>CAVUWD010000001.1:0-15306 GCA_963745025.1 uncultured delta proteobacterium
CACCTCGCCGAGAAGATCCTCACCACCCGCAGCGCTCTCGAAGGCGAGCGGAAGCAGGTGACCGTGCTCTTCGCCGACGTGAAGGGGTCGATGGATCTCGCCGAGCAGCTCGATCCCGAAGACGTGGCACGAGATCATGGATCGCTTCTTCGCGATCCTCTCCGACGGGGTTCACCGCTTCGAGGGCACGATCAACCAGTACACCGGCGACGGCATCATGGCGCTGTTCGGTGCGCCGATTGCGCACGAGGATCACGCGCAGCGTGCTTGTTACGCGGCGCTGGACCTCCAGCACGAGCTGCGGCGCTACGCGGACGAGATCCGCCTCGAGCACGGCCTCAGCTTCTCCGTCCGCATGGGCCTCAACTCCGGCGAGGTCGTGGTGGGAAAGATCGGCGACGACCTGCGGATGGACTACACGGCGCAGGGCCACACGGTCGGTCTCGCCGCGCGGATGGAGCAGATCGCGGAGTACCGGGAAGGTGCTCCTCACCGGGTATACGGCGAAGCTGGTCTCGGGCTACTTCCGGCTGCGAGACCTGGGACGCACGAGGGTCAAGGGGGGTGGATGAGCCGGTCGGGCTCTACGACCTCGAGGGGGTGGGGTCGTTTCGCACGCGCCTCGACCGCCAGCGGGCCCGCGGCTTTTCGCGCTTCGTCGGGCGTCAGGATGAGATCGCGACCTTGGAGGCTACCTTCGCCCGTGCCCTCGACGGCCACGGGCAGGTGGTTGGGGTTCAAGGGTCTTTTTCACGCCGGCACCTCGCAAGCATCGCGGCCGAGATTCGCCATTCGCCGGTTTCCGAGAAGCGGTCGTCGCCAAGGCCGCTCAATGGACTTTCGGAGCGACCCCTCCGATAGGGGACTTTACTTATAGAACTGTTTCGACTGGGGAGGGATTGTGAGCTGTGCGAGCGTCCCTCGGCCGCTAACCTTTGCAGCGCACGAAGGAGAGTCCTCATGCGAAGCCTCGTCGAAGCCCACAACCGAGTCAAAGATTTCGACTGGGAGCCGACCTACGCGAAGAAGCCGGTCCGCTATCCCACCCGCTACAAGATTCCCGCGAAGACCAAGGATCCGTTCCGCCACTTGCTCCGCGATTATTTCTCGATGGAGGAGGAGAAGGACAATCGACAGTACGGCGCGCTCGAGGACGCGCTCGCGCGGTCCAACGCACCCGCCAAGGCGGAGCGGCGGTGGATGGAGGTCATGAAGGTCGCTCTGCCGGTCGTGAACTTCGGCGAGTACGCGGCCATGAAGTGCACGGGTCAGCTCGTCGACACGATCGAGAACGCGGAGCTTCGCCAGGGCTACATGGCGCAGATGCTCGACGAGGTTCGCCACGTGAACCAGGAAGCGTACCTCACGCGCTACTTCGCGCGCCACGCCGCCGATCCCGAAGGCTTCGCGCAGGGCTTCAAGTTCCGCGGCACGAACATGTTCCACCGCGCTGGACGGGCGGCGCTCGAGGCGTTCTTCGTCGGCGACCCGATCGAGGGGGCGCTGAACCTGCAGGTCGTCGCTGAGACGGCCTACACGAACCCGATCTTCGTCGCCATGACTGAGATCGCCGCGGCCAACGGAGATCAGGCGACGCCGAGCGTGTTCCTGAGCATCCAGTCGGATGAGGCGCGGCACATGGCGAACGGCTACTCGACGCTGGCCGCGGTCGTGTCCAACCCCGATAACCTGACGATCCTACAGGCCGACTTTGACCGCGCGTTCTGGCGTCAGCACGCGTTCCTCGATCCCTTCCTCGGCACCGTCTACGACTACTTCCAGGCCAAAAGGACCTCGAGCTACGGCGAGAAGTGGAACGAGTGGATCCATGAGGACTGGGTGGGCTGCTACATCGAGAAGCTCGCCCCATTCGGGCTGAAGGTGCCCCGCTGGTACCCCGCGGCGCGCAGCCGTATGCAGTGGATCGGGCACACGGCCGCGATGTTCGCGTTCGCCGCATGGCCCCTGCAGTTCTGGCGCTTCGACCCGCTCACCGACGAGGACATGGAGTGGTTCGAGCGCAAGTACCCCGGGTGGTACGGCCACTACGGCGCGTTCTGGCAGGAGTACCGCAAGATGTGCGACCCACGCTCGAAGAACGTGCCGCTGTCGCTCTTTCCGGCGATGCCGCCGATGTGCCGCGTCTGTCAGATGCCCTGCGTGTTCCCGCGGCCCGACATCACGACGATGCGGGTGAAGACGTACGGGGGCAAGAAACACGCCTTCTGCACCGAAGCCTGCGAGTTCATCTTCGACGAAGACCCTCAGCGCTATCTCGGCTACGACACGTTCTACGAGCTCTACGACGGTTACGATCTCGCCGAGTACGTCCGCGAGAACGGGCTCTTGCGGGCGGACGGCAAGACCCTGATCGCGCAGCCCTCGCTCGACGACGATCGCATGTGGACGATCGACGATCTCGCGGCCCTGAAGATCGAGATCAAGAATCCGCTCGCGGAGGTGCTGTCATGACCGTCGAAGCCAAGGCACCCCGCGACTTCACCTACATCCGGCCGCGCAAGCGCCGGCTCTCCGAGTACGAGGCCGTCACCTGTTACACGCAGCCCGACCCGGAAGTCTTCGACAAGCAGGGGTGGTATCTGCGCACCGCGGAAGGGCGGACGGCGTGGCGGAAGGAATCGACGCGCCTCAGCCACCCGCACTGGTTCGACTTCAGGGACCCCGCGGCGCTCTGGCAGCGGCCGTACGTCCGCATGCAGGCGGAGCAGGAGCGCTCGCTCGAGAGGGCGTTCGAGGATGCCGCGCGCGGCGGGGCGTTTCGCGACTTCGAGCCGATCTGGACTCGCGAGATCGTCGGCGCGCATTACCGCGTCTGGTCGTTCTTCGAGTACGGACTCTTCCGCTGCTTCGCGCAGGCGCAGCGCGAGACGCTCTCCGACACGCTCGGCAACGTCTACTGCTTCGCCGGCGTGGATCGCATGCGCCATGCGCAAGCGATCGTGATCTATCTCATGGACCTCGAGGATCAGATCGAAGGATTCCGTGACGTCGGCGCCAAGGAGCGATGGCTCTCCGATCCAATCTATCAGCCGATGCGTCGATTGACCGAGGAGCTGATGGCGATCGAGGACTGGGCCGAGCTGCCCGTGGCCGTGCACCTCGCGGTCGACCCGATTCTCAGCGACGTGGGCGCGAGCGAGATCGTCCGCCGTCACGGCGCTTTCCACGGCGACGCGGTCAGCCCGCAGGTGGTCGCCACGACGGAGCGCGATCGGCGCCGCAACCTCGAGTGGACGCAGGAGCTGGTGCGCATGGTGACGGACCCGAAGGTCCCGGCGGCCGACGCGAACCGCGAGCTCGTAAAGGGCTGGATCGCCCGCTGGACGCCCCGGGCGCTCGCGGCGACCGAAGCCCTGGCGCCGATCTACGAACGGATCCCTAATCGTCGAGGCAGCTTCGGCGAGGCCGTGACACGTGCCCGCGAGGCACAGGCCGCGATCGTCGCCGCCCTCGAGCCCAAGTCCACGGAGGCCGCATGACCACCCATGTAGGAAGGAAGGTTGCGCTCGTCCTGATGAAGAGCGACGAGGCCGACGCGACGATAGACATGCTCGAGCGCGAACGGCCTGACGTCGAGGTGACCGACAAGGGCACCTACTGGCACATCGCCGCCGACGACGAGATCGTAGTGCCGATGGACAAGGTTGGCCAGGAGCTCGGACGACCGATCGAGCTCAGCCAGTGGCTCGTCGTGATGACTACATTCGTCGGACGAGCGGCGCCGGGGCCCGACTTCTTCCGGGTCACCTCGAAGATGGTCGAGCTCGAAGCAGGGGCGTAGGTCTTCGATGGCGAGCTGTCGAGTCCGTCTCGAGCCGAGCGGAACGGTCTTCGAAGCCGGCGAAGGCGAGGCGGTGCTGAACGCCGCGCTACGGCACGGGGTGCCGCTGCGGTACGGATGTCGTCACGGCAACTGCTCGAGCTGCAAGTACCTGGTGAGCGACGGCGACGTCGATCTCGGCAACGCGTCGCCGTACTCGCTCTCGGAGCGGGAGCGAGAGGAGGGCTGGGCGCTACTCTGCTGTGCGCGTGCGTGCTCCGATCTGGTCATCCAGGTTCCCGAAGACCCGACCGATCGACTGCGGCCGGTTCTGCGGCCGGCCGACTTCGCTGCGACGGTCTCGGTGAACGAGCGCATCACTCGCGCGCTCTACCGCTTGCGGCTCCGTCTCGACCGGCCGCTTGCCTTCTACCCGGGCCAGTTCCTCGAAGTGGAGGTTTCGGGTCGCTCCGGAGAATGGCGGTCGTACTCGATCGCCAGCCCGCCGAGCCGCTGCGAAGAGGTCGATCTCGTCATCCTCAAGATTCCCGGTGGCGCGTTCTCGGGAAGCCTCGACCAGCTGAGCCGCGGGAACCCGCTACGCGTTCGTGGACCCTACGGCGCGAGCTATCTCCGCGAGGGAGATCAGCCCATCCTGCTCGTCGGCGGCGGATCGGGAATCGCTCCGCTGCTGTCGATCCTCGAAGCGGCCGCCGAAGACCGAGACCCCCGAGCGATCACGTTCTACTACGGTGCCCGTACCGTGGCCGACCTTCCTCTACAGGAAGAGATCGCCAACCTGCAGAGGCGCGTTCCGAACCTCCGCTACCGGCCGGCGCTCTCCGAGCCGACGGCCGACTGCCGGTGGGAGGGCCCGGTCGGGATGATCGCTCAGGTCATCCAGCGCGCCCTCGCGGATGCGAGCCCGTTCGACGCTTACATCTGCGGCCCGCCGCCGATGTGCGACACCGTCTCGCTGATCCTCGCGGCCAAGGGTCTCCAAGAAGGGCACGCGTTCCTCGACCGCTTCTATTCGGCGGTCGACTCGGCAGCGACTACGCCACCGCGCTCTTAGCGGCGGCCCGGCCGCGTCGCGCCGAGGAAGCCCGAGGCGACTGGAAAGCGCCATGGCCGAAACGGATGCCCGGTTGATCCTGGATCTCAGGGGACCACACGTTGCTCTTCGACGACATGTCCCTCGCCTCCTTCCGGATCTTCGGCGCTGACCAGACTCGAAACGCGTACGCGGCGCAAGAAGCCTCTCATGTCCTGGGTCGTGGACCCGCATTCGACTCGAGCGGCGAGCGTCAGCTGTGGTAGGGCGCAACCGTGGAAGGCTATGAGACCGCGCCCCCGGCCGGACGGCGATCGGGTACAGCAACACCCCGACCTGGTTCAGGCGCCGCGCACGGGACGACCCTCGAGGGCATCCTCGAGCGCGTCACCTACGCCAATGAGGAGACCGCGTGGAGCGTGGTGAAGCTGGTCGCTGCGCGTGCTGCGGCGGCAATTCGAACTCGATGACGATGCGCTCGAGGAGGTCATCGAAGAACTCGTCGACGTTCAGCGCATGGCACGACGTGAAGGCAGTCTTTTGGTGTGGGTGGAAGATGCACCGGCGTCAGCCTCGGCATCGCCCGCCGCGAATACGACGGCGCCTTCGACGCCGAGCGTTCGCGAACCGCGCACGCCTACACACCGAAACACCTCCCTGACAAGATCCTGCAGTCCCGCTGCAGTCCCGCTTGCAGTCCCGCTCCGCCCTCGAAGGCGAGCGCCGTAGAAAGGGAGCATTCCGAGGCAGAAGTGGGGGGTCGCCGTGCGACTGTGATATCGAGGCCAGCTGAGGAGGAAGTCATGCCGAGTCTAGAGTACGAATTCACCTATCGCGCCACGTTGAAGCCCGCGGTCACCATCGGGTCCGGGCCTTACGGCAACCGCATCGTCGTCGAAGTGACCGGCGGCGACTTCGAGGGGCCGCGGCTCAAGGGAAGGATCCTGAGCGGCGGCGGCGACTGGGCCCTGGTCGGACCCGACGGGCAAGCGCGCCTCGACGTGCGTGCCCAGCTCGTCACGGGCGATGGGGCGGCCATCTACCTCGCGTATTACGGAATCATCGAATTCAACGCGAAGGCGCAGCAGGCGCTGGAGAAGCAGACCGGAACGGAGTTCGCGGACCACTACTGGCGGACGAATCCCCGCTTCGAGACCGGCGACCCGAGAGTACGCCTGGCTGAACCAGACGCTATTCGTAGGAGAGGGCCGGATGCTGCCGAACCTGGTCGTCGAGTACCGGGTGTACAGGGTCACCTGAAGAATCCCGTCGTTCTCGCTCTACGACTCAGTTGCAACGCGTGCGCTGGCGATCGCCGTGAAGAACGATCGGATCGAGTCGCGGTTCACGCAGCTCGCGAGTCGGATCAGGTCACGAATCGGCACGAGCTGCGTGGCGTGAGAGGACGACCCGCACCGGGCCAGCTTCGCCTTATCCCGTAACCTGAACTGGCGAAGCGGCCCGCGCCGGCGGCTCCTACCGCTTGATCGCCAAGATTCCGCACTCGCGACGCTGGCGCGTCACCCTCTCCGGCCGTCGCATCATCGCCGCAGCCCTCAAGCTACGTGAAGGGCGCTTCAGTCTCTACGCCGCTGCTGCCTGACCTGGACAGGATCTTCGCAAAACGCGAAGAAGCAACGGACAAAGAATCAATCCCCCGATAAGGTTTGGCCCTCCGCAGGCCAGACGCTGTAAGGCCCGACATCCGCGGGGAGAGCTCGGGAGGAGGACAGTTGATGGCCTACGTGATCGCCAACGCGAGCATCTTCGATGGCACCGGCCGGGAGCCGTTCCGCGGCGCCGTCCGCGTCGAGGCGAACCGCATCGCCGCGGTCATCCCGGGGTCGGACACGCCCGACGCCGCCGGCGCGACCGTGATCGATGGCGCGGGCGCCACGCTGATGCCCGGCCTCATCGAGTCGCACGCGCACCTGGGCTTCGCCGACATGAGCTCGCACGACCTGACGCGGCTCCGCCATCGAGGAGCACATGCTCATCACCGTGCGCAATGCGCGCACGATGCTCGACTGCGGCTACACGAGCGCGTTCTCGGCCGCGTCGGCCAAGCCGCGCCTGGACGTCGTGCTGCGCCGCGAGATCGAAGCCGGACGGGAGGCCGGGCCCCGGCTCCTCGCCAATGGCCCCGAGATCACGGTGACGGGCGGGCTCGGCGACACGAATCAGATGCACCTGCCCCACTACGAGACGCCGACCTTCTCGTGGGTCGCGGACGGGCCCGACGCGATCCGCCGGGTGTGCCGGCTGCTCGCGCGCGAGGGCGTCGACCTCCTGAAGCTCAACCTCTCCGGCGACATCGGCACGTCGAGCTATCCCTCCGACCAGACGCCCGATGACGGACGGCGAGGTCGCGGCCGCCATGGAGGTGGCGCGCGCGGCCGAGCTTGCGCGTCGCCGCGCACTGCCGGAGCGCGGAGTCCGTCATGATGGCCCTGCGCCACGGCATCGAGGTCATCTATCACGCCAACTACGCGGACGAGCGCGCCCTCGACGCGCTCGAGGCGGCGCGCGACCGGATCTTCGTCGGGCCCGCGCTCGGCCTCACCTATAACCTGACGCCAGGCGGGCGGCCAGTGGGGCGTCACGCCGAGCGGGCGCGGGCCTTCGAGCACGAGCTGGAAGTCTCCGTCGAGGCGGTCGCGCGCATGCGCAAGCGCGGCATCCGGGTGCTCCCCGGCGGCGACTACGGCTTCCTGTTCACACCGCACGGCACGTACGCGCAGGACCTCTGGGTCTTCGTCAAGATCCTCGGCTTTTCGCCCATGGAGACCCTCGTGGCCGCGACCAGGCTCGGCGGCGAGCTCATGGGGCGCGCCGGGCGAGCTGGGCGTGGTGAAGGCGGGCGCCCTCGCCGACCTCTTGCTCGTGGACGGCGATCCCCTCGCGCACATCGAGATCCTCCAGGACAGGAGCGCGCTCCGCATGATCATGAAGGACGGCGCGCTTCACAAGGCGCCCGTGCGAACCGCCGCGTAGAGTTATCTTTTCTCTAAGAACGGAGGAATGACATGGCACGTTGGGACACGATTCAGGTGGACGGGCAGCCAATGCGGATCTATCTCGACGCCCCCCACGGGGGCGGGGCGGCCCCGGGCGTCGTCGTCATCATGCACGGCCCCGGTCTCGAGCGCTTCATGGAGGACCGGGTCGAAAAGCTCGCTCGCCAGGGGTATGCGGCGGCGCGCCCGGACCTCTAGCCACCGTCAGCCGCAGAACGACGCCGCCGACATCATGACCCGCATCGGCCGCCTCCGCGACACGGAGATCATCGCCGACGTTGATGCGCGCCATCGCGCACCTGCGCCGGCTCCCCGACGCGCACGTCGGAGACCTCGCGGTGCTCGGCTTCTGCATGGGTGGGCGCATCACGTACATGCTCGCCGGAGCGCGCCCGACCGCGTGGAAAGCGGCAGGCGTGTTCTACGGCGGCAACATCATGAAGCCGTGGGGCGACGGACCCGCGCCGTTCGACCTGACGAAGAACATCGCCTGTCCGGTGATTGGCTTCTTCGGCCTCGAGGACACGAATCCCTCTCCCGCTGACGTCGACAAGATCGACGCGGAGCTCACGCGCCACGGCAAGGCGCATGAGTTCCACCGCTACGCGGGCGCGGGCCACGCGTTCCTCAACTTCACCAACGCCGAGCGCTATCGCCCTGACCGGGCCAAGGACGCGTGGGCCAAGATGCTCGGGTTCCTCTCGCGCTTCCTAGAGGTGGCCCCGCTCAATAAACGATTCGATGGAGCTTGCCGAGCAGGTTGATCCCGAGGAGTGGCACAAGATCATGGATCGCTTCTTCGCGATCCTCTCCGAGGGCGTTCACCGGTTCGAGGGGACGATCAATCAGTACATGGGCGATGGGATCATGGTGCTGTTCGGTGCGCCGATTGCGGTACGAGGACCACGCGCAGCGCGCCTCCTATGCGGCTTTGCATCTGAAGGACGAGCTACGGCGCTACTCCGACGAGCTTCGCCTGAGGGTGAGTCTCTTCGATAGCGTATCGGAAGTGGGGGCGGATTAGTTTACTCCCTGCGCCTCTTCCGTTCTCCGCGCCCCTTACCTTCGGACTTCGGTCGACCGTACGAAGCGTCACGTTGTTTTTCCAGAAGGAGCTCGACCTGGGCAGCAAGCTCGCGCGTTATGTGCCCCCGGAAAGCCTGCACACTCCTCGGCGTGACAGCGTCTGTAGGATACGCAGAAACTCGGCGGTCACGTTCCTCACTCAAGCTACATCCCCACTGTGCCAATGCCGCGATAGCGACCGCAAACGGTTGCTCTCCGAGCTTCTTCGCCACCTTCCGCTCGGCATCGCCATGGGCTGCTCTTTCCGCTGCAATGATGTGCCGGTGCTTTGCCTGGGGCCAGATCTGATGCACCAGCTTCAACTTTTGCACCACGCGATCGCTCTGGGCAGCAAGCGCCCTCGCTAGTTTTCCTCCCTCATCGCGGAGCGCTGGAGCGTCGATTCCCTCGGTCACTTCGTGGGACTTGCCGCGCAGCATCAGCTGCAACGCTGAACTCGTCACCCGTGTTTCGCGGCTGAGCGATACCGATCCCTTCTCCGGTAAGAGATCCCACAACTCGATCGACGCCGCTTCTTCTCTGCCGGGAACCGGCACAGCGAACTTCAAGGCTTGCAGAACGGTCGGCAAGAGGAGGAACTCCTCAATCGCGATCTTACGTCGCCCGAGCTCTATGGCCGCGATCGTCGCGCGCGTCCACGGGAGGCCCCACTCGCGCGCTTCGCCCGCGACTTCATCCTGGCGCCTACCATGGAGTTCGCGGAGTTCGCGAAGGCGTTCCCCGATCGCTTTGTCGAGGGGTTTTGGGAGTTCCATGGCTCTTCGTGTAGCGCATTGCCTGAAGCAGGTCCAGCGAGTGTGTCCGCACGCTTGACATCTTGAGGGATAGTAGGATATCAAAGGTGCATGGGGACTCGCCTGAACTCGCTTCGTCGCTGGCGGCACAAGAGTGGGCTCTCGTTGGAAGAAGTCGCGGACCTCACCGGCCTATCGCCGGCGATGTTGAGTCGGCTCGAGCGTGGCCAGCGGAACCCGTCACTGGCAACGAAACTAGCCGTGGCGAGGGGACTCGGAGTCCGCATCCGTACGCTTTTTCCTGTGGGGTAAGCAATCAGAGGGAGTTTGGACCAGAAGGCTTGAGACGTTGTTGTGGTGGGTTTGGTGGTGGTGGTGGTGGTGCAAGGGAAGCGCCGGTCGAAAGTATCGACGTTAGAGCCTCTTCCAAGAGTAGGGGGATCTCATCTCCCGTCGTCGGCTGGCAGAGAGCCGGATCTCCGACGCACCCTCAATTCGGGCTCGAGCGAGTCGACAAAGCTCATGGCGTGCTGTCTCCGCGCTCGCCCGGCTTCCGAGAAGGAGGAGGTGCCTGATGCGACAGAAGGAAGAGGGAGCCGCTGCGAACGACTCCCCCCAGATCAAAAATGAAACCCGACTATTCGCATTCGTAGCACACGAGACCGATCCGGCAAAGGACCAGTTGAGTGCTCACGGGGCGAAGCTGACACTACGTCGATCGTCCGATCGCCGCGATCGGCTCCCGCGACCTAACCTGCGACCGCTGCGACAGCCGTGCTCAACAGGGGTGCGGCGATGATCGCCAACGTGCTCGAGCTCTGCGCGGGCTGCGACCCGGCGAGGATGACCGAGATCAACGTAGGGATCGTTGAGCAGCCGAGGGCGACCGCTTGATCCGACACTCTCGTCATGACCCGTGCCGCGTGTGCCGCGGGCATCCCGACCTTCCGCGCGGACACGGAGAACGCGACTTCGGTTTTCGCTCGGATGACGGCCGCTTCGAGCACTGCACTCGTGAGGAGTACGCGGGAAGCCTCGAGCTCCACGCGCCGAGCGGGAGCTACGCACACCGCCTCGATGGGCCGTGTACCTGCGGAGTCGAACACAGCTGCGCACGCGACCCACTCGACCGGCCGGCCGTGCCGAGGCCGCTCTTCACGGCTGCAGAGCGAACGGAACGCGCCCGCGCGATCTGGTGTGCGGCGAAGCTGGCAGCGGGAACGCCTGTCGAACGTTACTTACGCGGCCGAGGCATCACGGGACTGCCACCCTCCTCACTCCGCTTCGCGGTGCTCTGGCACGCGCCTACACGGTGCGAACTCCCGGCGATGGTCGCGCGCGTGGATAACGTCCGCGGCGAGCTCATAGCGATCCACAGAACCTTTCTTCGGCCTGACGGCTTCGATCGCATTGACAAGCGGATGTTAGGCCCGTGCCGCGGCGGTGCAGTTCGGCTCGGGCCGCCGGCGCGCAAGCTCGCTCTCGCCGAGGGTATCGAAACAGCACTCTCGATCATGACTGCGATCCCGGAGCTCTCGACCTGGGCGGCGCTGTCTACCTCGGGGCTCCGCACGATCGAGCTCCCCGCCATGCCACTTGCGGCCGAGGTCACCGGGTATGCCGATGCCGACCCCGCCGGGATCGAAGCAGCGAAAGACGCGGGGCGCCGCTTTGCTCGACAGGGGCGGCGTGTGCGGCTCGCCATACCTGAAGGCGGCGCCGACGACTTCAACGACATCTTGCGAGGCGTTGGGTGAGAGGACCGCACGCAATTCGAAACGCTCCCGAGCGGCTGATCCTCGATCCGTCCGACCCGCTGCCGAGCGCTCGAGCCTTCGTCGCTCAACAGCACCTCATCGATGACGTGCTCGCACTCCGACACCAAGCGGACGTCTTCTTCGCCTACGGCTCGACCGCCTACGAGAACGGGATGAGGCCGCAGTTAGGGCGGAGCTCTACGCCTTTCTCGAGGAGGCGCACTCTTGGGCGGAGCCTCGAAGGGCGGTCAGAGCCGAAGCTCGCGCCGTTCAAGCCGACAAAGAACAAGGTCGAGAACGTCGTCGATGCTCTTCGCGCCAGTCTGTCAACCTACCGCTTCTTGCCGGCACCGTGCTGGCTCGGAGGACGATCCCGCACTCGATCCGCTCGACATCCTCGCCTGCCACAATGGGCTTACTCCACATCCCGACGCGCAGGCTTCTCCGGGCTACGCCGAGCCTTCTTCACGTTGAACGGTCTCGACTTCGCGCTTCGAGTCGGATCGGCCGCCGAACCGCAGCACTGGCTCCGCTTCTTGCAGGAGCTCTGGCCGGACGACTGCGAGTCGCAGGACACGTTGCAGGAGTGGATCGGGTACCTTCTCACGCCGCAGACTCACTTTCAGAAGATCGGCATGCTGGTGGACCCAAGCGGTCCGGAAAGGGCACCATCGGACGGGTGGTCCGCCGCGACTACTCGGCGACCGTAACGTCTGCGGCCGACTCTCTCGAACCTAGGCCAGCAGTTCGGGCTGTCGGTCCTTATCGGGAAGTCGCTCGCCATCATCGCCGACGCGCGAATCGGCGGCCGGAGTGACACCGCCGTGATTACCGAACGCCTGCTGTCGATCAGTGGCGAAGACGGGCAGACGATTCCTAGGAAGTACTCTGTCCGATTGGAACGGCAAGCTCTCGACGCGGTTGATGCTTCCTCACCAATGAACTGCCGCGCTTCGAGGATGCCTCCGGCGCGCTCGCCTCGCGCTTCGTCGTCTCGCTGCTCACACGGTCGTTCTTGGCGAGGAGGATACCGCGCTCTTCGAGCGGTTCGTTCCCGAGCTGCCGGGCATCCTGAATTGGGCGCTTGAGGGAGGGATCGGTTGTATGCTCGTGGCCGGTTCGTCCGCCCCACTCCTCGGCGGAGATGATCCAGCCAGTTCGAGGACCTGGGGAGTCCGGTGAGCGCCTTCCTACGTGATCGGTGTGAAGTGGGTGCCGGCCACGAGGTCTCGCAGCAAGAGCTCTTCGCTGCGTGGAAGACGTGGTGCCAGGACAACGGGCGGGAGAGGGCCGGCACGATTCAGATGCTCGGTCGTAACGTCCGGCCGCTCTACCGTGGCTGAAAGTCACGCAGCCCCGAGAGGATGGCGAGCAGGTGCGGTACTGGCAAGGACTGCGGTTGAGAGGCTGACGCGCGATGACACGCGATTCCCTCCATTGTCCCTCTACTCCGACCATCGCGGGTGTGCGCGAGAAGGAAAGTTGGGAGAACAATAGAGAACCTCGCGTGTCGATGCGTGTCAGGGCCGCTCGGTCGAGAAGCTGGGCACGGAGGCTGATGCATGATCGCCTCCCGCGTCGGCCGCCGTACCGACGGATCGGCATGATCAACTGGCGTCAACAGTTTCACGTGTTCGTGAATGCCGTAGCCGCGCGCCTCGAGCGCGGCCACGAGACCTACGGAGACGACCGGTGACCCCCATCGCCGAACAGGAATGCGTGATCGTGATGAACCGGGGCGACGCCGAAGACGGCAAGGGCTTCATGGTCTCCTCGACGTGGCCGACCTGGACGAGGTTCTTCGACCAGCTCGTGAAGGCTGGGCTCGCGGAGATCGAACACGAGATCACCCGCGGCGGACGCCGGAAGGGCGCGAACTACCTCGTCCGGGCCGATGCCGTCAGCGTCGTCAGGAAGCGGCGGCTAGCGATCACGCCCGAGAGGCGAGCGCAGATGGCTGAACGGGGCCGCGCCCTCGCCAGGAATACCCGTTCTTCGCCGAGAACAACGACTCCGAGTCGTACTCCGAGGACCTCATCCCCCACGGAAGGATCCGAGGCCAAGGGAGAGGCCGAACCGTGACGGACTGGCGGGAGAGCTTTCACGAGTTCGCCGTCCGCGTGGCCGAGCGGCTCGACCGGGGCGAAGGGCCGTACCAGGGCCGCTCGTTCTCCGCCGAGCCGCGCGCACTTATCGGGGAGATCCGCGACGAGCTGCGCGACGTGGCCGGGTGGGCGTTCGTACTCGACGGCCGCCTCGCGCGGGCAGCCGACGCGCTCTCGCGGCTGCGTTCACTCAACTCGGAGGAGCCTACGTCGTGAACGTCGAGCCCGAGGGATACCTCACCACCGTAGAGGTGGGGAGGAGACTCAGGTGGTCCACGCGCACGATCCGCGCGAAGATCGCCGGTGGTGTCTTTCGGGAGGGCCAGCACTTCTTCCAACCGGCGGGGTGCCAACCGCGCTGGAAATGGGACGCTGTCGTCGCGTGGCTCGAAGGCAAGGAGCGTCCCGTGATAGACGACGAGGAACCGATCCGCCTCGCTCGTGGTGGCGGGAAGGCGTTGCTCTGATGGGCGTCAAGGTCCACGCGAACCAGCACGGCTACCTGTGCCTTCGGATCTACTGGAAGGGCCGCGCCGCGTGGGTCGGCGTGAAGGACGCGACGACGGACCGAAGGGCAAGAGCCGCACGCTCGTCGAAGCCAAGGCGCGACTCATCGCCGAGGCGCTTCGCAAGGGACGGCCGCTTCACCTGGCGCTGATCGGCGTGCTCGGCGATTGCCCGTCGAACCTGGTGCCGGAGGAAGAGCGGAAGGCGGCGACAATCACGCTGCGTGAACACGCCGCGCGTTGGCTCGAAGAGATCAAGGCGACCGAGCGGAAGAGCTATGTGCGGAAGGCCACGTCCTGCACGAGCAACGTGATCCTCCCGTTCTTCGGAAACATGATTCTCTCCGACGTTACTACGGAGCGGGTGTTCGCGTTCAAGGACCACGTGCTCGCGCGTACCCGCCAGAGGCGCGACGCTGCGACGGGCGAGTTGGTGTCCGTGCCGATCACGGCGAAGACCGCTCGCAACATCGTGACCGGCTTCTTCCGGGCTATCATCGTCGCGGCGATGGAGCGACACCGCGTGCCGTCGCCCGATCCCTTTCCGCTGGAGCTCCGCTTCGTGAGAAGAAGAGGGGCGGCGCGATGGTCTCAAGCAAGCGAGCCGCGACGCCGATCCCTTCACCGGCGGGGAGCGCGACAGAATCCTCGACTGGTACCTCCGCAACGACCGCTTCTGGTACCCGTTCCTCTTCTTCCAGTTCTGGACCGGCTGCCGCCCGAGCGAGACGATCGCGCTGCGCGAGGATGACGTAGGTCTTGTCACCGGCAGCGTCACGATCGACAAGAGCCGCGACGAGGGCGAGGAGAACGAGCCCAAAACCAGGCAGAGCGACCGCACGATCGCGCTCTACCCGAACGTCATCGAGGTGCTGCGGACCGTGCGGCCGCCGCGGATGCATCCGAATCCGGACGACTACTTCTTCACCGGATCCGAAGGGCGGCCCGATCTTCGCGCGCGACTGGGCGAAGGACTATGGCTTCTACGACGTGCTCCGCCGGCTCAGCATTCGGCCGCGGAAGTTCTACGCCACGCGCCACACGTCGATCTCGTGGCAGTTGACACAGGGCGCGAACCCCTACGGCGTGGCGAAGTACCATGGCACGAGCGTGGCCATGATCGAGGCGCACTACGGGAAGTGGATTCCCGAGAAGGGCCTCGATCCCGCCGTGCTCAAGGCACTCGATCGAGGCGAAAACCGTGACCTTGACCGTGACCTTTTAGCGGTGAACGACGAAAAGCCCGAACGCTCGGGCTTTTCAGAA
>CAVUWD010000002.1:0-278735 GCA_963745025.1 uncultured delta proteobacterium
TTTATGCCCTGTTCTTCGACGACGTATTGCTGGTGGTGGAGCGGCTGGTGGCCCGCTACGGAACCGTGGCCATGGTGGGGGACGGCGTCAACGACGCCCCGGCCTGGCCCGCTCCAGCCTGGGCATCGCCATGGGCGCCGCGGGCAGCGACGCCGCCATTGAAACCGCCGACGTGGCCCTGATGTCCAACGACCTCTCGAAACTCCCCTGGCTGGTGGGCCACGCGCGCCGCACGCTGCGGGTCATCCGGCAGAACGTGACCTTCGCGCTGGCGGTCAAGGCGTGCTTCGCGCTCCTGGCCCTGCTGGGCTGGGCCTCGCTCTGGGGAGCCATCGCCACCGACATGGGGGCCAGCCTGCTGGTGATCGGGAACGGCCTCCGGCTGCTCCACCCGCCGCCCGGTCCCCTCGTCACGCTTCGGGCGCGTGATCTCGCCAGCCGCGAGGCACCCTCAAGCGCATGAAAGCCCTGGTGCGTCGTTTCTCACGCTCGGTCCCCTGCTCGCGCGCGAGGGCCGCGCGCGGGTTTCCACGCCTGGCGGGTGCGCGATCGGCGCCCGCCGGTGAATCTCCATCTCGCCGGATTCGAGAAGATGGGTGCGCGGCTCGAGATCGTCCACGGCTACGTCGAGGCCGAGGCGCCGCTCGGGCCGAGCGGCCGCCGGCTTCACGGAGCGCGGATCGCGCTCGACATCGCCTCGGTTGGCGCCACCGAAAACTTGATGATGGCGGCGGCGCTCGCGAAGGGGCGCACCACGCTCGTCAACGCGGCCCGCGAGCCGGAGGTCGAAGAGCTTGGGCGCGTCCTCAACAAGATGGGCGCCGCATCGACGGCGCCGGCTCGTCGATCATCCGCATCGAGGGTGTGGCCGAGCTTCATGGCGTCGAGCACGAGGTGATCGGTGACCGGATCGAGGCGGGGACGTTCCTCGTCGCCGGCGCGATTACCGGCGGGGATTGCTTCGTGCGGGGAGCACGGGCCGAGCATCTCGACGCCTTCCTGCTGAAGCTCGAGGAGGCGGGAGCGACGCTTGAGCGCGGGCGCGACGGCGTGCGGGTGCTGGGGGGGGGGCGGCCGCGCAGCATCCGCTTGAAGACGGCTCCGTTTCCTGGCTTCGCCACCGACCTGCAGGCGCAAATGATGGCGCTGATGACGATCGCGGAGGGGACGGCCGTAGTCACCGAGACGATCTTCGAGAACCGCTTCATGCACGCCCTCGAGCTCATGCGGCTCGGTGCCGACATCACGATCGAGGGAAACAACGCCGTCGTGCGCGGCGTCGAGCGGCTCTCGGGCGCTCCGGTCATGGCGACCGACCTCCGCGCGAGCGTGTCGCTCATCTTGGCCGGACTGGCGGCGGAGAACACGACCGAGATTCGTCGCGTCTATCACCTCGACCGCGGCTACGAGCGGATCGAGTCGAAGCTCTCGGCGCTTGGCGCCGAGATCCGGCGCGAGAAGGCGGCTCCCGCGTGAGGCGCGCCATCGAAATCTACCGCGTCGGAGAGGATGCCTTCGAGGAGCGCCTGCGAGCGATCGCGGAGCGAGCGACCGCAGGCGACACCGGCGTCGAGTCGGCGGTGCGCGAGATCATCGCGGAGGTCCGCACGGGTGGAGACCGCGCGCTCGTCGACGCCACGCGGCGGTTCGATCGCGTGGACGTGAGCGGCCGCCTCGAGATCTCGCGTCAGGAGCTCGCCGCCGCGGAGGCGGCGCTAGAGCCCGGCGCCCGGCGCGCGCTGCGGCTTGCCGCGCGGCGGATCCGGGATTTTCATCGGCGCCAGATCCAGAAGAGCTGGCGGTATCGAGACCCGACGGGGTTGGTGCTCGGGCAGAAGATCGAGCCGCTCGACCGCGTCGGCGTGTACGTTCCGGGTGGAAGGGCCTCGTACCCCTCGTCGGTGTTGATGAACGTGATCCCCGCCACGGTCGCGGGCGTCGGCGAAGTCATCGCGGTGTCGCCTCCGTCGCCGATGGAAGGTAACTATCCCGCGGTGCTGGCGGCAGCGTCGATCGCGGGCGTCGATCGCTTCTTCCGCGTCGGCGGTGCGCAAGCGGTCGCCGCGCTCGCGTACGGGACCGAGACGGTGCCGCCGGTCGACAAGATCGTCGGGCCGGGCAACGTCTACGTGCAGACCGCCAAGCGACTGGTCTTCGGTCGCGTCGGCATCGACAACTTCGCCGCGGCAAGCGAGGTGCTGGTCGTCGCGGACCGCTCGGCGACGCCGGAGTGGGTGGCGGCCGACCTGCTCGCGCAAGCCGAGCACGACGAGCTTGCTTCGGCGGTCTGCGTGACGACCACCGCGAAGCTCGCCGAGGCCGTCGCCCGCGAGGTCGAACGGCAGCTCGCCGCGCTGCCCCGCAGGGAGACGGCCGCGAAGGCGCTCGAGCGCTTCGGAGGAATCTTCGTCGTCGACGGCTTGCGACAGGCGATCGAGATCGCCAACCGGATCGCCCCCGAGCATCTCGAGCTGGTGATCGAGCGCCCCGAGAAGTGGCTCCCGAGCGTGCGGCATGCGGGGGCGGTGTTCCTCGGCGCCCACGTCCCGGAGTCGCTCGGCGATTACGTGGCGGGACCAAACCACGTGCTGCCGACGGGCGCGACCGCGCGCTTCGGCTCGCCTCTCGGGGTCTATGATTTCATCAAGCGGATGAGCATCATCGGCGGCACGGAGCGAGCGCTGCGCCGCCTCGGCCCGGCCGTCGTTCGACTCGCAGAGCTCGAGGGGCTCGAGGCGCATGCTCGATCGGTCAAGGTGCGACTGCGCAGCGGAAGTCGGAGGAGGTCATAGATGCCGCAACCAGGGAAGCCAAGAACGGCGAGGCGCGACGATGCCGGAGCCCGACGACGTTCGCGAGCAGCCGAGGTGCACCGCAAGACCAAGGAGACCGACATTTCCGTGAAGATCGGCCTCGATGGCGCCGGATCCTACGACGTCGAAACCGGCATTCCGTTTCTGAATCACATGCTCGAGCTCTTCGCCCGGCACGGCTTTTTCGATCTCTCGGTGAGAGGGCGCGGCGATCTCGAAGTCGATGCCCATCATACGGTCGAAGACGTCGGGCTGACGCTCGGGGAGGCATTGCGCAACGCGCTCGGTGACAAGCACGGGATCCGCCGCTTCGGAGAGGCCACGGTGCCGCTCGACGAGGCGCTGGTCTCGGTCGTCATCGATCTCAGCGGCCGGCCGTTTCTCGCCTACAACGTCAAGCTCGAGCAGGAGCGGGTCGGCACTTTCGACGTCGAACTGATCCACGACTTCTTGTTGGCGCTGACCCACCAGGTCGGCATGAATCTCCACATCAACATGCTCTCAGGACGAAACCCGCACCACATCGTCGAGGCGTCGTTCAAGGGCCTGGCCCGCGCGCTTTCGCAGGCAGCGTCGTACGACCCGCGTGTGAAAGGGGTGCTGTCCACGAAAGGGATCTTGTGAGGACTGGGCTACGGGCGACGACTTCGCAGGAACGTCGCGAAATCCGAGGAGCGCTGGAGATTCCGATCGGGACGTACTCGGCCCGATCGGAATCTCCGAGCGTCGTGCTCGTCGCTCCCGTTTGTCGCGACCCGGCTCCGGCTGCTCCATCCTGCCATGCAGCACCGCGCGTAGCGCGGAACGCAACAACCCGCGGCGCTGGTCTATTGCGTTCCGCGCTCCGCGCGGTTGCGGTCGGTTGTGATCGACCCGGGCACGGGCCGATCATAGCCGACCGCGCTCTCCGTCTCCCCGAAGCATTCGTGGCCTGAGCTTCTTATGATCGCGATCGTCGACTACGGCATGGGGAATCTCCGCAGCGTCGAGAAGGGTGTCGCTCGCGCGGGTTACCCGACGATCGTCACCAGCGAACCGGCGAAGATCCTGTCCGCAGACGGCGTCGTGCTGCCCGGGGTCGGCGCCTTCGGGGCTTGCATGGCGAACCTAGCGACCCGAGGTCTCGTGCAGACGATCCGCACGGCAGTCGAGTCCGGAAGGCCATTTCTCGGCATCTGCCTCGGCCTCCAACTGCTCTTCGAGGAGAGCGAGGAGTTCGGGCCGATCCCTGGTCTCGGCATCCTGCCCGGCCGAGTCGTCCGCTTCGGCGGGCGCGAGCTCGAGGGGCTCAAGATTCCGCAGATGGGCTGGAACCGGTTGCGCATCCGGCGGCCGGTTGCCGAGCTCGCGGGTATCGACGAGGGTGCCTACGTGTATTTCGTGCACTCTTACTACGTCGTGCCGGCCGATCCCGTTCTAACCGCCGCCTCGACCGACTACGGAATCGAATTCGCGGCGGCCGTGGCGTGGAAGAACGTCTTCGCCTGCCAATTCCACCCGGAGAAGAGCCAGGCAGTGGGTTTGCACATCCTGGAAAACTTCGTCGCCAGGGTGCGTGCGAGTGCGACATCGTGATCGTGATCCCTGCGATCGACCTGAAGGACGGTAAGTGCGTGCGGCTCTTCCAGGGCGACCCCGCGCAAGCGACCGTCTACGGGGACGACCCCGTTGCGATGGCCGAGCGCTGGCAGCGCGAAGGAGCCGAGTGGCTGCACGTCGTGGACCTCGACGGCGCGGTCTCGGGAAGCCCGACGCATCTCGGATCGCTTCGTGCGATCGCCGCGAAGCTTTCGATCCCGGTCGAGTTCGGCGGGGGTGTCCGGACGCTCGCAGCGGCGCGGGCGGCGTTCTCGGCGGGAGCGTCGCGTCTGATCCTCGGAACCGTCGCCCTCGAGGCACCGGATCTCCTCGAGGAGATCGCTCGGGAGTTTCCCGGACGAGTCTACGTCGCGCTGGACGCGCGCGATGGGAGAGTCGCGACGCGAGGATGGAGGGAGACGAGCAGCATCGCCGTCGCCGACGCGGCTCGCGCCTGTGAGCCCCGAGGCGCCGCCGGCTTTCTCTTCACGGACGTGTCGCGCGACGGCACGCAGCGGGGCGTCAACGTGAAGGCGACCGTCGCGCTCGCCGAGGTGGGTCGCCTGCCCGTGATCGCCTCGGGTGGAGTCGCTTCGCTCGATGACGTGCGCGCGCTCCGCGCCGTGGAGGATACGGGGATCGCCGCCGTGATCGTCGGCAAAGCGCTCTACACGGGTGCCGTGCGCCTGGCCGATGCCATCGCCGCGGCGAGGTGACCATGCTCGCCAAGCGCATCATTCCCTGCCTCGACGTCAAAGACGGACGCGTCGTCAAGGGCGTGAACTTCGTCGGCCTGCGTGACGCCGGTGATCCGGTCGAGGTGGCGGCGCGCTACGACGAAGAGGGCGCCGACGAGCTGGCGTTCCTGGACATTACGGCTTCGCACGAGAAGCGACCGATCCTTCTCGACGTGGTCCGCCGTACCGCCGAGACGGTGTTCATGCCGCTCACCGTCGGCGGCGGCATCCGCGAGCTCGCCGACATCCGGGCGCTGCTGAATGCCGGGGCCGACAAGGTCTCCATCAACACCGCCGCCGTGGCGAGGCCCGAGTTCGTGCGCGAAGCGGCCGAGCGCTTTGGCACGCAATGCATCGTCGTGGCCATCGACGCCAAGCGCTCTGGGGATCACTGGGAGGTCTTCACCCACGGCGGGCGGAACCCGACGGGGCTCGCAGCAGTCGAGTGGGCGCGGCGGATGGAAGGCTACGGAGCGGGAGAGATTCTCCTCACCAGCATGGATCGCGACGGCACGAAGCTCGGCTACGATCTCGCGCTCACGAGCGCGATCGCTCGATCGGTGCGTGTGCCGGTGATCGCCTCCGGCGGAGTCGGCAGCCTCTCCCACCTCTACGAGGGGCTCGCCGCAGGCGCCGACGCCGCGCTAGCGGCGTCGATCTTCCACTATCGGGAATTCACGATCCGCGAGGCGAAGCAGTATCTTGCCGCCCGTGGCGTGGCGATACGGCCGAGCTAGCGTAGTGCGGCTCAGCGGAGGTCGTCTTCGTGAAGCCCGTAGCGAAAGAGGATGAACTTCTTCTCGTCGGGATCCCTACGAATCTCCTCCCGCGCCCGCCGTATGGCCTCCTGGCGCTGTGAATCGTCGTCGTGCCAATGCGTCGCGGGCGGTGCGCCGGTCGACTCTTTCGGATGTGGCGGGGGAGGCGTTTCGGCAAGCGCCGGGCCCGCCGCGACTCGCACCAGCGACGCGGCGCCGATTGCCCAGCGAACCCATCGCGGCTTTCCGGCAATCATCCAATCATCCGATCATCCGATCATCCGATCATCCGATCATCCGCTCTCGCTCCGCTTACAGCGTAACACCGTCAGGAGGATCGGGCACGCGCGGCGACCTCTCGTAAGAACGTGCCGATCTCCTGCCCGAGGAGATCGGGACGATCGATCAGCACATGGTGGTGGCACCCCGGGATCTCGACGAATCGTCCATCACGACACGCGGCCGAAAGCCTGATGATCGCCGCCGAGCTGATCACCGGGCTCCGCTCGCCGCGCACGAACAGCACGGGGCACTCCAGATCGTGGAGACGGTCCTCGAGGTCGAACGACTCGTGGCCCGCGAACGACGCGCGGTCGAACTTCGTCTTCCAGAGGCCGCCCTCGTTGCGGAAGCCGTGGCGCGCGACGTGGGCGAGAGTCTCGGCAGGCGCGATCGTCTCCTTCGGTAGCGGACGAAACTTGTCGATCGCGTCTTCGATCCGATCGTATTGCGCGGGCACCAGCATGCCGAGCAGCTTCATGTAACGCGATCCCGAGGCTCCGAAGGACGCTCGCCCATCGACCATGACGAGCGCCGAGAGGCCGAAGGGATTGTCGACCGCATAGCGCAGAGCGATGAACGAGCCGAGGGAGTGCCCGACCAGCGCCGGCCTCTCGAGCCCGAAGGCCGCGATCAATTGCGCGACATCGCTCGCGTAATCGGCGACCTGGTACGCGCCGTCCGCGGCCCAGTCGCTGTCGCCGTGACCGCGTAGATCGAGCGCGTAGGCGTGGAGCCCGCCGCCGAAGTGTGGCACGACGAAGTCCCACCAGCGGGCGTGCGCCGACCCGCCATGCAGCAACACGACCGGCAGCCCGTCTCCCCCGTGATCGACGACGTGGAGCCGAAGTCCGCGGTTCGTGAAATGACGGTCGACCAATCGCGGTTACCGCGGGCCCCGCGAGCTGGAGCGCAGCGGAACGTAGTGCTGCACGCCTTTCCTCACGGTCTGGATCTCCTTCAGCAAGGCATCGAAGTCGGCGGGACGCGCGACGAAGTCGATTTCCGAGCTCTGCACGACGAGCAGGGGACTGTCGGAGTAGTGGTAGAAGAACTGTCGATACGCCTCGGCGACGCGCTCCAGGTAGG
This sequence comes from uncultured delta proteobacterium, assembly GCA_963745025.1. Taxonomy (GTDB): domain Bacteria; phylum Desulfobacterota; class Binatia; order JACPRU01; family JACPRU01; genus CAVQIG01. The sequence continues at coordinate 7,255 of CAVUWD010000002.1, forward strand.
CGGGGGCGATCCGCCGCTCGTAGTCGCGGTCGCGCCGCCGCATGCGCCGGGCCAGCACCTCGCCCCGCGCTTCCAGATAGACGACGAGATCGGGCCGGAGCGTGCGGGCGCCGAGCATGCGATAGATCTGCTCGTAGAGCGCGTATTCATCGCTGTCGAGATTCAGCCGCGCGAAGATCTGGTCTTTAGCGAAGAAGTAATCGGCGACCATCGCCTGCTCGAAGAGGTCGCGCTGCGCGAGGTCGAATTGCTGGCGGTAGCGGGAGAGCAGGAAGAAGATTTGCGTGGCGAACGCGTACTTCTCGGGGCTCTCGTAGAACTTCCGCAGAAACGGGTTCTCTTCCCCTTCCTCGCGGACGAGGCGCGCGCCGAGGGCCTCGGCCAGCCGCTCGGCGAGACTCGTCTTGCCGACCGCAATCGGCCCCTCCACGACGATGTACCGTCCCGCCATCCCGTTCCTCGACCGTCGTCCGCTATCACAGGAGCGACGTCGACCGCGAGAGTGTCGCGCCGTGTCCTCCCCGATCCCCCGATCTTCGCGCTTCCTGCGCTCCGCGCCGTGCCGATCCGATCGAGCGGCGAGACAGGCGAAGGTAGCGCGAAACGTCCCCGTCTTGCTTTTCCCGGGGCCTTTGTCCTTGATGGGTGCTTGGGGCGCGTGTGGGCCGGGCCCCCCGAGGAGACCGTGGCCGATACGACGCGGGTGCGAGCGGGACAGCTCTTGATGGTGGGGCTGCCCGAGCCGACGCTCGACCGTGCCACGCGCTCGTTTTTGAAGAGCCGCGCGGTCGCCGGAGTGATCCTGTTCCGCCGCAACATCGTCGACGTGCGCACGCTGGTCGCGCTGACGTCCGAGCTCCATGGGATCGCCACGGATCGACCGATCCTCGTCGGCATCGATCACGAAGGCGGACGCGTCGCGCGGCTCGGTGAACCGTTCACGCAATTTCCTTCGGCGGCCATCGTGGGGAGGGCGGGTTCGCCGCACCTCGCGTATCGGCAGGGGATCGCGATGGGCGAAGAGCTGCGCAGCGTCGGCATCGACATCGATTTCGCGCCGGTGCTCGACGTGGCGTCGAATCCGAAGAACCCGGTGATCGGGGATCGATCGTTCGGATCGCATCCGCGCACCGTCTCGCGGCTCGGTATTTCCCTCGCGCACGGGTTGCAGCGGACGGGTGTCGTTCCTTGCGGCAAGCATTTCCCCGGTCACGGAGACACGGCGGTCGATTCGCACCTCGATTTGCCGGTGGTCCGCCGCAGCCTGGCGGAGATCGAGCGCACGGAGCTCTTTCCGTTCCGGCGAGCGATCCAAAGCGGCATCGACGCGCTGATGACCGCTCACGTGGTGTTCACCGCTCTCGATGCCGAACGACCCGCGACGCTGTCGCGACGCGTCTTGAGCGAGCTCTTGCGCGAGCGCCTGCGGTTTCGCGGCGTCATCTTTTCCGACGATCTCGAAATGAAGGCGATCTCGGACCGTTTCGGTCCCGCGGACGCGGCGATCCTGGCGCTCGAGGCGGGCGTCGACTGGCTCCTCGTCTGCGAAAAGCTCGACTACGCGGAGCAGATCATCACGACGATCGAGCGCGTGGCCCCGAAGCGCCAGCGCCTCTCCGCGCGCATGGAGGAATCCACGGCGCGGATCGACACCTTGCGGCGGAATCATCTGCGCCGGCTGCGCCGCCCGTGCGCCTATCCGCCGATCCCGCCCGAGGGGTTCGCCAGCCACCGCAATCTGGCGCGCTGGATCGAGGAGCGGGCGACCCAGGCGCGCGCCTAGGGTCGGTAGGAGAGTCCGCGCCACGGGTCGCTTCCGTTGCCCGCGATCCGTCTTCGGCCGAAACGCCCACCGAGCCAGGAGGTTGGGTCACAGATCGCACCCGTGGGTCGCGATCCCGGCTCCGGCCAGGCAGCCTACCGAGCTAGCCTCCGCCGCGCTGGCGCCGCCGACGCTTCACGGGGAGCGGACGGACGAGCCGGCTCAGCGACTTCCGGTAGGGCGGCCGCGCGACTCCGCGCTCGGTGATGATCGCGGTGACCAGACGCGCGGGGGTCACGTCGAACGCGGGGTTGTAGACCGGAATGCCGTTCGGTGCGATTCGCCGGCCGGCGAAGTGCGTCACCTCCTCGGCGCTTCGCTCCTCGATCGGAATGTCCGCTCCGCGCGCCGTGTCGAGGTCGATCGAGGACGTCGGCGCGGCGACGTAGAAAGGAACCCGGTGCCGGGCAGCGAGCGCCGCCAGCGTATAGGTTCCGATCTTGTTGGCGACGTCGCCGTTGGCGGCGGTGCGATCGGTGCCGACGATGACGGCGTCGACGGCACCCCGCTGCATGAGGTGCCCGACCATGTTGTCGGTCACGAGCGTGCAGGGAATCCGGTCTCGATTGAGCTCCCAGGCGGTGAGTCGCGAGCCCTGCAGGAACGGACGAGTCTCGCAGGCGATCACGGAGATGCGTTTGCCGACCTCCCGCGCACGGCGGATCACCCCGAGCGCGGTGCCGTAGCCCGCGGTGGCGAGCGCCCCCGCGTTGCAGTACGTGAGCACGGTTCCCTCGTCGGGGAGCAGTGGAGCGCCGTGACGGCCGAGCGCGCGATTCACCGCGACGTCCTCGTCGTGGATCGCCAGAGCCTCGCGCTCGAGCCGGCCGCGCAGCCGTCCGAGCGGTTCGCCCCAGTGCTCGCGGCAGACGCGACGCATGCGCTCCACGGCCCAGGCCAGATTCACGGCGGTGGGACGTGCCGCGACGAGCGTCCGGCAGATGCGCTCGAAGCCCGCCGCGAAGCGGCGGTCCGGGAGGCGACGGGCGCCGAGCGCCGCTCCCATCGCCGCCGCCACGCCGATCGCGGGCGCTCCGCGGATCACCATGTCGCGGATCGCCTGCGCGACGCCCCGGAAATCGTCGTACACGCGGTAGACTTCGCGCTCGGGCAGCAGGCGCTGATCGAGCATCACCACGCGCCCGCGGCGCCACTCGATGGTGCGAATCATCGACGTCATGCGGCGTCGCGAAGGCGCGTGCGTGCGAAGCCCGTCATGCAATCTCGCGTCGACTGCTGCGGGATGAAGCCGAGCTCGGATCGCGCGCGCTCGCCGTCCGCCACACATGGGTATTGCAGGTAGTCGAGGTGAGCGCTCGGCGCGATGGCGAGGCCGGTTTGAAAGAGGGCATCGATCATCGTGTTGGCGGCGAACCGTAGCAGAGGCACGGTCCGCCGACCGCAGAGTCGCGTGGCGGTGTGCAGGGGCAAGACTCCGTCACTGCAGACGTTGTAGACCCGAAGCGATCCTCTCGGACCGACCGCGTCGGCGCGCAGGATCGCCCGCGCGAAGGCGTCGGTCGCGTCGGCGATCGAGAGGGTCTGGATCATGGGATTGAAGCCGAGAATGGTCGGGGCGGCCGGCAGCGAAAGATAGCGGCTCGCCAGCGTCCGCACCTGCGGAGAGAGAATCGGGGCCGTGCGCAGTATGGTGACCGCCACGCCCTCCCGTTCCTGGAAGCGCTTCACTTGGCGCTCGGCGTCGATCTTCTCGGCAACCAGAGGATAGTCGCGACGGCCCGCGAGCGGGGCGTCCTCGGAGAGAAAGCTCGGATTCTCTGGGCGGGCTCCATAGACCAGAGTCGAGCTGGCCAGGATCAGGTGCGGCGCCGACCCGCGTCGGCCGAGCTGCGTGAGCGCGTGGAGGAGATGCATCGTGCCGAGCGACTCGAGCTCGTGCTCGTAGCTCGCGTTGCGGATCGGATGCTGGAGAAAGGCCGAGTGCACGAGCACGTCGACGGGCTCGCGATCGAGCGCCTCGGCGATCTTCGCCGAAGCGGCCGCTTCGGTGAGATCGACCCGGTGGTAGAGTGCCTTCTTGAGTGCGCGCGCAGGGGGAACCAGATCGAGCAACACGAGACGGCCGCAACCTTCATCGAGCTCGAGGCGCCTCGCGAGGTGATCGCCGAGGACTCCAAGCGTGCCGGTGAGAGCAACCTCGAGTCGACGCATCGCTCTCGAGCTACGCCTGGTGGAAGCGTTTGACAACCCTCGTGCGAAGCGTTGCCGGACACGGAGTGACTGTCGGTGCGAATCGAGCTCGCCTACACCCGATCGCGCAGCCACGCGAGGGTGCGCTCGAGCCCTTCCACGAGCGAGACGCTCACCGTGTAGCCGAGTAGACGCTTCGCCTTGGAGATGTCTGCTTTGGAGTGGCGAACGTCACCCCGGCGCGCCGGCGCGAACTTCGGCGCGATCGTCTTGCCGAGCAGCCGGTTCACGAGCTCGATGACGTCGAGCAGCGTCGCGCTTCGGCCGCACGCGACGTTGAAGACCTCGCCCGAGACCCGCTTCTTCGGCGCCGCGGCGGCGAGCAGGTTCGCCCGCACGGCGTTGTCGACGTAGGTGAAATCGCGCGATTGCCGGCCGTCCCCGAAGACGACGGGCCGCTCGCCGCGGAGCACGGCGGTGATGAATTTGGGAATCGCCGCGCCGTAGGGCGAGAAGGGATTCTGCCGGGGTCCGAAGATGTTGAAGTAGCGCAAGCACACGGTCTCGACGCCATAGACGTCGTGGAAGACCCGCGTGTAGTACTCGCCGGCGAGCTTCGAGACCGCGTACGGGGAAAGCGGATGGGGCGGCATCGTTTCGCGCTTGACGAGCGCGCGCTCGCGCGACGATCGTCCGGTGGAGAACCGATCGCCGTAGGCGCTCGACGAGGCCGCGTAGACGATCCGTCGCACCCCGGCGGCGCGCGCCGCGCAGAGCAACTCGATCGTCGCGGTGACGTTGGCGGTGTTCGAGGTGATCGGGAACTCGACGGAGCGCGCCACCGAGGGCAGGGCGGCGAGGTGGAACGCGATCTCGACGCCGGCGCATGCTCGCCGCGCGGCATCGGCGTCGTTCAAGTCCGCTTCGATGAGATCGAGGTCGCCGTCGAGCCCCTTGAGATGCTCGAGGTTTTGCCGTGTGCCGGTCGAGAGATTGTCGACCACGCGCACCTTTCGGCCGCGCTTGAGCAGCGCCTCCGCGAGATGGCTGCCGATGAATCCCGCTCCGCCCGTGACGAGGTAGGTCATCTGGATCTCTGTTGCGGACGTGCTCTGATATCGCGCGTGCCGTGTCAACCGCAACGCTGGAGAGGGCTCGGGCTTCGTGGAAGAGTGGGCGCGCCGGAGAACCGGAGGAGAGGAGGAAACCGTGATGCAACTTCAGGGCTCATGCCAGTGCGGCAAGGTCCGCTTCCGCGTCGAGTCGGAGACTCCGTATCCGTTCATGTACTGCTACTGCTCGATCTGTCGGAAGACGACCGGAGGTGCGTTCGGCTGCAACATCATGGGTCGGCGCGACACGCTGCGTGTCAGCGGCAAGAAGCACCTGCGCCGCTATCACGCGGTGATCCGCAATCCCGGGAAGCGGCCGGTGCGCAGCGAGGGGGAGCGCTGGTTTTGCAAGGAGTGCGGCACGCACCTCTACGTTCTCGACGATCGCTGGCCCGATGGCGTCTGGCCGAACGCCGGAGTGATCGACACGCCGCTGCCGGTTCCGCCCGAGTACGTGCATCTGCTGCTGCGCTACAAGCCGAAGTGGGTGCAGGTTTCGGGACGCGGTCCCCGCTACCGGGAATTTCCCAAGGAGTCGATCGCCGGTTGGCACGAGAAGCGCGGGTTGCTCCGGCGGTGACCGGCAGGCGAACCGCGGCCGTCAAAGAAGCCCGCGCTTGATCGACCGCGGCGGAAGTGGCAACTGGCGCGACGAGGAATCGACGATGGACATCCGGACGATCGGCATCATCGGCGCGGGCCAGATGGGTGGAGGCATCGCTCAGGTCGGAGCGCAGGCGGGTTTCGCCGTGATCCTCTACGACGTCGCGCCGAAGATGTTCGACCGCGCGCTCGGCGCCATGGAGAAGAGCCTGATCCGCTTGAAAGAGAGGGGCAAGCTCGGTGCCGAGCCTTCCGAACTGATCGGCCGCATCCGCACGACGAGCCGCCTCGAAGACCTCGCCGGCGCGGACTTGGTGATCGAAGCAGCCCCCGAGGACTTCGCGATCAAGAAGGACATCTTCCAGCGGCTCGATCGCATCTGCCGACCGGAGGCGATTCTCGCCAGCAACACGTCGTCGATCTCACTGACCGAGCTCGGTGCCACTACCGAGCGGCCGGCGCAGGTCATCGGCATGCATTTCATGAATCCGCCGGCGGTGCTCCAGCTCGTCGAGATCGTGCGCGGTCTCGTCACCTCGGACAAGACCTGCGAGACCGTGCGGGCGCTCGCCGAGCGGATGGGAAAGGTGACGATCCTCGCCAAGGACTACGCGGGCTTCATCGTCAACCGGATCCTCCTACCGATGATCAACGAGGCGATCTATGCCGTGTATGAAGGTGTCGGGTCCGTCGAGGACATCGACAGCGGCATGAAGCTCGGCACAAACCAACCGATGGGTCCGCTGGCGCTCGCGGACCTGATCGGCCTCGATACCTGCCTCGCGATTCTCGAGCGGCTGCACACGAGCCTCGGCGAGGACAAGTACCGGCCGTGCCCGTTGCTGCGGAACTACGTGGCCGCGGGCTACCTCGGCCGCAAGGCGGGTAAAGGCTTTTACGCTTACGGGTGACACGTTTAGTGGTGGTGAGAGCGCTCCTGTGAGTGCGAATCCGGCGAAGCCTTGCCGCCCTCGAGAAACTCCCGCTCGCCACGCTCCTCCTCCGCTTCCTGCGGGCTCTTGGGATTCAAGCGCTCCATCTCGTCGAGCTCCGCGCGGTCGATCTTCGGTAGATGGCGAATGAAGTGCACGAGCTCCCAGTTGTCGTCTTCGTCGAGCGACTCTCCGTCTGATTTCTCGGGGTCGCTTCCCCATGCCGGCATTCCGGTGAAGCGCACGCCATTCTGGATGATGTAGAAGAGCTCGCCGTCGGAGAGCGACTGCGTTGCTTCCTTCCGCATGTCGGGCGGCTTCGGGTAGAGGCCGTGGCCGATCTCGCAATCGCCGCTTCCGTCGTTGGCGTGGCAGATCGCACAGTGGTCGGCGAAGTGGTCGCGGCCTTCGTTGACGACGTCGGGAGAAGACGGCAGCGGATTGCGTCGGTCGCGCGCCGAGGCGGGAATCGCCAGGCGGCGAAGACGCGGAGCGACGTAGCGTTCGATGACGTTCGGCTCGCGCCGGGCGCTCAACCCGGCCCGGAGCGTCCAGACGACCGTTCCTGCCGCAGCGATCAGCAACAAGAGGAGCGCAATCACGAGATTTTTCACGGTTTCCTCCTTTGCCGGCGATCGCAGGCCCGCCCTTCGCAAACCCCCTGGCCAGGCAAAGTGTTCGGCGCACGGGCAGCAGATGGCTTTTCCCACACGAATCGGTCGGGTAGAAGCGATCGGCCCGATCGGGCGATTCGCTTGGACGAGACCGTGAATCACGGATTCGCAGCAAGCTAGGACGACGAACGGATGTCTACGAGCTTCATTCAGGACCTCATCGACCGCGACCGAGTGACGGGCCGCTTCGGCGGCCGCGTGCACACGCGCTTTCCGCCGGAGCCGAACGGCTACCTCCATATCGGTCACGCCAAGTCGATCTGTTTGAATTTCGGGCTAGCCGAGGCGAACGGCGGACATTGCAACCTCCGCTTCGACGACACCAACCCGATCACGGAAGAGGTCGAGTACGTGAAGGCGATCCAGGAGGACGTCCGCTGGCTCGGCTTCGACTGGGGCGATCGGCTCTACTACGCCTCCGATTACTTCGCGCAGATGTACCAGCTACGCCGTCGAGCTCATGCGCAAGGGCAAGGCGTACGTCTGCGATCTCACGCCCGAAGAGATCGGCGAGTACCGGGGCAACTTCACGACCCCCGGCCGCGACAGCCCCTACCGCGATCGCAGCGTCGAGGAGAACATCGATCTCTTGCGGCGCATGCGTGCCGGCGAGTTTCCCGACGGTGCGAAGACGCTGCGCGCCAAGATCGACATGGCTTCGCCGAACCTCAACCTGCGCGACCCGGTCATGTACCGCATCGTCCACGCGACGCATCACCGCACCGGCAGACGCCTGGTGCATCTACCCGATGTACGACTGGGCGCACGGCCTCGAGGATTCGATCGAGGGGATCACGCATTCGATCTGCACGCTCGAGTTCGAGAACCACCGTCCGCTCTACGATTGGTTTCTCGACGAGCTCGGCGTCTACCATCCGCAGCAGATCGAGTTCGCGCGCCTGAATCTCACCTACACGGTGATGAGCAAGCGAAAGCTCCTCGACCTCGTGAAGCGCGAGGCACGTCGCCGGCTGGGACGATCCTCGCATGCCGACGATCTCGGGCCTGCGCCGGCGCGGCTACACGCCGGAGGCGATTCGCGAGTTCTGCGCACGGATCGGCGTGGCGCAGGTCGGACAGCGTCGTCGACGTGGCGCAGCTCGAGCACTCCATCCGCGAGGATCTCAACCGTCGCGCGCCGCGCGTGATGGCGGTGCTGAGACCGCTGCGCGTGGTGATCGAGAACTATCCCGAGGGCCACGCCGAGGAGCTCGACGCGGTCAACAATCCCGAGGATCCTGCCGCCGGCAGCCGCAAGGTGCCGTTCTCACGCGTTCTCTACATCGAGCGCGAGGATTTCCGGGAGGATCCCCCGAAACAGTTCTTTCGCCTCGCGCCGGGACGAGAGGTGCGGCTACGCTACGCGTACTTCATCAAGTGCGTGAGCGTGGTGAAGGACGCGCAAAGCGGAGAGGTGACGGAGCTCCGCTGCACTTACGACCCGGCGACCCGCGGCGGTGACGCGCCCGACGGTCGCAAGGTGAAGGCCACGCTCCACTGGGTGTCGGCCCCGCACGCGATTTCTGCCGAGGTGCGACTCTACGATCATCTCTTCGCGAAGCCGGATCCGGAAGCGCTCGAGGCGGGCGCGGACATCGTCTCGAACCTGAACCCGAATTCTCTCGAGGCGCTGTCCGGCTGCCGCCTCGAGCCGAGCCTCGCCGGTGCCGCGATCGGCAGTCGCTTTCAATTCGAGCGCCTCGGGTACTTCTGCGTCGACCCCGATTCGACGGGCGGCGGGCTGGTCTTCAATCGCACCGTGACCCTGCGCGACACCTGGGCCAAGATCGAGAAGAAGCAAACGAATCGCTAATCCAGCTCAACGAAGCGGAGCTCACCACTCTCCGCCGCTTGCTTCTCAAGACTGGCGCGGCGATGTAGTCGGACCTGTGAACGAGTTCCCGGCGTTCTTCGTTTCCCACGGCGCGCCGACGATGGCGATCGAGGCGAGCGCGGCGAGAGACTTTCTTGCAGCCCTCGGGCGCAAGGTCGAGTCGAGGATCGGGCGTCCAACGGCGGTCCTCGTCTTTTCGGCGCATTGGGAGACCGCGATTCCGACGGTCGGGATGGCTCCCGAGCCGCCGACGATTCACGACTTCAGCGGGTTTCCGGACGAGCTCTATCGACTCCGCTATCCGGCGCGGGGGGCGATCGAGGCGGCGCGCGAGGCGATGAAGCTCCTGGCCGATGCCGGAATTCCTGTCCTGAGCGATGCGAGCCGCGGGCTCGACCACGGGGCGTGGGTGCCGCTTCGCCTGATGATTCCGGACGCCGGCGTGCCGGTCTCGCAGGTCTCGCTGCAGCGCGAGCTCGGGCCCCGGCATGCGTACCGCGTTGGGGAAGCGGTTCGGCCGCTCCGCGAGCGCGGCGTGCTGATCGTCGGCTCGGGCTCGATCACGCACAATTTGCGCGAGCTCTCGGCACGGCCGGTCCACGAGGCCCCGCACGTGACCAAGTTCGTGGAATGGATCAACGAGCAGGCCGAGAGCGGAGATACCGAAGCACTGCTCGACTACCGCCGACGCGCTCCCCATGCGGTGCGAAACCATCCCACGGAGGAGCATCTTCTCCCGTTCTTCACGATGTTGGGCGCCGCCGCACCGGGCGGGCGCGTGCGCCGCATCCATCGCAGCACGACGTTCGGCTCGCTTCGAATGGACGCCTACGAAGCGACCGGAGCCACGGCGCCTAGGCGCCGCCGGATCAGCCGAAGCGCAACACGTTCTTGATCCCGGTCGCGGCGCCGAGCAGCAGATCGCGGTGCGTCGAGGCGGGGAACTGTCCGGTGATGAGCGAGCGAACCGCGCCGGGCCGGCGCTGCATGAAGCGGCCGAGGTCACGGATGGCCGCCTCGCAGGTCTCTCGGCCGGCGTTGACGGTACCGAACACGACCTGAATCTCGAGCACGAGACTTCGCAGGATGAGATGGATGAAATCGGGTATCGACCTCGCGGAGTTTCGCCGGCCGCATTGACGCTCGTTCGCCGCCCTCCATACTATGCCGCGTCAGCTCGGCGCGTCTTCGCCCTTCATCGATCTCCGGGAGGAGCCATGGACAAGAAATTGCGCGACAAAGGTCTCAACGTACGGAAGGACGTGCTCGGCGCGGAGCACGTCGAGCGCTCGTTCAAGACCGCCGACGAGTTCAGCCTCCCGTTCCAAGAGCTCGTCACCGAGTACTGCTGGGGCGCAGTCTGGACGCGGGAGGGTCTGTCGCGGAAGTCGCGCAGCATCCTGAACCTCGGCATGCTTTCGGCCCTCAACCGCAGCCACGAGCTGAAGCTGCACATCCGCGGCGCGCTCAACAACGGTCTCACGCGCGAGGAGATCCGCGAGGTGTTCATGCAAGTGGCGATCTACTGCGGCGTGCCGGCGGCGGTCGAATCGTTCCGCTGCGCGCGCGAGGTCTTCGCCGAGATCGACGGCAACAATCCGTAACCGCGCGGAGGAGCGTTCATGGCCAAGCACGTCGGTTTCATCGGCCTCGGCAACATGGGCCGGCCGATGGCGTCGCGCCTCGCCGACGCCGGGTACTCGCTCACCGTGTGCGACCTCCGCCCGGAATCCGTCGCGGCTCTCACGGCGAGGGGCGCGCGTGCGGCAGCGTCGCCCGCCGCGGTCGCGTCCGCGGTCGACACGGTTCTGCTCAGCCTGCCCGACCCTGCCACCGTCCGCGAGGTGGCGCTGGATGCGAACGGCATCATCGCGGGTTCGAAGGTCAAGACGGTGGTCGACCTGTCGACGACCGGCGCGAGGGTGGCGCAGGAGATCGCCGTCGCGCTCGCGGCCAAGGGCATCGCCGCCGTCGATTCTCCGGTGAGCGGTGGCGTTGCGGGCGCGATCCAGGGGACGCTCGCCGTCATGGTCGCGTGCCCGCGGGCGATGTTCGGCGGCCTCGAGCCGATGCTGAAGACGATCGGCAGGGTCTTCTTCGTCGGCGAGCGGCCCGGCATGGGTCAGACCATGAAGCTCGCGAACAACCTGCTCTCGGCGACCGCGCTGGCGGCGACCTCGGAGGCGATCGTGCTCGGCGTCAAGTCTGGGCTCGACGCCGCGACCATGATCGACGTGATCAACGCCGGCAGCGGCCGCAACAGCGCGTCGCAGGACAAATTTCCGAAGGCGATCCTGCCGCGGACGTTCGACTTCGGCTTCACCACCGGCCTGATGTACAAGGACCTCAAGCTCTGCCTCGAGGAGGCGGACGCCGCGGGCGTGCCGATGTCGGTGGCGAAGGCGGTCGCCGAGCTCTGGCACCGGACACTCGTGGAGATCGGGGCGGGCCAGGACTTCACGACGATCGTGCAGCTCGTCGAGCGGTCGGCGGGCGTCGAGGTCAAGGGCGGGCGCTGACACAGCGGAGACGAGCGATGGCGGAGCTCGAGCCTTACGAGATTTACGCGATCAAGTACGCCGACCACCAGCGGCTCGCAAGCGAGAACTTCATCGGCGGCGACCCGCACGACGGCCCGATGCCGCTCGACTACTTCGTGTGGGCGATCAAGGGCGCGGCGCGGACGTGGATCGTCGACACCGGCTTCGATGCCGCGATCGGGCAGCAGCGCCAGCGCAACGTGGTCCGCTCGCCGGCGGAGGGACTGAAGGCGCTCGACATCGAGCCCGACGAGATCGAGGACGTCATCATCACCCACATGCACTATGACCACTGCGGCAACCACGACCTGTTCGCGCGCGCGCGCTTTCACGTGCAGGACAAGGAGATGCGTTACGCGACCGGACGCTCGATGTGCCATCCGGCGCTGCGCCACGCGTTCGACGTGGACGACGTCGTGACGATGGTCCGCCGGGCCTACGGCGGCAGAGTCGCCTTTCACGACGGCGACGAGGGTCTCGCCCCCGGAATCAGCGTGCACTTCGTCGGCGGCCACACGATGGGCCTGCAGATGGTCCGGGTTTGGACGAAGCGCGGCTGGGTCGTCCTCGCCTCCGATGCGAGCCACCTCTACGCCAACATGGAGCAGGAACGGCCGTTCCCGATCGTCTACAACGTCGCCGACATGCTGGCCGGCCACAAGCGAGCGTACGCGCTGGCCGCTTCGCGGCGCCACGTGATCCCCGGCCATGATCCGCTCGTGCTGAAGCGCTATCCCGCGCCGAGCCGCGCGCTCGAGGGAATCGTCGCGCGGCTCGACGTCGATCCGGTCCGGGACTAAGGGATTCGCAGCCGCGCGTGCCGGTCACGCGGAGAGTGGAATTCCCGTCCTGCGGCTGATGTCGAGCAGCTCTTCTACGACCGGGCGCAGGACCGGAATTCCACTCGTCGCGCGCTCTCGCTCGGCTTGACGCTCCGGATCGCCGGGGATGAGGACGCCCGGCGTGCCGGGGATCGGCTTCGTCTTGCGAAAGGTGCGAATCCAGTCGTCGATCTGGCGCTTGAATTCCCGGGGATCGAGGAACGCGTCGATCCGGAGCGCGCCGAAGAAGTGGCCGATTCCCTTTCCCACGCTTCGCGCCGGAATCTCTTGGCGAAGCGCGAAGGGAGGCGCGAAGGGCCCCCAGTTCGCGCCCGAGAGAACGCAACACAAGACATCGACCATGGCGGCGAGGCAGTAGCCTTTGTGCCCGCCCGTGTCACGGAAGCCTCCCAGGGGGAGCATCGCGCCCCCGTCCATCATCACGCTCGGATCTTCCGTGTCGCGCCCGTCGCGGTCGATCGCCCAGCCGCGCGGGATCGTCTCGCCGCGGCGCTTTCCGATCTCGATCTTTCCATACGCGCAGGCGCTGGTGGCGAGATCGATCACGATCGGCGGCTCCTCGAGGCCGGGGAACGCGATGGCGATCGGATTGGTTCCCAACATTCGCTCGGCTCCCCAGAGTGGCGCCACGAGCTTCGTGGAATTGGTCATCGCCCAGCCGATGAGATCGCGCTCGAGCGCCTTCAAGACGTAGTACCCCGCGATCCCGTAGTGGTTGCTGTTGGAAACGCTGACCCAGCCCGATCCCGCCTCGGCCGCCTTGGCCATCGCGATCTCGTTGGCCTTGGGTCCGACGACGAGCCCGAGGCCGTTGTCGCCGTCGACCGTCGCCGTGCTCGGCGATTCTCTGACGATGCGGATCGTCGGCTTGGGATTGATGCGGCCGAGCGTGAGCATGTCGAAATAGGTATGCAGCCGCGCGACCCCATGGGAATCGATCCCACGCAAGTCGGCCGTCGCCAGAACCTCGGACGCGAGCGTCGCATCCGCTTGGGGGACTCCGAAATGGAGGAACACCTGCGCGCAGAAATCGCGCAGCGCCTCGACCGGGAACCGCTGGCTCTCGCTGCCGCTCATCGCAGCCTCGCCATCACTTTTTCGGCCACCAGCCTGCCGATCTCGAGGGACGCCGTGGCCGCCGGTGACGGCGCATTGTTGACGTGCACCGCCCGATCATCCTCGACGATGAGGAAATCGTCCACCATCGACCCGTCCGGCGCCACCGCCTGCGCGCGCACCCCGGCGGGGGCCGGCAGCAGATCCCGCTCCTCGACCTCGGGCAGCAGCCGCCGGAGCGCGCGCGTGAACGCTCGCTTGCTGAGCGATCGCCACATTTCGCCGGCGCCCGTCCGCCAGTGCTTTCGCGCGAGCCGCAGGAACCCGCCGTAGGTGAGTGTTTCCCACAGATCGCGGAGGTTCACCGATCCCTTGGTATAGCCCTCGCGGGCGAACGCGAGAACAGCGTTCGGCCCGCACTCGACCCCGCCGCCGATGCGCCGTGTGAAGTGCACGCCAAGAAACGGGAACGCGGGATCGGGGACGGGATAGATGAGATTGCGGCAAAGGTGGCGCTTCTCCGGCACGAGCTCGAAGTACTCGCCGCGAAAGGGGACGATCCGCGCCGCAGGCCGTCTGCCGGCGAGCCGCGTCACCCGGTCGCTCTGAAGCCCCGCGCAGTTCACCACGATTCGCGCGTCGTACTCCGCTGCGGGCGTCGATACCATCGTTCGGTTCCCGACCATGGAGAACGCGGCGGCGCGCGCGCCGGTCACCACGTTCCCGCCGCCCTCGGCGATCCGCTCGGCGAGCCGTTCGCACACCCGCCGGTAGTCCACGATACCCGTCTCGGGGACGTGGAGCGCTTCGATCCCCGCCGCGTGGGGCTCGAGCTCTCGAAGGCGTTCCCGCGAGATCCGCTCGCACCGCACCCCGTTCGCCATGCCGCGCGCGAGCAACGCATCGAGCCGCGGCTGCTCCGCCTCGTCCAATGCCACGATCACTTTGCCACAGATCTCGTAGGGGATTCCCTCCTCGGCGCAAAAGCGCTCCATCGCCGACTTTCCCACCCGGCAGTTCGCGGCCTTCAGCGATCCCGGCTTGTAGTAGATTCCGGAGTGGAGAACGCCGGAGTTGCGCCCCGTCTGGTGGCGCGCGATCGCCGGTTCTTTCTCGAGGACCACGATCGAGGTGCCCGGCCGGCGCGACAAGAGGCAGTGAGACGTCGCCAGGCCGAGGATTCCGCCACCGACGACGAGCACGTCGATTTGCGCCGCCACCCCGTCAGTGTAGCAATCCCGCGCCACCGCCTTCCAGGTTGCCAGCGGAGTGCCATGGTTGCGCGGACGCGCCGTGTAGGCCAGAATTCAGCACGTCATTCAGCCCTGCTACCCGCGAGGTGATCCATGAACCAGCGAGCGAACGTCAAGCCGATCACGTACCTAAAGAATCGCACTTGGGAGACGGTTCGGCCGGCGTCGACGTCCGCCTCGGCGTGGGCCAGCATCTTGAGCAGCGCCGTCGTCCTTTGCCACTGGTCGTAGATCTCGACGTCCATGACCACGACCTTGGCCTCGCCATTCTGCGTAATGGTCAGGGTCTGGCCTTCCTCGGCCGTATCGGCTCATATATCGAGTCTCGGGGCACGCGGTCGTGGTGCCGGCGGTCTTCGATAGGCGCCGAGATCTCCAGGAAGTCCTGCTGGAGCGACTGGTGCGGCAGGGATGACCAGAACGGCCGCGGGTGAGCCGTACTGTCGCTGCAATTCTACAGAAGGCTTTTGCCTCCTTCAAATCTGCCGTGTCGAATCCCAACAGGGACGCCGGGCCTCAGGTCGACAGGGTCACTTTTCCAACCCCGCCTTCTTCAGCAGCGCGCTCCCTCGTTTTCCGCGCTCTGCGCGGTTCGGGATACGCTTCACTTCTCCTTGGCGACGTAGATCCCGTCCCAGGTCGCGGGCGGACGTTCGACGAGGAACTGCCGGCAGCGCTCGGCGAGCACCTGGCTTGGAGCGTCGTCGGGGCAACCGTCGAGGATCGCGAGCGCGCCGTCGAAACGGCGCGCGAAGTACGCCTCGAGGGCTTGCTCGTAGCGAGCGACGAACGCAGGCCGGGGAGCGGCGTCGTCTCGGCGGCCGAGGAGCTCGAAGACCTCGACGCCCTCTCGCTTCCCCTTTACGGCCACGCGATCCACGCGACGGAAGTGGAAGTGATCGCGCGCGTCCCGCTCCACCGCAGCGCTCACCAGGATGAACGTCCCGTACTGCTTGTTGAGGCCCTCGAGGCGGGACGCGAGATTCACGCCGTCGCCCATCGCCGTGAAGCTCATGCGATCCGGAGCGCCGAAGTGGCCGACGTTCACCTCGGCTCGGTGAATGCCGAAGCGCGTCCGCCAGGGAGCAAGGGCGGCCCACGCGGGGCTCGCGAACAGTGCCCCGGTCGCTTCGCCGCAGACGAGCGCGGCCTCGCAGGCACGTTCGGCGTGGCGCTCGCAAGGGTTGGGAGTGTTCCACAGCGCCATCACCCCGTCGCCCGTGTACTTGTCGATGATGCCGCCGGTCGAGTGGATCGCGCGCGTCATGGCGTCGAGATATGCGCCGAGCGCCACGGCGAGGGCATTCGGCGTCAGCTGTTCCGAGACCGTGGTGAAGCCCGCGATGTCGGAGAAGAGCAACGTCACGTCCTGGATCTGAGCGCCGAGCATGGGCTCGACCCGCGCTTCGTAGAGCTGCCGCACGAGATCGAGCGGCACGTACTTGCCAAGCGCGCGCAGAGCCGTCTTCGCTTGCTCGAGGCTGTCGGCGGCGGCCTGGACGTCGCGAAACGTGTCCGCCGCGGTCCGCGCGGGCGCGAAGTCGAAGCCGCTGAGGCGCGTCGTCTCGGTGATCAGGCGCCCGAGGTCTCGGCGCATCGCCCGCAGCATCAGCGCGCCACCCGCGACGGCGACGAGCATCAGGACCGCCGCGACCCCGAGAGCGCGCCGTCGCGACGCCTCGAGGTCGCTGAGGTAGTACGCTTCGGGAACGACGATGCCGACGAGCCATCCCTGGGTGCGGTCTTCGAGCAAGCTCGCGACGCTCACCAGGTACGGCGTGCCGCCGACGCTCAAGCGGACGAGCGCGGAGCCTCCCGAGGCCACGTCATTCAGCACCGGGGCGCGAAGCGCCGCTGCGACCTGCGGCGGCGGCGAGGCGGGTACCACGCGGACGTCTCCGTCGGGATCGGGCTTGCCGTCGGCGTCGAGGAGCGCGAAGCGATCGGCGGAGCCGAGGCGCGAGATCAATCGCCCGCGCCGATCGCAGAGGAATACCACGTGCGGGTCCGCCGAAGCCGAGCGCTCGTCGACGCGGAGCCGGGTGAACTCGTCGATCCGATTGTTGAGCAGCGAGACGCGCAAGACGCCGAGAAACGTCTCGTCGTTCGACCAGAGCGCCTTCTGCACGCTAACGACGCGTCGGCGCGTCTCCTCCGGCAGACCCGCGTCGGCCTCGCTGTAGGAGAGGTCGCTCCACAGCGCCCGGCCTCGGTGCTCCTCCCGAGAGGGCACGGTGAAGGTGGCATGGATCGTCGGATCGACCGCGGGCGGCGCCGCGGCGTGGGGCGACGTTTCGTACGGCAGCCGACGTTCCTCGGCTTGCCAACGGCTCCCCACCTGCCAGAGGCGGCGAACCACCACCCCGGCGTCGCTCCCGGCACCGACTCGAGCGACCGAGACCTGCCCCGACTGGTCGGGCGAGAGCTTCAGGTCACCGGCGTCGTGAGGTCCGTCGTCGTGCTCGTAGCGCCCGACCGCTCGCCCGTAGGTCAGCGTGACCTCGGTCACTTGCGGGTGGCTGGTCAGCTCGCCGATCAACGACGACTCGACGGTGTCGAGCCGAGCCGGGTCGACGAGCCCGAGGTCCGTTTGCCACGCGAACGACTCGAGCAAGCGCTCCGCCTCTCCGAGATGCCCTTCGACGCGCTCGGTCACCCGGCGACTCGCCTGGCGCATGAGCTCCTCGGAGGCGAGCAAGATCGTGTGCCGCGAGCCCGCGTAGAAGATCGACAGCAGCGCGACCAGCAAGGCCGCGAGGCCGAGGAAGCAAAGCCCGATGAACTGCCCGAGCGTCAGTCGAGGCCGGTACAGGGAACGTCGCTGCATGATCGGAATTGTCGGGATCTTCGAGCTGATTTGGAAGCTTCGCGCCCGACAATTCCGATCAGGCGGCGCAATTCCGTCGAGCCCCGAGACGAGCGTGCGCGCAGGATTCCGGGGAAAAAAACGGCTACCGGCTACCGGCAAAGACTCCAGGTGTCTCTTGCGGTAGCCGGAAGCCGGTCGCCATTTTCTCCTCAGATCTCATGCCGGTTCATCGCGTTCGCGATCAGCCGATCGAGCGAGATCGGACCGGGGCCGGCGAGCGCCAGCCAAGCGAAGATCACCACGTACGCCCATTCCGTGAGCCCGAAAAAGCCCGCGAGCGAGTCGACGTTTCCCCACTGCGCGGTCTTGATCGCGACGAACATGACGACGATCAGCGGAACCGACGCGATGCGCGTGGCGAGCCCAACGAGCACGAGCAGGCCGCAGACGAACTCGTTGGCCGAGGCGAACGGCGCCTGGTACTGCGGGTAGGGGATGCCGAGCTCGGTGAAATAGTCGATGATCTTCTGCAGATTGTGGAGCTTCCCCCAGCCGGTCGAGACGAAGATCCAGCCGATCGTGAGGCGCGCGATGAGCGGCGCGAGCCAGGCGAGCCGTCGAGCGACGGCGCTCGGAAGATCGTAAATCAGTGTGGCAATCAGATTCATGCTTCTTCTCCTCGGCCCTTGGCCCTTCTTCTGAACCTCGCCACGGCCCTTCGAGTTCCCGCCGCGACGACTGCGGCGAGCTCGAAGGTCTCGCGAAGTCTACCTCTTGGATGAAGGCGCGCGGGGTGAGGTTTCGCGTTAGGGCGAGCCGAAGCTACGTAGGCGTTTTTCCACAAGAGGCTTGGTTGCGATCGCAGCCTCCCTCCACCCGGTGAGCGCTGGTGGCAGAGCCCCAGAGGAATCCTTCGGGGAATTGCCACCGATTCACTCATTCCCTTCGAAGGATCGTAGCGCCCGCCCCGTTCCAGAGCTTGCCAACCGCCACGAGGAGTGCATTGATATGAAGTAATATCGGTCTTTGCGGGCGTGAGTACGGGAGAGAGAGCCCGGAAGCCGAGGAGGTAGAACGATGGCCATGGCCGCAAAAGTCCTGACGATCGACGGTCGACGTGCCCCGAGCGCAGGAGGGATCAATTACCGGCTCCTGGCCGGCGGGATGCTGACGCTCAGCGCGATCTTCGTGAGCGTTCGACTCTACCAGCAGTTCTTCGCCTGGACGACCGGACTGGATTCGAGCACGCCGGAATTCCAGACGCACTGGATGCGGCTTCTCTACGGCGAGTTCTTCGTCGAAGGTGTGGCCGCGGCCGCGATCTGGGGCTGGCTCTGGAAGACGCGGGATCGCAATCTCGCGGCGCTCGAACCCTCGGAAGAGATCAAGCGCTATCTGCGTCTGATCGGTTGGCTGCTGATGTACGTCTTCGCGGTCTACTGGGCCGAGTTCTTCGCCGAGCAAGACGCGACCTGGCACCAAACGGTGGTCCGCGACACCGAGTTCACGCCGAGCCACATTGCGCTCTTCTTCGGCGCCATGCCGGTGTTCATCATCATGGGTGTGAGCTCGTATCTCTACGCGCGGACGCGCATTCCACAGTTCGCGCGCGGGCATTCGGTCCCCTTCGTGATCGCCGTCGCCGGCCCCTTCATGATGCTGCCCAACGTCGGCTTCAACGAGTGGGGTCACACGTTCTGGATCATGGAGGAGATCTTCTCGGCGCCGCTGCATGCGGGATTCGTCGTGTTCGCCTGGGCCGCGCTCTGTCTCGGAGGCATCCTGATGCAGGGCATCCCCCGCATCATCGAGCTGGCGCAGGGAGAGGCGCAGCGGGCGGTACGCCCCGCGACCGGCTGACCGTCGGCGGCGGCGAGGCGCGGAATGGTGCAGCGGAAGGCAGCGTCGGCCGAACCGGCGTACGACGACGTATCTCCGGCATCGAGCGATCCGCAGCAGCTCTATCGGACGATCGATTGGCTGCTGATCCCGCTGCTCTTCATGGTGGTGCAGGCGGCCTTCCACATCCACGCGATGCTCACGGTGGGTGACTGGGACTTCTGGACCGACTGGAAGGATCGGCGCTGGTGGCTCGTGGTGACGCCGATCTCGCTCATCACCTTTCCCGCGGCGATCCAGTACGTTCTCTGGGAAAAGTTCCGGCTGCCGATCGGCGCCACGGTCTGCGTGACGGCGCTGCTGCTCGGACAGTGGATGAGCCGAACGATCAACTTCTACGGCTGGGCCTACTTCCCGCTGAACTTCACCTGGCCGGCGACGCTCATCCCGGGGGCGATTCTGCTCGACTGCGTGTTGATCCTCACGCGGAGCTATCTGTTGACCGGCATCTTCGGCGGCATGCTCTGGGGGGTGATCTTCTACTTCGGCAACTGGCCGATGCTCGCGCCCTTCCATCTGCCGATGAACCACAACGGCGTGCTGTTGTCGCTCGCCGACCTCCAGGGTTTCGAGTACATCCGGACGGGAACGCCCGAATACATCCGCATCATCGAGCGGGGTACGCTGCGCACGTTCGGCAAGGACGTTACCCCGGTCTCGGCGTTCTTCTCGGGGTTCGTGTGCGTGCTCATGTACTTCGTGTGGAATCTCATGGGTCGACTGCTGTCGACCGTGCGCTTCATCCAGAAGATCTGAGCACCGCGCGCATGGCTTCACGCTCACGCTCACGCGGGCGGCTCGTAGCTCTGATCGCGCTCGGCTGGAGTGCGGTGGCGTCCCTCGCGTGGGCGCATGGGGAGCGCACCCAGGAGCCGTTCCTGCGCATGCGCAGCATCCTCTTCTACGACTGCCAGTGGTCGACGGATCGCCTGAAGGTGAACGACGAGCTCGTCCTGTCGGGCCGATTTCGGGTGTTCGACGACTGGCCGATCGAAGTGATGGGCCGGCCGGAGACCGTGTACATCAACACGGGAGTGCCGGGCCCGGTCTTCGTGCGTAAAGAGTCGTTCCTGAACGGCGTGAACATGGCGAACTCCACGTCGCTGACGATCGGCGGCGACTACGAGTTCCAGGTGAAGCTTCGCGCCCGTGCTCCCGGCACCTACCACGTTCATCCGCTGATCAACGTCTACAACGCCGGCCCGATCCAGGGACCGGGAAAATGGGTGACCATCGAGCCGGGCGGCGGGCCCTTCACGAACCCGGAGAAGACGCTGATGGGCCAAGAGGTCGATCTCGAGCGATTCGGGTTCTCCACCGTGGTCGGGTGGCATCTCGTATGGGTCGCGGTCGCTCTGGTCTGGCTCGCCTGGTGGGTCCGGCGGCCGCTGTTCATTCCGCGATACATCCTCGTCACGCGCGGCGCCGAGGACGAGCTCGTGTCCGCCACCGATCGCAAGCTCGCAGCAGGGCTCTTCGTCGCCACGCTGGCGATCGTGGTGATCGGCAACTACTGGGCGACCACGAAGTACCCGATCACCGTTCCACTGCAGTCGAGCCGCATTCGCGTCAAGCCGCTGCCGCGGCCCGCGCAGGGGGTGGAGGTGGACCTCGTCAAGGCGACCTACGAGGTGCCCGGGCGCACGGTCTATCTCGACCTGAAGGTCACGAATCAGTTGGCGAAGCCGGTGCGCCTCTCCGAGCTCACCACGGCGAACGTGCGCTTTCTGAACGCCGCCGTCGCCAAGGACGAGCCGGGCTATCCGCGCGATCTGATCGCGCCGAGCGGGCTCGCGGTCGAGCCCGAAGCCGCGATTGGCCCGGGCGAGACGAAGCTCGTTCACGTCTCCGCGACGGACCCCATCTGGGAGACGGAGCGCTTGGCGCTCCTCCTCTACGATCCCGACAGCCGCTTCGGCGGGCTGCTCATGTTCCAGGACTCCGAGGGCACGCGCTATCTATCGACGGTCGGTGGGCCGATCCTTCCGACCTTCAATCTGAAGGCGCTGTAGTGCGTAGGCCTTTCTTTGCAAGAAGCCAGCAAAGACGTCGCAGAATGATGAGCGCGCGTGTCCTATTCGATCCGTATTCGGATCGAATAGGACACGCGCAACCGCGACTATGAAGCGCGGGACGGTTCGAGCCGCTCCTTGGGTATTGCCTTCCGCGCTCCGCGCGGTGGGTGCCGTTTCCGGTCGAGCCGAGTACGGCTCGACCGGAAACGGCACCGCTGTCATAACGACGTACGTTCGTGGCAGAGACTGAAGGCATTACGCTAGTGCGCACGATCATCCACCGTCCACGCGCGAGGGCCGTGATTGCGCTCGTCGCGCTTCTCACCGGAGCGGCGTCGACCGCCGCGCGCGCGCACGGCGGCGCGACGATCGACAAGGATCCGTGCGTACAAAAGACCGGCAACTGGTCCGTGCACTTCACCGTCTACGAGCCCGAGTTCGATCCCTCCGGCGAATACTGTGCCGACGTTCCGAAGGCCGGACCGATGATCGTCGTCTTCGACTTGGTCGATCAGGAATTGCGGAAGGTCCCCTTCGACCTCGAGATCGTCAAGGTGAACGGATCGTCCCGGGAGACCCTCCACCACGTCCCCGCCAAACCTTACCCGACCGGCGTGATCAACGCCCAGCTGACGATCGCCTCGCCCGGCCGCTACGCGGCGATCGTCACCCCCGAAGGTAAGGATCCGATCCTCTTCCCCATGCGGGTCGAGATTGCGATGCCGCTCTGGGTGTGGGTCATCCCGCTGCTGCTCGTCGCGCCTCTCCTCTACTACTGGAGCCAGCGCCGCACGCCCCCGCCCGCCGCGGCTTCCGAAGCGCGGCGAAACCTCGCGCTGGTCAAGTGACGAAGAGGATCATCCTGTTCGTCGCCCTCGTTCTCGTCGCCGCGCTCGCGGCCGCGCCTCGCCGCTGGGTTCCTCGCCTGCTCGAGCCCGCGCGCGCCGTGCTCGTCGGCGACGCCGCGTACCGGAGCCCGCCCGCGACCCTGCCGATCGACCTCGGAACGAGCGAGCCTCCCTGCGCGAACGAGCACCCGGAGTGGCGCGACGCGCAGGTGATCGAGGGTGTGGCGATCGAGCGCTCGACGGTATGCGAGCCCGACAATCCGTACCTCGTCGCGGCCGTCGTCAAAGGCACCAACAACGTCTCGATGGAGACGTTGATGAAATCCGGTCTCGCTCCCGACGCGGTGGTCAAGACGAACGATCGCGACGGCGACGGCGACCCCGACGACGTCCACATCAAGCTCGAGGTGGTGGAGCTGAACGGCCACTCGCCCGACACCCCGGAGCTCATTCCGCGCTTTCCGATCGCGCCTGGCATCGAGCCCGGATTCTGGGTCTTTGCGCCGAAGAGCTTCGGAATGGCGACGAGGAGCCTCGAGGACCTGCGCGCGAATCCACTCTTTCGCGTTCCGTCCCCCTCGATCCGCGTCGAGCAGGGAGACCACGTCTCCGTCACGCTCGAGAACACGCATTACCTGCCGCACACGATCCATTTTCACGGCGTCGATCATCCCTATCATTTCTTCCTCGACACCCCCGACGTGAAGGACGCGCGGGTCGGCAACGACGGCGTACCGGAGACCGACGAGCACACGGTCATGCCCGGCGACAGCCACACCTACGAGTTCACGCCGCGCCATGCGGGCACGAAATTCTACCACTGCCACGTCCAGCCGCAGGCGCACCTGTTGATGGGGCTCCAGGGGATGTTCGTGGTCGAGGAGAACCGGCCCGACAACTGGCTCGAGACGCTGAACGTCGGCGCCGGCCAGGTCCGCCATCCCTCGGTCGCGGTCCGCGAGCAGTACGCGAGCGAATACGACCTCCACTACATGGATCTGGACAAGAGCTTGCACGAGCTCGTGCAGAAGGTGAACGACCCGCGCCTGATCGCCCGGGCGATCAACCGCACCTACAACATCACGAAGCGGGTGGCGACGTACTTCCTGCTGAACGGGCGGTCGTTCCCGTACACGTTCCGCGAGTCGCTGGTGGTGGTGAAGCCGGACGAGAAGGTGAAGCTTCGGGTGCTGAACGGCGGGATGTCGTTGATCTCGCTTCATCCGCACGGCCAGGCGGTGACGGAGACCGACCTCGACGGGATCGAGGTTCCCCCCGCGGCGCGGGTCACACGCGACGTCGTGGCGATCGCCGCCGCGCAGCGCGTCGATCTTCTCCTCGACACCACGAACGACGGCCTCCACAGCTACGGCGACGGCGTGTGGCTGCTCCACGATCACAACGAGCACGCGTTCACGACCGACGGCGTGAGTCCCGGAGGAAGCATCAGCGCGATCGCCTACGAGTCGTATCTCGACGCGACCGGCTGGCCGATCACGCACGGCATCGACTGGAAGCCCTTCTTCTCGCCCGACTACTATCGCCGAAAGATTCCGGTGTGGGTCACCTACGACGACCTGGGGATGCTCGGCGAGGCCGGACCCACGTCGCCGGCACCGAGGCAAGTGGCCGCGCGTGCGCTGCTCGCGGGTCTCGTAGCCGGCGCGCTCGGATCGGGGTTCGGCCGGCGGCGTCCGAGGCGGCTGCTTTGACCGCCGCGGTCGTCGCGGCGCTCGCGGCCGTGCTCGCCGTCGGTGCGGGCTGCCGCCGAGCCCGCCGCGGATCGCTCGCACGAGGGCCATGCGATGGGCGGCATGCAGATGTCGGCGCAGGGCATGGTGATGAACCAGAACACCGACCGCCTGCCGCAAGACTGCGCGAGCATCTCGCAGGACGTCGCGATCACGGTTCATGCGGGAAGGAAGTACGCCGCGAAGTATCCGGGAACGATGTACGCCTACGATCGGGGTGCGTGGGACGTGCCGCCGTGCTCGCGGGTCACCGTCACCTTGGTGAACGAAGACCGCGTGCGCCATCAGTGGATGCTTCACGGCCTGCCGCGCTACCTCTACCCCGAAGGGATGTTCCATCTCGAGGTGAGCGGCCCCGGGGAGGGAAGCGGCACCTTCATCGTGCCGAGCGCGAAGAAGACCTACCTCGTCCATTGCGACGTGCCGCAGCACGCCGAGAAGGGCATGAAGGCCGAGCTCACGGTGGACGGCGGCGACGGCGACCTGCCGAGCATTCCGGGCGTGTCGGCTGCGATCGAGCCCGACGCCTATCGCGTTCGCTGGGACGCGGCCACGCTGATCGTGGCGGGGGCGATGGGGTTTCTCGGCGCGGTATTCGGGTTCCGCGCGCTGCGACGGTAGGGCGTCAGTCTCGATAGAATGCTCGGCGATACGAAAAGCGCGCTTGGTGTTCGTCGATCCGTACTCGGATCGACGAAGAACCAAGCGCAACAGCGCTAAACGCAATCTCGGTAGCTCAATCGATCGGAGACGGGATCGCGACCAGCGGGAGCGATCCGACACGGACGCTGATCTCGGTAGCTCAGCCCAAAAACCTCAATTACCTACCCCGGTCTGCATGAAATCCAACTGTGGCGCAGTTCGATTCTTCAGCGATAACTCTTTGAACCTGCGGGGGTTTCCCGCACCATTTTCTATGGAATTGAGGGTTTTGGGCTCAGTCGATCGGAGATGAGTCGCGACCGGCAGGAGCGACTGTGAAAGACGTAGACCGATTCGGTGGGTTATCGTTTTCCGCGCTGCGCGCGGTTGCGGTCGGTTGTGACCGACTCGAGTACGGGCCGATCACAACCGACCGCGCTCTCGATCTTCCCGAAGGATTCGGAGGTGAGGTGATCGGTGACGCACGCTCCTGACGTCGTGCCGTCCCGGTCGCAGCGCGCACGGAAGGTCCTCGCGACCGCTGCCGTACTGGCGGCCGTCGGCGCCGCCCTCGTCGTGCCGCTCTGGCGGGCGAGCCCGCGGCTCCACGGCGCGGCGGAGGCCGAGATCGCGCCCCACGCCTACGCGGCGAGCGAGCCGATCGCCTGCGCGGGCGCTTCTCGAGCCGGGCCCGCGGGCGCCTCCCGACACGAGGCGACTCCCCGCGGGCTTCGCTACATGGTGAAGACTCCCGCCAACTATGACCCGACGCGGGCGCATCCGCTGCTCGTCGTTTACGCGTCCCACGGAGCGAATCGGTTTCTATCCGAGCGTTACGTGGGTCTCACGCGCGCGGCCACGGCCGAGGGATTCATCGTCGTTTACGCGGACAGCCGTACGCTCGATCGGGCGACGATCGAAGATCTCGGCGGCATTCCCGAGAGCGTGGCGGCGCGGTGGTGCGTCGATCGCGGCCGAATCTATTTCACCGGGCACTCCGACGGCGGTACGGCGGCGACCGCGATCACGGTCCTCGGCACGTCGCCGGCCGCTCCGGCAGCGATCGCGCCGAGCGCCGCCGGATTCCGCCGCGAGGACCTGACGGCGCTCGCCTGCCCACCGCCGGTCTCCGTCATGGTGCTGCACAGCCGTGACGACGAGCTCTTTCCCTCGTTCGGCCGCGCGGCGGCCGAATGGTGGGCCGCCTGCAACGGTTGCGGGGCGAAGCCGGTGCCGCGCGCCGACGGCTGCCTCGTCTTCCCGGACTGTCAGCCACAGGGCGCAACGCTCTACTGCGAGGGCGAGGGTAGACACGTGGATTGGCCGGACCGCAACCGGGCGCTGCTCGAGTTCTTTGGGTCGGCGAGAATCGTCGGTCGGCAATGAGCTGACGCATCTGCGGAGCAAACTTGCAGACGGGGGTGTCTTCGAGTAGTTGCGTCATGAAGAGGAGTTGCGCGGCGGGGTGGATGGCGCTCCCGCCGCATATCGCCGATAGTCACCGTGCGATGGAGTGAAACTTGCTTGAGTTCTGGCTCGAGCGCTGACTGAATTCAAGCGTCCGGCGCTGCGGCCCGATTTTTCCGACGTCTTCTCCGGGAGAGCTAGTTAGTAGCGGCCTTCGAGCGGTGGCTGGTCGGGCAGGGGAGGAGGCAAATGTACAATTCTTGGGCAACCGGCAGGATAACCTCCCCGACGGATGGGCGGACGCTCATCCGTTCTTCGAATGAGATCAGTGAAAGCGCGGTCGCCTGGTATATCGTGCAGACCAAGCCGCACAAGGAGGGATCGGTCGAGAGCTTTCTCAGGGGCAAGGCGCGAGATGTATTTCTGCCGCGGATCGTCGAGCGAGTGAGAGCGGGTCGGACGATGCAACGTCGCGTCTCGCCGATGTTCCCGTCTTATCTATTCGCGCGTCTATCGCTCGATTCTCTCGGCAAGACCGTACGTTACACGCAAGGTGTGCGGGATTTCGTGCGCTTCGGCGGTCGTGCCCAGCCGGTCGCACCCGAAATCATCGACGCTCTCCGCATGCGAACTGAACCGCTAGGGTTCTACGAGCCTCCGCCGATCCGCTTCCGGGCGGGGGAGCGGCTCGAGATCAACGAGGGGCCGCTCCGCGGTCTAGCGGTGGTCTTCGAGCGCGAGATGAAAGGGCCCGAGCGGGTCGCCGTGCTGCTGGCCGAAATGTGTCTCGCCGCACGCGTGATTCTGGGATCCGAAGCTCTCTCGAGGGCGTAACGATTCGATCGGCAGTCGTTCGACGTGCCGACCTGGCTCTCTCGTAGCGATCGACGGTGCACTATCTGATCACAGGCGGGGCGGGGTTCATCGGCTCGCACCTCGCCGAGCGTCTGATCTCGCTCGGTGACAGTGTCACCATCATCGACGACCTCTCGACCGGGTCGATCGATAACATCACGCATCTTCGAGCCTCACCCGAAATTTCACTACGTGATCGACGTCGATCGAGGAAAAGAGCCTACTCGGCCGAGCTCGTGGACGAGGCGGACGTCGTCTACCACCTCGCCGCCGCGGTCGGCGTTCGGCTGATCGTCGAGAGCCCGGTCGCGCACCATCGAGACGAACGTCCACGGCACGGAGGTCGTGCTCGAGCTGCGCCGACGAAGAAGAAGAAGCGCGTGCTGATCGCCTCGCACGTCCGAGGTGTACGGCAAGCGCGAAGCGAGTGCCCTTCCGCGAGGACGACGACCTCGTCCTCGGCCGCACCGACGAAGGGCCGCTGGAGCTACGCGTGCTCGAAGGCGATCGACGAGTTCCTCGCGCTCGCGTACTGGCACGAGAAGAAGCTGCCGATCGGTGGTCGTGCGCCTCTTCAACACCGTCGGCCCGCGCCAGACCGGCCGCTACGGCATGGTGATCCCGAACTTCGTCCCGCAGGCGCTCGCCGGCCGCGACCGATCACCGTCTACGGCGACGGCACGCAGATCGCGCTGCTTCACGCCACGTCCCCGACGTGGTCGGCGCGTCATCGTCGCTCGTCATCGCCGCCGGAGCGCCCGTCGGCGAGGTCTTCAACGTCGGCAGCGACCACGAGATCACGATCAATGCGCTCGCTGCGATGGTGCGGGAAATGACGGAGAGCACGTCCGAGATCGTCCACATTCCCTACGATCAGGCGTACGCCGACGGTTTCGAGGACATGCGCCGGCGGATCCCGACCTGACGAAGCTCCGGCGCTTCACCGGGCACGCGCCGAGCAACGGCATCCGCGAAATCCTCCGGGACGTGATCGAATCCATGCGCGCGAGCGTGCCATGAGCCCCTGGCTTCCTTGGTTGGCGTCCTTCGCCGCCGGAGTGATTCTGGTACCGGCGGTTCGCGGGATCGCGCGCAAGCGAGACTGGATCGCGCCGCCCAAGCCGGACCGCTGGCACCGTGCGCCGACGGCGTTGATGGGCGGCGTCGCGATCTGGATGGCCGTGCTCGCCGGCGTCGCGCCGGCGGCGATCCATGACATGGGCCGCTGGGAAGCCTGGATCGCGCTCCTCGCGGGAGGATCGTTCCTCTGCGCGATCGGCGCCATCGACGATCGGCTGAACCTGAAGCCCGCGAGCAAGGTTGTCGCGCAGCTCGTCGCGGCCGCCGTCGCAGTCGGAGCGGGATACCAGATCCGCTTCTTCCATAGCCAGCTCCTGAACCTCGCCGTCTCGTTCTTCTGGATCGTGGCCATCACCAATGCCGTGAACCTGCTCGACAACATGGACGGTCTCGCGGCGGGCATCGTGATGATCGCCGGCCGGGTACATCGGCTGGATGCGCGCCGGGAGCAGCGATTCGGTGCTCGCCATGGCGCTCGCCGGCAGCCTCGGCGCGTTCCTGATCTTCAACTTCAACCCGGCGTCGATCTTCATGGGCGACTCGGGAGCATGTTCATCGGCTACACGCTGGCCGGCCTCTCGCTCGCTCGCGACGATGCCTCCAACATCGTCTCCTTCGTCGCCGTGCCGGCGGCGACGCTTCTCGTGCCGATCCTCGACACCAGCCTCGTCACCGTCACGCGCCTCGTGCGCGGCCGCTCGATCGCCGAGGGCGGGCGGGACCATGCCTCGCACCGTCTCGTCATGCTGGGCCTCAGCGAGCGCGAGGCCGTCGGCGTACTCTGGTTCCTGGCGCTCGTCGCCGGCGCCGCCGCGAATTTCACCAAGGCCTACTCGTACCAGCTCGGCCTCGGCCTCCTGCCGGTGATCATCATCGGCTTCGGCCTCCTCGGCATCTATCTCTCCCGGCTGAGCTTCGTCGAGGAAGGAAATGCCGGGCTCGACAAGCAGGGATACGTCCGCCTGGCGCTCGACATCTCGTACAAGCGCCGCGTGCTCGAAGTGCTGCTCGACTTCGTGCTGATCGTCGTTTGCTACTATCTCGCCTACGGCCTGCGGTTCGAGTTCCAGATGCCTCGCGGGATGTTCGCGCTCTTCGAGAAATCGCTGCCCATAGTGGTGGCGATGACGATGCTCGCGTTCTTCTACCAGGGCGTGTACCGGGGTTCTGGACGTACGTGAGCACGGAGGATCTGACCAAGTACGTCAAAGCCTGCGCTCTCGCGGTCTTGCTCACAGTGCTCTCGATCGTGCTGATCCACCGATTCGACGGGTATCCGCGGTCGGTTTTCGCCATCTACGGGCTTCCTGATGTTCGTCGGCGTGGGCGGCACGCGCGTTTCGTTCCGCTTGATGGACGAGGCGCTGCAGCGCCGGCGTCCCGGCCATCCGGTGCTGATCGTCGGCGCGGGCAGCGGCGGCGAGATGGCGGCTCGCGAGCTGCTGCGCAACCCCGAGCTCGGACGCAAGGTCGCGGGCTTCGTCGACGACGACCGGCTGAAGCAGGGGCGGAGGATTCACGGGTACGCGGTGCTCGGGGGCACAGCCGATCTCGAGCGGGTGCGCGAGCTCGTGCCGTTCGAGGAGGTGGTGCTGACGACTCACAAGCTCTCGCCGGCCGCGCTCGAGCGGCTCAAGGAGTTCAGCCAGCGACGCCGGGTTCCGCTTCGCCGCTTCCGCGTCGAGCTCCTCCACGATTTCGCGCCGCTTGCTCCGCGAGTCGAGCCCGAGCGTGCGGCCGAGCGGCCGGTTGAGCCGCTCGGGGTGGCGCTCGCCCGTTTGCCGAGGGCGCGATAACTTGCGGAACGGCACGGGCGTGGTCGTGGCTTCTCTCCTCCTATCGGGGATCGTTCCCGAGCTCGGATGCGGGACGGCCGTGTCGCGACCGCCCGCCGCGGACGATGCGGCACACCAAGCAGAGCTGGCGCGTTTGGTAGAGGAGCGCTCTCGACCGACCGACCGCGTGAACTACGTGATCGGCCCGGGCGACAAGATCGACGTGCGCGTGCAGAACCTCCAAGAGCTCACGGGAACGTGGGAGGTCTCCGAAGAGGGCACGGTGGTCTTTCCGCTGCTGGGATCGGTGAAGCTCGCGGGATCGACCGAGCGAGAAGCCGCCGAACGCATACGCGGCCAGCTCGTCGACTTCATGGTGGCGCCCGAGATCGCGCTGTCGGTCAAGGAGTTCCACGGCCAGCAGGTCTCGGTCATCGGCGCGGTCGGGAAGCCCGGCGTCTATGCGCTTCATGGCTTCGACGAGACGATCGCCGACGTCATCACCGAGGCCGGCGGCGTCAGCCAGAACGCCGAAACGCGCATCTACTTCACGCCCGCAACCGGGGCTCCCGAAGCCTTGGGTAGCGAGGCGGCGGCACGCCTGGCGATCAGCGGTCCGCCCGGGAGCTTCGGGCCGAAGACCAAGGCGGTGTCGATCGACTTCGCGCCGGTCTACCGTGGGCACGAGGTGCCGGAGCTCCGCATCCCGGTTCGCGGCGGAGACGTCATCCTCGTTCCGCAGAGCGGAGAAGTCTACGTCGACGGCTGGGTGAACGCGCCCGGGGCCTTTCCCGTCACACGCGCGCACACGCTCAGCGAGGCGATCGTCAACGCGGGCGATCTTCACTTCGCGGCCTCGACCGGGCCGCTCACGCTCCAGCGCGCGGGCGCCGACGGCGAAGTGAAAACGTACCAGGTCGACTATGAGCGCATCTTGAGCGGGCAAGATCCGGACTTGCCGCTGGACACCGGCGACAAGATCAAGGTGGCGTCGAACCCGGTGAAGGTCGTTCCGTGGTCGGTGTTCGCCTTGATCAAGGGGCTCGTGACTTTCTCAGTCGGCGGATCTCAGACCAAGACGGTCGGGCCCGGGGCCGAGTGAGGATCCACGAATATCTGGTGGCACTAGTCGGCCTCGTCTTGGCTGGCTGTGCCGCAGCGCAGCGGCCTCCGGTGGTGCGCGCCACGCCAGCCGAAACCGCGCGCGTCCAGCAGCTTCTCGCCGAGCGCACGACGAGCGCGCCCTCGAGCCGGACCATCGCCCCCGGCGACCGGCTCAACGTCAAGGTCGCGAACCTCGACGAGCTGAGCGGGGAGTTCTTGGTCGCCAAGGATGGGACGATATCGCTGCCGCTCGTCGGCGACCTCGCGGTCTCGGGGAAGCGCGACGTGGACGTCGCCGAGATGCTGCGCGACCGGCTCGCTGCGCAGTACCTGCAAGCACCGCAAGTTCTCGTGTCGCTCGTTGGCTATCAAGGCCAGCGAGTGGCGGTGATCGGGGCGGTGCGCACCCCCGGATTCTACGAGATCGATAAGCAGGGCGAGACGATTCTCGATCTCATCACCAAGGCGGGAGGAATCGCCGGAGCTGCCGGTCCGAAGGTATATTTCTCCCCCGCGGAAGGAGCAAATTCCGCTTTCGAGCCCGCCGTGCTTTCGTCGGGGGACTCGGATCTAGGCACGGCTCTCAAGGGAAGAAACCCCCTCGAGATCGATCTCACCGACCTCTACCAGGGACGCGCGGTCGCCGCGCTCGGCATCCCGGTGCGCGACGGCGACCTCATCGCCGTGCAGCAGGGCGGCGAGATCTTCGTAGGGGGGTGGGTCGAGAAGCCGAATCTGTATTCGCTGCAACCGGCAATGACCGTGACGCAGGTGATCACCAAGGCCGGTGGCCTTCACGTGGCGGCTTCGTCTGACTCCGTGACGATCAGCCGCGGGGATGCCGACGGCCATCTGCGCGACTACCGCGTCGACTACCCGGCGATGGTTGCCGGTAGCGAGCAGGATGTCTTGCTCGAGCCGGGCGACAAGGTCTACGTCGGAGTGAGCCCGGTGAAGGTCGTGCCGTGGAGCGTTTACGCAGTCCTGGCCACCGTCATTCGCGTGGGCGTCGGGGCTAGTGTAGCGTTGTTCTGAGGGGGATGATGACCGACGAGCGTCAAGTGAGCGTGCAGCGCGTCGAGCCGGGGCTGCCGAGCCCGTGGCTGGTCGACCACGGTGGACCGGCACGGATCGCCAACCTCGACCTCCGACGCTTCTGGGTCACGCTGTACAAGCGGCGCTGGTTGATCGCCGCCGCGACGCTGGCCGTGGTGCTCGTCACCGGCTTGGTCGAGCGCTCCGCTCCCCTGATGTATTCGGCATCGGCGAAGATCCGCATCGACCCCGTGACGCCGACCCTCAGCAGCTTGAGCGACATCGCGTCGCTGATGGTCGACAGCTCCTACTATCAGACCGAATACGTGATCCTGCAGGGCGCCGCGCTCGCCGAGCGCGTCATCGACTCGCTCAGGCTGTATGACGACCCACGGTTCACGAATCCTCCGGCGGAAGTCGGTGTCGTGGCCGACGCGCACGACTCCGCCGTGCGCGCTTGGCGGGCATTGAAGAGGCGCTTGTCGTCGTTGGGCTTGCCGGTCGCTGCTCAACCGGCCCCTCAACGGCCGGCGACGATCGCCTCCGGCAACCGTGCCGAAACATGGGTCGGGACCTACCTCTCCGGCCTGACGATCAGCCCGATCGAGAACTCGCGGCTCGTGACCATCACGTATTCGAGCACGTCGCCGGAGCTCTCCGCGGCGATCGCCGACGAGCATGCCAAGCAGTTCATCCGCACCAGCCTCGAGGCGCGCGACGACCTGAACTCCGAGGCGCAAAAGATCCTCGAGAAGCGGCTCGAAGAGATACGCAAGCACTCCGAAGAGTCGGAAGCAAAACTGAACGAATTCCGGCGTCAGCATCGCGTGCTCGCCGTCGGTGGAAGCGAGAAGGAGAACGTCGCGCTCGAGCAGCTGTCGGCGCTGAGCGCCGACTACGCGAAGGCGCAATCGGAACGCATCGCGGCGGAATCGGACTACACGCTGGTCAAGAAGCGCCGCTACGACCAGCTCGCCAGCGTGCAGCGCGACCCGACCTACAACGCTCTGAAGGATCAGCTCGAGCAGCTTCGAGGCGACTACGATCGGCAGCTGCAGATCTACAAGCCGACCTATCCGAAGATGGTCGAGCTCTCGGGACAGATCTCGCGCCTCGAGGCGCGCGTCGGCGAGCAGATCCATAAGAGCGTGGCCGGAGTCGAATCCCAGTATCTCGCAGCCAAGGAGAGGGAGAACGCTCTCGCCGCGGAAATCGAGAAGCAGCGCAAGGCGGTTCTCGACGTCAACGATCTCGGCGTCGAGTACCAGGTCTTGTACCGCGAGGCCGAGGCCAACCGCGAGCTCTACAAGAATATAGTGACGCGGGCGAGCGAGGCGGCGATCGCCGGCACGATCGAAACCAGCAACATCCGCGTCGTCGAGCACGCCGCGCTGCCGCGCTCGCCGTCGCTTCTCGGCGTCCGGCGGAACCTGTCGCGCGCATTGTTTCTTGGGCTGCTCTTCGGCATCGCGCTCGCTTTCGGCCTCGAGTACCTCGACAGCACGGTCAAGAATCCGGACGACGCCGAGGCGCTGCTCCGGCTGCCGACACTGGCCGTCGTGCCGAACTTCTCCTATCGCGATTCCTCGATGAACGCGGAAAACGGTTCCGCCTGGCGGCGTTGGCTCGCTCCGCCCAAGATGGCTCGTCGTCGCCGCAAGCACGTGATCGTCCTACGCCGCGACGAGCAATTGGACGCGCTGGCGCAGGACGTCGTCCGAGGCGAAGTGGAGCCCGGAGCGACGCCTCACGACATCATCGTAGTCGAGCGTCCCCACTCGGTCATGGCCGAGGCGTACCGCACGCTGCGCACCGCGGTGCTGCTGAGCAGCGCGGACAATCCGCCGCGCCTCATCCAGCTCACCTCGTCGAGCAGCCGCGAGGGCAAGACGGTGACGAGCATCAACACCGCCTTCACGCTCGCTCAGTCCGGCGCGCGCGTGCTGCTCCTCGACGCGGACCTTCGCCGGCCTCGCTGCCACCGCGCGGTCGGCGCGGTGCGCGCCCCCGGCCTGGTCGACTATCTCGTCGGGCATTCGCCGCTCGAGCAGTGCGTGCGCCAGCTGGCGCTCGACGGCAGCGGTTGGCATGCCGTGCCGGCCGTCGGTCTCGACAACGGCAACGGTCGCGCCAATGGCGACGGCAAGGTCAACCGGTTTCTCGTCGGCCGCGTCGATCTGCTTCCATCGGGAACGCCGGCGCCCAATCCCGCCGAGCTTCTCGGGAGCGAGCGGATGAAGGAAACCCTCCAGCAGCTCCGGGAAGCCTACGACTACGTGGTCGTCGACTCGCCGCCGGTGCTGCCGGTCGCCGACAGCGTCATCCTCGGCACCATGGTCGACGCGCTCGTTCTCGTCATCAAGGGGCAGGCGACCTCCAAGGAGATGGTGCGGCAGGCGTATTCCAAGCTCGCGCGCTTGAACGTCCACGTCATCGGCAGCGTGCTGAACGACGTCGACGTGACGAGCGGCGATTACTACTACTACCGCGGGTACTACGCCTCGTACGGGGGCTACCTCGAGGACCACCTGCAGCAGCGACCCTGAGCCGGATCCGGAAGCCGACGCGGAGCGGATCGCGCTCTCCGTGATCGTGGTGAGCTGGAACACCAAGGCACTGCTGCGCAGGTGCCTGGTCTCGGTCGGCCGATTCCTCTCGAGCGTGCCGCATGAGGTGCTGGTCGTCGACAACGCCTCGCGCGACGGCTCGGCCGACATGGTCGCGGAGGAGTTTCCAGAGGCGCGACTCTTCCGCAACCCCGAGAACCTCGGCTTCGGCCGCGCCAACAATCAGGCGATGGCGGTGGCGCGGGGAGAGTTCTTCCTGCTGCTCAACAGCGATGCCGAGTTGCTCGACGACGGCGCCGCACGATTGCTCGAACGGGTGCGGGCACGCCCCGAGGTCGGCGTCGCCGGGCTCCGCATCCTGCGGCCGGACGGCCGGGTGCAGGCGAGCGCGCGCCGCTTTCCCACCTTGCGCCGCCTCTGCGTCGCCGGATTCTGGCTGAACCGCGTTCTACCCCGTCCCGTCACCGAGGATCTCCTGCTCGGCCACTACTGGGACCACTGCGGGGAGCGCGAGGCGGACTGGGTGATCGGCGCTTGCATGCTCGTGCGCGGCGAAGTCTTTCGCGAGACCGGCGGCTTCGATCCTTCGATATTCCTCTATGGCGAGGAGGTCGAATGGTGCTACCGCATCCGCGAGCGCGGCTGGAAAGTGCTGTTCTCCCCGGTCGGCAGCATCCTTCATCTCGACCACCAGAGCGCGAACCAGCTGCTCCAGGAAGCCGGCCGCGTCGACCTCTGCCTGATCGCGGAGGACGCGCTCATCGCGCGCTGGGAGGGTCCGTTGGCCGCCGCACTGGTGCCGCCGGCGCGCATCGGCGCGGCGCTGCTGCGCATCGGCGTCTTCGGGCTACGCGGCTTGCTCGGCCGTGACGATGCGTATGGGCGCGACGTGCGGAGCGAGGCGCGGGGGGTGCTGGGACACTACCGGCGCCGCTGGCTCGGTGGGGCCGGGGGAGCCGAGGCCTTGTGAGAACCTCCCCGGAGACAGCGCACGCTTCCATCTGTAGGTCGCTGCGGCGACCCGTGACCGCATCTACGGTCTCGCGTTCTCTCTCCGCGGCGAAGACGCGTTCAACGTCCTCCCGCGCGTGACACCGCGCGGCGACACTGTGCTCAGCTCGGGCTGCGATGAGGGAAGGAGCACTCAAGACGTGGCTTTTCCGTGCCGCGACTGAGCTTCGTTTGCCGGCAATCGCTGGGGCGTGGATCCGTGGGGTGCCCATTCTCGCCTACCACGGAGTTACGGCCAGCCCCTCATTACCGCTCGCCAATCTTCGCCGCTTGCACGTTCCGGCTCCGCGCTTCGAGGAGCATTTGCGAGTGCTCAGCTCGGAGTGGCACCCAGTCGCGCTGCGTGATCTCGTCGAGGCGATCGAGGCTCGCCGGCAACTTCCGGCTCAGAGCGTTGTGGTCACGTTCGACGATGGCTACCGGAACGTCCTCACGACTGCTCTACCATTGCTGCGCCAGTACTCCGTCCCCGCGACTGTGTTCGTCGTGACTCACAACGCGCGCCGCATGTGGGAGGACGAGGTCGAGGTGGCGGTGGAACTCGCCGAGGTCGAGGCGCTTCGCTGGAACGGGGCCGTATACGGGCTGCACTCGCTTGAAGAGAAGCGCCGTACGCTGGCAGCCGTCATGACGGCGTTGCAGCATCTCGGTCCGGCGCGCGAGCGCGCGATAGAAGAGCTGGTGAAGGCGCTCGGGGCGCAGTGCTTTCCGAAGGATGACGATCGCGACCTTCTCGATTGGGAAGAGGTCACCACGCTGCAACACGAGGGCGTGGAGATCGGCTCGCACGCCGACAGGCACGATCCCCTGACGGAGCGGGCGATCCCCGACGTGCGAGCGGGGCTCTGCAAGAGCCACGAGGCGCTCGCGAGCCACCTCGGCCCGCGACGCTACCCGCTTGCGTATCCGTACGGCGCCAGTGGCGACGCAATCTCCGCGGCGGCCCGCGACGCGGGCTTCTCCTGCGCCGTGATCAGTCGGCCGGGATTCAACGACTCGAAGGCGGACCTCTTCGCCCTCAAGCGGTTCCTGATCGGCGCCGACGACGACGAGCTCCGGCTGCGCGCTTCGCTGTCGGGACTGCGGGCCCTTGGTCAGTCGGGCCGCGCCTGGGGCCTCGCATGAGTGTGGCGAGCGGTGCCGGGATGTATCGACGACCGGAGATCGTTGCCTACTACGATCGCCACCAGGATTTGCAGGGCGCAGAGCGCCTGCTCTTTGATCGCTACGTCAAACCGGGCGCCGAGATCCTCGACCTCGGCGTCGGCGCCGGACGGACGACCCCTCACCTCGCTCGGATAGCTTCACGCTACGTCGGCGTCGATTGCTCCGACGCGATGGTCGCGCGCTGCCGCGAGAGGTTCCCCGACCTCGAGGTTCTTCAGCTCGACGCGACAGACCTTTCGGCCATCGAAGCCGGCTCCTTCGACACGGTTGTTTTCTCTTTCAACGGCATCGACGACATTCCCACCCGCGAAGGCCGTCGGTGCTGCCTCGCGGAGTGCGCGCGCGTGCTGCGGTCGAACGGCTGCTTTCTCTTCTCCGTGCACAATCCGCGCTACCTCGTCTTCGCCCCGCAGCTCGACGGCGTTGGGCCGATGCGGGCGGCGTGGCGGCTCAGCTACGCGGCGCTGCATACCGCCGCGTGTGTCGCGACTCGACTGCCTTCAACGGCGTTCTGGCGGGGATCGGGGTACGTTTTCGATCCGATGGGCCCAGCGATCGCCAAGATTTACGTCGCCGCCCCTGACGAAGTGAGCCGCGAGCTAGCCGAGGCGGGCCTCGAGGTTGATCAGCGAGTCCCTGGGCAGTTCCCTCGCGGCGGCGGCCGCTTCCGCACCCCCTGGTACTACTATGCGTGCGTCAAGCGCGGCGATTGAGGGCGGCAGAGCGGCGGCGCCGGGCGGCTACGTTCCGCTCGCGCTCCAGCCCGACTGGGTTCTCGAGCGCTACTACGGCTGGTCGGTCCTACACCACGACTCCTGCCTGAAACTCCTCGCGCGTCGCTCGTCTCCGGTAGCTCGGTATCTGTTGCTCGCCAAAGGCGTGTCTCGCGAGCGAGTCGATGAGGTTATCGCATCTCATCACATCTTTCGGGCGGCGAGCATCGTGTCGTTCAACGACTTCTCGGGGACCGACAGTGAGCGGACCCGCGCCGTCGCTGGACGAACGATGCGTCGAGTGAGCGGCTCTCGATGGTTCGGCATCGGGACATTCGTGCTCGATCTGGACGAGGAGGAACCCGCTCTCTGGCGCAGGATCACCGCTCGCGAGCGCGGCAACTGCGAGAGCGCGGGCCGGCGGGGAGTGCGGATCGAGCTAACCAAGCGTCCGTCGCGGCACGAGCTCAACCACTTTCTGAAGCTCTACGAGCCAATGGCCCGTGAGCGCGGGCTCGAGCGTATCGGTGAGGAATTTGTCAACGCAATCTCGGGCTCGGAATCCTTCACGCTTGCACGCTGCCTCGATACCGCTGGTCGAACGGCCATTGCGAACCTAGTCTACCGCGCCCACGATCAGGGCTATTTCTTGGCAAGCGCGCGAGCGGCTGAGACGCCGGCCGGTGGTGGGCGCCTAGTCCATTGGGAGGTCGCAAGACAGCTCAAACGTGAGCGGTACCGCTTCTATGATCTCGGCCTGGTCGCGAGCCTCGACCGCGCAGATGGAATCTCCAGTTTCAAGCGCTCTCTCGGCGGCGCGTTCGTCTCTTCGGGGGCCGAATTCGAATGGGTCTCGCCGCTACTCGCGCCCTTGGTGAAGCTCTTCGAGCTGCGGAGGATGGCGTATGCGT
Organism: uncultured delta proteobacterium; assembly: GCA_963745025.1. Taxonomy (GTDB): domain Bacteria; phylum Desulfobacterota; class Binatia; order JACPRU01; family JACPRU01; genus CAVQIG01. The sequence goes on from CAVUWD010000002.1 coordinate 45,663, forward strand.
CTCGCTAGCTCTGCGGTCGGCGCGGGTGTGGCGCAGCATCAGCGCCTAGGCGCCGCTCGCTCGCGAGACTGGCGCTGCTTGCTCGTTGGCGTATCGGGGCACGGTGGCGAGGAGGTCTATTCCACCCTGCTGCGCGATCACGTGCCCGAGGGATTCCGCTCGGTCGCGACGTTCGACTTCCACTCCTCCTGCGGGCTCGGCCGCTGCCGCGTCCTTCAGGAGATCGCGCTCAATCGCCTCGCGCATCCGCTGGTGCCCTTTGACATGGGGTTCCGTGTCCTCGACGTGGCTCGCGAGGCCGACCTCGTGCACGTGCACACCCACCCGACCGTCTTGCGTGGCCTCGGCGCGCGGCCCGTCGTGTACAGCGCGGGCTCGAGCCACTACCACTACGTTCGCTACTACGAGGGCTGGAGCGAAGAGCGGATCGATGCAGCCTACGCGCGAGCGCGCCGGCTTTACCGTAGGCTCGGCGTGCTCGATGCGCTGCTCAACCACGAGCGCATCACGCTTGCTTACACGTTTTCGAGCTGGGCGCGCGAAAGGTATCTGCAGGAGGGCGTGCCCGAGTGGAAGATCCGCGTCCTTCCTCCGGGCTTCGACATCTCCGAGCCGCCCGTTCGAGCCGCGAGGTCGACGGTCACGTTTCTGTTTCTCGGGCGCCAGCCGAGGCGGAAGGGTGGAGACGCCGTCCTCGAAGCGTTTGCGCGGCTGCGCGCTTCGCGTCCGGAAGCGCGGCTTCTCTACGTGAGCGATGAATTGCCCGCGCCGCCCACGAAAGGTGTGGAGCCGAGGCCGCTGGTGCCCGCGGCGGAGGTCGGCGCGCTCTACCGCGCGGCCGACGTGTTCGTAAATCCAACCCGCGCCGAGGGATTCGGGTTCACCAACGTCGAAGCGCAGGGACACGGCCTGCCGGTCATCAGCAGCCGGCTCGGGGCGATCCCGGAGGTGGTCGAAGACGGGCGAACGGGCATCCTGCTCGACCCGCAGAGGCCGGACGAGCTCCTCTCGGCCATGGAGCGATTCGCGGCGGACGGCACGATGCGCCGCGCGATGGCTGCGGCGGCCCGCCGCCGGTTCGACGAGCGCTTCTCCCTCTCCGTCTTCCGCTCGGCGCTGCGAGATCTGTACCAAGAAGCCACGGAACGGGCCCAAGCAGGCGCGCGCCATGACTGAAGCGAATCATCCAGCGAGCGCAGAGCGCACCCTCGTGTCCGTGGTCATCGTCAACTGGAATACGAGGGACCTCCTCGAGGATTGCATCGCTTCCGTGGAGAGACATCTCGTGGGAACGCCGCACGAGGTGATCGTCGTCGACAACGGCTCCACCGACGGATCGGCGGAGTTCGTTGCCAGGCGTTTTCCCGAGACTCGGCTCCTGACGAACTCCGAGAACCTCGGATTCGGCCGGGCCAATAATCAAGGAATGGCGGTCGCCTGCGGCGACTTCCTGCTGCTCCTGAACAGCGACGCGCGTCTGCCGGACGGGTCGGTTCGCGCGCTGCTCGAGTTGCTGCGCGACAGGCCCGACGTGGGCGTGGTCGGTCCGCGCCTCGAAGACGCGACCGGCAATCTCCAGCCGAGTGCCTATCGCTTCGGCTCCATCCCTCTGATGCTCGTCGAGGAGCTCGGCCTCTACAAGCTACTGCCCCGCGAGCGCGCGGCAAGCCTACTGCTCGGCGGCTACTGGAGCCACGACGCGGAGCGGCCCGTCGACTGGATCGTCGGTGCCTGCATGCTGGTTCGCGCCGAGGTGTTCCGCGCGACCGGCGGTTTCGATCCGAGCATCTTCCTGTACGGCGAGGAGGAAGAGTGGTGCGCCAGGATCGCCGCCGCCGGATGGCGCATCGTCTACTCGCCGCGCGCGCGGGTCACGCACCTCGGCCACCAGACCACGCGGAGGTTCTTCGGGGAGACCTCGCGGGTCGAGCGCTGTCTGGAAGCGTCCGACAGGTTGCTTGCGCGCCGCAGCGGATTGGCGGGCTCGGTCGCCGGCCCGGCCGTACGCGTCGCGGGGGCGCTCCTCAAATTAGCGAAAATCTCCGTCGCGCGCTCGATCGGCCGCGCGCGTGCGAGCGACGCTGAAGTGCGTGCGCTCGCCACCACTGTGCTGCGTTACTACGGGCGGCAACTTCGCTGGCAGAGATCGGCGATCGGAGCCGATCCCGGGACACGATAGGCATTCGTCGTGCACCGCGTCCTTATGATCCACTACAACTTCCCGCCGCTCGGCGGAGTCGCCAGCCTGCGGGCGGCGAAGATGGCGCGTTACCTCGAAGAGTTCGGCTGGGCGCCGATCATCGTTGCGCCGCAGGCGGCGGCGTATCACGAGGACTGGAGCCTCGCCGTTCGCGACGCCCAGGTGATTCGCACGGCGAGCCTCGAGTGGGCGAAGACCGGCAAGCGCACGGCGCCGATGGCCGGAGTGAACGGGGCGGCGAAGTCGCCCGCCCGAATTTCCGACGCCCTGAGGACCTGGTGCACCGCGCGCTCTACGTTCCGGATGCGCAGATCGGCTGGTATCCCTTCGCGCTGCGCTCCGCGCGGCGGGCGATGCGTGAAGAGCGCGTCGACGCCCTTTTCTCCTCGTCGCCTCCGGTGAGCGCTCACCTGATCGCGCGACGCCTCCACCGCGAGTCGGGCGTCCCGTGGATCGCCGAGTTCCGCGATCTGTGGACGGACTGGCGGTGGAACGGGGCCTGGCGGCAGAGGATCGACGATCGATTCGAAAGGACGATCGTCGAAACGGCGACCGGCGTGGTGACCGTCTCGCCGACCTACGCGTCGGTTCTCCAGAGTCGTGGAGCGCGGGCCGTCTGCACGATCACGAACGGGTTCGATCCGGAAGATTTTTCCGCCACCAACGGTACTCGAGCACGACGTGCTGACGTACGTGGGCGACGTACTACCCGCACAGTCAGGACCTCGGCACGATCCTGACCGCGTTCGGAAGCCTGAAGCAGGAAGGCCAGCTCCCGCGCTGTCGATTGCAGATCGTCGGCGACTTCCCGTACGAGCTCGCCCACCTGATCGACGAGACGCGGCTCGGCGCATCGGTGGAGTGGACCGGGATTCGTTTCACACGAGGAATCGATCCGCCGAATCCTCGCGTCGCGCGCGCTGCTCCTGGCCGGGTCGGTCGTGTCGGACGAACCGGCGCTGCGTGGTCACATTCCCGGCAAGACCTTCGAGTACCTCGGGTCCGGCAAGCCGATCGTGTTCGCCGGGGATCTGGCGAGCGACGTCGCACAACTGCTGCGCCCGTTCCCTCAGGCGCGCATGGTCGGTCTCGGCGATGTCTGACGCCGCTCGGGCCGCGCTGCGGTCGCTCGAAGAGGATTCCGCCTGCGCACGGCGCCGGTACATTGGAGCGCGTTCACGCACCGCTGTCTCAGCGAGTCGCTCGCGCGATATCTGACCGAGGTCTGCGACCGATGACCGAGATCGCCACGACTCCGGCGTCGGCCGACGATCTGCCTCTGCTGCGCATCCGTCCCTCTTCGGCCAGTCTCCCGACGGCACTCGGCGAGCTCTGGGCGCACCGCGAGCTGCTCGTCTTCTTCGCCTGGCGCGACCTCAAGGTGCGCTACAAGCAGACGGCGCTCGGCGTGGCGTGGGCGGTGCTGCAGCCGCTTTTCATGATGGTCGTCTTCAGCGTGTTCTTCGGGAACCTCGCGAAGGTCTCGTCGGATGGGTTGCCCTATCCGATCTTCGCTTACTGCGGGCTGTTGCCGTGGCAGCTCTTCGCCTACGCGCTCATCAATGCGGCGAACAGTTTGGTGGTGAACGAGCGGCTGGTGACGAAGGTGTACTTCTCGCGGGTGACGCTCCCCGTCTCTTCCGTGCTCGCCGGGCTCGTCGACTTCGCGATTGCCTTCGTCCTGCTTCTCGCCCTGATGGCGTACTACGGCTGCGCTCCATCTCCGGCCATTCTCGCGCTGCCGTTCTTCCTGCTTCTGGCAATCGGTGCCGCCATCGCTGTCGGCCTCGGCCTCTCGGCGCTGAACGTTCGCTACCGCGACGTCCGCTACACGCTGCCGTTTCTGACGCAGGTCTGGCTGTTCGCCACGCCGATCGCTTACCCGAGCAGTCTCGTGCCTGATCGATGGCGGCCTCTGTATGCTCTCAATCCGATGGTGAGCGTCGTGGACGGCTTCCGCTGGGCGCTGCTCGGTGCCCCGCGGCCGCTCGCGACGACGGTCGCCGTGTCGTCCCTGGTGGTCGTCGCCGGGCTCTTCGCGAGCCTGCGATATTTCGTGCGCGTCGAGCGCAGCTTCGCCGACGTGGTGTGATGGGCTCCCTGGCGATCCGAGCGCGCGGCATCGGCAAGCAGTACCGCATCGGGGCGGCCGAGCCCTACCGGACGTTCCGCGAGGCTCTCGTCCTCGCCGCCCGCGCGTCGCTGCGCGCGCTACGCGGGGAGCGCGAGGAGCCGCCGACCGTCTGGGCGCTGCGCGACGTCTCCTTCGACGTTCGCCCGGGGAGATCGTCGGCATCATCGGCCGCAACGGCGCGGGCAAGAGCACGCTGCTCAAGATTCTGTCGCGCATCACCGCGCCGACCACCGGACGAGATCGAGCTCCGCGGCCGCGTCGGCGCTCTGCTCGAGGTCGGCACCGGTTTCCATCCCGAGCTGACCGGACGCGAGAACATCTACCTGAACGGCGCGATCCTCGGCATGAAGCGCGCCGAGATCCGGCGCAAGTTCGACGACATCGTCGCGTTCTCGGAGATCGAGAAGTTCCTCGACACCCCGGTCAAGCACTACTCGAGCGGCATGTACATGCGGCTGGCGTTCGCGGTGGCGGCGCACCTCGAACCGGAGATCCTGATCGTCGACGAGGTGCTGGCGGTGGGCGACGCGAGCTTCCAGAAGAAGTGCTTGAACAAGATGGAGGACGTCAGTCGCGAAGGGCGGACGGTGCTGTTCGTCTCCCACAATATGCCCGCCGTGACTCGTCTTTGTCCGCGGACCATTCTTTTGGACAATGGCCGAGTGAAGAAGGACGGTCCTTCGCACGAGATCGTGAGCGCCTACCTCACTTCGGGCTTGGGCACGACGGCTTGCCGTGAGTGGCGAGACGCATCCGGAGCCCCCGGAGACGAGTTCGTGCGAATGCTGGCGGTGTCCGTTCGGGACGAGCAGGGCGCCGTAGTCGATTCCGTATCGATAACGACCCCGGTGGCGCTCGAGATCGAATATCAAGTGCTCGAAGGCGGACGGCGGTTGGTGCCGAACTTTCACGTTCTGAATCAGGAAGGCGCCTACGTCTTCGTCACGAGCGAGGTCGACTCGCCGTGGTATCGACGCGAGCGTCCCCCCGGGCGATACGTGAGCCGAGCGTGGATTCCCGGCAACTTTCTCGCCGAGGGAACCTTCGTCGTAGGCGCAGCCATCAGCACCATGGATCCCGTTCGTGTCCACGCCTGGGAGCGCGACGCGGTGGCGTTTCAGGTGGTCGACGACTTCGGCGGAAACACCGCACGCGGGGAATACGGCGGCCCGATACCCGGCCCGGTTCGTCCACTTCTCAAATGGGAAACGATCTTCGAGCCGGCGGCGTCTTCCCTCCGTAACGCAGCCGGTGTCCGGGGCACCCGATGAAGGTCGTGATTCTCGCCGGCGGACTCGGCACGCGGCTCTCCGAGGAGACCGAGGTCAAGCCGAAGCCGATGGTCGAGATCGGCGGCCGGCCGATTCTCTGGCACATCATGAAGCACTACGCCCACCACGGCTTCAAGGAGTTCGTCATCGCCCTTGGCTACAAGGGCGAGGTCATCAAGCGCTACTTCCTCGACTATGCGGCGATCTCCGGCAGCATGACCGTCCATCTCGCGACCGGGCGCGTCGAGCAACACGAATCACCGCCGGAGGATTGGACGGTCCAGCTCTTCGACACGGGACTGCACACCCTCACCGGCGGTCGGGTGAAGCGGCTGCAGCACGCGCTCGGCCGCGAGACGTTCATGGTCACCTACGGCGACGGCGTCTGCAACGTCGATCTCGGCGCCTTGCTGCGCTTCCACCAGTCGCACGGCAAGCTCGCGACGGTCACCGCGGTGCGGCCGCCGGCGCGCTTCGGCGGCCTCGTGTTCGATGGCGACAGCGTGGCGAGTTCACGGAGAAGCCGCAGATCGGCGAAGGCTGGATCAACGGGGGCTTCCTCGTCTTCGAGCCGGGGATTCTCGACCACCTGGCGGAGGACGGCTCGAGCCTGGAGGGGGATCTCCTGGAGCGGCTCGCGAGCGACGGGCAGCTCGCGGCGTATCGCCACGACGGCTTCTGGCAGTGCATGGACACGCTGCGCGACGTGAGGCTCCTCGAGTCGCTGTGGCAGGGGGGCTCTCCACCCTGGAAGGTCTGGCGGTGACGGCGAGCGGATTCTGGCGCGACCGGCCGACGCTGGTCACCGGCGCCACCGGGCTCGTCGGCGGCGCTCTCGTTCCGCGGCTGGTGGACTCCGGCGCCGACGTGACTTGCCTGGTACGCGATTGGGTGCCGCAATCCGAGCTCGTCCGCTCGGCCATGATCGACCGCGTCAAGACCGCTCGCGGCGACGTGTGCGACCAGGCGCTGCTCGAGCGCGTGCTCGGCGAGTACGAGATCGACACGGTCATCCATCTCGCCGCGCAGACCATCGTCGGCATCGCCAACCGCAATCCCGTCTCGACCTTCGAGACCAACATCGCCGGCACCTGGGCGCTGCTCGAGGCCTGCCGCCGGAGCCCCAGCGTCAAGCAGATCGTGCTCGCCTCGTCCGACAAGGCCTACGGCGAGCAGGAGGAGCTTCCCTACACGGAGGAGACGCCGCTGCTCGCGCGTCATCCCTACGACGTGAGCAAGTCGTGCGCCGACCTGATCGCGCGAGCCTACGCCGACACCTTCGGTCTGCCGGTCGTCATCACCCGCTGCGGCAACTTCTACGGCGGCGGCGATCTCAACTGGAATCGCATCGTGCCCGGCACGATCCGCTCCGTGCTGCGCGGCGAACGGCCGGTGATCCGCTCCGACGGAACCTTCGTCCGCGACTACTTCTACGTCGAGGACGGCGCCGCCGCCTACATGCTTCTCGCCGAACGCCTGGCGGAGAATCCCGAGCTGCGCGGCCAGGCGTTCAACTTCTCCAACGAGACCCAGGTCACTGCCGCGGACCTGGTCAAACGGATCCTCGAGCTGATGGGAAGTCGGCTCGAGCCGGAGATCCGCAACGAAGCGACCCACGAGATCCGCCAGCAGTACCTGAGCGCCGCGCAGGCTCGGAACGAGCTCGGCTGGAAGCCGCTCTTCACCCTCGACGAAGGTCTCGGGCGAACCATCGCATGGTACCGGAAGCTGCTGGCGACCCCGTGACGGGCAGCGCATTCCGCTGTCGCTCCTGCGGCTCGGCCGACATCGTGCCCGTGCTCTCGCTCGGGCGGACGCCCCTCGCCAACGCGCTCCTGACGGAGGGCCAACTCGAAGGGGAAGAGGATACTTATCCGCTCGACCTCGTGTTCTGCCGAAGCTGCACGCTCGTGCAGATCACCGAGACGGTGCCGCCGGAGCGGCTGTTTCGCGAGTACCTCTATTTCTCGTCGTTCTCGGACACCATGCTCGGCCACGCGCAAGCTCTCGTCGGGCGGATCGTGGGGGAGCGCCGCTTGGGTCGCGATCACCTGGTCATCGAGGTCGCAAGCAACGACGGCTATCTCCTGCAGTACTACAGGGATCGAGGAGTGCCGGTCCTCGGCATCGAGCCCGCGACCAACGTCGCGCAGGTTGCGCGGGAAGAGCGTGGCATCCCGACTCTGTGCGAGTTCTTCGGGGAGGAACTCGCTCGGCAGCTCCACGGGGAGGGCCGGGGCGCCGACGTCATCCACGCCAACAACGTGCTCGCCCACGTGGCCGACCTCAACGGTTTCGTCGCCGGCCTGCGCCTCCTCCTGAAGCCCGACGGCGTGGCGGTCATCGAGGTCCCGTACGTCAAGGACATGATCGACCGCTGCGAGTTCGACACGATCTACCACGAGCACCTCTGCTACTTCTCGCTGACCGCGCTCGAGCACCTGCTGCGCCGGCACGGCCTCGCGCTCCGGGCCGTCGAGCGTCTTCCGATCCACGGCGGTTCGCTGCGGCTCTTCGTCGTCCACGCCGACGACGCTCAGCCCGATGACTCGGTGAGCGCGTTGCGACGAGAAGAGGAGGCCTGGGGTGTGGACCGGCCCGACTTCTACGAAGGCTTCGCTGCTCATGTGCGAGCCCTCGGGGCCTCGCTGCGAGCGCTCCTCGAGCAGCTCGCCGGCAACGGCTCGCGGATCGCCGGCTACGGTGCGGCCGCGAAGGCCACCGTGCTTCTGAACTTCGCAGGCTTGAGCCGAGACCTGGTGAGCTTCGTCGTCGATCGAAGTCCCCACAAACAGGGACGCTTCATTCCCGGGCCTCGCGTACCAGTTTGTCCTCCGGAGCGGCTGCTCGAGACTCAGCCCGACTACGTCCTTCTCTTGGCGTGGAACCTCGCCGAGGAAGTTCTCGCGCAGCAGCTGGAGTACCGGCGGCGAGGCGGGCGGTTCATCATCCCCGTCCCCGAGGTCCGAATCGTTTCGTGATCTTCACGGAGACCGAGCTCCCCGGAGCGTACGTCGTCGAGGCCGACCGCTTCGAAGACGAGCGAGGCTACTTCGAGCGGACCTTCGTCCGCGAGGAGTTCGAGGCCCGCGGGCTGGACACCCGCATCGTGCAGACGGCGGTTTCCTACAATCGTCATAAGGGGACGATTCGAGGCATGCACTACCAGGCCGATCCTCACGGGCAGGCGAAGCTCGTCCGCTGCCTGCGCGGCGCGGTCTACGACGTCATCATCGACTTGCGGGCGGACTCGGCCACGCACCGCTCTTGGTGCGCCGTGGAGCTGGCCGCAGGGAGTCGCCGGGCGCTCTATGTCCCAAACGGGTTCGCCCACGGCTTTCAAACTCTCGAAGACGATACGGAGGTCACGTACCAGATCTCCACCGTGTACAACCCAGCGTCGGAACGCGGCTTCACTTGGAACGACCCAGCGTTCGGCATCGAATGGCCGTTGCCCGCCACACATCTCTCGGATCGAGACCGCTCGTTTCCCCCTGCGCCGACAAGTAAGGCCGGCCGGTGAGGGTTCTCCTCGTCACGGCGGCTCGCTCGCATGACGGCAGCCGCTGAGCGCGTCCTGGTCACGGGAGCTTCCGGCTTTGTCGGCCGGCAGGCCGTAGCTGCATTGCGTTCGTCCGGATTCGAGGTCGTTGCCGTCTCCTCGCACGAACGAGTCGGCGCGCCCGATGTCGTCTGGAGGCAATGCGACTTGCTCGACGCCGTGCAAACCGAGCGCCTCCTCGCCGAGGTTCACCCGACTCGTCTTCTGCATCTCGCCTGGTACACGGAGGCCGGCAAGTATTGGGAATCACCCGAGAACCCACGGTGGCTCGACGCCACCCGCACGATCGCGCGTGCCTTCGGCTCGATCGGCGGTCAGCGCTTCGTCGGCGCCGGTTCCTGTGCCGAGTACGACTGGACCGTTGGCGACGGCATCTGCCGCGAGACATCGACGCCACTGCGGCCCTGTTCATTGTACGGGCGCTCCAAGGATGCGGCTCGCGCTGCCGTCGAGTCGGAGGCGCGCGAGTTCGGGTTCTCTGCGGTGTGGGGACGAATTTTCCATCTCTACGGGCCATTCGAGCATCCGTCGCGGCTCATCTCCTCGATGATCGTTGCACTGCTCAGCGGCGGTGATGCGCGCACGTCGCACGGCGAGCAGGTGCGTGACTTCATGCACGTCGCGGACGTGGGTGCGGCCTTCGCGTCCCTCCTCGACAGCTCTGTCGAGGGGGCCGTCAACCTCGGCACAGGCCGCTCCCTGCCGATCAGGGAGGTCGCGCTCGCTATCGCTGACCGTCTCGGCGCGCGAGATCGTCTGCGGCCCGGCGCGATCCCGGCAAGAGCCGACGACCCGCCGCGGCTGGTGCCCGACGTTCGACGCCTCCAGGACGAGGTGGGGTTCTCGCCGCGCTACGTGCTCGAGGATGGGCTCGAGCAGACCATCGCCTGGTGGCGCGAGGCGGTATCCGTGCGCGCTCGATGACGATGAAAGTCTCCTGCCCTGTCTGCGGCTCGGGCCGTCTCGAAGTATTCCTCGAGAGGCGCGGCGTGCCCGTGCACCAGAACCTGCTGGTCTCCACGCAGGCCGAGGCCGTCGCCGTCGCGCGCGGAGATCTTGCCATGACCGTCTGTGCGGAGTGCGAATTCGTCTTCAACGCCGCATTCGACTCCTCGCTGCTGACCTACGGGCACAACTACGACAACACACAGACGCACTCCCCGCACTTTGCGACCTATGTCGACGAGCTCGCAATACTCGTCAACGGAAATGACCTACGAGACCGCCGTCTAGTCGAGGTGGGGTGCGGCAAAGGTTATTTTCTCAGGAAGCTGGTTTCGCTCGACGCTGCCAACACAGGTGTCGGTTTCGATCCGAGTTACAGCGGTCTTGAATCCGATCTCGACGACCGCATCCGATTCGAACGGCGATTCTATGGCCCTGACTGTGCGGTGCCCGCCGATGCGGTGGTCTGCCGCCACGTCATCGAACACGTCGAGGATCCCGTCGCGCTGCTGCAATCGGTGCGTGGCGCGCTCGACCAATCACCCGCCGCCCTCGTCTTCTTTGAAACCCCCTGCGTCGAATGGATCCTCCAAGGCGGTGTCGTCTGGGATTTCTTCTACGAACATTGTTCGCTCTTTTCAGAGCACTCCCTTGCGTCGGCATTCGCGGCAGCGGGCTTTTCGGTACGCCGGACACGGCGGTTGTTCGGCGACCAGTACCTCTGGCTCGAGGCCGAGCCTGTCGCAGATTGGAGGATGCGTCGCTGTCGTGGGGGTGTTCTCGAACTCGCCCGGCGTTTCGCATCGACTGAGGCCTCGATCAAGCACGCCATCGTGGCGAAGCTCTCTGATCTGGGGCGGAACAGCGGCGGCATTGCGCTTTGGGGCGCGGGCGCAAAGGGTTCCACGCTCGCCAACCTCGCCGATCCCGAACGCCACATCTTCGATTGCGTCGTCGACATCAACCCGAGCAAGCACGGGTGCTTCGTCCCGGGCACGGGCCATCCGATCGTCGATTTTCGAGAGCTGCCGCGGCGCGGCGTCCGCCACGCCGTCCTCACCAACCCTAACTACCGCAGCGAGATCAATGAGCTGTTGGCGCAAGCCGAGGTCAATGTCACGCTTCTCGAGCTGGAGACGAGATGAAGCTCAGCGTAGACACCGATGCTCGGACCCTTGTCGAAGAGCGCGACGGCCGCACGCGAACCCTCGACCTTTATACGCCCGAGGCGTTCGAATTGCTGTCCTTACAGTGGCTCCGTGTGGGCTGGGCGGAGAAGTATTCGCACACCTTCACCTGGCTCGGCCGGCCCATAATCCAACTGCCAGAGGACATAGTCCGGACGCAGGAGGTGATCTATAGGGTCAAGCCGGACGTCATCATCGAGACAGGTGTGGCGCACGGAGGCTCACTGGTGTTCTATGCAAGCCTCTGCAAGATCCTTGGCAAGGGGCGTGTCATCGGAGTCGACATCGATATTCGTTTCCACAACCGCGAGGCGATCGAGGCCCATGAACTAGCGCCGTATATCACGCTCGTCCGAGGCAGCTCGACGGCACCGGATATCGTGAAACGTGTTCACGACCTCGTCACGCCCGGCGAGAGAGCGTTCGTGGTCCTTGATTCCAACCACGCGAAAAACCATGTCCAAGACGAACTCGCGGCCTACCACGATCTCGTTGCCCCGGGGTCTTACATCGTGGCGGCGGATGGCATCATGAAGGACCTTCACGACGTGCGGCGCGGCAAGCCAGAGTGGACGTGGAATCACCCTATGGCGGCCGCTGCCGATTTTGCCGCCGCCCACCCCGAATTCGTCCTCGAGCAGCCGCCGTGGTTGTTCTCGGAAAGCGGGCTAAAGATGAACGTCACGCACTGGCCTGGAGCCTGGTTGCGTCGCACGGAGAAGCGATGATGACTGCAAGCCATTAGATGTCGTTTTCGAAGCTCCTATTAATATGAACGGCGATTCTGATTTTTTCGTATCCGGCGATCTCCATTTCGCCACGCACAGTCATGAAGTCTTGGCCGACACGATCGCGACCTGGGTCGAGAAGCATCGCGTGTTGTAGGAGCGCGCCCCGATACCAGCTGGAAGACATGATCGAAAACCCTGACCGCCTTAACTCCCCTCGGCCCCTCGTCAGCGTGGGGATGCCGGTTCGAAACGGCGCTCGCACGCTCGAGCGCGCCGTTCGCTCGATCACCGGACAATCGTACGGGAACCTCGAAATCGTGGTCTCTGACAACGCCTCGAGCGACGAGACGCCCGAAATTTTGCGCCGGCTCGCCGTAGAGGATCATCGGATCCGCGTCGTTCGGCATGAGACGGCGACGACGGCGCTGGAGAACTTCCGTGCAGCCTTCGAGGCAACTACCGGGGAGTTCTTTCTATGGGCTGCACATGACGATCTGCGCTCGACGAACTACGTGGAGGTTCTGCTTAACGGGCTTCTGGATTCGCAGAGCGCCTCCATCGCGTTCTCCGATGTGATTGTCTTTGACGAATTGGAAAGCGATCCCCGAATGTCGGGCGGACAGTGCGCGTTGGCCCACGATTTCGCGTTTCGAGACCTTCCGCTTGCGGAGCGCCTAAAGAAACAGGCGTGCTGCGCCCCGTATCACATCTACGGACTCATTCGAGCTCGGTATCTACGGCAGTATCGCTGGTACGATTGCGATCATGCCGCAGACTGGGCGCTGATAGCGTATCTGGCGTGCCGCGGCGATTTCATCGTCGTTCCGGGTGCGACGTTCTACTACCACTACGTCGGCCGGAAGACGGTTCGGGCGATGGCGCTGGCGAACATGCTTCGCAAAGAGCGACCGTTCCGGAGCGAGAGGATCGCATGGATCTGCGCGAGCGCCGTCCGCGATGCGGAGCGAGTGTCCGGTCGTTCGATCAACCGCTTTTCAATGTTCGCTCGCATCTACGTGTGGCAACATCGCGGCTGGAAGAACCTGCTGTATACTCGTGCCCCTCCATTGCTGCGAAGGGGATGGGACCGGTGGAGGGTGATCCGGTCAAGTTTCTCCGCGCCGGACGACGAGCTTCGAGCCGACTGAAGCACTTTGGAGCAAGCGGTGAACGTAAATGGCTTCGGGGTCGAGTATTTGCGCTTTACGGCCCCCGAGGGCGAGCCAGTGGTAACACCCGGTTCAGCTCGAGATACGCTAGCTTGGATCCTTGCCCGGAAGGAACGCGAGCTTGTGGACTTTCGTTGCCCCGAACAACGCGGGTGGGATGAGCTCTATCGGGAGCGCGAACCGTCGCGCCCAACAACGAGTCAAGAGCGTCTCGAACGCGTCAAGGGCTGGGTCGTCTGGATGCTGCCTCCGGCCGTACTGGATGCCTACCGCTTGTTGGGCGGCCATCGCCGGAGCTCGGTCGTCGCTCGGGACATCGGGGGAGATCGACGCGGGGCTGAACGCGTGTGACCCACGAAGCGAGTAAGACCCGCCGGATTTGGGACGAACGGGTGCTAGGTCTCCTGGCGGGTGAGGGGATCGACATCGGCTGCGGAGATGATCCGAGTCCTTCCGGGCGTGGATCGATTCGACCGGTCGGACGGCGACGCGAACAACATCTCCGCTGTCGTGAGCAAGCGTTACGACTTCGTCTTCGCGGCGCACTGTCTCGAGCATATGGTCGACGCCCGCGCAGCGTTGGCCGAGTGGTTTTCGCTGGTGAGGCCGGGGGGACACTTGATCGTCCTCGTGCCCGACGAGGATCTTTACGAGCAGGGGATCTTTCCGAGCCTTTTCAACGACGACCACAAGTGGACCTTCACGATCCACAAGAATTGCTCTTGGTCCCCTGTTTCCCAGAACCTGCTGGACCTCGCGCGCTCGCTGCCAGGAGAGATCGTCAATCTCGAGCTGCAAGACCGCGGCTACGATCGTCGTCTCGTCCGGCACACGCCCGGCCGCTGGGCGCTGCGTCTGTTCACGCTCTATCGGTGGCTGTCGAGGCGGATCGAATCTGCCACGGCCAGGCGGAGGCTCGGTATTCTCTTCAATGCCTTGGGCATGCCGATCGACCAGACGACGTTTCCCGACGATCGGATGGCACAGATCCAGTTGATCGTGCGGAAGCCCGAGCGAGCGAACGGCGTGGATCAGCCCGCAGACCCGCAACGCGGATGGTCGAGCAGCGCGAGCGCGCCGGCCGCGGCCGCAGCCGGAGGGTCCTCGAAGTGAGCGACGCGGTGGCGCTCGCCACGTGGTCCGGCGAAGCCCGGCGCGCTGGGCCCCCAGAACGAGAGCGTGGGCGTTCCCACGGCCTCGGCGAGCTTGAGCGGCCCAGAGTCGTTACCGACGAAGAGATCCGCCCGAGCCAACAACGCCGCCGTCTCGACGAGCGAGAGTTCTCCCGCCCAAGAGCTGCCGTGGGGCGTGGAGGGAAGAGCTTCGAGCAGCGAGGCGGCGAGCAGCTTTTCCGCAGCGTTCCCGACGACTGCGATAGCGACGGGACGCTCCGCGGCGATCCGCGCCAGCGTCTCGGCGAAGAGCGGCAATGGCGCGCGTCGGGCATGGCTGGAAGACCCCGGATGAGCGACGACCAGCGGGCGCGAGGCGTCGACCGTAAGCGCATCGAGGCGTTCTGCGATGCGCGCGAGCGCCCCCGGCGGCAACTTCAACCGCGGCCGCGGAGGATCATCGGTCGGCAGTCCGACGGCTCCAGCATAGTAGGAGCTCCGATGAGGCAGAGCGACGGGTGCCTTGCGCAGCGCGTTCAGCTCGTCCGCTTGCAGGGACGGAAGATCGATTGCGCGCGCCTCGCAGGATCCCCATCGGCAGAGAGCACGCAGGAACCGCCAGCGGGGTGGGTACACTTCCAGGTTGATGATCCGTTCGCCGGCGCGCTTCGCCCGCGCGAATTCCCTCACCACCTCGGCGCACCAGATGAGCGCTCGCGACGAGCGCACCAGACGCACCGCTCGCACGCGGGGATCGGCGGTGAGCAGCGGTGCCGGCGCGGGTGCGGTCACCACGGTCAATGGATGCCCCGATCGCTTTGCCAGTGCGTCGAACGTCAGGGTCGCGAGGACGAGATCCCCGATGTACGTGACGCTGAAAACTACGATCGGCCTGGCGATGCCCTTCTATAGGTGGGAGCACAGATCGTTGTCCAGGTGGTTCGAAGGCGGGTAGAAGCCGCGCGGCGGAACATGAGCACGGAATCGATCGAACGCGAGAGGGAGCCGATATCCCTCGCCATCACCGGGTCGCGTCTCCATCAGTTGCTGCACGCCCTGCGCATGGTCTTGCGATCGGTGGTCAACAGCGCGACGAGCCGATCCCGGGTCCGGGGACGGCGGAACTCGGTCGTCACGTGGGGTGCGGTCCTCCGCGGCTGCGTGATCGAGATCCGAGGCGACGACAATTCGGTCGAGATCATGCCGAACGCTCGGCTGGTCGGAACGCGAATCCTAGTGCAGGGCTCTCGCCACCGTCTGTGGATCGGCAGGGACGCGTCCGCTCGAGGCGGCGAATTCGCCTTTCACAATGATGGGGGAACCGTGAGGGTGGGATCGCGGAGCAGCTTCTACGGTGTCGAAATCGGCGTGACCGAAGGTGGCCGGGTGGAAATCGGGGAAGACTGTTTGTTTTCGAATGGAGTCGAGATCCGAAACGGGGACTCCCATTCCATCATCGATCGTGCGACGAAGGAGCGCATCAACCCGGCCGCGGACGTGACGATCGGAGCCCACGTGTGGCTCGGAACACGTGTGTTGGTGCTCAAGGGAAGCAGGATCGGCAACGGGTCCGTCGTCGGTGGAGCGTCGGTTGTGACCGGAGAGCTCCCCGAGAACTCGCTCGGGGTGGGGTCTCCGGCGAAGCTCCTGCGCGACGACATACACTGGGATCGAGAGATCCTTTGACCTGTGGTGCGCTTGCGGGTTTGACCCGCGATGCTGGGCTGAAGGGATCGAGCGCGGGGCCCTCGCGGGTGCTCTACGTGTCCTACGACGGCCTGTTGGAGCCGCTCGGCGCCGCGCAGGTGCTGCCCTACGTCGAGGGCCTCGCGGCCCAGGGGTTTTCCATCGAAGTCCTCTCGTTCGAGAAGGCGAGGGACCTGAACGATGCTCCCCGCCGCGAGACGTTAAGGCGCCGATTCGCGAGCAGTGGCGTCACCTGGCGATGTCTCCGCTACCACCGCCGGCCCACGGTGCCGGCGACGTTGCTCGACGCGGCCCTCGGCGCTCGGGAAATCGTCCGATGGTCGCGACGGCACCGCGGAGCGAAGATCCTTCACCTTCGGGGGTACGTGCCGGGGCTCATGGGTCTTCTCTCGCAACGCTTACATGCCACGAGGTTGGTCTTCGACACTCGCAGCTTCATGGTGGATGAAAGGATCGAGTCGGGAATGTGGCGTGCCGGCTCTGCCGTGGTTCGACTGGCCCGCTTGGTTGAGCGTCGGCTTCTTGCCAGCGCCGATGCGGTCACCGTTGTCAGCCGAGCCGGGGCGCGCGCGTTGCCCGGAGCCCATCGAGACGCCGCACCGGCTCGGGTCCGGGTCATTCCCCCTTGCGTGGACCTCGATGCGTTCCGCCCCAGCAGCGATTCAGCGGCGGCTAAAGCCGAGCTCGGGCTGGCGGCGGGTCCCGCGATCGTGCATGCCGGTGCGCTCAGCACTTGGTACCTGGCGCCCTACACGTTCCAGGTCGGTGCAGAATTTGCGCGCCGGTCAGGAGGCAGCTTCGTCGTTCTCACCCGTGAGTTGGATCTCGCTCGTTCGCTCAACGAAACCTTTCGGGCAGGGGCTCTGGTGCGTCGCGTCGATCACTCCGACATGCCGCGCTGGCTCGGTGCGTGTGACGCCGGCCTGGCCGTCGTCCGGCCGGACCCGGCAAAGCGCGGCAGCATGCCGGTGAAGCTCGGGGAGTACCTCGCATGCGGGCTCGCCGCAGCGGCTACCGGCTGCGTGGGAGACGTTGCGGAGCACCTGTCTGGATCGCCCGTGGCGCTCCCCTTCGATCCCGGGTCGGAGTCTCCGTCGGAGATTGCCGCTCGCCTCTTGGCCGCTACCGCTCGCCCCGATCGCGCCGTAGCGGCACGCGCGCTCGCCCAGCGCTTGTACTCGCTCGCGCACGGTGTGGAAGCCTACGCCGCTCTCTACGAGGAGATTTGTTCAGTAAACCGTAGCGGTGTTGAGTTGGATTAGGGATCCGAAACGATGAACACAGAGAAGAGTTGGGATTCGACGCCTTTGAAGCCGTGGAAGGATCTCGCTGACGATCCTGACTATTGGTTTCGCGGTTATTTTCACACCGCCCGAATCGCGTGGGACGGCACGTATAGGCGGGATTTCGACGAGTTGAGACGAAGAGATCTCGCACTATTCGCACTCGGTGACGTGCGCGACAGAGCCATCCTGGACGTGGCGTGCGGTTCCGGCCTCTACATGGTCGTCCTAGCCAAGATGGGCGCCCTCGTGTCGGGCCAAGACATCTCGGAGCAGGCAACGACAGAAGCTCAGGCCGCATTGGAGCGTCACGGCCTGCAGGGATCCTTGCGGGTAGGCACGGCAACTCGACTTCTGTTCGAAGACGCGTCCCTTGATGGCGTGATCAGCGGAGACTTCGTCGAGCACATCTCGCGGGACGAGAAGCGCACCTTTTTTTCAGAAGTCTACAGAGTCCTCAGACCCGGCGGCACCTTTGTCATCAAGACGCCAAATCTCATTTACCTCAGGCTAACGAACCTGCTGAAGAGAATGGCTGCGCTGGTTCGAGGGCGCTCGCCACTCGGGATTCACATCGAGCACACTCGAAACAATCCTGACAATCAACACCACGGCCTTACCACGTACAATGAGCTGAGCAGGATGCTTCGCGAGCAGCTCTTCCACTCCCCACAATTGACGTTTCAACCCTTGTCGAAGCGGCCCCTGCCGCAATACTGGCAGGAAACCCTTCCGACCCTTCCAATTCTCTGGAGGCTGTTCAACCGCGATCTCATCGTCTCCAGTCGGAAGTCACTCTTATGCGGGCACTTCCCTTGACCGTTGCCAATGTAGGAGCGGGCTCGTGTGCGGCATAGCGGGCGAGGTCTCATGGTCCGGCGTCGATCGGGACGCTGCGATCCGCATGGCCGAGCGCCTCCACCACCGCGGCCCTGACTGCCGCTCGACCTACGTCGCACCCAGTGGCCGCTGTGTTCTCGGCCACACGCGGTTGCGCATCATCGACCTCGAGACCGGCGAGCAGCCGATGTCGAACGAGGACGGCTCGGTGTGGGTGGTCTTCAACGGCGAGGTCTACAACTTCACGGAGCTCCGCGGAGAGCTCGAAGCGCACGGCCACGCGTTCCGCAGCCGCAGCGACACCGAGGTCATCGTTCACGGCTACGAGCAATGGGGCGACCGCTTGCCCGAGCGCCTCGACGGCATGTTCGCGCTGGCGGTCTGGGACGAGCGGCGGCAGCGCCTATTCCTCGCCCGCGACCGAGCCGGTAAGAAGCCACTCTACATCTATCGCGACGACGAGCGGCTGCTGTTCGCTTCGGAGATCAAGGCGATCCTCAAGCATCCGGCGGCGGACGGCGCGATTGACCCGAGCGCGTTGCCGCTCTACCTGACCTACGGCTACGTGCCGGCGCCGCTCACCTTCTACCGGCGCATCCGCAAGCTGTCGCCGGCGAGCTGCCTCGTGCTCGAGACAGACCGCGGCGCCCGCGAGTGGTCGTACTGGGATCTTGACTTCACGCCTCGGCCGATTCGCGCCGAAGAGGCGGAGGAAGAACTGCGCACACGCATGCGGGCCGCGGTGCGCCGGCGCATGATCGCTGATGTCCCGCTCGGCGCGTTTCTATCCGGCGGCGTCGACTCGACGATCGTCGTCGGCCTGATGAGCGAGGCCGCGAGCACTCCCGCGCGCACCTTCAGCATCGGCTACTCGGACGATCCCGCCTACGACGAGACGTCGTACGCGCGGCTCGCGGCGGGCCGCTTCGGCGCGCAGCACACCGAGTTCATGGTCGGTCCGCAGTCGATCGACCTCGTCGACCGGCTCGTCGACGCCTACGACGAGCCCTTCGGCGACTCCTCCGCGATCCCGACGTACGTCGTATCGGAGCTGGCGCGGCGCGAGGTCACCGTGGCGCTCGTCGGCGACGGCGGGGACGAGCTGTTCGCGGGCTATCTCCGCTTCTACGCGGCGGTGCTCTCGGAGCGCGTGCCGGCGGCTCTGTTCGGGCTTGCCGCGTCGCTGGCCCGGCGGCTGCCGCACCACGTCAATCCGCGCAGCGCCTCACGCCGCTTCGCACGTTTCGTCGAGGCCGCGTCGCTGCCTCTCGAGGAGCGGATGCTCCGCTGGATCGGCTTCTTCGCGGGCGAGGTCGGCTCGCTACTGCGCCCGGAGCTGACGGCCGAGATCGATGATCGTAAGCTCGCGGACAGCTTCCGCGAGCCGCTCGAGCGGACGCGCGAGCTGTCGCCGCTGGCGCGTGTCCTCGATCTCAACTTTCGCACCTACCTGCTCGACGACCTACTCCCCAAAGCCGACCGCTGCAGCATGGCGCACGGCCTCGAGCTGCGCTCGCCATTCCTCGATACGGCGGTGATGGAGCTGGCGGCGAGCTTGCCGGATCGGTTGAAGCTCCGCACTGGTACGACGAAGGTCATCCTGCGGCGCGCCTTTCATGATCTTCTTCCCGACGAGATCCAGAAGCGTGGCAAGATGGGCTTCGGCATTCCGTTGCCGACCTGGTTCCGCAAGGAATGGCGCCCGCTCGTCGAGGAGCGCCTGCTCGATCCCGGCGCGCGCATCTACGAGTGGCTCCGCCCCGAGCCCGTCCGCTCGATGGCCGAGCAACACTTCGCGGCGACCGCGGACTACGGGCATCAGCTCTGGGCGCTGCTCACGCTCGAGACTTGGCTCGAGCACAACCGGTGCTCGTGATCTCGCTCAGGGCAGCCGTCGTCGAAAGCGCGATCCGATCGATCGGAGATCCGGGTTCGGCCAGAAGGCTCTCGGTTTGCGCCTTGGTGCCGTATCCTCAAGGCATCACGCCGAGCCAGCGCTACCGCATCGAGCAGTGGCAGCCGATCCTCGCGAGCGACGGGATCGACGTCGAGCTCTGGCCGTTTCTGGAGGAGAAAGACCTCGAGCTGCTCTACAGCCCGCGGCGCTGGCCTGAAAAAGCTCGCATGGTCACGCGCGCGACAGCGCGCCGTCTCGCAGCGGTGAGCCAGGTCGGGCGATTCGACGTCGTGCTGCTCCATCGGGCTGCTTGCCTTGCGGGGCCGGCCTTGATCGAACGGCTGATTGCTCGCAAGAAACCGATGGTGTTCGACTTCGACGACGCCATTTACTTGCTCGACACGACCGTGGCGAACCGGATCTTCGGATGGCTCAAGTTTCCGGGCAAGACCGCTTCGCTCTGCCGGATGAGCCGACACGTCGTGACCGGTAACGAGCACCTCGCGAGCTATGCGCGGCGGTACAACGGGAACGTCACCGTCGTGCCGAGCAGCATCGATACCGATCTCTATGCGCCGAAGCGGCCCGCTCGCGCGGTGGGCAGGGTCGTCATCGGCTGGACGGGCAGCGCGACATCGCAGGCCCACCTCGAAGCTTTCACGCCCGTGCTGCGGCGGATCGTCGAGCGGCATCGCGTCGAAGTCCGCGTCGTGTCTGCGCACCGGCCTGCGCTCGACGGCGTGCCGGTCACCTGGAAGCGCTGGTCGGCCGCCCGAGAGGTCGAAGACCTCGCGGAATTCGACATCGGTATCGTGCCGCTCCCCGATGACGAGTGGACGCGGGGCAAGTCTGCGTTCAAGGCGCTTCAGTGCATGGGAATGGGCATTCCCGTGGTGTGCTCGGCGGCGGGCGCCAGCGTGGAGCTGATCCGACATGGTGAAAACGGCCTGCTGGCTTCGACGGCGCGAGACTGGGAAGAGAGCATCGGGCTCCTTATTGCGGAGCGATCGTTGCGAGAGCGGCTAGGCGCAGCGGGCAGGCGCACGATCGAGGAAGGGTTCTCGATGAAGCGATCGGCCCGCTCGCTGGCGGAGGTTCTGCGAGCCGCCGCCGGAAACGGCGGATCGATATGAATCATCTGCTCGATACTCTGCCGGAGATCCTGAATGAAACGGGATTCGTTCAGTCCCTCGTCGTGCTCATGATCCTCGGTTTGACGTTCGCGAAGGTTATCGCGCTAACAGCTAAGGATGAGGCAACCAAGAGGTTCGAGCTGTCACTCTTTGTGGCCGCACTCTTGACCCGCTTCGTGGCCTCGCTCCTCATCTACGAGTTCGGGCTGTTGGATGTCATCAAGGAAGAGGACTCCTGGGGCTGGATGGGTGGCGTCGTCCTCCACGGTGATTGGGTTCGCCGCGACCTCAGCATCTTCGAGGTGGCTTACGAGTGCAACGCGCCGTTCCTTCATCCCTTCGGTAACTACGGCTACGAGTACCTGATCGGGGTCGTCTTCTATCTCACTAACCTACCTGCACGGCTGCCCGCCGCGGTGGTGAGCAACGTCTGCGGCGCCGCCACCGCCGTGGTGGTGTATCGGGCCGGCGCACTGCTGTTTTCCGAGTGGGTCGCCAGGCGGGCGGCCTGGTGGACGTGCGTGATGCCGTCGCTCGTCGTCTGGGCCGCGCAGACCATCAAGGAGCCGATCGTCATCCTTCTCGAGGCTCTGGCTCTGTACATTTGCCTCCAGCTCAAGCGCAGCGGCTTCTCGATCGCCCGAGTGTTCCTCTGCGGAGCCATCGTCATCCTGCTCGTCGCCTTTCGCTTCTACGCCGCGTACATGACCGCCGGCGTGGTGGTCTTGTCCCTAGTCGTCGGAAGGACGGGGAGGACGGGTGAGACGGGAGCATCGGCATTCGTGATCGCCGCGATCGTCGTAGGCGTCATGCTGGGTTCGGGAATGGCCGCTCAGCACATGCCCGCGGTCGAGCAGTACAACCTGAAGACTCTTCAGGAGACCCGCGACTACACCGCGCGAACGGCGGGCTCGGGCGTGATCATCGACTACGACATGCAGACGCCACAGGGCTTCGGCATGTCGGTTCTCGTGGGTGGCGCGAATCTGTTGCTCGCGCCGTTCCCCTGGCAGCTCGGCGGCGCGAGCCTGAGGCTGTTGCTGACGCTGCCCGAGGTCGTCGTCTGGTGGTGGCTCGTCGTGTGTGGGCTCCTTCCGGGTATGGCGTGGTGTGTGCGGAAACGGGCCCTCGACGTGATGCCTCTGCTTCTTTTCCTGCTGGCGATGGGCACGCTCTACAGTCTCATCTTCAGCAACATCGGCCTCGGCTATCGCTATCGCGCCACACTGATGCCGTGGCTCTTGATCTTCGCGATGGTCGGGCTCGAGCGACGCAGGTTCCGACGCCTGGCCGTGGGCGAAGGCATTTCCTTCGCGCAACCCCGCGCCCCGCGGCAGCTGGTCGGCCACTTCGCCCCTTGAAAGTTCTTCGCATCATCGACCGCCTGAACGTCGGCGGCCCGGCCCAGCACGTCGCGTGGCTTGAGGCGGGTTGCTTGTGGTTAAGCAAGTCGAGGCAGATAGGCGCCTTGGTCGAGCAGAGTGTGGCGACCTTCGCCCACGCGTAGAGGCCTGAGTCGTGTCACGATTGCCGAAGCTCAGATGGGAGTCCGGTTGAATGGAGAAGATCGACCGCCTCGGGTGGGCGGCAGGATTCTCCTTGGTTTCCTATGGAGTCCGGGTAGGGATCCGGACCAACAGGCCGGAGATGTTGGGGCGGCTCCGGGAGCTTCTACCGCCTGGCTGGAAGCCTACGGCTTCACCAGTTGTCGAACGACTGTATTCGCTCCTGGTCGGCAAAGGCGCGCCGCGACCCGGTTTGCGCCGCTTCCACCTGCTTTATGGGGATTCCGACGTCGTAGGTCGGGCGTCGAATCTGGACTCGATCTGTGAAACTCTCGAGTCGAACCTGCAACTCCATGTCGCGGAAAACGCGCGCCGCCGAACCTTCATCCACGCAGGCGTGGTGGGATGGCGAGGGTGCGCCGTCGTGATCCCGGGGCGAAGCTTCACGGGCAAGACCACGCTGGTCCGGGAGCTCGTCCGCGCGGGCGCAACTTTCTACTCGGACGAGTACGCGGTTCTGGATGCACGTGGCCTCGTGCATCCGTTCCCGAAGCCTCTCGGCATCCGCAACGAGGGCGCGACGAAGCAGACGAAACAGTGGGCGGAGGCGCTCGGCGGCCGTACTGGAGTCGAGCCTCTACCGGTGGGATTGATTCTGCTGACTCACTACAAAGCCGGCGCGACGTGGCGAGCTCGCCGATTGTCCGCCGGGGAGGGCGCATTGGCGCTGCTCGCGAATGCGGTGCCCGCCCGCCGGCAGCCCGGCCGCACTCTGGCGGCACTCCGGGCGGTAGTGCTGGGAGCGCAAGTGCTGAAAGGCCCTCGCGGCGATGCTGCTGAGGTCGTAGAAACATTGCTCGATCGAGTGCGGACCTGGCATGGCGCGATAGTAACCCCGAAGGGCCAGCGCCAGATCGAGTTGGAGAACTCGCAGATGGAGTATCGATCATGACCGACACAAGACGACCATTGCCTGAGGCGCGTAGAGAAGACATCGTTGTCCAGGAGTTGCCGGATGAGACGCTTGTTTACGACCTGAAGCGCCATAAGGCGCTTTGCCTGAATCGTGCAGCCGGCCTCGTCTGGAAGCACTGCGACGGACGGACGAGTGTCGCCGAAATGGCCGTGCTCCTCGAACGGGAGCTGCAGACACCCGTGAAGCATGAGGTGGTGTGGTTCGCGCTGGAGCGACTGGAGAAGGCTCGCCTGCTCGAAGAGAAGCTGGACCTGCGGTCTGGCGTGAAACGACTGTCGCGACGGGAGTTGGTTCAAATGGGGCTCGCCGCCGCTATTGCCGTGCCTGCCATCTTGTCGGTGGTTGCTCCGAGGGCAGCTCAAGCGGCTACCTGCCTTGCATTAGGTTCACCTTGCACCAAGAACAATCAGTGTTGCTCCAATCACTGCCGCTTTCCAACCCCGGGCCAGAGCGATGTCTGTGTGCCGTGAATGCTAGCAAGATCATCATCCTCTCTCGTGCGAGCCTTTTCTCCCGCGCCACCCGCTGACGCCTGCGCCGACTCGTACCCCGAGCGGCATCGCCGGAGGCGCAATAATGGGCCTCGCAGTAATCTCGACGACGGTCTCGGTTGGTTGTGGTAGGTGAATGTTCGTTGTGGCGATGAAACGAGGTAGGCGAATAGCTAGGATATTGGAGCATTGGTTGAGCCGGTCGACTTCGGGGATCGACAGGTGCACTGGGGAACTCCGCGAGATCGCACCGCTCCTTTTCCAAACCGGAACGGCGGCTTTGGCGTGGAGAGCCCTATGCCATCTCGATTCCGGGTCGTTTCCATTCGCGCGCGAGCTTCGGCAAGCGTACCGGCTGCAGGTCCTTCAGGCGGCTCTAAATGAGCGCGACATCAGCCAGCTCGGTATCTTTCTCAAGACATCCGGACTAACGGCCCTATTGGGAAAAGGATGGGCAGTAGCACGGCTGTACCCGGAGCCTGCACTTCGCCCTTACGGGGATTTCGACTTGTACATGCGCCCACAGGACTACGCTGCCGCAGCAGCAGCGTTCGCGGGATCCGACGCTCCGCGATGCCCGGTGGACTTGCACTGTGGGTCGCTCGAGCTCGACGATCGCGGGTTCGACGAGGTGTATACCCGCTCGCAGGTGGTCAAATGCGGCGAAATGGAGGTGCGGATCTTCGGGCCGGAGGACCACCTCCGCTTGCTGTGCGTGCACATGCTTCATCACGGTGCATGGCGGCCGCTCTGGCTTTGCGATATCGCGGTGGCGCTGGAGTCGCGCCCGGCAGACTTCGACTGGGCCTATTTTTTGAGCGGCGATCCACGCCGTTCGGACTGGGTCGCTTGCGCCATCGGATTGGCGCATCAGTTGCTCGGCGCGCGCGTAGAAGGGACGCCGGTCGAACAGCGGTCGACGTGTCTACCGCGCTGGCTCGTGGCCGCGATTCTCAGGCAATGGGGCAGGAGGCGCTTACCTGACGGAATGCTCGCTCCGATGGAGCATCATCTGCGCAATCCTCGCGGGGTGCTCGAGGCTCTCCGCCTACGTTGGCCGAACCCGATTGAGGCGACCGTCAGAAGGGGTGGCCGATTCAATGAGGTCCCCAGGCTACCGTTTCAGATTCGCGAGTGTCTGATGCGCACGATGCGCTTCGCTACACGACTACCAGGCTTGCTGCGCGAACCGGTCATTTGACGCTAGCAGGCAGACGCGTATCCTCTTTTGCATGTTTCGGCCGATCGTGAACACGGGGATCGGAGCGACGCGATCACCGGGATCGGTCGATGGTGAACACGAAGCTCGGCCTCGTGATCAGCCGGATCGGAGTCGTGATCACGCGGATCGGTCCGATGAACACGAGCCACGACGCTCTTCGATCTCAGCCAAGCATCTCGTCGTCATTTCTCGCCGGCAGTAGCCGCGAGGGCCCTCGTGCCTTCGGCTGCTGCCGGGCCTCCCCTCTTTTTCTTGGCTCGAGTTCGCCCTGGCGAAGGCACTCATGCTCGCGATCGCGATGCTGCTGCCGGCGCGCGAGATCCTCCGCAGCGGCGCCCCAGGCCCAAGAGGAGGCAGGGGCTACTACATCGCAGGAGCGGCGGTCGTTACTTCTTGCGGCCCTGCGACAGCATCATGTCGAGGAGCTTGTTCAGCGCCGCCTCGGTGAGCTTCTCCGGCTCCGGCGGCAGCATCGCGGTCGTCAGGCACTGGCGTCCGAGCGCATCGCCCGTGTCGGGGAGCTGCGCAGCACGGAGTCGGCGCCGATCGTGAAGGACATCCGCGACTGGCTGCTTACCCGCAGGGCGCTTCCCCGCTCCTCGCTCGGCCGAGCGATCGGCTACACGCTCGAGCTCTGGCCGGGGCTGACGAGATTTCTCGTCGATCCGGCGATCCCGAGCGACAACAATCACACCGAGCGCGCAATGCGCGGCGTCGCCGTGGGCCGCAAGAACCACTACGGGTCCCGATCCCAGCGGGGAACCGAGGTCGCCGCGCTCTTCTACAGCCTCATCGAGTCGGCCAAGCTCGTCGAAGGAGTCGAGCCCGCTCAATATCTCCGTCAGGCCGCGCGACGCGCGATCGACAATCCCGGTACGGTTACCCTGCCCGCCGATCTCCTCGCGCCGTAGGCTTCGCTGTTCGCCTCCCGCCACCCCATCTCATCCGCGCCGATCCTCGGCCATCCCCTTACGCTGTGCTACACGGGGCGCGGCGAGCACTTACGCTCAACCGCAGGCCGTTGACAGCCTCAACGTGACCTCGTCTTTACGACATGAGCTCGCAGCCATGCGGCGAGTTCTCGTTCACTGACGCGGTGCGCCGCCACACCGAGCATGACCTGAACGACGTCGGGTTCTGGCGCTTCCAGCCGCCAGCCGTTCAGCTCGAGGAAGATCGCCATCGCAAGAAAGGCAACTCGCTTGTTCCCGTCGCGGTAGGGGTGGCTCGTTGCCAGTCCCCATCCGTAGGTCGCTGCCAGCCTCGGAAGGTCGCACTTCGGCTCGTAGTGCCAGCGCTGCTTGGCACGCGCGACGGCGGATTCGAGCGCGTTCTCGTCCCGAATCCCGGGCAGGCCGCCGTGCTCCCGCAGTTGGTCGAGATGAACCGCGTCGAGAACGACGCGCTCTACCCACGCGGGTTCCCAACGGCGGCGGGGCATGAGTTACTTCGCCAGCTCGCGCAGGGCGTTTCGGTACTTCTTGGCGACCCGTCGTGCAATCGCCAGGGCTCGCTCAACCTCGGGATCGTAGGGCGTAATCAGGATTCCCTGCTCGCTTTCCACGGCCAGCACGCGATCTCCGGGCTCCAGGTGTAGCCGGTCAACCATGTCCTTCGGCAGGGTCGCACCGATAGACCCCCCCGCCCGTCGCAGAGTAAGCTGCTTCACCATGCTTTCTAGTAGCACTTCCGTACTACACGGACAACGGCTGGCTAACAGTAAGTAGATAGCCCAACGATGGAGGTTTGTCTGGAGCCCCAGGAGGCATGGCCTCTGGGGCGTTTTTGTTTTCGACCAACCGCCGGCAAAGGCGGGCGACCAGGGGGGCAGTCCATGTCCGAACCATTGTGGAAGAAACTGGGCGAGGTCGGTCGGACCAGAGCATCGCTGCAAAAGGTGTGGAGTAATAGGCGAGTGATCTATGAGGAGAATTTCAGCTCTCCACACCCCTAGACCAGCAGCTTCCTGAAAAACTCGGTATCCCCGGGTCGATAAGACATCGGAACTGCGCCGCTTGTACGAGTGCGACAAATGCTTGTTCAGGGCTCAGTCCGTTGCACCAGTTGCGCCGACCACGAGCGGTCGCAATACCTGCTCGTGGAGAGCTACTCATGCTAGGGGCGAGGATCAGCAGGCGCAGACTTCCTGTCGCGTTTCTCTATGCCGGCGCGCGGTCTGCGCTGCCGGTCGGTGCTGTGATTCTGTGGACCTTGATGCGGTGAGCCGTCTTCTCGGCCTGGGCAAGATCGTACTGCATCTGGAGGCCAAGCCAGACCTCCGGGCGGCTGCCGAAGGCCTTGGACAGACGTATCGACATCTGCGGGGAGATCCCGGCCTTGCCGTTGACGAGGTTATTGAGGGTCTGGCGCTTCACGCCAAGCCGCTCGGCCGCCTCAGTGATGCTGAGGCCCAGAGGTTCAATGCACTCTTGCCGGACGATTCTGCCGGGATGCGGTGGGTTCTTCATGGGCATCGCCTTTTTCCTTCTTAGTGGTAGTCGATCAGGTCGACGTCGTAAGTGTCGCCTTCCTGGAATCGGAAGATGACGCACCAGTTCGCCCGACTGTCACGCTCCAAAACCCTTGAGATCGCCTTTCAGGGGGTGGAGCCGGAAACCGCGCAGGTTCATGTCTTCAGGTTGGCGGATGCTCGAGGAGCTCTTTGGAGACTTTCCGTTTTCGGTGGACGCCGACCGAGCGCATGCACTGGGCGCGCTTCTCTACCCATTCGCTCGTGAGGTCATCGACTCGCCGTTGCCGCTTCACATGGTCGATGCCCCCAACGCCCTGACCGAGCTTTCGTGTCCTTATTGTAGGATTTCCGCATGGGGTGGTGTCGGAGGTAGTCCGCGAGCTCAACGACCTTCGAGCATCCCGCTCCTCATTGACGTAGTCACCGCGACCGCCTATCGTGACTACATGAGTAAGGTCGACAAGATCGTCGGCGTCCGCGAGGTCCGTGCCAGGATGAGCGCTTACCTTCGTGCCGTGGCGCATGGGGAGTCGATCACGATCGCCGACCGCCGCAAGAAGCCCATCGCGCGTCTGGTTCCCATAGAGACGAATCCCGAGCGGGAAGCGCTGCGCCGCCTCGCATCGATGGGCGCGATTACACTGGGAGTCGGCAGGCCCGGACGAAACCCGCCGCTGAGATTGCGGCGCAAGGGACGTCTCGTCTCCGACATGATAATCGAAGATCGGCGGTGATCCTCTATCTCGACGCCAGCGCGGTCGTGAAGGTTTACGTGGCCGAGACGGCGTCCGACAGGGTTCGCGAGCTCGTTGTCGCGGCCGATGGTCTCTTGACGGTGCGCATCAGCTACGCGGAGGTGCGCGCCGCCTTTGCTCGCGCTCGCCGCGAGCGTCTGCTTTCCGCGGCAGATCTCCGCGCGCTGACTCGAGCATTCGATGAGGACTGGGCGCGATACTCGATCGTCGAGGTGAGCGATGCCGTCGTTCGTCAGGCAGCCTCGCTCAGCGAGCGTCACGCGCTGCGTGGATATGATGCCGTGCAGCTCGCGGCCGCACTCGCCGCGGGTCAGGCGATCGACACGATTCGATTCGTGTGCTTCGACGAGCGGCTGGCGCGCGCTGCGCGTCGAGAGGGCCTGGCGATCGCGGTGTGAACGGCGGTCGCTTCTAGCTCAGGCGTCCGAAACACTGACCCGTCCTCTCAGTAGATGAGATCTTCGGTCCACCTTGCTGTCGCGGTAGGGGCCGAGGGCAACCCCAGTCCCTACCGCGACACACACAGGAGGTGAGGGAGAGCGAAGCGGTTCCGTCCAAAGGACGATCCGGCAGCTGGCCGAGCGTGCAATACTCAGCGCGTCCGTTTCCCGGGCGTCCTTCGCGGGGCGCCGAGACGCTTCTCGGCTCGCCGTAAGAGGATAGATTTCGCCGGTCTTCCCGGGAATGTGCGCCTTAGAAGCGCGTACCGGTCAGCTCGATTCTTGCAGCCCTTGAGGAGCGCGCGAACGCGACGAAGGTCTTCCTCGCGCCTTCTCGCCCGATAGGCGATGACGTATTCCGAACGCTTCTTGGCGGACGGCACTCCGCGGCCCTTGCAAGCTGCGGAGCAATACTTTTGAGGTCTCCCCCTGACGCTTCGCGTGAAGATCCGCCGACAGCCACGCACGAGGCAGACTCCGAAAGCAAACTTCCGGTCCCTAGTTACTGCCAGCAGCGCGGCCGCGGTGAGGTCACCTAGCTCCGCCGATGCGATCTGCCACGAGATCCTATCCCCACTTCTGCGCAACACCATCTCAGCCGAACTGGATGCTCGATGTCAGCCCCGATGGCAGAGCCGGTACTAACGCGCCGAAAGCCAAACGGCGCCGAGGGTCTGTGCTAGCAGTTCCTTGAATTGCTGTTGTCGCAAGCAAAGGCGGTCGAGAAGCCGGTCTCTCGGTATCGCTGCGACTAGGTTCGTGACGGCTTCGCCAGTCATCGCGATCAGCACGTTCCTGAATCTGTCGAGCATTTGATCGACCGCGTCCTCGAGGCGGCGGCAGAGGGCAAGGCCGACGTGATCGTGTCGGGCGACCGACATCTCTTGCGCCTCAAGGCCTGGCGGAGCATCTCGATCGAGTCACCGGCCGCGTTCATCGCGCGGTTGGGCGAGCCGGCGTGAAGGGGCAAGGGGTAAGGAAGGACGGCGACGCGGCGAGAAAGAACCCGGGTTGCCGATCTCAGGGATTAGGGACCTCGTGTTCTTGCACGAGCAGCGGCCAGTGCCTCCTCCGGGCCGGGACCGTGGCTCGGAAGTGGCGAAAATCCCAGGTGAGAATCAGGCCGCCGCGGGTCGCGGCCATCGCCATCACGATCGCATCGACCAAATCGAGCCCGCTCTGTCCGTACCTCTCGACCAGGTCGAGAGCGCGACCGTGTTCGCCGTCCGTCGGCCTGTCGAGCGAGTGCTGCCTCGACGCAGGCGTCGAAAAGCCGTGCCATCGCCAAGGCTTTAGACATGACCCCCTTCTCGAATGGGCAGACGAACATCGCGGTGAACTCGGCAGCGCCGCGATCTGGTTTGCCCTCGCATAGCACGCGTGCTACACGAGAGGACATGTCGCGCACCATCACGCAACGCGAGCTCCGCAACGACAGCGGAAAGATCATGCGCGCGCTCGACGCTGGCAAGACGTTCATCGTGACGCGCAACGGCGTGCCGGCGGCGGAGCTGCGTCCAATCGAGCGCCGCAGGTTCGTGTTGACGTCCACCCTGCTCGAGACCGCGGCCGTGCTGGCGCGGGTGAAAGCCGACCGGTTCTTCGCCGACCTCGACAGGCGTCTCGATCAGCACCTCCGCAATGGCTGAAGCCGCCACTCGCGACCGCGGCCTCCTCGACACCTCGGTGGTGATCGACCTCCCGAGCATCGATCCTTCGCACCTGCCGGCCGAGTCTGCGATTTCCGCGCTAACGCTTGCGGAACTTGCCGCCGGACCACACGCCACACGGGACCCGGGTGAGCGCGCCCGGCGCCAGCAGCGTCTCCAGTGGGCCGAGGCGACGTTCGATCCACTCCCGTTCGACCTAAGCGCAGCGCGCACCTTTGGCGTCGTGTTCGCAGCGGTCCAGAGGGCGGGCCGCAGAGGCCGTCGCCGAGTCGTCGACCTAATGATCGCGTCGGTTGCCGTCGCGAACGGTCTGCCGCTCTACACGCGCAACGCAGAAGACTTTCGAGGGCTCGCACGAGTCGTCCAGGTCATCGAGTGCTGAGTCGGTGCCTCTGAGGCTTTCGGCCCCGAGCCGATCGGCACGCCGCCGAGGCCGATCGCTTCAGGTCGCCGTCCTGGTTGAACACGAAGAGTGGACGATAGCAGGGGCAGGCGAAGTGGCCGCTGTACACGGTGCCTTTCTGCGTCCCGTACGTCGGGCTCACGCTGCCGTCGATGTCGAGCACCAGCACCGTCCCGACACGTCGAGCTTGCGCGACACCGCGAACTACGACCCCGCGCGTGGCCCCGAGCTGGATCTGGATCTGCTGCGCGACTATTATCGGCTCTTCGATCGCGAGGCAGAGTTCGAAAAGTGGATTCGTGAATCGAGCAGACGCTGATCCACGGGCAAACGCTCGCCCGCCCATCGTCGGGAGTCGATTTCGACGCCGCGAGGAACTGCGGTCTACCCGGCCGGTCGACGACCTTGACGAGTTCCTAGCGTTTCTTGCCGAGTTGGAGAAGGTATTCGGCCCGGTCCCGAAGTCGCCGCGCATTACCCGGGGAAGTCGCTTCGTCCTGTGAGCCGTCAACACGTTGTCGTCTCGGGATGCGAGGACGCGAGCCGAACGACATGGAGCTGAGACTTCTACTGACCCATGCCCTCTTGGTTGACTGGAGAATAGGACAACGATTACGCCTCGGGCTGCGGCCCTGACTCCATCGCACTGGGCGAAAACAACAGGTGAGGCGGAAACCTAGGATGAAAAGGCGCGGCGAGAGGCGGACAGAGAAGACTTTTTCGCTCCACTGGAGAAGCGGGGTGATCGAGGAAGAGGTGCGGATCGCCACGCCCTATCACTTGCCCACGATCCAGCTCCTCAAGTTCACAGCGGGACCAGCGTCGGGGAGCCACGCGGTTCGCTTCTGCCACTACGACGCCCGCGGGCGGTTCCAGCGCTCGCCGCTGATCGTCGAGGAGAAGGACTTCGCGATGCTCTCGAAGGCGCTGGCGAAGGCTCGAAAACTGCGAACGATCTTGGCCACGTTCGGCTCATCGCGGCGCCGAGCGTTTCGCTAGCCGCGTGATGGCAGGAGAGCGCAGATGACCATCGAACTCAGGACGTGAAATTGAACTACATCACAGTCGCCGAAGCGCGCAGGATGTCAGGCTTGCGTATCGTCCTGGGTGCCTATCCGATCCCGGGGCCGTGGCGCGAATCGTGTAAAGGCGTCTTTTACGTGAAGGGTCTGAGATACGTGCCGGTGCGCACCGGGAACGACGGCTCGTCCGATCTTTCGGTCGGCATGGGCGGCACGCAGACGGAACTGATCGATTGGACCGGACAGGCTAGCGCCCCGGTCGTCGCCTGGAACGACGAACGACCGCGCGCGAGCTGGATCGATCAGTTGAACCTCGCCGAGCGCCTGGCGCCGAACCCGCCCTTGATTCCAGTGGACATCGACGAGCGCGCCCGGATGTTCGGTCTCGCCAACGAACTCCTCGGCGAGAACGGGCTGGTCTGGGTGAAGCCGCATCGGCCGGAAGCGTTGTGACTCGTGGTGCCCGATCTGCAATTGCGGGCATGTAACTTGCTGCTGCCGATATTTCAAAAGGTCATAGCAGCATTGCCATTGATGCCGCGACGCGCAGCGCGTCACGCTCGCTGAGCGAGGCTGCCTCACGAACGACGGCATCGCTCACCGCGACGATCGAGTATCGCGCCCAGTCCTCATCGAATGCTCGAGTTCAGCGCGCGGAGATCCGCCGCGGACATCCTAGATTTGAGAAATATTGGCTGGCTTTGTCCCATTGATAAGAAGCAAACGAGATGGAGCGCTGCGGCGTGCACCACAGCCGGGTTTGGGAGATGAGAAGGAGATGAGAAGCTGAACCGCGCTCGCATCGTCTCCGACAACTATTTCGCCAGCGGAGCTCGACGGCCGTTAGCTCTGCGACGGCGGCGTGTCGAGCAACACACCGATCGCGACGGCGATCGGGCTCGGCGCGGCGGCGAGCAAGGCGAAGCTCGCGGGCAAGAGGGCGGGAACGAGGTAAGGCGTGCGGCGGGCCGGTCGGAGAGGCGCGAGCGCCAGCCAGTCGTAGAGCAAGCCTGCGATTTTCGTCGTCGTGACGAGGCGCCAGCCTCCGTTACCGCCGGCGCCGGCGGCATCTTCTCTTGGACATGCGGGAGGAAACCCAAGCGGCTGTGGAACTCGGACGACTCCTCGAGCACCGCGTGCTCAGGCTCCGGCGTCGAGACGAGGAAGGCCGAGAATCTTCCGCGATGGCGCGAAAGGGTGCGTGCGATTGGTGCGAAACGAGTCAGCAGTCCGACGTGGTACGTCGTAATAGGGAAGTCGAGGTTCGGCAACCGCTACACCGGCACAGCGTATGCTAACGCTCATGGTGAGGAGGATGCTATGCGAATCCCTATCGTGCCGATCTTGGTCGCAATGTTAGCCGCAAGCGTGAGCGCGGTGGCTGGGAGCGGAGACGTCAGGGACGATACCGAACGGTCCTTCTTCCCGTACCAGGAGGCCGCCGCACTACCGGAAGTGCCGCCGGTGCTTTCCAAGGGGAATTGGCAAAAGGCGGAGGGCCTGCTCCCCGTCGAGCTCCTCGAGAAGGTCAAGAGCGGAGAGCTCGAGATTCGCACGCAACAGACCACCGATCTGCCGCTGAGCGCGGCGTACATCGAAGCGACGCGGCGAAACGGCGATCAGGTGCGGCTTGGCCAGGATGGAAACCTCGTAGGCTACGTCGCCGGTCGTCCGTTTCCACGAATCGACCCAGCCGACCCTCAAGCGGGTCTCAAGCTCGCCTGGAACTCTCGCTATCGCGACACGGTCGGTTCCGCGCAGGCGTGGGGAGTGTTCCGATTCATCGGCCCATCCGGGGAAGAGATCCGGCATCAGATCGAGTTTTACTATGCCATAGCCTACGGTATGCACCGTGGCGACCCGAAGGCCAACCTCTGGGATGGCTCGGGGATCCTGTTCAAGGAACTCTATCAATGCCTGGCGCCCGAGGACGTCAAGAACGTGATGCAGCTCACGTTCCGCTACGACGACGATAGGAGCAGCGATCTGAATTTCGCCTACGTGCGGGAGATGCACAAGGTGCGTCAGATCAACGTCGACCCGCGAGAGCGGGCAATGTCGAGCGAGATCTTGAACGAGGATTTCTACGGCTTCTGGGGATATCTCCACGAGCACGACTGGCGCTTGCTCGGCCGCGCGACGCTGCTGGCGCCGGTTGGGGTGAAGGCCGCGAAGTCCACCTACTCACCGGGTCGCGGGTACCCGGCCGACCCTTGGGAGCCCAGGAGGATGCTCGTGCTGGAAGCTACGCCCAGAGTGCCGAGCCACCCCTATGGGAAGCGGGTGCTCTACGTCGACGAGCAGATGGGTGTGCCGCTGTACGTGCTGGCCTACGATCAGCAGGGGCGGCACTACAAGACCCTCTTCACGCTCTATGGGAATCCGGCCTTCAGCCCCGGCAACGAACAGGTCCGCGCGCCGCTGTGGTTGGGAACTTCAGCGGTCAATCATGCAAGCCACGAGGCTTCGGTAACGGTGATGAACCGGATCGTCCTGCAGACGCGGGTCCAAGAAGACCTCTTCACCATCGGCCAGCTCGCTCAACTCGCCCGATAACCCGCCAGCCCCATATCGTGTTCGCGGAACGTCGTTCTCGGCGACGAGCTTACGTATTGTCGGGTCCTCCTCGCAGTTTGAACCACGTGGTGCAAATTCAGTCGATCGGGTCCAGAAGTTCAGGGCACTATCTCGAGCGGATGGTCGTAGCGCTCACCGACCAAGATCGCGCCGAAGTCTCTGCGGTCGATCGTGAGGACCCGGTATACACCTCGCCGCTCTGCAACGGCTCCGACCATCCCATCGACGAGGCCGAGCCGCAGCGATGCGAATCGTGCGTCGATTTCCAGCGCGCGAACCAGGTCGAGCGGCTCCACCGGCTCGAGCTCGTATCGCGTTCGCGGGTCGAGAATCTCGGCGACGAGCTTTCGCATCGCCCGGCGCTCCTCGCGTAAGAAGTAGTCGACCTCCGCAAGCACGAGAGCTGGAACGATGATTGCCGACGCCGTACGTAGCGCGCGCGCGTATTCGGGCCAAGTCGGCCGATCGTCGGCACGCGCCGCCAACGCGCGGAGCAGACCTCCGGTATCGGCAACGAGTGGTCGGCTCAATGTTCGAGCTCGGCGAAGAGCTCTGACTCGTCACCGAGCTTCAGCGATGTCGAGACGAATAGACCTGTCGTCGGGGGTTTGCGCCGCTTGTAGTAACGCGCCGCCACGATGCGCAGGCCCTTGCGGAGCAGTTCCGATGCCGAATGCCCGTCCGCACGCGCCCGAGCCAGGGCATCGGCGTCCTCGGGATCGAGACGGATGGTCGTGCTCACCTTCGTTGCCATACATTCGCCATACAACACGACGCTGGGGCAATCAACCAAAGTCTGGGGCGGGCGCGGCCGACCGCGGGGCGAACGCTGGTAACCAACCGTGACCACACGGTTCCTGACGTCGAAGGCGATGTCTGGGCGCCTCATCATCAGCCCAGAAGGGGTAGTCCCCCCGAGACCGTCGCAGTCGCATCCCCGTTCGCCCAAACCCCTTCACCCATCTCGATCCTGGGCTTCACCTTTTGATAGGTTTCATGAAGCAGTTCGGAACCTTCCCGACCGACGAAAGACGAGGCATGACCGAGTCCCGCGCCATCGCCGTTGCGATACTTGGAGATCCTCCCACGCCATGCGCCTCTACCGCGGCTTGAAGACCCCCTACCGGCCCGAGCGAGTCGGGGGGACGGGCCGCTTCTTCGGCACGGACTTCACGGATTGTCCCTTCACGGCTCTGCAATACGCTTCGGGACGCGGAGGGGAGGTGTTGGTCCTCGACGTCGATCCCGAGGCCGGCCCGAAGATCAGCGAAGAACTCTGGCCCGGGACGCGGGCCAGACGCCTGATGGTTTGGGGAAGGTTCGACGAGCTGCTGGCCGGGATATTTCCCGCAGCGCAACTCCGCGCCGAGGTGCGCAGGAAAGGAATCGCCGGTCGGCCGGACGAGTACAAAGCGTACGTGCTGAAGAGCTTCATCGACAAAGAGCTGAGCGAACGGGGGCCGCAGGGCTTCCCGAACCCGGCCGTCTTACGCCGCTCATCCACCACGCGGGAAAGGTCGCGCTCGGCACGCGGTCGTCTCACCACGTCGACCGTTGCCGAGGACGGCCGTCTCGTGCCGTGGCTGGCTGCTACCGGGCCGCTCTCCTACACTCCGGAGAACCCGCCCGACCGCGACTACTACTTCCAGTACGGTTGGATCATTCCGGATATCCTCGCCGACGGAACGAACCGGCGCCGGCATTACTTCTTCGGTGCCTCGCGCAAGGACGCGAGGCACCTCTTCTCCTTCTGGAGGGCAGCCCGGGAGCACAGCCCAACGCGCCTGGCGTTGTGTTTTGGAACCGTCGACGCGGAAGCCGTGACGGCACCGATCGCCGTCTACGCTGCGCCGCCGGCCTACCCCCGCGGACCAGCCTGCGTCTTCATGCAACACGGCAGCTACCAGATCGTCGAGGCGGCGGACCAGCCGCTCCTCGGGTCCGATGAGGTCGTCCTGTATCGCGGCCTCGGGGATGCCCGGCTCTTTCAGACGGGGGATCTCGACGCCCGGGACCGATGCGTTTGGCGCTGCTACGTTCGAGTGCAGGCGGATGTGCTGTCCGACTCGGTGCGCTCGTTCAACTCGATCCACGACCGCGCGAAGAGGTGCGAGACCGGGTACATCCGCGATCGGACGTGGATGAGCGACGACCTTGCCCGCCGGCACGGGCTCGACATCGACGGCGACGGATTCGCCCGCGACCTCTGGAAAGCGACACACCAGAGCTTCTCGCTCGCCCGGTGGGTGGCCGAGCGCAAGTTTGGGCCCCACTACGTCGTCTGTAGGACGCCGCTCGACAACATCCGCCTCACGACGTTCTTTGCCGGAGAGCACGAGGTGCGCATCATCTCCCCGGACCGGGTCGTCCTTCTCGAGAGACACGGTTGTCGAGTCGGGTAACCTGCTGCACAGGATGCGGCGACGTTCGACATCAGCGCTCGCGGCAGGCAGAGATCGGAACGAGCTGGCTGTACTCTCGAGCGTCGCCGGGGCTGATCAAGCACCTGTGAGCAGGCAACGGAAGCGACGAGGCCACTTCTGCTGGTCGTGTGGCCGGATCAGGGCGAACGAACGGTTCTCGGGCACCGGACGCGCTCGCCATCTCTGCAAGGATTGCTCGAAGCTCGGCAAGGATGAGCTCGCTTACCGCCAGGGCTCTCCGTGACATCGAGCGCATGGTCGACTGGAGCGGCCTCATCCGCAGGAAGCAGAGAGAGAGCTTCGAGCGGTTCCTCTTGCATCCTGACGAGCGAGTCAGCCGGAGAACGAAATCCCCGCGGTGAACCTGCTCGGGAAGATCGATCAGTTGCCGGATCAGCATTCAGATCTCTTCGTCCTCCGGTCGGGCCAACGCCAGGAGCGCCTCCTCTGTGTCGGCCACGAACCGCTCGAGCCGCCGTCGATTCTCGAGAAGGAGCTTCCGAATCGCGCTCGTACCCGCATTGCCAACCATCAGCCACACGACCTTGGGCGGCGCTCCATGGATGGAGGCCAGCTCGCGAAAGTCGGAGTCCTTCGAAACCAGGACATAGTCATGATCACGGACGAAGCTCCAGATTCGATCGTCGCGCTCGCCGTGGAGCCCGACCTGATCCACGTGCCGGCTACCCGGGTACTCCGCCGCGAGCTGATCGACGAGGGTTGGGCTCAGGTTCTCGTCGAGAAGCAGCTTCACCCGCCGCCCGAGGCTCGAAGATGGCGCTCACGCCGCTCGCGAGCGGCCGCGAAAGCGAGGGCGGCGCGAATGTGTTCGGGCTTGAGGCTCGGAAAATCCTTGACGATCTGCTCCTCCGTCATGCCCCCGGCCAGATACTCGAGGATGTCGGAGACGGTAATGCGGGTCCCCTTGATGCAGGGCTTGCCGCTGCGAACACCTGGCGTGACCGTGATGTGCTCTTCGAATCGCATGGCTATTTCGGAGGTTACGACCGCCCGTGGGCGGTTTGCAAGTGCTACCGGCGCACGGAGCGCCACGGGAGAAGCTCCGCGGTACTCGGCGGCAAGGCGCCCGCAGGGCTCGGCAAGGACGCGTCTATCACGCGCTTCGCAATCTCGAACGTTCACCCGAAGAGCGCCTGCGGCGCGCGTTGATCTGTGGCCGACTCCGCGCTGACCGAGCCTGAGCGCCGGTTCCTTCGGGAGCAACGGAATCCGATACTCCTCGTTGAAGCAGCTCTTCGGCGGCCGGCGCTCCACCCAGCGCCGCGACCTGGTTTTCATCTAATCGGGCGCAAAGAAGCGCCGCCACCTTGGGTCCGTGGAGGACCTGTGCCAGTCTCCGCCGACCGCGTGACGTAACGGAGGGACTCTCTATGGCGCAGCCGCAATCCGGAATCGTTCCCGAACCGAGCGCCAGCGCGCTCTTCCTGATCCTCCGCGTCCGCGACCCAGCGGCGAACCGCATGGCAGTGGGCGGCGTCTTGGCGCAGACACCTCGGCTCGCAGCTAAGGTCGCTGCACTCGATCGGCGCGCCAGGCTCGTCTGCACAGCTAGCATCGGCCCGGAGTTCTGGGACGTGCTCTCGCCCGGCAAACGGCCGGCGGGACTTCGGCCCTTCAAGGCGATCGACGCCGGAGCGCTGAGCGCTCCAAATACCGGCGGCGATCTCCTCTTCCACGTCATCTCCACTCGCCACGACCTGAACTTCGAGCTGGCGAGCCGGCTCAGGGCGGCGCTCGGCGAGCGGGTCGAGGTGACCCAGGAAGTGCACGGCTTCCGCTATCTGGACGGCCGCGACCTCACCGGGTTCATCGACGGCACCGCAAACCCGAAGGGGAAGGCGCGCGCCGCGGTCGCGCTGATCGGCGCGGAGGACCAGGCGTTCGCGGGCGGGAGCTACGTCTTCACGCAACGCTATGTCCACGACCTGGCTGGCTGGTCACGCCTCGGCACTGCGGAGCAGGAGGGAGCGGTCGGGCGGCGCAAGCGCGATAGCAAGGAGCTTTCCGGCAGGGCGAAGCTCCCGACTGCGCACATCGGCCGGGTAGTCATCGAGGAGGGAGGCAAGGAGCTCGAGATCGTCCGCCACAGCTTCCCCTACGGCACGGTCAGCGAGGCGGGTCTCCTCTTCATCGCCTACACCAAGGCGCTCGATACAACCGAGAAGATGCTTGCCAGGATGTACGGCACCGCGGGTGACGGGCTCCGCGACCGCCTGATGGACTTCACTCGCGCGGTGTCGGGGGCGACCTTCTTTGCGCCCTCGCTCCAGGGGCTTTCGAGGCTCGGCAGGGGCTGAGCGTGGCGACGACCACTCGTAACGAGATCGCGAAGGGCCAGACCGGAACGAAACACCTCGCTCTCCGAGCGCACGCCGATCGCGATGTCGCCGATCTCGATCGTCACGCCGCGGCGTACTTCCCGGCGGGTGGATTTCTTCGCCAACCATCGAAGTCGCAGCGTAGCGGGTTTGTGTGTGCGGCGACGGCTAGACTTCCCGCACAACGGGTCGCTTGACATCATGATGCCATCATACTAGGCATCGTGATGTGCGGACGACTCTGACTCTCGATGAAGACGTGGTTGCCCAGTTGCGGACCGAGACGCGGCGCACCGGCCGCTCCTTCAAAGAGATCGTCAACACCGTGTTGCGCCGGGGGTTGGCTTCCCAGAAGCAACGCGGCGCCCTGCCGCGCTTCGCGGTGAGGGCGCGGCCGCTGGGTCTGCGGCCGGGACTCGACTACGACAAGACGAGTGACCTACTCGAGCAGATCGAAGGGCCGCTGCGCCGCTGATCCTGATCGACGCAAATCTGCTGCTCTACGCGTACAATCCGTCTTTCGAGCGGCACGTGCGGGCGCGGCGGTGGCTCGAAGACGTCCTGTCGCGGCCGGAGCGTGTATGGCTCACCTGGGTCACGCTGCTCGCCTTCCTCCGAATCAGCACGAATTCGCGAGCCTTCGCACATCCTCTCGCGATCGACGAGGCGGTCGCGATCGTCTCTGCATGGCTGGAGCGACCGATGGTCGGGGTTTTGGAGCCGGGCGAGCGTCATTGGGAGATCCTCAAGCCGCTGTTGGTCGGCACGCCGGTCCGCGCCGCAGCGGTGATGGACGCTGAATTGGCGGCGATCGCGATCGAGCACGGCGTCGCGCTTCACACCACGGACCGTGACTTCAATCGGTTTGCAGGCCTGCGCGTCGTCGATCCGCTACGGTAGGGCGGGGTGCCTGAGATGCGTGCGCTCGACGGCGGGGCGTTCGCGCACACACGGGCGGTCGACGGCGTGCTGCCTCTCGCGCGAACCCCGGTCGGTTGACGGTGGGGCGAACGCGTCGCTCAACGTCGGACGTCGAGTGTCCGAAGCCCTTCCTCCTCAGCAGCCGTCAGCAGCCGGTCGTCGGAAGCGATGACGCGAACCTCCTCGCCTAGCTGCTGTTGGAGACAAATCGCGACGCGAGGTGAATCGCGTCGAAGCCACGCAGCGGGTGGCGCCGCACCAGGTCGCGAACGAGGAGCAGAAGCGGGTCGGCCAGATCGATCCGCACGTAGGCGCGCCATTCGCGGTCGAAAGTGCGCGACGTCGTGCGATAGGCGGCCGTGGTGAGCGCCTTCTCGCGGAGCTTCCTCGCGAGTCCCGCGTGGACTTCGGCGTAGGCTACCTTGGAGGTAGCCATGAGGGGTTCCCCAGAGAGGACAGCGTCGACACGCTTCGAGCCCTGCTTTTCGACGAACCGCTTGATGAGCGCGCTGGTGTCGAAGTAGTTCATCGCCGTTCGGCGACGATTTCCTCCGAGAGGGGGCGACCGCTGATTCGGATGCGCCGGATCCGCGGCACCAGGCTTCCCTCGGGGGCGCTGACTTCACCCCGGGAGGAGAGCGCGGCGATCCGAGCCTCCAGGCTCTGCGGGGTTCCGGTCGAACCGATCGGTCGTATGACTGCGATCGGCTTTCCTCGCTCCGTCACGATCACCTCGTGGTTGGCCTTGGTGAGCTTCAGGTACGAGGTGAGGCGATTCTTTAGATCTCGCACTCCGACGCGACGGCTACCGAACGCTTCATGTAGCTACTGTAGCTACACGAAGATGCGACCGTCAACTGAGAAAGCTGCGCACGAGCGGCGCATGGCTGCGAGTGTGAACTCGATCGTATGCGAGGCGACCCGATCAACCCGTGCGTGCAGTAGCCGCCATGCGGGCCGTCGATTCAGGACTGCGCGAGGTCCGAGCGCATCCCCATGGCTAGCATGTTCGCCCGAGAGGCGGCGGCGCGCACGCCCTACGGTCCGTCCGACGCCGCGAAGCCGCGCCGCGCGGCTGATTCCGCCCCTGGGCCCTCGAAGAGCCGCACTTCGATGAGCCGCGACATCGCCTCCACCCGGCGGTCCCAACTGTTCGTCTCCGCGACGGCACGGCGCTCGAGGCGGCGGGTCCGAGCATCTTCGGCGAGCGCGGCTTCGACCTGAGCGACGAACTCGTCGCGGGTCGCGCCGATGCGCACCACCGCCCCGTGCGTCTCGTTGAAGCGCCGCACCTCGGCGAGGTCGGTAGAGACGATGGGCTTCCCGAGCGCGAGGTACTCGTTGAGCTTGGCGGGCGAGATGTTGTTCGTGAATGCGTCGACGGCGTAGGGAATCAGGCAGACATCGAAGGCCCTGATGTAGTCGGGGATCAGTTCGTGCGGCTTGGCACCGAGAAGGTGAACGTTCAGCAGGCCGCGGAGCTCCGTCATCGGCGCTTGTTCGGGGCCGACGAGCGCGAGCGTCGCATGCGGCAGACGGCGGCTCAGCTCCCGCAGCAACGGTTGATCGACGCATCGCCGCAGCCCCCCGGCCAGGCCGATCACGGGTCGCGGAAGCCCGGCCATGTCCTCGGGGACGGACGACTCGCCGCGCCACGCGCGCTCGAACTTCTCGAGACTGACTCCGATCGGAAAGAGCTGCGT
This sequence comes from uncultured delta proteobacterium, assembly GCA_963745025.1. GTDB lineage: Bacteria > Desulfobacterota > Binatia > JACPRU01 > JACPRU01 > CAVQIG01. The sequence goes on from CAVUWD010000002.1 coordinate 87,754, forward strand.
CTCGGGATTGTATGCCCGGCAGTACTCGACGAGCCGGTCCGAACTTGCGAACACCAGGTCGACACGCTCGATCACCCGTCGCTCGTAGGGAAGAATGCGCCTCGCGGCGCGCGACGTCTCGGAGAGCTTGTCGGTGCAGTAGAAGATCGAGAGCGATGGCGCAATCGCGTCCATCAGGTCGAGCGTGAACTGCGTGGGCAGGAACGTGAAGAGGATCGGGCGTTCGAACGCGTTGCGCCGAAGCCAGCGGCGGATCGAGCCGCAGACCAGCGCTCGGTTGATGCGCTGGGCGAGCGGCGAGTAGGGGAACGGAAGCGCGAGCGGCGAGTACAGCGCCACGTTATCTGCGACCGATCGAAAGCGCCCGCGGCCGCTCACCCACTTGCGCAGGCGTGCGAGCACTCGGTTGCGGTCCTTCCACCCGGGAGCGCGCACGCCGGTGTTCTCGATGAAGAGCACGCGATTGCCGGCCCGCGCCAGCACCGACATCACGCCTTGATGCTCCTGCCAGAGGAAATCCCAGTCGATCGTCGAGACGCAGACGATGTTTCGATCGCGGAGCATCGAGCGGTTATCGTGCGCCTCTGCCAACCAACCCCTTTACCCATGCCGCCACGACCCGATCCTCTCATGGACCGACCGCAGTCAGCTACGCACGCGGCTGCGCGGTCGAGAGAATCGTCACCCTCCTCGTGCTCTCCGAGGCTCTATGGTCCGCACGGCGCTGCCGCTTTCAGGCCGCGTCGCCGCCCTCCTTGCTCGTGAACGTATAGACTCCATCCCAGGCCTCGTCCGGGGGATTCTCGATCAGCAGCCGACAACGCTCCACGTAGATCCGCCCGGGAGTGTCGTCGGGATACTCGTTCATGAACGCTTCGAATCGCCGGAGCGCGAGCGGCCAGTCCCGCTCCTGGTATGCGCGCAGCGCGTCCTCGAACGCCGCGGTGAACGGGACGAGCAGCGCCGAGTCGCCCCGCTTCGCGAGCAACTCGAAGACGCGCACCGGCTGGCGCTTCCCCTTGACGCGGACCGAGTCGATCTCGCGCAGGAGGAACTCGTCGCCGATCGCATTGCGCGTGTTCTCGCCGATCAGGATGCGGGTGCCGTAGAGCTTGTTGCAGGCCTCGAGTCGTGAGGCCAGGTTCACGGCGTCGCCCATCACGGTGTAGTTGAAGCGCCGCTGCGAGCCGATGTTGCCGACGACCATCGGACCGGTGTTGATGCCGACGCCGATGCGTAGGCGGGGGGTCCGCGGAAGGTCGGCTCCGCCATGCTCCGCGCCGCCGATCCGCCGCCACGCGTCCTGCAAGGACTCAAGGCAGCCCACCATGTCGAGCGCCGCCTGGCATGCCTTGACGGCGTGGTCGGGAGTCGTCACCGGCGCGCCCCAGAGCGCCATGATCGCGTCACCGATGTACTTGTCGACGAGGCCATCGTGCCTGAAGATTTCCTCGGTCATCGTGCCGAAGTACTCGTTCATGAACTCGACGAGCTTCTCGGCGTCCAACGCCTCGGACGCGGTCGTGAAGTCGCGCAGATCGGAGAAGAGGACGGTGAGATCCTTCTTCTCGCCGTGCAGGCGGAGCTGCGACGGATCCTCGCTCACCAGGCGCGCGACGCTCGGCTCGAGGTAGAGGTTGAAGGCGCTGCGGATGCGGTGCTTCTCGCGAACCTCGGTCATGTAGTGGAAGATACCGACGGCGCCGAATTGGGAGACGACCGACAAGGTCTGATAGACCATACCGAGCGGGATCCCTCGGCGGATGAACAGCAGCTGCGATGCGCCGAAGGACGCGGTGAGCGCGCCGAGCAGGAACAGGATGCTGCGGGTGCCCTTGAAAAACGTGAGCGCAATTCCGAGCGCGATCCCGGTGAAGAGGATGACGGCGATGTCGGCCGAGGCGAGCCAGCGCGGGACGACGATGAAGCGTCCGCGCAGCACGTCCTCGATGACGTTGGCATGGATCTCCACGCCCGGCGAGACGGGATCGAACGGCGTCGAGCGGATGTCGTAGGCGCCGGTCGCGGTCGTGCCGACGAGCAGGATGCGGTCGCGCAGTGCGTCGCCTTGCACGCGCCCGGCCAGGACGTCCGCCGCGGAGAAGTGCGCGAACGTGTGGGCCGGGCCGGAGTAGTTCACCCAGAGGTTGCCGTCTGCGTCGACGGGGATGGGGATACCGGCGATCGCCACGCCGGCCACGCCGTCGTCGTCGAGCGCCATACCGAGGGTCGCGTTCCGTTGCGTGCGGCGGATCGCCTCGATGCTGAGGGGCGAGAGGATCTGCGGCCCGCGGCTTGGCGGGGCGTAGCGGATGCCGAGCGGGACGCGGCGGAAGATGCCGTCGTCGTCGGGGAGCATGTTGAAGTATCCGGCGCGCCTTGCGGCGGCGGCGATCTCGGGGATGTTGCCGACGACGCGAGGCGCCTTCGGCAGCCGCTCTTCGCCCGGAGATTTGCCGAGGCCCGGCTTCAGCAGATTGTAAGACGAGAGCCCGAACGGCGATTCGTGCTCGCCGAGCGAGGCGAAGTCGATGAAGTAGCCGAGCACGACCTTGCCGGAGTCGCGGATCGCCTCGGCGAGCTTCGGGTCGTCGTCGGGCTGCGGCTCGGCGAAGACGATATCGAGAGCGATCGCGGCGGCGCCGAGGTCCGTGAGTTTGGTGACGAGGTCCGCCACTCGGGAGCGCGGCCAGGGCCAGCGGCCGAGCTCGGTCAGGCTCTTCTCGTCGATGCCGATGATTGCGACCTCGCCGCCGACGGCGAGCGGGCCGCGGAACTGCTGCCGGGCGTCGATGCCGCGAAGCTCGAGCATGTGGAGCGGGTGCGGGTCGAAGTAGCGGAGGAGCGCGAAGAAGAGCGCGAAGACGAGACAGAGCGAGAGGGCGTTGAGACGCAGGACGGTGGGCCAGCGAGTCATGCGTCACGATTATCGTGTGGGAAGGGTTCGGCGGCAACCGGTCGTGGAGACGGCCTCTCTGGGGCTGAGGTGGATTCCTACGGCAGATCGTCGCGTTGCTCGGAGCGAGCGGCTCGGCCCCGCGGAATCGCTTCGTGACCCCTGAGCTTGCCGTGCTGGCCAGTCCGGTGTATCCCGGACGTTACCAGGGGAAGATGATATGCGCGCAGAACATCGTGAGAAAATGCCTCCGAATTCTCGGCGCCGGCTCGATCCTTCTCGCGGTCTCGGCCTGGGCGGATGTAGCGGGAAAGGTGAGCAGTGTCGCAGGGAGCGCGGAGGTTCAACCGGGCGGCGTCGGATCCTGGAAGCAGCTCTCCGTCGATGACGCGGTTTCGGTAGGAGATCATCTGCGCACCACGGATGAAGGCCGTCTCTCGGTAGTCTATCGCGACGGGTCTACCATCGCCCTTGAGCCGGGCAGCGAGTTGGTCATCGACGATCAATCATTGCCGTCGGGCGGTCCGCCCGTCTCACTCTTCAGCCTCAATCGCGGAAAGCTCGACGTGGCGGTTCCTAAGAACCTTTACAACACCCAAGGCGCCCGATTCGAGGTGAAGACGACGACTGCAGTCGCCGGGGTTCGCGGAACGCACTTCACGATCGAAGCGAAAGAGTAGTGCCGCCGACAAGCCTGCGTCCGAAGGTCGTCGCCTTCGTTGTGTTGGTGGCGTTCGTTTGTCCAGTGTTCGGGCAGCAGACGCCCATACCGGAGAAGGAAAAGAAGCGGAAGACGCGCGTCTGCGCAATCGAAGACGAGACGAGAGTAAATTCACCCGACAATCCGAGTACGTCCCGAACCCTCACACCGGGTTACTGCATCGACTGCTGGGAGGGCTTTGGGTGTGGAGAGCCGTTCTTGGCGGCCGGATTGCTTGGCCTCATCGGTGGGTCGGCGACATCCGCCGCGGGGGCCGTCGTAGCGGGGGCCGTCGCAGTGGGTGGGGTTCTCGGCGGCTTGGCCGCAACGGGCAACCTGGGTGGTGGTGGCGGCGGTCATGGGAATCCTACTCCGACCATCTTTCCGCCGCCGCCTCCTCCTCCACCAACTACTCCTCCGTTGCCAACGGTGATCCCGCTGCCGAAGCCGTCTCCCACGAACCCGCCGGTCTCGCCGTTCCACTAAGCTCGCGCCTCGGCGAAGCACCGCATCGTGCGGTTCGGATGGCCGGCCGATTGCCCGACCATCGCGATCACCTCTACTCAGCTCGGTAGACTTTTGGCGCCGAGACGCGATGCGAGATCACCTGCCTGCCGCGCCCTCTGTCAACCAACCCCTCCACCAATACACCAACAACCCGATCCTCTCGTGGACCGCCTTCGAGAAGGCGCGGCGGCGCTCGTCGGAGCGGACGAGCCCGTTCGAATCGAACGCCGTCTCGACCGACGGCGAGCACACCACCGAGAGCTCCTCGTGCTCGACGGCGGCGCAGGCGCGGCGCGAGTGATAGGGCGAGGTGACGACGATCACGCGCTGCCAGCCGCGCTCGCGGCAGATGCGGGCGAGCGACAGCGCCTCGTCGCGCGTGTTTTCGTTCGGCCCGACCGTTTGGAGCTCGCTCGCGATGCCCAGATGCTCCATCAGCGACTTGGCCGCGCCGGCATAGGACGGGGACGGGCGCTTCAGGTCGGAGAGCACGAGCGCCGGGGCCTGCCGCTCCGCGACGAGCTCGATGCCGTGCACGAGGCGGGCCATCGCGATCGACGTCAGCTCGCCGGTCGGGTGAATGCTCGAGGCTGTGACGAACACGGCGTCGGCGGAGGCGGGCGGATCGCGGCGCACCAGGCCGTTCGCAAGCCAGCCGGTCAGCGGCGTGAATACGACGAGCAGCCAGAGGACGCCGAGCGCGGCGGCGAGCGCGCCGGCCAACCGGCGGGCCGGCGTCGTCCACAGCAGCGCGCCGGCGACGGCGCAGCCGACGACGAGCGGTCCCGAGTCGCCCCAGAACGACACGGTCGAGGTCAGGCCGAGGTCGTCGACGATGAGGCCCGCGAGGGCGCCGGCCGTGAGCCCGACGAGTGGCGATGCCCTCACGCTCACGAGAACGGATACCAGAGCGGGAACGTCGCGATCCGCACGACGCCTCTCACTCCCGCGTAGATGCTCCACGGCAGCATGCGCGCCGTTGACGCCGGGACGCGCACGACGTCGCCCGCGCGAAGGGGCACGTCCGCGATCTCGCCCGCGTCGATCGACTCGACGTCGACGAGCACCGTCTTCGGCTCCGCTCCGGTCGGTTCGTGCCGGATCTCGACGTCGCGCAGGTTTCCCGGGAACAGGCTGCCGCCCGCCGCGGCGATGGCGGCCGTCACCGTCGATCGGTGCGTGACCTCGTAGACGCCCGGGGAAGCGACCCAGCCCTCGACCGTGCAGAGCTGTCTCTCGGGCACGTGGATGTGGTCGCCCGCAGCGACCGGTAGCTTGAGCTCGGCGCCTGCGGCGGGGGGCAGATCGACGACGATCGGCTCCTCCGCGGTCGCTCCAGCTTCGCCCTTTGCCTTGGCGCGGGTGAGCTCGACCACGCTCGCCGCGGCGCGTGTCCTTCCGCCGGCGTGGGCGATCACCTCGAGAATCGTCGTCGAACCTTCGGGTAGTGGATACGCGCCCGGCCGGCCGACCGCGCCGTCCACCGTCACCTGCGGCTCCCGCGCGCCGCGCTGCAGCGCTACGTCCACCTCCGGCGTTAGCAGGTAGGCCGTCAGGCGCTTCGCGAGGTCGGCGACGAGCTCCCCCTGGTTCCTGCCCGCGGCCGGGACGCGGCCGAGAATCGGCAGCTCGATCTGCCCGTCGCTCGCCACCTCCACGGTGCGGCACACCTCGTCCATGTGCTCGACGCGGATCGCGAGTCGGTCGCCCGGCGCGATGCGGGCGGTCTCCGGCGCCTCGGCGGGCTGCCGCGCGAGTTCGCGGGCGCGCTCCTGGTCCTGCTCGATCGAGCCGGGTGCTCTGCTCGAAGGCGGCGGCCGCTTCGGCAGCTCGGCCTCCGCCGCCGCCTCCTCCTCCGAATCGCGCGCCGCCTTGGCGACTTCTTCCCGAGCCTCGCGCCGCGCTTCGGCCGCTTCGTTCTCGGCCTTGCGGCGCGCCGCGATGGCCTCTTCGAGAGCCGCCTTGAGCGTGACGAGCTCCTTCTTGGCCTTTTCGGGATCGAAGCCTTCGACCTTCTTGAGCTGCTGTTTCGCGGCGTCGAGCTCGGCGGCGCACGTGCGCATCCGCTGCGCGACCGCGTCGTCCTGCCGCGATCGCTCGGCGGCCAGGCTCTGGAGCCTTCGCTCCGCGTCGGCTCGCTCGGTGAGGTGAGCTTCCATCTCCGCGTCGAGCTGCCCCTCGAGCTGATGGATACGATCGAGCAAGCCTCGCAGATAGCTCTCGCCCTCGGGGCCAAGGCAGGATACGGACGGCGGCGCGGACGGCTCCTTCGCCGCTGCCTCGAGGGCGATGGCGAGAACGATGAGTACCGGCAGCAGTTTCTTCGTCGTGGTCATGGGTGCGAGCGCGGCGCGCATCCTCCATACAGGAACGGCGTGAGCTCAACAACGAAAAGTATCCGTTGTCTGCTCGCGATTCGCGCTCCTCGAGCCGCTCGTTTCGTGAGCCTATCCGAGGGTGTGCCAAACGCACACGCGAGGAGCCACCCATGATGGGGGCGAAGCCGCCGTCTTCGAAGCCGTGGGTCACAGGCGGGACGGCGCGGGTCGCGAGACGAAGCGCGCTGGCTTGGCTGGCGGCGATTGCCTTGCTCGTGCCCGTCGCTCCGCGAGCCGCCGCGGCCGACGCCCCGAACCTGCTCCGCAACGGCGATTTCCAAGACGACTGGATCACGCTGCTGCCCGAGAACCTGACTCTTCACTGGAGCTACTCGCCGGTCTTCGCCAACCGGCGCGACTTCAACCCCGACGGCTGGTCGCTGAGGGGGAGCTGGCGGTGGCTCGACGCCGACGCGCCCGCCGGAAATCGGCGGCTCGTCATCGAGGGGCCGCAGACGGAAGTCTGGCAGCGCATCAACTGGGTTGCGGTCAACGACGATCGGCAGCTCGAGGGCTTTCCCGACGCCGGCGGTTTCCCGAGCTTCGCGGCCTTGCGGAGCTTACGACCGCTCGCGCTCGTGCGCGATCTCGTCCTCCGCGCGCGCGTCAAGGGCACTGACGTGCCGCCCGGAGCGGCGACGATCGAGATCGGACTCGCTCCTCCCGGCAAGGTGGCGTCCGGTGATCCGCTCGGCACGGTCGTGCCGCCGACGGCATCGGCCTCCGTCGCTCTCCCCGAGGGCAGCTTCGACTGGCTCTCTGTCGAAGTCCGGCTCGCCGCATCCGACTGGGTGCGGTCGGCCGGCGCTGCAGACGCCGAGGCGGCGAAGTCCGGGCCCGTTCTTCCGGGCACCGCATCGGTTGCGCTCCGCTATCGCGGCGCGAGCGGCCGCGTCGAGGTGGATCGCGCCGAGCTCGTCAGCGCCGAGCCGTCGTCGCCGAACCTGCTGCCGCACGGTAGCTTCGAGGAGATCGACGGCAGCGGGTGGGCGGCGGGATGGAAACCCGCCGAGAAGTACACCTACTTTCCGCCGGGTCTCTACTATCTCTTCAACAGTTGGCACAACGAGGGCTTCTCGAACCGCGGCGCTCCGGGGCTAGACTCGCTCGTCGTGCGCCGCGGGCGGTGGAGCCTACGCATGCCCGTGCTTGCGGGAGACGAGCTCGCGGTGTCGTCGGCGCCGGTCGTGCTGAACCAGAAGGAGCCGCGGCTCATCGAGGCGAGCGTCTGGGTGAAGACCGACCGCGTGAACGAGATCCAGATCGACGCGCGGAACGAGAAGGGAGAGCGCCTCGACGGCTTCGACTTCATCAGCAAGTCGCCGACCTCGATCGGCACCGACGAATGGCGGCTCCTTCGCCAGGTCTTCCGGCCGCGCGAGCCGGTGGCGGAGCTCACGCTCGTGCTCGCCGTCCGCGGCGTGAACGGCTACACGCTCGGCTCGACCTCCGAGGAGCCGCAGAACAACGTCGCCGGAACGGTCTGGTGGGACGACGCCCGCCTCTACGAGCCCGAGAGCTCCGCCGCGGAGCTCTCGGCGCGAGGCGTGAAGCCGCCGTCCGACGAGCGCCCGCCCGCGACGCTTCATCTCGCGGATCTCGACGTCGGCGAGCGCTTGCTCGGCGAGAACCACCTCCGCGCGACGGTCGTCAACCCGGGAGAGGCGCGGGAGCTCGCGCTCGAGTGGCAGCTCACTTCGCCGGCAGGCCGAGTGGCGAAGTTTCAGAGCGCGCGCGTGGACGTTCCGGCGCGCGGCGAGAAGTCGGTCGAGGTCCCTTACGTGGTGAGCGACGCCGCGGCGCCCGCGTACCGCGAGAGCCGCGGCGTTCTCCGCCTGCTCGGCGAGAACGGCGACGTCGTCGGCTCGACCGAGATCGCGCTCGGTCAGTGGACGCGGCCGGTCGACCTCCGTCTCGGCGCTCTCTACTTGCGGCCGGAGCAGAAAGAGCTCGTGCGCATGAACCTCGGACTGTCGCACGCCACGCTCGCGAAGCTTCGCTCGCTCCGCCTGGAGATCGTTCGCCGAGGGACGGGCGAGACGGCCGCGACCCAGGAGATCCCCGCGACTCCGGCAGCGCTCGAAGCGCAGCTCGAGCGGGTCCCCGCGGGTCTCCGCGGCGACTTCGCCAACCTGCTGCTCGCCGACCTCGAGGTGTCGCGTCTGCCGATCGAGCCGTTCGTCGGACCGGAGCGGCGCTGGTTCGTGCGCGCGACGGCGATCGGCTTGGATGGGAAGGCCGTTGCCACCGTCGATTCGGCGCCCTTCTGCCGCCAGGCGCATGACGAAGCGCAGGAGCCGGTGCGCACGGTCGAGGTGCGGAAGAACCTTCTCTACGTGAACCGGCGCCCGTGGATCCCTTGGGGGGCGATCTACGGCTTTGTTCCCGCGTACGACGGGCCGGCCGACCCGGGCCCGGGCGGTTACCGCGACCTCCACAACCTCCCGGAGTGGTCGATCTACGACGGCTTCACGAGCAAGCCGTACAACCGGCGGGACAATGATTTCGATGCGCTTCGCGACGTTCCCGCGACGGTCGCGAACGCGAAGAGCCGTGAAGAGATCGAGCGACACTGGAAGGACGACGGGCTCTACGCGGCGACCTATTTCGTGGCGCCGGGTCCCGTCTTTTCGTGGGACGATCTCGCCGCCAAGGCCGGAAGCGCCGACCGGCTGCAGGACGTGCTGCGCTTCGCAGCCGACGCGCCGATGATCGTGTCGACGAGCCCCGGCTTCGAAGAGTCGTTCGGCGCGTTTCACGCGGCCACGCCCGAGGAGCTCCGCTCGCTTGCCGAGCTGGTGCGATCTCTCCGCGCCAAGACCGGCAAGCCGGTGATGGTCGGCCACGGCGGCGCGTGGAACCGCTTCGAATTCGAGAAGGTCCCGTTCTTCGACATCTTCGACCCCGAGACCGAGCCGCTCTTCCCGGCCAACCTACACACCGATCTCTGGCCGCTCGTCGCCGGGCGCGACCAGGTGATCTGGCTCCGACCCCAGCTCTACGAGTCGGTTCCCTACGAGCGCTGGCGCTTCCACACCTACGTCGAGCTCATGCGCGGCGCGCGCGGCTGGCAAATGGCGCACGGCCCCGCGGACGCCACGACCTTTCGCGGTCTGCACGGCGAGCTCGCGTCGCTAACGCCCGCCATCTACTCGTCCGACCCGGGGCCGGAAGTCGCGATCGAGCCCGAGATCGAGCACTGGTCGCGCCGCGCGGGCGGCAAGACGTACGTCATCGCGGCGACGACGCACGCGCTCGCTTTCGGTCGCTGGCGCTGGAGCGACGATGCGAGATCGCCCGCCGGCCGCGCGCGCGTCAGCGAGCCGTCGCTGCCGCTGCCGAGGAGCGACAACGAGCTCGATCGCATCGCGGAGAAGCTGCAGCCGGACTGGATCGTGCACGGCATCGATTCCTTCCCGGATGCGCGCCCGTGGAAGCCGGGAACGAGGCTCGTGCAGTGGGTGCGGATCGATCCCAGCGATCCGACGCGCGGTCTGGCGCTGGTGGCGCGAACAGACGGGCGCTGGAGCGCGATGGCTTCGTGGGGCGACGCCGAGGTCGAGGTCATCCCGAAGGAGCTGCCGCTCGTCTATTGGTTTCTTCGCCGCTTCTATCGCAACGCCGTCGGCTTCATCGGTTACCGGGGCGAGGGCGCGGCGCAAAGCTTCGCGCATGCGCCCGACACGATACATGCCGAAGGGGCGCTGCCGCCCGCCGGCATCTGGGTCAAGCTGGAGGCGCCGCTCGCCGATCTCGGGGCCGTCGGCAAGACGCTCGACGGGATCGGCTTCCTCCAGCGCAGCGGCCGTGTATTCTGGGGCCGAACCTCGCTCGTCACGCCGGACGGGTCGGAGACCGTGCTGTGGGGCGATGCGCTCGGCCGACCCCCGGCCGAGCTCGCGCGCACGCGGGTGAAGGTGGCCGGGCTCCAGCGGGGCGCTTCGGTGCGGGTGCTCTTCGAGGATCGGCAGATCCGCGCGGAGGAAGGTTACTTCGAAGACGAATTTCGCGGACAGGATCTCTACCAGAGATACGGCGGCGCCGACGGATACGGCGACGCGCCGGTGGCGTTGCACATCTACGAGGTGCCGTGAAGCGTTGCGGCTAGGAGCCAGTCCGAGTAATCGCTCCCGTCGCCGATGAGCCGATCGCCGGCGCCTCGCGCCCGCAAAAATCCTCGGAATACCGCGAGAGTATTCGTCGGATTTTTGCAGACGCGATGCTTGGCGCTCGGCTCATCGGCTCGGTCCGGATTACTCGGACGGGCTCCTACGGCGGCAGCTTTTCTTGCAGGTACTCGCGGATCGCCCGCAGCAGGTCGGGTGGAGCATCGTGCGCCGTCGCGAGCATCTCCTCGATCTGCCGGCCGCGTGCGAGCACGAACGCCACCGAGTGGTGGGTCGCCCGCGCGATATCCGCCGTCGCCGCCTTGCCGACCATCATTCGCGCGATCGTCGCATCGCTCGGGAGTAGATGACGGTCGAGGAATTCGAGCCCCGCGCTCGGCGGCGAGGCGGTGGCAGACTGAGAGGGGCTCGGGGTCGCTGCCCTCGGCGGCGGCGCTGGCGTCTCGGATGGGGGCGCCGCCTGAGAAGCAGCGGGAGGAGGGTTCCTCCGCTCGACCGCTGCGACCTGCCGCGCGAGCGTATCGAGCTCCGCGAGCAAATTATCCTTCGTCGCGAGCTGGTCCCGCTCGACGGCATTCATGCGTGCGGTGAGTGGCGCAAACTGCCAGGCGAGGTAGCCGGTGATTGCGGCCAGGACCAGGACGAGCCATTCGGCTATGGGGGTGGGTTGTCTAGCCGGCATCGGCGCGGGAGCCTAATCGATCGCGACGGGCGAGCACAATCGGCGCACGTAGACGCCGAGCCCGGCTCCGACCCCGAGTAACGTGAATCCCGCAGCCGAGGCGGCGCGCGGCCGCGACGTCAGTCTTTGAATTGTGCTTCGCGGCTCTTCAGCAGCGGGCCCAATTCGGGCGACTCGATGACCCTCCGCCGTAGGCCGCGGAACGCCGCCGCCAAGAGCTCGCGCTTTCCGCTCTGCGGATCACGGTAGCCGACGAGATCCGCGGGCCAGGTGTTCGGATCTGCGTAGACCGCCTGCTCGACCACTGCCAGCGCCTCTTCACGCCGCCCGACCTGCAGGAGCATGCGTGCGAACTCGGTACGCAGCCACCCGAATGCGGGCGCGCAGCGGACGGCGCGGCGATGCTCGAGCTCCAGCATGGCCGCGCTGTGGCAGGAGAACGCGAGCGTCCGATGCGCCGTCGACACGATGGGCGCGGCCTCGACCGCGGCTAGCGCGAGGCGGAAGTCCGGCTGTCCCCCGAACGCGGCGCGCCACGCCGCTCGCTCGAGCACTCCCCAGTCGTGCGAATCGCCGGGTCGGATCGCCGTGGCAGCTTCGAGCATCCGCGCATCGCGCCATTCGAGCGTGCCGAGACGCATGAGCAGGGCGAGCCCGGCGACACCTGCCACGGCCGCGAGGACTCGCCGCGAGACGCTCGCCTCGGCGGCTTCGCCGGCTGCGGCATCGCGCCCGGAGGTCTCTCTCCAGAGAAGACCGAGGATCGCCGCGAAGAGGAGCGCGTTCGCCGGAATGCGCAGGCCGAAGTCGACCGTTGAATGGAACGCGGCGGCGGCAAGGGCGGCGAAGAGCGCCGCGCGCCTCTTCGCCGCCTCCATGGGCAGCGGACGAAGGACGCTTGCGAAATAGAGGGCGGCGAATGCGCCGAGCAACCCGAGACCCACCACTCCGGTCTCCTCGGCCCATTGCACGTACTCGTCGTGTGCGTGGCTGAAGCCGACCGCCAGGAGCGGGTAGCGCTGGTACATGGGAAAGACCTCGGCCCACGTCCCGAGGCCGGATCCGAACCAGGGGAAATCGCGCAGCACGCCGAAGCTCTGCCGGATGGCGACCAGCCGGATGAGCACGCTCGCATCGCCGCGGTCGAGCGCGATGAGCTCCGTCCCGGCAGCCGGGCGATGGACCATGTCGGAAGCGATCCACGACGCGCCCGCGGCGAGGACGACGGCCGTGAGCATCACCGCGGCGGCCCGCGCCCCGCTGGCGCCCCGGCCACGCCCCGGCCAGGCGAGGCTCATGGCCAGAGGGGCTGCCGCCGCGGATGCCATTCCCCCTCGGGATCTCGAGCCGACGAGGGTGGCCACCATGAGCGCGAGGAGCGCCACGCCCGCGAGGCGGATCACGACCGGACTGCGCTCGGCGCCGGGTGTGGCGAACGCCGACGGCGAGATCGCGACGCCGAGCGCGAGCGGCCAAACGAGGTTGATCGCCATCGCGAGGTGGTTGCAGTTGACGAACGGCCACGAGAGCCGTCCGCTCGCCGCAGTCGTCTGCTCGGCAGGAAACTGCCCGAAGAGGCTTGCGTCCCAGCCGCGCGACAGGTGCAGCCATGCTGCGGCTGCGGTCAGCGCTCCGGCAGCGAGCAGCGCCCAGTGGAAGAGGCGGCCCCGCCGGGGCAACGTCGCCGTCGCGACGATCACGAAGGCGCTCGCGTAGGCGCCGAGGCGAAGGAGCGCGAGCAACGAAGCGTGAGGGTCGAGCGACAACGGGAGCCAGCGCTGCGTGTAGCCGAGGAGGTCGCGGTAGAGCGTCGCGCGCGTCGGACTCAACACTCCGAGGACTGCGGCCGGTAGCGGCACGAGCTGAAAGCAGAGATAGGCGGCGAGCGCGCCGGCGGCCAGCGCCAAGGTCGAAAGCCTCGTGACGACAGACGCGCCACCTTCACAGACCATGAGCATGCCGACGAGGACGAACAGCGCCACCTCGAGCGCTGAGACCGTCCAGGCATGCGTGGAGGCGAAGGGAAGGGGCGCGAGCACGAGGATTGCCGCGGTGAGGAGCGACGGCGTCGCGCGCGGAATCGACATACCCTTCACGGCTCACTACTCGGCGCACCGCCGCCGAACACCATATCTTCTAAGATGATGCGGCGGCGATGTCATCGCGCACCGCGGCGGCGATCTCGAAGGACCGCAGGCGCGCTGCATGGTCGTAGATCGAGGCGGTGATCATGAGCTCGTCGGCCTGGGTCTCCGCGATGACCTCCTCGAGGCGGCGTCGGACGGTCGCCGGTGAGCCTTTGACCGCATGCGTGAACGACTGATCGATCATCGCCTTTGCCATCGGCGGTAGACTCTCCTCGAGGTCGTCGATCGGCGGCCCGAGCAGCCCCGTGTCGCCCGTCGTCCGCAGGCGGAGGAACATCTGCACGAGCGAGCTGAACAGGCGCCGGCCTTCGGCGTCGGTATCGGCGGCGAAGACGTTGACGCCGATCATCGCATACGGCCGCTCGATCGCGCCGGACGGACGGAAGTTCTTCCGATACGTCTCGAGCGCGGGCAGCAGCATCTGCGGCGCGAAGTGCGAGGCGAACGCGAACGGCAGTCCGAACGCGGCCGCGACCTGCGCGCTGTAGAGGCTCGAGCCGAGAAGCCACACGGGGACGCTGAGCCCGGCGCCGGGAACGGCGCGAACCGGCTGACCCGGCTCGGCGGGCGCGAAGTAGTTGATGAGCTCGACGACGTCTTGTGGAAACGAGTCCTCGCTGCCCTCGAGGTTTCGCCGCAGCGCGCGTATGGTTGCGGGGCCCGTTCCCGGCGCTCGTCCGAGGCCGAGGTCGATGCGGCCGGGGTAGAGCGATTCGAGCGTGCCGAACTGCTCGGCGATCACCAGCGGCGAGTGGTTCGGCAGCATGATGCCGCCGGCGCCGACGCGGATCGTCGAGGTGCCGCCGGCCACGTGACCGATGAGCACCGCGGTCGCGGAGCTGCCGATGCCGCTCATGCTGTGGTGCTCTGCGAGCCAGTAGCGGCGATAGCCCCAACGCTCGGCGTGCTGCGCGAGGTCGAGCGAGTTCCGGAACGAGTGCGCAGCGTCGCTGCCTGCGAGGATCGGAGAGAGGTCGAGTATCGAGAAGGGGATCATGGCGGGGTGGGACGGCACCCGATTGATGGCGCCGCCGGTGACCAAAGTCGATAGGGGGTTCCGTATGTCGCTCGAAGGGCAGCGGAAATATCGGGAAGCCGCGGATGCCTATGCGGCGCACTGAGGCCAGGAACCTCGCAGGAGCCTCGCGGGAATCTCGCAGGAAGCTCGCAGGAAGCTCGGTTGATCGTCCCGAGCGTCGCGAGGCGGAGGCGCGGGCACGAAAAAAAACCTGCGCGCCATTACGTATGCGCGCAGGTTGGCAGACGGCGGAGCTTCAGCGCTCAGTGATTCTCGAATATCTTGCCTGTCCACGACCGTGTGGCCAGGTCGATCTCACCTTCGGAGAACACAGTGCGGCCATCAGAGACGTGAACAAGCCCTTGCGTGCGCCAGTGGTGTTTGCCGCTACTCTCATAGGTGCCAGAACCGGTACCCGAGAGTTCCTCGCCGTTGTCCAGGTGTGCGGTCGCACAATAACTGAACGTCCCGCTTTTGCCGCCCACGAACGTTCCCGTGGCGAGAACCGTCCCGAAGCCAGTCGCGGTTCCTTCGCAATTGCCTTGCGTGACAATACTGCCGGCTGGTCCGGGAGTGAGCGTGAGCGAAGTGAACTTTTGCGAAAATTCCCCTATCTGCTTTCCTTTCGCCATCCAATATCTCCTTACGAAAAAATGTTAGTTGGGCCTTTCGACCCGCGCTAGAAAGAGTAGCAAACGAACCGTATCACGTGACACAGTCTGCCAAGGCGGTCAACCAATTATTCGGCTCAGAATAAACGGCTGGACGACCTCTTGCGCGTGCGGCCGCAAGCCGCCCCGGCGTAGCCTGGGTCCATGAGCGCGGCTCCTCCGGTGGTATCGCGGCCTTCCGCCGCAGTCGGGGCGCAGGCCCCGGTCGAGATCACGTGCCGGCGCCTCGGCTCGCCCCGCGCCGTCGAAGCCTGGAGCGCCGCCACGATGCTCGCGCTGCAGCTCGCGCTGCGCATCGCCTACGACCTGCGCCTGCGCGTCGACACCGACGAGCCCCAGCACCTGCACGTCGCCTGGGCGTGGACGCAGGGGCTCGTGCCCTACCGCGACGTCTTCGACAACCACGCCCCGCTGTTCCATCTCGTGATGGCACCGCTGGTCGCGGCGCTCGGCGAGCGCGCGGACCTGCTGATCGCGATGCGCCTGGCGATACTGCCGCTCACCGCGGCCCTGCTGTGGTCCGTCCGCCGCATCGGCCGCACGCTCTTCTGCGATCGGGTTGGCGTGTGGGCGGCGGTGCTCGTCGGAGTGATGCCGACCTTTCTACTGACCTCGCTCCAGTTCAGGGCCGACGACCTGTGGGCGGCGTTGTGGCTGGCGGCGCTCGCGACGGCCCTCGGCGGCCCGTTCACCGCGGGCCGTGCGCTGGCCACTGGAGCGCTGATCGGCGCGACGTTCGCAGCTTCGATGAAGACCTGCATGCTTTTCGCGACCCTGCTCGCCGCCGTCGCCGCGTCGATCGCGATGGATCGCGGACGCACGATCGAGCTTCGCGATCGGCGGACCTGGACCTCGGCCGGCGCGTGCATCGCGGGCATGGCGATGGTTGCGACGGCCGTCATCGGTCTCTTCGCGTGGCTCGGCGCGCTGTCCGAGTTCGGCAATCTCGTGATCGTCCACAACTTCGCCGGGAGAGGGCGATGGGACAACCGCGTAGCGCGTGTGGCGATGTTCGTCGTGACGTTCCCCGCGATCATCGGGCTCGGAGCGGCCGTCCTGCGGCACTCTTCGACGCGCGCGTTCGCGCGATGTGTGGTGCTGCTCGGCAGCCTGCTCTACGTCATTACGCTGACCGGACTCTGGCCGATCGTCACCCCCCAAGACTGTCTGCCCTTCTACCCCGTGCTCGCCGTGTTCGTGGTCGCGGCGCTGCTCGAATTCATGCCGGCGCCTAGCCGCAAGACGGCCGCGCTGCTGTCGTCGATCGCGGTCGTGCAGATCCTGCTCACCCTCTGGGTGGCGCCGCTGAGCTGGGACGGGACGCGCTTCTACGTGGGTCTCGTCGGCGACGTCTTGCGTCTCACCCCCAAGACGGCTCCCGTCATGGACCTGAAGGGCGAGACGCTGTTCCGCCTCCGCCCGTTCTTCTACGCGCTCGAGGATCTCACCTTGGAGCGACTGCGGAACGGAGAGATCCGCGACGACATCGCCGAGCGTCTTGTCGCCACGCGCACCTATGTGAGCGTCGTCGATAGCCCGAGATTTCCGCCCCGGGCCCGCGCCTTCCTGCTCGATAACTACGTGCCGGTCGGCCATTTACGGGTGGCGGGCAAGCTCTTCGGAGTCGACCCCGCCGGCTACGGCACGTTCACGATCGCCGTTGCTGGCCGCTACGCGGTGCTCTCGCCCGACGGCCCGGCCGCCGGCGTGCTCGACGGCCGTCCTCTGGAGGGAGCGCGGGTGCTCGAAGCGGGTCCGCATGCCTTTCGGCCGTCCTCGCCCGCGACGATCCTTGCGGTGGTCTGGGCTGACGCGGTCGAGCGAGGCTTCTCGCCGTTCCACCCCGGAGACGTGGAGTGAGTATGCGGCTGCCAGTCTCCATCATTTCGGAAGCGCGCCGATATTCGCCCCCGGTGCCAGCTCAGCCGGACCCCGTTCAGTCCGAGGTGCCTTGAGTTCTAGAGGACGGCTTTCTGAACCGAAGAATCTCTCCCAAAATCCTCAACCCGTGGTGCCAGCGGAATTTCTTTCCCTGCCGGAAAGAGCGAGCCCGATAGGGAATCGGTACCTCCTGAATGGGGATCTTCAATCGGCTGGTTCTGGCGTTCAGTTCCACGCAGAGCTCGAAGCCCTCCGACTCCAGCGTGAGTTGTCGGAGGACGTCTCGATGAAAAACCTTGTGACCGGTCGCGGCGTCCGAGAGGTGAGTGCCGTACAGCCGATTCTGTAGCCAGGTTCCAAATCGGTTGGCCATGAAGTTAGCCGGCCGCATGCCGGCCGGATACCAGCGGGATTTGAAGCGGGAGCCGTAGACGACCCGAGCTTCTCCGCGAACGATGGGGGCGAGCAGATTCGGATAATTCGAGGGAGGGTATTCCAGGTCCGCGTCTTGGATGAGGATCACGTCTCCAGTGGCATGGGAGAGGCCCGTTCGCACGGCGCGACCCTTCCCTCGATTGACCGGGTGGCGAATGAGCCGGACGCCCGGAAATCCGCCTGCTACTTCAGAGGTCCGATCGGTTGAACCATCGTCTACGACGATCACCTCCCGTTCCATTCCGAGAGATCTCCAGTCCAGGTGATCGATCTGGGCGAGAACGTCCCCCACGGTTTTTTCTTCGTTATAGGCAGGGATAATGATTGAAAGCCGCATGGTGGAGTCATTACGGCGAGAACGATGCAGACGCGTCTTCAAGTGGGGTACAGGCGGGCTCATCCGGCGGGCGGCGGCGAGCGGTGTGCCGCTGAAAATTGGTTTTCTCGCCCACGGCGATCACAATGAGTTGGCATTGCTCTTTATAAGAAGAGACCGCTGACCGCTAGATTGAGCGCTTCCGTATGTAGAGCGCATCGTACACGGTCGCATTGCTAGCGGACTTCGCCTGGCGAGCCTTTCGAGCGGTTGCGTGGTTGCGGCTCCGCGGGGCGTCCGTTACGAACCCTCCGTGGCGGCCGAGCTCGACAGTCGACGATGTCGCGTCGCCCGCATCATCGACCGGCTGAACATCGGTGGTCCCGCCAAGCACGTCACCTGGCTGACCGCCGGTCTCGAGGAGCGCGGCTTTGCGACGACCTTGATCACCGGCCGCGTGCCGCCGGGCGAGGGCGACATGGCATATTTCGCCGCCGAGGCGGGCATCACGCCGCTGGTGATCGACGACATGAGCCGCGAGCTCACGCCGCGAGACGTGATCGTCGCCTTCAAGCTCTTCGGCGTGCTTCGCCGCGTCCAACCCGCGATCGTCCACACCCACAAAGCGAAGGCTGGGGCGGTTGGCCGGGTCGCCGCCTGGCTCTACCGCTGGTCGACGCCGTCCGCCCTGATTCTCCGGCCGCGGCGCTGCGCGATCGTGCATACCTACCACGGGCACGTCTTCCACGGATATTTCGGCGCGCTCAAGTCCTGGGTGATCGTGGCGATCGAGCGGCTGCTCGCGCGGACGACCGACCGGATCCTCGTGGTGAGCGAGCAGCAGCGTAGCGAGATCTGCGGGCGCTTCGGCGTCGGTCGGCCGGAGCAGTTTCGCGTGGTCCCCTTGGGGATCGACGTCGAGGAAGCGGCTCCCGCGCCCGGCTCGTTTCGGCGCGAGCTCGGCTTCAATGCGGTGACGCCGCTCGTCGCGATCGTCGGAAGACTCAGCGAGGTCAAGAACCACGCGATGTTTCTCGAAGCGGCCGCGCGGGTCCTCGCCATGGAGGACGAGACTTGCCGGGCTGCGTGCTTCATCGCCGTCGGGGATGGACATCTCCGCGCCGACCTGGAAGGCCGAGCGAGTGCGCTCGGCCTTGCGGACCGCGTGACGTTCACGGGCTTTCGCAAGGACGCGACGTCGCTCTATGCCGATTTCGACGTGGTCGCGCTGACGTCGGTCAACGAAGGCACGCCGGTGACGCTCATCGAGGCGATGCGCTCGGGCCGGGCCGTCCTCTCGACCGAGGTCGGCGGGGTGGTCGACATCCTCGGTGCGCGCGGCCCGTCGCTCGACGGCTTCACGGTCTGGGACCACGGCATCACGGTGCCGAGCGGAGACGTGCAAGCCTTCGCGCGGGGGCTTCGCTATCTGCTTCTCCATCCCGACGTTCGGCGCGAGATGGGGGAGCGCGGAAGGAGATTCGCCGCCGGGAGGCTGTCGGTCGAGCGTTTGCTCGACGACATCGAGAGCCTCTACCGTGAGCTGCTCGAGTCGGCGAGGGTCGTCTGAGACCCGTGTGCCGTGGCTTCCTTCATTCTCATTCTTCTCGGCAGCGAGCCCGTAGTCGCTGAAGAAGCCGTCGTTGCTCTGCGCCGTTTTTCGGCGACTCTGGCACAGAGATGCTACTGGGCCTCGGCTGCTGAACGCGTAGTGTCGCGTCCCTCTCCCCAACGGGACTACACGTCCCTCTCCCCAACGGGACTACACGAACGAGGTCCCGGCGCTCAGCCCGAAGTCGGGCCAGGCCCCGGTGACGATCGATTCGAAGATGCCGTGGCCCGTGGCGTCGCCCTCGCGCACGCGCACGATCGAGTCGCGCAATTGATGGATGCGTCGCAGCGTCTGCGGCTCGGTGGTGTCGGAGATGCGCTCGCCGTCGATGTGCCGCTCGCCGCGCCACATGCCGTGCTTCTTGCCGTCGAAGCCGAGATAGAGCGCGGTGCCGAGATAGAAGCCCGATTCGCCGACCACCTCGAGCTCGACGGTGCGGGTCTCGCCGGAGAGCATGTCGAAGTGGATCGCGCCCTTCTTCGGGCGGCGGGTACGGTCGTCGTACTGGAGCTTGGGGCGCACGCGCCCGATGCGCTCCTGGGTGCCATCGGCGTTGTTGAGATAGCCGGAGAAGTAGAAGGGGCGGCCGCCCCGCAGCTGCAGGTAGTAGTGGAACTCGTAGCGGGTGCCGTCGGGGCGCTCGAGCAGGAGCGGCGTCCAGTGAAGGAGGAACGACGAGTCGCCGAACGAGCGATCGCCGAAGTCGCGGGCGGGGCGGATGTCGGTTACGGGCGCGCCGACGTCGAGCCGGACGCCCCACGAGTGGTCGCGGAACGCGAACCAGTCGTCGGGCCGGATGTTTTCCTTCTTGCCGTCGATCGCGACCCAGCCGGAGATGGTGCCGCCCTGGTGATAGCGGACGACGTTGGAGACGATTCGGAAGCCGTGCTCGTCGCGCTGCGCGTGGCGATCCTCGAAGTAGGGCGGGAGCTTCTTCTCGAAGGTGACGTCGAACGTCAGGGGGAGAACGTCATTCTCGTCGAGGCGGATGCGGACTTTGCTGAGCGGCTCGACGACCTCGTAGGTCATGGGGCCGACCGCCGTCCGGGTCGGGTCGCTGGCGAGCTCGCGGCTGGCGCGGACGGTCCACTGCTCGTTGCCGCGGGAGATGCCGGCAAAGCCGTCCATGACGTTACGGTTCTGGTAGCGGCCGATGCCGAAGTCGATTTGTAGCGAGCCATCCTTCTTGGGGATCGAGAGCCAGATCTTCTCGGTCCAGGAGAGGTCGGATTCGGCGACGGTGGCGAAGGTGTCGACGATTTGGTGGTTCAGCGCTTCGTCGACGGAAAGGAGCTTGCCGATGTTGGGGGTCATGGTGGGTCCTCCGATCTGTGGTCGTAACCCTGTTGGGAGATGGCCGGCAAGTGATCGAAGGGAGGAGTGCGATGATCGAGTGGGCGGTGGGGATTCTGCGACGGCGGGTATGACCGCGTCGAGGGGTCCGCGAGCTGCTGCGGGCTCGCATGCCGCTCCATGATGAAGAAGGGCGAGCCGATCGGTCTTGCGTTGTTTCGACTGCGAAGGATAACTCTTTGCGGCTACGCCTATGAGAAAGGAGCCACCCGTGTCTGATCGAAGCCGATTCGAGAAAGGAATGGCGATCGTCCAGAAGCTCTTCGGCTCGGCCGCAGCCCGCGCCAAGATGCCGGAAGACTTTCGACGGATTACCGTCGAGAACCTCTTCGGCGACATCTGGTCTCGGCCAGGGCTGGAGCTTCAGGAGCGCTCGATGATCACGCTCGCGGCGCTGATCGTGCTGGGGCGCGAGGCGGAGCTTCGTCTGCATCTTCGTGGAGCACGAAACCTCGGCATTTCTCGGGCGAAGATCGAGGAGATCATGATTCACCTCGCCCACTACGGGGGCTGGCCGGTAGCGGCTAGCGGCCTGCGCGTGCTCGACGAGGTGTTCGCCGCGTTGGAAGCCGAGGCGAAGGCGAGCGGCTGAGCGATCGGGACCACACCTCAGGGAGGGTCACCGCTCGCGGATTTCTGCGTTGGGGTGCATGCCGCCATCGAGCGCCTGCGGCCGCCTGTTCGCGTACCGAGGATTCGACGTGGAGCGATGTCTCGCGTATATCCCTGGGCGTGAACCCGCTGCGCTTACTGTTCGAGGTTTCGGCGACGCGCGGGGACTGCCTCGACGGTTGCTGCGAGTGGCTCCGTCCGCGGCTCGCCGGGCGCAGGCGATAGAGGGGAAGGAACGGCCATGGCGGCGGTGCTGATCCTCGGCTTCTTTCTCGGCGTCAGGCATGCGCTCGAGGCCGACCATGTGGCGGCGGTGGCTTCGCTCGCCACTCGTTCGTCGTCGTTGGCGAACACGATCCGGGTCGCCGTTGCGTGGGGCGTCGGCCACACGACGACGCTACTGGTCTTCGGGTCGGTATTGCTCGCGCTCGACGCCTCCCTCTCACCCGGCGCTGCTCGCGTGCTCGAGTCGGCAGTCGGTGTGATGCTGATCGT
Organism: uncultured delta proteobacterium; assembly: GCA_963745025.1. Taxonomy (GTDB): domain Bacteria; phylum Desulfobacterota; class Binatia; order JACPRU01; family JACPRU01; genus CAVQIG01. Next base: position 109,584 of record CAVUWD010000002.1, read on the forward strand.
CCTCGGAGCCGACGTGCTTCGCCGCTCACGCCGCCAGCGGGTGCATCTGCACGTTCACGAGCACGGGGACGGTAAGCGCCACGTTCACGCGCACGCCCACGAAGAGCGGGCGGTGCACGACCCCACGCATCATGAACACGAGCACGTTCGCGGTCTCCTTCCCCGGGCTCTGCTGGTCGGAAGCGTGCACGGAATGGCGGGAACCGCCGCCCTCACGCTGCTCTCCCTTCAGGCGCTTCACTCGATCGTCTGGGCGGCCGTATATCTGGCGCTGTTCGGCTTTGGCTCGATTCTCGGGATGATGCTCTTTTCGATGGTGATCTCTCTGCCGCTCCGATTGTCGGCGCGGCATCTGGCCTGGGCGTCGAGCGGGCTCGAGGCGGCGCTCGGCGTGGTCACGATTCTGCTCGGCTGCTGGATCGCGCTCGAGGCGACGGTTCTCGGGGCGGCGCCCGGCTAGACGTTGCCGCCGAGGTTCCGCAAATGACGATGCCGGAGAGCGCCCGTTACTTCGCACGCGGCGTGACATCCGTTGAACGCAAGTGCTCATTTCCGCTAGACGGGCCGATCTGAGGCAAATCCTTACACCGACCCAGCGAAACGGATACCGAAAAGGAGCATACCAAGCCGTGGACAGCGAAGACCGTCCTTCCGTTCCCTCCGATATCGTGCGCGATACTCCAGCGCGCCAAATTCGTGATCGTGTCCGGTTGACCAACCCGGTTAGGTTGGCGCTCGTATGAATACCGACTTCGTCATTGGTACGGAACAGCGTCCCCTGCGAGTCGCCATCGTGGGGTCGGGCCCCGGCGGCTTCTACGCTCTGCAGTCGCTGCTCGACCGTGCTCCCTGGCGCGCCACGTGTGACATGTTCGATCGCCTGCCGACCCCTTACGGTCTGGTGCGCGGAGGGGTTGCCCCAGACCATGCGAACATCAAGGCCGTCATCAAGGTCTACGAGAAGCTCGGCCGCGACTCACGGTTTCGCTTCTTCGGCAACGTGATGCTCGGCAGGGACATCCAGGTCACGGACCTTCGCTCGCACTACGACGCGATCGTCTACGCCATGGGCAACGAGAGCGACACCAAGCTGGGGGTTCCCGGCGAGGATTTGCCCGGCTGCCACTCGGCGACCGATTTTGTCGGCTGGTACAACGGCCACCCCGATTTCTTGCAGAAGTCGTTCCGCCTGGACGTCGAGAGCGTGGCGGTGGTGGGGCTGGGTAACGTCGCCATGGACGTCGTCCGTATTCTCGCGCGCGACCCGGAGGAGCTCGCCCCGACCGACATCGCCCAGTACGCCCTCGATGCGCTGCGCGAGGTGCGCCGGTTGAAGCGGATCTACGTCATCGGGCGACGCGGGCCGGTGCAGGCGGCTTTTTCGCCCAAGGAGATAAAGGAGATCGGGGATCTCAGCCGCTCGGACCTCATCGTGGCGCCCGAGGAAGTCGCCTTCGAGGCAACTCCCGAGCAGCGCGCCGCTTGGGACAAGGACACGCAGCAAAACGTCGAGTACCTGCTCGCCAAGGCGAAGGAACCCACGGCGGGGAGCGGAAAGCCGCGTCAGGTTATCCTGCGCTTCCTCGTCTCGCCGGTCGAGTTTCTCGCGGGACCAGACGGCGCCGTGGCGAAGGTGAAACTGGAGAAGAACGCGCTACGTTACGACGACAAGGGGCAGGCGCGGGCGCACGGAACCGGCGAGTTCGTCACGCTGGAGGCCGAGCTCGTGATGAAGGCCGTCGGCTACCGCGGCATCCCGGTTCCCGGCGTCCCTTTCGACGAACGCAAGGGGATCATCCCCAACGTCGACGGCCGCGTCGTCGCAGGTACGCAGAGCCGGCAGCCGGTGCCCGGCGAGTACGCCGTGGGTTGGGCGAAGCGCGGGCCGACGGGGCTCATCGGCACCAACAAACCGGACTCCGTCGCGACCGTCGACGCCATCGCGTCGGACTTCTCGGGAAAGGCTCCGCCGCCGCGGACGGCGTCCACCCCGGCGCCCGAGGCCATGCCCGAGCTGCTGCGCTCGCGGGGCGTGCGTTACGTGAGCTTCGAGGACTGGAAGCGCATCGACGCCGAGGAGATCGCCCGCGGCAAGGCCAAGGGAAAAGTGCGCGAGAAGCTTCTCCACCTCGACGAGTTCCTGGCCTTCGTCAAAGAGCGTGCCTAGACGGGCGGTTTGAATTCCGCGTGGGTCGCAAGCAGCGATGAGCCCCGGCGAAGGAATCCGCTTGGGGATCGCCGTTTCGCTGAGCGGGCGCTATGCGGCGTTCGGGCGGCAGGCCCTCGAGGGGTTGAGATGCTTCGTGCGGGAGCGCAATCGGGCGGGTGGCGTGAGAGACCCGAGAGCCAATCGCATGGTCCCGCTCATGCTGCTCGCCGAGGATGATTGCAGCGACGGTCGGTGCGCTCGGCGAAGCGTCGAGAAGCTGATTCGTCGAGACGCGATCGATCTGCTGATCGGTCCCTACGGCAGCGGCCCCACTCTGGCAGCCGCCGAAGTCGCGGAACGCTGCCGCTACGTGCTCTGGAACCACGGCGGCTCCTCCGACGAGATCTTCCGGCGCGGATACCACTGGACGGTCGGGATCATCTCTCCGGCTTCGCAGTATCTGATCGCGGTTCTCGACCTCTGCCGCTCCCTGGACCCGTCTCTCCGCAAGGTCGCGCTTTTTGCGGCGAAGACGGGCTTCGCATCGCAGGTCGCCGCCGGTGCCCTCGACTGGATCCGGCGAGCGGGGCTCGAGCTGACCGCGAGGCGCTTCTACGAATCCGGTATGAACGACTTCGCGCCGCTCCTCGTCGGGCTCGAGGAAGATCCGCCGGACGTTCTCGTCGGCGCGGGTCGTTTCGAAGACGATCTTCTGCTCGGGCGACAGCTCGCCGAATCGAAGCCGCCGATCAAGGCGGCGGGACTGGTCGGCGCGGCGGTCGGTGAGTTCGCGGGAGCACTGGGGGGAGCCTCGGAGGGCTTCTTCGGGCCCAGTCAGTGGGAGCCCGGAGTGGAGTACGCGGTGGACTGTGGACCGACGGCCGAGGACTTCCGCGCCAGCTACGCGAGATCCGGGCAGGGATCGATCGATTACCCCGCCGCGCAGGGCTACGCCGGCGGCCTCATCGCGATTCGCTGCGTCGAGGAAGCAGCCTCCCTCGACCAGGCGGCTCTCCGCGAGGCCGCCGGCCGGCTTCGCTGCACGACCTTCTACGGGCCGTTCGCGATCGATCCGCCGACCGGACGCCAGACTGCCCACTCGTTGGTGGTTGCGCAGTGGCAAAACGGCGAGAAGAAGGTGGTCTGGCCGCCTGCCGCTGCCGAGAGCCGAGCCGACTATCCCGCTTCTCCTGGACGCCGTCGATCACCGGGGTAGGTTACAGCCGCATGCAGCCGCCGGACCCGCTGACGCGCCTCCTTCGCGGCCTCGATCTCGAGGAGATCCGCGCGGACGTCTTCCGCGCCCGAACCGGCGGAGGCACGGAACGGCTCTTCGGCGGGCTTCTTCTCGCCCAGGCGGTGATCGCCGCCGGAAGAACGATCACGGGCAGGAATCTTCACTCGCTGCACGCCTCGTTTCTGCGCCCGGGTCGGTCCCGGGTGCCGCTCGAGCTCGCCGTCGAGCGTCTGCGCGACGGGCGAAGCTTCAGCGCGCGACGGGTGACCGGAATCCAGGCCCATGACGTGACGATCGTCGCCACGGCGAGCTTCACTCGTCCAGGCGAAGGCGTCTCACACCAAGACCCGATGCCGGAGGCGCCGGATCCGCAGGGTCTCCCCGACTGGGAAGATCTCCGCGCGGCGATGCTTGGAACCGAGCCCCGCCGCGTCGCGGTCGAGCTTCGCGTCTGCGACGCCGATCCCGAGATCGCCGGTGTCCGCCTGCCGGCCTATCGCCGCGTGTGGATCCGTCCGCGTGGAGAGCTCCCCGACGACCCGTTGCTCCATGCGGCGATGTTCGTGTTCGCGACGGACCGGACGCTCCTTCGGGTGGCGGCACGCCCTCACGGCCCGATCTGGCGCGTCCGCCACGCCGCGAGTCTCGATCACGCCGTGTGGCTGCACCATGTCGCGAGATTCGACGACTGGGTGCTGTACGTCTGCGAGAGCCCGATCGCCGAGAGCGGACGAGCGCTCGCGCTCGGCGCGATGTACGCTCGCGACGGTCGCCGTCTCCTGTCGGTCGCTCAGGAGGGGCTGCTGCGCTTCTGAGGCGTGCGGATGAGAACGGCGTCAGCAAGAGGGAAATTATCCCTCTTGGATTTTCGGCGACCCATCATTCTCGAATCATTGCGACCGTGGGCCGTCTATCTCAGGAGAGGCAGCGCGTCCAAGCGGCCAACGAGGAAGCCATGGAACCCATGCTGGTAGGAGTCGGGACCGCGCTCGGGGCGCACCGTTACCGGCAAGAGGAACTGATCGAGGGCTTCCGAGGACTCTGGAGCGCGGACGGCCGCGAGTTTGCCCCGGTCGAACGCTTCCACCGCGCGGTTTGCGTCGCGGCCCGCCATCTCGCTCTGCCGATGGAAGCCTATCCGCTGCGGAGCTTCGGTGAGGCTGCCCGGGTCTTCCTCGACGCCGGCACCGATCTCGCCGAACGGGCTACGGCCGAGGCGCTCGACGCTGCTCGCTTTTGGCCCGCTGATGTCGACGCTCTTTTCTTCACCACGGTTACCGGCGTCGCCGCTCCGACCCTCGACGTCCGCCTGGCAAACCGCCTGCGCTTTCGCTCCGATTTGAAGCGCTTGCCATTTTTCGGATTCGGCTGCGTCGGTGGGGCGAGCGGACTCGCGCGCGTCTACGACTATCTACTTGGATGGCCGGATCACGTCGCGGTTCTGTTGTCCGTCGAACTCTGTTCTCTCGGCGAAAGCGCAATGGGATGGGAGGTCGGTGCCGCGGGCTTCTCCGTGGTCCTGTCGCCGACCGTGCCGATGCTCGTGCGCGAGAACATCGGCAAGAACGTCGACGAGTTCCTGACCGCCCACGGACTTCGCCGCTCGGACATCCGCGCGTGGATCTGCCATCCCGGAGGACCGAAGATCCTGAATGCTCTGGCCGAGACTCTGGAGCTCGAGCAGGGAGAGCTCGACCTCACCTGGCGATGTCTCCGCGATCTCGGGAACATCTCGAGCGCTTCCGCGACTGCGCGCGCTTCCGTTCGAAAGCGTGTACAGCCGTAACGAGAGCAACCCGGAGGTCGACGTCCGCCCGCACGAGGTCGCCGCCGTGATGTACACTTCCGGCACGACGGGTCGTCCAAGGGCGTGATGATGCCGCACGCGCAGGGCTACTTCGCTTCCGACGAAGGCGCGACCTGGTCGACTCGGCGAGGACGACGTCTACTACACCTGCAGCCCGTTCTTCCACGTCAACGCGCAGATGCTCACCGTCTATCCGTGTCTGATCGTCGGCGCCCAGGCGGTGATCTATCCATACTTCAGTGCCGGCGAGTGGATCAATCAGATCCGCGCGTCGGGCGCCACCGTCGCCAACTTTCTCGGCGTGATGATGGACTTCATCTGCCGGCAGCCGCCCAGCGCCGAGGACCGTGACAACCGGCTGCGCTGCGTCTTCTCCGTGCCCACGCCAGCCGGCCTCGTCGACGCGTTCAAGCGGCGCTTCGATGTCGAGGCCACCGTCGAGGCCTACGGTATGACGGAGATCTCGCTGCCGATCATGCTGCCCTACGGCGAGTATCGGCCGGGCGCCTCGGGAAGGCCGTGGCCGACTGGTTCGACGTGCGCATCATCGACCCGGACACCGACGAGGAGCTGCCGCCGGGCCAAGTCGGTGAGCTCGTCGTGCGCCACAAAGAGCCCTGGACCCTCAATGCCGGCTACCTCGGCATGCCCGAGAAGACCGCCGAGGTATGCCGCAACCTCTGGTTCACGGGAGACGCACTGCGGCGTGACGAGGACGGCTACTTCTACTTCGTCGACCGCATCAAGGATGCGCTGCGCCGGCGCGGAGAACATCTCGAGCGCTTCCGCGCTCTTCGTGTTGCGGGCGACCCTCGCGGAGGGAACCTGGCGGCCGGGCTCTCCGGGACTTCTCCTCGCCATGGGACCTGGCTTCTCGGCGGAGCTCGTTCTGCTGAGGAACAGCGGCGAGGCGTGAGCAGCGAGACACTCTCTACTGTCGCCGGCAGCTTGAGCGCGAGACTGCTAGGTGGACCAGGCCTCTGCAAGCACACGTTCTGCTGCGGAACAGCGGCGAGGCGTGAGCAGCGAGACGCTCTTCTTCTTTCTGCTCGCTGCCACGGCCTTCGAGCGCCTCGTGGAGCTGGCGCTCTCCCGCCGCAACGCCGCGTGGAGCTTCGCGCGGGGCGGGAAAGAATACGGCCGCGGCCACTACCCGCTCATGGTCGTGCTCCACGTCGGGCTTCTGGTTGGCGCCCCGGCCGAGGTCCTTTTTCTCTCCCGGCCCTTCGTCCCCGTTCTCGGCTGGCCCATGCTCGCGCTCGTGCTCGCCGCCCAGGCGCTGCGCTGGACGGCGGTGGGGACGCTCGGCACTCATTGGACGACCCGGGTGATCGTCGTCCCCGGACACGAGCGGATCCGCTCGGGTCCCTATCGCTTCGTCCGGCACCCGAACTATCTCGCGGTCGTCTTGGAGGGATTCGCGCTCCCCTTGGTCCACTCCGCATGGCTCACGGCAACGCTCTTCACCGCCGCGAACCTGCCGCTTCTCGCCGTGCGGATTCGCTGCGAGGAGCGGGCGCTTCTCTGGGGACGGCCGCGGTGCGGGCGTGAAAAGAGACGGCGGCCTCTGAAAGCTATTCCAGTACCTGCTCGACGGTCTCAACCCTGAGCGCATCCTAGTCGGCGCCGAGGCGGTCGGCATGGGCAAACGGGCGCTCGACGCGCCGTCCGCTACGCCAACGAGCGGATCGTCTTCGGCCGGCCTATCGGGATGAACCAGGGTCTTCAGTTCCCGCTGGCCGATGCCGCAGCCCGCCTCGAGACGGCCGGGCTCATGGTTTACAAGGCTGCTTGGCTCTACGACCGTGGCTTGCCCTGCGGCAAGGAGGCCAACATGGCCAAGTACGTGGCCGCCGACGCCGCCTATCAAGCCGCCGACCGCGCGGTGCAGATCCACGGAGGGTACGGCTACATCAAAGACTACGACGTTGAACGGTACTGGCGCGAGGCGCGGCTGTTCCGCCTGGCGCCGATCTCGCAAGAGATGGTGCTGAACTATATCGGCGAGCACGTGCTCGGGTTGCCGCGCTCGTATTGAGCGGAGAGGAGAGTCGCATCGAACCGGTCGAGGACATCCCACAAAGAACGACGGCGGCCTCGAATTCGGATCTTTCCGCTCGCGATTTAGGACCTGGCGAGATCGCACGCTGGCAAACTTCGTTCCGCGGATGTAATTTGCCCTCTCGGAACCACCCGTGACAGATCCGGAAGATCGAGAGGCGAGCGCCGAGGAAGACTTTGCCGCGCTCCTGGCGCAGAGCGAAGCGGCCGAGAAGCGCCGCCCGCGGATCCGCAGCGGGGACCTCGTGCGCGGGCGCGTGGTGGCCGTCGGAGCGCAGAGCGCCTTCGTCGCGATCGGCGCGAAGGCGGAAGCGGTGATCGAGCTCGCCGAATTCCGCGATCCCGAGACCGGGGAAGTTCGGCTCGCGATCGGAGACCAGATCGAGGCGACGGTGATGGACGACGGCAGCCGCTCGGGATCGATCGTTCTCAAACGAACGCTCGGCCGCGGCGGGCACGTCCCCGGAGAGCTCGAGCAGGCGCTCGAGCACGGCATCGCCGTCGAAGGGGTGGTGACCGGCCAGAACAAGGGAGGATTCGACGTACAGGTCGCGGGGCAACGAGCGTTCTGTCCCGCCGGGCAGATCGACGTCCGCCGCGGCGATCCCGCGCAGTACGTCGGGCAGCACCTGCGCTTCCACGTGATCAAGATCGAATCCGGCGGACGGAACCTGGTGGTGTCGCGGCGGCGGCTCCTCGAAGAGGAAGCGGCCGCGAAGGCCGCCGAGACGTGGGAGCGTCTCGAGGTGGGCGCGGTCGTCAGCGGCACCGTCACGTCGCTTCGCGACTTCGGCGCCTTCGTGGACATCGGCGGGGTCGAAGGGCTCATCCACGTGAGCGAGCTCGGCTACGGTCGAGCGGGCCATCCCGGCGAGGTGCTCGAGGTGGGCCAAACCGTCGAGGCGCAGGTCGTGAAGCTCGAGCCTGACCCGACCGGGGGCCGTGGGCGCGTCGGTCTCTCGCTCCGCGCGCTCGCTCCCGATCCGTGGCAGACGGCCGCCGAGCGCTTTCCCGCGGGTGCGACGGTGAACGGCAAGGTCCGGCGCCTCGAGTCCTTCGGCGCGTTCGTCGAGATCGCCCCCGGTCTCGAGGGGCTCGCCCACGTCTCCCGCCTCGCGCTCGACCGGCGGGTCTCCCATCCGCGTCAGGTCGTCGCGGTCGGAGACGAAGTCGAAGTGACCGTCGTCTCGGTCGATCCCGAAAAGCGCAGGCTCGCGCTCTCGATGGTCGAGTCCGCCCGGCGCGCCCGCGATGCCGCCGAGTTCGCCGAGAGCGGCGAGACCGCCGACCTGCTCGCCCGATCCAAGGAAACGAAGAGCTTTGGCACGCTCGCGGAGCTGCTCGCGCCACCGAAGAAGCCGAAACGGGGAAGCTGAGTCACCGGCCTGCCGTCCGCCCTCGGCGCGAACCTCGAGAACCGCCGGCAGAATTCGGCGCCGTCTGCGACCTCGTTTGCCACGGCGACTCCGACCGCGGTAGAAAATCGGCGATCCCATGAGCCTCATCGTCATCTCCCGCGAGATGGGAAGCGGCGGCACGTTGCTCGGTCGCGCCGTCGCGCAGCGTCTCGGTTACCGCTTCGCAGGCCGCGAGGTGATCCTCGAAGCGGTCAAGCGCTACCGCGTCCCCGAGGAAAGCCTGTCGCGGCTCGAGGAGGGAAAGCCGAGGTTCTGGGAGCGATTGGATCGCGAGCGTTACCTCGCCTACCTCCAGGCCGTGATCTACGCCTTCGCCGCGGACGACGACGCGGTGCTCACGGGCCGGGCGGCGCCGTTCTTCTTCGCCGGCGTCGATCACGCGCTGCGCGTGCGCGTCACGGCGCCGCTTGCGGTCCGCGCGGCGCGGCTCGCCGAGGAGGCGAAGATCCCGGTCAGCGAGGCGGAAGGGCGCATCGCCCGCTACGACAGCGATTCGAGCGCTCGCCTCGCGCAGGCGTTGAACGTCGACGCCAGCGACCCGCACGGTTACGACGTGGTGCTGAACACCGCGCGGGGAACGCCCGACGGCCATGCGGCCGTCATCGCCGAGTTCGTCCAGCATCCCCCGTTCCGCTCGACTCCCGAGTCGGTCCGGGCGATGCGTGACCGGGCGATCGCGGCACAGGTTCGCGCCGAGCTGCTGCAGACCTCGGGCCTCGACACGCCATCGATCCAGGTGCGCTCGGAGGGCGGTTACGTATCGCTCCACGGCACGGTCTTCGGACCCGAGTGGGAGGCGCGCGCCATCGCCGCGGCGAGCTCGGTGCCCGGCGTCCGGCGCGTGGTCTGCGAATCGATCGATCCGGCCGCCGGCTACATCCCGCCTCGCTGAGCCGTTTCCGCCGCCGGCCGACCGGCCGCCACCCTCAGTGTGCCGCGACCATGGCGCCGCGGCTCCGGCCGAGGAACACGATGAGCGGCAGCATCGCCACCGCCACGAGCGTGAGGATCACGAACACGTCGGAGAAGGCGAGGACCGCCGCCTCGCGCTGGACGAGCCCGTAGATCATCGCCGTGGCCTGCTGCATGGCGCTCTCCGGCGGCGCTCCCGCGCGCATCGCGAGCTCGGTTCCGCCCTGGAAGGCGAGCTGCGCGATCGGGTTGGTCGGGTTGACGTGGGTGACCAGGATCGCCTGGTGGAGCTGCGCGCGGCGTACGATGAAGGTGCTGGCGACCGCGATGCCGACCGAGGCGCCCGTGTTGCGCATCAGGTTGAAGAGCCCCGAGGCGCTGCCGACGCGCTCGGCGGGGATGGCCGCCAGGGCCGCCGCCGACAGCGGAACGAACGTGAAGCCCATGCCGAAGCCGTGGACGAGTGACGGCCACACCATGCCCCAGAAGCTCGACTGGATCGTGAACTGCGACATCTCGAAGCTGCCGACCGCGACGAAAATGAATCCGGTCGCGAGGATGAATCGGGTGTCGATCTTGCCGTACAGCTGGCCGACGATGAACATGCTCGTCATCGTCGCGAAGCCGCGCGGCGCCATCGCCAGGCCCGCCTGGAGAGCCGGATAGCCCATCACGTACTGCAAGTAGAGCGGCCACGTCACGAGGTTCCCGTAGAGCGTGAAGGCGAGGAGCGTGCTCATCGCCGCGCCGGCGGCGAAGGCGCGGAAGCGAAAGAGAGAAAGATCGACGACCGGGTGCTCGCAACGAGTCTCCCACCAGATCAAGGTGACGAACGCGATCATCGAGACGCCGAGAAAGACCGAAACCCACGTTGCCTCGAACCAGTCGGCGCGCTCGCCGCGGTCGAGGACGAGCTGCCAGACGCCGATCGTGACCACCACGAGGGCGAGCCCGAGGTAGTCGATCCGCTCGATCTTCCGCGCCGGGTGCTTGGACTCGGGGATGAATGCGCCCTGGAGTAGGAAGGCGAGGATGCCGAACGGCAGGTTCACGTAGTAGATCCACCGCCAGCTGTAGTTGTCGGTGATCCAGCCGCCGAGCGCGGGGCCGAGGATCGGTGCGGTCATCAGCCCCATTCCCCAGACCGCCATCGCCAGACCGTGCTGCGCCGGCGGAAAGGCCTCCATGAGCACCGCTTGCGACATCGGGATCATCGCGGCGCCGCCCATACCCTGAATGACCCGGAAGACGACCATACTCTGCAGGTTCCAGGCCAGGCCGCAAAGCATCGACGCCGCCGTGAAGAGTACCGTCGACGCCATGAAGAAGCGCTTGCGGCCGAACAGCATCGACAGCCAGCCGGTGAGCGGAACGACGATGCCGTTCGAGACGAGGTAGGAAGTGAGGATCCACGTGACCTCGTCGACCGATGCCGAGAAGCTCGCCTGCATGTGCGGCAAGGCGACGTTGCCGATCGTGACGTCGAGCACCTCGAGGATCGTCGCGAGCATCGCCGCCACCGCGACGAGCCACTTGTTGGTTCCTGTGGAACTCACTCGGTGAGAGCCATTGCCTCTGCGACCGGGCGCTTGCGGACCGGCGTCTCGCCGCTCACGTCGATCGTGGCGACCACCGACAGGCTCACCCGCAGCGGACGGTCGATCGGCGGCGGCTCGTCGAGCGCGATCCGCACCGGAACGCGCTGCACGACCTTGACCCAGTTCCCGCTCGCGTTCTCGGGCGGTAGCAGAGCGAACGCAGCGCCGCTCCCGGGAGCCATGCTCGCGACGTGGCCATGGTAGACGACGTCCGGGTAGACGTCGGCGACGACCTCCGCGGGCTGGCCGACGCGAACCGAGTAGAGCTGCGTCTCCTTGAAGTTCGCCTCGATGTACACGCGCCCGAGCGGGACGATCATCATGAGCGGCTGACCGGCCTGGATGCGCTGGCCGAGCTCGATGGTGCGCCTAGCGATCACGCCGGCGATCGGAGCGCGGACGTCGGCGTAGGAGAGCAGAAGAGCCGCCATGTCACGCGCGGCGATTGCCTGACGAACGATGGCCGTCTCCGTCGAAGGGGCGTCGAGGGGGATTCCGAGCGCGGCCTGCGCGCCGACGACCTCGTGGCGCGCGGCCTCGACCCGAGCCTCGCCGGCGCGCAGCGCGGTTCGCGTCTGGTCGAGCCGCTCGACGGACATGGCCTGCCGGCCGGCGAGCTGCTCGGCACGCGAATGATCGAGCCGGCGCTGTGCGAGCTCCGCTTCGGCGACCGCGAGATGGCTCTGGGCGGTCAGCACGGCGGCCTTCATCTCCTCCGTGGTGCGGATCGCGTGGGCGACCGCCGCTTCGGTCTCGCGGAGCTTGACCTCGTACTCCGCGCGGTCGAGCCTCACGATCAAGTCGCCCTCCTCGACGTGCGCGTTCTCCTGGACCGCTAGCTCGACGATGGCACCCGGGACGCGCGCCGTCACCTGTGCGATGTCGGCTCGCACGTAGGCGTCGTCGGTCGAGACGTGAGTCTGGTAGAAGCGCCACCAGCGGACGCCGACGACCCCCGCGGCGACGAGCGCCACGACGACGAGGACGATCAGGGCCGGACGCCGCCAGCGCGTCATAACGACCCGCGACCGACGATACGGTGGTCGAGCTCGAAGCTCCGCGTCGGCAAGCGGGCCGAATCGGCATGTCGGGGCTCGGGGCTTCGCGTGTGCGCCATGGCGACGAACGGATCGGTGGATGAGGGATCCATAGGCGCTGGTTCTTTCGGGTCTCTATTTGCCTGTCAAATGGCGCCAGGACTTGGAGCACCGATGCCGACCGGCTGAGCTTTCCGGAATCGTCGCGCCACGCGAAGAATTTGGAGAAGCAGTGACAAATCGCAGATTGCGGGCGTCAGCCTGCGCCGAGGCCGCCGAGCTCGCGAGCGGAGCAAGTCGCAGCGACCGTGACGGAGAAGCCGCTCGAGCAGCGGCGGCGACGGCGGGCGTATCGCCGAGTCGGCGCCGTCCGCCTAGCGATCGAAGATCACGTGCTCGGCGGTCATGAACACGCGCGACTGAATGCTTCAGCGCTTCGGCATCAGAGCATCTCGATCGCCAGGGCAACCGCCTCGCCGCCGCCGATGCACAGAGTGGCGACGCCGCGCTTACCGCCGGTCTTGCGCAGAGCGCCGACCAGGGTCGCGGTGATGCGCGCGCCCGAGGCGCCGATCGGATGCCCGAGCGCGCAGGCGCCACCGTGCACGTTGACTTTCTCGTGCGGCAAGCCGTGCTCCTTCATCGCCGCCATCGTCACGACCGCGAAGGCCTCGTTGATCTCCCAGAGGTCGACGTCCTTGGCGCGCCAGCCGGTGCGGTTGAGGAGCGTCTCGATGGCGTAGACGGGCGCGATCGTGAATTCGCCCGGCAGACGGGAATGCGAGCCGTGCGCGACGATCTGTGCGAGCGGCTTGAGGCCTCGTCGCGCGGCCTCCGATTGCGGCATGACGACCACCGCGGCCGCGCCGTCCGAGATCGAGCTGGCGTTCGCGGCGGTGATCGTGCCGTCCTTCTTGAAGGCCGGCCTCAGCGTCGGGATCTTCTCGAGGTTCGCCTTGAAGGGCTGCTCGTCTCGGCAGAGCGTCTCGGTTCCGCCTTTGCCCGCGACGGCGATCGGCGCGATCTCGAAGGCGAAGGTCCCGTCCTCGTTCGCGCGGCGGGCGCGGGTCAGTGAGGTGATGGCGAACGCGTCTTGCTCCTCGCGGCCGAAGCCGAAGCGCTCGGCCGTGCGCTCGGCGAAGACCCCCATCGCCGTGCCGCGCTCGTAGGCGTCTTCGAGCCCGTCGAGCGCCATATGATCGTAGATGGTCGCGTGCCCGTAGCGGTAGCCGCCGCGCGCCTTCGGCAGGAGGTAGGGTGCGTTGGTCATCGACTCCATGCCGCCGGCGACGATCACGCGGCACGATCCGGCCCGCAGCAGGTCGTGCGCGAGCATGATCGCCTTCATGCCCGAGCCGCACATCTTGTTGATCGTGGTCGCGCCGGCCGAGTCCGGGAGGCCCGCGCCGCGCGCCGCTTGACGGGCCGGCGCCTGTCCCAGGCCGGCCGGCAGGACGCAGCCCATGATGACCTCGTCGACGTCGGCGGGTGCGAGCGCGCTCCGCTCGACGGCCGCTCGGACCGCCGCCGCGCCGAGCTCCGGAGCGGCCAGGCTCGAGAAGATCCCGAGCATGCCGCCCATCGGCGTGCGGGCGACGGAAGTGATGACGATCGGATCATAGGCGCTCATGGCATTACCTCCCGATTGAGGATGGACCGAGTCGAGCCACTTGTCGACCTGGAGACGGTTCCGTCACGCGTGCACCCGCGGACGGCGGCCGGACCATGGCGCGGCCTGCTCGATCTGCGCCGCCAGCCGCAGCAGCAGATCCTCGCGCCCGTACGCCGCGACGAGCTGTACGCCGACCGGTAGTCCGTCAGGTGTCACGTGGAGCGGCAGCGAGATCGCGGGCTGGCCCGCGATGTTCCAGGATGCCGTAAAGGGGCTGATCTCGTTCAGCCGCACGCCGACGTCGCGCGGATGCTCGCCGGGGCGGGTTTTGAAGATCCCCAGCTCCGGCGCTGGCTGCGCCACCGTAGAAGTCACGAGCACGTCGAACCCGTCGGCCCACCATCCGGCCACGGCGCGCGAGAATTCGTTGAACCAGTCGCACGCGGCCAGATACTCGACGAGCTTCAGGCGCCGGCCCCGCTCGATCAGGAACCACGTCCACTCGTCGAAATCGTCGGGCCCGACGGTGCGCGCGAGCATCGTCTCGACCGTCACCGCTTGCCGCGCGACGCCGCCGGCGACGACCTTGCCGAAAGCGGAGCTCAGCGTGGCATCGTCGAGCGCCGGCGGGAACGCTCGCCTCGACCTCGTGACCGAGCGATTCCAGCAATGTGGCCGCGCCGCGCACCGCCGCCGCGCATTCGGGATGAAGTCCCGGATGAAACACCGGGGCGCGATCCATGAAGCCGATCCGCAGGCGGCCCGGCGCCTGCCCGACTGCGTCTCGGAACGGGCGCGCCGGCGGCGGCGCCATCCACGGGTCGCCCGGCATGTAGCCCGCCACCGCGTCCAACGCAGCCGCGGCGTCGCGCACGGTGCGCACGAGCGCGCCCTCTTCGCAGAGCCCGCGCCAGAACTCCGCATGCGCGGGTCCGAGCGAGGTCCTGCCGCGCGAGCCTTTGAGGCCGACCAGTCCGCAGAAGGAGGCGGGAATCCGGATCGATCCGCCGGCGTCGCTGCCGTGCGCAATCGGCACGATGCCCGACGAGACCGCTGCGGCCGCGCCGCCGCTCGATCCGCCGGCGATGCGCGACGGGTCCCAAGGATTGCGGGTCGCGCCCCACGCGCGCGTCTCGGTCGAGAGCGTCGCGCCCCACTCCGGGACGGTGGTCTGCGCGAGCGTGATCAGGCCTGCCGCGCCGAACTTCGCCGCCACGTACGAGGTCGAGTCCGCGATGAGCCCGGCGTCTTTGAACGGCTTCCATCCCCAGCTGAACGGCTCGCCCGCAATCGTCTGCAAGAGGTCCTTCATCAGGAACGGCACCCCGCGGAACATCCCGGTTTGGACTCTGCTTCGGTCGCGCGCTTGCGCGAGCGCCTTTTCGTAACGCGCGAAGATGACGCAGTTGAGCTGCGGGTTCAGTCGTTCGATCCGCGCGATCGCGGCCTCGGCCAATTCGGCCGGCGTGACCGCTCCCTTGGCCACGAGTTCGGCCTGCGCCGTCGCATCCAGCCAGGTCAGTTCGCTGCGACTCATCGTACGGTTCCCCTTTCGATGCCTCAGGCGGCGCATTCATTCCACAAAGTCGGGGAGCCGGCGACCCGGGAGCGACCGGCGGAGAAGACGGAGTGCAGACCGCCGAGGAGTCGAAGCCGGGCTCGCTCCGGCGTGCGCGCACGAAGTTCTGGCCGAAACGAGGGGCGTCTGCTACGCCATCGTGGGTGAAGCGGCAAAACGCCAGATCAGGAGAAGGCGCTAGGCCCGACGCCAGAAGGAAGTGCCAGCCATGTGCAGCGAGCACCACCCGAGCGTTCATTCGCTGATCCGGATTGCCCCCCGCGAGCCGGCGGGCGAGGGCGAGCCTCGCGAGACGATTCCACTCGCTCCGGTAGACTCGGTCACCATCACCACACTCTGCGACAACGTCACCGACATGCTGCTACCCGACCAGGGACCCGCCAAGCGTCCGCTCCTCGGCGGGCCGAAGGTGGCGACGGTCGCGGTGCGCACCCTCGAAGCGGGCGTCGGCATGGATGCCTTTCACGCAGAGCACGGGTTCTCGGCGCTCGTGACCGTTCGCTCGGGCGGGGGCGTGCACCGCTTTCTCTTCGATACGGGAGTGACGCCGGACGGGATGGTCGAGAACATGCGCCGGCTCGATCTCTCGGCCAAAGACGTCGAAGTGATCGTGATGTCGCACGGACACTTCGACCACACAGCGGGGCTCGACGGATTCGTCCGGACGGTTGGACGCGCGAACCTTCCCGTGCTCATCCATCCCGAGTTCTGGACGCGGCGCCGGTTGAACATCCCCGGGCGCACGCCGATCGAGCTTCCGTCGACCAGCCGTCGGGCGCTCGAGGGAGCGGGCTTCGAGATCGTCGAGCAGCGCCAGCCGTCGTTCCTCTTCGAGGACATCGTGCTGATCACCGGGGAGGTCGATCGCACGACGGCATTCGAGAAAGGCTTCCCGGTCCACGAGGCGGAGCGCGAGGGACGGTGGGTCCCCGATCCGCTGATCCTCGACGACCAGGCGATGATCGTGAACGTCCGCGACAAGGGGCTCGTGGTTCTCACGGGCTGCGGCCACGCGGGCGTCGTCAACATCCTGCGCTACGCGAGGCGGTTGACCGGGGTCGACCGGATCCACGCCGTGATCGGCGGCTTTCACCTGAGCGGGCCGCTGTTCGAGCCGATCATCGGCCCGACGTGCGAGGGGCTCGCCTCGCTCGCCCCTGACGTGATCGTCCCCGCTCACTGCACCGGCTGGAAGGCGACCCATGCGCTCGCCGCGCGCTTCCCCGGCGCGTTCATCCAGAACAGCGTCGGCACTCGCTTCGAGATGTAGGCGCGAGCACGGTCGGGGCAACAAAGGGAGGGAAGCCCATGCGAGCTCTCGAAGGTCTCCGGGTCCTCGAGCTCGGCGAGATGGCGGCCGCCGCCTACGGCGCGAAGCTCATGGCCGACCTGGGCGCGGACGTCGTCAAGGTCGAGCCGCCGGGGGGCGATCCGGCGCGATCGCGCGGGCCGTTTCCTGCCGGCAAGCCCGATTCGGAGGCGAGCGGCCTCTTTCTCTACCTGAACACCAACAAGCGAAGCGTCACGCTGGATCCGGCGCGCGACCGAGGCGAGCTGGAGCGACTCGTCGCGTGGGCCGACATTCTGATTCACAACTATCCGCCGCGGCGGATGGCGGAGTACGGCATCGACTACGAGCGCTTCCGCGCGCTGAACCCCCGGCTCGTCATGTGCTCGATCACGCCCTTCGGCCTCACCGGCCCCCATTGCGGCTACAACGCCTACGAGATCACCACCGTTCACGGCGGCGGATGGGCGTGGCTGTCGCCGGGCGCCTCGGATCATCCCGACCTTCCGCCGCTCAAGCCGAAGGGCCACCAAGCGGACTTTCAGGGGGGCCTCGCGGGAGCGCTGACCGCGCTCGCCGCCCATCATCGTGCGCGCGAGACGGGGCAGGGAGAGCACATCGACCTGTCGATTCAGGAGTTCGTCGCGTCCTTCCTCGAGCAAAACTTCGTCTACTACACGTACCGTGGCCTCGTCGCTTCGCGTCTCGGCAGGCGCTTCCTCCATCCGTGGGGGATGTACCCGTGTCAGGACGGAATGATCTTCCTGGTGGTGATCGAGCAGGACCAGCTCACGCGGCTCTACGACTTGATCGGAAATCCCGAGTGGACGACGTGGGAGATCTTCAAGACCCCCTTTACCTGCGCCGAGAACGCCGACGTGCTGCGGATGCAGCTCGAGGAATCGACCAAGCAGTGGACGGTCATGGATCTCTTCCGCGCCGGTCAGGAGAAGCGAGTCTGCTTCGCTCCGGTGCTCACGATGGCGGACCTCGCGAACCAGCCGCAGCTCCGCGAGCGGGGCTTCCTCGTCGAGGTCGAACACCCCAGGGCCGGACGCCTCCGGCACTTGGGGCCCCCGTACCTCTTGAAGGAGCCGTGGTGGAGCATCCGGCGCGCGGCGCCGCGTCTCGGCGAGCACAACGGCGAGGTGCTCGGGCGCGAGCTCGGTTCGCCGCCGCGCGCGGGGGCCGCGCGCGGCGCCCGTTCGCTTCCGCTCACGGGGATTCGCGTCGCGGACTTCAGCTGGGCGTGGGCGGGGCCGTTCTGCGCCATGCACCTCGCGCATCTCGGCGCGGAGGTCATCCGCGTCGAGTCGAATGCCCGCCTCGATCTCGGCCGGCGCCTGCCGATCTTCCCGACCGACGTCGAGCCCGGCCCCAATCGATCCGGTTACTTCAACCAGTGGAATCAGGGGAAGAAGAGCATCCTGCTCGACCTCCGGCGCCCCGAGGCGCTCGAGGTCGCACGCAAGCTCGTCAGCCGCTGCGACGTCGTGGTCGAGAACTTCGCAACCGGCGTCATAGAGAAGCTCGGCCTCGGCTACGACGAGCTCACGAAGCTTCGTCCCGACATCATCCTCGCGTCGATCTCCGGTTACGGCCACACCGGACCGCAAAAGCTCTACATGGGCTACGGTCCGGCGATCGTGCCGCTCTCCGGGATCGCCTCGCTCACCGGTTACGAGGGCTCTCCGCCGCAAGAAGTCGGCATCTCCTACGGCGATCCGAACGGCGGGATCAATGCCGCCGTGGCGATCTGCGCGGCGCTTCTCGGCCGCAGGCGCACCGGTCGGGGACAGCACATCGACGTCTCGCTCTGGGAAGCGCTGACCGCGCTTTTGCCGGAGGGCTGGATGGAGTACGCGATGAACGGCACGGAGCCCGCGCGCGAGGGCAACCGCGACCCCTGGATGTCGCCGCACAACTGTTTCCGTGCCAGGGGCGAGGACGAATGGGTGACGATCGCCTGCGGCAGCGACGACGAGTGGCGTGCGCTCGCGCGTGCCGTCGGTGGCGCCGACCTCGCGCGCGACGACCGATTCCGGACCGCCGCCGACCGCAAGCGAAACGAGGACGCGCTCGAGGAAATGCTCACGGCGTGGACCCGCGAGCGCGACAAATGGGAAGTGACGCAAACCCTCCAAGAGGCCGGGATCGCCGCTTTCCCCTCGATGAACAGCAAGGACCTAGCCGATGACCGGCATCTGAACGAGCGCGGATTCTTCGCGCGTTTGCCGCACGCGGAGGTGGGCACACGCACGCACGCCGGGATCCCCTGGCGGCTCGCGAATTCCCCGAACGGCGTGCGCTCGCCCGCCCCGCTCCTCGGTCAGCACACGGACGAGGTCCTGCGCGACCTGCTCGGTTACTCCGACGAGGAGATCGGGAGGCTCAGGGCGGCGCAGATCTTCTACTGAAGGAGTCTGCATCCAGAAGCCCGCGCGACTGCGTCTTGATAATCGACGGGTCTTGCGCGATGCAATCGGGGCGGATAGGAGCGCCCCGATGGACGACGCCACCCGGCCCGAGGTTTTTCGCAAGATGCTGCTGTCGCGGCGGCTCGAGGAGCGGATCCGCCAGCTGTCGATGGCGGGTGAGCTGCCCGCGACCCTCCATCCCGGCGCCGGCCACGAGGCTTGCCAAATCGCTGCGCTCGCCGCGCTGCAGTCCGACGATCCCATGCTCTACGGCCACCGCGGCCTCGCCTACTGGATCGCGCGCGGTCTTCCCCCGGAGAAGATCCTCTGCGACATCGCCTTCAAGGAGGGCGGCACGAACCGCGGCAAGGGCGGCGTGATGCACGTAGTCGACCCCTCGCGAGGCATCTTCGGCGAGAGCGGCACGCTCGGCGGCAACTTCGTGATCGGCGCCGGCGTCGCGCTCGCGGAGAAGATGCGGAAGACCGGGCGCGTGGTGATCGTGTTCTTCGGCGATGGCACCTCGAACCGCGGCCAGTTTCACGAGGCGGCGAATTTCGCCGCGGTGCAGAAGCTGCCGTTGATCTTCTTCTGCGAGAACAACGGCTGGGCCGTGTCCGTCTCGGCGAAGGTCTCCACGGCGGTCGAGAACATCGCCGACCGCGCCGCCGGCTACGCGATGCCTGGAACGGTCGTCGACGGGAACGACGTCGACGCCGTCTACGCGGCGGTGCGCGAGGCCGCGGCGCGCGCGCGCGGCGGCGATGGGCCGTCGTTGATCGAGGCCAAGGTGCAGCGCTTCCACGGCCACTACATCGGCGATCCCGAGCCCTACCGGACGAAGGAGGAGGTGGCGAAGCTCCGCGAGAAGGACCCGCTGCCGCGCCTGCAGCAGGATCTCCTGCGGCGCGGCCTCCTCGACGACGCGCGTCTCGCGGCGATGGAGAAGGAGATCGCCTCGGCGATCGATCGCGCCGTCGAATTCACCAAGCGCCAGCCGTTGGTCGCGCCGTCGACCGCCTTCGAGAGCGTGTACGCCGCATGAGCCGCCAGATCACCTACGGGCAAGCCATCCGCGAAGCGCTCGTCGAGGAGATGCGGCGCGATTCTGCCGTGATCCTGTACGGTGAGGACGTCGCCGTCTACGGCGGCATCTTCCGCGTGCTCGCGGGGCTCAGAGAAGAGTTCGGCGAGCGCGTCTTCGACACGCCGATCTCCGAGAACGTGATCGTCGGCGCGGCGGTCGGCGCGGCGATGGCCGGGCTTCGGCCGGTGGCCGAGCTCCAGTTCGCGGACTTCGTACACTGCGCCGCCGACGAGGTGATCCTCAAGGCCGGCACGTGGCGCTATGCCCACGACGGCGCTTTCGAGCTGCCGCTCGTGATCCGCGCGGCCTCCGGCGGCTTCGGCTACGGCCCGGAGCACTCGCAGTGCCCGGAGGCCTACATCATGCACTCGCCGGGCCTGCGGCTCGCCGTGCCGTCGACGCCGGCCGACGCCAAGGGTCTGCTCAAGGCGGCGATCCGCATGAACGACCCGGTCGTCTTCTTCGAGCACAAGCTCCTCTACGGCATGAAGGGCGAGGTGCCCGACGGCGAGCACATCGTCGAGTTCGGAAAGGCGAAGGTGCGCCGCGAGGGCTCCGCGCTGACGATCGTTGCCTGGCAGGAGATGCTGCGCCGCTCGCTCGAGGCCGCGGAGCGGCTCGCGGCCGAGGGCGTGGAGGTCGAGGTCGTCGACCCGGTCACGCTCAATCCCTTCGACCGCGACGCGATCATCCGCTCGGTGCAGAAGACCGGCGCCTGCATGGTCGTCGAGGAGGCGTACCGGACGCTCGGAGTCGGCGCCGAGATCGGCGCGATGCTGATGGAGAGCGCCTTCGGCGAGCTCGATCGGCCCTTGCGTCGGCTCGCCATCCCGGACGTGCCGATCCCGACCGCGCCTCACCTCGTCGACGCGCTCGTACCGCGCGTCGACGACATCGTGCAGGCGGCGCGCGAGCTGGCGCCGAGGTAGCCCGCTTCGGGTTTCGCGGCGGCGCCATGTCGACGGAGATCCGCATGCCACGGCTCGGCCACTCGATGACCGAGGGCACGGTGGTCGCGTGGTTGGCAAAGCCCGGCGATCGCGTGCATGCGGGCCAGATCGTGCTGACGATCGAGACCGACAAGGCCGAATACGAGGTCGAGGCGCCCGTCGACGGCCTGCTCGCGGAGCCGCTCGTCGCCGAGACGCAAGCCGCTGCGGTCGGTGCGGTGCTCGGTTGGGTGCTCGCGCCGGGCGAGGCAAGACCGAGCGTGGCGGCCGAGGGCGGGGACGAGCGCGCGGCCCGACCGCGCGAAGCTCCGGCGCCGCCGGGGAGCGCCGCGCGCGGCAAGGTTCGCGCGTCGCCGAAGGCGCGCCGCCTCGCGGAGAGGCTCGGCATCGAGCTCGCGGCGGTCGCCGCGAGCGGACCCGACGGGCTCGTCACGGAGGCCGATGTCGAGCGCGCGGCTCACGAGCCGCACGACTCGGGCACGCCGGCCGCCGGCGAGTGGAAGGGGCGGGCCGTCCGCGAGCGGCGCCGGCTCGCGCCGATCCGCCGCACGACCGCGCGCCGCATGGCCGAGGCGTGGGCGAGCGTGCCGCACATCGTGCAGATGATCGACGTGGACATGGAGGAGGCGCGCCGTCTGCGCGGTCGCTGGAAGGCCGAGGGCGGCGAGGCCGCGGCGATCACCTACAACGATCTCATCGTCAAGGCATCCGCGCTCGCCCTGGCCGAGCATCCCGATCTCAACGCGGCCGTCGACGGCGACGAGCTCGTCGTCTTCGCCGAGGTCAACGCCGGAATCGCCGTCGACACCCCGCGCGGCCTCGTCGTGCCGGTGGTGCGGGGCGCCGATCGGCTGTCTCTCCTCGCGATCTCGCGCGAGTCCCGCCGCCTCGCGGCAAAGGCGCGCGGCGACGGGCTCGACCCCGAGGACTTCGGCGCCGGCACCTTCACGGTCTCGAACCTCGGCGCGTTCGGAATCCGCGCCGGCACGCCGGTCGTGAACCCGCCCGAGGCCATGCTCGTGTTCGTCGGCGCGGTGGAGGATCGTCCGGTCGTGCGGGACGGCACGATCATGGCGCGCCCGACTGTGACGCTCTCGATCGCCTACGACCACCGTGTCGCCGATGGCGCCGCCGCCGCGCGCGTCACGGCGAGGATTCGCGCGCTGCTCGAGAGCTCCGCGTCCTGGGCGGAGGCTCCGGAAGCGAGCGAAGCCGCGGCGCCGGCGCCCGGGAGATGATCCGGGCTGAGCACTGTTGCTCCGCTCGCTCATCCGCCAAGGCTCTCCACGACGGCATCGAGACGGTCGGTTGCCGCAGCTCCGTGTCGCGTCGGTTCGTCGCGCGGCGAAGCCGAGGAGGACCAAGGCTCAGGAAGTCAGGTTCGCAGGCGCGCAACCACTTTGATCTCGACCAGGCCACCGGGAATCGCGAGCTCGGTGATGCCGATCGCGGTCCATGCCGGATAGGGCGCCGACAAGTACTTGTCCTTCACCTTCATGAAGGTCCCCAGACTTTTCTGCAGGCCGACATGAAAGGTGGTCATCTCGACTACCTCGGAGAACGAAACCCCGGCCGCCTTGAGCACCGACGACAGAGTCTCGAACGCCTGCGTGAATTGCGTTTCGGGATCAGGCGAGGCCTTGCCGTCGGGGCCGGTTCCGATCACGCCCGAACAATAGAGCCGGTCCCCGTCCTTGACGGCGGGCGCGAAATGGAACCGCTCGTACAGGCTCTCCTGGCCCTTGGGAATGACGACGTTGCTCTTGTCCATGATGTTTTCCTCTCGTTGGTAGGAAAGTCGTGACGCGATCGGATTGGCACTACTACCTCACGTTCCTTGCGGGCCACTCGGGCGGGGTCATCTGAGAGTTGTGCTCCCGCGATCAGGTCGCGCTCGCGGGCCTGTCTCCGGGACGAGCAGGAAGAGGAAGGCGGAGCCGGCGTAGCAGGCCGCCCAGAAGCCGATGCCGGCGAGCGGCGTTGCCGACGCGAGCGTCGACCCGACGACCGGCGAGACGAAGCCGCCGCCGAAGCCCGCGGTGAGCGCGAGCCCGAGCGCGCTCCCCGCGTAAGCCGGGCCGACGCCGGCGAGCTCGAGGGGCACGACGAACAGGATCGCCACCACACCTGCCGAGAGGCCCCACGCCACCATCACGGCGGCGAGCGGCATGCCGGTCATCACGGCCGCCGCGAGGACCAGCCCGGAAGAGAGCAGCATGCCCGGGAAGTACACCCGCTTGCGCAGGCCGAGGCGGTCGGAGAGCGTGGGCAGCACGAGGCTCCCGGCGATGAAGGCGAGGAGCACCAGGCTCATCATGCCTCCAGCCTTCGCCTTCGACATGCCCTGCACCTTCTCGTAGTAGGTGGGGAGGTACTGGATCACACCGATGTATGCCCCGAGGAAGAGCATGTAGGCGCCCGAGAGGATCCATACAGCCGGAATGCGCGTGACTGCGCGGAGCGAGGCCAGCGCATTTCCGCCGCCACCGACCGAGCCCTCGCGATCGCGCAGCGTCACGATCCACAGCACGCCGAGCCCGAGCAGGACCAGGCCGAGCCCCTTCGTGATCGATCGCCAACCGCCGAGCGGCTCGAGCAGGAGCGGTCCCACCGAGAGCGCGAGCGCCTGGCCTGCGCCGTTGCCCGCCAACCCTACGCCGTTGGCGAAGCCGAACTCGCGCTGCGGGAACCATTGGCCGAGCGCCTTCGGCAGGTTGGGGGCGACCAGCGCGATGCAACCGCCGAAGAGGACCATCGAAGCGAGCATCGAGCCGAAGGTCGGGGCCTGGGCGCGCCACAGGAGCGCTGTGCCCATCAGCAGGATCCCGCCGCCCACGACCTTGCGCACGCCGAGCCTATCGCCGAGGGCGCCTCCCCCGATCGAGCACAGGAACGCGCCGAGCGAGATCCCGGCCCACAGCTTCGAGAATTCGACGAGCCCGACGTTCAGGTCCTGGCAGACGTTCGTCACCATGACCACGATGTAGAACCACGCCATCCCGGTCGGAAGGAAGTTCGCGAGCACGACCAGACAGAGCACCCACCAGCGATAACGCGGCGCTTCCTCGCTCATTGTCGGCATCCTTTCGGATTAGGCCATCGCACGCTGACGCCTCCGGCGCGCGGCTCTCAGGAACGGGGCGGCCACGCCAGCGTGCGGCGGAAGCTTGCCGCGACCCGCAGCCCCACTTGGCCACGGGGTCGGGTGGAATCGCGAAGAACTCGGAGGCGGGAGATCACGAGGGTAGACTCCACCGAAAGGAGGTCGTGGATCAAGGGCACGAAGGGCTGTGCGAGCGGCAGCGCCTCGACCACCGCCTCGACACGGGCGCGCTGCGGCTCTCTTCGACGGACCCTCATCCGAACCCGCTTCGCTCGATCGCCGGTTGCGGAGTTGAACCGTGCCGGTGAGCTGCGAAGCTGCGTCGCAGATCGCTCCCGTTGGTCGCGAACCGGCTCCGGCCAGGCGGCCTACCGAGCTAGGAGGGTGTGTCACGGATCGCGGCCTACGGGCACGATCAAAGGGGATGCGACATCCTACCGAGCTAGCGCCCGCCGTCAGGATCGAGGTAGAGAGGATCGAGACATGAAGGAGGAGAGGTCCGACACCGTCAGGCTGCAGCATCTGTCCTGGTCGTTTGGCGCTTCCGCCGCGCTGTTCGCGGCACTCGACCTCGACGTCTTCACGAAGATCTCGGAGGGAGCCGTCACCCTCGAGGAGATCGCCCGCAGGACCGCAATGGAGGCGCGCAACGTCGATCGCCTGCTCGCCGTGCTCCACGCCCTCGAACTCGTCGAACGGGCCGGCGATCGATTCCGAAACGCCCCGGACGTCGAGCGCTTCCTGGTGAAGGGGAAGCGCAGCTATGCGGCTCCCTGGATCTTGTTTGCAGGCAAGGACTGGGCCGATTGGGGCCGGCTCGCCGACCACCTCCGCCGCAGGGGACTTCCGAGACGGCTCGGCATGTACGAGGAGCTGACCATCGAGGGGGCGCGGAGATACCACGAAGCGACCTACAGCGTCGGCCTGGGGGCCGGGCGGCGCTTCGCCAAGCAGGTCGACCTGTCCCGGCGCAAGCTCTTTCTCGACCTGGGTGGGGGCTCGGGGGCGTACTCGATCGCCGCCGCCTCGGCGTATCCGCAGATTCGCGCGATCGTCCTCGACCTGCCGCCCGTCGTCGAGGTGGCCAAGGAGTTCATTGCGCGCCATGGCCTGGCCGAGCGCATCGTGACGGTTGCCGCAGACTTCACGCGCGACCCCTTCCCGCGCGGTGCCGACGTCGTCGTCATGGCGAGCAACTTGCCGCAGTACGCCCCGGTCGTCATCCAGGAGGTCGTCGGTAAGGCGTTTGAAGCTCTCGAGCCGGGGGGCGAGATGCACCTGGTCGGCGAGATGCTGAACGACGACCGCAAAGGGCCGCTCCTGGCGGCGCTCTACGCGCTCTACGAGGCCATCTTCGACAGCGGCGGCGTGGCGCACACCGTCGGCGAGTGCATCGGCTACCTGCGGCAGGCGGGCTTCGGCGGCGTGTGCGCGAGAGAATTCATACCCGAGATCCTCACCTGCGTTTCGGGCGTGAAGCCGGTGTCCGGGTGAAGGCCACGACGACCGAGCCTCGGGTCGCCCCGGAGGAGGAGCCGTGACGACCAGCGCCAAGGAACCTTACGCCACGTTCTCGCCCGACGAGCTCGCGAGCTTGCCTACGGTGTTCCGCGAGGGCCTCTTCCTCGATCGGGTGATCGTGGTGACGGGGGGAGCCGGGGTGATCGGCACCGCGCTGTGCGTTCTCTTCGGTCGCCTCGGTGCGACGGTTGTCGCATGCGGCAGGAGCCGTGAGCGGCTCGACGAGCTCTCCCGGCACCTCACCCGGCTCGCCATCCGCCACTCCACGCATGCGCTCACGGTCCGTGACCCCGAGCAGGTATCCGCGTTCGTGGACGAGGTCTGGCAGCGCCACGGCAGGCTCGACGTGCTCATCAACAACGCCGGCGGTCAATTTGCGGTCCCTGCGGCGGAGATCACGCCGAAAGGGTGGAGCGCGGTGGTCGAGACCATCCTCTACGGTACCTGGTACGCGAGTCAGGCGGCCGCCCGGAGGTGGATCGGCAAGAATGCTCCCGGCTCGATCGTAAACGTGACCACGGTGCCCGGCTTCGTAGCCGTCGGCATTCCACATACCGTGGCGGCTCGCGCGGGGCAGGTGCAGCTGACGCGCGCCCTCGCCCTCGAGTGGGCACCGCACTCGATTCGCGTCAACGGGGTCGCCGTCGGCGTCGTTTCGGGACCCTCGCTGCATCACTATCCGCCGAACGCGAAGCCGTTCTTCGAAGCGAACCCGATGCGGCGCGTCGGCGACGTGGTCGACGTTGCCGAGGCGTGCGCATACCTCGCGGCGCCTTCGGGGAAATTCCTGACGGGCGTGGTTCTTCCGGTGGATGGAGGCGGGTCGGTTTGGGGCGAGTTCTGGCCGCTCGGCAAGCCGGACTACTTCCGCATCGAGGATTGAACGTGCCGACGATTCGATTCGACGCCGACCCTTCGCAGTACCGCCACTGGAAGCTCGACGTCCGGGGCGAGATCGCGACGCTCGCGATGAAGGTCAGCGAGGACGGCGGCCTCGTGCCCGGCTACTCGCTGAAGCTCAATTCCTACGATCTCGGCGTCGACATCGAGCTCGCCGACGCGATCCAGCGGCTGCGCTTCTCGCACCCCGGAGTGCGCACGCTCGTCGTGACGTCGCTTCGCGACCGCATGTTTTGCGCGGGCGCCAACATCTTCATGCTCGGGCAGAGCTCGCATCCGTTCAAGGTGAACTTCTGCAAGTTCACGAACGAGACCCGCCTCTACCTCGAGGAGATGAGCCGCGAGTCGCAGATCAAGACGCTCTGCGCGCTGAACGGCACCGCCTCGGGGGGCGGCTACGAGCTGGCGCTCGCCTGCGATGAGATCCTGCTGGTCGATGACGGGTCCTCGGCGGTCTCCCTGCCCGAAGTCGCGCTGCTCGGCGTGCTGCCGGGAACCGGTGGCCTGACCCGCATGGTCGACAAGCGCGGCGTGCGGCGCGACCACGCCGACTTCTTCTCGACGACGGTCGAAGGTGTTCGCGGCCAGCGCGCGGTCGACTGGCGGCTCGTCGACGAGGTGGTGCCGCGCTCGCGGTTCGAGGCACGCGTGGCGGAGCGCGCGGCCGCGCTTGCCCGGCAGAGCGATCGCCCGGCGGGCGGCCGAGGCATCGAGCTTCCCCGCCTGAAGCGCAGCGAGACCCCGCAGGGGATCGACTACGAGCACGTCGCGCTGACGATCGATCGTGCTCGCCGTACGGCGACGATCACGATCGGCGCCCCCCGTGGCCCGGAGCCGACCGACCCCGAAGCGTTCGTGCGCGCGGGCGCGGCCGCCTGGGCCATCGCCGCCTGGCGCGAGCTCGACGATGCGATCCTGCACCTGCGGGCGAACGAGCTCGAGATCGGCCTCGTGCTGCTCCGCACCGAGGGAGACCCCGCGAAGGTTCTGGAGGTCGACCGCACCGTCGCCCGCCACCGCGATCACTGGCTGGTGCGCGAGATCCTGCTGCTGCAGAAGCGAGTGCTGAAGCGGATCGATCTCACCGCTCGCACGTTCTACGCGCTCGTCGTGCCGGGCTCGGCGTTCGTCGGCTCGCTGTTCGAGCTCGCGCTCGCCGCCGATCGGTGCTACATGCTCGCCGACCCCGACGGCTCGAACCGGGTGGGGCTCTCTCCGCTGAACGGTGGCCTGCTACCGATGAGCTCTGGGTTGTCGCGCCTGCAGGCGCGGTTCTTCGGCGAGGTGGAGCGCGCGGCCGCGCTCATCGGCCACGAGGGATCGTTCGACGCGCACGCGGCGCTCGACGCCGGCCTCGTCACGTTTGCCCCCGACGACCTCGACTGGGACGACGAGGTTCGCCTGGCGATCGAGGAGCGCACCTCGATGAGCCCCGACGCGCTCACCGGCATGGAGGCGAGCCTTCGCTTCGTCGGTCCGGAGACGCTCGAGACCAAGATCTTCGGCAGGCTCTCCGCCTGGCAGAACTGGATCTTCACGCGCCCGAACTCCACCGGCGAAAAGGGCGCAGTGACCCTCTACGGCAAGTCGGGCCAGCGCCCCGAGTTCGACTGGCGCCGCACCTGAGCCGCAGGGCAAGGAACCACGATGAGCACCGTTTCGCTGAACGAGAAGATTCCCAACAACGTCGCCCTCTCCTCGGACAAGCGGTTGCAGCGCGCGCTCGAGCAGTGGCAGCCGCGCTTCCTCGATTGGTGGCGCGAGATGGGCCCCGACGGCTTCCAGGAAGATGACGTCTATCTCCGCACCGCGATCTCGGTCGACTCGGCCGGCTGGGCGAACTTCGACCACGTGAAGATGCCGGACTACCGCTGGGGCATCTTCCTCGCGGACCCGGAACCGGACCGCAGGATCGGCTTCGGCGACCACATCGGCGAGCCGGCGTGGCAAGAAATTCCCGGCGAGCACCGGAACTCGCTCCGCCGCCTGATCGTCACGCAAGGCGACACCGAGCCGGCGTCGGTCGAGCAGCAGCGCGAGCTCGGTAAGATCTGCCCCTCGCTCTACGACCTGCGAAACCTCTTCCAGGTGAACGTGGAAGAAGGCCGTCACCTCTGGGCGATGGTGTATTTGCTGCACTCCTACTTCGGGCGCGACGGCCGCGAGGAGGCGGACGCGCTCCTCCAGCGGCGTTCCGGCAACCCCGACAAGCCGCGCATCCTCCAGGCGTTCAACGAGCCGATCGAAGACTGGCTGTCGTTCATGATGTTCACGACGTTCACCGACCGCGACGGCAAGTTCCAGCTGCTGTCGCTCGCGGAATCGGGCTTCGATCCGCTGTCGCGCACCTGCCGCTTCATGCTGACCGAGGAAGCGCATCACATGTTCGTCGGACAGACCGGCATCGCGCGCATCGCGCAGCGCACCGCCGAGCTCGTCCGCCAGGGGAAGGATCCCGAGAAGGAAGGCGCCATCCCCTTCGACTTGCTGCAGCGCTACCTGAACTTCTGGTACACGGTCTCGCTCGATCTGTTCGGCTCGGAGATCTCGACGAACGGCGCCAACTACTTCGGCGCCGGCCTGAAGGGCCGCCCGAAGGAAGACCGCTTCGCGGATCACGTGCTGCTCGAAGGCACGGCGCGCGTGGAGCTGCTCGAGGACGGCCGGATCGTGGAGCGCGAGGTCGCGCCGCGAATGGCGGTGAACCTGGAGGTACGAAACGCCTACGTCGAGGACTGTGAATTGACGGTCGAGAAGTGGAACCGGGTAGTCCAGGACGTCGGCATGAAGTTCACCCTCCCGTCGCAGCGCTTTCACCGAGGTGTGGGCACGTTCGCCGGCGCGTTTTTCGATCCGCAGGGCCGTCGCCTGAGCGAGACCGAGTTCCGCCATCGCGAGGGCGAGTTCCTTCCTTCGGACGCCGACAACGCCTATGTGCGGAGCCTGATGACGAATCCCGTGACCGAGCCCGGCAAGTTCGCCAACTGGATCGCGCCGCCGGCGCGAGGCATCGACGGCCGGCCGATCGACTTCGAGTACGTCCGCTTCAACGAAGCCTGAGATGGGAGGCGCGCGATGAAGTACTCGAAGGCATGCATTCCGCTCGGCGGCGCATGGTCGTCGCCGTTCGTACGCTGGCAAGGAGCGCTCGCCGAGATATCGAGCCTCGACCTCGCGGTGTCCGTTACCGCACGCGCGCTTCGCGACCGGGAAGTTCCGATCACGGAGGTGTCGGAGCTCGTGCTCGGCTGGACGGTCCCGCAGCCGGGAATCTTTTACGGAGCGCCGACGGTGGCCGCTAGGCTCGGCGGCACGTCGATCAGCGGCCCGATGATCTCGCAAGCGTGTGCGACCGCGGCGGTGGCCATCGCTCATGCCGCGACGGCCACCGAAGCCGGTGACGAGGGCGTGCGGCTCGTCGTGCTCACCGACCGCACGAGCAACGGGCCGCACCTCACGTACCCCGCGCCGTCCGCGCCCGGCGGCACGCCGATCTCCGAGAATTGGGTGCTCGACGGGTTCCGGCGCGATCCGTGGGCCGGCAAGGCGATGGTCGACACCGCCGAAGCGGTCGCGGCCGAGGAAGGGATCTCGCGCGAGGAGATCGATGACGCGACCGCGCTGCGCTACGAGCAGTATGCCCGTGCACTCGCCGACGACCGGGCGTTCCAGCGCCGCTACATGGTGCCGATCGAGATCCCCGGGAAGCGCGGCGAGACGAAGCGGATCGACGCCGACGTCGGCGTCCACCCGACGAACCGTGCGGCGCTCGCCGAGCTGAAGCCGGTCGCCGCGGGCGGCGTCGTCACCTACGGCAGCCAGACCCACCCCGCCGACGGCGCGGCCGGCGTGCTCGTCACGACCGAGGGGCGGGCACGGGCGCTCGGTGCCGAAGGGATCGCCCGCATCCTCGGATTCGGTACGTCACGGGTCGAGAAGAGTCGCATGCCGAAGGCTCCGCTGCCCGCGGCGCGCGCCGCCCTCGAAGCCGCCGGCCTCGGCTTCGATGCGGTCGACGCCGTGACCACACACAACCCGTTCGCCGTCAACGACGTCTACTTCACGCGCCACTCGGGGGTTCCGCTGGCGAAGATGAACGCCTACGGGTCGAGCCTGGTCTACGGTCACCCGCAAGCGCCGACCGGAGCCCGAGCGCTCGTCGAGCTCGTCGAGACGCTCCGCGAGCGCGGTGGCGGCATCGGCCTCTTCACCGGTTGCGCCGCGGGAGACACCGCCGCGGCGATCGTTCTGCGTGTCGACGGCTGAGCCATGGCGACGAGCGAGGTCGTCGGCGCCGGTACGATGGGAGCCGGCATCGCGCAGGTCGCGAGCACCGCAGGGTGCGGCGTCGTGCTGTTCGACGTTCGGCGCGATCGCGGCCGTCACCACGGCGCCCGAGCGTGTCGCGGGGATGCACTTCTTCAACCCGGCGGCGATCCTGCCGCTCGTCGAGGTCGTGCGAGCGGAGCAGACCGCCGCAGCCACCATCGAGCGCCTGGTCGAGATCTCGCGCGCCTGGGGCAAGACGCCCGTGCGCGTGCGTGACACGCCGGGATTCATCGTCAACCGAGTCGCCCACCCCTACTACCTCGAGGCGTTTCGCATGCTCGAGGAAGGCGTGGCGCCGATCGAAGCGATCGATGGAGCACTCGAGGGCGCCGGTTTCCGCATGGGGCCGGCGCGACTCGTCGACCTGATCGGCATGGACGTCAACTGGGACGTCTCGTGCTCGGTCTACGAAGGCTTCGACCGATCCCCGCGCTTCGAGCCGAATCCGATCCAGAAGCGCATGCGCGACGAGGGGCGGCTCGGGCGCAAGAGCGGCCGTGGCTTCTACGTCTACGGGGAAGCGCCGGGACGGCCCGAGCCAAGCCCGGCGATCGATCCCGCCCTCGCCGAAACGATCGTGCTGCGCACGGTCGGCTGCATCGTCAACGAAGCCGCCTGCGCGCTCGGCGACGGCGTCGCCTCGGCCGACGACATCGACGTCGCCATGAAGCTCGGCACCAACTACCCGAAGGGACCACTGGCCTGGGGCCGCGAGCTCGGCTCGGATCGTATCGTCGCGGTGCTTCGCCGCCTCGGCGAGCGTCGGCCCGAGCGCTATCCGATCGCTCCGCGCCTGCTCGAAGGAAACCTGCAATGACCGAAGCCGTGCTCGTCGACGCCATTCGCACCCCGATCGGACGCCATGGCGGCGCTCTCTCTCGAGTCCGCCCCGACGACTTGGCAGCGATCCCGATCCGCGCGCTTGTCCAGCGCACCGGCATTGATCCGCGGACGATCGAAGAGGTCGTACTCGGCTGCGCGAACCAGGCCGGCGAAGACAACCGTAACGTCGCGCGCATGGCGGCTCTACTCGCGGGTTTGCCGCCCAGCGTCGCCGCGGTGACGATGAATCGCCTGTGCGCCTCGGGGCTCGCGGCGTTGAACGCCGCGGCACGGGCGATCAAGGCAGGCGAAGGCGACGTCTACGTCGCGGGTGGCGTCGAGAGCATGAGCCGCGCCCCGTATTCGGTGCCGAAGCGCGAGCAGGCCTTCCCGACCGGCAATGTAACCGCTTGGGACACGACGCTCGGCTGGCGGTATCCGAACCCGGCGCTCGAAGCGCTGTTTCCGCTCGAGGCCATGGGCGAGACCGCCGAGAATCTCGTCGAGCAAGCGAGCGGGACGTTCTCGCCGGCGGAGGGCTCACCGGCGATCCCCGGCGGGCCGATCACCCGCGAGGAGCAGGACGCGTTCGCGCTCGAGAGCCAGCGGCGCGCAGTGGCGGCCATGGATTCCGGCCGCTTCCGGGACGAGATCGTCCCGGTTCGCGTCCCCGGCCGCGGCGGGGCGACGCTCGTCGAGCGCGACGAGCATCCGCGCTGCCGCGTGGAGGGCGATCACGTGCTGCTCGACACCGACGCCGCGCTGCTCGCGTCGCTGCGGCCGGCGTTTCGCAAGAACGGCAGCGTGACCGCGGGCAACGCCAGCGGCTTGAACGACGGCGCGGCGGCGGTCCTGCTGACCTCGGCGGAGCGGGCGCGAGCGCTCGGTCTCGCGCCGATGCTCCGCATCGTCAGCTCGGCAGCCGTCGGCGTCGACCCGCGCGTCATGGGCACCGGCCCGGTGCCGGCCGTCGAGCGAGCGCTCGCACGTGCCAGGATCCGCATGGCCGACGTCGGCCTCGTTGAGCTGAACGAGGCGTTCGCAGCGCAGGCAATCGCCGTCATGCGCGCGACCGGCATGCGGCCCGAGATCACAAACGTGAACGGCGGCGCGATCGCCCTCGGCCACCCGCTCGGTTGCTCGGGAGCACGCATCTTGACGACGCTCGCGCACGAGATGAAGCGTCGAAACGCCGCCGGGGTGCGCATCCGCTACGGCTTGGTCACGCTCTGCGTCGGCGTCGGGCAGGGCGAGGCGACGGTCGTCGAGTGGATCGGACGATGAGCGACGGCTCTCCGATCCTCGTTCGACCGCAGGGCGACGTCGTCCTGTCCTTGCATCGCCCTGAGCGCGGCAACGCGATCGACCGGGCCATGGTGGAGTCGCGGGAGTCCATGGCGGCGTTCCTCCATCGTGGCTGGAAGCTCGCTCGAGGGGCGCCCCGATCCCTGGGTGCCCGCTCCGGCGAAGGCGGTCAGCGGCCGAAGGCCGCAGTGACGAGCTCGGTGTCGAGGTACTCGGTGATCTGCTTCACCTTCCCGTCGCCCATGCGGAACACCAGGCAGTAGGTGTTGTCGTACGGCTTGCCCGCCTTGGTCGTCGACCGCCCGCGCGCCTGCATCACCACGTAGTCCCCCTCTGCAACGAGGTTCTCGGGCGCGACGGCGATGCCGCTCTGCAGCTCGGCGTTGAGGCGTCCGAAGAGCCGCTCCACGACGTCTTTCTTCCCGTTGTACGTCCCAGAGTACTTGGTGGTGCCGATGATCGTGAAGCGGACCTCGTCGGCGAGGCCCGCGAGGTAGCCTTCCGCGTTGCCGCGTGAAAGCTCCGCGAACATCTTCTCGATGACCTTCTTGTTCTCGGCTGCGCTCATGAGAATCTCCTTCCGGTCGCTCGGCGGGACCTTAGGCCCGGGCCGGCCGGCGATCAAGCCGGCGCCCGGCCGCGGCGGCCAAGTCAGGGGCGGGCGGAAAGCACAACATCTTCGCGAAACGAAAAGAAGCGACCGAGCAAGAATCTATCCCCATCCTTCAGTCTACCTCGGTCAACCGAAGGATCTCGGGGCGACCGGCCATGAACTCTCCCATGCTTCTCCCGATCGACTTGAAGTAGTCGGTCTGACGATGTGCTTCGACCGCCGCTTCGTCGACGTAGCGCTCGAGGAAGACGTAAGTGTCGGGCGTCTCCGCGCGGTGGAGGGCGTAGAGCTTGCATCCCGGCTCGCCGGCTCGCACCTTGGCGACGAGCTGCTTCGCGAGCGCCTCGAACTGCGGGCCCGTGCCCGGCTTCACCTTGATCGTGGCGACGATTCCCAGCATGGTTTGGTCCTCCCTTCAGGCGTTTCGGACACGAGTCCCTTATCTTTCGCGGCACGCTCGCTTCGTCAATGCCTCGTTCGATGAAGCCCGGGCTGGGACGAGACGCGCGATCTCGATAGCGTGAGAGCGATGTCGCTTGCGGAGTATCGAAAGAAGCGCCGCTTCCGCGTGACGCCGGAGCCGAAGGGGAAGAGGACTTCGACTCGGCGGCGTAAGAAGCTCGTTTTCGTCGTCCAGAAGCATCGCGCGGCGGCCCTCCACTACGACTTTCGTCTCGAATGGAAGGGAGTGATGCTCTCCTGGGCGGTGCCGAAGGGGCCGTCGTACGACCCGGCGGTCAAGCGCCTCGCCATGCGGGTCGAGGACCACCCGCTCGAATACAATGAATTCGAGGGCATCATTCCCGCCGGCGAGTATGGGGGCGGCACGGTGATGATCTGGGACAAAGGGACGTGGACCCCGGAGACGCCGGACGTCGACGGTGCGCTGCAAGAGGGGGAGCTCAAGCTCTCGCTCGACGGCAAGAAGCTCCGGGGTTCGTGGGTGCTCGTGCGGACGCGTCCGCGGCGAGGCGAGTCGCGAGCCCCCTGGCTTCTGATCAAGCACCGCGACGAGTGGGCGAGCAGCGAGGACATCGCCGAGCTCGCGCCCCGTTCGGTCGTCTCCGACCGACTGTTGATCGAGATCGCGCGTGACGAGGGCGGCGACATGAGGAAGGCCGCGGACGGCGATCCGCCCGCCGTGCTCAGGAAGATTCTCGACGACCCGACGCTCCTCGCGCCGCCGAAGAAGGGGCGGAAGAAATCCGTCTGGCATTCGAACCGAGGGGTGTCCTGACGGACGCCGAGGTTCCGATGGACAGCCGATTTTACGAGGTAGGCGGGGAAAATCGGGCGCCGGCTTCCCTCGGCGGGCCGCCGAGTATAGGCAGGAATCGCCATGCTCTCCGCAGAACCGCTGGTGTACAATCCCTATCTCCCCGGCGTGCGCGCCGATCCGTATCCCCACTACGCCGATCTGCGCAGGGAAGCGCCGATCCACTGGAGCCCGGCCGGCTTCTGGGTGTTCGCACGGTACCGAGACGGTGCGGAGATCCTCGGCGACCGTGGCTTCGCCACCACCGAGCCCCGGCAATGGGGAAACGCGGCGACGTTCGGATACGAAGGCGCTGCATTCGAGCGGGTGGTCGACAGCCTCTCGCACATGATGCTGTTCAAGAATCCGCCCGACCACACGCGCCTTCGCGGCCTGGTGAGCAAGGCATTCACCCCCCGGGCGGTCGAGGGGCTGCGGGGCCGGGTCCACGAGATCGTCGGAGAGCTCGTCTCTGCGGTGCGCGAGGCGGGTCGCATGGACCTGATCGCGGACCTCGCGTATCCGTTGCCGGCGATGGTGATTGCCGAGATGCTCGGCGTGCCGGCGGAGGATCGCGGCCACTTTCGAGCGTGGTCGCGCGATCTGGCGCCGACGATCGATCCGATGATCCTCCCCGATCAGCTCGACCGTGCCGCCGCCGCGATTGACCAGTTCGCCGACTACTTCACGCACCTGATCGCCGCGCGGCGCGCCGAGCCCCGCGGCGACTTGCTCTCGGCGATGATCGCCGCGGAGGAGCAGGGCGACAAGCTCTCGCAGGACGAGCTCGTCGCCAACGCGATGCTGCTGTTGAACGCCGGCCACGAGACCACGACGAATCTGATCGGCAACGGCACGCTCGCGTTGCTCCGTAACCCGGATGAGCTCGACCTCCTGCGCCGTGAACCCGCACGAATTCCGGGCGCGACCGAGGAGCTGCTTCGCTACGACAGTCCCGTGCAGATGACCGGGCGGCGCACGCGAACCGAGCGGGTGATCGGCGGCACGAAGATCGAAGCCGGCCAGGACGTGGTGGTGCTGATCGGCTCGGCCAACCGCGACCCGGAGCGGTTCGCCGACGCCGAGCGCCTCGACGTCCGCCGCGGCGACGACGAGCATCTTTCCTTCGGAGGCGGGTCGCACTATTGCCTCGGGGCGAGCCTCGCGCGGCTGGAGGGGCAGATCGCGATCGGCGCGATCGTCTCCGAGCTGCCGAAGCTTCGCCTCGCCACCGAGGAGCTCGAGTGGCGCGAAACGCTGACGCTGCGCGGGCTGAAGGCCCTGCCGGTGGAATTCTGATCATGACGCCATCACTCGGTCCGTCGCTCGCCCGCCCCGGTTCGCGCGCTGAACAGGGGGGAGAAGAATGAGTGAGATCGTGAAACTGGTCATCTGGTTCAAGCGGAAGGCGGGACTCTCCGTCGAAGCGTTCCAGACCGAGTGGCGGGGCGCTCATGCCGAGAAGGTGCTACGCGTGCCGGGGCTTCGCGGATACGTGCAGAGCCACGTGCTCCTCTCCGGTTATCGCAAGGGCGAGCCCTTCTGCGACGGCCTCGCGGAGATGTGGTTCGCCGATGCCGGGGCGGTCGACGCCGCGCGCGCGAGCCGCGCGTTCGCCGAGGCGCGCGCCGACGCCGACCGCTTTCACGAGAGCTCAGCGGCGGGCGCGATGCTCACGATCGAGCGCCTGATCAAGGACGGACCGAGGCCGCCGTACGGCGTCAAGAACGTCGAGTTCGTCGTCCGGCGGCGGGATCTCGAGGTCGGGGAATTCCACCGCTATTGGCGCGAGCAGCACGGGCCGCTGGCCGCGAGGATCGCCCCGATTCGCCGCTACGTGCAAAGCCACGCCGTCGAAGATCCGCGCACGCGCGCCTACGACGGCATCGCCTCGACGTGGTTCGACGACACCGATGCGATGCGGGCTTCCGCCGCGACCGAGGAGTACCGCCTGACGCGTGAGGACGAGGCGAACTTCGTTGCCGGCCATCTTCCGTTCGTCATCACCCGCGAACACGTCTTGATGGAGCCGCCGCGACCCGCCTGATGGGCCGGACGTCTTCGTGGCTCGCGAGCGAGAGCTCGAGAAGCTCGTCGCGCTGCTCGCGCGCGCGCCGGCGAGCTGCTATCCGAGCTGCCTGCGCTGTGATCGTCACCCTATGAGGTTTCCAGAAACAGGAATCCCGCCTCAACCAGCAAGTCAAAAGCCCCGTCGGGGATGTCGAACTTACTGCGCGTTCGGGGAGCGAGCATTGCAACCACCGGCCTCTGACCTTTGCCGCTACCCAGCGAAAACACGACTGAGACGACCCCATCGGCCCGGCTCGCGGCGCCTGAGGGGGTAGTCAAGGCATGAAAACGCATACAAGCCTTCGCCGATCCGACTCGATCGCAACGCTCCCGACTCACGGGTCCGTGCCACCCTCTTCGGCTCTCTCCGCCCGGGGCTTTTCGCTGAAGCTGAGCTCGACGAGGGTCCATTCCGGTTCGCCATCTGCGAAGGTGACGTCGCACGTCAAGTAATTTCTGAGCATGGCGCCAGATCCATTGGGCGAGTCGACGTGCGCGGTTACCTCGAATCTCGGCGGATTTTGCCCGATGAGCCAGGCCCTCGATTCGCCGTCCTCAGGGTCGTCGAGAGACGAGAACTTCGAGGTCGCCGACACCTTCAGGCGTTGTGACGCGAATCGCACGCACGCCTTGAAGGCACCGTTCGGCGTGGGACCGGCGCCGTTCGTGTCGAGTTGGCCGAAGATGGCCAGGATGACGACAACGAGCAAGACAAGGGCCCCCCAGGCAAGGATTCGTGAGGTACGCATGACCCTGTTCGCTCTCGGCTAGATGCGCCAAGCTCAGCAACCAGTGCGGCGCGTCTTTCCCTGGCAAGACCCTCAAGGGACTCGCTGAGACGCCTCCCTGACCCCGCGCGAGCACTCTATCGAGGTGAGAAATCCTGCCGCACAGGCGGCAACGGAATTGACGGACTTTGCGGCTACCATCGCCACCGCGGAACCTGCCACCAGAACCGTCACGAGAGATGCCGGTAGTACTGGAAGGCGTGCCTGGCGAATCGAAGGCGCCAGAATTTCCCGAGAAAGGGTCTCATGAGCCAGGTAGGCGCGCGATCGAGTGGAAGTGCAAGGCTCATCGGATTTGCACGCGGTGCTTCGGTCGGCCGATTGCCCTCGCGGCATGCGGAGCGGACCCAGAAAAGATCGGTGAGTGCCCGGATGTGCTCCGCGTCGGAACCGACAACCTGGCCTTGAAGCGAAAATGCTTGGACCCGTGGAGCGTGCCGAGCCCGCACCGATGGCGTCGTGGAGATCGAGCCGCCCGTGTTCTCGCCCTGCGACGAAGGAACTGAGGTACGCCGAGGGGTTGCGTCGACCAAAAGCGCGCTGAGATTGGCTACTCTCTCGCGGGGCGCGTTTGCAGCCTTTTTCTCCGCCGCTTCAAGGAACCAGCGCCGCACGGGCGATCGTCGTCGTGTCGTGCGCCTTCCACTCGCTGTCGGCGAACGCTCTGTCGATCTCCGCGAGCGGGTACTTGTGGGACACCAGCTTCTCGAAGGGCCAGCGCCCGCGGTTGCGGACGAGGAAATCGAGCGCTCTCGGAATGACCCACGGATCGTACTGGATGACCCCGATGATGCGCTTCGCGCCCCAGACGAGCTGCGCGGGCTCGAACTCGACCTTGGCCCCCCGGCTGATCGTGCCGATCTCGAGGTAGGCGCCGCCGCTGCGCAGCATCTCGATCCCCTCGAGGATGACCTGAGGAAACCCGACGAAGTCGCACGCGACGTCGGCGCCGACCCCTCCGGTCAGCTTGCGCACCAGATTCACCCGCTCCTTCTTCTCCGGCATCTGCCGCAGATCGATCGTGTGGTCGGCGCCGAACTCGCGCGCGAGCGCCAGCCGTCCCGGAATCTGGTCGACGACGATCACGGTCTGCGCGCCCATGTCTTTGGCGACCGCCGCGGCTTGGATGCCGAGGCCGCCCGCGCCTTGGATGACGACACTGCCGCCAAAGCGCAGCCCCGCCTGGTGCAGGCCGAAGATCACCTGGCAGAGCGCGCAGTTCACGGGCGCGACCAATTCATCGGAGAGCGAGTCGGGAACCAGGAAGATCGCGCCGCCGGGACGCAGGTAGTAGTACTCGGCGAAGGCGCCGTGGAAGTGCGGGAAGTCGCGCGGCCCCCGCGGCCGCTCGATCTTGGCCGGGCAGTTGGCGGGCTCGTTGTTGAGGCAAACGTAGCAGCGCCCGCAGGGATAGAAGTAGGGGTAGGTGACCCGATCGCCTTCCTTGAGCGGCCGCCCGAGCGAGTCGGTCTTGATGCGCGAGCCGAGCTTGGCGACCCGGCCGGTCATCTCGTGCCCGAAGATCCACCCGTCCTCGGGCAGGCGGAGCGGAGCATCTCCTCGCCAGAAATGCAGGTCCGACCCGCAGATGTTGGCGAGCGAAACGCGAATGAGGACCGCTTCGGGCTCGACCTCCGGCAACGGCACGTCGCGGAACTCGAACGGCTTGCCCGGTCCCAGGAAGACGGCGGCTTTGCCGGTGTTCAGGTGGGTTCTCCTCGTTTGCGTCGTGAGGGACGGTCGCCGGGAGGAAACCCTTGCTCCGCGCCGGCGAGATCTCGTGCCTTCTCCCCTCCGCTAATTCGAGTTCGCGCCGCCTGTCAAGATGCGTCGCGGCAGATGCGTCGCGGCATTGCCTCGGCGTCGGATCCTCCTAAAGCGCGTATCAAGGAGGGCGAAGTCAGGGATGCTCGGCCACTTCAGCGATTGTGCAGCCGGGTCCTCGAAAGAACGTCCGGTCCCTTCCCGGGGCCGCATCTGCGTTCGAGATTTGACTCGTCGACCGACCGCATGTGATCGTTATCGACCGCCGGATGGACGGGGACAGAATTCCGCAAATGCTCGGCCGAGCTTCGAGCGAAGATCGCGCGGCGCGGCGGAGATCTTTTCTCGTCTTCGCTATCGGTTGAACCAGCGTAGCCGGCAATCGCTGTACGGGAACTACCTGAAGTCCGGTCCTCCACGAGTTGGGATGATGCTGCGAATCGTCAAGTCGGAAATCCCCGAGGTGCTGCTGATCGAGCCGGAGGTGTTCGGCGACGATCGCGGGTTTTTCTACGAAAGCTACAACGAGCGCGCCTTCGGCGCAGCCATCGGCCCCGGTGTCCACTTCGTCCAGGACAACCATTCACGCTCGGCGCGCAACGTGTTGCGCGGCCTGCATTACCAGGTCCGGCAGCCCCAGGGGAAGCTCGTGCGGGTGACGGCCGGCGAGATCTACGACGTGGCGGTGGACATCCGCCGCCGCTCCCCGATGTTCGGCAAGTGGACTGCCGCCGTGCTCTCGGCGAGTAACCGCAAGATGTGCTGGGTGCCTCCCGGATTCGCGCACGGCTTTCTCGTCGTGAGTGACCACGCCGAGTTGCAGTACAAGACGACCGATTACTGGGCGCCGCAGCACGAGCGCTGCATCCTCTGGAACGATCCTGACCTCGCCATACGCTGGCCGATTCAAGACGAGCCAATCCTGTCCCAGAAAGACCGGGTAGGCCTGCCCCTGAGGCAGGCCGAGGTATTCCCGTGACCAGGATCCTGGTCACGGGCCGCACCGGACAGATCGGCTGGGAGCTGCAAGGCGCGCTGGCGCCGCTCGGCACGGTGATCGCACTCGATCGCAGCGCGATGGACTTGGCGAGTCCGGACTCGATCCGACGTGCGATCCGGGACGCGAGACCGGAAATCATCGTCAACGCAGCAGCCTACACCGAGGTGGACAAGGCCGAATCCGAGCCCGATCTCGCATTGAAGGTCAACGGTGTTGCACCCGGCATCATGGCGGAAGAGGCCAAGCGCCTCGGGGCGATCCTCGTCCATTACTCGACGGACTATGTGTTCGACGGCGAGCTCGACCGGCCGTACGTCGAGGACGATCCACCCAACCCGGTGAACGCTTACGGGAAGACCAAGCTGGCCGGAGAGCTCGCGGTCGCTGCGGTCGGGGGCCGTCACCTGATCCTGCGTTCGAGCTGGGTCTACAGCGCGCGCGGCAGCAACTTTGTGCTCACGGTACTGCGTCTCGCACGCGAGAAGCCGGAACTCGCCATGGTGGACGACCAGACCGGCTCTCCGACCTGGTCCCGCGCGCTGGCGGAGGCCACGGCAGAGCTGTTACGCCGGAAGGACCGCGTACTCGGTCGCAGCGGGGTGTATCACCTCGCGGCCAGCGGACACGCATCCCGTTATGAGTTTGCGAAGGACGTCATCCGCATCATGCGGGACGTTTGCGGAGAGGTAGGCGGCTGGGCAAAGGTAAGACCGATCACCAGCGGCGAGTATCCATTGCCGGCGCGGCGCCCGCGCAATCCGGTCATGAGCCAGGACAAGGTCAAGCGGATTCTCGGCGTCGAAATGACGCACTGGAGGGATGTATTGCGGTCGTTCCTCGTGGATCTCGCCCCGATGAAGGTGGCGCGCTGACGGTGTTCGCCGGGGACTTCCCGTAGTTTGAGGGCGGCGGCCATGGCGCGATGGCCGGGGAAGAAAACCTCCCGGAATCCGCAGACGTCCGACGTCGGCTGCGGTTGTGCCCGTGCCGCGCGAAGCCTAGCTTAATGGTGCCGGAGTTCGCCATGTTCGACCCTCTCGCCGAGGAGCGCAAGGAAATCTCCGCCCGAACGCTCGAATACTACGAGCGCGTCGCGGTACAGTTCCGCGAAGGGACCTGGGACCATGACGTCCGGCAGAACATTGACACCCTGCTCCGGCACATCGAGGCGCCGGCCCCATTCACCATCCTCGACCTCGGCTGTGGCCCGGGGCGAGATCTGGTCGCTTTTTCGGCTCTCGGCCACGTCACCATCGGCCTCGAAGGATCGGCGGCACTCGCGCGCATGGCCCGCGCGGCATCGGGCTGCGAAGTTCTAGAGCAGGACTTCCTCGCGCTCGATCTCCCCGCGCGGCGGTTCGACGGCATCTTCGCGAACGCGTCGCTGTTCCACGTTCCGAGCCGCGAGCTGCCCGGGGTGCTCGAGCAGCTCCGCACGGCTCTCCGTTCGCACGGCGTGCTCTTCTCCTCCAATCCGCGCGGCAGCGGCGAAGAGGGTTGGTCGCGAGAGCGCTACGGCTGCTACCACGACCTCGCGGGATGGCGAGGGTTCCTCACGGCCGCGGGCTTCGAGGAGCTCGAACACTACTACCGGCCCCCCGGTCTTCCGCGGGAGCGGCAACCCTGGCTCGCGACCGTGTGGCGGCGGTTGAGCTGACGGGACGTTCCGCAGAGGTGCATGCGATGCTCGTCAATGAGGAAGACGACCGGTTCTACGTCGCGAAATCGACCCTGCCTGGCGCGGGGAGCGGCCTGTTCACGAAGGTGCCGCTCCGCAAGGGCGACCGCCTCGAGGTCGTCGGCGTGATCGTGCGCCGCGACTCGGTTTCGGACCGCTGCACGCACTTCTGCGATCACCACAAGTTCCGGATCGGGGAGAGCCAGCTGCTGATCCCGCTCGGCTTCGGCGCAATGGTGAACCACTCGCC
The DNA here is from genome assembly GCA_963745025.1 of uncultured delta proteobacterium. Lineage (GTDB taxonomy): Bacteria > Desulfobacterota > Binatia > JACPRU01 > JACPRU01 > CAVQIG01. The sequence goes on from CAVUWD010000002.1 coordinate 152,134, forward strand.
TACTCCCAACCTGCAGAAGGTCTTCGAGGGCGACCGTCTCTACCTCGAGGCGCTGCGCGACCTTCCGGCGGACGAAGAGGTCTTCTTCACCTACACGCCGTATGCGCAAGAAGCGTTCGGTCTGCTCTGATCAAGCGGGCATGACCGCGTAGCGCGTACGATCGGACACTCCTGCCTCCACGAACGCCTCGTGGCGCTCGTGGCACTTGAGACAGGCGCCGCAGTGCAGCGGACCTAGGGGGCCGCCTTCGTCGAGGGTCGTGCCCGCCTTCTGGCCGATGCAGGTCAGGGTGAGATGCAGCGGCAGCTCGCGGTGAGCGCGGATGAGATCTGATTTCTCCATGCCGCGGTACGGCGCGACGACCTCGATCGCGTGGCGGAGGGCTCCGCTCAGCAGCCGGCCGTAGTCGGCGAAGAACTCGGGCGTCGCGTCCGGGTAGGGATTCTGCATCAGCGATCCGAGCGCGATCCGGTGAACGTCGTGAAGGGCGCACCAGACACCGGCCACGCCGAGCAAAAGGATGTTCCGGCCGGGAAGGTAGTCGGCGTCGATGCGGGCGTCGTAGTCCGGAACGTCCTCGCCCGTGAGGCTCCAGTGGCGTCCGTAGAGACGGTCGACGGGCACGGCGAGCGTCGCCAGCGGCGCGAAGCGCCGGCCACCGAGCGCCGCAAGGTAGGTTCGCAGCGCCTTTTGCTCGGCCGCCTCCCATGCGAGGCCGAACTCGACGTAGAGCGGGAAGACGTCGGAGTTTCGAGCGAGGTCGGCGACGAGCACCGCGCTATCGAGGCCGCCGCTGGTGAGGACGGCTACGCGATCCACGGCTCGCTCCCGCAAACGGCGTCGCTCTTCGCCGTCGGATCGCCGACCATCGGATGACAGCCCTAGGCGCTCGGGCGCTGGCCCTTGAGCCTCGTCCCGACGATGTGCCTGCCCGAGTCGACGCGGATGTTCTCGCCGGTCACGGTCTCGAGCTTCAGCAAGGTCACGACCAGCTCGGCCATCTCTTCCTCGGACGACTCGCGGTGGAGCGGGGTCTGCGCGAGCGCGGCCTTCCATTCCTCGCTCGATACCAGAGCAGGGTCTTGCACCGTTGGCCCGGGGGAGATCGTGTTGACCAGAATGCCGTGGGGCGCGAGCTCGAGCGCGAAAGCGCGGGTCATGAAGTGAACGGCCGCTTTGGCGGTGAGGTACGGTAGGTAGTCCGTGTAAGGCGTCTCTTCCGCGGCCCAGTCGCCGAAGAAGACGATGTGGCCGCGCGTGGGGCCGGCATTGCCCTGCATGGCGCGGCCCGAAGCCAGCGCGAGCAGGTAGGCTCCCTTCGCCGAAGCCATCGCGTGATCCCAATCGGCGGCGGTGAGCGACGGGTAGGGCGTGCGCGGATAGTCGAACGCGGCATCTACGCAGAACGAGAGATTGCCGAGCTGGCGGCGCGCCTCGTCGACGAGGCGCAGCACGTCTTGCGGTGAGGCGAGGTCCGCCTGGATGACGCAGGCCCGGTCGACGGCGTCACGGACCGACGCGCAGAGACCGTCGGCGACGTCACGGGAGCTGCGATAGACGATGGCGAGATTGACGCCTTCGCGAGCGAGGCGCTTGACGACCGTCGCGCCGATGCGTCGGGTCCCCGCGACGATCGCGCCGCGGCCTTTCAGCTCAACCATGCGGCCCCCGCGTCATGCCGACCTCGGTATAGGAGAAACTACCGGATGTCGACACGAGGACCGCGGGCTCGGCACGCTCTGCGGGTCCAGTATTTTCGCTTCGAGGCTGGGTCGTCCCGTCGTCGCGGACAGCGTCACGACACCGCGGGCTCGCACGCGCTCACCGACCGGATGAGCGTCGCGGGGGGTACGCCGTGTCGCCGCAACAGCCGGCGCATCTGCAGATTCATCTCGTAGAAGGTGGGCGGCTCATAGGTATGTCCCGCGCGCAAGAGTCGTTCTTCGCGGTGCAGCTTCCACAAGGCAAAGCGCCCGGCCAGCGGCGCCACCACGCGGGCCCGAAGGCCCACTTCCCGCTTGATGTCGGTCAAGAGCCGGCTCAGCTTGGTCACCAGCGCAGGGTTGCGCTCAGCAAACCAGCGGCGGGCCGCCCACAACGCCGCGGGATACATCACGGTCAGGTCCCGCGCCTCCCACGCGAAGCGTTCCCGAATGCGCCGGTCCGTGTGGTCTTTGTAGCGCCGCCATCCCTGCAGCAAGGTCCTGGCGATGCGCAGCACGCTGGGCCCGTTGACTTCGAAGTCCCGCTGAAACGCGCTCAAAATCAGCTCCGCTTCCTTCCCGGGAGAGATCGACGGATGGAGATGCCGAAAGTGGAGCTGCCCGTGGATGTCCGCCTCGTGGTAGCTGTCGGGCTCCCGCAGCGTCCCGTTGGCCAAGTGCTCGGCATAGAGCGGCGTGCCGGGAACCGGCGTGTAGAGCATGAACTGGTGGAAGTCCGTCTCGTGGCTGACGGCATGCTCGATTGCCTCGACGATGTTCTCGGGTGTGTGCTCCTCCAAGCCGATGATGCTCGAGCCCAGAACCCGGATGCCGTGCGACTGGAGCGTGCGGACCAGCGAGACGGTATCCACCCCGGAGAGCTTGGCATACCGGCTGTTCTTCCCCTCCAGGCCCATCCACACCCATGAGATGCCCAACCGGACCAGCTCCTCGATCGCATACGATTGCAAGACCCGGGCGGAGCTGAACACGTAGAGCGACCACGACTTGCCGTGGTGCTCAATCAGCTCCAACAGGCGCAGCGCGCGTTGGCGGTGCAACAGGAAGTTTTCGTCCATCACGAAGAAGGAGCGCACCTGCATCCCCTGCTCCAGCCCGCACATCACGCGGAAGAGCTCATCGCCGCTTTGGTAGAAATTCACGGACTGGCCCTTGCCGCCGAACATCGCGGAGGTCGAGCAGAAGTTGCATCCCACCGGGCAGCCGACCGACGGGATCAGCGTGGCGGCACACGACCGCCCGGCACTGCTGCTCTCAAAACCCATCACGCGCGTCCGGACCGCGGAGGAGATCTGCGGATGCCGGACCGGCTGCGCGGGGTCCTCCCCCAGGAACTGCCGGAACCAGCGCACCCCCTCGCCGCGCACAATGTAGTCCGCATCCACGCGCTGGTCCAAATCCTGGCAGTTGGCGATGTGCCCGCCCACCACGATCGTGGCCTGCGGCTGATGCCGCGCGGATGAGCTGGCACATCTTCTTGACCTTCTCGACATTCGGCAGGATGGAGCTGATGCCGATGATGTCGTACTCCGCGGAGCACAGCTCGTCGGTAAAGCGCTCCAGCGTCGGAAAATCCAGCAGCGTGCAGGGCGCGTCGATATTGGCGTGGATGAGCATGATGCCCCACGACCGGTGGAACATGCGCAGTGAAAACGGGCCCTGGCCGCGGGTCACCTGGTTTTGGTACAGCTCCATCGGGTTGAGCGCCCGGCTGCCGTAGTCGTCGTCTTGCGCATACGGGCCGAAGACGCTGCTCAGCAGGATGCGGGCGCGCGATCCCAACGGATGCTGGGGCACCGCTTGGCCGGAGCGGGGCGCCGCGTTGGTTACGATTGCCATGATTCACGACTCCTTCTGATAGCGTCACACGGTCTGTGCACGACGGAGGTAAACCACCCTGCATTCTATGACAAAGGACACGGAGGCGCTAGGTCAGGCGCGCAGATCGGCGGCGTCGCCGGGCAGGAGCAAGGGCGTGCCCCGCTGGGTGGAATCGTCGTGGCGCGAAAATTTGTCGGGGCCGGACGCTTGGAGGCGGAGGGAGGCGGAGGATAGGAGGATAGATTCTTTCTCAGTCGTAGCTTCTTTGCGTTTTGCGGCTCGGGCGCTATACGACGGGAGCCGAATATACTCGAGGAGGCGAGCGATGAAGAGATACGAGCTGCGCACCACCAAAGGCGTCGAAAGCCTGAAGGCCGCAGATGCACCGATGCCGAGCCCGGGGCCCGGGCAAGCTCTGGTGCGAGTGCATGCCATCTCCCTGAACTATCGCGACCTGCTCGTCCTCTCGGGCATGTATCCTGGTAGCCTGCCGCTGCCTTTGGTGCCGACTTCCGACGGCGCCGGCCAGGTCACCGCAGTTGGACCCGGAGTCGACCGCGTGAAGGTCGGCGACCGCGTCGCGGGAACCTTCTTCGAGGGTTGGGCGTCCGGACGGCTGACCGAGCGCGACATGGCGACCGCGCGTGGCGGAGCGACGCAGGGCATGCTCGCCGAATACGTCTTGTCGAGCGCGGATGCCCTCGTGCGGATACCCGATCACCTGTCGTTCGACGAAGCCGCTACCTTGCCCTGCGCGGCGGTGACGGCGTGGCACGCTTTGTTCGAGGTCGATCCTTTGCGTCCCGGCGAGACTGTGCTCGTGCTCGGAACGGGAGGGGTGTCAATCTTTGCTCTTCAGTTCGCCGTCATGGCGGGTGCGCAGGTGATCGTCACTTCGTCGAGCGACCAGAAGCTCGAACAAGCTCGAGGGCTCGGAGCGGCGACGACCATCAACTACAAGAAAGCTCCGAACTGGGAGATCCCCGTCCGCGAGGCAACTGGGGGGATCGGGGTCGATCGCGTGATCGAGGTCGGCGGTCCCGGCACCTTCCAGAAGTCGCTCGCGTCTCTGCGCATGGGGGGACGCCTGTCGGTGATTGGCATCCTCACCGGCTTTAGCGGGGGAGTGGAAATCGTCCCGATCCTCGTCGGCAGCCTCCACGTGGACGGAATCTACGTCGGGAGCCGCGAGATGTTCGAGTCGATGAACCGAGCGATAGCCCGAACGAAGATGTCGCCGGTGATCGATCGGGTGTTCTCCTTCGCCGAGGCCCCAGCCGCGTATGAACACCTGCGCTCCGCTCGGCACTTCGGTAAGGTCGTGATTCGAATCGACTGATGCAGCGCCCACGATGCCAGGCAGATGCTGGTGCGCTCGGGCGCCTTGGCAGGACGATCTTACGGAAAATCCTCGGTCCATCTCGCGGGAGACTAGGAGGATGCGATGAACGGTCCGATCGCAGGCAAGGTCGTCGTCATCACGGGAGCGAGCAGCGGAATCGGCGAGACGACCGCGAAGCATCTGGCGGCGTCCGGGGCGCTGGTCTCCCTCGGAGCGCGCCGCAAGCATCGGCTCGACGCGTTGGTCGATCGACATCAACGTCAAGGGCGTCCTCTACGGAATCGCTGCCGTGCTGCCGATCATGAGAGAACAAGAGAGCGGTCACATCATCAACGTCTCTTCCGTCGCGGGCCACACGGTGAGACCCGGAAACGCCGTCTACGCGGCGACAAAGCATGCGGTTCGTGTGATCTCCGAGGGTCTCCGGATGGAAGTCAAGCCGTACGGAATCCGGACCACGATCATCTCCCCGGGTGCCGTCGCGACGGAGCTCGCCGACAGCGTGACCGAGCCCGACCTCCAGGAGCGGACGCGCGCTTTCTATGCGCTGGCGGTCCCAGCGGACGTGATCGCCCGCGCGATCGCCTACGCGATTTCCGAGCCACCCGATTCTCGAACCAGACCTGCCCAGAGAAGCAGGAAGGTAAGCGATCGGCACCGAGGATCCAGTCGGTGCAGGGAGGGACGACTGGGGTGACGCAAAGACCGACGCGACTCGACGCGATCGTTCAGGCGGAGCGGCGCTTCGTGTGGCTGGACTGCATGGCCTACGCGCGACGGCTGTTCGCTCCGAGCGAAGACGTCTGGGGAGAGGTGAGTCGGTTCATCGACGTCGTCCGGCAAGCGCAGCGGCTGGTGGCATCCGAAGTGATCGAGATCAGTTTGGACGCATTTCATCGGGCTGCGCTCAAGCCGACGTCTGGAGCCGATTCCCGTACCGATCCTCGCGCGGTGTCGTCCCTTCGCCGGCTGCTGCGAGACGGAGCGCCCACGAAGCGAGCCTCGGAGAGCATTCGCGGGTTGCACGCGCTCTACCCCGACGTTCCCATCGTCCTCGTGCTGAAGGGCGGTGCCCGCTGGCTTTCGCTGGCTTCCAACGACCTCGGGTTCGAGAAGTCGTGGGATCGTGAGGACGTGGACGCCAGCAGCGTGTACTTGGCGGATCTCGTGCGATCGTTCTCGAACGTCGGGGTGGCAGGCATCGTCGTCGACGTGCGAGGCCAAGACGCGGCCTCGGCGCCGGAGCAGGTCGAGCTGCATCGCCCACTGTTCAACGTCGCGCAGCATTACCAGTGGGTCAAGGGCGTGATGACCGATCCGCCGGCGCTGTTCGATGGATCCGCGCTCGCCGGCCTCGTCGATCTCGTCCTGTGCCCCGAAATCGATCTTGCCGCGGTCGCCCGACCGGTCGACGGCGTTCCTGTCGGCGGTGGTCTGAATGAGCGGTTCTGGCTGGCAGAAGAGTGTCCCGAGCTACCAGAGCGGGGCCTATGCTACGGCGAGATCCCCGAGCATGCCGAGCCGGAACAAGTGCTCTCCAGACTGGCCCGACTGCGCGCTCGCGTCTGACGCCACCGAAGCACGTTAGCTCGGCACCATCGCTTCCTGGGGCCTGTCGGGTAGGGACCGGTGCCTGACAGGGCTTGCTCGCTGTACCTCAAGCTTTCCGCGCGAGGACGTTTACTCCATGGACGCCGAACTTCCGTGCGACATTCTCCTTTGAGGTCCCACAGAAGCAATCAAACCGGTCGGTAATCTTCGCCTCCGAAAACCCGACCGCAGTAAGTAGCGAGAGGAGCTCTGCCTCCGGCAGAGCACCGGCAATTCACGCGGTCCACAAGTCGATGTCGCGGCGCGCCTCATCTGAAACCGCGCTCTCAAGCGCAATGTCCGCCAGGAACAGCTGCCCTGCGGGCTTGAGCACACGATACATCTCGCGCGCTGCGGTTTCCTTCTCTGGGACCAGGTTGAGGACGCCGTTCGAGATCACCACGTCAACACTCTCGCTCTCGATGGGTAGCGCAACGGCATCGCCACTCCGCACCTCAACGTTATCGAGACCGGCCGCGCAGGCCCCGCTGCGCGCTTGGGCGGCCATCGCCTCGGTCATCTCGATCCCAATGGCCCGCCCGCTCGGACCGATGGCGCGGGCCGCAAGCAGCAAGTCCAGGCCGGCACCACACCCGACATCAACGACCGTCATCCCGGTCTGCAGCGGCGCGACACGAAGCGGATTGCCGATGCCACTAAACGGGGCGGTCACCTCTGCAGGGAGCGTCGCGAGCGCCGCGGCGCTGTAGCCCAGTACGGCGACGGCGTACTCCGGGCCGCGGTGAAAATGGAACGTTCCCTGAGGTTCCGTCACCACGCGCGTGTACATGGTGTGGATCGCCTCCCGCAGGCGTTGCCTATCCACATCACACGGTAGCGCGATCATTTGAGGCCCTGTTCCGGCGGACTTTAATGTAGCACTCCAGCGACTTCACGATACCATGGCCCGTTACGGGTGGATGTGGCGTTGAACCTGATCCAACCATTCGGTAGGGAATGCGCCTTGAAGGAGGGCACGAATGAAGTCCATTACGGATGTCGGCCTGCAAGACGTTACCGCCGTCTACAGTGGAGCAGAAGGAGACCTGTGGGAACTCCTGATGGGTCACCAGATTCACATCGGTGGCTTCAAGTCTTCGATGGACCTGGCGGAGCGAGCCGGTATTGGCGCAGGGCTCCGCGGCGTCGACCTCTGCTGCTGCAATGGTGCCGGCATGCGATTTCTCGTGCGCTTCCGTGAGGTCGCCGGCATGACTGGTGTTGACGCGACCGAAACCGTGGTGAACCGCGGGCGTCAACGCTGTCAGGAGGAAGGCCTCGCCGACCGGATTCGTTTCGTCCTTGGAGACGTCTGCAACAGCGGGCTGCCGGCGGGCAGCGCCGATTTCGTCTGGGGCGAGGATGCCTGGTGCTATGTGACCGACAAGCCAAAGCTGATCGCCGAGGCAGCCCGTATCGTCAAAGCGGGCGGAACGATCGCGTTCACTGACTGGGTAGAAGGGCCCGCCGGGTTGTCGGATGCCGAAGCGGAGCACTTCCTGCGCTTCATGAAATTTGCCAACATTCAGGATATTGACGGCTATGCCGGTTTACTGACCCAGAACGGGTGCAAGGTGCTAGCCGCTGAGGATACGCAACGGTTCGCAGAGCACGTCGATCTCTACATGAAGATGGTGGACATGCAGCTAACCTACGATGCGCTGCGGATCATTGGCTTCAACATGACGCTGATGCAAGCGGTGGCTGCGGAGTTCGCCTTCATGAGGGAACTGGCTCACGCTGGCAAGATTGCGCAGGGGCGCTTCATCTCTCGTCGCAACTAGGACCATCCGGGCCCGCGGCGCCTGCACGGAATGCTTTGCCGGAGACGCGGCGAAATCGCCGTTCCATGAACCGGAATGAGGGAATCGGCAGTGCGCCACCGCCGTTGCCTCTGTCTGCGAACACGCGGAGGGACACGCTAGCCCCGAGTATCGCGATTCTCGTGTCGACGCTGTTCTGGGGCACACTGTGGATCCCGCTCCGGCAACTCGACGCCGCGGGACTCGGCGGGCCCTGGCCGACGACCGCCGGTTTCACCATCCCGTTGCTGGTCCTTTTCCCGGTTGCCCTAATCCGCCGGCGCTCGATCATCGCCGGCGGGTGCCCACTCGCGCAGGCCGGCATCCTCATGGCCACGTGCCTCGCGCTGTACGCCGAAGCACTGCTGCGGGGATACGTCGCTCGTGTGGTGCTGCTCTTCTATCTCACGCCGGTGTGGAGCACCGTGCTCGCGCGTGCGGTTCTGGGCGACCGCATCACGGGTATCCGCATCGTCACGATCGTGTTGGGGCTTCTGGGGATGTTCATCGTCTTTGGCATCGGGAACGGTCTTCCGATACCACGCACGGTCGCCGAATGGATGGGTCTGCTCTCGGGCTTCCTCTGGGGAGCGTCAATGGTCAGCATACGGCGCCTTGCCCCGCATGTTTCCGATTTCGACAAGGTCTTCGTCCTGCTCCTGTTTGTGGGCGTGCTTTTCGTGCTGCTCACCCTCGTGCCCGGAGGGCGCCCGTGGGTGGTTCCCACGGCAGAGATCTTCACGCGCTCCGCGACCTGGCTGCTGCTCTTCGGCCTGATCTGGATGCCCGTCGTGCTCTGGCTCACGATGTTCGGCAGCAGCCGGCTCGATCCGGGTCGTGTCGCGGTGCTCCTCATGCTGGAGGTGGTGATCGCGCTCGTCTCCGCCGCAGTGCTCACCAACGAACCATTTGGTCCACGTGAATTCATCGGTGCCGTCTTCATCGTGGCTGCGTGCGGGGCAGAGTTTTTCGTTCGACGTTCGGTCTCATCGACCTGAGGGCGAAGAGCACCGTCGCTTGCTTGCGTCCGCCTTCGACGGCGGAGCGGGAGGAGAGAATCTTCTCCGCGAGATGCTTCGGCGTGTAGGAGCGCGGGGCGCGAGCGGGCGGCGGGACCTCGCTGCTGGACGATCAGCCGGATGATGGGCCTCGACTCGGGCGATTCTCCTCCGTTGGCCGAAGCGAACGGGAGTCACTGCACGCGCGTCTCCGTCCCGCCTCCGGGCCGGAGGCGTATCGCGCGGTACGAGCATTCGCCGTGCCCGCGCTGAAACATACTGTTCGCGATCAGCCAGACGCGCCGGATCCGCTCCGGCGGCCTTCCGACGTGCGCGAGATAGTCGGCGTACAGATCCCTGTCCTCGTCGATCCAGCGGCCGAGCTCGGCCGTACCGCTTCGGACCGCGACGTGGTACTCGCGCTTCGCCCACGTCGGCAACGGACACCAGTACCCCGTCCCCACGGCTAGCCCCGCGCTCCAGTAGTAGGTGAGGTCGATTCCGTTCGAGAACTCGACCGCGATGCTCAGGTAGTCGTGAGTCGGAAGTATGTCTTCGGCGAGCGTCGACGGAAGCGCGTCGACCTTCCAAGACCAGGCGAGACGGGTTCCTTCGGCGAAGGGCAAGTCGACGTCGTGCTGGAGGATGCCAGCGTCGGAATCGGTCTTGCAGTGGATCGCGGCTTCGTCGGCCTGCGCGTAGATCTCCGACTCGCCGAGGAACCAGAGATAGTTCCAGCCGTCGGGACGAAGGACGGGATTCGTCAGCCGGTCGATCTCGAGATCGATCAGCGGGTGCGGCGTCGAGGCCTGGAGGCTGCGAAGGCCGTCGAGCGGGTTTCCGCTCCAGCGCAGAAGAATCGCCGCCATTCCACCGGTGACTCCGCGGTACGCATCCGCCGGAGTCGCGAGAGTTCCGGAGGGATCAGCCCATTCCCCCGGGAAGTAACTCGCGAGCCGGAGGCGGCCCGGCTTGTCGGCCCGGAACGTATGCGTGGCCCGCGTACCGCGAAAGACCGGTCCATCACCGACTCGCGCCCAGAGCTGAAAATGCGGGCCGATGAAGATGTCGAGAAGCGCCGAGAGATACACCCGCCCGCCTGCCAGCCAGGTGACGAATTCTCCTTCGGCGAGATCGATCCCGGTGTCGTACCAGGGCGGCCGATCGGCGGGCAGCTCGACGAGTTGGTGAGCCCCGAGAGATCCATTCGCGTCCCGCGTGGCGACGCGGTCGGCGAGCGCCCGGATCTCGGCGACGTCCGTCTCCGGGTTCTTTCCCAGGGGGAGCCGGCCGCTCAGTCGAAGAAGGGTGACCTGGCCGATTCTCTGAACGGTAACGGCCGCGCGACGAATTTCAGTGAGCAGGTCCATCGTTCGACTCTCCTTGCTTCCGCTTCTAGGGTCCGCTTCGAGACTCCCCCGTATACCCCAAATGGATCCGCGTCGATTGAATTCGAGGCGCGCTCCCGAAGGTCTTGACGGTGGGCGGAACCGCAGAACGCCAGTTCGCGCGCGAGGTGTTCCGGTGCTTCACGAATCGCGGCCTTGAAGGCGCCGGCCGGCTTCGACCGCCCTTGACCTCGAATCACCGGCGCCCGGCGAATTTCGGCTTGCGCTTCTCGAGGAAGGCGTCGATCGCCTCCCGGTGATCCGTCGTCGTGAAGCAGAGCTTCTCGAGCGCGAGCGAGGTGTCGAGCACCAGGTTGACGGTCTCGCGCAGGATCTTGTTCACCGACACCTTGGTGCCACGGATCGCCTGGGTGGGCCCGTTGGCGAGGCGATCGGCGAGAGCCAGCGCCCTGGCGAGCAGCTGATCGGCCGGCACGACGTGATTGACGAGTCCGATGCGGTGCGCCTCCTCGGCGGTGAGAAGATCCCCGGTCATCAGGAACTCCTTCGCACGCGCGGCGCCGACCAGCCAGGGCCAGATGATCGCGCCGCCGTCGCCGGCGACGACGCCGATGCGGACGTGCGGGTCGCCGATGCGCGCGCCTTCGGACGCGAAGATCACATCCGAGAACAGCGCCAGCGTGGCGCCGAGGCCGGTCGCGGGTCCGTTGACCGCGGCGATGATCGGCTGTTCGACCTCGAGGAAATCGACGATGATCTTCCGGGCTTCGACGAACAAGGCATCGAGCTCCGCGGGCTTCATGTTCTGGAACCATTGCAGATCGCCGCCCGCCGAGAACGCGCGCCCGTTGCCGGTGAGGACCACGGCCTCGGTCTCGGCGTCCTTCGCGACGTCGGCGAAGATCTCGGAGAGCTCGCGGTGGAGCTCCGCCGTGATCGTGTTCAGCGCCTCGGGGCGATTGAACGAGAGGACGAGCACCTTGCCGCGGCGCTCCGCGGCGAGATTCCGGTAGCGTTCGTAGCTCATCATCGATCTCCCTCGTGATCTCGGCCGTCCGCGCCGGTCATGCGGGGCGAAGGCCGAGGTGCCTGGCGATGACGTTGCGCTGGATCTGCGTCGTGCCGCCGCCGATCGTCAGCAGCAGGGCGTCGCGCACGTAGCGTTGCACGTCGAGCTCCATCGTGTAGCCGGAGCCGCCGTGGATCTGCAGGCAGCCGAGCGCCGCTTTCTTCGCCGCTTCGCTCGCCAGCACCTTGGCGATCGCGCCCTCGCGGCTGCAAGGCCGCCCGGCGTCGTAGAGCCAAGCGGCGTGCCAGAGGGCGAGGCGCGCGGCGTGGATCTCGGCGTCGAGCTCGGCGAGCAGATGGGCGATCGACTGGAACTCGCCGATCCTCTTGCCGAATTGCTCGCGTTGCTTCGCGTAGGAGAGCGCCTCCTCGAACGCCGCGGTGGCGACGCCGAGCGAGTTCGCACCGAGCTCGAGATGCTCGACGTCCAAGATCGCCATCAGCTGGCCCCAGCCCGAGCCCGTGGCCGCGGCCGCGCCGAGCACGTCGTCGGCCCCCGCGCGAACGTCGTCGAAGTGGATCGAGCAGATGCTGGATCCCTTGTAGCCGAGCTTCTCGATGCGCGCGATCGAGATCCCGGGCTGCTTCGGGTCGACGACCATGAACGAGAACGCGCTGCCGCGCGCGGCCCGTGCGTCGCTGCGGACGAGCACGAGGAGGACGTCGGCCGCATCCGCCGAGGTGATGAACGTCTTCTCGCCGCGAACCACGAGCTCTCCGCCCTCACGTGTCGCGGTCGTATGGATCGATGCCAGGTCGGAGCCGGCGCCGGGCTCGGTGAGCGCCAGCGCGACCACGCACTCGCCGCGCGCGATGCGCGGCAAGAATCGCTCGCGCTGCCGCTCGGATCCGAGCCGGCCGAAAATCTGTCCACCGTACGACAGAAACAGCGTCGCCGCGAAGCCGATCGCGCCCGACGCGCGCGCGGCCTCCTCGATCACCAGCAACGCGCCGATCGTCTCGGGACCGCCGCCTCCGTATCGGGCGTCGATCGTCAGGCCGAGCAAACCGGCCTCGCCGAGCGCCCGCACCACGGCCGCCGGAAACTCGTCGGCCGCGTCGAGCCGGCGTACCTCCTCTCTCGGGCACGCCTTGGCGAGAATGCGACGCGCGCTCTCCCGGATCATCGCTTGTTCGTCGGTGAGTTCGAAGTCGATCATGAACGTCACGTCCCCGTGGACGCGCCGGGCCGCCCGGCTACCTACCGGTCGGCAGGTATCACGGGCCTGCGCGAGTTTCGAGGCCCTTCGGGACCGCAAACCCCGCGAGTACTGACCGAGAGCTCGTGCCGGAAGGCGAAGAAGGAATCTGGCAGCGTCTGATGTCGCAGCTCACGGCGACTCCGGCCCCTATGGCGCCGATTTTCCGCCGTCTATCGGATGCGAACCACGTCTTCCCGCGTCCGCGTACGGATGTAATTCTGGATCTTGCCGATCTCCGCGTCGCCGATCCATTTGCCGAATCCCGCCATGCCGGTTCCGGGGCGGCCGTCCTTGACGGTCTGCCCGAATATCTTCTGAACGTCCTCGTTCGAGTGCCGCAGGTCAGGCACCGACGTCCCCGAGATCGCCCCCGCGCCGTGGCAGACTACGCAGTAGTGATGATAGAGGCGCTCACCCTCGGCGAGCTCCGGGTCCTGCGGTGGAGGCGGGCCGACCTTGGAGGCGAGCGCGAAGGTGAGCACCTTACCGTTCGGCTCGGTGCCGCCGGCGGTGGCCGCGTTGCCGCCGGCGAGAGCGAACGTGCCGCCCCAGCCGGCGGACACCGAGACGTACTGCACGCCGTCCACTTCGTAGCTCATCGGCCCGGCGATGATGCCGGTGCCGCTCACGATCTCCCAGAGCTTCTTGCCATGGTCGGCACTGTAGGCGACGAAGCGGCCGTCCGAGGTGCCCTGGAACACGAGGTTCCCGGCGCTGGCGAGCGCGCCGCCGTTCCACGCCAGCTGGTAGGGGACACGCCAGGCCTCCTTTTGTTTCACCGGATCCCAAGCAAGGAGGTGGCCCCTGACGATGGTGCGGTTCAGGCCTTTGAACAGCTCGAGCCGTAGCCCGGTGTTGAAGAAGCCTTCCTCGATCTTGAAGTTCGGATCGCGTTCGTAGGCGCCCGGCACTTCCTGCGCGGGTATGTAGACGAGTCCGGTCTTCGGGCTGAACGACATCGGCTGCCAGTTGTGCGCGCCGAAGGCGCTCGGGGCCACGATCGCCATGCCCTTGTCGTAGCGCTGGCCTTCGACCTCCACCGGCCGGCCCGTCTTGAGGTCGACCTTCTTGGCCCAGGTCACCGTGTCGGCAAACTGCGTCGCGGAAAGGAGCTCGCCGGTCTTGCGATCGAGGACGTAAAAGAAGCCGTTCTTTGGCGCCTGCATCAGGACCTTGCGATCCTTGCCGCGGATCTTCAGGTCGGCGAGGATCAGGTGCGACGCGGAGTCGAAGTCCCAGTTGTCTCCGGGGGTCGTCTGGTAATGCCACTTCTGCTCGCCGGTCACGGCGTCGAGGGCGACGATCGAGGAGAGGTAGAGATTGTCGCCGCCGCCGGGGCTGCGGATGTCGCGGTTCCAGGCCACGCCGTTGCCGGTCCCGAAGTAGATCGTTTCGAGCTCGGCGTCGTAGACGATCGCGTCCCACACGGTTCCGCCGCCGCCGATCTTGAGCCATTGATCGCCGTTCCAGGAGGTGAGGGCGTGCTCGAGCGCCTTCGTCTCCTGCGGCTTCGCCCGGTCGCCGGGAACGGTATACGTGCGCCAGAGAAGCTTCCCGTTCTCGGAGTCGTAGGCCGAGAGGTAACCGCGCACGCCGTATTCACCGCCGCCGTTGCCGATCAGCACCTTGCCGGCGGCAATGCGCGGCGCCCCGGTGATCGTGTAGGGCTTGCCGGCCTCGGCGGTCTTCACTTCCCAGACGACCTTGCCGGTGGCGGCATCCAGCGCGATCAGCCGCGCGTCGAGCGCGCCGACGTAGACCTTCCCCTTGTAGACGGCGACTCCCCGGTTTACGACGTCGCAGCAAGCCTTCTGCCCCCACTGCTTGTCGACCTTGGGGTCGTAGCGCCAGATCTCCTTTCCGGTCCTGGCGTCGACCGCGAACACGACGCTCCACGGTGCGGTCGTGTACATGACGCCGTCGACCACGACCGGCGTAGCCTCGAGGCCGCGGCTCGACTCGGTCGAGAAGCTCCAGACGAGCCGTAGGTCACTCACGTTGTCGGCGTTGACCTGATCGAGCGGGCTGAAGCGCTGCTCGGTCCACTGGCCGTTGTAGGTGAGCCAGTTTCCCCGGTCGCCGTCGCGCCCGGCGAGGCGGGCGTCGTCGATCGCGGCGGCGGCTTTGGCGATCGCCCCTGCGTCGAGAGGCGTCCTTTCGTCGGCCAAGGCGCTGGCGGACAAGAGCGTGGCTGTTGTGAGAGCAGCGAGGATAAGGAGGAGAAGACGGTTCATCGGAAGACACCTCCGGGCGTCGTGTAGGGGCGGGGAGCATGTCGCGTCGGGGGCGCCGGTGTCAATTCTGAAGGGTGGTAGATGCCGGACACCTGCGCCGCCAGCGTCTCGACCAGCGCGCGCTGGATGCGTCCGCTCCGATCGGCTCTACACGAGCCCCTGCTCGCTCAGCTCGCCCTTCACGTAAGCGTAGATGATCGGTGCAACGACCAGGCCTGGAATTCCGAAGAGGCTCTCCATCAGCAACATCGCAATCAGGAGCTCCCAGGCCCGCGCTTTGATCTGGCCTGCGACGAGGCGTGCGTTGACGAAATACTCGAGCTTGTGAATCACGACGAGGAATATGAGGGAACAGATCGCGACCCGTACCGAATGGTTCAGGCTGATCACGACGATGATCGTATTCGTGATCAAGTTCCCGACGATTGGGACCAGGCCGACCACGAAAGTCGCGAGGATCATGGTCTTGACGAAGGGTAGCCCGATCCCGAACAGCGGTAGCCCGACGGAGAGATACAGACCGGTCAGGAACGTGTTGCCGGCTGAGATGCGGGTTTGGGCGAAGACGACGTACCGGAATGCATCGCTGAAGCGACGCACTTGCGTAGTCAGCGCGCGCGCGAGCGGTGCCGTGACGGCCGGCGACGATTCGCTGCGCAGCGAGACCAGAGCTCCCAACACCATGCCGACCAGCGCGTGCATCAGGGCGGTGCCGGCCTCGCCACCGATCCTCGTGATCTCGGTTGCATGCTCTCGGAGCCACTGCGCACTCCACTCCTTCAGGGCATCGGCGTCGCCTTCCGGCGACCAGGCCCGAATCCAGCGTGGTAGCAGCGCGCGGGAGCTTTCGACGGTCTCGGCCATCTTCTGGAGGAGCGCCGAAAAGCCGCCGCCCTCGCTGCGCATCTCGGAGATGGCTGCAGCGCCGGCGGCGATCGTTGCGCCGACCACCAACAACGTGAGCAAGGCGACGGCGACGAGTCGGGCATTGGCGGCGGAGATCCTGCGGCCGACGACGCGAGGCGCGAGGGTATGGACGATCTCGAAAATCAACAGACCGGATAGGAGAGTCGGGATCAAGTGAAGCGAGAGCGCTGCTACGATCAACGCTGCCATGATCGCATACGCCGCCCAATCGTAGCGGGTCAGGTTGTCGGGCGTGACCCCCGCGCGGCCCTCCATCTGCTCCCGCGCTGCCCGGGAAAGGATCGGGTCATTCATCGATTCGTGGTCCGGGTTCGCCGCGTCCGCTGCCACCGGCCAGCCGGTGATCTACCGACCTGTCCATCCTGGAGACCGACGCCGAGTATAGATTCTTTGTCAGATTGGATGAAGTGGCTGGCTACCACACTGGCGAGGTCACGGCTCGTGTGATCAGCGACAGATACTTTTGCCGGTAAAAGTAATTGACGTCGATCAGTCAGTCCGCCGACGTCGCGGACAACCTGCGCGCAACCCCGCCGAACCACCCCGTATAATGCCACCACACTTGGCGCGTGGTTGCTCGTCCGCTTCGTGGGTTTGTCATCTGCATCTTCGGGCGAGCGCGTAGGCCAGATTCAGTGGCAGGGTCCAAGACATCTGAACCGGGGAGCGCGACAGGCGCCTGCGTATGCTCCGCCACGAGTAGAAGCGGTTGCTCGCGCGCTGGTATCCGTCCAACAGCGCCTTGGTGCTCATGTGTCGAGGCTGATAGACCACGTCAGCGCGGCCGTTGTACTTGGTCCAGTCGCGCGTGAGAATTCTACCTTCTGCCTCCAAGCGCTGATACAGCCGAGTTCCCGGAAACGGCGTTAGGATGTTGAACGTGGCGTTCTGTACGCCGGCCGTTTCGAGGAACTCCAGCGTCTCATCGAACACTGCCTCCGTGTCGTCATCGAACCCGAAGATGATTCCTGCTTGCACCGCGATGCCGTGCGCATGGATCCGCTCTATGGCCTGCGCGTATTTGTCAACGCGATTGAACCCTTTCGAGACTTCGTCGACGCTCGCCTGGGATACCGATTCCAGCCCGACAAACAGCTGCTTGCATCCGCTGCGCGCAGCCAACTCGAGGAACTCGTCGTCATTGGCGGCGTGGATGGTCGCTTGGCTGCTCCACCATTTGCCGTGAGGCGCTAGCTCGCGGAACAGCGCCTTGGCGTACTCGATGTCGCCCGCAATGTTGTCATCCCACAGGATGATCACTTTGCCCCCAAAGGAAGCGTACTCCTGCACGACGGCCTGTACCGGTCGCTTGCGGAAACGGCGCCGATACATCACCGCGAGTGTGCAGAAATCACATCGGTGTGCGCACCCGCGCGTGGCAAACAGAACTCCAGCCGTATGATCGCGCCGATGAAACAGGTCTTTCCGCGACATCGGAACGTGGTCGAGGGCAGGAGGTTCGAGAGACGAGTACCGCTCGCGATGATGCCCGGTCTCGAACTCAGCGAGGAATCGCGGCCAGTGGAGCTCGGCTTCCCCGACGAAGATCACGTCCCCGTGCGCCTGCGCCTCATCCGGCATCAACGCCACGTGCGGTCCCCCCAACGCAACCGGAGTTCCACGTTGCCGGAACCGGGCTGCCAGGTCATAGGCGTGAGGGGCACTCGGCGTGTGGAAGGTGATTGCGACCAAGTCCGCCGGCGCCTCGAGATCGACCGGCTCAACCGCTTCATCGACATGGAGCACCGTCCAATGGGGAGGGACAAAGGCGGCCAGATACGGCATGGTGATCTGCTGGAAGTTCAGAACGCGCGACCGGCGCACCCGTCGTATCTCTGGGGACGACGCCGTAATCAGGAGGAGGATGTGTGCATCGGATGGTGCACGCGTCGAGCTTCTCAACGTTTCGATCACTCAGTTCCGTCCGACGATAGGATAGGGAGCAAGCCGAGAAACATCGTGCCCACGGTCATCACCTTCGGCCAGAGCTAGCCGAGACCGACCCAGCGCGGACGGGCACCCGTGCCCGGAATGAAATCGACGAGCACCACGCCGGGCATCCCGTTGTGCGATGCGGCCGTGGCTCCCGGATAGCGGACCGGGGTCGGGTGGTCGCGCACCTCGAGGTAGGCATGGACGTGGCCCAGAGCTACATAGTCCCAGGTCACCGCCGCGAGGTCGCTCGCGAAGATCGGCGAAGATCGGCCCGCTGAGCCGTCCTCGAGGACGAGCCCGTGCCCGGTCGCGATCGTCCACCGACCGGCCGGCGGCTCGGGCAGGCCCGCGAACGGGCGGTACCCGGGCTCGTGCTCGAGCATGGCGCGC
This sequence comes from uncultured delta proteobacterium, assembly GCA_963745025.1. Taxonomy (GTDB): domain Bacteria; phylum Desulfobacterota; class Binatia; order JACPRU01; family JACPRU01; genus CAVQIG01. Next base: position 170,517 of record CAVUWD010000002.1, read on the forward strand.
CCCCAGACGACGACGTCGGTCCCGGGGATTTCCACGACGCAGCCATCGTGGTCGTCGATGACGCGCACATGCTCAAGCCCGGTGACGCTCATCAAACGCTCGTGGACCGATCTCCCGTCGACGACGTCGTGATTCCCGCGGATGACGACGACGGGGCAGGCAAGCCTGCCGAACTGCTCGGCCGTCCACCGGAGCGTCTCGTCGGAGACGCGGACGTGATCGAAGAGATCGCCTGCGATGAGCACGGCATCGACGCACTCGTCACGGGCGCGCGCGATCGCGCGCTCGAAGGCCGCCTCCTCGTCGCGACGCGCACTGGTGCCAAGATGACAGTCGGACGTGTGCAGCACTGTCGCCGGCCGCCGCGGATCGGGGAGTCGAGGAAGCGGACGTTTCCGAAGGTCTCCTTTCAGTTCTTGAAGGTGGGTGTACTTTTTCGTTTCCTGGCTCATTCCGATTGCGGCCTGACGAATGGCCGGTAAGCTGCTGCGGCCCCGTGGGATGCTACCACGATTCGTGTCGAGTGCGGCTGCCGGCGACGCGGACGAGGACGTCGGCGCGAATCCGCACGTCGTTCCAGGTGAACGCCGCCGCGTAGATCGCGGGCACCGCCGGATCGGCCAGCGCGCGGCGGGTCTTTTCCTCCGCCGTCCTCCACGGCGAACGAGGTACACCCGCCGCGCCCCCGGGGCCGGACTTGCACGTGCGGCGAGTCATTCATGCGTGGGTCCGCTACCGTCCCAAGGCAGTCGGAACCCGCATTCACACAGACCGTAGCCGATGGTGCCGTCGGCAAGCCGGTACTCCATCATGTTCTCGCTCAGGAAAAAACCGTCGAAGGGGATGAACGCCCGGAAGATGGGCTTGGCGCTATACTCCCAGGTCCGGTCGAGGCTATCCCGGTATCGCCAGTGCAGGGATCTCACGGTCATCCCGTCGTCCGCGAACTCGACCCTGTCCTCGAGCTCCCGGACCGCCCGCCAGTCCGTGCCGTCGTAGAGCATTCTCATGTAGACGCTCTGGCCTTGGACCGTGGTCGCGTGGATCCCCGCGAAGGCGAGCCCATTGGCGAACACGGGCCACGAAAGGCGATAGTGGCCCAGTGCCTCCCAGTTGCGTACACCCCAGCTGATATCGCGAAACCCGGTGCCGTTCACTTCGATACCGGGTCCGCGCAGGCGAAGGGTGCCGGTGACGCGACCCGGCCCCTCGAGATGGGCCGCCGCGATCTCTTGGGCGAGTGTCCCGGCCTCGTTGCGCGTCATCGCGATGGCGTCGGCCATCGGGCATAGCCCCTCGAACGTCAGGCTCATGGAGAAGTCGTTGTCCGCGAACTCCAGCTTCGCTTTCTTCAAAGGCTCGATGGAAGCGAGCCGAAGGCCGGCAACCTCGACCCCGGCGTCCAGCCGATCGGATGTGTAGGGTGATGCCCCGCGGATCCGGTAGTAGGAGGGCTTTCCGTCCTGGAACAGAACCAAGACCATGGTGGATTGTTTAAGGTTTTCCAGCAGGCCGATCCGCATGAAGCCCCCGGCGCGGTTTTGCGGATCATAAAAGTTGAAGTAATAGCTCTGGGACCAGTGGAGCTGGTCGTTCGCAGGGTGGTGCCCTTCGGCATTTTGCAACGCGTCAGTCATGGCAGTCTCCATCGTTCGGTCGAAGTTCCGATCGTTCAGATCTCGCCGTGCAGCCGTTCGAGCAGCCGGTCTTCGAACCACCCCCACGCGGGTCGCGTCGCCTCTCGCTGCTCCGGGGTCATGTGGCGCACGGCCACGTGGAAGATGATCGTGAGCCGAGCGAGCGCAAAGGTTCGGTAGTAATCGAGGTTGGCGGGACGGTAATCGGTCAGTCTTGCGTACTCGTCCAGTAGTTCGGCGTGGGACGGGACGCCTTCGATGTGGGCGCCCTGCGAAACAAGTTCATTCGCGACGCCCAGGTAAGCCAGGTCTACTTCACGGTGGTTCAAGTTCGCCATTTCCCAGTCCAGGACCGCTGCGATCTTCGCGCCCGAGTCCTCGAACATGTAGTTCGCAGGGTTCGCGTCGCCATGATTCAAGACGCAGCCGCGGTCTCCGGGCTGATGGGCGACAAGCCAAGCGCGCACGCGAGAGAGCAGGGCCATCACATCCGGGCGCATCAGGGCGACGGCACTCATGTACCAGCTGAAATCCCGCTCGGGCCAGGTCTTTCCCTCGCCGCGATGCTTCAGAAACCCCAAACTCGCCGCCTCCCAGGCGAAGCCGTGAACCCTGGCCAGGGTACGTACGACGTTGAAGAGCATCTCTCGCCGCCCCTCAGCCGTTGCCTCGGCGATGACACCTGCCTGGAAGTAGTTCTGCGGCGATACACGCCCCACCACGAACTCCATGACGAACCCGGGGTACTCGAGGAAGGTCCCGCTTGGGTCGAGCCACAGCGGCCTGGGGACCGGCAGCCCGGCACCGCTGAGGGCCCTCTGGACCGCAAACTGTGCCGGGATGTCGCATAGATACGGGCCCAAGACACCTACGGGATAACGGTAGCGGAGGACGAACCTGCGCCTCTCTCGGCCTCTACCGAAGTCGGCGGTGGCTGAAAACGCCAAGATGCCGCTCGACGCTCCGGTTCGGGGTCGTTGCATCTCCCCGCATTCAACAGGGGCGCCGACGTCGGCCTGCGCGGAGAGAAACGTCTCGATGTTCCTCCGCCATTGGTCCACGTCGACCGACCCCGGTTGGCTGTCCCTCACGCCATCGATCATTTCGATGATTTTGCGCTGCTCGTCGTCCTGGTTGCTCATAGGGTCGCCTTCCTCCCACCCCGGATTTCCGAGCGTGTGACCGCGGCGCTCAAGGCGGCAGGGCACGGCGCACACTTCCAGCGCCTTGACGTGGCGCGACGGACGCGGAAACGCGAGCGAACGTCCTCGCGCTGCACCCGATCGGCCGGCTCGGCCGGGCCGAGGACGTTGCGCGCGCCATCCTCTACCTCGCCTCCGACGACTCGTCGTTCGTCACGGGCGCGGAGCTCGTGGTCGACGACGGCGTCACCGCGCAGTAGCAGCATCGGCTGATCGTCCAGCAGCGACCACGCGGACACCTGCGATGCGACGGCTGGCCAGCGGCGACGCCGCGATGCGGCCGTTCATGCCGGAGCTCCGGAATCCGAGAGCACGACATCGAGGACTACCCGCCGGCCGATGCGCCCGCCGATCCACGACACGAGATCGAGCATGCGCATCTGCAGACCGTACTTCGCCCGCAGTGCCTCGAAAGCGCGACGCTCGCGCTCGGGGTCGACGATTACGTCTACGCTGCCCGGAAACCACTCACTCGAGACGGTTCCGACCGCGTTGCAGACGGCGATCGCGCAATGCGGATTCGCGCGAAGCCGCTTCACTTTCCACGACGTACCATCGGTGAAAACGACGAGCGAACCATCGAGCCCGGCCACCCAGACGGGTGTATCGACGCTGGAGCCGTCCCGCCGAAACGTCCGCAGTGATACGTAGGTCGCTTCGGCGAGCACGGAAAGGGCTGAATCGTGAGCAGGCATTTCCTTCAGTTAGGGCGGAGTCGGTCAGACGACAGGCGTTGTCGTGCCGGGTTAGGCGGGAGGCTCGCCCGGAAGCTGTGCCCCGTGCCAGACCGCGATCACCCAAACGCCCCGGTGCTCGACGCGGTAGAAGAAGCGGTACGACGCGACGATGAGTTCTCGGTGCGGCAATTCGGGGAACTCAGGAATCGGGCGGCCAGACTGCGGAAGACGCTCAAGGCGCCGTAGCTTCGTCTCGGCACGACGGCGCAAGGCACGGGCCGCATCGGGATTCTCTTGATAAATGTGGCCAACGGCATCAAGGAATTGTTGACGCCCTGAAGGCGTGAAGCGAACCTTCAACGGCGCCGCGCTAGCAAGTCGTCCGCTTCAGCCAGGACCGAATCCAGGTCGAACCCCTTGCCCTTGGAAATCTCACGGTCCCCGCGGGCTAGAAGGCGTAGGATTTGGCGCTCGTTCTCGGAGCGCTCGAAGGATTCCGGGCTCAGCATGATCGCAGCCGCGCGGCCGCGCTGCGTGATGACTACAGGCTGGGCGGACCGACGAACGCGTTCCAAGACCGCCGCCGCGTCCTGGCGAAGATCCGTGACGGGTACAATTTCGGGTAGCTTCGGCATACTTCGAAAAGTACGTTAGACAATCTCTGAAAGCAACCCGTTCTTCTGCCGCCTAGCGCCCAGGATCAGCTGCGGCGCGGAGCGCCGGCAGCTGCGTGCTATTTTTAGGCGCCTCGTTCACGCGGCCGCCCATTCCGCGGAGAGTAGAGCCGACGATGACACCGTCGCGAAGTCGCCATCTTTGCCCCTCGTTTCATCCTTGCGTTCGGTAGTAACGCCGCTTCGGGTCCTGCGGCCCCGTGCCGACCTCCCCAGCCCGCACGCCCGAGGCCCCGGCCGGCAGCTTCAGCAGGGTGTTCTAGGCCGCAGCAGCTTCACAGAGATATCTCGAGCCCATCGTGACCGGCCTCAACTGGAAGCTCTGCCACGCGCGCCAGCATGTCGGGGCCCATGTGCGTGACGATGAGACGCTTGCAGCCAAGCTCAGAGCGGCGGCGCGCAAGGGTCGCGTAGTCGAGGTGGAATCGCACGGCCTTGTCGTAGAAGTACGCTTCGCAGATGAAGAGGTCGGCGCCCGCGGCGACTGGAATGAGGCGATCCGTCCACTCGGTGTCGCCCGTGTAGGCGATGGTGCGACCGTCGAGTTCGATACGGAGCGCGTAGGGCGGTGCCCCGCATGCATGGACGACCTCGTAGGGGGTAACGCGCACGGCTCCGATCGTTGCGGGACTGCCCTCAGCGAGCTCGAGGAACTCCGTCGCGAACTTCCGCTGCGCTCGCGAGGAGCCGGGGAAGAACACCTCCATCGCCTGGGTCACACGTTCGGTGAGACCTGGCGGCCCTGCGATCAGCAGGTTGCGCGAGCGGCGTGAGAACTGACCGTCGAGCAAGAAAAACGGGATGCCCCCGAAGTGATCTCCGTGGAGGTGGGTGATGAGGATGGTGTCGATGTCATTGGGGTCGATGTCCGCTCGCTTGAGTGCGATCAGCGAAGAGGCGCCGCAATCAACGAGGCAACGCAATCCTTCGGACTCCAGGAGGATGCAAGTCTGCAGGCGACCTCCGGTTCCGAATGCATCGCCACTTCCTAGGAATCGCACTCGCACGCGTCCCACCTTCCTCCCAGCTGCGACCTGTGGTTAGGTGGCGATGACCTTCGGGTCTCCCCACCGATTTCGGCCAATCTCACCGGGGGAATCGCGAATAGACTCCGCTCGACCCGGTCGATATCCCAAATGCTCACGCGGTTTCCCCATGCAACGAAAGAACCGACAACAGTCGGATAGTAACCCGGCTTCAAATTCCGCGGGTCCGTAATATCGCTCGTCCGCGATTCTTCGAACCGTTCAATTGCATGGCGAACGTGAGAATGTGCTTCGCGCAACAGCACACAGGGCAGGTAGAGCCCGTCCTTTAGGTATGCCGAACAACGAAACGAGTTCCGTAAGCGCAGGTCAGGTGTTGGCTCAACGTTCGTGCGCACCCACTGGATCATTTCGCCGTATTTCATGCTTTCAGTCCGTCTACATCCTGCGATTAGACGGCACGCGCATTAACCTGTGTAGCCGCAAACACCCATGCGCGGAGAGTTGACCACGGGAAGGTAGGTCTCCTCCTCAGCGTGAGGGTGCTTCGCTGCATGATCCTCGCAGAGCAGGCCGGCACCCTCGTCGAGGCAAAACGGGCAGACCGTTGTTGCGGGTGCCGCGCACTCGGAACATGACCACGTCGGGGGATCGTTACGCGCTAGCACGCGTACGGCCGAACGGCCGGCTCTTCCCTCGCGCGTGCCGATGACCTGACCGTTGAGAAGCGTCGTCGACCCAAAATCGTACTCGTAACGAAACTTTAGGCCCTTCGAGACCAGCACGCCACCGACTTTGGAACTCTTACTCGGCTCGGCCTGGCCCACGTAGAACGCGCTCATGTGACCGCAGCACTCGAGCCATACCGAGCGGAGGAGCCTGTCGAGTTGCTCGAGAGTGGATTCGGCGCGAGCCTCGACATACAGCCAATACCGGGGGTCGCCCGGTGCTTCGAAGCGCAGCTGCACCAATCGCGCGGCCTTGCCCTTCGGATCGCGCGCCGCAACACATTCCGCGAGATGACGCGGCATGGCGCTCTTGTCCGCGGTGTGGCCGCAGAGCTCACACGTTCCGGTATTGTCGGACCTTGGCATCACTCCTCTTCGTGCCGTCTAACGCCCCGGCGCTCAGCTGCGCCGAGCAGCGACCGCATACCATGAGACCAGCCGACCGGAGAAACGCAGAGCGCGAACCACCTACGGTCACAATCAGGAAGGCGGCTCGGCGGCAGCTGCAGCGCCTGGTTGGGCGGCTTGTAACCCGTAACCCGATAGGTTACAAGAAACCCGGTGGCGATCCGGAGCTTCCGACACAAGGGGTTGGGGCGGTTCTTCACCACAGGAAGCGGCGCCGGAGTTCGGGCAAAGCACGTTGAAAGGCTTCGGTTGATTCTCGGCCGTCTGAACGTCGCCACGGAACCGCGGGACACGAACCTGCCGGGCTTGGAGCTGCACCCGCTAAAAGGCAACCAGAAAGGTCGATGGGCGTTGAAGGTTAGCGGAAACTGGAGGATCACGTTCGCTTTCGTCGGGAAGGACGTGGAGAAGGTAGATTACGAGGACTACCATTGAGGTCAGCCATGAAGATGCACGATCCGCCGCATCCCGGGGAAGTGTTGAAGAAGCTGTGCCTGGAGCCGCTGGAGTTGACCGTAACCGAGGCCGCCAAGGCTCTCGGGGTCAGCCGCAAGACGCTGTCCGCGATCCTGAACGGTCGCGCTGGGGTGAGTCCGGAAATGGCTGTAAGGCTATCGATCGCGTTCGATACGACGGCCGAGAGCTGGTTGAATCAGCAGGTTCAGTACGATCTGTCGCGGGCGGAGCGGAAGAGAAAAAAACTGCGAGTGAGACAGCTCGCGGCGTAGGGCTGCTCGAAGCTAGCCAACGCCCGCGGCTCACCCGCCGCGGGCAGCACCCGCATACCAGCGAATGCCTCGACCGGGGAAGAGAAGATCGCGCATCACGGACGGTCAATCAGGACGGCTGCTCGACTCAGCACGCTCCCAAGGCGTCTCATCGAGAGCTACACCGGTCGATGCTGGGTGCCCTTGCCGGCAGTGACGAAGAAGATTTCGCCCGGCGCGCGGACGACCTGGCGATGCCATACGCCGCGCGGAACGATGTATGCCTCGCCCCCGTGTAGCTCCACGACTTTTTCGCCGTCGGGCAGCTCGAGCACGAAATCGACCGCACCCGATAGAAGGTAAACGAGTTCCTCGCCCTGGGGATGCAGCTCCCACGTGGTCGTGTTGCGGTCAAAGCGGTAGGCAAACGCCAGCCGGCCTTCCGCGTGGTGGTTGACCGTCTGGCTCCAGAAGTAGGGACCCACCTCGATCGGGAGGGCGCGTCCGTCGTCCGTGAGTTGCACGTAGGTTCGTTGAGGACTGAACGGGTTGCCAATCGAATCGCGCGGAGGAGCCTTCGGATCGTTCATGCCCGCCACGGAATCAGAGCCGCTTCGCGTCTGCAAGGCTCGTGGGACTCGTCGTGCCGTGCGGCTGTTTCGCCACCTAACGTTCGAGCTAACCGGCGACCAGTGGCCCCAGGCCGCTGGCCGCCGGTTGAGCGAGGGGTTAGCCCGCAGTCTGGGCGAAGCCGAAGGCGATGGCCACTATCACTTGCGTTTCAGTCCATCTCGCCAGGCAATAGCCTCGAGTTCGACGCGGATAGCGTCCTCGACGGCAATCACGGGTCGTGCCTGGAATTCGAAAGCAGGCAAGGTCGAACAAAATTTGTGAATGGCCAGCGGATCGTCGCAGTCTACCAACACATGCCCACCCCACTCGCCGACTCGCACTACGAACAACTCGATCTTGAAATTGGCGGGTGCCTTCCATTGACCGAACACCTCAAGTATCCGCTTCTGGGTATTCTCGTACTCCGCAGGCGAACCTTGCGGGCGTTCGAACCAGCTGATCATGTACTTCATCGGCCCCTCCTTCTTGATTGCGTTGATGTTATCGGAACGATCTCCGTTTGGATGGACTACTTCTATTCGACAGATCTGTATAGCGGCCCGAGTCGGGTTGAGCGCCACTGTCCAAGCACCCCACTCGCGAGGATTCTCGCGCTCGACTCCCTTCGTCGCGAGACGTTGTTGAGACAGCTCCGTTCTCGTCCGGGGTGTCGAGCCGGGCTGGCCCACCCGTCACAAGTCCCCCGGGCTGAAGTCCCGTCTTCTTCGCTATCCGGTCGAGCATCCGCGGCCCAATCCTCGTCGTCGTGCTTCGAACGAGCCTCCCGTCTCCCGCTTGATTCGCCAGCCGATCTTGGCCCGAGCCGGAGATTTCCGTTCTCCAAAGACGCGCTGAGGCACGTTCCCAGAAAGCGCTGAAGCCCGTGATTCACACGGGCTTCAGCTTCAATCGGGGCGACTGGATTTGAACCAGCGACCACCTACACCCCAAGCAGGTGCGCTACCAGGCTGCGCTACGCCCCGCGACTCCGGAACTCTATCCGAGGTCCCGTAGACCGTCAAACACGCGTCTCACCTACGGGACACTCACCTACGGGACAGTTGAACTCGGCCAGCGCATTCGTCAGTGTCTCGTCTGCCGTGAATGATCTCTCCGCTGACCGGGGCCAGGCACGGGGATCGGCTCCGCTGCCGTCCGGCGGGCTCCTCGGCCTCTTCGTGGTCTCGGCGCTCGCGCTCTTCCTAGCGCTCTTCTACACGCGCCATTTGCCGCTCATCGACCGCGACGAAGGACGCTACGCCGAAGGGGCGCGCGAGATGCTCGCCTCGGGCGATTGGCTTGTCCCGCGTCTGTTCGGCGTGCCCTATCTGGAGAAGCCGCCGCTCTTCTACTGGCTGACGGCGGCCTCCTACCGCGTGGCGGGTGTCAACGAGCTCGGCGCGCGCCTCGTCTCGGCGCTCGCCGCAGCCGCCGGGGTGCTCGCCACGGGTCTCTTTGCCCGGCGTCTGTTCGGCGTCCGCGCCGGGCTCTTCGCCGCGGCCATCCTTGCGAGCAGCGGGCTCTACTTCGTGCTCGCCCGCGTGGCGATCACGGACACGCTCTTCGGCGTGCTGATCGCCGGGGCGATCATGACGTTCTTCTTGGCCGAATCCGAAGGCCGAAGCTTCTTTCCGTTCTGGGTCTTGGCGGCGGCCGCGACGTTGACGAAGGGGCCGGTTGCACCGGTACTCTGTGCGCTGACCGCGGCTGCGCACCTGGCGATCGCCGATCGCTGGGCGATCCTCCGCGCGCCGCGATTCTGGCTCGGGTTGCCGCTCTTCCTGGCGCTCGTCGTGCCGTGGTTCGCGCTGGTCGAGCTCGCTCACCCGAGCTTCCTGCGCTTCTACATCTACAAGGAGCACATGCTGCGGGTCACCGGGGACGAGCACCGCCAACCATTCTACTGGTACGTTCCCTGGCTCCTGCTCGGCTTTCTGCCGTGGACTCCGCTGCTCATTGCGACGCTACCGAGGATTCGGCGTCGTCTGCAAGAACGGTCCCGCGCGGGAGTGGCCGCGCGCTTCATCGGAGTATGGGCGGCGGTGATTTTCGCATTCTTCAGCATCCCACGCGGCAAGCTCGCGCCCTACATCCTGCCGATGTTTCCGGCGCTCGCGATTCTCCTCGGCGATGCCCTGGATCGCTGGATCGAAGCCGACGACACTGGCCGCGCCGTGCCACGGGCGTTCGTCGGCATTGGAATCGCCCTGCTGCTCGCGGTCGGCGGACTGCCGATCGGCGCAGGTTACTCTCCGGTAGCGATCCCGCCCGGTCTGGTGTTGCTCGCCGTGACGGCGACGCTCGGCGCGGGCCTTACGACACTTTGCCTCGCGCGCTCGCGGAGCTGGAAGCCGATCGCCGCCGTCGCCTCTTCGGTTGCGGCCATCGAGTGTGTGGCGATCGTCGTCGCCGCTCCCGTCGCTCCGTACTTCACCGCGCTTCCGGTGATCGAAACGCTGCGCAAGCAGCTTCGGCCCGACGATCCGGTGGCCCTCTACAGCGGGTATTTCCCGAATCTGCCGTTCTATTTGCAGCGCATCCCGTACTTCGTGGTTGGGAACCGCGAGCTGGATTTCGGCGTCTCGGTCGATGGCCCCGGGCCGTGGATCGTCGAGGACTTGGATGAGCTGAAAGAGCGGGTCGGGGACAGGCGGCTGTTCATCGTACTACGCACACGGGAGAGCGACTTGCGGCGACTTCTGAATCTCCCCGGTGAAGCGCGCTTGCTCCACCGCGGGCGAACGTCGTCGCTGATCGAGTACCGGCCGTGAGCTCATCCCCGGAGGCGAGGCTGCGCCGCATATTGGTCAAGGCGCCGAACTGGCTCGGCGACTTGGTGATGAGCTTGCCCGCGCTCGGCGCGGTGCGCCGCGCCTTCCCGGGCGCGGAGTTGGCCGTATTGGTCAAGCAGGAGCTCGCGGGCCTCTTCGACGGCTTGCGGTGGCTGGATCGGGTCATTCCGTACCGGATTCGCTCCGGCTTCGAGGGCGTGGCGGATCGCTGGCGGGTGATTTCGACCATCCGAGCCGGCGGCTACGACCTGGCCGTGCTCTTTCCGAAGAGCTTCCAGTCGGCGCTTTGGGTGACGATCGCGGGCGTGCCGCGACGTGCCGGCTTCGCCGCGCAAGGGCGAGGGCCGCTGCTCACCCATGCCGCTCGGCCGGCGCGTGACCCCCGGGGCCGTCACCAGAAGAACGACTATCTCGAGATGGTGCGCGATGCGGTCGGTACCGAGGCGTCGGGCGAGGAGGTCACGCTCGAGGTTGGCGAACCCCGACGAGCGACCATGCGCGAGTGGTTGGCGAATCGCCGGCGGCGCGCGCACGCGCCGTTGGTCGCACTCGCGCCCGCGGCAGCCTACGGCCCGGCAAAGGAGTGGCCGGCGGATCGCTATGCGCGGCTGATCGATCGCCTGGAGGAGACGACCGGCGCGGAATGCGTCCTGGTCGGGACGACGAGCGAACGAGCCAGGTGTGCGGAGATTGTCGCGGCGAGCCGTGTCGGCGCGATCGTCGCGGCCGGGGAGACCGACGTCGGCGATCTGGTCGCGCTGCTCTCCCTCTGCCACGGATTCGTCGGCAACGACTCGGGAGCCATGCACGTGGCCGGCGCGCTCGGCCTACCGACCGTCGGCATCTTCGGGTCGACGCGGCCCGACCGGACCGGTCCTGTCGGACCGCGAACGCGCGTGCTCTACGAGCGCATCGAGTGCAGCCCGTGTCTGGCGCGCACCTGCCGCTTCGGCCACTACGACTGCTTGAAGCGGATCTCGGTCGAGCGTGCGCTCGAAGCACTCGCGAGCCTCGGGGGCCGCCCTGGCGAGGCGCGGTTTCTCTAGGCGCCGTGCTGGTGTACGATCACGCGATTTTCAGGCAAACCGCTAAGAGGAGGAGGGATGCCCGGGCAGAAGGCGACCAACATCACGTGGCACGAGGGCGACGTCACCCGTGAGGAGCGAGAGGCGAACCTCGGACAGAAGGGGGCTACGCTCTGGATGACGGGGCTCTCGGCGAGCGGCAAGTCGACGATCGCGGTCGCGCTCGAGAAGGTGCTGCTCGCGCGCGGCAAGCACGCCTACCGGCTCGACGGGGACAACATCCGCTTCGGGTTGAACCGCAATCTAGGGTTCTCCGCCGAAGACCGCGCCGAAAACATCCGCCGAATCGGCGAGGTGGCGAAGCTCTTCAGCGACGCCGGCATCATCACCCTCACGAGCTTTATCAGTCCGTATCGTCGCGATCGCGACCTCGTCCGCAAGCTGCACGAGGACGTGAAGCTCCCGTTCCTCGAGGTCTACGTCGACTGCGCGATCGACGAAGCCGAGAAGCGCGATCCGAAGGGTCTCTACAAGAAGGCGCGGGCGGGGGAGCTGAAAGGGTTCACGGGCGTCGACGACCCGTACGAGGCGCCCGAGCGGCCGGAACTCGTGCTGCGCAGCGATCGGCTGAGCGTCGCCGAGTCGGTGGCGGAGCTGCTCGGAATGCTCGAGCGACTCCGGCTCATCTGAGGCCCCCATGAATGAACGAACCCTGCGATTCACCGAAGAGTGGTTCCGGCTTCTCGCCGAGGCGGCTCGTGGCACGCGCGCGGCGCAGGCGACGATCCGCAGCCTCGCGAGCCTCACCCCGGACAAGCTCGCGCGCGGGATCGTGCGCTGGCTGCCGGCGGGCGTCACTCCTCCAGCGCCCGAATCGCTCGTCAAGTGGACGGAGGATCTCTGGTCGAGGATCGGCGTCGTGCCCCGCTCCCGCTATCTCGAGCTGCTCGAGCGCTACGAGGCGCTGCGCTCGCGTCTCGAGGAAGCCGAGGTGACGATCCAGCGGCTGAAGCGCTTGCTCTCCGAGAAGGGGCGCGAGGGTGACGCACAGAAGCTCCTCGATCTGTGGTCGAACACCGTCGGCGAGACGCTGCGATCACAAGCCGAGTGGATGCGGACCTTGATTGGCGGCTCTGGCGAGACTGCAGTGCGGTCGCGGCCGGTCAAGACGGGCGGCACGACGACGCGAAAGCGCAAGAGCTAGCTATCCTAGCGAAGGTGCGGCTGACCGCCGAAGCCGTCACCCGGACAGGACGACTCTTCCCGAAGCGAGCCGGGTGACCTCGTCGCCCGGCGCGACGGTGAGGTCCGTGTCCGACCACGGAGGCAAGTTGCCCGGCAGGTGGAGCAGCTGCCACCCGGCGATCGGGCTCCCGGGTTCCCGCGACAGACGCTCGGCGAGAGACCGATACCGTTCGGCGAAGGTCATGGCCGTCATGACTGCCTCATCGCGCGGATCAGGATGTCGGCGACCTCGGGGCGCGAGAACTCCATCGGCGGGCGCTCGCCACGCGACAGCATCTCGCGCACCTTCGTGCCCGAGAGCGCGATGTGGTGCTCCCTGGGATGCGGGCAGGTCTTCGTCGAGGCCATGCCCTCGCAGCGCTCGCACCAGAAGGTATGCTCGTAGAAGAGCGGCGCGATGCCGATCTCCTCGGCGGAAAAGCCGTCGAAGATGCGGTGCGCGTCGTATGTGCCGTAGTAATTGCCGACCCCGGCATGGTCGCGGCCGACGATGAAGTGCGTGCAGCCGTAATTCTTGCGCATCAGCGCGTGGAAGACGGCTTCGCGGGGGCCTGCATAGCGCATGTTCGCCGGCAACACGGAGAGCACGACCCGGTCCGTCGGATAATAGTCCTTGATGAGCGCCTTGTAGCACTCCATGCGCACGGCAGCCGGAATGTCGTCGCCCTTGGTCTCGCCGACGAGCGGGTGGATGAGGAGCCCGTCGCAGCTCTCGAGCGCGCACTTCTGCAGGTACTCGTGCGCGCGGTGGATCGGATTGCGCGTCTGGAAGGCGACGATGCGCTTCCAGCCCTTTTCCGCGAACCGCGCTCGGGTCTCGCCCGGGTCGAGGCGATGCTCCTGAAACTCGATCTCGCTGGGTCGATCGAGCGCCGTGACTTTGCCGCCGAGATACACGTCCCCCATCTCGTAGATGGCTTTGACGCCCGGATGGGCCTCCTCGGTCGTGCGGTAGACCTCGCTCGCCTCGCGCTGCTTGTCGGGTCGATAGGTCTCGGCGAGATGCAGAATCGCGAGCGGCCTCCCTCCTTCTTCGACCAGAGCCACGTCGTCGCCGGGTCGGTAACCCTTCGCTTCGTTTGCGGTCACCGCGAGCGTCACCGGGATCGTCCAAGGCAGCCCACTCGTCAGGCGCATGCGCGTCACCACGGCATCGTAGTCGTCCTGGCCCATGAACCCCTCGAGCGGGCTGAACGCGCCGATCGCGATCATCTCGAGGTCGGAGATTTCGCGGCGGGTGAGCGTGATTCGCGGGAGCTTACCGACACGAGCAAGCCAGCGCGCTCGCTCGTCGCCGCCGACGAAGCGCTGAACGAGCGTTCCGCCGTGAGGCGCGATGGTTTCCGTCGTCATCTTCAGTTCTCCTCGTAGAGGGATTTCAGTGGCAGCGCGAACAATCGGGGCGAGCGGGGAAGGGCGACGACCGGCACGCGGCTCGTGCGACGTCGATCTCGACGAGGCTCGCGCGGTCGTTGGAGGAGAGCTCGAGGAGCGCCCGCAGCGCTTCGAGCGCGAGAACGGTGCCGAGGATCTGTGGCGAAGCCTCTCCTGCCGATTGGCGGCCGGCGAGCTCCCGGAGGCAGGGAACGCAAGCATGCCCGGCCGGTAGATACGCTCGCCGCACCCGGTCGCCGCTCGCGGCACCCCAGATCACCGCGCAGGCGCTCGGAAGCGCCTCTGGCACAGTACGGCCGATCACGATCGTCACCGACGGCCGCCGCGGCTCGCGCACGAGGCGGCAATCCGGATTGCGCGCCGTGAGGTCGAGCGCGTTACCGAGACCGTCGCGTGGCTCGATGCCGACGCCGCTCAGCGTGCCGACGCCCGCTCCGGCCAGGTAGCTCGCGCAGACGAGCGCTGCGTCGCCGCCGCCGTGGATCGCCACCTCGGCGCGGAGCAGGCGCTCTTGGCCTTGGCCGCCGATCTCGGAGAGCACGATCTGGCGGGAGTAACGGTCGATCTGGGCGTCGGTGAGCATTATCGCTACCGGCTACCGGCTGTGGGATTCTCACGCACCGGGTGAAACGGAGCGAGGAAGATGCCGAAGTCGAGGCGGTCGATGGACATCAGTGGGTCTCCACAGGTGATTCGGACTTTTATGGCTGGCCGTGCGGCGGCATGCAATGCGGGAGTTGCGGGCTGTGGGCGGGGGCTTGCGGTTCCCGGAGGATCCCCCCTCGAACGCCTCGACGGAGGGAGAGCGCGGTCGGTGGTGATCGGCCCGTACTCGGGTCGATCACCGCCGACCGCAACCGCGAAGCGCGGAACGCAATCAGCAGCGACCTGGTCTATTGTCTTCCGCGCTTGCGCGCGGTGGCTGGAGCTTCCGGTCACCCCGCATAGACCGAGCGGGCCGACCGGAAACTCCAGCGCTGCGGAATCTCCGGCATTCGGCTTTGCGGTAGCCGGTAGCCACCGCTACTCGATCACGTTCTTCGCGATCGGCTCGACGCGGACGCCGAGCTCGGAGAGCCAGCGCAGCGCCGCGCTCACCTCGCTCTCCTCGCCATCGACCTCGAGCGCGACGAGGCCGACCTCGGCGGAGATGTTCGCGCCGCGGATGTTGGTGACGACCCGGAACTTCTGGCCGAGCTGATGGATGATCGGCTCCTTCAGGAGCTTCGGCGGATACGTGAGGTAGACCTTCTCTCGCACGCTGCGGCTGGCGGAGCTCGGTTTGGAACGGACGGCCTTCACGCCCTGGGCTCCGCTGAACCGAGCTTCTGCCAGCCGATCCAGAGATTGGTCGAGAGATAGCGGTCACCGAAGTCCGGGAACAGGACGACGATCACGCCCTCCCGAAGCTCGCGGGCGACCTTCAGCGCGGCGAGCATGGCGGCTCCCGAGGACTGCCCGACGAACGAGACCTTCCTCGCGACCGAGGCGGTAGACCATGTCGTACGCGTCCTCGGTGGACGCCGCGATCTTCCGATCGAGCTCTTGCTCGTGGTAGATGCCCGGCACGATCGAGCTCGCCATGTGCTTCAGTCCCTCGAGCCCGTGAAATGCGTCGTCGGGCTCGACGCGCGATCACTGCACGTCGCGCCGCTTGCGACTTCAGGAACCGTCCGGTCCCCATGATCGTGCCGCTGGTGCCGATGCCGGCGACGAAGTGCGTGACGCGGCCTTCGGTCTGCTGCCAGATCTCCGGGCCGGTCGTCTCGAAGTGGGCGAGCGAGTTCGCCTCGTTGTTGTACTGATCGGGCTTGAAGTACCGATCGCGGCCGGGCTCGTCAGGATCTTGCGGCAGAGCCGGATCGCGCCGTCGCGAGCCTTCGAGCGGCTCGCTGAAGATGATCTTGGCGCCGAAGGCGGCAATGATCTTCTTGCGCTCGATGCTCACGTTGCTCGGGCATCACCAGCTCGACGGGATAGCCGAGCGCCGCGCCGATCATGGCGAGCGCGATGCCGGTGTTGCCGGACGTCGAGTCGAGGATCGTCTTGCCGGGCACGGAGCGCGCCGCTCGTCGAGGCCCTCCTGCGACCATCTGCAGCGCCGGCGCGATCCTTGACCGAGCCGCCCGGATTGAAGCCCTCGAGCTTGGCGAAGAGGCGGACGCCCGCGGGAGATCGCCGTCGCGCACGCTGCGGATCTCGACCAGCGGCGTGTTGCCGATCGAGGTCGAGGACCGAAGGCGCCTCGGGCGGCGCTCGCCGAGTCGCTCGGCGGCGATCGGCGGTCGCGGCGGCGCGATCGGCTGCCGGCGCGTCAGCGGCCGCCGGCGATCGCCGGCACGATCGACAGCTCGTCGCCGTCCTTGACCGGCGTGTCGAGGTTGCTGGAGGAAGCGGATGTCGTCGCCGTTCACGAAGATGTTGACGAAGCGCCGCACCTGGCCGTCGCTCGTCGCAGATGCGCTCCTTGATGCCCGGATAGCGGCTGCTCGAGGTCGTCGACGATCGCGGCCGACGCGTCGCGCCCTCGGCGTCGACCTCCTCGGCGCCCCCGGTGAACTTGCGGAGCGGGGTGGGAATTCGAACCTGGACCATGACGCTCGAGTCCTCCTTGGAGTCGTTGTCAGCGGCGCGGTGCCGCTCACTGACGCGCGGCACGCGGGTCGGACGTCGCCGAGCCTTGCGTAGAGCGCGTCGAAGTCGGCGAGGCGCGGCCGGGATGCGCGAACGGCTGCTCGACGGCGCCGTCGCACCGCCTCGAGCGTCTTGTAGCCGTTGCCGGTGACGCTGATCGACGATCGACTCGTCGCGCGGGATGCGGCCCTGCTCGATGAGCTTCTTGGTGACCGCCACCGTCGTGCCGCCGGCCGGCTCGGTGAAGATGCCTTCGGTGCGGGCGAGCAGCTGGATGCGCCTCGACGATCTCCTCGTCGGTCGCCGCCTCGCCCCAGCCGCCCGACTCGCGCACCGCCTTCAGCACGTAGTAGCCGTCGGCGGGATTGCCGATGGCGATCGACTTGGCGATCGTGTTCGGCTTGACCGGCGTCGATCAGGTCGCTGCCGCGGTGGAGCGCGTGGACCACCGGCGCGCAGCCGGCCGCCTGCGCGCGTGTAGATCTTCGGCAGTCGGCCGCTCGACGAGGCCGAGCTCGCGCAGCTCGTGGAACGCCTTGGCGACCTTCGGCAGGATCGTGCCGCCGGCGGTCGGGACGACGATGTGCTTCGGCAGCCGCCAGCCGAGCTGCTCGGCGATCTCGAAGCCGTAGGTCTTGGCGCCCTCGGTGTAGTAGGGGCGCAGGTTGATGTTGACGAACGCCCAGCCGTACTTGTCGGCGATCTCGCTGCACAGGCGGTTGACGTCGTCGTAGTTGCCGCGGATCGCGACGGCGCGCGGGCCGTAGATCGTCGAGCCGATCACCTTGCCCTGCTCGAGGTCGTCGCGGGATGAAGATGAAGCAGTTGAGCCCGGCGCGCGCGGCGTGCGCCGAGACGGAGTTGGCGAGGTTGCCGGTCGAGGCGCAGGAGACGGTGTCGAAGCCGAACTCGATCGCCTTCGAGATGGCGACCGAGACGACGCGGTCCTTGTACGAGAACGTCGGATGGTTGACCGAGTCGTCCTTGACCCAGAGCTCCGTGACGCCGAGCGCCGCGCGCCAGCCGGTCGGCGCGCACCAGCGGCGTGAAGCCGGAGTGGAGGCCGACCGCGCGGCTCGCCCTCGATCGGCAGCAGCTCGCGATAGCGCCAGAGGTTGCGCGGCCGCGACTCGATCACCTCGCGCGTCAGCGCCGCGCGATGGCGTCGTAGTCGTAGACGACCTCGAGCGGACCGAAGCAGGTCTCGCAGACGTGCAGCGGCCACCTTGGGGTAGTCGGCGCCGCATTCGCGGCATTTCAAGCCGATCACCGTGCTCATCACAGCTCCTTCGAAAGCGGGCTCCGGTGGGGGGCCGAAGGTCCGCGAGGGTGCGCCTCGATCGTCGCACGTGGGCCACAGATCGGACAGCGGGCGGAACGACGCAGTGGCACCTCGCGCATGCGAAGCGTGCGAGCGTCGATCGTGATCAGGCGATCCGCGGCAAGGTCGCCCGCGCCGCGCAGGTATTTGACGGCTTCACGACCCTCGAGCGCGCCAATCATGCCGGCGAGCGGACCGAGGATGCCGGCTTGCTGGCAGGAGGTGATCTCGTCCTCCGTAGGGGGCTCCGGGAAGAGGCAGCGAAGGCATGCGCTCTGGCGCGGTAGGATCGTCATCAGCTGACCGCGCAGGCCGACGACCCCCGCGTGGACGAGCGGCTTCGCGCGCAGGACACAGGCATCGTTCAGCAGGAACTTTGCGGGAGCGTTGTCCGTCGCATCGATCACGAAGTCGTAGCCTCGCAGGATCTCTTCCGCGTTCGCCGTGGTCAGCCGCTCGGCATGCAGACCGATTTGGAGCGACGGGCGGATGGCGGCGAGCTTCTGCGCGGCGACTTCGGCCTTCGGGCGGCCGATGTCGGCGGTACCGTGAAGCAGCTGTCTATGCAGGTTCGAGAGTTCCACGCGGTCCCCATCGACGAGGCCGATCCGATCGATTCCGTTGACGACGAGCTCGATCGCCGCGGCGGTGCCGAGTCCGCCGACGCCGACGACCACGACGGCGCCACGAACCCTTCCGCACTTGTCGCGAAGCCGAGACAAGGGGGTCAAGCTAACATCGGAAACGGTCAATTGCGAGCGGGGCTGTTCGGCGGGCTTTCCGGCGTCGGCACGGTCGCGGCGGTCTGGGCGGGGACCGCAGACGGCTGCGGGGCGACGGCCATAGACGGCCTGCCGAGGCTCTCCACGAGGGCTGGCAACGGCGGGTCGGGAACGACGATCTTCTTGGCCTTGAGATCGGCGAGCGCGGTTTCGGCCTGAGCGCGATCGGGGCTCTGGGGGTATTCTGCGATCAGCGCCGCGTAGGCGAGAGCCGACCGGGTGAGGTCACCGCGCTTACGGAAGTACTTGCCGAAGTGAGCGAGCGCCGCCGCCGCGACGTCGGTGTCGGGATAGTGTTCGAGCAGTCGCCGCAAACGCGCTTCGGCACCGAGCGGATCCGTCCAGATGAGGTAGAACTTGGCGATCGAGAACTCGTGGTCCGCGAGCACCTCGCGGATTTCCTTGAGCTTGCGTTTTGCCTCCGCTGCATAGGGGCTGTCCGGGTAGCGCGTAAGCACCGACTGCAGATGGGCCTGCGCGTTCTCTGCGGCCCTCTGGTCGCGATCTTTCTTGCCCATCTGATCCATGTAGGCGAGGGCGGTGTAGTACTCGGTGAGCGCGATGTTCGGGTTCGTGGGGTGCATCCGCTGGAAATCCTGAAACGACGCGATCGCCTCCGCGTACTGCTTGTGCAGATACTGGGCCTGGCCGATCTTCAGCTGGGCTTCCTCGCTGTGGTCGCTGAACGGATACTCTTCGAGCAGCTTCTGGTAATCCTGGATGGCCAGATCGTAGGCCTCCGCCTTCATCGAGGCGGTCGCTCTGTCGTGGTACTCCTGCTCGCTCAAGATCTTTTCGGCAGAACAAGACGCGAGTACGAGCGCGAGAAGCGCCGCCGCCCGCCCGAGGAGAGCCATGGTTCTCACCGCGCGAGTAGAACCTGGTCGCGGCTCTCGCCGAGATACCAGTAGCGGAGGTAGAGCAGCGCGCCGAGGTTGTACACGCTGTGGCAGAGGATGGGCGGGATCAAGCTGCCGGTCAGCTGGTAGAGCAAGCCGAACGCGGCGCCGACGCCGGAGGCCCAGATCACGTAGCTGATGTTCAATGGATGCAGGAGCCCGAACAGCAGGCTCGCGCCGACGATGCCGATCTCGCCCTGCACCGCACCGCGAAAGAAGATTTCCTCGGAGATCCCGGAGAGTGCCGCCAGCGCCGAGATCTCCGCGAGCGTCAGGCTCTTGCCGAACGGCGTGAGAAGGTCGTCCCACACCCCCTTCATCTCGCGCAGCAGGAGCGCGCGCGACGCCCAGGCGGAGGTGAAGAACGGCAAGGACAGGCACAGGACGGAGGCCGACAGCAGGCCGATCAGCAGATCGCCGGCGGTGGCGCGGAGATGGCCGAGCAAGCCGAGACCACGAATCCAGCTCCAGCCGAGCGCCGCCGTCGTGAGGCTGATCGCCAACGTGCCCTCGAGGCGGATGATCCGCGACTGGCGGAACGCTGCGGGCCGGGACTTGTCTTCCAGGCTGCCGCCGGAGATCAGTGATTGACGGGCGTTCATCGGCGATGTTAGGGGGGTCGAACGACTCCCCGATTCCAACGCGGCTGCATTATTGCCGCAAAAGCCAAGCGCTCGCAAGAACGGTCGGGGACGTTCCTGACCCTCGTAACCTTCGTCGCGTTCCTCGCGTTGGCGAAATCCTGTAAGAAGAGAGGCGCGACGAAGGCTACGAAGGCTACGAAGGTCAGGAACGTCCCCATTGCGCGAGCTTCGTGACATGTGGCGGGACACCCGCATGGTGGTGTTCACGGCGATCTCGGCGGCGCTCTACGCTTCGATCCTGATCCCGTTCAAGGTGATGCCGATCATTCCGGGCGTGACCGAGTTCCGCCCGGCGAATGCGGTGCCGGTGATCTGCTCGCTCTTGTTCGGACCGGCGGCGGCGTGGGGAAGCGCGATCGGCAATCTGATCGGCGATCTCTTCGGCGGCATCGGCCCGGGAGACATGTTCGGGTTTGCGGGAAACTTTTTGTACGGCTTGGTGCCGTATCGTGCGTGGGAAGCGCTTGGCGGCGGAGATCCCACGCCGCGTTCGCTCGGCGAGTGGCTGCGCCTGCTGTTCGTCGTGCTGCTCGCGGCCGCTGCCTGCGCTCTGGTCGTCGGCTGGGGTCTGAACTTACTCGGCTTCGTGCCGTTCCCCGTGCTTGGAAACGTCGTCCTCTGGAACAACGTGGTGGCTGCGGGCGTGCTCGGGCCGCTCACGCTC
Organism: uncultured delta proteobacterium; assembly: GCA_963745025.1. Classification (GTDB taxonomy): domain Bacteria; phylum Desulfobacterota; class Binatia; order JACPRU01; family JACPRU01; genus CAVQIG01. The sequence goes on from CAVUWD010000002.1 coordinate 191,549, forward strand.
CGCGTGCTCTACCCGCGCGTCAAGTCGAGCGGCTTGCTCTACACGGATCTGATCCAGAGCCGCACACGACGTGCGGGCACCCGTCCGTTCGTGCTCGCCGCGGCGAGCGCTCTGACCTTCGGCGGCCACGTCGCGGGAAACCTCATCTACGCGGGCTACTGGACGCCTCCGTGGGTGCGGCCTTTCGGCATCGTGACGCCGAGCCGCGCCTTCGAAGTCGGGGTCGGTCTCGCTCCGTTCGTCATCGGCGCGTTCGCTTGCTTCCTCTCCCTGTGAGCAACGACGAGGCGCTTGCCTTCGACGGATTCAGCGTCGTGTATTCGGCTCCGCGCGCGGAGGCCCTTCGCGACGTCCGGTTTCGCGTCGAGCGCGGCGAGATGGTCGCCGTTCTCGGGCCGAGTGGCGCCGGGAAGACGACGCTCCTCAAGTGCGCGAACCGGCTCGTTCCCACTCTCAAGCCGGCGGAGGTTCGGGGAGTGCTGCGGGTGCTCGGGCGGCGGGGAGAGGGGCTCCATGTCCGTGATCTCGCGGCGCTCGTCGGTTTCGTCTTCCAAGACTTCGAGGCGCAGCTCTTCTCGACGAGCGTCGAGGAAGAGATCCTCTTCGGTCTGGAACAGCTCGGCGTCGACCCCGGAGCGATGAGAAGCCGGATCACTGCCGCGCTCGCCGCGGTCGGTCTCGCGGGCTTCGAGCGCCGCGAGCCGACGACGCTGTCGGGTGGCGAGAAGCAGCGGCTCGCGATTGCGGCCGTGCTCGCGCTCGAGCCGGAGCTCTGGCTTCTCGACGAGCCCTCGACGGATCTCGATCCGGCCGGCCGTCGCGAGCTCTTCTTGCTCCTCGGACGGTTGCGTGGTGGCGGGAAGACCCTCGTGGTGGTCGAGCACGACGTCGAAGCGATGGCCGCAGCCGATCGATGGGTCGTGATGGAAGAGGGGAGGATCGCGCTCGAGGGACGGCCGGGGGAGCTTCTCGCACGGGCGGACGAACTGGCGACGCTCGGCGTCCGGCCGCCGGATCTGGCGATCGTCTGCCGCCGTCTGGGCTTGCCGGTCTGGCCGCCCGACGTGGAGTCGGTCGCCGGGCGTGTGCGGGCGAGCGGCGTTCCGGCAGGGCAGCGCGCGCTCGCCTCGGCCTCGCGCTCTTCCGAGCCTTCCGGGCCGGTGATCCTCGAGGCTCGCGACGTGCGGTTTCGTTACGAAGACCAAGCGGGCGCGGCGCTCGCCGGGGTCGACTTCACGCTCCGCGAAGGAGAGTTCGTCGCGCTGATCGGGGCCAACGGATCGGGAAAGAGCACGCTTGCGAGGCTCGTCGGTGGCTTGCTCGAGGGGGCTTCGGGATGCATTGCCTGGCGCGGGCGCCCACTCGCCGCGCTCGGCGCCGCCGAACGCGCCGCCACGGTCGGCTACGTCTTCCAGAACCCCGACGATCAGATCTTCGCCGCCACGGTCGAAGAGGAGATCGCCTTCGGCCCACGGCAGGTCGGCTGCGCGCCCGAAGAGGTCTTGTCGCGAGTGCGCGCCGTCGTCGAAGCCGTCGGGCTCGAGTCGCTGGAGCGGCGCGATCCGTTCCTGCTCGGCAAGGGCGAGCGGCAGAAGGTGGCGGTCGCGTCGATCCTCGCGCTCCGACCGACGGTGTTGATTCTCGACGAGCCGACGACCGGTCTCGATTTTCGCGAGCAGCGGGCGCTGATGGACGTTCTCGAGCGCCTGCACCGCTCGGGGCAGACCGTGGTGATCATCACCCACGTGCCCTGGGTCGTGGGAACCTACGCAGAGCGCGCCGTGCTTCTGCAGGAGGGCCGGATTCTCTATGACGGCTCGGTCGGAGACCTCTTCGCCGACGAAGCGCTCTGCCGCCGCGCGGATTTCGTTCCACCCGAGATCTCGCGTCTCGGCAACCGGCTTGGCGTTTCAGCCCTCGACGTGGAGTCCTTTTTCCGCGCGCTCGCGTGACTGGAGCTGACATGCACGTCACCCTCTACCTCGGTCGCGGAACCTTCCTCTACCGGCTCCATCCGCAGGTGAAGGTCGGTCTTCTGGCCGCCACGTTCGCCTCGATCTATGGGATCGATCGGCCGCTGGCCGTAGCTCCGGTGGCGACGGCCTTGGCGCTGCTGCTGATCTCGGCCGGGGCGATCGTCAACGTGCGGAGGTTCGCGGTGATGTTCATCGCCGTGCCGGTTGCGAGCTTCGTCATGTGGAGCTTCTTCTACGGTTACGGGCAAAGCGGCGCGGCCGCATTCGGCCCGCGGCCGCGCGGCGAGGCGATCGAGTTTGCCGCCGGTATGGCGCTGAAGCTCGAGAGCTTTCTCGCCGCGAGCGTGCTGTTCTTGTCGATCACCCGCGTCGAGGAGTTCACCGAGGCGCTGCGCGATTTCGGCATGCCCTACCGCATGAGCTTCACGATCGCTCTGGCATTCCGCCTCGTGCCGCTATTTCTCGCCTCGGCGCTCTCCGTCGTGGTCGCGCAGCGTGCTCGCGGGCTCGACTTCTCGCGTGGCAGCGTCTTCGCCCGGCTCGCGCGCTACGTGCCGGTGATCGTCCCCGTGTTCATGGGAGCGCTCCGTCGTGCCGATGCCATGGCGATGGCTCTGGAATCACGCGGGTTCAGCCGCCAGGCGGCGCGTACGACGTTCTTGCGCTCACGCTTCGCGCCTCGCGACTTCGTCGCTGCGACGGTAATCGTCTTCGTCGTCGCCGTCTATATCTGGGCCTGGGCGCATGGCTACGGAAGGCTCCGCGCGCGATGAGAACGAGCCGCACCGCGGTCTTCGTCGTCGCGGCGGCCCTCGCACTGCCGGCGGCGCACGCGCTCGCTTGGGGTCTCGCGACCCATCGTGCGATCGAGGAACAAGCGATCGAGACGCTTCCCGATCCGCTGCGATCGTACTTTCGCTCCCATCGCGCAGAGATCTCGGAATGGTCCGTCGAGCCGGATACGGTCCTGCGTGACCGCGACGGTGAGAAGGAATCCGTCAAGCACTTCATCGATCTCGATCTCTACGGCGCGCCGCCGTTCGCCAGCCTGCCGCGCTCGTATGACGCGGCGGTCGAGCGCTTCGGCGAGCACGTCGTGAAGGAGCGAGGCACGCTGCCGTGGACGATCGAGGAGGCGCATGCGCGGCTGGTGCACGAGATGCGCGCCCGCGATTGGCGCGCCGCGCTGCGCACGGCCGCGTACGGAGGTCACTACGTCGCGGACGCGACGATGCCGCTTCACGTGATCTCCGACTACGACGGCCGGAAGAGCGGCAGCCCGGGGATCCACAAGGTGGTCGAGCACGCGCTCGTCGACGCGCGGCTCCGCGAGTACATGCGCCGCGCGCGGGCGACGTTCGCGCCGGCAAGCGTCGCGGCTTACGGTCGGGAGCGCGTCTTCCAAACCCTCGTCGAGAGCTACCATGCCGCTGCGGAGCTACTCGCGGCCGATCACCAAGCGCGGCGTCTCGGCGATCTCGGGTCCACGGCGTATCTCGACGTGCTCGACCGCGAGGCGGGCTCTCTGCTGGCCGCCCGGCTCTCTCGCGCCATCGAGGTCCTGGGCGCGTTCTGGCTCTCGGCGTGGCAGGAAGCGGACCGGCCCTCACCCTCGTAGCGCACCTCGTGGCCGCAACCGAAACGTCGTCGGCCTACGGATGCATCAGTCTTCGCCTCCGGCGCTCGAGATCCGGAAGCGCTGGACTTTCCGGTCGGCCCGGATTCGGGTCGACCGGAAAGTCCAGCCACCGCGCGCAAGCGCGGAAGACGATAGACCAGTGTCGAGGGTGATTGTCTTCCGCGCTCCGCGCGGTTGCGGTCGGTTGTGATCGACCCGAGTACGGGCCGCGACCACAACCGACCGCGTCCGTCTCCTCGAGCGTGGTGCGAAAACTGATCGGGTGCGGGTCACGTCGGCCTACTGATGCATCGCATCGCATCTCATCTCATATCTTGGTCTGTAAGCGAGAATCGTACCCCAGTAGCTCAATAGAGGATCAGCGGCTTTAGGATCCCGTCCTCCTTCGTCTCCATCATCCGAAACGCGCGCTCCACCTCTGTGAACCGGAAGCGGTGGGTGGTCATCGGTGTCGGGTCGAAGCGGCCAGTCTCGATGAGGCGTAGAAGCCGTGTCATCCGCTCGTGCCCTCCGGGGCAGAGGACGCCGCGGATCGTCTTGTCGGCCATGCCGAAGCCGAAGTCGGCGAGCGGGATGCGCAGCGAGTCACCGGATTCTCCGTGGTAGCCGACGTTCGAGATCACGCCGCCCGCCCGCGTGGCGCGGATGCAGCTCTCGAAGGTGACCGGCAGGCCGACGGCCTCGATCGCCGCGTCGACGCCGGCGCCGCCCGTGAGGCGAAGAATCTCGGCCACGGGGTCGCCGCTAGCCGGATCCACGACGACGTCGGCGCCGAAGCGCTTGGCGAGCCTCTGACGCTCGGGCTTCCCTTCCACCGCGATGACGAGACCCGCGCCGGAGAGCCGCGCCCCCGCGGTCGCGCAAAGCCCGACCGGGCCTTGCGCGAACACCGCCACCGTGCCGCCGAGCGGAATCTCCGCTTCCTCGGCGGCCGCGAAGCCGGTGCTCATCATGTCGGTCGTGTAGAGCGCCTGCTCGTCGGAGAGCCCCTGCGGAATCGGCGCGAGGTTGTAGTCGGCGTCGTTGACGAGAAAGTATTCGGCGAGATTGCCTTCGCGCTGCGCGGTGAACTTGTAGCCGCCGAGCGTGCCGCCGCACTGCGCGCCGTGGCCACGCTGGCAAAAGCTGCACTTGCCGCAGGGGGTCACGGCGCAGACCGCCACTCTGTCGCCCTCGCGAACGGCCGTCACGTGAGAGCCCGCGCGGTGGACGACGCCGACACTCTCGTGACCGAGGACGCGCCCCTCGGGTATGGGCAGAACGCCGTGAACCGTGTGCACGTCCGAGGTGCAGACGAGAGAGGCGGTGGTGCGCACCACCGCCTCGTTCGGTCCGGGCTCAGGGTTGGGCTTATCGACGAGGCCGACTTTGTTCTTGCCGAGAAAGGCGAATGCCTTCACGATGTTTCCTCCTTGTTCTATGACGGCATGTAGCGAACGGCAGAGCAAGGCAATCCTTCGATGGTGAAAGTCGCGGCGATCTTTTGACAACGGAGCTCGCTTGGCAGGACGCTCGAACGGAGATGGGATCGCGACCAGCGGGAGCGATCTACGGCGCAGCCTCCCAGCCACGGCGGGGATGCGACGCTTCGGGCTCGGCCTCCCGAACGCATTCCCGCTGGGCGAGCCGAATCTCGACTTCTTGCGCTTCGCGGAGCGAGCCGAAGAGCTCGGCTACGACGCGCTGTGGGCAGGCGACCACGTGGTGTTTCACGTTCCCCGGCTCGAGATCTTCACGGTGCTCGCCGCAGTCGTGACGAAGACGCGTCGCGTGACCGTCGGGCCGGGCGTGCTGCTTCTCTGCCTGCGCAACCCCGTGCACGTCGCGCAGACCGTCGCGACGCTCGACCACCTCTCCGCGGGGCGCTTCGTGCTCGGGGTGGGTGTCGGGGGTGAGCACGTGAAGGAGTTCGAGGCTTCGGGCGTGCCGCGCCGCGAGCGCGGCGCGCGCACCGACGAGGGGCTCGCGATCGTGCGCAAGCTGCTCACCCAGCCTGAGGTCGACTACGAAGGTCGCTTCTGGCGGCTCCGCGGCATCTCGATGAAGCTCCGCCCGCCACACCTGCCCCCGGTCTGGGTCGGCGGGCGGGCCGAGGCCACGTTCCATCGCGTCGTCGCACATGGCGATGCCTGGTTTCCGGGCTTCGTCACCCCGGACGCGTACCGCGAGGGCTCGCGCAGGATCGACATCCTCTGCCGCGAGGCGGGCCGAGACCCGGCGACGATCGAGCGCGGGCTCTATCTGTTCGTGAGTGTCGACGCGGATTCCGCTCGCGCACGCCGGCAAGCCGAGGAGTTCTTGAGCCGCAACTACAACATGCCCTTTGCGCCGTTCGAGCGTTACCTGATCGCGGGCCGTCCGCAGCAGTGCATCGAAGCGGTGCGGCGTCATCTGGACGCGGGCGTGACGCACCTGACCGTCCGCTTCGCGACTGCCGAGCCGCTGCGGCAGCTCGAGCTCTGGAGCGCGGACGTCCTGCCGGCCCTGCGCGAAATTGCGGTACCCTGAACGAGGGAGGCGACCATGAGACTCACCAAACCGAGAATCGAGCCACTGCCCGAAGCCGAGTGGAACGACGAAGTGCGGGGGCTGCTGCAGCCGAGCCGCACGAATGCCGGTGACGGCAAGGTGCTGAACGTTCAGGCGACGATCGCGCGTCACCCGAAGCTCCTCAAGCGCTGGCTCGTGTTCGGCAACCACGTGCTCGTCAAGTCGACGCTGCCGGCGCGCGAGCGCGAGATCGTGATCCTGCGCATCGGCTGGCTGTGCCGGTCGGGCTACGAGTGGGGCCAGCACGTGATGATCGGCCGGCGCGCCGGGCTCGGCGACGAGGAGATCGAGCGCATCCGCAAGGGCCCCGACGCGCCCGGCTGGAGCCCGTTCGAGTCGGCGCTGCTGCGCGCCACCGACGAGCTGCACGACGACGCGTTCATCAGCGACGCGACCTGGCAGGCGCTCGCGGCTCGTTACGACACGCAGCAGCTCATGGACCTCGTGTTCACGGTCGGGCAGTACAACCTGGTGTCGATGGCGCTGAACACGCTTCGGCGTGCAGCTCGACGAAGGCGTGCGCGGGTTTTCGACATGACCGGGCGCCTCGCCGGCAAGGTCGCGATCGTCATCGGCGCCGGCCAGACGCCCGGCGACACGATCGGCAACGGCCGCGCGACCGCGCTCCTCTTCGCGCGCGAGGGCGCGCGCGTCCTGGTCGTCGATCGCGACGAAGCTCCGCGCGCGAGACCGAGGAGAAGATTCGCTCCGCGGGAAGCGAGGCCGCGGCGTTTCGTGGCGACGTGACGTCACCGCGAGCCGACTGCCGGGCGATGACGCCGGACGTGCGTCGACCGCTACGGGCGGATCGACGTGCTGCACAACAACGTCGGCATCGGCGACGGCGACGCCGGTCCCGTGCATCTCACGGAGGAAGCCTGGGACCGCATCCTCACGGTCAATCTGAAGAGCGTGATCTTCACCGTGCAAGCACGTGCTGCCGGTGATGCGCGCGCAAGGCAGCGGCGTCGATCATCAACGTCTCGTCGATCGCCGCCGTCTGCGCGGTGGGCGATGCGTCGCCTACAAGACCTCGAAGGCCGGGGTCAACGCCTCACGCAGTCGCTCGCGATCGGCAACGCGAAGTACGGCATCCGCGCCAACGTGATCATGCCCGGACTGATGAACACGCCGATGGCGATCGAGGGGATCTCTCGCGAGCGCGGCATCGCGAAGGAAGAGTTGATCGCGCGCGCGACGCGCAGGTGCCGCTCGGCGGGAAGATGGGCACCGCGTGGGACGTGGCCTACGCGGCGTTGTTTCTCGCCTCCGACGAGGCGCGGTTCATCACCGGCGTGCTGCTGCCGGTCGACGGCGGGCAGAGCGCACGGATTGGTTAGGCCCAATAGGAAGTACGAGCGCAACCGCGCGTAAGCGCGGAAAACGATAGCCCACCGAATCGGCCTATTGCCTTCAGCGCTCCGCGCTGTTGCGCTTGGTTTTCGTCGATCCGAGTACGGATCGACAAAAACCAAGCGCGCCTTTCGCATCGCCGAGCATCCTACCGAGACTCAAGGCATTGCGGCGCCGCGAAGATCGCTTGTCCTTCCGTGGGCCTCACACGGCCGAGATGCCGCCGTCCACCATGTAGACGCCGCCCGTGCAATAGCGGCTCTCGTCGCTGGCGAGGAAGAGCATGAGGTGCGCGACTTCCTCGGCCGTGCCGTAGCGTGCCATCGGGATGCCGGCGAGAATCTGCTGCTTGGCCTGCGCCGCTTGTCCGGGCGCGAAGCCGTCCTCGAGCGATCGCATCATCCGGGTTTCGATCGGCGCGGGATTCACGGTGTTGACGCGGATCTTCAGCGGGGCGCACTCGAGCGCGGCGGTGCGCATCATGCCGACGACGGCATGCTTGCTGGTCACGTAGGCCGAGACGCCGGCGAAGCCGTGGATGCCCGCGACCGACGAGGTGATGATGATCGAGCCGCCGCCCCGCTTGGCCATCTCGGGGATGACGGATCTCAGGCCGAGCCAGACGCCGCGGACGTTCACCTCGATCACCCGGTCGAAGACTTCGATGGGATACTCCGGGATCGGCTTCACCGCTCCCTCGAAGCCGGCATTGTTCAGCAACACGTCGATCCCGCCGTAGCGTTCCACGGCGGCGCGCACGTAGCGCTCGACGTCCTCGGGCCGCGTCACGTCGGCGCGCACGCAGCTCGCGTGCTCGGCGCCGAGTGTCGCAACCGCCTGACGAAGCGGCCCTTCGTCGAGATCCACCAGGAGGACCTTCGACCCTTCGGCGACGAAGCGCGTCGCCGCGGCAAGACCGATGCCGCCCGCCCCTCCCGTGATCACCGTGATTCGACCGTCGAGCTTGCCCATAGAGCCTCCCCAGAAGCGTCAGGTATCGCAAAAGGCGGGGAATGTCCCGTGGTTGACTCGCACGAAACGAGCCCTTAACATCCCGCGCCAAGCCACGACCATGGACAACGGCGACATGCAACGGCGCCGCGTCGCCGTCACTGGCCTCGGCCTGGTCACCCCGCTCGGCACGGGCGTCGAGAAGAACTGGGAAGCGCTCTCGCATGGCCGTTCGGGAATCAGCACGATCAGCCGCTTCGACGTCAAAGACTTCCCCACGCGCATCGCGGGCGAGGTGCGGGACTTCCGCGCCGAGGATTTCATCGAGAAGAAAGAGATCAAGAAGATGGATCTCTTCACCCACTACTCGATGGCGGCGGCCGACATGGCGCTCGCCTACTCGGGTCTGAAGATCGAGGAAAGCAATGCGGAGCGCGTGGGCGTGGTGCTCGGTGTGGGCCTCGGGGGGCTGCCGACGATCGAGGAATATCACAGCCTCTATCTCGAGAGCGGCCTCCGGCGCATCTCGCCCTTCATGATCCCGAAGCTGATCGCCAACCTCGCTCCGGGGCAGATCGCGATCAAACACGGGGCCAAGGGGATCAACTACACGCCGACGAGCGCGTGCTCCTCCGGGGGGCATGCGGTCGGCGAGGCGATGCGCATGATCCGCCACGGTTACCAGGACGCGATGATCTGCGGCGGAGCGGAGGCGGCGATCTCGCCGATGGGAGTCGGCGGCTTCATCGCCATGCGTGCGCTGTCGACCCGGAACGACGAACCGGCGCGGGCGAGCCGTCCGTTCGACAAGAACCGCGACGGCTTCGTGATCGGCGAGGGGGCGGGGGTGCTGATTCTCGAGGAGATGGAGTCCGCGCGCCGGCGCGGCGCGAAGATCCTCGCCGAAGTGATCGGCTACGGCGCCAACGACGACGCGTTCCACATCACGCAGCCGTCCCCGGAGGGAATCGGGGCCGCCTCGTGCATGCGGCTCTGTCTCGAGGACGCCGGCATCGACCCGGGCGCGGTCGGCTACATCAACGCACACGGCACCTCGACCCAGTTCAACGATTCCAACGAGACCAAGGCGATCAAACGGGTATTCGGCGAGTACGCCGCGCGGCTGCCGGTCAGCTCGACGAAGTCGATGACCGGTCATCTTCTCGGCGGCGCGGGCGGCGTGGAGGCGGCCTTCACCGTGCTGGCTCTCTCCCGCGGGGTGATCCCGCCGACGATCAACTACGAGGAGCGTGACCCGGATTGCGACCTCGACTACGTCCCGAACGTCGCCCGCAAGGCGCCGATCGAGATCGCGCTCTCCAACTCGTACGGTTTCGGCGGCACGAACGTGTCGCTGGCATTCCGCAAGGGAGAGGTGGTCGTCTGAGGCGCTCCGCCGGGGGGGCCGCCCCGGCGTTCGCCACGCGATCGCTGCGCGATGCTAGCGAGGGTTCTCGGTGTCGGTGCCGCGGTGCCCGAGCGGCGCGTCGCGAACCGGGAGATCGAGCAGCGAGTCGACACCAACGACGAATGGATCCGGACCCGCACGGGTATCCGCGAGCGCCACGTGCTCGGCCCGAGCGAGCGTCTACTCGATGTGGTCGAAATCGCCGCCCGCCGTGCGCTCGAGTCGAGCCGTGTGGATGCGGCGGAGCTCGATGCGATCATCGTCGGCACGGTGAGCGGCGAGTACGCCTTCCCCGCAATGGCCTGCGAGCTGCAAGCCGCCCTCGGGATCGACGGCACCGCCGCGTTCGACGTCTCCGCGGCATGCAGCGGCTTTCTCTACGCGCTGTCGACGGCGAACGCCCATGTCAAGGCCGGCGACTTCGGTACCGTGCTCGTCGTTGGCGCCGATGCGCTCACGACCATGACGGACTGGACCGACCGACGCACCTGCGTGCTCTTCGGGGATGGGGCGGGCGCGTTGGTGCTGCGCCGCGCGGAGGGAGAGAGAGGCGTGCTGGCGAGCGCCACGCACGCGAGCGGATCGATGCGTGAGCTCTTGTACGTGCGGGCCGGGCCGCGCGGTGGCTTCGACGCCACGAGCGCGCGGCCGCCGCAGGCGTGCATCCAGATGCGGGGGCCGGAGCTCTTCCGCTGGGCGGTTCGCCGCATGCGGGATGTCGCGCTCGAGGCGCTCGAACGGGCAGGGCTCGCTCCGGCGGATGTCGATCTCGTCGTTCCGCATCAGGCCAACCTGCGCATCATCAAGGCCGTCGCGGAGTCGCTGGATTTGCCGCTCGAGAAGATCTTCGTCAACGTCGAGACGTACGGTAACACCTCGGCAGCGTCGGTGCCGATCGCGCTCGATGAGGCCGTTCGAACGGGGCGCCTGCGGGAAGGCGATGTCGCGTTGCTCGTCGCATGTGGAGGCGGCCTCACGTGGGCCGGAGCGGCGGTTCGGTGGTGAGAGAAAGAAGCGGCTACCGGCTTCCGGCTACCGGCAACGACATCGCTGAGTCCTTTGCGGTAGCCCGGTAGTCGGTAGCCGGTAGGCGTTCTTCATGACGTCTCTCTTCGACCGCAGTCTTCTCTTCATCGTCGGCAAGGGCGGGGTCGGCAAGTCCACGGTCGCGACCGCGCTCGCGCTCGCTGCCGTGCGCCGCAAGAAACGTGTCCTGCTCGTCGGGCTCGATTTCGACGACCGGGCGCGCTCGATCGCAGGCCTCCGTCAGGCGGAGGGTCGCGATCCCGTGGAAGCGCTGCCTGGCTTCTTCCGCCAGAACGTCGAAGGCAAGGCGGCGCTAGAGGAATACCTCCACTTGATCATCCCGGTTCGGCGGGTGCTGAAAGCCGTCTTCGACAGCAAGGTCTACCAGTACTTCGTCGCCGCAGCGCCCGGCCTGAAGGAGCTGATGACGATCGGTAAGATCTGGTACGAGGTCGACCGCGGCCGGTGGGATCTGGTGATCGTCGACAGTCCGGCGACCGGCCATGCGCTCCAGTATCTGCGCATGCCGAAGACCGCGTCCGAGGCGTTCACGACGGGCCTCGTACACCGTGAGGCGAAGCGGGTGTGGAGCTTGCTTTCGCGACCCGAAGGCGACTGCCGTGTCGGTCGTCACCGTGGCCGAGGAGCTGCCGGTCAACGAGACGATCACGATCTGCAATCAGGTCCGTGGCGAGCTCGGCTTGCCGGACGGAATTCTGTTCGTGAACCGCTTCCACGCGCCCGACTTCTCGCAGGCGGAGCTCGGGCGGGCGTCGGTCTCGTGGCGCAGGGGCGTCAGCGAGCCGTGTGATGCGCTCTGCAAGGCGGTGTTCGCCGCCGCCGAGGAAGAAGTGAGCTGGGGCACCTTGAACGAGCGTCATCGTCAGAAGCTCGTCGCCGAAACCGGTTGGCAGGTCGTCGTCCTGCCGTTTCTGTTTCGCGAAGAATTCGGCTTTGCGGACGTCGAGGCGTTGTCCGAGCGGCTCGACGACGCGGATCGGCGGCGCGCCAAGGCGCGACGCGCCGAGGGGCATCCGTGACCACGAGCTTCCGAGCATCGTCGAGCGCCACGACGTGATCGTCTGCGCCGGCAGTGGCGGCGTCGGCAAGACGACGGCCGCGGCGGCGATCGCCCTCTGGGGAGCCAAGCACGGTCGGTGCGCCGCGGTGCTGACGATCGATCCGGCGCGCCGACTGGCCGACTCCCTCGGTCTGCCGCTGGCCGGCGGCACAGAGGTGGTCGTGCCTACGGAACTCTTACGTGCGCAGGGCATCGACGCGGCAGGATCGCTCTCTGCGATGATGCTCGACCAGAAGGGAGCCTGGGACTCGCTCGTCGAACGGCACGCGCCATCGGCCGAGATCCGCGAACGGATCCTGAAGAATCGCTTCTACCAGCATCTCTCGCAGAGCTTTGCGGGCTCGCAGGAGTACATGGCCGTCGAGCAGCTCGCGCGGCTGCGCGACAGCGGCCGCTACGATCTGATCGTCGTCGATACGCCGCCGACGCGCCACGCCCTCGACTTCCTCGAAGCCCCGCGGCGGCTCAACGACTTCCTCGATCGCAAGATCATCCGCTGGTTCGTCAAGCCGTACTTCTCCGCCGGCTGGTCGGCGATGCGGTTCGTCAACCGCACGGCGGGCTTCGTCCTGCGCACGCTGGAGGAGGCGACCGGCATCACGGCGCTGGCCGAGATTTCGGACTTCTTCGGCGGGATGCAGAGCCTCTTCGATGGCTTCAGCGAGCGCATGGACCGTGTCTACCGTGAGCTGAAGAGTCCGAAGACGGCGTTCGTGGTGGTCTCGAGCCCCGAAGAAGAAGTGCTCGAGGAAGCAGAGTATCTGAGCGACAAGATGGCCGCGCTCGGCATGCCGCTCCGCGCCGTCGTCTTAAACCGCGTGCACGACGAATTCACCGACCCGATCGACCGCGCTGATTTTCCGCGGGGCGAGATCCGTGGCGACGATCAGGAGCGCGTCGAGGCCTGCCTCACGCGGTCGGGTCTGTCGCCCGCGAGCCTCGTCAAGCGGCTCGCCCGAAACTTCGTCGCGTACCAGGACGTCGCGCGCGGCGACGGGCTCAGGCTCGAGATGTTCGCGCGAGGTTTGCCACGACAAGTGCCGATCGTGCGGGTGCCGAACTTCTCGACCGATCTTCACCAGCTCGGCGCGCTCGCCCGTATGCATCCCTACCTCTTCGGCCATTCCTGAGGCAGCGCGCTTCGGCTCACGATCCGCCCGGAGCGCGCCCCGGTCGGCTCGCCGGACACCTGGAGGCTATCCCACTCGCCACAGCCGACGCAGCGCGCCTCCCAGTCGGAGAGGCTGCGTCCACAGGCGCTACACAGGTACGGAACGCGAGCCATGCCCGCCGAGTCGTATGCGGCGCGGAACGCTTCCAGCGCAAGATCGGCGTTGCCGCGCACGCGCTCGATCTCGCCGCGCAGAAGCTGCGCCTCGGGCTTCTCCGCGATCCCCGGGCTCGCCGCCGCGAGCTCGGCGACGGCCTCTTCGGTTGCCCCCTCGGCGAGCAGGAAGCGGACCAGCCGGCAGAGGAGGAGCGGGGAATCGGATCGACGCCGCAGGCGGCGATAGAGCGCGACGATCTTCTTCGGGCGGCCGACCTCGCGATAGAGTGACTCGAGGCGCGCAAGCAGCACGGGGACGGGCCGGAGGCGCGCCGTGCGCAGCCAGACCCGCCCCGCCTCGCGCAGCCGTCCGAGAGGGTGAAGCGCGTCGCCGAGGGAGACCGCCGCCGGCAGGAACGCGGGGTCGCTCCGGAAAAGGCCGTAGAGATCGTGGATACGATCGTCGGCCGACTCGTGATCGAGCGCCAGCTCGTAGCGGAGCCCGAGCATGCGCGCGCGCTCCGCGGCGACTTGATCCGGGCTCCGCAAGAGCGCGAAATAGCGATCCTCGGCACGCACCGCCTCCGCCCAGCGGCGTTCGCGCACGTAGGCGTCGCGCAGAGCCGCCGCCAGGCGGGGACTCTCGGGCTCGATCCCAGCCGCGCGCTCGAGCAGGTTCGTCGCCGTCCGCCATTCGTTTTCACGCGCGTAGACCGTTGCGAGCAGCGCGAGGAGTCGTGGGTGATCGGGATGGACGGCGAGCGCGTGCTTCGACGATCGGTCTGGCTTCGTCGGAACGATCGGCGGCGAGCACGGTCTCGGCGAGCACGGCGAGCGACTCGGCGTCTTGGGGGCGCCCGGAAGCGCGGCGCAGCACACGCTTGGCGAGCTCGGAACGGCCGTGCCAGAGGAGATCGCGTCCGGTCGCGACGAGGGCCCGGGCCTTTGCGGCGGCCGCCTCGGAGCTACGGCGCCGGCGGTCGGCGAGCGTCCATTGCACCTCGCGCGTCAACGCCAGCACGAAGATCGCGCCCGCGCCCGCGAGGAAGCTCGCGAGCAACAAGAGCGGCAGCGGAAGCGACACGCTGCGCGTCGGCGTGACGTGAAGCTCGACGACCGCCGGGTTCAGGTAGAAGAAGCCCCCAAGGGCGAGCAGCAGCGCCGCGAGAGCGAGAAAACGGAGGAACCGCTTGAGCATTGCGCGTTCCTCGCGTCCCGGCCCTCAGTACCCTTCCGTGCCGGTGACGAACGAGCGGGCTTGGGAGTAGTAGGGCTCGGGCAGACGCACGCGCGGCGCCCGCATCCAAAGGCCCTCGAGATCGTAAAAGCCGCGGATCGGCTGATAGAAGATGTGGATCACGACGTCGCCGTAATCGATCAGCACCCATTGGCCGCGCTTGTAGCCCTCCATCGCCAACGGGCGGATGCCGCGGCCCGCGAGGCTCTCCTCGATGTGCTGCGCGATGGCGCGCACCTGCGTGTCGGAGCGACCCGTGCAGATGAGGAAATAGTCCGCGACCGAGGTCAGCTTCGAGACCTCGAGAAGCTCCAGGTCGTAGGCCTTCTTATCGAGCGCGAAGCGAATGCAGAGGAGGGCTTTTTCGAAGACTTGCTTGTTCGTCAACCGATCGACTCTCCGCGTCTATCTGTAGAGGCCATGCTGCTGAATGTAGCGCTCCACGTCCGCCGGGACGAGATAGCGGATCGATTGGCCACGGTGGACTCGTTCGCGAATGTCCGTCGCCGAGACATCGATTCCCGTGATCGAGAGGAAGGAGAGACGCGTGCCGCTGCGATGTCGATAGCTCAGCGTGCTCGAATCATAACAAAACGCCTCCTGAGCGGCAACGGGCAAGTGCTGGATCGAGCGCTCGACGGCGTTCGGCGGGCGACTGGTGACGACCACGCTGGCGGCCTCGAAGAGGCGGGCGACGTCCTTCCAGGTGTTCATTTCACGAAACGTGTCGATGCCGACGATGAAGAAGAGCAGAGCGCCCGGCTCGGTGGTCGCGAACGACTGGAGCGTGTCGATCGAGTACGAAGTGCCGCCACGCTCGAGCTCGACTGGGGAAGCGCGAAAGGCGGGATTCCCGGCGATGGCGATCTCCAGCATGGCGAGCCGCGCGCCGCCCTCGGCGAGCCGGCGCTCCGGCTTATGCGGCGGGCGATTCGCCGGCACGAAGTAGACGCGATCGAGTGACAGCGCCTCGCGAACCTCCTCGGCGCTGCGCAGATGACCGAGGTGGATGGGGTCGAACGACCCACCGAGAATTCCGAGACGCTGCGGCATCTCGATGCCTACTCGCGGGTCTGTCCGGAGCCGTACACCAAATACTTGTAGGTGGTGAGCTCGCGGAGCCCCATCGGGCCGCGCGCGTGCAGGCGGTTGGTCGAGATCCCGATCTCGGCGCCGAACCCGAACTCGAAGCCGTCGGTGAAGCGGGTCGACGCGTTGACGAAGACCACGGCCGAGTCGACCGCGGCGAGAAAGTGGCGCGCGGCGCTGTAGTCCTCGGTGACGATCGCGTCTGCGAGACCCGATCCGTAGCGCTCGACGAATTCGAGCGCCTCCTCGAGCGAGCCGACGACCTTGAGCGCGAGAATCTTGTCGAGGTACTCGGTCGCCCAATCGTCTTCGGCAGCCGGGGTCACGCTCGGAGCGATTTGCCGCGTTTCGGGGCAACCGCGCACTTCAACCCCCTCGGCCTCGAGCGCGCGAACGAGCCGCGGCAGGAGCTCCGCCGCGACCTGGCGATGGACGAGGAGGTTTTCGATTGCGTTGCAGACTCCGGGACGCTTCGCCTTGGCGTTGAGGCAGATGCGGGCGGCGCGTTCCAGGTCCGCGGCGCGGTCCACGTAGAGCTGGCAGACCCCCTCGAGGTGCTTGATCACGGGAATTTCCGACTCTTCCTCGAGCGCGCGGATGAGCTCCTTGCCTCCGCGGGGGACGATGACGTCTACGGTCTCCTTCTGGCGAAGCAGCGCCCGGGTCGCGGTGCGATCGGCCGTGCGGATGAGCTGGACGGCGGCGAGCGGCAAGCCTGCCTCCTCGAGCCCTGCGAGGAACAGATCGGCGATCGCCGAGTTGGTTTGCAGCGCCTCGGACCCTCCCTTCAGAACCGAAGCGTTGCCAGACTTGAGACAGAGGGCCGCCGCGTCGGCCGTCACGTTCGGGCGTGACTCGTAGATGATGCCGATCACGCCGATCGGGATTCGCACCTGCTGAATTTCGAGGCCGTTCGGCCGCCGCCAGGCGGCGATCGACTCGCCGACGGGATCGGGCAGCATCACGATCTCGTCGACGCCGCGAGCCATCGCCTCGATGCGCTCCGGGGTCAGCGTCAGCCGGTCGCGCAGCGCCGCCGAGAGCGCTCCGGCGGCGGCAAGATCGCGGCCGTTCGCTTCGAGGAGACGTGGGGACTCGGAACGGAGCCGTCTCGAGACAACTCGAAGCGCGTCGTTCTTCGCCGCCGTGCCGACGAGCGCGAGCCGGCGTGCGGCACGCCGCGCCGCCGCGCAGAGCTCCGCGACCTGATCCTTGATGTCTGCAGGCGCGCTCACGCGATCACCATATCGTTGCGGTGGATCACCTCGTCGGAGATCCTATAGCCGAGGATGCGATCGATGTCGCGCGTGTGCGCGCCTTGAATGCGGCGAAGCTCCGCCGAGCTGTAGTTGACGAGACCGCGTGCCACTTCGGCGCCATCGGGTGCGAGGCACCGCACGCAATCGCCCGCACCGAACGTCCCTTCGACGAGCTTCACTCCGGACGGCAGCAAGCTCCGCCCTTTCTCGCGGAGCGCTGCCGCGGCGCCCGCGTCCAGGTGGAGCACGCCCTGCGGGCTGAGTGTGAACGCAATCCAGTGCTTGCGGCTGGCCAGACGGTCTGCCGCAGGGACCACGAAGGTTCCCGCGACCGTCGCCGGATCGAGGACGCGGCGCAGCGAGTGCTCCCCTCGGCCATCGGCGATGATCGTCGAGATGCCCGCCGCCGCCGCCTTTCGGGCGGCCTCGAGCTTGGTGGCCATGCCGCCGGTGCCGAGCCGACCGGTGCTCGTCGACGCATAGCGATTCGCCTGCGGGTCGTTGGCGGCGAGCACCGATACCGGCATCGCAGAGTCATCGCGGCGTGGATCGGCCGTGTACAGCCCATCGACGTCGGAGAGGATCACCAGCAGATCGGCCTCGACCAGCGCGGCGACCGCAGCGGAGAGATTGTCGTTGTCGCCGAGCTTGATCTCTTCGACCGCCACCGTGTCGTTCTCGTTGACGATGGGCCGGACGCCCGCCTCGAGCAGCGCGGCGATTGCATGCCTCGCGTTCAAGTAGCGCCGGCGGTTCGACAGATCGTCGCGCGTGAGGAGAATCTGCGCGACGTGACGACCGCGCGCCTCGAAGCATTCCTTGTACGCGGCCATCAAGTCGATCTGGCCGACGGCCGCGGCCGCCTGCTTTTGCGGAATCGTCTTCGGCCGCTCGCGAAGCCGCATCCGCGCCCGCCCGGCCGCGACGGCGCCGGAGGTGACTAGGATGAATTCGCGCTTGGCGTTGCCGAGTTCCTCGACTTCGCGGACGAGGGAGCGGATGCGGCGCGGATCGAGCCCGTCCGGCGTGGATAGCAAGCTCGAACCGATCTTCACCACGACACGCCGCACACGCTTCAAGAGAGCCTGCTTTCGCGCCAGGTGGTTCACGATCGGCCCTCGGCATTCGCGGGTCCGCCTGCGATCCCGCCGCGGAGCACCCGCTCGCAGAGGAGCGCGACCAGCTCGGCAACACCCGCACCCGTCGCCGCCGAGATGGCGCGAAACTCCGCGCCGCGGCCGCGCAGCGCATCCTCGACCCGTGGCAGATTCGCCCGACTCTCGACGAGATCGATCTTGTTGCCGACGACGATTTGCGGACGCGCTGCGAGCGTCGCATCGAAAAGCGCGAGCTCGCGGTCGATCGATTCGAGCGCCGCGAGCGGATCCTCCCCGAGGCCGGAAAGATCGATCAGATGGAGGAGCAGTCGCGTGCGAAGCAGATGCCGTAGAAAGCGGTCACCGAGTCCTTCCCCACGATGCGCCCCAGGGATCAATCCGGGTACGTCGGCGACGACGAACGAGCGCCCTTCGCTGCAAGAAACCACGCCTAGGTGGGGGGTCAGGGTCGTGAAGGGATAGTCGGCGACTTTCGGACGTGCGGCCGAGATCGCGCGGATGAGCGTCGACTTGCCGGCGTTCGGCGCGCCGACGATGCCGACGTCGGCGAGCAACCGAAGCTCGAGCCGCAGACGCCGCGTTTCGCCGGGGGTTTCCGGGATCGTCTTGCGCGGCGCCTGGTTCGTGGAGGTGGCGAAGCGGGCGTTGCCGCGCCCGCCGCGCCCGCCGTGCGCGACCGTCACTTTGTCATCGGCGCAAGCGAGGTCGGCGAGACGCTCGCCCGTGTCGGCGTCGAACACCACCGTGCCCGCGGGAACCCGCGCGATTGTGTCCGCGCCGCGGCGACCGTGCTGGCATTTGCCGCGACCGTGCTCGCCACGCTCGGCCTCGATCCGATTCTGGAACTGGAAATCGAGCAGAGTGGTGATGCCGCCGTCGGCTCTGAGGATCACGCTGCCGCCGTTGCCACCATCGCCCCCGGCGGGACCTCCATAAGGCCGATACTTCTCGCGCAGAAATGTCACGCATGGACGGCCGCCGTCCCCGCCTTTGACCTCGATGTCGACTTCGTCGACGAATTTCATATGCTTCGGCTACAGGCTACGGACTACAGGCTACGGGAAAAGACGCCATGAGTCCTTCCCTGTACCCCGAAGCCCGTAGCCTCCTTCCTTGCGTCTAGGCAAAAAAAAGCCCCCGGCGTCGAGCGCGGGGGCTTCACGACTTCTGCCGCGAGAACGCCGGGCGCGAGTGGTCACGCCGCCGGCGGCGGCTGGATGTTCACCCGGCGTCGGTCCTTTCCGAACCGCTCGTACTGGACGATGCCATCCACCAACGCGAACAGCGTGAAGTCACGACCCATGCCCACGTTTCGCCCCGGATGGACGCGGGTGCCTACTTGGCGGACGAGTATGTTGCCGGCGCGGACCTGCTCGCCGCCGAAGATCTTTACGCCGCGACGCTGTCCCTGACTATCGCGGCCGTTGCGGCTGCTGCCCTGTCCTTTCTTGTGAGCCATGGATCCCTACCCCCGGATATCGAGAACGCGCAGCGTCGTAGTGCGCTGACGGTGACCGCGCTTACGCCGTTGGTTCTTGCGCCGCTTCATCTTGAAGACGAGGATCTTCTTGGCCTTGCCGTGCTCGACGACCGTTGCGGTGACTTTGGCTCCGTCGACGAGCGGCGTGCCGATGCGCACTGCCCCGCCCGCAGCGGTGAGCAGCACCTCGCCTAGCTCGACGGTTGAACCGGGTTCACCGACGAGCGACTCGACGCGGATCAGATCTCCCGGGGACACACGATACTGCTTTCCTCCGGTGCGAACGACTGCGTAGTCCATGGCGCTTGTCAGTACCTCTTCGCTTGAATCATTCGCGAATCGCCATGATTTACAGGAGCATAGCTGGCGTGTCAAACGGCCGGCGCCGGTCTGGCGCCGGTCCTTGACCGCCTCGGCGCTGGTGAGGAAGGAGTATACTCGGTGCTGGAGGCCCGACGTCGACAGTCGGCGTCGACGCGACGAGGGAGATTGGCCGCATGGTCGCGGCGATCTCGGAACGGAGGAACGCGTGAGCGAGAAACGGCCGATCGTCGTGCTCGTGACGACAGGTTCGGCGGACAACGCCGCGGAGATCGCGCGGGCTCTCGTCGAGGAGCGGCTCGCGGCCTGCGCCAGCATCGTGCCCGGCGTTCGCTCGATCTACCGCTGGGCGGGGCGAATCGCCGACGACGCAGAGTGGCTGCTCGTCATCAAGACCGAGCGCACGCGCTTCGCGGCACTCGAAGCACGGGTGCGGACCTTGCACGCCTACACGGTTCCCGAGGTGATCGCGGTCGAGATCGTCGAGGGCTCGGAGCCCTATCTCGACTGGCTGCTCGGCGCTAGCTCGGTAGACGGCGGCGGCTGAAGGAGGATCGCGACCAACGGGAGCGAACGAGGTAGCGCTTACGGCAGAGCTCTCGCGACCAACGGGAGCGACATATGAGGCGATCTGGGACGCCTGCTCCTAACGCTTGTCTTATTTCGCTCCCGTTGGTCGCGAGGTCGGCTCCGACCCCATAGCGTGACGAGCTAGCTCGGTAGGATGTTGCATCCCCTTTGATCGCGCCCGTCGGGCGCGATCCGTGACGCACCCTCCTAGCGCTTGAGCTTGACCGGCGTCGAGCCAACCTTTTGCAACCCCCCGGTCGCGGCTAGAGGGGGAGCGGGAGCGGCTGGCTTTCGGGTCTCCGGGCCGCGGTGACCCTGGATTCGAAACGACGGCAACTCCTTCGGTTCCTGGCCGTTGGCGAGTTCCTCGTTGCGCAGGCGAAGGCGGAGATTGTTGGCGCTGTCGGCGTGGATGAGCGCCTGCTCGATGTCGATCCGATCCTCACGCGCCAGGCGGAAGAGCGATTCGTCGAACGTTTGGCAGCCCTCGTTCGTGCCTTGCTCGAGCGCCTCCTTCAGCGTGTCGATCTCGGCCTTCTTGATCAGGTCCTTGACGCGCGGGGTGTCGAGCAGAATCTCCAGCGCTACGACGCGCCGCCCGTTGGTTCCAGGGATCAGCCGTTGCGAGATGATTCCGCGAAGGTTCAGCGAGAGCTCCAGGTAGATCTGGTTATGGCGCGCGGGCGGGAAGAAGTTGATGATCCGCTCGATCGTCTGATTCGCGTTGTTCGAGTGGAGCGTGGCGAGGCAGAGATGGCCGGTTTCCGCGAAGGCGATCGCGGCCTCCATGGTGACCTCGTCTCGCACCTCGCCGATCAGGATCACGTCGGGCGCCTGGCGAAGCGTGTTGCGCAGCGCTTCGTGGAAGGAGAGCGTATCGAAGCCGACCTCGCGCTGGGTGACGATCGACTTCTTGTGCCGATGCATGAACTCGATCGGATCCTCGATCGTGATGATGTGTCCCGGGGTGGTCGTGTTTCGGTGGTCGATCATCGCTGCCAGAGTCGTCGACTTTCCCGAGCCGGTCGCACCCGTGACCAGAACGAGGCCTCGCTTGGTGAGCGAGATGTCCTTCAGCACGTCCGCTAGGCCGAGGTCGTCGATGCTCGGCACGTTGAGCTTGATCTGGCGGATCACCAGTCCCACGGAATTCCGCTGCTGGAAGATGTTGCAGCGGAATCGGGCGCGGCCCGGGATCGATAGGGCGAGGTTCATCTCCTTGGTGCGGCCGAACTCCTCGCGCTGGCGAGGATCGGTCATCGCCGCCTCCGCCAGCGCGACCGTGTCTTCCGCGGACAGGGCGGGCTCGTCGACAGGCGTGGCCACGCCTTCGACCCGGAAGACCGGCGGGCTGTCGACCGTCAGATAGAGGTCCGAGGCGTCGATCTCGAGGATGCGCTCGAGAAGGCGATTGATGTCCAGCATCGCGCGGCCTCAGGCAGCCGCGAGCTTGGCGCCGGCCAAGGCCGTGCCGGTGGGCGCTGCGCCGAACAGCGCCGAATTCGAGCTCTTCATCGCGGCTTCTTCCTTGGTGATCATACCCCGGACGACGAGATCCTGAAGCGCCATGTCGAGCGTCTGCATGCCGAGCCTCTGGCCGGTCTGCATGGACGAGGGGATCTGATGAATCTTGGCCTCGCGAATGAGATTGCGGACCGCCGGCACGCCGACGAGGATCTCGCATGCTGCCATCCGCCCGCCCCCCTTTTTCTTGCAGAGTGTCTGGGTGACGATCGCCTCGAGTGACTCCGAGAACATGGCGCGGACTTGGTTCTGTTGGCCGGCCGGGAAGGCGTCGATGATGCGGTCGACGGTCTTCGGTGCGCTCGAGGTGTGCAGAGTCCCGAACACCAGATGGCCGGTCTCGGCCGCAGTGAGCGCGAGCGAGATGGTTTCCAGGTCACGCATTTCGCCGACCAGGATCACGTCCGGATCCTCACGCAGCGCGCTCCGCAGCGCCGCGGCGAACGACTGCGTGTGCGGTCCCACTTCGCGTTGGTTGATCAGCGACTTCTTGGGCGTGTGCACGAACTCGATCGGGTCCTCGACGGTGAGGATGTGGCACTCCCAGTTCTCGTTGATGTAGTCGACCATGGCGGCGAGTGTGGTCGATTTGCCCGAGCCGGTCGGGCCGGTGCAGAGCACCAGGCCGCGCTCCTTCTTGCAGACCTCCTTGAGGATCGGCGGCATCCCGAGCTCGTCCAGCGTCACGATCTTGGTCGGGATCGTGCGGAACACCGCGCCTTCGCCCTTCCGCTGCATGAAGACGTTGACACGGAAGCGCGCGATGTCTCCGAGCTCGAAGGAGAAGTCGATGTCGAGCTTCTCTTGGAAGATCCGGCGGTGCATGTCGCTCATCACGTCGAACGCCATGTTGTGCACCTCGTCCCGGATGAGCGGGGCGTAGTCGAGTCGCTTGACGTCGCCGTGGATGCGTAGCATCGGCGGCTCGCCGCTCGAGAGATGTACGTCGGATGCGCCTTCTTTGACTGCAAACGTCAGTAGCTCTGTGATGTCCATTCGTTCCCCCTGCCTGCAGCCTCAGCGAAAGCCGTGCCAACGAAGAAAGGGAAGAAAACATCGAAGAATCGCGAGCGAGCGTAGGGAAAATCAGAAAGCTCGCCGCCTCTCTCGCCAAGTTTGTGACGAGGAGAGCAAAATTTTGCGCTGGTAAAAGCGGCTAGGAGCGAGTGCCGACCGCGCCGGCGAGGCTCGTGCCGACGGCCGGCGCGCCGAAGAGCTGCGGGTTGGCAGCTTTCGACTGCGCCTCTTCCTTGGTGATCATCCCTTTTGCCACCAAGTCGTGGAGCGCCATGTCGAGGGTCTGCATTCCTTGCCGCTGACCGGTCTGCATCACCGACGGTAGCTGGTGGATCTTTCCCTCACGGATCAGATTGCGGACCGCCGGGACGCCGACGAGAATTTCGAGCGCCGCGACCCGGCCCCCTGTCTTACGCTTGCAAAGCGTCTGTGTGATCACCGCCAGCAGTGATTCCGAGAGCATCGTCCGCACCTGGTTCTGCTGCTCGGAGGGGAAGGCATCGATGACACGGTCGACGGTCTTCGGCGCGCTCGACGTGTGCAGCGTGGCGAATACCAGCTGTCCGGTCTCGGCGGCGGTCAGGGCCAAGGCGATGGTCTCGAGGTCGCGCATCTCACCGACCAGGATCACGTCCGGGTCCTCGCGCAGCGCCCCGCGGAGGGCATTGGCGAATGAATGTGTATGCATGCCGACCTCGCGCTGGTTGACCAGCGCCCTCTTCGACGGGTGCACGAACTCGATCGGATCCTCGATCGTGATGATCGTCACCTCTTCGGTCGCGTTGATGTGGTCGACCATCGCCGCGAGCGTGGTCGACTTGCCGCAACCGGTCGGGCCGGTGACGAGGACGAGCCCGCGCTCGCGCTTGCAGAGCTCCTTCAGCACAGGCGGCATGCCGAGCTCGTCGAGGGTCACGAGCTGGCTGGGGATGACCCGGAAGACCGCCGCCTCGCCGCGCCGCGTGAGAAAGACGTTGACCCGGAAGCGCGCCACCTCGCCGAGCTCGAAAGAGAAGTCGATGTCGAGTTTTTCCTGGAATATCCTGCGCTGGGCGTCGTTCATCACGTCGAAGGCCATGGTGTGGACTTCGTCACGGGAGAGCGGCGGGTGCTCGATGCGCTTGACGTCGCCGTGGATGCGCAGCATCGGCGGCTCGCCGCTCGAGAGGTGGCAGTCGGAGGCGCCCTCTTTGACTGCGAAGGTGAGCAGTTCGGTGATGTCCATGGGCCGTCGTCCCGGCACTCAGCGTGCCTCGACCACCCTGCCGCTTTCAACGAAAACTTGCCACCAAAACCCTGTACCAGAGGTTGGCGACGGCGTGGTAGACGGCGGGAGCCAGCACCGAGTCACTGCGCTCACGGAGCCACCCCGCGAGCAAGGCGAAAAAAAATACTCGCAGTTGCGACCAGTCGCCGGTGACGAGGTGACAAACGGCGAAGAGCATCGCCTGTAGGAGAAGGCCCGCGCCGACGGGCGCTCCGAAGACCCTCCAGGGTCTGCCCAAGACCCGGTTCCAACGTGTCTGAAGATAGCCACGGAAGAATACCTCCTCGGGGAAGCCGACGGTCAGGA
Source organism: uncultured delta proteobacterium (assembly GCA_963745025.1). Taxonomy (GTDB): domain Bacteria; phylum Desulfobacterota; class Binatia; order JACPRU01; family JACPRU01; genus CAVQIG01. Next base: position 215,988 of record CAVUWD010000002.1, read on the forward strand.
ACTCGCGAACGAGATCAACGAGCGGATGGCGCGGCGCTCGGGGCGCGAAGCTCTGATGAAGGAAGGCGTGTGCAACCGAGGCATGGAGAGCAGCGTAGAGCGCGAGCAGTGAAGTTCCGAGTGTGAGGTGGACGGCGAACGACGGCGGTCGAAAGCGCAGGTCGAGGCCGTGCTCCGAGAGCGGACGACCGAAGGGAACGAGGAGCCCGAGCGGGAGAAGTAGCCAGACGAGCGACGATGCGAAATGAAGAGAGAGCAGCAGGGCCGCGGAAGTGGCCAGCAGGGTTTCGACGGCAGTCCAGCGGAAGCTCGCCGGGCGCGTCTCGATTACCCGCCCGGTCGAGTCGTACGCCATCGTGACGCTGGAACGGCTGTGCTAAGCGTGTTCATGTGCTGATCGAAGAAAGTCTTCGCGTGGTGACGGCTCCGAATCCCGGCTTCATGACGGTGGATGGGACCAATCAATACTTGTTCGGTGAAACGCGTCTGACGCTGATCGATGCGGCACTCGGGGTAGGCCCGAATCTGGATCGGCTGCGCGCCGAGCTCGACGCGGCCGGCGCCTCGATCGTCCAGATTCTGCTCACGCACATCCATCCGGATCATCTGGGCGGTGCGATGGAGCTTCGTGCCGAGTTCGGCGCACGGCTCGGCATGCACTCGAGCCGGCAGGGCTACGCGGGGGTCGAGCCCGACTGGACATATGACGACGGAGACGAGATCGGATTTGAAGGGGGGGTGCTTCGGGTCGTCCACACGCCCGGCCACGAGTCCGGCCATTGTTGCTTCTACGAGCCGTCCCACCGATGGCTCTTCACCGGCGACCACGTCGTCGGGCAGGGGACGGTCGTGATCGCGCCGCCCGACGGCGACATGAGCGCCTACGTCGCATCGCTCGAGCGCCTGCTCGCGCTGCCCGCGACGCTGCTCTTGGGAGGGCACGGGCCGGTCGTCCACGATCCGCGCGCGAAGATCCAGGAATACATCGCCCACCGCCGCATGCGCGAAGAACAAGTGCTCGAATGCGTGCGCGCCGGCAGGCACACCATTGCGGAGATCGTCGCCGTCCTCTATCGCGACGTTCATCCCGCGCTGCACCTCGTCGCCGAAAAGTCGGTGCACGCCCATTTGTTGAAGCTCCTGCAGGAGGGCAGAGCGCGGAGGTCGGCGCAGGAGTATTTCGCGCCATAGGCGGCTAGCAGCGGATCGGCTCGAGACACCCGCGGGCGATTCCGGCCGCCGCGAGGCGAAGCGCGCCGCCGTGCGAATCGATTCGCGCGAGATCGAGATCCAGGTGGATCTCTTCGGGAGCGAACGTGGTCTTCGCCCACACCTCCTCGACGCGCTTGCTCACGTCTTTGGCGGGGACGCCAAGCGCGAGAAGGATCTTGTCGCCGCGTCTCTCGAGCCAGTACGGAGCCGTGCCCTCGGCCGTCAGACGATCCCGATCCGCCTTGCGCGGCGAGTCGGGAAACGTTCGCGCCAAGATCTCGCTCTCCGCTAAAAAGAATTCCTTTGCGGCCGCTTCGCCATCCCAGATGGAGATCCAATAGAGGTGCAGCTCTCCGTCGTGCCCGAAGGCGGCGAAGCGATCGCCGTCCCATCCTTGCGCCACGTGATTGGCGCGGCCCGAATCGAAAAAACTCTCGACGAGGATGCGGATGGTGAGCGCGCCGAGCGTGTTCTCCTCCACGGTCGTCCATTTCTTGGCCGAAGCATAGTCGTCGAGGCCGCCGAGCCGCACCGTCGTCGGACTGTCGGGATGGACGAAGAACTTCTCCGGCCAGAGAATCTGCTTCGTCGACTTCGGCGGGTAGGCGAGCAACGCGTCGACTGCCTTCCAGCCCCCGCGAAGATACGCGAGAGCGACGAACTTCGTGCCCGCCGAGTACTGAAACACAAGCGAGTCACGCAGCACGAGCGGCGTGTCGGGAAGCGCCGCCGCGACTTCCGCGGGGATTGCCTCGAGCCGGTCCACCAGATCGAGCAACGAAGCCTCGGGGAGCTCGCCGAACACGTAGGCGAAGCCGGCCAGCGTGGCGTCGCCCTCGATCACCGCGTGCAGCGCGAGCGAACGGTCGTCGTTGGATGGATCGTCGGCTGCGGAAAGCGCGCCGAAGTGCTGGTCCTGCAGGGCGTGCGTGAGCTCGTGGGCGAGCAGCATCTCGTTGACGAGATCCCGCTGCAACAGGAACTGCAGCGTATTCATCATCCACCCCACGGGAGGCACTCCCGAGGGGACCAAGAAGAGCGTGCCCACCTCGGGGTCGTAGAAGCCGGCGATCTGCGTGTTGTAGAGCTTGAGCAGCGCTTCGCCGAGATCGAGGGTCGCAGGCCAGAGGCCGAGCCGCTCGTATACCTGCTGAAGACCGCGGATCTGCTCGGCGGAGTACTGCCGGTCGAGCGCTCTGCGGAGGTAGGTCTGCAGCTCTTCGGGAGTCTTCACCTCCATCGGCACGGGCGACAGGAACTTGAGGCCGCGTTGCTGCTCGAGCCCGCGTTCGATCTTCGCGGCCGCTGGTTGGTTGATCTCTCCCTTGCGAACGATCGAATAACTGCACGCCGGCAACAGAAGCAGCGGCAGCAGCAGCCACCGCCGCCGCAGGGAATCGATCATCGGCGAACTTCTTCGACGACCATGGCGCGGAAGCCGCGGCCAGCGAGTGCCCGGGCGCGCACGACGGCATCGTCGCGGCGCTCGAAGGGTCCGACCCGCACTCTGTAGTAGCGCGCATCGGAGGTCTCGAGCTGGCTCAGGTATACGTCGGCGAATCGGCGGGCGAGATCGGCGCGCAGTGCCGTTGCCTTGGCACTGTTCTGGAACGCGCCGGCTTGAACGGCGTAGGCGACGACGCCCGGAGGGCCACTGCCGTCATCGATCGATTCCACGCGCACCTCGGCGGTGCCGGGACCGATGAGATCGAGCTCGCGCGCCGCGGCGCGCGACAAGTCGATGACGCGGCTCTTGGCAAACGGGCCGCGATCGTTCACGCGAACCTCCACGGAACGGCCGTTCTCCAGATTCGTGACCATGACGTGGGTGCCGAGCGGTAGGGTGGGGTGCGCCGCCGTCATGTCGCCGAGGTTGTACACCTCGCCGCTCGAAGTGCGGTTTCCCGTGAATCCCGGCCCATACCAAGAAGCCGTGCCGGTCTCCACGTAGTGTCCACCCGGCCGCGATGGAGGGTGCCAGCCGGACAGTGGTGGTAGCGAGCAGCCCGCCACCAACGATAGAGCGCCCGAGAAGAGGATCGCCGAACTCCGCCCCGCGCGATCAAACTCTCTCGGCTGCATGGTCACGGCGGGGTTACCAGAGAAGGGCCCGGAGGTCCAGGAGCCGCGGCGCCGAGCGGGTTCGCGACCGCTTCTTGACAGGATGCGTCACGAGCCGCTATCTGACCGCGCTGCCCGCTTCGTATTCGCGCTGCCGTGAACAGCCAAGGAGTCCGCTCTTCATGACCTCCACGACGAGACAGGTCCGTACAGTCGCCGTGCTCGGCGCCAATGGTGCGATGGGATCGGGAGGCGGCGAACTTTTCGCCGCCGACGGCATCGAAACCGTCTTTCTCGCCCGCGATCACGAGAAGGCGCGAGAGGGGCTCGAGCGCGCGCAGACGATGGCGAAGTCGGAAAAGCTCGCTGACTTCGTCCGTCTTGGAACGTACGAGCACGATCTTCCCAAGGCGGTCGCCGAGGCCGATTTGATCTTCGAAGCGCTCGCCGAGGACCTGGAGTTGAAGCAAGACGTTCTTCGCGTGGTCGATCGTCATCGGCGGCCCGACTCGATCGTCGCCACGGTCTCGTCGGGACTGTCGATCGCGGCGATGTGCGAAGGGACGGAGCGAGGGCTTTCAGCGGAACTTTCTCGGCATCCACTTCTTCAACCCGCCGAACGTGATCGTCGGCAGCGAGCTGATCCCGCACGCCGGGACCGACCCGGCGGTCGTCGACTTCGTCATCGGACTACTCGAGAGACGGCTCGGCCGCGAGGTCGTCGTGACCGCCGACCTCCCGGCCTTCGCCGGCAACCGCGTCGGCTTCAAGGTGCTGAACGAGGTCGCGCAGCTCGCCGCAGGAGCACGGCGTTGCGTTCATGGACTACCTCGATCGGCCCGTACACCGGCCGCGCCATGCCGCCGCTCGCCACCGTCGACCTCGTCGGCTGGGACGTCCACCGCGCGATCGTCGACAACCTCTACGCGAACACGCAGCGACGAGGCCCACGCCGCTTTCGAGCTGCCCGCGTACATGGCGAAGCTCATCGGCGCGGGCCACCTCGGCAACAAGACGCCGAAGCAAGGCGGCTTCTACCGCCGCGTCAGCGACGGCAAGACGACCGAGACCTCGTGCTCGATCCGAAGAGCGGCGACTACCGAGCGCCGCACGACCCGATCGTCGATGCCGCCCGCCTTCGTCGACGGAGATGAAGCGTCTGCAACCACGTCGGCCGCTACCGCGAGGCGATCGAGCGTGATGCTCGACGCCGACGGCGCCGAGGCCGATCTCGCGCGCAAGGTCATTCTCGGTTACGTCAGCTACGGCCTCGAATCGCGTCGGCGAGGTCGTGAAGCGAAGCACGCGACGTCGATCGCATCATGGGCTTCGGCTTCAACTGGGCGCCGCCACGCGTGCTCGTCGACGCTGGTCGGCGCGCGACAGCGACGATTCGGCCTGCTCGAGCGAGGCGAAGCTCGCCGGTGCCGCGAGCGTGCTCGCGCGCCGATCGACTCGGCGCCCGCCTCTTCAGACGAGCCGCGCACGTCGACATCGGGCGCTTCTTCGTCGGGCTGACGACAGGAGAGGATGACGATGGCGAATTCGCAGGTCTACGTCCTCGGCGGCTACCAGACCGACTTCGCCCGCAACTGGACGAAGGAGAACAAGCACATCTCGCGCGCTGATGCGCGAGGCGCGTGCTCGGCGGCCTCGAGGCGACCGGCATCGCGCCGAAGGAGATCGAGGTCGGCCACGTCGGCAACTTCGCCGCCGAGCTCTACTGCATGCAGGGCCACCTCGGCGCGTTCCTCGTCGAGGTCGACCCGGCGCTTCTCGGCCTGCCGACCGCGCGCCACGAGGCGGCGTGCGCGTCGGGCTCGATCGCGCTGCTCGCCGCGTCGGCCGAGATCGAGGCCGGTCGCTACGACCTGCGCGCTCGTCGTCGGCATCGAGCAGATGAAGACCGTCGACCCCAAGCGCGGCGGCGACTATCCTCGGCACCGCCGCCTGGTACGAGCACGAGGCGAAGGGCGTCGAGTTCCCGTTCCCGAAGCTGTTCGGCAAGCTCGGCGACGAGTACGACAAGCGCTACGGCCTGAAGGACGAGCACCTCGCCGACATCTCCGCGATCAACTACGCGCAACGCGAAGCGGAACCCGAACGCGCAGACGCGCACCTGGTACATGAACGAGGACCACGCGCTGCGCGACCGACAAGTTCAACACCGCGATCGGCGGGCGCATCAAGATCTCGCGACTGCTCGCAGGTCACCGACGGCGCCGTCGCGCTCTTCCTCGCCTCGGCGACGTTCGCGGCGCAGTACGCCAAGCGGCGCGGCATCAAGCTCTCGACGATTCCGCGCATCCACGGCTGGGGCCACCACACCGCGCCGCTCGAGTTCGCGGACAAGGTCGCCGAGAGCCGCAACGATCGCATACGTGCTGCCGCACACGCGCCAGGCGATCCTCGACGCGCTGCGGCGCGCGGGCATCGACGGACGTGCTGGGACGTGCGACGGCGATCGAGACGCACGACTGCTTCACGACCTCCGAGTACATGGCGATCGATCACTTCGGCCTCACCGCGCCCGGCGAGTCCTGGAAGGCGGTCGAGGAGGGCGTGATCGAGATCGGCGGCAAGCTGCCGATCAATCCGAGCGGCGGCCTGATCGGCGCCGGCCACCCGGTCGGCGCCACCGGCGCGCGCCAGCTGCTCGACGCCTGCGAAGCAGGTCACCGGCACGCGCCGGCGACTACCAGGTCGAGGACGCCGAGCGGTTCGCGACGCTGAACATCGGCGGCAGCGGCACGACCAGCTGCGTCTTCATCGTCGGGAACTGACGGAGATCCTCCTTCGGGACGCAGGCAGGGGAAGCGGAGTGGATCAGTCCTCTGCGAAGGTGCCCCCGCACAGCCTCGAGGCCGAGGCGGCGGTGCTCGGCGGCATCCTTCTCGACAACACGGCGCTTGACCGCGTCGCCGAGCACGTTTCAGCGGAGGACTTCTACCGCGAAGCGCACCGCAAGATTTTCCGAGCGGCGTCCGAGCTCTCGCAACGCTCCGAGCCGATCGATCTGCTGACGCTCACCGAGGCGCTCAAGACGCGCGGCGAGCTGGCCGAGGTCGGAGGCGCCGCATACGTCAGCGAGCTGGCCGATCGCGCCCTCTCGGCCGCCAACATTCAGTACCACGCGCGGATCATCCGCGAGAAGGCGATTCTGCGCGGGCTGATCGCCACGGCCTCCGAAATCGTCTCCCGCGGCTACGAGGCGCGCGAGGAAGTCGCCCGCTTCGTCGACGAGGCGGAGCAGGCGATCTACCAGATCGCCGAGAAGAAGACGCGCGGCGCGTTCACGCGCGTAGGCGACATGATCACCGAGACCTTCCGCCACATCGAGCAGCTGTACGAGCGGAAGGAGATGGTGACCGGCGTGGCCACTGGATTCACCGATCTCGATCGCATGACCGCCGGCCTCCAGCCCTCCGACTTGATCATCGTCGCCGGTCGCCCGAGCATGGGCAAGACGAGCTTCTGTCTGAACATCGCCGAGCACGTGGCGATCGAAAACGGGACCGGCGTCGCGGTGTTCTCGCTCGAGATGTCGAAGGAGCAGCTCGTGTTGCGCATGCTCTGCTCGCAGGCGCGCGTCGACCTCTCCAAGGTACGCACCGGGTTCCTGGCGCAGAAGGATTTTCCGCGCCTGGCGGAGGCGGCGGGGCGGATCCACGACGCGCCGATCTACGTCGACGACACGCCGGCGCTGTCGGCCCTGGAGCTGCGGGCCAAAGCGCGTCGGTTGAAGCGAGACAAGGACGCGAAGCTCGGGCTCATCATCGTCGATTATCTGCAGCTCATGCGGGGGTCCGGCGCGCGCGACGACAGCCGGGAGCAAGAGATCTCGCAGATCTCAGGGTCGCTGAAGGCGCTGGCCAAGGAGCTTCGCCTCCCCGTCATCGCCCTGTCGCAGCTGAACCGCCAGGTCGAGGGGCGCAATCCGCCGAAGCCGCGCATGGCGGACCTACGCGAATCGGGCGCCATCGAACAGGACGCCGACGTGATCGCGTTCATCTACCGTGACGAGCTCTACAATCCGCAAAGCCGCGACCAAGGTGTGGCCGAGATCATCATCGCCAAGCAGCGGAATGGTCCCGTAGGCGACGTTCGTCTTGCCTTCCGCAGCGAGTACACCCGCTTCGAGAACTTCGAGGAAGCGCTTCCCGACTTGTCCGCCGACGGCCAGGCCTGAGGCCTCGGAGAGTGGCCGTGGCGGCCCCGCGGACTCCAGGACACGCGACGCGAGAGTCGATCGAGAGAGCCACCCCAGCCGCCTGGATGGAGCTCCCGCACGGCCGCAGTCGGAAATCGCTCGTGCGTCAGCGACACTTCCGTCCCCGGGTCACGGCTGCGAGACTCCAACGTGCCCCGCGTCTCGCCGACGTCCTCGCCGTGCTCCCATCGCCAGGTGGAAACCGGACGCTCCGGAGGCCGGACCTCGGGATCAGCCCTGAAACATCGCGCGTTCTTCGGAGATGAGCGGGCGGAACGAAGGACGCTCGTGGACGGCTGCCAGATAGGCCGCGAGCTTCGGCCAGCGCTTGGTGTCGACGCCGAAACCGCAGTGGAACAGGTTCACGAACTGCGACGCCACGCCGATGTCGCCCACCGTGAACTGCTTACCGACGAGCGTGCTCGCTCCCGGCGCGAGCTGACTCTCGAGATAGTCGAACATCGGTGGGAGCTCCTCCTCGACCGCCTTCTTGACCACGGCCTCGTCGGTCTTCTGATTGAAGAAGCGCGGCCCGACGACTTTCTGGAAGAAGATCTTCGGACCGATGATCGTGACGAGGCCCCCGTCGGCATACTCCTCGAACCATAGCGCCCGGGCATACTCGTATGGATCCGAGGGGTAGAGGGGTGGATTCGGGTGAATGCGCTCCAGGTATGCGATGATGACGGAGGAGTCGGCGAGGGTGGTGTCGCCGTCGCGGAATGCCGGTACCTTTCCGAGCGGGCTGATCTTGCGGAACTCCGGCGAGACGTTGACGGGGATCACCGGATCGAGGTCGTAGGGGATTCCCTTTTCCGCAAACGCGACTCGAACCTTGCGCACGAAGGGCGAGAGCGAAATTCCATAGACGGTCGGCATATCGATCTCCTTTTCGCGAAGTCGGTGGCTCGGCGAGCCGTGGCAATGGTTAACCCATGGGTTAAGTACGTGGCGGGGCAGCTCGAGTCAAGGGAAGTCGAGGAGCCTTCGCAAGGTCGTCACACTCGCGGTCACGTCCGCGACGTCGCGGAGCGCCGAGATCATTGCCACGGCATCCGCGCCGGCGTCGAGGGCGCTCCGCGCATTCGTTCGATCGATGCCGCCGATCGCTACGATCGGCACGGCAACGGCGCTACGGACCTCGCGCAAGCCGTCGATGCCGCGCGCACGATAACCGGTTGCCTTGGTCGCGGTCGGGAACAGAGGACCGAAGCCGATGTAGTCGGCGCCTGCCGCTTCGGCCGCACGCGCCTGCGCGAGGTCGTGGGTCGAAACGCCGATCCAGCGCTCGTCGCCGAGCAGGCGACGCGCGGCCGCGAGCGGAAGATCCTCCTGACCGACATGGACACCGTCGGCCGCGCAGGCGAGCGCGACGTCGACTCGGTCGTTGACGAAGAAGAGGGCTCCGTGCGCGGCGGCGAGCCGGCGGCACGTCATGGCGGCCGCGAGCAGCGGGCCCGTCGGCGCGCGCTTCCAGCGAAGCTGCACGATGGCGGTCCCGCCGGCGAGAAGCTCCTGGGTCAGCTCGACGGGATCACGGTCTCCCTCGCCGGGATCGGCGATCGCGTAGAGTCGCGACGGTAAGCGCAGCCTCATTTCTTGATCGACACGCCGAGCGTGGTGATCTTCTTGCGAAGCGTGTTCCGGTTGATGCCGAGGATCTCGGCCGCGCGCAGCTGATTTCCGCCCGTCTTCTCGAGGACGAACTCGAGCAGTGGCCGCTCCACCCACGAGAGCGCCATGGCGTGCAGATCCTTGGGCAGGGCTTCCGCCTCCGCGGGAAGCGCATCGCGGAGCTTCCGTCGTACGAGCTCGTCGAGCGCCGCATCGCCGGCGGTGGCGGGCGGGCCCCCCGAGTCGCCGGAGAAGTGAAAATCGCTTGCGGTCAGGGTACGCCCCCCCGCGAGCACGCACGCGCGAATCAGCGCGTTCTCCAGCTCGCGGACGTTTCCGGGCCACGAATGCTCGACGAGCAGGCGCTCCGCGTCGGGAGCGAGGCCATGGATGTTCGCCTTCATGTCGCGGTTGATCTTCCGAATGAAGAAGCGGACGAGCTCGGGGATGTCGCTCCGGCGAGAGCGCAGCGGAGGGATGCTGATCGGCACCACGTTCAGCCGGAAGAACAGGTCCTCTCGAAAGCGGCCTTTGCGGACCAGCTCCGCGAGATCGCGGTTGGTGGCCGAGATGATCCGCGCGTCGCTGCGGATCGGCTCCCGACCTCCGACGCGCATGAACTCGCGCTCCTGCAACACCCGCAGCAGCTTCGCCTGCAGATCGAGCGGCAATTCCGAGATCTCGTCGAGAAAGAGCGTCCCTTCGTGGGCGATCTCGAACTTGCCGAGCGTTCGTTCCACCGCTCCGGTGAACGCGCCGCGCTCGTGGCCGAAGAGCTCGCTCTCCAGCAGATCGCGCGGGATCGCGGAGCAGTTGATGGCGACGAAGGGTCCGCTTCTCCCGGAATGGAAGTGCAGGGCGCGCGCGATCAGCTCCTTGCCCGTGCCGCTTTCCCCTTGCAGCAGCACGCTCGCATCGCTTTCGGCAACGCGGCCGATCGTCTTGTAGATCTCCTGCATCGCAGGGGACTTGCCGACCAGCCCGCTCCCCGGGGTGAATTGTGGGCGCATCTCATCCTTGAGGTTCTCGACCATCCGCGAGAGCCGCCGCACGCTGAGCGCCCGCTCGACGAGCAGCTGCACCTCTTCGATGTCGAACGGCTTGGTGAGGTAATCGAATGCGCCGCGCTTCATGGCCTCGATCGCGTTCTGCATCGTGCTCTCGGCGGTCATGACCAGAAAGGGAACGTCGAGGGACTCGTCGCGAGCCCTCGAGAGCAGGTCGAGCCCCGAGATGTCGGGCAGGCGGATGTCGACGATTGCGAGATCGAAGCTCCCCGCGCGCAGCCCGGCCAGCGCGGGCAGGCCCTCGGCGAAGGCGCGGACGTAGTAACCTCGTCCCTCGAGGGCTCGGGTGAGGACGAAGCGGATCGATTCCTCGTCCTCGGCAATTACGATTCGCGATTCGTTCATGTGCGGCTCGTGTCCCGGGTGGCCTCGTCCCACGCGGGCAGGAAGATGCGGAAGAGCGTTCGGCCGGGCTCGCTTTCGAACCGAATCGTGCCGCCGTGATCACTGACGATTCGCTGGCAGATCGCCAAACCGAGGCCGGTTCCCTTCGCCTTCGTGGTGACGAAGGGCGAAAACAGGTTCGGCTGGACCTCGGGCGGAACTCCGGGGCCGCTATCTTCCACGTCCACGCGGAGCAGACGCACCCGCCCTTGCTCGCGTAAGGGTTGCGGCGCGAAATGATAGTCGGTCTCCATGCGGGTGGTGAGGCGGATGTCGCGCGGTCTTCCGGCCGGCGATTCCGCGACGGCCTGCAGCGCATTCTGAACCAGGTTCAGGACGAGCTGCGTCAGCGCATCGGGGTCGCCGCGGACCTCGGGAAGACTCGGATCGAAGAAGCGAAGGATGCGTGTCTCGGCCCGCCGCGCGGCGTCCTCGACGAGCGCGATCACGTGATCGATCACGCGGTGGATGTTCACGGGCTGCGGCGTGAATGCCCCACGCGGGCGGAGCTCGAGAAGCTGTCCGAGCAGCTTCGAGAGCCGGTCCACCTCCCGCAGTACCAGGTCGATGTACTCCTTGGCCGTCGGGTGCGGGCCGATCTCCCCGGCTAGGAGCTGAACGGCGCCGCGGATACCGCCGAGCGGGTTGCGAATCTCGTGTGCGAGTCCCGCGACCAGGACGCCGAGCTGCGCCAGGCTTTGCGCCCTCCGGACATCGGTCTCGAGGTTCCGTTGCAGCGTGAGGTCCCGGAGGATGAGTGCCGCGCCGGAACGATGCGCTTCGGTGTCGAAGATCGCCGAGGCGGTGGCGCGAACCGGGATCGGCTTCTGCCACAGGCCGAGGATCGCGCCTTCGGCCGAGACGCTGCCCGGCTTACCCCGAGCTACGGCTTCGACGAGCGCGCTCACCCAGCGGGCGTCTTTGAAGACCTCCGAGTGATGGCGCCCGCGCGTCGCGCCGAGCGAGCAAGCGGTCAGCTGCTCGGCCGCCTGGTTCATCGACAGGATGCGGCCGGCGTCGTCGATGCCGATCACCCCTTCCTCGAGGCTCTCGATGATCTGGCTCCAGCGGTCGTCCGGGGGATCGGCGTCGGCAGGTGCGCCCTTTTCCTTCGCCATCGGGTGGAGGACGGATAACACGGCCCGACGCGCAGGGATAGGACGGTCCCCGTTGGACCTCAATCGTCGGAGGGCTCGTCGCCGCCCTCGGCGGTCTCGAGGTCGCCGCCGCCCTCGTCCGGCATTTTGCCGGCCTCCATCTCGTCGACCATCTCGTCGAATTCGCCGCCGCCGAACTCGTCGCCCATCTCTTTGCCCATCTTGCGCATCCAGCGGGCCATGCTACGGGGATCGCTCTCGTCGAGCCCGGAGAGGTTCGATGGGTCGGCGAGCGAGTCGAGCCGGGATTCCTCCGAGCGGGTCATCGCGAATCGCGAGAGCAGACGCGTGAGGCGGGTCGAGCCGCAGTGCTCGCAGCGCTCGTCAACCTTCTCGCTGACACGTAGCGTGAGGATCGACACCTTCTTGCGACAGTGGTTGCAGCGGTATTCGTAGATCGGCATCGTGCGAATTATAGCCCCGACGTGAGCAGAGTGGGAGGGGAGGCTCGCGTGGGCAGCGGGTCACCGAAGGTGACACCCTCTCTCCGCTCGGGTACTATTGCGCGCCCTATGCGCGGTGTGCGTCACTGGCTGCTGGCAGCATCGCTCTGCGTCGCGCCTGCCATGGCGGCGGTGACCGACACAGATCTCGAGGGTTTGTGCGCCTACGTCGCGGGGCGTTCTGACGAGGCGGCCGTCGGTCTCAAACAGTCGATTCGCGAACGGTCCCAGAGCGGGGGCGAGACGCAAGCAGGCAAAACCGTTCCAAAGGTGTCCGCCGAGTGGGCCCGAGGCAGCTCGACAAGCGGAACATGAGACGTTGGGCATCCGCCGCGAGGTCGCGAGTCCCGTGATCAAGGGCTGGATGGAAGAGGAAATGCCTCTCAAATGAAGCGCGAAACGCGGCAAACCGTAGTGGATTTCCTCGAGCGCGAGATAGGGCGGCGAACGCTGCTTCGTGGCACCGCTTCGGGGTTGCTGCTAGTCGCCGTGGCGGCGTTCCTGCCGAGCGGGTGCCGCGGGTATCCCGAACCAGCGGTTCCGCTCCGTTTCTTCTCCAACGAAGAATACGCGATCTTCCAGGCCGTTGCCCGGGCGATTCTCGGCCTCGAGGACGAGTCGACGGACGTTGCGGCCGAAGTCGATCATCTGATCTCAGGGATGAGCTCCGGCGTGAAGCGCGACATTCACTGGATGCTGCGGATCTTCGAGCACGGCACACACCTCTTCGATCTCAAGGGCAGGCGCTTCACGCGCCTGGCGCGCTCCGATCAGGAGCAGTATCTGCGCGGCTGGATGCAGAGCTCGCTCGGCGCGCGCCGGATCGTCTTTCGGGCTCTCAAGCTGCTCGCCTCCCTCGGCTACTACGGGTTGCCGAACACCTGGAACGCGATCGGCTACGATGGGCCGTGGCTAGGGCGGCGACCCGAGGAACACCGCTTCACCTACGAGAAGGCGACGCCGTTCGTCTCGTGATGCGGCAATGATTTTCGAGACCTCGACGGTGCATGGCGACGTGACGCTTTCTGGCGACGTCTGTGTCGTCGGATCCGGCGCCGGCGGGTCGGTGGTGGCCGCCGAGCTCGCCGCGGGAGGCAAGTCGGTCATTCTCCTCGAAGAAGGGCACTACTGGACGAGCGACGATTTCACGCAGCGCGAGGAGGAAATGTACCCCCGGCTGTACCGCGAGCGGGGCACCAAGCCGACGGCGGACTATACGGTGCTGGTGTCGCAGGGCCGAGCGCTCGGCGGCTCGACGCTCGCCAGCTTCTGCCTGTGCTTCCGCGCGCCGCATCAGATTCTCGCTCACTGGGCGGAGCGCTTCGGGCTCGCCGAGCTCTCGCACGAGGCGATGTTCCCCTACTTCGAGCGCGTCGAGCAGCGGATCGGCGTCAAGGACATGGGGCCGGAGCACGCCAACGCGAACAACCGCGTGCTGATGCGCGGTGCCGAGCGGCTCGGCTTCCGTGGCCGGTTCATGAAACACAACCGCACGGATTGCCTCGGATGCGGCTACTGCGCGATCGGCTGCGCCTACGATCGTAAGGGTGATGCGCTCACCACCTATCTAGCCATGGCCTCGAAGGCGGGGGCGCGGATCGTTCCGGACGTACACGTTGACACGGTGCGGCACGAACACGGCGCCGTCGCGGGTGTGACAGGGCAGTTCCTCCGTTCGAAGAGCCGCAAACGATTCGCGCTCCGCGTCGACGCGCGGACGGTGGTGCTCGCCGCCGGGGCGCTGGAATCACCGATGCTCTGGTTCCGCTCCCGCCTTCCCGATCCGAATCGACTCGCGGGGCGGAATCTGCATCTCCATCCCCACGTCGTCGTGGCCGGAGTCTTCGACGAGACGATCGCATTCTGGCAAGGGATCCCGCAGAGCTACGTCGTCGACGAGTTCCTGAATCTCGACAAGTCCATCGACGGCGGCTACCTGACGGTCGCAGCCGCCGCCCAACCCGTCGGCGCCGCCGCCTTGCTTCCCGGGCTCGGCCGCGATCACCGCCGCTTGATGGACAGCTACGCTCGAACGGCGGGTATCGCGTGCTTCTTGCACGATCGCAGCTCCGGACAGGTCACGTCGGATCCGCGGGGTCAGGCGGTGATCGAGTACCGCCTGAACGACGAAGACAAACACGACGTCATGAACGCCATGCGCCGGTCGTGCGAGATCCTGTTCGCGGCAGGGGCGACGTCCGTGGTCCTGCCGTACAACGATCTCGTCGAGATTCACCGGCGGCCGGCCATCAAAGTGATCGAGGAGCGAGGGATCCTCGCCAACGATCCGCTGTTTCTATCCTTTCATCCGCAAGGCACGCTTCCGATGGGACGCGACGCCCGGGCGTCCGTGGTGGATTCCTTCGGAGCGGCGCATGGAATCAAAGGCCTCTACGTCGCCGATGCGAGCGTGTTTCCGACCTCGGTCGCGGTGCCGCCGCAGATCACCGTGATGGCGCTGGCGACCCGAACGGCCGAGCGAATCCTCCGAGCCTGAGCGCTGGGAGCGTGCGCCACGGATCGCTCCCGTTGGGCGCGATCAAAGGGAATGCAACATCCTGCCGAGCTAGGAGACTGCGCCACAGATCGCTCCCGTTGGTCGCGAACCGGCTCCGGCCAGGCAACCTACCGAGGCTAGCCCGACGCGGCTGAGGCGCGCGCGAGAGGTGGTGCCGAAAGAGGCGTCTCAAGCCGCTCGCGCCGCGCGGGCGGCCGGTATCTCGGCATCGGCAGGTTCGTCGAGCGGATTGGCGCCGCCACGGATGGACAAAGGTCGACCTTGCCGATTTCTTCCTGGATCTCGAGCGGGTCTTCGGGCACGTTCAGCGCTGGCGGGGCAGGGGCATCGCGGGCTTCGGCTACCGGCTTCAGGCTGCCGACAAAACGTCGCGGGGGCTCTTGCGGTGCCGGTAGTCGGTCGCCGGTCAGCTCTTGAGAGATTTGGTGGACATCCCCCGATCGTTGAACGCGAGCAGCATCCGCTTGCCGCCGATCACGGTTTCGACCGCTACCTCGCGACCCCAGAGACGGTACAGGTAGGCGAGCGTCCGTTCCGCGTACTCGAGCTGGAGGTCGCGGCCGTCGTGGTCGTGCTTCAGATAGAGCGTCGCGGTTGTCGCCGTAGTCGGCGTCTTCGATCTGGATGACCGGCACGCCTCCCATGCCGACGTTCTTGATCAGCGTCTCCTTGACTTCTTGCCAGCCCTCCTCGTCGGAGACCTCGCGACACGACTAGGTCGTCGCCCTTTGGCTCGTATTGGAAGAGATCGAGCTCGCGCATCAGCTCCTCGGTGAGGAAGCGGCGCAGGAAGGACGCGTCGCGGTCGGCCTCGCGGACTTCGAAGAGCTGCTTCGTCCGCTCGCCCTTCGAGCGATGGAGCTCCCGCGCTCCTCGGGGCTCGGGTCGTCGTAGCGCCGCGTCGATGTCCTCCCAGATCTTGAGGCCGAGGTGGTAGGGATTCAGCCCGCCGGGATGCGGCCGCACGACCTGGTTGTGGCGCACGAGGAACTCGAGGTGCAGCTCCTGCGGCAGCTCGAGGCGTTCGAGGATCTCGCTTGTGCCAGTAGCGAGGCCCAGCCCTCGTTCATGATCTTGGTCTCGATCTGCGGGATGAAGTACTGCGCCTCCTCGTGCACGATCGTGAGCAGATCCCGCTCCCATTCGGCGAGGAACGGGTTGTGGTCGCGGATGAAGAGCAGGAGGTCCTCCTCGGGCGAGGGCGGGACCTTCTGGAGATCGGGCTCCTCGATACTCGCGTCGGCGGTGGATGCGCTGGAACGGGTCGTCGGCGCGGTCGCGCGGCGTCGAGCAGGCGCTCGCGCTCCTCCTCGCGGTCGAGCTTCTTGATCGCGAGGTTGCGGCGGCACTGCAGCGACAGGGCGTGCGCGGCGTCGAGGATCGACTCTCGACCTTGTCGATGCCGATCGACGGATCCTCGACGTAGCGTGCGCACGCGGTCGGCATGCGCCTTGAACGTCGCCGATCGTGAACTCGGCGCGCGTGCGCTCGAAAGGTGAAGTTGTTCTTGAAGAAGTCGTTGTGCCCGTAGACGTGCGCGATGGTCAGGATCTGCAGGCAGCAGCGAGTTGTCGCGCATCAGGTAGGCGAGCGCGGGGTTCGAGTTGATCACCATCTCGTACGGGCAGGCCCGAGACGCCGTAGTCGTAGAGCGTCTTCAGCTTCTCGTAGGACTTGCCGTACGACCAGTGCGGGTAGTGCGACGGCATGCCCGAGTACGCCATGTAGCCGAGCATCTGCGTCGTGGTCGCAGATCTCGAACTCCTGCGGGTAGCAGTCGAGCCCGAACTCGCTCGACCTTCTCGCGGATCGCGCGCGTCCCAGTACTCGAGGTCCTTCGAGGCGTCGTAGGTCGGCCATCGGCGTCAGCCGTCCTGCTGCCCGCGGTCCTTGGCGAGGAACGCCTTGAAGCTCGGCCAGATGTCTTCCTTGCGCTCGATCAGGACCGTCTGGAAGTTGTCGGCCTCGAGGCGGCGGAAGATGTTGAGCATCGAGCTCTCGTAGTAGCGCGAGCCGAGCGGCTTGATCTCGCCGTAGCCGAAGAGGTTGCAGACGTCGGCGAGCTCCTTGCGCGGCGCGCAGCGCCGCCGGGTTGTCGGAGTCGAAGTTGTCGCCGTCGGAGCAGTGGAACGCGTAGATGTTCCAGAGCGACGGATGGTAGCGCTCCTGGATGATCTCGAGCGCCTTGTTGTAGCCCGACGAGATGAACGTGCCGCCGGATTCGCCCTTGTGGAAGAACTCCTCCTCGGTGACCTCGTTGGCCTCGGTGTGGTGGGCGATGAAGACGATCTCGACGTTGCGGTACTTGGTGCAGATGAACTGGTAGAGCAGGAAGAAGAAGCTGCGCGCCAGGTACTTCTTCATCGTGTCCATCGAGCCCGAGGTGTCCATGATGCAGATGACGACGGCGTTCGACTCGCTGCTGCACGTCGGTCGATCGACGTGACGGTAGATGAGGTCGTCGTCGTGGAAGGGGAAGCGCTCGGTCGTCGATCGGGCTCGACGTCCGGCGGCGCGCGACTGCGCGCCGCGTCGCCGGCTGGCGCTTGCGCGCTCGCGCACGGTGCGGCGCTTGTCGAGGCGGACGCGGATGCCGACCGGGCGGTAGCCCTTGCGCTTGGCGAGGCGGTCGCCTCGATCTGGCGCGAGCGCCTTCCGCTCCAGGTCGGGCAGCTCGAGGTCCTCGAACATGATGTCGATGAGCTCCTCGAGCGTGACGTCGGTCTCGTAGTAGTCGCTGCCCGGCCTGGTCGCCGGCCTTGTCCTCGCCGCCCTCGCCCTCGCTGCTTGCGCCTTGCCGACCACCTGGCCGGGCTGCGAGTTGCCGTCGCCCTGGCCGACGCCCGGGCGCGTTGTCGCCGTAGACGAAGCGGTACTCCTGATGCCGCGGATCGGGACCTTGATGACCCGGTCGCGGTCCTTGCCCGATGATCGACTCCTCGGCGATGATGTCGGCGATGTTCTCGCGGATCGACTCGCGCACCTTCTGCGCGATGACGCAGCGCGGTCGCCGGCGGAGCGGTCGCTGCGCTCGGCGTCCGACGGCGCGATACGGGCGGAAGATCGACTCGACGTGCGGCTCACGGGCGGGCGGCTGCAGCGGCCGGCCGCCGCGGCCGGTCAGTCCTTCCAGAGGTTGTTGGCGGCGTACTTGAGGACGACGTCGACGCAGCTCTCGCAGTAGCCGTTCTCGAGCAGGTTCTTCACCATCGCGTTGTACTTCTCGCGTCTGCTCCTCGTCGCGCGTGCGCGCCTTGGTGATGATGCGGCTGATGTCGCGCACCGAGGTCATGAGCTTCTTCTCGATCGCTTCCTTCAGCGGCTCGTAGGATCGGTAGGAGATCGCGCTCGCCGCGGCGGCTCGCCGCCCAGAGGTAGGCGATGACCTCCTGGCGGAAGCCCTCGGCGGCCGAGCCGATGATCGCGATCTGCTCCTCGATCGACTTGAGGAACCCCTCGTCGGGCTGCAGCTCTTCCTTGGTGTTGCGGTCCTTGACCTTGGTCTTGTTGACGAAGGCCTCGGCGTGGTCGAGGTAGTTCTGGAAGAGCGACTCGGCCTGCTCCTGGTAGGAGTAGACGAAGGCCTTGGTGATCTCCTTCTCGAGCAGCTCGAGGTACTCCTTGTGGAGCGATGTCCTGCAGGAACTCGAGGTACTGCTTGCGCGTGTCGTCGGCGAGGTCGGCTTCCTTCACCATGTTGATCAGCGCCTCGCGGACGTTGATCGGGTTGATGCAGTTGCCCTCGACGTTGTCGGAGAGCGCGTTGTCGAGCGCCTTCATGATGAAGCGCGTCGAGATGCCGCTCATGCCCTCGCGCTTGGCGTCGTCGCGGAGCTCCTGCACGTCGATCTTCTTGGTGCTTGCCCTTCTCGACGACCTCTTCGCCGTTGTAGAGCTTGAGCTTGGTCATCAGGTCGCACTTGGCGGTCGGCTCGAGGCGCGAGAGGATCGCGAACATCGAGGCGATCTCGAGCGTGTGCGGCGCGACGTGGGCGCGGAAGTCCGAGTTGCGGATGATCTTCTGGTAGATCTTCACCTCCTCGGACAGGCGCAGGTTGTACGGCACCTTGACGACGACGATGCGGTCGAGGATCGCCTCGTTGGTGTGGTCGGCCTTGAACTTCTGCCACTCGGCCTCGTTCGAGTGCGCGACGATGACGGTGTCGACGTAGACCATGCCGTGGCGGCCCGGCGCCGGGATGACCTTCTCCTGCGTCGCGGTGATCATGGCGTGCAGGTACTCGGTCTCGTTCTTGAAGACCTCGATGAACTCGACCATGCCGCGGTTGCCGACGTTGAGCGCGCCGTTCAGGTCGAGCACGCGCGGATCGCCCTCGGAGTAGAGGTCGAGCTTCGAGATGTCCTCGCTGCCGATCAGCACCGAGGTGTCCTGGTTGTTCGGGTCGACCGGCGGCACGACGCCGATGCCGACGCGGTTGCGCTTCGAGAAGTAGCGCGTGACGACCGGCACCTCCTCGTAGCGGCCGCCGAACTCCTCCTTCAGCCGGAAGCGGCACACCGGGCAGAGGTCGCCCTCGATGTGCACGCCGAGCATCTTCTCGAACTCCTGCCGCAGGTGGCGCGGAATGAGGTGCAGCGGCTCCTCGAACATCGGGCAGCCCTCGATCGCGTAGAACGGGTCGGCTGCCTCGAGGCCGCGCTGCAGCCTCTCGACCAGCGAGCTCTTGCCGGAGCCGACCGGGCCCATCAGGTAGAGCACCTGGCGGCTCTCCTCGCCCTTCAGCGACGCCGAGTGGAAGTAGCGGACGATCTGCGCGATCGTCTTCTCGATGCCGAAGAACTCGTCGCGCGAAGAAGTTGTAGACCTTGAGCGACTCGTCCTTGTAGAGCCGCTTGGCCGCGCGGGTCGTCGGTGTCGTGGATGTCGGCAGTGCCCGCGCGGATGATCATGTCGTAGAGGCGGGCGTGGGCGAGCTTGGGGATGGTGGGGTCTTCGCGGACGAGGTCGAGGTACTCGAGGAAGGTGCCGCGCCAGATTTTGCTCTCGCGAGCGACGCGGTCTTCCTTGATGATGCGCTCGAAGGTGCGGGTCGGCTGATCCATCAGCGTCCTCCCTCGGAACCAGCGCTAGCTAGTCGACGTGCCAGCTCCCCTGCACAGCATGTTCGACGCTGCGTCATCACTGTCGATTCATTGTCTCGCCCAAAGTATATAGCCCGCCGGAAACAGTAACAAGCCGAACACTTGCCTGGACGCCTCGACGTGCGCGCGGGGAGCCCGTTACGTAAAGTTGCGGCGCGACACTGTTGGGGGACCGCTCTCGAGCACCGCTGGCTCTTCACCGCATCGCTCACTGGCTGTCGCGCAGAAACTGGTAGAGGTCGGATTCGATGCCGTCGTTGGCGACGAGCCCGTAGGTGCTCGGGGGCCCCTCGCCGTCGAAGTAGGTGAAAATGTAGATCCGATCCAGGCGGTCGATCTCGTCGTCGAGCTCGGGGAAGACGTCTTGAGCGTGGCCGAGCTGATTCGTCGAGCCCCGCTCGCCGCTCTCGGTGCACCAAACACGCTTGCCGGTGCTGTTCAGGAAGTCCGCGATGCCGCCGAAGCTGAGCTTCTCGAGCTGCTCGCCGTACCAGTGAAAGTTGTAGACGTCGACGAAGCCGAGCAGGCCGGCACCGACCATGTCCTTGTTGTAGTCGAGATGACGCGGGAAGCTCTGATTGATGCTCGTCGTGGCCGCGCCGACCACCGGCGCACCGCTCCGCTTGCGGATCTCCGGAGCGGCTCGGCTGACGAGGTCCACGTAGTCTCCCGGGGAGCAATCGAGCACGCCCGGCGGGACACCCCGACCGTTACAGAACGCGTCGGGCTCGTTCCAGATCTCCCATCCGGCGATCCTGCCGTCGCTACCGTACCGGTCGAGCACGGGAATGACATAGCGAGCGACGAATACCTCTTTCCAATCGGGGCGGTTGGCGAGCCACCGCGGGGCATACGCGAGGATCGGCAACAGATCCGTGTCGGGCGGAATCGAAGCGAGGATGGTGTCGAACCGGGAGAAATCGGGAGCTGCGTTCTCGCCCGGTAGAAACCCTTCGTCGAAGAAGAAGCTCGCGCGAATGTGCCGCAGCCCCAACGTGGAACGGATGTCGTTGCCCTGGGCAGCCGGATTGCCTTTCGGGTTGCCGACGAACTCGTTCTGTACACCGAGCTTCTCTCGCGGGATCGAGCCGCCGCTACCGAAGAGCAAGTCACCGACATCCTCGGCATCGCCGTGCACGCCGCCGCAGGCGGCCGAGGTCAGAAGAACGAGAACCAGGGTGTGGACGTAGATCCGCGCAATTGGCACGTAAACCTCCTCACCGCATCGTAGCCGGCGCACTTTGCAAACACGCAGCATCACTCGATGTCGTGATGTTTGAAGTTGAAAGGTTTCTCAAGGCCTTGGGACCGGAAGTCTCCAGCTGACAGCGGAAGACCGCCGACAGACCCGTTCGCTCCGTTGACTCGGCTCGCGCAGATAGATAATAGAGATAATCGAGTAAGTTATCTATGCGCATTTCCCACCGCTGCGAATACGCTTTACGGGCCCTTCTGGAATTGGCCAAGAACAGCAAGGAGGGTCCCATACGCATCGAAGAGATCGCTCGGCGGCAGACGATCCCCAAGCAGTTCCTCGCCAACCTGCTGGTACAGCTCAAGCGAGGGCGGTTCGTGCAGAGCAAGAAGGGTCCTGAAGGGGGGTATTACCTCGCGCGATCCGCACGGCAGATCAATGTCGGCGAGGTCGTTCGATTCATCGATGGGCCGATCGCGCCCATCCAGTGCGTAAGCCGCACCCTCGGCGAGAAATGTGAGATCGGCGGGCGGTGCGGATTTTTCCCCCTGTGGAAACGGGTGCGCGATGCGGTAGCGGAGATCGTCGATCACACCACCGTTGCCGATGTGGTCGAGGAGCAGGAGCGCGAAGCGGCAGCCGGCGCCAAGGTGTTCATGTATCAAATTTGAACCCATGGCGGCTTCTCTCGAGATCTCTGCGCTCTCGAAGTCGTTTGCGCCGCGCAACGGCGGCGGCCCGAGCGCCGCTTTGCGCGACGTCGATCTCGCGATCGCCGAAGGCGAGTTCGTCTGTCTCGTTGGCCCGTCGGGTTGCGGCAAGTCGACGCTGCTGAACCTCGTCGCCGGCCTCGAGCCGCCGTCGAGCGGCAGCATCCGGGTGGGCGGGCGAGACATCGCGGGTGCCGGCGCGGACCGTGGCATGGTCTTCCAGGAGGCCGCCCTCTTTCCATGGCTCAACGTCGTTCAGAACATCGAGTTTCCGCTGAAGAGCATGGGCGTGGCTCGTGCGGAGCGGCGCAGCCGCGCGCTTCACTTCCTGCGCATGGTACACCTCGCGCGGTTCGCAAATGCTTACGTGCACGAGCTCTCCGGAGGCATGCGCCAACGCGTGGCGATCGCTCGCGCGCTGGCGATGGACCCGAAGATCTTGCTGATGGACGAGCCGTTCGCGGCGCTTGATGCGCAGACGCGCGACATCTTGCACGAGGAGCTGCAGGCAGATCTGGCAGGAGACTCGCAAGACGATTCTATTCGTCACCCACAACGTACGCGAAGCGGCGTACCTCGCAGATCGCGTCGCGATCTTCTCGGCCCACCCGGGAACCATCAAGCGCGTCCTCGCCATCAACTATCCGCACCCGCGCGACAAGGAGAACATGCGGATCGCCCGCGCGGCCAACGTGATCCTCGAGGAACTGAGGGATGAAGTCGAAAAAGCCATCCGTGGGCAGCTGGGCGAGGAGTGGCAGCGGCCGGCGGATCGTGTTTCTCCTTCTGCTCGTCTCGATCTGGGACGCGGTATTTAGGCTCGGCCTCTACCAGGGCTATCTGCTGCCCTCCCCCGAGGATGTGGCCGCGACCTTCGTTCGCGGCGCGCGCGATGGCTCGTTCCTGCTCGGTGTGGCGGTCAGTCTTCGCCGGATTCTCGTCGGCTACGGCATCTCGCTCGTGCTCGGCATCGGCATCGGCCTCGTGATCGGGCGCTTCAAGCTGCTGGAAGACACGGTCGGGTCGCTCATCTTCGGCCTGCAGACGATCCCGAGCATCTGCTGGCTGCCGTTCGCCATTCTTTGGTTCGGACTCTCCGAAAGCGCGATCCTCTTCGTGGTGGTGATGGGGGCTCTACTGTCGATCGTGATCGCCACCGACGATGGCGTGAAGAACACGCCCCCGCTGCTGATCCGCGCCGGGCGGACCATGGGAATGCGCGGCGTGGCACTCTACACGCGCGTGGTCTTGCCGTCGGCGCTGCCGGCGATCGTGTCCGGCATGAAGCTCGGCTGGTCGTTCGCCTGGCGCTCGCTGATGGCAGGAGAGCTTCTCTTCGTGAGCGCCGGGCTCGGTCATTTGTTGACCGTCGGACGGGACCTGAACGACATGAGCCTGGTGATCGCGGTGATGATCCTCATCGTGCTGGTAGGGCTCGTCGTCGATCGACTGGTGTTCGGCGCCGCCGAGCGCGCGATCCGCAGACGCTGGGGCCTCGTCGGCTCACAAGCATGAGCGCTAGCTCGGCAGGATGTTGCATCCCCTTTGATCGCGCCCAACGGGCGCGATCCGTGGCGCACGCTCCTCGCCCGGCACGCCGCTTCGGCCGGAGATGGTTCGCGACCAACGGGAGCGATCTGTGACGCAGGTTTCCAGGACAACGCGGAACGTGTGGATGCTCGCCGGTCTGTTGGCCCTCCTCTGGAGCGGGCCGGTCGGTGCCCGCGAGCGGGTGCGCATCGGGTATTTCCCGAATGTCACGCACGCGGTCGCGATGGTCGGCCTCGAACAGGGCTTCTTCGCCAAGGCGTTGGGACCCGACGCGGCCATCGAGGCCAAGGTCTTCAACGCCGGTCCCGCCGAGATCGAGGCGCTCTTCGCGGGCGAGATCGATCTCGGGTACGTCGGTCCCGGTCCCGCGATCACCGGGTTCGTGCGCTCGAAGGGTCGGGCGCTGCGGATCGTCGCGGGCTCCGCGATGGGCGGGGCTTCGCTGATCGTGCGCGCAGACGCCGGAATCCAGAGCGCGAAGGACCTCTCCGGAAAGAAGCTCGCCTCTCCGCAAATCGGCAACACGCAGGACGTGGCGCTCAGGACATTTCTGCGCGAGGCGGGTCTGAAGACCGCGGACCGCGGGGGCACCGTGACGGTCCTGCCCGTCGCCAATCCGGACGCGCTCAGCCTCTTCGCGAGGAAAGAGCTCGACGGGGCCTGGGTGCCCGAGCCTTGGGCGTCGGTTCTCCGGCTCCAGGCCGGGGGAAAAGAGCTCGTCGACGAGCGCAGCTTGTGGCCCAAGTGGAAGTTTCCGACGACGGTCGTCGTAGTCTCGTCGCGGTTTCTCGCCGACCATCGAAGCCTGGTCTCGCGGTGGCTCGACGGCCAGCACGAAGCCGTTCGTTGGCTAAACGAGCATCCTTCGGAAGCTCAGGCCGTCGTCAATCGCGCGATCCGAACGTTCACCACGCGCGAGATGCCGGCGCAGGTTCTGAGCGAATCGTGGCGACGGCTGTCGTTCTCGGACGAGCTCTTGCAGGATGCGTTTGGGAAGCTTGCGAAGGACGCCGAAGCGCTCGGCTACCTGCCGACGAGCGACATCTCCGGAATCTTCGAGCCCGGCCTCTCCGGGTCTCAGTGACCGTCGACGACTTTCCGGACCGAGGCGCGCTCGGCTTCGAGCGTGGCGATGTCGGCCTTGCGGCGCTCGATGTCCGCCTTCACTTCGCCGCGGTTCTCCGCGAAGAGCGGATCGCGATGCGCGAGGATGATGACGCGAGTGAGCTCGGCTCGCATGGGCGAACGTCGTCGCTTCGGGGCAGGTTCACGTCGCCGCGTAACTTGTGGCAGAAGCGTTCCGTCGCGGATTCGTGGCTTCGTTGACCGCTTCTGGCGCGTTCCTGTAGGAGACAAGCGAGAAGGCATGCCCGTCATCCGCGGCTGCGGCGGATGAGCCGGCCGAGGCGTGAATGCTACTGGCGATCGACGTGGGCAACACCAATACGGTGCTTGGGGTCTACCGCGCCGAGACGCTCATGCGTCACTGGCGCATCCAGACCGAAGCCGAACGCACCGTCGACGAATACGGCGTGCTCCTGCGGGGGCTGTTCGGTGCCTCGGCGATCGATCCCGCAATCGACGGTGCGATCATCTCCTGTGTCGTACCGCCGATGCAGAAGACCGTGGAGGCCGTCTCGCGGGAATACTTACGGGTCGAACCGATGACGGTCGGACCCGGGACCAAGACGGGCATGCCGATTCTCTACGACAACCCGAAAGAAGTTGGGGCAGACCGCATCGTCAACGCGGTGGCCGCATACGAGCGCACGCACGATACTACGATCGTGGTCGATTTCGGCACGGCGACGACCTTCGACTACATCTCATCCAAGGGCGAGTACGTCGGCGGGGTGATCACGCCGGGGCCCGGCATCTCGCTCGAGGCGCTCTACCAGCGAGCCGCGAAGCTCTATCGCGTCGAGATGGCAAAGCCTCCGAGGGTCGTCGGCCGCAACACGGTCCACGCCATCCAGTCGGGCATCATCTACGGTTACGTGGCGATGGTGGACGGCCTCGTTCGCCGGATTCAGAAGGAGAATGGCGTCACGGCGCGGGTCTTCGCCACCGGTGGATTTGCGGAGCTGTTGGCACCGGAGTCGGAGACGATCGAGAAGGTCGATGAGTTTCTCACGCTGGACGGGCTGCGTATTCTGTATGAACGAAATCGATGATCGGCTACCGACTACCGGAAGGGCAACGTGAACTCCTTGCCGGTAGCCGGTAGCCGGTAGCGGGGGAGAAGACCGGATGCCGATTGAAGACGTATCGAAGATCCGCAACGTCGCCATGCTCGGACAGGGCGGGGTGGGCAAGACCTCGCTCGCCGACGCACTGCTGTTCGCCGCCGGCAAAGTGAACCGGCTCGGACGGGTGGACGACGGCTCCTCGTTCTTCGATTTCGAGCCCGAGGAGATCCGTCACAAGGTGAGCATCTCCGCGTCGCTTCACCATCTGCAGTGGAAGAAGCATGAAGTCACCATCGTCGACACGCCGGGATATGCCAACTTCCTCAGCGAGAGTCGGCAGGCGATGCGTGCCGTCGATGGAGCCGTGGTGGTGCTTTCCCCGAGCGGCCAGGTCAAGGTCGAGCTACAGCGGCTCTGGGCCTGGGCGCAGGAAGAGGGGCTCGGCTGCGTCGGCTTCGTCACCCATCTGGATCGCGAGGCGGTCGATCTCGAGAATGCGTTGGAGCAGACGAGCAAGGCGCTGCAGATTCCGGTCGTGGCGCTGTCGCTACCCATTGTTGGAGAAGAGGCCGAGCTGCGAGGCCACGTCGATTTGCTCCGCGAGCGTGCGGTGCTGTTCACCGGCGAGACTGGGCAATCGAGGGAGGAAGCGATTCCGGCGGTGCTCGCGGAACGCGCGAAGCAACTGCGCGACCGGCTCGTCGAAACCGTCGCGGAGGCGAGTGACGAGCTCCTCGAGAAGTATCTCGAAAACGGCTCGCTCGCGCCCGAAGAGATCCAGACCGGGCTTCGAGCGGGCGTCATTGCGCGCCGGTTCCTGCCGGTGCTCTGCGGCTCTTCGACGCGGATGATCGGCGTCCACGGGCTTCTCGACGCGATTGTCGATTGCCTCGGGTCTCCGCTCGACGCCGGCGCGGCGCGAGGCGCGAACCCGAAAACCGGCGACGAGCTCGAGCGCCCGCCCGACGCCGGCGCGCCGATGTCGGCGTTCGTGTTCAAGACCGTGATCGATCCCTTTGCGGGCAAGCTCTCGATCTTTCGCGTCGAGTCCGGCCGCCTCAAGGCCGATTCAACCGCTCTCAACGCCATACGCGACACAAAGGAGCGGATCGGTCATCTGCTGAAGATCGAAGGCAAGAAGCAGGAGCCGGTCACGGAAGTGGTCGCGGGCGAAATCGCGGCGGCGACGAAGCTCAGGGATACGCTGTCCGGCGACACGCTCTGCGACGAGCGCGATCCGATCGCGTACCCGGCGCTTCCCGACGCGTCGCCGTCGATCTCGTTCGCGATCGAGCCGAAGACCAAGGCCGACGAGGAGAAGGCCAACCAGGGGTTGCACCGCCTTCTCGAGGAAGATCTGGCGTTGCGCGTGCATCGCGATGCGCAGACCCGCGAGATCATCTTGTCGGGAGCCGGCCAGCAGCACGTCGAGATCGTGGTCGAGCGACTCAAGCGCAAGTTCGGTGTCGAGGTCGAGCTGAAGGCGCCGAAGGTTCCCTACCGCGAGACCATCAAGGGCAAAGCCAACTCCCAGGGCAAGTACAAGAAGCAGTCCGGCGGGCGCGGACAGTACGGCGACTGCTGGCTGGACGTAGAGCCGCTTCCGCGCGGCAAAGGTTTCGAGTTCGTCGACAAGATCGTCGGCGGAGCGATCCCGCGAAACTACATTCCGGCTGTCGAGAAAGGGGTGCGCGAGGCGATGCAGGAGGGGCACGTCGCCGGTTATCCGATGCAGGACGTGCGGGTCACGCTCTACGACGGTTCGTTCCACACCGTCGACTCGTCGGAGATGGCGTTCAAGATCGCCGGCTCCCTGGGATTCAAGGCCGCCGTGGAAAAGGCCAAGCCCATCCTGCTCGAGCCGATGATGAAGCTCGAGATCACGACGCCGGACGAGACCATGGGCGACGTGATCGGCGACCTGAACAGCCGGCGGGGAAAGGTCTCGCAGGTCGAGGCGAGATCCGGCGAGGAGGTGATCCACGCCGTGGTGCCGATGACAGAAGTGCTGCGTTACGCTTCGGATCTACGCAGCATGACGAGCGGTCGCGGCGCGTTCGCGATGGAATTCTCCCATTACGAGGAAGTGCCCGCGCACCTCGCCCAGAAGATCGTCGACGCCGCCAAGGGCTGAGCGAATCACCGGACCGCCAAGACCCGGTCAAACGTTCGATGCCGGATCCCAAGAGTCCCGACGACGGGGCGGAAGCGATCGCGGTGGCCGAACAGGTCGTTGCCGGCACCGACTCGATTTCGGTCCCCAGAGATCTCGTCGACGAGCCGCCCGCGCCCGTCCCCGAAAAGGCGTTGTGGGCGAGGATCCGGACGATGACCGTTGCGGAGAAGGTGAAGCTCGCGCTCAAGGGAAACAAAGACGCGCGGGCCATTCTGCTTCGCGACACGAACAAGATCATTCCCCGCCTCGTGCTGCAGAACCCGCGCATCTCCGAAGATGAGATCCTCATGCTCTCCAAGGATCGCAACACCGACGACGAGGTCCTCCGGATGATCGCCGACAGCCGGGAATGGACGAAGATTTACGCCGTGCGCGCCGCGCTGGTGGAGAACGCGCGAACTCCGGTGGGCAAAGCGCTGAAGCTCCTCGTGACGCTCGCCGAGCGCGAGATCTCCCGCCTCGCAAGGAGCAAGAACGTGCCGAACGTCATCGCCATACAGGCGCGCCGGATCTTGTTTCGCGCGCGGCAGTGATAGCGCTCATCTCACGAGCGCGCGTGTAGTCGGTGGCAGCCCGGGAGACTCGAAATCGCTCATTTCCGCAGCCCGTAACACGGATCCTTCGCCAGAGCGTGGTGCGGCCGACGCCGAGAAATCTTCGCCACCGTGCCCAGGTCGGCCTTCGTCTCGAGCAGCCGCTGGATCTGGTGGCGCTCGAGGTCCGCGAGCGAGATCTCACCGAGGTCGCCGGAGGCACCGTTGCCGCGCGGCGTCGAGCGGAGAAACACGGGCAAGTCCGCCTCTAGAACGGCGTCGCCGTCCCTGACTTCCGAAGCTACGCCAGTGTCGCGTGCGACGGGGCTTCCCTCCGCTGCGCGTATATGAGAGGCGGCCTCCCGCCGGCGCCAGCGAAGCGGGCTCTTGTCTTTCCTGCCGGGTTCGGCGGCGGGTAGTTGCGGCTCGCGGTGCGGAACGCTACAAACGCGCGTTGCTCTAGCTGAGAGGAGAATCGCGCATGGAGTACAAGCTCTCGAAGGTGCCTGCCGGAGAACCGATTCGGCTCCGTGATGGCAAGCTCGAGGTGCCGGACCGGCCGATCCTTCCGTTCATAGAGGGAGACGGCACCGGCCCCGACATCTGGCGAGCCTCGGTTCACGTCTTCGACTCGGCGGTGAAGAAGCTCTACGGGGGCAAGCGGCAGATCGCTTGGATGGAAGTCTACGCCGGAGAGAAATCCTTCAAGCAGTTTGATAGCTGGCTTCCCGACGAAACCGTCGATGCGTTCCGCGAGTTCCGGGTCGGCATCAAAGGCCCGCTCACAACCCCCGTCGGTGGCGGGATCCGCTCGCTGAACGTCGCGCTGCGCCAGCTCCTCGATCTCTACGTGTGCCTGCGGCCGGTCCGCTATTTCCCGGGCGTGCCGAGCCCGGTGAAGCGTCCCGAGCTGGTCGACATGGTGATCTTCCGCGAGAACAGCGAGGACATCTACGCGGGGATCGAGTGGCAAGCCGAGACCCCCGAAGCGAAAAAGGTGATCGCCTTCTTGCAGCGCGAGATGGGGGTCAAGAAGATCCGCTTTCCGCAGACGAGCGGCATCGGCATCAAGGCAGTCTCTCGCGAGGGCAGCGAGCGCTTGATCCGCGCGGCGCTCGACTTCGCGATCTCTCACAAGCGAAAGAGCCTCACCCTGGTGCACAAGGGCAACATCATGAAGTTCACCGAGGGGGCGTTCCGCGACTGGGGTTACGAGCTGGTCAAGAGGGAATACGCCGGCCGGGCGATCGGCTGGGACGACTGCGGCGGCAAGCCGCCGGCCGGTCAGCTGCTGGTGAAGGACGCCATCGCCGACATCACCTTCCAGCAGTGCCTGACTCGCGCCGACGAATTCGACGTGATCGCCACCATGAACCTGAACGGCGATTACCTGTCGGATGCTCTTGCCGCACAGGTCGGCGGCATCGGCATCGCGCCGGGCGGCAACATCAACTACCTGACCGGGCACGCGGTGTTCGAAGCCACGCACGGAACCGCACCGAAGTACGCGAATCAGGACAAGGTCAATCCGGGCTCGGTGATCCTCTCGGGCGTGATGATGTTCGAGCACCTCGGCTGGAAAGAGGTCGCCGATGCGATCGTCCGCGGCATCGAGCGGGCGATCGCCAACAAGATGGTCACCTACGACTTCGAGCGGCTGATGACCGGAGCGAAACTCCTCAAGTGCTCGGAGTTCGCGCAGGCGATCGTGGAGAACATGTAAAGAGGCTACCGGCTGCCGGTTACCCGCAAAGACGCAGTGATGTCCTTGCGGTAGCCGGTAGCCGGTAGCGAAGCAGGAGACTAGCCATGGCTCGAAAGAAAATCGCTCTCATCGGCGCCGGTATGATCGGCGGAACGCTCGCGCACCTGGCCGCCCTGAAGCGCCTCGGCGACATCGTCCTCTTCGACGTGATCGAGGGCCTCCCGCAGGGCAAGGCGCTCGACCTGCTAGAAGCCGGACCCATCGAACGATACGACTGCCGGATCGTCGGTACCAACAAGTACGACGACATCGCCGGCGCCGACGTGGCGATCGTCACTGCGGGCGTGGCCCGCAAGCCCGGCATGAGCCGAGACGACCTGCTCGGCATCAATTCCAAGATCGTCACCGACGTCGCCAACAATTTGAAGGCACATGCGCCGAACGCATTCGTGATCGTCATCACCAACCCGCTCGACGCGATGGTCACGCTGATGAAGCGGGTGACGGGCTTCCCCAAGCAGCGCGTCGTCGGCCAGGCAGGCGTGCTCGATTCCTCTCGCTACTGCGCGTTCGTGGCGATGGAACTCGGCGTCTCGGTCGAGAGCGTCTCGGCGCTGGTGCTCGGCGGCCACGGCGACGACATGGTGCCGGTGCGGAGCTACTGCCAGGTCGGGGGCGTGCCCGTCGAAAAGTTGATCCCCGCCGACCGCCTCGAGGCGATCGAGAAGCGCACGCGCAACGCAGGCGGCGAGGTCGTTGCTCTGCTGAAGACCGGCTCAGCGTACTATTCGCCGGCGAGCGCCGCCATCCAGATGGCCGAGGCCTACCTCTTCGACAAGAAGCGGATTCTGCCGTGCGCGGCGTTGCTCGAAGGCGAGTACGGCGTCCGCGGGGTCTATGCGGGCGTTCCGGTTCGGATCGGCGCCGGCGGGGTCGAAGCGGTCGTCGAGATCGAGCTCACGGAGAAGGAGAAGAAGGAGTTCGCGGCCTCCGTCGATCACGTGAAGGAGCTTGTCGCCGCCATGGACAAGGTGCTTGGCAAATGACGGCTTGCGGCATCACGCAGCCTGGTCTTCGCGGTAGCCGGTAGTCGGTAGCCGCTGACCGGAGAGAGCGCGACATGAACATCCACGAATACCAGGCGAAAGAAATTCTCCGCCGCTACAAGGTCAACGTACCGCGCGGCAAGGTCGCCAACACAGCGGCCGAAGCGGAAGCGGCGGCGAAGGAACTCGGCGGAAGCCTGTGCGTGGTGAAGGCGCAGATCCACGCCGGCGGCCGCGGCAAGGGTGGCGGCATCAAGCTCGCCAAGAGTGCCGCCGAGGCCCGCGAGATCGCCGCGAAGATGATCGGCATGAAGCTCGTCACGCACCAGACGGGCCCCGAGGGCAAGGAAGTCCGCCGCGTGCTCGTCGAAGAAGGCTGCGACATCGCGCGCGAGCTCTACCTCGGTGTAGTGCTCGATCGCGCGGTCGGTCGCCTGACGATGATGGCCTCGAGCGAAGGGGGGGTGGAGATCGAGGAGGTCGCGGCGCGAAACCCCGAGAAGATCCTTCGCGAAGTGATCGACCCGGCCATCGGTCTACAGGCGTATCAGGCGCGTAACCTCGCCTTCGCCCTCGGTATCCCGAAGGACTCGATCAACAAGGCAGTCGCATTCATGACCGGCCTCTACAAGGCATTCACGGAATCGGATTGCTCGCTCGCCGAGATCAACCCGCTCGTGTTGACGAAGCAGGGCGACCTGCTGGCACTCGATTGCAAGATGGGCTTCGACGACAACGCGCTCTATCCGCCACCCCGACGTCCAAGCGATGCGCGATTTCGCCGAAGAGGATCCCCGCGAGGTCGAGGCGGCGAAGTACGACCTCAGCTACATCGGGCTCGACGGCAACATCGCTTGCATGGTGAACGGCGCCGGTCTGGCGATGGCGACGATGGACATCATCAAGTTCTACGGTGGCTCGCCCGCCAACTTCCTCGACGTCGGCGGCGGCGCCACCACCGAGAAGGTGACGGCGGCCTTCAAGATCCTGCTCTCCGACAAGAACGTGAAGGCGATCTTGGTCAACATCTTCGGCGGCATCATGAAGTGCGACGTGGTGGCGAGCGGCGTCGTCGAGGCGGCGAAACAGGTGAGTCTCTCGGTGCCCCTCGTGGTGCGGCTCGAGGGGACGAACGTCGATCTCGGGAAGAAGATCCTCCGCGAATCGGGGCTCGACATCACGCCCGGCGAGAACATGGCCGATGCCGCCGAGAAGGTCGTCAAGGCCGCAGGAGCCGCGCGATGAGCATCCTGGTCGACAAGCATACGAGAGTTCTCACCCAGGGCATCACCGGCTCGACCGGGCAATTCCACACCCGGGCGTGCAAGGAGTACGGCACGCAGATGGTGGCGGGCGTCACGCCGGGCAAGGGCGGCAGCGACTTCGAGGGAATCCCGATCTTCGACACCGTCGCCGAGGCCGTGAAGAAGACCGGCGCCAACGCTTCGGTCATCTACGTGCCGCCGCCCTTCGCTGCCGACGCGATCCTCGAGGCGGTCGACGCGGGGGTGGATCTCGTCGTCTGCATCACCGAGGGCATTCCGGTCGCCGACATGGTACGCGTGAAGCGGGTGATGGGAGAAACCAAGGTGCGCCTCATCGGTCCGAACTGCCCGGGCGTGATCACGCCGGGCGAGTGCAAGATCGGCATCATGCCGGGCTACATCCACAAAACGGGATCGATCGGCGTGGTGTCGCGGAGCGGGACGCTCACCTACGAGGCCGTTCATCAGCTCACCGAGCTCGGCCTCGGACAATCGACCTGCGTCGGCATCGGCGGCGACCCGGTCAAGGGGATGGAATTCGTCGACGTGCTGCGCCTCTTCCAGGACGATCCAGAGACCGAGGGCATCATCCTGATCGGCGAGATCGGCGGCAGCGCCGAGGAGCAGGCGGCCCAGTTCGTCAAGCAGCACGTAAAGAAGCCGGTGGCCGGATTCATCGGTGGGCAGACCGCACCCAAGGGCAAGCGCATGGGCCACGCCGGCGCGATCATCTCGGGCGGCCAGGGGACGGCGGCCGACAAGATCAAAGCCTTCGAGGCGGCGGGAATTCGCGTCGCCAAGAGCCCGGCCGAGCTCGGCACGACGATGAAGGCCGCATTAAAGGGCGCCTGAACCATGGAACGGACTCTCTCGATCATCAAGCCCGACGCGGTGGCCAAGAACCAGATCGGCGCGATCGTGACGATGCTGGAACGCGCCGGACTGCGTGTCGCGGCGGCTCGATTTCTCCGCCTCTCGAAGCGCGACGCCGAGCGCTTCTACGCCGTTCATCACGAGCGCCCGTTCTTCCAGAGCCTGACGACGTTCATGTCCGAAGGACCGATCTTGGTCATGGCGCTCGAAGGTGCGAGCGCGATCACCAAGAACCGCGAGGTAATGGGCGCGACGGATCCGGCGAAGGCGACACCGGGAACCATCCGCAAGGCCTTCGGCACGAACGTCGAGCGCAACGCCGTTCACGGCTCCGACGGGGCGGAGACGGCACGGCAAGAGATCGCGTTCTTCTTCGGCGACCTCGAGATTCCCGTTCGCGACTGACGGCGACGCGCGGGACGGCTGAAACGTCGCGTTTCGCCGTCGACGCCCTTCCGTCTTGTGGTACTGCGTACGCGAAGCCTATCGTCGAACGATCGAAAGGAGGCGGGGATGTCCGAGGACGAAATACGTAAGGAGCTCGAACGGCTGCAGGCCGAGAACGAGCGTCTCAAGGAGCAGCGAACGAAGGCTGGGGGGGTCTCGTTTCGCGTGTCCGAGAAGGGAGCGGTTTCCGTCTACGGTCTCGGGCGCTTTCCGGTGACGCTTTACCAGGAGCAGTGGGACAAGCTTCTCGGCCACGTCGAGGAGCTTCGGCAGTTTATCGAGGAGAATCGAGCGAGACTGAAGAAGAAAGAGACGGCGTCGTGACGCCGGCCAAGGACGGTGATCTTCCGCTTACAAGCGTCCACCCATGTACGAGCGTGTCCTTCGTCGCATGCGCCAGAGCGTGGGTGCGCTGACATATCTCGTGACCACCCACGCGCAGGAGGAGATGGAGGACGACGGTCTTACCATCTTGGACGTCGAGCACGTCGTCCTCACGGGCAGAATCGTCGAACGCCAGCGTGATCGGCGTACCGCTCAGTTCAAGTACGTAGTCTCGGGCCAGACCGAGGCAAAAGAGAACGTCGAGGTCATCGGGCGATTGAGCCTCCTCGGGAAGTTGATTATCCTGACGGTCTACCGTGCGTAAAGAACGACCATCGGTGTGTGACGTCTGCGGTCGGAAGGCGGCCCGAATCCAGCGGGTTACTCGCAGCTACGGCCAGGGCCGAGATCTCCTTGTCGTCGAAGGTGTCCCCGTAGTGCGCTGTTCCGCGTGCGGCGAAAGTTACTTCACGGCGGCAACGCTCCATGCGCTCCACCGCATCAAGGCCCGGCGTCAGGCCGCGTCAAAGCGCGCGGTGCCCGTTGCGCGGTTCGCGGCCGCGTAGCTAACAGAGAAACTCCCGTCGCGCGGACGGTCAAGGCCGTTCTGCAAGAAGTTCATCGGCCTCCGCGAGGACAGAGTCGAGATCGTAGCCCTTGAGGCTAATCGTGAAAACTGCCCACGCAATCACGACACGCGATTGAGCCCGATTCATCGAATCTCGGTGAGGTGGTGGAAGAGACACACTAGGCCTCCGAGCCGGGCTGATAAAGCACGCAAAGAAGCCCAAAGACAACGATGGAAACTAACGCCGTAAGGCCGACAAACCCTACGGTGAAGAGGAGCGCGCCGCGGCCGATCACGGCAAAGATGCGAACGGCGCGGCGTTGACCATCTCGCCTGCCGTTTCCCATGCCGGAGCGAGCCGTCCGCAGGCGATTTGGTGGTCATGGTCGAAGGAGACCCACCAACCCTCCCGCGCTGCGTGCTCGAGGAGGTATTTCTTGATCGTCATGGTTTCGAGTGGATCGAGATCGTAGGCCTGATTCCACGCCGGCTTCAGGTGCGCGCGACTCGGGGCGATGTCGCCGAGATGCACGAACGTCGCGCCGCCGGAGGCGAAGATCGGGCATTGATGGCTCGGCGTGTGCCCGCCGGTCACGACGACCCGTAGCCGCGGGGTGAGCGAGCTCGGACCGTCGAGCACCTCGAGAAGCTTTTCCTCCTTGAGCGGATCCAGGCACTGCGGCGCGTGGTGGTACGCGGCTTTCGAGCGCTCGTCCGTCGGCCGCTCCGCCGTCTCGAGCTCGATCCGCTGGACGAAGTGTCGCGCACGCGGGAAGGCAGGCCGAAGGCGCCCCGAGTCGTCGCGCGTGACCACGCCACCGAGATGGTCGAAATGCAGGTGCGTGAGAATGACGTGAGTGACATCTTCGGGGGCGAGCCCGATCTCGCGCAGGCGGGCGATCAGTCCGCCGCGGCGATCGACCTTGTAGATCGCCTGCTCGCGCTCCGAGAGCCGCTCGCCGAGACCCGTGTCGACGAGAATCGCGTCTCGGCCGTCCACCGCAAGCGGGCAATGGAGGCTCATCGGAATGCGGTTTTCCGGG
This sequence comes from uncultured delta proteobacterium, assembly GCA_963745025.1. Lineage (GTDB taxonomy): Bacteria > Desulfobacterota > Binatia > JACPRU01 > JACPRU01 > CAVQIG01. Next base: position 251,382 of record CAVUWD010000002.1, read on the forward strand.
TCGGCGGGAACGAGCCTCGACCACAGCCGCTTCGGAACGACGCCGAACATCGTTCCGCCGTCCATGGCGAAGAAGCCGTCGTTCAGCAGGTGCACGCGAATCGATCCGACCTCGATCATGGCGAGCGCTCTCCGTAGACTTGGTAGAGCATCCAGTAGACGAGCACGCCGGTCACCGAGACGTACATCCAGATCGGAAAGGTGATCTCGGCGATGCGCCGGTGCCCTGCAAAGTCGGCGCGCCAGGCGCGATAGAGCGTCACGAGCGCGAGCGGTAAAACGGCGATCGCCAGCAAGACGTGAGACGCGAGCAGCGAGAAGTACACGGGCCGAATCCAACCCTGTCCGGAGAACGGCGTCGAGCCGTGCTCGGCGTGATAGACGACGTACGACACCAGAAACGCCGTCGACACGCCGAACGCGGCCACCATGCACGCGCGATGGCGCTCGATCTGCCGCCTGCGGATGAAGCCGAAGCCCGTCGCGAGCAGGATCGCCGACAGACCGTTCAGCGACGCGTTCAACGCAGGCAGGTCGGCGACCGTCACGAAGCCGCCTCGACCACGGAGACGCCGAGCGATGCGAGGTTGCCGAGGACGCATTCGATCCACTCGGTCGAAGAATGGTCGTTCAAAGAAGCATCGTGCAAAGAAGATTTCGCGCTGTTCATCGCAGGCCGAGATACACGAACGGGAAGATCACCGCCCAGACCGCACTCACGTAATACCAGTAGATCGCTCCCAGCTCGACGGGGAGGTGGCGCTCGACCGTGAAGCGCCCCTGACGGGCACCGACCAGCAAAATGACGAGCCAGACGACCGCGCCCAAAACGTGCAGCGCGTGGCAGCCGATCAGCGCGAAGAAGGTCGCACCGTAGGGACCGCTGGAGGCGCGGAGTCCGGCGCCGACGAGCCGTACCCACTCGGAGCCTTGGATGGCGAGGAAGCCGATGCCGAGGAGCGTCGCCAGGGCGAGAGAGCGAGCGAAGCTCGCGGCATCGCCGCCGCGCACGGCCCGCAACGACTGCGCGATCGGCATCGTGCTCGAGAAGAGAAGCAGCGTGTTCGCCGCCGTCACGGCGACTGGCAAGCGCGGCAGCCCGAGCGGCGGCCATCGGTCGGCACGCCAGCGGAACACGGCGAGTGCGCCGAGAAGCCCCATGAACAACATCGATTCGCTCCCCAGAAAGAGCAAAAGGCCGAACCGCGCGATGGCTCGGTTCGACGCGGACGCGGAGAGGCCGGGCGCCCTCGATTGCGCCAGGATCGATGGCGTGCCCTTCAACCCTTGCCTACAGCTTGTCCGCGGCCATGATCGCCAACAGCGTCGGCAGGTAGACGAGTGAGGCGAACAGCAGCCGTCGGGCGTCGCCGAGCGCTTGGGTGCGCGCGAGCTGAACGGAGAAGCCGAGCAGCATCAGGCCGAGGGCCAGCGCGGAGCAAAAGTAGAGCCCACCGCTCAATCCGACGAGCGTCGGCAGCAACGCGACGCTCAGCAGTGCCGCGCTGTTCACCACGGTCTGTCGACCGGTCGCGCCGCCATCCGGGTCGATCACCGGCAACAGACGAATCCCGGCGCGCGCATAGTCGTCGCGGTACATGTGTGCGATCGCTAGCGAATGCGGCAGCTGCCAGAGGAACAGAATCGCGAAGAGGACCCACGCACCGACGTCGAGCTGTCCCGTCGCGGCGGCCCAGCCGGCAACCGGCGGGAGTGCCCCGGGCACGGCGCCGATGGGGCTGCAGAAGGGCGTCCAGCGCTTCATCGGCGTATACAAGAAGAGATACGAGGCGGTCGTGGCCGAGGTCACCAGCGCGGCGAGCGATCCCACGGTGCAGGCTTGGTAGACGATTCCGAACCCCGCCACCAGGCTTCCGAACAGCAGCGCCTCATTCGGCTCGAGCTTGCCCGCGGGAAGCGGCCGCGAGCGGGTGCGGAGCATGATCGCGTCGAGGTCGCGCTCGAGGTACTGGTTCAAGGCCAGCGTGCCCGCCGCGGCGAGCGCGGTGCTCGCCAGGGTATGGAACAGGAGCCACGCGTCCGTCGGCCCGCGCGAGCCGAGATAGAACCCGACGAGCGTCGTCACGACGATCATCCCGACCACGCGAGGCTTGGAGAGGTCGACGTAGGCGAGCATGCGGCGTGCCCCGGCGACGCGGACCGCAACGAACGGTGCCTCCCGCGCGGGGATCATCCCGAAGCTCGTTGCGGCAGAGACCTCGCGGCCCACTCCGGCGAGGCTTGCCGGACGCGACGGCTGCGCAGCCCGAGCACGAGGCTCACGGCCAGAATCGCTGCTCCGACGGCCACGTGAGCGGTCGTCGGCAGTGCCGCCTTGCGGGTCCAGATGATCGATGCACCGAGCGAGAGCTGGATCACCACCAGGACGAGCAGCAGTATGGCCGGGCGCACTCGTCGCGGATCGCGGCGATGCGCTTGAAAGACGCGCGCCGCGGTGGCGAGCGCGAGCCCCGAAACGATCACCGCGCCGACACGGTGGGCGAAGTGAATGGCGACGCCGAATGAGGCCAACTCGGGCACGAGCCTGCCGTAGGCGAGGGGAAAATCCGGGATCGCGAGGCCGGATCCCGTGTGCCGCACCACCGCGCCGAGGAGGAGCTGGCAGTAGACGGCGGCCGTGGTGCCGATGCTCAGCCAACCGAGCCAAGGGTCTATGTCGTGCTCGGCTGGGGTCGAGAGCCAGTCCTTACCGGTGATCAACGCGAGTGCCACGACGAGGCAGAAAAACGCCTGGGCGAGAGCCGCGTGCGAGACCGAAACGGCGGTCGGCAGACGGAGCAGCACGGTGACGCCTCCGAGCAGCGCCTGAAGCAGGATCACCGAGAGCGCCGCCACCCCGAGACGGCGCACCGAGCGACGAGGTTCTTCCCGCAAGGTCCAGATCGCCAGCGCGGCCGTGAGGGCCGCCACGGTGGCCGCGACCATCCGGTGTCCGTGTTCGTAGCGAACCCCGCCGACCATGGGCGGGAAGAACTGCCCGTACGACAGCGGCCAATCGGGCACCGAGAGGCTCGATCCCGTGCTGGTGACGAGCCCGCCGACGAAGATCAGCACGAAGGTCGCGGCGGCGGTGAATTGCGCGAAGCGATGCCGCCAGCGAAAGAAGCCAGGAGGGGAGTTGAATTCGAAGGGATTCCCGAACGGAGAAGAATTTTCGGGAAGCCGACTGGTCACGACCATCGATCTCGAAGTTTCCCGAAGTCCGGAGACTGCGGCGAAAGCTCGATTGAGTTACCATCCGCGGCGGGTGTTTTCAACGCTTCGTTGACACGGCTTCGAGCCGTTGTTACCAATGAACAGAGGAAACCAATGTCCGAGACTCACGTCCATGCCGAGCCCGCGCGCGGTGCGGCCTCCGAAGGGGGCTTGATCGCTCTCACCGACCTTGCTGTCGAGCGCTTCCGCAGCGTGATGGCGCAGGAGAAACTCGGCGCCGACTACGGTGTCCGGATCGCGGTGGCGAGCGGCGGCTGCTCGGGGATGTCGTACTCGATGAGCTTCGAGAACCAGGCGCGCCCCGATGACACGATCGTCCAGCGAGGCGGTCTGAAGCTTTTCATCGACGGCCAGAGCTCCCCGTACCTGCAAGGCGTGACCATCGACTACGTGGTCGGGCTGCACAAGGAAGGCTTCAAGTTCTTGAACCCGAAGGCGACCCGAACGTGCGGTTGCGGGGAGTCGTTCGGGGTCTGAACCGGCCGGCGCCGGCGTAATGCCGTCGATCGCCGTCTACGTGTCGAGCCACGGTTTCGGCCATGCCGTGCGCGTCGCGGAGGTGGTCGCCCGACTCCTCTCGCTTGACGCGGGGCTGCGAGTACATGTCCGCTCGGTCGCGCCGCAGTGGCTTTTCCCGCGCGCCGATGGCCGAGTGCTCATTCATCGAGCGGCAAGCGACGTCGGCATGGTGCAGCCCCATGGTCTGACGATCGACTTCGAGGCGACGCTTGCGAGCCTCGCGGAGCTCGAGCGGAGCTGGGAGCGGCGAGTTTCCGAAGAAGCGGCGTGGCTCGACGAAACCGGAGTCGCGCTCGTGATCGGCGACATTCCGCCGCTCGCGTTCGCCGCCGCCGACCGCGCCGGTTTGCCGAGCATCGCGCTCGGCAACTTCGACTGGGAGTGGGTGTACCGGAGCTACGCGGAGCGTGACGGACGATTTGCCACGCACGCGCGGCGTGCCGCGGCGTGCTACGGCAAGGCACGCTATGCACTCCGTCTGCCGTTCCACGCCGACATGGACGCGTTCCGCTCGGTCGTCGATCTCCCGCTCGTCGCGCGGCGCTCGGGCTGCACGCGAGCAGAGGCGCGCGACCGGCTCGGTCTTCCGGCCGAGCGGCCCCTCGTGCTGCTCAGCTTCGGTGGCCTCGGCTTCACGGGGATCCGTGTCGAGCGCTTCGCGGAGATGCCGGAGATTCTCTTCCTCGCAACCGAGACATTTCGCGATCCACCGGCGAACCTCCTCTCTCTCGATCGGCCCGACATCGACTACACGCTGCTGCTGCGTGCCTGCGACGTGGTCGTCACCAAGCCCGGATACGGCATCGTGGCCGCGAGCCTGGTCAACGCGGTTCGCGTTCTCTATACGGCGCGCGGCGAGTTTCCCGAGGCGCCGATCCTGGTCCGAGCCCTCGAGGAGCACGCGACCGCGCGGTTCATCGCGCTCGACGACCTCGAGCAGGGCGCGATCCGAGGGCCCCTCGAATCGTTGCTCGGTCGGCCGGTCGGCGAGACGCGCCTCGCCGCCGATGGTGCGGAGCGCGTGGCGGAGATCCTCCGCCGGGAGGTTGCTAGGTGAGCGCGCCTCGATTCGACGTCGTCCTCCTCGACCTCGACGGCACGCTCGCCGACACGCGGCTCGATCTCGTCGGCAGCACGAACCACGTGCGGCGAAGCTTCGGGCTGTCGCCGCTCGCCGCGCACGAGGTGGCGCGACTGGTCGGCCATGGCGCCCGCGTGTTGGTCGAGCGCGCGCTCGGCGTGGAACGAAAGGAGCTCCACGACGAGGGCGTGAGACGATTTCTCGAGCATTACACGGAGCATTGCCTCGATCACACTCGACCGTATGCGGGCATGGCAGAGATGATCGATTCGGCTGTCCCGCTCGGCGTTCGTTTCGCGGTGATCACCAACAAGCCCGAGGCGCTTTCACGGAGGATTCTCGCTGGCCTCGATCTCCTCCACGACCTGGCTGACGTCGTCGGCGGCGACACCTTCCCGGAGCGCAAGCCCCATCCGCGGGGCGTCGAGCACTTGCTGACGCTCTGCGGAGCGGAGCGGTCACAGGCGCTGCTCGTCGGCGACTCCGCGGTCGACGTGGCAACGGGGCGGGCGGCGCGGATCGCGATGTGCGGGGTGCTCTGGGGATTCGATCCCGAGGGGCTGCTCGCGAACCCGCCCGAGCTCTTGGCTCGCGACGCCGCCGAGCTCGGCCGCATCATACGCGACGGCGCCGCGTGACGGTCCGATCGACGCGCCGAATCGTGCCGCTCGGCGGCAAGCGGAAGAGCGGGCCCTTCGGCTCGATGCCGCCGATCTCCACGAGGTCTCCCCGCCGGAGTGACCTGAACGTCTCGGCCGCGGCTCCTTCGTCCCGCTTCAGCTGGCCGAGGACGATCCAGCGCCCCTCCGCGCAGAGATAGACCCGGCGCTCGCCTTTGAGATCGAGAAGGTCGCTGACCACGCGCCATGTGGTCGAGGGCAACGGCGGGGGCGACTCGAGCGTCAGCACCAGATAGGCGAACTTGAGCGAGCCCTTGCGGAGACCCGTGCGGCGGTCGATGGTGCTCACCATCGCCGGAGGCTCCCAAGCGAGATCGGCGATGCACCAGTCTCGGTCGGCGGCGAGAGCGGGGCACGGCTCTTCGTGGAGACAGGGGGCCTGGACGTGGAGCCTGGTCGAAGCGAGCAAGCGGTCGCGCAGACGATGGAGATTTCGCGCCGTCTCTCGCAGCCCAGGTTCGATCAGGAGGATGGCGCCCTGCGGGGACAGCAGCGCCTCCGCCGCAGCGGAAACGACCGCCGCGGCTCGGTCCAGACCGTCATCGGAATCGGCGGATTCACGCACGATCTCGCAGATCACGTTCGCGGCGATCACCAGGTCGAAGCGGCCCGCCGCCGACGCCAGCGGGAAGAGATCGGAGCGCTCGGAGACGAGATCGAGCCGTAGAGGCTGAAACTCGATCGCGACCGGTGTGCGGTCGGCGAGGCGCCGGAGAAGCCGCTCGGCGTCCTTCAAGGTCTCGAAGGACTGATCGAGAGCCACCATCTCGAGCCGGCGCGGACGGTCCTCCACCGGAAGACCGCGCACGAAGTCGGCGAGGCCGAGCAGCGCGCTTCCCGGGCCGGAGCCGAGGTCGAGACAGCGAAGGCTCGCGCCGGCAAGACGGCCTGGATCTCGGCGCAGCCACTCGGCGAGCGGCACCCGGATCTTCGGCAGATTGACCGGCAGGTAGTAGCGGAGGTAGGCGCGCCGAAGCTCGGCGGAGCGGGCGTACCCGCCGCGCCACGGGGCGCGTCCGACGAAGAGATCGGAGAGCTCGAGGACGCTCTCGGCGAGGCGCCTGGTGTCGTTGGGCAGCCCGCCCGCGACGTCTTCGATGATTCGCTCGAGGTCGGTCGGAAAGTGATATACTTCCACGATTCAGCTAAGAGTCGGTCCGGGAGGATCGCACCGGCTTCTCCAATAACCTCACGCGAGCGATGAAAATCAACGCCGTCAAAGGATTTCGCGACATCCTGCCCCCCGAGACGGAGGTGTGGAGCCGTCTCGAGGACGATGCGCGGCGGATCTTCCGCGGCTACGGCTACGCGGAGATCCGCATCCCGCTCCTCGAGCGCACCGAGCTCTTCGCCCGCGCCGCCGGCGAGACCTCTGACATCGTCGAGAAGCAGATGTACACGTTCGAGGACGTCGACGGGACCTCGCTCACGCTGCGCCCCGAGGGCACCGCCTCGGTGGTTCGCGCCTACATCGAGAACGGGATCTACGGGCGCGAACCGGTCTCGAAGCTCTTCTATCTCGGCGCGATGTTCCGCCGCGAGCGGCCGCAAAAGGGCCGCTTCCGTCAGTTCTACCAGATCGGCGCGGAGGTGCTCGGCCGCGACGACCCGCTCGTCGACGCGGAGCTCTTGGTGATGCTCAGCGACTATTTCTCGGCGCTCGGTCTTGTCACCGCGCGGATCGAAATCAATTCGCTCGGCGACTCGAGCTGCCGCCCCGCCTATCGGGAGGAGCTGCGCCGCTACGCGGAAGCTCGCCGGGCATCTCTCTGCGCCGACTGCAATCGTCGCCTCGAGACGAACCCGCTGCGCATCCTCGATTGCAAGGAGGACGCCGAGAAGACCCGCGACGCTCCGGTCATGATCGACCATCTTTGCGAGGCATGTACCGAGCACTTCCGGGCAGTCCGTGAGCGGCTCGAGGCCGAATCGGTCGCGGTGACGCTGAATCCCCGCATGGTGCGCGGGCTCGATTATTATTGCCGGACAGCGTTCGAGGTCGTGGCCGAGGGTCTCGGCGCACAGAATGCAGCCGGCGGCGGAGGACGCTACGACGGCTTGGTGGCGAGCCTCGGCGGACCCTCGGTTGCCGGCGTCGGCTTCGCGCTCGGCGTCGAGCGGCTGGTTCTCGCGCTGCACGGCGTGGAGGCGGCGTCGGAATTCGACCTCTTCCTGGCGCCGCTCGGCGAGCGCGCCGAAGCGCGCGCATTTCGCCTCGCCCGCGCGCTCCGCCGGCGCGGGCTCCGTCTGGAGATCGAGCCGGGTCGCAAGAGCCTGAAGAGCCACATGCGCCGGGCCGCGAAGCTCGGAGCGGCGTTCGTGTTGATCGTCGGCGACGACGAGCTCGCACGCGGTACGGCGGTGCTGCGCGACATGCGTAGCCAGGCGCAAGCGGAGACGCCGCTCGATCCATCGGCGATCCTGCGCGCGCTGCGGCCCAGCCAAACAGGGGGAGCGCTTTGAGCGAGAGTCTCGGCAACTGGGTACGGAGCCATCTCTGCGGTGAGCTGCGCCGGTCGCACGTGGCGCGGACGGTCACGCTGATGGGCTGGGTCAATGCCCGACGCGACCACGGCGGCCTCTTGTTCGTGGATCTCCGCGACCGGACGGGAGTCGTCCAGCTGGTGTTCAACCCCGAGCGTGCGCCGCAAACGCACGAGCGGGCGGGGGAAGTCCGGGCCGAGTACGTCGTCGCGGCGCTCGGCGAGGTCGTCGAGCGCCCCGCGGAGACGCTGAACCCGAATCTACCGACCGGCGAGATCGAGGTGATGGTGCGAGAGCTGAAGGTGCTGAACGCCACACGCCCCGTGCCGTTCCCGATCGACGATGCGACGGACGTCGCCGAGACGACGCGCCTACGCTACCGCTATCTCGACCTCCGCCGCCCGAAGATGCAGTCGAATTTGATGCTGCGCCATCGCCTGACCAAGGCGGTCCGCGACTACTTCGACGGCCAAGGCTTCGTCGAGATCGAGACGCCCGCGCTGACGCGCCGCACGCCGGAAGGCGCGCGTGACTACCTGGTGCCGAGCCGGGTGAACCCCGGTCGCTTCTATGCGTTGCCGCAGTCGCCGCAGCTCTTCAAGCAACTGCTCATGGTCTCGGGATTCGACCGCTACTTCCAAATCGCTCGCTGCTTTCGCGACGAGGATCTGCGCGCGGATCGACAGCCGGAATTCACGCAGGTGGACGTCGAGCTTTCCTTCACGCGCCCCGAGGAGATCTACCGACTGATCGAGGGCCTGATGCTCGACGTGTTTCGACGTACGATCGGCGTAGAGCTGACGGCGCCGTTCCCCGTCCTGTCGCACGCGGAGGCCATGCGCCGATTCGGCAGCGACAAGCCGGACACCCGTTTCGGTCTCGAGATCGTCGATTTTTCGGCCGCCTTCGCCGGCTCGGGATTCAAGGTGTTCCGCGAGGTTCTCGAGACGCGTGGTGTCGTGCGCGGCCTGAAGGTGCCCGGCGATCGCTTCTCGCGGAAGGACCTCGACGACCTCGTCGCGCTGGCGCCGAGCTTCGGCGCCAAGGGCCTGGTATGGATTCGCATCAACGCCGACGGCTGGCAGTCGCCGGTCGCCAAGTTTCTGTCGGACGAGGAAAAGCGAAAGGCCACCGAGGCGGCAGGCCTTACGGTCGGGGATCTGCTCGTTCTCGTCGCAGACGAGGAGGGGGTGGCGGCGAAGGCCGCCGGGCAGCTCCGCCTTCATCTCGGCCACAAGCTCGGCCTGATCGACCGCTCGCGCTGGGACATTCTGTGGATCGCCGATTTCCCGCTCTTCGAGTGGGACGAGGAAGAAAAGCGCTGGGCGGCCGTCCATCATCCCTTCACGGCGCCGCGTGACGAGGACCTCGATCGGCTCGAAAGCGACCCGGCGCGGGTCACCGCTCAGGCGTACGACATCGTGATCAACGGCTATGAGCTCGGCGGCGGGTCGATCCGAATCCACCGGCCCGACGTGCAACAGCGCGTGTTCGCGGCTCTCGGCATCTCCGAATCGAATGCGCGATCGCAGTTCGGCTTTCTCCTCGATGCGCTCGCCTATGGCGCACCGCCGCACGGCGGAATCGCGCTCGGGCTCGACCGGCTGGCGATGCTTCTCTGCGGGGGCGAGTCGATCCGCGACGTCATCGCGTTTCCGAAGACGCAGAAGGCGGTGTGCTTGATGACCGACGCACCGAGCGAGGTCGACCACAAGCAGCTTCGCGAGCTATCGATCAAAGTGGACCGATGAGATGGATCATGGTGTTCGGGTTGGTCGCCGCGGCCGGTTGCAGCCGCGCGCTGACTCCACCGCTCACGGTCTCGGCGAGGCACGATCTCCCTTCGATCCGGACGCTCGCGGTGATGCCGGTGAGCCCGTCGCCGGCGAGCGCCGGCAACGTTCCCGCCGAGGCGCCTGCGCTGGTTGGCCGGATGCTCGTCGAGGCGGCCTCGCGCCAGACGTCATGGTCGGTGGTCGATGCGAAGCAGACGAGAGCGGCGCTCGACTCGATCCCGGCAGACAGCCTCGAGAGCCGCGCGGGCTCGCTCGCCGCCCGTCTCCGCGCGGATGGGACCCTGGCCGCGACGATCGCGGTCTACCGCGAGCGCGTCGGCAGCGCGTACGGCGTCACCGAACCGGCCTCGGTCTCGATTCAGTTCCTGCTGGTTCCGGCGGGTGAGAAGCAGCCCGCATGGAAGGCGGACTATACGGTCACGCAGGAGCCACTCGCCTACAATCTCAGGAGCCTCTGGGTCGCGCGCGGCGGCCCGAGATGGCTGGCCACGGACGATCTCGCGCGGATCGGTATCGATGAGGCGGTGGGAAGATTGGCTGCGGCGGTTGGCTCTCCGCCGTCGGCAAACACCCCGTGACGTCTTCTGCCGAAGGCGGATCGCCGACCGCCTCTGCTCGAAGACCCCTTTTGCCTCGAGATCGCCGTACTCCGCTTCGCTCAGGCCGGCGAGCTCGAGGACGCGGAAGCCCTGGAGGGTTTCCCTCGGGCATCAAGTCCGCCGAGCGAATCGCCGCGGACATGCCCTTTCAAACGTAGACCGGCCTTGGCAAAGCACTCCAGCCCATACGATACTCTTTCCTTGGTGAAGCGGCTCACGGTCTTGGTGTTCTTGCTCTTCGTCGCCGCGCCGGCAGCGGCGTCGCGGATCTATACGATGGAGGTGCGCGGTCCGATCTTCGCTCCGGTGCTCCAGTACCTGTCGATCGCGCTCGAGCAGGCCGAGCGGGGCGGCGCCGACGCGCTGCTGATCGAGCTCGACACCCCGGGCGGCTCGCTCGACACCACGAAAGAGATCGTGCAGGCGATTCTCGGCGCTCCCGTGCCGGTCATCGTCTACGTCGCGCCGAGCGGAGCGGGGGCGACCTCCGCCGGCACATTCGTGACGCTCGCGGCGCACGTCGCGGCCATGGCGCCCGGCTCGACGATCGGCGCGGCACATCCCGTGTCGATCCTTCCGAGCGACAAGCCGAACGAGGCGATGGAGAAGAAGATCGAGAACTACGCGGTCTCGTTCATCGAGGCGATCGCCTCGCAGCGCGGACGCAACGTTTCCTGGGCTGCCGAAGCGGTGCGCGAGAGCGCATCGATCACGGCCGAGAAGGCGCTCGAGAAGAAGGTCATCGACGTGATCGCGCCCTCGCGACAAGCACTGATGGCGGCGGTCAACGGGCGCGAGGTCAAGCTGCGCGAGACCGTCCTCCGCCTGAAGACTGCCGATCCGCAGTTTCACGAGATCGAGATGACCCGCGAGCAACGCTTTTACTTCTTCCTGTCGCAGCCGACGGTGATCTTTCTCTTTCTCGTCGGCGGCGCCGCCACGCTGTACGTCGAATTCACGCATCCGGGCGTGATTGCCCCGGGCGTCGTCGGCGCGATCTGCTTGCTGCTCGCGGCGATCGGCTTCTCGATCGTCCCGGTCAATCTGACCGGCGCCGCGCTCATGGGTCTCGGTATCATCCTGCTCTTCTCCGAGCTTTTCGTGCCGAGCTTCGGAGCGCTTGGCATCGGCGGCTTCCTCTGCTTGCTCGCCGGTTCGCTGCTGCTGTTCCACACCGTCGAAGCCCCGGGCTTGATGGTGAATCGCGGTGTGATCAGCGCCACCGTGGTCGCTTTCGCGTCGTTGCTGCTCGGAATCGGCGCGTTGGTTGCGAAGAGCCAACGACGGCGGGTCGTTTCGGGCCGCGAGGCGATGATCGGTACGGTCGGCACCGTGCGGCGACGGCTCGACCCACGCGGCAAGGTCGCGGTGATGGGCGAGCTCTGGGACGCCGAGCTCCGGGGTGGAGGTGCCCTCGATGTCGGGAACGAGATAGAAGTCGTCTCGATCGAAGGATTGCGGCTGGTGGTCGTGCCGCACGGGAGGTCGTGATGGTTCTCGGTTTCGTCGGTTGGATCGTCGTGCTCGCTCTGATCTTCCTGTGGATGGCCGTCAACATCGTGAACGAGTACCAGCGCGTGGTCGTCTTCCGCCTTGGCCGCCTAGTTGCGGCGCGCGGGCCCGGCCTCGTGCTGATCATCCCGATCATCGAGCGTGCCGTGCGCATGGACCTTCGTGTAGTGACTCTCGACGTGCCGCCCCAGGACGTGATCACTCGCGACAACGTTTCGGTGAAAGTGAACGCCGTCGTCTATTTTCGCGTGATCGATCCCAACAAGGCGCTCGTCAACGTCGAGAACTTCATGTTCGCGACCTCGCAGCTTTCGCAGACCACACTGCGAAGCGTCTGCGGCCAGGCCGAGCTCGACGAGCTGCTTGCCGAGCGCGATCGCATCAACGAGAAGATCCAGACGATCCTCGACGCCGACACCGATCCCTGGGGCATCAAGGTGACCAAGGTCGAGGTCAAGCAGATCGACCTGCCGCAAGAGATGCAGCGGGCGATTGCCAAGCAGGCGGAAGCCGAGCGCGAACGGCGCGCCAAGGTGATCAACGCCGAGGGCGAGGCGCAGGCGGCGCAGAAGCTCGCCGAGGCAGCCGTGATCCTCAACCGGGAGCCCGCGGCGTTGACCCTCCGCTACCTGCAGACGCTGCGCGAGATCGCCACCGAGAAGAATTCGACGACTTTGTTCCCGGTGCCGATCGACCTGCTCCGGGCGTTTCTGCCGAAGCCCGAATGATCGCGTTCGGGCTGAGCCTACCGGTCATCCCGCAAGTGCCGGCGAAAACGGCGGACCGGGAGAGGCGGGCGGCGCCGAGAATCCTGGCGATCGCCCGCGCGACCGACCCGCTCGGTGATCGCCACGTGACCTGCTCCGACCATGTGCTCGTCGCCGCGTCGCCGGCGCGACCGAGCGGATCGGCACGCTCTAGCCGTCAGCTCTAGCCGTCGGATTTGACAGCCCCTCTGCCGGGAGCGTAGTTTTAACCCTTGGTGGGGAGCATCCGGTAGGCTCATGCGGATCGAAACGGATCAGAAGCTGTTTCTCGGTCTCAAGCTCGGTTCCGAGATGCGCCGGCAGTACGCCGAGGGCAAGCTCTCCCATCGGCCGGCATTCAAGGCGGGCGACCCTGCACACCTCGAGCTCGTCGAGGTAAAGGGCGACCTCTTCATCGGCCGGATCCTGGACCCCGGCCTCGCGCTCGACGAGGTGGCCGACCTCGAGCGCAACATCAAGAGCATCGTTGCCGTTACGTTCTCGGTGTCGAAGCCCGCCGGGCCGCTGCGGATCTTCCCGGTCGAGCGCGAGGACGTGAACACGGGCCTGGCGGCAGCCGCGAATAGCTAGCTTCGCGGCTCGAGGCTATCCTCCTATCCTCCTCCGAGCGGCGTGACGGCGACCTCGGGCGTGGTCAAGAGCACGCCCGCGGCCGTTGTCACCTCTGGTCCGGCCGTCGAGTCGAGGACCATGGCGTTGACCGAGAGGTCCTGCTCCCCGGTTTCGAGACGGTTGATGCCCGCGAGCGTGAATCCAAAGGACGGCTTGCCGCGCGCGGGGTCGACCGACTCGTCGAGATAGAGCCGCTGGTCGAGGCGTTGCAACGAGCCACCGAGGCGCACCGCGAGCAAGAAGCTCTGACCGCTCGGTAGCAGAAGCGCGGACCAGCGGACCGGGCGGCTCGCGAACTGCCGCTTCGCCTCCGTCATCTGACCGCCGATCGGCTCGGCGAGTAGGCCGTCGGGCCCCAGTACCTGCCCGCCGGCGAAATCGCGAAAATCGAAAAAGGCTCTCAGGCGGCCGTCGGCGGGAACCAGACGCGGCGGAATCCTGATGTTCACTTCCGCCCGTGCTTCGACGAAGTCGCGATAGAAGAGCAGCTCCACCCGACCGCGGGCTTTGAAGCCGAGCGGCAGGCCTATCCAGTACTTCGCCGAGCGAATCGCGCGCACGGGTCCGCCGCGATAGCCCTGGATCGTGTACTTCAGGTCCTTCTCGGTACGCTGGAAGTGAAACAAGCCGGCTAAGATCCGCACCTCGCCGTCGGCGCGGACCGCCTTCAAGACGTTGTCGGGGCTCTCGCCCTGATGGTGGACGAGCGCAAGATAGGTGGGCAGCGGCGAGCCGAAGCGGACGGTATAGCGATCGGCATATACCGCATCTTTCGCTGGATCGTAGCGAGCGTAGGCCGGCTGATCCGAGGGAATCGCGGGTGGGGAGTCGAATGCGCCCAAATAGGCATATCCGAGTGGCTTGTCGTTGGAGCCGACGCGGACCTCGATCCACGTCGAAGCGCCGTGTGGGAGCTTCGCTGGGTCCCCCTTCTCACCGAGGTCGCGGTTCATGAACACCACCACGTCGTTCTCGTCGAATACACCCGGGCTCTCGTCGCGCACCGGTTGCGGACCCTGATCGTCTGCCCAGTGATTGCGGTGGTCACGTTCGTCTACTTGGAACGGGATCGGCACCGCCGCCGCGTCGCGGAAGGCGTAGACTCGAAACGAGGCGTTCGCTCGCTGGAGCAGCAGTGTCGCGTCTTTGCCCGCGACTTCGCTGGCGCCGACCGCAGGCGCGCTCTCGCTCCGCGCGACGGCCGGCGCCAGTGCGCAGAGCAGGATCAACCCGCTACAGATCGTTCGCATCGAGCGGGCGCGCGTGGCGATCGCGGGCGCTTGACTTGAACGCCGGGGAGGCGATTTGCTTTCGTTGTCGGAGGCGTTCAATGGATTTCAATTACACGCCAGAAGAAGAAAAGTTTCGCAAGCAGGTGCGGATCTGGCTCGACAAGAATCGTCCTCGCGGCGCTGATAGGCTCGCACGTAGCAGCAGGTCGATGGCCGACGACGAGGAATGGAGCCGCCTGGTCGCCTGGCACCGCAAGCTCTACGCTGGCGGATGGGTTGGCCTTTCCTGGCCGAAAGAGTACGGCGGGCGCGGCGCGACTCTAATGGAGCAGATCATCTTCAACCAGGAGCTCGGCAGGCGAACGCTTGCCTCGGGCTGCAACGTGCTCGGCGTGATGATGGCCGGGCCGGCGATCATGCACTGGGGGACCGAGGAGCAGAAGCAGCGGCATTTGCAAAGGATCCTCGCCGGCGACGAGATCTGGTGCGAGGGCCTTTCGGAGCCCGGATCCGGGTCCGATCTGGCCTCGCTCCAGTGTCGCGCCGTGCCCGACGGCGACGATTTCCTGGTCAACGGTCAGAAGGTGTGGACGACGCTGGCGCACCGCTCGGGTTGGATTCAGCTCTTCGTCCGAACCGACGGCGAGGCCTCGAAGCACAAGGGCCTCTCTTGCCTGCTCGTCGACATGAAGAGCCCGGGAATCACCGTTCAGCCGCTACGGCAGATCACGGGTGACTCCGAATTCAACGAGATCTTCTTCGAGGACGTACGCGTGCCGAAGGCCAATCTACTCGGGCCACTGAACTCCGGCTGGCAGGTGCTGATCACCACGCTGATGCACGAGCGCGCAGGCATCAGCGAGCTCGGTTCGGAGCAGATCATCGACCATCTGATCGAGCTCGCTCGCAAGACGCGACGGGGCGGCCAGCCGGCGACGAAGGATAGTTACGTTCGCCAGCAGCTCGCCCAATTTGCGATCGAGGTGCAAGCGCGGAAGCTCAACGGGCTGCGTAGCCTGACCAAGCGCTTGAAGGGCTCGCCGCCTGGCCCCGAGGGTTCGATCGGCAAGCTCTCCGCGACCGAGCTGACCAAGCGCATGACCAAGTTCGCGGTGGAGCTCGCGGGTCCGCAAGCGCTCGTCGAGGGTGATTCACCCTTCGCGCTCGACCGCGGCCGCTGGCTGACGAGCATCCTGCACTCGCCGTCGCTGACGATCGCTGGCGGCACCTCCGAAGTGAACCGAAACATCGTCGGTGAGCGGATCCTCGGCTTGCCGAAATAGGCGTGTTGCGTGAGGAGCCGCCCTCGGCGGGAAGGAGGCCACCATGCCCGTCAATCTGAGCGTCATCGGCAAGCAGCTCGCCTCTTCGGTGTACGAGTATTCGGAAAGGGACGTCATCCTGTACGCGCTCGGCGTCGGTTGCGGGCCGGAGGATCTCGAGTTCGTATACGAGCAGGACCTGAAAGTGCTGCCCACCTTCGCCGTGATTCCGGCCTTCCCCGCGCTCTTCGCCATGGGCAGCGCGATGGACGTGAATCCGCTAATGGTGTTGCACGGTGAGCAGCGGATCGAGCTCCACGGCGCCATCCCGACGTCGGGCAGGCTGACGACGACGCCGACCGTCACGGCGATCTACGACAAGGGAAAGGGAGCACTGGTCGTCACCGAGACCGAAACGGCGGACGCGAAGGGCACGCTCCTCTTCAAGAACGTGTTCGGTGCGTTTGCCCGTGGCGAGGGCGGCTTCGGTGGTGATCGCGGCCCGTCCGGCTCGCGCAACGCGCCGCCGGAGCGCAAGCCCGACGCGGTCGTCGAGATGAAGACCCTGCCGCAGCAGGCGCTTCTCTACCGGCTCTCGGGCGACATGAACCCTCTGCACGCCGATCCGAACTTCGCCAAGATCGGTGGATTCGACAAGCCGATCCTCCACGGGCTCTGCACGTTCGGGCACGTCGGCCGGGCGCTGCTCAAGAGCTTTTGCGGGAACGAGCCGAGCCACCTCAAGGACTTCGAGGCACGGTTCGCCGGCGTCGTTTACCCGGGCGAGACGATCGTCACGGAGATGTGGGACGCGAAGGGCGGCAAGATCCTCGTCCAAGCCCGCACGAAGGAGCGCGGCGAGCCGGTGATCAACAGCGCGGCGGCCACTGTGGGGTGAAGACAGACGGCTACAGGCTACAGGCTACAGGCTACAGGCTACAGGCTACAGGCTACAGGCTACAGGCTACAGGCTACAGGCTACAGGCTACAGGCTACAGGCTACAGGCTACAGGCTACAGGCTACAGGCTACAGGCTACAGGCAAAGCCTTCGCTAAGTCTTTTGCGGTAGCCGGAAGCCGGTAGCCTGCTTGTCACTGCGCCACGATCTCGTACTGGCCGAATCGGAACGTCTCCTGCGCCTTGATGATGATTCGCCTGGCGATCGCCTTCTCGATCTGATCGAGCACGCGGCTTTCCGAGTCGGAGAGGAATGCTGCCACCGCGGGGCTCGTCTTGACCAGCACGCGTGAGGTTTCGGCAGGAAACGCGGAGGCGTGCTGCACCCTTCTCAGAATCTCGTAGGACACGGTCGCGGCAGATTTCGCATGTCCGGTGCCCTCGCAGTGCGGACACGGCGAGCAGAGGAGTTGCTCGAGGCTCTCTCGCGATCGTTTGCGCGTCATCTCGACGAGCCCGAGCTCCGAGATCTTGAGAATCTTGGTCTGCGCCTTGTCCTTCTGGCGGACGGCTTCCTGAAGCGTCTCGTAAACGCGGTGGCGATCGGCGGCCTTCTCCATGTCGATGAAGTCGATGATGATGAGACCGCCGATGTTGCGCAGCCGAAGCTGCCGCACCACCTCCTCGGCCGCCTCGAGGTTGGTGCGGAGAATGGTCTCGTCCTGATTTTTTTTGCCGACGTAGCGGCCGGTGTTGACGTCCACGGCGGTGAGCGCCTCCGTGCGCTCGATCACCAAGTAGCCGCCGGACTTGAGCCAGACCTTGCGTTCGAGGGCTTTGTCGATCTGTGCCTCGATCGCGAAGTGTGCGAAGATCGGCTCGGCGTCTTCGTAAAGTGCGATTCGCCCCTTCAGTCGTGGCGCCAGCGTCTCGACCAACTCAAGAATCCGCTGATGCTCGTGGGGCGAGTCCACCCACATGCGGCCCACTTCCGGCGTCAGCAGGTCGCGGACCGTGCGCTGCACCTGATCCAGGTCGTAGTAGAGCATGGCGGGTGCCACCGCCGATTCGCTTTTGCGAGCGATGCGGTCCCACTGCCGAGTCAGAAAATTGATGTCGGCCTGGATCTCGCGCTTGGACAATCCCTCGCAGACGGTACGCACGATGAAGCCGCCTCCCTCGGGCGGGCGCAGGCTCATCACCAAATCCTTCAGCCGCTTGCGTTCTTGCTCCTCGGCGATCCGCCGCGAGACGCCGATGTGGTTCGTCGTCGGCATGAAGACGAGGTAGCGGCCGGCGAGGCTGATGTAGGAGGTGACCCGCGAGCCCTTCGTACCCATCGGCTCCTTGGACACCTGAACGAGAATCTCCTGGCCGCGAGAGAGCTTCGTCTCGAGCGGGGCGCCCGTTGCGCGGCGGCGCGGACGGGGCCCCACGGCCGACGCTTCGGCGGTCGCTTCGTCGCCCTGCACGGGCGCGGCATCACCACCCCCCGCCTCGTCCTCCGATTCGCCGTTGACCGAATCCACGGAAAACTCCTCCGCGGCTGCGTCCGTCTCGGTCTCCGCTCCTCCAATCTCGTCGCCGGCAGGGGACGCCTCCTCGCTCGGCGATGCGGAGACCAAGGACGCTAGCTCGGTGATCTCGTGGAGGAAGTCCGAGGCGTGGAGGAAGGCAGCCTTCTCGAAGCCGATGTCGACGAAGGCCGCCTGCATGCCAGGTAACACCCGCTGAACTCTCGCCTTATAGATGTTGCCGACGATTCCGCGGCTGCGTAGGCGCTCGATGTAGATCTCGGCGAGCTCGCCTGCTTCCAGGATCGCGACACGGGTCTCCTGGGGGGTACAGTTGAGAACGATTTGCTTTTTCACGTGGTTGCGCCGTCGATGGGGAGGCGGCAAATCAATCAACGGCAAGCTCTAGTGAGCACGCAAGTATAGAGACGACCGACGTAGAGCGCAACGTCCCGGGCGGCGCTTCAGGCACCCCCGGGACGGCGCCTTGACTTCCTGACGACCCCCCGTTAGCGTCACGCAAAATGCTGATTCTGCGGAGGTTTCCTTCGAAACAGCGAGTGCACTAAACACCAAGGTCCTGGTTCTCAACCGGGCCTACTTGCCGATCCACATCACGTCGGTGCGGCGCGCGTGCTCGCTTCTTTATCAGGGCATCGCGCGGGCGGTGAACGAGCAGTACCAGACTTTCGACTTCGAGAGCTGGTCAGCGCTGTCGGCTTCGGTGAATGGCGATACGATCGGTCTCGTCAACCGCGCGATGCGGGCGCCGCGAGTGATCCTCCTCGTTGCCTACGATCGTGTGCCGAAGCGGCACGTGCGCTTCAGCCGTTTCAACGTCTACGCTCGCGACCGCAACACCTGCCAATACTGCGGCCGATCGTTTTCACGCGGTGACCTCAACCTCGACCATGTGATTCCACGCTCGCAGGGCGGAACGTCGACGTGGGAGAACGTCGTCTGCTCGTGTCTGCGCTGCAACCGTCACAAGGGTGGCCGCTCTCCCGACGAGGCGGGAATGAAGCTGCTTCGCCAGCCGCTCCGGCCAAACTGGACGCCGTTCGTGCTCGAGACGTGGAGTCTGCGCCGCCACCGCGAGTGGCTGCCGTTCCTGTCGACCGTGGATGCGGCGTATTGGAATACGGAGCTCGTGGAGCGCTAGCTTGGTAGGCTGCCTGGCCGGAGCTGGTTCGCGACCAACGGGAGCGATCTGTGGCGCAGTCTCCCAGCTTGGTCGCACGCTCGGCCGGAGCTGGCTCCTAGATGTAGTGGTGGCGTAGCAATATCGCCACATTCTGTAGTGTTTTTGCCTTGACTCTCTCGGGGCCCTGTGTGAGAGTCGCCACATGCGCATCAAGCGCCTCGATCTCTGCGGTTTCAAGTCGTTCGTAGACCCGACGAGCTTGGAATTCTCCCCGGGAACCAGCGGGATCGTCGGCCCGAATGGCTGCGGTAAGTCGAATCTGGTCGACGCGCTGCGTTGGGTTCTCGGCGAGCAATCAGCCAAGCGGCTCCGTGGCGACGCCATGGAGGACGTGATCTTCAACGGCACCGAATCGGGGCGGGGTCCGGCGGGCATGGCGGAAGTGTCGCTCGTGCTCGAGAACGAGGAGCCGGCCGAAGAGGTGCAAGACTCCTCCGAGATCTGTCGCCGGCTGCGCGAGGTTCCCGAGATCCAGGTGACGCGACGGTATTTCCGCTCGGGCGAGTCGGAGTATCTGCTGAACAACCGCCCGTGCCGCCTGAAGGACGTGACCGAGCTCTTCCTCGGCACCGGCGTCGGCACCAAGGCCTATGCGCTGATCGAGCAGGGCCGGGTGGAGCAGCTCGTCAACGCCAAGCCGGAGGACATCCGGCTGTTTATCGAAGAAGCGGCAGGCACCACGCTCTATCGGGATCGGCGGCTCGCCGCGGAGCGGAAGATGGAGCGCACGCGGGACAATCTCGCGCGCGCGAACGACATCCTGCAGGAGATCGACCGCAACATCGCGCTCTATCGCAGGCTCGCCAAGCGCGCCGAGCTCTACCGGCAGTGCCAGCTCGAGATTCGCGGGGTCGAGCTCCAGCTCGCGCGCCGCCGCCTCGAGCGTCTCGAGCGGGATCTCTCGCAGATCGACGAGGGTCGCGGCACGCTGCGCGAAGCGGAGGCCGATCTCACGGCGCGGATCGAGCGGCTCGAGACGGAGCGGGAAGCTGCTCGCACGCGGTTGGCGACGGCCGAGAGCGAGCTCCGCGCTCGCCAGGAGGCGCTGTTCGAGATTCGCACCACGCGAAGCCGTGCCCAGACGCGTCTGGAGATGCTGGATCGCGAGGAGCTCGATGCTCGCGACCAGGGCGTCCGGCTCGATCGCGACCGCGGACAGAGCGCGGCGCGGGTCGCGGAGCTCGGTATCGAGATCGAACATCGCGGACGCGTGCTGCTCGAGCTCGGGCGGCGGAATCGCGAAGACGAGACGCGGCTCGCGGCGATCCTCGACGCGGTCTCGACGGAAGAGCGAGAGGTCGAAGCGCTGAGCGCCGCGGTCGAACGTGCGAAGACCGAGAACGTCGAGCGGCAACGCACGGAGGCGGAGCTCCGCAATCGGCTGCGCGCGGGAGAAGAGCGCCGCGTGGAACGGCAGCGGCGGCGCGAGTCGCTCGCGGCGGAGATCGCGGCGGCCGAGGCCGAGATGACGCGCCTCGCGGCCGAGGCCGACCGTGTGGCGGCGCAGCGCGTGACTCTGGAGCAGCGCATCGCCGCAGGACGCGAGGAGCTCGCCGCCTTGGTGGAGTCGCTGACGGAGCTTCGCTCGCAGAAGAGTGCGACCGAGCGGGCGGCCATCACCGCAGCCGCCGGGCTCGCGGAGGCGCAGTCCCGTCTCAGCGCGGCCGAGGAAATGGAGCGCGGGTACGGGCGCTACCACGAGGGCGTGCGGGCCGTGATGCGCAAGCACGCCGAGAAGCGCAACGGCGTCCTCAATCTGGTCGCCGAGGTGATCGACACGCCGCCGGAGTTCGAGAAGGCGGTCGCCGCCGTGCTCGGCGAGCGCTTGCAGTGCGTCGTGGTGCGAACGCCGCAGGACGCGCGCGATGCGATCCGCGAGCTGAAGGAAGAAGGCAGTGGGCGGGCAAGCTTCATGCCGCTCGAGCCTCGCCGGCCGCACTGGAGTGAGAGCGCCGCTTCGATGGCTTCCCCGCGGGAAGGCGATACCGGGCTGCTCGACGTCGTGCGCGTCGAAGAGGGCTACGGCGCGCTCGCCGAGAGCCTGCTCGGTGACGCGGTGCTCGTCGACGACCTCGACCACGGGATCGAGCTCTGGCGGCGAAACGGCCGCTGGCGGACGCTCGTCACTCGCGAAGGCGAAGTCGTCCATCCGGATGGAGTCGTCGGCGGCGGGAGCTCGGGCCCCTACGAGGAGCGCCTGCTCGCCCAGCGGCGCGAGATCCGCCGATTGCGGGACGAGGTCGAACGTCTGGCCGGCGACGTCGTGGATCTCGAGAAGCAGCGCACGGAACGAGTCGCGGAGCTGGCCGCGGCCGAACGGCGATTGGCTGGGCTCGAAGAATCGCTGCGCACCGCGACGATCGAACGGGTGGGGTTGGAGAAGGACGCCGAGCGTGTTTCCCGGGATCTCGACCGCGCGCGGGCGTTGCTCGAGCGGTCACGAGCGGAGGATCGGCGACTCGAAGCCGAGATCGCCGAGATCCTCGAGGAGACCTCCGCCGCCGAGCGGGCGATCGCCGAGGCCGCCGCCGCGCTGAGCCTCGGGGACGATCGGCGCCGCGAGATCGAAGGCAACTTGGCAGCGCGGCGAGCGGTGCTCGAGGCGACGAGCGGATCGGCGATGGAGCTGAAGATCTCGCTCGCCCAGGCGCACGAGAAAGAAGAGGCGCTGCGGCAGGGCCTGGAGCAGATGACCGCGCAACGAGGCGAGCTCGAACAGCGAGTCGAGCAGCTGGGCGCCGAGGGCGAAGCGATGGCCGCTCGTGGCACGAGCCGCGCGAACGAACACCAGTCGCTCCGCCTCGAGCTCGAGCGGACCTCGGCAGACGAGCAGGAGAGGCTCAGCGGATTCGAAGAGAGTCGTGCCGGCGCGGAAGACCTTCGGCGAGAGATCGAGGCGGCGGAGCGGGGTTTCACGCAGGCGAGAGGCGAGCTCGATCGCGTTCGACAGGAGCGGGCGGCGAGCGAGGTCGCATTCGCCGAGCAGAGCCTCCGCCGCGACAACACGATTGGCGCGATGCGCGAGCGCTATCAGGTGACGCTGAGCGCGATCGAGCTCGACGCGGGCGACGAGGGCGAGCTCGAGGCGCGGTTTCAATCGCTGCAGCAGAAGGTCGATCGTATGGACCGAAGCACGATCGGGCTCGAGGCGATTGAGGAGCTCGGCTCGATGGAGCAGCGGCGCGAGTTCCTCGCCAACGAGAAGGCAGACCTCGAGCGCTCGATCGCCGATCTGCAAAAGACGATCTCGAACCTGAACCGCATGAGCCGTGACCGTTTCGCGGAAACGTTCACGGCGGTGAACGAGAAGTTCCAGGAGACGTTTCCGAAGCTCTTCCGTGGCGGGCGTGCGTATCTAGCGCTCAGCGACGAGAGCGATCTCATGGAAACCGGCGTCGACATTCACGTGCAGCCGCCGGGCATGAACCTGCGTGCGCTGAGCCTTCTCTCGGGTGGACAGAAAGCGCTGACGGCGGTTAGCCTGATCTTCTCTCTCTTCATGTGCCGCCCGAGCCCGTTCTGCGTGCTCGACGAAGTGGATGCGCCGCTCGACGACGCGAACATCGATCGCTTCAATCACATGGTGACGGAGATGGGGCGGGAGTCCCAGTTCCTCATCATCACGCACAATCAGCGAACGATGGAGATGGCCGACCGCCTCTACGGCGTGACGATGGAAGAGCCGGGTGTCTCCAAGATCGTCTCGGTGCGTCTGCAAACGGCCGCCTGATCCGCCCACGAAGCGTCTTCCCTTCTCGCTCGCGGCAGTCTAAGGCCGTTCGCCATGCAATCTTGGCCGGGTTCGGCACCGACGGTGGCGATCGTCGCCGCCCTTTTCGTCGCGGTGGTGGTGGCGATCCTGCTCGTCGTCCTGCGTCGCCGCCAGCCGGCATCGACGATCGAGAAACGGCGCGAAGAAGCCGGGACGCCGCCGCCGTCGGCGCGGCTTCGCAGTGCGCTGGCGAAGACCCGCGAGGGCTTTCGTCAGCGACTCGCCGAAGTGTTCGGCCGGAGTCGCGAGCTCGACGGGATCCTCGCCTCGCTCGAGGAGGCGTTGCTGAGCGCCGACGTAGGGGTACGCACGACCACGCGGATCCTCCAAGCGGTTCGCGAGCAGTGCGGGGGGGAGCGCGAGCCCGCCGAAGCGACGGTTCGCGAGGCGCTGCGTCGGGCGATCGAGCAGGCGCTCGGCGAGGCGAGCCCGAAGGCTCATACGGCAAAGCCCTGGGTGATTCTCGTCTCCGGCGTCAACGGCGTGGGGAAGACGACGTCGATCGGCAAGCTTGCCGCACGCTTTCGTGCAGAAGGGGACGAGGTCCTACTCGTCGCGGCCGACACCTTCCGCGCCGCGGCGATCGATCAGCTCTCCATCTGGGCCGAACGGGTGGGCGCGGACGTCGTACGGCATCAGAGCGGCGCGGATCCCGCGGCGGTCGCATTCGACGGCATGAAGGCTGCCGCCGCCCGCGGGGTCGACGTCGTGCTCGTCGATACTGCAGGGCGACTGCACACGCGTGAGAACCTGATGGAGGAGCTTCGCAAGGTAAGCCGGGTCATCGGTAAGGCGATTCCCGGGGCCCCGCACGAGGTTTGGCTCGTGCTCGATGCCACGACCGGCCAGAATGCCGTTCATCAGGCCAAGGTCTTCTCCGCAGCGCTCGGCTTGACCGGGATCGTGCTCACCAAGCTCGACGGGACCGCCAAAGGCGGGGCAGCGCTCGCCGTCCGCGAGGAGCTCGGCGTGCCAATCCTCTTTGTCGGATTCGGAGAGGGGATCGACGACGTGCGCCCCTTTTCGGCGACCGAGTTTGCCAGCGCCCTTCTCGGGCAGGAGTAGGTAGGTTGCTTCGGTTTGTCTCACTCCGGCAGCTTCCGCTCTCAGGCTTGAGCAAACGACGCCGTGAAGCCTTTCCTGAATCCTGGACCCGACTTGCTGGTGCCGCTAGCTTTACAGGATTCGCTCCGCATGTTAATCAAGGCCGCTTAAAGAAGAGAAAACGGAGGAAGAATGGAAGTAGCGCAAGGGCGCACCCAAGAAATCGTTGGTCAATACCGGCTACACTCGTCGGATACGGGTTCGCCTGAAGTACAGGTCGCGCTACTGAGTGCACGGATCGGGCATCTCACCGAGCACTTCAAGACTCACGTCAAGGATCATCATTCCCGCCGGGGGCTGCTCAAGCTCGTCGGTCAGCGCCGTCGCCTCCTCGATTACCTTCGTCGGCGCGACTTCAATCGATACAAGGGCTTGATCGAGCGGTTGGGGCTCCGCAAGTAGCCCGCCTGGGGCGGAGCAGTCTTCCAGCTCCTCCCTCTCAGTTTTCTTTTCGCAAAAAATTTGAAGCGGCGCGCGCTCGCGCTCGGCATGGGCCCGTGGCGAAGCCAAACAGGAGTTGTGTATGATGAAGATCGTCGAACGAGACTTCCAGGGACGGAAGCTCACCATCGAAGTGGGGCGCCTCGCCAAGCAGGCGAGCGGCTCGGCCCTGGTCCGTTACGGAGACACGGTGGTGCTGGTGACCGCCGTTTCCTCCAGGGATACGCGCGAGGGGATCGATTTCTTTCCGCTCACCGTCGACTACCAGGAGAAGACGTTCGCGGCCGGAAAGATTCCCGGCGGATTCTTCAAGCGAGAAGGAAGACCTTCCGAGAAGGAAGTGCTCACCTCGCGGCTGATCGATCGGCCTCTGCGGCCGAACTTCCCCGAGGGTTTCTTGTGCGAGACCCAGGTCATTGCCACCGTGCTCTCCGCGGATCGCGATAACGATCCCGACATGGTCGCGCTGATCGGTGCATCGGCCGCCCTGCAGGTTTCCGACATCCCGTTCCACGGCCCGCTCGCCGGCGTGCGCATGGGACGCCTCGACGGCAAGCTCGTCGTGAATCCCATCCTGGAGCAGCTCGAGAAGAGCGATCTCAACTTGATCGTTGCCTGCAGCCGGGACGCCATCGTCATGGTCGAGGGCGGCGGCAAGAACGTTCCCGAGGACGTCGTGCTCGATGCCCTCTTCGGCGCTCTCGACGCCTGCCAGATGATTTTCGACATGCAGGACGAGCTGCAAAAAAGCGTAGGCAAGCCGAAGCGGACCGTCGCGGCACCGAAGCGAGACCATGCGCTCCACGAGCGCGTCAAGGCGCTGGCTGTGCCCAAGATCCGCGAGGCCATGAGCCTTGCCGGAAAGCGCGAGCGCAACGATCTTTTGCGCGAGACCAAGCGTGGCGTGAGAGCAGCGCTGATCGCCGAGTTCCCGGACCGCGAGGGCGAAGTCCGGGCGGCGTACGAGGACATCGAGTACAAGCTCTTCCGCGAGACGATCGTCCGCGAGAACCGCCGCGTCGACGGCCGCGGTCTGAAGGACATCCGCCCGATCGCCTGCGAGGTGGAGGTGCTGCCCCGTACGCATGGCTCGGCGCTGTTCACCCGCGGCGAGACTCAGGCACTGTGCGTGACGACACTCGGAACGACGTCGGACGAGCAGAAGATCGATGCGCTGCTCGGCGAGTACTACAAGCGGTTCATGCTTCACTACAACTTCCCGCCGTTCAGTGTCGGCGAGGTGAAGTTCCTGCGCGGCCCGGGCCGCAGAGAGATCGGCCACGGCGCGCTGGCGGAGCGCGCGCTCGCCGGCGTGCTCCCGGACGAGGGCAAGTTTCCCTACACGATCCGTCTCGTCTCCGAGATCCTCGAGTCGAACGGATCGTCCTCGATGGCGACGATCTGCGGCGGAAGCCTGTCATTGATGGATGCCGGCGTGCCGATCCTGGCTCCGGTCGCCGGCGTGGCGATGGGGCTCATCAAGGAAGGAAGCGAAGTCCGGGTCCTGACCGACATCCTCGGCGACGAGGATCATCTCGGCGACATGGACTTCAAGGTCGCGGGCACGGCCGAGGGCGTGACCGCGGTGCAGATGGACAACAAGATCGGCGGCGTGAGCCGTGAGGTCATGCGCGATGCGCTCTACCAAGCACGCGAGGGGCGGCTCCACATCCTCGGCGAGATGAAGAAGGCGCTGCACTCGCCACGCGAGGAGCTCTCGAATTACGCGCCGCGCATCGTGACCCTCAAGATCCGCGTCGACAAGATCCGGGACATCATCGGACCGGGAGGGAAGGTCATACGCTCGATCGTCGAGGAGACCGGGGCCAAGATCGACGTCGAGGACGACGGCACGATCTTCGTCGCGTCGACCGACGGTGAGGCGATGAAGAAGGCGATCGATCGCATCAAATCGATCACCGCGGAAGCCGAGATCGGCAAGATCTACAAGGGGAAGGTGCGGAAGGTCATGGACTTCGGCGCGTTCGTCGAGATCTTTCCCGGCACCGACGGGCTCGTGCACATCTCGCAGCTCGCCAACCACCGCGTGGCCAACGTCACCGACGTCGTGAACGAGGGCGACGAGATCTACGTGAAAGTTCTCGAGGTCGACCCGAAGAGCGGAAAGATCCGCTTGTCGCTGCGCGAGGCGCAGCGCGAGATGGCCGCCGGCCAGAACTGAGCGCCGGGAGAGAGGGCAGTGGAGCTGCGCGTTCAGATCAAGCGCCTACGGCCAGACGCCTCGCTCCCGCGCTACATGACCTCGCACGCCGCCGGGATGGACCTCGCCGCGGCGATCGACGGGCCGGTCACGCTCGCGGCGCGTGAGCGGGCGAGCGTCGGAACCGGCCTCGCGATCTCTCTTCCCGAGGGCTACGAAGCGCAGATCCGCCCGCGCAGCGGTCTCGCGACCCGCCACGGCATCACGCTCCTCAACTCACCCGGCACGATCGACGCCGACTATCGCGGCGAGATCCGTGTGATCCTCATCAATCACGGAAGCGAAGCGGCGACGATCCGGTCCGGCGATCGAATCGCGCAGATGATCGTCGGCCCGGTGACGCGCGTCGACTGGATCGAGGTCGACGAGCTCGACGAGACGGGGCGCGGCGGCGGCGGATTCGGGCATACGGGATGAAGG
>CAVUWD010000003.1:0-13443 GCA_963745025.1 uncultured delta proteobacterium
CGTAGAAACGGGGCGTCTCGTGTTTGGGCAGCGTCGGATATTGAGGCTTTACGTTAGTCGGCCGCTTATCCCAGCTATCCTCTCCTGCCTGTTTCCTCAACTACCGCGAAGCGCGGATCTCGATTTCTCCTTCTCGATATCTCCTTCTCCTTGCGCCAAAGCACCCGAAGGGATTATCGCGTCCACTGCGGCGCAGGGCTGGAGCGTGACGTCAGATGGCCTTGTAGCTCACAGGGGGGCCGTCGGCGCGACCCAGCGAGAACTCCCCTTCACCTACGAGGAGAAGCTCGTCACGATGGAGGCGATGATCTCGCCCGTGACGCGGCCGAATGTAGGTTCCATTCGTGCTTCGATCCACGAGGTAATAGCCGCCGGTTCGTTGGATCACCTCGGCGTGGATGCGTGAGACGGCGCGGTCTTCGACGACGAGATCATTGTCGCGTTCACGGCCCATGGACAGTCGTTCCTTTGTCTGGGATAAAATGATCGTTCGGTTCCGGAACACGAGCTCGACCGACGTCTCTTCACGGTGTTCTCGAGCCGGAACGAGGTCCGTCATATTGTCCTCGTCCTTCCACAGGATCTCCCAAACGTCGACCTTTCGACGCTTTCCCGAGAGCTTGAAGGCTCCGACTCGACGGCTAATCGGCAGACCCTCGCTCGCTAGTTGCCGGACCAACTCTTCGGTGACATAAATTTGATTGGGGCCCGCGAGTTCTTCGACTCTGGCGGCGACGTTCACTGCGTCGCCGAACACGGTTCCCGAATCGTCGAACACGATTCCACCCACGTGTCCACCGCAATGGATGCGAAGCCGTTCTCGGGACTCCGCCGCTTCGCCGATGATACCGATCGCAACCTGCGCGCCGGTCGCGGCGTTCACCAGCGCGAACGGATCAGCAAACACGGCGAGCACGGCATCGCCGATCAGGTTCACGACTTTACCGCCGTGCAGCTCGACGGCCTCGTGAACGATCGCAAAGAATCGCTTGACCATGTCGCGGCCGGCAAGCTCGCCGTGGTGATCGAAGTACGCGGTGCTGCCGCATACGTCGACGAACAAGACCGCCGCGCGCTGCACGTCCATGTTGCGGCTGGAGCCTAACCCGCTCGCATACCCCAGGCAATGCGCCGTAAAAACGGGCGTTCCTTGGGAGGGGTGGGAGGGTGCTGAGGGTCCGATATCGAAGGTTATGTACATTTCGCCCTGCTTATGGCGGCGATCCTCAACCGGGACGCAAACGTGCTGCTCAAGAGTCTCGAGACGGAACGGCTGCTCATTCGTGCGCTTCATGCGGAGGACCTGCCCGGCTTCCATTCGGTATGGGGTGACCCGGAGGTCATCTGGTGGGGCGCGGACGCCGATCGGGCCGCGACGAAAGCTCGGCTGAGGCGATTGATCGTGCTCGGCGAGACCCTGCCGGTTCCGCAGGGGTGGGCGGCGGTGATCGAGAAGGCCAGCGGCGCGATGGTGGGGGACGTGGCGCTCCAGCCGGCGCCGTTTTGTCCCGGTGAGGTGGAGCTCGGCTACCACTTCGCCCGTCACGGACAGCATCGCGGCTTTGCCACCGAGGCGGCGCGCGCGCTGGTGGAGCATGCCTTTGCGGTGTCCTCGCTCCGGCGACTAGTCGCGGCCATCGCCCTCGGCAATGCCTCCTCGCTCAAGGTGGCAGCGCGGCTCGGCATGCGGAAGGTCGACGAGGTGATGCACGCCGGCCTCCGGCACGATCTGTTCGAGGTCGATAGGCAGAGCCGGTTCTGACTAACCCGCCCCCGCTTCTCCCTGAGTGGCCTTCGGGGAAGCCGTCTCGCGCTTGCGCGAAACTACCCGCAGGGACTATCGCCTGCTGAGGCAAGCTGTCCTTCGATGCGATGCTCATCCTGCGGTAGCGAGAATCGGGAGGGCCGGAAATTCTGCGCCGGGTGCGGAGCGGCCCTGACTCTCGCCTGCGCCGCGTGCGGCGCTAGCAATCAGCCGGGAGAACGATTCTGCGGCGAATGCGGCAAGCCGCTAGCCGCAGCTGCGAAGGAATCGACGCAGCCCGATCCGCGCTCATACACCCCAAAGCACCTCGTCGAGAAGATCCTCACCTCCCGCAGTGCCCTCGAGGGCGAGCGGAAGCAGGTGACGGTGCTGTTCGCCGACGTTAAGGGGTCGATGGATCTCTCGGAGTCGATCGACCCCGAAGACTGGCACCGGATCATGGAGCGCTTCTTCACGATCCTCGCCGACGGCGTGCACCGCTTCGAAGGGACCGTGAATCAGTACATGGGCGATGGGATCATGGCGCTCTTCGGCGCACCGATCGCTCACGAGGACCATGCGGCGCGCGCCTGCTACGCGGCGCTGGCGTTACAGGACGATCTGCGTCGCTACGCGAACGAGCTTCGTCTCGCGAAGGGAATCAGCTTCTCGGTGCGAATGGGGATGAATTCCGGGGAAGTGGTCGTCGGCAAGATCGGCGATGACCTTCGAACGGACTACACGGCTCTGGGTCACACGGCGAGCCTCGGGGCACGAATGGAGCAGATCGCCGAACCGGGAAAGTGTTACCTGACGGAGCACACGGCGAAGCTCGTCGAGGGATTGGTTGCGCTCAAAAGCCTGGCGCGGCTCGAAATCAAAGGCGTGACAGAACCGCTCGGCGTCCACGAGCTACAGGGAATAGGATCGCTGCGAACGAAACTCGAGGTCGCGCGGTCGCGCGGTTTCTCACCCTTCGTCGGTCGGGATCGGGAGATGGCGGCTCTCGAAGCGGCGCTTACACGGGCGCTCGATGGGAATGCGCAGGTGGTCGGCATCGTCGGCGAGCCAGGGGTCGGCAAGAGCCGACTCTGCTCCGAGTTCCTCGAACGTTGCCGGGAGCGGGGCCTCGCGATCTTCCAGGCGCACGGCGTTTCTCACGGGAAGGCGATCCCCCTGCTACCGATACTGGAGCTCTTCCGGAACTTTTTCGCCATCACGGACCAGGACTCCGATGAGACCGCGCGTGAAAAGATCGCCGGAAGGTTTCTCCTTCTCGACGAGAGCCTGCGCGAGGTTCTCCCTCTGGTCTTCGATCTGCTCGGCGTTGCCGATCCAGAGCGTCCCGCGCCGCCGATGGACCCGGCGAGTCGTCAGCGCCAGCTCCACACCGTGGTGAAGCGCGTCGCGCAGATGTTCGGTCGGCGCCAGCCGGCGGTGGTGTTTCTAGAGGATCTGCACTGGTTCGACGGCGCGAGCGAGGGGTTTCTCGAGCCGATCATCGAAGCTCTGCCCGGTACGCAAGGGCTCGTGCTGGTGAACTTCCGCCCCGGGTATCACGCCGCGTGGATGCAGAAGTCCTATTACCAGCAGTTGCCACTGCTGCCGCTCGGGCCGGGAGCGACCGCGGAGTTGCTGCGGGATCTTCTCGGCACGGACCCTTCGCTGGCCACACTTGCTGGCCCCATCGAAGAGCGGACGGGCGGGAACCCCTTCTTCATCGAAGAGGTGGTGCAGGCGCTCGCCGAGACGGGGAGCCTGGAGGGCGTAAAGGGGGCGTACCGGCTGGTGCGGCCCGCAGCCGAGCTACGGCTGCCAGCCACGGTGCAGGCCGTGCTCGCCGCTCGCATCGATCGTCTCGTGGAGCGGGAGAAGGGGGTGCTACAGACGGCGGCCGTGATCGGCAGGGAGTTCGCAGAGCCGATCTTGCGCCGCGTCGTGGAGCTCCCCGAGACGGAACTAGCCGCCGCGCTCCAGAAGCTCACCGCGGCGGAGTTCATCTACGAGGAGGCTCTCGGTCGGGAGCCGGAGTACAAGTTCAAGCATCCACTAACGCAGGAGGTGGCGTACCGCTCGCAGCTCGGCGAGAGACGCGAGCGTGTCCACGCCGAAGTGGCGCGGTCGATCGCGGATCTGTATCGCGACAGGCTCGACGAGAAAGCCGCGCTCCTGGCGCAACACTGGGAAGCGAGCGGCGACGCGCTGGAGGCTGCCCGCTGGCACGATCGGGCCGCACGATGGGCGGCCACAAGCCACGTCATGGAAGCGGTTCAGCACTGGCGGAAGGTGCGCGAGCTCGTGCAAAGGGCCGCGGACTCCTTCGACGCGGCCGATCTGGACCTTCGCGCTTGCCTGAGCCTCCTTGATGCCGCATATGCCGTCGGGCTTACCGAGGAGGAAGAGAGGGTTCTCTATTCCGCCGGGAAGGACCTAGCCATTCGGAAGGGCGATCTTCGAACCCTCGCGCTCTTGAGCTCCGCCTACGGGGAGTTCTTGGCGGGTTACGGCTTGGCAGAGGAGTCGCTTCGCTATGGGGAGGAAGCTCTCGCGCTTGCCGAGCGCCTCGATGACCGCTGGCTCAAGTTGAGGACCCGCTTAGGCTTGATTCGCGCGAGTGCCTTCGCCGGACGTTTCCAGAGGGGGCTCAGCCTCGCCGAGGAGGGTCTCGAGCTCTCGGAAGTAGAACTCGCGCGGACACCACCTCCGGACGACACCCTGCGGTACGGTTACTTCCGCGCCATGCTGTGTTTCTACAAGGGTACGTTTCTCTGTTTTTTGGGGCGGCCCAAGGAAGCGGAGGGATGGTTCAACCGCGCCATTGCGCTCGCCCGAGAAAACGGCGATCTCGCTTCGCTTGCGGGTTTCCACTCGGATGCAGCCTTGGTGCTTTACGATGCGCTCGGCGATGTCGGCGCAATGCTCACACATGCCCGGGAGGCCGTGCAGGCTGCGGAGAGAGTCGAGGCGCCAGCCTTGATCGCGAACGCCTACAGGAGTCTCGGACACGCGTCGCTGCTCTCCGGAGCATATGGAGACGCATTGGCGGCGTTCGAGAGGGCAATGGCCGTCAAGGAAGGCTTTGAGTGGAAGCCCTTCATTCTCGCCGGCCTCGCCTACACGCATCTCGGTCTCGGAGACGGAGAGACGGCGCTGAAGATGGCTCGCGAGGCGGTGAACGTGACCCGGGGATTGCAGGGCAAGGTCACCGAATTTGTCGCCCAACTTTGCGTCGCCCAAGTTCTCCTTTGGACACGCGGCGTCGTAGCTAGAGAGGAGATCGAGTCGGCTCTACAAGCGGCGGCAAAAACGGCGGCGGAAATGGGCAGCAAGGTCCTCGAGGCCGAGGTGCTCATTGCGCAGGCGCGCCTGGCCCGCCTGTTGGGTGACCAAGGCCGCTACCGCCGCGAGCTCTCCGAAGCGCACCGGCTCCTCACCGAAATGGGTGCAACGCGACGCGCAGCGCGGCTGGAGCGAAAACTGGGTCTGTCCTCGGACAAACAATGGTGAGCAAGACCCTGGTGCGCCGGCGTGCCGAGGGCCTGATCGCGGCCACGAACCAGCCCGACGTGCTCGATCCGGCGCTGCTTGGCCTGGCGCGGTTCGATCGCTGGGTGAACGTGCCGCGGCCGGACGTCAACGAGAGCGTCCTCCCGGCGCGACCGATCATCCCCCAAATTCCGGCGGGAAGGTGTCGCTTTCCGGCGTCAGTCCGGCATCAAGGGAGAGTCAGGTCACACGCGCCGACGTGGGCCAGCGGCACCTGCGCGTGCTGACGTGCGCAGTCGCTGGGATAGGTGACGCCGTCGCAGCCGCATACCGGCGCATAAACCTGCGGACAGGCGTCGGGCGGCGTCCGGCACGTGCCGCTGGCGGCCTGATCGCAGGACGCGAGGTCGCAGAACTGGCCGGTCGGGCACGACAGGGCGGTGGCGTTGCCGCAGGCCTGTCCTTCGGGCGGCGCGACCCGCGCGAGCAGCAGGTAGAACTCGCTCGCCACCATCTCGAACCACTGGCCTGTCTCGTCGACGCTGGCCAGCGGCCCCGTGGCGAGCACGCCTGGCGGCGCGCCCAGGGCCTCGTTCGCGGCGGCGACTTGTTCCGGGGTGGCCCCGGAAGCCGCGAAGTCGACGCCGGTGATGAGCCGCACGCCGTCGAAGTTGAGCTTGCGCGCGTTGATCCACGCGCACGGAACGGTGACGCATTCCATGCCGTTGTCGACCAGCCCCCGGAAGATGCCGCGTGGCTTGGAGCGCGCCTGGCCGAGCCAGGCTTCGTCGACGGCGAGCACGTCGCCCTGAGTCACCGTCGCCCGCGGCCGCAGAACCCCGTGCGCCAGCGCCTCGCTCTGGCCGAAGGCGAGATGGAAGCGCGCACGATCCTCGTCGCCCCAGGCCAGTGCCGACTCGTCGATCACGCCGGCGTGGCAGTCCGCCTGCCAGCTGCCATCGGCGCAGCGCGTGCTCGGCTTGTTCACTTCCTTGACGAAGTAACCTCCGCAC
This sequence comes from uncultured delta proteobacterium, assembly GCA_963745025.1. Classification (GTDB taxonomy): domain Bacteria; phylum Desulfobacterota; class Binatia; order JACPRU01; family JACPRU01; genus CAVQIG01. The sequence continues at coordinate 6,244 of CAVUWD010000003.1, forward strand.
ACCGGCGCCGGGCATTCACGCGGGTCGGGTCGGGTGACGATGTAGTAGCGGCCGGGCGGCAGCGGCGTCGGACAGCTTGCGTCGCGCGCCGGTGCCGCGCTGCCCGCGACGAGAACCAGGAGGCAACCGAACCAGCATGACTTGCGCATGACACTCACCTCGCACGACGAACGCTCGTGCCGTGGCGCCTGTGCCACGACGGCGTCTCCATCATAGCGCTGCGCGGCTCCGGCAACGACTCTAAAGGTGAATCTTCGGAAGTCGCTCCGGTTCAAGGCCAATATCGCGACAACCACCGACCCGCTTCTGCTCTCAGAACGAGCATCGCCCGGCTCCAGCGGCTCTTCCCCTTCCCGAGCTTCGCCGACGCACTGGTCTTCACCAACCCTGCAGGTGGTGAGCCTGCTGGCCATGGAGGCGCCGACCACGACGTATCACGAGTCGATCCGGGACGAGCAGGTGAAGGTCTTCCGGACGATCCGCCCGCTCAGCCCGCACCCCCTACCAACTCTGGTAGAGATGCCACCACGCTCCATACAAATGCTCGAACGAATCCTCCCCGCGATGCACCGGCTCACCCGCGGGCGAATAGACGAGCCCGCACGTATCCACCAACCCGCACTCGCTCGTGATGAACCGCAGCTCGGAATCGACGCGCTGGAACTCGCGCACCCAAAAGAGCCCGACCCGCTGCGTCCTCTCCCGCAGATCGTCTGGCGCTACCGCCGCGAGGTCCGCCGCGGCGCTCACCAAGGCTCGTTCGCTGAGCCACACCCGCGCGCGCAGCAGCACCGACGTATTCCCAACCACGATGGCCATCACCACCGTGCCCGGAATGGCTGCCCAAGCCGCCGCGCGAGCGAACAGGATCCCCGGATTCCTCCGCCCCACCACCGTCGCCACGACGAGCCGCAGTAGCCACCACCCGAGCAGCGCCATCCCCGCCGCCGCGAGCACCATCCACCGCGGAAACGGCACTCCGGCATCACTGTGCGCGCCGGCCACCACGACGAGCCAAGCGACCGCCAGGACGGCCACGACGCGCGGCGGCTCGTCGAGGCGGCCGCGCAGGGGACGCCTAGCGTCCACGCCCCGCCGTCGGCTTGCGCGGCAAGCGATAACAGCGGCTCGCGCAACTGGGCCCGACCTCCGCCGTCGCGCACGAGGCCTTCGCCTGTTGGAAGACGAGATCGCCGAAGGCCCCGGCCTCGCGAAATACGATCCGCTCGCGCTCGACGTCGAAAATGAGGTCGAGGAATTGCACGCGGCCGAGCGCCAGCCGGAAGTAGACGAGCTTACCGCTCACCCAGTGATCATCGAGCACGTTGAACACGTCGTCGGCGACGAGCCGCACGAGATAGGGGCGCTCGGCGAACACCAGCAGCTCCGCACGCGTCGCCCCGCTCGCCGCGCCGCTCGGCATCGAGTCGAGATGGTATGCGTAGGCCCCGTTGGGCGAGACCACCGTCGGCTCGGGCAGTGCCTGCGACACATGGTCGATCCGCATTCGCTCCTCGGCCTGCTTCACGCCGCCGGTCGCGTTCTCGCTCTCGGGGTAGTAGTCGCGGGGAGCTTCCCAGCATTCCGGCGGCGGAGCCGGCACGTTCTCGCCACCCGCGACCCTGGGGAGCATCCACAACAGGCAGAGGACCAGCGCGCGGCGAAGCTCCGGTCGGCCTTTCCGGCCCCATCCCATGACAGCAGTCTAATCGATTAAACTCTGGCCGCCGAACGCCTCGCGATGGCCTTCGCGGAGCGTATCCCGGCAAGCACGGCGACCCGCTTGGCGGTTCCGAGCATGCGCTCGACGCGCGCGACGAGCGCATCGAGACCGGCCGAGACGTCGGCCGGCGCCGAGATGCACACTCAGTAACGTGAACTGGCGAAGCAGCCCGCGCCGGCGGCTCCTACCGCTTGATCGCCAAGATTCCCCACTCGCGACGCTGGCGCGTTTCGCTGTCCGGCCGTCGCGTCATGGCCGCGGCCCTCAAGCTACGTGAAGTCGCCTATCCGAGTCTTTACGCCGATGCTGCTTGACCTGGACAGAGTCTTCGCAAAACGCAAAGAAGATACGGACAAAGAATCCCCCCGCGACGATCTCGTGCTACAAGCGTCGTGGGCCTTCGAGCCGGCGCGCCCCTGGGCGCACGACTGGCCGACCGTCTAGAGGAGAGCGAAATGGCCGTGTTCATGAAGCCCTACTCCGCGCAGCTCTACGCCGTGATGCGCATCATCATCGGGCTGCTGTTCATGAGCCACGGAATCGCCAAGATCACCGGCTGGCCGCCCTCGCCACTCATGCCACCCGAGCCGCCGCCTGCGGCATTCATGTACAGCGTCGGCTCGCTCTAGCTGGTGTTGGGGCTTCTCATCGCGATCGGCCTGTTCACGCGCTGGGCGGCGTTCCTCGCGGCGGGCCAGATGGCGGTGGCCTACTGGGTCGCGCACGGCCTCAAGGCGTTCCACCCGATCACCAACATGGGCGAGCTCGCGGTCATGTACTGCTTCGTGTTCCTCTTCATCTCCGCCCACGGCGCCGGCATCTGGAGCGTCGACGGCGAGAAGTAGCTGGAGTCCGGCGTCAAATTGTTGGGCGTCAAGTTGTTGCCGTGATCACGGTGTTCGACGCCGACGCGCGAGAGATCGCCGCGCGCGGCATCGAGGTGGAAAGAGCCCGAGACGGGCGCGCGTTGGAACGCGGCGGTCGTCGCGCAGGCGGGACCGCCGGTCGGCGAGCGCGACGCGATCTTCGCCTGCGTGCGTGCCCGGATGCGCGCGTCGCCGCCGCGCAGCTCGCCGCCGCGTCGCCGCGGGCGACGATCGTCAACGTCCAGAATGGTCTCGACGGCGACGCGGTCTTCGCCGAGCGCTTCGCGCGCGTGATCGGCGCCGTGATTCGCCACAACTGCACGCGCGTCGACGCGCGCTTCGCGCGCTCGCAGCGCAACGCGCGCATCATCGTCGGCGCATATCCCGAGGGATGCGGCGACGACGCCTTTGCGATCGCCGCGCTGCTGCGCGGCGCCGGCTACGACACCGGCGTCTCGGCGCAGATCGCCGAGGACCGCTGGCTCAAGCTCTGCGTGAACCTGATGTCGACCCCCAACGCGCTGGTGCGACCTGCCGACCACGAGACGCGCGCCTTCACCGAGGGCAAGGCGCGCACCGTAAAAGCGGGCGGTAAGGAGGAATCCGTAGCGTCCGAGATCGCCCGTCTTCATTGATACAACTCGGCCGCTTATAGTTACTAGCCCCATGGCGAAGCAGCTGACGGACATCTTCGAGCGCTCGCGAGACTCCTTCCAGCAGCGCCGCTCAGTGTCGCGTTCGCAGTGAAGGGGGAGGAGACATAGTATGGACCCGGCATACGCTTCCGCATTCGCCGCGCTGGCAGGATCAGCGATCGGTGGGCTTACGTCTTTGACGGCATCGTGGCTGACCCAGCGCACACAAGTCAGAGCGCAACAAATTGCACACGACGTCGCCACGCGCGAAGACCTGTACAAGGACTTCATCGAAGAAACCTCAACACTTTACGCGGACGCCCTCGAGCATGATCAGGCAGATACATCGAGGCTCGTGAGGCTGTACGCTCTCGTGAGCCGGATGCGCGTTCGGTCATCGCCGCCGGTCATCGAAAGCGCGGACAGGATCATGCAAGTGATTATCGATACGTATCTCGGGCCGAACATCACGCTTCGCGACTTAGCCGCGACGCTTAAGAATAAACAGGCGATGGATCCTTTACGGGAGTTCAGCGAGGCGTGTCGCGAAGAGTTGCGGAAGCTTGAGTTATCTGGCCCGTCTACGATCCGTCTTTAGGGTCCCACGCGGTAGAGTAGCGAGCGGGCAAGGTCCCGTGCAGCCCGCGATGTTGCGGACGTACACGGCTGTGCTCCACCATGGCAGCGGTGTCCCCGAAGGAGCTCCGCCAACTCGTCAGCCGCCTCGAGGCTGAAGCAGCCTCACGCCCCTGGCTCTACAAGGTCCGCGTCGTCGCTCTAGCCCTCCTTGGGTACGGGTACCTGCTCCTGATCCTCGTCCTGTCGATCGGCCTGCCGATTCTCAACGTCATCTATCCATTTCGGCTCGGGCGCGTCATGGGAGAGTCGGTTCCTGCGATGGCGCGGTTGCGGCAGGAGCTCCAAGCACGGGAGTTCAAGACTCCCGCGCCCGTGCCACGCACCAGCTTCAACGCCACGGTGACGGCACATCGCGTGCTCGATGGGCGCTCCTTCGACCTCAAGACGATTCGCGCGATGAAGAAAGCGGTGAAGGGTGCGACCGTGAACGACGTGGTGCTGGCGATCTGCGGCGGGTCGCTGCGCAAGTACCTGCAGGACAAGCGCGAGCTTCCCCGCGAGTCGCTGCTCGCCATGGCGCCGATCTCGGTGCGTACAAAAGCGCAGCGCGGCACGGGCGGAAACCAGGTGAGCGCGATGGTCGTCCCGCTGCACACCGAGATCCATCATCCACTGGAGCGGCTGAATGCCGTGCACGAGGGGGCGGTTCAGTCGAAGGCGTTGACGCAAGCGGTCGGCGCCCGGCTGCTCACGGACTACGGCCAATTCATTCCCTCCGCACTGGCCGGCTTGGCAGATAAACTGTACTCGCGCTTCCGCCTCGCCAAAGCACGAACCCGTTCTTCAACACCGTGGTCACCAACGTTCCGGGGCCGCAGCGACCGCTCTATTTCTGTGGCGCACGCATGGTCACGACCTACGGAATGGGACCGATCGGTGACGGCCTGGGTCTCATCCACGGCGTCTTCAGCTACTGCGGGCAGATCACGATCGCGGCTACCTCGTGTCGCAAGCAGATGCCCGATCCGGCCTTCTACGCGAAGTGCCTGCAGGACTCTTTCGACGAGATGAAGGCCGCGACGCTCGGGGGGAGCAAGATCGGAAAGCCGGCGGGGCCCGGCGCGCTGCCCGCCGAGACCGCGGTCTGATCGGGGTGGGCGGCGTGGAGCACGAGATCACCGCGGGCGACCCAGTTACGGACCGACGGCAGGAGGAGTTCGCCCGTCTCGCCGAGATTGTCCGCGCGGATCTCGCGGATCGCGTCGGCGGCCCGCAGCGGCGGGCGCGCACAACGCCAATGCCAAGAATGCGAGCGCAACGCGCTTCACAAGCTCATCTCCGCGCGTAGCAGCAACCTCGGCCGCTTATAGTTACTATCCCCCTTTGCTGAGCTTCCCCGAGAGTTCGAGCCGACAGAGAACTGCATCCGCAACTCTGTAGAGGAGGAGCTGAACCGGCCGCGCCGCGAGAAGATTCTGAGAACAGCCGCTGTCGTGTCAGCGATTCCTGGGCGCACCGGGAATCGACAGACCCTCGAGGTCATCGGTGCCGTCGATCACCTGCTCGGCCATCTTGATCTTGTCCTCGATGCGCGCCCCTGCCAGCATCACGATACGCTGCGCCTGCGGGCTGCCCGCTCCGTGCATCGCTTCGACCATGGTCGTCACGCTGGTCATGCCCTCGATGTAGCGGCCGTACTTGATGCGCTCCATCACGTCGTATTCCGGCTTGGCCACGTGGTATTTCTTCACCAGGTGGCCGATCTCCGGGTTGTCGAGCGACTTCGCATCGGGCATGGTCGCCAAGAATCCCCCCGCCAGATCGTGGCTCAGGCGGCCGATCTGATAGACGTTGCGGGTGATGTTCTGCTTGACCGTGTTGGCCATCATCGGGTCCACCATGAACGAGCCACACGGCAGCGCGTAGCCCATCGCGCTGGCGCCGATCGCCGAGGCGTAGGTGGTCTCGTTCATGTGGATCATCTCGACCAGCTTGTCGCGCACCACGGCGTTCTTGTCCGTGCCGAGAATCCTCGTCATCTTGGCCGTCGCCCCGATCAAGACGTCGGCGTTGCCTCCCTTGCAGCCTCCGTAGTTGGCGCGATGCCAGGTTGCGAAATACGTGACCAGCGCCCCGACGTACTTCGCCTCGCCGTTCAGGAAGATACGATCGTTGGGGACGAACACGTCGTCGAACACGACCATCGCCTCGCCGCCCACGACGCCGAAGCGCGGGTTTCCCGAATCACAGCCCCGCTCCAACTTACGCGTGTCGTTCGTCTGGCGGCCGAAGATGAAAATGACGCCCGGCGCGTTCGCCGGGACCGCGCAAGCAATCGCATAGTCCCGCTCGTCGGCACCGAGGGCGGTACCGGGGAGCACGAGGACCTCGTGGGAGTTGATTCCCCCCGTGTTGTGTAGCTTGGCCCCGCGGATCACGACGCCATCGGCCCGGCGCTCGACGACACGAACGAACTGGTCGGGATCGGCCTGCTCGGCGGGCCGCTTGCTGCGATCGCCCTTGGGATCGGTCATGGCGCCGGCGAGCATGAAGTCCTCGGCCTGCACACGAGCGAGGTATTTCCTGAAACGCTCGTGGTAATCGGTCTTTTCCGCCTGATCGACCTCGTAGGACACCGCGTACATCGCATTCAGCGCATCGAGACCCACGCAGCGCTGAAAGCACGTGCCCGTCACCTGCCCGAGCAGGCGCAGCATCTGGATCTTCTTCACCAGATCGTCGGCGCTGAGAAAGATGTGGGTGTACCGGTGGACTCGCTCGCCGGTGAGATGGCTCGTCGCCGTCATCACCTCGCGATGCTCTGGTTTGTGCGCCAGCTCGTAGGTCTTGGCGACGGTGTTGATGTGCGGCGCCACCAGGGGATGCTTGACGATGCTCGCCACCCGCTCGCCGGCGACGTAGGCGCGGATTTCGAGCGCCCGCAAGCTCTCCACGTACTGCTCAGGGGTCTTGAGTGCCATGATCATCTCCTCTCGAACTGCCGGGTGGGCGCATGCCGCGCCGACACCCCCAGCTCCTGCTTCATCCCGCGTCGAGCGGTCGAAACGGTGACGGTGCGTCGGCCTCTCTTGGTTTGATGGGCACGTGCCCTCGCGGTTCGACCTTCACTACGTCCGCGCGAGCGGCTTTGTCAACGTCGATGAGCCCATGCGATGCGTGGCTGAGGCGGAGAAGCGGATCGGCTGCGACCGCGCGAGCTGGCTCGGAGGACGCGCCTGTGCGCCGAGCCCCGTGTCGGTCGCGAGGCTTGCCGATCGCAGGAGGATGGTCACGGCTGGGCGGGTCTGCGCCAGATGGACTGCCGTCTCGCATTCCCGCTCGAACTGAAACGCCTCAGCGGTTTTGATTCCCGTTGTGCCTGGCCCACCTGCGTTGC
>CAVUWD010000004.1:0-37122 GCA_963745025.1 uncultured delta proteobacterium
TGCCTTATGCGCCCCGTAGAAACGGGGCGTCTCGTGTTTGGGCAGCGTCGGATATTGAGGCTTTACGTCAACTCGGCCGCCTATCCCGGCTATCCTCTCGAATCGTTTCGTGGGTTTGGCTCAAGATTCACGCGCTCCGGCCGTCGTTGGTCGGAGGGTGCCGCCCGCTGGAGTTACTGGACGTTCTCCCGGAGAAGACGTGGAAAGTGCGCCATCGAGCCCGCCTCACTCCATTTGGAGTTCCGCTCGAAGCGGTGGTCGCGGAACGACTGCCGAGCGGTGCGTATTGACTGATGTCGGAGGGCGCAGAGCAGCGTCGAATTATCGCAAGAGTCGAGAGCCCATGGTCGTCGCGGAGGAGTGAACCGATGGACTGCATGGTCGTCGGCGTTGTGTGTTTCGCGCTCGGCTTCGCGGTCGTGTTTCGCTGGGGCGATTAGGACGCCGCCGCGCTCGACGCCGCCCGGAGTCGGGGCACGGTCTGCCGGCGCTCGCCGCTACCGTGACCTCGGGAAGCGAATCGAGCACGGCTTGCTTTCGCTGTACATGGATCCGAACGACGCGCGCGAGCGTGGGCGAGCCTATCCTCGCCAGCGCGGTCGGTCACGTCTGGCGGAGTGATCGAGCGCGCCGCGAGCAGGACACGGCAGGATCAGGAATCCCCTCTTTGACGAGACCAAACAAAGGGGTAGCAGCGAGGCACTCAGCGAAACGCGCTCAAGGCCGCGTTGACGAGCCACCGAACCAAGCCCATTATTCCATCGTGCCCCGCGTCGTGTTCATGGGCGTGTTGGCGACGATGCTCGCCCTGTCCGCCCCTACGCAAGCGGCCATCTTCGCGTGGCGCGACACGGAAGGCGTCACCCACTTCGTGGACAACCTCGGTAATGTGCCTAGCGAGTATCGCGAGAGTGTCGTTACATTCGTGAACGATTGGAAACGGCCGGCGCCAGCGGAAAGTGTGTCGCCTGCGCCGGCACCCGACCCGCCTGTGGTGCCGAGCGTGGTGATTATCGAGGCCGGCCCTACGAGCTTCGAGCGGGGTTTTTGGGAAGGGCTCCAGAGCGCGATGGCAGCGCAGCCGGCGCCGGTGGGCGTGTCGGTCGGCTCGATCGTCCAGAACGTACAAATCATTACACCACCACAGCTCGCCACAATGTTGCCCTTGTTCGGACCCGTCTTCCCCGTTCGCATGCGCCAGCATCGGAGGCACGTTTTCGCCCCGAGGTTTCGGGGTCGGTTCATCCACGGCCCGGCAGGTCCACCGCCGGGCGTTTTCTTTAGATGAACTCGCATTCGAACCCATTTGAGGGTCGCCAGTCGTAGACAAGGGAGGGTAAACCATGAAGATCGTCGTCATCGGCGGCACCGGCCTGATCGGCTCGAAGACCGTCGCCATTCTGCGCCAGGGCGGCCACGAGGTCGTCGCCGCCTCGCCCAATACCGGCGTCAACAGCATCACCGGCGAGGGCCTCAAAGAGGCCATGGCCGGCACGCAGGTGGTGATCGACCTCGCCAATTCGCCCTCATTTGAAGACAGGGCGGTGCTGGAATTCTTCGAGACCTCCGGCCGCAACCTTCTCGCGGCGGAGGCCGCAGCCGGCGTCCGGCACCATGTCGCGCTATCCATCGTCGGAACCGACCGGACGCCCGACAATGGCTATTTCCGCGCCAAGGTCGCCCAAGAGAAACTGATCGAGGCCTCCGGCATCCCCTACACCATCATCCGCTCGACCCAGTTCCTGGAATTCCTCGGCGCCATCGCCGATTCAAGTGCGCATGGAAACGTGGTCAGGCTTTCGCCCGGCCTGTTCCAGCCCATCGCGGCGGACGACGTTGCTGCCATCGTCGCCGATGTGGCACTCGCGGCGCCGCGAAGCGGCATCGTCGAGATCGCCGGCCCGGAACGAGCACCGTTCAACGAAATCGTCGCCCGCTATCTGAAGGCGGTCGGCGACCCGCGTGAGGTCGTGCGTGACCCCGAGGCCCGATACTGGGGCGGCCGGGTCGAGGAGCACTCGCTCGTGCCGTTGGGCGAGGCGCGCCTCGGCCGCATCGGTTTCGACGAATGGCTCCGCCGCTCACAGGCAAGAGCCTGATCCTGCATCCGAGGTACCAGGACTCACCCGCTGGCCGAGCGGCTGAGGTCTCGGCACGCGCACATCAGACTGATCGCACGGGCGACTCGATCGACAGGACAACGAAAACTCGTTGCGCTTCGTTCTTCCTAGCGGCACTCCTGATGCTCGCAGCCGTCCCGGCCGAAGCCGCAGACGTGAAGGAACTGTTCGCGATCGATCTCGCGGACTACCCGGGCAAGGAGGGTCGCATGATTGAGGTGTCGTATCCGCCGGGCGCACAAGACGTGGTCCATCGGCACGACGCCCATGCGTTCGTCTACGTGCTCGAAGGCCAGATCGTCATGCAGTTGAAAGGCAAACCTGCCGTCACGCTCAAGGCAGGGCAGACGTTCTACGAGGGTCCTACCGATGTTCACGTCGTGGGGCGCAACGCCAGCAACACGGAGCCGGCCAGGTTCGTCGTGGTGCTGCTGAAGGCCAAGGGGGCTCCCATCCTCACGCCGGTGAACGAAGACTCGGACAAATGACGCTCGACGCCTTGGCTGTCGTAGGGCAATCGAAGGGCGAAGCGGCCGCGGAGGGCATTCCATGGGGGACGATCTCGCCGAAGCTAACGTCAATCGCTCGTATTCGCTCGCCGCGACGAGCATCGCGATCTTCACGTTCATACTGTTCTTTCTGTATCCGAGGTTCGAGAGCGGCGAGATCAACGCCTTACTGTTTCAAGCCACGTTAGTCGTGATGGGTGTGGCGACGTTCTCATTCGTGTTCGCGTCCTTCCACTACTACTGCTCCTCGCTTGGCAGCCCGATCGATGATGCCGAGCGGGCTCTGTACTCCCAGCGAGCCGATCGCTTCTGGCTGCTCGGTTACACCCTGCTGTTCCTCGGTCCGAGCCTGATCCTCTTCTCGATTGGGCTTCTTGCCGTCGGCTCTGCGTGGTTCGCACTCTGGCTGGTGTACTTACTCTTCGTGATCCGCTGACTTCCCCAGGATCCAGACCGCGCGGAAAGAGCTCTACTCCGGTCCAACATTCAGCTGAGAACCCAACGTGTGGTTACTGTGCACCCGCCGAGCAGACCAGACCCTCCGAGCGGAGCAACGCACGAACCGCGGCACCTTCAATCACTGCCACCCTGGGGTCTGCGCACGCCGTGGTAGTCAGCGGACGCGAGACACGCCGCGATGCGATGCCCGTCTTGCCACCGAGAATCGAGTGGCCCAGCGAGCGAATGCATTGGAACAAGGGAACATACAAAGCTCGTTAGTTTGCACGGTCCATCGAGCCACCGGCCGGTCCAATGCCTCGATGCAGCATTTGATGGGCAGCGGCAGCACAACGTCGCCGGGTCCGGCCACGCATGCGTTCCGAGGACGACCGCTGGTCGTCCCAATCTGCGCCGTGTTCGAGATCCGAGACGGACGCATCGCCGCCTGGCGCGAGTATTTCGATCCGGCACTCTTCGCACGATGATAGGCGTTGGAGTCGTATCCGCCTCAGGAGATTGCGTGCATCACCCTCATCCAATCCTGGTGACCGGCGCGGCGGGCAAGGTCGGAGCGATCGGCCCAGCCGTCACCAGGGCCCTGCTCGACCGGGGATTTAAAGTAAGAGCCATGGTGAGGCGCGAGGACGAGCGCTCCAACGCGTTGCGCAGTCTGGGAGCCGATGTCGTCGTCGGCAACCTGCTCGATCTGTACGATGCGCACCGCGTGCTCGAGGGCTGCCGGCGGGTGTATTTCAGCATGTCGGTCGACTCGACCTATCTGGAAGCGACGACCAACATGGCCGTGGTGTGCAAGCACCACGGCGTCGATGCGTTCGTGAACATGTCGCAGATGACGGTCTCGCAGATGGACATCCACGCAACGACGGACAGCCCCCAGCACAAGCAGCATTGGCTCGCCGAGCAGGTGCTGAGGTGGAGCGGCCTTCCGGTGGTGTACATGCGACCAACGGCGTTCATGGACGTGTTTTTCCTGCAGGTTTGCGCCCCGACGATCAGGCGCAACGCGGCGATCATGGTGCCGTTCGGATCGGGCAAGACCTCGCCGATTGCGGCGCTCGATGTCGCGCGATGCGTCGCGACGGTTCTCGCGGACCCCGCGCCGCACATCGGCAGGATCTACGAGCTGACCGGACCGAGCTCCAACACTCTGGCGCAGATCGCTGAACAGTATTCGGACGCGCTCGGCCGGAAGATCTCGTACGTGGACGTTCCTGTCGCGCCCTGGGAAGACGCGCTGCGGCAGTCTGGAATGTCGCCCCACGTCGCCGCGCATCTCATCACGATGGCCGCTTTGCACCGACAGAACCGCTACGACCGCCTGACCCGTGATGTCGAGAAGCTGACCGGCTCACCTCCGATGTCGATCACCGACTTCGTGCGCATGCACGCCGCAGAGTTCGCGCCGCAAGGAAGTTGAGCATGGCAGGACGCTACCTCGAGGAGTTCGCGCCGGGGCAGAAGTTCGCCGTAGAAACGGGGCGTCTCGTGTTTGGGCAGCGTCGGATATTGAGGCTTTACAACTCGGCCGCTTATCCCAGCTGTCCTCCTGCGCCCGCTGCCGGCCGTGAAGGTGAAGGGCCGGATCGCCGAGGTGGAGGTCTACGCCCTCGTCTGAGTCGCAACGACGGCCCATTCGAGTCGCGAAACTTCACGTTAGTGTCTAAGGGTGAATCTCGTTGGCTTGCCAGCCGGCTGGTGACCTTACTACTGATCAACCACCCTTGAAGCGCAGCGCACCAAGGGTCTATTCGAGAGCATCAGCTCTCGGCCTCGGCCCTCGGCCCAAGAATCATGCGCTGCCCATCCTGCGGTTTCGAAAACGCGAGTGGCATAAAGTTCTGCGGCGAGTGCGGGGCACTGCTGAAGGTCAAGTGCTCGAGCTGCGGGTTCGCAACGCTCCGGGGATCAAGTTCTGCGGCGAGTGCGGGAAACCGCTCGCTGAGGTCGCGAAGCCAGGAGCGCCACCGGACCACCGCTCCTATACGCCGAAACACCTCGCCGAGAAGATCCTGACTTCGCGCGATGTCCTCCGGAGCTCGCCGGGGACGAGAACGGTCGCGAGTGGCCCCACGGAAGTGGCACGGTGGAAAGGAGATCTCGAGCAACGTCGCCAGGGATCGGCCCGACGGCTCGGTGACACGCGGAACGTTCTCGCTACGCTGACGGGATCCCGAGGATCTTGTCGATGTTCTGGAGGAGCGTCGCGTCTCCGCGCGAGATGCGTTTGGCGTTCATCTCGACGACCAGCATCTGACGCTCGACGTACGCCTTCGCGAGCGGATTCTTCTCCGCCGATAGGCTCGCCTGCTGCAGGAACTCAACCGAGACGACGACGTCGATCACCATGTCGCAGAGCCGTTTGGCGTGAAGCAGCGCGTAGCTCGGGTCGCCCATCAGCGCCGGAAGCGACTGGTTGATCCACTCGATCCCCTGCGCGACCTGTGCAACGAGGTCGGGGTAGCTGCCCTTGAGCCCTTCGAGCTCGGCGCGGAGCTGATCGAGGATCGCGAAGAGCGCCCCCTTGCTCATCTCCTTAAGCGCGAAGCTCGCCTGGATCTCGGACGTGCCCTCGTAGATCGTCGTGATGATCGAGTCCGAGTGATAGTGGCCGGCCGGCGTTTCCGACATGTAACCGATGCCGCCGTGGATCTGGATGCCGGCGCGTGTGACTTGGTTCGAGATCTCGGTGCCGAAGTACTTGCAAAGCGGCGTCAGGAACCGGGTGAGCTGCGTGTTGCGCTCGACCTCTTCCCGGAGCGAAGCGTTCTCGGGATCCTTCGCGCCGCGCTCCGTCTGGAGGTAGAGGCGCATCGCCTCCGTGAGATCCATCATCGCGCACGTTCGGTAGAGCAGCGCGCGCGCCGCCTGGATGCTCGCCAGCATGATCGCGAGCATCGCCTTGACGGGCGGCTGATGGAGGATCGGCGCGCCGAACTGCACGCGGTCGGCGGCGTAGCCGCGCGCCTGCTGGTACGCGGCCTCGGCGATGCCAATGCCTTGCGCCGCAACGCCGAGCCGCGCGCCGTTCATGAGATCGAGCATGGCGCGGAAACCTTGCCCTTGGGTGCCGAGAAGAAAACCCTCGGCGCGATCGAACTCGACCACGCAGGTCGGCGAGCCGTGGATGCCGAGCTTCTTCTCGGTGCGGAGGACCCGGACACGGTTCTGGCGGCCGTCCGGCAGCGTCACCGGGCAGAGGATCAGCGAGAGGCCGTTCGTCGTGCCCTTCGACTGGTCGAAGGTCTCGGCATCGCGCGCGAGAACGAGATGGATCGGCGCGCCGCCGTTCGTGATGAAGATCTTCTCGCCTTCGACGATCCACCGATCGCCTTCGAGCGTTGCGCGTGTGCGAATCGCGCCGAGGTCCGATCCCGCCTGCGGCTCGGTCAGGTCCATCGCTCCCTGGAGCTCGCCGGCGGCGAAGCGCGGCAGGTAGCGCTCGCGGATCTCGTCGGTCCCGTACTTCTGAATGTCGTGCGACACGCCGCCCTGTAGGCCGACGATCGTCATCAGGCTCGCGTCGGCGCGTGCGACCATTTCGAGATAGGCCGAGTTGAGCAGCACCGGGAGACCTTGGCCGCCGTACTTGGGATCTAGCGTGAGACAGACGAGCCCCGACTCGGCGAGCTTCCGATAGCCTTCGGCGATGTGCGGCGGGACCACGACCTTGCCGCCCCGGAGCTCGGCCGCTTCGTGCCAGTGCTCCTTCGAGCCCGCCTCGATGTCCTGACAGATCTCGCCGAGTGTCCGGAGGATCATCTTGTAGGTCTCGATCTCTCCCGCGACGTCGGCGGCGTCGGGGTTCCGGTAGTGGAAGTACCGCTTCCAGTCGACGCGATGATCGACGAAGAGCTCCATGTCGGGATTGAAGAAGTCGCTGGCCATGGGACCCTCCTCGCGCTTGGATCTCATAGCATGATGCGTCACCTGTGGCGAGTGCGCATCGGCATCGACCTCGGCGGCACCAAGATCGAAGGCATCATTCTCGCTGACGACGGCCGCGAGATCGCGCGACGCCGTGTCGCCACGCCTCGCGGTGACTACGACGCGACGCTACGTGCCGTCGCCGAGCTCGTGGCGAAGCTCGAGCGCGGCGACGCGTGACCGACCGGCGGCGAGCGTTAGCTCAGCCGTTCACGCGCGGCAAGGCACCGAGAGCGCCATGGACGGCCGCCATGAGGCTTTACGTCAACTCCGCCGCTTATCCCAGCTATCCTCCGGCGGTTCGGTCCCGCCGGACGTGTCGGTGCAAGCGCGTCGCTGCTTCGAGATCATCGAGCGCGCGCTCGCGCGGATCGACGACGTGGTTCGCACCCGCATGTTCCTCGTGGACGCCGCGGACGCCGACGCGGTGGGACGTGTCCACGGCAAGGTATTTGGGCCGCGCGTCCTGCGGCAACGATGGTGGTCGTGCACGGTCTCCTCGATCCGCGCTGGCGCGTGGAAGTGGAAGCGGAGGCCGAGATCTGAGCGCCGTAAACCAGGCGGCGACGACTCCGGCTCGGCCGCGCTCGACGACATTTCCGAGCGCCGGAAGCAGCTTCGGCGACAGCGCTTGATTTTGACCGCCGCCCCCGCCCGGCGATACGCTGGCGGCAGGTGGTGGTACCGAATTATCAGTGTGGAATTGTTAGCGCGTTATCCTGCAAAGCGCGCCAGCGAACTCGGATCAGAGCCTAGAATGCGACAACATCTTCGATCGGGAATGTGGCTTCCTGTTTCATACTTGGGGCTCGTGGGATTCGCTGCTCTGTACCTCGGGTACCGCCTTCTTTTCGCGGTTGAGAATTCCGAATTCGCCGGCATGCCGCTCTTGCTGCTCTCATTGCCCTGGAGCGATTGGCTTGCGCCCATCGCTGGTAAGAGCCTGATCGGTGGGTGGCTGGGTTTGATCTCTGGCGTGTTGGTCAATGCCGTGATGCTTGGCCTAGTCGGTCGCGGTCTGACCTATCTATTCATCGTGGGCTCGGGTTCCGATGCCGGGACCGCCTAACCCGGGGGTTGAGGGACCAGCGCAACCCGTTCTTCACGGCCGGACGGCGTTGAGCGCCGGCCGCTCACCCGCAGGTCGTTACGATGCCGGGGAATACCATGAAGCGCACATTCGACCTCGAAGACATCGCGCATGAGATGAAGGCCGCTCAGGACCTGAGCAAGCAGATCGAGCCGCTCAGTGCGCGGTTGAGTGGATTCGACAATGCCGCGGCCTACGAGGTGGCATGCTGATCCACCAGGCACGAATCCGCGAAGGTGCCTCGCCCGTCGGTCGAAAGATCGGCTTCACCAACCGCGACATGTGGCGCGTGTACGGGGTCTGCGAGCCGATCTGGGCCTTCGTCTACGACTCGACCATCGTGTATCTCTCCGGTTCCCGCGGCGCGTGCCGTCTCGGGCGATTCACAGAGCCGCGCATTGAACCGGAGATCGTCCTGCACTTTCGGTCGGCGCCGCCGGTAAGCCACGACCCTACCGACATCCTCGCGTGCATCGACTGGATCGCCCACGGAATCGAGATCGTGCAGTCGCATTTTCGAGACTGGAAGTTCCAGGCCGCGGACACCATTACGGATTGGGCGCTTCACGGCACGCTGCTGGTGGGTGAGCCGCAGAGCGTGGACTAGCGCCGCGACCGATGCGACATTGATGATGCTTCATATGGGGTGCTGCATGACGCATCATGGCCCAGACGCCGAGGGTGTTGACCTCGAAATGGCGGAGCATGCCGGCGGCCGGCAGATCCGTGATAGGCGGCATGTCGGCGACCACGCCGGCCGAGTTCACCAGAACGTCGATGCGGCTGTGGCGCCGCGCGGTGGCGAGCCCGCCTGATTGAAAGCCGTCGAACGAGGTCATGATCGAGAACGGTTCCGATCTTCGTCTTCACGACGTCATCATTGGCTAGAAATCCACTTTGCCCTCAAGAAATCGAGAAATCGTCCGGATGGCCGCGGAGTCAACGAGTCAACCCTCTGCGCAGTCTCGATCGATTTCGTCAAGGTCACGTTCCGCTATTGACCGGGAGAATCGAACAACAATGAGTAACGGAAACAAAGTCGCCCTCATCACCGGCGCAGGCACGGGCATCGGCAAGGCCTCGGCCAAGGCGTTGGCGAAAGCCCGCTACACGCTCGTGCTCGCCGGCCGGCGCAAGGAGCCGCTGGAAGCCGTGAAGAAGGAGATCGAGGGGACCGGCGGCGAGGCCATCGCCTTTGCCTGCGACGTCGGCAAGCCGGACCAGGTCAAGACGCTGTTCGCCGAGACCAAGAACGCCTTCGGCCGCCTTGACGTGCTGTTCAACAACGCCGGCATGGGCGCGCCGCCGGTGCCGCTCGAGGACGTTCCTTACGAGAAGTGGATGGAGGTTGTGGCGGTGAACCTCACCGGCGTGTTCCTTTGCACCCAGGAGGCCTTCAAGATCATGAAAGACCAGACGCCGCGCGGCGGGCGCATCATCAACAACGGTTCGATCTCGGCGCACACGCCGCGGCCGCACTCGGCCCCCTACACCTCCACCAAGCACGCGATCACCGGCCTCACCAAGTCGACCGCGCTCGACGGCCGCCCCTACGACATCGCGTGCGGCCAGATCGACATCGGCAACGCGCTCACCGAGCTCGCCGCGCGTATGGCCCAGGGCGTGCGGCAGGCCGACGGCTCGATCAAGTCCGAGCCCCTGATGGACGTGGAGCACGTGGGCGCCGCGGTGGCGCAGATGGCGAGCCTCCCGCTCGACACCAACGTGCTGTTCATGACCATCATGGCGACCAAGATGCCTTTCGTAGGCAGGGGCTGATCGCTGTCCAGGCCATGAGGTCTGTAGCTGGTCGAGCAGAAGGGTCCGGCGGCCGACGATCGCGACGTGCCCTCGGATATCTATTGACGTGAGCGATTTTTTCCGCCTCGAGGCTCGCGTGCGCGAGATCGCGCACGATCTGCAGCGTCGAGCGGCCGGGCGGAGGCCGGCGATCTTCGAGCCACGCGACTGGCTCCGGCGGATGATCGAACAGTCGCTCGAAGACGAGCAGGTGCGAACGGCTCTGTTCCGCTTCGTCGACGTCTTACCGAGCCTCCGCGGGGCGCGCGACGTCGGCGCACACCTCGAGCAGTACTTCGCAACCGTCGATCACGCGCTCGCAGGGCTGACGCTGCTCGCGCATACGCTGCATGCAGGCTGGTTGGTGGCGCCGATCGTTCGCAAGAACGTCAGGTCGCTCGCGCGGCGGTTCATCGCCGAGGAAGATCCCGAGACGTTGCAGCACGTGCTCGCGCACCTCCGTGAGGAGCCGGCGGCCTTCACGCTCGACGTCGTCGGAGAGGCGACGCTCAGCCAGGCCGAAGCGCTGCGCATGCTCGGACGCTACGAGGCGCTGCTCGCCGAGCTCTCCGCGGTGGCGGCGCGCTGGCCCGCGGATCCGCGTGTCGACCACGACGATCGCGGCCCGATTCCGCGTGTGAACGTGTCGGTGAAACTGTCGTCGCTCTACGCGCGGTTCGACCCGCTCGACGCGGAGACCGAGCGCGTCGCCGGCAAGCGCTTACGCCGATTGCTTCGTCAGGCGGCGCACGTCGGGGCCGCGATCACCGTCGACATGGAGCAGCACGCGTTCAAGGAGACCACGCTCGCGATCTTTCGCGCCGTGCTCGAAGAAGACGAGTTCCGCGCCGCGCCGGTGGTCGCCATCGCCCTGCAGGCATATCTGCGCGAGACCGCAACCGATCTCGACGCGCTTCTCGATTGGGCGCGGTCGCGAGGGCGGCGGATCGGCGTCCGGCTCGTCAAGGGCGCGTACTGGGACAGCGAGGTCGTCTGGGCGAGGCAGCGAGAATGGCCCGCGCCGGTCTATACCGACAAGGGCGAAACGGACCTGGCCTACGAGCGCCTGTCCCGCCGGCTGCTCGAGAGCCACGACGCCGTCGACGCGGCGTTCGGCAGCCACAACCTGCGAAGCCTCGCACACGCGATTGCCTGTGCGCGTGCGCTCGGTCTCGCTTCCGGCGCGTACGAGATCCAGATGCTCCACGGAATGGCCGAGCCGCTGCGGCAGGCCCTCGTCGAGAGCGGCGAGCGCGTGCGCGTCTACCTGCCGGTCGGCGAGCTGATTCCGGGAATCGCTTATCTGATCCGCCGCTTGCTCGAGAACACCTCGAACGTCTCCTTTCTCCGCGAGAGCTATGCCGAGGAGAAGGATCTCGAGCGGCTGATCGCGCCGCCGGCGCCGGCGCGCGATGCGGGCCCGGCGGCGACGACCGCTGGCTTCCGCAACGAGCCGCCGCGCGACTTCTGCCGCGAAACGGTCCGCGAGCGGTTCGGCGCCGCGCTCGACGCGGCTCACGCATCGGCCCGAGATCTGCGCCCGCTACACATCGGCACGGAAGAGGTTTTCGCGGAAGGGATTCTCGAATCGCGGAATCCAGCCGACCTACGAGAAGTTGTCGGCCGCGTGCCGATCGCCGACAGAGCCATCGTGAATCAGGCGGCCGCCGCGGCACGAGAGACGCTCGCGGGGTGGAGCCGCGCGCCGATCGCGGATCGCGTCGCGGTGCTCTTGGCAGCCGCCGACGAGATGCGACGCCGTCGTGACGAGCTCGCGGCACGCATCGTTCTCGAAGTGGGCAAGGGATGGCGCGACGCCGATCACGAAGTCTGCGAGGCAATCGACTACCTCGAGTACTACGGCTCGCAGATGCGCGAGATCGGGGCGCGGCGAGCCACCCAGTCCTTACCCGGCGAGACGAACGAGGTTTGCTACGAGCCGCTCGGCGTCGTCGCCGTGATCTCACCGTGGAACTTCCCGCTGGCGATCACGACGGGAATGGCCTCGGCGGCGCTCGTCGCGGGAAACACGGTGGTAGTCAAGCCTGCGGAGCAGTCACCGATCATCGGCGGGGAGTTGCACGCGATCCTGGTTCGCGCCGGCCTTCCGGCGGGAGCGATGAACCTCGTGCAGGGCGGCGGCGATGTCGGCGCTGCGCTCGTTCATCACGACGACGTCCGTGCGGTCGCGTTCACCGGGTCGCGCGCCGTCGGGCTCGAGATCCTCCGTTTCGTCGCCGCCGTGTCGACGCGCGACGGATCTCTGAAGCGGGCCGTCTGCGAAATGGGGGGGAAGAACGCGATCGTCGTCGACGACGACGCCGATCAGGATGAAGCGCTGGCGGCCATCCTCGAATCGGCGTTCGGCTATCAGGGCCAGAAGTGCTCGGCGGCGTCTCGGCTGATCGTGGTAGGCGAAGACCCCCCGCTCGCGCGGCGGCTGGTCGAGGCGACGCGTACATTGCGGATCGGTCCCCCGGAAGACCCGCGAAACGCCGTCGGGCCCCTCATCGATGCCGAAGCCCGCGACCGCGTGCTCGCCGCGGTCGCACGCGCCGAGCGCGACGGCACGCTGCTGCTTGGCTCGGAGGGCCGCCCGACCAGCGAAGACGGCTACTTCGTGCCGCCGGCGATCGTCGCCGATCTCGACCGTCTCCACCCACTCGCGCAGGAGGAGATCTTCGGTCCGCTTCTCTGCGTGTTCACGGTGCCCGGCTTCGAAGAAGCGATCGCGCTCGCCAACGACACGCCCTACGGCTTGACGGGCGGCGTATTCTCGCGCTCGCCCGCTCATCTCGAGTATGCCCGGCGCGAATTTCGGGTCGGCAATCTCTATCTCAATCGAGGCGTTACCGGTGCCGTCGTCGGACGCCAGCCGTTCGGTGGTCTCAAGCTCTCAGGGGTGGGCTGGAAGGCAGGGGGGCAGGATTACCTGAAACAGTTCCTCGAATCGAGAACGGTGGCCGAAAACACGCTACGGCACGGATTTGCGCCGGAGACATGACCTCGGCTTTGGTTCTCACACCTGGAGCTGGAACGTGAGGTTCGTCTTAGCGATAATTGTGAAGCTTACGCGCGGCGTGCAGCGTGACGGATGTGGCGCCCGTCGTGGATTCGTAGAGCAGCGGTCAGAGTCTGGAAGAGCGCTGGATCGTATTGCTCCCACGCTCTGGGTCCGATAGGTAAGCGGTCTTTCCTCCATCGGATCGCCCGTCGTCCGGTGTGAGCATCCAGCACACGCCGAGCCGAAAACCGGCGGCGGAGAAGCAGCGAAGCAACCCGTACCTCAAGTAATCGTTGATGTCGCCGAAGTACTGGTTCTTCACTTCGCGCTCGATTTCGGCGATCGCCCGGAACCCGGCGGCGGTGACTAACGGGCTCTCGTCGCTGTAGCCGCCCCCTGGGAGGGCGACCGTAAAAACGGGGGGTCTCGTGTTTGGGCAGCGTCGGATATTGAGGCTTTACTTCAACTCCGCCGCTTATCCCAGCTATCCTCCGAAGAAAATTCTCGCTGTGGCGCCAACTGGACGTTGATGCTCTTGTTCGCCTCGGATGAGGAGAGGAAGTACTAGCGGCGACATAAGGCCCATCCCTACGTCCCCAGCTTCGAGATGATACGGCCGATCGCGTAGCCTGCGGCCACGACGAAGGCCAGAGAGAGTAGAGGGTGCTCGTCGACGAAGGTCTGAATCCGCCGCTCCACAGCGGTCGGCTCGTTCGATCCCGCGTGGGGCTGCGCCGCGACCTTGCGCCGATCCTCGTTTCTTCACTCATCGCGATGCTTTTCTGCGAGCCGAGCGCTCGCTCCGCGGCGAAGAGCGAGGAACAGTCCGACCGTGAAGCCGCCGTAGAGGTATATCCAGCGCCCGGTCTCGAGCACACAGTTCGCCTGACTCTGAGCGGCTGCCGCGAGCTCCCCGACAGCATCCTTGAGCTCCTCGGCGCTGCTTGCGGCAGCCTCGCGAAGCCGCTCCTTCTCTTCCTCGACCACGCTCACCGTTCGCCCTTTTCCGGTTGCGCTCGGCCCGGTTCCTTGCGTTTCGGCGACTGGTCTTCGCACCAATCCTTCGCGGCCTGGACACCGGTTGCGTGTGGGGAGGCTCGCCCCACCGCCCTTTAGTGGATAACACGTGTGTTGTCAAGCCAGCCCAGCATGATTTAGTGACTACAGCAAGGACCCAAATATCTCACTCCCACAGGCACAAACACCAATAACCACCGCGACTTTCAGACCACCTTCACACTGGCAGAGCGCGGGAACTTCCGGCTAGAAGACGATCTTCGCTTCGAGGCCGAGGAACGCGGCGTACCGCTCGGCGGCCGAGGTGATCCGGTCTCGATCGGCGGGCGCCGGCTTGGCGAACAGCGCGAGCTCGATCGTCACGCCGGCCCGCCCGAGGGTGCGGCGCCAGGTTCCGACGACCCGACCGTCGACGACGACGCAGGGGGCGAGCATTCCGCCGCCGGCGTTGAGCCGATGGGCGTCTCGCGCGGCCAGCATGGCGGTGCGGTCCTTGTAAGCGACCAGATACTCGTCGAACGCCGGCAACAGGAACGCGCCGGCCGGCGCCGGGCCGCGTGTGCGCCCAGTCTCGCGGGCGCGCCAGTAGACCGCTCCGTCGAACTCGTCGGAAGCGAGCTCCGCTTCGACGGCCGCGAGGCCGGCCCGCGCGTCGGCCGGCCTCAACCCGGACCACCAGGCGAAGTCGGCGGCGGTGGCGGGGCCCCGGCTGCGGAAGTACCGGCGCGCCAGCTCGGCCAGCGCCTCGTCCCGCGACAACGGCGCGCGCGTCGGCGGCGCCCGGTGGGCGAGCAGCGCCCAGGTCGCCTGCTTGCCGCGCGGCGCGCCGCTGCAGATGAGGGCGTGCAGCTCGGCGTGGCCGAGCAGGTGGGACAGGCGCGGTCCGTCGACGGCGATGCCGGCCCCGCGAAGCGCCGCCCCGAGCTCGCCGCGCGTCAGGTGCGCGCCGCCGCGCAGGGCCCGCTCGATCGCCGTGTGGCTGCGCCGGAACGTGGCGGCGTCGAGGGCGAGCTCCCGATGACGCCTCGCCGCCCGGGTCACCAGGCGCGGCGCCACCAGCGGCAGCATCCAGTGCAGGTCGGCGGGCGTGACGAGCTGCCACGTCCACCGCATCACGTGGGTGCGAAGGATGTCCCCTTCGGCGAGGGCCCGGGTGATGGTCGCCTCGACCGCGCGCCCGCCGAGGCGAAGCCCCACCGCCCAGCGCGCGCCGGCCGCGTCCTGCGCCTGCATCGCGCCCATCCGGCTGACCAACTCGGCGGGATCGGTGAGCTCGGGCCGGGCGATCTGCTGCGCGGCCAGGCGCCTCGCGACGAGGATCGCCAAGGCCCTAGCTCCCGGTCGCGCCCTTCGCGATCTCCGTCGCGAACAGGCGGGCGAGGGCGTAGACGGAGATCTGGGGGTTGACGCCGAGGGCGGTCGGGAAGACCGAGCCGTCGGCGATCCAGAGGTTGTCGATGTCGTGGTGACGGCCGCGCGCGTCCACGACCGAGCGGCGCGGGTCGCTGCCCATCGGGCAGCCGCCCATCTGGTGGGCGGAGAACATCGTGTGCTGGTTGGGGCCGAAGGGGGCGTCGGCGATGTGGGCGATGTCGGCCTCGCTGCGGATGACGAGCGGCGTCTCGTGCAGGGTCATCACCTCGCGCGCGCCGGCGGCGAGCTGGAGGCGGGCCATGTTGGCGAGGGCGTCCTTGGCCGCCTCGTGCAGGGAGGCATGGAGCGGGTAGCGGAGGCGGACGCGGCCGTCGCCGTTGACCGCCACCTCGCCCCCTTCGTCGTCGTGGTGGCCGTCGACGAGCAGGGCGATCGTGGCCTGCACGTAGGGGAGGCGCTCGGCCAGCTTGCGGTGGCTGTCGCCGAAGCCCGGGAAGGCGAGGGTGCCCAGCATCGGGTGGGTCGCGGAGGCCTCGAAGAAATAGCCGACCCGCTCGCCCCGATCCGCGAAGTGATGGACAGCCACCGACTGGGGGGCGCCGTAGAAACGGGGCGTCTCGTGTTTGGGCAGCGTCGGATATTGAGCCTTTACGTCAACTCCGCCGCTTATCCCAGCTATCCTCAGATTTACCTTCTCGTGCCACTTTCCAAGGACCGCGACAACATTTTTGGAGCCGGGGCGGAAGCGGCGTGATTCGTGGAGGCCCTCAGTTTGCCAGGAAAGGCAAAGTGTGAATTGGGCAGGCTAACTTGCCGGCGAAAACCCAGAGCAGTACCGCCCTAAATTGCTCGGCTTGCTTGCGGACGAGATCAAGAAGACGCGTGAAGCGCTAGCACCACATGGAAGTGTTAAGGTGGAGGGCCTTGAAGGTTCAGTCTTGGTGCGGCAAGCGGATGAACGAAACGTCGAGTTGTTCTTGCGTTACACACTCTCGATCACGATGGAAAAATGAGCGGCTCAGGAAGCTATGCAGCGAGACATCATGCTGAACAAGCCGGATGCAGCGAACCCCGCAATGGTGTCTCAGTTCCATGCCGGACCTCCGTGGCGCGGGGCCGCTGATCCGGGACGTTCGGCGGTGAACCCATGAGACGGTGTCTGCCTGGGCCGCAGCCGGAGCATCGTGTTGGCGCCCTCCTCGCGGCCGTCTGCTTCGCTGCGACGAGCCTGTGCTCGGGTTGCAAGTTCGATTCGATCTCTACTCCTCCCGTGCCGGCGTCTTGTTCTGCGATCGGTGCGCAGTGTCAGCGGCCGGAAGGTCCGCTCGGTGTCTGCCAGGAAACGCGCTGCGCCCCTGGCTCACAGGCGCCCTGCTTCACATGCACGTCACAGCACTAGTGACCTCGATGGCCTTGGTGGACCCGGAGACATTCGACGACAAAGACGTGGCGATCATCTATATCGCCGGTCGCCTGGCTGAGGGGAAGCGGGTCGAGCGGGTCTTTTCGGACAACGCCATCGACTATACCGTCGACATCGAACCGTTTCAGAAACACGTGCTCGGCATCCTTCCCATAGAATACGAAGGCGTCGGGTTCTACGTCCTCGCCGGTCAGGCGGAATTCTGCCGTCGTCTGCTGCGCGACGCGGGCATAGTTCAGGGCCTGGTGGAGGAGGATGTTGTCTGAGCTGGCGTTGCTTTCAATTCAGGAGTCAGTCCACACACAGCTCGGCGGCCGTTCCTGACTCCCCGAACGTGCAGAAGCAACCGAAGAGCGGACTTACCCGGCGCAGGTCCCTCGAACCGCCCCGCCACACTCCGCGGGTATCACTCCCTCTGCGACGCAGAAACCGCGGCAATCCTCGGGGGCGGAGCATGGACAGCCATCCTCCCGGTTGCACATGTACAGAACGGCACCGTTGAGAGTTCGCCTCTCCCCCAGCTTCCTCCTAGCCCGACGCAGGCGGCTTCGCTGCTCGCCTGCCGACACCCACTGAAACGTTCTACAACGGCCGCGTTGCCGCACGGTTCGATGGTTTCGATGCGATAGCGCAACGCGAAGGCGCCGTCTGTGCGGGCGCAGCTCTCGCCACTTGGGCAGTCGGTATCAATCACGCACAGGCGGTCGGTGGTCACCGAGCAGTTGCCCCCGTCTCCACCAATCGCTGGCGTCTCGTACTCCATCAACCCACTCCCAGACCCGAAGTCCGGGCTGGCGTAGGTGACGTTCACTTCGCCCGCGTTGTGGTGCGTGCCAGCGAGACAGTTCACGCCGTCGGCAAAGCCGTAGAAACGGGGCGTCTCGTGTTTGGGCAGCGTCGGATATTGAGGCTTTACGTCAGTCGGCCGCTTATCCCAGCTATCCTCTCCTGCCTGTTTCCTCAACTACCGCGAAGCGCGGATCTCGATTTCTCCTTCTCGATATCTCCTTCTCCTTGCGCCAAAGCACCCGAAGGGATTATCGCGTCCACTGCGGCGCAGGGCTGGAGCGTGACGTCAGATGGCCTTGTAGCTCACAGGGGGGCCGTCGGCGCGACCCAGCGAGAACTCCCCTTCACCTACGAGGAGAAGCTCGTCACGATGGAGGCGATGATCTCGCCCGTGACGCGGCCGAATGTAGGTTCCATTCGTGCTTCGATCCACGAGGTAATAGCCGCCGGTTCGTTGGATCACCTCGGCGTGGATGCGTGAGACGGCGCGGTCTTCGACGACGAGATCATTGTCGCGTTCACGGCCCATGGACAGTCGTTCCTTTGTCTGGGATAAAACGGGCGCGAAGAGCTACGAGCCCTTCCTCCACGTCGAGCGCGCCGAGCTGGCCCGACTGAACGGTGACGACACCGCCTGTCAGCGCGAACTCCGCGAGGCGCACCGCCTGTTCACCGAGATCGGTGCCCCGATCCGCGCGGCAGAGGTGGCGAAGGAGCTCGAGGGATGAAGTGCGCACTTGCCACGCCGCGCTGCCCGAAGACGCCGTCTACTGCGGCCATTGCGGAAGCGCACTCCGATCGCAGCGGAAGTGTGCACAGCGTGGCAGGTCCAACTCCCCCGAGATGCGCTTCTGCCTCGGCTGCGGGGCCGCGCTGTCGCCGGCCGCGCCCGCGCGAGCGTCCCGAATTTACATAGCGAAGCACCTTGCCGAGAAGATCCTGACCTCCCGGAGTGCGCTGGAGGGCGAGCGCAAGCAGGTCACAGGATCGGCCCCGGGAGGCGTCTCCTCCGGCCATCCGCTGTACGAAGCCGCCACCCCCACATGCTCGGTACTGCCGAGGGCAGCTCATGTTTGCTAAGGTCGGTGAAACCACAGCGAAGGAGGCGGCGATGGCGACGCGACTCGAAGATAAGGTGGCTGTGATCACCGGCGGCGGAAGCGGCATCGGCCGAGCGACGGCGTTGCGCTTTCTCGACGAAGGCGCGAGCGTGGTGGTCGCGGATCTCAACCGCAAGACAGGTGAGGAGACGGCGGCGATGGCGCGCGAGCGCGGGCACGGCAAGCGCGTTCGGTTCGTGCGCTGCGACGTGTCGATCGAAGCAGAGGTCGCGGCGGCCGTCGACGCGGCCACCCGAGAGCTGGGCAGACTCGACTGCATCTTCAACAACGCGGGCGCTGGCGGCGCCTTCGGTCCACTCACCGAAGTCTCGGTCGAAGATTGGGACCGCACCTTCGCCCTCCTGGTACGGGGAGTCTTTCTCGGCACCAAGCTGGCGGCGCGGGCCATGATCGAGCAGGGAAGTGGGGGGGCGGTCCTCAATACTGCTTCGATCGCCGGTCTTTCGGCCGGCGCAGGGGGGCACGCTTATTCGACGTGCAAGGCCGCAGTGATCAACTTCACGCGCTCTGCCGCCGTCGAGCTCGCTCCCTACAAGATCCGGGTGAACGCCATCTGCCCGGGCGCGATTCTGACTCCGCTAGTCGGTCGCGGTCGGGAAGCGCAAATGGCGACAGTGTTCGAGCAGGGGCAACCGCTGCCGGTCACCGGGCGGCCCGAGCACATCGCGGCCGCCGCGCTGTTTCTCGCTAGCGACGACGCGGCGTTCGTCACCGGGGAGTCCCTAGTGGTGGATGGTGGCCTCACCGCGCTCGGGCCCGGGCTCTACGACGGGCACAACCCTGCGGGCAACGCGATCATCGAGAGCGTCGCGCTGCACCATGGCATCACCGACGTTGCCCGGCTCGCGAACCTGCCGGCGGGCTACGACGCGGGTACCGTTGAAGAGTAGCCCCGGCCTATCCTTGCTGAGCGTGACAACGTCGCGGGACGCTCATGTCGGTAGTATTCGACGACGGCGGCGAGACCGATCGGCGGGAGAAGGATGGCCAGGCTCGTTCCCGTCGCTCGATGCTGCGAGAAGCCGGCCAGGTAGACGAGGGCGGGAACGATCAGCACTCCACCGCCGATCCCGAACAATCCCGAGACGATCCCCAACACGGCGCCGATGAGCACGAAGAGCAGGTCCATGGGCCTCCGTTTCGGCAGCGCGCGTCTCGACGGCGGCTGAGGTAAGCTGTTTCAGTTCCCCGCGCTCGCCGTGAAGACCACCACGTTCACCCCCACCGGCGTCGCGGCCTCGATGGTCAGGCCCGCCTCGGCGAAGTGCGCGGCGTGCCCGCGCTCGGAGTCGAGACGCATCCCGAAGTAGGTCCCCGGGATCAGGCGCGCGACCAGGGTCCCGAGCATGAAGCGCCCGCCCGGCCGAAGAACGCGGCGGACCTCCTTCAACGCCGCCACCGGATCGGCGAGCCAATGGAAGGCGATCGCCGAGGTCACGAGGTCCATCGTGCCGTCGCCGAGCGGGAGGGCGTAGGCGTTGGCCTGGACGAGAGGGGGCGTTGCAGATCCCAGCCGGCGACGCGCGGCCTTGAGCATTCCCGACGAGACGTCGATCCCGGCGACGAGCGATTTCGGGTAGGCCCTCGCGAGGTCGTACGTCAGACGCGCCGTGCCGCAGCCGAGGTCGACGACGCAGCGCGGAGGCGGGTCGATCCGTCCGACCGCCGCGAGCACCGCGCGGTGCACCGGACGGTAGAGGAAGAACTGCAGGAGCGACCGGTCGTACGTCGGCGACCAGAGCTGGAAGTAGCTCCGCGTCAGCTTCTCGCCGAGCCTCTCGCGTCGCATGGTGGGCTCAGGCGCGCTCGACCATCACGCCCGTCCCGTAGCAGAGGACTTCGGTGAACCCCTCCATGACCTCGCGGGAGCGCACGGTGATTCCTCGCACGATCCTGAAAACGCGGACGATCCGGAGCATCGTCACCCTCTTCGGAGGATCACGATCGTCACTCCCCAGCCACCGGAATCTTCGCCGGCCAGCCTGAAGGAAGCGACCTCCGGCATTCGCCGCAGCACCGAGTGCACCGTCTCTCTCAGGATGCCGGTGCCCTTCCCGTGGATGATTCGCACCTGCAGAATCCCACCCATCAGACAGGCTCTCAGGTACTCTGCCACGAGGTCCTTTACCTCATCGGCTCGAAAGGTGTGGAGGTCCAGCGTCCCGTCGATCGGTATTTCGATTGGTTCAGGATCGTCCATGTCCCTGAGGTCGAAGCTCGGCTTTGGAGGGTCGATGTCGTGCCGGCGGGCCATTCGGAATTGAGAATACACCGTTTACGATCCGCAACGTGACCCTCCTGGACATCCCTTCCTCGGAAACCAGAGTGACTCGTCGGACCCTACTCCTCGCGCTCACGGTCGTCACACTGGGCCTCCTGCTCTGGCCGCGGAAGCCCGTAACCTGGCCGATCCGGAACGCGCCGCCAGGCGCCGGCCCGATCGTCTGTTTCGGGGACAGTCTCACTCGGGGCCACGGGGCGGAACCGAAGGAGAGCTATCCCGCGGTTCTCGCCGGTCTTCTCGGAAGAGAGGTTCTGAATCGCGGTCGCGACGGCGAGACCTCCGAGAGCGCGCTCGAGCGGCTCGACAGCGACGTGCTGGCCGCCGCGCCGAGCGTCGTCGTCATCACTCTCGGCGGCAACGACATGATGCAGCGGTTGCGGATCGAGGTTACCGTAGCGTCGCTCCGGAAGATCTTCGACCGGATCCTTTCGGCAAACGCGATGGTCGTTTTCCTCGCGATCCATCCGCCGTTCGTGGGCGATGAGCGGATGCACAGGGTCAAGGATCTCTGTCGCGAGCTCGATGTGCTCTACCTCGATTCGGTGATGAACGGGATGTGGGGGGATCGGAAGTTGATGTCCGACAACATTCATCCGAACGCCGCCGGGTACCGTCTTATGGCCGAGCGAGCGCGTGACGCGCTCGAGGGGCGCCTCTGAAAGTGGAGGCATGCCGCCACCAGCTGCCGCCACCAGCTTGATCGCGGCAGCACGCTTCTGCGACGATCGCCCAGCGGTTCGTGCCGCTGATTACGTTCGCGGGGGCCCACTCCACGGGTCCCGGGAGATTCGCCAAGCATGATCCCCGGGTCCTACGCCGTCTGTACGATTTCCTTCGACGATCCCGACTCGGATGCCGCGACCTACACCCTCAACGCTCGGACGAGCGCCTGATTGGCCTTTTGCCACGCCGCGGTTTTGCGTTGGTGACGAGTTCACTCGCGGCATTGAGCGCAACGTACGATACGGGTCACCGTCAGCGACGGCCGTGGCGGCGATTGCCTCTCGTACGCCGTGCAACCCGGCCGCCATGAGAGCGAGCATACGGTCTACGCGGCTATTAGGCGCGGCGGCCGCGATCATCGAACAGCCCGACACGTCCGGTATCTGCGCCTGTTCGTTGGCAAGCTCTCCCTCCGGAGTTTGAGTGACCGCCGCAGATACAAAGGACTGATTTCCAGAGCGTTGCAGATATTTTCGAATGAGAACGGCCAAGAGCAGTCGCTGGAGCGAAACCATTTCTCGGCCTCCCGGAACATTGGCACGCCGGGCCCGCTTTTCGTGTGAACGTGGCGTTGGAATGTTGCCACCGCCGCCTGGAGTACTGCCAACATGAGACGCCTCTCGGCGTGATAGCCGGAACCAACTTTTCGGCGCTCGAAGTATTGATCAGGAAGCATGATTTCGGGGCTCCAAAGGCTCTCCGTAGAGTCCTCGACAAGAGCTTTCTGTGACCTTCCGGTCATCGGTCTGCGAAAGTCAGCTGTCGTCGCACTTCTTACGATCACCTCTCGGAACATTCCGGCCCCCCACCGTCATTGGCTACGGCTTACAGAACGTGCGCACGTAGGCCACTAGGCCGCGGATTTCCTCATCGCCGAAGGCCCTTCCCCATGGTTGCATGTCAGCCGACAGGCCCGTGGACCCGCCCCCCTCTTTGATTACGCGAAAGAGTTTGTCGTCAGCCTCCTTCGACATGCGACCGCAGTCCGTGAAATCTGCGGGACGGGTCTTCAGTGTTCGCCCTGCCGTGCCGTTGCCGGTTCCCGATTCGGCATGGCAGGGCGTGCAAAAGGTACTGAAGTTGGACCGCGCGCTCGTGTCATCGGAAGCCATCGCAACAACGGATGTGACGAGCCAGGCACTCAGGGCGAGACGGAGATAATTGGTGGATCGCATATTCGACTCCCTCAGTTCCCCCCTTAATACGGGAGACCCGGAGCGAAGTTTCTGAAATGAACTTCAAGAAGGCTCATTTTAAGGGAGGCCGGCGAGCAGGCTTCGGTGGGCCCCCAACATGGAAGCGATCGGGCTGAAGCGCGGGAAATCAGTCGCGCATCGCGCGGCCGTCGACCTCACGGAAAGTGAACGGTTCCCGGCAGTTCGAATCCGACTCGAGGGGCGATTCGCATGATCGCCGGCCCGCGTTTCTCGATGATCGCTACCACCGGTAACGGAGTCGCCTGGCCTCGCGAGCTCCGCAGCCCCGGCGGAGGCGACAACCTCTACCCCTCTATCCTCGCTTTCGATGCGCGGAGCGGCGAGTAGAAGTGGCACTACCAGACGACGCCGGGCGATAGGTGGGACTTCGATTCCGCTTAGCAACTGATCCTGGCGGACCTGAAGATCCGCGGAAAAGATCGCAAAGTCCTGATGCAGGCGCCGAAGAACGGCTTCTTCTACATACTCGACCGCAAGACGGGCGAGCTCCTCTTACGTACAGCCGCCTTGGATGGTCCCGATGTTGACGATAGCCACTACAACCGCCGAGTCGACGTAACCCTCCGATCTCGGACTCTAATCAACCCTGCTACTTCTCGCACGGAACGCCCGTTTTTACCGACCTCCGTGTGGACTGTCCTGGCTCTCTTCGACGCTTGGATGGGAAAGTCACCCCAATCAAACTCTCGCGGTCGCCCGCTCGATCTACCTGAGACTACCCGAAGGAGCGAAACTCTGGGATCATGGCAAAGAGTTTGCGGGGCTCAACCAGGAAGCCGTGAGAGCCGCTCTAGGCGTGGCGGCAGAAGGACCCCGACGCTTCGTTGAGGGGGACCGCCCTCGGCTCCCCGGGGAACAGCACCCAAGACCGATCAGAAACTCGGTCTGGACGGTGGGGCTTCGGGCGGTCCTCGACGGTGACCTTGCCCCTCTCGACGAAGCGGACGGCTTTCATTCGGAGGTTTTTCCGTGCGACGAGCGGAACCGGGGCGTCACCTCGGCGCCGAACTGTCGGATGCAATCGAGGACGCGCTCCGGCGCTGGCCCCATCGGCAGACGGAAGCGCATGATCACGTAATCGGCACCGGCCGCCTCGGTCCACATGGCGAGTTGCTCGACGCATTCGTCGGGCGATCCCATGACGAGGTAGTGGCGGAGCTTGTCGACCGTGAAGTCGGCCTCCGAACGGAACTCGTCGTTCGGCGAGAGGAGCTTCCAGCGGTAGTAGAAGAGCATCTCCTCGACCCAGAGGGGGCCGAACGTACGTTCGGCCTCCTCTCGGGACGGTGCTACCCAGCCATCGCGCATGAGAACGACGAAGGGCTTGCGGCCGTGCTTGGCGGCCTCCTCGCGGTAGAGCTGAGCCTGCTCGCGAAGCTTCTCTATCGGCTCCCAGAACGGCAGGATCCCCCAGCCATCTCCGAGGCGTCCGGCGCGCCGGATCGCCTCGGGATACGCGGCGCCGATCCAGAGCGGCGGCCCGCCCTCGCGATAGGGCTTCGGCGTGAGCATGACATTGTCGAGCTGGTAGCGCTTGCCGCGGAAGCTCCATGGCTCGTGCTTCGACCAGGCGAGGCGCAGGATCTCGAGGGATTCCTCGAAGCGCGAGAAGCGCTCGTTGTAGGGCAGCCCGAATAGCCGGAAGTAGTCGGGGTGGTAGCCGAGGCCGACGCCGAGGATGACGCGGCCCTTCGACAACAGGTCGATCATCGCCACGTCCTCGGCGAGGTGCATGGGGTTGTAGTAGGGCGGCTGCAGGACGAACGTGCCGAGGTCGACGCGAGAGGTGCGCGCCGCGTAGGCGGCGAGCAGGACGAGCGGCGGCGGGAACATCGTCTCCGTGCGGTGGTGGCGCTCAGGCAGGAAGAGGCCGTCGAAGCCCGCCCTCTCGGCCTCGAAGCCTTCGGTGAGGAGCTGGTCGGCGAAGCGCGCGCACGTGTCCCGCGAAGGCTCGGGCTGATTGTACGGGCCGCCGTGCGTGTCGGGCATATACGCGATCTTCATGGCCGTTGCCTCCGGTTGATCCGAATCCGTTTCGCTTCTAGGTTCCTGCAATGAGCGGCGTCAATCCGACTTTTGCGCTTCGATGAGCTTCGCCTCGGGAAGCGCTTCACGGAGGTTGAGCCACATGTCGTGGGGAAGGCTGTCGCAGATTCCGATCGTCGCTCTCTCGAGGCCTCCTTCCCGCAGCCGGTCGACGATCGCGGCGTGGTTGATAGCTGCACCCCAGCGGACATCCTCGATCACAGACTGCGCCGCCGCCTGCGCTGCGAAAGAGTAAGCGAGCGCGAAGACGGTCGGCTGCCCGTCGAGGGGGAAGACGACCACGCCATGGAGGATGTCGATGTAATTCGCGACGTAGATGAGGTTCGCGCTGGAGAGATACCCGCTGCTCATCATGATGAGGCAGTCGATCCCGCGGGCTGCCATGAGCCTGCGGATTTCCCGGTAGCGGTTTGGTATTCGGACTCTGAGAATCGGGGCCAGTATCGGGCGTTCTGCTCGCGGATGCGTGCCCAGCCCGAATCACCGTCCTTCACGCCAGGAGGATGGGGAACCATGGATCGTGCTGCCTGAGCCATACGAACCTCCTACGGCCACCTCGGATCGCCGTACCAAAGCGTTACCGCCGACACGTAGCCCCCCTCGACGAGCCGGGCAACGTTTTGTGCGGCCGCGCGATGTTGCGAAGGCGTATGGCTGTGCTCCACGATGGTCGCGGTGTCCCCGAAAGAGCTCCGCCAACTCGTCAGCCGCTTCGAGGCCGAAGCAGCCTCACACCCTTGGCTCTACAAAGCCCGTGTCGTCGCTCTAGCTCTCCTTGGCTACGGTTACCTGCTCCTGATCCTCGCCTTTTCGGTAGGCCTGCCCGTTCTGTTCATTCTCGGGCTCTTCACCAGCGCGACGGCCGTGTTCATTCAGCTCGTCCTGAAGCTCGGCATTCCGCTCCTCGCTCTGGCAGCGGTGCTCGTGCGGTCGCTCTGGGTGCGGATCCCCGCGCCAGTAGGAATCCCGCTTCGCAAAGAACAAGCTCCGGCCCTCTTCGAGACGGCGAGTCGGCTGAGCCGCGATGTGCGTGCGAGGATTTCGACAAGGATCCCGACCTCATGGACGAAGCTGTTCGGATAGAGCTCAGCTCGCTCCCGAGAGGAGCTGACGCAACGGGCACCGCCGCACTGATTCTACGCATGGCGGCGTGCAACCTCGCACGTTCTGCGGTGATGTTTTCCAATCCCGATTGCGAGCCATCGACCGAGGAAACGATCATCCAGGCGGCGCGTGCTGCTCTCGTCTCCGCTCTCGAGCTTGACTGGACCCCAGCCAGCATCTTACGGAGAAGCAGTCATGCAGGGATCAGGAGCCCCGGGTTCAAAATCAATTGGGCCGCTCATAAGCCCTGGTCATTCCCTACCTCGCCGTTCCGCTCACCATGCGGCCGCCCCTGGCGCATTCGCACGCCAGGCGGCATATGCTCCCTATCGTCACGAGAGACCAAATCCCCCCAAAAGGCGGGACTATGAGCAGCCATATGCTTTCGAGCCTGGGGTTATGCACGGCGCTCGCTCTCCTCGCGTGCTCCAAGAGCGGAGATCGCGCTCCGCAGGATGCGGCTAGCAGCCCTGCAACGACCGCGGCGCTGGAGAAGCCGGCGCCTTTCGACAAGGGCCCGGTGAAGATCGCCCTGGTCCAGTACAGCGGCGCGGGTGATTACTTCGAGCAGTGGACCAAAGGCGCGCGGCAGCAAGCCGACTCCATCGGCTTCGAGATGCAGCTCCACGACGCGCAGGCCGATGACGCGAAGCAGGCCGCCGACATGAAAGCTGCGATAGCGTCAGGAGTCGCCGGCATCATCGTGGACCACGGCCGATCCGAGACCCTGTGCCCGCTGATCAACCAGGCTACCGATGCCGGCATTGCGGTCGTGGTGTACGATGTCAAGGTGCTCGACTGCGCTGCCAAGGCGGTCGAGACCAAGCAGAACGATGCCGATCTCGCCGGCCTGGTGCTCACCCAGATGGCGAAGGACATCGGTGATGGCGTTCCCGTCGGCTATGTGAACCCGTTCGTCATCGCTCCGCTCGAGCGGCGGGACCTCGTCTGGAAGAAGTTCGTGGCGGACCACAAGTGGAAGCAGAGGTTCGCCGTGGGGAAGTTCAGCCACGAGGTGGCGACCGACAACGCCAAGCTTGCCGACCGCGCGCTCAAGACGCAACCCGGGCGTGAAGGCGATCTTCGCTCCCTACGACGAGCTCACCAAGGGCACGGTCTCCGCCATCGAGCAGAACAAGCTGGGCACCAAGGTGGCCGCGTACGGGATCGACATCTCGAATGCCGACATCGAGCTGATGACCAGGAAGGACAGTCCCTGGAAGGCGACCGCCACCACCGACCCGAGCGCAGTCGGCGCGGCAGTCACCCGCACGATGGCGCTCCAGCTGGCCGGTCAGCTCGGCAAAAGGGAAGTCATGTTCCCCGGCGTCCTCGTCACCCAGTCATTTCTCCTGGAGAACCAGATCAAGAACATGGACGACCTGCGGGCCAAGCTGCCGGAGCTCAACCTCGGCCAGCGTCGCCTCGGCTCCGTGGATCGTGTCGATGAGGTTCTGACCGTAGGCACGGGCGGGCCTCTCTAACTTCAGGTGCTCGAGCCCCTCGCA
This sequence comes from uncultured delta proteobacterium, assembly GCA_963745025.1. Taxonomy (GTDB): domain Bacteria; phylum Desulfobacterota; class Binatia; order JACPRU01; family JACPRU01; genus CAVQIG01. The sequence goes on from CAVUWD010000004.1 coordinate 27,516, forward strand.
TCACCGGCTCCCGACGAAGAGCTGTCTCGCCTCGTCGATCGCAAGCGTTGCTTCTTCGTCGGACAGCCGAATCGCGCGGTTCCCCGCACCCGGACGCCACGGCACGCAGTGCTTGCGCCACAGGCGGTGGATGACAGAGTTCTCCGCCGGCACTGGATAACTACCGAGGGCAAAGGCACGGCGACGGCGTTGACCTTCGTCGAGGGCATCATGCTCATCGGCGATGCGGCGCAGGTCGGCCTTCAATTCGAACCCCGTTACGAAGTCCTGGTTGGCCCGAATCAACAACGGGGCGAGCAGCCGATGGAGTCGGTCCTCCGAGGCGAAGACCATGCAGAACGGCAGATAGTAGAGGTACTGTAGATCGACCCAGTTCGTGGGGTTCCATTTCACCAGGTTGCTGCGGTGAGAAGCCGAGGTGAGACGATAGGCGTCGACAGTGAGAACGGAGCGTGTTTAAGGGTGAATCTCGCTCCTCGCGGTTGAAACCTCACGGCAAGCGGTCCTAGGGTGCGAATGGTCCCCGAGGGCCCAGCATGCGGTGTACGGCCTGCGGCTTCGAGAACGTCTCCGACGCGAGCTTCTGCGGCGAATGCGGCGCGTCGCTGACGAGCACGGTAAGCTGCCCTGCGTGCGGGCGGCCGAATCCGCCGAAGCAGAAGTTCTGTAACGGCTGTGGACAGGCACTGGCTCGACCAGCTGATCGGGCCGCGCCGCCGAATCCCCGCTCCTACACACCGAAGCACCTCGCCGAGAAGATCCTGACATCGCGCAGCGCCCTGGAAGGTGAGCGGAAACAGGTGACCGTCCTCTTCGCCGACGTGAAGGGGTCGATGGAGCTCTCGGAGTCTATCGACCCCGAAGACTGGCACGCGATCCTCGAGCGATTCTTCAAGATCCTGACCGACGGTGTGCATCGGTTTGAGGGCACGATCAACCAGTACACCGGCGACGGGATCATGGCGCTCTTCGGCGCGCCGATCGCCCACGAGGACCATGCCCAACGTGCGTGCTATGCCGCACTCCGCCTTCAGCAGGAGCTGCGGCGCTACGCGGACGAGATCCGCCTCGAGCACGGCCTGGGTTTCTCGGTCCGAATGGGCCTCAACTCCGGCGAGGTCGTCGTGGGGAGGATCGGCGACGATCTCCGCATGGACTACACCGCGCAAGGACACACAGTTGGTTCCGAGATCGACCCGGAGGAATGGCACCGCATCATGGATCGCTTCTTCCAGATCCTCGCCGAAGGCGTTCACCGCTTCGAGGGCACGGTCAACGAGTACCGCGGTGACGGCATCATGGCACTCTTCGGTGCCCCGATCGCGCACGAGGACCACGCGCAGCCCCGGTGCTCCGAAAGCTCGGCATCCGCCTTCGCGACTTTTACTCGACGCGCGACACCTTCATCAGCGAGATGCTCCGGCGCGGCGAGAACGTGAAGGCGATCGCCGAGTACTGCGGAACCAGCGCCGCCATGATCGAGCGGAGCTACGGGAGCTACTTCCCGAAGGACCTCGACGGCGGCGTTAAGGCACTCGGAGGCTCCGGCATGAGAGCCGGGGGCAGGGCGAAAACCGGGACCTTGACCGGGACCTCGGTGGCTCGCGCGGTCGGAGATGGTCTAACTACCGCGAACGATCAACGGAAAACGAAATGGTCCCACGGGGAATCGAACCCCGGTTTGCGACGTGAGAGGCCGCCGTCCTAACCGCTAGACGATGGGACCGTGCCAGATTGTTTGCCGACTCGGCCGGGATCGCTCGAAACTGAGGAGGGAGGACTCGAACCTCCAACACCCTGATCCAGAGTCAGGTGTCCTACCAGTTGGACGACTCCTCAACACCGCGGCCGACGCGGCTGGCCTTTTTTGGCAGACCTTACGCGCATTTGCAACGCCCTCATGCGTTCGCCGAAATCGCATCCGCGGCGAGTGGCGTAAAACTGGGTGTGAAATGATTCGTGGAAATCGGCGGCGGGACAAGCGCCGCCCGTAGAGCCTGCGTCTTGTGTTCGTCGGAGACGTGCGTGTAGCGGATCGTCATCTCGATCCGGCGGTGTCCCATGAGCTCCTGGATCGTCCGCACGTCGACCCCCTTCATCGCGAGCCGGCTCCCGAAGGTGTGGCGCAGGGTATGAGGCGTGACATCTTCGCCAGGTCGGCCGCCGCGCAGGCCGAGCGGAAGATGTTTCGGATCGAGCGGAAGGGCTTCTTCGAGCGGCTGACGAAGACGTGCGCGTCGGCCTCTTGCTTGCCTGAGCGGAAACGATGCTGGACGAGGGCTTCCTTCAACCTGTCGGTCATCGGGATCGAGCGCGTGTTCCCGTTCTTCGCATAAGCGCTCTCTCGACCGTGAGGACGCCGCGGCGAAAATCGAGCGCCGCCCATCGGAGCGTGAGCGCCTCGGCTTTGATGCGTAGCCCGGCGTCGGTCCCGCAGAGGGCGATCGTTCGGAGTGGCTCGTCGGCCGCTTCGAGGAGCTTCGCTTCCTCGTCCCATTCGAGAAAACGGATCCGCCCTTCGACGCTCCTTGTAGCGCTCCACCCCCTCGACCGGGTTCGAGCCCTCGTAGAGCGGCGGCTTCTGCTCGCGGCACCAGTTGTAGAGCGCCGACAGCGACGCAAGCCGCCGATTCGCGGCGACCATACCGCGGCCGTCCTTCACGCGGCTCTGCTTGCAGGACTCGAGCTGACTCTCCGTGATCTCGCCGAGGCGCTTCCCGTCGAAATGCTTCCCGAGCACGCCGAGACACTCCTCGTGGAAGCGGAGCGTGTTCGGCCGGCGGTTGACGCCGACCCAATCGAGGAAGAGCTCCGCCGCTTTCTTGAGGGCGATGTCCTTCGGCTTCTTCCCGATGCCGGCCTCGCCTCTGAGAATCGCGCCACGTTTCACGCTGGCGATCTCACGGGCGACCGTCTTCGAGATGTTCTTCCCTGATCGTCACCACGTGGCGCTTCCCCTCATGGTAGAAGTCGAGCCGCCATGTTTTGCCTCTCTGATAGAGGCCGTCACCTCTTCGCATTTCTCACCTCCTGTTTTTCCGCGCCGCGCTCCCTTGTCCCTTTCTTTTCTTCTCTTCGCGGCGACCGTTCGCTTCCCCTTTGCTTCTCGCCATGCGCGCATGTTCGCTCGGTTCAAACATTTCTTCATGCAGTACATCTGCTTGCGCTCCCGGTAGAAGATTCGCCGGCACTCGGGACACCGCTTCACCTTGTCGAATGGCTGCCGGCTGAGGAGCAACGCGAGCGTCGCCAGGAACACGTCGCGTGTCTTCCCCCGCACCAGCACCAAGACGTGCGTCGATTTGGGGTCGATTCTGATCGGCATCATTTGTAATGACAACATGGTCGGGGCGGGTTCGTCGGCCGGTGCGGCCTCGCCGAGCAGGTCGAGGAGCGTCAGGAGCGTCGCTCGGACCTCCCGCTGAAGCGACCGAATTTCGCCTTCCGCTATGTCGAAATCGGACGCAATCGCGCAGACGCCACCCATGTCCTCGGGCAAGGAGCCTTGCGCCCCCGGCGTCACGAATGCCCCGAGACGCTCCCTCAAAACCATCCAGCGACCCGGTGTCAGCTTGTCGAGATCTTCCTCCGCAAACTCCACCGCGAATCGAAGCCGCTCATCTGCTGTCATGCGCGCCCTTATGTCAGGTTTTTAATCGTTAAACAAGCCTATATTCCTGGAACAAGGGATTTCAAGATAAACATCCCTTTACACCGTCGTAAATCCATGTCTATAGACGTGCGTATTGCGTATGAGGTGCATTCCGCAAGTCGTCTTCGCGAAGAGCGCCTGCGGCGTCAGTGGTCGCTGACGCGTTTGAGCGCCTTAACCGGCATCGCGTCGAGCGACCTCGGATGCTCGAGCGCGGATTGCGGCCCGCCTACACCGGATGGCAACAGCGCATCGCGCATGCCTTCAAGATACCGGCTGACGAGCTCTTCGCCGAATCGGAGGATGGCAATGGCGACGCCAGACTCTGAGCACGCTGCACGTCGGCCGCCGCCGAAAAAGCGCAAGGGCGTCGCCACGGGCCCGCGCCGCTTCAACGGCGAGGCGATGGATGTCGCCGCCACGGCAGACGGGTTCTTCGGCGGCACCAAGAAGACCGTGTACTCCTTGGTCGCTCGAAGAAGGATTCCATTTCGCCGCATGGGTGGGCGCATCGTGATCCTCCGCAGCGAGTTGGTCGCCGATTTTCAAGCACTCGACGGATGCAGCGTCGAGGAGGCGCTCAAGAACGCGCAGCGGGATCCGGAATAAGCATGATCGGCGAGCTCGACACATGCGCCGTCTGCAGTCGCCGCCCTTCGCGGCTCGCAATCGTCGGCTACGGAGTCTGGCGGATCCGTTGCCAGTGCGGCACGCGGATCGAGAAGATCGTTGGCGACTCGAGCGAGGTCGGCGAGCCGCCACGGGTGCCGACCGAGAGAGAGCGTGCCACGGTCGACTTCATCAACGGCATCATCGCCGATTCGCTGCACGCGGCCGGCACGATCGTCCAAACCTATCTCGCCTCGCGAGGCATCACGACGATTCCGAGCACGCTTCGATTCGCGCCGAGATTACTCCACACGCCGAGCGACTCGTTTCTGCCGGCGATGCGGCACCTGTGTGACGTCAATGGCGAGGTGATCGGACTACACCGGACCTACCTTGCGTCCGACGGATCAGGCAAAGCCTTGATCGTCCCTAACAGAATGATGCTCGGCAGGTGTGCCGGCGGCGCCGTACATCTGGCCGAGGCAACGCGAGAGCTCGGCGTAGGGGAGGGGATCGAGAGCTCGCTCAGTGCGATGGAAGCGACCGGAATGCCGGTCTGGAGTGCATTGTCGACGACGGGCTCGCGGCGCTCATCCTGCCGCCGAAGCCGCTCGCACGTCATGTCACGATCTTCGCCGACTCCGACGAGGCAGGGATTGCGGCGGCGAAAAAGGCTGCGGCGCGTTGGTGCGCGGAAATCCGGCGAGTCACCATTTCGCGCCCAGAGCAGCCGGGGCTCGATTGGAATGATCTCGTCGCTCGTGATGGAGCGCGAGCATGAGCGTCCAACCGTACCAAACGACCAACGGAGTTTTGCTGCCTGAGATCGTTACGAATCACAGGCAACTGCCTGAGGTGACAAAAGAGACGCTCGACGCGATCGAGCTCGCAAACAGTCCACCGACTTCTGTTCGTCGCGGAAGGGCGCTCGCACGGGTCGTCTTCAGCGCAAAGGGACATTATCCGCTGATCGAGGAACTGAACGAAGCGGCGCTCCGCGGCCACATTGCTCGCTCGGCTAATTTCTTTGCGCTCCGAGGCGGAGGGCGTACGGCAACAAACAAGAACTCGTCGGCGTACCTCCTCCGAAGGAAATCGTACAAGACGTCAAGACACTCACCTCATGGCCGTTTCCGCCGATCGAGGGCATCGTTGAAACACCTGTGCTACGCCCCGACGGGACCATTCTCAGGAGTCCAGGTTACGATCCGCCAACTGGTCTTTACTACGTGGCAGCAGAGCGCCTCGTGGTCCCACCAGTGCCGGAGAGTCCGTCCCGGCAAGACCTTGCGGCGGCGGTGACTCGCTTGAAGGAGATCTTTCAGGATTTCCCATTTGTGAACGTGGAGTCGCAGGCAAACGCGCTCGGGCTCGCCATAACAATCGTTGCGCGTCCGGCAATTGCAGGTCTCGTTCCGCTGGCTCTGATCGACAAGCCGTCCGCCGGTACCGGTGCCTCGCTGTTGGCCGCCGTGATGGCTCTAATCGGCACCGGGCGACCAGCGGCGACCATGACGGCTCCGAAGGGCGAAGAAGAGTGGCGGAAGAAAATCACCGCGACGCTGCTCGAGGCGCCGCCGATTATCTTGATCGACAACGTCTCCGCGACGCTCTCCGCGAGCAGCCTCCCGCAGTTCTCACTGCACAGGTCTGGCAGGATCGCCGCCTCGGTGCCAACGAGAATGTCGGCGTGCCTCAGCGAGCGATCTGGCTGGCTACGGGAAATAACCTCCGGACCGCTGGCGACGCGGCGCGGCGCTCCTACTGGATTCGTCTGGACGCGAAACTTGCACAAGCTTGGAGGCGCGACCCCGAACAGTTCTTGCACCCGAATTTGCAACGCTGGCTACTCGAAAATCGCGGCAGGCTCCTTGCCGACGCTCTCACCATCGCCCGTGCATGGTTTGCGGCCGGCAGCTCGATCAACGGCACTCCCTCGCTCGGAACCTACGAAGAATGGGCATCGACCGTCGGCGGCATCCTCACCAACGCAGGCATAAACGGATTTCTCGGAAACCTCGACGAGCTCTACGCCGAGATAGATGACGAGGCGAGCGAGTGGGGACAATTCCTGACAGCTTGGCTCGACGTGTTCGGCAACGAGGCGAATCCGACCAGCGAGATCGCCAAGGAAATCACGCGAGCCGATTCGACGCTCGCTAAGTCTCTTCCCACTCAGCTGTCCGACGCCCTCGAGCGATCAAAATCAACGTTCGCGAAGTCGCTCGGCGTCATCCTCAAGACCAAGAACGAGACACGCTTCGGAGCCGAGATGCTTCGATTGGAACGTGCGGTATTGCCTCACGGAAAAGTCCCCACTTGGAAGGTTACGAAAGGTTAGGAGGACCAAAAACGAATCCCCCCCTCGTATCGTCCGACGACCTGGCCGAACTAGCACGAGGACTCGTCAAAGACCCGACCAGACTCCTCAAGGCGAGCGGCAAAGTCAGCTTCGAAAACACCGTGACCTCAAAACGTGGTGGGAGTGATGCCAGTGGTTGGAGTTCCAACTACGCTTCTCTAGCTGAGTGCGTGCATTTTCATATGGGGTAGGGGTGTTGACACTCCAACCACTCCCACCACTCCAACCACCTGAGGGGCCGAAGATGCCGACTCAAGGACGCCTCGCAGCGAGCACTTTTGGGTGGGACACATGACTAGCTATCATTCGCAAGACGCTTTTCCCCTTTATCTGCTGCGGCATTTCGACGGTCGGCCGGGAAGTGGCGGGAAACGGGGCGTGAATTGATCCCCGATCTACGGCACGAGGAACGCCTTTTCCCCTCGGCAGTCTCACGCACTGAAGGCGTTGAAGCGCGCCGTGAAGACGCTAGGAAGCCGCACGATCGATCAGCGAGCGCGAGTCGGGAAAGCGCTCGCCAATCTATCGCGACGACCTGATCGCCGATCTCGGTGGCGCCGAGAACGCAGAACGAGAGAACGAACCCTCGCTGAGGTGGATGGTGCAGAAGGACGAGGAGAAGGCGGCTGCTACCAATGGTGGAAACGACGGCGCCCCACAATCGCGCACAGAGGCCGCACTTACAGAGAGCAGCGAACGAGGAGTCGACAAGCGATGCCAACGACAAAGGCTGAGCGGGAGACGCTCATCACGTTCACCGAGGCGGACGACGCCGCGGTAGTCTATACTTTCCGCAAAAGTCTCTGGGCAGTCTGTGAGAGGGCAGGCGGTAGGCTGATTCGTTCAGGACGGCGAGAAAGCATCGAGGAAAGTCGGGAGTATTTCTTGCCGCTCTCGGAACTGTATCGTGTGCTCAACCGATTGGGCTCGGAGTTACGTGACGAGTCGGAGCGGCGGGAAAAGTCGGCTGTTTCTGCGGAGGCGGAAGCGAGCGCGTGACGATCCGAAACGCGAAAACGGACGGGCACGCGGAACGAACACCGCTCCGCGCCAGGCGCCCGGTGGAGCGCAGACCGCCACGATCAGCGAGAAGACGAGCGGCGCCAGTAGCCAGCCGTCGGCCCGGCTCGATGAGCTACTTCCCCGAGCGCCGTCCCTGCGGGCGACGAGATCCACGGCGCCCTGTGACCGCCGAGTGCTCGGAAAGGTTCTCTCGGCGGGACGGATGGTTGAGTGGTCCTCGTTCAGGCGCCGCCAAAGGGCGTGGATGATGACGCTTGACGCATCATCGGGATGATAGGGGTCGCACGCTTTCATCAGCCGCGTTCTTGCCCCACAGCCCGAACTGGTTTCGGATGTACATCCCGAGTCCGAAGTGAGTCGTAATCAAGTCGCTTTCGGGTAGCTCGCGGAGCGCGCTCTTGTTCTCGTCGTTCATCTCCGAGAGCAGCCGTTCAACGGCCTCTTCGACCGTGCGTGGATAGGATTTCGTCGTATCCTTCGTCGCGCTTTTCCTTATCCGCGTTTCCAAATCCGTCCGGCGTCCAGGTTCCGCCGTCCCGAGCAGATCCCCGCGCACGGCGCGGATCGCGCACTAGAGCGCGCCTGAGGCCTCGGCCTTACCTGGATAGCCGAAGGACGGCCGCTTGGCGGGAAGAAGCTCGGCATGTTCGAGGATCAGGCAGAACGGGGTTGTCTTGGTCAGTGCTCGAGCACCAGAGCGCCTGCTCGTACCGCTCGGCGGCGGCGGTCAGAACCGAGAGCGAGCGTAGCGCTTGAGACGCGCTCAGCGCTGACCGCTACGTTCAGGAGGCAGGAACAAATCGGCGACCCGAACCTCCAAAGCCTTCGAGAGCCTCACGATCGTCGAGAGTGCTGGGTCCCGCTTCCCGCGGAGGATCTGCGAGAGGTGCCCCTTGCTGAATCCGCTCTCTAAGTAGAATCGGTCCAAGGTGCCGTACTTCTCCTTCACCAGCTCCCTCAGCCGTCGCCGAAACAGCGCCTCCACGTCCACGCCGGCGCGGTAGCAGAAAGAGGCCGCGATAGTGTTTGCGTTCGCAAACAGCGCCGTTCTAAACTTCGGCGCGGAGAAGGAGGCGAGCGGTGGCAGTCAGCCAAGCCGAGAAGCGGCGAAAGGAGATTCTGGCTGCGAAGCAGTCGGCGAGCGCAGAGCCGACCGCCCGGCTGAAGCCGAGCCCGCAGGACGACGACGCGCTTGCCAGGGACAGGTCCGTTGAGGACCTACTCCGGCGCCGGGATCGAGCGAAGGTGGTCGACGCCCTGACCGACCGCCTCCGCGATGAGCGGATCTTCGGTGGTATGCAGCCCGAGCGGTCTGGATGTCGGCGCTCGTCCCGGCTCGAGGAGGCATCCCGCGGTGAGTGATCTCCGTCCCTTGCTGGCTCAACTCTGGGACGCCGACGCCTCGAAACGCTCAAGCGCGATGCGAGCGATCGTCGAGGCACCGAGGACCAGCTACGACCAAAAGGTCGTCCAGGCCCTGGTCGGTGCACTCGATCACGATGACTACGAGATGCAGGAGTGGGCCGCCAGTGCTCTCAGCCGATGCAGGGACGACCGCCGCGTCGTCGAAGCCCTCTCCGCAGGCGGAGAGGGGGAGAGGGGTGCCCGAAGGGCGGGGAAATAGGGTGAGGCGAAAGGGCGAAAGAAACAACCTGTGTATTTCTACCGAAGTAGAACTATTGATGCATGGACGCTATATAAAACACCTATCCAACGTTTTCCCGGAAGAAATACAATTATATGGGGAAAAGACATGAACTGTTTGAAGCCCAATCATTGAGGACAATGGTCCGCATGTGCTGTAGGGGGCAGGGACATTGCAAATACGGCTTGTGCGCCGACTGCGCGCAGCTCATGGAATACGCTGAGCAGCGGATCCGCTCCTGCCCCCATGGTGAGAGTAAACCGGCCTGCAGGAAGTGTCCCACGCATTGCTATAAGGCCGATATGCGTCAGTCCAT
>CAVUWD010000005.1:0-247859 GCA_963745025.1 uncultured delta proteobacterium
GAGGCGCCCTTCCGCGGGCATTATATCAAGTCCGGCTCTTCCGCCGCTTGCACGCCTACGGCTTGATCGCCAAGATTCCGCACTCGCACGGCTGGCGCGTCTCGCTCGCCGGCCGTCGCACCATGGCCGCCGCGCTCAAGTTACGCGAGGTCGCTTACCCGAGCCTTTACGCCGAGGCTGCCTGAACCCCCAGAGGATCTTCGCAAAACGCATCTCGGCTGAGGTTTTCGCTTCGAGGCGGAGTCAGCGTCGCGCGTCCTGGGTTACGCTACCGACAGTCGGCGAGCAGCCGCGCCACCGCGGCCGCAGGATCCTCGGCCCCCATCACTTCACGGATGACGGCGACGCCGTGTGCGCCCGCCTGCAGCACCGCGGCCGCGTTTCCCACAGTGACGCCGCCGACCGCGTACACGGGGATCGCGAAGCGGGTCACGGTGCGCAGCGCCTCGATCCCCTGCGGCGGCCCGAAGTCCGCCTTCGTCGGCGTCTCGTAGACCGGGCCGAAGAGGACGAAGTCGCAGCCTTCCCGGAGAGCCCGCTCGACTTCGGCGGCGGAGTGCGTCGAGCGCGCGACGAGCTTCGTCGGCCCCACGAGGCGTCGAGCGACGTCGGTCGGAAACGAGTCGGCGGGGAGCACGACGCCATCGGCGCCGGCGGCGAGCGCGACGTCGATCCGGTCGTTGACGAGCAGCCGGGCGCCGACGCGTCGGCATTCGGCGACGAGCGCTTCGGCGAGCGCGAAGAGCGCGCCACCCTCGAGGTCTTTCTCGCGAAGCTGGACGAGTCGCGCGCCGGCCGCGAGAGCCGCGCGCACGATCTCGACGAGCGGCCTGCCGCGGGTTGCCTGGCGATCGGTAATGGCGAGGAGCCGCGGGAGACCGCTACTCAATCATCTGCTCGAGCGGGCTCGAGGCGGTTGCGTAGAGCTTCTTGCCGATGCGGCCGGCTAGGAACGCCTTGCGTCCCGCCTCCACCGCCTGGCGCATCGCCTCGGCCATGAGGATGGGGTTCTTGGCGCCGGCGATCGCGGTGTTCATCAGCACCGCATCGCAGCCGAGCTCCAAGGCGATCGCCGCGTCGGAGGCCGTGCCGACGCCGGCATCGACGATGACCGGGACCTGGATCTGCTCGAGTATGATCTGCAGATTGAACGGATTGCGAATGCCGAGCCCCGAGCCGATCGGCGCAGCCAGCGGCATCACGGCCGCACAGCCCATCTCCTCGAGTCGCTTGCAGGCGATCGGGTCGTCCATGATGTAGGGGAGAACCGCGAAGCCTTCCTTGACGAGCACGCGGGCAGCCTCGAGGGTTGCCGAAACGTCGGGGAAAAGGGTCTTCGGATCGCCGATCACTTCGAGCTTCACGAGATTGCCCACGCCCGCTTCTCGCGCGAGGCGCGCGGTGCGGATCGCCTCTTCGGCCGTGTAGCAACCGGCGGTGTTTGGCAGGATCGTGTACTGCTTGGGGTCGATGTAATCGAGGAGGTTCTCCTGGCTGGTGTCCGTGATGTTGACACGGCGGACCGCCACGGTGACGATCTCGGCTCCGGAGGCCTCCACCGCGCGGCGTGTCTCCTCGAAGTCCTTGTACTTTCCGGTCCCGAGGATCAGCCGCGAGCCGTACTCCCGGCCGGCGAGAACGAATGGGTCGTTCAGCATCTCGGAGCTCAGCCTCCACCGACGAATTGGACGATCTCGATCGTGTCCCCTTCGCGGATCGCCCGCGACGCATACTCGGCCGTCGGAACGATGTCGCGGTTCAGCTCGACGGCGACCCGCCGTCCGCCGAGTTTCAGCTCGGTGAGCAAATCGGCGATCGTCCTACCATCCTCGAGCGGGCGTTCTTCACCATTCAGGGTCACAATCACGAACCCCACTCCGTAACGCGATTTTGCTTTCTTTACAACGGCGGTTCGGTCTCGTAAAACCTCCGCGACTCTGTCCTCTGGATTGAAGAGGCTACCGGCCACCGGCTTCCGGCTACCGGCAAAGACGCAGGGAGTCTTTGCGGTAGCCGATAGTCGGTAGCCTGCAGCCGGATGTGGAGTCGCGATGGCCAAAATTCAACGCGCGCTGATCTCCGTCAGCGACAAAACGGGTCTCGTCGATTTCGCCAAAACGCTCGCCGGCCTCGGGGTGGAGCTGCTCTCGACCGGCGGCACGGCGAAGCTATTGCGCGACGCGGGTCTCAGCGTCGTGCAGGTCTCCGACTACACCGGCCAGCCCGAGATCCTCGATGGCCGCGTGAAGACGCTTCATCCGAAGGTTCACGGCGGACTGCTCGCGATCCGCGACAACGCCGATCACCAGAAGCAGCTCGCCGCGCAGGGCTTCGGCACGATCGATCTGGTGGTCGTGAACCTCTACCCCTTCGAAGCGACGATCGCCAAGCCACAGGCCACGTTCGCCGATGCGATCGAGAACATCGACATCGGCGGCCCGGCGATGATCCGCTCCGCGGCGAAGAACCATGCGTTCGTGACGGTGATCGTCGATCCCGCCGACTACTCGCGCGTGCTCGAGGAAATGCGCTCGAGCGGCGGCACGGTCTCGGCCGCGACCAAACGCGAGCTCGCCAAGAAGGTCTTTCGGACGACCGCGCACTACGACGGCGCGATCGCCGATTACCTCGGCTCACTCGACGGAGCGGATGGCGCGCGGCTGCGATTCGGCGAGACGCTCCATCTCGAGCTCGTCAAGGCGCAGGACCTCCGTTACGGCGAAAACCCGCACCAGCAGGCGGCCTTCTATCGCGACGCCGGCGACCTCGGCCCCGAGCCGTCGGTGGCCAAGGCGAAGCAGCTCCAGGGGAAGGAGCTTTCGTTCAACAACATCGTCGACGCCAACGCCGCGCTCGAGCTCGTGAAGGAGTTCCGCGAGACGGTCGCCGTCGCCATCAAGCACACGAACCCGTGTGGCGTGGCGACGTCGCAGGGATCGCTGGCGGACGCGTTTCGCAAGTGCCGCGCCTGTGATCCGGTGTCGATCTTCGGCGGCATCGTCGGCAGCAATCGCGAGGTCGACGGCGAGGCGGCCGAGGAAATGAAGGACATCTTCCTCGAGGTCGTCATCGCCCCGTCGTTCAGCGCCGATGCGCGGAAGATCTTCTCGGCCAAGAAGAACGTGCGTCTGCTCGAGGTGCCGTTCGCCGAGTACCGGCCGACCGGCCTCGACATGAAGAAGGTCGTCGGCGGCATGCTGGTGCAGGACCGCGATCTCGGCGCGCTCGACATGCGCGAGTGCAAGGTGCTCTCGAAGCGAAAGCCGACCGACGCCGAGCTTCGCGCGCTCGGCTTCGCCTGGAAGGTCTGCAAGCACGCCAAGTCGAACACCATCGTGCTGGCACGCGAGGACTCCGTCGTCGGCGTCGGCGCCGGGCAGATGAGCCGCGTCGACTCCGCGCGCTTGGCCGTGATGCGAGCGCAGACGCACCAACTCTCGACCGCGGGTACGGTCGTCGCCTCGGATGCCTTTTTCCCGTTTCCCGACGCGCTCGAGGTCTGTGCCGAGGCCGGTGCCACCGCGGTCGCGCACCCTGGCGGCAGCATCCGCGATCCGGAAGTCGTCGAAGCGGCGGACAATCACGGCATGGCGATGGTGCTGACCGGGATGAGGCACTTCCGACATTGAGAGAACGGCTACAGGCTACCGGCAAAGACGCCGGGGGCCTCTTGCGGTAGTCGGTAGTCGGTAGCCGGTAGCCTTCATGAAGATCCTCGTCATAGGTTCCGGCGGTCGCGAGCACGCGCTCTGCTGGAAGATCCGCCAGAACCCGCACGTGCGCGAGCTCTACTGCGCGCCGGGCAACGGTGGCATCGCCGACGTGGCGCGATGCGTGCCGATCGCGGCCGACGATACAGCCGGTATCACGAGCTTCGCGCTCGAGAAAAACATCGACCTCACGGTAGTGGGACCGGAGCTGCCGCTCACACTCGGACTGGTCGACGAGCTCGAGAAGCGCGGCCTTCCCGCTTTCGGTCCGCGCCGCGACGGTGCGAGGCTCGAGGGGAGCAAGGCCTTCGCCAAGGAGCTCCTCGAGCAATGTCGTGTTCCGACGGCTGCATTCGGCGTCTTCTCCGACGTCGAGGCCGCTCGCGCCTTCGTGCGGGCGACTGGCACGCCGATCGTCGTCAAGGCGGATGGGCTCGCCGCGGGGAAAGGCGTTACCATCTGCACGAACGAAGCCGAGGCATTCGCGGCCATCGATCAGAGCCTGCGCGAGCGAGCCTTTGGTGAAGCAGGCGCGTCGGTGGTGATCGAGGAGTTTCTCGAGGGAGAAGAAGCGTCGTTTCTGGCGCTCACCGACGGGGAGACGGTGCTGCCGCTCGCGTCCTCGCAGGATCACAAGCGAATCCTCGATGGCGATCGGGGACCGAACACGGGGGGCATGGGCGCCTACTCGCCCGCGCCCGTCGTCACCCAGGCCGTCCACGATCGCGTGATGCGCAAGGTGCTCGCGCCCGTGGTTGCGGGTCTGAAGGGGCGGGGCATCCGGTACCAAGGCGTCCTCTATGCCGGGTTGATGATTCGCGGCGACGAGCCGAGGGTCCTCGAGTTCAACGTGCGCTTCGGTGACCCCGAGTGTCAGGCGTTGCTCGTGCGGCTCGAGACCGACATCGTGGAGCTGATGATGGCCGTCGTCGAGCGTCGCCTCGCCGCTCAGCGTATTCACTGGGACGCGCGGCCCGCGGTCTGCGTCGTGCTCGCCGCAGAGGGCTATCCAGGGGAGGTGGCCAGGGGCGACGAGATCTCCGGCCTCGATGGGCTGCGGGGCTGGCCGGACGGCGTGGTGTTCCACGCCGGCACCGCTCGCCGCGATGGCAGGATCGTGACCGCTGGTGGCAGGGTCCTCGGCGTGACGGCCCTCGGGGCGACGCTGCGAGAGGCGATCGATCACGCCTACACGGCCGTCGGCAAGATCCGCTGGCGCGGCATGCACTGCCGCCGCGACATCGGCAGGCGTGCACTGGAGAAAGGAGACTCGTGAAGCCGAAGAGCCAGGTGGCGATTCTGATGGGTAGCGACAGCGACTGGGAGGTCATGTCGATCGCGGCGAAGCGGCTCGAGGCGTTCGGCCTCGGTTGCGAGGTTCACGTGCTCTCCGCGCACCGGACTCCGCGACGCACGGCCGCGTATGCCGCCGGCGCCCCGGGCCGCGGCATCAAGGTCTTCATCTGCGGCGCGGGTGGCGCCGCGCACCTCGCCGGGGCCGTGGCCGCGCAGACGACTCTTCCCGTGATCGGCGTGCCGCTCGACGCCTCGAGCCTACAGGGGCTCGACGCGCTGCTCGCGACCGTACAAATGCCCAGAGGGGTTCCCGTCGCCACGGTGGCCGTCGGCGCCGCGGGTGCCGAGAACGCGGCGATCCTCGCGGCGCAGATCTTGGCGCTCTCCGATGCGAAGCTCGCCGACAAGCTCGCCGCATTCAAAGAGGAGCTCGAGCAAAGGGCGGTCGCCGCCGACCAAAAGCTTCAGAGGTCGCGCACGAGTGGATGACGTCGAGCGCGCCGTGGCGGTGCTCGAGCGCGGCGGCGTGATCGTGTACCCGACCGAGACGGTCTACGGCCTCGGCGTTGACGCTGCCGCGGAAGCGGCGCTCGCGCGGCTCGGCTCCTTGAAAGGCCGCGACCGCGGCAAGCCGATCTCGGTGCTCGTCGCCTCGCGCGCGATGCTCGACGAGATCGTGGACGCGGTCACGGGCGTCGCCGAGCGGCTCATCGAGAGATTCTGGCCCGGCGCTCTCACGCTGGCCTTTGCAGCGAAGCCGCATGCCTCGAGCGCACTCACCGGCGGGGGAAGGACGATCGCGGCGCGAATCTCGAGCGAGCCGATCGCTCAAGCGATCGTCGAGCGCTTGCGGCGGCCGCTGACGGCCACCAGCGCCAATCCGGGAGGCGCGCCCGCGGCGGTCGACGTCGCCGCGGCGCGAGCGTATTTCGGGCCGCGCGTCGATGTCTACGTCGACGGCGGACGCGCCCTCGGCGGCGCCGGCTCGACGGTCGTCGATTGCTCGACGGACGTCCCGAGGCTCGTCCGCGAAGGGGCGATTCCGCTCGCCGTCATCGAGGCGGTGGCGGGGATGCGCGTGCGGCGGGAATGAGATAGCTTCGTAAGCGCATGCCCGCCGTCCGGCCGTTTCGCGGCATCCTCTACGATGCGGCTATCGTCGGCCCGATCGCGTCGGTCGTGGCGCCTCCCTACGACGTCGTCGGGCGTGAAGAGCAGAATCGTCTCTACGAGGCGAGCCCCTTCAACGTGATTCGGCTCGATCTCTCTCGGGAGAGCGATCGCTATGGTAGCGCGAGCCGCACCTTCGCTCAGTGGCGCGCGCAGGGTGCGCTCGCGCGTGACCGGGACCCAGCGTTCTACGTCTACGCGCAGCGCCACCGCCTGAAGAGCGGCGAGGCGCACGAGCGCTTCGGTTTTTTCACGCGCCTGCACCTCGAGGAGCTCACTTCGGGAAACGTCTTGCCGCACGAAAAGACGCTGGCGTCGCCGAAGGCCGATCGCCTCGCGCTCCAACGCGCCTGCCGCGCGAACCTGAGCGCGATCTTCGGCCTCTATTCTTCGCCCGGCTTCTCGCTCGCCGAAGCCGCACGCGCTGCGCTCGGGGCTCCGCCCTGGACCGATTTCACGGATGCCGCCGCTGTGCGGCATCGGCTCTGGCGGCTCACCGACGGAGCGATGCAGCGCACGCTCGAGTCCCAGCTCGAGGCGCGAACGGTCTACATCGCCGACGGTCATCACCGCTACGAGACCGCGCTCCGCTACCGCGGCGAGATGCGCGGAGAGACGGGCCGCCGAGGCGGGGAGGAGCCCTTCGACTACGTTCTCGCGTATCTCGTCAACATGGATGAGCCGGGGCTCGTCGTGCTGCCGACGCACCGCCTGCTGCGGGAACTGCCGATCGCTGCGCGGCCGCTCGTTGAGCGCCTGCGCAGCCGCTTCCGCGTCGAAGAGGTTCCGCGCTCCGCCGGCCGGAGCGCATTCGTCGCCCGCCTGCGCTGCGGCGCGGGCGAGCGCCGGATCGGCGTGGTGCTCCGCGGGGAGGATCGGTTCTTCGTCCTCGCGACGCGCGACGGCGAGAACGACGAGCGGCTCGCCGGCTCGACCGCCCTCCGCCGCCTCGACGTGACCCTGCTGCATGGCCTCGTGCTCGAGGGGCCCGGCAGCATTCTCGCGCTCGACGCGCACCACGAGGCGGAGGCCGGACGCCTCGTCTATTCGAAAGACGAGGACGAGGCCGTCGCCCGCGTCGAGTCGGGAGAGTTTGCCGCCTCGTTTCTGCTCAACGCCACCGGCGTCGACGAGGTGCGCGCCGTCTCGGAGGCGGGCGAGACGATGCCCGAGAAGTCGACGTACTTTTATCCGAAAGTCGCCACTGGATTGGTGTTCAATAGTCTTGAGGATTGAAAGAATGGGACTACCGGCTACCGGAAGGACATCGTGATATCTTTGCCGGAAGCCGGAAGCCGGTAGCCGTCCTTCCCATGCAGCCTCGCGTCGTCGCGCTCGCACCGATGCCCCCCGAGAAGGCGGCCTACGCGCTCGCCCGCTACAGTCGCTCGCCCGATTCGATCGAAGCGAGCTTGCGCTGGGTGTTCGACCACTCCGCGGGAAAATTCTGGGAGCAGTTCTACTTCGAGTACGGTCATGCCTCGATCGCCGACCTCGGCCACGTTGTCGTCTGCTTCGAGAACATCTCGGAGCTCGCCGCCATCCATGTCGAGGACGAGCGCCTGTGGGACGGACAGGCGAAGTCGAGCCGCTATCAAGACTTCGCGAAGCTCGGCTACCACGTGCCGGGGGAGGTGGGCGAAGCGGACGTCGCAGCGTTCCGAGCCGCGGCCGACGGCTTGTTCGCGGCGTACCGCGAGCTGCTTCCACCGATCGAGGCCTTGCTCCGCAGCCGCAATCCCCGGCCCGCGGAGATGAAGGAAGCGGTCTACGCGCGCAACGTCGCGGCGCGCGCCTTCGACGTCGTCCGCTACGTGCTGCCGCTCGCCGTGCCGACCAACGTCGGCGAAGTCGCGAGCATCCGTACGCTCGAAAAGCAGATCGGGCACCTGCTCGCCGCTCCGTACGCGGAGGTGCGTGCCGTCGGGGAGCAGCTCAAGGCGGCTTGCGAGGAACCTCCGCTCGACGTCTGGGGCGAGCTCGGCGGCTCCGTCGCCGGCGTTGCGGTGGAGCCGCTCGCGCCGACGCTCGCACGCCATGCCCGCCCCAACGAGTACTGGCGGAAGGCGTATGCCGCGCTCGCCCAGATCGCCGCGGAGGAGCTCCGGCTGGGGGAGCCCGCGCCCGCGCCGCTCGTCGACCTCGTTCCCGAGCACCCGCTGGAGATCGAGCTCGCCGCCACGCTCCTCTATCGCGCGAGCCACTATCCGTACCGGCAGATTCTCGCGGCGGTCTCGGAATGGAGCGAAGCGAAGCGGCGAGAGGTCGTCGCGGCGGCGCTCGCCGATCGCGGGCGCGACGAGCTCCTGCCCGAGCTTCAGGGCGGCTATCGGCTGATCTTCGACGTGTTGATGGACGTCGGCGGCTGGCGCGACATGCATCGCCATCGACGCTGCCAGCAGGTGCGACAGGCGTTCACGTTCGCACATGGCTACGAGGTGCCGTCGCTTCTCGCCGAGGCGGGGGTCGAGAGTGTGTACCGCTCCGCCATGGACGTGGCCGCAGCCGCGGCGCACCGCCTCGAACCCGACGCCGCCGCGTATCTCCTGCCGTTCGGCCATCGCGTGCGGTGCCTTTTCAAGATGGATTACGCCGAGGTCGAGTACGTGTCGCGGTTGCGCTCCGGGGTGAAGGGACATTTCTCGTATCGCCGGGTTGCGTGGGAGATGAAGCAGGTGCTCGCCAAGCGCCATCCCTTTCTCGCGGAGGCGATCGAGGCGACGCCCCCCTGGATCGAGGAGTCGCTCAAACGATGAGCGATGAGCGTGCGTCACGAATCGCGCCCGTCGGGCGCGATCAAAGGGGATGAACATCCTACCGGGCGAGCCCTTCGAGCGGGGCGTGGCGCTCTTCAATCGCCGCGTCTATTTCGAATCGCACGAGGTCTGGGAAGAGCTCTGGAGCGTCGCCGAAGATCGTGAGAAGAAGTTCATCGCCGCGCTGATCCAGATGGCGGCGGCGTTGCATCTGCGCTTCGAACGAGGAGGCGGCCGCGGTACGCGCAATCTGCTCGTGCAGGCGCTCACCGCGCTCGAAGATTATCGTCCGAGCTACCACGGCGTCGACGTCGAGCGCCTCTACTCTGAGCTCACCACCTACACGGAGCGCGTCGAGGAGCGAAAGGAGAGCGAGGCGGGCTGGCTCGACCGCTGGCTCGCGCCGAAAATCCGCCTCCTCTGAGCTCGTTGGCACGCGGCTCGCTAAGTTTGCCGATCGCCCGATTCGACAGCCAACCGCGAATCGGTGATCATGCCCGCGTGGAGATCACCGAGGAAGAAGTACGGCAGGGGCTCCGCCGCGCACGTTACGTCACGACCAATCGCGTCGAGACCGCGGTCTACGTGGCCTTGGTCCTCGAGAAGCCGCTGCTCGTCGAGGGTCCGGCCGGCGCCGGCAAGACCGAGCTCGCCAAGGTCCTCGCCGAGATGCTCTCGACGGATCTCGTTCGGCTGCAGTGCTACGAGGGGCTCGACGAGGCGCGCGCTCTCTACGAGTGGAACTACCAGAAGCAGCTGCTCCGCTTGCAGGCCGACCGCACGGGTGCTTCGTGGGAAGCGCTGTCGAAGGACATCTTCTCGCGCGAGTACCTGCTCGAGCGACCGCTGCTGCTCGCGATCACCGCGCCGCGGCGGGTGGTGCTGCTGATCGACGAGGTCGACAAGTCCGACGAGGAGTTCGAAGCGTTTCTCCTCGAGGTGTTGTCGGATTTCCAGGTGACGGTGCCTGAGCTCGGCACGATTCCGGCGCGCCACCGGCCGGTCGTCGTTCTGACCTCGAACTGTACGCGAGAGCTGTCCGAAGCGCTGAAGCGGCGCTGCCTGCACCTCTACATCGACTTCCCGGGCGTCGAGAAGGAAGCCGAGATCCTGGCTCTGAAGGTTCCCGAGGCCGACGAGCGCCTGCGCGGCGAGGTCGCTCGCTTCGTGAACCGCCTGCGCAAGCTCGATCTCAAGAAATCTCCTTCGATCGCCGAGACGCTCGACTGGTGCCGCGCGCTGCTCGCGCTCGGCGTCACGGGGCTCGACCCGCCGGCCGTGCGCCGCACGCTGAGCCTGCTCCTCAAGCACGAAGAGGACGTACGCAAGGCGGAGCCCAAGGTCGCGGCGCTCGCGCGCGAAGCGGCGGGCTCCTGAGGCTCGGGGGGCCGAGGCCGATCCGCAGCGACCGACATGCGCAGAATTCTGACCGAGTTCCTGCAGGAGGTGCGTGCCGCGGGTGTGCCGATCTCGCTCGCCGAGTCGATCGACGCGTTGCGCGCAGCCGCCGCCGTCGGCGTCGAGCGCGAGCCCCTGCGCGAAGCGCTCGCCTCGGCCGTCGTCAAGGACGAGGTGGACCGGCCGATCTACGACGAGGTCTACGAGCGGTTCTTCTCCGCGGGTCGAGCAGAGGCGCGAACGAAGAAGCAAGCCGCGGCGGGCGGCGGCATGTCCGGGGGAGCTGGAAAAGGAGAGCAATCGGCCGGGCATGGCGAGCCTCGCGAGGAGCGAACGGAGCGGCGTCCGGCGCGGCCGGTGACCGCTTCGGCCCTTCCGGCCGAGCCGGCACGGCGCCCGGGCGATCGGAGCCCCGAGGCCGAACGACGTCAACGGCGACGCCGCCTTCTCGCACGACCGTTTCGCGAGCTCGAGCCGCTCGAGGCCGAGGAGCTTCCGGCGCTCGCCGCGGAGCTCGCTCGGCGCTTTCGCGGCCGCCTGCGCCGGCGGCTACGGCGGGCGCGGCGCGGCCGGCTCGATTTTCGCCGCACGCTCCGCCGCTCGATCGCGCACGGCGGCGCGCCGTTCGACCTCGAGCTCCGCCGCCGCCGGCCTGGCACGATCGACCTCGTCGCGCTTTGTGACGTGTCCGGATCGGTTCGCCACGCGACCGACTTCTTCGCAGCGCTCGTCTCTCCCTGCCGCGACCTGCTGCGCAGTCTTCGCGTGTTCCTCTTCGTCGATCACGCGGTCGAGGCGACGTTCGAGGGCGGGCATCTCGTCCCACACGCGCCGCTCGACGTGCACGCGTTCTCCGACTTCGGGCAGACGCTGGTGGATTTCGAGCGGGGCTTCGCCGCGGCGCTCGGCCGCAGCACCGTTCTTCTCGTGCTCGGCGACGCGCGCAACAACCGTCGCCCGGCGCGTGCCGACGTGCTCGGACGCCTCGGGTCGCGCGTGCGCGCGGTCTGGTGGCTCGTGCCGGAGTGCCGCGCGCGCTGGGGGGTCGGCGACAGCGCGATCGAGGCATATCGTCCCTTCTGCGATGCGATCCTCGAGTGTGCCGACGGCGCCGCGTTACTGGCGGCGCTCGATCGGCTGGCGCGATGACGCGATCCGTACGGGCGTCGAGGCCGTGAAGGAGCGCCCTCCTGCCTGGTACTCCACCTCCGCGAAGAAGGCGACGAATCCGTCCGCCGGGGGCGCGACGTCTGCGGTGAAACCGTCGCCTTCCCGGCGTGCGTCGACCGACCGCCAGCGGGCACTGCGAAAATCTCGGCTCGGTGATTCGGCTCGCCAGACTCGAACGCGGGTGGGCGGTTCGTCGGAAGCGACCGTCGCGAGCGCCGGGGCCGCTTCCGCCCAGCGCAGCCGAGGGAGCGGCCTTTGCTGCGCAACGCGCTCCACGAATGCCGCCACCGTTGCCGTTGCGCGTCCGTCGGAACCGGCGTCGTGTCCGGCATTCGGCACGCAGAGCAGCGACTTCGGACCGGGAAGGTCCGGCCAGTAGAGATTCACCGCGTCGAGCTCCCAGTAGGGATCGTTCGATCCGTTGATGACGAGCTTCGGGACTCGCGCGAGCGAGTCGCGGTAGGCGTAGGGATCGACCATCGAGACGAGCTTCCGTCCACGCTCGGTTCCGATCAGCGACTGCAGGGCGCGCTCGGTATAATCACCGAGCATGTCGCTGTAACGGCTCCAGACGGCGAGCTGATTCTTCATCTGCGGACCGAAGTTCAGGTTGTCGAATCCCACGGGGACGATACCCGCGACGCGGGGATCGGCGACCGCCGCGAGCCACGCCGTCCAGCCTCGCTTGGAGGCGCCGGTGACGACGAACGACCGCGGCGGCTCCCGCTGCTCCTGGCGTGCGAGCCCCTCGACCGCATCCATCGCCTGGATCGCGGCCTTCGTCATCGGAAAGAGCAGCGGCCAGTCGACGTCTTGGCTGCCGAGGTACTGCTCGAACGTGTAGGCGATGAGGCCGTCTTCGCTTTGGCCGAAGAACGGCTGATTTGGCACGTTGCGAACGAGCGCGACCGTGACCCCCGCCTCCTCGGCGAGCTGCAATTCGTCGAGGTAGGCGCGTTTGCCATCGCCGCCGATGATCAGCACGGCAAGCTCTGGGTGGGTCGGCTGGGGCGGAAGGGTGATGCGGAGCGTGTGGCGCCAGACGAAGCCGCGCCAGGTTTGCGAGGTGAGCTCGGCCTCGACCACGCGGGCATCGCCCGTGTGGCGTTCGGACTGCTTCTCCCAGCGTGCCGACGAGTCGGGACGGTGGACGAAGTCGAGAAGCTCCGCGGAGCGTGCGGAGAGGGGCAACAGCAGGAGAGCGGCCAAGATGGCCCGTTGGCCGATTCGCGAGATCTCCCCCAACACGCTTCTCGTTATGCAGCGAGATCATCCGGAGATCTACGGGTACTCGCGGCGTCGGACCGGTGAACGAATCCGCGCCCGAGCGTCCCGTCTGCAGCCCAAAGATGCCAGCCGCGTTTTCCGTTTGCAGGCGCTGCCCAATGGCGAGGCCTTGCTGGGCCAGACGCTCACTGTCGGTGAAATAGCCCCGCATCAAGGCCCGCATGGCCCGAAACCCTATATCGACGCAAAGGCGGAAAGGTTGCTGCGACTCTTCCGCCAGACGGGTGTACGCGTCGATCTCTGCGTCTGTGGTCGCCATGTCCCCCAGTTCGAGTGAGCAATACACACGCCAGTAGACTGCATAGGGCAATAGCTCTTTGGCATTCGCCGCCTCAGCGAGTTGCAGCATTTCGGTGGCATAGGCAAGGCGTTGCTGTGCATGTCCTGGTCCTAGAAGAGCGAGGACCATCCCTTCGAGGTTTGCGGCGAGCAGCTCTGGGTCGGCAAGGCGTCGGGCCATGGCCACCGCCTGCTGGGCGTAGTCCAGCGCCTGTTGCTGCACGCCTGTGACCCCTAATGTTTTTGCCAAACCGCCCAGGGTTTGCGCCGTGAGGAGACTGTCTTCCGCCCCGAGTCCCTGCAGCGCTTCCTCGAGCAGGTCCACTGCCGAGGCTCCGAAAAGACCGAGGTGGTGTGGCAGCGTTGCGAACACGAGCGCAGCACGGGCGAGGAGCTCTGTTGCCCCTAGTACCCGGGCACGATCGGCAGCGCGTAATAACGTTTCCTCGGCCGCAAGCGGCTCGCCCACCTTCCATTGCGCTTCACCCAGTGCCAACAAGAGCGTGCAGCGCTGTGCCTCGTCCACCGCTTCCTGACGTTCTAGAGCCTCGAGGGCCATGCGGTAGAAGCGGATCGCCTCGGCATAGGCCGGCAGCGCCATGTTGCGATCTCCCGCCCGCTTCGCGTAGGCCATGGCTTTGGCGATCTCATCCCCTTGTGCCGCCTCACAGTAGTGATGCGCCAGCGACCCGGAGTGCTCCTCTAAGCGATCGGGGAACAGCGCCTCCAGCGTCACCGCCACGCGGTGGTGGAGTTCCCGGCGCCGGGTGGTGAGCAGGCTGCGGTAGGCCGCCTCCTGTGTGAAGGCGTGTTTGAACATATACGTGGTCTGCGGCGGTAAGCCTCGCGCGTAGAGCAGCTCGGCATCAGTAAGGGCCGCCAGATGCGCCGTCAGCTCTCGCTCTTCCAGCCCCGCGACCTCCCGTACTAGTTCCTCGCTCCACTCGCGGCCGATGACCGAGCCAATCTGGAGCACGCCTTTGGCCCCTTGTGGCAGCCGATCGATGCGGGCGCTGAGGACTTCTTCCACTGTATCGGGCACAGGCGCCGCAACGGCACTGGTTTGGAGTCGCCACTGACCCTCGTGGTGCTCGATCGCTCCCGTTTCCCGTAAGGATCGCACCAGCTCCTCGATGAAGAAGGGCACCCCTTCAGTTTTCTCCAACACGAGCGTGACCAGGTCGTCCTGGATCTGAGGCGCGCCCAGGAGAGCGGTCAGCATCTGCGAGCCGTCGGGCTGCGCCAGCGGGGCGAGAGTGACAACCCGGTGATACGACTTGCGCGACCAGGTGCAGACGAACTCCGGTCGGTAGGTGCACACCAGCAGGACGCGCGCGCCGGCGATATGTTCCACTAAGAAGGTAAGGAACTCGACCGTCGTGGGGTCCGCCCAGTGCAGGTCTTCGATGGCTAGCACCAGCGGATGGCGGGGGGTGCCCTCACACAAGAGCATTCGCAGAGCCTCAAAGGTCCGGTGCTTGATCGCCTCGGGCACCAGCCCCACCGGTATTCCTCCCCCTGTCTCAACGCCCAGCAGATGGCACAGATAAGGGGTCGCCGCTGCCAGGGTGGTGCCGAGCGGCTCGAGCCCGCGCTCGACTTTCCCCCGGATGTCCTCGTCACCCTCGCCGGTATCGATATGGAAGAGCTGCTTGAGCACTTCGATGATGGGTCCATAGGCCAAGCCTGCACCGTAGGGCTGGCAGCGACCGTCAAGCCGGGCGTAGTCATGGTGAGCGAGGCCCTGGTGGACCTCATGGAGCAAGCGAGACTTTCCCAGTCCGGCCTCGCCGATGATCGACACCGCCTGGCCGTGTCCACTCCGGACCAGGTCAGCGCACTGGCCCACCAGGGCCAACTCGTGCTCCCGTGCCACCAGGCGCGTGAAGCCCCGCTCGCGGGCCACCTCGATGCGCGTCCGCACCTCGCGCTCGCCCCGCGCCTGGTACACCCGCACCTGCTCCGGCACGTTCTTGACGCTTATCAAACCCAGGTCGTCGCACTCGAAATAACCAGCCACCAGTTTGTAGGTCTGTTCCGTGAGCTGGATCGCTCCCGGCGTCGCCGTCTGCTCCATGCGCGCGGCCAGATTGACCGTCTGCCCCACGGCCTTGTAGTCCATGCGCAGGTCATTGCCGATGGTGCCCACGATCACCGGGCCGGTGTTGATCCCCACCCGTAATTGCAGGTGCACACCGTTTCTCTGCTTCATCTTGGTACTGAGCTGCGCGACCGCCTCCTGCAGCGCCAGGGCTGCACGTACTGCCCGCTGAGGCGCTTGCTCCACAGCCAGCGGCGCGCCGAAAAACGCCACCAGACCGTCGCCCGTCAGCTCGTTCACCGTGCCCTCGTAGCGATGAACCTCATGGATCAGCCGTTCGTAGAGCTCATCCATGAGGGCAAAGAGCGCTTCCTCCCCGAGCTGCGCGCTCAGCGTCGTATAGCCGACCAGGTCAGCGAACAGCACCGTCACCTGCTTGCGCTCCCCTTCGAGGGCGCTGCGGGAGGTGAGAATCTTTTCGGCGAGGTGCTTCGGGGTGTAACTACGTGGGTCTGGCGGGGCGGCGGGCGTTGAGAGTTCGCCGAGCGACTTTCCGCACTCGCCGCAGAACCGCTCCTCCGGCTCGGCGCTCGCGCCGCACGAGGGACAGCTGAGCTCGAGCCCTGCGCCGCAGTGGACGCAGAATTTTCGACCTGCTCGATTCTCGTGCTTGCAGGAAGGGCAGAGCACTTCGCCCGCTCCTTAGAGGTCAGCCCTTGGTGACTAGCGATAATCCGGTCAGGTGCCTTCGCGCAAGGGAAACGAGATACAAGCCAGGAATGACCGAGCGCTCTCCTGTGCTAGGATCCGGCCATGCGCTGGGTCCGGTATCGGGAAGGCGGCCGCGTTTTCTACGGGGTTCTCGAGAAGGATGCGATCCGCGAGGGTGTCGGAAACCCCTTTCGCGGCTGGCAAGAGAACGGCCATCGCGTGTCGCTTGCCAGTGCGGAGCTTCTCGCCCCGAGCGAGCCTACGAAGATCGTCGCGGTCGGGCTCAACTATCGCGATCACGCGGCCGAGATGAAGAGGCCGCTGCCCGAGGAGCCGCTCCTCTTCATCAAGCCGGGCACGGCGGTGATCGGCCCCGGCGAGCGCATCCTCTGTCCGGCGCAGTCGAAGCAGGTCGAGTTCGAAGGCGAGCTGGCGATCGTCATCGGCCGCATCTGCCGTCGCGTGAGCCCGGGCGACGCCCTCGAATACATCTTCGGCTATACCTGCATGATCGACGTGACCGCGCGGGACATCCAGCGACGGGAAGGGCAGTACACGCGGGCAAAGGGCTTCGATACCTTCGCTCCACTCGGGCCCTGGATCGAGACCGCGGCGGATCCCGCCGATCTCACGATCGAGACCTACGTCAACGGCGAGCGCCGGCAGGCGTCGCGAACCAGCGAGCTGATCTTTTCCCCGTCGTTCCTGGTGAGCTTCATCTCTCAGGTGATGACCCTGCTCCCGGGGGACGTCGTTTCCACGGGAACGCCGGCCGGTGTGGGCCCGCTCACGCCCGGTGACACGATCGAGGTGAGAATCGACTCGATCGGGGCGCTGCGCTGCGGTGTCGGGAGGGCGGATTGACCTCGGCCAGGGACGGGGGCTGCGGTGGGCGCGGGACGGGTTCCTGCCAAGCAGGAGCGTCCCAGAACGCGTATGCGCTCCGCGTCGCGCGGATCGGCGAGATTCCGCCGGGCAGGTCCAAGAAATTCGTGCTCCCGGTCGGAGGGAGCGAGGTCGAGTGCTTCCTCGTCCATTGGCGAGGTGAACACTACGCCTACGTCAACAAGTGCCGCCACATCGCCATGACCCTCGATTGGGTCGAGAATCGGTTCTTCGACGAGGAACGCCGCTACATCCTTTGTTCGACCCACGGCGCGCTCTTCGAGCCGGACTCCGGCGAGTGCGCGGCTGGGCCGCCGTTCGGGAAGCGCTTGATTCGCGTCCCGCTCGAGGTACGTGGCGGCGAGATCTACGCCAGCATGCCGAACGACTTCGAGGACGTGCTCTAGGCTCGCGCTTCAGGGGCCCGGACTCTTTTGCTGAAGCCCGAAACCCAGCGCCGACGCTCAATCGGGATCGTCGCCGAAGTGCGCGCGGATGATCCGCTGCTTCAGGTACTCCAGCGTGCCGAGATCCTCGAGGATGTCGCCCCCGGTATCATAGAAGAAGATCTCGCCGTTCTTGTTCTTGCCAACCGCCACTAACCAGTCGAGCTCGTCTCGATCCTCGAGCAGATAGTTGATCGTCTGCGAGACGCCCTTGACCGGAAGGATCCGGATGTTGGGTCGAACCTTCTCTTGTTTGGGCATAACGGCAGAAATCTCCTTGCGATGCGAGGATAGGGGGCGGCCCCTAGGGTGTCAATGGCGTCGAACGGGGACGTTCTTAACCTTCGTAACCTTCGTCGCGTTCGGAAAATCCCATAAGGAGAGAGGCGCGACGAAGGTTACGAAGGTTAAGAACGTCCCCGTTCTCAGATCTTCGTTCCCGGCGGAAGCACACCATTCTTGGCGACGATCACGACCCCTTCGTGGATCGAGTAGCCGTCGCCCTCCGCTTCGATCACGCCTTCGACGTTGCGGATCGTCGAGCCGTCGCCGATGCGCGCGTTCTTGTCGATGATCGCGCGCTCGATCACGCAGTTCTTGCCGATACCGAGCGGCCCGCGCGCGCGATTCCAGTCCTCGAGGTAGTCGGCGCCGAGGATGATCGAGTCCTTGACCTTCGAGCCCGCACCGATGCGCGTGCGGATGCCGACCACCGAGCGCTCGATCTCGGCGCATTCGAGGATGCAGCCGTCGGCGATCATCGAGCGTCGGATCTTGCAGTCCATCAAGCGCGAGGGCGGCAGATGGCGCTGGCGCGTGTAGATCGGCCAATCCGGATCGACCAGCTGGAACGCGGGGTCCGGGTCGGTGAGCGCGAGGTTGGCGCGGTAGAACGCGCCGATCGTGCCGATGTCCTCCCAGTAGTCCTGGAACGAGTATCCGCGGACGCGGCGGTGCTCGATCGCCTCGGGAATGACCTCGCGCCCGAAGTCGACCGCCCTCGATTCGTCGAGCACCGACGCGAGCACGTCACGATCGAAGACGTAGATGCCCATCGACGCCAGGAACCGGTGATTGACGTCGCGAATGCCCGCCTTGCGCGCGGTCGCGACGTCGAGCTCGAGACGATCGAGCACCGCCGGCTCTCTCGGCTTCTCGACGAACTCGACGATCCAATCCCCCTCCATGCGCAGGATGCCGAAGCCCGGCACGCTCTCGCGGGGAACCGGCACGACCCCGACCGTGATCTCGGCGCGGTTGTCGATGTGGGCCTGCAGGAACGGGCGGTAATCCATCTTGTAGAGGTGGTCGCCGGACAGCACCAGCACGTAGTCCCAGTCGCGCGACAGGAAGCGGATCATCTGCTTGCGTGCCGCGTCGGCGGTCCCCTGATACCAGTCCGAGCTCTCCTCGGTCTGCTCGGCCGCTAGGATCTCGACGAAGCCTTGCGAGAAAGCGTCGAAGCGAAACGTGTTCGAGACGTGGCGGTTGAGCGAAGCGGACTGGAACTGCGTCAGCACGAAGATCTGGCGGAGGCCCGAATTGATCGCATTGGAGACCGTGATGTCGATCAGGCGGTACTTCCCGCCGAGAGGCACCGCGGGCTTGGAGCGGTCGCGGGTGAGCGGCATGAGCCGTGTGCCGCGACCGCCACCGAGAATCACTACCAACGCCTTCGGCACCGTCGTCCTAGCCGCCCGAGCGTCATCTTGCGCGCTCTCGGCGGTGAGAACAAGAGCGGGACCAGGCACGTTGCGTCGCTCGGGCTCGCTCCAAGCCCCGCCAATTGCTTGCGCTCGACCTGCCGGTGAATGAGACTGAGTGAATCAACGATGGCGAAGCTGACCGTCTATCACAATCCCGGCTGAGGGCAGTCGCGCGGCGCGGTGGAGATCCTTCGCAGCCGCGGCATCGAGTTCGATGCCATCGAGTATCTGAAGCGGCCGCTCGATCGAGCGGGGCTCGAGCGTATCCTCGGCATGCTCGAAGCGGTTCCGGCCGCGCTGGTGCGGAAGGACAAGCGCTTCACCGAGCTCGGGCTCAACGCCGAGGACTACGTCACGGTGGAGTCTGTGATTACGCTCCTGCTCGAGCATCCGGAGCTGATGCAGCGGCCGATCGTGATCCGTGGCGAGCGCGCGATCATCGCTCGCCCGGGCGAGCGCGTGCTCGAGCTGCTGTAACAGGCCCTCGGCTTTCGGCCTTCAGCTGTCAGCAAAGGCTCCGCGGTGGCTTTGCCGAAGAGCGGCGGCCCCGACTGCCGAGAGCTGATTCAAAGGAACGCCGGCCCGCGCTCGCGCAGCGTCACGTCGAGCATCGTCCGGATCGTCTCGCGGAGCTCTTCCGTGAGGGCGTCCACGAGCACGGGGTCGGAAGCCTCCCCGGCGGAATACCGTCCGGCGAGCTGTATCGGGTCGCCGAAGCGGATCGCCCACTTGCTCGGCAACGGCAAGAGACCGAGAAGGCCGAGCCAGGGAAACGTGGGCGTCAACGGGAAATAGGGAAGGCCGAGTCGCTTCGCAGGCCACTGCCAGGTGCCGAGCAGCGGATGGATCTCCTCCGCGCCGACGATTGCCGTCGGCACGATCGGTGCTCCCGTGCGAAGCGCCGACGCGACGAAGCCGCCGCGCCCGAAGCGCTGCAACTGGTAACGCTTCCGGAAGCTCTTCTTCATTCCCCGCGCCCCCTCCGGGAACGCGCCGACCAGCTCTCCTCGCCGGAGCAGCCGCTCGGCATTCTCGGGGCAAGCGCGCACGCCGCCGACCCGGGTCATCAACGAGGCGAGAAAGGGTGCGTGGAAAACGAAATCGTCGACCAGCGGTCGCAGCTCACGCGCCGCGGGATGGTCCAGCCGCAACGCCATCTTCAGCATCGTGCCGTCGTAGGGGAACATCGTTCCCGAGTGGTTGGCGACGAGCAGCGCGGGCCCTTCGGCGGGGACCTTCTCGATGCCGTGCGCCTCGACGCGCCACCAGTAGCGATAGAGGAACACGAAGAGCGGCTCGACCATCTCCTCGAACTCGAGATCGAGGCCGAACTCGTCGACTCGCTCCGATCCGCGGATACGCTCGAAGCGGTCGAGCAACGTGGCGAGATCCGGCAGGCCGAGCCGAACGAGCCAGCGGTCGACGACGCCGGATGTGGCGCGCGCCGTGTCGCTGCCGCGGATCGCCTCCTCGAGCGCTTGGTCGAGGCTCGCGAGCTCGGCCTGGAACTTGTCGACGGCTCGCGCCGCCTCGGCGGCGCCCCGCACTTTCTCGGCAGCGCGCACGCGCCGCTTTGCCTGCCGCATTCGGGCGATTGCTAAGAGAAACGCCGCAGCGGGTCAACTGCGAAACGAATTTGACTCCTCGAG
Source organism: uncultured delta proteobacterium (assembly GCA_963745025.1). Taxonomy (GTDB): domain Bacteria; phylum Desulfobacterota; class Binatia; order JACPRU01; family JACPRU01; genus CAVQIG01. The sequence continues at coordinate 20,505 of CAVUWD010000005.1, forward strand.
CGTCGTCGCGTAGCGTCCGCGCGGTGCCGTTTCACCCGGTTCTCGATCGTCGCTTGCTCTTCGTATCCGGCAAGGGCGGGGTCGGAAAGACGGTGACGACCGCCGCGCTCGCGCTGTTCGCGTTTCGCCGGCGCAAGCGAGTCCTCGTCGTCGAGCTCTCGCCGTATGGGCGGCTCCGCGAGCTGCTCGGCGGCCCGGAGCCCTCGCCGGAGCCGGCGGAGATCCAGCCGCACCTCGAGCTCGTGCGCATCGAGCCACGCCGCGCCCTCGAAGACTTCCTGCAGGGCGTCCTGCCGATTCGCGCATTCCGTCAGCGGCTCCTGCAGAGCCGTTCGTTCTCGATTCTCGCCGCGGCGGCGCCCGGCATCGAGGAGTTCCTGGCGCTGGCGAAGATCGCCGAGTTCGAGGCGATGCGCATCCGCCTCCGACGACGCCCGCGATACGATCTCGTGATCGTCGATGCACCCGCGACCGGGCACTCGCTCGCCCTGCTGTCGACGGCCAAGACGCTGATGGAGATGCTGCCGATTGGTCCGATCGGAAAGACTGCGGAGGAAGTGAATCGGCTGCTCGTCGATTCCCGCCGCACGGCAGCGGTGATTGTGACGATTCCCGAGGAGATGGCGGTCAACGAGACGATCGAGATCAGCTCGGGCTTGAGCCGGAGCGGCGCGCTCACGGTCGGTCCGGTGATCGCCAACGCGGTCTGGCCCGATCGGTTCACCGCCGACGAGGCGCGCTGGTTGATGTCGAGCGCGCTCGACGGAAGCGACGCGCTCGTCGCGGCGGGCCGATATCACGTGGAGAAGCGGCGGCGGGCCGAGGAACAGCTCGCGCGACTGCGCACGGAGCTCCGGGTGGAGCCCGTCGAGCTTCCGTTCGTGGTCAACGCGACACTCGATCGTCCGCACTTGCGGCGGCTGGTGGCCGCGCTCGACACCGCGTATCCGCCCCCCGGAGTCCCCGATGCATAGAATCGAGGCACTGCTCCATCAGAAGAAGATCCTGCTCTGCCTCGGGGGCGGTGGGGTCGGCAAGACCACCGTGTCGGCGGCGCTGGCCCTCGCCGCGGCGCTTCGCGGCCGCAAGGTGGCGCTGCTGACGATCGATCCAGCCAAGCGCCTGAAGGACGCGCTCGGCATGCCGGATCTCGCTTCGGAGCCGACGCGGGTCGCGATCGATGGGCTCGGCGGGAACGGCGAGCTCAGCGCGATGATGCTCGACGCCAAGCGTACGTTCGATCAGCTGGTGGCGCGCTTCGCGCCGAGCCTCGAGGCCGCCGAGCGCATTCTCGGCAACCGTCTGTACCAGTATGCCTCCGGCGCGCTCGCCGGCTCACAGGAATACATGGCGCTCGAGAAGCTCTACGAGATTGCGACCGCGGACGCCTACGACCTGCTGATCATCGACACGCCGCCCACGCACCATGCGCTCGATTTCCTCGATGCGCCTCGCCGAATGATCGATCTGCTCGGCTCCCAGGCGCTCGCGTTCCTGCAGCGGCCCTCGCTCGCGCTGCTCGGTGTCGGCTCGCGGATCGTGCAGGCGGCGCTCGAGACGATTCTCCGCGCCCTCGAGCGCTTCACCGGCATGAAGCTTCTTGCGGAGGTCGCCGATTTCATCGGCGGCTTCGAGGGCATGGTCGAGGGGTTTCAGAGCCGCGCCGATGCCGTGCGTCGCCTGCTCCGCGATGCGGGAACCGCTGCGTTGCTGGTGACTTCCGCCGAACCGCTGACCATCGAAGAGACGATCGCCTTTTACGGCGAGCTCGATCGCGCGGGCCTCTGCGTGGGCGGCATCGTGATGAATCGCACCGTGCCCGAAGCCTTGATCGGTCGAACGCGACGCCGAGCGAACGTCATCCCGCCCGAAATCCGTCGCAAGCTCCGCGAAGCCCGTCGAGAGCTCGAGGCGCTCGCGGATCGCGACCGACGCATGGCGGCGAACCTGCGCGCCGCCGCCTACGGGCTGCCGATCGCGATGGTCCCGTCCTTTGCGCGGGACGTGGCGTCGCTCGAAGCGCTGCGTGACATCGCGGAAGTCTTCGCTCCGGGACTCTCGCGACGCGGCAAGGTCGTGCCGCTGCGCGGTGGAGCCGGCGAGCCGGGATAGCGAAGGCTAGGCGGAGCGCGCCACGGACCCCGCCGGAGGCTTCGGCTTCGCCTTCGGTCGAGCCGATCGCTTCGCGGTCTTCGGTTGCTGCTGCGCGAGAACGCGGTCGAGCTTGATGTTCAGGTTCACGAGGCTGCCCTGCAGCGCCTCGACTTTGGTCGCCAGCTTCTTGTAATCCGCCTTCGAAGGCAGGCTGAGGAGGCTCAAGATCGTTTGCATGTTGCGGTCCACCGTTCCCTTCGTTGACATCGCCTGCTGGAACGTCTTGCCGAAGATGTCGGCGAAGCGCGGGCTCGACATCACGTCTTCGAATACTCGGTTCAGCTGCTCCTCCCCCAGCTCGCGGATGCGTTGGAAGAGGTTGCGATCGTCATGACTCGCCATTGTGTGACTGGACCTTTCGCGGCAAGGTAGCGTGCAAGTATACGCCGCCCATGCCCGATCTCAAGACCTTCCTCGGGGTTCTCTCGGGACTCGCGTTCCTACAGCCGGAGATCCCGCTCCAACCGCTCGTCGGCACCATGTTCGTCGTCAACGTCTGCGATGCGATCATGTGCCGGCTCTTCGCCCGCAACAACGGCTACCCGAAGAATCTCTGGACGGCGATCGGATTCGTGTTCGGCATCTGGGCCGTCGCGGCGCTGATCGTCATGCCGAAGCGGGGGAAGCGGTCCGCCGCCTCATGATCGTCGCCATCGGGGTCGACCTCGCCGAGGTGGATCGCATTCGCGATGCGCTCGAGCGCGCGGAGACGGGGGCGCGTTTCCGCGACCGCGTCTTCACCGCCGGAGAGCAAGCCTACTGCGAGCGGCGACGGCGCAAATACGAGAGCTACGCGGCACGCTTCGCTGCCAAGGAAGCGATGATGAAGGCGCTCGGGCGCGGCTGGAGCCGCGAGGTCGGCTGGACGGAGATCGAGGTCGTTCGCGAGCGCGGCGGGCGGCCGATGATCCGCGTCCATGGAAAGACCGCGGCATATGCCGCAAAGCTCGGCATCCGCCGGATCTCGCTCGCGCTCACCCATACCGCCGAGACCGCGCTGGCGCAGGTCGTGGCGGAAGACTGAGGCGCACGTTCTCGCCGCCGGCTGCCGCAGCCTACCGAGCTAGCTCCGCGGCGATCGTTCACGCGATCGCGCGGAGGCTCGCGACGATCTCCGCGGGCTCGAGCCGCTTCGTGTAGTCGGCGTCGACGTACGCGAGACGAATCGTGCCGTCACGGGCGACGACGAAGGTGCCCGGCACCGGCAGCTCCCACGACTCGTCGGCGTTATACTTCGCGAGGTCGATGCCGAAGTTTTTCATCGCCGATCGCACCGCGTCTCCGACGCGGAACACGAGCCCGAAGCGGCGCGCGACCTGATTGCCGACGTCGCTCAGCACCTCGAACTCGAGCTTGTCCTTGTCGAGGGTGGAGAGCGAGGAGTCAGGCGTTTGCGGCGAGATTGCGACTAACGAGGCTCCGAGGGAACGGATCTCCGGGAGCGTCTCTTGGTAGGCCTGCAACTGCAGGTTGCAGTACGGTCACCAGACGCCGCGGTAGAAGGCAATGACCGCCGGGCCGCGCGCGAGCAGCGAGGCGAGCGCGACGGGCTCACCCGAGGCATTGGGAAGCTGAAAGTCGGGGGCGCGGTCGCCGAGCGTCACGCTCTCCCGGCCGACGCCGGACGTCACCATGTCCTCGATCCCTTTGACGAGCGTGCCGACGACCTCTTTCGGAAGCTTCGGGAAGAAATCCCTCTGGAACGCCTCGATTCGCCGCCTGAGTTCCGGAATCATTCGGGTTCCTCCTTCCTGGCTATGGGCTTCGGGCTACGGGCAAAGGCTTCGCGCCGCCTTTCCTGTAGCCCGTAGCCTGTATGCCGGCTTCAGCAAGCTCCGCAGGTCTCGCACGTCGAGACGTCGCAGGGCGGCGTCTCTCGCTCGCGGAGCGCCTTCTCGCGCTCGGTCCAGAGATAGAGCTTGCGCACTCGATGGTCGATGAAGTCCCAGGGGAGGGTCTCCTCGTGGTCGTACGAACGGTGCACGAACCAGTCGGGATCGACAAGCCCCTCGCTCGCCCGCTTACCCCCCCGCCCGCGCTGGAGCGCCTGCCACCAGCTCTCCCCCTGCCGCGCGCTGCGGTGAAGCTCGACGATCCAGCGCGCCACGCGGCGATCCCCGCGCGAGAGCAGCGTCTGCAGGTATGCCTCGCGCGGCGACTCTCCGTCGACCTCCACGTTGGCGACCGGGCGCAGCCGCTCGCGCAGCCGACCGACCTTGGCCTTGGCGGTCGCGACCTCGACCATCGGGTCCCATTGAAACGGCGTCCACGGCTTCGGCACGAAGGGGTTGACCGAGAGCGTGATCGCGCCGATGCGCCCGCGCTCCTTCCCTTTGCCGAGAAAGCGCTCGCGGATGCCGAGCGTCAGGTCGACGATCGCGTCGACGTCGGCGTCGGTCTCGGTCGGCAGCCCCACCATGAAGTAGAGCTTGAGATCCTGGACGCCCTCGCCGACGAGCATCTCCGCGGCGCGGAGGATCTCCGGCTCCTTCAGGTTCTTGTTGATGACCCGGCGCATGCGCTCGCGAGCCGGCTTCCGGCGCGATCGTCACCGTGCGGTTGCCGACTGCGGCCGAGCGCCGCAGCGAGCGCGGGCGAGATGCAGTCGGCCTTGAGCGACGCGGGAGAGGCCCGGCCGCCGTGATCGGCGATGGTCCTGGCAGAGATCCGCGACGCCGGGAAGGCTCGCCATCTCGGCGCCGACGAGACCGATCGTCGAGCGCGACGTCGAGGCCGCGGACGACGTCCGCTCTCAGGCTCGCGACCGAGCGGGTGCGCAGCGGCCGGTACATGAAGCCGGCCGCGCAGAACCGGCAGCCCCACTCGCAGCCGCGGCTCGCCTCGACGAGGAACATGTCGCCGAAGCAACGTCCTCGGTGAGAATCTCGCGAGGTGGTCGGAACGCGATCGAGATCGGCGACGAGACGGCGCTCCACGCGCGCCTTCCGTGGCCGGCGACGAGCCTCGGACCGTCGTAGCGCGGTCGGTGGAGCCGCGGCACGTAGGCCCCCGCGGTCGCCGGCGCTTCTTCGAGGATCTCGTCGCGCGACCAGCCCCGTTCGCGGGCGTCCTCGAGGAATGCGAGGAACTCGGGGAGCATCTCCTCGGCCTCGCCGATCAGGAACACGTCGACGAATTCGGCGATCGGCTCGGGATTCAGGAAGATCGCCGAGCCGCCGGCGATCACCAACGGATGGCGCTCGTCGCGCTCTTCGGCGGAGAGCGGCAGACCCGCGCCCTCGAGCATCGCCGGGACGTTCAGATAATCGGTCTCGAACGAGATCGAGAGCGCAAAGACGTCGAGCTCTCCGGCGGGCCGGCGGCTTTCCAGCGTGACGAGACGCATGCCCCCTTCCGGTAGAAACGCGCGCTCGCAGTAATGACCGGGGGTCGTCGCGAGTATCCGGTAGACCGCCTGGAAGCCGAGGTTGCCCATGCCGAGCGCATAACGGTTCGGGTAGGCGAGGCAGATGCCCGTGCGCCCTCCGCGCGCTGGCGTGAACAGCGTTCGCTCCCGGGAGAGGAGCTCGCGCGCGTGGGATTCTTCGGACCAGGACATAACACGCTACCGGCCACAGGCTACAGGCTTCAGGCAAAGACTCAAAGGCGTCCCTCCCGTGGCCGGAAACCCGTAGCCTGTAGCCTTCACTTCGTCTTCGGCCGCGGCGTGAGGTCGAGGTCGGGCGGCGCCTGCGCCGGGACTTTCCAGCGCAGAAACGGCTTGTCGTAGCTCTCGTGGTAGGCGTTTGCCTCCTCGATCGACTCCTTGAACTCTTCGTTGAACTCCTCGAGATCTTCCCTCTCGAGCGCGGCCATCACCGGCGTGACCCGCTTTTCGATGAACTTGCGGAGGTCCCTCTCGTACTTGGGGCGGGTGAGCGCTCCGAGCTCCATCAGTTTCTTGGCCTCCTTCAGCTGGAACTTGGCGAGCGGCCAGTTCTTCGCTTGCGCCGCGTAGTAGAGCTTCCAGAAACGGTTGCCGATCTCGGGCATGAGCCGCGCGAGCCCGGGCTGCATCACCGCGAGGTCCTCGCCGGTGAGCTTGCGGCCCTGCGCATTGTCGAACTCGACCTTTCGAACGCGGTCCGCGAAGTCCTTCTCCTCGGGCATCGGCGTCTCTCTCTACGGTTTGGCGGAGCCCCGGTGGGTAGCTCACAGGGGAGGAGTTTACAAGCGAGGCTACGGGCCACAGGCTGCGGGCTACAGGCAAGGACTTCGCGTTGCCTTGTCCGTAGCCTGAGGCCCGTAGCCCGCAGTCCTCCGATTGTCCCCCCCAACGCGCGTCGCCTCGGGGCGCGCTTTTAAAAGCCGGACGGGCAAGCTAACAACGGAGGCACCATGACCACCTCACTCGACTACTACGACATCGAGAGCCAGCTCTCGGCCGACGAACGGATGGTGCGCGACACGGCGCGCAAGTTCGTCGAGGAGGAGTATCTGCCGATCGTCCGCGCGGCGTTTCGCGACGGGTATTTTCCGAAGCAAGTGATTCCTCGCATCGCCGCGCTCGGCTTTCTCGGCGCGAATCTGCCCGAGCGAGTACGGTTGCGCCGGTCTCAACAACGTCGCCTACGGGCTCATCAACCAGGAGCTCGAGCGCGGCGACTCGGGGCTGCGCTCGTTCGTGAGCGTGCAGTCGTCGCTCGTCATGTATCCGATCTACGCGTTCGGATCGGAGGCGCAGAAGAGCCACTGGCTTGCGAAGCTCGCCTCGGCCGCGCGCGATCGGCTGCTTCGGTCTGACCGAGCCCGATTACGGCTCGAATCCGGGCGGGATGCGGACGCGCGCCGTGCGCGACCGCCGGCGGCTTCGGATCTACGGGCACCAAGCGCTGGATCACCAACGGCTCGATCGCCGACGTGGCGCTGGTGTGGGCGAAGACCGAGGGGGATGACGCGAAGTCGATCCGCGGCTTCCTCGTCGAGCGCGGCACCCCGGGCTTCAGCGCTGCCGCGAGATGCAGGGCAAGTTCATCGCTCCGCGCCTCGGTCACCTCCGAGCTGATCCTCGAGGACTGCGTCGTCCCCGAGGAGAACGTCCTGCCCGGGAGCAGGGGGCTCAAGTCACCGCTCATGTGTCTCACGCAGGCGCGCTACGGGATCACCTGGGGGGCGATCGGTGCGGCGATCGCGTGCTACGAGTGCGCGCTCGATTACGCGAAGACGCCGCATGGTCTTCTCGCGGCCGATCGCCGGCTACCAACTCGTGCAGGCGAAGCTCGTCACCATGGTCGCCGAGATCACCAAGGCGCAGCTTCTCTGCCTGCGCCTCGGGCGCTTGAAGGACGACGGCAAGATGCGTCCCGAGCAGGTCAGCCTGGCGAAGATGAACAACGTCTCGCAGGCGCTGCGCATCGCGCGCCTGGCGCGCGACATCCTCGGCGCCAACGGCATCACCGACGAGTACCCGGTGATCCGCCACATGCTGAACCTCGAGACCGTCAACACCTACGAGGGGACGGAGGACGTGCACCGGCTCACCATCGGGCGTGACGTCACCGGGCTCAATGCCTTCGAGTAGCGAAGAGCGATCGTATCCTCCGGGCGAACGCCTCCAAACGAGCCTGTCGCGATCGGCGATGCGCCACGTACGGCGCGTGATCGTCGCCGTGATCGGCGTGACGGTGCTCGCAATCGGCGTCGCGATGATCCTTCTGCCCGGTCCCGCGACCGTGGTGATCCCGCTCGGCCTCGGCATCCTCGCCATCGAGTTCGCGTGGGCCGCGCGCATGCTGAAACGATTGAAGGACCAAGCGAATCGGGTGTTCGGGCGGAGGTCGCCATGATCTCCAGGGCCCCCGATTGCCTTGCCAGCGAGCGATGCGCTTGAAAGATCGCGCGCCGTGAGCGTGCCCTCGAAGGAAGAGATCGAGCGATTCGTCTCGACGTTTCTCTACTCGCGCGAGGCGTTCCTCGTCGACGACGTGCTGCACGTCGACCGCGAAGGGCGAGAGATCGAAGCGAGGATGGACACTACGCGGCTCTTACCCGTCGGCCGCTTTCAGGTGGGCGATTTGCGCGTGCACCCGCGGCACGTCTCGGCGCCCGACCTCCTGCTTCTCACCGGCAACCTCGGCTGCTTGCACGCGTACTTCCTGCACGGCTGCCGCTGGGACGAGGGCTGGGTCGGCTTCGGCAATCGGATCCATCGGGCGGACTTCCGCAGGCTCGTGACGATCGGTCCGCCGCTACGGCTGCAGTCCAAGGAGACGCGCGTGCGCGAAGGGCCGAAGCGAGTCGTGCTGCGCTACGAGTTCCGCTTCTGGCAGGACGGCGAGCTCGCCTACTTCGGTGACCAGTCGGCGATGTTCGTAAAGGGCCGAACGCTCGGCGCCGACGAAGGCTAGCTCCGCAGGATGCTTCGGTCGAAGATGGTTCGCGAGCAACGGGAGCGATTTGTGACGCAGTCTCCTCGGCGAACCTCGCCGAGACCCACGTGAGCAGTCGCCGCCACAGCTCTTTTGGGTGAGTTGACGGCTACCGGTTGCCGGCCGCCTGCTACCGGTAGAGACTCAGCGCGCATTTTGCGCTAACCGGTAGTCGGTAGCCGGCAACCCGGACCAGGAGGCTTGCATGAAGCTCTATTATGCACCGAGAACCCGCGCGACTCGCGCCCGCTGGATGCTCGAAGAGATCGGCGCCCCCTACGAGCTCGTGCGCATCGATCTGTCGAAGGGTGAGCAGAAGAAGGCGGACTACCTGAAGATCCACCCGCACGGCGCCGTGCCCGCGTTCTCCGACGCGGACGTGACGATTTTCGAGTCGGCGGCGATCTGCGCCTATCTCGCCGACAAGTTTCCGGAGAAGCAACTGGCGCCACCGTTCGGCAGCGCGGCACGCGGGCCGTACTACCAGTGGCTCGTCTACTCGATGGCTACGGCCGAGCCGCCCGCCGTCAAGGTGTTTCTCAATACGGTGATGCTGCCCGAGGCCGAGCGCTCCGCGGCCGCGGCCGAAGAGGGGCGTGCGCAGTGGGCCGAGGTGGCTCGCGTGCTCGAGCGAGCGATCGACGGCAAGAGCTTTCTTCTCGGCGACCAGTTCACGGCCGCCGACGTGATGATCGGCTCGATCGCCGGTTGGGCGGGGTTCATGGGCCTTCTCGAGGGCTTCTCCGAGCTTCAGAAGTACGTCACTCGGCTCACGAGCCGTCCGGCATATCGACGAGCGATCGCGGACTGACGAGAAGCCCGATCGCGCTTGACCTGGCGCGGAGTTTAGTTATTCGCAAGCGCCGACCGGCGCGCCTCGGCGTGATTCTGCGGCGCGGATTACACGGTTGTCGAATCATTCACGAATCGTACCGAGTCAACACCGAACGAGGAGGACGGAACCATGAAACCAACGCTTGTCACCGGCGCCAACGGCCACGTCGGCAACAACATCTGCCGCTTGCTCGTGGAGCGCGGCGAGCCGGTCCGCGCGATGATCCGGCCGTCCGCCGATCCGCGGCCGCTCGAGACGCTCGACGTCGAGATCGTCCGCGGTGACATTCTCGATCCCGCTTCGACCGCGGCCGCGGTCGCGGGGGCGGGTCGCGTGTATCACACCGCCGCGGGGTTTCTGATGTGGTCGAAGGATCCCGAGCGCGACATCATCCGTCCGAGCGTCGAAGGCACCCGCAACGTGCTCGAGGCCGCGGTGAAGGCCGGCGTCGAGAAGGTCGTGTACACGAGCACGACGGGCACGATGGGCTTCGCCGCCACCCCGGATCGGGTGATCGACGAGAGCCATTTCAACGAGCATCCGCACACGCACTACGTGCGCGGCAAGATCGCCGCCGAGAAGGAGGCGTTCGCGATCGCCGCGCGCACGGGCTTGCCGCTGTGCGCGATGAACCCCGGCTTGATCCTCGGCCCGCGATTCTGGAAGGTCTCGCGAGTCGGTCAAGCAGGTCGCCGACTTCCTCAATCGGGGCGCGCCGCTCTACTTCGACGGCGGGTTCGGCGTCGTCGACGTCGAGGACGTCGCGCGCGGCTCGCTCGCTCGCGATGGAGAAGGGCCGGAGCGGCGAGCGCTACATCCTCTCGGGCGAGAACCTGACCGTGAAGCAGCTCTTCGACATCCTCGCCGAGCTCACCGGGCCTCGCGGCGCCGACGATCAAGGCGCCCGTCTCTGTGGTGCGCGTGCTCGCCGCCGCTCATGGAATTCGCCGCCAAGCTGACCGGGATCGCGGCCGATGCTCGACCGCAGCCAGGTGGACGAGTTCGCCGGCAAGTACGGCTACTTCGACTGCGCGAAGGCGAAGCGAGAGCTCGGTTACACCTATCTCTCGGCGCGCGATACGCTGCGCCGCACGGTCGCCTGGCTGGTCGACAACGGTTTCGTCACCGAGCGGCGCCGCCAGGCGATGAAGTTGGATCCGTCCGTAGCGAACGCGTATTGAGGGGCGAAGAACATCCTCGAGCCTTTCATCAGCGGCACCGAGTCTTGTAAGGATTTTCGCAGGAGGACGCCATGTACAAGCTCGTCGCCCTTTGGTCCGCCCCGAAGCCGGGAGACGTCGAAGCATTCGAGTCCTACTACCGAGAAGTTCACGTGCCCAAAGCAACCGTGGTGCCGGGATTGAAGCGGATCGCCCTGACCCGCATCGACTCGGGTCTCGAGGGCGGAGCCGCGCCTTTCTATCGCGTCGCCGAGCTGTTTTTCGAAAGCCCGGAGGCGATGGAGAAGAGCGGACACTCCGACCTCTGGCAGGCGATGCGCCAGGACGCCGGCCAGATGATCGAACGCTTCGGCGTGACGCTCACGGTCGGCATGGGGTGGGAAGAAGAGACCAAGCGGTAGAGATCACCGCTCAGGGATACGTGCCGGCCACGCTCTCCGGCAGGACGTCGTCCGAGCTGACGTAGCCCGGTGGCTTGCCGGTCGTGGATTCGACGGCGAGAAAGCCGGGTAGAACACGGATCACGTGGATGCGCGTGCCGGGGGCGAGATAGGTGACGACGGGAGCGGTCTCGCTCGGCGACTGGAAGAGGGGTGAACGGTAGCGCACCCGATACCAGCCGGGGCGGTGCCGCCGCGCAGGCTCCACCGCGGGTTCGGAAGGCGTCTTCCGCGCAGGCGTCGCCGGAGCTTCCTCGTATGCCGGTGCGGGCTCGTGAGATGCGGGCGGAATCGTCGGCTTCGCGGCCGCGACTTCCGAAGGCGCGTTCGCAGGCGGCGTTGCGCGGGCTTCCTCGTGAGCCGGCACGACCTCGGGTGATGGAGCCGGGAGCGTCGGCTTCGCCGACGTGAACTCGGCCCGTTGCTCGGCGGGCGACGGCGCCGGGGTCGCCTCCGCTTGCGGCTCGCCGGGAACGGGGAGCGTGCCCGCTCGGTGCCGTTGGTAGGCAACCAACCCAGCGACGAGAAGCAGAATGGCGGCGAAGATGGCGGCGAGTCCGCGGCCGCGACGGCGCGACGGCGACTGCGGCATCTCGCCGGGAGTCGGCTTCCGGCTCTCGACCTCGCTCGCGGTCGCGCTTCGCTTGGCCCCGCCACGGGCCTGGACGAGGATCGCGCCGCACTCGCGGCAGAACTGGGCGTCCGCGGGATTGGGGTTCCCGCACGAGGGACAGAGTCGTGCCGTTTCCTCCGTCACCGTTTGCTTCTCCTGACGCCGAGTATCGTGGTCCGAAGCTCGCTCACTTCTTCGCTACCGAGTAGCTCGGCGAGCGGCTCGAGTCGATCCTCTGAAAGCGCCCGAGCCTCGACGGGCGCCGCGACGGCGAGGCTCGCGACGATGCGGTCGCCGATTTGCGACAGCGTGGGGCGAAGCTCAGTTTCGAGATCGAGGGTGGCCTCGGTCTCGCTCGCGCGGCGCTCGATCGCCTTGGCGAGCGCGATCTGGATCGCAAAGAGCGCGCGGACCGAATCGGGCTCCAGGCCGGCCGCGCGTGCGGCGCCTTCGGCCCGAGCCAAGACGGCCTGTTCACGCTCGGGATCCTCGACCGCGAGCCCGTGGGCGCGCTTCCAGGCCGCGACCGCGGGCATCAGCGCGAGCCGGCGCGCGGCGAGGTCGATCAGGTTGTCGACCTCGTCGCGTGGCGACGCTCCGCCGAGCCAGCGACGGCGCAGCTCCTCGAGGCGCCTCTCGTTGGCGGCGAGCCAGGCGTCGATGCGGGGGCCGAGCGCGCTCGCGCGTTGGGGCGCGATCCAGTATACCTTGCGGTCGCGAGGCGGCTCGCAGCGGACCGCGTCGTCGGTCCGACGCGGCCGGCTCGCCGCTTCGAAGGAGTCGGTGACGAAGGCGCTCACGGCGCCGCCCTCGAGGAGCGTCGGCAGCGAGAGATTGTCGTCGACCGCAACGAGCGATTGTGGCGCGAATCGTCGGCGCGCCCAGCTCTCGAGCACCCCGCCCCGATTCACCGCGACTAGGCCGGCGGTCGGGTCGCCGACGACGCAAGGGCCACCCTGGGCGACGGCTCGGCTCATCCAGCCGATGACCGCTCGCTCCGGCCGCCAGGTGATGCCGCTCATCGCGACGTCGAACACGTTGGCGCGAGCGTTGCCGCGGAGCTCCGGCCAGCGGAAGCGAACCCACTCGATGCGCATGCCGAAGTCGCGCGCCATGGCCTCGACGGCGTCGACGTCGAAGCCCCGGCCGCGGAGCGAGAATGGCGTATAGTCATCGCTCGTCCCGACCCGCAGCACCGGTTCGGCGGCGACGACCGATCGGGCGAGCACGAGACCGACGAGAGTGGCCAGCGCCAGCGTGCTTGCCATCGATGACGTTCTCCCATAGTCCGATGACGGCGCGACCTGGCAGGAGGATCGAACCGTGACGCGTCTTCGCATCGACTCCATTTCAGAAGCCATGAGCCATGCTGCGGAGCTCACCGCCGCGAGAGGGATCCAGTGGGCCGACGCCTATGCGCAGTTCCCCAGTCAGATGGGCCGACTGCTGGTCACGCGGGCGAGCTACGGTGGGCCCTTTCTCGAGCTCTTCCAAAAGATCATGTGGGATCCCGGGCCGCTGACGCGCCAAGAGCGCGAAATGATCGCCATGGTCGCCTCGCGCGCCAGTCGCTGCAAGTATTGAACGGAAATTCACGGAGAGTTTCTCCGCTTCGAAAACACCGATCCCGCGCTCGTCAAGCAGATCAAGACGGATTTCCGTTCGGCACCGATCGAGCCCCGCCACCGAGCGCTTCTCGAATACGCCGAGAAGCTCACGCTCACGCCCCACAAGATGGTCGACGGCGACGTCGACCTCCTCCGCCGCAGCGGCTGGAGCGAGGACGCGATCGTCGCCGCCACGCACGTCGTCGGCATCTTCAACTACCTGGTGCGCCTCGCGGACGCGTTCGGGATCGAGTGGGAGCCCGAGGTCGAGGCCTCCGCCACGCATCAGCCGGAGCTCTGGAAGGACTAGGCGCGCCATCAGATTGCCGCGAATCCTCCGTCCGTTCTCACCGCGGGGTTGCATCGCGCGTGCGGAACTGGCGATACGGTGAGGCGCATGGGCGCGGTCATCAGCGGAAGCGGCCTCTTCACGCCGCCCGAATCGATCTCCAACGACGAGCTCGTCGCCTCGTTCAACGAATACGCCCGTCGCTGGAATCGCGAGCACGCCGCCGAAATCAGCGCGGGTCGAGCACGGCCGCTCGCGGAGTCGAGCAGCGAGTTCGTGGTCAAGGCGTCGGGCATCCGCAGCCGCCACGTGGTCGACAAGCGAGGCATCCTCGATCCCGACGTGATGCGGCCGCAGATCCGCCGGCGCTCGAACGAGGAGCCGGCGCTGCTTTGCGAGATTTCGCTCGCCGCGGCGCGCCAAGCGCTCGAGCAGGCCAGACGCGAGCCCGGCGACATCGACGGGGTGCTGGTCGCCTGCTCGAATCTCGAGCGCGCCTATCCCGCGGTCGCCGTCGAGGTGCAGCATCATCTCGGAACGGGCGGCTACGCGTTCGACCTGAACGTCGCGTGCGCTTCGGCGGCATTCGGCGTGCAGGTCGCGGTCGACGCGGTGGCCCGCGGCAGCGCCCGGGCGGTGCTCGTGGTGAATCCCGAGGTCTGCAGTGCGCATCTGAACTTTCGCGACCGCGACAGCCACTTCATCTTCGGCGATGCGGCGACTGCCCTGGTCATCGAGGCCGCGCCACGCGACCCGTCCGGCCCGCACACCTTCGAGGTGCTTGGCACGCGGTTGCTGACGCGTTTCTCGAACAACATCCGAAACAACTTCGGCTTCCTGAACCGCTGCGAGCTGCCGCCGCGCGACCCCGACGAGCTGCTCTTCGTTCAGGATGGCCGCCAGGTCTTCAAGGAAGTCGTGCCGATCGTCTCCGCGCTGATCTCGCGCGAGCTCGGCGAACTCGGCATCGAGGTGTCGGCGGTCAAGCGCTTCTGGCTCCACCAGGCCAACCTCAGCATGAACGAGCTGATCCTGAAGCGCGTGCTCGGCCGAGCGGCGGACGAGAGCGCGGCACCGATCGTCCTCGACGAGTACGCGAACACGAGCTCGGCGGGGTCGGTGATCGCCTTTCACAAGCATCACGAAGGCTTCGTCAAAGGAGACCTCGGCGTGCTCTGCGCGTTCGGGGCGGGGTACTCCGCGGGAATTGCGGTTCTTCGTAAGCTCTAGCGGCGGTCCGGATCGAGCGGACGGCTAGGCGGACGCTAGTTTCGGCAGCCGCTCGAGCGAGGCGGCGATCGCCGCGGCGGGATGCTGGTAGTCCTCGAGCTCGCCGCGGAAGTACTGGTCGTAGGCCGCCATGTCGAAGTGGCCGTGCCCCGAGAGGTTGAAGAAGAGGACGCGCGGCTCGCCGCGCTGCTTGCACTCGAGCGCCTCGTCGATCACGGCGCGGATCGCGTGACTCGCCTCTGGCGCCGGCACGATGCCCTCGGTGCGAGCGAAGGTCACGCCGGCCTCGAAGGTCGCGAGCTGCGGCACGGCCTGCGCCTCGACGAGGCCTTCGCGGACGAGCTGTGAGACGAGCGGCGAGTCGCCGTGATAGCGGAGGCCTCCCGCGTGGATCCGCGGCGGTACGAAGTCGTGACCGAGCGTGTACATGAGCAGGAGCGGCGTGAGGCCCGCGGTGTCCCCGAAGTCGTAGGCGTAGTGTCCGCGGGTGAGCGTGGGGCACGACGTCGGCTCGACGGCGACGAGGCGGATGCGACGGCCGGCGGCCTTGTCGGCGAAGAAGGGAAACGCGACGCCGCCGAAATTCGAGCCGCCGCCGCAGCAGGCGAAGACGGCGTCGGGATACTCGCCAAGCGTCTCGAACTGCTTTTTCGCTTCCAAGCCGATCACGGTCTGGTGGAGCAGCACGTGGTTGAGGACCGATCCGAGGGCGTAGTTCGTGTCCTTCCGCGACGCAGCTTCCTCGACCGCCTCGGAGATGGCGATCCCGAGCGAGCCCGGCGAATCCACGTCGCCCGCCAGGATCTTCTTGCCCGACTCCGTATTGCGGCTCGGGCTGGCGATGACCTCGGCGCCCCAGGTCTCCATCAGCGAGCGGCGGAAGGGCTTCTGCTCGTAGCTGACGCGCACCATGTAGACCCGCACGGAGATGCCGAAGAGCTGTCCGGCGAGCGCGAGCGCCGAGCCCCATTGGCCCGCGCCGGTTTCGGTGGCGAGCCGATGAATGCCGGCTTCGGCGTTGTAGAAGGCCTGCGCCACGGCGGTGTTCGGCTTGTGCGACCCTGCCGGGCTCACGCCCTCGTACTTGTAGTAGATGCGCGCCGGCGTTCCGAGCGCGGCTTCGAGCCGGTGGGCGCGAAAGAGCGGACTCGGACGCCAGAGCCGGTAGGCCTCACGCACCGATTCGGGGATGGAGATCCAACGCTCGCGCGAGACCTCTTGCTCGATGAGCGCCGTGGGAAAGATCGCCGCAAGTGCCTCGGGGCCGATGCGCTTGCCGTCGGGGCCGAGCGGCGGGGCGGGAGGATTCGGCATGTCCGCGACGACGTTGTACCACTGGCGCGGGATCTCGGATTCGTCGAGAAGGACTTTCGTTTGCGGCACGAGGCCTCCCGGGGAGCGTTCTACGCCTGGTCTACGCTCGAACCGCCGCGGGCTTCGTCCCTTCGCCCATCCGCGAATCGAGCGGGGTCGCGAAGGACGCGTCCGTCCCGCCCCACTCGCCCAGATGAGCGCACCGCCGCGTGAACTCCAACAGGGGCTTGACGTCGAACTCCCGGACCATCGTCAGCTTCTGCGTCTCCAGGGATCCCTCGGCGTGAATGGATAAGATCTCGTGGTAGCCGCCGATCTCGGAAGCCATCATGTCCCGGATCAGGTTCATGAGGCGCAGCCGGTCGCGCGTCGGGACGCCTTTCTTCCCTCCCAGGTACTTCTCGATGTCGCGGGCCGTTTCGGGATTCGCAAGGTCTTCCTCGGCCGGCCCCGTCACCAGCAGGCCGCCGGCGATGTCCTGCACGTTGCGCACCATGACGTGATAGTTCTCCGCGAAGTGGAACTTGGCGGCGTTCGAGAGCACGGGGTCCGGCACCGCGATGCCGCCATCCAGCGTGCGGTGCTGGATAGCCGACATCTTGGTGAGCCCCAGCACCGCCTCCCGGTAGTTGATGAGGCGAGCGAGCTTCTCCCGCACGTGGTTCGCCTTGGTGATCCCGTTGTAGTCGGCCATGAGCATCGCGGCACCCACCATCAGGTCGATCCAGGGCAGCTTGTAGGACGCGGCGGTGAACCGGTGGAACTGGACGAAGGTGTTGGCGATGGCCCCTGCGTACTGCCACTCTCCGTCCAGAAACACGCGCTCCCAGGGGACGAAGACGTCGTCGAAGATGGTGAGGGTGTCCACGATCTTGTGGCGCGCGCCGATGGGGTGGTGGAACTCCGACGGTGCGGCCTCGCTGAATGGGCTCATAATCATCCGCAGGCCCTTGACGTTGGCCGGCACGGCGAAGGCCACGGCGTAGTCCCGATCCTCCTCGCCCAGAGCGCGTGTGGGCAGTACGGCGATCTCATTGGCCAGGATCGAGCCGGTGGTATGGGCCTTGGCCCCCCGCACCACGATGCCATCCTTGTTTCGGGAGACCACCCGCACGTAGTAATCCGGGTGCGCCTGCTCCGTGGGGCCGAGGGAGCGATCCCCCTTCACGTCGGTCTGGGCCACGGCCATGGCCACATCCCGTTCCTGGCAAGAGGCGTGGTAGCGCTCCAGGCGGGGAAGATAGTCCGCCTTGCCCTTGGCGGCCATGTGGGTGGCCACGGCGCGCATCGCGAAGAGGAAGTCCGTGCCGATCTCTTTGATCAGAAGGACCACGCCGTGCCCCGCCCGGGTGCTGGCCTCGATGCACTCGCGGCGACGGAGCAGATCGTCGCCGTTTCGGGGGATCTTGAAGTAGCGGCTGTGCCGCACCCCCTGTTCGTCGACGTAGGTCAGCAGATCCCGCTGCTCGGGCTCCTCGGCGATGCGGTAGTCCGCCGCCACGTGGTCGACGGCCCGGCGCGTCACCGGATGCTCGGTGACATCCTTTACCCGCTCGCCCTTATAGTAGACGACTCGCCCATCGCGCAGACTGTCCACGAACTCCTTCGGTGATTTCAATCCCATGGCTCGCTCCTTCTCACGGCGTTCGGTCCTTGACCGTTAGTCCTCAGTCTAGGGATGAGGACGCAGGGCAACGCGTTGCCCCCTCGGTCTCATTGCTGTTGCCTCATACCTCGTTCCTCATCCCTGGGCTAATGGTTAGGTCAGCTAGCCAGCGTTTATCGCTTCCGCTATCCGACGTTTCGAGAAGATCATGTGGGACCCCGGACCGTTGGCGCGGGCGGAGCGCGAGATGATCGCCATGGTCGCCTCGCGCGCCAGCCGCTGCAGGTATTGAACGGAGATCCAAGGAGAGTTTCTCCGCACCGATCCGGCGCTCGCCAAGCAGATCAAGAGTGATTTTCGCTCGGCGCCGATCGAACCCCGCCACCGCGCGCTTCTGGAATACGCAGAGAAGCTCACGCTGACCCCCTACAAGATTGTCGACGAGGACCTCGACCGTCTCCGCGACAGCGGCTGGAGCGAGGATGCGATCGTCGCCGCCACGCACGTCATCGGCATCTTCAATTACCTGGTGCGTCTCGCGGACGCGTCCCGCTCGGTGTCTGCCCGAATCGCCGCCCGTTTTGCCGCTTCGCCCATGCCCCCGTTTTCTGGCAGAAAGCGGGGCGAGGGCAAGAGTGGATGGCGCGAGTGCTGATCGCAGGCTGCGGCTACGTCGGGACGGCGCTCGTCGCTCGCCTCGCCGCCGACGGCCACGCGGTGTGGACACTCCGCCGCAGCGGGGCGGCGCCGGCCCCCGGCGCCACGGCGATTCGGGCGGATCTCAGCGATGTCGACGCGCTGCGCCGCTTGCCGCCGCGTCTGGAAAACGTCTTTTACACGGCATCGGCCGACGGCATGGACGACCGTGCGTATCGCACCGCATACGTCGACGGCCTTCGCCACCTCCTCGCGGCGCTCGACGGCCATCCGATCCGGCGGATCGTCTTCGCCTCGAGTACCGGCGTCTACGCCCAGTCCCACGGCGAGTGGGTGGACGAGGAGTCTCCCGCCGAGCCGACGCATTTCTCTGGGAAGCGACTCCTGGAGGGCGAGCGCCTGCTCGCGCTCGCCCGCTTCCCGGCTACCGTCGTGCGCTTCGCGGGCATCTACGGCCCGGGCCGGGCGCGGCTCGTCGAGCGGGTGCGGCGGGGGGAAGCGGTCGTTCCGGGGGAAGGTCCAGTTTATGCCAATCGCATCCACCGCGATGACTGTGCGGGGGTTCTCCGGCACGTGATGAATCTCGAGCGTGCCGACCCGCTGTATCTCGCGGCGGACGAAAAGCCGGCCGAGATCGCCGTCGTGTTGCGTTGGATCGCCGAGCGCCTGGGAGTCTCGCCTCCGAGGGTGGACCGGCCTCGGGTGGCGGGTCGCGAGGGCCGCGCGTCCAACAAGAGGGTCCGCAGCGCTCGGCTCCTGGCTACCGGCTATCGCTTCCGCTATCCGACGTTTCGAGAAGGTTACGGGGCACTGATCGTCGGCGGCGCAACCGCGGGGACCTGAACATGGAAGAACAATCGCGGATCCGGGGAATCAACCTCGAGAACGTGACGCGCTGGTTCGAGCGTCACATCGAGGGCGCGAAGACGCCGCTCGAGTTCACGCTGATCGCGGGCGGGCACTCGAATCTCACGTTCAAGGTGGCGGACGCCGCGGGTGCGGAGTTCGTGCTCCGCCGCCCGCCACTTTCGCACGTGCTTGCGAGCGCGCACGACATGGGGCGCGAGCACAGGATCATTTCGGCGCTCTGGCCGACCGCCGTGCCGGTGCCCCAGCCGCTCGGCTTCTGTCCGGATCCCGAGGTCAACGGCGCGCCGTTTTACGTCATGCGGTTCGTCCCTGGAGTGGTGCTGCACGACGCGGAGATCGCAATCCGTTCGCTGGGCGAGGTGGAGCGGCGCTCCACCGGCGAATCGTTCGTGGACGTGCTGTCGGATCTCCACGCCGTGGACGTCGACGCCGTCGGTCTCGGCGACTTCGCCAAGAAGGAGGACTACATCGCGCGCCAGCTCAAGCGTTGGTACGGCCAATTCCAGCAATCCAAGACGCGTGAGCTTCCCACCATCGACCGCGTGCACGACGTCCTGAAGGCGCGCATCCCACCACAGGGAAGGGCCTCGGTCGTACACGGCGACTATCGCCTCGGCAACTGCATCACCGACCCGAAGCGGGGCAAGATCGTCGCGGTCCTCGATTGGGAGATCTGCACGCTTGGGGATCCGCTCGCTGACGTCGGCTATGTGCTCGCCACGTGGACACAGTCGACCGATCAGGTCGCGGGCACGCCCGGCGCGCCCTCTCTCGCCCCCGGCTTCCCGAACCGGCAAGAGATCTTCGAGCGCTACGCGAAACGCTCGGGCCGCGATCTCTCGAAGATCGACTACTACGTCGCGTTTTCCTTGTGGAAGAGCGCCTGCATCGTCGAGGGCGTCTACGCCCGCTATCTCGGCGGCGCGCTCGGCAAGACGGACGTCAACCTCGATCAGTTCAAAAACCGCATCGACGCGTTCGCCGAGCTCGCCGCGCAGGCGGTCGCGCGGTTTGCGTAGAGACGTTTCGCGGCCACCTCGGGCGGGTTGCCTTTATCCCGGTCGCACCCTGGCCGGACGTGCGCGAGTCGTCGCAGCAGCGACGCGCACGTGACGAAGCGTCGCGAGCGCCGTCTCGGAGAATCGCGCACGATCCTCGACCCTCTCGCGTTCTAGCCGATGGAGGGGTGGCAGCGGATCGGCTAGGCGGCGGTCAACGGCGAACCGTAGAGCCACCGGCTCGGTCACGACGTCGTCTCCCTCGCCGTGTGTTCGACGGCGTCAGACAGACGCGATCGGCGCATCAGCCACGCCATGCCGAGCATGTCGACGATTCCGGTCCACAGGCGGTTGTGAATGCCGTAGTGCGACTGTCCCCTGGTGCGCGGGCGGTGACTCACTGGCACCGACAGCACCCGGCCGCCCGCGCGGAGCACGAGCGCCGGCAGGAAGCGGTGCATGTGGTCGAAGTAGGGCAGCGCGAGGAACAGGTCCCGCGCGAATAGCTTGAGGCCGCAGCCGGTGTCGAGCGTGTGGTCCCGCAGGAACGCTCGGCGGACGGCGTTGGCGATCCGCGACGAGGCGCGCGTCACGAAGGTGTCGCGCCGCGTCGTGCGCTGGCCGGCGATGAGAAGCCACCGCCCGTCCGCCGCCTCTCGGTAGCGGGCGAGGAGCGCGGGGATGTCGGCGGGGTCGTTCTGCCCGTCGCCGTCGAGGGTCGCGATGAGCGGCGCCCGCGCGAACCGGACGCCCGTGTGCAGCGCCGTGCTCTGGCCGGCATTGCGGCCGTGGCGGATGATTCGAAGCTCGGACATGGACGCGCCGCAGGCGTCGAGACATGCGAGGGTGTCGTCGGCGCTCTTGTCATCCACGACGACGATCTCGAACGGCAAGATCCCAACCAGTGCGCGGCGGATCTCATCCAGCAGCGGTCCAATGCTCTCCGCCTCGTTGTGCACGGGGACGACGACCGACAGTTCGGGGGCGCTCACGGGGACCGTGCTTTCTTCTTCAGAATGACAGGAAATGGGTCGCGGTGCCACGGTCAGCGCTCAGTGCCTGCCTTCCTCGCCATCCGCGCCGTAGGCGGTGTTCCTAGCTGCCCCAGCGCTCCAGCCAGCGCTGGAACATGATGACCGGCCACAGCCGCCGTGCGTGGTTGGCTGCGCCGCGGCGATGCTCGTCGAGCAGGCGGCGGACGCCATCCGGCCGGATCCACCCCTCCGCCTCCAGGCGCCGCGACTCCAGCACGCGGTCGACCTCCCCCCGCAGGCTCCCGTTGATCCACGAGGCGATCGGCACACTGAGGCCTCGCTTCTTGCGGCGCAGGATGGTGCCCGGCAGCAGCGGCCGCGCCGCCTCCTTGAGCACTGCCTTCATCGTGAGGCCGCTCACCTTGAGCGCGCCCGGCAGGCTCAGGGCCAGCTCCATGACCTGCCGGTCGAGGAACGGGGCCCGCGCCTCGACGGAAGCGAGCATCGTTGCGCGATCGACTTTCATGAGGAGATCGTCGGGCAGGTAGGTGAGGAAGTCGAGCAACAGCACGCCGTCCAGCACGTCCCGCTGTGCCAGCGCCATGGTGCCCTTGGCGTCCAACTCCGCGCGCGCCTCGGCGAGCCCCGGCGCGGCGGCCGGGCCGAGTAGGCCGTCCAGCGCCGCCGCCCCCAGCGCTCCGAACCACTCGACGTGCCGCGCGAGCGGCGGCAGCAGAGCGTTGCTCACAAACCCTTTGAGCAGAAACTCGATTGTGACCTTGCGGGGCGACGGGGGCCACGCGAGCACGGCGTGCGTGATCGCGCGCCGCACCGGGGCCGGCAGGCCGGCGAAGGCGCTAGCCGCACGGTGGCCGAGATAGGTCGGATAGCCGCCGAACAGCTCGTCCGCACCCTCGCCCGAGAGGATGACTTTCACGTCCCGCCGTGCCGCCTCAGCGAGCAGGTAGGTGGGCAGGATGGCCGGGTCGCCGAGCGGCTCGTCGAGCCGGTCGCGAATGATGTCGAGCGCTCGGCGCAGGTTGTCCGGATCGCACGGGACGGTGCGGTGCGCCGTGCGGAAGCGGGACGCGACGAGCGCGGCCGGGCCGCTCTCGTCGTACGACGGGTCGCCGAACGAGACGGTGTAGGTGAAGATGCCGCCGTGGTCGAAGCGCTCGGCGGCGAGGGCGGTCAGTATCGAGGAGTCGAGTCCGCCGCTCAGGAACACGCCGACCGGCACGTCCGCCATCAGCTCGCGTGCGACCGCCTGCCGGACGACCGCGCACACCGCGCCCGCGGCCTCTCGCCGGTCGGTCGCCAAGGCTCCGTTGCGCGCAGCGAAGTCGTCCGCGCGCCAGTAGGGTGACAGGCGCACGCCCGACGCGTCTGCGGCGAGCACGTGTCCCGGTGGCAGATTCCGGATGCCGCGGCGCATCGTGCGCGGGGAGAGGACATAGCCGAGCGCAAAGAACGTCGCCGCGGCGGCGGGATCGAGCGTGCGGTCTACGGCCGGATAGGCGAGGATGGCCTTGGGCTCGGAGGCGAAGACCAGCTCGCTTCCCAGGTCGGCGTAGAAGAGCGGCTTCTCGCCGCTGCGGTCCCGGGCCAGCAGCAGGCGCCGGGTACGGTCGTCCCAGATTGCCAACCCGAACATTCCCTCGAGCATGCGCACGCACGCGTCCCCGTACGCCAGGTACAGCGGCAAGACGGACTCGACGTCGGAGCGCGATCGGAACGGATAGCCCTGCGCCGCGGGGTCCTTCCGCAGGTCTTCGGAGTTGTAGATCTCCCCGTTGCAAACGACCGAGACCTGGCCATCCGGCGACGTGAACGGCTGGTTGCCGCACGCCAGGTCGATGATGGCGAGCCGCCGGATCTGCAGCGAGGCGGCCGGGAAGTCCACGCTCCCGGCGCCGTCGGGTCCGCGGTGCTCTAGCGTCTCGCGCATCTTCGGTAGAGCATCAGGGAACCGCAGCGGCGCACCGGTACGGGAGACCACGCCGGTGATGCCGCACATTACCGGGGCGCCTTCGCGGGCCGCGCGCCGCACGGCCCGTAGGCAACGAACCGGCCGCCGGCCCCGCCGCCGGCGATGCGCGGCAGCCGCGCGGCGAGCGTTGCCGCCTCCGGGGCTTTGTGACCGACCACGAAGACGGTTGGCTCCTCGCACGCGTCGAGTTCGGTGCGCCACCAGCCGGCAGGCCGCAGCGGAGAGCCCGGAAGGTCACGGAACTCGTCGACGCGGCTGGCGACGTAGTGGCTCGTCATCTCGTGCCCAGTGGCCGTGGTCATTAGCATGGGACGGTCGAGATAGTAGCGCAGGGACGTCGGGTACGCAGCAACGCCCACGACGCGGGCGCCGGGCGCGGCGCGCTCGATCGCAGCCGCCAAGTCGAACGAAGAGCGGTCGTGCCCAATCGCGTGCATCAGCGACGACCCGACGAACGGCACGGCTGCGACCGGCAGGGCGAGGGCTGCGGCCCCTACCCATACGCTCCTCTGGCGCGCACCCCACGCCGCCAGCGCCGCCGCGACCGCGAGTACGACGGCGAAGACCAGGGCAAAGCCCGGGATCGCCTGGCGCACTGACGTCGCCAGCCCCGGGATCGCGCCGACGAACGGCGTGCCCACGGCCATCACGGCCCCGAGCGCCAACATCGCGCCGGCCGCGATGCGGGAGCTGCGGGCTGCGGACGTGCGGATCGCCTCGTCGCGTAGCGCGTACGCGAAGAAGAGTCCGGCGCCCAGCGCCACGCCCGGCAGGGCGGGGAGGTAGTAGCCAGGGAGCTTCGACTGCGAGAACGAGAAGAAGACGAGCGGCATCAGCACCCACGCGATGGCCAGAACGGCCGCGCGGCTCTCATTGCTCCGGCGTGCCGCGCGGCAGCGCACGGCCTCAGCGAGACCTGCGACGGCCGGCACGATCCACGGGAAGCTGCCCCCGAGGAGGACCGGCACGAAGAACCAGATCGGGCGCGCACGTCCGTGCGTCGTCGTGGCGACACGCTCCAGCGACTCGTACACGATCGCATAGCGCGGGAAGTCGGGGCGCCGGAGCGCCACCGCGATGAACCACGGCAGCCCGGTGACCAGCGCCCACGGCCACGCGCGCAACGCGAAGTAGCGCCGCAGCCGCAATCCGGCTGCAAACCCCCAGGCGACCAGGATGAGCACGGGCACGATGATGGCGACGGGGCCCTTTGTGATGGTGCCGACCCCCACGAGCGCCCACGAGAGCGCGAACCAGCGCACAGCGTGCGGTTCGTCCTCGAAGCCGCGCCACGCCGCCGCGAGGGTGGCGGTCTCGAGGAAGAGGAGCGCGGGGTCGGGGATCACGGCGCGGCCATAGGCCAGCGGCAGCGGCATCGTCGCGAGCGCCACCGCGGCGATCTCGCCGGTGCCGGCGGGTCCCATGCGGCGGCCGAGTCGCCAGACGAGGAGCACCGTGGCGAGCACGAAGGTGAGGGAGGCGGCACGCGCGCCGCCTTCGGACCCCCCGAACACCTCGAGGCCGAGCGCGACGGCGGCGAAGTACGGGGCGGGCTTGTCGAGATAGGGCAGGCCGTTCAGGTGGGGCAGCACCCAGTCGCCGCCGCGGACCATCTCGCGGGCAACCTGGGCGTTGCGTCCCTCGTCCGGCTCGAGCAGCGGGTAGCCGCCGAGGTTCCAGCCCAGCGCGAGAAGCGCGCAGGCGCCGACCACGATCCAGGCGCGCGGCATCCGATCGGTCCCACGGAACGGGGAAACTCCTGCTTCACCTAGATCAAGTCCGTTCTGCACCCGGTTCCTCGAACTCGAGGCCGGCAAGCAGGTCGGCGAGCGCGATTCCTCGATCGCTGGCGCGACCACCGACCGGGATGTCGACTCCGCCGCGGCAAAGCCGTTGCGGCTTCAGCTCCCCACCGAGCGCCGCCTTCACCGCTTGCGACGAGAGGCTTGCGCTGCCTGCAGCGGACTCGGCCTCCACCGCCGTCGGGTGAGCCTCGTCGAGAATCGCGAATCGCTGGGTTCTCATGCGCTCGACCGATATTCGGCGGAAATCCACCTGTCAAACCGGCGGATCCGTGCTATGAGCGTCGGCCGATGGAGACTATCAATTTCACACGCGGCGTACCCGCGAACGAATCGTTTCCGATCGACGAAGTGATCGACGCCGCGAGCGGCGCGTTCAAGTCGCGTGGCGCCGCGATGCTGCAGTACGGCCCGTCGCTCGGTTTTCAGCCGCTGCGCGAGTGGCTCGCCGAGTGGCAGGGTGTGAGCGTCGATCGCGTGCTCACCGGCAACGGCTCGCTGCAGCTGGTCGAGTTCCTCTGCCTCCACCTCCTGAAGCCGGGGGACGTGGTCTTCACCGAGTCGCCGACCTACGACCGGACGATCACGCTGCTTCGCCGTCACGGCGCGCGGGTGATCGGCATCCCGCTCGAGCCCGACGGCCCGAATCTCGCGGCGCTCGAGAAGGCGTTCGCGCGGACCGCCGCGCCGAAGTTCTTCTACGTGATCCCCGACTTCCAGAATCCCGCCGGCGCGACGTGTTCGGGGGAGAAGCGGCGGAGGCTCGTCGAGCTCGCCGAGCGGCACGGGTTCCTGCTCGTCGAGGACGCGCCCTACCGCCGTCTTCGCTATCACGGCCGCGAAGAGCCGACGCTCTACTCGCTGGCGCCCGCGCGCACGCTGCACATGAGCTCGTTCACCAAGCTGATCGCGCCCGGGGTCCGAACCGGGTTCATGATCGGCGACCCGGCGCTGATCGCCAAGCTCGCCAAGGTTGCGGAGGACACCTACATCTCGCCCGGCTACGTCGCGCAGGGGATCACCCACGAGTGGTGCCGACGCGGATTGCTCGCGCCGCAGATCGAGCGCTTGAAGAAGCTCTACGCGCCGCGGCTCGACGCCTGCCTCGGTGCGATCGACAAGTACATGCCCGACGCGGTGGCGACGAGGCCTGCCGGCGGATTCTTCATCTCCCTGACGCTGCCGGAGGGCATCCAGACGACGGCGGTGCGGCTGGAGGCCGCCAAGCGCGGGCTCAACCTCGCCGACGGGCTCGCCTTCTTCCCCGAAGGAGGAGGCGAGCGGTTCCTGCGTCTGCCGTTTTGCGCGCTGACGCCGGCGGAGATCGACGAGGGAATTCGGCGGCTCGCAGAGACGGTGAAGGTGGTACGGAGCGCGCGATAGCGAACGCGCGAGCCGGAGCGGAATCACGCGAGCTGCAGACCCGCACTTGTCGCGCCTCGCCCGATGGTCCATGCTTCGCCCGTGAAGCGAGGGGTGTTCGCGACCGATCGCAAGCCCTCCGAATCGGTCGAAGTCGTGCCGACGACCCGCCTCGCGGGACGGCGCTCCTCGCGGGTTCGCGACTCGGTGGCGCGCGAGGAGCCGCTCGAGATCCAGCTCGACGGCACCTCGCTGACGGTGCTGATGCGCACGCCGGGTCACGACGAGGAACTCGCGCTCGGTCTTCTCTGGAGCGAGCGGGTGATCGAATCGCTGGCGGACGTGACCTCCGTGCGCCACGCCACGCTCGCGCCGAACCCCGAAGCCGCCGACAACATCATGCAGATCCGCTTGCGAGACGGGGTGCGGGTCGATTGGCAGCGGCTCAAGCGAAACTTCTATGCGAGCGCGAGCTGTGGAATTTGCGGCAAGGCGACGATCGACGGCGCGCTCGCCGAGGCGCCTCCGCTTGAGGACCGCTCGAAGTTTCGCGCGGCCTCGTTTTATCCGCTCCCGGAGCGGCTCCGAGCCGCCCAGGAGGCGTTCGGCGCGACCGGTGGCCTGCACGCGGCCGGCCTCTTCGACGCCGAAGGCAGGCTCTTCGTCGTTCGTGAGGATGTCGGGCGCCACAACGCGGTCGACAAGGTGATCGGCTGGGCGCTCGAGCGTGGTCGGCTGCCGCTTCACGGCCACGTGCTCCTCGTCTCGGGGCGGATCTCCTACGAGATCGCCGCGAAGGCGCTGACCGCGCGGGTCCCTGTGGTGGCGGCGTTGTCGGCGCCGTCGTCGCTCGCAATCGCGCTCGCCGAGCGGGCGCACATGACGCTCGTCGGATTCCTGCGCGGCCACGGCTTCAACGTCTACGGCGACCGCTCGCGGGTGATCGCCGCTTGAGTGGGCCGGAACGATCTGCCGGCGGCCTGGGGGCGATCGCGGCGACGCTGAAGAGCCTCGCGCGCACGAGCCTCTGGCGCGGCGGACGGGCGCTGCTGCAGCTCAATCGAGAAACGGGATTCAGCTGTCCGGGGTGTGCGTGGCCCGAGGCTGCCGCGCGGATCGATTTTTGCGAGAACGGAGTGAAGCACGTCGCCCACGAGGTCACGAGGCGTCGGGTCACGCGCGAATTCTTCGCCGCGTGGCCGATCCCGAAGCTCCTCGCCGAGACCGATCACTGGCTCGAGCGGCAAGGACGATTGGTCGAGCCGATGCTCAAGCGCGCGGGCTCGGACCGGTACGAGCCGCTCTCGTGGGATGCCGCGTTTCAGAGGATCGCCGAGACCCTGCGCGGGCTCGACTCGCCGAACGAAGCGGTCTTCTACACATCCGGGCGCACCAGTAACGAGGCCGCGTTTCTCTATCAGCTGCTCGCCCGACAGTTCGGCACCAACAACCTGCCCGACTGCTCGAACATGTGCCACGAGTCGAGCGGCACGGCCCTCTCGCAGGTGATCGGCGTCGGCAAGGGCACGGTCGCTCTCGACGATTTCGAGAAGGCGGATGCGATCTTCATTATCGGCCAGAACCCGGGGACGAACCATCCGCGGATGTTCACGACGCTGGTCGAGGCGAAGCGGCGCGGCGCGAAGATCGTCAGCATCAATCCCCTGAAGGAGTCCGCGCTCGTTCGCTTCACCCATCCACAGGAAGTGCTCGGCCTGCTCGGGCGGGGCACCGAGATCTCGGACCTCTATCTTCAGGTCCGCGTCGGCGGCGACATCGCGCTGCTCAAGGGCATCATGAAGGAGGTGCTGGCGGCCGAAGATCGCGCGCCGGGGCGGATCCTCGATTGGGCGTTCATCCGCAACCACACCGAAGGACTCGAGACGTTTCGCGCCGCGCTCGATCGCATTCCGTTCGACGACTTGGTGCGGGAGAGCGGCGTCTCCCGCGAAGACATGCACAGGGCCGCCGCGGTCTACCTCGGCGCCGAGCGCGTGATCGCCTGCTGGGCGATGGGGCTCACACAGCACAAGCACGGCGTCGCCAACGTGCAGGAGATCGCCAACCTGCTGCTGCTGCGCGGCAACATCGGCAAGCCGGGTGCGGGGGTGTGCCCGGTGCGCGGTCACAGCAACGTTCAGGGCGATCGCACGATGGGAATCTGGGAGACGCCGAAGCCCGAATTCCTGCAGAAGCTCGGCGCGCAGTTTCGCTTCGAGCCGCCGCGCGCGCCGGGCCTCGATACGGTGGCGGCCATCCGCGCGATGCACGAGGGGCGGGCAAGGGTGTTCTGCGCCATAGGCGGCAACTTCGCGGTCGCGACGCCCGACACGGCGTACACGGCGCGGGCGCTGCGCCGTTGTAGGTTGACGGTCGGCGTCGCGACCACGCTGAATCGCACGCACCTCGTCACCGGCGAGGAAGCGGTCCTGCTTCCTTGTCTCGGCCGAACCGAGATCGATCGGCAGAGGAACAAGCCGCAGTTCGTGACGATCGAGGATTCGATGAGCGCCGTGCACCGCTCCGAAGGAAAGCTCGCGCCGGTCTCCGCCGAGCTCAAGAGCGAGCCGGCGATCGTCGCTGGCATCGCATGCGCTCTCTTCGGCGACGACGGGCCGGTGCCGTGGCGAGACCTCGGCGAAGACTACGACCTCATCCGCGACGCGATCGCGCACGTGGTGCCCGGCTTCGAAGACTTCAACCGCCGGGTGCGCGAGGGCGCGGGCTTTCGACTACCGAGCGGCGCGCAGCGCCGAGAGTTCGCCACCCCTTCGGGCAAGGCCTCGTTCACGACGCTGCCGCTACCGCGGATGGAGCTCGCGAGCGACGAGTTCCTGATGATGACGATCCGCAGCCACGATCAGTTCAATACCACCATCTACGGCTTCGACGATCGCTATCGCGGGATCTCCGGCAACCGCCGCGTCGTGCTGCTGCACCCCGACGACATCGCCGCCGAGGGCGTGAAAGCCGGTGATCTCGTCGATCTCGAAAGCCGCTTCGGGGCCGAGCGGCGCGCGCTTCGCGGCTTTGCCGTCGTCGCCTATGACGTGCCGCGCCGCTGCGCGGCGACCTACTATCCCGAGGCGAACGCGCTGGTGCCGATCGGCAGCGTCGCCGACGGCAGCAACACGCCGACTTACAAGTCGGTGCGCATCGTCATCCGGCGCGCTGCGTCCTAGGCGGCTACCGGCTACCGGCTACCGCTGAAGATACCCCTCATGGTTTCGGCGAACCCGTGGAATTCTGCCGCAGTCGCTCGAGGCCACGACCGCACGGCTCTGCGGCGGTCGTCTCGGCTACGCGTCGCGGAACTTCGCGGGCCGCTTCTCGAGAAACGCGCGCAGGCCCTCGCGAAAATCTTCGCCGCGGGTGCAGAGGATCTGGTTGCGATCCTCCATGGCGATCACTTGCTCGAGGCTCCCCGCATCGAGGCTCATGTTCAGACACTCCTTGGTGAGCTTCACGCCGAGGGGGGAGTTCCGCAAGATGTCGCCGGCGAGCGCGCGCGCCGTCGACTCGAGCTCGGCGTCGGGGACCACGCGCGAGACCAGCCCGAGCGTCTCGGCGCGAGCGGCGTCGATGAAGTTGCCGGTGAGCAGCAGCTCCGCCGCGACCGAGGCCCCGACCATGCGCGGCAGGAAATAGCTGACGCCGACGTCGCAGGCCGAAAGCCCGATGCGGATGAAGGCCGCATTCATGCGAGCCGATTCGCCGGCGATGCGCACGTCGGCGCCGAGCGCGAGCGCGAAGCCGCCGCCCGAGGCGGCGCCGTGCACGCAGGCGATGATCGGCTGGGGCGCGCGGCGCATCATCAGCACGAGCTCGCTGATCCGGCGCTGCGCGCGGAGGCCCCCCGGCACGCCGCTCTCGACATCCTCCTCGCTGCTCGCCCTCTCCTTGAGATCGAGTCCGGCGGAAAATGCCCGGCCCGCACCGCGCAGCACGACGACGCGCGTCTGGCGATCTTCGGGCAGGCTCGAGAAGAGCTCGCGGAGCTCGGCGACGAGCCGGCGGCTCATCGCGTTCAGCCGCTCGGGCCGGTTGAGCGTCAGCCAGGCGACTTCGCCCTCGCGTTCGAGCTTCAGAGTCTCGAACACGGCTATCGACCGAAGGCCTGGGTCACGAGCTCGGTATCGAGGTATTCGGTGATCGCCTTCACTTTGCCGCCCTCGACGCGGAACAATTGACAGTAGCGGTTGTTGTACGGCTTGCCGCTCTTCGTCGTCGAGCGGCCGCGCGCTTGCACGACTACCGTGTCGCCTTCGGCGACCATGCCGTCCACGGTGAGCGAGAGCCCGCCCTCGAGCTGGCTCATCAGCGGCGTCAGCAACTTCTCCACCACCTCGCCCTTGCCGTTGAACGTGCCGGAGTACTTCGTGCTGCCCATGACCGTGAAGCGCACGTCGTCGGCCAGGCGATCGAGGTAACCCGCGCCGTTTCCACGCGAGAGCTCCGCGAACATGGTTTCGATCAGCTTCTTGTTTTCGTCTTCACCCATGATGCACCTCCTATCCGAGGAACCCGGAGACGGCCGAAACGAACACTTCCGGCTGCTCGTAGGGGACCATGTGGCCGGCCTCGCGGATCTGCACCAAGCGCGAGCCCGCGATCGATTGGTTCCAGCGTTCGGCGTAGACGGGTGGGATCAGCGCGTCGCTCGCTCCCCAAACGATCAGCGTCTCGGCCTTGATGCGGTACAGCCGCTTCGAGAGGCGCCGATTCGGGATCGGGAAGAGGATCTTGCCGGCCATCGCCATGCGGCGGGAATTGACGATGTAGAACTCGGCCAGCACCTCGAGGTTCGAGAAGTCGAGCCCCCCGGTGAGCAGCGCGAGTCCGGCCGCGGGGTCGTGGAAAAGGTACTTCGGGTACTCGTGCGGCAGCATCGCGTAGAGATCCGGAATCGGCTGCTCGGGAATCCACAGACCCGCCGCGCCGACGAGCACGAGCTTGCGAAGGTCGTTCGGCGAGGTCGCCGCCATCTCCGCGGCGATCATGCCGCCCATCGAGTGACCGACGAGGTGCGGCTTGTCGATGCCGAGCTCGGCGACCACGTCGGCGGCGTGAAGCGTGAAATCCAGCATGTCCTCGAGGAGATCCTCTCCGGTCGAGTCGCCGTAGCCTGGGAGCTCGGGGGCGAACACGTGGTAGCTCTTCGCGAGCGCGTCGAGAAAGGGATTGTCGGGAAAGAGACCCCCGGCACCGTGAAGGAAGACGACGGGAGTGCCGCTGCCCGCCTCGAGCACGCGCACCCTGCAGCCTCGCTTGGTCGTCAGGAATCGGCTCTTCATCGCGCCACCTCACCCTTGCCCTCTGCTGGGGAGCCGCCCCCGTGAGCGCGGCCCTTCGGGCTGGGCTCCGGTGGGCGATCTCCCGGCGGCAGCGACCGCTCGAGCTGCAAGCGGTTCGGCATCGGCTTGATCCACCATCGCTGGTCGTCCTTCCATTCCGGCCAGACGTCCCTGAGCTTCGGCATCACGCGCTCGGCGAAGAGCCGTGTTGAGTAGCGCGTCTTCTCGTCGGGCATGTTGCCGACGTGGAGCAAGCAGAAGACGTGGCCGACGTGCAGGCCCTTGATCAGCTCCTCCATCTGCTGCCGCACCGTCTCGGGGCTGCCGGCGATGACGTAGCGGTCTTCGAGGAGATCCTTCCAGGTGAGCGTCGGGAACTTGGCGAGCGCGTCCTCGGTGAGCGCGGTGAGCGCGCCGTACTTGAGGGTCTTGATCGTGCGATAGCCCGGCGGATCGGCGAATCCTGGGTACACGTGGAGGCAGCGGTTGTAGAAGTAATGCAGATGCTCGGCGTAGAGCTTCTCGGCCTCGGCGTCCGTGTCGGCCACGCAGATCGTCTGCGCGAACGCGCCGCGATACGGCGACTCGTCTTTGCCGCGCTTGGCGACCTGCTCCCAGTAGCCGTCCATCAGCTGCTTGCCGCGCTTGTAGCCGGTGAAGGAGAGGTAGGAGTAGTTATAATCGTTGTCGATGCAGAAATCCCACGTCTCGATCGAGCCGCTGCCCGGGATGTAAATCGGCGGATGCGGCTTCTGAACCGGCTTCGGCCAGCAGTTCACGTAGCGAAGCTGATTGTACTTGCCGTCGAAGGAGAAGATCTCGCTCTCCTTCCAGGCGCGCATGATGAGCTCGTGGGCCTCGGCGTACTTGTCGCGCGTGAGGGCCGGGATCTGCCCGTAGCAGAAGTTGGTGTCCATCGGCGTGCCGACGGGGAAGCCGGCGATCAAGCGGCCGCCGCTGATCACGTCGAGCATGGCGAACTCTTCGGCCACGCGGATCGGCGGGTTGTAGAGCGCGATCGAGTTGCCCATCACGCAGATCGCCGCCTTGGAGGTCCGCCGGGCGAGACCGGCGGCGATGAGGTTCGGGGAGGGCATGAGCCCGTAACCGTTCTGGTGGTGCTCGTTCACGCCGATCGCGTCGTAACCGAGCGTCTCGGCGTACTCGAGCTGATCCATGTAGCGGTTGTAGAGGAAGTGGCCCTTTTCGGGATCGAAGAGCGTGTTCGGGATGTCGACCCAGATCGAGCGGTTCTTCTCGCGGAAGTCGTCCGCGAGGTACGGCCAGGGCATGAGGTTGAACCAGGTGAACTTCATCAACGATCTCCTTTGCGCTCTCCGCGGTGCTGATCAAACTAAGACAAACCGCGCAGGAGCATCAATAGGGCCTTCGCCGGCGCCGCGGAACTCGCGGCGGCCGACATCAGCGCGCAGGATCGATTGCTTAGACTCGAGGTCGCGCGCGAGCTCTTGCGATAGTTTCAAAATGCGCCCAGCGACTGCTAGACATGGACGCAATGTCCCGTGCCGCAGCGGCCTTCGCGCCCCATCGCCTTGTCGCGAACCCGCATCTTCAGTCGCTGCTGGCGAGCTCGAGGCTCCGGCTGATCCGCCACCGTCGAGCCGGCGGGCTAGGAATCGTGCGTGAGGCGCGCGCGCAAGTCGTCGATTGCGGCGACGGGTCGCGGCTCGCCGCGCTGTATACGCCGCCGCGTACGGCGCCGCCCGGCCGTCCCGATCTCGCGGTGTTGATCCATGGCTGGGAGGGATGCGCCGACTCGACCTACATGTTGTCGACCGGCGAGATTCTCCATCGCGCCGGCTATGCGGTGGTCCGCCTGAACTTACGCGATCACGGCGGAACGCAGGCGCTGAACGAAGGGATCTTTCACGCGAACCGGATCGAGGAGGTGGTCGGAGCGATCGGCGCGGTGGCGCGAACGATTCCGCATCGGCGGCTCTGTCTCGTCGGATTCTCGCTCGGCGGCAATTTCGCGCTCCGCGCCGGCC
Organism: uncultured delta proteobacterium; assembly: GCA_963745025.1. Lineage (GTDB taxonomy): Bacteria > Desulfobacterota > Binatia > JACPRU01 > JACPRU01 > CAVQIG01. Next base: position 54,098 of record CAVUWD010000005.1, read on the forward strand.
TGCACGCGCCCGGCGCGAAGCTCGCGATCACACGCATCGTGTCCGTGAATCCCGCGCTCGATCCGCCCTCGACGGTCGAGGCGATCGATCGACATCCGCTCTATCGGCGGGTCTTCCTGCGCCGCTGGAGGCGCTCGCTGCTTCGCAAGCAGAAGCTCTTTCCCCATCTCTATGATTTCCGCGGCGCGCGTGGCCTCGATACGGTGCTCGCGCTCTCCGAGCACGTGATTCCCCGCTACACTCCGTTTTCCACCGTCGACGAATATCTTGCGGCGTATACGCTGAGCGGGGAGCGGCTCGCGGAGATGGAGGTCCCGACCACCATCGTGACCGCGGCGGACGACCCGATCATCTCGATCGCTCATTTTCGCGCGCTGCCGCCGATCGCCGCGCTCTCTCTCGACGTCCAGGCCCACGGGGGGCACTGCGGCTACATTCTCGGCCCGACCCTCCGCTCTTGGCTGGAGTCCCGGGTGCTCGCCATTCTCGCATCCTGAAGCGTCCCGTTCGGCGGAGTACGGCCCGAGCGGAAAATGCACCGCTCCGAGCCCGGCCAAAGGTAAGACGCGTTGGAAGCATGACGCTAGTTTCGACGGCGCGGCACCGGCTATGATGCCGTCGGTGGTTCGGGGGCAGGAGCGATGAAGGCCGGTCGCAGGAGATGCGCCGGTCGGTTTCTTGCTGGGGCACTCGGGGCTTTGCTCGCGTTCGGCTGCACGCCGGCCTTCTACCCCCTCAACTACCGGTCGATCCGCGGCGCCGTCGGCCGTCGCTTGGATGTACCGTCGCGCGCGCAGTGCGCCGATCCGCAGGTGTTGACTCCGGCGATGGTCGAAGGGGGCGAGTGGCCGCCCGGCATCACGCTGCAACCGGATGGACTCCTCTCCGGCACCCCGACCACCGCGGGACATTGGCATGCGATGATTCGGCATGCCCGGGTACGGTGCGGGGACAAGGTCTATCCGAACGAGCGAATGTCGCTGAACTTCGACATCACCGAGCCGCCGAAGCCGTGAGCCGCGCGAATCCCGAAGCGAGGGCGGCCGGGCGCGCGTTCTTCGCGAGCTTCCTCGGTTGGACCCTCGACGCGTTCGACTTCTTCGTCCTGGTGTTCGTGCTGCCCGCCGTCGCCGAGGAATTCCACCGTCCGGTCGCGGACGTCGCCTATACGATCACGCTGACTCTGGCGGTGCGCCCGATCGGAGCGCTCATCTTCGGCTGGATGGCGGACCGCTACGGCCGGCGGATCCCGTTGATGATCGACGTGGTCTTCTACTCGATCGTCGAAGTCCTGTCCGGCCTCGCGCCCGACTATTCGACGTTTCTCGTGCTGCGCGTGCTCTATGGCATCGCCATGGGAGGAGAGTGGGGCGTGGGCGCCTCGCTGGCGATGGAGGCGGTTCCCGCCGCGCGACGCGGCCTCCTCTCGGGTCTTCTTCAGGAGGGCTATGCGGTCGGCTATCTGCTCGCCGCCGCGGCCTACTTCGTGGTCTTTCCGGCGCTCGGCTGGCGGGCGTTGTTTTTCCTGGGCGGCGCTCCGGCACTGCTCGTGCTCTACATCCGCCGCCGAGTTCCGGAGTCGCCGGCGTGGCAGCGTTCCCGGCCGAATCCTCGTCGCATCGTCCGTGCGGTCGCCGAGAACTTCGGGTGCTTCCTCTACCTGATCCTCTTCATGACGATGCTCAGCCTGATGTCCCACGGCACCCAGGACATGTATCCGACGTTTCTCGAGAAGGAGCGCGGGCTCGGCCCGCGGATGGTGGCCACGATCGCCATCATCTACAACGTCGGCGCGCTCGCGGGCGGGCTTACGTTCGGCGCATTGTCCGATCGCTTCGGTCGCCGCCGGTCGATGGTGCTGGCGGCGCTCGGCGGCGCGCTGGTGATTCCGGCGTGGATCTTCGGAGCCTCGTGGTGGTCGCTCGCGGCAGGCGCGTTCGCGATGCAGTTCATGGTGCAGGGCGCCTGGGGCGTCGTTCCGGCGTATCTCACGGAGCTTTCTCCCGCCGAGGCGCGCGGCTTGTTTCCCGGCCTCGCCTATCAGCTCGGCGTGCTCGCGGCTTCGGGCGCACCGTATTTCGAAGCCCGCCTGGCGATCGAAATCGGCTACGCGAACGCGCTCGCTCTGGTCGCCGCCGTCGTGCTGGTCCTCGGCGCGGTGGTCATCGCCATGGGCCGCGAGCGCACGGCGGTGGACTTCGCGCTGCCGGAGCGATAGCGGGGTGTCGCGGAGGAGAATCGAGATGGCCTACAAGTACGTTCGATCCGAGACCTGGGGATCGACCGCCGTCCTCATCCTGAACCGCCCCGAGGCGTTGAACGCGCTCACCGACGAGATGAAGGTCGAGCTCGCCGACGCGCTCAAGGCCGCCGAGCGCGACGACGCCGTGCGAGCAATCGTGCTCACGGGCGAGGGCCGGGGCTTCTGCGCCGGCGAGGCGTTGAACCCGGAGCTCGTCCAGTCCGCCGAGCCGCCGCTCGACCGCACGCTGCGCGATTTCTACAATCCGGTGATCGAGCGGATGCGCGCGATCGACAAGCCGATCGTCGCCGCAGTGAACGGAACCTGCGCCGGCGCCGGCGTCAGCCTGGCGCTGGCCGCCGACCTGCGCCTGGCCGCCGACAAGGCTTCGTTCGTAATGGCGTTCGTCAAGATCGGGCTCGTTCCCGACGCTGGCAGCACGTTCTTTCTGCCGCGGCTCGTCGGCATGGGCAAAGCGGTGGAAATGTGCATGACCGGAGACAAGATCGATGCTGCCGAAGCCGAGCGGATCGGTCTCGTCAACCGCGTGGTGCCGGCGGATCGACTCATGGAGGAAGCCTCGAAGCTGGCGGGGCGGCTGGCGCAATCGCCGACGAGGGCTCTCGGGCTCATGAAGCGGGCCTTCGATCGGAGCTTCCGCGTGCCACTCGAGGACCAGCTCTCGTACGAGGCCGATCTGCAAGCGATCGCCGCGCGCACCGCCGACTTCCGCGAAGGCGTGGCAGCGTTCCTCGAGAAGCGGCCAGCGGTGTTCCGCGGCAAGTGAGGAACCGGTCGCACTTCGCACTTGCTCCTGCTAGCCTCGGAGCCAATTGAAGCCCGGGAGGGAACCAGCGGGGTGGAAGGAGACGGGCTCCGCGGTCGTCGAGAGCCCGAAACCGCTCGGCAGGGTCGCCGGGTGGAACGATGCAGCACGGCTCTTGTCGAAGGAGCTCGTCCACTTCTACCAAGCGCTCCTCGGCGAGTACATCGCCCTCTTCAAGATCACACCCGGATTCGCGCGCGAGCTTTTCCGCAGCGGCGTGTATGTGTCGAATCTGACGTTCCGCAAGCTTCCCTACCGCCGCGAGCGGTCCGACCTCGCGCGCTTGCGCGAGTGGAACCCGGGCTGGATCTTCCGCGAGGACTTCGATCCGCGCACTTGGATCATCGTGTTCCTGCACGGCTACATCGACAACACCGGCGCGGAGCGCGTGGCCTACAAGCTCGCCCGTCTCGGTTATCAGGTCTATCTCGTCCGCTATCCGTTCCTGCAGAGCGTCCGTCGCACCGCGATCAGGGTCATGGAAGTGCTCGAGACCATCCAGCATCGAGAGCACGGCAAGCGCATCGTGCCGATCGGCCACAGCCTCGGCGGCTTCATCTGGGACCACCTACTGCTCCACCGTCCGGAACTGGCGAAGCGCTACCGCATGCCGCTCTACATCTCGATGGGAAGCCCTCGCTTCGGCACGCTGCCGGCGCACCTCGGCATCGGTCGCAGCGCCCGTGAGATGCGTCCCGGAAGCGCGCTCGTGCTCGACCATCTGAAGCGCTCGTACCCGCCGGCTCTGGAGGTGTACCCGTTCATCAGCCGATTCGACATCTTCGTGCTGCCGATCGAGACTGCGCTCCTCAAGCAGGGGATCAACTACGTCTTCAGCGAGACGGGCCACCTCGCGCAGGCGACGCGCAACGAGACCGTGCGCGCGATCGAGGAGATCATGGCTTCGCCGCGCGAGATCCTCGAGGCGCGCGCCGAGAAGCGGCGCTTCCACCCCTCGGGGCTCACCTGGCTGCTCAGCAGACTCCCGAAGCCTGCTCTCGAGCGGCTCGGAGTGGCGGGTATCCTGGATTACGTGCTCGACGGTGCGGAGTCGCCCGAATTCTGGATCCGCATCGTGCACCACGACGTGCGCAGTGGACGGTTGCCGCTGCTGAAGCGCGGACCGTGAAAAAACGGCTGCCGGCTACCGCGAGAGACTCAAGAAGTCTTTGCCGGTAGCCGGAAGCCGGTAGCCGCGATTGCTTTCACTGCCCTCTGCGCCCGAAGTGCAGGTAGAACGAGAGCGTGAAGTAGACAATCGACGTCGGCGCCGCCGTGTCGTTCTTTGACGCCGAGTGAGGCGGTTCCAGGAACGGCTGAGCCGCTCGAGACCCGCGACATGCTCGGGCTCGCCATCGAGATGTCGCGCGGCGCGCCGATCCCGGACCCGAAGCACGGCGTGTTCTGCATGTGACGCCGGGCCGAGCCGCCAGCCATTCACCGACGAAGCCGTTGCCCAGCTGCAACGCGCCCAGCAGCTGGCGCCGCCAGATCTCCGGTTCGCGAGGCCGCTGCGGGCCGTGAACCTCGCCGAGGCGCCGTCGAAGGCGATCCCTTCCCAGCCTCGCGGGGCGTCAAAGAGCGACACGGCGGCGCCGACGTCGATTGTCGCTTGAGAGCGATCGCTCCGCGCTCGTAACCTCCGAGCATGATGAATCCACGCGCTCGTTCTCACACAACGAGCGCACGACGAAAGGAGAAGCACATGGACGGTATGATCGGTTTCATGTTCCTCGCGGGCTACCTCGGACTCGAAGCGACGTCGTTCACTGTTCACGCGCTGTCGTACGGCGCTCAGGGAGCGGTCTACGTCGCGGATGAGGCTCGGCGGGCGGTCGGCGCCGGGCCGTCGGTCACCACGTTCGAGGTGGAGCTCATCGCCCCCGCGGCTGCGCCCGCGGGCGAGCGGGAAATGTTCGCGTGCGCGCGGCCGTCGTCCGATACTCCTTACGGTGAGCGGATCCACTGCCTGAATCGCTCCTACTTCACCAGCTTTGCGGGCTTCGCCGAACCCGATGGGGGCTCGAAGGCTTGGCGGTTCCAGGTTGCCGTCGACGATGCGCCCGAATCGGTGTGCCTCGATTTCTACGACCAGGTCGAGGTCGGGAGAGGATCGTGGTTCATCGCGGGATCTGATCCCCGGTACGGGAATTCCCTCGCCGCGCTGCCCACCGTGACCAGCCGGCGGCCGCCGCTCGGCACCTTCTGTCTCTCCGGCGTCCCTTCCCCGGGTGCAGTGACCGTCGGCGGGCTCTCCTGCCCCGCCGGCAATCCATCCACCTGCGAGTCGGCCGCCGTGGCCATGGTGCCGAAGTGACCCGGCGCAGCGGCTCACACGTTGTCGCTTGGGCCCGTGCGTCGCTCTGCGCAATGTCCGCGCCCATGCGAAAGCACATCGGGAGGTCACGCGAATGACCACGACGGCGCTCCACTGGCGGCTTGCCGCATCCAACGTTCCGAACGCGATCTCGCTCGCGCGGCTGGTGGCCGCTCCGGTCTTGCTCGCCGCCGCGCTGCGCGCCCAGCAGGACCTGTTTACCTGGCTGCTGCTCGCCTGCCTGCTGAGCGACATCGCCGACGGCCTGATCGCGCGGGGCTTCGCGCTTGCCTCCGAGCTCGGCGCCCGCCTCGATTCGGCCGCCGACATGGCCGTGTTCTACGTCGCGGTCTTCGGTGTCTTCGTCTTCCAAGGCGACTTCGTATTCACGCACTGGGTGCCGATCCTCGCCGTGATCGGCCTCTACGTCGTGGAGGTCGTCGCCGCGCTCGCGCGCTACGGCCGGATCTCCAGCTTCCACACCGTGCTGACACGGCTCTCGGCCTACGCGCAGGGAGGGTTCGTGCTGTCGCTCTTCCTCTGGGGGTATTCGCCAATGCTGTTCTGGGCGGCGATCGGCCTGAGCGTGCTCGCCTACACGGAGGAGCTGGCGATCGTCTGGTTGCTTCCGCAGTGGAGGGCCGACGTGCGGGGACTCTATTGGCTGTGCCGATCGAGCGACGCGACGGTCGCCGCCTCCACCCAGCCCTGCGCGCTCGACCGGCGATGACCGGCTGGCTCGCCATCGTCAACCCGCGCTCGGGCGGGGCCCGTAACCGCTCGTCGTTCCGCCGGGTCCTGCGCCTGCTCGAGCGGGTCGTCGAAGAGATCGTCTTCACCGAGCAGCCCGGCCATGCCCGTGAGCTGGCATCGCGGGCAGGACGCTACCGTGGGCTTGCCGTCGTGGGAGGGGACGGCACCTTGCACGAGGTCCTCACCGGAACCGACGGCGGCAGCCAGCGGCTCGCTCTGGTGCCGACCGGGCGCGGAAACTCGCTCGCCAGGGACCTCGGCCTCACCAGCGCGCTGCGCGGCCTCGGCGCCATCGAGACCGACTTGACAACCCGCGTGGACCTCGTCGACGTGGTCCTCGAAGACGACAGCGGCCGACGATGCGCGTTGCGCTCGGCGAGCACGGTGGCGATCGGCTACCCGGTCGCGGTCACCGCTCGAGCGGACCGCAGCTTTCGCATGGCGGGCAGCTATTGCTACCTGGCCGCGGCGATCGTCGAATCGGTCCGCCAGCCGCGCTTCACGATCGACCGCGCGTACGACGGCGCACCGGCCGAAAGCCGGGGGTTGACCGGCCTCATCCTCAACAACACGCGGCACGTGGCGAACTTCGTCGGCTTTCCCGACGCGCGCTGCGACGATGGCCGCTTCGACGTGCTGGAGCTCGACGCCGGTTTCGTGCAGCAGAATTTGCACAACGTGTCGGCTCTGTGCGGCTCGCGGCACGCATTTTCCCCGCCACCCTTCCAGGCCCGCGCTCTCGAGGCTCGCTTGAACGAGCCGACGAGCGTGATGATCGACGGCCAGATCTACGCGGGCGTCACGAGCCTTCGAGCCTGCCTGATCCCGGCGGCGCTCGAATGCTCGCGCGCGGAACACGGAGCCACGGCATGATCTCGACCCTGCTGCTCTTCACCGCCACCTCGTTCTCCGTTGGCGCGGCCGGCCTCCGCTGGGTCGACCGCCGATCGAGCCCGGAGAGGCGCCGCGAGCGGCGGGTGAAGCTCGCCGGCTACTTCGCCGTCGTCCACGCCGTGTTGTTCTGCGCCTGGCTCGGCCGCGCGGCGCTCGGTACGCTGTTCCTCGGGGTGGCGGCGGTCGGGGGAGCCGAGCTCGTCCGCGCTCACGGCTGCGGGGATCGCCGTGTGGCGATGCGCTCGCTCGCTGCGACGCTCGGCTGCTACGGCGCTCTCGCGGCCGGCCTCGTCGCCTTCGCCCTCACCTCGGCTCCGGCGTCGACGGTCTACGTCTACCTGATCGTGGCCGCCTTCGACGGCTTCAGCCAAGTCGCCGGAGAGTCGCTCGGGCGCCGCCGCCTGGCGCCGCGAGTCAGCCCGAACAAGACGATCGAGGGAGCGCTCGGCGGGCTCTTCGCCGCGGTCTCGACCGCCGTCGCGCTGCGTTCCCTGCCCCAGCTGGACTGGTCGGCGGCCACCTCGGTGGGCGCGCTGACCGCCGCCGCCGCGCTCGGCGGCGACCTCGCCGCCTCGTGGGTGAAGAGGCGCAACGGGATCAAGGACTTCGGCACACTGCTGCCCGGTCAAGGAGGCGTGCTCGACCGTTTCGACAGCCTTCTGCTCGCCGGCTCGGCCGCACAAATGCTCTCGAGGACGATTCTGCCATGAACGTATTCGTCACCGGCGTCACTGGCTTTCTCGGCAGCCACTTCCTGCATCGGCGGCTCGACCGCCCGGGGCTCGCCGCCGTCTTGGTGCGGGCCGACACGGACGAGGCGGCGCGCGCACGTTTACAGCGCTCGCTGGCCGTCGCCGCCGCCGCTCACCCGCCGAGCGTCGCCGCGACACGCACTCGCGTCGCGGTCGAGCGGGGCGACGTGTCGCGCGAGGATTGCGGTCTCGAGCCGCGGCGCATCGAAGCGCTGCGTCAGGCGGGCATCGACGAGTTCTGGCATTTCGCCGCCAGCCTGGCGTTCGAGGCCCATCGGCGGGACGAGATCGCCGCGCAGAACGTCGGCGGCGCCCGACATGCGCTCGAGCTCGCCGCGAAGCTCGGCGCACGGCGATTCGTCCACGTATCGACCGCCTACGTCGCCGGTCGGCGTACCGGGCTCGTGCCGGAAGCGCTGCACCCCGCCGACGGCTCGTTCAACAACGTCTACGAGGAGACCAAGTGCCTGGCCGAGCACGCGATCGCCCGCGCGGCGTCGACCCGCGGAATGGACTGCCGAATTCTGCGCCCGTCGATCGTCGTCGGCTCGTCGCGCACCGGCCGCGCCGGCGGCAGCGAGAGCGGGCTCTACGGCTTCATCCGCCTGCTCGAAGAGCTGCGCCGCGCCTTGCCGAGCGGCCGCCCGCCGATCCGGCTGCTGGGAGACCCGCGGACGCCGCTCGCCTTCGTCGCCGTCGACCGCGTGGTCGACGACATGCTCGCCCTGGCAGATCGCGGCTTTCCCGCCGGTCCCGTCCACCATCTGACCCCGCGACGCTCGATCGACGCCGCCACCGCTCTGGCGATCGTCTGCGCCGAGGTGGGCACCCCGGACGTCCGCATCGAGCCGGCGCGCCGAGGCGAGCGAACGCCGCTCGAGGCGCTGATCGACCAGCGCATGGAGTTCTACGGCGGATACCTGCGCGACCCCAAGTTCTTCGAGCGCTCTCCCGTCGCCGACCACGAGGTCGGCGAGGACGATCTGCGTCGCCTCACGCGGGAGTATCTGCGAGAGCTCGCGACCGCACCGGCTCGGCGAGACCCACGGTGCGCAGCAGTTTCGCGAACCGCGGTTCGGAGCGCAGAGGATCGAGCAGCGGCTCGACTTTGAGGCGCGTCAGGAAGCCCGAGCGCTCCTCGCACGCCTGCTCGGCGAGGTCGAGCGCCGCCTCCAGCTCGCCGAGCCCGATGTCGACGGCGCACGCATACGCCGCCGAGACCGGACGCTCCTTGGAGAGCGCCTTCAGGCTGCGCAGGACCTTCCGCGCCTCGTTGCGCCTTCCCGCCAGCGCGTGCGCGTAGCCGAGGAGCGCGAGCGGCGTGAGGTCCGCCGGCGCCAACTGCCGCGCCCGCTCGAGCGCCGCGATCGCCTCGTCGTGCAACGATCTCTGCAGGCAAGCCATGCCGAGGCAGGTATGCGCCAGCGGAAAGCTCGCATCGAGCTCGAGCGTGCGCCGCAGCCGCTCGATCGCCGCTTCGTACTGGCGCGCCTCGTAGAGCGCGAGCCCGATCTGCGTACCGACCAGCACGGACACCGGATCGAGCCGCTCGGCGGCCCGCAGCTCGCGCGTCGCCTCGTCGCGGCGCGCGAGCAGCGAAAGGAACACGCCATACCACTGGTGGGCGATCACGCAGTTCGGCCCGAGCTCGACCGCGCGCCCGAATTCTCGCTCGGCGTTTTTCCAGTCCCAGTCGTAGAGGTAGCTGACTTCCGCCAGCAGGGCGTGGGCCTCGGGCAGCGACTCGTCGAGCTCGATCGCCTTCTGCGCGGCCGCCCTGGCCTTCGGGTAGACGGCCTTCGGCGGCTCGGCCCCGTAGTAGGCGAGGAGGTTGTAGTAGTCGGCGAGACCGGTGTGGGGCAGCGCGGATCTCGGGTCGAGAGCCGCCGCGCGCTCGAAGCTGGAAAACGCCCGGCCGAACGCCTCCGGCGTCCGCTTGTTCAGCCAGAACCGACCGTACAGGTAGGCCTCGTAGGCCTCCGCGTTCGTCTCACGCCGGCCCCGCGGAGCGACGTGCGGCGCGAGCGCGACGCGGACCTTCTGTGCGATCGTCGCCGCGACCTCGTGCTGCAGGGCGAGCAGGTCGCCGAGATCGCGATCGTACGTCTCGGCCCACAGCTCGCTCTGATCCTTCACCTTGATCAGGTGAGCCGTCACCCGCACGTGGCGGTTCCCGCGCCGAGCGCTGCCGCCGACCAGGTAGTCGACGCCGAGCTCGCGGCCGATCTCGTCGGCGCGCTTCTTTGTTCCCTTGTATGCCATGGCGGACTGGCGGGCGATCACCCCGAGGCGCTCGGGATTCAGCCGGCCGAGCTCGACGATCATCTCTTCGGTGATACCGTCGCTCAGGTACTCGTGCGCCGGCTCGCGGCTCCAGTTCTCGATCGGCAGCACGGCGATCATGATGCGCCGCTGCTCCGCGGCGCGCTCGAGATCGGAGCGCCGCGCCTTCCACCACGCGTCGAGCTCGGAGCGATAGGCGTACACCGAGCCGAGCCGCTGATGGAGATGGCGGTGAACGGGCAGGCCCTCGCTCTTCTCCCAGCGCTGGACGGTACGGACCTCTCGGCGAAGCTGAGCGGCGATCTCCTTCCAGGAGTCGAGGCGGTCCGCGTCCGGGGAACCGGGCGATGGCGGGGCGCCGTCGTTTGCCGTCCTTCGGTCTGCACCGCCCACCGGGGCATCATCGCAAACAGGATCCGCCGCGGTCAAAGCGGCCGAGCCTGCTTGTGGCTGCCGTGGCCGCGCCTGCTATGCCCGCGCTGCGCGTCCGTCCGGGGCCCGGCGTGACAGCGAGGCGGCTTCGGGGGTATGCAGCGCACAGGCCGTCTGGAGGGCGGCCGCCGCTCGCCTTCGACGCGACCGTGAAGAGGATCCGCTTCCGCAAGCTCAGCCGGCGTTACCTGGACCTCGAATTCGCCACCGAGGGCGACGTCGCGGTACGGATCGTGGAGCGGCCGGGACGATGGATGGCGGCGGACGAGGTCGCCAAGATGGTGGAAGAGCTGCGCTCGGTCATCGCGCGGGCGCTCGGCGGCCGAGCCTTGGACTACGGCGTCTTCACCGGCGAGAAACAAACGCTCGATCGAGCGGTCGTCACCCTGCTCTGCGAGCGTGCGACCGGCAAGCCGATCGCCTTCAACGCGCTGTCGCTCCTCAGCCTGCCGCTGCGCGGACGCAGTGTGGACGTGGTCCATCTCGGGCTGGCGATGGTCGATCCGGCGCACCGCGGCCGCAGGCTCTCGGCGGTTCTCTACGGGGTCACCTGCATGCTACTGTTCTTCCGCAACCAGCTGCGGCCGATGTGGGTGACCAGCGTTTCGCAGGTGCCGTCGGTCGTCGGCATGGTGACGGAGACCTTCAGCAACGTCTTCCCGTCCCCCGACCCGCGCAAGCGTCGCTCCTACGACCACTTGATGATCGCCCGCGAGATCATGAGGTCGCATCGCGCGGTGTTCGGCGTGAGCGAGCACGCCGGGTTCGACGAGCAGCGGTTCGTCATCACCGACGCCTACACCGGCGGTTCCGACAACCTGAGGAAGTCGCTCGCCGAAGCGCAGCCGCACCGCATCGACGCCTACAACCAGATGTGCGCGCGCCAGCTCGACTATGCGGTCGGCGACGATTTCCTGCAGGTCGGACAGATCGACCTGCAGACCGCGCGAAACTTCCTGCTGCGCGACGTCCCGCGCGCCTGGCTGCGGTCGCTCGTCTATCCGCTGATCTTCCTGCTGGTCGGCCACTCGCTCCTCCCGGTGCTGCACTGGCTGAGCCCGGGGCGCTCGATGGGGGATCTCAGACCACGCACGTGACGACGCCGGCGAGTGCCCGCGTCCCGTTCGGAAGGAGTCCGTCGATGCTCTCGAACCTCTCGGGCCGCGACATCACCGACATCTTCGTCACGTGGGCGGCTGCGTTCGGCGTGCTCGCCTACGCGACGCACCTCGGCCGCGGCCGCACGCGCAGCACGCTCGAGAGCCGAACCCTCTTTCTTCTCTACTGTGCCGGAGCACTGTTTCTGGTGCGCGGATTCTACTGGCTGAACGACGAGAAGCCGCTGCTCGGGATGCTGACCTTCGCGCCGGTGACGCTCTTTCCGCTGGCCTCGACGCTGTTCGTCGAAGCGTTGTTGCGCAGGCACCTGCACATCCTCCTCAAGCTCTACATCGCCGTCGGAACGATCGCGTTTCTCTACGCGGACCTTTTCGCTCGGCTGGTGTCCCGAACGGACTTGCTGCTCGGGCTGCTGCTCTTCCAGGTTTCGACGCTCGCCGCCCTGACCGTTCAAGTGGTGATGCGCGATCGGCGGCAACTCTCCGCCGCGGAAAATCGCTTCATCGACGTGATCGCGGCCGCGTCGGTGGCGCTGATTCCGTTGACCGTCACGGACTACCGCAAGGTCTTCACCTGGATCTCCGTGCCGCGCATGGGCGGGATCGCCGGGCTGCTGTTCATCTACGCGCTGATGAAGCCGGGCGGCGACACGCGGCCGATACGGGCCGTGGGACTCGAAGGTCTCGGCTTGGTGGCGCGCGGCATGATCGTCGCCATCGTGCTGATCCTCGCCCTGGGCAGGGCGGACGGCGCATCCTTCGCCGACGCGCTGGCCATCGCCTTGGCCGCGATCTTGACGACGATCGTGCTCGAGCGGCTGAGAGCTCTGCAGCTCGAAAGCCGCGAGGCCTCGTTCCTCCACTGGTTGCTGCGAGCCGACACCCGCTCGTTCGAGGGCCTGATCGGCTCTCTGCGCGACCTTCCGCTCACCGAAGAGCACGTCACGCTGAAGGGAGCCGACTTGGAGGATTACGACAGCGCGGCGATCTCGCGGATGTTCGCCGAGGGCAGCGCGGTGCTGAGCCTGTCGTCGCTGCGACACGAGATCGCCGTGCGCGGCGAAACGGCCGCGGAAGCCATGGAGGAGCTGGTCGACATTCTCGAGAAATACGACATGACGCACGTCGCGCTGCTGTGTCGCCAGCCGCCGACGCTTCTGCTGCTCAATCTCCCGCTGGTCGGCACGCAGCTACACGAGACGCAGATGCTTCTGATCCAGAAGCAATTTCGGCTGCTGGAGCGAGATGCGGCGGCGGTCGCGTGAGGGCGAGCCGAGGCGCGGCTCCTCGGCTCGCGGGCTTTCAGTCGCCCTCGAACGTGATCCGCTTTGGGCGAGAGCTCGAAATGCGCGTTGTAGGGCGTCTCGATGATCATAGGCGGTTCCTCGTGGCCGCGCCGGTCAGCTCCCGCAGCCGCTCACGCTCGTCTCGACGCGGCCCAGCAGCTGACACGAGACCTCCTGCAGCGGCTGAGTGAGGCGCACTTCGCCCCAAAAGACCTCAAAGACCGTGCCTTCGGGGCAGCGGTCGGCGTTTGGCACCAGGAAATGCGTGGTAGATGCGGGCGCGGACCTGGCGGCGGGCTCGATGGAGGGCTGGCGCTCGCCGCGGCAGATCCGCAGGTCGAAGCGGATGTGCTCCCCTGGAGGATAGAAGAGCGCGTTGTTCAGGTTCGAAGGGTCGAGCGTCTCGACTTCGAGCTCGCTGCCCGCCGCGTCGAACAAGTGAAAGGCGACGAACGACAGGCAGGTCCCTCCGGGAACATCCTCTCCCGTGTACACTTCCGCCTGGATCGTGCAGCCCGCGGCGTCCGCAACCAGCGCCTCGGAAACGGTCCTCGGTCCGCCACCGCCGCCGCCACAGCCCTGCAGCAACAGCGGGATCGCGAGCGCCGCGCATCCAGCCCAACTCGATGATCTCTTTCCCGTCATGGCTCTCCTCCCTGAGGCTTTCGCCTCTCGCCTTCGTCGGGCGGAACTCTGGAGCCAGAGCGGCGGCGGGAAAAGCGACAAGGCACGGCAGAGCGCGGATGTCGCCGTTTGTCGCCTCGACCGCGGGTGGGGTGGGAAGCAGGTCGTCGGGGTCAGCCGACGGAAGGCCCGGGCGGCATGCCGCCCGCCGGGCACCGGCCGCCCAGGGGCATGGCGGCTACGAAGCCCGGAAAGTAATCGGCGTGGGCTGACGCCGCACGGCGTGCCCCGCACGTGAACCGCGGGCGCCGGCTGCTCAGCAGACTCCCGAAGCCTGCTCTCGAGCGGCTCGGAGTGGCGGGTATCCTGGATTACGTGCTCGACGGTGCGGAGTCGCCCGAATTCTGGATCCGCATCGTGCACCACGACGTGCGCAGTGGACGGTTGCCGCTGCTGAAGCGCGGACCGTGAAAAAACGGCTGCCGGCTACCGCAAGAGACTCAAGAAGTCTTTGCCGGTAGCCGGTAGCCGCGATTGCTTTCACTGCCCTCTGCGCCCGAAGTGCAGGTAGAACGAGAGCGCGAAGTAGTAGAGCGGAAACGCGAGCGAGCCGTAGACGAGAGCGGGGGAGGGCTCGGGTAGGCGAGCGAGCGCGACCATCAATGCCACGCCCCAGGCGAGTCCGAGCGCGATCGTCAGCGGCCGCAGAAACGGCTGGCGCGTCGGGTAGACGTAGCCGATCGGCACGAAGACCAGGAGCGACAGCAGGGCGAGGGCAACGGCGTTCGCACTCGGCGGAGCGCCGAGCGCGTACATGTAGAAGACCGTGATGTTCCAGTACGACGGAAAGCCCGTGAAGAAGAAGTCGGCGGTCTTGGCCGCGCTCTGGCAGAAGCCGTAGGCGCTGGCGAGGAGTGGCAAGGCGGCGATCGCCACCGCCCAACGGTCGGGCAGGAGCTTCATCTCGACGGCGAAGAAGATCGGCACCAGGACGTAGTTCAGGTAGTCGACGATGTCGTCGAGCTTGCTGCCGTCGTAGCTCGGCACGACCTCTTTGACCCGTGCGGCGCGCGCTAGCGTGCCGTCGGACGAGTCGATGGCGAGCGCTGCCGCCATCCACAGAAACGCCGCCCGGGCGTCGCCGCGAACCATGGCGACGAGAGCCTCGAGCGCGATCACCGCGCCGAGGGCCGTGTAGAGATGCACGGACCACGCGAGGGTGCGCGAAGCCGCCGAGGAGCCGTTCATTCCCGCAACGCGTTCGGCTCGAAGAGCACCTGGACGACGTTGCCGTCCGGATCTTCGAGGTAGAGCGAGCAGCTGCCGTCGCGATGGCGACGCGGCGGCCGGACGACCGCGATCCCGCGGCGCGACAGCGCGCGGGCGATCGCGAAGACGTGCTCGGCGCTGTCGACGAAGAACCCGAGGTGATCGAGCGGCGATCCCTGCGCGGCACGCGGCTCGCGCGCGCGATGCAGGGCCAAATTGTCGCGGCCGCTCGACAGGTAGACGTTGTCGGCATCCGGCTGCCAGACGACGCGCATGCCGAACACGTCCTGGTAGAAGCGGACGGTCTCCTCGAGCTTCGAGACGTTGAGCGCCAGATGCGCAAGGCCGCGGGTCGCGATCGGCAGCTCCTTCTCCGTGAACTCGAGGATCGCCGCGGCGACCGCCTCGGGCGACTCCATCGGGAACATGTGCGTCGTGGCGGGAAGCGTGCGCCGCTCGCCGTGGACGAGGCGGCCGACGGCGGCCTCCGCGTCGCTTTCGGAAAATGCGTCGCTCTCCGCGCCGCGCAGGACCAGACCCGGCACCGTGAGTCGCTCGAGGGCTCCCCAGCCGTCGAAGCCCGGCTCGGGGGCCATGCGGAAGACGCGGGCCTCGATCGTCGGCGGACATTTCAGGCGCACGCCGCCGTCGTCGGCGGCGAGGCCGTGATCCACGTAGAGGCGAAGCACGTCGTCGCGCCACTTCACGAACGGACCGCGCCCGCGGTAGCTCTCGAAGACCTCGTCGTGGCTCCCCCACACCTCACGGCGCTTGAGTGCGCCGTTCGCCATTGGGTTGTCGCCGATCGATAAGTTGCGAAACTCGCGCGGAAACAGGATCGGATCGAGCAGTGCAACCGCGCGGAATAGGTCGGGCCGATCGGCTGCCGCTCCGGCCGTCGTCGTGCCGCCGAGCGAGTGGCCGACACCGAGCACCCGACCGAGCCCGAGCGCTTCGACGAACGCGACGAGATCGGCGATGAAGGTCTCCCAGCGATAGCCGTCGGGCGGCTTCTCGCTGTCGCCGTGTCCCCGGGCGTCGAGCGCGAATACGCGATAGCGGGTCGACAGCGCCTCGGCGATCGGCGTCCACACCCATGCGTGAAAACCGGTCGCGTGGTGGAGAACCGCCGGCGGTCCACTTCCCCCGTAGTCGAGATAGTGGAGGCGGACGCCGTTCACGGAGACGAAGCCGCTAGCCGGAGTTGGGCGAGCCATGAGCGCCGCTCCTGTTTAGCCGCGGCTCCGGGGCGAGGCAATCACGGGTTGAGCTGGTCGTTGCGGGCTGGTAGCAGGTTCCCCTCGTGACGACTCTCGAGGACATCTTCGGGCTCCGCGGGCATCGCGCCGTCGTCACCGGGGCGTCGAGCGGCCTCGGCGTGGATCTCGCCGAAGCGCTTGCGATCGCCGGCTGCGACGTAGCGCTGGTGGCCCGCCGTGCGGATCGCCTCGGCGAGGTCGCTCGCCGCCTCGAGCCGCACGGCATTCGCGCGATTTCGGTGCCGGGCGATCTCGCCGATCTGGCATCGATCCCGGCGATCTTCGAGCGCTGCGAGCAGGCGCTCGGGTCGATCGACATTCTCGTCAACAATGCGGGCCTGCTCGATTCGATGCGCGCGGAGAAGACCACCGTGGAGCGTTGGTCCCGCATGCTCGACGTGAACCTCAGCGCAGCCTTCCTGCTCTGCCAGGAATTCGCCAAGCATCGCTTCGCACGAAGCGAGCCGGGGCGCATCGTCAACGTCGGCTCGATCTTCGGAGCGGTGGCCAGCTCGACTCCCGGCCTCGCGCCGTACGCGGCGACGAAGGGCGCGATCACCATGCTCACCCGCCAGTTGGCGATCGAATGGGCAAGCCGGGGCATCACCGTCAACGCACTGGCTCCGGGTTTTTTCCCGACCGAGCTGAACGTCAAGGATTTCGAGAGACCGGGTGTGCGCGAGCGCGCCGAGGCGTTCATCCCGCTCGGTCGGCTCGGTCGCCCGGGTGAGCTCGCCGCCGCGCTCCTCTTCCTGGTGTCGCCGACGGCGAGCTACGTGACCGGCTCGACCGTGTTCGTCGACGGCGGATACACGGCCTGGTGACGACGCCCGCGCGCCTCCTCGCGCCGGCTCTGTGGCTCATCGCCAGCGCGGGCCTGGCACAGACCGACTCTGCGTTCCCGCGCATCCGGTCGATCGTCATTGAGCACGCGTCGGTGTTCGGCCCCGAGGAGAGGCTGGACGAGATCCCCCATGTTCCCGACCTGACGTTCATCTTCCGCCTCGCGAACCTGCTGCACATCGAGACCAAGGAGGAGGTGATCCGCCGCGAGCTCTTGGTGCACGAAGGAGAGTTTGCCGATCCCGTCTTGATCGCCGAGTCGGAGCGCAACCTGCGAGCGCTGCCGTACATCCGGCAGGTGAAGATCTTGGCGTCGCCGGCTCCCGAGGGACAAGTCGACCTGCACGTGCTCGCCCAGGATACCTGGACGACGCAGCCGCGCGCCTCGTTCAGCTTTGGAGGCGGCTCGCACCGCGCCACCTTTGGGATCGTCGAGGACAACGTCCTCGGCTACGGGAAGAAGGTCCGCCTGCTCTACCGGTCCGGAATCGACCGCGACTCGGCGATCTTCGCATACAGCGACCCGCGCGTGCTCGGCAGCCGCTGGGTGGCCGGCGGCGATTACCAAGTTACGAGCGACGGCCACGTGGCAGAAGGGATTCTCGAGTACCCGTTTTATTCGCTCGACACACCGTGGTCGGTCCGCGGCGGCTATTCGGAGCGGCGCGAGCGCAACAAGGAGTTCGACCACTTCGGGAACGAGACCGCGAGCTTTCGGCGCCAGCAGCAGATCACTGCCCCGCGCATCGGGCACCGCCTGGAGATGCTATCCGATGCCGACGTCGTCTGGCGGGCGGGGCCCTTCTATCGCTGGAACGACGAGACGTTCTCCGACCTGTCGCCGTCGACCGCTCCACCCACGGACCTGCCGGTCGACCAGCGCCAGAGCGAGCCCGGCCTGTTCCTGCACCGCGAAGTCGTGGACTACGTCCGTGAGCGGCATCTGAACCTCTTCGACAAGATCGAGGACCTCAACCTCGGCAACACGTTCGATGCCGAGATGGGCTATTCCTGGCGCGCGCTCGGTGCACGGGTCGACGAGCCGATCCTCACCGCTTTCGACCGCCAAGGCTTCGGCTTCGGCGAGGGTCGGAAGTCATTCCTCTATGCCTTCGTCACCGGTCGCTACCACGATGGGGACGTGCGCAACGCGGTCGCCGAGGTCGAGGGGATCTCCTACTATCGCTTCCACTGGCTCTACGAGCACACGCTCGTGTCGCGAGTGAAGCTCGACCTCGCCCGCAATCTCGACCGCGAAGTGCAGATCTTCCTCGGCAACTTCAACGGCCTGCGCGGCTTTGACACCCGCCAGTTCGTCGGCGAGAAGCGCTTCATCTTCAACCTCGAGGACCGACTGTTCTTCGTCAACGATCTCTTCCATCTGGTATCGCTCGGCGCGGTCGTCTTTTTCGACAGCGGATACGTCTGGGCGCCGAATCAGGGCGTCGACTTCCGGCGCTTGGCGACGAGCGCCGGCATCGGGCTTCGCGTCGATGCGCTGCGTAGCTCGGGTGAGGCGCTCTTCCGCCTCGACCTGGGGTTCCCGATGACGGACGGCGGCTCGGGGCAGCACGGTCTCGGGGTCACGCTCGGGTCCGGCCAGGCGTTCGAAGCCTTCGATGGACCCTTCGACCTGCAGAGCACGTCGGGACCGTGAGGCGCTCAGGAGGTTTCACCAGCGCCGTGAATCCGGTCGGAGTCTCGTCCCGCGCCCCGCACTCAGCGCGCGCACTTGCGCGGCACGAGGAAGTAGAGCTCGCCCCGCGAGCTCATCGAGCCCGCTACGAGCCCCGCGGCTTCGCCGGTGCCGAAGAAGAGGTCGACTCGGCCCGGGCCGGTAATTGCCGCCCCGCTGTCTTGCGCCAGGACCAGGCGACGGAGCGGCCGCCGGCCGGTCGGCTGACCCGCGGGATCGACCAGCGGCGCCTCCGTCTCGACGTAGGCGAGCGTGCCGAGGGGGTAGAGCGAGACGTCGACCGCGATCGACCGTCCTGCGGTGAGCTTCACGCCGAGGCGGCCGATCGGCCCGTCGGCGACCTCGCGAAGGAAGACGTAGCGCTCGTTGTGAAACAGGATCTCGTCGCGCCGCTCGGGGTGCGCGCGCAAGAATGCCTGAATCGCCGGAGCGGTCGCCTGTCCCGCAAGGAGCGAGCCGTCGTTCACCAGCAGCCGGCCGATCGACGTGTACGGCTTGCCGTTCGAGCCGGCGAAGCCGACGCGGAGCTCGGTGCCGTCCTCGAGGCGGAGGATTCCCGAGCCCTGCACCTGCAGGAAATACCGTGCGACCGGATCGTCGAGCCACGCCGTCTCGAGCCCTCGACCGTCGAGAACGTGATCCCCGTCGATCTCTCGCCGCGTGTAATAGGGAGCGAGCTTGCCGTCCGCGACCCGACCGTAAATCGTGACGCCCGCCCATCCGTCCGCGAAATCGCCGAGCCGAATCTCGATGAGATCGTCGGGTCGGCGGTAGAGCGGATGAACGAAGGCTCCCTCGTGCCGTCTTCGGCCGTCGAGAATCGGCTCGAAGTAGCCCGTGAAGAGCGCTCCGCCCTCCCTGCCTCCCGAGCGGTAGAACTCGAAATGGGCGCGAACGTAATCGGCGAGATCCGTGTCCGGCAGCGAAGCCGCCTGACGCAGATCGCCGAGCGAGCGCGCCCGGTCGGCCGCCGAGCAGGAGACGGAGCCGATCCGCGTCGCGGCTTCGAGGTCGCGGTCAATGGCCGCGACGAGGGTGTCGCGACCCAGATCGTCGTCGATCTCCGGCGGCTCGACACGCACCAAGTCGGGTGTCGGCGTGGGCGGCGGCGTCGGCAGTGGCGGAGGGGCGGGGAGGGTGCGGCAGGAGGAGACGAGAAGGAGAAGTGCCGCCGCCCGCCGTCTCAGAAGCACGCCTCTGCGGCCCCGGCCGCGACGCCCGCGCGCACGGGCACTCCGGCGCCCGGCAGGATCTGCTCGAGCGCGGAGAACAGCCGTAAGACCTTCTCGCGCCGGCTCGATTCCCCCATCAGGCCGATCCGCCAGATCTTCCCCTTGAACGCGCCGAGCCCGCCGCCGATCTCGATGCGAGAACTCGTCGAGCAGCCGCCGGCGAAGACGTGCTTCGTCCTGCCCGACACCGGCGGCGGCAGGAACACGCTGTTCAGCATCCACAGACGGTGGCCGGGCTGCGACGACGAAGCGGAAGCCGAGCGCCTCGAGTCCGGCGGCGAGGGCCACGTGGTTCCGGCGATGACGCTCGAAGCGCGCCTCGAGGCCCTCCTCCACGACCAGCCGCAGCGCCTCCGCGAGCGCGTAGTTCATCGAGATCGGCGCCGTGTGATGGTAGACGCGCTCGTCGCCCCAGTACTTCTCGATCATCGTCAGGTCGAGGTACCAGCTCTGCACCTTGGAGCGCCGGCGCCGGCAGGGCCTCGAGCGCGCGCGGCCCGAACGTCACCGGCGCGAGGCCGGGCGGGCAGGACAGGCACTTCTGCGTGCCGCTGTAGCAGGCGTCGATCTCCCAGCTCGTCGACCTCGACCGGGCAGCCGCCGAGCGAGGTCACGGTGTCGACGACGAAGAGCGCGCCGGCGCGCTGCGACGAGTCGGCGCGATCTCCTCGAGCGGCTGCCACGCGCCGGTCGACGTCTCGGCGTGGACCATCGCCACGAGCTTCGGCCGGCGCGCCTGCGCGAGCGCCTTTTCGACGTCCTCCGGCTCGACCGACGCGCCCCCACGGCGCCTCGACGCGGAACCGCGTCGAGCGCCGACAGCGCTCGACGATGTCGGCCATGCGCGTGCCGAACACGCCGTTCACGCCGACGACCACCTCGTCGCCCGGCTCGAGGAGGTTCACGAGGCAGGCTTCCATGCCGGCGCTGCCCGTGCCGGAGATCGGCGAAGGTGAGCTCGTTCTCGGTCTGGAACACGTGGCGAAGCAGCCGCTTCACGTCTCGTCCATCAGCGCGACGAACGCCGGATCGAGGTGGCCGATCAGCGGGCTGCCGAGAGCGCGCGCAGCACGCGCGGGTGCGACATCGCTCGGTCCCGGGCCGAGCAGCAGGCGCGTGCGGAGGCTCGAAATTCGCCAGTCATCAGCACGGCTCACGACGGCGTATCTATTCACGCTGAGGCAGTCGTTGCGAACTCGTCGATGCCCGCGGATGCTCGTCGACGCAGATTTGCGCGATCGTCGGCGCCGACGGCGATCGTCGCTCGGCGCCGAGGCGCTGCTGGTCTACGAGTGCGACGGCTACACGCTCGAGCGCGCGCGCGCCGGAGCTCGTCGTGCTGCCGCGCACGACCGGCGGAGGTGGCCGCGGTCGTGCGCCTGCTGCGCCGCCGACGACGTCGCGCTTCGTGCCGCGCGGCGCCGGCACCGGGCTCTCGGGCGGCACCTGCCGGTCGCGGCGCCGGTGATGATCTGCACGAGTCGCGCATGAATCGCATCGAGGCGATCGACGTCGCGAACCGCCGCGTCGTCGTCGAGGCGGGCGTCGTGAACCGCGGGTCACGCGCGCGGTGCGGCGCCGCACGGCCTCTACTACGCGCCCGATCCGTCGAGCCAGCCCGCGTGCACGATCGGCGGCAACGTGGCCGAGAACTCGGGCGGGCCGCACACGCTCAAGTACGGCGTCACGACGAACCACGTGCTCGGCGTCGAGCTCGTGCTGCCCCGACGGCGAGGTCGTCGAGCTCGGCGGCGCGGTCGAGGACCGTCCGG
Organism: uncultured delta proteobacterium; assembly: GCA_963745025.1. GTDB lineage: Bacteria > Desulfobacterota > Binatia > JACPRU01 > JACPRU01 > CAVQIG01. The sequence continues at coordinate 75,696 of CAVUWD010000005.1, forward strand.
GCTACGATCTTCGCGGCGTCGTCGTCGGCGCCGAGGGCACGTTCGGGATCGTCACGCGCGCGACGCTCCGCCTGCGTGCCGCATGCCCGAAGGCGTGCCGGACGCTGCTCGCCGTCTTCGAGTCGGTCGACGACGCGAGCGAGGCGGTCTCGGGCATCATCGCGCGCCGGCATCGTGCCGGCCGCGCTCGAGATGATGGACCGGCTCATCATCGAGGCCGTCGAGGCGGCGTACCACTTCGGCTTCCCGACCGACGCCGGCGCGGTGCTGCTCGTCGAGCTCGACGGGCTCGCGGCCGGCCTCGACGCGCAGGCCGAGCGCGTCGTCGCCATCTGCCGCGAGCACGGCGCACGCGAGGTGCGCGATCGCCGCGACGAGGCCGAGCGCGCCGCGCTCTGGAAGAGCCGCAAGCGCGCCTTCGGCGCCGTCGGCCGGCTGGCGCCGAACTACTGCACGCAGGACGGCGTCGTGCCGCGCACCAGCGTGCCGGACATCCTGCGCGTCATCGCTGCGTCGCCGGCGAGCGCCATCGCCTGCGCATCGCCAACGTCTTCCACGCCGGCGACGGCAACATCCATCCGATCCTGCTCTTCGACGAGCGCGACCGCCGACGAGGTCGAGCGCGTGCTCGCCGCCGGGCGCGAGATCCTCGAGGCGTGCGTCGCGCTCGGCGGCAGCCTCACCGGCGAGCACGGCATCGGCGTCGAGAAGATGGACGCAGATGCCGCTGCTCTTCTCCGAGGCCGATCTCGCTCTCATGCGCCGCGTCCGGCGCGGTCTTCGACCCGGAGCGCCGCGCGAATCCCCACAAGATCTTTCCCGCGGAGTCGGCCTGCGTCGCGGTGCGCGAGCCGCAGCGGCGGGCGGCGTTGTGAGCCTGTCCACCCCGGTAGAGCGAGACTTCCTCGGCCTGTCGCGGCGGTTCCTCGACTTGCTCGGAGCCGACGGGCTCGGCTCGGAATCGGATCAGCGACACTTCGCGGTCGACGGCACCGAGCCCCCGTGGGTCGTGTTGCCCGGAGGGGCGAACGAAACCGCCCAGGCGCTGCGCGTCTGCGCGGAGCACGACCTCGCGGTGGTTCCGGCGGGGGCGGGCCTCCGTCTCGGCCGCGGGCTTCCGCCGGAGCGGCTTGACGTCGTGCTGTCGACGTCGCGCATGGATCGCATCGTCGCGCACGCGGCGGCCGACCTGACGCTCACCGTGGAGGCGGGCGCGACGCTCGCCGCGGTGAACGAGGCGTTACGTCCGTCCGGACAGTGGCTTCCCTTCGATCCACCGCTGCCGGCCGAGACGACGATCGGCGGCCTCATCGCCGCGCGGGCCTCGGGGCCGAGCCGTCAGGCCTTCGGCACCGTTCGCGACTGGCTTCTCGGCCTAGCCGCGGTGCTCGCCGACGGCACGCCCGTCAAGAGCGGCGGCCGGGTGGTGAAGAACGTGGCGGGCTACGATCTTCACAAACTCCTCGTCGGATCGTGCGGCACGCTCGCGGTGATCGTCGAGGCGACGTTCAAGCTGCAGCCCTTACCGGAAGCGAAGCGGATCGTCTGCTTCGGTTCGCAGACCCTCGAGTCGCTCTGCCAACTCGCCCTCGCGCTCGCCGATTCGGTCGTCGCGCCGCAGCTTCTCGAGATCCTCGCGGGCTCGGATCGCCCGCCGACGCTGGTTGCGGGGTTTGCCGGCACGCGCGAGGAGGTGGACGACGCGGCGACACGCGCCGCGTCGATCGGCCGAGAACGCGCGGTGGAGGAATCGAGCGGGCCGATCGACGAAGCGGCGCTCCGAGCCTCGCTCGACGGTGTGGAACGAGGCCGCGAGCCGTCCGTGGTCCTTCGGGTCGGCGTGCCGCGAAGCGCGCTCGGCCGCTGGCTTTCGTCGGCGCTCCGGGAATGCAGTCGCGTCGCTGGCGACGTCGCCTTGCATGCACACGCAGGCGTCGGCGTGGCGCGCCTCCGTCTCGAAGCCGCGAAACGCGAACACGTGCGCGAGGTCGTCGGCGGCCTCCGCAGCGATGCCTGCGCCCGCGGCGGCTACCTCGTCGTCGACAGCGCGCCGAGCGCTTGGAAGAGCGAGGTGGACGTCTGGGGCCCGCCGCCCGCCGGTTTCGATCTCATGAAAGGACTCAAGGCCGCCTTCGATCCCCGCCGGCTTCTCAGCCCCGGGCGGTTCGTCGGCGGACTGTGATTCGATGAGCCGGAGCGAGGACACACCGAAGATCGCTTCGCTCGACGAGTTCCTCGCGTGCGTGCACTGCGGGCTCTGCCTCTCTTCCTGCCCGACCTACATCGAGACCGGCGCGGAGGCCGACTCGCCGCGCGGGCGGATCTATCTCATGAAGGCGTTGGAGGAAGGACGAACCACCCTCACCGAGGGCGTCGTCCGCCACCTCGACCTCTGCCTCGGCTGTCGCGCCTGCGAAACGGCGTGCCCGTCGGGAGTCCAGTACGGCGCGCTGATCGAGGGCGGGCGCCAGTACGTTGCGGCGCATGCACGCCGTGGCGGCGGCGAGCGCTGGAGGCGAGCGATGCTGGCGCGCTGGCTGCCCGATGCGAATCGGCTCGCGCCGGTCGCGGACGTCTTCCGTCTCGCCTCCCGGCTCGGCATGCCGCGACTGGCCCGCGTTCGATGGGTGCCGCGGCCGATTCGCCGTTTGCTCGCGTTGATGCCGGATGTCGTGCCGTCGCGTCGGCCACCCGCGATCCTCGAGCCGGACGGTCCGCCGCGCGCCACGGTGGCGCTGCTCACGGGGTGCGTGAGCCAGGCGTTCTTCGCGCGCGTGAACGAGCTCACGGCGAAGCTGCTCGTCCTCGCGGGCTATCGCGTGGTCGTGCCGCGCGGGCAGACGTGCTGCGGAGCGCTGCTCGCGCATCTCGGCGAGCGTGACGAGGCCGAGCGCAGAGCCCGGCGCAACGTCAACGTGTTCCTGCGTGACGAGGCCGACTTCATCGTCTCCAATGCCGCCGGCTGCGGGGCGATGTTGCGCGAGTACGGGCGCTGGCTCGAGAACGATGCCACCTATGCGAAAGGCGCGCGCGACGTCGCCGCGAAGGCCCGCGACGTGAGCGAGCTTCTCGCTGCGGGCGCGCTGCCCGCGCCGAAGCACGAGGTCCGTATGCGCGTCGCGTATCACGACGCCTGCCACCTCGCCCACGGCCAGGGCGTGCGCCGCGAGCCGCGTGCTCTGCTTCGCGGGATACCCGGCCTCGAGCTCGTGGAGATCGCGGACGGCGAGTTCTGCTGCGGCAGTGCCGGCACGTACAACCTGACCGAGCCGGCAATGGCGTGGCGCCTCGGGGAGCGCAAGGCGCAGGCGGTGCTCGACAGCGGCGCCGAGATCGTCGCGGCGGGAAACCCCGGCTGCATCCTGCAGATTCGCGCGGCGCTCCGTCTCCGCGGCCGCGAGCTTGCGGTCGTACACCCGGTCGAGCTGCTCGCCCGCGCCTACGGCCTCGGCTGACGGGAATAAAGGGACCCGCCCGCTTCATTTCGACGCAACGGGCCAAGGGGATTCGTGGAGGCGAACGCGTGGCCGGTAAACGAGTCTTGCTTCAATGAAACAGATGTTTTAAACGTCTGTATTAATGGGGCGATCGAACGACGGCACCCGTCAGCGCCTGATCGCGGCGGCGAGCGAGCTCTTTGCCGAGCGCGGGTTCCACGCCACTACGGCGCGCGACATCGCTCGCCGTGCCCGGGTCAACCTGGCCGCCGGCCACTATCACTACGGCTCCAAGAAGGACCTCTACCTCGAGGTGCTCCGCGCGCAGTTTGCGACCATCCAGACCGAGCTCGAGCGGCGCGGCGGGACGCGGCCGGCGGCGGAAATCGACCGGCTCGACCGCGCCGCGCTCGCGGAGCTGCTGTTCACTCGTATCAAGGTGATGCTCGACATGTTGATCGGGCCTCCCCCGGGGCTGCACGGCGCGCTCATGCAGCGGGAGATGACGGATCCCAGCCAGGCGCTGCCGATGATCGTTGCCGAGTTCATCGATCCGATGATGCGCGAGACGGAGCAGATCGTCGCGCGGCTCATGCCGCGTCTCGGCCGGCGAGAGGTCGAGAGCTGCGCGATCAGCATCGTCTCCCAGGCGATCTTCTACCGGTTCGCGATGCCGGGGATCCTCCATCGCAAGCGCTGGAAGTCCTACCCGGCGGGCTTCGGTGCCGATCTGGCGCGGCACATCGCGGAATTCTCGCTGGGCGGCATGGAGCGCGTCGGCGCGCGACGAGCGGGGAAACGACGTGCGTGCTAGGAGCCTGCGTTACCGATCGCTCCCGTTGGTCGCGATCGCGGCTCCGGCCGGAGCATCCTATCGAGCGAGCGTGGGCGTTCGAGCGGCGGTGGCGGCGATCGGCGTCTGCCTCGCCAGCTGCGCGTCGGTTGCGGATTTCGAGCGACCGAGCGGGGACGGCGGCTGGAGCGCGGCACGGCGAGTGGAGGAGCTCGGTGCGCTTGCTCGCCGCGCGGGCGTCGACTTCGGCGCCGCGCCCGAACCGACGCCCCCAACGTCCCGGCCGCTCGACCTGGAGACGGCGCTCTCGATGGCGACCAAGGGGAACCGGCGGATCGCGATTTCGAAGAGTCAGCTCCAGGGCGTCGCGGAGCAGGTGCGGGACGTTCGCGGGCGCCTGCTACCGAGCACGGTCGGGTTCGGGCGCTACACCTGGTACACCGACGCCGAGCGCAACGCCGTCCAGCTGCCCGCCGGCCTCGCTCCCCCGGGCGGCGCCTCCATCGAGATCCGTCCGGTCGATGTCGGCACTCTGAATGGCACGCTCACGCTCCCGCTCGACGTGAGCGGCGAGCTCCGCTATGCGCTGGCGGCCGCGCAGGCCGGCTATCGCGGCGAGCAGGCGCGCGTGTGGGCAACGACGCTCGACCAGCAACTCGCCGTCGTGCGTGCCTATTTCCAGCTGCTGGAGAACGAGCGCCTGCGCGAGGTCACGGAGACGAACGTGACGCTCGATCGCGAACAGCTGGCGAATGCGCAAGCGAAGTTCCAGAGCGGCCGCCTGACCAAGAACGAGCTCCTGGTCGTTCAGGTCGCGTTGCAGACCGACGAAGAGCAGCTGGACCAACGCGCGCTGGCGATCGCGCAAGCGCGGTATGCGCTGAACCAGGCGATCGGCGCCGACGTGAACGCGCCGACCGAGCTCGCGGACGTCGCCGAGCGGCCGGTCGTACCGCCGGTCGAAGAGGCGCTGCGTGTCGCCTATGCGGACAATCCGGTTCTTCACTCGCTCGTCGAGGAGCAGCAGCGCCTGGAGGGGACGGCCCGCTCGCTCGTCCGTAGCCGCCTGCCGCGGCTCTCCGCCGGCGGCGCGATCGACTATTCCAACTCGCCGATCCTCGAGCCCCAAGACATCGGCTCGGGCTTCGTCGGCTTCAGCTGGGATCTCGGCACCGACGGGCGGCGCGAGGCCGAGATCGCCGAGGCGCGGATCACGGCGGAGCGGAATCGTCTGGAGATCGAACGGCAGCTGCGCGAGCTCGAGGCGCGGTGCGCTCCACTCGCCAGGCGGCCGCCGAGCGCCTCGCCGCGCTCGCCGCCGCGGAGACGGCCGTCGGCCAGGCGGAGGAGAATCTGGCATCCGCCGGCAGCAGTTCGACGCCGGCCGCGCCACGAGCGAAGACGTTCTCGACGCCCAGGCGCTTCTGTCCGGGCAGCGCGCGATGCTCGCGAGCGCCCTCTACCAGGCCCACGTCGTCGCGCCGAGCTGCGGAGCTTGATGGGGCAGAGCACCGCATCCGAATCGAACCCGAGGTGAGCTCATGAACGCGAAATGGATCGTCGCCGTCGTGCTCGCGGGCGCAGCCGCCGGCGGTTACCTCTACTGGGGAAGCGATCCCCGTCCTGCCTACTACACGGGTTTCGTCGAAGGCGAGGAGCGGGTCCTGCGCAGCGAGGTCACGGGCCGCGTGCTGGAAGTTCGCTTCGGCGAGGGAGCGACGATCGCCGCCGGCGCGGTCGTGGCGGTGCTCGACGCGCGCGACGTCGAGACGCAGATCGAGACCAAGAAGCGCGAGATCGCGATGTTCGAGGCAGAGATCCGCACGCAAGCGGAGCGCGCCACGATGATCGACAGCACCTGGAAGCGGGACGTGAGCGCGCAGCGGGCCGGGCTCGAGCAGGCGCAGGCGGCGCTGGAGCTCGCGGAACGGACGTTCGTGCGCGAGCAGGCGCTGGTCGAGACCGGCGCCAGCACCGCGCAGCTGCTCGACGACGCCCGCGCCGCCGCGACCAGGCGCGAAGCGCCGTCGACCGCGCGCGGCAAATGCTCGCCCGCGCCGAGGCGCGCTCAGCCGCTCGGGGATGGCCGCGCAGCGAGCTCGAGATGCTGCGCCGCAAGCGCGAGCTCGCGCGCGCCCAGCTCGCCGAGCTCGAGGTGACGCACGCGAAGTACGAGATCCGCGCGCCGGACGTCGCCACCGTCGTGCAGACGCAGTACATCTGGCCGGGCGAGCTCGCGCAGCCCGGAACGCCGATCGTCTCGGTGCTCGATCCGCTCGACAAGTACGTGCAGATCTACGTGCCGGTCGCCGACGTCGAGCGCTTCCGCGTCGGCCAGCGCGTCGAGATCGAGCTCGACAGCGGCCGGGCCGCCGCGTCCCGGGCGAGGTGAGCTTCGTCGCCGACCAGGCGAACTTCACGCCCGAGAAGATCGAGACGCGGAGCGACCGCATCGGCCAGGTCTATCGCGCCAAGGTCCGCATCCTCGAGGACGTCGAGCGCTTCCAGCCCGGCACCGAGGGCAACGTCTACCTCGCCGCGGCGACGGCAAGGATCACGGTGAGCGCGCCGCTGCTCCGCTGCGCGGCCTCGAGAAGCGCTACGGCGCGACGCCGCGCTCTCGCCGGCGATCGATCTCGAGCTCGACGCGCGAGATCGTCGGCGTCGTCGGTCCCGACGGCGCCGGCAAGACGACGCTGCTGCGCTCGCTCGCCGGGCTGCTCGAGGTCGAGGCCGCCGACGCCGCGCGTGCTCGGCCACGACCTGCGCGGCGACGTCACGGCGCTGAAGGCGCGGATCGGCTACGTGCCGCAGGTCTTCAGCCTGCATCGCGATCTCTCGGTGATCGAGAACCTCCGCTTCACGGCGCCGCCTCCACCGCTTGCCGGCGGAGGAGTTCGACGGCGCGCGGGCCGCGCTGCTCGAGCGCACGGGACTCGCGCCGTTCGCCGACCGGGCCGCCGGCGCGCTCTCCGGCGGCATGAAGCAGAAGCTGGCGATCGCGAACGCGCTGCTGCCCGAGCCGCGCGCTGCTCGTGCTCGACGAGCCGACCGCCGGCGTCGACGTGGTGGCGCGCGGCGAGATCTGGGCGCTGCTCGAGCGCGGCGCGAGCACGCTCGCTGGTCGCTCATCAGCACGAGCTATCTCGACGAGGCCGCCGCCTGCGACCGGCTCGTCTACCTCGACGACGGGCGCGTCGTCGCGATCGGGACGCCCGGCCGAGCTGCGCGCGCGCGTGCCGCTCGAGCTCTACCGCGCCTGGGGCGAGGACCCGCGCGCCATCGCGCGCGCGGCGCGCGCGCTTCCCTACGTCAGCGCGCGCGCGCGCCAGCGGCCGCTTCGCGCGCGTCGAGGTGGCGCGGCGCACGGACCCCCGGCGCGAGCCGAGTCCTCGCGACCTGGCCGCGCTCCCCGGCGCGCGCGCTTCGCCGAGCCGCACGCCGGTCGACATGGAGTCGACGCTGCTCGCGCTCGCGCGCGACGACGCCGAGAGCCTGGCATGACCGACGCCGATCATCCCGCCGCACGGCCTCACCAAGCGCTTCGGCGACTTCACCGCCGTCGACGCCCTCGACCTCGTCGGTCGAGCGCGGGCATCGATCTTCGCCTTCCTCGGCGCCAACGGCTCGGGCAAGAGCACGACGATCCGCATGCTGATCGGCCTGCTCCGACCGACGGCGGGCGACGATCGAGGTCGACGGCGTCGACGTCATCGCAGAGCCGCGCCGCGTGCGCGACCGCATCGGCTACATGGGCCAGAAGGTGAGCCTCTACCAGGGCCTCTCGCTGCGCGAGAACGTCGAGTTCTACGCCGGCCTGTACGGCCTCACGGGCGCGCGAGCTCGAGCGCGCGCTGGGGGGCGGTGCGCGAGCGCTTCGCTCTCGGCGACGGCCGAGCAGCGAGCGGCCCGAGGACCTGCCCGCCGGCGTCCGCCAGCGCGCCGGCCTCGCGCTCGCGACGCTGCACGGCCGCGCCTGCTCTTCCTCGACGAGCCGACGGCGGGCGTCGACGTCCAGAGCCGCGGCCTCTTCTGGGAGATCATCCAGGAGGAGGCCGACGCGGGCGTCACCGTCTTCGTCACCACGCACTTCCTCGAGGAGGCCGACTACTGCGACTGGGTGCGCTTCATCGACGCCGGCCGGCTGATCGCCGAACGCCACGCCGGAGGAGCTGCGCAGCGCGTTCTCCGACGGCTACCGGATCGAGATCGACGTCACGGCCGGCGCGCGCCCGCGCGTGCTCGCGCGGCTCGCCGGCGCGGTCCCCGCGCCCGAGCCAACCGCGACGGGCGCTGCGCTGCGCGGCTGCCGACATTCGAGCCCGACCTTCTCGGACGGCTCGCGCGCGCTGGCGCAGGAAGCGCCGAGCGCGCGCATTGCAATCGAGCAGCCGACGATGACCGACGTGTTCCGCCGCGTGCTCGCGAGCGTGGCATCGCAGGATCCGCGAGGCGCGCCGTGAATCGCCGCCGGCTGCGGACGCTCGTCCGGCGCGAGGTCCAGGCGACGCTCCGCGATCCGTTCACGGTGACGATCCTCATCGCGTGCCGCTCGGCGCGCTCCTGCTCTTCGGCTTCATGCTCTCCACCGAGGTCAAGCACCTCGCGCTCGGCGTCTACGACGCGAGCGAGATCGGCGGCGAGCCGCCGCCTCGTCGCCGATCTCGCGGCGAGCGGAACCTTCGCTCACCGCGTACGCGTCGCCCGAGAGCGATCGAGCACGCGCTCGGATCGCGGGCCGATCAGCGTCGGCGTGGTGATCCCCGCCGGACTTCGACGCGATCGCGACACTCGAGGCCGGGCGCGGCGCCGCCCCGCAGTCCAGGTCCTCTACGACGGCGCCGAGGCGGTGCTCGCCGGCAACGCCGAGGCCTTCGTAAACTCCCTGCTGCAGGCGAGCGCGCCCGCCCTCGGCGATCAGCGCGCGATCCCCGGCGCTCGATCGTCCCGGGCGCCGAGCGCGCGGGCGGCGGGATCGGCGTCGTGACGCGCGCGCTCTTCAACCCGGGCCTCGACGGCACGCCGTTCATGGTCGCCGGCACCTTCGGCTTCGTGCTCTCGTTCCTGACCACGCTCATCACCGCGGTGTCGATCGTCAACGAGCGCCTCGCCGGCACCTTCGACCAGCTCCAGGTGACGCCCGCGACGACGCTCGAGATCCTGCTCGGCAAGCTGCTGCCGCTCGGCGCCGTGTTCGCCTTCGACGTCGTCGCTGATGGTGGTGGTCGCCGGCTTGGTGCTGGCGTCTGGCCCGCAGGGCAGCGCGCTGCTTCTTCGTGGTCGTCTCGGCCTTCTACGTGCTGATCTCGCTCGCGCTCGGGCTGATCTTCTCGGCCACCTCGGCGACCGCCGCCGAGGCGGTGCAGAAGACCGTGCTGTTCAGCATTCCGCTCGTCCAGCTCTCCGGCTTCGCTCTTCCCGATCCGCAACATGCCGACTGTCGTGCAGTGGCTCGCGAAGCTGATCCCGGCCACCCACTACATCCGGGTCAGCCGCGCGATCTACCTGCGCGCGGAAGGGCCGGATCGACTGCTGCCCGAGCTCTTGTTCCTCTTCGTCTGCGGCGTCGGCTTGATCTACTACGCGCGCCGCACGATCGAGGCCCGCGCATGAGCCGCTGGCGCCGTTCGTCGTCGAACGTGCTCGCGATCGCCTACAAGGAGGCGGCGTCATCCGGCACGACAAGGCGTTCCTCGGCATGGTGCTGATCCAGCCGATGATGATGCTCCTGCTCTTCGGCGACGCGCTCTCGAACAAGCCGGCCAACGTCCCCTGGGCGGTGCTCGACCAGAGCCACACCGCGCTGTCGCGCCGGCTCGTTCAGAGCGTCCAGGCGACCGGCTACTTCCTGCCGCCGCAGACGCGAACCGAGCTACGAGAGCGCCCGCGAGCTGCTGCGCGAGGGAAAGGCTCTGGTCGTGCTCGTGATTCCGCAGAGCTTCGCGCGCGACGCCGAGCGCGGCGAGCCGCGCGTGCAGCTCCTGCTCGACGGCAGCGACCCGCTCACGGCGGCGCGCGTCGGCGGCTACGTTCCGCAGGTGGCGGCGTCTTTCGAGCCGCGCATCGGCCCCGGTCGCCCGCGATCCCGACCGCCCGATCCGGCGCCGGCCCGATCGACATCCGCCAGCGCTTCTGGTTCAACCCGACGCTCGCGACCGCGACTTCTTCCTCGCCGCGCTCGCCGGCATGCTGCTCACCAACCTCTGCCTCTCGGTGACCAGCCTCGGTCTCGTCGGCGAGCGCGAGAGCGGGACCTACGAGCAGATGCTCGTCGCTGCCGACGCGCCGCTCGAGATCGTGCTCGGCAAGCTCGTGCCGTACGTCGGCGTCTGCTACGTGCTGCTGCTCTTCGCGATCGTCGTGCCGGGACTCGTGCTTCGGGATCTGGCCGCACGGCAGCTGGCTCGCGCTCTTGTGGCGACGCTGCCCTTCGTGCTCGCGTCGCTCGCGATCGGCGTGTTGGTCTCCACGCTCGCGAGACCTCGGCGCAGGCGGTCTTCATCACGGTCTTCTTCATCTTGCCGTCGTTCGTGCTCTCCGGCGTGATGATGCCGTACCAGCTCATGCCGCACGGCGTCCGCGAGATCGGCGCGGTGCTGCCGCTGCGCTGGTACCAGATCGCGTGCGCCGCATCATCGAGCGCGGCGGCGGCATCGTCGACACGGCCGGGCCGACGCTGGCGCTGTTCGCGATCTTCGCGGTGCTGCTCGCGCTCATCCGCTGGCGGATGAAGCCGCGGCTCGGATGAGCGCAGCGGTGACGAACGATAACGGAATCGGCTGGACGGCCCGGATGCGTTGCCATGCGATGAGCCCGTTCGGGCTCGCCGCGGCTCAAGCGACGATCTTCTCCGCGCGGAGCTCGGTGATCTCGCTCGCCGAGAGCCCGAGCACGTCGCGCAGTACGCGGTCCGTGTGCTCGCCATGGAGCGGTCCTGGCGAGTCGATGAAACCCGGAGTGTCGGAGAGCTTCAGCGGCAGACCGTCGAGCTGAAGGACGCGCCCCTCGGGGTCGCGGAGGCGCGCCCAGTAGCCTCGCCACTGGAGGTGCGGGTCACGGGCGCAGAGATCTTCGCCGTTGGCCACCGTGAACGCGGCGACGCCGAAACGCTGACAGAGGGCCGTCACTTCTTCGGGGCCCCGCGTGCTCGTCCAGCGCTCGATGGCGTCGTCGAGCGCACGCGTGTGTTGCAGACGCGCACCGTTCGTCGTGAAGCGAGGGTCGGTGGTCCACGGTTCCCCGACGAGGTCCGCGAAGCGGCGCCACTCTTCGTCGCACAAAATCGAGATTGCCACCCAGCGGTCGTCGCCGCTGCAACGATACACGCCGTGCGGCGCGCCGGGTGCCTCCTGGGAACGGTTGACCGTCGGCTCGGGGACCGTCCCGTTGTTGGCGAGGTCGAGGAGCATGGGCCCCATGTAGGCGGCGACGCTCTCGAGCTGGGAGAGGTCGATGAATTGTCCCTCGCCGGTCCGCGCCCGATGATGGAGCGCGGCGAGCACGGCGAGCGCACCGTTCAGGCCGCCGCAGATGTCGGAGTGGGAGAAGCCCCAGCCGGCCGGATCCTTTCCGGGAGGCCGCATCAACAGGGTGTGACCGCAGAGCGCATGCAGCGTGGGGCCGAAGCTCACGTAGTCCTTCTGCGGGCCCGTCCTGCCGAAGCCCGACATGCCGACGGCGATGATGTCCGGCCGGAGCTTGCGCAAGCCCTCGTAGTCGAGACCCCAGTTGCCCATGACCCGCGCGCTGAAGTTGTCGGCGACCACGTCGCTGGTGGCCGCCAGGCGCTTGGCGAGATCGACGCCGCGAGGATCGCTCATGTTGAGGATGAGGCTCCGCTTGCCGCGATTCAGGTTGCCGAAGAAGCCGCCGCGGCGCTCGCCGAGGTCCAGCGTCACGGTGCGCTCGACCTTGATCACCTCGGCGCCGTGGTCGGCGAGGATGCGCGTGGCGATCGGGCCGGCGACGACGTGGGTGAAGTCGAGGACGCGAATGCCGTCGAGGATCCGGCGGGAACTCTCCCCGTTGCACGCGCGTCGCGCGGCCTGCCCCCCGGGGAGAGAAGCGGATGCCGGCCACGACGAGCTTCCGAGTCGTGGCGCTTCGGACCGCGTCACGAACGGCGTCTTCGACATCCGAAAGGGCGCCCCGGGGAAGCGAAGGCTCGTTCCGCGAATCGGCGCGAAGAACCCTCGATCGGCGAGCTGCGCATCCTCGAGCAACGCTTCCGGCGGCCGCACCGCGGCGAACGGCAGGCGCCGAAGCTGCGCGCCTTCGAGGATCTCCTCCGCCGTCTGCTCCGCCGCCCAGCGATCGAGCACGGCGTAAATCTCCTCCCAGTGCTCGCGGCGATAGTAGAAATCGTGCCACTCTTCGCCGGCGAGCTCGGTGCCGAAGCCCCGTTCCATCATCCAGCCGACGAGCGTCGTCCAGTCGCAGAGGAGGCAGAGCATCACGTAGCCGTCCCGGCAGCGGCTGGTGCGGAACACGCGCGTCCAGTGGACCGGCCCGCGGCGGATCTCGATCCGTCGCTCGCTGTTCCAGGCGGCGCTGGTCTCCTCGAGCGCGCCGGCCACCGCTTCTTGAAGGCTCACGTCGATGACCTGGCCTCGGCCGCTTCGCTCCCTCTCGAGGAGCGCGAGCAGGGTGCCGATCACGGAATACGCGGACGCGGCGTGATAGGCCTGCAGGCCGAAACCCTGTAGCGGCGTGTCGTTCGGAAAACCGTTGGTGAAGACCATGCCGCCCGCCGCCTGCGCGACGAGATCCGAAGAACGGAAGCCGGCGTACGGCCCGGTCAGGCCGAACGGTGTGACGCGCACGATCACCAGGCGTGGATTCGCTGCGCGGAGGTTGTGGACGTCCAGCTCCCAGGGCAGCGGTTCGCTCGGGGGAGTCGAGTCGAGCCAGACGTCGGATGAAGCGATGAGCCTCCCGACGCCTTCGCGGTCCGCGCGACGCGACGGGTCGGCGACGAGGCTCCGTTTACCCGCATTGTAGAAGGTGAACGAGAGGCTCTGCGTGCGATCTCCGCCCAGAAACGGCGGGAAGCGACGCGACGCTGCGCCCTCGGGCGGCTCGATCTTCCATACCTCGGCACCGAGGTCGGCGAGCAGGCGGCCGGCGAATTCCGCTGCGATGCCGGCGGTCTCCACCACGCGAACGCCTCCGAGCGCGTGGTCAGACACGAGTGAACAGATCGCGCACGCCGTCGTCGGTGAGCTCCGAGACCCGCGAGATGCGGTCGGCGATCTCGGCGAGCGTCTCGAGCGTCGATCCGCCGACGTCGATCAGGATCGCGTAGAGCGAGAAGTCGAGCCGTTTCTTCTCGCGGAGGAAGCGCTCTCGCCACTCCTCGCTCACGCGGCACTCCCCGTCGGTGATGAGCACGATGTCGCCGCGGCGGAAGCGCGAGGAGCCGAGGCAGTCGAGCGCGGCGTCGAGCGGATGCTCGAAGTCGGTGCCGCCGCCGGCGAAGTAGTCGGCGAGATCGAGAGCACCCTCGAGGTCCGACGCATAGCGCTCGCCGCGGTTCAGATCGAGCGTGTAGAGGCCGGTCTCCGGCGAAGAGAAGAGGATGGCGCGGAAGCGGCGCCGCTCGCGCCGTGCGATGTCCAGGAGCGTGAGCGCGACCGCCTTCGACCAGATCTCCTTCGGGCCCGCCATCGAGGAGCTGGTGTCGAGGCAGACGATCATCGGCCCCCGGCCGCGCTCGTCGTCGCCGCGCAGGCGATACTGCAGGAGCGAGCCCTCGACGTAGCGCCGCTGCCAGTCGCGGCGAAGCGCGGGATGATGAAGCGCGAGCAGCTCTTGCGGCAGCATGCGCGCGATGTCGCGGCCGGTTTCGACCTCGTAGACTTCCTCGGTCGGCCGCTCGAACAGCCGGTGGCGGAGCGCGAGGGCCTGCTCGCGCATGCGGCCGAGCAGCGCCGCTAGCTTGCGGAGCTTCGGATTGCGCGCCAGCCGACGGCCGAGCTCCAGGCTCCGTCCGACGGAGCCCGAGCCCTTGGCGCCGAGCGCTCGGCCCCAGCTCTCGGCCTCGTCGGCGGCCTCGTCGAGCGTTTGCGCCACGCCGAGGGCTTCGGCCTCGAGCCGCTTCTTCGCCGTCTGCGCCTTGGCGGCGACGTCGCGGGAAGTCTCGCCCGCCTTGCGCGCCAGGCGCCGCTCGGCCATGCGGGATTCGCGGCTGAGCCGCTCGCGCAACTGGTCGAATGTGTGGCGCGACTCGTCACCGAGAGACGGATCTTCGGCCGCCTCGGCCGCCCGTGCCGCTTCGCGCAGGCGCTCGGCGTCCTCCTCTTCGTCGCGTTGCAGCGCGAAGTGATCGAGCAGATCACGGCGTGAGAACAGCTTCTCCGATTTGAGCAGTTCCAGGGCGCGCTCGCCGAGCAAGACGGTCGCGAGCCCGGCGCGCGCCTCGTCGAGCTGCGTGCGGGTCTTCAGATGCTCGTACGGAGCGGAGGCGAGCAGCCCGTCGAGCAGCACTCGGTTGACGCGTGCGCTCGGAGCGATCGCCGGGGTCGCGAGAAAGAGAACGTTGTACTTGAAGAGCGCGGCGAAGACGTCGCGCAGGAGCGCACCGAAATGCGGAAGCAAGACGCGTCCCTGTTCCTCCAGCGCCCGCAGCGAGCCGGAATCCCGCCGCAGATCTTCGAAGCGCGCGCGATCGTACGAATCGGTCTCGATCCAGGCCGTGCCGCTCGGAACCGTGACCGGCAGGGTCGGGGCGGCGGGCGCTGCGGGGGATTTGCGGCGGCGGCTCAGTGGTGGAACTCCTTCTTCGCATAGAACTGCTCGAGGCCGGACAGTACCTCGACGAGGTGCGCGAACTCGTCCTCGTTCAGGTAGACGTCGAGCCCGTGGTTGTAGAGCGAGAAGGCAATGTTCGTCTGCCCCTCCTCGTCCCAGTACCGAAGCACGCGGAAGCAGTCGCACTCGTAGAGAACTTTTTCGTCCTTTTCGCCCATGGAGCTTCCTTTCCCGTTCAGCGGAGCGTTATACGGATCGCAGCGTCTCCTGCTCGATTGCGGCGATTTCGCCGCGGATCTCGAGCGCGCGATCGAGCGGCCGGCCGCCCTCGCGGGCGGAGTGGAGGATCGCGTCGACACGCTCGAGGATGTGACGGAGCTTGGTTTGCACCTCGAGCACCGCCCGGGAGCGCATCTCCCGAGTCTCCCACTCGCGCAGCGCGTAGTCGCGGAGCTCGCGGCTCTGGAAGAGAAGTTCCTGCACCTCGTCCTCGTGGCCGCGAACGAGCGCACGCAGCGTCGCCCGCACCTCGGCGCGCTCGCCGGGATCCCGCCAGAGCGCGTGCTCGAGAAACAGCAGATCTTCCTCTTCGACTGCGGAGCGGCCGGCGAGGAGCGCCCGCGCCCGCAGCACCGCGAGCGCCTGGCGGTAGCGACGATCCGATGCGACGATCTGCTTGCGGCCGAGCTCGCGGCGCAGGTCGGCGAGGCGGCGCAGCACCGCCGGCGGGATCGGCAGGCTCGCGGCGGCGTTCTGCAGCTCGGCCAGCGCGGCGAGCGGAAGCGTGGTTCGCTGCGTTGCCGACTGCGCTTCGAGCATGCGCAGGAAGCGGAAATCCTCCTGCACGTAGCCGAGCACGAAGCGCAACAGAAAGCGATCGTAGAGCGCGGCGAGCTCGTCTTCTTCGGGAAGCTCGTTGGTCGCGCCGAACAGCGTGACCAACGGGACGGGCTCCACCGATCGCCCGTTGTGGAAGAAGCGCTCGTTCACGATCGTGAGGATGGCGTTCAAGATCGAGGAATTCGCCTTGAAGACCTCGTCGAGGAAGGCGATGTGCGCCTTCGGCAGCTTGCCGGTCGTCACGCGCCGGTATTCGTCCGCTTCGAGCGCCTTCAAGCTGACCGCCCCGAAAATCTCTTCGGGCGTGGTGAACTTCGTGAGCAGCCATTGAAAGTAGACACCGCCCTCGATCCGTCGGCAGAGCTCGTCGGCGAGCATCGACTTGGCGGTGCCGGGCGGACCGATCAGCAGCACGTGTGCACGCGCGAGCAGCGCGACCAGCGCGCCTTCGATCACTTCGCTGCGCTCGACGAACGCCTGCTCCAGCTCGTCGCGGACGCGCGCCAGTGTCTCGATCGGGGTCATGGCGGCGCCGGGGGAAAGGTCAGTCGACGCGGTCGATGTCGGCGGCGAGCTGGAAGTCGCGCTCGGTGAGGCCACCCGCCGCGTGCGTCCAGAGAACGAGCGTCACGTCGCGATAGTGGATGAGGATGTCGGGGTGGTGGTCTTCGACCTCCGCCAGATCGGCCACCCGATTGACGAACCCCATCGCCGCGCGGAAATCCACGAAGCGAAACTTCTTCTCGATCGTCTTGCCCTTCAGCTGCCATCCGGCGAGCGAGGCCAGGCGACGAGCGATCTCTTCCGACGAGAGGAGGGCCGGCATCCTCTCGTCATCCTATCGGGGCTCGCCGGCAGCGACAAGGCGATGAGGCGGCCGCTGACTCCTCAAAGCCCGCGCATCGCTTGAGGCTCCGGCTCGGATCTTTCCCGTAGCCCGAAGCCCGTAGCTTCCTAGGGCCTGGCCGTCGGCTTGCCGGCGTCGTTCCAGCCCTTGATACCGTCGGCCATCACGCTCACGTCCGTGTAGCCCGCTTCGGCCGCCCGCCGGGCGGCCTCGTGAGAGGCCATTCAATGCGTGTTCGCGCAGTAGAATACGAGCTTGGCGTCCTTCGCGGGAGGAAGGTCCTCGGCGACGTCGAAGCTGTCGGACGAGGACAACAGCCGCGCTCCCGGCACGATGCCTTCCCTCGCTCGTACGCTCGGCGGATTGACGTCATAGATCCACACGGTACTCGAGTTGGCGGCGGTCAGTGCCGCGAGATCATCGACGTGGATGATCTTGAACGACTCGACGGCCTGGCCGCGCCCGGTGAAGGCGAGGGCGAGTGCCACGACCAGCATGACGATCTTCGGCATGACCTCGTGGTTAGCCTCCCCGAAGCCGCGACGCAAGGCCAGCGCCCAGAGCGAAGTCGCTCCGACTTTGCGGTGCCACGTCGCCGCCGGATAGATCCTTCGTCGCGCCGATCAAATCGACGCGCTGCTCGCAGGCTGAGTCGGCCACCGATCCGAAACAAGGGCGCACTACGAAGTTAAGAAGTTATACGAAGCACGAAACTAGCTCTCCCGGGAACGTAATGCACTCCGGATCTTGCTCTCGAATTTGTCGCGCAGATGCTCGCCGGCGTCGCCCTCGCGAATCGACGCCGCCTCACCGAGGCTCTCTGCAAAACTTGGGGTACACCCGAAAGAACGAGCCTGAGCAGCTCGCGTCACCCCGGTCGGGCCGCCGCGGCGCGCGCGCGTGCCACCATGAATGCGATGGTGTCGCTCATGCCGACCGGCTCGAGCGTCACGTGCGGATGGGACCCAGAAAAGACACGGAAGACCTCGTCGCAGAAGCCCTGCCCCACGACCTCCACCCCCGAGAAGTCGAGCGTGACGTGCGTGAAGTCGGTCAGCCGGGCAACCAGCCGCTTTGCCTCCGATCGGGAAACGAGCACGGTGCCGACGGCGGCAAGTTTGATCGTCGCACGGGTGCGGGTAAACCGCAGGGTCTCGGGATCCGTGTAGGCGGCAAACACGTCCTCGAGCCGCGGCACGTGCCCCGAGACGACCTCGAGCGTCACACGCGTACCCCGCCGCACCTCGCTCGGGCCGATGCCGCTGTCCTTCACGTCGTTGTCCACGATCCAGGCGATCCCTTGGCTCTCCAGCCGAAAACGCGTGACGGCCTTGGAGGAGAAGAACAGGCCCTCGCCGCTGTGCCGTGACGGATCGCTGGTGAGCTTGCCCTTCTCGAGCTGGACGATGGCTTCGCGGGGCGTGGCGTAGCCGAAATCGTCACACACCCGCCGAAACACCCCGATCCCGTCGTCCTGCACCGTCGTGACAGTCGTTCCACCCCCCTCGAACGCGACGCCGACCTCGACCGCTCGTCCGCCCGAGTGATCGACGGCGTTGTTGACGATCTCCGACGCGGCATACGCGAGACTGTGCGCCGCATCGGGGTCGAGCGGGCGAATGCGCGCGATCTCCGAGGCCACGTTCTGCCAGACCAGATGCTCGTCGAGCCCCTGCCGGCGAAAGCGACGGCGTAGCGCCCGCAAACGATATTGCGCCGCCCGACCCTTCCCGTGGCGTTGGAGCACGCCCCCGAGGACGAGTGCCTGGAGGAGCCGATGCGCCGTGGCGGGGGAGATGCGCAGGGCGGCCGCCACGTGGCGATTCTGAACGACGCCGCGACGGTCGACGAGCCGCCGCAGGCGCTCGGCGGGGGTCACCATGGACGCGATACTAATAGAATCACCTCATAATGTCGAGGTGATATAAGGGGAATCATCTCACGGCCCGTGGGCTTACCACGGGATCGTCTCGGCATGCGGCGGCGACTCCAGCGTAGAGCAGCATCACCAGCCACGCGACGGCGTTGCCGGCCGATAGCGCTGCCCGCGCCGGGATCGAAGCGAGGCCGGCGACGACCATTAGCCCACCGGCGACGCACACGGCACCAGCGAAACGAGCGACCGAACTCCCACGCGCAAACATTGCGACACCGGCGCAGATACACAGCACGGCAAGGGCAAGGAACTTCCCGGTGCTGCCGATCGCCAGGAGCGTGAGCGACGTGGGACTGCCCGGTAGCTCCGACGTGATCCGCAACTGCGTCGCGGTCTCGAGCACGTCGAAGGTGAGCGCGGCCCCGACGCAGGCGAGCCCGATGCGGGCCACACCCGCCCCCGCCCGCAGCAAGGCGACAAAGAAGCATGCGAGGAAAGCGCTGTAGGTGGCGATGAAACCGACGAGGTCGACGGTGTTCGCCCGGTCCATCGCCGCGATCATCGATGCCCGGCACGGATCTCCGGCAGCACCAAAGACCGCCTCGATGTCAGCCGGTGTGCGCGACAGCTGGTATGTGAGCAGCGCCGACACCCCGGCCGGGAGCGGGCCGCTGCACGTCGCAGTTGGAATGACCCCGCCAAACCACACGACGAAGGCGATGACGCCCACACCAAAAAGCGCGCAGAGCACCCACCAGCGTCGCGATTGGTCGCTCGTCGTCGTCGTGTCGGCTTCCCCCTACCCTCAGGGTGTGCCCCGGAGCGGGAGAAAAAATCAACCACCGATGTTGTCTCAGTTTGGTGAATCGCCCCGGGTTTCCCGGAGATCTTGGGCTGCCCGAGCCTGGACCGCTCCTTGCCGTGCGGGGGCTCGCGAGCGTGCGCCCCTCGGGGTCCTTGAACCCCGGGCCCCGCAAATGGCATCTTGCGCGCGATGGCGGACCCGCACGCAGGACCGTACGATCACGTCGTCTTCTTGCACATTCAAAAGACGGCGGGGACGTCTCTTTTCAGGATGCTGGTGGAGCGCCTCGGCAAGCCGGCGATCTCACACGGCGATTTTCTCCGCTACCAGCCGACGGACCTCGCCCCGTTCCGGCTCATCGCGGGACACTTCGGATACGAGTACCTGCGGGCGATACCCGGTCGCAACTTCACCTTCACGTTCCTGCGCGAGCCCGTGGATCGAGTCGTTTCGCTGTACCATTTCATGCAGAACCGGGATCCGAAGGAGTACGAGATCTATAAGCTCGCCCAGCAGATGAGCTTCAGCGAGTTCGTCCGCTCCGAGCACCCCGTCGTGAGCGCGCACATCGACGACGCGCAGGTGTGGCAGCTGGCGCACGGTTGGCCGGACGGGCAATGGCAACCGACGCGCGAGGAGCTACTCGCGCGGGCGGTCGCGAACCTCGAGACCCTCTGCTTCTTCGGATTCCAGGAGACGTTCGACGGCGACGTGGTCGAATTGGCGCGGTGCCTCGGCTTGGAGATCTCACCGCATCAGCTGTCGCGCTACAACCGCTCCGAACGCCCCGCGGTGGACGCCTTGCCGACCGACGTCGTCGAGGTGATCCGTCGGCGCACTGCGCTCGATCGGCGGCTCTACGAAGGCGCCCTCGCACGGCGCGGCGCCCGGGCGGGGCGCCGGCGCCTGGAGATCGGCGCGCTTCGCCAAGGGCTCGGGTGCGCAATTGTCGCGCTGGTTTCCGCTCTCGGCTGAGAGCGCCGTGCGCCGAACCGCACGTCGCCCTCCGTTTCACTTGCCGATACCCAGCCGAGCCGGCGGTGCCCGAGGTCGTTCGCCGGCGGCGTCTGCCGCGGCGGCGGACCGCGAAATAGGCCGGAGAGCCGCGTCAACGCGCTACGCACCATCGACTGCGGGCGCTGACACCTCTCCTTCCCAGTCCACGTCTTCGAGCAGGTACGCGAGCATCCGCGGATCGTCGTTGTCGGGTAGCTCTCGCTTCGGGATCAGCCACCGCGATGCGCGGATGTGGGCGTCGATCACGGATGCCGCTTCCGACACCGGAACGCGAATCTCGAACTCTCCCGGCCCGAAGCGGAATTCGCCGGCGGCGCGACCGTCGACGCAGACCTTGAGGGTCTGCGGGCTGAGCGACGGGTAACATTCGGGAACCCTGACTCGCAGCCGCAAGCCGTGCCCGCGCCGGGGCAAGACGAGGTGCAGGTTCGGCGAGGCCCAGCGGTCGGAATACCACTGAGCCGCCGAATCCGCCTTGCAGTACCTGGGGATAAACGTTTCGTAGCCGCGCGTCTGGACGAACGCGTCGAAGTACTCGGGATCGTGGCGCTGATGCGGCACCCCCGCCCGCAACTCGCCCGCCTGGGTCGCGTCGAAGAACCGGCGCAGCACGGCCTCGGTCTCTTCGACGCTGGCGTCGCCGCTGCCGCGGAACGAATTCTCCCCGTGTATCCGATGGAAGTAGAGACGATCCGGGACGAACGTCGGGCTGGTGTATCGCAGGGCCGTCAGCAGGAAATCCCAATCGTAGCACAGGCGCAGATCGCGGAAGCCGCCGACCAGGTCGAACAGCTCGCGGCGGAAGAACAGGTTTCCCGTGGACAGCGCGACGTTGAAATCGAGCAGTGCATATTCGAGCCGCGGATATCGCAGGGCTTCATCGACTTTCGCCCGTAGACGATCCGCGTAGGGATCGCCTGGCGAGATCGCCGAGCCTTCCGCATCCACCAGATCCACCCCCGAGAACGACAGCGAGGAATCCGATCCGTCGAGCGCTCGGTGAAGCCGCGCGAGCCGCTCGGGATGATAAGAATCGTCCGAGTTCAGCACCGCGATGAAATCGCCCGCCGCGCTCTCCACGGCGCGATTGAGCGCCGCGGCGGGCCCCGCGTTGTGCTGCGCGACGATCTCCACCGGCAGCTTCGGGTTGCGCTCCGCAAACGACTTCGACAGCGCGAGAGTCGCATCGCTCGACCCGTCGTCGACGACCACGATCTCGAAATCGGACCACGTCTGGCGCAGCACCGATTCGAGCGCAAAGGAGACGTACGCCGCGTGATTGTAGGCCGGCACGACGACGGAGATCGCAGGGCGCGGCTTCCCGTACCGCCGCGACCGCGCCGTCACCTTGCGCAATGCCGCGGCGGTCGCGTTCAGGTACGCATAGCCGTAGCGCTTGTCCGGCTCGAGATGCGCTCCCTCGGCCCATTCGTTCCACGAGTTGACGAACACCAGCCGCCGGCTCGGCGGCTGATGCGCGACGGCGTCCTCGCATGCGCTCTGCAGCCATTGCTGATAGAGCCGCGGGCTGGCGCCCACGTACACGTTGCCCAGTGCGCCGCGCCGCGGCGTGTTGTCCCAACCCGGCATGACGGCGCGGAACAACGGATACGCTTCTGGCCTCGATTGCATCTTGTCGAGCACGACGTCTTCGTAGTGGTACGCCGATCCCTCGTATCGCGGGTTCAGCAGCGCGAGCGAACCCGAGACCTGGCTCGCGCTCGTGCCGTGCGGCGGGAACTCCACGGCGGCGTCGAATCCGAGCGGCACGGGGTCTTTCAGGCCGAAGGTCTGCGCGGCGACCAGGAACAGATCCCCGATGCCCGACTGGCGGCAATGATGCCGCCAGCGCTCCACGGTGTCGCGCGGCTCGGGCAAGATGTCCGCTCGATAGACGACGAGCAGCGGCCTGCCCTCCACGCGGATGTAGCGCGGATCGCGGAAGATCGCCTCCACGTCGCGGATGAACGCGAAGTCGCTCTCGGGCGAATGCTCCTGGCCGAGCAGCAACTCCTGCTCCGCGCCGTCCCACCGTCGCGTCCAGTTCTCGTTCGCCCAGCAGATGCAGAACGGGCGATCGAGCCGCGGATTGTCGAGGAGCTGGCGCAGCGGGCGGTCGAGAAGCTTTCTGCCGTTGAACCAATAATAGTGATAACAGAACGCGTACACGCCGTAGTGCGTGGCGAGCTCCAACTGGCGGGCCTGGATCTCCTCACCGACCCGCAGATCGTAGAAGCCGAGCTCGCCCGGCAAGTGAGGCTGATAGTGGCCGACGAACTGCGGCTTCGCGCGCGTGACGTTGGTCCACTCAGTGAATCCCTTTCCCCACCATTCGTTGTTCTCGGGGATGGGATGAAACTGCGGCAGATAGAACGCGATCAGGCGCACCGTCGTCTCGCCGACCGCCGTCGCGGAGATGGGTTGATAGTCGGCGGAGGCTTCGGCGTAGAGCTCGCGCACCAGGTCCGCGTCGAGCAGATCGCGATCCGCATGGGCTGCGCCGGTGGCGGACCGGGGACGAGACGCTTCGCGGACAGCGGTCGACGGCTGCGGATCCGAGCGCGCTTGCGGCGGCGGGCCCAGCGCTTCCGAGATCGGCGCCGCAGCGGAGCCGGGGTCCGGCGTGGAGGGCGCGCCTCCGTTGCGGTCGAGGAACTTCGCCGCCGATCCCTTGAGGGCGCCGTAGAGAGCGCGGAGCGCGCTGCCCTCTGGGGCGACCCGGTCGAGGCGGCGTCGCAAGGACTCGAGCGCCTGCCACCCCGCGGTGCCGCGGAACACGGACAGCTGCTCGTCGAGCCGAGCAACGATCCGTCCCCGCTCCTCGGCGCGCTCGATCTCCTCTTCGAGGCGGCGCGCCAGCTCGAGCCGCTCTCGCTCCGTCTCGTCGAGCCGGCGCTCGAGGATCCGCTGCCTGGTGTCGAGCATCGTGCGGACCTGCGTCAGCTCCCATCGCGCCCTCGCAGCGTCTCGCGCAGATTCACCAAGCCGCATCTCGAGCATTCGCCGCTTGTTGTCGCGGTTCGACCGCAGCTGCTCGACCTGGCGCCCGGGGTCGGCGAGCTCCAGCGCGCGCTCGCCGAGCCGTCGCTCGAGCTGCGAGACGTGCCCCTGATACCGCGCTGCGAGCAGCGATTCGGCGCGGCTCGCGCTGGGCAGCGCGGCGACGACGAAGAACTGATACGTGGTCGCCAGCGGGTCGCTTCGCAGCTCGGCCACCAGTTGCTCGGGGTATTTCGTGAGGTCGAGGCGCGTCTCGGTCTGATCGATGCCGCGCACGATGCGCGTCTGGCTTTGGATGGAGTACCCGGCGTCGCGGAACAAGCTCTGCACCGCCGTTTCGTCGAAGAAGCGGATGTGATCGCGGTCGAGAAGCCCGGTGTCCGTGTAGCGAAATGCGCCGGACAGAAGCGCGAGCCGCACCGCCCCGTGGGCGACGTTCGGGATCGACGCGAGGAGCCGCGCCTGCGGCGCCAGCACCGCCGCCAGCCGTCGCAGCACCTCGCCCGGATTGCGCAGATGCTCGAGGACGTCCAACGCCAGGACGACGTCGAACCGTTCCGGGAAAGCCGCCGCGAAATCGAACGACTCGAGATCGGCGACGACGACCCTCTGGCAATGCGGCCGTGCGACGTCCGCGGCGGCCGGGTCGGCGTCCACCCCCCACACCGAGCAGCCCCGCGCCGCGAGAGCCGACGCGACGACGCCCGGCCCGCAGCCGACGTCCAGCACCTTGCTGCCGACCGGGACGCTCAGCACGGCCAGGGTATGCGCGTTGTTGAGGTCGTTCAGGTTCAGCGGGACGAGGTATCGCAGCGCCGAAGCCTTGTCCGCACTGCCCGTCTGCTCGGCGCGCCGTTTTCGTACAACCGCTGGTTTCAATACCGATGGCTCCGGCCGAGGATGCGACGAAACGTTGCCATCTTCCCGCGCTCCTGTAAAGGGCGCCCGTCGGTGCGCTGCGAGGGCGCGCGACTCAGGAAGCGATGAACAAGCGGCGGTTCTCCGCTTCCCGGTTGAGGACGAGGGCAGTGCGCCTCTGCGACTCGCAGCGCGCGAGCAAGCTCGACCACACTAGAGCTCCCGGTGGCCGAGCCGGCGGACGCGAAGGCAGAAGGCGACGTCTTCGTCGCCGTTGAAGTAGAGCGGGTCGAATCCACCGCAGCGCTCGAAGATCTCGCTCTTCGTCAGCAGGCATGCCCACGTTTCATCCTTCAGGGTGCGTATGCGAATCCAAACTCAGAAGTCGATGGCCAATCCGATGAGCGGGCCCCGGAACTGGAGGTCGATATTTGCCGCGCCCTTCGACTTGTTGAAGTCGAGCAGGCGGTAACCCGCCGCCAGGTGGAGGGTGGTGTTCTTGGGCTTCCAGGGGCAGCTCTACTGGAAGGCCGAACTATATCCCAGCAGAAGTCGGATCCCGTCTGGAAGGGAGCCGCGTCGCCGCGGAAGGACCAATCGGCCTTGTCGAAGAGGTTCAAGGTGATGCGCCCGCCGTGGATGGCCGTTTCAAAGCCCCTCTCCCTTGGGGCTATCGTCGCAGCGCGGGCCTCGATGGCAACGGCTCGCGACGTTGCAGCGACAACGGCTCGCCGACTCGCTCGCGCGGAATCTCGAACGACTCGGATTGAAGCGCCGACCGAAGCAGCTTCCGACGTTGCCGTCGTCGGAGACCCGCGGTCGTAACGTCGCCTGCGTCAGGTGCTTGCGGGTACGGCGGCCGTAAAAGCGACGAGTTTCCTGTCTTAAGCGGCACTGGTACAATTGCCCCATGACGCGTCGCGACGGTTGCGAGGTGCTGAGCTTCCGGGCGCGAGGGCTCTACCCGAACCTGCGGTGCATGCTCGCCAGCCTGTCCGAGCAGAGTCGACGGCGCCCCGCAGACGGTAAGTTGCCCGGCGACGTGGCGTCCGTGGTCGAGTGCACGGTTCGTGAGGATGGCCGCACGCGGAGCATCGAGCTGCCCGTAGGCGCTGCCGACCTGCTCGCGTTGCGCCACTCCGATCAGCCCGCCGCGCTTCACCACCTCTCCCTCATCCTCCGTGCCCAAAAGGGGGACGAGGCCAGCCGGAATGAGCTCCAAAGCATTGCCCAGAAGCGGTTTCGCAAGCTGCAGGATCGCCTCGACCGCCTCGAGCAGTTGGATGACCGGTATCTGATCTTATCCAGCGACCAGCAGCAGTACCCCTCCGAAACGGCGAGCCACAAAGGGTCGATGCTGCTCCGGCTCAGCCAGCAGGGGTATCCGGTTCCGGATTTCGTCATCCTCACCGCCGATGCCTATCCAGAGAGCGAGCAGCGCCTGAAGCAGCACGTCACCCGCGCCGTCGAAGCGCTCGAAGGCCTAGTCGGGCGTCGGCTCGGAGCACCGACGGAGCCCCTTGTGCTCGCCATGCGCTGCGCAATGCCTCAGTACTACCCAGGCTTGATGCCGACCTACCTCAACGTGGGCATCACGGAGAGGACGCTGCCTGGCCTGGAGAGCCTTTTTGGCCGTCGTGCGTCCAATATGATGTACCTGAATAACCTCAAGAACCTTCTCGTCGCCTTGGGCGAGGAGACAGGCACGGTCCTCCGCAAAGCGGACGAGACGCCACCTGAGGACGCGGAGGAGTTCCTCGTCCGGCGCGTCGAAGAGGCATCGGCGAGGGTGCGCAAGCACGATCCCCGATTGCTTCAGGACGGATTCCATCAGGTTGCCTTCCTCGCTTTGGAGGCCTACCGCAACTTCGAGAGCAACGCCGATCTCGTGGCCACCCTTTCGCGCGGCACGATCCAACGCCCGGCGATCATCATGCAAATGATGGTCTGCTCGGTCAGGGAAGAGAGGTCCTATGTGGGTGTGCTTTACAGCCGCAACCCGATGACCGGCTCAGGGTGCGAGATCGAGACCGCGATGGGGACCTTCGGGGAAGACATCATGACGGGGTCGGTGGAGACGACGCGGACCGACTTCGATGGTCCCGAGGAGATCCGCGAGGCTTTCCCTTCCGTGTTCAGCTTCATGCCCCTCGTACCCAAGCTGGAGCAGGAGTTTCAGTTCCCGGTCACCATCGAGTTTGCGGCCGAGGCCGGCGCCTACACCGAGCTCTTCGCGCTCCTCCAGCTCAACCAGACCGGCATGACCGGCCGCGCTGCCTTCATCTCGGCAGTGGATCTTCACAAGGCCGGTACCATCTCCCGGAAGCGCATCCTCGAGCTGATCCAGCCGTACCACGTCAAGCAGATCGAGTCCGACACCATCGATACCCGCTCCTTCCAGGATCTCTACCGCTTCGGCGACGGCATCTCGATTCTCCCTCGCGCCGCCATCTGTGCCCGCGTTTACTTCTCTGCCGAGGAAGCCCTGAACGCCAAGCGGCGGGGCGAGAGCGTCTGTTTCTGCAAGCCGACATTCGCGCCCACCGACACCGTCGTCATGCAGGAGGTCGACGCCATCCTCAGCCTGAGCGCCGCCGCCATCCACGTGGTCACGATCTGCCAGAGCTTCGGCACCCCGGCCCTCTTGAACCTGGAGCGGGATGGCATCGCGTTGAAGCCCGAGCGATGCCTTGTCAACGCCGACGGGGTGGAGATCCACGAGGGAGACTTCGTGACCATCTCGTCGCGCCGGCAGGCGTTATTCAAAGGCAAGGCTCGGTTCGAGCCCGCCCGCTTCATCCGCTACCTGCAGGGCGAGGAGCCTGAGCTTACCGAGGCGGAGCGGAAGGCCTTCGAGGACATGGCCTATGCCTACCGCTACTATTTCAAGCTCGTCAGTACACTCAGGCAGGAGCAGGTGACGAGCTTGTGGGAGCTCATCCGCCTGGTCAACCTCGAACTCCGCGGCAAAGAGGAGGAAGCCCGACAGTTCGTGCGGGCGTGGTGCGATAGTCACGAGCAGTTCTACGTCGACGAGGTGCTGCGCAGCGAGCTCGGCGATCACCTCAATCAGCACAGAGTGTTCGAGATGCTGACCGTGGATCAGAAGATCCGCTTCTTCGCCAAAGCTCTGGATCGTTGCGAGCGCGAGAAGATGTTCGGCTACGCCGCCGGCGCCTTCATGCTTGGACGGTTCATCTCGACTCCCCTGCCGGTTGCCTTCTGGCGCTCATTCGGGCCAAGCAAGACCGCTCTCCTGCTGAACGAGTGGCTGCTTTTCGAGAAGTACATGCACGTGCTGCACAGCGTGGGCGAGCGGAAAATCAACCGCGCCCGGAAGCGCATCCTCAGCGAAGGGCTGCCCGAGATCCAGTTGGCACCGCCGGCGTTGACGGTGCTTGTCCCTTTGAAGCTGGCGGCAGCCGACATCACGTCTGTTCGCAAGTCGGTTCCCCAGTGGTGCGACCCGCAGCTCCCCAAGCTCCTGGACCTTCTCGAGAGGCCCTACAAGGCGTTCTTCGACTTCAAGGCGCCCTGGTCGCGCGGTAAGCTGGAGGCCATCTGCGACGAGGCCGGCCTCAAGATGCCCGGCCCAGACGACCGGTAGGTCGCGACGTCAGCTGTTGCGTGAGGACTGCTCGGGAGCGGCCTGATCATTGCCGCCGTACAGGAACCCGCGGTCCACCTTGGGCTCCAGCTCGCCGAGTACGTCAGGGAGCTCCCCGCCTCCCCGTGCCGCCAACAGCCGGCCCATGGCGAGGGAGACGGAGAGAACCGCATTCATTCCCAGGTTCGCCTTGCGCTGCATGACGGCGATCCGCTCCGCCACGGGCGCGTCGCGCGCGATCTTGCCGCGCTTGACTGCCAGATCCAGCTCCAACTCGAGAAGCTGACGATCGATGTGGACAAGGCTCTTGAACTCCGAGATGCGCTTTCCCATGAAGCGCGGTGCAATGACCTCCTCGACATTGGCCACGGCGTTGAGACAGCCCTTGCCGTCGTAACGCTTCGCCCTCATCCACAGCCCCGCCAGCTCGTCGTCGTTCTTCGCCGATATCGACTCCGCCCGGAGCCCGTCCCGGAAGTGGTAGACCTTCTCGGCCTCGTCATAGCGGAAGAGTTCGGGGTACTTCCGCGTGATGGGGCCGGCCTCGATCATGCTGTCGACGAGGTGGATGGCCTCGTCGGTTCCCGCCGAGGTCCCGAGGGGCGTCGCCGCCGTGAACTTGGTGCCGTTGTCGAGCCGGACGACTACCCCGACGGTAGGAATCCCCGCGTTGGTGGGCTCCTCATGGGCGCTGATGTCGCTGATGATGAGGTCGCCAGGCAGCCCCCGCGATGAGCGCACACCCTTCTCGGCCATGTGGATCAACTCCACGATGCGACCGTACTTGATGAGCCGCTCGGTGTTGCTGCCGCCTCCGCACTTGAGCCCGAGCGCGCCCACCGCGAAGGCGATGTCGGCTTCCATGACCTCGTTGGGCGATTTGGATCGATGGGAGACTACAAGCGCGAGGCCGTGCTCCTTGGCGGCGCGGGTGGCCAGCAGCGTCTCGCTGAGCGTGCCGATCTGGTTCGCCTTGATGAGGGCGGTGTTGATGAGCCCCTCTTCGGCAGCGTGGATTATGGACGTGTCCTTGGTGGTGACGAGGTCGTCGCCGATGATCAGGATCTCATCGTCCAGCTCGGCCATGAGGCGCTTCCAGCCCTCGGGGTCGTCCTCGGAGAAGGCATCCTCCAAGGAGACGATGGGGTACTCGCGTATCCATCGCTTGTAAAGGTCCAGGAGTTCGTCGGTCGTCATCACCCGGGGATCCTCGGCGCGCCAGAAGAGGTACTTCCCGATGGACTCCTTCTCTCCGGTCTCCTCGCGGTAGGCCAGGCTGAGCTCACTGGCGGCCGGGTCGAGCGCCAGGCAGACATCGCGGTCGGGAACGAAGCCACACTCCTCGATGGCCTGCACCGCCACTTTGAGGGCGCGCTCCTCGGGGATGAGATCGCCCACACGGCGGGCGTAGGATGCGACGACGCCTCCTTCAAGACCGACGCCCACGAAGTTGAGCCCTTCCGAGTCCTGGATGATCTGAATGACCCGGCTCTGGAGCGCGTTGGTCACGCGCTGGGCCTCGATGTAGTCCCTGGCTGTGAGGGGGATGAACATCAGCTCCTGGAAGCTGAGGTTGCCGCCCATGTCCTCCGTGTGTCTCCCGCCCATGATGGAGTTCCTGAACTCCCATGGCGCGAATACGAGCCTGCCATCGGGCAGCTCGACCTCCTGGAGGCGGTGGATCTGGAGCTTGCGCTTGATGCGCACAGACAGGGCGGTGTCGCGCAGCGTCTCCGAATCACCTCCGCTCTTCGCGGCTATCTCATGCACGGCCTTGGCCTTGCGGGCTGCCTCTCCCTGTCGCTCGCGAAACGCCCTGTACTTGCCTGGATCCGCAAGCAGGAAGTCGAACAACGCCACCGCGCCTACGGTGAAGAGCAGGCGTCCCCCAACTACCATGGGTTCGATATTCCCCATGCGGCCGAAGGCCATGAGGGCGACACCGGAGGGGAAAGCGGCCAACGCCAGCCACTTGCTGGCGTTGGGGCCGGCGGCCGAGACGGCGAGGTTCTGGGCTTTTACGGCCGGATGGTAGCTGCCAGCCTCCTTGGTGACTCCCATGGCGGCGCCCCAGGGTATCTTGAGGAACAGCTCGAGATAGAAGAGCCACCTGGCCCAGAACCCCTCCGCCATCCTGGCTTGGGCCGGGCCCAGGAACTCGGGGCGGAGGTTGTTGGTGCGCACGGCCGCGAGGTAGTGACCCATCTCATGGAGCGCAATGTTGGCATGCCAGGCCGCGTACCAGATGGCGGCTGAGATGACCACCTCAATGCTGAAGAACATCTGCCGGGCGACATCCGCCCGCGAGCTGATCGACTCCGAGATGCTCAGTAGAGAGGTGAGAAATGCCGCGTGAAAGGAGACCAGCTTGTGGTTGGCGATGACCCAACCCCGGTCCAGCCGCGGCCAGCCCCCTTCCTCATGGCTCTGAGAAGCAAACAAGTTCACCGGCGCAGCAAGGTCGTCAGGTCAGACGCCGGGGAGCCTAGCAGAAGCGAACGAGGTGCGTCAAAATAGCCCCCGTGCGACTGTTTGCGTTCTGGATCCAGCCCGGCGTCATCGCTCAACTGATGCAGTCGGGAGATTCGTAGCAAATACCAAATATCACAGCGCAGAGCCGGCTTTGCTTATCTGCGGCAAGTGGAATTGTCCCGGAGGTGGTGCGTGTGCTCACCGCGCTGCAACCACTGCAGGTGTCGCCGGAGACGCCCGTGTTCACCAATACCACCGGAGATCCGATCGAGCCGAAGGCGTTCTCGCGGCACTGGTACGACTGCTTGCGGGGGGATAGATCCTTTCTCCCCATCATCCCCATCATCCCGAGCCGGTTGACGAGCGCCTCATGCACCCCGTAAAAGCGGGCGTTACGTGGGGGAGATGGGATTGGGTGAGCGTCTGCCAACGCAGGTTCTGTAGCTTTCGGCCCCTCTAGCCATGCATGAGCGCCAGCGCGCAACGATGAACGCCGCAGCGGCGATCACCCTCGTGGTCGTCGGATCGTCAGCCTGTGCGGTGCCGTCCGGCGGGGGTCGCGGCGGGCCCCCGGCGGCCACCGCCGTCGTCGCCACCATTCCGCTCAGCAACTACGGTACCGACGTGGCGGTGCGTCCCGACGGCACGCGCGCCTACGTGCCGCTTCAGACCGGCAGTGTCCTCGCCCTCGACCTAACCAGCAGGCAGGTCGCCAGTACGATCACGACGGACGGGCGACCTTCCGCGATCGCCCTCACCAGCGACGGCGCGCACGCCTACGTGACGGACTTGACCGCTCAGTCCCTCTTCGTGCTCGACACGACCAACGACAGCCTGGCCAAGAGCATATCGATCGGAACGATCGCGCGGCCGACCCGGACGCCGGCGGTGGCGGTCAGCCGTGACGGCCGGTGGGCATATGTTACCAACGCCACGGTCATGGACGACCATCTCCTCGTCATCGACACCGCGACCAACACCGTCGTAGGCAACCATTCCCTGGACGTCCATCCCGTGGGAATCGCGGTGAGCCCGGACGGACGGCGCCTGTACGTCGCCGGGTGCAAGTTGTCGTGCGTCGACGGCGCCCTGCTCGTCCTCGACGCGGCGAGCGCCAACGTCGTCTCCAGTATCCCTCTGCAGGCGGCTCCCGCCGGCTTCGTCCTGGCCCCCGACGGCTCTCGTGCGTACGCCTCGACCGGGCTTTCGGGAACGGTTCTGGCCATCGATCTCACCACCGGCACCGTCACGACGATCCCCGTCGACGCCGAGCCTCTCGGCGTTGCCATCGACCCGCGCGGCGTCTTCGTTTACGTGACCTGCTACGGCGCGAGCGACGTAGCCGTCATTGACACCCGCACGAACACGGTGGTCTCGACGGTCCCCGTGGCCAATGAACCGCGGGCGATCGCCGTGAGCCCCGATGGCCGGCTTGCCTACGTGACGCACTCTTCACCGACCTGTTCGGTGATCGACCTGCAGCGCGTCACGGGAGGCCCCGGCACGTGACGGGCGGCGCGTCGCCCGAGTGACGGTCCCCCCCGTCCTCGGACCGTCGGCGTACGTATGGACGCGTCGTGCGCCGGAAACGGTTTATCTGAATTGCCCGATCCACGGAGGCTCTGAGGTGTGGCCATGACTTGTGCTTCGTGCGGCGTGAGAAACGTCGATTTCGCTTCCACGTGCTTCTCATGCCGACAGCCGCTCGGGAAGCTCTCGGCGGTCACCGCTTCCGCTGCCCCACGTGAAGCCCTCGAGGCGCGGAAATCGGCGCCCCCCGGCATGACCCGCAGCGGCGCGGATGCGCCGCGCGTGCCGCGCGGCGCCATCATGCCCCTGCTGCTCGTGGCCGCGGTCGCTTGGGTCGTTGCGCGCGGTCTTCCGCTGCGCATGAGGTCGGTTTCGCCTCATTCGGCCGACGCGCCCGCGGAGCCAGCGAAGGAGGTTCGCTCGCTCCCGCTCACCGAGCCCGCTCCGCGGGAGCCCGCGGCTCCCCTGCCCGAGGAGCAGAACGGCTTCCGGCTCAGCCACTTCGAGTGGGGCGTTCCCGCTGCGGGACCGGGCAGTAGCTTCCGCACCGGCGAGACGGTGAGCGGCCGCAGCGAGATTCAAGGCTTCGGTGTGACCGCGGACGGCAAGATCGACGTGAGCGTCGCGTTCGCGTTCCGCGATTCCATGGGCAAGCTCGTAGAGCCGATCTCGCCGACGGTGCTCCGCCAGCCCATGGAGTCGGAGACGCTGTTCACGAGCTTCGACTACGCGATCCCGGTCGACGGGCCTACGGGTAAGTACGACCTCGAGATGGCGGTCGACGACGCCGTGAGCACCCGCTCGGCGCACTTTCACCGTAAGATCACCGTCGAAGCGGCGAAACCTCAATAGCCGTAAAAACGGACGTTCCGAGGCATCACAAAACGGCCAAAACGGCGGCGGTCCAACGGGTCGCCTCTTGGCGTCTTGTCCGGTCTGCCTACTCGGTAGGACCGGTCTACCTGCCTGTGATAACAACGTCGTCGCTAGCCCGAGTGCGGCGGCGCAGCGCGCAGTCGACAAAACCAAATCAAGAGGAAGGATCTCATATGAACGCAGTCAAGCAGGTCGTCGCGATAGCGCTTTCAGGTGTCGCGTTTGCGCTTCCTTCCTCATCCTGCATCGCGCAGCAAGTTACCGGTGAGTTGGGTTCGCCCAGCGCCACCACCACGATCAGCGGAAAACAACTTCCGCCGCCCGATCCGAAGTTCGGCGGGGTGATCAAGGAGAAGGCCTCGGAGTCGAAGGCGTGGTGGCCGCCGCGCGTCGTGCCGCCGAAGGGCGCGCCCAACGTGCTGCTCATCATGACGGACGATGCCGGGTTCGGCGCGCCGAGCACGTTCGGCGGCGTCGTCCCGACCCCGGCCTTGGATCGCATCGCGAACAACGGGCTGCGGTACACGCAGTTTCACTCCACGTCGCTGTGCTCACCGACGCGGGCGGCGTTGATCACCGGACGCAACCATCACGTGGCCGGCTTTGGGGTCGTGGGCGAAGCGGCGACGGGGTTCCCGGGTTACGACTCGATCATCAGGAAGGATACCGGCACGATCGGCACGATCCTGAAGGAGAACGGGTACGCGACCTCGTGGTTCGGCAAGGACCACAACACGCCCTTCTACCTGGCGAGCCAGGCCGGGCCGTTCGATCAATGGCCCATCGGGATGGGCTTCGAGTATTTCTACGGGTTCGTCGGCGGCGACACCAGCCAGTGGCAACCGAACCTGTTCCGCAACACGACCGCCATCTATCCCTTCCAGGGGAATCCCGGCTGGAATCTGACCACGGCGATGGCCGATGACGCGATCCAGTACATGAAGCAGCTCAAGGAGATCGCGCCCGACAAACCGTTCTTTGTCTATTACGTACCGGGCGGCACACACGCGCCGCATCATCCGACGCCGGAGTGGATCAAGAAGATCAGCGACATGCACCTGTTCGACGGCGGCTGGAACAAACTGCGCGAGACCATCTTCGCCAACCAGAAACGGCTCGGCATCATGCCCGCCGATGCCAAGCTGACGCCGTGGCCGAAGGATCTGCCGGAGTGGGATTCGCTCAGTTGGGACGAGAAGAAGCTCTTCATCAAGCAAGCCGACGTCTACGGGGCGTACCTCGCGTACACCGACCACGAGATCGGCCGGGTGATCCAGGCCGTCGAAGACCTGGGCGAACTCGACAACACGCTTGATCATCTACATCAGCGGCGACAACGGCGCGAGCGCCGAAGGCATGCTCAACGGGACACCGAACGAGTTCACCACCTTCAATGGTGTTCCCGTGCCGGTCAAGGATCAGTTTCTCTGGTACGAGTTCTGGGGATCGGAACGGACCTTTCCGCACTTTGCGGCGGGCTGGGCGTGGGCGATGGACACGCCGTTCAAGTGGACCAAGCAGGTGGCGTCGCATTTCGGCGGGACGGCCCAGGGCGTTGGCCATGTCCTGGCCCGGCCACATCAAGGACGTGGGCGGCATCCGCAACCAGTTCCACCACGTCATCGATATCGTGCCGACGATCCTCGAAGCGACCGGCGTCTCTGCGCCCGAAACGATCGACGGCATCAGGCAGCGCCCGATCGAAGGCGTGAGCATGGCGTACACGTGGGACAAGGCGAACGCCAACGCGCCCACCAAACACACCACGCAGTACTTCGAGATGCTCGGCAATCGCGCCATCTATCACGACGGTTGGGTGGCGGCGACGACCCCGGTGACCATCCCGTGGGAACTGAACACCGCCACGCCTCCGGACGTGATCACCGGCTACAAGTGGGAGCTCTACAACATCAAAGAGGACGTCACCGAGGCCAACGATCTCGCGGCCAAGATGCCGGACAAGCTCAAGCAAATGCAGGACGTCTTCTACGCCGAGGCGAAGAAGTACGACGTGCTGCCGCTCGACAACTCGACGCTCGCGCGCTTCCTCACGCCTCGTCCGAGCGCAACTGCGGGACGGAAGGTCTTCACGTATTCGGGCGAATTGACCGGCGTGCCGGCCAGCGCCGCCCCGAACATCCTGGACAAGTCCTACACCATCACCGCCGAGGTCGAGATTCCCGAGGGCGGCGCGGAAGGCATGATCGTCACCGAGGGCGGTCGCTTCGGCGGCTACGGCCTGTTCCTGAGCAAGGGCGAGTTCGGAATCGGCCGCGGCAAGGTGGTGTTTCTCTACAACCTGCTCGATCTCAAGCGGACGGCCTGGGAAGGGCCGGAGCTGAGCGCCGGCAAGCACACCATCGTGTTCGACTTCAAGTTCGACGGCCCCGGTCTCGGCAAGGGCGGCACGGGCGTGCTGTCCGTGGACGGCAAGGAAGTGGCCAAGAACTCCATGGAGCACACCACCCCCATCATGTTCCCCGAAGACGAAGACTTCGACGTCGGGCAAGACACGCGCACCCCGTTGGCGCTCATCGAGTATCGCTACGATTGTCCGTTCAAGTTCACGGGCAAGATCGACAAGCTGACCTTCGACCTCGGCCCGGCGCAGTACACGGAAGCGGAGCGCAAGCAACTTCCGGTCATTGCCGACCGGGTCGCCCGCGCGAAGGACTGAGCGTTACCGGCGCGCACCGCTGTCGGCGAAGCTGCCACCTGACGCCTCCGGAGACAGCGGCGGCGCTAGCTGATGCCATCCGGCGCACACGTCGGCGCCGGAAACGGCGGGATATGCGGCTCGGACGTGGCGCGCGCTTTGCATACTCCATCGTGGGAGGCTCTGACCCAAGGTCCGGGCCGCAATGACTATGAGTTCGCACACGCCAGCGGCCGAGCTCAAAGGGACCGTATTCGACATCGAGCGCTGTGCGATCTACGACGGACCGGGCATCCGAACGCTCGTCTTCCTGAAGGGATGTCCGCTTCGCTGCCTCTGGTGTGCGAATCCCGAATCCCAGCGTCGCGCCCCGGAGCTCATGTTCCACGAGAAGGATTGCACTCCGTGCGGGCGATGCATCCCCGCGTGTCCCGAACACGCGCTCTCGATCGGACCGGACGAAGCGTTCTCGATCGAATGGGCGCGCTGCACGAATTGCGGTGCCTGCTGCGACGTCTGCCCGCCGCGCGCCCTTCGCATGGCCGGCAGGGAGATGACCGTCGGCGAAGTCGTCGAGGAGATCGAGAAGGACCGGCTGTTCTACCGCCGCTCCGGCGGAGGCGTGACGCTCGGCGGAGGCGAGCCGACCCTCCAGGCGGCTTTCGCGGCCGCGCTCCTCCGGGAGCTCCGGCGCCGCTTCCTCGACACGGCGATCGAGACGTGCGGCTACGCGCGGCCCGAGGCGCTGCTGAGTGTCGTCGAGCACTGCGACCTCGTCTACTTCGACGTCAAGTTCCTGGATCCCGAGACGCACGCCGCGCTGACGGGCGTCCGGAACGAGCTCATCCTCGAAAACCTCGAACGGGTCGCGGAGCGGACGTCCGTCGTCGTTCGGATCCCGGTCGTCCCCGGCTGCACGGACCCGGACCTCAACATCCGCCGGACGACCGAGCTCGTCGCCCGCCTCGGTCCGAACGTCCAGCGGATCGAGCTCCTGCCGTATCACAATTTTGGCGAGCCGAAGTACCGGCGGCTCGGCCGTCCGTATCCCTTGCCCGATACCGTCCGCCCGGACGGCGATCGGCTCCTCGATCTCCGCCACATCGTCGAAGGCTACGGTGTCAGGGCAGCGGTCGGTCACTGACGCCGCTCCCCCCAGAAAGCGAGGTCCCCGATGGCAGCACCAATGCGCGCTCTCCGCTCTCCGGCTCGTGCGACGTCGCCCGAGGAATGTTTCGAGATGCAACCGACGGACCGCGTCCGGCGCCTCCGGGAGGCGTTCTTCACCTACAAGCCAACCGTCGAGCTCGAGCGCATGCGTATCGTCACCCGGATCTTCCGGGAGACCGAAGGCGAGCCGATGGTCTTCCGCCGCGCGAAAGCGTTCGCCGCGGTAATCGAGGCGATTCCGGCGCGAATCTTTCCGGACGAGCTCATCGTCGGCTTCCAGGCGAGCCGGCCGCGGGGCAACAGCGTCTACGTCGATCAGGGAGGCGGCTGGTACGAAGCCGAGCTCGCGACCCTCTCGACGAGGCAGTGGGACCAGTTCGCGATCTCGGACGAAGAGCGGCGCGAGCTCGAAGAGGAGATCTTCCCCTACTGGAAAGGGACCGGGCGGTACGAGAAGACCGTCGACGGGCGGATCGCCCAGATGCTCGCCGCATACCCGGAGACGAACGAGCTTCTCCACGCCGATCCGCGGGCATACCCGACGTTCGGCGCCGGGTTGATCGACGTCGACGCCATTCGCGTCATGCACATCGGCCACCTCTCGGTCGACTATCCGAAGGTGCTCCGGAAGGGGTTCGCCGGCATTCTCAAGGACGTCGAAGCGCGGATCGCCCGCTCCGACCCCGCGAATCCCGACGACCTCTCGAAGCTGCCGTTCCTCCGGGCCGTCGCCCAGGCGATGGAGGCTGCCGCGGGAATCGGCGCGCGCTTCGCGATGGCCGCCCGCGACATGCTCCGCGTGACGCCCGACCCCGCGCGGCGGCGCGACCTCGAGACGATCGCCGAGGTGTGCGAGCGCGTGCCCGCCCATCCGGCGCGCACGTTCCACGAGGCGCTGCAGGCGCTCTGGTTCACGCAGATCCTCCTCAAGTACGAAGCGAACGCGGATGCGCTCTCGCCGGGGCGCATCGATCAGTATCTCTACCCGTATTACGAGGAAGACCTCCGCCAGGGGCGGCTCACGAAGGAGGAAGCGCAGGAGCTCGCGGACTGTCTCTTCTTGAAGTTCGCGACCGTCGTCGATCTCTGGCCGACGAATGCCTGCCGGTTCTACGCGGGCTTCCCGGTCACCCAGCAGGTGAACGTCGGCGGGGTGACCCGGAACGGCAGCGACGCGACGAACGACCTCTCGTACCTCTTCATCGAGGCGATGATGCACACGCGCCTCCAGCAACCGACGTTCTCGGTCCGGGTGCACGACGGGAGCCCCGAACGGTTTCTCCTGAAGGCCGCGGAGCTGACGGCGCTCGGCACCGGGCATCCGTCGTATTTCAACGACGAGGTCGTCATTCCCTCGCTGATGGCGCGGACGACGCTCGGCGGCCCCGCCGTTTCGCTCGAGGCCGCGCGCGACTACGCGATGATCGGCTGCGTCGAGCCGATGCTCGCGGGGATGGACGCGGGGTACAGCAACGGCGGCATCCTGAACCTCGCCGGCGCCATGGAGCTGGCGCTGACCAACGGCGTTCATCGGGCGACGGGAAGAAAGGTCGGCGCCGACAGCGGGGATCCGCGCTCGTTCTCCTCGTTCGGGGACGTGCAGGAGGCGTTCGCGAAGCAGGTGCGATGGTTCGTGAGGCACCTGGCGATCGCCGACAACCTGTGCGAGCTCGCGCAGGCAGAGCTTTATCCGACGGTATATCTCTCGGCGCTCCTCGACGACTGCATCGAAGCCGGAATCACCCGCGAGGCGGGCGGAGCCCGGTACAACTTCGGACCCTGCCCACTCGCCGTCGGGGTGGCGGATTGTGGCGATTCGCTCGCGGCGATCCGGAAGGTCGTCTTCGAAGACCGTGCCCTCACGATGTCCGAGCTCTGCGACGCGCTCGAAAACGACTTCCGGGGTTGCGAAGACGTCCGCCGGTTGCTCCTCGCGGCACCGAAATTCGGCAACGACGACGACGCCGTAGACGGTCTCGCCGCTTGGGTCGTCCACGTCTTCGCCGCGGAGATGGTCAAGTACCGGAACACGCGCGGGGGGCATCTCCTGCCGGGCGTGATCCCGGTCTCGGCCAACGTCCCGCTCGGAATGGTGATCGGCGCGCTGCCGAGCGGGCGAAAGTCGGGCGTGCCGCTGGCGGAGGGTTGCTCACCGTCCCCCGGGATGGACCGGAAGGGGCCGACGGGCAGCATGAAGTCCGTAAGCAAGATCGACCACGCCGAGGTCTTCGATGGCACGCAGTACAACATGCGGATCGAGCCGTCGGCATTCCGCGAGACGGCCGGGATCAAGCGGCTCGCCGACCTCGTGCGGACGTTCGTCGATCTCAAGGGATGGCACGTTCAGTTCAACGTCGTGTCGTCCGACACCTTGCGCGCCGCGCAGAAGGAGCCGGACAAGTATCGCGACATCGTCGTCAAGGTCGCCGGTTACAACGCGTTCTTCGTCGAGCTCGACGAGACGATCCAGAACAACATCATCGCTCGGACCGAGCACCTGATCTGAGGTCGCGGGCGGAGGTCAGCAGCGCGATCAAGCCCAAAACCGGGATGCTTACGAGCGAGTGTGACCTCATTGAAGCGACTTCCTCAACACCCGCCGAGGCGGCGACCGTTCAGATTGATCGTCATGCTGCCGTCGTCGGAGGTGAACTTGATCGCTCCGGAGTAGGTATCGGGGGTGTCCCGGGTGATCTCGCCGTGGCCGGTCATCGCCGGCTCCGAACACGTCACGGTCCAGGTGGCTGTCTTGCCCGCTATCTTGAAGTCCGAGTTCCGGCACGTTTGCCGCTCGTCCGCTCCGCCGGGGGGTTCCTTCCACTCCTTCGCGGCGCAGACCTTCATCGTTTGCGCCGGTATTTCCATCGGCATTTCCTCCATCGCCATCTTGGAGGTCACTTCCCAGAGGTCCTTCTGCTCGTTCGCCGTGGCCGGCTCGGCAGGAAGCTGATTCGGCACCGCGAGTAGCGCCGTGAACGTTGCAAGCAGAAGCAAAGAACGCGAAGCCATGAGATCCCCCCTTCATGAAACGGTTTGTTTGCCTGAAGACTACTCCTCGCTTCGAAGCGGGTGCAATCAAGCTGCAGCATCGCCGCGCCGCGCGCGCGGAGCGCGGCCGCGCCGGCGTCGATCGCTTCGTCGATCGGAAACGATTCGTGCGAAGACGCGCCCTGGGAGCTACGGAAGCTCTGATCAAGTTCTACTACGATCCGACGCCGCTCAAGTAGAGTCGGCGGACCCCGCCTGCCGGCGGCGAGGCGCCGACAGGCGTGCGCTCGGCGAGGTCTCCGAGATCTCCTCGAGCTCGAGCCCGCGTGTTTCCGGGACCGCGAGTAGGCTTGCCGCCGACAGGAGCGGCAGGAGCGCGCAGAGCCGGATCACGCGATCCGCGCCGCCGAGGGTCTCGCTCAGCAGGCCAACGGCGGCCATGCCGGCGACCGCGCCGAGCACGCCGGCGTTCGTGATCCAGGACTTGGCGGTGCTCCGCAAGCGGGTCGGGAAGACCTCCGTTCCGAGCGCGTTCAGCGCCACCAGGGCGCCCGCCTCCATGAAAACGAGCAGCGCGAACGCCGGCGCCAGCCAGGGGGTAGCGTAGTAGAGCCAGGTTGCGCCTGCCGTGCCGGCGAGCGCTGCCGCTCCGACGGAGCGCCGGCCGATCCGCTCGGCGAGCAGGCCCCAGCAGAACCAACCGGCCATCCCGAGGCCGCCCCCGAAAAGAACCATGGCGCTCACCTCGGCGGGCGACCAGCCGAAGGCCTCGGTCGCGCGGTACGACGCGAAGCCGAATCCGGGCGACGCCGCACATCCGACCGCGAACGCCATCGCCAGGAGACAGACGAATCGGGGGCTCATTTCGCCGCTCACGAGCTCGCTCACACGGGCTCGCAGGGTCTCGCCTCGCCGCCGAGCGTCGTGCCAGCGCGCAGTCTCGGGCAGCGAGCGCCTCAGGTACGCGGTCAAGAGCAGCGGGGCGATGCCGACGAAGTAGAGCCCCCGCCAGCCGAGCGGCGTCGCCTGGAAAAGCGGGAAGAAGACCGCGGCGAGGCCCGCGCCGAGCGCGCCGAAGGTGCCGAGCAGCCCCTGCCCGAGCGACCGGAAGGCGACCGGGAACTCCTCGGTGATGACCACCTGCGCGACCGAGAGCTCGGTGACGAGGAAGATTTGCGCGAGCAGCTGGAGAACCACGAAGTCGGTGATCCCGCGCGACAGGCCCGTCGCGGCGGTGGCGAGCGTATAGGCGACGATCGTGACGAGCAGCATGCCGCGGCGGCCCCGGCGATCGGCAACCCGGCCGAACACGATCGAGACCAGCGCTCCCACGCGGATCGCGGAGAGAGCGAGGCCCAGAGTGCCCTGCGAAGCGCCGAGGTCGCGGCCGATGTAGGGCAGGGCCATCGACGCGATGAAATGGTCGTAGCCCTGGAAGAGGGTCGCCGTACCGAGCAGGAAGAGCAGCGTGCGGTGGCGCGGAGTCAAGCCGAAAGCCGACGTCTCGGCGACGGCCGCCGCGGGCTGGCGCTGCGCGATCAGCAGCAAAGCCAGGACCGCCAGCGAAAGCCCGAGCTCGACGCGATGCCAAGAGCCCCAGCGCTCGAACAGGGGGAAGATCGCC
Organism: uncultured delta proteobacterium; assembly: GCA_963745025.1. Taxonomy (GTDB): domain Bacteria; phylum Desulfobacterota; class Binatia; order JACPRU01; family JACPRU01; genus CAVQIG01. The sequence goes on from CAVUWD010000005.1 coordinate 116,841, forward strand.
TGCAGCGAACCCGACGTCGACACTCGCTCGATTTCGCGGACGAGGGGCTCCCCGACCAGCGTGGCGAGCAGCCCCGAGACGAACAGAACGAGGATCGCGACGCCCTGCAGCAACCCGCGACGCGAGGCGTAGGCCCCGTGCCGAAGCAGCACGATCAGCGTGACGATCGACGCGCCGACGCCGAGGGGAAACGAGGACAAGCGCTCTCGAGCGGCGAGCCGCGCGAACTCCTCGGCAAATGCCGAAAGCGCCTCGGTGTCCCGTGGCGGCGCCGGAAGCGCGAACCCGTAGAATGTCATTGCCGCGCACAAGAGGCCGGCGAGGAGGATCGGCAAGCGCTCGAGGTTCAAGGGAGCGGGATAGGACCACCCTGACCGCGTGCCGGCACGGCCTTGCTGCCTCGTCACGGCAGACTACTGCACTGGATCTTCAGCCACGGCCCCAGCCACCGCGGCACCGGCCCCGGCAGGTATTGCGCCGAACGTCGAGGCGAACCACGAACCGTCGGTAAGATCGAGGAAATCCACGTGGACGAACTTTCCCGGGAAGGGATTTCCACCCGGGAGTATCGTCTTAAACACCCCCGCGCCAGTGGCGTCCGTTTTGAACGAGCCCAGGTAGAAGTCACCACAAGTACTCTCGTGGCAGCCACCAGAGACGTCTGTGCACAGCCAGACCACATCAAAGGAGTGCCGCGCCGGCCCGCTGGTGACCTTGACCTTCACCTTCGTACCACCATTATCCAGGTCTTTGATGATCGTCTTGCCGATTTTCGGGCCCGAGCAATTAAAATCAAAATCCGGCCCCCTGAGCGGTGACCTTTGCTTCTGGGCCAATGCGTCCGTCGGCGACCCTAGCAACCAGACCCCGGCAATCAGCAACACGAGCGCACCCGACGAAAATCCTTTGCTTCTCATCGCTGCTGTCTCCTATCGCTGAATAACGCAGTCATTTTAGTATGATCGACCTCGGTGGTGTCTGTCAATTTCTCTCACGACGGAGGTGGCCCTGCCCCAGCGAGGGCACTGCCTGCTCACGGCGATCGGCCTTCGGCGTTCGGCCAGAAGAGTGCGTCGCCGACGGCCGTAAGCCGGTAGGCGATGTCCGGTTCAAACGTCGCCGCCCAGGTAGACGCGTTGTACCCTCTCGTCGTCCACGAGATCCTTCGTCGCGCCGGCGAGCGCGACGCTACCCGTTTCGAGGACATAGGCGCGATCCGCCGCCTCGAGCGCCATGCGGGCGTTCTGCTCGACGAGCAAGAGCGTCGTGCCGCGGCTGCGGATCACGCGGATGATCTCGAAGATCGCGCGCACGAGCTTCGGGGCCAGACCGAGCGAAGGCTCGTCGAGCAGCAGCAGAGTCGGCGCCGCCATGAGCGCTCTCGCCATCGCGAGCATCTGCTGCTCGCCGCCGGACAAGGTGCCGGCGTTCTGCGCGAGCCGCTCCTTCAGGCGCGGAAAGAGCGAGAAGATTTCGCCGAGCTGGCGCTCGATCGCCTGGTGGTCCCTTCCGCAGGTACGCGCCGAGGCTCAGATTCTCGCGCACGGTCAAATTCTGGAAGATGCGCCGTCCCTCCGGGACGTGGCTGATGCCGCGGGCGACGACCTGACCGAGCTCGCGGAGGATCGCTCGCGTGGCCTCGCGCGCGTTCGCTTCGCACCGACGATGCGCGGGCGCACAGGGTCGCGGCCACCAGGCCCGCCGTCAACTGCGCGTGGCGGGTCTGGGGCACCTCAGCCAGCGTGAACATCACTCCGATGAAATTCACGAGCCGGGTGGCTCTCACGCCTCACAGGCGGGCGGAGCTTGACGGGCGCCGAGATGCCTTGCGATAGTAAGAATACGCCAAGTATTACCGTCGAGGAGACCGCCATGCGCATTACATCGAAGGGACAGGTTACGATTCCGGTCGACATCCGCGAGCGGCTGGGGCTGCTACCCAACAGCGAGGTCGACTTCGAGGTCGAGGGCACCACCGTGCGGATCCGAAAGACTCGGGGCCGCCGCAACCGCGGACGCGGCCACAGTATCGTCGAACACCTCAGGGGCAAGGCGACCAGTGGCATGACCACGAACCAGATCATGGCGCTCACGCGCGGCGAGAGGTGATGCCGGTTCTGGTGGACAGTAACGTTCTCCTCGATGTGCTGACGGAGGATCCGCACTGGTGTGCGTGGTCGACGGAGGCACTGGCCGAGCAGGCCGAGCGAGAAGTGCTCGCGGTCAACCCGATCATCTATGCGGAGGTATCGATCGGGTTCGTGCGCATCGAGGACCTCGACGCCGCCATTCCCGCGCCGACCTTCCATCGGTTGGCGCTTCCGTGGGAAGCCGCCTTCCTTGCCGGCAAGTGCTTTCTGGCGTACCGCAAGCGCGGCGGCGCCCGCTCGTCCCCGTTGCCGGACTTCTACATCGGCGCTCACGCCAGCGTGTCGGGCATGAAGCTGCTCACACGCGACGCCGCGCGCTACCGGACCTACTTCCCCAAACTGCGACTCATTGCCCCATGAGGTACGCTCGCGTTCGCCCCCTTTGAGTACGATCAGCCCAGGTCCTTAGACCCACCACAGGGGGATGTGGCGACAACCACGTACGTGGGTCCGTTCAAGCCTGGGACGCGACATTCACCTCGTCCGTCCTTTGCGGCTCCCCGCGGCTCGACAAACAAAGGAGGAGACTTGAAGGCACGACGACCGCCGTCGTCACTTGACGAAGGGTCGTTCCATATCAGCTAGGAGCATGTCCGACTAAAGTCGGACGCCACATGTGATGTGGAATCCGGCTTTAGCCGGATTGGCCTAGAGGGGACAGCCAGAAAGGATCGCAATGACGGCGAGCGTGAGGCACTTGACGAAAGAAGAACTGGCAGCGGGGCTGGACGAGATCCGGCGCTCGCCCAAGGACGACGGTGTGCTGGAGATGATTGTCCGTCGGCCTGAGATCGACACTCGGGAGGTGCTGGAACAGGGCGAGCTCGATCCCGCGGAAGGGCTTGTCGGCGACACATGGCGAATCCGATCCAGCGGGCGGACGCCGGACGGATCCCCGCATCCCGACATGCAGCTCAATATCATGAACGCCCGGGCCGTTGCCCTTGTGGCCCAGGAGAAGGATCGCTGGCCGCTCGCCGGTGATCAGCTGTTCATCAACATGGACCTGAGCGCGGACAATCTGCCGCCAGGCACGCAACTGACGCTTGGATCGGCGGTGATCGAGATCACGGCTCAGCCGCACACCGGCTGTAACAAATTCGTCGCCCGATTTGGTCTCGATGCGATGGCGTGGGTGAATTCGCCGGTTGGCAGAGCGCTGAATCTGCGCGGCGTGAACGCCAGAGTGGTTCAAGGCGGCGTGATTCGGGTTGGTGATGTCGCCAGAAAACGCGGCTAGCCCTCGGTTCTCTTGACCGCAGTAGGCGATGTCCGGTTCAAACGTCGCCGCCCAGGTAGACGCGTTGTACCCTCTCGTCGTCCGCGAGATCCTTCGCCGCGCCGGCGAGCGCGACGCTGCCCGTCTCGAGGACGTAGGCGCGATCCGCCGCCTCGAGCGCCATGCGGGCGTTCTGCTCGACGAGCAAGAGCGTCGTGCCGCGGCTGCGGATCACGCGGATGATCTCGAAGATCGAGCGCACGAGCTTCGGGGCCAGACCGAGCGAAGGCTCGTCGAGCAGCAGCAGAGTCGGCGCCGCCATGAGCGCTCTCGCCATCGCGAGCATCTGCTGCTCGCCGCCGGACAAGGTGCCGGCGTTCTGCGCGAGCCGCTCCTTCAGGCGCGGAAAGAGCGAGAAGATTTCGCCGAGCTGGCGCTCGATCGCCTGGTGGTCCCTTCGCAGGTACGCGCCGAGGCTCAGATTCTCGCGCACGGTCAAATTCTGGAAGATGCGCCGTCCCTCCGGGACGTGGCTGATGCCGCGGGCGACGACCTGGTGCGGCTTGAGGCTCGTGAGCTCGCAGGCGCCGTCATAGACGATGGCTCCCTCGGTGGCCGGCACGAGCCCGGAGATCGTCTTGAGGAGCGTCGTCTTGCCGGCGCCATTGGCACCGATCACGGTGACGATCTCGCCGCGAGCCACGGCCAGGTCGACCCCGTGGAGCGCCTCGATGACGCCGTAGCGGACCTTCAGACCGCGAACCTCGAGAAGCGGCGCGCCGATTCCGCCCGGAGCGTTCGCCGCTATCACCGCGTCGCCGCATCCTCGCCGAGATAGGCCGCAATCACTTCCGGGTTCGTCTGGACGTCCTGCGGCGAGCCTTCGGCGATCACTTCCCCGTGATCCATGACGACGATCCGCTCCGAAATGCTCATCACCACCCGCATGTCGTGCTCGATCAGCAAGATCGTCAGCCCGCGGCGTGCACGGAGCTCCGCCACCGTCGCGGTGAGCTCGGCCTTCTCGCTCGGATTCATTCCGGCCGTCGGCTCGTCGAGCAAGAGCAGACGCGGACGCGTGGCGAGCGCGCGGGCGATCTCGAGACGTCGCTGATCGCCATACGACAGGTTGATCGCCCGCTCGTCGGCGGCGCGCTCGAGGCCGAGCTCATGGAGGATCGCCAACGCAGCCTCGCGCGCGTTCGCTTCGGAGCGACGATGCGCAGGCGTGCGCAGGGTCGCGGCCACCAGGCCCGCCGTCAGCTCCGCGTGGCAGCAGAGGAGCACGTTCTCGTAGGCAGTGAGGTTCGCGAACAGCCGGATGTTCTGGAACGTGCGCGCGATGCCGAGCCGGTTCACTTGCGCAGGCCTGCGGCCGCGGAGATTCTTTCCGTCGAAGACGATCTCGCCCGCAACCGGCTCGTAGATCCCGGTCAACATGTTGAACACCGTCGTCTTGCCGGCGCCGTTCGGCCCGATCAAGCCGACGATGGAGCCCGAACCGATCTGCAAGGAAAGGCTCGAGACCGCCTTCAGCCCCGCGAACGCGACGGTGCAGCCGCGCGCCTCGAGCAGAATCGATGCGCTCAGACGGCCTCCTCCCGCCGGCGGCGCCGCAGCCGGCTGACGAGCGGCCGGAGGTCGAGCTCCCGATCGCCGAGCACGCCTTGTGGGCGCGTGAGCATCAGCACGATCAGCGTGAGCGAGTAGATCACCATGCGATACTCCCCGACCCGGCGCAGCAGCTCGGGGAGGAGCGTCAGGAGCGCGGCGGATGCCACCGAGCCGCTGATGCTTCCCATGCCGCCGAGCACCACCATGACGATGATTTCGATCGAACGCATGAAGGTGAACGAGTTGGTGTGCAGGTACGCATCGAAGTGCGCGAACAGGCCGCCGGCGATGCCCGCGAAGAACGAGCCAACGAGAAACGCCGTGACCTTGTAGCGGGTCGAGTCGATGCCCATGACGTCCGCGGCGAGATCGTCTTCGCGCACGGCGAGGAACGCGAGACCGCGCGCCGAGCGGACCATGCGATGCACCGTGACGATCGTCCCGACGACGAACAGGTAGACCCAGGAGAATCCCGCCAACGCCGGAATGCCGGTGAAACCGCGGGCGCCGCCGACGACGTCGAGGTTGAGAATCAGCACGCGGATGATCTCGCCGAAGCCGAGCGTGCCGATCGCCAGGTAGTCGCTCTTGCAGCCGCAAGGTGGGAACGCCGACGAGCACGCCGGCCAACGCGGCGAGCGCGGAGCCCGCGGCGAGCGCGACGGTCAGCAGCACGAGGTCGGCACCCGCGGCGGCCGGTGATCGGATCGAGCGCGGCGTGGAGCCCGGGGCCGCCGTAGACGCTCACGGCCGCGGAGGTGTAGGCGCCGATCGCCATGAACCCCGCGTGCCCGATCGAGAACTGGCCGGTGAAACCGTTGATCAGGTTCAGGCTGACGGCGAGGATGATGTTGATGCCGATACGGACGAGTACGTTCAGGTAATACGCGTTCAGATGGCGATCGAGCAGCCAACCGAGCGCCGCGAGCGCGGCCACCCCGAACGCGGCGCCCGCCAGCTGCTTCACTCAGACCTTCTCCTGACAGCGACGCCCCGAAGAGCCCCGAGGGTCGGACCAGGAGCACGACGATGAGGATCACGAAGGCGATCGCGTCCCGGTAGGTCGAGGAGACGTAGCCGACCACCAGCACCTCGGCGAGACCCATGAGGATGCCGCCCGCCATGGCGCCGGGGATGTTGCCGATCCCGCCGACCACCGCGGCGACGAACGCCTTCAAGCCGGGCATGATCCCCATGAGCGGGTCGATCTTCGGGTTGGAGAGCCCGACCAGCACTCCGGCGGCGCCGGCAAGCATCGAGCCGAGCACGAACGTGAGCGAGATGATGCGGTCGACGTCGATGCCCATCAGGCTCGCGGCCTCGGCGCTGTACGAGACGGCGCGCATGGCCGTGCCGACGCGCGTGCGAAGAACGAGGACTTGCAAGCCGACCATCAGGGTGAGGGAGACGGCGAGGACGAGAAGCTGCACGTTCGTGACGACGATGCCGCGCCCGGAGAGAGCTCGTGCGTCTCGAGGAGCTGCGGAAAGAACTTCGGATCGGGACCGAACACGAGCTGGCCGCCGTTCTCGAGGAAGAGCGAGACGCCGATCGCGGTGATCAGCGCGGTGAGCCGCGGGGCGCGGCGGAGCGGGCGGTAGGCGAGGCGCTCGATCAAGAAGCCGAGGAGCGCCGCAGGCGACCATCGACAGCGCGAGCAGGGCGAAGAACGCCGCCGCCGACGAGGTCTCGGGCGCGAGCAGCGCTCGCGCGGCGTAATACGCGACCAACGCGCCGATCATGTAGACGTCGCCGTGCGCGAAGTTGATCAGGCGCAGGATGCCGTAGACCATGGTGTAGCCGAGCGCGATCAGCGCGTAGATGGCTGCCCCAGGCGATGCCGTTGACGATCTGCTGGAGGAGCTCGTTCACGGACGGCTCCGGCTACCGGCTACCGGCCACCGGAAGGCGTCGGGCGTCTTCGCCGGTAGCCGGTAGCCGGTAGCTCGACAGCCGCTAGGGCTCGACCTTCGCGAAAAACTTCACCTTTCCGCCGTCGATCTTCAGCACCACGATCGACTTCCGCGCGTTGCGCTCGTCGTCGATCGTGATCTGACCCGAGACGCCGGGGAAGTCCTTGGTGGCGGCGATGGCATCGCGCAGCCGCCTGCCGTCGGTCGCGCCGGCGCGACGGATGGCGTCGGCGAGCACCTGCGTGGCGTCGTAGCCGAGCACGGCCATCGCATCGGGAATCTCGGCGTACTTCTGACGGAACTTCTGGATGAAGCTCTGCACGACCGGGTTCGGATCGTCCGCCGAGTAGTGGTTCGAGAAATAGCAGCCGTTGGCCGCCGCACCGCCGATCTCGACGGTGCGTGGCGAGTCCCAGCCGTCGCCGCCGAGCAGCGGCACGGTGATGCCGAGCTCGCGCGCCTGCCGCGCGATCAGCCCGACTTCGGTGTAGTAGCCGGGAACGAAGATCACGTCGGGGCGGACCCCGCGGATCGCGGTGAGCTGGGCCTTGAAGTCGATGTCGCCCTCGGAGTACGAGACGTCGGTCAGGATCTTGCCGCCGTGGCGCGTGAACTCGTCGCGGAAGAAGTCGGCGAGGCCGACGCTGTAGTCGTTCTTCACGTCGCGCAGAATCGCGGCGCTCTTGGCGTGCAGGGTCTCGGCCGCGAACTTCGCCATCGTCGAGCCCTGGAAGGGATCGATGAAGCAGACGCGGAAGATGTAGTCGCCGACTGCCGTGACCTTGGGATTGGTCGAGGCCGGCGAGATCATCGGCACTCCCGCGCGCTGGCATTCAGGAGCCGCGGCGAGGCTCCGCGAGCTCGCGACCTCGCCGAGCACCGCCACGACCTCGTCTTGCTTGAGTAGCTTCAGCACCGCGGTGCGCGCCTCTTCCGGCTTGCTCTGATCGTCCTCGACCACGACGCGGATTTTCTTTCCGAGCAGGCCGCCGGCCGCGTTGATCTCGTTGACCGCGAGCTGAACGCCCGCATTGCTCGATCGGCCGAAGGTGGCGGTGCCGCCCGTCAGCGAGGCGAACTCTCCGATGACGATCTCGTCCGTCGGCTTGCTCTTGCACGCGCCGAGCGAGGCGGCGACTAGGAGCGCGGCGAAGAGAAGCGCGAGACGTCGAGCCATGGGATGCATCCTACTTACGCAAGCGACTCCGAGGCTGCAAGATGGGCGATCGGCATTCCGCCGTCGGCTATCGGCAAGGACGTCGCGCAGTCTCTTGCCGATCGCCGGCAGCCGAAAGCCGCGTTCACGCGTTGCCGGGGAACTGTCCGCCGTCGACGTCGAGCGTGACGCCGGTCACCCAGCTCGCGCACGGCGAGGCGAGGAACGCGACCGCGTTCGCGACCTCTTCCGGCGTTCCCATGCGGGCCGACGGGATGGTGGCGAGGATGCCGTCGTACATCGGCCGGTCGTTCTTGCGCACGATGTCCCAGAAGCCGTCGGGGAAGTCGATTGCGCCCGGCGCCACGACGTTGACACGGATCTTCTTCGCGGCGAGCGCGGTCGACAGATTCTTGGCGTGGCTGATCATCGCCGCCTTGACGGCGGCGTACGCGGGCGGCTGGCCGCCCATGCGCCCCGAGATCGAGGAGATGTGGATGATCGCACCGCCGCCGACCTTCTCCATCCACGGCACGACCTTCCAGCTGGCGCGCACGGCCGCCATCAGGTCGATCTCGAAGCTCGCCTTCCACCCCGACTCGTCATCGGCGAGGGCGAGGGCGGACGGGTTGTTGACCAGCACGTCGATGCGGCCGAGTGCCTTCGCCGCTCCGTCGAGGAACGCGGCGAGCTGCTTCTCGTCGCCGACGTCGCAGGCGGCGGCATGCACCTTCACGCCCTTCGCGGAGAGCTCCTCCGCGACCTTGCGCAACCCCTCCTCGCCGCGCGCGCAGATGGCGAGGTTCGCCTTTTCACCCGCGAAGGCAAACGCGATCGAGCGACCGATCCCCCGGCTCGCTCCGGTGACGATGACCCCCTTACCCCCGAGCTGTAAATCCATGGCGACTCCTTTCGGTTCTGGCGTTGCGGACCGTGCTACGAGCGGCTGGAACGCGGCGTCCGCTGGCTTGTTGCGCCGCAGCGGAGGTCCTATAGTCGACGTCCGACCGCCTGTCGAGGAGGATGACCTGTCGAGGAGGACGAATGGGAGTCCGGTTTCCGTCGGTGGAGTTTTTCGCGGCGCTGCAGAGTCGCATGCGCGACGCCGCAGAGCGGTTCCGTCGACTCGGGTACTTCGACACGACGTTCGGCGTTCACGTCCGAAACGGCGCCGATCGCTCGTTCGTCCTGGCGTTCGAGGTCTTCGACTGCGTGGACGTCCGCGAGCTCGATGGCCTGACGAGTCACCCGGTGGACTTCACGCTCGAGGGCAGCTTCGCGGCGTGGCGCCGGCAAGTCCTCGCGGCGTGAGCGCTGCTCCGATCCCCGTCGGCCTCGTCGGCGCGGGTAAGCACGGCGAGCGCTACCTTCGGCACATCCACGAAGAGGTGCCCGAGCTCTCGGTGCGCCTACTCTGTCGTCGCGACCGAGCCGCCGGGTACGCCCAGGCCGAACGTGTCGGCGCACGCTACCTCGATGACTTTCGCGAGCTCGTCACCTCGCCGGAGATCGCGGCGGTCATCGCCGTGGTGCCGCCGACGCTGAATGTCGAGATCTGCACGGCGGCCGCCCGAGCGGGGAAGGCGATTCTCGTCGAGAAGCCGCTCGCCCCGGGCGTCGGCGCGGCCCTGGAGATCCGCCGCGCCGTCTGCGGCGCGGCGGTTCCGTGCATGGTCGCCCACACGCTGCGCTTCAACTCCGTCGTTCGAGCGGTTCGCGACGACCTCGGGCGCCTCGGCGCGCTTCACCAATTGTCGCTCACGCAGCGCTTCGAGCCCTCACGCCTCGACTGGCTCGACGATCCGCGCGTGTCGGGCGGGGGCAACCTGCTGCACACCGGCGTCCACAGCTTCGATCTGCTGCGCTTCTTCACCGGGGAGAACCCCCGCGCGGTCAGGGCCGAAACCTGCCGGGTCGTGACGCGGCGGAGCGAGGACAACTTCGCGGCGGTCTTCTCTTTTTCCGGGCCTCTCCTCGCGGTGGTGAGCGGGTCGCGTGCCACGGCCAGCCGCTCCGGGGGGATCGAGATCGTCGGCGAGAAGGGGCAGATCTTCGCCGATCACGTGCACGGTTCCGCGCTGCGCATCACCGGCACGAAGCGGGAGCCGCTCGAGGTGCCGCCGCCGGCACCGACGGTACGGGAGGCGCTCCGCGCCTTCGCCCGCATGCTGCGCGACGGCTCGCCGCCGCCGATCACGCTCGAAGACGGCCTGTGGAGCGTGGCGATGGCGGAAACGTGCTATCGATCCGCGGCATCGAGCTCGGTCGAGGCGATCGGGCTCGAGTGACCACGGAGTGAACTGCCGACCGGACACCGTGTAGTTTCCGTGCGTCAACGCGAAATCCCGCTGGGCTCGACCGGCTATCCGGCGGCCGACAGACAGCTGGCGGGCTCCAGGCGCAGGTGCTGGCGGAGGAAGCGTGCGGTGTGGGAGCCCGCGCCGTCGACCAGGAGCTGCTCGGGCGGTCCCGAGAACACGATCCGTCCTCCCGCGCTGCCCCCTTCGGGCCCGAGATCGACCACGTAGTCGGCCTCTTTGACGATGTCGAGATTGTGCTCGATCGTCACCACGGTGTTGCCGCGGTCGACGAGGCGATGGAGCGCGCCGATCAGGCACTCGATGTCGGCGAAGTGGAGGCCGGTGGTCGGCTCGTCGAGCACGTAGAGGGTCGAGCCCTTCGACTCCTTCGAGAGCTCGTAGGCGAGCTTGATGCGCTGCGCTTCGCCGCCGGACAGCGTGTTCGAAGGCTGGCCGAGCGTGAGGTAGCCGAGTCCGATGTCGCAGAGGAGGCGCAGGCAGCGTTCGATCGAGGGGACGGCGGAGAAGAGCTCCAGCGCCTCTTCCATCGTCATCGCCAGCACGTCGGCGATCGACTTGCCGCGGTAGGTCGCCGCGAGCGTCTCCTCGTTGAAGCGCCGATCGTTGCACTCTTCGCAGGCGACGTACACGTCGGGAAGGAAGCTCATCTCCATACGGATGCGTCCCTGACCGGCGCACCCCTCGCACCGTCCGCCCTTGACGTTGAACGAGAACCGCGACGGGGTGTAGCCGCGGAGCCGCGCCTCCGGCGTGCCGGCGAAGAGCCGGCGGATCTCGTCGAAGAAGCCGACGTACGAGGCCGGGATCGAGCGCGGGGTTCGGCCGATCGGGGTCTGATCCACCTCGTACACGCGCTCCACGGCCTCCGCGCCGGTCAGGCGCCGGTGGCGTCCGACGGGACCGGCGAACTGGCCGAGCTTCTGCTTGAGCGCGCGGTAGAGCACGTCGCGGACCAGCGTCGACTTGCCGGAGCCAGATACCCCGGTGACGCACGTCCAGGCGCCGAGCGGGAGCTCGACGTCGACGTTCTTCAGATTGTGCTCGGCGGCGGCGACGATCTTCAGCCGGGGCAGGCGGTCGACCGGACGCGGCTGACCGATGCGGCCCGGCACCTGTGCGAGGTAGCGGCCGGTCGCCGATCGCGGCTCGCGCTCGAGCGCGGCGGGCGGACCCACGGCGACGATCTCGCCGCCGCGGTTGCCGGCGCCAGGACCGAGATCGACGACGACGTCGGCGCTGCGGATCGTCGCCTCGTCGTGCTCGACGATGATCACCGAGTTACCTCGGTCGCGGAGCTCGCGCAGCATCCCGAGCAGCATCTCGTTGTCTCGTGGATGAAGGCCGATCGTCGGCTCGTCCAGGATGTAGCAGACACCTTGTAGGTTGGAGCCGAGCTGTGCCGCCAGCCGAATGCGCTGCGCTTCGCCGCCGGAGAGCGTGTCGGCGCGCCGATCGAGCGTGAGGTAGCCGAGGCCGACCCGCTCGAGGAAGCGCAAGCGCGGCTCGATCTCCTTCAGGATGTCGGCAGCGACCCGGTGGTCGCGCTCGCCGAAGCGATACGACGCGATGAGCGCGCGAGCCTCGGCGACGGTCGCCGCCGTGACTTCGGAGATCGTCTTGCCGCCGACGCGCACGGCGCGCGCTTGCGGCTTCAAACGCTGACCCGCGCATGCCGGACAAGGGCTCTCGCCGAGGAACGGGGAGAGCGCTTCCTGCAGCTCTTCGTCCTCCCACAGCTCGTCGAGGAATCCGAGCAGGCCGTGATGGTCCGTCGTGCCCCGCAGAACGACCTCTTGCTGCCGCGCGGAAAAGTCGGCGAACGGCTTGGCGAGCGGCACACGGAGCGCGCGCAGAAGCGCAAGCGCCTTGCCGCGATGACGGTCGAGCGGAGGATCGCAAAACGGGTAGAGTCCTTCGCCGAGAGGCCGGTTGGGATCGATCAAACGGTTGGGATCGAACTCCCAAAGCGTGCCCGAGCCGCTGCACTCCGGGCACGCGCCCTGGCGGCTGTTGAAGGAGAACAGTCGCGGGTCGAGCGGGTCGAGGCCGAGTCCGCACGGCGGGCAGTAGAGCCGCTCGCTGTAGACGCGCTCCACTGCGGCGACCAGCACGTGACACGTACCCGCGCCAAGGCGCAGCGCCCGGTCGAGCACTTCGCGTGCGTTTTCGTCGCGCGCGCCTACCTCGCCGACGACGACGTCGATGTCGTGCTCCTGGAAGCGAGCGAGCTTGGGCGTGGGGTCGAGCGCGACGCGCCGGCCGTCGATGCGTGCCGCGCGGCACCCGAGCTTTCGCGCCCCCTCGAGGATCTCCTTGTGGAATCCCTTCCGGCCGCGCACCACCGGAGCGAGCAGCTCGCCGCGTCGGGGCCCGAGGTCCTTCCGCAGTCGATCGAAGATTTGCGCTCGCGTCTGCGGACGAATCGAGCGATCGCAGCGCGTGCAGTGCTGCTCGCCGACCTTCGCGTAAAGCAGCCGCAGATAGTGATAGATCTCCGTGATCGTCGCGACGGTCGACTTACGCCCGCCCCGGCTAGTCCGCTGCTCGATCGCCACCGTCGGCGGAACGCCGAACAGGAGCTCGACGTCGGGCTTGGCGAGCACCTTGAGGAACTGCCGCGCATAGGCCGAGAGGCTGTCGATGTAGCGGCGCTGCCCCTCGGCATAGATGATGTCGAACGCCAGTGTCGACTTGCCCGAGCCGGAAAGGCCGGTGACGACGACGATCGCGTCGCGCGGCACGTCGACCGAGATGCCCCGTAGATTGTGCTCCTTCGCACGGATCACGCGAATGGCATCGTCCGACGGAAGTCCTCGTGATTCGGCCCGCTGCGCGCGTGCGGGCACGACGTTCCGCTCGCCCGAAGCGTCTCCAAGGGCGAGCAGCGGTCTCAGATACTGGGCGGTATGCGAGCCCTCCACGCGCGCGAGCTCTTCCGGCGTCCCGACGGCGATCACGCTCCCGCCGGCGTCGCCGCCTTCCGGCCCGAGATCGATCACCCAGTCGGCGCACTTCACGACCTCCAAGTTGTGCTCGATGACGAGCGCCGTGTGGCCGCGCTCGATCAGCCGGTCGAAGGCTCCGAGGAGATTCCGCACGTCGTGAAAATGGAGTCCCGTCGTCGGTTCGTCGAAGAGGAAGAGCGTCGGCTTCTCCTCGCCCGGCGGGGCGGCGATATGGGAGGCCAGCTTGAGACGCTGCGCCTCGCCTCCCGAGAGGGTGGTGAGCGCCTGACCGAGCCGCGCGTAGTCGAGACCAACGGCGACGAGCGGCTCGAGTGCCGCGACGATCTCCGCGCTCTCGCCGAAGAACTCCGCGGCCTCGGCGACCGTCGTCTCGAAAACGTCGCGGATCGAGCGGTCGCGTACCTTGGCCTCCAGCACTTCCGGGCGGAAACGAGCGCCCTGGCATTCCGGGCATGGCACGTAAACGTCCGAGAGGAACTGCATCTCGACCTTCTCGTAGCCCTCGCCCCGGCAGGACTCGCACCGCCCGCCCTCGACGTTGAACGAGAACGTCGAGGCGGTGTAGCCGCGTAACCGCGAGAGGTCGGACGCGGCGAAGAGCCGCCGTACGGCGTCGTAGGCGCCCATGTAGGTGAGCAGGTTTGCGCGCGGCGTCGTGCCGATCGGGGTTTGATCGACCAGTACGACGCGGGCGATCGGCTGCCAACCTTCGATCGCGTCGTGCTCACCGGGGATGCCGGCCGGCTCGCCGAGCAGGCGCTTGAGACCTCGGTAGAGGATCTCCTCGACGAGCGTCGATTTCCCGGAGCCCGAGACTCCCGTGACGCAGGTGAGGGTGCCGAGCGGGACCTCGCAGTCGATCGATTTCAGGTTGTTGGCACGCGCGCCGCGCACTCGCAGCCGGCCCTGCATGCCCGGCCGCCGCGTGGTAGGCAATGGGATCTGCTTGCGGCCGGAGAGGTAGTCGGCGGTCAGCGACTCGCGGCAGTCGAGCAGCTCGGCGGTCGGGCCCGCGAACTGCAGCTGCCCGCCGTGCTCGCCGGCGCCGGGGCCGAGGTCGATCACGTGGTCGCTCGAGCGGATGACCTCTGCATCGTGCTCGACGACGACCACCGTATTGCCGTTGTCGCGCAGCTTCTTGAGGATGCCGACGAGCCGGCTCGAGTCACGCGAATGGAGCCCAATCGACGGCTCGTCGAGGATGTAGAGCGTGTTCACCAGGGACGAGCCGATCGCCGTCGTCAGGTCGACGCGCTCGAGCTCGCCGCCGGAAAGCGTGCGCGACTGCCGGTCGAGCGTCAGGTAGCCGAGACCGACGTCCACGAGATAACCGAGCCGAGAGCGGATCTCGTCGAGCACGAGCTTCGCGACCTCCGCTTGCGCTCGCCCGAGCTCGAGCCGCTGGAAGAAGTCGCGCGCCTCGGCGACGCTCATCGCGTGGATTTCCCCGATGTTCTTCCAGTTGCCTCGCCCTTCCTCGATCGTGGCCCCGGCTCCCGTCGGTCGCGTCCGGACGTCCGTCGGACGTCCGGACCCGTCGATCTTCCAGTCGAGCGCCTCGGGCCGCACCCGCGCGCCGTTGCAATCGGGGCAGAGGTCGTAGCTTCGGTAGCGCGAGAGAAACACGCGGACGTGCATCTTGTACGTCTTGGTCTCCAGCCACTGGAACCAGCCACGAACACCGTAGTACTTGCCGTCGCCCTCGAGCAGCATTCGCCGCTGCTCGGGGGCGAGATCGGACCATGGCAGATCGGTCGGGATCTTTTTCTGGCGGCAAAACTTCAGGCACTCGTTTCGCTCCCCCTCCGCCGCCTTGATCGCCCAGGGCTTGATCGCCCCCTCGCGGATCGATTTCCGCGGATCGGGGACGACGAGTCCCATGTCGATGCCGATCGTGCGGCCGAAGCCGCGGCACTTGGCGCAGGCGCCGAGCGGGCTGTTGAACGAGAACAGGTTCGACGACGGCTCGCGGTAGCGGATCTGGCAGGCGGGACATTCGAGCTCGGTGGAGAAGGTCTCCCGCCGGCCCGCGCCGACCCCCGTCGAAGCGCCTTCGTCGGGAAAGAAGAGGCTCGCGTGCCCTTTGCCGAAATGGAAGGCCTGCTCGAGCGAGTCGACGATCCGCTTGCGTTGCCCGGCGCTCGCGACCAGGCGATCGACGACGACCTCGAAGGCTTCGCGCGGCTTCTTGTCGAGCGTCTCGAGCGGAACGATCTGGCCGCCGAGGAGCACGCGCGTGAAACCGGCGCGCTCGAGGCCGCCGCGAATCTCTCCCCACGGGAGCCGCGCCGGAGCCGATACGGAAAAGAGCACGAGAAAGCGCGCGCCCTCGCGCAGCCGGCGGTAGACCGACTCCGGGTTGTCGCGCTTGATCGGGCGTCCGCAGCCCCGGCAATGAAGTGTGGCGACCTTGGCGAACAGCAGCTTCAGATGATCGTGCAGCTCGGTCATCGTCGCCACCGTCGAGCGCGACGTCGCCACCCGCCGACGCTGATCGATCGAGATCGCCGGCAGGATGCCGCGGATCGAGTCGACGTGCGGCTTGTTCATGCGGTCGAGAAATTGGCGCGCGTATGCCGAAAAGCTCTCGACGTAGCGTCGCTGCCCCTCCGCATAGAGGACGTCGAAGGCGAGGCTCGACTTTCCAGACCCCGAAACGCCGGTCACGACGGTGAGCGATCGATGCGGGATCGCGACGTCGATTCCCTTCAGGTTGTGCTCGCGAGCGCCGCGGACCTCGATCATGAGACCGCGAACTATAACAGCCGCGTTCGCGAATGGAATCGGGGTCGCCGAAGCAGTTTGGACTTTCCAAGGCGGCGCGTGGTATCAGCGCGTTCATCCGTGGTCTTCTCGCCGATCCCCGGATCCGGCTCGTCCTTCAAGAGCACAGGGGTGCCGCCCAGCGAGCACGGCGCGGGCTGCGCCGGCGACAGGACCGGCCGACTCGACTCTTGGATTTGTGTCCTCGGAGACCTGTGCTAGCGTTCCGACGGCTCAAGGCGATGGTAGCCAACAGGGACGGCGCCGCGATGAACGGACCCATTCGAGGCCTGCGGATCCGGGGAACGGGTCAAGAGAAACCAGCGCCGGGGGCGGCGAAAGTCCTTGTCGCGGGCGAGCGGCTCCCGGCCCCGGTGTTCCGCGTGTTCCTGCCGGAATCGAACCCGCCGCGGGTTTGCGAAGGGGTCGTACGGAGTCGGCCGGGAGCGACGCATGCCCGGCGGCGTGCGAGTTGGGCCTTCCTTCCGCGCCGCGCCGAGCCATACCCGCGACCAGGGTCCACGAGCCGCGCCGCGCGGGGCGAGAGAGCATGGCCGCGCGCGCGGCCGCACCGTCCCTGTAGTGTCCGGCGCAGGCAACGGCAAACGCGAGATCGCGGCGCTCGAGAGGCGCCGCCTCGAGAAACTGCGCTCGCACGAGCAGCTGCTCGAGCAGGTCGGGATCGGGCCGGTCGCCGGCGTCGACGAGGTCGGGATGGGGCCGCTCGCCGGGCCTGTGGTCGCGGCGGCGGTCATCTTACCCGGCGATCCTCTCATCGAGGACCTCGACGACTCGAAGAGCATGACGCGGCCAGCGCGCGAGCGCGTCGAAACCGAGATTCGCCGTGTCGCGGTCGCCATCGGCGTCGGTATGGCGACCGTTGCGGAGATCGATTCGCTCAACATCTACCACGCGGGCCTCGTGGCGATGCGCCGAGCGGTGGAGTCGTTGTCGCTCGCGCCACGCCACGTGTTCGTCGACGCTCGCACCATTCCCGGTCTCGCGGTTCCGCAGACGTCGTTCGTCAAGGGGGACTCGACGGTCTACTCGATCGCCGCGGCGTCGATCGTCGCCAAGGTGCACCGCGACCGGCTGATGTACGAGCTCGAGCGCGAGTATCCAGGCTACGGCTTCGCCGGCCACGCGGGCTACGCCACTGCGGAGCATCGCGAAGCGATCCGGCGTCTCGGGCCCTGCGCCGCGCATCGGCGCTCGTTCGCCCTGCTCTAGCGAACGTTGCCGCAACGTCCCGGACTCGCTGTTCCGATCCTGCCCGGACTTCGATATTGTTCCGGGGAAGGCTTTCGGCCTTCGGTCTTCGGCTTTCAGCGGGTCGTATCGCGGGTTGCGGAAAGCCGACGCCCGATCGCCGCAATCGGAGGTGGCTATGCCCGTGGACGTCGTCATGCCGAAGCTCAGTGATACGATGGAGGAAGGGAAGATCCTCCGTTGGTTGAAGAAGCCCGGCGACCACGTGGCGGTCGGGGACGTCCTCGCCGAGGTCGAGACCGACAAGGCGGACATGGAGCTCGAGGCCGAGGTCGAAGGCGTGCTGGCGAAGATCCTCATCGAGGAAGGCGGATCGGCGACGGTCGGACAGGCGATCGCGCTTCTCGGCAACGGCGCAGGGGAGGGGGCGGCGGCGAAGCCCGACCGCAGCGAGTTTGCCCCGGAGCCGCCCAAGCCGGAAGTCGAAAGCCGCCGACCGACCGTGGCCCGACCGCCGAAGCCCGAACGGCGAGGCCCGCAAGCGATCGTGCCGCCGAGCCCGGACGCACGGCGCGCGCTCGCGCCCCGACCGCCCGCGCCACGAGCAGAGCGACCGGCGGCCGCGCCCGCGCGCTCTGCGCCGGCGCCGGCACGGGCCCCCACGCGGAGCGGTCGCGAAGAGCTCTCGAAGATCCGCCGGACCGTCGCCCGGCGCATGGCGGACAGCAAGCGGGAGGTCCCCCACTTCTACATGACGGCCGAGATCGACATGAGCGAGTGCGCGCGCTTGAAGGCGAGCCTCGCCGCGATTCGTCCCGACGTGGGCGTGAGCTACACGCACCTCTTGCTTCGCGCCGTCGCGCTCGCGCTCGGCGAGCACCCGCGGATCAATGCGCGTTTTGCGGCCGAAGACGCCGTCGAGTTCTCTGATGGGATCCACCTCGGCGTTGCGGTGGCGCTGGACGAGGGCTTGATCGTGCCCGTGCTCCACGACTGCGAATCGAAGGACGTCTTCACGATCGCCGAGGAGGCGCGCGCTCTCGTCGAGCGGGTGCGCACGGGCAAGGCCGAAGGCGGCGATCTCTCGGGCGGCACCTTCACGGTCTCGAACCTCGGCATGTATCCGATCGAGGAGTTCGCCGCGGTGATCAATCCGCCCCAGGCGGCGGTGCTCGCGGTCGGCGCCGTCGCCGAGCGCGCCGTGGTGCGAAGTGGCAAGCTCGCCGCGAGTCCGACGATGCGCGTGACGCTTTCCTCCGATCATCGTGTGATCGATGGCGCGGAGGCCGCGCAGTTCCTGAAAACGCTGAAGGAGATGCTGGAGGCTCCGCTCCGGCTCGTGCTCCTGTGATGACGCCCGCCGCGACAGAGGGTGCCGAGCGCTCGCTCGAGGTCATCGACCTCGGCCGGCTGGAATACGCGCGCGCGCTCGAGCGCCAGGAGCGCGAGGTCGAAGCAGTGCACCGGGGCGCCGCGGAAAAACTTCTCCTCGTCGAGCACCCGCCGGTCTACACGATCGGCCGCGGTGGCGACGGGACCAACCTGCGCGGTGCTCCCGAACGGCTCGGCGTGCCCCTCTTCCGCATCAGTCGAGGCGGCGATGCGACCTTCCACGGGCCGGGACAGATCGTCGCCTATCCGATTCTCTCGCTCGATCGGGAGGGGCGCGACCTGCATCGCTATCTGCGCCGCCTCGAAGACGTCGTCACCCGCGCGCTCGCGGTCTTCGGCATCGCGGGCGCGCGGATCGAAGGCCGCACGGGCGTTTGGGTGGGTCGGCGAAAGATCGCTTCGATCGGCATCGGCGTCCGGCGTTGGGTGACCTATCACGGTCTGGCTCTGAACGTCTCGACGGATCTCGACTACTTCCGAGCGATCGTTCCCTGCGCGATCGACCGCGTCGAGATGACCTCGATCGTCGAGGAGATCGGTCGAGACGTGAGCGTCGCCGAGGCGCGCGCACGGCTCATCGAGGAGTTCGCCGCCGTGTTCGGGACGACCATTCAGCCGGCGGCGCGGGGCGCCACGCCCAGCCGCGGGCGACGATACGCGGCGCGGATCTCCGAGAACGATCCCGGCGTGAGCGGGGATCGCAAGCCGCCGTGGCTCAGAGCCCGCGCTCCCGTCGGCGAGCAGTACTTTCGCACCCGCCGAATCCTCGGCGAGCTGAACCTCACGACCGTTTGCCAGGAGGCGATCTGCCCGAACATCGGCGAGTGCTGGGCGCACTCGACCGCGACGTTCATGCTGATGGGCGAGTCGTGCACGCGTAGTTGCGGCTTCTGCGCCGTCAAGCACGGTGCGCCGCAGCGGCTCGATCCGCTTGAGCCCCTGCGCGTCGCGGCTGCCGTCGCCCGCCTCGGCCTCCGACACGTGGTGGTGACGTCCGTCAATCGCGATGACCTTGCCGACGGCGGCGCGAGCCACTTCGCCGCGTCGGCGCGCGCCATCAAGCAGCAGGTACCCGATTGCGCCGTGGAGCTGCTGATCCCCGACTTTCAGGGAGACGAGGGGGCGCTGCGCGTCGTCGTCGATTCGCCGGTCGACGTGCTCGATCACAATACCGAAACCGTTCCGCGGCTCTATGCGACGGTTCGGCCGGGGTCGCGGTACGAGCGCTCGCTCGAGTTACTCGGTCGGGCAAAGCGCTTGCGAAGCGACCTGTTGGTGAAGAGCGGCCTGATGGCCGGCCTCGGTGAGACCGACGAGGAGCTCGTGGCGGTGTTCCGGAATTTGCGCGAGGCGGGCTGCGACATACTGACCCTCGGCCAGTACCTGCGGCCGACGAAGCAGCACCTGCCGGTCCGCCGCTTCGTCAGTCCCGAGGAATTTGCGCGCCTGCGCGAGCGGGCCCGGGCGATGGGCTTCCATCACGTCGAAGCGGCGCCGCTCGTGCGCTCGAGCTACCACGCGTGGTCGCATGTCGAGCGCGATAAACGATAGGCGACTGGCAAAGCGCCGCGAATCCTTCTGCATCTGCTTACCGATCCCGCGCAGCGCCTCGAAGACACGGTCGGGGTCTTCGAGGCGGGAGACCTGAGCCTCGACGAGATAACGCGAGTAGTCGCGGGTCATGTTGGTGACGACGGTGACGCTTCCGTTCGGGACGATGTGCACGTCTCCCGACAGATCGCGCAGTCTCCGTCTCCATGCGCGTCTCGTCCTACGGTGGCTGATCGAGACGTCTGTCAGAAAGTTTCCTCCGCGGCAAAAATGGCCACGGACGCGCCTTGAAAGGTCGTGAGATCGGAGCCATAAGTCACCGGTCTGTGATGTCGCCGAGCGACCAAGGTGATCCGTCCACCGGGCGGGTCTGGAGATGCTAGCTCCCTGACGCGGGTCCTCCCGGTCATCGAGCGTTCCCGGGAGGACTGTTGGCCACCGCGAAGGTTCGCGCAGAGGTCTTGCGTAAGCTGCTCCGGGCCGGTGCGAAGGCTCGCATCGAGCGGCTGATCGATCGTCTCCATCCGCCCGACATCGCCGAGATGCTTCCCGAGCTCGGCCCGGGCGAGACGCGTGCGGTCGTCGACATCCTGTTTTCGGCGCAGCGCGCGGCGCGGACGTTGCGGGAGCTTCCGGCCGAGGTCCTGCGGGGGATCCTCGAGATGCTCGACGACACCGAGATCGAGGGGATGCTCGGTCGGCTACCTCCCGACGATGCCGTGTTCTTCCTCGAGGTGCTTCCCGAGGAGCGGCGCGTCCGGGTGACCGCGCAGCTCCCCGACGATCGCCGCAGCGAGCTCGAGCGCCTGCTCGCGTATCCGGAGTCGACCGCGGGCAACCGCATGACGACGCGGTTCCTCGCGGTGTCGCCGTCGACGACGGCGCAAGAAGCGATCGATGCGATCCGGCGCCATACCGAGGAGGAGGTCGAGCAGGTCTTCTATCTCTACGTCACCGACGAAGACCGACGGCTGCGCGGCGTCGTGCCCATCCGCAAGCTCGTGACCTGCCCGCCGACGAAGCCGATCGGCGAGGTGATGATCGAAGACCCGGTCTCCGTTCTGGCGACGGCCGACCAGGAAGAGGTGGCGCAGGTCGTCGGCAAGTACAGCTTGCTGGCGGTGCCGGTCGTCGACGATGCGCGGCGGCTGCTCGGAGTGATCACGGTCGACGATGTCATCGACGTCATCAAGGAAGAGGCGACCGAGGACATGTACCGGATGGTCGGTCTGACCGAGGAGGAGCACATCTACACGCCTCTCCCCACGGTCATCCAGCGCCGGCTTCCGTGGATGGTGATCAATCTGGCCACCGCGTTCCTCGCGGCTTGGGTGGTCGGACTGTTCGAATCATCGATCCACAAGGTGTCGGTTCTCGCGGTATTCATGCCGATCGTCGCTGGCATGGGGGGAAACGGCGGCACGCAGACCCTGACGGTGATCACACGCGGGATTGCGCTCGGAGAGATCGACCGCGATGCGGGCCTCAGGGCGATGCTCCGGGAGGGGATCATCGGCACGGCCATCGGCGTGGTCACGGGCCTGCTCACCGCCGTCGGCGCCTACCTCTGGCGCGGTTCTCCCATGCTCGGCGCCGTGCTGCTTCTCGCCATGATCACCAACATGGTGATCGCGGGCCTCTCGGGCGCGGCGATTCCCTTGCTCCTCAGGGCGTTGCGCCAAGACCCGGCGCTTGGCTCGGGAGTGATCGTCACCACGTTCACGGACGTCTGCGGATTTCTCTCGTTTCTCGGTCTCGCAACCCTGCTTCTCCGCTACCTTCACTAGTGCTCCCTCGACGGACCGCAACCGCCTCCGAGAACGGCTCGTGAATTGCGGAAGCGGAGGAAATCCCATAGAAGTCGGCTGCTCATTCGACTGCCTGGAGAGGTGATATAGTGACGATGAAGCTCTACGACTACCCGCAGTGCCCGTTCGGTCAGAAGGTACGAATCGTGCTGGCCGAGAAGGAGCTGTCCTACGAGTTCGTCAACGTCGATCTCCGTCGCGGCGAGCAGAAGCGGCCGGAATTCCTCAAGCTGAACCCGTTCGGTAAGGTTCCGGTCCTGATCGACGACGAGGTCGTCGTCTACGATTCCACGATCATCAACGAGTACCTCGAAGACGAGTACCCGCACCCGCGGCTGCTGCCCGAAGATTCTCAGGGCCGCGCCCGCGCGCGTTCCCTCGAGGACTACGCCGATCTCGCCTTCATCTTGCCCGTGGGCGTGCTGATGAACGAAGTGCGCAAAGTCGACGCCGAGCGCGATGCGGAACGCATGCGACGGAGTCGCGAAGAGATCGAGCGAGCGCTCGCGCACGTGAATTCCATGCTCGGCGAGCAACAGTTTCTGGCAGGAGAGTTCTCCGTCGCCGACGCCGCCTTTGCGCCTCGCATGATGGTGCTGCGGGCCGTGGGCATCGAGCTGAATCCCCAGTGGGAGCCGCTCAAGCGCTGGATCCACAGGCTGGCGGAGCGGCCGAGTCTGCAGAAGATCGAAGGCCTCGAAGGCTGGCGGTAGCCTCGAAGAGGCACTCCTTCTTTGGCTTGACAGCCACTTTCTTTAATACTAATAGAAACAATTACTATTATAGATTGGGAGGTCAAGCGACATGGCAAAGCTCGAAGGAACCAAGACGCACGGGAATCTGAAGGAGGCATTCGCGGGCGAGTCCCAGGCGAACCGGCGCTATCTCTATTTCGCCCGTCGCGCCGACATCGAAGGCTATCCGGATATCGGCGGCCTCTTCCGCGACACGTCTGAGGCCGAGACCGGTCATGCCTTCGGTCATCTCGATTTCCTGAAGGAGGTCGGCGATCCGGTGACCAACGTGCCGATCGGCGACACCGAGAAGAATCTCAAGTCGGCCGTCGAGGGCGAGACCTACGAGTACACGGAGATGTACCCGGGCTTCGCCAAGACCGCGCGGCAGGAGGGCTTCCCGGAGGTCGCCGAGTGGTTCGAAACCCTCGCTCGCGCCGAGAAGTCGCACGCGGGACGGTTCGGGAAGGGGCTGGAGAGTCTCAAGAGCTGAAAGAGGCTGCCGGCTACCGGCTACCGGAAAGACGTCGAGAAGTCTTTGCCGGAAACCGGTAGCCGGTAGCCGTCATTTCGCATGGCCTACAACTTCGATCCCGATTCCCCCAGTTTCTCAATCGCAAAGAAGTCGAGGGTGAACAGCACCGCGTCTTCGACGTTTGTCACGATTGCCGGCGCTGCTACAACCTTTGCCCGTCTTTCACTACGCTGCTCGACGGCATCGACGCGGCGATGGAGGGAAAGGACGCGGCGGGCGAGGTGTCGTCGCTGCTCGAACGGAAGACCGTCGACACGGTGGTCGACCAGTGCTTCCAGTGTAAGCTCTGCGTACCGCATTGTCCGTACACGCCGCCGCACCGTTGGCAGATCGATTTTCCGCGCCTGATGCTGCGTTCGAGGGCAGCGCGCGCCAAGACCGAGGGCATGCCGATCGTCGATCGTGTTCTGGCCAATCCCGAGGGTATGGGACGCCTCGGCACGCTGTCGTCCAAACTTGCCAACCGCGCCAATGGCAACCGTTTTTTCCGCGCGGTCATGGAGAAAACGCTCGGCATCCATCGCGATCGCAATCTGCCGAATTATGCGCCGCAAACCTTCGAGAAGTGGTTCGCCAAGCGCGGCACCCGCTCGGCGGGGGAGAACGCCAAAGCCGCGCTTTTCTATACGTGTACGGTGAACTTCAACGAGACCGAGACGGGGAAAGCGGCCGTGCAGGTGCTCGAGCGGAACAACGTCGCCGTCTCGTGTCCTCCCCAGCGATGCTGCGGCATGCCGGCGCTCGATGGCGGGGACATCGAAGGAGCGCGTTCGCGCGCCAAGGAGAACGTCGCGGCGCTGACGGGTGCGGTGCGCGACGGCTGCGATGTTGTCGTCCCCGGTCCGACCTGCAGCTACATGTTGAAGAAGGAGTACCCACTGCTGGTGAAGACTGCTGAGGCCGAGGAGGTGGCTCAGCATACCTACGATCTCTGCGAGTATCTGATGAAGCTTCACAAGGCGGGGAAGCTCGACACGGGCTTCACGACCGGCGCGGGACGCGTCGCCTATCACGTGCCGTGCCACCTGCGCGTTCAGAACATCGGCTTCAAGTCGCGCGACCTCTTGCGACTCCTTCCCGACACGCAGATCGAGCTGATCGAGAGCTGCTCGGGCGTCGACGGCACCTGGGGCTTCAAGAAGGACTACTTCGATCTCTCCCTCAAAGTGGCACGAGGCTTGTTTCGCGGCATCGAGAACGCGGAGGCGGCAACGGTGGCGACCGACTGTCCGCTCGCCGGCCTGCAGATCGAGCGGAAGACGGGGAAGAAGCCCGAGCATCCGATCGAGATCGTGCGGCGAGGTTACGGCCTGGCGCCGGAGCGCTGACGGCGATGGTCCGCCCGGTCACGTTGAACGACGTCGTCGGTCTCGAACGCTACGAGAGCATGCGCGACGAGCTTCGCCGGCGCATCATCGAGATCAAGAAACACCGCCGCGTGAGCGTCGGCGACCGCATCACGCTCGTGTTCGAAAACCACCAGACCGTGCTCTTCCAGATCCAGGAGATGATCCGCGCCGAGCGCATCGTGGATCTCGACCGCGTGCGCGACGAGATCGACGTGTACAACGAGCTGATCCCCGGCCCCGGAGAGCTCTCCGCCACGCTGCTGATCGAGCTCCAGGACTCCACCCGGGTTCGTGAGGAGCTGCCGAAGTTCTACGGCCTCGACGAGGCGACTCGGCTCGAGCTCGACGGTGCGCGGGTTGACGGCGTCTTCGAAGGCGGCCGTGCGCGCGAAGACAAGGTGAGCGCCGTTCAGTACGTTCGCTTTGCCCTCGGCGACAAGGCGCCGCTCGTCTCGGCGGCAAAGGAAGTGCGCTTGGTGATCGATCACCCGAATTACCGCGCGAGCGAGACGCTCTCCGCGGACGTGCGCCGGTCGCTCGCCGAGGACCTGCGCGAGCCGAGCCCATGAAGCAGATTACGCGCGTCACCCGGCAGAAGGAGGCGATCCTACGCGCCGCGCTCGCCTCGGGCGACCATCCGACCGCCGACACGATCTACGCCACGGTGCGCCGCGAGTTGCCGCGGATCAGCCTCGGCACGGTTTACCGCAACCTCCAGCGCATGGTCGCCGAGGGCCGCATGTCGCTGGCTCCGGTCCAGGACGATTCGGGACGGAGCGCCCGCTTCGATCCCGAGACGCGCCCGCACGACCACTTCGTCTGCCAGGGGTGCAAGCGGATCTACGACGTGGCGCGCGATCGGACGGCCGCGGTCGATCTCGGAGCCCTCGAGCGGAAGGGCTTCCAGGTGACCTCGCACACCCTCGCCGTCTACGGCCTCTGTCCGCGGTGCGCTTCGGCGCGCCGGAGAACGAGGTGAGTGCGCGAGCGCTAGCTCGGCAGGATGTTGCATCCCCATTGATCGCGCCCAACGGGAGCGATCCGTGGCGCACGCTCCTGGCCTCGAAGCGAAAATAATTTCAGCCAAGAAGCGTACCGAGCCCGCACCCGACTGGGACGCGTCGCGAGCGCCAGATGAGTCGCGGAGCCGGCTTTGGAGGCGCGAGACGTGACTGGGAAGAAGCTCGTGGTGGCCAAGTCGGATGCGAGCTCGAGGGGTCCAAGTATTTTCCCTTCGAGGTTAGCGCTCGCCTCGCTCCTGCTGCTCGCCGCCTGCTCTCATCCGGACACCGGCCCACCCGCGCGCGCTCCGGCGACGCCGCTTGATCCGGAGACGGCCGGGACGATCGAAGGCAGAGTAACCTACCTCGGCACGCCGCCATCGGCGGCCGAGATCGAGTTCGCCGGCGACCCTGCCTGCACCGCGGTGCACCCGGCCAAGGCCGACGCCGGCGACGTTCTCGTTCGCGACGGTCGCGTCGAGAACGCCTTCGTTTACATCGAGAGGGGGCTCGAGGGCCGCGTCTTCGAGCGGCCGAAGGAGCCTTCCCGAATCGATCAGCGCGGCTGTCTCTACGCCCCACGGGTCACCGGCGCCGAGACCGGTCAGTCGATCGAGTTCCTCAACAGCGACCCGACGCTGCACAACGTGCACACGCAGCCCGAGCGTTCCTCGGGTACGAATTTCGGGATGGCAGTGCAAGGCGCCCGGCGTTCGATCCACATCGACGAGCCCGAAGTCATGGTCCGCGTGCGCTGCGACGTGCATCCGTGGATGCGCGCCTACGTCGGCGTCCTCGATCACCCGTACTTCACCGTCACGGGGAAAGATGGAGCGTTCCGCCTTGGGAACGTCCCGGCAGGCGAGTACACGGTGGCCGTCTGGCACGAGCGGTTCGGGAGGCGGGACGCAAGAGTTATCGTCCGCGCCCAGCACACGACTAGCGCCGAGTTCCGCTTCGGCGGCTGAGACCTCTTCGTTCCGACTGTATCCGGCTCGAACGTTCGCTAGTCTAGTGCCTCGTACGAACTTGACTGGAGCAAGGACCGCCGTTCAAGGCAGCCAACCGTGAAGAGACGTTGGGCGCGCTGCACTAGAACCCCTTCACCTTCGGCGCATGGTTGAAGAGGTGATAGGTACCGAAGAAGCCGATGAGCACGATCAGCGGCAGTAGGATCAGCGGAGCGCTGTCCGTCCATAAGTTGTGAGCGTTCAGCATCATGAACACCAACGGTACGGACATGTAGGTGTTGTGCTTCGACCGTGAGCCGGCTAGCGCCACCAGCGGCGCCTCCGGCGCCTGACCGTTCTTGATCGCGGTGATGATCTTCTGCTGGTTCGGCCAGATGCGGAACCAGACGTTGAAGGCCATGGTGGTGCCGAACATCGTGCCGAGATGAATAGAGGTGGCACGGTAGTTGAACCCGCCGACGAAGTCACAGAGAAAGACGAACACTACGGCGACGATCACGCCCGCCCAAAACTGCATCTGCGCGTCGGTGATCACCGTAGTGAGGTAATCGTAGAGGAACACGGCCACGAAGGTGACGAGGATCATCACGATTGCGCCGGGACTCCAGACCAGCAGAGCCCCGCCATGGTAGAACACCATCATCAGCAGGAGTACGCCCGTCACCCACGTGAACGCCGCGCCCCAGCGAAACCAGTAGAGCGCGCGGGGACGGAGCTCGGGAATGACCTTCTTCTTGGTCTCGGCGTCGAGCGTCGGTTCGAACTGAGAGTTGAACCCAGTTGAAGAAATAGAGGTGACCGATCCAGATGATTCCGGCGACGACGTGAATCCAGCGGAAGAGCGATTCGAACAGGTTCATCACATACATGGCCAGCCCTCCTCTCGCGACAACCGGTTCGGTGAACCGCGGGTGCTTCTGCAAGTAATCGCATCGTTCCACCGGGTCAAGGCCCGTCTCCGCCTACTCTCCGGGCCGCTCCTTGTGCTATGGGAAGGGACTTTCGGGGGCAATTGGTGCCGTTACCACGCAACATCCCGCTCTTCCCGCTGCCGAACGTCGTGCTCTTTCCGCAGGTGCTCCTGCCGCTGCACATCTTCGAGCCACGATATCGTCTGATGGTGAAGGAGGTCGCGGAAGCGGATGAGCTGATCGGCATGATTCTTCTCCGCAGTGAAGAGGGCGGTGGCGGGTCGGGGCGGGACGTCTACTCCGTCGGCTGCGCGGGGCGGGTGATTCGCAAGGTCGAGCTTGCCGACGGGCGCTCCAACATCCTCCTCCAGGGCGTCCGCGAGTTCGTGCCGCACGAGCAATACTTCGATCGTCCCTACCGCACGGCCGCGATCGATTGGCGCGCGGCCCCCGAGCGGGATTTTCGTCTCGACAGCGCCACCAGAACCTCCCTCCGGGAGTGCATTCGGCGCTTCGCGGGCAAGGAGCACGAAGGGGATTTGCGAATCCTCGCCGATCCCACACTGAGCGACGAGATGCTCGTCAACCTCTTCGCCTTCGCCCTCGATTTTCCGGTCGCCGAGAAGCAGAGCCTGCTGGAGATCGACAGCGGCGCCAAACGCGCCGCGAGGCTGATCGAGACTCTGGAATTTCACACCCTCGAGCGCGAATTCTTCCCGGGCGCCGAAGTCGCGAAGCTGCGGGTACAGTGAAGAAGAGGAAGGCTACCGGCTGCCGGCAGGGGTTCCGCGGAGCCTTCCGCGGTAGTCGATAGCCGGTAGTCGGTAGTCGGTTTCCTCGGCCGAACGCTTGACGCATTTTCGACGGCCGATATAGTTCGCAGATGTCTCGATATCATCGCGGGCGAGAGGATCGATGAAGCGCCTCGAGCAAATGACGTTTTGGGAGAGGATCTACTTGCCGGAGATCTTCCGCGGGCTCGTCGTCACCGGATACCGGTTCTGGCGAAATCTTTTTCTCAACGTCGCGCACCAAGTCGGCTTGCTGAAGAACCGCCGCTCGATGGTGACCGTGCAATATCCAGAGGAACGCAAGCGCTACGGCGACCACTATCGCGGGAGCCATCGCCTGACGCTCAAGGAAGACGGGTCGGTGCGTTGCACTTCCTGCTTCCTCTGTGCGACCGCCTGTCCGGCGAATTGCATCTACATCGAAGCCGCGGAGAGCCCGGATCCGAAGGTCGAGAAGTATCCCGCCCGCTACGAGATCGACACACTGCGCTGCATCTACTGCGGCTACTGCGTGGAGGCCTGCCCCTGCGATGCGATCCGCATGGACACCAACGTCCATCCGCGAATCTGGGGCTATTCGCGACTCGATTTCGTCGAGACCAAGGAAGTCCTGATGGAGCGCTCGCGGGTGATCGCACAACGTGGGCGGGACGCGCTGATGGAAGACATGCTGAAGAGCTATCGGTCGTGAAGAGGTTGCCGGCTGCCTGACGACCGGCTACCCAAAGGACGGCAGGAGTCATTCCGGTAGCCGGTAGCCGAAAGCCGGTAGAAGATGCTCCTCTACTACCTCTTGCGATCCGGCCTCTGGCGCGCGCTCGATTGCGAAAAGCTCCGTTTTTTTCTGGGCTTCACGCCTCGCCTGTATCTATCGCGCAACCGCCCACTCTGGCGCGGCATTCCCTGGAGCGCGGCGCTATTTTCTCCGCGGCGCGCCCGTGAAATCTACGCCTGGCTTCAGTACCGCGTCGAGCTTTTCGACGGCAAAGCGGGCTGAAAAGAGCGGCTACCGACTACCGGCTGCCGCAAAGGCTCCTGGGGTCTCTTGCGGCAGCCGGTAGCCGGGCGCCGTCCTTTCGGTTGATTCAACGGTCCTGGGGCGTAGAATACGTCTTTCGAGGAGAGCTCGATGACAAGACCTACAAGGAGATCATGGCGGAGGCGCGCAAGGCCGTGCCTGAGTTATCGCCGGCCGAGGTCAAGCAAAGGCTCGACCGCGGAGAGAAGCACGTGCTTCTCGACGTGCGCGAGAAGGAAGAATATCGCGACGGCCATCTCGAGGGCGCGCTCTCGCTTCCCCGCGGCTTTCTCGAGATGCGCGTCGAGGAGTCGGTTCCGGACACTCGACGCCGATCATCGCCTACTGCGCCGGGGGCACTCGATCGCTGCTCGCGGGCCGCATCCTGCGGGAAATGGGCTACGACGAACGTGATCTCGATGTCGGGAGGCTTCACGGGCTGGAAGAACGCCGGGTCTACCCTTCGCGACCGACCGCCAGTTCACGCCAGGAGCAGGCGACACGCTACAGCCGCCACTTCCTGCTTCCCGAGGTCGGCGAGAAGGGGCAGGCGAAGCTTCTCGACGCGAAGGTGCTCTGCATCGGCGCCGGCGGGCTCGGCTCGCCGGCGGCGTTCTACCTGGCCGCTGCCGGCGTCGGCACGATCGGCATCGTCGACACGGACGTGGTCGACCTCTCGAACCTGCAGCGCCAGATCCTGCACACCAACGACCGCGTCGGCATGCCCAAGGTCGAGTCCGCGCGAGGTGACGCTCCAGGCGCTCAATCCCGACGTCAAGGTGGTCGAGTTCAGCGAGCGGCTGTCGTCGGAGAACGTGCGGCGCATCTTCGAGCGGCTTCGACATCATCGTGAACGGCTGCGACAACTTCCCGACGCGCTATCTCGTCAACGACGCCTGCGTATTCTGAAGAAGCCGCTCGTCGACGGCGCGATCTTCCAGTTCGAGGGACAGGCGACGTGTCTTCTATCCGGCGAAGGGCCCCTGCTACCGCTGCCTCTTCCCGGAGCCGCCGCCTCCGGGCGCGGCGCCGTCGTGCGCCGAAGCGGGCGTGCTCGGCGTGCTGCCCGGGTCTGATCGGCTGCGTGCAGGCGCTCGAGACGATCAAGCTGATCCTCGGCGCCGGCAAGCCGCTCATCGGTCGCATGATGCACTTCGACACGCTGTCGATGGACGTGCGGGTATTGAAGCTCCGCCGTGACCCGAACTGCGTGGTCTGCGGCGATCATCCGACGGTGACCGAGCTCATCGACTACGAGGGCTTCTGCAGCGGTGTGCCGTCGGCGAACGGAGGCGGCAACGGCTCCGGGGAAGCGGTGCACGTCGGCGGGAGCGAAGCGACGCATGCCTGACCGCTCACGAGGGGACGGAAACTTCATTCCGTCCCCTCTTTGCTTCTGGCAATCCGTCCGCCGAGTTTGATAGAGGGTGCCGTTGGCGGGCGTCGCGCCGCCGTCGAGGAGAGCCGACATGAGACAGATCGTCGTCCACCAGGAAAAGTGCACGGCCTGCCGCGAATGCGAGATGGCCTGCTCGTTCGAGCACGAGCAAGCGTTTAATCCGGCGCTGTCGCGGATCCGCGTCCAGGATTTCTACGACGAGCAGTTCTACCTGCCGATGGTCTGCGTGCACTGCGCCGATGCGCCGTGCGCCACGGTCTGCCCGACAGTGGCGATCACGCGTGAATCGAGCGGGCAGGTCAAGGTTCACGAAGACCGCTGCATCGGCTGCAAAATGTGCCTGCTGGCCTGTCCGTTCGGGGTGATGGGCTTCACGCCCAGCACGGGCGTAGCGCACAACTGCGACTTCTGTGACGGTGACCCGCAGTGCGTGAAGTTCTGCGTGCCGCAGGCGCTCACCTACGAAGAGGTCGAGACCAACGCGACGGCGCGGCAGAAGTTCGCCGCGGCGATCGCCCACGGCGCCATGTTGGGAGCATCCGGGCAGTAAGACGCCGGGGAGGTACCATGCGGGGCAAGTATGTCCTGATCGGTAACAGCGCCGCGTCGCTCGCCGCGATCGACTGGATCCGCAAGCATGACCGCGACGGTTCGATCCTCGTGCTCAACCGCGAGAAAGGCGTGGCCTACTCGCGCGTTGCGCTCCCGTACTACGTGTCGGGTCAGCGCACGCTCGAGAGCCTGATGATCCGCCAGAAGCCCGACTACGACCGTCTCGGTGTCACGCTCGTCGAAGAGGCCAACGTCGCTGCGATCGATCCCGGGGCGCACCGGGTCGAGCTATCCGACGGTCGAACGGTCGGATACGAGAAGCTGTTGATCGGCACCGGATCGGAAACGATCGCGCCGCCGATTGCGGGCTTGAAGGACGTCCCGCATCACTACCTCTGGACGCTCGACGATGCGATCGGCCTCAAGAAGGCAACCGAGAAAGCCAAGCGGGCCCTGGTGATCGGCGGCGGCTTCATCGGCATGCTCGCCGCCGAGGCGCTCCGCAAGCTCAAGATGAAGCTGGTGATCGTAGAAATGGCCGACCAGCTGATGCCCCAGCTCCTCGACGCGGAAGGAGGTAGGATCTTCGCCCGTGCGGTCACGGGTTCCGGCGTCGATCTTCGGCTCAGCAGTCAGGCGGATTCCGTCGCGAAGAAGGGTGCGGCCATCTCCGTCAGGTTGAAGAACGGCTCCGAGATCGAGACTGACGTCCTCGTCGTGGCCGCCGGCGTGCGGCCGAACCTTGAGTGCTTGAAGAATGGTGCGGTCAAGACCAACAAGGGTATCGTGGTCGACGCGGCGTTGCAGACGACCGCGGCCGACGTCTACGCGGCGGGCGATGTCGCCGAGGTTCGAGACTTCGTGAGCGGCGAGCCGGCCGTCCACGCGATCTGGCCGACGGCCGTCGACGAGGGGCGCGTGGCGGGAGCGAGCATGGCCGGCCGCGTCGTCGCCTATCCGGGAAGCCTCGGCATGAACGTGGTCGCGCTGTTCGACGTCACGCTCGCCGAGCTCGGCCGCTTCCGCGAGGCGCCGGGCGACTCGATCGAGATCTCCGGCTCGAGCCAGAGCTCGCACTACCGCAAGGTAGTGCTCGACTCCGGAGGCGTCCTGGTGGGGGCCATGTTCCTCGGCGACGAAAACGGCGTGGCCGAGATGGGTGTGATCCACCACGCGATCAAGCGTCGCGAGCCCTGGAAGCAGTTCGTCGCGCAGGGCCTGCGTCCGACGGCCTCCTACGCCGCGATGTTCGCTCGAGTGCTCGCCGGCGCTGCCGAAGATGGCGAAGCCGGCATGACGGTTCGCGTGACGCTGCACGCGATCCTGCGCAAGTTCTTACCGCCCAACTCCGTCGACCACACCGCGGTGCTCGAGCTGCCCGACGGCGCCACGGTCGCCGACGCGATCACGCGGCTCGGGATTCCGCCCAAGCACGCGAGCATGCTGTTGTCGGGCGACGACTATCTGAAGCTCGAGACGCCGCTCCGCGACGGCCAGCAGGTGAACGTGTTTCCCCCGCTCGCTGGAGGATAGCAGACCTCGGACCTCAGCAAGAGACTCCAGGCGTCTTGCTGAAGCCTGAAGCCGGCTTGGTGAGCGTCGCGTAGTAGAGAGCGCGGCCCTCGGCGCGGTACTTGTGCTCGAAGTTCGTGAGCGGC
This sequence comes from uncultured delta proteobacterium, assembly GCA_963745025.1. Taxonomy (GTDB): domain Bacteria; phylum Desulfobacterota; class Binatia; order JACPRU01; family JACPRU01; genus CAVQIG01. The sequence continues at coordinate 149,822 of CAVUWD010000005.1, forward strand.
CGCCCGAGCGGTGTCGGCTCGCTCCCTCTCACGATCGTGAAGGGCGCGCGGGAGAGCTCTTCGATCATCGCCGCGAAACGCTCGCGGACGTCGGTCGCGAGATGAAGCACGCAGCCCGGTGCAAGCGTGCGCCAAAGCTCGCCGGCGAAGTCGCTCTGCACGAGCCGCCGCTTGTGATGGCGGCGCTTCCACCACGGGTCCGGAAAATAAAGATGGTATGCGTGGATGCTGCCGTCGCTCACGAATCGCGCAACCACGACGGCGGCGTCGGCGCAGAGCACACGTACGTTCGATTGCGGGGCGCGCGCCAGGCGCTCGCCGATCCATCGCGCCCAGCGCGGCTGGTTCTCGATCGCGAGCAAGTTCGTTTCGGGATGCTGCCGCGCGTACGCGAGCAGGAACGCGCCTTTCCCAGAGCCGATCTCGATCTCGACGGGACGAGCATTGCCGAAGATCTCGCTCCAATTCACTTGCGGCTGCGGCGCGAAGATCACCAGCACGGCTTGCTATCACGCGAGCGAAAAAAATTCTTGCAATCGATTTCGAGCTGCGCTACGACGCCGCGCTCGAGCGTCAACTCGTCTCTCCGAGATACGCAGAAATGCCGGTGGCACGAATTCAACCACGGCCCCGAAAAAAAGGGGGCCGAGGGGGAATTCCCGTCCGACCTGTGGACGTCGCTGTGGACGTTGCCTGCAACCGGGGAGAAACGCTGGGCGCGGATCCGTTATCCCCACGTGTGGATAATCGGATTCGCTCAGGAGGGGGGAGCGGTGCCGCAAGTGCTTTGGCAGCAGACCCTGAGCCAGTTGAAGGGGCGATTGTCGGCGACGGAGCTCGGGTGTTGGGTGCAAGCCATTCACCCCGTGGAAATCCGCGAGCGTCGGCTCTACGGCGAAGTGCCGAGCGTGATGCACCTCGAGCAGATCCGCAATCGTCTTCAGGGGGAGATTGCCGGGGTACTGGGGGAGCTGCTCGGGTCCGGCGCGGAGCTCGTGCTCTCCGTCAACCGCCTGCGGGTGCCGCCCGTCGTGGACCTGGACCCGAGGCCTGCGGAAGCCGGGCCGGCGAGTCGCTACGGATTCGAGAGCTTCGTCATCGGGGAGAGCAATTCGCTTGCCCATGCGAGCGCGCGGGAAGTCGCCAATCACCCCGGCGTTACCTACAACCCGCTCTTTCTCTACGGCGGCGTCGGGCTCGGCAAGACACATCTCGCCACCGCGATTGCTCGATCCCTCGCGAAGCGCCCGCGACTTCGGATCGCGATGCTCTCCGCGGAAGCCTTCGCGAACGACTTGATTCGAGCCCTTCTCACGGGAGCCATCGACGCGTTCCGCGCGCGCGTTCGGCAGCTCGACGTGCTGATCGTCGACGACATCCAATTTCTTGCGGGCAAGGAGCGCATGCAGGAAGAATTCTTCCACACCTTCAACGCGCTGCATGCGGCGGGGAAACAGATCGTCCTCGTCAGCGATCAGGCGCCGCGGTCGATCTCGAATCTCGAAGAGCGGCTGCAGAGCCGCTTCGAATCCGGTCTCACGACGGAAATTCGCATTCCCGAAGCACCGCTTCGCCTCGCCATCCTCGCCTCCAAGGCGAAGGGGCTGGGCTTCGATCTGTCGCTCGAGGTGGCGCAGTGGGTAGCGAGCAAGGTCGTATCGAGCGTGCGTGAGCTCGAGGGAGCGCTCCACCGGTTGGTCGCGGCTTGTCGCTGCAGCCGTCGGTCGCTTGATGTCGGCTTCGCCAAAGAGGTCCTGCGCCCGATCCTGCGGACCCCTCCGGCCCGCACGGTCGAACAAGTGCAGCGGATCGTCGCCGAGCGCTTTCAGCTGAGAGCCGAGGACCTCGTTCGTCGCGGGCGCACGACCCGTATCCGCCTCCCCCGGCAGGTGGCGATGTATCTCGCACGCAAGGGAACCAAGGCGACCTATGAGGAGATTGCTGCGGGGTTCGGCGGGCGGGACCACTCGACGATCATGCATGCCGTCAAGTGCGTCGAAGCGCGCCGCCACCAAGAGCCGGAATTCGCCGTTCTCGTGGATCAGCTCGCCGAGAAGCTGGCGTCGGCGTGAGAAGACGGCTGCCGGCTTCCGGCTCCCGCAGAGGCACGGGGCGTCTTAGTCGGTAGCTGGCAGCCGGTAGCCGGTTGCTCTCTCAGATCTTATTCCGCTCGATCAGCTGCCGCGCGATGACCGTCCGCTGGATCTCGTTGGTGCCCTCGCCGATGATCATGAGCGGCGCATCGCGGTAGTAGCGCTCGACGCGGAACTCCTTCGATGTAGCCGTAGCCGCCGAGGATGCGCATCGCCTCGAGGCTGACCTCCTGGCAGGTCTCCGAGGCGAAGAGCTTGGCCATCCCGGCCTCGAGATCGCAGCGCTCGCCGCGGTCCTTCATGGCCGCCGCCTGGCGTAGGTCAGCAGGCGCGCGGCCTCGATCTTGGTCGCCATGTCGGCGAGCTTCAGCTGGATCGCCTGGTGCTCGCAGATCGGCTTGCCGAAGGTCTCGCGCTGCTGGCTGTAGCGGATCGCGTCCTCGAACGCCGCGCGCGCCACGCCGACGGCGCGAGCCGCGATGTTGATGCGTCCGACCTCGAGCCCGGCGAGCACCTGCTTGAAGCCCTGGCCCTCTGACGCCGCCGATCAGGTTCGTCGGCCGGCACGCGGAAGTCCTCGAAGATCGACCTCGCAGGTCTCGATGCCCTTGTAGCCGAGCTTGTCGAGGTCGCGCGCCGACGGTGACGCCCGGGCCCTTCTCGGCGAGCGAGCAGGCTGATGCCCTTGTGCGGCGGGTCGGCTGTCGGGATCGGTCTTACCACGAGCGGTAGAACAGCGTGGCGGTGCGCGGCGTTGGTGATGAACATCTTCGAGCCGTTCACCACGTAGTGGTCGCCCTCGCGGACTGCCGTGGTGCGGATGCGCTGCATGTCGCTGCCGGCGTGCGGCTCGGTCAGGCAGAGCGCCGCCGCGGTGCTCGCCGCGCGCCATCGCCGGGAGATAGCGCTTCTTCTGCTGCGTCGGTGCCGAAGGTCGTTGAGGACGAAGGCGAACATCAGGTGCGTGTTCAGGACGCCCGAGAGGCTCATCCAGCCGCGGCAGAGCTCCTCGACGATCATCGCGTAGGTCGTGTAGTCGAGGCCGAGGCCGCCGTACTCGGCCGGGATCGTCGCGCCGAAGAGGCCGAGCTCCTTCATGCGCTCGACGAGCGGCGTCGGATAGTCGTCGGCGTGCTCGAACGCGACTCGCGATCGGCATCACCTCGCGCTCGACGAAGCGGCGTACCGTCTCGAGAATCTGCTCCTGTTCGGGCGTGCGGGAAAGTACGGCGCGGCCTCCTACGGCGGATGGAGTAGTTTCTCACGTTGGCTCAGGCCGGGCAATACGCGCGGCGGGCAGGAGTACCTGCGCAGAAAATTCCTTTTTTTGTCACGCAGAAAGTTTGTCACGCAGAAAGTTTTGACGGCGTGCCGCCCCTCGCGCTAGGATACCGCGCGATGCGGGGTAGCATGGGTCGGTCGAGAGCCTCGGTCGCGGTTTGGGTCGGCGTCATCTTTCTCGGATTCGCCACGTGGGCTTCGGCGGGAGCCTTCCGGATCATCGTGTGGAAGCAGAGCCACGTCCTGGAGGTAGTGAATGCCGACAAGGTGATCCGCCGCTACCCGATCTCCCTCGGGATCGCCCCGGTTGGACGGAAGGAAGTCCGGGGGGACGGAAAGACGCCGGTCGGCAGGTACTACGTCTATGAGAAGCGGCCGAGCGACCGCTTCCGCTGGTTCCTCGCGCTCAACTATCCCGGCAGCGACGACGCCGATCGTGCCTTCGAGGCGGGGCGGATCTCGGCGGATACCTGGGCGGACATTTGGATCGCCGACAGGACCGGCCAGACGCCACCTTGGAACACACCGCTCGGCGCCTTCGTCGGTATTCACGGGACGGGCACCGATGCCCGCAAGGCGAGGCTTCGCCTTGCTTCCGACTGGACGAACGGGTGCATCGCGGTCAGTGATCACGACATCGAGGAGCTCTACGCGCTGATCCCAGTTGGCACCGCCGTCGAGATCCACGAGTAGTCCCGCGCCCACACGGGGCGCGTTCGCTCGACAGGGTTTCTCGGCCAGAGATCGTTCGCGACCAACGGCAGCGGTCCCCCGACGCAGTCTCCTAGCGAAAGAGGTCTTTGGAGCGCTCGCGCAGGAGTTCCGCGGACCGACCTTCGCCGCGCTGGTAGGGATAGCCGCGCACGAGCACGGCGGGGATCCCTTGGTCCTTGTCCATGAGCAGTCCGGCCGCGGCGGCAAGCTCGTCCGCCACCGCGACGACTGTGTGATGAAGCTCTCTCCCGGTGAGATCGCGCTTGCCGCGAAAATCCAGCAGCGGGAGAAAGCCCGCGATGCCGATCGCCACCTCCACCAAGCCTTCTCGCCAGGGCCGACCGAACGTATCGGTGATGAGCACGGGGAGGTCGAGCGACTCGCGGTCGCGCAATCCCGCGTAGAGCCGCTGCGCCGAAGCGTCGGGATCTGCGGGCAGCAGGATGACGGTCGAGGCGTCGAGGCTGTTCGACTCGTCCACGCCGGCGTTTGCGCAGACGAAGCCCTGCCGAGTTTCCACGATCAGGTGCTTCTGATCCATGCGCACGATCCGTCGGGTCTCACCGAGGATGACTTCGACGATGCACGGGTCCTTTTCTATCTCGCGGCCGATCTGCTCGGCGACCGCCGAAGCGTGGACGCGAGCGAGGTCCACGACGCGGCCTTCGGCCTTCGACACCGCCTTCTGACAGACGACGAGCAGATCGCCGTCCTCCACCGCGGAGCGACGGGCGGCCGCCGCGAGCAGCGCGACGAGATCGTCGCCGGGGCGGATCGCTGGAATCCCTTCGAGCGGTATGAGCTGGATCGGCATCTCAGCCCGCGCGCTTGCGTAGTGAACGCGCGAGTTCCAGGGCCGCGCGCGCGACGGCGATGCTCCTCGCCATCGTGTCCATCCGAATGTCTGCCGCGACCACCGCGATCCCCTCGCGCTCGATCTCCGCACGCAGCGCGATGTCTGCAGAGTCGATCACCATCCCGTCGAGAAGTCCACGGTAGACGTTCGCCAGGCTGAGGGGCGAGACGGAATGCCCGGCGGCGCGCAGCATGCCGCCAAGCGGACCACGAACCGCCCGCCCCGCGGCAATCGGGCTCACGGCGATGAGCGGCGCCTGCCGCTCGCGCACGGCGCGCTCGACTCCGGCCACACCCAGAATCGGTCGGATGCTCGTGAACGGGTTGCTCGGCGGCAGCAGCAACAGATCGGCTCGGTGGATTGCCTCGAGCACGCCAGGCGCAGGGCGCGCTGCGCGCAGACCGCGATAGGAGAGACGAGCGACCGGATCGCGTGCCCGCCGGTGTACGAAGTACTCCTGGAACGGGAGCCGGCGCCCCTCCCGGGTGTGGACGAACGTCCGCACCGGATCGTCGGACATTGGCAGAACGTGCGCGCGAAGGCCGAAGGCGCGCGCGATCGCCGCGGTCACTTCGTGGAGCCCGCGGCCGGAAGCGAGGGCATGCGTGCGGTAGATGTGCGTGGCCAGATCGTGATCGCCGAGCGCGAACCAGCCGTGCCGGTAGAAGCGTTGCAGCGCGGAAAGCACGCGCTGCGAGTCGCGGGCGATACCCCAGCCGCGATCCCGGGGCGCGGCCCCGGCCAGGTTGTAGACGGTCGTGTCGAGATCCGGCGAGACGTGCAATCCGTAGAATTCCTCGTCGTCTGCGGTATTGACGATCACGGAAAGCCGATGGGCAGGGATGATTCGCGCAACGCCGCGGAGCAGCCGCGCCGCGCCGACCCCGCCGGCAAGGGCGGTCACGCGCTCGGACACGGTATCCTTAGTTTTCGCCTGCAGCCCGGCGAAACGCGGGATGCTCGAAACGAAACTGCGACGACTCGGTCAGCTCCCGGTACGAGCCGAACACGGCGTCGGAGTCCGTGACGCGGTCGAGCGCCGTCTCGACGTCGTCCGGACCGTCGAAGCGCTTGCGGATCGAATAGAGCGTGGACCGCTCCGCGGGGATGCGTCCCGACTGGCGAATGAGCGTCCGCAGTCGTCGCGGCGACTGCAGCTGGCCGAAGCTCGCTCCCGCCGAGGTCGAAATGCTCTCGTTGATGAGCGTTCCGCCCATGTCGTTGCACCCGGCGTTCAGAAGGTATGCGGAGAAACGCGGACCTTCCTTCACCCACGATGTCTGCACGTTACGGAAGCTCGGGCCGAGCATGATGCGCGCGAGCGCGTGCATGGCCACGACTTCCGCAGCATCGGCGCCGCGCCGCGCCTGGGCCACGAGATGACGGAACGTCATCGGCGCTTCCTGGTGAATGAACGACAGCGGCACGAACTCGGTGAAGCCGTGCGTTTGGTGCTGGATGTCGCGCAGGAGCGTCAGGTGTTCCACCCACTGATCCGGTCGATCGATGTGCCCGTACATGATCGTCGAGGTGGTGCGGATGCCGAGCGCGTGAGCCGAGGTGATCACCTCGATCCACTGGTCGCGGGTGATCCGGCCCGGCGCGATGCGATCGCGAACCTCCTGAACGAGGATCTCGGCCGAGGTGCCGGGCAGGGTATCGAGGCCCGCTTCCTTCAGTGCCTTCAGATAGGCCGGGATCGAGACGCCCGCGCGGACCGATCCGTAGAGGACCTCTTCGGGCGAGAAGGCGTGAATGTGGATGTCCGGCAGCTCGAGCTTGATGGCCTTGCAGATCTCGACGTAGAGCCAACCATCCATCTTCGGCGGCAAGCCCGCTTGGATGCAGACCTCCGTCGCGCCGTAATCCCATGCCTCTCGCGCGCGCCGCACCAGCTCGGGGATCGGCAACCAGTAGCCTTGCTCGGCGCGGTGGTCACGGCTGAAGGCGCAGAAGGTGCAGTGCTTGATGCAGACGTTCGTGAAGTTGATGTTGCGGTTGACGACGTAGGTGACGACGTCGCCGGCCTGCCGTCGCCGCAGCTCGTCGGCGACTTGCGCGACGACTCCGAGCGCGAAACCGCGCGCGGTGGCGACGCGAAGGGCGTCCTCGCCGCCGATCTCGCCGTCCTCGAGGGCGCGGGCGAGCGCGAAGCGCAGCGGCCGATCGATGGCAGAGAGCAGCCGGTTCAGCTCAGTCTCGGGCATGCGGCAGCCTCCGAAAAGAACTCGCTGCGTTTGGGGGTGACCTCGAGGAGCTCGCCCGTGAGCCTCTGCTGCGCGGCGACTATGCCGGGACGCAGCATCGGATCGAGAAAGCCCTCGCGCTCGACGAACTCCGGGTATACGGGCAGCCGCGGCAGCAGTGTGAAGCCGTTCTCGGCGCACGTCGTCGCGAGCTTCGCCACGTGCGGCCACGGAGCCTCGGGATTCACGTAGTCCGCGGTTAGCGGTGAGATGCCGCCCCAGTCGTTGATGCCCGCACGCAGCAGCAGGCGGTGACCCGTCGGGTTGAGGTTGGGGGGTGCCTGGAGATTCATCTCGCCGCCGAGCACGAGGCGCGCCGTCGCGACCGTGCGTGCGATCTCCAGATCGTCGGGCTCCGGAGCGTCGTGCATGGGAATCTCGGGCTTTCGGCGGAAGTTCTGGACGATGACCTCCTGGATGTGCCGGTAACGATCGTCGACGTCACGAATCGCGAGCAGGCTGTCTGCCCGCTCCTCGAGCGTCTCGCCGATTCCGATCAGGATCCCGGTGGTGAACGGGATGCGGAGCTCGCCGGCGTCGGAGATCGTGCGCAGTCGCACGGCCGGGTCCTTGTCGGGCGCCGCGTGATGCGGCCCGCCACGCGCCCGCAGGCGCGGGCTGACGTTTTCCAGCATCAGACCCATGCTGACGTTGACCGGCTTCAGTAGCTCGAGCTCGTCGGCGGTCATCACCCCGGCGTTGGTATGCGGCCAGAGATTCTCCTCGAGTGCGATCTCGCAGGCGCGATGGACGTACTCGATGGTCGACGCATGGCCGAGAAGAGACAGCAGGGCACGGTACTGGCGAAACGCGGTCTCGGGGCGGTCGCCGAGGCACATGAGAGCTTCGTGGCAGCCGAGCCTCGCACCCCGTCGACTCCAATCGCGCACCTCCTCCTCGGTCATCGTCCAGGCGCCGTCATCGCACGGGTCCTTGCGGAACGTGCAGTAGCGGCAGCGGTCGCGGCAGAGGTTGGTGATCGGCAAAAAGACCTTCGGAGAGAACGTGACGACGCGGCCCTTGGCTCCGTCGCGGAGCTCGGAGGCGTGCTCACAGAGCGGCTGGAGCTCGCGGTCGTCGCACGCGAGCAGGCGAATGGTGTCGAGCCGATCGAGCCGCTCACCGCGGCGGCTGCGAGCGAGGATCTCGGAAATCGACGGCAGATGCCCCGCGGACGCGGAGAGAGGGGAGCGGCTCTCCATCGTCGTGCAATACGGCAGGGGTCTGGCTCAGTCAAGCTGCCGTGGTGAGCCCAACGAGTGCAGCGCCGATGCGCGGGACCGGGGGCGTCGCTTCGCTCCGCGTCGCTCAGAGACGGCGAAAGCGCGTCGAGTGCGGTCTCAGCGAAGCCTCGTCTCCGTCGATTGCGTCTCGATTCGATAGTTGCGTGTCAGGCGCAGGACCGGGATGTCGCGGCGCAAATCGCCGTCGATGACGTCGACAAGAGGCGCGGCTTCGGCGCTGGAGAACATTCGCATCACCTCGACGCGGAGCGCTCGGGCGATCGAATCGGGAAGGCAAGCGAGCTGCACGTTCGGATCGTCGCGCGATTCTTCGAGCGGCTCGATGCTGTCGAAGGGAGCGGTGGAAACGAGACGGCGGCACTCGTCGACCAGTGCTTGGATCTTACCCAGGGGAGCGGCGTGAGGGTAAAGCGCCTCGTCGATCACCTGATGCAGCGCCTCGCCGTCGACCTCCACGGATTCACGCTCGACGACGATGCGGCCCGGCAGGATCGAGTACTGCCGCGGCGCCTCGATGTCGATGCGGCCGAACGTCACGATGAGCTCGTTCTGCCCGTCGCTGACCTCCCAGGCCACCCGGCACATGGGATCCCAGCGCGGATGAGAGATCACTTCCGCGTCACTCGACCGCTCGAGTAGCTGCAACCCATGGTCCCGATGCGCGGCGAGGAACTGCCGCTGGTCGTTGGCCGCGATGGGTGTTCCGTCGGGAAGATAGATCGAGGCGCGGTCACTCTGCGTGACGCGGTGGACGGCCTTGCACGCCGTGCAGAAGAGGAACGCGCCATCGAATAGCTCACGCTCGCCGGCGGTTTGACCGAGCGCTATGGAGTAGGACATCAGCCATGTTCCTTCCGGGGCTCGAAGAGGGCGACGGTCTGATTGGCCTCCTCGGCACTCGAACGGAAGTGCTCCTGGACCGCTTGCACGTTGGTGCGGATGCAATCGAGCGCGGCGCGGTTCGGATTGGACAGCCATTCGGGGCAGCTGCGCTCGAGAGACTCCGCGGCTTCGAGGACGGCATCGAGCCGGGCGATCGGATTCTCGGCCTTCTGACGCGTCGCCCGCCGACGGTCCTCTACGGCATTCTCCACCACCGTCAGGATCTTCTTCGAGTCGAAGGGCTTCGCGATGTAGTCGAAGGCGCGAAGCTTCAGCGCCTTGACCGCGCTCTCGTAGGAGCCATAGCCGGTGATGATGATGACCGGCAGATCCGGATCCACGCTGCGGATCAGAGACAGCGTGTTCTGACCAGCCAAGCCCGGCATCTTGAGGTCCAAGGTGACGGCCTCGACACGCTCGTTCTTGAGGATCTCGAGCGCCTCTTCGCCGCTTTGGGCCGTTACCACCAGGAATTCCCGCTGCAGGATCAGTTGGAGGGCAAGGCGCGGTCCCCGCTCGTCATCCACCACCAGCACGGTCGACGGTTGCCTGCTCTCGCTCGTCGAAGTCTCCATGCGACAGCGAGAAAGCAGATTCCGTGCCACTAAAGCCGCGAGAAAATTAGGGGAAATTCGCAGCTACCGCGGCCCGAATGTGCGATTTTGTCCAGGGCCGCGCAGTCGTCGTCAAATCGTGCCGACGCGGACCTGGTGCCCGGACGCGGGCGGCCTCTTTCGGAGGCGCGCGACTCTCCCCCGGACCCGGCGATGGCGGGATCAGGATTCGCAGCTCGGGATGCCCAGTTTGTCGATCTTGTATTTCAGGATGCGCCGCGTGGTGCCGAGCATCTCGGCGGCGCGAGTCTGATTGTGATTGGCGCTCTCGAGACTTCGCAGGATCAGCATGCGCTCGAAGATGTCGGTGGCCTCGCCGAGGCTGCGACGCCCCGAGCAAACTTCCGCGACCAACGTGCCGAGCGGACCCTCTGCCGCGGGGGCGCGCAGGCGGTCGCTCAGGTCGCCGATGTCGAGCTCCGTGCGATCTCCCGAAAGGATCACGGCCCGCTCGATGGCGTTCTCGAGCTCGCGAACGTTCCCCGGCCAACTGTAGCTCATGACCCGATCCATGGCCTCGCGCGTCAAGTGCTTGACCGGAGCACCCACGGCTTGCGCCTTCGTCTCCAGAAAGTGATTGACCAGGAACGGGATGTCCTCCGTACGCTCGCGCAGGTTCGGCAGGTGGATGGAGATGACGTTCAGCCGGTAGAACAGGTCGGCGCGAAACTTGCCTTCTTGGATCGCGCGCTCGAGATTGCGGTTGGTGGCGGCGACGACGCGCACGCTGACCTGCAGCGGCGTGGTCCCGCCGACGCGAGTGAAGCGCTCTTCCTCGAGCACCCGTAGCAGCTTCGCCTGCAAGTTGATCGGCATCTCGCCGATCTCGTCGAGGAAGATGGTGCCGCGGTGGGCCTGCTCGAAAAGCCCGATCTTGCGCGCGTGGGCATCGGTGAATGCGCCCCGCTCGTGGCCGAAGAGCTCGGTCTCGAGCAGGCTCTCGGGAATCGCCGCGCAGTTGAGTACGACCCATGGCTCGTCGACGCGCGGGCTCTCCCAGTGCAGCGCACGCGCCACCAGCTCTTTCCCCGTGCCGCTCTCGCCGGTGATCAGCACGGTGGTCTTGAGCGGCGCCACCGTGCGAACGGTGCGGATTACGCTCTGAATCTGCTGCGAACGACCAATGATCAAGCGCAGCGCTAGCCCTGCGACCGGAGCTCGTGGCGCAGCCGCTTGACTTCGGCCTCGAGCTCCGCCGTACGCGTGGCACGCTCGACGATCAACCGGAGCTCGTCGACGTCGAAGGGCTTCTGGAGGTAGTCGAAGGCGCCGAGCTTCATCGCCGCGACTGCCGTCTTGACGGTCTTGGTGGCGGTCAGAATCACGACCGGGAGCCCCGGATCGCTGGCGCGGACGCGTTCGAGAAGCTCCATGCCGTCCATCCCCGGCATGATGATGTCGAGCAGCACCAGATGCGGCCGCTCGCGCTGGATCGCGTCGAGCGCTGCGTCCCCCGAAGCCACCGTGATCACGTCGTAGTCCCCGCTGAGCAGGATGCGAATCGATTCACGAACTCCGAGCTCGTCGTCGACGGCCAAGACCCGCTTGCGACTATCGGCCATCCGTCCCTCGCTCTGTGTTCGGCAAACTCACACGAACCTGCAGCTCGCCCTGATCGCGCACGATGCGACTCGAGCCTCCGTTCCGTCGAATCAGTGCGTCCGCCATCATGAGATCGAGCGACCAGGGGGCGCTCGCGTTGATTTCGTGGTCGAGAGCGCTCTGGAGCTTCTGTTGCATACCGCCACCTGCGCTCGAGTGGAACACCAGCTCGCCCTCCGGGGACAGATCGACCAGGATGAAGGCATCCATCGGGATCTCTCGGCAGAGACCGCGGACGAGCGATTTCAGCGCAAAGGTGAGCTGATCCTCGTCGACGCGGACCATCTGCTTCGGCGAGAGCCCGTTGGTCTTCACGCGCTCGCGGACCCGGCCTTCGTTGGCGTCGATTGCGCGGGCGAGCGTCTGGGTCAACGACAGCGTCTGGAGGCGGGGCTCCGCGTAGCGCGAGAAACGCAGCAGCTCCTCGAGAAAGCCATCCATCCGGTCGATTGCCTCGCGCGTCAATCCGACGAACTTCTCCCGCAGGCCCGGATCGTTCAACAACTGCTCGAGGTTCTCGGCGAAGGTCTTGATCGTGACCATCGGATTTTTCAGCTCGTGTGCGAGCTCGGCGATCACCATTTCGAGCTCGTGAATCGCCGGGCCGCCCGGTTTCGCCGGCTTGGAGGCAGACGCGGCCGCGGCGCGAGGCGGTTCCACCGCGGTTGGCCGCGATGCGGCCGCGCTTCGTGCGAAGCGCGCCACCTCGAAATCGGCGATGCGCGCGCCTTCGGCCGCGATCAGGCCCCGGGTGATCACCGCGGCGAGCTCGTCGAGGTTGCCCGGCCAGTCGCGCTCGCACAGTGCACGCACCGCGGCATCGTCGATCGTCGGCTCGGGCAGCCGCAGCTCTTCGGAAATGTGTTCGGCGAGAACCAGAGCGATCGCCGGAATCTCGCTCTGGCGGACGGACAGGGGTGGCAAGGAAATCGTCAGCGAAGACAGCCTGTGGCGCAGTGCAGGAAGGAGGTCGCTCGGGCGGAATCCTTCGTCGGACTGCGCCAACAGACGGATCGGGACGACGCGGGTCGCCCAGCGGATTCCCTCGTCGCTCCATCGCAGAATCCGTTCTTGCACGGCGGGCGGCTGCCGCTCGATCCGCTCGACGTAGAGACTCATGGCCTCGATCGACGGATCCGACTCGAGAGCGCTGCGGATGCGCTCCTCGAGGTCGCCGGAACCGCTGACCAGTTGGCGTACCGATACGAAGCCCACGGGATCGCCGTTTTCGTGGAGCGCGCGTGAAACCTCGTACGCCCCGGCGCCGGGTCCGCCGATCAGCCAAACCGGATGTCGCCATCGGAGCGCGCGTAAGACCGGTGACACCGCCGCGGAAACCAAGAAGGGAGCCCGGAGGGCGTAGGGCAGAGACCCCGTCTCACCAGCAGTGCGACGATTCGAATGCAGCGAAGACTCCTCAACCCCCGAGTCGCCGACCCGCGAGACTGTTCACTCAGTCGCTCCGGACCGCCGACCCCTGTTGATGATTCTTACAGTTATTCCGTCGATTATCGCGACCGGTCACGCCGACGGCGCCCTCGCCGACTGTCCCCACCCTTGCTCTTCTTACAGAGTAAAAGGCCGCTCACCGCCGTGTCAAGAAAACCTTTGTGAATTCGCCTGAGTGCTTCAATTCGACAATACGATGACAACGGCAATGCCAGCGTATTCCGAAATGAAACTCACCGCTCAGCGGCCGCTCGGCACGAGATTGGGGTAGCGACGAACCCGGCGCGCCGCCCAGCCGCCGATCAGGCACACGGAGCCAAGGAGCACCATGAACCGGCCTCCGCTCAATACAACCTGATAGAACTCGAGCTTGGCGCGCGCGACGTCTCGCTCTTGGCGCTCCTCATCCGGCGGCTCGAGCAGGTCGGCCTTTAGGTTCTGATTCCGCAGCTTCGGGCCGGGATGAAGCCGCAGATACTCCACGTAGGGACGGGTTCGCACCGCACCCGTCGCCCAATTGCCGACGCCGAACAGAATCAGTAGCACGCCGGCGACGAGCAGCATGCTCTTGTGGGCAGGGAGACGCCGAACGGCGGCCGGCATGACGTCGTGCAGTGTACGGATTTCTGGCTCCGGTGCCAAGGGAGACGGTTTGTCGGGAATGGTCCTTTTGGCAGTCGACACCGCTCTGAGCCAGCAGGGCGCTGTGGCGAGCAAACAATTTCGATGATACCGCCACGGCCCCTTCACCATCTGCTCAGATTCCAAAATTGCCCGCTACCGAATTGTGACGCTGCATCGCGTAGGCTATACGAGGAGTTTCCCGGGACGTGCAGACGAACCGTGGAGAGACCCAAGCATGAAGAGAGGCACCTGGCATGCTCTCGGATTCGTATCGTATCGAAGCGGTCTGGCGATCCAAGACCGCGTCGCCGATGAGCGGGTGCGCAACCTCCGGCCCGATACGCTGCTTCTCCTCGAGCACCCGCCGACGATCACGCTCGGCCGCCGCGCGTCCGATGCAGACGTCTTGTGGAATCCCGAACGTCTCGAACGTTCGGGCATCTCCCTCGAACGAGTGGGCCGAGGTGGAGGAGCGACGGTTCACGTTCCCGGACAGCTCGTCGGCTATCCGATCGTGCGGCTCCCGCACGGCGGCCGCGCGGTGCGTGCGTTCGTGGCCGGACTCGAGGCATTGCTGCTCGACGTGGCCCGGAGCTTCGGTGTGCGTGCCGGCCGTCGTCCGGGGCACCCCGGCGTCTGGGTCGGCGAACGGAAGCTCGCATCGATCGGCATCGAAGTCCGCCGTGGGATCAGTCGGCACGGTTTTGCCCTGAACGTCGACGTGGAGCTGACGCCATTTCGAGCGATCGTGGCGTGCGGGATCCCCGGCCTCGAGATGACCGATCTCTCTCGCGAGGTGGGAGCGCGGATCCGCATTGCGGAAGCGACCGATGTCGTGGCGCGCGCATGGCGGGCGCGGTTCGGGGCGATGGAAGGGGAGACCTGGAATGAGCTCGAAGCTGCTCGTTGAGACCCGCGATCGGGTGCGGTGGCTCACGGTGAACCGCGCGGAGCGGCGCAATGCTCTGGACCGCGAGACCATGACGCTCTTGAAGGAAGCCGTCGTCCGGGGCGGCCACGATCCCGAGGTTCGGGTGATCGTGATCAGCGGCGCGGGTGGCGCGTTCTCGGCAGGCGCCGATCTCAAGGCCAACGCCGAGGTCCACGGTCAGGAGGACCTGATCGAGAGCTACTACAACCCCGTGATCCGAGCCATCCGCCATGCGAAGAAGCCGGTGATCGCCGCCGTCGATGGCGTTGCGGCAGGCTACGGCTGCTCTCTGGCGCTCGCCTGCGACATCCGTCTCGCTTCCGAGCGTGTTCGGATGTCGTTGATCTTCGTCAAGGTCGGCCTCGGCCTCGACGGCGGTGCGAGCTACTTCCTGCCGCGTCTCGTCGGGCTCCGCGCGTACGAACTCGGCCTGACGGGCGACATGGTCGAGGCCGAGGAGGCGCAGCGCATCGGATTGGTGAACCGGGTCTATCCGGTCGAAGGTTTCGCGGAGCGCGTTCAGAGCTATGCGCTGAAGCTCGCGGCGCAGGCCCCGATCGCGATGGGCAAGATCAAAGAATCGATCGATCGAGCGCTCGACGCCGGGCTCGACGAGGTGCTTGAGAACGAGCGTTTCCACCAGCAAGACATCTTCCGCACGGAAGACTTCAACGAAGGTGTTGCGGCGTTCCTCGAGAAGCGCGCTGCGACCTACAGGGGCCGCTGATGGAGCGCGCCCCGAATTCGATCGACGCGCTGACCGAGCGCATGCTCGGCGGCGATCGTGTCGCGCTCGCACGACTCATCACCATCGTCGAGAACCGCGATCCCGAGACCCGCCGCGTCATGAGCGCGGTCTACGAGCGCGCGGGCAACGCGTACATCATCGGCATCACCGGTCCGCCCGGTGCCGGCAAGTCGACGCTCGTGGATCGACTGATCGTCCATTTGAGGAAGGCGGGCGCTTCGGTCGGCGTGGTTGCGGTGGATCCGTCGAGCCCGTTCACTGGCGGAGCGGTGCTCGGGGATCGCATCCGCATGCAGACTCACTTTCTCGACGAGGGCGTGTTCATCCGCAGTCTGTCTACGCGCGGGCGGCACGGCGGGCTCGCCCGCGCCACGCGCGACGTCGTTCGGCTCCTCGACGCCTCCGGGAAGCACTTCGTGCTCGTCGAGACCGTCGGGGTGGGCCAGACCGAGCTCGACGTCATGGAGCTCGCCGAGACGACGCTCGTCGTACTGGTTCCGGAGGCCGGAGACACCGTGCAGGTCATGAAGGCCGGCTTGCTCGAGATCGCCGACATCTTCGTCGTCAACAAGGCGGATCGCGAGGGGGCGGATCGCATGATCGGCGAGCTCGAGCGAATGCTCCACATGTTGCCGAGCCAGTCGAGCTGGCAAGTTCCCGTGCTCGCCACGCAAGCGAGCAACGACGTCGGCATCGCCGAGCTCGTGGACGCGATCCGCAACCACCGCGACCATTGCCGCGCTCGAGTCGAGCCAGCGCTGCTGCGCAAGGCTCGACGGCGTGAGGTCTACGATATCGTTGAGGAAGAGCTCGCAGCGCGGTTGCGCCGCGGTATGGACGAGAGCACGTTTGAGGATATCTTGGCTCGGGTCGACCGAGGGGAGTCGGATCCCTACGGGGCAGCGGGAGAGATCCTGGAGGATCGCATGAGACTTGCGACCGTTCTCGGGTCCAATCGCGGCGATCGCTGATCGAGGCGGACGCTCGATGCAGGGCTCTGGCGATCGTTCTGAGAAGGCTACGGGTCGGCTGCTCGCCGTGGGCGACATTCACGGCTGTCTCGACGAGTTGAGCGTGCTCCTCGACGCAATCCAGCCCACGTCGGCCGACAAGATCGTCTTCCTCGGCGACTACGTCGACCGCGGTCCGAGCCCACGCGGGGTCATCGATCTGCTCATCGCGCTGCGCGACTCCAGGCGCTGCCAGACCGTGTTCCTGCGCGGCAACCACGAGGACATGTTCCTCGACTTCATCGGCGAACGCGGCCGTCACGGCGAGGCGTTTCTCTTCAACGGCGGGCGGATCACGCTGGCGAGCTATGGGCTGCCGACGGTCCTGGCGGGAGACGAGGTTCGCGTGCAACTCCCCGAGCCTCACTTGGAGTTTCTTCGGGGCCTCGAGCTCCGTCATCTCGATGAGCCGTTTCTGTTCGTCCATGCCGGCGTCTCGCCGATCCGGCCGTTCGCCGAGCAGAACGAAGAGGATCTGCTCTGGATTCGCGACGAGTTCATCCGCAACCGCCATCCCTTCTCACAGACCATCGTCTTCGGACACACGCCACAGCGGGAGGTGCTGTGGCATCTTCCGTTCAAGATCGGTCTCGACACCGGCTGCGTGTACGGAAACAAACTCTCGTGTCTCGATTTCACTTCGGGAACACTCTTGCAGGTCGAGCGAGACTCTCACCGCGTGAACCGCAGTGACGTGTCCACGGCGGTGGCGAGCTTGAAGGTGATCCACACGTAGACGAGGATCTCGGTGTCGCGGAGTTCGGGATCGATTTCCCGTTTGTGGAGCCGTGATGAGGCTACGGGCTTCGGGCTACAGCAAAGACATCGCGGAGTCTTTCCCCGTAGCCTGTAGCCCGTAGACCTGATCCCATGCGCGCGATGGTGGCGACGGAGTGGTGTGAGCCGGCGGATATGAGGCTCGCGGAGGTTCCGATTCCGGAGCCAAAGGCCGGCCAGGTTGCCATCGACGTCCGCGCCATCGGTTGCAACTTCTTCGACATGCTCATGGTGCAGGGGAAGTACCAGGTGCGACCTCCGCTGCCGTTTTCGCCCGGTGGCGAGGTCTCGGGCACGGTTCGCTCCATGGGCGCGGGCGTGACGAACGTGAGGCCCGGCGATCGCGTGTCCGCGATGCTCGGCTGGGGAGGCTATGCGGAGGTCGCTGTCGCTGCCGCGGACAGCGTGGTGAAGATGCCTCCCTCGATGTCGTTCGAGCATGGCGCCGCGTTCGGCATCGTCTACCAGACGTCGTACGTCGCGCTCGTTCATCGCGCCGACCTGCGAGCGGGCGAGACGTTGCTCGTGCATGCGGCGGCCGGTGGCGTGGGGCTCGCCGCGGTTCAAATCGGCCGCGCGCTCGGCGCGCGCGTGCTGGCGACCGCCGGCTCGGCGCAGAAGCTCGCCATCGCGCGTGAGCACGGCGCCGGGGAGGCCTTCGACTATTCGACGCCGGACTGGGTGGATCGCGTCAAGGAGGCGACCGGTGGGAGGGGCGCGGACGTGATTTACGATCCCGTGGGCGGTGACGTCTTCGAGCGATCGATGAAATGCATCGCCTTCGGCGGTCGGCTTCTGGTGATCGGCTTTGCGTCGGGGATAATCCCGTCGATCCAGGCGAACCGCATCCTTCTCAAGAACATCTCCATCGTCGGACTTCACTGGGGAGCGTACCGCACTCACGACCCCGCAAAGATCGGCGAAACGATGATCGCGCTGTTTGCGCTGTACGAGCGAGGCGCCATCCGCCCGGTGGTGTCGTCGATTCGCCCGCTGGCCGAGGCCGCTGCCGCTCTCGAGGAGATCGCCTCGCGGAAGAGCGTTGGCAAGGTGCTCCTCGTGCCCTAGCGACCCTAGTCGGCTGAGATTTGGACCGGCACGAGCACCTGGAACAGGGATCCTGCTTCCGGACGGCTTTCGACCTGGATCACGCCGCCGAGCGTGTCCGTCAAGCGGCGAGCCAGCGCGAGTCCGATGCCGAGCCCACCGTATGGACGATCGAGCCCGCTGACCCCTTGGCGGAAATCCTGAAAGATCTTTCCGATCTCCCCGTCATCGATGCCGATGCCGGTATCCTCGACCGACAAGGACAGGAGTCGTTCCCAGGGCTGCAATCTCTTCGGCAACGCGGCCGACGCGCCATTTGCGCTCTTCACCAGCGCCGCCGTGATGCGCACCGAGCCGCGCGGCGTGAACTTGATCGCATTCAAGACGATGCTGTCGACGACGCGCTCGAGCTTGTCGCCGTCGGTGTAGACCTCGGCGGCGTCAGGGGCGATCTCCAGACCGAACTCGATCGGACCTTGCTTCGGTAGATGCTCGGCCTGCTCGACGACACGGTGAAGCATGGTCGCCAGGTCGACGCGGGCGACCCGCTTACGGTCGCGTCCGAGCGTCGCCTGGGAGAGCGCCAGCAGGCTCTCGACGTGCTTCGTCATTCCGCGGGCGTTGCGGGAAATTCGCTCGATCGAGTCGATGAGGTCCGCATCCCCGATGCGCTCGGCGTCTGTCGCGGCGATTTCCGAGAAACCGACGATCGCATTGAGCGGCGTACGCAACTCGTGAGAGAGATTCGCGAGGAATTCCGACTTCGCGCGCTCAATCTCCACCAGGCTCTCGTACTGCCGTGCGTTTTTCAGCGCGGGAGCGGCTGCATTGGCGATGACCTGACAGAGCTCGATCTCCTCGGCATCGAATGCGCTTCCCGGCCGCCGGGCGCCGACCAGAAGCACGCCGAGCGGCTCGAGGTCGTAGTAGATGGGCAGGGCGAGCACCGAGGTCGACGAATCGCCCGTCGCCAACTCCGGCCGCCAGATGGGCTTTCGCTTCTCGAGCGCCTCGGCGGCTGCCGCGGAGATCGTCTGCGAAACGTCGGCCGAGACGAGCTCGATCGAGCAGCGCTCGGTGCCGAGGGTTGCCTTGATGGTGTTGGCAGCCCGCTCGAGAACCTGCTGGCTCACCAGGAAAGACGAAAACGAGCGCGTGACCTGCAGCAGGCAGTCCAGGCTGCGAATTCGCTCGTCTGCCTGCAAGCGCTTCGCGTGCTCGCTACGCACGCGTTCCATCATGTAGCCGTAGAAGACGGTGGTGATGAACAGAAACGGCAAACGGATCAGCAGCGACGGGTTGTTCAGCGCGTTCCAGTTACGAAGGATCCAGAACGAATAAACACCGGTGACGAGGAACCCCGCTCCGGCGATCCGGCGCTCCGAGTCTCCGAACGTCGCCATCAGGATGCAGAGGAAGTACCCGATAAGAAGATCTTGTGAGCTGGAGTCGCTGAGCAGGACGCCCACCAGCACGAAGATCGTGTCGAGGGTCAGGAGGACGGAACCGAAGGTCTTCGGATTGCGATAGGGAATCCTGGGTATGACGAGGTTGCTAGCGAGAAGCAGGCCGACGTAGATAAGCGCGGGCGGACGAGTGACCAGACCGCCCGAACCGACGAGGATCATGTACGCGAGCGAAACGATCAATGTCCAACGAAGGTAGACTAACGACTGTTCGACCGGTTTGTCTTGGGTCACGAGGTGAAATCACAACAAGACTCATGCCATGCATCTTAGTAGGCTAAATGCCTCATAGACACTGATTATCTTTACGCAAATACTGTTTCCAAATAAGAATATCGCTGAACAACGTCTGTATTATCAACCAATACTCATCAGTAATATTAAGAATATCTAAATATGCCAAATTTATGTCTATGTCAAAACATTCTCTCTTATGATCTATGTCATTTCGTGTCTGTTCGTTCATTTTGGTACGAATAGCCTCTAGCGGTAACTAGGTAGATGACCAGTGCCCAAGCTGTGGCGACAGCGTTGGCGGCAGGAATCTCCGCGGCGCGCGCCGCGCGCGAATACATCTCGGGGGACTTCATTAGCGTCGATGGGACAGAAGTTCTCCGCGAGCGCCCCTCCGACGGCGCGAAACCGCGGATCTTAGAGGCCCTGAACCATCGGCACCTCGTCCGTCAGGCGAGCAGCCGTCGCCGCACGAGTGTCGTCGCCACCCAATAAGACACCGCGCCGTAGGCGAGCATTACGGAGATATGGAGCGGCGCTCGGGCTGGCCACGCGCCGGTCATGAGCGGCCGGATGATCTCGACCGCATGTGTGAGCGGCAGGAAGGTAGCCACCCACTGGAGCGGCATCGGCAGACCCTGCAACGGGAAAAACACGCCGCAGAAGAGCATCATCGGCGTGACCACCAGCGTCATGTAGTAGAGAAAGAACTCGTAGCTCTTGGAGATCGCGGTGACTACCAATGCCATGGCCGCGAAGCAGGTGCCGACGAGCAATGCGACGGGCAATACCAGCACCGCGCGAGTCCCGTGCACGATGCCGAGCGCCGCGGCGACGACGAGAATCGCTCCGGCGCTGATCAGACTCTTGCTCCCCGCCCAGACCATCTCGCCCATGACGATGTCATCGACGTCGAGCGGTGTCGCCAGCATTCCCGCCCACGTCTGCTGCGTCGTCATGCGGGTGAAGGCGGAATACAGCGATTCGAAGGTCGCCGTGTTCATCGCGCTCGAGCAGACGATTCCGGAGGCGAGAAACGTGATGTAGGGCATCCCGTCCATCGAGCCGACGAAGCGTCCGAGGCCATAGCCGAGCGCCAGGAGGTACAACAGTGGATCGCCGAAGTTGCCGACGAGCGAAGGGACGGATAGCTTCCGCCATACCAGTACGTGTCGCTGCCACACGGGAATCCAGCGCAGGCTGAGGGATGGCAGTGGGGCGCTCATCCGTCGCGGAGCTCCCGCCCGGTCAGCTTCACGAAAACGTCTTCGAGATTGGCGGGCCGATGGAGAAAGCGGAGCTCTGGGTGTCCGCGCAAATCGTCGAGCAGGGGCCCTTCGTCGTGTGCGTAGCAGAAAACGGTCTCGCCGACCTGCTCCGTGCGCTCGCAGAGCGAGCGGCCGGGCGCGCCGAGCCATCGTTCCACGCCTGGGCCGTAGACCTCGAGGACCTGCGGCTCCACGTGATCCTCGATGAGCGCCTGCGGGCTCCCGCTCGCCAGGATCTTCCCATGATCCATGATCACAAGACGGTCGCACAGCCGCTCCGCCTCCTCCATGTAGTGGGTCGTCAGGATGATGGTCTTCCCTTGCCCGAGCAGCGAGCGCAGACGCTGCCAGATGAGCTGACGCGCCTGCGGGTCGAGCCCGGTCGTCGGTTCGTCGAGCACCAGTAGATCGGGCTGGTTGATCAGTGCGCGCGCGAGGATCAGGCGGCGTCGCATGCCGCCCGAGAGCGTGTGGATCGCCGCCACCGCCTTCGACTCGAGCGCCGCGAACGCGAGTAACCCGGGAATCCTCTCCGCCACGGTCTTGCGCGGGATGTCGAAGTAGCTTCCGTAGACGGCGAGATTTTCGGTCACGGTGAAGTCGGGATCGAGATTGTCCCCCTGCGGGACCACGCCGATGCGCCGTCGCATGACGCGAGCGTGATCCGGAATCGGGAAGCCGAGCACTTCGAGCCGTCCGCCGCTCGGCGGCGTCGTGCCGATTAGCATTCGCAGAATGGTCGTCTTGCCTGCCCCATTCGGCCCGAGAATGCCGAAGCACTCGCCCCGCTCGACCTGAAGGTCGATCGCATCGACCACGGGCCGGCCGTCGTAAATCTTGGTTAGCCCGCTCGCCTGTACGACACCGCCGTTGCGCTCGCTCATGATCGGATTCAGGATAACGTCTGCGCAATGTAGCAAAGTCAACGCTGGAGGAAGGCGTGCGACACCACGAGTTCACGATCGAGCTGCGCAGGGTTCCGGCCGGATCTCGTCGAGCGGAGCCGGATCTCGATCGCGCGGATCTGGCAAGACGATCGTGAAGGCGCTACGGGTCGTCGCACTCTTGGTTCTCGCCGTTGCTCTGGCACGGCTCGTCGGCAATTCCATGGTTGCGAAGATCGTCGTCTCGAAGTCGCAGCGCTCGCTCACCGCCTATGGCGCGGACGGCCGTGTCTTGAGGGTTTTCCCGGTGATCGTCGGGCGCGAGCCTACGGGAACGAAGGAGCGGGAAGGCGATGAACGGACGCCCGAAGGCGAGTACTACGTCTGCTTCAAGAACCCCCAGAGCCGATTCCATCTCTCGCTCGGGCTGAGCTACCCGAGCCTCGCCGATGCAGAGCGTGGGCTCGAAGCCGGCATGATCGGCTCTGCCGAGTACCGGGAGATCGCCGAGGCGCACGCGGCGCGGCGGATCCCCCCTTGGAAGACGTCGCTCGGCGGCGAGATCTTCATCCACGGGGAGATGGGCGAGCGCGGCGGAACCGCGGGGTGCGTCGCGGTCAGCGACCAGGCGATGGAAGAGCTCTTCCCGCAGGTGGACCTCGGCACTCCGGTGTTGATCGAGCCGTGACAGGACGCGGGCGGGGGGCTACACTTGAGCGGCGGCTTCACAGTCTGTACAGTTTCGCCGCGAGGTGTCGTAGCTCCGAAACCGTACAAACTGTGAAACGTACCCTCGAAGAGGAGCGTTCATGAGCCACGTCGGAGACCAAGTCCAATTCAGCCGCGATTGCGAGGTCGTGCAGATTCCCGCCGGTCACCGTCTCACGCTGCCGCGCGGCACGGAAGCCATCCTCACGCAGTCCCTCGGCGGCACCTTCACGCTGCAGGTGCCCAAGCTCGGCGCGCTGGTTCGCCTTTCCGGTAGCGACGCGGACGCGATCGGCCTCGAGGCGGGCGTTCTGCCGCAGTCGGGCGTTCTGAGCGCCGCGGCCGGCGATCTCGAGCATGAAGTGTGGGAGATGCTGAAGACCTGCTACGATCCCGAGATCCCGGTCAACATCGTCGATCTCGGTCTCGTCTACGACCTGCGGGTCTCGTCGACGCCGAGCGGTCAGAGCGAGGTGGAGGTGAAGATGACCCTCACCGCGCAGGGTTGCGGCATGGGCGCCACGATCGCTGCCGATGCGCAGCAAAAGATCGAGATGCTGTCGGGAGTCGAAGAGGCGCGAGTCGAGATCGTCTGGGACCCGCCGTGGAGCCCGCAGATGATCTCGCGCGAGGGACGCGAGAAGCTGGGAATCGATTAGGGGGCTGCAGGCTTCGGGCTGCGGGAAGGACACCGCCGCGCTCTCCCGGAGCTCGTAGCCGGCAGCCGGCATGTGACCCGCACCCGATCAGTTTTCGCACGACGCTCGAGGAGACGGACGCGGTCGGTTGTGGTCGGCCCGTACTCGGGTCGATCACAATCGACCGCAACCGCGCGGAGCGCGGAAGACAATAACCCTCGACACGGTGCTGTCCTTAGGACAGCACCCTCGACACTGGTCTATTGTCTTCCGCGCTTGCGCGCGGTGGCTGGATTTTCCGGTCGACCCGAATCCGGGCCGACGGGAAAATCCAGCGCTTCCGGATCGCGAGCGCCGGAGGCGAAGACTGAGGGCATCACAGCCGGCAGCCTAATTCGTTTGTATCTCCACCAGCCGTCCGTCCTCGAACGTGAGCGTGCCGAGAATCGAGAGCTGGCCGTTGTAGACCCAGGTCTCGCGGCGCTGTCCGCTGTCGGTCGTGCGAGTCTCGCGTCGTTCCGGCGACCCAGCCGCTTCGAGAGTCTCTTGGTCCGACATGCCGAGACGAAGGCCGTTCAGCCGGCGTGTTTGTGCTTCGTCCTGGCCAATCAGGTCGAACACGGTCGACTTGAAATCCTGCGCCGCTTGGACGCGGGGATCGGGCCGCGGCTCGCAGCCGATCGCTGCGAGCGTGACGAGCGTCAGAAGCGTCGCTTGGAGCCGCGTAATGGATTCTCCCGGTGGGGGGCGACGAAGTCGAACCAAGATGCTCCGCACCTCTGCAGCGTGCGCGGGCAAGTTAGCCGCTGAACCTCCGGCGCGCAAGCAAAGTCCTCGAAGGCCAGTCGCGGCGCTGGACCGCTCCGAGCGATCTCGGTCATGCGCGCCCGCTTGTCTCGCGCAGCTCGTCGATGGCGGCGACGGCGAAGCGTGGCCGAATCAGATTCACCATCGGCGGAATGAAGATCAGCGCGCCGATCAGGTGGAAGGCGAGGAGCAACGTGAGCAGGAGCGCCATCTCGGCCTGGAACTTCATGGGGAAGAACACCCAGTAGATGATGCTCGCGGTCAGCGACACGCCGGTGAAGAGTACGGTCTTGCCGGTCGTGCGGATGGCGCGCGCGATCGCGTCGTCGAAGCGCCCACCGGCCTCGTCGAGCGGTATTCCTCGACGATGCGGCTGAGGCACGTAGTAGCCGTAGTCGATGCCGATGCCGATGCCGACCGCCGCGACCGGCAGCGAGTTGATGTTCATGTCGATGCCGAGCCAGTACATGACCGCCTCCGACAGCGGCTGCGCGACCAGCGACGGCAGCATGACGATCAACGCGCCGATGACCGACACGTAGGTCAGGTAGCTGACAGGACGAACACGACGGTCAGGATCAGCGCCAGGTTGACTCGGTAGGACCACTCGACCTCCTCGTTCACCGCGGCGAGGATGCCGAGCAGGCCGCCGGCCAGGAGATAGCGGACCGCGTCGTCGGGCTTGGCGACGTGCTGGCGATGTAGTCCTTCGCCTGCGCGATCGAGTTCTTGATCGTCTCGTGGTTGTAGTCCTGGTAGAAGACAGTGATCGTCGCGTTCGTGTAGGTCGGGTCGAAGAATCGATCGATCTCGCCACGGCGCGTGTTCGACGTGAGCAGGAAGAAGAGTTGCCCGACGTGATCGTCGCGATCGGGCAGCATGTTCCACTTCGGATCGCCCTCGTGGAAGGCGCGGAAGATCTTCTTGAGCAGCGTCGCGGCGGTGATCGAGCCGCCAGCGCCCTGTTTCTCCATGTGCCGGGCGAATCGCTCGAGCTGCTCGAGCGCGTGCGCGTTCTTGAGCGCTTCCCTCCTTTTCCCTTCGGCGATGATCACCAGCTGCGAAGCGCCGACGAACTTCTCGTTCACTTTGCGAAAGGCGACGTTGTAGGGATGGTCGGGATAGAGCAGCGCCTCGCCGGGTGTCGTGTCTCCGACCTTCAGCAGGCGCGAGTAGTAGAGGCCGATCGCCAGCATCACCACGAGCGACGCGGCCATGACGATGCGGCGGGAGCCGGTTGCGAGCCAGAGTGTCGCGTCGGCGAATCGATCGTAGAAACGCGAGAACAGATTCGGCGCGCTTTCCGGGGGCTGCTTGGGCGGCTTGACGAACGAGAGGATGATCGGGTGCAGCGTGACGACGCTGACGAAGATCGAGATGATCCAGAAGCTCGCACAGCAGCGCGAGCTTCTGGATGATCGGAATGCGTGCCACGAAGAGCGTGAGGATCGCGAGCCCGTCGGCGAGCATCGACACCATCGCGGGCGCGTAGATCTCGGTGTACGACTTGACGATCGGCGGCATCCTTGTCGCGGAGCCGGTGGTACTCCTCGTGGTAGCGCTCCATCGACTGCACGGAGTGCGAGTGCGCGCGCGCGGTGATGAGGAGCGGGATCACGAGTACGAGCGGATCGAGCGACAGACCGAAGACGCCGCCGAACCCGAGGCCCCAGATCGCCGACAGGGTGCCGCAGAAGACGGGGATCACTACGCCCTGCCAGCTGCGGAACTCGAGCCAGAGGATCGCGATCATCGTCGCGACCGAGGCGACCAGCACCCACTCATCTGCGGCAGGAGCTCCATGAAGTAGGCGTAGAGGATCGGCAAACCCCGTCACGTAGATCTTGGTGTTGGCGTCCTCCTCACGGTGGACGATCTCCTGGAGCTTCTTCCACATTCCGGCGAGGTCGAAGTACTCCTCCCAGAAGCCGGCGACGATGAGCGTCGCCTTGTCGTCGTCCGAGACGAAGAGGCCGTGAACGCCCTCGGTCGTGTAGACCTTCTGCCTCAGGAAGGCGAGGTCTTCCTTCGTCCTGCGGGAGACGCGGGATAGGTGAGCGGCACGACCTTGATGCCCGAGCCCGCGGTCAGCGTGGTCTTCAGCTTCGGGTGCGTGATCGAGATCACCTGCTCGCCGTTCACGCCGGGGATGTCGTGCAGCAGGTCGAGCGTGATGCGGTCGACCTTCTGGATGGTCTCCGGCTTGGTCGAAGATGTCTCCGTCCTTCACCTCGACGATGAGCAGCACGATGTTCGCCGTGCCGAACATGTCACGGTACTTCGTGTAGAGCTGGATGTACGGATGGCCCGGCGGATAGAGATCGAAGAAGTTCGTGTAAATCGCCATGTGGTACATCATGAAGTAGATGAAGTAGGCCGTCGTGACGCCGATGACCCCGATCACGTGCCAGCGGTGTCTCAGCAAGAAAAAGAGATACTTCTCGATGTATCGGCGCGGCAGCATTTAGGCCTGTCCGACTCTTATCGATTCTCCAAACGTTCGTTTCGGCTGAAAGGGGTGCGCCATATCACCGCGCTTCGCCGCGAAGCAAAGCCACAAGCCTGCCGTGGCGGGTCAGTTTGGGGTCTGCGCCGACGGTGAAGGGGACGTTGCCGGCCTACCAACCGCGCCGGAAAACCCTGCGGACGGCGTCAGCGGGAGTAGATGTATTGCTTCAGGAAATGAATCTCGACCGATTGCTCGTCGCTGATCTCTTTCATCAGGTCCCCGATCGAGACCAGTCCGACGAGCCGCTCGCCCTCGACGACGGGGAGGTGCCGGCAGCGATGGCGTGTCATCTTGCTCATCGCCTCCTCTCCCGCCTCGTCGGGCTCGGTGAAGATCAGGTCCCGCGTCATCACCTGTGAGACCGCGGTCGCGGCGATGTCGTGTCCCCGCAGCACGACCCGCCGCATCAGGTCCCGTTCCGTGAAGATGCCCGCCAAACGGTTCCCATCGAGGACGACGACGGAACCCGTGTTCGCGTGGTCCATGCGGCGCACGGCTTCGAGTACGGTATCGCCCGCTCCGACCGTGACCACGTCGCCAAGATGCTTGGCCGCCAGGATCTCGCCGATGGTACGCATGAAAGGTCGCTCCCTTCCGCGCCGATGCGGACGCGACTGCAGACTAGCAAAGCCGACAGGGGAAGCCCAACCCGGCGAGCGAGCCCTTGCCGACGCTCGGCCTCGCGTCGATGCGGATGGAGCGGACGACACTCTCGCGCTGCTCCTTCGCCTCCTGCGCTCAGAGCGAAGAGGGTGTCGATGGATCCGCGGTCTGAGCCGGCGTGCGCGAGCCGAGGGTGCTGCGTGGGGTGTGTGTCCAGAATTCGACCGTCGCCTCATCCAGTTGCCGTAGCGCTACGGCGGAGGACGGCTCGCCGACCGCTCGGAGCAGAGCGAGCAGCGGAGCGGGACTCGTGAAGCGATCGATGGCGGCGTGCAGCGACCGCAGCGGGAGCCCAATCAACCCGAGGCGTCGGGTCTGGCGCTCGAGGCGCCGCCACGCGACGAGCGCCTGGGGATACGGCTGAAAGCTCTCGAACTGCCGAGGCTTGGGCACGAGCCGTCCGAGCGCCGCGCCGAGCAGGTGCTTGTGCAACGTGCGAACCTCGCGCACCAACTGCTCCGTCTCTTCGACTAGCGCGTAGAGCCAGGCGGGATCTTCCTCGATGCGCTCGACCTCCCGGCGCAACGCGCGCAGCCGCTCAAGAAGCTCGTCGGCCCGCCGTAGGCGGGAGCGACCGTCGCCCCGCGCCAGCGGTCCGAGCCCCTCGAGCGCCTCGAGGAAAGAGTCCGCGACGACGATCCGCTCATCGAGACGACGCGCAAGATGCTGCCGCAAGGCGAGGCCGCCGGCCGAGCGACCGCTCTCGGCACTGCTCGGAACCAGGTCCAATCCTGCCGGATGGGCGCGATCGAAGAACAGCGCGCGGCCGTCCGATTCCGGATCGAGCAGGCATCCGCGACGGCATCGGCGCAAGCACACCTCCTCGGCGAACCAGCGACCCGCGCTGACGAGCGCTGCGGCGAATCGCGCCGCCGACTCGGGAGTCGCGGTCAGTACGGTGATTTCCGCGCAGATTCGCTGCTCGAGCCGGGTCCGGGTGCCGTCGCCACGGATGCGCCGGCGCACCACCGCCGACGGCGCGGTCTGCGGCACTTCCATCCCGGGCAAACGCGCCTGCTCGCTCGCGTCGCGCGAGAATTCTTCGACGCAAGCTCCGGCGGCGGCCATCGCCATCGCCTCCATCTGCGCGAGGGTGAGGCGGTCGCCCGGGGCGGCGCGCTCGTTCAGATTCTCGAGCTGTCGATAGAGCGCCTCGGCGAGGTCGAGAGTCGCCACGGCTCGTCGCCGCAGAGCCGTAGTCTCTTCGATCGTTCGCTTGAATCCGTCGCGTACGTCGGAGCGCGGGGCTTTCGGCCCATGAAGCAGGCTCGCCACCATCGAGCGCTCGACCATGCGGCGGGCAAAACCGCTCGCGGAGAGGCCACGCTCCTCGATCTCCCTGGCGGCGGCGAGGCTGCGGGCCGCGAGCGACGTTTCCGAACGCAGGCGATGGACCTCGCTCTGATGACGAAGCATTGCCACGAGTCGCGCCGCTGCCGCGCTTCCTGCGAGATCGCGAAGCGCCGTGCGCGCCGCGGCTCGCAGCCGGTGCGAGGTCGGTGCTCCCTCGCCGGCGAGGGACCGTGGCATGCTCAACTCCGCGCCGCCGAACGTCCACGTCGCGTAGGCGGGCGCATCGAGCAGTGTCGCGAGCTGGCGTCGGGGTGCCGGAGGAACGACCCCGGCGGGCGCCGCCGGCCTGGCCACGGCCAGCGGACGGCGAAGATACGGCATGGCGAGCGTGAACCCCTCCGGTAGCGCGCGGCCGAGCTCGATGGTGCGCCGGCGCGCGGCTTCGATGTGATGCAAGGCCGCGGGAACGTCGATCGGCGCCACCGGAATCGCCTGTCCTTCCTCGAGCGCTCGACCGATCTCTCCGGTGGTCTCGGGAGCGACGGCCGTGACGAGGTTCACTGCGCGCAGGCCGGCGTCGACGCTGATGCAGGCGAGGACGATGTCGCGAAGCTCGAGCGCTCCCGGGAACGAGATGCCGACGTTGAAGCTGCCCGTGGCGTCCGCCCCGCTCACCCAGGCCTCGAGGCTCCGCGCCGCCGGCCGAATGCCGAGGTGCTCGAGCCGGCGCAAGGCCTCGAGCACGCGGCGCCGCTCGGCGCCGTGCGCTCGAGCGAGCCAGCGGCCGAGGGCTCGCGCCCCGGCGGGCTCGCCGCGGTTGGCGACGCGCTGGATCATCAGCGTGCGGAGCGCTTCGTCGCTCTCGTGGGGAAACAAGGGGTCGAACGCCGCGCCGAGTCTCACCTGGGCGTGCGGTCGTGCGGTCGCGACCGAAATGGCGTCGAGAAGCGCTCGGCGCTCGCGTGGAGGGGATCCGCGGTAGAGCTCGACGACCTGCGCCATACCCGTGCGATCACGCAGGCGATCGAGCAGCGTGTCGATCGACAAGAGGCTCAGGTAACGGATCTCCTCCGGCTCGAGGAGCCGTTCGAGCTGATCGGCGGCCACACCGGTCAACACCTGCGCGATCTCGGCTCGGGCGCGCTCGGAGCGTTCTGCATCGCGAAAGGCATTGGTCAGCGTCTGCGTATCAGCGGGGGTGGCGATCTCGTGGAGGGCGGCAGCAGCCATGCCGTGGACGGACGGCTCGCCCCCGAGCAGGTCGAGAAGGAGCGGCACGGCCGTCTCGCGTGCCGCACGAAGCGGCTCGACCCGATAGCGGAATTCCGCTTCCGACATCGGCATTCGATCCGCGAGATCGGAGAGTAGGCGGCGAATGTCCGGTGCGCAGTCGTCGCTCATGCCGCGCTTGTTATCGAGACCAAACCACCACGTTGTCAAATCCAGCCGCCGGGGACGAAGACGATGGTCAAGTCCGTCGACCGTGGTCGGCGTCGGTGCCATCTGCTACGTAGCGATCCGATGCCAGGTGATCGATTGAGGTTGGGCTTCGTCGTGCCGCGCTATGGCCCGGAGATCGTCGGCGGAGCCGAGACGCTGGCGAGGGGTTTTGCGGAGAAGCTTCCGGTGGACCGCTTCGAGGTCGAGGTGCTGACGACGTGCGCGCGCGATCATCACACCTGGACCAACGTACTGCCGAGCGGGGAGGAACGCAGCGGCGCGGTGACGGTGCGGCGCTTCGCCGTGTCGGCGCGCGACGTGGGGCGGTTTCTGGCGATCCAACAGCGAATGTCGGAAGGCTTTCCCCTCGAGCTCGAGGAGGAGCTCGCTTGGGCCGAGGGCAGCGTCAACTCGGAGGATCTCTACGACTACCTCCACGCCGAGCGCGAGCGCTTCTCCGCGCTGATCTTCCTCCCCTACCTGTTCGGCACGACGCTGCTCGGTACGCAAATCGATCCGGCGCGCTCCGTGCTGATCCCCTGTCTGCACGACGAGCCGTTCGCCTACTTGAGGGTCGTCCGGCATCTGTTTCGCAGCGTGCGGGCCGTGCTGTTCAACAGCGCCCCCGAGCGTTCGCTCGCCCGGCGGCTCTATGGAGGCCCGAGGCAGGCGCCCGTGGTCGGCTTCGGCTTCGACCTCGTCGAGACGGCGAAAGAGGCGAGTCGCAGCTTTCGTTCGCGCTACGGGATCGATGGGGACTACCTTCTGTATTTCGGACGGAAGGAGGGCGGAAAGAATCTGCCGTTGCTCCTCGAGTGCTTCCGCGCCTGCCGCGATGCGGGTCGGGGTTTGTCGCTCGTCGTCGCCGGCGACGGTTCCGTCGATGCGTCCGCCGGGATCGACGGGCTCGTCGACCTGCCTCGTTTGAGCGAAGACGAGAAGAACGCCGCCTGCGCGGGCGCGCTCGCCGTCTGCCAACCGTCGGTCAACGAATCCTTCTCGATCGTGCTGATGGAAGCGTGGCTTCAGGAGACACCGGCGCTCGTGAACGCACGCTGCCCGGTCACCTGCCATCACGTTGCGCTTTCGAACGGCGGGCTCTATTTCAACGACACCACGGAGTTCGCCGCCGAAGTCGAGTACCTGCGCGTGCACCGCGACGATCGCCGCGAGCTGGGTCGGCAGGGACGGCGCTACGTCGTCGAAAACTACTCGTGGCCGGCAGTGCTCGGGCGGTTCGAGCGCGCGCTCCACGCGGTTCTGGAAAGCTGAGACGGATGGACGCCACGGGAGGACCCAGCTTTCGGATTGCCGGAGAGATCGGTCGCGGTGTGGTCGAGAAGGTGCGTGCCAGGCTCGCCGACCGGTTGGCGCGTGGCATTCTCGATCGCGACGAGATCGCGCGTGTCTCGACGATGCCTCTTCGTACCTTCGCCGGCGGCGACGCGGCCTCGGAGATCTTCCGCCGCTGTTGCGTGACCTGGGAGGTCGATCGAGTGCCCGCCCTCACCTCGCACCGACCGCTGATCGGTCCGCTGCTCGTCGCGATCAAGCGCGTCGCTCGGCGCCTGCTCCGATTTCAGACCGAGGCGCAGTTCTCCCGCCAGCGGGATTTCAACTGGAACTTGTTGCTGGTGCTCCGGGAGCTTCTCGAGAGGGATGGGCGGCGGGGCTGAGGTCTTGGAACGATTTGTCCACCAGCTCGTGCCGAATCTCGCCTTCGGCGACGCGATCTCGCAACAGGCCCTGACGCTGCGGCGGATCCTTCGTGCGCTGGGGGCGCGCTCGGAGATCTTCGCGGAGCACGTCGATTCCCAGCTTCGCGGCGAAGCTCGGCCGTACCGGCAGCTCCGCGACGAGGCGCGCGACGGCACGGTCGCGCTGTACCACTTCTCGATCGGCTCCGAGGTCACCGACCTCTATCGGCTGCTGCCGAATCCGCGAATCCTCGTCTACCACAACATCACCCCGCCCGAGTTCTTCCGCGGCGTCAATGCCGAGGTGGCTCGCCTGTGCGCCCGCGGGCGGGAAGAGCTCCGAGCCTTGCGAGCGCACTGCACGCTCGCGCTCGCCGATTCCGAGTTCAACCGTCAGGAGCTCGCGGCGCTCGGCTTCGAGCATACGGCCGTGCTGCCGATTCTCCTCGATCCCGAGCGATACCGCGTCCGACCGGTGCGCCGTCTCGAGCGGCCGTACCGGGATGGGCACGTGAACTTCCTGCACGTCGGCCGTTTGGTGCCGAACAAACGGATCGAGGATGTGCTCAAGGTCTTCTACTTCTACCGGCGGCGCATCAACCCCGACAGCCGCCTCTTTCTCGTCGGCATCGACACCGACATGGAGATCTACTCCGTGGCGCTGCGGCAGATGATCCACGACCTCGGGCTCTCGGGAGTCGCCTTTGCGGGACGGGTATCGCAGCGCGAGCTGGTGACCTACTACCGCCTGGCTCACGTCTACCTCTGCATGAGCGAGCACGAAGGGTTCTGTGTGCCCCTCGTCGAGGCCATGCACTTCGGCGTGCCGATCATCGCCTACGCCGCCGGAGCAGTCCCCGAGACGCTCGGCGACGCGGGCGCGCTGGTCCTGCGCAAGGACTTTGCCGAGATCGCGGAGCTGGCGGCGATGATTTGCGAGGACCCGACCCTGCGCGAAGCGCTGGCCGCCAGAGGTCGCGCCCGCGCCCGCGAGTTCCTCCCCGAGGCGGTCACTCCGGGGCTCGAGCGGCTCCTCGGCTCGGTATGAGCCCGGCTCAGAGCGTGGCGAGTTCCTCGAGGCCGTGCGTCGCCCTCGTCGTGCAGCGCTACGGGGCCGAGGTCGACGGCGGATCCGAAACGCTCTGCCGACAAGTGGCCGAGCGGCTCACGGATTGGGCGAGCGTCGAGGTCGTCACCACGACGGCCGTGGACTATCTCACGTGGAAGAACGAGCTGCCTGCCGGGGTGACCGAGCGAGGAGGCGTCCGCGTACGGCGCTTCCCGGTAGCGAGTCGCCGCTGGGTGCGCAGCTTCGGCCGCCTGTCCGAGCGTCTGTACCGTACGCCGCATACCATCGAGGACGAGCTCGACTGGATGATCCGCCAAGGGCCACGGACGCCGGAGCTCCTCGCGTATCTGAAGGAGGCGGAATCTCGCTTCGACGCGTTCGTGTTCTTCACGTACCTCTATTATCCGACGTACTTCGGGCTCCCGCTGGTGGCCGGCAAGAGCGTGCTCGTTCCGACCCTTCACGAGGAGCCGCCGGCGCGTTTCGACATCTTCCGTTCGCTCTTCCGGCTGCCGCGCGCCTTCGTGTGGAATACGCCGGAGGAGCGTGATCTCGCTCGCGCGATGTTCGGCATCGAGGCCGAAGGGGAGGTCGCGGGAATCGGCATCGATCCGCCGGCAACGCATACGCCCGACGGCTTTCGCCGTCGTCACGGGCTCGGCGAATTCCTCCTCTACGTCGGCCGTCTCGACGTATGGAAGGGCATTCCGGAGCTGCTCGATCACTTTGGTCGCTACCGTTCCGAGCGTGCTCCGGATCTCACCCTGGTACTCGCCGGCAAGCGGCACATGAAGCTACCGCGGCGGGCGGGGGTCGCGCCCGTCGGCTATCTCGAGGACGGGGAGAAGATGCAGGCATTCGCGGGCGCGAGCGCTACGATCATCCCGTCGCCCTTCGAGAGCCTCTCCGTCGTTGCCCTCGAGAGTTGGGCCGTGGGCACGCCCGTCGCCGCCAGCGCGCGAAGTCGGGCCGTGGTCGGCCAGTGCGAGCGAAGCGGTGCCGGACTCGCCTACTCCACCTACGAGGAGTTTCGATCGGCCATCGACCGGCTGCGCTCGCCCGAGGGAAGGGAGCTCGGGAACAACGGTCGGCGCTTCGTGGCGGAGCAGTGCTCGTGGGAGCGTATCGTCGGCGTCTATCGGCGAGCGATCGAACGCGCGAGCGGAGCCAGTCGGTGACACCGCTTCCCCGCGTCGCGGTCGACGTCCGCGGCTTGCAGAAGGGCTTCAAGTCACACGAGGGACGCGGCATCGGACGCTACGTGCGCTCGCTCCTCGAGGCGATGCTCCCGCTCGACCCGGAGCGGCGCATCGGCTTTCTCGCCGACGCCGACGGCGAGCTCGACGGCATCGGCCGCGGCAGCGCCGAGCGACTGCATCGTATTGCTTCACCGCGCTGGCTCAAACGGCTCGGGCCGGAAGCGGCCCACGTTCGCCAGCA
Organism: uncultured delta proteobacterium; assembly: GCA_963745025.1. Lineage (GTDB taxonomy): Bacteria > Desulfobacterota > Binatia > JACPRU01 > JACPRU01 > CAVQIG01. Next base: position 184,056 of record CAVUWD010000005.1, read on the forward strand.
CATCTACTGGCCGCGCGCCCTGCCAGCTCTGCCGTTCGATCTCTACCACTTTTGCTCGCAGACCGATGCCCCGGCGACGCTCGACTCCCCCTACGTGGTGACGGTCCTCGATCTCATTCCCCATCGTCTGCCCGAGCTCTATCGTCAGGGAAAGAACCGTGCGCGCTTCCTGCTCGGCCGCTGGCTCGAGCGACGCGCGCTGCGACGCGCGCGCGGACTGATCGCGATCTCCAAGTATACGGCGGACGATTTGGTGAGGCTGCTTGGCATTCCGCGCAGTCGCATCGCGGTCACGCCGCTCGCCGTGCGCGCCGGGCTCGCGCCTGCTCGGGAGCCCGAGGTCGCCGCCTTCTGTCGACGCCACCGGCTCCGCGCGGGCTACCTGCTTTACGTCGGCGGGATCGACCGGCGGAAGAACATCCCGTTTCTCCTCGAGGGGATGCGTGCGATCGTCGCCCAGCGACCCGACGCGGAGCTGGTGCTCGCGGGTCGCTATCGCGACGATCCCGACTTCGCCGAGCTCGTCGTACGCTTGAAGCGCCTCGGCCTCGAGGACTCGGTGCGGCTCGCGGGCTACGTGGCGGAGGAAGAGCTGGCGGCGCTCTACGCGGGTGCTTCGGTGTTCGTCTATCCTAGCCTCTACGAGGGTTTCGGATTGCCGCCGCTCGAGGCGATGGCCTGCGGCGCGCCGGTCGTAGCCGCCGATCGCACCGCGCTCCCGGAAGTGCTCGGCCATGCGGCGCTGCTCGTCGATCCGCAAGACGTGGCCGAGTTCGCCGAGGCGACCCTCTCCTTGCTGGATCACCCGGAGCGGAGACGGGAGCTCTCCGAAGCTGGGCAGCGGCAAGCGAAGCGCTTCACTTGGGATGCGACCGCGCGGGCGACGCTCGAGGCGTATCGGCAGTTCGCGGAGCTGCCGCCATAAGAGACTACCGGCTACCGACTACCGCAAGAGACACCGTTGAGTCTTTGCCGGTAGCCGGAACCCGGTAGCCGTTTTCGGAGGTGCATCATGCGACTCTATGACTTTCTCCCTTCGGGCAACGGTTACAAGGTCCGGCTGCTGCTCACCCAGTTAGCCATTCCGTTCGAGCGCATGGAGATGAACATCCTCGAGCAGGCCACGCGCACGCCCGAATTCCTCGCCAAGAATCCGAACGGCAGGATTCCCGTGCTCGAGCTCGAGGATGGGACGTTCCTCGCCGAGTCGAACGCGATTCTCTTCTACCTCGCCGAAGGGACGCCGCTTCTACCGAGCGGCCGCCTGGAGCGTGCGCGCGTGCTGCAGTGGATGTTCTTCGAACAGTACAGCCACGAGCCGTACATCGCCGTGGCGCGTGCGTGGCTGCACATCTTCGGCATGGACGAGGAGCGCCGTCGGCAGCTGTCGCAGAAGCAGAAACTCGGCTACGACGCGCTCGGCGTCATGGAGGGTCATTTGGCGGCGCGCGCGTTCTTCGTCGGCGAGCGCTACTCGATTGCCGACATCGCGCTCTACGCCTACACGCACGTCGCCGACGAGGGCGGATTCGATCTCGCGCGTTTTCCGGCCGTGCGCGCCTGGCTCGATCGTGTACGCGCAGAGCCGCGGCACATTCCGATTACGCAGGGATGATCGGCTACCGGCTGCCGGCTACCGCACGAGAGACCTTGATATTCTTGCCGGCGGCCGCCTTCAGTCCGCGCCGGATCTCGACGACTCGTGAGAACCGCTCGTCGACGAGCTCGCGCGTCGTCATCGCGGCCGTTTCGTCAATCGCGCCTGATCCGATAGCCGACGCGCGGAAAGTGGACGATGACCTCGCCGACGGAGGCATCTTCGCGCAGCAGAGAGATCTCCTGCGCGCTCGTGCGCACGAGCGCGCCGGAGACCTTCTCGACGCCGTAATCGTCGGGCACGACGCTGACACGGTCTCCCGGCTTGAGCCCGTTCGGGTCCTCGCCGTCGATCCCCTCGGGAGTGAGCGGCAGGCTGTGACGGGCGATCGCCAGGGCTTCGTCCGGATCGAGCGGGGTCATCTCGCCTCGCCCCATGGCGTCGACGCGGTCGAACCACTTCTTCAGCGCCGGGCGAGCCGCCACCCAGGCGAGCGAGTCGGCGTCGCTGCGCAGGAACCACAAGGGGTGGAAGCACGCGGCGTCGGCGAGGCTGAAGGCGGCGCCGAGCAGATAGTCCCGGCCACGCAGCTGCGTATCCAGCCAATCGATCGCCGCGACCAGCCGACTGCGGCAGTCGGGCAGCGAGGCTTTGAAATTCTCGAACGTCAAGCCCGGCGACATCGCCTGGCGATCCTTCATGAACTCCGGCGGTAGCGCATCGATGATCTTGACGATCGCGGGGGGGACCGCCGCCATGAACAGCCAATGATCCGCCCAGTGGGCGATGATCTCGCATGCGCCCTGGCTGGCGCCGGGAAAGCAGGACGGCTCTGGTACGCGCTCTTCCAGGACGCGCGCGATGAGCGCGGTATCGCAGTAGACGTCCGCGCCGATCTGCAGCACCGGGATCTTTCGGTAGCCGCCGGTCAGCGGTGTCAGCTTCGGCTTCGGGGCGATGATCGGCTGCTCGACGCCGCGCCACGCGATGCCCTTCAGGGCGAGGATCTTGCGGATCTTCTCGGAGAACGGCGAGACGTCGTAGTGATGAAGAATGATCTCTTCCATGAAGTTCCTCAACGGGCGCCGAGCGCGCGCCGCTTCTCGTAGGCCTCGCGGACGATGCGAACGTCCTCGAGGTAGCCTGGGAGATCGCGGAGGAGGAGGGCCTGCGGGCCATCACAGAGCGCGACCTCGGGTGCCGGGTGGAAATCGACGAGCAGCATGTTGGCGCCGGCGATGACCGCCTGGGCCGAGACGTGATGGATGTCGAGCAGGCCGTCGGGGGCTGCCTCGCGGCGGCCGATGGAATGGGACGGATCGACGCACACGGGGAGCCGAGTCAGCCGCTTGACGACGGGCACGTGAGCGACGTCGACGAAGTTGCGGTGCGGATCGCCGAGGTTCGACTTGACGCCGCGCAGACAGAAGACGATCCGACGGTTGCCCTCGCTCGCCACGTATTCACACGCGTTGAAGGACTCCTCGAGCGTGATTCCCATGCCCCGCTTGTAGAGCACGGGAAACTCGGTCTGCTGCCCGACCACCTTGAGAAGCTCGAAATTCTGCGCGTTGCGGGTTCCAATCTGCAGCATGACACCGGTCGGGTTCCCGGCTGCGGCGAGCGCGGAGCGGATCTCCCCGATCTGTTGCTCGTGGGTCACTTCCATGGCGATCACGCGGATGCCGTATTTACCGGCGAGCTCGAACACGTAAGGGAGGCACTGGCGGCCGTGGCCCTGGAAGTCATAGGGGCTGGTGCGCGGCTTGTACGCACCCATGCGCGTCGTCACCTGGCCGGCGTCGCGGAGCGCGCGCATCGTCTCCTCGGTGTGCTCGCGCGAGTCGACCGCGCAGAGCCCGGCGAACACGTGCAGCGACTCCTGATCGAATCGCACGCCATTGTACTCGAAGCCGAACGACTCCACCTGACCGCGGTGCCGGCCGATCAGCCGGTAGCGGTCCGAGACTCGCACCACCTGCTGCACGCCGGGCAGCTCTTCGAGCGGCTCCTTGGGGATCGCCGCCGTGGTGCCGATCACGTGGATCTCGATCACCGAACGGGTCTGTCCGCGCTCGGCGTGGACGCGCGTGGTCACGCCCGGATAAGCGGAGAGAGCGCGCATGATCCGCTCGACCTCGGGACCGGTCGCAGTGACGTCGGGCTTCAGGAGAATGATCACGGGAGTCGCTTCAGAGAACCTTGTTCAGGGGGTATTCGATGATGCCGACGGCGCCGGTCGAGAGCAGCTTTGGCACCAGCTCCCGAACCATCGCTTCGGAGATCACGCTCTCGACCGACAGCCAGTGCTCTCCGTGCAGGTTCGGGGTCGGATGGAGATTCGCCACCGTCGGCGCGGTGAGGCTCGGGATCAGCGCAATCACTCGCTCGAGGTCGTCCTTGCGCACGTTCATCTTGATGCCGACCTGGCTCTCTGCGGCCATCGCCCCGACGACGAGTCGCTCGATCTGCGCAATCTTCTCGCGCTTCCAGGGATCCGCCATGGCGGAAGAATTGGCGACGAGCTGCGGATTCGATTCGAGCAGGTCGGCAACGATCCGTAGACCGTGCGCGCGGATCGTCGAGCCCGTCTCGGTGACCTCGATGATCGCGTCGACGAGACCCTCGGCCGCCTTGGCCTCGGTCGCGCCCCACGAGAACTCGACTTGGACGGCGATGCCGCGCTCCTCGAAGTAGCGGCGCGAGAAATTCGTCATCTCGCTGGCGATCCGCTTGCCGGCGAGGTCCTCGAGCTTGCGGATCGGCGAATCGGCCGGCACGGCGAGCACCCAGCGCGTCGGGCGGCGGCTGACCTTCGAGTAAACGAAGTCGGCGACGACCTCGAGATCGACACCGTTCTCGACGATCCAATCTTTGCCGGTGACGCCTGCGTCGAGCGTGCCGTCGGCGATGTAGCGCGGCATCTCCTGCGGGCGCATCAGCGCGCAGCGGATCTCGGGATCGTCGATCGAGGGGAAGTAGCTCCGCTCGCCGGCGGAGATCTTCCACCCCGCTTTGCGGAAGAGCTCGATGGTCGCCTGCTCGAGGCTCCCCTTCGGCAGGCCAAGCTTCAGCACGCGCTCGGTGCTCACTTCTTCTTCGCTCCGTACACCTTCTCGGGATCGAACACCGGCTCGAGAATCGTCCGCCACGAGGCGCCGTCTTTGGTCTCGCGATAGAAACAGTTTCGCCGACCGGTGTGGCAAGCGGCTCCGCCGTGCTGGTGGACCTTCAAGAGGATCGTGTCGGCGTCGCAGTCGACGTAGATGCCGCGGACGTCTTGATGGTTTCCGGATTCTTCGCCTTTGCGCCAGAGTCCCCGCGAGCGGCTCCAGTACACCGCGCGCCGGGACTCCACGGTCGCGCGAAACGCCTGCTCGTTCATGTGCGCGAGCATCAGGACTTCACCCGTCTCCGCGTCCTGGGTGATCACCGGCACGAGCCCGCCGCCCTTGTCGAAATCGATTTTGATCTCTTCCATGGCTAAGCGGGCAAATATTCCGTACGGGAGGGGCAAAAGCAAACTGGCCTACTCTCGGCGCGCCCCACGATCGCATCGCGAAGCGTCTTCAGACGGGATCGTACCGGTGTGGAGCGAGGTGCCGCCGAGCCTGTGACGCCGGTCGGTGACCGCCACCCGCTTGCGTGGCATGGCCGCGCGGATCACGGCCTTCCGTCCGGCAGGTCCGCTGCCGATCACGACGAGGTCGTACGGATCGTCCGGCACGCCGCTGTTCCCAGAGCCCAGACGTCCGGCGGGCAAGCGACGCGCGCACGCGCGCTCCTGTCGCCGGCCCTTTTTCTTCCCGGCACGATTCGGTAATCAGCGAGTCATGAAGCTCGGCGATCTGGCGCGGCAGCTCGGCTGCGAGCTCGAGGGCGATCCGACGATCGAGATCACCGGCCCGGCGCCGATTGGTGAGGCCGGCCCCGGCCAGGTGACCTTCGTTGCCAATCCGCGCTACCAGTCTAGGTTGAAGAGCCTGCAGGCGGCGGCTGTGATCCTCGCCCCGGGCCTGGAGGCTCCCGGCGTGGCCGTGCTGCGCTCGTCGCAGCCGTACGCCGCCTTCGTCCGCCTGCTCACTCTCTTTCACGAGCCGTATCGGCCTCCCCCCGGCATCGACGCGACGGCGCGGATCGCGCCGAGCGCGACGATCGGTCCGCGCGCGTCGATTGGCGCCTACGCAGTCGTCGGGGAAGACGTGACGATCGGCGCCGATGCGCGCATCGATCCCCACGTCGTGATCTATCCGAGCGTGACGATCGGCGACCGCTTCACCGCGCACGCGGGCGCCGTAGTTCGCGAGCGCGCGACGATCGGTCACGACGTGAAGCTCCAGTCGGGCGTGCTGATCGGCGGCGACGGCTTCGGCTATCTGCCCGACGAGAAGGGCGGCGTGCACGCGATTCCCCAGACGGGAAGCGTCGTGCTCGAGGACGGCGTCGAGATCGGCGCCAACACCGCAATCGATCGTGCGGCAGTCGGTGTCACGCGGATTCGCCGCGCGGCGAAGATCGACAATCTCGTGCAGATCGGTCACGGCTGCGAGGTCGGCGAGGGCGCGCTTCTCGCCGCGCAGGTCGGCCTGGCTGGAAGCACGCAGGTCGGGGCGGGGGCGCAGCTCGGCGGTCAGGTCGGAGCCGCCGGTCATCTGACGATCGGTGCCGGCGCACGAATCGCCGCACAGTCGGGAATTCCCAACGACGTCGAACCGGGAGCAGTGCTTTCCGGATACCCGGCGGTAGAGATCCGCACCTGGCGACGATATGTCGCCGCCGTGCTTCACCTTCCCAAGCTGCTTCGCCGGGTGCGCCGTATCGAACGACGGCTCGGCATCGGCGCGAGCCGGGAAGACTGAAGACGGTCTTCGACCTTCATCTTCAGTCCCCGGCGCGAGAGGCAATCGGCCAATTGCCCAGAGCCGCGAGCCGATGGCCGTTTCCGGTGGTCTTTCCTTGCACGGGGGTCCACGTTATATTCGCAAGTCTTGCTCGCCTTTTCACCCGGCGGATAAGCGGGGGCTGCCGTGAAGATTCGCATCGAGGAGATCAAGGACACCGAGAAGGACGCCGCGTTCGTGGAAGAAGTCTCGGAGATCAACGCAGAGCTCGCCCGTACGGGGGTGATCGACTATCAGTTCCAGGGCGCCGTGCCGGTGAACGTCCACTACTACCGCTTGGGCGCCGACCTTTTCTTCCGCGGCCAATTCGCGGGCCGCGTCGCGGGCACCTGCGCACGCTGCCTCGCCAATTACCCCTTCTCCCTGCACAAGGAGTTCACGTTCATCTTGAAGCCGCACGCCGAGCAGGCGGCGGGCGAGGAACTCGCCGAAGAGGACTTGTCGCTCAGCTTCTATCAGGGAGACGAGGTGGATCTCGCGCCGCTCGTGCGCGAGGCCATGATTCTCTCGCTCCCGACACGACCCCTCTGCAGCGACGAATGCCGCGGGCTTTGCCCGCATTGCGGCGCGAACCGAAACGTCCGTGCCTGCGGCTGTCACGAGGAATGGATCGACCCCCGCCTCGCGGTCCTGCGCACGTTGAAGCGGTGATCCCGCGCCCGACTGGAGATCGCAATGGCCCTACCGAAGCGAAGAACGTCTCGTCAAAAGCGCAACAAGCGCCGCGCGCACGACGCGCTGGTCGTGCCGCAGTACGTCGCTTGTCCCGCCTGCGGCGAGCCCACGCAACGGCATCGCGCCTGCCGGCATTGCGGGCAGTACCGCGGGCGGCAAGTCGTCGAGATCGCGGAGGAGTAAGCGCGTGGAGCGGTCCTTCGGCGGCCGCATCCCTTGACCCATGAAGACCATTGCCGTCGATGCGATGGGCGGTGATCACGCCCCCGAGGCGATCATCGAGGGGGCCATCGCCGCGGCTCGCGAGCTGCGCATACCCCTGACGCTGGTCGGCGATCGCGACACGATCACCCACGAGCTCGGCCGGCATCGCGCGGGGAATCTGCCGATCCAGGTGCACCACGCCTCGCAGGTCGTGGAGATGGACGACAGCCCCGTCGAGGCTTTGCGACGCAAGCGCGACAGCTCGATCCGCGTCGGCTTCGCGCTCGTCAAGTCCGGCGACGCCGACGCTTTCGTCAGCGCCGGCAATTCCGGGGCGATGATGGCTGCGGCGGTGATGCTGCTCGGCAACCTGTCCGGTGTCGACCGTCCGGCGATCGGCATCGAGCTCCCGTCGCGCCGCGGCCACGTCACGCTTCTCGATGCCGGCGCCAACGTCGAATGCGCGCCCCTAAATCTCGTACAGTTCGCGGTCATGGGGGACGTGTTCGCCCGAAGCGTGCGCGGGCTCCTGTCTCCACGCGTCGGCATCGTCAGCAACGGCGAGGAGGAGAGCAAGGGAACCGAGCTCACCCGCGCCGCCGACCGGGTGCTCCGCCAGATGCCGCTCAACTACGTCGGCTACATCGAGGGGCGCGACATCAATGCCGGGAACGTCGATGTCGCCGTTACCGACGGCTTCACCGGTAACGCGATCCTCAAGTCGCTCGAGGGCCTCGGCAGCTTCGTACAGTTCCTGCTGCGGCAGATGTTCGAGCGGAATCTGAAGACCAGGCTTGCCTACCTGCTGCTAAAGAAAGATCTCGACCGCATCCGAGAGGTGCTCGACTACGACGCCGTCGGGGGCGCGCCGTTGCTCGGCGTGAAGGGCGTGACGATCATCGCCCATGGCTCGTCGAGCCCGAAGGCGATCAAGAACGCGATCCGCGTCGCCGCCGATTCCACGAGGAAGAACTTGATCGCCGAGATCTCGGGAGGGCTGCGAGTCGTCCCCGATATTCAAGAGCTTCCCGGGGCGGTTACGCGACGTGGCGGCCGCTTCTGGCAACAGCTGAAGGGCCGGTTCCGCCGCGATGGTAAGACCGATCGCAACGGCGACGCACGCGGGGAGGACGCCGAAGACAAGAGCGCATCGGAAGAGGAAGAGGAGGACGCTCCGAAGCGCAATTGACGGATGGACGCACACGGGAGCAGTGGTGGATCGCCAGGCGAGCGCCACGGACCCCGTCCGGCGGCTCCCTGTTCCTCGCCAGGTCGATGTGATAGGGACGCCGGAATCTCAACGGGAGGTCACACGAACATGGCAGGTGCTGAAGGGGCGGCGAAGGACACTGAAGCGCGGGTGAGGGAGATCATCTGCGAGCACCTCGGAGTGGGAGAAGAAGAAGTCACGCGGGAAGCCTCGTTCATCGAGGATCTCGGGGCGGACTCGCTCGATATCGTCGAGTTGGTGATGGCGCTCGAGGAAGAGTACGAGATGGAAATCTCCGACGAGGATGCGGAGAAGATCCGGACCGTCGGCGACGTCGTGAAGTACATCGAGGAACACAAGAAATGATGGCGACCGGCTACCGGCGACCGGCTGCCGCGAAAGATTCACGACGTCTTTTCCGGAAGCCAAAGCCGGAAGCTAGCCGGTAGCCGACCCCCGGATGAAATGCCCCTTTTGCCGAGATCTCGAAAACAAAGTCATCGATTCCCGCCTCAGTAAGGACGGCGACATCATCCGCCGCCGGCGCGAGTGCCTGCGCTGCCAGCGGCGCTTCACCACCTACGAACGCGTCGAGGAGATGCTGCCGATGATCGTCAAGAAGGACGGTCGTCGCGAGGTCTACGAGCGCCTGAAGGTGATTTCGGGGCTGAAGAAGGCGTGCGAGAAGCGCCCGGTCAGCATGGAGATGATCGAGCAGACCGCCGACCGGATCGAGCGCATGCTGCAGGAGCGGGGCGAGAAAGAGGTGTCGAGCTCGGTGATCGGCGAGGCGATCATGCGAGCCCTCTACGACCTCGACAAAGTGGCCTACGTACGCTTCGCCTCCGTCTACCGCTCCTTCGAAGACGTGAACGAGTTCATGCGCGAGCTGAAGGACCTGATCCAGCAGAGCCGCACGGGCGAAGGCGCGAAGAAGAGCGGGCAGGGCAAAGGGAAGGCGAGGGCGTGAGCGCGGCGCGACCCGTGCGCGCCACCGTGACGTCTGCCGACGCCCGTTACATGGCCGAGGCACTGCGCCTCGCGCGTCGCGGGCTCGGCCGCACGAGCCCCAATCCCGCGGTCGGCGCGGTCGTGGTGAGGGGGGGTACGATCGTCGGACGCGGCTTTCACCGCCAGGCGGGTGGACCGCACGCCGAGGTATTCGCGCTTCGCGAGGCCGGCCGGCGCTCCCGCGGCGCCACGCTCTACGTCACCCTCGAGCCCTGTTTCCACTTCGGTCGCACCCCGCCCTGCGTGGACGCGGTACTGGAATCCGCGGTGGCCCGCGTCGTGGTCGGCACGCTTGACCCGAATCCGCGGGTGCGCGGGCGCGGGATTCGGCGCCTGCGCCGCTCCGGCCTCGCCGTCGACATTGGCATTCGCGAGGCGGAGTGCCGCGCACTGAACGTCGACTTCGAGAAATACGTGGCGACGGGCCTTCCCTTCGTGGTGCTGAAGCTCGCGGCGACGCTCGACGGCCGGATCGCCACCGCCAGCGGCGATTCGCGCTGGGTGACGGGTGAGGCCTCGCGGCGGAGGGTCCATGAGATGCGCAACCGTTGGGATGCCGTCATCGTTGGATCCGAGACCGTGCTGCTGGATGATCCGGAGCTGACCTGCCGGATCCGTGGCGGCCGGCATCCGTTGCGGGTCATTCTCGACGGGCGGCTGCGCAGCCCCGAGTCGGCCCGCGCGTTCGCCCACGATCCGGAACGCACCCGGGTTTATACGCTCGCCGAGGACGGCGCCAAGGCCGGGCGGCTCCGGCGGCGAGGCGTCGCCGTGCATCGGGGGGCGGGAGACCGCGTAGGATCGCTCCGCCGCGTGCTCCGCGACTTAGCGAAATCGGGCATCAAGAGCGTCTTGATCGAGGGCGGAGGGGTGCTGGCGGCGCATGCGCTGCGGGGAGGTCTCGTCGATCGCGTCGCTCTCTTCTTCGCGCCGAAGCTGCTCGGCGGAGATGGCCGGCCCATGGTTGCGGCGATGGGTCTCGGCCGCATGAACGAGGCAATTCCGGTCGTTGACGCGACGCTCGAGCGGCTCGGGGAAGACCTCTTGATCGAAGGGCAGCCGGCCTTCCGAAAGAGCCGATGAAACGCTAGGATTGCCTTTGGCCGACGACGATCGGGAATGGGCTTTGGCATCCCCAACGAGCCTTTGCCGAAAGCCGAAAGCCGAGCGCAGATGGATTTCACCCAGGTCCTCGAGGGAATTCGCGGAGGCGAGATGGTCGTGGTCGTGGACGACCGCGACGGCAGCGGTGAGCTTTGCCTCGCAGCCTCCCGTGTGACCCCGGAGGCGATCAATTTCATGGCGACCCATGCGCGCGGCCTGGTGTGCTTGGTGCTCACCGAGGAGAAGCTCCGCGCGCTCGGCATTCCGCTCGTGGGGGGCGAGGGCAGCGCGCGACGGACCTTCGGGGTGTCCATCGAGGCCCGGCGCGGGGTTTCGACCGGGATCTCGGCGGCGGACCGTGCGACTACCATCCGCGCCGCGGTCGCCGAAGGCGCAAGCGCCGATGATCTGGTCATGCCAGGACACGTGCTTCCGGTACAAGTGCGGCGTGGTGGGGTACTCTCGCGCCCGCAGATTCCCGAGGCGGCCGTCGACCTCGTGCGTCTGGCGGGCATGCCTCCCATGGCAGTCACGTGCGCGATTCTTCGCGACGACGGTGCGATCGCGCACGCGGCGGACCTCGAGGCGTTCGCCGAGCGGTACGATCTGTCGCGCGTCGGCATCGAATCGCTGGTGCGCTATCGTCTGCGATTCGAGACCCTCGTCACTCGCGTCGCCTGCTCGTGGATCCAGACTCCAGTCGGCGAGTTCGAGGCGATCGCCTACCGCAGTGAGGTGGACCCATACGAGCACGTGGCCCTGGTGCGGGGCGACGTCGCCGGAGACGACCCCGTCATCGTGCGCATCCATTCGCAATGCCTGACCGGCGACGTCTTCGGATCGCTGCGCTGCGACTGCGGCGATCAGCTGCAGCAGGCGTTCGTCCAGATCGCCCGTGAGGATCGAGGGGTTCTCGTCTACATGCGCCAGGAGGGACGAGGCATCGGGCTCGGCAACAAGATCCGTGCCTACGCGCTCCAGGACAAGGGCCGCGACACCGTGCAGGCGAATCTCGATCTCGGCTTCAAGGAGGATCTGCGCGACTACGGCATCGCCGCGCAGATCCTCCGCGAGCTCGGCGTCTCCACGGTGCGCTTGCTCACCAACAACCCGCGGAAGATCGCCGGGCTGCAGCGCTATGGGGTCAACGTGATCGAGCGGATCGCGCTCGAATCGACGCCGCACGACGACAACATCGAGTATCTGCGCACCAAGCGGGAGAAGCTCGGTCACTTCTTCAACACGCTGCCGCTGATTACGTAGGCGGGACGGTCATGCCCCGTGAGATCAACGGCTCGCTCGACGGCACCGGGCTTCGGATCGGCGTCGTCGTGGCCCGCTTCAACGCGTACATCACCGAGCGCCTGCTCGCGGGCGCGCTGCGGGCGCTCACCGACGCCGGGGTCATCGACGAAGACGTGACGATCGTTCGCGTGCCCGGAGCCTTCGAGGTGCCGCTCGCGGCTCGCGAGCTCGCCGCCAGCGGGGAGGCCGACGCAGTCGTGTGTCTGGCCGCGGTGATCCGCGGCGAGACGCCTCACTTCGAGTTCGTCGCGCAGTCGGCCGCCGACGGTGTCGGCACGACGATGCTGGATCTCGGTGTGCCGATTGCGTTCGGCGTGTTGACGACGAACACTGTGGAGCAGGCGGTGGAACGCTCCAACGAGGGCCAGGGAAACAAAGGAGCCGAAGCCGTACAGACGGCGATCGAGATGGTCCGCGTGCAGCGTGCGATCCGGCGAGGGCGGCACTGATGGGAGCCCGGCGACAGGGTCGCGAGATCGCGCTGCAGGCGCTCTACCGAATCGAGCTCACGGGCGACGCCTCGCCCGAGGCGCTCGAGCGGCTCTGGCAGCACTTCGAAGCGCCGATCGAAGCCCGCGGGTTCGCGCTCGAGCTCATCGACGGCGTGCTCGCCGAGCGCGAGGCGATCGACCGAATGCTCGCCGACGCGGCGGAGCATTGGCGCCTCGAACGGCTCTCTCGCGTCGACCTGAACGTGCTGCGCATTGCCGCCTACGAGCTCCTCCAGCACGACGAACACGTTTTCACGAGCGTGGTGATCGACGAGGCGATCGAGATTGCGCGCCGCTTCGGAGGCGAGGAATCGTCGCGGTTCGTGAACGGCATCCTCGACGAGATCGCCGGCCGGCTCGGCGTGCGCGAGCGCCGTGACCCGTCGCCCGCCGTCAAGGAATGACCGCGCGGTTCGCCCTCGCAGACGACCCTGCAGCAGGCGCGACATAGCGAGACCCGTTCATGCCCTACGACCACAAGACCGCCGAGCCCAAGTGGCAGTCCCGCTGGGAGGCGGAGCACGCCTTCGCGACCGACACCGACGCGTCGAAGCCGAAGATCTACCTTCTCGACATGTTCCCCTATCCGTCGGGTGCGGGGCTTCACGTCGGCCATTGCGAAGGCTACACGGCCACCGACGTCCTCGCTCGCTACAAGCGGGCGAAGGGCTTCCGCGTGCTCCACCCGATGGGCTGGGATGCCTTTGGTCTTCCGGCGGAGCTCTACGCGGTGCGCACCGGCATCCACCCAGCGAAGACCACCGCGGCGGCGATTGCAACCTTCAAGCGGCAGATCCGCTCGCTCGGCTTCTCCTACGACTGGTCGCGCGAGATCGATACGACCGATCCTCTGTACTATCGCTGGACGCAGTGGATTTTCCTGAAGCTCTTCGAGCGCGGCCTCGCATACCAGGACGTGGTGCCGATCAACTGGTGCCCGAATGACCGCACCGGCCTCGCCAACGAGGAGGTGAAGCAGGGGCGCTGCGAGCGCTGTGGCACGCTCGTCGAGAAGCGAAATCTCCGCCAGTGGATGCTGCGCATCACGGCGTACGCCGACCGCTTGCTCGCCGACCTCGAGGGATTGGATTGGCCCGAGGGCACGCTCACCATGCAGCGCGAATGGATCGGTCGGAGCGAGGGCGCCGACATCACTTTTCTCGTGGCCGAGGGCTCGCCCGGGGCCGGCGAGCCGATCGTCGTGTTCACCACGCGCCCCGACACGCTTTACGGCGCGACCTACGTGGTCCTCGCCCCAGAACATCCGCTTGTCGGGAAGGTCACGACGGAGGCGCAGCGCACGGCCGTCGCCGCATACGTGGAGGCGGCCCGGGACAAGAGCGAGCGCGAGCGGGTCGAGCAGGTGAAGACCAAGACGGGCGTTGCGACCGGGGCGTTCGCCATCAATCCCGTGAACGGCGAGCGGGTGCCGATCTGGATCGCCGATTATGTGCTGTGGGGCTACGGCACCGGCGCGATCATGGCCGTGCCGGCGCACGACCAGCGCGACTTCGAGTTCGCCCAGGCCTTCCGCCTGCCGATCGTGCAGGTGATCGCGCCGAGGGACGGCTCGCCCGTTTCCGAGGATCGCGCCTTCCTCGACGCCGGCCCTGGCGTCGTGATGGTGAGCTCCGGACCACACACCGGCCTCGATTCAGACGCCGGTAAGAAGGCGGTCATCGAATCGCTGGCGACCAAAGCGCTCGCGCGCCCGAAGGTCGGTTACAAGCTCCGCGACTGGATCTTCTCGCGCCAGCGCTACTGGGGCGAGCCCATCCCGATCGTGCACTGCGAGCGCTGCGGGGTCGTTCCGGTGCCGGAGAAGGAGCTCCCGGTTTTGCTGCCGGCCGTCGAGCGCTTCGAGCCTTCGGGCACCGGGGAGAGCCCGCTCGCCACGATCGAGGAGTGGATCCGCACGCGCGTGCCCGAAGTGCGATGGCGAGGCTCGAGCGCGAGACCAACACGATGCCCCAGTGGGCGGGCTCGTGCTGGTACTACCTGCGCTTCCTGGACCCGAGGAATGACCAGCGCCGCGTGGGATCCGAGGATCGAGCGGCAGTGGATGCCGGTCGACCTCTACGTCGGCGGCGCCGAGCACGCGGTGCTGCATCTGCTCTACGCGCGTTTCTGGCACAAGGTGCTCTTCGATCGCGGGCCACGTGTCGACGAAGGAGCCGTTCGCGAAGCTGCGCCACCAGGGGATGGTGCTCGCCTACGCGTATCGCGACGCGCCAGGACCGCTGGCAGGGCTACGAGGAGATCGAGTTTCGCGGCGCCGAGGTGCACTTGAAGGCCACCGGCGAGAAGCTCGTCGCGTCGGTCGAGAAGATGTCGAAGTCGCGGCTGAACGTGCATCAATCCCGACGACGTGGTCGCCGAGCACGGCGCCGACGTGCTGCGTCTCTACGAGATGTTCATGGGCGACTTCGAGCAGCCGAAGCCCTGGGACACGCGCGCGATCATCGGGCTCGTGCGCTTCGTGCACAACGTGTGGCGCCTGGTCGAAGAGCCGAAGTGTGTCCCGGGCGACCCGCATCTTCGTCTGCGCCACAAGACCATTCGCGCCGTGGGCGAGCGCATCGAGGCGCTCAAGTTCAACACCGCGATCGCGGCGCTGATGGAGTACGTCGGCGAGCTCCAATCGAAGGGGGCGAGCCGCGCCGATCGAGAGACACTGCTCCGTCTCGCGGCGCCGTTCGCGCCTCACGTGGCCGAGGAGGGTTGGCATCATCTCGGGCATGCCACGCTCCTCTGCAAGGAGCCCTGGCCGGACTACGACCCGGCACTGACGATCGACGCGACCGTGACGATCGCGGTTCAGGTCTCGGGCAAGATGCGCGGCACCGTCGAGACCGAGCGCGGCGCCGACGAAGCGACGGTACGGGCCGCAGCCGAGAAGCTCGCCACCGTGACGCGCGCCCTCGCGGGGAGGCGGATCGTGAAGACCATCTTCGTCCCCGCCAAGCTATTGAACCTCGTAGTCGATTGATGGAGAGTAGGGCGCGACGATGAAGCGAGAATCGACGCGAACGAGAGGCCTTTTCGCCGTGGCTCTGGCGTTCGGGTCGCTCGCGGGCTGCGGCTATCAATTCGCTGGCACCGGCAACCGGCTGCCGCCGGAGATCCGCGCGATCAGCCTCGGGCCGATCCAGAATGCGACGCGCGAGGTCGGCATCGAGAAGCTGCTGATCGAATCTCTCGAGGACGAGGTGGCCAGCCACGGCCGGCTGAAGGTCGTGCCGATCGGGGAGGGCGATGCGCAGCTGACCGGCGTGGTCCGCTACTATGTTTCGCGGCCCGTCGGCTACAACTCCAATGACGAGGCGACGCTATATCAAGCCAGTGTCGCGGTGGACCTGGCTCTCCGCCGGCGGGACAATGGAAAGCTGCTCTGGAAGACGGTTGGCCAGCGCGGGACGCAGGAGTACAGCGCCGTGCCCGGCACGGTTGTCACCAGCTCGTCGCAGTTCCAGCGGAGCGCCGTGAACGTCAAGTCGATCCCTCAGTTCACCGACATCCAGCTGTCCGAGAGCACGCGGCGCGAGGCCAACGAGCGGCTGATCGAGCAACTCTCGCGCGACCTCTACAATGTGATGATGGAGGACTTTTAGCGCTCGGCGTCCGGCTTTCGGCAAAGACGCATTGAGCCTCTGCCGAGAGCCAAAGACCGACAGCCGATCGCCTCGTTCACCGAGCGCGCGCGCCCTGATACACTTCGCCGCGTGGACTCCCAGGTGTTCCGCGCGGCGCTCCGCCAGAAGAAGATCCTTCCCGCCTATCTCTTCACGGGAGCCCAGGACCTGCTGAAAGCAGAAGCGCTCGAGGAGCTCCGCCGTGCGGCGGGTGGCGAGCGTGCAACGGTCCGGAGCTTCTTCGGCGGCGAGAGCGAGGCGGCGAGGAAGATCCTCGAGGCGAAGCAGAATCTTTCGCTCCTCGATCCGGTGGCGGCGATCGTCGTGCGGCAGGCGGCGAAGCTTCCCCGTGCCGAAGCCGAGGCGCTCGCCGCGAGCCTCTCCCCCGACGGGCCGCCGGTCGTCTTTTGGGACCAGAGCCTCGACAAGCGACAAAAGCTCTACGCGGAGATCGCGCGCGCGGGAGGGGAAGTGGAGTTCGAGGCGCCCCGGGGGGAAGCGCTCGCCGCCTGGGTGCGACGCGAGAGCGAGCGCCTCGGCCATCGGCTCGATCCCGCAGTCGCCGGCGAGCTCATCGAGCTCGTTGGCGACGATCTGTTGCGCCTGCGCTCGACGCTCGAGCGGCTCTCGCTCGCAGTCGGCAAGGGCGCGGCGATCGACGAGGAGAGCGTGACGGAGCACGTGGCGTCGTCGCGAATGCACGCGATCTACGAGCTGCAGGATGCCCTGTCCGCCAAGCATGGGACGAAGGCGGTCGGCCTCTTCCGCCAGCTCGTCGACGAGGGAAGCGAGACGCCGGCGCTCGTCGGGGCGCTGGTCGCGCAGATTCGGCGGCTGCTGCTCGCCCGCGAGGCGTCGAGCTCGGCGAACCTCGCCGCACTCCTCGGCGTGGCGCCGCATCGTGTGAGGTACGTCGTCGAGCATTCACGGCGATTCTCCGCCGCCCGCCTTCGACGGGCGATCGAGGACCTCGCCGACCTCGACGTAGCGAGCAAGACCGGGCGCGGAGATGCGGTCGCCGCGCTCGAGGAATGGCTGATCGCGCTCTGCGCGCCCGAGCGCAAGCCGGCAAGCTCCCATGTGGGAAGACGTTGAACGGTGCTTCCGGGAGAACGCTCCCGCGGTAGAACACTGCTCGCTTCGTCTGGTGGAAGAGCGAGAAGAGCACCTCTCGGTGCGCCGCGGCGTGTTGGAGACGGTTTCGAGTTCGCTCGACGTCGGGGCCATGGTCTCCGTGGTCGACGACGGCGGCATGGGTTATGCCGCGACCTCGGACCTCACCGCCTCGGGCTTGCGGCATGCCGTCGATCGAGCCCTCGCCTGGGCACGAGAGACGCGCGGCCGCGGTCTCTTCGATCCAGCCAGGCTCATTCGGGCTCCGCGGGTCGGCGAGTATGCGAGCGTCGTGCGGATTCCCTGGGACTCCGTTTCCCTCGGCGACAAGATCGACCTCTTGCGCATGCAGAGCGAGCGACTCAAGTGCGACCGCCGGATCGAGGACTGGGAGGCGGGTCTCTGGTTCACCGCGAAGGAGACTCTTCTCGTGAGCGCCGGCGGCGGTTGCCTCCGCCAGCGCTTCCAGCACCTCCTACCGACGCTCTCGGCGAGCGCGAACGAAGGCGCCGAGACCCAGACGCGCACGTTCGGCGGTCACGCCTATTGCCGCCAGGGCGGCTTCGAGGTGCTCGAAGAAACGGGATTCGGCGAGGCGCCCGCGCGGATCGCCGCCGAGGCGCTCGAGCTCCTGTACGCGCGGAACTGCCCGAGCGGCATGATGGATCTTCTGCTCGCGCCGGACCAGATGATCCTCCAGATCCACGAATCGATCGGGCATCCGCTGGAGCTCGACCGCATTCTCGGCGACGAGCGGAACTATGCCGGGCGAAGCTTCGTCACGCTCGACATGTTCGGCCACTATCGCTACGGCTCGGAGCTCCTGAACGTCACGTTCGATCCCACTCGGCGCGGGGAGTTGGCGAGCTACGCGTTCGACGACGAAGGCGATCCGGCGACGAGGGAAGAGATCATTCGCGAGGGCATTCTCCTCCGCCCGCTCGGCGGCCGGGTGTCGCAGGTGCGTTCTGGCATTCGGGGGGTTGCCAGCGCGCGGGCATCGAGCTGGAATCGGCCGCCGATCGACCGGATGGCGAATCTCAACCTCGAGGCCGGCCGGTCGACCCTCGACGAGATGATCGCCGGCATCGAGCGCGGCGTGTACATGAAGACGAATTGCTCGTGGTCGATCGACGACTCGCGCAACAAGTTCCAGTTCGGCTGCGAGTGGGCGCGGCTCATCGAGAACGGGCGCCTCACCGCGGTCGTCAAGAACCCCAACTACCGTGGCATCTCCGCGACGTTCTGGCGAGGCTTGAAGGCCGTCGGCGACGCCGACACCGTCGACGTGCTCGGCACACCCTATTGCGGCAAAGGGGAGCCGAATCAGGCGATCGCCGTGGGGCACGCCTCGCCCCCGTGCGTGTTTGCCGACGTCGACGTGTTCGGCGGCGCGTGACGTGATGGAAAGCTATTTCCACGACGTCGCCGCGATCGTCACGAGCCTGGTTCGAGGGCAAGAGATCCACCTCTCGAGCTTCTACGGCGAGGATTCGGACTTCGTGCGGATGAGTCAGGGACGGGTGCGGCAAGCGGGCGCGGTGGCGATGCGCTCGCTGACGGTCGACCTCATCCGCGGCCGGCGGCATGCGTCAGGAAGCGTATCGCTCTCGGGTGACCTCAAGCTCGATCGCATGCGCATCGCTCGGCTCGTCGAGGATCTCCGCGAGCGCTCGGCGGTGGTGCCCGAGGATCCGTTCCTCCTCTACGCCACCGAGCCGCGCTCGAGCGCGCGCCGCTCCGAGAACCGATTGCCGGGCGGCGGGGAGGCGCTCGAGGAGATTCAGTGCGCGGCGCGGGGCCGTGATCTCGTCGGAATCTACGCGGCCGGAGACATCTACTGCGGCTTTGCCAACACGCTCGGCCAGCGCAACTGGTACGCCAACTCGAGCTACAACCTCGACTGGAGCTTCGTGCGCTCCGCCGACCGGGCGGTGACCGCGAACTATGCCGGGTTCGAGTGGAAGCGGGAGGAGCTCCAGCGGAAGGTCGACGCTGCACTCGCGGAGCTCGAGCTGCTGTCGCGCCCGGCGCGCACGATCCCGCCGGGACGATATCGCGTCTACCTCGCTCCGGCTGCGCTCAGCGACTTTCTCGGCCTTCTCGGCTGGGGTGGATTCGGTCTGCGCGCGCACCGCAGCAAGACGACGCCGCTGCTGCGCATGATCGAGCAGGGCCAGCGCCTGCATCCGAGCGTGCGGCTCGTCGAGAACACGTGCGCGGGCCTCGCCCCCGATTTCCAGGAGGAGGGATTTCTGCGTCCCGACCAGGTGCCGCTGATCGAGGGTGGAGCGTACCGGGAGTGCCTCGCTTCGCCGCGCTCGGCGGCCGAGTATGGAGTGCCGACGAACGGCGCCTTCGCGGCGGAAATGCCGCAGTCTCTCGAGGTCGGCGCCGGCAGCGTCCCTCGCGCGGACGTGCTTCGGCAGCTCGGCAAGGGAATCTACATCGGCAACGTCTGGTATCTGAACTACTCGGACCGTGTCGCGTGTCGCACGACCGGTATGACTCGGTTCGCGACCTTCTGGGTCGAGAACGGGGCCTTGCAAGCTCCGCTCGACGTCATGCGCTTCGACGAGACGATTTATCGGATGCTCGGCGAGAACCTCGTCGGATTGACGGCCGAGCGCGAGTGGATCCTCGATCCGAGCACGTACTCGCGGCGCTCGACCGCGACCACGTACGTGCCCGGGGCGCTGATCGAGGACTTCCGGTTGACGTTGTAACGTCGCGGGGGTCGTGGGTCATCGTGGCGATCGCCGCCGCGGTGGAAGGGGGCGTTGCCCCTCTAGTAAGGCCTCAGTTTTTGCCTCGAATACTTGTGGAGGACAACCGCGCGGAGCGCGGCAGGCAGTAACCCGCGAGTTGGTGCATTGCCTTCCGCGCTTGCGCGCGGTGGCTGGATTCTCCGGTTGACCCGAGTACGGGCCGACCGGAGAATCCAGCGCTTCGGAATCTCGAGCGCTCGAGGCAACACTGAGCGGATACCCAGCGCGCCGCTTTATCGGAATTGTTTCGACCGCTCGTAAGCTGTAAGCCAATTGTGGGGTAACAACGATAAAGCGGCAACGTCTCCTTCGCCATCTGCCCAGGTCCCAAAATGACCCACGCCCCGGGCCGGTGAGCTTCTGGAAGAACTACTTTGCCGCGTATGCCGGCGAGTACCGGCGTTTTCGCCCGACCTATCCGAGCAGGCTGTTCGAGATCCTGGCCGACTTGAGCCCCGCGCTGCGGCTCGCGTGGGACTGTGGAACGGGAAACGGACAGGCGGCGCTCGCGCTCGCGGCGCACTTCGAGCGCGTGGTCGCTACCGATGCGAGCCAGGAACAGATCGCACTGGCGACGCTCCACCCGCGTGTCGAGTATCGAGTCGCCCCCGCGGAGAACGGCGGGCTAGAGGATTCTTCGGTGGATCTAGTCACCGTGGCGCAGGCCGTCCACTGGTTCGACCTCGATCGTTTCTACGCGGAGGTACGGCGCGTGGCCCGCCCGCGTGCGGTGATCGCCCTGTGGTGCTACACGCTGCTCGAGATCGATCCGGCGATCGACGCGCTGATCGAGCGATTCTATGCCGACGTCGTCGGTCCCTACTGGCCGAAGCAGCGCGTTCAGGTCGATCGGGGATATCGGGATCTGCCGTTCCCCTTCGAGGAGCTCACGTCCCCGAGCCTCGCGGTGGAGGCGGAATGGAGTCTCGCCCAGCTCCTCGGCTACGTGGACACCTGGTCGCCGGTACGGATCTTTCGGGAGAAGAGGGGTGAGGACCCGCTAGCCGAGCTCGCCGAGCCGCTCGCGCGAGTCTGGGGAGAGCCCACGTGCGTGCGGCGGGTGCGTTTTCCGCTGTGCTTCCGGATCGGCCGCGTCGCGTGACGCGAGCCGTTACTTCGTCGTCGGCGCGGGAGCCGGCGTCGGCGGGGTCTCGACGAAGTCTTCCTTCTTCTTGTCGAGGTGCGAGTAGAGGTATCCGCGGAGGTGGTAGACGATATCCCCGCCTTCGGCCATGGCGTAGGCGTTGGTGTTCGAGCCGCTGCCGCTCTGGCTGGCGAGAATGCGGCCAAGCGGCTTTCCGCTCGCATCAATGAGCGAGAAGGCGATGTCGGGCTCGGCAAGGCCATATTGTCCGAGATCGCCCGGCTTCTCCGCGGCGATCTCGTAACCCTTGAGGTCGCGGAGATCGCCGACGAGCTCACCGATCTGTTCGCTCTTCGAGGTCTTGGCGCCGTCGACCTTCCAGGTCTCCGCCGCCGGGGTCGGTAGCGGGGTGGCGCCGCCGGGAGCGCTCTCCTTCACCAACCGATACGCTTCACCCCCGCGACGCACGACCTCCACCGTGGCGAGGCTCGAGAGCTCGAACGGCAGGACGGTCTTGTCCCGGAAGGCAGAGAGATTCTTGTGTAGGCTCGTCCACGTCCAGGTGCCGACCGCGTAGACGGTGTCCGCATCGGCCCGCTTGACGTAGAGGACGTTCTTCGAGTCCTTGGCCTTCTCGGCGCCGATCCAGAGCTCCTTGCGCGCCATCTCCTTGCCGACGAGGACGGCGACTTTCTCGCGCGGATTGTCGAGGCCATACTCGGCGAACGCGCCCGGCTCGTCGATGAAGTCCTCGGCGCGGGCCCCGCGCAGTGAAGAGAGAAACGCGTTGACCTCGCTCGTGTCGGCCTTCAAGGGCTGCGGCTTCTCGATCTTCCAGCCCTCGCTCTCGCGCGCGAGCTCGATCGTCGATTCGGGCGTGGTCACCTCGATCGTCTTCACGTCGGCCTCCTGGAAATCCAGGACCGTCTTGTCGCGGAGGTCTTTCACCTCGCGCTTCATGCCCGTCTGGAGGACCGAAGGAACGAGCTTCACCTCCGTGCTGCCCTCGAGCTGCGCGTATGCCGAGAAGCCGACCGGCGCTGCCTTGCCGATGCGAATCGACGGCAGCGCCTTGCCGCTCGAGAGAGTCAGTGTGACGATCGCTTCGGGCTTGTCGAGGCCATAGACGTCCAGAGACTTCGCGTCGCCTTCGAGCGTCCGCTTGACCTCGGCATCGGCGACCGCGCGGACGAGATTTTGCACGGCGGACTGATCGGCGCCGGCGTCGATCGGCTTCTGCAGGTGCCAGCCGGCGCCCGTCTTCCTCACGACGATCTGCTGGTCGGGGTAGGTGAGCACGACCTCGCTCACGTCGTCCGGCTTGAAGTGCAGCAGCTTCTTCTGCTCGGCCTCCTGCTGATGGCGCGGTGTCTCGACGAAGTAGAGATAGCCGGCGAGAGCGAGGAACAGAACCGCGACCGCGAGCGTGTTGCGGGATTTCATCGGGCTTGCGTGGGCGGCCTCACAGCGTCCGGCGGCGGCTCCACACCGAGATCCCGAGCAGCAGCAGCAGCTCGGGAACGATCAGCACCGAGAGATAGAAGATCAGCGACACCTGGTCCGAGGTGAGCTGCACGCGCGAGGCGCGTACCGAACGCGCCCGGATCGAGATCTGCTTGTCCTCCCCGACCGCCCAATTCACCGCGTTCAGCATCAGGTCGCGGTTGTAGAAGTTGCTCAGGAACTTGTTGTCGACGAACTCGTCGCTGCCGAACACGACGAGGCGAGACGCGACGTCCTTGTCGCCCAGCTTGGCCGTTACGGTGGCGGCGACCGCGATCGAGATCGGTCCCTTGCGATCGGTCTTCGAGTCGAGGGTCGCCTGGCCCTTGTTGAAGAGCGCGTCGAGATCGGACTCGGCCCAGCTCGAAACGCTGGTCTTGACGATCGAGGTGGCCTCGATGCCGGCCTTCTTGTCGGCAGCGACGTCGACGGATCGGGTGAACGGATAGATCGTCCGCTGTGCGAAGCCCTCGGTGATCGGGTGCCGCCCGTACTTGTCGGCGATCGGCTCGACGCCGAGCGCCGGACCCTGGAAGAGGCGCAGCACTTGATCGACGACGACGTCGTTTCCGACCTGAATCCCATAGTCCGCAAGCAACGGACCGAGCTCGGGCCCGCGCCGCGCGGCGAGCAGGAACACGGCGCGGCCGCCGCTGGCGAGATAGTCCTTGACGAGCTTGATCTCCGGCTCGAGGTACGGCTTCTGCGGAGCGGCCACGATCAGCAGGTTGCAGTCCTCCGGCACCTTCTGCTGCGTGGCGAGCAGTACCGACTTCGTGATGTAGTTCTCGCTCTCGAGCGCGGTTCGGAAGCCGCCGTAGCCCTTCGGGTTCTCCATGTCGGCCGCGTCGGGCTCGCCGTGGCCCTCGACCAGACAGAGCGTCTTCTTGGTCGAGTGCGTGACCTTGATGATCGCGTTGGTGATCGATTCCTCGTTCCCCTTGGTGATGAGCGTCGACTGATCTCCGTACGCGACGCGGATCGTGCCGTAAGTCGTGATGTTGTACTTCTGGGCGAGATCGGGGCTCTTGTCGGGATCGATCATCTGATACTTCACGTGGCTCGATTCTTCGGCATAGCTCTTGAATAGCTCCTCGATCCCCGGATCCTTGCCCATCTCGACGAACGCCTGCAGATCGAGGTCCTGGTTCAGTTCCTTCACGTACGTCGCGGACAGCGGGGACAGGCTGTAGACGCCGGCCTCGGTCGTGTCGAAGCGCTTGAAGTGCCGCGCCGCCAGAAAGTTCACCATCACGAGAATGCCGATGAAGAGCACCGAATAGAGAGCCGCGTTGGCGCCGAACTTGGTCGAGCGCTCGCCGAGGAACGCGCCGAAGGTATCGCGAGCCGATGCCGCGTAGGCGATCAGCGCGAAGATGCCGAACAGCACGTTGGCCACGACGAAGAAGCTCACTTCTTGAGTGATCGCGTAGGCCACGCCGCCGAAGAACAGCGTGGCGAGGCCGATCGTCCCGAGGCTCGTCTGGCTCCGTCGCATGGGCTCAGAATTCGTCAGGAAGTCGGCGGACGGTCATCTCCAGCGAAGCGACTCGACCGAACGGTGCGTGAGGAACAGCGCCGCGGCGATGAGCGAGACGAAGTAGGCGAGCGCGCGGCTGTCGATCACGCCCTTGACGAACTCGCTGAAGTGCTCCGTCACCGAGAGATAGTGGAGCACGGCGCCGATCGTCGGTGTCGAGGTGTCGGCCGGCCAGTTGATCACGTAGAGGAGAAGGAGCGCCACCAGGGACGAAACGGCGGCGATGATCTGGTTCTCGGTGAGCGAGGAGGTGAGGAGCCCGATCGACAAGAAGCTCGCCGCGACGAGGAAGAGGCCGAGGTATCCGGAGAGCATGATGCCCATCTCGGGGTCGCCGTAGACGACGAGCAGAATCGGATAGATCGCGGTCAGCGACAGCATCAACGTGACGAAAACGAGTGCGCCCAAGAACTTGCCGGCGACGATCTCGCCGACGCGCAGCGGCGAGGTGAGCAGCAGCTCGAAGGTGCCGAGGCGCTTCTCTTCGGCGAAGGTGCGCATGGTGATCATCGGGATCAGGATCACCAGCACGACGGAGAGGTTGTGAAGGAGCGGCGAAATCACGAACTCGTTCAGATTCAACCGCTCGAGCTCTGCGCCGCCGCGCCCCATGCTTCCGTAGATCTGCAGTAGGTAGCTGAAGCGCGCGAGCAGATTGAAGAAGAACCAGCCGGAGAGGAGCAGGAACCCCGTCAGCACGACGTAGGCGATCGGCGAGACGAAGTAGGAGCGGATCTCCCGAGCGGCGATGGCCAGCGCGTTCTTCATGGCGCTTCCGCGCCGGCTTCGGCCTGCGCCTCGGCTTCCTCCAGCGCTTCCTCTTTGGAGATCGCCTGAAGAAAGATCTCCTCGAGGCTCAAGCCCTGCTTCAAGAGATTCTCCATGCGCTCTTCGAGCGCGATTCGACCCGCCGCGATGATCACGACCTTCTCGCAGATCTGCGACACCTCGGGGAGGATGTGCGTCGATAGGATGACCGTGCGATTGCCGGCGAGCTCGCGGATGAGCTTGCGGATCTCGATGATCTGACGGGGATCGAGGCCGATCGTCGGCTCGTCGAGCACGAGGACCGGCGGATCGTGAATCAGCGCCTGCGCGAGCCCGACGCGCTGCCGGTATCCCTTCGACAGGTGGCCGGTCAGCCGCGCACGCACGTCCGTGAGCCCGCAGGTTGCCAATACCCGCGCGACGGCGTCGGCGATGTCGCTTCGCGGCACCGCCTTGATGCGCGCGACGAACTGTAGGTAACTCTCGACCGTCATGTCGGTGTAGAGCGGCGGAGTCTCGGGTAGGTAGCCGATCCGCCGACGCACCTCGAAGGAGCTCTCGAAGACGTCGAAGCCGTCGACCGTGACGGTGCCGCTCGTCGCCGGCATGAAGCCGGTGAGGATCCGCATCGTCGTCGTCTTGCCGGCACCGTTCGGGCCGAGGAACCCGAGGATCTCCCCGCGCGCGACGTTGAAGGATACATCGCGGATCGCCATGAGATCGCCGTACCGCTTGGTGAGATTGCGGACCTCGATCATGGCGCAGTCAAAGCGAACAAGGTTTCACGCATCTGTAGGGTTCACCAATGAATGTGCAGAACGCTCGGGCCTCGTGAGCGGCCCCGATTAACCATCGACCTAGTCGAAGTCAAGGAAGCCGCCCGGCTCTATTGACGATGTCTCGCCGAGTATATTCATTGCCTTCATGCCGAGGCCGGTGTCACGCCTCTATTTGGTCGACGTCAGCTCCTACATCTTCCGCGCCTTCCACGCGATCCCGCCCCTCAACAACAAGAACGGGTTGCCGACCAACGCGATCCTCGGCGTCGTCAACATGCTTCTCAAGCTCGTGAACGAGGAGCGTCCCGAGCGCATGGGGATCGTGTTCGATGCGGCCGGGCCGACGTTTCGCGACGAGATCGACGGCGACTACAAGGCCAACCGCAGTCCGACGCCCGATGCGCTCGTGCCTCAGCTGCCCTACGTCCGGAGAGTCATCGAGGCGTTGCGGCTGCGTTGCCTGGAGATCCCAGGCGTGGAGGCGGACGACGTCATCGCCACGCTCGCGCGGAGCTTCGCTTCCGAGTCGATCGAGGTGGTCGTCGTGACCGGCGACAAGGACTTGATGCAGCTCGTCGGGCCGCACGTCACGCTGTACATGCCGAGCGGCGGCCGGGGCGGCACGCTCGAGCCGCGCCGTGTCGGTCGTGCGGAAGTCGAGGCGCGCTTCGGCGTTCCGCCGGAGAAGGTCGTGGAGGTCATGGGCCTCACCGGGGACTCGATCGACAACATTCCCGGCGTGAAGGGAATCGGCGACAAGACCGCGCAGGCGCTCATCCAGAAGTTCGGTTCCGTCGACGAGCTGCTCGCTCGGCTCGACGAGGTGGGAACGCTCGGTCTGCGCGGCGCCAAGCGCATCCGCGAGCTCCTCGCGAACCAAGCCGACTCGGCGCGACAGTCGCGAGAGCTCGCGCGGCTGAAGAGTGACGTCCCGCTCGAGGTGACGCTCGACGACTTTCGCATGCAGGCGCCGGATTACCTGACGCTGCGGACGCTCTTCACCGAGCTCGGTTTTCAGTCGAAGATCCCGCTCGTCGCGCCGCGCGAGCCGTCGAAGAGCGGGACGACGGGATGGATCGAGACCCGGGCGGAGCTCGATCTCTTCGCCCAGACGCTCGCCGGCAGGAGCCGGATCGCGATCGAGCTCGTCGAGGGAGAAGGGAAGCGCCTAGACTGCCTGGCGGTCGCTCCGGAAGAGAGCGAAGCGTTCGTCATCACCTTCGGGCGCGAGATCCGGCCGAGCGACCTCGCCCCGTGGCTCGGCTCGGCGGCCCTCGCCAAAGTGGGTTCCGATCTGAAGCGCGCGGTCGTCCGCCTCGAGCGTGAAGGGGTCTCGCTCGGTGGCCTCGACTTCGACGTGGGCGTCGCCTCCTACGTGGTCAACCCTTCACGGCAGAGCCACCGCGTGGAGGACCTCGCGCTCGAATACCTCGGCCGGAGCCTGGTGACTGGCCTCGAGGAATCGGAGCACGGGGTGGGGGAGGCGGCGGCCGAGCGCGCGCGCTCCGTGGTCCGTCTCGAGGCGGTGCTCCGCGAGAAGCTCGCCGAGCAGCAGGCGGAGAGCCTCTTTCGCGAGATCGAGATGCCGCTCGTCTCGGTGCTCGCACGCATGGAAGCGCGCGGCGTGCGCATTGACACGGAGCTCCTCGCCGCGCTCGGAGCGGAGCTCGACGGGCGGATGCGCGCGCTGCTCGGCGAGATCTACGAGCTCGCCGGCGGCGAGTTCAACGTCAACTCACCGCCGCAGCTGCGCGAGGTCCTGTTCGCCAAGCTGAAGATCTCGACGCGAGGGGTGCGGCGCGGCAAGACCGGGCTTTCGACCGACGTCGACGTGCTCACCCGTCTTGCCCGCGAGCATCCGCTCCCGCAGAGGATCCTCGACTACCGGAGCCTCGCCAAGCTCAAGTCGACGTACGTCGATGCGTTGCCCGCGCTGGTCGATCCCGAGACCGGCCGCATCCACTGCTCCTTCAATCAGACGGTGGCGGCCACCGGGCGGCTCTCGTCGAGCGATCCCAATCTGCAGAACATCCCGATCCGGACCGAGGAGGGGCGGCGCATTCGCGCCGCCTTCTTGCCCGCGCCCGGCCATCGCTTGATCTCGGCCGACTACTCGCAGATCGAGCTCCGCGTGCTCGCCCACATCTCGGCCGACCCGATGCTGATCTCCGCGTTCCAGAAGCGCGAGGACATCCACATGCGCACCGCCGCGGAGGTCTTCGGGGTCGATGCCGGGGCGGTCAGCGCCGATCAGCGCCGCACCGCCAAGGTCATCAACTTCGGCATCCTCTACGGCATGGGTCCTTCGCGGCTCTCGAAGGAGCTCGAGATCTCGCTCGAGGAGGCGAAGAGCTACATCGACAGCTACTTCGCTCGCTATCCCGGCGTTTCGGAGTACATCCGCACGACGCTCGAGGAGGCGAGAGCCAGGGGCTACGTCACGACCCTCTTCGGCCGACGCCGATTCATTCCCGATCTCACGAGCACGGAAGGGGGTGTGCGGCAGTTCGCCGAGCGCACGGCCGTCAACACGCCGATCCAGGGTACGGCGGCCGACCTGATCAAGGCGGCGATGGTACGGATCGATCGCCGCCTCGCCGAGCGAGCGAGCGCCGCCGGCATCATCCTACAGGTCCACGACGAGCTCATTCTCGAGGCACCAGAGGCCGAGGTCGATCAGGTGGTGGCGCTGGTTCGCGAGGAGATGGAAGGCGCGGCACGGCTCTCGGTTCCCCTCGAAGTTTCGGTCGGGGTAGGATCGAACTGGGCGGAAATCCATTGAAGACGGCTACCGACTACGGACTACCTAACGGTAAGGCACCGTGGAGTCTTTTCTGGTACCGGCAGCCGGTAGCCTGAATTTCGCTTCCCCGGCGGCCGTCAAACAGGACGTGGCGATTTGGCTGAGAACGATTGGGAGCTCGTCCGGCGTAGCTTGGCTGGGGATCAGCAGGGGTTCCGAGCGCTCTTCGACCGCTATCATCGTCAGGTACTCGCGATCGCCGTCGGTATGACCGGCAACGGCGATGATGCGATGGATGTCGTCCAAGAGACTTTCGTACGTGCTCATAAGAACCTGGGTAGCTTTCTCGGCGAGTCGAGCTTCTACACGTGGCTCTACCGGATCGCCGTCAACGTTGGCATCGACTTTCGCCGGCGCCAGTCACGGCGTGCCGAGATCGTTCAGCTCGAGCCCATCGATGAAAACGTGGGCGATAGCGAGCGTGCGGTCGACCCGAGAACGGAGGTCGAGCGACGCGAGCTCGGTCGGCGCATTCTCCAGGCGGTTGACGAGTTGACGCCCGAGCACAAAGCCGCCATCATTCTTCGTGAAATCGAAGGCCTATCCTACGAAGAGATCAGCAAGGTCATGCAGTGTTCGAAGGGGACGGTGATGAGCCGCCTCCACTACGCTCGCAAGAAGTTGCAAGCGAAGCTGCGTGAGCTCTTGTAGGAGTGCATGCAGCCATGACCTTCGAAAGAGATACGAGCTGTCAGGACTTCGCCAGGCGCTTCGACGGCTTTCTCGACGGTGAGATGGATGCGCATTCGCTGCGCGCCATGGCCTTGCATGCGAGCCATTGTCCCGCGTGTGGTCTCGATCTCGAGAGCACGGAGACTCTCCAGGAGCTGATCCTCAAAGCGGTCGAGGGCGAGGTCGAGCGGCTCGACACCTCCTCGCTCTGGGCCACGATCGAGACGCGGCTCGAGCCCCCGCGGGCGCCGCTCCGAATCCGGCTGCGCGGATATTTCGAAGAGCGGAGCTGGTCGAGGCCGGTGCCGGCGCTCGTGCTCGGGGGAGCGCTCGCCGCGCTCGTCGTCACGCTTCTCTGGCCGGTCGCGTTGGCGCCGGAGCGATTCGCGACCGCACCGGTCGAACCCGTCGACAATCGCGCGCAGATCGAGCGCATCGAATCGAATCGATCGCATGTCGCGGTTTGGAGCGAGCCGTCGGCGCACACCACGGCGATCTGGGTCGCGAGCTACGAGCCGGAGGGAGCGCCGTGACGATCGGCTTGCCGTCCGTACGAAGCTGCGGGATCCCGTTGATCATCGTGCTATGCGTGTTCGCGGTGCGGATCGCGCTCGCCGATGACGAGGCGGTCGCCCTGCACGTTCGGACGGTGCTCGCGACCGACAGCGGATCGGACTTCGACACGCGCTTGGACGGCTACCGCCGACAGCTACGCGGCCTTTTCCGTTACAACTCATACCGTCTGGTCAAAGAAGAAGAGAGGCACTGTGCCTTCGGACGTTCCAACAACTTCGAGATCCCGGGCGGGCGCTACCTCGAGGTCCTGCCCGTGCAGTTTCGAGAGGACCGACTGAAGCTACGCGTGCTGCTGATCGAGGGCACGAGCTCCCCACCTCTCGATACGGACTTCACGGTCCCGAACCGCGGCAACATCTGGGTGGGAGGGCCGAGAAATCCCGATGGGGTGCTGCTGATCTCGATCGGCGCGGAGGCGACACAATGAACTCACCGTTCACGATACTGCGAGAGCAGCTCTACGGATTGTGGCAACAGGTACGCGAGCGGGGCGCCGAGCAAGGGTATCTGCCGCTGCTTCGCCCGGTGGCTCCCTATGCCGGTCCCGAGGCGCTCTCGCCGGTCACCATGCTCGGGGTGATGCTCGGGATCGTCGTGAGCTCCGGGGTGGCGCTCGCGGCGCTCGGCGTGCTGCTGCTCGCGCTCCTCGTGCTTTACTTCCTCTTCACCGAGGTTCTCGGCCTCACCATCGAAGTGAAGCCGCTCGCCTTCTGAACTCCCTCCGCCTCGTTCTCGACTACGCGGGCTCCGCGGAAGCTCCGGCGGAGTATCCGCGCTGGTCGCTCCCCGAGATCGCGCTCGCCGGGCGCTCGAACTCGGGAAAGTCTTCGCTATTGAACCGCATCGCCGGACGGCGCGATCTCGCGCGGGTGAGCAAGACTCCCGGCCGCACGCGGCGGATCCATTTCTTCGCCGACCCTCACGCGGGCCTCGCCCTCGTGGACCTTCCCGGCTACGGATTCGCGCACGCGGCCAAGAGCGACCGCCGGCGCTTCGCCGCTGCGGTCGAGCGCTATCTCTCCGAACGGCCGCTGCTTCGCGGCCTCGTTCTGCTGCTCGACGTACGTCGCGCCCCCGAAGAGGAGGAGCGAATGCTCGTCGACTTCGCGCGGTCTCGGACGATCGGCATCGCGCCCGTCGTAACCAAGGTGGACAAGCTCGGCCGCGGCGAGCGGATACGACGGCTTCGCGAGCTCGATCGCGCTGGGATCGGTACCTGGATTCCCTTCTCGGCGACGACCGGCGAGGGGAAGGACGCGGTCCTCGAGGCGATCGTCGCGCTTGCCGCCGAACGCCGGCGTTGACAGGGGCTCTATCGAGAGTGCATCCCCATGGATATGCGAACCAGGCTCGATCTCGGTGAGGTGGTCGTCGAGCGGAAGAGGCGCCTCGCGGCGCCCGGCAGGATGGAGGAGACGCTCGAACGGATGCCGTGTCGCCCCCTGCCGAGATGATGCTGGCAGCTACCTCCGTTTGGGTCGGTCCCCTGTGCGCGGAGGGGTGAGTGGGCGCCGCCCGACGGCGGCTCGGGAGTCGAAGCGGTTGGTGACGGGAGACAGAGACGCGATCGGCATCTTCGATTCGGGAGTCGGTGGCCTCACCGTGATGCACCAGCTCATCGAGGCGCTGCCCGCGGAGAGCCTCGTCTACCTCGGCGACACCGGCCGGTACCCCTACGGCAGCAAGTCGCCCGAGACGGTGACTCGCTATTCCCTCGAGAACGCCGCCTTCCTCGTCGACAAAGGCATCAAGTTGCTGGTCGTCGCCTGTAACGCCGCCTCGTCCGTCGCTCTCGGCGCGCTGAAGGCAGAATGCCCTGTGCCGGTCGTCGGCGTGATCGAGCCTGGCGCCAAGGCCGCCGCGGCGCGCACGAGGAACGCCCGCGTGGGCGTCATCGGCACCGAGGTGACGATTGCCAGCGGCTCCTACACGCGCGCGCTGAAGCGCCTTCGGCCCGACTTCGAGATCTACACACGCGCGTGCCCGCTGTTCGTACCGCTCGCGGAAGAGGGATGGACCGACAACGAGGTGGCGAGGGCGACGATCGCCCTGTACCTCGGAAGTTTGCAGAAAAGCGGGATCGACACGCTGATCCTTGGTTGCACGCACTACCCGCTGCTGAAAGCCGCGATCGGCGAGTTTCTCGGCGACGCGGTGGCGCTCGTCGATTCGGCCGAAGAGACCGCGCGCGAAGTGCGCGAGACACTCAAGGGAGCCGGCCTGCTGCGGCGCCGGGGCCGCGGCGGCGCGAGCTTTTTCGTCACCGACGTTCCCGACCGCTTCATCAAAGTCGGCCGGCGCTTCCTCGGCGAGCGGGTGGAGTCGGCCGTGCGGATCGAGCGATGAACGACGTCGACAAAGCGGCCGTCGGCACCCCGGTCGGGATGGCGGGGATGATGGAGTGGATCACGCTCCTGCGGCCGTCGCAGTGGCTCAAGAACCTGCTCGTCTTTGCGGCGTTGATCTTCTCCCGGCATCTGGTCGTCGCGCAGTCGGTGGCGCGGGCGATCCTCGCGTTCGCGAGCTTCTGTCTTCTCGCCAGCGCCTCCTACGTGGTGAACGACGTCCACGACGCCGAGAAGGACCGCCTTCACCCGATCAAGCGCCTGCGCCCGATCGCAGCGAACCGGGTCTCCACGCAATCGGCGCTCTGGCTGGCGGTCGTGCTCGCCTCGGCGGCGCTCGCGCTCGCCCTCGTCCTCGGTCCGGAATTTGCCGAGATCGTCGCGGCCTACGCGGTGCTCCAGCTCGTCTATTCCTTCGTGGTCAAGGACATCGTGATCCTCGACGTCATGGCGATCGCCACCGGCTTCGTGCTCCGGGCCGTGGGGGGTGGCGTGGTGATCGACGTGTACGTCTCGCCCTGGCTGGTCATCTGCACGTTCTTGCTCGCGCTCTTCCTCGGCTTCAGCAAGCGGCGCCACGAGGTCGTGTTGCTCGAGGGCGCCGCCAGCGCCCATCGCGAGAGCCTACGCGAGTATAGCCCGTATTTCTTGGATCAGATGATCTCGGTCGTCACCGCGTCGACCGTGCTCGCCTACGCGATCTACACCGTGTCGCCGGAGGTGCGCGAGAAGCTCCACACCGATTCGCTCTACCTGACCATCCCCTTTGTCTTGTACGGAATTTTCCGTTACCTATACTTAGTTCACCAGCGCGAGGGCGGCGGCAACCCGACGCGAGAGCTGCTCACCGACCGACCGCTTTGGGTGAACGTATTGCTCTGGATTGGGACGGCGATATGGCTTCTGTACGTTCACTAGTCGCGGTCGTGAAGACCAAACCCGAGTCCGTTCTCGAGGACTACGGGAGGGTGATGCACCTGGCGGGATACCAGAACACGGTCTCGCCTGCAGGCGACACGCTGCTCAAGCTGAACCTCTCCTGGACACAATACTTCCCGGCGTGCTCGACAGAGCCCTGGCAGCTCGAGGGCGTCGTCCGGACCCTGCTCGAGGACGGCTACGCGCGTGAGCGCCTCTTCCCGGTCGAGAACAAGACCGTGGTCACCAACCCGCGGAAGGGCTGCAAGAACAACCTCTGGGAGCCGATTCTCGACCGTTACGGCCTCACGTTCCAGCCGCTTCCCGAGGTCGAGTGGACCGTCTACAAGTTCCAGTCGCCGCTGCTCAAGCTGAACGACATCTTCCCCGAGGGCATCGAGATCCCGAAGATGTACATCGGCAGGAGCATCATTCACTTTCCGACGGTAAAGACGCACGGCCACTCGATCACCACGGGAGCCATCAAGAATGCGTTCGGCGGCCTCCTCAAGGAGGTTCGCCACTATGCCCACAAGTACATCCACGAGGTGATGGTCGACCTCGTGATGATGCAGAAGGAGATCCATCCGGGAGTGTTCGCCGTGATGGACGGTACGGTGGCCGGCGACGGTGCCGGCCCGCGCACGATGTTCCCGCGCATCAAGAACTACATCCTGGCGAGCTCGGACAGCGTGGCGATCGACGCGGTCGCCGCCAAGATGATGGGCTTTGCGCCGATGGAGATTCCCTATTTGCGCATGTGCCACGAGCGCGGCCTCGGCGTGGCCGATCCGCGCGAGATCGAGGTCGTCGGCGAGGACGTGTCGAGCGTGAACTTCGGCTTCGAGACCAAGCGGAGCTTCGTGATCTGGGGAGACCAGATGCTGCGCAAGGGGCCGCTCCAGTTTCTCGAGAAGGTGGCGCTGCACTCGCCGCTGGTCGTCTGGGCGCCGATGGCCTCGAACGTCTACCACGACTTTCTCTGGTACCCGACGGTCGGCCGGCAACGGATCCGGGAGTTCGGCAAGACCGAGTGGGGCCGGCTCTTCGAGCGTTACCGGGCCGAGGGCACGCGCGGCGGACCGCTCGCCGAGCCGCCGGTGGCAAAGAGAGCCGCGGTGTCGTGAGTAAGAGGCTACCGGTTACAGAAAAAGGCTTCGCGAACGCTCGGGTCTTTGCCGGTAGCCGGTAGCCGGAAGCCGGATCTTCCCGTGTTGTCACTCGCAAAAAAGATCTTCGGTACCGCCAACGAGCGGACGCTCAAGAAGCTCCGCCCCGTCGTTGCTCGAGTCGCCGCGCTCGAGCCCGAATTCCAGGCGCTCTCGCCCGACGCGCTCCGCGCCAAGACGGACGAATTCAAGAAGCGACTCGCCGACGGCGAGGCGCTCGACGAGATCCTGCCCGAGGCGTTCGCCGCCGTGCGCGAGGCGTCGCGGCGCACCATCGGCGCTGCGCCACTTCGACGTGCAGCTGCATCGGCGGCATCGTCCTCCACCAGGGCAAGATCGCCGAGATGAAGACCGGCGAGGGCAAGACGCTGGTGGCGACGCTGCCGCTCTACCTGAACGCGCTCGAAGGCAAGGGCGCGCACCTCGTCACGGTCAACGACTACCTCGCTCGGCGCGACGTGCAGTGGATGGGACCGATCTACCACTGCGCTCGGCCTCAGCGTGGCGTCGATCATCCACGAGGCGAGCTTCCTCTTCGACCCGCACCACATCGCCAAGGACTACCGCGTCCAGAACCTGCGGCCGATCGAGCGCCGTGACGCCTACCGCGCCGACATCACCTACGGCACCAACAACGAGTTCGGCTTCGACTACCTGCGCGACAACATGAAGTTCTCGCTGGAGGAATACGCCCAGCGCGAGCTCCACTACGCGATCGTCGACGAGGTCGACAACATCCTGATCGACGAGGCGCGAACGCCGCTCATCATCTCCGGCCCGGCCGAGGAGTCGACCGACAAGTACTACAAGATCGACCGCATCATCCCGCGGCTCCGCAAGGAGGCGGACTACACGATCGACGAGAAGCACCGCTCAGGTGATGCTCACCGAGGAGGGCGTCGCCAAGGTCGAGCGCATCCTCGGCGTCCAGAACCTCTACGATCCGAGCCAGATCGACACGCTCCACCACGTGACGCAGGCGCTGCGCGCGCACACGCTCTTCAAGCGCGACGTCGACTACGTGGTGAAGGACGGCGAGGTCATCATCGTCGACGAGTTCACCGGCCGGCTGATGCCCGGTCGGCGCTGGTCGGACGGGCTCCACCAGGCGGTCGAGGCGAAGGAAGGCGGTGACGATCGAGCGCGAGAACCAGACGCTCGCGACGATCACGATCCAGAACTACTTCCGCATGTACAAGAAGCTCGCCGGCATGACGGGCACCGCCGACACCGAGGCCGTCGAGTTCAAGATAGATCTACAAGCTCGACGTCGTCGTCATGCCACCGAACAAGACGATGATCCGAGACGATCTGCCGGACGTCGTCTACAAGCACCGAGCGCGAGAAGTTCGACGCGGTGGTCGAAGAGATCAAGGAGTGCCACGAGCGCGGTCAGCCGGTGCTCGTCGGCACGATCTCGGTCGAGAAGTCCGAGCGGCTGTCGAAGCTGCTCAAGAAGGAAGGCGTCAAGCACAACGTGCTGAACGCCGTGAACCACGAGGCCGAGGCGAACATCATCGCCCAGGCCGGCCGAAAGGAAGCGGTGACGATCGCCACCAACATGGCCGGCCGCGGCACCGATATCCTGCTCGGCGGCAATCCCGAGTTCCTCGCGCGCGCCGAGATGGAGAACGAGTGGATCCAGCGCGTGGCCAAGCTCGCGAGCCCCGAAGGCACTCCGGCCAAGCGCTACGAAGAGACGTTGCGCGAGCTCCGCGAAAAGTACGACGAGGAAATCGAGCGCATCCGCCATCATTACGAGCCGCAGCTCCAAGCCCTCGACGAGACGCGCAAGGAGGCGCTGCGGCGCGAGACCGAGAGCCGCCAGAAGCTCCTCGAGGGATCGCCCTACCGTGAGGCGCGCGACCGCTACGAGCGCTATGCGTCCTCGGACCTGATCCCCGCGCTCGGCGACGGGCGAGCCGTGACCGAGACGTATCTCCGCGTCAAGCACGAGCTCGAGACGGAGCTCGACGCGCCGGGCGGTGCCGAGCTCGAGGACATCGCGGCGGAGTTTGCCGCCGCCCGCACCGCGCTGGATGCGCTCCTCGGGGAGTGGGCGGACCCGCAGAAGCGCTCCGCGAAGACCAACGTCGACGCCGAGGTGAAGGAAGTCCTGCGGCGGACCGCCGGGCAGCTCGGCGCCTCGAATGGTCACTCCCTCGAGGCCTTCCAGAGGCTCGTCGACACCTGGTCGTTTGCGAACGTCGAAAAGGGCGAGAACAAGACGCTCGCCGATCATCTGAACTCGGCGCGGGTGCTCTACGATCGCGTTCTCGGTGACCTCGAGATGGAGCTCCTGCTCCGCGGCGGCGACGCCGACGGAGCAGGGCTGGCTGGCGAGTATCAGCAGGCCATCGCCGCGCGGCGTGTCGCCGAGGAGGAACACGTCGCCGTCGAGAAGCCATTCGAGAAGGCGCTCGGCGACGCGCATTCGCGCTACGAATCGCGGCGGCAGGAGTACGTGCGGACGATCGACCAGATCCGCGAGCAGCTCGACAAAGCGCCGCAGGAGTTCCAGGGGCGGTTCGAGGAGATCCTCGTCAAGTACAAGCAGGTCTGCGCCCAGGAGCGCGAGCAGGTGGTCGGCGCGGGCGGCCTTCACATCGTCGGCACGGAGCGCCACGAGAGCCGCCGCATCGACAACCAGCTCCGCGGACGCGCCGGCCGGCAGGGCGATCCCGGTTCGTCGCGATTCTTTCTCTCGCTCGAGGACGATCTGCTGCGCATCTTCGGCGCCGACCGGATCCAGGGCCTCATGCAGCGGCTCGGCATGGAAGAGGGCGTGCCGATCGAGCATCGATTGATCACGCGCGCGATCTCCAACGCGCAATCGAAGGTCGAGGCGCACAACTTCGACATCCGCAAGCACCTCCTCGAGTACGACGACGTGATGAACAAGCAGCGCGAGGTCGTCTACGCCCGCCGCCGCGCGTTGCTCTCCGGCGAGCGGCTGCGCGACGAAGTCATGGAGATCGGTGAGGGGCTCGTGGAAGACACGGTCGCGTCGGTTGTCGATGCGGACACGGCGCCGGGAGAGTGGGACTGGAAGGCGCTCGAAGACGCGATCGCCCGTCAGTTCGCGATCCGCATTCCCTTCACGGACGCGGAGCGCGAGAACGCGAGCGTGGAGGCGATCGCGGACCGCGTCTTGCAAGGCTTCGTTCAGCTCTACGAAGCGAGGGAGCGGGAGTTCACGTCTGGCGTCATGCGGCAGATCGAGAAGATCGTCATGCTGCAGACGCTCGATGGCGCTGTGGAAGGATCACCTCCTCAACATGGATCATCTGAAGGAGGGGATCGGGCTGCGCGGTTACGGGCAGAAGAACCCGCTGCAGGAATACCAGAAAGAAGGATTCGATCTGTTCGAAGCCATGCTCGGCCGGTTCGAGTCCGAGACCGTGACTCGGCTCGCCACCGTGCAGATCGCGCAGCAGCAGCAACCGACCTCGGCGCGCGCACGGATTCCCGAGCCACCTGCCCCGGCTGCGGCGGTGGAAGCGCCGACTCCGGCCGAGCAACCTTCGCCCGAGACGATCGCCATGATGCAGCGGCTCGAGGCCCGGCGCCGGGCCGCCGAGCAGCAGCAGCGCCACACCCAGATGTCGGCGGGCGGACAAATGCTGAAGACCGAGACCGTCAGGCGCGATGCCGAAAAGGTCGGCCGCAACGAGCCGTGCCCGTGCGGGAGCGGGAAGAAGTACAAGAAGTGTCATGGGGCGTAGCGGCTTCGACCGACCGCGCAGCGGGTTGAAGCGGAAGGGTCGGCCGTAGCGCATCGCCGCGGACGAACTCTTGAGAGCTGCGCGCAACGCGAAGCCGATCGTGATCGCCGGCGGGGGCATCGGCGGATTGGCGGCGGCGCTCGGTCTGGCCATCAAGGGTTTTTGCGTGCTCGTCATCGAGCAAGCGAATCAGTTCGCCGAGATCGGCGCCGGTATCCAGCTCGCGCCGAACGCCTGGCACGCGATCGATGCGCTTCGTGTAGGAGGGCGGGTGAAGGAGCAAGCGGTCTTCATCGAGCGCTTGCTGATGATGGACGCCGTAAGCGGGGAGACGGTGATCGACATCCCCGTCGACGACCGCTTCCGCAGGCGCTTCGGTAATCCCTACGCCGTCACGCATCGGGCTGACATCCACGGCGCGCTGCTCGACGGCTGCCGAGCGCGCAGAGATCGGATCGAGTTGCGTACCGAAAGCCGAGTCGTCGGATTCGACCTCGAATCGAACGGCGTGATCGTGAAGCTCGACAGCGGCGAGCGCCTTCGCGCCGCGGCGCTCGTCGGCGCCGATGGTTGGCGCTCGGCCGTGCGGGAAGGCATCGTCGGCGACGGCGAGCCACCGGTCTCGGGGCACATGTGTTATCGCGCGGTACTCGACGTTCAAGACATGCCGAGCGACCTTCGCTGGCCGGCGGCGACCTTGTGGGCGGGACCCAATACGCACGTCGTTCACTATCCGCTGCGCGGTTGGAAGCTCTTCAACCTCGTGGCCACGGCCGTGCGCGAAGAAGCCGCCGGCGGCCACAACGAGGAGGCCCCGTCCGAGGAAGTGCTGCCGCTCTTCGCCGAGGATTGCGACAAGCCTCTGACGATCTTGCGAGTGCCGAAGACGTTCCGCCGCTGGATGCTGCGCTTCCGCGAGCCGGTCGACAATTGGAGCCGCGGCCCCGTGACTCTGCTCGGCGATGCGGCGCATCTGATGCTGCAGTACGCCGCGCAAGGCGCGGCGATGGCACTGGAGGACGCGGTTTGCCTCGCTTCTCGAGTGGACGAAAGCGATGGCGACTGCGCCGCGGCGTTCCAGAGCTACCAGCAGACGCGGCTCGTGCGCGCCTCGCGGGTGCAGATCTCGGCGAGCCTTCTCGGACTTCTCTATCATGCCAAGGGAGTCGGGCGATGGGTGCGCAACGACGTCTACGCAGGTTGGCGAGGCGAGCGGCAGTACGAGGCGTTCGACTGGATCTATCAGCCGCCCGACTACGTTCGCGACTTTGCAGCGTCGGCGCGGCGGGATTTCTAGCCGAGCGAAGCGTTGCCGCCGTCAAACGAGCACAGGCAGCCGTCTCGCTCGAATGACAACTCCGGACGACCGGCCGTCTGGGAACGGGACCGAATCACCGGATCGAGTTCGAGTCAGCCGGCGACTGCGTAGAGTCGCCACTCCCCGGGGATTCCCTTGAGCTCGCGATCCCCACGGTCATCGAAGCGGAGGCCGGAGCCGGCGACGAGATCCCTGACGGTCCCCGAGACGAGGATCTCGCCGGGAGCAGCCGACGCGGCGACTCGCGCGCCGATGTGCACGGCGATGCCGGCGACCTTCTCGCCCGAGACCTCGCATTCGCCCGTGTGGAGCCCGGTGCGGACGACGAGACCGAGAGCGGCGACCGCATCGCGGATCGACTGAGCGCAGCGGATCGCCCGCGCCGGCCCGTCGAAGGTGGCGAAGAAGCCATCCCCCGCCGTGTCGACCTCGCGACCGCGGAAGCGGCCGACCTCGTCGCGGACGCGACCCTGAAAGCTCTCGAGAAGATCCCGCCAGCGGCGGTCGCCGAGCTCTCGGGCCCGCTCGGTCGAGCCGACGACGTCGGTGAAGAGTACCGTCGCGAGCACCCGGTCGACCTCGGAGGCCCCGCGCGTCCCCGTCAGAAACTCCTCGATCTCGCCCACGAACGGCTCCGCGTCCCCGACCCAGGGGAGGTGGTCCCGTCCCTCGAGCTCCACGAACCGTGCTCCGGGCACGAGCTGCGCCACGTACCGCCCGACCTCGACCGGGAGGTTGGTGTCGTCGCGCCGATGCAGGATGAGCGTCGGCACGCGAATCGACGGTAGAACGTTACGGACGTCGATCTCCGCGTTCATCCGCCAGAGCGCGATCGCCGCGCCGGGGCTGGCTCCGAGCCGCTCGAGCCGCGCGAACCAGCGCGCGATTCGCTCGTCGTCGGCGACGCTCGGGGCGAGGATGAAGCGAAGCAGCCCCTGGCCCCAGGTCTCGCCGAATGCTCGCGCGATCTGCTCGTTCGTCTCTGCGTCGGGCGCCCACGGGTAGCCGGGAGCCTTGGTGAAGGCCGCGGGCGCTCCGTAGAGCACGAGCGAGCGGGTGCGCCGTGGATGTGTTGCCGCGAAGAGCGCGCACATAGGCCCGCCCTCCCAGAACCCGAGCAGGGTCGCCCGCTCCGATCCGCAGGCGTCGAGGACGGCGCGGAGATCGTCCATGCGCTGCTCGAGCGTCGGCATCTCTCCGGGAGGCACGCGGTCGGAGAGGCCCGTGCCGCGCTTGTCGAAGAGGATGAGGCGGCTGAAGCTCGCCACGCGGCGCAGCATCGACGCATTTTCCGGCCACTCCCACTGGTGCTCGAGGTGCCACACGAATCCGGGCACGATGACGAGGTCGAGCGCGCCCTCACCCACGGTCTGATAGGCGATGTAGAGGTCGCCGCTTTTCGCGTAGCGCGTCTCGACGTCCGCCATCCGCCAACAGTGTATCGCGGGCCTCGCGCCGGGGGTAGCGATCGCCGCCGTCGCTCTCGGCGGGTTACGAGTCGCCGCGGTTGCGGGCTTTTTCACGCACGAAATCCCTGATAACTCGCCGCGAATGAAGATCGCCACCCAGCGAGAGGACATCCGCGTCCCTGGCTTCCTCTTCTCCGGGATCGCCTGCGGGCTCAAGGAGGACGGCCGGCAAGACGTCGCGCTCCTCTACGCCGAAAAGCCGGCGGCGGCAGCCGGCGCGTTCACCACCAACCGGTTTGCCGCTCCGCCGGTGGCGGTCGCCCGCGAGCGCGTCCGCGCCGGTCGCATCCGCGCCGTGCTCGTCAACACCAAGTCGGCGAACGCGGGGACGGGGGCTTCGGGGCTTCGGAAGGCGCTGGCGTGCTGCCGGCTGGCTGCGGAGCTGCTCAAGATCCCGGAGAAGCAGGTGATCCCGTGCTCGACCGGCAAGATCGGCTTGCCGCTCTCCTGGGAAAAGATCTCGCGCGGGATCCGCTTGGCGGTCCTGAAGCTGTCGCCCGCCGGACTCTGGGACGCGGCGGAGGCGATCCGCACGACCGATGCTTTTCCCAAGGTCGCGGTTCGCTACTTCGGCGTGGAACGCTCCCGCATCACCGTCGCGGGCCTCGCCAAGGGCGCCGGGATGATCCAGCCGGACATGGCGACGACGCTCGCCTACGTGCTGACCGACGCTGCGTGCGAGCCGGCGCTGCTTCGACGGACTCTCCGCGAGGGGCTCGCCGACTCGTTCAATGCCATCTCCGTCGACGGCGATACCTCGACCAACGACACGGCGCTGCTGCTCGCGAGCGGCGCGTCGGGGGTGGCGGTCCCCGCGGGGGCGGCCGCCGCCCGCCGGCTCGGGAGCGCGGTCTCCGAAGTGCTGGGAGACCTCGCGCGCATGATCGTCGCCGACGGCGAAGGCGCCTCGAAGGTCGCCCGGGTCGTCGTGCGCCGGGCGCGCACCCGTGCCGACGCCGAGCGCGCCGCGCGAGCGGTCGCCAACTCGCTTCTGGTGAAGACCGCGATCTACGGCGCCGATCCGAACTGGGGCCGGATTGCCTGCGCCATCGGCTACTCCGGAGCGCGCTTCCGGCCCGAGCGGACGGTGATCGCGATCGGCGGAGTCGTCGTCGCACGCGCGGCGGAGGGGACGGGCAAGACGGCGGAACGGCGCGCGCGACGCGCGATGCAGCGCAAGGACTTCACGATCGACATCGACCTCGGCGAGGGTCGCGAACGAGCGGCGATCCTCACCTGCGATCTCGGCGTCGACTACGTGAAGTTCAACTCGGAGTACTCCTCGTAACAGCGATCGGCTGTCGGCAACGATTTTCAGAGAAGACCGATGGCCACGAAGTAGAAGGGGCCGCCGGTTGCCCGGCGGCCCCTTCGTTTCGCGGATTCACTGGTCAGCTAGAAGCTCACGCCTCGATTTGCCCAAGCGCTTTAGAAGCCCGCGCTCTTGATCAGGTAGTTGATCGTGAAGTTGTCCGGCGTGTTCCAGTCACGCGGAACGTTGTGGTACCAGTGCTTCACGCCGAGGTTCGGATAGAGGTACCCGTCCGGGCAATCCCAGTGGGAGGCGTGGCCCAGCTGCATGTCCACCACGCCGCCATGGTTCGGATAAAGGTGGTCGTACTCGTACTTCGGCGGGTCGATGGTCTTGGTTTCCACGACCTTCATCGAGCCGTCCGGAGCCTTCTCGATGCCGTGCGGGGTCTTGCCGGCGTCGGACATCATGTACCAGCTCTTCCAGAGCTCGCCGCCCTGGTCATAGCCCTCGTTGTACTCGGCCATGTAGGACTCTTTGTCGACGTAGAGGATGCGCTTGGAGAACGCGTACTGGGAGAATCCGGTGGGCGTTCCTTCCACCACCGCCGTTTCGCGTGCTTCGTGCGGTACGCACCAGATCTGCGCCCTGATGCCGCTCGTGCCGTCCGGCTGAGCGCACCACGCTTCACGCTGCCCGTATCCACCCGAGTGGAACGCGGCGAGCAGCTTGTGGACGCCGAGGAACTTGAAGGTCCAGAACGACAGCTTCGAGTTCCACGTCCAAATCGAGTCGATGTCGATGTCCGTGCCCCAGAACGCGTCGGAGCGGTTCGCCATCGACAGGCGGCGGACTTTCCGCAACTCCGGCAGGTACAGGTAGGAGTCGTCCGGAACGTCCGGGGAGACATAGCGGAAGTTCAGCACGCCCGAGCCCTTCAGGTCGTTCGGGTCGTGCAGCGGTCCCCACTGCTCGGTATAGCCGATCGCCGGATCGTGGGAGACGACCGGCTTCGGATCCATGTACATGCGGCCGCGCCACATCATGCGCCGCCAGAAGTTCGATCCGAAGAAGCGCTCCCGCTCACCCTTGCTGTTCACGAGCTCGACGTTCCACCCGCAGCCGACGTTGTCGGTATAAGGCGTCTTCTGCTCATGATTCCACATCCACTTGGCGCCCGCCTGCGGGTCGTTGTCGTCGATCGCCGGGAACGGTGCGCCGGCGACGTAGTTCAGCATGTCGCGGCCATCGGGGGATAGCTTGACCTGGCTCGCGTACTTTTCGGTTGCTTCTTTGTAGCGAGGCGGCCATTCATACTTCTGGTACGCGATGACCGGGATGACCATGCCATTGCGTACGAAGTATTGCATCGTCGGCAACATCGAGTCCTTATACTTTTCCAGATTGTCCTTGTTGACCACCGTGCCCGGGGGCGGCATCTCGGCCAGAGCCGCGAGGGGCAGGCCAATCAGCAAGGCGGTCACAAGGGACGTGACTGCTTTTCTCATCGAATCCTCCTTTGTTTCGAGTTTGACGTAAACTTTCTATGGTGAATCCGCATGTTGTCATTATTGGGAACAGCAATGCTCATACCTGCAATCGTGTGCCCCTTGGCGCCTCTAAGTCATTGATTTTCAAGTTGTCCCGCTATCGGGAAAGCGTCATGGGGAATATCTATTGGGGAAATTCTCCAGGCCCGTGGAAAAACGCCCTCAAACAAGAATCATGGCTCGTTCTTTCGACTGCTTGCATCGTTCGAAAGTGCTGCACTTAGCAAATCGTCATCGGCGATTCCCTTGACGATGGGGCTCCGTTTGCTGGAACGTCTCGCTTTGATTCGGACGACCTCTGGACGATCCGCCGGCAGGAGGAGTTCTGACGGGGGCTACCGGCTACCGGTTTCCGGCTACCGGAAAAGAGATCGCGGTATCTTGCGGTAGCCGGCTGCCGGTAGCCTCTTCAGCCCCGAAGCTCGGCGAGGAATGCCCTCGTGATCCGATGCCGCGGCGCCGCAAACACCTCCTTCGGCGGGCCGCTTTCGACCGCCAGGCCGTCTGCGAACACGTGAAGGGTCGTCGCCACATTGGCGGCGAACGACATCGCGTGGGTGACGACGATCATCGTCTGCCCCGCCTTGGCCAGATCCGTGATCACCGACAGCACCTCGGCCGTCATGACGGGATCGAGGGCGCTCGTCGGCTCGTCGAAGAGGATCACCTCGGGCTCCATGGCGAGCGCGCGGGCGATCGCCACGCGCTGCTGCTGGCCGCCGGAGAGGTGACGCGGAAGCGCGTCGAGCTTCTGGGACAGACCGACGCGGTCGAGGATCTCGCGCGCGCGGGCAACTGCCTGATCGCGCGCGAAACCGAGGACGTGAACCGGCGCCTCGATCACGTTGCCGAGCGTGGTGAGGTGCGGAAAGAGGTTGAACTGCTGGAAAACGAAGCCGACGCGCCGCCGGACCTTCTGCAGCAGCGCCGCGTCTCGGCGCGGATGCGTAGCGGGTGTCAGGCGGCAGTCGCCGATCTCGATCTCGCCTGCCTGGAAGCTCTCGAGGCCGTTCACGCAGCGAAGGAAGCGTCGATTTTCCGCCGCCTGAGGGGCCGATGATCGCCGCCACCTCGCCCGCCTTTACCGCGAGCGAGATCCCTTTCAGGACCTCCACGCCGGCGAAGCGCTTCACCAGCTCGCGGGCCGAGATCATACCGGCGCCTCTACCGCGAGCCGTCTCTCCAGTCGACGGGAGAGAAAGGTGAGCGGGTAGCTCATCAGCAGGTAGAGGATCGCGGTGAGGATCATCAACTCGGCCGTTGCCTGCGTGCTCTGCGAGAGCACGGAGAAGCGCTTGGTGAGCTCGACGAGCGTGACCACCGAGCACACGCTCGTGTCCTTGAAGAGCGCGATGAAGTCGTTGACGACCGGCGGAATGACGATTCGCACCGCCTGCGGCACGATGATGCGGCGAAGCGCGAGCGGGCGCGACATGCCGAGTGACAGCGCGGCCTCCATCTGCC
The DNA here is from genome assembly GCA_963745025.1 of uncultured delta proteobacterium. Classification (GTDB taxonomy): domain Bacteria; phylum Desulfobacterota; class Binatia; order JACPRU01; family JACPRU01; genus CAVQIG01. The sequence continues at coordinate 229,002 of CAVUWD010000005.1, forward strand.
CGGGCGGGATCGCCTGCAGGCCCGCGCGATAGATTTCCGACTCGTACGCCGAGTAGTTGATCGCCAGGCCGAAGATCGCCGTCCAGAACGCCGGCACCGCGATGCCGATCTCGGGAAGGAAGAAGAAGATGAAGTAGAGCTGGAGCATGAGCGGCGTGCCGCGGAGGAACTCCACGTAGGATGCGAGGCAGCGGGCGGAGCCAGCCCGGCCCGTAGAGGCGCCCGAGCGCGACCAAGAGCCCGGCGACGATGGCGAGCGGAAACGAGAGCACCGACAAGATCACGGTCACGCCGGCCGATTCGAGCAAGATCGGCCCGTAGCGCCGGGCAACCTCCCAGCCGTGGAGCCGCGCCGACGGCGTGACGGCGCTCCGCTCGAGCGACGTTCCCGACGCGAGCTTGGTCCCGGCCGCGCCCGCGTAGCCGTAGAACCGGCCCGCGTCGGCGATCGTGGCGAGCTCTCTCTCGGCGTCGCTCCACAGTCCCCAACGTCGGTAGAGCCGTTCGAGCTCGCCGCCCCGGATCAGCACGATCAGCGACTGATCGAGCGCCGCGAGCAGCGCCGCGTCCCCTTTGCGAACGTAGATCACGTAGTAGCCGTGCCCGACCGGCGGACCGACAAGGCGCAGGGCGGGAAAGCGCGGGCCGTAGAAGACGGCGATCGGCGTGTCCTGGAGGGTCGCGTCGAGCCTGCCGGTCTCGACCTCGCGCAGCGTGTCGGTGTTGCCGTCGTAGTGAACGACGTCGACCCACGGCGCGAAGCTCTCCTGCGCGTAACTGTCAGCCGCCGAGCCGGTGAGGACGCCGACTTTCCGCTTGCGTGCCGAGCCGCCGCGCTTCTCGAGATCGTTTGCGCTCGTGAGCGTGGGGTCGTCCTTCCGCGCCAGCAATTGCAGCCCGTAGACGAAGTAGGGAAGCGTCGCATCCATGGTCTCGAGCCGGGTCGGCATCCACTCGTAGCCGTTCAGGATGATGTCGATCTTTCGCGTGCGCAGGAGGTCCGGCATCTTGTCCCACTGTCCCTGGAAGAAGCGCGGCTTGACCCCGAGCAATCCCGCGAGCCGTTCGGCGAGCTCCACCTCGAACCCGGTGACCTCGGCCGGATCGTCGTCGCGAGGATAGACGTAAGGCCCGCCTCCTTCTTGATCCGCTCCCCACACCAGCTCGCCGCTCGCGCGGACGTCGGCGAGCGTGTCGGCGTCCGCCAGTGAATGGCTCGAGAGCAGGACGACGATCGCGACGATGCACGCGCGCAGCGCTTCGCTCATCACTCGACGCAGACGGGAAGCGCGCTCAAGCCGCGACCGAGGATGGTCGGCCGCCACAGGGGCCTCTCGACGACACGCAGGCCGGGCAGCCGCTCGGCAAGGGCGGCAAACGCGATCTGGCCTTCGAGGCGCGCGAGCGGAGCGCCGAGGCAGTGGTGGATGCCGAGCCCGAAGGCGATGTGATCGTTGTCGCCACGCGCCAGGTCGAGGCGGTCGGGTTCCGCGAAGCGCTCCGGATCGCGGTTGGCCGCCGCTTGACAGAGGAGCAAGCGCTGACCGGCTCGGATGCTCTTGCCGCCGAGCTCGACGCTTTCCTTCGCGATGCGCACCTGCATCTTGGTCGGCCCGTCGTAGCGCAGCAGCTCCTCGACCGCCGAAGCCGCGAGGCTGCGATCGTGCCGCAGCCTCCGCCGCTGGTCGGGATTGCGGTCGAGGTGGAAGGCGCCGGTGGCGAGCAAGTTCGCCGTCGTGTCGTGGCCGGCAAAGAGGAGCAGCACGCAGGTGGCGACCACCTCGTCGGACGAGAGCACGTCTCCCGTCTCCTCGGCACGGGCGAGATCGCTGAGCAGGTTGTCTGCGGGCTCGCGACGATAGCGGTCGAGCAGAGCGCGGAAATAGCTCTCGAGCGCGAGCAGGCCGCGTGGCGCGCGATCACGCCGCCCGGCGCGATCCGGCGCTCCGAACACGATCGTGGCGACGTCGTCCGACCACTGCTTGAAGCGCCCGAGGTCGGATTCGGGGACCCCGAGCAGGTGGGCGATCACCGTGGCCGGCAGCGGGTACGCGAAGGCGCGCACGAAATCGATGCGGCACCGACGCGCGAGGTCGTCGATCAGGGTGTCGACGACCGACTCGATGACCGGGCGCATGCGCTCGACCGTGCGCCCCGTGAACGCGGCGCGAGCGAGCCGCCGCAGGCGGGAATGAGCCGGCGGGTCCGTGAAGACCATCCAGTTGCCGAGCATGCGGTAGATGGGGTCGAAGGTCTCGCGCTCCTCCGTGGTCGGCGTTGCTGGAAGCAGCGAGCCGACGCGCTCCGCGGAGAGTCGCGAGTCGAGAAACGCGCTCGCCACGTCGTCGTAACGCGTGAGGAGCCACGCCTGATGATGCTCGGTCCAGTGGACGGGGTCCTCGGCCCGCAGGCGGTGGAGATACGGGTGCGGATCCTCGACGAGATCCGGATCGAGAAAGCTCCGGTCGGCGATCACCGGGTTCCTTCCAGCGGACGGACGACCGCGTCGAAGCGGCGCGCGAGCTCGTCCGGCCAGCGCTCGGGCGCGACCAGCGGGACCAGAATGAACTTGCTCGCGCCGGCGGCGATGAACGCTTCGATGCGATCGCAGAGCTCGGAGTTCGAGCCGAAGACGACGAGCTTTTCCGGCTCGACTCCCGGCCGCCGCGCCGCCAACGCCTGGAGGAACGGTCGAGCGGCGTTTGCATGCTCCGCCGCCAGGTACCCGACGAGCGCGCCGAAATGCTCGTCGTCGATCCGTCTGCCGGCTTTTTGGGCGAGTTCGCGGATGGCGTCGGCCTTCCCGCGGTACTCCTGCGGCGTCACGAACGAAGGGAGCCAGCCGGTGCCGAGCTCGGCGGTGCGACGCAGCGCGGCTCGGGAATGACCGCCAAACCAGATGTCCGGGTGCGGGCGCTGGAACGGACGTGGCTGTAGCCGAAGCTCGCGCGCCTCGAAGTAGCGGCCTGCGTGCGTGACTTCCTCCTCGGTCCACAACCGGGTGATCAGCGCGACCGCTTCTTCGGTGCGGCCGGCAGCCTCCGCCCGGTCGACCGCGAAGACGCGCTGCTCGTGCGCGTCCTCGACGCCGAGGCCGAACGCAGCGACGAGGCGCCCGTTCGACAAGAGGTCGATCGTCGCCAGCTCTTTCGCGAGCAGCACCGGGTTCCGTCCCGGGAGCACCATCACGCTCGTGCCGAACTTGAGGCGGCGCGTGCGCCCCGCGACCGCCGCGAGCGACGCGATCGGACCGAGCGTGCCGCCGCTGGCCCGCTCCGAGAACCAGATCGAGTCCCAGCCGAGGGCCTCGCACGCATCGATGATCGACCAGAAGCTCGCGCCGTCGAGCCCGCCGCCCGCCGTCGTGCCGAGACCGAAGCCGATCTTGATCTTCATCGTGTCGTCCTCAGCTGTCCCGAGTCGACGCGGCCGAACATCGCCTCGGCGTCGATTCGTCAACCGCGTGCATCTTGCCTCAGGATGGCTTCGGCCGCCACGTCTTCGAGGATTTTCGGCGGCTTCGGCGAATGAGGGTTGCGCTCCAGCGGAATCAAGGGCACTGCTGACGACAAGCCCACCGCGAGCGGAATGGCCTTGCTTCCCCCAACGGCTTCTCATAGGCAGCGGGCCGGGATGCAATCGGAGCGAGCGGAGCTTCCTCGCCGGAGCTACGTCGGCACCGTGTCGCTCCTCGTCGCCGTCGGCGGGGCCGCGGCGTCGCGCGCTGCGCTGCTCACCGGCCCCTTTGCCGATGCGATCTGGCTCCGCATCGTCGCCGCCGGCTTCGAGGCCGCAGTGGTCGGCGGCATTGCAGACTGGTTCGCGGTGACCGCGATCTTCCGCCACCCGCTCGGCTTGCCGTTTCCGCATACGGCGATCATCCCGAATCGGCGCGCCCGACTGATTCAGAGCATCGTGTCGACGGTCGAGAACCAGTGGCTCTCGCCGGAGGTGATCGCTCGTCGGCTCGAGCGAGTGGCGCCGAGCCAGTGGGTGATCGAATGGCTGCAGGATGCGCAGCACGTCGCCCGCATCGGCGATCCGCTGCGCGACCTGATTCGACGTCTCGCTGGCGTGCTGACCGAGCCGGAGATCGTCGAATTCACCGAGCGCGCGATCGCTCGCCAGTTCCGCGAGCTGCCGATCGACGCCACGGCGGGTCGCTGGCTCGCCCGTGCCGCGGAGAGCCCGGCGGCGGGCGACGCGCTTCGCGCGCTGGCGCTGTCGCTCAAGAATCTCGCGGAGCGGCCGCGCACGGCCCAGGAGCTCCACTGGTGGATCCTCCGCTCGGCGCGCGCCCTCCGCGAGAGCGGCCAGCGCTTCGTGCCGTTTCTTCTCCGGCGCAAGATCGTCCAGCGGACGATCGTGGAGGCGGCGCTGCGCTACGCCTCCGCGGAGCTTCATGGCGCCGCCGAGGACCCCGATCACCCCCTGCGGCGCTTCGCGGTCGATGGGCTTCGCGGCTTTTCCGATCAGCTCTCGCGCGGCGACCCGGAGGCGATCGCACAGATCGAGCGCGTGCGGGCTGCGATCCTCGAGAGCCTCGAGACCGCGCCGCTCGTACGCCAAGCGTTGGTTCGACTGCGGCGGCAAGTCGAGGAAGAGCTCGACGCCCGCGACAGCCGTCTCTCCCGTTGGATCGACGGCAAGCTGCATTCGGCCATCCTCGCCTACCTGGAGCACGTCGAGCATCGAGGCGGCCTTCGACCGCTGGGTGCGCGGCACGGCGGTCGACCTCGTCCGCCGCAACCATCACCAGATCGGCGTGACGATTCGCGAGAACCTCGAGGGTCTGACCGACGATCAGCTGGTCGAGCAGATCGAGAGCCGCGTTGGCGCCGACCTCCAGTTCATCCGTCTGAACGGCGCCGTGGTCGGCGGATTGGTCGGCGTCGCGCTCGCGCTCGCCCACCTGTTGATGCCATAAGCGGATCGGATGCGGTGGCTGCTGACGGCGTGCGCGCTTCTCGCGGTCACGAGCGCGAGCTCCGCCGACGCGCCGGACTACGATCGCGCGGTCGAGGACTTCCGCGGGCTGCTCGCAGGACTCGTCGCCGCCGATACCAGCAATCCGCCCGGTAACGAGGCGCGCGCCGTGTCGATCCTCGCCGGGGCGCTCGAGGCGGCGAAGATTCACTACGAGGTGACCGAGTTTGCTCCCGGGCGGCAGAACCTGGTTGCGCGCCTGGCGGGCGACGGGAGCAAGAGGCCGCTCTTGCTACTCGCACACCTGGACGTCGTCGGGGCGCAGAGCCAGCCGTGGTCGAGCCCGCCCCACGAGCTTACCGAGCGTGACGGGTTCCTGGTCGGCCGCGGCGTGTCGGACGATCTCGGCATGGCGCTTATGGAGCTCGAGACCGTGATTCTGCTCGAACGCTCGGGCGCTCGGCTTCACCGTGACGTGATTCTCGCGTTCACCGGAGACGAGGAGTCAAGCGGCGCGGGCGTACGCTGGCTGCTCGAGCACCGCCCGGAATCGATCGCGGCGGAAATCGCCTTCAACGAGGGGGGTGGGGTGCGGCTCGACGACGCGGGGCGAGTGAGCTTCGTCGGCCTGCAGGGGGCCGAGAAGACCTATCAGGACTTTCAGATCTCGGCGAAAGGGGCGACGGGGCACTCGTCGGTGCCGCTCGCCGACAACGCGATCTACCGATTGTCGCGCGCGCTCGATCGCTTGGGGCATCATACGTTCCCCGTGCGGCTGTTGCCGGTCACGCGCGAGTACTTCAAGGGGCGTGCGGAGGTGGAAGGCCCTCCGCTCGCGGTCGCGCTGCGGGAGGCGGCCGCGGCGAAAGGCGCGATGCCACGCGTGGCGCTGTCGACGCTCGAAGCCAATCCGACGCTTGCCGCTACCCTGCGCACCACCTGTGTCGCCACCACGCTCGCCGGGGGCACGCGCGTGAACGCGCTGCCGGCGGAAGCCCACGCCACGGTGAACTGCCGGATTCTGCCCGACGAGACGATCGAGCAGGTACGTGCGGCGCTCGTGCGTGTCATCGACGATTCCGCCGTCTCGGTCGAGCCGCTCGAGAGATTCGGCAGCGGACCGCCCTCGCGGCTCGATGCGCCGGCGCTCGGCGCCGTGCGCCGGGTGGCGGCGGAGATCTGGCCCTCGACGCCGATCGTGCCACTGTTCGCGCTCGGTGCCACCGATTCGCGTTTCCTCCGCGCGCACGGGATCCCCGCGTACGGTCTGAATCCCATCGCGCTCACAGAGTCCGACGCGCGTCGCGCGCACGGCATCGACGAACGAATCCCCGTCGCGAGCCTTCGCCCGGCGATCGAGTTCTTCTACCGGGTGGTGCTCGCGCTCGCCGTGGAACCGTAATCTCCGCTTTCGACCGACGAGCGCCGCTATCTTCCCGGTATCGTGCCGGCGCGCATGAGATGGGCGAGGGGTGAGTCGCCGCGCTCGAACCCTCCGCCTATTTCGCTTTCAGGCGGACGGGTTGCTACCGGGGGTCGATTCTGCATAGTTTCCACGGGAGAGGTTCGAGCCGATGCCCTGTTGCGCGTTCGCCGTTTGCATCGTCGCCCAGCTCGTATTTGGCGTGCGGGCGGTCCGGCGCGCGGTCTTCGGCGGCGCCGCCGCGGAGAGCACGGCGAGAAACGCGGTCGTCGAGTGGCGGCTCGACTCGGCAGGCGCGGCGTCCCTCGATCTCGCGCCCGAATCCCGTGGGTGGCTCTGGGGTCGCCCATCGCTGCGGGGCCTCGCACTGGCTGCCGCTTTGGAGGTCGTGATCGTTCTCGGCGCGATCTACGGGGTCGTCGAGCATCTCGGCCACGGCGGGGGGCACTCGGGGAATGTTCACCGAGTCGAGGGCGTCGGCAGCGATCTGGGTGCGCATCGCGCAAACACCGACGGCGCGCCAAACCCTGGCGCGGCGATCGCCCCAAGGGACGTTCTTCACACAGTAGGCGACTGAGCGGGAAAGAGATCTTTCCTAGGGAGGTGATCCCATGAGCCACCCGAGCCCCATCAGAGAAATCCCTGATTCACTTACGCCGCCGTTCGCATGGAAGCAGGAAGTGCCGGAAACCTCGAGGGCAGCGCACGCGGAACCAGCTGTCCCCTCCGGCGAGATGGATCTCCGTAGTGGCTCGAAAGGCCCGGTGACCGCCTCGCGCCATCGCAGGAATGCGGTCGTCTACGGAATCCTCTGCGTGCTCGCGATCCTGCCTACACTCCTGCAGATGCCGGCGGGTTGGCAGGCCTTCGGGCTCGGTCTGTTCATGCCGGGATCGGGTTTTCTGGCGGTTGGCGGATGGGCAGTGCTGCTCTTTCCGCTGACGGTGGGGGTGTTCTGGCTCTCCGTCGTTGCCTGGTTCTGGGCCGGAATAGTGGTGGCGCCGGTCACGGTGTGGCTCGGCTCGGCGGTGCTCGCGGCGGCGATGGTCGGTAGTGCGGCATGGGCGCCGGCGCCTTTTCTCGCGCCGCTATTCGCCGCGGCGACGTTGGGTGTCTTTCAGTATCGCGGGATGCGCAAGAGGGCGGCAGACCTGGCGCGGCTCGAGATGCGCAAAGGCTTCTTCTCCACCTCGCTCGCCGAGGTCGCTGAGCGCGTCGCCTCGAGTGCGGCCGAGCCCGAGCGCGAGCTCACGCCGGATCAGCTCGCCGCGCTCCGCTACGTCCTCGACCGAGCTCTGCAGCCGATCGGCCAATACCAGGGTTACGACATCATCGATCAATTTCAGCCAGCGGCGCTCCGCTACCAGATCAATCACCTGGGATTCGCGCTCGGCCTGGCGCGCTGTCACTACGCCCCGAGCTTTCAAGGGTACCTCGATCAAGCGCAGCGAAACGTCGTCGAGACGTACCTGCAACGAAAGGTCTGGTCGTACTGGGTCTACGAGTCGATGTGGGGGCATTTCAATTTCATCGACTTCGACCCCGCGCGCAAGAGCAACATCATGTTGACCGGCTGGTACGGCATGCACGTCGGCCAATACCTGCTTACCTCGGGCGACCGTCGCTACGCGGAGCCCGGCGCGCTCTCGTTTCGGCTGAACGAGCGCACGGATTATCGGCACGATTACCACACCGTGATTCAGTCCGTCGTGGACAACTTCAAGCGCTCGGACTTCTGTCTTTTCCCCTGCGAACCCAACTGGGTCTACCCGGTCTGCAACATGTACGGGATGTCCGCGCTCGCGGTGCATGACCGGCTCTACGGGACGACGTACGTCAAAGAGCTCCTCCCGAAATGGCTCGACATGCTCGACAAGGAGTTCACGGACGGGAAGGGATCGTTGTACGGGCTTCGCTCCTATTGGACGGGGCTGGCGATGCCCTTTTACTCCGGCGAGGCGGGCTTTGCGTTCTTCGCCAACGTGTTTTCGCCCGAGCTCGGCCGGCGCTTGTGGGCGATCGGCCGCAAAGAGCTCGGCTTCTTCATCGCGAAGGATGCGGAAGGAAAGCCGCGGCTGAGTCTCCCCCGCGAGGCGCTGTCGTTCCTCGACAAGATCGATCCGGGCAACTACCGCCCCGGCTCGCTGTTCGCTTACGTCGCCATTCTTGTGAGCGCTCGCGAGTTCGGCGACGACGAGCTCGCCGAAGCGGCGCTGCGCTCGATGGATCAGGATTGCGGCTTCAGCCGAAACGGCGTCGCTTGCTACGCGAAGGGATCGAACCTGGCGAACGTGTGGGGCGTCGAAGGCCGCCTCATGCGGACCGGAGATTTTCGCAAGTCCTTCGTCGTCGGTCCGCCCGAGTCGGTCTTCACCGGCCCGATCTTGACCGGCGCGCGGTATCCCGACGTGCTCGTCGCGAAGGCGTTCAGCCGGGGAGACGACCTCGAGCTCGTTCTCTATCCCGGAGCGGGGAACGGTCCGCAGAAGATCGGGATCGAGCGACTGAAGCCCGGCGCGACGTACGAGCTTCGCGGCGCTCGAGAGACGACGTTCGGTGCAGACGATCGCGGCTCGGCATCGCTCGAGGTCGACCTCCGAGGCCGCACGCCCCTTCACGTAGTGCCGCGAAGCTGAGAGATCGAAATGAAGATCCAGGCGGCGGTGCTTCGCGCGGGCGACCAGCCCTACTCCATCGAATCGCTCGAGCTCGCCGGCCCCGCGCCGGGTGAGATCCTCGTCCGCGTCGTCGGCGTCGGCATGTGCCACACCGACATGGTACCGCGCGCCCCGGACTTCGCGGCGCTCGCTCCGTTGCCGATCGTGACGGGCCACGAGGGAGCGGGAGTCGTCGAGGCCGTCGGAGCCGGAGTCGCCCAGATCGCGGTCGGCGATCACGTCGTGCTCTCTTTCGACAGCTGTGGAACCTGCACGACCTGCCGGGGTGGACATCCGGCGTACTGCGACACGTTCCTGCCGCGGAACCTGAGCGGGCGGAACCTCGACGGCTCGTCCCCGGCGACCGACGCGGCGGGAAAGCCGGTCGGTGCCCGCTGGTTCGGCCAGTCGTCGTTCGCGACGTATGCGATTGCCACTCCGCGCAACGCCGTGGTCGTCGACCGCTCGCTGCCGCTCGAGCTCTTGGGGCCGCTCGGCTGCGGCATCCAAACCGGAGCCGGCTCCGTGCTGATGGCCATGGGAGTCCGCGCCGGATCGTCGATCGCCGTCCATGGCGCGGGTGCGGTCGGTCTCGCCGCGGTGATGGCGGCGCGCATCGCTGGGGCGACGACGATCGTCGCCGTCGATCTCCATCCCGCACGGCTCGCGCTCGCCCGCGAGCTCGGCGCCACCCACACGATCGACGGCAAGGCCAGCGACGTCACCCAGCAGATCCTCGCGCTCGCTGGCAGCGGCCTCGATTACGCCTTCGACACGACGGGAGTTCCTTCGGTCATCGCCGGAGCGGTCATGACGCTCCGGCCGCTCGGCGTCTGCGGCCTCGTCGGCGTGCGCGGCGCCGACCTCGTGCTGCCGCCGCTTTCGCTGGAGCTCGGGCGCACGCTCGTCGGTATCCTGGAAGGTGACGCCGTCCCGCAGCGCTTCATCCCGCAGATGATCACGCTCTGGCGGCAGGGCCGGTTCCCGTTCGACCGGCTGATCGGCACGTTCCCGCTCGCCAAGATCGACGAGGCCGAGCGCGCATCGCTCGCTGGTGAAGTCGTGAAGCCGGTACTGTTGCCGCAGGGCTGATTCGGACCGACCGCGGGATTGCCTGGCGCCTCGACTCGCTAGGAGCGTGCGTCACGGATCGCTCCTGTTGGTCGCGATCCCGGCCCCGACCGTACGTTCTACCAAGCTAGCGCTTGCTCGATTTCTTTCCGGAGGCCTTCGCGGTCCCGGCGGCCCGGATCACCTTCGCCGCCTTCTCCGCGTCTTCCGCACTGTCGAACGCGGCGTAGGCGGCGAACCGGCTGCCGAGCACGGCGGCGGAGAGGCCACGCAGATTGATGCCCGCATTCGCGATCGCGCCGGCCATCTTCGCCCCGAGCCCGGGGCGGTCCGTCCCCTCGATACGTAGCGCTGCGACGCCTGGCGCCGGGCTCAATCCTGCCATGGCAGCAGCCTCGGTCACCTTGCGGCCTTTCACCGGGGCGAGAAAGACGATCCCAGTACCCGGCCTGTCGGGCTGGCGGCGGGCCACCACCATCTCGAGATTGGCGTTGGCAGCGGCGAGCTGCCGGAGAATATCCGCCAACCCGCCCGGTTTGTCCTGTATCTCACCCGACCACACGTCCATCTTCGTCACCTTCAACGACATAGATCTCTCTCCTTGTTAGTGCAGCTCCCGGGCTCCTTCTACCGCATCCCCTGGAGCAGCGGCGAGAGCTCAGTTGCCGGGAACGAGAGATTTCACCGAAGCGCCTTCCGAATGCCAGGGCGAAGGTCGCTGCCAGCGCCGCCCGTGAGAGAGTCGCTTTCACGACGAACGGGGAGGCGTTACCAGTGCTCGAGGGCGCGCCGATTGCGGATGCGGAAAGACGGTCGGCCGGCGCTGCCGACCGACCACACGCGCGGCAAGGGGGTCCGCCCCCGTCGCACTAAAAGTTGCTCGCCGCGGTTGCCGTTGCGATCAGGCGGCTGTCAGCGAGCGCCGCGGTTCGGTGCGTCGCAGCCTTTCGATAGTCCGGTCGCGAGACCATCGCGAGGAACGCCTTCCGCGAGGGGTACTGGACGAGGATCGCATCGTCCCACGGCTCTCCTTCGGGGCCGATCACGGTCCGCTGAACGTTCCCGAGCCACAGGATCTTGCCACCGCACTCGGCGAGCATTGGCGTGACCCTCGCTCCGTACCGTTGGTACGCTTCGCGTCCGGAGCACGGCTCCGCCCCCGACCCGGGCGGATAGTCCGCGTGATCGCGATACTTCAGGAGGTTGATCATGACGATCGGTGTCTCGTCCGATGCCTCGGCGACGAGCTTCTGAAGTTGCTCGGGGGACGGCTCGATCCAGGCCATTGAGCTTCTCCTTCCAAGCACCTGCCAAGCACCTGCCAAGCACCTGCCAAGCACCTGCCAAGCACCTGCCAAGCACCTGCCAAGCACCTGCCAAGCACCTGCCAAGCACCTGCCAAGCACCTGAACGTTTGCCCGTCGGGCACTATCACGAAAGACCAGCCGAAGGCAGCCCGATTCGTCCGATCAGCGATCCCGGTATGGCTCTGCACAGCGGATCGGGAGTCCTCCGCATCGTCGGCGTTCGTTTACGCAGCCCACGCCGCCCAGACTGCGAGTGTATCGGCAACGTCGCGCGCCGGCGCGCCGCGGCGGTCTCACGCGCGGCAAGCCCGCGCGCGCGGGACGGCCTAGATGATAGCGAAGATGCTTGCGCTCCTCGACGTGCGACATCTGAGCTAGACTAACACCATGGCTTGTCTGTTAGTCGCCGCGTGGACGTGGGTGATTGCCGGGGTCTCGCTCGCCGACCGCCCGGGATGGGCGTTGGTTTTCGCTGCAATGGGCGGATTCGCCATCGGCGCGCAACTCATGATCGCCGTATACGAGGACCAGCGCGGAAGGGGCCGCCGCCGAAGCGACGGCGTTCACGCCGGCCGGCTCAAACGCATGCGCTCAGCCTCCGGCGGATGGGGGCTTGTCGTAAGGCGCGTCGGAAAGCTCGCCGTTCTGCTGATCGTTTGCTTGCAGCACGCGCGAGCGGTGGCCGACATGCCGCCGCCCGCGGAATCCGTCGAGACGTGTACCCTTGAGAAGCAGCAACAGTCCGGCGAGGAATGCCTCATGTGCGGCGCCTCGGATGGGGACCCGGCGAAATGCCAGAAGCGGCTGGCGCCCCGGGGCTATCAGCGTCGCTGCCGCGGCTCCGGAGAGTCCGCGTGGTTGGAGGCTTGGTGCCGGTCGCGCAGTCCTGGAGGCCAGGCAACGCCGACTCCACGGACAGCACGTGGCCCGCTCGGGGTTCTAGCCCGAATCGCTCACCACTACTTCGAAACGCACTGAGCATCTGAGCGAGGGGGCTTTGCCCTCAAGGTCCCTCTGGAGGTGTACACACAGCATCACCGGAGCTACGATCGATATCCGCTACCGAGGCGCTGGTCGCCGATCCGCGCACCGCACCCTAGACAAGAAAGGGAAGACGATCATGTCGTACTTCGATCTGAACCTGGACCTCACCGACGAGGACAAGGCCATCCGCGATGCGGCCCATTCATTCGCCAAGAATGTCGTGCGCCCGATCGGGATCGCGCTCGATCGGATGACCGCGCAAGAGGCCGTCGCGGAAAACTCGCCGGTGTGGGAATTCCTGCGGGAGGCCTACCGTCTCGGCTATCACAAGGCAACGCTTCCCGAAGCGATCGGCGGCCTGGGGATGACCGCGATGCAAGGCCACCTGATCATGGAAGAGCTCTTTTGGGGGAGCCTCGGGTTGAGCGCCATCGTCCTGCTGTCCACCTGGCCGTTCATGAAGGTCATCCACACCGGCGACCAGGAACTCATCAACGAATTTGTGCTCCCGTTCTGTGCCTGCAACGACGCCAGCATCCGCGGCTGCTGGGGCATTATGGAGCCGGACCACGGCTCGGACCACATCGGACAGGGCGAGGCGTTCTACACGGACCCGAAGGTCAAGGGACGGGTGCGAGCTCGCCTCGACGGCGATTCCTGGGTCATCAACGGTGAAAAGGCCGCGTGGGTCTCCGCGGCGCCGCTGGCCACGGTGGCGATGCTCAACGTGCAGATCGACGTCAGCAAAGGCCTCGCCGGTGGCGGGACGTGCATGGTGCCGCTCGATCTGCCGGGCGTCTCGCGTGGCCGCCCGCTCGAGAAGGTCGGGCAGCGGGATTTGCCGCAGGGCGCGCTGATCTTCGACGACGTGCGCATCCCGCGCCGCTACATGTTCTGCGGACCCGATCAGTACCCGGAGTGGGTGGCAAACAATCTCGGCTTCGGGAACACGGCCATGAGCGTCCTCGCGCTGGGCTTGGCGCGGGCGGCCTTTGAAGAGGCCTACGCCTACGCCAAGACGCGAGTGCAGGGCGGTGTGCCGCTCGCCGACCAGTATGCGATGAAGATCCGCATCCATCGCATGTTCACCAAGGTCGAAGCCATTCGGGCGATGAGCCGGGCGGTGTGGAACTTGACCGCGAATATCTACCCGCCCCTGCCCGAATACGGGTATGCCGCCAAGATCTTCTGCAGCGAGACGGCGCGCGAGGTCATCGAAGAAGCGGTGCAGATCCACGGGGCCAACGGGTTAACGAAGGAGTACTTCATCGAGAAGATCTGGCGTGACTCGCGGGCCCTGACCATCGAAGACGGCGTGAACGATGTATTGGCGCGTCTGGGAGGACAGATCCTGAACGAGACCTTCCCGCGCACGAGCGTGAACCGCCTGGCTTGACGCGTCGCGCGCACCGAAGGGAGACAAGCGACATGCAACAGCTCTGGGATATCCAGCAGATCAAGGATCTCAAAGCGAAGTACTGCTACTACGTCGACGAGTACTTCGAAGACCCGACGAACTTCGACCGCTTGATGCGCGAAGTGTTCGTGGACGACACGGAGCTAGATTTCGGTGACGCCGGAACGGCGAAAGGCCGTGCCGAGGTTGAGAAATTCTTCCGCAACGTGGTCTTCAACACTCTCTCGTTCTCGCAGCATCTCGTCCACAGCCCGCTGATCACCTTTACGGAGGCAGACGAGGCCGATGGAAAATGGCACTTCTTGGTTCCCTGCACGTACAGAGCCGGCAACACCGCTGTGTGGCTGTCCGGAACCTACTACGAGCGATATGTGCGGCGCGCTGGTGCCTGGTACATTCGCAAGCTACGCGCCAAGTTTTTCTTCATGACGCCGTTTGATCAGGGCTGGGCGAAGGCCTCGACCATGCGCATCGAGTAAGGGCCGCGGCGGTGGCCGTTCGCGATGTCGCGAGCCGACTCCGGCGCAGAAATTAACCCACTTCGTCGATCACGTGATGGACTGAGCAGGTCAGGGAGCAATCCGAGCGCTTCCAAAGGGGGTCGTCGCCTCACCCCCTTCGCGGAAGCCGCACGCACGCCGTTCCCGGCATCAGCACGGCGCCTGTAGGGTCCTCTTCCCAGACTTCGAGGGCGACCTCGTCGCCGCGCACCTCCGTGACCCGGCCGCGGAAGGTAAGGTCGCACTCCGGGAAGGCGCGGCCGCGGTTCTGCCAGGAGAGCGCGAGCACCCGCCCGTTCGGCCCCGCCCAATCCGACACGAACTGGTGGAGCCAGGCGCCCTGCAGCGGGCCGTGGACCAGAAGATCGGAGTGCCCCTCGCTTTCCGCGTACGCGCGGTCGTAGTGAATGCGGTGCGGGTTGTTCGTCGCGGCGCTAAAGAGGAAGAGCTGCGCGCGAGAGGCGTTCTTCACCATCGGCGGAAGCAGGTCTCCTGCGTTCACGTCCTCGATGCAGCGCGCTCCGCTCACCGTGCGATGCTCCGTCCACGCGCACGTGCCACGAGCACACCCTGTTGGTTCGTATAGCGCGTTTCCGTCGTCTGGAGCACGAAGGGTCCCGAACTCCCGTGCTTCTCTTCGAGCGATTCGAGCCGCACGGTGGCCGTCATCGTGTCGCCGACATACACGGGAGCCAGGTACTCCCACTCCTCGGCCGCGAACATCACCCGCTTCACACGGAGCGCCACGCGCTTGCCGCGTGCCGTATAGAGCCCGTCCTCGCGGAGCTCGTCGAGCGGCCGGTACGGGGCCAGCGCCCAAGCCAGGAAGATCGGCGGGACTACGATACCTCGATACCCAGCTTCGCGTGCCGCCGATTCGTCGAAATAGATCGGGTTCATGTCGCCTGCCGCGAGCGCAAAGCGCTGCGACTCCTTCGCGGTGATGGTGCTCGTGATGGGCTCGTCGAGGAGCTCGCCCACCAGGGCGAAGGTCTCTTCGGGGATGAGGCCGCTCATCGTTCGCTCCCATCCTGCTTGGGGAATGGTCGGACCCGGAATCGAGCGCCCGACGTTGCCAATGCCTTGCGACGCATCGCTCCTACTATAGGGGAAGAGCTCGGCGAGCGAAATGCGCGGGCTCCGGCCAGGGGTCGGGGCGGCGATGGGCGAGATAGATTTACGGCGCGGCCATGACGCCGGTGGGCAGATACCGCACGCCCCTGCCGCCCGAGCTCGAAGATGCGGGCCAGCTTCGAAGAATTCTCCTTACCAGTAAGCTCTGCCGGATCTTCGACCTCGCGCCCATCGGCCGCGCAACTACCTCTTGCCGTGGTTCGGCCGCAAGTTCGCATGCGACGCGGATGCAACGGCCCTCTAGGGGGCAGCCGGTGGACCATCGGGCGGTGCCCGAGGCCTTTTCAAGACCCCGCTCGTCGACCTAGACTGCGCAGCACTCTACCCAGACACGGGAGGCATGTATGGCAGTTGTCGACGGCACGGTGAGCGATGTAATCCTGGCGATCCTGAAGAAACACGGCGCGCGGTACTTCTGCGGTTTGCCGGCGGCGCAGATCGGTCTGGTGATGCACGGCGCGTCCACCGACCCTGACCTGACGTACGTCACCACCCGCCACGAAGAGGCGGCCGGACACATGGCGCACGCCATCTCCCGCATCAGCGACAGCATCGGCGTGTGTTTCGCCACCGTAGGTCCGGGTGCGAGCAACCTTGTTCCAGGCGTTGCCGCCGCCTGGGCCGACAACATCCCGCTGATCGTGATCACGGGTCAGAACCAGGCCGCCCAGATCGATCCCTCACGCGATCAGTTGCAGAGCCTCGACCAGCTCGCTCTGTACCGGCCGATCACGAAGTGGAGCGCCGTCCTGCACCACGCCGAGCGCGCCCCGGAGCTGGTCGAACGGGCCGTGCACATGGCGCTGTCCGGTCGGCCGGGGCCGGTGCATCTCGATGTCCCGTGCGATGTCGGATCTTTTCCCTGCCGGTACGATCTCGCAACCGTGCCGCCGTATGCGCCGTTTCGCTATTTGCCCAGTCCTGCGGAGCTCAGCCGCGCCGCCGACGCGCTGCGCACCGCCCGCCGCCCGTTGTTGCTCGCCGGCGGCGGCGTGGTGCGGTCGGGCGGAGTGGCCGAATTCCGCCGGCTCGTGGAACAGACCGGCTTCCCGGCCACCACCACCATCATGGGGCGCGGCGTCCTGCCGCCGGACGCCGACGGATACATCGGCAGCGGCGGCATCATCGCCGGCCGTGCCGCGCTCGAAGCCCTGCAGACGGCCGACGTGATTCTGGCGGTGGGCTGTAAGTTCTCGACGTGGACCCTGGTCGACAAGCCGCCCCGCTTCGCGAAACCGGCCGGCCAGAAGATCATTCAGGTCGACATCGACCCGGCCTCGATTGGCAAGACCGTGGCGGTTGACATTGGCCTGGTGGGCGATGCTGCCGAAACGGTGCGCGCCCTCGCCGATCGCATGGCCGAAGAGGGGCCGTTCGCCCTCGACATCGGCTGGCGCGACAAACTGCGGCGGACGTATCTCGCTTACCGCGCCCAGGTGGACCAGATCGCCAACACGAAGGTGGTCGGCGCGCCTGAGATCCCCAACGAGGCGAGTCTGGGGCGGGCGCTGGCGGCGATCCTGCCGCGCGACGCCATTGTCACGGTCGACGGCGGACAGACCATGATGTGGACGTCGACCTTCTTCCGGCCCACGCACCCGTCGTGCGTGCTCACCGAGCCGGGCATGGGACACCTCGGCTTCGGCCTGCCGTTCGCCAACGCGGCCAAGCTGGCGCATCCGAACCGGCCGGTCGTCTGCGTGGCCGGCGACGGCGCCTTCGGTCTGACCATCCAGGAACTCGAGACGGCGGCGCGCTACCGCATCAACACCATATCGATCGTGTTCAACGACAGCTTTTGGGGCATGTACAAGCCGTTCGGCGAGTTGTTGCAGAACCCGAACTTCGGCACGAAGCTCACCGACGTCAACTTCGCAAAGGTCGCGGAGGGTTTCGGCTGCTACGGAGAACAGGTGGCGGGCGTCGACGCCCTGCCGGCGGCGTTCGAGCGGGCAGTGCGCGCGGGCAAGCCCGCGGTGCTCGACGTCCGCACCGTCTACACGCCGCACCCGATGGACTTCGTCTGGACCGAGGTGATCCTACAGGGTATGCGCCTGCCGGTGCCCGGGGCGGCGCAGGAACTGGCCGCTTGAGCGAAGCTGGATAGAGGGCGGTGGCACGGCCGCGTTGCATGGGGCTCCGGAATCCCAACCGCGGATGCCATCACCGCCGAGTGGCTCACCGAGATGCTGCGCTCGAGGCAAACCACCCGGAGGCGAGCTCCGGGGCTTCACGCGTGAAGAGATCGGGACCGGTCAGATCGGCCGCTGCGTCCGCTTCGAGCTCGACGCGCGGTGCGTCACCTGGACGATGGGGGCGCGATCTGCTCCTCGAGCCGCGGCAGGCGGCCGGACCGGTCAACGCCAACCCGAAGGGCTACGTCGAGATCGACGGGGCCGAGTCCGCGAAGTTCGAGCGCAAGATGACGTTCCGCGAGGTGAAGTGACGTGACGCCGGACGACGACCCGCTTTCGGCGGGCAGCATGTCGGAGCGCACGGCGGTGCTGCTCGCCACGGTGCGCGGCCTGCAGGGCCGCGGCTGCGGGCGCTGCGAGCACGTGCTGTGCGGGCACGAGGCCGTGCTCGCCGTCGTGCTCGGCTACAAGGATGCGCCGCGCTGCGCCTGCTGCATCGCCGCCGACCTGCACGAAGCGGCGCCAGATCTCTGCGAGCGATCGTTGCAGTGGATCCGGCGTCGCGAGTGCTTACTGCGCGCCTGGCACGTCGCCGGCGAGAGCGAGGGGCTCGGCGCGGTCGAGCGTCCGGCGTGCCTGTTCGCGGCCGGCGCTGCGGTCGCCGCCGCCACGGCTGCAGTTGTCGATGCCGCCTGGCAGCCGGAGGCAGCCGCTTCCTACGACGCCGGCGACCTCGGTTGCGGCGATCTCGTGCTCGAACTCCGCTTCCGGCTGCGTGAGCTGTCGCCCGGAGCGGTGCTGCACGTGACCGCCCGCGACCCGGCGGCGCCGGTCGATCTTCCCGGCATGGTGCGGTCTTGCGGCCACGCGCTGCTCCATGCTTCCCATCCCGACTACTGGATCCGACGCAAACGAGACTGACAGGAGGGACCCGAAGATGACCAAGAAGTTCTGTGTGAGTCTGACCTACGCCAAGAACGATGCCGACAAGGCCACCGTCGCCTTCGTCATCGCCAACGCCGCGGTCGCCTCCGACCAGGAGGCCGTTGTGTTCCTGAGCACCGAGGCCGTGCGACTGTCCCAGCAGGGCTACGCCGACGACGTGCACGAAGAGGGGTTCGCGCCCCTGCGCGAGCTGATGGCCAACTTCGTCAAGGCCGGCGGCAAGGTCTGGGTGTGTTCGCCGTGCTTCAAGCGGCGCAAGCTCGACGAAGGCAGGCTGATCGCCGGCGCGACGATCGTCGGCGGCGCGAAGCTCGTCGAGTTGCTGTCCGGCGGTTCGCCCTGCGTCAGCTACTGAGTTC
>CAVUWD010000006.1:0-596210 GCA_963745025.1 uncultured delta proteobacterium
TCTATCCGTGACGCCGCCGGTCTCGCGGCCAACGTTGCCGGGCGGCCGCGAGCTCGACGTTCGCCACTCCGCGCTCCCCCACCCTACGGGAAGGCTGAAGCACAGACGATAGCCGCGCGCGCCGGGTGGCGGGAAACCCCGAATTGCACCGGCCCCCGATCTTGATCGATTGCGCCATCTGCTGAAGGATCGACCGCAAGGCAACCTGCCGCATCCCAAGATGGGCTTCTACCGAGATCGAGTGATCCCCCGCGTCATCGACCTGGTGATGCGGAACAAGGAGGCGGGGCGCCGCCGCGCGGAGGTCGTCCCAGCGGCGAGCGGTCGAGTGCTCGAGATCGGCATCGGCTCGGGACTGAACTTGCCCTTCTACTCGCGCGGCGTTCAGCGACTTTTCGGCGTCGATCCCTCCGCCGACCTCCTGAACGTGACGCGGCGGAAGATCGATGGGCTTCCCTTTCCGGTGGAGCTCCTCCACCAATCGGCGGAGGCGCTTGCTCTCGATGACCGCTCGATCGACACGGCGGTCGCTACCTGGGTGCTCTGCACATCGCCGATCCACTGCGGGCGCTCCAAGAGATCCGCCGCGTGTTGAAACCCGACGGGCGGATGCTCTTCATCGAGCATGGCCTCGCTCCCGACCATCGCGTGCGGACCTGGCAAGAGCGCCTGAATCCTGTCTGGCGGCGGCTCTCGGGCGGATGCAACATGAACCGCAAGACCGACGATCTCCTACGGCGAGCGGGATTTCAGATCGCGGAGCTGGAGAACTTCTACCTGGGCGGGATCCCGCT
Source organism: uncultured delta proteobacterium (assembly GCA_963745025.1). Classification (GTDB taxonomy): domain Bacteria; phylum Desulfobacterota; class Binatia; order JACPRU01; family JACPRU01; genus CAVQIG01. Next base: position 795 of record CAVUWD010000006.1, read on the forward strand.
GCTCACATACACGTACGAGGGGATCGCGCGCCCGGCATGAGGCGCCATTCTCGGCCGCGTCTTCCGTTCTCCGGTCGGGACGATGGCGAACTGGGCCTGCGCATTGAAGGTTCTCGGAAACGAAGCGGAAGAGCGGCTGCTCATCGAGGCAGGGCGGGGGAGGGGGGGTTCGAACACCACGGGGCTCTGAGGTGGAGAGCTCGTTGCAGTGAAGCGCCTCCGAGCTTCGGCAAGGTGTCGTCTACGGTGCCGATGTCGACGATGTGCATCATGTCGCTGCGCGCCTCGCGAGCCTAGCCGCCGATCACCAACCCGCCGTCGTCCGTCTCGAAGAAGTCGACCCCGCGAAACGGGTTGTCGACGCTGAGCTTCAGAATCAGCGGAACGGCGGAGCACCGCCTGTCCGTTTCTCCCGTGCGCGTCGAATAGGTCTCCATCGTCGCTGCGTGGCCGTTCAGCACGTTGGAGGGCAGCGTGTTGCCGAAACGTAAGCTGATCAACCCGAAACCGGGCGACAGCGATACATCCGGCGCGACGAGCAGGGTCACTTTACCGGAGAACAGGCCGACGTCGGTCGGTCGCTCGCCAGGAGGACCGGCGGCGAAAGGTAGAACACGAAGCACCGAAAAGGGACAAGGAGATCGCGGCGACCGGAAGCCCGCTGACTAGCTCGTTTTCCTCTTCTCTTCGTCCAGCCTCTGCGCTAAGCGAGGCGGATGGCGAAGGTACTACCGCCGTTCACCGTCAACGGCATCACGTAACAGGACAAATCCGAACCTTGAGCATGCCGTTTTCGAGAGAAGAGGTCACCATGCAGAAGCTGTTTTGCAGCATTACGTTCGCGATCGTCGTCCTAACCCCTACTCTTTCGTTCGCTCAGTGGGGCGCCGGCGGGCGCCGGACGATTCAGTGCGAGTCCGAGAGCAACCGTTATGCGTACTGCCGGACATATACGACGGGAAAAGTAGAGCTGCGCAAGCAGTTGAGCAAAGCCCGATGTGAAGAATACAACACCTGGGGAGCCGCCGGCGACGGCAGCGGCGTCTGGGTGCGAGACGGTTGTCGAGCGGTGTTTGCCGTCAGAGAACGCTATTGGGGGTGGGGGGGTAACGGCGGCGACTGGAATGGTAGCGCTCGGATTGTCCACTGTACATCCACGCACTACACCTACAACCATTGTCCGGTGCCGGGTGGGCCGCGAATAGCGAGGCTCGTGCGCCAACTCAGCAATGCCAGTTGCGTGCGCGGCAGCAGCTGGGGAGAAGACCGCTATGGGATCTGGGTGGATGATGGATGCGAGGGGGAGTTCGAGGTCCGGCGATAGCAATCAACCATAACCATGGGGAGCCCCCTCCGGGATCAGCCGCCCCTGTAAAATCAGCGATGGCGCTTACGGCGATCTATGTACTGTTGGTGCCGTCGACCGCATCGCTTCTGGCGAATGGAGGGGACGAGGTACTTCTTCGCCCGCCCCTCGATGCCGATCAGCGGGACGCCTTCCTTCTTCGCTTCCAGGGCACCTACGGCCCTGCCGTTCGACGAGCAGCAGGTAGTCAGCGAAGCCGTAGCCCTTCGCCATCTTGAACTCGCGGACTGCGACGCCGCGTCCCGCCGTCAGGTGGTTTCGTCGCGGTCCTGGACCTTCCAGCCTGCTTCGACTAGATCGGCGTCGATGCGCTCGCGAGCTTCTGCTTCCGGGCCTTTTGGCGGCGCCATCAGGAGCAGCCGCCCGGACAGGAGCGCCCCCGGCGTTTTGGCGATTCGCAATCGCGCTCGGCCCTCTCGCGATGGGAGATCGACGCTGCCGCGGTCCACGGCCCGCGTATTTGTATCCAACCTCGCTCAGCTGCCGGTTTGAGGCGCCGGGGGATCCGCGAGGGTCGAGAGACACCCCGCGCATTTTATCCCCGGCAGGTTCACGTACCGGACGGGGTGCTCATCCCTCGTCGAGGTAGTGGGTGATGAGTCCGTGGGGTTCGCGGCACCGTGACGGTCACGGTTTTCGCCCCTTCTTCAGCCTATTCCTGCCGCTTTTTGCCGTCTCGCTGGTCATCGTCAGAATCGTCGGAAACCCTTGACTCCAGCGGGTTTGCAGGGCTTTGTTCGGTTTCAGGGGGATCTTCGTGACAGATGTTCGATTCCCAGTGGGACCACTTCGTTTTCCGCTGATCGATCGCACCAGTTAGGCCATCTCCGACCGCGCGGGCGACCGAGGTCACGGTAGAGGTCACGGTTTTCGCCCCTCCCCGTGTCGGAGATCCGAGCGCCTTCACGCCGCCGTCCAGATCCTTCGGGAAGTAGCAGCCATAGCTCCGCTCGATCGTAGCTGTCGACGTGCCGCAGGACTCGGCGATCGCCTTCACGTTCTCGCCGCCTGTGATAGGCGGAGGCTGGTCAGGGAAGCGATTCGAAGGCCACCGCCGGCGGCTCGGTGTTTCCCGCGTTACGCGCCCTTGGCGTTCCAGATGTCTCGGTGGAGGCGCCACTGCCCGCCGACCTTCTTCCACACGACGACGTACTTGATGGTCGCACCCCCCGACTCGAGGGTCAGGACCGCCTCGCCGACCTCGTGCGCAGTGTCGCCGGCGATCTCCAGATCGAGGGTGTCGAGCCGCACGTCCTTGACACCGAGCTGCTGGATCGCGGAGCCCCAGAACTGCTTGATGTTGTCCCGTCCCTTCACGAACGGGGCGTCCGGAGGCATCACGATCGCGTCCGCCGTGTAGAGAGCGGCAATCCGCTCCGTGTCCCGCCTGCGCGCCGCATCCTCGAACGCTCGATTGACGGCTTCGATCTCCGTTCGGCTCATGAGCACCTCCCGGTACGGTGTGTTCGAGTCCGCCCGTCGCCGCCGGGCGGCGGCCGTCGAGCGGTGCCGCGACTCTACGCGCAACGCCCTGCGCAGGGCAACCCCGTCGTGTGGCAAGCACTGAAGATGTTGGCCACGGCAGTTAGCGCGTCCCCCGCGATCGTCGCTCCGACAAGCTCGGCCGAGTGACGGTCAGCGGAGTATTCCTGGGGGCGGGCCATCACGAGCGTGTATGCGCCGACGAGGGGGTCTGTACCAATTGAAGAACCTCGCGAAGGAGTACGTCGAGGCGTGCACCACGTCGTGGGATAACTCAGCGCTTCAGGCCTCTGTAGTCGACGAGCGCCTGGCGGATCGTCTTCACGGCGTCGAAGGGACCTTCGAAGTCTTCGATCGTGACTTGTTTGTTCTCGAGCGTCTTGTAGTCCTCGAAGAAGCGCTTGAGCTCGCGCGAGCGGGTGCGGCGGGAGCTCGCGGATGTGCGTGTAGTGCGAGAACGCCGGGTCATCGAGGTGGATCGGCGATGATCTTGTCGTCGAGGCCCTTGTCGTCGCGCATCTGCATGACGCCGATCGCTCGCGCGCGCATCAAGCACATCGGTTCGACGGGCTCCTGGCCGAGCACGAGCACGTCGAGCGGGTCGCCGTCGTCGCAGTACGTCTGCGGGATGAACCCGTAGTTCGCGGGATAGTGCACCGCGGAGAAGAGGATGCGATCGACCTTGAGCAGACCGGTCTCCTTGTCGAGCTCGTACTTCACCTTCGAGCCCTTCGGGATCTCGATGAACGCGGAGAACCATTCGTCGATCGGCTCTTCGACCTTCACGTCGTGCCACGGGTGCGCCATTCGAACCTCCAGTTACTGAATGCCTGCGTCCACGACCGCGACGCGTTGGACCTGCACGAGCTCGTCGCTGAGCTCGGCGAGCGTCTCGGGGTCGAGACCGAACTCCTTGCGAAGGGCGCGCAGCGACACGCGCCGATGGCGCTCGAGGAACGTCCGTGCGCGGTCGACCGTCTCGAGGAAGCTCACTGCGTCTACACCTGTCCTAATCCCTTGGCCACCTGCGCGGCCTGTGCGCGCTGACAATTGACACGAGATTCGTGAAACACTAGCTTCGTGTCAATGAAGAACATCACGATAACTGTCGACGAGGAGGTCGCCCGGTGGGCGAGGGTTTGGGCGGCTGAGCAAAATACCAGCGTGTCCCGGTTCGTCGGAGACCTGCTGCGCCGGCGGATGATCGAAGAGCAAGACTATGAACTCGCGATGCGACGGTATGGCCGACGAAAGCCCGTCGAGTTGAAGGCCAGCTCCGCAAGCTACCCCAAGCGGGACGAGCTGCATGCCCGAACCGATCTTCGTTGACACCAACGTCCTCGTTTACGCACGCGATACGTCCGAAGCCGACAAGCAGGCAAGAGCGAACGCATGGATGACTCACCTCTGGCGAGCGCGCGCCGGGCGGCTGAGCATCCAGGTCCTCCATGAATTCTACGTCACCGTCACGCAAAAGCTGCGGCCGGGTCTCGATCGTGAAATCGCACGCGAGGAAGTGAGGGATCTCCTGACCTGGCGTCCGCTTCTGCTCGATCGCGCGCTCACGGAAGGCGCGTGGGGCATCCAAGACCGCCATGGCCTTTCGTGGTGGGATTCGCTCGTCGTGTCCGCGGGGCAGGTCGCCGGCTGTCGCTATCTCTTGACCGAGGATCTCAGCGACGGGCAGCGCTATGATGATCTCGTCGTCGTGAACCCGTTCCAACACGATCCCGGTTCGGTCGAATGACCTGCTCGCCTTCGCCTGCGAGCTGCCTCGTCCAGGAGTCCGCCTTCAAGGTCCGAGCTCCTTCGCAACCTGCTCGGCGCGGATCGGGGCGCCGATCTCGGTGAACAGCCGGTGCGCGGAGCTCGCGCCGGCGGGCGGTGTCGTCGCCGTTCAGTCGTTGCAGCGCGGCGCGCTCGACATAAGGGAAGGCTTGGTAGCTCTTCGCGCCCGACATCTCGATCCACGCGCCGGCATCGGCGAACTCCGCGCTGCAGCGCGGGCAGCGCGCGGCGAACGTTGCTCCGCACTCCAAGCAGAACCTGGCCCGGTCCGGGTTGTCGTGGCCACAGGACGCGCAGACCACCATCAACCACCGTCCAGCGGAGTCCGCGTCATTGATCGACGGCCTCCTGGTCGAGAAGTCGCCGCGCCTCCGTCATGTGCGGAGCTGCGAAGCCCTCGGAGAACCCACCGTAGACCTCCGCCAGCTCGAGCCTCGAGTCCTTGCTCGGGAAATGTCGCGTCAGGCTCGTCACGGCGCGGAGCTCCCACCACAACGCCCCCGCGCGTCGAGCGATGTCGCGAGCCTTGCGAAAACAGGCCTCGGCCTCCTCGGGTTTTTTCTGAGCGATCGCGACCTCGCCGGCGACCCGATGAACCTCGGCTTCGTAGAATCGCTCGCCCGATTCCTCCACTCGGGTGCGCGCCTCTAGTACGGCCGACTCGGCGAGGTCGAGACGACAGGCGGCGAGACGGGCGTCGCCCAGGTTGGTGAGCTGCCAGGTCCTGGAGAGCCTCGTCGACAGCTCCTCGGCTCGAGCGATGGCCTTCTGCATTTCGGCGACTCCCTCAGTTGGGCGGCCCCGCTTGGCGATCGCCCAGCCGTGGGCCACCTTGAACCACAACGTCAGTTCCTCGAAGCCTTGCCGATCACCCGATTCGATCGCGGCAGCGGTCACCTCGAACAGATCGTCGACCTCGCCGCAGACTTGCAGCACGAACATCTGCGAGTGGTACCGACCGAGCCAGGCGCCCCGCACGGTCACCCTCAAGGGGATGTCCGAGCCCGCGACGGTCTTCGCCATTCGCTGGTCATAGCGTAAGTCGAGCGCCCCCGCCGCGACTCCACTTGAGCCCCCATGACCGAGTCGCTGCGCAGATCAAACAGAGGCGCCGGGTCTTTGCTAGCCTAACCTAACTTCCGCAGTTCGAGGGGTCGAGTCTCGGCCTTTCGCATACTTAGGTTGCGGAGTTGGCACTACATTTCGGAGATCTTCGGGGGCACCCTCAGGCGCTCGGGGAGCCTCAGGGCGAGGCGATCGAGGAGCATGGCCTGAGCCCTGTCAGGCCGGACCACACAGCGGATCGAAGCTTTCGGTTCGGATCCTCGGCCAACGGCAGCGCGACATCCGTGCTCTGGATTCGACCAAGCTCCTCAAAAATCGTCCGCGGGCTGTTTCCCAATTCGGCGCGGCTGCCACTGCTCAAGCGTCTTCCACAGCGCCTAGGCGAGGAAGCAAACCAGGATGTGAGCCTGCACGCGCTCGGTCTTCTGATGCCAGATCGGGCGGATCGCGAGCTCGCTCTTCTGGATGCGGAAGGCCGCCTCAGCCTCGGTGAGCTGGACGTGGGTCTGATGCGGGCTCAGTTCACGGTTGACGGTTTCGATCACGCCATGTTATCGCCGACCCGATCAGCAGATTCGTCTGTCGAGCCACGGAAAGTTCTAGGCGCTCGTAGTTGTAGGGATCCGATCGAGTTCGGTGCGGGAGGAACTGCGGCATGGCCAGAGAAGTCCTGGCACTCGCGATGGACGCCGGCGGGACGATGACGGACACCTTCATCGTCGATCGCGACGGCAACTTCGTCATCGGCAAGGCGCCAACGACGCCCTGGGATGAGTCCGAGGGCTTCATCGAATCCTCGCAGGACGCCTTCCAGCAGTGGGGCGTGGACGAGCGCGCGGCGTTCTCCCAGTTCGAGATCGCCGTGTACGCCGGCACCACCATGCTCAACACGCTGCTCACGCGCACGGGCCGCCGCATCGGTCTGATCACCAGCAAGGGCTTCGAAGACATCCTGGTGATGGAGCAAGGGCGGCAGGTCTGGTCCGGTTATTCCTACGCCGACCGCCTGCACTCGGCGACGCACGTGCACAACAAGCCGCTCGTGCCGCGGCGGGCCGTGCGCGGCGTCTCCGAGCGCACGAACATGTTCGGCACGATCGCGATCCCGCTCTACGAGCGTGACGCGAAACGAGCCGCCGAGGAGCTCCTCGAGCTCGATCTGCAGGGCATCGCGATCTGCTTTCTGTACAGCTTCGCGAATCCCCAGAACGAGCAGCGCATGGAAGCGATCGTGCGCGAGGCGATGCGCGCCAAAGGTGTCGACCTGCCGATCTATCTCTCCTCGCACATCCGGCCGGTGATCCGCGAGAACCAGCGCGTGAATGCGACGACGATCGAAGCCTACGCGGCGGATCCGGTGCGGAAGCAGCTCCACAACGTGGAAGGCGCCGCAGTGAGCCGCGGTTTCCGCAAGCAGATGACCACGATGCTGTCCTACGGCGGTCTGGCGAACATCCGCCACCCGCGCCTGCACGAGACGCTGATCTCGGGCCCCATCGGCGGCATGCTCGGGGCGCACCACATCGCCAAGCTGATCGGCGCACCGAACGTGCTCGCCGTCGACATGGGCGGCACGAGCTACGACTTCGGGCTCATCACCAACGGCACGTTCAATCTCAACAACGAGCCCGAGATCGCCCGCTTCCGTCTCGCGCTGCCGAGCATCGAGCTCGACAGCATCCGCGGGGGCGCCGGCCTTTACGTGTCGGTCGACCCGATCACCAACCGCATCATCATGGGCCCGGAGGGGGCTGGCGCGAACCCGGGGCCGGTCTGCTTCGACCGAGGCAACAAGGAGCCGACGGTCACCGACTGTCTCGCGATCAACGGCTACCTGAACAAGGACAATTTCCTGGGCGGCAAGGTCAAGCTCAACCTGCTGACGGCGCGGAAAGCACTGAAGGAACAGATCGCCGACAAGATCATGCTGAACGTCCACGAAGCAGCGGACGGCATCATCAAGCTCTGGCTGCAGACCGCGCAAGAAGCGACGAGGCGCGCCATCCAGGTCCGCGGAGGCGACGTCGCCGACTACGTGATCATGGGCTACGGTGGAGCCGGCCCGCTGGTGCTCGCCGGCGTATCGGAAGGGCAGCCGTTCAAGGGCGTCGTCACGTTCCCTTTCGCCGCGGCGTTCTCCGCCTTCGGCTGCACGACCACCGACTACTCGCATCGCTACACGCGCTCCAGCCTGTTCGCGCTCCCGCACAGGGCAGACAGCGCGCCGAAGGAGGCGGTTGCGAAGGGCCTCTCGGCATTGTGGGACCAGCTACAGGAGGAAGCGCGAGAGAGCTTCGTGAGCGAAGGCATGGATCTGTCGAAGGTCGGGTACCGGCGCATCGCGTTCGTGCGCTACGGCGGGCAGCTCGACGAGATCGAAGTGCCGTTCGCCCGGCCGTGGCAAGGCACGGCGAGTGATATCGATCACCTGATCGATTCGTTCGAGGACCTGTACACAAAGATCTTCGCCAAGGCCGCCAAGTACCCGAAGGCCGGCTACGCCATCCTGCAGGTCGCGCTGGTCGCGTCGATCGAAACGCGTAAGCCCGAGTTGGCCTGCTATCCGGATCGGGGCCCGACGCCGCCGCCCGAGGCGAGAAAGGGCGAGCGCGACGTCTACCGCGACGGAGGTTGGCAAAAAGCGGCCATTTACGACATGGAGCTTCTCGAGCCCGGCAACATCATCAACGGACTCGCGATCCTCGAGCATCCCGCGACCACGCTGTTGGTGCCCGGTACGCGCCGGGCGCGTGTCGACGAGCGCAAGTTCATCTGGCTGGAGAATCTGTGACGCTTCCCCGCAGGAACGCTGCCGGCCGTAAGTCCGGATAAGGAGACACCACGATGGGAGCGATCGAGCCTGCTCACGATTCGCCGGTCTATCTTTCGCTGCGAGCCCGCACGGACGCCGTCAAGCAGCAGCTCAAGACGACGGGTCACTACAAGGGGATCGGCGACCTGCGGCTCAAGGAGCGGGACGTCATCCGCTTCGAGCTCCTGTATTCGCGTCTGCAGTCGATCGTGATCGGTTCGCAGCAGGTCGGTTCCAAGGTCGCCTGCTCACCCGGCACGCGTGAAGTCGGCGAATCGGTGGTCGGACTCTACACGCCGGAAGGCGACGCGGTCGTGTTCTCCGGCGGCATCATGGTTCACGTGCACACGATGAGCCGTTTCATCAAGTGGATGATCGCGCACGACTACGAGATCAATCCCGGCTTCAAGCACGGCGACATCTTCGAGAACAACGACACCTACATCGGCGGCGTGCACATTCCGGACATCATGGACGTGACGCCGATCTTCTCGGACGGCGAGCTGATCGGCTGGACCGGGATGGTGACGCACGTGCTGGAAGTCGGCGGCATCACGCCGGGCAGCATGCCGGTGCTGTCCGCCGAGCGATTCACGGAAGGCTTGATCATCTGCGCCGAGAAGGTCGGCGAGAACGACCAGCTCTACAAGCACTACGAGATCCGCGCCGAGCGCAGCGTGCGTTCGCCCGACCTGTGGATCCTGGATGCCAAGGCGCGCGTCACCGGGGCGTTCGTGGCCCGCGACGAGATCCTCTCCACCATTCGCGAATTCGGCATCGACTACTACACCGATGCGGTCAACGAATACATCGAGAGCGCGCGGCGCGCGCAGCTCGACCGTGTGAAAACCATGCTGGTGCCGGGCGTCTACAAGGAGGTGACGACCTGCGACCAGATCATGGAGGGTGCGCCGGGTCTCTCGCCGCTGGCCGACGGGAACGTCACCATCATCGAGCCGCTGGAGATGACGATCGACGGCAGCGGCAAGATGACGATCGACTTCGACGGCTTCGGCTCCTGGCGCTATTGGTCCGGCAACGCTACGCCGGCGGCGCTCGAGGGCGGGCTCTTCGTGTCGATGTCGCAGGCGCTCAATTTCGATGGGCGCATCAACCACGGGAGCTATCTGGCGACCGAGCTCAAGTTCCCGCAGGGCACCGTGGTGTGGCCCGACAACAAGTACGCTTCGACGTCGCTCGGCTGGAACCTCGTGATGCCGACCTGGGCGAACTGGTACCGCATGATGGCGCGCGCGACGTACATGCGCGGCTTCGTCGAGGAGACGTTCCTCTTCGGTGCGCTCACGCCGTGCTACGACGCGGGCGGCATCGACCAGTATGGCCGGGTGTTCGGCGGCACGAACTTCGAGCTCGCCGCGCAGGGCAGCGGCGCGCGCGGCATCTGCGACGGGATCGATTTCGGCTACGTGCTCTGGAACCCGGAATCGGACATGGGCAACGCCGAGATCTGGGAACAGCTCTTCCCGCAGCTCTATCTGTCGCGAAAGATCCTGCCGAACGCCCACGGCTTCGGTAAGTACCGCGGCGGCAACGGGTGGCAATCGCTGCTGCTGACCCACAACTCGAACCAGATGGTGATCACCACGGAGCTGGGTCAGGCGCGGGCGTTCGACCACCAGGGCATCTTCGGCGGTTACCCCGGCAAGGTGCACTACATCTACTTGCTGACCGACACCGACATCAAAGAGCGCATCGCCAAGGGCGAGGAGCTGCCGACGGGCGAAGGCGACGATCCGCGGAACCCCGAGCTCGCGCGGCTACTCAAAGGGAAGCTCCGCGTGTCCCATGGCAACATGACAGCCGACAAGCCGCTCAAGGACGGCGACATCGTGCTCATGCAGTACCGCGGGATGGGTGGCTTCGGCGATCCTCTGGATCGCGATCCGGCGCTGATCGAGCAGGATCTCGAGAACGGCATCGTCACCCAAGAGATGGCGGAACGGATCTGCGGCGCCGTGATCGAGCGCTCCGCCGACGGCGATGTGCGGGTCGTGAACCGCGAAGCGACCGAGACCCGGCGAGCCGAGATGCGGAAGGCGCGCATCAGGAACGCGATCCCGGCGAAGACCTGGATGGCGGCGCAGAAAGTGCGAATCGAGGAGCACGCGCTGCCCGACGTCGTGCTCGAGATCTACAAGGACGTCAGCTCGCACTCCAAGAAGTGGCTCCACGAGTATCGTGGATTCTGGGGCTTCGACGAGTCGTTCTCGTTCGACGCGCCCGAGATCCGCGACGTCAATCCCTTTGCGATGCGCTCGGGTGTGTCGCGGGTCGCCGACAACCCGCTGGAGTTCTGATCATGGCCGGACACGTGGTCGAGGTCGACGAAAGCACGCTCGGGCTCCTCATCGACGGCCAGCTGCCGTGGGACGACGTCCATCACATCCAATCGTCGTACAAGGATCCCAAACGGTTCGACACCTACGTGAAGGTACTGCAGTCGCGGGTCTCGTGGACCGACCCGATCGTGCTTCCCTTGTCGCCGTACCTTTCGATCGTGAAGAACCCCGCGGGCGTATACGCGGTGAAGTGCCTCTGCGGGCACGATTTCGGCGACTACCGGCACAACTGGAAGACGGCGGCGCTGATCAACGTGCGCGACAGCGAGGAGAAGCTGCAGGAGCTGTGGCCCGGACCGCGCTGCCCCGACCCGGAGAAGAACGAGATCCGCGAGTTCTTCTGCCCCGACTGCGGGCGCCAGCTGGAAGTCGACGCCGTTCCACCCGGATATCCGATCCTCGCGAACTTCACGCCGAATCTCGAAGCCTTCTACCGAGACTGGCTCGGCCGACCGTTGCCCTAGGGTTTGCGCGCTGGGCTCGAGAACGCGCGGGGCAGAAGATCAGCCCGCCATAAGCGGAGCGACTCGCGTAGTGCGCTCGGCGGTGGAAAAATTAGCCCCCCAGAGGAGGTTTCCGGGCGTTTCAAGCCGCTTTTCGAGCGCTCGCCCCGTGAAAAGAACTTGGATTTCCGTACTACTCGACGGGTTCAAATCCCGTCGAGGTTCGTCCAGAGACGATCCACAAAGAGGAACCGCCGGAGGTCGACTCCCCCTGCCCTGCTGGTTCTGCTTCTGCTAGCCGATCTCAACGCGAACGGTATCAAGGTCGGCGTCCGGGCCCGCGGAAGCCCGACGACCGATCAACGGCTCGTGACGAAGGGCCACAGGCCGTCCGCGCCGGCGCGCAAGGCCGCGCGACCGAGCCACGACGCCCACTCGGGCTCGCTGCCGAACTCGCCCCGCCACGACCAGAGACGACGCGTCGCGAAGTGCAGGCCGTGCTCGTAGGTGAACCCGATCGCGCCGTGAATCTGGTGTGCGGTCGACGACGCGATCTCCACCGCGCCGGCCGTCCGGACCTTCGCGACGGCGACCTCGAAGGTCGGGTCCTGGACTTCCGCCGCGGCCCGCGCGGCCGCCTCGGCGGCCACGGTCGCGGCGGCGACGTGTCCCGCCATGACGGCGAGGTACTGCTGGATCACCTGGAAGGAGCCGATCGGCTTCCCGAACTGCACCCGCTCGCCGGCATAGCGGACGGTCTGGCCGAGCACGGAATCGAGCGCGCCGGCGATCTGCGCCGAGCGGACGAGCGCGCCGTAAACTCGCACTGGATCGTCCACCCCCCGCACCGGCGCCTTCGCGAGGACGGGCGCGTCCTCGAACGAAACGTCGTCCCTCGGCTCGCGGGCCAGGTTCTCGCCGGGAGCGACCGAGGCCGCCCCTGCTTCGCAGAGACCGACGACGCTCTCGGCGCCGAGCGTGGACACCACGAACACCAGATGCTTCGCGAGGCGCGCGTACGGCACTCTCCGAGCGGCCACGGTCAACCGGCCGGCGGAGAGCACGGACGGAGGCAAGCCGGCGGGCAGCACCCCGAGAGGGCCCTCCGGAACCTCGATACCCGCCTGGTCGAGGAGCCACCCGCCGAGGATCGTTTCGGCGAGGGGCAGCGGCACGCAGGCGTGCCCCGCGGCGCGCAAGATGACGAACGCGTCGAGCCAGGTGCCGCCCGCGCCGCCCACCGCCTCGCGCAGATGAGGTCGAGTGAAGCCGCCCGCCTCGAGCTCGGACCACAGCACGTTCGGCACCTCGCCGCGCTCGGCCTGCTCGATCGATTCCTTCGTCACCCGATCGGCGAAGAGCTTGCCGATCGCATCTTCCAACATCGTGCGCAGCTCGCTCATCGAAGACCCAGACCTCGCGCGATGATGCCGCGGAGGATTTCGCGCGTTCCGCCCCGCAGCGAGAAGGAAGGCGTGTTCTGCAGCAGCGTACCGAGCATTCGCTCAAAGTCGGTCGCCCCTTCGTCGTTCCGCGGCTCGGTCCCCGAAAGCGCCTCGACCAGGATCGGCACCTGCTGCTCGTGGAGGCAGCCGAGGTCCTTCACGATCGACGCTTGCACCATCGGGTCGAGCCCCACCCCCAGCATGCCCGCCACCGAGATCGACATCACGCGCAGCGTGACGAGGTCCGCCAGCTTGCGACCGATCTCCGCCGCCACGGCCTCGGCCGCATCGGGCCCGAGCGTCGTCAGGCAATCGGCGAACAGTGGGAAGCTCGACAGCAACCGTTCGGGTCCGCTGCGCTCGAAGGCGAGCTCCGAGGTCACCTGCTTCCAGCCGTCGCCTTCGCGACCCACGAGCAGATTCTCGGGCACGAACGCGTCTTCGAACGAGACCTCGCAGAAGTGCTCCGAGCCGGCGAGGTCGCGAATCGGTCGGATCGCCACGCCCGCAGAGGAGAGATCGATGATGAGCTGCGAGAGCCCCTCGTGCTTCGACTTCTCGATCGGGCGCGTCCGGACCAGCGCGATCATGAACTGGCACTTGCTCGCGCCGGTCGTCCAGATCTTGGAGCCGTTCACATGCCAACCGCCCCGCGCCGGCGTTGCACGAGTGCGCACCGAGGCCAGGTCGGAGCCGGAGTCGGGCTCGCTCATGCCGATGCAGAAAAAGGCTTCGGCGCGGGCAATCGCCGGGAGGAAGCGCATCCGTTGCTCTTCGGTTCCCGTCCGCAGCAGGAGCGGCCCCGTCTGGCGGTCGCCGATCCAGTGGGCGCCCACCGGGGCACCCGCGGCGAGCACCTCCTCGAGCACGACGTAGCGCTCGAAGGCACTGCGCTCGCCGCCGCCGTAGCGCTTCGGCCAAGTCATGCCGATCCAGCCGCGCGCGGCCATCTTGCGACTGAAGTCGGCGTCGAAGCCCGACCAACTGAAGGCGCGCTGCCATCGCGGATAGTCACGCAGCTCCGCGGCCAGAAAGCGCCGCACGTCCTCGCGGGCGCGCTCCGCCTCGGGCGTGATCCTCTGCAGTCGAAATTCGCCTGCTACGCTCATCGGGTTCCTGTTGCTCCTCCCGAGAGGCGCTCAGCCTGGCGGCGCGCTCTCGTCCCGCTCCCTCCTACCCCGACCGCTCGACAAGATCGAGAGCAGCCGCGCAGGCGGCAATCGTCTCCTGGCTCAGAAGGCCGCAAGGCCGATCAGCGCCGATGATCAGCTTCTGGATCCCGGAGATGCCGTCGGGAATCGTCATCATGTGAGCGTCAGGGAAGTGAAGCTCGACGCACGCCCTCGCTCCGAGCCGCCGTTTCTCCAATAGGAACTTGCCTGAAGCTGCCACTCCCAGCCTTTCACCCGAACGGTCTGGTCGGCGATGACGTTCCGACTGAGCGGAGAAACCCGATGCTCCCTTCAGAAGGCTCGTTGTGCTTCATGAGCTATCTTGGACAAGAGTGGGTTGCCCCTACTCGGCGCTCTCGCGATCACACCATCGAGTAACCGCCATTGATCGAAATGACCTGACCAGTGATCCAAGATGCGCGCTCCGATGCCAGGAGCATTACCATCGGAACCACGTCTTCCATCTCTCCGAGGCGTCGCAGTGGGTAGAGGTTGATCACGCGCTCCAGCGTCTCGGGGTCATTCGAGATATGGCGCGCGAAGCTGGGTGTTTTGACGAGGCCAAGTGAAACCACGTTGACGCGAATGCCGTACCGGGCCATCTCTCGTGCCAGCGACTTTGAGAACCCGATAGCGGCTGCTCGACCGGCTGCAGTTACGGCCAGCTTCGACTCGCCCACGCGCCCGGAATCGCCCGTCACGACGACGACGCTTCCCCTCTTCCGCTCGGCCATTCGGTTGAGTACCGATTGACAGACGTGCATCAATCCTACGATCGTCACGTCGACCTGCGGTCGCCATTCCTCGGGCCTGGACCGCAGAAAATCACTACGGGCTGTGTAGGCGTGGTTACTCACCAGGATGTCCAGCGGTCCGAGGTCTCGCTCGATCGCCTCGACCATTGCATCGACAGCAGAGCGATCACGGACGTCCGCTCGATAAGCACCGGACCTCACGCCGAGCTCTCGCGCGGCCTGGTGCGCCCCTGCAGCCGAGGAAAAATAATGAAACGCGACGCACGCACCCTCGCGGGCGAAACCGAGTCCCATGGCCTCACCGAGTCCTTGCCCGGCGCCCGTAACGAGGACGACGCGATCCTTCAAACACAGATCCATCATTTACCCCTTCTGATGATCACAATCGCCGTGGTGCCGGGCCCCGTCGCGAGCCGGGCGATGCCCGCCGCGGCCGTCCAATCCGCCCCCTGCATTCTCCGCGTTGAAGACTATTTCGATCCCAATTGCGCGATAATTTCGTCGCTCGTCATTACCCTGCCGTACGGGCCGTTTAGCGCGGCGAGGAAGGCATTGTGCACATTCGCGGCGGGGACCAAGTTGCCGTCGCGCA
The DNA here is from genome assembly GCA_963745025.1 of uncultured delta proteobacterium. Taxonomy (GTDB): domain Bacteria; phylum Desulfobacterota; class Binatia; order JACPRU01; family JACPRU01; genus CAVQIG01. The sequence continues at coordinate 16,075 of CAVUWD010000006.1, forward strand.
CCAGCGCACACGTCGCGCAGGCATCCGATGCCGTGAGGCATTGGAATCCGAAATCGGTGGCAGCGCGAACCGTGGCATCCACGCACATGTGCGTCATCATTCCCGCGATCACGACGCAATCGATTTTCTGCGCGCGCAGATGATCGAGCAGCGGCGTCTGGCGGAACGCGTTGGGGAAATGTTTTTGGAAGACCGTTTCCGCTGCCCGGGGCTGAACGTTCTGGCGATGGCTCACGCCCTCTGTCTTGGGGATGAAAAATGTCGCGGTTGGGTGCGTGGCGATGTGCTGGATGTGCACCAGCGGCAGGTTGTGATCGCGAAAAAAATCGAGCAAGCGCCTGGCGCGTTCGCTCGCCGGCTCGCTACCTTCGAGTTCCATTTTGCCGCCGGGGAAATAGTCGTTCTGAATATCAATGAGGATGAGCGCCGTGTTCATATGCAAGCTCCAGACGTTTTGGTGAATCCAACTTACACGTTTCGGAAAGGCCGCAACACTCAAAGATGGGCAGAGAATTGTCGGCAAAGCCTTGCCGGTACCGCTAGGCGTCGAAGTCGTGCAGCAGGATCTCGCGGGCGCGCCGGCAGATTTCGCGACCGTAGTCGGTCCACCGACCCTGGCCCCAGTAGCGGTAGCAACTGGTCTGCGAGCACAGGAGGTGGAAGAGGGCGTTGCGAACCCTGGGGTCGGCGGCAGGGATCCCGGGTGCGATGACGCGCTGGTGGAAGAGCGCGCTCACCTCTTCCATCGGCCCGAGGACGTTGTCGTAGCCGCGCACCCAGGAGATGTCGTTGGTCCAACTTCCGCCGTCCACGTGGAAGCGCGAGTCCTCGCGCTCCAGGTCGGCGATGACGGCGCGCAGCCGCTCGCCTCCCTCGCCCGGTTGGAAGCGCTCCCAGATGCGCTTCTGCATCACCGGCTGGAGGGCCGGCAGGTCCTGCTCGCGGATGCCGAGGCCGAAAAGGTACTCGAGGTATTCGCTGACGTTGAGCAGCGGCGTTTCCGAGTGGCTCGCCTGGCGCACGACCTCGAAGAACTTGGAGGGGAACTCGTTCATCATCACGCCGCCGTTCTCGCCGTCGGCGATCTGGGCCACCAGGCGCGGCACCGTTCGGCCGCCGAGCTCGGCGCGATCGAGACCGCGCGCTTCGTAGTACGGCTGCATCTGGCCGACGAGCTTGGTGTCGCTGCCCTGGGTCTTGACGATGGCGACGATGCTGGCGCTGGCTCCCGCGGAGCTGCGACAGACGAGCCGGTGGGGCAGGTGTCGCCGCTCCGGCCTCAGGCCGTCGTGCGGCTGCTCGACCGTGTCCTCCTGCACCAACACCCACTCGTAGCCGCAGTCGCGCAGGGTGCGGACGAATTCGTAGGCGAGGTCGGGGTGATTCGGCAGCGCCATCTCGGAAGGCGAGAAGCCGCGCACGCGCGCCAGCGCCTCGGTGCCGAAGAGTGCGGCGAAGTGGTGCTGCCAGGCCTGCACGTGCAGGCGGAAATCCTGCACCGGCGTCGAGGGGGCGACGGCGTGCCCCCACGGTGCGCCGAGCCATTCGACGGCGCGGCGGTAGTCGGGATTTTGCGCGAGGGGACGGAGGGCCTCGAAGACGTCGCGCAGCCCCATGTGTTGCAGCCCGTGCAGCAGCGTGCCGGAGTACTCCAGCATCGCCCGCGGCTCCATGCCCTCTTCGAGGAGCTGGGGGATGAACTCCCCCATGCGCTTGTAGCAGGAGAGAAAGGCGCCGGCGTTATGATTGTCGCCCACCTGTGGGTGCGCCAGCATGTCCTGCAGGTTACTGATGATCGCCGCCGTGCGCAGGTCGTCGCCGCCGGCGGGGATCAGCGGTTGATGCATGTGCAGCGCGATGGTCGCGGCGCTGCGCAGACGTCCGAAGTCGACGCGGCTCTCGGCCAGCAGCGCCGCTCGCGGCCGGGCGTGCTTCGCCTCCTCGATAAGCGCTTCGGCGCCGCAGAGGTTGGGGAGCCCGTCGATGCTCTCCGCGAGTTCGTTCATAGTTCACCTCAGGGGTGCCGGATGTAGTCGTAGATGTTGAGGTAGTGCTGTGCCGGCTGCTTCCACGACCAGTCGGCGTGCATTCCCGCGAGGCGCAACTGGCGGAAGTGCTCGGGCTCGTCGAACCACAGCGCCAGCGCGCGCTCCAGCGCCGACTCGATGCCCGGATTGTCGGCGTGGTGGAACACGTAGCCGTTCCGCTCGGCGGGCAACCGCTCCGAGTGGTCGCGATCGAAGACGGTGTCGGCGAGACCGCCGACGGCGCGCACCACCGGCACCGCGCCGTAGCGCATGGCGATCATCTGCGTCAGCCCGCACGGTTCGAACAGGCTCGGCACGATGACCACGTCCGCCCCGGCGTAGATGAGATGCGCCAACTCGTCGTCGAAGCCGATCTCCAGATGGCAGTCCGGATCGTCGCGCAAGTGGTAGCGCAGGTGCATGAACTCGTCGTTGATGCGGCGTTCCGGGCTGGCACCGAGGAGGACGAACTGGCCGCCTCGGGTGAGCGTGTAGGAAAGCGCGTGCTGGATCAGGTGGACGCCCTTCTGCACGTCGAGTCGGCCGACGAAGGCGACGATCGGCTTCGCCGCATCCCTCATCTGGAAGCGCCGGCGCAGGGCCTCGGTGTTGCCGCTGCGCCGCTCGATCGTCTCCACGCCGTAGGTCACCGGAATGAAGGGATCGCGTTCGGGGTTCCACATCTCGTAGTCGAGACCGTTCAGAACCCCGCCGAACTTTCGCTGGTGGAGGTGCAGGACGTGGCCGAGGCCGCGCCCCTGGGCGCTAGAGCGCACCTCCCAGGCGTGGTGCGGCGAGACCGTGGTGACGAAGTTGGAATAGACGATGGCCCCCTTGGTGAGGTTGAGTGCCAAGGGATTCGAATCGTCGGCCAGGCGATCTGCGGCGAAGAAGTGCTGCGGCCGCCCGAGGCCTGTCATCCACAGGACGTCGCCACCGACCACGCCCTGGTGGGCGAAGTTGTGGATGGTGTGACAAACCCGCTGTCGATCCATGCCGAGCCGCTCGTAGATCTCGTACAGCAGCACCGGCACCAGGGCCGTTTGCCAATCGTGCGTGTGGACGATGTCGGGCCGCTTGCCGGCCTTGTAGAGGAACTCGATGGCGGCTTTGCTGAAGAAGGCGAAGCGCTGGGACTCGTCGGGAAAGCCGTAGAAGGCGCCGCGATTGAAGAAGCCATCGTTGTCGTGCGGCTCGATGAAGAAGCACTTGCAGCCATGGACGAAGCCGAACCACACGGTGCAGTGCACCTCGCCATCGGCCCAGGGGACCCAGAGGTCGTGGTAGGCCGGCTGCAGATCGGAGACCTGGTCGTGCCGCATGCAGTCGTACTTCGGCAGCACGATCTCCACTGCGTGGCCGCGGATCTCCAACTCCCGACTGAGGCCGTAGACGACGTCGGCCAGGCCGCCGACCTTGGCAACGGGCGCGCACTCGGAGGCGATCATGGCGATGAACATGGCTGACTTCGATCAGAGGGGCGGCGCACCCTTCTGCACCGACCACATCCCCATAGTCGAATTACCGCCTGCCGGAAGGGCACCGACGAGATCTGCCGAGGAGGGCTGACCTCGCCCGAAGTTCTGCGCTCGCATTCACGCCACTGTTTCTCCCAATCGACCTTGTGGAGACGGCCTTTACTTGTGCCGAGATCGGCGCGCCGGAACCACTACCAACCGACCCGGCGACGCCTGATCGCCACTCGCCGGCGGGGGATCAGCGATCCAGCCCGAGCAGCAGGGCTCCGTAGGCGCCGAGAACAAGGACGAGATGCAGAACGAGAGCGGACATCTGCAGCGGTCGACCCCGGTGCAGACCGTGGTCGTCTTGGCGTCATCATCCTCGGCAAGGCCATCACGGCCCCTTACCCTAACGCTTGTCAGGCATCGACGCCCAGCGCATCCGCCGCCGGAGTTACCTGTTCGAACAACGTTGCCTCGCCGGAGCGAGGACGCCGCAAAGGCGTGCTCCACCAGGGCGCGCGCTGCCTCGGTGGCAAACTCGGTTTCAAGCCCGACCGCGAAGCTTCGGAGAAGAGGATGAGCGAGAGGACCCTGGCGGATCGCCCCGCGCTGTAGCGGATCTCTTCGATCAATCCAGGGCAGCATTGCAGACAAGAAGAGACCGAATCTGCTCCTCGGAGTACCCCAGTTCCAGAAGTACCTCTCGCGTGTGCTCGCCCAACTTGGGGGCCGGGCGAGTCGGTCCGCAGGCAAACCCTCGGAGCTGAAGAGGTTGCCGCACGTGCCATCTAGGTTTTGCCCCCTCGGTTCCCGGCACCTGGACGAAAAGCCCTCGTGACCGGAACTGGGGGTCCTGTACGACCTCGGCGAGGTCGTGGATCGGACCGGCGGGGACACCCGCAGCGTCAAAGGCGGCGACCCACTGTTCCCGCGTCCGCGCGAAGAGCACAGTGGCGATTCGCTCCCGGATCTCGCTGCTCCGAGCGATTCGCTCGTGGCTGGCGAGGTCTGCCAGGTCGGCGAGCCCGGCCGTCTCGCAAAATGCCCTCCAGAACCAGTCCTCGTGGGCGATGCTCAAGCTCAGAAGTTTCTCGTCGCCGCACCGAAACACGCCGTACGCGGGCTCCTCGCCGATGGGCGCGAGGGGCGTTCCGTTCAGAGTCGGCGCGAGGTGGCTGGTCATCCACGACACGAGCCCGTCGGTCATCGAGACGTCGACGTACGTCCCTTTCCCGTTGCGCTCCCGCGCCATGAGCGCGGTGAGGACTCCGATGACCGCGAACATGCCGGAGGAGAGGTCCCCTGTGGCAACGTCCGGAGCGCGATCCGGCCGGCCCTCCCTCGCCTGCCGAAAGAGCATCCCGGCCGTCCCCTGGTACGAGATGTCGTGCCCGGTGCGATCGCGGTAAGGTCCATCCTGTCCGTACCCGGAGATCGAGGCGTAGACGAGTCGCGGGTTGATCCTCACTAAGGTGTCGTAGCCGAGCCCGAGCCGCTTCGCGGTACCCGGCCTGAAGCCTTCGAGAAAGACGTCGGAGCGGGACACGAGCCGCTCCACGGCGGCGCGTCCTTCGGGTGACTTGAGGTCGACCGCAATGCTTCGCTTGCTTCGGTTGAGGGCCTCAAAGAAGGGGGCAAACTGGCGGGCAGGGTCCCCGCCTTGCGGACGCTCCACTAGGATCACATCCGCCCCTAGGTCGGCGAGGATCAAAGTCGCGTAGGGACCGGGGTACTGCTCGGCCATGCTGATGACCCGAAGGCCGTCCAATGGGTGCGCCAACTCCACCCTCTCTCCTTCAGATCTTCCCGGCCTGTCACCAGCTCTCGATGGCAGCCACCGGTATCTTTGACCCGCCATCCTGTACGTGCCGCCCTGGATGGTCCCGATGTCTAGGATAGCCGCTACAACCGGCCGAGTCGACATGACGGTCGATCTCTGACGCTCAGAGTTTGGGAACGATCGCGAACGAGGTAGCCGCCCGCCGGGAGGACGGCCATGCGGAGCAGTCCTGACTAGATCGCTCTTGCCCTTGCGCAACCGAAGCCTCGGGCGGCAGAGTCGCCCTGTCACGAGCGATGCTGGGAAGGTTCTATGGGTTTCAGAACAGCGGGAGCCCTTCCCCCTTCCACCCTGACGCTGACCGATAAAGGGGGAGCGCCCGCTGCATGCTCCGCGATTCATCGGGAATACTGTGCGCGGAAGGATGCGCGGCGGGTGGCCATCGCCAGTGCTGATTGGCGAAGAGAGGAGATTTTAGATGCAAAAAGGTACGCTTTGGGAGTGCGTCGGCGTCGGCGACACCCTCCACATTTCTGAGAGTCGGACGTGGGTGCAGCGTGTAGGCTCGCGACATCTCGTCCTGAGGTATGAGGATCGCGAGGGCGGGACGATGACGATGACGACGCTCACTTTCGAATCGCGCGAGGAGTGCGACGGTGCGCTCGGCGACCTACGATCTCGGTACGCCGAATCTGCTCCCCAGACCTCCTGAGGCGCAGGGAAACAAACCGATGATCGCGCCGTGGCTCCGTTCTCCGGTTGGGACGAGGGCGAACTGAGCCTGCGCATCGAAGGTTTTGATGAATCCGTGGGGTTCGAGGCACCGTGACGGTCACGGTTTTCGCCCCTTCTTCGGCCTATTCCTACGCCGGGCGCCGCAGGCTCCAGCGTATGACGGTTGAGGCGCTTGACCTCGACCCAGAAGCCCTTGCCATCGGCAACGATGAAGCCGAGATCGCGGATCTGCGGAATGTCGACGCGCGGATGGTAGACCTCGTTAACGATCCCGCAGCCGATCGTGAACCACACGCGCGAGGGACCGAGCGCACAGCCCACGATCTCCTTGGCGCTGCTCGACCAGGTCGGCGCAATGCCGGGCGCGCCGGGCGCCTGCGTGGCGAGCGATTCGGTCATTGCGTCACGCTGCGACGACGCGTACCGGGCGCCCGGCCGGGCTGGCGCACCATAGATGGAAGCTACCGACGAATGCGTTCGCGTTCGTCCCGACCAGTCGCGCGCGAGGTGCCTGACCTGCGCCACCATCTGCCTCGCGGTCAGGCCTGGTCCCGAAGGCATCTTGCGCAGCTCGTGCCGCCCGCTCCATAGGATCTTCACATGCGTGCCGCCGACGTCGACGACGAGGATGCGTCGCGCCTTGCCGGAGGATAGCCGCCACTGGCGCCCGAAATCTATATGACCGCCGATATCGGACGTTGCGGACTCCCCCTCTCCTCACCTTGCCGACGCCCCCCGTCTTTACGGCTGCTACCTTCCTGCGTACTCCACAAACGCGCGCCGAGAGGTCCGCCTACCTCGCCGGTTCTCCCCCGAGGTCAAAGGCGTGAGCGGCAAGTACTTCGTCGGCTGTAGCGAGCATCGACCCTCCCGGGAATCCTACGACGAGGCCGTCGCTCGGCGGCTGTGGAAGTCAGCGCGCGGATGGCCGGCGCCTGAGCTGAGTCCTGGGCTTTCCGCCCGCATTGCAGCGGGCTACCTTAGCAGGATGGCGCTGCTTGAACCCCGGGGCCCTTTCGAGCCGGTGTCCACACGCCGACTCGCGCTCGCAAGCCTGTTTGCGTGCTTCCACGTGAGCGCCTGCTCGAGCCTGCCGCTCGGAACTCGTGTGAAGGTCGCGGTTGTCGAAGGCGACTCCCACTCGCACCCATCGAGAGCGCTCTCTACCGTCCACTTTCGATTCATGGATCGCGCACACGTCCTTCATGATGATCTCCTTTCTGTGGTTGAGTTCACAAGTTTGTGATCCAGGAAGCCGCGGTGAGCGACGAGACACAGATACCGAACCAGACAGCGGCAGAGCTGGAGGCACTGCGGCGCGAGTTGGTCGAGCTGCGCCAGCGCGCTGCTCTCCGGTTGCCCGAATGCGCTGACCCGGATGACGTCAGCTATCGCGAGCTGGTGCAGAGTGCGAACACGATCGTGCTGCGCTGGGACCTGGAAGGCCGGGTAACGTTCCTCAATCACTTCGGCCTACAGTTCTTCGGCTATGGCAGCGACGAGCTGGTGGGCCGGTCGGTGGTCGGCACGATCGTCCCGGAGACCGAGACGTCCGGGCGCGACCTGGTGCAGATGATCGCCGAGCTGCTGGAGCATCCCGACCGCTACGTCCACAACGAGAACGAGAACGTGCGCCGCAGCGGCGAGCGCGTGTGGATCACGTGGCGCAACCGCGCGCTGCGCGACGAGACCGGACGCGTGCGGGAGCTGCTGTCGATCGGCATGGACACCACCGAGCGCAAGCGGGCCGAGGAGGCTTTGCGGGACAGTGAGCGACGCTATCGCGTTCTGTTTCAGTCCACGCCGATCGCGCTTGTGGAGCGCGATGTGTCGGCATTGCAGGCGCACCTCGATGCGCTGCGGGCTGCGGGCGTCACCGACACGAAGGCTTATCTGCAACAGCATGCGGAGGCGTTACCGACGTGCCTGGGGTTGGTCAAAGTCACCGACATGAATGCGGCGGCGATGGAGCTGTTCGAAACGCAAGACGTGGCCGCGCTCGAAGCCTTTCCCTATGTCGTCGATCCCGTGCAATTTGCCGACTTGGCGCGCCGCATCATCGCCGATCTCGCCACCGGAACGATCGCGTCCCAGCAACGTGAGGTGACCATCCGCACGGTGCGCGGCAATGCGCGCAGCGTGCTCGCGCGCACGACGGTCGTTCCGGGATTCGAGACCGCCCCCTCTCGCTTCGTGACTGCCCTGATCGACATCACCGAGCGCAAGCAAGCCGAAGAGGCGCTGCGCGCCAGCGAAGAACGCTTCCGCATCCTCTCCGAGCACGACAACCTCACGGGCCTTTTCAACACGCGCTACCTCTATGAGAAGCTCGGTACGCTGCTGGCTGCGGATGGCGCGCTCTGCTCGGTCATCTTCATGGATCTCGACCGCTTCAAGCACGTTGTCGATATGCACGGTCACCTCAATGGCAGCCGCGCGATCCAGGAGGTCGCGCAGGTCATTCAAGAGTGTATCCACGAGCCGGCGTTCGCCGTCGCCTATGCCGGCGACGAGTTCGTCATCGTGCTCTCCGGCTGCGGCAAGGTGCAGGCGGTAGCCGCCGCGCGTGAGATACAAGCGCGAATCGGGGCACGCAGCTTTCTCGCCGAAGCTGGGCATACGATCCGGTTGAGCGCGAGCTTGGGCGTGGCCACGTATCCCGACGACGCCTCGACTCTGGAGACCCTACTCGCGGTGGCCGATCAGGCCTTGTTCAGCGCCAAGGAGATGGGAAGGAACACCGTCACCGCCGCGGGTGCCGCGGCGGCGCCTCTCGTGCGGCGCCAGCGGACCCGCTCCCAATGAGCAACAGGACTTGTCGCGTCCGGCCATTGCGGTTCGCCCGTCCCGCCTGCCCGTTTTGATGCGTGGCACCTGGGCAGTCTCGTTGCGTTGGTGGCGCTGCTGGCTGCCGCCGCGCCGTCGGTCGCCTCGCTGAGCGCGAGGCAGTCGGCGTCGTTGGCGATTCGCGCTTCGCGCCCGAGCGCTCGAGGGAGATCGTCGGGTAGCGCCCGGCCGTTCAGCCACGTTGAGTTACAGCTCTTCATCAAGCCCGTCGCGCGCGACGGCGCTCCCAGCGTGCCGATGCCGACGATCGGTCGTACGCAGCGTCGCGTCGTAGCATCGCGTTTAGAAGGGCTCTCGCTCGGCGTTACCGTTGGCGGCGCCGAGCGAGAAACCTTCTTCGATCGATCCCCGAGACAGGATCGACAGTGAGCATCAGCCCATGAAAAAGGCGTTCAGCTTGTTCCCGTCGAGGTCGCGAAAATACCCGGCGTAGAAGCCGTCGCCGCGCGGTCCGGGAGCGCCTTCGTCCTTGGCACCGAGCGCTAACGCCTTCTTGTGGATCGCATCGACCTGCTCCCGCGAGCTCATCGCCAGGGCGACCATCACGCCGTTGCCGACCGTCGCCGCCTTGCCGTCGAACGGCTTGATGACCGAGAGCGCGGGCGCCCCGGGCGCGGTCGACCATGCGATGAACGTCTCCATCTCCATCCAGCGCTTGGCGCCGATCTCGGCGAGAAGCGCGTCGTAGAATTTTCCGGCGCGCTGGATGTCGTTGGTCCCGAGCGTCACGTATCCGATCATCGGAGACAGCTCCTTTCATCCGCTCTTCCGCGGCGACAGCGTAGGACGCACGCCAGACTTCGAGCCGCGGCGTGTGACCCACGGATGCTTATGAAGAAGCCACGGGGAAAACGCCAGGGGGGAGCGAGTAGCCGAGCGCACCGTGGTCAGGTCTGTTCCAGCCAGCCCTTGACCGTATACCGTCTCGCCCTCGTCGAAGCCCGCTACGGCCACCTTCGTCCAGCGGCCGATCGGAATCATTGTGTACTCAAGTCCATTCGTCCCGTAACGTCGTTATTCATCCGTCCTGTTTCTTCCACGAGCCGCCTGCGCTACGAAGGAATTGGATCTGCATGAGCGCTTCACCTGGCTGTCTCTTGTTTGCCGCGACCCTGTGCACTCCGGGCGCGCTCGGGGTGCCAGCGAATCAACGGTGTGATTCTCAGCCACGGGAGGATCGGATGGTCACCGCGATCGCCGTGGCGGCGCCGCAGACTTTATCGCCGACCCAACCAGCAAAGGGGCGCTTCCTCGTCGCCAGCCACAGCCTCGCCGATCCGAATTTTTCCGAGACGGTCGTGTTGTTGCTTGCCTACGAGCCAGCTGGAGCGATGGGTGTCATCATCAATCGACCGGCGGACGTACGCCTAGGGTCCGTCTTGCGCGACGTCGAAGAGCTCCGCGACCGGCCGGACCCCGTGTATTTCGGCGGACCGGTCGCCGGAAACCTGCTCCTCGTTCTCATACGCGCGGCGCGGCAGCCTGAGTCGTCGGACGCCATTTTCGAAGGCGTGTACGTCAGCGGCAGCCGCGCCGCCCTGCGCAAGGCGCTCAGCAAGGCTGGAAAGAGGAACCGAGTACGTGGTTACGCAGGTCACGCGGGCTGGGGCCCGGGGCAACTGGACCGCGAGATCGCCCGCGGTGACTGGCACGTAACCGCCGCCGATGCGGCAATGGTTTTCGACACGACGGCGTCGACAATATGGCCCGAGCTGATCCAACGGTTCTCGGGTGAGTGGACGCGCCACGAAGCGCCCACTGAACCTGATGGTCTTGAAGATTTCAGCCTTCGTCCGGCGGGACTGTCGATCTTCTCCGAGGCAGCCTTTCGATACGGCGGATGGATTCTTTGTCCGTATCTTCTTTGCGTTTTGCGAAGATCCCGTGTGCGGTCAAGCAGTGCGTCGGCGAAGAGGCTCGGATAAGCGACCTCGCGTAGCTGAGTAGGGAGGATCTGCACCGCGGCCGTGGACGATGCTCTCCGGGCCGTCGGTCACGAGTCGTGCGGCCCGGGCAGGATCCGAGAGTCGGCCCTCGACTCGGTCCCGGGCGCCGTGGACCCCAGGCTCTTGATCCGCGTGCTGGCAGGCGTGACAGTGCTGGGATGAACGCCTACGCAATCCTCATCCTGGCCGCGCTGATCGCCGAGTATTTGCTGAACGTCGCCGCCGATCTGCTCAACCTCAAGGCGCTCGAGCCGGAGCTGCCCAGCGAGTTCTCCGACGTCTACGACGCTGAGCGCTATCGCAAGTCGCAGGAATACACGCACGCACGTACGCGCTTCGGCCTGATCCCAGCCACGTTTCATCTCGTCGTGCTCTTGACCTTCTGGTTCGCCGGCGGGTTCCCGTGGCTGGACGGCATGGTGCGCGCCTTCGAGCTCTCGCCCATCGTGACCGGACTCCTATTCATCGGCTGCCTCGGGATCGCCAGCGCCCTCCTGTCGGTCCCTTTTCGCTGGTATTCGACCTTCGTCATCGAGGAGCGCTTCGGATTCAACAAGACGACGCCGAAAACCTTTCTGTTCGACGCCATCAAGGGCCTGCTCCTCGCGGTCGTTCTCGGAGGTCCGCTCCTGGCCGTCGTTCTGTGGTTCTTTCAGGCCGCCGGCTCGCTGGCGTGGCTCTGGTGCTGGCTGGTGGCCGCGGCCTTCCTGGTGTTCGTCCAGTTCATCGCACCCACTTGGATCTTCCCGCTATTCAACAAATTCGAGCCGCTGGACGAGGGCGAGTTGCGTGAGTCGATCATGAGGTATGCGCAGAAGGTGGCGTTTCCCGTGAAAGGCCTCTTTGTGATCGACGGCTCGCGGCGCACGACGAAAGCCAACGCGTTTTTTACGGGCTTCGGCAGGCGCAAGCGTGTGGCGCTGTTCGACACGCTGATCGAGAAGCACGCGCCCGACGAGATCGTGGCAATCGTGGCGCACGAGATCGGTCACTACAAGAAGGCGCACATCCTGAAAGGGCTGGCGATCTCGATCGTGCGGTCGGGCATCGTGTTCGTCCTCCTGTCGATCTTCCTGAAGAGCGAAGGGCTATTCGACGCCTTCTACGTGCAGCACAAGTCGATCTACGCCGGACTCGTCTTCTTCGGGATGCTGTTCTCGCCGATCGATCTCGTGCTGTCGTTCTTCGTGCAGGCCTTCTCGCGCAGGAACGAGTTCGAGGCGGATGCCTACGCGCGCAAGACGGCTCTGGCCGCGGAGCTCGTCAGCGGGCTGAAGCGCCTCTCGGCGGAGAGTCTCTCGAACCTGACGCCGCATCCGCTGTACGTCAAGCTGCACTATTCCCACCCCCCGCTGACCGAGCGCATCGCCGCGCTGCGCGGCGGGGAGTAGCCACAACCCAATCGAGAGGAGCGAGCGCGCGGCTTCGCCGAGACGATGAGGGGCTTCGCGGGTGTCGAGCACTGGCTGCGCGGCTTGGCACAAGGCTCCGAACGAGGAAGCAACTGGAGATCAGGGGGTTTTTGGCGGGGCCAGGGATTCGAACCCTGCGGACCGTCCTAACACCTCAAGTAAACCCGCCACGTTGCGGCAGCCTCCGCTATCTCGGTTCTCGGTCAGTGTCCTTGGGAGAGCGATCGCCACAGTGGTCGAAAGCCCGATGGGATCCTTCGAGCGATCCTCGAATTGCGTGTCGTCGCACCTTACTTTTCCTTCATTGCTTCCAGCATCGACGCCATCTTCTGGTGGACCAGGTTGATCGCCTTGAGCGGGCGCAGCATCACTTTGAAGTCGATGATCCTGCCATCCTCGCCCCAGCGGATCAGGTCGACGCCGTTCACGCTGATGCCCTCGATTTCGACCATGAATTCGAGCGCCGCCTCGCGCTCGCCGACGATCTCGCGCACGTAGCGGAACGTATCGTTCAACAGGACGTAAAACGCTCCCATCAAGTACAGCCGGGTCAGGGCCTTACCGACCTGAGGGGTATGAACCACGGGAGAGTGAAACACGGCGTCCTTCGCCAGAAGATCATCCAGGCCGGAAATATCCTGGCTTTCAACGATGCGGTGCCAGCTCGCGATGGTGTCGATGGTCATCTGTGACGTTCCCTCGTACTCCTGATGGACAAAGTCATGCCGTCCGAATCCGCGTGGGCACTCAGTCGCCTCTTCACGACGGCGAGCCGAGCAGCGCCTCCGTCTCCTTCAGATCCGCCGTATCGAATCCCTCGGTGAACCACCGGAAAACTCCCCGATGTCGGCGCCGGAAAAGACGTCGTGCCGGCGCAAAGCAACACGACAGCGCGCACGTCTTTGCGCGCCTCAATCTCTCCGATCGCTCCCGTCAAGCCTTCAGGACGCCTTTCTGCTTCGCGACATGCGTCGCGATCAGGTCCATCAACGGCGGATTCAGGCAGTCATACGGCTCGAGCCCCAGCCCCTTCAGCCGGGCGCGTACGGCTCCCATCTGATCAGGCTTCGCGCCGCCCGTCTCGATGATCGAGGAAACGAAAGCCGCGAATTCCGGAGCCGCCCAGCCCTTGTTCTTCGAGAGCTCCACGTGCACGAAGTCGAAGCCGTAGAAGGGATGGCTCTTGTCCTCGATCCGGCCGTACATGTGCACTCCGCAACCCGTGCAGGCATGGCGCTGGATGGCCGCGGTCGCATCGATCACCTTCAGCTTCTGCGCGTTCGCCGTCACGCTCAGCTTGTCGCGGGGTATGACGGCGACCACCGAGAAGAGCGCGCCCTCCGGCTTCCAGCACTTGCTGCAGCCGCAGGCATGATTGAAGGCGACGTTGCTCGCGAGCGTGACCGTTACCGGATTCGAGGAACACTTGCAGGTCAGCGTCCCGCCCTTGAAGTCCTTGGCGCCCGGCTTGACGCCATCGTCGACGGACGGATGAATCTTTACTGTGGCCATAGGCTTTCCTCCTTTCAGAACGGCTCTTCTCCCATGCCGAGGGCGCTTTCGAGCATCTCCTAGACCCCCTGCGCGAGCCCTCCTTTCGGAACGGCGGTCAGGGCTTTTTGGCTGCCACCATACCCGTGTACTCGGGGATCACCGTCCGGATCACCGGGTCGACGAACCCCGCCTCGCCCAGGAGCCGCGCCATGTCCTCGCCCGACATGGGCACGCCGTCGACGGACGTGAGGTTGTACAGCGCCGATAGCTGAGGCCCGGAGTAGTCGCTGTCCATGAGGAAGTCGTGGACCACGATTGCCCCCCGGGAGGCAAGCTTGTCGAAGCACTTCCGAAAGACCCGGAGCTGGGTCTCCCGGGAATACCCGCTGATGATGAGGGAGATCAGCATCAGGTCACCCCGGGGCCACTCGTCCACTGTGATGTCGCCGGGTTGAGTGCGGATCCGGTCCGAGAGGCCCTCGCGCGCCACCACCTCCTTGGCGACCTCGAGCACGTTCGGGAAATCGACGATCACCGCCTTGAGTTGGGGATTCCTCTGGCAGGCCGCGATGGAACAGGCACCGGAACCGCCGGCCAGGTCGACCAGCTCCCGGTACCCGGAGAAGTCGAACTTTGTGGCGAGGAGCCGCCCTCCACCCTGGGACGCGGAGTGCTGCCCGAGGATGAACGTGCGCGCCTTCTGGGGGTCGCTCATGTAGTCGGCCCAGTTGTCCGCCATGATGGCGTGGTTCTCGCGGATGAGCTGGTCGAGCCGGATGAAGTCGGGCATGAGGCACTGGCGGACCTGGAACCGGTAGTAGTCCCCGAAGTAGCTCGGGCTCGACTTGACGAGGTACCGCTCCGTCTCGGGCGAGAGGGTGTATTGATCCGCCTTCCGCTCGACGAGCCCGAGCGACGTGAGCGCCACGAGCAGCCGTTCGGTGGGCTTGGGGGGCAGCCCCAAAACCTTCGCCAGCCCCTGGCTGGTCAGGTTCTTTCCCGCCAGCTCGTCGAAGACGTTGAGCTCCAGCGCGGCCAAGAGCACGCACGTGCCCATGTATCCGGTGGCGATGCGGTGAATCCGATTCGGGTCAGCGGTCCTCTTCTCTGCCACGGTACTCCTCCTGCGTCTGTCGGCTTCTGACGCCTCCGAACCCGGACCGTTTTCCGTCCACGCCCCACCCTATCGTGCTCGAACCTCGAACCTAGCGCCTTTCGCGCTCGAACTTTTTCGCGCTTCGCCCCGTCTTTCTCAGTCGTAGATTCTTTGCGTTTTGCGAAGATCCTGTCCAGGTCAGGCGGCATCGGCGTAGAGGCTCGGGTAGGCGACTTCACGTAACTTGAGGGCGGCGGCCAGCCGAAGTGCCGGGCGTCGAGCGGCATCATCACCATCCGGGCGGTGAAGCCGAGTTCCATGCGGCATCCGCGAGGTGTGACGCAAGCCCGCCAGGGGTGGCGCGATCGGGGGTTTGGCGGTGCCGTTCTTGCCGGCTAGGCGAGCCGCGTCGCGACGCGCCGGGTCAATTCGGGGATCGGAACGCCGTACGGGCACGCCCCCGCGCACGCCTGCGTCGCGCACGAGACGCACGCCGCAGCCGGCTCGCCCAGCCGTACGTGCTCCTCGCGCGCCATCCGCGCGTCGCCGTAGTCCTCTGCGTACATGCGCGACCCGCAGCACGTCCGCGATCGACACGCCCGCCGGGCAGGCGGACGCGCAGTCGTCGCAGCCGTAGCGGCAGGTGGTCGCTGAGTTCACCGCGACGTAGCGCGCGAGGAGCGCGAACTCCGTCGCGGCGACGGTCCTGGAGCCGCGACGCGCCCAGGTACTCGTCGACCTGTTCCCGGCTCGTCATCGTGACGATCAGCGCGTCGACGTCGGAGTTGGAGAGCACCCAGCGGAAGGCGGCCTGCGCGAAGGTGCCGCTCGGCCGTCTCGAAGGGTCGCATGTCGTTCAGGCGGGCGCCCATGAGCGTCTTCATGGCCACGACACCGATTCCGGCGGCCTTCGCCTTGCGCAGCACGCGCGGAAGCTCGGGCTGAATCGCGATGATGTCGAGGCTGCCGAGCAGTCTCTGGTAGAAGGCCGGATCCTGCCCGAAGTTGTAGGCGACGAGCACGACGTCGACGAGCTTGTGATCGAGGGCGAAGTCGAGGCACTCGATGAGTTTCCCCGCGTGACCCGACATCCCCGCGAAGCGGATCTTGCCCTGCCGCTTCGCCTCGGCGACGAACGCCGGCCACTCCGGATTGCGCAGCCGCGCGACGTCGTTCACCGCGTGGTTGAAGTAGACGTCGACGTGGTCGGTCTGAAGCCGGCCCAGGCTCCCTTCGAGCGCGCGCATCATCTCGTCGCGCGAGGTCGTGCCGGTGGTCTCGGTCTTCGAGGTCAGGTAGACCCGATCGCGCTTTCCCCTGAGCGCCTTTCCGATCGTCGCCTCGGACACCCCGCCGGTATAGCTTTCGGCCGTGTCGAAGTAGTTGATGCCGCGGTCGAACGCGTGGCGGACGAGGCCCTCGTCGCCGCGAAGACGGCTCCCGCCGAAGGACACGTCGGAGATTTTCATCCCGGTCCTGCCGAGCTCGCGAAAGCTCCGGGCGCGTGGCGTCTCCGGGTCTGGCAAGGCAGCACGCGCGAGCGGAGCGAGACCGAGCCCAGCGAGCGATGCAGCAGCTCCGCAAGCGAGAAAATCGCGTCGGGTGAGGCTCGGCATCGGCGTCAGCCTAACACGACTCACCGCCCCGGACGAGATGGGATCACGGCATGGAGCCTCCCGGACGCGTTCGGCGCGGTCGGGCAACCGGGCTCAGCTCGAAGCCCGCTCTGCCCGCTCGCGTTTTCGAAGCCGCAGGCTGGGCAACGCATCGACGGTCCCGTGGACCGCCAGCACCCTAGAGATCCCCACGCTACGGATCAGCAAGCCGCCGCTTGAGAAACTCAACAAGATCGGCCCCGGTCACCTCGGGTCGCTGCGATGCGCGCGCGAGAACCGTCGGTGTGGTCGCGCCTTCGCGAAAGGCACGAATGGCCTCCGGCACCGCGAAGGCGCCGCCAAGCTCCCGAATCAACTCCACGAGGGCGAGGCTCTGCGCGTAGGCGAGACCCGCGTCGCTGTTCGCCTCGAAGACCATCCACCACAATCTTGCTCGGGAAGAGCGATCCGGGCCGTCCACTCGCGGATCAAGTAGCCCGCCAGCGGGTGGAGTCAAGCGGCAGGCAACGGCACCGAGTGAATCTCGCCTTTGCCGAGGCCCCACGAAAGTCGAGGAACCCTTCCCCCGAGTAGTCGACGCGCAGCTCGAGCGCGACGACCTCACCGTAGATCTGGATGGTGAAGGGCAGCCAGCTCTGCCAGGCGCACGGCCTTCCTCAAAAGTGCGATCGCTGGATATCACCATTGGTGGGTCAAGGACCTTCCGGAAGAGGACCTCCGCCCGACCATGGCCAGCGGTTCCTGAGCGTCAGCGCTGCCACGGGCTGCCGACGCAGATACACGGCGAGGCGGCGGTCGGATCATTGCGGCGGGTCGCCTCGCATTGAAGCTGGTCGTGAAAGACCTCGCCGCGGCCGTCGCTGACGAGCATGACGCGCCGGACACCGCGCTGATAGGACACATATCCCCAGTTGGTGCACTCGGGGATGCTTTCGATGCGCGCGCGGAGCAGCTGATTTTCCTCCAGCGCTCGGCGGTACTGGCGCTCCAGCTCGCTCCGCTGCGCTTCGATCGCGTCGAGCCGCGCGTCCGTTTGCGTCTGCAGGTGCCGCAAGTCTTTGAGACTCGTGGCAAGGCCGTTGTTCTCTTCCCGCAGATTGGCGTTCTCTTCGTAGAGGGCGGCATTCTCCGCCTGTGTGATCTCGTGCTGGTGGCCCAACTGTTCCATGGCCGAGGTCAGATCCTCGATGTGTCCGTTCTCGTCGTCCACTGCCTTCTCCCCTGCCGCCTGGCTGGGTGGCGTTGAGGCTGCACGCACCAGAAAGCGCCGCTCCGTGGCGCTCCATCGTCCCAAGACCGGCGAGCGTAGCTCGATCCGATACTGGCCGGGTCGCGGAAAATGCTCGGCGCTGATCTCGGTCGGATTTTGCCTGAGCCCGAGATCCTCGCGAAGGTCACCGCCGACCAACGTGACGTACAGGTCCCGCGGGCCCTCCCAGCGAATCGTCAGAGGCAAGGAGACGACCGCGCCATCGGCCGGAGTCTCCACCACCGGCCATAGAGCGCGCGATAGACTGCTGCGGAACATCGCATCCGTAGCGACCGTGACCACGACGCAGAGGAGAGCCAGTGCCAACGCCTGGCGCATAACTGCCTCATTATACGCGGATCGGCGGCGCGGCTATCAAGCTGATTCGGTTGGACCGTCAGCACGAGGTGCTTGTGGGCTCGCCGATCGGCGGGGTGCACAACCCGTCTCTCGCCGGCCGCTAGACGTTTCACACCGCGGAGGTAGCGCGACTGGCCTTCTAGTTCGCGGTCGCCACGCAGCGAGCTTGGGAAGGCGTTGAGCGCCGCAGTCCCTGAACCTCGCGCGAAGCGTGCCTCGGATGCAAACGCACGCGGACGGGGAAGACAGGCCCGAAGAGGGAAGAATTGTGGGGAGCTGTGCAGGATTTGACCATCCGGCCCGTCGAGCTCGCGAGCTGAGCGGGTCGTGAGCGTCGACCGGGACCTCTCGCCGCTGGCCCCGACGCGTTACCGTGGCCGGACGGCGACGCTCGACGAAAGTCGGTGGCCGAGTTGCTCGTCGAAGAAATCCTCTAGCTCCGCAGCCCGTCGCCGCAACCCTTCATCGCTCGTCAGGCCGGAGCGAAGATGCTCTCGGCGCCAGCGCCGGAATCGGCGGGCGCGCCGGGGGACCTTTCCCCCGCCGGCTGCGCGAACGCGGGATCGCGCTGGAGGACGGGCATGACGCGCTCCGCGAAGAGTCGCATGTTGAGCTCGGCCTCCTCCTGCGGCATGCCACCGAACGCCAACTCGGTCACCAAATGGTCCAGCCCGGTCAAACGCTGTAGCTCGGCGAGTTGCTGCAAACAGTCGTCGGGCGTCCCGGAGACCTGGATCTTCACGTAGAACTCCGTCGCCTTCTGGCGGTACCCTTCTTCCTTCATCCTCGAGTAGGTCTTCGCCATCTTGCCGTAAAACTCGTAGCCCTTCACCGACGCGAGGTGGCCGTCCGAGAAGTGATAGTGACTGTCGATCGAATCCCACTTGCGGCCGAGGTACTTCACCGCCCGCTCGTGGGCATCGTTCCGGCTCTCGGCGACCGAGACGTTCATGAGGATGATCGGCGGGCGCGGCGTGTGCCCCACGCTCGAGGCGATCTGGCGATACCGATCGATGTCCTCGGCGGCCTTGGGCCACTCGTTCTGCATGACGACGAGCACACCGAAACCGAGCTTCGCCATGATCTCGGCGGACTCCGGACTCACGGAGGAGGCGTAGAACCGCCGCTCCGGATGCGAGATCGGGCGCGGCCGGATCGAGGTCGTCGGGATCGTGTAGTACTCACCCTCCCAGTCGAAGACCTCGTGCGTGAGCGCCTTGCTGACGATCTGGGCGGCCTCCACGAAGCGCGGCCGCGCCTCTTCCATCGACACGCGGAAGCCAGCGTACTCCACGCTCGCGGCGCCGCGGCCGAACCCGAACAGACAACGGCCACCAGTCAGGACGTCGAGTAGCGCGATCTCCTCGGCGACACGCACGGGATCGTGCCAGGGAAGCACGATGACGGCGGTGCCGAGCGTGATCCGCCGGGTGCGCCCGGCAAAGTAGCTCAGCAGTTGGGTCGGCGACGGCGACATGGCGTAGCCGGTGAAGTGGTGCTCCAGCGCGAAGAGCGAATCGAAGCCGAGCGGCTCGGCCAGATCGCCCAGCGCCAGATGCTCCCCGAGCACGCTGGCATCGGACCGGCCTTCCTTCGTCAGCATGTTGAGTGCGATGCCGACCTTCACGATGGGCCCTCCTTGCCTGTCGACACGATCCACGCCGATCTGACCACTGTGGCTCGAGAGCGTCAAGCGGTGTTGGATTCATGGCCATCGTGGAGCATAGCCGTATACCTCCGCTACATCGCGGTGCTGCACGCGACATTGCCCCGCGCGCCGAAGCGGGCCAGCGCTCATGCAAGCTGCGAGCCGAGCCTAGGCACGCTCCGCCTGCGGGCGCTAATGCCGCTCTACTTCCTTGAGACGAGCATCTCCCCACCACTCGCGGCGTGGTTGGCATCATACGGCGCGGGCCTCGGCGAGATGCAAAGCGCGCCGTTCAGCCTGCCGCAGGGCGACTGCAAATTGCTGTATGCAGTTGATTGCAAGATATGGATACGTGGAGATCTTCCAACACCTGCTAAGCACTCGAAATCGCGTCGAATGCAAAATCGCCGAAACGGGCATGTTCCTTGTATCGTCAAAAGGGCAAGGAGGTAGTCATGGAAGCTACGGCGAGAGTGATCCCCCTAAGTGGCAAGCCCCAACCGGCAAAGCTTGCCTCCGCCGGCGCCGCATCGACGCCGACCGCCACCACGAACGCGTCCGCGGAATTTCGTGCGCTCGAGGGCGTCCTCGTCATGATGCCCGACGAACAGCTGGATGCCCTGGGCGCGATCTTCTGCGCCAGTCCGCTCCGCAGGGTGATGACGTTCGAAGGATACCTGGTCGCCAGGGGCTTCGGTTACGGCACCGACGAGTAGCTACTAGAAGTTCTGGCGTAGGGCGCTGCGCTCGGGCTATTCCGAGCTCGTCCGCCGCTGCGACGTTGGCCGCAACGGCGGGGATCGCGGCCATGAAGCCGCGCTGCAAGCGGCGGTCGAGGCCCATCAGCGGCTCAAGGGATCGGCGGCTTTCGCCTTGGGGGTCACCCGGCGAAAGCCGGGATCCATTCGCGCTTCGTTGCGGCAATGGATCCTGACTTTCGTCAGGATGACTGCGAGTTGCGCTCCGCCTCGGCCAATTCCGCCAGCGGCCCCGCGACCTGCCTCCAGCCCTGCTGGAAGCCCATCGCCTCACGCTGCTTCATCGTCGCCTCGTCCCAGTGCCGCGCGCCCGCGCGACAGCGCGTGCCGCTCTTCGGCCGTCAGCCGAACGGAAAGCCGTACACGCTGCGCGGCTGCACGCTGTTCGAGACGACCGGGGCCGGATCAAGACGCAGCGGGCGTACTGGGGATCGGGCGACCTGGCTCCACCAGCTCGGCATCCGGCTGTGAGTGCGCCGCCCGGCGGCGAGCCCCCCTCTTTGCGCCGCCACTCGGAGAGGATACAGGGTCGCGGGTGCAAAGGCTCGCCGTGGGCTCATGATCCTCGTCGTCGTGGCACACCCCTATCCGGACCGTTCGTACGCCAACCGCGCTCTGCTTGCCTCGCTCGACGGCCTCGCCGGAGTCGAGGTGAGGTCGCTCTACGATCTGTACCCCGATTTCGCCATCGACGAGGCGGCGGAACGCGAAGCGCTGGCGGCTGCGTCGGTCGTCGTCTGGCAGCACCCGATCTACTGGTACAGCGTGCCGGCACTGCTCAAGCTCTGGTTCGAAAAGGTGCTCACGCCCGGCTGGGCTTGGGGGCCCGGCGGTGACGCCCTGCGCGGCAAGCGCTGCCAGTGGGTGGTGACCACCGGCGGCGGCGGCCTCGACTATCTGCCCTCGGGCATTCACGGGCATCCCTTCGAGGCCTTCATCCCCGCCGTGCGCCAGACCGCCGAGTTCTGCGGCATGGAGTGGCTCGAGCCTCTCGTCGTCCACGAGGCGCGACATCTGGACGCCAGTGCCCTCGAGGCCTGGAGCGTCCTCTACCGCGCCCGTCTCGCGGCGCTCGGCGCCGGGGAGGGCATCGACTATGAATGAACACTCCTTCCTGCTCCATGCGGCGATCTACCTCCTGGCCGCCGTGATCTTCGTGCCGACGGCGAGTCGGCTGGGGCTCGGCTCGGTGATCGGCTACCTGATCGCGGGCAGCGTCATCGGTCCTTTCGGCCTCGGCCTGATCAGCGACGTCGATGCGATCTTCGGCTTCGCCGAGTTCGGCGTCGTGCTGATGCTGTTCGTCATCGGCCTCGAGCTCGATCCGGCGCGCCTGTGGGACATGCGCCGCAGCGTCTTTCTCGGCGGCTCTCTGCAGATGGCCGGTTGCGGCGCCGTTCTCGCCCTCGCCGGGTTCGCCGTCGGCCTGCCGCCGGCGGCCGCAGGCGTCGCCGGCTTTGCGCTGGCGCTGTCGTCGACTGCGGTCGCCGTGCAGACGATGAGCGAGCGCGGCGTGCTCGCCTCGCCGACGGGGCGAGTCGCCTTCGGCATCTTGCTGTTCCAGGACATCGCCGCGATCCCGCTCATCGCCGCGGTGCCGCTGCTGTCGACGACGGCGGTGGGCGCCGCCGACGCTTCCCTCTGGCTCGGCGCCGCCAAGGTCGCCAGCGCCGCGGTAGTCGTCGTCGGCGCCGGCCGCTACGCCGTGCGCCCGGCTCTGCGCGCCATCGCGCGGACGCATCTGCGCGACGTCTTCGCCGCCTTCGCGCTGCTAGTCGTCATCGCCACGGCGTTGCTGATGGATCTCGTCGGCGTGTCGATGGCGCTCGGCGCCTTTCTCGCCGGCGTTCTCCTCGCCAGCTCGGAGTATCGCCACGCGCTGGAGACCGACATCGAGCCGTTTCGCGGGCTGCTGATGGGGCTCTTCTTCGTCGCCGTCGGCATGTCGATCGACTTTGCCCTGCTCGCCAGTCACACCGCGCTCGTCGTCGCCCTGGTGCTCGGCTTCACCGGCCTCAAGAGCGCCGCGCTCTTCCTGCTGAGCTGGCCCGTCGGCGTGCCGCCGGGCCGCCGGCCGGCGTTCGCCGCGCTGCTGGCGCAGGGCAGCGAGTTCGCCTTCGTCGTCTTCGGCGTCGCCGGCGCCGCCGATGTCCTCCCCGGCGAATGGAACAAGCTCCTCACGTTGATGGTGGCCCTGTCGCTGGTGCTGACGCCGCTCCTCGCCGCCGCCGCCGAGTGGCTGCAGAGCCGTCTGAGCGCGACGACGCGCGAGGCCGATCGGGTCGAGGCGGAGGAGGGCGCGGTCCTCATCGTCGGCTTCGGACGCTTCGGGCAGATCGTCGGCCGCCTGCTCTTCGCCAGCGGCATCCGCGCCACCGTGCTCGATCACGACCCGGACAACATCGAGGTGTTGCGCCGGCTGGGTTTCCGCGTCTTCTACGGCGACGGCACCCGCCTCGATCTGCTCACCTCCGCCGACGCCGAGCGGGCGAGCGTGATCATCGACGCCATCGACGACATGGACGCCAACCTCAAGCTCGTCGACGTGGCGCGGCAGTACTTCCCGGGCGTGCGTCTGGTGGCGCGGGCGCGCGACGTGACGCACTGGCGTGAGCTGCGCGAGCGCGGCGTGCGCACCATCGAGCGCGAGACCTTCGAGTCGGCGCTGTGCGTCGGCCGCCGCGCCCTCGAGGCGCTGGGCATCCGCCCCCACGAGGCGCGCGAGCGAGCCGATCGCTTCCGCCGGCACAACCTCCTGACGCTCGAATCCGTGCTCGAGGGCTGGGACGACGAGGACCAGCGCTTCTCGCAGGCGCGCACGGCGCGCATCGAGTTCGAGCGCCAGTTCCAGAAGGACCAGGAGGAGCTGGAGGCGCAGATCGGCCACAGCTGGCGCCGTGAAGACGCGGACGGATGAGCATCGAGGTAGGGCGGGCCTTCCACGGCTCGCCTACCGGCGCAGAGCGCCGGACCGTCTCGAGCCGGAGCGGAGTGAACACTGGGCCATGGTGGTCACTCTGCACACCGGATGAAGCCGAAGTGACCGGAGTCTGCGACGGCGACCAGCCGCGCATGGGGAAACCGCCGCAGAGTTCGAGCTCTGACCCGGGGTTTCTCCGGCCGAGCGACGGGTCTCGTCTCTTGCCGCAAGCCCGACGGCCGCGATAGAGCCCTAGTTGGTGCTCCGGCCTGCACTGCGCCGACGCAGCAGCGCCCGTTCTCGGAGGACGCGATGCCAACGAGGCTGCAACAGAGCAAGATCTTCGCAGGGCTGGATGCCCGGCGACTCGAGACGATCTGGGGGAGCGGGCGAACCGCGGAATTCGGCCCCGGCGATCTGGTGATCGAGGAGGGTCAACCGAACGATCAGCTCTTCGTGGTTCTGCGCGGGGAGCTGGAGGTCTTCCTGCCGAAGACCCCCCAGCGCCTGACGAGAATAACCATTGCGTCGGTCGGGCCGGGCGACTGCCTCGGCGAGTACTCCTTCCTAGACGATCGGCCGGCTTCTGCTTCCGTCGCCGCCAAGGGAGCGACCGAGGTGTTCAAGATCTCGCAGGCCGAGGTCGAGCAGGTGCTGAATTCCGACTCGACCGCCGGGCAGGTCGTCTACCGAAATCTGCTCCGCCTGCTGGTTGAGCGATTGCGTTCGCAGAACCAACTGCTCAATCTCTTGACCTCGGCGTCGGCGAAGAGGTGAAGTCGCCTGTGCAGCGGGTGGAGGGAGAACCGCGCTTCCCCTCAGGTGCGAAGCAGAGGCAAGGGCGCGCGGCTCAGGTATCCGACGGGAATGGAAGGGGTTGAAAGAGGTCGAGCTGCTGATTCTCTTTGCGCAGTCGAGCGACCAACAGGCGCAGCAGATTCCGGTGCACAGCCTGACCGAAGGCAGGATCGGCTTCCAGCTTCCGCTCGAACTCCACTTGCGGGATCCCGAAGACTTCCGTCTGGATCCTTGCCGCAACCGACGCCGACGCGGGGTTCTTGTCGACGAAGGAGTATTCCCCGATGCAATCGCCTGGACCGACCCGCGCGATGCGGACCCGGCGCAGACGCGATTTCGTCTTGGGTAGAAACACCTCCAACTCGCCGCGGATGACCACGAACAGGTCGGCGACTTGCTGGCCTTCTTCGATGATCGTCTCGCCCGCGCCCAGCCCCCGCGCGGAGCCGCTGGCCCTGAGCTCTTCGAGCGCGCCCCGGCCGAGGCCTTCGAACATCTTGGCTCGGCATAGGCTCGCGAGCAACCGATCCGACGACATGTCCTCTTTCCGGGCCGACCGACGCGGGGAACTTCACTGATCTTCTAGCCACCCTTTTGGCCGCTCCGCAAGGAGAACGAGGCTGCGCGTGCCGCGACGTTCGAGCGATGGAACATCGTGAACCGGATCGTTCCCGACGAAGCCTTCGAGGCAGAGACTGGGGCATTCGTCGAGCGGCTGGCCAGCGGTGCAACCCTAGCGTCGCGGAGTCGGTGATCCGCCGCTGCTGCTGCAGTAGCGGCCTTCGAGCGCAAGCGCCTGTCGAAGCCTTGACCGGCGAACGGCAACAGCCCTACGTATCGTTGGAGACACGAACCGAAGGGAGGTCCACGATGCTCAGCCCCGGCCAGCCCGCCCCCGACTTCAACGTCACCAGCCACGAAGGGAAGAAGATCTCGCTCGCCGCTCTGCGCGGCCAGAAGGTGCTGCTCTGGTTCTACCCCAAGGCCGACACCCCCGGTTGAACCATCGAGGGCAAAGGGCTCCGTGACCGAGCCCAAGATTTCGCCGGCAAGAACATCGCGATCCTCGGCGCGAGCTTCGACACCGAGGCCGAGAACGCCGCCTTCGCCAAGAAGTTCAGCTTCGCCTTCCCGCTACTCTGCGACACCGACCGCAAGCTCGGCATGGCCTACGGCGCCTGCGACGATCCGAGCGCCGGCTACGCGAAGCGGATCTCGTACCTGATCGATGAGCAGGGGAAGATTCTGAAAGCGTACGCCAAGGTGCAGCCTGCCGATCACCCTGATGAGGTGTTCAGAGACGCGGGCTGAGCGAGCGAAGCGGATCCTTCCCGTGAACCTCAACACGTTCGATTGAGCTCGCCCGCCTTCACACGGGCGTGCGGGATGTGCACGGTGTCGATGCCCTGAACGTTCCTTCGAGGGAGAATTTGCCTGCGGCCGAGCCTGTGACCTCGAGATTCGGACACGGCCCCACGGCGATGGAGCGCGTTCACACCTCTATGATACCGCCTTTTTTTGATCGGGCTCGACCAGCGTCGTTCGCAGCGCCTCGCTTAGCAAAGCGCGGGCTTCGGGCTCGCGTAGCGCGGTCAGGTGGCTCGCGGCGCTCCAGGAGATCCGCGGGCGATCCCAGTGCACCCATAGGTCGCGCACCTGATCGGGGGTGACCAGCCGGTCGCCCGTCGCGGCCAGAATGAAGCGCCCCTCCTTCGGGACCTTCGGCTCCAACGCCAGAGGCGAGATCGGGCGTAACACCTCGCGAGCCATGTCGAGATCCACACCGAGCCTCTGCATCCATAGCGCGTCCAGTCCGGTCATGACGCGTGTCGCACCGCGCAGGAAATCAGCGGCGGGGATGCCGGCGATCGCGCAGGCGAGATCCGCCTCGAGTGACGCGAAGAGCGCCGTGGTGTAGCCGCCGAGCGAGAGCCCATAGAGTCCGACGCGCGTTCCTCCCTGGGCACGGATCCACGCGAGGAGCCGCCGCAGATCCCACATCGATTGCGCCTCGGCGTGTACGGAGTTGAGGAGCGAAGCGCCGAAGAACTCCGCTCCGCTCCGGCGGCCGGGCGAGCGCGGGCCGTGCATCGGGAGTACCGGCAGCGCGACGTTGAGACCGAGGTGCAGGTGAAGCCACTCGACCTCGAAGGCCCAGAGGTCGAGCCCGCCCGTTCCCATACCGTACCCGTGGACGCAGACGATCCAGGGGCGCGGCTCGCCTCCGTGACGAAAGACCCAGGAGTGGACCGTGCGATTCGCCTCGAACGCGAGCCAGCGTTGCGTGCCGGGAACGGCTCCATCGGGTGCGTAACCGCTGTCGAAGCGGAGGTGCTCGTGGGCGATGCCACGCGCCGTGCGCGGCCCGATCTCGACCGATTCCGGCGGGGGCGGTGTGCAGTGGAACCTGATGGGATCGCCAAGCCATCCGCGCGACTCGAAGAGCGCGTGCGCTTCGATGAGCTCCGCCGCGGCGCGGCGCTGCTCGTCGCGACCCGGGCGCCTGCCGGTGTTCAACATCACGAAGATGAGCGCCTCGTCCGCCCCCGCCCTCGCGGCATAGCGGAGCGTCAGGGGATACTTCGGAACCTCGTCGTAGTCCGGCTCGAGGGAGAGCGCGATCCAGCCCGCCGCCACGAAGCTCGCTGCCGAGAGCAGGCCGGCCCAGAGCGCCGGCCACACGCCGAAGAGCAGGAACGGTAGCGACAGAGCGATGCCCAGGAGCCCGCCGATCGCCGTGACGGACTGCAGGCGCACGTCTCCCGTGAGCACGTACGTGCCAAACCCCCCGGTCACGAGCAGCGTTCCCGGGACGACGGCGAAGAGGAATGCGACCCACCCGCGGTCACCGAGGTCGATGAACCAGACGAGTCCCGCGGCAACCACTATCCATGCAGCCGGGTGTCGAGGTGTATTCACGAAGCCTCCAACGAGAGATCCGACGTTTTGCCGACCGTATAATTCCGATGCGCGGAGAGTGCCAACTACCTGAGACTCCCCGTCGTGGCTCAAGGCGGACGGGCGGAGTGCTCCCGACGTCACGGGTCTTCATGACCGAACTGCGTCCGAGCTCCGTTCGCTGGCGCTGTCCGCGAGCAGAAGCGGCCTTGGCTCGCCAAGTCGGAGGGCTTTTGTGCGGATTCCGGGCGGGGCGGGCCAAAGGACCCTTGCCAAAACGCGCGCCGCAGGAATAGAGGTCACCCTGTTGACGGGCTTCGCCCGTTCATCTGGGAAATGTCGGTTCCAATTGAGTCCGGCTTCGCGTCCGCTTCTAATTCTAATCCCTCGTAGGCTTGAGACAGAATGCTCGCCACGCCGAAGTCTTGCAATGTCCGTTGAAGCAGCTCAGCTGCCCGAGGGCACGGTGACCGTGCTTTCGACGGACCTCGTCGGCTCGACGTTGCTCAACCAGCGCTTGGGCGATGAGGCTGCCACGGCGGTGGAGCGCGAACTTGCGGCCTTGGCTCAAGAGCAGGTGGAGAAACAGCGCGGGGTGGTCGTCAAGGACACTGGCGACGGGCTCATGGTGGCCTTCCAGTCGGCGCGTCGTGCCGTCGTCTGCGCTCAAGAGATCCAACGCGCCATCGCCCGCCGCAACCGCAGCCACCCTGACACCGTCGTGCAGCTGCGCGTCGGCCTGCACACCGGCGAGGTGCTGAACGAGGCTGGCGGTCTCCATGGCGAGACGCTGATCATCGCCAAGCGCATCGAGACGGTGGCGCCCGCCGGCGGGATCTTGGCCTCGGACACGCTGCACGGCGTCCTCGGCACCGCGCGCGGCGAGCTGGTGGACCGCGGCGAGTTCACGCTCAAGGGCATCGATGCACCCTGGCGCCTCTGGGACGTGCCCTGGGCGGACGCCGAGGCCAGCGGCGTCCTCTCGGGAAGGGAGCGCACGCCATTCGTCGGCCGCACCCGCGAGCGTGCGCGGCTCCTCCAAGCGGTGGAGAGCGCGCACGCCGGCGCCGGTGCACTGGTGCTGATTGCCGGCGAGGCCGGAGTCGGCAAGTCGCGGCTCGTCGAGGAAGCGGCCGCCGAGGCGCGGCGGCTCGGTCTCCGCGTGCTCATCGGCCACTGCGTCGACCAGCAAGGGGCGCCGCCCTACCTCCCCACGATCGAGCACATCGAGGAGGCGGCGCGCCAGGTTTCGCCCGAGGCGCTCCGCCAGGCGCTCGGGGAGAACGCGCCCGAGATCGCCAAGCTCATGCCCGAGTTGCGGGTACGCTACCCGGACATTCCCGACCCGGTGACGCTGCCGCCCGAGCAGGAGCGCCACTACCTGCTGCGTGCAGTGAGCGAGTTCGTCGAGCGTGCCGCGCGCGCGAAGCCGCTCGTTCTCGTGTTCGAAGACCTCCACTGGGCCGACGAATCGACGCTGCTGCTCGTGCAGCACGCGGCGCAGCGGCTGCCGGAGATCCCGGTGCTCATGGTGGGGACCTATCGCGACACCGAGCTCAAGCCCGGGCGCCCGCTCGGCGGCGTGCTGCCCGGCCTCTTGCGCCAGCGGCTGGCCGAGGAGATCATGCTGAGCCGCATGACCGAGGCGGGCGTCAGCGCCATCCTCCAAGGCCTTGCTGGAAGCAAGCCCCCTCCCGAGCTGGTCTCGCTCGTCTTCTCGGAAACCGAGGGAAACCCCTTCTTCGTCGAAGAGGTGTTCCGCCACCTCCACGAGGCTGGCAAGCTCTTCGATGCGGAGGGCCGCTGGCGCTCGGACTTGCAGATTGCCGACAATGACGTGCCGCGCAGCGTCGGCTTGGTGATCGGGCAGCGCCTCGAGCGCGTGAGCGACGACTGCCGCCGTGTCCTGACGATTGCGGCGCTCGCCGGCAAGACCTTTCGCTTCGATCTCCTCGCCGCGTTCCAGGGTGTCGACGAGGACGACCTCCTCGACGCGCTCGAGGAAGCGGCGCGCGCCACGCTGATCGAGGACGCGTCCACCGGCCGTGAGGTGCGCTACGCCTTCGTGCACGAACTAATCCGCCAGGCCCTGCTGGCGCTCCTCTCCGCCGCGCGCCGCCAGCGCCTCCACCTGCGCATGGCCGACGCGCTCGAAGCGCTCCACGGGCAAGAAGCGGAGCGCTTCGCCGCAGAGATCGCCCACCACCTCTACCAGGCGGGCGCCGCCGCGCCGGGCGAGCGCACGGCGCGCTGGCTGGTGCGCGCCGCCGAGCGGGCGCTCGACGCGCTCGCCTTCGAGGACGCGCTCCGCGATCTCGACTGCGCGCGCAACGTGCTCCCGGCCAACGACTCCGAGGGGACGGCACGCGTCTTGCGCCTCCGCGCCCGAGCGCTCCGCGGCCTGGCGCGCATCGACGAGGCGCTCGCCGCGTTTGCCGAGGCGCTCGAGATCGCGCCGCCCGGCGTGGAGCGCGACGCGGTGCTCGAAGCGCGTGCCCGTCTCGAGCTCGACCTCTTCCGCGGCCGCGAGGCGATCGAGGACCTCGAGCCCCTCCTCGCCCGGACGCGCGCGGCCGGCGACCGCGCGCGCGAGGTCGAGCTCCTCCTCATGCGGAGCCGCGCGCATTACATCCTCTCCCTCGACGAGCCCGGCTACGCCGACAAGACCCGCGCCTCGGACGCCGAGGCCTACGCGCTGGCAAAGGAGATCGGCGACAAGCGCGCCATGTGCCAGTTGCTCATCCAGACGAGCTGGTTCATCGACTACTGGCCAGAGTACCGCGAGCAGGCGATCGCGAATAACAATGAAGCGCGCGCCCTCGCCGCGGAGCTCGGCGACGAGGAGCTGCAGATCGAGGCGGCGTCGTCACGGCTCCGGCTGATGCCGCTCGGGGAGGCCCACGAGGACGCGATGCGTATTCGCGAGCGCCTCGAGAAACGCCGCGACCCGCTGCGTCTCAAGGAGCACCTTTTCTGGCTCATGTGGCACTACTGGCTGCGCGCCGACTTCGAGCAGTGCGTGGCGACCTGCAACGAGGGCATCGCACTCTCCGCGCAGCTCGGCTCGCCCCCAGTCCAGTATGCGAGCATCAAAGGCCTCGCGCTCACCGACCTCGGACGTTTCGACGAGGCCTGGGCCTCGTTTCAGGAGGAGGTAGCCGACGATGCACACCCCTTCGGGCGCTGCATGCGAGAGCTCGGCACCGCCATGTGGCTCGAGACGCTTGGCGCCCTGGACCGTGCCGAGGCTACCGCCAAAGAGGTGCTCGAGGAGGCGGGGAGGCTGTCGCGCGTCTGGATGCAGAGGGCCATGGTGGACCTGCTGACGATCGTCGGCGCGCGGCGCGGGGTGCATTACCCGGAGGTTGCCGGGTGGGACGAGAAGAAGGCGGGTCTGATCGACCTGCGGCTCGTGCCGCTGGCCGCCGCGGCAGCGGCGCTGGCGCGCCGTGACTTCGCACAGGCGCTCGTACTCGCCGACCAGTCGGCCGAAGAGACCTCGCGGCTCGGCCTACGGCGCGCTCGCATCATCGCGCTCGAGCTGGCAACGCGCGCACTGGCGGGACTCGAGCGTTGGGACGAGCTGCTGGCGCACGCGGATGCGGCGCTGGCCGAGAGCGAGGCCGCGGGCTTTCGCACGCGGACGTGGCGGATCCTGGCCGCGCGGGCGCGGGCGCGCGATGCCAGCGGCGACGCCGCGGGTGCACGCGACGACCGCCG
This sequence comes from uncultured delta proteobacterium, assembly GCA_963745025.1. GTDB lineage: Bacteria > Desulfobacterota > Binatia > JACPRU01 > JACPRU01 > CAVQIG01. The sequence goes on from CAVUWD010000006.1 coordinate 46,842, forward strand.
CGCCGCGCTCGCGCTGCTGGACGATATGGCCGGGCGCATCGCCGACGCGGAGCTGCGGGCGGCGTTCGAGGCGGATTCGAAAAGGTTCATGAACCCACACTCCACCCAGGCAGGATGAGAACAGAGGCCAACGTCCGACCACCACTACTTTCGGAGCAGTCTAGGAGGTGAGGAACCCATGAAGACGAAGCTGCGACCCGGTTCTCCCAAGGAGGTCGGCATGCTCCCAGAGCGGGTGGCCTACGCGCGCGACTTGTGCGCCCGATGGGTAAGGGAGGGCCACACCCCGGCGCTCTCGGTGTGCGTCGCGCGGCGGGGAAAGATCGTTCTCCACGACGCCTGGGGCGTGCTCGGCCCGGAGTCCGGCGCGCCGCCCCTCGGGCTCGACTCGATCTTCCCGATCATGTCGATCACCAAGCCGATCACGGCCACGCTCGTAATGCAGCTCGTCGAAGACGGCCTGCTCGGGCTCAACCGCCCCGTCGTCGACTACTTACCCGAGGTCACGGGCGAGGGTGTGGCGGACATCTTGGTCCATCATCTCCTCACTCATACGAGCGGATATAGCTGGACCTGGTATCTGGGTCCGATGATGCTCCACGCGGCAACGAAGTTGGAAGCCGGCTTCGAGCCGCCGCCCTGCCCTGCCTGGCGGCACCCGGAGAACCACCGGGAGCTCTCGATCCTCTGGGACGCGCCGCGTGAGGCGGCGGCCGGCGAGGTCATGATCTACTCCAACCACAACTACCTGCTGCTCGGGGAAATCGTCACCCGGCTCACCGAGCGTCCTCTCGAGGAGCTGGCACGAGAACGGATCTTCGCGCCGCTCGGCATGGATTCGAGCGATTACGTGGTGCCGGCGTCCACGGCCCACCGCGTCGTGCGGCGCCCATCGGGGTTTCCCATAGCCGATCCGTCACCCCTGGGGACGTTCTGGTACGGGATCGACTCGCCGGTCCACCAAGCAACCCCGAACCCGGGCTGCGGCGTTTTTTCAACCGCCTACGACATGACCGTCTTTGGCCAGATGATCCTCAACCGCGGGCGCTACGGCGACGCCCGCATCCTCTCGCCTGCCGCGGTGGCGGCGATGACCCGTGACCAGATTCCGGGGATCAAGGCACGCTTCTGGGACAAGCTGGTCACGCACGGGTCCTGGGGGTACGGCTGGTCTGTCGAGTCACCGAGCAAGTGGCCCTACTTCCACGGCAGCCTGGCGCCGCTCGGCGCGCTCGGCCACCCGGGCGCGGGAGGCGCCATGTTCTGGATCGACCCGGCGCACGAGCTGACTGGCGCCTACTTCGAGGTGACCGCGCACCTGACCGAGCGCTTCGAGCCCCTTTGGAACCTCGACCTCTTCGGGAACGTGATCGGCGCGGCGGTGGACGACTGATGGCGGCGGATGCGCTCGCTGCAGAAAATAAAACGCGAACGTGAAGTTTCGCCCGTCGACTGCGCCGTCGTTGCGACGGCGGTGCGTGAGCGCCCGTCACAGCGAACTCGGCGCCAAAAAAAGGAGTCGAGGGGGTAGATTCCTTCTCCGTAGGTTCTTTGCGTTTTGCAAAGAAGTTTCCGGGAGCGAAAGTGACTCCGTCCTCGCCGGCTGCGCGCGGCAGAAGCATCTGCGAGCTTGGTTGCGGCCGAAGCGCCGCGTTAGTCGGTATCAGCGCCCGATGTAAGGTCGGACCTCGGACACCGGCGCTACCGCCACTCTACCGCTTTACGCCCGCTTTGACGGCCTCTGGCCGGCTGCGGTTGCGCCGTCGCGACCGTTGCGGCATCCACAGAGAGGCGGGTGGGCTGGCGTCGCGTACGCAGTCGGCCCGACAAGCGCCATGGACACCCTGCTCGTACATCGACTCCAATTCGCCTTCACGGTCATCTACCACTACCTATTCCCGCAGTTGACCATGGGCCTGGCGTTGCTCATCGTCGTGCTCAAGAGCCTGGCGCTGTGGCGGAACGACGCGGTGGCCGAGCGGGCGGCGCGGTTCTGGACGCGCCTGTTCGGGATCAGCTTCGTGATGGGTGTGGTGACCGGCATCCCACTCGAGTTTCAGTTCGGCACCAACTGGGCGCGCTTCTCGAAAGCCACCGGCTCGCTGATCGGGCAGACGCTGGCCATGGAAGGCGTGTTCGCGTTCTTTTTGGAGTCGTCGTTTCTGTACCTGCTGCTGTTCGGCGAGAAGCGTGTCAGCCGCCGCGCCCACTGGGGAGCCGCCGTACTCGTGTGGCTGGGTTCGTGGCTATCGGGCTACTTCATCATCTGCACCAACGCGTTCATGCAGCATCCTGTCGGCCACGTGTTGGGCACCGACGGCGCGATCCAGTTGCAGAGCCTGTGGACCTATCTCACCAACCCGTGGGCGCTGGCGCAGTACTCGCACAACATGGTCGGGTCGGTGATCACCGGCAGCATTACGATGACCGCCCTGGGCGCCTTCTACGCACTGCAGGGCCTGCATCGCGCCGTCGCCGAACGCTGTCTGCAAGTGGGCGTGGTTGCCGGTCTGCTCGGTTGTTTGTTGGTCGCGTACCCGACCGGTGACAGTCAGGCGCGTCTGGTCGCCAATCATCAACCGGTCGGCTTTGCGGCGATGGAAGGGCACTTCGAATCGAGCGACGGCGCCGGCATGGTGATCATCGGCCAGCCGGACATGGACCGCTTGGTGCTCGACAACCCGATCGTCGTGCCGCACGTGCTGTCGGTGCTGACGCACCAGCGTTGGAACGCCTTCATCCCCGGGCTCAAGTCGTTCGACCGTGATCTGTGGCCCGACACCGTGCCGCTTCTGTACTACGCTTACCACGTGATGGTGGGGTTGGGGACGATCTTCACCGCCTTGTTCGGCCTGGCGGCGCTGGTCCTGTGGCGTGGGCGGCTGGCGGATTCACCGTGGATGTTGTGGCCGCTGATGTTGGCTCTGCCGCTGCCGTTCATCGCCAACACCGCGGGCTGGATGACCGCCGAGCTGGGGCGTCAGCCGTGGATCGTCTACGGGCTGATGCGCACCGCCGTCGGCTACTCCGCCAACGTCTCCGGCGGCAACGTCTTGTTCACGCTGCTCGGCTTCGCAGGCCTCTACGCAATGCTGTCGGTGCTGTTCCTGTTTCTGGCCGGCCGCATCGTGGCGCGTGGGCCGGTGGAGGAAGCATGAGCCTGGTCGCGGTGTGGTACGTCATCGCCGGTGCCATGCTGGCGATGTACGTGGTGCTCGACGGGTTCGACTTCGGCGTCGGCATGCTGCACCTGTTCGTGGCGCGCAACGATGCCGAGCGGCGCGCCGTGCTGCGTTCGATCGGTCCGGTGTGGGACGGCAATGAGGTCTGGTTGCTAGCCGCCGGCGGATCGCTGTTGGTCGCCTTTCCGACTCTGTTGGCCACCAGCTTCAGCGGCTTCTACCTGCCGCTGATCATTGTCGTCTGGCTGCTTCTGTTTCGTGCCCTCGGCATCGAACTGCGCCACCAGGTCGATCACCCGCTGTGGCACCAGTTCTGGGACGTCACCTTCGCTGCCGCCAGTTTGTTGCTGGCCGTGTTCTTCGGAGCGGCGCTCGGCAACGTCATTCGCGGTGTTTCGCTCGATGCCCATCAGCAGTTCTTCGCGCCGCTGTGGACGAACTTCCTGATCGGCGCCGATACCGGCATCCTCGATTGGTACACGCTGCTGGTGGCTCTGACGGTCACTCCGGCGCTGGCCCAGCACGGCGCTCTGTGGTTGGCGGCGCGCGTCGGCGAGCCGATCGGTGGCCGGGCTTTGGCGGTGGCGCAGCGGTTGTGGCCGATCGTGTTGATCGCGACCCTAGTGACCATGCTGGCGACCCTGTTCGTGCAAGAGCGGGTGATGGCCCAGGTGGCCGAGCGTCCGTGGGGAGTCGTCTTTCCTGCGGCCGCGGTTGCCTGCCTGATGGGCGTGCGCCACGCCGGTCGTCGCGACCAACGCGGGCGTGCCTTCCTGGCCTCGGCTGGGTACCTGGTGACAACTCTGGCGAGTGCCGCGTTCGGGATCTTTCCGGCTGTGTTGCCAGCGCGTGACGCGGCACTCAGCTTGACGATCGCCAATGCGGCGGCCGAACCGTACGGGCTGCGCGTCGCCCTGTACTGGTGGATCCCCGGCATCGGCCTGGCGCTGGCCTACACGGCGTTTGTATACGGCCGCATCCTCACGCCGGTTGGCGTCGGAGACGCGAGCGAGCACTGAGCTGCGGTCGTCGGCGACCCGCTACTCGGGCTGACGTTGGCGTCGGCTGGCCGCGGGCTCGCCGGGGAATGTCGGGCCCTTGTCCCAGTGCGGCGTAGCGCCGCAGCGCTTGGCGAAGTAGTCGACGAAGGCGCGGACCTTCGGTGTGACGTGAGCGATCGCGCCGTCGGAGCGTGATCTCATGGGAGCTGCCGGCGCGGGCTGCTTCTCCAGTTCACGTTCTACGGCTAGTCCGTGCAGTCAGGCTAACCGCCGGCGCGATCTCGCCGACGCGGAGCCCATAGGCGTACGCGAGACCGAAGAGCGTTCGATCCCGTAGATCCGAGATCGCCGCAAAGAGCGCCCGGATGTCGGCTTGCGTGAGATATGTCGGGAGCTTCGAAGACCGCCGGATCATGGCCCACCCCCTTCCCGGTCAGAAGGCGGCGAGTCTGCCGCGCAGAACTCAGCGCCCGACCAAAGCGGGCGAAGCCGCCTGCGGCGACACCACGACTGAAGTAGACCGCGTCACACGTCGAGCTGAAAGCGCTCGAACCGATGCAGCTCGTCTTCGATTCGTCGTTTGTTTGCGGCCGACTTGCCGCGTTTCACCCACGTCCACTGTTGCACGAGTAGCCGGCGTTGTTCGCGGTCGGTCTTGAGATCGACGAGCGCGACGACGTCGTCATCCACCAAGACGGGCAGCGCGAAGTAACCAAAGACGCGCTGCTCTTTCGGCAGATAGGCTTCGAAGCGATGCTCGTATTCGAACAACAGCTGCACTCGCTTGCGCATGATGACCAACGGGTCGAACGGCGAGAGCAGATGAGTTACGTCGTGTTCTTGGCGCGGTGCCGAAGCGAGCAGCTCGGGCTGCCCCCAATGCTGCACGTTCTCCGCTCCGCGGATCGTGACGGCGACGAGCTCCTTCTTGCGCATCTTGCTCTCGATGAGCTTCTTGATGCCCGCTTTTCTCTTGGCGTCGAGGTGGCAAATCGAGTCGACGCTGACCACGGCCTGCGCACGCAGGGCGCGCTCGAGAAGATACGCAAGCACTTCAGGCTCTGACGCCGGCTTCGGTCGCTTGTCCCATTCGAAGTGCCGATCGGTGAGGTCGTAGGTCTTGAGCATTCCCTGGCGCTCGCTCACCATCAACAAGCCGTTGAAGAACGCCAACTGCAGCGCGCGCTTCGACGGCTTGCGACTGGCCCATGGATGGTCCTTCTCGACGAGGACGTCGTCGCCGATGTCGCGAATCGACAGCGCGCCTTGCCGTTTGACCAGTCTCAGGACCTTGCGCAGGTCGGCAGGCTTCACCGTCTTGAACCACGACATCGGCGTCGTTTGTGAGCGTTTCATCGCGGGGGCGAAGAAGCGAAAGTCGCGGGTTGGCACGTACGAGAGCGCGTGCGTCCAGTATTCGAAGACGGTCTTGTCCCTGGATTGCGCCTGCTGCAGGTCGGCTCGCTTGTAGCGCGGGATGCGCGTGAAGAGGATGTGGTGGTGCGAGCGCTCGATCACATGAATCGTGTCGATCTGCACGTAGCCCAGGTGTTGCACTGCGGCGGTCGTCGCAGCGGGGCCTGCGCCGAAAGGATCGCGTCGATCGAGCCGCTGAGCGCGCAGCCACAGTCGCTTCGCCTGAGCTCGTGTGAACAGTTCCGACAAGACGCCGACCCCTCGCGGCCGCGTGATGTAACGCGGCCGTGGCAGGCAGTCTAGGCGATGTGCCTTCCGATCGCCGTCGCCGTGTCCTTCCGGAAGCGGATGCCGTCGAACCGGTAGTACGCCCGGACGAGCGGGAGGAGGTCGGTGAGGTCAGCCGGTCGAGCGACGATGATCGAGGGACGCTGTCGTAGCTCGCTCGTTCTCGAGGGTGAGCGCTCGCAGGCTTCTTTCCTTGCGTGCGGCATGATGGCGGCGGCTTACGCTGTCTCGGGGCTCTCGGGTGCATGGCACACGGCCTCGATGCGGTGCCCGTCGGGATCCCGGATGAAGGCGGCGTAGTAGTCGGGATGATATGCGGGGCGCAACCCGGGGCTCCCGTCGTCGCGGCCGCCGGCGCGCAGGGCGGCGGCATGAAAGGCCCGGACCGCCTCTCGATCGACAGCGCGGAAGCAGACGTGCATACCCGGAGCCGGGGAGCCCGCGCCCGGCTCGGCGGTGATCGTGAACTCCACGCCGAGCTGCCCGGCCATCGCACCGTAGTCCGAGCCGCGCCCCTCGAAATCGAGGATCCGGACGAGACCGAGGGGCCGCAGCGCGGCGTCGTAGAGTCGGCGGCTGCGTTCGAGGTCTGTCACACCGAGAGAAACATGGTCGAGCATTGTTGGCTTCCGCGATCTACCTTTCCGAGGGACGTCACTTCTCGGAACTCGATCTCTACGGCGATGGTTCCCAGTCATATCGAACGGGTGAATCGGAGGCATGGTCAAAGTCGGCGATCGCCGGCCGCGCGTTACCTCCATAGAAGACGTCGACGCCATCGATCGTCGAACAAGACAGAACGACGGTCGGGCGGGAAACGGTTCTGCTACCGCCTCTCTGCTACCAAACCACCACGAATCAGGCCGAACCAGGAGCACCTGGCATCATCCGAAATCCTCGGCCGTACGCCGAGTTGGTTGCTCCTGGTTGCTCTCGGTCGGGCCCTGTAGAGAATTCGTAATTAGCAGGTCGCGCCAACCCGAAGGAAACTCCAGGTCGAGTTTGGACGCCGGCGTCCAAAGGTGATGAAACTCGGTGAATCAGGCGGTAACTATCGCATGTAACTCGCTGATTTCACGTGATCGTGACGGGTTCAAATCCCGTCGCATTCTTGGAGACGTTTTTGAGCGTCAGCGGCCGCAGGCTTGCACGACGAGTTGCGCGAAACGCGGCGCGTCGTCTTCCTGGAGGAAGTGCCCGCCGCGCAAGGTGGTGTGCGGCTGGCCCTTGGTGCCGGGCACGCGCTGCAGGAACTCGCGGTCGAGCCCGCGCGTGATCGGGTCGCCGTCGCTGAAGCAGCAGATGAAGGGTTTGGTCCACTGCTCGAACACGGCCCACGCGCGGTGGTTGTCGGCGCTGCCCACGGGGCTGTAGTTCGACACCGGCACGAGCGATGGGTAGGCACGAGCCGCCGCCTTGTACTCGGCGGAGGGAAACGGCGCGTCGTAGGCTGCACGCTCGGCGCGGCTGAGCCAATGCCTGGTGCCCCCTTGCACGATCCAGCCGATCGGAAACACCGGGCTATGGCGCGAGAACGCGCGCCAGATCTTGAAGGCCGAATTAATGCGCGTCTGCTCGGTGGGCAGGCCGCCGTTGGCCAGAAGAATGCGCGCGAACCGCTCGGGCATCTCGGCGGCCAGGCGCAGGCCGATCAGCGAGCCCCAGTCCTGGCACACGAGCGTGATCTCGCGCAGGCCCAGCGCCTCGACCCAGTGCCGGATCCACGCCACCTGGCCGGCGTAGCTATAGTCGCTGCGCTCGCTCGGCTTGTCGGACTTGCCGAAGCCGATCAGGTCGGGCGCGAGCACGCGCAACCCAGCGGCCGCGACCGGCAGGATCATGTTCCGGTACAGGTACGACCAGGTCGGCTCGCCGTGCAGCATCAGCACCGGCGGCGCGTCGCTCGGGCCTTCGTCAACGTAGTGCAGGCGCAGCTCAGGCGCGCCCTGCTGCGGGATCTGGTGGTAGTGCGGCGCGAACGGGTAGTCGGCCAGGTTCGCGAAACGCGAGTCGGGGGTACGCAGGACTTTCATCGCGACAGTGCCCTCGGGACTTGGTCGGGGCTGTAGCAGTGGACAGCCGGTTCAAGAGCCGGAAAGCTATATAACGGTCGATCTCGGACGCAAGCACTCCACATACCACGCCCCCCTTCGACGGGCGCACAAGCGGATGACTTGAGTCGGGGGCGGCGGGCCCGAGGCCGCAGGATCCTCCGCACGATCACAGGTTCCTCGATCCCCGCAGTAGGCGCAGCCGGCCGCCGCCACCCCGGCCGTACACGTAGCGGGGTGCGAGGCTGCGACGGCGCGGCAGGGAAGGACCTCGACAGCAGGGAGCAAAGACCGGCGCGAAGGTCGGCGCCGCGGCCCAACGGCGGTCCAAAATGTAGTCAGTCCGCCGCCGTGGATTCGGCGTTCCGTTCGTGCATGACGGGGCGTGGCTATACGGTGAAGTGAGCGCAGGCTAGTATACGGCCGTCCGTCTCTACGGTCCGCTCGAGCCGTGGTTCGGCAAGACGTGGAGCCCGGTAGAACAAGAGAGCCAAGAAAGGCCCGAGGATGAAAATGTCCGTGAGGACACTGAGTCACGCTGCAGTCATGGTTATGGGGTCTTCTCGATCTGGCTCGGCCCCAAGCCGCCTTCGGAGGACCTGAAGAAGGGGATGCTCGGCTGATTCGCCAGGAATGTTGCGGGGGTCCCTGTTGCTCAGCGGCAGCGCCGTAGCCCTGATTTTGACATGGGGCTAGGCGGAGCTGGCGGGAGAGCGAAATGAGCCACTCGCAGGCGAGAGGGTGAAAACAAGTCGTAAACCGCCGGTCACAAGCGCTGGCAAGACAAGAGCCGAGCAGGTTAAAAAGTCGACATCAGGACCGTAAATTATAATAGGCCGGAGGAGGAGGCGAGAAATGGCCGATACGAGTGTCGATGTCACTGAGCAAAAACGGTTGAACGAGGCGCGCGAGGCGCAAATCCCCTGGAAGAAATGGGGACCCTACTTGAGCGAGCGGCAGTGGGGTACGGTCCGCGAGGACTACAGCGATGACGGCAACGCCTGGGACTATTTCACCCATGACCAGGCTCGTTCACGAGCCTACCGGTGGGGCGAGGACGGGCTCGGGGGAATCTGCGATGAGAAGCAACGGCTGTGTTTTGCGCTGGCCTTGTGGAACGAGCGCGACCCGATCCTGAAGGAGCGGATGTTCGGGCTCACCAACAGCGAGGCGAACCACGGCGAGGATGTCAAGGATTACTACTTCTACCTCGACAGCACGCCGACGCACTCCTACATGAAGTACCTCTACAAGTACCCGCAGCGTGAGTATCCCTACCGCGACCTTATCGAGACCAACCGGAGGCGATCTCGGGAAGAGTGGGAGTACGAGCTGCTCGACACCGGCATATTTGACGACGATCGCTACTTTGACGTTTTTGTCGAGTACGCGAAGGAGAGCCCGGAAGACATCCTCGTCCGCATCACCGTCCACAATCGCGGACCTGAAGCGGCTCGGGTGCGTGTCCTGCCGACATTTTGGTTCCGCAATACTTGGTCCTGGGGAGATGACGATCGAAAGCCTTCGCTGCGCGAGGCGGGGCCGGGCGTCATTCAAGCCGCACACAGTGAGCTCGGCGAGTACTGGATGCATTGCGATGGCAGCCCCGGAGTTGCTCTTCACCGAGAACGAGAGCAACGCGCAGCGTCTGTGGGGCCAGCCCAATGCTTCTCCCTACGTCAAGGACGCGTTCCACCAGTACATCATCTCGGGACGCAGCGAAGCGGTGAATCCCGCCAAGGCGGGGACCAAGGCCGCGGCCCACTATGTCCTCGAGGTGCCCGGCGGCGGCAGCAAGACCATCCGTCTCCGACTGGCGGCCGCCAAGATAAAAGATGCCTTTGGCGGTTTCGAAGAGATATTCAAAAGCCGGATCGCCGACGCAGACGAATTCTACGATCGGATTACGCCGAATTCGCTGAACGAAGATCAGCGCCGAGTGCACCGGCAGGCGCTGGCGGGAATGCTGTGGGGCAAGCAGTACTACTACTTCGACCTGGAGCAGTGGCTGCGCGAGCACAAGAGCCATCCGCTGCTCGAATCCGTCCGCCATGACGTGCGCAACACGGAATGGTTCCACATGCTCAACAGCGACGTGATCTCCATGCCGGACAAGTGGGAGTACCCGTGGTATGCGGCCTGGGACCTGGCTTTTCATACGATTTCCCTGTCGCTGGTGGATTTCGATTTTGCCAAGGAGCAGCTGCTGCTGATGCTGCGAAGCCTCTACTTCCACCCGAGCGGGCAGATCCCGGCCTACGAGTGGAACTTCAGCGACGTCAATCCGCCGGTGCACGCCTTGGCCACGCTCTACCTGTACAGGTACGAGCGGTCGCTCGGCCGGGCGGACCTGCGTTTCCTGGAGCGCTCGTTTCAAGGATTGATGCTGAACTTCAACTGGTGGGTCAATCGCAAGGATCCGGCCGGGCGCAACGTCTTCGCCGGCGGCTTTCTGGGCCTCGACAACATTGGCGTCTTCGACCGCAGCGCGCAGCTGCCGACGGGCGGCTCGCTGGAACAGGCGGACGGCACCGCCTGGATGGCGTTCTACTGCCAGAACATGTTGGAGATGGCCCTGATACTTTGCGAATACGACCCGATGTACGAGGAGATCGCCTTCAAGTTCGTGCAGCATTTCATGTGGATCGCCTATGCCATGGATCGCCGCGGCGAGCATCACGATGAGATGTGGGATGAGCAGGACGGATTCTTTTACGATCTACTGCGGCTCCCCGACGGCCAGGCGATGCGTCTAAAGGTGAGATCGCTGGTCGGGCTGTTGCCGTTGTGCGCGTCCACGGTGTTCGAGCCGGATTTTGTCGGGCGCTTTCCGCGGCTGATGGAAATGATCGGCCTGTTTCGCAAGCGCCATCCCGAGTTGATTTCCCACGTCGCCCCGACCGACGCCGGTTTCACTCGGTTATAAAGAACGGCGGCTGTTGTCGATCCTCAACAAGAATAAGCTCGAGCGCGTGCTCGCCTACATGCTCGACGAGAACGAGTTTCTCGGGCCGCACGGCATTCGCTCTCTCTCGCGCTATCACCTGGAGCATCCGTTCGTGTTTCACGTCGGTGGTCAGGAATACAGAGTCCAGTACCTGCCGGCGGAATCGAATACCGGGATGTTCGGCGGCAACTCCAACTGGCGGGGGCCGGTGTGGATGCCGGTCAATACGCTGATCGTGCGGGCGCTCTTGAACCTGTACAGCTTCTACGGCGATGAATTCAAGGTACAGTGTCCGACTGGTTCGGGGCGGTACATGACACTGTTCGAAGTGGCGGAGGAGATTGTCCGCCGGCTGGCGGGCACGTTCCTACGTGATGCCGATGGGCGACGGCCGGTCTACGGCGGTACAGCCAAGTTCCAGGAAGATCCGCACTGGCGCGATCTGATTCTATTTTACGAGTATTTCCACGGTGACAACGGCGCGGGGCTCGGGGCCAGCCACCAGACGGGCTGGACCGCTCTGGTGGCTCCCCTCCTGGACATCTTCGGGCGTGTCGATGCCAAACGCGCGCTCGAGAGCGAGCGCGGGGCCGTGGTCAGCCGGCTTATGAGGGAGCAAGTGGGCGGGGAAAAGGCGGGCGGGAAATAGGAGTCGAATATTTGGGGGGATAGCCGCTGCAAGGGCCAGCTCCTCGCAATGACAGGATCATTCATCTCCCTACGAAGTGGGGAAGTTATGAAATGCCTAATCCAAGACACGGAGCTGCCGAAGTGGGAGGTATGACCGAAAGTTGTGGATCGTGGAATCATCTACAGCAACGGTTAAGTAATGACGGCGACAATCTGAGGGAATTGGAGCGCGCGACCGGGGTCGAACTGGCTCACGCGACGGGGATGTTCGCACGCTCCTGCGCTCGCTCGAAGTATTCGGCTGCGGCGCGAAAGGCCCCCGCCGCGCGCTCGAAAGTGTCAAACGTCGCGAGCCCCCGCGCGCGCGCAAGCGCGCTCGCCTCGGTCACGATCGCGGACCGGATGTCGGGCGGCACGTGCTGGGATTCGACCGCGATCGCAAACGGCTTGCGCGCGCGCTGCGCAAAGCGCGCGAGCCCATCCAACAGCGGAATGTTCTCCCGCACATCGATCGGCCGTCTGACACCTCCGAATCCCGGTCCCGGTCGGAACTCCATCACGATCGCATCGACGACGGGATCACGGTCCAGAATGTCGAGTACGCGATCGACGTTGCCTTGGCCGCCGCCCGCACTTCCGAGCGTCCACGCCGCGTCAAACGGATTGCGGTAACTGCCGCCGATCACCTGGAAAAAGCTCTTGAGCTCGGCGTACGAAGATTCCGACAGGTCCGGAACTTTGAGCCCGTGGGTGGCGAAAGTGTCGCTGATCACAACCGACTGTCCACCGGTCATCGCGACCAGCGCCATCCCGCGCCCCTTCACCGGCCGCGCTCGGGTCAACAGCTCGATCGCGTCTAGCATCGGCTCAAGCCCGGCCACTTCAACCGCGCCGCTCTGGCGCATCACCGCACGCCACACGGCCGCCGGCGTCGCAAGCGATCCGGTATGCGAGAACGTCGCGCCGGCGCCCGAATCCGTGACGCCACCCTTCCACACGAGCACCGGCACCCGCACCGTGGCGCGCCTTACACTCTCGAAGAAGCGCCGCCCGTCGCGCACTCCCTCCAGATAGATGCCGACCGCGCGGGTCGCCGGGTCCGACGCCATCACGTCGAGGTAGTCCGGGGCCTCCAGCACGAGCGCATTGCCTATCGACGCCGACATGCCAACCTTGATTGCGCGCCCCGGCGCCTGCATGCAGAAACTAATCGCGTGCGTGCCGCTTTGCGAGATGAAGCATACGTCGCCCGGTTCGCCGGAAGGCAGGTTCGCGGAGTTCAGCAGTCCCAATCCCGGATTGCACAGGCCCATGCAGTTGGGACCGATCAGCGCGATATCCGAGCGCGAGGCAATCTCCTTGAGTTCCGCTTCGAGTTCTATGCCGATCTGTTCCCCGGTTTCAGAGAACCCGGCGGTAAAGAATCCAATACCCGCGACCCCGGCCGCGGCGGATTCGGCGAGCGTCTGCGGTGCAACCTTTCGAGGGACGGCCACGATCGCGTAGTCGATCGGTTCGCCGATCTCCGAGACGGAGCGAAAATTCTTCACGCCAAGCGCCTCGATCTCCGCGGCGTCCTTCGCGTCGGGCTGTACGGAAAGGCGCTTGCCTTTGAAGCTGTCGAGCGCGTGCAGCCACATGAAGTCGCGCGTGGCGCGATCGCCAATCACGACCGCGGTGCGAGGCTTGAGGGCGCGCCGCAGATTCTCGCGCCGACGCGCTTGAAGCGCGGCCTCGGCGTCCGGCGATCCTCCACGCTCATCACCTTCGGCCCTTTGCTCTAGCAGGATGCGCGCGTCGAGCACGCTCAGGCCCGACGGGTAAACGGCGACCGGATTCAGGTCCATCTCCTTGATCTCGGGCCGGTCCACGGCGAAGCGGGAAATCCTCGCCAGCAGCGACGCCATCGCCCCGCGATCGACCCCCGCTCTCCCGCGCACACCATCAAGCAGAGCCGAGCCTCGCAATTCCGCGAGCATCGCCACAGCCTCGCGCTCGTCGATGGGCGCGATCCTGACGGCCGTGTCCCTCAACACTTCAACGAACACTCCGCCAATCCCGACCATCACCATCGGGCCGAACTGCGAATCGCGCGTGATGCCCGCCAGCAGTTCGAGTCCCCCCGCCGCCGCCATGGCCTGCACGGCGACTCCTTCGAAACGCGCCTCGGGAGCTCGCTGCGAAAGACTTGCGCGAATCCGGTGGAAGGCGTCGCTGACCTCTACCTCGGAACCGAGGCCCAGCGCGACGCCGCCGACGTCGCTCTTGTGAGTGATATCGGGTGACACCACCTTGAGCGCGACCGGAAAGCCGCACCGCGCGGCCAGCCTCGCGGCCTCCTGTGCGCCGTGGGCCAACTCAGCCATCTGAGTCCTGATGCCCATCGCTTCAAGGATGCCCTTGGATTCGATTTCGGAAAGCGCGCTGCGGCGCTCGGCCGCGGCGCGAGCGATGGTTTCATCCATGGTGTTCGAGCTCACGACTCTCGACTTATAGGCGAGCGCTCAACTTGACAAGAATCCGGCGGCCGTTCAGTCGGCGCCACGACTACGGTAGCGCACCCGCTCAGAAGCTGCCCTTCTCCAGTCCGCTCCCAAGTCCCCTCCTACCGCGCCTGAGCGAGTATGCAGAGGGGTCAGCTGCAGGTGAGGGTGTGCGGTCGTGGGTTCGGATCGGGTGTCCGATCGGTTCAACCGTACCGATGGCAAAACCGCGTTGGTGATCTGCCGGCCGGTTGGTCCGCCGAGGGCGGGCCGTGGTAGCTTTCCCCGGATCGAAGCGAAGGGGGAGAGCGAGCATGAGCGAAACGAACGTAGGGCGGACGCTGGGGGCGGTCTTCTACGAGGGCTTCGAGCTGCTCGACGTCTACGGGCCGCTCGAGATGTTCGGAAGTGTCGGCGCCCAGCTGCGCATCGTCACCGTCGCCGAACGAACCGGGCCGGTGGCGTCGTTCCAGGGCCCGCGGACGGTGGCGGAGTTCGATTTCGCGAGCGCTCCGAAGCTCGATCTGATCCTGCTGCCGGGTGGGTTCGGCACGATGCGCGAGCTAGAGAACCCGGCGATGATCGACTTCCTGCGGCGGCGGTCGGCTTCGGCCGAGGTCACGATGTCGGTCTGCACGGGCTCGGCGATCCTCGCCCGGGCGGGGTTGCTCGACGGGCGGCGTGCGACGTCAAACAAGCAGTTCTTCGACCTGGCGCGGAGCCAAGGGCCGGCGGTCAACTGGGTGGAAGAGGCGCGCTGGGTTGAGGACGGGCCGTTCGCCACCTCTTCGGGGGTCTCGGCCGGGACGGACATGGCGCTCGCGGTGATCGCCCGGCTCTATGGCAGGTCGGCGGCGCAGCAGATCGCCGACTGGACCGAGTACGAGTGGCAGTCCGATCCGAGCAGAGACGCATTCGTGCGGTTCCTCAACCAGGGGAACGCCGAAGAGATCCTGCGGCGAATGGGGCGGGGATAGAGCGGAGAGACATGGCGAGCGTGGCGAGAATTCTCGTGGCCAGGGGCCCTTGCGGCTCGAGCGGCGGCTGCACGGGCTCTGCCAAAGGCACCGCCACATGCTCGCATTCGGACTCGCGACGAGAGTAGTGTCCGTGCGCGTGTCGGAGACGCGCGCATATAGGAAATCCCTCGGTCTCGTCGAGCTCGTGTGCCTCGGGGTGGGCGGCACGATCGGCTCCGGGATCTTCGTCGTGCCCGGTATCGCAGCCGGTATCGCCGGCACCTCCTCGCTCCTCGCCTGGCTGCTCGTCGCAGTCTCGGCCTGTTCGGTCGCGTTCGCGCTCGGTTCGATACAGGCGCGATCGCCCGGGGGCACGACGTTCACGGCGCTGTTCGCAACGGTGTTCGGTCGCCCGCTGGCCGCGCTGCTGGTCACGACCTATGCGGTCTCGTCGGCGTTCGGCATCGCGACGATCGCCGCAGGACTCGGGCAGTACTTCGCGTTCTTCGGCCTCGGCCATCTGCTGGGCCTGGAGATCCTCATCATCGCCGTGTTCCTGGTCCTGAACCTGGTCGGCATCGCGCTCTCGGGCGCCACGGAGACCGTGCTGTCGCTGATCAAGCTCGTCGGCATCGTCGCCATCATCGTCGCGCTCGTTCCGTTCTTTCATGAGCGGGAGCTGCTGCCCGCGCGGATCGCGCCCCTGCCGGCGCTGCTCAAGGTCGTGATCATCGTCTACTGGCCATTCACCGGCTTCGAGATCAGCGCCATTCCGGTGGCCGAGACGAAGGATCCGGCCCGGATCGCCCGCGCGCTCATGCTCGTGATGGCGCTGGTCTGCGTGATCTATCTCGCGCTCAACGTCGCGCTCATCGGCGCGATCGGCACGGCGGAGCTCGCGGCTTCGGAGGCACCCGTCGCGTACGCGGTCGGCCGGATCTTTCCCGGCGCGGGTCCGCTGGTCGCCGTGCTCGGCATCGTCACGATGCTGTCTGCGCTCAACGCTTACATCGTCGGTGCTTCGCGCGTGGTGCAGAACGGCTGCGAGACGTTTCACCTCGGACGGCTCGCCGCCCTGTCTAGCCGGGGCGTGCCCGCCATCGCGCTGTACGTCACGTGTGCCTCGGCAGCGGCTCTCCTGCTCTTTTCCAATCACTTCGACGTGCTGGCGGCCGCGGCGGTGCTGATGACGCTCGTGCCCTACATCGCCATCTGCTGGGCGGCGTTCGTCGGTGCGACGAGTCGGACCATCCGCCTGGTGTCGTTGTCTGGCGCGATTCTGACGTCCGCGATCCTCGTGCTGTATTTCGCGCTGTAGCGCGAGCGCATCGGCCACGGGGGAAAGCGCCTCGTAAACCGCCACAGGCTGACGTTTTTCAAGCCCGACCGTCTCTCTGCAAGGTATCACCCGCTGGGGAGGAGACGCTCGCCATGTTCTGGGTTACGCCTGGTCCGAGAGAGATCTTCTTAGTGTTGACCGCGCACAACGCCAGCGCGGCGTACACGTCGCTCGCGAACATCTGCGAGTCGTACAGCCAGGCATGTGTGAATCCACGCCAAATCCCTCGCTCCAGCGTTCGAGTACGTTGAATGTTACAGATGTAGCCCGTGACGTGCTACGTTTTCGCGAGTGAAACACATCGCGCTCGGCGCAGACGTCGGAAATCCGAGTCACGGCCAGAGGCCGGCTGAGGAGCGTTACTTCATGGCCCTGGACGCCGGCGGCACGATGACGGACTGCGTGATCATCGACGACGCCGGGCGCGTGAGCCTCGGCAAGGCGCTCACCGATTGCGCCGACGAATCGACGAGCTTCCTCGACTCCGCGCGTGATGCCGCTGCCTACGGAAGCCTCGATCTCCGCGGGGTGTTCTCTCAGGCGAGCTCGATCATCTACGCGGGCACGATCATGCTGAACACGATCCTCTCTTACTCGGGCCAGCGCGTCGGCCTCCTCGTCACGCAGGGGATGGAGGACTATCTCACCCAGCAGCGCGCGGAAGGGTCGTGGCTCGGCCTCAGCTACGCGGACCGACTGCACTCGGTGACGCACTACAACAAGCCGCCGTACGTGCCGAGACGAAGGATCCGCGGGGTACGCGAGCGCACCGACATGACCGGCCGAGCGGTGATCCCGCTTCGCGACGAAGAGGTCAGCCGCCACGTCGCCGAGCTGCTCGGCGAGGGGATCCAAGCGCTCGGCATCGTCTTCGTCTTTGCATCGCTGAACCCTGCGCATGAAAAGCGGGCGAAATCGATCGCCGAAGCGATGGTTCGGGAGCGTGGCCTCGACGTCGCGGTCGTCACCTCCTCGGAGCTCGTACCGACGTTGAAGGAGTACACCCGTCTGACGAGCGTCGTTCTGCAGACCTACGCGGCGGAGCCGTCGCGCAAACAGTTCCAGCGCGTAGATGCGCGCGCCAAGGAGCAGGGCTTTCGCGGCGAGGTGCAGACCCTGCTCGCGCACGGAGGGGTCGCCGACATCAGTCACCCGCGTCTCTACGAAGCCTTCGTCGCCGGTCCCATCGGCGGAATCCTCGGGGCGAAGTACGTCGGTGACGTGCTCGGCCTCGAGAACATCGTGGCCACCGACGTCGGCGGCACGAGCTTCGACGTCGGCATCATCCGCCAGGGCGCGATCCCGGTGGAGCGCGAGCCAGTGCTGCTCCACAACCGGGTCAGCCTGCCGATGATTCACACGGTCTCGATCGGCGCCGGCACGGGGAGCGAGCTAGCGGTGAACCCGATCACCCACCGTCTCGAGATCGGCCCGAAGTCGGCGGGGCCCGACACCGGCCGCTGCTATCGGCATCCGCGGCCGACGATCAGCGACTGCAACGTCGCGCTCGGCTATTTAAATCCGGACTTCTTTCTCGGCGGCACCGTGAAGCTCGATCGCAGCCGGGCCATCGATGCGGTCTCCGCGCTCGCTGCCGAGTTCGGCAAGGACCCTTACGAGTTTGCCGCGGGTATCCTCGATGTTCTCCACGAGACCATGCGCCAGCACGTGACCAGTATGATTCTCGGCCGGGGATACGACGTCCGCGAGTATTCACTCTTCGCATACGGCGGCGGCGGGCCGATGCACCTTTGGGGCTACCAGCGCGGCATGGAGTTTCGAAGCGTCGTGACGTTCCCCTTCGCGGCCGTCTTCTCGGCCTTCGGGGTCCTCACCACCGACAGGATCTACCGCTATCACAAGGGAGTGATGGCGGCGTGTCCGCCGGGGGACGACGCCGTGTCGCGCGGCATCAAGGAGACGGCGGTCGATTCTCTGAACGCGGCCTGGGAAGATCTTCGCAGCCGGGCGCTCACCGATCTCGCGAAGAAGGGGCTCGACGAGCGCGACGTCGCGTTCCAACACTACGCCTACGTGCGCTACGGAACGCAGATCAACGATTTCGAGGTGCCGTTGCCGTTCGGACGGATCGACTCCGTCGCCGACCTTTCGCGCGTCGTCGAAGCCTTCGAGCGCGTCTACACCTCCCTCTACCCGAAAGCGGGGTGCTATCCCGAGGCGGGATACCTCATCATGGAGGTTGCGCTGAGCGCAGCCGTGCCGACGCCGCGCCCGCACCTGCCGCGGCTCGAGCTACGCGGCGAGCGGCCCTCGGAGGCCGCGCGCAAGGGACAGCGGCGCGTGTGGTGGTCGGGGGAATGGTTGCCCTTCCAGATACTCGACATGGAGCGCGTCGAGGCAGGGAACGTCGTGCCCGGACCAGCGATCTTCGAGGATCCGGCGACGACGCTCGTCGTTCCGCCGGGCCGGCGGGCGCGCTTCGACGACCGGCGGTTCATCTGGTTCGAAGCGTGCTGAGGCAGAAAAGGAGTTCGCCACCGTGACAGCTTCGCACCATTCTCTACGCGATCTTCTCGAGGAGAGCGAGCGGCTGTATCGCGAAACGGGATGCTACCGGGGCATCCGCGAGCTCGAGATCGCGCGCGGGGCGCCGCTCGAGTACGAGCGGCTGCACTCGCGGCTCCTCTCGACGGTGATCTCGACGCGCGAGACCGTCAAGCACATCGCCGCCTCCCCCGGGACTCGCGAGGTCGGCGAGTTCGTGATCGCGCTTTACACGCCCGAGGGGGACGCCATCGCGCTGTCGACCGGGATTATGGTCCACGTGCATACGCTCTCGGAGTTCATCAAGTTCGTAATTCGCGAGGGCTACGAGGACGACCCGCGAATCCGCCCCGGCGACATCTTCGAGAACAACGAGTCGTGGGCCGGCGGCGTGCACACCCCCGACGTGCAAACCATCACGCCGATTTTCCACGTAGGCGAGCTGGTCGGCTGGGTCGGCAGCGTCACACACGAGCTCGAAACCGGCACCGTAGAGGGTGCGGGAGTGGTTCTCATGCAGGCGGAGCGCTTTGGCGAGGGGCTGCACGTGAGCGCCGAGAAGGTCGGCGAGAACGACGACTACCGCCGAGATTACCTGGTGCGCCTGCGAATGAACCTGCGCCACCCCGACTGGTGGATCCTCGACGGCAAGTCCAAGCTCGCCGGCATGATCATGGTGCGCGAGGCGGTGCTCAAGGTGATCGAGGAGTTCGGCCTCGACTTCTACCGCCGGGCGACACGCGAGCTGATCGAGGAGGGGCGGCGGAGCTTCCTCCGCCGCGTGCGCCGGACCTGCATTCCCGGTCGCTACCGCGCCACGCACCACCAGGTCTTCCGCTTCGCGAACGCACCGTATGTTCACCCCTTCGCCCGCAAGAACATGGGCCAGCTCGTGCCGATCGCCATCGATGTCGGGCGTGACGGGTCGCTCAGCATGGATTTTGAGGGGGCAAGCCGGTGGGACTTCCACCCGTACAACTGCACGCCGTCCGCGATGAACGGCGGCCTGTGGATCGCGCTCGTCCAGGTACTTGCCTACGACGGCCGCGTGAACGACGGTGCTTACCATGCCGTCCGCCAGAATCTTCCGAAAGGCTCGGTCGTGAACACGGACTATCCGGCCGCGGGCACCTCGATGAGCTGGTGGACGCTGATCCCGCTGTACAGCAACTGGGTGCGCCTCATGTCGATTGGCTTCTTCGCGCGCGGCTTCGTCGAGGAGGTCTTTCAAGGCACGCCGACGGAGGTCTTCAACAGCGCCGGCTTCGACCGGCTCGGGCGACCGACCGGAGTGTCGAACTTCGAGGCCGCGGCAGGGAGCTCGGGCGCACGTGCTGTGTGGGACGGGATCGACCACAGCCACCAACTCTGGAACCCCGAAGCCGTCGCCTCCGACATCGAAGTGTGGGAGATGGTGATCCCGAAAATCTACCTGGGCCGCGGCCTCTCGCGCGACCGTCACGGCATGGGCCGGTTCCGTGGCGGGACGAGCTGGGAGTCGGTTTACGCAATCCACGACACGTCGATGATGACTGTGATCATGGGAGGCGTGGACCAAGGCGGGATCGTCTTCCAGAAAGGGCTTTTCGGCGGCTACCCGAGCCCCGGACCCAGGTTTTTCTATGCCAAGGACACCAACCTCGCGGACCTCGTCGAGGCGGGAAGTGATTTGCCCCGTTCGATCGTCGAGTGCGAGCGCTGGCTCGCCGATGGAACACTCCGGGCGAAGCAGTTCGAGTTTTCCACTGGCCCCGTGTGGTCGCCCGCGCTGAAGGACGGCGATCTCGCCGGTCTCTACTATACGGGCGGAGCGGGCTACGGCGATCCGCTCGAGCGCGACCCCAGCCGGGTTCTCGACGACCTTGAGATGGGCATCGTGTCCGCGGAGTTCGCGCGCAAGGCTTATGGTGTCGTACTGGGCATGGAGGGAGGCAGACACGTCGTGGACGCCGAGGCGACCGAGACGCTGCGCGAGGAGCGCCACCGCGACCGGCTCGCGAGGGCCGTCCCGGTCGAGCAATGGTGGCACGAGGCGCGCGAGGCTGCGCGCCGACCCGAGGTCGAGGACGTGATCGTCGACATGTACCGAAAGTCGGCCGAGCTCTCCGCGAAGGTGCCCAAGGAATATCGAGAGTTCTGGCAGATCGAAGAGTGGCCCTACTGAGGAAGCCTCCATGCAGAAGCGCAAGGAAGACGCTTACGAGCAGCATCACCCGCGGGAACTGATTCGCGACCTCGTCGCGCGCAAGCTCGACTGGCGGCAAATCAAGGAGATCCAGAGCGCCGAGAAGGACCCCGATCGCTTTGACAAGTACCTCTCCCTTCTGCAGGAACGCATGCCCTGGCCGGACACGATCCTGCTGCCGATTCACGACCATCTCTTCATCGTCGCCAACGACCGCGGGGTGCTGACCAAGACTCTGTGCGGGCAAGAGCTCGGCGACTGGCGCGAAAACTGGAAGCTTCGTGTGCTGATCCACGTGCGAAGGACCCGCCAGGAGCTGCTCGAGGTCTACGCCGAGAATGTGACGCTCGACCCGACGGTCGTCGAGCTGCGCGAGTTCATCTGCCCCGGCTGCGGGACGCTTCTCGACGTCGACGCGGTGCCGCCGCATTATCCGGTCGAGCGGGACTTCTTCCCCGATCTGCGGACCTTCTACGAAGATTGGCTCGGGCGGGAGCTTCCCGTCGACGTCGGCGACTACGAGGAGCGCTCCGCAGAAGTCCTACGCACGTGGGCGCGCGGGAGTCGCGATGCTTCTCGGGTGCGGCCAGCCGGGTCAGCGCCTCACAGCCCGCGCGGCTCTTCGTAACCTTTTCTGCATCTCGCCGTTCGCGGGCGGCACCATCTGGGGGAAAAAAAAGAAAGGGTGGGCGACCGAGAGAACGATGAAGTCCTCTCGGTCGTGTTCTCGGTAGGCGGAATTGCCGGAACGAGATTCCGAGCGAACGCTCGCGACTGCGAATCGCGCGAGGCTGGCGGGCCTCGGAGAGATACTCGCGTAGGTCGATATCAAATGGACCCGTCCCGCACGAAGTAGCTGCCACACGCGAAGTACGCCGCCTTAAGTCTCGTTTCTGCATCTGGTCCTTTGCAGGCACATGATCGCGGCGCGGAATCGCGGCCGGTCCGTCGGTTACGCGATGGTGGCGCGCGGTGGTTACGCGGCTTCTCCCCTCTGCGGCCGCGTGTTACCTTCATGGAATGCGAACCCGCATCCTGCGGATCGTCGCTCTCTCCGTGATCGCGCTCGCCGTTCCGCCCCGCGCCTTGGCCGAGCTCCCGCCCGTCGGAACAGTCGTCAACAAGGACAACGCCGAGAAGTACGGCGAGGTGCTGAACCCGACACAGCAGTACATGCTGAAGCACGGCGCCACGATGCCGGTCACCGAGTACCGCAAGTACGAGTGGCCGCCGGAGTACCAGGAAGCGACGGAGAAGTACTCGAGCCAGGTCCGCCTGAGCCCGGACGGCCGCGACATCGTCAACTACGTGGTCGGCGCGCCGTTCCCGCTCGTCGACGAGAACGACCCGCAGGCGGGCGCGAAATGGATGTGGAACCACGAGCAGGGGCCGAAGTACACCGACAACGTCGGCATCGGCTGGAACGTGGAGCTCGTCAACGACCGCGGCGAGCGCGAGCGCTTCTTCGGCTCGAACTTCTGGCGGCGCATGATGTGGCGCGGCCGGATCGTGCTCGATCCGAAGCCCGTCGTGCCGCACGATCCCGCAATCGGCTACTACCGAGCAGTGGGGGCCGCTGCACGACCCGAACGACCTGAAGGGCGCGGGCGCGCTCAACTTCCGCTACGTCTCGCCCGACGTGCCCGACGATACCTACTTCTATGTCCCGGAGCTGCGGAAGGTGCGCCGGATGTCGGTGGCGAACCGCTCCGACGCGTTCTGGGGGACCGACATCGACATCGACTCGATCTGGACGTGGAACTCGAAGCTCTCGTTCTGGACCTTCAAGTACCTCGGCACGCACAAGCAGCTCACGCGCGTTCCACTCGGGCGGCTACGGGCAGCGCGACGCGCTCTGCGCCCAGCCGGACGGCGCGTCGGGGATCAAGCCTTCTTCTGCTGCTTGAACCACGAGCTGCGCGACATCGTGATCGTCGAGGGCACGCCGACCGGCTTCAGCCAGTACGCGTTCAGCAAGCGCATCGTATACATCGACAAGGAGTCGCTGATGGCCCAGTTCAACGAGGGCTACGACCAGGGCGGCCAGCTGTGGAAGACGCTGGTACATGTACAGCGACGCGGGGAAGTCGCCGCACGACATCGAGCGCCAGCCCGACGGTTCGATCAAGGTCGTCCCGACCAAGACGGTGAATCCGCCGTCGCACGCGCACGAGCGCGTCGGCGCCTACCACGGCGGCGTGGTGGACATGCAGCTGAATCACGCCTCGAAGTGGGACGCGCCGGACGCCTACCTCTATCCCAATCCCGGCGTGGGGCACGGTTACGTGGACGAGCCGCGCGACTGGAACACCCCCGACACCTTCACGATCAACTACTTGATCAAGAGCGCGGGCTTCTAGCGGAGCGGCGGCGTCCTTCTACGGCCCGTGCTCGGCGAAGGCGCTGAACTTGCCGTCTCGCGCGACGGCGAAGGCCTAGAGGTGACCGAGTCCTCGCGGCGGCGGGAACACCATCACCACCATCACCCCAAGCCAGTTGACGAGTGCCTTGCACGCCCCATAGAAACGGGCGTTCCGAACGAGAGGGGCGTCCCGGGCGTCTGAGATGGACCCCTCTATGTAGCTTTCCGGCCCTTGTAGCCGCTATCCCCCAGCGTCGGAGAAACCGGACGATCTTGATGTGCTAGAAATCCCTCGCCCCGACGCGAGTGGATAGGGCGTATGAACGTTCGAAGAAATTTGCCGGTTTCGAGCTTTTGGATCTAGTCAGAAGGCGGCTCTGTAGATAAAGACCTTCGGTGCGCCGGGGGCTCGGCCCCAGAACTGTCGTAGAGCACTCGAGTCCCCGTCATCGTTTGGTATCGTTCGCGTGCGCTGACCGATGGCCTTCGTGATCCAGAAACTCGTCCTTCCCGTCCTCTGCTTCGCTCTAGCATTCCATCTCATCAGCACGTACGAGCGTCGCCGCGGTTCGGCTTCGGACTCCGATGCGACGATCGGTCAGGCTTTCGCGCTCACTGCACTGATCATCTTCGCGCTCTATGGAGCAGTCCCTCAGCTGTGGCCCTCCGCGGCGCAGCTTCTCACGCTCTTCGTTCTCCTGCTCGGCGCATCGCAGCTCTACTTCTCGCTCCGGCGGGGTATCGGTTCGGCCCATTGAGTGCGGGAACGTCCAACGGCCGGAGCGTTCTCGTTATCGGAAGGAGCGCTGTGGTGCTGGCGGCGGCACGTGAAATCGAGCGCAGCGGCTACACCGTTGTTCGCTACTCGGGGCGCAACGGGGATGGAAGCTCGGGACAGTCGCTCCGTACGCTCGCGAGAGCCTCCGAGGTAGTCGCGGAAACGAAGATCGTGCGGATCATCGTGGGCCTGCGCTCCTCCGCCGAGGAGCTCCCGCTGCGCCAGCTACTCGAGCAACGGCTCGGTGGCGTCCCGGTGGAGACAGGCCACGAAGCGTATGAACGCCTGACTGGCAAGATCTTCCTCGATGAGAGAACGCCGCTGCATCTGCTGGTCTCGCACGCGTGTCTGAGCAGCCGTCTCTACGGCAGGATGAAGCGATGCGTGAGCGCGATCGTGGCCGCCGTGGCGTTGGTGCCGGCTCTCCCGGTGATGGCGCTCATCGCTCTGTCCATCCATTTGGCCGACAAAGGGCCCGTACTCTTCGTCCAGGAGCGCGTAGGGCTGCATGGTCGGCCCTTTCGCCT
This sequence comes from uncultured delta proteobacterium, assembly GCA_963745025.1. Classification (GTDB taxonomy): domain Bacteria; phylum Desulfobacterota; class Binatia; order JACPRU01; family JACPRU01; genus CAVQIG01. The sequence goes on from CAVUWD010000006.1 coordinate 71,495, forward strand.
GCTGAAGTTCCGCACCATGGGCGACAAGAAGGACACCTCCTCGGAATGGGAGCGGGACAACGAAAATCGCATCACCCCACCCGGCCGATGGCTGCGAAAGCTCCACCTCGATGAGTTGCCCCAGCTCTGGAACATCTTGCGCGGGGACATGGAACTCGTCGGTCCCCGCCCGCATCCGGTCTCGAACTACGAGCTGTTCGCTCGCTCGATTCCGTACTACTCCCTCCGTTCCCTCGTCCGGCCCGGACTCACCGGGTGGGCCCAGGTGCGACAAGGCTACGCCCACGACCTCACGGGCGAGATCGAGAAGATGCGCTACGACCTCTGTGCGATCGCCCGACCGTCGCTTCGGCGCGACCTGTGGGTGCTTCTCGCGACCACGAAGATTCTTCTGCTGGGTCATCCGCTCGGAGGCGAGGCGGCGCGGACTGCCGAGAAGGCGGAGCGCGACGACAGCGTCGCCATTCCATTAATGATCCCCCGGCAAAGCCGGGGGAATTGAAGATGTGAGCCGCTCAAAGCGGCTGGTCTGGGGGCCGCTCACGAGCGGCCGGTCATGCGCCGCCTGATGGCGGCGGGCGGCTACAGCAAGTTCAACTGGTCGAGGCGCTTGTCCTCTCGTCCATGGATAGGAACTCCCTTTCGTGTGCTTTGACCGGCTCACGGAGGGGAGTTCCATTCTCATGCTTCCGGAATTGTCAAACTTCGGCGGCCTCCCCGGCACAGTCGGGGGGACTCTCCTGATGTACTAGGCCGACGTGCTCAATTCCCACTTAACCGCGCGCGCCCTCAGTGCGCCAAACGCCAGAACGAAGCATGGTGTTCGTCCTGGCGCGCAAAGCGGAGGTGAGGCTCGTGCTTATAGAAGGTCTTTCAGGATGCGACCGTGTCCGAGCACGGCGTCGAATGTCCCTGAGTAGCAGCCCAGCACTTCCAGCACCGGCAGCTTGTACCAGGGATCGACCGCCGACGGCGCGTCGTGGTGCAGCGAACCCGGGCCCGTCCAGATGTCGGGCAGACCGTTCGAACCCATGTGCGGTACGAGGTCCAGAGAACTGCCGATGAGCTGCGCCAGCGCCGGGCGTTTCGCCTCGGTGGCGCAGGGGATGACCTTGAGCGAGATGCTCGGCGTGAGCTGGAAATCCTCGGTGCGGACCGGTGTGACATTGCGCATCACGGCCGTCATCAGCCGATTGCCGGTCGGGCGTTCGACCAGACCCATCATCACTTCGCTTTCGTGGCGTACTTGGATGTGCGCGAGCTTCTTGGCGAAGCCCCAGATTTCGCGGCCGCCGATCAAGGGTGCTTCGTTGTCGGTGAAGAGCGCCGGGTAGTAGCTGTACACCTGCCCCTCGAAGCGCGCTCGAATCGAGATCATGGCTTCGTGATAGGGGCCGAAGGTCGAGGCGCCGTAATGGGCCAGAATCACCGTGGCGGTCGCGGGACCGTCCAGCTCCAGATCTTCCGGCAGCCAGGCCGCCGCCGCATCGTCGTCGGTGCGGTAGGTGATGAACATCATCTCCATGTGGCGGTAGTAGAATGGCGGCTTCTGCACCGCTTCGCCGGTGACCGGCATGGTGGCGCCGTAGTGATCGAGCTTCAGTTGTCCTTTGCGTGCCATGGTGACTCCCTTTTGAAAGAGGATATCGCCTAAGAGGGCCGGAAAGCTACATATGTTGACGGCGTTCTGTGATGCGGGCGGTGGGACCTCGCTGCTGGACGATCAGCCGGATGCTCGGCCCTCCGCGCAGACCAGGCGAGCTCGATCGTCCCGGCGGCCGGAATCACGAAGCCTGCTCGACGGTAGCGCCTTGCTCGAAAAGCGGCCATCAAGCCTTCTGATAGGCCGAATTTCGCGGAACTAGTGCGCCGGTTCGGCGGACGGAGAGAAGCCCCGCTTGCATGGTGCGGGTCCCTCCGTTATCTCGCCAGCGGAGGTACGTGATGGGGAGCACACAATCGAACGGCCTGGAGATCGCGTACGAGGAGATCGGTCCTCGCGCCGGACGGCCGCTGGTTCTGGTGATGGGCCTCGGCGTCTCGCTCGTCTTCTGGGAAGACGAGTTCTGCGCGATGCTAGCCGAGCGCGGGCACCGGGTGATCCGCTTCGACAACCGCGACGTCGGCCGCTCGACCAAGCTCGACGCGCTCGGCATCCCGAACGTGATGGAGGCGATGACGGCGCTCGCGACCGGCAAATCGATCGCTGGGCCATATCTCCTGAGCGACATGGCGCGCGACACCATCGGTCTCATGGACGCCCTGGGGATCGAGCGCGCTCACGTCGTCGGCGCTTCGATGGGAGGCATGATCGGTCAGACGATGGCGATCGAACACCCACAGCGGCTGCGCTCGATGACGTCGATCATGTCGTCGACGGGGAGCCCGAGCGTTCCGCCGGGCAAGCCCGAGGCGATGGCGCTGCTGGTCCGGCCACCCGCGTCCGACCGTGCCGCGTACGTCGATCAGGCGGTGGAGGTTTGGCGGGTGATCGGCAGCCCGGGCTTCCCCTTCGACGAACAGCGCGTACGGGTGCGGGCCGCAGCGCACTTCGATCGTGGATACCACCCGCCGGGCGTCGCCCGCCAGCTCGTCGGTGTCGTCGCGTCGGGAGATCGGACGGCGGCACTGCGCAAGGTCTCGACACCATCGCTCGTGATCCACGGCGTGGACGACCCGCTCGTGCCAGTCGAGGGCGGGAAGGCGACCGCGGCGGCCATCCCGGGCGCGCGCCTGCTCCTGATCGAAGGCATGGGACACGACATGCCGCGCGAGGCCTGGCCGCGGATCGTCGACGCGATCAGCGAGCTGACCGCCACGCACTAGAGCACGAGCTTCCAGATCCAGATCACGACGATCGCGAGTTGGACGACGAAGAGCGTCGCGCGCACGAGCACCGCGGGCGGTGCAGTCGAGGCGATGTGCACCGCGGACTGCCCGAGCCGCGCGTAGAGCAGCGGCATGGCGAGACCGTCGGTGACGTCGCCCCGGCCCGCGACCGCGGCCGACAAGATCACCGCGCCGACCACGGGCAGCAACTCTACGCAGTTCAGATGCGCGCGCGTCAGCCGCTGGCCCAGCGGGTCGACGTCGGTGCCGGCGGGCGAGAAGGTGTTGACCGCCTTTCCGGTGCGCCGCGAGTAGATGACGCGGTAGTTCGCGAGCGAGAAGACGAGCAGGATTGTCCAGCCGGCGAACAAACAGAGCGCAACGAGCGATGGTGTCATGTCTGCGAACCCCTCCTGGGAGACTCGGGTCAGCATGACACGGCACAATCGGATTCAAAAGAGTATTCGCGACTCGGGCGCTCCGCCGATCGCTCAGGACAGTTCTTGACGGATGTCCTCGGCACTTCCCCGGCAGCAGCGGGGGTAAACCCACCGCATCGGGTGCGCCGGTTTGGAAGGAAAGCGTCGCATGGCTCGCGTGCCGTATCTCGAGAAGCCGGACCTGTCGGAGGTCGATCAGGACCTGCTGAAGCGTCCGATCTGGCTGTTCAAGGCCCTGGTGAACTCGCCCAATGCGGCACGAGCGTTCCATGGCCTAGGCAACATCGTGGTCCCCTCGCCCAAGGCCTACGTCAGCGCGGTCAACAAGCTCGGCAGCAAGATGGAGACGGTCAGCCCGCAGCATCAGCTCTCAGGTTCATTCCGGCAGGCCGGCCTTCAGCAGGGACTCGCAATGGTGTGCGAGGTCTGAATCGTGCCGGTAGCGCAGCAGCGGCACGCAGTGCTCGCGCACGGTGAAGCCCGGAATCCGCTTGAGTACTTCCGCGGCGTGGGCCGTCGCGCTCGGAACATTCCCCAGCTGGGCATGACAGGCGGCGAGCAGGGCGTGATGCAGGCTGTCCGGCGTGCTGATGTGCTGAAGAGATTCGATCGTCTCAGCGTAGCGCTTGGCGACGAAGTAGGCGCGCGCCAGATGGAACCAGAAGCGCTCCGGGTGATACGGGTTGAGGCGCATCGCCTTGCGGATCCAATCGATCCCTTCTTCCCCCTGACCCAGCCAGGTGAGGATTTCCCCCTGCTGCACCACGATCAGGTCGTCGTTCGGGTTGAGGGCGAGCGCGCGCTGCTGGTGGAAAACCGCCTTGTCGAGGTCGTTGCGCACCACGGCCAAGGCCGCGAGGATGCGGTGCACGTCGCTGTCGTTGTCGTCCAGTCCGAGCGCGACCTCGAGCTCGCGCTCGATCACGGTTTCGGTCGCGGCGCGATCCTGGCACCAACCGTGACCCCATTGCTGGCCGAGGATGCACGCGTACCAGGCATGCGCGTGCGCGTACTGGGGGTCCAGCTCGATGGCGCGCCGGATCAGGCCGACCGCCCTGACATTGTCGTCGCGATTGGACCGGTGGTGCAGGACCTTGGCCTCCAGCACGCACTCGTAAGCGGCCATGTTGCCGGTCGGCTTGCGCTCGGCGCGGCCGCGCGCCGCGGCCTCGACGCGCCCGGGTAGCGTCGCCACGATGGCGGACGTGATCTCGTCCTGGATCGCGAAGATGTCCTCGAGATCCCGGTCGTAGCGCTCGGCCCAGACCTGGTGGTCGGACTCGGCGTCGATCAGCTGCACGGTGACCCGCACCCGGTTGGCCGCGCGGCGCACGCTGCCCTCGATGACGTACTGGATGCCGAGTTCGCGCGCGATCTTCTTCACCTCCACCGCCTGGCCCTTGTACTTGAACGAGGTATTGCGCGAAATCACGAACAGGTCCCGGAAGCGCGACAGGTCGGTCAGGATGTCCTCGGTCAGCCCGTCGGCGAAGAATTCCTGTTCGGCCGCGCCGCTCATGTTGGCGAACGGGAGCACGATGATCGACGGCTTCGTGTGGGACGCCGTCGCCACGACCCCGGCGCGGGCCGGAGGGGCATCCGCGACGATGCGGTAGACGCGCACGCCGCCGGCGATGTTCTTCAGTTCATGCTCGCCGAGGTCCTCGAACGTGAGTTCGAGCTTGCGATGCACCTCGTCGTGGATCTTGGCCGAGACGCAGATTCCACCTGGATGGGCGAGCGCTTCGACGCGCGCCGCGATGTTGACGCCATCGCCGTAGATCCGGTCCCCCTCGACGACGAGGTCGCCGAGGTTGACGCCGACCCGGAACGCCATGCGCCGCGCCTCGGACAGCTTCGCATTGCGTGCCCCGAGTTCCGCCTGCAGCGCAAGCGCCGCATTGACTGCGTCCACGGCGCTGCCGAATTCCGCGAGGATGTTGTCCCCCGGCATGTCCACCACGCGCCCGTGCTGGGACGCGACAATCCCCGCAATGACACCCCGGTATTCCGACAGGGTGCGCACGGTGGCAAGCTCGTCGGCGCCCATCAGGCGGCTGTAGCCCGCGACATCGGCACTCAGTATGGCTGCAAGGCGGCGCTGCAATGCGTTCCCTCGATCCTAGGACCCGGCCGATATTATGTCGGATGCGGGTATCCGGGACTTACGCCGCGGAGGATAGCGGCTACAAGCGCCGGCGGAAAGCTACATACCGGTCGATCTCAGACGCTCGAGGAGCTGGGCCAGGCGATCCGCGACACCGCCCGCATCCTCTGGCCGGACGAGCAGGCACTCATCGGCACTTGAAGGACAAACACCCGCCAGTCTGGAATTGAAAGGACATCTACGTGGGAGGAACGACTTGGTTTCGTGGAGGGTTTCGGTGCCAACACTCGCGACTGATCGGCCTGCAGCCTCCCAGTGCGACGGGGCAGTGTGCGGAGGTTACGCATCACGCTCCATCGACTGGCCGCGGTGCCGGCGATAGATGTCCGCAGCCCATTGGAAGGCAGGATGTCCTTCCAGCGTCGCCCGGTACTTGGCAGCCGATGCCGGCAGCGGTGTCACCAGCGGATATGGAAACTCGGCGGGCATCACCACTGGCGAGAGCAGCGCCGCCGCAGTCAGGTCGGCAACGCTGAAGGCGTTGCCGACGAGATACCCGCTGGGTTGGAGCTCGGCCGCAATGCGATCGAGCGACGCCTTGATCTTCGCGCGTCCTACCTCCGCCCCCTCGGCGTTGATGCGCATATCCATCCGCATGATGGTACTGACTACCGGATAGAGGGCTCGGTATATCCGCTGGGTGCCTGCACTGCATCCGACCGCGATCTGCGCCACGGTAAAGTCAGCGTCGGGCATCACCTCGTAGAACCACGTCCGACGCACGTGCGGCCCCAGCTCCTCATCGAAGAATTCCTCGAGCGCCATCGCGCGGTCCCGGTCGCTCGGCTCGGCTGGATGGAGCGGCGGATTCGGCCGCCAGCGCTCGAGCGCGTCGATGATACGCGTCGAGTCGGCGATGGCCTTGCCGTCAAGCACCAGCACGGGCACCGCCTTCTGCCCGGTCATCCAGAACACCCGCGGCACGTGCGCCCCGGGCAGCAACGAGCGGCGCACATGCGGTATGCGTTTGAAGTCCAACGCCCAACGCGCCTTCTCGTTGTAGTGCGAGTACTTGAATTGCCAGAGCACCGGGTCGGTCATCACACCTTCCTGCTATAATCCGTGCCTTACCCAGTTCGCCTGGGAGCTCGACATTGGTTCCCGGTGGCGTCAGACCGCGACGCCATGCGGAAACCCGAGCGGCGGAAATTGCTCGATGGCTTTACTTGGGGTTGGCATCATCTCGACTTCGATCTGGCGCGTGGCGAACAGCCAGTGGCCATCCTTCAGCGTGAACTCGTCGTAATAGGTCCCCGTCGCGATGAAGCCTTCACCGGTCTGCTTGCTGACTGCACTCGCGAGCAGATAGCTGACGCCCGTCGCGCGCGTGCCCTGCACGTCGATCAGCGGCGACATGATCATGTGTTTGAGATGACGTACGCCCGCTTTGAAATGGGCTTCGTAGTAGGCATACCAGCCTTGGATGGCCTCGCGGCCGCGCACCTCGTAGCGGCCGTCGTAGAACGGCCTCAGCACGGCGTCCTCGGCGAACAGCGCGGCGACCTCGGCCGGCGTGCCGCGATCGACGCGGTGGCAGTAGGCGGCCAGTACCTGTTTGATGGCGGTGATGTCGTTGGACATGGGCCGCTCCTTCCTCTCGGTTCAAGGCACTCGGTCGAGCACGGGCGGTGCGCTGGTCCTGCGCCGCACACAGCCGCTGCACCGAGTATAGGCTGTCCACGCGTTGGGCGCCATGATCCCGTTCACCATCACGCCCGTGGAGTCGCGGTTCACTCGAACCGGGGCGCGGGCCGATCGATCGCGATCTGCCCTGGCGGCCAGTACGCCGACTCGGCGATCGTCGCATCCGCGAGGTTGTCGCGGATCACCTTCAGGACTTGGGTCAACGACTCGGGCTGCCGTCACGGTCGTGGCGTAGCGACGCCGGGACGATCCAAATGGCCGGCGGGGCGCAGGCAGTCGAGCCGCGCCCGCAGCGCTTCGAACCAGCGGCGGGCGATCTTCTTCTCGCCCGACTCGTTGGGATGCACGCCGTCGTAGGTATCGGCCCGCGGGTCGAAGCCCGTGTATTGGTCGACGACGATCAGGCGGGATTCCGGACGGTCTCGGTCGGCCGCCAGGCGCGCGATCGCGTCGTTCGTTCGCCTCATGATCTCATCGGGAACTCCGGCTGCAGGAATCAGCCCCGCGAGGTAGATCTCGACCATCGGGTTCGCTCGCCGAAGCGAAGCGACGATGGCGCCGAGGTTTGCGGCGATCCCCTGCGGATCGCTCCCGAGGTCGTTCGTGCCGAGGTGGAGAAGAACGATCTCAGCCTTCGCATCCTGGGCCCAGCGATCGATCTGTGCCTTCACCTGCGCGGTGGTCCAGCCCCAGTGCCCTTCGTGGTCGGGGTCGAAGTCGGAGAAGCGCGGCTTTCCGCGGAACACGCCGCGACGGCTGCCGACGTAGTCGACGACGCATCCGTTGGCCTCGATGCTTTTCTGCAGCCAGTAGCGCCACGTGGCGTCGCCGGACGTTCCCTCGGTGATCGAGTCTCCGAGGGGCATGATGCGGACGGGGCGCCGCGGTCCGCCTTCAACGGCGTGGACAGAAAGCGGCGGGGCAGCCAGCACGAGCACAACCAGCGAGAGAAGCGTCCTGGCGCAGACTGCAGTCATCCGCCTGACGATGGCACGTTCCCTTTCGGGGAGCGCGATCCCGGCGCGGACTCGTTTCCTCCCCGCCCTAGCGCCAACACCTGCTGCTTCTTCTCTTCGGTCAAGACGTTGCCCATCCGACCGCCGGGCTCATCTCCCGCCGGCCTTCGTCAACGTCCCGAGCCGCTACTCCCGTTGGCCGCTTTTCAGCTGTCGATCATCGGCCGACTCTCACGTAGGAGCGTTCCACGATTGCGGCTACGCGGCGCTCGCCGTGTTGATCGTCTTCTTCAACACCTGGCTCGGCTTGAACGACAGCACGCGCCGCCCGGAGATGACGATCTCCTCGCCGGTCTGCGGGTTTCGCCCCTTGCGTGGGCGCTTGGTGTGCACCACGAAGTTTCCGAACCCCGAGATCTTCACTTTCTCTCCCCGCTCCAGGCGCCGCTTGATCACCTCGAAGATCGCCTCGACGACTTCGGCGGCCTCCTTCTTCGAGAAACCGTCCTTCTCGACCTTCTCGTAAATACGTTCGACGATCTCCGCCTTGGTCATCGCCATGGCATCACCTGTGAGCCGGCCGGCCGCTACCCACGGAGCTTCACGCCGAGCTCGCGGGTGATGCGCTCGATCAGGCTCTGATGGAATCGATTCACTTCGTCGTCGGTCAACGTACGGTCAGGGGCACGATACGCGATGGAGTACGCGAGACTCTTCTTGCCGGCGGGCAACGGATCGCCGCGGTACAGATCGAACAAGTGAGCACTTTCGACGGGAAGGTCGGAGCATAGCGCAATGGTGTCGAGCACCGACTGGGCCTCGAGTCCTTCGTTCGCCACAATCGCCAGATCGCGGACGACGGTGGGGTACTTCGGAAGTGGCTGGAACGTGATGCGGGCGGAAGCATAGGATTCGAGTTTTTCGAAGTCAAGTTCGAACGCCCATGGGGCGGGCTCGAGGTCCAAGGCCTTCGCGGCCTCGGGATGGAGGCCGCCGACGTAGCCGAACGCCTCCCCCTGCACACGTGCCAGCGCCGCCTTCCCGGGATGGAGGAAGGATGACAAGTCCCGGCTCGTCCACTCGACCCCGCCGATGCGGAATTCGCTGAGCAGCGCCTCGACCACGCCCTTAGCGTCGTAGAACGACTCGACACGGTCCTCGTGAAGGAGCCCCCGTTGGGGCAGCGCGCCGGTGAGCACGCCGCCGACGACGCGTCGCTCGCGAATTTTCCCGTCGCTCCAGAAGACGTTGCCGATCTCGAAGGCGCGGATCCACTCCTCTCCTTGGCGGCGATTTCGCGCGGTCGCCATCAGCAGGTTCGGCAACAGGCTCCTGCGCATCTCCGAGGCCTCGCTGCTCATCGGGTTCCGCAGCGGCACCGGGGCGCTTCCCGCCGGGGTAAGGCCGGCGATCCGCCGGTTCCAATCCGCCCCGACGAAGCGGTGACAGATCATCTCATTCATCCCCTGCGCGACGAGCAGCTCGCGGACCCGAGCGGTGAGGCGGCGGTTCGCACCATCCAGGGCCGCCGCCACCGCCGCTTGCGGCAGGGTGGCAGGGATTCGGTCGTACCCAGCGAGCCGGGCGATCTCCTCGATGAAGTCCACCTCGCGGGTGAGGTCTGAACGGTAGGACGGGGGCCGGCAGAGATACCCCCCCCTACCCGCGGCCTTGACGCCCGCCGAGACGCGCCGCAGGCTCTGACCGATCTCGGCGACCGGCAGCGCGGTGCCGAGCAAGCGGTTGGCACGGTCGGTCCGCACCAGCACCTCGGCCGCGGGCCGCGGATTCGGGTAAACGTCGACCCGGCCGGCAGCGACGTGACCATGCGCCAGCTTGGCGAGCAGTTCGGCGGCTCGATCCGCCGCTTGCGGGACGCCCTCGATGTCGACGCCGCGCTCGAAGCGGAGCGACGCTTCGCTCCTGAGCCCCAGCCGGCGCGAGGTCCGCCGCACCGTGCTCGGGGCGAAATGCGCGGCCTCGAGCAGAACGTCGCTCGTGGCGGCGGTCACGGCGCTGTCGAACCCGCCCATCACGCCCGCCAGGGCCACCGCTCCGTCGCGATCGGCAATGACGAGGTCGTCGGCTTCGAGCTCCCGATCGATCTCGTCGAGGGTGCGGACGACGATTCTTCCTCCGGCGCGCCGGACGATGATTTGCGCGCCGCGCAGGCGTGCGAGGTCGAACGCGTGGAGCGGCTGTCCGCGCTCGAGCATCACGTAGTTCGTCACGTCGACGACGTTGTTGATGGCGCGAACGCCGAGCATCTCGAGCCGACTCCGCATCCAAAGCGGTGAAGGACCGATCTTCACACCGCTCACCACCCGTGCCACGTAACGGCCGCAGAGGTCAGCGTCTTGGATCTCGACGCGGATCCTCTCCGCGCTCGCCGCCGGCTTCTCCGCCAGGCGCAGCGGGGAAATGCGCAGCCGCGCTCCGGTCAGCGCGGCGATCTCGCGGGCGACGCCGAGAATCGAGAGGCAGTCGCCGCGATTCGGCGTGATCGCCACGTCGAGTACCGTGTCCGCCGTCCCGAGGATTGCCGCCAGGGGGGCCCCGGGCGCGGCATCCGCGCCGAGAGGCATCACACCGCTGTGATCATCGGAGATACCGATCTCGCGTTCCGAGAGCAGTACCGCGGCGGACGGCACCCCGCGAATTTCCACTGCTTCGACGACGCGGCCGTCGGCCAGCGCGGCTCCGGGGAGCGCCACGGCGACTCGCAAGCCCGCCTCCACGTTGGGCGCACCCGACACCACCCGGAGGGTTCCGGCCGAGCCGAGATCGACCGTGCAGATCGAGAGGTTGTCCGCACGCGGGTGCGGCTCGAGCCCGACGATCCGCGCGGCGATCATGTGCTCGAAGGTGCCGTGCAGGTTCATCCCCTCGACTTCGAGTCCGGCCATGGTCAGCCGTTCCGCGATCCCCGCCGCCGAGAGCTCGACGGCGACGAACTCGCGAAGCCAGGCGAGCGAGACCTTCAAAACTGCCTCAAGAAGCGGAGGTCGTTCTCGTAGAAGAGCCGGATGTCGTCGATGCCGTGCTTGAGCATCGCCAGCCGCTCCACGCCCAGGCCGAAGGCGAATCCGGAAAACAGCTCGGGATCGTAGCCGACGAAGTGAAATACATTCGGGTCGATCAGGCCCGATCCGAGGATCTCGAGCCATCCGGAGCGCTTGCAGATCCGGCACGCGGCACCATCGGCTTGCTTGCCCGATGCGGCACACATCACACAGCCGATGTCGACCTCGGCGGAAGGCTCGGTGAAGGGGAAGAAGCTCGGCCGGAAGCGCACACGGGTTTCGGGCCCGAAGAAGCGGCGCAGGAACTCGGACAGCACGCCTTTCAGGTCACCGAAAGTGATCGCCCTGTCGACCAGAAACCCCTCTACCTGGTGGAACGTCGGCGAGTGGGTGGCGTCGTCGTCGCCCTGGCGAAACACGGCCCCCGGCGCAATCACTCGAAGCGGCGGTTGCCGCGTCTCCATCACGCGAATCTGTACCGGCGAGGTATGCGTACGCAGGACCCGGTCGTCCGTCACGAAGAACGTGTCGTGCATGTCTCGCGCCGGATGATCGCGCGGAATGTTGAGCGCCTCGAAGTTGTGGTAGTCGTCCTCGATCTCGGGTCCCTCTTCCACTCCGAATCCCATCTCGACGAAGATGCCGACGACCTCGTCGAGCACCTGCGCGAGCGGATGCAGGTGTCCGAGCGGAACGCGAATGCCCGGCAAGGTGACGTCGAGACGCTCCTCGGCAAGACTCTTCGCGAGGCGCACATCCTCCAGGCGGCGGCGGATCGCGTCGATCCGTTCCTCGACTTCGGCCTTGATGGTATTGACGAGCTCGCCGATCGCCGGTCGCTCCGCCTCGGGAACCTCACGCATGCCGCGGAGCACTGCGGTAAGCTCGCCCTTGCGTCCGAGGTAGCGGACACGGACCTCTTCGAGGGCGGCTCCCTCCTCGCAGCGCTCCAGGTCCGCGAGGGCGGCCTGGCGTATGCGTTCGAGGTCGGAGCGCATGAATGGCTGTCGGCTACCGGCTTCCGACTACCGACTGCCCGCAAAGACCTCGCGTAGCCTCTGGGGTAGCCGGTAGTCGGTAGCCGGTAGCCTCTTCACGCCGCGACCTTCGACTTGGCGAGCGCGGCGATGTCGGAGAACGCGGCCGGATCCTTCACCGCGAGATCGGCGAGCACCTTGCGGTCGACTTCGACTCCCGCCTTCTTCAGCCCAGACATCAGGCTCCGGTAGGTGATGCCGTTCAGCCGCGCGGCGGCGTTGATGCGCACGATCCAGAGGCTACGAAAGTCCCGCTTGCGCACCCGCCGATCGCGATACGCGTAAACCAGCGCCTTTTCGACCGTGGAACGGGCCTGGCGGTAATTCTTGCGGCCGCCGATCACTCCTTTGGCAAGCTTCAGGAGCTTCTTGTGGCGGCGCTTGAGCTTGGTTCCTCGCTTGGCTCTCGGCATGGGGGTCCTTTCAGAGGCTACCGACTACCGGCTACCGCAAAATGATTTCTCAACGTCTTTCGCGGAAGCCGGTAGCCGGAAGCCGGTAGTCGTCCTTTCACAAGTACGGCAACAGACTCTTCACCGCCCTCTCGTTCGCCGCCGCGACCATGCCGGCGTGGCGCAGATGACGCTTTCGCTTTCGCGATTTGGTGGTGAGGATGTGGCGGCGGTAGGCGCGGCTCCGCTTCACCTTGCCGCTACCGGTGACCTTGAACCGTTTGGCGGCCCCCCGCTTGGTCTTCATCTTTGGCATCTCGTGCTCCTCACGATCCAGACGGTATTGAGTGAGCGGCCGGCATAAACTGGGGACACATAGCACAGCCGCGGCCACCGGTCAGCTCCATGCTATGCCGCCCGCCGGTCACTTTGGTACCACCATCATCGACATGTTGCGCCCCTCGAGACGCGGCCGCACCTCCTGCGTGGCGACGTCTTCGATCTTCGACATCACTAGATCGAGCATCTCCTTCCCCTTCTCGGGATGGGTGATCGCGCGGCCGCGGAAGAAGACCGAGACCTTGACCCGCATGCCGTCGTCGAGAAAACGGCGAATGTGGTTCACCTTAAACGCCACATCGTGATCGTCGGTTTGCGACCCGAGCTTCACTTCCTTCACCACCACCCGGGTCGCCTTTTTCCTCGACTCCGCCGCCTTCTTCCGCTGCATGTAGCGGTACTTGCCGTAATCCATGATCCGGCAGACCGGCGGCACGGCGGTCGCCGCGACCTCGACGAGGTCGAGGCTTCGCTGGTTGGCGATCTCCAGCGCCCGGGCGATCGGCACGACGTTCTGCGTGCCGTCGACGTCGATCAGCCGAACTTCTCGGGCTCGGATCTGCTGGTTGATTCGTACGCTTGGCGTGGGCATTGGTCTCGAGATGGGGCACCTCCTGCGGTTTACGACACGGGTGGCCTGGCTTCAGCGAAAACGCTCGCCGCGAACTCTTCGATCGACATCGCGGCGAGCTGCTCGCCGCTGCGAGCCCGCGGGGCGACCTTGCGCTCGGCCGCTTCGCGATCGCCGAGGATGAGCATGTAGGGGATCTTTTCGAGCTGCGCCTGACGGATCTTGTAGCCGAGCTTTTCGTTGCGGATGTCGAGCTCACCGCGCAGCCCCTTTCCACGCAGCTCGGCGAGGATCTCGGCGCCGTACTCCTCCTGTCGCTCGGTGAGGGTCAGCACCTTCACTTGCACCGGTGCGAGCCAGAGCGGGAACGCGCCGGCTGTGTGCTCGATCAGGATGGCGAGAAAGCGCTCGATCGAGCCGAGGAGAGCGCGGTGGATCATCACCGGCCGCTCCTCCTTCCCCTCCGGCGACACGTACGTGAGGTCGAACCGCTCAGGCAGCGCGTAATCGAGCTGAATCGTCGTCAGCTGCCATTCGCGCCGCAGCGCATCGCGGAAGAGGAAGTCTATTTTCGGACCGTAGAACGCGCCGTCGCCGGGGTTGATTTCGAAGCGGAGGTCGTTCGCCTCGAGCGCCGCGCGGAGTGCCCCCTCGGCGTGGTCCCACATCGCGTCGCTCCCCATGCGCTGCGCCGGACGAGTCGAGAGAAAGACCCGGATGTCGTCGAACCCGAATGCGCGGTGAACAGCACCCGCCATCTCGATCACCTGCGTGATCTCCTCCTGCACTTGTGCGGGCGTGCAAAAGATGTGCGCATCGTCCTGCGAGAACGTGCGCACGCGCGTGAGACCGTGCAGCACGCCCGACTTCTCGTACCGGTGGAGCTTCGAGAAGTCGGCGTAGCGCAGCGGCAGCTCGCGGTACGACCGTTTGGCGGTTCCGTAAACGAACGTGTGGCCGGGGCAATTCATCGGCTTCACGCCGAACTCGCGCTCGTCGATCTCGCAGAAGAACATGTTCTCGCGGAAGTTCTCGTAGTGGCCGGAGCGCTTCCAGAGTTCCACGTCGGCGATCTGCGGAGTGATCACCTCGCCGTAGCCGTAGCGTTCGTAGAGGCGGCGGATGAAGCCGATCAGCGCGTTGTAGACGGACGCTCCCTTCGGGTGGAAGAACGGGCTCCCCGGAGCGATCGCGTGAAAGCTCCAGAGGTCGAGTTCCTTGCCGAGCTTTCGATGATCCCGCCGCTTGGCTTCCTCGAGGAGCTCGAGGTGACGCTTGAGATCGGCGGCGTTCGCCCAAGCCGTGCCGTAGATCCGCTGCAGCATGGCGTTTCGCTCGTCGCCCCGCCAGTACGCCCCGGCGACGCTCGTCAGCTTGAACGCCCCGAGCTTCGACGTCGAAGGGACGTGCGGACCGCGGCAGAGATCTTTCCACTCTCCCTGCTGGTAAACCGAGACCGGGTCGTCGGGAATGCCCTCGAGGATCTCGACCTTGTAGGTCTCGCCCATGGCGACGAAGAGCTTGATGGCGTCGGCCTTGCGCATCTCGTGGCGCGTCACCGTCAGGTTTCGCGACACGATCTCCTTCATCTTCTTCTCGATCTTCGTGAGGTCCTCTGGGGTGAAGGGCTCGGCGCGGACGAAGTCATAGTAGAAGCCGTCTTCGATCACCGGGCCGATCGTCACCTGCGTTCCCGGGAAAAGCTCCTGCACGGCCTGCGCCATCAGGTGTGCGGTGGAGTGGCGAATCACCTCGAGGCCTTCGGGGGAGTCGGGCAGGACGGGCTCGACCGGCGCATCTGCGGCGATTGGCGTCGACAAGTCGATCAGCCTGCCGTCGAGGCGGGCCGCCACCGCCTTCTCTGCCGCCTTGCGGTCGCGCCGAGCGATCACCTCGCGTGCGGACGAGCCGGCCTCGGCAGGTGCCGTGACTCCGACCCTCATGCGCGAAAACGAGCGGTCGACATCAGAAAGAAAACCAGGTCGGCACCGGGATCATGGTAGGCACGGGCGGGATTGAACCGCCGACCTCTTCCGTGTCAGGGAAGCGCTCTCCCACTGAGCTACGTGCCTTCGTCGGGACTCGCGTGCGGTGCATCCGGTTCGCGCGGGATTGGTCCAAGTCAACGAATTTGCCTAGCAACGGCGCCCCATTGTGTCAAGGCGAGTCTGCCCCCGTCCTGGAGATCTGCCGCGAGCGGTGCGGGCGCTTAGTCTGAGCGTACCCCAATCCGGTCGAGCCGCTTGCGCATGTAGATCTTCTCGTGGCCCGCTGGGAGTCGGCAACGCCCCAGCCGACTCGAATCCGAATCGTTCGCAGAACCGCGGGCCTGGAAGCTGTGCGTGTCGAGCACGATCTGCGGGCCGCTAAAAGATCTGCCCAAACGTCACATTCAAAGCGGTTTCTGAGCGTTTCAGAGCGGCTCAGCTCTCCGCGCCTTATCGCCGGAACCCTTTGAAAAACGCGCAGGCGGCTTCGATGACGGGCGACGTGCGTCGCGGGCATCGCGCACGCGGTCGGCGTGGAGCGGCGGTCGCGCGGGTTTCGGGTTCAGGAGGTCGACGGGCGCGCTGGTAGGGCTCGGTCGCGTCGATCGCGAAGAGCGTCTAGCCGAGCGGGAGCGCCGCGAGGCCGAAGAGTTCAGCGACCAGAGCGACCGGAGTTGGCCGCGATGGCGCGCGCGTTCCCGGCGTGGGTTCGACGTCTGCGCTGAGAGAGACAATGATCCGAGGCCCGGCGTCGGATCACAACCCCTAGCGGTGCATCGAATGCCTGACCACTGTATCTTGCGCTTTTACGGCGCCCTGTCGTATCCTCGGGATCATGCGCGCGAGCGAATTTTGGAAACTTCGGGCCGAGGCGGGATGGAGGCAGCAAGAGACAGCCGACAAGTTGGGGTCGATCTCAGAACGATCCGGCGCTGGGAATCTGACGCCGACCCGACGCCGTCCCTCCGATTGCCGAGCGCCTGTTCAAAGTGCTCACCGACCGGCGCCTGATGGCCGCCGCGTTCGGCGCTCACGACCCCACCCGCTGGCGGAAAATCCGGGGCTAGGTCCGCCGAAGCCCGCTTACCCGCGAGCGCCCGAGCGCCCCTTGCGCACCGCCGCCGAGCTGAACGATCCCTGCGACCCCGCCAGTTACGACGCGAGGGTGCGCGCCGTGAGGCGGCGCGGGTCGCCTCAGCCGAAGGTCGCGGCGCGGCGAGAGGTAGACCCGCTGGACCCGATCGACCCCGATTCATACGGCGCCCGCGTGAAGGCGCTGCGTGCGTGTAGGGAGGGTGACGAATGAAGTTCGACGATCAGCCGCTCACGTACTCCGCCGAAGAGATGCGACAGCTCGCCGACTCCGAACTGGCGAAGGCGTGGCGGCTCGAGCAGGTCGAGCGCTCAGCAGCGCGGCGTGCGCTTGCGGAACGTGCCGAGCATCTGCGCGTCCAGCGGCACCGGATCGAAAGCGAACGGCAAGAGGCTCGTCTTCGAGCTGCTCGGCTCGAAGAGGACTTCGACCGACAGTTCGCTGAGCTTGCCGCCGCCGAGAAGCAGCTCGCCGACGACCGATCGAGCTTCGAGCGCGAGCGCGTGGAGCCGGTCGGCGCAGCAGAGCCGCCGCGAGCCGAAGTGGAGCCGTGAATTGAAGATCGACGATCCGCACGGGCGTTTCACCGCCCACTCCCGGTCGATTGCCGAGCGGCGGCGGTGCGGTCTGCCGCTCGGATTCTTCCCCGATGAGGGGTCGGATCTCCCGGTGCGCCAGGGCCTCACGCGTCGCCCGAGGGGCCGGGATCTGCGCAAGCGGTGGCGGACTGAGGCGTGACCGTCACCGGCCTCTTGCTTCGCCGCGCGACGCGGGGCGTGGCCGATGCTTCCACGAGCCCGCGTTGTGCTCTTGTGCGGTCGACGGCGTGCGGTCGGGGCATTGGGCTCCGATCGTGCGCCTTCGACGATGAGGTTGGGATGAGACGGGACCGTCCCCGTCTTTTCCCCGCCTCGTCTTTGACGATGAGGTGATCGCTGAAGCGCGACGGCCAAGCGACGCGGCGGCGTGAGCAGGAGCGGCGCGACGTGCCGCCGCGAAACGAGCCGCAAAAGTCCTTACTGGACCCGGCAAGGCCCCCTGGACGTGACTTGGCCATCTGGTCCAAGCCGTATGCCGCAGACGTAAACGAACGTCGCGCCATTCCCCCGACAAGTGAATTCCACGTGCTCAATGGTGTTCAGCGGCCCGTCCACGCTCCCCGCGAAGTGGTCTGTGCTGCGACCACGACCGAGCACCTTTCCGGTCGCGTCGAGCTTGTCGATGCTCGAAAGTGTCAACCGATACTCAATATGACCATCGGGCCATGTCTTCGAAATGAAGTCCTCCGTCAGGTACATGGTCGCTGGAGCGGGCGAGCACACGCCGGTCGCGTCCAATGTGAAGTCGAGGGTTCCAGAGACTTCACTCACGGGTGAGGCCTTCGCTGGCATCGATGCAAACAGGGCGAGTAATGAGAATGAAAGAACAAACTTATTCATGTGAGGTTTCTTAGTCCCAATACTGGACCCTGTCACTCGGACAATAGCCCGTACAGTAAGGGGAAACACCCACGCGCGCCGCAAAGCCCAGCTTCCCACGCGCGCGAGGAGATCTCCGCGATCGAAGCGCCGAGATCGCGCCATCAGAAGAGAAGCAGAGCGTCAGCGCGACGTGAGGCGCGAGCTGCGCCGCGGTCACTTCGCTTCGAACGCCGCCCCCGTGACGCTCGGCGAGAACGGCGGCGAGCACGGTGAGCACCGCGAGCGCTACTGGGAGCGGCGGTCAAGCCTGCCGCCCGCGCCGTCGACCCTCTTCACGCCGCTCGCGGTCGTGCCGCCTGCTCCGCGTGGCGCGCCTCGAACGGGGGCGCGCGCTCTACTCGTGGCGATCGTGCAGGACGCCGTCGACCTAGTCACGCATCGCGTCGTCGCCCCGCCCGCCGAGATCCGAGCGGCGCGCGGCTGGATCGCAGCGGGCGACGTGGGGGTCGTGAGCTTCGACGGCTGTTGCTTCGCGCTCGAATGGGAAAGGCGCCATAGTCGTCGTCAATCTCACCGTGGTAGCGGTGACCTTCACCGTCCTAGAGGTCAGCATCGGTGGGAGCCTGTTCGGTTGGGCTCGAATCGCTCTCCCCGTCCTCATCGGCGAGGAGAGGGGTAGCGATGAACGCGAACCAACCAAGCAAGGCAAGCGCGGCGGCGCAGCGGAAGGTCATGTCTCTTCAGCCGCGAGCATAGCACTGCATGCCGATGCGCTGGAGCTTCTTGAGCGGCTCGCGCGCGTGGGCTGGGGTGGCGGGCGATCCTCTCGCCCCGTCTCTAGCGGTCATCCCCCCGACATCGCACTGCGCCACGCGCCGTCGCCTCGCTCTCCGCGCGCTCGAGTAGGCGTGTGCCGAGGCGCTTGCCGCGCCAGGCTTCGTGCACCCACAGGAGCTTGATCTCGCAGCATCCGCCCCACGTCCAGCCATAAAGACCGCCGATCGTCTGACCGCCCGCGTCACGGGCGAAGATCCCGAGGAGTCGCCCGTCGTCGATGCCAGTGCGCCTCGCATTGAACTCGTAGAGACAATCGTCGAGGAGCTGAACGTCGTCCCTGCTCGGCGCGTCGGTAACCGAGAGATCGACCAGCTCGCTCATGGCCCGCGTCTAGTCGATAGGGCCCTTCCCATCAAGAGACGCGACGAGGTTCTTCCCCGCTCCGAGTGCCGGCCGAAGCCGAGCGGCACGTAAAGGAGATGTGCCGCGAACGCGAGCGCCGCTAAAAGATGTGCCCAAACGTCAGGTAGACGAGCCCCGTCTCCTCATTGCTGAAGCCGACGTCGATACGGGCCAGGATGGCCTCACCGAGCGCGATTCGAACCCCGCCTCCGTAGCTGTAACGGAACTGCTCGAACACGCTTGGCAGAAGGTCGCTGTTCACTTCGAACTGGCGGCTCAGATCCGATTCGTTGAGGAAGACGCGCCCCATGTCGCCGAACGCCACGCCGTCGATGCGCACGCGCCAGATGTCGTAGAAGTCGAAATCGAGGAGCTTCAGGCGGTACTCGCCGTTGATCATCACCCGGCTTTGGCCGAGGAAGCGATCCTCCCAAAAGCCGCGGAGATTCTGTGCCCCGCCGAGCGAGGCATCTTCGTAGAAGGGAACCTCGCGGGACCCGGCATCGATGTAC
Source organism: uncultured delta proteobacterium (assembly GCA_963745025.1). Classification (GTDB taxonomy): domain Bacteria; phylum Desulfobacterota; class Binatia; order JACPRU01; family JACPRU01; genus CAVQIG01. The sequence goes on from CAVUWD010000006.1 coordinate 91,086, forward strand.
TCGCCGCCGACGCGCAGGCCGAGCACCTGGCGGCGCGTCAGCAGTGGGTAGAGATAGCTCGCATCCAGAATGTAGCGCGTGTACTGGAATTCGCTGCCGAGAGCGTGCCCAACGTGTTGGACCTTGAGGATCAGGTTCCAGCCGCGCGTCGGGCGCGTGATCTCCTCGCGGTTGTTGTAGACGACCGAGAACGCGATCGGGTTGGTGTAGCCGCCGTGGATGCCGACGAGGTCCGGAAAGGCGGACGCGGTCGAAGGCGTCGAATCCTCGAGGCGGCCAGTGGTGATCTGAACGTTGGTGACGCCCGCGGTCAGCGCCAATGTGAGCCGCGGCAGCGGCCGCACCGCGAGCGTAGCGAGCCCGGAGAAGAGGCGATATCCGTTGGTCGACGCGGGATCCGGACCGACGTCGTTGTTGCCGAGCCCGAAGAACTCCTTCGTCGGGTCGTAGAGGTATTCGCCCTCGAGGGCGGCGATCACCGTGTCGTCGAAGAAGTGGGGCGCAACCACCGCCACTCGCACATTTTGCTGGAGCTCCACGGCGTAGTTGCCCTCCACGTCCAGCGTCAGGCGCTCGGACGTGGCATTTCGGTCGGTAAACTTGACGCCTGCGTTGATCCCCTTGGAGGGACTGTAACCGATCTGCGGCAGGATCGCCCAAGTCTGGCTTCGTGGGATCTCGCCCTGCGCCTTCATCGCCGATTGCTGGATCACGTTCGTGAGAAGGCTCTCCGTGTCCAGGTTTTCTCTTGCGCGCGCAGGCCACGGCGAGACGAGAACTCCGGCAACGAGAAGTGCTCGCAGGATCGACCATCGGGAGATCACCTCGCCTCCCTTGCGAGGCGGGCAGGGGAACCGCGGATACCCGAGATGCATGCCGCCGCGATGACCGTCGTCAGCAGCACGAGACCGAAGGCCGTCTGGTAGCCTCCGGTCCGATCGTGAATCCAGCCCACGAATGGGACGCCGAGCGCCTGGAGCGTGACGATCACCGGCGTCATGCGACCGGCGATCGCGCCGTAGTGCACACGGCCGAAGGACTCGCCGATCACGGTGGCTTGCAGCGTGGCGTTGCCGCCCATCGCATAGCCGTAGAGCACGACGTAGAGGACGAGCATGGCAGGGGAAGTGGCGAAGAAGAGCAAGCTCACGCCGAGCGCCTGGAGGCTGAAGCAGAAGAGGATCACCCGCCGCTGATCGAGCCGGTCGATCAAGGTTCCGAAGCCGAGCTTGCCGATCACCCCGACCGCGGCCGTGCCGCCGAGCACCCACGAGGCCAGCGCGGGCGACGCGCCCTGGTCGAGGAGATAGGGAATCTGATGGATGAGGATCGCCGAGAGGCCGCTCACGGTGAGCCCGAAGGCGATGGCGATCAGCCAGAAGTCACGGCTGCGGACCGCCTGGCTCGGCGAGATCGATCGCTCGAGTTCGCGCTCGACGAGGCCGATGTTCCGCTCGCTGACCCGGAACGGCTCTCCGTCCGGGCGCAGACCCATCGACTCGGGAGAGCGGCGCATCCAGAGCGCTACCGGCGGCATGCCGCAGCCCACCACTATCGCCGCGAGCCCGAGAAACGCGCCCCGCCAGCCGAACCGATCGATGAGCAGCTGGGTCAGCGGTACGAAGATCACGCCGCCCATCGAGATGCCGGCGGTCGAGATGCCGAGGGCCGTACCGCGCCTTGCCAGAAACCAGCGGGCGACGGCCGTGTTGCTCGACACCGGCCCGAGCGCCGCCGAGCCGAGGGCCACGAGCAGTCCCATCGTCAGGTAGTACTGCGCGAGCGAGCGCGTGGCGGCGAGAACCACGTAGCCGACACCGAGCACCGCCGCGCCGAACAACTGTACGGGCCGCGGTCCGTAGCGATCGACGAACCGCCCGAGCACGATCGCATAGAAGGCGCCGAGCACCGTCGCGAGCGAGAAGCCCCATGACGTCTGTGCGCGCGTCCAGCCGAAGTAGAGCGAAAGCGGACGGAAGAAGACGGCGAAGCCGTAGAAGACCGTGCCGACGTTCAAACAGTGAGTGATGAAGCAAATCGCAACGATCCTCCACCCGTAGAAGATGCGTGGGGACGTTTCACGCTTCCTTCGCTCTTCCAGGGCCCTGGACCTTGCTCAGCCTCGACCGGCCGAGGAGAAGCGCGACGGATGCTCCCCCATCGTCGACTCGGGGTTACGGCTACGGACGCAGCGTCGGCACATGCAGCAGGCGGATTATCCGATTCTGGTGGGCTTTGGCCAGATCACACAGAACAGCGACGATCCGCTGAAGGCTCTCGAGCCGATCGCGCTCGCCGCGTCGGGCGGAAGCGGATGCGGGCAAGGCGCTTCTCGCGCACGTCGACTCGGTGCGGGACCTCGCCACGACCGGGTCACCGATGTGCTTCGGTGATCCCGGGAGCAATCATCCGCTGCCCGAGATGATCGGCGCTCCGGGCCGTGTCGAGAGCGGGAGCGGTGATGCCGCGACGAATCTCTGGCAGCCCGCCGGAGGAGTCGACTATAGTCCGCGGATGACTTCTCCAAACGAAGCGCTCACCGATCTGACGATCCGCGCCGCCGCGGCGCAAATTCGCGAGCGGAGGCTCTCGCCTCTCGAGCTCACCAACGCTTACCTCGAGCGCATCGAGCGGGTGAATCCGAGGATCAACGCCTACGTGACGGTCACCGCCGAGCGCGCGCTCGCCGATGCACGGCGCGCGACCGAAGAGATCTCGAAGGGCGGACCCCGCACCCCCTTGCATGGGATTCCGATCGCGCTCAAGGACCTCTTCGAGACCGCGGGCATCCGCACGACCGCCGGCGCCAAGTTCTTCGCCGATTACGTCCCGAAGACGGACTGCACGGCAGCCCGTCGCCTGCGCGAGGCGGGCTCCGTGCTGCTCGGCAAGCTCAATACCCACGAGTTCGCCTACGGCGTCACGACCGACAATCCTCACTTCGGAACGACCCGCAATCCGTGGGATCCGAGTCGGATTCCCGGCGGCTCGAGCGGAGGTTCCGGCGCTGCGATTGCCGCCTCGCTCGCCGTCGCGACGCTCGGCACCGACACGGGCGGGAGCATTCGCATCCCGTCCTCGCTCTGCGGCGCGGTCGGACTGAAGCCGACCTACGGGCGAGTCAGCAAGGCCGGCGTTTTCCCGCTCTCCTACATCTTCGACCACCCCGGCCCGATCGCCCGCAGCGTCGACGACGCGGCGCTCGTGCTCGAAACGATCGCCGGCTACGACCCGGCCGATCCGACCAGCGTGCGCGTACCGGTCGAGCCCTATGCGCGTGATCTCGGGCGTGGCGTCAAAGGCCTGCGCATCGGTGTCCCGCGTCGCTACTTCTACGAGCGGCTCGACGCGGACGTCGGCACCGCGGTCGAGGCGGCGCTCGGCGTGCTGCGCGGCCTCGGCGCCGTGGTATGTGACGTCGACCTGATGAGCAGCGAGGCGGGGATCCTATCGCTCTTCGCGATCGTGCTCGCCGAAGCACGACAGATTCACGCCGAGCGTCTCGCCTCCCGGCCGGAGGACTTCGGCCGCGACGTCATGGCGATCTTCTCGCAAGACCCGCCGAAGTCGGCCGCAGTCGTCGCCGCGCTCGAGGAGACCTACAAGCTCTCCACGGCGATGCGCGAGGCGCTCGAGTCGGCGGACGTGCTGGTCACGCCGACGACGCCCGTTCCCGCCGTGAAGATCGGCCAGGAGACTGTCCGCTGCGGCGGTACCGAGGAGTCGACGATCTTGACGATGATCCGCTGCACGGCGCCCTTTAACGCCACGCATCTTCCCGCGCTTTCCCTTCCCTGCGGCTTCAATCGCCAAGGCCTACCGATCGGTCTGCAGATCGCCGGGCGTCCGTTCGACGAGTCGACCGTGCTCGCGGTCGGCCACGCGTACGAACAAGCCACCGAATGGCATCAGCGGAGACCGGAGCTGTGAGATGCGATCACCGGCATCCGGCTACGGCTGCCGGATGCCGGAAAAGATTCCGCGATGTCTGCGGTAGCCGGTAACCGTCAGCGCTTCTCGATTCCCCGCAGCTCGAGCCGGTAACGCCGAAGCTCCGGAAACACGAAGCCGACGATCGCGACCACGACGAGGCTCGCCACGCCTCCGCTCACCACCGAAAACGTCGGGCTGGTGAGCGCGGCGACGAATCCCGACTCGGCGGCGCCGAGCTGGTTCGACGCGCCGATGAAGACGAGGTTGACGGAGCTCACCCGCCCGCGCAGCTCGTCCGGCGTCGTCAGCTGAATGGTCGTGCTGCGCAGCACCACGCTCACTTGATCCGCCATTCCCACCGCCGTGTACGCGGCGACGGAGAGCGGAAACGATCGGGAGAGCCCGAACACGATCGTCGCAACCCCGTAGAGACCGACGCTCGCAAGCAGCGCCGGTCCGGCGCGGGTGATCGGCGGGAGCAGGGTGAGCACGAGCGAGCACACGATCGCGCCTACGTCGAGCGACGAGGCGAGAACTCCGTAGCCACGCGCCCCAACATGCAGGATGTCGGTGGCATAGATCGGCAGCAGCGCCGCCGCCCCCCCGAAGATGACCGCGAGCATGTCGAGCGTCATACAGCCGAGCACGACGGGGTGGCTGCGGACGAACGACACTCCTTCGCGGATCCCCCGCCAATCGACTCGCCGCACCGATTCCTGCGCAGGCGCGCGCAGACGGGCGAGCGCCACGAGAGAGACGAGGACCAGCGTTGCCGACGCCGCGTACACCGCGCCCACGCCTGCCTCGGCGATCACGAAGCCGGCCGCCGCGGGCCCCGTTGCGAAGGCCAGCGACCGGGTGGTCGATGCAGTCGCGACGGCGTGCGGGAACCGATCGCGCGCGACCAGCCCCGGCAGCATCGCGGCGCCGGCGGGGTTGTCGAAGGTCGCCGCAACGGAGATCACCAAGATCACGGTGTAGAGAAGCCAGAGACCCGCCGTCTCGCGGCTGGTCACCGCCCAGAGCAACAGCGCACAGCAGAGCGGCGCCACCTCCGCCGTGATCATCACCCGCCGCCGGTCGTGAGAATCCGCGACGGCTCCACCGACGAGGCTCAACCCGAGCGCGGGCAGGAACTGCACGATTCCGATCAGCCCGAGATGAAATGCCGATTGCGAGACGGCGAAGACCTGCCAGGCGATCGCCGCGCGCAGCATCGTCAGCGCCGTCGCCGCCGCGAAGCGGGCCGTCAGATAGAGGCGCAACGGCCCGGAAGACCCCGGCGAGACCGTCGAACTCACGCAGGCCTGCGCGCGAAGATCTGGACGAGCGCGAGCCGTCGTTCGGCGACCGCCTGGTCCCGCTCCGAGCACTGCGCCTGCCAATCTTCGAATCGACGTCGTTCGACACCGCGCGGCTCGCTCAGGATCTCGGCGACGCGCTCGCCGACGATCTCGCCGATCGTCGATCGCTCCTCGCGGAGCGCCTCGGCCGCGACGGCTCGCGCGTCCGTGAAACCCGCCGCGCGCAGCCCCTCGAGATAGTGCTCCGCGGTCTCGTAAGCCGCGGAGGATAGCAGCGGCGAGCCCTCCGTCCGCACCCATTCCTGCAGCGCCACGTGACCACCCGGCCGCACCACGCGGAAGACCTCTGCGAAGACGGCCGCCTTGTCGGTCTCGAAATGAAGGGCCTCGGCGCTCCAGGCATGCGTGAAGGAGGCGTCTTGGACGGGTAACCGGGCGAGAGCGGCAAGCCCGACCGCGACTGCACTCTCGAGGTGGGAGCGCCGCACCAAGAGCCGACTCGCCGCCGCGCGATCGAGGCTGCCGTCGAAGGAGACGACGGCACAGCCGCGTCGGCGTGCCAGCCAGCGGGCAGGGCCGCCGAGACCGGAGCTCAAGTCGAGCACGCGCTCGTAGACGCGGAAGATGCCGAGCTCGGACAGGCGCTCGAGCAGCTTCGCTCCGGTCCCCTCCGGATGATCAAGTCCGAAGAACGGGAAGTCGCGCGGAGCGGGAGTCCGCCGCGTGATTTCGTTGGTGACCGACGCGAGCGCGGCAGCGAAGCGGCGCGGTGCGGCGAGAGCGTACGGTCGAAGGCGGTCCACGGCGGCCTTCGATTATGCGGGGTTCACAGGAGCTTCGCGAGGACCGCCGCAACCGCCCAGCCGATCGCGCCGCACACCGGGAACGTGAGGATCCATGCGGTCACCACGTCGCCCACCACTCCCCAGCGCACCGCCGACAGCCGTCGGGAGGATCCGACCCCCATGATCGCCGTATTGATGGTGTGGGTCGTGCTGAGCGGAATGCCGAGTCGCGAGGCGAGCTCGATCGCGGTGCCCGCCGCGGTCTCGGCCGCGAAGCCGTGATACGGCTCGAGTCGGGCGATCTTCATTCCCATCGTGCGGATGATCCGCCAGCCGCCGACCGAGGTGCCGATCCCCATGGTGATCGAACAGAGAAGCACGACGCCGAAGCTCGGGTGGAACTCCGGCAGCACGCCGCCGAGCACGAGCGCGAGCGTGAACACGCCGATGAACTTCTGCCCGTCGTTGCTGCCATGACTGAAGGCCATGAACACCGCCGAAAAGACCTGCAGCCGGCCAAAGACCGTACGGACGCGCCCCGGGCTCCAGCCCCGGCAGATCCATACGATCGACCAGATGAGGAAGACGCCGGCGAAGAAGCCGAGAAAGGTCGAGAAGAGAAGCCCGATCAGTACCTTTCGCCAACCCTCCCAGAGAAGCACCGACGGCCCGGCGGCGGCGAGCCCCGCGCCGGAGAGGCCTGCCACGAGCGCGTGGCTCGAGCTCGTCGGCAAGCCGTAGTACCAGGTGAGGACGTCCCAGACGACGATCGCCACCATCGCCGCCGCCACCGTCACCAAGCTGATCGCGTGAGCGTCGACGATTCCGTTGGCGATCGTTGCCGCAACCGCCGTTCCGGAGAAGGCGCCGACTGCGTTGAACACGGTGGCCATGACGATGGCCACGCGTGGCGAGAGCACGCGCGTCGACACGACCGTGGCGATCGCATTGGACGCGTCGTGCCAGCCGTTGACGAATTCGGCGGCCAGCACGAGCAGCAACACGAAGAAGAGTAGCGCCGTCACCCCAACGTCCCGCCCGCTCCCCTCGACGTCCGCGCCTCAGGCGTACTCGAGCGCCACTCCCTCGAGCACGTTGGCGACATCCTCGCACCGATCCACCGCGTCCTCGAGGTAGTCGAAGATTTCCTTCCACTTCATCACGTGAATCGCGTCACGCTCCTCGTTGAAGAGCCGCGCGACGGCCTTGCGGATCAGCTGATCACCCTCGTTCTCGTAGCGGTTGATCTCCATGCAGGTGCGGATCATGCCCTCGCGGTCTTTGAGGTTGCGAAGCTGCGTCATCGCCTTATGGACCTCCGTCACGGCGTTGATCAGCACCGAGACGAGGTTCAGCACGTCGGGATCGGGCTCGCGCAGCTGGTAGAGCCAGACACGCTCGGCTGTGGAATCGATGAGGTCCAGAATGTCGTCGAGGCGGCTGATCAGCTCGTGGATGTCGCCGCGGTCGATCGGGGTGAGAAACGTCTTGTGCAGCATCTCGATCGCGCGGTGGGTGATCTGGTCTCCTTCGTGCTCGATCGACTTAATCCGCTCGGCATCTTTCTCCGCTTCCTTCGGGTCGCTCAGCATGTCGCGAAGCAGGCGTGCCGCCTCCAGAGTCTTGGCCGCGTGGCGCTCGAAGTAGTTGAAGAACTCGGTTCCGCCGCGCGGGAAAAGGCTGGCCAGCATGGACCTCTCCTGTTTCGAAAGATCATGGAAACAGACGATGGCGCTCCCATCCGGAGGGAAGCATCCGGACGGGTCTCTACCATTCCCAGGCGGACGTCGCTACTGCGGCTTCGTCGCCAGCCGATCGAAGACCTCGATCAGTGCTTGCGTCCCGCCGTCTCCCCAGCCAATGGCGGCGACGGCGGAAAAGAGCTGCTGCACGAGCGCAACACCAGGTAACGGCAAGCAAAAATCCTCAGCTGTCTCGAGGATCAGCCGCAGATCCTTTCTCGCCAGGCGTACGGGGAACCCCGGCGCAAAATCGCGCTCGACGATCTTCGGACCGAGGTTCGTGAGCTGCCAGGAGGCCCCTGCCCCCGCCCCCACCGCCTCGATGACTTTGCGCAGATCGAGGCCCGCCTCTGCGCCGAGCCGGATCGCCTCGCAGGTGGCGAGAAGGTTACCGAGCACGGCGACCTGGTTCACGAGCTTGGCCGACTGGCCGCTGCCGACGGAGCCAACGTGGGTCACACGCTTGCCGAGCGCGTCGAAGAGCGGCCGACAACGCTCGAACACGGCCGCCTCGCCACCCACCATGATCGACAGCGTGGCTGCAATTGCGCCGGATTCCCCTCCGGAAACCGGTGCGTCGAGATAGTCCACGCCTCGTTCGCGCAGACGCCGTGCGAATTCCCGCGTGGCTCGCGGCGAGATCGTGCTCATGTCGACCACCACGGAGCCCGCGTGGATGCCCGCCGCCGCGCCGTTCGCGCCGAACACGACCTCCTCGACGTCCGCCGTGTCGGACACCATGGTGACGACGACGTCACTCAGGCCGGCGACCTCACGAGGGCTGCCCGCGGCCTGCCCTCCCGAAGCAACGAAGGCCTCGAGGCGGGCGGCGCTCCGGTTGTAGGCGACGACCGGAAAACTCGCGCGCAGCAGGTTCTCGGCCATCGGGCGCCCCATGATGCCGAGCCCGATCCACCCGATGCGGACAAGGGGAGCACCACGTTCCATGTGCGTGGGTTCTATCGAAGCGCGCCGTCGAACTTAAGAGGCTACCGGCTGCAGGGCTACAGGCTACCGGCTACGCCCAAAGACTCCGCGAATCCTTTCCTGTAGCCCGAAACCCGTAGCCCGTAGCCTCTTGGACTTTCAGAACTTCGTAATCGCATCGACCTGCCAACGGACGTCGGTATTGGGATTGCGGCCGGGCACGTCGTCGACCGGCTTGTCGATCCAGGCGGTCGAGAGCAGCGAGAAATTCTTCATGACCACGACACCGGTCTGCAGGATGTGAGCCTTGGTATTGGTGCCCCCGTTGCGGCCGAAGTCGCTGTTGGTGAACGCCGAGACCACCGCGTCGGTCTCCAGGTATTCGTAGGCGTAGGTGAAGAAAAAGTCTCCAGGGTCCTTGTAGTTGCCGATCGTGATGCCGCCCTGGTAGCCCATATCGTTGTTGCTGGCTTCGGTATTCTCGACGAAGTCACCGAACACGCGCAGCGGGAACCTAAGGTCAAAAAGGCATATCGGGATCAGCACGTCCGTACCGACGTTCAGGTCGTTGAACGCGGTGTTGAACTTGGTGATCGTGATCGGTTTGCCGGGAATCGTCGCGCCGGTCACGGGGTCCACCGTCGGCGCCGTCGTACCGTTCTTGTTCGGCCCCGCCTTCGACGGGTCGACCGGCAGTCCGCCGACGACCTCGCCGTCCGACAGCGTCACGAAGTTGGTGATGTTGAGCGAGCTGTTGGTGTTGCGCGCCACCGCAATCGAGCTCGGGTTGTTATAGTGGTAGTCGGCCACGCCGACGGTCCAGAGCGCATCGCCGAGAGCCGCGGTCCCGAGGCCCTGGAAGCCGTAGATCGCCGCCTCGCCGGTGTTGCTGTTCTCCTGGAAGATCCACTGCCCGAGGTTCAGCGCCAGAGTCCGCAGGAACCCTTCCTTCTCGTCGATGACCTTCAGGCTCTCGTAGAAGCCCTCCGGCGTCAGGTCGGCGTCGAAGACCAGCTGATTCGGCGTCGGCGGCACGTACATCGGCTGGTCGAACTTGCCGCCCATCAACGTCACCCAGGGGCGCTCCAGGCCGATCGACTTGTACGGCGTGAGCTTGATGTAGGCGTTGGCGATGTTGATGTTCTTGAAGGTGAACTCGTCGGTGAAGGTCTGATTGTTGGAGATCGGATCGTTGGCGTTGCCGCTCACGAGCTTGAATCCGGTCTCGAGCTCGTCGCTCGGCTTGATCTTCGCGCCGATGCGCAGCCGGAAGCGCTGGCGGATGCGGTCCGGGGTGCCGTCTTGGAAGAAGGACTCGTTGCGGAGCCGCACGTCGCCGAAGAGCGTCACCATCTTCACCCACTCGGGCAGCGCCGGGATCGATGAGACGGCTTTCTCGGTCGCCGCCTCCTGCTTCTCCCTCGCGGCCTTCGCCTCGGCGGCTTCGCTCGAATCGATGACCCCCTTTTCCTGCAAGATTTCCTCGAGCGTCCGCGCGTGCGCCACCCCGGTGGAGAGCACCGCCGCTGCCAGCCACGCACCGAGCCAACCTCGCTTCATGGTCGCCTCCTCTCTCTCCACCAGTCGCGCACTGAGCTGGCGAACACCCCGATTGACGCCGTCCCGCCGCTACACGATGCTACCGGACCGAGTGACTCGGCCGTCCGCGAACGGCCACGCTATTCCCTAGCGGATATGACGAGCCAAGCCAAGACCGTTGACGAGCCGTCGGGGTCGTCGTCGCGTTGGCGGCAGCGAATGGCCGCGAGCGGCGTGCCCGCCTGGATGCTCGTCGTGGTCGTCGTCCTTCCGCTCATGCTGTTCACCATCGACCTCGGCACACCGTCACTCTGGGATCCCGACGAGGGGCTTCCCGCGGAGGTGGCCCGCGAGATGCTGCTCACTCGCCAGTGGCTGACTCCACAGCTGAACTTCGTCCCGTATCCCGAGAAGCCGCCCGCCTATTTCTGGCTGCTCGCTGCGGCGATGCGCGTCTTCGGAGAGCGAAACGAGGCGGCCATCCGGCTTCCTTCGGTGATCTTGGCCCTCGGCGGCGTCTGGCTGCTCCTCGCCTGGGGATGGCGGCACGTGAGACCGATCGCCGGCACCTTCGGGGCGCTCGTGCTGTCGACGAGCGCCGGATACGTCGCGGTTGCCCGCCTCGGCATCGAGGATGGCGTGGCGGGGTTTCTTCTCTCGATCGCGCTCTTGGCGATGAGCGAGCCCCTACTGTCGCGCCGCGCGGCGTTTCCGTGGATTTTCTACGCGGCGCTCGCGGGCGCGACACTGAGCCTCGGACCTGCAGCGCTGGTCCTGCCTCTGCTGGTCGCGCTTCCGTTCGTCGCGTTGCTCCGCGAGCCGGGCCGCCTTCTCGACCTTCGTCCGCTGCGCGGGCTCGGGATCGTTGCCGCCCTGACGTTTCCGGTGCTTTTCGCTGCCGCGGCGCGAGATCCCGACTACGTGCGCGGCCTCTTCGGCGAGCACAGCTTGATCCGCTTCCTCGATCCGAACTTCGATGAGGAGCACTCCTACTCGCTCGGCTTTTTCACGGCGATCACCCCGGTGCTGATGCTGCCGTGGGGAATCTTTCTTCCCTGGACGCTTCGCGATTCGCTGCGTACCGGAGGCGAGCGATCGCCCGAGGCACGGCTGTTCCTCCTCGTCTGGCTGACCGCCGACGTGGCGTTCTTCTGGCTCACCGCCGCAAACTTCGTGGCCTACGTCGTGCTCACGCTCGCTCCGCTGGCGCTGCTCACCGGCCGCTCCTTGTCGCGGTTTCTACGCCGCCCGCGCGCCCAGAGCTGGTACCTAGATCCCATGCTTCTTGCTCCCGGGATCCTGTTCCTGGTGGTCCTGGCGTCCCCCTTCTTCACCAGGCACTGGCTGCAGAACGAGTATCCGATGTACGCGGACAACATCCTCTTCGGCTTCCTGCTGGTGCCGTTCGCAGCGGCCGGCATCGGCGCGGTCGTGCGAAGGAACCGCTTCGGCGCGCTCGCCGCGGTGAGCGCCTGTGGTGTGGTCACGCTCGCGAGCCTCTATCACTTCGGAGCCGAGACGGTGACGGCGTACAACAGCATGGAGCTGCCGGCGAACTTGATCGCCGTTCGGCTGCCCTCTAACGCGGTGCTGCTCAGCTACGGCACCGCGGGCCATACCCTCGCGTTCTACTCGGGGCGACCGATCCGCCAGCTCTTGAACGTGCACGAGGCCCGCCCCCTGCTGAACGCCGACGCGCCGATCGCGTTGCTCACCAAGGAGCGCTTCTTCCCCGAGGTGCGTGCCGAGCTCGACCGCGTGCTCTACGTCTGGTGGGAAGGCGATTCGAAGAAGGTGCTGCTCGCCAACATTCCGCCGCCGCCCGGCTCGGACCGTCGCATCCTCTTGCCCGCGCCGCCGACGTAACCAGAACTTCATGCCTACGCGGTGCGCCTGAAACACGGGTTCGGCTACAGCGGCGGCATGAGTCACGAGGTGCGGTGCCCCTTCTGCTCGGCGCGATTCGATCTCTTCGAGGCGGCCTGGTGCGAGCATGCCGACGAGGAGTCGTCGAAGGTCTGCCCACAGTGCCAGAGCTGCCTGTGCCGTCTACCCGACTACAAGGAGCCTCGCCTCTGGAAGCAGGCGCCGCTCGCTTTTCGCAGACGGGGCTTCCGTCGAATCTTCGTGCGCTACCTGTAGAGAACGTTGGTCTCGAAGCTCGCCCCGGTCCTCGTCACGCACGCGGTGAGTGCGTGAAGCGCTGGAGTTTCCGGTCGGCCCGCACGCTGTTTGCGGGGTGACCGGAAACTCCAGCCACCGCGCGGGAGCGCGGAGGCAATAGACCACCTCGTGGGCTATTGCCTTGCGCGCTGCGCGCGGGAGCGGTCGGTCGTGATCGCCCCGAGTACGGAGCGATCACGACCGACCGCGTTCTTCGTCGCCCCGGCCGCTCGCCTCAAGCTACGCAGCCGGAAACGTGACCCGGACGGTCGTGCCACGCCCGACCGTGCTCTCGATTGCCAGCGACCCGCCATGGGCCTGGACGATGTGCTTGACGATCGCCAGGCCGAGGCCGGTACCGCCGAGCTCGCGCGAGCGCGCGCGGTCGACCCGGTAGAACCGCTCGGTCAACCGCGGGATATCCTTCTCGGGAATGCCGACGCCATCGTCGCAGACCGCGAGCTCCACGAACGAGCGGCCGTTCTCGACGATGGGACGTGCCATGATGCGCACGCGACTGCCAGCGCCGCTGTACTTGATGGCGTTGTCGATCAGGTTGATCAGTACCTGTTCCAGGCGATCGCGGTCGGCGGCGAGCGCCGGCACGTCGTCGGAAATCTCCGCAAGGAGCGCAACGCCCCGCTCCTCGGCTTTCTGTCGCAGCATCTCGATCGGCGCCGCCACCGCTTCGGACACCGCCAGCGGACGGGGGCGGATCTCGGTCCGGCCGAGCTCGAGATCCGAGAGCACCAAGAGATCGTCGATCAGTCGCGCCAACCGCTCCGAATGCCGCTGGATGACGCCGACGAACTCCGACGCCCGCTCGGGATCGTTGAGCGCCCCGTGTTGCAGCGTCTCGGCGTAGCCGCGGATCGCCGTCAGCGGCGTGCGCAGCTCGTGGGAAACGTTGGCCACGAAGTCGGCACGCATGGCCTCGAAATGGCGCATCCGCGTGAGGTCGTGGAGCACCAGGATCGCGCCGTGAACCACCCCATTCTCCCCATCCTCGTCGCCCACGATGCCGACCGCGCTGGCCGACAGCACGCGGTTTCGCTCTCGTCCGGGAAACGTCAGCTCGCGCTGCACAGCCGCGCCCGACGAGCGCAGCGCCTCCTCCACGAGGGGAATCAGCTCGGGGTTTCGACTGACGAGAGACAGCTTCGCCCCGACGAGCGCACCACCCGCGGCGAGCTCCAGCTGCTCGACCGCGGCGCGGTTGCAGACCACGATCCGGCCCTCGTCGTCGAGCATGACCACGCCGTCGACCATGCTCCGCAAGATCGCGTCGAGCTTCGCGCGCTCCGCTTCGGTGCCGGCGAGCTGCTCGCGCATTTCGCGCGCGAGCGAGACGAGGTGCCGCTCCAGGGCACCGAGCTCGTCCTGCTCCGGCGGGCTCTGCGCGTCGCCCGCACCGGATAGGATCTCTCGGGAGAGCGTCTCGATCCGGCGGATGCGGCCGGTGACCCGCCGCGAGAACCATGTCGCCGCCATTCCTCCGAAGAGGATCACGGTGAAGAGGCCGTAGGCGAGCGTGCGCCGTACCAGGCTCTTCGTCTCCTCGAGCTCGCGCAGCGGCAGCGCGAGCCGCACGAAGCGACGCTCGGAGCCGCGGCGGTCGGCGAGCGCCACGTAGAGCATGTCGAAGCCGAGCGTGTGACTGAACCGGGTGGCGACACCCGTTCCCCGCTCGCGTGCGTCGATCACTTCCGGTCGGCCGGCATGGTTCTCGAGCGATTCGGACGATTCCTCCGACTCGCCGATGACCTGCCCGTCCTCGGCGATGACGGTCAAGCGTCCACCGAGCTCCCGCGCGTGACGCGCGCAGAGCCGGTCGAGCGCGGCTCCGTGGACATCCCACGGCAGCCCGTCGGCCGCCAGCCGTACCTCTCGCTCGAGGCGGCCGGTCAGTGATTGAACGTAGAGCCGTTGGAAGGCGCGCGACCAGTAGAGCGAGGCGACCAGGACGACCGCCAGCACGACCGCGAACACCGGCGCGAGGAGCTGGATCGAGAGCCGGCGCACGGGATGGCTACGACCGCGTCCCGGTCCTGCGCAGCGGCTTGTCGAGCGCGTCCGGCTTGAACTTGTAGCCGAAGCCGCGGACCGTGAGGATCAGCTCCGGGTTCGCGTCGTCGCGCTCGATTGCCAGGCGGAGCCTTCGCACGTGAACGTCCACGGTGCGAGGCTCCACGTGCGTATCCGTACCCCACACGAGGTCGAGAATGTGGCCGCGAGAGAACGCTCGCTCCGGATTCTGCACGAAGAAGCGCAGCAGCTCGAACTCGCGGAGCGACAGCCGCAGCGGCTTTCCGTCGAGGGTGACATCGTAGCCGTCGAGATCGATCCGCAGCCGTCCCCGCTCCCACAACTGGTGCGGCCGCTCGACCTCCGGACCGTACGCCCGGCGCAGCAGTGCCTTCACGCGCGCCACGAGCTCGCGGGGACTGAAGGGCTTGGTCACGTAGTCGTCGGCGCCCATCTCGAGCCCGAGCACCTTGTCCACCTCGGTGGCGCGGGCGGTCAGCATCAGCACCGGCACCTTCGCCGTTCGCTCGTCGGAGCGGAGCACCCGACAGACCTCGAGCCCGTTCATCCCGGGCATCATCAGATCGAGGATGACGAGGTGCGGGCGATGCTTGCGGGCGAACGCGAGAGCCTGCTCTCCGTCCGCCGCGTCGAGCAGCGTGAAGCCCTCCTGCTCGAGGTTGTAGCGAACGAGGTTGCGGATGTCTGCCTCGTCCTCGACGACCAGAATCTGGCGGCTCTCGCTCATTCGAGATCGGAGTCTTCCCCGGGAAGCGACGTGGAGTGACGGATCATCCTGCCGTCGACCATGAACACCACCATCTCGGCGATGTTCGTGGCGTGGTCGGCGATCCGCTCGAGGTACTTCGAGATCAGCAGGATTTTGGTCGCCCGAGAGATCGTCTTCGGATCCTCCGCCATGTACGACAAGAGCTCGCGATACACCTGATGCGCGAGCGCGTCGACGACATCGTCCTGATCGATCACCTGCACCGCCCGCTCGGTATCACGCTGCACGAAGGAATCGAGGCTCGTCCTCACCATCGCCTGCGCCTCCTTCGCCATGCGCGGGATGTCGATGTAGGGCTTGAGGGTCGGCTCCTCGTTGAGCTCGATGGCCCGCTGGCAGACGTTCACCGCCATGTCGCCGATGCGCTCGAGATCCGTGTTGATCTTGAGCGCGGTGGTCACCAAGCGCAGGTCTCCGGCGGCCGGCTGATGGAGAGCGATCACCTTCAAGCACTCCTCGTCGATCAGGAGGTCGAGCTGATTGACCTCGCGATCGCGCTCGATCACGTCGCGGGCGAGGTCGGAATCGCGCTCGACGAGCGATTCGATCGCGCGCGCGATTTGCTGCTCGACGAGCCCGCCCATGCGCAGCAGCAGCTGCTGGAGCGTCTGAAGCTCGCCCTCGAAGTGTCGATCGGTATGGAGGGTCATGGTCGTCTCCTCCCGGTCATCCGAACCGACCCGTGACGTAGTCCTCGGTCTCCCGCTTCTCGGGCGCCGTGAAGATCTTCTCGGTCGGCCCGACCTCGACGAGCCTGCCCAGATAGAGGAACGCGGTGCGATCGGAGACCCGTGCCGCCTGCTGCATGTTGTGGGTCACGATGACGATAGTGTAGCGCTCGGAAAGTTCGTGGATCAAAGACTCGACCTTCGTCGTGGCGACCGGGTCGAGCGCGGAGCAGGGTTCGTCCATGAGGATCACCTCGGGCTCGACGGCGATGGCGCGGGCGATGCACAGCCGCTGTTGTTGTCCCCCGGAGAGCGACAGCGCGCTCTCGTGCAAACGGTCCTTCACTTCCTCCCAGAGCGCGGCCCCGCGGAGGCTCTTCTCGACCGCGGCGTCGAGCACGTCCTTCCTCCGCGTTCCCGCGATCCGCAGGCCGTACGCGACGTTCTCGTAGATCGATTTCGGGAAGGGGTTCGACTTCTGGAAGACCATGCCGACACGCTGGCGGAGCGCGACCACGTCCGTGCTCCGGTCGTAGACGTTGGTGCCGTAGAGGAGGATCTGGCCGCGGATGTCGACGTCGTCGATCAGGTCGTTCATGCGATTCAGACAGCGAAGCAGCGTCGACTTCCCGCACCCCGAGGGGCCGATGAAGGCCGTCACTCGCCGCTCCGGGATCTCGAGATCGATGTCCTGAAGAGCGACCTTCTCTCCGTAGCGCAGCACCAGATTGCGGATCTCGATGATCGGGCGCGGCGTTGCTTGGACCGACGGTGCCTCGCCTCCCGAGCCGACCCCGGCAAGCGGACCCGCCGGCTCCAGTTGGACGTTCAAGTTTCGCTCGGTCACCGTGGTCTCCATGGCCGGTCCTTCCGCACGAGGGCGCACTCCGGGAATCTTCATAGCGCTGCGAGCTGGAACCGCTTTCTCAGCCGGTTCCGGATGGTGATCGCGGCCAAGTTGAGCAGCAGCACGATCGCCAGTAGCAGGACCGTCGTCATGTAGACCATCGGTCGCGCCGCATCGACGTTCGGCGACTGGAAGCCGACGTCGTAAATGTGGAAGCCGAGATGCATGAACTTGCGCTCGAGATGGAAGAACGGGAAGAATCCGTCGAGCGGCAGCGCGGGCGCAAGCTTGACGACTCCGGTGATCATCAGGGGGGCCACTTCGCCGGCGGCGCGCGCCATCGCCAGGATGAGACCGGTGAGGATCGAAGGCAAGACCGCCGGAAGAACGACGCGCCACGTGGTCTCGAACTTCGTCGCGGCGAGCGCGATCGAAGCCTCGCGGACGCCGCGGGGCACGGCGGCGAGCCCTTCTTCGGTGGCCACGATCACCACCGGAACGGTGAGGAGCGCTAAGGTTAGAGATGCCCACAAGATGCCGCCCGTCCCGAACGTCGGCGTGGGCAACGCCTCGGCAAAGAACCACCGATCGATGGTTCCTCCGATCGTGTAGATGAAGAAGCCGACGCCGAACACGCCGAACACGATCGACGGCACCCCCGCGAGGTTGTTCACGGCGATCCTCACGGCGCTGACGAACGGTCCCTGTCGAGCGTACTCGCGGAGATAGAGCGCGGCAACCACGCCGAGCGGAGTCACCAGCACGCTCATGATGAGCACCATCATCACGGTGCCGAAGATCGCCGGAAACACACCCCCCTCGGTATTCGATTCGCGCGGGTCGGTCGACACGAACTCCCACATCTTGGCGAGATAGAAGCCGGTCTTCTCCAGCGTCCCCATGCGGTTCGGCCGATAGGCGCGCACGAGCTTGTCGAACGGGATCTCGAGCGTGCGCCCGTCCCCCGTCATCGCAACGAGCGTCGTTTTCTCCGTCTGACGGAGCTGCTCGAGCCGCTTCAGGCTCGCGCCATATTGCTCGTAGAGCGCCGCGATGCGGTCGGCGATCTCGTCGACTTCCGGCCCGCTCGTGACGCCGCGGAGCTCGAGACGGCGACGCTCGAGGCGAGCGCGCTCTTGAGCGTAATTGTTTGCTCCGATCTCCTGCTTCTCGATCGAGCGGATCTCCTCGTGAATCCGCTGCACTTCCGGCAGGCGGGCTTCGAGCGCTCGCCACGCGGCCTCGGGCCCGGTCGCCACCGTGCGCGCACCGTGGCGCACCGCCGAGATCGTCCCGAAGAAGTTCCCCCACTCGCGGCGCTCGAGCGCCACGAGGTCGTCGGGGCGTTCGCGCCGCACGATGTTTGAATCGTCGATCCAGACGAAATCCGAGCCGAAGACGTCGCGATCTCCGCGCTTTACCTGGATGCGGTAGCGAACCGGCGTTTCCAGGGAGGCTCCGGGGTTCGGAATCGCCTCTCGCGCGCTCACCTCACCAACGACGATGCTGCCGCCGTCGAGAGTGAAGCGCTCGAGATCGCGCGGCCAAAAGAATCCGAGGCCGTTGACGAGGATGAGGAGCACCAGCCCTGCCACCATCAGCAAGCTGAGGGCCAGCATCGCCCCGGCGAGCCACACGAAGGGATCACCGCTTCGCCAGAATGCCTTCATAGAGTCCGGTACTTCTGGCGGAGCCGCAGGCGGATGAGCTCCGCCGCGGTGTTCAACAGGAACGTCAGCGCGAACAGCAAGAGCGCCGCGACGAACAGCACGCGGAACAGCGTCCCGCCATCCGGTGCTTCGGGAAGCTCGACGGCGACGTTTGCAGAGAGAGCGCGAAAGCCGTTGAAGGGCGACCAGTTCATGATCGGTGTGTTGCCGGTCGCCATCAGCACGATCATGGTCTCGCCCACCGCGCGGCCGAACCCGATCATGACGGCCGAGAAGATCCCCGGGCTCGCGCTCGGTAGTACGACACGCACGGCCGTTTGCCACGGGGTCGCGCCGAGCGCCAGCGAGCCCGCCGTGAGGTGCGGGGGTACGTTGGCAAGCGAGTCCTCCGCGATCGTGAAGATCACCGGGATCACGGCGAACCCCATCGCCAGGCCGACGACGATCGAGTTTCGCTGATCGTACGTCACGCCGAGCGCAGACATGAGCCAGCTTCGGTAATCGCCGCCGAGCAGCGTCGCCTCGATCCACCGCCCGCAGCCGAACGACAGCCAGAGCCCCGCGATCACTACCGGCATCAGAACGAACACCTCGGTCCCGGGCCGCAGCCGCAGGCGCCACTCGCCGGGGAGGGTCCGCCAGCCGCCCAGGACGGCGAGCACGAGCGCCGAGGTGATCAAGGGGGAAAGGATCAGTCCCGGCACCACCCGCTCGATGTTTGGCGCCAGCCACAGGCCCGCCATGAAGCCGAGAACCACGCTCGGCAGCGCCGCCATGACCTCGACCGTCGGCTTGACGATCGCCTTCAGGCGCGGGTGCATGAACTGCGAAGCGTAGAGGGCACTCGCGAGCGCGATCGGCACGGCGACGAGCATCGCGTAGACCGTACCCTTCAGCGTGCCGAAGAGCAGTGGGATGAGCGAAAGCTTGGGCTCGAAGTCGTCGGTGCCGCCGGTCGATTGCCAGACGTAGTCCGGCCGGTCGTACCCCTCGTACCAGAGCTTGCCGAAGAGGGCCCGCAGGCTCACCTCGGGATGAAGGCAATCGACGTCCCAGCGAAGCAGCCGCCCCGCTCGATCGCCCGCGATCAGGCCGTTCGACTTGGGGGCGAAGGAGAGGGCGGTCGCGCCGGCGTCGCCGGCGCGAAGCTCGAGCAGCGTTTTTCCCGTCGTGCCGTAGTCGAAGCGAAGCGCTCCGCTCCGATCACCGGTCCAGAAACCCTTGTGTCGGCGCGAGGCTGAGAACGTCGCGACGGGGGTGGCATACGACGGGAAGTCGTGGATGCGGGTGAGCTCGGGCTCGCCTTCGGCGCCGCGCAGGAGCTGCCAGGTCGCGACTCCGCCTGCCTCGTCTCCGACGACGAACGTGCGATCGCCGATCAAGAAGCCGAGCACGGTGATCCCCGCGCCCGCTCGGCTGGACGCCGATTTCGGCATCGTGAGGCGGACCTCGCGTCCGCGTAACTCCGCGCGTACGAGCTCACCTTTGGTGGTGCCGACGAAGAGGTTGTCGCCACGGCTATCAGTCGCGAGAGCGGAAACACCGCCTTCCGTGGCGAGGTCGATCGTGCTCCGCGACGCCTGGCGCGTCGTCTCGCCGAGCAGCGAGGTTTCCTCGGTGGAGCGGACGACGACGATCTGCTTCGCATCGACGGAAGCCGCAGTCACCGAAGCGCCCTCGCGCGCGGCGTGCGCGAGCACCCGAATCGCACGGCCGCCCGCATCGATCTCGACCGGCTCGAGCGGCCGCACCTCGCCCTCGACACGGCGGGCGCCGCCGTCTCCTCGAGAATGGAATCCGATCTCGAGCGGCAGCACTCTTCCGTCGGAAAGCCCGAGCGCCAGCGAGCGTCCGCCGAGGCTCGACACCGCGGTGACTTTCGCGGCTCCGAGCCCCGGCAGGTCGGCGGTCCCTGCGTTCGAACCGTCCGTGAGCGACACGAAGCGCATGCCCGCTTCGGTCACCACGGCAGCCGCCGCTTGATACTCGTCGGTCTCGATGGCGAGCACGCGGCCGTCGAGTGCGGGTTTCACCGCGGCGAGAGGAACGGCCGTCGCCGATCGAAGCAACGGATAGATCTCGCCGACGAGTACCAGCAGGATGGCCAGAATCGACCCGATGATGACGACGCCGCCCAGAGTCACGACGTAGCGCGCCGCGCGATCGAGGAACGTGCGCCGAGCGAAGCGGGTCGAGAAGACACGCAGCGCTGGAGCCGTGCGCTCCGGCCCCACCGCCGAGATCACTTTCGTGTCAGGGGCCATGGGCTTGCGTCCCGCCCCCGCGGCGCTAGTCGACCTTCTTCAGGTCGTCCTCGAGAACCACGAGCGGCAACGGGAAATAGCCATCCTTCAGCACTTCCTCCTGCCCGTCCTTGGAGAGCACCATCTTCAGGAACTCGCGCGTGAGCGGCTCCAGGGGCTTGCCGGTCGGCTTGTTGACATAGATGTATAGGAAACGCGCGATCGGGTATTTCCCGGAATACGCGTTCTCCGCGCTCGCTTCGACGCAGCTGCCGCCCTGCTCCTTCGACAACCTTGACGGCACGCACTCCCGGCGTCACGTAGCCGATGCCGCTGTAGCCGATGCCGTAGCGGTCCACGGTGACGCCTTGCACGACCGACGCCGACCCTGGCTGCTCTTTCACTTCGTCCTTGTAGTCGCCGTTCCCGAGCACGTGCTCCTTGAAGAATCCGTACGTGCCCGAGGCGGAGTTGCGGCCGTAGAGACTGATCGGCCTGTCGGCCCAGTCGCCCTTGAGGCCGACCTGGCCCCAGGTCTTGATGTCTTCCTTGTAGCCCGAGCGACGCGACTTCGAGAAGATCGCATCGATCTGGGGGAAGCTCAGGCATTCGATCGGGTTGTCCTTGTTGACGAACACCGCAAGCGAATCGACGGCGACCCGTACGGCGGTCGGCTTGTAGCCGAACTTCTTCTCGAAGTCGTCGATTTCCGTGTTCTTCATCGCGCGCGACATCGGGCCGAGCTGCGACGTGCCCGTGATCAGCGCCGGAGGCGCCGTGCTCGAGCCCTTGCCTTCGACCTGGATCTTGACGTTCGGGTAGAACTTGTTGAACTTCTCGCTCCAGAACGTCATCAGGTTGTTCAGCGTGTCCGAGCCGACGCTCGACAGGCTCCCCGAGACGCCCCCGACCGTCTTGTACGGCTCGAGCTTGGGATCGACCAAGGCCGGGGCGGCCCACGCACGCGACACCAGGCCGACGGCCATCAGAACCGCCGCCAGCCAGAGATTTCGTTGGCTCTTTCTTCCCATTCGTCTCTCCTCCTCTCAAACCTACATTGCGTTTGTTACGAGAATGTTAACTTTCGGTGACGGTTCATCCGGGATCCACACGTCTGGTTAAAACTTGGTGAGCACATCCACCTGCCAGCGATAATCCTGATTCGAGTTACGGCCCGGCACGTTGTCGACCGGCTTGTCGATCCAGACAGTGGACAAAAGCGATAGGTACTTCGTCAGCACGTAACCCGTCTGGAGGATATGAGCCTTGGTATTGGTGCCCCCGTTGCGGCCGAAGTCGCTGTCGGAAAAGGCTGAGACCACCGCGTCGGTCTCCAGGTATTCGTAGGCGTAGGTGAAGAAAAAGTCTCCAGCGTCCTTGTAGTTGCCGATCGTGATGCCGCCCTGGGCGCCCATATCGTTGTTGCTGGCTTCGGTATTCTCGACGAAGTCACCGAACACGCGCAGCGGGAACCTAAGGTCAAAAAGGCATATCGGGATCAGCACGTCCGTACCGACGTTCAGGTCGTTGAACGCGGTGTTGAACTTGGTGATCGTGATCGGTTTGCCGGGAATCGTCGCGCCGGTCACGGGGTCCACCGTCGGCGCCGTCGTACCGTTCTTGTTCGGCCCCGCCTTCGACGGGTCGACCGGCAGCCCGCCGACCACCTCGCCGTCCGACAGCGTCACGAAGTTGGTGATGCTGAGCGAGCTGTTGCTGTTGCGCGCCACTGCGATCGAGCTCGGGTCGTTATAGTGGTAGTCGGCCACGCCGACGGTCCAGAGCGCACCGCCCAGAGCCGCGGTTCCGAGGCCCTGGAAGCCGTAGATCGCCGCCTCGCCGGTGTTGCTGTTCTCCTGGAAGATCCATTGCCCGAGGTTCAATGCCAGAGTCCGCAGGAACCCTTCCTTCTCGTCGACGAGCTTCAGGCTCTCGAAGAAGCCCTTCGGGAGTGAGGTCCTTGTCAAAGACCAACATGTTCGGCGACGGTGGCACGTACATCGGCTGGTCGAACTTGCCGCCCATCAGCGTCACCCAGGGGCGCTCCAGGCCGATCGACTTGTACGGCGTGAGCTTGATGTAGGCGTTGGCGATGTTGATGTTCTTGAAGGTGAACTCGTCGGTGAAGGTCTGATTGTTGGAGATCGGGTCGTTGGCGTTGCCGCTGGCGAGCTTGAAGCCGCTCTCGAGCTCGTCGTTCGGCTTGATCTTCGCGCCGAAGCGGAGCCGGAAGCGCTGGCGGATGCGGTCGGCAGTGCCGCTTTGGAAGAAGGACTCGTTGCGGAGCCGCACGTCCCCGAAGAGCGTCACCATCTTCACCCACTCGGGCAGCGCCGGGATCGACGAGACGGCTTTCTCGGTCGTCGCCTGCTGCTTCTCCTTCGCGGCCTTCGCCTCGTTGGCCTCGACGGCATCGATGACACCCTTTTCCTTCAGGATGTCCTCGAGATCGCGCGCCGCGGCCGTGGTCGCGAGCAGGCAGACGGTCAGCCACACCAGCCTCTTCTTCATCGATCGTCTCCTCTTGTTTGGATCGTTCTCGACCGCGAGCGTTTCGACAGCCCCTAGTGTCGACCTCTCGTTCGGGCCGATCCGTTTGGTGGCCGACTACACCAGAGGCCGGTTACAACCGGAGTGCGAGAACGTGAACGTTTGATGAATATGGCTGTCCGAGAATGAACGCGGAATTTCGGGCACCTGGAGAGCTCACGCACCTGCCCGGATTTCACCGTGAATTCACGATGCGGTGAGCCTCCCGTAACGCCGATGTGCGAACACATTGTTCATGAGACTTGAGACGCGCTCGGTGGAATGGCGGGGCGGGAGGCCGGCGTGGGTGACCGAGTCGGACGACGACGCCTGCCCGATCTGCAATCGCAGCCATCGTGCCGCCGACCGGAGCGTCCCGTCGCGGATTCTCGTCGCCGAGGACGATCCGTCGATCGCCAACCTGATTGCCTACAACCTAAACCAAGATGGGCATCTCCTCACGGTCGTCGCGGACGGCACTGCGGCGCTGCGGGCGCTCCGCGAGTCGCCGGCGGATCTGCTGATCCTCGATCTCCTGCTGCCGCTGCAGAGCGGCTGGCAGGTGCTGCGCGAGCTACGCTCGCGGCGCGAGCCGCGGTTCGCCGCGCTGCCGGTGCTCGTGGTGAGCGCCCTCGCGTGCGAGCGGCTGGAGCGCGAACTCGAGCGGAGCGGTGCGCAACGCGTGCTCGGCAAGCCGTTCTCCGTAGCGGGGCTCCGCGAGAGCGTGCGTGACCTGTTGGAAGGCGTTTCATGAGAGCGTGATCATCCGCTCATGCGTACGTAACCGCCGCAGAGTAGAAGATTCCCGGCGAGGCGATCCGCGAAATCGTCTCGTGAAAAGCGAGAGAGCCGCCCATCATCCCCGGCTCTCCTCCCGGGGGGCGGCCGGCAATGGCCGTCCCCCCACCCACCCAGCCGCGGAATTCACCTCGATTTCACCCGATGCTCATCCCGCCGAAGCCTGCGCCTGTTACCGTTCGGGCTGATCGGAGGTGCACCATGTTGCTGCGAATCGCCTGCGTCCGCTGTCGCCTGGCCTCGCTCTGGACCGACGAGCCGGGTTGCTTCCTGGCCACCGTTTGTTGCGATCCGCGGCGCTGCGAAGCGAAGCTGCTCGACGAGGAATTCCGCGGCGTGAGCCTGCCGCCGCTCGTCGAACCGCGCGGACCGCGCCCCGAGAGACGGGCCAAGCTTTAGAGCGGCACGCTTCCATGCTACGCATCCCCAGGATCGGGCCCGCCGGGGCCGCGCCCTCCTCGTTCACTCCGATGCCCGAGAGCCAGTTCAACGCCGTCGCCTTCGTCGAAAACGTCTCCCTCCGGGACTGGGCGACCCTCTTCCCCGCTGCAAAACGCTCGACTCACGAGCTGCGCTCCGCGCTCGCCGGCGGCGGTGAGGTCTTCGCCTATCCGTTCGGGGCGGTGGTTTTTCGCGATGTGCCGCCGGCACGGCGCGAAGCCGAGCTCGAGAGGCTTCGCCGGGCGTATCCCGCGCTGTCGCCGCCGGCGACGCAGGAGCAGTTCTCCGTCCGCGAGGACTCGACGGCGAAGGCCGGGGTGACCCAAGGCGCGCTCGTTCTCGATCAGCTGACCGAGGACCGCATCGGCGTGGTCGCCCACACCGTCGCCCAGAGTGCGGCGCTCGAGTACTACGAGCACATCGTGGAGGATCTTTTCGCCCGCACCGACAAGCTCGTCGACCGCCTCGAGATGCGCGGCACGGTGTCGCTCTGGACGCGACCGCTCCATCGCTTCATCGGCGCCGCGGTGGGCGCCCGCAACGAAGTGCTCGCCGTGCTCCACCTGCTCGACAAGCCCGACGAGACTTGGGAAGACCCGGTGATGAACCGGATCTACGACGAGCTGCGGGCCGAGTTCGACCTGGCCGACCGCTTTCAAGCGCTCGAGCTGAAGCTCCGTAGCGTCCAGGAGGCGCTGGAGCTCGTGCTCGGCGTCGCTCGCGACCGACGCCTTCTGCTGCTCGAGATCGCCATCGTGATCCTCTTCTGCATGGAAGTCGCGGCTGGCCTTCTGCGTTGACTGACGACCGCTTCCGCTCGCGAGCAGCGCTCTATCGTGCGCGGAGCGCGGGCGATTCGCCGAAGAGCTCTAGGACGAGCTCGTTGAGCATGCGCTCGACGAGCCGCGAGAGAACGATCGCGCCGAAGGTCGCCATTGCGACGACGGCAAAGGCGAAGTCCATCATCGCGAACTACCCCTCTCCCCACCCTTGGCCGAAGGGCTCACTCGCGCCGCAATCATCACGAAGACGACGACGCATACCGAGAACGCGAAGAGGAGGGAAGATTCGGTCGGCATCACACCCATGGCTGCCTCCTATGGCGCTTCTACCGAGTCAGCGAGAGCGCGCCACCGACGCGGTCTGCGGCTGCCGACCGACGCGGCGGGTACCCCCGATGGCAAAAGCGTTTTCGCCGGCTAGCCTTCCGAGGCGCTTTCGGCGGTTCCGCCGCCGGTTCCTTCTTACCCGAAAGCCGAGCTCGACCCCGAAGCATCGCTCCCAGAGATCTGCCTTGCGCCGCGCGGCCCAGAGCTCGAGCAGGGGTTCGCGTCCCGCCGTGTCGATCTCGATCACCTGGCCGCCGTTCAGCCGTGCCAGGCGCAGGTGCCGTACGATCGCCTGGTGGCCGCGATCGAGACCGTCGGCGACGCGGAGAATCGCCGCCAGCCGTATGATTCGTCTACCCGCCTCGGCGTCGAATTCTTTCAGATCGTCGTGCGTGGGCTTCGGAGGCGCTCCTCGATGGAAGCGTGCAATCGTGGCGATCCAGCGGACTTCTTCGCGCTCGAAACCGGGCAGCGAGCTATGCAGGATCAAGTACTGCGAATGCCGGTGATGCTTGAAGTGATTGACGGAGGTCCCGACGTCATGAAGGAGCGCTGCGCACTCGAGCAGCTCGCGCTCCACCGGGCCCAGACCGTGGATTTCCTTTGCCGAATCGAAGAGCTCGAGCGCGAGCCGTGCCACGTGCCGACCGTGGTCCGGGTCCGCATCGATCAGCGCGGCGAGGGCGAGAACCGCACGACGGCGAGCCGCGGGCAGACTCCACCCGTTCCGCTCTCCCCAAGCTTCTGGAAGCTCGGGTCTCGCGAACTTCGGACTCCTTTCGGAAGCCGGCCGATATGGAAGAGCGGAAGCCAGAGCGCTTCCGAGATACCACCCTCACCGTTACCGTTCGGTTAGCGGGATGCGATTTTGCGGTTAACTCTTCCCAGCGGTCGGCGCGCCGTCGATCGGCGGTGCCTGCGCGCCCGGGTTGGCGGCCGACGGTGAAGGAGCAGCCGAGGAGGGGTGGCGCCGCCGCGTCGTCTGCATCCTAGCTCCCAGTCAGGCCGACCTGAGCGGCGCCGGTCTCAAGGGCGCCGATCCCCATTCTCGAGCGATCGTCCACGGGCTGATCGGCGCCCGCTCTCGTCGATCTTCAGGAGGGCGACGGGCTCTGCTGGGCCGGGGGATTCTGCCTCACCCGACCGAGTCTCCTGAGCGACCGTTCGATACGACGCGTGACGAGGATCGGAAGAAACGTGCGAATCCGGGCCGCCGCCGTGAGCTCGTTCAGACCGTCATCGTACAGACGGACGAGATCTTGGCGGGATACGTCGAACTCGGTGGCGAGGCGGTCGAGGTCCCCACTTATCCTCCGCGCCTCCTGCTGTGCCCCTTCGACCATGGTTTCCCGCTCTTCCTCACCGCTCTGCAGCCGGATCTAGCGCGACGACCTTCTTCATAGCATGACATGCGCGAACCGCAAGGGTCGCGATTCGGCCGGTGGCGGGTCATTCGGCCAGCACTCCCGACGCCGTAACCTCGCGGCTATGTCGCCGTATCTGCGGCCGGTGGCTTCGGTGGCACGATCGGAGCGACGGCGGGACTTTCCTCGATCTCCGGCAACTCCGCGGAGCGATCAACGCGCGTGGCGGTAACTCGGGACGATCGCGCCTGCGGGGACGACTTCTTCGCGGCCATCGTCTTGCCCGCCGCGCTTGGCGACGCCGGCTCTTGTGCCTTCCGCTTCGCCTTCTTGCGCGCCTTGGAGAGTCTCTTCGAAGCCCTGCGAGCGTCCTTCTGTGCCGACTTGGCCACCTTCTTCGCCTGCTTGAGCTCGCGGCGGGCGCGCCGCAGAGCGGCCTCGGCCGCGCTCACGCTCGCCGTCGCTGCTTTGTAGCCTCTCTCCGCCTGCGCCAGCCCGGCAGCCGCCTTCTGCGCAGCCTTGAGCGCCGTATCCGCAGCCTCTTCGAGTCGCTTCAGTTTCATCTTTCGATCTCCCTCTTCTCCGTGGAGGCCGGCCATCCGCGCAAGCCGGCGGCGACGCATCGGAGCCGCAAAGCATACCGAAGTCTTCTCGCGGACTTCAATCGCGGCACGAAATTACCCGTTCACCAAGCCCTCACGACACCTTGACCTCACCCCTTGTCGTCCGGTTTAAAGTCTGGCTGGTGTCCACTCAACCCGCAACCGCGACCCCCGAGTCCACGAACGAAGCGAGCCCGCCCACGAGCGCGAGCCCGTTTCTCAACCGCGAGCTCTCGCTCCTGCAGTTCAACCTTCGCGTCCTCGAGCAAGCGCGCGATGCGTCGACTCCGCTCCTCGAGCGCCTGCGGTTCCTGACGATCTCGAGCTCGAACCTCGACGAGTTCTTCGAGATCCGCGTGGCGGGGCTGAAGCAGCAGATCGTCGCGGGAGTGGCGAAGGCGGGGCCCGACGGCCTCCGCCCGCACGAGGTGCTGGCACGGGTCGCCGAGTTCGCCCGGCAGCTCGTCGTCGAGCAGTACCGCATCCTGAACGAGCACTTGCTGCCGGCCCTCGATCGCGAGGGTATCCGCATCCTCAAGCGATCCACCTGGAATCCTGCGCGACGGCGCTGGATCCAGCGCTACTTCGAGCGCGAAGTGCTTCCGGTTCTGACACCGATCGGACTCGATCCCGCGCATCCGTTCCCGAAAATCGTCAACAAGAGCCTGAACTTCGTGGTCTCGCTCCAAGGCAAGGACGCTTTCGGCCGGCAGAGCGAGCACGCGGTCGTTCAAGCCCCTCGCGTGCTGCCGAGGCTGATCGCGCTGCCGGCAGAAATCACGCAGGCGCCGTTCGAATTCGTCATGCTCTCGTCGATCATTCATGCCCACGTCGGCGTGCTCTTCCCGGGGATGGCGGTGAAAGGCTGCAATCAATTCCGAGTCACCCGCAACAGCGACCTATGGGTGGACGAAGAAGAAGTCGAGGATCTACTGCACGCGCTCCAAGGCGAGCTCTTCCGGCGTAACTACGGCAGTGCCGTGCGCCTCGAGGTGACGACGAACTCGAGCGCCCCGGTGACCGAATTCCTCCTCGAGCAGTTCGAGCTCTCGCGTGAAGACCTCTTCGTCGTCGACGGGCCCGTGAACCTCAATCGGCTGTCGAGGCTCTACGACTTCGTCGATCGACCCGATCTCAAGTATCCGCCGTTCACGCCCGGCCTCGGCAAGGTGCTCTCGGCGAGTGAGGACATCTTCGAGACGATCCGCACGCGCGACGTGGTGCTCCATCATCCGTACCAGTCGTTCGCCCCGGTCGTGGAGCTCGTGCGCCAGGCGGCGGACGACCCGAACGTACTGGCGATCAAGCAGACCCTCTACCGCACCGGCAAGGATTCTCCCATGGCGGAGGCCCTGCTCCGCGCCGCCCGTGCGGGCAAGGAGGTCACCGCGGTCGTCGAGCTCCGCGCGCGCTTCGACGAGCAAGCCAACATCGAGCTCGCCACGCGGCTGCAGGAGCTCGGCGCCAAAGTCGTCTACGGAATCGTCGGATACAAGACACACGCCAAGATGCTGCTCGTCGTGCGTCGCGAGGGAGCCAACTTGCAACGCTACGTGCACCTCGGCACCGGCAACTATCACACGGCCAACACCCGGAATTACACGGATCTCAGCCTGCTCACGTGCAACGAAGAGATCGGCGAAGACGTCCACAATCTCTTCCAACAGCTCACCGGGCTCGGACGAGTGAGCGAGCTGAAGAAGCTCCTGCAGTCGCCCTTTTCGCTGCACAAGGCGCTCGTCGAGTTCATCGAGGCGGAGGCGGAGAACGCTCGTCAGGGCAAGCCGGCCCGCATCGCTGCCAAGATGAACGCGCTGATCGAGCCGACCATCATCGAGGCTCTCTATCGCGCCTCGCAGGCGGGCGTGCCGATCGATCTCGTCGTTCGCGGCATGTGCTGTCTGAAGCCCGGCGTCGCGGGGCTTTCCGAAAACATTCGCGTGCGCTCGATCGTCGGGCGCTTCCTCGAACACTGTCGAATCTTCTATTTCCTCGCCGGCGGCACGCATCGCACCTACTGCGGCAGCGCGGACTGGATGCAACGAAACTTCTTCGGCCGCGTCGAGGCGTGCTTCCCGATCGAGGACCCGGAGCTGCGCGAGCGTGTCGTCCAGGAGGGCATCACGACATACCTCGAAGACGACTCCCAGGCATGGGAGCTTCAGGCCGACGGCACGTATCGTAAAGCCGAGCCTCTGGGCCCGGAGCCCAAGCGCGCTCAGGAGGTCTTACTCGCGCGCCTGGCGACGCGGGTCGGATAGCGCCGAACGAAGGTACGATCCGCGTGCTTCGCTCGACCGCTCCGCCGCCTCCGCTGCGTCGGCGTTGGCCGTCGCCGACCCGTCCGTCATTCCCGTCTACGCGAACTGCTCGTGGTGAATCGGCCGTAACGACGGAGTGAAGAGTTGAAGGGAAAACACGAAGCGGCGGCGGAACCCGTGCAGACGCCAGGCGCTCCTGCACAAGAGACGTCGGAGAATGCCGATGCGCTTGGGTTGTCGAAGCTCGTCAAGGAGCACATCCACGACCTCTCCGCGGTCCTCGGCAACGTCCTCGCGACAGGGGACCCCGACGCGGTTCACGACCTGCGGGTAGTGACGCGCCGCCTCCAGCAAGTGCTCTCCGCACTCTCGCCGGCGCCGCGGCCGAAGCGCGTTC
Source organism: uncultured delta proteobacterium (assembly GCA_963745025.1). Classification (GTDB taxonomy): domain Bacteria; phylum Desulfobacterota; class Binatia; order JACPRU01; family JACPRU01; genus CAVQIG01. Next base: position 121,223 of record CAVUWD010000006.1, read on the forward strand.
AACGCCTCCGCAAGACGCTCCGGCGCGTGCGTCGGGCGCTCGGCGCCTGGCGCAACTACGACGTCATACTCGAGACGGTCGCAAAGCGCCGGAAAGCCACCCGCAGCCCGCGCAAGCGTGCGGCGTGGACGCTCGTGCGCGAGCATCTCGAGAAGCAACGCGTCGACGAGATGATTCGTGCTCGGCGGCGGCTCCTCGACAAGGATCTCTCGGGCTTCGCCGATCGGCTCGAGACCGTCATCACGAACCTACTGCAGCAGACGCAGCCGCATGACGTGCAGCGCGCGGTTCTCGCTCGAGTCGAAGCGGCGTGGCGCGACTGGCAAGCGGCGCTGTCGCGAGCCGAGCAGACGTGTGCAGTGACGACCGTTCACGGGCTGCGGATCGCAACCAAGCGTCTCCGCTACCGCGTCGAGCTCGCTCGGGCGCTCGGCGACGAAGCGGCCGAGCCGGTTCTCGAATGGGCTCGCGCGGTGCAGCAGGAGCTCGGCGCCTGGCACGACCACCAAGTCCTGCAGCAGCTCATGGCCGAGTCGCTCGCCCGGCCGGAGGTCCTGCTCGGAGCGGTCGAAATCGTCCGGGTCGTGCTTGCGGAGCTCGAGCGGGAGCGACACTGCTCCCCGGCCGCCGACATGACGATCGTTCGCCGGACGCGGCCGGAAGACGGCCGCGAGGTGATGGGGCGATGGCCAAGTTGGCAGGCGCCATGATCTTTCACGGCTCAATGGCCGGCCTGCACGTTCCCTGTCAACGCTTCACGTACGCGGTCGCCCGCGCCCGCGCATGACTCGGGGCGGTGTGGATCGCTAGCGTCCCGAGTCAGAAGTTCGCTGACAAAATCGGGCGATGTTTTCCTGCGACCTGGTTGATCCAAGGGTCATCCATCGTCGGCTCTTCTAGATTGTGAGAAGGACGTTATCACCCCCGGGAACTGCGGGCGGGCAGAGCAAGCAATTCTGGTGGATTCATCGCTGGTCCGAACCTTGCAAATCCACGCATAGGATTCCGGATCTCGAGCCGCGTCCACCGTAACGTCATGAACGCTCAAGCCACAGCTGCCCCCGCCCTCGCGAAATTCGCGCCCCAGATCGCGGAGCTTGCGGCACAGGCGGGTCTGCCTCTCGAAGCGGCAGAAGAGCTCTATCGGGTCGAGTTGGAACGGCTTCGGATGAACGCCCGTATCGTCGACTTTCTCCCAGTACTCGCGATGACGAGTCTCAAGCAACAGCTTCGCGAACGGCGGCGAAATGGATTATCGCCCGCTCACCAATTCTTAAAGGAATCATAACCTCCCGTTCCCTGGAAGCGTGACAGGATGCGGCATGCAACACCCGCCCACGGCACGTGAGCTGCGTTCGCTGCGAGGCGATCTTCTCCGCCTGCACCGCTCTCTGGTCGAGAGCGAGCTGGAGCTTGCGGCGAAGCTCTCCGCGATGCCCGCGCTACGGCGTGAGAGCGCTCGCAATCTGATCCACTACCTGGCCCTTCGTCGTTACGACGTTCGCGGGCTTCAGGCGCGGCTTGCGAACGTCGGCTTGTCTTCGCTCGGGCGCGCGGAAGCACAAGTCTTGCCGAACCTGGATCGCGTCTTGTGGATTCTCGGGCGTCTCGTTCTTCGGAGTGCAACACGAACGGCTCCCCTCGACGGCTCAAAAGCAGCCGAGGGTCGGGAGCTCCTTCGAGAGAATACGAATGGTCTGCTCGGCCCGCCGCCGCCTCATCGAGGCGTGCGCATCATGGTCACCATGCCCTCCGAAGCGGCGAGCGACTACCCGCTGGTCCGAGAGCTTGTGACTCGCGGGATGGATTGCATGCGCATCAACTGCGCGCACGACGACTCGGTCATCTGGTCGCGAATCGCCGCCCACCTCGACAGAGCACGGCGAGAGGTCGGGCGGCCGTGCCGGTTGCTCATGGACCTGTCCGGACCGAAGCTTCGAACGGGCGAGATCGAGCCGGGCCCGCAAGTCCTGAAGTGGCGTCCGCTCCGTGATCGCCTCGGGCGAGTGGTCCTTCCGGCGCGGGTCTGGCTCACGCCAAGTGATTCTCCCGAGCCGGCCCCGCACGAGGGGGACGCGGTCGTGCACGTCCCGCGTGAGTGGTTGGCCCGCACCCGTGCGGGAGCTCGCGTCGTATTCCGGGACGCGCGCGAAAAGGTCCGCGTGATTCACCTGAGAGACGCAGTCGGCGCCTCGCGCGTCGGCGAGTCTTCACAGACCGCGTACGTGACTCCGGGAACCGCGCTGCGGCTCGAAAAAACCGCGAGGCATCGTGAGCGCACCGCACGCGTCGGACCCTTGCCCGCCACGGAAGGCGGCATCCGGCTCGAGCTCGGCGATACGCTAGTCCTCTCGAGCGCATCTGCCCCGGGAGCAGGGGCCCTCCGCGATCGGCACGGCAATTTGCTGGCCCCTCCCCGCGTTCCATGCACGCTCCCCGAAGTATTCTCCCAGGTAAAGGCCGGGGAGCGAATCTGGTTCGACGACGGGCGAATCGGCGGAATGATTCGACGCGTCCGCAAAGACCACGTTCAGGTGGAGATCGTGCAATGCGCCGCGAAAGGAGCCACGCTCCGCAGCGACAAGGGAATCAATCTTCCCGATAGCGACCTCCGGCTGCCGGCGCTCACCCCCAAGGACATCGAGGATCTGGGCTTCGCGGCGGCACACGCAGACCTGATCGGACTGTCGTTCGTGCAGCGTGAATCCGATGTTCTCGAGCTGCGCCGTCGACTGCGCGCGGTGGGAGCGGAGCAAATTGGCATCATCCTCAAGATCGAGACCCGCCGCGCCTTCGAGCGGTTGGCGGAGCTCGCGCTGGCGGCGCTCCAGCATCCCCGCTCCGGGATCATGATCGCGCGAGGTGACCTCGCTGTCGAATGCGGATACGAGCGCCTGGCCGAAGTTCAGGAGGAAATCCTCTGGGTCAGCGAGGCGGCTCACCTGCCGGTCATTTGGGCCACGCAGGTTCTCGAGAGCTTGGCCAAGACGGGGCAGCCCTCTCGCGCAGAGATCACCGACGCCGCCATGGGAGAGCGGGCTGAGTGCGTGATGCTGAACAAGGGTCCGCACATCGTGAAGGCGGTCCAGGTGCTGGACGACATCTTACGCCGCATGCAATCGCACCAGGTAAAGAAGACGGCGATGCTGCGCGGGCTTCACATCGCGGCAGCGAACCACGGTGAAGGCCTCGGCGCGTCCCATAGCTCAGACCCGCCGCTTCTTACCCGCGTTGAACGGTGAGAGCGCTACAGATCTCGATACGCTTGACCGGCAGCTCGGCGGTCGGCGCCGAATGCGCACGCACATGGCCAGCACCAATCTGAAAACCGTTTGCGACCGCACGACCTGCGGACCTCGCAGGGACTTGCCAAGAGCTTGGCGAGCAAAATGAATCTGCCATGTCTCGTCGTTGTGCTCCGTACCGGGTGGGCTACCAGGCGGACGAAGCGCGTTAATTGGGCAGAGGTCTGTTCGCGAACAGCGGCTCAGGGGCCTGTTGGTTTGCGAGCGATTGGCCTTTTGCCGGACGGCGTGGCATCAAGAAGACTAATGAGCCGAAGCGTGTCGCGCTCCGTGAAGTTTCTCATCGCTGCGTCACTCCTGGTGTCGTGCTCCGCGCGAATGCCGCCAGCCGCCGTCCGGTGGAATGAGGCAGCGCAGGTTCTGGCGCCCCCACCAGATGCTACGGTCAACGAGGGTACGGATCTGGGCTATCTCCGCGTAGAGACCGACACCGACGTACGTGTGAGTGGAAGCCTGAGCTACAACAATGTCCGCCGTCCGTTCGATGTCTATTCGTCCGACGGCACGCTACTTCACCCAGACGTCAACAACCAGGGTTGGCGGAATGGCGAAGAACCGGCCTCGCTGGCGCTTCCCCCGGGCCGGTACGTGGTCGCCTCCATGTACGGCACGGCGTACCGTAAGTTGCAGGTCGAGGTCCGCGCCGGCACGACCACTGAGGTGCCGGCGAATGCCTTACGTGAAGCGCCACGGGTGTTTCCGAACTAATCGCCGAGGTATCTGGGCTCGAACCAAAGCGGGTTGCCTCGCAGCTCGGAAGACTTTGGACCGATGGACCTGCGCTCCGCGAGGGCCACTACGCGCTGGGAAGTGCCGGCACTCGGCACCCGAGACGATGCGGTCGAGAGCTTCGTCCATCTATTCGCAGGTCGTCGGGGCCACGGGAAGCCCTAGCGAGCGGCTCCGCACGACCGACGAGAGAGGTCATGGAGTTGAGGCTCCAAGCGCATGGTATCGCACGGATGTGTCAAATGGTTTCCGCACCGCCCTCACGTGGCCCGAGGTCTCCGATTCCCGAAAAGCACAATGCTGATCGTGGTAAAGACGCAGGTGACAACAACAGTGCCGAGGGCCAACTCGTTGAAGCCTCCCCTGATAATCAAGCACAGCGCCGTCGCTGCGCCGATCATCTGTCCGATCCCTAACACCAGACGCACCACCGCCCAACGCAGATCGTGGTTTACGTCCCGGCGATGCGAATCGGCAGGCAGCTGACCTCCAGCATGCACGACGGGAAGCCTAGCCGGAGAATGTGAAGCCCACATGACGGACGCGTGACGTCAATATTGCGGCTGCTAGCGGCGCCGCCAACGCGGAAGTGCTGCGCGCCAATTCGCACGGAGCTTCATCGGGAGTTCACAGTTAAATGGGCGGGATCTGTCCGGCAGGCGCGCCGCCGGGGGCCGAGAGGGCGCCGCCTCCGTGTAGGGTCGTGCTCGACGAGCGCACGCAGGCGACATGCAACGCTGTGGCGCCGCGGCTCGACCGCTGCGTTGCCGGGGTGAGCGCGTCCGCCCCCAATTCGGGGGCATAGGCGCCGGGGGGGTGGGTGGTTACGAAGCCGGGGAGTTGGGCTACACTCCGCCTCCCCGGCTCCATCCGGCCGGACGAAGGGAGCGGAGGCGATGGCACAGACGAGACCGGCCGAAGAGGTCACCACGGACCAGGCGGGACCGGATCCCGCAACCGACCTCGATTCGCCGCTGCTCTACCTGAACCGCGAGCTGACCTGGCTCGCGTTCAACCGCCGGGTCCTGCACGAGGCGCAGGACGCCGCGGACCCCGCTGCTCGAGCGGGTCAAGTTCCTCGCCATCACCGCGTCGAACCTCGACGAGTTCTTCATGAAGCGCATCGGCGGCCTGAAGCAGCAGGTCGCCGCCGGCGTCCAGGAGCTCACCGTCGACGGCCGCACGCCGGCAGCAGCAGATCGCCGAGTGCTACAGCGAGATCCGCGACTTCGAACGCCGTGCGGCGCGCGCTGCTCGGGGAGCTCCTCGAGCTGCTCGCGCGAGCACGACGTGCACGTCACGTCGTACGACGCCTTGCCCGCGGCGGAGCAGCGGCGCGCTCCGCGAGCAGTACTGCAAGAACGTCTTCCCGCTGGTCACGCCGCTCGCGATGGACCCGGCGCACCCCTTCCCGTTCATCTCGAACCTGTCGCTCAACCTGCTCGTCACGGTGCGCTACCCGAACGACCCCGATCAGATGCTGGCGCGCGTCAAGGTCCCGGTCGGCGCCGGCATCCCCCGCTTCCTCCGCGTCGGCGGACGGTCGCACCTTCGTCCCGCTCGAGGACGTGATGTCCCACAACCTCGACCTGCTCTTCCCCGGCATGGAGATCGACGCGTGCGAGCTCTTCCGCGTCACCCGCAACGCCAACACCGAGCGCGACGAGGAGGAGGCCGACGATCTGCTGGCGATGATCGAGTCCGAGCTGCGCGATCGCCGGTTCGCGCCGATCGTGCGTCTCGAGGTGGGCCGGGAGATGGGCGCCGTGCACCGCGGCATGCTCGCCGCCGAGCTCGGCCTCGACGAGCGCGCGGACGTCTTCGAGGTCGACGGGATGATGGCGCTGCGCGACCTGATGGAGATGGCGGCCCTCGACGACCCGGCGCTGCACGATCCGCCGCACCACCCGGTCGACCACCCGCGCTTGCAGGACACGCGGCGCAACATCTTCCACATCATCCGCGACGCCGGCTCGCTCCTGCTGCAGCACCCCTACGAGTCGTTCGCGACGTCGGTCGAGCGCTTCCTCCGCGAGGCCAGCGAGGACCCGAAGGTGCGCGCGATCAAGATGACGCTCTACCGCACGTCGAGCGACGCGAGGATGATCGGCTACCTGATGGAGGCGGCGCGCAACGGCAAGCAGGTGGCGGTGGTGGTGGAGCTGAAGGCCCGCTTCGACGAGGCGGCCAACATCCAGTTCGCGAGCCGGCTGGAGGAGTTCGGCATCCACGTCACCTACGGCGTGGTCGGACTGAAGACCCACTGCAAGGTGATCCTGGTGGTGCGCCAGGACTACAACGGCCTGCGGCGCTACGCCCACATCGGCACCGGCAACTACCACCCGGGCACGGCGCGCATCTACAGCGACTTCGGGCTGCTCACCTGCGACGACGTCGATCGGGCAGGACCTGACCGAGCTGTTCAACTACCTGACGACCGGCTACCGCCCGAAGCGGGCGTATCACAAGCTCCTGCCGGCGCCGACGGTGCTCAAGAAGGCGCTGCTCGCAGAAGATCGAGCGCGAGATCGCGCACCAGGCCGCCGGGACGCCGGGGCTGATCCAGTTCAAGATGAACGCGCTCGAGGACGTCGACATCACGCGCGCGCTCTACCGCGCGTCGCGGGCCGGCGTGAAGGTCGACCTGATCGTGCGCGACACCTGCCGGCTGCGGCCGGGCGTGCCCGGTCTGTCGGAGACCATCCGCGTGGTCAGCGTCGTCGGCCGCTTCCTCGAGCACGGGCGCATCTACTACTTCCGCAACGGCGGCGAGGAGGAGTACTTCATCGGCTCGGCCGACTGCATGAAGCGCAACCTGGAGAGCCGGGTCGAGGTGGTCGTGCCGGTGGAGGATCCGGCGCTGCGCCAGGAGCTCCGCACGGTGATCGACGCGCAGCTGGCACCCGATCACGGCGCCTGGGAGATGCAGCCCGACGGCACGTACGTGCGAGGCGCCGACGGCGCGCGGAGCAGCCAGCAGGTGCTGGTCGAGCAGGCCGAGAGGCGTCAGAAGGAGGCAAGCCGTCGGCGGAAGCGACGGCCGCGAGGATTCGCCCGGCGCGCGATGAAATGATCCGCCGCGGCCTTGCTCCCGTCCCGAGGGCTCGAGCGTGCCATGGAGAGTGATCACGCCGTGCACGCCGTGGCGTTCCTGCAGGATCTCGCCACGGTGATGCTCGTCGCCGGCGCGGTGACGGTGCTGTTTCACCGCCTGCGCCAGCCAGTCGCGCTCGGCCATATCATTCGGCGCGGTTGATACGCCGCGCGTCTTGATGGTCGTCTCCGTGCGCCGGTCAAAACCGGCGAGGCGCAGTGGATGAGAGTTCCATACGGTGAAACAAGGGGAATCGGCTTGAGCAAAACGCGTCCCGGACTCTGTGCCGGTCGAGCGCGCCAAGTGAGCTCGAGCGGATGCGAAGGCTGCCCGGTTGGCATGTCGCCGCTATCACCCGAGGCAGGAGCCCGGTGCGGTAATCCCGCACGCCGGGATCTGTGCGGGGGGGCCGGGGGCAACCCCGGTCCCTACCGCGACAGTCATGGTTCAACGAGTCGCGATCTTTCGCGTGGCCTCGCTGAGCCGCTTGCGGTGCGAACGGGCGAAGTTTCTTGGCGCCTTGCCGCAACCCTTACGGGCCACGTGACGCAGCCACTCGGGATCCATATCGACAGCGTCGCACACATTCAGGAACGAAAAAGGATACGCGCGATCGTCGGAAAAAATCCAACGAGCCGCTTCGCGCCACAACTGTTCGGGGAAGTCTACCGACACGCATCGGAGGGCATCGTCGAGGAGTGCCACCATCAACTTCCTCGGCCCTTCGGCCGGCCACACGGGTGAATCCTCAACTTGACACGGAAGCCTTGCACCCTCGGTGGAAACCGGTCTTTGCGTCATGACCTCACATTGTCCCGATAGCCACAAGTTCGACATCATGGGTCCCTCCCTTTCTTCGCTTCTACGTTAACTGCGCGTGGTGAATCGGCAATGACGGCGGAGTGAAGACTTGAAGGGAAAACACGAAGCGGCCGAGCCCGTTCTCGAGTGCGCTCGCACGGTGCAGCACGAGCTCGGCGACTGGCACGACCGACAGGTTCTGCAGCAGCTCATGCCCGAGTCGCTCGCCCGGCCGGAGGTCCTAATCGGAGCGGTCGAAATCGTCCGAGTCGCGCTTGCAGAGCTCGAGCGCGAGCGATGCTCCTCCCCGGCCGCCGACCGCGACGCCCGATCTAGAACACGAATCCGCTCTCGTCTTTTCACCAAGGCATAACGCGCTGATCGCCTGACCGAAACAGACGCCGTGCATCATTCGAGGCGTGAGGACGCGGCAAGCCGCTGATTCCTCGGGGAGGTCAGGGCGGATGACGGAGCTCAGGGATCACGGCGCCTTCGAGCCATCACCCGGTGTCACGTCCGAGCCGATCGCCCCGCCCGCCGATGGCGGCGAACTCGCAGGCGAGGTTCGGAAGCTTCCCGCTGCGGCCGTGCTGGCGCGGACCGGCCCGCTCGTCGCGTTCTCGGCCGAGGCCGATGCGATCCCTCACTTGCTCTACGAGATTGGGCGACTTCGCGAGCTGACGTTCCGCGCGGTCGGCGAGGGGACGGGAAAGCGGATCGACCTCGACTGGTTCGATTCGCATTATCTTCACCTCGTGCTCTGGAACGCGGAGCGGAGCGAGGTAGTCGGGTCGTACCGTTGCGGCGCCACCGATGCGATCGTGCCACGCTTCGGGGTCGATGGCCTCTACACCTCGACGCTTTTCGCGTACGAGGAGCCGCTCATCGCCCGGCTCGTTCCGGGGCTGGAGCTCGGCCGGTCCTTCGTGCGGCCGGAGTACCAGAGAACGTACTCCGCGCTTTTCCTTCTCTGGCGGGGAATCGGAGAGTTCGTCGCGCGCAATCCTCGCTACAAGCTTCTCTTCGGGGCCGTCAGCGTCAGCAACGAATTTCGCGCACATACCCAGCGGCGCATCGTCGAGTTCCTGCGCGAGGTGAGCTCGCTGCCGGCGCTGGCAAGGTTCGTGAAGTCACGTAGCCCGCTCGGGCCGAGCTTTGCGTCGTCCCGCCGGGCTCATTTCGAGCCGTCGCGTGATCTCGGTTTGCTCGAGAGAGAGGTCCGCGAGCTCGAGCGCGGGGAGCGAAGCCTGCCGGTTCTGCTGAAACAGTACCTCAAGCTCGGCGGCCGCGTGCTCGGCTTCGCCCGGGACCCGGACTTTCGCGACAGCCTCGACGCGCTAGTGCTCGTCGATCTCTCGATCGCACCGTTGGGCGCGCTCACCCGGTACATGGGCGAAGAAGGACTCCGCGCATTCCTCGAGTATCACCGTCCGAGCCACACGCGACGGGACGAATGCTGGCCGTCGCGATGAGAGCAAAGGACGTTGCTCGGCGGCGAATCGCCGAAGCCGCCGATTCACTCGTGGAGCTCAGCCATCGGATCCACGCCAACCCGGAGGTCGGCTTCGAGGAGGTGCAGGCTTCCGCATGGCTCGCTCGGGAGCTCGAGCGAGGCGGATTCGACGTCGACCTCGGCGTCTTCGAGCTGCCAACCGCCCTGATCGCGCGTACCGGGCGCGGGGCGCTCGAGCTCGCGATTTGTGCCGAATACGATGCCCTTCCCGAGATCGGCCATGCCTGCGGCCACAATCTGATCGCGGCCATCGCGCTCGGCGCTGGGCTCGGTCTTCGCGAGCTCGTCGACGACCTCGGCATCACGTTGACGATCATCGGCACGCCGGCCGAAGAGTTCGGCAACGGCAAGGCACTCCTACTCGAGCGCGGAGGCTTCGACGACGTCGATGCGGCTCTCATGGTTCATCCCGCACCGGTCGACGTCGCCGAGCCGCCGCTGCTCGCCTTCGCGCAGTTCGACGTCGAGTATTCGGGCGAGTCCGCCGATGCGTTCGGAGCGCCCGAGCTAGGCGTCGACGCCGCCGCGGCGTTGACGATCGCGCAGGTCGCGATCGGGCTCCTGCGACCCCGCCTCCAAGCGACCGATCGGGTGCACGGCATCCTCACCCGCGCGGGCACCACGCCGGAACGGATCACCGATCGGGCTCACGGCACCTACATGGTCCGAGCGAGGAACCTCGCGAACCTCGTCGTGCTGGAATCGTGCGTCCGGCGCTGCTTCGAAGCCGGCGCGCTCGCCGCGGGTGCACGTCTGCGCCTCTGCGAGCCCCACGAACCGTATGCCGAGATGCGGCACGATCACGAGCTCTCCGAGCTCTATCGACGAAACGCCGAAGCGCTCGGCCGCCAGTTTCCGGACCTCGGAGATCTACTCGAACGGGGAACCGGATCGACGGACATGGGCAACGTGTCGCAGGTCTTGCCTGCGATCCATCCGGCGATCGGCATCGATTCGCTCCCGGCCGCGAATCATCAGCCCGAATTCACTGCGCACTGCGTGAGCCCGGCCGCCGATCGCGCCATTCTCGATGGAGCCGCGGCCCTAGCCGGTACGGTGATCGACATCGGGGGCGACGAAGCGCTGCGTGCTCGTCTTCGCGCTCGGGGGAAACGTCGACCATGACGGGGCGTGAAGCGGTGGGCGAGACGGTGGCCGTGGCCGAGCCCAGGCTGTTCTTCTTCCGCAAGTTTCTCCGCGAAGGCCGTCGCGTCGCGAGCTTCGCGCCCTCGAGCCGTAGCCTCCCACGCGCCGCGCCCCGGGGCGGCCGCCGCGAAGCGCCGGGGTTCGATGGTCGTGCGCAGCCCGAGGATCGGCCGCCGACACCGAGCGCGAGCGAGCACGCGCACGTCGCCATCATGAAGATTCGCGCCACCGTACGCCTTCTCCTCTTGGCCGTGCTGGTCACGGCCGGCAATGTCTTCGCGAGGATTCGCCTCGCTCGCTCGGGCGCCCCGCACGCTCGCGCGCGCGAGATCTTCCACCACCTCTCGGGCGCGCTCGTGCGTCTCCTCGGCCTCCGCGTCGAGCGCAGCGGCAGGCTCCCACGCGGCCTCTGCGTCGTCGTCGCCAATCACCGCTCGTACGTCGACATCCCGCTGATGATGTCACAGACGCCCTCGACGTTTCTCGCCAAGTCGGAGCTCGCGCGCTGGCCGCTCTTCGGCGCCGCCGCTCGCCTCTGCGGCACCGTGTTCGTCGAACGCGACGACCGCGGGTCGCGCAAACGGGCGCTCGAGCACCTCGGCGGCCTGCTCGACGGCGGCGAGCGCATCATCGTCTTTCCCGAAGGAACTACGTCGACCGGCCCGGGCTGCCTCCCGTTTCGCCCCGGGGTGTTTCGTCTGGCCGCCGCGAAGGGCATCGCGGTCGTGCCGGTCGCCATCGCCTATCACGACGCACGCGATGCGTGGGTCGACGATGCGAGCTTCGTCGACCATTTTCTCGAGCGTTTCGACGAGCGCCGGATGCGCGTCGTCGTCGCCATCGGGCCGCCGCTCTTCGCAGACGACGCCGAAGCCTTGAAGCAGGCCGCCGAGCAATGGATCTCGGAGCGCCTAATGATCCACGACCAGGTGATGGGCCTCCGCCGAGCCCGAGCCGAGCGTCTGCGCCTCGCTCGCGTCCGCGAGTCTGCCGTAGGCACACCCCCTCTGCTGCAATTTTCTTCCCCGACAGGCAGAATGGTGCCGGATTCGATTCCGCCACCATGAAGATCGCCGCGATCGACATCGGCTCGAACTCGATTCACATGGTGATCGCCCGTGTCGGGCGCACGCGCTTCGAGATCGTCGATCGCGCGAAGGAGATGGTCGGGCTCGGGCGCTCGACGCTCAGCACCGGGCGGCTCTCGCCGGCCGCAATCGACGTCGGCTTCCGGACGCTCGAGACCTTCAAGCGCCTCGCCGAGAAGCACGGCGCCGATCCGATCCTCGCCGTGGCGACGAGCGCGGTGCGAGAGGCCAAGAACGGCGGCGAGTTCGCGCTCCGCGTCTGGGACCGCCTCGGGCTCCACGTCGACGTGATCACCGGCGCCGAGGAAGCGCGGCTGATCTTCCTCGCCGCGGCGCACGCGGTCGACTTTCGCCGCCAGCGGCCGATCGTCATCGACATCGGCGGCGGTAGCGTCGAGATCATCGCGGGCCAAGGCGCGCAGATCCGTTGGATCGAGAGCCTGAAGCTCGGCGTGGTGCGCTTGACCGAGCGCTTTCTGAGCGCCGATCCTCCCGAACCACGGGAGATCGCCGCGCTTCGCGCTCATATCGACCGCATGCTGGCTCCCGTGTTTCGGCGCGCACGAAGGTTCCGGCCGTCGCTCCTCGTCGGCACCTCCGGCACGCTTCTGAATCTCACCGCCATGGCGGCCTCGCTCGAGACCGGCAAGGCGCCGGCGCGCATCCACAACCGCACGCTTCGCCTCCGGCGGCTCGCCGCCGTCCGCGAGCAGGTTCTCGCGTGCGACGCCGACGAGCGCTCCGAGCTCGCCGGCCTCGACCGCCGCCGCGTCGATTTGATCCCCGCCGGCGCGGTGCTGGCGGAGAGGTTGATCGAGGGCTTCGGTCTGGACGAGCTCCGTGCGTGCGACTGGGCGCTGCGCGAAGGCATTCTTCTCGACTTCATCGCCAGCCATGCCGACGAGGTGGCCGCCACCGACCGGGTTCCGGACCTCCGGCGCCGGAGCGTTCTTCAGCTCGCCGAGCGCCTCCGCTCCGATGCGGCGCATGGACGACACGTCGCCGCTCTCGCGCTCAAGCTCTTCGACTCGATCCGCAGCCTGCACCGCCTCGGGCGCCGCGAACGCGAGCTCCTCGAGTTCGCCGCGTTACTCCACGACGTCGGCCTCTACGTGAGTCACAGCAAGCACCACCGCCATTCGCAGTATCTGATCACCCACGGGGAGCTTCGCGGCTTCGCGCCCGAGGAGATTGCCGTAGTCGCGGCGATCGCCCGATTCCACAAGGGGGCGCCGCCGAAGCCGTCGCATGAAGAGCTGACCGAGCTCTCGCCCGAGGCCCGGCGGCTGGTGATCCAGCTGACGGCGATACTCCGTGTCGCCGACAGCTTCGACCGCAGTCACCACGGCGTCGTTCGCGACCTGAGCGTCGCGCGAAGGAACGGCCGGCTGCGCATCCGACTCGATACGGCCGGTCGCGACGCGGCCCTCGAGCTCTGGGGAGCCGAGCGCAAGTCCGATCTCTGGGAGAAGTGCTTCGGCGTCGACCTCGAGTTCGAGTTGGACCGCGAGCGAAAGGAGTCGCTGCGCTGAGCCGGCGGCGCGCCGAAGCTCGAGCCCACACTGCCCGCAAGAAGCTGCGGCGAGGTCAGCGCGGCGCGCGGCCGCGGCAAATCGGCCCACGCGAAGCGCGAGCGGCTCGAGTTCTCGCCGGCCGCGGCAGGCGTCGGCAGGGCACGGCCGCGCCGAGCGGCGCACCGCGTCGAGATCGAGCCCGTCTCGACCGGGAGCTCGCACCTCGCCCGGACGCAGCTTGACCGCATCCACCCGCGCTCGCCTGGCCGGAGCGACTGCGACGGCCCGGGAAGTGTCGAGATAGATGGTCTCGAGATCGCGAACGCCGACCGGGCGGACATGGTACCGCCCCAAGCGCTTGCGTCGCACGAGCGAGTCGAAAATCGCTCGACTCGGCGCTTCGAGCTTGGCCTCGACTTCCATCCTCGCAGTTGGCCCGGCAGAAGACTTCGTGGCTCAATACGGGCTAGAAGGGGCAGAAGGATCTCTACCATGGAACTTTATCTCGTTCGCCATGCAATCGCCGAGGAATCGTCGTCGACGGGGCGAGACGCCGATCGCGCTCTCACCAGAGACGGCGAGGCGAAGATGCGGCGTATCGCGGAGGGCCTGCGCGCGATCGAGGTGCGGCTCGATCTCATCCTCACCAGCCCGTACCGCCGCGCGGCCGAGACGGCAGACGTCCTCGCAACGGTGCTCGGCGGCGTGGAACGGCAGGTGCTCGAGGAGCTGGCAGCCGCCGCGAGCATGGCCGGGCTCCTCGCCGCGCTTCGGCCGTACCGGCAGGTCGAGGCGCTCGCCCTGGTTGGTCATCAACCGGACCTCGGGCATCTCGCCTCGCAGATCATGACCGGCGCGCCCGATCTCTGCCCGCTGCCGTTCAAGAAAGGCTCCGTGGCCTGCCTCGAGATCGCTTCCCAGCGCGGCAACCTGCGCGGAGAGCTCGCCTGGTTCATGACCCCCAAGCAGCTCCGCGCGCTGAGCGAAACCTGACCCCTGAAAAGCGGAGCCGATCCCTCTTCTCGAGCCAACGAAGAGGGACCCGGTCTCTTTTTGGGTCAGCCGCGGCTGACGACGCCCAGAAAGCTCTGAATCATGCGGAAGGTCAGCCCCCAGATCGTGCGGTCCCGGTAGATGTACGCCGGCAAGCGCATCGGCTGGCCGTTGATGAAGTACTCGACGATCGACTCGTTGGCGGAATCCGCCAGAAACTCGAGCGGAACCCAGAGAACACTCTGGACCTCGTGGTTCGGCCGCGCCTCGACCGGTTCCTCCAGCGCGAATACAAACGGGCTGATCACCAGCGGGAGCTGGTGACCGCGCGCGACGCCTTGAACCTCGTCGATCGGACCGATCAGCCGGCCGTGATGGCGCAGATCGATCCCGACCTCCTCGTGAACTTCGCGCAACACCGTCTGGAGCACGTCCGGGTCGTCGGGGTCCTTGCGGCCGCCGGGAAAGCCCATGTGTCCCGACCAGGGATCCGCCTCGTGCTCGGCGCGATGGATGAAGAAGAGATGGACGTCGTCGGCTCTGGGCTCGAGAACCAGGGCCACCGCGGCGCGCGACGGCTCGCCATCGAGCGAGACCCGCTGCGCACGGTGGCCGCGCAGCGCGCGCTCGAGTTCCTCGAGCTTCTTTCGCGAAGCTTCCATCCACGGCAATCTTGCCACCGCGCGCGCGGGGATACTACTGGCTGTCGCGTTGCGAGCCGCCGAGAGCCGCGTAAGTCTCCGGACGCTCAGAGCTGGGCCGCGGCCTTTGCGAACGCCCGGAGCAGCTCGTCGTAGGTTCTCGTCACGGGAAACTGCGGGAAGTCTCGTACGACGTTGTCGGGCGGTCGGAAGAGTATTCCCGAATCTGCCGCGGCGAGCATGCCCGTATCGTTGTACGAGTCGCCCGCGGCGATCACCCGAAACGCGAGGCTGTGCAGTGCCTCGACCGCTTTCCGCTTGCCGTCCTTTTGGCGCAAACGGTAGCCGGTAATTCGACCCGCACGGTCGATCTCGAGCGTGTTGCAAAACAGCGTTGGCCAGCCGAGCTTGCGCATCAGCGGCTGGGAGAACTGGTCGAAGGTGTCGGAAAGAACGATGACCGAACAGGATTCCCGGAGCCCATCGAGAAACGCCGACGCACCTTCGAGGGGTTCCATCGTCCCGATCACCTGCTGGATGTCGGCGAGCTTCAAGCCGTGGCGATCGAGGATCTCGATCCGCCCGCGCATGAGCTTGTCGTAATCCGGCTCGTCGCGCGTCGTGCGCTGGAGCGCTTCTATCCCGGTGCTGATCGCCACGTTGATCCAAATTTCAGGGACCAGCACTCCTTCGAGATCGAGGCAGGCGATGTGCACGGGATGGACCCTATTTCATGTTGCCGGAGGCGCGCAAAGCCACGCAATGCCAGGATGCTTGTGAATGTCCCCTGACGACGGCTAGGCTCCGAATCGGTGAGATCGCGAACCTCCTTCCAACGCGTGGCAACGGTTTTCGCCCTGGCAATCTTCGCCGATCTCGCCCTGGCGGCTCCCGCCACGACGGTTCGCGTTCAGTTTCAGGATGGCGCGCTTTCCCTCGTCGCGAGAGCCGCAACCGCGGCCGACGTCTTCAAGGCAGTCGCCGACGAGACCGGCGTGCGCTTCGTCGTCGACGCCGAGATCAAACCCGATCCGATCACGATCGACATCGACGCCATGCCGCTCGAGCGAGCGATCCGCAACCTCCTGACCGTGATTCCCCAGGCCGCCGGGCACACGATGACATACACGCGCGATGGACGCGGCCCACCCCAGCTGGTGCAGGTGACTCTCTTCGGGCCGGGTAAGGCGCCCGCGGGGGGCCGAGCGACGGTTTATTCCGCCTCCGGACAAGACACGTCGCTTCCGCGGCCGACACCGCCGACGCACTGAGCGATTCCTCTCACCCCTGGTGTGACGCGCGAAGCTCCAGCGCCTTGGCGTACTTCAGGAATACGTAGAACGCCGCCGTCGCGGCGACGAAGAACCCGGGCCACCCCTCGAGGATTCCGCGGTCGACGACGAGAGAACGAAAAAACCTCCAAGCCGGGGACAGGAGGAGCCGGCCCCCGCCCGCCCGACCGTGTTTGAGCGCCTCGACCGCGGAAATGTCCGTCAGCCGATTCACCGCCAGCAAGTGCTGTGACACGTCGGCATACGTGAAGTGCAGGAGGCTCCCGAAAAGCCGGCGGGTGCGTCCCTCGATCAGCACCTTCTCGTGAGGGTTGACACCTCCCCATCTCGCCTTGGAGCGGCGGAACAGCCGCAAGCGGTAGTCGGGGTACCAGCCGCCGCGGTACCACCAGCGCCCGAGGTAGTGCACCAGCCGGGGAACGTAGAAGCCGTCGATACCGGGAGCGCCGTCGGCGAGCTCGCGTTGGATCTCCGCGCGGAGCTCGGCCGACACACGCTCGTCGGCGTCCAGGTTCAATACCCACTCGAGACGCGCCTGATCGAGCGCGAACTGCTTCTGCTCGCGGTACCCCGGCCAGTCGCGGATGAAGATGCGGTGGGTGAATCCGCGGACGATGTCCACCGTCCGATCGGTGGAATGGGCGTCGACGACGACGATCTCGTCGCACCACGCCACGCTCTCGAGGCAGGCCTGGATGTTGTCCTCCTCGTTGTAACAGACGATGATCGCGGAAATATGCGCCCGCCGAGGTTGCATCGGAGCATCGACTGTCCCCGAGCGTTCGGCCGCTGTCAACCCGTCCAAGGTGACATTGACGCGCCACCGAGAAAACGCTTTAAGTTCAGATTCTCATGCGTCACTTCCTGCGGGCCGCTTGGCAGCGCTGGAAGCGAATCGCCGAGACGATCGGCCGCTTCCAGGCGAAGGTTTTGTGGGGCCTTCTCTACTTCGTCCTAGTGGCTCCGTTCGCCTTGGGCGTGAAGCTGTTCTCGGATCCCCTTCGCATCAAGAAGCGGTCGTCGCCAAGCTGGTGGCTGGACAAACCGCGCCAGACCTTAACTCTGGAGGACGCCCACCGGCAGTTCTGAAGGGGTTACCGGCTGCACGCCCCCGGCTACCCGCAAGACGAGTCCTTTGCGGTTCCGGTAGTCGGTCTGCGGTACTGTCTCGACTCCCCGCATGAAGATCCTCGGCATCTCCTGCTTCTATCACGATGCCGCCGCGGCGCTGATCGACGACGGCCGTCTGATCGCCGCGGCCGAGGAGGAGCGCTTCTCGCGCAAGAAGCACGACTCCGGCTTCCCCGAGGGTGCGATCGAGTTCTGTCTGGAGGCGGGTGCAATCACCGCGCGAGATCTCGACTACGTCGTTTTCTACGAGAAGCCCTTCGTCAAGTTCGAGCGCATCTTGACTGACCGCGCTGCAGAGCTATCCCCGCGCATGGCGCTCCTTCACCGACGCGATGATGACGTGGATGCACGACAAGCTCTGGGTGAGCGCGGTGATCCGCGAGCGGCTCGGCATCGATGGCGCGAAGCTGCTGTTCGTCGACCATCACGGCTCGCACGCGGCGAGCGCGTTCTATCCCTCGCGCTTCGACGAGGCCGCGATCCTCACCGTCGACGGCGTCGGCGAGTGGACGACGGCGAGCTTCGGCGTCGGCGACGGCACGAACATCCGGCTGCTGCGCGAGATCCGTTTCCCGCACTCGCTCGGTCTCCTGTACAGCGTGTTCACCGCCTTCCTCGGCTTCGAGGTGAACGAGGGCGAGTACAAGGTGATGGGCATGGCCCCGTACGGCGAGCCGCGCTACGTCGACAAGGTGTGGAAGCTGATCGAGGTCTCCCGCGACGGCGTCCTTCCGCCTGGACATGGACTACTTCGCGTACCACTACTCGCGCGACACCGCCTACAGCCGGAAGTTCATCGACCTCTTCGGCGCGCCACGGCAGCCTGGCATCAACTTCTTCACCTCGAGCTCGGGCTATCCGCAGCTACTTCGGCCCGAAGCCGGGCAACTACGACCAGCTTCTGAGCGAGAACCAGTACTACGCCGACGTCGCGGCCAGCATCCAGAAAGTGACCGAGGAGGTCGATGCTGACGATGGTCCGCGCAATCCACGCGGAAACCGGCCTCAAACGGCTCTGCCTGGCCGGCGGCGTGGCGCTCAACAGCGTCGCCAACGGCCGGATCGTCCGCGAGACGCCGTTCGAGGAGCTCTACGTCCAGCCCGCCGCCGGCGACAGCGGCGGCGCGCTCGGCGCCGCGCTCTACGCCTACCACGAATTGCTCGGCAAGCCGCGCACGGGCCACGTCATGGACCACGCCTACTGGGGGAAGGAATACGGCGACACGGACGTCCGCGCGGCGATCGATCGTCGCGGTCTGCGCTACGAATATTTCGACGACGAGTCCAAACTGCTCGATACGACGGTCGTCCGACTCTGGTAGCGGGCAAGGTGATCGGCTGGTACCAGGGCCGCTTCGAGTGGGGCCCGCGTGCGCTCGGCAATCGCTCGATTCTCGGCGACCCACGCCGCGCGGAGATGAAGGACGTCGTCAACACCAAGATCAAGTTCCGCGAGCCCTACCGGCCGTTCGCCCCGTCCGTGCTGGCTTCGGAGAGCGAGCGCTTCTTCGACTTGCCGCAGAGCGAGCGCCATGATCCGGCGCGCTTCATGCTGCTCGTGGTTCCGGTCAAGAACGACGCGGTGCCCGCGGTCACCCACGTCGACAACAGCGCTCGGCTACAGACGGTGTTTCGCGAAACCAACCCCCGCTACTACGATTTGATTCAACGCTTCGGCGAAGCCACCGGCGTTCCCGTCGTGCTCAACACGTCCTTCAACTTGAAGGGTGAACCGATCGTGACCACACCCGACAACGCGCTCAACACTTTCTTCGCGAGCGAGATGGACACGCTGGTGCTCGGCAACCACATTGTGCGAAAATCGGAGAACGTATGAAGAAGGCGCTTCAGCGGGCCGCCGGCCGGTTCGGGATCGTCGGCGAGCTGTTCGGTTTCCTCTGGGAGCAAAAGCTCTGGTGGATGATCCCGATGATGACCGTGTTCGTGATCTTCGGCCTGCTGCTCGTCTTCACGCAGGGCTCGGCGCTCGCGCCGTTCATCTACACCCTGTTCTGAGTCGACCGGCCGGATGCGCGCGCCTCGTTCCGTTCCCTTTCACCGGCCATCGATCGGCGAGAACGAGATCCGCGCGGTCATCGAAACCTTGCGCTCGGGCTGGATCACCACCGGACCGCGGGTCAAGGAGTTCGAGGAGCGGTTTGCCGCCTACGTCGGCGCTCGACACGCCGTGGCGGTAAACTCCGGTACCGCCGCGATCCACCTCGGGCTGCTCGCCGCCGGCCTCGGACCGGGCGAGGCGATCCTGACGTCGCCAATCACCTTTCCCGCGACCACGGAAGCGGCGATCTATTGCGGTGCCGAGCCGCTCTTCGCCGACGTCGATCCGGTCACGCTGAACATCGATCCCGAGAAGGCGGCCGAGGCACTCGAACGCGAGCACGGGCAAAAGCGCATTCGCGTGCTGGTGCCAGTCCACTACGCCGGCCAGCCCTGCGCCATGGAGCAGCTCGTACCACTCGCCAAGCACTTCGGCCTCGCGATCGTCGAAGACGCGGCCCACGCCCTGCCCGCGTGGCGCCGCATGCCGTCTGGGGAGCCCGGGCCGACCCCTGGAGCCGCCGAGCCCGCTCCGCCGGGAGAGCGCTGGTGTATGGTGGGCACGATCGGCGATCTCACGGCATTCAGCTTCTACGCGACCAAGACGATCACCACCGCCGAAGGCGGAATGATCACCTGCGAATCGGAGGAGGCGGCGGAGCTGCTACGAAGCCTTCGCCTCCACGGGCTCTCGGGAGACGCCTGGAAGCGTTACCGGTCGGAGGGGTCGTGGCGCTACGACGTGGCCCGAACCGGCTACAAGGACAACATGCCGGACGTGCTCGCGGCGATCGGCGTCGAGCAGCTGAGACGTGCCGACGAGCTCGCCGCGGCGCGCCGCCGCCTGGTCGACCTCTACCGGCAGATCCTGCGGCCGCTCGAGGAGCACTTGATCCTGCCGGCGGCGGAGACGCGCGCCGTCCACGCGTGGCACTTGTTCCCGATCCGCCTCCGTGATGCCTCACGGCGAAACCGCCTGATCGAGGATCTGCGCGCACGCGGCATCGGTGCGAGCGTCCACTTCATCCCCGTTCATCTCCATTCGTTCTACGCCTCGACGTACGGCTACCGGCGGGGCGACTTCCCGGTCGCGGAGGCGGCCTTCGATTCGCTGATTTCGCTGCCGCTCTGGCCAGGACTCTCCGACGACGACGTGGGCTACGTCGCCGAAACGATCGGCGAGCTGCTCGAGGACAAGTCGACGCCGGTCGCGAACTGAGGCGCGTGGGCCAGCTTAACGTCCGCACCGAGCCCGCTCCGCCGGTCGATGGGCGCAGGGGATGTGATGCGTCCGCAATGCGTCCGAAAAGTTTAATCGATTGGACTCTTGCCGCTCGTTGCGCGCACGGTAGGTGGTCGAAAACCTCGGTTTGCGAAACGCTCAGCAGGAGAGCGGAAGAACTCCGAAGCGGAGCACCCGGCGGCACCCCTTCTGACGTCGCCTACCCCGCCGCCTTCTTCTTCGGCGCTTCCTTCTTCGGCGCCGCGGCTTCCTTCCTCGGCACCTTCTTCTTGCCCTTCCCCTTCGTCTTCGCCGCTTCCTCCTGCCCCGTCCACTCGATCATCGAGACCGGCGCGGCGTCGCCATGGCGGATGCCAAGCTTGGTGATCCGGGTGTACCCCCCCGGCCGGTCGCGGAATCGCGGCGCGAGCACCTCGAAGAGTTTGGTCACCGCGTCACGGTCGCGCACGCGGTCGAACGCCCGCCGGCGAGCGTGCAGCGTCGCCTGCTTGCCGAGCGAGACCAGACGGTCGGCGAAGCGGCGGAGCTCTTTCGCCTTGGCGTCGGTCGTGCGGATCCGCTCGTGCCGAATCAGCGCGGTGGCAAGGTTACGCAGCAGCGCCTTCCGGTGCGCGCCCGAGCGGTTGAGCTTACGGCCCGATTTCTGATGTCGCATGGCTTACGCGCTCTCTTTTTCCTTCTGCAGCCGGCGCCGCTCGAGCTCCTCTCGGGGCAGGAAATTCTGCAGCTTCAATCCGAACGAGAGCCCCATGCCGGCGAGCATCTCCTTGATCTCGTTCAACGATTTACGGCCGAAGTTCTTGGTCTTGAGCATCTCCGCTTCGGTCTTCTGCACGAGCTCGCCGATGTACTTGATGTCGACGTTCTGCAGGCAGTTCGCTGCCCGCACCGAGAGCTCGAGTTCCTCGACTGGCCGGAACAGGTTCTCGTTCAACACCTCCGTCGTAGCGGTCAGCGCGACTTCAGCTTCGGGCTCTTCCTCGAAGTTGATGAAGAACGACAGCTGGTCCTGGAGAATACGCGCGGCATACGCAACCGCGTCTTCGGGCCGCACGCTCCCATCCGTCCACACCTCGAACGTCAGACGGTCGTAGTCGGTGCGCTGACCGACGCGCGCATTGGTCACCGCATAGTTGACCTTGCGGATCGGCGAGAACGCCGCGTCGAGCGGGATGGTCCCGACCGGCGCTCCCTCTTCCTTGTTGCGCTCGGCAATCACGTAGCCTCGACCCACCCGGATTGCTAGATCCATCTCGAGGTGCGCATCTTTGGAGAGCGTCGCAATATGCTGCTCCGGATTGAGAATCTCCACGGCCGGCCCGTGTTTGATGGCAGCCGCCGTCACAACGCCTTCGCCTTTGACGTCGATCCGCGCGGTCTGCGGCACGTCCTCGGTGACCTTGACCCGGACTTCCTTCAGATTCAGGACGATGTCGGTCACGTCCTCACGCACGCCCGGAACCGTCGAGAACTCGTGCAGCACCCCGTTGATACGTACCGCGCTGATTGCCGCTCCCTGCAGCGAGGAGAGTAGAATGCGGCGCAGCGAATTGCCGACGGTGATGCCGAAGCCACGCTCCAGCGGCTCGGCCACGAACTTGCCGTAGTTAGCGGCGAGGCTCTTCTCCTCGACCTCCAATCGCTTCGGCTTGATCAGATCTTTCCAGTTTCTCTGAAGCATGAGACCTCCTGATCGGAACGGCGGTACGATGGTTCGTGCCGCGTCCGGAGCGGCTACTTCGAATACAGCTCGACGACGAGCTTCTCGTTGATCGGCGCGGTTAAATCGGCACGGGCCGGCAACGCTTTGACGCGCCCCGTAAACGTCTGCCGATCGACTTCGAGCCAGTCGGGAATTCCTCGGCGTTGCGAAGCTTCCAGGGCTTCGGCGATGCGAGCCACCTGTCGGCTCTTCTCGCGGATCGTGATGACGTCGCCCACTTTCGCCAGGTACGACGGAACGTTCACCTTGCGTCCGTTGATCGTGCAATGGCCATGGCGCACGAGCTGTCGACCTTCCGAGCGCGAATTGGCGAAGCCCATTCGGTACATCAGATTGTCGAGCCGGCGCTCGAGCAGAATCAACAGCGACTCGCCGGTGACCCCCTTGCCCCGCTCCGCGATGTGGAAGTAGCGACGAAACTGTCGCTCGAGCACGCCGTAGATGCGCCGGAGCTTCTGCTTCTCGCGGAGCTGGATCGCGTATTCCGAGAACTTCGCGCGGCGCTGACCGTGCTGGCCGGGAGGATAATTACGCCGCTCGATCGCGCATTTGTCGGTGTAGCAGCGCTCACCCTTGAGAAACAGCTTGACGCCTTCCCGGCGACAGAGACGACATACGGAATCGGTATATCTAGCCATAAACCCTCGACGCGTATCGCATCACACTCTCCTGCGCTTGGGCGGCCGACAGCCATTGTGTGGAATCGGCGTGACGTCGCGGATGATATGGATCTGGAACCCGGCCGCCTGAAGGCTCCGGAGTGCCGATTCGCGCCCGGCTCCCGGACCTTTCACGTAGACCTGTACGGTGCGCATGCCGTATTCCTGTGCCTTGCGCGCCGCGCTTTCGGCGGCGAGCTGCGCGGCGAACGGTGTTCCCTTGCGCGAGCCCTTGAACCCGACCGTACCCGCGCTCGCCCACGACAGCGTGGCACCTTGCGGATCGGTGATCGTGACGATCGTATTGTTGAAGGTCGAATGGATGTGGGCGACCCCCTCGGACACGACCTTCTTCGCCTTGCGCTTCCGCGGGACTTTCTCGGGCGCCGCTGCCCCCGCCGCGGCGGCTCCGGGACCGCCCCCCGCGGTCGGCTGCGTCTCGGGCTTCGCTTCCGGCGTCGTCTCTGGATTCGCTTCTTTCGCCATCAGTGCTCCGTCTTCGTTCCGACTGTTTCGATCGTGCTACGGCATCATTCCAGGCGGATGAGCTGCGGGCGTGGGATGCCCGCATGACCCGTGCCCGCTTCATGTCGGTCGGCTCCATCCACAATGCGATCGTCCGCTTTCGACTTTTGCTCCATTTACTTCGCCTGAGGCGGTGCCTTCTTCCCGGCCACGGTCTTGCGCGGCCCCTTGCGGGTGCGAGCGTTCGTGTGGGTTCGCTGCCCGCGTACTGGCAGATTTCGGCGATGCCGGAGCCCCCGGTAGGTGCCGAGGTCCATCAACCGCTTGACATTGAGCGCAACCTCGCGACGGAGGTCTCCCTCGACCTTGTAGCTCTGGTCGAGGATCGAGCGGATACGTGCGATCTCATCGTCGCTGACCGCATCGGTCTTCTTGTTGAGATCGATCTTGGCCTCGGCGAGGATCTTCCTCGACGAGTTCCGCCCGACGCCATAGATGTAGGTGAGCGCGACTTCTATGCGCTTGTTCCTCGGAAGGTCAACTCCTGCGATGCGTGCCATCAGTGGCGGCCTTTCCTGATTTCGTGAGGCTCTCTCTACCGTTGCGGCTTTTCGGCCGGTCGATCCGCTGACGGAACGGCTTTCAGCCTTGCCTCTGCTTGTGACGAGGATTCTTGCACTGAATCCGAACCACTCCCTGGCGGCGAATCACTTTGCAGTCTTTGCAGATCTTCTTGACCGATGCCCGAACTTTCATGAGCGTCTCACTTTTGACGATACGTAATGCGTCCCCGCGAGAGGTCGTAAGGCGAGAGCTCAACCGTGACTTTGTCGCCGGGGAGGATCTTGATGTAGTGCATTCGCATCTTCCCGGAAATGTGCGCGAGCACCTTGTGCTTATTGTCGAGTTCGACACGAAACATCGCATTCGGCAGAGATTCGAGCACCGTGCCCGTGACTTCGATCGCTTCTCCCTTAGGCATATCGTTTCAGTCTAACCCTATAACTGCGTCAGCACCACGGGGCCTTCGGCGGTGATCGCCACCGAGTGCTCGAAATGGGCAGAGAGGCTGCCGTCTCGCGTGACCGCCGTCCAGCCGTCGTCCTTGACCATGACGCCGGGCTCGCCGAGGTTCAACATCGGCTCGATGGCGAGGACCATCCCCTCGCGCAGCAGCCGCCCTCGGCCGGGCTCGCCGAAATTCGGCACCTGCGGCTCCTCGTGGAGCCGGCGGCCGATGCCGTGACCGACGAACTCGCGGACGACCGACAGCCCGGCTCCCTCGGCATAACTTTGGATGGCATGCGACAGATCGCCGAGCCGGCTGCCGACATTGATCGTGCGGATTCCCTGCCACAGCGATCCGCGGGTGGCGTCCAGCAAGTGCTGAGCTTCTCGAGAGATCTTGCCGACGGGCACGGTCACCGCCGCATCACCGAAATAGCCCTCGACGGCGACGCCGAAGTCGAGCCCGACGATGTCCCCTTCCTTGAGGGCCCGAGAGGCGGGAATCCCGTGAACGACCTCCTCGTTGATCGAGACGCAGAGCGAGGCCGGAAACACGCGCGTGCCCACCCGGTATCCCTTGAAGGCGGGGACGGCGCCGCGCTTGCGCGTCATTTCCTCGGCGATGCGGTCGAGATCGAGCGTCGTCACGCCCGGCTTCACCTCGTCCTGGAGGCGCTGCAGCACCTCGGCGACGATCTGTCCGGCACGGCGCATGCATTCGAGGTCTTCTTTGGACTTGAGCTCGAGCTCCATCACGCGGCCTTCCGCAGGGCAGTGAGGATCTGCTCGAACACCTCGTCCGTGCCCTTCGCGCCATCGACCTCGCGGAGCATTCCCTTTTCGCGAAAGTGCTGTCGCAGCGGTCCCGACTGCTTGTCGTAGACCTCCATGCGCGCCTCGATCGTATCCTCGCGATCGTCGGCGCGCTGGTAGAGGTCGCCACCGCAGCGGTCGCACGTCAGATCATTCGCCGGGGGATTGAACTGCACGTGGTACATTCCGCCGCACTGACGACACGTACGTCGTCCCGACAGCCGGACGACCAGTTCCTCACGCGGCACCCACAGGCTGACCGCGCCGTCGAGGACCAGGCTCCGACGCTCGAGCATGGTCTCGAACGCTTCGGCCTGAGCGACGGTGCGCGGAAAGCCGTCGAGCAGAAACCCCGTGCGGCAATCCTCCGCAGCGAGGCGCTCGTCGACGATCTCGTTGATCACCGAGTCGGGGACCAGCTCGCCACGGTCCATGTACTCCTTGGCTTGCTTGCCGAGCGCGGTGCCGTCCGCCACGGCCTGGCGCAGGATGTCCCCGGTGGAGATTTGCGGAATGTGGAAGTGATCCTGCAACAGCTTCGCCTGCGTTCCCTTTCCGGCGCCCGGAGGTCCCAAAAGAACGAGCCGCACGTGCGCCTACCCTTTTCTCCCGCGAATCCGCCCGCGCTTCATGAAACCCTCGTAGTTTCTCGTCAGCAGGTGAGTCTCCATCTGGGCGACGGTGTCCAGCGCTACCCCGACGACGATGAGCAGTGCAGTACCGCCGAAGTAGAATGGAACGTTGACCTGTCGAATCAGCAAGGTCGGCAGGATGCAGACGGTCGCAACGTAGATCGCGCCGCTGAGCGTCAGGCGCGTGAGAATGCGGTCGATGTACTCGGCCGTTCGCTGCCCGGGGCGGATTCCGGGAACGTAACCGCCGTACTTCTTCATGTTGTCGGCCACGTCCACGGGATTGAACGTGACCGCCGTGTAGAAATAGCAGAAGAAGATGATCAGCCCGATGTAGACGAGGTCGTAGATCACCGTTCCCGGCACGAGCAGGTCGGAGACCAGGCGGGCGTACGGATGCTCGATGAACTGCGCGATGGTCGCCGGAAAGATGAGGATCGAGGACGCGAAGATCGGCGGAATGACGCCGGTCGGGTTGATCTTCAGCGGCAGGTGCGAGGTTTGTCCGCCGTACATCTTTCGGCCGACGACGCGTTTCGCGTACTGTACCGGGATTCGCCGCGCGGCCCGCTCCATGAAGATGATGAAGCCGATCACCAGAACCATGAAAGCGGTGAGCCCGAGCAGCAGGAAGAGCGACATCTCGCCTTCCTTGAAGAACTGATACGTGGTGATCGCCGCGGAGGGAAAATTGGCAACGATGCCGGCGAAGATGATGAGCGAGATGCCGTTGCCGATGCCGCGCTCGGTGATCTGCTCGCCGAGCCACATGATGAAGGCCGTGCCCGACGTCAGGGTGATCACGGTCATGGCGCGGAAGCTCCAGCCGGGGTGAAACACGACCGAGCCGCCGCCGGGCGCCTGGATACGTTCGAGACCCATGCTGATGAACGTACCCTGGATCACCGACAGTAGAATCGTGCCGTAGCGCGTGTACTGCGTGATCTTGCGCCGTCCGAGCTCGCCCTCCTTCGAGAGCTTCTCGAGATACGGGAAGACCACGGTGAGAAGTTGTAGGATGATCGAGGACGAGATGTACGGCATGATCCCGAGCGCGAAGATCGAAAAGCGCTCGAGCGCGCCGCCGGAGAACATGTTGACGAGACCGAGCATCGTGTTGCGCGCCTGCTCGAAGAAGGCCGCCAGCGCCTGGCCGTCGATTCCCGGAGTCGGGATCGCCACGCCGGTGCGATACACAGCGAGCATTGCCAGCGTGAACAGTATGCGCCGGCGAAGCTCGGGAACGCGTGTGGCATTTTGGAATCCGTCGAGCATGCCGTCTACGAGGTCGCAGTCGCCTCGACCGTACCACCCGCGGCGACGATCTTCTCGCGCGCCTTGGCGCTCACTGCGGCCACCTTGATCGTCAACGCCTTGGCGATTTCGCCGTCGGAAAGGATCTTGACCGGGCCTCGGCCCTTGACGACGCGCTCGCGGCGCAGGGTCTCCTCATCGATCACCGTACCCGCCGCGAATCGCTCCAGCCGTTCGAGCGACACGACCTCGTAGCGGACCCGCCGCGCGTTGTGGAAACCTCGCTTCGGCAGCCGGCGGGCGAGCGGCATCTGCCCGCCCTCGAAGCCCGGGGTGACCTTGGCGCCCGTTCGCGACCCGGCGCCCTTCTGTCCTCGCCCCGAGGTCTTACCGAGCCCCGAGCCGATGCCGCGGCCGAGCCGCTTCTTGCCTCTCACGGCGCCCTTGGCGGGCTTCAAGCTCCTCAGATCAACCGGCACGGTTTGCGTCCTCCACCTCGACGAGATGCGCGACCTTCTGGATCATGCCGAGAACCGCTGGCGTCTTCGGCAGCAGGCGTTCATCGCCGATGCGCCGCAGGCCGAGACCGCGGATCGTCTGCCGCTGCCGCTCGGTGCTGCCGATCTCGCTTCCTCGCAGGCGCACCCGGATCTGTGATGTCTGCCCTTCGCTCGCCATCTTGGTTCCCTCAGCCGCGTAGCTCCTCGAGCGACTTGCCCCGCCGTCCCGCGATCTCTTCGGGCAGGCGGAGATTGCGGATGCCCGCGAGCGTCGCCTTGATCATGTTGTGCGGATTGTTGGAGCCAAGACATTTTGTCAGCACGTTGCGCACGCCCGCGAGCTCGACGACGGCGCGGACGCCGCCGCCGGCGATGATCCCCGTGCCGTCGGAGGCGGGCTTCAAGAGCACTCGCCCCGCGCCGAAGATGCCGGTCACTTCAAATGGAATCGTGCCGCCGACCATCGGTACGGAGACCAGGCCCCGCTTCGCGCGCTCGATGCCCTTGCGGATCGCCTCGGGCACCTCGTTCGCCTTCCCCATGCCGAAACCGACGTGCCCGTTTCCGTCGCCGACGACCACCAAGGCGCTGAAGCTGAAGCGCCGGCCGCCCTTGACCACCTTGGCCACGCGATTGATCGTGACGACCTTCTCCTTGAATTCGAGGCCTTGGGGATCGATTCGTTCGATGGGCGGCAGCGGCATGAGCGAGAGTCTCCGTTAGAGCTTGAGGCCCGCCTCGCGGGCGGCATCGGCGAGCGCCCGGATGCGACCGTGATAGAGAAAACCGTTACGGTCGAAGATCACCTGCGAGATCGATTGTTCGAGACACTTCTTGGCGACGAGCTCGCCGACCTTTTTTGCGGCGTCGAGCTTCTTGGCTTTGTCCGCTCCCGCACGAAGCTCGGTGGAGAGCGTCGAAGCGGAGACCAAGGTCTTCCCGGCCTCGTCCGAAATCACCTGCGCGTAGATGTGCTTGGCGCTGCGAAAAACACACAACCGAGGCTTTGCATCCGTGCCGCGCACGCGGGTGCGCACGCGTTGCTGACGGCGCTTGCGATTGATCGTTTTCACGTTGTCGAACATCGACGTCTCCCGAAAATCACCCCGCCCCTGTCGTGCCCGCGGCCTTGCCCGCCTTGCGACGGATGGTCTCTTCGGCGTACTTGACGCCTTTGCCCTTGTAGGGCTCGGGGGGCCGAAGGTCGCGGAGCATCGCCGCCGTCTCACCGAGAACCTGCCGGTCGGCACCCTCGAGCGTGATCACGGTCTGCTTGTCGACCTTGGCGCTGACTCCGGCTGGCAACTGAAAGATGATCGGGTGGGAATAGCCGAGCAGGAGCTGGATCAGGTCCCCTTTGACCTCGGCCCGGTAGCCGACGCCGTTGATCTCGAGCACCTGTGAAAACCCCTGATTCACTCCGTGGATCATGTTGGCGAGAAGCTTCCGCGTGAGCCCGTGAATTCCCCGGCTGTGACGCGTTTCGTCCTTCCGCTTCACGACCACCTGCCCGTCGCCGATCTCGACGCTCATGGAAGGTTCGATGCTCATGTCGAGCTTGCCCTTCGGGCCTTCGACGTGAACGTTCCGGCCGTCGAGCTTGACCTTCACGCTCACCGGCACCTGAATCGGAAGCTTACCAATTCGCGACATTTGCCCTTTTCCTGTAGCCCGACGCCGTCACAGTCGCTCCCGTTGGTCGCGACCAGCTCCGACGGAGTCTCCTACTGAAGTAGCCTGTATCCCGTGACCTCTCATCACCACACCGAGCAGAGCACCTCGCCGCCGACGTTCTCCTTGCGCGCCACGCGGTCGACGATCACACCCTTCGGCGTCGATAGAACGGAGATTCCGAGGCCTTTGCGGATCATCGGAATCTCGCGACCGCCGACGTACACGCGCAGGCTCGGCCGA
The DNA here is from genome assembly GCA_963745025.1 of uncultured delta proteobacterium. Classification (GTDB taxonomy): domain Bacteria; phylum Desulfobacterota; class Binatia; order JACPRU01; family JACPRU01; genus CAVQIG01. The sequence goes on from CAVUWD010000006.1 coordinate 150,739, forward strand.
CTCACGCGGCGGATGCCGGAGATCACCGGCCGGCGAAACTCGTCGTAGCGGAGCGACACCCGCATGAGCTTCCGGCCGTCGCTGTCGTTGACCGTCACGTCGCGAAGAAAGCCCTCTGCGACGAGCACGCGAGCGAGCGCTTCCTTGAGTCGCGACCACGGCACGTCCGTCGAGTCCTTGCGGGCTCGGTTCGCGTTACGAATGCGGGTGAGAAGGTCGGCGATCGGATCGGTCATCATGAGGTTCGTTCCTACCAGCAGGCCTTGATGAGGCCGGGGATCTGTCCCTTGAGCGCGAGATTCCGAAGGCAGATGCGGCACATTTGGAAGCGGCGGAAGAATGCCCGCGGCCGTCCGCATAGTGGGCAGCGATTGTGCCGGCGCACCCGGAACTTCGGTTTCCGGATCGCCTTCATCAAATGCGAGGTTCGGCCACCGTTCCTCCTCGTTGAGCCTACGCCGCGCGGAACGGCATGCCGAGAGCCTTGAGCAGCGCTCGCCCTTCGTCGTCGCTCTTCGCGGTCGTACAGATGTTGACCGTCAGTCCCTTCACCTTGTCGATCTTGTCGAGGTCGATCTCCGGGAAGATGATCTGCTCGCGGATGCCGAGCGAGTAGTTCCCGCGCCCGTCGAAGGCCTTTTCCGAGACGCCCTTGAAGTCGCGCACGCGCGGCAACGCGGCGTTCACCAGACGGTCGAGGAACTCGTACATGCGATCGCCGCGCAGCGTCACCATGCAACCGATCGGCAGCCCCTCGCGCAGCTTGAAGTTCGCGATCGCCTTCTTCGCCTTCGTGACCACCGGCTTCTGTCCGGTGATCGCTGCGAGCTCCGCCGACCGCCGAGTCGAGGATCTTCGCGTTCTGAATCGCCTCGCCGAGCCCCATGTTGAGGACGATCTTCTCGAGCCGCGGCACCTCGTAGACGTTCTGGTATCCGCGCTCCCTGCGGAGCGCCGGAATGATTTCCGAATGGTAGAGCTGTCTCAGTCGCGCCGGCATGTCGTTGCCTTCTTCCGTCAGCTGTCGATCTGTTCGCCGCACCGGCGGCACACACGCACGCGCCTGCCGTCCTCGAGCTGCTTGCGGCCGACCCGCACCGGCTCGTTGCACTTGCCACACAGGTACATGACGTTGGAGATCGGCAGCGGCGCCTCCTTCTCGACGATGCCGCCGCCTCCTTGCTGGCCGCGCGGCTTCTGATGGCGCTTGACCATGTTCAGTCGCTCGACGAACACGTGTGCGTGATCGGGCGCGACGCGCGTCACCTTGCCGGTCTTACCGCGCTCGCGGCCACTCACCACCAGCACCGTATCGCCCTTCTTGATCTTTAGCTTCGCAGGCATTGTTAGCGCAGCCTCCGGGCCGCAATCCAAACGCGCGATGGGGATGCGGCCCGGTATCTCCTATCTTCGTGCAAGAACGCGATTTCCTACCGTAGTCCTTCAGAGCACCTCGGGAGCGAGCGAGATGATCTTCATGAACTTCTTGGCACGCAGCTCGCGGGCGACCGGACCGAAGATGCGCGTACCGATCGGCTCGTTCTGATTGTCGATCAGCACCGCCGGAGTTCGATGTCGAAGCGGATGTAGGAGCCGTCCGCGCGACCGATCTCCTTGGCCGTGCGCACGATCACCGCCTTCACGACGTCGCCCTTCTTCACCTTGGCGTTGGGAATCGCCTCCTTCACGGAAACCACGATGACGTCGCCGATCGAGGCATAGCGCCGCTTCGATCCCCCCAGCACCTTGATGCAGAGCACCTTGCGCGCGCCGGAGTTGTCGGCGACGTCGAGAATGGTCTCCGCCTGGATCATGAGTCCCTGCTCCGATCGCCGGACCGAGCGATGCGGCCGAGCGCCAAGTAGCGCTAGGAACGACGACGAGGAATACCCGAAGCGGTATTCCGAGGAGGAGAGACGACGCGATACGCCGGCGATCGGCTGCAGCGCGACGGGAGGCGGTCGGAGTAGGGACTCTCATACCTTCGCCCGCTCCAGCACCAACTTGAGGCGCCAACGCTTGTCACGGCTCAGCGGACGAGTCTCCTCGATTCGCACGCGGTCGCCGATCTCGCACTCGTTCTTCTCGTCGTGCGACCTTGAAGGTCTTCCGCGCGCGCACGAATTTCTTGTACTTCGCGTGCTGCACCAGCCGGTCGACCGCGACGACGACCGTCTTCTCCATCTTGTCGCCGACGACCACGCCCTCGCGGAGCTTACGCAGCCGCGCTCCGCGCGAACATTCATGACCGAACCGCGCCTTTCTTCCCGTCCGTCTCTCGTCGCGCGCGGATCACGGTCAGAACCCGCGCCAGATCCTTGCGCGCGTGCCGTAGCTTCATCGGGTTCTCCGTCTGACTCGTTCCCTTGCGCAGACGGAGGCGGCAGAGCTCGTCGCGGAGCTCGCGTTCCTTGACCGTCAGCTCGTCGATCGCGAGCTCGCTGAGTTCTTTAGCCTGCATGGTGTCCGGTTCCCCGCGTGCGGATTTGCGTCGAGAGCGAGAGCTTGCTGCCAGCGAGCGAGAGCGCTTGACGTGCAACCTCCGGCGTCGACGCCTTCCATCTCGAAGATCATGCGCCCGGGCTTGATGACCGCCACCCACACCTCCGGTGCGCCCTTGCCCTTTCCCATGCGCGTCTCGGCCGGCTTCTTGGTGAGCGGCTTGTCGGGGAAGACCCGTACCCAGACGCGGCCGCCGCGCTTGATGTGGCGCGTCAGCGCGACGCGGGCCGCCTCGATCTCGCGGGCCGTGAGCCAACCACGATCGACGGACTGGAGCCCGTAGTCGCCGAAGGCGAGGCGTCGAGCCCCGCCATGCCAGCCCTGGCCGGCGTCCCTTCTGCATCTTCCGCCACTTGACTTTTTCCGGTGCAAGCATCGATCATGCTCACCCGCCGAGCGCGGCCTGCTGCTCCTCTTCCTGCCGGGTCAGCACTTCGCCGCGGAAGATCCACACCTTGACGCCGATCACGCCGTACGTCGTTTTCGCCTCGGCCGATGCCGTAGTTCACGTCGGCGCGCAGCGTGTGGAGCGGCACGCGCCCTTCGCGATACCACTCGCGGCGCGCGATCTCCGAGCCGCCGAGCCGCCCGCCCGACTGAATGCGGATGCCCTGCGCGCCCATGCGCATCGCCCGCGCCACACGCTTCCTTCATCGCGCGGCGAAACGCGACGCGACGCTCGAGCTGCAGGGCCACGTTCTCGGCGACGAGCTGCGCGTCGAGATCCGGACGACGGACCTCGTGGATGTTGATGTACGTCTCCTTACCGGTCATGCGCGTCAGCTCTTGCTTGAGCTTCTCGATCTCGGCGCCCTTCTTGCCGATGACGATGCCGGGCCGCGCGGTGTAGATGTTGATCTTCGCCTTGTTCGCGGCGCGTTCGATCTCGATCTTCGAGATTCCGGCGTGGTAGAGGCGCTTCTTGATGAAGTTGCGGAGGCGGATGTCCTCGTGAAGCAGGCTCGCGTAGTCGCGCTTGGCAAACCACCGCGAATCCCAGTTCTCGATCACGCCGAGGCGGAATCCCTTCGGATGTGTCTTCTGTCCCATGCCTACTCCCCTGACGTTTCGTCGAGGACGATCGTGATGTGGCTGGTGCGCTTGAGGAGCGGCGTCGCACGACCCTGCGCGCGCGGTAGGAACCGCTTGAGCGTCGGGCCCGGACCCACCTACGATGCGCTTCACGAAGAGCGAGTCGACGTCGACGTTCTGGTTGTTCTCGGCGTTGGCGATCGCCGAGCGCAGCATCTTGGCGACGATCTTCGCGCCCTTGCGCGGCGTGAACTCGAGCACGGACAGCGCCTCTTCCACACGCTTGCCGCGGATCAGGTCGCACGACGAGGCGAACCTTCTGCGGCGAGATTCGCACATACTGGCCCAAGGACATCGTTTTCGGACGCAGGGAACGACGCTGCTCGGCGCGGACCCGCTTCTTGGTCCGCCGCTTCGCCTTGTCGACCCGATCGCTTCCCTTCGATGGAGGTTCCATTGACCTACGCCTTCGGCGCGGGCGCCGGAGCGGCGGCCGCCGGGGCGGCTGCTCCCGGAGCAATCGCCGCCCGGGTCGACCTCACTTCCGTCTTACGGTCGCCGGAATGCCCGTGGAAGGTGCGGGTCGGGCGCGAACTCGCCGAGCTTGTGACCGACCATGTTCTCGGTCACGTAGACCGGGATGAACTTCCGGCCGTTGTGCACCGCAAACGTGTGGCCGATCATGTCGGGAACGATCGTCGAGCGCCGCGACCACGTCTTCACCACGCTCTTCTCGATTCGCCTCGTTCAGCGCCTGCACCTTCTTCAGGAGATGCCCGTCGATGAAGGGCCCCTTTTTGATCGAGCGCGCCATCAGTGTCTCACCTACTTCCGTCCTCGCCGCGTGACGATGTCCTTGTCGGTGCGCTTGTTGTGTCGAGTCTTGTATCCCTTGGTCGGGACACCCCACGGCGTCTGCGGGTGATTGCCCTTCGAGCGCCCTTCGCCGCCGCCGTGCGGGTGATCGACCGGGTTCATGGCGACGCCGCGGACGCTGGAACGCTTTCCGAGCCAGCGTGTACGGCCTGCCTTGCCGATCGAGATGTTCTCGTGATCGAGATTTCCCACCTGACCGACGGTAGCCCGGCACTCGACGCGGACTCGCCGAAGCTCACCGGAGGGCATCTTCAGGAGCGCGTACTCCCCTTCTTTGGCCATCAACTGAATACCCGCACCCGCACTGCGCCCGAGCTGCGCGCCCTTGCCGGGCCGGAGCTCGACGTTGTGCACCACCGTGCCGAGAGGAATCTGCGCGAGCGGCATCGCATTACCCGGCTTGATGTCGGCGCCATTCCCGGACACGACCTCGTCGCCGACGCCGCAGCCGACGGGCGCGATGATGTAGCGCTTCTCGCCGTCGCGATAGTGAAGCAGCGCGATGCGCGCCGACCGGTTGGGATCGTATTCGACCGCTGCGACCCGCGCCGGAATCCCGTCTTTGTCGCGCTTGAAGTCGATCACGCGGTAGTGTTGCTTGTGACCACCCCCGACGTGCCGCATCGTCATGCGACCAAGGTTGTTGCGCCCGCCCGTCTTTCGGCGGGGCTCGACGAGGCTCCACTCCGGCTCGCTCCGTGTGATCTCGGCGAAGTCGTAGCCGGTCATGAAGCGGCGGCCCTTCGAAGTCGGCTTGTACGTCTTGAGACTCATCGGTCGCTACGCTCCCTCGAAGAAATCGATCGTCTGCCCCTCGGCGAGGGTCACGTACGCCTTCTTCCAGTCCGATCGCTTGCCGCTTCCCTTCGCGGTGCGCCGGCGCTTGCCGAGCAGGCTCACGGTATGGACCTTCTCGACCTTCACCTGAAAGAAGCTCTCGACCGCCTTGCGGATCTCGTCCTTGTTGGCGTCGCGCCGCACGCGGAACACGACTTGGTTCGAAGTTTCGTTGACGAGCGTCCCCTTCTCGGTGATGAGGGGCGAGACCAGCACTTCGAGAGGATGGCTCATGCCGAGAGACGCTCCTGGAGGCTCTTCAGCGCCTCCGCCGTCAGAACGACGTGCTCGTGACCGAGCAGGTCGTAGACGTTCACGCCCGCCACCTCGATCACCTTGACGTTCGGCAGGTTCCGCGCCGCACGTTCGAGCTTTGCGTCACCGGTCGCAAGCACGATCAGCGCGGAATGGATGCCGAGCGCTTCGATCGCCTTGACCATGTCCTTGGTCTTGCCGCTTGCGAGCTCGAGCTTGTCGACGACGAGCAGCCGTTCCTCGCGGTTCTTCGCCGACAGCGCCACGCAGAGCGCGCGCCGGCGCGCGGTGATCGGCATACGATACGTATAGTCGCGGGGCAGAGGCCCGAATACGGTCGCACCACCCACCCACTGAGCCGCACGGATACTGCCCTGACGCGCACGGCCGGTGCCCTTCTGCTTCCAAGGCTTCTTCCCGCCGCCGCGCACGTAGGCGCGCGTCTTCGTCGCATGAGTCCCGCGGCGCCGATTGGCGAGCTGCATCTTCACGCTCTCGTAAAGAAGGTGTGACCGCATCGGCAGAGCGAAGATCGCCGCCGACAGCTCGATTTCGCCGACGGCCTGCTTTGCCTGCGAGTAGAGAGGGATGCGGAGCCCCGCCTGGAGCTCCGTCGAAGGCGTTTCAGTCACGGACCACTCCCTCGCCCTTCACGGCGGGCCGGATGAACAGCAGGCCGTTTTTTCCGCCCGGTACGGCTCCGCGAACCAGCAGCACGTTGTCTTCGCCGCGCACCGCGACCACCGCGAGGTTCTGCGCGGTCACGCGCTCATCGCCCATGTGACCGGCCATGCGCTTGTTCTTGAACACGCGGCCGGGATGGGTACGATTACCGATCGAGCCGCCGTGCCGGAAGTACTCGTGCGTGCCGTGCGTCGCCGGAAAGCCGCTGAAGTGGTGGCGCTTGATGACGCCTTGATAGCCGCGGCCTTTGCTGACGCCCGTCACATCGACGAGGTCGCCTTCCTTGAAGAGATCGCCAACTTTGACCTCGGCGCCCACCTCGAGCTCGGCGCCACCACGGAACTCGCGCAAGACGGAGGCCATCTTGCCCGCCTTCTTGCGGTGCTCGCGCTCCGCTTTGGTCAGGCGTTGCGCCTTCGTTTCGCCGAAACCGAGCTGAATCGCCGAGTACCCGTCCGTCTCGCCCGTACGCTTCTGCATCACCGTGCAGGGGCCGGCCAGAATCACCGTGACGGGCACGAGTTCGCCGCCCTTGGCGAACACCTGCGTCATCCCGAGCTTCTTACCGATCAGTCCGAATCTACCGAGTGCCATGGCTCTGCCGTGCTGCTCACTGCAACTTGATCTCGACGTCTACCCCCGCCGCGAGGTCGAGCTTGCCGAGAGCGTCGATCGTCTGCTGCGTGGGCTCGAGGATGTCGAGCAGGCGCTTATGGGTTCTCATCTCGAACTGCTCACGTGACTTCTTGTCGACGTGCGGCGAGCGGTTCACCGTGAATCGCTCGATTCGCGTGGGCAGCGGGATCGGGCCCGCTACCCGGCCGCCGGTGCGCTTCACCGTCTCGACGATGTCCTTCACCGACTGGTCGAGGAGCCGATGGTCGTAGGCCTTGAGGTGGATGCGGATCTTCTCGTTCATTTCGCTCCGGCTACCGGCCACCGGCCACCGGCTTCCGGCCACCCGCAAGAGACTCCACGAAGTCTTTGCCGGTAGCCGGTAGTCGGAAGCCGGTAACCGTCCTTTTCATTCGATGATCTTGGCGACGACTCCGGCGCCGACGGTGCGGCCGCCCTCGCGGATGGCGAAACGCAGCCCCTCGTCCATCGCGATCGGAGTGATCAGCGCGATCTCCATCGACACGTTGTCCCCGGGCATCACCATCTCCGTCCCCGCGGGCAGCGTCACCACCCCCGTCACGTCCGTGGTCCGGAAGTAAAACTGCGGCCGATACCCGTTGAAGAACGGCGTGTGCCGCCCGCCCTCCTCCTTCGTCAACACGTACGACTCCGCCTTGAACTTCGTGTGCGGCGTGATCGACCCGGGCTTCGCCAACACCTGCCCCCGCTCGATCTCCTCTCGCTTCGTCCCGCGCAGCAGACACCCCACGTTGTCCCCCGCCAGCCCCTCGTCCAGCAGCTTGCGGAACATCTCCACCCCCGTCACCACCGTCTTCTGCGTCGCCTTGATCCCAACGATCTCCACCTCCTCCCCCACCTTGATCTTCCCACGCTCGATCCGCCCCGTCGCCACCGTCCCTCGCCCAGAGATCGAGAACACGTCCTCCACCGGCATGATGAACGGCTTGTCCACGTCCCGCTTCGGTTGCGGTATGTAGCTGTCCACCGCCTCCATCAGCTTCAGGATCGACTGCTCCCCCAGCTCCGATCCCTCTCCCTCCAGCGCCTTCAGCGCCGAGCCGATCACGATCGGTATCTCGTCTCCCGGAAACTCGTACTTCGTCAAAAGCTCCCGGATCTCCAGCTCCACCAGCTCCAGTAGCTCCTTGTCGTCCACCATGTCGGCCTTGTTCAGGTACACCACGATCGCCGGCACCCCCACCTGTCGTGCCAGCAATATGTGCTCCCGCGTCTGCGGCATCGGCCCGTCCGCCGCCGACACCACCAGGATCGCCCCGTCCATCTGCGCCGCTCCCGTGATCATGTTCTTCACGTAGTCCGCATGCCCGGGACAGTCCACGTGCGCGTAGTGCCGCGCCTTGGTCTCGTACTCCACGTGCGCCGTCGCTATCGTGATCCCTCGCTCCCGCTCCTCCGGCGCCTTGTCGATCTGGTCGAACGGCACGAACGTCGCCCCGCCCGTCTTCGCCAAAACCTTCGTGATCGCCGCCGTCAACGTCGTCTTCCCGTGGTCCACGTGCCCGATCGTCCCCACGTTGCAGTGCGGCTTCTTCCGCTCGAACTTCTGCTTCGACATGTCTCAGCTCCTCCCCGCGCCCCGCCCCTCGGGGCGTCCGGCTACCGGCTGCCGCCTACCGGCTAAACACTCCTGGCTCCTCTCGCGATAACCGGTAGCCGTCCTTTTCCTCACGCTCCCACCGCTTTCGCCGTGATCTCCTCCGAGATCGTCTGCGGCGCCGGCTCGTAGTGTGAGAACTGCATCGTGTAGGTCGCACGCCCCTGCGTCATCGAGCGTAGATCGGTCGCGTAGCCGAACATCTCCTTGAGCGGTACGTTGGCGGGGATCACCTGCGCACCCGAGCGGCTCTCCATGCCGTGCACCCTGCCGCGACGGGCGCTCAGGTTGCCGATGACGTCACCCATGAACTCGTCCGGCGTGACCACCTCGACCTCCATGACCGGCTCCAGCAGCACCGGCTGCGCATGCGCGCAGGCTTCCTTGAACGCCATCGATCCGGCGATCTTGAACGCGATCTCCGAAGAGTCGACCTCATGGTACGAGCCATCGAACAGGGTCACTTTGATGTCGACGATCGGGTAGCCAGCGAGCACGCCGTTGTCCAAGGCTTCGCGGACTCCCTTCTCGACCGCGGGAATGTACTCGCGGGGGATCACGCCGCCCTTGACCGCGTCCTCGAACTGGAACCCGGATCCGGGAGGGAGCGGGGAAACACGCAGCTTGACGTCGCCGTACTGACCGCGGCCGCCGGTCTGGCGTACGAACTTGCCCTGACGTTCGACCTCGCGGCGAATCGTCTCCTTGTACGCCACCTGCGGCTTGCCGACGTTGGCGTCGACTTTGAACTCGCGCAGCAACCGGTCGACGATGATTTCCAGATGAAGTTCGCCCATCCCGGAGATCAGGGTCTGGCCGGTCTCCTGATCGACCTTGACGCGGAACGACGGATCCTCGGTGGCGAGCTTTTGTAGACTCACTCCGAGCCGCTCCTGATCGCTCTTGGTCTTCGGTTCGATCGCGACCGCGATCACGGGCTCGGGGAACTCGATCGACTCGAGCAGCACCGGATGGTCGTCGTCCGACAGCGTGTCTCCTGTCGTCGTATCCTTGAGACCCACCGCCGCGGCGATGTCGCCCGCCCACACCTCTTCGATCTCTTCGCGCTTGTTGGCGTGCATCTTCAGGAGGCGTCCGATGCGTTCCTTCCTTCCCTTGGTGGCGTTCAGTACGTACGAACCCGTCTTCAAACAGCCCGAGTACACGCGGAAGAAGCTCAGCGTGCCGACGTACGGATCGCTCATGATCTTGAAGGCCAGCGCCGAAAACGGCGCCTTGTCGTCGGCAGGACGCTTCTCGACGCGCCCGTTGTCGGGATTGATGCCTTCCACCGGTGGAACGTCGGTCGGAGAGGGTAGATAGTCGACGACGGAGTCTAGCAGCGGTTGCACGCCCTTGTTCTTGAAGGCGGAGCCGCAGATCACCGGAACGATCTTCATCGCCAGCGTACCCTTGCGGATGGCGCCGCGAATCTCGTCTTCGGTGATCTCCTGACCCTCGAGATACTTCTCGAGCAACCGCTCGTCGCTGTCGGCCGCCGCTTCGACCAGCTTCTCGCGAGCGTGCTCCGCGACCGCGACCATGTCCGCCGGGATCTCTTCTTCGTGGTACTTCGCGCCGAGACTCTCGTCGTCCCACACGAACGCCTTCATGCGCACGAGCTCGATCACGCCTCGGAAGGAATCTTCCTTGCCGAGCGGCAGCTGGAGGAGCACGGGCCGCACCTTCAGCCGCTCTTCGAGCTGGCGAACGACCCGGTCGAAATCGGCACCGACCCGATCCATCTTGTTGACGAACGCGATGCGCGGCACACGGTACTTGTCTGCTTGGCGCCAGACCGTCTCCGATTGCGGCTGCACACCCCCGACCGCGCAGAAGACCGCCACGGCGCCGTCGAGGACGCGCAGGCTGCGCTCGACCTCGATCGTGAAGTCCACGTGGCCGGGCGTGTCGATGATGTTCACGCGGTGGTCGCGCCAGAAGCAGGTGGTCGCCGCAGAAGTGATCGTGATGCCGCGCTCCTGCTCCTGGACCATCCAGTCCATGGTCGCGGTTCCCGAGTCGACTTCGCCGATCTTGTAGTTGATACCCGTGTAAAAAAGGACTCGCTCGGTCGTCGTCGTCTTACCGGCATCGATGTGCGCCATGATGCCGATGTTTCGGGTTCTCTCGAGGGGTGCCTGACGTGCCATGACGTTTGTTCGGGTTTCGGCTTTCGGTCTTCGGCGTTCGGCAGAGGCATTCGAAGATTCCTCTGCGGAAGCCGGCGGCTGACAGCCGACAGCGATTACCAGCGGTAGTGCGCGAAGGCCTTGTTCGCCTCCGCCATGCGATGGGTGTCTTCCTTCTTCTTGACCGCCGCGCCGCGGTTCGCCGCAGCATCGAGCAGCTCGCCCGCCAGCCGCTCTTCCATCGACTTCTCGCCGCGGGAGCGTGCGTTCTGGACGATCCAGCGCATGGCCAACGAGGCCCGGCGCGAGGGCCGGACTTCGACGGGGACCTGATACGTGGCGCCGCCCACCCGCCGTGACCGCACCTCGACCACCGGCTTGACGTTTTCGACAGCCTTGCGGAAGAGGCCGAGCGGCTCCTCCTTCGCCCGCTGACCGACGACGTCGAGCGCGTGGTAGAGAAGCCGCTCAGCGACGCTGCGCTTGCCGTCTTCCATCATCGAGTTCACGAACTTCGATATCAGCCGGTCGTGATACTTCGGATCGGGAAGAATCTCTCGCTTGGAAACGGCACCTTTGCGCGGCATGGGTTGATCGGCTTTCGGTTATCGGCCTTCGGTCTTGGACAAACGCGAATTCGCTCTTGCAAACTTGTGGTATCGATCGGAGCCTCGCCAGCCGACAGCCGACGGCCGAGAGCCCCTACTTCGGTCTCTTCGCTCCGTATTTCGAGCGACCCTGGCGACGGTCCTGCACGCCGATCGAATCCAGCGTGCCGCGCACGATGTGGTAGCGCACTCCCGGCAGATCCTTCACTCGCCCGCCGCGGATCAGCACCACCGAGTGCTCCTGCAGGTTGTGCCCGACGCCGGGAATGTACGCGGTGACTTCGATCCCGTTGGTGAGGCGGACGCGGGCGACCTTACGGAGCGCCGAGTTTGGCTTCTTTGGCGTCGAGGTGTAGACGCGCGTGCACACACCTCGCTTCTGCGGCGAGCCCTGGAGCGCCGGCGCGCTCTCCTTCGCGCGCACGCGGATTCGCCCTTGCTTCACAAGCTGTTGGATCGTCGGCATCCCGTCTTTCGCCTTCTCAAACGGCGCTCAAGTGAAACCGGCATCTTAGATAAACCTCGAAAACTGTCAAGTTAAAGGGACGTTCTTAACTTTCGAGGCTTTGCTCAGCGTCCCTCCGCGATTGGACGAAGCCTCTAAAGTTAGGAACGTCCCCCGTCCCCGATCAGGCCTCCAGCGCTTTCGAAAGCTCCTCGGGCGTCTCCTCGGCTTCTTCGCTCTCGATCTCCATCCCCATGTAGCGCGAGAGCCCCGTTCCGGCGGGAATCAGCCGGCCCATGATGACGTTCTCCTTGAGGCCGGAGAGCTTGTCCCTCTTGCCCTGGATCGCCGCCTCGGTCAGCACCTTGGTCGTCTCTTGGAACGACGCCGCCGAGATGAAGCTTTCGGTGGACAAGCTCGCCTTGGTGATGCCGAGGAGCAGCGGCTCGGCGGTTGCCGGTGTGCCGCTGTCCTTCAGTACTCTCTGCCGTTCCTCTTCGAATTTCCACTTCTCGACCTGATCGCCCACCAGGAATTCGGAGTCGCCCACCTCCTTGATGCGCACGCGACGGAGCATCTGTCGGACGATCACCTCGATGTGCTTGTCGTTGATGCGCACGCCCTGCAGGCGGTAGATTTCCTGGATCTCGTTCACGAGGTACTTCGCGAGCTCTTTCTCGCCAAGAATGTTGAGAATGTCGTGAGGGTTCGAAGAGCCGTCCATCAGCGGCTCACCGGCGCGCACCCGATCGCCCTCATGCACGCTGATGTGCTTGCCCTTGGGAATCAGGTACTCCTTGCGGAGATCCACGCGTAGCTCCCTGTCGATCTCCGGCGTCACTTCGAGCTTGCGCTTGCCCTTGGTGTCCTTGCCGAAGCTGACGATGCCGTCGATCTCGCTGATGACCGCGAACTCCTTCGGCTTGCGCGCCTCGAAGAGCTCGGCGACGCGCGGCAGACCGCCGGTGATGTCCTTGGTCTTGGTGGTTTCGCGCGGCATCTTGGCGATGATGTCGCCGGCGAACACGCTCTGCCCGTCTGCGACGTTCAGGTAGATGCCAACCGGCAACGGATAGCGCGCCTCGGCGCCGCTCGAGAGCTTCGCGGTCTTGCCTTCCTTGTCCTTCACAGACACGCGCGGGCGCTTGTCGGGATCCTTCGACTCGACCACGACCTTGGTCGACATGCCGGTCCGCTCGTCGACCCGCTCCTCCATGGTGACGGCTTCGAGGAGATCGCCGAACTTCACCACACCCGAGATCTCGGTCAGGATCGGCGTGGTGTACGGGTCCCACTCGGCGAGCAGCTCCCCCGCCTTCACTCGGGTTCCATCCTTCTTCTTGAGTCGAGCGCCGTAGACGATGGGATAGCGCTCGCGCTCGCGCTCGCGACCGCCCTCGGCTTCCTCGACGATCGCCAGCTCGCCGTTGCGGTTCATCACCACCAGATCGCCGTCCTTGCTGACGACCGTCTGCAGGTTGATGAACTTCGCCTTACCGTCGTTGCGAGCCTCCAGAGTCGTCTGCTCGGCGCGCCGGCTGGCGGTTCCGCCGATGTGGAAGGTCCGCATCGTGAGCTGCGTACCGGGTTCGCCGATCGACTGCGCGGCGATCACGCCGATCGCTTCGCCCATGCTGACGATGTGTCCGCGCGCGAGGTCGCGTCCGTAGCACATGCCGCAGACGCCGTGGCGGGACTGGCAGGTGAGCACCGAACGGATCTTGACACGCTCGAGGCCCGCCTCGTCGATCGCCCGCACCTTGTCTTCGTCGATCTCCTCGTTGGCGCGAACCAACATTTCCTTGGTGAGCGGATCGCGAATATCTTCGAGCGCCACGCGGCCGAGCACACGGTCGCCGAGCCGCTCGAAAACCTCGCCGCCCTCCATGAGCGGCGTGATCTCGATACCATCCATTGCGCCGCAGTCCTCCTCGTTGATGATCGAGTCCTGGGCGACGTCCACGAGGCGGCGGGTGAGGTATCCGGAGTTCGCGGTCTTGAGTGCCGTATCGGCGAGGCCCTTGCGCGCCCCGTGCGTGGAGATGAAGTACTGAAGCACCGTGAGACCTTCGCGGAAGTTCGCGGTGATTGGCGTCTCGATGATCTCTCCCGACGGCTTCGCCATCAATCCGCGCATGCCGGCGAGCTGGCGGATCTGCTGCGCCGAGCCCCGAGCGCCGGAGTCGATCATCATATAGATCGGGTTGAAGCTCGGGCTCTTGCGCTTTTCGCCGTCCGGTCCGGTGAGCTCCTCGGTGCCGAGCTGGCCGAGCATTTCGTCTGCGATGCGGTCGGTGAGCTCCGCCCAGATGTCGACGACCTTGTTGTAACGCTCGCCGGCGGTGATCAGACCCTTGTTGTACTGATCCTCGATGCCGCGCACCTCGGTGTGCGCCTCGTCGAGCAACTTGGGCTTGCCCGATGGGATGACCATGTCTTGGATGCCGATCGAGATGCCCGCGCGCGTCGCATACTCGTAGCCCATGTCCTTCAGGTGATCGGCGAAGATCACCGTCGCCTTGTTGCCGGCGCGACGGTACGCGATGTCGATCAGCGTACCGAGCTCCTTCTTCTTCATCACCTTGTTCACTTCGTTGAACGGAGTCCCGGGCGGACAGATCTCGTAGAGTAGCACCCGGCCGACCGTGGTCTCGACGAGCTTCGGGCGACCGTCGTTGACCTTGCGGTCTTCCTCGTCCATGGCGCTCGGCGGAATGCGCACGAAGATCTTCGCTCGCAGGTCGACTTCTTCCTGGTCGTATGCGATGCGCACTTCCTCGAAGCTCGCGAACTTCCGCCCCTCACCTTTCGCGAACGCGCGATCACGCGTCATGTAGTAGAGCCCGAGCACGATGTCCTGCGACGGCACGATGATCGGCCGGCCATTGGCGGGCGAGAGGATGTTGTTGGTCGACATCATGAGCGCGCGCGCCTCGACTTGCGCTTCGACGGACAGTGGCACGTGGACCGCCATCTGATCGCCGTCGAAATCCGCGTTGTAGGCCGCGCAAACCAGCGGATGGAGTTGGATCGCCTTGCCTTCGATGAGCAGCGGCTCGAACGCCTGGATGCCGAGCCGGTGGAGCGTCGGCGCGCGGTTCAAGAGCACCGGATGCTCGCGGATCACGTCGTCCAGGATGTCCCACACCTCGGGGCGCTCCTTCTCGACCATCTTCTTCGCGCTCTTGATGGTCGTGACGTGCCCGCGCTCCTCGAGCTTGTTGTAGATGAAGGGCTTGAAGAGCTCGAGCGCCATCTTCTTCGGCAGACCACACTGGTGGAGCCGGAGCTCCGGGCCGACGACGATCACGGATCGCCCAGAGTAGTCGACGCGCTTGCCGAGCAGGTTCTGCCGGAAACGACCCGACTTGCCTTTCAGCATGTCGGAGAGCGATTTCAGCGGCCGCTTGTTGGGGCCGGTGATCGCGCGACCGCGCCGGCCGTTGTCGAACAGCGCATCGACCGCTTCCTGCAGCATGCGCTTCTCGTTGCGCACGATGATCTCCGGAGCGTTCAGCTCCATGAGCCGCTTCAGTCGGTTGTTACGGTTGATGACGCGACGGTAGAGATCGTTCAGATCGGATGTCGCGAAGCGACCGCCGTCGAGCGGCACGAGCGGCCGAAGGTCCGGGGGAATTACCGGGACCACCTCGAGGATCATCCACTCGGGCTTGTTGCCGGAGTTGCGGAGCGCGGTGATCACCTTGAGCCGTTTGGCGATCTTCTTGCGCTTGGCTTCGCTCGTCGCCTCACGCATTTCGACGCGTAGCTTCTGCGCCTCGCCCTCGACGTCGATGTCGCGGAGGAGCTTGCGGACCGCGTCGGCTCCCATCTCGGCGCGGAACGAGCCCGCGCCCTGCTTCTCGATCTCCTTTCGATACTGCGTCTCGGTGAGGAGCTGCCCCTTCTTCATCTTGTCGGGCGGAAGCTCCAGTGGATCGGTGACGACGTAGCACTCGAAGTAGAGAACCTTCTCGAGGTCCTTGAGCGTCATGTCGAGCAGCGTGCCGATGCGCGACGGCAGGCTCTTCAGGAACCAGATGTGTGCCACCGGCGTGGCGAGGTCGATGTGCGCCATGCGCTCGCGCCGCACCTTCGACTGGATGACCTCGACGCCGCACTTCTCGCAGACCACGCCGCGGTGCCGCATGCGCTTGTACTTGCCGCAGTTGCACTCGTAGTCCTTCGTCGGCCCGAAGATCTTGGCGCAGAAGAGGCCGTCCCGTTCCGGCTTGAAGGTTCGATAGTTGATCGTCTCCGGCTTCTTCACCTCCCCATGGCTCCACGAGCGGATCTTCTCGGGCGAGGCGACCGAAATGCGGATCGAGTTGAAGACGACCGGATTCTTGGGCTTTTCGAACAGACTGAAGAGATCTTCCATGGTCTCAGCTCCCTGCGGGCTTGTCTTCCAAGAGCTCGACGTCTAGGGCGAGCGATTGCAGCTCCTTCACCATGACGTTGAACGACTCGGGCAAGCCCGGCTCGAGAACGTTTTCTCCCTTGACGATTGCCTCGTACATGCGCGTGCGGCCCGCCACATCGTCGGACTTGACGGTGAGCATCTCCTGAAGGCTGTAGGCGGCGCCGTATGCTTCGAGAGCCCACACCTCCATTTCTCCCAGACGCTGGCCGCCGAACTGCGCCTTGCCGCCGAGCGGCTGCTGCGTGACGAGGCTATAGGGGCCCGTCGAGCGCGCGTGAATCTTGTCGTCGACCAGGTGGTGCAGCTTCATCATGTAGAGGATGCCGACCGTGACCGACTGGGCGAATGACTGGCCGCTACGGCCGTCGTAGAGGGTCGCTTGACCGGTATGCGGCAGGCCCGCCCGCTTGAGGAGCGCGAGGATCTCGTCCTCCGCCGCGCCGTCGAACACCGGCGACGCCATGTGCAGACCATTCCCCGATTTGCGCGCGAGCTTGAGCACATCTTCGTCCTTGAGCTCGTCGACGAAGTCACCGGCCTCCTTGCCGAAGAACTCGCGCAGTCGCTTCCGGATCGCACCGACGTCGGGCTTACCGTTGCCTTCGGCGATGATCTCGCTGAGCTGTTTCCCGAGAATCTTGGCCGCCCAGCCGAGATGGGTCTCGAGAATCTGGCCGACGTTCATGCGCGACGGCACGCCGAGGGGGTTCAGCACGATGTCGACCGGAGTGCCGTCCTCGAGATACGGCATATCCTCCTCGGGAAGGATCCGCGACAGCACGCCCTTGTTGCCGTGGCGCCCGGCCATCTTGTCGCCGACTTGGAGCTTCCGTTTGATGGCCACGAACACCTTGACCATCTTGATCACACCCGGCGGGAGCTCGTCTCCCGCCTTCAATCGCTCGATCTTCTCGAGGAAGGTGACGCGGATCGACTCCACCTGCTCCTTGTAGGCATCCACCGCCTGCTGCACCTCGGTCTCCGCGGCATCGTTGTCGATGCGGATCTCCGCCCAGTAGTTGGGCGGCATCCCTTCGAGATCCTCGTCGGCGATGATCTTGCCCTTCTGCAGTAGCACACGGCGGTTGTCGTCGGTGACGCGAGTCTGCGCTTCTTTGCCGAGGAAGAGCTTACGGACCTTCTTGAGGGTGGTCTCGCGAAGGATGCGGATCTCGTCGGCCTGATCCTTCTTGAGCTTCGAAGTTTCGTCTTCCTCGATCCGCTTGGAGCGCTCATCCTTGGTCACGCCCTTGCGGGAGAACACGCGGGCGCTGATCACCGTTCCTTCGACGCCCGGAGGTACGCGGAGCGACGTGTCACGCACCTCCCCCGCCTTCTCCCCGAAGATCGCGCGCAGCAGCTTTTCCTCGGGCGAGAGCTGGGTCTCGCCCTTCGGCGTGATCTTGCCGACCAGGATGTCTTGCGGCTTGACCTCCGCGCCGATGCGGATGATGCCCGATTCGTCGAGGTCCTTGAGCGCCTCCTCGCCGACGTTCGGGATGTCGCGCGTAATTTCTTCCGGACCGAGCTTGGTATCCCGGGCCACGCACTCGAACTCCTCGATGTGGACCGAGGTGAAGTCGTCCTCGCGCACGACGCGCTCCGAGATCAGGATCGAGTCCTCGAAGTTGTAGCCGCCCCAGGGCATGAAGGCGACGAGGATGTTGCGCCCGAGCGCGAGCTCGCCCATTTCGGTCGACGGGCCGTCGGCGATCACGTCGCCGCCCTTCACACGGTCACCGGGAAGCACGATGGGCCGCTGGTTCATGCAGGTGTTCTGGTTCGACCGCTGGTACTTCACCAGATTGTAGATGTCGACGCCGGGATCCGCGGCTCCCGAGAGCTTGTCCGCCTTGACGACGATGCGCGTCGCATCGACGCTCTCGACCAGACCATCACGCCTGGCGACGGCCGTCACGCCCGAGTCGCGGGCCACGACGCGCTCCATCCCGGTGCCCACCAGGGGCGCGTCGGTTCGAAGCAGCGGAACCGCCTGCCGCTGCATGTTGGAGCCCATCAAGGCTCGGTTGGCGTCGTCGTTCTCGAGGAATGGGATCAAGCTCGCCGCGACCGAAACGAGCTGGTTCGGCGACACGTCCATGAAGTTGACCTCTTCGGGGACGACCGTGGTGAATTCCCCGGCCTTGCGCACCGTCACGCTGTCGCTCGTGAAGTGACCGCGCGGGTCGAGCGGCGCGTTGGCCTGGGCAATGACGTAGTCCTCTTCCTGCAGCGCGGAGAGAAAGCGAATGCGATCGGTGACGCGCCCGCCTTCAACTTCGCGGTACGGCGTCTCGATGAAGCCGAACTGGTTCACGCGGGCATACGTCGAGAGACTGGCGATGAGCCCGATGTTCGGCCCCTCCGGCGTCTCGATCGGGCAAACCCGCCCGTAGTGAGTGGGATGCACGTCACGGACTTCGAATCCGGCGCGCTCGCGAGTAAGGCCGCCCGGGCCGAGAGCCGAGAGCCGGCGCTTGTGCGTGATCTCGGAGAGCGGATTCGTTTGATCCATGAACTGCGAGAGCTGGGAGGAACCGAAAAACTCCTTGATCACCGCCGAGACCGGCTTGTAGTTGATGAGCTCCTGCGGCATCAGCGTTTCGATGTCCTGCAGGCTCATGCGCTCCTTGATCGCCCGCTCCATGCGGACCAAACCGATGCGGTACTGGTTCTCGACCAGTTCGCCGACCGCACGGATGCGCCGGTTGCCGAGGTGGTCGATGTCGTCCACCTGGCCGTTGCCGTTCTTGAGCTCCATCAGATAGCGCACGACCTCGAGGATATCCTCGCGGCGAAGCGTTCCTTGCTCGAGGGGCACGGTCTGCCGGAGCTTGTGATTGAGCTTCAGCCGACCGACCTTGGACAGGTCGTAGCGCTCGGGGTTGAAGAAGAGATTGTTGAAGAAGCTGGTTGCGGTTTCGAGCGTCGGGGGATCGCCCGGCCGCAGACGCTTGTAGATCTCGAGGATCGCTTCCTCCGGGGTGTTGATCTTGTCCTGCAGCAAGGTGTTCCGCAGCGATGGCCCGAGGAAGAGATCGTCGATCAGCAGTACGTCGATCTCGTGAATGCCGCGGTCGCGAAGCTGCTTCAGTTTTTCGGGCGTGAGCTCCTGATTGCACTCGACGATGACCTCGCCGGTCCCCGCATCGACGATGTCGTGGGCCACGACGCGCCCGACGACCTCCTCCGGCGCAATCGGAACGTGCTTGATGCCCGCCGCCTCCATCTGCTTGATCGCCGTGCGCGTGAACTTCCGACCTTCCTTGACGATCAGCTCGTTGGTGGTCGGATGGCGAACGTCACGCGTGGCCTTCACGCCCGCGAGCTGATCGGGATTGAAGACCTTGGAGACCTTGCGGTCGTCGAAGACGATGACGGCCTTCTTGTAGAAATAGTTGAGCAGGTTCTCGGTCGTCATGCCGAGCGCGCGCAGCAGAATCGTCGCGTGAAACTTGCGGCGACGATCGATGCGCACGAACAGAACGTCGCGCGGGTCGAACTCGAAGTCGATCCACGACCCGCGGTACGGGATGATCCTCGCCGAGTAGAGGAGCTTCCCCGAGGCGTGCGTCTTCCCTTTGTCGTGATCGAAGAACACGCCGGGCGAACGATGCAGCTGAGAAACGATGACGCGCTCGGTACCGTTCACCATGAACGTCCCGTTCCGGGTCATCAACGGGATCTCGCCGAAGTAGACCTCCTGCTCCTTCACGTTCTTGATCGCGCGCATGTTCGATTGCGCGTCGACGTCCCAGATCACGAGCTGGATCATGACCTTGAGCGGCGCCGCGTACGTCATGCCGCGTTGATGACATTCCTCGACGTCGTACTTCGGCGTCCCGAGCGAGTACCCCACGAACTCGAGGGAGGAGGTCTCGTTGAAGTCCTTGATCGGAAACACCGACTTGAAGACGCCCTGAAGCCCGGTGTCCTTGCGAGCCTCGGGAGGCGACTCGGTCTGCAGAAACTCGTTGTAGGAGCGCTTCTGGATGTCGATCAAGTTCGGAATGTCGATGATCCGCTTGATCTTGCCGAAATGCCGGCGGAAGCGAAGATTGTTGGCCACCTGAGTTGCCATTCAGACTCCCGAATAGAGGTTGAGGACGCACTCGTGCGGCGCCCGATCGCTGGCGCGCGACGCGAGCCGGATGTGTTCTGCCGCGGCCGCGACAGAACTCGTGGAGAGCGGCATCTCTACTTGATCTCCACCGTGCCGCCAGCCTCCTCGAACTTCTTCTTCATCTCTTCGGCCTCCTTCTTCGACACGCCTTCCTTCACGGGCTTGGGCGCGCTGTCGACTAGGTCCTTGGCTTCCTTCAGGCCGAGGCTGGTGAGTTCGCGGACGACCTTGATGACCTGAATTTTCTTGTCACCGGCTCCGGTGAGCACGACGGTAAACTCGTCCTTCTCCGGCTCCGCCGCTGCTCCGGCCGTCGCCGCGCCACCGCCCGCCGCCGCCACCGCAACCGCGGCAGCCGCGCTGACTCCCCACTTTTCCTCGAGCGTCTTCACGAGGCCCGAGATCTCGAGCACGGTCATCCCCGAAAGGGTGTCGACGAGCTCGGTCATCTTCTCTGCTGAAAGCGCCATTTCTCTATGCCTCCCTCTTTTCTGCTGAGAATTCGTCTCCTCGAAACATGGCGATCCTCATGGGCCCGCGTCCGGGCCCAGTTGATCCTTCCGCGAGCTCATGAGCCGGGCGAGCTGCGCTCCGGGCTCGGCAAGCAGCCGCACCAGCTGTTGCGCCGGCGCTTGGAGCACGCCCAGGAGCCGAGCCCGCAGGGCTTCCTTGGACGGCACCTTGGAGAGCGCCACGACCGCGTTCGGCTCGAGCACCTCACCCTCGAAGACTCCGCCCTTGATCCAGAACTTCTCCGTCTCGGTCTCGGCCCATTTGGCGACGATCTTGGCGATGGCGATCGGATCGTCGTAGCCAAACACCAGAGCCGTTTGCCCCTCGAGCCAGCGCTCCGATGCCTGATACGACGTATCGGCGAGAGCGCGTTTGGCCAGGGTGTTCTTGGTGACTTTGCACTCGCCGCCCGCGCCTCGGAGCTCGCGGCGCAACTGATTCGTCTGCGCGACCGTCAGACCTTGGTAGCGCGCGAGCAGCGCGACCTTCGCGGCCCGGAGCTTCTCGCCGAGTTCGGCGACCAGCTCGGTCTTCTCTTGCCGTCTCACGACTCCTCCTGTTCCTATGCCGCTGATGCCGTCGCGCGCGCATCGAGCGGATCGATTTTCACGCCGGGACCCATTGTCGTCGATACGGCGATGGACCTCAGATAGTTGCCCTTGGCAGCCGCAGGCTTGGCGCGGAGCACGGCAGCGAGAAGCGCATGCGCATTCTCCGCGAGCTTGTCCGGGCCGAACGACGCCTTGCCGATCGGTGCGTGGACGATTCCCGCCTTCTCCACCCGAAATTCCACCTTACCCGCCTTGATCTCTTTGACGGTCCTGGCGACGTCCATCGTCACCGTGCCCACCTTCGGGTTGGGCATGAGCCCGCGTGGACCGAGGATCTTACCGATGCGTCCTACCTGGGCCATCATGTCCGGCGTAGCGACGACCTTGTCGAAGTCGAGCCAGCCCTCCTCCTGGATCTTCTTGACCAGGTCTTCGGCACCGACGAAATCGGCATACGCCGCCTCCGCCTCCTTCGCCTTGTCGCCCTTGGCGAAGACGAGGACGCGCTGCGCCTTACCGATCCCGTTCGGCAGGACGACGGTGCCGCGCACGTTCTGGTCCGCTTGCCGCGGGTCGACGTTCAGACGGATCGCGATCTCGACGGTCTCGTCGAACTTGCATCGCGTTCCGCCGATCGCGAGTGCGATCGCCTGCGCGAGCGGATAGCGCTTCTCGTGGTCGATCGTCTCGTTCCCAGCGCGATATCGCTTGCTGTGCTGCGCCATCGCAGTCTCTCCTCTACTTCCCTTCCACGGTGAGCCCCATGCTACGGGCGGTGCCTTCGACGGTGCGAATCGCGGCGGCGAGGTCCTTGGCCGTGAGATCGGGAAGCTTCTGCTTGGCGATCTCCTCGACTTGCGCCTTGGTGACCTTGCCGACCATCTTCTTACGCGGCTCCCCGGAACCCTTTTCGAGGCCCGCGGCCCGCTTGAGCAGAACCGACGCGGGCGGGGTCTTGGTGATGAAGGTGAAGGAGCGGTCGCCGTACACGGTGATGATCACCGGGATGATCAAACCCTGCTGCGCCTGGGTCTGCGCGTTGAACGCCTTGCAGAACTCCATGATGTTGACGCCGCGCTGGCCGAGCGCCGGACCGACGGGCGGGCTCGGGTTGGCCTGTCCGGCGGGAATCTGCAGCTTGATCTCGGCGATGATCTTCTTCGCCATCTAGGCTTTCTCCACTTGCACGAAGTCGAGCTCGACCGGCGTCGAACGCCCGAAGATGCTGATCAGCACCTTGAGCTTGCCCTTTTCCGGCCGGACTTCCTCGACCACTCCGTTGAAGTCCTGGAAGGGGCCGTCGATGACCTTCACGCTCTCGCCGGTCTCGAACTGCATCTTGGGCTTCGGGCGCACCGCCCCTTCTTCCATTTGATGCGCGATGCCCGCCACTTCCTCGTCGGGAACGGACGCGGGCTCGGTGGCGCCGCCGACGAACCCCGTCACTTTCGGCGTGGATCTCACCAGGTGCCAGGTGTCGTCGTTGAGCTCCATGTTGACGAGGATGTAGCCCGGGAAGAACTTGCGCGAAGAGATCTTCGGCTTACCCTTTACGAGCTCCTTCACCTTCTCGGCCGGAACCAAGATCTCGCCGAAGTATTGGCCTTTACCGAGCGCCCTGACGCGCTCTTCGAGCGCGGCCTTGGCCTTCTGCTCGGAGCCCGAGTAGGTATGAACGACGTACCACTTCTTCGCCATAGGGATCACGGTGAGTCAGACGGTTACGAAAGCCTGGGTGCCAGCAGCCTCTGGATGACATGCGACAGACTGAAATCGACCAGTCCGAGGAGCAGCGCGAACACCATGACGACCACCACCACGACGATCGTGGCCGCGCGTGTCTCCTTCCAGCTCGGCCAATGGACCTTCTTCAGCTCGATCCAAACCTCCCTGAAGAATTGAACCGATTGGTCCACCCATTCCTTCGCGTTTGCCATCCTCGATCGTCTCTTGGACTCCCTCGTTTCCGGATCGGTAGCGGGCCAGGCAGGGCTCGAACCTGCAACCCCCGGATTTGGAGTCCGGTGCTCTACCAATTAGAGCTACTGACCCTCGTTTGGCTTCCGGCTACCGCCTTCCGGCTACCGGCAAAGACTTCACGGTGTCTCTTGCGGTAGCCGGTAGTCCGTCCTCTTCAGACCTTACTCTCCTTGTGTACGCGGTGCCCCCGACACACCGGACAGAACTTCTTGAGCGAGATCTTGTCCGACTTGGTCTTCCTGTTTTTCGTCGTCGTGTAGTTCTTGCGTTTGCACTGGTCACAGACCAGGGAGATGATTTCACGGATCATGGCTATGTCCTGGCTTCAGGCTACGGGCTACGGGTAAAGACTTCGCGATTCCTTTCCTGTAGCCCGTAGCCTGTAGCCGTTGTTCTTCATTCGATGATCTTGGCGACGACTCCTGCGCCGACGGTGCGGCCGCCCTCGCGGATGGCGAAACGCAGCCCCTCGTCCATCGCGATCGGAGTGATCAGCGCGATCTCCATCGACACGTTGTCCCCGGGCATCACCATCTCCGTCCCCGCGGGCAGCGTCACCACCCCCGTCACGTCCGTGGTCCGGAAGTAAAACTGCGGCCGATACCCGTTGAAGAACGGCGTGTGCCGCCCGCCCTCCTCCTTCGTCAACACGTACGACTCCGCCTTGAACTTCGTGTGCGGCGTGATCGACCCGGGCTTCGCCAACACCTGCCCCCGCTCGATCTCCTCTCGCTTCGTCCCCCGCAGCAGACACCCCACGTTGTCCCCCGCCAGCCCCTCGTCCAGCAGCTTGCGGAACATCTCCACCCCCGTCACCACCGTCTTCTGCGTCGCCTTGATCCCAACGATCTCCACCTCCTCCCCCACCTTGATCTTCCCACGCTCGATCCGCCCCGTCGCCACCGTCCCTCGCCCAGAGATCGAGAACACGTCCTCCACCGGCATGATGAACGGCTTGTCCACGTCCCGCTTCGGTTGCGGTATGTAGCTGTCCACCGCCTCCATCAGCTTCAGGATCGACTGCTCCCCCAGCTCCGATCCCTCTCCCTCCAGCGCCTTCAGCGCCGAGCCGATCACGATCGGTATCTCGTCTCCCGGAAACTCGTACTTCGTCAAAAGCTCCCGGATCTCCAGCTCCACCAGCTCCAGTAGCTCCTTGTCGTCCACCATGTCGGCCTTGTTCAGGTACACCACGATCGCCGGCACCCCCACCTGTCGTGCCAGCAATATGTGCTCCCGCGTCTGCGGCATCGGCCCGTCCGCCGCCGACACCACCAGGATCGCCCCGTCCATCTGCGCCGCTCCCGTGATCATGTTCTTCACGTAGTCCGCATGCCCGGGACAGTCCACGTGCGCGTAGTGCCGCGCCTTGGTCTCGTACTCCACGTGCGCCGTCGCTATCGTGATCCCTCGCTCCCGCTCCTCCGGCGCCTTGTCGATCTGGTCGAACGGCACGAACGTCGCCCCGCCCGTCTTCGCCAAAACCTTCGTGATCGCCGCCGTCAACGTCGTCTTCCCGTGGTCCACGTGCCCGATCGTCCCCACGTTGCAGTGCGGCTTCTTCCGCTCGAACTTCTGCTTCGACATGTCTCAGCTCCTCCCCGCGCCCCGCCCCTCGGGGCGTCCGGCTACCGGCTGCCGCCTACCGGCTAAACACTCCTGGCTCCTCTCGCGATAACCGGTAGCCGTTTTCTTCCTCATGGAGAGGGGAGGATTCGAACCTCCGAAGGCATACGCCGGCAGATTTACAGTCTGCTCCCTTTGGCCGCTTGGGTACCTCTCCTCACCGACTCTCGCTCCGCATCCGCTTTGGACGGGCCCTCGACCCTCGCAGTTCAACAAGCCCAGGAGCGGGATTGAACCGCCGACCTCGTCCTTACCAAGGACGTGCTCTGCCGACTGAGCTACCTGGGCACTCCGCGAGCGCAGATCGTAGGGCATCTCGCCGCGTGCTCGCGCTCCGCTCCTCAGCGTACCGGAAGTACGCTTCCGTCGCTCCGCGCTGTGCGCGCGACGATCTGCCCCACGCTCCGCGCTCGCGAACTCCCGGCCAACGTTCGAGAGCGGGAGACGGGAATCGAACCCGCGACGTTCAGCTTGGAAGGCTGATGCTCTACCAACTGAGCTACTCCCGCAGAGGCAAAGGCACCAAGCGCGGCCCACCTCGGCCCTTCCTCGCTCGACGCCCGCCGAACCAGTCTCGCCATTTCGCTCGCGGGGAGAGCCGACGGCCGGAATCGAACCGGCGACCTGCTGATTACAAGTCAGCTGCTCTGCCATCTGAGCTACGTCGGCCCGTTGGCAGCGTGCCTGTGAATGTCGTCGTGTGAGGTTCAACTGGCTTTCGACTCCGACACCCGCGCTACGGAAAGCGCTTGACTCCCCAGCCCGCTGCTTGTCCTTCGGGACCGAGGTGGACGTGTTCGAGCAGGCGATCAGCTGGCTCCCAGGGGCGGGGTCTGACACCGCTTCCCAGGCTTGTGAATCAGAAAGGAAAAACGCTCGTCGGAAACCACCGTTCCAAGTCTATGTCGCTTAAATTGCGAAACAACATGGCTATCACCCGTATCTCAGGGTGTCAATCCGTTGACGCCTTCTCTCGAGGCCGCTTGCCGGAAGCGCTCGTAGAGAGCCACAGCGGCGGCGACGGAGACGTTCAGCGACCCGACCCGGCCGACCATTGGAATCGATATCAGATGGTCGCACTTCGCGCGAGTGAGCGGCCGTAGACCCCTGCCCTCCGCTCCGACGACTAGAGCGCAGCGCTCGGGGAAGGAGAATTCGAAGAGATTTTGCGTCGCCGCGCCGTCGAGCCCGACGATCCAGTATCCGGTACGCTTGAGCTCTTCGAGGGCCCTCGCCAGGTTGACTACTCGGGAGATCGCTACAAAAGCAGTCGCGCCCGCGGCTGCCTTAGCCACCACCGCGGTAACCGATACGGAGCGGTCCTGGGGAATCACCACACCACCCACACCGGTGGCATCCGCTGAGCGGACGAGCGCACCGAAGTTTCGCGGGTCGGTGACCTGGTCGGCGAGGAGCAGACAGGCGGGCTTCCGTGCCACTAGGTCGTGCCAGTCTGCGTATTGATAACCGCGCATCAGGGCGACGACTCCCTGGTGAGCAACGCCGCGAACGAGTTCATGGAGATGGCGCACATCCTCGCGCTCCACCTCCAGGCCGGCGCGCCTCGCTTGCTCGGCGACTGCGGCGGCGCCGCCGCTCACACCACGCGCGACGACCACCTTGCGGATGGCACGGGGGTCGCGACGGAGCTGCTCGAGAACCGGGTTCACGCCCGCAAGCCAGTCGCCGGTGTTCGCTTCCTTCCTACTCATCCGGAAGTTACACTCGCGAATCGATGGGGAGAATCCTCAATCGCTATCTATTCGTGGAGATCCTCGTCCCGTTCTTTCTCGGCCTCGCCGTCTTCACCTTCGTGCTGCTGATCGCCCGCATCTTGAAGCTCGTCGAACTGGTCGTCAATCGCGGAGTTCCTCTGCTCGACATCCTCGAGACCTTCGCGCTGATCTTACCCGGCTTCCTCGAGGTGACGGTGCCGATGGCACTGCTGCTCGCGATTCTCCTCGGATTCGGTCGCCTCGCGTCGGACAGCGAGGTCGTCGCGCTCAAGACGTCGGGCGTGAGCCTCTATCAGATGACGGTTCCGGTAGTGGCCTTCACGGTCCTGGCTTCGCTCGCGACGTTCGTGATCGCAATCTGGGTCCGTCCTTGGGCCAATGGGGCATTGCGCGAGCAGCTCTTCGAGGTCGTCAAGAGCCGCGTCTCTGCCGGTTTCAAGGAAAAGGTGTTCAACACCGATTTCCCGGGGCTCGTGATCTACATCGAGGAGATCGAGCCAGGCGGCGGCACCCTGAAAGGAATGTTGATTTCCGATGTGCGCCGAGCCGACAGCCGGAACACCGTCATCGCCAAGATCGGCTTGCTAGTACCGAACGAAGACGCCAAGACGGTCACGCTCCGCTTGCTCGACGGAACCATCTACGGCGTCGGCGGGAGCGAGAACGCGTTTCAGAAGACCGATTTCACGGTCTACGACGTCAGCCTCAATCTCACCAACATCGGGGAGATGCGCCCCAAGGAGAAGGATCCGAAGGAGATGACGCTCGGGGAGCTCCGTCGCCGCATCGCCGACCGGTACGCCCAGCACCAGCCCGCGAACGAGGAAGAGATCGAGCTCCACCGCAAGTTCTCGATCCCTTTCGCCTGCGTGGTCTTCATGCTCGTGGGGATTCCGCTGGCGATTCCACCTTCGCGTGCGGTACGGTCGCGTGGCTTCGCAGTGAGCCTCGTGCTGATCTTCCTGTATTACATTCCCCTGACCGTCGGACAGACGGTGGCCGAGAAGGGATACGTGCCTGCGGCGCTCGGGCTCTGGTCCCCGAATCTCCTCTTCTTCGCGCTCGGCAGTTTCCTGTTCGTCAACGTGGCCCGAGAGGCGCCGATCCGCCAGTGGGAGCGCCTGGAAGCCCAGTGGGTGCGGGGCCGTGCAATCTTCACGGACGCGCTGAGGAAGCTCGGCGGATCATGAACAGCGGCCCACGCAATCCCTTCGCGAAGATTCTGTCTCGCTACCTGGTGAGCGAGTTCCTGCGCGTCGTCGCGCTCTGCCTCGTCGCGTTCATCGTGGTCTACCTGATCGCGGACTTCTCGGATCGCATCGACGACTTCCTCCGGCACCAGGCTCCCGTCGGCGCCATCGTCCGCTACTTCTTGGTGAGAATTCCGCTGATCGTGAATCAAGTCCTGCCGATCGCCGTCCTCGCCGCCATGTTGCTCAGCCTCGGGGGGTTCTCGAGGCACAACGAGCTCACGGCGATGCGCGCGTGCGGCGTGTCCTCCGCGCAGATCGTCGCACCACTGCTCGGCGTTTGCCTGGCGCTGTCCGCGTTCATCTTCGTGTGGAACGAGAAGGTGGTACCCTACTTCGCGACCCGCGCCCACTACATCAACACGATTGAGATCAAGAAGCGTCAGATGCAGGGGTTACTCGGCGACCAGCAGGTATGGGCGCACGGCCAGGACACCTTCTACAACATCCAATCGTTCGACGCGCGCAGTCGTACGCTCGTCGGCATCACCATCTATCCGATCGACCCGGAGTTCCACCTCAAGGGCCTGGTGGAGATCCCCAGGGCGCACTGGAACGGCACGCAGTGGGCATTCCGCCAGGGTGTGCAGCGTGTCTTCGGCTCCGACGGCGAGATTCAGACCGTCGCGCTCGAACCGGGGACGCTCGACTTGCGAGAGAAGCCCGCCGACCTCATGGCGGCGCGGCGCGACGCCGAGGAGTTCAACTACAGCGAGCTCAGCGCTCTGATCAACAATCTCCGCAAAAAGGGCCTCGACACGACCGAGTATCTGGTCGACCTCCACCTCAAGTTCGCCGTGCCCTTCGTCTGTACCGTGATGGCGCTGATTTCGATGCCGCTCGGCATGCGCAACCTGCGCTCATCGAGTCTCGCCAACAACATCGGAGTGGGTCTCTTGATCGGAGCGAGCTACTGGTTCGTGCTCGCGCTCGCGGTATCGCTCGGCCACAGCGGCGCTCTGCCGCCAATCGTCGCTGCGTGGACTGCGAACGTGATCTTTGCCGGGATCGGGTCGTTTCTGTTGCTCGGAACGACTTGAAGCGGGCTACAGGTTATGGAACGGCACCACGAAGTCTGTTCCCGTAGCCCGTAGTCTTCCTACGGCACCGCCGCGATTTGATCGAGCCCCGTCCGCTCGTCGAGACCGAAGCGCACGTTCAGGTTCTGTACCGCTTGGCCGGATCCTCCCTTGCCGAGGTTGTCGATCGCCGTGACGACGATCGCCAACGGCTTCGGGTCGAGAACCGTCCAGCCGATCTGCGCGAGGTTCGTGCCACGCACGTCGCGCACCTGCGGAAACTTCCCTTCCCCGAGAAGCTGTACGAATGGCTCGCTCGCGAAGCTCGACGCGAACGCGGGCGCGAGATCGGCGACCTTTCGGAGCGGAACGTAGAGCGTGCTCAGAATCCCGCGACGAATCGGCAGCAGGTGCGGCGTGAAGATCACGTCGGATCGGCAACCGGCGGCGGCGAGCTCCTGCTCGATCTCCGGCAGGTGGCGGTGGCGTCCCACGCTGTACGCGCGGACGTTTTCCTGGATCTCGCCGAACAAGAGCTCGGTCTTGGCGACTCGCCCTGCTCCACTCGCGCCCGATTTCGAATCGACCACGATCGGGCCGTCGCCGACGATCCCAGCCCGGACGATTGGCACCAGCCCGAGCAGTGCTCCGGTCGGATAGCAACCGGGCACGGCAATGATCCTCGCTAGGCGAATACGCTCGCGTGCAAACTCGGGAATACCGTAGACGGCGTCCGCCAAGAGTCGCGGTGCCGGATGGGCTCCGTACCAGCGCTGAAACTCCGCCGCATCCTTCAAGCGGAAGTCCGCGCTGAGATCGAAGACGACGACGTCACTCTTCAAGGCCTCGACGATCGTGGCAGCAGCGGCGCCGTGCGGCAGCCCCGAGAACACGACGTCGACGCCTTCGGCCAGCCGACTACGATCGAGCTCTTCAAGCCGGAGATCGAGACGGTCGCGAAAGGCAGGATATACGTCGGCGAGGCGCTCGCCTGCATACTGTTCGGAGGTTGCACGGCGAATGTCGACTCGTGGATGGAGCGCGAGCAGCCGCAGCAGCTCGACCCCCATGTAACCGGTTCCCCCGGCGACGGCGACGCGAATCTTGGACATGGCAATTCACAAGAAGGCTACGGGCTGCGGGCTACAGGCTACAGGAAAAGGTCTGTTGTGCCTCTCCCGTAACCCGGAACCGGTAGCCGGAGACGCTACCTCTTCGAGTACTGCGGACGCTTGCGGGCCTTGTGCCGGCCGTACTTCTTGCGCTCGACCTCGCGGGAGTCGCGAGTGAGGAAGCCTGCCTTCTTGAGCGGCAAACGATGTTCTCCATCCGCCACCAAGAGAGCGCGGGTGATGCCGTGACGGAGCGCCTGGGCCTGCGCCGCGATGCCGCCGCCATGAACGTTGGCGATCACGTCGAAGCGGTTTCGCGTGTTCGTGACCTCGAAGGGCTGATGAACGACCATGCGCGAGGTCTCGCGGCCGAAGTAGTCCTCGAGGCTGCGATCGTTGATGTGGAATTTTCCCTCGCCCACCATCAATCGCACGCGCGCGACCGACGTCTTGCGCCGTCCCGTCGCCCAGAATCTTCCTTCCTGTTCCGCCATTGCTTCCTTCCTCGCAGTCGCTGGAATCCTCAGCGCAGCCTCGCGGCCGCAACCAAAACGCGCCAGTATGGGATCTCGTATCTCATTTCTTCGTGCGAAACCGTCAAATGCCGCCCGAGTCGCTCAGCAGACCGCGGCCAGCGGTTCGGGTTGCTGTGCTTGATGCGGATGCTCGGCGCCAGCGTAGACTTTGAGCTTCGTCGCCAGAGCCCGCGAGAGACGATTCTTCGGCAGCATGCCCGCGACCGCCCGTTCGATGAGCCGCTCCGGATGGCGGGCGCGCAGCTCCTCCGCGCGAATCGAACGCACACCGCCCGGGAAACCGGTGTGGTGATGATAGATCTTGCCGCTCTCCTTCTTGCCGGTGAGCTTCACCTTGGCTGCATTGATCACGATCACGAAATCGCCGCAGTCCACATGGGGCGTGAACGAAGGCTTGCCCTTTCCGCGGAGCAAATTCGCCGCACGCGTCGCGAGCCGGCCGAGCACGACTCCGTCGGCGTCGAGAACGAACCACCGCCGATTCTTGAGAGCCTGTTCCTTCGGCATGTGCACGGTCGTCTTCTTCATACGGGTTCCATCTCTTCGGTTGCTTCGACGAAAACGGGGTCGACGGGACTCGAACCCGCGACCTCCTGCGTGACAGGCAGGCGTTCTAAACCAGCTGAACTACGACCCCTCGCATCGACTGCAATAAATACCCATGAGTTCATCGACAGCCGCTGCGGCTCGCTTCGCGACCATCGACTCCTGACTCTCGAATCGCCAACTCGGTTTCTCCAATGGGCGGTATCCGATTCGAACGGATGACCCTCTGCGTGTAAGGCAGATGCTCTCCCGCTGAGCTAACCGCCCTATTCGTTTCGATCCCGCGCGGGACGCGAAACTGAGTTTCTTAACACCGGGCGGCGGCAGGGTCAACGAATTGGCTTCGGGCTTTCGGGATTCGGGCGGCAGCAAAGGCTCGAGAAAGATCTTGCTAGCCCGACACCTGAAGCCCGATCAGATGCGCAACGCTTCCTTGAGACTCTTCCCGGTCTTGAACTTGGCGGAGCGCGAAGCCGGGATCTCGATCGGCTCTCCGGTCTTCGGGTTACGGCCCGTCCGCGCCTTGCGCGTGGACACCGTGAACGTGCCGAACCCCGAGATGTTGACCTTTTCGCCCCTCTTGAGCGCTTCGGTGACGTCGCTCAGCAGAAAATCGACGAGCTCTTCGGCACGCGGGCGCGTCATCTCCGCCTTGGCAGAAAGCCGCTCGACCAGGTCCGACTTCGTCATCGTACCCCCTTCCCCTAGTGCGCCACCACCGTCGGACCCGCCGGCTCTCCCGCGGGGATCGGCACCGGCTTGGCCAGAGGATCGGCCGCCTCACCGCGCAGGAAGTTTTCCGGATCCGGAACGATCAGCGCCTTCCGCAACACCTGATCCATGTGCTCGACCAGCTCGAATCTGCATCGACTTGACGATCGCCGCCGGAATCTCGCGGATGTCCTTCTCGTTCTCGAGCGGGATCAGGATCGTCTTGATCCCGCCGCGATGCGCCGCGAGCACCTTCTCCTTGAGCCCGCCGATCGGCAGCACGCGACCGCGCAGCGTGATCTCGCCGGTCATCGCCACGTCGTGCCGAACCGGGATACGGGTGAGCGCCGAGACCAGCGGCGGTCGCCATCGTGATGCCCGCCGACGGACCGTCCTTCGGGATGGCCCCCTTCGGGCACGTGAATGTGGATGTCGATCTTCTGGTAGAAGTCGCGCTCGAGGCCGAGCTCGCTCGGCGCGCGAGCGCACGTAGCTCATCGCGGCCTGCGCCGATTCCTGCATCACGTCGCCGAGCTGGCCGGTGATGGTCAGCTTGCCCTTGCCCGGCATGACGGTGACCTCGGTGGCGAGCAGCTCGCCGCCGAGCTCCGTCCACGCGAGACCCGTCGCCACGCCGACCTTGGCTGCTCTCCTCGGCCTTGCCGGTAGCGGAACTTCGGCGGTCCGAGGTAGCTTCTGCAGGCTCTTGGCGCTGACCACGCACGTGCGCGCTGGCGATCGGTCTTCACGACTTCGACCGCCACCTTGCGGCAGACGGCGGCGATCTCACGCTCGAGGTTCCGGACGCCGGCCTCCTTCGTGTAGTGGCGGATGATCGCCAAGGATGCGCGTTGTCGGAGAACTCGATGTTGCTCTTCTGCCAGGCCGTTGGCCTCCCGCTGCTTGCGAACGAGATACTTCTTGGCGATGTTGAGCTTCTCGAGCTCGGTGTAGCCGGCGATGCGGATGATCTCCATGCGGTCCTGCAGCGGCCGCGGGATGCGCTCGAGCGTGTTCGCGGTGGTGATGAACATCACCTTCGAGAGATCGTAGTCGACGTCGAGGTAGTGGTCGTTGAACGTCGTGTTCTGCTCGGGATCGAGCACCTCGAGCAGCGCCGAGGAGGGATCACCGCGGAAGTCGGTCGACATCTTGTCGACCTCGTCGAGCAGGAAGACCGGATTGCCCGAGCCCGCCTTCTTCATCGCACTGGATGATCTTGCCGGGCAGCGCACCGATGTAGGTGCGCCGATGGCCGCGAATCTCGGCCTCGTCACGCACGCCGCCGAGCGACACGCGCACGAACTTCCGCCCGTCGCGCGCGCGATCGAACTTGCCGAGCGAGGTCTTGCCGACGCCCGGCGGGCCGACGAGGCAGAGGATCGGACCCTTGATCTGACCGACGAGCTCTGCACGGCCAGGTACTCGAGGATGCGCTGCTTCACCTTCTCGAGCCCGTAGTGGTCCTCTTCGAGGACCTTCTCCGCCTCGTCGATGTCGAGCTTGTCCTCGGTGTACTCGTGCCACGGGAGCGAGATGATCCAGTCGATGTAGTTGCGGACGACGGTCGCCTCGGCGGACATCGGCGACATCATCTTGAGCTTCTTCAGCTCCTTCTCCGCCTTCTCCCGCGCCTCGGCCGACATCTTCTTCTGCTTGATCTTCTCCTCGAGCTCCTGGATCTCGTTCTTGAACTCGTCCTTCTCGCCGAGCTCCTTCTGGATCGCGCGCATCTGCTCGTTGAGGTAGTACTCCTTCTGGGTCTTCTCCATCTGCTTCTTGACCCGCGTGCGGATGCGCTTCTCGACCTCGAGGATCTCGATCTCCGAGCGCATGAAGCCGAGCACCTTCTCGAGGCGCTCGGCTGGGTTCGACGATCTCGAGCAGCGTCTGCTTGTCCTCGAGCTTGATGCCGAGGTGGGCGACGATCGTGTCGGCGAGCCGCGCCGGATCGTCGATCGACGCCACCGACATGATCATCTCGGGCGGAATCTTCTTGTTCAGCTTGACGTAGTTCTCGAAGGTGGAGTTGACGGAGCGGATCAGCGCTTCGACCTCGGTCGCCTTGCTGCGCGACGCTCCTCGATCTCCTCGACCTCGACCAGGAAGTACTCGGCGTGGTCGACGTAGCTGCTGAATGCGCGCGCGCTTCTTGCCCTCGACGAGGACCTTGACGGTGCCGTCGGGCAGGCGCAGCAGCTGGACGACCGTGCCGAGCGTGCCGACGCGGTAGATGTCGTCCTCGGCCGGATCGTTGGTCTTGGCGTCCTTCTGGGCGGCAAGCAGGATGAACTTCTGCTTGTTCATCGCCTCTTCGAGCGCGCGGATGGACTTCTGGCGACCGACGAACAGCGGCACCACCATGTGCGGGAAGACGATGATGTCGCGCAGCGGCAGCAGCGGCACCCGCAAGCCGGCGCCGGCCGGACGCCGTCCTGCGTGTCCCTCTTGTCGTTACGGAAAAGCATAGACATTCGTTTCCTCGGCCCTCGACCGACGCTCAGGCGGTCTCTGCCGCCTTCTGGTACAGGACGATCGGCTGCTCGCTGCTTGCGTGACGACCTCTTCGGAGATCAGCACCTCCTTGATGTTCGGCTGCGACGGAATCTCGTACATCACGTCGAGCATGATGTTCTCCATGATCGCGCGCAGCCCGCGCGCGCCCGACTTGCGCTTGAGCGCCTCGCGGGCGATCGCCGCGAGCGCTCCGTCGGTGAAGCGCAGGTGGACGCCCTCCATCTCGAAGAGCTTCTGGTACTGGCGCGTGAGCGCGTTCTTCGGCTCCCTCAGGATGCGCACCAGCGCACGCCTCGTCGAGCTCCTCGAGCGTCGCGATCACCGGCAGGCGGCCGACGAACTCGGGGATCAGGCCGAACTTGAGCAGGTCCTCGGTCTGGACCTCGTGCAGCAGATCGCCGACGTCGATCGCTCGTCCTTGCGGCGGATGTCGGCACCGAAGCCCATCCCCTTCACGCCGATGCGCCGGCGGATGATGTCGTCGAGCCCGACGAAGGCGCCGCCGCAGATGAACAGGATGTTGGTGGTGTCGACCTGGAGGAACTCCTGCTGCGGGTGCTTGCGGCCACCCTTGGGCGGCACGCTGGCGATCGTGCCCTCGATGATCTTGAGGAGCGCCTGCTGCACGCCCTCGCCCGAGACGTCGCGCGTGATCGACGGGTTGTCGCCCTTGCGCGCGATCTTGTCGATCTCGTCGATGTAGACGATGCCGCGCTGGCACTTCTCGACGTCGTAGTCGGCGTTCTGCAGCAGCGAGAGGATGATGTTCTCGACGTCCTCGCCGACGTAGCCGGCCTCGGTGAGGCTGGTCGCGTCGGCGATCGCGAACGGCACCTGGAGGAAGCGCGCGAGCGTCTGCGCCAGCAGCGTCTTGCCCGAGCCGGTCGGGCCGATCAGCAGGATGTTCGACTTCTGCAGCTCGACGTCGCCGGTGACGAGCTGCGAGTCGATGCGCTTGTAGTGATTGTGGACCGCGACGGCGAGGATCTTCTTCGCGCGCTCCTGGCCGATCACGTACTGGTCGAGGACCTTCTTGATCTCGGCCGGCTTCGGCACCGCCGAGGTCGAGGCGAGGCCCTCTTCCTGGTCGCACTCCTCGGCGATGATGTCGTTGCAGAGGTCGATGCACTCGTCGCAGATGTAGACGGTCGGCCCGGCGATCAGCTTGCGGACTTCGTCCTGGCTCTTGCCGCAGAACGAGCAGACGAGGTTGCCGGTGCGATCGTCTCCGTGCTTCGCCATCGGCGCCCCCTAGACCTTCACCTTGCCCGGCCGGGTCACGATGACCTCGTCGACGAGCCCGTACTCGACCGCCTGCTTCCCGGTCATGAAGAAGTCGCGGTCGGTGTCCTTCTCGATCTTCTTGAGGCTCTGCCCGGTGTGCTTGACGAGGATGTTGTTCATCTGCTCGCGCAGCGCGCAGGATCTCGCGCGCCTGGATGTCGATGTCGGTCGCCTGCCCCTGCACGCCGCCGAGCGGCTGGTGGATCATGATGCGCGCGTGCGGCAGCGCAAAGCGCTTGCCCTTCGCCCCGGCCGCCAGCAGCCACGCCGCCATGCTCGCCGCCTGCCCGAGGCAGAGCGTCGACACCTCCGGCCGGATGTACTGCATGGTGTCGTAGATCGCGAGGCCGGCGCGTCACCGAGCCGCCCGGGCGAGTTGATGTAGAGGTAGATGTCCTTCTCCGGGTCCTCGGACTCGAGGAAGAGGAGCTGGGCGACGATCAGGTTGGCGACGTCGTCGTCGATCGGCGAGCCCGAGGAAGACGATGCGGTCCTGCAGCAGCCGGGAGTAGATGTCGTAGGCGCGCTCGCCCCGACCGGTCTGCTCGATGACGATCGGAACTAGGTTCATGCGCGGGTTCGCCTTGTCTCCGCATACGAAGGTTAACCTTTTTCGGCTGTCGGAGCAACGACGTTCCCCGCCACCTCCGCCACCTCGATGTCCTCGATACGCGCCGAAGCGACGACTTGCTCCAGCGCGCGCTCACGAGCAATCCGGCCACGCAGCTCGGCGCGGGCGGCGGGATCGCGGTAGGCTTCGCGCAATCGCGCCGCCTGCTCTCCGGCGCGCGCTACCAGATCGGAGATGCGGCTGTCGACGTCACCCTCGGCAACTTCGATGCCGTTTTGCGTCGCGAGCGCATCGAGCGCGAGCACGGCGCGCACCTGCCGCTCCGCGCGCGGACGATACTCGTCACGCAGCTTCTCCAGCCGCTGCGAATCACGCTCGAGCTCCGCGCGCTGCTCTCCCATGCGCGCAAGCAGATCTTCGATGAACGAGTCGACCTGGCGCTCGACGAGCGACTTCGGGACCTCGAATGCGTTGCGCGTCACGAGCTCCTCGATCAGCTGCTCGCGAACCTGCTCGTCCGCCTCACGACCGAAAGACTCTTTGAGCCGCTCGCGGAGCTTGCCACGCAGGTCCTCGAGCGTCGAGCACTCGCCGTGCTCCTTGGCGAGCTCGTCGTCCGCACGCGGCAGGACTTTCTCGCGTATGCCGCGCAGCGCGAGCTCGAAGCGCACCGTCTTGCCAGCGACGGCGTGATCCCCATGCTCCTTAGGGAATTCGACCTCGACGTCGTTCTGCTGGCCGACCTTCGCACCGATGAGCGCACGCTCGATCTCGGCGGGCACCGCGCCCTTGCCGAGCACGACGAGACGGTTCTCGCGCTTGCCGTTCGGGAGCGGCTTGCCATCGACCGAGGCCACGTAGTCGATCGCGACGAAGTCGCCCTCTTGCGCCTCGTCGCGACCCTCGAGGGGCCGCAGCTCGGCGAGCGACTCGCGAAGATGGTCGACCGCGCGATCGACGTCGTCCTCCGAAACCACGCGACGTGGACGCTTTGCGGGCAGACCACTCGAATCGGCGATCTCGATCTTCGGAAGCACATCGATAGTCGCGCTGTAGCGCAGCGGCTTTCCCGCCTCGATCGTCTCCGGAACGATCTCTGGAGGACCGACCGGACGGAGGCCCGTCTGTTTGACGGCGTCGGAATAGGAGTGCTCGATCAGATGCGAAAGAACGTCGGTTCGGACCTGGTCACCGAAGAATCTCTCGAGCACCGCTCGGGGGGCGTGGCCGGGCCGGAAGCCTTTGAGCTTGGCCTGACGTTGCACGCGACCGAAGGCGCGGTCGATCTCCGCGGTGACAGCATCGACCGGCACCTCCACGGCGAGCTTCCGCCGCGTCGCATTCAGTTCCTCGATTGTCACCTGCATGCGTGTCGTTCTTCCTCTCTCGAGCCAACTTCGATCGCGGGCGCTTAGTGCGAGAGGGGGGATTTGAACCCCCATCCCTTACGGGGCCAGATCCTAAGTCTGGTGCGTCTGCCAGTTCCGCCACTCTCGCGCTCGGCCTTCGACCCTCGTTTCATCGTATTTAACTTCTCGTCTGTCGAAAGCAAGTTGGAACGTCGTTCGCGCCGCGTCGTCACGCCGGCTCACGGCGAAAGCGGGGCAGTCCGCGCGCGAGTCTCTTCGTCTTGCTTTCGAGAATTCACCGTGTTAGCCGACTTCGGTCGGGTGCGGAGCCCGAGAATCGAAATGGAGATCGGACTCGCGGGGTGTAGCGCAGCCTGGTAGCGCACCTGCCTTGGGCGCAGGGGGTCGGAGGTTCAAATCCTCTCACCCCGATCTTCGCAGCCGCTCCGTCGTCTCTACGCCGCGCCAGTAGCTCAGTTGGATAGAGCAACGGCCTTCTAAGCCGTAGGTCGGGGGTTCGATTCCCTCCTGGCGCGTATTCTCGATTCCGACGTAGATTCGGTCCGCACCAGACTCTCGACAAGCCCCAGGGCGATGCGTAAAGAGCATGGTTACGCGACGCAGGGGATAATCGTCGACGATCTCTCGCGTGGATGGTGAGTGTAGCTCAACGGTAGAGCATTGGACTGTGGCTCCAAGGGTTGTGGGTTCAAATCCCATCACTCACCCTTTGTCTCCTCGGAGCGCCAGTAGACGAATCGATTCGTACTATATAGAGGATAAGGGTTGACGGGCCGCTAGCTCAGTTGGTAGAGCAGCTGACTCTTAATCAGCGGGTCGCAGGTTCGATCCCTGCGCGGCCCATAAAAAAGGCCAGGTCATCCTGGCCTTTTTCTTTGTCTGGCGCCCTGTGGCCACGCCGCCGCTGCTTCTCTTGCCGAATACCGTTCGTCGGTTAACTTCGAGCCCCCTCCGATCCACGGCTCGTAGACGGGCAGGAACCTTCTGCGCCTTTGCGCCTTCAAGGAACGCTCCCAACCGTCACCGAATCGCCCGCCGCAATGATGCGGCAGAAGGGCGCGGTGCGCGGGCCCCACCAGCGGCCGACCCTAACGTGACGCCGCGAGTGCGGTACCCAGACGCCGACCTCCGCATCGTAAGTTCCGTCCGCCGCAAGCGTAAGAACGCGGCGGTCCTTGACGATTTCACCCGCGAGCCAACCGGTAGTGGTGCGCGGCGCGCCGAGTAAGGAATCGTCCTGCAAAGACTGATTGGCTGCGCGCAGGCGCACGTACGAAGCGTATTCCTCGTCCATCGATCGCATCGCTTGCCAGTAATAGCTGATCTCGACCCGGCGCGAGCCCAAGGCCCGCCAATCGTATCCGAGGAGCTTCAAGTCGCGTCCGAAGCGCCAGCCGAGCGGAATCCGCGGCCGAAAACGCGCGGCGTCGAGGCGCTCGATCTCGCGCGCCTTCTCGGCTTCGCCGAGCGACCGATAGAGACGGCTAAGCCCAACGAGGGCCGCATCGTTCTCAGGTTCGAGCAGGCTTTGCAGGCGCAGGCGGCGCTCGGCGAGCGCAGGCGACGTCGGATCGGCGAACTCGGGCTCGACGAAAGCCACGCCCTCGGCGCCGCGGCCATACACGCCGAGCTCGCCGATGGACCACGCGTACTGGCCTTCCCCTTCGAGGCGCGTCAGTCGCACGAACCGAGCGGTCATCGGAGGGAACAGCACGTCCTGTCGCGCGCGGACGACGGTGGTGATTTGGCCGCTCCGCTCGAAGGAAAGCGGCAAGCCCGCCTCGGCCTCTTTCACGAGGCGCCAGTCGAGACCGTCTGTCGACGACTCGACGCGAAGCCTGACGAAGCCGTCGTGGGCGCGCTCGCCGCCGTCCAAGAAGACGCCGTTGACCGTCTCGAGCCGGCCTAGGTCGAGCGTTATCGAAGGGGCGGGAATCTCCGGGGGAACGGACCAGTACGTCCAGGGATCGCCGTCGATCACTTGTTCGGCCGCCGCGCTGTCCACGCTCGCGGTGATCTTCCAACCGCCGCGTCGTAGCGGCGCACGTGGTACACCGTCGTAGCGGATCGGCCAGTGGATGGCATAGCCTGGGGCATTCTTCACGGAGGCCTGGGCGTTCAGCGCGGCGAGCGTTGGCCCCGCCGGGGGCGCGCCCTGGCGGACGATGACCGCGGGGTCGCGAAACTCCACCTCGTCCAGTGGATAGTGAGCGGCGCCATAGTCGGTGAGCACCACGCGGTCGTGCGTGAGGTACGTGGTGATCGTCGCATCCGCGTAGTCCGCATAGCCGAAACGGACGCCGGTCTGCAGCAGCGCGTGCGCGAGCTTGTCGACCGGGCCGATGGCGCCCGGGCGCTCTCGCGACTTCTTGAAGCCGGCGCCGAGCGCGAAGATCTGTGCGCCGTAGAGCAAGATCAATCCGCTCAGTGCCATGACGCCTAAGGCCCGCGACCGGTTGGTCAACCAGGCCAACGCACCCGCGAGCAGCACCAGCGTCGAAGTGACGATCGGCAGCAGGTAGCGGGGGACGTGGAAGCGCCCCGGAAGGCCGACGGAGTAGATCGCCACCATCGCGACGATGAGCAACACGAGCGCGAGGATCGGTTCGCTGTCCCGCACCCGCCCG
This sequence comes from uncultured delta proteobacterium, assembly GCA_963745025.1. Lineage (GTDB taxonomy): Bacteria > Desulfobacterota > Binatia > JACPRU01 > JACPRU01 > CAVQIG01. Next base: position 190,859 of record CAVUWD010000006.1, read on the forward strand.
CGCAACAGCGCTCCCCAAGATCGACGCAGGCCGACGATCAGGGCAATCGCGGCGATCGCTGAGCCTGCCGTCAACGCCCCCCCGAGCCAGCCGTAGACGAACCGGCCGTCGAGATCCCGAAATCCGAGCAGCATGGGAATCGCGCCCCGGATCGCGAAGTCGAAGGCGATCGCGCGACTCTCGGCCGTCTGCACGCCGCTCACGAACGAAAACGTCGGGAAGCCGTGCTGGATGTTGTAGATCCAGAAGGGGAGACTGCCGAGCAGGAAGAACGCGAGCATCGGCACGAACGCGGACCGCAGCGGCAACCGTGGATCGTGCAGCCAGAGATAGACGCCGACCACGGCGAAATACGGGAAGACGAGCCAGTTCGTCCAGAACGCGAGGCCGGCGACGAAGGCGATTGCGTCGAGGTGTCGGCGCTCGGAGTCGGTGGTGAGGGCGCCGTGGGTGACCCGCAGCACGAGCCAGAGAAGGATCGTGCCGAGCGCGAGCGTCTCGGGATAGTCGCCGCGGGGCGCGATCTGCTGGTACTGCACGTAGGGCGGGGCGACGGCGAGGAGCCAGGGCGCGATCGCTCCGGCAAGCTCGCCGGCGCACCGGCGGGCGACTCGACTGAGAGCGATCGCGAACAGCACGTACCAGGGAAGCAGGCCCATCGAGAGCGTCACGTCGTTGACGCCGAAGAGCGCGAAGAACGGCGCCACCCCGAGAGCTTCGAGCGAGCCCATGTAGGCCTGTCCCCAGTAGAACGTGTAAAACTTGCCGGAGAGCGCATGCATGGCCATCAGCGCGATGACGGCGCTGTCGCTCCAGCTCTTGCCGTTTGCCGCGAAGGAAAGCGCGATGCGGATTGCCACGCCGACCACGATCGCGGCGATCAGAGAAGCGAGGGAAGCGCGATGGCCGCGAAGCGGGTTGCCCGGGAACTTCGTCACGAAGCGACCCGGACCGTGAATGCGCGCACCTCGTCGGGTCCGAACCACCCGCGGCGCAGGTGGCGCCGGTGAGCTGGGTCCCACAGTCCGACGGTCGCTGTGTATTCGCCGGCTGGAACGTTTCCAGGCACCGTCGCGGTGAACTCGTCGCGGACGATCTCTCCCTTCACCCACTGCGACGTCGGCAGCCGACCACGAGCCGGCGAATGGTCGGCCTGGAAGTGAGACGGCCCCGTGAAGTGCACGAACACCGCGTAGTCTCGACCCACGCGCTCGACGCACTTCCAGAACAGCGGGACGGTGAAGGTGCCGCCGGGCTTCACTTCCGCGGGCAGCGGGCCGTAGCCGAGCAGGTCTACGGCGCCGAAGTCCGCTTCGAGTGGCGTCACCGGCGTGAAGCGCTCCTGCCGCAACGCTTCGAGACGGTCGCGCTCCGCGTCGTCTGCCGCTTGCGAAAGCACGCGATCCACGCAGAGTGAGTCGAGCGTGTCCTCTTCTGCGCACGCCCTGAACTCACGCGAGGCGAGATCGCCGAGCCCGAGCGACTGGTACCGCAGCCCGTCGTGGCCGCTCGGCTCGCCGCCGACGAAGCCGTTGATCCACAGGGCCCGCGCCAGCCGATAGCTGAACTCGACGTTGTCCGGGTCGGCGCGGATCGCGCGCTCGTAGTCAGCGATCGCCTCGCTCCAAGGCGTGGTATCCGCGTCGGGCGCGAAAGCGGCGTGGATCGAATGGTAGTTGATGCCCATGAAGCCCCGCCGCTCTGCGAGCATCCCTTGGAGGAAGTCAGACAGGCCCGCAGTGGTCTCGGGCACGTCCGCGGCGCGCACGAAGATCTCGGCCACGGACCAGTCCCAGCCGACACTGTCTTGCAGCAGCCGCACGCGAAGGTGACGAGCCTCGACCGGCTCGAAGTAGAACGACGCCCGCCCGTCGTCGTCGTGCTTGGGGTGTCCGTTCCACCAGTACCAGGGCAGGGCGACGAGGCGCTGCCGCACGGTCCACGTCGCTCCGTCGAGCGAGGTCTCCACCACGGCTTCCCCCGGCAGGTCGTGAATGCGCACGCCCGCGAGCAGATGGACCTCTTCCACGCGGTGCACGCGCGCCGAGGTCGACGGCGATCCAATCCTCGGCGCGTCCGACCCGATTCGTCGACCACACCGTGAGCGGGTCACGATCGACGATGGCCTCCACGCGTTCCGCTTCGGTGGACGCGCTGAGCTTCCACTCCGCGGGGGAAAGCCATCCCCCCGAGCGCTGCGGCCGCTGGAAATCGTAGAAGATGACGTACGGCCCGGCCTCTGCGCGCCGGTAGCGGCCGTCAAGGACGCGCAGCGAGCGGCTGACGTCCTCGGGCGAAGGGATCTTGAGCACCTTGTGCGTGACGATCGCTGCCGAGGAGGCGTCGTCCACGGCGTCGAGGTACGGCTCGTAGGGGATGCCGTAGTAGTCGGAGACGATGATGCGCTCGCGCGAGGCGAGCGTCAGCGGCAGCGAGATGCGGTCGTGGGCATAGGCGCGGGTGATGCCGAGTCGTTCGAGCGCGGCCACTCCGAGTCGCGCGCCGTTGTCGTGCAAAGGCTTTGCCCATTCGGCGTAGTGGCGGCGGTCGTTGATTCCGGGCAGGACCATCACTACGAGCAGCGCCGCCGCAGCGGTTCGCGAGCGGCGTCCGAGCATCGCCACCGCCCCTCCGACCAGGATCGGCAGGGGGAAGCACATGGGGATCAGATAACGAGAGAAGCCGGCGCTCACTCCCCAGCGGCTCTTGGAATAGAGGATCGCGGTGGTCGCCACGAGCACGAGCAGCATGCCGCAGCCGACGCGCGCGGCACGCTCCGCGCGAAGCCACTGCCAGATCGCGAACAGCATCAGCACGACGAACAAGAGTTGTCCTACGTACGAGCCACGGCCAGGCGCTCGGGGGGTTCGTCCAGAACTGAGTGTTCGCCGCCAGCAAGCTGCCGATCGACTCCCAGAAGCCTTCGACCGACGCCTCGATCGGTCGCGCCGCGTAGTCGGACGAGGTGAAGTTGCGCAGCACGATCCAGTGGAAGACCGCGTTCCAGCCGATCAGCGGCGCGGCGCCGATAGCCATGCCGAGGGCGAGGCGCCAGGCATCGGCGCGAAGGAACGAGCGGCCCGAGACCGCGATGAGCGTCGCGCCGACCGCCGCCACGAAGCAAACGCCGAGCTGATGGCACCACACGGAAGCGCCGAGCATAACGCCCGCGAGCCAGATCCAGCGCGGACGCGCCGGCGCGCTGACGAGATGTTGCAACGCGGCGAAGCAGCCGAGGCCGCCGAGGGTGACGAATAGCGCGTAGGAATTGACGTCGTAGAACGGGAAGTAGGCGGGGGCGAGCGCGAGGTAGACAAGTGTGGCGATCCCCGCCGTATCACCCCACAAGCGCCTCGCGAAGAGGTAACCCGCGAGGGTGCCGAGGAGGTTCAGACCGACGCTGACCCAGCCGTAGGTGCGAATCGGATCGCCGCCGAGCGCGTAGAAGGGTGCCAACAGGTACGAGAACACGGTGCCGTGATAGGGTTCGCTCCAGTTCATCACCGGGGTCTCGCCGCGCAGGATGGCGAGGGCTTCGAGGCCCATCGGTGCGCGCTCATACTGGATCTCCTCGAAGTACGGCGAGTCGAGCATCGCGACGCGCGACGCGGCCACCGCCGCGAAGCCCGCGAGCGTGGCGAGCGCCACGAGCAACACTCGGCCTCTCCGCCCCCGTGCCTCAGCGAGGACCAGCAGCCCCGCCGCCATCGCCCATGAAGCTCTTGGTCTCATCGAGCGTTGGTCAAGTCGAGGCCCGGGTTACCGAGTCGTCCGGCGACATCGTGAGCCGCGTGCAAGGCGAATGACCGAGACGAGGGAGGGCGGGCCACGGGCGACACGTTCCTACGTAGCCATCTGGAGGCGGCGACGCCACCCCGAGTTGGCGGTTGCGACAGGCACGCCCGCGGGGCCGACCTCGAGATCGAGGAGGTCGCGACTCTTGGCGGGATGCCACCATGGGCCGAGAGCGAGGTGGTGGTGGTCTGAGGGGTCCCACACGCCGATCTCTAGGGCATAGCCGCCCACGGGCAGCTCTTGCGGAATCGTCACGCGCTCGGTCTGCTTCACGATCTCCCCCACCTCCCACGTACGGGTGGAATGACCGGCATCGCCGAGGACGTAGTCGGTGGGGAACTGCCCGTGCGGTCCACGCACGTGGACGAAGGCCGCGTAGTCGCTCTGCATGCGCCGCTGCGCCTTCCAGTAATACGTGAGCTCCACCGCGCGCGGCCCGACGCTCTTGCGGTCGTAACCGACGAGCTTCAGCGCCGTCCCGAAGCGCCAGCCCAGAGGCACCGCCGGAGAAAAGCGCTCCCTCTCCATGCGGTCGATGGCCGCCAGCCGCTCGGCGTCGCCGTGACTGCTGTAGAGCTCGCGCAGCGCCAGCAGCGCGGCGTTGCTCTCGGGGTGACGGTCGGCCTCGCGAAGCAGACGGCGCTCGGCCACCTCGAAGGAGCTCGGGTCGGCGAACCGCGGCGGCTGAAGGATCGGGCCCGCGGAGGCCTGCCCGAACACGTCGAGCTCGGCCACCGTCCAGCTCTGCCCGGGGAAGGCTTGCAGCAGCGTCAGGCGCACCCAGCGCGCCGGGCGCGGCGGGAAGAGCACCATCTGCACGTCATCGGGCATCACCGACACCTGGCCGTCGGAACGGAAGCTGATCGGGGAATCCCAACTCGCGTCCTTCACCAGCTCCCAGCTCTCGCCATCGCCCGAGGCCTCCACGAGCAGGCGGCGAAAGGCCGTGGTCGGCTGCCCGCCGAGGCCGAGGTAGATTCCCGTGATCGTTTCGCTGCGGCCGAGATCGAGCGTGAGCGCCGGGCGGAACGCCGTCGGCGGCACCGACCATCTCGTCAGCGGATCGCCGTCGATCACCAGGTCCGCGTCTTCGGCGTCGGTGGTGGCGGAGACTTTCCAGCTCTCGCGCGCCAGCGGCGCGCGAGGCACGCCGTCGTAGTGGATCTGCCAGTAGATGCGATAGCCGCGGACGTGCGCCCGCGCGAAACCGGCGTCGAGGGATGCGAGCGTGCTCTCGGCGCCGCTGCCCGGATCGTCGTGCAGGATGACCGCCGGATTCTCGATCCTCTCCTCGTCGATTGGATAGCGGCGGTTCTGGTAGTCCGTGACGATGACCCGGTCGCGGGTGAGAAACGTCGTGATCATCGCATCGCCGTAGTCGGCGTACGCGAAGCGGATCGGGCTCTGCAGCAGGTACTTGCTGAGCTCCTCGACCGGCCCGGCGAAGAACCGCGCCGGCATCTTCACGAAGTCGCGGTGAAGCTCCAAGACCTCGCGGGCGTAGAGCGCGAGGGCGAGACCGAGGACGGAGAGGCCGAGCGCTCGCTTGCGCTCGAGGAGCCACTCCACGGCGAGCGCCGAGAGCGGGATCGTCGCGGTCGCGAACGGTACGAGGTAGCGCTCGAGCCGAAGCGTCGTCGGCCGGCACTCGGTGTAAACGACGACTGTCACGAGCGCGAAGAGGAAGAGGCTCGCGACGGGGCTCATTCGCGCGACACGTCCGCGCACAAGATCGAGCCAGGACCCGCGCAGGGCGACGAGAGCGGCACCCGCGCCGGCGGCGGCGAGCGTTGCGAGCGCCAGGCCGGGCGCGCCCTCCGAGAACTCGCCCGTCAGCTCGCGTACGCCGAGCACGTTGGGCAAGCCGCGCGTCAGCACCCAGTAGAGATCCGCTCCCCGTCCCGTTGCCCCCGCCAGCGCGGCCTCGTGGGTCAGCAGGTGGAACGTGCCAAACCCGTGCCGGAGGTTGTAGGCCCAGAAGGGAAGGCTCGCGACGAAGAACGCGGTGATCGCCAGCCACGCCGCGGGGCGGCGCAGGATCCGCCAATCCCAGAGCACGAGGTAGAGGCCGGCGACGACGAAGTACGGGAGCACCAGCCAGTTGGTCCAGAACGCGAAGCCGCCGATCGCACCGATCGCGAACAGGTACGCCCCCTGTGCACGGGGTGAGAGCGGGCGGTAGATCAATCGCAGTGTCAGCACGAGCAGCCACGTGCCGAGCGCGAGCGTCTCGGGATAGCCACCGAGCGGCATCATCTCGTGATACTGCAGGTACGCGGGCGCGATGGCCGAGAGCAGCGCGGCGATGATCGCAGCGCGCTCGCCGCCGCACAGCTCGGTGAGCGCGTAGACCGCGATCGTGAACAGCATGAACCAGGGGAGCAGGCCGAGCGACAGCGAGAACTCGTTCACGCCGAACAGAGCGAAGAACGGCGCGATCGACAGGGACTCAGTCGAGCCCATGTACGATTGTCCCCAGTAAAACGCGTAGAAGCGCCCGGCGAGCTCGTGCATCGCCATCAAGCCGACGATCGCCGTATCGTTGAACGCCTTCCCGTCGAGGGCCGCTGCGACGTAGAGTCGGACGAGGATCCCGACGACGAGGATCGCGACGAGGCCGATCTTGCGGGTCCGATCTTTCATTGCGATTGCGCGATCGGGGTTCTTACGTTAAAACCCTCAATCATGGCTGATATTACGTAGGAACTTGAATGGCTTCAACGGGCAAAGGCGGCGGCAGACCGCCGAAGTTCGACGAGCCACGAAGGCCGGTGACGGTGACGCTGCCCAAACGCACGCTTTCTGCGCTCGCCGCGGTCGACACCGACCGCGCCAGGGCGATCGTCAAGCTCGTCGACGCGGCGCTGTCCGGCAAGAGGAGCGGCAAGCCTGTGGAGGTCGTCGAGGTCGCTCCGGGAGCGGCCGTCATCCTGGTGGCACCGAGTCGATGTCTGCGCCGTATTCCCTGGCTGAAGCTCGCCGAAGTGACGCCGGGCCGCCATCTGCTGACGATCGTTCCCGGCACGGCGATCGAGTCGCTCGAAGTTGCGATGCTCGACATTCTCGAGCGCTTGGCACCCGACGAAGACTACGAACGGAAGATCCTCGAGGAGCTACGGCAACTGATCGGTGCGAGCCGGCGCGGGCACACCATCCGCAAGTTCGAGATGCTCTACGTGCGCCCCTTTGCCGCACGCCGCCGCCCGGCCTCTTCGCGCCTGCGCGGTACGCCGGCGATCCGAGATTCACACGTCAGATGACCACGGTTGCGGCTTGATATGACCCGACCGAACGGGCCGTCCCGGATCGGGCCGCGGTGATTTGTCCTTTCGGTGCGCCTTCGGCTGAGATAAGGAGCCTGAGAGAAAGGGGAGCGAGCATGGCAGCGACCGTTCTTTATCGTGACCAGGTTTCGGAAATCGCAGTGGCGTCAGCTGAGGGAGAGCACCTCTGGGTTCCAGTCGCGGACCTGGAGCGGGCGAGCGGCTGGCAACTCAAGCCCGAGGGGGCCTGCAAGGGTGAGGTGTGCGTGCCGCTACCTCGAGACCGGTCGTGGCTCCGCGGAGATCGATTCGATCTCGCCGCGCTCGCGCGCCATGTCGGCGAGCCGGTCGTTCACGACGACGAGGGTCGCGTCTGGCTGTTCGCCGAGCCAGCTGACACCAAGCGCAGCCGGCTTCAGTCCGGCGAGGCACCCGACTTCGCGCTGCCGGATCTGAGCGGGCGCATCCATCGTCTGTCCGACTACCGGGGCAAGAAGGTCTTACTCTACGCCTGGGCCTCCTGGTGAGGATGCCGCTTCGACTTGCCCGTGTGGCAGGCGATCTACGAGGAGCTCCGGGGCCAGAACTTCGTCGTCATCGCGATCGCGCTCGATAGCGCCGGCCCCGCGGCGGCGCGTGCCGCGATCGAGGCCGACGGTCCGCCGCCCGAGCTTGCGCCAGTCGCGAAGAACCTGATGGGCTGGGACGACGACATCTGGAGCCGTGCCGGACGGCCGACGTATCCCTGCCTGATCGACGCGCAACACGTCGTCGCCGAGCTCTACGACATGGTGAACGTGCCGACCGCCGTGTGGATCGACGAGAAGGGACGGATCGTCCGTCCCCCCGAGAGCGGTGGCTCGAACGACGCTTTCCGCAAGATGGATCCGGCGACGTTCGCGTTGCCCGAGGACGCCGCGGCGTCGGGGCGGAAGGCCCGGAGCGTCTACGTCAACGCGCTCCGCGATTGGGTGAAGAACGGCGAGCGGAGCCGGCACGCGTACAAGCTCAAGGAGGCGATTCACCGCACGCGCATGCCGACGGACGCCGCCGCGCTGGCCACGGCGTGGTTCCGGCTCGGCAAGTACTTCCACGAGAAGGGCGACCTGGCCGCGGCGCAGAAGTATCTCAAGAAGGCGGTCGCGCTTCGGCCCGAGAGCTGGAACTTCCGACGCCAGACATACGTGCTCGCTGACCCGGCGTTGACCGGACAGCTGAACGCGCAGCCCGAGTTCTTCGCGGACGTGGCCGCGCTCGGTGATCGGCACTACTACGAGCCGATCGACATGGAAGGGATGCCCAAGCCGGATTGATTCGCGTCCAGACCCCCTGACGCATCGAAATCGATCGCGCGTCGGCTCCCACCCGGCGCCTTCGGTCTCGTCCATGGCTGGCTTCTGCAGACGCTCGCCTCGTGCGGTAACTACGCGGCGCTCCGTCCTTCAACGCGGAGGCCCATTCGCCACCGTCCCGACCGGAGAACGGAAGACGCGGCCGAGAATGGCGCCTCATGCCGGGCGCGCGATCCCCTCGTACGTGTATGTGAGCAGCGGGATCCCGCCCAGGTAGAAGTTCTCCAGCTCCGCGATCTGAAATCCCGCTCGCCGTAGGAGATCGTCGGTCTTGCGGTTCATGTTGCATCCGCCCGAGAGCCGCCGCCAGACAGGATTCAGGCGCTCTTGCCAGGTCCGCACGCGATGGTCGGGAGCGAGGCCATGCTCGATGAAGAGCATCCGCCCGTCGGGTTTCAACACGCGGCGGATCTCTTGGAGCGCCCGCAGTGGATCGGCGATGCTGCAGAGCACCCAGGTAGCGACCGCCGTGTCGATCGAGCGGTCATCGAGAGCAAGCGCCTCCGCCGATTGGTGGAGGAGCTCCACCGGAAAGGGAAGCCCATCGATCTTCCGCCGCGTCATGTTCAGGAGGTCGGCGGAGGGATCGACGCCGAAAAGTCGCTGAACGCCGCGCGAGTAGAAGGGCAAGTTCAGTCCCGAGCCGATGCCGATCTCGAGCACTCGACCGCTCGCCGCTGGGACGACCTCCGCGCGGCGGCGCCCCGCCTCCTTGTTCCGCATCACCAGGTCGATGACGCGGGGGATCACTCGATCTCGGTAGAAGCCCATCTTTCAGGATTCTTTCAGGATGCGGCAGGTTGCCTTGCGGCCGATCCTTCAGCAGATGACGCAATCGATCAAGATCGGAGGCCGGCGCGCGCCGCTCGCGGGTACTGCCGAGATCTTTCGCGCGTTTGCAGAGTGCGTCGACCAGACCGCATGGATGAAGTGCTTACCAAGACCGACGAAGGAGAGAAGGAGTTCGTATGAGCCACACCGGTACTTGAAAGTGCCGCCCCGCTTCGCGCAGCTGGTCGAGCACGAGATTGACTCATGTTGGGGGCGTTGACCTCCTCACAACCAGCCAACGGCGCAGACGCTCGAAAAGATCAGCTCACCCATGTCGCGAGCGCACGCCTCGTACTTGCGGGTTTCCTCAGCTCAGGCGTAGGCACGTCGCGCCATCGGCGGTCGGCGCCTCGGTTCCTGAAGGTCTTCGCCCCGCCGATTGTTGGACCCGTTTACTCCTCGACCGCTATCGCCGGTCGTGCTGGTCGTGAGCGCCCGCGACGACTGCGCCATGCGGGCCGCCCGGGATAGTCGCAGTTCCGCCGGGTTCGCTTTTGCGTTGCCCGCGCCACGCGTGCTAGGTAGCCGGCTGCACGCACAGGCCAACGAATCGGGAGGCGGACGATGTTGCCAGTAGGCTATTTCTCGCCGACGCAGGACCCGCCCAACGTCAAGAAGACCGCGGTCCTGATCGATGAAATCATGGAGCAGGCGGTGCTCGCCGAATCGGTCGGCTACGACGGCTTCTTTTTCCCGGAGCACCATCAGCAGGCCGACGCCTTCCTGCCCAACCCGGTGCTGCTCGCCGGTCTCGTCGGCATGCGCACGAAGCGCATCAAAGTCGGCCCGTCGGTGCTCCTCGCGCCGCTCTACCACCCGATCCGGCTCGCCGAGGACGTCGCGATGATCGACCTCGCGACCAAGGGGCGGTTTATCTGCGCGCTCGGCGTCGGCTACGTGCCCGAGGATTTCGATGCCTTCGGCATCCCGTTCAAGCAGCGCGCGCGGCGCACCGAGGAATGCATCGAGATCCTCCGGCGCGCCTGGACCGGCGAGCGGTTCAGCTATCCGAGCAAGTACTACACACTCGAAAACATCCGCGTCACGCCGACGCCGTATACCGAGGCCGGCCCGCCGATCTGGGCGGCCGGCTGGTCGCGGCCGGGAATCGAGCGCGCCGGGCGCATGGCCGACGGCCTAATTGCGGATCCAATGCAGTCGTTGCAGGTGATCAAGGAGCACGCCCGCGAATACCGCGAAGTCGCGAAGCGGCACGGGCGCACCCCCTACTACGTGTTGATGCGCGACTGCGTGATCGGCGAGAACCGCGACACGGTCCTTGCCAAGAGCGTGCCGGCGATGACCAAATACCGCTGGTACTACGAACACGGCGCCTATGTCGCCGACCAGTACCTGAAGGACGTCAAGAGCCCGGCTGATCTGACCTTCGACCTCTGCGCGAAAGACCGGCTCGTTGCTGGATCGCCCGAGCAGTGCCGGGACCAGTTGCAGATGTGGAAACAGGAAACCAAGCCCGACTATCTGATCCTGCGCATGCGCCACGCGAGCGGCCCGCCCCTGCCCGAGGCCCTCGCCGATGTCCGGCGCATCGGCGAGAAGGTCATCCCGCACCTCTAGCCGCGAGATGGCCGATCCGGTCCTCTACGACGCCCGCGCTCGCGCGGCCTGGCTCACGCTCAACGCTCCCGCCGTGCACAACGCGCTCGGCCCGGAACTGGTCGGTGGGCTCGACACGGCTCTCGCACGGGCGGTCGCCGACGAGGCGGTGCGCGTGATCGTGCTGACAGGCGCCGGACGCAGCTTCTGCGCGGGGCTCGACCTCAAGGGCGGCTCCGATGCCTTCCGGCGCCCGGGCGACGGCGACGCGCCCTCGCCCTACGAGCGCCTCGTGCGGGCGTTCTGGGAGTGTCCGAAGCCGATCATCGGCCGCATCCAGGGCGGCGCCTTCGGCGCGGGCTTCGGTCTCGTCTTGTGCTGCGATCTCGCGGTCGCTGCCGAGACCGTGGAGTTCGCCGTCACCGAGCTGCATTTCGGCATGCCGCCGACCCTCATCCCGCTGATGCTGCACCACCGCCAGCTGCTCGGCGCGGTGCGGCCGCTGCTCTTCACGGGCGAGCGTTTCGACGCGCGCCGCGCCCACGCGCTGCACATCGTCCACGAAGTGGCCGCCGCACCGCAACTCGACGAGACCGTCGCGGCCTGCGGTGCGCGCCTGCTGAAGTGCGCGCCCGGCGCGCTCGCGACCGCCAAGACCATCCAGCGCGCGCTGCCGGCGATGACCTTTGCCGAGGGCCTCGCGTTCGCCGCCGGCCACCTCTCGCGCGCCCTGTCCTCGAGCGAGGCGCGCGAGGGGTTCGCGGCGTTCGGCGAGCGCCGCGCGCCGCGCTGGACCGCCTGATGCCCCCGCCGGATGAGCCTCCGCCCCGCGGAGGGCGCCGCTGAGGCCTGCCGTTTCGCGGTGGCGGCCACCTCGGCGACGGCGTCGGGGTTGACGAGACCGATTTTCCCAGAAGGCCCGCGGGCCGGTAACCGACCGCGGCTCGGTCGCGCCGCACGGCCCCGCCCCGGCGTGCTCTGCGGCAAGGCCGTGTTTTCCCGCACCCCGGAGCGTTGAATCCATCACAGGGTCGTGCGAGAGTGCCCCCGTTGCCCGGCGCGAGCTCCCGCCGGTACCCCAGGCTGCAGATGAGCGCGGCTGTGGCGGTCCCCAGCGAGGTCCCGCGCCGGAAGAGCGAGACCAGCACAAAGAGGATCGAGGATCACTGATGACGAATCCCTCGATGATGATCGCGATCGATGCCGGCGGCACGATGACCGACGCGTATCTGACCGATGAGCACGGCAATTTTGCCGTCGGCAAGGCGCTGACCAACCGCGCCGCCGAGCACGAGAGCTATCTCGAGGCGATCGAGGACGCGGCGCGCGTCTGGGGCATCGACGGCCGCACCGTGCACGAGCGCGCGATGCTGTCGGTCTACACCGGAACGGCCATGCTCAACGCCATGCTGATGCGCCGCGGCAAGCGTGTCGGCCTGTTGGTCACGCGCGGCTTCGAGCATTCGACGATCCAGGAGCGCGGCCTGACCTATCTCGGGCAGTCCTACGCCGAAATCCTGCACCAGCGGCTGCATGAACACACCGTACCGCTGATGGACCCGCGGCACGTGCGCGGCATCACCGAGCGCATCGAGAGCGGCAGCTATTACGGCCTGTCGCCGGCCGGCGGAGTGCTGATCCCGATCAACGAGAACGACGTCAGGCGCGAGGTCGCCTTCCTGCTCGACGAGGGTATCGAGGCGATCGGCATCGTGTTCCTGTTCTCCTATCTCAATCCGGCGCACGAGCGGCGCGCGGCCGAGATCGCGCGCGAGGTGATCGCGGCGCGCGGCGCCGACGTGCGGGTCATCACCTCGGCCGAGCTGATCCCCGTGATCAAGGAAAACCAGCGTTTGAAGAGCGTGCTGATCGAGGCCTTCACGGCCGACGAAGCCCGCAAGCAGCTCGGCGCGGTCGAGCGCGCGGCCCAGGACAGCGGCTTGAAGTCGAGCCTGCTGACGGTGACGAGCTACGGCAGCGTGGTCAGCATCAACACGCCGCGGCTCTACGAGACGATCATCTCAGGGCCGGTGGGCGGGCTGATGGGGGGCAAGTGGATCGCCGAGCTCAAGGGGCTCGACAGCATCGTCTGCTGCGATATGGGCGGCACCAGCTTCGACGTCGGCCTGATCGTCGGCGGCAACATCGGCATCCGTCACGAGCCGGATTTCGGCGGCCATCGCCTCGCCCTGCCGATGGTCGCACTCGACTCGATCGGCGCCGGTGCCGGCAGCGTCATTCATGTCGATCCGGTCACCAAGAGCATCGAGCTCGGTCCGGACTCGGCCGGGGCCGAGGTCGGGGTGTGCTACAAGTACCCCGAAATCACGGTCTCCGATCTCGATGTCGCGCTCGGCTACCTGAACCCCAATTACTTCCTCGGCGGCAAGATCACGCTCGACCGCGAGCGCGCGCTCGGCATCCTCGAGGAACGCCTCGCCAAACCCCTGGGGCAGGATCTGTTCCACGCCGCCGAGGGCGTGCTCGAGGTCATGCACACGCGCATGAAGGAGTTGATCTATTCGATGCTGCTCGCGCGCGGCTACGAGCCGAGTTCCTACACGCTGTTCATGTACGGCGGCGGCGGGCCGCTGCACATGTGGGGCGTGACCGAGGGGATCCCGCTGGCCAGCATCGCGACGTTCCCGTGGGCGGCGGCCTTCTCGGCCTTCGGCGCGACCGCGGCCGAGTACTCGCACCGCTACCAGGCCGGCGCGAGCCTCTTGATCCCGCTGCATCCGGACCGCGACACGCAGCGCCAGGCCGCGGCGCAGTTCAACCGCGTGTTCGAGGAACTCGAGGAGCGCGCCTACCAGGAACTGCAGGACGAGGGATTTCGCCGCGACCAGGTGCGCTTCAACTACGGCATGCAGGCGCGCTACACGGGTCTGCTCGAAAGTCTCGAGGTCGCGCTGCCCTTCGGGCGGCTGGCCGAGCCCAAGGACCTCGATCGGGCGATCGCGGCGTTCGAGGATCGCTACGAGAAGGTCTACGCGCGCGGCGCCAAGTACCGCGAGGCCGGCTATTTCATTTCCGAGTTCTTCATTGAAGCGTTCGCCGAAAAACCCAAGCCGGCGCTGCGCCCGCAGCCGCTCGGGCCGGCGGCGCCGCCGCGCAAGGCTTACAAGCAGAAGCGCAAGGTCTTCCATCGGCGCCGCTGGATCGACTTCGAGATCCTCGAGATGGCGCACCTCGGCCCCGGCAACTGCGTTGCCGGGCCGGCGATCATCGAGGATCCGATGACCACGCTGGTAATCCCGCCCGGCAAACAGGTATCCTTCGATGAGCACGGGCTCATCTGGTATCTGGGGTCAGAACGCGCAGGCCTAGCGCGGAGGAGAGTCTCATGAACCCGACTGAATCGACCTTGCTCGATCGCCCGGCGACCGCCACGCGGCCGGCCACGACGGCGAATCTGCGCCGCCTGCTCGCCGAGCGCGACCGGCTCTCGAAAGATTGCTACTACGGGTTGCGCAAACTGCGGCTCAAGGACGCCGACCCGACGCGCTACGAGCGTTTTCACTCGGCGCTGCGCGTCGGGCTGTTCTCGGCGCGCGAGGTCTCGAAATTCGTCTCGGCCTCGCCAGGCTCGCGCGAGATGGGCGAGTTGCTGTTCGGTCTGTTGACGCCCGAGGGCGACCCGGTCGGCATCTCGCAGGGACTGGCTGGCAGCATCGCGTCCTTCCCGATTGGCGTGCGCTGCATGATCAACAACGACTACGAGGACAACCCCGGGATCCGCGAGGGCGACATCTTCTCGGGCGACGACCCGCAATCGATGGGTGCGATCCATCCGGGCGACTGTTTCACCTATCTGCCGATCTTCCACTCGGGGCGGGTCGTGGCCTGGGCCGCGGGCATGAACCACATCATCGACGTCGGCTCGATGATTGGCGGCAGCTGGCCGCCGTTCTCGCAGGACACCTTCACCGACGGCTTCGTCGTTCCGCTGACCAAGACCGGCGAAAACTACGAGTACCACGCCTGGTGGCTGACGATGTGGAAGCGCCGCACGCGCGCCGCGGTGTTCAACATCCTCGACGAGAAGATGCGCCTCTGCGGCTGCCAGATGATCGAGCGCAAGGTCCACGAGGTCATCGCCGAGTTCGGCCTCAAGTACTTCGTCGAAGGGACCCGCGAAATCATCGAAGACGGCCGGCGCGCGGTCAAACGCAACGTCCGCGAGCTCGCGGTGCCGGGCCGCGCGCGCAACGCCACGTTCCGCGCGGCCGGCTACAGCGGCGTCGGCGTGCTGTTTCCGCTCGCGGCGCGCGAGTACTTGATTCACGTGCCGGTCGAATCGCGCGTCGACGGCGACGCCGGTCTGATGATCGATACCGCCGGGGCGAGTCCGTGGGGTTTCCATTCCTATAACGGCTACAAGGGCGGGCTGTCCGGAGCGGTTTATCTCGGGGCCATGGACGGCTACGCGCACAACACCAAGATCAGCGCCGGCCTCATGGAGCACGTCCAGGTCGGGGCGGACCTGGGGTCGGTCCTGAATCCGGACTACGAGCACGCGAGCGCCTCGAACCCGTGGGCCACGACCGTGTCGGTGATCTCGTGCTCGATCAGCAACGCGAGTCGCGGGTTTCTCGCCCGCGGTTACCTCGAGGAATGCTGGACCGGGGAAGCCTCGTGGGACGGCGTGCAGGGCAGCGGCATCCTGCCGAACGGCAAGGGCTGGGGCTTCACCAATTTGCAATACGTCGGCGCTTCCGGCATGGGCGCGTTCTGTTACAAGGACGGGCTGCCGACCGCCTGGACGAACTGGAACCACCGCTCCGACATCGGCAACGCCGAGGAATGGGAGTACGTGACCCCGGCGCTCTACTACCTCGGCCGGCGGCTGGTGCCCGAATACTGCGGGCACGGCAAGTACCGCGGCGCGATCGGCCACAGCGCGGTCTACGTGATCCTCAATCCCGGGCGTCTGGCGATCAATCGCGGTGGCGGCACCGGGGCGCGCAACACCGTGATCGCGAACGGCATGTGCGGCGGTTATCCGGCGCCGGGCGTGTTCATCAAGACGCTGCACGGCACCAACATGCGCGAACTCATGGCGCGCGGCGAACCTTATCCGAGTTCGCCGTGGGAACTCGACGAGTTCGTGGCGAGCGGCCGTCTCAAGGCCGCGCGTTCGACGGCTTGGAAAAAGGACTTCCCGCCGCACGAGATGAAGGACGGGGACGTCTACGCCCAGGCCGCGGGCGCCGGCGGCGGCTGGGGCGATCCACTCGAGCGCGATCCCGGG
Organism: uncultured delta proteobacterium; assembly: GCA_963745025.1. Taxonomy (GTDB): domain Bacteria; phylum Desulfobacterota; class Binatia; order JACPRU01; family JACPRU01; genus CAVQIG01. The sequence continues at coordinate 206,911 of CAVUWD010000006.1, forward strand.
CTGGTCCTCGACGACTTGCAGAACGAGTGGCTCGACGCCGACACCGCGCGCGAAGTCTACGGCGTGGTGTTTGCCGGTGCCGGGCGCGCCGCGACAGTCGACGAGTCGGCGACCGCCGCGCTGCGCAAGGCGATCCGCGTGCGCCGTCTGGCCCGCGGTGTGCCGGTCAAGGACTGGTGGCAGGCGACGCGCCGCCGCGTGCTGGCCGGCGACTTCATCGAGCCGGTGCGCTCGATGCACCGCGATAGTCTCGGGTTTGCGCATTATCGCGACGAGTTCACGAGTTTCTGGGCGCTGGACCCCGCGTTCAGCTACGACCAGGAGGCCTCGCTATGAGCGGGACGAACGAACGACCCGGAGACGGCGCCGCCGGCGCCGAGGACCTCCATGCCGAGGAGGTCAACGAACATCTCGTCGAGCGCATGGTGGCCGATGACCTGGCGTGGGAGGAGTGGCGGCAACTCCTCAAGCTGCCGCGCAAGGACGCCGACCGGATCCACAAGTACCTCAGGGTTCTGCAGCAGCGCGTCGGTTTCGCCGAGCCGATCCTGCTGCGCATCGCCGATCACCTCTACATCGTGCGCGCCGCCGATGGCCGCGTCGTGAAATGCGACTGCGGGCATGTGTTCGGCGATTACCGGGTCAACTGGAAGCTCGGTGCGCTGGTGCACGTGCGCGAGACCGCCGCGAGTATCGCCGAGGTCTACCGCCGCGAGAACTTCGCGCCCGAGCCCGGTTGGTCGGAGGTCCGCGAGTACTATTGTCCGGGCTGCGCGACGCAACTGTGCGTCGAAGTCGTGCCGCCGGGCTACCCGCCAATCTTCGAGTTTCTGCCGAATCTCGACACCTTCTACCGCGATTGGCTCGGGCAGCCGCTCGCCGACGCCGCGCCGGACTGGTTCGAGGATCGCACGCGCAGGGTCACGGCCAGCTGGCGCGAGTGAGGCGCGGCGCGCGGGTCCGAGCCCGGCCTGGCGCAGACGCAGAGATCGCGAGGAGGCCCGCGTGAGCGGTGTGCTCGAGGGGCTCAGGGTGCTTGACTTCGGGCGCTACGTCGCCGGCCCGTTTTGCGCCACGATGCTCGGCGACATGGGCGCCGAAGTGATCCGCGTCGAGCGCGTCGACGGCAGCGAGGACCGCTACATCGCGAGCGTCGCCGCGACCGGCGAGGGCAGCGCCTTTCTGCAACTCGCGCGCAACAAGCTCGACCTGACGCTGAACCCGATGAAGGCCGAGGGCCGCGAAGTCGTGCGCCGTCTCGTCGCGACCGCCGACGTGGTGGTCGCCAACCTGCCGATTTCGACCCTCAAGGCCATGGGCATCGATTACCCGACGCTCACCGGGATCAAGCCCGACATCATCCTCACGCACGTCTCGGCCTTCGGCAGCGAGGGTCCCTACGCGGAGCGCGTCGGTTTCGATCTGCTTGGCCAGGCGATGTCGGGCATGGCTTACATCTCGGGCACCGCGGAGCAGCCGATGCGCTCGCAGGTCGCCTATGTCGACTACAGCACCGGCCTGCTCGCGGCCTTCGGGACGATGGCGGCGCTGATGGAGCGCCAGAAGACCGGGCGCGGCCAGGTCGTCGAGGCCTCGCTGCTCGCCTCGAGCATCATGCTCAACAACAACTTCCTCGTCGAGGAGGGTGTGTTGCGCCTCGGGCGCAAGCCGCACGGCAACCGCGGCCACCACATCGCTCCGAACGACATCTTTCGCACCCAGGACGGCTGGATCATCCTGATGGTCGCGGGCGATCCGATTTTCGAGCGCTGGGCGAAGCTCATGGGCGAAGAGCACTGGCTGACCGATCCGCGGTTCTCGTCGGACGGCCGGCGCGCGGAACACGGCGCGGTGATCAGCGAGCGCACGGCGGGCTGGTGCGCCGCGCGCTCGACCGCCGACGCGCTGCGTGAACTCGAGGAGGCGCGGCTGCCCGCCGGGCCGCTCTACACGCCCGCGCAGGTGCTCGAGGATCCCCATGTGCGCGAGCAGGGAATTTTCCGCGAGGTCGACTATCCCGGACTGCCGCGGCCGGCGCCGCTCGTCGACACCCCCGTCCGATTGTCCGCGACCCCGGGCTCGATCCGCAGCCGTCCGCCGACGCTCGGCGAGCACACCGATCGGATCCTGGGCGAACTCGGCTACGGTGCCGCCGAGATCGCCGAGCTCAGACGCAAGCGCGTCGTCTGACCCGCCTCCCGGAGCCGCTTTTGTGCGAAACTGTCACCATGTTCCCGCTCTGCACCGCGTTTCGGCCTAACGGTTGGTCCAGACCGGCGCACAAGCGGCTTGCCGCCGCCGAGCGACTTTGCGCGCCACACGTGTATCGAGAGGAGGACTCATCATGGACGCTGACGAGTTGCGCGCCGTCCAGGCGCCGTTGAAGGAGCGTTATCGCCAAGCCCCTGAGGCAGCACTCATCACGCTGCATGCGAAGGGGCGCCTCGGTGAAGGCGTTAGTTGCAAGATCGAGACGGGTAAAGCACTCGTCGTCGCTGGGTTGCACCCCGCCACCGGCGGAAGCGGACTCGGCGCATGCTCCGGCGATATGCTGCTGGAAGCGCTCGTTGCCTGCGCAGGAGTGACCCTCAACGCCGTGGCGACCGCACTTGGAATCGCGTTGCGCGATGCCACTTTGCTCGCGGAAGGCGATCTCGATTTCCGCGGCACTTTGGGCCTGTCGAAGGAGGTGCCGATCGGCTTCCAGAACATCAGACTTCAGTTTACGCTCGACACTGATGCTTCGGAAGAGCAAGTCGACACGCTGCTGCGCCTGACCGAAAGGTACTGTGTCGTGTACCAAACGCTCGCACATACACCCGCGTTGTCGGTAACCCGGAAGGCCGCCAGTGTCTGAGTGCATAGCGAGAACGGAGCGGGGCTGCCTCAGTCAGGTGTCCAAGGAAATCGTGGGGCGGGGTCCCGAAAGAATTCACTGGGTTTACGGCGCGGTTTCTGAACCCCATCGACACGCGCTCGACCGCTCGGATCGGAGCGTACTGCCGCAGCGGCCGCAGAACGCGGCGTCGTCAGGCAGCTGAGCATCGCAGGAGGCGCAGTTCACCACCCTACTTACCGCCAATCATCGATGACGAACATGCCCGGCCGATTGAAACCCTCCTCGTTGGGCCGTTGCATCGCGACGCCCTGTAGAAACGTGCGAAATCCTCGATCGACCATGATTCGATACGCTTCGTGACGCGCCATGTTGACGCCCGCGTCGATCTTCTGAGCGCCCCGTGTGGCTGCAAAGCCCTCACACGCATCCAGGAGGTGATTGAAGCGATCTGCCGCGTTCGTGCCGGGCCGGACCGCTCCGAACTTCACATAGCACGCGCCGCTGCGGGCCTCGGTTCCCGGCCCGCAATGACATACCGCCAGTCCCGCGATCCCCCCTTGATCACGAACCAGGACCGTGTCGCCGAGCTTCTGCTTCTCCACCGATCGGACCTCGAGCTCGAGGTCTAGTCCATCGAAGACGGTGTTGGTCAGATCCCGGCACTCGCGGAGGTAAGCGTCGTGCTTGCTCGCCGGCACCTCCGAAAAGCTCGACCATTCCACCTGACGGGCCGATGACTGCACGGATTTGGACATGACCGGAGTGAGGAACCGCGCCGCGAAGCCGAACTTCTGATAGAGGGCGATGTGCTTCGGACTGTGGGAGAAGGTGAAGAGTCCAAGATGCTTCGTACCCCGCTCCGCGAAGAGATCCATCGTCCGGCGGAGCAGCCGCCGGGCAACGCCCTGCTCCCAGAGATCGGGCCGCACGGTCAGCGGACCGAAAAACCCGAAGCTGCCCCAGCAGGTGACGAAGTTCGAGCCCACGAGCTCGCCGTTGCCTTCCGCCGCGACGGCGGCCGCTGGATCGGCACGCCACCGCGTTTCCACATAGCCGGCATCGCCCATGAACGCCATCGGATCGGGAAGCCCGAGGAAGGTGCCGAAGGCCAGGCGGCAGATTCGATCGGCAGTAGGCAGGTCCCGTTCTTCGAGCCCGCGGATGACAATGTTCATAGGGTGCTTCGATCACGCACGATCAACTATTGACAAGAATTTGGCTCTTGCGCGCCCGCATGTCCTCGGCGCTGCTGAGAGAAAATTGGTTTTCGGTTCCACTCATCATGATCCGATGCTCCCAAAACGGGAGCCGTGCCGTCAACCGGCAAGCTTTGCCGGTTGACGGCGTTTGTGCCCGGGGAAGGCTGTTGGCCGGAAGCAAACAGTACCGCAGATCAGCTTCCCACAATCGAGAGAGGCTCACATGTCCAGGGTCGGTCGTTGAACACGAGGGGCAGACTTGGCGCGTCACCCGCCCCGCTTCCATCCCCCTGCGGAGGAGAATCGCGCTGCCGACCTTGCCCGCCACTGCGCGCTCGGCTAACTGCTCGGCATGGCGAACGAGCCCGTGATCGACGGCCACTGCGACCCGCGCTTCGCCTCGGTGCGAGACGCCTTCATCGCGAACTTCGAGGCAGGGCGGGAGGTCGGCGCATCGTTCGCCGCGACGGTGAACGGTGAGTTCGTGGTAGACCTCTGGGGCGGCTACGCCGACGCGGCGAGCACGCGGCCGTGGGAGCGCGATACCCTCATCAACGTGTTCTCGACGACGAAAGCGATGACGGCGCTCTGCGCCCACATCCTCGTCGATGGCGGCGCACTGGACGTGGATTCCCCCGTCGCGCGTTACTGGCCTGAGTTCGTGCAGGCGGGGAAAGAGAGGATCACGACGCGCCAACTCCTGAGCCACACAGCCGGGCTCGCGGGGATCCGGCAGCCGCTCCCGACCGAGGCGCTGTACGATTGGAAGCGAATGATCGAGGTGCTCGCCGCCGAAGCGCCCTGGTGGGAGCCCGGCACCGCCAACGGCTACCATCCTCTGACCTACGGCTACCTGGTCGGGGAGGTGATCCGGCGCATCAGCGGAAAAACACCGGGAGCATTCTTTCGCGACGAGGTCGCCGCGCCCCTCGAGGCGGACTTTCATATCGGTCTCCCCGAATCCGAAGACGACCGCGTAGCGGAGATGGTGCCCCCGACCACGGGAGAGCTTGCGGCGGTGGGGGCACCGACGACTATCGACCCTGAAACGCTCAGCGGCCGGGCGATCGCCAACCCGCCGCTCCGAGCCGAGTTTGCCAACCGGCCCGAGTGGCGGCGAGCAGAGATTCCGGCGGCGAACGGCCACGGCGACGCCCGGTCGGTGGCGCGGGTGATGGCGCTCCTCGCTTGCGGCGGAAAGCTTGATGGCGTGCGGCTGCTCAGCGAGCAGACGATCGCCAAGGCAATCGCAGAGCAGCGCTACGCCAAAGATCTCGTCCTCGGGTTCAAGATGCGCTGGGGCCTCGGCTTCATGCTGACCAGCCGACAGCTTCCAGTTGGGCCGAACCCGCGGACGTTCGGCCACGGAGGATGGGGCGGCTCACTCGGCTTCGCCGACCTCGACGCCCGCGTGAGCTGGTCCTACATTATGAACAAGATGTCGCCCGGCACGGCAGGCGACACGCGCGTCGCGGGGATGCTCGCGGCGCTCTACGGCGCGCTGTAGCGACCGCACCGTCGTCGTCGCGTTCATGCGCCGAGCGATCAAGACATGAGGTGACGGTCGAGGCGCACCGTCGGATTTTCTCGCGGTTGGAAACGCCATCCTCGTTTCATTCTCACTGCCGGGAAGGAATACCGAGACGTGGCTATAGAATTCTCGCCGATTCCGAGGGTTGAGCGCTGGCACGGAATTTGGGAGTCGAGGTGTTCGGAGGCTCGGCCGTGCACGAGCTGTCGATCTCGAGCGGGATCATCGAGGTAGCGCGACGGGCAGTCACGTCGCCGCCGCTTTCGGCTGCGAGGGTTCTCCGGGTGGATGTCCGGATCGGGCGTCTCACCGGGATCGTTCCCGACATCCTTCGGCACTACTACGCGCTCCTGACGGTCGGTACCGAGCTCGAAGGGTCCGTCCTGGCCGTCGAGGTGGTTCCGGTCCGTGGCCGGTGCAGCGACTGTTCGGCGGCCTTCGAGATCGATGACCTGAGCTTCGGCTGCCCATTTTGCGGCTCGGGATTCTCGGAGATCTTCTCGGGGAAAGAGCTCGAGGTCGTTTCGCTCGAGACCGCCGAGGATGGCAACGAGAATCGCGAGGTGGCGTATGGAAATTGAGATTGGGCGCAAGGTTCTCGAGACGAACGACCGGATTGCCGATCAGAACCGGAGGGTCTTCGACGTACTCGGCGCCTTCGTCGTGAACCTGATGAGCGCTCCGGGAAGCGGCAAGACGTCGCTCCTCGAGCGCACGCTCGCCGCCGTCGACGGCACCCTGCGCACCGCCGTGATCGAAGGCGACGTGCGCGGCTCGCTCGACGCCGATCGGCTGGCGCGCTTCGAGCTGCCGATCGTCCAGATCAACACGGACCCGCTCTTCGGCGGCGAGTGTCATCTCGACGCGCCGATGGTGCGTGATGCGCTCGAGCGGCTTCCCCGCGAGTGGTTCGACCTCGTCGTCATCGAGAACGTCGGCAACCTGGTCTGCCCGGCGGAGTTCCGCGTCGGGGAGGATCTCAAGGTGATGGTGCTCTCCGTCGCCGAAGGCGACGACAAGCCGCTCAAGTATCCCTTGATGTTCCAGGAGTCCGCGTTGCTGCTGCTCAACAAGATCGATCTCCTCCCTCACGTCGACTTCGACGTCGCGCGCTTTCGCGCCAACGCCGCGCGAGTCAATCCGCGCCTCGAGGTCATCGAGACCTCGGCGCGGACGGGAGAAGGCATCGATCGGTGGATCGACTGGCTTCGTGCTCGAGTCGGCGAAGCCGCGAGCGGGAGGCGCTCATGTGGCGAGACCTGAACGGTTCGATCGTCCCTCGAGCGGCTGAGGCCGAGGACTGGGAGGGCTGGCCCGGCTCGCGCTGGCAGGAGCGTGGCGTCTCGCGCCGCGCCTTTCTGCGCTTCTGCGCTGCGATGACTGCGACGCTCGCCTTGCCCGAGCGCTACTTGATGCGCGTCGCGCACGCGCTCGAAGCGGTTCGCCGCCCCCCGCTCGTCTGGCTCGAGTTCCAGGATTGCGCCGGCTGCACGGAGTCGTTCCTGCGCGCGAGCCGACCCTCGGTGGGCGACATCGCGTTGGACATCCTCTCGGTCAATTACCACGAGACCATCATGGCGCCGTCGGGAAAGGCTGCCGAAAAATCGCTCCGCGACACGATCGAACAAGAGAAGGGCAAGTACCTCGTGGTCGTCGAGGGATCGATTCCGACCAAGGAAGGTGGCGTCTACTGCACCATCGGCGGGCGCACCGCGCTCGACATCGCCCGCGAGGTATGCGGCCAAGCGGCCGCCACGATCACGGTCGGCGCCTGTGCCTTCTACGGCGGCTGGCCCTCGGCACGGCCGAACCCGACGGGCGCGGTCGGCGTCGCGCAGGCGGTTCCCGGCATCACGCTGATCAACCTACCGGGATGTCCCCCGAACGCGGTCAACATCACGGCGACGGTCGTCCACTACCTGACCTTCGGGGCACTGCCGGCGACGGATCAGCAGGGGCGACCGCTCTTCGCTTACGGAGAGCGGATCCACGACCGCTGCGAGCGTCGGGCGCATTTCGACGCCGGCGAATTCGTCGAGGAGTGGGGCGACCAGGGGCACCGGCAGGGCTGGTGCCTCTACAAGATGGGCTGCAAGGGCCCGGAGACCTACCACAACTGCCCGACGGTGCGGTGGAACGACGGCACGAGCTGGCCGGTCGGCTCCGGACACGGCTGCGTGGGCTGCGCCGAGCAGTACTTCTGGGACACCATGTCGCCCTTCTACCGCCGGCTCCCGGAGGTCCCGGGTGCGGGGATACAGACCACGGCGAATCGAATCGGCGGGTGGATCGTCGGCGGCACGGCCGCTGCCTTCGCCGCCCACGGCGTGGCATCGGCCGTGCGGGCCAAGCTCGTTCCGCGCGCGCCGCAGCAGGATGCTGAGGAGCCCTCGACGAAAAGCGAATCGTGACCCAGGAAGGAGTCCAATCATGGCGAAGATCGCGATCGATCCGATCACCCGCATCGAGGGACATCTGCGCATCGAAGCCCAGGTCGAAGGCGGAAAGGTCGCCGACGCCTGGAGCTCGAGCACGATGTTCCGCGGCATGGAGCTCGTGCTGAAGGGGCGCGATCCGCGCGACGCTTGGCTCTTCGCGCAGCGCATTTGAGGCGTTTGAACGACGGTTCACGCCAACTGCTCCGTGCGAGCAGTAGAAAACGCCCTCGGTATCGAGATTCCGGACAACGCCCGGATCATCCGCAATCTGATTGCGGGCATCCAGTACGTCCAGGACCATGTGGTCCACTTCTATCATCTGCACGCGCTCGACTGGGTCGATATCACGAGCGCGCTCCAGGCCGATCCTGCCGAGACCTCGAAGCTCGCGCAGTCGCTTTCGCCTTGGGCGAAATCGAGCGCGGTCTACTTCAAGAGCGTGAAGGACCGTCTCAAGAAGTTCGTCGATTCCGGCCAGCTCGGGCTCTTCGCCAACGGTTATTGGGGGCACCCGGCGTACAAACTGCCTCCCGCCGCGAATCTCATGGCGGTCGCTCATTACCTCGAAGCGCTGGACTGGCAGCGCGAGGTCATTCGCATTCACGCGATCCTCGGCTCGAAGAATCCCCACCCGCAGACCTATCTGGTGGGAGGCATGGCGATCCCACTCGACCCGAACAGCTCGGCGGCGCTGAACGCCGACAAGCTCGCCCTTCAACGCCAGCTCCTGGTGCAGGCGAAGCAGTTCGTCGATGAGGTCTACGTGCCCGACCTCCTCGCCGTCGCCTCGTTCTACAAGGAATGGGCGGGGATCGGTGCGGGGATCGGCAACTACCTCGCCTGCGGCGACTTTCCCCTTGATTCGAGCGGCGATCCGTCGCGGCTGTGGCAGCCCGCGGGAGTGATCCGGAACCGCGACCTCGCCAAGATCCATCCCTTCGAGCACCAGAAGGTGACGGAGTACGTGACACACTCCTGGTACGAATACTCAGGCAGCGACGGCGCTTCGAAGCACCCGTGGGACGGCGAGACGAATCCTCGCTACAGCGGCCCCAAGCCGCCCTACGAGTTCCTCGACACCGACGGCAAGTACTCTTGGCTCAAGGCGCCGCGCTACGAGGACGAGCCCATGGAGGTGGGGCCTCTCGCGCGCATGCTCGTCGCTTACGCTTCGGGGCACGGAGCGGTCAAGACGGCGGTAACCGGCGTCCTCGCTCATCTCGGCGTGGGCCCCGAGGCGCTTTTCTCCACCCTCGGACGAATCGCGGCTCGCGGCATCGAGACCCAGGTGACCGCGGCCGCGCTTCTCGACTGGCACGATCAGCTCGTCGCCAACATCCGGCGAGGCGATCTGCGCATCCACAACGGTGCGAAGTGGGATCCATCTCGCTGGCCTCCCGAAGCGCGCGGCTTCGGCTTCCACGAGGCGCCGCGCGGTGCGCTCGGTCACTGGGTGCGGATCGAAAAGGGTGCGGTGTCGAACTACCAGTGCGTGGTGCCGAGCACCTGGAACGCCTCGCCGCGCGATGCCAAGGGAAAGCGCGGTCCCTACGAGGCGGCGCTGCTCGAGACGCCGGTCGCGGACCCGGAGAAGCCTGTCGAGATCCTACGCACCGTCCACTCCTTCGATCCCTGCATGGCGTGCGCCGTTCACGTGAGCGGAGTCGGGCGCCGGCCAATCACGCGGATCCAGGTGGCGTAGTCATGACGGACACGACACAAACGACGGCCCCGACAGTCCCGGTGGCTCCCTACCGGCAAGTCTACGTATGGGAGTTCCCGGTGCGTCTCACGCACTGGGTGAATTTCGCGGCGATCGGCGTACTCTCGGTGACCGGCTTCTACATCGGCCACCCATTTCTAGCCGGCGGCGGCTCGCTCATGAGCTGGATGAGCGCCGTTCACCGCCTGGCCGGGTACGCGCTCGTCGCGAGCCTCCTCCTCCGCGTTTATTGGGCCTTCGCCGGGAACCAGTGGGCGTCCTGGCGGGCGCTATTCCCATGGCTCACGCCCGATGGGCGAGCAGCGATGCGGCAGACCTTCCTCTATTACACCTTCGTGCGGCGCGAGCCGCCGCGCGAGGTCGGTCACAACCCTCTCGCCGGCATGGCGTACTCGGCGGTCGTGGCGCTCCTCGCGGCGGAGGTGGCGAGCGGGTTTGCCCTCTATTCGATGGGGCGGGGCGGGGGCTGGACGATCGCCTTCGGCTGGGTCTTCTGGATCGCCAGTCCGCAGATCGTGCGCCTCGCGCATCATCTCATCATGTGGCTGCTCCTGGGCTTCGCGGTCCACCACGTCTACAGCTGTGTGCTGTTGGAGGTGGAAGAGCGAAACGGCCTCGTCACCAGTATCTTCTCGGGTTACAAGCTCGTCCGCAGGAGCGTGCACTGAAGACGTTGGTGCTCGGGTGCGGCAACGTTTTGCTCGGCGACGACGGGGCCGGCGTGTGGGTGATCGAGCAACTGCGGTGCGCCTACGTGTTTCCGGCGAACGTGTCGCTCGTCGAAGCGGGAACGCTCGGCCTCGATCTCCTCGCGGAGTTCGATGGCGTAGAGCGTCTGTTGGTCGTGGACGCGGTCGCCGCCGGCCGCGCGCCCGGAGACCTCGTCCGCCTGGAGGGAGACCAGGTGCCCTCGGTGCTCGAGCTCAAGACATCGCCTCACCAGGTGGGGCTCGCGGATCTCTTGGCCGGGGCCAAGCTCCTCGCCCGCTGGCCGCGCCAAGTCGTGCTCTGGGGCGTCGAGCCGGCGCTTCTCGATCCGGGAACGAGGTTCTCGCCCGAGGTCCAGCGCATGCTGCCGTCCCTGGAGGCGGCGGTACTCGACGAGCTCGCCCGCTGGGGGATCGAGGTCATGCCTCTCGAGGATGCACCGCCGCCGGCTCTGTGGTGGCTTCCGCCGACGACGGAGGGGGCGCGGTGAGCCAGCCGACCGCATGCCGCGTCTTGGTCGAGGGCATCGTCCAGGGAGTCGGATTCCGCCCCTTCGTGCATGCGATCGCGCGCCAGTACCAGCTGGCCGGCCGCGTGCGCAACACGAGCCACGGAGTGGAGATCGAGGTCGAGGGAGAGCGCGAGGAGATCGGTGAGTTCGTCGCAGCGCTGCGCGATCGCCCGCCGCCGCTCGCGCGCATCGAGCGGATCGAAGCGCAGGAGATCGTGCCCTCCGGGGTCGAGGGCTTTCGCATCGATCCCTCGGCCGACGGCGATGGCTTCCTTCCGATCTCGGCTGACATCGCGACTTGCGAGGAGTGCCTGCGGGAGGTCGAGGACGTCTCCGATCGCCGCTTCGGCTACGCCTTCACGAACTGCACGAGCTGCGGGCCGCGCTTCACGATCCTCCGCTCGGTTCCCTACGACCGGCCGAACACGACGATGGCCGAGTTCGCGATGTGCTCCGCGTGCCGCGCGGAGTACGAGGATCCAACCGACCGCCGTTTCCACGCGGAGCCCATCGCCTGCCCGCAGTGCGGGCCTTCGCTGGCCCTGCTCGACGCCACCGGACGCACACTGCCGGGTGACCCGCTGACCGGGATCCGCCGCGCGCTCGCGGACGGGCGTATCGTCGCGATCAAGGGAATCGGCGGTTTCCATCTCGCTTGCGACGCGCGGCAGGAGATGGCGGTGCGGCGACTGCGCCGCCGCAAGGTGCGCGAGGGCAAGCCGTTCGCCCTGATGGCGGCGGACCTCGCCGAGGCCGAGCGACTCTGCTTCACCTCTGCGCGGGAGCGGCGCCTCCTCGAGTCGCGTGCGCGGCCGATCGTGGTTCTACGCGAGCGACCCGATTCGGGGATCGCCGCCTCGGTCGCCCGGCCGCTTTGCCATCTCGGCGTCATGCTGCCCTACTCGCCGCTCCATCCTCTGCTCTTCTCCGACGCCGCCTGTCCGCGCGCGCTCGTGCTCACCAGCGGGAACCGCTGCGGCGAGCCGCTCGCTCGCGACAACGGCGAAGCGCTCGGGCGGCTCGGCGGAATTGCCGACCTCTTTCTCGTCCACGACCGCTCGATCGAGGTGCGCTGCGACGATTCGGTCGTCCGCGTGGTGGGCGGAGAGGAGCTGCCGATCCGACGCTCGCGCGGCTACGCCCCGTATCCAGTCCGTCTACCCCTCGAATCGCCGCCGCTGCTCGCGTGCGGGGCCGACCTGAAGAGCACGGTGTGCGTCGCGCGCGGCCGCCACGCGTTCCTCTCACCACATGTCGGTGACCTCGAGGACGCGGAGACCTGGCGGTCGTACGCGCGGATGGCAGCGCACATGGAATCCATCTTCCGCGTGCGGCCCGAGGCAATCGTCCACGACGCTCACCCGGACTACTTCTCGACCCGCTACGCCCTCGGGCGCGATCGGTCGCTGCCGCATCTCGCCGTGCAGCACCACCACGCCCACGTGGTCTCCTGCATGATCGAGAGCGAGCTGGCGGGAAGCGTGATCGGCGTCGCTTTCGACGGCACGGGTTACGGCGCCGACGGGGCGATCTGGGGCGGCGAGTTCCTGGTGGCGGACTACGCGTCTTTCGAACGTGGCGGCCACCTCGCTTACGTGCCGATGCCGGGAGCTGCCCGGGCCGTCCATGAGCCCTTCCGCATGGCACTGGCGCACCTGATCGCGGGATGCGGTTCCACGCGGGGCATCGCCGCGGCTGCGGTCGGGGCGACGGAGGCGGAGATCGCCGCCGTCCAGTGGCAGATCGCTCACGCCGTGAATGCGCCGCTCACCTCGAGCATCGGGCGGCTCTTCGACGCGGTCGCCTCGCTCGCCGGCATCCGTCACCGTGCGCTGTACGAGGGTCAGGCGGCGATGGAGCTCGAGGCTTGCGCCGCCCGCGGAGAGACGGGGTCGTATCCGTTCCCGATCACCGGCGAGCGGCCGACGGTCGCCGATCCCGGCCCGCTCGTCGCCGCGGTCGTGGAGGAGATCGCACGGGGGATCGCGCCGTCGATCGTGAGCGCCCGCTTCCACAACTCGGTGGCGCGGATGGTCGTCGAGATGTGCGAGCGGATCCGCGCCGCGACCGGTCTCTCCCGCGTGGTCTTGACCGGAGGAGTATTCCAGAACGCGACGCTGCTCGAGCAAGCCGTCGAGCGGCTCGCGGCGCGCGGCTTCGCGGCGCACCGCCACCGCAAGGTGCCCCCGAACGACGGCGGCATCGCGCTCGGTCAAGCGGCGATCGCCGCCGCGCGCCTGACGGAGGACCGCTGACCGTGTGCCTCGGTGTTCCCGGCAAGGTGCTCGAGGTCCAGGGAAACGTTGCCGTCGTGGATTTCTTCGGCCTGCGTCGGCCGGTACTGCTCGACGTCGTCGACGAGCCGGTGGCTCCGGGCGACTTCGTGCTCAATCACGTGGGCTACGCCATCCGCCGGATCCCGCCCGACCAGGCGCAGGCGACGCTCGCGTTCTACCAGCAGTTGCTCGGCGAGGCGGCCGAGGACGCGATGGCCGCCGACGTTCGTGGAGAGATCACAGGCACCGGCGAGCCAAAGGGACCCGACGATGGATCCGACTGAGCAGGCGCGTCGCGAACTGAAGTTCCGCGATCCCGGGAAAGGTCGCGCGCTCGCCGCAACGCTCGCCCGCGTGGTCGCCGACCTCGGGCGGGCTCCGGTTTCGGTCATGCACGTCTGCGGTAGCCACGAGCAGGCAATTGCGAAGTTCGGATTGCGCGCCACCTTTCCGAAGGGGCTCGACGTGATCATGGGGCCGGGCTGCCCGGTGTGCGTGACCGACGTTCCGGAGGTGGACGAGGCGGTGGCGCTGGCGGAGCAGGGAGTGCGCGTCGCCACCTACGGCGACATGCTGCGGGTACCCGGGAGCGCCGCCTCGCTCGCCGACGCCCAGGCGGAAGGCGCGAGCATCGACGTCGTCTATGGCGCGGCGCAGGCGGTCGAGGTCGCGCGTCGCACCGAGGACGAGGTGGTATTCTTCGCCTCCGGCTTCGAGACGACGGCGGTGGCGACCGCGGCCGTGCTGCTCGGCCATCCGCCCACGAACTTCTCGGTGCTGTCGGCGCACAAGTACATTCCCCCGGTCATGGAGATCGTTGCCGAGATGCCCGGGACGCGCATCGAGGGGTTCCTCGCCGCCGGCCATGCCGCAACCATCACCGGCTGGGGGGTCTTCGAGCCCTTCGTCGAGCGCCACGGGATCCCGGTGGTCGTGGCCGGGTTCGAGCCGCTCGACATCCTGGCGGGGCTCGTGAAGCTGGTCGATCTCATCGCCGAAGGTCGGCCGCGCGTCGAGAACATGTATCCGCGCTGCGTGACGCGAGAGGGGAATCGGAACGCCCAGGAGCGACTCTGGCGGGTCTTTCGGCCGACCGGGGGATGCTGGCGGGGGATCGCCCACGTCCCCAACGGGAACCTGAGACTCCGCGACGAGTTCGCCGAGTTCGATGCGCGCCGCCGCTTCATGATCGACCTCCGCGGCGTCCGGATGCGCGCTCCGCGAGCGCTCGTCGACCAGTGCCGCTGCGGCGAGATCATGTCCGGCACCGCCTCGCCACGCGATTGCCGACTCTTCGGGAGAGAATGCGTGCCTGAGACGCCCGTCGGCGCGTGCATGGTGAGCAGCGAAGGCACGTGCAAGATCTGGCACCTGTACGGCGGCCACCCGGATCTCGGGAGCCGGGCATGACGCTTCGGTCGGCGGCGCGCGACGAGCGCATCGGGCTCAAACACGGTGCAGGTGGCCGAGCCATGCGCGCGCTCATCGAGCAGGTTCTCGCCCGCGGCTTCATCGACCCCGCGGGCGCGAACGGCTTCGGTCTAGCGGCGATGGACGACGGTGCCGCCTTGCGCATTGGGGATCGCTGGCTCGTGATCACCACCGACTCGCACGTCATCCACCCGATCTTCTTCCCCGGGGGTGACATCGGGCGACTCGCCGTCGCGGGTACGGTCAACGACCTCGCGGTGATGGGGGTGACCGATATCCTCGGCCTGACCTGTGCGGTGATCGTCGAAGTCGGCTTCCCGCGTGCGGATCTCGAGCGCATTCAGCAATCCATGCAGGCGACTTGCCTGGAGGCCGGCACGACCGTGCTGACCGGCGACACCAAGGTGATGGGGAAAGGGGAGATCGACGGTATCGTCATCAACACCACTGGAATCGGTCTCACCAGCCGAGTGGTCCCCGACCGCGGACTCGGCCCCGGAGATCGCATCCTCGTCAGCGGAACGATCGGCGATCATGGGCTCGCCATTCTCGCCACTCGCCACGGCTTGGAGCTGGAAGGCGAGATCCGTTCCGACGTTACTCCGCTCGGAGGTCTGGTGCAGACGGTGCTCGCCGCCGCCGGCGATGGGGTCGTGGCGATGAAGGATCCGACGCGCGGGGGCCTCGCGAGCGCCCTCCACGAGATGGCGGAGAAGAGCGAGGTCGGCGTCCTCCTCGACGAGGCGGCGATCCCGGTTTCGCCGGCGGTTCGTTCGGCCGCCGAACTCCTCGGCATCGATCCGCTGCACGTGGCGAACGAAGGCAAGGCGGTGATCGGGGTGCACCCCGAGGCGGCGGAGAAGGTTCTCGCGGCGCTACGCGCCCACCCCGCGGGCCTCGACGCCGCGATCGTCGGCACCTGTGTCGCGGAGCCGATCGGGCGGATCATCGTCGACACAGGCTTTGGGCGACGCCTGCTGGTCGAGCCGGAGGGCGAGCCTCTGCCTCGCATCTGCTGAGAGGACGGGGCGGCATGGAGCACATCCGCACGGAGCGTGACGGCGCCGTCGGCGTGATTACGATCTCGCGGCGCGAGCGGTTCAACTCACTCGACGTGAAGACGGCGCAGGATCTCCGCAAGGCGGGGCTCGGCTTCGCGCGCGACGAGTCGGTGCGCGCCGTGATCTTGCGCGGAGAAGACGGAGTGTTCTGCAGCGGTGCCGACCTCAAGTACATCGGCGAGCGAGGCGACGAGACTGATCTCGGTTACCTGCAGCCCTCGTCGCCGCCCGCCGGACGCGGGTACGGGGAAGTCTTCAAACAGATCCTCGAGTACATCCACAGCACGATCTCCGAGATCCGGCGTGCTCCGAAGCCCTTCATCGCCGCGGTCGACGGCGTGGCCGCGGCAGGAGGCTTCGGGCTCGCCATGGCGTGTGATCTCGTCCTCGCCTCGGAGCGTGCGAGCTTCGAGTGGGCGTACGGAAAGACGGGCCTCACTGGTGCCGAGAGCTCGACGTTCTTCTTGCCGCGGCTGATCGGCCTGCGGCGGGCCCTGGAACTCGTCTTCCTGAACCCCCGAGTCGATGCCCGCAGAGCGCTCGAGATCGGCCTCGTGACCGCAGTCCATCCGGTCGAACGGCTCGAGGCGCAAGCCCGGACGCTGGCGAGCCGGCTCGCCGCGGGCCCGACCGGCGCCTACGGCGTGGCCAAGCGGCTGCTCAACCTGGCGGCGGGAGGCGATCAGCTCGACGCCCACCTCGATCAGGAGCTCGAGAGCTTGGCTCGCATCGCCGATGGAGCGGACTTCGGCGAAGGGCTGGAGAGCTTTCTCCTGAAGCGTGAGCCGCGATTCGGCGGGCGCTGAGCTAGTAATAAGAGATACTCACTGCGCTGATTGCCAGGGAACTAACACGGACCAACAGGATACCCTTGGCGTCAATCGCTGCGAGCGTCCCCTACCCCGCTCGGCTTCACGCGCTCGGAGGACGGTAGCGGCTCCCTCCCCTCTTTCTGCTACCGCAACACCATGGCGGACGTGAGTATGGTGGATCGCGTCGCCGCCACAGGATGAGATCGGCGTCCGCGGGCGCCATCACGCCGCCTCCAAGGAGGCTCTTCCTTCCGCGTTGGGTGCGATCTTCCAATGCCGGTCGTGGTAAGCAGCGACCTCCGGCCGATGCGCCACCGAGATCACCGTGGTGTGCGGTAACCGCTCGGCAAGCAGCGCATAGACGCGCTTCTCCATCTCCTCGTCGAGCGTGGAAGTCGCCTTGTCCAGGAACACCCACTCGGGCTCGTTGAGGAGCACACGCGCGATCGCGAGGCGCTGCTGCTCGTGGGGCGAGAGTTGCTGATCCCACGCCGCCGTCTCGTCCAGACGCGTCGAGAGACGATCGAGCCCGAGCAGCCGCAGCACCTCGCGGATCCGCACGTCGGGAAACGTGCCCTCGGGCGCCGGATACGAGACCGCGATGCGCAGCGGCCCGATCGGAAGGTAGGGCCATTGGGGAATGAAGAGCATGCGGGCCCGCGCGGGGACGTCGATGCGCCCCTTGCCGAACGGCCAGATCCCGGCGATGGCGCGCAGCAGGATGGTCTTGCCCGCTCCCGAAGGGCCCGTGATGGCCACACGTTCTCCCGCGCTCACCGTGGCGCTGGCCACGTCGATCAGCACACGGCCATCCGGAGCCTCGAGGCTCAGGTCCACGAGCCGGAGTATGGGTGCCTCCGCCGAGACGACGCGGAGGTTCGAGCGCTCCAGATCCTGCTCCGTCTCGTTCATCGCCTCGGTGAAGGTCGAGAGCCGCTCGACGTTCGCACGCCAGCGCGCGATCTCCTGATAGGCGTAGACGAACCAGCTCAGGGCTCCCGACACCTGCCCGTAGGCGAATCGAATCTGCGCGATGGTGCCGAGCGTGATCAGGCCGGCGAAGAACCCGGGCGCGGCTACCAGGAGAGGCACGACGCCGTTGGCCTGACCGACGAGGCCGGTGAAGACCGTCAATCTCCGCTGCGCGGCGACGAGCTGCCACCAGTTCCGCATCACGTTCTCGAAGCGCGCGAGCGCGCTTCGCCGCTCCAGGGCCTCTCCGCGCGAAAGCGTCACCACCTCGACGTTGTCGCGGAAGCGCATGAGCCCGTAGCGGAAGTCGGCTTCGTAACGCAGCCGATCGAAGTTGAGGGGTACGAGCGGGCGGCCCACGACGTGCGTGAGCCAGGTCGAGAGCGCAGCGTAGAGGACGGCCACCCAGAGCAACAAGCCTGGGAGGTGAAGCTGCCGACCGGCGATCGGGAGCCCCCAGTCGCCGGAGAGCATCCAGAGGAGCCCTCCGAACGAGGCGAGCGTCGCCATCGAGTTCAGGAATGAGAGCGAGAGGCCGAGCGCGCTCGCCGCGAAGTCACGGATGTCCTCGGCGATGCGCTGATCCGGGTTGTCGACACCGTCACGGTGGAGCTGCACTTGGCAGTACGCACGCTCATTCATCCAGCGATCCAAGTAGTGAGTGGTCACGCCGCGCCGCCAGCGGATCTCGAGGAGCTGCCGGAGATAGATCCGATAGGCGGAAACGAAGACGAAGGCGGCCGAAAGGGCCGCGAACAGCCCGAGCGCCGCGAGGAAGGCCATGGCCTGCCTGTCTTGCACGGCGTCCATGATGCGTCGTTCCGCGTCTGAGAGGCGTAGATTTCCGTAAACCGTGCCGAATTCGAGAAAGACGGCACCCGCCAACAGCAGAGCGCCTCGTCGAGCGTCCGGCAATGTCCAGTAGATGTGGATCAGCTCCCCGAGATGATGGATGAACCGTCGACCGAAGATGGCGTGTCTGCCTCGCTCGTGCATGCAGGGCTCCTTCGCGCGCAATCATTGCGCCGACGGCGGCGCGGTCAAGCGATCCGCGGTCCGCGGTCTCGCGCGTTTTTCCTCGCGTCCAACCTCGTCGCCCGCTCGCGCCGGAGCGCGGGAGCGCCGGTCCGAGTCGCGCGATTTCTCGCCTTCGGCAATCCGTCCGGTGGTTTTTTCTCACACGGGGGAAAATTGGCCGGCTTTTTCCGGCGTTCGTCCGTTGGCACGGCTTGCACGAATTGTGATCATGAGTGAACAACTGGCCGCAAACTCGGCGCAAAGACCCGGAACGGCAACGGCTCCGAAGAAGCTAGAGGACAAGGACGATTTCTCCCTGGTGCTGGGGGGACCGCTCTATCAGCTGCTGCGTCGGTCGCATCTATCCGACGACGCGCTGGGGCTACTACGTGTGCGCGTCGTCGCCATCACGCTCATCACATGGCTGCCGCTGCTGATCCTGTCCGCGCTCGGTGGGCGCGCGTGGGGTGACGCGGTCAGAGTGCCCTTCCTCCGGGACGTCGCGGTGCACACGCGGTTCTTGCTGGCGCTGCCGCTGCTCATCCTGGCGGAGCTGATGGTGCATCAATCGATGCGCCCGCTCATCGGGCAGTTCCTGGAGCGCGGCCTGATCCCGGAAACGTCCCGGGCGAGGTTCGACGCGGCCCGGGCCTCGGCCCTGAGGCTGCGAAACTCGGTGATAGCGGAGGTGCTGCTCATCGCGTTCACGTACCTCGTCGGCGTTCACTACATCTGGCCTCACGCCGGCGCCCTGAAGGTAGCCAGCTGGTATGCCACGCCCGCGGAGGGCGGCAGCCGGCTGTCGGCGGCGGGCTGGTGGTTCGCCTACGCGAGCCTTCCCGTGTTCCAGTTCATCCTGCTTCGCTGGTATTTTCGCCTGTTCGTCTGGACACGCTTCCTCTGGCAGGTGACGCGGTGCGAGCTCAAGCTGGTGCCCACGCACCCGGATCGCGCGGGCGGCCTCGGCTTCCTTTCGCTCACCGTGGTCGGGTTCACGCCGGTGCTAGCCGCCCATGGGGCATTGCTCGCCGGGGGGATCGCCAATCGCATCTTCTTCCAGGGGGCGACGCTCCCGGACTTCAAGGTGGAGCTGGTGGTGATGGTCGCGTTCCTCTTGCTCGTCGTGCTCGGGCCCCTCCTGCTGTTCCTGCCGCACCTGGCCGAGGCGCGGCGCGTCGGCCTGCTCGAGTACGGTGCGCTCGGCCAGCGCTACGTGCGGGAGTTCGACGACAAGTGGCTTCGCGGCGGCGCGCGGGCAGGCGAAGCGCTAGTGGGGAGCGGCGACATCCAGTCCCTCGCGGACATGAGCAATAGCTTCGAAGTCGTCTGGGGCATGCGGGTCGTGCCCTTCACGAGATACACGGTGCTCCAGCTCGCCGTGATCACCCTCCTGCCGGTCGTCCCGCTGCTGCTCACGATGTTCTCGCCGCAGGAGCTCTTCGAGCGGCTGCTGCGCGTGGCGTTCTGAGGGGCTTGCCGTGAAAACGCAAAAACGAGATTAGCTTCGGCGAAAGGAAAAGATGCCATGTCACAAACGGCCGAGCACACTCGATTGCTGCAGGACGGCTCCAACTGGAAACGCTGGGGCCCGTACTTGAGCGAGCGCCAGTGGGGAACGGTGCGCGAGGATTACAGCGAGAACGGCGATGCCTGGAACTTCTTCACCCACGATCAGGCCCGTTCCCGGGCGTACCGCTGGGGCGAGGACGGCCTGGGAGGGATCTCCGACGACAAGCAGCGGCTCTGCTTCGCCCTCGCCCTGTGGAACGGCAAGGACCCGATCCTGAAGGAGCGGCTCTTCGGGCTCACGAACAGCGAGGGCAACCACGGCGAGGACGTCAAGGAGTACTACTTCTACCTCGACAGCACGCCGACCCACTCGTACATGAAGTACCTCTACAAGTACCCGCAGGCGGCCTATCCCTACGCCGACCTGGTGGAGACCAACCGGCGGCGCAGCCGCAACGAGATGGAGTACGAGCTGCTCGACACGGGCGTCTTCAACGAGGACCGCTACTTCGACGTGTTCGTGGAGTACGCCAAGGCGTCGCCCGAGGACATCCTGATCCAGATCACGGCCTGCAACCGCGGCCCGGAGGAGGCCGAGCTGCACGTGCTGCCGACCCTGTGGTTCCGCAACGACTGGGCGTCGTGGATCGCCAGACGCCGCCGAGAAACCGCTGCTCAAGCAGATCGACGGACCGGCGGGCACGAGCACGATTGCGGCAACGCATGCCGTACTGGGGACGTACCACCTGTACTGCGAAGGCGATGTGCCGCTGCTCTTCACCGAGAACTCGACCAACCACGCCCGGCTCCACCTCGACTACCCGGACGTGGGCCCGTACCTCAAGGACGGCATCAACGACTACGTGGTCCAGGGTCAGCCGGGAGGCGGTGAACCCCGAGCGGCAGGGCACCAAGGCCGCGGCGCACTATCGGCTGACGATTCGGCTCCCGGCCAGTCGGCGACGGTGCGGCTGCGCCTCACCGCCCAGGCTCCGGCCGGGTCGCGCACGTCGGCAAAAGGGAGCGCCGTCCCTTTCGGGCAAGACTTCGACGAGACCCTGGCCGCCCGGCTGCGGGAGGCGGATGAGTTCTACAAGTCGGTGACCCCGCCCTCGGTCTCCGCCGGATGCGGCCAACGTGATGCGCCAGGCCATCGCCGGCATGCTCTGGTCCAAGCAGTACTACTACTGGGACGGCGATGCGTGGCTGGAGGAGCACCACGCCCACCCCCTCCATCACGGCAGCCGCGACTTCCGGAACCGCGAGTGGTTCCACATGATCAACGACGACATCATCTCCATGCCCGACAAGTGGGAGTACCCCTGGTACGCCGCCTGGGACCTCGCCTTCCACACGCTGCCGATCGGGATCGTGGACCCCGACTTCGCCAAGGAGCAGCTGCAAGCTGATGCTCCGCGGGGTGTACCTCCACCCCAGCGGCCAGATTCCCGCCTACGAGTGGAACTTCAGCGACGTGAACCCGCCGGTGCACGCCTGGGCGACCCTGTTCCTGCACCGCACCGAGCAGGCCCTGCGCGGCGAGGTCGATCTCGACTTCCTCAAGTCGGCGTTCAACAAGCTCATGCTGAACTTCACCTGGTGGGTGAACCGCAAGGACCGGTTCGGCAAGAACGTCTTCGAGGGCGGCTTCCTCGGCCTCGACAACATCGGCGTCTTCGACCGCAGCGCCCCGCTGCCGACCGGGGGCTATCTGGAGCAGGCGGACGGCACCGCGTGGATGGCCCTCTTCACCCAGAACATGCTCGAGCTCGCCGTGGAGCTCGCCGCCCACGACCCCACCTACGAGGACATGGCCTTCAAGTTCGTCGAGCATTTTCTCTATATCGCCGCGGCCATGAACAAGCCCGGGCAGGACGGCATGTGGGACGAGGAGGACGGCTTCTACTACGACCTCTTGCGGCTCCCCGACGGCAGCGCCACGCGGCTCAAGGTGCGCTCGATGGTCGGGCTCCTGCCCCTGTGCGCCACGACGGTGGTCGAGAAGTGGCAGCGCGAGCGCGTTCCGCAGGCAACGGCCGCGGTTTTCGAGCACGCCTGCGCCAGATGCCGGAACTCCTGGAGTCGATCCATCCGACGGGTCCGGGTCACTTTGGCGTAGCTGAGCGGGGTATCTTCGCCCTGGTCAACCCGGAGCGGCTCCGTCGGATTCTCTCGAAGATGCTCGACGAGAACGAGTTCCTGAGCCCCTACGGCATCCGCTCGCTCTCCAAGTTCCACGAGCAGCACCCGTACGTCTTCCACGCGGGCGGTCAGGAGTACCGCGTGGACTACCTGCCGGCCGAATCGAACACCGGCATGTTCGGCGGCAACTCCAACTGGCGGGGGCCGGTCTGGATGCCGGTCAATGCCATGCTGATCCGGGCGCTCCTGAACTTCTACCTGTACTACGGCGACAACTTCAAGATCGAATGCCCGACCGGTTCAGGCAAGATGATGAACCTCTTCGAGGTGGCCAAGGAGATCTCCGACCGGCTCACGCGGATCTTCCTGCGCGATGAGCACGGCCGGCGGGCCGTGTACGGCGGGACCGAGAAGTTCCAGACCGACCCCCACTGGCGCGACCACATCCTGTTCTACGAGTACTTCCACGGCGACAACGGGGCGGGGCTGGGCGCGAGCCACCAGACGGGATGGACAGGAGTGGTGGCGAAGCTGATCCAGCTCTTCGGATTGCTCGATGCGGAGAAGCTGCTCGAGGCCGGCAAGGCAGGCGGCCTTCGTCCGCGGAAAGTCAGGGAAGGTGAGGTGCAGAAATGAAGGCCTTACCCGCTTATCCCTCGCTCTATCAGATCAACACGCGCGTCTGGCTGACCGAGCTGTCGCAGGCCTCTGGGCCGGCCGGCCACGCTCGACGACATTCCGGACGCCGAGCTGGACCGCCTGGCCGCAAATGGGCTTCGACTGGATCTGGTTCCTGAGCGTCTGGCAGACCGGGCCGGCGGCGCAGCAGGTCTCGCGCAGCAACGCCGAATGGCGCACGGAGTTCAGGAGACGCTGCCGGATCTGCGCGAGGAGGACATCGCCGGCTCCGGGTTCGCCATCACCGGCTACACGGTGCATCGCGATCTGGGCGGGGATGCGGCGCTGGCGCGGCTGCGCGAGCGGCTGCGAAAGCGCGGACTGCGGCTGATGCTCGACTTCGTCCCGAACCACATGGCGCCGGATCACCCCTGGGTCGACGAGCATCCGGAGTACTTCGTCCACGGCAGCGAGAGCGACCTGGCGCGCGCACCGCAGAACTACTGCGCGCGTCAAACGAAAGGCGGGCCGCTGCTGCTCGCCTACGGCCGCGACCCGTACTTCGCCGGCTGGCCCGACACGCTGCAGCTCGACTACGGCAACCCGGCCACGCAGGAGGCGATGATCGGCGAGCTGGAGAGGATCGCCGGGCAGTGCGACGGCGTGCGCTGCGACATGGCCATGCTGGTCCTGCCCGACGTCTTCGAGCGCACCTGGGGCATCCGGGCGCCGACCTCTTCTGGCCGAAGGCGACCGAGCGCGTGCGGCGAGCGAGTGCCGGGCTTCCGCTTCATGGCCGAGGTCTACTGGGATCTCGAATGGACGATGCAGCAGCAGGGGTTCGACTACGCCTACGACAAGCGGCTCTACGACCGGCTGCGCGAGGGGCACGCGCGGCCGGTGCGCGAGCACCTCTGCGCCGGGCTCGACTACCAGAGCAAGCTGGCCCGCTTCCTGGAGAACCACGACGAGCCCCGGGCCGCCGCGACCTTCGCGCCCGGCATGCACGAGGCCGCGGCCGTCATCACGTTCCTGTCGCCGGGCCTGCGGTTCTTCCACCAGGGTCAGTTCGAGGGGCGGAGGAAGCGCATCTCGCCGCACCTGGTCCGCGCGCCGCTGGAGCCCGCCGACGAGACGCTCGAACAGTTCTACGAGCGCCTGCTGGCGGTGCTCCGGCAGCCGGCCGTGCGCGATGGCCAGTGGCGCCTGCTCGAGTGCGCGCCGGCCTGGGACGGCAACTGGACGTCGGACTGCTTCATCGCGTGGTCCTGGCAGGGCGGCGGACGGCCAGCGGCGGCTCATCGCCGTCAACTATGCCGGGAACCAGAGCCAGTGTTACGTCCGGCTCCCGTTTCCAGACCTGGGCGGCCGCGCGGTGCGGCTGAAGGACCTGATGGGTCCCGCCAGCTTCGATCGCGACGGAGATGACCTCGTGTCGCGGGGCCTCTATCTCGACATGCGCGCCGTGGAGCTACCACGTGTTCGAGATGTCCACGCTTCCCTAGACGCACGACACGGGCCTGTCCAAGTCGGCAAGCAGTGGCTTCGCGGTCGCCCAGGAGTTGCGGTGCGCGACCGTCGAGCGTAAGCCTCGGCTGCAAACCTTTCACTCAACTTCGGAGGCTACGATGACCCTCTGTCCGGTTGCACTGGCCGTCGGTTGCAAGAAGTGCCCGATGTTCGCGATCTGCCCCGCGAAGGGCATCATCGGCGATTACCGCGGGGAGGGAGAGCCGCAAGACAAGCGGGCACCGAAGAAATCCGACTGACGACCCGAGGAAATTCCCAGACGGCTGAGGAAGTGTAGCCAGCGTCGCCCAGTGCCCAGACCTAGGGCGTGGCTCGCAGGTGCGGGCGCTTCTCGGTGCGGGTGTCCGCTCGACGCTCGCGTTCATCGCCGTCGTGTTCTCGGACCGCCTGGGCGAAGCAGATTCCACGCGATTGACGGAGCTCCACGCGCGCAGCCGACGGAAAGGCAAGGAAACCCAAACATGGAGAGACAAATGCGCTTCAAGCTCGCCGCACCGCTCCTCAGCCTGGCGCTGGCCGCGGTCATCGCTTCGCCGGCGCTCGCCGCTGACGCGACCACCACCGACGTCGGCACGCTCGACAAGGAGGCGGCCGAGAAGGCGTTCCCCGCCAAGCCGCCGTACTCGCCCTACGCCGGTCGCAACTTCCCCACGCGCCCGTTCTTCGGCGACACGCACCTGCACACGTCGTTCTCGATGGACGCCGGCGCGTTCGGCTGCCGGCTCGGCCCGAGGGACGCCTACCGCTTCGCCAAGGGCGAGGAGATCACGGCTTCGAGCGGCCAGCGCGCGAAGCTCTCGCGGCCGCTCGACTTCCTGGTCGTGGCCGACCACTCGGACAACATGGGCTTCTTCCCGCTGATCGTCGGCGGCAACCCGAAGGTGCTCGCCGACCCGACAAGGCCGCAAGTGGTACGACATGATCCAGTCGGGCAAGGGCGCCGAGGCGGCGATCGAGATCATCATCAGCTTCGGCAAGGGAACGATCCCCAAGGCGATCCTGTCCCTGCCCGGCACGCCGGCCTACCGCTCGGCGTGGGAGGAGACGATCAAGGCGGCCGACGAGGCGAACGATCCGGGCCGCTTCACCGCCTTCATCGGCTACGAGTGGACCTCGAACACCGGCGGCAACAACCTGCACCGCAACGTCATCTTCCGCGACGACGGCGACGAAGGCGAGCCAGGTCGAGCCCTTCACCACCATGCAGCCGCTCGGCAGCGACAATCCGCGCGACCTCTGGAAGTGGATGGCCGCCTACGAGCAGAAGACCGGCGGCGAGGTGCTCGCCATCGCGCACAACGGCAACCTCAGCAACGGCCGCATGTTCCCGATCATCGAGTCGTTCACCGGCAAGCAGGATCGACCGCGAGTACGCCGAGACACCGCACGCAGTGGGAGCGCCTCTACGAAGCCACGCAGATCAAGGGCGACGGCGAGACGCATCCGTTCCTCTCGCCCAACGACGAGTTCGCCAACTTCGAGCGCTGGGACAAGGGCAACCTCGACCTCAGCGAGCCGAAGAAGCCGGAGATGCTGGAGTTCGAGTACGCGCGCTCGGCGCTGAAGAACGGCCTCAAGCTCGGAAGCCGAGCTCGGCGTCAACCCCTACAAGTTCGGCATGGTCGGCTCGACCGACGCGCACACCGGCTCTCGCCGCCGTCGAGGAGGACAACTTCTTCGGCAAGACCTCGAGCGCCGAGCCGAGCGCGACCCGCGCTGCGCATCCGTTCGTCAAGAATCCGCAGACCGGGCTCACGATCATGGGCTGGGAGACGACCGCGTCGGGCTACGCCGCCGTGTGGGCGACGGAGAACACGCGCGAGGCGATCTTCGACGCCATGCAGCGCCGCGAGACCTACGCCACGACCGGCCCGCGCATGATCGTGCGCTTCTTCGGCGGCTGGGATTTCGAACCGGAGCGACGCGCAGAACCGCATGCCCGGCGCAGCATCGGCTACACCAAGGGCGTGCCGATGGGCGGCGATCTGCAGCGACGCTCCGCAGGGCAAGTCGCCGACGTTCCTCGTCGCCGCGCTCAAGGATCCGATCGGCGCGAACCTCGACCGCATCCAGATCGTCAAGGGCTGGCTCGATGCAAGGATGGCAAGACCGCAGGAGCGAATCTACGACGTGGCCGTGTCCGGCGACCGCAAGATCGACGCCGAGGGCCGCTGCAAGACACCGGTCGGCAGCACCGTGGACGTGCCGAACGCGACCTGGACCAACACCATCGGCGCGCCGCGAGCTGATCACCGTGTGGAAAGACCCGGACTTCGACCCGACGCAGCGCGCGTTCTACTACGTCCGCGTGATCGAGATCCCGACGCCGCGCTGGACGGCGTACGACGCGAAGTATTTCGGCATGACGATGCCGAAGGAAGTGCCGATGACCACGACCGAGCGCGCCTACACCTCGCCCATCTGGTACACGCCGGCCAAGTGAGGAGCGTATGGCGAGTCTCAAGACGCTTCTGCGCGAACCGCTGGTGCATTTCCTGCTGCTGGGGGCCGGACTCTTCGTTGCCTTTGGCTTCGTGAGCAAACGCACCAGCCCCGCGCCAGAAAAGATCGTCGTCACGCGAGGACAGATCGAATCGCTGGCGCTAAGTTTCACTCGCACCTGGCAGCGTCCGCCGACCGACGAGGAGCTGGAAGGATTGATCCGCGACCACGTCCGCGAGGAAGTCTACTACCGCGCCGCGATCGCCTTGGGATTGGATCGCGACGATACGATCGTCCGCCGGCGGCTCCGGCAGAAGATGGAGTTCCTCTCCGAAGACGTCGGCGCGGAGGTTGGGCCGACCGACGAGGACCTGCAGGCGTACCTGCGGGCGCATCCCGAGACGTTCCGCGTCGAGCGCCGGTTCACGTTCCGCCAGGTCTATCTCAACCCCGATCGGCACGGTGGAAATCTGCGGCGCGATGCTGCCCGGCTGCTCGCGCAGCTGAACCAAACCGGCGGCAAGGCGGATGTCATCGAGATGGGCGATCCTTCGCTGCTCGAGCACCAGTTCGATGCGGTTCCAGCCAGCGAAGTCGCAAAGCAGTTCGGTGAGAAGTTCGCGGCGGCGTTGACCGACGTTGCGCCCGGTCGATGGCAAGGGCCGATCGAATCCGGTTACGGCGCGCATCTGGTCTTCGTAGCCGAGCGCACCGACGAACGGCTGCCGGCGCTGGAAGAAGTGCGTGACGCCGTCCGGCGCGAGTGGATGAACTTCCACCGGCAGAAGGCCAACGATCAATTCTACGCCGGCCTCCTCGAGCGCTACACCGTCACCGTCGAGCAGCCACAGCGGGCGGACGGAGAGAAGAAGCTCGCCGCGGTGAAGTCGCGATGAAGCGCACGAGCCTGCTCTTCGTCCTGCTCGTCGGCTTCGCGGGCAGCGTGCTCGCCCATGAAGTACGCCCGGCCTATCTGGAGCTCCGCCAGAGCGGCCCGGAGACCTACGACGTGCTGTGGAAGGTGCCGGCTCGCGGCGCGGACCTGCGCCTCGGCATCTACGTCGAGATGCCCCCGGATTGCCAGAGGGTTACCGAGCCGCGGGCCTCCTTCGCCGACAACGCGTTCACCGACCGCTGGTCCGTGAAGTGTGCGGGAGGGCTCACCGGCGCTACGATTCGCATCGCCGGTCTCTCGGCGACGATCATCGACGTGCTGGTGCGCCTGGAGCGGAGCGATGGCACGACGCAAGTCACGCGGCTCACGCCGCCGTCTCCGTCGTTCACGGTCGAAGCCGCGCCGCGCGCGACGCAAGTGGCGGCGACGTACCTGCGGCTCGGGGTCGAGCACATTCTCGGCGGCATCGATCATCTGCTGTACATCCTGGCGATGCTCGTTCTCGTCAAAGGCTGGCGGCGCGTGGTGGCGACGATGACCGCCTTCACCACAACCCACAGCCTGACGCTGACCGCGGCGGCGCTCGGCTTCGTTCACGTGCCGCAGCCGCCCGTCGAAGCGGCGATCGCTTTGAGCATCGTGTTCGTCGCGCGCGAGATCGTGCGCGGCGCGCAGGGCCGGTCGGGCTTGACGGAACGCTGGCCGTGGGTGGTCTCGTTCACCTTCGGATTGCTGCACGGCTTCGGCTTTGCCGGCGCGCTCAGCGAGGTGGGGCTGCCGCAGCGCGCGATTCCGGTGGCGCTCGCGTTCTTCAACGTCGGCGTCGAGATCGGGCAACTCGTGTTCGTCGCGGCGGTGTTGGGGATATTCGCTCTCGTCCGCTGGCTGGGGATATCCGTCTCGCGCCGGGCGGAGCTCGTCCCCGCGTACGCGATCGGCGGCGTCGCGGCATTCTGGGTCGTCGAGCGCGTCGCCGCGTTTTGAGCGGACCGAGCTCTGCACGCGGGCAGCTTCGCATCGACCCGGCGCTCACGCCCCCCCGCAACCAAGCGAGCAACAGTCCGTTGACCTCGTTGGGACGGGATTCCCTCGGCATTGAAATTGCATGGCACTTTGATTTGAGGACACCCGGATACTCAGGGACGATGAACCTGACGTCAGACGAAAGGAGTCCATCGAGAGATGGTCTTTCCACCAACATCGGCTTGCATTCGATGCGTTTCGTAGATAAACGGCAATTGGTCTTATGGTAGATGGCACTTGGGTGAGGAGGAGTAAAATGAGGCTAACGTCAAAATTCGGAAAACCGGTTGCAGGAATCGCGGCGGTCGCCCTGATGGGCAGCGTGCTGGCTGGCTGCTCCCAGGAGGCCATGAAGACTCACCCTTGGGGGCGTTGTGCCGTGGTCGGCGGAGCGCTCGGGGGCGCTTTGGGTGGCGCCGCTGGCGCGGGTGGTATGTACGCGGCCAACCCAAGCGATGACAAGGATAACGCCATAGGTGTCGCGACCATGGGCAGCGCAGTGGTCGGCTCCATACTGGGAGCGGTCATCGGCCATTACACCTGCGATCCGGTCGTAACTCCGCCTCGTGCAACACCTCCAACCACCACCGCAGCACCCGCCCCCGTCGTCTCCACCGCCACTGTGGAGAAGCTGGTTCTGCGCGGCGTGCATTTCGACTTCAACAAGTCGAAGATCCGCACGGGCGATGCGGCAGTTTTGGATGAGGCCGCGGCGACTCTCAAGACCCATCCGGGCGTGACGGTGAACGTGAACGGCTATTGCGACGCCGTTGGCAGCGTAAAGTACAACCAGAAGCTGTCGGAGCGTCGGGCGGCAGCCGTCGTGGCATATTTGGCGAAGGCCGGAATTCCGGAAAACCAGCTGGTTCCGCGCGGGTATGGCAAGACGGACTTCGTCGCCACCAACGATACGGCTGAGGGCCGCGCCCAAAACCGCCGCGTCGAGCTGTTGCCCGTACAGTAAGCCGGAAAAATCAGTTCGTAGAGAACGGCCACGGTCCCTTCGGGGGCCGCGGCCGTTTCTTCATCAGGGCGAATAACATCGGCGTGAAACTTCAGGTGAATCGAAAGGTGCAAAAGGCTGACCTGAACCGGCAGATTTGCTATCAATCTATGCAGGGAGGAATAGGAGGTATGAAGCAAGGCGGGTTGATGATCGCCGCCGTCACGGTTGCGGCATGCTTTCAGGTTTCGAGATGCCTCGCCGGAGAGCAACTCGGCGAAGCGCCTGCCGTAAACGCCAAACCGACTGCGACGGCATCCCATGGAGTGTCCGGGGGCAATCAGCCGGAAGCGCCGGGTGCGCCAGCGCCGACGTCCCAATCTGACGCGCCGAACAAGACGCTGCGCCAAAACGTCCGTTCGCTGATAGGGAAGATTGCGCCCGAACGCCTGAAACGCGACCTGGAGTTCAAAAAGGCATCCGCGCAGTTCCAGGACTTCTGCCGGCATTGGGAGCAGAACCTTCGTGAGCGGGAGCGCGATAATCTTTCGAAGCTGATGTTCACGTTGAAGGACGGCTTCCAGACCGCGACCTATACCGGATACGGCGACGTCAAGACTTGCGAGGCCCATCAGTCCAAAGAAGGATTCTCGATCGGCAAAATTACTTACCAGGAGTTCACCTATTACCTGGCCGGCAAGACTCCCGAAGAAGCCTTACACGGAGACAAGAAACCGATCAGCGACACTCACACCACCGAGATTTTTCGGTGGGAGAACAATAAATGGTTCTATTGATCTGACTGCTGCATCTTTGCCGGCTTCGCAGGAAAATCGGCAGTCTGAAACGATCGCGCTTTTCACGACCGATCTCGGGATTTTGCGGCGAAGCTTGCCGGGCGCCGCTGCAAACCAACGCTCGCAAGCACGACTGATGTCAGCCGGGCCCTCGTACCCACGCTCGTAGCCAACTCCAAAACCGTCAGTGATCCTTCGCGGAGGAACTCCCCGCGCGCCGTTGCCGTTCGTCATCGAGCTGACCTTCATTGTGACGCCGCATCGCGGTAGCTTCTTGGCTGACAGGTTGGATCAACCGTAAGAAAGGCGCTCGAAATGCAACGTCACGCTCCTCGCACAAGCCCTGGCGAGTCGGCAGTGCGCAGCGCCCTGCGCATCCTGCTGGCGTCACTTTGGGGGATCCTCATCGCCGCCATCACGGTGTGGGATAGCCTGGCAATTGGCTATCGTGCTCCGTTCGGTGACGCGGCGCGACAGATCCTCGGCATCGGCTTGGCCCTACTGGGCGTCGCAGCCATCGTCGGCCTCTTCGCTCGGCCCATGCGTCGCACGACCGTGGCGTTCCTGGTCGTATTCGTACTGATGCTCGCCTGGTGGTCGCGTATCGAGCCCCGCAACGACCGCGAGTGGCAGCCGGAAGTCGCCGTGCTTGCCTATGCCGATGTGCACGGCGACCAGGTGACGATGCACAACATTCGGAACTTCGACTACCGCAGCGAAACCGATTTCACGCCACGGTACTACGACAAGACCTTCGACTTGAACACACTCGACACCCTGGACCTGATCGCCACGTACTGGATGGGTGACGCCATCGCGCACATGATGGTGAGCTTCGGCTTCGGCGGCCGGGACTATCTCACCGTTTCGATCGAAACGCGCAAGGAGCGCAGCGAGAGCTACTCGACGCTCGCCGGCTTCTTCAAGCAGTACGAACTGTATTACGTGGTCGCCGACGAGCGCGACCTGATCCGCGTACGCACCAACTACCGCAAAGACCCGCCCGAGGATGTATACCTCTACCGCACGGCTGCGCCTGCCGAAAACGTGCGCCGCTTGTTCTTGAGCTACATCACGAAGATCAACTCACTCAAGGACCACCCGGAGTTCTACAACACGCTGACGACGAACTGCACGACGAACATCTGGATGCACACCAAGGTCAACAAGCAGAGCCTCCCGCTGAATTGGAAGATCCTGGCCAGTGGCTACCTGCCGCAGTTGGTCTACGAACACGGCCGGCTCGATACGCGTTTGCCGTTCGAAGAGTTGCGACGGCGTTCGCACATCAACGAGGCGGCGCGCGCCGCAAACGGTGCCCCGGACTTTTCGCAACGCATACGCGCCAACGTTCCGGTGCCGCCGCCATCCCGGCCCGAGCACTGACATGGTTTCGTCGGCTCCCGAATCGACGACCACCCCAGACCACCCACTGTCCTTCGATCGCGCAGCCGACGGCGCGCTCGTCGTGCGCCTGGCAGGGGCGTGGCAGCTCTCGAGCACCTTGCCGCCGGTGAGCACCGTGGAGCGCCAGCTCTCCGATTCCGCGCCACGCCGGATCGTATTCGATTCCACGCGGCTCGGCGCCTGGGACAGCGGCCTCCTGACCTTCCTCATGGACCTCGATGCCGTCTGCGCTCGCCGAGGGACCCAGATGGACCGCAGCGGATTGCCCACGGGTGTCCAGCGGCTGCTCGCCCTGGCCGCCGCGGTGCCGGAACGAACCGGCGCGCGGCAGGCGACCGTCGCGCCGTCCTGGCTGGCGCGCATCGGCCTCGCCTTCACCGGCGCCCGCCAGCCGATCCTGGACATGCTCGGCTTCATCGGAGACGCCACCGCAGCGTTCGGAAGCCTGCTACGCGGCCGCGCGCGATTTCGCCGGAGCGATCTCTTGCTGCTCATCCAGCAGGCCGGGGCCGATGCGCTCGGGATCGTCACGCTGATCAGCTTCCTGGTCGGCACGATCCTCGCCTTCGTCGGTGCGGTGCAGCTTCAGCAGTTCGGCGCAGCGATCTACGTCGCCGATCTGGTCGGCATCGCGATGGTGCGCGAGATGGGCGCGATGATGACCGCGATCGTCATCGCCGGACGCACCGGCGCCGCCTACGCGGCACAGCTCGGCACCATGAAGGTGACCCAGGAGATCGATGCGCTGACCACGATGGGCATCTCGCCGCTCGAATTCCTGGTGCTGCCGCGCATGCTGGCGCTCTGCTTGATGATGCCGCTGCTCTGCCTGTACGCCGACTTCGTCGGCATTCTCGGCGGCGCGTGCGGTCGGCGTCGGCGATGCTCGATCTCGCGCCGCTCGTCTACTACAACCAGACGGCCGCGGCCGTGCACCTGGGGATCTCGTCGGCGGCGTCTTCAAGGCTTCCGTGTACGGCGTGCTGATTGCGCTCTCCGGGTGCCTCGCGCGGCATGCAGTGCGGCAACAGCTCCTCGGCGGTCGGCAGACGCGGCGACCTCCGCCGTCGTCACCGGCATCGTGTTCATCATCAGCGCCTGCGGCGTGTTCGCCGTGATGTTCTATGTCCTCGGGATCTGACAGCGTCACCCGCCCATCGACCACGGGCGATGCCCACATCACCGTGCGGAATCTGACGATGGCCTACGGGAGCTTCGTGCTCATGCGCGACCTCAACTTCACCGTGAAGCGAGGCGACGTCTTCGTCATCATGGGCGGCAGCGGCTGCGGGAAGAGCACGCTTGCTGCGACACCTGATCGGCCTGAACGAGCCGGCCACCGGCGAGATCTGGTACGGGAGCGAAAACTTCACGGCCGCCGACCCCCTCAAACGGCGAGCGATGCTGCAACGCTTCGGCGTCCTCTATCAGAGCGGCGCGCTCTGGAGCTCGATGACGTTGGCCGAGAACATCGGCCTACCCCTGGGCGAGTACACGGAGTTGACGCCCGACGAGATCCGCGAGGTGGCGAGCCTCAAGCTCGCGCTCGTCGGACTGAAGGGCTTCGAGGACTTCTATCCTTCGCAGATCAGCGGCGGCATGCAGAAGCGTGCCGGCCTGGCACGGGCGATGGCGCTCGATCCGGAGGTGCTGTTCTTCGACGAGCCATCGGCGGGGCTCGACCCGATCAGCTCCAAGCTGCTCGACGATCTCATCCTGGAGCTGCGCGAGAGCCTGGGAGCCACCATCGTCGTCGTCACCCACGAGCTGGCGAGCATCTTCGCGATCGCGACCAACAGCGTGTTCCTCGACGTGGAGACCCGGACGATGACCGATCTCGGGCCGCCGCGGGAACTGCTCGACTCGGGAAGCGCCGGCGTGCGCCGCTTCCTGAGCCGCGGGGAGGCGAACGGCGCCGCAGGGAGGACCCATGGGTAGAAAGGCCAACCCGGCAATGATCGGCGCCTTCGTGG
Source organism: uncultured delta proteobacterium (assembly GCA_963745025.1). GTDB lineage: Bacteria > Desulfobacterota > Binatia > JACPRU01 > JACPRU01 > CAVQIG01. Next base: position 240,708 of record CAVUWD010000006.1, read on the forward strand.
TGGGGGCAGTCGCCTTGGCGGTGGCTAGCGTGTTGATCTTCGGTTCCGGCCAGCTGTTCAAGCACACCTCCGAGTACGTCTGCTTCTTCCGGGGAACGGTCGACGGCCTCAACGTCGGGGCCCCGGTCAGGATCAAGGGTGTGGAGGTCGGATCGGTGGTCGACATCCGGCTCCGCTTGCCCGAGCAAGAGATGCCAATGGTCACTGCGCAGGGGATTCAGATCCCGGTCACCATCGAGATCGACGACGACAAGGTGGCTGCCTTGGGCGCTCGGCAGCAGCGCAACCTCAAGGAGTTGATCGCCTACGGCCTGCGCGCGCAGCTCAACGCGCAGAGCCTGGTGACCGGTCTGCTCTTCGTCCAACTCGACTTTCGTCCGGAGAACCCGGCTGAGTTCGTTCTCCCGCCAGACTCGAAAACACCCGAGATCCCGACGATGCCGACCACCATGGAACAGGTGCGGTCGGCGGCCGAGAACCTCTTTCGCAAGCTGCAAGCGGTGCACGTCGAGGACCTCGTCAAGTCGCTCACGGAGACGGTCGACGCCATCAAGAACGTCGTGGCAACGCCCGAACTGAAGGAGACCATCCAGGCCCTGCCGGCCACGGTCGCAAACCTCAATCAGGCGGTGACGAGCTTCCGCGAGTTGAGCGCGCACGTGGACGCCAAGGCAGGCCCGCTGTTCGACAGCCTCAAGGGAACATCCGAAAAAGGCGGGGTCGCCTTGGACCAGGCGCGCGGTACGATGCAGAGCGTCGACGAGTTCGTCAAGCCCGATTCGCCGCTGTCCACCGAGCTTACCGGAACCCTGCAGGAGCTGTCGGCCGCGGCGCGCGCGCTGCGATTGCTTGCCAACTATCTGGAGCGCAACCCGAGCGCCCTCGTGCGCGGAAAGGCCGTGACATCCCAATGAGTCAGAGATCGGGTCGCGACGCGGCAACGGTCCTCGTCGTCGGCGCCTGGCTGTGCGGATGCTCGTCGGTTCTCGCCCCGCAGCCGGATCCCTCCCGGTTCTACACGCTGAGTCCCGTCGTGGACGCGGGCGGAAGCCAGCAGCGCGAGCCGCGGACCGTCATTTACGGCCTCGGCCCGATCGAGCTGCCGGAGTATCTTGATCGCAACGAGCTCGCGGAGCGCCTGAGCTCGGCCGAGGTGCGGTATTCGCCGACAGACCTCTGGGCCGAGCCCCTGAAGACAAACCTGACCCGGGTGCTGCTGCAGAATCTCTCGTCCCTGCTGGGCGCCGATCGGATCGTCTTGTACCCGCGGCCGGGCACGGTCGCCGTCGACTACCAGGTTGCGGTCAGCATCCTGCGCTTCGAGCGGACGGCTGCGGGCGAGGCGCAACTGCGAGCGCGCTGGGTGATCCGAGACCCGCGCAGCGGGGAGTATCTGGCCCTCGAGGAGTCCAACTTCGCACACCCGGCGTCGTCGCCCAAGGCCGCAGACGCGGTCGACGCATTGAGCGCCGACCTCGGCGATCTCTGTCGCGAGATCGCCGCCGCCCTCCAGAAATTGCCGCCCCCGCAGCAGCCGCCGCGACGGGGACGTTCTTGACCTTCGTAACCTTCGTCGCGTTCCTCGCGTCGGCGGAATGCTGTAAGGAGAGAGGCGCGACGAAGGTTACGAAGGTCAAGAACGTCCCCGTCAGTGCCCGTGACGGTGGTGGACGTCGGGGCTGTGCGGATGATCGTGCTCGAGCGCTTCGTGGCAATGCCCGTGCGCGTGTGAGCCGCCGATTTCGCCCGCGGCATGCGCGTGGCGATGATGCTCGTCATGCACGTGAGCGTGAGAATGCTCGACCGCCTCGTGCAGGTGGCGATGCCCGTGCGATTCGCCGAGGAGGCGCCAGACGCCGACCGCCATCAACGCAGCGGCGAGGCCGAGGCGGGGCGAGACCGGCTCGGAGAGCACGCAAACGGCCGCAATCGCCCCGATGAACGGCGCGGTCGCGAAATAGGCGCCTGCGCGCGACGTGCCGAGGCCGCGCAGTGAAACGATGTAGAGCGTGAGGCTCGCGCCGTACGAAAGCGCGCCGACGACGCCCGCGGCGATGATCGTCCCGGACGACGGCCACGAGGCATCGAGCCGCAGCGCGATCGCGACGTTGACCGCACCGCCGACGAGCCCCTTCAGCGCGGCGATCGTCACGGCGTCGCCATGCGCCACTTCTCGCGTGAAATTGTTGTCGAGCGCCCAGCACGCGGAGGCCAGCGCCACGGCCGCGAGGCCGAGGGGGTCGACGGCCGCATCCTCGAGGGTGACCGTCGCAACCGCTCCGAGGGTGATGAGCACGAGCGCTTCGAGCGTGCGCGCGCCGAGGTGCTCACCGAAGAACAGGCGTGCGAAGAGAGCGGTGAGCGGCGCTTCGAGGACGAGCACGAGCGAGGCCGAAGACGCAGTCGTGCGCGAAAGGCCCTCGAGGAGCAGCAGCGGCGCCACGACTCCGCCGAGGACGACCGCGCCCGCCAGCCACGTCGCGTCACGCGGCGCCGGCGTCCAGGCCGTACCTCTCCGCAGCAGCCGGACACCGCCGAGAGCGATTCCCGACCCGAGGTACAGCAGACCGGCGAGCACTTGAGGATCGGCCGCGCCGAGCAACGTCTTCGCGACCGGCGCTCCGCTCCCGAACAAGAGCGCCGCGGCCAGGGCCGCAGCCGAAGCTCGTCTCGTCCTTCGCTCGTTTGACGCCGTTCCGTTTGCCCGTGTAGAACGCCACATCGATTTGGCTAGCGCCCCCGGATGACCCGAACCCCCGACATCGCGAGGCCCTGATCATGCCTTGGTGGCTGTGGATGCTCTTCGGTTTGGTGTTGTTGATCCTCGAGGTGCAGCTCGCCGGCGGCTTCTACCTGGCGTTCTTCGGAATCGGCGCGCTGTGCGTCGGGTTTCTCGTGGCGATCGGTTTGGCCGAAGCGGGCTGGCTCCAGTGGCTGCTCTTCTCCGTGCTCTCCCTGGTCACTCTCGCGTTCCTGCGCCGTCCGATTATGATGAGGCTCGCTCCCGCCGGCGGCGATCGTGTCGACAGCCTGGTCGGCGAAGCCGCGACTGCCACCGAGGATATCCCGGGGGGCGGGGTCGGCAAAGCAGAACTCCGCGGCACGACGTGGACCGCTCGCAACAACGGGTCGGTCTTGCTCGCGAAGAACACGCGCTGTCGCGTCGAGCGGGTCGACGGACTGACGATCTGGATTCGCCCGGAGTGATTCGCGGCACGCACAATCGGAGGATTTCATGACCGGAAGCTTGATCGTCGTCCTCGGGCTCGCCGCGCTGGTCGTGTACGTGTTGGCACGCACCGCGGTCGTCGTCCCGCAGCAGAGCGCGTACGTCGTCGAGCGCTTGGGCAAGTTCACCGGCACGCTCGGCGCCGGCTTCCACATCCTGCTGCCGTTCGTCGACGTCATCCGCTACAAGCATTCGCTGAAAGAGCAGGCGATCGACATCCCGGCGCAGAGCTGCATCACGCGCGACAACGTCCAGGTTCACGTCGACGGCATCCTCTACTTGAAGGTCATGAACGCCGAGCGCGCCTCCTATGGGATCTCGGACTACGTCTTCGCGCTCGTGCAGCTCGCGCAGACCAATTTGCGGAGCGAGATCGGCAAGATCGACCTCGACCGCACGTTCGAGGAGCGCACGCACATCAATGCGCAGGTGGTGAGCGAAGTCGACAAGGCCTCCGAGGCATGGGGGGTGAAGGTCCTTCGTTACGAGATCAAGAACATCAAGCCGCCCGACGACGTGCTCGCGGCGATGGAGAAGCAGATGCGGGCCGAGCGCGAGAAGCGCGCCGTGATCCTCACCTCCGAGGGCGAGCGCGACGCCGCGGTCAACTCGGCCGAAGGCAAGAAGCAGCAAGTCATCAAAGCGTCCGAGGCCAACCGCCAGCAGCGCATCAACGAGGCCGAGGGCGAGGCCGCCGCGATCCTCGCGCGGGCGACCGCCACCGCCGAAGGGATCCGCAAAGTCGCCGAGGCAATCCAGTCCGCGGGTGGCTACGAAGCGGTCCAGCTGCGCGTTGCCGAGCAGTACATCACGAACTTCGGCGAGCTCGCCAAGACGGGCAACACGCTGATCCTGCCCGCGAACCTCTCCGACGTCGGCTCGATGATCTCGCTCGCGATGAACGTCATCCGCCGCCAAGGGGCGCAACCGAAGGCGGGCGACGGCCAAGGTAGCTAGCGAGTGTCCTAGATGCCGAGGCGATCGAGCTCGCGGACGAGGGCCCGCGCCGCCTCGGAACGGGCGGAGAACCGGTTCTTCTCTTCGCGGGTCAGCTCGGCGAGCGTGCGGCCAAGCGCGGGAAGCAGAAACAGCGGGTCGTACCCGAAGCCTCCCGAGCCGCGGGGCGCTTCGACGATCTCTCCCTCGCAGCGGCCGTCGGCGGCCAGCTCTCGGCCATCGGCGAGGATCAGCACGATCGCGGTGCGAAAGCGCGCACGGCGCTCCGCGCCGACTCGTCCGCGGAGCTCGTCGAGGAGCCGCCGATTGCGATCGGCGGCCGCGGTCCCGTAACGAGCGGAATGGACACCCGGCCGGCCGCCGAGCGCATCGACCTCGAGGCCCGAATCGTCCGCGAGGGCGGCGGCGCCGAGCGCGGCGAACAGCGCGCGCGCCTTGATGCGCGCGTTCTCTCGATAGCTCGCGCCGCTCTCCGGCGGCGCGCGATACGACTCGGGAGCCGGCACGAGCCGCAGACGAGAGCCGAGCAGCTCGTCGAGCTCGCGGAGCTTCGCCGGACTGGCGGTGGCCGCGGTGACGATCACGCGCGCCGGATCGCGGCTCGCTGCAGCTGGATCAGCTGGCGGATGCCGGACCAGGCGAGCGCGGCCATGCGGTCGGATTGAGTCTTCGAGAACGGCGCGGCTTCCGCCGTGCCTTGGATCTCGACGAAGCGCCCTTGATCGGTCATCACGAAATTCATGTCGACCTCCGCCTTGCTGTCTTCTTCGTAGCAGAGATCGAGGCATTCGGCGCCGTCGACGACGCCCGCGCTCACCGCCGCAACCGCGCCACGGATCGGATTCCTTTCGAGCAGCCCCTTCCGTTCGAGATTTCGCACCGCGAACGCCAGCGCCACCCAGCCTCCGGTGATCGATGCGGTGCGCGTGCCCCCATCCGCCTGCAGAACGTCGCAATCGATCCAGATGCTCCGCTCGCCGAGCGCCTCGAGATCGGTCACGGCGCGCAAGCTCCGGCCGATCAGCCGCTGGATCTCGTGCGTCCGTCCTCCGATACGGCCGCGGGCGGCTTCCCGCTCCATGCGCGTGTGCGTCGAGCGCGGCAGCATGCCGTACTCTGCGGTGACCCACCCTCGACCGGAATCTTTGAGGAAAGCGGGTACCCGATCCTCCACCGATGCCGTGCACAGGACCCGCGTGTCCCCCACCTCTATCAGCGCCGAGCCTTCCGCGTGCTTGAGAACGCCCGTGGAGATTTTAACGGCCCGGAGCTGTCGAGGACGACGGCCATCGGCCCTACCCCCACTCTTTTTCATGGCCTTTCCGGTTTCAGACACGGGTTACTTGTTCGGTTAGAGCGAGATGTGTTAATTTTTCAACACTTGGACAACGGTCATAACCATAGACTGATGATCGGGCAACACCCGCTCATCCAGCGCATCCAAGTGTTGATTCGAAAGGTTGCGGCGACCGGCGCGACCGTGCTCATCACCGGCGAGAGCGGCACGGGCAAGGAGCTCGTCGCTCGTAACGTCCACGCCTTGAGCGCGCGCTCCGAGGGGCCGTTCATCGCGCTCAACTGCGGCGCCATTCCGGCGGAGCTGCTCGAGTCCGAGCTGTTCGGGCACGAGCGAGGGGCCTTCACCGGCGCGATCGGCGCTCGCCATGGAATGTTCCAGGTGGCACGCGGCGGGACGATCTTCCTCGATGAAGTCGCCGAGATGAGCCCGCCGCTGCAGGTCAAGCTGCTTCGCGTGCTGCAGGAGCGAGAGTTCCGCCCGGTCGGCTCCGATCGGACCCTCAAGGCCGACGTGCGCGTCATCGCGGCCTCCAACAAGGAGCTGTTTGACGAAGTCAGCAAGGGACGGTTTCGCGAGGACCTCTTCTATCGCTTGCAAGTGATCCCCATCCGCCTCCCGCCGCTCCGCGATCGCCGATCGGACATCCCGCTCTTGATGGAGCATTTCCTGGAGAAGATGAATGCGCGGCGGCCGCAGGGGCCGGTGCGCCTCAGTGAGGCGGCACAGGTGCAACTCTGGGAGTACGACTGGCCGGGAAACGTCCGCGAGCTGGAGAACGTCATCGAGCAACTGGTGATCCTCGCCGACAACGACACGATCGACGCCGAGAATTTGCCGCCGAGCGTTCGCCGCTTCGTCTCCGGCAAGCGGAATCCGACTCCCATGCTCAGCGACGGGACGTTCGACTTCAACCGCGCCGTCGAGGCGTACGAGAACCAGCTGATCCAAGAAGCCCTGCAGAAGTCGGGCGGAAACAAGCAGGCGGCCGCACGTCTGCTCGGGCTCAAACGCACGACGTTGGTGGCAAAGCTGCGGCGGCGAAGCACGGTCCCCATACAGCATCTGGCCTCGTGAGATCTGGCATCATGAACAACCCAACCGACGATAAGCCCGGCCCGCACCCGCAAGGGCGGGCGGCAGATCTCGGCGAGAGGGTCCCTGGCAAGCTCGGGCATCCGCTACACCGCGCTTCGGATTTCGGCTCCGTTCTCGTCGTCGACGACGACCCGGACGCGGTCGAGATCCTCTGCCGTCTACTCGGCACGCAGAAGCTGCGCACGCTTCCCGCTCAAAGCGGCGCACAGTGCCTCGAGATCGCCCGAGCACAGTCCGTCGACGTGATCTTGCTCGACGTCAACATGCCGGGCATGGACGGCCTCACGGTCTGCACGGAGCTCGCCCGCGACGATCGAACCCGTGCGATCCCGGTGATCCTGGTCACCGCCCGCGACGACCACGAGACGCGCGTGGCGGGGATGAAGCTCGGCGTCAGCGAATTTCTCACGAAACCGGTCAACAAGGCGGAGCTCTTCAGCCGTGTTCGCGGTCAGCTCGAGGGCCGCGCGCTCGCCCGTCAGATGGACCAGGCGATTCAGGAACCGACGAAGGAATAGGCTTCAGGCCAAAGAGCCGGTCGGTTCCGACTCCTTCCGCGTCAGTCCGCCGCCGTGGGCCGCACGCGCGCGACGTAGGCGACGAGATCCGCGTAGTCGCGAGCAAATTCCAGTTCCGCGACTTCCTGGCAGGTGACGAGATGAGCCGCAACGGCGATGTCGCCGAGATGGCGGGCGCCGGAATCGAGCGCGCGACGGCCGATGGCCTCGCGGACCTGGCCGAGACGGACACGTAGCTCCGTCACGAGGTCGTCGCGCGGCGAGTCGCCCCGGAGAAGCCTGGTGGTGAGCGTGCGGATCGCTTGCTCCGCGAACTCGGCGAGCGTCACGGCCTGGTTCCGTTTCTGCGGGTCGGGCGGAAAAATCGACGGCGGCCCGTACGTGCGCTCGAGGTAGAACGCGATTGGCCGCGTGCCCGCGACGGCGTGCGCGTCATCTTCGAGCAGCGGCAGCGTCGTCCGTTTCGTGGCGGCGCCGGAGATCCGCGGCGATCGACGGTTCGACCTCGATCGGCTGATAGTCGAGACGCTTGCGCTCGAGCACCCAGCGGACCGTGCGGCACTCGGGTGAAGCCTCGCGCTGATAGAGGCGGCGGCTCACGGCCGGGTCCCTACAACAAGACGTCGCGATCGGCTACAACCGCCGCGTGGACCCCACCCCGTTTCATCCGCTCGTCGCGCGCTGGTTCGCAGAGACATTCGCCGCTCCGACGGCATCGCAGCAGGCCGGCTGGCGAGAGATCTCCCGCGGGCTCGACACGCTGATCGCGGCGCCGACCGGCTCGGGCAAGACGTTGGCCGCGTTTCTCTGGGCGCTCAACCGCCTGGTCGAAGACGCGGCGGCCGGCGTGCTCACGGAGCGGGTCCGCGTCGTCTACGTGTCGCCGCTCAAGGCGCTCGGCAACGACGTCGAGAAGAACCTGCAACGGCCGCTGGCCGACATCCGCAAGCTTGCCGAAGGTGAAGGCATCGACCTCTCCGAGATCCGAGTCGCCGTGCGCTCCGGCGATACTCCGCCGCACGAGCGGCAGCTCCAGGTGCGCCGCCCGCCGCACATCCTCATCACGACGCCCGAGTCGCTCTACATTCTCCTCACCGCCGAGAAGAGCCGTCAGGCGCTCGCCGAGGCGGAAACCGTGATCGTCGACGAGATCCATGCGGTCGCCGCCGACAAGCGAGGGGCCCACCTCGCTCTTTCACTCGAGCGCTTTGATGCGCTCGCCCGGCGACGGCTGCAGCGAATCGGGCTCTCCGCGACCCAGAAGCCGATCGAGGAGGTCGCGAAACTGCTGGTCGGCGCCGGACGGCTCGCGGAGGATGGACAACCGCGATGCGCGATCGTCGACGCTGGGCACCGGCGCGATCTCGACCTGTCGATCGAGACGACCGATCTCGAGCTCGGGCCCATCGCCACCCACGAACTCCGCGCGGCGATCTACGAGCGCATCGTCGCGCTCGCTGCCAGCCACCGGGCGACGATCGTGTTCGTCAACACCCGACGGCTCGTCGAGCGCGTCGCCCACGAGCTGACGGAGCGGCTCGGCGAAGGCAAGGTCGCCGCGCATCACGGAAGCCTCTCGCGGAAAACCCGGTTGGCGGCGGAAGAAGGCCTCAAGTCGGGCGCGGTGTCCGTGGTCGTCGCCACGGCCTCGCTCGAGCTCGGCATCGACGTCGGTCACGTCGACCTCGTCTGCCACCTCGGCGCTCCGCGGTCGATCGCGACGCTGCTCCAGCGCGTCGGACGTTCCGGGCATTTTCTCGGCGCCGTTCCGAAGGGGATCCTGTTTCCGCTCACGCGCGACGAGCTCTTGCAATCCGCGGCCGCGGTGCGCGCCGTGCACCAAGGCCAGCTCGACCGGTTGAGCATTCCGGAAAACCCGCTCGACATCCTCGCGCAGCAGATCGTCGCCACCGCCGCATCCGCGGAGATCGACGTCGACGATCTCTTCGCGTGCGTCCGCCGTGCCTATCCGTTTCGCGATCTCGAGCGGAGCCGCTTCGACCAAGTTCTCGAGATGCTCAGTGAAGGCGTTTCCACGCGCCGCGGGCGGCGCTCGGCACACCTCCATCACGACCGCGTGCACGGGCGCCTGCGCGGACGGCGGGGCGCGCGCCTCGCCGCGATCACCGGCGGCGGGGCCATTCCCGATACCGCCGATTACGACGTCGTCGAGGATCCGACCGGCAACCTCGTCGGACGGATCAACGAGGACTACGCGGTCGAGAGCATGGCCGGCGACATCTTCCTGCTCGGCAACCATTCGTGGCGCATCCGGCGGGTCGAGGCCGGCCGCGTGCGCGTGACGGATGCCGAGAACGCGCCGCCGACGATCCCCTTCTGGCTCGGCGAGGCGCCGGCGCGCACTGCGGAGCTGTCCGCCGCCGTCGCGGATCTCCGCCGCGAGATCGCCGAGCGACTGCACGATCCCGCGGGCGCTGCCGGGTGGCTCTCCGCAGAGAGCGGCGTCGATCACTGCGGAGCTGGCGAGCTCGTCCGCTACGTCGCCGAGACCATGACGGTCCTCGGCGCGGTTCCAACCCTGGAGACGATCATCGCCGAGCGCTTCTTCGACGAAGCCGGCGGCCAGCAGCTCGTGCTGCACGCTCCCTTCGGCGGGCGCATCAACCGCGCGCTCGGTCTGGCGCTCCGCAAGCGCTTCTGCGTGAGCTTCGACTTCGAGCTCCAGGCGGCTGCGACCGACGACGGCGTGGTCATCTCACTCGGCGAGCAGCACAGCTTCCCGCTCCCGGCCGTGTTCTCGATGCTACACCCACGGACGTTCGAGGCCGATCTCGTTCAAGCCGCGCTTCGTGCGCCGATGTTCACCAACCGCTGGCGTTGGAACGCAACGCGCGCGCTGGCATTGGCGCGCACGCAAGGGGGCAAGCGCGTGCCAATCGCGATACAGCGGATGCGGGCCGAAGACCTGCTCGCGGCGGTGTTCCCGGCGCAGCTCGCCTGCGGAGACAACGGGCCCCGGCTCATCGACCCACCGGATCACCCGCTCGTCAACGAGACACTCGGCAACTGTCTGCACGAGGCGATGGACGCCGACGGCCTTCGCCGCGTGCTCGAGGCGATCGAGAGCGGAGCGATCCGCGCGCTCGCCGTCGAGACGCCGGCACCCTCGCCGATGTCGCATGAGCTTCTCAACGCCAACCCCTATGCCTTCCTGGACGACGCACCGCTCGAAGAGCGTCGCGCCCGGGCGGTGTCGCTGCGACGGACCGATCCCGACCTCGCCAGCGGCCTCGGCAGCCTCGATCCGGCGGCCATCGCGGAGGTTCGCCGCCAGGCCTGGCCCGACGCGCGCGACGCCGACGAAGCGCACGACGCCTTGTTGACGCTTTGCCTGCTGCCCGAGGCCGACGCCGGCGGATGGCAGTCGCTTCTCGAGGCGCTCGTCGCCGCCGGCCGGGTGAGCGTGGCGCGGATCGGAGCGTCCCGCCTGTTCGTCGCCGCGGAGCGGGCGGCGTGGGTGCGAGCGGCGATCCCGGAAGCCGTTTTTTCGCCGGAGCCTCCGGCGCTCGTCGGCATACGCGAACCGGCGGATGGCGAAGAGGCGCTGCTGGAAATCGTTCGTGGCTGGATGAGCGTGGCCGGGCCGACGACCCTCGGCGCGCTCGCCGAGCGACTGAAGCTGCCGCCGGCGCGAGTCGAGGCTGCGCTCGCCCGGCTCGAGGCGGAGGGACAAGCGCTGCGGGGCTCCTTCCTTCCGGGATCGAGCGACGCAGAGTGGTGCGATCGCGCTCTTCTCGCGCGCATCCACCGCCTGACCCTCGGCCGTCTACGGAAGGAGATCGAACCGGTCTCGCCGGCCGAGTTCTTGCGATTCCTCCTCCACTGGCAGCATGCGCAGCCGGGGACGCAGCTCCACGGGCGGGACGGCGTGCTCGAGATCATCCGGCAGCTCGAAGGGCTCGAGCTGCCGGGACCCGCCTGGGAGCGTGACGTCCTGTCCGCGCGAATCGCCGACTACGATCCTTCGGACCTCGAAGACCTCTGCCTCGCCGGCGAAGTCGTCTGGGGACGGCTTCGTCTCGCCCCACCGACCGGCGACGAGCTCCCCGAGCCAGCGCGCGAGCGCCGGCGCGTCGCGCCCACACGCTCGGCCCCCCTGGCGTTCATGCTTCGCCAGGATCTCGACGCGCTGCTCGAGCCCGCGCCTGCGCGCTTCACGCCCGCGGATCTCTCCCCGGTCGCCGCCGGCGTTCTCGAGTTCCTCTCGGCGCGCGGGGCTTCGTTCCTCGGCGACATCGCCCGCGGTGTCCACCGCCTGCCGAGCGAGGTCGAGGAGGCTCTGTGGGAGCTCGTCGCTTCGGGCTTGGTGACCGGCGACGGGATCGCCGGTCTTCGCACGCTCCTGCTCCCCGAGAACAAGCGCCAACCTCGGCGCCGACATTTGCGCGCGCTTCCCGGCCGCGGGAGATCGGCCCGCCTGATGCCGGTCGGGCGGTGGGCGCTGTTGCGGGGTGATGTCGCCGCATGCGTGGAGGCCGGCGATGGCGTCGAACGGAGCGCGCGCTTCTTGCTCCGTCGCTACGGCCTCCTCGTCCGTGAGCTCTGCTTCCGCGAGCGCCACGCTCCGCCCTGGAGAGATCTCCTGGCGGTGCTGCGCCGGCTCGAGGCCCGCGGCGAGGTGCGCGGGGGACGTTTCGTCGAGGGGCTGGTCGGCGAGCAGTTCGCGTTGCCGGAGGCCGTCGAGGCGCTGCGCGCCACCCGCCGTCAGGCGTCACGCGGCGAAGTCGTGTTGATCAGCGCCGCCGATCCGTTGAATCTCGTCGGAATCATCCTCCCCGGAGCGCGCCTGTCTCCGTACTCGGGGCAGACGATCGCCTATCGGGACGGGCTGCCCGTAGAGGTCGGTGAGCTCGGAGCCGTGCGCAGCCGTTTGCAGATCGGTCAGGGGTGAATCGGCGACATGCAGCTCGCAGGCGCCTAGTTTTGCCTTCTCGTCGTTGTCGGGGGAGACGTCGATTCGATTCCGCCGCTCTTAGAAAACGGTTCCCTTGAAGAGCTTCGGGAGGACCGGCGTCACCACCACCTGGACATTCCACTCCTGCCCGAACTCGGAGGGGTGCACGGGCATGTACTGCCCCGCGATCTGGAGCTTGACTGGAAGCCGCCCCAGCCTCACGACCCTGCCGATCGCCAAGCCGACGGGAACGGTCCACATGTCGCCGCTCGAGGCATGCCAGTTGGCGAGGATGTTGCCCGAATAGCCCACACTCCAACCTTCGCCGAAGAACCACGCGGCAAAGGGCTGCAAATTGAGCTGGCTCACAGCGGGCCGGTCCCCTTCCGACACAGACCACCACTGCTGGGGAAATACGCCGACGATGTAGTCCTTTGTGAGATAGCCGAGCACGCCGGCCGGCCCGATCTGGTATTGGCCCTGCCCGGTGAACTTCGACGATGCGCTCGGGAAAATGAAAGTGGGTCCGAGCGCGAGAAGCCAGGGGTCGGCATGCGCGGGCGAGAGCATCTCCACGTCCGCGATGTCGCCGAATGCGGTGGTCTGCCGCACGCGCCCGGGGCCGATGGGATGCGGCACGCTTTGATAGAGGGGGATCACCGGCCGGTTGATGAGGTTCCAGTCCTCAGTGAGACTGATCGGCAGCACGGGCTGGAACTGCAGGTTGTGGTTCCAGTGACCATTCTCGAGGATGTAGTTGTTGAACTGGAAAGCCAGGGACCAGAGGCTGGTGACAGGGTTGCTCAGTTGCTTGTTGAGCTCCTTTGCCGATTGACTCTCCTCCGCGGTCTCTGCCGCCATGACCGGGCCCGGGCCGACGATCGACAGAAGAATCGCAAGCGCCGAGAGGAGGATGTTTCTGCTGACGAGAGCTCGCATTTTCATCACGGTTCCTCGACAAGGAGTTGCCGCTGTGGGTTTGACTTAGCGAAAAAAAGCGGGCGGCCCTTGCGAGCCGCCCGCCGTGAAGGTCATTCCGGTTAGTTGCCGGGGCCTTTGCTCGCCGCCTCCGCCTGCGGCCATCCTTTTCGCCATCTCCGCTTTCACCGCGTCAAGGTTGAAGCTCGCGCCCCGCTGCATCGGCGGGTAATCGAGGAAGGTCTGGAGTTCCTTGCCCATCACCTGCTGGACGAACACAAAGCGCCAGAATTGGAACTTGAACCAATCGAAGTATTGCTGCGCCCCTTCTTTCGTCCCATTGTTGGGCCAGCCCATGCGCTCGAACGGATCGAGGCGCAGGTTGGTGATGTAGGGCACGTCACGGATGGGTCTTTTCACCCAGCCAGCCGTGCGGGCTGGTCAATGAAACGATACTTGTAGTCGTCAATGCGCACCGCGCCGACGGTGCTTTCGCCGAGGTAGAAGATTTCGTGACGCGCGGACGGGCCTTTGCCGGTGATGACGTCCATCTGGTTGTAGCCGTCCAGATGGTTCTTGTAGGTCCGGTCGCCGATTTTCACGCCCTTGAGCAACTCGCTCGGTGATGTTCGGGTTGCCGGCGGCGGCGAGGAAGGTCGGGAACCAGTCCAGGCCGGAGAAGATGCCGTTCTGCACCGAGTCCGCCGGCACCTGGCCGGGCCAGCGCAGGATGCACGGCACGCGGAAGCCGCCTTCCATGACCGTCCCTTTGCACTGCGCGAACGGCGTCGTTCCGCCATCGGGCCAGGTGAAGAGTTCGGTGCCGTTGTCGGTGGTGAAGACGACGATGGTGTTGTCGTCCTCGCCCATGTCCTTGAGCTTCTGCAGCACCAAACCGATGTCGTTATCGAGCTGGGCCATGCCGGCTTCCTGTTCCGACCAGCCATTCTCCGAGTTGCGCATCGCTTCCTACTTCTCCGAGAGATGCGTGACGATGTGCATGCGCGTCGGGTTGAGCCAGACAGAAGAACGGCTTGCCGTCCTTCTTGGCCTTGTCCATGAACTTGATGGCGAGGTCGCGGATCTCGTCGTCCACCGTCTCCATCCGCTTGGGATAGAGCGTGCCGGCGTCCTCGATCTTCTGCTTGCCGATCTTGCCCCAGCGCGGCATCTCGGTCGGGTCGTCCGTGTCGGTGGCCCAGCGAGTGGACCATGTTGCGCGGGCCGACGACGTTCAAGCAGATTCTGCGGGTAGTTGGGATGCGCCGGGTCTTCCATCGCGTCCAGGTGATACAGGTAGCCGAAGAATTCGTCGAAGCCGTGGACGGTGGGCAGGAACTCATTGCGGTCGCCCAGGTGGTTCTTGCCGAACTGGCCGGTGGCGTAGCCCTGCGCTTTGAGCGCGGTGGCAATGGTGCAGGCCTCGGCCGGCAGGCCGGTCTTGGCGCGCCGCCTGGCCGACCGTGGTCATGCCGGTGCGGATGGGCAACTGGCCGGTGATGAAGTTCGCGCGACCCGCCGTGCAGCTCGCCTCGGCGTAGTAGTCGGTGAACAACATGCCTTCCTTGGCGAGCTTGTCGAGGTTCGGCGTCCGCCCGGCCATCATGCCGCGATGGTAGGCGCCGATGTTCCACATGCCGATGTCGTCGCCCATGATGAAGACGATGTTGGGCTTGTCGGCGGCCGCAGCGGCCCCCGACAGGCCCAGCAGAATCGCCGCAACGGCGAATCCACTTCGGACGTTTGCTTTCAACCAGTTCTTCATATGGTCTCCCTTCTTCACGCTGTTTCGCTGATGTGCGGCCGACCGTTGCTGGCCCATGCGGTCACCGCTTTCGCTTAGGCGCCGGCGCCGGCAGCCTGTGAGCATCCTGCGATCAACGCCGCCAGTGCAATCGCAGGCAGTGTGCCGCGCAGCGATTTTCTGATCTCGTCTTGATCTCTCATCTTATTGGGACTCTTCCATTCTGTGCTGCGGTCTGATTCGAAGAGCTCGCTCGTAGCCCAATTGGCGACCCAGTTCCAGGGATCGGGGGTTGGGGGGGACCGCACGCACCAGCGCCGTTACTTACGCACCACGCCCCCCGATCGCCAGATACTCGTCGAGGTCGACGAGTGGCCGCGCGGGCTCGACAAGGATTCGCCGGCTGCGCTCGACGATCGCACCACCACCATGCTCGAACCACTCCACCAGCTCACGAGCGCGGCAGTGTCGGGCGGGATCGACCACGCTGAGGCCGCGGTCGATCGACCGCATGCGCCTCCCGAGCGCCTCACCAACCACGCAAGCCAGCGACCGTCCCGTCTCGAGAGCGGCGAGAAAGCCCTCCCATCGCTCGTCGAGTTCGGCCCGCAGCGGCTCGACGAACATCTTCGACCGTCCGACCAGGACGACACGTGACGACTCGCGGACGCGGAACCTCGCCACACGTTCGATCGTTCCGTCGGTCTTCGCGTGGGTGGACAACACCTCGACGGTCGTACCTCCCGGCCCGTAGATCTCCTCGAGCGCCTCACTGACGCGCTCTGTGGTGAGCAGGCGGACTTGCCATTCGCTGAGATCGCGCAGGCATCACGCTCCGCGGGCCCACCACGAAGTGAATGGCGGTCGAGAACTCGCCGGTGGCGATCGATCCGCTCGGCGAGCCAGTCTGCCGCCGGTGCCACCACGGGCCAAGGCCGGTGTCGCATCGGGCGGCTCCTCTATCGTAAATTCGCGAGCAAGACGATAGCTTCAAAACCATGCATCGACGAATCGACTACGGACGAACGGGACTCGAGATCGAGATCCCCCCCGGCGCGGACGTCGAGGTGGTCGAGAGCCCGCGTGCCACACCGCTCGCGGATCCAATCGAGGCGGTGCGCGCCGCGCTCGCGCACCCGATCGGCACGCCGCCGCTGGCCGACATCGCGCGAGGCAGGCGCGACGCCGTCGTCGTGATCTCGGACAAGACTCGGCCGGTGCCGAACGGCGTGATGTTGCCGTCGATCCTCGAGACGCTCGAGCGCGCCGGCATCGCGCGCGAGCGGATCGAGATTCTGGTCGGCACCGGTCTCCATCGGGCCAACACCACCGAGGAGCTCGCCGAGATGACGAGCCCGGAGATCGTCGCCGGTTATCGCATCCGCAATCACGCGGCGCGGGATCGGGCGAGCCACCGCCACCTCGGGCGGACGAGCCGCGGCACCGAGATCTGGCTCGACGGGGGCTACCTCGACGCCGACTTGAAGATCGTCACCGGTCTCATCGAGCCACACTTGATGGCCGGCTTCTCCGGCGGCCGTAAGGGGGTCGCTCCCGGCCTCGCCGGCGTCGACATGATGCGCACCCTCCATGGACCCGCGATGCTCGAGGACCATCTCGGACCCGGCATCCTCGAGGGGAACCCGTTTCACGAAGAGCTCCTCGAGATCGCGCGTCGGGCAGGTGTCGATCTGCTCGTCAACGTCGCGGTCGATCGCCAACGCCGGCTGACCGGGGTGTTCGCGGGCGATCTCGTGGAAGCGCACCTCGCCGGGGTACGCCTCGTCGAAGAGCACGTGAGAGTCGACCTCGACGCCGGGGCCGACATCGTGGTCACGTCGGCGGGGGGATATCCGCTCGACGCGACGCTCTACCAATCGATCAAGGGGCTCATCGGAACGCTCAATGTGGTGAAGCGCGGTGGCAGCGTGATCCTCGCAGCCGAGATCTCGGAGGGGATCGGCAGCGCGGAGTTCCGGAAACTACTCGGCGAGCTCACCGGTAACGAGCCGTTCATGGAGAAGATCACGCGGCCGGGCTTCTTCGTGATCGATCAGTGGATGGCGCAGCATCTCTGCCAAGTGCTGCGCAAGAGCGAGGTCACGATCGTCTCTCGCGGTCTCGACCTCGCGGCATTTCCACGCTTGCCGATCCAGCGGGCAGCATCGGTCGAGGAGGCACTCGCCGGCGCACTCGCCAAGCACGGCCGCGGCGCGCGTGTGCTGTTGATTCCGGAAGGTCCTTACGTGATCGGCACCGTGCGCGGCCGGAAGCTTGCCATCGGTCGTGCGTGGCAACAGGGCGAGGCCGCTTGATCGACGACAAGCGTAGCCGCTACTCGAACGCGCGCATCAGCTCCTCGATCGCCTTCATCTGTCCGCCCGAGGCCGAGGAAGGCACGAGGATGGGCGTCTTCACTCCGGCGGCAAGCCAAGCCTCGAAGCCGTGGCGCACCGCGGCAGCCGACCCGAAGAGCGTGACGTCGCGAAGCCAGCGATCGGACATCGCCGCGGCGACGCCGTCGCGATCGTTGGCGGCGATCGCCTGCTGGATTCTCCGCATCTCGTCCTCGTAGCCCGCCTCGATCCAGTAGTTCTGATAGTTCGGCAGCGCGGCGTAGCCTCGTAGCGTCTTGCGCATCACGGCCGCCGCGGCCGCGCCATCGTCGGAGATGCAGGTGGGGATCATGTTGCCGACGAAGAACTCCTCGGATTTGCGCTGCTCGGGCTTCAGAAGGGCGAGCGACGCCGGCATGTGGGACCGCGCCGCATTGGCCCAAACGGCACCGCTGGCGATCTCGGCGGCGAGCCGCACCATCGGCTTCCGTAGCGTGGCGAGCACGATCGGCGGCAGATCGCCATCGGCTTCCGCCCCCTTGCGCAGCTCCTCGACGAATCGCCGTACGTCCTCCGTCGGCTTCCCGGTCTTCACCTCGTAGTGGGCATTCACCGGCGCGTGGCTGACACCGATGCCGAAGCGGAAGCGGCCGCCGGAGATCTCGTGCACGAGGCAAGCAGTCTTCGCGTAGTCGTGAGGGTGCCGCGTATAGATGTTGACGATCGAGGTACCGAACGGAATCGAGCGGGTAACGAGGGCGAGCGCCTCGCAAAGACCGAGCCCGTCACCGAAGCTCGGACAATAGAGCCCCATGAAGCCCCGGCGTTCGATTTCTTGGGCGAGATCCAGGGTGGCGCGGCGGCGGCCAGCGATCGCAGCGAACGAGATGGCGGGCTTCATGCCCCCTTCATCGACGATCGATACCCGCGAGTCAAACCCTCTGGCCGCTGCCCGTCAGCTCCATCCGTGCCTCCGTTCGAACGGACCCTACCGCAGGATCTCTCCGGTGTAGACCACCTCGAACGCGCTTCCCGGGATCCGCTTGAGATCGCCGAGACGCGAGTCGTTCCAACGCGGGTCGTGCGCACCGCTCACGAACCAATCCGAACCGTTGTCGGCGACGAACATGCCGTACTTCTTGAGCGCTGCGCAGACGATCTGCGCTTCCGAGCTATAGCCCGCGCAGCTGTAGGACGATTTCATCCGCAGTCGAAGCCCCATCGGCGGCCGGGCCGGATCCGTGCTCGACGACGCATAGTGCGTCGCGGGATGGATGTAGCCCTGTTGCGTGGCACGCACCGTGAAGCGGAGCGCGTGGTTGATGACACCCTGCTCGACGACCTCGTCGTATCGCACGAGCCCCGGGAAGATCGGCAGCCCCGCAGCGTCGGCCGACGTCCAGCCGTCTGGCCGCAATGCGTTGCTGCGCAGGTCGAAGATCGCGCCGGATCCAGCGTACCAACGGTCCGTGTAGGGATCCCCGCTCGAACCGGGCGGCCAGGCCCAGTAGAGCTCGTGGAGCTGGCAGCGCTCGAGGCCGAGCATGAGGATGTGGCGGTCACCGGTACCGTCTGAGCCGCCTTCGATCGGCGGGTTGTCGGGAATCGGATACGGCCCGGGATCGCTCTCGTCGGCGTAGAGGAAGGCAACGGGGACGAGGGGCTGCGCCGCGGGCACCACCGCATAGGGGAAGCCGATCGGCGCGCCGTTCCAGAACGTGCCGAAGTCGGGATGCAGGTACTTCGTGGGCCCGATGAAATTGATGTATGCGGCCGAATTCGGATGGACCGGGTAGCTGGAGATGTCGGTGTTCCACGGATTGTCCGGCGGAAAGATCGAGCAGCTCGCCGACGTCGGAGTCGGGGTAGGGGTAGGCGACGAGGGCGGAGGCGGTGTCCGCGTCGGAGTCGGGGCGAGGGTCGGTGTGGCGCTCGACACGGGTGTATTCGTCGTCGTCGGCCTCGCGGTGGCGCTAGGCGCCGGCGTGGGCGTTCGCGTCAGGGTGGGCGTCGGCGTGCGTCTCCAGCGCGGTCGCGCCTCGGTCTCCCGCGGCGAGCCGATCTGCAGGAGTTGGCCGACGGTGAGTGCCAGGACGAGCGCGCCAAGCCTCCGCGTTGATTTCATGTGTAGCGATCCAAGCAAGTTCGATACCGGGGCACAGAGCGAACTTCGGCGGGAAAGCCGACCCGAAATCGGCGTCCCGCACGAGAATCCAGCGATTTGCGGGCTCGGGTGTGACGAAATCGGTCACGTGCCCGTTACGGGTTCGACGGTTGCACTCGATCCTCGGCTTTGACATCTCGAATCGTTTGGCTACCACGAAGTCCGCAAATGCCTCGAGACCTCGATCTGACGCTCTCGCTCGACGACGCCGCCAGCGACGAATCGCTGCGCGCGTCGGTCGCCCGACGGCTACGGATCGACGTCGAGCGGATTTCCGCGGTCGAGGTGCTGCGCAAAGCAATCGACGCGCGCGGGGCGGGGGCGAAGTTTCAGCTCCATGCGCGTATCTTTCTCGACCACGAGGATCGCCCACGACGACCCGCCGCCGTCTCGCCTCCGCGGCTCGGGCCGTTGTCCGAACGAGAACGTCCCGTGGTCATCGTCGGGGGCGGTCCGGCCGGTCTCTTCTGCGCGCTCGGGCTCGCCGAGCGCGGCATTCGCGCCGTCGTCCTCGATCGGGGTAAGCCCGTACAAGCGCGTCGGCGCGACATCGCTCTGCTCAACAAGCAGGGGATCGTCAATCCGGAGTCCAATTACTGCTTCGGCGAGGGCGGCGCCGGCACCTACAGCGATGGCAAGCTCTACACCCGCGCCGACAAACGGGGGCCGGTCGCCGAGGTGCTGCGGACGCTCGTCGCCCACGGGGCGCCGCCGGATATCTTGGTCGACGCACGGCCCCACATCGGCTCGAACCGGCTCCCCAGAGTCGTGACGCGACTTCGCGAGACCCTCGTGGCGGCGGGGACGACCGTGCGCTTCGAATCGCGCGTCGTCCACCTTCATCGCGAGCGGGACCGGATCCGGGGCGTGCGATTGGCGAGCGGCGAGGAAATCGAGGCCGCCGCGGTCGCGATCGCCACGGGTCACAGCGCGCGCGACATGTTCGAGCTGCTCGCCGTGGCTGGCGCGCGGCTCGAGCCGAAGCCCTTCGCCGTCGGCGTGCGAGTCGAGCATCCGCAACCGCTGATCGACGAAATCCAATACGGCAAGGACGCACGCCATCCGTTGCTCCCGGCCGCTTCCTACCGTCTCACCGCAACGGTGACCGGCCGAGGCGTCTACTCCTTCTGCATGTGTCCCGGCGGATGGATCGTGCCGTCGACGACGGAGCCCGAAGCGATCGTCGTCAACGGCATGTCGCTGTCACGCCGCGATTCACCATTCGCAAACAGCGGCATCGTCGTCTCGATCGAGCCGTCAGACCTGAAGGCGTTGGGCTACGCCGGTATCTTCGCGGGCGTTCTGTTCCAGGACTCGATCGAGCATCGCGCCTGGCAGCTCGGCGGCGGAGCGCAGAAGGCGCCCGCGCAGCGCCTCACGGATTTTCTCGCCGGGCGCGAATCGCAGACCCTGCCGCGCTCGAGCTATCGCCCCGGCGTGCGCGCTGCGCCGCTTCACGTCGAACTGCCGCACCTTCTCTCCGAGCGGCTCCGCGTTGCGCTGAACCGATTCGGGCGCGCGATGAAAGGCTTCGTTACCAGCGAGGCGATCGTCGTCGGCGTCGAGTCGCGATCGTCGAGCCCGATCCGTGTGGTGCGCGATCCCGATACGCTCGAAAGCCCGACTCTCGCGGGACTCTTTCCGTGCGGTGAAGGTGCTGGTTACGCCGGCGGCATCGTCAGCGCCGCGCTCGATGGGCTGCGCGTGGCGGAGCGCGTCGCGGCTCGCGCCAAGAGTCGAGCCCACAGCAGCTCGCGCGATCGGTAAGTCCGCTTCCGACGATCGCCGACGCTCGCCTTTCCCAGGCTCGGTTGCTATCGTCCTCGGCTCTTGCGCTCACCCATCACCCTGTGGGGCAGACCGATGAAGACCGCGACGGAGCTCTCTCTGTTCCTCGAAAACAAGCCGGGAACGCTGTCGGCGATCCTCGCCGACTTCAAGAAGCAGCACATCAACCTGGAGGCGATCATGGTCGTCGACCATGCCGATCACGCGCTCGTGCGCATGATCGTCTCCGACAAGAAGCGCACGCTCGAGGCGCTCGAAGGTGCTGGACTCCTGGTGATCGAGGCCACGCTGCTGCGGATCGAGGCCTCGAATCGGCCGGGGGCGCTAGGCGAAGTCTGTGCCCGGCTCGCCCGAGCCAAGATCAACATTCAATATCTGTACGGCAGCGTCGGCATCAGCACGCGCGCCTGCTTGTTCCTGCGCGTGTCCGACGTCGCCCGCGCCAAGAAAGCGCTCGAACGTTGAGCGAAGCGATCGAGGTCGATCTGCGCGGCATCCCCTGCCCGCTCAACTGGGCCCACGCCAAGGTGCGGCTCGACGCGGCGCGGCGCGGCGAACGTTTCGCCTTCGTCGTCGACGACCCGCGATCGCGGCGGGATCTGCCGCGGGCGGCCGAGGCCGAAGCCTACGCGGTGCTAGAGGTGGCGGAATTGAAGGCGGGCAGCTGGCGGATCGTAGTAGAAGAAAGTAGGGCTGCCTGCCGGAGCCGGTTCCGACACGGGAGCATCTTGGCGCAGCTAGCCCGGCAGATGACCCTGATCGCCGTCGGGCGCGATCCGTAGCACCCTCCTAGCCGCTGCCGGTTGAGACCTCGCGGATTCTCTTGCGGTAGCTGGCAACCGTCTTCATCCGAGCTTCCACTCTCCCGTGTTCATCAACCGCTCGAGCGCCGCGACGATCCCGGGCTCGGCCCAGTCCCGGTAGCCGATGTGATGGTGGACGATCCGCCCCGTGCGGTCGACGATGAACGTCTCCGGGTAGCCGGTGATGCCGAGATCCCCGCCGACCTGCCCCTGCGCATCGAGCAGCACCGGGAACGTCAATCCCCGCGTCTCGATCCAGGGACCGACCTTCTCGGGATGCTCGTCTTCGCTGATCGCCAGCAGCACGAAGTCGCGTCCCGTCATCTTCTTCGACAGCGCTTCGAGCGTCGGCATCTCTTCGATGCAGGGCGGGCACCAGGTTGCCCAGAGGTTCAGCAGCACGACCTTGCCGTGTAGGTCATCCATGCGCACCACTTTTCCCGAAAGGTCGGGCAGAACGAACTTCGGTGCTTCGCGCGAGCGCGCCGGCGCGCGCAAGGACATCCAAAGCGCCACGAGCCCCAGCCCGACGACGGTGAGGATGCGGAGCGAGCGGCCCGTCATGCCGACGCCTCGATTCGCGGGCTACGCCAGAGAAGAAGCAAGACCCCGACCCCGAAGAGCGCGCTCGCAATCCACTGCGCTTGCGTCAGGCCGGCGGCGAGCACCGGCTCGACGCGAACGATCTCGATCGTGAAGCGGGCGACGCTCGAGGTCACCAAGTAAATCCACATCAGCGAACCGTCGCGCAGTCCCCTTTTTCGGAGGCTCCAGAGCAGACAGAAGATCGCGCAGTAGGCGAGCGTCTCGTACACGGGCGCCGGATGAACTCGCGTGTCCGGAGCGAGCCCGCTGTCGCGAAGCCAGGCCGCCCATCCGACGATCGCGCGCGGGTACTGCACCCCCCAGGGCATGCGAGTCGGCCCTCCCCAGTCGCCGTCGCCCGCCACCTGGCAACCGATCCGGCCGATCGCCTGGCCGATCGCCACCGCCGGCGCGACCATGTCGACCGCCGTGAGCCACGGAATCGAGCGGCGCACGACGAATATGCTGAGCGATACGAAGCCGCCGATCAGGCCACCGTACCAGATGAATCCCGATCCGGAGAAGATCGACTCGATCGGATGGAGCCGGAAGGTCTGCCAATCGGCGAGGATCGCCAGAAAGCGGGCGCCGACGATTCCGCCGACTGCCCCCCACAGCACGATCGACCACGCATCTTCGGGATCGAAGCCCTTCCGTCCGAGCTCCACCGAGACGGCGTACCCCGCGATCAAGAAGCCGAGCGCCATCATCGCGCCGAAGCTGTAGATCGTCAGCGGTCCGATTTTCAGGAGAACAGGAACCATGGGACGGGAAAATAGACGAACTGCGCTCCACCGGCTACGGGGGGCCCCTGCATGCGGTTGACGGCTCTGCGATCCCGTGGTCCCCTCAGGCAGAATGCCCTCCGCCGGCTTCTATGCGATCGAGCGCCACACGATCCGCTTCGGGCGGGACGGCGAGTGGTACAGCGACGGCGAGCGCATCGCCAATCGGCGAATCGCCGACCTTTTCAGCCGTTGCGTGCGACGAAACCCGCAGGGCGGCTTCATGCTGCAGATGGGCGACGAGCGGGCACCGATCGAGATCGAAGACACGCCGTTCGTCGTGCGCCAGATCGAGGGCGATCGCGAGCGCGGTTTCACGCTCGTCCTGAACGACGGGACGCGCGAGCCGCTCGATCCGGCGACGCTTCGCTCGGGCCCCGACAACGCGCTCTACTGCCAGGTGAAGGCGGGCGAGTACGAGGCCCGCCTGCTGCGTCCTGTCTACTACGCCCTCACGCAGTCGGTGAAGGTCGGCGCGGATGGCCGCTTTGTTCTCGTCGTCGGCGGACGTGACTATCCGATCGATGCCCGCTGATCCCGACTTCCAACTGGTTCTGGTTGCGCCCGAAATTCCTCCGAACACGGGCACTACCGCCCGCCTTTGTGCAGCGACGGGGACCCGCCTTCACCTGGTCGGCCCGCTCGGCTTCTCCCTCGAAGACCGGTACTTGCGCCGCGCGGGCCTCGATTACTGGCCCGCGGTCGATCTCGAGCGATACGACGATTGGCAAGGCTTCCGCGAAAAGCATCCGTCCGCACTGCTGCGGCTGTTCTCCGCTCGCGCCAGTCGCTCGTACACGTCAATCGAGTACCAGCGCGGGGATTTCCTCGTGTTTGGCGGTGAGACTCGCGGCCTGCCTGCCGAGTTGCTCCGGGAACACTCGGAGCGGACGTACACGATCCCCATGCGCACGGCGATCGTGCGCAGCCTCAACCTGGCCAACGCGGCAGCCATCGTTCTCTACGAGGCCCTGCGTCAGATCGGGCGCACATGAGGAGGGCTACGGCCGCAGGATACCGGCTACCGCAAGAGACGCCATGAATTCGTTGCCGCTAGCCGGTAGCCCGCCCCGTCGTCCGTTTTGATTCTCCGCAATTTCATCGTAAGAACCATCCCCGGATGCCACCTACCCTACGTCTCCTGCCACTGATCCTCGCGCTCGGGATGAGCCTCGGCTGTTATTCGCCGACGGTCCAACGCACGCGTACCTACCATCCGTCGGACGCGGATCTCAGCGTGACGAGGATCGTTCACTCCTCGGCGGTGATCGACTTCCCCGAAACGAAGATCCTGCTCGACCCATGGTACAATCCGACCCCGCCGTTCGGCCCGTCGGAGCCGATGGGCCTGAGCCTCGAGAAATTGCCGCCGATGCGCGGCATCCTCATCACTCACAAGCACGACGACCACTTCGACGCCGACACGCTCCGAGACTATCCCGACAAGTCGCTCCGCGTGATCGTGCCGCCTGGCCTCGGCGCGCAAGTACGGGCGATGGGTTATCAGGATGTGGTCGAGCTCGAGCAGTGGGACCGCTCGCAGATCGGCAGCGTGATCGTCACCGCCGTGCCTGCTCGACAGAGCGTTCTCGAGAACGGCTACGTGTTGCAGGGCAACTCGGTCACGCTCTACGTCGCCGGCGACACGCGATTCGACGGGCAGATGTTCCGCGAGATCGGCGGGCTCTTCCCGACGATCGATGCGGCACTCCTCCCGGTCGGCGGGATCCGCATCTTCGGCGAGCGACTCGACATGAGCCCGGAGGAAGCCGCGGACGCGTTCGCGATCCTGAAGCCGCAGCACGTGATTCCGTATCACTACGGCCTCACCGGTCCGATGCCCCTTTTCCTGGGCACGTCGGACGCCGAAAAGAAGTTTCAGGATGCCGTCGCCGAACGCGACGAGACCGCCCGCAAGGCGGTCATCATCCTCGAGCCCGGCGCGAGCTGGCATCATTACCGGTGAAGTAATTTAATGTGCCGATTCGACAATTCTTGCGTGGATCAGGCAGGACGCTAGTCCTCAGGAACTTGGAATTGCTCGTAAAATCGAGGCATGAGCACCGGCATGCCTCTTGCTGGCAAAAACCTGCATGAGCGAAACTTTACTTGTCGCAGAGGATCATCAAAGCGCCCGCGATCTCATCTCCTACGCTCTCCAAGGCGAGGGGTACGACCTGGTCTTCGCCGAGACCGGGACCCAGGCCCTAGAGATGCTCGGCGAGCGTCTGCCCGATGCGGCGCTATTGGACGTCGCCCTGCCCGGTGTCACGGGGACCGAGATCTGCCGGAAAATCAAGCTCGCCCGGCGATCCACGCCGGTCATCCTGATGAGCGGCGCGCTCGAGCGCGGCGAGCTCGAGAAGGAGAGCGCGGCAGCTGGGGCCGACGCCTTTCTGCCGAAGCCGTTTTCGCTCGACGAGCTCCGCACCGTGCTGCGCGCCTTCGCTCGGGTGCGCAGCCAGACGGTCGAGATCGAACGACTGCGATCGCTGGTCGCGGAGCGCGATCGCCAGATCGACGCCGCGCGGCCCGGCACGGCGAGCTCCGAGCTCGACTGGGGCCTCCCCTACCACCGCTTCATGAAGCTCGCTCGCAAGGCGTACTTCGAGCACGCGCTCACGGTCGCGAGCGGAAACAAGTCGAAGCTCGCTCGCGACTCCGGTCTCGATCGTTCGACGCTCTACGTGCATCTGCGAAATCTCGGGATGCTCGGGGAGAAATGACGGCTACCGGTTACCGGCTCCCGCAGAATCCGCGGAGTCTTTGCCGGTGGCCGGAAGCCGGTAGCCGTTCAGAGCTCCTCGCGGCAGTACGCGACCTGCCCAGGCGCCTCCGCGACACCGACTTCGATCCAGCGTACGCCGCGACGCTCGAGGTCCGGCAGCTCGGCTCGAATCTGGCACAGCACATAGCGGGCGAGCTCCTCCGCCGAGGAATGCACGATCGGCAGCAACGCAACGTCGCTCTCCGGGAATGAGAACGCGGCGCCGTCATCGTAGGTCGCGACCACCTGTCCCGCCGGTCGCGTAACGTGTAGACAATCGCTTCGTGCGGGAAGGATGACTCGCTCGTCGAGGCGTTCGCAGACCCGCTTGGCGGCTTGTTTGAGCAGACCGAAGTCGAGAACGTATCCGTCGGCGCCGAGCCCGCCTTCCACGCGCACCGAGACCTGGTAGTTGTGGCCATGGAGCGGCTCGCGAAAGCCCTTGTAGGCGATGAAGTGCGCCGCCGAGAACTTCAGGTAGTCTTTGAAGACGTAAACTTGGTACGGCGCGTCCATCGGCTCGACCTAGGCGACCCGCACCGCCGTTTCCTCGACCTGAGGGGCTTCCTCCGCTGGCAGGCTCGCCGCCGTCTCGGCGAAACGGCAAAGAAGGTCGAGAATCGCCTGCTTGCTCCGTGCCTCGTTGATCGCGGCGCGTAGCGACGCCCCGTTGCGCAGACCCTTCGTCACACGACCGGCAAACTGGCGCAGGCGGGCAGCGACCGCGACCGGAGCATGATCCTCTTCGAGGTAGGCTGCGTAGGTTTGCATCGCGTCGAGCCGCTCCTCGAGGGAGGGCTGATGGGCGACCGCGCCGTGGCGAAGCTCCTCGATCTGACGGAAGATCCACGGATTGGCGAGCGCGCTGCGCCCGATCATCACGCCGTCGGGAGCGAATTCGCGCTCGCGGCGAAGCGCATCGGCCGCCGTCATCACGTCGCCGCTGCCGACGACCGGGATCGACACGCGGCTGCGGATCGCGGGGATGACGCTCCAGTCGGCCGCGCCGTGGTAGAGCTGAACCCTCGTCCGACCGTGAACGGTCACCATCGCCAGGCCCGCCGCTTCCGCGGCCGCGGCAACGTCGGCCGCGTTTCGACTCGCCTCGTCCCATCCCGAGCGCATCTTGAGCGTCACGGGGATCGTCACCTCGCGCCGCACCGCCTCGAGTATGCGGGAAAGTCGCTCGGGCTGACGCATGAGCTCGCAGCCGCCGCCGCGCTTGACCACCTTCGGCACGGGGCAGCCACAGTTGATGTCGAGGATGTCGGCGCCACTCTGCTGCACGAGCAGGGCCGCGCGCGCCATGCGATCGGCGTCCGCACCGAAGATCTGGATGGCGATTGGCCGCTCCTCGGGACGGAACCGCATCATTCGCAAGCTCTTCTCGTTGTCTCGGGTGAGCGCCTCGACACTGATGAACTCGGTGACCATCAACCCGACGGACCGGCCGCTCGCGCGCCGCACGATGCGGCGAAAGGCGGAATCGGTCACTCCCGACATCGGCGCGAGCATCAGCCGAGGAGAAATGCTCAGCGAACCGATCTGGAGAGGTTCCGTGGCCCCGTAGCCTGCAGCCCGAGGCCGGAAGCCCGCAGCCGCCTTCAAAATACCTCCTCGACCAGCGCCATGGGCTTCAGCAGCGAGTCGGGAAGATCTTCGACGAAGCGCGAGGGCCGGCCGAACGCGGGCCCCGAGCCGCGCTCGAAGTACTGGATCGGATACGAGATGTAGAGCAGGCGCTTGGCACGCGTGATCGCCACGTAACAGAGCCGGCGCTCTTCCTCGAGCTCGGCCTCGTCGAGCATCGAATATTGCACCGGAAACTTGCCCTCCGCGGCCCAGATCAGAAACACGGTGTGCCACTCGAGCCCTTTGGCGCTGTGGATCGTCGACAGCGTGAGCCTTCCCTCGTCCGCGGCCTCGGCGAGCGTACCGCCGATGGCATCAGAAGGCGGCTCGAGAGCGAAATCGCTCAGCATCGACTCGAGGCTCCGATAGCGCGAGGCGATCGTCACCAGATGCTCGAGGTCCTTCAGCCGCCGCGGATGGTCATCCGGGTGGACGCGCTTCAAGATCGGCTCGTAGTGCGCAATCGCCCGCTCGAGCGCGGCCGCGGGGGGCGGCGCCTCGGACGCGAGCGCGGCCACGAGCAGCCCGAGCCGCTCGAGCTCCTTCGATTGTCCCGCGCGGCGACTGGCCAGCGTGAGCGCCGACACGTCCCCCCCATGCTCGGCGATCGCCTCGACCATCTCGCCAGCGGTTTTCGGCCCGATGCCCTCGAGCAGCAGCAGGATCCGCAGCCAAGAGACCGTGTCGAAGGGATTCACGGCGACCCGCAAGTGCGCGACGACGTCCTTCACATGCGCCGTCTCGACGAACTTGAAGCCCCCCCGCTTGACGAACGGCAGATCGGCACGCGCGAGCTCGAGCTCGAGATCGAAGGAGTGGAAGCTCGATCGAAAGAGCACCGCGATCTCCTCGAGTGGCACTCCTTCTTCGCGAAGCTCGAGGATCCGCTGGCAGACGAAGCGCGACTGGAAGCTCTCGTTCTCCGCCTGGACCAATAGCGGCGTCACGCCCTCGGTGAGGCGCGTGCGCAAGATTTTGGTGTAGCGCTCGGTCGCGCGTTCGATGACTGCGTTTGCGAGATCGAGAATCGGCTGGGTCGAGCGATAGTTCTCCTCGAGCGCGATCACCCGCGCTCCGGGAAAGCGTCGCTCGAAGTCCATGATGTTGCGAAAGTCCGCACCGCGGAAGGAATAAATCGATTGGGCGTCGTCGCCGACCGCCATGACGTTTCGGTGCGCGACCGCGAGCCGTTCGACGATCTCGGCCTGCAGCCGATTGGTGTCCTGATATTCGTCGACCATTACGAAGCGGAGTTCCGCAGATAGGCGCTCGGCGACCTCGCCGCGAGCCTCGAGGAGATCGCGAAGCTTGACCAGCAGATCGTCGTAGTCGAACAGGTTCTTCTCCGCCTTGTAGGTCTCGTAGCGGGCGCGCAGATGCTCGAGGTCTTCGGCATGCTCGGCGAGATGCAGGTATTCGGACTCGATGATCACGCCGAGCGGGGCGCTCTTGTTGACCACCGCGCTGAAAATCTCGGCGACCGTCTGCTTCTTCGGAAAGCGCCGATCCTTGCGGTCGAGACCCATCCCGGTTCGAAGCCACTGGATCACGTCCTCGCCGTCTCCGCGGTCGAGGATCGTGAAGCTACGCTCGCGCCCCGCTTCGCGCGCAAAGCGGCGGAGCACGAGATTGGCGAAGGAGTGGAACGTGCCGCCGCGGACACGCCCGCAGTCGTTTCCGACCAGCGCCGCGGCACGATCGAGCATGACCTCCGCCGCACGCCGCGTGAAGGTCAGGAGAAGAATGGACTGCGGCGCGATCCCGAGCTCCACGAGGCGGGCGACGCGATACACGAGCGTGCGTGTCTTGCCGCTCCCCGCGCCCGCGATGACGAGCACCGGTCCTTCGACGTGCGACACGGCTGCGTACTGCGCGGCATTCAGCTCGGCCGGATAGTCGATTCGGAGCTCGGGCGCGGGCCGCGACTCACCGCCCCGCGAGCGCAGGATATAGCTTTCGACCGACATCGAACGGGATCGGCTTACTGGCTGTCCTGCCGCTCGGGGCCGGACTCGGCGTCGTGCGCGTGGACGATGTCGCCGAACTCCGAAAGATCGGCGAGTAACCTTCGCAGGTCTCCCTCCTGCTGCCCGCGATCGAGCACCTCGATCGTTCGCAGAGTCCGGTTCGCCCAGTGGCGAAGGAGCCGAATGTCGGAGAGGCCGGTCTTCACACCGGGCGTGGGGCGCGCACGCAGCTGCTGGTGTAGGCCTCGTTCCTTCTCCTGCAGGCTTGCGAGCAGCGTGATCACCGTCGCCTTGACGTTGTCGAGAATGCCCGCGAGCTCCGTGGGCGGCGGCGCTTCGTCGGCAGCGGCCGCTGCACCTCGCCGGCGCTTGCCCTCTCGCGAAATCTTGACGGGGCGCGTCACGATGGCCGATTGTGGCTCGAAGCTCGGAAAATGACAATCGCTCGCCGCGAGGGCTCGCGACGCGGCGACCCGTGCACGGTTTAGGAACGGGCATCCAACGCAGGGCCAATTCCTCCTCCGCGAGAAGAGGTAATGATCCAGCCCGCTGCTCGGCCGCGGGCGCCATCCGGCAGATCGCAGGGCGCCACGTTCGAGTCGGCAGCTCCGGCGTCCAGACGATCTCCTGGCGGCAGTTCTGAGCGGCGGTCCCTTGACCTCGTCACCGCCATCAGAGACGGTACGCGGCGATCTCTGATGTGGAACGTTCCCGAAGACAAGCAATAAAGGCCTCTGTCTTTGCCTTACCAACGCTCCGGCAAGACGGAACGTGCGGGCGGTTGTGGTCGATCCGTACTCGGGTCGACCACAACCGCCCGCAACCACGCGGAGCGTGGAAGGAGCCGCATTCCGCGCTCCGCGCGGCGCCTGGATTTTCCGGTCGCCCCGAGTACGGGCCGATCGGAAAATCCAGCGCTCAGGAATCCCAAGCCTTGGAGGCAAAGACTGACGGCATTACACAAGCGGACGGGTTCCGGTTGATCTGACGGGCTATCGTCGGGAGGATGACGCCAACATGCCGACACTGAACCCGGAGATCATCCGCGAGTACGACATCCGCGGCGTCGCCGACCACGATTTCACCGACGAAAACTGCTACCTGCTCGGCCGTGCGATCGGCACCTTCGAGCAGCGCGCCGGCAAGAAGCGGATCACGATCGGCCGCGACGCGCGGCTGCATTCTCCGCGCATTCACGCCGGCGTACTGAAAGGTCTGCTCGAGTCGGGACTCGAGGTGACCGACGTCGGCATGTGCGCGACGCCGCTTCTCTACTTCTCGGTCAACCACTGGGAAATGGACGGCGGGGTGATGATCACCGCCAGCCATAATCCCGCCCCGGACAACGGGATCAAAATCTGCGTCGGCAAGAGCACGATCTACGGCGCCGACCTTCGCAAGATCGGCGAGATGGTCGAGCAGCGGGACTTCCTCTCGGAGATGCGCGGCCGCGTCGTCGAACGAGCCGTGCTGCCGGACTACGTCGACTACGTGAGCTCGCAGATCCGCGCGCCGCGAAAGCTCCGCGTAGCGATCGACGCCGGCAACGGTCCGGGCGGGGTTCCGGCCGTACCGATCTTCGAGAGGCTCGGGCACGAGGTGATCGAGCTCTACACGGAGCCGGACGGCCGCTTCCCGAACCATCATCCCGACCCGACGGTAGTCGACAACCTGAAGGACCTGATCGCTACCGTGCGAGAGAAGCACTGTGACGTCGGAATCGCCTATGACGGCGACGCGGATCGGCTCGGCGTCGTCGACGAGGAGGGCCGTCCGGTCTGGGGCGATCAGCTGATGATCCTCTTCTCGCGCGCGATTCTCGAGAAACAGAAAGGCGGGACGTTCATCGCCGAGGTCAAGTGCTCGCGGACGCTCTACGACGACGTACCGAAGCACGGCGGCCGGATCATCATGTGGAAGACCGGCCACTCGCTCATCAAGCAGAAGATGAAGGAGGAGCATGCCCTTCTCGCCGGTGAGATGAGCGGTCACATGTTCTTCGCCGACCGCTATTACGGCTTCGACGACGCGATTTACTCGTCGGCGCGGCTGGCCGAGATCCTCTCCGAAACGGGCAAGCGCGTCGGTGAGCTCCTCGCCGACGTGCCGAAAATGTTCTCGACGCCGGAGATCCGCGTGGCGGCGCCCGAAGCGCGAAAATTTCAGATCGTCGAGCAGCTGAAGCGGCGCTTCGTCAAGAAATACGAGGTGATCGACATCGACGGCGCGCGCATCAACTTTCCCGGCGGCTGGGGTCTGGTGCGAGCGTCGAACACCCAGGCCGTGCTGGTGCTGCGCTTCGAAGCCAAGGACGCGCCGACGCTCGATGCGATTCGCGCCGAGGTCGAAGGCGAGCTGAAGGCGCTCGCGACCGCGTAGCAGGCAACTTCCAGGCTCGGTGCTTCGGGCGCGCGGCCCGCGTCAGACCGGCGCGACCGTTACCGGGATGCCGTTGAGCACGGCGTTTCCGGAGAGTGTATCGATCACCTCGGGATCGGCGAGGAAGTTCGACGGCACGCCCGGGCGAGCGGCGGCGACGCCGAGGCGCACGCCTTCGAGCCCGTGGCCCCAGCCGTGCGGTAGGCTGACGACTCCGGCCATGATCTCGTCGCTCACGGTAACCGGAGCCTCCACCTCCCCGACCCGGCTGACGATGCGAGCGTGGCCGCCGTCGACGAGGCCGAGCCGCGCGGCGTCGGTGGGATGGACGAGTAGCGTGCAGCGCTCGGGTCCCTTTACCAGCGAGGGCGCGTTGTGCATCCACGAGTTGTTCGAGCGGAGCTGGCGGCGGCCGATCAGCACGAGACCATCCGCCGGCCGATCGAGCGAGCGGCGCAGGCGGTCGACGTCCGCGACGATCAGCTCCTGCGCGAGCTCGATCTTGCCGCTCGGTGTCGCGAGCACGCCGGGAAGCCTCGGCTCGAGCGGTCCGAGATCCATGCCGTGCTCGGTCTCGCGCAAGCGCTTCAGGGAAAGACCCTCGCGCCGCTCGTCGAATCCGTCGCCGTAGGTGCCACCGCGAAGCAACAGGTCGAGCACGCGGGCCGGCCCCGGCTTCGTCCCCAGACGCTCGAGCGCGGCCGCAGCGGTCACCTTCGCCGTCGGGGTCCCCGCCCGCCCGACCGCCTGCGAGACCATCTTCGCGAATAGCTGGTCGTCGAACGCCTTGATGTCTCCGTCCGGCATGCCCATCAGTCGCGCGCCGAGCGAGAGCAGGATCTCCCAGTCGTGCTTCGCCCCGGGCTCAGGCTCGATCGCCGTCGGCGAATACTTGGCGACGTTGCGGATCGCCAGGTTGTAGAGCAGCAGGTCGTAATTCTCGTGCTCGAGCGGCGATGTAGTCGGCAGGATCAAGTTCGCGTGGCGCGTCGTCTCGTTGCGGTAGATGTCGATCGCGACCATGTACTCGAGGCTCTCGAGCGCCCGTGCCAAGCGAGCGCCATCGGGCGTCGACAGCACCGGATTCCCGGCGACGGTTACGAGCCCGCGAATCCTTCCCTCGCCCGGCGTCTCGATCTCCTCGGCGAGCGCTACGGCCGGAAGCTCGCCGCCGAACTCCGGCAGCTCGCGCACACGGCTCTTCCAGCGGCCGTAGGGAAGGCTTCGGCTCTTGCGGGAGGTATCGCCGTACTTGAACGAGGCCGCGGGCGTCGTGAACATCGCTCCGCCCGCACGATCGAGGTTGCCGGTCAGCACGTTCACGACGTCGACGAGCCAGCTCGCCAGCGTACCGAATTCCTGGGTGCACGTGCCGATGCGACCGTAGCATGCAGCCGACGGCGCCGCTGCGATCTCGCGCGCGATGCGGCGCAACGTCGGCGCGTCGATCCCGACCCGGAGGGCCACCGCCTCCGGAGAGAACGATCGGGCGAGCGACCGCACCTCCTCCACGCCCTCCACCATCGGCTCCAGCCGACCGAGGCGAAGGAGTCCCTCCGCGAAAAACGTGTGGACGAGCGCGAACAGGAACAGCGCGTCGGTCCCCGGGCGAATCGACACGTGCTCGTCGGCGAGGCGCGCGGTCTCGGTCCGCCGCGGGTCGACGACGACGAGCTTGCCTCCACGAGCGCGCAGCGCGCGTAGCCGTTTCGGCATCGCCGGAGCGGTCATCAGACTGCCGTTCGAGACCACCGGATTGGCGCCGATCACCACGAGGTAGGCGGTGCGGTCCACGTCCGGCACGGGAACGAGAAGCTGCTCGCCGAAGAGCATGCACGACGAAATCATCTTCGGAAGCTGGTCGACGGAGGTGGCGGAAAAGCGCTGGTGAGAGCCGAGCGCGCGGATCAGCACCCGGCCGTAGAGCATCGTGCCGAGATTGTGCGCGCTCGGATTGCCGAGGTAGATCCCGAGCGACTCTCCGCCGTGTCGATTGCGGACGCGCAACAGGTTGTCGGCCGCCTCGGCGAGCGCTTCGTCCCAGGGGATCTCTTGCCAGCCTTCGCCGGTGCGGCGGACGGGTCGGCGAAGCCGGTCGGGATCGTTCTGCAGATCCTTCAGGGCATACGCCTTGGGGCAGATGTAGCCTCGGCTGAACGGGTCTTGATCGTCGCCCCGCACGGAGAGGACCTGTCGACCCTCGGTTTCGACCACGATGCCACAGGTCGCCTCGCAGAGCGGACACGCACGGAACGATCGTTGCGCCATGGGGTCAGCTATCAAACAAAACTTTTGCTTGCGCAACCCCGGGCGGCCGTCGTTAACTGGCCTTCCGCTGCCCTCCCGCGCCCCTGGAGAGACTCATGCTCGCCACGGTCTTGTCGAGCGCGCTCCAGGGAATCGACGCGACGATCGTCGACGTCGAGGTCGACCTCGGCCGCGGGTTGCCTCAGCTCCAGATCGTCGGACTTCCCGAGGCCGCCGTGCGGGAAAGCCGCGAACGGGTGCGCTCGGCGATTCGCAATTCGGGTTACGAGTTCCCGGCCGGGCGCACCACCATCAATCTCGCGCCTGCCGACCTCAAGAAAGAAGGATCGGCCTACGATTTACCGATCGCGCTCGGTCTGCTCGCCGCGTCGGGGAAGGTGCCGCGCGAGCGCCTTGCCGAGCACGTGGTACTCGGCGAGCTCTCACTCGACGGCCGGGTCAAGCCCATTCGCGGAGCGCTGGCGGTCGCCGATGCCACCGCCGCCCGCGGCCTGCGCCGGCTCGTGCTTCCCGCGGCGAACGCGCGCGAGGCGGCGCTCGTTTCCGGCGTGGAGGTTTACGGAGTCGCTTCGCTCGGCGAGGCCGTAGAATTCGTCCGCGGGGCGGTCGCCCTCGAGCCGTGTCGGGTCGACGCGCGTCGCTCCTTTCTGCGAACGACCGGGCCGGCCCTCGATCTGGCGGAAATCCGCGGGCAGCAGCTCGCCAAGCGTGCGCTCGAGGTCGCCGCCTCAGGAGGCCACAATTTGCTTCTGATCGGGCCGCCGGGCGCTGGAAAGACCATGCTGGCGATGCGGATCGCCACGATCCTTCCCGAGCCGACGCTCGCTGAGGCGATCGAGATCACCAAGATCCACAGCGTGGCCGGCTTGCTCGACGGCGAGCCGGTGCTCAACGTTCGTCCCTTCCGCACGCCGCACCACACGATCTCCGCCGCCGGCCTCGTCGGCGGTGGCCCCGTCCCGCGCCCCGGCGAAGTGTCACTCGCCCACAACGGCGTACTGTTCCTCGACGAGCTTCCCGAATTTCCACGCCACGTTCTCGAGGTGCTGCGCCAGCCGATGGAAGAGCGGCGTGTCACGCTCTCTCGTGCGCTGGGAAGCCTCACCTTTCCCGCGGGCTTCGTGCTCATCGCCGCGATGAACCCTTGTCCCTGCGGATTCTTCGGCGATCCCCGCCGCGCCTGCCTCTGCTCCGCAGCCGAGGTGCGGCGCTACCGCGGCCGAATTTCCGGACCGCTACTCGATCGGATTGATCTGCAGGTCGAGGTGCCGGCGTTGCTGCCGAACGAAATCCGCGGCGGAACGCCGGGCGAGTCATCGGCCGAGGTCCGCCGCCGTGTGGACCGAGCTCACAGCCGACAACTTGAACGATTCGCCGGCAAGAGGATCGTCTGCAATTCGCAAATGGGCGCGTGCGATTTGCGAAGTCACTGCGGGCTCGATTCGGCGGGCGAGCGGCTTCTCGACGCCGCGATCGACCGACTTCACCTGTCGGCAAGAGCTTACGGGCGGATCCTGAAGATCGCACGTACGATCGCGGATCTGGATGGACGGGATCGGATTCTCGCGCCACACGTGGCCGAATCGATCCAATATCGCACCCTCGATCGGTCGCCGTGAACGGGTCTCGAAACGAAACCTCCCGATTGGCGCGAGAGTCGATCTCCACCCGTTTCAGCGATAGATCTCCATCAGCTCGATCACGCCGAGCTTCTTCATCATCCCGAACAGGTAACCCTTGATCTCCTGAGCGCTCGGCATCTCGAGCACTTTGTGCGCTATTTCCCGAGCCGTCGCGTGTTCGATGCTGCGCACCAGCCGCTTGATCGAGGGGATGTAGAACGATCCCATGCTCAGCTGATCGATACCAAACCCGATCAGCACCAGCGCGCAAAGCGGATTCGCCGCCATCTCGCCGCAGATCCCGAGTGGCTTTCCGGCCTTCTTCGCAGCACGAACGGTGGCGGCGACCGCCCGCAGCACGGCCGGATGCAGCGGCTCGTAGAGCGGAGATACTTTGCGGTTGTTGCGGTCGACCGCCAGCAGGTACTGGGTCAAATCGTTGGTGCCGAGGCTCAGGAAGTCGACCTCGCGCGCCAGCTCTTCGGCCTGCATCACGGCCGAGGGGACCTCGACCATGATACCGACCGGCATGCCCTCGTCGAAGGGGATCCCGGCTTGCCGCAACTCCCGCCGCGCCTCTTCGAGGAGCTCCTTGGTGCGCCACACCTCTTCGAGACTCGAGATCATCGGCACCAACAGCCGCACACGGGCGTGCACGCTGGCGCGAAGGATCGCCCGGAGTTGCACTTTGAAGAGGTCCGGCAGCTCGAGCGAGATGCGGATCGAGCGCCAGCCGAGGAAGGGGTTCTCCTCCTTGGCGAGCCGCAGGTAGCTCGGATACTTGTCGGCACCGAGATCGAGCGTGCGCAGCGTGAGGCGCTTCGGGCCAAGCGCGGCGATCACGCGGCGGTAGAGGCGAAGCTGCTCCTCCTCGTCGGGAAACTCGCGATACGTGAGAAAGGGAAACTCGGTTCGGTAGAGCCCGACCCCCTCGGCCCCGTGGCGATTGGCGAAGGCCAAATCCCCCAGCAGCCCGATGTTGGCTTCGAGAGTGACACGGTGGCCGTCCAGAGTCTCGGCGGGCAAATCGTGCAGCGACTCGAGATCTCGGTTGAAGGCACGATATTCCCGGTCGAGCCGCTCGTACTCCGCGAGCACGTCCTTCGAAGGCCGAACGTAGACGATGCCCGAGTTGCCGTCCACGATCAGAAGGTCGCTCTCCTGCACGGATTCGAGCAGTGAATCGACGCCCACGACGGTCGGGATCTCGAAGGATTTGGCGAGAATCGTCGCGTGCGATGTGGCGCCACCGGTGGCGAGCGCGATGCCGGTCAGGTGCTCCGGCTCGATGGCGGCTAGATCCGAAAGTGTCAGCTCCTCGGCGATGAGGATCCCCTCTTCCGGCAGCTCGCGTGCATCCTCGACACCGAGCAGGTTCCGGAGCAGCCGGTGTCCGATGTCACGCACGTCGGTCGCCCGTTCGCGGAGGTAGCGATCGGTCATGCGCGCGAACGCTCCGACGTACTCGTCGATCGTGAACTGCAGCGCCGTTTCCGCAGCGAAGCCGTCGTCGATGAACCCGCGAATCTTGTCGAGGAAGCTCTTGTCCTCGAGCATCATCCGGTGTGTGTCGAAGAGGCTCGAGTCTACTTCCGGCACGCGATCGCTCATCCGCGACTTGAGGCCCTCGACTTCGCCGAGAGCTTGCCGAAGCGCCTTCTGGAAGCGCTCCCACTCCAAAGAAGGATTGTCGCTGCGTAGCTCGCCCACCTGGTCGAAGCTCACCAGCGGACGCAGCACGTGCGCGCGACCGATACCAAAGCCGGGCGCAGCGGGGACACCCACCAGGCGCGACGCGCGGGGGCCGTCTTCGACCGATGGCTGGTCGGCGTCCTGCCGCTTCTCGTACGCGCGCAGCTGCTGGATCGCGGAGACCATGCGCTGGCGGTATTCGTTCCGTTCCTTCTCCTTGCTCTCCAGCGACTCCGAGAGCCGAAGCTGAACGATGATGCTCGCAACCTGAGCCGCGATGGCCTTCATGAGACGGAGTTCGTCACCACCGAAGCGCCGCCGCCGCAGCGTCTGCACGACGAGCACGCCGAGAGGCTTCTTCCGCTCCACCACCGGAACGCCCAGAAACGAGTGGTAACGCTCCTCACCCGTCTCGGGGAAATACTTGTAGCGGGGATGGGCGAGCGCATCGACGACCATCACCGGCTCGAGGCGTTCGAGCACGAGGCCCGTGAGCCCTTCTTTGAGTCCCATGTGCACCTTGCCGATGGTCGCCTTGTTCAGGCCCTCGGTGGCCCAGAGCGTCAACCGGTGTGCACGCGGTTCGTAGATGTAGAGCGAGCAGACCTCCGTGCTCGTCCTCTCGGCGACCACCCGCACGATGCTTTCGAGCGACTCCTGGAGGTCGTGCGAGCTCGAGAGAATCGCGCCGATGTCCTCGAGGACCGAGAGGCCGTGGGAAGCCGGGCGTGCGCGTGCCGGGTTCGCGTGGCTTCGGCGCGCCCTCTTGACTGCGGGCGTTTCTTTGGCGCGATTCATGGAACGCGGTGGATGATACCTCAGGCCCCGTGCAACCGAGAAGAGGCGTTGCCTTGACGGAAATCGAGGATGGCTCGGCCCCCACCGAGGCGAGCCGCGCGGCGCAGCCGTGCCTCGACGAAGCGCTTGGCACGGCTCACGGCTTCATCGATGCCTCGTCCGGCGGCGAGGTGCGCCGCCAAGGCCGCCGAGAACACGCAGCCGGTGCCGTGTGCATCCTTGCCGATGCGGCGCCCGGAGACCCGGCGGATTCCCCGCCGGTCCGCTACGACGTCGATCGGATCACCGGCGAAATGTCCGCCCGTAACCACGACGGCTCGCGGACCGAGTTCGAGGATGCGTCGGCAGGCTTCCGCGGCGCTATCGAGGTCGACGACCTCGATCGCCGCGAGCATCGAAGCTTCTGCCAGATTCGGCGTCACCACCCGCGCGAGCGGCAGCAGCGACTCGCGAAGCGCGCATACACCTCCGCGGTCGAGAAGCTCCGCTCCGCTGGTCGAGCGAATGACGGGATCGACGACGAGGTTCCGTGGCCGCGCGCGCGCCAGCGCCGCCGCCACCGCCTCGACCACCGATCGGTTGCAGAGCATTCCCGTCTTGACGACGTCCGCGCCAAGGTCGTCGAGCACCGCCTCGATCTGACGGGCAACGAGTGCCGCCGACACCGGGCGGACTTCCAAGACCCCGCGCGTGTCCTGAACGGTCAGCGCGGTTACCGCGCTCGAGCCGAATACTCCGAGCGCCGCGAACGTCGCGAGATCGGCCTGGAGCCCGGCGCCGCCACTCGTGTCCGAGCCCGCGACGGTGAGCGCACGCAGGGGTTTGCCGCGCGCTCGCTTCATTGGCTGCGGCAAAATGCAGCCACCGTCTCGACCACGTGATCGAGCTGTTCGTCCGTGAGTTCGGGATAGATGGGGAGCGCGAGGCACTCCCGGCTCGCACGCTCCGCCTCCGGAAACTGCCCCGCGCGGAATCCGAGTGGGGCGAAGCAAGGCTGCCGGTGAAGGGGGATCGGGTAGTAAACCTGCGTCTCGACGCCCGCCTCGCCGAGCGCGGCCCGCAGCTCGTCGCGCCGGTCGGCGCGGAGCACGTATTGATGGAAGACGTGCTCCTCTCCGGCGTCCTGCGGAAGCCGGATCCAGCGTGGCTCGAGGCCGGCCTCGCGAAAGCGCCGCGAGTACGCGGTGGCTCGCTCGCGCCGCGCCGCGTTCCAGCGCTCGAGGTGCGGCAGCTTCACCGAGAGCAGCGCCGCCTGGAGCGCATCGAGCCGCGAATTCACCCCGACCCGCTCGTGAACGTAGCGCTGCACGCCGCCATGCGTGCGCAGCATCCGCACGCGCTCGGCCATTCGATCGTCCGCACAAAGCACCATGCCGGCATCGCCGGCGGCGCCGAGATTCTTCGAGGGGAAGAAGGAGAGCGCGCCGAACAAGCCGAACGTGCCGGCCATGCGCACCGTCGTCCCCTCCCCCGTGCGGCCGCGCGCGCCGACCGCTTGCGCCGCGTCTTCGACGATCGTCGCACCGTGCTCGGCGGTGGTCCTCGATAGCGCCGCCATCGGCGCGACTCGCCCGTAGAGATGGACGGGCATCAGCACGGTGCGCCGCGCCGAGCGCGCCGTCTCCGCGAGCGCGGCGGCGACCGCGGCAGGCGCGAGATTGAACGTCTCGGGATCGATGTCGGCGAAGACCAGGCGGGCACCGGTTCGCGCGATCGAGCCGGCGGTGGCGAAGAACGTGAACGGCGTCGTCACCACCGCGTCCTCCGGCCCGATCTCGAGAGCCATCAACGCGAGCAGCAGCGCGTCGCTGCCCGAGGCGACTCCGATCGCGTGCCGCGTCCCCGTATAGGCCCTCATCTCGGCTTCGAAGCGCTCGACGGTCGGGCCGAGGACGAACTGCTGGTCGGCGAATACCTGCGCCACCGCGCGCTCGGCGTCGTGGCGGATCGTCTCGTACTGCGCCCGCAGATCCAGCAGCGGAACTCTCACCCCGCCGCTCCCGCTCGAGGGCGAAAGACGAGCGAGGCGTAGCTCACCGAGTGCTCGTAGTCTCCGGTCACGTCGAGCGAGGTCGAGTACGCGGCGACTTCCCCGACGAGGCGCCGTGCGCACAGGTGCAGAAAGGCCGTGATCGGCCCTCGGCCACAGACCGTGATGCCCGTCGCGTGCACGTAGCGCTCGAACCCGTCGACGTCGCCATGGCAGATCCGATCGATCGCACCAAAGTCGAGACGGCGAAGCTCCTCGGAAACGAACTCGGGTCCGTCCGGAGGAAACGGCAAGTAGCCGAACTGCGCCCCGTAATGCGTGAAGTCGGAGCTGACGACGAAGAGCGTGTCCCCGTCGTCGAGCACGCCGAGCGCCGGTGCGAGCGCGGCAAGCTGCGTGGAATCGTCGGGCGCGCCCACCAGCACGGGCACCAGCTCGATGGACGGATCAACGACTTGCAGAAACGGCAGCTCGATTTCCAGAGAATGCTCGCGCGCATACGGCCGAGCCGTCGCGGTGAACAGATCGCACGCGGCGAGCTCCCGCGCCGCTTCGCGGTCGACGCGAACGACGCCGAGCGGTGTCGCAAAACCCGCTCCCGGAAACACCGCCGCTCCGGCGAAGGCGTGGTAGTGACTGGGGGCGACGACGACCGCCCGGTGCCAGCGCCCGCGGCCAACCTTCGCGAACGCCGCGCCGGCGGCTTTTCCGGAATAGCGGTAACCGGCGTGCGGTACGAGGATCGCGCGAAGCGCGG
Source organism: uncultured delta proteobacterium (assembly GCA_963745025.1). GTDB lineage: Bacteria > Desulfobacterota > Binatia > JACPRU01 > JACPRU01 > CAVQIG01. Next base: position 281,717 of record CAVUWD010000006.1, read on the forward strand.
GATCCGCGCTCCGCCTCTCGCCGAGGAATCGCTCCACGTTGGCGCGCAACTCTTCGGGATCCTCTGGATACCAGCTTCCGGCGAGGTTCGCGGAATGGATTTCGACGGTGCTCATCCCAGCTCACGGCCCAATCGCTGCAACGAGCGCCGTCATCGTTTCGCCTGCCTTGCCCCGCAGCAGCACGGTTGCGAGTCGGTCGCACGGCGTGGGCTCGAAATTGACGATGATGAGCTTCGCTCCCGACTCGACGGCGCGGACGGGCAAGTATGCGGCCGGATGCACCACCAGCGACGAGCCGATGACGAGAAACACCTCGGCGCGCTCGGCGTGCTCGAAGGCGAGCGCCGTCTCCCTCTCTGGCATCGCTTGGCCGAACGACACCGTGGCCGGCTTGAGAATACCCCCGCACGAGCGGCACTCGGGTGCCCCCTCCCCCGCTTGCACCCGCGCTTGGACGTCCTCACGCGGCAGGCGATCGCCGCACGAGAGGCAAACCACCGAAAGCGCCGTGCCGTGGATCTCGATCACCCGCTCGGGCGAGCTCCCGGCCCGCTGGTGCAGGCCGTCGATGTTCTGAGTGATCACCGCGCGCACGCGCCCTCGTCGCTCGAGCTCGGCCACCGCATGATGTGCCGCATTCGGCTCCGCCGCTGCGAGCACCGGATGAATGTCCAGGCTCATCTTCCAATAGCGTTCCCGATGCGCGCGATTGGCGACGAAATTCTGATAGGTGAATTCCTCCGGATCGTATTTCGTCCAGATCCCACCCGGGCTGCGAAAATCCGGGATGCCGGACTCGGTGCTGATACCCGCGCCGGTGAGGACCACGACATTCCGCGACTGTGACAACAGCTCCGCGGCGTGTTGGAGAGGCGAGGACAACACCGCGATTTTTTCACTCGTCGGGGAGTCGGTCAATCACGCGACCGCGCCGGCGGCATGAGCCGGCAAAGGGCTACCACCCGAACCTCTACCTCACGACAAGAACTGCCACTTCGTCATCGTCCACATGTCGCTCCAGCTGCCGCCGAGCTTGCGGACGACGGAGGGCTCGAAGCCCGAGTGCATGAAACAGTTCTGGCAGCGCTCGTCCTCGCGGCGCTCCCAATAGTCCCAGTCGACCTGGCTCCAGAACTCGTCCCAGGTCGGATAGTACTTCTCGCCGATCAGATAGCAGGGCCCCTTCCAGCCAAGCGGCGTGCGCGTGACGTTGCCCCACGGCGTGCAGGGGTATTCGCGTCGGCCGGCGGCGAACTCGAGGAACAGCGGCGTGTTGTAGACTGGATATCTGGCCGCGAGCGCGAGAACATGGGTGAACTTCTCGTGGATCTCCTTGCGGAACATGAAATGGTCAGTGGACAGCTTCTCGTAACTGTATCCGGGCGAGATGAACATGCCCTTGACGCCGAGTCCGGCCAGCAGCCGCATCATCTCTTCGATCTCTTCGATCGAGGTTTCCCTGAAGACCGTCGTGTTGGTGCAGACGTTGTAACCGAGAGAGAGGCCCTTCTCGATCATCGCAATCGCCTTGTCGAACACCCCGTCGCGGTCGCAAACGAAGTCGTGCGTCTCCCTCATGCCGTCGAGGTGGACGTTGATCGACAAGCGGGAGTCCGGCTTGGCCTTCTCGAAGAAGCGGTCCAACAGGATGCCGTTCGTGCAGAGATAGATGTGGCGTTTGCGCTCGATGGCGGCCTCGACGAGCGGAACGAGCTCCGGATAAATCGTCGGCTCACCTCCGCAGATCGAGATAACTGGAGCACCGGACTCATCCAGCGCCTGGACGCACTGGTCGAGGGAAAGGCGTTTACGGATGTCGCCCGTATGCCGTTCCGGGGTGCAGCCGAGGCACGCGAGATTGCACGTATAGAGCGGCTCGAGCATCAAAACGAGCGGAAACCGCTTGTTTCCCTTGAGTTTGTTCTTAACCTGCCACCGCATCATATCGGTGGTGATGTGCATCGGAAAGCGCATGCCGTTTCTTCCTCCGCTCGGCTTACGGGTGCTTGACCATCTGGTCAGGAACTTCCTTTAGCGGACGTCACTGATTTTGGCAACACACCATCGTGCGACAAGCCCCGAATCAATTCGCGATGGACGGCCGCCAGGGCGCGGCGGCACTTTAGAGTGGCGGCCGCCAGCCGAGCGAGCTCGAGGATCAGCGCCGGCCTCCGTCCGATCGCGCGAAGCAGCAACCGAGCCGATGGGCTACCCGCATCGGTCGTGATCCCCGGGATCTCCGGCGGGAGTGACGTCTCTACCGGATCGAGAATCACCCGCGCGGCGGCGAACTCGATGCCGGCCGCTTGGGCCCATTCGGCAAGCGCCGCACCCTCCATTTCTACCGCCCGAGCGTTCGCTTCCTCGCCGAGGCGCCGCTTTTCTTCCGAACCCAAGAGCACCCTTGAGGTCGTCAACATGCGGCTCTCCCAGACGGGCACCCGGGCGTCTACCGCCGCCCTGCGGTAGCGCTCGCGCCAGGCGGCGTTGGTGGCGATCGCGCCCCCGCGAGCGTCGACGATCTCTTCGGCAACAACTACGTCGCCGCTACGGGGTCCCGCGACGAGTGAGCCGGCACAGCCGGTCGAAAGCACGACGGTCGGTCGCATGACCTCCGCCGCCCACCGAATCGCCGCCCTGGCACGTTCGGATCCCATTCCAGTTTGCAGGATCCACAGGCCTCGGTGCTGCTCGTTGCCCCGCAACATCCTAGCGCCGTCCTTGCGACCAAACGGAAGCGCATCGATTTCGCGAGCGATCGCAGCCCTCTCCCAACCCAGCGCAACGACGAACAAAATTCCGCATTCCATGAATTTGTTCTCTTTGCTTGTACCGCGGCGAAATCCGGGGTTCGGCTCACTCCCTATCGCGAAGCTGCAGAATCGTCACGCGGAAGCGAGCTGGAGACTAACTCCCGCCGTAACGCCTCAGTCTTCGCCTCGAATGCTTCGGAACGACGAAGAGCGCGGTCGGTTGTGATCGGCCCGTACTCGGGTCGATCACAACCGACCGGAGCGCGGAAGCCAATAACCCACGAGATGGTCTATTGCTTTCCGCGCTTGCGCGCGGTGGCTGGATCTTCCGGTCGACCCGAGCACGGGCCGACCGGAAGATCCAGCGCTTCAAAAATTTCCAGCGCGTGTGGCCAAGACTGAGGCATTACCTCCCGCCCGTCTCGCCCGGCTTCGAGCCGTCACACGGTGTTGACCGCGTTTTCGACGGCGCGTAGTCTTTCGCACCGAGATGCAGCAACGCGCCCGGACCCCCCGCACTCGGCGCTCGATCCGGGCTTTCCTCATGCGTGCTGTCCTCTTCGTCACCGCCCTGACGGCGATCACCGCCGCAGTGATCGGTTTCTTGGCTCTACGCGAGATTCGCAAAGATCTTCCGCCCGTGCAGCAGCTCGCCGCGTACCGGCCCGCGGTCGCCTCTCAGGTCTACGCCGCAAACGGAGAGCTCGTCGGCGAGTTCTTCCTCGAAAAGCGCTACCTCGTCTCCCTCGACAAGATTCCGCTCGTCGTTCGCCAGGCGTTCGTCGCCGCCGAGGACTCGAACTTCTATCATCATCACGGCATCGACTTGACCAGCATCGTTCGCGCGTTTCTGAACAACGTGATTGCGGGCGAGGTGGTGCAAGGGGGAAGCACGATCACGCAGCAGGTCGTGAAGTCGCTGCTGCTTTCGCCCGAGAAGAGCTACGAGCGAAAGCTGAAGGAAGTCCTGCTTTCACTGCGGCTGGAGCGACAGTTCACCAAAGACGAGATTCTCTACATCTACCTGAACCAGATCTATCTGGGCTCCGGCGCATACGGCGTTGCCGCCGCCGCACAGGTCTACTTCGGCAAGGACGTGCAGGAGCTGACGCTGCCCGAGGCGGCGCTGCTGGCCGGTCTACCGCAAGCGCCGAGCCGCACCTCGCCGATCCACCATTCCGAGCGTGCTCGCGTCGCGGGAGCTCTACGTGCTCGAGCGCATGGAAGCCGCCGGCTACATCCCGCGCGAGCAGCACGAGGTCGCGGCCCGCATCCCGGTCCATGTCGTTGTCGGGCAGCGCCGCCAAACGTATCCTCACGCACCCGATTACGTGGAGTACATCCGGCGCCTGCTCGAAGATCGGTACGGAAATCGTGCACCCTACGAGCTCGGACTACGCATCGACACGGCGCTCGACCTCGGCATGCAGCAGATCGCCGAGAAATCCGTACGCGATGGCCTGAAGGCACTCGACCGCCGCCGGGGATACCGCGGACCCACGCGACGCCTCTCGGAGGCCGAAGCGCAGCCCTTCCTCGACCAACAAGAGGCGACGGAGCCGAAGGACGGCTATCCCGCCGGGGCGACGGTCGAAGCGCTGGTGATCCGCGCGGCGGCAGACCACGTGAGGCTCCGAATCGGCGGGCTCGAAGCCGTGCTTCCGGCCTCCGGCATGGCATGGGCTCGCGGCTGGACACCGACACGATTCCGCCCCGGTGACCTGCTGTTGGTCAAGATCGAGAAGCGAACGACGAGCGCGTTGGAGGTCTCGCTCGATCAGGATCCCGACACCGAGGGAGCGTTCCTCGCCCTCGACGCGCGGAGCGGCTTGGTGCGAGCGATGGTCGGGGGCTACGACTACTCGCGGAGCCAGTTCAATCGGGCCGTCCAGGCCTATCGGCAACCGGGCTCGGCCTTCAAGCCGCTCGTTTACGCCGCCGCGTTCGATCGCGGCCTCACACCGGCCTCGATCGTCGTCGATTCCCCCATCGTCTTCGACGACGGCAGCAACCGGATTTGGAAGCCGGAGAACTACGAGCAGGAGTTTCACGGGCCCACGCGGCTGCGCGAGGCCTTGGTGCACTCGATGAACGTGGTAACGGTGAAGGTCGCACAGCAGATCGGGCTAGCCTATCTGACCTCGTATCTGCCGCGCTTCGGCTTCGATCGACCCTTCCCGCGCAACCTCTCGATCGCGCTCGGCAGCTCCGAAGTGACGCTACTCGAGTTGGTGCGTGCCTACGACGCGTTCGCGACCGGCGGCAAGCTCTACGAGCCGATCTTCATCACCCGCATCACCGACGCCGCCGGTAATGTGATCGAGGAGCGCCGGCCTTCCTCCCAAGACGTGCTCTCGCCCGAAACCGCTTACCTCGTCACCAGCATCCTGAAGAGCGTGATCGAGCGAGGGACCGGGCACCGGGCGCGAGCGCTCGCGCGCCCCGCGGCGGGTAAGACCGGGACTACGAACGATCAGATGGACGCCTGGTTCATCGGCTACACGCCAGAGCTGCTCGCCGGGGCGTGGGTCGGATTCGACGAGAAGAAGAGCCTCGGCAAGGAAGAGACCGGCGGCCGCGCCGCGGTCCCGATCTGGCTCGAGTTCATGCAGCAGGCCACCGAGACGATGCCGATCACGGACTTCACGATTCCGTCGGATATCGTCTTCGTGAACATCGACGGCAAAACCGGGCAGCGCGCCGTGCCGGGAGACGGGAACGTCATGCTCGAATGTTTCCGACGAGGTAGCGAGCCGGAGCAGATGGTGCAACGGGTTCAAGGCCCGCCGCCGGACGATTTCTTCCGCGGCGACTTCTAGCGAGTCCTGAATCAGCTGACGATCGTCGGGCCGATGGAAACGCGCGTTCGTTTGCGGTCGACCCGAGTACGGATCGACGGAAAGAGGAACCGCTGTCCTCCACTGGATTTCCGTCTCAGATCCGCCAGTAATGCCGAGCGATCTCGAGCGGCTGCCGCAGGTCCGGTGGGTCGCCGACGGGCGGCGAAACGGTTTCGCCGAGCTGCTCGCCCCGCATCTCGGAGAGGACGGCGGCGATCGAGCGTGTGAGCCCCTCGAGGTCGTAGCCGCCCTCGAGCACTGCCACGAATCGGTCCTGGCAAACCTCCCGCGCGGTTCGCAGCAGCACTCGGGCGATAGCCGCGAAGCCGTTCTCCGTCACCTCCATTCCGGCGAGCGGATCTCGGCGATGCGCGTCGAAACCCGCTGAGACGAGGATGAACTCGGGCGCGAACTGCCGTGCGATCGGCTCGACGACGTCGAGAAACGCCTGCACGTACTGCCGATCGCCGTAGCCGGCGGGGAACGGCAGATTCAGGGTAAAGCCCTCGCCTTCTCCCGCGCCCACTTCGCGCGCGGCGCCGGTCCCAGGGTAGAAGGGATATTGATGCGCAGAAACGAACATCACGCTCGGGTCGCGATAAAAGGAACGCTGGGTGCCGTTTCCGTGATGAACGTCCCAATCGACGACCAGCACGCGACGTAGGCCGTGTGCGGCGCGCAAGTGCGCCGCCGCGAGCGCGACGTTGTTGAAGAAGCAGAAGCCCATCACGCGGTCGCGCTCGGCGTGGTGTCCGGGCGGGCGAACCAGGGCGAATCCGTTGGACACGCGCCGCGCCATCACGGCGTCGACGAGCGCGAGCACGCCGCCGGCGGCTCGGCGCGCGGCGACGAACGTGCCGGCGCACGCCGGAGTGTCCGCGTCGAATGCGAAATGGGCGAGCCGAGCGGTGGCAGCGACGCGCTCGACGTGCTCTGGAACGTGGATACGCGCGAGTTCTTCGACGCTCGCGTCACGAGCGGGAATGCGGATCCAATCCGGCGAAGGCTCCGATTGGAGGAGCCGGCCGACCGCTCGCAACCGGTCCGGCCGTTCGGGGTGGCCGGCGCCCGTGTCGTGCTCGAGGTAGCTGTCGTCGGTGACGATCCCCGTCTTCATGGGCCTTCTCCCCCGGACGAGTCTCCTATAGCCTCGACAGCGTGCGGGATCCATCCGACGCCTTCGTAGCGAGCGCCGATGACGAGCACATCCGACACGAGCGTGCCCGAGCCCGGGAGCTCCGACGCAGCCAGTGGTGGAAGCGTCAGCGAGCAAAGGGGACCTGCCACTACTGCGGTGGCCGGTTTGCAGCGCAGGCGCTCACCATGGATCACATCGTCCCGCTCGTCCGCGGCGGGCGGTCCACCAAAGGAAACGTCGTCCCGGCGTGCAAAGCCTGCAACACTGGGAAGAAGTACAGGCTCCCCTGGGAGCTGTGACACCCACCCAAGAGGATCCGATCCGGTAGCGCACGACTTTTCTTCGCCAGCGTCTGGCCGTCGGCGGAGACCGAAGACCGATCGCCATCTGTTGACTGTCGAGCGACGACCGTCGAGTATTGACGGGTGAGCGCGTACGAGGCGTGGTTTCAGTGCATCGACGGCTGCGAGCAGCGATTCTCCCTCTTTGACGTCATCTATCACTGCCCGAGGTGCGACGAGCTTCTCGACGTGGTCCACGACGTCGAGGCGCTCAAGGATCGGTCGGCGGCCGCGTGGATCGGCCTCTTCGATGAGCGCATGCGGCGACAATACCTGGCCGTACGGCAGTCGGGCGTCTGGGGCAAGAAGGAATGGGTCATGTCCGTTCCTGCGAGACGAGAACATCGTCTCGATGTACGAGGGCGGCACGAATCTCTTCTGGGCCGAGCGCTACGGCAAGCAGATCGGCATCGAAGACTTGTGGGTCAAGCTCTGCGGGAACTCCCACACCGGTTCGTTCAAGGACCTCGGCATGACGGTTCTGGTCTCGGTGGTGAAGCAGATGATCGCCGAGGGGCAGCCCCATCAATGCCGTGGCGTGCGCGTCGACGGGGGACACGTCGGCGGCGCTGGCCGCGTACTGCGCCGCCGCGGGAATTCCCGCGATCGTGCTCTTGCCGCGCAACAAGGTCTCGACGGCTCAGCTCGTCCAGCCGCTCGCCAACGGCGCTCTGGTGCTGTCGCTCGACACCGACTTCGACGGCTGCATGAAGGTCGTGCAAGCGATCACCCGTGACGAACACGATCTACCTCGCCAACTCGATGAACAGCCTGCGCCTCGAAGGACAGAAGACCGTCGCCATCGAGATCGTGCAGCAGTTCGATTGGGAGGTTCCCGACTGGGTGATCATCCCCGGCGGCAACCTCGGCAACGTGAGCGCGCTCGGAAGGGGTTTCTGATCATGCGCGAGCTCGGCCTCATCCGCAAGCTGCCGCGCATCGCCGTCGCGCAGGCCGAGAACGCCAACCCGCTCTATCGTTCGTACCAGAAAGGCTTTCGCGAGTTCGAGCCGGTCATCGCCAAGAAGACTCTCGCCAGCGCCATCCAGATCGGCGATCCGGTCAGCGTCAAGCGCGCCATCCGCATGCTCGAGCGATTCGACGGCGTCGTCGAGCAGGCGAGCGAGCAGGAGCTCGCCGACGAGTCGGCGCGCGCCGATCGCACGGGCATGTTCACCTGCCCGCACACCGGCGTGGCGCTCGCAGCGTTCAAGAAGCTCGTCGATCGCGGGGTGATTGCGAAGAAGTCGCGTGTCGTGGTGATCTCCACGGCGCACGGCCTCAAGTTCGCCGAGCAGAAAGCTGCCTATCACATGGGTGAGCTGGCCGGCCTAGGGGAGCAGTTCGCCAACTTGCCCGTGGAGCTCCCCCCCGACGTCGAGCGCGTCAAGGAGACGATCCGCGATCACGCGGATCGTCTGGCGGCGGTGTCGACCGAGCCGTCTCGTGCAGCGGGGGCGCCGGTCGCGTGACCACTTCGGCAATCTCGAATTCGGTCATTCCGATCGTATCGCCGCTACACTCCGCCGAGTACCGATGACCGGGCTCGAGGGGCGGAGCCGGAGAACCCGCAGGAGTCGCCTGCACGAATCCCGGCGGCAGAGAGCCGTAGCGAAGCTCGAGCACCGGTCGGTCAGGTGCCACGCTGAGCACGCGCCAGAGCTCAGCCGGATACGCCGCCGTGTCGGTCCCGGTCTTCGGGGTCTCGTAGAACACGCATTCGGTGATCGCCACCGGCGCGTAACCCTTGTTCCAGCGTACCGAAGCTCTTGCGCAGCTCCACCCGCACCGGCTGAACGCGCGGATCGACGAAGAGATAGTCCGGCGCCGGCGTGCAAGCCGCACCGCTAAACACAGCGGCCGCCGCGCCGCCGAGGACCCACCCCCTGACGTCCATCTCGCTTTCGCTCCGGGCTTTGTATACTGAGTTTCGTCGCCGCCATGAAGACGCAATGAAAAGACAACGACAAGGCTACAGGAAGCGATTCGCGAAGTCTTTCCCGTAGCCTTAGCCTGTAGCCGATTCTTCGATGGGAGACGATCATGCCCATGCCTCTCGAAGGGATCCGGGTTCTCGATTGGACGATCTGGCAGCAAGGGCCGGTTTGCTCGGCGATCCTCGGCGATCTCGGCGCCGACGTGATCAAGATCGAAGAGCGCGTCGGCGGGGATCCCGGGCGGGGATTGCTCCGTCTCGCCGGGCTCGAGACGGGCGACCGGCCGAACTTCTACTTCACGGCCAACAACCGCAACAAGCGTGGCATCACGCTCGATCTAAAAAAGCCCGAAGCGCGCGAGATCATCTACCGCCTCGCCAAGACCTCCGACGTGTTCGTACAGAACTTTCGCAAGGGCGTCGCCGATCGACTCGGGATCGGCTACGCCGACTTGAAAACGCACAACCCGCGTATCATCTACGCGAGCGCGAATGGCTACGGCCCTCGCGGTGCCGAGTGCGCCTCCCCGTCTTTCGATTACCTCGGGCAAGCGCGCTCCGGGATCATGCTCGCCGCGGGCGAGCCCGACATGCCGCCCTGCGCGATCGCCGGCGGCATCGCCGACCAGATGGGCGCGATCCTGTTGGCCTTCGGCGTGGTCACGGCGCTTCATGCCCGTGAACGGTTCGGTGTCGGTCAAGAGGTCAATGCGTCGCTGCTGTCGAGCATGATGTTTCTACAGGGGCTGAATCTCTCGGCTCGGCTGATCCTCGGCAATCACATGCCTCGCGCTTCGCGGAGCTGGACGTTCAACCCGCTGTGGAATCACTACCGATGCGCGGATGATCGCTGGATCGCGCTCGGCATGTTGCAGGCCGACCGCTACTGGAAGAACTTTTGCCGGGCCCTCGGCGCCGACGGGCTGGCCGATGACCCGCGCTTCCAAGACACGCCGTCACGTATGGCCAACGCGGGGGAGGCGATCGCGGGATTGGCGGCGGCGTTCGAGAAGAAGCCGCTGACCGAATGGATCGAAATCCTGCGCGAGTCAGGAGACTTCATCTTCTCGCCGGTGCAGAGCGTCAACGAGCTGCCCGACGACCCCCAGGTCAAAGCCAACGACTACGTCGTCGACTTCGAGCACCCCGCTTTCGGCCCGATCCAGATGATCGGCATGCCCTTCCAACTCTCGGCGACACCGGGTGGCATTCGCAGCGCGGCTCCCGAGTTCGGGCAACACACCGAGGAGATCCTCACGCAGGATCTCGGCCTCTCGTGGGACGAGGTCGCGGCGCTGAAGCAGAAAGAGGTCGTGTAGCACGCTACGGGCTACGGGAAAGACGCATTTGGGTCTTTGCCCGTAGCCCGTAGCCTGTGGCCCTTTTCATGTCGCTCGCTGGCCTACGTGTCGTCTCGTTCGAGAGCCGCCGTTCGGTCGAGATCGCGGAGCTCGTTCGCCGCCACGGCGGAGAGCCCCGGAGCGCGCCCGCCATGCGCGAGATGCCGCTCCCGGAGAGCCGGGCCGCCAGCGAGTTCGCCGAACGATTGACCCGCGGCGAAATCGACATCGTCATCTTCCTGACCGGCGTCGGCACGCGGCTGCTCGTCGAGGCCGTTGCGCCCGCTCTCCCCTCGTCGCGCCTCGCTTCGGCCTTGTCGACGATCATCACGGTCGTGCGCGGCCCCAAGCCGCGCGCGGCGCTGGCCGAGCTCGGCCTCCGTCCGACGATCGTCGTCCCGGAACCGAATACGTGGCGGGAGCTTCTCGCCGCGATCGACGCGCGCGAGTCGGTCTGCGGACGGAGAGTCGCCGTTCAGGAGTATGGCGCAGAAAACCCCGAGCTCATCCGCGGGCTCACCGATCGCGGCGCCAGCGTCTTCCGCGTGCCGATCTACCGCTGGGCGCTTCCCGAAGACCTCGGGCCGCTGCGCGCGGCGATCGCCGACCTGGTCGCCGGCCGGATCCACGTAGCTCTGTTCACCAGCGCGATTCAGGTCGAGCACCTCTTTCGGGTTGCGGAGGACGACCAAAGAGACCCGCTGCGCGCGGCGCTCGAGCGGGTCGTCGTCGCCTCGATCGGGCCGATCTGTACGAAGGCGCTCGCTCTGCATGGCGTGCAGGTGGACCTCGAGCCGGAGCATCCGAAGATGGGGCAGCTCGTACTTGCCGTTTCCAAGCGTGCCGCGGAGCTGCTTCTGGGCAAGCGCGAAACGCAGCGTTGACGCCCGTTTCAGCCGCTCAAATATTCTGCGGAACCATCGGATCTCGGCGAGAACGGGCGCCGGTGTCGCGTCGCTTCCGCCGTGGTCGGAGTCGGCCTCTGGTTCGTTCGATGCTCGCGTTCTTTCGGAGCCATCCGCGCGACGTGCGTCCCTGAGACGCAGCTGGACCTTCGATTCGCTTCTTGTCAAAGTACGTCCATGGACGAGTTCGCGGCACCCGCGCTGATCATCGCCATGCCGGACCTGTTCGACCCGAACTTTCACCGCACCGTTGTCCTGCTCATCGAGAATAGCGACCAAGGCGCCTTCGGCGTCGTGATCAATCGCGCCGGAGAAAGCAAAGTGCATGAGATCTGTTCGGGCTTGAACGTCGACTGGGGCGGCGACGAAGCGGCGACCGCGCTCTTCGGCGGCCCCGTCGGCACCCAGCAGGGCTTCCTACTGCACGGCGAGATCCCGGACGACGTGGTCGTGAACTCCCGCGAGGTGTCTCCCGGGGTTCGCATCGCTTCGGACATGGAGACGTTTCGTACGCTCTGTCGGCGGCCGCCGACCGAGTTCCGAATTCTTCTCGGCTACGCCGGCTGGGCACCCGGGCAACTCGAGGTCGAGATGCGCAGCGGAGCGTGGCTGACCGCCCGCGCCGTCCCGGACCTCGTGTTTCACACACCCCTAGAGTCGATTTGGGAGCGAACGCTGCGCGGCCTCGGCATCGATCCATCGATGCTGGTCGCCGGCAGCGGGGTGCACTGAGGCATTTTCCACCCCCTTCGCCGGGGCGTGGTGATCGGGATCGTCTCGGCGCGCGCGCAGGACCGAGGGAGGATTTGAACGTCCAGTCAGACGTTCGAACGCGACCAACGGGAGCCGGGGGCCGTAGGTGTTCGTCCCCAGCACGCGTCGAGACGACCCTTCCTCCCACGAACGGAGAGGGCCGTCTTCGGACTCTGCGGGGTCCATCGGCTGCTTCCGGCGATTCCTACGGGCCGCCGGAAGCAGCCGAGGGCGCCTCTTGCTTCTGCGCCGCGATCGAAATCGCTTGTGCCCCTGCCCGCTTGGCAAGGTCCATGATGCGGACGGCCTCACCGAGCAGCACCGATTGGTCCCCCTGGAGGATCACCAGCTTCTTCGGATCGTCCGCGAGGAGGTCGTGGAGCGTGGCCTGGAGCTGCGAGACTTCGACCGGCAGCTGATTGACGAAAATCTTGTTGTCGGCGGTGACCATGACCGTCAAGCCCCGCGCCTCTTGCACCGTTTGCGTCGCCTTCGGGAGATTCACCTTCGCCGCCGACTCCACCATCACCGAGGTGGTGATCATGAAGATGATCAGCAGCACGAGAAAGATGTCCGTGAGCGGAGTGATGTTGATCTCCGCCATGAGCCCTTCCCCCGACTCCTCCGCGCTGAACTTACTTAGCGCCATGGACGCCTCCCAGATCGGCGGCCTCGAGCACCTTGCCGAGCCCGACGCGTAGCAGCGTGTCGAGGTTCCCGATCTTCACCTGCAGGAAGTTGAAGAAGATGACCGCGATGATCGCGACGATGAGTCCGAGCGCGGTCGCGATCAGCGCCTCGGAGATCCCCGCGGCAACCACGGCAAAGCCGCCCGTACCCATCACCGCCATCTGATGGAACGCCTTGATGATGCCGATGACGGTGCCGAAGAGACCGATGAACGGCGCCGAGGCCCCGATCGTCCCGAGGATCCAGACATCGCGCTTCAAGAGCCGTCCTTCGTCGAGCCGGCGGCGCTCGCCGTACTCGAGGATCTCTTCGATGTCGCCCATGCGGATGAGCGGCAGCAGCCCCAAATAGATGCGCGCCGCCGGTGCTCTGGTCTGGCTCGCTTCGATCAGCTTGGAGGCCGAGGTCAGATCCCCCTTCCGCAGGTGTTGGCAAACGTCTTCGGTGAAATTCTGGATCCCACCCGATAGCCCGCGCATCGACCACAAGCGCTCGATGACGATGCTCGTCATGACCACCGAGAAGAGGATCAGCGGGTAGGTCGCGTACCAACCCTGGTTGATGAGGTCGATCAGATTGATGTTTGCTGCGGCTCCCGTTGCGGCTGTGGCTGCTGCACCCTCCATGGGTCCTCCTTCTTAGCCTCTGTTGAGGCCGCCCCCGTGCGCGCGGCCATTCGCGGTGTGATCCGATGGGTTCCGTGCTCGCACGCCCTTACCCCTTTGGTACGTTGCAGGCCTTGGCGGCCAGATCCTCGAACCGTTTCTTCGTCGGTCGATCGCGCAAATCGGGCCGGAATCCGTCGACCTCCTGGACGCTCTTGCACGCCTCGTCGTTCCGTCCTGCCGCGATCAAACTACCGGCTGTCGACAAGCGGGCTTGGTACCAGGCCGGCGTCGCCACCTCCTGGAGCATCGCCAGGCGCGCCCAATAGTCCGCCGAGTCCGCCGCGGCGTTTCGCCGGTCGGCCACCATCGCTGCGTTGCGCAGCACGGTCTTCGATTTCGGCGACTCCGTAACCAGGTCGCGATAGAGCACCGCCGCCTCGTCGAGACGCCCTTGTTCGGCGTAGATCTGCGCGAGGTTCGACTTGACGTCGCCCGGGATCGGCCGCCCGTCGGCTCTCAGGCGATCGAAAATGTTCGCCGCTAGAGCCGCCCACTTCTGCGCCATCGCGGGATCGGTCGGGGCGGCATCGGCCGAGGTGCGAAGGAAGTTGTGGGCGATCTTTTCGAGCAGGTCGGCGAAGCCGGCATTCTTCTGCACCGGAGGCAGGCTGGCGACTCCTTTGGCCGCATCGTCGTAACGACCGAGACCGCTGGCCGACGCGAGACGGAGCGCGGTGGCCAGAAGGTGGAGATCGGTCGCGGACGGATACCGCTTCTCGAAATCCCGCAGCGTCTCCAACGAGTCGGCCAAGCGCGGCGACGGTCCGACACTCTCACTCATCGCCTTGGCCAACGTCGCGCGCGCTCGAAGCTCCGCCGTCGCCCCCGACCGGCCATCCGCAGCGACCCGTTGAAAGCGCTCGTAGGCCCGCGCCGCGCGAGCGCGGAGCGGGTCCGCCCACGCCTTCTGCGCATCCTTCGGCGCATCGGACAGCACGTCTGCGAGGCATTGCAGCTCGGCGGCCGCCGCGCGCACCTCGAAGGCCGGCGGACCCTTGACCCGAGCGAATGCATCGGCGGCTTCCTGGAACTTTCGCTCGCCTTGCAGGATCTCTCCCCAGCGAAACACTCCTTCGTAGGCATTCTCGTGCCGGGGATAGTTCTTCACGTAGTTTTCGACGGCGGCCGTGAACAGGCTGCGCGTCTCGACGGTCGGACGCTCGCGGTAGATCCCTTCCGCCGAACGGAACTGGAGGTACGCCGCTTCGGCAGCCAGCCGCGACTGCGGCGCGGCGTTCAAGTAGGCGCGAAACTCGCGCTCCGCCTCGGAGTAGCGGTTGAGGCGAAAGTAACAGACGCCGAGGCGATGATGCGCCTCGTTGGCGTGCTGCCGAGCTCCGGGATCCGTGCTGCGCAGCACCGCCTCGTATGCCGGAATCGCTTCCCGGAACTTGTCCACGCTCGCCAGGTTTTCAGCCGCGATCCATTCGGCCGACACGGTGTTGCCGAGCAGCTGGCGGGGATCCTTAAGGTGCGAGACCGCGATCTCGTAGACCCGCTTCGACCAGCCCGGCCCGAGCTCGGAGAGTTGCTGGGCGAGCGCGACCGCTTCGCGTCCCTGCGACTCGCTCATTCCGCCCTTGCCCGCGCTCGCCGCCAGCGCTTCGAGGCGCAGCAGACGCATCTGGTTCAGCGCCTCCTCCGGCGTTGCGGACGCCGACGCGTCGGCGAGGAGCTTCTGCGTCTCCGCGAGGGCATCGCTGCCGCCAGACCTCGACTTCGCCTCGGCCAGTACCAGGTTCGCGGGGCCGTAGAGCGGTGATTCCTTGCCGCGCTCGAGGATGGCCTGCAGGTCGCCGATCGCCGCGCCGCGCTCACCGAGCTCCATTTCGGCCATCGCACGGCCGAGCAAGCTCTCGCCGCTCATCTTCGGGTCCTGCGCGTAGACGAACTCGGAAAACTCCTTGACGCTCTTCTTCAGCCACTGCGTGCGCCGCTCCTTGTCCTCGGGATGGAGCATGGCCACCCGGTAGTGGAGCCACGACAATTGCCCGGCCGCCGCGAGCGAGAAGCCGCGATCGAGCTGCCACCATTTCTGCTCGTAGAGCACCTCGGGATTGCCGTCCTCAGCGATGATGTCGTTCTGCGCCCTGTCGATCCGACCCTGATGAAAATTGTAGAGCCGCTCGAGCAGCGGCAGCAGCCCGTCAGCGAGACCAACCGCCGAGGATCGCGCCTCCGCAATCCCGGACCGTTGGGACCGTACCCACGTGTCGTAGCGATTCGCCACCTCGACGGAGACGTCGGCGAGGTTGCCGAAGAGCGCCTGCTCCTCTTGCTCGCCCAGCTGGCCCGCCACCGCGCGATCCACCTCTTCCGAGAGCTCGGAGAGCGAAGCCGCATTCGCCGCCGGGACGCGGAGGCCGATGATCGTGAGCAGGAGGGCCGGAATCATCTTCCCGCAGCGAATTTCTCGACCTCCTTCCTCCACTTCGGCCCGAAGGCAGCGATCATCAGCTGCTCGGTGATCCGGTCGCCTTGACCAATCGGCAACAGCTCACCGCCGCCGAGCCTGGCGAGATTCGCGCAGTAGGTCTGGAGATCCTTGAGGAACACCGGCATGGGCGAGATCTGGTCTGGCGGGTGGCCGTACATCTTGGTGTAGACCTCGACCTCGTAGTTGCGGTGCATGATCTCGGCGAGGTCGAGGACGTGGACGATTCCGCCGTTTTGGTGAAACGAGCGAACGAATTCCTCGGTCTGCTGGACCTCCTGCGGATGGGCGGGGGAGCTCGGCACGAGCACGATCACCCGGTGCGCGTACTTCCGCCAGTTGATCTGCTGCGTGGCCGTCTTCAAACCGTCCATCACCGCCTCTTCGTAGTCGCCGCCGCCTCTGGCCTGGATGTTGCCGATGAACGAGCGGAGCTTGTCGAGGTGAAACGTGAGGTCCGATTTGCGAACCACGAACTCCTCGCCCTTGTCCTTGTAGAGCACGAGGCCGACTCGCGCGTTCGGCACGAGCTTGCGGATCGTATCGACGAGGGTCGCGAGCTGCTGCTTCACCGGGTCGATCACGAAGTCCATGCTGTCGGTGGCGTCGATCACGAAGACGACGTCGAAGCCGGTCTTCTCGAGCAGGCCGACGAAGTCACCGAACCCGCGCCCGAAGCCTCGCCCGATCCCCCCACCGAGGCCGCCGCCGGCGCCGATCCCCGGGCCGAGCGCCATGCCACCGCCGGTCGAGCCCATGTTGCGCAGCGCCGAGGCCTGCGGCAGCGGGTTGATCCTCGGCGCGACCGCGGCGAGCTTCACGCCCACGTCGGAGAGGTCGGGCGTAACTTCGCTGGCGACCTCCGGCAGCGGCTGCACTTGCTCGACCGCCTTGGCGATCTCCTCCTCCAGCGACTTCGATTCCTCCGTCCGATTGGTCTGCCGGTCGAGCTCTCCGTGCCCCGAGAGCGTCGAGAACATCTCGCCCTTCCCTCCCATGCTGTCGCCCGCACCGCCGCCGCCGTCGAGCACGATGGTGGCGACGAAGAAGAGCAGAATCAGCGCGTGCACCGCGATCGAAACGATGTACGAGATGCTGGCCTTGAAGTAATCGCGGCGGAGCCAAGGATAGAGCGACGTCAGCGGAGGACGCTTTTTGCGGGTCTCGGCCACCAATCGCGGATATTATCAGAGAGGCGTGAGAGGACAAGCCGACGGAAGGCGGCTGCCGGCTACGGACTGACGGCTAACCTCGATCCGAAATTTCTTCTGTAACCTGTGTAACCTGAACGCGGTGGGCTCGCGCCTGGCTTGTCCGCCACGAGCTTCTTTCTCGAAGCGTTCCATGCCCCAAAAGACGGCATCGTGGTAGACTTGGCGCTCGTGACGCGGCCTGCGCCAGGCGCGAGCCCCGCGTTTCGCCCCGCCGGTTGATTTTGCTTCGGGGCTAACGACTTCCGGCTACCGCGCGAAGCTCCACGAAGTCTTGACCGGTAGCCGGTGGCCGGAAGATCTCACTTTCCACCGGAAAGCTCCGACAAGAAGGCGCGGATGCGCTCCGCGTTCACGCCGAGATCGCCCTTACCGTCGCGCGATTTCGAGCGCATGTCGACGATCGATCCCGCGCCATCGGCGCGGACACGCACGACGAAGTCGTCCTGAAAGCGGAAGAGATCGCTCGTCGCTACCCCTTCGAAAAGACGACTGGTGCCGTTCACGTACAGCACCTGCCAATTGGGTTGCTGCTGAGCGAGGCGTACCGCCCGCGCGAACACCGCGTCAGGGGATTCGTCGAGGTGCAGGGGCTTCAGATCCGGGTACGCCGCGCGAACGATCTCCTTGAAGGACTCCGGGTAGACCATGTCACGCCCATTGTTCCCGGGCTGGCTCTGAGCGTTGACGAGGTTCGGCGGCTCGGTGAGATCCGTCGTGATGTCGTTGATCGCGGGTTTGCCGAGACCGCGCGCCGATGCATAGATCAGCAGGAGCGCAGGGATCCCGCTGAGCACGAGGATCGCGGCCGCGCGGCCGCGCGCTCCGCGCCGGAACGTCACGACCCCGGCGATCGCGTTGCAGAGACCGGTGACGCCGCCGAGAACGAAGATCACGAAGCCGGCGAACGGCGGCACGATCCCGAAATGCGCCGCCGCCGGACCGATCACGAACGCGGCGGCGGCGGTCATCGCGACCCGCAGTGGCCACCGTCCCACAGAGCGGTCCACCGTCGTCAGCCTTCCGTCTTCAACGTCTGGATCGCGCAAACGCTACCCCCACCCAGGATGTGACAGAGACCGATGCAGGCCCCGTCGACCTGGCTCGGTGAAGCATCCGTCGCGGATCGGCCCGCGCGTCCGCGTTTGCGTGCCCTGCGTGCTCACTGCCTCCCGCTCATCATCGCTGCCAGGGCTTGGCCTTGCTCCTCGAGCGCACGCTTGACCGACGGTCGCTGCTGGACGCGCTCGAACCAGGCCTTGAGCTTCGGCCGCTTGAGAAAAGGATCGCCCGCGCCGAATGCGGGAGCGATCTTGCCGACGTACCAAATGGACGGCGCCAGCGCACAATCGGCGAGCGTGAAGGACTGTCCCGCGGCCCATGGGGAGCCGATGCGGCTCTCGAGGTAGTCGAGCTGCTTGTCGAGCTCGGCGAGGCTCTGCTTCACGACTTCGGCGTTGCGCGTCTTCGGGTCCATCTGGAAGAACAGCGCGCGCATCGGCGGGTCGAGATAGAGATCGTGATGACGCGTGAACCCGCGCACACGGGCGCGTGCCTCCGGCTCCTTCGGGAGCAGCGGCGGGCTCGGGAACTTGTCCTCCAGGTATTCGTTGATGACCTCGGACTCCGAGATCACCATACCGTCGACCTGCAGTGCGGGGATCTTACCGAGCGGATTGATCGCCAGGTACTCGGGCGATTTGATGTCTCCGGGTGGCGGAACGACCTCGAGCTTCAAGCCCTTCTCGTAGGCGACGATCACCGACTTGTTGCCGAAGTTGCTGAGCGGTACCGTATAGAGCTTCATGCTGTCCTCCTCTCACCGCATTTGACTTTCCTCTGGACCGAACGTTTATATTGGCTTCGTCTCGGACAACCAAGGGGGTTCACCGAAAAATGAGAACACATTGGCTTCCCGTCGTGCTGTCAGTCACGAGCCTGGGCGTGCTGACACCCGCCCACGCCTCCGACCTCTCGGAGATCAAGGATACGCAGAAAACGATCCTCGAGCGGCTCGACGCGCAGGACAAGGTGCTGAAAGACATCCAGACCAAGCTCCAGCAGATGCCGACCGGCGGGCGACCACAGATCGATCCCAACAAGATTTATCAGATCGCACTCGGCAGCTCGGCGATCCGTGGACCAAAGAACGCTCCCGTCACGCTGGTCGAATTCAGCGACTTCCAATGACCCTTCTGCGCTCAGTCCACCGGTCTGGTGGACCAGGTCCTCGCGGCCTACCCGAAGGAGCTTCGCTTCGTCTACAAGCAGTTCCCGCTCGAGCAGATTCATCAGAACGCCATGAACGCGGCCAAGGCCTCGGTGGCTGCCGGCAACCAGGGCAAGTTCTGGGAGATGCACGACGAACTCTTCAAGATCTCGCGGGATCTATCGATGGGCGAGATCCGCAAGAAGGCCGAGGCGATCGGCCTCGACATAAAGAAGTTCGATGCCGACATGGCCTCCCCCGAAACCGAGAAGGCCGTGCGCGCCGACCTGGAGGTCGGCCGCACCGTCGATGTGACAGGCACGCCGACGATGTTCATCAACGGCAAGCGGGTGATGAACCGCTCGCTCGAGGGAATGAAGGCGATGGTCGACGAGGAGTTGAAAAAGAACAAGGGTTAGGCGCAGGTCCGCTTCGTCCGCAGCCACCCGAGAGCCCGTGCGATAGCTCGCGCGGGCTCTTTTCATTCGCAGCACGCCTCGGCGCGCGCCAGAGGCAAAGGGAGATTCAAACGCCAGGAAGAACCGCTGGCTTCCCGCCGGCGCGCCGATTTCGAGGCCAGCCGCATCAACGGCAAGCGGGAGAATGAACCGCTCGCTCGAAGGAATGAAGGCGATGGTGGACGAGGAGCTGAAGAAGGGCAAACGATAGGCTACGGACTACAGGCTACGGGAATGGCATCGCGATGCCTTTTCCCGTAGCCCGAAGCCTGAAACCCGCAGGCTCTTCAAATTTGATCCGTGACCGCGTCCTCACGCGACGAAGGCTCGGCACGTTTGTCGATCGGCAGCCACTGCCTCTCGTTCTCACCGATGTAGATCTGCCGTGGCCGAGCGATCTTCTGCTCGGGATCGCGCACCATCTCCGCCCACTGCGCGAGCCATCCCGAGGTGCGCGGAATCGCGAACAGTACCGGGAACATCGTCATCGGGAAGCCCATCGCTTGATAGATGATGCCCGAATAGAAATCGACGTTCGGATAGAGCTTCCGCTTCACGAAGTAGTCGTCCTCGAGCGCGATCCGCTCGAGCTCGACGGCGATGTCGATCAACGGATTCTTCCCCGTCGCCTCGAATACCTGGTCGGCGATCTGCTTGATGATCTTCGCGCGCGGGTCGTAGTTCTTGTAGACGCGGTGACCGAAGCCCATCAGCCGCCCCTCGCCCGCCTTGAACTTCTTGATGGCGTTCGGGACGTTGGCGACCGACCCGATTTCCATCAGCATGCGAATCACCGCCTCGTTGGCGCCGCCGTGAAGCGGGCCGTAGAGCGCGGCCGTGGCCGCCGCGACCGCGGAATACGCGTCGACCTGTGAGCTGCCGACGCTGCGCACGGCGTTGGTCGAGCAGTTCTGCTCGTGGTCGGCGTGGAGGATGAAGAGCACGTCGAGCGCCCGCTCCAGCACGGGGTTCGGCTTGTACTTGATCTCGGTCATCTTGAAGAGCATCGCCAGGAAGTTGGCGGTGTAGGAGAGCTCGTTGTCGGGATAGACATACGGCAGACCGAGGCTCTGTCGATAGGCGTACGCGGCGATCGTCGGCACCTTGCCGATCAGCCGGCGGGTCTGCACGCGCCGTGACTCGAGGTCGAAGATGTTCTTCGCATCGGGGTAGAAGGTCGAGAGTGCTCCGATCGTGCTGACGAGCATCCCCATCGGGTGCGCGTCGTAGCGGAATCCATCCATGAACTTCTTGATGTTCTCGTGGACCATCGTGTGGATCGTAATGTTGTGATCCCACATCTCGAGATGCTCGCGATTGGGAAGCTCCCCCTTGACGATGAGGTAAGCGGTCTCGAGGTAGGTGCTCTTCTCGGCGAGCTGCTCGATCGGATACCCGCGGTAGCGCAGAATCCCCTTGTCGCCGTCGATGAACGTGATGCGGCTCTTGCAGGATGCGGTGTTGGTGAAGGCTGGGTCGTACGTCATGAGACCGAAGTCGTCGGGATCGGTCTGGATCTGGCGAAGGTCCATCGCCCGAATGGTTCCCTGCTCGATCGGGATCTCGTATTGCTTGCCCGTCCGATTATCGATGATCGTCAGCGTGTCCTTCGGCATATCCACCTCGCATGGCGCGGCGAGCGCGGCTCGCCTGTTTCTACCCTTCTAGCAGGCGTCGCTTCGAGCACAAGCGCAGGTAAGTGACGGCCACCGCGATCCTATCCGCATCTCCGGTGGCCGTCATCTGGAGGGAGGGAGCTCGAACCTTCTCTATATGGGGAAGGCACCGCGAGGTCCGAACAAATGGCCTTTACGCCACTCCTCACGTCGAGACAATCGTTCTTAAGTCTCGGGGCAGCCGATCTTTTGGAAAGCCGAGCACAGCAACGGCCCAGTACGCTGCCCGCTAGCGGCCTTTCACCAGCCGGCGATAGGCCCGCAAGTGCCGCACCGCCACGACGCCTCGCCCCTGCCGTTCGTAGAGGCGGGCAAGGTTGTAGTGAGCATCGGCATAGCTGCCGTCGATGGCGAGCACGCGCTGGTAGGCGGCGATCGCGTCCTCGATGCGCTCTCGATCCTCCAGCACCACGGCGAGGTTGAACGAGGCCGTCACGTCGTTCGGCTCGGCGACGAGCGCCTGACGATAGTGGGCTTCCGCGGCTCCGATCTCTCCGGCCTCGTGCAGCAGCCTCCCCAAGTTGGTGTGGGCCGCGCCGTGAGTCGGATCGAGCTCGATCGCCCGCCGGTACGCATCCCGCGCGTCTTCGGGACGGCTCGTCTCGAGCTCGCAACCAAGCTCGTACCAATCCTCCGCGCGCAAGCGGGCGGTGGCGACTCGAGCCTCGGCGACGCGGCGCTCGGCGAGCGGCGCGACTTTGTCGGCGAGCTCTGCCACATCGAACGAAAAGAGCTGCTGGCCGGATTCCGGATTCCAGCGCCGCCGGCCGTCGCGCACGACGACCCGACCGCCCTCCGCGGAAATCGACAAGGCGCTCAGCGGTCGGCCGATCGGCAGCTCGGCTCGAAGCTTCCGCAACGCGGCGCGCACCCGCTGCGGCGCGATCGCCTGGCCGACGAGCTCCTTCGCGGCGCGGAGCAGCACGAGGTCCGGAAAGGAGAAGCGGAGCTCCCCTCGCCGCCCCCGCTCCGGGGCCAGAAACCCGCTACGAACGAATCCCCGAACACGGCCGACGGAAAGGCCGAGAAGCTTCGCCACCTCGCGAGAGGTGTACCCGCTCATGCTCCCGAGGTCTTGGAGCTCTTTTCCCGCGCCGCCTTGCGGAGCGACGCGGCTCGCGGAGCACGCCGCGCCGGCTTCCGCTCTTCGGATGGAGCCTCGACCGGCGAAGGCGCTGCGCGCTTGGCGCCGAGGCTCGCCTTCAACGCCTCCATGAGGTCGATGATCTGCGCTCCTCGGCGGGCCTCGGGCGGCGGAGCGGAGATCTCCTCGCCTTCGATCTTCTTCTGGATGAGTTCGCGGACGCGCTTGCGGACGTCGTCCTCGTACGCCTCGGGCCGAAACGCGTCGGTCGAGATCTGTTCGACGAGCTGCACCGCCAGCTTCAGCTCGGCATCCCGGACTTCGGCTTCGCCGATCGGCACCTCGCTGCGCGAACGGATCTCGTCGGCGTAGTGCAGCTGCTGCATGACCAGCGCGCCGTCGAGCGGGCGAATCATCACCAGGTACTGCTTGCCGCGCGCCGCGTAGCGGCCGAGCGCCGCTCGGCCCGTCTGCTGCATCGCCCTGCCGAGCAGCCGGTACGCCTTGTCGCCGCCCTTGTCGGGACCGAGGTAGTACGGCCTTTCGAAGTAGATCGGATCCACCTTCTCGAGCGGCACGAATTCGGTGATCTCGATCGTCTGCGTCGATTCCTCCTCGAGCGCTTTCAGCTCCTCGGGAGTGAAGGTCACGTAGCGGTCCTTGGCGAACTCGTATCCCTTGACCATGTCGTCACGGGAGACGGCCTCGTTCTCCCGCGCACAGTAGTACTGCTGCTTCAAGCGCGAGCCGCACTTCTTGTGCAGCCAGTTGAAGGTGATTCCCGACGCCGATTCGGTCGCCGAATAGAGCTTGATCGGGATCGAGACCATCCCGAAGGAGACCGTCGCGGACCCGATGGAGCGCGCAGCCATGAATGTTTCTGTTAGCATAGCCCGCCGATGGCCGCCAACCCCGAGCGGGACCGGCTCGCCGAGTACCGAGGCAAGCGCGATCCGGAACGCACCCCCGAGCCCTTCGGCCATTCGCAGGGGCGGATCGAGGCGCCATCGGGCGCGCTGCGGTTCGTCGTGCAGAAGCACGCCGCGCGGCGTCTGCACTACGACTTGCGGCTCGAGCTCGGCGCCGTGCTCAAGTCGTGGGCGGTGCCGAAGGGCCCGTCGCTCGATCCCGCCGAGACGCGCGTCGCCGTCGCCGTCGAAGATCATCCGCTCGAGTACGCGAACTTCGAGGGCGTGATCCCCGCGGGCAACTACGGTGCGGGAGAGGTCATCGTCTGGGACCGCGGAACCTGGGTTCCCCTCGAGGACCCCGAGAGCGGTCTTGCCAAGGGGAAGCTCCTCTTCGAGCTCAAGGGCTACAAGCTGCGCGGCGTCTGGACGCTCGCCCGGCTCAAGCGCTCGGTGAAGGATTGGTTGTTGATCAAGAAGGCGGACGCCTGGGCGTCGCCCGCGATGCCGCCGGCCGAAGATTCGGTGCTCTCGGGCTTGACTCTCGAAGAGCTCCGGGCGGGCAATACCCGCGGAACGGAGATCGTCGCCCGCCTCGAACGGGTCGGCGTGCCGAAGCATCCGGTGCGTGCCAGTGGAGTGAGGGTGATGCTCGCGGAGACCCGCGAGCGGCCGTTTTCCAGCAAGCAGTGGCTTTTCGAGCTCAAGTACGACGGATACCGCCTGCTGCTCGGGCGCGAGAGCGGCGAAGCCCGCCTTCTCTACCGCCGCGGCAACGAGGTGAGCGCCACCTTTCCGGAGATCGCGCAAGCCGTCCGCTCGTTGCCCTTCGAGGAGCTGGTGATGGACGGCGAAGTCGTGGTGCTCGACGAGACCGGGCGGCCGAGCTTCCAGCGCCTGCAGAAGCGCGCTCAGCTGACGCGGCCGCTCGACGTCGCGCGCGGCGCCCTCGAGCAGCCGGCGACCGCCTACGTCTTCGATCTCCTCGCCTTCGAAGGCTACGATCTGCGACGGCTGCCGCTCGTCGAGCGGAAGCAAATCCTCCGCGAGGTCCTCCCCCGCGCCGGTCCGCTCCGCTTCACCGATCACGTGGAGGAGCGCGGCGAGGATCTCTTCGCAGAGATCGGCCGGCTCGGTCTCGAAGGCATGGTGGCGAAGCGCGCGTCCTCCCTCTACCGCGAAGGGCGCTCCGCGGATTGGCTCAAATTCCGCCACGAGACGACCGGCGATTTCGCAATCATCGGCTTCACCGAGCCGAAAGGCTCGCGGTCGGGAATCGGGGCGCTCCACCTCGCCGTGCGCGCGAATGGCGGGCTTCGCTACGCCGGCCGCGTCGGTAGCGGATTCGACGAGCGCTTGCTTGGCGAGCTGCGGCAGCGACTCGAGGCACGCCGGCTCGCCACCCCCCGCTGCTCGGGCCCGCTCCCGACGGGCAAGGGCGATCGCTGGGTCGCGCCCGAGCTCGTCTGCGAGGTTCGTTTCAAGGAGTGGACGGGTGACGGCCTCCTTCGTCAGCCGGTCTTTCTGCGGTTACGCGAAGACAAGAGCGTCGACGACTGCGTCGCCGAGGGCTTCCCGGGTGCGCTTCCCGAGCCGTCCGCCCGAGCAGGCGCGTCTCTGGAGCGCGTCATTCGCTTCACCAACCTCGACAAGGTCTTCTGGCCGGAGGAAGGCTACACCAAAGGAGATCTCATCGAGTTCTACCGGAGGGTGTCGCCGTGGCTCCTTGCCTATTTGCGAGATCGTCCGCTCGTGCTCACGCGCTTTCCCGACGGGATCGCAGGCAAGTCCTTCTATCAGAAGGACGCGCCGGGCTTCGCTCCCGAATGGATCCGCACGGAGCGAGTGTGGAGCGAGCACGCGGGACGCGAGATCGACTACTTCGTGTGCGACGACGTCGATTCGCTTCTCTATCTCGTGAACCTCGGCACGATCCCGCTTCATCTCTGGTCGAGCCGGGTCGGCAGCCTGGAGCGGCCCGACTGGTGCATCCTCGATCTCGATCCCAAGGGGGCGCCGTTCCGCGACGTCGTGGCGCTCGCGCTGGCCATTCGTCGGCTCTGCGACTCGATCGAGCTGCCCGCGTTCGTCAAGACGAGCGGAGCGACGGGCCTCCACGTTCTCGTTCCGCTCGGCGCCCAGCATACCTACGAGGAGTCGCGCTCGCTCGGTGAGCTGCTCGCGCGCGTCGTCAACCGCGAGCACCCCGACATCTCGACGATCCTCCGCAAGGTCAGCGACCGGGCGGGCCGCGTGTATCTCGACTACCTGCAAAACCGCCACGGCCAGACGATCGCCGGACCCTTCAGCGTCCGTCCACTGCCGGGCGCGCCGGTATCGACGCCGCTTCGTTGGACCGAGGTCGGCGCGCGCCTCGATCCACGCCGCTTCACGATCACGACGCTGCCCGCGCGACTCGACCGCCGTCCCGAGGACCCGCTACGCGAGGTCCTGACGCAGAAGCCCGACCTCGCACGTGCGCTCGAACGGCTCGCCGGGAGGCTGGCCCGCTGACGCACGGCTCGTATCGTTGCTTCGAACGAGCCCCGGCGAATGGGCTCGACGCGGAACACGATGCGAATCGTGAAACGCCCGACCGCGACATCGCTCGCGAAGTGACTCACGGCCACGTGCCAAGCAGCGGATCGTCGTCCTCGGCGACGATCCGTTCGAGCCGCCGAACGGCTTCGGCCTTGAGCTGGCGCTTTACGACAGCATACGCCGGTGCCGCAGCGAGAGAGGCTGCACGCGCCACCGCCGCGTCTCGCAGCCGACCCGGCTCGACGAGCTCGTCGAGGAATCCTGCCGCGGAGGACGCCGTCGGCTCGAACACCTGGCCGCTCAAGACCAGGCTTCGCGCAGCAGAGTGATCGAGCTCGGCGAGCACCACCGTCATCGGTCCCGCGGGGTACGGGATTCCCGCCGTGACCTCCGTGAGGCCGAGTTGATAGCGGCCGGCGGCAGCGAGCCGGAAATCACAGGCGAGGGCGAGGACGAGGCCGCCACCGAGCGCATGGCCGCCGATGGCCGCGACGGTCGGTTTCTCGAAGCGATAGAGCGCGAGGATCGTCCGGTTGATGGCACGGACCATTTCTCGGCGCGTGGCCGCGTCATAGTGGGGAACGGTCTTGACGTCGATCCCCGCGGAGAAGATCTCATCCCCACCGGTGAGCACCACGCCGCGGCAACTTCGGGCACCCGCCGCTTCGAGCAACGCATCGCCGATCGCCCGTACGAGCGTGAGGTCGATCGCGTTGACGGGCGGGCGGACGAGGGCGAGCACGCGGATGCCGTCCCGATCGGAGGATTCGACGAGTGGCATGAGAGCCCCCTTTTCCTAAGGTTCGGGTGCGAAGGCCGACACGTGACCGCACGCCGCGGTGCGGCGAGCTTCTGCAACTCGCGCATCCGCTCGTCGTTGCCGGGGATCGGGCGAACCCGCAACGTCTCGAGATCGCCATAGCCGCCGCCGAGCGCGTATCGCGAGTTGCCCGACGACGATGCCGCTCATGAGGCGCGCCCGCTCGCGCCGGGGTCGTCTCTCCACGGGGATTCGCACTTCGCGACCTCGCGGAGGATCTCCTCGTTGCTCGGGAGCGATCGGCTCTTGCTGCCCTCCATGTACGAGCCCGCGAGCGAGTAACGGACCACGCCTCGTTTGTCGACGATGACGAAGCCCATGTCGTCGTCGTTGAGGAGCTTTCGCGTCTCGTCGAGCGGGGGAAGGAAGTCGCCGAAGTCGTTCGCTGGCTTTTCGGCCATCGCGCCCTGGATGAAGCCGCGAACGTAGTGACCGAGGCCGTGGCTGCGCTGACCTAGCCCCCACTCGCGGCGGACCTGATAATCCGGGTCACAGAGGTAGGGGAACGGCAGCGTGAACTTCTTCGCGTAGGCCTGAGCCCGGGAGACCCCGGACACCGACACCTCCAGGATCTCGGCATCGAGCTTCTGCAGGTCGCCGTAGGCTCGCGAGAGCTGCGACATCTGCGCGCGGCAGAACGGGCAGGCCATGCCCTTGGTGAACCAAACGATGACGTTCTTCTTGCCGCGGAAATCGTCCAGACCAATCTCCGCGCCCTGCGCCGACGGCAATCGGAACGACGGCGCAGGCTGTCCCACGGCGACTTCTGACATCGGTCTATCCTCCCTCGCCATTGCTAGCAGAGAAACGGCAACACGAGAAAACTATCGCTCGACCACCCGGCGGCCTCCTGGACCGCACGGCTGCGCGCCAGCCACCGCTCGGCCTCCTCCTCGTCCTCCTCCTCGATCGCCAGCGTCGCCAGACCGTCGTAGCAGGGAAAGAGCAGCTGCGGCTCGCCGAGCGCCTCCGCCAATGCGAGCGCTTCGCGGTATCGTTCGCCGCTCCGCGCATAGTCACCGCGACACTGATAGATCTGCGCGAGGATGATCATCGGAATCGGCAGGTGGCTGTGCTGGCCGAGGCGCCGGTCGAGGTCGATGGCCGCCTCCGCCGCCTTGACTCCTTCGTCGTAGTCGCCGGCGAGCGTGCAGTGGCCGCCGGCCAGCGCGCAGTAGAGCCAGGACTGCTGCAGCTGATCCCCGATCCGCTGCGCGAGCGCGAGCCCCTCGCGACAGTATTGCGCGGAGCGTTCGTGATCGAGGCTCGTGAACATCACCGCGAGGTTGGCGTAGGCTCGGCACGCAACCGCCGACAAATCGTGCGCGAGCGCCGTCTCCAAGCTCTTCTGCACGGTCGCGGCGCCGCGCTCGAGCTCCCCCGCGCGGGCGAGAGCGACGCCGAGCGTGTTGTACGCGTGGGAGACCACGTCGGGCGCACCAAGCCGCTCGCCGAGCGCCAGCGCTTTCCCCGCCCACTCGGTGGCACGCGGATTGTCGCCGAGTCGAAAGTGGATGCGCCCGAGCTCGTCGTAGAGCCTCGCCGCTTCGAGGTTGTCGGCGGCGCCGTCGAGCGCCGCGAGGCCGGCGTCGAGCTCACCGAGCGCGAGCTCGGTCTGGCCTGCCGCCCAACGGGCGGCCGCGCACTTGCGCCGCAGATCGGCGATCCTGGGGCGGTCGTCGCTCTGGGACACGCAAGCCAGCGCGGCCGCCCAATGCTCGAGCGCCACGGCGATGACGCCGCGCGCGAACGCAACGTCACCGAGCCGATCGAGCACGGTCGATCGTTCGCCCGCGAGCTCGGCATGCGCATCGATCAACGCGAGCGCGTCGCCGTAGCGGGCTTCGGCATCCTCGTAGGCGAAGAGACGCGCCGCGCGTGCGCCTACGCGGAGAACGTATTCCAACGACTTCGCACGCTCGCCGCTCTGACCGTAGTGACGAGCGAGGTCCTGCAGCACTTCTTCGGTGCGATCGGCGTAGAGGCGCTCGAGCGCCCGGCCGGCCTGGCCGTGGAGCTCCGCGCGCGACTTCAGAAGCAGCCCCTGGTAGGCGACGTCGCGGATCAACGCCTGCGCGAACGACAGGCGGAGCTCGGGGAACAGCTCCTTCTCGTGAAGGAGCTCGAGCGCGACGAGCTCGGAAACCCCGCCTCGCGCGTCTTCACCTTCGGGCGTCATGGCCTCGAGCACCCGCAACGGAAACTCCCGCCCGAGCACCGAGGCACGCTGGAGGATGCGCTTCAGCGGCTCGCGCAGCCGGTCGATTCGAGCGGTCAAGAGGTCGTGGATCGTCTCGGGTACGCCGCCGCCCGCCCCTTCTCCGCGGCCCCGCAGGTAGCCGGCGAGCTCTTCAATGAAGAAGGGATTGCCCTCGGCGCGATCGACAACCAGATCGCACAGCGACCGCGCGTCCGGCGCCGGCAGCAGCGCCCCGACCATTCGCATCGCTGCCGCCGGCGCCAGCGGCTCGAGCGTGAGGCGTTGATGGAAGCTCCGCTCCTGCCACGGCGGGACATAGCCCGAGCGGTAGGTGCAGAGAACGAGCATGCGCCGGTCGGCGAGCGTGTCGATCAGCGAGCGCAGCGCTTCTTCGGAGCTGCGATCGATCCACTGCAGGTCCTCGACGAGAAGCAGCTGCGGGCGGTCTTCGGCCGCGCGGAACACCAGCGCCTTGATCGCTTCGAGCGTGCGGCGCTTGCGCTGCGCTTGATCGAGGCCCTCGGTCTCGAGCTCGGGCGCCGGCAGCGCGAACAGCAGCTTGCAGTACGGCACGGCCCACGCCAGCCGCGGATCGAGTCGCCCGACCCCGCTCGCCAGCTTCGCGATCTGGGCGCTTTCCGTCTCGCCTTCCTCGAGCCCGAACTGCGAGCGCAGAAGTTCGACGACGATCCGGAACGGCGCCGCTTCGCCGTGTGGAAGGCAATCGGCCTTCAGGAACCCGAACGACGTTCCTTCGAGGCGTCGGCGAAGCTCGTAGGCGAGCCTCGATTTCCCCGACCCGGCGTCGCCGACGAGGGACACGGCCTGCCCGCGCCCGGCGCCCACGCGCTCGCAGCAATCGGCTAGAAACTCGAACTCACCCTCACGGCCGACGAGCGGGCTGAGACCGCGCTCGACCGCTGAGTCGAAGCGGGTGCGCTGCGCGCGCGCGCCGGTCACCGCGAACGCACGCACCGGACGGTCGATGCCCTTGACGGTCAGCTCGCCGCGATCCTCGGTCACGAAATCGCGGCTCGCGAGACGGTGCGTCGCCTCGCTCACGAGCACGCCACCCGGCTGGCCGGCTTGTTGCAGGCGGGCCGCGAGGTTCACCGTCTCTCCCTGCGCCGTATAGTCCATGCGCAGGTCGTCGCCGATCTTGCCGACCACCACGGGGCCGGTATTGAGGCCGACGCGCAGGCCGAACTCCAAGCCGCGCTCGCGCCGAAGGTCGGCCGCATAGCCGGCGAGCGACTTCTGAATCGCCAGCGCCGCGGCGATGGCGCGCACGGCGTGATCCTCGTGGGCGATCGGCGCGCCGAAGAGCGCCATGACCCCGTCTCCCGTGAACTGATTCACGGTGCCCTCGTAGCGGTGCACGGCCTCCGTCACGCGGTGGAAGCACCCGTCCATGATCTCGTGCAGCTCCTCGGGATCGACCCGCGTCGACAAGGACGTGAATCCGGCAACGTCGGCGAAGAGAACCGTCACTTGCTTGCGCTCGCCCTCGATCGCGCCCCGACTGGTGAGGATCTTCTCCGCGAGATGACGCGGCGTGTACGATCCCGGTGAGGGGGGGGCGGGCTTGGCCACGGCGGGGCCTGCAACCGACACTCCGCACGCGTCGCAAAAGCGCGCGCCATCCGGCAGCTCCGCGCCACAGCTTGCGCACGCACGCGGCAGCGGCGCCCCGCAGGCGGCGCAGAACTTGGCCTGCGATCGGTTTTCGTGGCTGCAAGAGGAACAACGCATGGTCGTAGGGCTACAGGCCACGAGCTACAGGTTTGCTGCGAATTTTGAGCAACGCTGGAGTTTCCGGTCGGGACGTACTCGGCCCGACCGGAAACTCCAGCCACCGCGCGGAGCGCGGTAAACAATAGACGAACCCAGAGAGTTGCACGCCTCCGCGCTGCCGCGGCAGTCGAAGCAAGACCGTGGGGAAGTACCCTTCATGAATTCGTCCCCGAAGCCCGAAGCCTCCTAAATATTATAGCTCGCGCCGCCGGCGAGCTCCGCTCCGGCCTTGCGGACGAGCGGCTGGCTACCGAGATCGCCCCGAGCCGGCATCTTCCGCCGGGCTCGCGCAATCGCTCGGCGAAGCGAGCCGAGCTGACGATCGTCGGTGAGCAGCACGTTGTCGGGGCCGAGCACCTCGCCGAGGTGTGAGCGCATGACCTGCGCGTGCAGCTCGGGTTTGAGACCGCACAGCATCAAGCGTCCGCCCTTGGCCTGGAACTGGATGGCGAACGTCGCCAGCGACTCGGCCGCCGTGGCGTCGATCGCGTGGGCGCGCTTCATGCGGATGATGATCGCCCGCGCGCCGTTGGCGGCGATTCGCGAGAGGTGCTCCTCGAGCTCCTCGACCACCCCGAAGAAAAGATCGCCCTCGATCGCCAGCAATACGAGCGCGCTCGATCCCGTCCGCGCGTCGATCTCGATCTCGCGGTAGAAGCGCGGCGCCGCTTCCACCATCTCCACCATCTGCAGCTGGCCAATCCGGCGCACGAGCATCGTCAGCGACATGACGACGCCCAGATAGATCGCGTACTGGATCTGAAAGACCAGCGTCGAGACGTAGGTGATGACCAGCACGACCGCGTCGGCGCGGCTCCATCTCCAGACGTAGCGAGCCGACTCGAGATCGACCATCAACACCGCAATCCACATGATGATGGCGCCGAGACAGGCGCGCGGAACGTAACGAGCCCCCGGCCCGAGAAGCAGCATGATGGCGAGGACCGTGAGACCGGCGATCACTCCCACCCAGCGCGTCTTGGAGCCCATCTGCAAGTTGATCGCGCTGCGCGTCCAGCTCGCCGAGGTGGGCATGCAGCCGAAGAACGCGCCCACCACGTTGCCCATGCCCTTTGCGACGAGCTCTTGGTTGGCGTAGAATTTCACCTGCGCCTTGGCGGAGAGCGCCTTGCCGATCGAGATCGCCTCGACCATGCCGAGGATGGCAATCGCGAAGCTCGCCGGAAGCACCTGGTGCACGCGATCGAGGGAGAGCAGTGGCACCGTGATCCCCGGCAAGCCGCTTGGGACCTCACCGACGACTCGCACCGCGAGAGGGCCGTCCTCCCATCCGAGCACGTGCGCGCCCACTGCCGTGACGATGATCGCGATCATCGCGCCGGGGATCAGGCGCGAGATCCGTGCGCAGCCGAGAACGATCATCCACGTGACCACCGCGATCGCGAGCGCTCGCGGGTCCGCACTCCGGAGGTGGGAGAGCAGATTTTCGATCGACTGGATCAAGCGCGGCGACGATTCGACCGACACGCCGAGCACGTTGTGGATCTGGTCGGTGAAGATCAGAGTTGCGGCGCCGAGCGTGAACCCCACCAGGACCGCCTGCGACACGTAGCGACCGAACGCGCCGAGCCGGAGCGCGCCCGCCGCGATCTGGATCAGGCCCATCGTCAGCACGATGAGCAGCATCAAGGGCACGGCTTCCTGCGGGCCGAGCGAAAACGAGGCGACGAGCGCACCAACGACCAGCGCGGAGGTGTTCGTCGAGCCGGTGATGAGAAACGGAGAGCTGCGGATGAGCGCCGCGACGATCGTCGGCACGATCATCGCGTAGAGACCGTGCTCGGGCGGAACGTGCGCGATGAGCGCGAAGGCAATCCCCTGCGGAACCGCGAGGATCCCTGTCGTCACACCCGCGAGGAGGTCCCCTCGAAAGACCGAGCTCCCACCTTCGGCCGCCTCGGTCGCCGTTGCTTTCCCTGTGATGATGCCCGGGGATGCGCTGTCGGAGCCGGCCTCCACGAGCCGATTATGGAGAAGCGCCGGCAACGGGCAACCGGTAGGCCTCCCGCGACGGCTTGAGCGGGCGTAGCAGCCAGTAGGGCCGCCGCGTGCCGTCCGGCGAGACGCGCGCGGCGGGGCGCGTGATCTCGAGCCAGCGCCGGTAGACCTCGTGGGCCTTTTCCACGTCGACCGAGATGTCGCCGTACGAGTCTCCCGCTTCGGCGCGACGCACCCGCACGGCTTGATGCCAGCAATGCATCCCCGAGATCGGATCGGGATGAACCGGAAACGTCAGGTTCTGATGGACTCCCGCGTCCGTCCACCAGATCCGCCGCGTATCGGCATCGGCGCTATCGTGCGGCTCGACGCCCGCCTTGCGCCGCAGCGCGAAGCGCTTGCCCTCGCGCGTGAACGCGACCGTGGCCATCATCTGCCGTTGCCCGTGCCTGTGCGGGTCGAGCTTCCAGCGACCCATGTGGTGACTGCAAGCGACGACGCCGGGGCGGATTCCCTCCGTGACCCAGGCCTTGACGACGAAGTAACCAATCTCGGTCTCGACGCGAACGAGCTCGCCGGTCGCCACGCCGAGCGGCGCCGCATCTTGCGGATGCATCCAAAGCGGGTTCGTGTGCGCGATCTCGTCGAGCCATTTGGCGTTGGCGCTCCGCGTATGGATCTGCACGGGCAGCCGGAAGGTCGGAACCAGCGCCATCTGCCCCGGCTCCAGCCTCTGGGGATGAATGTGGCTGCGGATGTACGTGGGCAGCGCGTACTCGGGCCAGCCCCAGCGATCGAGCGTGGAAGAGTAGAACTCCAGCCGGCCGCTCGGAGTCGGAAATCCCCGCAAAATCTTGCCGTCGATCTCGATGCCGACGAGGCGCCTCCCCTCCGCATCGGGATCGGGAGTCGGCAGCGGCACGATGTTCGCCCCCGCCGGCTTCGCCGTCTTCGTGTAGACGCGGCCGAGGTCGTCGACGCGTACGTCGTCGAGCTCGCTCGCCGCGACTCCCTCCTCGTGCAGCGCGGCGATCTTCTTCTTCACTTCGAAGCTGCCGTAGCGCCGCATGTACTCGAGCGGCTTCAAGCCCTCCTGGCGGCGCGCTCCGGCAGACCCGGAATCGAGTTCTCGAAGAGAAAACCGTAGTACTCGTCGACGCCGAGCTTCGTGGCGGGTGTCTTCTTCGATTCGAAGTAGCGGCGAATTCCCATCTTCCCATCGGGGTCGATGCGCCAGGAAAGCTCGATCCAGAATTCGTTCTCTTCCCACACCTCGCCCGGGTTGATCTCGCGTGTGTCCGCGGGCGCCGGCTGTCCGAGCCGCTCGCGCGCGGCGCGCAAGACGGGCTGACGGAAGCCGAGCCACTGCGCATCGTGGGTCTCGTAGGAATGGAGGTCGTGCCGTTCGGAGGCGAGGCCCATGGGCAGCACGTAGTCCGCGAAATACGCCGTCTCGCTCCACGTCGGGCTGAGCGCCACGTGCAGGCCGACGAGCGTCTCGTCGGTGAGCACCTCGATCCAGGTGAAGCCGTCGGGGTTCGTCCACACCGGGTTGTAGACCCGCGAAAAGTACACCTCGAGCCGTCCGCGCCCGTCCTTCAAGAGATGCGGCAGCAACATCGACATCTCGTTCATCGCCAGCGGATATTCGGCCGGCCAGTTGAGGTCGTTCCAGACCTGCGGATGCGCGGGCACGTGGATCGGGCGCGGCACGAACTTGTTGGCGACGTTCGGATGCGTCCCGCCCTCCGTGCCGATCGCGCCGAGCAGCGCATTCAGCAGGAAGAGCGTGCGCGAGACTTGCCAGCCGCCGAGATTGCCGGCCGCCGCGCTCCGCCAGCTGTGCGTCGCCAGGCGCGTGCGCGCGCGCGAGACGACGTCGGCGAGCTCGGCGATGGTCTTCGCATCGACCCCGGATTCCTCGGCGGCGAACTCGAACGTGTAGCTCTCGTAAAGTCGTGCGAGCTCGTGCTCGAAGCTCTCGAACGTCGGCTCTCGGTCGGGATGCTTCACGCGCATGTACTCGTGCCAGTTCCACCAGCGCCGCACGAACTCACGATCGTAGAGCCGGTGGTGGATCAGATGGCGGGCGATCGCCAGGAGGATCGCCGGCTCGGTCCCGGGATACGGCGCGATCCAGTAGTCGGCGTGCGTGGCGGTGTTCGAGAGGCGCACGTCGAAGACGATGATCTTCGCGCCGCGCTTCTTCGCCTCGATGATCCGCTGCGCGTGGGGATTGAAGTAGTGTCCCGACTCGAGGTGCGCGCTGATCAGCACGATGACGTCGGCGTTCGCGTAGTCCGGGCTCGGCCGGTCGAGCCCCATCCAGTAGTGATAGCCGGCGCGTCCGTTCGAGGAGCAGATGTTGGTGTGCGAGTTGTGGCCGTCGAGCCCCCATGCCGCGAGCACGCGCTCGGTGTAGCCGTCCTCGCCCGGCCGGCCGACGTGATAGACGACCTCGTTCCGCCTGTCCTCCTGGATCGCGCGACGGATGCGCCCGGCGATGTCGTCGAGCGCCTCGTCCCAGGAGACGCGCTGCCATTTCCCCTCTCCGCGCGCGCCGCTGCGCTTCAGAGGATGGAGGATGCGGTGTGGATCGTACACCTGGTTCAGCGTCGCCGGCCCCTTGGCGCAGTTGCGGCCGCGCGAGCCGGGATGCTCGGGATTGCCTTCGAATTTGCGGATCTCGAGGGACTCCTTGTCGACGTAGGCGAGAAGGCCGCAGGCCGACTCGCAGTTGAAGCACGTGGTCGGCACGAGCATGTAGCGGCGCTCGACGCGCTTCGGCCACGCGCGCGAATCGAGCTCGACCCAGTCGTCCCAGCGCTCTTTCGGGGGAAACGCCGCGAGATCGATCGCGCTCGGCCCCGGATAGTAGGTCTCGCCGCGAGCCTCCGTGGCGGGCTTTGCCGCCGACACGCGCGGATTCCGTTTGGTCGTCTCCAACGTCGTCTCCTAAGCGAGCGGCACCGATTGGCCAGCCTGGACATACGCGTGCTCGTGGGCGAAGAGGCCGGCGAGCGCCAGCGGCGCGCTGAATTCGCCGAGCCACGGCGCGGCGACCGCGAGGCCGACGAGCGCTGCGCCGCCCCAGAAGAACGCCCGATACCGCCCGCCGGTCATCTCTTCGATCGCCAGGCGCGCGTGAGCCGTCGGATGGGTGAGCGTCACCTCACCGGCGACGAGCAGCAAGTGCGCGAGGCAGCTCGCCGCCAGAACGTCGGCGAGAGCACGGACGGCCTGCGCGTCGAGCCAGACGGCGAGCGGCAGCATCGCCGCCGAGCCGGCGAGCAGCGCCTGAACGAGGAAGTGCGGCGGGAGCAGCGGATTCTGCCACAGGTCGCGGGCTTTCGCCTGCGCGAACAGATACGCCGTGTAGACCGCGGTCAGGATGGCGAGCGGCAGTCCGGGCGCGACGAGGGCGCGCTGCCAGCGGGCGCTCGCCGCCGAGAAGCTCGAGAGGAAGTGCAGAGCCAAGACGGCCGTGTATCCGGCGATGATGAACGCGCCACGCACGAGCCAGCTTCGCCACTGCGGGCGCGCGAAGATCAGATAGAAGCGCTCCGGGTGGTCGAGGTCGGCGATGAGAATCACACCGGTGAAGGCGAGGAATGCCCCCGCGACGACGGGAGCGGCGGAGCGCCAGAGCGGGCTCGAGTCGGCGAGCGTGCCGGCGAGGACCAGCAGCAAGGGCACCAGGTAGGCGCCGGACGCGATCCCCTTGGTCCACGTGTAGAGCGAAAGCCGCCAGTCCCAGGGGGCGCGATGGGGCACGTCGTAGGCGAGCACGGCGGCCGCCGAGCTGTTGGCGGCGCCCGGGTGGCCCGAGGTCACCTGATGCGGCAGCCGAGCCCTGCTCGCTCCACATGAAAATTCCGCCTTCGGGACGCCGGGCGGCGATCGGGTCGAGCGTCGCGTGGTGCGCTCCCTTGTAGAAGAGCTTTGGGCGCGTGTCCTTTTCGGGACGCCGCACCGCGAGCGCTTCGCGCCCGACCATCGCCGCGACCTTCGAACGCGGATCGTTCAAATCGCCGACGAGAATCGCTTCCACCGGACACACCACCACGCACGCCGGCTCGAGCCCGATGTCGATCCGCTGCGCGCAGAAGTTGCACTTCTCCGCGGCGTGGTCCTCAGGGTTGATGAAGATCGCGTCGTAGGGACAGGCCGCGATGCACGCCTTGCAGCCGATGCAGATCGATTTGTCGAAATCGACGATGCCGTCCGTCCGTTGGTACATCGCCGCCGTCGGACAAGCGTGCGTGCACGGCGGATCCTCGCACTGGTTGCAGCGCGTGACCTGAAACGCGCGGCGCACGTTGGGAAAGATGCCGACGTCGGCGTACTTCACGTAGGTGCGGTTCACGGAGAGCGGCACGCGGTTTTCCGACTTGCAGGCCGTGGAGCAGGCGTGGCAACCGATGCAGCGGCTGTGGTCGATGACTTTCGCCCAGCGCACCGGCGCCGTGGAAATCGCGGGGACGGCCGACTCAACCGTCATCGTGGGATCGTTCCACGGCAAACTTCTGATCGTTCCAGTCGAGCATTCCGCCCTTCAGATTGGCGACGTTCTCGAAACCGAGGCCGGTGAGGATCGCGGCCCCCGTCGTGCTGCGAACCCCTGCCCGGCAGACGACGATGATCGGTCGCTCCTTTTGCGGCTCGAGCTCGCCCGCCCGAGTCGGCAGATCCTTGAGAGGGATCAGCACGCTGCCGGGAATGTGACCGAGCTCGCCGTTGAACTCCTCGGGCTCGCGGACGTCGAGCACGAGTGGCGACGAAGGCGACTCTAGCTCGGCTCTCACGTCCTGCGCGGTTCGTTGCCGCACCTTGTTGAGCTCGGCGAGGCTCGGGAAGCGCAGGCGATCGTCCTCGAGCGCGGTCTCGTTCGGCTGCAGCACCTCCTGGATCTTGTCCGGGAGCGGCAGTCCGAGGTTGTTCATGAGGTCGATGTAGGCCTCGCGGCTGCGCCCCGCGACGCGCGGGTTCGAGCGCTTCTCTTCGCCGATCGTCGACGAGGTGTTGCCCCGGTAATCGTGCGCCGGGAACACCAGCGTCTCGTCCGGCAGGCGGAACAGCTTTTCCTGGATCGCGTCGTACTGCGCACCCGGATCGCCGCCGGCGAAGTCGGAGCGCCCGGTTCCGCGGATCATCAGCGTGTCACCGGTGAGGACTCTGCCGCCGCAGTAGAGACTGATGCTGTCGGGCGTGTGGCCGGGGGTGTGGAGGACGCGGATCTCGACCTTGCCGACCGGGATCGTGTCGCCATCCTCGACGTGCCGATCGATGTGGGGAGCGGGCGCGCGCCGATGCATGACCGCCGTCGCGCCGACGAGCTCGCGAAGATCGAAGCTCGCCGTACGGTGATCCGCATGCGTGTGGGTGTCGATCACCGTGGCGAGCTTGAGACCCTCGTACGCGAGGATCGCCAGATACCGCTCGAGCCGCTCCTTGACCGGGTCCACCAGAGCCGCCATGCGCGTCTCTTCGCAGGCAACCAGGTAGCTCTTGCACTTGCCGCGGTTCAGTTCGCGAAACAGCATGCTCTCTCCTGCGATTCGAAGCTGCGACCGCCGCTCGGGCATTGCAATCCGCGAGCGGCATGTTTATAGTGCATGAGTCTCTATCAATGTAGTGTTGCAGTCAAGACGGAGGCCGCTTGGAACACTTCACCCCTTATTCGGCGACGCTCGGCGGGGTGCTCATCGGCGCGTCGGCGAGCTGGCTGCTGCTCGCCACCGGCTGGATCGCCGGCATCAGCGGAATTCTCGGCGGCCTGCTCGTCTCCGGGGGCGGTGACAAGCTCTGGCGGGCGCTGTTCCTCGCCGGATTGATCGGCGGCTGCTGGCTCGTTCGCTTGGCGGGCGGCGACGCGATCGCTGTCACGATCTCGGCCTCCACGGGAGAGCTCGTGCTCGCGGGGCTGCTCGTTGGCTTCGGTACGCGGGTCGCCAACGGCTGCACGAGCGGTCATGGTGTCTGCGGGATGGCGCGGATGTCGCCGCGCTCGATCGTCGCGACGCTCACCTTCATGGCGAGCGGCGCGTTGACCGTTTTCGTGACGCGGCACCTGCTCGGAGGGTGACCATGCGAAGGCTCTCGGCATCGTTCCTCGCGGGCGTGCTCTTCGGCGCGGGTCTCACGATCTCGCAGATGGTGAACCCCAAGAAGGTCACCGACTTCCTCGATTTCTTCGGTCGCTGGGATCCGAGCCTCGCCTTCGTGATGGGCTCGGCGCTGGCGGTAACCTTCGCCTTTTTCCGCATCGTCCTCCGCCGGACGCATCCGCTCTTCGCCGAGGAGTTCCACGTCCCCGGCGGGCGGCGGATCGATTCTCGATTGATCGGCGGCTCGGCCCTTTTCGGCGTCGGCTGGGGCTTGGCGGGCTTCTGCCCCGGACCAGCGGTGGCGAGCCTCGCGTACGGCCGCTGGCAATCGGCGACCTTCGTCGTGGCGATGATCGTGGGGATGGTGCTGTGGGAGTGGCGGGCCCTGGCGATCCGCACCCTTTCGGAGCGAGAGGGGAAAATCTTTCCGAGACGTCCGGCCCGAAAGGCTCTGGCAAACGCCAGCACGTTGCCGCCCCTAGGTTCCTACCGTTCAGGAGCCGATGGCTGATGCCAAGCGCCAGACCGAGGTCGTCTCGTGTGAAGAGGCGGCGCACCGGCTGGATCGCGGGGCGAGCAGCTACGTGTAGAACGACGTCCGTGAAGAATACGCGCACGAGCTTGCCCACGCGATGCTCCGAGCGGACATGCGGCGTGCTTCCGACGCGGACCGCACGACAGGCGACCGTGAGGCGACCTTGACTCCCTCGAAGCGAGGCAGCTAGGGGTTGCCGAGCCAAATCGGCGGAGAGAGGGCAAACCCATGGGCAAACTTGATCGAAAGGTCGCGGTCATCACCGGGGGAGCGAGCGGAATGGGGGCAGGAACGGTGCGCCGCTTCGTCGCCGAAGGTGCCCGCGTGGTCGTCGCGGACGTCACCGACGAGCGAGGCCGGGCGCTGGCTGGAGAGCTCGGCGCTGCGGTGGCCTATGCGCATACCGACGTATCGCGCGAAGACGACGTTGCCGGAGCAATCGCCCTGGCGGTCGATCGCTGGGGCCGCCTCGACTGCGTTTTCAACAATGCCGGCTTCGGCGGCGTCGACGAGATCCTCGAAAAGATTCCGATGGACGGCTACCAGCAGACGATGGACGTTCTCGTCAAAGGTGTACTGCTCGGAATCAAGCACGCCGCTCCGATCATGAAGAAGCAGCGCTCGGGAAGCATCATCAATACCGGCAGCGTGGCGGGAATGCAGGCGGGCTACGGCCCGCACATCTACAGCGCCGCCAAGGCGGCGGTCATTCACCTGTCGCGCAGCGCCGCCATGGAGCTCGGTGAGTGGGGTGTGCGGGTCAACTGCATTTGTCCGGGAGGGATCGTGACGCCGATCTTCGGCAAGGCGCTCGGCCTCCCGGCCGAGAAGGCCGACGAAACGCTCGGCGCCGTGAGCGAGGCTCTGCGGCTCTTCCAGGCGATTCCGCGACCCGGCCACCCGGCTGACATCGCTTCGGCAGCCCTCTTTCTCGCCAGCGACGACGCGGCGTTCGTCAACGGCCACGCGCTGGTCGTCGATGGAGGACTGACCGCCGGCCGCCGCTTCAGCGACGCGCAGGAGTCTTGGAATACGTTCCGCGATCTGATGGGAATTCAAAGAAAAGAAATCCCCCACCCAACCTGAGCGGCCTGGACACATCGCCGCCGCGCTACGCGCGGCGTGCTGGAGAATTCCGCCGCATCGATGTCTCCCTTGAGAATCCGGGGGCGGACGGCTGTCAGAAGGCCGCAAGACCGATCAGGTTGCGGCCGATGATCAGCTTCTGGATTTCGGACGTGCCGTCGGGAATCGTCATCATCCGCGCGTTGCGAAAATGCAGCTCGACCGGGAGCTCGCGGCTGAGTCCGTACGCGCCGTGGACCTCGATCGCACGCGAGGCGATTCGCACCGCGGCTTCGGTCGCGTAATACTTCGCCATCGAGGTTTGGGTGTCGCAGCGGATCCCCTTCTGCACCAGATGGAGTCCGCGGAGCATGAGCAGCCGCGCGGCATCGAGCTCGGTCGCCATGTCTGCAATCAGCTCCTGAACGAGCTGATGTCCGCCGATCTTCTTGCCCCATTGCTCCCGCCCCTTCACGTAAACAAGCGACGCGTCGAGCGCCGCGCGTGCGATGCCGGTGGCGATCGCGGCGACGAAGCAGCGCGCCCGCTCGAAGAGCTGGAGCGTGCTGCGCAGCCCGACCCCGGGCTCGCCGAGGCGCCGGCCGACCGGCACGAACACGTCGTCGAACACGAGCTCCGCCGTCGACCAGTCGTTCAGCCCGAGCTTCGGAAGCTCGCGCGAGCGGTAACCGTCATCGCGCTCGACCACCATCTGAGAAAGCCCTTCCGACTCGTCCTCACCCCGTACCACCACTACCGCGAGGTCGGAGATGCCGGCGTTCGAGATCCACGTCTTCTCGCCACGAACGCGCCATCCATCGCCGTCTCGTACGGCCCGCGTCCGTACCTTCCGCACGTTCGAGCCGACTCCCGGCTCGGTGATCGCCGAGCAGCCGATCAACTCCCCGGCGAGGAGCCGCGGCAGCCAGCGCCGCTTCTGCTCCGGAGACCCGAGCATGCCGATCGCGAGCGCCACGCCCTCGTTGATGAACGCCGTTCCGGCGATTCCGGGCGAGATGCGGGCGAGCTC
This sequence comes from uncultured delta proteobacterium, assembly GCA_963745025.1. GTDB lineage: Bacteria > Desulfobacterota > Binatia > JACPRU01 > JACPRU01 > CAVQIG01. The sequence goes on from CAVUWD010000006.1 coordinate 323,113, forward strand.
CTCGTAGAGAAGACCGCTCGTCACGAGGTCGAGCGCGAGGCCACCGTCGTTCTCGCCGAGCCAGCCGGTCCCAACGCCGTAAGGCGCCAGCTTTCGCAATAGCGTGTGAGCGAGGTCCTTCGGGATGGTGGCGTCGCGCCAGGGCTCCACGGCCGGCGCGATCTCCGTCTCCACGAAGCGCCGGAACGCGCCGAGCGCAATCGACTGTTCCTCGCTGAGATCGAAGTCCATCCGACACCCCTCTCCTCGCCAGCGTTACGACCCGCGAGCCGCCAGTCAAGCGATGTGCGGCGATCTTGCCAACGGGCGACCCGATTCTCACGCGGGATTGCCACAACCGGCATCCAGGAGGAAGATGCGTGCAAGACGACGACGCCGCGCCGTAAGGAGGGACATGAGCATGCGCATCGATCGATCGGAGTGGGGCATCCGTCTCTCGGACCGCGTTCGCGCGGCGCTCTCGGCGGGCGACATCGAAGTCGCACGCCGACTCGTCGCCGAGGGCGACGGCATGGCGAGAAGCCTCGAGAAGGAATACTCGCTGATGGTCAAGGGCCTCGGCATCACGATCCGGATCCTACTGGATCTGCTGGAGGAGGCGGCAGGACGGCTCGCGAACGACGAGGCTCGGCGGAGTCTCGCCGAGGTGCTGTGGCGTTTCTGTAGGGACATGACGAGGCTCGTGTCCCCGGCGGAGGGCAGCGAGCCGAACGCGCAGGACAGGGCCGCGGGAGTGGCGGGCGCGCTCGCACGGACGCGGCTGCTGCTCGCGGAGTCCGAAGCGCGATTCGACCACGAGCAGAAACAGCTCGCGGGACAGATCCTCGAAGCCCTGGATCGGCGTGACGGCAACGCCGCTCTTGAACTCAGCGACCGCAAGGAGCGCCTTGAGTTCGTGCCGCTCCACGATCGCTTGGTCCGCTTCATGGCCGAGGTGTGGGGCTACGTGCTCGAGCGTTTGGGGGCCGAAGAGCTCGGCCGCTTCCACCTCGCGACCGCCGAGGCGCAGCGCCGCGGCTTCGAAGCCTGGGAGCGCCTCTCGCCGGCGGAGTTCGCACGGGCCACGGCCTTTCTTGCGCGCCAGCACATGGGAGACATGGCGATCACGGAGTACGAGGACAAGTTCCAGTTCGAGTTCTCGCCCTGCGGCAGCGGCGGCCGCCTTCGCCGCGACGGCGCCTACGAAGGATCGAGCCCGCTGCCTTACGTTGAGAAGTCGGGCGCGCTGACGTTCGGCAAAGGCAAGCTACCGGTCTATTGTTCCCACTGTCCGATGTGGAACTCGGTGGCGGCCACCGCGTGGTTCGGACATCCGCAATGGGTGTTCGACGATCCCGCGCGCGCGGACGGGTCGTGTACGATGAGCATCTACAAGCATCCCGAGAGCATACCTGCCGAGTACTTTCGGCGCCTGGGTCTTGCCGTGCCCGCGGCCACGCCCCGACCTGGGCAGCGCTGATGCAACGGACCGTAAACGGACCGTAGGATGAAGAAGTCTCCTCCGCGCGCCGACTCGGCGCCCCGGCCGGAAACACCAGGGGCGTGTTCGGTGGGATGGCCGCGAGACTTTCGCGCGGCGCCACCTATCTGGACGCCGTAACCCCGACGAAGGAGTAGAAGCTCTCGCCGGGGATCCGCGCCCTGCGCTTTACGTCCGCGAACCCCGCCTCCTTCATCTGCGCGACCATTTCCCCGGGCGTAGGCAGTCTCCCGCAACCCGCGGTCATCGCACCCCATAGGTTTAGGATGTCGGTGACAGCGCCTCGTCGTTTGCAGGCGCGGGCGGTCAGGCGGCAGCCGGCTCCCCGGCGGGAGGTGAGCGCGTCACGCGGACTCGCCTCGGGTGAGTGCGCGCGCGGTCTCCACGATCGCCTGCAGCGTGGAACCCGGTGGAAAGGTCGCGACGCCGCGCTCGGCGAGCTTGCGGCAGGCGTGCGGCGCGAGCGTTCCGCCCGCGATCACCGGGGCATCGATGCCCGCTGCGCGCAGCGCGTCGAGGATGCGCTCGGCGACCTCGACCCGGCCCCCGACGTTCAGGCCGACCAAGTCGACGTCCTCGTCGGCGGCCGCCCGGACGATCTCCTCGACGCTCGCCATGCCGGCGAAGATGACCTCGAATCCCGCGTTGCGCAGCGCCTGGGCGACCGCGAGAGGCCCCCGCCAATGGCCATCGAGGCTCGTCTTGGCCAACAGAACCCTGCGAGCCGGCGCCGCAAGCTCTCCCTTCATACGTTGACGGGCACTTTCCAAGCCCCGAAGACGTCGCGGAAAACCGCCCCGACTTCACCGAGGGTTACCTCGGCATCGAGCACCTCGAGCATGGAGGGCATGACGTTCTCCTCGGGGTCGCGGCAGGCCCGCTCGAGGCGTCGGATGGCGTCGCGGGCTCGCCGGGCATCGCGCGTGCGGCGCACGGCCTCGAGGCGTTCGAGCGATCGCTCGTAGACGTTGTCGACCGGGCGAAACCCCTCGACCTCGAGCGCACCGACGTCGGCATCGAAGCAATTGACACCGACGATCTTCCGCTCGCCGCGCTCGATCCTGCGGCTGTCTTCGAGCTGGTTGGTGATCGCCCGCTGGTGGAGCCACCCCGAGTCGAGCGTGGCGATGAATCCACCGTGCGCCTCGATCTCGCCGACGAACTCCCAGGCGCGACGTTCGATCTCGGCGGTGAGCGCCTCGACGAAATAGGAGCCGCCGAGCGGATCGGCGACGGCGGTCAGGTTCGTCTCGTTCTGCAGGATCTGCTGGATGCGCACGGACATCTGATGGGCGTGCTCCGAGGGGATCGAGATCGCTTCGTCATAGCCCGAGACGCCGAGCGACTGGACTCCGCCGAGCACGGCGGCGAACGCCATCAGCGTGCCTCGCACGACGTTGTTCAGCGGCTGCGGGTAGGTCATGGCCGTTCCCGCGGTGACGACGTGAATCCGCAAGCGCAGGGCCTGCGGATCGTCAACGCCGTAGCGCTCGCGAAGGAGGTCGTGCCACATCTTGCGCGCGGCGCGAAGCTTGGCGATGTCCTCGAAGAGATCCATGGAGACGCGGAAGCTCACTCCCCCCACGGCGTGTGCGACCGCCGCCATCTCGAGCCGCCCGCGCTGCCGGACGAGATCGAGGTACTCGATGGCGTTGGCGAGCAGTGCACCGAGCTCTTGCCACGCGTTGAGCCCGGTATCGGCGCCGTTGTAGGCGGCGATCGATACCGGCACCCAGCGCGGCACCTCGGCGGCGCAGAACTCGATGAGATCGCGGTTCAGGCGCAAGCCTGCGCGCGCCGGAATCTGTTCCTTCGGGAAGCAGCCGAGATAGGTGAGGAAGTAGTCGCTCTGGCCCGTGCCGGAGAGGTTCCTCAGGTCGAGACCGCGGCGTCGCGCGATCGTCCAATAGGCCGCGTTGGCGTAGGGCGCGTGCTGCACGACGCCGCCGCCGCTGTGCGCGTAGTAGGCCGCTTGATCGATGCGGTCGAGAGCGATGTGGTAATCGCGAACGTGGAGGAGCACCGCTCCGGTGAGGCCGACGTCCTCGCGCCGCGCGACGACCTCCGGGTGATCGACGTCGTAGAGGTGATCGGCCGTCATGCGATCGTGCTCCATGATGAAGCCGGTCTCGCCGTGCTCGAGCAGGAACCGGATGCGCTCGTTTTCGTCTTCCGGGTTGCCGTAGCCCGAGAGCTGGAAGATCCGCCACGGGCGGCTGCGGTACATCTCCGGATACGCTCCGCGAAGAAACGGCGCCTGCCCGGGACGGGAGTCCGCCGCGTCGCGCTGCGGCGCGGGAACGTCGGCCGGACCGTAAACCGGCCGGATGGGGATCCCCGAGGCCGTGTACCGCTCGCCACTCACCGCACGGCCTCTCCGGCTGGCTCGCCGAAGCGCTCGGACACGGTCACTGCACGACCTCCGCGGTTTTCAAGATTGCTTCGCATGATAACCCACCGGGCTTTCCGTCTGGCTAGTCTAGCGATCGACGGGGAGATTCCTTCTCTCTGCCCCCTCGCTTGTCAAGCAAAATTCCCAGGCCACTTTGTGACCCGCACCCGATCAGTTTTCACACGACGCTCGAGGAGACGGACGCGGTCGGTTGTGGTCGGCCCGTACTCGGGTCGATCACAATCGACCGCGTCCGCGCGGAGCGCGGAAGACATAACCCTCGACACTGGTCTATTGTCTTCCGCGCTTGCGCGCGGTGGCTGGATTTTCCGGTCGACCCGGATCCGGGCCGACCGGAAAGTCCAGCGCTTCCGGATCTCGAGCGCCGGAGGCGAAGACTGAGGCATCCCAGGCCACTAGCCGCGAGGGCGGCCTGCCCCGGGCAGGCTGCCCGGCACTCAGCCACACGGGCAGCAGCTCGCCCTCGTACTCCATCCCCCGGCACGAGACCGCCAGAATCCACCGCGCCGTTCCATGAAGACGTGCCGATACATTCTCGAGCACGCGTGAAACTCGGGAACGATCACGTGGAGTGTGGCCTCCCGCGCGTCACCGCCTGCCGCGGTCATCGGGTCATCGAGCCTCGAACTTCATCCTCGTCTTCTGGGCCCAGCTCTCGCCGTCGGGGAGGAAGTAATCGAAACTCACCCGCCGCGCCTTGAACTTCCACTGGCCGTCGACGCGGACGAACTCGTCGTCGTACCGGCCGGCTGCGGTGAAGCCCTTCCCCTCCGTGGTGATCAATTTCACCTCGAAATAGCATCCACCGTCGCCACGGTCGCCCGCGAGCCGGATCACGTGGTTGTGCACGTAGTGACGCATTTCGGTGAAGTTCGCGGGGAGGTACTCGCAGTAGAATTGGCGGATCTGGTCGATCCCGTGAAAGAGGCCGATCGGCCCGAAGTCCGCCACGGCGTCGTTCGAGTAGAGCGCCGCGCACTCTGCGAGCTTTCCCTGGTCGACGTGGTAGCTGTAGAGGTGACGAAGCTCCTTGATCGCCTCCCGGTCCTCGGTCTCGCGCATCCGACTTTCCATGTCTCTGGACATTGCCGTTTCTCCTCTTGATGGATGTAAGACTCTTCGCCGTTCGCCGCCGCGGCGCTCAGACCTTCTCGACCGTACCCAGAGCCCGCCATCGAGGCATCCGAAGGCGCCTCTCGGTCGTGCGCGAACGCGTGCCGAGCTGCTACTGGCAAGTGCCAGTGCCCCGGTGCAGACTTCGCAGTGACCTCTCTTCGCGCACCCCCCCTCTCACACGATTCGGCCAACTTGCGCACCTTCGTAAATCGCGTTCTCCATCCGCCGCGGGGCCACACAGTCGCCGACCCGGTGGAGCTCCGCGATCTTTCCTCGGAGCGAGCGGTAGAGACCGTCATCCGCCGCGGCTCCGACGGCGAGGACGACGGCGTCGCACCCGATCTCGCCCTCTTTCTGGCTGAGGAGATGTCGCGTCTTCACCCCGCCCGCGTCGATCTCCGTCACGGCGGTGAAGCTCACGATCTCGACGCCCTTCTCCGCGAGGCGGGTCATGAGGAGCATCCACGTGTTGTGCTCCGCGACGGCATGCGGAGCGGGACCGAGGGCCGGGACTACGAGCGTGACCTGCTTGCCCCGGTCGGCCAACGTGTCGGCCGTCGTCGCCCCGCGGAGATGGGAATCGGCGCTGTAGACGACCACGCGATCGCCGAGGCTCGCGCCGTCTCCGAGAACCTGCTCCGCGAGGAAGACGTTTCCCCCATCGGCGCCCTGGATCGTCGGGAGCGGTGGCGGGGGTTGGTCCACTGGGCGCGCGCCGGTGGCGACGACGACCGCGTCCGGATGCTGACTCACGACGGCGTCCACGTCGACCTCGGTGCCGAGACGGACGTCGACGCCGAGGCGCCGGAGCTCGCGCGTGTAGTAGCGGCCAACGTCCTGGAGCTCTTCGCGACCGGAAGCCTTGCGGGCGACGCTCAATTGTCCGCCGAGTTCCGTGGCGCGATCGTACAAGCGCACGGCGTGACCGCGGAGCGCTGCCACGCGCGCCGCCTCCGCGCCGCCCGGTCCGCCGCCGACGACGATCACGGACTTGCGCTTCTTCGCCGGGATGAGCTGCCACGCCGGATCGCTCTCATGACCGGCCAATGGGTTGAGTGCGCAGCCGATCGGCAGGCCTTGCATCGCCCGCCCCCAGCATCCCTGGTTGCACGCGACGCAGTTCCGGATCTCGTCCTCCCTGCCCTCCCGTGCCTTGCGGGGAAGATCGGGATCGCAGATCGTCGGGCGCGTCATCGCCACCATGTCAGCCTGGCCGTTTCGGAGAATCTCCTCCGCCTGTGCGGGGTCCTTGATGCGGTGGATCGCAAAGACCGGGACGTCGACGACCTCCTTGATCGCCGCGGCGTATGGCACGGCGAACCCGAGCGGCACGTACATCGGCGCGATGATGAGCGGCAGCGAGCCGTACGCTCCGACGCTCACGTCGAGGAAATCCACTCGGCCCTGGTCCTGAAGGATCCGCGCGATCTCGCGCGTCTCCTCGAGCGTGAGCCCGCCGGGCACGAGCTCATCGGCGCTAAACTTGAAGCCGAGCACGAAGTCCTCGCCGACCGCCTTTCGCACGGCGGCGATGACCTCGAGCGAAAAGCGCATCCGGTTCTCGAGCGTGCCGCCATACTCGTCGGTCCGGAAGTTCGACGCGGGCGACAGGAACGAGGAGAAGAGGTAGCCGTGCGCGCCGTGAAGCTCGATGCCGTCGAAGCCCCCTTCGCGGCACCGGACGGCGGCGGCCGCGAACTCCCCGACGGTCCGCTCGATGTCCTCGCGCTCCATCTCCTTCGAGGCCTCGCCGAGAAGCGGGCAGGGCGCAGTCGAGGCGGCTTGGAGAGGCAACATGCTCGCACTGGCCGAGCCCTGGCGGCCGAAGTGCCAGAGCTGCGCGAAGATCTTCGTGTCGTGGCGGTGGACAGCGTCGGTTACCCAGCGATAGCAGGGAATCTGGCGGTCATCGACACAGCGGTCCATGTGGGCGGACACCGGCACCGAATACGGGCTGACGACCTGCGCGCCGGTGATGATGAGCCCGATTCCGCCGCGCGCGCGTGCCTCGTAATAAGCGGCGTGCCGCTCGGTCATCAAGCCGTCGTCGTCTGCGAACAACGTGGCGTGCGCGCTGCTGAAGATACGGTTCGGGACGCTGAGGGCTCCGATTTCGAGGGGGCGAAAGAGGAACTCGTAGGACATAGATTACCTCCCGTTCTTCTGGAACTACGGAGCATCGAGCATGCCAGGCTATTGCGAGAAAACGTCTGTCGTCGCGCGCCATCAGTTGCTCGGCTCCAAGCAGATTTGACGCCTTTTGACACATGGATGTCTCATTCGGAGCCAATGAAACGCGATTGGCCCTGCAATGCCCGAAGCGGAGAGATGGAACATGTCGTGCTGTATTCCGCTCGAATGGATCTCGCCGGATCGATCTGGGTCGTCGCGGAGGAGCGCGGCGGCGTCCTCGAGCGCGTGACGCTGGAGCTCGTCGGCGAGGCGCGCAGGCTCGCCGGGCGCGGCGAGGTCGCGGCGATCCTCCTTGGTGAAGCCGTCGAATCGCTCGCCGCTGAGCTCGCGCATTACGGCGCAGACACCGTCCACGTGGTCGACGACCCGGCGCTCCGGCACTACGATCCGGAACTCTTCGTAGCGACCGTAGGCACTCTCTGCGCCGCCCACGAGCCGGCGCTCGTCCTCTTCCCCACCACCACGACCGGGAGCGACGTGGCCGCGCGCCTCGCTTCGGAGCGCGGCTGGCCGCTCGTGACGCGATGCACGATGGTGCGGCGCTGTGAACGAGGGTTCGAATTCGCCCGACCGATCGGCGAGACGCTCCAGGCCATCCTCGTTGCGATCGGGGCGGGTCCCCGCCTCGCGACGATCGTTCCCGACGTGATCGGTGTCGAGCGGCCTGATCGCGGGCGCACGGCCCGGGTAATCCCCTCCCCGGTCGCCCGGCCGAAGCGAGCGCGCATTCGCGTCAGCGATGGCGACGGCGCCGCCCCGCTCGCCGTCGACCTCACCGAAGCGGACGTCATCGTCGCCGTCGGACACGGCATCGGCTCGAAGCAGAACCTTCGCCTCGCGGAGGATCTCGCCCACGCGCTCGGTGGCACGGTCGGCGCGACGCGCATCGCCGTCGACCTCGGCTGGCTACCGCGCGAACGACAGATCGGCCAGACCGGCAAGGCGGTCGCGCCGCGGCTCTACGTGGCCTGCGGGATCTCCGGTGCGACGCAGCACACGATCGGGATGAAGGACTCGGCGACGATCGTCGCGATCAATACCGATGCCGCAGCGCCGATCTTCAGGATCGCCGACCTCGCTCTCCAGGCAGACGTCGCGGAGCTCCTTCCGGCGCTTGCCGAGGCGTGCCGACGCGAGGGCCAACACGAATGAGCGTGGAGCGTGAGGTCTTCGTCTGCGTAAAACAGGCGATGTCGATCGCCGGAGCGGCGAGCGTCGGGCCGCAAGCCGCTCAGCGCGCGGGTACGGCACCGCGTCCGCTCAAAAACGAAGCCGACATGTTTGCGCTCGAGGAGGCCCTTCGCGCACGCGATCGCGGGGAGGTCGAGCGGGTGGTCTGCGTCTCAGTCGGCTCGCCGCGGGCACGAGAGGCGCTCGTCGCGGCCCTCGCGATGGGCGCTGATCACGCAGTCCGGATCGACGTGTCGGACGACGCAGGCCTCGACGCCAGCGCCACGGCGGCCCTCCTTGCGGCCGCGATCGTTTCCCTCGGCGGTCGGCTCGTCTTCGCCGCCCAGACGTCCGACGATGGACGGAGCGGGCTCGTGCCGGTATTTCTGGCGCGCCATCTTGACGCTGTCTACCTCTCGAACGCCGTGACGGCTCGCTTGACGGATGGCGAGGTCGAGATCCAGCGTCGAGTCAAGCGGGGAGGCCGGCAGGTCTGGCGCGCCGCTCCCCCCGCCGTCGTCGCCTTTGACGGCGGCATCAATGTGCCGCGCTATCCGCGGGTCGCGGCACGTTTCCGCGCGCGACGGCAGACGATCGAGGAGATGAGCCCCGCCGTTCTCGGAGTCGACCTGGGCTCGCTCCCGCGCCCGGTCGCGATCCTCCGGATCGAGCCGTTGCGCCGCCGCACAAAGAAAATGGCTCTCCCCGCCCGCGAAGGCTCGGCGGCGGATCGCATGAGAGCGCTCGTCGGTGGGGGCATCGCCGCGAAGGCGAGCAAGGTGGTCGCCGGTCCGGTCGATCAGCTCGTCGCCACGACGGTCGCGTTTTTGAAGGAGCGCCGCCTCCTCGAACACGGTCGCGCGAAGAGTGGTCGAAAGTGACGGGACCAGGCGCAACGCGCACTGGTGCCGCCGTCCGGGCGGTCGCTCTCTCCGTCGAGACTGTACTTCCTGTGGTTCGCGCAGGGGCGCAACACGCCTGCGGCTGTCTGGGCCGACCGGCTGCGGCTTGAGTTCTGGCACCATCAATTTCTCGCACGTGAGCACGGGCTTCAGCTGCCAGACGATTCCGGACGCGCAGCAGGGCCGCGTGACGCTCAACGGCAGTCGCGCAAAGAAGTGGCGCACAGGGCCGAGGAACGTGGTATCAATCTCATGAGTGGCTATCCGGGCGGCCTGGGCTCTCTTCCCCACGAGCAGGCGCTACGCTCGCTCCGTCTGTTTGCCGAGGAAGTGATGCAGGTATTCACTGAGAGCAGAAGCCGATAAGGAACCAGCAGATGAAAACGCCCATTTGCGAAATTCTCGGTATCGAGTTTCCCCTCCTGGCTTTCAGCCATTGTCGCGACGTCGTGGCATCCGTGAGTCGGGCGGGCGGCTTTGGCGTGCTGGGGGCGGTCGGATTCAGGCCGGAGCAACTCGAGATGGAGCTGCGATGGATCGACGACCACATCGACGGCAAGCCGTACGGAGTCGACGTGCTCATTCCCGAAAACCTCTCCATCAAGGGTGAGAAGGGCGTGACGGCGCGCTCCCTCGCCGAGCGGATCCCGCAGAAACAAAGGGACTTCGTTCGCGAGTTGCTGGTCGAACATGGCATCGAGCCCGCGCCGATGTTCGAGGACTCGGCGCCGCCGCGTGCGGACGCGCCGTCAAACCGCGACACCTCGGTGCGGCCCTTCTTTCCCTTCCAAGAGGAAGCAGCGCTGCAGCTGCTCGAGGTCTCGTTTCGCCATCCGATCAAGTTGATCGCCAACGCGCTCGGCGTGCCGCCGCGATCGATGCTCGACATGGGCCGCGCTCACGGCGTGCCGGTGGCCGCGCTGGTCGGCGCGCCGGAGCACGCGGTCCGTCAGGCAAAGGCAGGGGTCGACATCATCGTCGCACAAGGCGGCGAGGCGGGGGGTCATTGTGGCGAAGTCTCGACCATGGTGCTGATCCCGGAGGTCCTGCGCGCGATCCAGCCCATCCGCAGCGTTCCCGTGCTGGCCGCCGGCGGCATCATGACGGGTCGCCAGATGGCGGCCTGCATGGCGATGGGCGCGGCGGGCGTCTGGACCGGCTCGGTCTGGCTCGCCACGACCGAATCCGAGACCTCGGAGATCTTCCGCGAAAAGATGATCGCCGCCCGCTCGCGCGACACCGTCCGCTCCCGGTGCCGCACCGGAAAGCCGGCTCGTCAGCTCCGCTCGGCGTGGACCGACGCCTGGGAAGGACCGAAGAGCCCCGGCGCATTGCCGATGCCCTTCCAGAGCATGATCAGCGAGCCTGCGCTCGCGGCCGCGCAGCGAGCGGCGGAACGGGGAAACCCGAGAGCCCGCGAGCTCGTCAACTACTTCGTCGGCCAGGGCGTGGGCTTGGTCGACAGCGTGAAGTCGAGCCGCGAAGTGGTGAGAGAGTTCATGGAGGGATTCGCCGAGGCGGTCTCCGACATGCAAGCACTGATCGAAGCGTAGGGGTCACGCCAGGAGAGGCAGGGTCCAGGATCGCCCGGTCGACGGAGGCCTGATGCGCACCGCATGGCCGGCCGCGAGAAAAGAGGGAGGAAAGCTCGTTGGACCGCGTCGGATCAGCGCTTGATCGCATATGCTGATTTGATTTAGGCACCCACCAGCGCGCTACCTCAGCCGGATCCGTCCAGGCGCGGGAGACTTTCTCCGTCGGCGCGTCGGCTCGGCGTTCGAGGGTGAGACTGGGCTTGGTGGACATGAGTCTTCCTCCACGAAGGCGGCGACTCGATCGAGTTTTTCGGACCAGAAGCGTCGGTAGCGGTTCAGCCACTCCGTGGCGGCCTTGAGCGGACCCGCCTCAAGCCGGCAGGGCCGCCACTGTGCCTCGCGACCGCGCGCGATCAGACCGGCACGCTCCAGCACCTTGAGGTGCTTGGAGATGGCGGGAAGGCTCATCTCGAAGGGCGCGCCCAGCTCCGTGACCGAGGCCTCGCCCGAGGCGAGGCGAGCAAGGATCGCGCGCCGGGTGGGGTCGGCGAGGGCGGCGAAGGTGGTGCTGAGGCGATCGGGCGACATGTAATAGCGAACCTTTCGGTTAAATAACTATGCGGTTAGGTACCAGAGCAGCCGACGCCTGTCCAGCGCCTCATGATGCGCGTCTCACGATGGCTGGCGTCTCCTTCGCCCCCTACGCCACGGGGCGGCGACGGATCAGCGGGGATACGCGCCGGCGTCAGGGGCTCCACGATCCGGCGACGACGGCAAACGAGCAACAAGCCGACCCGGCTACGGCGACGAAACCCTTGCGAGCAGGCGTTCCCGCACCCGGTCGATTCTCTCGTTCCCCCAGAAGAGCTCGTCGTCGACTAGATAGCTGGGCACGCCGAAGACGCCCTTGACCTCGGCGTCCGCGCGGAGACGATCGTGAAGCGCTCGGCCCTCGCCGACGAGGAACTCGCGAAAGGCCGCGGCGTCGAGTCCGGCCGCGCCGATCTCGCCGGCGATCGCCGACGCGTCCTCGATGTCGAGCGAGCGCTTCCAGAACTTCTCGAAGATGCGGTCGTGGTATGGCCGGATCCGCCCGGCTCGCGCCGCGCAGAGAAAGCCGATGTGCGCGATCGAACTGTCGAAGATCTTCCTCGGCCCGCGGATCACCAGCCCGTGGCGGGCCGCTTCGCGCCGGCAGTCCATGTAGGCGTAGCGCACGCGTCGCCACTGATGCGCATCACGCGTGCCGATGACGTCTCGACCCGACTCGTCGAGGCGCGCATCGCCGAGATAGCTTGGGATGTCGAGCGTGTACGGGAGCCGCTCGATTGCGACTCCGAGCGGCGCGAGCTCCGCTTCGAGCGCGTCGGTGGCTCGCTGCGCGAGATACGCGTACGGGCTCTTGTAATCGAAATAGTGGATGACCTGCGGACGCGACGGCACCGGCTTGCTCTGCTACACGGCCCTGCGGGCGACCGAGCGGTCCGCGCGGCTCAACGCCCTATCGTCGAACGCGCTCACGATTGGGCCTTCTCTTCCGGAGTCGGCGCTGGAGCTCCTGGCTGCGACTGGAAGCCCTCCGGCAGGTCGCGTTCGGGGGAAACGCGAATGGTGACGATCCGCCCCGCGTCGAACTCGGCGCGCTTCGGATTGAACAGGCCGATTCGCGCGAGGAGATATTTCTTGGGGATTTGCTCGATCATTGCGTCCTGCACCGCCTGTCTGCGACCAGCTCGGCCTTGCCGATGAATGCCGGACTGCTGCGCGAGCCGATCCAGACTAGCGAGGTTCGCCTCGAAATGGGAGCTGATTCCTCGTATCCCAGGAGACGCCGAGAGTATAGTGAGACGAGCCCGCGTCGGCCGGAGCCGGGCGCGACCAACGGGAGCGATCCGCGGCGCGATCTAGCTTCTCTTTGCGACTTCCTCGAGCATGACCTCGGTCGCGCCGCCGCCGATCGACAACACTCGCGCGTCGCGCACCATCCGCTCGATCGTGCTCTCCTGAATGTAGCCGAAACCGCCGTGGAATTGCTGGCAGGTGTACATCACCTCGTTCACCAGCTCGCCGGAATACGCCTTGAGCATCGACACTTCGCGGACCGCGTCCATGCCGCGGCTCATTCGCCATGCCGCGTGATAGAGAAGCTGCCGCGCCGCCTCGACCTTTGCCTCCAGCATCGCGAGCCGCTGGCGGATCGCCTGCTTGTGCCACAGCGGCGCGCCGAATGCCTTGCGGTTCTTCACGTAATCGACCGTCAAGCGAAGCGCCTCGGTCGCCTCGCCGACCGCCATACCGGAAAGCGCGAGCCGCTCGTTCTGGAAGTTTCGCATGATCGAGTAGAAGCCCCGGTTCTGCTCGCCGAGAAGGTTCGCGGCCGCGATTTGACAATCCTCGAAGACGAGCTCGGCGGTGTCGGACGAGCGCCAGCCCTGCTTCTTGAGCTTGCGGCCGACGGAAAAGCCTGCCGTGCCGCGCTCGACGATGAACATCGAGATGCCCCGCGAGCCCTTGGCGCTCGGATCGGTCTTGGCGGCGACGAACACGACGTCGGCGCTGACGCCGTTGGTGATGAACATCTTCGATCCGTTGAGCACCCAATGGTCGCCGTCGCGCCGCGCGGTCGTGCGCATCGCGGCGACGTCCGAGCCCGCGTCGGGCTCGGTGACGGCGACGGCCGTGAGGATCGCTCCCGAGACGATGCCGGGCAGATAACGCCGCTTTTGCTCCTCCGTGCCCGATCCGGCGAGGTGCGGCGACGCCATGTCGGTATGCACGAGCACCGTCGCGGAGAAGCCGCCGAAGCTCGAGTGCGCGAGCTCCTCGGCGAGGATTGCCGACGAGAGCGCATCGGCGCCGCTGCCGCCGTATTCGACCGGATGGCGAATGCCGAGGAAGCCGAGCTCGCCCATGCGCCGCAGCACCGCGCGGGGAATTTGTCCGGCCTCCTCCCAGGTCTCCCCGTTCGGCCGAACGACCTCGTCGACGAAGCGCCGGACCTGGGTCCGGAGCATGTCGTGCTCTTCTGTGAAATGTGCCGATGTCACGTGGACCTCCGGGCTTCGCCGTCTCGCGCGGCGATCGTGCGTCCCACCTTGCTACCGTTGCGTCCCTACTTCGGCGGCGGTTCCTTCGGCTCCGGGTACCACGACCGGCCGTCGCGGCTTCGGTGGCCGAAGAGTGCGGCTCAACCCCCGAGAAACCGCTCGACGAGCGGAGCGATCTCGGCGACGTGGGTCATGATGAAGAGGTGTCCGCCCCCGGCGACGACGTGAAGCCGCGCGCCGGGCAGGCGCGAGGCGATCATCTTCGCGTTGACGAGTGGAGCGATCGGATCGTCGTCTGCCGAGAGGACCAGCGTCGGCCGGTCGACGAGGTGAAGCCAGGGCAGGCTCGACCATCCCCAGATGGCCATCAGCTGCCAGAGATATCCGCGCACGCTCGGCGGCCGGATGAAGCGCAGGTGGCCGTGCTCCTCGAGGAGGCGCGGGTTCGTACGCGCGGCGCCGCCGTAGAGGATCGGAGCGACCTGCTCGAAGTAGGAGCGCGAGTAGTAGCGCCGCGGGGTGGCGAGCGCCCAGAGAGCCCGCGGGTGGCCCGGAACGCCGATCCATCCGGGAGTCGTGGCCGCGAGGACTAGCTTTCGTACGCGCCGGGGATGCCGCAGCGCCACCTCTTGCGCGAGCGCACCGCCCCACGACACGCCGAGCACGTCCACCGCGCGATACCCGAGCACGTCGAGCGCCCGGATCACGACCCGCGCGAAGCCCGAAAGGCGGCGCGGAAGCCGAGTCGCCTCGCTGCGCCCCGCTCCCGGGACGTCGATCACGATCGTCTCCGTGTCCGAGAGCGCGCGGCGAAACGGCTCGAGGAGCTCGAGCGAGGCGCCAATGCCGTTCAGCAAGAGCAGCGGGCGGCCGCGGCCTTCGACCGAGACCCGCAAGCGCAGCCCGTCGACCTGGATGAGCTCGGTCGGCAGGCTTCCGTCGCGCGCCGGACTCGCGGTCCCCATGACGCATTGTTAGCGGATTCCCGCGACCGAGCGAAGGGCTACGGCAGTAGGCAATCTGGTCGGAGCCGACCTCGCGACCAGCGGGAGCAGTCTGCCCCGATTCCCTCCCTCACTTGTCCTTTTGGTGCACGTAGCGGCCGGGAGCCGGGACGATCGGGCGGTGCTTCGCGCTGCCGAGCTCGGCCGGGGCTGAGCGCTTCCCTGCCGAGCGCTTCGTCAGCCAATCGGCCCAGTGCGTCCACCACGATCCCTTCTGCTCCTTCGCGCCCTCGAGCCACTCCGTCGCGCCGGCCGAGAGATCCGGGTTGGTGAGGAAGCGCGCCTTCAAGTTTCCGGGCGGGTTCACCAATGCCTGGATGTGGCCGCTATTGCTCGCCACGAACGTCGCCTTTCCGCCCATGAGCTTGGGCGTACGGTAGCAGGCGTTCCACGGCGTCAGGTGATCGGTGAGCGCGCCGATCGCGTAGACGTCGCAGGTGACCTTCTTCAGATCGATCGGCGTGTCGAGGACCGTCACGGCGCCGGGCTGCGTGAGCGAGTTCTTGAGGAAGATGTCGAGAAACTCGGCGTGCAAGGTCGCCGGGAGATTCGTCGAGTCGTTGTTCCAATACAGGATATCGAACGCCGGGGGCGTATCGCCCATCAGGTAGTTGTTGACCCAATAATTCCAGACCAGGTCGTTCGGGCGGAGCCACGCGAAGACGCGCGAGAGATCCGAGCCCGAGAGGATCCCCTTCTCCGCGGAGCGGCGAACGGAGGACGCGATCGAAGCCTCGGACGTGAAGATGCCGATCATGCCGGGATCGCCCATGTCGATCATCGTCACCGGGAACGTCGCCGAGCTGAAGCGGTCGTCGCCACGCGCGGCGAGATGGGCGAGAAGGACCGCGGTCGTTATGCCGCCCGCGCAGGCGCCCATCACGTTGATCTTCTCCGCGCCCGTGATCTCGGCGACCGCATCGCTCGCCTCGATGAGTGCGGTGACGTAGGAGCCGAGCCCCCAGTCGCGCTGCGCCGGTGTCGGGTTTCGCCAGCTCACGGCGAACGTGGTGAACCCACCCTTCACGGCGAACTCCATGAAGCTCCGGCCGGGACCGATGTCGAATACGTAATACTTGTTCACCTGCGGCGGGATGAAGAGGAAGGGACGCTCGTAGACCTCCGGGGTCGACGGTGCGTACTGGATGAGCTCGAGCACTTCGTTGCGGAAGACGACCTGGCCCGGAGTGACCGCGAGGTTCTCGCCGACCTTGAACGGCCGCCGATCGACCTGTGACGGCATTCCGTTATTCTCCACGTAGTCCGCGACGAGGTTCTTGAGCCCTGCGGCGAGGCTCACGCCGGCGGTGTCGAAGGCCCGCTTGATCGCCGCCGGGTTACCGAGAAACGTGTTCGTCGGCGCGAGCGCCTCGGTCAGGAGCGAGAGCGCGAAGCGCGCGCGATCGCGGCTCTTCGGGTCGAGATCGACCTGGTCGACGAGCGTATGGAGCGCCGCCCGGATGGCCAGGTAGCTTTGCATGACTCGACGGTAGCCCGGATGCCTGTCGAAGGCCGGATCGCCGAAGCGCTTGTCGCCCGGCTCCGGGCGACGCTCGCTCCGCCCGATGACGATCTCGACGAGCTCGCGCGCGAGTCCCAGGCCGCGGCGAGCCAGCAGGCCCGGGTCCATCGCCGCCCGCGCCGCGAGACGGCCGGTGGCGGCGAGGATCTGCGATCGATCCATCGAGACGAGCGCGTTGACCGCCATGGCGCTGATGAGCGAGCGCTCGGCGGCCTCCTGGTTGCTGGTGGGTGGGCGATCGGACACGACGGCAGCGGCTAGATTCAGCTTCATTTGGCTCATACCTCCTGAGAGGCTCTTGATAGTCAATTTTGATGGTTTCGTCAAATTAGAAATACTTGTCAAAATTGATCGACATGCTTATGCTGCTCGACACGATGGTCGAGCCGGCACGTCCCCAGGTATCTACCCGCGGCCGCTACCTGCGCAAGCGCGAAAAGACCCGTGAGCGTCTGCTCCAGGCCGCCAAGCAAGTCATGGCGGGAACGGGCGTGGAAGCGGCGACGATCGCCGAGATCGCCGCCGCCGCCGACGTCTCTCCGGGTACCTTCTACAACTACTTCGAGACCCGCGAAGAGATCCTCGACGCCGTCGCCGCCAACCTGGTCGGGGAGTTCCGCCGCGTCATGGATGTGATCCAGCGCGCGGTCGACGATCCGGCGGAACGGATCGCAGTCACCATCCGCCTGTTTCTCGAGCGCGTCCGCGACGATCGGCTGTGGGGCTGGTTCATGGCCCGGTACGCCCCGACCTTACCGATTCTGCGCGATCAGACCCGAGAGCTCATCCGCGAGCGAATCGTCGCCGATGGGCTCCGACGACGGCGGTTCCACCTGCCCTCGACGCGCGCGGTCGGCGACTTGATCGCCGGCACCTCGGTGACGGCGCTGCGATCGATCCTCGAGGGGCGCGCGCCGGTCGAGATGGCAACCGAGGTGGCGGAGCTCGTGCTGCGCGCGCTCGGCGTGCCGCTCGGCGAAGCGCACCGGATCGCCAACCGGCCGATCCCGCCGCTGCGCACGGCGACGCAAGACCGCACGAGGCTGCGGGCTACCGCCTCCGTACTACGAGCAAGAACATCATGAAGGCTCTTCCTGTAGCCCGAAGCCCGAAGTCTGTAGCCCTTCGTATCGCGCGACACGACGACGAGCGTCCCGTCGCGGCCTCCCTCTTTCAAGGTCGCGAGCTTCATCCCTTCCAGGAATCGACGTAGCCGGTCCACTCGACGCCCTCGGGAAGCGGCGCGACGTCGAGCGCGTCGCGGGCGTCGATCATCACTGCGACTTCGTCGGTCTCTTTGCGTGCGTGCTTCGCTCCCGCCGCGAACGCCTTCGGATGCGGGCCGTGCGTGAAGCCGCCGGGGTGCAGCGTGACCATTCCCGGTCGGATGTTGTCGCGACTGAAGAAGTCACCGCGGTGGTAGAAGATCACCTCGTCAAAATCGTCGTTGCTGTGGAAGAAGGGCACCTTGAGCGCGCCCGGGTCGGACTCGATCGGCCGCGGACAGAAGGTGCAAACCACGAACCGGTCGGCGACAAACGTGGCATGCGCCGATGGTGGAACGTGGAAGCGGTGACTGGCGATCGGCCGGATGTCGCGCCAGTTGAGGCGCACCGGCGCGAGCGATCCGTGCCAGCCGACCGCGTCGAGGGGGTTGAACGGGAAGCGCACCGTGCTGAGCGCTCCGCGCCGCTGGATCACCACGCGCCAAGGGGATTCGCCTTGCTGGGCGCGAAACGCCTCGTTGATCTTCGGCGTGTCGAGGACGGCCGGATCGAAGATCGCGTGTTGGCCGACGATCCCGCGCTCGGGCAGGCGGTAGCTTCCGTTCGTCGCCTCGAGGAGGAGCATCGTCGCCGGCTCGGCGCACTCGATCCGCCAGAGCGTGCCGCGCGGCAGCATCACGTAGTCCCCGTCGCGGAACGAGAGGTGGCCGTAGTCGCAGAAGAGCTCGCCCCGGCCTGCGTGGACGAAGAGAAGCTCGTCGCCATCGCCGTTTCGCACCAGATGATCCATCCGCCCCTCGGCTTGCCACAGACGGAGCCGCAAACTTCCATTGACGAGAAACTCCGTCGCCGTTGAAGGGGTGGACGATCGCACCGCGAGCTTCGTCAGATCGAATGCGCGTGGCCGGAGCGGACCCTCCCAATCCGTCCAACCGGTGGGTGGATGGGCGTGGTACATCTGCGTGGCGGGCCCGAAGAATCCTTCCTTGCTGATCTCGCGCTCGAAGGTCCCCTCCGGAAGATCGGCGTGCGCCTGACGCGACGCTCGGCCCTCGATGCGGGGAAAGGGGATCCAAGTCTTCATGACGGCGCCTCCGGGGCTTCCTCTGAATACGACTCGGTGCATCCGGCGCGCAACGGTCGGAAATCAATCCGTCGACCGCGAACGCGAGTCTACGGTGCTCGAAAACGTTTCGTTAACGGCTCATCAACCCGCCGCCAGCAACACGCAAGGGCCGCGGATCATCGGCCTTCACCTCGCGTCTGCTTTCGCCGTGAACCGCACCGGCATGTGCTTGATGCCGGACTGGAAGTTCGATTGCAGACGCTCGATCCGGCCGTCGAGCTCGATGTCGGGGAGCCGCCAGAGAAGCTCTTCGAAGAAGACGCGCATCTCGAGCCGGCCGAGGAAGGCGCCGAGGCAGAAGTGCGGCCCGATACCGAAGGAGAGATGATCGTTCGGCGATCGCGCCGCATCGAACTTCCCCGGCTCGGAAAACACGCTCTCGTCGTGATTCGCCGAGGCATAGTAGACGACGACCTTGTCGCCGGCGCGGATCCGCACGCCATGAAGCTCTGTGTCTGCGGTGGCGGTGCGGCGAAAGCACATCACCGGGCTCGCGAACCGCAGCATCTCCTCGATCGCACTCGGCAGCAACGAGCGATCGGAGAGCAGCCGCTCGCGGCTGCGCGGGTGCTCGATGAGCGCGAGCATGCCGCCGGGAATGGCATTGCGTAGCGTCTCGTTTCCGGCCACCGCGAGGAGGAAGAAGAAGTTCTCGAATTCTTCGTCGCTGACCTTCTCGCCGTCGGCGTCGCTCAGCAAGAGCATGGTGAGGATGTCCTCGCCGGGACGGCGCCGCTTCTCTGCGGCCAGCGCGTGCGCGTAGTCGAACATGTCGGCGAGCGCACCCCGCGAGCGCGGGTCGATCGGTCTCCCCTGCGCGTCGTACCGCGCGTACTCCGGGTCCTGAAAGCCGATCACCCGGTTGGCCCAGTGAAAGAGCAGATGGCGGTCGTCGCCGGGCACTCCCATCACGTCCGCGAGCGCCGAGACCGGCAGGTCGGCCGAAAGATCCTGGGAAAAATCGCAGCGCCCGAGCGGCGCGACGCGCTCCACTGCGGCGCGGGCGCGGGCGCGGATCCCTGCCTCCAGGCGAGCGACGTTGCGCGGCGTGAAGGCCTTGCTGACGATCCGGCGCAGCCGCGAATGCGCGGGCGGGTCGAGATTCAGCATCATCTTCCGCTGGAAGTCGAGATCCTCGGGCTTCGGGTCGCGAATCTGCGTCGCGCCGAGATGAGAGGAGAAGAGCTCCGGATTGCGGTTGACGCGCTCGACGTCCGCGTAGCGGGTGATCGCCCAGTAGCCGCGCCCGGCCGGCCAGTCGAGGATCGCATGCTCCTCCTGCCAATAGACCGGGCACTCTCGCCGCAGGCGGGCGAAGGCCTCGAGCGGCAATCCCGCGAGGTAGGTGCGCGGATCGTAGAGGTCGACCCCGAGATCCATCACCGCGGTCGTCGATCGTAGACGCGCTGGGCCTTACCGAGCGAGCGCTCGACACCCCCCTCCGAGCGAATCTCCACGTCGACCGTGACGCCGATCCGCGACTTGATCTTGCCCGCGAGCACGCGTGCGCTCTCCTCGCGGTCCTCCGTGCCCGAGCCTGGCCGGCCCTCGCCGACGACGCGGATCTCGTCGAGCGTCCGGGGCCGACTGATCTCGAGAAAGAAATGCCCGGTGAGGCCGGGATCCTCGAGGATCATCTCCTCGATCTGCGTGGGAAAGAGGTTCACGCCGCGGACGATCACCATGTCGTCGCTGCGCGCGTGGATGCGGGCGATGCGCCGGAAGGATCGCGCGGTGCCGGGTAGCAGGCGGGAGAGATCGCGCGTGCGGTAGCGGACGACGGGCAGCGCCTCCTTCGTGAGCGAGGTAAAGACGAGCTCGCCGGGCTCTCCGTCGGCGCGCGGCGCGCCCGTGTCCGGGTCGACGATCTCCGGATAGAAGTGGTCCTCCCAGACGTGCGGGCCGTCCTTGGTTTCGAGACATTCGCTGGCGACGCCCGGGCCGATCACTTCGGATAGTCCGTAGAGGTCCACCGCATCGATCGCGAAGCGGTCCTCGATCTCGCGCCGCATGGGCTCGCTCCAGGGCTCGGCTCCGTGAATACCGACGGAGAGGGAGGAGTCCCGCGGATCTATGCCTTGGCGATCGAACTCGTCGGCGATCGCCAACATGTAGCTCGGCGTGACCATGATGATCCGCGGGCGAAGGTCCCGAATCAGCTGGACCTGCCGCTCGGTCATGCCCCCCGAGGCCGGGACGACCGTGCAGCCGAGGCGCTCGGCGCCGTAGTGGACGCCCAGGCCTCCGGTGAAGAGCCCATACCCGAACGCGACGTGGACGAGATCGCCGGGCATGCCGCCCGAGGCACGAAGCGAGCGAGCGCAGACGTCTGCCCAGGTGTCGAGATCCTTCTGCGTGTAGCCGACGATCGTGGGCTTGCCGGTGGTGCCGCTCGAAGCGTGAATCCGAGCGACGCGCTCCCGCGGCACCGCGAACATGCCGAACGGGTAGGTCTCGCGGAGATCGTCCTTGGTGGTGAAGGGAAAACGGGCGAGGTCGGCGAAGTCCCGCAGGTCGCCGGGGTGCACACCGGCGGCGTCGAACGTTTCACGATAGCGAGGGACGTTGTCGTACGCGTGCGCGAGGGTCCAGCGCAGCCGCTCGAGCTGGAGAGCGCGGATCTCGTCGATCGAGGCGCGCTCGATCGGCTCGAGCGCGTGACGTTCAGGCGGCCGCGCGCGCGTCTTCACGATCCTGCCGCGTGTCCTGTCCGTCTCGACTACCAGCGTGCGCCCGGAAACACGCGGGCAACGCTCTGCATCTCGGAGAGCATCCGTCCGAGCGCCTCACCATGCCGACCGTCACGCCCGCCTCGCTGCATCCACGCCGGGTCTTTCGGCCCCTCCAGCCCGGCTTCGGCGAAGGTCTTGAGAACTTCCTCCCGCCACGGCGCGCGCAGCACCTCGGGATCGAAGACCACGCGCGCCTCGACGAGACGGCGCACGAGATCGTCGGTCTCGAAGAGCTCTCCGGTGAAGATCCACAGCTCGCCCAGCGCCGCCTGCATCCGGCGGCGGCTCTCGTCGGTGCCGCCGCCGAGGCGGAGCAGCCACTCCCGACTGTGTCGCAGGTGATAGGCCGCCTCCCTCGCGGCCCGCACGGCGAACGACGCGAGCGGCCGATCGCCCGAGGCCTCGAGCGCCACGGACAGGTGGAGGTCGAACGCATCGAACAAATACTGTCGGGCGATCGTGAAGGCGAAGTCGCCGTTCGGCTGCTCGACGAGAAGGAGATTGCGAAACTCCGTGACGTCGCGGAAGAACGCGAGGTCGTCGGCCGACCGACCGCGGCCCTCGAGGCGACCGGCGGACTCGAGCAGCAGGCTCGCCTGATCGAGCAAGTCGAGCGCGAGATTGCCGAGCGCGAGCTCCTCTTCGAGCACGGGAGCGTGACCGCACCACTCGGACAGGCGATGGCCGAGCACGAGGCGATCGTCGCCGAGGCGTAGCGAGTATTCGGCGAGATCCCTCTGCAAGCGATTCTCGCTCGTCATCAAAGGCCTCGCACCCCGCGCGGCACCTTGTAGAATTGCGGATGCCGGTAAATCTTGTCGAACGCCGGCTCGAAGAAGGGCGCGCGATCCGCGGGTGTCGTCGCCGTGATCGCGCTCGACTCGACGACCCAGAGGCTCGCCGCACGGCCGCGGCGCGCATAGACGTCGCGCGCGTTCTGCAGCGCCATCTCACGGTCGGGGGCGTGGATGGAGCCCGCGTGAACGTGCGCGGCGCCGCCCTCTTCCTGGACGAAGACCTCCCAGAGCGGCCACTCCGCAGGGCGGGATGCCGGCTCGCTCATCAACCGACTTGCGGGGCGGCGCCGGCGCGCCGCTTCGCCTCGTACGCATCCGCCGCCTCGCGCACCCAGCGACCCTCCTGGTGGGCACGGCGGCGGTCGCGGAGCCGTTCCCGATTCATCTGGCCGTCGCCGCGGACGACTCGCCAAAATTCCTGCCAGTCGATCGCGCCGAAGCGCCACCGTCCGCTCTCCTCGTCCCAGCGAAGCTCGGGATCCGGAAGCGTCAGTCCCATCGCCTTCGCTTGCGGCACGGCGAGATCCACGAAGCGCTGTCGCAGCTCGTCGTTCGACTTGGGCTTCACCTTCCACCCCATGAGCTCGGCGCTATTCGGCGACTCGTCGTCGGGTGGTCCGAACATCATCAGAGTCGGCCACCACCAGCGATCGACGGCGTCCTGCGCCATCGCCCGCTGTTCCGGCGTTCCTTGCGCGAGCGTCGCCAGGATCTCGAAGCCTTGCCGTTTGTGGAAGTTCTCCTCTGCGCAGATCCGCAGCATCGCCCGCGCGTAGGGCCCGTAGGAGGTCTTGGCGAGCATCGTCTGATTGATGATCGCAGCCCCGTCGACGAGCCAGCCGATCGCCCCGACGTCCGCCCAGGTGAGCGTTGGATAATTGAAGATGCTCGAATACTTGGAGACGCCGGCCAGCAGTTGGTCGATCATCTCGTCGCGTGAGACGCCGAGCGTCTCCGCGGCCGCGTAAAGATAGAGGCCGTGGCCGGCCTCGTCCTGCACCTTGGCGAGCAGGCCGATCTTCCGGCGCAGGCTCGGCGCGCGCGTGATCCAGTTGCCTTCGGGCAGCATGCCGACGACCTCGGAATGCGCGTGCTGGGACATCATCCGCACGAGTTGCTTGCGGTAGCGCTCGGGCATCCAGTCGCGCGGCTCGATCGTCTCGCCCGCATCGATCCGCGCTTGAAAGGCGATTTCCAGCTCGGCCGTTTTGTCGCTCGGTGTCGGTTCCATGGGCATGGTCAATCGCGACGCTGATACGAAACGATGGACCAAAGTGTCAAGCACTTGTTTCCTATCTGCATTTGTTTCCTATCCAGAACATGAAGGCTCGCAGCGAGGTCGCCCCTCAACTGCGCGGGCTACTCGCCGAGCAGCGCTCCTCGCCAAACTCGAGGGCGAGGACAAGTTCCTTAAGGCTGCCTGACTTGCCTGCCAACGATACGTCACCGCAATTGTGAAGGAGAGTACTGCGGGCAACGGTTTCTGATCTAACCGTCGGCATGGAATGCCGTTAGATCAACTTCTGCGATGTAGCCCAGGCCTCGGTCTTCGCCAGTGCGTTGCCCAACCGCTCGAGCATCAGGTCGATCTCCGACGCTGAGATGATCAGCGGCGGCGACATACAGATGTTGTCGCCGATCGCGCGAATCAGCAGACCGCCGTCGAAGGCCACGCGCTTGAATTGCGCGCCGACACCGGCTTCCACCGGAAACGCTTCACGCGTCTCCGTGTTGCGCACCAGCTCGACCGCCGCCATCAGGCCGATTCCCCGGATATCGCCGACGATCGGCGAGGAACGGAACTTCCGTAGCCCCTCGTGCAGGCGCTTGCCCATCTTCGCGGCGTTCTCGATGAGCCCCTCGCGCTCGATGATCTCGAGGACCTTGAGCCCCGCGGCGCAGCAGGCCGGATTGCCGGTGTTGGTGTAGCCGTGCCACACCACCGCGCCCTTCGAGGAGTCGAGCAGTGTTTGGTAAATCTTTTCGTGAACGATGACAGCGCCCAGCGGCAGGTAACCGCTACTGATCCCCTTGGCGGTCGAGATGATATCCGGGATCACTCCCCAGTGCTCGATTCCCCACATCTTGCCCGTCCGTCCGGTGCCGGTGATCACCTCGTCGACCACCATCAGGACGTCATAGCGGTCGCAGATCCGGCGGATACGCGGGAAGTACTCCGGCGGCGCCGGGATCACGCCGCCCGCGCCCATCACCGGCTCCGCGATGAAGAAGGCGACGTTGTCCGGCCCTTCTTCAAGAATTGCCTTCTCCAGTTCGTCGGCGCACACCACGCCGCATGACGGGTAGTTCTTCTTCCACGGGCATCGGTAGCAGTAGGGCGGATCGATATGGCGAACCCTGGGCATCATCGGTTCGAAGTGCTCGTGGAAATGCTCGATCCCGGTGAGGCTGGCCGCGCCAGTCGACGATCCGTGGTAGCCGCGATTCAGCGCGATCGCGGTGACCTTGTTCTTGTGGCCCTTCAACTTGAAGTAGAGCCGGCTGAGGCGGATCACGCTCTCGTTGGATTCCGAGCCGCCACTGGTGAAGAAGACGCGGTTGAGCCCTTCGGGCGCCAGCGACGCGAGCTTCGCCGCCAGCTCGATCGCCGGCGGGGTGGAGATGTTGAGCAGCCCCAGATGGAAAGACAGCTTCTCCAACTGGTCGCGCACCGCCTCTGCGACTTCGGTCTGCCCGTAGCCGAGGTTGACGTTCCAGATCGCCGAGCTGCCGTCGAGGTACTGCTTGCCGCGCGCGTCCCAAACGAAGACGCCCTTGCCCCTGACGATCACCATCGAGCCGTCGCGCGCGTGCTCGTCGAGCGGGGCGAAGCCCGGCAGCTTGTGTCTGCGATCGAGTTCGATCAGCCGGTCGGCGTCAAGCTCGAAACGAGTTTGCGTCTCGCGCGCCGGCTTCCTGGTCCGTTCGGATACTGTCATCGTCAATCCCTCGCCGTTGTGAGGCTATCGCGATCAATACCAGTTGCCACCGGCCTGCTCTAGCGCTGCCGCAGCCTCTCTTTCTTCATCGCGTTCAGCACCGCGGTGGCGGCGGCGAGCGCCTCGGCGATATCGGCTTCGTTATGCGCCGACGAAATGAATCCGACGTGCCCCTGGTAGAAGAAAATCCCGTGGGCAAGCATCCGAACATGCAGCTCACGCAAGAGCTCCTGGTCGGCGTCTTCCACCTGGCGCACCGAACGGATCTCTTCTCTGGTGAAGTGGGTATGAAACATCGAGCCGTGGCCGGTCACCTGGACCTCGTAGCCGGCCGCTTCCGCCGCCTCTTTCAGCCCCCGGCGCATCCGGTCGCCGAGCTCGTTCATCCGGGAGAAGACGGCGGAATCCTCCATCACTTTTAGCGCCGCAAGCCCCGCTGCGACGCTCAGCGGAAATGCGCTGAAGGTGCCCGACTGGAACACGAAATCCTCCGGATGCTTTTCCGACGACATGTGTTCCATCACCTCGGCGCGTCCGCCGAACGCCGCCATCGGATAGCCGCCGGCGATCACCTTGCCCAAGACCGTGAGATCCGGCCTGAGGCCGTATTCGTCCTGGATACCGCCCATCCGCGAGCGGAAGCCGGTGATCACCTCGTCGAAGGCGAGCAAAATCCCGTGTCTGCGCGTGACTTCGCGAATCGCGGCGAGATATTCACGGTCGGCCGGAATCGCGCCGCCGAATCCCAGCACCGGCTCGACGATCACCAGGGCAAGCTCGCTCGCGTACCTTTCGATCAGCGCGACCGTGGCCTCGATATTGTTGAACGGCAGGATGACGGTGAGCTTGAGCACGTCCTCGGGGGTGCGATTGTGGAACGGCACCGCTCGCGGCGCCTCATCGGGCCCCCGCGACGATTTGTCGGCAGTGCACGAAATCAGCACGTTCTCGCCGGTGCCGTGATAAGCGCCCTCGAACTTGGCGATCTTGTCGCGGCCGGTGTATGCGCGCGCGAGCCGGATGATCGATTGCACGCCCTCGGTACCCGACGGCAGGAAGCGGATTCGCTCCATGCTCGGCACGTATCGGACCAGGCGTTCGACCAGCTCGATCTGGCGCTCGGTCGCACTGAGATTCGGCACACCTTCCTCGAGCGCCACGCGCACCGCGCGGAGAATCGCCGGATGGGCGTGACCATGAATGAGCGACCCGGCACCGATCATGAAGTCGATATATTCATTGCCGTCGCGGTCATGGAGCCGCGAGCCACGGGCGCCGGTTACATAGATCGGATGCGGTGGACGGTACTGGCTCTGCCCGCCGACGCCCGCCGGCATCACCTTGCTGGCCCGTTCGTGCAGCGCGCGCGATTGTTCGAGCTTCGTCAGTTTCGAAACCTCTCTTGGGTAACTCATTGGAACACTCCTTTAGGCAGCAGCCTCGCGGGGAGTCGACGCCGTAGGCGGCACGGAATTGACCGTCCGCTGACTCCCCCTCCCCCCTGCGGAAGAAGACAGGGGTTAGAGCGAGCGCTTCCCTAGCACCCCACGCAGTTCCGCGGTTCCCTCAGCGTCCACTTTCAGCGATTCGTCATCGGCGTGACCGGTGAAGACGACGCCGTACGTGTCGCGCGCCTGCTCAATCGAGACCCACTTTTCGAGCACGTCGAAACGCACGCGCTCGGGGTTCCGCTCCAACGGATCGCCGTAGCCTCCGCCTCCCGTATCCGCGCCAACGATGAACTCGCCAGGGAGAAGCTTCTCTGCCGAAACGCATGGCACGCGGTGCTCGGCTCCCTCGCGATCGATCTTCGCGGCGTACGCTGCCGCGCCCGGCAGGCCGCCGCGGACGCCCTTGGGCGGATGATGGTGTCCGTCGAGCGGAAAAATAACCGTCATCGGGTCATTCTTCGGCCCATACACCACGCGCGCCCCCGGAGAGCCGCGGAACTTTCCCGGCCCGCCGGCGTCGGTCATCAATCTCATCGACTCGAAATGGATCGGATATTTCTGCTCGTCGATCTCGACGCTGTCGCGATACATCAGTCCTGCGACGACCGGCAGCCCGTAAGTGACCCATCCGTCGGTCGACGGCGTGCCCGGCCCGCCGTTGCTGCCGATAATCAGTTGATTCACGTAGGGAGCACCGCCTTTGCGGAAGTCGTTGCCCGAGATCACCGCATACGGCGGACCCATGCCGAGGCCACCCTCAGCGAGACCGAAGCCGTCGCCAATTTGGGCGAACGCTGCCTGCGTGATGTTGACCAACCGGTCGCCGACGTTGGTGGTCGCGACCGAGCAGGACGTGGGAAACTTCGGGATGCCGACGACGCAGCCCTCGCGCAGATGCACCGTGATACGGCGGAAGCTGCCGGCATTGTGCGGCACTCCCGGATCCAGCGAATTGAAAATCCCGGTGACGACGTTGTTGATCGCGCAGGTCTTGGATTCGTTGAGCCCGGCTGGTACGCAATCGATATTGTCGCGCAGGTCGACCTCGACCTTCCCTTCCTCGCCGTCGACGCGGACCTTGACTTTGATCGGTACGCCGTCGGGAACCGCCGGGAACGGATCGTGCGCACCGGTATTGACGAGGTCGCCGCTCGGAAGCTGCTTGATCGCGTGAATCATCCGCCGCTCCGAGTAATCGAACCATTCGGCAACGAACTGCCGCATCAGATCGCGGCCATACTTGGCGACCAGTTCCTTGAGGCGCCGCTCGGCGATCCGCGCCGCGCCGAGCTCGGCCAGATAATCGCCGTACCACTGGTCGGGCACCCGGATCCGCCGCCGGCACATCCGGATGATGTCATCCACGTCCCGGTAATTGCGCTGGACTCGGACGCACGGGAAGTTGAGCGCGCCTTCCTCGTAAAGGTCGCCCGCGAACGGCATGTAGGTAGTCGGAAGGCTGTTGCCGCAGTCGGCCTGATGCGCCTTGGCGCAGGCGGTGAACATGTGCTCGCCGTCGACGAACACCGGCACTAGGATCGTGTGGTCGGCACTGTGAGTGTTGCCGAGATAGACGTCGTTGTGCAAGAAGGCATCGCCCTCGGCGAGATCCGCGTGCAGATCGCACATCGCTTGGGTCAGGAACTGCGACCCGAAGACGTGTACCGGTAATCCCTCGGCGGCGGCGAGCAACTGATTGTCGCCGGTCACCAGCGAGCAGGAAAAATCTCGCGCCATGTTGAGCACCGCGGAGCGCCCCGAGCGCAGCAACGTGTTGGTCATCTCACGGCAGATACAATCCAAGCGGTTGGCGATTACCGCCAGCAGCGCTGAGTCTATCTTCGGCATGCTGATATTCATCGCATCGGTTCCCTTGTCCTGTGACTTGTACCCCAGCGTCCCCAGTTGAAAGTCACCTTTGGATTATTGCCTTGTTTGCCATTCCGAGCGAAGCGAAAAATCTACGCGGAGCGATTTTCTCTTTGCGACTACGTCCAGGAAAAGACTCATCTTCAGCCGACCGCGAACAGATAATTGTGCAGCTCCGTTACCCGTACCGAGTTGCCCGGATAGACCACGATCGTCGTGGTCGGCTCGTCGATCATCGCCGGCCCCTCGATCACCATCCCCGGCGATAGCGCCTCACCGAGAAAACGCGGCACCCGCGTCTCTCCGATACCGGCGAAGAACGCACTCCGCGATACACGCGGCGGCGGTAGCTTGGCACTGCCGGCACGAAGTCTTGTCAACGGTGGATTGTCGAGGAACGCCGTCAGCCGACCGCGCCAGTAAAGACATTCGATCTGCTGGCCCGGCTCTTTGACCGCGAACACCCGCTCGTGCTCCTGATGGAACGCTTCGATCATCGCCGCCAGATCTCCCGGCCCATCGAAGCGTCCCTTGGCCAGCGGCACGTCCAACTCCCAAACCTGGTAGGGATAGCGCGCCTCGACAAAGTACTCGGTCGAGAATCGCTTCAGCCCCTTTTCGCGCAGACGGGCCGAGAAGTGTTCGATCTGCGCCGAGATTTCCTTGAGCGTTTCGTTCACCGCCGCATCGGGGAACTCGGCAGTGTACGCGATCCGGCTGATGCTGAAATCGGAGACGATATTGGAAAACTGGCCACCGCACGCGCTGAGCGCGCCCGCGGTCGAGGGCACGAGTACCTGCCGGCATCCTAGTTCCCGCGCGATCGGTAAAACGTTGAGTCCCGCCGCTCCGCCGCCGGCTACCAGTAATGCTTCTCGCGGATCGAGCCCCTGATTAATCGTGATGTCCTTGATCGCGCCGACCATGTGCTCGTTGGCAACTTCGATAATCGAGCGTGCCGCCGCCTCTGCGGTGCCGCCGAGTCGCTCCGCGAGCTTGCCGACCGCATCGCGCGCCGCCGCCGTGTCGAGTTTCATCCGGCCACCGAGGAAGTAATCCGGGTCGATGTACCCGAGTACGACCGCCGCGTCGGTGACCGTCGGATTCTTTCCGCCGCGTCCGTAGCATGCGGGGCCTGGATCCGCGCCCGCGCTCTGCGGCCCGACGCACAGCAATCCGCCCGGATCGATCCGGGCGATCGAACCGCCACCCGCGCCGATACTCTTGACATCGACCGATGCCAAACCGGTGATATGACCGGTGAAGGTTTCGCCCAGCCAGGTTTCGCGCGTGAACTTGATAAGCCCGTCGCGCACAAGACTCACGTCGAAGCTGGTGCCGCCGGTATCGCATACGATGATATCGACCGGGCCGACCTCGGCGTTGGCATAGGTCCGGCCCGCCACCGGCGCCATCGCGGGACCCGATTTGACCAGATAGATCGGACGCTGCACGACGTCCTCCAGATGCATCACACCGCCGAACGAAGTCGCGACCAGCAGTTCTCCCCGGAAGCCGGCGCGGGCGAGGTCGGCCTCCATGTCGTTCAGATGCGCCTGCATCAGGGGCTTCAGCGAGGCGTCGATCGCGGCCGACGACGCGCGCCGATATTCGCGAACGATCGGATTCAGCCGATGTGACAGCGTGTAGGGAACGCCGGGCAGCTCTTCTTCGATCAGCCGCCCGAGCACCTCTTCGTGCGCCGGATTGACGGGCGACCACAGCAGGCATGCCGCGATCGCCTGTACGCCGCGCCGACGCACTGTGTGCAGCACGTCGCGCGCCTGCGCCTCGTCGAGCCGGGTCACAACGCGGCCTTCGGAATCGACCCGTTCGCGAATCTCGAAAGTCAGCCGGCGCGGCACGTAAGGCTCCGGAAAGGATACCTGCAAGCGGAAGGGGTCGAGTTTGCCGCCCTCCCGCAGGACAAGGATATCGGGAAACCCTTCGGTGACGAGGAACGCGGTCCGGGCGGTCTTGCCCTCGACTATCGCATTCGTCGCCTGAGTGGTGCCGTAGATCAGCAGGTCGGCCTTCTCGAGCACCGAGGCGACGTCGCTCTTCAGCTGTTCGGCGACCACCTTCAGCGCGCCTTCGATTCCGCAAAAGATACGGTCTATAGTCGTCGGCGCCTTACCGAGAATCAGATTGCCGTTTTCGTCGGCGAGCACGAGGTCGGTGAACGTGCCGCCGGTATCTATTGCGATGCGGTATCCCACGCGGAAGTTCTCCTTGAAGCGCTATTGTGCCGTCGCGTGCGGCCAAGCAGGTGTTTCCCTCTGTAGCAAAATCTGCGTGGTCGACAAAACCAGCCCGCCGCCTCACTCGCTTTGACCCATCGTGAAAGCGCTGGACGTGGGTCGGTCGCAGTGGCAAGCAGGCGCGGTGAACGAGTACGGCACGATTCTGCCCGACGACGAGCACAATCGTCGCCTCGCCGCGAACGTCCGTCCGCCCGCCTACCGAAACCCGGAACCCGCGGAGCGCTACAACCTGGTCGTCCTCGGCGCGGGTACCGCAGGCCTCGTCACGGCAGCGGGCGCAGCGAGCCTCGGCGCCAAGGTCGCGCTGGTCGAGCGGCATTTGATGGGCGGCGACTGTCTCAACGTCGGTTGCGTGCCATCGAAGGCGGTGATCCGCTCGTCGCGCCTGCTCGCGGAGGTCCGCCGCGGCGCATCGTTCGGCGCGCGGAGCGACGGCGACGTGACCCTCGATTTCGCCGCCGTGATGGACCGCATGCGCCGCGTGCGCGCGCACGTCAGTCGGAGCGACTCCGTCGAGCGGTTTCGCGGGCTCGGCGTCGACGTCTTTCTCGGCGAGGGGCGATTCAGCGGTCCCGACACCGTCGAAGTCGCGGGCGAGACGCTCCGCTTCAAACGGGCCGTCGTCACCACCGGCGCGCGCGCCACCGCGCCGCCGATCGACGGTCTCTCCGAAGCCGGCTACCTCACGAACGAGACCGTCTTCTCGCTCACCGAGCAGCCGAGGCGTCTCGCGGTGATTGGCGCAGGTGCGGTCGGATGCGAGCTGGCACAAGCCTTTCGCCGTTTCGGCTCCGACGTGACGGCCTTCGACATCCTGCCGCAGATCCTCGGCCGCGAAGACGCCGACGCCGCCCAGCTCATCCGGCGCGTGCTCGAGCGCGAGGGCGTGCGCTTTGCGCTCCCTGCGCAGATTCGCGCGGTCGAGCGGGCGCCGGAGGGAAAGACGCTCCATTTCGCAGTCGATGGCCGCGACGAGCGGATCACCGTCGACGAGATCCTGATCGGCGCGGGCCGCGCGCCCAACGTCGAAGGTCTCGGGCTGGAAAAGGTCGGCGTCGCGCTCGACGCGAAGCGTGGCGTCGTCGTCGACGACCACTTGAGAACCACCAACTCGCGGATCTTCGCGGCCGGGGACGTCTGTCTCGAGTCGAAATTCACCCACGTGGCGGATTTCGCGGCGCGGATCGTGATCCAGAACGCCCTCTTCCTCGGCCGCAAGCGCGTCTCTGCGCTGACCATCCCATGGTGCACCTATACGGACCCAGAAGTGGCCCACGTCGGGCTCTACGAGCGAGACGCGATCGCCCAAGGGGTCGCCGTCGACACGTTCGTTCGACCGCTCGCGGAGGTGGATCGCGCGGTGATCGACGGCGAAGAAGAAGGCTTCGTCAAGATCCACGTACGGCGGGGCACGGACCGGTTGGTCGGGGCCACGATCGTCGCGAGCCACGCCGGTGATCTCGTGAGCGAGATCACGCTGGCGCTGACGGCCGGCGTCGGCCTCGGCCGCCTCGCCAGCGTGATTCATCCCTATCCGACCCAGGCCGAAGCGATCCGGCAGCTCGGCGACGCTTACAACCGCACCCGCCTCACGCCCTTCGTGAAGCGGCTATTCGAGGCGTGGCTGCGCTGGACGCGGTAGCGCATCGAAATGCGTCGAGGCCGCGCCCGGCGTAGCCGCGTCGCGAGCACCAGGTTCTTCGCGATGCCGTGCCTAGAAGGCGCCGACGGCCTCGGTGACGGAAGCTCGTGGGGACCCGGCCAGGCGCGGACTCGACGCGTTCCGATGCGTGAGCAAATGTCGCTTCAAGGCTCGTCGATGAGCCCGGCGCGACGGGCGGCGGCGAGCGCAGCGATCGCGTCGACGCGCCGGATCACCGCTCGAAGCTCGCCGGCAAAGCTCGTCCGCCGCTCCGCGAGATCCGCAAGGCCTGCTTCGAGCAAGCCGCGATTTCGCGCCAGCCGGAGCGCGGCCGCGAACAGAACCTTCGAGACCGATTCCCCACTCTGAATCCGCCGCTGCAGCTGATATTGCTTGCCGCGCGCCAGGCATCTGGCAAAGAAAGCGGCCTCATCGAACACGGCCCCCGTGTCGAGTCGCTCGAGCTCGTCGCTAACGACCCGGTAGGCTTCGAGGAAGGGGCGCAGCACGCGGTGGGCGGTGAACGGGCGCGACCGGCGGACGAGCGCCTCGATCCCGGCCGCGCCGGCTCCGAGACCCGCCTCCCACCCCTCGTCGCGCAGGATCAGCTCGCGCCGAATCTCGTCGCGGAATCCGTCCTTGTCCGCGAAGAAGAACTCGAACTTGAGAAGGTCGCGCAGCCGCAAGGCCTCCGCCCAAAACTCGCCCGTCCGATCGGCGACGCCGCCCTCGGCGGCGCGCAGCAACGCGAGCTCCGTGATCGCCGAGCTCACGAAGAAGTGAACGATCGTATTGCGGTAGTAGGCGGCCGTCAGATGCTGGTCGTCGCCGATCGCGTAGATCGGCTCGGGGCCCTCGGCGAAGGTCGAGACGACACCGCTCGCGACCAGCACCTCGAGCGCGCGGCGGACTCCCTCGGCGGTGTCGAGCATGAGCTCTTCGGTCTTGGGCAGGTTCCGGCGGCGCACGTAGTCGATCCAGTTGCGAAGCACCGTCACCGTCTCCTCGACGGTGAGCGCACGGTCGGCGCCGAGCAGTGCCAGCGTCACCAGCGACGTCGGCGTGATCGGCGTCACCCGGTTGATGCGGACGGCGACCTCGAAGGCGATCTTGGCCACCGCCACACTCTGCTCGTCCGCGTCCAAATCGACGCTCGGCTCGCGCTCGCCGAGCGCGCCGGCGAGCGACAGCGGCTCGCCGAAGCGAATGTGGATGTTGCCGAGGCGGCCCTGCAGGCCGCGTACGAACTTGACGAACCAGCCGAAGCCCTCGCGCTGCTTGGCTGCGCCGCGGCTCTCGGCGACGTAGTCGCCGACGTCCTGGATCTGGTCGTAGGCAATCGCCGTCGGAATCAGGTACACGTCCTCGCTGCAGCCGCGGCGCAGCGAGTCGATCACGTAGGCGAGAAGGCCGAGCCGAGGTGGCAGCAGCTTTCCCGAACGCGAGCGGCCGCCTTCGACGTACCACTCGAGCGAGAAGCGCTTCTCGATCAGGTAGTCGACGTACTGCCGGAGCACGAGCTTGTAGACCGCGTTGTCCTTGAAAGTGCGCCGGATGAAGAACGTGCCGCTGCGGCGAACGAGCGGGCCGACGGGAAAGAAGTTCATGTTGATGCCGCCGGCGGTATGGTTCGGCGGATGCCCGTTTTCGTGGAGCGCATACTGCAGCACGAGGTGATCGAGGTTCGACTTGTGGGTAGGGAGAAAGACGACCGGGGATCGCTGCGCCAGCGCGTAGATCTCACGGAGCTCGCCCCGATCGTAGTGAAGACGCTCTCCGTAGCCGCGGGTGTAGAGCAGGCGGATCAGATTGGCGGTGAGATCGATGACGTAAGGACTGTGCGTGGCCGCGATCTCGCGCAGATAGCGTGCCGCCCGTTTGGTGACCTGGACTTCGGGCTTGCCGAGCGTCCGAGCGAGCATGGCGACGCCCCCGCGAAATGCCGGCCGCGCGAGGATCTCTTCGTGAACGAAGCGCGGCACCTTGTAGCGCGAGCCGCGTAAGCGCCGCTCGGCCCGCTCGAGCGCGAGCTGCGCCTGGCGGACGACGAACTCGGCGAGACTCTGGGTGGAGTCCGCTCCCGCCCGGCTCCAACGCGCGCGCAGCGCGGTGGCCGGCGCCGGCTCGGCGATCACGACCCGATACCGGTCAGGGTCTCGGCGCACGAGCCAGACCTGCCGAAAAACGCCCGGGTCGCGAGGATCGCCGACTGTCAGCAGATCGGAGAAGCGGACTTCGCGGACCCCGTCCTTCTCCGGCGGCAGCCACGCCACGCGGAGCGGTGCGAGTATCGGATCGTCCCCCACCGCCAGGTTCGCCTCGAGTTGCGGATCGAGCTTTCGGGCGCGCCGCCGGCGGCGCGAGGGTGGGATGCCGATCCTCTCGCAGCTCGTGGGGCTCAGCCCCTCCGGACGATGGCTCTCGATCCAGCGCTCGAGGATCCGCCGCTCGATCGCGCTCGAGGCGTCGAGGAGAAAGACGAGACGCCTGCCCGGAACGAACGGCCACGCCTGCTCGGCCGGCGCCGGCGCAGCCGGAGCCTCGCTCCTCGGCGACTCCAACCCGTGTAGGCCCCCGATCTGCATATGACCGTCTACGGGATAAACCAGGCGCGAAGCGTCGCGCAACCGCTGGAGACCGAGAGTCGTCCGAGGGAGTCGACGCGGTCGCGGCGCAGTGCGGGTTTGCCAGCGCAGGGGCCATGCGCCGCGCCTTCTTGCGGACGTTGCGGGCGCCGCGCCGAACGCATGCCGCATTCGCTTCCGCTCGGCGTGAAGGGCCGTAAACGGCGAGGTGCGTTCCTGCGGAACCGGAGCGTCACGGGACGCGAAGCGCTAACCCAGCTCCTCTCCGACCGCTTCGCGGAGGGCGCGCCGGGCGATCCGCGTCACGAGCATGGCGACGAGCAGCGTGGCTGCCAATCCGATGCCGAGGACCGTGTAGTAGCCTGTGCCGCGCCCCGCCGATTGCCCGGCGCCGAGCGCGGCGACGTCGCCTGCGATCTTTCCGTAGTACACGTAAAGGATCGTGCCTGGGATCATGCCGAACGAGGCGAGCGCATAGTCCGCGAGCCGCACCCGCGTCAGGCCGAGCGCGTAGTTGAGAAGCGTGAACGGGAATGCGGGCGAGAGCCGGAGCAAGAACACGATCCGCAGCCCCTGCGCTCCGACCGCGCGATCGATCGCGGCAAAGCGAGGGTTGCCGGCGAGCCGCCTCTCGATCGCGCCGCGAGCGAAGTAGCGCGCGACCAGGAATGCGCCGATCGAGCCAGCGACGGCAGCGATAAAGACGTAGACCGTGCCGCGTAGGAGCCCGAAGATCGCGCCGGCGGCCAACGTGAAGAGCACCGCAGGCGCCAGCGCGATGACGGCGACCGCGTAGCCGAGGATGAAGACGATCGGTCCCCATGCTCCTAGTGCGTCGACCCATGCCGCGAACGCAGGCACGTAGCCGCCCGCGCCCCGTCCGAGCATCGCGAGGACCGCGATCGCCGCGACCGCGACGAGCCCGCGGGCGGCCGTCGACCGGCTCAAGGATGCCACGGGCTGCCGAGAAGATGGCGCGGCTCGAGGATCGGCGTCGACTTGCCGAGCCAGTAGCCGGTCACCGTCTTCTCACCCGAGCGATAGAAACCCGTCGCGGGCGAGCGCGAACCCGAGCCCCGGGAAAATGCCGAGCAGCACGGTGGCTGCGAGCGAGATGCCGATCGTCGTCGCGAGATAGGGCCGCTGGGCGAGCGACGAAGGCTCGAGGTCCCCCTCGCGCATGTACATCATGACGATGACCCAGATGTAGTAGTAGACGCTGACCACGCTGTTCAGCACGCCGATGACGGCGAGGCCGACGTAGCCGCTCTCGACCGCGGCGCGGAACAGGTAGAACTTGCCGGCGAATCCGACCAGCGGCGGTACGCCGGCGAGCGACAGCATGAACGACCGCCATGGCCATCGCCGAGAAGCGGCTGGCGGAAGCCGATTCCCGCGTAGTCGCTCGATCTCCTCGTTCGCCTCGCCCGTCCGACCGAGCGCGATCACCACCGCGAATGCGCCGAGGTTCATCACCGCGTAGGCGAGGAGGTAGAAGAGCAGCGCCGGGCCGCCCTGCCGCCCGCCCGCGACCATGGCGACCAGGAGGTAGCCGGCGTGGGCGATGCTCGAGTAGGCGAGCATGCGCTTGATGTTCGACTGCGTGATCGCCAGCAGGTTGCCGACCGTCATCGTCGCCACGGCGAGCCACCAGAGCACCGAATTCCAGTCCGCACGGGTGGCGGCGAAGGTCGTCGAGGAACACGCGGGCGAACGCGGCGAACGCGGCCGCCTTCACGCCGACCGCCATGAACGCGGTGACCGACGTCGGTGCACCCTCGTAGACGTCGGGCGTCCACACGTGGAACGGAACGGCGGCGACCTTGAAGCCGAAGCCGACGATGAGAAGCGCCGATACCGAGCATCAACATCTCCTGCCCCTCGCCGCCGCGGCGCGAGAGGTGTGCGGCGATCGCGTCGAGCCGCGTGCTCGCCGTCGCGCCGTAGACGAGCGCGATGCCGAAGAGCAGGAACCCGGTGGCGAACGCGCCGAGGAGAAAGTACTTGAGCGCCGCCTCGTTCGAGCGGACGTCCTGGCGCCAGCACGCCGGCCAGCACGTAGACGGCGATCGACATCACCTCGAGGCCGAGAAAGATCACGATGAGGTCGGTCGCGCCGGCCATCATCATCATGCCGGACGTCGCGAACAGCACGAGCGCATAGTACTCGCCCCCGCGCACGGAGGTGGTCGTCAGAAAGTCGATCGCCATCAGCACGGCGAGAATGCTCGCGAAACAGAAGAGCAGATCGAAGAACAGCGCGTAGTTGTCGAGGATGAAGCTGCCGCCGAGCGTTTTCGCCGGCTGGTGCCCCCAGAGAACCGCCGCCACGATCGCGGTCAGCGCGAGACCGAGAACCGACAACCAGGCGAGCGCGTCGCGGTCCGATCCCTCGAGGAAGAGATCCGCGACAAGAACGACGACCGCCGTGGCCGTGACGGCGAGCAACGGAAGCAGCGGCACCCAATCGACGACAGGCAGGCTCATAGCGATTTCCGCGCCGGCGCGGGGACGGTGACGCGCGCTTCGGTGATCGACCCGCCGTCCGCCGCAGCCGCCGCTCCAGAAGCATTCGCGCCTTTCTCGACGCGGGCGACGATCGCTCGAATCGACGGCTCCATGCGCGAGAGCAGCGGCTTCGGGTAGATGCCCATGAAGAACACGAGCGCCAGGATCGGCGCGAAGACCACGATCTCTCGCGTCGAAGGTCCTCGAGGCCGCGGTTCTCCTCGTGGGTCACGGGTCCGAAGATGACCCGCTGGTACATCCAGAGGAGGTAGACCGCGCCGAGAATCACGCCGAGCACGGCCCACGCGGCGAAGCCGGGAGCACGCCCGAAGGCACCGAGCAGGACAGGAACTCGCCGACGAAGCCGTTCAGGCCCGGCAACCCGACCGACGACAGCATGGTGATCAGGAAGAACACCGAGAAGATCGGCACGATCTTCCAGAGGCCGCCGAAGTCGGCGATCTGCCGCGTGTGCCGGCGCTCGTAGATGATGCCGACCGCGAGGAAGAGCGCGCCCGTCGAGAGCCCGTGGTTCAGCATCTGGTAGACGCGCGCCCGACACGCCTTCGACGTTCATCGCGAAGCCAGCCCGAGCATGACGAACCCGAGGTGGCTCACCGACGAGTAGGCGACGAGCTTCTTCAGGTCCGGCTGCACCATCGCCACCAGCGCGCCGTAGACGATGCCGATCACGGCCAGCGCCACGATGTACGGGGCAGCCGTCGACGGCGGCCGCGGGGAAGAGCGGCAAGGCGAAGCGCAGGAATCCGTAGGTCCCCATCTTCAGAAGCACGCCGGCGAGGATCACCGAGCCGCCGGTCGGCGCCTCGACGTGCGCGTCCGGCAGCCAGGTGTGCAGCGGAAACATCGGCACCTTGATCGCGAACGCGAGCGCGAAGGCGGCGAAGAGCCAGAGCTGCGTCGTGACGCGCGATCGGCAGCTCGTAGAGCTTCAGCAGATCGAACGTCATCGCGCCGGTCGCCTCGCGGTGCAGCACCGAGAGGTAGAGGATCGCGACCAGCATCAGCAGGCTCCCGACCATCGTGTAGAGCACGAACTTGATCGCCGCGTAGACCCGCCGCGGCCCGCCCCACACGCCGATCAGCAAGTACATCGGCACCAGCATCACTTCCCAGAAGACGTAGAAGAGGAAGAGATCGAGGGCGACGAGCGCGCCGAGCATCCCGGTCTCGAGCACCAGCATGAGGATCATGTACTCCTTCACGCGCCGGTGAATGTCACCGAAGGCGGCGAGCACGACGAGCGGCGTGAGCAGCGTCGTCAGGAGCACGAGGAACAAGCTCACGCCGTCGACGCCGAGCAGGTACTGAACCCCGAAGTCGGGCATCCATTGATGGCGCTCGACCATCTGGAAGTCGCCACGCGCGGGATCGAAGGCCGCGAGAACGCCGAGCGAGATCAGCAACGGAACGATCGAGAAGACCAGCGCCGCGCGCTGAATGCACGCGCTCGTCGCTCGGCAGAAAGCCGAGAAAGATCGCCCCGAGCGTCGGGGTGAAGATGAGGGCAGTGAGAACGATCTCGCTCATGGTCGGCGTCTCGATTTCAGCGGAACACGAAATAGGCGACGACGACGATCGCCCCGGCGAGGAACGTGAGCGCGTAGTGCTGGACGTTGCCGGTCTGCACGCGGCGCCAAATCGCGCTCTGCGCGCCGCACGAAGCTGCCGACGCCGTTCACGATCCCGTCGATCATGAGCACGTCGACGAGCTTCCAGAAGCCGTTGGCGAGCGCGACCGTGCCCGCGACCACCGTCGCGCCGTAGATCTCGTCCACCCAGTACTTGTTGAGCAGCGTTTCGTAGACGGCGCGGAAGCGTCGGGCCAGGTTCTCGGGAATCGCCGGCGAGCGCATGTAGAAGAGATAGGCGAGCGCGATTCCGGAGAAGGCGGCGGCTACCGAGCACACCATGAGGACCCCTTCGAGAGAGCCCTCTTCGGCAGCGTGTGCGGCCGCCGGATGCGACAAGACCGGCGCGAGGAACTCGGAGAAGCGATCGCCGGAGGCCCAGCCTTCGGGCAAGCCGACGTAGCCGCCGATGACCGAGAGCACGGCGAGGACCAGCAGCGGAATCGTCATCGACCGAGGCGATTCGTGAACGTGCTCGACGGTGTGATGATCCGCACGACATTCGCCGAAGAAGGTCAGGAAGAGAAGCCGGAACATGTAGAACGCGGTGAGGATCGCGCCGCCGAGCCCCATCGCCCAGAGCACCGGATGCCCTTCGGGGTTGCTGAACGCGTGGTAGAGGATCTCGTCCTTGCTGAAGAAGCCGGAAAAGAGCGGCACGCCGGCGATCGCACAGCAAGCGACTGCGAAGGTCCAGAACGTGATCGGCATCTTCTCGCGCAAGCCGCCCATTTTGCGGATGTCCTGCTCGCCGCGACATGCCGTGGATCACGCTGCCCGCACCGAGGAAGAGGAGCCCCTTGAAGAATGCGTGCGTCATCAGGTGGAAGATGCCGCTCGCGTAAGCGCCGACACCCATCGCCAGGAACATGTAGCCGAGCTGGCTGACGGTCGAGTAGGCGAGCACCTTCTTGATGTCGTTCTGGACGAGGCCGATGGTCGCGGCGAAGACGGCGGTCGTCGCGCCAACCGCGGCCACGACGTGGAGCGCGGTCGGCGACATCGAATAGAGGAAGCTCATCCGCGCGATCATGTAGACGCCGGCCGTCACCATGGTGGCGGCGTGGATCAGCGCCGAAACCGGCGTCGGGCCGGCCATGGCGTCGGGCAGCCACACGTAGAGCGGAATCTGCGCCGACTTGCCGGTGGCGCCGACGAACAAGAGCAGCGCCGCCACCGTCGCGATCGACGGCGAGATCAGCTCGGCGTGCGCGCGAAGCTCGGAGAACTCCAGCGTCCACGTGCCCCCAGCGCCGATCGTCCAGAAGAGCAGCATGAGGCCGAGCAGGAAGCCGGCGTCACCGACGCGGTTGACGATGAAGGCCTTCTTCCCGGCATCGGCGTT
This sequence comes from uncultured delta proteobacterium, assembly GCA_963745025.1. Lineage (GTDB taxonomy): Bacteria > Desulfobacterota > Binatia > JACPRU01 > JACPRU01 > CAVQIG01. Next base: position 363,631 of record CAVUWD010000006.1, read on the forward strand.
TTCGTTCTTCTCGTACCAGAAGCCGATCAAGAGATAGGAACAGAGCCCGACACCCTCCCAGCCGACGAAAAAGAGCAGGATTGATCGCCGAGTACGAGGAGAAGCATCGCGAGCATGAAGAGGTTCAGGTAGACGAAGTAGCGCGCCGAATCCTCGTCGTGCTCCATGTAGCCGGCGGAGTAGACGTGGATGAGGAAGCCGACGCCGGTCACGATCAGCATCATCACCGCGGAGAGCGCATCGAAGTGGAGGCCCATCGCCACCTTCACGTGCCCGACTTCGATCCAGGGAAACAGGCGATCGACGAGCGCCCCGCCTTCCTCGAGACCGAGGAGTCGCCAGAACGCACCGACCGCAACCGCGAAGGCAACCCCGACGACCGCCGGTCCGACGATCGACGACGAGCGGCGCCCGAGGCGCGGCGCCACGAATGCGTGGAAGAGCACCCCCAGGAGCGGGAACAGGACGATCCAGCGCAGCGCCGCGTCGTTCACCATTTGAGCAAGCTCAACTCGTCTGCGTTGACCGTGGCTCGGTTCCGGAACGAGGCGAGGATGATCGCCAGTCCGACTGCCGCCTCGGCAGCCGCGACGGTCATGACGAAGAACACGATCACCTGGCCGTCCATCGAGCCGAGATGGCGGGCGAGCGCGACGAACGCCAGGTTCGCGGCGTTCAGCATCAGCTCGATCGACATGAAGATGACGATCACGTTCCGCCGCAGCACCACGCCGACCGCGCCGATGGCGAACAGCACCCCCGCGAGCATGAGATAGTATTCGACGGGCACCATCTCGCTATTCGGCTCCCCGCTTGGCGAGCACCACGGCGCCCACCACGGCGACGAGGAGCAGGATCGAGGTGATCTCGAAGGACAAGACGTGATCGGTGAAGAGCGCGCGGCCGAGCGCCGTCACCGATCCGTAGTCCGCGTCGAGCTTCGCTCCACGCGCCAGCGAGGGCGGAATACGGCGCAGGAAGAACCACCCGAGCTCGCTCGCGAGCAAGCCGCCGAGGGTGAGCATACCGAGCCGCCACGACAGCGGGGGAGGCTCCTGCTCGCGCTCGAGATTCAGCAGCATGATCACGAACAGGAACAGCACCATGATCGCGCCCGCGTAGACGATGATCTGCAGGAACGCCACCATTTGCGCATCGAGTAGCAGGAAGAGCACGGCGATCAGGAAGAGCGTGACGATCAACGCCAGCGCGGAATACACCGGATGGGGATGCAGGATGACCGCGAGCGCGGAAAGAATGGCGATCGCTGCGACGACGAAGAAGATGACCTCACCGAGCGCCATGGTCATGTCATTGGGCGAGCAGGATCACCACGCTCGTCAGGACGACGTTGGCGAGCGCGAGCGGCAGCAGCATCTTCCAGCCGAGCCGCATGAGTTGGTCGTAGCGGAAGCGTGGCAGCGTCCAGCGGATGAGGATCTGGAGCCAGCAGAAGAAGAAGACTTTGGCGAGGAACGCCACGACTTGGCCGACGACGATCACGAGGTGCGGGAGCGGAAGCCTTCCGCCCCAGGGAAAGGCGAAGCCGTCACGGCCGAGAAACGGGATCTGCCAGCCGCCGAAGAACATCGTCACCACGAGAGCCGAGACGAGCACGATCTCGGCGAAGTCGGAGAACATGAACGCCGCCTGCTTCCCGCCCGAGTACTCGGTGAAGTAGCCGCTGATCAGCTCCGACTCGCTCTCCGGCAGGTCGAACGGAACGCGCTTGCTCTCGGCGATGCCCGCCACGAAGAAGATCAGGAACGCGAACGGCTGGTAGAGGATGCCCCAGGCCGGCAGCCAGTCGAGCACCGGCTTGCCGAAGCCGAGGAAGCTACCGAGCCCGCTCCCCTGCGCGCGCGCCATCGCCTGCAGGTCGAGCGTGCCGAAGGTCAGGACCATCGACACGAGCGCGAGGCCCATCGCCATCTCGTACGAGATCATCTGCGCCGAGCCGCGGATGCCGCCGAGCAGCGACCAGCGGTTGTTCGAGGCCCAGCCGGCGAGCACGACGCCGTAGACGCCGATCGACACCATGGCGAGGATGTAGAGGATGCCGACGTTCAGGTCGGCGACCTGCAGCGATGATCGTCATGCCGCCGACGCGCAGCACGTCGCCGAACGGCACGCACGGCGAAGGTGACGAGGATCGGGAAGACCGCAGAGAAAGGGCGCGAGGAAATGCAGCAGGCGATCGGCGCCTTCGGGAACGATGTCTTCCTTGGTGAAGATCTTCAGCGGATCGGCCATCAGCGTGTTGACGAGCCCGGGTTGAAGGGCATGACACCGAAGATGTTGGCGCGATTGGCGCCGATGCGATCCTGGATCAGCGCGCAGCCCTTGCGCTCGACCCAGAGCAAGAACACGGTCAGCTGGAGCGTGATCAGCACGACGACCAGCGCCTTGACCGCCGCGATACCGACCTCCAATCCCATCCCGTCCGTCTCGCCCGTGTCCTACGTCACTCGCGCCCGAGCCGATCGAGAAGCTGGACCGTACTCTCGGCAGTGAGATTCTCGTGGTAGTCTTCGTTCACCTGCATCATCGGTGCGGTGCCGCAGGACGCGAGGCACTCGACTTCGTCGAGCGAGAACCGCCCGTCGGTCGTGCTCTCGCCGGGGCCGATCCCGAGCCGTCTCTCGATGGCGCGAACGATCTCGTCGGAGCCGCGCAGCATGCACGAAAGGTTCGTGCACACCTGGAGGTGATACTTCCCGATCGGTTTCTTGTAGTACATCGTGTAGAAGGATGCGACACCGCTGACCCAAGCGAGCGGAAGCTCCATCAAGTCGGCGACGTACCGCTGGACCTCCGGCGACAGGTAACCGAACTCCCGCTGCGCGATCCACAAGACGGGCATGATGGCCGCCCGCTTGACCGGGTATTGGGTGAGAACGCGCTGGTACTCCTCGAGCGCCTGGTTTGAGAATTGAACGGCCATCGTGTGCTCGGCTATCGGTCTTCGGTCTTCGTTCTTCGGCGCCACGGTGAAACGAGCGCAGACAATTTTTTCGCCTCCACACCGGTCGGATTCATCGGCGGCCATCCGGAGAAGTTGTCTGACCCCGTTTCACCCTTCCTCAGCGGTCGCACTCGCCGCCGATCATGTTGATCATGCCGAAGGTGGTGATGATGTCCGCGATCATGTGGCCCTTGAGCATCGTCGCCGAGCGCGGCCATCCCGAAGAAGCACGGCGGCCGGACGCGGACGCGATAGGGCCGCCCGCTGCCGTCGCTCACCAGATAGAAGCCGAGCTCGCCGTTGGCGCCCTCGACCGCCAGATAGATCTCGCCGGCGGGCAGCTTGATGCCCTCGATGACGATCTTGAAGTGATTCATGAGACCTTCGATGGAATTGTAGACGTCGCGTTTCGGCGGGAGCGCGAATCGGGAATCGCTGACGATCACCGGACCGGCGGACATCTTCGCCAGACACCTGCTCGACGATGCGCATGCGACTGCTCGATCTCGCGGAAGCGGACGAGGAAGCGATCGTAGTTGTCGCCACGGCTGCCGAGCGGCACCTCGAAGTCGAGCGATCGTAGACGAGATACGGGCACTGCCTTGCGGACGTCGTAGTTGACGCCCGTGGCGCGCAGCAGCGGGCCGGTCAGCGAGTAAGCAATCGCGTCCTCTTGCGACAGCCTGCCGACTCCGGACATGCGGTCGACGAAGATGCGGTTGCGGGTCAAGAGCTTGTCGCAGTCGGCGAGCACGGCGCGGATCTTGGCGAAACGGTCGGCGAGCACCTCGCCGAATTGCGCGGGCAGATCGTTGGTGACACCACCGATCCGGCAGTAGCTCACCGTCAGGCGTGCGCCGGTGATCGTCTCGACGAGATCGTAGAGGAACTCGCGCGCCTCGTTGCGTGTAGAAGCCCGACCGTGATCGCGCCGAGCTCGACGCCCGCCATGCCGAGACAGGTGAGGTGATCGGTGATGCGCGAGATCTCCGACGGTCAGCACGCGGATGTACTGAGCGCGCTCCGGCGCCTGAATGCCCGCCAGCTTCTCCACCGCCAGCGCGAAGCCGACGTTGTTGATGAGCGGCGAGGCGTAGTTCAGCCGGTCCGTGTAGGGGAACACCTGCGTCCAGGTCCCCTGCTCGCACATCTTCTCGAAGCCGCGATGCAGGTAGCCGATCTCGACGTCGCAATCGACGATGGTCTCGCCGTCGAGCTTGAGGTTGAACTTGATCGTCCCGTGCGAAGCCGGATGGGACGGCCCCATCTGCAGCTCCATGATCTCGTGCGAGCGATCGGGGGCGCCCTCGGCGCGCTCGGCGGGCAGCGTCATCGCGCGGCTCCGAGTCGGCGGGGCGGCCAGGGATTCTCGATCGGGTCTCGTTCCGGGATGATCGGCTGGCGACGATTGTGCGGGTAGTCCTTGCGCAGCGGATGCCCCTCGAACTCCGGATACATGAGGATGCGGCGCAGATCGGGATGACCGTCGAAGCGGATGCCGAACATGTCGAACACCTCGCGCTCGAGCCAGTTCGCGCTCTTCCAGAGCGAGCTGAGCGACGGAGCCCGGCAGTCCTTCTCGTCTACGGGCACCTTGACGCGGAGGCGGTGGCACTTCGGGAGCGAGAACAGATGGCCGACGACCTCGAAGCGCGGGGTCTTGCCGAGGTAGTCGACTGCCGTGAGATCGATCAGGAAGTCGAACGCCATCTCCGGGTCGTCGCGCAGGAATCGGTACACTTCGAGCGCATGGTCGCGGGCGACGACGACGGTCTCGTCACCCAGCCGGTCGTGGGCGTCGACGATCTTGTCGGCAAAGCGCTCACGGATCGTGTCGACGAGCTTGCCCATTCCTCAATCCCACTCGAGAGCGCCTTTGCGCCAGGCATAGAGAAGGCCGATGCCGAGCACCAAAAGAAACGTCAGCATCTCGACGAAGCCGAACATGCCGAGGTCACGGAAGAGAATCGCCCAGGGATAGAGAAACACGACCTCGACGTCGAAGAGAATGAACAGGATCGCCGTCATGTAGAAGCGAACGCTGAAGCGCCCGAAGGCCGGACCGGTCGGCGGATTGCCGCACTCGAAGGGGTCGTGCTTGACCGGGTTCGTCGCTTTCGGGCCGAGGAGAGTGTTGAGCGAAACCATCGCCCCGACGATGATCGCGGACAAGAGGCAGAGGATCACGATCGAAACGTAGGGGCTCATGAGTAAACGCGCCGCTTATTGCACAAAGAAGGAGCATGTCAAACGACCTCTGAGAACGGCAAAGTGGGCAAAGCGGGAACGTTGCTTCGCTCAGTCTCACTCGCGAAAAAGGCGACTTGCACGTGCAAGATCCGAACGGAGGATCGAGACCAAGCGGAGCAAGGCCCCTGCTTTGCGCGGCGTCGCGCGCTCTGGTAACCGCGTAGCGGTGAGCGCGGAGAGCTTTCACGCCGACGCGGACCGTCTCGCCAAGAGTGCGTGGGGAAACCGCGCGGCGGCTCTCGAAATTCGACCGCTGGCAGGCGATGCCTCTTCCCGTCGCTACTTCCGCGTCCGGCTCGCCGGCACAGCCTCGCCGACTGCGGTGCTCATGGTGCAGGCGGGCTCGGGGCTCTCGATCTCTTCCGATGAGCTTTCGTCGCTGGGCCAGATGCCGGACGAGATGCCCTTCCTCAACGTCCAACGCTATCTGCGAGGCGGCGGCGTCGCCGTACCGGAGGTGTATGCCGCGGATTCGCCGCGCGGCCTGGCTCTTCTCGAAGACATTGGCGACACGACGCTTTGGGACGCGGCGTGCTCCACGCAAGAGCCCGCCGCTCTCTACCGCGCCGCCATCGACGAGCTCGTCGCGCTCCAGCGCGCCGGCGCGGAGCGGCCCGATCCCGACTGCATCGCGTTCCGCCAACGCTTCGACGCGCGGCTGTTTCTCTGGGAGTTCGATCATTTCCTCGAGTACGGCTTGACCCGTCGAAGTGCCTCTTCCGAGGATCGGGAGATGCTGCGGCGCCGCTTCGAGGAGATCGCCGAGGAGCTGGCGGCGGGCTCTCTGGCGCTCACGCATCGCGACTACCACAGCTGGAATCTCTTCGTTCGCGACCAGCGGATCCGCGTCATCGACTTCCAGGACGCGCTGCTCGCGCCGGTTCCGTACGATCTCGCCACGCTGCTCAACGACCGCGCCACACCGACCCTCGTCGATCCCGCCCTCGAGCGAGCGCTCGTCGGCTACTTCTGCGCGAAGCGAAGCGAGACCTTCGGCGACGCGCTCGGCGTCAACTTGTTCCTGCCGCGCTACTTTCTCTTCGTCCTGCAGAAGTCCTTCAAGATCGTCGGTCGCTTTCACTACCTGGAAGAAGTGAAGGGAAAGCACGGCTACGTGGCGATGCTCCCGCACACCTACGCCACGCTTCGCCGCTGCTTCGACAACCTCCCCGCGCTCGGCGACATTCGCACCGTCCTCGCGCGGAGCTTTGCGGAGCTCCGTTAGGCACCATGCGGTTTCCGCGCAAGGCGATGGTGCTCGCCGCCGGTCTCGGCACACGGCTCGCCCCGCTCACCGACTTGGTGCCCAAGGCTCTCCTCGAGATCGGCGGACGGCCGATGATCGAGTATCCCCTCCGCATGCTCGCCGCGGCCGGCGTCGAAGAGGCGATCGTCAATCTCCATCACCTCGGCGACTGCATCCGCGCAGCCCTCGGCGACGGCGCGCGCTATGGCCTCCGCATCCACTACTCGCCGGAAGATCCGATCCTCGATACCGGCGGAGCGATTGCGCGCGCTCGACCGCTGCTCGGCGACGAGCCATTTGCGATCGCCAACTGCGACGCGCTGCTCGATCCGGATCTCGAAGCGCTGTGGCGCCTTCACGAGGTGCGCGGAGCGCTGGCGACGCTCGTCGTACGCGCCGACCCGCATGCGGAGCGTTACGGAGCGCTCGATCTCGACTCGACGGGACTCGTGCGGCGCTTCCTCGGCAAACCCCAGAGCGTCGACGCTCCCCTCGAGCGGCGGATGTTTTGCGGTGTCCACGTGCTGTCGCCCGAGGTCTTCGCGCACCTGCCCGCGGTCCGCGTATTCAGCATCACTCGTGATGTCTACGCCCCGCTCGTGATCTGCGGGGCTCCGCTCTATGGTTTCGACTATCGAGGCTACTGGCGCGACCTCGGTACACCCGACAGCTTGTCGGCCGCCCGGAGCGACTTTGCCGCGCACGTCTTCGATCCTGAGTATCTAAGGTCGTATTGACACGTCACGTCAGCAAGTGATCTCCTCGAAACCGTGAACCACGCAATCAGACACGCCCGTACCGGACGTGTTGGAGGATTCATCGGCTGAGGCCCGACGGTGGGGATCACCATCATCCAGAAGAGCGACCTTTCGGTTCGCAAGCCGAACGCGAAGGTTGCGCTGGTGCTGGCCGGCGGTGCGGTCACGGGCGGCGCCTTCAAAGTCGGCGGCCTGAAAGCCCTGGACGACCTGCTCGTCAACCGCAAGACCACTGATTTCAACGTCTACGTCGGTCTCTCGGCCGGCGCGTTTTTAGCGGCGCCGCTCGCGGCCGGCATCTCGCCCGCGGAGATGATCCGCAGCCTAGAGGGCGCATCCAGCAAGTTCTCGATGTTCCGCGCGGGGGATTTCTACAATCCGAATCTTCGTGAATTCATCGGCAAGCCGATCCGCTATTTCGTCGACCTGGCGATGTTCCTGCCCGGTGCGATCCTGGACTTCATCGCCGCGACGCCGAAGCTCGCCGAGGAGCTGCGTAGCCCGCTGTCCGACTACACCCGCCGACCGACGGTCCTGAACCTCCGAAAGCTCTTCACGCCGATCGCGCGCGCGATGCTCGCCACGCGCGAGTTTCCCTTCCCGCTCGACTATTTTCCCTCCGGCATGTTCGACAACTCGATCCTCGAGACCTATCTCCGCGAGAACATCGAGCGAAACGAGATGTCGAACGACTTCAAGGTACTCTACCGCATGCGCCGCAAGGAGCTCTTCATCGTCGCGATGAACCTCGACACGGCGGAGCGGGTCGTCTTCGGGCATAACGAGAACAGCTCGGTGACCATCTCGGAGTCGGTGCAGGCCTCTACGGCGCTTCCGGGATTCTACAAACCGGCGCGCATCCAGGGCGTGGACTACGTCGACGGCGGAGTGCGCCGTACCGCCAACATCGACGTGGCAATCGAGCACGGCGCGCAGCTCATCCTCTGTTACAACCCCTTTCGACCGATCTACAACCGGGTGAACCCGCGTCCCAGCAAAGACGGGGAGTACGTCTTCGACGGAGTACCGCTGGCCTCGCGCGGCTTGTTCGCGGTGCTCAATCAGGTTTTCCGTACGCTGCTTCACTCGCGACTGCAGTACGGGCTACGCGAGTTCCAGGAGGATTCGAGCTTTCGCGGCGACATCATCGTCGTCGAGCCCCAGGAGAGCGACCTCTCCTTCTTCCGCATGAACCCTCTCGCCTTCTGGGAGCGCAACGTAGCGGCCGAGCATGGCTACGTGTCGGTGACGCAGTCGATCGAGCGCCAGTTCGAGCGCGTGCGCCAGATCCTCGAGAGTTACGGCATCCAGCTGACGCGCCGCGAGACCCGCGAACGACTTGAACAGATCAAGGCTTCTAAAGTAGACCAGTCGCGTTCGAGCGTTCTGTTCGAGGACGTGCCGAGGAAAAGCCTCACAGTGGCCTGATTCTGATTTTCGGCGCGGCGAGTACGCGCCGATTCGACGTGGGGTTGGACGGGGTCGTGGCTTTGGGGGCGGGGATAGTGGGGCGGGATGGAAGAGAGAGGGCGGAACTCCCGGGGTTCCGCCCTCTGCATTTTCGAGCTCCGCGTCTCGGACGCGTTCAACGATCGTTGCAACGCCCACCGCATGCCGATCGGCCGTCATGCGTCCCGTCGAACGGTCGCGCCGCTCGATGCTGCAGCGTGCCGAGCCGGCGGCTCGGGCGGATTGTTCGAGCCGAACGCGCGTGTTAGCGTTTCCCGCTCGCTATGACGGATGCCCTGCGAAAGACGGCGATTGACCCATCCGGCATCGACCTCCACGAATTGAATGCCCGGCTCGAGGGTCGCCCCCCCGCGGACATCCTGCACTGGGCAATCGAGACCTTCACGCCGGACGTCATCCTTACCTGCTCCTTTCAGCACGACGGCGTCGTGCTCGCACACATGTTGACGGCGCTCGCCCCCTGGGTGCCGATCGTGTTCCTGAACACGGGGTTTCATTTTCACGAGACGCTCGCCTATCGCGACGAGATCGTGGCGCGCTTCGGCCTGAAGCTCCGCGAGATATCCCCCTCGATGCCGCGCGGCCAGTTCGCACACGAGCACGGCCTCGACCTCTACCGCCGCAACCCCGATCTCTGCTGCCAGATCAACAAGGTCGAGCCGCTGAAGGCGGCCCTCGAAGGCGTGCGTTGCTGGATCAACGGCCGGCGGCGCGACCAATCCGCCACGAGAGGCGCGATCTCCGTGGTGGAGCGCTACGAAGGCGAAATCCACAAGGTCAACCCGATGGTCGCGTGGACGCGCGCCGATACCTATCGGTACATGCAGAAGCACTCGATCCCGGAGCATCCGCTCTTCGAGAAGGGATACGCCTCGATCGGCTGCGCGCCGTGCACGCGGCCAATACTGGCCAGCGAGGACGAGCGGGCCGGCCGCTGGGCGGGCACGAGCAAGACCGAGTGCGGCATCCACACCTTCCTCAAACCGGCCGGCGAAAAGTAAACCGCCGCATCGTCGGCGGGGCGCTGTCGCCCCACAAGGAAAAGGCCCTCGAGCGATCTGCCCGAGGGCCTTTTCTCCACTGCCTGGAAAGAGGGAACTAAGCCTTTTGTTCCAGCCTTATGAAAGCGTAACGAGCGGCTACTTCTTCTTCTTGGCCGCCTTCTTCTTTGCAGGAGCCTTTTTCTTGGCCTTGCTCTTCTTGCCCTTCTTTGCCTTTTTCTTCGCTGCCATTTCTACCTCCTCGTAGCTTGGTCCACCCAACACGCCCCTCTCTCACAGGCAAGCCCCACCACCACTCCACGTGGGGTCGATATACCATCGTTCGCTATTTCTTGTCAACCAAGAAATACCATTTTGGAAAACTTTTTTTATTTTATTTACCATTCAATCCAAGCGCTTTCGCCGACCTAGAATGTTGTTCAAGCATTCGGTGCGATCGCCAGTAGCAGAACGTTTTAGGGATCCGAACACACCTCTGCCGCAAGCGAAATAAAGGCGAAGCACGCGCTTTCAGCGAGCCACGAACGCGCTCTTTCCGGAAAAGCGCGCGCGCTTACCGAGATCCTCCTCGATACGCAGCAGCTGATTGTATTTCGCCGTTCTTTCGCCCCGGCACGCGCTGCCGGTCTTGATCTGTCCCGCATTGGTGGCGACGGCGAAATCGGCGATCGTCGTGTCTTCAGTCTCGCCCGAGCGATGGGAGATCACCGCGGTGTAACCCGCATTCTGCGCGGTGCCCACGGCTTCGAGCGTCTCGCTGAGCGTGCCGATCTGGTTCAGCTTGATGAGGATCGAGTTCGCGACTCCCTCGGCGATTCCGCGCCGCAGGCGACCGGGATTGGTGACGAAGATATCGTCGCCGACGAGCTGTACCTTGTGGCCGAGCGCGCTCGTGAGAAGCCGCCACCCCCCCCAATCGTCCTCGGCGAGGCCGTCTTCGATCGACACGATCGGATAGCGGTCCACCCAACGCTGATAGAACTCCACCATCTGCACGGCGCTTTTTCGTGAGCCGCTCGACTTCCGGAAAACGTAAAAACCGTCTTCGAGCATCTCGCTTGCCGCCGCATCGAGCGCCAAGAACACGTCTTTGCCGGCCGAGTAACCCGCACGCTCGATCGCTTCGAGAATGACTTCGATCGCTTCCTCGTTCGACTTGAGGCTTGGAGCGAAGCCGCCCTCGTCACCAACGGCGGTGACGTACCCGCGACTCTTCAACGAAGCACGGAGCGCATGGAACACTTCCACCCCACAGCGCAGGGCCTCGGCGAAGCTGCGCGCGCGCACGGGCGCGACCATGAATTCCTGGAAGTCGACGTTGTTGTCTGCATGCGCGCCGCCGTTCAGGATGTTCATCAGGGGCACGGGCAACGTACGCGCACCGCTGCCGCCGAGATGGCGATAGAGTGGCTCGCGCCGGGCCGCGGCGACGGCCTTGGCGACCGCGAGCGACACGCCGAGGATGGCATTCGCACCGAGCCGTGATTTGTTGGGCGTGCCGTCGAGATCGATCAAGCGACGGTCGATCTCCTCTTGCCGACGCGCATCCTTGCCACGAAGCGCGCGGGCGATCGTCCCGTTGACGTTCGCAACCGCTCGCTCGACGCCCTTCCCGCCGTAGCGCTTCGCCTTGGCGTCGCGCAGCTCGTTGGCTTCGTGCTCACCGGTCGACGCACCGGAAGGCACCGCCGCGCGGCCGTGACCGCCGCTCACCCACGCATCGACCTCCACGGTCGGGTTGCCGCGCGAGTCGAGAATTTCCCGCGCGATGATCCTTTGGATTTTCACGCTTCGTTCACCTCGCGCGAAGATGGTTGCTCCTCTCGCGCGGTTGCGAGTACACTTTTCCCCACGGTGATACCAGCGGTCCTTCGTCGGCCGGCGTCGGCGATCGCGGCGCTTCTGCTCGCTGGCCTACTCGGCTCTTCTCTGCTCGGCAGCGGGGGTCTCCTCCATCTGTGGAGACTCCGTGCCGAGCGCTCGGCGCTCGGCGAAGATGCCTTTCGCCTGCTCGCCAAGAACGATGAGCTCCGGCGAAAGATTCTGCGCTTGCGCCGCTCGGACCGCGTTCTCGAGCGCCTCGCCCGGCAAGAGCTCGGGCTCGTTCGCGACGGTGAGATCGTCTATCGCTTTCGTCCGCACAGCGAAGCGAGCGAGGCGTCGGTGAGTGCCGGGAACTAGCCAGGGGACGTTTCACTGTTTTCGCCGCTTTGCGAGCCGTCCCTATCGTCAAGACTGCGAAAACGGTGAAACGTCCCCTTCACTCATCACCGACCAGCGCTTCGTACTGTTCTGCGTTCATCAGCGCGTCGAGCTCGTCGGGGTCGGAGAGGTCCACCTCGACGAGCCAACCGTCATGGTGAGGATCGTCGTTGACGAGCGAGGGGCTGTCCTCGAGGTCGGTGTTGATGGCGATCACGGTACCGCTCACCGGTGCGCAGAGCTCCGCCACGGTCCGGCGCGACTCGAGCTCGCCAAACGTCTCACCCCGCTCCACGGCGTCGCCGATCTCGGGCAGCTCCACGGCCTTGATCTCTCCCAGAGTGACTTGTCCGTGCTCCGAGAGGCCGATCCGCGCATGGCGCCCGTCGATGCGAATCCAAAGATGATCTCGAGTGAACCGGAGTGCTTCCACGCTGCGCTTCCGTACCGACGAAGAACCCGCGTGACTGTTTGAAACAGCGAGCCGGGGCTGTCAAGGCGAGGCTTTCCTCATCTGCGAGCCTCCGCTACGAGTCTGGCGCGTGAACTCCCCGTTGCCTGCCCCGCTGGCGCTCGACGAGCGCCTCTATACGCGGCATTTCTGGACCGCCTCCGCCTCTCACTTCTTGCTCGGCATGGGCTTCTGGATGTTCGTGGTGTTTCCGCTCCATCTCGCAAACCTCGGAGCGTCAACGCCGCGGATCGGTGTGTTGATCGCCCTCGCGCCGACGGCGGCGGTACTCGTGCGGCCGGCGCTCGGCGGCCTGTTGGTGCGGCGCGGGCGCCGCTGGATCCTCCGCGGCGGCGGGTTCCTCAACCTGCTCGCGGTTTCGCTCTACGCGGTCTTCGAAGACATTGGCTGGGGCATGACGGCGATCCGGATCTTGCACGGCATCAGCATCGGCGCCCTGTTCACGACCTTCTTCACCTATGCCGCTGACATCTCCCCCGTGACTCGACGCACCGAAGGGCTCGCGGTCTTCGGAATCTCCGGCATCCTGCCGACGGCCTTTGCGCCGGCGCTCGGCGAAGAGCTGGTGCTGCGCGCCGGATTCGAGGCGATGTTTCTCGCCGCCGTGGCGTTCAGCGCCGCCTCGCTCGCTTTCACGTGGGGGCTCGCCGAGCCCGACGACGACCTCGCCGAGGTGCGGCCGCATGGCTTTTGGCGGCTCGCCCGCGAACGGCGCCATTTCGGCGTCTGGGTGACCGCGTTTTTCTTCTCGTTGGGGATGTCTTCGTACTTCGTATTTCTCGAGCCGTACGCCCGGGCGCTCGGCTTCGAGCGAGCCGGCCTCTTCTTCTTTTGCTATTCTGCGGCGGCGGTCGTCCTACGCGCGTTCGGCCGAACCCTCCCGGACCGCCTCGGGCCGCGTCGGATGCTCATTCCGGCGCTCGCATCGCTCGCGGCGGGGCTGTATCTTGTGGCACGTCTCGACTCGCTCGCGGTTCTCGGCGCCGCGGGACTGCTCTGCGGCATGGGCCACGGCTATCTCTTCCCGATTCTCTCTGGCATGGCGATCGAAGGAACCGATCGCCGCACGCGCGGCAGCGCGATGAGCTTCTTCACGGCCGTCTTCGACCTTGGCCAGATGCTCGGGCCACCGTTCTTCGGGGTCGTCGCAAATGTCGCCGGCTATCCGGCGATGTTCCTCTGCGCGATGGCGGGCGTCGCCGCGACGCTGGCCGGCTGGGTCGTGACGAACCTCTCGGAGAAGGGTTCGTGAGCACCGGGAAGGAGCTGAGGTTCGCCCGCGGCGGCGAGACGCTGCGCGGATACCTTGCCGCTCCCGATGCGGCAGCCGAGCGCCCCGCGGTGGTGCTCATCCCAGACGTCCACGGCTTGTCGGACCTCTATCGCGAGATCGCCGAACGCTTCGCGGCGCGCGGATTCATGACGCTCGCGGTCGACCTCTATACCCGCGAGGGCGCGCCGAAGCTCACAAGCCCCGCGCAAGCGATGGCGTGGATCGCCGCGCTTCCCGACCCGCGCGTGCTCGGCGATCTGCAGGCGGCGGTCGATTTCCTCGCATCGAACGCCCGCGCGACGCGACGCGTCGGCATCACCGGGTTCTGCATGGGTGGACAATACGCGCTGCTCGCCGCGTGCTCCCTACGCGGCGTCTCGGCCTGTGTCAGCTTCTACGGTATGCTCCGCTACCCCGAGCGAAACCAGACGAAGCCGCAGAGCCCGCTCGACGCGGCCGCCGAGCTCACGTGCCCCTACCTCGGCATCTTCGGCGAAGACGATGCGCTCATCCCGATGAGCGACGTCGCCGAGCTCGGCGCTCGGCTCGAGAGCGCTCGCAAGACGTTCGAGATCGAGCGCTACCCCGGCTGCGGACACGCGTTCCTCAACTACACGCGCCCCGACGCGTACCGCGCCGCAGCCGCCGCCGACGCTTTCGAGCGCAGCGTCGCGTTTTTCGACGCGCATCTGCCTGCGAAGGCGTGAGGTCGAGACGCAAGAAGCGCACGGCGCGAGCGCGGTTCGCCCGGGTGTTCACGCTGCTCGCCGCGTCGGTCGTCGGCGGACTCGTCGTCTGGGAGGCGCTCTTTCTTCGACTCGATGACCTGCGCGACCCAAAGGAGGTGCGTGTTCTCAGCGTACCGGCGCCCCAGGGACCGAGGCAGCTCGTGGTAGGTCCGCAGAACCCGTATTGGACCCCGCTCGGTGCGACCTCGCGCATGCTCGTCCTCTGTGTGGTGCGTTCCGAGGATGCCAAGTTCTTCCAGCACTCCGGATTCGACTGGGATCAGATGCAGGATTCTCTCGAAACCGATCTGGAGGAAGGGAAGTACAAGCGCGGCGGCAGCACGATCACCATGCAGCTGGCGCGCAATCTGTTCCTCTGGCGCGGCAAGTCGCTGCCCCGCAAGGCGCTCGAGGTGTACCTGACCTGGCGGCTCGAGCACACGCTGGCGAAGAAGCGCATCCTCGAGCTCTATCTGAACGCCGTCGAGTGGGGACCAGGGATCTACGGCATCGGCGAGGCGAGCCGTCATTACTTCGGCAAGCCGCCAGCGGCGCTGACGCTCGGCGAATCGGCGATGCTGGCGGCGATCCTGCCGAACCCGCTCCGCTGGAACCCCGAGCGCGCGCCGCAGGCGGCGATGCGACGTCAGCAGGAGCTGCTCGCCCGCCTGCGGCGCGACAACGCCGTCGAGGACCTGCCCATGGCGGCGGAGCCGTTGCGGGAGTGAGCTCCGCTCACGAGCAGCCGCTCGTCGCGCCGCAGTTCCAGCATTTGTAGCAGGCGCCGTTGCGGATCATGATCGATCCACAATCGGAGCATGTCGGTGCATCGGCCTGCGGGCTGAAGCCAAGGCTCGGCGGAATGGCCGGTGCGGGTTCCTTGTCCCGGACGGTGACGAGCCGAGGTGTGGCAGGCCACGGCCCGGCGTCGCTCGACGCGGAGGATTCCTGCCGCTCGATGATACCGATCTCTTTCTTGGCCTCGGGGTTCAGGAAACGCGAGCCGAGGAAGCGGAAGATGTAGTCGGTGAGCGACTTCGCCATCGGGATCTCCGGATTCTTGGTGAAGCCCGACGGCTCGAAACGGACGTGGCTGAACTTCGAGACCAGCACCTCGAGCGGCACGCCGTACTGGAGCGCCATCGAGCGTCAGCGTGGCGATCGTGTCCATCAGGCCGGAGATCGTGCTGCCCTCCTTGGCCATCTTGATGAAGATCTCGCCCGGCGTGCCGTCCTCGAAGAAGCCGACGTGGATGTAGCCCTCGTGACCGGCGATGTCGAACTTGTGGCAGATCGCGGCACGATCGGCCGGCAGTCGCCGGCGCGTCGGCCGGATTCGACCGTCGTCTCGGCGACCGCGGTCGCCGCCGCCGCGTCCGCCTTCTTGCCGGTGTTCAGCGGCTGGGTCCGCTTGCAGCCGTCGCGGTAGATCGCGACCGCCTTCAACCCGAGGCGCCACGCCTCGATGTACGCCTGTTCGATCTCCTCGACCGTCGCCTCGTTCGGCATGTTGACCGTCTTGGAGATCGCGCCGGAGATGAACGGCTGGACGGCGCCCATCATGCGCACGTGGCCGAGGGGGTGAATGGACGCGCGTGCCGCGCGCGGGCTTGAAGGCGCAGTCGAAGACGGCGAGGTGCTCGGGCTTGAGACGCGGCGCGCCTTCGATCGTCTCCTGCTCGTCGATGTACTCGACGATGTCCTGGATCTCGCTCGCGTCGTAGCCGAGCCGCCGCAGCGCCCGCGGCACGGTGTTGTTGACGATCTTCAGCACGCCGCCGCCGACGAGCTTCTTGTACTTGACGAGCGCGATGTCGGGCTCGACGCCCGTGGTGTCGCAGTCCATCATGAAGGCGATCGTGCCGGTCGGCGCGAGCACCGTGACCTGCGAGTTGCGGTACGCCGTCCTCGCGACCGAGCTCGAGCGTCTCGTCCCAGACGCTCGCGAATCGCGGAATAGAGCGGCAGCGGCACGAGCGAGGGATCGAGCCGGTGCGCATGGCTGCGATGCTTCTCGATCACGCTGAGCATGCGGCTCGCGGTTCTTCGCGTAGCCCGCGAACGGCCCCATGGCGCCGGCGATGCGTGCCGACTGCAGGTACGCTTCACCGCACATCAGCGCCGTGATCGCCGCCGCGTATTCGCGGCCCGGCTTCGGAATCGTAGGGCAGCCCCATCGCCATCAGCAGCGCGCCGAGGTTCGCGTAACCGAGCCCGAGCTCGCGATAGTCGCTGCGCGTTCTGCGCGATCTCCGTCGTCGGGTAGCTCGAGTTGTCGATGATGATGTCCTGCGCCGTGATCAGCACGTCGACGGCGTGGCGGAACGAGTCGACGTCGAACTCGAGGTCCTCGTTCGACGAACTTCATCAGGTTGAGCGAGGCGAGGTTACAGGCCGAGTCGTCGAGGTGCATGTATTCGGAGCACGGATTCGACGCGTTGATCGCGGCCCGTTGCCGGGCAGGTGTGCCAGTCGTTGATCGTCGTGTCGAACTGCAAGCCCGGGGTCGCCGCAGAAGTGTGCCGCCATCGGAGATCTTGCGCATCAGCTCGCGGGCACGGAACGTCTCGCAGGGTTCCCCTGTGGTGACGTAGCGAGTCGTCCAGTCCTCGTCGTCGGCGACCGCCTTCATGAACTCGTCGGTCACGCGGACCGAGTTGTTGGCGTTCTGGAAGAAGACGGATGCGTACGCCGGTCCATCGAGGCTCGAGTCGTAGCCCGCATCGATCAACGCCCAGGCCTTCTTCTCTTCCTCCATCTTGCAGTCGATGAAATCCACGATGTCCGGGTGGTCGATGTTCAGCACGACCATCTTCGCGGCACGCCGGGTCTTGCCGCCCGACTTGATCACTCCCGCCGACGCATCGGCTGCCCTCATGAAGGAGACCGGGCCGGAGGCCGTGCCGCCGCCGCCGAGCCGCTCCTTGGACGAGCGGATGCGGGAGAGGTTCACGCCCGAGCCGGAGCCTCCTTTGAAGATGACCCCCTCGCGGCGATACCAGTCGAGAATCGAGTCCATCGTGTCGTCGACGGAGAGGATGAAGCACGCCGAGCACTGCGGCTTCGGCTCGACGCCGACGTTGAACCACACGGGACTGTTGAAGGCCGCCATCTGGTGAAGCAGCAGATGCGTGAGCTCGTCGGCGAACGTCTCCGCCTCGCCGGGCGTGGCGAAGTAGCCCTGCATCTCACCCCACGCACGCATCGTACGAACCACGCGCCCGATCAGTTGCCGGACGCTCGACTCGCGCTGTGGCGTGCCGATGGGGCCGCGGAAATACTTGGAGACGACGACGTTGGTCGCGAGCTGCGACCAGCTCTTGGGGATCTCGACTTCGTGCTGCTCGAAGACCACCTCTCCCTTTTCACCGCTGATGACCGCGCTGCGGTGCTCCCATTCGACGGTTGAGTAGGGGTCGACACCCGCCCGCGTGAACAAACGCCGAAGCTCAAACGCGCGCCGACGTGCTGGCCGCCCACCCGTCGCTCGCTCGCTACGCTGTGTCTGCTCTGCCATGAAATCTCTCCAATTTGCCGTGGATCCCGCCGATGACCTCACTCGCATATCTAGTAGGTGTCCGGATCATGTGCCACTACATCTTGTGCTGTCAAGCGAAAACCGCGAAACCTTCGTGCCGCGCTGCGGCACCCTCGCGCGAGCTCAAAGGCACGCTCGCTGCCACGATTGCCAGAGCGTGACCGACACCCTATTCTCCTACCGTGGCATCGCGAAGCGTCACGCGCGCAGGGCAGGTGCTCCACGATCTCGTCGACCGTCTCGAGTTCCGCGAGCGCCTGCGCGAACACGCGGTCTGGAACGTGTGGCGCGAGGTGGTCGGCGACCTCCTCGCCTCCAAGGCGGAGCCGGTGCGCATCGAGGACGGGAAGCTCTTCGTACGAGTCGCCAACTCCACATGGATGCAAGAGCTGCAGTTCCTGACGGACGACATCCGCCATCGCTTGAATCATCGCCTGGGCGCGCCAATCGTGCGCGAGTTCTTCCTCATCCTGGGTGCCGGGAAACGGCGCAGGAAAAGAGACCTCCCTCCCACGATTCATCCGGTCGATGAGTCGGCGATTGCGGCACTGGTTCCGATGATCGACAAGCCCGAGATCGAAGCGGCGCTGCGCCGTCTCGCTCGCGCAAGGGCCCGCCGTCTCGGACCCGCCGGCGAAGGCTGCTAGCGATCGCTAGGCCCCAGGATGAGCGTGATCACGATCGGTCTGACCGGAGGGATCGGCTGCGGCAAGAGCGCAGCCGCGGCGATTCTCGGTGAGCTGGGCGCGGTGCTCATCGACGCCGACAAGGTCGGGCACGAGGTCTACGAGCCGGGGACGCCGTGCTGGGACGCGCTGGTCGGTGCCTTCGGCCGGGACATCGTCGCCGCCGACCGAACCATCGATCGAAAGAAACTCGGCGTCCGCGTCTTTTCCGACCCTCTGGCGCTGAAGCGCTTGAACGCGCTCGTCCAGCCCCGCATCGCCGACAAGATCAACGAACGCGTTCGCGACCTGCGCGCCCGAGGGATCGAAGCGCCGATCGTCGTCGAAGCCGCCGTGCTGATCGAGGCCGGCTGGCAGTGGCTCGTCGACGAGATCTGGGTGATTACGAGCTCGCGCGGGCGGGCAATCGAGCGCGTGATCGCCGCTCGAGGTCTATCGCGCGGAGAAGTCGAGCAGCGGATCGACAGTCAGATCTGCGAGGCGGAGCGGACGCGGGACGCTGACTGCGTGATTCCTAACGACGGGACGCTCGCCGAGCTCCGCGCCGAAATCGAACGTTGCTGGCGGGAACGCGTCGCTCGAGCGAAGGCCGTGAGCGAGTGATGAGCGAGAGCGCGAAGCTTCGCGGCATCCTGCTCGACCTCGACGGCACGATCGCCGATTCGATAGAATTCTTTTACGGCCTCGCCTGCGAGATGCTCGGAGCCGCGGACTGCGCTCCGCCCGAGCGAAGCGAGGTGCTCGACGCTATCGCCAATGGCGTGGTTCCTCACGAGCGCTTCCTGCCGGCGGACTTTCCCAACCGTGAGGCGTTCTTGGCCCGGCTCTATCGCGATCACTTCCCGAACTGGATCCGCCGCTACGGGACGGAGATCGAACCGCTGGTGGGCGCCGTCGAGACCGTCCGTGTTCTCGAATGCCGGGGGCTCCGGCTCGCGCTCGTCACGTCGTCTTCGGGTCCACTGCCGTTTCTCGATCGGTGGGGAATCCGCACCTCGTTTTCGGCGATCATCGGGCGTGACGACGTTCGCCGCATCAAGCCCGATCCCGAGGCGGTGCTGCTGGCTCTCGAGCGGTTAGGTCTCGATCCCTCGGAGGTGGTCAACGTCGGCGATACGCCGCTCGACGTGCGTGCAGGCCTCGCGGCCGGGGTCGCGACGGTCGGCGTCCTCACGGGTGCCGGGACGGAGCACCAGTTGCGCGCCGCGGGCGCCTCGCAGATTCTTCAGTCGCTCGCCGAGCTGCCAGATTTTCTCGATCGGATCTTCTCTGATAAGGACGCTGGAGAATGCGACACGCGCCGAAGCGGACCACGATCCACGAGGTCTTGAGGATTGCCATGGATCTCGAGAAGCGGACCATGGCGCTCTACACGGCGTTCGTGTCCCAGCACGCCACGGAGCCGGAACTGCAAAAGTTCTGGTTGACGATGGCGCGGCACGAAGCCGGTCACTTCGGCGCCCTCGCGCTCGTCGAGAGCATGATTCAGAACGACCCGAAGCTCGAGGTCCGACGCAAGGTGTGGTTCGACGAGGTTACGGTCGTGCGTCTCCGTTCGCTGCTCGGCGCGTACCTGCGTGAGGCGCAACGACCCGTGACGGTCGAGCGCGCGCTCGAAATGGCGATCGACCTGGAGAGCTCGGAGCTCGAAGACGTGGTCGTCGATCTCATGCAGGTCGTCAAAGACACGGTCTGGCGCGAACAAGCGATGCAGTTCTTGATCCACGACCTCGGCGACCTCAGCTACATGGTCGAGAAGTTCACCCGCGATCCGAAGCTCCTCCGCCGCGCCGACGATCTCCTCGACCGGCGGGTGAAGGCGCTGCGCTCCCGCAAAGAGAGACGCAGCGAGGCGGCCGAGTTCGACGCTCGATAGCAAGAGACGCGTGTTCCGAACCCACATTTGCGAGATGCTCGGCACGGAATACCCGATCTGGCTGGCAGGAATGGGCGGCGTGTCCGTGGCGCCGCTCGTCGCCGCGATTTCCAACGCGGGAGAACTCGGTGTCATCGGTGCGGCCACACCCGGTCCCGAAGGCTTGCGGCGCGAGAGCCGCAAGACGCGAGAGCTGACCGACAAGCCGTTCGCCGTCGATCTTCTCGCCCCGATCCCCGACATGATCGGGCCGCACATGCGGGTTCATCAAGTGGCCTACTCCTCGCAGCAAGGTGTGACCGACTACGTCGGCCGCGGCGGCGGTTGTGACCCGGCGGCGGAGATTTTCCGTACGATCGTCGTGGAGGCGGACGGCCTCGTCGAGGGAACCTTCCGAAATGACGAAAGCGACGGGCGACGTGGGCCGGCCGCGGCTCGGCCTTGACCTGATGCTGCCGCTCCGTCGTCTCGAAATCTGTCGCCACGCCCCAAGGGATCGGAGCTCGGTGGTGACTGCCTGAGCCCGGAAGGCATTGAGCAAGCCCACCGGTTGGGGCGTTCACTTCGAGACGGTTACACGCATCTGTATTCCTCCGGCGCACAGCGCGCGACCCAAACGCTCGCCTGCATCGTCGCCGGCATGGGTCGCCACGTGCTGAGGGGGGTCGTCGTCAGACCCGGTCTCGGATCACCTCGTGAGGCCGAATGGCGCGACACCGTTCGTGCCGCGGGGAGCACGAGCCTCGAAAGCTGCTCTCCCAGAATGAGTCTCTGGTCCGCGAGGAATCCGCACGCCTCGCGACGGAGCTGCGCGCGATTCTCGCCGATCTTCCGGAAGGTGCTTACGGTCTCGCGATCGGCCACAGCCCGCTCACGGAATGCGGCGTTTATGGCCTTCACTGGAACTTTGTATGCCCCGCTCAAGGAATGCGGTGGATTTTTGATCGTGCAGGTGAAGGGCGGGAGGCTTGATGTGGAAAGCATGGAAGCATGATGCGTTTATCCACGTTTACCTAGCTAGGCCATTCCGCGATACGCTCGGCAGGAACACTTATTGTGAAGACGGAGCCCCCACCATCTCTAGGTTCGTACTTTAGCGTCCCTCCCCAGTTACGCACAAGGTTACTCGAAAGACCTAGCCCCGCGCCGAGGCCACCGCCGGGCCTCATTCCGACTTTCGGAGTGGACAGCTGAAACAATCGCTCACGAGCCTCCGCCGATACCCCCTGGCCGTTATCTATGACAAAGACTTGCGCGCCGTCCCAACCTGGCACTTGGCTTGATCGTATCACTATCGCGCCCGTGCCGTTGTCCTCGACCGATTTTATGCTGTTCATTACAAGGTTTCTGAGCACATGATATGCATGTTCCCGCTTCACCCGCACGATCGGCCAACGGCCTTCAATGGCTAGATTGACATTGCGTTCCTTGCATTCCGAGCTCAAATCCCGAGCGAGTTCACAGACCACATCCACCAATTTGTATGTAGGCGTCTCTTCGTTTTCCTGACCCAACTGGAACAAGCCCAGAGTGGCAACAGCAGATTCTACGCTGCGCAATCGGTCGTCGATCATGCCAATGAATCTCCCACAGCCAGTTAGATCCTTCTCTCGACAACTTCTAAGAGCTTCGCTGCACGCGCCGGAAATTGCCGCAAGCGGGCTATAGACATCATGCTGCACCAGGGCGGATAGCAACACCATACCCTCTCTCGCCGTCTGCTCTTTGCTGTACGCAACCCCTAGTTCGCGCTTCTGCGTATACACTTCCAGTGTCTTTTCTCTCAGCTGCTCGGCTAGTGTCCCCGCTAAATATCCGAACACAAAAAACTGCAATATCGATCCAGCGAGCATTATCACCTTCCCCTCCGGCGTGAAATGCGCACCGAAAGCAACGTGCTGATGGGGTATTAACGCCATTTCCTCTGCCACGACCAGAATGGTGAGACAGAAAGCAGACCATGCTGCGAGTCGAAACGACGTCTTCATCGTGGAAAACGTAGCGGACGTCACGATCATAATAATATACGCAACTATCGATATTGGAATATCCAAAGTGCCGAGACAATAGACGATTGCTGTCACGGCCAAAAGGTCGAAAGCCCAGTGAAAACGGAAATCATCCAGCGGATAACCTCTCTTCTTACCAATCCACCACAATAGAGGATTAACACAAATAAGCAGCGTCAACATTCCGTTTAGCCACTGCAAGCCCGCTATTTGCTCACCTATTCCCCCTGCTTTTAGACTCACAAAGAGCGCAAGAAACACAGCCGCCGCCACGCCGCGGATCATCAACCCGCGCCTATAGATCGTGCGGCGATCTACAGACGACCACGTGACTTCCATTGGGAGCTCGTGATGCTACTTGTTTTCTCGGTAACGCGAAAGCTAAGAGCGGCTTGCCGAGCCTACTTCTCGATTCGCGGTTTTCGGCACGGAGAAGCAAAACCGACTACCCACTCTCGACTGTGACTCGACCCAGATTCGGCCGCCCCACCTTTCGACGATCCGCTTCGACATTGCTAATCCCACACCCTCTCCTTCCTGCACGACGCCTGCCACTGTTTGGTCGGGGCCCCGATGATACAGCTGAAATACGCGCTCGCGTTGTCCACTGCTGATCCCTATGCCGTTATCTGTGACTGAAATGATCCACTCCGTGCCCAACTGATGCGAAGCGATCTGTATTTGCGGATGTGGTTTGTCGCCCACGTACTTAATGGCGTTATCGATCAAGTTGGTCAAGACGTGCTTAACTTGCGTCTCACTTGCCATTATTGTGGGCAGATCTGTGACCGTGATGCGCACTCCTTTCGATTCTAACCGCGCGCTCTCCGCTCGAAGGATCGCCTGGGTCACTTCTGCGACATCAATAAGCCGTTCAGCCGCCTCTTGATGATCGACACGAAACAGGCGGAGAAGCTGGACCAACATTTCGTTCATTCGTCTCGTGTCGTCAAGTAAATGCTCAGCATATCGCCTAGCTCGATCTCTTACCCCGCCCCCCTCGATCGCCAATAGACGTCGTGCAGTTTCGGTGGCACCGACTGAGACATTCTTTAGGTCATGGGTTACAATGTGGACAAACCCCTCGATTTCTGTGTTGCGTCTTTCCAGTTCACGAGTTCTCTCCGCAACTTTGGCTTCGAGAAACTTGTTCTGCGCCTCAATCTGATTTCGCGCACGACCTAGATCCGCGTTCGCGTACTTCAGTTGGTCCGCCAATGTCCCAGCAAGGTATGCGAAGATGTAGTAGAAGGCGACGGCAAATATCAGGGAAGCGATCCGCATCCCGTCTGTCATGTCCATACCCCAGACGTGAGGAGGGTTTATCAGTTCGTAAAGCTGTGCGACTGAAAACACTATAGTCGTCACTGTTGCTGCGGAGGCGACCACAAACGACGATCGCTTCGAAAGGAAGGTGGCAGACGTAACGACGATCATCACATACGCCAGGAAGCCGTAAGGGACATCGATTCCTCCGAGCAGATACAAAACCCCCGAAATCAAAATCAAATCTATCAACCAGTGAATGTAGAACTGGCGTAAAGGGAAAGCGGCTCTTACGGCGGCATACCAGTACAGTCCGTTCACAGCAACGAGACAGCCGAGAATACTGAAAAGAGCTGAGAGTTGAAGCTCTGGGAGGTATGTAAGTTCGGCAATGCAAAAGAACACAAACGCGAATGCCCCGCTAACTCTCGAGCGAAATTGTAGACCGTCGGCAAATTTGTGACGCCGCTCGGGAAGCGGCTCATCAGGACACGGAAGAACGATGTTTAGGTATTCCGAAAACACCATCTTGCGCGTCACATCAGGAAGGCCAGCGGTTGTTAAGAACCTCTCGCCCGTGTTGCCGCACACCCTGAAGCGCCTCGCTTATGATCCTCACATGGTCGACTGTTCTTAGGTTCGATGGCGCATGGAATCGGATAGCTTCGCCAAACGTGCTGAGAACACGGCTCCTGGGCAATGGAAGAGCGACCGCGACCCTAAAGTTAGTCATCCGAACCGCCGGCACTGCTAGTACGGCGAAAGGCACAACAGCAGCGCCAATTGACTTGGCGAGGCTTACGAGACCCGGGGGAACAGTGAAGTAGGGACCGTGGCCATCTACAGCCACGAAGGCACTGCACCTTTCCTGTACAACCGTTCGTAGCGACCGAAGGCGAGCCGCTGCGTCCTGAACACTCACGGGCAGAATCCTGGCTCCGAGCTCCGTGACTGCAGATTGCATGACAACGCCGCCGAATGAGTCGTCGGCAACGAAGGCAAACTGCTGCGCCAATCTGCGAAGGAAGGATGAGGCAAATCCTATGGAAAGCAGCGCCACATGATCCGAAATCCAAAGGGCATAAATTACGGGACCATCTTGCCGTTGCTTCTCGAAAAATTCCGAAATACAGGGGTCGTCTCCACCGCAAACAGCCCCGTCAGGGAATGAGAATGCAACCCTCAGTGAGCGCCCAATCAATCTAAGGTATCCACATAAAACCACCGAAGCGATCCTGGCAGAAACCGTAGCGAGAGATCCCACGTCCAGGCAGGTCTAGTCAGAAAGGCGATCAAAAAGGCGCTCTAAATCTTGTACCGTCACCAGCGTAACGACGTCCTCCTCTTTGATTACAATGTCCAACTCCTTCTCTGCGGCAAAAATCAGATTCAATGCGATAATCGAGTCCATTCCGAGGTCTTCGCGAAGCCGCTGGCTTGGCAACAACGCACTCAAGTCGACGTTGAGCTCCCTGGACAGAATCAGTCTAGCTCGATCAACCAGCTCACGCACAGCTACCGACGTCCCTTATCACCAAGGCAGCGTTCCGAGATCCGAACCCGAAGGTAGGCGATAGCGCGGTGCGAATCTTGGCCTTTCGCGCCTCATTCGGTACGAAATCGAAACCCTGGCGCAAATCTTCCGGAGCTAGGTTGATCGTAGGAGGCAGCGTGGACGATTCGATCGCTCGCGCGCAGGCAATCAGCTCCAGAGCACCCGCAGCTCCCATGGAATGTCCGATCATAGACTTGATTGAGCTCAGTGGAATTTGGGGAACCCGCTCCCCAAAGACGTGCCGCATGATATCGAGTTCGATCGGGTCGTTTCCCTTCGACCCGACCGCATGAGCGTTAACGTAATCGACTTTGTCAGGGGTCACGTTAGCCTGCTCTAGTGCCAAATAGATCGCCCGCACGCCTTCATCGCCCGTTGGCAGCGGGGAGAAGCCATGAAAGGCATCGGACGTCGCAGAGTACCCAGAAATCTCAGCTAGCGGTTCCGCACCGCGCTCGGCGGCAGCGTCTTCAGCTTCCAGAATACACGCTCCGGCTCCTTCGCTCATGACGAAGCCGTCGCGAGCAGCTGCGAACGGGCGAGAGGCGCGCTCAGGACCGTCGTTCTGACGCGACATAACTCCTAGGCGGTCAAATGCCGAAAATAAGAAGGGCTCAAGTGGTGCCTCTGCGCCACCCACGATCGCGCGGTCGATCAAGCCCGCACGGATATGCAACAACGCCAGGCCGATAGCGTCAGTGGCCGAGGTACACGCGGTGGAAACGCAGATCGCCGGACCGCGAATATCGAATTGAATCGCTATCTGCGTAGCAACGACGCCGGCGTACGACTGAGCTGGGAACAAGGGATGAATCCGGCGTATCCCCTTCTCGAGAAACACCGCATGATTCTCGGCTGCATAAGAGAACGTACCCACCGACGTGCCGAAGAAGACCCCGATCCTCCTGGAGTCGGTCCCTTGAATGGAAAGGCGAGCATCCTCGAGAGCCATTCGTGCGGCAGCAACACCTAGCTGCATGCACCGAGCACTTCCGGATATGGCCTTCTGCGACATGAAGTCAGCGGGACGGAAATCTGGGATCTGGCCCGCCACGCGGGTCCCGTAAGGGGTAGGATCAAAGGCAGTGAGCGGTCCAATGCCTGGCCTTCCAGCGACGAGATTCTCCCAAAAGCAGTCGAGGCCCGTTCCGTAGACGGTCACGCATCCCATCCCCGTGACCACCACGCGCCGATCACGGCCCCCCTGGGCAACGGCGACAGATTTGTGCGCCCCCTCCCCCCCATGACGATCGCTCCTGGTTGTAATTGACATCACGTTGCGCGATTATTTTCTGGTGTCGCGCCGAACTCTTACGCTTTAATTTCGCCCTTCTGGGGGTTGCAAGTCAAGAGAAGCTCGTGTCGCGAGGCGCGACAGGGTTTTAAAAGGTTTCCCTAAGAGGAGGCAGACAACTGAGGGTCCTCGTTGTTGAAGACAACCGTCGCCACGCTGAGCTGATTTCGGACGAGCTCCATGACAGCGCCATGGCGACGCATGTGGATTGGGCGGAGACAGGGGCCGATGCCCTAGAAATCCTGGCGGCTCAGCCAATCGACCTAATCGTTCTCGACTACCGCCTTCCCGACACCGACGGGATCGAGTTCATGAAGGCGCTGCGTTCTCGCGGAATTAACACGCCGATCATCTTCGTGACTACCGCCGACTCGGTCCAGCTGGCCGTCGAGGCCATGAAGCTCGGCGCCGAAGACTTCGTGCAGAAGCAGGAAGGATACCTCGCGGTGCTTCCCCTACTCGTCCGCGAGGCTCTCGAGCGGCAACGCCTTCGGAACGAGAAAACTCGCCTCGAGGCCGAGCTCCGCCAGGCCGATCGTCTCGCCTCGCTCGGCATTCTCGCTGCAGGGCTCGCGCACAACATCAACAACCGCCTGACCTCGCTCAAAACCTTCTTCGATCTCATTCCCCAGCGTTACGACGATCCCTACTTCCGCGACGAGTTCCTCAAGACCTGCCAGATGGACCTGGATAAGATCGCTCTCCTCGTTCGCGAGTTGACGCGCTACGCCTTCACGGAAGACTCACCCCGGCCGCTGCAGCCGCTGACGGACCTCATCATGCGGGCGATCGGCCACCTCGACGACGAGATCCACAAGAAGCAACTCCGCATCCGCACCGAGTTTGCCGAGGTACCGCTGCTTCCTCTCGATCCCGAGGGAGTCAAGCAGCTGTTCATCAACCTGCTGAAGAACGCGATTCAGGCGAGCCCGGTCGGCGGTGAGATTCTCGTCAGCCTGGCTCTCGAAACCCACGCCGAGCCGCAGATCGTCGCTCGCGTGCGAGACCACGGGCCGGGACTGCCGGCCCAGATGCGCGAACGCATCTTCGATCCGTTCTTCACGACCAAGGATCACGGCCTCGGAATCGGGCTCTACCTCTGTCACAAGATCGCCAGCTTGCACCGGGGCCGGGTCGAGGCGGGGAACCCGATAGGCGAAGGGGCCGAGTTCGCGGTCTACCTACCGGTCGCACCGAGCGAAGAAGGCGCTGCGCCTTCGTCCGAAATGATGAGCTGACGGCTTCTGCGACCGGCTCATCTTGAAGCGCTCGCCCGCACGGGATACCTGTGACAGATCGTGCCGACTCCTCAGGAGATTCTCACGCAGCTGAAGCAAGTGACATATCCTGGCTTCAGCCGCGACATCGTCGCCTTCGGCTTCGTGAAGGACATCGAAGTCGGCGGCCGGGGGGTCACGATCACGCTCGCACCGACGACCGACAACCAAGAGGTGATCGGTGAGATTCGCCGGCGCGTAGTCGAGACGGTCCAGGCCATGGGCGTGCCGATGGTCGAGATCGTGATCGAAGAGCCGCCGCGCGCGGCGCTCGGTGCGATACGACCGAAGCCCAAAGTCGGTAACGTCAAGAAGATCGTCGCCGTGGCGAGCGGCAAGGGCGGGGTCGGCAAGTCGACGGTCGCGGTCAATCTCGCGCTCGCGCTCCGGAGTCTCGGACGCGAAGTGGGCTTGCTCGACGCCGACGTCTACGGGCCGAGCGTCCCCGTCATGCTCGGCTTGTCGGAGCGGCCGCGCGCCGACGAGGAGAAGCGGATCGAGCCGATCGAGCGCCACGGCCTGCGCGCGATCTCGATGGGCCTCTTCGTCGAAAATGCCAAGCCGATCATCTGGCGGGGTCCGATGATCACCAAGCTGCTGGTCGAGTTCGTGCGCAACGTCTTGTGGGGCGACCTCGACTATCTCGTGATCGACATGCCACCAGGTACCGGCGACGCGCAGCTGACGATCTGCCAACAAGTGCCACTCTCCGGTGGCGTGATCGTCACCACACCGCAGGAGGTGGCCCTTCTCGACGTCAAACGCGGCGTGACGATGTTTCGCGAGGTAAACGTCCCCGTGCTCGGTGTCGTCGAGAACATGAGCTACCACCTCTGCCGCAAGTGCGGAAGCAAGCACGATCTTTTCGGCAGCGGGGGCGGGCAACGGATGGCGGAGAAGTTCGGGATTCCGTTTCTCGGCGCCTTGCCGTTGGTGCGCGAGTTGCGCGAAGCGGGAGACCGGGGCGCACCGATCGTTGCCGTAGACCCGGATCACGCGCTGAGCCGCACGTTCGTGGAAATCGCGCAGCACCTCGAACGCGAGCTCGAGCGGCAGCAAGCCGCTCCCGCGCGCGCCCACTTCCTGCAGTAGGAACTCGTCGGAGG
This sequence comes from uncultured delta proteobacterium, assembly GCA_963745025.1. Lineage (GTDB taxonomy): Bacteria > Desulfobacterota > Binatia > JACPRU01 > JACPRU01 > CAVQIG01. Next base: position 392,603 of record CAVUWD010000006.1, read on the forward strand.
TAAGCGCCGAATCGAGTCGGTTTCGACGCGCAGGGCGTTTCTGCGATCGGCCCAGCCGCACTGCCAGTTCGGACAGCCGCTCCGGCGCGAGGCTCGCTCGTGAACCTCTATGCCTCGAAGTGGCGCTACCTGTGTAGCGGGCTTCGCAACCACGCTGCGGCGGGACTCGCTTATTGGCGCCTCGAGGCGATCGGCGGCGAGTACCGTGTCATCGCCAACATCTCCGTCTATCCGCGACGACGTCCAGCGCTTTCGTTACCTCTCGCATCGCCTTGCAGCGAAAATACCTGGACCCCCAGAGCCTGCCGAAGCCGCACCCGACTTGGCCGCCACGAGCTGCAACACGACAGGTCGGCGACTGTCTCGTGCGCGTTTACCGCAGGCGGCCGCGGGCGACCGTCTGGAAACGGTGCTCCGCGCCCACGGAACCGCAGCGGCCGAGGTGCACGACGAGCACCCGGAACGCATCGCGCACCGGCGCGGAAGCTTTCAGAGAAACATTAGCAGCGGAAGGAGGGCCGAGCCGATCGTCATAGCCACGTAGCCGACCGAAAACAGAATTTTGCCCGCGGTTCCTCCTGCAGTCGAACTTTCCGCGCGAAGGAACGGGTCGTCCGCGTCGTCTTGGTCCAGCACCTCTTCCTGTCCCCCGTCGTCCGCGGTCTCCATATTCGGATTCGCATCCTGGCCAAGCGACGCCGAGCACGCACCGATTGTCGAAGCGCAAACAAAGACGAACAGGATCAGCACGAGCGCCTTGTTTTTGCGGCTCATGTCGGTCTTCTAGCAGCATGCGGGGGATGAAGTCGAAGATACGTGGCAACGGGACCGGCGCGTGAACGAGCGTCGCAGCCTCTCGAGCGCAACCACCGCGATCGCTCGCATTGCGGTGATTCCACCGATTCCCGGCCACGAGCTGCTCTCGTATTCGGTCCCCGCTTCGCTCGCCGGCCGCCTGCACGAGGGCATGCGTGTCCTCGTGCCACTCGGCCCGCGCCAGGTGACCGGGATCGTTCTCGGCTTCGGCGGCCAGCGCCCCAGCATGAAGCTCCGTGAAGTTCTCGACGTGCTCGACGAGTCACCGCTGCTCTCCCGCGAGCTCCTCGCCCTCTGCCGCTTCGCCGCGTCCTACTACCTGGCTTCGCTCGGCGAGGTGCTTGCGACCGCCGTGCTCGCTGGCTTGCGGGCGCAGAGCCACCGGGTCGTTCGGCGGCTGGCACCGGCACTCGAACGAGAGCCGAAAGGACTCACTCGAACCGAAGCGGAGATTCTCCGCCGTCTCGCCGTGGACCGCCCGGTGCGAGCCACGACGCTTGCGCGCGCCGTCCGCTCGAGTTCGTTCTACGAGGCGCTCCACTCTCTTGCGGCCGACGGATGGATTAAAATTGATGAGGTCCGGCCACGAGCTTCCGCCAACGTCCGCTACGAGAAGGTCTGGAAGGTCGCCCGCGAGGTCACTCCCGAAGAGCGCACCACGCTCGAGCGCCCCGCCAAGGCGCAGTGGGCCCTGCTCCAGCGCCTGGCCAACGCAGGGGCCGAGGGTCTGCGCACAAGCGAGCTCGGCTTGCCCGGCACCACCCCACCTCTGCACGCACTGCTCGAGCGTGGGCTCGTTCGTTTCGAGCGCGCGGAGAGCTACCGATCCGTCGTCGCGCGACCCGAACGGCTCGACGCCCCGCTCGCGGCCAATCCGGCGCAGCAGCAAGCGATCGAGGCCATCGCCGATTCCGCCGCCCGGCGCTGCTTCGAGCCGTTCTTGCTCCGAGGCGTGACCGGAAGCGGCAAGACCGAAGTCTACCTACAGGTCGCCGCGCGCGCGCTCGCCGATGGCCACGGCGTGCTCATTCTCGTGCCCGAGATCGCGCTCACGCATGATCTCGTGCAGCGCGTCTGCGCTCGCTTCGGCGCCTCGGTCGCGCTTCTGCACAGCGCCTTGTCGGACAGCGAGCGCTTCGACGAGTGGCGGCGACTTGCGCGCCGCGAGGCGCGCGTGGCGATCGGCGTGCGCTCGGCCGTCTTCGCTCCGCTTCCTGACCTCGGCTTGGTGATCGTCGACGAGGAGCACGACGGGGCCTACAAGCAGGAGGAGGGGCTTCGCTACAACGCGCGGGATCTGGCGATCGTGCGTGCGCGCGACTCTTCGTGCCCTGCAGTCCTCGGCTCGGCCACGCCCTCGATCGAGAGCCATCACAACGCGCGCACCGGCCGTTATCGTCTGCTCGAGCTGCACGAGCGGGTCGAGCGTCGCCCACTGCCGCTCGTCGAGCTCATCGACCTGAAGACCGAGCGACCCGAGGGGGATCCGCCGGTGTTGGCGCCGCGCCTGCGCGACGCAATCGTGGCCAACTTCGCCGCCGGCGGGCAGACGCTTCTCTTCATCAATCGGCGAGGCTACGCGCATTATCTGCAGTGCACTCTCTGCGGCTCCGTGATGGGCTGTCCGAATTGCAGCGTCACGCTGACGTTTCACCTGCGTGCGCGCCGCGTGCGGTGCCATCACTGCGACCATTCCCTTCCCGCACCCGACCTCTGCCCCGAATGCGCGAGCCCGCACCTGCGTGACTTCGGAGTCGGCACGGAGCAGGTCGAAAGCGTCCTCCGGGCGCTCTTACCGGCGGCGCGGATCGCTCGCCTCGACCGCGACACGACCGGCCGCAAAGGAGCGCTCGGCCAGATGCTCGGCGACTGGGGTGCCGGGCGGGTCGACGTACTCGTCGGCACGCAGATGGTCACCAAGGGACACGACGTGCCCGGCGTGACGCTCGTCGGCGTCGTCGCGTCGGACCAGACGCTCAACTTCCCCGATTTCCGCGCCGCCGAACGAACGTTCCAGATCCTTACGCAAGTGGCCGGCCGCGCCGGCCGGGGCGATCAGCCCGGCCGCGTGCTCGTGCAGACCTACCGGCCGACGCACTATGCGGTGCGCTTCGCGGTGAATCACGACTTCTCGGGCTTTGCCGAGCACGAGCTCCGCTATCGCGAGGCCCTCGGCTATCCGCCCTACTCGAAGCTGGCGAACCTGCGCTTCGACGGCATCGACGCCTCCCACGTGGAGACGCTCGCGCGCGCCACGGCCGAGCGTCTTCGTGCCGAGAACGTGCGCCTGCCGCGGGCTCGACAAGCGACGATCCTCGGGCCCGCACCCGCGCCTCTCGAGCGGCTGCGCGGTCGCTACCGCTGGCAGATCTTGGTCAAGGGGAAGTATGCCAAGACTCTGCAGAACCTCATCCGTCCGGTCCTGGGGCCCGCGGACCGACGCGGGCGCAGCAGCGAGGTCCGTCTCTGCGTCGACGTCGACCCGTACGGCATGCTTTGATTCCCCGGTGAAAGACGCTACCTTCGCCCGGCGGGATGCAACAAATCTACAAATACCCCGACAACGTCCTCAAGCAGATCGCGAGGCCAGTCCGGACAATCGATGGCAAGCTCGTCGCCTTCCTCGACGAGATGGCGAAGACGATGTACGCCGCGCCCGGCGTGGGGCTCGCCGCACCGCAGGTCGGCCTTTCCGAGCGGGCGATCGTCCTCGATTGCGATTCCGCCGAAGAACGAGCGGGGGGCGGGGGGCGCGGTTTGCTTCGGCTCATCAACCCGGAGGTCGTCGAAGCCGAAGGCACGATTTCCTGGGAAGAAGGTTGCCTGTCCGTAGTCGACTTCACGGCGGAAGTGGAGCGCGCGGCGCACGTGCTCGTGCGAGCGTTCACCCTCGAAGAGAAGGAGCTCCGCATCGAAGCGGAGGGGCTCCTCGCGGTGGCCCTTCAGCACGAGATCGATCATCTCGACGGCAAGCTCTTCATCGACCGCATCAGCCGCTTGAAGCGCGACCTCTACAAGCGAAAGCTCAAGAAGATGCAGCGCGAGGGGCGCTTCGAAGAAGCGACGGCGAAGAATCCTGCGGTGCACATCTGAGGATGGGCTTCAGACTTCAGGCTTCAGCAGGACGTTCTCTGTGTTCTGAAGCCTGAAGCCGTTCATGAGACTTGTCTTCTTCGGAACCCCCGCGTTCGCGGTGCCCTCGCTCCACGCCCTGCTGGCACGAGGTCACGAGATCGCCGCCGTGTTCTCCCGGCCCGATCGGCCCGCAGGAAGAGGGCAAGCGTCGCGCGTCTCGGCGGTCAAGCGGGTCGCGCTCGAGCGCGGGCTTCGGATCGAGCAGCCCGAGACGCTGCGGGATCCCGCCGTGGTGGAGCGTCTGCGCGCGCTCGCTCCCGAGGCGATCGTCGTTGCGGCGTACGGCAAGATCTTGCCGAAGAGCTTGCTCGATCTACCGCCGCGCGGTGCGATCAACGTTCACGCATCGCTGCTTCCGAAACACCGCGGCGCGGCGCCGATCCAGCGCGCCATCCTGGCCGGCGATCCGACGACCGGCATCACCATCATGCAGATGAACGAGCAAATGGACGCAGGCGACCTCCTCCTGCAGGAGCAGGTCACGATCCACGCCGACGACACCGCCGAATCGCTCGGCGGGCGGCTCGCCGAAGTCGGCGCGCATCTGATCGTCGCGGCCCTCGATCGCCTGGCCCGCGGTCTCCTGGTACCGCGGCCGCAGCACGACGCCGAAGCCACTCTCGCGCCGATGGTGAAGAAGGAAGAAGGGATGATCGACTGGCACCGCAGCGCCGTGGAGATCGAACGCGCGGTGCGCGCCTTCACGCCGTGGCCGAGCGCCTACAGCTGTGTCGGTGGAAGGCTCCTGAAAATCCACCGCGCGGCAGTATGCGCCGCGGCGACACGTGCCGCGCCCGGTACCGTCGTGCGCGCCTGCCGCGACGCGCTCGAAGTCGCCACGGGGCACGAGTGCCTGCGCCTTCTCGAGGTCCAGCTCGAAGGCAAGAGGCGACTCGGCACGCGGGAATTTCTCGCCGGCAGGCCGCTCCGCGAAGGCGACGTGCTGGGACGGTGACGGCCACCGGCTTCCCGCTACCGGCAAAGAAGTCGCGGTTCATTTTTGCGGCAGCCGCTAGCCGTTGAGCACCCTTCGCTCGTTCAGTATGTTCGAACCGTCATGACACTCATCGCTCCGTCGATTCTGTCCGCGGATTTCAGCCGGCTCGGCGACGAGGTCGAGGCGGTGACGAAAGCCGGCGCGGATTGGATCCACGTCGACGTCATGGATGGGCATTTCGTCCCGAACATCACGATCGGCCCGCTGGTGGTTCACGCCATCCGCGCGCACTCGCGAAAGTTCTTCGACGTCCATCTCATGGTCGAAGACCCCGATCCGCACATCCCGACCTTCATCGCAGCGGGTGCCGATCAGGTCGCCGTTCATCCCGAAGCCTGCAACGAGTTCTCGGTCACATTGCGCTTGATCCGCGAAGGAGGAGCCAAGGTCTCCGCGGCCATCAACCCCGAGACCGCGCTTTCGGTGCTCGACGGCTTCTGGGCGGAAGTCGACACGCTTCTCATGATGAGCGTTCACCCCGGCGCCGGCGGTCAGGAGTTCATCGGCGAAGTGCTCGACAAGATCCGCGAGGCGGCGCGCATCAAACGCGCAGGAAGCCATCGCTTCGCGATCGAGGTGGACGGCGGGGTAAAACCCCACAACGCTTCGCAGATCGTTCGCGCGGGCGCCGAGGTCTTGGTTGCGGGCTCCGCAATATTCGGCGCCAACGACTACGCGGAAGCGATCGAGGTCCTGCGACGAGCGGGATGAACGCGTCGAGAGGACGCTTTACGCGACTCTCAGCGATCGGCTACCGGCTTGTCGGTAACCGAAAGCTGATAGCTGTGATCCCCTTGAAACTCCGGTAGTGGGTCATTCTTGAGATTTCAAAAATGACCCACTACCAAACGTCCCCTCCCGTTTACCCACCCGGCACCCTATGTTAGTAGACCCCCTCTGGCGTCGGGGTGTAGCTCAGCTTGGTAGAGCGCACGGTTCGGGACCGTGAAGTCGGAGGTTCAAATCCTCTCACCCCGATTTCTGCTCTTCCTGAGAGAGAACCGATGACATTCGCGCGCATCGCTCGTTGGCTGGCTGGCCTCGCGCTGCTCTCGGCCATCGAATTCGCTGCCTTTGCGGGCCCAGCGGAGATCTCGGGGATCGACAAGATCTATCTTCGCTCGGGGCCCGGCACGGACACCGCCCCCGTCACGGTTCTCAATGCCGGGGACCAAGTGAACATCATCGGCGGCGACGGCTCCTGGACGAAGGTCGAGACCCAAGACGGCAAGGTCGGCTTCGTCTCCCACCGTTACGTCGTTCCCAGAGTCGACGGCAGCCCGGCCCAGGTAGCGCCGCAGCCCGTCGCGCCTGCGAGCAACGTTGCCGCCGCGCCAGGCGCGGCCCCTCCGGTCCCTTCCCCGACCGCGGCGGAGGGGGCACCCAACGACGAGCTCTCCGCCGAGCTCACGGGCCTGCGCGCTGAAGTCGCCGACCTCAAGCAGAAGGTGCAGGCGCGGGGGGATCAGACCGGTGAGGTGCAAGCCCCAGGCGGAGCGTCCGTTTCCTCGATTTCCCCGGCGCCGCTGAACGCCCCGCTCGTCCCCGCGTCAGCGCCTTCCGGCAAAGAGCAGGGCATCGGCGTCTTGACCGTCGCGTTCCTGTCGCTCCTCGTCGGCTGGGTTCTCGGCTCCGCGTTCGCCCGCCGTCGCCCGCGCTCGCAGCGGCCGCGTCTGCGCCTCTGAGTCCGTGGTCGCAGCCGTCGCCGTCGTCCTCGCCTATCTGGTCGGTTCGATCCCGACCGGCGTGCTGCTCGGTCGGTGGGCCGGTGTCGACGTGCGCTCCGCAGGCAGCGGCAACATCGGTGCGACGAACGTCGCCCGCACCGCGGGTCGGGCTCTCGGCATCCTGACGCTCGTCGGTGATGCCTTGAAGGGCCTGATTCCGGTACTGGTCGCGCGTGCGCTCGGGCTCGACGACGCGACGGTCGCCGGCGTAGCGGTCGCCGCGCTCTGCGGGCACGTGTGCTCGATCTTCCTCTCGTTTCGAGGTGGGAAGGGCGTCGCAACGGGGGTCGGCGTGCTGCTCGGCCTCGCGCCGGCAACCGTTCCGATCCCACTCGGCGTTTTCGTAGTGACGATGGCACTCTCGAGAATCGTCTCGCTGAGCTCGATCCTGGCATCGCTGAGCGCGCCGCTCATCGTCTTCGTGTTCCGCTACCCTCCGCCAATCGCTTGGGCAGCTCTCGTCATCGCCCTGTTGATCGTGCTGCGGCACCGCGAGAACATCATCCGGCTCATGGCGGGAACCGAGCGGCGATTCGAGAGCAGGAAGCCATGATCAAAGAGGCGGCACTGCCCGAAAACCCACCACTGACGACGCCGAAAAGCCCTCGTCGTACGCAGCCTTGCGACGCGGGCACGGGGCTTGCTGCGGCCCGCATGGGATGCCCGAGCGCTGGAACCCCGCTTCGATGACCCGGATCTTTACAACTCTCTCCTCTTTAACATATGGCTTACCGACGCTGCTCATCGCCCGTCTGCAGCGCAAATTCGCGGCAGCGTCATAAGAGGAGCTCGTCATGAAGAAGGTCGAGGCGATCATCAAGCCGTTCAAGCTCGACGAGGTGAAGGAGAGCCTCTCAGCGCGATCGGCGTCCAGGGCATCACGGTCAGCGAGGTGAAGGGCTTCGGACGCCAGAAGGGGCACACCGAGCTCTATCGCGGCGCGGAGTACGTGGTCGATTTCCTGCCCAAGGTGAAGCTCGAGATCATCGTCCGCGACGAGCAGGTCGCCGAGGTCGTCGAGCCGATCGAGAAGCGCCGCCAAGACCGGGCGCATCGGCGACGGCAAGATCTTCGTCCTGCCGATCGACGAGGTCGTCCGCATTCGCACCGGGGAGCGCGGCGGCGACGCGATCTAAGTCCTCGAAGCGGAGCCGCGCCATCGCGACCGAGCCTCGCGATCGAGCTCTCGATCGGCCGTTCTGCGAAAACACAAATCAGGAGGAGAGGGGCAAGATGACTCCGAAGGACGCACTCAAGTTCGCGAAAGAGAACAAGGTCGAGTGCGTCGACCTCAAGTTCCTCGACTTCCTCGGCACCTGGCAGCACTTCACCGACGCCGACTGAGCGAGCTGAACGAGGAGCTGTTCGAGGAAGGCCTCGGCTTCGACGGCTCGTCGATCCGCGGCTGGCAGCCGATCAACGCCTCCGACATGCTCGTCGTCCCCGATCCGACGACGGCGGTGCATGGATCCGTTCACCGAGCGCGCCGACGCTATCCTCATCTGCAACATCGTCGATCCGATCACCAAGGAAGAGTACACGCGCGATCCCGCGCAACATCGCGCGCAAGGCCGAGGCGTACCTGAAGTCGACCGGCATCGGCGACATCGCGTACTTCGGTCCCGAGCCCGAGTTCTTCATCTTCGACGACGTCCGCTTCGACACAGAACCAGCACACGGGTCGTACTACCACGTCGACTCCGTCGAGGGCGCACTGGAACACGCGGCCGCGCACGAGGGCCCGAACCTCGGCTACAAGCCGCGCTACAAGGAAGGCTACTTCCCGGTTCCGCCGACCGACTCGCAGCAGGACATCCGCCCCGAGATGGTGCGCGAGATGGAGAAGGTCGGCATCCGCGTCGAGAAGCAGCACCACGAGGTCGCGACCGCCGGCCAGGCCGAGATCGACATGCGCTTCCTGCCGCTCGTGAAGATGGGCGACGCGCTCATGTGGTACAAGTACATCGTCAAGAACGTCGCGCGCCAGCACGGCAAGACCGCGACCTTCATGCCGAAGCCGATCTTCGGCGACAACGGCTAGCGGCATGCACACCCACCAGTCGATCTGGAAGGGCGAGAAGCCGCTCTTCGCCGGCGACGGCTACGGCGGCATGAGCGAGCTCGGCGATGCACTACATCGGCGGCATCCTGAAGCACGCGCCGGCGCTCGCCGCGTTCACCAACCCGACGTACGAACTCGCTACCACCGCCTGGTGCCGGGCTTCGAGGCGCCGGTGAACCTCGCGTACTCGAGCCGCAACCGCTCGGCGGCGGTGCGCATCCCGATGTACTCGCCGTCGCCGAAGGCGAAGCGCATCGAGGTCCGCTTCCCCGATCCGACCTGCAACGGCTACCTCGCCTTCGCGGCCATGCTGATGGCCGGCCTCGACGGCATCGAGAAGCGGCTCGAATCCGGGCGAGCCGCTCGACAAGGACATCTACGCGCTCACGCCCGAGGAGCTGAAGGACGTCCCGTCGATGCCGGGCTCGCTCGACGAGGCGCTCGACAACCTCAAGAAGGACCACGAGTTCCTGCTCAAGGGCGACGTCTTCACCGAGGACGTCGATCGAGACCTGGATCGAGCTACAAGATGGACGAACGAGGTGAACGCGATGCGGCTCCGTCCGCACCCGTACGAGTTCGCGCTCTACTACGACGCCTGATTCGATCGCGGTCCGCTACGTGCGGAAAAGGCCGGTCTCCCGTCTTGGGGCCGGCCTTTTCCTTTTCGCCAGGCGCGGTCGCTACGGGTCGGACGCGGCCTCGTAAAGGAGCGTCTCGGCCTCTTCCCAGCCGATGCAGGCGTCGGTAATCGAGACGCCGTACTCCAGGACTCCGTCGCTTCTCCAGGCTTGCCGGCCGGGCTCGAGATGGCTCTCCAGCGGCGATCGGGGTTTCGGCGGTCGTAGGCCCATCGCCGATCGACTCCTACGTCCCCTGATCCCAAGATCGCAAGTACTTCTCCTGTTCCGCCGTCAGGCGGTCGATCTTGATTCGCATGCTTGCGAGCTTCAGCGTCGCGACGCGGTCCTCGATCGTCTTCGGCACATCGTGAACCTTGACCTCGAGCCGACGCGTGCGGCCGTTCTTCGCCGCCCACTGCGTCATCAACGCCTGGGTGGCGAAGCTCATGTCCATGACCGCCGGAGGGTGTCCCTCCGCCGCGGCAAGGTTCACGAGTCGTCCCTCGCCGAGCAGATATAGCGTGCGGCCGTCTTTCAGGACGTAGCCGTCGACCGAGGGCCGCACGTTGTTCAACACCTTCTTGGACATCGCCCGCAGCGCCTTGATGTCGATCTCGATGTCGAAGTGCCCGGAGTTGGCGAGCAGGGACCCGTCCTTCATCTTCGCCAGGTGCTCTTTGCGGATCACGTGCGCGTCACCGGTCAGCGTCACGAAGATGTCGCCGACGGCGGCCGCCTCCCCCATCTGCATCACCCGTAAGCCATCCATCGCCGCCTCGAGCGCCTTGATCGGATCGACCTCGGTGACGATGACGTTCGCCCCCATTCCTCTCGCGCGGCTCGCCACGCCCTTGCCGCACCAGCCGTAGCCAGCGACGACGATGTTCTTGCCCGCAAGTAGCACGCTGGTCGCACGGAGGATCCCGTCGATGGTCGATTGCCCCGTGCCATAGCGATTGTCGAACAAGTGCTTGGTAGCGGCGTCGTTCACGGCGACCACGGGGATCTTGAGCGCGCCGTCGGCGGCCATGGCGCGCAGCCGGATCACGCCCGTCGTCGTCTCCTCCATGCTCGCGACCACGCGATCGGAGATCTTGGCGTATTCCGTGTGCAGCAGCGAGACCAGGTCGGCGCCGTCGTCGAGGGTCACGTCGGGACGCGCATCGAGCACCGCACGAAGGTGCTTGTAGTAGGTCTTGTGGTCTTCGCCGTGTATCGCGAAAACGGGGATCCCCTCCTTCACGAGCGCGGCGGCAGAGTCGTCTTGGGTCGAAAGCGGATTCGATGCGCACAGCAGCACCTTCGCCCCCGCGGCCTTGAAGGCGCGCATCAAGTTTGCCGTTTCGGCGGTTACGTGGAGACACGCACCCACGGTCATGCCCTGCAGCGGCCGCGTGCGGGCAAATTCGTCGCGGATTTGCCGCAGCACCGGCATGCCCTGATCCGCCCAGTTGACGCGTCTTAGGCCCTGCTTGGCGAGGGCCGGGTTGGCGACGTCGTATCCCCTTCCGTTCGGGCCCATTCTCACCATCCCTCCTTGCGCAGCTTCTCCACTCCGTCCGTCTTCTCCCAGGGGAAGAGGCCGCCCTCGGGATTGCGCCCAAAGTGCCCATACGAAGCCGTCGGCTGATAGATCGGGCGCTTCAAGTCGAGGGCTTCGATGATTCCCGCGGGGCGGAGATCGAAGTTCTTGGTCACGAGCTCGACGATCTTCTCGTCGGGAATGAGGCCGGTGCCGAAGGTATCGACGAGCACCGACAGCGGCCGCGCGACGCCGATCGCGTAGGCAACCTGCACCTCACATTTCTTCGCGAGGCCGGCAGCGACGACGTTCTTCGCCACGTAGCGTGCCATGTACGCGGCGCTGCGGTCGACCTTCGAGGGGTCCTTGCCCGAGAAGGCACCGCCGCCGTGACGGCCATATCCGCCGTAGGTGTCGACGATGATCTTTCGACCGGTCAAACCGCAGTCCCCCTTGGGTCCGCCCGTCACGAATCGCCCCGTCGGGTTCACGTGATAGTTCGTCTTGGCGTCCAGGTACTGCGCCGGGATGATCTTCTTGATCACCTCTTCGACGACGACTTCCCGGAGCGTCTCGTTCGAGACGTCCGCAGAATGCTGGGTGGAGATGACCACCGAATCGACGCGTACCGGCTTCCCGTCACGATACTGAACCGTGACCTGCGACTTCGCGTCGGGGCGCAGAAACGAGTACCGGCCGTCCTTCCGGACCTTCGCCAGGCGTTTGACGAGCTCGTGCGCAATCTGAATCGGCAGCGGCATCCGCTCGGCAGTCTCGTCACACGCGAAGCCGAACATCATCCCTTGGTCACCCGCCCCTTGCTCCTTGTTGACCGAGGCGTCGACGCCCATCGCGATGTCGCCCGACTGGCGATCGAGGGCGATCAGAACCGCGCAGGTATCGGCATCGAAACCCATTTCGGACGAGACGTAGCCGATGTCGCGAACGACTTTACGGACGACGTCCGGGTAACTGATGAGAGTGTTGGTGGTGATCTCGCCCGCGACCACGACCATCCCGGTCTTGGCGAGGGTTTCGCAGGCCACCCGACTCTGCGGATCCTTGGCGATCAGCGCGTCGAGGATGGCGTCCGAGATCTGGTCGCACATCTTGTCGGGATGGCCCTCGGACACCGACTCCGAGGTGAAGAAAAAGTCTTTCAATGGCATGAAATTCCTCCGCGGGAGGCTCTAAGACGCAACCGACCGTAGGTAGCCGATCGCCACCGGACAATCAACCCCGAAGCCTAAAGAACGTCCGCCCCGTGCGCGGGTCGCGCGAGAAGGGTCCGTCCCGGCACGCGCGCTTCTGTAGGGGTCCCTCTCGTCCCGAGCGCGCGGCGAGCGCCCCCTTCTCGCGCCATCGCGTACGAAGCGGGGCCGGTACGGCCTCATCCTGCCTCGACGGAACGGCGCTAGCTCGGTAAGCCGTTTGATCGGAGACGGTTCGCGACCAACGCGAGCGATCCGTGACGCAGCTTCCTCGTTACTCCGGCTCCCTGAACTTATCCCCGATCAGCGCGCCGATCTTCGCGAGGGCCTCTTGCGCCGCGGGGCCGCGCGCTTCGACGTCGATCGACCTCCCCATGCCGGCGGCCAGCATCATGAGGCCCATGATGCTCTTGCCGTTCACCGTTTCGTCGCCCTTGCTGACGAACACGTCCGCGTCGAGCCCCGCAACCGTCTGCACGAAGAGCGCCGCCGCCCGGGCGTGGAGCCCGAGACGGTTTTGGATCACGAACGTCTCCTTCAACGACGGGGTCCGCGGCTCGCTCATCGACGAACGGCTCCGTCGGTCGAGCGGCTGTGCTCGCTCGCCCAGAAGATGTGGTCTCGTCCGTACTCGCGAATGAAGCCCGCGAGTTCGCGAAGTGCCATGGTGCCGCGGGCGCTCGCGGCCTTGATGAGCATCGGCATGTTGACCCCAGCCACGACCTCCGCGCACGACGTGCCGGCAAAGTTGAGGCTGAGGTTCGTGGCCGTGTCGCCGAGCATGTCGGTGAGCACGAGCACCCCGTCGCCGTCGTCGACTCGCTCGGCCATGCGCCGGATCTCAGCCTTGACGACCTCCGGATCCGCTTCGCTGCTCGAAACGGCCTCCAGCCCGGGAACGGGGCCAAGGACTCCGTGCAGGGTCCGCACCATCTCTTCCCCGAGACGCCCGTGCGTCGCCACGACGATGCCGATCATCTCATCCTCTTCTCATCTCGCGATGTCACGATGCCGTATCTGCACGCGGTAGCCTTCGGCCGCGAGCCGCCGACCGATCTCTTCGACGAGCACGATCGAGCGGTGTCGGCCCCCGGTGCAGCCGAGGGCCAGCGTGAAATACGACTTGCCCTCGTGAAGATAGCGGGGCAAGAGGAATCGCAGCAAGGCCTGGCCGTGATTCAGGAACTCCACGGTCTCGGGACGGTCGAGGAGAAATCGTACCACCGGTTCGTCGAGGCCCGAGAGCACGCGCAGCTCGTCGATAAAGAACGGATTCGGCAGGAAGCGCACGTCGAGAACCATGTCCGCGTCGGTCGGAATTCCGAACTTGTAGCCGAACGAGGTGAGGAAGAGCGACATTCCCTCCTGCGCCGTGTGCTCGCCATAGTCGCGGGTCAGCTCGGCGCGAAGCTGGTGAACGGTGAGCGCGGTCGAATCGAGAATGCGATTGGCGCCGGCACGCACGGCTGCCAACCGCTCTCGCTCGCGGCGGATCCCGTCGATCGGAGATCCTCCGTCGGCGAGCGGATGCGGCCGACGGGTTTCGCTGAATCGACGCACCAGCACCTCGTCGGCGGCATCGAGAAAGAGCACCTCCACGCGATATCCCTGGCGGCGCGCCTGGTCGATCACGCCGGGCAATTCACCGAAGAACGCCCGCTCCCGCAGATCGATTCCTAGTGCGATGCGGTTGATGCCTTCGCCGAGCCCCTCGCAGAGCTCGAGAAACCGAGGCATCAGCACGACCGGCAGGTTGTCGATGCAGTAGAACCCGAGATCCTCGAGCACGTGGATCGCCGTCGATTTTCCCGAGCCCGAGAGCCCCGTGACGATCACCACGCGGGGGCGCTCAGCCATTTCGCCGCTCCAGACCAGAGCCGACGTCGCGACCAACGGGAGCGACGTCGAAGAAGCGTTCAGCCATTTCTGCGTCCCGGTCCTTTGGCCGCCTGCTCGGCTTGCGCGGCGAGAACCGCGTCGAGCCGCGAGGAGAACTCGCGTGCGCTGTAGACGCCGCGGCGCTTGAGCACCTGGTTTCTCACCGCGACCTCGACCAGCACGGCGATCGACCGACCCGGACGGACGGGGATCCGCACGAGCGGCAAATCGATGTCGAGGATACGATAGTTCTCCTCTTCGAGCCCCAGCCGCTCGATCTCGTCTTGCACTTGCGATTCTTCTAGCTCGAGCACCAAGTCCACGCGGCTCTCTTCGAGCGTTGCGAGGAGGCCGTAGAGCGACGCTACGTCGGCGATGCCGAGTCCGCGGATCTCGACGTGATGACCGAGCAGGCGGGGGCTCATGCCGACGAGCTCGGCGATCCCCTCGCGGCGGATGACGACGACGTCGTCGGCGACCAGACGGTGACCGCGACTGACGAGATCGAGGGCTGCCTCGCTCTTGCCGATACCACTCTGCCCGAGGATGAGCGCACCGAGGTAGAAGACCTCGAGCAGCGCGCCGTGGAGCTGCGTTTGCGGCGCCAAACGTCGCTCGAGCCAGACCGTGACGCCGCGGATCAAGAGCGCGCTGCGCAGTCGCGTCAAGAGCAGCGCGACCCCGGCCCGATCCGCCTCCTCCCGCAAATAGTCGGGGAGCGTCGCGGCGTTGGTGACGATCACGCACGACACACCCGCATGCAGCAACGTCCGTACGGCCTTTCGCGCGCGGGCGCGTTGTAGCGTTGCGAGGTAGGAGACCTCGGTGTTCCCGAGCACCTGAATGCGGTCCGGATGGATCTGCGGCAAGTACCCCGCGAGCGCCAGACCAGGCTTCTGAATCCGCGGAATCTCGACCGAGCGCGCCAGTCCCCGCCGTCCGCCGATGAGCTCGAGGCTCAAGCTCTCGCGGTTGGCCCGGAAGAACTCCTCGATCGTGACGCGCGGATTCATGAACGGCTGCAGGCTACCGCAAAAGGAGCCAGGCGTCTTCGCCGGTAGCCGGTAGCCGCAAACCCCTCTTTCAGTATTTGTCGTCCTCTTCGCGGATCGTCTGGTAGATCTGCCCCGCGCCGTCTGCCGCAAGCAGTCGATGGCGAAAATCGTTGTCACGTAACAGCCGCGACACCCGTGCCAGAGCCTTCAGATGCGCACCGGAGGCATCCTCGGGAGCGACGAGAAGAAAGAAGAGCCGGGTGAGACCACCGTCGAGAGATTCGAAGTCGACTCCGGTGCGGCTGCGCCCGAAGGCGGCGACCACGCCCGCGAGCTTGGGCAGCTTGCCGTGGGGGATGGCGATGCCTTCTCCGATCGCGGTCGAGCCGAGCTTCTCGCGATCCAACAGGACTTCCACGAGCCGGTCCTTGGCGATCTCCGGATGACGCTCGGCGAGCACCGTGGCAAGCTCTTCGAGAACCTCGAGCTTCGAGGTTCCCCGTAAATCTGCGACGACGTTTTCAGCGGCGAGGATGTCGAGGATTTTCATTCGTCGTGGGTCACTGCGCCTCGGATTCGATTAGGCCGTAGTTGCCGTCTTTTCGCCGATAGATCACGCTCAGGCTCTCGCTCTGCGCGTTGCGGAACACAAAAAACTCGTTGTTCGTCAGATCCATCTGCATCACCGCCTCTTCGACCGACATCGGCTTGGCGGGAATCCGCTGCGTGCGGATGATCTCCGGCACGCCACGCTCGTCGAGGCGATCTGGCGACAGAACCTGCAGACGGAGCCCGGGGAGCGTGCGCTCGGCTTGGTGATTCTTGCGTTTCGCGTTGAGCTTCTTCACCTGCCGCTCGATCTTGTCGAGCGCCAGGTCGATGGCCGAGTAGAGATCGTTGGTCTCGTCTTCCGAGAACAGCGAGGTGCCGTTCGCCGACAGGTTGATCTCCGCACGATGGATCTTCTTCAACACCGAAAGGATCACGTGCGCATCCATCGGACGGTGCAGATATTTCGACAGTCTTTGAAGCTTGTCTTGGGCGTACTTGCGCAGCGCTTCGGTAGGCTGGATGTGCCGGAACGTCACCGTAACCCGCATGACAACCCTCCATGGCTTCAGGCTTCGGGCTTCAGAAAAAACCTTCCCTTCGTCTCTCGCCGAAGCCTGGGGCCAGGATTCATCAGTACATCTGCTTCCTCTTCGAGGACGGCAAGATGCCCATCATCTCGCGATACTTCGCGACCGTGCGGCGCGCGATGTACACGTTCTCTTTGGCGAGTAGCGCGGCGATGTACTGATCACTGTATGGATGGCGGGCATCCTCGCTCTGGATGATCTCGCGAATGCGCTGTTTGACGCTCTCCGAGGAGACGTCCTCTCCTCCTCCGCCGGCGTGAAGGCTCGACGTGAAGAAGAACTTGAGCTCGAGGGTGCCCTGCGGCGTATGCACGTACTTGTTGGAGGTCGCGCGGCTAACGGTCGACTCGTGCATGCCGATGTCGTTGGCCACGTCCTTGAGTACCAGTGGTTTCAGTCCCGAGATGCCTTTCTCAAAGAAGTCGCGCTGGAACTTCACGATCGACTGGGTCACGAGGTAGATCGTCCGCTGGCGCTGTTGGATACTCTTGATGAGCCAACTCGCCGCTCGCATCTTCTCCTGGATGTAGCCTTTGGCTTCGCCAGAAGGGTCCGCGCCGAGCATCTTTTTGTAGTAATGGCTGACGCGCAGGTAGGGGAGGCCGTCGTCGTTCAGGTTGATGACGTATTCGTCACCGACCTTGGTGATGAAGACATCCGGCGTGACGTAGCGGGCCTCGCCTTCGCCGAAGTTGCGGCCGGGCTTCGGCTCGAGCGAGGCCACGATCTTCGACGCTTCGAGTACGTCCTCGATCGAGACCGAAAGATCGCGAGCGAGCTTCTCGAAGCGATGGCTCTCCAGCGCGTTGAGATGGTCGCGAACGATCCGGGCGGCGAGCGAGTCCCCGGCTTCGAGCTGGCGAAGCTGGATCAGCAAACATTCGCGCAAGGTTCGCGCGCAGACCCCCGGTGGATCGAATTCCTGAAGCTTGGCGAGCACGCCTTCGACCGCGGCCGGCTCGACGTCGCCGATCTCGGCGATCTCTTCGACCGTGGCGCCGAGATACCCGTCGTTGTCGACGTTACCGATGATCAGCGCCGCGATCCGCTCCTCTTCGTCCGTGAAGCTCGAGAGCCTGAGCTGCCACTCGAGGTGGCCGAGGAGGTCCTGGGTCTTGGTGAGGACGTTCTCGAGCGAGGGTCGGCGGTCGTCGTCGCCGGGATCCGTGTCGGCGTAACTCGCACCATGAAACTCGTTGCCGTAGGTTTCGAAGTACTCGCCCCAATCGATCTCTTTGAGATCCTTCGCGTTCTCCGCCTCGGGCTTCGGCGCTTCGGGAGTCGGCTCGACTTCACCCATCACGCCGTCGACCCGCGGCTCTTCGGTTTCGACCTCGATCGCGACCTTCTCGGGCGACCCTTCCTCGAGAATCGGATTCTCCTCGAGCTCCGTCTCGATCAGCGATTCGAGCTCGGTGCGCGAAACCTGCAGGATCTTGATGGCCTGCCGCAGCTGGGGGGTCATCACCAACTGCTGGGAGAGCTTCTGGAAGAGCTTCGGCTCGAGGGCCATCGTCGGTCCGTCTGGCGTCTGTGCAGTGCGTCTACAGCCGGAATTTTTCGCCGAGATAGATTTCGCGGGCTCTCTTGCTGCCAGCGATCTGCGCAGGGTTCCCTTCTTCCAGAATCACGCCTTCATTCAGGATATACGCCCGGTCGCAAATTCCCAAGGTCTCGCGGACGTTGTGATCCGTGATGAGGATGCCGATCCCCCGCTCCCGGAGTTGTGCCACTATGTTCTGGATGTCGAGGACGGCGAGCGGGTCGATGCCGGCAAAGGGCTCGTCGAGCAGCATGAAGGCAGGCGAGATCACCAGCGCGCGGGTGATCTCGAGCCGCCGGCGCTCACCTCCCGACAGCGAGTGCGCTCGGTTCTTGCGAAGGTGCGCGATCGACAGCTCATCGAGCAGAGTCGTCAGCCGCTCCTCGCGCTCTGGGTGCGTCAAGTCGAGGGTCTCGAGAATCGCCAGGATGTTCTCCTCTACGGTCAGCTTGCGGAAGACCGATGGCTCCTGCGGCAGATAGCTGATCCCGGAGCGCGCCCGCTGATACATCGGAAGCTCGGTCACGTCCGCGTCGCCTAGAAAGACACGGCCGCCGTTGGGACGCGTCAGGCCGACGATCATGTAGAACGTGGTCGTCTTGCCCGCCCCGTTCGGTCCGAGCAAGCCGACGACTTCGCCGCTGCGGACCTCGATCGACACTCCCTTGACGACGGTCCGTCCCCCGTACGTCTTGCTCAGGCTTTCGGCGCGGAGGATCCGTGAAGCGGCGTCGCGTTCGTCAGCGACGTGCAGATCGGCCTGGGCTGTCGTCCGAGGATTCAATGGGAGGGCCATCGGCGGACACCTTCACGGATTCTGCGTGCCGAGAGGCCCCTTGTTCCGCTCCGGGGTCACCGCGGGCGCGGAGGTTGCGCTCGGCTTGGGGTTCGTCTTGTCTTTGCCGGGGGTGCCGCTGGCGAGCGGCCCTTCTCCCGGAAACAGGATGACTTTGACGCGCCGGTTCTCTCCGAGCACTTCCATCCGCGATTCGTCGGGATGGACGATGATCCGGTCGCCATTCAATTGGTTCGAGCCTTCCGAGAGTACGGCGTTGCCGGTGAGCACGACGGTACGACTCGACTGATCGAACACCGCGTGGCTCCCCGTCGCCTTCTTGGGTCCCTGCGTGATGGTCACGTGTCCGTCGGCGGTGACCGCCTTGAGCTCCTGTTTATCCCCGACTTGGGCATAGTCCACCGTCAGGACGTCGCTCTGCAAGTGCACCTCGCCCTGGATGACGTCTACGTCGCCACGGAACACCGTACGTCGATTTTTGTAATCGAAGTCGAGCTTTTCCGAAGTGATTTCGATCGGCTCCTTCTTCGAGGTGAAGCTGAAATCCCCCATGCCCGGTAGTGCCGTAGAATCGGTCTTGGCGGGAGTCGGCGCCGGACCGGCAAAAATGCCGGTGGCTAGAGCGAGGATCAGTCCGAGCCCTGCACGAACGTTCCGTAAGGACATGCAGCGGTTCAGGAGGGACGGGACGTCTGGAGCGCTTTCGGCGACAATGTCACCCGGACCGGCTTCTTGAGCTCGAAGCGCGATTCCTTCACGAAGACGGTCATGTCGTTGCCTGCCACCTGTACCTGCTCTCCGACGATCGTGACCGGGCCCATGGCGACGATTTTCTCCGTGCCGCGGTCATAGACCGCATCGTTGGCGCGGATCACGAACCCTCGGACATGGATTTCCACGCTATCGTGAAGCATCGCCTTCTGCAAATCTTTACCCGCGAATTCGACCTTGCCCTGATCGCCGGTGACCGTGACCTTTTCCCCATCCTTCATGTAGAGCGTGGTCCGCGGCTTGCGGACGACGACCTGGTTATCGCCCTCGAGGTACTGCGCCTCGTCGGCTACGAGTTCCCAGGCTTTCTTGCCTTCCCGGATCTCGATGCGGTGAAAGTTCTGTATCCACTGTACCGCATCTGGCAGCATGCCTTCGAGACTCGAGCGGTCGACCTGTTTGGACTTCCCGGCCTCGAGGCTCGAATGAACCAGATACCCGACGCCCGCGAGCGAGGCCACGATCAGGACCCCTACTGCGGAGCGGACATTACGTCGCCGCACGCGAGGAGAGTAAAGCGAAAGGTGCCGAGAGTAAAGATGGCCTTCGGCGAACGCCTTTGCTAGGAGAGAGCCTGGAGGTGACGCTCATGGAGTTTTCCGGTGATCGCTTGGTCGAAACCTACCGGACGATGCGGACCATTCGTAGCTTCGAGCAGACCTTGAACGAGCTTTCGCAGGCTGGCCGGGTTCCGGGATTTCTACATCTTTATGCAGGCGAAGAGGCAATCGCCGCCGGTGTATGCTGCTCGCTCGGCGACGGCGACTACGTGACGAGCACCCACCGCGGCCATGGGCATTCGATCGCCAAGGGCGTGGATTTGAATGCGATGATGGCCGAAATCTTCGGCAAGAGCGCAGGGATCTGCCGGGGCAAGGGCGGCTCGATGCACATTGCCGACGTCAGCAAGGGGATGCTCGGCGCCAACGGCATCGTCGGCGCCGGCATCCCATTGGCGATCGGCGCCGCTCTATCGGCCAAAGTCCGCAAGAGCGGCGGCGTCGCGATCGCCTTCTTCGGCGACGGCGCCAGCAATCAGGGGGCGTTCCACGAGAGCCTGAATATCGCCTCGATCCTGAAGCTGCCCGTGGTCTTCGTGCTCGAGAACAACGGCTACGGCGAGGCGACGCCGGTAGAGTACCACGTGAACATCCCCGACCTCGCGGTGCGGGCGACGAGCTACGGCATTCCGGGCGTGATTGCCGATGGCATGGACTTCTTCGACGTATTCGAGAAGGCGTCGAGCCGCCATCGAGCGCGCGAGGCGGGGCGACGGACCGACGCTCATCGAATGCAAGACGTATCGCTACTTCGGACACTACGTCGGCGACCCGCTGACCTACCGGAGCAAGGAAGAGACCGAGAAGGTTCGATCCAGCCGCGATCCGATCGACAAATTCGAGAAGCGGGTGGTGTCGGGCGGCAAGGTCTCGGCGAGCGCGCTCCGCGCTGTCGACGATCAGGTTTCCAAGGCAATCGCCGAGGCGGTGAAGTTCGCCGAGGCGAGCCCGCCGCCGAGCGTGTCCGAGCTCCTGACCGACGTGTACGTCGACTATCCGAGCTGAGGAGGGCGCCATGGCAAGCCGCAAACGAGCGTTCGTACAGGCGATCAACGAGGCGCTGTTTCAAGCCATGGAGCACGATCCTTTGGTCATCGTGCTCGGCGAGGACGTGGCCGGCGGCGCGGGGCAGAAGGAGGACGCCTGGGGGGGAGTGATGGGCGCGACCAAGGGGCTGATCGGCCGCTTCGGCGCGGACCGCGTCATCGACACGCCGATCAGCGAGATCGGCCTTATCGGCATGGCGGTCGGCGCGGCGGCGACGGGCCTCCGTCCCGTGGCGGAGCTCATGTTCATGGACTTCATCGGCGTCTGTTTCGATCAGCTGCTGAACCAGGCCGCGAAGCTCCGCTACATGTTCGGCGGCAAGGCCAAGCGTCCCGCTCATGGTGCGCACGATGATCGGGGCGGGGGTCCGTGCGGCGGCGCAGCACTCGCAGTCGCTGTACGCGCTGACGACGGCGATTCCGGGCTTGAAGACCGTCGTGCCGTCGAATCCGTACGACGCCAAGGGGCTGCTCCTCGCCGCGATCGCCGACGACGATCCGGTGATCTTCTGTGAGCCGAAATCGCTTTACACCGTGAGCGGCGAGGTTCCCGAGGAGCCCTACACCGTGCCTCTCGGCAAAGCGGCAATTGCCCGGCAAGGTGGCTCGGTGACGATCGTCGCCTGCGGCCGGATGGTCGATACGTCGCTTGCCGCCGCCAAGACCCTCGCGGGAGAGGGCATCGAGGCGGAAGTCGTCGACCTCAGAACGCTCTCGCCGCTCGACGAAGAGACCGTTCTCCAGTCGCTCGGGAAGACTGGCTACCTCGTCGCCGTCGACGAGGCACCTCCGCGTTGTGGGATGGCCACCGACATCGCCGCCCTCGCGGCGGACAAGGGATTCGATCTACTGCGCGGTCCGATCCGGCGCGTCACCGCTCCGCACTCGCCCGTCCCGTTCAGCCCGATTCTCGAGGACGCATACATCCCCTCTCCGGCGCAGGTGGTCGAAGCGGTTCACTCCGCGCTCGAGGGTTAGTTCGCATTGGCCACTGCAGTCACGATGCCGCGCCTCGGCCTGACGATGGTCGAGGGTACGGTGGTGGAATGGAAGGCGCAGTCCGGCGACAACGTCGACAAGGGCCAGATCCTGCTCGTCATCGAATCCGAGAAGGTCTCGGTGGAAGTCGAAGCGTTCGCTGCGGGAACGCTCGCAGCGATCTACGTCGAGCCGGGAACGACCGTTCCGATCGGTTCGCTGCTCGGCGCGATCGTCGAGCCCGGCGAGGCGTTCGACCGCGATATCTTCGAGAAGAGCTTCGTTCCCGAGATCGAAGGAGCGCCAGCGGGCGCGACGCCGGCGGCAGCCGAACGGCACGCTCCGCCCGTGCCGAGCCGAGCCCCGGCCGCAGGCGTCAAGGCCGCGCCGGCCGCGCGCGCGCTCGCGAAGAAGCTCGGCGTCGACCTCGAGTCCGTGAGCGGAACCGGACCGGGAGGACGGATCACCGTCGAGGACGTCGAGCGCGCCGGGTCGAGCGGGCCCGGGTTGGCGATCGACGTCGACGGGAGTGGTCCCGCCCTGCTTCTCATCGCGGGCTTCGCCGTCGACAGGACGAGCTGGCGACGGCAGATCGACGGGCTTCGATCCTCCTTCATGGTCGTCAGCTACGATCATCGGGGCATCGGCGCCTCGCGCCCGATGCCCGACGAATCGCTGACCATCACCACGATGGCGGAAGATGCCGTTGCGTCGTTGTCGGAAAAGGGGCCGGCGACGGTGGTCGGGGCGAGCATGGGCGCGGCGATCGCGATCGAGCTCGCGATCGCCCATCCCGACGTCGTCGGGGCGCTCGTGCTGATCACGCCAGCAGTGGAAAAGGATGCGCGTCTCGAGGCGGTGTTGCGCTCGTGGATTGAGTTCGAATCCCCGCAGTCCGAGGCGCGGATCCGCTCGATGCTTCCCTGGTTCCTAAGCCGTCACTTTCTCGCCGAGGTGCCGAAGCGCGAGGCCACCGCTCAGGCGCTCCGTGCCATGGCAGCGCGGACGCCGCTTCCCGCGCTGCGACACCAGGTCCGCGCGTTCGACGCATGGCTCGGAACCCGGGTCGGCAATCTCAGTCGGATCTCCGTTCCGACGCTGGTCATCGCCGGGGCCGAGGACCTCCTCGTTCCATTCGCGCAAGCCGAGCGCGTGGCGGGCAGCATCCCGGGCGCCCGTCTCGAGGTCCTTGACGGCGCGGGGCACGCCGTGACGATCGAGGGCGCCGAGCGCGTGAACGAGCTCATCACGAACTTCATCCGTCGCGGCTAGCATACGCTGGATGCCGGCTCGAGCATGACGCTCGCGGACGTTCCGCCACCCGCCGTGCTCTGCCGGTTCCCGCTCGGCCTGCGCTCGCTCGCGTTGATCGTCGCCTTCGGCGGCTCGCTGCTCTTCGCGCTCGCCGCGAGCGGAAAATCGTTCAACTATCACGAGGCTCGCTACGCTCAGGGCGCTCGCGAGATGCTCGAGAGCGGAAGCTGGCTCATCCCCACCATCGGCACGCGGCCGCGATTGCAGAAGCCTCCGATCGTCTATTGGTCGATGGCCGCGGCCATGGCCGCCTTCGGGACAGAGCAGGAATGGCCAGCGCGGCTGCCGAGCGTGCTCGCCTCGCTGACGGTCGCCCTCTGCGTGGCCGACCTCGGCGCTCGGCGGCTCGGGCGAACCTTTGGCCTCGTCGCGGGTCTCGCCCAGGTGAGCTCGGTCTACGTCTTGGTGAGCGGGCAACTCGCGGACCCGGACCTGCTCCTCGCCGCGGCGGTAACGCTCGGGATGTGGAGCTTCGCGCGCGGCCTGTTCGACGAGGGAGAGCTGCGGCCGCGGCGCTTCGCCGTCGCGTTCTGGACTGCCGCCGGGGTCGCCTTCCTCGTCAAGGGCCCGATCGGCTCGCTGCTGTTCGTCCCCGCAGCCCTTCTCTTCTCGATGACGACGCGACGCAGCGACGCCGCACGGCTCTTCCTCGATCCCTGCGGTCTCGCCGCGTTTGCTCTTCTCGTGCTGGCATGGCCCCTGGCCGCGTATCTCTCCTACCCCGCGATCCTCGATGCCTGGCGCGACGAGAACGTGGCGCGCTTTCAGGGCGAGCTCGGACGCTCCTCGCCCCTCCTCTACCTGTATACGGCACCATGGATGGCGCTGCCGTGGACGCCGTTCGCGCTCGTCGGCGCAGTCTCGCTGTGGAGGGAGCGCCCGCGCGACCCGGTGTGGGGTTTGCTTCTGGCGTGGCTCTCCGTCGGTATCGCGATCCTCTCCATGAGCGCGGGAAAACACGATCGCTACCTCATTCCCGTGCTGCCGCCGACGGCGTTCTTCGCCGCGCGGGGGCTTCTCGACGTGGCGCCCCGCGTCTCCGAGTGGGTGCGTCCCGCGACCGCGTTCGCGGTCGCTCTCGCCCTCGAGTGGGGAGTGGCGATCGTCACGCAGCGGGTCGTCGCCGCGCGCTTCGACACGTACGGGCCGCACCGGGCGCTCGCACAGCGGCTGAACGACGAGATGTCGAGGGGAGCACGGCTCTTTGTGGTAGCCGTTCCGAACAACGTCCGAACCCAGATCCTCTACTACATCCGCCATCCGACGGAGGTCGTCGACGAGCCCCAAGCGCTCGAGCGGGTCCTCGCGAAGGGTTCCGAGGTGTGGGTGCTGACTCCGGAGTCGGCGCGAGTCGGGCTCAGCCACTTCGGGGCGGTGGAGGTCGTGGACCGCTCGGAGCGGCTGCTCGCTCACCAGAACGATTCGGACCGGCTGACGCTCGCACGGCTGCGAGCGGGCTAGCCCGATGCGAAATTCCCGTGGTGCCCCGTCCGTGTGCGCAATTCGCACGGGGCCCGTCGTCGGCGCGGGCCGTGCGAATTTTGGATCGAGATTAGATTACGCCCGCCCTCAACAGATCGTGCAGATGGATGATCCCCTGCGGCCTGCGCTTGGCGTCGATGATGAAGAGCGCGGTGATCGAGTGCCGTTCCATGACGGCGAGCGCTTCGGCGCCGAGCGCCTGCGCACCGATCGTCAAGACGCCCCGGCCGGCGCCGAGCTCGTGCTCTCGGATCGTCTTCGGATCGCGATGCAAGAGCTCGCGCACCGACACGTCGAGCACCACCCCGCGGCTCTCGAGCGCGCGGCGGAGATCCCCGTCGGAGAGAACACCGACGAGCTGGCCGACCGCGCTCACCACGCCGGTGTGACCGAGCCGCTTGGCGGTCATCTCGTGAATCGCCTCCCGGAGAGTCGCCGTCTCGGCGACGATCGGCATGTCCTCGCCGCGGTGCATGAGGTCCTCGACGCGCATGAGCTTGCGGCCGAGGCTCCCTGCCGGGTGGAGAAAGGCGAAGTCCTCTTCGCGGAAGCCGCGGCGCTCCATGAGCACGAGGGCGAGCGCATCGCCCATCGCCAGCGTCGCGGTCGTGCTGGCCGTAGGCGCCAAAGCGAGCGGGCACGCTTCTTCGCGAACGCTCACGTCGATCACCACCTCGGCGCTCCTGGCGAGCGTCGAATCGAGAACGCCGCTCAGCGCGACCACGGGCGATCCGAGGCGCTTGAAGAGCGGCAGCATGGCGAGAATCTCGCGCGTCTCGCCGCTGTAGGAAACCGCGATCACCGAATCCCCC
This sequence comes from uncultured delta proteobacterium, assembly GCA_963745025.1. Classification (GTDB taxonomy): domain Bacteria; phylum Desulfobacterota; class Binatia; order JACPRU01; family JACPRU01; genus CAVQIG01. The sequence goes on from CAVUWD010000006.1 coordinate 418,010, forward strand.
TTCACCACCATGCCGAGATCGCCGTGCACGCCTTCTCCCGCGTGAACGAAGAAGGCGGGCGTTCCCGTGCTCGCCAGCGTGGCGGCGATCTTCCGCGCGATGATGCCGGATTTGCCGAGGCCTGTGACGACGACCTTCCCGGGCGTCTGTGCGAGCACCTCGACGGCCCGCTCGAGCTCCGGACCGACGCGGTCGACGAGCGCACGCACGGCCTCGGCCTCGATCTCGAGAACTCGCCGTGCGCGCTCCACGGGCGAAGAGCCCTTCGTTTTTCCCGCAACCCGTAACCCATCACCCGTAGCCTTTTTCATTTCCCCTTCACCACCTCGTCGATCGCCTTGAGCTCGCGAAGCAAGCCTTCGAGCCGGTCGAGCGGCAAGTTGTTCGGTCCGTCGCTCAGCGCGTGGTCGGGGTCTTCGTGCACCTCCATGAAGAGGGCGTCGATGCCGACTGCCACGGCGGCGCGGGCGAGCGGAGAAATGAACTGGCGCTCCCCGCCGGAGGCGCTTCCCTGCCCGCCCGGCAGCTGAACGCTGTGGGTGGCGTCGAAGACCACCGGTACTCCAGTCTCGCGCAGGATCACCAGCGAGCGCATGTCGGAAACGAGATTGCGGTAGCCGAAGCTGAAACCGCGCTCGCACACCATCACGCTCCGGTTTCCGCTCGCCTGCGCCTTCTCGACGACCTGCGCCATCTCCCAGGGCGAAAGAAATTGACCCTTCTTGAGATTGACCGGCTTCCCAGCCCCGCACACTTCGAGGATGAAATCGGTCTGGCGGCAGAGAAACGCGGGCGTCTGCAGAACGTCGGCAACCGCTGCCACGGGCTTCGCCTGCGCCGCCTCGTGCACGTCGGTCAGCACCGGCACGCCCGCCTCGCGTCGCGCTTCGGCGAGAATCTCGAGGCCACGCTCCATGCCGACGCCGCGATACGACTTCAACGAAGTGCGGTTCGCCTTGTCGAAGGAACACTTGAAGACGAGGGGGACGCCGACGCGCCCCGCGACGTCGCGAATCCGTTCGGCATGCCGCAGCACCGACTCGCGGCTCTCGATCACGCACGGCCCGGCGATCAGCGCAAAGGGCGCTCCGGCGCCGATCGTCAAATCGCCGACGCGAACTCCGGCGCTATTTGACGACACGGAGCTCCTTCAGAAGCGGCGCTTCTTTCGATTCCGCCTTGTGGACGAGGGCGGCCCGCACGAAACCGCGGAAGATCGGGTGGCAATCGAGCGGACGCGACTTGAACTCCGGGTGAAACTGGCTGGCGAGGAACCAAGGATGGTCGGCGAGCTCGATGATCTCGACGAGGCTTCCGTCCGGCGACAGACCCGAGAGCACCAGACCCTTTGCCTCGAGGAGTTGGCGGAACTCGTTGTTGAACTCGTAGCGATGCCGATGGCGTTCGGAGATCTTCCTCTTGCCGTAGAGCTTCTGCGCCAGCGAGCCGTCCGAGAGCATGCACGGATAGGCGCCGAGTCGCATCGTGGCGCCCTTCTGCGTGAGCCCCTTCTGGCTCGTCATGAGATCGATGACCGGGTACGGGCTCTCGGGATTGACCTCCGACGAATTTGCGCCGGCGAGACCGCAGACATTGCGGGCAAACTCGACGACGGCCATCTGCATGCCGAAGCAGATGCCGAGGAACGGAACGCGATTCTCACGGGCATGTTGAACGGTGAGGATCTTTCCCTCCGTCCCCCGCGGCCCGAAGCCCATCGGCACGAGGATGCCGTCGGCGCTCTGGATGTCGTCGGTGATGCCTTCCTGCTCGATCTTCTCCGAATCGACGTGCACGATCTCGACGCGGCAATCGTTGGCCGCCGCACCATGGGCCAACGCCTCGTTCAGGCTCTTGTAGGAGTCGGTGAGCCCGACGTACTTGCCGACCATTGCGATCTTGACGCGTTCCTTCGGGTGCTTGAACGTCTCGACGTACTTCTGCCACTTCTCGAGACGCGGCGCCCCGGTCCACATGTTGAGCTTGGCAACGATGCGCTCGTCGAGTCCCTCCTCGTGGAAGAGCAGCGGCACCTCGTAGATGCATTCGACGTCCTTCGCGGTGATGACCGAGTCCTCCTCGACGTTGCAGAAATGGGCGATCTTCTGTTTGATCTTCTTGTCGAGAAAGCGGTCGGTGCGGCAGAGCAACACGTCGGGCTGGATGCCGAGACCGGTCAGCTCCTTTACGCTGTGCTGCGTCGGCTTGGTCTTGACTTCCCCCGCCGCCGAGATGAACGGCACGAGCGTCAGGTGGATGTAGAGCACATCTTCCTTGCCGCGATCCCAGCGGAACTCGCGGATGGCCTCGAGGAACGGAAGGCTCTCGATGTCGCCGACCGTACCGCCGACCTCGCCGAGCACGATGTCGTAACCCTCGGCCGCCTCGAGGATCCGTCGCTTGATCTCATCGGTGATGTGCGGGATCACCTGCACGGTGCCGCCGAGGTAGTCGCCGCGCCGCTCCTTGCTGATCACTTCGAAGTAGACCCGGCCCGTGGTGATGTTGTTCTTCTGGCTCATCCGCGTCGAGCAGTAGCGCTCGTAGTGGCCGAGATCGAGGTCGGTCTCTGCGCCGTCGTCCGTCACGAAGACCTCGCCATGCTGGTAGGGGTTCATCGTCCCGGGATCGACGTTGATGTACGGGTCCATCTTGACCATCGTCACGCCTAGGCCTCGGCTTTCGAGCAGCGCAGCGATCGAAGCCGACGCGAGACCCTTGCCGAGCGACGAAACCACGCCCCCGGTCACGAAGATGAACTTGGTGCGGCTCCTCTCGTTCATGGTTCCCCACCCTCCTCGATCTAGGCGGCATGGCCAGCGGCGATCTGATTCGCGCGTGCGAGGTCTTCCGCCGTGTCGACCTCGACGACCCCCTCCGAAACCGCCGCGACGAAGATCTTCGCACCCCGTTCGAGCGCCCGTAGCTGCTCGAGCCGCTCGACCCCCTCGAGGCGGCCCGGCGGCCACGACGTGAACTGCAGCAGAAAGTTCCGCCGATAGCCGTAGATGCCCACATGCTGAAGAGCGAACACGGAGCTTTCCCCCTCGTCATTCTGTGGATCTCGCCGCGCCGGAATCGGCGCGCGGGAGAAGTATAGCGCAAATCCCCGTTCGTCCGTGACCACTTTGACGACGTTCGGGTTCAGCCACCGTTCTCGATCGCGCAGCGGCACGGCGACCGTCGCCATCGGGATCGAGGGCTCGGAGCACATCGTGCCGACCAGGGGAGAGACCAGCGCGCTGGTGACGAACGGCAGATCCCCCTGAATGTTGACCACGACTTCAGCGTCCGACTTCTCCGCCACCTCGGCGACTCGATCGGTGCCGCTCGCATGATCGGTGCGCGTCATCACCGCTCGTCCGCCGGCATCCTCGACCGCCTTGCGGATGCGCTCGTCATCCGTAGCCACGACGACGTCGTCGAAGAGCTCGGTCGCAACCACGCTCTCGTAGACGACGCGCACCATCGGCCTTCCCTGGATCAGAGCGAGGGGCTTCCCCGCGAGCCTCGTCGAGCCGAATCGCGCGGGAATCACCGCCAAGACTTTGACCATAAAAAACCGTAGCCGCCGCTCGCAGAATCGCGAGAAGGCGTAGCTACGGGATTCCTTATATAGGAGCGCCGTCCGCGAGTGTCAAATCTCGAGGGGACGTTTCACAGTTTTCGCAGTTTTCAAACTTTCCGTCGTTGCAGCGCACAGATCCAGAACACGACCGCGAAAAAGAAACTGCGAACTGTGAAACGTCCCGACGTCAGAACCTCGCCGTCAGACCGCGACCTAGCCGCCGTCGACCGCGATCGTCTGACCCGTTACGTAACTGCTCGCGTCGCTCGCCAGGAACAGCAGCACGCCGTCGAGCTCGTGCTCTTCCCCGGTTCGTCCCATCGGCGTGTTCAAGAAGCCCTAATTTGTTAGCTGGCGAACAACGCCCGCTGGTTAACAGCCTTGGGTAGGTCGATCGGGATGAAGAACTCAGCAGGATAGAGATAATCGTCGCCGGATTCATCGATGACCCGAGTTAGGCCGTGCTGCGCACCGTCAGGATCGGGAACCGCGCGATAGACTTTTCGCAGCTCGAGAGATGCGGGGTACCCCTGGTTCTTTACGCACAGCACAAAAGGCGAAGCGGTCTTACGGGTCTTCATGGTCGTTCTTGAAGCAGGCGCTTCAGCTTGAGTTCCTTGCGTCCGATTCCGTGTGCCTCGTACCAATGTAGCTCAGCTCGAGACACCGTGCCATCGGGAAAGCGCACCGTGGCCGTGCCTTTGCGCTTCCTCCACGGTCCACCACCATACTTGCGCCGCAGTCGTCTGCGGTCACGGACGGAGCGGCCAGTCGCAATCGTCTCGACATCGCCGATTTCACCGACAACCTCGAACCACACACGCTTCGTTGTATCGCTTCGTCACCGGTCTTCACCAGCTAACGGACTGCGGTTGAGCGGCCGGCGCCCACCGCCGCCCGGCCGTGACGAGCTGGTCGTGCGCCGGTCCGCTCCAACCGCGTGTTAGACCGCACGGTTGACCTGTGCATACGAGCGTGCATACCATATAATGTGGTGGATTTCGAGTGGGATGAGGAGAAGGCGAAGGAGAACCTGGAGAAGCACGGCGTCGATTTTGCCGACGCGGTTACCGCGTTCGAAGACATGATGGCGCTGACTATGCCGGATCGTGCGTCGGAGGAGGAAGAGCGGTTCGTGACGCTTGGGACGGACGCACTCGAGCGCCTCCTGGTCATCGCGTACACGTGGCGCGAGGATCGGATACGTCTGATTTCCGCGCGGAAAGCGACGCGCCGCGAGCGGCGGCAGTACGAGGGCAAGCGAGTATGAAAAGGGAATACGATTTCAGTAAGGCGCGACGCGGTCCCGTTGTGCCCGTGCCAACGGGGAAGACTCGCATCACCATCCGGCTGGATGATGACGTGCTCAACTGGTTCCGAAGGCAGGTTCACGCTGCGAAGGGTGGAAACTACCAGACGTTGATCAACAACGCGTTGCGAGAATTCATCCGGCACCGGGGGCAGCCGTTGGAAGAGACCATCCGCCGCGTGTTGCGTGAAGAACTTCAGAAACGTCCGAGGAGATCTGCTGCCTCGAGTTCGCGTGCAGTCTAACGTCCTGCCGATCAGCGGCCCGGGTGCCGATGCGACGGCGGGTCGGAGACAAGCCGCCCACTCGAGAAGCGACGAGACGGTCGATCTAGCCAGTGCACCCGGGTCCGCTGCATCGGCTGGTTGGGCGGCGCCGCGAATTTACATGCGCGAACACGCGCGGTGCGGAGCCCTGGCTGCTATGCCGGAACGCCAGGACCTCAGAGGCCGATCCTCTGACTTGGTAGTAGATGTGGTACCGGATGCGCGCGAGGTGGACGTTGTAGAACTATCACTCGAGATCAAGGCGAAGCTCGGCGTGCGTACCGACATAGAATTGACCCGGGTCGCCCTCAAGCTCGGACTGATCTGGGACGTGTCTGCGAGTCGTTCCTCATCCTGGTCTGCTCGCCTGCTGAGACTGATAAAGCTCCACCAGCGTCTGAAAGGTAATCGTTCCGAGCGGATTGAATGCGTCATCGAGGACGTCGTAGAGCACTTCGTCGTTACCAGGCCGGATGCTGAAGCAAACGATGACGTCCTGTTCTCCGCCCCCTTCCCGATGGGGCTGCTCGCTGGCGGGTGAGACGGTGTAGCTGCCCGTCAATCGGGCTTCACGTAGGCTGCCATCGGCTTCATAAAGTCGGTGTTCCCCCTGTACGACGAAGGTGTGGTTGAGAGCTCGATGACGGTGCAGAACGATTTGTTCGTTGGCGGGGAACTTGAACAGCACGTCGACGATCCGGCTTTTCTCATCCACATGAAGGATGGTGTAGTGGAAGGGGGGAACATAGTCGCCAAAGCGGTTCCAGTGAATGGCGTGATCATCGAAATGGTAGTTGGTCATCTGAAATATCTCCTTCTGATTGCCTAACTATTACTTCACCTGCGAGCGGGAGCTCCACGAATCTGGATTAGCCGGACCTGATAATTGGGCCACCCCCAGCAGATCTACGCCGGCAGCTCTGCGAAATCTCTCGGGTAAGTTCATTGGTGGGCCGAAATTGTTAGCGTGTTATCCGGCGAGAGTCGTCGGATAACGCCGAAAACTACTTCCGCGGGCTCCGCCTGATAATTGTAGAGCGGTCCATTGGCGGGCGGCTCACAGTCCATCGGCGGATGAGATTCGTCGTCACGAGATTCCTTCGGCCGACACCGGCGGGGCAACCGCGCGAGGCGCCGGCGACCGTCGGTGGACCTCCTCGCGCATCCGCTCCATCGCCTTGTAGAGCGCGCGCGTCGCATCGGAGACCGCCGTGCCCGGAGCGAAGCGGATTGGCTCGCCGATCCGTACCAGCACGGGCCCCACCTTGATCTCCTGCGCCCCCTTCGGCCGGAGCTCGCGCAGTCCATCCATGTAGATCGGAACGACGGGCACGCCCTTGTCGAGCGCAAGGATGGATACGCCGTGACGGAAGGTGGCGAGCTTGCCGGTGGTCGAGCGCGTACCTTCGGGGAAGATGACGAGCGACCAGTGCCGGTCGAGGAGCCACTCCGCGTAGCCGAGGGCGGCCTTCCCTCCGCCTCGCTGGATCGGGAAAGTGTTCATCGTCAACGACATGTACCAGGGCTGCTTTTGAATTCCCTTCCGCCCCTTCAGGAACCAGCGGTCTGCCGCGCTACCGAAAGCAACCCGGCGCCGGAAGCGCTCCGGAAGCGCCGTGAACAGCACCAACGAGTCCATGTGGCTCGAATGGTTGCCGATGAAGATCGCAGGATTTCGTAGACCGTCGAGACGCTCCCTGCCTTCGACCGCGAACGGCTTGCAGTGCTTCCGGACGTAGCGGGTGGTCGTGTGGTAGCGCATGATGCGACGCACGAGCTGGGCCCAGGCACTGATTTGCCAAGGATAGGGACCGACGGTCTCCGTGGTCTGTCCCAGCAGGCGCACGAAGACGTCGAGGTCGATCGCGGGCAGGATATCCATGTGAACGCGGCCCGTCGCTTCCCGCTCGGTGACGGCCCGAACGGCCGCGAGATTGTCCGGCGCCTCGACGACGGTGAGAAAGTCGTAGGGTCCGATGAGTGCGTACTGCTGGACGATCTTCGCGTCGAGCGCTTCCATCGCACGGCGCGCCTCGGCGAGAAGTTCCGGTTGCGAGCGGATCGCTTCGAAGCCTTGCGCGTTCAGCCGGGTCAGCAAGACGTATCGTGGCATCGGTCCGACCCGCGTTCACTCGCTTACTTCGTGCCGCCCTCCCGGAGCATCTGCGTGAAGGCGTCGATGCCGATCGCCGGCAGGGTCGTCAGCTGCACCGTGCCGCGCGCGCCAAGCTCCACCGAGATGCGGGCGATCACCTCGTTGCTCGGCGCCTCGATGATGTTGATGAAGTCGTAACCGCCGAGCACGGCGTACTGCGTAATCACGCGAGCGCCCATGCGCTCGATCTCCTGGTTCACTTCCTTCAGGCGCTCGGGGCGCTCCTTCAGCGTCTTGCGGCCCTCGTCGGTCAGGCTGCTGAGCATGATGTACGTCGCCATGGCTCTGGCCTCCCCTCTCGCGCGCATATACCGCCAGAGGTCTTTGTGTGTAAACTCGCGGCACGGAGGCCGCCGATGAAGGCCGCAGTCTGGAACGACCAAGGAAGCCTCGACGTCGTCGATCGGCCGCTGCCGGATCCGAAGCCTGGATGGGTGAGGCTGACCGTCGCGTCCATCGGGATCTGCGGGACCGACCTGCACTTCTATCGCGGCGCATTCCCTTCCCCGGTGGGTCTGCAGCCGGGTCATGAGATCGGCGGAACCATCGACGCCGTCGGCACCGGGGTATCACTTCCGACCGGTGTGGCCGTGGCCGTCGATCCGCTCGTCGTCTGCGGAGAGTGCGGGCAATGCCGCACGGGGAATCCCAACCGATGCGCGAAGCGGGTCCTCCTCGGCGTCAACGGCAGAGGCGGCTGCGCGGAACTCGCGGTCGTGCCGGCCTACGCGGTCTACCCGCTCCCCGACACCGTGACCGCCGCGGCGGGCGCCCTCGCCGAGCCGCTTGCTGTCTGCGTGCGCGGCACGCGCCAGGGGCGCGTCACGAGCGGCGATCGCGTGGCGATCCTCGGCGGCGGCACAATCGGGCTCATGACGATCCTCACGGCTCGCGCCGCCGGCGCGAGCCAGGTGATGATCACGGCGCGGCATCTCCACCAGCGGGAGGCCGCCCGCGCGCTCGGTGCCGACGGAATCTTCGAAGACGCCGCCGGGATGATTCGTGAGGCCGGCGATTCGCTGTTCGATTGCGTGATCGAGACAGTCGGGGGGCACGCCCCGACCCTCTCAGACGCGGTGCGGCTTGCGCGCCCGGGAGGGATGATCTCTATGCTCGGGGTCTTCGAAGGCCCGATCGCGATTCCCGCCCTCGACTTCTCTCTCAGGGAGCTGACGCTCGTCGGCTCGAACTGCTATGGCCGCGTCGGACCGCGCACCGACTTCGCGATCGCGATCGAGCTGCTGCGGAAGCATCACGACGCGCTGACCGCCCTCGTAACCCACCGCTTTCGCCTCGAGGAGATCAACGCGGCGTTCGATGCGGCCGGCGACAAGCGCAGCGGCTCGATCAAGGTGCACGTGCTTCCGGGCTGATCAGATCGAACCGGTCTCGAGCAGGCGCTCCACCGCGACGGCGACCCCGTCCTCGTCGTTCGTAGCCGTGACGGCGGTCGCCATCGACTTCACGTGGTCGCTCGACTGGCCCATCGCCACGGACGCGCCTGCGACGCGGAACATCTCGATGTCCGCCTCGGCATCGCCGAACGCGACGACCTCGCTCGTCGACAGGCCCATGTCCGCGCACGCGACGGAGAGTGCGGCGCCCTTATCCGCGCCGGCCGCAGTCAGCGTCAACATGCTCTTGCGCCGGCTCGAGAAGGACTCGACGAAGCGAACTCGCTCCTTCCACCGCTTGCCGAGCCGCTCGACGACGTGCGCGGTCGTCTCGCTGCCCTGAACGAGCACGATGCGGGGCCCGACGTCCGATGCGCCCGAGAGCTTGCGCGTGTACACCATCTCCCGCGGCAGGTCGGACCGATTCGGCTCGCCGTCCATCTTGAACAGCACCGTGTCGTCGAGGGCGATCCAGGCCATGCAGCGGCGCGAATCGAGGATCGCGTAGAGCTCTTCTGCGAACGCTTCGGGCATCCTCAGATCGAGCAGATCGTGTTCGTCGGCGAGCCGGCGCACCTGCGCGCCGGCGCAGGCGATGACTGGCTCCTTCGCATCGATGTCCCGGGCGACCCGCTTGGCGAGCTGATACCACCGCGCCGTCGCGATGATGATCCTCAGGCCGGCGTCCTCCGCCGCACGCAGCGCGCGGAGGCTGCGCTCGGTCACGCGGTCGTCGGAGTGCAGCAGCGTCCCGTCGAGGTCGACGGCGAGCGCCCGGTAGCGCATCTCAGCGCGATTTGACGGCGTCCTCGATGCCGAGCGTTGCCATCGCGGAGGAACGGTCATCGACGGAGTGGGCGAGGAGGATCAGGTCGCGGAGCTCTCCGGAGCGATCGCGCACGTAGTTGCGAAGCAGCGCCTCGGCACCGAAGCCGAGCGCCTGAAACATGGCGATGGCCGGAGTCTGATCGGCGACGACCTCGACGACGATCTGGCGCAGTCCCAGACCAAGGGCGTCGAGCAATCCACGACGCGCGAGCTGCCGGCCGAGCCCTTGTCGGCGCCGGCTCGGATCCACGACGAGGCGCAGCTCGCCGACGTGGCTCGACCAACCGACTCCCGGGATGACGACGACGCAGCCGACGATCCGGTCGCCCTCGACCGCTACCGCGCGCCGCGCGCGTTTGTCTTGCACCCATGAAGGGACAATCTGTGGATCGAGGACGTCTTCCTTGAAAAACGTGCGGTCGCCCTCGGGGATACGGTCGAAAAAGGAGCGAAGCGCCTCAGCGTCGTGCGACTCGATCGGACGGATCTCCATCTGGCCTCCCGTGGTTAGAGCTCGTCGCTGTGCCGGCGCATCCAATCGATGACCTTCGGTAGCGTGACCTTCCGCGACGAGCGGCCGATGAAAAGCCCGACGTGGCCTGCGTCGATGCGCAGCTCTTCGACGTCTTTCGATCCTACGGCCGAGGTGAGCGGCGACGCCGCCTCGATCGGGGCGAGATGATCCCTCTCGGCAATGACGTTCAGGAACGGGCACGTGATGTCCTTCAGACTGATCGGGCGGCCGCCGAGCCGCATGGTGTCTTTGGCGAGCCGGTTCTCGCGGCTGAGCATCCGCGTCGTCTGCGCGAAGCACGCTCCAGCGAAAGGAATCTGATCGCGGGCCCATTGATCCACCGCCTGGTAGGCCTCGAAGAATTCGTCGCTCCAGAGGTTCTCCCAGAGATTCGCGTACGAGGCGATCTGAGCGGTCGGCCGGGCGAGCTGAAACCCGTTGACGATGACGTCGGGGGGCACGTTGCCCGTCTCGTCGAAGAGCTCCTCCGGCTCGAGACGGCCCGGGTTGAGGACTCCCGGGAAGGCGCTCGCCTTCGAGCTGTCGAAGGGAGTGGCTGCCGAGATGAGGTTCCGCACCTGTGGTCCGGGATGGCCCGCGGCATAGAGGAGCGAGAGAATGCCGCCGAAGCAGTAGCCGAGCATGGTGACGCCGTCGGTTTCCGCCTCGGAGCCCGCCGCGGCGACCGCACGCGGCAAGTACTCGTCGCAGTATGTCTCCAGCGTATTACCGGCGTCGACCTCGTCCGGGATTCCCCAGTCGAGGAGGAACACGTCGAAGCCTGCTTCGAGGAAGTCCTCCACCATGCTGCTGCCCGGCCGCAGGTCGAGGATGTACGAGCGGCTCACCAAGCTCATGACGAGGAAGAGCGGCGGCCGGTATCGCCGCTTCTCGCTGTGGAAGCGCCACAGCTGCACCTTGTCGCGAGTCCAGACCGTGTCCTTCGGCGAGCGCCCCAGATCAGGGCGACCGATGCCGGCCATGTACTTGATGCCGTTCTTCGCTCGGAGTACCGAGCGCTCGACGTCACGCCGTATGCGAGCGGCGAGGTCGCTGGGGCTGAGGGCGCTGGCCATGAATCTCCTCCGCGAGTTCGTCGAAGCGCTTGGCGAGATCGCGCAGTCTACGCTCGACCGATGCGACCTGATCGGACAGCCGCTTCATATCGCTGCCGGCCGGCAGGTTCCAGAAATGAAGCGCCCGTCGCATCGCTCGTTCCGCGCCGCGGGCGACGTCGGTACGGACGCGCATCGCGACGGTGGCGACGTCTGCGAACTCGTCGCTCTTCACCGCGGATTCGAGCCCGGGCCCGATCGCCCGTTCCACAGAGTCGAACGCCTTTCTCCACAATGGCCGCTGATCTGCCATGACGCGAACCTCCGTTCCCAACCCCGTTCGTACGTACAGTCGCTGCGTGAAGTCAATCCCGCGTCTGCTAGCCTACCCCGGCCCCGAACGGAGCGTGCCCGCCGCGGTGTTTACTCGCCGCCGCCGCGCAGGAACCCGCGATAGACCTCGAGCAGGGCTTCCTTCTGCCGTGCGTTGAGCCGCGGATCAGTGCGGATCGCGGTCTCGACGTCGGCTTCGCCGTTCTCGGCGTTCTCGGCGCTCTCGTCGCCGAGCCAGCCCGCCGCCGCGTAGAGCTTTTCCGGGGGGATCCCAAGCGCCGCGGCGATCGATTTGAGGATCGCCGCCGAGGGCTGGTGCAAGCCGCGCTCGATCTGGCTCAGGTACGGGTTGGAGATGCGCGCCAGATTGGCGAGCTGTCGCAGCGAGAGCCGCGTGATGTCGCGCTGATTGCGAATGAATTCGCCGAGCGGACTGCGGGGCAGGCGTGGTGGCATCGTCGCTCTTATACCGCCGCCCGTCCGCCAACCGAGTAGCCCTCTTCACCGTGGATCCTTCGCATGCAAGTTATTTTTGTATCATCGCTTGACATATCTAGCAAGCCCCATTATGCTGCGTGTAACGTTGACCCAATGACACAGGAGGTTTCGATGGAGACACTGAAGAGAATCGACGACGCGGGTGAAAATGTGATCGCGGCGGTCCGCACCGTGCAGGGCTGGATCGCCTCGGCCGCCGAGACGGTCGGAGCGCCGATCGTACGGCGGATTCCCGACCTGCCGCTACCGGAGGCGCTGCGCCCCCCACGCGCGCGGGACGTCGTCGCGACGACGTTCGGGTTCTGGGAAGGCCTCGCGCGGGCGCAGAACGAATTCACGCTGCGCATTCTCGATGCCTTCGATCCGGCGGCGTACCGGGCGAAGGCCGCGCGCCATCCCAAGGCTGCTTGAGCAGTCGTGATCGGCCGGGAGGGCACCCTCCCGGCCGATCACTTTCAACGGAGTCCGCGTCCGGATCTTGCCAGACTCCGCCCGCGGGGCGCGGTATAAGGCGGATCATGGAGCTCGCCGACTCGGTCTGCTACCGCGCGATCGCCACGCGCGACGCGCGCTTCGACGGCCGCTTCTTCGTCGCCGTACGCACGACCGGGATCTACTGCCGGCCAATTTGCCCCGCTCGGACGCCGAAGCGCGAGAACGTCACGTTTTTCTCGTGCGCCGCAGCCGCCGAGGCCGCGGGGTTTCGGCCCTGTCTTCGCTGCCGCCCCGAGACGTCACCCGGCACACCGGCTTGGAACGGCACCTCGGCGGTCGTGTCGCGGGCGCTCCGCCTGATCGAAGACGGCGCGGCCGACGACGGCGGAAGCGAGACGCTTCCCGCCCAGGTCGGACTCGGCGAGCGTCAGCTTCGCCGCCTCTTCCAGAGGCATCTCGGTGCATCGCCTGCCGAGATCGCCCGGGCGCGGCGCCTTCATTTCGCCAAGACGCTGATCGACGAAACCGCGCTCGGAATGACGGACGTCGCGATTTCCACGGGCTTCCGGAACATTCGCGAGCTCAATCATTCGATTCGCAAGACGTTCGGACGCTCGCCGCGCGAGCTTCGCCGGCAGCGAGCGGACGGGCGCGGGATCGCGGCAGCAAGCGCTCGAGGAGCGCTCACGCTGCGGCTCTCCTACCGCCCGCCGCTCGAATGGCGCGCGCTTCTCGAATTCTTCCGCGAGCGCGCTACCCCCGGCGTAGAGGCCGTCGACGAGGAGAGCTATCGGCGAACGATCGTCTGGGGCGGCGTGCCGGGATGGATCGAGGTTTCGCCGGCCGAGCGCGGCACGCAGCTCGTTCTCCGCGTGGAGCTGTCGACCGTTCGCGGCCTCATCCAGCTCGCCGAGCGCGTGCGGCGGATGTTCGACCTCAATGCCGATCCGCTGCGCGTCGCCGCGGGGCTTTCCCGAGAGCCGTACCTCCGGAGGCTCGTCCGCGCACGACCCGGGTTGCGTGTACCCGGAGCGTGGGAGGGATTCGAGCTCGCCGTGCGCGCGATTCTCGGCCAACAGATTACGGTGCGGGCTGCGACGACGCTCGCCGGCCGCCTGGTCCAGCGCTTCGGCCGGTCCGTCGAGAGCTCCGTGCCGAGCCTCACCCATCTCTTCCCCGATCCGCAGACGCTCGCGAACGCCGACCTCACCGGACTCGGGCTCACGAGATCTCGCGCCGAGACGATCCGCGGCCTTGCCCGCGCCGTCGCCGCCGGCACACTGACGCTCGACGCTTCGCGCGGCCTCGAGGACGGAGTCGCGCGCCTCGCCGCGCTTCCCGGTATCGGCGAATGGACGGCCCAGTACGTCGCGCTGCGCGCCTTCGGCGAGCCCGATGCGTTTCCCGTCGGTGATCTCGGCCTCCGGCGCGCGCTGGCAACCGGCAACGGCATGCCATCGACGCGAGCGGTCGCCTTGATCGCCGAAGCGTGGCGGCCGTGGCGAGCGTACGCCGCCATTCACCTCTGGACGAGCGAGCCTGCGAAAGAGAAGCGATCGTGATCATCATCGAGACCGCCGAGCTCGCGTCGCCGATCGGAACCGTCGTGCTCGCCGTCCATGAGGGGTGTCTGTGCGCTCTCGGCTTCCACGACCACTGGCCACGACTCGAGCGGGCGCTGCGGCGGCGATTCCCTGGAGCCGAGCTCCGGCGGTCGGGCGATCCCGCGGGAACCGTCGGCCGATTGCGGGCGTACTTTCAGGGCCACTTTGCCGCGCTCGATTCCATCCCGCTCGATCTCGGCGGCACGCCGTTCCAGCAAAAGCTGTGGACACGACTCTGCGCGATCCCGTGCGGCCAGACCGTCTCATATCGGGACCTCGCCACGGCGATCGGTGCGCCCACCGCCGTGCGCGCCGTCGGAGCTGCCAACGGTGCGAACCCGGTGTCGATCGTCGTCCCGTGCCACCGTGTTATCGGCGTCAACGGAAGTCTCACCGGCTACGGAGGCGGCATCGAACGCAAGCGGTGGTTGCTCGAACACGAGGGAGCGCTGGAGAAGACCGGGCGACGGGCTACAGGAAAGGCGTCGCGGAATCCCCTCCCATAGCCCGGGACTCGCGCGACGGAAGTTCCGGGTTCCATCTGACGCGGCGACTGTCGGCGTAAGGCTCGTGACCCCACCCGAAAGGGTCGTCTCCTCTCCAAGCCGATCAGGACTGCAACAGAGTCGGGTTGTGGCGGAAGGAGATCACATTTCGAGGAATCGCTCTATGCCTTTTCACCACACCCTCACTTCCGATGTTGACGTGGGGCCTCGTCCATCGACGGCTGAGATGCGGGCCGCCGCGCGTAAATGCCTCGAGTGATCATCGTCATCACCTTCTCGCCCTTCTGGTTGAAGACCTCGTAGCTCGCGCGCATGTGCCCGCGATCGGGCTTGGAGCGTGACGGAACGACATCGAGGATCACGGCGCGCGCGGTCAGCGTGTCGCCCGGACGGACCGGCTTCAACCAACGAATCTCGTCCGTGCCGGGGGAGCCCATGCTGGCGGCACCCGCGACCATTCCATCCACGAGTAGGCGCATCAGCATCGCGGTCGTGTGCCAGCCGCTGGCGATGAGGCCGCCGTAGATCGATTGCCGCGCGGCCTCTTCATCGACGTGGAACGGCTGCGGGTCGTAGCGGCGGGCGAACTCCAGGATTTCCTCCCGGCTGACGTGACAGCTGCCGAGCTCGAAGGTTTCACCGACCTTGAAGTCCTCGAGATACCTCTTCTCCATTGGTCCCTTCTGGCGGACGCCGCGAAGCGAGGAAAGCCCCCACCAGTCGATCAATCAGTTGATGAGACCCGCGGGCGATCGCAGCGCTCGCCGAGATCGCCGGGGCGCTGCGCTGGAGCGCGTCTTCGACCCGCGACGACTTCACGGGTCCCTGATCGGCGAGCAGGACGTTTCGCCGAACTGGCTGCCGACGTGACTGCGAACCGGCCTCCACGTGCCGATGAAGCCGACGAACAGGGGTCGATTACGCGACCTTCGGCGGCGCCAACAGCATCACCGTCGTGCTGCAGGTGAAGGAACGGATCGTGGACGCGAGGATCATCATGCGGCGGCGGGGACGGCCTTCGACGTCGAGCGGCTCACAGCGGCGCTTGCGAGAAGTGCATTTCCTTTCCGTTTACGGCGAACGTAGCCCCGGCGGCGCCGACCAGCATGCCCTGGCCGGATGGCAAGACGCTCAGACCACGGACCCATGAGAGCCTCCACTCGGAAGGCAACAGAGATTTCGTCCATGTCTCTCCTCCGTCCTCGCTCACGAGAACGTTTCCGACGTCGCCGACGATGTAACCCTTGTCGCCACGGATCTTGATGTCGTAGAGCGCGGGGTTATTCAGCAGATCCATGACGCCGATCGCTTCGAAGCCCGCCAATTCCCCTTGGCCCCGTTGGATCTCCCAGCTCGCGCCGCCGTCCTTCGTGCGCGCGACGAGCCCGTCGATCCCAACCGCCCAGACCTTGTCCTTCGAGACGGCCGTCAGGCCGAAGAACGTCTTCTGCGTGGCCACCTGCTGCTGCACCCAAGTCTTGCCACCGTCGGTCGTATGCCGGATGGCGCCGAACTCGCCGACCGTCCAGCCGTTGTCGCGATCCGCGAAATCAATCGCGTAGATGATCTGATCTTCACCGAGCGAGCGGTCTTCCCAGGTCGTGCCGCCATCGCCTGTGTGCACCATCACCCCCCAGTCGCCGACCGCCCACCCTTCGCGAGCATCGAGAAAACGCACGTTGAAGAGATGCTTGCGCGTGTTGCTCTGCTGATCCACCCAATGAGCGCCGCCGTCGGAGGTGTTGAGGATCTCGCCGCTTCGACCAACCGCCCAGCCGTTCCTCACGTCGGTGAACGAGACGCCGTAAAGATGCTGCGTCGTCGGCGTCTGCTGCTGTTGCCAGTGCTTGCCTCCGTCGCTCGTGTGATAGATGGCGCCGAAGACGCCGACGGCCCATCCCGCGTTCGCATCGATGAATTGGGTGTCGTAGAGATCTTCGAGGATCTGCGACCGCGCTTTGATATCCTGGGCGACGGCTGCCTGCGAGGCGCAAGACAAGACGGCCGTCAGTGCCGCCGGCACGAAGGCACGTCGCACGGTTTGAGCGAGCATCGAAACCTCCCGAGGAGTCGGGTGACAGCTAGGTCAAGCGATTGATTCATGTCAAATTGATTCAATCACGTGCTCGAGGACAACCTGCCGTCGCCGCGCATCGCGCGCGCCGGTTCGGCGGCAAGCAGACGGAGACGTACTTGATGTTTGAGAAGATGCTGTGAACGGTTGTCGGCGATCCCTTTCGGCTATCAGGTATCAGTTTTCAGTTCATCTTCGATGCCGCCAAGACCCCGACGCCCGCCGTAGGGCCCCCTGAGCGCTTGCTCGAAGTGGTCGGGTCGCGATAAAAGATCGTAGGATGTCCGTGCGCCGGCGAAGGGCCGGAGCGATGGACGATTCGACGGTTCGTTGAGGTCGACAAATCCGCTCGTCGTAGACGCGGAGGGTCACTGGGTCGAACCGCGGCATGTGTGTCGGTAGTACCTGGAGCTGCGAGAGCGCACGCCGTCGATCGAGCGCGTGAGGACGGATGGGAGGACTTCGTCATCGAGGGCAAAACCTCTTCCCGCGTTGGGAGTCAACAGGATCTCGGAGCGCTCGGCGTGAGGACCGACACTTCCGACAAGGACAATTGGTCAGCGGATCCGGGAAATCCACCGGGCGCTTTACACGGCCCTCTGCCGGGCCTACAAGGGAACCGTCGGATTATCGCTCGGCCGGGGCGCAATGTCTGTTTGGAGCAGCGATGATTCCGGTCGCCGACGTGGCAACGGCGGTAGTCGAGATCGAAGTTTCGGTCCGGCGGCACGGTTACCGAATTGCGCTTTTGCGGAGCC
This sequence comes from uncultured delta proteobacterium, assembly GCA_963745025.1. Taxonomy (GTDB): domain Bacteria; phylum Desulfobacterota; class Binatia; order JACPRU01; family JACPRU01; genus CAVQIG01. The sequence continues at coordinate 435,307 of CAVUWD010000006.1, forward strand.
GGATCCGCGGCAGGGCGGGAAGCTCTACGATCGGGTGTGCGAGCCTCGGTGAGAAGGCTCCACGCCTCTACTCCCTGCTCATGTAGATCGAGATCGTGGCCGACGAAGAACAAAAGACGACCTGGTCCGAAACGGCACCGTCCGCTGTGGTGAACGCGGAGGCCCCGAACGACCGCATGGCAGAAGCGCCCGCGAGTGACGCGCCCGCCATCGCCGGCCAAAACGCGGTGCGTCCTGCGGGAGAAGGGCATCGTCGGCGGCGACGGCGGCGACGGCGGCACCACCACGGCCCGCATACGAACGGCGCTCCAGCCGCGGCGGCCGCCGAGCGCACCCCTTCGCGCCCGCCGAACGAGATCGATCTCGCCGCCCGCCGGCTCGGCATCCAACAGCTCTACGGGGAGCAGGAGCGGGTGATCCGCGCCGCGCTGGCGGGGCGCGAAGTGCTCGTCGTGCTGCCGACCGGATTCGGCAAGTCGGCCTGCTACCAGATTCCTTCGATGGTGCTGCCGAAGCCCGTAGTGCTGATTTCGCCGCTGCTCGCGCTGCTCCGCGACCAACACGAGAAGCTCTTGAAGCACAACATCCCGTGCGTGCGGCTCGACGGTACGGTCCGCGGAAAGGTTCGTCGCGAAGCGCTCGAGCGAATCAGCGCGGGCGGGTCACTGCTGGTCATGACGACTCCCGAGACGCTCGGCTCGGCCGAAGGGGCCGAGGCGCTCCGGCAGTCGGGTATCAGTCTCGCCGCCATCGACGAGGCGCACTGCATCTCGGCGTGGGGCCACGATTTCCGCCCCGCCTACTTGCAGATCGGCGAGCGCTTGCGCGAGCTCGGGGCGCCGCCGATCATGGCACTGACGGCGACCGCGACCGAGAATGTCCGCGAAGATATCGTCCGCTTCCTCCGCCTGAAGGACCCCGAGCTGGTCGCCGCCTCGCCGCACCGCGCGAACCTCGCCTTCGAGGTGCTCGAGAGCCGCTCCGAAGCCCGACTGCGCGCGCTCATGCGCTTCGCCAAACGCCTGCGTCGGCCCGGCATCATCTACTGCTCGACCACCCGCGAGGTCGACAACGTGTACCTGGCCCTGCAGATGCTGCGCATCCCCGCGCACCGCTATCACGGCAAGATGAACGGCGGCGACCGCAACCAGGAGCAGGAGATGTACATGAAGGCGGGACGGCGCACGGTCATGGTCGCGACCAGCGCGTTCGGCCTCGGCATCGATAAGCCCGACATCCGCTACATCGTCCACTACCAGGCCCCCGCCTCGCTCGAGCAGTACGTGCAGGAGGCTGGACGAGCCGGACGCGACGGCAACAAGGCGAACTGCATCCTGCTCTACGATCCGGACGATCGCACGATCCACGAGGCGTTGCTCGCCAAGAGCCGCGTGCGCCCCGATCAGCTCTTCAGGCTGGGCACGGCGCTCGCAGCGTGGAGGGGCGAAGGCCGAACACCGGATCTCGACGCGCTGGCGCTCTCCGCCCAGCTCTCGAGCCGCGTCACCGAGGCGCTGCTCGCGGTGCTCGAAGAGGCGGGGATCGTCTCGATCGGCGACGGCGGACCGATTCAGATCCTCGCCCCGGCCGAGTCGATCGAAGATCAGTCGCGAAGTCTCGCCGGCCAGTTCGAGACCCTGCGCACGCAGGATGGTCGGCGCCTCGATCGCATCGGCGAGTATGCGGGAAGCACCGAATGCCGCGCTGTCTTTCTGCGCCGTTACTTCGGCGAAGAGGACGGCGCGACGTGCGGCCTCTGCGACGTCTGCCGCGGGCGCCCCGAGCGACCGGAAAGCTTTTGGGAGCCGATTGCACAGCCCGAGCATCGCCGGAAGAAGCGGCGACATCGTCGCGGTCGGCGACGCGGCGGAGCCGGGCCGGTGCGCGCGCAAGGCGCTCCGAAGGTGGCCCCCGGGGAGCGCACCTCCACCTCTCCCGGTGCCCTCCCCGAGGCTCCCGAGCAGACGGACCTACCTGCCAACGGCGAGGACGCGGGGGAGTGGATCGAGGGCGACGGGGATTGAAGAGGTTCTCCGGTGTCCAGTCTCCGGCGAGAAACATCGTGGCCGCTGTTGAGGACTAGCGACCGTCGTGTTGCCGGCGTACGGGTGACTTGTTAGGCGGAAACGCTTCTGACTGCTTCGATCACGGGAAGACTGCCGCGGTCCCCCGGCTCGAGGCTGAGCTCAGCTGCTACGTTCTGCGACGCGAACCGAATGCCTATCGGCGCTCGCCCACCTGCGCCGCAACAAGAAGATCGACGCCGACGACGAGGCTCTAACCAAGCGCTTGCTCTTTCGCCTCCCGGCCGAGTGGACCGAGATCGCGCCCGACACACGTTTGCGCGACCGGGCCGAGCGCCTGCTGTGGGTGGACGTTCCCTACCCCCGCGCGAGCCCGAGGTGGTGGAATGCCACGACGACCAGCGCATGGCTGATGACGCCCTGACGGATGAGGTCCGGAATCTCGTCGAGCGGGGCGAGCACCACCTCGCACTCTTCCGTGCTGTCGAACGAGGCGACGCTTTTGAGCTCCACGTTGCGCGCCAAGAACGAGTGGCACCGGTTCGTCTGGATCGCGGGATTCGGATGGATAACGCCGAGGGGCACCACGTCATCGCTGTCGTAGCCGGTCTCTTCCTGCATCTCGCGCCGCGCCGCCTCGAGCGGTGATACGTCCTCCGCATCCACCATCCCGCCTGGGACCTCGAGGGTGAACTGATCGATGCCGTGGCGGTACTGGCGCACCATCACGACGCGCTGGTCGGCAGTCAGCGGGACGATGTTCACCCAATCGGACGAATCGAGGACGTAGAAGTCGTGCAGCTCACCGGTTCTCGGGGAGCGCCGACGATGCTCGGTGACGGAGAAGACGCGGCAGTCATACACCGCGGAGGCCTCGAGCGTTTCCCAAGGGAGAAGGTTTTGCGGCTTGCGAGTCATCGCGACCACCTCGTTGTCCGACGATAGCAGAGGCGGCTCGGACGATCAGCCAGAGACGCGCGAGCGTGCTGCGCCGTTTGCAAGCCCCCGTGCGCCGCGAGATCGATGAGCCTCACCTCCGCCTTCCGCCAGAGGCCGGTCAGGAAGCCGCTGGTGCCGGCGTCGCCGAAGCGTTTCGCTGCTCCTCGCCGATGCCGATGTTAGGTTTCATTCGTCCTCTCCTTTCGGGTTGCCCGCAGGGCTACGAAGCCCAAGCGCTCCGTGCGCGGGTGAGCAGCCCGTCGTCGCTCGAGCGGCGGATCTCGGCGGCGGTCTCGATTTCTCCCACGGCGGACCGAAGCGGCCAGATTCGGCAGGTGAGACGGTCACCAGCGCGCGCCTCGTCGAGGTACTCGAGGTCGTGGCGTCGCGCACCGAGCCCGTTGCCGGCCATGGCGCGGCGCGCCGCCTCGAGGTAATCGAAGTACTTGGCGTTGTTTACGTGATCGAGCGCGTCGAGGTCGGCGGCATCGACGACGAGCTCGACGGCGAATGCGTCGGCAGGAGCATCCGGAAGCTCCAGCGTCGGGCGCGGGAGCGGGGGCACGTCGCCTTCGGGCACGAACGCGCGCATCATCTCGTCGGGAATCCGCCGCGGCCGGCCCGACGCTGCGTCCACGTACACCCAGTCGGTGTGTGCGGTCAGCATCCCGACCAGTTCGCCCGGCACGCGCACCGTGTATTCGCGGCGCGACCGCACGCGGCGGAAGTCGGCGACCCACGTCGCGATCTCCAGCTCGACGCCGCGCGGAATCGCCATCGGGCACTCGATCGTGGAGCGGCGGATGACCCAAGCCGTAGCGTGCCCAGCGTACCACTCCGGCGGATAGCCTGCGTCCGCCGAGGCCAGCGTCGCGGATTCCTCGAGCAGGCGCGCGTAAACGGCGAAGCCCGCCTGCGGCGGAAGCGAGCGACGGAACGAGAATCGCCGCGCCATCCCGCTCACGCCGACTCCTCGATCGCTCGTGCGAGAATCGCGAGGCCGCACTCGATCTCGGCTTCGCCGATCACAAGCGGAGGCGCCAGCCGGATCACCCGATCGCGGTGAAGCGTCCAGTTGAGGATCAGGCCGTGTGCGAACGACCGCTCGGTGATCCGGCGGGTGAAGCGCGCGTCGTCGAACTCCAGGCCGACAAGTAGGCCGACACCGCGGACGTCGACGAGGTGGCCCTGCCACGCGAGCGCGCGGAGACCCGCCTGGAGCATGGCGCCGAGCACCTCCGCCCGCTCCCAGAGCCGCCCGCGCTCGAGCACTTCGAGTGCCGCGAGACCCGCCGCGCACGAGACCGGGTGGCCGCCGAACGTCGTCACGTGAGCAAGCGGCGGATCGCTCGCCAGCGTCGCCAGGATCTCGGGCGCCGCCACGAACGCGCCGAGCGGCATGCCGCCACCGAGGGCCTTGGCCAGCACCAGCAGATCCGGCGTCACGTCGAAGCGCTCGAAGGCGAAGCGCCGTCCGGCGCGGCCGAAGCCGGTCAGCACCTCGTCGAGGACGAGCAAGGCGCCGACCTCCGTCGTCCGTCGACGAACCTCGCGAAGGTAGCCGGCCGGAGGGATGCGCACGCCGCCCTCGCCCTGCACGGGTTCGATCACCACGGCCGCCGTCTCGCGGTCGATGGCACCGAGCGCGCCGTGATCGCCGAACGGCAGCCGCTCGACCCGCGGCAGCAGCGGCTCAAACGGACCCCGGTAGAGCGCGTTGCCGCCGAGCGACAGCGCGCCGAGCGTGTCCCCGTGAAAGGCACCCTCGAAGGCGATGAGCTTGGCCCGGCCCGTGTGTTTGCGCGCGGTCTTTAGCGCGCCCTCGATCGCCTCGGCGCCGCTGTTCACGAAGTAGACCATCGACAGCGGCGCGGGCAACAGCGCGGCGAGCCGCGCGGCCAGCCGCACCTGCGGCTCCTCGACGTACTCACCGTAGACCATCGCGTGCAGGTAGCGGCCTGCCTGCTCCCGCACCGCCGCGACCACCTCCGGATGCCCGTGGCCGACGTTGGCGACGCCCATGCCGGAAAGAAAATCGAGGTATGTGCGGCCGTGACGGTCGGTCACGGTCGAGCCTTCCGCGTTCGCGATCTCGAGCCCGAGCGGGGCCGCCGAGGTCTGCGCCACGTGGCGGCGAAAGAGCACGTCGAGCTCGCTCATTCGCTCTCGAAGAGCCGGCGGGCCTGCGCCGTGCGCAGCCAGAGGATCGCGAGCAGCGGAAACACGAGATCCCAGATGTCGCCGCCGACGAGGAGTAGGCGGAGCTTGATGGCGATCGCCAGCGCGGGATCCTTGTGACCCGGCCCGATCGTGAAGTTGAGCACGGTGTAGAGGACCGTCGCCGCGAGCGACAGCGCCGACAGCGAAAGAACGGCCATCCGAGCGCGCGGCTCGAAGCGGCGCAGGCGCTGGGACGAAGTCAGGAGCAGCGTATAGAAGAGAACCTGCGGGATCCAGTAGAGAGTGCGGCTGCTGTCGGCGTCCGTGCCCCCAACTGCCACCAGCGCCGAAACGTAGGCGAGCGCGCTCGCGGTGACCTTGATCGCCGAAAACACGACGAGCAACAGCGCCAGGAAAAGCAGCTGCGCACGCAGTTCTTCGTCTGCGTGCTCCGCTTCCGGCGAAGGCTTCACCTCTGCTTCCCTAGGATGATTCCCGCCATCGGATCCAGTCCTCCCTGCCGCCAGTCGAGACCCGGGGCCTGCATGTGTCCGAGCGCTGCGATCCGGGGAACGCCGAGCGCTTCGAGCGATGCGCCGGTCTCGGCATCGGGCCATGGACCCATACCGACACATTCGACACGCGGCAACCACTCGCCGACCGCGTGGCGGAGGTCTCCGATCGTTTCGAGCGGGCGCACGAAGATCGTCCGGTGGAGCGGGCTCGGCCGGAAGCCGGCGGTCGGATCGTCGAGAATCGTCCAGCTCCTGCCGGCGCGGAGCGATACGCCCCCGCCGCCGAGCTCGCGCCATTCGTACTCGTCACGCAGCCGTCGAATGGCGACGGCGTCACCCTCGCCAAGCACGCCGCGTGGCCAGCGACATTCGGCCTCTTCCAGAGCTTCGGCCAGACACTCGACGAACTCACGACGCCGCGACGGCTCGGCTCCGACCACGTAGAGCGTCTGCGGCGATAGGCAGCCGAGCTGGTCGTAGAGCGCCACGTCGACCGCCGCGGCCGCGGCCAGCGACTGGACGTCGCTTGCCCGATCGAGACGAACGAGAGCGATGCTCAGCTTGTGGCCGAAGCCAACGAACCGCCCGCTTCTTCTCGCCGCGAGCGCGGCGACCGCTACGTCCGAGCCGTAGGCGACGAGCGAATCGACGCCGCGCACGAGCGCTTCCTCGCCGCCGCCGGATCCTCCTTCCCACCAGCTGACCGCGAGCGCCGAGGCGAGCGATGGAGCGATCGCACCGAGCGCTTCGGCGAAGAGCGCGGTGAGAAGCGGCTCCCCGGCCGCGGTCTTCACCACGCAAGAGGCCCCCGCCGTCAGCGCGAGCGCCGTCTTGAGGAGCGCGACACCGGGGATGTTTCCCGCCGCGACGATTCCGAAGAGGCCCACGACCTGCTTTGCCGGCCTCGCGATCGCCGCGAGAGTCTGCGCGTCCGCGAGCGGTGCGAAGACGCGCGGCAGAGTCTCCTCGATCATCGCCCGCGAGAAGCCGGTCACGTCGGGCAGCGCCCCGAGCGCGCGAAGCCGCAATCGATCGTCGGGATCGAGAAACCGTCGAGCCGCAGCGGCCACCGCAGCCGCGCGATCGCCGGGTTCTCCGTGCGCCACACGACTGCGCAACCGTGCGAGCAGCTCCCGCATCTCATCGGCGGAAAGCTCTGCGACCGCTAGCGCGAGCGTGCCGAATGCGGCCGGCCGCGTGCGGACCCGCTCCAGCGCGGGCAGATGAAAGGCGCGCTCCATCGAGCGCTACGCCACTTGCTCGAGGAGCAGCGCGCAGCCTCGCGCCTCGGCGCCGCTCGCGCGGCCGACGACTTCGAACCCCTCGCCGACCTCGATGCCCACGTCCTCGGTTTGGAGAGCGAGCACCGAGCCGACGTTGGCGAGATCGAAGTGGCGGAGAAGACCTCGCTCGCCGCGCGGCACAGGCTCGAACGTCTGCGGTGACATCACCCGCGTGCGCGCCCACTCCGGCGCGAGCTTCGCGCGGTCTCGCTTGCGGCCGGCGAAGTGGTTCTGGATCGAATCGTCGTAGAACTGCGAGCACATCTCGGTCATGCCGTACTCGTTCGCCACGTAGTAGCCGGGCACGCCGAAGTAGTCCCAGAACGCGCGCAGTAGGCCGTTGCGCGACAGCGAACGGCTCTTCCCTTTGGTTCCTCCGGTATCGACGATCCGCGACCCATAGGGCAGACGAAAGCGAGCGCTGCTCGCCTGGCAGCGGTCGATGAAGCGGATGAACGCATACGTGAGGCCGATCAAGAGAACCGGCTCGCGCGTCGGCTCGCACTCACGGAGCCGCCGTTCGAGCGCCTCGGCCTGAACCTCGCCGCGGACGACGAAGCATTCGGGCGGGCCGGCGGCAAACGATTCCGCGAGCCACTCGATCATCTGGCAGAGCGAGGACTGCGGCTGCTCGGCGAGCGTCGGAGCGAGGACCAGGAAATGCGGCCGCGCACCATCGGGAAGAACACAGCGCGCGAAGTGAGCCAGCGCGGCGGCTCGGTAGATCGAGGGATCAGGCACGCGATGGCGACCTCGCTGCCTGGCACCTTCGGTCGTGCCGCTGGTCACGAACACACTCCCCTCGGGGAGACCGCTGACGACGAGCTCCGCTCGCTTGAACGCGGACACGGGCACAGCCGGGATCTCGGTCCAGTCCGTGACGTTCGCCGGCGTCCCGCCGCGGCGATCGCAGAAGCGCCGGTAGGGCACATTCCGCTCGTACTGGAAGCGGAAGAGCGCGAGCGCGAGGTCCGGAAAGCGGGCCGGATCGGGCGCGCCGATGAACTCACGCACCGCGGAAAACATCCCTCCCGATATGCGGAGCGGCTCGATTCGAAGTCAAGGAGGTGCCACGCGCGCGACGGGGAAACCACGGCCGCAGGAGGAGCATCGAATCCGGCGTGAGGAGCCTTTCCGAAAACGGACCATCCACCTGGCGCAAGTCGATCTTCGACGTCAGGATCGCCGGATGCCGCGCTGGCTTGGAAGGACCGATCTCGGCCGGGTCACGCTGGCCGCGAAGCGCTACCGGAGCCGGCGTCCCCTGCCCACGCCGATGCACCTCGGGCGTGAGAGGCTCACGCCCGTACCCACCGCTCGTAGATCTTCGGCAGCTCGGTCGGCAGCGACGAGACGTCCTCGATCACCAGGTACCGCGAGGTCTCGCACATCTGGCGGAGATAATCGTGTCCCGTCTTGTCGACGGTGATGCAGAAGGGCGTGATACCGGCGGCCTCGGCATTCCTGGAGGGCGACCATCGTGTCCTGGATGCCGTACGCGTTGCGAGCGGCGATCGTTCCCGTAGTCGAAGTCCTGCGGAAAGCCATCGGAGAGGAGGAAGAGGTGCTTGGAGCGCGTCGTCAGGTTCGCCATCTTCGCCCGCGCGTGGCGAAGCGCCGGCCCCATGCGCGTCGAGCGCCTCGGCTCGATGCCACCGATGCGGCCGCGCACGCGAGCGGTCAAGCGCCTCCTGGAAACGCTTCACGAGATAGAACTCGACGTTGTCCCTCCCCTGTCCGGAGAAGCCGTAGACGGCGTAGCGATCGCCGAGCTCTTCGAGCGCCTCGGCCATGATCACCAGCGCCTCCTTCGTCACGTCGATGATGCGCCGCTCGCTCCCGCGCGTGCCGCACGCGGTGGCGGGACGCCCCGCGGGCTCGGCAGACTTCGGCTGCAGCGGCTCGTCGGTCGACGCGCTCATGTCGAGGAGAAAGAGCGTCGCCACGTCGCGCTCCTCGCGCGACGCGCGACGTAGAGGCGGGTCGAGGGCGCACGGCGCGCGCGGAGCTCGACGCGCGCTTCGACGACCGCGTTCAGATCGAAGTCCTCGCCGTCCTCGAGGCCGCGCACCTTGCGATAGCGTCTCGGGGCGAAGCCGCTGGAACTGGCGGCGAACTTCGGGAAGCAGGTCGGCGTAGCGGGCGAGCGTGTCCTGGAAGAACTCGCCCGCATCGCCCGCCGAGGTGGATTTCCTCGAGATGGCACCAGCGGCTGCGGTAGTCGCGGATCTGGTAGTCCCACTCGTCGTAGTCGAATCCCGCGCGATCGGCCACACCGCGCCGCCCGCGGCGCGTGCCGTCGTGGATCGACACCTCGCTCTCGCCTTCGTCTCGCCCTGGAGACTGCGGCAGCCGCAGGTCCCGCGCGAAGATGCCGGCGCTCTCCACGGTCTCGGTCGAGCGCCCGACCTTGAGCACCGCGCCGGCCTCGAGCAGGCGCTTCAGCTCGTCGCCGGAAAGCGGCGTACCCGGTCCCTCTTCGTCGCTCTCCTCGACGGCCTTCGGCTCGAGATCGAGCACCTCCGTCGGCGGAGGCTTGTCTGCCGGCTCGTCGCCTTCCTCCGGCTCCGGGTCGAGAGCCGCGGCGCCGATCACCTTCTCGAACAAGAGCTCCTCGTATGTCGTCGCCGCACCGAAGCCCGATATCGCAATCGAGTCGGCGAGCCGTTCGCGAATCTGGATGGCGACCGCCAGCGCGTCATCGACGGTGGCGTCCGGGCTCCGGAGCACCGCGGCGACGAAGCCGACGAGCTCCGCCGGCAGCTCCTCGGTCGATAGCTCGGCCGGCGAAACGCCGGCGCCGATCAGGAAGAGAACGAGCTCGGCGCTTCGTCGCGCGCGCGGCACCCGCCGGGCGAGACGTTCGCTGATTCGGCCGAGCTCGGCGGCGTGGCCGCGATAGCTTCGGCGCATTCGACAATCGATGCGCGCGCCCTCGCAGGCGGCGAACAGCGGGATCAACGGATCGGCGTCGGGCACGGCCTCGAACAGATCGCCGAGCGTATCGCCGTTCACCAGGGCGGCGACCACGGATGCGAGCGGAGGCGGCAGCCGCGTCGACACCCGCCCGAGCGAGACGTCGTACGTGCCGTAGAGCAGCCGGCCCACGCCGCCCGCGGTCGCGAGCTTGAGGATCGAGAAGTTGTCCTCCCAAGACTGGAAGAAATCCACGTTGTCTGGCAGCGCGAGGCTCGCACCCTCTAGGCTCTCGCGGTCGAGAAATGCGCGCAGCGAGACGCCGTCCACGCCGCGGAGGGTCAGACTCTCGCCCGAGAGCATCCGCGCGTAGGAGCGGAGCACGCCGTGGATCTCTTCGAGACGAACCGCCGCGGAGTTCTCGCGCAAGAACCGAAGCGCCGTACGCGACTCGAGCGCGAAGTAGGCTCGCCCGGCGTCGAGATTGGCTTCGGCAAGCGCTTCCCCACGCTCGATCCAGCGCGGCAGCCGGCGCGGGCCCGCCTGTTCGAGCGCGCGCGGCAACGAGCGGACGAGCGGAACGACGCAGAGCGGAAGCCGAGCGCCGCTCTCGGCCACGCGCTCGAGGATCGCGGAGCGCGACGTCTCGGGAATCGAGCGCACGATCGCCTCGAGGAGCGGCACGAGCGCGAGCACCGCCTCTGCGTCGACCGCGGCCGGAACGAGCGCGCGGAGGAGCGGCGACCGTGCCGACGGATCGATGCGAGCGAGCTCTGGCGGCAAGCCGGCGAAGAGGCTCGCCGCGGCGCGCGGCGCCCGCGGCGCGGCCGCCGCGCAGAGCTCGAAGAGGTTTGCTCGCTCCGCGGCCGACAGCAGCGCGATGCCGTCCGGCATCTTCTGGAAGAATCCTTGGCCGAGCTCGCGACCGACCTGCACCGCGGTGCCGAGCGTGGCCCACCGCCGGATCTCTTCGTTGGACAGCACCGGCAGCACCGAGGCACCCGACGAAAAGAACGCTGCGGCCAAGAACTCCCCGCGCCAGCCGCTTCCGGAGGCGAGGCGCATGCCAGCCGCGGCCCATTCCTCGAGCCGCGCGCGCGCCTTTTCGTGAAGCCCCGGCAGCGCCGCGCCGCTGCCCTCGAGGAAGAGCGCCGCGAGCTTTCGCGACAGTCCCTGCACCGAGCCGGCAAGTGTGAGCCAGTGCGCGAGCAGCGGCCGGCTGCAGGACGCGATCGCCACGGGATCCAGACGCAGGAACGCGGCGGCGGCCTCGCGATTGGCGAGCGCCCGCGAGGCGATGTCGACCGCTAGCTTCCCCCAGAGGGCGAAGCGCTCGCGGTCCATTCGTGCACGCGCGTGCGGTGCCCGTAGCGCATACGCCTGCGCCAGTGCGAGGCTCGTCTCGGCGAGCGCGTCGCCGAAATGAACGATCTCGCGCTGCTCCGCCTCGGGCAGGCGGCGAAACTTCGCGAGCGCCTCCGCACCGCCTTCCGCGCGCGCGAGGTGCGGGCTCCGCAGCCACTCGGCGCGCGACGGGCTCATGGAAATACGGTGGAACAGAGCTCGTCGATCGCGCGCTCGGTCTCGGGGTCGTCCGACAGCGCCCGGGTCACCGCAGCCGCGCACGCCGCTCGGGCCGATACGCCCCGGCGCATGAGCCGCGCGGCGTAGATCAAGAGCCGCGTGCTCACCCCCTCCTCGAGGCCGCTCGCCTTCAGATTTCGCACCTTCTCGCCGAGCGCGGCGAGCTCGAGCGCCACGTCGGCGGTGATGCCGCTCTCGTGGGCGATGATCTCGGCCTCCTTGTCGCGCGGCGGATAGTTGAACTCGATCGCTACGAAGCGCTGGCGCGTCGATGGCTTCAGATCCTTCAGCACGCTCTGGTAGCCGGGGTTGTAGGAGATCACGAGCAGGAAATCGCGGTGCGCCTGGAGGATCTCGCCGCGCTTGTCGATGGGCAGAATCCGCCGGTGATCGGTGAGCGGATGGATCAACACGGTCGTGTCCTTGCGCGCCTCGACGACCTCGTCGAGATAGCAGACCGCGCCGCTGCGCACCGCCTGCGTGAGCGGCCCGTCGATCCACACCGTGTCGTCGCCCTTGATGAGATATCGGCCGACGAGGTCGCTGCCCGTCAGATCCTCGTGACAGGCGACGGTGATCAGGCCCGGCACGCCGTCCGCCGCTTCGCCGTGAAAGCGGCGAGTGACGTGCTCGATGAACCGCGTCTTGCCGCAGCCCGTCGGCCCCTTCAGTAACACCGGCAGGCGGCACTCGAAGGCGGCGCGAAAGAGCTCGATCTCCTCGCCGATCGGAAGGTAGTAGGGAATGTGGCGGGTCATGCCTTCGGAGGCTACCGGCTTCCGGCTACCGGCTTCCGGAAGAGACTTCGCGGCGTCTCTTTGCGGTAGTCGGTAGCCGTCTTCTCCTCTCATTTCGTGCTCACCGTCATCATCACTTGACCGCTCGGGTCGTCGACGAGCTCGAGTGCGCCCATCCCCGCGAGACCGCTCTGGCGCTTCGCGCTGTCGAGGTCGCCCTGCAGGCGGTCGAGAAACTTCGTACGCGCCATCTCCGGCATCCCCTGCATGGGAAAATCTCGGAGGCGCACTCGGCCGGCGCTCGGCGACGACCACTCGAATCGCACGATCTTCGGACCGACGATGGGATGGCTCCGAAGGCTCGCCTCGACGAGACCCTGAAAACTCTTCGGCTCCGTCGAGCCGGTCGGCTCCGACGCCCCTTTTCCTCCTTCCGCACGATCGATCATCGCCTGGATCTCTGCGCGCGTTCGCTCGTCGGGTGCGAGCGCGAGCGCGTGACCGAGCGCCTCGCGGGCCTTCGGCGTGTCGCCTGTCCGCGCGTAGGCGATGGCGAGGTTGTAGTGCGCCTGGTAGAACTTCGGGTCCTTGGCCAGCACCTTGCCATACTCGGCGATCGCCTGCTCGGGCTTCCCGCCGTAGAGGTACATGGTTCCGAGGTCGGTGCGCACGTTCAGATCGTCGGGCTTGAGCGCGAGGTAGCGGGTGTAGGAGTCGGTCGCCTCCGCGTACTGGTCGTGATCGAAATGGATGTTGCCGATCCCGCGCAGCGCATCGAGGTCCTTCGCGTCGATCTCGAGCACGTGGCGGAACGACGCCTGCGCTTTGTCCAAATACCCGCGATCGATCTGGCCGGCCCGGTACTCGACCTCGGCGACGGTCTTCCATGCCCCGAGATCTTTCGGCCGAGCGGCCGCCTTCGCTTCGAGATCCGCGATGTAGCGCTTCACGTCCGCGGGGATCTCGATCGGCGGATGATTCTCCGGCAGTGTTCCGCCGCTCGCCGCCTCGGGCGCGCCCTTCTCGTCGGGCTTCTGTGCGAGCGGCAATCGACCGGGGGCCTTCGCAGGCGCAAGCACCGCCACCCACAGAGCGAGTCCGACAGTCAGAAAACCGACGAGAACCGCGAGCCCCGCGAACGGCGACGGGGGTCCCCCCGCGTGGGGAATCGGCACCGACTCCGACGAAAGCCGTTTACCGCACGCGCCGCAGAAGCGCACGTTGCGCCCGACCGGCTCGCCGCAGCCAGGGCAGAAGCGGGCTCGACTCTGCGAGGAAGTCTCCTTCATCGAATCAACGAGTCGTCGAGGCCAGAGCTACGACGAAGGAGAGATCCCGACCGAGGCGAGCGAGAGGGATCCGCCGGGCGGGGAGGCGTCGCGCGGCCTGCAATCGCCGCGAGCACTCGGTTCGGTTACGCCGCGGCCTTTTTCCGTCCCTCGACGTCTTCGGCGGTCGCGAAGCAACGGATCGTGCACTGCGCATGATCATCGTGACCGCAGAGCTTCTTGCGTCGAGTACCGGGCACCGCTTGCATGACCTTCTGGCAACGCGGGCAGTTGACCTCGGCGAGTGCGCCGAGCTGCCAGCCGCAGGCCGCGCAGATGAAGGTTTGCAAAACGACTGCTTCCATCCGCTGAGCTCCTTCCAACCTCATGGAAGCTGAAGTCGTCGGCGGAGTCAATAGAATTTGAGTCTCTTTCGCGAGGAGCGTGCCACTTTGCGGGCATTTTCCTCCACGATAGATTCGCACGATGGCGGCGGCAAATGGATCGAGGAGGGGCGGGAGTGGTCTACCACCGCTTGAACCAGGATCTCCGCACGCACGGACTCTTCTTTCCGCATTGCCCCCGGGAAGCGCGGACAGCGCCATGATCGGCGGCATGGTTGCCAACGATGCGAGCAGTATCTACTCGGTGAAGTACGGCCGCGCGTGGCCGATGGCATGGCGGCAACGATGGTCACGCGATCGATCTCGCGGCGCTCGAGCACGGACGAGCGCCCGAGCTCATGAACCAGGTGGTGAAGCGCGTCTTCGATCCGCGCGGCATCCTGAATCCGGGGAAGATCTGGGAATAGCGGCTTTCAGCCGTCGCCCGTCGGCTTTCGGGAAAGCCATCGCGAAGTCTTTTGCCGAGAGCCGAGAGCTGATAGCCGATAACCGGTGCCAATCATGCGCTTCGACCTGCCGTACGCCGCGGCGATCGTCGACCTCGCCGAGGGCTCGCGCACGATGACGAACCTCGTCGACGTCGAGCACGCCGGCCTACACGTCGGCATGGCGGTCGAGGTGGTGTTTCAGAAGATCGCGGACGACGTCGCGATTCGGGTCCTCCGGCCGGCGAAGTAGGAAGCAACGATCGAGAACGCACGATTGGAAGCGGTTTCCGTGGAGGCGCCAAGACGCTCGCTCTTCAAGCGAATCCGGCGTCGGTTGCACCCCATCTTCGGTCCGCCGCTGCTCGCCCTCGCCCAGGCGATCGTGCCGCGCCTCTACGTCGCTTACATGTGGCTCGTCTGGAAGACGAGCCGCGTCGAGGACTGCGGCTACGGGCGCGCTCCCGCGCTGCGCGACGAGCACAACGGTCTGGTGGCGCTTCTCTGGCACGAGGAAGTGTTCTCGGTCGCCTGGGACTACCGGGCGATGCGGCCACACACGCTCGCGAGCGTCGGCGATTCGGGCGAGATGATCACGCGGCTTCTCGAGCTCTGCGGCTACGTAGTCTTCCGCGGCGGCTCCTCGAAGCGCGCCTCGCGCCGGCGCGACTTCGTGCTCGCCGCGATGGTCTCGCACATGAAGACGACCGACCGGGTCATCTACGGCATCACGGTCGACGGCTCCTACGGCCCGTATCACGAGGTGAAGCCGGGCGGGCTGATGATCGCGCTCAAGTGCAAGAAGCCGATCGTGCTCGTCCGCACCTGGGCGAAGCGCAACCTCCACTTGCCGACCTGGGACCGCATGGTCGTCCCCCTGCCCTTCAACCACATCCGTCAGTTCCTGCGCGGGCCCTTCTTCGTCCCCGCGGACGCGAGCGACCCCGCGGTGTTCGAGAGATTTCGGCTCGAGATGCAGAACGAACTCGCCAAGCTCGCCGAGGAGTCGAAAGTCTGGTGACCGAGCGCCGCGAGGAGATCAGCGACGGGCGAGGAAGGCATGAGCCGCCCGCTCCAGGTCCCGCTTGAGATCGAGGTGGTGCGCCAAGTCGCCCGCGCGATCGCGGCTCGGTGCAGCTACGCGCGGCGTCGTGCGTCGTACATTGCGAGCAGGCGCTCGCGCGCATCGACGATTTCTTGGAGCCGCTGGTCACCGACGTGCACTCGCGCCGAGAGTCGGCTCTGGTGGACGACGAGTTCGCCAGCGAGGGTGAACGGCTCGTAGCGCAGTCGTTTCGGTCGGGCGTCTTGGAGGCGCTCCGGCAGGGCGCATCTCTCGAGCACGCTGAACACGTGGAACGTCAGCGCGTTGAATGCGTAGAGCGGAGTTGTGGCTCGAGGACTCTCGCGGCGGCGGTCGATTGGGTGTAGCCCGAAGTGGATGGAGAACCGTTTCCTCCGCGACGTGCTGCTCATCGCCGTCGTCGGCGCGGCCACGCTGCTTCCCTTCCTCGGCCAGAGTCACGCCGTCTCGTCGCACGAAATCCGCCACGCGGAGATTGCCCGCGAGATGGCGCAGAGCGGGAACTTCCTGATTCCGACCCTGCTCGGCCATCCCTATCGCGACAAGCCGCCAGTGCTGAGCGCGGCGATCGCGATCCTGTTTCGCTCAAACGGCGAGCCGTCAATCGCGCTGGCGCGGCTGCCCTGCGCCGTGGCGGCCGTCGCCGGCGCAATCCTTCTCTACGGTCTCGGTTGCACGCTGACGGAGCGGCGGGCCGCCCTGCTCGCCGCGCTCGGCGTGCTCGGCGTCCAGGGCTATCAGGACATGGCTCGAACGGGTCGTCCGGACATGATCTTTACCCTGGCGATCCTCACCGCCGCGCTGGCATCGATCCGCGCCCTCGAGCCGAGCCGCACCCGCCGCGCGGCTTTGGGATTCGCCGTTGCCGGCGCGGCCTGCACCGTCGCGAGCCTGCTCAAGGGGCCGCTCGCGTGGGCGTTCTGCGCGCTCTTCCCATACCTCGCCTGGCTTCGCGCGACGGGCTTACGGTTTCCAGGCATCCGCGACTGGCTCGCCTTCGCGGTCGGCTTCACAGCCGCGGCCGCCATCTGGGTGGTTCCGGTGCTGCGCCTGGACGGGGGCGTCTACCTAGCGAGCTTCCTCACCCAGCCCGATCTGACCACCTGGCATCTGGTCGACACGTTTCGCCGCATCCACTGGCCGTGGATGTACGGCCTCATCAGCTTGCTGCCACTCACCTTCTTCCTGCCCGTGGTCGTCGTCGATGCGCGCAAGCGCGGTCTCGGCGCGCCGCTCGCGATCGCTCTCGCCATGCTCGTCGTTCTCTCGCTGATCCCCAAGAAGCGGATGCACTACCAGTTGCCCGTCTATCCCTTCCTGGCTCTCGGCGTGGCGGACGCGGTCGTTCGTTTCACCGGGCGGCGCTCGATCGAGCGCACCGCGTGGACTCTCGTCGCGCTCTCGCTCGTCGCCGGCCCGCTCTACTTTGGTGTGCTCCTGCCACACCTCCGTCCCGGCGAGGATCCGGATATCGCCGCCGCTCGGCGGATCCTCGCCGAGACCATCCCCACGCAGCGGATCATCGCCGTCGGCGAGATGGCCGAGACGATTGCCTTCGTCGGGCGGCGCGCCGACGTCCTCGAGCAGACGATCGGAGAGGAAATCGTCGATTCCCTCAACGCGAGCGCGAGCGGCGCCTTGATCGTCGTCGATCGCTCGGAGCAAGGCATCCTCGATCCGGTCCGAGCTCGGATGGGGCTCGACGAGGTTCGGCGAATCGAAGGAGATCATCGGACCTGGCTCGTCTATCGAGTCCCTTCGGCGGGTTTGCCGCCCGGGCGTGGGAGTCCGTGACGTGCTTGGCGCATTCCGCTAGAAACGGGCTCACGCATGAAGAACCGCGGCGTCGTATCGGTGATCGGTCGCGATCAGAAGGGCATCGTCGCGCGCGTCTCGACCTACCTGGCGTCGCAGAACATCAACATCGAGGACATCGGGCAGCGCGTCGTCGAGGGCCTGTTCATCATGAGCATGCTCGTCGACCTGACCGACGTCTCGACGACGCTCGACGAAGTGATTCTCGGCCTCAAGAAAATCGGCGGCGAGATCGGCGTCGAGGTGACGCTCCGGCTCGCCGGCGGGGGCGAGCGTAAGCGCTTCGCGATCCTCCTCACCAAGGAGCCACGCTGCCTCGAGACACTGGTTCGCGACTATCGCGCGGGCAAACTCAATGGCGAGCCCGTGGTCGCGCTCTCCAACCACGAGGTGCTGCGCGGCGTCGCCGAGGCGGCGGGCATCCCCTTCCTCTGGCGCGGTGCCGAAGACAAGGCTCTGCACGAAGCGTTCCTCGTCGAGAACATCCGCGAGTTCCGCGCGGAGCTCGTCGTGCTCGCACGCTACATGCGCATCCTCTCACCGGAGTTCGTCAACCGGTTCCCGAACCGCATCATCAATATCCACCCGTCGCTGCTGCCGTACCATCCCGGCGCCAACGCCTACAAGCAGGCGTGGGAGGAGGGCGTGCGGGTGTCGGGATGCACGGCGCACTTTGTAACCGCGCAGCTCGATCAGGGTCCGGTGATCTTGCAGGACGTCTTCCCGATCCGCGTCGGCGAAGACACGCTCGAGGACGTAAGGGCCAAGGGTCGCGCCCTCGAGGGCGAGGTGCTGTCGCAGGCGGTGCAGCTCTGCTTGAACGATCAACTGATCGTCAAAGACAACAAGGTGATCTTCAAGCCGGGGAGGCTCGAAGCGTGAGAGCATGGACGGCGCTCGCGCTGCTCGCGGCAATGCCTTCGGTCGGCTGCCGTCTGTCCGTCTGGTCGTGGAGCTCGGCGTCGGGCACCCACGAGCTCTCGGTTCCGCCCGCGGCGGCGGCGACGCCCGAGCCGACCCCCGAGAGCCGCTACTGACCCAGGCGCCACGGAGGCCTACTTGCGCATCTGCTGCGCGAGATAGTTCTGCTCGCCGACTTGCTGGATCAGCTCGAGCTGCGCCTCGAGCCAGTTCACGTGATCTTCTTCGGATTCCAGGATGTCCTCGAAGAGTTCGCGCGAGCCGTTGTCGCCGACGTCGGTGGCAAGCGCGATCGCCTTGTTCAGTCTCGTGACCGCCTCGAGCTCGAGCTCGCGATCGAGCTTCAGCTGTTCGGCTACTTTCTCGCCGACTTTCACTTTTGCGAGGCGCTGCATGTTGGGCACCCCTTCGAGAAAGAGGATTCGTTCGATCAGCTCCTCGGCATGCTTCATCTCCTCCATCGATTCCTTGCGAATCGTTTCCGCGAGCCGTTCGTAGCCCCAGTTGTCGCACATCTTCGCGTGGACGAAGTATTGATTGATGCCGGTGAGCTCGGCGGTGAGGACATCGTTCAGCGCCTCGATGATCTTGCCGTTTCCCTTCATGCGTCGCTCCTCTTTGCCCGCCGACGTTGGCGCGCGCGGCGTGATGATCAGGCAGCCGACCGGGTTCGATGCTCGTCCCGGGGATTATGCAGCGCCGCGCTCGCCGCGGAAAGCATCGCTCCGATCTCGTCGCGACACGGGGCACAGCGGCGGCCTGCGCCGCATTGGCGCGCGATCTCGGCCACGCTTCTCGCGCCTTCGCCGATCAGGCGCTGGATGGTCGAGTCGGTCACGGCGGCGCAATTACAAACGATCATGATCCCTACTCCGATTTTGAAATTCATTATCAATTCCTCCGGGGGCTGTCAACCGCGACCGACGTGCCCCCGAACGGGCATTCACGCATGGTCGTCTTCCTCCGCTTGCGGACGACGGCGGTCGTGCTTACCTTCTTTTTGATGGCGACGGTTCCGCACGAAGCGCGTTGGTGGCGGCCGCTCGGAAACGGCAAGCTCCTCTGTTACCTATGCCCTCGCCTCTGCGAGATACCCGAGGGCAAGGCCGGCTTCTGCTTCATCCGCAAGAACGTCGGCGGTCGGTTATTGAGCCTCGGCTACGGTAAATCGACGGGCTTTGCCGTCGACCCGGTCGAGAAGAAGCCGCTCAACCATTTCCTACCCGGCACGTCGGTGTTGTCGTTCGGTACCGCCGGCTGCAATCTCGGCTGCAAGTTCTGCCAAAACTGGAACATCAGCAAGGCGCGCATCGACGAGAAGCGAAGTGAGCGCGGGTCACCGGAGGACGTCGTCGAGCTCGCTCTCCGCACGGGATGCGCGGGGATCGCGTATACGTACAACGATCCGGTGATCTGGGCGGAGTACGCGATCGACATCGCCCGCGTCGCCCGTGAAGCCGGGTTGAAAAACGTCTTCGTCTCCGCGGGCTACATCACTCCCGAGGCGCGGCCCGAAATCTACCGTTACATGGACGCGACCAACATCGACTTGAAAGCGTTCACGGAGGACTTCTACCGGCACGTGACCCTGTCGCACCTCGAGCCGGTGAAGGACACGCTCGTCTGGCTGAAGCACGAGACCGACGTGTGGTTCGAGATCACCACGCTGCTGATCCCCGGCCGCAATGATTCCGATCTGGAGATCGCCGAGGAGTGCGAGTGGGTCGCCGAGGCGCTCGGCCCAGACGTTCCCCTCCACTTCACCGCCTTCCATCCCGACTTCAAGATGGTCGATCTTCCGAGCACACCGGCGTCCACGTTGCGCCGCGCCCGCGAGATCGCACGGCGTGCAGGTATACGTTACTGCTACGTCGGCAACGTCCACGACCGGGACGGGCAGACGACCTTCTGCCCGCAGTGCGGCGCGGTGCTCATCCGCCGCGACTGGCACGCGATTCTCTCCTACCGGCTGATCGGGAACCGTTGCCCTGATTGCGCCCTCGAGATCCCCGGCGTGTTCGACCAGGCGGATCACTCCGCGGACGACGTGCGCACGGGCGGCGGCCGCTGGCGCGTGTCCCTCGAGTGACGAGACGGTTGGCGTGGGGCTCGCTCGCGGTGAGCTCGTGCGCAGGCGAGTTCGTCGGTTGATTCAGATTGGGTGCGACTGCGCCACACGCTAGCGGAGCGGCCGAACGTCCTTGTACTTGTCGCGCGAGGTTTCGACCAAGTTCTTCACGACTCGCTCGGCGTCGCGATCGATCGCGCTCTTGCGGTTGAGCAACCACGTGAGCACGAAAAAGGCAACCACGCCCACGACGATCGGCACCGGGTGATGCTTCGCCCAATAGATCAAGAACTCGATGAGATCCGCCATGATTCTGCTCCCGATTGTAGACTAGCACAGTGCCCCGAACAGCGAACAGAGAATAGGCGACGACGCCGACTCCGGCCGCAGCGCGAGCCGTCCACCCCCGATGGAGACCCCCACCGAGCCCTCACGATCGGTACGCAAGATACGAGTTCCGAAGCGTCGATAGCGGGCGAGCACGGCGGGATGCGGAAAGCCGTAAGAGTTGCCGGCTCCGAGAGAGAATACGGCGAGCGCCGGCTTTGTCCAGCGGAGAAACACCTCCCCGCTCGACGTCGCGCTACCATGGTGCGGAACTTTGAGCACCGTCACCGGAAACGGCCGAACGCTCGATGCCATGACCGCCTCTCCCGTCGCCTCCACGTCGCCCGTGAAGAGCACAGACCGCTCGCCGGCGATCAGCCGCAGCACGAGCGATGAGTCGTTTGGCGAGAGGGCACTTCCGGCGGGAGGGTGCAGGCACTCGATCCGCACATCTCCTGCCGCAGCCGCGGTATCGCCGGGCAGCAGCGGGCGAATGATGCCGCCGCTTTTCCGCACCTCCCCTTCGAGCTCGGCCAGTCTCGCCCTCTCGTCGGCTCGCGCCCCGATCCAGAGCTCTCGAGGCGCGAATTCCCGTGCCAGGAAGTGGAGCCCTCCTTGGTGATCCCAGTCGCCGTGCGTGGCCACGAGGGAATCGATGCGCAGGATCCGCCGCGACCAGAGATACGGGGCGATCACGCGCTGGCCGACGTCGAAGCGGCTGTGCCCAAAGCCGCCTCCGTCGATGACCACCACCCGCCCGCCCGGCAGCTCCACGACTGCCGAGTCCCCCTGACCGACGTCCAGAAAGCGCACCCGAAGGTCCGCATGCAGCCAGCGCTCGTGCGTCCACCAGGCCGCGTCCAGCATCAAGCCGAGCAACGCAACGGCAACGGTCAGGCGGCGCCGCTCTAGCCGCAGCCAGGGAAGGCCGAGAAGGGCATAGATCGCGGCGATCTCGACGAGCGTCGGTGTCGGCACCCATATACTCGCCAACGGTACCGCCGCGGCGACCGCGATCCCGGATTGCAGGAGTTCGAGCGGCCAGTAGGCGAGCGCGAACGTGGCTCGCGCCAACGGCTCGGAGACGAGCGACAGCCCCGCGCCGGCGAGACCGAGGATCGTCGCCGGCGTTCCAGCAAGCGGCACCAACAGCGGATTCGTCAGCAAGCCGATCGGCGTCACTCGATTGAAGTGGAGCGCGACCAGCGGAGCCGTGCCGGCGAGCGCTGCCGCGGGAACCAGCAGGGCGAGCAGAAGACGCCGGCGGAGCCGCGCGGCCGCGTCGGCGGGCACGGAGGACCGCGCACGTTCGGGCATCATTTGCGCGGCGAGAATCAACGACAGCACCGACGCGAACGAGAGCTGGAACGAAACGTCGAGCGGAGAGCCGGGCCATCGCATCGCCAGCGCTCCCGCGGTCAAGCAGAGCACGCGGAGGGGCTTGACCTCACGCGCGCTGGCGAGGCTCGCGACGAAGAGCCCGGTCATTGCCACCGAGCGTGCGGCCGGCACGCTGAGCCCCGCAAGCGCCGCGTAGAGCGCCGCCGGAACCAGTGCCGCGAGCGCTGCGAGCGCCCGCACGTGGGCGTGGAGCAGCAGCCACTCGCTGCGAGAAAGAGTCCAGCCGACGATCGCGAAGGCGATGCCCCAAACGAGCGCGATGTGGAGCCCCGACACCGAGAGCAGATGTGCCAGGCCGGCGGCCGCCACTCGGTTCCAAAGATCGGCGGGCACCGCTGCCTCGTCTCCGACTACCAGCGCCCGGAGCAGCGCCGCGTCCGGTGGCGGCAGCGAGGCGTCGATCAGCCGGCCGATTCGCTGCCGTTCGGTCGCTAGCCACGTGCCCCAGTTTACTGAAACGATTCGCGCGAGGCCGGCAGAGGTCGCATACGCGGTCGTCCAGATCCCGCGACGCGCCAACGCCCCCCGCGCGTCGTATGCCCGTGGGTTGGCGAAGTTTCGCGGCCGGCGGAGGCTTGCATGCACGCGCACCCGCTCGCCGACGGCGAGGTCGGCGGGTGGAGCCACGATCGTCAACAGGACGCTTCCGCAAATTCGCTCGGGCTCGTGTCCCGGCGCTCGTACGATCGCGCGCACGCGGACACCTTCGTCGACCGGGCTCGGTGGATCCACGAGCTCCGCCTCGATCCAGAGCTTGGCCGGCTGGCCCTCTTCGGGGACGAAACAGTCGGTCCGAGGCGGATCGAGCGCGCGGGAAGCGGTCCACAGGCCGAGCGTCGCGGCGGCGAGGCAACTCGAGGGAACGAGAAGCCTCCGCAGCCGCTTCGGCAGCACGCCGAGCGCGCAGCACGCCGTCATCAGCAGCGCGGGGCGCGTCTCGAGCCGGAGCCAAGCCGAAAGCAGCTGGCCGCCGAGAAACAAGAGCGAGATCCGGATCACCGCAGCGTCTCCGCACGAGCCGCGCGGAGACGCTGGAGGATGGCGGAGTTACAGTATCAGTGCGCCTCGAGTGGCTTCAACACCAATCGCTTCTTGCCCGACGCCGCCGCCGTTTCCGCGATCGCCGCGAGCTTCTGAACAATCTCGCCCGCCAGATCGGTACCGATTCCAGGCACCGCGGCGATCTCCTCGACGCTCGCCGATGCCAGGCGCCGGACGCTGCCGAAATGCTGGAGGAGTCGCCGACGGCGTCGCGGCCCGATTCCAGGGACGTCGTCGAGCAGCGAGCGGAACCGCTCACGGCTGCGCAGCTCGCGATGAAACGTGATCGCGAAGCGGTGCGCCTCGTCACGCACGCGTTGCAGGAGGAAGAGCGCCGTCGAGTTGCGCGGCAGCACCACCGGGTTCTTACGGTTCGGCAGGAACACACGCTCTTCAGAGTGGCGGATTTCCGGATTTCGCGGGTCCGGCGCGACGCGGTCCTTGGCGAGCGAAACGAGGTCCAGCTCGGTGACGCCGAGCTCGGCGAGCACGGCGCTTGCCACGCCGAGCTGTCCCTTGCCGCCGTCGACGACGAGCAAGTCCGGGAAGTCGTTCTCGACGAGGGCCCGCGAGTAGCGGCGCTTCAGCACCTCGTAGAGGCTCGCGAAATCGTCCTGACCCGGTACGCTCTTCACCCGGTAACGGCGGTAGCGGCTCTTGTCCGGCTCCGCCTCGTCGAAGACCACCATCGAGCCGACGATCTGCCGGCCCTGGAAGTTCGAGATGTCGAAGCACTCGATGCGCTTCGGAGCGCTACGCAGCGCGAGCCGCCGCCGGAGCTCCTCGACCATCCTCGAGCGCTGATCCTCGGTGTTGCGTCGCGCCACGAAGCTCTGGCGAGCGTTCTCGGCCGCCATCTCGCAGAGTCGGACCTTGTCGCCGCGCTGCGGGCGGAGAACCGCGACGCTCTTTCCCTTGAGCTCGGAGAGATAGCTCGCGCGCACCTCGGCGTCATCGAGAACGACCGGTAGGAGGACTTCGTCGGGGATGAAACGTCCCCCAGAGAAGTATTGGCCGAGCACCTCGCCGAGCACGTCCTCGTCGGGGAACTCCCGGTCGTCGAGACCGTAGGCTTGCGAGCCGGTGAGCTTGCCGCGCCGGATCGTCAGTACCTGCACCTCGATGAATCCGCCCTCGCGGTAGAGGCCGAAGACGTCCTGGTCGATGCCGAAGTGAGAGACCATCTCTTGGGGCTCGGCGGTCTTCTCGAGCGCCCGGATCTGGTCGCGTAGACGCCCCGCTTCCTCGAACCGCAGCGCCTCGGAGGCCGCCTCCATGCGCGCGCGCAAGTCGTGAACGAGCTCGTCGTTCTTCCCCTCGAGGAACAGCATGACGTTCTTCAGAGCGCGGCGGTATTCGCCACGGTCGACCGCCAGGCAGCAGGGGCCGGGACAGCGCTTGATCTGATATTCCAGGCACGGACGACTGCGGTTGCGAAACACGGTGTCCGAGCAGGTGCGCAGGGGAAAGACCTTGCGGATCGCATCCAGGCTGTCGCGCACCGCCCAAGCGGAGTGAAACGGACCGAAGTAGCGGCTCTTGTCACGGAAGATTTTCCGCGTCACGAAGACGCGCGGCCACTCCTCCTCGACCGTGATCTTCACGCTGACGTACGACTTGTCGTCCTTGAGACGGATGTTGTAGCGGGGCTTGTACTGCTTGATCAGGTTGTTCTCGAGGATCAGCGCTTCCTTCTCGTTGCGGGTGACGAGCGTCTCGACGTCCGCCACCCGCGAGACCAAGAAGGGCACCTGCATCCGCTCATCCCCGCCACGGAAGTACATGCGCACGCGGCTCCGCAGGCTCTTGGCTTTGCCCACGTAGATGACCTTGCGGCTCTTGTCGCGCAGCAAATAGACGCCGGGCTCGGCGGGAATGCGTGACAGCCGGTCCTCGACGGCGCCGACCTCCGCCGTTTCGAGGCTCACGACGGCGCCTCGGTTTCCGGAAGAACGCCCAGGCTACGGAGGACGCGGCTGGCCGCAACCGCGCGGAGCGCGGAAGGCAATACCCAACGCGCGGCTCGAACCGTTCCGCGCTTCGCGCGGTTGCGGGTGTTTGTGTTCGATCCGAGTACGGCTCGAACACAAACACCCGCGTCGATCATTCTCGAACGGCTCTGGCGCGTTCTTGCAAAGACTGAGGCGTTGCTCACGATGCTCGTATTCCGTTGCGAAGCTCGAGCTCGCGCGCTTCGAGGTGTTGCAACCGATCCCGGAGCTCCGCCGCCCGCTCGAACTCCAGCTCCTGTGCCGCCGCGCGCATTTGCTTCCTCAGTGTGGCGACTGCTTTGGCAACGTCTTCCGCGGAGCGGTACTCCTCCTCTTCCTCCGCCACCACCGGCACCGTCACGTAGTCCGCCTCGCAGACATCGATCAGTGACTCTTGGATCGCCTTGCGGACCGTCTGCGGCGTGATGCCGTGCTCGCGATTGTAGTCCTCCTGTAGCGCCCGGCGGCGATCGGTCTCGTCGATCGCGCTCCGCATGGAGTCGGTCACGGTGTCGGCATAGAGGATCACGGTCCCGTTGACGTTACGGGCGGCCCGGCCGATCGTCTGAATGAGCGAGCGCGCGGAGCGAAGAAAGCCTTCCTTGTCGGCGTCGAGCACCCCGACGAGCGACACCTCCGGGATGTCGAGGCCCTCGCGCAGCAGATTGATGCCGACGAGCACGTCGGCCAGCCCCTTGCGGAGATCGCGGATGATCTCCACGCGCTCGATCGTCTCTATGTCCGAATGGATGTAGCGCACCTTGACGCCGACGTCCTGATAGTAGTCGGTCAGATCCTCGGCCATCTTCTTGGTGAGCGTCGTCACCAGCACACGATCGCCGGCGGCGGCACGGGCGCGAATCTCGGCGAGCAAATCGTCGACCTGGTTGCGCGCCGCCCGCACCTCGACCCGCGGATCCATGAGCCCGGTCGGACGGATGATCTGCTCGATGACCCGCCCGTGCGCGCGCTCGATCTCGTAGTCGCTCGGCGTCGCCGACACGTAGATCGTCTGCCCCATCCGGCTCTCGAATTCGGCGAAGTTGAGGGGCCGGTTGTCGAGCGCGCTCGGCAGTCGGAAGCCGTATTCGACGAGCGTCTCTTTGCGTGAGCGATCGCCGCGGTACATGCCGCCGATCTGCGGCACCGTCACGTGGCTCTCGTCGATGAACAACAGATGGTCGTCGGGAAAGTAGTCGAGCAGCGTGTGGGGAGGCTCGCCGGCTGCGCGCCCGTCGAGGTGGCGGCTGTAGTTCTCGATGCCGGGACAGAAGCCCATCTCCTCGAGCAGCTCGACGTCGTAGCGCGTGCGCTGCTCGAGCCGCTGCGCCTCGAGCAGTTTGGCGTCGCGCCGGAGCGCAACGAGGCGCTCGTCGAGCTCGGCGCGGATGCCGACGAGCGCGCGCTCGAGATCCTCTTTCGGCGTCACGTAGTGGCTGGCGGGATAGATCGCGACGCTCGGGATGCGGGTGAGGAGCTTCCCGCGCAGCGGATCGATCTCGGCGATCGACTCGACTTCGTCACCGAAGAATTCCACCCGCAACGCCCGCCCCTCTTCCGAAGCCGGATAGATCTCGACCACGTCGCCGCGCACGCGAAACGTGCCGCGGTGAAAGTCGTAGTCGCTGCGCGTGTACTGGATGTCGACCAGCCGGCGCAGCACCTGGTCGCGCTCGATCCGCTGCCCCTTCTCGAGGAAGACGAGCAGCTTCGCGTACGCGTCCGGCGAGCCGAGACCGTAGATGCACGAGACGCTCGCCACGATCAGCACGTCGCTCCTCGAAAGCAGCGCGGAGGTCGCGGCGTGGCGCATCTTGTCGATCTCGTCGTTGATCGAGGCATCCTTCTCGATGAAGGTGTCCGTCGACGGAACGTACGCCTCGGGCTGATAGTAGTCGTAGTAGCTGACGAAGTAGCGCACCGCGTTCTCGGGAAAGAGGCCGCGGAACTCGTGGTAGAGCTGCGCGGCGAGCGTCTTGTTGGGCGCGATCACCAGCGTCGGCCGGTTCACGCGGGCCACGACGTTGGCCATCGAGAACGTCTTGCCCGACCCGGTGACCCCGAGCAGGACCTGGTAGCGCTCGGGCACCCCCAGCCCTTCACACAGGCGATCGATGGCGGCCGGCTGATCCCCTTGCGGCTCGAAGCCGGCCACGAGCTTGAAGCTCCGGCGTGCGCGCATCTCCCGACCGCTACCTATAGCAGGAATACCGCGTGATTGAATTGGCGCCGCGCTGTGGCGGAATGCCCTCCCGAAGGTGGCTCCTGGGTAAACGAGGAATCTCGACAGTCGTCACCCGCGGCGAGCCCCAAGAGGTCGAGTTCGACGCCAAGGAGGTCGGCATCTTCCCGATCAAATGCCCGCTGAAGCCCGAAGCCTCTCTCAGTCGTCGCCGACGAGCCCCATCCCGCGATACTCATCGTGCTTCTTGCGGAAGCGGTCCTGGTCGCTACGCGGAAGCTTCTTCCACTTCTCGTAGTGCTGATCGATGTCGCGCCGCTTCTGGGGCGGCAGATCCATGTAGTGCTGGTAGTTCTTCAGCGCGCGATCTCGCTGTCCAGCGCTCAGATCGTCCCAGCTCTCGGCGAGCTGTAGCCGGTCCACGGTCGAAGCGTGAACGTCCCGTGGCACCGTGGCGGGGCCCTGGAGCGCGAAAGCGAGCACAGCTGCGGCTAGCGACGGCATCGATCGTCAGCCCGCGTGGCTTGCGGCGTCTCCGGTCCCGGACTCTAGGATGTCGAGATCGCGGATCACCGAATAGTCGACGAAAAGCTCGGGGCGCTGGAGCACGTCGGAGGGAGGATTGCTCGCAGTCAGCTTGTTCTTCTCGGTCGGATTGCTCGCGATCTTGGGGCTATCGGCAACCGGCTTCTTGGCGACCCCGCCCGTCAGGTTGGGGATTCTCGGTATCGGGGTATCGGACGACCGCGGGGAGAAGTTGAGCGCGCCGAGCATGATGATCACGAGCATCGCCGTCGCCGCGAGCCCGACCACCCACGGCTGAAGTAGCCAGCCCGCCCAGCCACCGGAGATGGCCTCCCCCTCGGCCGCCGCCTCCGCGGCGAGGCGATTGGCGAACATCGAGGCGAAGCCCGGTGACGGGGTGATCGTCGGAAGCGCGTCCTTCAGAAGCTTGTCCAGGCGCTGGATCTGTACCAGTTCATCCCGGCAAGCGGCGCACGCCTGAAGGTGAGCCCTCACAGGAGCGGCTGCCTTGGGATCGAGCTTTCCGCTCACATAGCCCGGAAGCTCGATCGATATTGCTTCACATTCCTTCATGCGAATATTCTCTCGCCGCCCTAGCGAAGTAAGTCAGCAAGGTGCTCGCGGAGGGTCTGGGTCGCTCGGAAGATAAGGCTTTTTACAGAACTTTCGGTAGTTTCCAGGCACTCCGCCACCTCTTGATACGATAAACCCTCGACTCTGCTCAAAAGTAGCGCCGATTTCTGATTCGGTGGCAGCTTATCCAACACCTTTTTTATTTTAGCGCCGGTCTCGATCCCAGCCAACAGCTCCTCCACCTCGGGAAGGCTCGTATCGGCTAGCTCGCGCGTGCCTTCCTCACCATTCTCCAGCGGTCTACCCTCCAGGGGCTCGGTCTTGCCCTGGTAGTCGAACCGCCGCAGCTCGTTCAGGCACAGATTTGTGACCACCCGGTACAGGTAGGTGGTGAAGCGCGCCTTGGCCTGGTAGCGAGCCCGAGCCCGATAGATCTGCAAGAACGCGTCCTGGGCCAGCTCTTCGGCGCGGGGGCGGCTATTGACGAAACGGTAGGCGAAGTTGACCACGGCCTCGCTGTGCTTGGCGAAGAGCTCGCGGAAGGCGACCGTATCGCCGTCGCGCACCCGCTGCATGAGGTCAACGTCGGGGTCGCTGAGCCAACCCGGCTCGGAGGTTTCTTGAGCAGGTTGTGCGGACTTCACGGATTTCGGGAAGTTGACTACCGGCTACCTCGAGACATCGTGGAAATCTCTACGCCGGTGACCAGGATAGTTAGCGGCCGTGGAACATGCGTTCAAACCAGCTGAGCACTCTTTCTCGCGGCCTGGACTTTGCGTCGATACGCTGCCCGTCGCAGGTCACCATCGGCTCGGTCCCGATGAGGAACGCCTCGTGGACCGATTCGGGACAAGACGAGCTCGTCAGCATTCCACTATGCCGATCGACGTCACGGAAAACCACCCCCTGAGGGATCTCGAAGGGCCGGTTCTCATGCGCCCGCAGCGCCTCGCGCATGAAGGCGACCCAGACGGGGAGAGCCGCCTTCGCGCCGGTCAGACCGACCGGCGTGCCGTCGTCGAAGCCGACCCAGACGCCAGCGA
The DNA here is from genome assembly GCA_963745025.1 of uncultured delta proteobacterium. Taxonomy (GTDB): domain Bacteria; phylum Desulfobacterota; class Binatia; order JACPRU01; family JACPRU01; genus CAVQIG01. The sequence continues at coordinate 464,533 of CAVUWD010000006.1, forward strand.
TCACATCCGTCGAATAGCCGATGAACCACGCGTCCTTCGCTTCGTTGGTGGTCCCGGTCTTGCCGGCCACGGCTTGCGTGATGCCGAGCCGGCGCACGGCGGCACCGGTCCCCTCTTCGACGACCCCCTCGAGGAGATGGCTCGTGACGTAAGCCGCGGCAGCCGTGGCGACGCGCTTGGCGCGCAGCCGATCCTTGTAGAGAACGTCGCCGCCTCCCGAAATCACCCCGCGAATCAGCGCCGGCCGGACGACCGAGCCGAGATTCGGGAAGATCGTGTAGGCGCCCACCAGATCGATCAGCGAGACCTCGATCGAGCCGAGCGCGACGGCGGGGAACTCTGGGATCTCACCGAGGCCAGCCGATCGAGCGAGCTCCGTGACCCGGCGGAGGCCGACCCGCTGCGCGAGCTCGACGGTCGGAACGTTCCGCGAGTCCTCGATCGCGCCGCGCACGGTGACTTCGCCGACGTAACGCCCGTCGTAGTTCTCCGGGCTCCACTGGTCGGCGCCGACGCGGATTTGAATCGGCTCGTCGCGGAGCACGGTCGCGGGCGTGACGGTATCTTCGGGATCGTCGAGAGCCGCGAGATAGACGAACGGCTTGAATGCCGAGCCGGGCTGGCGCTTGGAGCGGGTCACGCGATTGAACTGGCTGCGGGCGAAGTCGCGCCCCCCGGCCAGACCGCGAACGTAGGCCGTGCCGGTCTCCACGACGACGATGGCTCCCTCGAGCGGCTCGTCCGTCGCACGGGTGAGACGCGGGTAGGTGCGTTCGAGATTGTCGAGCCCGCCCGACAGAGCACGCTCCGCGAGGTGCTGAACTTCCAGATCCAGGGTCGTGTAGACGGAGAGGCCGCGCACGACGTCGGTGTCGTATCCCATGCGCGCGATGCGGCGCAGCACCTCGTCGACGAAGAACGGCGCCTCGAGGGGCTGGTTGAACCGCTTCTGCAAGCGAAGCGGCTCGCGCCGCGCGCGTTCGAGCTCCTCCTTGGTGAGCCACGCGTTCTGGGCCATCAAGTCGAGCACCTGATCCCGCCGGATCCGCGCGCGATCGGGATGGCGCAGCGGCGAATCGATATTGGGAGAGTGGATCAAACCCGCGATCGTCGCCGCCTCGGCGACCGTCAGATCACGCACCTCCTTGCCGAAGAACGCGCGCGCGCCCGGGCCGACGCCGAAGATACCGATCGATTCGGACTGGCCAAGATAGACGTTGTTCAGGTAGGCCTCGAGAATCTCTCGCTTGGTCATGCGCGCCTCGAGGATCAGCGCGAGCACCGCCTCGTTGGCCTTGCGAGTGAGCGTGCGCTCCGACGACAGGAAGAGGTTCTTGGCCAGCTGCTGGGTGATCGTGCTGCCACCCTGACGGACGCCGCCGCCGCGGAAGTTGACCCAGACCGCGCGCAAGAGTCCGATCGGATCGACGCCGGGATGTATCGCGAAGCGCGCATCTTCGGCCGCGAGAACGGCAGAGACCACGTGACGGGGGAAGTCCTCGAGGGGGAGCACGCGTCGCTCTCCGAGCACGCCGCCGGAGTAAGTGCCGAGCAGTTCTGGCTCGACGGCTGCCCGTCCGATTTCGCCGCCGTTCAGACTGCGAATCGCCTGGATCACATCCCCCGAAAGCTCGAGCCGCACGGCTTGCTCCGCGTGCTCGCCGTCGGGATCGACGAAGCCGCGAAGAGCGATGTCGATTCGATCCCGGCCGGCACGGAATGTCCCGGGCTGGCGGGGTACACCGGAGGCGTCCTCGTAGCCGAGACGGCGCAGGCGCTCGAGGAGGTGCGATCCCTCGACGTTGATTCCGGGACGTAGGACGGTCGAATCCGCGTAGATGCGAATCGGTCCGGGCGCCCGGCCGGCGAGAAACTCTTCGACCTGACTGTAGAGTCGCCAGAACAGCAGCAGCCCTGCGATCACGCACAAGCCCGTAGCCGCGAGGAGCGCGCGCTTCCACCGTGCCTTGGGAAGCCATCTCCGCGCCGAGCGCCGAGAGCGCGGCTGCTTACGGTTCGCCATCTGGGCGAGGAATTGAACCCCAGAAGGCCGGAAACGTCGTCAACGTCCCCCGACCTCTTCGAGGGTCTGGCGGAATTGTGCCGTGTGATCGAGAAGCTGCCCGTAGCGTTCGGCCGTCAGTCTGCCTCGCACCAGCTCGACGCGCAGGAAGAGGTAGTAGGTCTGGATCACGTCGCGCCGGCAATATTCGTGGATCTCCGCCAGGCGGCCCCCATCCCAAAGCTCCTGCACCTGCGAGCCGTCGATCTTCCCTTTGCCCGGCAGACCGATCGTTCTGAGCAGCAGGTCGAATCCACCCCGCACCCGGTAGGCGCCGAAGTTGGTGATGAACTCGTAGAGATCGAGATGCTTGCCGACCTGGTAACGGCGCCGGTAGAGGGAATCCTCCCCGAAGTAGCTCGGCACCGCGCAGCCGTAGCGGAGCGCCTGCAGCTCGAGCACCGGGAAATCGAACTGCCGACCGTTGAAGGATACGAGGCAACCGCGGAATTTCTCCACACGCTCCCAGAACTCTCGGACCAGTTGCTCCTCGCTGTACTCGCGCTCGGCGAGGCTTTCGACGGATTGCAGAAGATAGTCCGAAGAGACCGAGCCGACCGCGATCGAGACCGGAACGTGAAACGACAGCGGGAAGAAATCGCTTCCGCGTTCTTCCACGAGCTCGCGCCGAAGCGTTTCGAAGGCCGCTTCATCGGAGAGACCGCGGCCGCGGAACTGGGTTTCGTTCACCAGTCGCTTGTCGATGCGCGTCTCGATGTCGAAGATTGCGAACGGCAATCGGTGAGCCTCCGTCAGGGCGTAAGAGACTGCGTCACAGATCGCTCCCGTCGGTCGCGATCCCGGCTCCGGCCGCGCCGCCTACCGAGCTAGCGCCCTCTCCTCCAGCGGTGGGCGCTTGTCCCTCCTTCGCAGGCGGGGGCGGCTGCTCGGCCGCGGGGGCCTCGGCGGTCACCGTGTCGCGACCGTCGAACGGCGGTGAGAACGTCATGAACGTGGCGGCCGCATCCTTGCCGCCGTTGCGGAAGAAGTGGCGAACGCCGCGGCGAATTTGCACCACGTCGCCCGGCCGCATCGCGAACCGCTTGCCCTCCAGGTCCATGACGCCCTCACCGCGCAGCACGACCACCGTGAGGTCGTGGAAGCGATGATATTGCGGCGTCTCCGCCTCGCGGACGACCGCGAGGTGATGGCTCACCCAGGCGGTTCGCCCGAGCTCGATGACCGCGACCGGGCCCGGGCCCGCTTGCTGAACGAGCGAGTTCAGGTCCGTCGTCTCTAGGCCCTTCTCATAACGGAGGATCAACCGCGGATTCGGCCTCTCGGCGCCGCATCCGGCCACGATCGCCAGCGCGGCGAGGACGAGTGAGATCCGGTTTTTCAGCATCCTCCCTTGCCCCTGGTTTTCGCGGGTGCTACCGGAATTGCTCTTAGCAAAGAGCCGACCCCCTTACCATTTGAGGAGAACTTCATGCGTGAAGCAGTAATCGTCGCCAGCTCCCGCACGCCCATGGCCAAGTCGTTCCGGGGCTCCTTCAACCTGACCCGACCCGACGATCTCGCGGCGATGTGCGTCAAGGACCTCTTGAAGAAGGTTCCTCAGCTCGACGCCGCCGAGGTCGAAGACGTGATTCTCGGCTGCGCGTTCCCGGAGGGACCGCAGGGCTTCAACATGGCGCGAAACGCCGCGATGCTGGCCGGGTTGCCGGTGACCGCGGCGGGCACGACGATCAACCGGTTCTGCTCGTCGGGTCTGCAGGCGATCGCGTTCGGCGCGCACCAGATCATGAACGAGGGCACCGACGTCGTCATGGCGGGCGGCTCCGAATCGATCACCATGCTGCAGAACGACTGGAACAAGAAAGACGTCTTCAATCCCTGGCTGATGGAGAATCTGCGCGCGATCTACATGCCGATGGGCATCACCGCCGAGGTGGTCGCGGAGCGCTACAAGATCAGCCGCGAAGAGCAGGACAAGTACGCCCTGCTCTCCCAGCAACGCACGGCGGCCGGCCAGAAGGCGGGGAAGTTCGATGACGAGATCTTCCCGGTGACGACCACATACCTCGTCAAGGACAAGGCGACTGGACAGGAATCGAAGAAGGAAGCCACGGTCAAGATCGACGAGTGCAACCGGCCCGACACGACGCTCGAGGGCCTCGCCAAGCTGCCGCCCGCGTTCACGCCCGAGGGAGGCACGGTCACTGCCGGCAACGCATCGCAGTTCTCGGATGGCGCATCGGTGACGCTGCTGATGTCGGCCGACAAAGCGAAGGCGCTCGGCGTCAAGCCGCTCGGCGTGTTCCGCGGCTTCCAGATCGCCGGCTGCCAGCCCGACGAGATGGGCATCGGACCGGTGTTCGCCGTACCGAAGCTCCTCAAGCGCACCGGCAAAAATCTCAGCGACATCGACGTCATCGAGCTGAACGAGGCCTTCGCCTCGCAGGTTGTCTATTGCCGCGACAAGCTCGGCCTCGATCCCGCAAAGCTCAATCCGAACGGCGGCTCGATCTCGATCGGCCATCCGTACGGCATGACGGGTTCGCGCTGCACCGGGACGATTCTCAACGAGCTACGACGCACCAAGAAGCGCTACGGGATCGTCACCATGTGCATCGGCGGCGGCATGGGCGCTGCGGGGCTCTTCGAGGCGGCGTAGACGTCGATTCACTTCGCCGCTCTGAGCGTTCGGCCGGAGCCGCTATGCTCGCAGGGCGGAGGAGCCGTCCACGATACGTCCGTCGCTTCAAGATGGCTCACTTCTCCAGCTCTTCGCGGATCGAATACATCTTCTGACGCGCTTCGTTGACGTAGGCGTCGAGGTTCCGCCGATGATTGGCGAAGATGCTCGCCGGGCCGCCGTCGAGAACCACGAGCGGCTTGAGCGTCGCGGCCTGGTAGAGCGCCGCCGCGCATTCTTCGATGAGCGTGTCCAGGATCGGCCGATTCTGGAAGCCGCCCTGATACTCGACGTGCACCGCGCGCAGAACGTGGTACATCACGTGCGCCACGCCCTGCGCGTGATAGAAGACGTCGTCGGTGTGGAGGAGCCCGACGTCGTCGCGGTAGAGCGATGAGTGCGCGTCGCCGAGCATGTCGCTCCACGCTTGAAAGAGACGGATCAGCTCGATGTTGCGCCGGTTCAGGGGCTTGGAACGCGGCGGATTTTCGTGCAGGCCGGCGATATAGCTCCTGAGGTCCGCCACTCCCCGCTTGAAGCGGCTCTCGGCGGAGGGAAACCAGAGCTTTTCGGCGTCATTGCGAAACATCGTGTCGGCATCCACGAGGATCGGGTCGTACTGATCGCTGGAGACCTTGGTGAGATGGTCTTTCAGCACGCGCGTGGTCTCGCGCACGGCCAGGATGATCCCGAACTGTCGGTTTGCGTTGTTGTCCGCGAACAGCCCGGGGCCCCAGAGGAAGAAATCGTTCGGCCGCCACCCCGTGACCGAATCGAGCTCATGCTCCATCACCGCGGCAATCGCTGCCGCCATGCGCTCGCCCGGTCGGGCGTCGGGGATATCCGGGTCGAAATCGAGCATCGCATGGCGCTGCATGCCGAGATGCATCAGCAGGCCGGCGACGGCCCATGCGGCGACGACCGTCGCGATCGCGTAGGCGAGCCATTTCATCGCTGCACGTTTACCCCATGCGCGCGGCCGAAACGAGCCCGCTCACACGGAGAGATTCAGCGCCTCGGCGAGCTCGCGGAGCTTCTGCTTGATCTTCTTCTCGTTCTCCGGACCCATGCGCAGCAGATGCTTCTGAGCCGGCGCCAGCTCTTCGAGCGCGGGATCCGCGAGCTTCCAACTCTTCACGGCCGGACGGAGGGCAACGTCGCCCGCGGGCTCGGGGGTCGCCAGCAGCTGCCGGATCGCCTTCGCCAGGGTGTCGTCGAAGTTGCGATCGGGGTAGCCGAGCTGTTTGTACGCGTCGCGGAGAAGCGGCCGGGTCTCCTGGTAGAGCCGCGCCGAGCCCTTCACGTCGAGCGAAGCGATGACATCGGCGACGACGTCGTAGCGTCGGTAGCTCGCCGGGTCGATCGTCGCCGCGTCGCGCCGCTCTTTGGCCTTGAACTCCCCGCTCGGAGCGAGAACACCGAGGTGCGGCTTCGGCGAGCGGCCCTCGGCGACGTTGTCCACCGAAGCCACGAAGCGTCGCGCAAGCCGATCGGTGAGCAGCCATTTCGCCCAGGCGGGATTCGAGGAGAGGGTCGCGGCCAGCGTACGGAGAAGCGCATCGCTCGAGTCTAGCGGCGGTAGATCGGCTCGCGGCGGCATGGTGGGGGGAGCGGCGACCGTCGGCCGCATCACCGCCGGAGTCGCCCGGAGAGGCGCAAAAGTCGGAGTTGCCTGCTGGCTCCGGCGCGTGAGCAGGCGATAGGACCCGACGCCGATCGCGAGCGGAATCAGCAACACGAAGCCGAGGAGAATCGCCAGGGCCCTGCGCCCCTTCCGCCGCTCGATGTCGCTCTCGGTGATCATCTGGCTCGGCAAGATGGTACGACGGTTCGGCCCGCGGTCAATCCCCTGAGACGCGATCCCGATCGTGGGTGACTTGCCAGTTGACGACAGCAGAAATAAGCTAGATGGGCTTCAGTCAGCGCCCGTAGCTCAACGGATCAGAGCATCAGACTTCGGATCTGAGGGTTGGGGGTTCGAATCCCTCCGGGCGCGCTGACTTTTGCTCGTCTTTCTCGTTGTTCGACGGCGCTTCGGTTCCAGAAGTGATGCCACTGATGCCTAAGTCGCCGCCGGTTCCGGTGGCGGCGAGCGTGCCCCCTGGCTCGGGCGTGTCGAGAAGATCGACACAGCGATCATCTCCGCTCGGTAGGCAGTGAGCGTACCAGAGCAGCGTGGTCGCCGGGTTTGGGGTACCGTCCGGCTTGAAGTGGCCGAGCACCTTCGCCACGTCAGTAAGCGGCGTCCGCTTCTTGAGCAGGATCGACGCCACGGTGTGGCGGAGATCGTAGGGCGAATGCGAGACCGGAAGGCCTGCCGCCTTCAGCACCCGCTTGAAGGCCTTGGCTGCGTTCGCTTGATTGAGCGGCGTTGCCGCCTCAGAGAAGAGCAGATACTCCCGGACGCCGCGCCAGCCTTCCCGCAGCGTCTCAGCCTTTGCCCACGTCACATACCGCCGCAGCCGCTCGGCGAGAAGCCGGGACATCGGGACTCTTCGACAGATGCCGGTCTTCGTCGGCGAATCCGGGAGGTCTACGTGCTTGGGCTTCTCTTTCGGATCGAGTGAGCGGAAGGTGACTTCCTGGTACGAGCCATTCACCAGGATGTCGCCGTTCACGAAATCGACATCTGCTGGACGGAGGCCGATAGCTTCTGCTGGTCGAAGCGCCGCCCTGCCCATGATCCAAAAATAGGCCGCGAGCGGCTGCCGCTCGGTCTCATCGGCGCTGCGAAGAAGCACGTCGAGTTCCGCCTGGCTGAATGGCCGCACCTTCGCGAGCTTCTCCGATTGCTTCATCCGATCGGGTCGGCGGCGGCCACGGGTCCGCACCTGGAACGCGGGATTGGTGGTCAGGATCTCGTCCTCCACCGCCTCGGAGAGAATGACGGACAGCGCCGCACGCGCAAGCCGAACCGTGTTCCTCCCCTTCCCAGACCGTCGCAGCGCTGCAAGTCGATCCTTGATCACCGTGCGCTTGATGTCGCGCAGGGAAACCGTTCCGAGGTAGGGGTGAATGTAAAGCCGGTACGAGTCGAGATACGTGGCGAGAGTGCGGGGCGCGATTTCGCCTTCGGCCCGCTCTCGCCAGACTACTTGGTACTCATCAAGCGTCAGATCTCCGGAAAGGCGTGCGAGCGTCGAGCGACGCCTGCGACCTGGATGGGAATAGTGTTCAAGCTCGAGCTCTGCCTTCCTTCGCCTCGCATCGGCTTCGGATCGGAACGTCTCGCGCCCCCGCCTCGGCCCAAGAAGGTCACGCGCGTCAAGGAGCCAGCGAGGCGCTCCGCGTCTTCCCCGCTTTCCGAGCTTCCTGATCGTTGCCACGCCCTACCCTACCGGTCGTCTCGACCTTGCTGGATCTGCCGCCAATTCGCTCAGCGCCCGCGCCGTGAACCTAACGTACCTCTCGCCTAGGCGGACCGACGGGAGTTCGCCCCGTCGTGCGAGTTCGTACACGTAGGCTCTCGGAACTTTCAGGTATTCCGCCGCCTGCTCGGCCGTCAGAAGGTGGCCGTTATCCGCTGGATCGTCGTCGCTTCGATTGTTCAGCCGAATCCAGAGAAGCACCTTGATACGCTCGATCTCGCCGAGGAGTGCGGGCATGCTCTCAAGCGGCACCTTGAAAACGAGTCGCTCAAGATCGGCAAGGATAGCGGCCTGATCACTCACAGCTGCCTCACCTCGGGTTGTCGCTCCTGCTGGCTCCAAATCGTAACCGCTCTTCCGCGTAACCGACCGATCTCGCCGCCTCGGCGGTGTCGATGGCCGATGCCGTGGCCAGCGTCGTAACCGTTTTGATCGTGATGATCATCAGCAACTCGACCTACCCTCGTTGAGCCATTGCGACAACGTCATGATCTTGATCGTGGAAATTCACGGACATGAAGGTCACCATGCTGGCGGTCGCGATCGTGGACGTCGTCGCCACCGCCATGAGCCGGTAGACGAAAAGATACCTCACGGCGATTCCTCTACGTTGCGGAGCCGCCGCCGCGCACCGCGCGAGCACGCTTCGGACGGCGTCGGTGTTGAGCGCGCCCGCCTTGCTCGGGTCGGCCACCAGCTCGTCTAGGCTCGGGCTGGGTCGGACCTCGCTCACGCTTCGCCGTCCCTAGGCGTTCCACGCCGTGGGCCCGTAGCGGCCGTCGTGGTGAGCGCGCTCGCAGCGCCAGCCACGGTTCTCACGGCGCCTCCCGGAGCTTACCCATCGCGCGGGCGGACTTCCTAGTCTTTTCGCGGCCCGGCACGACCTCTATGCCGTTTCCCGTCCGGCTTGGGGTCGAAATCGTCGCGCCCGCGTTCGTTTGCCGACGAAAACGGGCAGCCGCAGCCTTGGCCGCCGCGCCTCTCTGCGCCGCGCTTGCCTTCCGCCGAACGGCGAGTCGGAGTGCAACCGATGCGCGATCCACCTCCCACTCACCGCCCAGGACTTCCCGCTTGCCGCTCTCGACAGCGGTGATGGTTCGGGTTCGGCGCGCGAGTCCTTGCTGCTCAAGGCGATTGAGCTTCCTAGTCCACGACGGATGCGTGCTCGAAACGATTAGTTTCTCGTCGGCGCGGTTATCGATCACGGAGAGCTCCTGCTCGGCGCGAGTCATTCGTTCGCTCCGATCTCGGGCCCACGCCGGTCGCCGCCGCGCACCAACTCCCGCGGCCGCCGGAGCTCCTCGACAAGCGCGCCTGCCCGAGGTCCTCTGGCACCGGCGCCCACGAGCTCTTGCTTTCCCACGGTCATGCGTCTTCGGACCGACTGACCGGGTGCATCGAGGGGCCAGAGGAGATGCTCCTGCTTTTGGCGAGAGCGCGCAAAATTTCACGCGCATCCGCTTCCAGCATGTTCTCGAGGATCAACACCTCCGCCACGGTGAAGACCGGCCTGGCGTCGCCCTCCCAGCGAAGCTGGTCCACGAATGCTTCGGCGTCGTCCTCGACGAGCCAGATTTCCTGATCGAGGATTCGGCTGAACAGCCTAATGGCCCAACCCTGCTCCGGATGGGGTTTTAAAAGCTCGAGCAGCGCGGCCTTCTGGCTGCCGATGGCTAGTCGTAGCTCGGGGGTGAGCTGGCCCCTGGGCGCTCGGTAACGAAGGGTCTCGCCGTCAACCTCGATGTGGATGCCACGATGACGTAGTTCGTCGAGAAGAGCAGCTGGCCTCATACGACACCTTCTTCAAATTCCGGTGGGGGGAGGGGGTCCGGATTCACGTCGGAACGGGCTGAACCGTTGAACAGGGCCTGCAACGTCGTGGCTTCGGGCAACGCCGGAGTCTCGTCGGGGAGGGGAGCACCGAGTACGAGCCGCGCGGGATAGCCCGTTCTCGTTTCCAGGTTTAGGAGCCAACCGCCCTTGATTGCCCTGTTCACCCTGTAGAAGGTGGTATTCCGTGCCAGACCGAGACGTCGACCGAGCTCTGCCACACTGACATCCTCGCCGACCTTCACCGCCAACACCGCCGCGCGCACGGTTGCGGTCACACCGTCGGCAGCGACGGCGTCGAAGATCGTCTCTAGGAGGTCTCGCGCTATGGCGTAGTCATCTATCGTCGCTTCGATCCAGCCCTCGGGGGTGCGGCTTCTCTGGCACTGGTGAAGCAGTGCGATGGCCTTGATGCAGCTAAGCAGCTTGGGGAAATCGCGTCGCATCCGTACTGCCTGGACCGGCACGAGCTTTGCGAGCACATTGGCGAAAGGCACCGCCACGCGCCGTTCACCGGCAGTCGCGAGCCAAACTTGGAGATCACGGAACTGCGCTACTTCCACGACCGTGCCGCGCGTCGGCATCGCGGCTGCAGCGTGGGCATTGAGGACCGCGCGGGTCTGCAGCGGATCGTCGGAGATGGGGATCTCCAGCACGCGAGTCCCCATTTGCCCTCCAAGGCTTCGCGTCGACGTCGTGATGAGCCCGGTTGGCCCGCGTTTTTTGATACGCCGGGTTACGAGTTTTCCGTCGATGCGCTCGACTACCTCGTATACGAGCTCGCTGTCTTCCGCGATTGAACGAACTGCAGAGGCTGCCGGGCCATTTTCGGGAATCGAATCGGCCTCCGCCACGACGACAACACGGTTTTGAAAGTCCTCATCCGTGTAGACGAGAGCTCGGGGGGAGCTCGCTCTTACAAGGTAGAACGCTTCCGGCGGCATCAGGTCGAGCGCCGCGTCTACCGCGCGGTTCTTGCCAGCCGATGACTGAGCGACGAAAGCTAGGTTGATCGGCCGTTCGATGAGTCTGGATGTTGCCGCCACGTACGCAATCATCGCGGGGCGACCGTCACCAGCGTACCCACGCGCACGAATCGTATCCGCGATGCGATCGATTAGGTACGGGTCCCCAAGGAGACTCTCGGCAGAAGTGTACGATTCCGCAGCTTTTCTTGTCAGCTCGTCGGCTTGGATTCTCGCGAGTGATACAGCAGCGTCGACGGTAGCCCGCCACACCTCGACGAACTGAGCTGGGTCGGCCACGTACAGCGCGGAAGGATCTTTCGCGCCGACGATCCGGACGAGCCGGACACGATCGCGAATGCGCGAGTTGCCCAGCCAGCTGAGCACAGCTTCGCCGCCTTTGTCCGGCTCGATGATGATGTAGATGATCGGGATATCGTCCAAGAAGCTTGCCCACTGCTCCTGCCAGCTGGAAGCCCCTGGAATCCCGAGGGCGGGAATGCTGTGAAGCCAAAGTGTCTGAGCATCGCTCTCGCCCTCCACCAGGGTGACTTCGCCAGCGCTTCGAATGGCATCCAACTGCCAAAGACCGTAGAGGCTTGGCCTCGCGCCCGTCTTCCACCTAAATCGATCCGGTCCTTCGAGAGCGAGCCGGAACCGCACAGCACCCGGCATGGCAAGCCGGTCAAGATATGGAATCCGGACTGCTGGCTGCTCCATGTAACTGATGGTCGACATCCCGAGACTCTTGAGGAATTCGACCGGGAACCGCTTCGCCTCCGCGTACTGCTCGAGCGTCAGGCCGAGCGAGCTGTTCAACGGTTCAATCCCGTTCGACGTAGATGGAGACCCCCTCCCCCTCCTGGCCCTTCGAACGCTTCGGTCGCTCGCGTTTGCGCGCGTCGCCCTTCGTCGTGGCACCGCTTGACCACAAGCCACGTTCTCGAAGAGCAGCGATCACGGCGTCCTGCGAGCAGCCCGCAAAGCACTTCACTACGACGCTACGATCGTCGCCTTCGGCGATTGATAGGGAAGGTTTTCGATCATCATGTGCTGGACATCGTGCCATCCAACCGCGAGTGACACGGCGGCCCCCTAGTGCTTGCGCAAGATCGGCGGCTGTCATCGTCTACACTCCTGCGTGCGCCGCATCCCGCGCCGCTCTTCGGCCAGGCGGTCCCTGCACCACTCGTTCGCGCATCCATCGTTCGACCTCGGCGGCGATCCACCCGACAGCACGTGCGGAGAGCTTACGACGGCGAGGGAACTGACCAGCACGCTCCAGGCGCCAGCGGGTGGACCTCGAAAGGCCCGTAACGAGGCGACATTCCGGATCGCGGAGGTAGCGAGTTGATGATGTGCCGGAAAAAGGACCTGAAGTGACCGTTGGCGCGACGTTAACTTTGGTGACCATGCACGACCCCCTTTGGCGGACCTCTCTCCGCCTCCCATTACCGGGTAGTCGCGACGTCCCCGTCGCGCGCTGGGTCGCTATCGACCCTCGGCGCTCATACCGGCCGATCAGCGCGATCTCTTCAGATCGCGATGTTTCATATCAAAGCCCAACAACCCGGTACGTGTCAATGACGAAATGACTCTGGTGAGAAATTGCATGACGTCTACGGACTGCGCATGTCGACCGACGCCGTCCCTTCACAATGAGATTCTCGGGACTGGCGATGCGCATCTACGCAGACCGCCGCGAAACTCGATCTCGCTACCGTGCGCTGGCAATGCGACGGAGGAGATCAAACGCCGTCAGTGACCCGTAATTGCAACCCGCGTGGATCGGAACAGGAAGACAGCAGAACCGCTTTATACTGGCTGGGGCGCCAGCGCGTTGCTGAGTGCGACAAGGCGCTGGTCGGCTAGTAGCCCGAATCTGCGATCGACCGACACTTGGGGCGACTGTTGTAGCGCCGACGATCGCAATAAACGGAAAACTTCCGGCATTTAATACGATGGACTAAAAAATATGATCCCTGAAGGCAGGTGAAACAAAATAATCATTTTTCCAGCGCGCCGGGTCGCGCTTGGAAAATAGTGGGTGGATGGAAACTTCAGCAGGAAATTGATGGCCGCAGGGAAATATTCGAGGGGATCTTTCCCGTGAGATTCAGCCAACGGGCGAGGCGGCCCATTTCGTCATTGACTGGCCGCCAATTTTAGCGCGAGGAGGAAAATGACCCGAGCGTAAAAAAGGCATGGTCGGGATGTAGAAACGGACGATACGTAGCGAGGCTGGAATCATGGAAAACGCCAAGCAATCTGTGTCGGGGGGGACACCAGTCACCTACATGACGGGGGGTGGGGGGTCTGGGCGCCCTGGTAGACCATGGCGACCCATAGGCGTGGCTCCGAGCCCAAGGCTAATCCGCGTGCGGTCGCGGAAGGGCATCGAGGCCGCCGCGCAGAAAATTGCCAATCTCGTCTTGTCGGAGCGGCTCGACCCGCAGCAGGCTCACGCGGTGTTCTCGGCGTTAAAAATAATCTTCGAGAGCTTGAAGTTTTCCGAAACGATCGAGGCCGAGTACAAGTTGAAGGAGTACGCGCTGGAGGTTCAGGCGATGCGCGAGACGAACGCGAGATTGTACGAGCGCCTGGCCGAGCTCGGAGTCGCATCGCCGGTCGAGGTGACGAGCTAGTTTAACGGCGTGAACACATCGAAGCTCACGTCGAGATCCGGATCATGCGCCGTCCGTTCACGTTGTCGATGAAGTTGCCGAACGTGTCGCACAGGAATCGATGAGTTTCACGACGCGCAACACATCGACCATCGTGGGTCTATGCTGACGCCGAGACGCGCATGAGGCTTTGTGGAGAGGAAAGGGAGTCACGGCAATGAGCGAGGACACATCACCAGAGCAGGGAAAGGTCGCCGAAGCGATTCAGATGGCGTGGAAGGTCTACGAGGAAGCGGAGTGGCGGGCCTGGGCGGAAGATTGGATTACCGGGAGAGACCGTGAAGATGCCGCCGCAGAATTCGCGGCTCGGGCGGCACTCGAACGCGTCGATTCGACCGCTGTCGCGGCAATTCATCGGGAAGTCAGAGCCGCTGTTGATCGAGCCGAGGCAGTGGCAGACGCGACGGAGAGAAGCCTCGAACGGGCAGCGAGCCGCGACCGGCCAGGAGCTGTTCGGCCTGCACCGCCAGCCGAAGTAGTTCTTGATGAGGCTGCGCTCGGTAAGCTATCGAAAGCGAGTCTCGCGAGCCTCGCAGCACACGTCGCTGCGCAGGCTGCTGCCCAGCTCGGTAGCCATAACGAGTATGAAGCTCTTTTGCTGGCTCAGCTATCGATGACCATTTCGCGACGTTGCGTCTGACAGCCGAATTTAAGAAGGGTATACTTCTCCGGAACGTTCTTTCGGCCACGCCATTGCGCGCTCGCTCGATCTTCAACTCCTCGCGCGCGAGGGAGTCTTTGAATTGGAATCAGGACCAGCCATGTCCAGTTGCTCATCCTCCCGACAGCCGAGGCGGTTGAGGAGTTGCGCAAGAACCCGGAGGACACAAACGCGATCCTGCACGTGACCTGCTAACGTTCCCATGTATCGCGTCGGCGTATGCCGAGTCCGGTGAGCCCCCTACCGGGCCAAGGCGTCGCCCAAGGGACGGATCTGCTGCGGCGGGCCGGTGAAGTGAAGCGTGGATCAAGACGCAGCCAAGCTACAGCCCGCGAAGAAAAAGCTGAGTGTCTCATGGAGGGTCGCTCCGGCTCCCGCGAATCGAAATGCATAAAACCGGTTGACCGTGCAGCTCCGCCCGGCGATTCGCACCGGCTGTCAACCTGCCGACAGCGTCGCTTGCACGTAGATCATGCGTTAGAGTGGGCTAGGCAGCGTGTCGTCGTAGAGCACCGCCGAGGGCCGACAGATTCTTCGCCAAGCTGCCGGGCAAGTTCACGATCGACGACGTTCGGAAGGTTGCCGGAAAGGCGACGCCAATCAGTGTCGCGCAATGGGTGAGAGCGAAACGAGTGAAGAAGACGGCCGACGGATACCAGAAGATCGCTTAGGCCCCTTCGCTCGCCTCGCCCGCGTACCCCCGGATAATCCGGGCAAACGGGATGCCGATTTCTGCTATTATTCTGGTCGCCGGAGACCCTGACGATTCTCCAGTTATTAATAACTGCCTTGGGCTTCCTCGTATTCGCTGCTCCGGTTCGGAGCCAGCAGACACCCAGCGCTCTCGACTGGGAAAAAGCTGCCAATGAAATCCGACGGATGCGGCCTGGTGCCTTCCCCAAATTGCCGCCAGCCATCCTCAACGAACTTAATAGGAGGCAATGTACCATTCCACAGGTTGACGGATACCCCAAGCCCCATAACGTCATCAAAGGGAGTTTCACCGGCAAGGGACACATCGATTGGGCAGTCCTCTGCTCACAAGGCGGCGAGTCAAGCATCCTAGTCTTCATGGGAAACTCTATTGAAGGGGTGTCGCAGCTTGTCAACGGTCCTGACAAAACCTGGCTCCAGACTGTTGGGGAGGGGAAAATCGGTTATTCCCGGATGATTTCCGCTGTGAACGAAGTAAGTATTACCCGCTATCACAGAGAGTTTGGTGGGCCGAAACCGCCCCCCATCGACCATCAAGGGATTGAAGATTCTTTCGTGGGGAAAGCATCCGTCATTCTTTATTACTACGGGGGTCAGTGGATAGAGCTAACCGGCGCTGACTGAGCTTTGCGTACGCACACGGGAAACGGCGCCAAGCGCTCCCTCCAGCGCCATTCGCAGCCGGTCCGGTTTTTGTGGATCGCGATCGTCCTACTCGCTTTCAACCTGGCAGTGACCATAGCGAGTTGCTCTCGGCCCACGGTCACAAAGAGGATCGAATACAAGATCGCTCAGGCCGGACCGAACGTGGGACCGAAGGAGATCGAGGAGGTCCTGAATCAGCTCGGCCAGGACGCCTGGATACTCGTACACACGCTGCCAGGCCTCGGATTCATTCTACGGCGCTGAGGTGAGGCGGCGTGACTCCAAACAGCGCGAATGACCAAAGAGGGACAACCGTTGCGGATAGGCGGGACAAGCGGCCTGGTTGACGTAATCGCTCCATATCCGACGCTGCCGAACCGACGAGAGACCCCGTTTTTACGGTCGTGGGCGTTCACGCACATGATCTTCGCGTTGCACTACGCGCACGACTTCTACCACGAGAGCGGCGGCAAGGGCGGCGGCCTCGCGTTTCCCGGCGGAGAGGAGCCTGACTATTGGGACTTCGTCTACTTCTCGTTCGTGATCGGGATGACTTCGCAAGTTTCCGACGTGGCGATCGTCTCCAAGCCGATGCGCCGGACGGCAGCCGCGCATGGAATCGTCTCCTTCGTGTTCAACGCGGCGTTACTGGCGCTGACCGTCAACATCGCCGCGAGCGCGATCTAGCCTGACGGTGCGGCGATCGTTGCGTACGGAGGGACCGTGGGCCACCGTGACCGACAGGTCGATCGGGCTTCCGAAGGAGCCCACATATGGGGACCCGCGATGAGGCATCGAACGCGCCGTGCGTCACAACGCTCGTCGGCTTGACGCGCTATGCGCATCTGCGGTTCTATTGCCCCTTGAGCCACCTTTTCCTTCGCGTCGAGCATCACTCAACTTCTCGGTCTACCGGCGAGCAACGGCTTTGGACTGCTCTTCTCGACGACGCCCTGAAAGTCTGCCGTGGTCGAAAACCTGCGTCGGACGACGAAAGGAAGAGAGCTATCGCCTGGATCGCTCGCAGGTCGGACGACGTGGCAGGGTTCGACTGGTGCTGCCGGGCGCTTGGGATCGACCCATCGGCGGCGCATGCCTGCATCGGTGAGCAAGGGCTCAGAGCGTAGCACGAGATCCCCAGGGGGCCGAGACGACCTGCAGTAGTTGCAATCACAGCGCCTGGCCTCCTTTCGAGCCGGTGCTCGATTTGCTTGCGGTCGAACATGATGAAACCAACCAAAGGGGGACCCAATCACTTTAAGTTCTCGCTGGTCGGGGTGGTTTTTGAGAGATCACTTGACCTTTGGTAATGACTCGGGAGCCGCCGAAGGTGTTGATGTCGACCATAGTAAGCAACAATGCCTACGCGTCGCAGAGCGCTGGGACCGGAGTCAGTACCAAGTCTTCAGACGGAATAAGGAGGAGGACCATTCATGCGCCGCAATATCGAATTCAATGCCGACGGCGTGACGCTGCGCGGCTGGCTTTATGTGCCCGACCAGAAGACCGGGAAGTTGCCGGTGGTGGTGATGGCGCACGGCTTCACCGCGCTCAAGGAAATGACCCTCGACCGCTACGCCGACGTGTTCTGCAAGGGCGGGCTGGCGGTGCTGGTCTACGACAACCGCTGCTTGGGTGACAGCGACGGCACGCCGCGACACGACATCGACCCGGTGGCGCAGCGCCGCGATTACCGTTGCGCCATCACCTTCGCTCAGCAGGAGCCCGAGGTCGATCCGGCACGCGTAGGGATCTGGGGTACCAGCTACACCGGCGGTACGGTGCTCGGCGTGGCGGCGCTCGACAAGCGCGTGAAGGCAGTGGTCAGCCAGGTGCCCTTCGTGCACGGGCCGAAGAACATTCTGCAATTCCTGCGCCTGGCGGAGATCCCTGACTTTCTCAAGATGATCGACGAGGATCGCGAGCGCCGCATGAAGGGCGAGCCCTCACGCTACATCCCCGTGACGAGCGACAAGGAGGGTGAGTCTGCCGCCTTCCCCGGCAGGCGCACGCACAACTACTTCCACGACTACGTGAAGCAGGTGCCCGGCCTGAAGTGGGAAAACAAAGTCACAATCCGCTCGCTGGAGTACCTGCTCGATTTTGACGTCACGGGATACATGGAGCTGATCAGCCCCACGCCGCTGCTGATGATCGTCTCCAGCAACGATTCATCAACCCCCACCGATCTGGCGCTGGAGATGTACCAGCGGGCGCGCGATCCCAAGGAGCTGTACATCGTCAAAGCGGATCACTATGCCTCGTATCTTGAGGGCTTCGACGGCACCAGCGCGGCGGCGCGCGATTTCTTTGTGAGGAATCTGTGACGCTGCTCGTGTCCGTCCTCACCCGTTTGCGCGCCCCACGCGTCGCGCTCAAGCGGTCCTTCGGTACGCAGCGGCGCGCATCGCCGAGGCATTTGCCAGGATCGAGGCGCTGGTAGCTAGCTGATTTTTGACGAACTGCAAATCAACAGCAAGGAGGTCGTATGGCGAGGCGGAGAAGACGGGGCGGATTGCAGAAGCTCGGAGCCGATGTTCTTGCCTTAGTAGCGAGCGCTCGCGACGCTAGCAAGGCGGCGCTCCAGGAACTGCGTAGAGAAATAAGCGTAACAAGACGTTTCTTAGAGAAGCTCATGGCGGAGGAGCGGAGCTTCAGGAGTGAACTATTCGGAGGCGGCGGACCGGGTAGACCACGAGGAGCGGGCAGGCCCCCGAAGGTTGGCCGACCGCCGGGTGGAGTAACAGCGGTTCGAAGAGCCGCTCGGCGCAAAGGACCTCCGAAGGCTGACCGTTATTACAAAAAGCTGCCGAGCAAATTTACTATCGACCATGTGCGCAAGCTCGCGGGGAAGGCGGCGGGCATCAGCTTGGCGCAGTGGGCGAGATCGAAGAAGATCAAGAAGACGGCGAGCGGGTACGAGAAGGTAGCGTAGCGCGGCGAAACGAAGAGGGCTGCACATGTCATGCAGCCCTCTCTTGTGTCCGGTCGATTAGTCCGGAAGCGAGAGATTAGTCACGGTCGCCCGCACGACGCACGGGAGATTTCCACGGGCTTCCACGAGTCGTTCGCGCCCATGGCGCTGCCCGCGGATTTCTTACCGTGACGTCTGCTTTAGTCTTGCTTGTCATCCCCGGCTTTAGGGAGGTTCAGGGTGCCGTCATCGCTGGAGGTGAATTGGATAAGCCCCCCGAAGGCTCCCGAGATGCCGTTAAACCCGAACTGCAAATAGCTCCCGGTAGCATGAAACTCAATTGTCCCAGTCGCGCCTGCGTATTTCCCCGTTCCCCCAATGGCCTCGGTCTGCCCCGAGGAGGTAAACGTCAAAGGAAGGGTCGACGCATGGAGACAGAGCGTCTGCTGGGAATTCATAAGAAAGAGCTGATCCTCGGTTTTCTCGTCTGTCCAAACGCCACGTTGTTGTCCCTGGGTCGAGTCGATATGTAATTCCTCGTCTGTCCCTGGTGGACATGTGGTTACGGTGGGTTGGAGAATAAGTTCACCCTCTTCCTGGAAGAAAAACCTAGCAATGTTACAATTCACGAGCCCTTGATCCAAGCTCGCGGATGCCCCGTCGCCGTCGGTATCGATGTTCGTTTCCACGCCAGGAGTGCCAGTCCCAGCGCCCTTACAGTGAACTTGCAGCGTTTTGGCTTGAGCGGCGCCAATGATGGTGATGAGCAGGAGTAAGGCGATTCCCAATGCAAAATGACGAGTCTGCATACGATTGCTCCTTTTCGATCGGTTCTGGCGGCTTCGATGCCCAGCCAACGGTTTCAGAATGAAGAATAGTGACGGTAGCGTTGGTACACATACCAACGTCCGCCACGCGGGACGAGGGAACGAAGTGAAATCTAGTAGGGATCTATGAAGGAAGTGCCCGAAGTTCGTCGCTCAACTGAGGGGCGTCGCTTCGAGGGCACGGGATGCTGGTCGCGGAGCGCCAGAGGCGATCTCGCGGCTACCGAAAGGCGCTCTGCTCTGAACTCCGTTGCGTCGCCCACGCTTTCAGCGAGCCCATTCTCGTGCTTCGAGAAGTCCTCGGTTGAGTCGTTCGGCGACTCGCAAAGAAGGGAGCCGTCTGAATCGTTGTCGACATCGTCGCAGACAATCGGGGTGATCTCGTAAGAGTACTCGATCGTCGCGGGCCCTATTGCAAAGAGGAATAGTGTGCCGCTCAGAAAAGACGTGAAGCGGGCTCGACAACTATTGGAAGGGCTTTGACAATGCATAGCTAAGGCAAGTCTCAGTCCCTAGGAGAAAACTGCTAAGGCACCTGTCTGCACTGTTGTCAAGAGAATTCGTACAATTTCGGTAAGGCCTCAGTCTCCGTAGGGGGAGGAAGGCTTGCGTGTTACGTATGTCTTATGCATACGTAAGGCATGGACGACGTTACCCGGTTCCTGGAGGAGATCAGGAAGCTTTGGCCGGTGGCGCGGGGCACCTTGGCCGAGGTTGCCAAGCCGTGCATTCGGCGGGGCTGTGCAGCCTGTGAACGCGGCGAGAAGCACGCGGCGTTCAACTTCACCTTTCGCAAGGGCACGAAGCGTCGCTGCCTGTACGTGCCCCGCGAGCTGGTACCGACACTGGAACGAGCACTCGAGAACGGGCGGCGCGTCGAAGAGCGAATGGTGGAGATCGCCGAGGGGCTGATCCTGGCGCACCGCCGCACGCGAAAGCGGCGACCCCCGACACGATAGGCGCAGCGCGGGACGGGCGGTGGTGGGCGGCGAGGGATACTGCAGGGCATGCCTGGAGAAGCAGCGCGAGATCGATGGTCTGACGGAACAGATCAAGCTTCTTCGCGATCGACTTCGCTACCAGGAGCGCATCGCGCGCGCGGAAGGTCCCTTCGGCTCCTCGACCCCGTCGTCGAAGATCCCCCTCAAAGCCAACACCGAGCTCTCGCTCGAGGATCGACAAGCCCGTCGCGGCGGTGCCAAACCCGGGCACGTGGGACACGGACGGAGAACGGCGAAGGAGAGCGAGGCGGACGAGGTCGTAACTCTCGAAGTGGCCGAACAAACCTGCCCGCACTGCGGCGTGGAGCTCGAAGAGCGCCGCTTCGAGCCTCGCACCGTGATCGACATCCCACCGCCACGGACGCGCACGATCCTCTACCGACTCGGCGCCCGGCGCTGTCCTCGCTGTCGGCGCCACTTCCGCGCTCGCGCTCCGGAGGGGGTATTACCCCGCGCGCTTCTCGGCAACCAGCTGCTCGCCCATCTCGCCGTGCAGCATTACCTCTTCGGCGTTCCGCTCGGGCGCCTCGAAGCGCAGATTTCCATCGGCTACGGCACCCTCGTCGGGGCGCTCCATCGGCTCGCACGGCTATTCGCCGCTGTGCCCGAACGGCTCGTGCTGGAGTACCGAGCCTCGCCCGTCAAGCACGCTGACGAAACGGGTTGGAGAAACGATGGGCACAACGGCTACGCGTGGCTGTTCGCCACGGCTACGATCAGCATCTTCCGCTTCCGCTCTACGCGCTCAGCCTCCGTCGCACAGGAGGTCTTCGGCACCGGCCCGCTCCCCGGCGTCCTCGGCGTCGACCGCTACAACGGTTACAACAAGGCGCCCGTGGCTCTGCAGTATTGCTACGCGCACCTGCTGCGCGAGGTCCAGGACTGCGGCCGAGAGTTTGAAGACAACGCCGAGGTCCAGCTCTTCGTCGACACCTTCGCCCCCTTGCTCGCAACTGCCATGACACTACGACGCATCGCTATCAGCGACGACGATTTCCGCCGCCAGGCCGGTGCTCTGAAACAACAGATCCTCGATGCCGTCGGGGCACCCGCCCTCCACCCTGCCATCCACCGCCTCCAGGGCATCTTTCGCGATCACCCCGAGCGGCTCTACCACTGGGCTGCCGACCGCTCCGTGCCGGCTGACAACAACCTCGCCGAGCGCGAGCTGCGACCGCTGATCATCGCCCGCAAGGTGAGCTTCGGCTCGCAGTCCGATGCTGGCGCCCGCACCCGCGAGATCCTCATGACGACGCTCGTCACGCTACGCCGTCGCCACCCTGATGACTACGGGCAGCGATTCAAAGCTGCCCTCGATCGCCTCGCTCTCGATCCCTCCGCTGACACCTACCGCCTCCTCTTCCGCAATCACTCGCCTCCGTGATCGCGGCCTCCTCCCCATCCTCGCTGGTCGTGCCGGCCGCACGCCCCTACGACGGAGACTGAGGCCTTACCTTCTGGAGTAAGGCCTCAGTCTCCGTAGGGGGAGGAAGGCTTGCGTGTTACGTATGTCTTATGCATACGTAAGGCATGGACGACGTTACCCGGTTCCTGGAGGAGATCAGGAAGCTTTGGCCGGTGGCGCGGGGCACCTTGGCCGAGGTTGCCAAGCCGTGCATTCGGCGGGGCTGTGCAGCCTGTGAACGCGGCGAGAAGCACGCGGCGTTCAACTTCACCTTTCGCAAGGGCACGAAGCGTCGCTGCCTGTACGTGCCCCGCGAGCTGGTACCGACACTGGAACGAGCACTCGAGAACGGGCGGCGCGTCGAAGAGCGAATGGTGGAGATCGCCGAGGGGCTGATCCTGGCGCACCGCCGCACGCGAAAGCGGCGACCCCCGACACGATAGGCGCAGCGCGGGACGGGCGGTGGTGGGCGGCGAGGGATACTGCAGGGCATGCCTGGAGAAGCAGCGCGAGATCGATGGTCTGACGGAACAGATCAAGCTTCTTCGCGATCGACTTCGCTACCAGGAGCGCATCGCGCGCGCGGAAGGTCCCTTCGGCTCCTCGACCCCGTCGTCGAAGATCCCCCTCAAAGCCAACACCGAGCTCTCGCTCGAGGATCGACAAGCCCGTCGCGGCGGTGCCAAACCCGGGCACGTGGGACACGGACGGAGAACGGCGAAGGAGAGCGAGGCGGACGAGGTCGTAACTCTCGAAGTGGCCGAACAAACCTGCCCGCACTGCGGCGTGGAGCTCGAAGAGCGCCGCTTCGAGCCTCGCACCGTGATCGACATCCCACCGCCACGGACGCGCACGATCCTCTACCGACTCGGCGCCCGGCGCTGTCCTCGCTGTCGGCGCCACTTCCGCGCTCGCGCTCCGGAGGGGGTATTACCCCGCGCGCTTCTCGGCAACCAGCTGCTCGCCCATCTCGCCGTGCAGCATTACCTCTTCGGCGTTCCGCTCGGGCGCCTCGAAGCGCAGATTTCCATCGGCTACGGCACCCTCGTCGGGGCGCTCCATCGGCTCGCACGGCTATTCGCCGCTGTGCCCGAACGGCTCGTGCTGGAGTACCGAGCCTCGCCCGTCAAGCACGCTGACGAAACGGGTTGGAGAAACGATGGGCACAACGGCTACGCGTGGCTGTTCGCCACGGCTACGATCAGCATCTTCCGCTTCCGCTCTACGCGCTCAGCCTCCGTCGCACAGGAGGTCTTCGGCACCGGCCCGCTCCCCGGCGTCCTCGGCGTCGACCGCTACAACGGTTACAACAAGGCGCCCGTGGCTCTGCAGTATTGCTACGCGCACCTGCTGCGCGAGGTCCAGGACTGCGGCCGAGAGTTTGAAGACAACGCCGAGGTCCAGCTCTTCGTCGACACCTTCGCCCCCTTGCTCGCAACTGCCATGACACTACGACGCATCGCTATCAGCGACGACGATTTCCGCCGCCAGGCCGGTGCTCTGAAACAACAGATCCTCGATGCCGTCGGGGCACCCGCCCTCCACCCTGCCATCCACCGCCTCCAGGGTATCTTTCGCGATCACCCCGAGCGGCTCTACCACTGGGCTGCCGACCGCTCCGTGCCGGCTGACAACAACCTCGCCGAGCGCGAGCTGCGACCGCTGATCATCGCCCGCAAGGTGAGCTTCGGCTCGCAGTCCGATGCTGGCGCCCGCACCCGCGAGATCCTCATGACGACGCTCGTCACGCTACGCCGTCGCCACCCTGATGACTACGGGCAGCGATTCAAAGCTGCCCTCGATCGCCTCGCTCTCGATCCCTCCGCTGACACCTACCGCCTCCTCTTCCGCAATCACTCGCCTCCGTGATCGCGGCCTCCTCCCCATCCTCGCTGGTCGTGCCGGCCGCACGCCCCTACGACGGAGACTGAGGCCTTACCTTCTGGAGTGGATTTCCTTTGCTTGCGAGCCCCCGAGGGTGCTAGCGTTGTGGTCCTTTTCAGGAGCCACAAAGAAACGGAAGGCCCGTGAAGGCACTCGGTGTCGTGTTGGTGGCATCCCTCCTCGCCTTCGAGGGCCCGGCGCTCGCCAAGACGGTTACGAAGTCCAAGAGCTATAGTCTTCCGACCTCATCGCCGGACGGTAAGGCGACGTGCACGGTCATCGTCGTGGGGAAGAAGCTTGCGAACACCGACGCCGACCTCACCATCGGGCTCAACGCGCAGGCCGACGAGGCGCAGATCGCGTCCCTGCAGATCGGCTCCGGGACCTTTCCCGCGTGCGACGCCTTTCCCGACAGCCCGAGCCAGACCACGATCCCGGTGCCAAAACGGAAAAGGTCTTTCCGCTTCGAGTGGAACATGGACGTCCACTCGCATCCGGGCTCCGACTGCTCCGTGGGGGACTTGGCGACCGGCGTCGTGACCGCAACGCTCAAGGGACCGAACATCCGCAAGAGGAAGTTCAAGCTCCAGGGCGACTGCTTCTCCCCACCGCCCCCGCCAACGCCGACCCCGACGCCAGCGAGCGGGTCGCTGGAGGGAACGTACGCAGGGACCTGGACGTACCCCTTCTTTTGCGACCCCCAGCCCCAGAACTGTTCGGGGGGGGTGGATTTTGGGAAGGTGTACGTCTTCGGGGGCGCGAATGGACAGGATCGCCTGCTGATTCAGGCGCTCAACTTCGGCAACTGTTGGGCGCTCACCGTCGCGCCTAACGGAAGCCTTACAGGCGCAATCGACCAGAGCAATTCCGCATGCGCGAGCCTACCTGGCTACACTCTCGACGGCACTCTGACGGGAGGGCATCTCGCCTTCGAAATCGTGCTCGGAGGAGTCGTCTATTGGACTTTCGACGGATCATGGATCTGTCCAGACCAGTGCTTCTGACCTGAGCCGCGCTCTCCTTGCCCTCCACCATCGGCCGGGCGCGCAACGTCTTCTAGCCTTGATTCTTCCAGGCTACCGTTGCGTCCATGTTCACACCTATTCGTCTGCGGCCTCGGCGACGAAATCCCCCACGCTGCCGCCGGTGATGTCCACCAGGACGTCGAACGTCATGGGTACGGCCGAAGAGTCGGTGCCCGCAGCAGGATAGATCGTTTCATACGCGGAGAGACTGCGATCGATGAAGAGCGATATCGCGGCATCGATACCGAACGGGCAGACCGCCCCCGGCCCGAACCCGGTCGCGGCGAGTGTTTCCTCTGCGCTCGCCATGCGCGACTTCACCCCAGTGACAGCCTTCAGCTTCGAAGATGAGATGCGACGGTCGCCGGGAGATACCACCATGAAGAACCGCCCGTCCTTGCCGACGAACAGGAGCGACTTGGCGATCTGGCCCACCTTGGCGCCGAGCTGCTGCGCGGCCAGCACGGACGTGGCCGTGCTTCCCGGCGCGAACTCTTTCGCCGTGAGTCCCTTTGCGGCGAGCACGGTGCGGACCTTTTCGGGAATCACGGGCTGGAAGTCTATTCGCCGGGGAGGGTAGCCGCTACAAAGCCGCATTCCGGTTCGAAATCGGCGGGTCGCTCGGCTTCTTGAGCCGCATCCAGCCCAGCTGCACCTTTTCGACATACGGCGCATCTCGACACCCGAAGCTCCCTGCTCACCTGGCTCGGGCTCTTGACGAATTCCGCAGTTTGGGAATTGAGTTCGTCTCCCTGCATGAAGCAATTGACACCTCGACCCCGCTCGGCAGAATGATTTTCCACGTTTCTGCTGCTTTCGCGGAACTCGAAAAGGAAATTATTCGGGAACGTGTCCGAGCGGGTCTTCGGAATGCCCGAAAGCGCGGTAAGAGGCTCGGCAGGCGGCGGGCGATGGTCAACGTCCAGGCGGTCGATGAGATGGCCTCCAGGGGGCTCTCGGGACGCGCGATCGCGAAGACGGTCGGGGTGTCGGAGGCGACGGTACGGCGGATCCTGCGGTCGAGTCGCGACAGCTCTGCAACGATGGTCGCCGATGCGGCCTGCGCACCCGTTGCTTGAATCCCTGTAGCGCGGGGGTCTATGGGTGCTGACGGCCCCACGGGACCTTCGATGCGTTGCCCAACCTGCGGCTTCGAAAACGCGAGCGGTATAAAGTTTTGCGGCGAGTGCGGCGCATCGCTGAAGATCAGGTGTTCGAGCTGCGGCTTCGAGAACGCCCCGGCGATTAAGTTCTGCGGCGAATGCGGGAAGCCGCTCTCGGGGGGCAAGAAGCCAAGGCCGCCATCGGAGCCGCGTTCCTACACACCTAAGCACCTCGCCGAGAAGATTCTCACCACCCGCGCCGCCCTTGAAGGCGAGCGGAAGCAGGTGACCGTTCTCTTCGCCGATGTGAAGGGCTCGATGGATTTGTCGGAGTCGATCGATCCCGAGGAGTGGCACCGGATCATGGATCGGTTCTTCCGGATCCTCGCCGACGGCGTCCACCGCTTTGAAGGCACCGTAAACGAGTATCGGGGGGATGGGATCATGGCGCTGTTCGGAGCGCCGATCGCTCACGAAGACCACGCACAGCGCGCCTGCTACGCCGCGCTGTCCCTCCAGGATGATCTTCGCCGCTACGCGAACGAGCTTCGCGTCGAGAAGGGAATCAGCTTCTCGGTGCGGATGGGGCTGAACTCGGGTGAGGTCGTCGTCGGCAAAGTCGGCGACGATCTGCGGATGGACTACACGGCCCTCGGGCACACGGCGAGCCTTGCGGCCCGGATGGAGCAGATCGCTGAGCCGGGAAAGGCGTATCTCACCGAGCACACGGCAAAGGTCGTCGAGGGGATGTTTACGCTCCAGGATCTCGGCCGGATGACGGTGAAGGGCGTCAAGGAACCCGTCGCCGTGTACGAGCTTGGGGGCGTCGGGCGACTACGGCGCAGGCTCGATGTGTCACGCGCCCGTGGATTCTCGCGCTTCGTCGGCCGCAGCGACGAGATGGCAAGTTTGCAGGCGGATCTAGCGAAGGCAATTGCGGGGAACGGTCAAGTTGTGGGGATCGTGGCAGACCCAGGGGTGGGAAAGAGCCGACTCTGCATGGAGTTTACCACGCTCTGCCGAAGTCGGGGGATCGCGGTCTTCGAAGCGCACGGGGTCTCGCACGGCAAGGCGATTCCGTTCCTCCCGATCCTCGAACTGTTTCGCGGCTTCTTCGGCATCACCGAGCAGGACAGCGATCGGGCGGCCCGCGAAAAGATCACCGGGCGCATGCTCGTGCTCGATGAGGGGCTTCGCGACGCGCTGGCACCTGTCTTCGAGTTCCTCGGTGTCCCTGATTCGGAGCACCCGGCTCCGCGCATCGATCCGGACGCGCGACAACGGCAGCTCTTTGCAATCGTCAAGCGGGTAGCCGAGGCCCTCAGCCGCCGCGAGCCAGTGGTTACTCTTCTCGAAGACCTGCATTGGTTCGACCGAGGAAGTGAAGGGTTCGTCGAGGTGCTCGTTGAGACCGCCACGACGACGCGGAGCCTGCTCGTTCTCAACTTCCGGCCCGAGTACCGCGCGGGCTGGATGCAGAAGTCTTACTACCAGCAGCTCCCTCTCCAGCCGCTGACTGCCGAGATCGTCGGCGAGATGCTTCGAGACCTGCTCGGAACGGATCCATCGGTTTCCGGCCTCGCGGCCACGATCCGCGATCGGACAGGTGGAACCCCATTTTTCATTGAGGAGATCGTGCAGACCCTCGTGGAAGACGGGAGCCTCCTCGGCACGAGAGGGAGTTATCGGCTGACTCGTCCGGTGGCGAATCTAGCGCTGCCAGCTACGGTCCAAGCGGTTCTCGCCGCGCGAATCGACCGGCTTGGGGAGCGCGAGAAGGAAGTGCTGCAGACCGCTGCCGTCATCGGGCGGGAAGTTCCCGCGACGATACTACGTCAGGTGTGCCGGGTGACCGGAAACGACTTGGCCGTTTCTCTCCGAGAGTTGATCGCGGCGGACTTTCTGTACGAAGCGGCGCTCTACCCGGAGGCGGAGTACACGTTCAAGCATCCTCTGACGCAGGAAGTGGCGTATCACACGCAGCTCGGGGATCGTCGCGCCCGTCTGCATGGCTCGGTCGCCCGTGCCCTACAGGCCCTCTACCCCGAGAAACTGGATGAGAGCGCTGCGTTGATCGCCAACCATCTCGAAGAAGCGGGTGCGCCGCTCGACGCGGCGCAATGGCACGCTCGGGCTGCTGAATGGGCGGGTGCGCACGACCGGGAAGCTGCTTTGCGGCATTGGCATCGCGTGAGGAAGCTCGTTGCTTCGATGACCGATTCGGAAGAAGCAATTGCGCTGGCTCTCAATTCACAGACGCAGCTACTGAACCTCTTTTGGCTCTTGGGGGTTTCGGAGGAAGAGGCCGCGATCGTCTTCAGCGAAGGGAAGATGCTTGCGAGTCGTGCCGGAGACGCCCGCGTGCTCGCATCGCTCAATACGTATTACGCTGGCATCCGCCTTGCTCACGGTGCCGAGGACCATCTCGTCTATGCCGAGGAGGCGGTGCGGCTGGCAGATGAATCGGGTGATGTCGCTCTAAGGCGGGTAGTCCGTCTCGCACTTGTGCGTTCGTTGCTGTTCACGGGGCGTTTTTCCGAAGCATTGAACTGTGCAGAGGAAGCCATGGAGCGACTCGCCCAAGACCCGACCCTTGGAATCGACGTGCTCGGCCAAAATCCGTATACGACACTTGCACAACTGCGCGCTGACCTCCTCCTTATCATGGGCCGCGTGGGTGACGGTGTTCCATGGTTTGAGAAGGCACTCCAGCGAGCCCGCGAGGACCGCGATCTCATCACACTCGGCTCCACGTACGCCGACTACGGTGGGATGGGCTCGGAGGTAATAGATCCGCAGGTTGCCCTGGCCCACGCGCGCCAAGGAGTAGAGCTGGGAGAGAACGTCAGTGGGGCGCAGTGGCTAGCCTTCGCCTATGCACAGCTCGGGCGTGCATTCATCCGCGTCGGATCGTACCTCGAAGCCGTGAAGTCGTTGGAGCGGTTCCGGGAAATCGTACGGGAATCGCACGTCGGGTTGGAGGCCGAGCCGTTCGCGACAGCCTACTTGGCGGAAGCTTATCTCTATAGCGGCGAAACCGATCGCGCTCTGCGAATGGCTGAGGAAGCAGTTGCGAGAGCGCGTCAGCGCTCCATCGGTCTACTCCCGGTCGCGCTAGTGAAATTGGCGCTGGTTCTCTTGCGGACGAAGGGCCTCGAATCCCGTGGCCCGATCGAGACAGCTCTCGACGAAGCGTCTCGACTCTCGCGGCAAATGGAATTCAAGATCGCCGAAGCGTTGGTTTGCGGCGAGCGTGCCGCGCTGGCGCATCTTGCGGGCGACGAAGCTACCCAGCAGCGCGAGCTTGGCGAGGCGCAGCGACTTTTCCTTGAGATGGGTGCACCGATCCGGGCTGCCGGGATCGCAAGGGAGTTCGGCTTGGCGACCGCCTCCTGAGGTACGTCAAAAACCTCTCCGCATCGCCCTGAAAAACCTCAACGTTTGCAGGGTCCGCCAAGCGCGGCCAGAGAGGATCAAGAGTTTTTGACCCGGAAATATCGGCGAGGATAGGCTGAACCGCAAGGCGTTGGACGGATTTACCCTTGTTCCAACCGGATTTGTCACCGAACCAAATTTTGCCCTCGGGAGCAGCCGCCGAGAGCAGCCTCGCGGTCGGATGGCTCGAAAGTAGCCACGAGTTTCCGCGCGGCGAGACGTCCGAGGAATTTCACGAGAAGCTCGCCTGGCTATGCACGAACGAGCAGGTTCAGCAGACACGGGGCTTTCACCTTTGCGACTTATGCCCACCGATGGAGTGGGGCACGCACAGGGTCGTCCTCAACGGGTCCTTGACCCGCCGCGAGTACCTGCTCGGTACCGCCGAGATTCGTGTTCGCGACGCCGACGTTACCTTCGCTGCGCCAACCCTCATCCTTCACTACGTAGTAGATCATGCGTACCTGCCACCGGAGGCCTTTGCGCGCGCTGTGTTAGCAAGCAGCCAGCGGCTCCAGCGTTCCACCTGGACAATCGTTCGAGGACCCTACTGGCAAACAGAACAGCCACCTCTCGCGCGGCGAGAGCGGCGAAGTCTCCGCGAACAGTTTCGTCGATGGCTTGCTCGCCTCTGGCGCTGACCCCGATCCACTCCCTATCAGCTAACAGCGGGGCACGAACATTGCCGGAAGCATTCGCGATTGTACTTTGTGCGGACATCGCCGACATCTTTCCGGTCGATCTAAAGACCAATCAGGGACCATCGATACGGTTTGCAAGTTCGGCGCAACGACAGGAGGAATCCGATGCGAGACGAGGCGAAAAAGGTCACCGGGGGTTGTCTGTGCGGCAAAGTACGTTACGAGGCACACGTTTTTCTGAAAAGCGGCTACTATTGCCATTGCCGTATGTGTCAGAAGAGCTGCGGCCAACCTGCCGACATCTCCGTGCCGATCAAGGCGGGCACCCTGCTTTTTACGAAGTCGAAGCCGAAGTACTACGTTTCGTCACAATATGGAAAGCGTGGATTTTGTGACGACTGCGGGTCGCGGCTCTCATGGCAGGCTCTAGATCCACAAAACGATTGGATGACGAATGTGACGGTTGGTTCGCTCGATAACTCCGAGGAGGTAGAGCCATACCGGCATATTTTCGTAGATACGAAGCTGCTCTGGTACAACGTCGATGAACAATTGCCGAAGTTTAAAGAAGCAGAGATCGAAGCCATGTTGGATGTCTGGAAGCAAGAACGGATGTTGGACGATTGAGATCCAGTTACTCCCTGGCCATAAGGAACGAGCAGCCCGGCCCGCGCCTATCGTCCTTGGGAGCTTCCAACGCAGGTCTCGATGAGCGCAGCCAACTACGCTTTCCGCTTGCACTCAGCTTGGTGTTGGTGGGAGTATCTGGGTCGCGATCAAGCTTCAAAACCGAGATTCCGTTAACGGGCTTTCTTTAGTACCAATCTGAAGAAGGGGGACAGAGATGAAAACGTGTGGATCGACTATGGCGGCTATCGTGATCGCAGCTGGTTTCGTGCTGAGCACCGGCTTCAATGCGAACGCGGCGGGCAGCGCGAAAGAGCAGATAACCGAGATTGAAAATAAGATGATTGCCGCGACCAACGCAGACGAGTTGATGAAGTACTACGACGACCAAGATGTCACCCTCTACGACGTCACCCCGCCGTTACAATTCAAGGGAGCCAGCGCCGTACGCGGCGATTTCGCCAACTTTTTCAGCAGCGCCGCCGACCTTAAAGCAGAATTCGTCGAACTCGCGGTCGTCGCGGAGGGCAACATGGGGATGGCCCTCAGCATCCAGCACTTCACCTGGAAGGATAAGGACGGAAAGCCCGTAGCGATCACCTTTCGTGAGACCGATGTCTTTCACAAGGTCAAAGGCCAATGGAAGGTCATGCACACCCACCTTTCCGTTCCGGTCGATCTAAAGACCAATCAGGGGCAGTTGAATCTGAAGCCATAACGACGCGTTTGTCGAGGACCACAAGATCTGTTTCCACCCACACCGTTTCCGGAAGAACCACTTTTCCAGGGGCGTGGTTCCCCTCATCTTCCTGTCTCGGGGCCTTAGGCGAGCAAAGGTAACTGACACTCGAAACACGACGAATAAGTTGGAACGCTTGGCGCTAGACGCGTCATAATAGATCTAGAACGCAGACGGCCGAGTCTGCGTCCAGGCCCCGATCGGGAATTCCCCCGGTCGGGGCTTTTTTTATGTCTCGGCCAAGAGAACGTCGCCGTCCGGAAGGGCGAGCGACAAGGAGGTCATCATGTTGAAGGGTCTCTTGAAGTTGGCGTCCGGCATCGTGGTGCTCGGCGCCTCAGTGTCGGCGGCAGTCGCCGCGACAGGCGTTGCGGGCGACGGTTTGGTCGAGACCTTCGGTGGTCCGGAGTCTGACAAGGCGACCGAAGGCGCAGTGAGCCGCAAGGCGAGCTGACCTCGACCGCAATCGGAAGAGGGGCCGGGTATCCGTAAGGGTGCCCGGCCCCTTCTGCATTCCAGAGGGGAAAAATCATGTCCGAGAGATGAATCAGCGAAGGTCGACAAATCAGGTGGCGACAGTGTGCCCATATACAGGGTCGCTCTCGTCCGGGAATCCAGTGTGATTGGATCAACAACCTCGACGCCGATCCAGAAGTCGTCAGAAGCGGCCGAAATCCTCCGTCCGCTCTTTGCCGAGCTCGATCGCGAACAGTTCGTGGTCCTGATGCTCGACGCGAAGCACCGCCCGCTCGGGACGAGCGTCATCTCGATCGGCAGCTTGACCGCATCGATCGTTCATCCCCGCGAAGTCTTCAAGCCAGCGATCCTCGCCAACTCGGCGGCAGTTATCGTCGCGCACAATCACCCGTCGGGGAGTCCTGAACCAAGCGCGGAGGACATTGAGATCAGTCGTCGCCTTCGGGAGGCCGGAGAGCTTCTCGGCATTCGCGTCCTCGATTCACTCATTTTCGGCGCGGAGAGCGCGCTCTATTCGTTCGTCGACGCGGGGCGCTGGTGAGCGAGGCCATTCACTACCAACAAGAAGGAGGACGGAATGAAGCGGAACCATACGGCCGCTACATGACGCCAGGAAACTCTGGGCGCGAATCGAGACAGCAGTAACGACGCAGAGCTCCGCCGCGAGGTCATCGATCAGGAAGCAGTGGAAACGTTCGTGGGTGGGAAAGACCGCTTGGCCCTGGGTCAAGCGGGAGATCGAGATCGTCACAAAGGTCGCCGGGGTTGTCACCGTGTCGCTGTGGCTGAAGCGACTGATCGAGCAGTTTCTCGGCAAGAAAGTGCTGAATGAGCCTGTCCTTCGAGGCGGAGTGAACGACATCGTCCGGGGGATCGAAGACGACGTCGAGCAAAGGAGGCCGGGCCATGCTCGGAGCAGGGAATAATCTCATCATAACTGTTGAGCCAATGAAGGAGGAGGCGAAGGGGCGGCAGGAAGAAGTACGAGCGGCAGTCGAGAACACAGGATCAGGCCTCCGCGAGTGGATCATCGAGGAGTCGGCGTGGTTGGTCGCACAATTCACGAAAGTAGCGCTCTCGGTCGCCGTCGTTCGGGGCATCCATCAGCTATTCAAGATCGGATTTGCAAGCGAGTCGGCGTATCAACGAGCGCCGGATCTGTGGAGCCACGGGCATCAGGACCGAGATCATCGACCTGGAAGCGGCGGTTACGCTCATCCAGGCGGTGGCGCTACGGGTCCGTGGCAAGCGAATGGGCCCGAGAATATTCGAAACTCAACGCCACATGGCGACACTGCCAGCGGCAATACCGTTCCCGAAAATCCTCGCTACGTGACCTCGTGTGGAGGCTATCATTTGTATATCCACCGACGAATTCTGAACCCAGGTAAGCAGTTCTGGCCCTGCCCGCTCTTGTACGTGAGGGCCTGCGAGAGCTGTTCCTTTTTCGAATACGACCACGGTGGAAGACCGCAGTGTGCGGCGCTCGTGAAGCTCCGAATGGTCCTCGACGGCAATGACGGCGGCGAGGATCTCGACGAGATCAGAGATTGGATACGAAGCTCGTGAGAAACGAGCAGAAAGGAAGACTAGAGTGAAAGACGTCTACGCAATCTACGAGACCAAGACCGACGGAAAAGAAAGAGCTCGATGGGTCCGAATCGGAGTGGCGTTCGAAAACCGCGATGGCTCGGTCAACGTGCTCTTGGATGCGCTCCCATTGAGCGGACGGCTCCAGATCCGTGACCGCGCGGAGTCACAAAACGGAAAGGAGCAGCCAAGATGAAACATCCCGCACGTCATGTCTCGCGGCGCTTACGAAAGGTACGAAAGGGACAGCGGGCTCTCTCCCGGCAAGTGTCACGCACCGCGACGATGATCAGGGCGGACCCAGCGTGTCGGAGGGTGCTAGTCGAACTCCTGAAACACGTGGCCGAGATCGCGGCCCGAGCCATGGTAATGTTGGCGGTGAATCGATGCCTGCGCGCTGGACTCTCATCACGAGGACAGGCGCGCGTGATTCCGATCCGTTTGAAGCCCACCGCCGTATCCTGATCCGTCTTCATCTCCGGTGATTCTCACCGGAGCTAGTCCCAACGACAACACCGCCGATCACTCGGCAGCTTTCACGCCGAGCGCCTCTGACTTCGGAGGATGGGCACTCGTCTGCCCGTTCCCGGAGTCGGAGGTCGGCGGTCTCACCAAACAAGAAGGAGTCCTTGTCATGGCCGACAACCTTCCAGCGAACCTACCCGTTCGCCGAACAAAAGAAGTCTCATCACGGGGCGACGTCGTTCCCATCACCACCAATCCCCCGGCGCCAGTGATCGAGGCGATCCAAGCCCCGCCCTCGCTTCCGGGGATAGTGTTCGTCAGACGACAGCTCACGCAGTTCATCCGCTTCGCGTCGAGACTAACGACGAGGAGCGCAACCCCGGCGCTCCGATGCTGCCTATTTGGTCTCGACTCGGTCGTAGTCACGGATCTCGATATAGCGTTTCGCGGGTCGCTTCCCGGCGCTCGCGACGTCGGCGTCCTGGTACCCGTCGAAAGCCTCAAGCGGTCCCTCGCCAGCACCGACCGCCCAGAGATCTTCATCGCCCCAGAGCAGCCCAACCCAACGCGGCCATTTGCGGTGAGGGTTGACGGGGCTTTCCTGCGAGGCCACGACCCGGCCGAGTTTCCGCCCGTATCGGCTCTCTTTCCTGACGGCGAGCCTCTTGCCCGTGCGCGTTTCCAGAACCTCGAACCCGTTCTCGTTGCCGCGAGCACCGACGAGACGCGGAAGGCGATGTGCGGCGTGTTTTTCCAGCTCTGCAAGAATCTCGCGGTCGCCACCAACGGCCACGTTCTCCACGCCTTGGAGATCCAGAGCGGCGATCGCGGTGACTTCCTCGTCCCACGAAAGGCGATCGACCTCGTCGAAATCATCCGCAAGGCAACCAAGGCGCCCGAAGTCACGGTCGCCTTCCACCAAGATCACGCGGTTTTCCGCATCGCACAGTTCGAGCTCTCCGCCCGGTTGGAAACGACTAAGTTCCCGGCCTGGGAAGAGGTCGTCCCGAAGGCGCACAGATACGAGCTCCGAGTTTCGAAACCTGATCTTCTCCAAGCCCTGGATCGCGTTGCGGCAGCGATCGGTGACCGGGCCAGAGGAGTGGTGCTTCATCGCACTGGTGAGTGCCTCGAAATCCACGGAGAGAACCCGAGAGCCGGGGAATTGAAGACGGACATCGCCGCCAGCGGCTGGGCGGACAAGGCGGTGATCGAAGTAAACCTTTCCTACCTTTACAACGCGGCGCGCTTCGCGCCTTCCGACGAGCTGCGAATCGGAATCAGCGACGATACGAGCCCACTAAAGATCCAAGACGGTGCCTACCTGGCGGTCATCATGCCGATTGGGCCAGTGAAAGGAACGAAATCATGACTGTCGAGAACAAGAATCGCGATGACAAAAAGAAGCTACACGAATTCCACGAGGCAACCGGAAGCAAAGGTGTCGTCTGGATCGACGACGCAACCGGCCGGATCGTGGAACTGCCGATCGAATCGCGCATTCGCCGAGGTGAGGGCGGCTGCCAGCTCTGCCATGAGCAGCTCGACGGGATGGAGAAGCGCGGGCGGGTCGATTTCGACGAACGCAACTTACCGCGCCTGATCTTCGGACCGGGCGAGGCGATCTGTGACGAATGCGTCGAGTGGGTCCGGCTGCTCGACTACCACGCGGAGAACGGGTTGGTGGCTACTCCGCGATTTGAAGATGGCGATCTCGTACTGCGGGCCGGAACCGAGGAGCTCTACGAGGTCCTGGAGTCGAAGCTGACCGGAATCCCCACG
Organism: uncultured delta proteobacterium; assembly: GCA_963745025.1. Classification (GTDB taxonomy): domain Bacteria; phylum Desulfobacterota; class Binatia; order JACPRU01; family JACPRU01; genus CAVQIG01. The sequence goes on from CAVUWD010000006.1 coordinate 500,015, forward strand.
GCAGGAGTCTGGTTTCCGAGCTATACCTGCCAGCGGATCGAGGTCCGCCAAGGGACTGGCAAAATTCTCCCCGCCTGCATGGGGCTGCTCTTCGAGATCCCGGACTGCGAGCTTCAGCCCGTCCCGCCACGCTTCTCAGTCACGACTTCACGGCAGCAAAAGATCGAAGAGCGACACAAGTCCGTCGATTTGATCGGTACTGTCCGTGATCGGCTGGCGATCACGTCAGACGTGCGGAAAAGACCGTCGCCAACACTTCCCGAGCCTCGTCGGCCGCTGCTCCTCGGCAAGCGAGGTGGGCCATGATCGTCAAATGGAAGCTTCCGACCTACTTACGCCAGGACATGGTCCGCAATTTCTTCTCCGTGATCACGAGCACGCGCGACAAGGCGCTCTTCTCGCTGATCTACCTCTACGGCCTGCGGGTCTCGGAGGCTTGCCTGCTCCACCGAGACGACATCGACCTTCGGAGGCGGACAATCCGCATCTGGCGAGTGAAGAACGGCAACAGCGGAGAGAAACCGCTCTTCAAGAGCCTCGTCCCGCTTTTGACCACCTATCTGCGAACACGCTCCGACGACAACGGCGCTCTCTTTGTCGGTCGCCAGGGCCGCCTGGGGAAACGCCAGATCCAGGCCCTTTTCACCCGTTACGCGATCGCCGCGAATCTTCCGCCGAACCGAAGGCACGTCCATTGCCTGCGGCATTCCTGTGCGACCCACCTGCTCGATGCCGGTGAGCCGATCGACTTCGTCCAGGATCACCTGGGTCACCGGTCGATCGAGAGCAGCTTGGTCTACGCCCGAGTTTCCGATCGCAGGCGGACGGAGACCATCAAGAGGCTCGAACGATCCCGCGAGATCGCCGTGCCGATCTGACCCCGCCCCACCAACCGATTTCCACCAACGCTTTCTTCCTACCCCTCGTCACCCGACCCCCTTTACCGGCAGCAGCCGTGAGGCCTCGTGCCTCCGGCTGCTGCCGGTCCCGCCTCTTTTTTTTGCCTAAAATCCGCCCGGTAGCGACTCGATGCAGCCGATCCCGCCGAACATTTGTGCCCGAACGACAGCGTCCGCCTGACTGCATCGTCTATCCGAAAAGTGCAGTCGCAGCTGCTCGGCCAGTCATAAGTCGCCCGCAGGGAGCAGACCACAGCGGCTGCTTGAGGTCTTGCTCAGCAGTTCCTCTCGCTTCATCCTCCGGGCCCCGCTGCCAGGCGGGTGCGAGTTGTCGATCAATTCGCCGGAGCATAACGCCCTTTTCCTTTTTCTTCCACCAACTACTAAACACTACTCCTCCTAGACGACTGTGCCGCCTCGCTTAGTCTTGGTTGTCTTTTGGAAGAGTAAGGGTGCCGTCCTCGGTACCAGTGAATTGGCCAAAACCTCCGAAGACTCCATTCTTAAACCCAAACATTAAGTAGCTCCCGGCAGTTTGAAAATCGTAACCCCCGGTCGCACCTGTAGATTTCCCCGTCCCCCCAATCACCTCGGCGTGCCCAGAGTTGGTGAATGGGAAGGGAAAGGTGGAGAAATTGATACAGAGCGTTGCTGAGGTAATCCTAGAAAAGAGTTGGTCCCCGGTTTTCTCGGCTGTGCCAACGTCTCGGCTTTGTCCGGTGGGTTCATCGATATGGTACTCATGCGTCGTTCCCTCGGGACACGTAGGGACGGTTGGCTGAAGAATCCATTCCTGTTCTTGCTGGAAAAAAGACGTCCCGCCGGGACTGCAATTCGTGACTCCTTGAGCCAAGGTCGCTGACGCCCCATCGCCATTGGTATCGATGTTAGTTTCCACCCCATTAGTGAACGTCCCCGAATAGGTACAGTGAAACTTCTGGGTCTTGGCTTCAGCGGTGCCGACAACGACTGCGAAGATGAAGACGAGAGCGGCGCTGATCGTAAGATGTTTACTGTTCATTTCTTTTCTCCTTGTGAATGTTTGGAGTTGCACGGGATGCGGCGGCCTGTTTTTACCGCTTCGGCTTGGAGTTGGAATCGTGCGCGCACAAACCATCCTCTCAACATTCCAGACGCGCTGTCCTTCGCGACCTCTCTATTGTTCGAGGCCGTGTTGACGTCGGCAGCAGGAGGGACTTCTCGGCCTCTCCACGCGCATGGCCGGGTGAGGGCCATTGCGCAAAGGTCGAGTAGGGAAACGAAGCGGAATCTAGTGGGGGTCGGTGGAGGCGTTTCCGGAAGCTCGACGCTCAGGTGAAGGGAGCAGCTTCGGGGGCAGCGGATGCTGGTCGCGGCATTTCAGCAGAGCGGATCGGGCGGTCGCCGAAAGCGCATCGACCGACCTTGACCCGACTACTTCGCCTGGGTTCCGCCTGAATGCCTTCTCGTGCTTCGAGAAGTCCTTAACCCCATCGTTCGGCAACGCGGCGGCGGCGTAGTCGACGCCGTCCATCGGCGCGATCTCGTAGGAGTAGTCCTGGATCGCACTGAGCCCCACCGCAAAGAGGAAGAGTAATTCGCTCAGGGGAACTGTTACGCGGCCTCGCCGACCACTGGCCCGCCGTGGACCAGTCGGTCCGATCTGACCGACGCTTAGCAGATAGAGCTTGGCTCGCATCGCTCGCCCGAACGCGACCGAGGCTGCAGCAGCGATTCTCACTCTTTCCCGAGTTGCCACCAGCTTTAGTACCAACGCCACCTGTTCATGTACGCCGCGAATGCGGCCGTACCAGACGGTCCGTACCAACCCGCGATCGGCGGTGTCAAGAAAATTTCGGGATGCTGCCATATCCGAAGCCCCTACAACTGAGACGCCCGTCTCGCCCCCTGGTCGGCCGCCTGCGCTGGTCTCAAATTCGAGAATCAACTACTGAATCTCGCATAATATCTTGACAAATCGATCAGTTGTGCTAGATTCCGCCGCATGGGGACAGCGGGGATTGGGCAGAGGCGGGATTTCGAGGGGCTGACGCAGCGACGCGCGCAGGCGGCACGACTGTTCGGGAAGGCGAAGGGCCGCGGCGCACTGGCGGGGATCGCGCGAGCGCTGGCGGTCAGCCGGCAGAGCGTCACCCGGTGGTATCGGCAATGGAGAAGCGGTGGCATTGCCGCGCTGAAGGGAGCCGGACGTGCCGGCCGGATGCCGAGACTGAATGCGGAGCAACTTCGCCAAGTGGACTGGGCTCTTCGACAGGGGGCTCGGACGCAGGGGTTCGGCACAGACCTCTGGACGCTGCCGCGCGTCGCACAGGTCATCGAGCGAGTGACCGGCGTTCATTACCATCCGGGGCACGTGTGGCGCGTTCTGCGCCAGATGGGTTGGACGTTGCAGCGACCAGCACGCAAGGCTCGGGAGCGAAACGAAGAGGCGATTCGGCAATGGATCGCCGAGCGCTGGCCTGCGGTTAAAAAAAAGCCCGCCGCCAACAAGCGTGGATCGCATTCCAGGACGAGAGCGGAATCTCGGAGCGTCCCCCGGTCCGCCGCACCTGGGCACCCCGCGGCGAAACCCCGGTCCTGATCCACGCCTTCAACTGGAAGAAGATGTCGGCGTCGGCGGTGCTGGCCTACCGCTTCGACGGCAAGCGCAGCCGGCTTCTGTTCCAGGTCAAGCCCGACAGCTACAACACCCAGAGCCTCATTGCCTTCCTCGACGAACTGCGACGGCACTTCCGCGGTCGCAGAGTCATCCTGGTCTGGGACGGCCTGCCCGCTCACCGTAGCGCCGAGATGACCGACGTATCTGCGCCGTCAGGCCTATTGGCTCACGGTCGAGCGGCTGCCCGGCTATGCCCCGGAACTCAATCCCGTCGAATACTTGTGGGGAAACGTCAAAGGCCAGGAACTCGCCAATCTCTGCGCTGCGAATCTTGGCGAGGCCGCCTCTGCTCTCCACACTGGAATGCAGCGCGTGCGCCGCTCTCAGCAACTGTGCTTTTCCTTCCTCGACAAGGCCGGCCTCTCTTTTTGACAACAATGTCACTGTATTACGCGAGATTCAGTAAATACAAAGCCAGCCAGCTTTGCAACCGTCCACGCCTGCGATCGCGGTCATCAGGTAGGTCCAACGGCTATCCGGCCTATGCTCCACGCCGACCGCTACGCTAGCGACCAACGACTACTCCGTTGCGATGGCGATCGCGCCCCTTGGACATCTTGGACTCCTCGATTTCGATCATCAACGTCGAGAGGTTCGACACGAGCGCCAACCGACAACGTGAACACGGACGACGCCATGACTTCGATGTCGAGGGGATCTTCGAGATGATCAACAACGTGGTCCTCACCTCGATCGCTTGATAGCCGACGCTCTCGGTTGTCCCTCATGATCCGTGGCGGGTTCAACGGTTGCGAAAACCGCCGAGCTCAGCTGCACGGTTAACACTCCTCTCGCCCTCCTTTTTTGCCCAAAATCCGACTCTATGCAGGCGATCCCGCCGAACATTTGTGCCCGAACGACAGCGTCCGCCTGACTGCATCGTCTTGCCGTAAGGCGCATTCGCATGCGACGCGGTCTCACCGCAGGTAGGCGGCAGCGAGCGAACCCAACCAGCCGATCGAGGGCTCGCGCCTTGCGCGAAAGCGCCCGAAAGGACTATCGGCAGTGATCAGGGGCTAGCCTCCAAGGAGGGGGCAAGATGCTCTGCCCTTACTGCAAGCACGAGAATTTCGTTGGATGCGAGGTAATCTGGGAGCGCGACCGTCTCGGTCGCTTTTGATGCGGGCGGGACGCCCGCGCTCCCAGAGGAGTAACGATGCCTGATCAGACGCCCGCCGTGGGGATGGAACGCAAGCTGGCGGCGATCTTCAGTACGGATGTCGCGGGCTACAGTCGCCTCATGGGGGACGATGAAGAAGCCACGATCCGCACCCTCACCGCCTATCGTGCTGTGATCTCCTCCCTGATCCAACATTACCGAGGCCGGGTGGTCGATTCTCCCGGTGACAATCTCCTAGCCGAGTTCGCCAGTCGTGGTCGATGCCGTGCGCTGCGCGGTCGAGATTCAACACGCACTCAAAGAGAAGAACGCAGAGCTATCTCCCCAGCGTCAGATGCAGTTTCGCATCGGCATCAACCTGGGCGATGTGATCGTCGAAGGCGAACGACTCTACGGAGACGGGGTCAACATCGCCGCGCGGTTGGAAAGCCTCGCGGTTCCCGGCGGTATCTGTATCTCGGGCACGGTGTACGATCAGGTCGAGACCAAGCTTGCGCTGACGTACGAGGATCTTGGGCGAACAGACTGTCAAGAACATCGCCAAGCCAGTGCGCGTTTTTCGCGTGGTGATGGATGCCACGACAGCTGCCTTCGCCGAGCAACTCGTGCTTCGACAAGCTCAGCACGAACGGACACCGACTCCGGTCATCCTGGGCCTGTCGAAAGGTGCTCAACTGAAACGCAGGGGAGGACTGTTGCTGGCGGGGCTGGTGCTCATCGCGGCAACGTTCGTCACTGTCCGTTATTTCTCCTTTCCTACCAACACCCAGCCCCTAGCACCCAGCACCCAGGCCGCGCCAGCGGCGCTGCCGCTGCCCGACAAACCCTCCATCGTCGTCCTGCCCTTCGACAACATGAGTAAAGATCCCGAGCAGGACTACTTCAGCGACGGCATCACCGAAGTGCTCACCTCTGACCTCTCCCGCATCTCCAGCCTCTTCGTCATCGCCCGCAACACGGCCTTCACGTACAAGGGCAAAGCGGTGAATGTACAAGACGTGGGGAAAGAACTGGGCGTACGCTACGTGCTGGAAGGCAGCGTGCAGAAGGCGGGCGAGCAGGTGCGGATCGTGACCCAGTTGATTGATACCACGACCGGCGGGCACCTGTGGTCGGAGCGCTACGACCGTCCGCTGCAAGACATCTTTGCCCTGCAAGATGAGATCGTGCAGAAGATCGTGACGACGCTGAAGCTGCAGCTCACGTTGCAGGAGCAAGGGTACATCGTGCGCAAACACACCGACAACCTGGAGGCCTATGATGCCTTCTTGCGCGGGGTGGAGTATTATTTCCGCTTCACGAAAGAGGCCAATGCCCAGGCACGGCAGCTGTTTGAGAAAGCCATTGCCCTGGACCCGCAGTATGCGGAGGCGTACGCGTGGCTGGGTTGGACCTACTGGCTGGAGTGGGGCTTGCGCTGGAGTGCGGACCCCCAGACCCTGGAGCGCGCGTTGGCGCTGGCGCAACAGGCTCTTGCCCTGGATGACTCCCTGCCGAGAGCCCATTCGCTCTTGAGCATCGTCTATGCGCAGAAACAGCAGTATGACCAAGCCATAGCCGAGGGCGAACGGGCCATCGCTCTCGATCCCAACAATGCGGACAGCTATGCCGCGCAGGCGGAGGTGCTGAACTTCGCGGGCCGGCCAGAAGAGGCTCTGCAGTCAGTGGAGCAGGCGATGCGGCTCAACCCCCGCTATCCACCCTGGTACTTATTCGAATTGGGCTCGGCCTACCGCTTGACCGGGCGGTATGCCGAGGCGATCGCCACGCTGAAGGAAGTCATCAGCCGGAACCCCAATTTTATCCCTGCCCACCTTCAGTCTGGCTGGCAGCTACCTAGGGCAGTGGATCTCTCAACAGAGCCCAGCTGCCCAGACGTTGGAGCCGGCAGTGGCGGCGGGGCAACGGGCCCTGGCCCTCAATGACTCCCTCCACTGGAACCACATAGTCTTGGGCTATATCTATCTCTACCAACAGCAGTATGAGCAGGCCCTGGCGGAGATGGAGCGGGCTGTGGCCCTCGCTCCTACCGAGGCGTGGAGCTATGCGGCTCTGGCTGAGGTGCTGAGCCGGATGGGCAGGACGGAGGACGCCCTGGAGGCCGCCGCACAGGCGCTGCGCCTGAAGCCCCTTATTGCGGACGTCCACTTAGACAGCGTCGGCGCTGCCTATGCCGTGGCCGGGCGCCATGAGGAGGCGATTGCCCCTTTGCAGCAGTTATCATCAGCCGCTATCCCAACATTCTGTGTGCCCATCTCACGCTGGCAGCGGTCTACAGCGAGTTAGGCCAAGACGCCGAGGCGCGGGCCGAGGCAGCAGAAGTGCTGCGGATCAATCCCCAGTTCTCGCTCGGAAGTTCACAAACAGCGAGTGCCGATCAAAGACCCGGCGGTGTTAGAGCGTCATCTTGCTGCCTTGCGCAAGGCGGGGTTGAAATAGCAGTGGCGGATTCGGGTGACAAGTTCTTTCGACCGCGCGGACTACTTGATCGTGACGAGATGAAGCTGATCGCTGCCGCTACCGTCTGCACGCCGAGAATGCCGAACTGCAGAAAACGTTAGGAAGATGAAGCTCGGCGCCGGGCAGCCGCCTAAGTGCGGGCAACGAGCTTTGGTCAGTGGGCGCGTAGCTAGGAGTAATGAGGCAGTTCTGGGTCACGCGTCCGCCGCGAAAGTAACTTTGATCGCAGCGTGGTCGCTCAGCCGCTCCTTCTCGGAACGCGTGGCCACCTCGCTTACGGTAGAGCCTTGCCCGCAAGCGCCGATGAGATGATGCAGCCTATCTTCCCGGCGTGTGGCCCGTCGAGCACGCGGACGCGGCGGTAGGTTCCTGGCGGGTGGCGTGTGTTGCACGAATCGCTTGGCGTAATCTCGTGGACGCGCGTGCTGTGCGCGAGCTTCGCTATCACTCCCTTGGCGCACGAGACCGGCTGGCCCGTCGCATCACGCTCGACTTGCTCCGCTTGCCCGTGGAGGAGGGTGAGTGAGTCGAGTTCGCAGACCTTCGCGGCGAGATCGCTCTCCCACAGGCTGATGTCGCCGCGCCCCCCGTCGTGCAGCTTCATGCCCTCGACGAAGAAGTCCCCTTGCGCGAACACGACTCCAGCCGTGAGGAAAGCCCCCATGAAAGCGACGCCGAGCATGTGCCAGAATAAGGACTCTCGTTTCATGGCGGACCGCGCAAAGAGTATGCCTACACGCGGCAGCCGAAAAAAGACAGCTGAGTCGCGCCCGATGGATCGCCGCGCGATGAGATCCGGCGTGTGGACCTCGCGGAGTTCCTCCTCGTTGACGGCCACCGGATGATGGAAGTGACCTTCACCGACCGTTCTCGACTCGGCGAGGTGGTCGTGGATTTTGGCCGCCTTGCGTAGCACGAAGCCGTGAATCTCTCGTGGCTCGCCTGGGAGGCTGCCGCCCAGTCCAGACCGGCTGCCAGCGCTCGGCCGATCGTCACGGCTACCGACCCGACGCTCACCCCGAGGCTCTGCGCCACCTCCCGGGGCGTCCGCCCGGCCACCCACTTCAGCCGCAGGATCTCCCGGCTCTTCCGCTCCCATCTCGCCTTTTTCCGGCCAGGCGGCGGATACCGTCCAGCGTCGCTCGCCTGCTCGGCGAGCCCCGTCCCCTTCCAGCCACGGAGGGGCCGTCTACCTGATCACGAACTCCGATCTACGTGATCACGGTCCATCGGACCGATCCGCGTGATCACGACTCCGATCCGGCTGATCACGAGGCGGATCTTTGTGATCCCCATCGACCGATCCGGCTGATCACGTCGCTCCGATCCCCGTGTTCACGATCGGCCGAAACACGCACCCGATCGCGGGTAGCACGGTGATTTTCGCCTTTACTTCGCCTAGGGTCCGCCGTAAGCGAGGGGGATGGCGAAGGTGCTGCCGCCGATCACCGTTGCTGGCATCACGTACCGCGTACTCCGTCTCGATGGCGCTCGCGGCCCGCGATACCTCTTACGCAGCGAGATGGGTGATCTCCTTGGCCTCTATCCCTACCGCGCCGAACCGATGCGGCTCTACGCGGCACCGCTGCAACCGGCTCGCAACGATTCGAATCCCCTCGCTCGGCTCGACTTCTTCGACGCGGACGGTAGGCTCGTGGCCCGGAATGTTGCGCCGCGTGCTCGATAGACTCCGCCGTGCCCTCGACCTGGCGCGTCTCTTCGAGCTACCCGCCTGGCACCCCGACCGCATGATCGCCGCGCAGCTTGTGCTCTACATCGGCCTCGCGATCATCATCGCGATCACTCTGTGGAGCCACTAGAAGGCGGCGCACCCGTGACGCTGCGCTTCGAGTCTCCCCCGGCCCTCGATAACGGAGCCAAGGTCTGCTGGAGAGCTGCCCGTCGAACCAAGCGTATTTCGCTTGCTGGTTTGGCGCTCGACAACCCGGCGCCTCATGCACAGAAACGACTAACTGGAGCGCTCAAAAAAGTAGCCACAACCGGGGCAGACCCAGTACCGCTTGCGCTTTCCCCCTTGAAACAGCCCATAAACTCGCCGCGGAGCTCCGCTTCGAAGGGAGAGCGTTTCCGATCGAGGAGCCGCGATTCGTCCACCGCGTCCAGGCGCGGACGCTCATGGACTACACGCGGCTCACGCAGAACGGCCGGTACAGGGGCTGGATCGACGTGGACGGCAAGCGAAGGACTCTCGCCTCCGGCACGATCGGCACGCGGGACCGCTCCTGGGGGGTCCGCTCGATCGGCATGACCGACCCGCAGCCGCTGCCGCCGATCCGGCCCCAGCAGTTCTTCTGGCTCTGGACGCCGCTCAACTTCGAGAAGAAGAGCGTATTCTATCACCTGAACGCCGACAGCGACGGGCGCCCGTGGAACACCCGGGCCGTCATCTGTCCCGACGGCGCCGGGCCCGACGAAATGATCGAGACCTCGCGCGCCCACATGGAGGTCATGTTCAAGTCCGGCACGCGGAACGCCCGCTCCGGCGTGCTCTCGATCGAGCCGGAAGCACGTCTGCCTCTCAGGGTGACATTCGAGCCGCTCCAGCATTTCCAGATGCGCGGCATCGGCTACTTCCATCCGGAGTGGGTGCACGGCGGCTACAAGGGCGAACTCGTCGCGGCGCGGGAAGACATCGCGCTCGCCAACGTCGATCCGACTCTCCCACAGGAACTCCACGTCCAGGCGATCTCGCGCGTGACGGCCGAAGAGGCCGGCCGGGTCGAGAACGGCATCGGCGTGTTCGAGCAACTGGTTCTCGGTCCGTACAAGCCGTACGGCTTCCGGGAGCTCCTCGACATGGCGCCCTGACCCTCCGGATCTCGAGAGAAAAGGAGCCCCTCATGATCGACTATCGGATGGAGCACATCTTCTCCTACCGGGGGACGCTCCACACCCCCTTCGAGGTGATCGGCCCCCTCGCCGAGGGCCTGCGGGTCAACGGCTACGTGAGCGGAGGCGAGGTGACCGGCCCGAAGCTCCGCGGAAGGGTCCGGCCGGTCGGAGGGGACTGGCTCACGATTCGGCGCGATGGAGTCGGGATCATCGACGTGCGGGCCACCCTCGAGGCCGACGACGGGGCACTCATCTACGTGACCTATGGCGGCATCCTCGACTTCGGCGAGGACGGCTATCAAAGGTTCCTCGAGGGGAAGATGCCGCCGAGCGGGACGCCCATCCGCACTTCCCCGCGCTTCTATACCTCCCACCCCGATTATCAGTGGCTGAACCGGCTCCATTGCATCGGCATCGGCGAGGCATTCCTGGAACGTTCCGAGGTCCGCTACGACGTCTACGCGGTCCGTTAGTCGACTAGCGAATTCGCGCTCCTCTTTCGGAGGAACCTCGCACCCACGCCGGCCCCCCTCCCCCGTCCCCTAGGGAAGCCGTGATCAGACGATCGGACTCCGATGCGCCGCGCTCGTCGGCGTGCGTCTGCCCGCGGGAAGCGAAGCTGCCGCCCGATTGCGCGCCCACGCACCTCGGCCGAGAATTGGACGAGGCGCCTCCTCCGAGAGCTTCCGCACAGGAGACCACTATGACCAACATCGAGTGCCTGACCGCACGCGTCGAGAAGCTCGAGCGTCGGAGCCGCATCTGGGCCGGACTCTGCGTCCTATCACTCGCCGCCGCACCGCTCCTTGCCGCGGCGAGCTCCGAGAGGCGCGTCGAGGCCGGGGGATTCGTGCTCCGCGACTTCCGCGGGCAGCGCCGTGCCGCGCTCGTCACGACCGCGGACGGCGCGACCGCGCTCTCGCTCCGGGACGTGAAAGGCGTGGAGAGGATCTCTCTCGCGGTGGCACCGGACGGGAGACCGAGTCTCACCGTGAGCGACGCCTCCTCCCATCCGAGAGTGCGGATCGCGCTCGCCCGCGAGTCGAGCCTCAACTTCTACGACCGCCGCGGAAAGCTCCGCGCCGTGCTTGGCGTGAGCGAGTACGGGCCGCACTGGGCGCCGCCGAGGGCCGTCGAGGCCGCGCCCGAGTCAGAGGCCACGCCCGAGTCCGCGGCCGCGAGAGCCTTCTTCCAGGAGGGCTTCTCGCCCAAGCCTGTCGAGGCGAAGCCGGATGTGCTGGAAGAGGCCGCGCAGATGGGGCCGGTCCTCAAGCTCTTCGACGTCTTCGGGACGCCGAGCCTCGAGGCGAGGGTCGACGTGGATCGTCCTGTCCTCATGCTGCAGACCCGCACCGGAGCCTTTCAGGCGCTTACCGCCGAGCGACCGCCCGTCGGCCAATAGGCCGCGGCCCCGAGAAGAACTGGGGCTCATCGCGACACGTTCACCGAAGCGAGCGCTCTTCCGATGAACGAAGTAACGAACACAGGACTAGAAGCGAGGGAGAGATCATGGCGGACGAAGCGATCCGCAATCGCGACGCGGTCGATCACGTGCTCAAGACAACGCGCAGCGTTCGACGTCGGCTCGATCTCGAGCGGCCGGTGCCGGAGCACCTGATCGAGGAGGCAATCGACGTGGCGCTTCAGGCGCCGACCGGAGCGAATTCCCAGGATTGGCGCTTTGTCGTCGTCACCGATGCGAGCCTTCGCGCGAAGCTCGCTGAAATCTACCGTAAAGGAGCGGAGCTCTACCTCGCGGGAAAGACGGGTCTCTCGCGAACCGGCATGAGCGTCGCCCGCGAGTACGGGGCCGATGACCCCCGCGCACGGCGGATGCCGCGGATCGTCCGGTCGGCGGTTCACCTGATCGAGAACCTCCATCGCGTTCCCGCCCACGTCATTCCCTGCATCGCCGGGCGGTTCGAGACGGAAGACGTCTTCACCCAATCTTCCATGTGGGGCTCGATCCTGCCGGCGACATGGTCGCTGATGCTCGCGCTCAGGGCGCGCGGGCTCGCTTCCGCCTGGACGACGTTCACCCTGCTTCACGAGCAGGAGACCGCGCGGCTGCTCGGCATTCCCGACTCCTATACGCAGGCAGCGCTCCTTCCCGTCGCCTGGCTGAAGGACGGGGAACTTCATCCGGGGCCGCGTTTCCCGGCGCGCGAGGTCGCCTTCTGGAACAAATGGGGCTCGCAACGCTCGTAAAAGGAGGTCGAAATGAAGGCGGTGATATTCGAAGGCAGGAATCGAATCGCGGTCCGGGAGCTTCCCGAGCCGCAGGCACGCCGCGGGGAGCTGGTCCTGCGCGTCGCGTCGAGTGGCATCTGCGAGACGGACGTCTGGGTGTATCGCTCCGGCGCCTTCGCGAGGCCCGGCATGGTTCTGGGCCACATGGCTGGCGGGGAGATAGTCGACGTCGGGGCCGATGTGGACGGCTGGCGAAGCGGTGAGCGCGCGGCAATCGATCCGCGAGTGTATTGCGGAGAATGCCTCGCCTGCCGCGGCGGCCATGCCACAATGTGCGAGCGGCGCGTCGCGGAAGGAGCGGGAACCTGGATCGGCGTCGACGCCCTCCGGGATCCGGGGAAGGGCGAGCTCTATCACGGCGCGATGGCGGAGTACTGTGTCGTGCCCGCTTACTGCTGTTACCGCGTCCCGAATTCGATCCGGGACGAACAGCTCGCGGCGATCGAAGGCGTGGCTTTCTCGGTCCGATGCATCCGGGGCTCGGGTCTTCGCCTGGGCGACGACGTCGTCATGTTCGGCGCGGCGGACTACTGCATCGAGTGGATCCAGTGGGCGAAAAAGCTCGGCGCTCGACGCCTCGCGGTGGTCGAACCGGTGGCAGTCCGCAGGCAAATGGCCGAGCGGTTCGGCGCGGACCTCGTCGTCGATCCGTCTAGCAGTGACACCGTAGCCGAGCTTCGCAAGCTCATGCCGTTCGGTGCGGATCTAGTCGCGCTCTATCCGACCTATCCGCAGGCCATCTCGCATGCCTTCGAGATCGCCAAGTCGCGCTCCACGCTCCAGGTCCTGATCTGCTACGAGGAAAGCAACACGCATCAGGCGGTGCCCTTGATGCCGGTCGTTAAGGAGCTGACGATTCGTTATCCCGGGCTCTTCGAAGCGGAGCCGTGGCGGGGCGGACGAGCGCGCGGGGACTATGCGCTGGCGATCGAGCTCGTGGCGGAGGGCCGAATCGACGTCGAGTCGTACGTGACCCGGATCATCGACTGGGAGGAAGTCGACCGGGTCGTGGAGCTTGGCTTCGATCGGCTGCCGGAGCGCGAAGTAAAGGTCCGACTGCGGATGAGGCACCGAGCGGGTACGCGGACCACACCATAGTCTTGCCCTCGCAGCGAATGGGTGCCTACACATCATGAAGTGGAAACGATCATCCCAAAGCGTGGGGAGGATAGCTGGGATAAGCCGCCGAGTTGACGTAGAGCCTCAATATCCGACGCTGCCCAAACATGAGACGCCCCGTTTCTACGGGCCGGACTCGTGAGGAAGGTCGCGCGCCTGCTTCCGCTCGCTGTGCTCAAGGGATGAAATGCGCCCGGAAATCGCGTGTGTCGTCGTGTGCTGTGGTCTGCTCGCCGGTTGTCGTGCCGATCGCGACGCGACTTCCGCGGCGGAGCCTGCTTCGAGTCAGGCCGGTGCTACAACAGCGACGACGGGCAGCATGACCGCGCAACAGCGACGCCAGCGCGCGATCGAGCTGATGGCCGACTTCGCGCAGCGCACCGGGCTCGGCTCCGGGCGCGCGCAAGAGCGCTACCTGTGGACGGACGCGTTTGCCGTGTGCAACTTCCTCGGCTTGGCTGCGGACACCGGCGAGGCGCGCTACACGGAGTGGGCGCTGCAACTCGTCGACGGCGTGCACCATGCGCTTGGACGTCACCGTGGCGATGACGGACGCTCCGGCTGGCTCAGCGGACTCGGCCCCGAAGCGGGCGAGCAGCACCCCACGGTGGCCGGACTGCGCATCGGCAAACCGCTGCCGGAGCGCACGTCGGGCGAGCGCTTCGACGAGCGCCTCGAATGGGAGCGGGACGGCCAGTACTTCCATTACCTGACCCAGTGGATGCACGCGCTCGATCAAACGGCCCGAGCGACCGGTAAGCCCGTGTTCAACGCGTGGGCGCGCGAGTTGGCGGACGCTGCGTTTCGCGGCTTCAGTGCCGTGCCCCCCGGCGAGACGCGCCGTCGTTTGCGCTGGAAGATGAGCATCGACCTGTCGCGGCCGCTCGTGCCCTCGATGGGGCAGCACGATCCACTGGACGGCTACCTCGTGTACACCCAGCTCGAGGCCACCGCCGCGCAATCGAAAGCGCCCGTGGCCGGCCCGCGTGTGGGCGACCAGGTCGCGCAACTCGCGAAGATGTTCGAGGGGCACGAACTGACCACGACGGATCCGCTGGGCATCGGCGGCTTGCTCGTCGACGCGTTTCGCTTGCACCAGCTAGAGCAACAAGGAGCAATCTCGGACGCGGGCTTGCTCGAGGACTTGCTCGCCGCTGCGGGCACCGGTCTGTCGGCATACGCCCGAAGTGGCGAACTGCGATTACCCGCGGCGCAGCGGCTCGCGTTCCGGGAACTGGGCCTGGCCATCGGTTTGGAAGGCGTCACGCGCATGCTTGCGGAGGCGCAAGGCAACTCGGGGCGTCTTGCGGCCGGATCGCCGGCGCGCGCACGGCTCGACGCACTCGACCGTTATCGGCCGCTCGCGGACGAGATCCGGTCCTTCTGGCTCGATCCCGCGCACCGGCGCGCGTCCAGCTGGACCGAGCACCGCAACATCAACGACGTCATGCTGGCGACGAGCCTCGCCCCCGCGGGCTTCCTCGTGCTGTCCCGCGCGAACTGAGGGGGGGGTCCCCCCCTGCGCGATCGGGGTGCCTCCGTCGCTTGCGGGCCACGACCGATGCCGCTGGCGGCCCCGGTCACCACCGCCACCTTCTTGGTGAAGTCCTTCATGCGCATCTCCTTCGTGTCACCGGTCCCGGGTTGTGATCGGGGCGCGGGCTGCGCGGGTGCGCGCAGCCCTTCGATCCGGACGGGACTCTACGCTGGCCTGTTTTGGAAGGAAAGTGCGTTGTGCCGGCGCGCCGGCGGCGCAGGGCACGCCACCGGGCCCCGCGTGCGCAATGGGGACCGGCCGCTCAGGGCAGCAGCAGGGCAGTTCTGCGGCACACCGGCGCAGCTCCTCGGTCAGGCGCAGCGCCGCGTAGCAGGCGCGGCGGGCATGGTCTTCGTGCGCGATCGGCGCCCCGAAGAGCGCCATGATGCCGTCGCCCGTGTACTGATTTACGGTCCCCTCGAAGCGGTGAACGCCGTCGGTCAGGATCGTGAAAAACCGCTCCATGATCCGGTGCCAGTCCTCGGGATCGATCGACTCCGAGAGTTCCATCGAACCCTTCACGTCGGCGAACAGCACCGTCACCTGCTTGCGCTCGCCTTCCAGGGCCGACTTCGATTGCAGGATCTTCTCGGCGAGATGCTTGGGCGTATAGGCGCGCGGCTCGCGTGCAGGCGGCGGAGTGCCGACCGCAGGAGTTGCCGTGGACCATGCGAGCGTGTTCTCCTCTCGCCGGGCGACGCGCTGAACGTCGACCAGCTCCTCGATCACCTCCTCGAGCGCACCGTCGTCCAGCTCGAACTGCCGCCGCAGCATCCGCAAGGACAAGCGGCCGTTCTCTTCGAGGTGCCGCCGCACCTCGCGGACCACGTCGAGGAGATTCATCGCGCCGACTCCGCGAGCAGCGGCGCGATGCGCTCGGCGTGCCCCGTTGCACCCATCTCCACGAAGAGGCGATGCGCCTCGCGCAGCTCGCACTCACGGGTAGCCTCATCGCCACGCAGGTGCCCGAGCTCCGCCGAGATCTCGTGGATGGTCGGCTCTCTGCAGCGCGCCTCCGTCTCGTCGATCAGCGCGGACGCTTTTGCGAGGGTGCGCTCCACCTCGGCTGCGCCGCTCGCACCCTCGGAGCCGAGCAGGGCTCGCGCGCGCGTCAGCAGCGCGTCCATCTCGAAGAGGCGACCACCGCTCTGCCGCGCCTCGGCCAGCGCCTGATCTGCCAGCTCCAGTGCACCGCGACTATCGCCCTGACCGAGCCTTGCCTCCGCTAGGAAGCGGAGCGCCCAGGCCGTGATTCCGAAGCCGATGCCGCGCTCTCGAGCAAGAGCCAGGGCCTGCCGTTCGACTTCCTCGGCCGCGCTCCACTCTGCGTTGGCGAGGAGGGCGATGCCCGAGGACCACTTGAGCGAGGATCTGGGCAACGGGGCCTCCTCCACCTCCTTCGGCGCGCTCGAGCGCACGGCGTGCGTGCGTCAAAGCCCCGGGCACGTCACCGGCGCGGTATGCGCGCACGACGTTCCACGTCTGCGACCAGACAAAAGCGCCGGGCTGTTCCCTCGGGGAGTCGCTCGCTCGGTCCAGATCGGATGCGGCTTCTTCGAGGCGACCCATCTCGACCAGTGTTAGCTCCCCGCCATAAAAGCCCAACTAGATAGGCGCTGCTCCCGTACAGCTCCTGGCCGAGGCTCAAATCTTCCGCGCCCAGTGCAACGCCCTTCTCTGCGAGCCGTAGAGCCTCGCGCAGGCGTCCCGTCCAGCAGAACGCATGAGCAGCATCGGATGCGAGAACTGCAAGAGTCACGGGATCATTCGCCCGCTCGGCCAGACGCAGCGCTTTGGAGGCATGCTCGTGGTACGCGCGCAGATCGCCAGCCGTGCCCTTCGCGTTCCCGTACAGGTTGAGCAGGATCGCGAGCGATCGCAGATCGCCGGCTCGTTCGGCGAGCTCCTTGCCCTCGGCGAAGATAGCGTCGACGTCCGCGCCCCCGCTTCTCCAGTAGATACTGAGGATCCCACGGCAGGCCTCGAGCCGCAGCGACATCGTCTCGGCCGACTCCACCGCGCCCGCGAGCAGATCTCGCACCTTCTGCCACCGTAGGAGCGATTCCGAGGGATCGGTATCTTCCGTCCAGCGAGCGGAACGATGGTGCCAGCGCGCCGCTTCGAGCGCATCGCCGGCTTCCTCCCAGTGATGCGCCAAGAGCGCCGCGCGCTCGTCGAACTGCTCGGGGTAGAGCTCTGCGATCGCCCGTGCCACCGCCGCGTGCGTGCGCAACCGACGCTCTCCGAGCTGCGAGCGATAGGCCACTTCCTGCGTCAGCGGATGCTTGAAGGCATACTCCGCTTGCGGATAGAGCGCCTGCTCGTAGATGAACTCCGCGCTCGTGAGCTTCTGGAGCGCGGCAGCGAGGTCGATCTCGGGTAGCTCCACGACGCGTCGCAGAACCGGCTCCGTGAACTCCCTTCCGATCACTGCGGCAGTCTGCAACACCAGTTTCTCACGTTCGCCGAGTCTATCGATGCGCGCGGCGAGCACGGCCTGGACCGTCGCCGGCAGAGCGAGCTCGGCGGCGGATCGGATCGCCCGGTACGCCCCCCTCGTGCCTACGAGACTCCCCGTCTCCGCTAGCGCCTGGACGGTCTCCTCGATGAAGAACGGATTCCCGCCGGTCCGCTCCCGGATGCGGGCGGGGAGCGTTGCCAGCGATGGGTCGGCGCCCAGGAGGTCGTGCAGCAGTTCATCGATCGCCGCGGGTTCGAGCGGCAATAGCGGCAGCTGCTGGTAGTACGACTTCTGCATCCAGTCCGCGTGGTACTCGGGGCGGAAGTTCACTACGAGAACAGTGCGTGTCGCTCGCGCCGCATCGACCAGCACCTCCAGGACGCCTTCACTGCCGCTGTCGAACCAGTGGAGGTCCTCGAGGAGGACGACCGCCGGCTCTCGCTGGCTCCGCGCCTGCATCACGCGCTTCACGGTCGCGTAGAGTTGGCGCTGCCGTGCCTCGGGCTCCATCGGCAGCAGCGGACGCTCGGGATCGGGAACGCTCAGGAAATCGAAGAGGAGCGGCAGGGCGTCCCGTAGCGACTCGTCGAGGAGCAGCATCCGGCCGGCAATCTTGTCCCGAGCTGCCTGCTCACTGTCCTGGTCGGTGATGCGGAAGAAGGCGCGGAAGAGCTCGAACACGGGAAGAAACGGAATGAGCTTTCCGTGCGAGACCCCATGCGCCTCGTAGACCGTGAGGCCTCGGGCGCGGCAGCGCTCGGTGAACTCGAAAGAGAGTCGGCTCTTCCCGAGCCCAGGGTCGGCGACCACTCCCACGACCTGTCCACTGCCTGCGACCGCCCGTCCGAGCGCCGCCTCGAGCGCCGCAATCTCATCCGCTCGGCCGACGAAGCGCGAGAAGCCGCGGGCCCGGGACCGTTCGAGCGGCGTTCGAAGAGCCCCCACTCCTTGGAGCTCGAAGACGTGCACCGGCTCGTGCACGCCCTTCACAGTGAATCCTCCGAGATCGTCGAGGCGGAAGTACCCGGAGACGAGCGACGCCGTAGCCTCGGTGAGATATACCTTGCCCGGCTCAGCAAGGTCCTCCATCCGCGCCGCGAGGCCGACCGTGTGCCCCTGCGCCGTGTAGTCCATGCGCAGGTTGTCGCCGATCTTCCCGACGACCACCTCGCCGGAGTTGAGACCCATGCGCACGGTGAAGTTCAGGCCGTGATCACGCCGGAGCTCTTGGGCGTAGCGCCGGAGCTCTTCGGTCAGATGCAGTGCCGTGTAACAGGCCCGGCGTGCGTGGTCCTCGTGCGCGATCGGCGCCCCGAAGAGGGCCATGATGCCGTCGCCGGTAAACTGATTGATCGTGCCCTCGAAGCGGTGCACGCCGTCGGCGAGGATCGCGAAGAAGCGGTCCATGATCTGGTGCCAGTCTTCGGGGTCGACCTGCTCGGCGAGATCCATCGAGCCCTTCACGTCAGCGAAAAGCACCGTTACCTGCTTTCGCTCGCCTTCGAGGGCGGCGCGCGAGGTGAGAATCTTCTCGGCGAGGTGCTTCGGGGTGTAGGCGCGGGGATCGGGTGCCGGCGGGCGAGGTTCGGCGGCGGCGAGCGGCCGGCCGCAATCGCCGCAGAACCGAAAGCCCGGGGGGTTTTCGGCCCCGCAGCTCGAGCACTTGAGCTTCAGTGCTGCACCACACTCGCCGCAGAACTTTATGCCACTCGGGTTTTCGAAGCTGCAGGCCGTACACAGCATGGCTGGGCCCTCGGGGGGACCGTCTGCACCCTAGACCTGCCTACTACGAGGATTCAAACGCCAGGTGCGCACATCCGAGTTTTCCGCATCTCGCCGCTCGTCGGCTATTCGGACTTCGGTCTACGCCCTTCCAGTTCCGGCGAGAGACATCTTTAAACCGTTTGGCGAAGCTCGCCGGCGCCATCTTTTACGCAACTCGTGTCGATTCGTGACCCAACGTTGTTCGGAGGCTGCAATCAGCTTGCGACCGGACGCTGGAAGAAACCGTCGAGGATGCCATGAGGATAGCTGGGATAAGCGGCCGACTGACGTAAAGCCTCAATATCCGACGCTGCCCAAACACGAGACGCCCCGTTTCTACGGAGCGCATAAGCCTCTTGTGCAGATCGTCACACCGCCGTAGGGTGCGGCCTACAGGAAGTCCGTGCTGGGCCGCTTCCTGGTTTCGACTGCGGCGCCCAGCCGACAACCGGAGGGCGGCATGCGGTTCAGGACGCTGTTCTCAGTGGGCTTTCTCGCGATGGCCCTGTTGGTAGCGGCGACGGGCGCCGCCGCGAAGCTCGGCGACTGGTCCGCCCCCGTCAACCTCGGTCCGGTCGTGAACTCTCCGTTCCTCGATCAAGGTCCCGCTATCTCGCCTGACGGACTCGCGCTGTACTTCAACTCAAACAGGCCCGGCGGCCTCGGCGGCGACGACATATGGGTCGCGCGCCGCGAGAAGGAGAGCGATCCCTGGGGGACGCCCTTCAATTTGGGTGCCCCGGTCAATACTCCGTTCGACGAGCGCGTGCCCGCGTTCTCGCGTGACGCTCGCACGTTGTTCCTCGCGAGCAGCCATCCGGACGGATTCGGGGTGCGCGATGTCTGGATGTCGCAGCGCCAAGATCCGGACGACGATTTCGGCTGGGGCCCGCTTGTGAACCTCGGCTCCAACGTGAACACCGCAGCGGACGAGGCGGGCTCGGCGCTGTTCGAGCACGGAGACGACGCCGTTCTCATCTTCAACAGCGCGCGCCCGGGTCCACCGGGTACCGGCCTCTTCGATCTCTACGTCAGCGTGCGCGACGACGACGGCTCGTTCGGACCGGCGACGCTCATCGCCGAGCTGAGCACGCCGCTGGTCGAGGCGAGGCCGACGATCAGCCGCGACGGCCGCGAGATCTTCTTCACCAGGGGCCCGACTACCGCGGGGCCGTTCGACCTCTGGACGGCCACCCGCGAGAACCGCCGGGATCCGTGGTCCGAGGCGACGGATCTAGGACCGGTCGTGAACTCGGTGGCGAACGATGTCCGGCCGTGGCTGTCGCGCGACGCAAGGACGCTCTTCTTCGACTCGGCCCGAGCGGGTGGATCTGGCGCGGCGGATCTTTGGTTAACCACCCGCGAGAGTGGCGACGAGGACGAAGACGACTAGCTGAGTCAGCAGGGCCGTCGAGCAGCACAAAATTGGTCAGGCGTCATTGGCGGACGCTGGCGCACTCCTGGGCTGTTTCGCCCGGGCTCTAAGCGAAGCCTCAGTAGGCAGGCGCCGGCACCACATCATCAAACTCATATGATTCCACCCTGCAATAGCGAGCATGACGGCTCCGCGTTCAGCGAGCTGATGGGCACCGTGCGTATGACGATGACTAGGTCGTTCGGCTCTTGCTCCGGTATGCGGATTCACCACGACGGCTCCCCTGTGCATCCTTGCTTGGGCGTTCCGACGTAACCGTCGTCAAGGGTCCATCTTGTCCGGCAAACCGCTAACGGCGGACAGCGCCGACTCTCTGAGACCGTCATCCGTGAGCTGGCCGATCGACAAGACAAGGCAGCCCATGTTCCGGGTTACGAACTCGTGCGCGCTCGTCGCCGACGTGTCGAACGGCGATGTATCAAGGCACATGCGGTCGACACGCTCAAGTTGTGAGGCCGCCACGGCGATTCGACTCTCGACCACAAGCGGACGGTACGTTGGGAAGAACTGCTCAACGACCGCGGCAAGATGAGACTCACTGGACCAGTCGTCGGCAAGTGCAATGAGCTCACTCGGTTCAGCGTGGAATTGGAATTGCAAACTCGCCATGCCGAGGCCCTCAGGCTACGCGGTCGGGCCAACGGTACAACGCTCCGTCAGCGTGCATTCGTGAACTCAATGTCACGCTTGCGGGGTGGCGGCGTTGGAGGGCGGTCGCAGGCTCCGGTGTCAGCGCTCCCAGCCCAGGCCGCGGTCGAGCTCGATCGCGCGCTGCATGGTCTCGATCACGACGCGGTCCTGCTCGCGCCCGTGCGCTTCGAGCATGCGGACGAGGTCGCCGGGATCGGCGACGGCGGGGCGCAGGCCCTCGCCGATCGGTTCGCGGGTGGCGCGGTGGCGGAGATCGTCGTAGCCGCGCGTGCCCGCCGGCTCGAGCACGATCTTGATCTCGCCGGCGGCGCTCTCGAACTCGATGACCGGGTCGCGGTCTGTGTCGAGCCGGGTAAGTTCGGGTGTGGTTCCGTCGGCGCGGCGTGCGTTCAGGCTCTCAAGCGCCGCTTGGAGACGTTCGAGGTTCTTCGCTCGTGGCGATGGGGTGAGGTCGATGCCGTGGGTGAGCTCGTCGGAGCCCTGCAGCACGCGTGCGAGGCCGCCGACGATCACGTAGCTGACTCCCTCTTGCTCGAGCGCGTGCAGGATCGCGTAGGGGTGGAACCGTGCTGGGCTCATTCGTTTTCGATCCGGACGAGCAGGTCGCGGAGCCGTTCCTGGGGTGTGCGCTGCTGCGCCTCGAGCACGCGGGCGTCCCGCTCCGGGTCGCGCTCGAACGGGACCAAGGTCAAGGAGAGGTCGTAGCCGCAGGCCTGCAGCACGCGACGGAGGGTGGAAAGGCCCGGCTCAACTTTGTCGACCTCCCAGCGGGCGATCGAGCTGCGCGGCATCCCGAGCCGCTCGGCGAGCTGCTCCTGGGAGAGCTCGGCGCGGAGGCGTGCTGCTCGGATCAGTTCGCCGCTCGTCATGCCCCGGAGTCTAGTCGCGGCAGCATGAGTAAGCCTGGCAGCACTTTTGCTACTATCGTGGACTTCTGCTGATGGCGACGGCTTCGCTACCGACCTTTCTCACCGTCGACGAGCTCGCCGCCGTGCTCCGCTGCCAGCCTGAGAAGGTCTACCGCCTCGCTGCCCGCGGCGAGCTGCCCTCCTACAAGGTCGAGGGCCGGCGGCTGTTTGCCGAGGCCGACGTCCTGCGCTGGCTTGACCGGTGCCACGTCGGGTCTAACCTCGACGCAAACGGAAGGAGGTAGGTCGGCATGGCCTCGATCCACGCGTACCAAACGGCGAAGGGCGAGCGCCGCTACGACGTTCGTTACCGCGATCAAGGCGGCAATCAGCGCTCGCGTGTCTTCACTGTCCGCAAGGACGCCCAAGCGTTCAAGCTCGATGTGGAGCGGCGCCGGCAGGCAGGCGTGCTCTACCAGGCGACGCCGGAGCTGTTCTCGGCTGTCGCGGGGGCGGAGGATAGCTGGGATAAGCGGCCGACTGACGTAAAGCCTCAATATCCGACGCTGCCCAAACACGAGACGCCCCGTTTCTACGGAGCGCATAAGGCACCTGTCCAGCAAAATCTTGGCGCCGGGCGGGCGAACGCCCCCCGCCCGCGTCGGGCCGCCCGGCTCACGGGCGGCCCCCCCGGGTGCGGACGCTGCCTGCGAGCCAGAGTCAAAGAATATCCCGCCCCTCGCCTGAGCTCCGTGCCGCTCGGCCGTATCTCAATCACTCCCGAAGTCGAAGAATCCCGTCGCCCCCGGCGGCGGGCGCAGGGCGCGGACGTTCGGCCGCGATACCGAGGAAGCCGATCGATCCGTTGGGCGCGGCTCGCTGATCGACTGCCGAGCACCCACCGAGGACCCATCTGCTCGTCGCCGCCGATGCAGCCTCGACGGTGCGACACTCGCGTGGGCGGAGCGGCACCTCCACGTCGAGAGCTACTCGGGGTCGCGATGAACGGTCGCGGGTGAGAAGGCCGGGACGCAGACGGCGACGTATTCGGCGCCTGCGTCGGTCGGCGTGCTGTACCTGACCCACTCGCCGGCCCGCGCGTGAACGGCCTGCCCGACCGCGACGTCGATCATCCCCTCGCGATGCGTCACCCGCAGGACGCCGGCGAGCACGATGCTGTACTCGTCGAACTCGGGCGTCTGTCCCGGTTCGGTCCACCCAGCGGGGCTCCGCATGTGGGCGATACTAACGCGGGCGTCGCCGGTGTTCACCCGGCCGACGAGCTCCTCGATGATCTTCGGCTTGTTGCCAGCAGCGGTGATGCGGGTGGGGGCGGTGATCAGTCGTGACATATGGGTTCTCTCCTATGGCCCCGGACGTCCGTCTCACGCCCGTGCCGGTCGAAGACGCGGACGTTCGTTTCGGTCTCGAGTGCCTGACCGAGCGCCGAGGTAGCGAGTGCCATAGCGCCGACCGTCACCAAGATGGCCCTCATACTGTCCTCCGATCGTCCCCTGGATCGTCACGTTTCAGATCCCAGCCGCCCGCCGTCCGCAGGTCGCTTCGTGCACCATCCGATCCGCCATCGCTTCACCGAGCATCGTCGCGGTGAGGTGGGTGTTGACGCGCACGATCTCCGGCATCACCGAGCAATCGACCACCCGCAAGCCATCGACGCCAAGCACACGACATGCATCGTCCACGACGGTACGCGGATCATTAGCGCGCCCCATGCGACAGGTTCCGGAAATGTGTCCGACTGAAATGGTGGCCTTGAGCAAGTGACGCTGCATGTTGCTCGCGTCGATGTCCTCGAGCGGCGTGCGGATGATCGCGCCCCCAGCCGCGGGGCTCATGAGACGGGCGTCGGCCACGCCATCGCGCATGGAAGGCTGACGAGCGAGGGTCCTCACCCACTCGATCCCCCACGCGGTGCGCTCGATGTCAGAGGCATCGGACAACATCCGCTCGTCGATGATCGGGTCGAGCATCGGGTCACTGCTACGAAGACGTAGCTCGCCACGGGAGAAGCTCTCCATCAACACGACGCCGACGGCGACGCGTCGGTCCGTCGTGTCAAAGTGTGCCCGGTTCCATGCCATCATCAACAGATCGTTGATCCCCGCTAGTGCGAGCCCGCTCGTCAGCTGCACACAGGCGCTCGTGATGCGTCCGTCCGGCGGATGGCTTTGGACGTGGGGAGCCCGCTCGAACTCCACGAACAGCAGGGGGTGGTCGAGTAGATTCTGGCCGACCGGAAGATCGGCCTTCACAGGGATGGAGAGCGCGCGCAGATCGGCCGACGGGCCGATCCCCGAGCGCAACAGGATCGCAGGTGAATGCACAGCCCCCGCGCAGAGGACGATCTCTCTGCCGCGGAGGTCGACCCAGCGATCGTCCACACGGACGTGCACGCCCAAGGCGCGCTGACTATCGAACAACACGCGATCGACGTGGGCGTCGCCGACGATGCGCAGATTCGTTCGTCCGCGCGCGGGTTCGAGGTACGCGTCGTTGCTGGTGACGCGCACGCCGTTGCGCACGTTCATGGCGTAGGGCGACACGCCACCGCCGCTTTCGGCATTGTGGTCGTCGCGCCATGCGACACCGAGCTCGAGTGCAGCCTCCGACATCGGCACTGGTCTCGCGCGGGTTGAGCCGCGGGTTAACCTCGGCGTCCTCTTCCTCGCTGTTATGCTGCTTGATTTGGTCCTGTGAATCCTCACGGATCGGGAGCGTGGCGCTCGCGAAACCGCGTGATCATCCGAGGATCTCGGCCTGGCCCCTGGCGTTCTGCGCGAGGATCTTCCCTTGGTCACGTGTGACGAAGGGAGATGTCTGCGGCCAGTAGTCTCCGGGCCAAGCCTGCGCCGCCGTACTAGCCGCAAGCGGCGATCCTGGCGACGACGCGCTCGCACGCCTCGAGGAGCGCTGCGGTGAACTCGCGCGGGCGATAGGCGCAGGCGGCATGATCGCCGTCGACCGGGTGAATCGTCGCTCCGCGGATCGACGCGGCCAGCTTTCGCTGAGCGGCGGCCGGTCTCGCATCCGCTGCCGCGAGCTACGCGAGCCCTTCTTCCTTCATTGCCTCGCGTACGTGAGGTCGAGCAGCGACCCGCTCGGAGTAAGCCTTCAGGTGCGGCCACGACGAGAGATCGATCTTCAGGTAGTTCGCCCAGAACGTCATCACGAACAGGTAGGCGTCGGCGACGCTGAACTGGCCGCCGAGCAGGAACGGACCGCTCTTCTCGAGATGCTGATCGACGAAAGCGAAGCGCTTCCCGATGGTGTCTTTCGCGATCGGCTTGTAATCTTCGGGCGTGGCCGGGTTGAACAGTGGACCGAAGCTCTTGTGCAACTCGGTCGAGATGAAGTTCAGCCACTCCTGGAGGCGAACCCGCTCGAGGGTCCCGGCCTGCGGGGCCAGTCCGGAACGCGGCGCCCGATCGGCCAGGTACTGCACGATGGCAGGACCTTCGGTCAGTAGCTCGCCATCGTCGAGCATGAGCGCCGGCACCTGGCCTTTCGGATTGATGCCGGTGTAGTCGGCTCCGCCCTTGGTCTTCTTGCTCTTGAGGTCTACGGCTTCGAGCTCCGACGAGAGGTCCGCCTCCCGCAGGACGATGTGCGGGGACAGCGAGCAGGCGCCGGGCGAAAAATACAGCTTCATGACCGATCCTCCTCTTCGGGTAGATACAGACCGTTCTGTGCGACGCTACAGGCCTGTCTGTCTCAGTCAAGTGGGATCGTCACGATCCGATGAAGAAAGCTGCGCCGCCCGTTCGCGAGCGGATTCTCGAATCCGCACACGAGTCGTTTTATCGAGAAGGCATTCGCGCCATCGGCGTCGACACCGTGATCGCCCGATCCGGTGTCGCGAAGATGAGCTTAGCTTCCTCTCCAAGGACGCTCGTGTGCGCCCACCTCGACGCTTCGCCGTGCAGTACTGGAAATGGTGGAAACCGCGTCATGTCCGCCGTGCTGAGCTTCCCTTACGTCGATTTTCCACAGGCCTTCGCTGCCGCCGCCTGACTTGCGCGCTCCACGCAAGTAAATCGCGGTAATGATATTACCTGCGATCTGGACCCTGGCGACTCGAGCTCTCTACCCCGCTCTAACCGCTACCTCCCGCTTGAACGGGTTCTCGCTCGAGGTGGTCGGCGAACCCAAGCACCTCGCGAACTTCGACCCGCAGAATCCGTACTTCCGCCGGCGGAGTTCGTTCGACGTCCCGAACACGCCGGCATCCTGCCGCGTCGGCGAGACCGGGCGCCTGCCCTCGCACAAGGTGCGCAAGTTGCCGTGAACGTCCGCGCTCCGCTGCGGAGTCCTGCGGCGGAGTCGCCTAACGCGACTTGCGCCGTGGCGCGATCGCGGCCGCCTCGGGACTTGCGACGGAGTGGATGTCGCCCGGCTGGCGCAGCATCTTGTCGACTTCGCCCAGGTGCTGCTCCTCCTCGAAGATCATCTTGCGCGCGTACTCCTCGAGCATCACCGACTCGCCCTGCACGAGGGAGAGCAGCTCGTGGTAGAGCGCGAGGCTCTTCGACTCGTGCTCGATCGACTCGCGCAGGATGTCGCCGATCTCGTGCTTGCGGGTCTCGAGCAGGGGCCCGATCGCGAGCGAGGGATGGGCGCCGAGGTGCGTGACAAGCTCGCCCGCGGCCTGGGCGTGCTGGAGCGACGTCTGGGCCTCGCCGCGCAGCCAGGAGACGATCGGGATGCGTCCGAACCCGTACACCATGAGCGAGTAGTGCGTGTAGCGCACGACACCGGCGAGCTCCATCTCCATGATCTTGTTCAAGAGGTCGACGACCGTGGCGTCCTTCATCCGAATCACCCTTTCTCTCTGCGGCCCAGAAGCATCGCACTTTCGTCGGCCTGGAGTCCACAAGCACAGCGAGCGAATGGCCCCGGTTACGTGCCGCTCTCCCGTCTCGACGACGGCGCGACTAGAGTGCCCCCGCCACCACCTCTCCGTCGACGATCGTCGCTTCGACGGCCATCTCGCGGATGTCGTCCTGCGGGCAATCGAGAAGGTCGCCGTCGAGGACGACGAGATCAGCGAGCTTTCCGGGCTCGATCGAGCCGAGCTCGTCCTCCATGAAGAGGGCATAGGCGGGGTTTCGCGTGAAGATTCGCAGCGCCTCCGCCCGGCTGATCTTCTCCCGCTCGCCGGCCCCGGCTCCCGTCAGCCCCGCCTTCCGTACGAGCGACTGCCAGGCTCGGGTACGCGACTTGCGCGTAGCCGGAGGATCACTCGGCGCCTCGCCAGGCCTCGTCGAAGAACCGCCACTCCCACTGCATCGCCCGCTGATAGCGGCCACGCTCACCGTCGGTGCCTTCGCCGTACATATCGAGGAGCGCTTCCATCCGGCGTACCAGGTCCGCGAACTCGGCCCCGGCGTACGTCTCGATCCACGGGGTGTAGGCGTGCTTCCCGCAATGCTCGTCCGCCAGCCGTCTGCCGATGAACCCGTAGAGCGCCATGCACGGCGTCATCGAGGCGATCAGCTCGCCCAGGCCCCCGGTTAGCGCGTTGGCGAGCAGGAAATCCGTGTACCCGCGCGCAGCCTCCATCGGGTCCACTTTCGCGAGATCGATGCCAAGCTCTTGGGAGACCGAGGCGTGCAGCTTCAGCTCCTCGAATACGCCCGCTTGAAGCTCGTGGAACATCCGCCGTCCAGCAGCGTCGGGAGCCCTTAGCACACCGGCCGCGAAACCTCTCGCGAACACGTCGAGAAAGAAGGCGTCCTGCGCGATGAACCGGATGTACCGCTCCCGCGAGAGCGTGCCGTCGCCCAGCCCGCGCACGAACGGATGCGCCAGGCACTCGAGCGCGATCCGCTCAGCGCCGTCCCAGAAGTCCCTGGACAGCCCCGCCATCGCTACACGTTCCGCCGCGGCAGCACCGCCTCCATCCTGCCGCTACCATTCGCTTTCCGACTCTCGCAGCGCGAACCGCCGCACCCACTCCTCGCAGTCGTCGCGCCGCAGGTAGAAGAAATGGTCCGTGGGGCCCGGCCCGTGGCCTATAGGCAGCCCGCCTCGAATAGCCTCAGTGACGTACGCCTTCGACAGCTTAACGGCCTCCAGCAGCGTCTTGCCGCGCGCCAGGTGAGTCGCGATCGCGGCCGAGTACGTGCACCCCGTGCCGTGTGTGTGCTTCGTCTCGATCCACTCGCCGTGCACCGCCTCGGCCCCGTCGCGGGTCACGAGCAGGTCGGCCGCCTTCTCCTCCAGCAGATGCCCGCCTTTGACAACGACGGCGGGTGCACCCTCGCGCAGCAGCTGCCTGCCAGCCTCCTCCGCCTCCTTCAGCGAACGCACGCTGCGGCCCGTCAGCGCCTCGACCTCGTACACGTTCGGGGTGATCACCGTCGCCAGCGGGAACAGCCGCTCGCGCAACCCCTGCTTCGCGTCGTCCGCCAACAGCGAATAGCCGGTCGTCGACACCATCACTGGGTCGAGCACGTAGAACGGCGGTGCATACTTCCGCAGCCCTCGCTCCACGGCCTCGATGACCCGGGTGGACGCCAGCATACCCGTCTTCGCCGCCGCCACGGTCATGTCCGTGAACACCGCGTCGAACTGCGCCTCGATCATCTCGACCGAAAGCTCCTCCGTCGCCGTCACAGCCTGCGTGTTTTGCGCCGTTACCGCCGTCAGCACCGAGACCCCGAAGCCCCCGTTGGCCGAGATCGAGCGCAGGTCGGCCTGAATCCCGGCGCCGCCGCCGGAATCCGAGCCCGCTATCGTCGCAACGATTTTCATCGCACCTCTTCCTTCGAGCGCCGCGCCAGTGTCGGAACGAGAAAAGCCGCCCTCAGCTTAGCAAAGGCGATACCCATCCCTTCGCTAGCATTGCCCAGCTCACGTGTTGAGGGGTCGCTCCGATGGGTCGGAGCCTCTCAGCCCAGCTTCTCAAGGTCCCCCTGGCACAGCGCCATTTTAGTACCAACCAGCCACAGCGTCACCAACCCTCTCCGAGGAACGCAGATTGCTGGGTGGTAGTGTGCGCCCCATGTCCCTACGCCAAGCGGCGCTATTTACCTTCTCCGTCAGTGTCCCTTCGATAGCGCGTTGCGCCACAACGGTGCGAAGCCGAGAGCCTCATTATGTAACCGCGCCCACCGGAGCAGGACAGCCTCTTCCGCAGCCGCTGCATCCACCAGCCAGGATTTTCTGCGACGGCGATTCCTTCGCGGCCGCGGCCAGCGGCTTCCCGCATTCGCCGTAAAATCGTTCGCCCGGCTGATTATTGGCACCGCACGCGTCACAGGCGAGAGTCAGGCCTGAGCCGCACCCGGCACAGAATCTTGTCGACGATAGGCGGGGGGCGACAATAGATCCATGAGCGGCGCTTCTTTGCTGCCGAGCCGCACGCGTGGTCCCGCCGCTGAAAACGCGCACGCTCACCGCAGCCGTTGCGCTGGCTGGCCGATCGCCATCAGGAACATCACGCTCTTGCCCGCAGCGTGCGGCGAGAAGAACTCCGTCACGTCGTCATCGAAAAAGGTCAGGCCGGTGGCGCCGATACCGAGCGCAAACGCGGCGAGGTACGTCCTGCCGCCGCGAATCGCCGCTTCAAGTTGCGCGGCACGATAGCCGCGGTTGCCGAAACGTTCGAGCGGCGGATGCAAGTCGACGAGCCAGTAAAGGTTCACTGCCGCGTCGGCAGCGAGATCCTGTCCGAGATCGAGATGGCCAGCCTCGCGGCGGAACTCACCGCCACGCAGCAACGCAAGTGCATCGCGCGCGCGATCGAACAGGTACGCACCTGGCGCCAGGGTGTCGACGGCGTTGACAATGAGATACAAATCAGTTGCGCTCGCATCGCGTGCAAGAACGTCTGCCGACAGATCGCGGCTCACGTATCGCAGGATGGTCGACAACACATCGAAGCCGATTGGTTCGTGGGTAAACTGTCTGGTTGAGCCACGCCGCAGAATCACCGACTCGATCGTCTCGTCGTGGCTGATGTCGGGAGCGAGCGGAACGATCTCGCCCGTCGTCGGAGAGGCACCGTGCTGCGGCAGCAGCAGCCCGCGCCAAGCGGCGGCCTCCGCGCCCGAGCCGAGCGAGGAAGCGGCGTGTGCCGCGCGGATCGCGGGGTAGTCCACCTCGCGGCTCGACAGCGGCAAGGTCTCCAGAGCAAGTGGGACGATTGCTGGCGCTGGGGCTGGCGGCGAGGGTTCGGCTCCGACTGCCACGAGGCTCAGTGTGACTTCGCGCGCCGAGTCGAGGGCGAGGAGTTGATTCAACTGATCGTCGGCGAAGCCCAATACCACATGGGCCGGCAAGTCCATTGCGGCGGCGACGGCGAGGAGATTCGCCAGCAATGTGCCGTTATCCCAGAAGCAGTGGCGGTACGTGCGCGCCTGATACTTCCACGCGTTACGCCAGAAGGTGCTGGTGCAAGCGATCACCGCCGGCACGCTCGCCACAACGGTTTCACCACCTGTCGCCGCAACCACGGCGGCGCGATAATCGCCCGCTCGCAATTGTCGCAACGCGAAGTCGTGCGGGCTAAAGTGGTACACCCCGGCGGCCAACCCAGGCAGCGCACCGCAAATCAGGTAGAGATCGATGTGATGGAGATTGCCGGTACATGCCTGCGCGCGGAAGTACACGTCGCTGCCGGGATGGCTGCGCCGGCGGAGCACACCGGCGGTGAAATACAAGAGGTGCCCGAGTCGCGCGAGATCGAGTCCCGCCCCGGCGCCCGCGATTGTACCAGCATCGGCGATGGCGTGGATCGCGGGGCGTTCAAAGCTGGCAAAGTCGCGCGCCAGCGGGATAGGTTCCAGCGTCGGATACACCTTGAACGGGAGCGGCATGATCTCCCAATCCAAGCCGTGCGGCGAGCGACGCAGGCTGGCAATCGAATGCTTGGTCCCGTCGTGATACGCCCACATGGCCGCGTGATCGCGGTTGGTCATTGCCGGCAGCATAAACCGATTCGACAACGCGGGACAGGCGGCGACGTGAGGTCGCTAGATCTCGGGCCTCGCTTCCACGGGGAGCTTACGGATCTCTTCGGTCAACCGCTCCGCCTCGCCGATCGTGTCGATGTACTCCTGAAACGCAGCGAGTGATGCGAGAGGCAGGCCGTCGGGGCCGGGCCGAAACGAGAAGAACTCGGATATTCGCTTCCCTCCTCCGGGCACTATAGGCTGTGGCGATGATCGACTCGCCGCCTGCCCGGCCCCGAGCTGGGTTCGACTATCCGCGGAACCTCGTTGAGTTCAGTGAGTTCTTCCCCGACGCACTTCCCCGGTGCGGATGTCGAATGTCGCGCCGTGGTACGGACAGGTGACCTTGTGGCCTGACACTTCTCCCTCAGCGAGTGGGCCACCGCGGTGCGTGCAGGTGTTGTCGACCGCGAAGAACTTCCCGTCGACGTTGAAGAGGGCGATCTGCTTGCCCTTCGCCTCAACCAGTCGGCCCTGACCGGGCTCGAGCTCGTTTGTCTTCGCTACTCTCACAAAGTCAGCCATGGATCCTTTTCTCCCATCTATGCTGTTTTCAGGAGCCGGGCTCGAGGGCGCCGAATCCTGGATCTGTGCTTCCGAGGCACCTTGGAACGCTTGCCGTTCGAGGGACGCAACGTTCTCCCTGGGACCGCCACCTGGTCAAGAAACCCTTTCAGCGCCTCCGCGTGGGCCGACTTCCGCAAATGCTCCAAGGCGGCCACCTCGATTTGCCGGACGCGCTCCCGCGACACGCCGAGCTCCCTGCCCAGGTCCGCCAGCGTATGGTCGTCGCCCGAGCCGATGCCGTAGCGCCCGCGAAGCACGTAGGCCTCGCGCGAACCCAGCCCCGAGAGCGCGTGCTCTACGCGCTCGGCGAGTTCGCGACTCGTCACCGCGTCGACGGGATGGATCGCCCTCTCATCGGCGATGAAGTCTTCCAGCGTGGTCTCGCTGTCGGCGACCGGCACGTGCATTGAGATCGCGTCGTGAAGCTGTAGAAGCCTAGAGACTTCGGCGGGGGGCATCTGCGCTCTGCCGGCGAGGTCCTCGGGCGAAAGCGAAGTGCCGGCTTCGCTCAAGCCCTCCTGCGAGGTCCGCCGCAGTCGCGCCAGCTTCTCGGCGATGTGCATGGGAAGCCGAATGGTTCGGCCCTGGTCGGCGATCGCGCGCTGGATGTTCGAACGGATCCACCAGGTGGCGTAGGTCGAGAACCTGTATCCCTGATGGTGGTCAAACTTCTCCACCGCCCGCATCAGGCCAATGTTCCCCTCCTGGATGAGGTCGAGGAAGTCGAGGCCATGGCCGCGATACTTCTTCGCGATGGCCATGACGAGCCGCAGGTTGACCTTGACCATCTCGTTCTTCGCGTGCTCCAGGCGGCGGACGGTGCCCTGCAACTCGCCCCACGTCCGCTTCATTTCCCCGAAAGGCAGGCCCGCCTGCTGCTCGATCCGATGGATGTCTCGGCGTCCTCTGCTGCCTTTCTCTCGGAGGCTCGCTTCGGCTGCGACCACAAGCGCCCCGAGCTCGTCGCTCATCCGCTTCACGTGCGCGCGCGTGAGGCGCGTATCGGCAAGCACGATGGCCATCCGCTCCCAGAGAGCCTGAAGCTCCTCCTGGAGCTGCGCCGTGCGTTTCGAGGAGATCTTCCTGTCCGACAGCAGCTCTCGTCTTCGCGTGCTGCACTGCACTTCCAGCCTCGAGAAGTCGCCCAGGACGACACGGAGTTTGTCGTGAGCCTGCTGCTTGGCGTGCTCATCTTTGGGCACCGCGCTGACGACGATGTCCCATGAGGGCAGCTTTCCGTCATTCAGTCCGCAAGACAGGGCGGCGAGCTCTCTCGCAACGACTGCCGAGCGCAGGAGGAGCCGAAGCACGTCGCGTTCCGAGTCTTCAATCCTCCGGGCGAGCCCGAGTTCTTCCTCGGCGCTGGGGACCAGGAAACCGCCGGCGCTTCGCCGGTAAGCGGCCAAAGGATCGGAGCCACAGAAGTTGTCGATGCCGGAAACGGTCGTGCGCGGTCGCCCCTCCTTCTTCCCCGTCGTTGGCCGGG
Organism: uncultured delta proteobacterium; assembly: GCA_963745025.1. Lineage (GTDB taxonomy): Bacteria > Desulfobacterota > Binatia > JACPRU01 > JACPRU01 > CAVQIG01. The sequence continues at coordinate 533,099 of CAVUWD010000006.1, forward strand.
GCTTCCGCACGAGCACGGTCTCAGCCCAGGGAAACGGAAGGATGTGCTCGTCGGGAATGCGATCGCGCGCGCCCGGGATCTGCTTGAGCATCGCACGGTAAATTAAGCCGCGCGTTCGCTTCTTGTAGCCGCCGAAGATCGGCTGAACCGTGCTGGGGCTCGTGGTGTAGCCCATGCGCCGCGCGGACTTCGCCACGCGGATGGAGAGCTGGCGCTGCGTCGTATCCGGATGCTGCTCGAGCCAGGTCTTCGCCAGTGTTGCGATCGGTTGTGCGTCTACCCAGCACAAGTCGATCTGCTGGGTCTGCTTTTGCGCGGCCGCAGCCAGCTCGCCCTGAAGATCATCACCCTCCGGGAGGCTCTGCCGCAGCAAGGCTTCCATCTCGACGATCAGCGCATGTCGGACCTTCTTGAACCTGCCATCCACGGCCTTCTGGATCCGGGAAAGGCATAGCTCGATACCGCGTCGCCGCAGCTTCTCTTGAAGAATGACCGACAAGTGCCTCGATGACGGCTGGTGATTGCGGAGCTTCCACGCCCTTGCGAGGTCCACCAGGCGCTGCGCCGGCTCAAGGGTACGTTCCTGAAAGTAGGCTGCGATGTCCTTCCTGCTCTGCTGGTAGCGAGCGCGCGCTTCGTCTTCCGAGCCGATTCCGTGAGCCGAGAGAAAACCGAGCAGCACTTCGAGGACCTCACGTCGAGCGAGCGGTTGCTTCCCCGCCAGGATGTTCTGAAGCGGTTCGACCTTCAGATGCACGCCCCGACGGGAAAGCCGCACCGAGAGCAGCAGGGCGAGGCCGCGCCTGGAATGCGTGGGGTTGAAGAGCAGCCAGAGCTGGGCCAACGGGACGATCCGCTCGCTGGAGAGCCGCTCCGGCTGACGATCTTCCGGGGCGACCCAGAGGCCCGCCGTGCGGAGTGCCTTATCGATGTCGAGGTCAGTGCGTAGGCCGTTCGCGCGCAAGAGGACGTGCTGCATCGCACCCTGGACCTCGGGAGGGACCGACGACACGCTTCCCGTCAGCTGCCGCTTGAGCGTTCGGACGTGGTAGTCGACGCCAATCGTTTCGAGATGCTCCTTGAGCTCGTGGGCAAGCGCTTCGCGATCGCAGCCCTTTTTCTGGAGAACGAGAGCTCCCATGGCGCGAAACAGCGCCCCTGGCATCCGCTCGAGCGAGCCGTGTGAGCCGTTCGTCATGCACCTACCCCCTCGCCTCTTCTACGGGCGCGGGGATGGCCTCGCGTCCGACCTCGGCGTCCCAGGCGGCGAGCCCTCCAGTGAGGCTGCGAGCGCGCGGGAAGCCGTAAGCCCGGAAGTAGGAGGCCTTGTCGAGGCTGCGGCGGCCGTCGTTGGAGTAGAAGACGAGCAGCGTGTTCAGGCGATCCAGCGTGCCTATCCACGTGAAGGCCTTGTCCGTCGACCCTGCGACGGCGATGGCGGCCGGTGTCTCGGTGCGCCAACCACGCGCGACGAGCAGTTGATGCGATCGTCGTTCGTCGTCGCACCCGACCCAACAACGGTCAATGAGTTCGGCGCGAGCGGCTCGAGGACGGGTCGGAAGCTCTCCTCTGCGTGCTCAGCGACGACCACGAAGCCGGAGGACAGACCGCGGTGGGTAAGCGGGATGCCAGACAGCACCGGCGCAGCGATCGCAGAGCTCACGCCTGGAATCACGTCGAACGGGACGCCAACCTTGGCCAGTGCTAAGGCCTCCTCGCCGCCGCGACCGAGCACGAATGGGTCGCCGCCCTTAAGGCGAACGACCCGAAGGCCCCGCCGCGCGGCGCGAACCATCAATCGGTGGATCGTCTCCTGGTCTACGGACTTCCGGCCGGCACGCTTGCCGACAAAGAGCCGTCGCGCTTGTGGCGCCAGCTTCAGCACGTCCTTACCAACCAGCGCGCCGTAGAGGACCAGGTTGGCGTCCGCGAGGCGCCGCACCGCCTTGAGCGTGATTGAGATCGGGATCGCCAGGGCGCCCAACGTCAATCACAGGAGACTCCGCGTTTCGGGGCGTAGCTGCGATAGCAAAGCGACGTAGCCATTTGGAACCTATGTAAAATCTGTTCGACGCTGGTGGCCATCGGGTCGTGCACGACCGACCTGGTTGCGACCAATTAGAGCAAATAGGCGCTTGACTTTAATTTGTCAAGTATATACTTTTCAAACTTGCGTAACTGGAGCAAGGTATGTACGCTACCGCCATGACTTCCGACGTGCCCAGCTCCGCACGGGAGCGGGTTCTTCATGTCCTCAAGACGAAGGGGCCCCAGACCTCGGCGCAAATCGCCAAGCGTCTCGGCGTTACTACGATGGCTGTGCGCCAGCATCTCGCCGTCTTGGAGGGGGAGAAGCTCGCCGACTTCACGGACGAACGCCGCAAGGTCGGCCGGCCTGCTCGCCTCTGGCGGCTGACGCCGAAGGCTTATGACCGGTTTCCCGACTGCCACGCGGAGCTCGCGGTCGGCATGCTCCAGGCGATCCAGCGCGCCTTTGGTGAAGAGGGTCTCGAACGCCTGACCGAGGAGAGGACACGGCAACAGGCCGAGGCCTACCAGGCGCTGATGCCCGGCCCGAATGCCTCGCTCGAGGAGCGTGTGGCCACCCTTGCGCGCATCCGGCGCGAGGAAGGCTACATGGCCGAGTTGCGGCACAACCACGATGGAACGATCGAGCTCGTTCAGAACCACTGTTCCATCGCGAAGGCGGCGCGTCTCTGCCCGAAGCTGTGCGGCGGCGAGCTGTCGCTCTTTCGTACCGTCTTGGGTGACGACGTCTCCGTCGAGCGGACCGAGCACATCCTCTCGGGAGGCAGATGCTGCTCCTACTGCATCACCGGCCAAGCCAACGAACCGGCACTGGACGGAACCTCGCAGCCCTCCGTGCAGCGCCTGATCGGTCCCGCTTAGTGGCCGAATCCGGTCGCGCTGCGAAGGGACAGCGAAGGGAATACGTGTTCGAGGAGGAGAAGACGAACTGATGAGCAACGCGCTACAGCCGGGAATCGATGAGGCACGCCTCGACGGGATCACGCGCACGCCGCTCCCCGGGTCGCGGAGAATCTACGCCACCGGAACGCTCTACCCGTTCCTTCGGGTTCCGATGCGCGAGATCCATCAAGCGCCAACCCAGGTGCACGGCGCGAGCAAGACGGCGACGATCAGCAATCCGCCGCTGGTCGCCTACGACTCGAGCGGGCCGTATACCGACCCCGAAGTGACGATCGACTTACGCAAGGGCCTTGCCCCACTCCGGGACACTTGGATCCGCGCTCGCGGCGACGTCGAGGAGCTGACCGCCGGCTCTCAGCTCTCGCGAGGCCATAACCTCGATGGCGTGCGCTTTCTGGCGTGGCGTCGCTGCGGAGGAGGCACTCGACAGGGGCCTCGAGGAGAAGTCGGCAGAGTTCCTTCAGGGTGGTGGTGAGCTCTATCGGAACGTGTGACCGCGGAATGTGCCATGACGACGACCGAGCTTGTGCCGATCCATGAGAGGTTGACCGACAGACTCCAGCGGCCCCTGCGCGACCTTCGGATCTCGGTCACCGACCGCTGCAACTTCCGCTGCGTTTACTGCATGCCGAAGGAGGTCTTCGGCCGCGACTATCCGTTCCTAGGGCGCGACAAGCTTCTCACGTTCGAGGAGACCGCCCGCCTGGCTCGGATCTTCGCATCCCTCGGCGTGCAGAAGGTCCGCATCACCGGGGGAGAACCGTTGCTTCGCCGGGAGCTCGAAAGCCTGATCGCGATGCTGGCGCGCATCCCCGAGTTGGACCTCACGCTGACGACCAACGGGTCGCTCCTGACGGAGAAGGCGGCAGCGCTCAAGGAGTCTGGCCTTCGCCGGGTTACGGTGAGCCTCGACTCGCTGGACGATGACGTCTTCCGGGCGATGAACGACGTCGATTTCTCGGTCGACCGAGTTCTGGCCGGAATCGAGGTTGCCGCTCGGGTTGGTCTTACGCCCATCAAGATCAACGTGGTGGTCAAGCGCGGCGTAAACAAGCACAGCATCCTGCCAATGGCCCGGTACTTCCGCGGGACGGGCCATATCCTGCGCTTCATCGAGTACATGGACGTCGGCCACTCGAACGGCTGGCGTCTCGATGATGTCGTCTCGGCCGCCGAGATCCTCTCGACGATCGATGCCGAGATGCCCATCGAGCCCGTCAACCCGAACTACCGTGGTGAAGTAGCAGGTCGATGGCGCTATCGCGACGGCAGCGGCGAGATTGGCATCATCGGATCGGTGACACGCCCCTTCTGCCGCGAATGCAGCCGCGCGAGGCTCTCAGCAGACGGACAGCTCTTCACGTGCCTGTTTGTGACGGCGGGTCATGACCTCCGAGCCCTCCTCCGGGGCGGCGCTACCGATGCGGAGATCGCAGAGGGCATCTCCGGCGTGTGGCGGGCCCGGAGCGACCGCTATTCGGAGATTCGCTCCGCGGAAACCGTCATGCTTCCCAAGGTCGAGATGTCCTACGTAGGCGGCTAGAGATGCGTTTCTTCGGGCCAACAGAGGAGATGGCCGCGCGAAACGGTGCCGACCTGCGCGATCAAGGGGCTCCGTCATGACGCTGCTGCGCGCCGGAGCGCTCTTCGTGGCTACGGCGATCGCCGACATTCCCGGGTGCTACCTTCCGTACCTGTGGCTTCGACAAGGACGGTCAGCGATTCTCTTGATTCCAGCCGCGCTCAGCCTCGCAGCGTTTGCCTGGCCTCTGACGCTCCATCCGACGGGCGCGTCCCGAACGTACGCCGCGTACGGCGGGGTCTACGTAACGGGCGCCGTGCTTTGGTTGTGGCTCGTAGAGAACAGGACACCATCGCGCGCGGATCTGATCGGCTCCGCGGTGGCCGTGCTTGGCATGGCAATCATTGTTCTCGGGCACAGGAGCTCACCGTGAACTCCTCCGTGGCCACCCTGCCGGGCTCCGGTGCGGCCGTAACGCACGCGGCAGGCTCCATCGTCTCCCTGATCGCGAGTGCAACGGAGATCGTCTGTGCCCTTGGGCTCCGCGATCGCTTGGTGGGCATCTCACACGAGTGCGACTTCCCTGATGACGTGCGGGGCCTGCCGGTCTGCTCCGAGCCGCGCATCGATCCCAGCCAGTCGGGCGGACAAATCGACCGCGCTGTGCGGGACCTGATCCGCGAGGGGACCAGCGTCTACCACGTGCGCACCGAGGTGCTCGAGAGGCTTCGCCCGGACCTCATCGTGACCCAGGACCAGTGCCACGTCTGCGCGGTGTCCCTCGCGGACGTGGAGCAGGCGTGCTCGACGCTGACGCACAACCCAGTTCGCATCTGCTCGCTGACCCCGCACACCCTCGCGGACATCTACTCCGATTTCGAGCGTGTCGGAATCGCCGCTGGGGTGCCCGAGCGCGGTCAAGCGCTTGCCTCCGAGCTCCGGGGCAGGCTCGATACGCTGAGAAGCGCGGCCGAGCTCGCACAAGGCCCCAAAGTGGCGTGCATAGAGTGGCTAGACCCGCCGATGGTGGCGGGTGGCTGGATGCCGGAACTCGTCCGGATCTTGGGTGGGACCCCAGTGCTCGTGACCTCGCCCGAGCGATTTCGGACAGTCGCTTGGGACGACATCGCGGCCGCCGACCCTGACGTCGCGGTCATCATGCCCTGCGGCTACCCCATCTCAAAGACGCTAGAGGAACTCGGCGACGCGCGCGTCGGGGCAACGCTGCGCCGGCTGCGCGCAACGCGCATTGGGCGCACGTTCGTCGCGGATGGAAACGCGTACTTCAACCGACCGGGCCCGCGAATCGCCGACAGCGCGGAGATCTTGGCCGCGCTCCTTCATCCCGACCGATTCTCTCTGCACGGTGGGGTCGAGCGCTGGTCGTAAGGAGGACAGTAATGGATGCCACCGCATTCGTGCAGGAACTGGACTCGTTCAAGGCCGAGCGTCTTTCTCCGATCGTGGAAGCGGGGCAGACGTCGCTTCTGGGCGGTGCGCACGGCGACGCCAAGAAGATGTTGCAAGTGGCGCTGGCCAACGAGATCAGCGTGAGCGAGTTGGCGGCGGCGTGGATGCCGAGCACGCCGGAGGTGGACGTGAAGATTGCGTTCGCTCGACAAGCGGGGGACGAGGCCGGACACGTCCAGCTTGTGGCGCGGGAGACCGTGGCCAGGGTTCTCGAGATCGCCACCGCCGCCCGTGCCCAGGCCGCGGAACAGATGGGCACCGCCTGCTTTCCAGGGTGCTGAGCGACTTTGAGCAAGGCGTGCGCGCCACGGACTCGCATGACAAGTCAGGTTCGACCCACCAGCTGCGAAGCGCTCCCGTTTCCCGAGAGCCTGTGCCACCGCTGCGCCGCGCCACCGAGATACGTCCGGACAGCAACCTCGGTATTCATCCGGTGTCCGCTTCTGGCCAACAAGTATCCTCCTCAACCCATTCTCTCGTGCCCTTTGTTCCGACCCCCAGAAGGCGAGCAGGGCGACGACAGAAAACCCGCCGACAACGATTTCTCGGAGAAAGACGGATGAGATGAGCCTAGCCGACCAACGATGCATCCCATGCCGCGGTGCAGTTCCACCGATGGAAAGAAGCCGTGCCGAAGAGCTGCTGCGAGAGGTGGACGATGGCTGGCGACTTAACGCGGATGGTCATCTCGACCGCACGTACTCTTTCGAGAATTTCGCCAAGGCCATGGCCTTCGCGAACAAAGTGGCCGACATCGCAGAAAGCGAGGGCCATCATCCAGATCTCCACATCGCATGGGGCAAGTGCACGGTGGAAATCTGGACGCACAAGATCCGCGGCTTGACCGAGAGTGACTTTTACTTCGCCGCCAAGGCGGACCGCGCATTCAAGACCACAGACAAGAGTTGACGCCACCGCTCGCGTTGCACGACCCAGTCCAGGGACTTCAGCACCGAGTCTCGCAGCCGTCGCTCGCTGATGGGCTGCTCTCCCGGCGGCACATCGAGGAACAGAATCTCGGCCTGGATGTCGGGCGCGAGGAGAAGCAGGTCCATGATCTGCGTGACCCGCGCCCTGGTAAGGCCAAGCGCTCGAGCTAGAAGCCGCGATAGACCACGACCGTGAAGAGCGCTCGGAAAGAAGTGCGCGAGTCCCCACGCTGCCTCGTCGCGGACCCACTGACCGAAGCCCTTGCCGCTCGTGGCCGTCTCCGCGTTGACTTCGGCTCGCGGCCGTTGTGTCGCTCCCGGTCCAGCAGAGTTCGAGTAGCCTCCGGGCCTGGTCGGCTCGATCACGATGACCGGCGGCGTGCTGCCGTATGGATCTTTGAAGCTCATGTGTGTGCTCCTCCTCTCTCGAGCACCTCGACGATGTGGTTGAGCTCACCGTTGAAGATGGATTCGACGAGCCATCCCTTGCCGACTGCCTGCTCGAACCAACGCCGCAGCAACATCGACATGGTGATGACTGCAGCCCACTTCGCGCTGAGTAGCGCCTCACGCAGCCACCAGTTGCGGCGCTTCTTCGCGCGCCACCAGCTTCGGATTCGGCGCCCCTGTGCGCGCACGAATGTTGGAATGGCACGCAGCAGCGCGACGCCGCCTCTCCAGTGCCGTTCGATCGGGCGCCAAACGCGCTCGATCAGTCTTTGCAGCATCCTCACCTCCTTCATCTCTTCAGGAGCTCGGCCTTCACGAAGACGAACGGGTCTCGGATCTCCCACGCCGGCGCCTCGTCGTATCCGGGCAGGCACCTGATCGCGGTCACCGTCAGCGACTCACAGAACGCGGCCGCCTCGGTCTTGCTCCCAGTCGTTCGTCTCGCAGGACTGGTACACGAAACAACGGATCGCTTTGAGGACGATCACCGGATCGGGCGATCCCGGCAGCATCTTGAAGCTGTATTCCGGCACTGGCTCCTCTTCGTCGTAACGGTAGTTGACGCTCCGGCGGTTCTCGGCGATGAGCATTCGCCCGACGTCGTCCCGGGTGAGCTCGTTCAGCTCTCGCTCCTTCCTCGGATCGTCCCAGTACCAGCGAAGCGGCCCATAGGGACGCACCAGGATGAGCCCCGCGGTCACGAGCGCGTTGATATGCGTCGCTCCGACCATGAAGGCCGGGACGGGCGCGGCCTGGCGCGATTCCTTGATCTTCTCGGCGAACAGCTCCTCGGCGACTTCCTTAGTTGACGCGGTGAGCCGGCGACGCACGCCGTGGGCGTCGAGGTAGTCAACCTGCCAAACGTCCTGCTTCGCTCGCTTGCGCTTACGGATGCTCGCCATCTCAACCCTTCTTCTTCGGCTTAGGCTTTCTCTCCGAGAGGAGTCTTAGCAGCAGCGCCAGCGACTCCTTGATCCCGATCTCGCCCCGCTCCTGTCTGGCAATCGCACAGCATGCTGTAGCGGGAGTCACCAGGGGCTGGCAGCTCTTGAGCACGAAGAGCCACCTCGCCGGCGAGGGTGAGGGCGACCAGGACCATTCGTAACACACCAACCATCGTGCTGAGGCATACCGCTGTGGCTTCTCGATATCGGGCCGACAAATCAACGCGGAAAAACTGGTTGTGCATCCCGCAATAGAGCCGCCGGCACCTCTGTCATGGCACCCGAGCGCACTTCGACCTGAACCTTGCGGTACGTAGTGCCGTATACAGAAGCGACGATATAGCGGCCAGGGGCGATCGGACGCACTATCGGCTCCTCACCACTTCGTCCGTCTCGGTTATCGATATCCGCCTGCAAGAGATGGCCGTCGTCGGAGTAGAGGTCGTACGGCCGGCGCAGATTGTAGTACGTCTCGCGGCCGATCATCCGAAGATCGGCGTCGGTTTCGACTCGCAGGTAGCCGACGCCTGCCGCGTCATTTGCGCCGCCGGCCAAAAGCGGTACGACGTATGGGATCGCATCGTTCCACGCCAAGGCCGCAGGGGGCACCTGCGTTGCGCACCCGAGCGCCGCCAGCAGACCAACCGCGAGTATCGGCATTGGATCGACGAGCGCTGGCTTGTTTCGGGTGTGCTCCGCCACGCGATGGACGGCGATCACGGCCACGATCGCCAGGTAGAAGCCGTAGGCGCTGACCAGGACAGGTAGCGGCCAAAACCCGGCGGCCGTGCGCTTGTGAGCGCGCGCGTGGAAGAGTTGCACTCGGCGGCTGTGCGATCTACTGTCACCGCCGTCACCACGATGAGCTCCAGCCCTCCCCGCACCATTGACGTCAACGGACGCCAGTTGCCGTTCGGCTTCATCGTGTTCGTGCTCGTGGGCATTTTCGTCATCGTGGTCGGGTGGGCGTCGGTCTACACGGTCGAGGCCGAAAGCGAGGGCGTGGTGCTGCGGTTCGGCAAGCTTCTGAAGACGGTGGAGCCGGGGCTACATTTCAAGCTGCCGCTCGGCATCGACCTGGTGACCGTGGTGCCCACGCGACGCCAGTTGAAGCTGGAGTTCGGCTTTTCCACCCCGGGTCTCACCAATCCCGACCAGGCCGGTGAGGAGCCGGAGCGGGAGAAGTCCATGGTCACCGGCGACCTGAACGTGGCGCTGGTGGAGTGGGTGGTGCAATATCGCGTCGGCGATCCCAAGCAATATCTGTTCGATGTGCGTAGTCCCGGCCAGACATTGCGCGATCTGTCGGAAGCGGCAATGCGCGAGGTGGTCGGCGACCGCACGGTGGACGAGGTGATCACTGTCGGGCGGCAGGAGATCGAGGTATCCGCGCTCGCCCGGCTGCAGGAGTTGGTCAAGCTCTACCACTTGGGCATTTTCGTGGATCAGGTGCAGCTCAAGAACGTCAACCCGCCCAAGCCGGTGCAGGCCTCCTTCAACGAAGTCAACAAGGCCCAGCAGGATCGCGAGAACGCGATCAACGTCGCCAACGGTGATTACAACAAGGTCGTGCCGAAGGCCAAAGGCGAGGCCGACCAGGCCATCAGCACCGCCGAGGGCTACAAGTTCAAGCGCGTCAACGAAGCCGAGGGCGACGTCGCCGCGTTCAACGCGGTGCTGGCGGAATACATCAAGTCACCCGAGATCACGCGCACGCGGATCTACCTCGAAACGATGGCCGAGATTCTGCCGCAGGCCGGGCAGAAATTCATCGTGGACGAGTCGTTGCGCCAGCTCCTGCCGATCCTGCCGCTGTTGACGAAACCCGCGGAGGCGAAATGAGACGCGTCCCCTCCTTCGTCCTCGTCGTCCTAGCGATGGTGCTCTTCTTCCTGGCCGGCGCCTATTACACGGTTTCGGAAACCGAGCAGGTCATCATCACCCAGTTCGGAAAGCCCGTCGGCGCGCCCATCACCGACCCGGGCCTGCATTTCAAGATGCCGATCATCCAGACCGTCAACCGGCTCGACAAGCGCTTCCTCGGATGGGACGGCGCGCCGGTGGGCATCCCGACCAAGGACAAGACCTACATCCACGTCGACACATTCGCGCGATGGCGGATCAAGGACCCGCTGCAATATTTTCTGCGGCTCCGCGACGAACGGAGCGCCCAGTCGCGCCTCGAGGACATCCTCGGCAGTGAGACGCGCAACGCCATCGCCAAGCACGAGTTGATCGAGATCGTGCGCACCGACAAGGACCGCAAGCCGATGCTCGACTCGAGCTTCCAAACCGGGCCGACCGGTGTGGGCACGATCGGCGTGCTGCCGCCCATCACCGTGGGCCGGCAAAAGGTCGAGACCGAGATCAAGACCGCCGCCGCCGGCAAGCTGGCCGAGTTCGGCATCGAGCTGCTGGACCTGCGCCTGAAGCGCGTGGATTACAACCCCGACGTGCTCGACCGCATCTACCAGCGCATGATCAGCGAGCGTCAGCAAATCGCCCAGCGGTTCCGCTCGGAAGGCGAGGGCGAGGCGGCCAAGATCGCCGGCAAGAAAGAACGCGACATGAACGAAATCCAGTCCGGCGCCTACCTCAAGGTGCAGACCATCCGCGGCGAGGCCGACGCCAAGGCCACCGAGATTTACGCCCGCGCCTACTCGCAAAGCCCGCAGGCCGCCGAGTTCTACGCCTTCATGAAAAGCATGGAAACTTACCGCAAGATCTTCGCGAAGGACTCCACGCTCGTGCTCTCCACCGACAGCGATCTGTTCGATCTGCTCAAGCGCGGCGCGGCGAAAGCGAAAAATCCTCCCCCGCCGGCAAAGTAACCGGACACTCTTGTCCGGCTGATGGTCAATCATTTGCGCCGCCCTGCCGATCGTGTCGCGCACGTCGACGATTTACCGGTCGAAGAGTTCGCGTTGATCTCGTGCTCGTCGCGATCTTCTGGGTGGTGTTGCGGATCGCCTGGCCCAGCTCCTCGACCGTCGTGTCGATCCAGAACTCGCGACGCCGTCGTAGGCGGCGCCTCGTTCCGCGACTAGCCGCGCGTGTCGAGCGGAAGCCTTGACGAGCGGCGCAGGACTTCCGTCCAGTGGTGGATCGCTTCTTCGTGGGTGATATCGGGCCGGCGCGTCCAAAGCTCGAAGAGCTTGATAATGAATTCGTTCCTCCGTTCGCGTGGGTACGTCCGTTGCGAAGAGTGCTACGGTTGCTTGGCTAAACGCAGGATCTGCGCCACACACTCCCTCTCGATCCCCACGAGATAAGCATGCCGTGGCCGACCCCTGGCGAGCAGAATCATGAGGCCCTCGATCTGAGTCGCGGCGAGCGCGGCGCGAGTGGTGCGCCGCTTCGGGTCGAGCTTCGGATTGATCGCGGCGATCATGTGATCGAAGTTCGTCACGTACCGATGGTAGAACTGATCGACCATCGTCATCGCAAATCGATCCCGCTGGCCGATCGACCAGAGCTCGAAGAAGATCGCGTTGGTCATCGGGTCCTTGAGGTCTTCGATGAGGAACCGGACGAATCCCTCGAGCCGTTTTTCCGGAGTCTCGCTCGCCGTAGTCGGCGACGATTCCGGGCGGCTCGTAGCTTTCGATGATGAATCGGATCAACGCCTCGAACAGCTGCTCTTTTCGCGCGAAATAGTATTGCAGGTGCCCCTGGCTCATCCTCATGCGTCGCGCCAATGTCCGGACGCTGAAGCCGGCATACCCTTCTTGCGAAAAGAGTAAGCGAGCCTCCTCCAGGATCTGGAGCATCCGCTCCTCACGCTTGCCCGGCGTGGTGCGCGGGCAGCTCCGTCGCAGCTCGACGCGATGGACTACCGCGAGGAAGGCATCCTGAGGCGCCTGCGCGGGCGATCTAGAACCACCACGTGGCCGCCGAGCTCGCTCGTGCAGAGATGATCTTGCGAACTTGAAACACTTGATTCGGCTTCACCCTTGGCGTTTGTATTGCGACCGGGTCGCGGAATGTCGATCGAACACTTTGACGTGCTGATGGTGGGTGCCGGTCTTTCCGGAATCGGCGCCGGCTACCACCTTCAGACCGACTGCCCGAACAAGTCGTACGCGATCCTCGAGGCGCGCGAATCCATGGGCGGAACCTGGGATCTCTTCCGCTACCCGGGCGTACGCTCCGACTCCGACATGTACACCCTCGGCTATTCGTTTCGCCCCTGGAAGGACGCCAAGGCGATCGCAGACGGACCGTCGATTCTGAGCTACATCCGGCAAACCGCGAAGGACTACGGCATCGACCAGAAGATCCGATTTGGACATCGGGTGAAGCGCGCAAGTTGGTCCTCCGCCGACGCCAGGTGGACTGTGGAAGCGGAGCGCGGGGCCTCGAAGGAGACGGCGCACCTGACCTGCAACTTTCTGTTCCTGTGCAGCGGCTACTACAACTACACCGAAGGCTACACGCCGGAGCTCGCGGGCAGGGAACGCTACACGGGTCGTATCGTGCACCCGCAGAAGTGGACCGAAGACGTCGAGTACGCCGGCAAGCGTGTCGTGGTGATCGGCAGCGGCGCAACCGCGGTGACGCTGGTACCGGCGCTGGCAAAGACGGCGGCGCACGTCACGATGCTGCAACGCTCCCCGAGCTACATCCTCTCCCTGCCCGAGCGGGATCCGATCGCCAACGCCCTACGGCGCTTCTTGCCGGCGAGCGTGGCCTACGGGATCACGCGTTGGAAGAACGTGTTGCTCGGCATGTTGATCTTCACGCTGTCCAGGCATGCTCCGGAGCTGGTCAAGAAGCTGATCCGCGGAGGCGTGAAGTCGCAGCTCGGGCCCGATTACGACGTCGACACGCATTTCAAGCCGCGTTACAACCCATGGGACCAACGTCTGTGCCTCGTGCCCGATGCCGATCTGTTCAAGGCGATCCGCGAGGGACGCGCTTCGGTGGTCACCGATCACATCGAGACCTTCACCGAGAAGGGCCTCAGGCTTCGGTCCGGCGCGGAGTTGGAGGCGGATTTGATCGTCACGGCGACCGGCCTCGACCTATTGGCGTTGGGGGGCATTCAGCTGGTCGTCGACGGCCGAATGGTCGAGGTCGCCAAGACTATGAGCTACAAGGGGATGATGCTGAGCGGTGTGCCCAATCTAGCGGTAGCGCTCGGTTACACGAATGCCTCGTGGACGCTCAAATGCGACCTCACCTGCGGCTACGTTTGCAGGCTGATCAACTTCATGGAGAAGCAGGGTTACCGGCAGTGCACTGCGCAAAACCGTGATCCGAGCATCCGAGAGGTGCCGTTCATCGATTTCTCCTCGGGATACGTGCAGCGCTCCATCCACAAGTTCCCCAAGCAGGGGTCGAAGGCGCCGTGGAGGCTCTACCAGAACTATGCGCTCGACATCGTCGCGTTGAGGTTCGGCGCGCTGGAGGACGGCGCGATGGTCTTTTCCAGCCCGACACCTGCGATCGAAGCCGACGCGCGGGCGGCTGGTTGATGCATTGCGGGAGCCGGCTTCCACCGGCCACGAACAAGCTTTAGGGCCTGGTGGGCGGCGCGGCCAACTCGGCGCGAAGCTCGATGAGCTCGCGATCGCCCGGGGTGCGCACAAGCGTGGAATCGATCACCGCGAGAGGTTCTTGGCTCTTTCCGGTGCTGTGCAGGGCCACTGCGTAAACGTAGCCGAAGTGCAGGTCTTCCGGCGCAAGCCGGGCGGCGCTCTTCAGCTTGGCGAGCGCCGCCGGCATGTCCTTTGGACACGTTGCGGGGTTAGATTCGTGCCTCGATCCGGCCTCCCCATGGACCACCGCTGGAAATGCAGATAGCGACCCTACTTCATGGGGAGGGAACCCCCAGGGGGAAAAGGGAGGTCGACAAATGAACAGGATCCAGATTCGGCAGATGGTGCACGCGAACATCTGCGTCCGCGACATGGAACGAAGCGTGCCGTTCTACGAGATGCTCGGATTCGAGAAGTTCGCGGATCAAATCTTCGGCGAGGGCGCGGGAGTATGGCGCGGTCTCGGCCTGGAAGGCGGCCGCCGCTTTCGGGCCGTGTTCATGAAGATTCCCGGCGACCATGCGGTGCCCTTCCTCGACATCATCCAGTTCGTCGATCCCCCCACCGCGGGCGAGCCCTATCCCACGCTCCACAACGCCGGGATCGCTCGCCTGTGCTTCGAAGTCGACGACGTCCATGCGGCGGCGGCGCACCTGAAAGCCAACGGGGTGGAGTTCGTCGGCCCCGTCTCTCCTTACGAGACGGCGAAAGGAGTCCGCCCGGACGGCGTGGACGCCCAGTTCGTCTGCTTCAGGGACCCCGACGGGACGATCCTCGAGTACGCGCAGTTCGCTGGAACCGCCCGCGACGTGCTGAACTCGTCGACTCGGTAGATCGGTAAGGGGAATCGTACAGGAAGCGAGGAGCCGCGCCGCCTTGATCGGCGACTTCGAGACGCCCGTCCGATCGCAGAGTAAGGAGAGGTCACAACACGGGGGCGCCGAGTCCGGTCGAGCGACGGATCGGCTGGGGACGAAGCCGTGGTCGATCGATCCCGATCGTCAGGAGATCGCCATCGCCGCGCCGAGATCGAGGCCAGCGCGGTCCGCTTCGCCGCGGGAAGCATCAGCCTGTTTCTGGCCAGCAGTCGGGACGCCGGCGAGCTCGAAGGTGCCGAGGACGTTGCTCGAGCCCCCCCTGCCCCGGAAAAAGGCGCAACCCCGCCATCGGGCTGTCTAGTCACCGGCGCATCGAGGGGCAGGCACACATTGGGCGCTTTCTTGCGCCTGCGAAAATTCGGCGCGACACTGGAATCGAAGACGTCTCGACACGCGCAGCGCGCGTCGGCATCTTCAGGCGGGACGATGGGAAGGCGCACTCACGTTTTGGGGGTCGTGCTGGCGGGCGGTGAAGGGCGGCGCCTTTGGCCGCTCACGCGTGATCGCGCAAAACCTGCGGTCCCGTTCGGGGCGAACTATCGTTTGGTCGATTTCGCCCTCTCGAACTTGGTGAACGCGAGCTACCTGCGCATCGCTGTACTGACTCAGTACAAGAGCCACAGCCTCGATCGCCACATCGCCCAGACCTGGCGCATGGCGCCCTTGTTCGGCAACTACGTGATGAGCGTTCCGGCCCAGATGCGCGTGGCGAAACGTTGGTTCGAGGGCTCCGCGGACGCCATCTACCAGAACCTGAACCTGATCCGCGACGAGGACCCGGACTACATCTGCGTGTTCGGCGCCGATCACATCTATCGCATGGACCCCGAGCAGATGGTGCAGGCGCACATCGCGTCGGGGGCGGGCGTGACCGTGGCGGGCATCCGCGTACCGCGCTCGGAGGCGGACCGCTTCGGCGTGATCGAGCCGGACGCCAACGGCCGCATCCGCCGGTTCCGTGAGAAGCCCTTTGACGCCGTGGGCCTGCCCGACGCTCCGGATCAGGTCCTGGCCTCGATGGGCAACTACGTCTTCAGCCGCCGGACGCTCGAGCTGGCGGTGAGCGAGGACGCGAAGAAAGACGACAGCCGACACGACATGGGCGGAGACATCGTCACCGGCTTGGTCGAGGGCGGTGACGCGGCCGTGTACGACTTCGCGAACAACCTGATACCCGGCAGCGACGAGCGTGACCGCGGCTACTGGCGAGACGTCGGGACGTTGGACAGCTACTACGAAGCCCACCGCGACCTGATCAGCGTGCACCCCGTGTTCAACCTGTACAACGAGGACTGGCCGATCCACACCTGGTACGGCTCACTGCCGCCCGCGAAGTTCGTGTTCGACGAGGACGGGCGACGCGGCTTGGCCACGGATTCGATCGTGAGCGCGGGCGTGATCGTCGCCGGCGGCACCGTGCGCCGCAGCGTGCTCTCCCCCGGCGTGCGGGTGGACTCGGGCGCGGTGGTCGAGGACAGCGTGCTGATGCAGGACGTGCACATCAGCCCCGGCGCCGTCGTACGGCGCGCAATCCTCGACAAGAACGTGCGCGTTCCGCCCGGGGTTCGCATTGGCGTGGACGTGGAAGAGGATCGCGCCCGCGGCTTCACCATGAGCGACAACGGCATCGTCGTCTTGGGCAAGGGCGACGAAGTGAAAAGCCCGTGAGCTCCCCTCGCTTGAAGAATAGGAGATGGAGGTCAGCCATGGAGAGTATAGGCATCGACGTGCACAAGGTGAATGGCCAGATCTGCGTTGTCGGGGAGAACGCAGCCCGTGATCCTGCCGCCCGCTTCGGAACACGACGTTTGACTATTGCCCGTCCAGGAACGCGGTCAGCTCCTTGTTGTAGAGCTCCGGGTTCTGCCAGTGGCCGAAGTGACTGACGCCCGGAATGATCAGCAGCTTTGCGCCAGGAATGAGCCGCGCGATCTCTTCGGTGTGCTCACGCTTGATCGCTTCGTCATATTCGCCGTCCACGATCATGGTCGGCGTCATGATCATCGCGAGCTGCTCGGGCTTGTAGGCCGGCTGCGTGTTCCACATCTGGCTGATCGCGGCGACGAAGGCGTCGTACTCCTTGGGAGTCGGCGACAATCTTTCATATTGCTTGCCCTGCAGCGCGATCCAGGCGCTGAAGACCGGGTCCTTGTCGAAACCGTCCTTCAACCCTGCGACATGGGTGTTGGCCCCGTACGCCCACAATTTGCTTAAGCGCTGCGCATAGCGCATGGCCATGTCGAGGCCGATGATGCCGCCGTCGCTCCAGCCGACGAGCGCAACTTTATCGATCCTGAGATGATCGAGCAGGCCGACATAGTCATCCGCCATCAGCTGGTAGCTGAACGGTTTGTTCGAGCGCGTGCTGCGGCCGTGCCCACGGCTTTCGGCGACGATCACCTCATGGTTCCGCGCCAGCACGGGAACCTGGTTGCCCCAGGTCTCGGCATTGGAGAGGCCGCCATGGATCAGCAGCACCGGGTCGCCGCCGCCCTTGTTGAAGATCGCGTAAAACATCTGGATGTCGTCGGTCGGCGCCAGACCGCTTTCGTCGGCCGTTGGCAGGGCGGCTGGCGGGGGCAGGGTGCGCCAGACCGGCAGGTCCGCCTGCCGCGCAACGAAAATCGCGACCAGCGCTACGGCCACGGCGCCAATCGCGGTCGAACCGATGACCCAGTGCTTTCTCGCTGTCATGGCCACGGCGAAGCTCCTTCTCGCCGCTTGTGTCGGCACAGCATCAGCAACTTCGGCCAGTATATTCCCTTCCTGAACGGGAGAGGAGCTCGCGATGAGCAGCGAGGATGAGCGTCCGACATCGATCGTCATGTAGCCTTCGGGCCCTTGCAGCCGCCATCCTCCCGCCCGGGACGGCGATCACTCCCCAGAAAGCTACTTGAGCAAGCTCTCCGCCTCGTACCGGCTCGGGCATTTCGGACAGCTCACCGTGTTTCGCCACCAGTCGGGCTCGTGACCCCCGTAGTGCTCGACCACCTTCGCGTCGAGCTCGTCGAACGCCTTCCAGCGATCGACCATCGCGGCGAGGGCCTTGCGCTCCTCGGTCTTCAGGTCCTTCAGCGTTTCGGTCTTCCGGCTCTGGAAGTTGGCGAGGTCCGTCATGTCCTGTTGGGTGGCGAGAAAATTCGGATCGCCTTGCGGCTCGATACTCCGTATCTTTTCGATCTTGTCGCGAACTTCCTCTAGATGAGCGGCGTCCTGGTTGAGCGCGCGCTCGATCTCGGTCCGTGCCCGGCTCGCGCCGACGGAAAATCCATCGTCGGCCCGTTCGTGCGCCGCGTCGAGCCCCTCCGCGGGGGTCCGTACCGGTTCGTCGGCTGGAGCATGATATTCACTCTTCACCTTGCACCCGGGTGGCGCACTGTCCCCGGCGTAGGTCTTTCCGTCGGGCATCGTGCAGATCACCAAGGCCCGCGCGGTTCCCGAAAGAACGAGGACGGCGACTGCGATCACGGCGACCCTTCTCACGACCGGCCACCTGCCTGCTGAGCGCGGATCCTGTCGACCGCGTCCTTCGCGGTCTTGAGATCGGTCCCGTGGAGCGTACGGTGTAGCTTGATCGCGTCGATGGCGCGGCCGCTCGCGACAAGCCCTTCGACGTCTGCGTCACTCACCGGCGTGGGCGGCGGAGACGCATCCCGTTCAGAGCCCTTCTGGCGCCAGGCCACGATGACGATCAGTGCCACGATCGCCGCCGCGGCAATTTCCCCGGTCAGCATCACGAGGGTGCATCGCGCGGCGGAGCCGCGCAGTGCGCACAGACGCAGGCCACGCCGCGCGCTTCGGGCGGCATGCGTTGCAGCGCTTCGGGCGAGATCGTCGCCTCGAAGCACCAACATCGCGCGGCGCTCGGATCCGCAGCCATGGCACAAGCGTTTTCCGCGCCGCAGAGCGGACAGCGGGCGGGATCAACCGTCTGGCCTGGCTCCATGGTCACTGGGGCGCGGGGCCATTGCCGGAGTCGGCGGCGAGCGCAGCCGGGTGAGCGGCATCCATGCGTCTCGAGCCGTAGCACGCGCGTCGGTCGCGACGCAAAGCCGAACTCTACGGATGTATACGGTCAGCGAATCTGAGCGGGGTTGGTTGCGGCCGAAGGTCCGCGTTAGTCGTTATAGGCGGCTGAGTCGCGCCGGACCGGGAGAGGTGCACGGCACCCGGCCCTCGGTGAGCGGCTCGTAAACATCGCCTGCTTCATTGAACCGGTCTCGTGGCATGCGCGGCGCGCACCGGCAGCTGTGCTCCTCAACCTCCGTACTGACCGCCGAAGTGATCGTACGGATCGGTCCCCTCGGCCAGCGCCCGGTTATATCGGAACTCGTCGATGTAGTGCTCGAAACCGTCGACGAGATACTCGAGAAAGTCGCGGGTCGAGAGAATCCCAACGGGCTTCCCGCCACGCACTACCGGAACATGCCGGAACCGTTTTTCCCGGAACAGGGCGAGGACGTCCTTCAACGGAGCCTCGACATCGATTGTCACCACGGCTTGCGTGGCGACCTCGCGCACCCGCGTCGCCTTTGGGTCGCGCCCCGCCGCCGCCACCCGCACGAGGAGGTCGCGCTCGGAAAAAACGCCGCTGATTCGGTTGTCCTCCGTGATGACGAGCACAGCGCCAATCTTGTTGGCGCTCATGCGACTTGCGACCGCCGCGACAGTCTCCTCCGGCGTGGCCGTGATCATGTCCGTTGCCATCAGTGTCGCGATGCCTGCCATTGTCTCACCCCTTTTCCATCTCGGCCGAGAGCATTCGCCTCCCGGGCAAGGTGTATGAACACGCAAACCCTTGCCAGCGGAAATGACGCTCCAAGAACAGCCGCGCTGGCCCTTTCCGGCAGCGGCGTTCCCCCGACTGCAAAAACCAGCCCAGCGATGATCATGCCACGGCACGCCCGTCGCTGCGAGCCGAGCTGGCAGGAAATTTAGGTTTAGGGAGAGAGGTCACCTTGGCGAGCGACGGTCTTTCCTCCACATTACGGGGCACCTTCACGCTCGCCGCTGCGGCCTTCGGAGCAGGGTTGAAGCGGGGTTGAGCCCGCCCCGGACCTCTGATCACCTGGCTCACCAGAGATGTCCTCCCGTGAGCCCTCGGCTACGCTGGAGACGGGACCCCCATGCGTACCAACACCCGACTCCTGATCCTCCTGACAGGCATCAACCTGCTCAACTACCTGGACCGCTACGTGGTGGCGGCGGTACTGGAGCCCCTGGGCCGGGATCTGCACCTCACGGACGTGCAGCTGGGGCGCCTGCCCTTTGTGTTCGTCGTCGTGTACATGCTCTCGGCGCCCATCTTCGGGTGGCTGGCGGATCGCTACGACCGGCCCAAGCTCGTGGCCCTGGGTGTGGCGCTCTGGAGCCTCGCTACCATGGGCGCAGCCTTCGTCCATTTCTACCCCGCCCTGCTCTTCACCCGCTCCCTCGTGGGCGTGGGCGAGGCGGCCTACGCCACGCTGGGACCCGCCATCCTCGCGGACGTGGTGCCCGAGGACGGGCGGGCCGCGAAGTTTACATGGTTCTACCTCGCGATTCCCGTGGGCAGCGCTTTCGGCTACAGCCTCGGCGGTCTCGTAGCCCAGCACTGGGGCTGGCGCGCCGCCTTCCTCGTGGCGGGTCTGCCGGGCATCCTCTTCGCCGTGCGCATGACGCTGTTGCCCGACCCTGTGCGGGGTGGCATGGATCGCACGCAGGATCTGGTCGGCAATCTTTCCTTCGGGCAACGCCTCGGCGCCATCTTTCGCAACCGCGTGTGGCTGGCGTGCACGGGCAGCTATGTGGCCTATACCTTCGCAATGGGCGCGCTCTCCCACTGGGGCCCCACCTTGCTGCAGCGCAAATTCGCCGTGAGCACGGGCCAGGCGGGCACGGCGTTCGGCGGCATCGCCGTCATCACCGGCATCGTGGGCACCTTCCTAGGCGGCTCCCTCACGGATCGCCTGCAGAAGCGCTTCCCCGATGCGGGCGTGTGGATCAGCGGCCTCACGCTGCTGGCGGCGGCCCCGGTGGTGACCCTCGCCCTGGGCGCCGGCGACCTGCGCCTGGTCTACGCCCTCTTCTTCGCGGGCATGCTGCTGCTCTTCATCAACACGAGCCCGGTGAACGCCCTCACCGTGAGCAGCCTGCCCGCCTCCGTGCGCGCCACGGGCGTGGCCCTCAACGTACTTCTCATCCACTTGCTGGGGGATGCCATCAGCCCCGAGTGGGTGGGCCGCCGCAGTGAGGCGCTGCACATCGGCGGAATGGCGGCGGGTGACGCGCTGGGCCACGGCATGCTCATCGCCGTACCCGCGATCCTGCTCTCCGGCCTCGCCCTGTGGTGGGCACGGAAGCGGGAGGTCGCCGCTTGACTCGCGATCGATGCAATAAACGGCCGTGGTGATGCTGGATCCACCACTTCCCTTTGCCGTGAAGTGGCGAAGCGGCGGCAGCTCGCTGGAGTCGACCTGCCGCATCGTGTCGCTCACCGACGTCATCTCCTCCGGCGCCCGGCAGGTGCCGAAGGCAATGGCCGCGGCGAGCGCTCCTACCGCGAGCACCCCTACACCGGCCACTGCCAGCACAAGCCACTGAAACCAGACCATTACTCCGTCTTTCGCCACGCTCCGGAAATCGTCAGCCGGGCGCGGAGCCATCACCACGCGGCGTCCGCAGAGAGATTGTGCGCCTCACTGCTTCCTCGGAAAGATCTCCGAGAGCCATTCGAACGCGGCGGGGTTCATGCGGGCCCAGACCCGGGGATTCAGTCCGCCGCGGCCCAGTGCCGGTGGTCGATTTCCCGAAGGGCACGGCTCGGTCGCGCCTTCGCGCCGCAACGACGACCCCTGCGTATGGCGGCCTTGGTTGGTAGAATCGAGAGTCACTCCGCAGAACTGCTCGTCGAGCAGCGTGGCCTCGCAGCGGCGAAGGTCGCGGCAAACCGTCGCCAGGAAGCTGTGTGGCTCGTCCGTCCACAACGAGCCGAGCCGACATCGGACGCAGGCGATTCGCAGCAGCATGATCCACCTCCGGTCGCGAACGCTTCTCTCACGCAACGTGCACGGAGCCCTCCCTGCTCGACTGCCTGCTTGGTCGCTGACAGAAGAGCACGGGTTCCATGCGTTTCTCTACACGCTTCCAGCCACTGCACCCCTTGGCTCAGGGCCCACTGCCAACCCGCTTCGGATTAGGAGAGCCCTCTTTTCGCTGGTCTTCCGCTATGTTCTGGTCTCTGGAGTGCCTTCAGAAGCTCGCCGCATCGCTGGATCGCTCGCGCCTGGATCCGTATCGCCATCTTGTGCAGGCTATCGTCTTGCGTCTGCTTCGCGTAGCTCGCAAGCGCTTCGGCGCGATCTGCCCAATCCTTGCACTCGTCGATTCGCGAGCACGCCTCGAGCGAGGCCTTCGCCTTCACGTAAGAGGATCTCACGCCCGAGCTCGCGCCGCGGGACTGGAGCATCGTGAGCCCGTCCCCCCGGCGGCTCATCGCCACTCCGCCCACGAGCGGGCGGTGGACGGCCGCCCCGACCGGCGGCGCTCCATCCGGCGTCGCAGGCCTTCGGAGGCGCGCGCGGCGGCCCGCGACACCGCGGCGTACAGATCCTCGTCCACGTCGTCGACCACGACCGCGCCGCCGGGTGCCGCCGTCTGAACGACGATGCGGCACTGCTTGTCGGGGCCGCCGTGATCGCCGTTGCGGTCGAGGAGACGCACCGACACGCGCCGGATGCGCTCGCAGTGACGGCCGAGGGCGCCGTGCAGCCGCCGCTCGACGTGATCGAGCAGCGCGGGGGTGAGCCAGAGGTTCCTGCCGCGGATCTCCATTCGCATGTCCGTTCTCCCTTCGTCTCGCTCGGCGATAGCCCCTGGCCATCCATCGAGCAAAGAGATAATTTGCGCTCGACCCATAGAGCCAATCGAAGCGATGGAATGGCTGAACTACCATCACCTGTTCTACTTCTGGCTCGCCGCCCGCGAGGGCGGCGTCAGCCGCGCGGCCGATCAGCTGCGCCTCGCCCAGCCCACGCTGAGCGCCCAGATCCGCTCCCTCGAGGGTATGCTCGGTGAGAAGCTCTTCCGCCGCCGCGGCCGCACGCTCGTGCCGACCGAGGTCGGGCGCGTCGTCTACCAGTACGCCGACGACATCTTCGCCCTCGGACGCGAGTTGCTCGACACCGTGCGCGATCGTCCGACGGGCCGGCCGCTGCGCTTGACCGTCGGCGTCGTCGACGTGGTGCCGAAGCTCGTCGCCTACGAGCTCTTGAAGCCGGTCTTCGCGCTCGGCACGCCGGTCCGCGTCGTCTGTCGCGAGGGCAAGGCCGATCTACTGCTCGTCGAGCTCGCGGCCCACGAGCTCGACGTGGTCGTCGCCGACCGCGCGCCGGCTCCGGGGACACCGGTCCGCGCCTTCGCCCGGCCGCTCGGCGAATCGGAGGTGACGTTCTTCGCCGCCGCCCCGCTCGCGCGCCGGCGTCGTCGCGGCTTTCCGCGCTCGCTCGACGGCGCGCCGTTCCTGCTGCCCGCGGAGACGACGACGCTGCGCCGCTCCCTCGACGAGTGGTTCGACGAGCACGGTGTGCGGCCGAACCCCGTCTGCGAGTTCGAGGACAGCGCGCTCGCCATGGCGTTCGGACAGGCGGGCCTCGGCTTCTTCGCGGCGCCGTCGATCCTCGAGCGCGAGATCCGGCGCCAGTACCGAGTGGTGCCGGTCGGACGGGCGGCGGGGATCCGCGAGCGCTTCTACGCCATCTCCGTCGAGCGGCGGCTGAAGCATCCCGCGTTGATCGCCATCGACGAGTCGGCCCGCCGCACGCTCGGTCCCGAGCTCGGCGGCCCGCGAGAGGCGCCCGCTAAGCCTTCCGGATCTCGTCCCGCGCGCGCTCGAACACGTCGTCGAGCATCGCTTCGGTGAGCCGTCCCGTGAAGGTGTTCTGCTGGCTCGGGTGGTGGTTTCAAAGCTCCTTGCCTTGGCGTCTGAGGGAAACGAAAGCAGCGAGGATCAGGGCGAGAAGCGAGAGGAGGATCGTCGCGCCGTCCTCCGGACGGTGCTTACCTGCAGGAGTCCATTGGGCGGTCCGGGCCTTTGGGTGACTCTCCTGTGCCGTATCGTCGGGAAGGCCGAACTTTACGTCACCATTGCTCAGAAACACCGCCTCCGCGTCGGCGTGCTCGTGCATGACTCGTGCGGCCCGTAGCGGCGCTCAGTCCCGCGTCGGGCGCGGCTATCAAGCGTATTCGACTCGGAACTCAGGCGCGTCGGCGGGCGGCGACCCCCGGCTGGATGTGGTCGATCTGCGACGCCAGCCGGTCGTGGAGGCTCTCGCAAACGACTTCGCAGAGATCGAAGACCGTGGAATCGGCGATCCGGTAGAACACGCGAAGACCGTCCTTGCGGCGGCTCACGAGCCCCGCCTGCTGCAACACGCCGAGATGCTTGGAGACGTTGGCCTGCAGGCCATCGACCGCATCGATGATCTCGCCGACCGTGCGCTCGCCGTCCCACAGCGCATGGAGGATCTTCAGGCGCATCGGCTCGGCGAGCACCTTGAATCGCTCGGCGATCATTGCGAGCGCCGCCTCGGACAGTTCTCGTCTCACATGCTTCGCCACGGACGCTTTCCTCGACCAGACTCTACTATATTACTGGACCGCGAATTGGTGTTAGGGTAATGTATCATGCGTGGTCCCTTCCCGCAACGGGCGCCGTGTCGGAATCCCGTTCAGACGAGATACGAGTCAGACTTCTCGGAGCCCCCTACCCGCTCCTCGGCGCTCGCACCGGCATCGCGCTCGTCAAGAAAGGCGACATCCTCAGCCGGCTGCTCACCGATCCGGACTGTGCGCCCGAGGTGGCCGCCGGATGCCGCATGACCGGAATCATTTCATCGGCGCCGACGAGCGCCGGAGAGGTCATTGCCCCCTGATCCAGAAAGGACTCGTGCCATGGCCAAGTCACTGAAGGACCTCGTTGCCGACGCGAAGAGCCGCATCCGAGAGATCAGCGCCTCGGACGCGGCCGAGGCGATCAAGAAGAACCCCAACACCCTGGTGCTCGACGTGCGCGAGCCGGCGGAGTGGGCGGAGGGTCACCTGCCCGGCGCGCTGCTCGTGCCGCGCGGCATGCTCGAGGCCAAGGCCGATCTCGAGTATGCGAACCGCGAGCCGCGCCTCGCCGATCGGAGCCAGCCGATCATCGTTCACTGCGCGAGCGCGGCGCGGAGCGCCATGGCCGCCGACGTTCTGCAGCAGATGGGCTTCACGAACGTCCGCTCGCTGGCCGGCGGCATCATCGCGTGGAAGGAGAAGGGGCTGCCGATCGAGAAGTAGCCCGCATCGCTCTCCCCACTGGATCGACGGGGGTCCGACGAGGACCCGCGCGAGCCCGCATGACTCGTTGACGGCGAACCCGCCGTGCTACGTTCTCGCCGCGTCCTTCCGCCAGTCACGTTGAAGCCGCCATCGCGGCGCCGCCCTCGCGCCGTCGCCGCCGTGCTCGCTGTCCGGTGCTCACAGCCAACGCCGATCCTCGGCCGTCTCCGGTCGGCGCTAGAGCGCCCGGCACTCCGTCTTCAACGGCTGGCCCCGCAG
The DNA here is from genome assembly GCA_963745025.1 of uncultured delta proteobacterium. Taxonomy (GTDB): domain Bacteria; phylum Desulfobacterota; class Binatia; order JACPRU01; family JACPRU01; genus CAVQIG01. The sequence goes on from CAVUWD010000006.1 coordinate 558,359, forward strand.
ACAGCGGATGGTGCTCGTCATCCCCGACGTGAGCCATGCGCAGGCGTTATCGGTCGCGCTCCTCAGCGCTTCCTCGCGGCGCGCGGCGCTCGCCGAGCGGCAGACCTCCCGCCCGTCGAATCGCATGCAGACTTCGCACTCGACCGCGCTCACCTGAAGGCTCGAGTAGACGACGAAGCCGATTACCGGCGTGAGCACCACGACCGCCGCGATCAGGTTCCGCCACGAGCCGCCTCTTCGAGCTTCCGGCATGGGCCGTTTCTCGCTCGATCCGAGCGCGCGGTCAAATCGGCCGCTTCCCGTCGGCCGCGAACCTAGCTAAACCTTCTTCATGGGCGCCAGCGACCTGTTCTGGATCTTCTTCATCTTCTCCGCGCTCCAGCCGCTGATGCGCCAGAAGATCCTCGAAGTGAGCCGCCAGCGACTGATCGCCAAGCTCGAGCGGGCGCGCGGATCTCGGGTGATCCTCATCGTCCACCGCCAGGAGACCATGGCGCTGCTCGGCTTTCCCGTCTTCCGCTACATCGACATCAACGATTCCGAAGAGATCCTCCGTGCGATGCACATGACCGATCCACGCGTGGCGATCGACGTCGTGCTGCATACCCCGGGCGGCCTCGTGCTCGCCGCCTTGCAGATCGCCAGAGCCATCCACAAGCGGCCGGGGAAGGTCACCGTGTTCGTGCCGCACTACGCCATGTCCGGTGGAACCTTGATCGCGCTCGCCGCCGACGAGATCGTCATGAGCGAGCACGCGATGCTCGGTCCCGTCGATCCCCAGCTCGGACAATATCCCGCCTCATCGATCCTACAAGCGGTGGCGCGCAAGCCCGTGCAGGACGTCGACGACGCCACGCTCATCCTCGCCGATCAGGCCGAGAAAGCGACGGTGCAGCTCCGCGCCGCCGTGAAGGAGTTTCTTGTAGACGAGATGCCGCCCGAGAGGAGCGAAGAGCTCGCTGCCTTGCTCACCGGCGGTACCTGGACGCACGACTACGGGATCACGTTCGAGGCGGCGAAGGCACTAGGGCTCAACGTGCGAAGCGACATTCCCGACGACGTGCTTCACCTGATGAGCCTCTTCCCGCAGCCGAAGCGTCAGGGCGTGGAGTACTTGCCCTTTCCGTACCGCTACAAGGAACCGCAGCCGCCGCGAGCCAGAAGCTGAGGACGGTGGAACCGGGTCGACGCCAGGTCGTTGCGATCGGCGCCGGACCGGCCAAGCGCACCCTTCTCTCGGCAAGAGCCTGCAGAACGCGGCACGCGTCATCGCCGACTTTCTGCTCCCGGCGCTCTGAGAAAATGGCCTACGGGGATCCGTGTTGGGTACGGAGAAGCGCTTCGACCTCTTGGTGCTTTGCCTTCTTGGCTAGGCTCGCCGCCGTGTTTCCGTCCTGGTCACGGACGTCGACGCGAGCCCCGCGCGCGACGAGCTCGCGCACCACGTCGGTCCGCCCATCGGCCGCTCCGAACATCAAGGCCGTGCGGCCGGCGTCGTCGTGCGCGTCGATCGCCACCCGCCGCCCGAGAAGAATCTTCACGACCTCCAAGTGACCGCCGGCCGCGGCGGCCATCAACGCGTTCGTGCCCGAGCTCGTGATCGCGTGCGGATCCGCCCCGTGAGCGAGTAGCTGCTCCGACACGACGACCTCTCCCCTCGCCGCGGCGAGAATCAGTGGACTCACCCCCTTGTCGTTCGTCGCGTTGACCTCGGCGCGATACTCGAGCAACGCCTCGACGAGCGCTTCGTGACCATCCTCGGCGGCGACCATCAAGAGCGACGAGCCTTCCGGCGTCTTCTGGTTGGCATCGCCTCCCTGCCGAAGCAGCTCGCGGGTCTTGGCGACGTCGCCGAATCCAACGGCGTCGAGCAGCGCCTCACGTGGGTCCGTGGGCGTCTCGACGTCCGGCTTCGGGCTGCGAGGAGACGGCAACGTGCAGCCCGAGACTGCCAGCCAAAGCAGCACCGTCGCGCCGAGCCGCAGCCAGCGGAAGCGATCGGGCTCAAACCCACCGACGCAGGTTGCTGTTGCGCTCTTCAAGCAGGGGCCTCGGGATTTCGACGAGAATCGACGGTACACCTCGATCCGCCGCTTCCGCAACCATTTCTATCGCGCGCCATTTCTCATCGCGCGTCCCTCATCGCGACCGCCAGAAGGACATCCACCGAGACCCAGCAGACTGGAGTTCGAGCGGGACCGCGCGCGGACTCGCCCCGCATTCGCTGCGCGCGGCGCGGGCGCCCGAGGCCGACGCCACCCGCGCGAATTTCGGAGAGCCTAAGAGCCCCAGAGCAGCTCGCGGAGGCCGGACATCCGCTCGATCCTCCGCTCGATCGCCTGCCGGAACACCGCGCGGGACCCGTGCAGGACGACGCGTCGACGGGCGCGCGTGACGGCGGTGTAGAGAAGCTCACGAGTCAGCACGGGAGACGCTTCCTCGGGAAGCAACACGACCACGTCGTCGAATTCGGAGCCCTGGCTCTTGTGCACGGTCATCGCGAACGCCGTCTCGTGGGCGGGAAGGCGCGAGGGAGAGAGCCACCGCTCGGCGCCGTTCTCCCCCAGAAAGAAGGCAAGGCTCGCCCCGTCGCGCTCGGTCATCAAGCCGACGTCTCCATTGTAGAGCCGAAGCGCGTAATCGTTCCGGGTCACCAGGACGAGCCTTCCGGAGGCGCCTCCCTCTCCCAGCACGCCTCGCTCCACGAGCGACCGCTCGACCAGACCGTTCAGCGCCTCGACACCGAAGCGGCCGCGCCGGTGCGCGCAGAGCACGCGGAAGCACTCGAGCGCCGCGAGCCTCCTCCGCGCGTCCGGTTCGCGAAGACAGGCGACGAGCCTGTCCGCGATCCAGTCGCCGACGGCAGGGACGATTTCCTCTCGCGGGCCCGGCTCGACGAGCGATACGGCGCCAGGTCCGGATTCCGCGATCACGTCGAGCGCTTCGTCGGCTCTTCCCCCGTTGATCGCCCGCGCCAGCCGACCGATGGCGCTCTCGTCACCGTAGCGGTAGCTCCGCGTCAGCTCGACGATCGAATCCCATATGCCGCTCTGTGGGGGCGCAGCCAGCTGGATCGGAAGGGGATCGCCCGAGAGCCGCCGGACTTGCTCGACCCAGGCGGCCGAGTAGCTGCGCGTGCCGCCGGTGTTGCAGACGTCTCCGAGCACGGCCCCCGCCTCCACCGACGCGAGCTGATCCTTGTCGCCGAGGAGAACGAGCCGCGCGCGCGGCGGAACCGCCCGCACGAGTCGCGCCATCAGCGCCAGGTCGACCATGGAGGCCTCGTCGACGAGCACGACGTCGGCGGCGAGAGGATTGTCCTCGTCGCGTCTAAAGCGCGCGATGGAGCCGAAGCCCATTCCGAGCGCCCGATGGATCGTCGAAGCCGCCTCGGGGATCGCCTGCTTGGCCGCGTCGCTCGAGCGCAGATCTCGCCTCGCCCTCTGCAGCGCTTCGCTCAAGCGCCGCGCCGCCTTGCCGGTCGGCGCGACGAGCGTCATGCGCGGCAGACGCTCGTTTCGCGCGAGCGCCTGCTCGGCGAGCAGGACGAGGATCTTCGCCACCGTGAACGTCTTGCCCGTGCCCGGTCCCCCGGAGATCACGCAGAAGCTGCGGAGTACCGCGGTCAGCGCCGCCACCCGCTGCCAGTCGGGCTCGCCGCCCGAGGGAGAATCGAACAGCCGTCCGAGGCCCTCCCGTAACACCTCGGCATCGACTTCCGGCCGCGTCTCGCGAGCGCGCCGCAGGATCTCGCTCGCCAGCCGCTGCTGGTGATCCCAGTATCGGCGCAGGTAGAGACGATTTCCCTGGTCTAGGACGAGGGGCGGCGGCTCCGGCGCCCTGATCGCGGCGCTCACCTCGACGAGCTTGCTTGAGCGAAGGCTTTCGAGCCAGGCCCGAGCGTCGGGCCAGGCACGGTCGTCGAGCGGCCGTCCCTCGTCGTCGACGAGCGCGGGTGGTCGACCGACGTCGAGACAGACGTGGCGCTCGGCCACCTGTCGACTCACCAGCGCGGCCGCGAGCAACACGTCCGCCCGGCTCTCACCGCTGAGACGCTCCAGCGCGCGCGCAAAGTGCAGGTCGAGGGAAGACAAGAATCCGCGGCCGCGGAGCTCTTCGAGGTCCGGGATCACCTCGCGGCCTCCGCCCCTCGCCCCGCAGTCACGATCGCCGAGAGCTCTTCGACGAGCGCGCGCGAGGGACGATCGTGGAACACGCCATAACCGCGAGGATGATCCGGCGACATACCGCGCACGAACAAGTAGTACACGCCGCCGAAGTGCGTCTCGTAGTCGTAGCCGGGAACGCAATTGCGAAGATGGCGATGAACCGCCACGGCGTAGAGGTGGTACTGAAGGAAGAAGTGGTGTTGCGCCATGGCGTGGATCAGGCGTGAGGGGCGGTAGTCGTCGGGCGCGGAGCCGAGAAAGCTCGACTTGTAGTCGACGACGTACCAGCGCCCTCGGTGCTCGAAGACGAGGTCGACGAAGCCGCGCAGGAAGCCCGCGAGCGGTTGGAAGCGCAGGCGCGCGACCCGTTCCGGGTAGTCCGCCGCGGCGCCTTGCCACCGCGCGCGGAGCGTTGCCGCGAGCGTCTGCGGGGTCAGCGCTCGCGAAGCGTCCGCCACGGGAAACACGAACTCCATCTCGTTGATTCTTTGCCGCAGCGAGAGATCGCCGAGCAGGAGATCTCCCGCCGCGCCGCCGAGCGGGGTCGACACGACGTCCCGGACCGACCGGCAGAGCTTGTCGGCCCATTCGACCCCGAGTCCGTACGACCGAAGCCTGCGCTCCACCTCCGCGCGGAAGCCGCCGTCGTCGGTCCGCGTGAAATCGAGGTGCTCGAAGACTTCGTGGATGAGATCGCCGACGCGCGCCCCGCGCGGAAAATCATCGAGAACGATTCGGCGAGCGGCGGCTCGCCGCTGCGCGGCTTCCTCGGCGAGCGGCTCGTCGGCGATCTCGTCGTGATCGATGCCTTCGCTGGCAGGCTCGCTCACGCTGTCGCCGCCCGCGGCGAGCGCCGTGAAGCTCGACAGGCGCCACGTCGTGGCAAGCGGTGGACGCCGCGTCGCTCGCGGCGCGAGGGCGCCGATCGCCGCCGGCCGCACCCGGTACGGAGGACCCGCGGAGGTCGGCAAGTCGGCCACCTCGATGGCGCCGCCTGCCTCCCGCACGAGCCGCTCGAGGTCGTCGCGGATCGTTTCCAACGAAGCCGTGCGCTCGCCGACCGCGGCGACGACTTGGGCGAGGCTCGCGGAGTCCGCCAGATCGGCCGGCCGATGGAGCAGGTATCCCAGCGCGGACGACCCGCCGCCGGCAAATGCGCCCCAGACGATCGTGCAGCGATGCCTGGCGCGCGTGACCGCGACGTAGAGGAGCCTCAGGTTCTCGGCCAATTCCTCGAGATCGGCGTGCTCCTTGTGGTCGTTCCAGTGCTCCGAGCCGAGGTCGAGCTCCGCCCTCCACCCGCGCTCCGGGGCGTGGAAGCGGACGGGTTCGCCGGGCTTTTTGTCGAAGAGATTTCCCCAGAGAAACGGGCAGTACACGACCGGGTACTCGAGGCCCTTCGCCTGGTGGATCGTCGTGATCTTGACGCGCTTGGCGTCACTCTCCAGACGAATCTGCTCCGCCTCGGCCGCCAGGTCGCCGCGAGACAAAGCGTCGCGACGCATTCGGTGCAGCCACTCGATGAGCGCCAGCGGTCCGCGATGGGACTCCGCGGCCGCATTCTGCAGCAGCTCCGCCACGTGAAGCACGTTGGTCAACCGGCGCTCGCCGTCGAGATGCTCGAGCAGCCTCGCCTGCACGCCGAGACCGTCGAGCATGCGGCGAAACGCCGGAACGAAGCCATCCGTGGCCCAGCGCTCGCGGAGCTCCGCGAACTGCCGCATGCGCTCGTCCCACGCCTGCTCGTCGCGCTGGAGCGCGGCCAGATCCACGGCGTCGAGCCCGATCATCGCCGTGGCGAGGGCGGCGCGCAGCGCCGACGCGTCGCCAGGATCCGCCATCGCCAGCAGCACCCGCTCGATCTCGCCTGCCTCCGCCGTGTCGAAGACGCTCGAGTCGCCCTGCAGCACGCTGGGAACGTAGAGCTTCTGGAGCTCGGCCTGAATGAAGCGTGCCTGCTTGTTGCTGCGGCAGAGAACCGCGAGGTCTCCGGCCTCGAGGTCACGATCGCCGATCCTCCCGCCCGACTGCAGGAGGCGCGAGATCTCGGCCGCCACAAGGGCCGGCAAGAGCTCTTCGCCCCGCGCCCTGCCGATCTTCTCCTCCGGCCACAGCAGGATCTGAAACGGCGCCTTGCCCTCGAGGGCGCCTCCGAGAGGCTCGCGGGCCTCGGCAGCCGGCCTCACCGGCTCGAAGTCGATGCGATCGAGAAGAAACGGCCGGCGGGGACCGCGGAAGAGCGCGTTCACGGCGTCGATCAGCCTCGCGTCGGACCGATAGTTGGTGTCGAGGGTGTGCCGGCGGTCACCGGCATCGTCGCGCGCAGCCATGTAGGTGTACACGTCGGCGCCGCGGAAGGAGTAGATCGCCTGCTTCGGGTCGCCGATCAGGAAAAGCGGCTGGTCACGCCCGCCGTAGATCCGGCGGAAGATCTCGTACTGAACGGGGTCCGTGTCCTGAAACTCGTCGATGAGAGCGGCATGGAAACGATTCGCGATCGCTTCGCGCAGTTGCTGTCCTCCGCCTCCGGCGAGCGCGTCGGCGAGGCGGTGGAGGAGGTCGTCGAACGACTGCCGGTTCGCGTCTTCCTTGCGCCTGCGGAGCTCGCTCCGCGCGTACTCGACGAAGTCGCGGCGGAGCCACAGAGCATGGCGCTCGAGCACGCGCTCGAGCGCGCGGTCTTCCCCGAGCAGACGATCGCACGCGGCGAAGAACTCGTGCGTCGGCGGCGGCGAGCGCTTCGCCCCCTTGCGGACTTCCGCCGTCGTGAACTTCCCGAACCGCCGGAACTTGTCGCAAAGCCCAGGCATGCCTGCGAGGAGATGCGCGTCCATCGCTTGCGCCCATGCCCTCACCCAATCGGGGCGGTAATAGGTGCCGCTCATCCGCTGCCGATCGCTCAATGTCGCAACGATCTCCTCTCGCCGGGCGTTCCAGACCTCCGCTGCCCGGCCGAGAGCCGCGCGCCATGCCGCGTATGCGGCGTCGACGTCGGGCCGCTCGACGGTTTCGGGGAGGATCGTCAGGCGCGGATTCGATCCGGCCGCGCGCGCCAAGCGGTCCAGCGCGAGTTGCCGGACCCCGTGCCGCGCGGCGGCGCGCACAACCGGCTCCGGGGCCTCGACGAGGCGGAGGGCGAGAAAGTCGCGAACCACCTCGTCGCGCAGCACGACCGGTTCGCCGGCGAGCTCGGCGTCGAATGGGGCGCGGCTCTCGAACGCGTTCTCCTGCAGCATCCTTTGGCAGAAGCCATGGATCGTGAAGATCGCCGCCTCGTCGAAGTCCTGAAGCGCGCGGACGAGCCGCACGCAGTCGCGGCCAAGCGAGCCTGCGGCATTCCTCGCTTCGAGCAGCGCCGCGAGGATTGCATCGCGACCGGCGTTTTGCTGGCGGAAGGCGGCGAGCGCCTCGCGAACGCGCTCGCGGATGCGGTCGCGGAGCTCGGCCGTCGCCGCGTTGGTGTAGGTGACGACCAGGATCTGGCGCACGTCGAGCGGGATCTCGAGAAGGCATCGCAGATAGAGCGTGGTGATCGTGTGGGTCTTGCCGGTGCCCGCGCTCGCCTCGATGAGCGTCGTCGAAGCGAGCGGCACGGTGACCGGATCCAGCACGTTCACGCGGATTCCCCGGCGCGGCGGTCGACGAGCGGCCCGCAAATGGCGAGTGCCAGATCGCGAAACGAGGGAGGCTCGTGCGCGGCGCCGTCGAAGAGGCGGAAGTCCGGCCGCAGCGGATCGCGGCCCCCGAACGCGAGAGCCACGTACGGATCGTCTCGCTCGGGGTGCGAGTTGCGGCTGCCGAGAAACTTCTGACGTGCCTCGGAGAGCGCTTTGGCTTCGTCTCCGTCTTTGCGAAGCACCTCCACGAAGCGAAGCGACGCCACGGGAAAAAACGGCAGTGGCAGCGTCGAGCCGAGCCGATGGAATTCGAGTAGGCTCCCCAGCAGCGCGCGAGCCTCGTCCGTTCCGACGGCGCCGAAGCGGATCACCTCGGCCCCGTCGTTCGCCGAGCGGGCGACGAGAACGGTCGTCCGGGAAATGCCCGCAGGGGGTTCGAGACACAGAGCGAGGTGGCGGATCCACGACCCGAGCTCGTGCTTCGCGGCCCGCTTCGAGTATTGCCATCGCGCCTGACCGCTCCGCCAGAGATCGTGGATCACACCCGTGAGTCGCACGTCGCCGAACGTCTGGTCGATCGACAGCGCCTCCAGGCGCTCGCCGTCGACCCCGCGTCTCGCCGCGTCGGCCACCATCTCCGCCGCGTGTGAGAGCTGTTCGTAGAGGCACCGCCCCGGCGTTCCCTGCGGAAGCTTGCCGCCGGCCGACACCGAAACAAAGGCCGCCGCGAGATCCTCGCCCGCCATCCTGCGGCGAAGCAGCTCTTGACCGATTGCCCATTCCGCGAGCTCATCGAGCTCGAGGGGATCACGTGCGTCGACCACGCCCTCATCGCGAATCGTGAGGCCGAGCCGCCGCTGCAGAAAGCCCCGGGATGGATTCTCGAAGAACCGAACGAGCTCGTCGATCGTGACGAGAGCGGAGGACTCGGGGTCGGGCGGGAGCGGCTCGCGTACGAACAAACGACCCACCCGGCGCTCCCCGACGAGCGTCTCCGCGCTTGAAACGTAGATCGTCGCGTAGCTGAACAGACGCTCGTCCGGATGCGGATCGGCGCCGAAGTAGCGGGGGCTGAAGGGCTGGAGCGGATGCCGCACGACGATGCGCTCGCGCACACTTCCGCCCTTGCGGTTCGTTGCCGGCGCGAGCTGGAACGACTCGTCGAGCGCGTCGAGGAGATCGCTCACCACGACCGAAGGCGGGAGCTCGCTGTTGTCGCGGATGCTTTGGCCGACGTAGCTGACGAGGAAATGCTCGCGCGCCGAGAGCAGCGCCTCGAGGAAGAGGTAGCGGTCGTCGTCGCGTTGCGAGCGATCCCCGCGCCGCGGCCGAGCCGCGATCCGATCGAATCCGGGCGCACGGCGGATGCGCGGAAAGGACCCGTCGTTCATGCCGAGAAGGCAGACGACCCGGAACGGAATCGAGCGCATGGGCACGAGCGCGCAAAACGTCACGCCCTGCGAAAGGAAGCCGCTCGAGTGGACGTTGTCGCGAAACCCGAGATCGAGCTCCGAGACGAAGGTGTCGAGCGGCAGGGCCTCGTCAAACCCCCCTTGGCTCGCGCGCTCGGCGAGCTCCGCCAGAGCGGTCCGGATCATCTGATGCTGACGACGGTTGAGCCTCGTCTCCGCCACCATGCGCTCGAGAAGACGCGCGAGATCGCCGCTCCAACGGATCGGCGGCCGCGGTGCGTGGAGCTCCCGCCGAAAGCGAAAGAGCTCATCACAGAAGTCGAGGAATCGGCCGAGCAGATCCGGAGCGTCGCCTTCGACACCGTCGAACGGCAGAACCCCGCTCCAGCACGTGCGCCCCTGCCCTTCGATCGCGTGACCGAGCAGCAGCCGATCGAGGCCGAACCGCCAGGTATTGGCGACCGCCGCCAGGTGCCCGGCTTCGCGCCGATGCTCCGCGTCCGCTCCCCAGCGAATCCCCGTTTCGCCGACCCATTGGCGCAACACGTCGAGATCCTCGGCCTCGATGCCGAAGCGCAGGCGCACGGCGTCGATCATCAGCAGGTCGAGCACCTCGGTTGCCGTCATTCGGCCTCGCAACGCTTCGATCAGGCGAGAGAAGGCGTCGATCACCTCGTCGATGGTTCGCCGGCTCCGGTCGGCGATGTGATACGGAATCACTCGCCGGCCCGGCTGCGCGCCCGGAACGCGGCCAAACACGGCGTCGACGTAGGGGGCATAGGCGTCGATCACCGGGCTCATCACGACGATGTCGCGAGGCTCGAGCGTCGAATCCTTTTCGAACAGGTCGCACAGCTGGTCGTGCAGGACTTCGACTTCGCGCATCGGCCCGTGGCAGGCGGCGACCGCGATCGATCCGTCGGCATCGGCAAGCTCGATCGCCGGCGATTCCGCGTCTCCCGCGGAGCGGCGGCGGAGATTCAGGATGTCGGATTGCAGCGTGCGAAGCATCGTCGCCCGCCCGGGCTCTTCGTAGGCTCCGTCATCGTCGATGTAATCGGCCGCCTCTTCGAGGATCCACTGGAATTCGCGCCCCAGGCGGCCGAGCGAGGCGAGCAGGGGGTTTCCCTCGCGAAGGTGCAGCGCCTCCACCCCCTCCCCTTCCGGATCGTCGCGGTTGGCGAGCTCGCGGATGATCTCTCGCTTCGAGCGGATGTCCGCCCAATATTCTCGCGACGGAGAGAGCAGAAAGAGATGGACTTCGATCGTGCGCGAGAGTGCGACGAGCACCTGCAGGTAGAGTGGCGGCAGCGTCGAGACCCCGAAGACGCTCACGCGCACGGGAAGGCTCGCGAGGGGCTCGCTTCGCTCCGCCAGAGCGTGGAGCAGCACGTCGATCCGCGCCGCCATGTGCGTGCTGCCGTGCCGCCCGACCAGCGCCCGCCACAGATGCGCTTGCCAATCGCTTCCCCGTCCGCGCTCCCACCCGAGGACCAGCTCGGGACGGAAGACGACATACTGGTCGAACGTCGCCGCGATGCGAACCGCCAGCTGGAGTCGGCGCTTTGCGCCCGCGTCCTCCTGGAGGTACCTCGCGATCGGCGCGAACTCGGGCCGCTCTCGAAATTCCGGCAGAAGGGCGGCGATCGACCAGACGAGCGCTTCGGGCTCGAAGGAGGCGCTTCGCGGATCGTCCTCGCCGAGTAGCGCCCGTGTCACTCGCGCGACGAACCGGCGCGGAAACGGAAAGTCGGGAACCGCCCAGATGCCGAACCGCTCGGCGAGGCGCATCGACAGCCAGCGCTCCATGCCGCGTCCCTGAACGACGATGCATTCGGGGTCGGTCGGGCCTCCGTGCCGTCGCGAGACCACGCCGCCGAGCGTATCGACGAGCTTCTCCATCCGGTTACTGCGATGAACGTAGAGCGACATGCCAGCTTCGACTCGCGCCTGCGCGGGCACGTGAATCATAGGCCGGGGCAGCCGACAACGCTTGTCCATCGCGCGAGCTCACAGGCGAGGTGGCCGGTCTCGGCGGTCGCATCTTCCGCGGAACACCGCCCGCCTGGAGTGGGTCGGCAGGCGGCCCGGGGCAGAGGACCTTTGATAATACGAGAACGCCGGGGCATACAGGTCCTCTGCGCGAGCGAGCGCACAGAGCAAGTAAGACAAGCAAGAAGGGAGATCATCATGCCGAAGGTTGCCGGATCATGCCTTTGCGGTAGCGTTCGCTACCAAGGCGAGGCGGAACCCCTCATGACCGGGGTGTGCCATTGCGACAACTGCCAGCGACAGACCGGCACCGCCTTTTCCATAGTCGTCGGTGTTCCCGCGGGTTCCCTGCGCTTCGAGGGAGAGGAGAATCTCGGCACCTACCGGGATCGGGGCATCAGCGGCAAGGCCGTGAATCGGCGCTTCTGTCGAAACTGCGGATCGCCGATCGTGTCCTTGGCCGAGATCATGCCGGACGTCCATTTCATCAAGGCCGGGACGCTCCACGACCGATCGTGGCTCAAGCCGACCGCCCACTTTTGGTGCGACACGGCGCAGCCGTGGGTCGAGATCGGCGGAGACGTCGCCAAGTTCCCGAAGAACCCCGAGGGCTGAGCGAGGGCCCGGGCGATCGCGCCCGCTCTGCGCGGGCTCGCCTGACTTCTGGTCGGTCGATTCGACCGTCAGGGCGCCGAGCGCGGGCGCGGACGGACCTGGATCGAAACCTCACTAGGCCGGCGCTCGTCCCCATCCTCGCTCCGGCGTGGTATGAAGTACCTCGCGATGGAAGGGCTCATCAACTGCGTCGCGTACGCCGGCGACGGCCGGCGGCTCGGCGAGGTCGACATCGATGACATCAGCGAGATCCTCAAGTTTCCGGGTCAGTTCATCTGGATCGGACTCTACGAGCCCGACGAGGAGCTGCTGCGCGAGGTGCAGCAGGAGTTCAACCTCCACGACCTGGCCATCGAGGACGCGCACGCCGCGCACCAGCGACCGAAGCTCGAGGAGTACGGCGACTCGCTCTTCGTGGTGCTGCGCACCGCCCAGCGTGTAGAGGGCGAGATCCGCTTCGGTGAGACCCACATCTTCGTCGGTCCCCGCTACATCGTCTCGGTCCGGCACGGCGCCTCGCTCACCTACAAGGACGTCCGCAGGCGCTGCGAGTCGTCGCCGCACATCCTGAAGCACGGGCCGGGCTTCGTCCTCTATGCGATCATGGACTTCGTCGTCGACAACTACTTTCCGCTGGTCAAGGACCTCGAGGAGGAGATCGAGACGCTCGAGGAGGCGCTCTTCGCGGCCGACTCGCATAAGGATGTCACGCGCCGCATCTACGAGCTCAAGTCGCAGCTCCTCCAGCTCAAGCGTGCGATCTCGCCGCTGATGGACGTCTGCAACCGGCTGGTGCGCTTCGATCTCACGCTGATCCAGCCCGAGGCGCGCCTCTATTTCCGGGACGTCTACGACCACGTGATCCGCATCAACGAGACCGTCGATACCGCGCGCGAGCTCATGATCGGCGCTCTCGAGACCAACCTCGCGCTCGCCTCGGTGCGCCAGAACGAAGTCATGAAGAAGCTCGCCGGCTGGGCGGCGATCCTCGCCGTGCCGACCATGGTCGCGGGCATCTACGGCATGAACTTCGAGTTCATGCCGGAGCTGCACTCGCGCTGGGGCTACCCGGCGGCGCTCGGCGGAATGTTCACCACCTGCGGCATCCTCTATTGGAACTTCAAGCGCCTCGGCTGGTTCTGAGGATTTGCCGTGGGGTCGGGGGCTGGTACCCACTGAGCCGCATCGGCAAGCCCGAAACTTCTACTTGCCTTGCTTCAAGAGCCCCTGCAGGGTGAACTGTGCCGGGCGGATCTGCGGGCTGTTGACGTAGGCGACGCTGCCTGGTCCGGCGACCGTCGTCGCGGTGGCCCGGTCGTTCTTGTCGTCGACGAACAGGCTCATCGCGACCACGGGATAGCAGCGTTCGCTCTTCGCGGCGCACGACATGCCCAGATCGACGAGCACGGTCTTCCAATACTCGCCCGCGGGCGTGTCGATGACCTTGACGTAGGCCTGGAACGTGTCGCGGTCGACGTAGAAGAGCTGACGCCCGTAGCTATAGTAGCGGTCTCGCGGATGCCCCTCGACGATCCACACTGGGCGTTTCACCCAGTACACGTTGGTCGGCGCCCAGGGCGCGCCGTCCCACCCCGCGACTTCGTATCCCCAGCGAATGCCCTGATAGTCGTCGCCGGTGACCCACTCGGTGCCGTTCTCCCAGCTTCGCCCGGCGTGCAACGGCTGGGGGTCGAGCGACATCGCGGGAACCAGAATCTCCTTCGAGCCGACGAGCTTCCAAGTGAAGGATTGGTTCTTTCCGGCCCACACGAGCCCGTCGTCGAGAGTCACGTCGGAGCCTGCGAGAGCGTCGGAGCGGTTGGCGGAGGTCGCCTGGCGCACGCGCCGGGCGAGCGGTACGTAGACCCAGAGCGAGTCCCAACGCGCGTCGCCGTAGCGCCAGGTGAGCGTGGCGATCCCCTCGACGTAGCTCGGCGCCGTCTGCAGCACGATCTCGCGATACTCGGTCTGCTCGGGGTTGCGAAGCGGCTTCCCCTCGCGGCCCGCGTACGCGACGGTGGTCGTCACCGCCTCGACGTTGCGCACTAGCCCGCCGCGTCCGAGGATGTGGATGTGCGATGGCACGCGCACCTGCGTGCGCTTGTAGACCGTGTACCACCGGTTCCACATGACCTTCACGCCGGCATCGGGATCGCCCGGGTCGATCGCCGGAAAGGGTAGCCCGAAGACGAAGTCGGGACGGACTCGCGAGCGCGCATCGACGATGTTCAACTCCTCGTCGACCGTGTAGCGCCCCTGGTTGGCCGCGGACGCCGCCATGAAATCGTCGTCCCAACGGGGGGAGTAACGGAGCTCGCCGAGCCGCAGGCTCAAGTCGCCGCGCTCCACCCAGCGGCGGATGGAGGGAAGCAGCAGATCGCCGACGTCGGCGAGGTCGGCGGCGCGTATCTCACGGGCCGGTGGAGGGGGCGGCGGCTCGGCTCGGGTGTCACGCACCGCGACCCAGAGCGAGATGGCGACGATGATCCGTACCATTCCCCTCACAGGCTCACCTCGGCGCGCAGCAAGACTTCGTCGCGATCGCGGAAAAACCCGAGGTTCACGAAGTTGCCGCGCGTGATCGCATACTTGGCGGTGAACCGCAGGTGCGTGCCGACCAACCACGTGATGCCGGGCACGGCCGAGATGACGCCACGCGGGTCGTAGGAGCCGAAGACCGACGGCTGAAGGCGGCCTCGCCAGAGCAGCGTGTTCAGCAAGAAGGTGGTGACGAACTCGTCCTCCTTTCGGGGCACGAAGTCCTTGGTGTCAGGGTTGATGATGCCGGTCTTGATCGAGCTGTCGTAGTCGAAGATGTGGGTGTGGAAGACCTGCGTGGAGAACGTGAACGTGTTGGTGGGATTGAGCGTGCGCACCCAGAAGGCCTTGTCGAAGCCCAGCACCCAGCGGAAGATGTCGCGCGACGTGAATCCGCCGGCGGCCTCGCCGACGCCGCCCGCCTGCTGGTTCGCGACCGCCTCGCCGACGAGTACCGCGAAGCTCGGGCCCAAGCCCGCTTGAGCGGGGACGAAGACGCGCTCGTCCCAGAACATGGCCGCCTCGGCGCGCACGACCGTGTCGATCGGCGGCTTCAGGTGCATGGTGAAGGTGCCGCCGGTGATCTGCTGCTGGTAGAAGACGAAGTCGATCGCGGAATTGGGCACCGGGTTGCCGTCGACCAGGTCGACGCTCGTGATCACCGCCCGGGTCGAGGGGTTGTCGTTCCACGTGACGTAGTGGGCGACCGATACGGTCGCGTCCTCGAAGAGGGTGGCGAGCAGGCGTCCGCCGCCGCGACTGTCGTTCGGCGCACGTCCCGGCCTCGTCACCTCGCGAGCGAAGAAGCTCGGCGGCGCCGGCGCGGCGAAGGGACTGCCGCGCGGCGCGACCGGCGCCTCCTGATCGTCGATCTGCGCGGGGACGAAATAGGAATCGACGGTCAAGTTGGTGACGTTTTCGCCGCGCCACGGCAGGGCGAGCGTGCCGCGCATCATCCATAGCGGGATCCGCCGATCGTCGAGGTCCTCGACGAGCGGCAGCCCGAAGCGGTTGTCGAGCGGCTCGATCATGTCGAGCAAACGGAAGCCGTCGGTCTCTCCCCACGAGAGATCCTGGCGGCCGATGCGCAAGAAGAGCGGCCCGATGCTGCCCTGCCCGTAGGCATTCCACAGCTCGTCTTGGTGTCCGAGGATCTGGCGGTTGTCTGCGGTCCGGTTGACGGTGCGGCTCGCCGCGGGCTCCTGTGGGTCGAACGGCGAAGGCGGGTTGACCTCGACCTGATTGGAGTACTCCCGCGGCCCGTAGTCGTAGAGGCCCTCGTAGACACCCTTGAAGCGCACGCGATAACCCAGGTCGTAGAGCCAGGCAGGCCTCTGCTCCAGCCACCGATCGAGCCGGTGTGCGAGCTCGACCTCGAGGAGGTTCCGCTGTTGAACCACATGCCCGGACGGGGTGGGGGGAAACGTGAATCCCGACGACTCTTCGGTGCGAATCGCGGTCTGCGAGTACGCCCGGCCGAGCAGCTGGATCGTTTCGTCGCGATCGAGGTAGACGGCGCCCGCAGGTGTCGCCAGCAGCCAGGCGAAGCCCACAAGAGAGGCAAGGCGTTCCCATCCGTGTCGCATCGGCACCCCGGGGGTTGGATGGCGCTCTCACTAGCTCGCCTTGTTGAGCGTCCGCAAGTAGGCGACGGCGTCGCGGATGTCCTTGTCCGAAAGCGCCGGGTTGAAGCCCTTCGCCGGCACGGCGCTCGTGGTCGCGCTCAGGAGATCGTTGACAGGGCGCCCGTTGGCAGCCGACGAGATCCGCGCGGCGCCATTGAGAGAGCGAGCCACGAGTTGAGAAGTGACGCCCCCTGCACCGTCGCGCAGGGGGCGTCACTCTCGTTCAGCGCACCTGTATATTCACGGTGCTGGACTGGTTCGTCAGATTCGGGTCTGGAGTTGCACTCGAGACACTTCCGGTGCAGCTGAGAACACCGGTGGCCTCAGGCATGATCGTGATGTCTCTCGTGACGGGTGCGCCGGTCATTAGCGTCTCCAGAGGACACGTGACCGACCCCCCGGTCGCGACGCAGCCACTCGACCCATCGACTATATCGTACGGCACACCGGAACAGATGAGAGTTGCCGTTCCCGCCGTAGCCGTGTCAGGACCGAAGTTCTTGACCCTCAACTTATACTCGACCTCCCTTCCCACCCTCACCTGCCTCGGCTCCCCTTGGAGCTTCAGCGAAAGATCCGCGCTGCCGCAACTGGGGCCTGGGTTGTTTCCCGTGCACACGCCCGCTTGGCACGTGTCGGTCTGCGTGCAAGCGTCGCCGTCATTGCATGCCGTGCCGTCGGCTGCGGGCGGATTGGAGCACGTGCCGGTCGCGGGATTGCACGTACCGGCGGCGTGGCACTGATCGGGGGCGGCACAGGTCACCGGGTTGGCGCCGGTGCAGACGCCGGCCTGGCACGTGTCGGTCTGCGTGCACGCGTCGCCGTCGTTGCATGCCGTGCCGTCGGCTGCGGGCGGGTTGGAGCACGTGCCGGTCGCGGGATTGCACGTACCGGCCGCGTGGCACTGATCGGGGGCGGCACAGGTCACCGGGTTGGCGCCGGTGCAGACGCCGGCCTGGCACGTGTCGGTCTGCGTGCAGGCGTCGCCGTCGTTGCAGGCGGTGCCGTCGGCCTGCGGGCGGATTGGAGCACGTGCCGGTCGCGGGATTGCACGTACCGGCCGCGTGGCACTGATCGGGGGCGGCACAGGTCACCGGGTTGGCGCCGGTGCAGACGCCGGCCTGGCACGTGTCGGTCTGCGTGCAGGCGTTGCCGTCGTTGCACGCCGTGCCGTCGGCTGCGGGCGGATTGGAGCACGTGCCGGTCGCGGGATTGCACGTACCGGCCGCGTGGCACTGATCGGGGGCGGCACAGGTCACCGGGTTGGCGCCGGTGCAGACGCCGGCCTGGCACGTGTCGGTCTGCGTGCACGCGTTGCCGTCGTTGCAGCCGTGCCGTCGGCTGCGGGCGGATTGGAGCACGTGCCGCTCGCGGGATTGCACGTACCGGCCGCGTGGCACTGATCGGGGGCGGCACAGGTCACCGGGTTGGCGCCGGTGCAGACGCCGGCCTGGCACGTGTCGGTCTGCGTGCAAGCGTCGCCGTCGTTGCATGCCGTGCCGTCGGCTGCGGGTGTACCGCTGACACATAGGCCCGCCTGGCAGGTGTCGCTTGGCGTGCAGGCGTTGCCGTCGTCGCACGCCGTTCCGTCGGCCGCCAGGGCGCCGCTGACGCACACCCCTGCCTGGCAGGTGTCGTTTAGCGTGCAGACGTAGCCGTCGTCGCAGGGCGTGCCGTTGGCCACGGGGTTGGCGCCGACGCAGACGCCGGCCTGGCAGGTGTCGGTCTGCGTGCAGACGTCACCGTCGTCGCAGGGCGTGCCGTTGGGCTTGTCCGGCCTGGTGCACACGCCGGTTACGGGATCACAGCTAGCGGCCTCGTGGCATTGGTCGGCCACGAGGTTGACCGCCGCATTCTGCGCCCCGATCAGATCGCCGACGCCGGCGAGGCCACAGATTTCACCGGCAACGCATGTCGGGCAGGGCGCTGTCGGCGCACAGTCCGCATCCAAGCCGCACGCCTGGCTGTTCGTCACGCTGCACAGATTGTTTTGGCAGGTTTCATTGGGACCGCAGAGCGGGCAGGGCACCGTTGACGAACAGTCCGCATCCGTGGCGCACGCGTGGGTGGTCGTCACGCTGCAATGTTGGACACAGGTTTCACCTGGACCGCATAATGGGCAGGCCGGCGACGTACAGTCCGCATCCGAAACGCAATCCTGGGTGGTCGTCGAACTGCAAGTCTTGGCCGGGACAACCGAGCCGCAATTCGGATTCGCAATCGTCGGGTCCTCGCAGAGCGCCTCATGCTCGGCGGTATATTGCCCCGTGTACTTGTAGAACTCGTAGCGCCGACTTACCGCATCCTTACCGGCGCCCACTTCCTTTTGGTTTTCCTGGATCTCATTCGGCCCCGCGGGTTCACCCGCTGGGGCGGATTGGAGGATCTGCCACTCGACCTCAGGTGGTTCCACGTCCGGGTTCGGCACCGCCGCGCCACCGAGAAGAAGATCTTCGAGAGCGGGGGGCTCCGGCAACTCGGTCACGTAAACCTTCTCCCATATCGCTTCTCCCCACTGGGGCACCACCTCGGGGGGTGGTGGCGGCGGTGCTTCAACGACCGCGACTACCACAGGCGGTGGGGGCGGGAGATTGGGCACCGGTGGCTGCGGGATGACGTTCCATGCGGGCGCCGGGATACTCACATTGCTGCCGACCGGAGTCAGCGTACCCGGCGCACCCTCGACCAACCAGCGATAAATCGTATTCGTCGGGTTCTTGATCAGCGAGACACCGAAGTGCTCACAGCCGCTGGTCGGATAATTGACCGGATCCCCACCATACCAGCACTGGTGTCCCATCGTCACCGGGTAGGGGCTTGTTGCCGGCGGGGTGGTAGCGGCCCAACCAGTCGTCGGATCATATGGGCTCGCGTAGCGAACGATCACGCCGGCGGCGATCGGCACGATCTCCGGGGTGCTGTAGCGTATGTAGGGAGGGGCTCCGGGCGGAGCCGCAAAGGTGTAAACGACATCTGTGGATGAAAGACCGTCGAGTTCAATTTCGAACCCGTGGCAGGGTTGCCCAGTGTCGTTGATGACGTCGAAATTGCTCAAGCTGCCGTAGATCGCTTGGGCGGCCGCCGGACGAATTGTGACCAGAGAACACGCCAGCGCAACCCAGAGTATCGCCCGGCGAGATGACGCGAGTCGGAGGCACGAACGCGTACGGTGAGAAGAATTCATTGTCGGGCCCCCCTTTGTCTATGGCGAAGCAGCGCCACCTGGTCCGAAGCTTGGTGTCACTCCGCCGCGTCTGCAGCTCCAGACATGACTATCTAAGCATGGTGATGTGAGAAGAGAGTGAGAGACGGATGAGGAGCGTCTCATCTTCGTCCGATCGAAGATGGGCTATGAATGCCGCGCGAAGCCTCATCGGGCTCTCCTCAAAATGGTGGTATAAGAAAATGTCATGACGTCTTGCGTTCACAGGGGAGACGCGGTGTGAAGCTCTTGGTCGTCGAGGACGAGCTACCTACGGCAGGGTTCCTGCGGCGCGGGCTCACGGAGGAAGGGTTCGCCGTGGACGTCGCGCCGGACGCTGCGAGCGCCGTGGAGCAGGTGGCGAGCTGCGACTACGACGCGATCTTGCTCGACGTGATGCTGCCCGGCGCCGACGGATTCGCCCTCTGCCGGCGCTGGCGCGCCGAGGGCGTCACTACCCCGATCCTTTTTCTGACGGCGCGCGACGACGTGGCCGATCGCATCCGCGGCCTCGATCGTGGGGGCGACGACTACCTGGTGAAGCCGTTCGCGTTCGCCGAGCTGCTGGCCCGCGTGCGGGCGTTGCTGCGCCGGCCGCGTGCGATGACCGGGACGCCGGAGCTTCGGGTTGGCGAGCTTGTGATCGATACGAGTCGCCGCAGGGTCAGCCGCGGAGGCAAATCCGTAGGGCTCACGACGCGAGAGTATCAACTGCTGGAGCATCTGGCCCGCAACGCCGGGAAGGTCGTGAGCCGGACCGCGCTCTGGGAGCACGTCTGGGAGAGCGGTGCCGAGCCGGACTCCAACGTACTCGACGTGTACATCCGATATCTGCGCAACAAGCTCGGGCGGAAACCGGATCTGATTCGGACCGTTCGCGGCGGAGGGTACATCCTCGAGACCGAACCCTCCGCCGACGAGACGGCATGACCGCGTCGTTGCCGCGCCCCACGACGTTTCGCGCCAGGCTGGCGGTCAGCATGACCGCGTTGTCGATCGTCGTGCTCGCGTGCGCCGGCGCGCTGATTTACGAGCAGACCCGCCGTACCTTGCGCGCCAATTTCGATCAGGAATTACTCACGATCGCGCGGACGGAGGTCGCGTCGGAGTTCGACGAGCCCGGCGTCGGCGTGCACGTGCACGAGCTGCCACCGGTGGCGCTGCCGCCCGTCGGAGGCTCCGGGGGTGAGAAGTTCACGCGCGTCACCGACGCCGCGGGGCGTGTACTGGCCGCGACGGCGAACCTCGCCTCGGGGCCGCCGCTGATCGACGACGAGAGTCGGCGTGCCCGAGCGCTCGCCGGTGGGATCGCGTTTGCCGACCTGGAGCGCGGCCATGTCCATTGTCGCGGTGTCTACTACCCGATCACGACGCACGAAGGTGCGCCGCTGGCCCTGCTCGTAGCGTTGCCGACCCGGCCGCTGGACCGCACCCTGCGCGCCGTCCTCGGCGCGCTTGCGCTTTCGCTGCTGGTAGCCGGGGCAGGGGCAGGATGGGGCTCCGTGCGGATCGCGCGGCGACTCACGTCACCGCTCGATCGCATTGCCGACGCGGCCCGTGCGATTCGCGCCCAGGGGCCCGGCACGCGCATCCCCGAGGTGTCGTCGGATGCCGAGATGCAGGCGCTCACGAATATTCTGAACGAGATGCTCGCCGGACTCGAGGCGGCGATGAGCCTGGAGCGGCAGACGGCGGACGCTCAGCGGCGGTTCGTGACCGATGCCGCGCATGAGCTGCGCTCGCCGCTCGCGAACCTGCGCGGCACCATCGAGGTGACCCTGCGCCGGCCCCGCTCGACGGCAGAGTATCAGGAGTCGCTGCAGGTCGCCGCCCGCGAGATCGAGCGGCTGTCCCGGTTGACCAACGACCTGCTCACCCTGTCGCGCGTGGACGCCGGGCAGCTGACCTGCCGCCCCGAGCCTTGCGACGTGGTGAAAGTCGCCGGCGACGCCCTCGCCGCATGCACGAATCGAGCCGCGGCATGCCGCGTACGCCTCGCGTTTCAGGCGCCAGCCTCTCTGCCGATCCTCGCCGACGCGGACCGTTTGCGGCAAGTGCTCGACAACCTGCTCGACAACGGGCTGCGCTATGCGCCTGACGGTTCGACCGTCACCGTCAGCGCGGAGCCGCTCGAGGGCGCCGTGGTCCTCGCGGTGCGCGACGAGGGGCCCGGCCTCTCGGTCGAGCAGCAGGCTCGGGCATTCGACCGCTTCTACCGTGCGGACGATTCGCGCTCGCGCATCTCGGGCGGGTTGGGTCTCGGGCTGCCGATCGCGAAGGCGATCGTCGAGGCCCACGGAGGCACGCTCACGGTACGGAGCACGTCCGGCGCGGGCTGCGCCTTCATCGCGACCCTGCCGGTCACTGCGGGCTCCGCTGCGCGACCGGCGGCGCCGCCGGGATCGTGAGAAAGCTCTCATCGGCTCCTCACGTCCCTCTCATCGGACACTGCGCATATTTCCCTCAGAGGTGACAGGCGGCTCAGCACCGAAATCACAATCTTCAGTCCGGAGACGGAGAGTATGAAAAAGAACAGACTACTCATCAACCTCGTGACGCTTCTGCTCGCGACTACGACAGCCGGCGGCAGCGATGCCGCTTCAAAGAAACCCCAGCCTGCCAGCGGAAACGGCTGGTCGGGAGCCTCGGCAATCTCGCCGGTGAATCAGCCCGACCCGACGCGCGGCTCGCAGTTGAACGACGTCGCGGTCAGCGCCAGCGGACTGACGATCGCCGCCTGGGACCAGTTCACTTACAACACCGGCGGCCCCTACACGATCGGCGCGGCCGTACAGTCCGGCGGCAGGTGGGGTGCGCCGTTCACCATCTCGGGCACAACCGGGTTCTCGATGGCCCCGAAGGTCGCCGTCGGTGCTGATGGAACCATGGCGGTCAGTTGGACGTACCAGGATTCGGCGTTGCAGCAGCAGAAGATGCAGGTCGCTGTGAAATCGGCCGCCGCATCGACATGGACCATCACGGATCTCGCGACCGGACCGATCGGTGGCGTCTCGGTCACGCTGTTCGTGCCGGTCGGCGTGGACGCCAATGGAAACGTGACTGCCGCATGGACCTTGTGGAACGGCACGCGCCACATCGTGCAGACCAAGACGCTGCCGAAGGGCGGCACGTGGCCGGCGACGCCGACGACGCTCTCCGGGACGGCCGACGGGCTCTACATAGACCTCGCGGTGAACGCGAAGGGCGATGCCGCGGTCGTCTACTCGCTGTCGCCCTACTCCAGCTACCTCACGGGAACCTCTGCCGAGTTCGTCTCAAGGAAGGGCCCGACTGGCGACTGGACTGCGCCGGTGACGATTTCGGAAACGATCTCGTCGAACATCGGCTATGTCACGATCCCGCAGGTGGCGTTGGACGCGAACGGCTTGGCGACCGTGATCTACTTCGGCTACGGCGTGGAGGGCACTCGTCAGCGCGCCGACGGCACCTGGACGTCCCCGCAGACCGTGCTCCAAGCGCCGAACCAAGTCTCGTCGTATCTGAGCCCCGACCTGGCCGTGGACAGCGCCGGGAACGCCGTCGTCGCGGTCTCGATCTTCGACGCGACGATTGGCGTGGATCGCGCGTCGGTCTGGGTTGCCCTGGGCGCGCCCGACGGCGCTTGGGCTCCGCAACACCGCATCACCGATCCGACCGTGCCTGTGGACGCCTACGCGACGCGCGTCGCGTTTTCGCCCGACGGCACCCTCGCCATGGTGGGCTGGATCGACCACTATCACGGAGTCGTGCAGGTCTCGAAACTGAGCGGCGGCATCTGGGGGGCAGCGAACACAATCGGCCGCGGGACCGCCTGGTCGTCCTTCCAGGAAGTGCTGGGACTCGACGCCGGCTCGGGCACCGTGGCGCGCGCCATCTGGAAGAACGCCAAGACTGGAACCCAAACCATGGCCGCGAGCTATGCGAAATGAGAGAGCGCGCTGCGCGATCCCGCCGGCACGACGGCATCCTCGCCCGCACGGGCAGCTACGCCCACTGCAACTTCACCGTGTCTCGCCGCGAGGCGCCCAGGTGCGTACTCGATGAGGCCGCTCGCTCAGTTTGGGGATCACCGCGTCGAGGATCGAGCGTCGACTTGCGCCTGCGCAGTGCGGCGAATGCACTCGCGTACGAGCAGCGGAGCGACGGAGCGCTCTTGCTTGCCGCAGGCGTGCCCGCGGCGTGGGTGCGGGAGTCGCCCGGCGTGCGTGTCCGCGGACTGCCGACTCACGCCGGGGTGCTCGACTACACGATGTGCGCCGAGGGCGAAGACCGTGTGCGGGTCACGTTGGGCGGGGCCTTTCGCTTTCCGAGCGCAGGCATCGTGGTGGAGTCGCCGTTGGCGGAGCCCATGCGTCGCGTCGTGGTCGACGGGCGTGAACAGGCCGCGACCGAGCCCGCAGCGGGTCACTCTGCGCTCCATGGCCGCGGAGCTGATCCTCGACTACCGACCGTAGTCGGCTCAGCCGGCCGTCGCCTGCGCCAGCGACGCCTGATACTTGGCGACGGCCTGCTCCAGATTGAAGAACATCCTCTCGCGGCCCAGGGTCTGGCCCAGGGGCGAACGCTGGACCATCGCCAGCACTCCTGGGTTGAGGCCGACGAGCCACAAGAAGACGCCGTCCTCGCGAAGTCTCTTCTCGCCTTCCGTCAACATCTTGAGCGCCGTGTACTCGAGATCGAACACGCCGCGGAGATGGAGCGCCACGACCTTCGGCTTCGCCTCGGCGATCGACGCGCCTCATCTTCTCGCCGACGCGCTCCGCGTTCGCGAAGAAGATCCGCCCCTCCGGCCGGAGCAGGAGCAACCCGGGAAAGGTCTCGTCCTCGGGATGCTCCTCGGAACGCGGTCGGAAGACGTTCGTGCCCGGCTTGCGCCCGAGCACATGGACCGGCGGGTCGGCCACCTGGTAGGCAAGGGCGAAGAGCGAGACGATGATGGCGACCAGGATTCCCTGCAGGGTTCCGAGCAGCACCACGCCGGCCAGCGCGGCCAGGGCCCACACGAACTCCGTTCGCCGCACGTCGAGGATCGTCGCGGAACTCCGCCGGCTTGATCAGGCCGATCGAATAGACGATGACGACGGCTGCGAGCGTGGCTTCCGGCATCAGCCCGATGAAGGGAGCCAGCAGCAGCATCGTCACCAGCGTGGCCGCGGCCGCGACCAGCCCCGCCAGCTGTGTGCGAGCGCCCGCCAGGCGGTTCACGGCAGTCTGTGATGGTCCCGCCGCCGGCCGGCATCGCGCCCAGAAATGCGCCTCCCGCATTCGCGAGACCGGTCGCCAGCAGTTCGCGGTTCGCCTGCGGCGTAGGCTCGCCGCTCTCCGCGAATGCGCGCCCGGCCGCAATCGTTTCGGTGAAGCTCATCAGCGCGATACCCAGGCCGCGGGCCAGAGCTGTTCGATCAGCGCGAGGCCCGGCAGGGTGAGAGACGGCAACCCGGTCGGAACGTGGCCGACCGTTCCCACTCCGTACGCCTCCAAGCCGAACAGGCTCATGGCGGCGATCCCGCTGGCCACGGCGATGAGCGGCGCCGGCGCTCGCGGAACGAAGCGCTCGACCGCCTCCAGAATCCCCACCATCACGACCCCCACGGCCAGGGTCGCCATCGAGGCATGTGGAATGCCCTGAGCGATGGACAGGACATTGTGAAAGAACGAGCCTTTGGGAAAATGAATGCCCAGCAGCTTCGGGACTTGATCCAGCACGATGACGAGCCCGATCCCCGCTTTGAATCCGATCAGCACCGGTTCGGAGATGAAGTTGGCTACGAAGCCGAGGCGCAGGAGCGCCGCCAGCACGAGGATGACGCCGACCAGCAAGGTCAGCGTCGCGGAAGCGGTCAGGAGGGACGCCGGGTCTTCGCCCGGAGCTGCCTGGCCGAGCGCTGCCGCCGTCAGAATGGCCATCGTCGTCGTCGTGCTCACGCTCAGCGGCCGGGAAGTCCCAAGCAAAGCGTAGATCACCATGGGCAGGAGCGCGGTGTAGAGCCCGACCTGCACGGGAAGGCCGGCGATCGTCGCGTACGCCAGGGCCTTCGGGATCACGACTGCCGCGGTGGTCAGACCGGCGATGACGTCCAGCTTGATCCACTCGCTTTTGTAATCGCGGATCCAGGTGGGCGCGGGGATGGGGAAGCTCGCGTGGCGGTCGTTTGGCATCGTCTTATCTCGCGTCCGATGTCGTGCGCCGGAGGAGCAGGTCAGGCAACCGTGCGGAGATCACTCCGAACCATGCGAACCGCCGGACCTTCCGGACTCTCCACGTCGACGAAGCCGAGCCGCTTTGCGAGGCCCAGCATGCGCGTGTTGGTGGCGAGGATGTATCCCTCCATGCGCTCGAACCCCCGCGCGCGGGCGGTCCGCATCAGCGCCTCGAGCAGCCGGCGCGCGAGACCCAGCCCATGCAATTCGTCGGCTACGGCCACCGCAAACTCGCAGTCCGTGCTTCCCGCAGCGGCAGCGTAGCGCGCCCCGCCGACGATCTTTTCCCGCCCTCCTTCGCCGACGACGGCGACGAGTTGCAGCTCGCGGTCCGCTTCGGGATGCGTTGCGCGCTCGAGCAGTTGCGGGGATAGCTCGCGCAGAGGGGACATGAAACGGTAGTAGCGCGACTCGGCGGAGAGGGCGCGCACAGCCTCCTGGAGCTTGTCCTTGTCTTCCGCGCGGATCGCGCGCAACGTCACGCGCCGCCCGTCTCGCAACTCGACGTCGAGGGGGTTGAACTCGGTCTCTGGAGCGACGGCTGGCATCGGAGCTTCGAGCGGTCGGCCGAGATCAGACGGCTCGCGCTCAGAACTTCTCGGGGATGAACTTGAACGGATAGTCCGGCTCGCGGTAGCCGTGCGGCTTCTGCCGGTCCGGCAGCTTCACCTTGTCGCGCGGCACCTTCTTGTACGGAATCTTGCTCAGCAGGTGGGTGATGAGGTTCAAGCGCGCGCGCTTCTTGTCGTCGGAATTCACCACGTACCACGGCGCCCACGGCGTGTCGGTCGCCTTGAACATCTCGTCGCGCGCCCGCGAATAGTCGTACCAGCGGCTGTACGATTCGCAGATCCATCGGCGAGAGCTTCCAGATCTTGCGGCCGTCGTCGATGCGCGCTTCGAGCCGGCGGGTCTGCTCCTCCATGCTCACCTCCAGCCAGTACTTGAGCAGGATGATGCCGGATTCGATCATGATCTTTTCGAAGGCCGGCGCCAGTTGGAGGAAGCGCTTCACCGCCTCCTCGGGGCAGAAGCCCATCACGCGCTCGACGCCCGCGCGGTTGTACCAACTGCGGTCCCAGATCACGACTTCGCCGGCCGCCGGCAGGTGCGGCAGATAGCGCTGGACGTACATCTGACTCTTCTCGCGCTCGGTCGGCGTGGGCAGCGCGATGACGCGAAATACGCGCGGGCTCACGCGCTCGGTGATCGCCTTGATCGTGCCGCCCTTGCCGGCGCCGTCGCGGCCCTCGAAGATGATGCAGACCTTGAGCCCCTTCGCCTTGACCCACTCCTGGAGCTTGACCAACTCGACGTGCAGCTTGGCCAACTGCTTTTCGTATTTCTTGGTCGTCAGCTCTCTTGTCCTTGTCTTGTCCCTTGTCCTTGTCGCCGCCTTGCCTTTGCCATTGTCGCCGCTTCCGTCTGATTTCTTGCCGGTGTCAGCCATCATTGCCTCTCCTCGACCCTGCTCTCGGCGCAAGGGATTCCGGGCTCGCTCCGAAGTGGAACCTGTCCCATCTATGTACGGCGCCGTCAATACCGCCTTGACCACACCGAACGTGTATTTCTGTCCCGGTACGGGCAGATCGACGGCGTCGTCGCACGTGATCTGCAGGAACACGCCGGTATTCGGACCCCCTTTGTACGCCTGCCCCGTCGAGTGCAAGAGGCGCGGTCCAAATCCGAGACACGTGGCCGCGCGCTTGGCGTCGCGCACGGCTTGACGGATCGCCTGTATCGCCGCTCGTGCGCCTCATTCATCTCGATATAGGCCAGAAGCGCGAAATATCCTCCGGCGCTGAGCCGGTCCAGATGCGCCTTGAGATAACGCCGCCAGTGTTTCATTGCCCTTCGTCATCTTCGTCAAGGGCCGCTGCATTCTTCTCATCCGTGGATGGCTTGATTCCCTCCCCTGTGAAGAACGGCATCTCGGCAGGCAGTGACTTGCGTTTTCGTACTCCGCGGTCACCCATTCGGGTCGCGGTCTTGCTGACTCGGGTTGATACCAAGGATCCGAGGATCGAATCGGCCACCGTCGGCGCGATCTTCCCGTCAACCGATGGTAGAATAGGACATGATGCCACCCAGGCGACGACGAACCCTCACCGCGCTCATCGCGGTGCTTCTCAACTTCGTGACGACCGCTCCGCTCAGTGCCGCCGAGAAACCGGCGAGGGCGGAATTACCCGTCGAGTATTTCGCGCGGCGCAAGTTGACCGGCGATTTCGACGCGATGCTGAAGCGGCGCTACATGCGCGTGCTCGTCGTCAACAGCAAGATGCTCTACTTCATCGACCGCGGCCGCCAGGGCGGCTTGACGTACGAGGTCTTCAAGCTCTTCGAGGACGAGGTCAATCGCGAGCAGAAGAACAAGCGCCTTCGCTTCCACGTCGTCTTCATTCCCGTACCGCGGGATCAGCTGATCCCGAAGCTGGTCGACGGCTTCGGCGACGTCGCGGCTGCCAACTTGACGATTACGCCCGAGCGCGAAAAGCGCGTCGCCTTCAGTGCTCCGGCCGTCAAGGGAATCAACGAGATCGCGGTCACGGGTCCGCACTCACCCTCGATCGCCGGAGTCGAGGACCTTTCGGGCAAAGAGGTCTTCGTTCGCAAGTCGAGCAGCTACTACGAGCACCTCGTCGAGCTGAACCGCGAGCTCGCCAGGAAGGACAAGCCCGCGGTCATTCTCAAGGCCGCGCCCGAGGAGCTCGAGGACGAGGACCTCCTCGAAATGGTGAATGCGGGCCTGGTCGAGATCGTGGTCGTCGACAACCACATCGCTCGTTTCTGGAGCCAGGTCTTCGGCGACATCCGCCTTCACGAAGACGTCGTCATCCACGAGGGAGGCGACATCGCGTGGATGATGCGCAAGAAGAGCCCGAAGTTGAAGGCGGCGCTCGACCGCCACCTCGCGAGACACGGCCTTGGCCAAGCGTTCGGCAACGATGTCCTCCGCCGCTATCTGAAGAATGCGAAATACGTGAAGAATGCGGCTACCGAGGCGGAGATGAGGAAGTTCACGAAGGTCGTAGACTTCTTCAAGAGATACGGGGGCCAGTACCACGTCGAGCCGCTGCTGATGGCCGCGCAGGGCTACCAGGAGTCGCAGCTCGACCAGTCCAAGCGGAGTCACGCCGGCGCGATCGGCGTAATGCAGGTCCTCCCGGCGACGGGCAAGGAGCTGGGGGTCGGCGACATCAAGTTGATGGAAGCGAACGTACACGCGGGCGTCAAGTACATTCGCTTCATGATCGATCAGTACTACGCGAACGAACCGATGGACGACATGAACAAGGTCCTCTTCGCCTTCGCCGCGTACAATGCCGGCCCGACCCGCATCGGTAACCTCCGTCGACAAGCCGCGAAACGAGGGCTCGATCCCAACGTCTGGTTCAACAACGTCGAGATCGTCGCGGCCGAGAAGATAGGACGGGAGACCGTGCAGTACGTGAGCAACATCTACAAGTACTACGTAGCCTATAAGCTCATCGAAGAGTCTCGCCTGGCCAAGGAGGCGGCGAAGCAGAAGACGAACGGCAAGGGGCGCTGAAGGGAGGTGGGTCGACCATGCTCGAAACAGAACTGCGCGAGCGATCACCGGCCGCCGAGCGCCTGATCCGTTCCCTCTACAACTGCGATCGCCGCCACTCCCTCAAGGTGACGGTGGATTGGTGCATCGAGAATCCGCTCGAGGGCGAGCCTCTCCCGGACGGCGACCCGCGCATGAAAGCCCTCGCGGCGTATCTCCTCTCCGAGCCGTCGCCGTGAGGACGGAACCCGGCAAACACTGAGCCTGGGCGCACAACCACGGCGATTAGCCTCGATGCGAAACTCTCGTGATGCCCCGCCGATCCGAAATTCGCACGGGTCCCGTCGTCGGCGCAGCCCGCGCCCACTTTCGGATCGCGGCTAGCTGCCTGGCCGCGGTCGTCTTCGCCGACGACAACGCCGCCTGCAGCTTCGCCTCGTCCTCGTGCGATAGCGGGCGCTCGCGCCGACACCGCCTGCAAGGGCCGGAAAGCCGCACAACGGTCGATCTCGGACGCCGGCACTTCCTCATCTCCTGCCCCGCTTTGACGGCTCCGACGTCACCTCTCCCCCGCAAGCGGGGAGAGGGAGAAGAGCCCGCACCCGCGGGAGAGATCGTGCATTGATCGTGACCCGATCCGTTCGCTAGGCTGCCGCCATGACCAGTACACCCTACGACATCGGCCTCGAACGCAACCCGGCGAATTTCCAACCGCTGACGCCACTGACGCTGCTGGAGCGCGCGGCGTCGGTGTTTCCGGGCCAGACCGCGATCATTCACGGTCCGCTGCGGCGAACGTATGCCGAGTATTATGCGCGCGCGCGAAAACTCGCTTCGGCGTTGAGCCGGCGCGGTATCCGGCGCGGCGACACCGTGTCGGTCGTGCTCGCCAACACGCCGGCGATGCTGGAGGCACACTACGGCGTGCCGATGATGGGCGCGGTGCTCAACACCATCAACACGCGGCTCGATCCCGCCACCATCGCCTTCCAGTTCGACCACGCCGAAACCAAGATCCTGATCACCGACCGCGAGTTCTCCAAAGTGGTGAGAGAGGCGCTGGCGCTGGCCAAGGCAAAACCGCTCATCGTCGATTACGACGACCCGGAATATTTTGGGCCGGGCGAGCGATTGGGCGCGGTTGAATACGAGGGCTTCATCGAGGACGGCAATCCGGACTTTGCCTGGCGCATGCCGGATGACGAGTGGGACGCCATCACCCTCAACTACACCTCCGGCACCACCGGCGATCCCAAGGGCGTGGTCTATCACCACCGCGGCGCCTACCTTCTTGCCATCGGCAACGTGCTGACCGGCTCGATGCCCAAGCACTGCGTCTATCTCTGGACGCTGCCGATGTTCCACTGCAACGGCTGGTGCTTCCCCTGGACGGTCTCGGTCGTGGCCGGCACGCACGTCTGCCTGCGGGCGGTGCGCGCCAAGGCGATGTACGACGCCATCGCCACCCACAAGGTCACGCATCTCTGTGGCGCGCCGATCGTGATGTCGACATTGCTCAACGCGCCGGCCGAGGAGAAGAAACCGCTGCCACACCGTGTCGAGTTCTTCACCGCCGCGGCGCCGCCGCCGGAGGCCGTGCTGGCAGCGATGAAGGAAGCAGGCTTCAACGTCACCCATCTCTACGGCTTGACCGAGACCTACGGCCCCGCCACCACCAACGAATGGCACGCCGCCTGGGACGCGCTGCCGCTGTCCGAACAGGCGGCGAAGAAAGCGCGCCAGGGCGTGCGCTATGTGCCGCTGGAGGCGCTCGACGTGCTCGACCCCGACACCATGCAGCAGGTCGCCCGCGACGGCCAATCCCTGGGCGAGGTGATGTTCCGCGGCAACGTGGTGATGAAGGGCTACCTCAAGAACAGGGCATCGACCGATAAGGCGTTTTCAGGCGGCTGGTTCCACTCCGGCGATCTCGGGGTCATGCATCCCGACGGCTACATCCAGCTCAAGGACCGTTCCAAGGACATCATCATCTCCGGCGGCGAAAACATTTCCTCGATCGAGGTGGAGGACGCTCTCTACAAGCACCCGGCAGTGCAGGCCGCGGCGGTGGTGGCGAAGCCCGACGAGAAATGGGGCGAGACGCCCTGCGCGTTCGTGGAATTGAAGCCGGGGCAGAGCGCGAGCAGCGAGGAACTGGTGGCGTGGTGCAAGAAGATCCTCGCCGGCTACAAGGTGCCGCGTCACGTGGTGTTCACGGAACTGCCGAAGACCAACACGGGAAAGATTCAGAAGTTCAAACTGAGGGAACTGGCGAAGGGGTTTACGATCTGAGTTACGGATAGTGATTCTCATCGAGCGGGAGGCGGATCGACGCTTTGAGCGTGTTCCAGATATAGCCCACGACCCCTCGCCGGGCCGCGGGCGTCACCACTTTTTCGAGACCACCGCCTTCAGCGCCTGGTTCTGATCCCCCGCCTTACTTCACCGGCGCCATCAGGTGCTGGTACGGCGTGCCCGCAAACATGATGTAGGGCACGGACGTGTCCGGGTCCGCATCCTTCGGGTACTGGTCGTAGAACGAGGCATCCGCGCCGACGATCATCACGTGCGGGCCCGTCTTGATCCAGTGGTTGTCCTTCGTCGGCTTCGCGGCATACGGATCGGTATTGCTCGCGTCCGTGCCGCCCTCGAGCATGTACATGAAGCCGACCTTGGCCGGCGGCTTGGTGTGGTTCGTCCATGCGTGGACCCAGCCGTCCGCATTCCTGTCCCAGCACATGGGATCGGGCCCCGGCGTCGCCGGGTTATCGGGCATGCAGGTCCAGATACTCGTTCCCTTGCGCAGCACGGCCATCTTGCCGTCGACCGTCATGTTGATGATCGTCGCCTTCTGCGCGACTGCAGCGGGTGCAGCCGCCATCGCACTTGCGATGAGCGCGGCATCGCCGCTGGCCGCCGGCTCGTCGGCGGCAAGGGTTGCGGGCATCGCCGCGATCAGCGCGAGACCCACCATCATCGATACCGTCTTCCTGTACATGGTCGTTCCCCCTCTGTGGACGTAGTTGAGGGCGCGAGGTCCGCGCACACGCGTCGTCCAGGGCGTGCGATGCGCGGACGCGGGCGCGCGGACGACATCATCTACGCCTGTCGCGGCGCAACATGCAATTGACGCGACCGGCACGCGGTCCCGGAAGTTGCTCAGAACAAGCCGCGGATGAGCAGCAGCAGGCCGAAGGTGATCGTCTGCCGCTGAGGATGGCCGCGACGAGCTCAGGGCTTCGGGGGTATGCGCAGCACCTGCCCGACGTAGATCTTGTCGGGGTCCTTGAGCATCGGCTTGTTGGCCTCGAAGATCAGCATGTACTTGGAGGCTGCGCCGTAGTGCTCCTTGGCGATGCTCGATAGATTGTCGCCCTTCTTCACGGTGTAGAAGACCGCTGCCGGCCCAGCAGCGGCCGCTGGCGACGAGCCCGCGGCGACTTCGAGCCGATCGTCGACGCTGCCGACACCGGCCGTGTTGCCGACGGCCAACACGATCTTCTCCGCGATCTCTCGCGACGAAACCTTGCCCGTCAGCACGGCGACTTCTCCGTTGAGAGCAACGGCGAAATCGGTCACGGGTAAACCGAGCTTTGCCGGCACGTTCTTCAGGGCCGCCTGCCTCCACGCCTGCTCCGCCGCCTTGTCATCCGGGGCACCCGCAAGCTTCTCGCCAACGCTCGCTATGAAACTGAAGATCCCCATGGCGCCGCCTCCTTTCGCGGTGGTTCGATCGGTTTAGGACTCGACCCGACGAAAAGCAACCCGATAAGCGCTTCGGCGAAGAGACGCCTCGAGCCTTCCACGCTCGATAGGCCTCGACTTTCCCCCGGCCGAGGTAGTACGTTTCCACCACGCGAAGGTGAGCAGTAAGAGCGACGAAACGATCGCGTCGCGCTGCCGATGAAGCGCAAGGAGGGACGCGGTGCTCGAGATCATCTGGATCGTTCTCATCGGAGCCGTGGTCGGCGCCCTGGCGAAGTTCTTCATGCCGGGACCGGATCCGGGAGGCTTCTTCCTGACGGCTGTCCTCGGCATGGGAGGGGCGCTCGTCGCTACGCTGCTCGGGCGGTTCGCAGGATTCTACGGCCCGGGTGACGGCGCGGGCTTCGTCGCTTCCATCCTTGGGGCAATCCTCGTGCTTTTCGTCTATCGGCGGGTGACGGCGCGACCGTGAACCCGCGAAAAGGAGTGAGCCATGGGCTTTCTCGATCAGTTGCTCGGTAGCGGACAGCTGCAAAGCGAATTCAAAGACTTCGTGAATCGGTACGAACAGGGGCATCCCGCCGAGGGCTACTCGGACCAGGAGGTCGTCCAACGATACAGCGACGTAGCGCATGCGGTCCCCCAGGACCAGTACGCGCAGGCGGTACAAGAGGCGCTCGCGCGCCTGTCGCCGGAGGAGCGCGCGGCGTTCGTGAAGATGCTCCAGGAACGAGCGCAGGCGAAGGGGGTGGCGCTGCCTTCACAGGTGGGCGCGGATCCACGGGAGCTGGGCCAGGTGGTCACTGACTTGCATCAGACGCCGGGCCGGCTTCGGGATATCCTGAGCGGAGGCGATGCTCCGACGCAGGCGGCTGGGCCGAGCCCGCTCGCCGGCGTGCTCGCATCTCCGATAGCCAGGGCGGCGCTCGCGGGGATCACCGCCATGCTCGTCAAGCGAGTCATGCGGGGCAGCGCTGGGTAGCATGCCGACTCCGGTTCGAGTCGGGACGGCGTGAGCCGATCGTCCAGATTGCTTTTCGATTCGCGGACGTATCGTCAGCAATAACCTTCGAGCTAGCCCTGCGAGGCCAGGAATGAGATGAGGACCGCAGCAGCGAATCGTCTCATTTGAATCTTCGTATAGGAGGATGGCCTTATGAGCATGCTGAGCGAGTTCCGCGAGTTTGCAGTCAAGGGCAACATGGTGGACATGGCCGTCGGCATCATCATTGGGGCTGCATTTGGCAAGATCGTCGGATCGCTGGTTGCCGATGTGTTGATGCCCCCCCTTGGGGTCGCTCTCGGCGGGGTCGACTTTAGTGACCTCGGCATTACCCTCAAGCAGGCCGCCGACAAGAGCCCCGCAGTCGTGCTTGGCTACGGCAAGTTCCTGCAGACCGCGTTTGACTTCCTGATCGTCGCTGCCGCCATGTTCATGGTCGTGAAGGGAATCAACACGCTGAAGCGAGAGAAGCCGGCCGCACCCGCCGCCCCACCGCCACCGACAAAGGAGGAGGTGCTGCTGACGGAGATTCGCGATCTGCTCGCGAAGCGCTAGCGGTGCGTTGCGGCGAAGCTCTTGAACGCCGCCTACACTGACTTCACAAGTGGGGTCTGGCCGCGTGGGCCGATCAGAGAGGTGATTGGGCCGCGCGGTCCTCGGAATCGGTGGTCGGGATACGACGAACCGATGGCCCATTCCAACGCGTTGCCTCAGCGAAGAAGGCGAAGGGCATCATCGACGGCCGTCTCTACAAGGCGATCGAGGACGTGATGAAGGTGAAGGGCATCAAGCAGGGGCCTTCGCCAAGATCAAGGATCACATCACCGTGGATTGAACGCTCGCTTGCGGGCTTGTGCTAAGAAGAAGGGAGAGAATATGAGATCTGTTCTATTGTACGGAGTGGGGGCGCTTCTGCTCGCGACGGCAGCGATGGCGGGCCAGCCGAACGCCTACCAGGTGACGGGACCGGTGCTTGAGGTGAAGGACGACATGATCGCGGTGCAGAAGGGCAAGGACCGCTGGGAGCTCGCCCGCGACAAGGACACCAAAGTAACGGGTGACCTGAAGGTCGGGAGCAAGGTGACGATCCAGTACCGGATGACTGCGACGAGCATCGAGGCAACGGAAGCGAAAAGCGCGAATACCAAGAAGTAGCCGGCAGCGGGCTTATAGCCCTCCGAAGGTTTTGGGATGAAGTCGCCAGGCGTAGCGACGCTCGACCATCAGGCAGACCTTGTGAGCTGCGAGCCGCACAGTTCTTCTCGAGCAGGACGAGTTCGAGAAGATCCACGACTTCCGTCGGACCGCCGCACGGCTCTACGTCCGCACAGGAACGCCCGAGCGCGTGGCCATGGAGATCCTCGGCCACAAAACGCGCTCGATCTTCGACCGCTACAACGTGACCTCGGAAGAGGACCGCCGCCAGGCGGCTGCCAGAGCGGGAGTTGCGCCCGTTGGGGAAGCGTTGGGGAAGAACGGGGAGAAGTCGGGGGGTGACGTCAGGTAGCGCCGCACGTAAGTGCGTGAAAAATCAACGGAGGGGGTGGGATTCGAACCCACGAGGGTCGTTAGCCCTGCCGGTTTTCAAGACCGGTGCCTTCGACCGCTCGGCCACCCCTCCATGCTAAGACACGCTGAAAATACCGTACCTTTTCTGAAGTCTCGCCGCCACGTGGTCCCCCTCTGCTACCATTCTGCTACCAACGCACAGCATCACGCCACCGCCTCGATGCGCGCGGAGCGGATCAAGCCCGCGATCGTCTCGGCCGCCTTGCTCTCCGTTCCTCGCAGGGAACCACCACGCCCGCGAGCAGCAGCGCCGAGGCGTGGAAGTGGCGCAGCGAGTGAACCGTGAAGGCTCGCTGCGGCAAGCGCCGGCTTGAACCCCTGCTTGTGAAGCGTTCGCCGATGTAGCGGATCGCCCGCGGCGTTCGGGAACACTAGACCACGTTTTCCCCTCGGACACGCGAGCCGCCAGCGCCGAAGCTCCCGCACGAGGTCGTCGTCGATCCGAACGACTCGCCGGCCCGCCTCCGTCTTCGGCTCGTAGACTCGCGCCCCCTTGACCTTCTTCTCCGCACGTTCCGCTCGAGTCTTCGCCCACGAGTCGCTGCGACGGATCGTGAGCGTCCGGCCCTCGAAGTCGACGTCCGACCATTCGAGCGCCAGAAGCTCGCCTCCCGCGCCCCCGTATGCGCCGCGGCGAGAAAGAACGTCCTGTGGAGCCCCGGCGAAGCCGCGGCGATCAGTTTCGCCACGTCCTCGGCGCTCGGCACGTTCTCCGCCGTTACGCTCTCGCTTTTCCCGAGTTTCACCGGCTTCACGCCTGCCGCCGGGTTCCGTGTCAGGTAGGAGTTTGAGATTGCATAGTCGAAAATCGCCTTGAGAGCGGCGAGCGTCTTGTTCATCGTCCTCGGTGCGAGCTTCTTCTCGGTTGCGAGCTTCGCCTTGAGCGCTTCCACACTCTTTAGGGTCACGAGGTCGACCCGGCTCGGGCCGAGCGCCGGCAGAATGTGGTCGTGAACGTGGTTCTCGAGTCCGGCAATCGTCGACGGCCGAAGCCCCTCGAGCCTCTTCGCCGTGAGCCATGCCTCGGCCACCTCCCGAAACGTCGGCAGCTCGGCCGGCGCGCGATAGGTCGCGGTCTTTGCGTCCTTCGCACGATCCGCCAGCGCATCCTTGGCCGCCTTCCGCGTCGGATACGTCTCCCATCGGCGCTTTCCGTCCTGGTCGTAGAAGTCGAGCAGCCAGCGCCCCGGACGTCCACGCTTCTCGCCGTTTATGATCTTCATGGCAGTTACCTCCCCGCTCGATAGGAGATGCTGATACGCACACGGGCCGAGTTCGGGCACCGCTTCTTATGCCGCCCGCCTTCGTTGCCGGTACAAGAGATGACGTCTTCGCCTTGCTCTTCGTGCTGACGCACCATGCGGTTGAGCAGGGCACCGATACGAAAACCTCCTCCGCGACACTCTGGATTGCTGCACGGGCTTCGGTCGCCGGGAAGGTTTCTCCGCAGATAGGTGAGCGTTCGTCCGTCGCACCCTTCTCCGGTCTGCTTCACTTTCACGGTCACGTCGGCAACCTCTGGATATATCTCCTCAAACGTTCCCTGCTTCGCGAACACGGGGCCTTTCGTGGTCTTCACTTGTGTTTCCTCTTCGTCACCCGCTTGCGCTCGGCACGACCGGTGAGCCCCTCGAGAAGCGGCCGCACGAGCTCCGATACCGTCACGTCCTTCTCCTCGGCCAGCTTCGCGAGCAGCGCGTGCAAGTCCTCCTCCACGCGGATCACCAAATTCCGCGACGCGCGAAACTTCCTCGGCCGCCCCGAACCCGCTCTCGGACCGCCCTTCGGTGACATGACCGACAATCTAGCTTTGTCCTTTGATTTTGCAATGCGGAGATGCGGAGCCAAGGCGGAGAGGTCGCCCGCCGGAGGATTCGCGGCGTCGACGGTACGCCGTGGAGCCGTTTCACGGACCTCCGTTGACCGAGCCAGCTCGGTGATGGGATTGTGCTTGGCGTGTGCGTCGATCCAAAAGCAATGGGCATCAAACGTCCGAGAACAACTGCCGACACGGCCGCCGGTCAGGGTTTCGAAGCGCGCTCGCTCGCAATTCAACGCACGATCGCGCTTGCGACGACTGTCTACGTACTCATCGCAATCTTCCAGCTATACGTCATGAAGCTTCAGGCGCGCACCATGGAAAGGACGCTTCGGCTTACGCAGAAGGCAATTCTGACGATCGACGCGTTTGATCTCCGATTGGCTGATTCACCGGAACTCGTCATTCACCTCCGAAACGTCGGAAAGCTGCCGGCCGGATTCGCTTGACTTACCCCCCCGCCCCCCCCAAGCCCTCGTATGAGGAGGTAGGACTTCGTGGGAAGCTTGCACTGGCTGATCGTGATCCCTTTGTACTTCTTCGCCGCTCTGACGTTGCTCCTGTCGTTCATCCTGGTCGCGCGGCTCTTGCGTCTTCGCGTCTCAGTCAACCCCCTCGTCATCGGCGCTGCCGCCATGGCGCTCGGGCTGATCGTCGCCCCGCTCGTCGCCGGCTGGGCGACCCTCGACGCCTACACGGGCCGTGTCGTGCTCGTGTTGATCGTCGCCTCGTTCGCCGTCGCCGGCCTCGACACGCTTCTGCAGTCGTTGCTGCCCCTGCCGCTCGACGACGAGCTGCGCGAATCCCCCGATAGCCACCAGTCTAAGCGGCCGTTCTCGCCGTGACCCCTTAA
>CAVUWD010000007.1:0-139090 GCA_963745025.1 uncultured delta proteobacterium
GCTTTGCCTAGCGATTCCGACCCGCAAACACTTCAGCTTCCTGCGCCCGTCGCCAACGATCTCCGGTCGGACGCCGGCCGGCCGGTCGCCCTTACGCAGAATCAGCGATACGTATGCCTTGCCCGGCTCGCCGCTGCACGCATGGGTCGACCCCGCGACGCACTACGTCCGCAGGTCCCAGTCGGTGATCGCAGACGGCTCACGCGCGCTCAGCTCAGAAGCTCGAGCGCGCGTCCGAGGAGCGTCGGCAGCGAAAGACCGGTGACCTCCCAGGTTGGGTCGTCGCGCTTCCCGCGCCGGTGCAGCCCCAGGTTGAAGCCGGTGATGATCGCGAACTTGTAGGCGGCGAGGGCGCGGAACCAGTCAACGTCGGGCACGCGCGCGCCGTAGACGTCCTCGTACATGGTGATCAGCTTGTCGGGCGACGAGAAGAAGCCGGTCACGCCGCCATCGGTGGCCCAGGCAGCTGGGTCGTTGAACGTGACGGTCCAACCCACGTCGTTGAGCGTGGCGCCGATCCCGCAGAGTTCCCAGTCGATCACCGCGAGCAGTCGTCCCGCGAACGAGAAGAACAGGTTGGAGGCCTGGAAATCGCCGTGGAAAAGTCCGACCGGCGCGCCGGACGGGATCGTCGCGAGGAGTCGCTCCCGCACGCGGGGCTGCAGCACCATCCTCTCGGGCTCCGCGACCTTGGGCATGAAGCGGTCCCATCGGATCACATCCTGGTCGAACGGGATCGGATCCCCCAGATACGCACAGCTGCGTCGCCAGTCGACGCGATGTACCTTGGCGAGCGCCGTCATCGCCTGGCGTGCCATGTCCTCGAGCGTCGTCGGCGGCAGCGTGCGACCCCACTCGCCGTCACGGAGCCGCAAGACATCCCCCTCGAGCCTCGGCACGACGAAGTACGGACGGTCGAACCATTCGAGCTCGGTGCCCGCCCACTGGATGCTGCAGTGGGGAACCTCGGTCCCATCGAGGGCGCGCAGCACCGTCACCTGCCGCATCACGTCCGCCGTGCCCCGCCACTGCACGTTCGGCGGCGGGATCCGCAGGAACCACGACTCCGTCCGGCCGCGGCTCGTCACGCTGAAGCCGTAGGCGAAGCCTGCGTGCCCAGGCATCTTGTGCACCTGGCTGACCTTCACCGCATCGTCTGCGTACTTCGCACGCGCAAAGCGGATGAGACGAGGCTCGAGTTCGGCGAGCTCCATGTGACAACCTCCACGGCGACTGTAGCCACCCGCGCCGAGCACGGCCAGCGCGGCGGCTCGTTACATGGGGACGCTCCGAGCCCCGTTCTGCTATCGCGTCGCGGCGTTGAGGGACGTCAGCGATGGAGCTTTCCCGATCGTTCCGCGACTGTTTTCCGTGGGTGCTTCGAACCCGATCTCGCCGCGGCTCCGCGCCAAGTTCACGGCTTCCGGCGCCGTCTGAAGGGCGATCTCCTCGGCACCGCTGCGAAATAGACCTCGGCACGCGCGCTTCCCGGATGATCGTGCGCGCACGTTCCGGAGCTTCGACTGCATCGGCCCAGGCCTTGACGCGAACACAGACGATTCCAGGCCCACTTAGGGCCTGACACAGCGCCAACGCTCTGCGGCCCGCCCTCCCCTCACATCATCGTGTAGCCGCCGCTCACGGACAGCGTCTGGCCCGTGACGAAGCCCGCGGCATCGGAGGCGAGGAACACGACGGCGCCGGCAACGTCCTCGGGCCGGCCGACGCGGCGCAACGGGTACGCCTTCGCGATCCGGGCCTTCATCTCAT
The DNA here is from genome assembly GCA_963745025.1 of uncultured delta proteobacterium. Classification (GTDB taxonomy): domain Bacteria; phylum Desulfobacterota; class Binatia; order JACPRU01; family JACPRU01; genus CAVQIG01. The sequence continues at coordinate 1,771 of CAVUWD010000007.1, forward strand.
CCGTTCGCCACTGGCGGTTCGCGTCCGCGGCCCACATGCTGAGGCCGCTGATCTCCTCGTCGGACCCCGGCAGCGTCATCCCGGGACAGACGACGTTGAGCCGGATGTTGTACCGCCCGACCTCGCGGGCGAGGCTCTTGCTGAGCGCGATGACGCCCGCTTTGCAAGCGGCGTAGATGCCCTCACGGAACTCGCCCATTCGTCCGGCGTCGGAGCCGAGGCTCACGATTGCCCCAGACTTTTTCGCTATCATCCCGTCGAGGACGGCGCGGGTGCAGTTGATCATCCCCCAAAGGTTCAGCTGGATCTCTTTCTCCCACTCCTCCCGCGCCTTCTCCACGAAGAGCCGGTCCATCGTCCAGCCGACGTTGTTGACGAGTACGTCCACGCGGCCGAGCCGCGCCTCCACCTCGCGCATCGTCGCCTGCACCGACTCCCATTTCGTGACGTCCGTGCGCGTAACAACGGCCGAGGCGGCGCCGGCACTCGACGCCTCGGCGGCGACCTTCTTCCCCTGGCCCTCGTCAATCTCGGCGATCGTCACGTGGCTCCGCTCTCGGGCGAAGGCTAGCGTGATCGCCCGGCCGATGTTGGAGCCGCCCCCCGTGACCACGACACTCTTGCCCGCAAGATTCAGCTCCATCGCGATGGCCTCCCCTCCAAGTAACCAGTTGAGTCCTTAATCCGACTAGCAATTGACGTTCCGTGAATACGATACGTCAGAGAGCGATTCGCGATGCCTCTTCGGATGGTAAATTGGCGAACACCGTAGCCTAGAATTGCGGACCGGGGTCATCGGCTTCGTGAAACTGACAAAGCCTGAACAGGAAGTTTTCACCCGAATTATCTGGCATCAGCTCCGGGGTCAATCGCATCATGGTTCCATTGGAGTCGACTGGCGCCTTAGGAGACACGCTTGAGTTCAACGTGATCGAGTTCCTTCCTTGCGCGACTCCGGTCCTTGGACCTTCTTCGCGCTGAGCTATGGCAGCCAACCAAAGTGCCGCCGTTGGAGGGTCGCTGCCACAATGAGTGCGGAAACCGGCGGTCCAAATCTTCATTCAAGTAGGCGCCTATGGACGCCACCGGCTGGACAGCACCTGCCGATGGACGTACGCACGCGAACGGAGGAACGAGTCCATGATCAAGCTCTTCGAGCTTTGGACGCGCCGGCCCGACATGACCCACGAAGAAGCGATACGCCACTGGACGGAAGTCCATGCGCCGCTCGTCAAGAAGACCTTCGGCGACAAGATCATCAAGTACGTGACCAATGTGGGCCTGCCGCTCGACACCCGCGGCTGGTCGCGGAACGAGGCACCGCCCTACGACGGCATCGCCGAGTTCTGGATCGACATGACGGTCGAGGAGCTGAGCCAGGCGATTCGCGACACCGCCCACATCCTCTGGCCGGACGAGCAGGCCTTCATCGGCACTTATCGGCCGATGCTCGTTGAGGAGATCGTTCAGAAGGACATCGGCGCCACGCGCTGAAGTTCCGTAGGGCAGTTCGGCATCGACATCCGCGCGGAGGGGCCGAGAAGACCGAGTACCGCTCGCCGGTTACCGAGCAGCCGGAAGTTGGTAGCCTCATAGGAAGAAGGGAGCCGGAGAATTCCGACTCCCTTCTTCTTCAAACCCCGGCGATTTCTTTTCCGCTATGCGACGCGGCCCGCAGGGTGACTCCCCGCTGCTAGTCCCGAGGGGGTCCAGCCGAGCATTCGGCCCGTTCGTTCATCGTTCGGAATTCTCGGATGGACCCCCTCACAGCGTGGCTTACAGGAACCGCTCGGGGCGGTGGTGCCTGGGCGTCCCAGGCTGACAACCACCCGTTTCAGCAATCAATCGGGTGACCCGGCCTAAGGACCCACCACCTCACACGTCACCATTCGAAGATACATCATGGCTGGATCACCTCCTTCCTCGGCGTGTACACCACGCAGGCCCAGAGCACCTGCCAGCCAGGAACCGACCGCCGAATTGCCGGCCCGAGGCCCGGTCCGCGGCGTCCCGCCCCATTACGGGAATCGTCGCGCCAAGGGGCTCGTGAGACCCCGACCGTTGGGCGCATTGTACACGAACGTTCCACGAATGAGAACGATCGGAGAGCGTAGAGCGGCTGCCGGCTTCGCCGGCAAAAACTTCTCTGCGCCTTTGCGGTAGTCGGTAGCCGGTAGCCGTCCCTACTGGCGTTCGATCCGGGAGAGACCGCCCATGTAGGACCGCAGCACCTCCGGCACCGTCACGCTGCCGTCCGCGTTCTGAAAGTTCTCGAGCACGGCGATCATGACGCGCGGCAGCGCGAGGCCGCTGCCGTTCAGGGTGTGCACGAACTCAGGCTTTCCTCCCCCAGACGGACGGAATCGGATGCTCGCCCGCCGCGCCTGGAAATCGCGGAAGTTCGAGCACGAGCTCACCTCGAGCCACTCCCGGCAGCCGGCCGCCCATACTTCCACGTCGAACTTGCGAGCCGCCGTGAAGCTCAGATCGCCGGTACACATCTCGACGATCCGATGACGCAAGCCGAGCCTGCGACAGACGTCCTCGGCATCGTCGAGTAGCAGGTCGAGCTCCTCATCGGAACGCTCGGGATGCACGAACTTCACCATCTCGACCTTGTCGAACTGATGCCCGCGCTTGATGCCCCGCACGTCCCGCCCCGCGCTCATCTTCTCGCGGCGAAAGCAGGGCGTGTAGGCGACGTGACGGATCGGCAGCCGGGCGCCGTCGAGCAGCTCGTCGCGATAGAGGTTCGTGACCGGGACCTCCGCGGTCGGCACGAACCAGAAGTCGTCTTCGGCGTCGCGATAGAGATTGTCGGCGAACTTCGGAAGGTTGCCGGTGCCGACCAGGCATTCGCGCTTGACCATCGCAGGCGGGTAGACCTCGACGTAGCCATGCTCGCGGACGTGAAGATCGATCATCCAGGCGATCAGCGCGCGCTGCAGCCTCGCGCCCGCGCCGAACAGAACGTAGAACCGCGAGCCGGAGATCTTCACGCCGCGCTCGAAGTCGAGAATCGAAAGCTCCGGACCGAGATCCCAGTGGGGGCGCGGCACGAAATCGAACCGCGGCTCCTCGCCGACCGTACGGACGACGACGTTGTCCCGATCGTCGCGCCCGAGCGGCGCGGCCGGGTGCGGGAGATTCGGAACCTCGAGAAGCAAGCGCTCGAAGAACGAATCGGCGTCGGTCAGCGCCGTTTCGAGCTGCCCGAGCTCCTCGCCGGCGCGCTTCATCTCCGCGACCGCGCTCGCGCGCTTGGCCGGATCTTGGATGCGCCCGACCTCGCGCGAGCCCTTGGAGCGCTCCGCGCGTCTGGTCTCGACCTCGCGGATCAGCCGGCGGCGCTCTTCGTCGGCCGCGAGCAGGCCCTCGAGCTCGGAGGCGCCGTAGCCCACCTTGGCAAGCTCACCGCGGTAGAAGTCGGGCCGTTCACGAATCGCGCGGATGTCCAGCATCTACTCGATGGCCTCGAATGCGTTCTCCAGGTGCTCGATTCTGGGCGCGCCATCCTGCCATTCGACTGCGATCACATCAAAGCGCGCGCGTCGATCCTCGAGCCGCCGCCACGAGAGGTAATCGGCGGCGAGTCGCGAGAGCTGCCGTTGCTTGCGCGGGTCGACCGATTCGAGCGGAGTCCCGAAGCGCGAGCCGCTGCGCCCTCGCACTTCGACGAACACGAGCGTGCCATGGCGCTCGACGATGAGATCGATCTCTCCGAATCGGCTGCGCAGGTTGCGTGCCACGAGCGTGTATCCCGCGCGGCGTAGGTGATCCCAGGCGAGATCCTCGCCTGCGCGGCCGCGATCTCGCCGATTCAATCGGCCCTCGCTCGCGAGGGATCCGTGGTGGCCGCGAGCGCGGCGATCACCGACTCGATCTCTCGATCCAGCTCCCCGGGAGCGAGGTCGCGTCCCGAGAAGCGCGCCTGCTGGTAGAGCGCCGTCACGCGCGCGACCCCCTCGGCCTGATCATCGAGTCGCGGCGCGACGCGGCGGCAGAACTCGAGCGGCGTCTCCCCCGGATGCTTTTCGAGACCGCGCGCGGCGAGCGCGCCGAGCAGGCGAACGTAGCATCGCGTCGCGGCCGACAGAGCGGCCTCTCGGAGCGTCGCCGCCGTGCGCTTGCTTCGCCAGAGCCATCCCACGAACACCAGGACGAGGATGCCGATGGCGACGAGTGCGTTGGGCGTTCGGCGCGCGGAGGGGTCAGCGCCGCGCTCGTCGCCGCGGCTCGTCAGCGAGCTCCACCAATCCTGCGACAGCCGCTCCCATATTCGGCGCGAGGCATCGCGCAGCGAGAGCGCCGCCTGCGCCTGATCCTCGAGCGTGTAGTTGATCACGTAGCGGTACCAGCGCATCTCGAGCGCGTCGATCGCCTCCGCGATTCGCCGCCCCAGGTTCACCGCGCGAGGCACCCCGGGCGGTGTGGGATCGTACGTGCGCCAGGCGCCGTCCACGTACGCCTCGACCCAGCTGTGGGCGTCGCTCTGGCGAATCACGAAGTAGTTGCCGTAGGGGTTCCATTCGCCTCCCGCGTACCCGTTGACGACCAGGCTGGGGATGCCGACGGCCCGCAGCATCACCGCATACGCGGAGGCAAAGTGCTCGCAGAAGCCGCTGCGGGTCACGAACAGAAAGCGGACCAGCGGATCTTCGCCGCCGCTAGCGCCAGGCTCGAGCGTGTAATGAAAGCCATGGCGGAAATAGCCGAGCAGCGCGTCGGCGCGCGCCGAGGCGCTGCCGACGCCCTTCACCTGCTCTCGCGCCAGCTCGACGATCCGGGGATCGATCGGCGGCAGTGCCAGAGTTTCGGCGCTTGGCGGAGTCCGGCGCGGCGCGAGCGACGCCAGGACCTGGTAGCGCATGCGCACCCCCGTAGGCCGGATGACCCGCAGGTTGCCGATCCCGTCGATCGCCACCTCGCCGAACCGGCCGCGGATCTCGATCGGACGCCCCGCGACGAACAGCGCGGAGGTATCCTGCGGCTCGAGAACGACTTCCTCGCGCACCAGCATCGCCGGTGGCACTCGCTCCGAAGACGTGAAAAGCCCCGCTTCCGGGCGCATGAGGGGCCGCTGCTCTTGCGGCCGGCGCCGCCATTCCCGCCCATCGAAGTGATCGAGCGCCGCGCCCCGCCAGCGTGCCGCGCTGAAGAGCTCGGGCCGATCGACCGCGACGCGCAGCGCCACCGTGTCGTCCTGCTTCAGTGCGGACAGGTTGCCGAGCCCCACCTCCTCGGAAAAGCCGGCAAGCACCTGCCCTCCCGAAAACGGCGAGGCGAAATAGCCGGCACCGACTCGCGGGAAGACGATGAAGATGAGCAGGGTCGAAACGAAGAGCACGACGGTGGTGGCGGCGATCGAGCGAAAGAGCGAGGGCTCGACGAACGGCTCCTCTTCGAGGCGACGTGCGCTCGGCGAGCCCGCGATCTCCCGCCGCAGCAGCAAGAGTACCAGCACGCACGGCGCCAAGACGAGGTATGCGAGAAAGAGCACCGCGAAGATCGGCTCCACGGTGAGCGCCGAGGCCGCAAGCAGATGGAAGAACGACAGCGTGTAGATCTGCAGCCAGTCGCGGTTCTCCTTCGCCGCGGCGCATTTCAATCCCCCGAGCACGAGCAGGAACTCGGCGATCGGCCGTATGGGCGACGCGCCGCGCAGCGCGACCGGCGACAAGACCACGAAGAGCGCGGCGAACATCGCGACGTTGGCCGCTCGCGCCGAGATCTGCGGGCCGCGGCGGCGCCATTCCCGCACGAGGCTCCACGAGAGCCCGAGCACGGCGATGCCGACGTAAGGGGCGCTCACTTCATGAGTGGTGGTGAGCGCCAAGACGCCCACCAACGCGAGCAAGTGGCTGGCGATCAGGAACTGCTTCTCGAACGTCAGGCTCATGTCACGTCAGGCCACTCGGAGGATCGTTCCCGGCGGAAGGTCCGGCGGCTCCCCTGCCGTGACGAACACCCCTCCTCCGTAGCGCTCGACTTCTCGCCGCCATTCGCGAAACTCACGATCGCCGGCCGGCAGGCGCTCGCCCGAGGTCGGCTGCACCTCGGCGAGAAACGTCAACGCCGCGCGAACCGCCACCGGACCCTCTTCGCGGAACGATCGGCCCCAGGAGAAGAGGCGAACGCCGCGCCCGTCGGGGCTCGTGCCCCAGACGAGGGACGCGGCGCGCTCCACGGCCGCCTCGAACCCTTCGCCCGCCGATCCGCGACTGTCGAAGAACACGGCGACGGGACGGTCGAGCGTCTGGGCGTGCTCGGTGACCATCCACTCGCCGATCCGAGCCGAGACCCGCCAGTGGATCCGGCGAGGGTCGTCGTCGGGGAGCTTGCGCCGAAGGCCGATGACCTCCTCGCCCAGCCGATGCTTGCGGAACGCATTGGGGCCCGCTTCGCAGGAGAGGCGCCGCCTGCCCTCGCCCTCCACCGCCGGAAACACCACGCACGACTCTCCCGCCGGTACGATGCGCGTCTTCTCGAATAGACCGAACGGGAAGCGGGTGACGAGGTGCACGCTGCGGAAGCTCTGTCGGCCGCGGTGGGGGAAGCTCCAGAGCGAGACGAACGAGCGCCCCACGCCGGGATCGAGCCGATCGAGAAAGCCGACTCGCCGTCGTGGCTGTCCCGCCACCCCCTCGCGGATCTCAACCGCGTAGCTTGCGCGCTTGCGACTGACATTTCGCACCCGAAGCTCGAAGGGGACGGCGCTGCGCGCGAACATCTCCGCCGGACCCCGCCGCTCGACGCGCAGATGCCGCACCGCGCGCTCGGAGAGCAGGCCCGAAACGACGATCAGCGACACGAGCATGGCGAAGACGAGATAGAAAAGATTGTGGCCGGTGTTCAGCGCCGCCAGGCCGATCGCGATCGTCACCACGAGAAAGAACCATCCCTCGCGGGTGAGCCGAAGGCTCCGGTGCGGATAGATCCACTCGGTCCAAGACTCGACGTCGTTGGCACGCCGGCCTAGCCGCACCGCGAGTCTTCGCAGCCGGAACAGCGCAGCCTTCATAACGGCACCCGCACGTCCTCGAGAATCGCGGCGAGCACGCGCTCTTCCCGATCGAGGTCGGAGGTTTCCTCGCCCCGCAGCTGCAAGCGGTGGGCGAGCACGGGCACCGCCAGCTCCTTGATGTGATCTGGCCGCACGTAGCTGCTGTCCTCGACGAGCGCTGCCGACTGCGCGGCCCGATAGAGAGCCTTGGCGGCACGTGGGCTGGCGCCGAGCGCGACAGCCGCCGACTGCCGCGTGGCGGCGACGATGTCGAGAATGTAGCCGACGAGCGCCGGATCCACTCGCACGCTCTCGACGGCGTCCTGAGCGGCGCAGACCTCGTCGGCGGACAGCACCGCGTCGAGCTCCGCGCTCGAACCGGTCGATACCAGGATCTCGCGCTCGGACTCGACGTCGGGATAGCCGATCGAGATCCGCATCAAGAAGCGGTCGAGCTGCGATTCCGGCAGCGGAAACGTGCCGTGGTACTCGCGTGGATTTTGCGTCGCCAGCACCATGAAGGGCCTCGGTAGGCGGTGCGTGTGATGATCGATGCTGATCTGGCCCTCGTTCATCGCCTCGAGAAGGGCGCTCTGCGTCCGTGGGCTCGTGCGGTTGATCTCGTCGGCGAGGATCAGCTGATGGAAGAGCGGCCCCTCCTTGAAGACGAACTCCTGGGTCTCGGAGCGGTAGACCGAGACGCCGATCAAGTCGGAGGGCAGGAGGTCGCTGGTGAACTGGATCCGCTGAAAGGAGCAGCCGATCGAGCGCGCCAGCGCGGAGGCGAGCGTGGTCTTGCCGACGCCCGGCACGTCCTCGATCAGCAGGTGCCCGCGCGCCATCAGACACGTCACGGCCCGACGGATCGCGGCGGGCTTGCCCTTGATCACCCGCTCGATGTTCTCGATCAGCCGGCCGATTCCCTTCTGCATGGCGCGCGCGAGGCCCTTTCCCAAGGTACTGGATACCCCGGGACGCATTCAACAACACGACTGCCGACTACCGGCTACCGGCTGCAGGCAAAGACTTCCCGAGATCGATTGCGGAAGGCGGTCGCCGGAAGCCTGTAGCCGCTTTCCCCGAGTTTGAGCAGCCCGCTTGCCTGTGTTACCCGGAACGAGATGAAGATCACCGTCGAAGACGTGCGGCACGTGGCCGCGCTGGCGCGGCTGGACCTGTCTGCAGCCGAGGAAGAGAAGCTCGTGGCGGAGCTCGGCGCGATCCTCGGCTACGTCGAGGCGCTCGCTCGGCTCGATACCGAAGGAGTGCCGCCGACCGCGCACGTCTTCGACGTCGGTCCGGCCTTTCGCGACGACGAGGTCCGCAACGGTCCCGAGGTCGACGCCCTCCTCGAGAACGCCCCCGACCGCTGGCAAGGCTTCTTTCGCGTCCCCAAGATCATCGAGTGATGCAACGGTCGGAATCCTGACTTGAAGATCGATCTCACCTCGCTGACTCTGGCTAGTGCCGCCGACCGTTTGCGCCGCCGCGAGATTTCCGCCGCGGAGCTGACCGAGGTCTGCCTCGAGCGCATCGCCGAGACCGAGCCGAAGCTGCATGCGTTCCTCACCGTGAACGACGACGAAGCGCGTCGACAGGCAGCGGCAGCCGACGAGCGCCTCCGCGACGGGAAGCCGCTGTCGACGCTCGACGGGATCCCGCTCGCTCTGAAGGACGTGTTCGTCACGCGTGGAGTGCGCACGACCGCCGCCTCGCGCATCCTCGAAGGGTTCGTCCCGCCCTACGACGGGACCGCGGTCGGCCGGCTGCGGCGAGCCGGCGCGGTCTTCGTCGGCAAGACGAACTGCGACGAGTTCGCGATGGGCTCGTCGACCGAGAACTCCGCCTTCGGTCCTTCCCACAATCCCTGGGACCTCGAACGCGTTCCCGGCGGATCCTCGGGCGGCTCGGCCGTCGCCGTGGCCGCGAGCCAGTGCCTCGGCGCGCTCGGCACCGATACCGGCGGATCGATCCGCCTCCCCGCTTCGTTTTGCGGTATCGTAGGGCTGAAGCCGACCTACGGCCGCGTCAGCCGCTACGGGATCGTCGCCTACGCCTCTTCCCTCGACCAGGTCGGTCCGTTCGCGCACGACGTACGCGATGCCGCGATCCTGCTCGAGGCGATCGCGGGCCACGATCCGATGGACTCGACGTCGGCTCCGACCCCGGTGCCGCGCTATCAGAGCGCGCTCGGGGGGGATCTCGGCAGGATTCGACTGGGCGTCCCCCGCGAGTACTTCCAGGAAGGGATGCAGCCCGACGTCGACTCCTGCGTGCGCGAGGCGATCGCAGCGCTCGAGTCGCTCGGCGCAACCGTAGAGACCATCTCGCTCCCGCACGCCGCGTACGCGATCGCAACCTACTATTTGATCGCGACGGCAGAGGCGAGCTCGAATCTCGCGCGCTACGACGGCATCCGCTACGGCCGCCGGGCGACGAGCGCCAAGAGCTTGATCGACACCTACCGCCGGTCGCGCGAAGAAGGCTTCGGGACCGAAGTGAAGCGCCGCATCGTGCTCGGCACTTACGCGCTCTCGGCCGGCTACTACGAGGCGTACTATGGCAAGGCGCAGAAGGTGCGAACGCTGATTCGCCGGGATTTCGAGCAGGCCTTCGAGCGCTGCGACCTGCTGGTCGCCCCGACCGCGCCGACCACGGCGTTCCGACTTGGCGAGAAACTCGGTGACCCGCTCACCATGTACTTGTCCGACGTGCTGACGATCTCCGTGAATCTCGCTGGGCTTCCGGGCGTCTCGATCCCGTGCGGCGTCGACGCCAACGGCCTGCCGATCGGTCTGCAACTAATCGGTCGACCGTTCGGTGAAGAGGCTCTGCTACGGGTCGCCTACGCCTACGAGCAGTCGACCGACTGGCACGGCCGGAGGCCGGGGCCCGTCCCCGTTGGCGAGGGGCCGGCCGCCGGGGAGGCTGCGCGATGAGCTTCGAGCCGGTCATCGGTCTCGAGGTACACGCGCAGCTTCTCACGCGATCGAAGCTCTTCTGCGCCTGCTCGGCGGAATTCGGCGCGCCACCGAACTCGCACACGTGCCCGGTCTGCATGGCGTTGCCCGGTGTGCTGCCGGTGACCAATCGGCAAGCGGTCGAGTTCGCGATTCGCGCCGGCCTCGCGACCGCAAGCCGCATCGCCCCGACGAGCCGCTGGGCGCGCAAGAACTACTTCTATCCCGATCTCCCGAAGGGGTATCAGATCAGCATGTACGAGGCGCCGATCTGCATCGGCGGCGCCGTCCGACTTCGTCCTCGACGGCGAGGAGAAGCGCGTGCGTCTGACGCGCATCCACCTCGAAGAGGACGCCGGCAAGAACATCCATGACGCACACGCCGACGCGAGCCTCGTCGATCTCAATCGCGCCGGCGTGCCGCTGCTCGAGATCGTCAGCGAGCCGGACATCCGCAGCCCCGCCGAGGCCGCGGCCTACCTCCGCGCGCTGCGGTCGATTCTTCAGTACCTCGAGGTCTGCGACGGCAACATGGAGGAAGGGAGCTTTCGCTGCGACGCCAACGTCTCGGTGCGCCCGATGGGAAGCACGACGCTCGGCACGCGTGCGGAGGTCAAGAACATGAACTCGTTCCGCGCCGTCGAGCGTGCTCTCGAGTACGAGATCGCTCGCCAGATCGAGCTCGTCTCGGGCGGCGGCCAGGTCGTGCAGGAGACGCGACTGTGGGATGCGGAGCGCGAGGAGACCCGCTCGATGCGCTCGAAGGAGTTCGCGCACGACTATCGCTACTTTCCGGAGCCGGATCTGCCGCCGCTCGTGGTCGGCGAGGACTGGGTGGAGGACGTGCGCCGGCGTTTGCCGGAGCTTCCCGCACCGAGACGCGCCCGTTTCGAGCGCGACCTCGGCTTGCCCGCCTACGACGCCGAAGTGCTTACCGCCCGACGCGATGTCGCCGACTATTACGAAGCGGCGCTCGCGCGACACCGCAATCCCAAGGCGCTCAGCAACTGGGTGATGGAATCGGTGCTGCGCATCGTCCGCGAGCAGAAGCTCGACGAGCGCCTGCGCATCACGGCCTGGCCGGTTGCTCCGGAGAACCTCGCCGCGCTCGTCGCGCTGATCGACGAAGGAACGATCAGCGGCAAGATCGCCAAGACGGTCTTCGAAGAGATGGTGGCATCGGGAAAGCCGCCGGCCGCGATCGTCGCCGAGCGGGGGCTCGTGCAGGTGACCGATCGCGCCGCGATCGACGGCGCCGTCGAACGAGTGCTCGCCGCCCATCCCGACAAGGTCGCGGCATACCGCGAAGGAAAGGACAAGCTCTTCGGCTTCTTCGTCGGCCAGGTGATGAAGGCGACGGACGGCAAGGCGAACCCGAAACAGGTAAACGAGCTCTTGCAGAAGAGGCTTCGAGAATAGCGGCGGACGTGAGCGCATCGCCTTCGGCGATCTCGCGACCCGCACCGTCCGTGGGCGAGGTCGCCGCGGCATCCCCCGCGAAACGTGCGCTCGGTCGTCTCGAGATCGCAATCCTCGGCGGGCTCGTCGCCTTGCAGCTCGGGCTATGCGCATCCGCCTCGCCCTTCGTTACGGCATCGATACCGACGCGCCGCAGCACCTGCATGTCGCATGGGCCTGAGCTCAGGGGCTCGTTCCCCATCGGGACGTCTTCGACAACCATCCGCCGAGCGCGGCGACTCGCCCATTCATCCAGGAGATCCATCTTGACGTTCTCGAGGTGGCGGCAAACGAGGATTTCTCCCTCCTTCGCCGCCACCTGCCACCCTCCAGCGCCCCGCTGGAGCTCTTTGTCCGCTAGCGCTTATCGCCCGGGGCCGCCGAGCTCGCGATCGCTCCGACCGTGATCTTGCCCTTCAGGCTCTCGTAGAGATGGTCGCCGATGCCGCGCACGTTCTTCACCTCGTCGACCGTCTTGAAGGGGTGGGCGGTGCGGTAGTCGATGATCGCTTTGGCCTTGGCCGGCCCCACTCCCGGCAGAGCGACCAGCTCTTCCTGCGTCGCGGTGTTGAGGTTCACACCCTCCGCCGCAGCGAGCGGGGCTGCCAGGGCGAGCACCGATGCCAGAGCGACGATGCTCGCGAGTCGATGAATCGTGGTTCTCATGCGTGTTCTCCTTTCTCCGGTTGGAGGCGGTTTGGCCTCGTGCGGACTTGGAGCACACGTCATGCCGCCCGCAGAGTCTCACCAAGTCGTGCGCTTTCTGGCCCGCTCGACGGATGGTTTGAAACGCCAAGTTCCGCAGAGCGAGCGGCGCGAGCGTACCCTCGCTCCTCAGCGCCGGTTCGAGCGGCTAGATTGAAACGAAACGAGCCGTTGCCCGAGCGCCGCGGAGAGCGGATGACTTCGACGATTTCGGGACGGTGCGGCCATCCTCATCTCCCCGTACGTCAAATTTCCGTCGAAGAACAAAGTTCGTCGCTATCGATTTCGTCTCGCTCAGTTTCCAAGCTGCCGAAATCGTTGAGTTCATAGGTTTGAGATGGCCTGGCATCCACTTTGCGTTTCGACTGCAATTGGATGAACGCGACCATGCGCCCGAGCGGTGGCCCATTCGACATTCTGGATTTACTCGCCATACTTCAGGAAAACGCCCTGATTCAGCTGGTAAATCCTGCGTCGAGCTATTGCGACGCGTGCGGGCGGCTGCACTTTCGCCAGTGGTTTCGAGCATCTGGGGGACACAACTTCTATGTCTGCACGGTCGCTCGGCACGCGATGTTCCACGATTTGGCATCGGGATGGAGGCTCGTGACTCTTCACGACCTCGTCCGTTGGCTCCTGTCGTCGCTGGCGGCGGCGCGCGCCGCCTAGCCGAGGTGTCGCGCGATCCGGAACCCCCGCCTGCGTAGTGCGGCCAGCGTGTCCTGAGCGGACGACCGTAGCGCCGAGATGAGCGCCTCGAGCTCGTCTGACTCCGTCAGGGGCGGATGGATCGTCGGCCTGCGTGGAATGACGAGGCTCCGCCCCGCCGCACCCCTGAGAATTCCCTGGAGCTGGTGCCGGTCATCGTCGCTGAGCTCGGTGATCAGTACGGCTTCATCGGTGACCTCGATGCGCATGGATCTTCCTATCTCATCTGATCGCCTGGGCCCAGCGAGCGTGTCGCACCCGCCGCGGTCCGTGGTAGATCGTCCACAACCCCGTCGACGAGGAGTCATCCATGAGCTCATTCATGTTCACCGAAGAGCAGGAGATGTTTCGCGAAACCGTTCGTCGACTCGCCGAGGCGGAGTTTCGCGATGGCTACCTGCCACGCGCCACGTCGTCCGAATACCCACGCGCGGCGCTCGCCGTCCTTGCCAAGAACGGGCTCCTCGGCCTCGCGGTGCCGGAGGAGTACGGTGGACAGGCGGCCGACTTCATCACCATGGGCATTGCGATCGAGGAGCTCGCGCGCGCGGACTTCAACGTCTCGTACGTGGCCTTCAACTCGATCCTCACGGGCGGGCTGGTGAGCCGCCTGCTCCCGCCCGACGAGCGCGGGCCGTGGGCGCGTGGCGTCGTACGCGGCGAGCGAATCCTCGCCGCCGGCTTCACGGAGCCGCGGGGCGGGTCCGACTTACAGGGGCTGCGTCTGCGCGCCGAGCGCCACGGCGACGGCTGGCGCCTCACGGGCGAGAAGACCTCGGTCACGACGAGCCCCCATGCGGAGGCGGCGATCATCCTCGCGACCATCGATCCCTCACTCGCCTCGAGAGGGACGGTCGCCGTGCTCGTCGATCTCCACGACCCGAGCGTCTCGCTGCAGCGTTTCCGCGACCCCGGCTTCCGGCCCCAGGGGCGCGCGGCGGTCGCCTTCGACGGCACCTACGTGCCCCGATCGCGGCAGCTCGGCGAGGTCGGCGAGGGCTTCAAGCAAATCATGCGGGAGTTCGAGCTCAGTCGGACGCTGCTCGGCCTCATCTGCCTCGGCACGGCACGCCGCGCGATCGACATGACGATCGAGTGGGTGAAGCAGCGCGAAGCGTTCGGGCGCCCGATCTCGAAGTTCCAGGGCGTGTCCTTTCCGCTCGCCGAGCACGACACCTACCTAGAGGCGGCGCGCTGGCTGGCCTACCGATCGCTCGGGCTGCGTGACGCGGGTCAACCTCACAATCGCGAGGCGGCGATGTGCAAGTGGTGGATTCCACAGATCGCCTGCCAGGCGATCAACGACTGCATCATTCTCCACGGCCACACGGGCTGGTCCGAGGAGATGCCTCTCATGCAAATGCAGAAGGACGTGAGCGGGCTGCAGATCGGGGACGGGACCCCGCAGATCCAAAAGCTGGTGATCGCCCGCAGCCTTCTCGGTCGCGAGTGGGTGTGAGGGCGGTTCCGCCCATGCTTCAGCAAGGCATCCGTGCGACATCTACGACCCACCGGAAAACGTCGAGGCGCCTGTTGCTCGACTTCACCTATGCGACGAAACCTCCCCGTCCCCTCCTCATACGCCCTCGACGAGTCGCGCCCAGTCTTCGATCGCCGCTTCGTGTCCACACACGAGCTGGATGACAAACTGCTGGTAGCCCGCGGCCTTCAGCGCGCGGATCCGCTCGCGAAGCTCCTCGCTGCGACCCGTGAAGGTGGTCATGCGAATCAGCTCGGCGGTGAGAAACCGCTGCTCCTCGGGCCGCACGCCGAGCAGGTGCTGGGTGTGCATCTGCAGATAGCGGGCATCCGGCGGTTGGTAGGTTTGATGCAGTTTTCGGTATTCCTCGAGCAATGCCTGAACGGGCGGCAGTAGCGGCAGCTCGACTATCGCCTCGACGAGCCCATGGAGGAAAACGACCGCCAGCGGGCCCGCCTGGGCCTTCGCGCGCACGCCGTCCGCGGATTCCTTGTCGCCGAGAACGCAACCGAGCGTGAAGGCGGTCTTGTAGAGCGTCTGCGGCTGACGCCCGACCTCACGACAGGCCTCGTCAACGAGCTTCGCCTCGCCGAGCGCGCGCTCCAGGCTGAACATGAAGGTCATCCATCCGTCGCCCACTTCCGCCGTGAGCTTACGCATCTTCGGCGCAAAGGCGGAGAAGTGGATCGGAATCGCATCGCGGAGGTTGATGAGCCCGTCGGGATTCAAGAAGCGCGCCTTACGCCGGCCTTCGGGAAAGTCGATCTCGACGGTCTCGCCACGCAGCAGGCCGCGAACGATCCGCACGTACTCGCGCAGATCGTCGAGCTTCACCGGCGGTAAGCCCATGGTGTTACGCGCCGTG
Organism: uncultured delta proteobacterium; assembly: GCA_963745025.1. Lineage (GTDB taxonomy): Bacteria > Desulfobacterota > Binatia > JACPRU01 > JACPRU01 > CAVQIG01. The sequence goes on from CAVUWD010000007.1 coordinate 16,950, forward strand.
AAGCCGGTGCCGAGACCGAGGATCATGCGGCCGGGTGCGAGCTGGTTCAATGACGCGAAGCCATTGGCGGCAACCGGCGCGATCCGATTGCTCGGCACCAGTACCCCCGCACCGAGCTTGATCTTCGAGGTTTGCGTCGCCGCCAGCGCCATCGTCACGAAGATGTCCGGCGAGAGCATCTGCGTGTCGTAGAACCAAGCATGAGAGAAGCCGAGCTCCTCCGCTCGCCTGGCGGTCTTCCATCCGTCCAGATTCGATGCCAGCGCGATACCGAATTCCATGGTGTCCTCCTGCGGGTTCGCCAGGCGACCATAATGATGGGACTCCGCATGTTCAACCGACTTCGACGCTCTGAGCTCTCCCCCAAAGCGCCACCACTTGGCGCCGATACGGCGGGCTCATCACGAGGGCTTGCGATTGCCGCCGACGAAGGCCCGGTGCAAGATCGTGAAAAGCTTCTCCTGATCCGCCGCTGGCAAGGCCCGGATTCCTGACGGAGGCTCGGACAGCCGCTCGATCAGGCGAGCGCGCAGCGCGCCGCCCTTCAGCGTCAGCACGAGCTTCTTCACCCTCCGGTCCGCTTCGGCCACGCGCCGCTCGACGAGCCCTTGCGCCTGAAGGCGATCCACGATCCCAGTGACGTTGGACGGGTCGCAATCGAGCGCCTCGGCCACGCGACACATCGCCACCGGCGCTTCCGGGTCGAGCAGCTGCAGCACCTGACACTGCGCCTGCGAGAGGCCGAACCCCGCGGCAATCACGGGCAACCGGGACCGCTCCGCAGCCAGGATTCCGCGCAGAAGCTGCCATGCGTCGCAGCCGCGTCCCCTTCGAGCCATCGCGGCGGGAATTCTATGAATTCGCTCGATCATTGACAACCTCAACTATGTCCTTACCTATGCACCGATGAAGAGCCTTCTGCGGCTGATTCCACTCGACGACATGGTCGTGTTTCCCGGCATGGATCTCACGTTGCCGGCCGACCTCGGCGACGATCGCCGCGTACTGCTCGTACCGAGGCACGGAAACCAGTACGCCAAGGTCGGCGTTGTGGCCGACGTGGTCGAACGCGTGCGCATGCCGGGGCGCGGCCAGGCGGTGGCTCTCTCGGCTCTCCATCGCGGAGTCGTCGGCGCGGCGCAACCCGGCGCCGACGGCACCCTGCACGCGCACGTCGAGGAGCGTCCCGACGTATCGCCGCCCGCGGCGAAGACCCACGAGCTCGAGCGCGAGTACCGCGCGGTGATCCAGGAGATCCTCGAGATTCGCGGCGACGACGGGCGGCTGGCCGCCTTTCTGCGCTCCATCACCGAGCCCGGGGCGCTTGCCGACACGGCGGGCTACGCGCCCGATCTCACTTTCGAGCAGAAGGTCACGCTGATCGAGACACTCGACGTCGCCGAGCGTCTGCGGCTCGCCCTCGAGCTCCAGCGCGCACGGCTCACCGAGCTCCAAGTGCGCAAGCGGATCCGCGAGGACGTGGAATCCGGCACCCAGAAGCAGCAGCGCGAGTTCTTTCTCCGCCGCCAGCTCGAATCGATCCGCAAGGAGCTCGGCGAAGGAGACGCGGCGATCGCCGACGACTACCGGACGAAGATCGCGGCCGCGGGCATGCCCGACCCGGTTCGCCAGCAAGCCGAGCGAGAGCTCGCGCGGCTCGAGCGCATGGGCGAGTCGGTTGAATCCTCGATGATTCGCAGCTATCTCGATTGGCTCCTGGCCGTCCCCTGGTCCCATCGCTCGGAGGAGCGCCTCGATCCCAACCATGCCCGCAGCGTGCTCGATCGGGACCACGCGGGTCTCGACGACGTCAAGCGGCGAATCACCGAGTACCTCGCCGTGCGCAAGCTCCGCGCGGAGCGCGGCATTGCCGACGACCGCCGCTCGGGCGCCATCCTCGCCTTCGTCGGGCCGCCAGGCACCGGCAAGACGTCGATCGGCGAGTCGATCGCCCGCGCCATCGGTCGGAAGTTCGTCCGCATGTCGCTCGGCGGCATCCGCGACGAGGCGGAGATCCGCGGGCACCGCCGCACCTACATCGGCGCTCTGCCGGGGCGGCTGGTGCGAGCGCTGCGTGACGCGGGCACGATGAACCCGGTCATCCTGCTCGACGAGGTCGACAAAGTCGGAGCCGACTGGCGTGGAGACCCTGCGGCGGCACTGCTCGAGGTGCTCGATCCGGCGCAGAACCATGCGTTCCGCGATCACTATCTCGACGTAGAGCTCGATCTCTCTCACGTGCTCTTCATCGCCACGGCGAACGTCTCGGAGACGATCCCTGCCCCGCTTCTCGACCGCATGGAGACGATCCGCTTCGACGGCTACACGGTCGAGGAGAAGCTCGCGATCGCGCGCGACTACCTCTGGCCGCGTCAGCTGGAGCGCAACGGGCTTCGCGCCGAGGAAGTGTCGATCGACGACCCCGCGCTACGCACGATCGTGGCCGACTACACTCGTGAAGCGGGCGTCCGGCAGCTCGAGCGCGAGCTCGGCACGCTCCTGCGCTCCGCGGCTACGCGGATCGTGTCGGGTGAAGCGCAATCGTTGAAGGTGGACGACGGCGCGCTTCGCTCGGCCCTGGGGCAGCGCAAATTTTTCCAAGAGGCCGCTGCACGCCAGGCGCAACCGGGTGTAGCGACCGGGCTCGCGGTGACGGGAAGCGGAGGAGAGGTGCTGTTCGTCGAGGCGGCGACCATGGCTGGATCCGGTAGCCTCGTGCTCACCGGCCAGCTCGGCGACGTGATGAAGGAATCGGCTCGGATCGCCTTGACCTACGTACGAAGTCGCGCCCAAGCGCTCGGCATCGACGAGCGCAACCTCGCCAACCGAGACGTGCACGTCCACGTGCCGGCGGGGGCTACGCCGAAGGACGGTCCGAGCGCCGGTGTCACCATCGTGACGGCGATCGCTTCGCTGCTGAGCGGTCGAGCGGTGAAGAAGACCCTCGGCATGACGGGCGAGATCACATTGCAAGGTCGGGTGCTACGGATCGGCGGCCTCAAGCAAAAGGTACTCGCCGCGCAGGCCGCGGGACTTCGCGAAGTGCTGTTGCCGGATGCCAACCTGCCCGATCTCGAAGAGATTCCCGCCGAGGTGCGCGACGAGATACGCTTCTACCCGGTGGACTCGATCGATCGGGTCCTCGAGATCGCGCTCGAATCGCCGACCATCGCGATGGCGGCGTAGTGTCGGGCGGCGCGACCTACACCGACCAGCGAGAAAACGTTGAGCGCGTCTTCGCGCGAAGCGCGCGAAGCGGAAGTCGTTTGCCACGCCGCTGGGCTATTGCCTCGGCGCTTGGCGCCGTGGGTCCATTTTTCGATCAACCCGTAAGCACGGGTCGATCGGAAAATGGACCGCTGTCATCACGAGCGAAACGCAAAAGGGCGTTGGAAGCACTCCAGCTGCTTCCTACGCTAGCGCGCCGCTCGCGGCGATCCGCGCCAGGTCCTCGTCGTCGTAGCCGAGGATCTCCTGAAGGACCATGACCGAGTGCTCGCCGAGGCACGGCGCGGGCGCGCGCGGGCCGCTGTCGTAGCCGAGGATGCGGAATTGGTGCCCTTCGTAGGGCACCTCGCCCATTTCCGGATGGATCATCGGGCGAAAGAAGCGCCGGTGCCGGAGCTGCGGATCCTCGAGATGGTCACTCGACCGCTGCACCATGCCGGCCGGGACACCCGCCGCTTGCAGGAGTTCCATCAGCGCGCGCGGCTCGTGGCGGCGCGTGAACTCGGCGAGCTCTCGGTCGATGAGGTCTCTTCGAGCCCTCCTGCCGGCCGCCGTGTCGAGCTCGCGGGAAGTTGCCCATTCGGGACTACCGAGTACGTCGCGCAGCGCACACCACTGAGCGTCGCTTTCGACCGCGATCGCGCACCACTCGTCTTTGCCGGCGCACGGGTAGGCGTCGTGCGGCGCAGCCGTCGGAGAGTCGTTCCCCGCTCGCCGCGGCATGCGGCCGCTCACCTGATAGTCGAGGATCTCCGGGGCGAGGAAGTACAGCGACGACTCCATCTGCGCCTGATCGACGTACTGACCCTGCCCCGTCCGTCGGCGATGATCGAGCGCGGCCATCAGGGTCGCCGCGAGAAAGCGCGGGGCGATCGTGTCCGTGTACGCGTTGAACGGACCCGCGGGCGGGCGGTCGTCCCAGCCCGTGATCTCGTAGAAGCCGCAGATCGCGGCCGCGTGATAGCCATAGCCGGCGAGGGCGGCGGCGGGCCCCGTCTGACCGAGGAGGCACGTGCTCGCCATGATGATCGAGGGGTTGATCTCGCGAAGGACCTCGTATCCGAGGCCGAGTTCGGCGATCGTGCCCGCCGTGAAGGAGTCGAGACAGACGTCCGCCCAACGGACGAGCCGCTTGGCGACCTCCAAGCCCTCGGGCTGCTTCAGGTTGAGGGCCAGCGACAGCTTCGAGGTGTTGAACGACGCGAAGAACTGGCAGCGGTTCGGCCCGGCCACGTTGTCCTTGAACGGCCCGACCAGACGCAGCCGGTCCGCGGGGTTCACGGTCTCGACGCGCACGACCGTCGCCCCGTGGTCGGCGAAGTACTTTGCCGTGATCGGCCCGACACCGATCCACGAGAAGTCGGCGATCTTGACGCCGGCAAAGGGCAACGCCGTAGGATGCGGGATTGCCGTTGATCGCGACCAACGGGAGCGATCTATCGAGGATGCTAGCGGCGAAGTCGCCGACGGGGGCGACGCGGCCCGTTCGCGCGGGATCTCGAGCGACCTCACGATTTCGTCTCCGTGCTCGCCGACGGCGGGCGCAGGCCGCGAGAACGAGACGGGCGTGCGCGAGAGTTTCACGAAGGGGCCGGTCGCGCGCAGAAGCCGTTGACCCACGCGGTACGGCTGCCAGTAGCGCCGCGCTTCGAGGTGGTCGAGCGCCAGCACATCGGCCACGGTGTTGACCGGCGCGATCGTCACGCCCTCGGCGACGCCGCGCGCGAAGAGCTCGGCCTTCTTATGCTTTGCGCAGAAGCAACGGATCTTCTCCTGCACCTCCGGCAGCGCATGCGCCAGTCCGGCGCCGGTCAGCATGCGCGCTTCGTAGGTCTTCCAGTCCTCGGCGGCGGCCCACTCGGCGCTCACCGTGCCGTCCTCGATCATCCACGGAATGAGTCGCGTGAGCGTAGCCGTCGTCGTGATCAGCACCACCTCTCCGTCGGCGCACGGATAGACGAGAGACGTGGTGAACGTGGTCAGCTGGAGAACCGTGCCGCTGCGCTCGATGTCCTTCCCCTGGATGGCGTGGGCGATCATCGCGTTCAGTCCGGTCCAGAAGACGGCTGCCTGGACGGAGACGTCGACGAACTGCGCCTCGCCGGTGGCGAGGCGGCGGTGGTGCGCAACGAGCGCTCCGACGGCGCCCTCCGCCGCGGCGTGGTACCACGTCTGCGGAACGGTGATGCGCACCGGCCGCCGATCGGCTTCGCCGTTCAGCGCCATCATGCCGCCCATCGCGGCGAGCGTCAGATCGCTGGCGAGGTGGCGAGCGTAGGGGCCATCCTGACCAAACGGCGTGATCGCGACGTAGACGAGCCTCGGGTTCACCGCGCGGAGAGCCTCGAAGCCGAGACCGCGCGCCGCCATCTCGCCCGGAGCGGCGTTCTCGAAGAGAAAATCCGCGCTCGCCACGAGCTCTCGGAGGCGGCGGCGTCCGGTTTCGGCGTCGATGTCGAGCGCGATGCTTCGCTTGCCGCGGTTCAGCGCATGAAAGCGCAGGCTCTCGAGGCCGCGGGGCAAGGCGGGATCGATCGGCGGCTCATGTCGCGATGCGCAGCCCTCCGGGGGCTCGAGCTTGATCACGTCCGCGCCGAGGCCGGCCAAAATCAGCGGGGCGAGAGCGGCACGTGAATCCGTCAGGTCCAGGGCTCGGTAAGGGCTCAGCATGGGCCCTCTCCCGCCAGAGTTCCCGTCGACTTTCAAGTAGCTGGCGGGGGCATCGCGAAAAGCGCTATGATCACCGCCGTATGAATCGGCTTTCGGCGCTCGGTTGCATCCTCGGTTGTCTCGCCCTCGTCTCGCGCGGCGTTCTGGTCGTAGTTCCGTCCTCGGCGCTCGCGCAGGAAGAGGGCCAAGCCGAGGCTCCGGGCAACGCAAATGCCGCCGAGCCCGATTCAGACGAAGAGGCGGGCGGCGCCGTCGCGGGTGACCCTGCATCCCCGCCGGATGATGACTCCGCAGAGGACGAGCCCAGCACCGGCACCGACGACCAGAATGGCGACGAAGGTCTCGGGACCGACGACGAGGCGAGTCGATCGCCCGCCGAGGTGCCTGGCAGCGAGTCGCAAGGCGTGGAGGCGCTGTAGTCGCGAGATCGTCGTTCCACCGGGACCGGTCGTCGGCAAGATCGACCGAACATCTCTTTCCGAATGGCTGAAGGTCGGCTAAGAGCTTCCCCAGCATGAGCGATCTCGGCGCAAACGCTTCGCGCACCCTCTCCTCCGCGGCGGTGCTCGCCATCGTTGGCATCCTCGTCGCCGCCCCTCGAGCGAGCTCGCAGGCCACACCGACGCCGACCGATACAGCCACGCCGGCCGAGTCTCCGACCTTGACGCCGACGGCGTCTGGCACGACGACACCGACCGCGTCTCCAACCGAAACCGCCATCCCTGAGCAGGCACCGACCACGGCGCCCAGGGAAACTCCGATCGTCGTCCCGACGGTACGGCCAACTCCATTCGCGGGCGGCAGCGCTGGCGCGACCAGCGCCTCAGATGAATTCGGCACGGAAGGCGAGACGGTTGACGCCGGGAAGTTCGAAGTCCGCAACACGACCGCGGACACCGAACGCGTCACCGAAGTGACGATCGATGAAACCGATCCCGAGGTCGTTTCCTTGTTGAGTCTGAGCGGCAAGACTTCGGGCGCAAGCCAGACGGCCATAGTAACGGCACCAACGGGGACCAACGTGTTCGTGTTCGAACCGGCCCTGGAGATCCCCGCCGGAGAGGCGGCGACCTTCTCGCTGAGCGCGACGATCGCCGCGACTTCCCAGACGACCGCGGAGGCAACTGCAACCTCCGGCCCGGCAGAGGCAACGCCGACGCCCGAGCCCACTGCCACTCAAACCCCCGATCCCTTCGCTGTGGGCCGCGCCGGTACGGTGCGCATCGTCGCAGCCTCGTCGATTCCTCTAGGGCGCGGCGCGGAGAGCCGCAGTAGTTCTGGCGGCTTCGCAGCGGTCGTCATGCTCCTGGCGATGGCTGCGGCGAGTCGAACCGATCGCCGAAATCTTTCCGCCGCCTGGTTCCTGCTCGCGATGGCGGCGCTCTTGTGGATGAACGCGCTACCCGGCTGCGGCGCCGAGCAAACGACGGTTCAGACGGTGGGCCGGATCTCAGCAGAGAGCGATCCGGGACCCGTCACCTTCACCGGCGTGCCGTTTTCGCTCGGCACGGTCTCTCGCCCGCAAAACCTGGTGTTCCCCGGCGCAGCGAGCTCGACTCCGCGCCCGACGCCTTGAGCGTCGAGCTCCGTTTCTGCGATCGGCGCTCCATCCATTTCCGTCCGTGTTGGGAATGGCGAGCGAACCGTACCCGGCTCGCCCGCTCTTGACTAAGGTCACCGCTCTGGCAGGCTCGGCGACGGGCGTGATCCGGTCGAGCGTGATCGCGTGCTCGAACGACGAGGAGGATGCGAGATGGATCAATTGCCCGTTGCCGTCGATGTTTCGTGCACCGAGCGCACGCTGGAAGTCGCGCTTTCCGATGGCCGCACGCTCTCGGTCCCTCTCGTTTGGTTCCCGCGACTTCTGGTGGCGACGCCGGAACAACGGGGCCGGTGGCGCCTGGTCGCAGATGGCAAGGGCATCGAGTGGAGCGAGATCGAGGAGGACGTCTCCGTCGAGGGGCTCCTCCTCAGTAACTGAGCTGCGCCCGGCGACCCGCGACACGCAAGCGGGGGGACCTTCGATGCTGTCGCGCAGGCGCGCAAGATCAGAAGATCAAGCGAGCCGGCGCCGCGACGCCGCGCCGCAGGCCGACGACGAGCACGGCTTCCACGGGTCGACGCGCGTATCGAATTGACCCGCCAATCAATCTGTCGTAGGCCCCGCAGACGAGGCGGCGCAATGGCCAACGATCCCGACTTCGATTCCTTCCCACTTGTCGCCAAGGGTCACGGCTTCGAGGATTTCACCGAAGGACAGGTCTTCGAGCATCACTGGGGGCGCACGTTGACCGAGGCGGACAACGCGCTCTTCGTCACGCTGGCGCTGCGCTTCACGCCGATTTACTTCAACGCCGAGTACGCCCGCGCGCACGGTCATCCGAACGTGGTCGTCGATCCGCTGCTCACGCTGTGCACGGCGGTGGGTCTCTCGGTCGAGGATCTCTCCGAAGCCGGCGGTCCCTTTCTCGGAGTCGAAGACGTGGAGTTTCACCGACCGGTCTACCCCGGCGACACGCTCACGGCGCAAAGCACCGTGGTCTCCAAGCGGGAGTCCGAGAGCCGTCCCACCTTCGGCGTCGTCACCTGGAGGACGGAGGGACGAAATCAACGGGGCGAGGTCGTGCTCAGCTATCGCCGCACGAACCTGGTGGCGAAGAAGGGGGCACGATGAGCGGACTCCGCGGCATCCTCGAGCGCGTGCCGGCTGCCTACTACAGCGAGGAGCGCCAGGCGATCCTCGAGACGGCGCGCGAGTTCGCGATGAACGAGGTGCTGCCCGTCGCCAACGAACTCGATCCGGTACAGGGTGAGATCCCGATGGCGCTCCGCGACAAGATGGCCGAGCTCGGCTACTTCGGCATCCTCATCCCGCAGGATTACGGCGGCCTCGGGCTCGGCACCTTCGAGTACGTGCTCGTCACCGAGGAGCTGGCGCGCGCCTGGATGAGCGTGGCGAGCATCATCGCGCGCGGCAACGGCCTCGGCGGAGGATTCAGCGAAGAGCACCGCCGCGCGATGCTTCCGCAGATGGCGAAGGGCGAGTGCCTCGGAGCCTTCGCGCTCTCCGAGCCGGACGCGGGCTCGGACGTCGCCTCGATCCGCTGCCGGGCCGAGCTCGACGGCGACGAGTGGGTCATCAACGGCCAGAAGATGTGGTGCACGTTCGCCGACGGCGCCGACTTCATCATCCTGGTTGCCCGCGCCACCCCCTACGATCCCGATCATCGCCACGCGGGGATCACCCAGTTCTTGATACCGAAGGAACGCGGCAAGCTTCCACCGGGGATCGAGGGCACGCCGATGCGCAAGATCGGCTATCACGGCTGGAAGACGTGGGAGCTGTCGTTCAACGATTTCCGCATCCCGAAAACAAACGTCTTGATCGGACGCGACGAGGACGACACCTCGGCCGGGTTCAAGCGCACCGCGAGCTGGCTCTCCGTGGCCCGCATCCACACGGCGGCCCGCTCCGTGGGCCTCGCGCGCGGCGCGCTCGAGGACTCGATCGCTTACGCGCAAGCGCGCGAGCAGTTCGGGCGGCCGATCGGCGATTTCCAGGCGATCCGCTTCAAGATCGCCTGGATGGCGACCGAGATCGAAGCCGCACGCAATCTCACCTACGCGGCCGCCGACAATGCAGACCGCGGTCGTCGGAACGACGTCGAAGCCTCGATGGCGAAGCTGTTCGCCAGCGAGATGGCCGAGAAGGTGACGAGCGAAGGCATCCAGATCCACGGCGGCGCCGGCTATACGAGCGAGTGCGCGGTGGAGCGCTACTGGCGCGACGCGCGCCTGACGAAGATCTTCGAGGGGACATCCGAGATCCAGCAGCGGATCATTTCCGACGCCTATCTGCCGAGGCCGAAGAAATGATCCGCACGGCCCTCACCGGCGCCGGCGGCTACTTCGAAGACTTCGAAGTCGGCCAGAAGATGCGCCACGCGCGCGGCACGACGATCGGCGAGGTCGAGAACCAGATGGTCACCAAGCTGGTGATGAACACCGCCGACGCGCACTACAACGAGCACCGGGCGAGGAACACGCCCTTCGGGCAGCGCGTCGTGTTCGGGCTCGTTACCGGCTCGGTCGTGATCGGCCTCGCCACCCAGGACACCGCCGAGCAAGCGCTCGCCGAGCTTCGGCTCGACAAGCTCCGCTTCCGCGCGCCCGTCTTTCACGGCGATTCGCTCACCGCCTACAGCGAGGTGCTCTCGAAGCGCGACGCCGATCGCGAGGATGCCGGTGTCGTGCGCTTCAAGCACTGGGGCGTGAAGCACGACGGCACGGTCGTCTTCGAGGGAGAGCGCGAGGTCCTGCTCAAACGGCGCAGCTACTGGGGAACGCGATGACCGAGCGCACGGGTCCGCTGTCCGACCTGCGCATCCTCGATCTCACGCAGGCGCTCGCCGGACCCTATGGCACCGCGCTCCTCGCCGACCTCGGCGCCGACGTCGTCAAGATCGAGCCGCCGGGCGGCGACATCTCGCGCCCGATGGCGCCTCTGCTGAAGGACTACGCTCCGCCGGGATCGAAACGGCCCGCGGGCTGCGACTACGGCGGTTATTTCGCGAGCATCAACCGCAACAAGCGGTCGATCGTGCTCGATCTGCGGAGAGACGAAAGTCGCGACCGCTTCCTCGAACTCGCGGTCACCGCGGACGCCGTGATCGAGAATTCGCGGGTCGGCGTCATGGACCGGCTCGGCGTCGGCTACGACATCCTCAGGGGCGTCAACCCGCAGATCGTCTACGCGGCGATCCGCGGCTTCGGCGATCCGCGCACCGGCGAGAGCCCGTACGCCGAGTGGCCGGCGTTCGACATCGTCGCCCAGTGCATGGGGGGGCTCGTCGGCATCACGGGACCGACGGAGAGCGCGGGGTTTCCGAACGGGGCGAGCGTCGGCGACCTCTTTCCCGGCGCGCTGATGGCGCTCGGCGTCGTTTCCGCGGTTCACGCCGCACGTCAGACCGGCAAGGGTCAATTTCTCGACGTGTCGATGTACGACGCCATCCTCAGCCTCTGCGAGACCCTCGTCATCAACTATTCGTGCGCCAACCGCGTTCTCGGTCCACGCGGCTCGGGTCATCCTGCGCTCTGCCCGTTCGACGTCTACGAGACGAGCGACGGAGCCGTCGCGATCGCCGCGCCGACCGACAATCACTGGGAGGCGCTCTGCGAGATTGTCGGCCGGCCGGACCTCGTCGAGGACGAGCGCACCCGGGACAACCGGCGTCGCTCCGAGAACCGCGCCTTGGTGACGGAGATTCTCACCACCTGGACGGGAGCCCGCACCAAGAAGGAGGTCGTTCGGCTGCTCGGCGGTAAGGTGCCGGTCGGCCCGGTGAACAATGCGGCCGACGTGTTCGCCGACCCGCACGTGTGGCTCCGCCGGATGCTCGTCGAGATCGAGCCGCCGGGCGACAACGGCACGATGATGGTCGTCGGCACGCCGATCAAGCTGACCGAGACGCCGGCGGGGGTCTATCGCCGCCCGCCGCGGCTCGGCGAGCACACCGCGGAGATCCTCGCCGAGATCCGGCAGGGAGCGAAGCCCGGCGCGGACATGCGCCGCGACGGGTGCGGGGCCCGTGGGCATCGGAAGCGCGCAGACGGCGAGCACTCGACGGGCCCCCGGAGCCCAAAGGAGACGACATGAGCGTTCGCCTGCGACGGTCCGAGTTGTCCACGCCCGGCTCGAATCCCAAGATGATCGAGAAGGCGGCGCAAAGCGCCGCCGATCTGGTATTCCTCGACCTCGAGGACGCGGTCGCGCCCGCCCAGAAGATCGCGGCGCGCGATCACGTGGTGCGCGGCCTCACCGAGCTCGATTGGGGCAAGAAGCTCCGCGCGGTGCGCGTCAACGACGCGCACACCGAGTGGGCGCACGGGGACGTCATCACGGTGGTGGAGGGCGCCGGGGAGCACCTCGATCTCATCATCATCCCGAAGGTGAAGGCGCCGCGCGACGTCTGGTTCTTCGAGACCCTGCTCGATCAGCTCGAGAAGAAGCTTCACCTGAACCGGCGGATCGGGCTCGAGGCGCTCATCGAGGAGACCGAGGCGCTGTCGCGGGTCGAGGAGATCGCCGCCTCGTCGCCGCGTCTGGAGGCCTTGATCCTCGGCTTCGGCGACCTTTCGGCGAGCCAGGGGATGCGGTTCGGGATCGGCGCCGACGGCGCCGATCGTTACCCCGGCGACATCTGGCACCACGCGCGCGCGCGAATGATCGTCGCCGCCCGAGCGCACGGTCTCGACGCGATCGACGGCCCATTCGCCAACTTCAAGGATCCCGAAGGCTACCGGCGCGACGCGACGTGGGCGGCGATGCTCGGCGCGGTCGGCAAGTGGGCGATCCATCCGAGTCAGATCGAGATCGCCAACGACGTTTTCGCGCCGACGCCCCACGAAATCGAAACCGCGCGGCGGATGTACGAAGCGTACCGCGCCGCGGAGCAAGCCGGGGCGGGCGCGGCCGGGGCGGGCGGAGTGCTGGTAGACGCGGCGGCGGCGCGGATCTTCGAAGGCGTGCTCGAGCGCGCGAAGCTCTCGGGGCGACTCGCATGAAGCGGCGCTGGAATCATTTCATCGAGGGGCGCCCCACCCTGCCCCGCTCGGGCCGCTATCTGGACGATTACGATCCGCTCACCGGGGAAGCGATCGCCGAGGTAGCCCGCGGCGACGGCGCAGACGTAGAGATCGCCGTGGCCGCCGCTCGCGCGGCGCTTCCCGAGTGGCGCGACCGCCGGCCGGTCGAGCGCGGACGGATCCTCACGGAGATCGCCCGCAAGATCCGCGACAAGCGCGCGGATCTTGTGACCCTCGAGCGCCTCGAGACCGGGAAACCGGCGGTCCAGGCCCCATTCGAGATCGAGGTCGCGGCGCAGTATTTCGAGCTTTACGGCGGTCTCGTGAACGCGATCCACGGCGACACCATCGACCTCGGCGCCGGCTATCATTCGTACACGCGCCGCGAGCCGTTCGGCGTGGTCGGCGTCATCCTGCCGTGGAATGCGCCGCTCAATCAGGCGGGACGCGCCATCGCGCCCGCCCTCGCCGCGGGAAACACGGTCGTCGCCAAGCCCTCGGAGTTCACGTCCACGTCGCTCCTCGAGCTCGCTCGGATCGCCGTCGAGGAGTGCGGCTTACCGCCCGGGGCTCTGAACGTCGTCACCGGCACGGGCGAGGAGGCCGGCGCGCCGCTCGTCGCCCACCGCGACGTCCGCAAGGTCGCCTTCACCGGCTCGGTGCGGGCGGGACGCGAGGTCGGCAAGATCGCCGCCGAACGGATCATTCCACTCACACTCGAGCTCGGCGGGAAGTCCCCGAACATCGTCTTCGCCGACGCCGATCTCAAGCAGGCCGTGCCCGGATCGGTCCGCGCCTTCGTGCTGAACGCGGGCCAAGTCTGTCTCGCCGGCACGCGCATCCTGGTCGAGCGTTCGATCCACGACTCGTTCGTCCATGGAATGGTGCAAGCGCTCGAGCGGGTCGCAATCGGCTCCGACGACAAGGCGATCGTCGGACCGATGACCACGCGGGCGCAGTACGAGAAGGTACAGCGATACTACGAGATCGCGCGGCAGGAAGGCGCGGTGGCGGTCGCCGGGGGCGCGCTGCCGGAAGATCCTCGGCTTCGCCGAGGCTGGTTCGTCGCGCCGACGATCTACACGGGGGTGCGCAACGACATGCGCATCGCCCGCGAGGAGATCTTCGGTCCCGTCGCCTGCGTGATGCCGTTCGACGGCGAGGACGAGGCCGTGCGCATCGCCAACGATACCGATTACGGCCTGGCCGCCGGCGTTTGGACGCGAGACCTCGTCCGGGCGCATCGCGTCGCCGCGCGCCTCGAGGCGGGACAGATTTACGTCAACGAGTGGATGGCGGGCGGCGTCGAGACGCCGCTCGGCGGCTACAAGGGGAGCGGCTACGGGCGCGAAAAGGGCATCGAGGCGCTGCACCACTACACGCAGGTGAAGTGCGTGACGATCCGGTTGTGAAGAGCTCACGCAAGCGAGGGATCCCATGCAAAGGTTCGACAGCAAGGTCGCGATCGTGACCGGCGCCGGATCCGGCTTCGGCGAAGCCATCGCCACGCGATTCGCCGCGCGAGGGCGCACGCGTCATCGTCTCCGACGTCAACGACGAGAACGGCCGCCGCGTCACCGCGGCGATCGAGAAGGAGGGGGGCGCGGCCCACTACGTGCACGCCGACGTCTCCAAGGCGACGGAGGTGAAGGCGCTCGTCGACTCGGCGGTCTCCCGATTCGGCGGCCTCGACATCCTCGTCAACAACGCCGGATTCTCGCACCGGATGATGGGACTCTGGGACTTACCGGAGGAGGAATACGACCGCGTCTTCGCCACCAACGTGAAGGGAGTCTTTCTCGGCTGCAAGTTCGCCATTCCGCTCATGAAGCAGCGAGGCGGAGGCGTGATCATCAACACCGCGTCGATCGGCGCCGTGGCGCCCCGGCCGGGAGTCACGGTCTACAACGCCACGAAGGGTGCGGTCGTCACGCTGACGCGCGGCCTCGCGGGCGAGGTCGCCCAGTTCAAGATCCGCGTCAACGCCGTGAACCCGCTCTTCGCCGAGACCGGCTTCGTAAAGACCGCGCTCGGCGTCGACACGCTTCCCGATGAGCTGCGCAGGCAGGTCATTGCCGGAGTGCCGCTTGGGCGGTTGAGCCAGCCGAGCGACGTCGCCGCCGCCGTTCTGTTCTTGGCCTCGCCCGAAGCCGAGTTCCTGACCGGCGTCTGCCTGCCGGTGGACGGCGGCCGCAGCATCTCTTGAGGCGCCGAGAAGGGAGCGTCGAGCATGAGCCGAATCACGAGCGCAAACCAGGCGACGCTCCTCGAAGCGATCAATTCCGACCCCGAGTTTCAGCTCGCGGCGCGCTACTGGAACGGTGGCTTCCGCCTGGGGATGGGTCCGGACGAGGCGTACGTCTTCCGGATTCGCGACGGACGTGTGGTCGACTTGAATCGCCAGCCGACGCCATTCGACGCGTGGAACTTCGAGATCAGCGGTCCGGCCGACGGCTGGAAGCAGATTCTCTCGCCCGTGCCCCCGCCGTTCTACCAGGACGTCGCATCGGCGGTGCTGCGCCACGGCTTCACGCTCGGCGGAGACGTGGAATCGTTCTTCGCCTATCACGGCGCGCTTCGCCGCGTGATCGACGTGATGCGGCACACGATTTCCGCGTGAGGAGGACGCGATGGCAAGATTCGCCGACGTCACCGGCCGCTATCTCTACGTAACGGTCGATGGCACCGAGTATCGCGTGTACTTCGAGGAGGCGGGTGCGGGGATCCCGATGATCCTCCAGCACACCGCGGGCGCCGACGGCCGTCAATGGCGGCATCTCCTCGAGGATCCCGAGATCACCAAGAGCTTCCGGCTGATCGCTCACGACCTCCCGTATCACGGGAAATCGCTGCCGCCGGCGTCCGGCGAATGGTGGAAGCGCGGGTATTCGCTCACGCAGGACTTCTTCATGAAGTTCATCGTCGCCTTCGCACGCGAGCTCGGCCTCGACCGTCCGGTCTACATGGGCTGCTCGATGGGAGGTCATCTCGCCGGTGACCTCGCGCTCCATTACCCGGAAACCTTCCGCGCCGTGATCGGCGTCGAGGGGGCGCTCGCAAGCAAGGGCACCGACACGATCCTGCCCTGGTTTCATCACCCTCGCCTCTCGAACGAATCGAAGCCGAGCCTGATGTACACCCTGATGGCGCCGCAGAGCCCGGAGGCGAGCAAGCAGGAGACCATCTGGATTTACAGTCAGGGTGCTCCTGCGGTCTTCAAGGGGGATCTCCATTACTACTCTCTGGAGCACGACTTGACCGAGACCGCGCACCGCATCGACACGAGCAAGGTGGCCGTCTACCTGCTCGGCGGCGAGTACGACTGGTCGGCCTCCCCGGCCGACGTGCGGGCGCTGGCCGACCGCGTGAAGGGATCGCGCTTCACGGAGATGAAGGGTGTGGGCCACTTCCCGATGTCGGAGAACCCGGCGGTCTTCCGCCGCTATCTCATGCCGATCCTGGAGAGCATCCGCTCCGCGCGGTGAATCGCGCACCGTAGCGGCTTCCCGCTGCGATTGCGCCGCCGGCAGCCGCGCCCCTTGGTCCATCGCAACGCGAAGCGCCGTATCGCCTGCACCCCGGTTGTGCCTCCCGGCCGAACGTTGCTCGGCCTGCCCATCGAGAATTTCAAAACCGCGATCCGGCCGCGGGTTCCTCGCCAAACGGGGCGAACGATCGTGTTGACGGAACTCCTCGGCGCCCCTAGAACCTGCGGGCGTGAGCGAAACCTCGGTGCTGCGCTGGCACGTGCCGGCCGCGGCGCTTGCGGCCATCCTTCTACGCCTCTGTTTCGTCTGGCAGCTTCCTTACCTCGAATCCGGAGATACGCCGGTCTACGAGGAGCTCGCGCGCAACTGGCGGGATCACGGGATCTACGGGCTGGTAGTCGATGGGCGTCTCGTGCCCGCGGATCTGCGGACCCCGGGCTACCCGGCGTTCCTCGCGGCCGTTCATCGGCTGCTCGGCCCCTCGGCGACGGCGGTGATGCTCGTCCAGGCGGCCGCAGACACCCTGACCTGCTTCGTCATCGCGGCGATCGCCGCATTGACCGCGCCGGAGGCGACTCGGCGGCGCGTCGCCGTCGCCGCGCTCTGGCTTTCAGCACTCTGTCCGTTCACCGCAAACTATACGGCGACGGTCTTGACGGAGACGCTCGCCGTATCGCTGACGGCGGTCGCTCTACTGCTCGTCGCCGACGAGACCCCGTTCTTCTTCGCCGCCGGATTCGTCACGGGACTCGGCACGCTCGTGCGACCGGACGCCGTCCTCGTGTTGGTCGCGACGGCCCTCGTCTTCGCTCGCCGATGGTGGCGGCCGCGCGATTGGCGGAAGCTCGCACGCATGGGCACGCTGATGGGAGTGGGCTTGCTGCTTCCGCTCGCTCCGTGGGCCGCGCGCAATTGGGTGACGCTTCATAAGCTGCAGCTTCTCGCCACGCGTTACAGCGAGGCGCCGGGCGAGTACGCTCCCCGCGGGTTCTATGCCTGGACCTTCACCTGGCTCTGGCGCGTCAGCGACCTGGAGCGGGTTCCATGGAAGCTCGACGAGGAGGTCATCCGCGTCGACGACGTTCCTTCCACGGCCTTCGATTCTCGCGCCGAGCGTGCACGGATCGCCGAGCTGCTCCGACGGTACAACCGTACGACGACGATGACACCCGCGGTGGATTCTGGATTTGCCGCGATCGCGGACGAGAGAACGGCCCGACACCCGTTGCGTAGCTACGTGACGATCCCTCTGCTCCGGGCCTGGACGATCTGGTTTACACCGCGAGTCGACATATTACCGGTCTCCGGCTCGCTCTGGCCGATTCGCGCGGAATGGGGAAACGATCCGCCGGGCTACTGCGTAGCCGCGCTCTTCGCTTTGCTCGGGTTCTGCTCCCTGGCGATGGCCGCGACCGGCGCTTGGATCGCTCGTGGCCGCCGCGCGGCGGCGATCCTCGGTACGTTCGTCGTCGTCCGCACGGTATTTTTCGCAACGGCCGCGCTCACGCCCGAGCCACGCTACGTGCTCGAGTGCTTTCCGGCCCTCCTCGCCTTGGCCGCGCAACTTTGGTCCCGTCCCCGAGCGGCAACTTCCATCGACGGATCGCGTTATTCTTGGGATGAAGCCGTAGGTCGCGCCAGAGGAGTCTCGGAAGGCGCGTGATCCGAGAGCCCGCAAGTAGCGTTGCGCTCGGGTGGCCGAACACGCCATGGTGTAGCTCCAGCCGCACGAGCCGGAGATTCGAGACGGCGATGATCACTTGGCGACCCATCCTCCTCGTGGCAGCGCTCGCTGCGGGACCGATGGCGGCGTGTTCGGAGCTCACCAATACGGGATCAGACATGACGAGCCGCGGCTACCCGGACTCTAGTGACCCCTACTACGGCCGTGATCCCTACTACGGCAGCGGCGACAACTACGGCGAGGAGCGCGAATGGGAGACTCGCGCTCACCCGCCGATCAACTGCGCGCAGATCAACGACCGGCATGACCACTTCGACCGCCAGCAGATCGCCGAGATCGATCCTGCCAAGCACCCGAAGGCGCTCCAGTGGTACCGAGACGATTGCCGAACGCCGAGCGGCGACGGACAAGAACTTCATCGTCTCCGGCGGCGGCATCGAGTTCATGCGTCCGTGGGCCGAGCAGGTTTATGGCATCCCGCCGGAACAGGTCATCGGCAGCAGCGTCAAGACGAAGTTCGAAATGCGTGACGGCCAAGCCCGTCCTCGTGCGTCTGCCGGAGCTAAACTTCAATGACGACAAGGCCGACAAGCCCGTCGGCATCAACCAGCACATCGGGCGCCGGCCCATCGCCGCGTTCGGAAATTCCGTTGGAGACAAGGAGATGTTGGAATACACGCAAGGCGGCAGCGGCGCGCGGTTATGCTGCTGGTACTGCACGAGATGCGGCCGCGAGTACGCCTACGGTCCGGCACGAGGATTGCCACGCCAAAGGCGGTGCCTTCACGCAGGCGCGCACGAGCATGCGAACAAGGATCGCTGGACCGTTGTCAGCATGAAGGACGATTGGAAACAGGTCTTCGCGTTCGAACAGACCCCGGTACGGCCATTGACATCTTGCTGGAGCCGGACGCACGATGCTCCAGCATTCCGAAGCCCACAAGGCGCTGCAGCGGTATTCCGAAGGACGACCTGGATGCGACGCACCGTCCGCACATCACGATGATCCAGCGTTTCGTCCGCACGGCGGACCTCGACCAAGTCTTTGCCGCCGCCGGCCAAGTTCTCGCCCGCGCCAATGTGACCGGCATGAAGTTGGAGGCCTTCAAATACTACTATATCCCGAGCAAGGACATTGGCCTCGCGGGCATTGTCGCGAAGCCGACGCCTGAATTGCTCAAGCGCAAGCGCAACGCCGAGCGTGAGATGCAGAGCTGTCGCTGAGGGTAAGAGGCTACGGGCCACGTGCTACGGGAAAGGTGCTGCGGAGTCTTTGCCTGTAGCCTGTAGCCGGTAGCCGACTTCTCAACGACTACTGCCGTGGAGATCGATCATGAAGGCGATTCGCATCCATCAACCGGGGGGTCCAGAAGCGCTGAAGCTCGAGGATGTTCCCGAGCCGACAGCGGGTGCCGGGCAAGCCCTGGTCAAGATCGACGCCGCCGGCCTCAACTACATCGATGTCTACTTCCGTGAAGGCACTTACAAGGCGCCGCTTCCCTTCGCCCTCGGCCTCGAGGCGGGCGGCACGGTCGCCGCCGTCGGCGACGGCGTGACGGAAGTGAAGGTCGGCGACCGCGTCGCGTATACGGGCGTTCCCGGCGCCTACGCCGAATTCGCAGTGGCTCCGGCCGCGCGGCTCGTCGTCCTGCCTCCCGGCATCACCACCAAGCAGGGCGCAGCTGCGATGTTGCAGGGAATGACGGCGCATTATCTGGCGACGTCCACCTGGCCGCTGCGCGCGGGCGACACCTGCCTGGTGCACGCGGCGGCGGGCGGCGTCGGTCTGCTGCTCTGTCAGATCGCGAAGATGCGCGGCGCGCGAGTCATCGCAACCGTCTCCACGGAGGACAAGGCGAGGCTCGCTCGCGGCGCCGGCGCCGACGAGGTCATCCTCTACTCGGAGCAGGACTTCGAGGCCGAGGTGAAGCGCTTGACAGGCGGCAAGGGCCTCCAGGTCATCTACGACGGCATCGGCAAGACGACGTTCGACAAGGGCCTCGATTGCCTCGCGCCGCGCGGCATGATGGTGCTCTACGGACAAGCGAGCGGGCCTGTCGGCAGCTTCGATCCTCAGGTCCTCAACACGAAGGGCTCGCTCTTCCTCACTCGCCCGAGCCTCAACCACCACATCCTGACGCGCGCCGAGCTGCTGGCGCGCGCCGGCGACGTGCTCGGCTGGATCCGCGACGGCAAGCTCACGCTACGCATGGAACTCGAGTATCCATTGAAGGATGCCGCCGAGGCCCACCGCGCACTCGAGGGCCGCAAGACGACGGGCAAAGTGCTGCTGATCCCGTAGAGCGTGTAGCCGAGGGCCGGAATGCTCGCCGAGCGGTGGACCGAGCTTCTCTGCCATCCGTCGACCCCCGATCGGACCGTTCGCGGGATCGCTGCGTTCGTGCGCCGCGCAGCGAGCGGCGTCCTCGACGTGAGCTTCCGCCTCGACGCAGAGGTGTCTCGCCTACGCGTTCCGGCTCCGAGCGTGCCGCGCATCGCCGCGCGGCTCTGGGAGCACACCTGCTTCGAGACTTTAGTCGCGATGGACGAGGGACCCGCCTACTACGAATTCAACCTCGCGCCATCGGGAGAGTGGGCCGCCTACGCGTTTCGTGATTACCGAGACGGTGGGCCGCTCGTGGACGAAGCGCTCGCGCCGTCGATCGCGCTGCGTGCGACCGAGGGCCGGCTGGAGCTCGACGCGGTCATCCGCCTCGACCGGCTCTCTCAGGCCCGGCCCCGTGCGTCGCTCCGGATCGGGCTCTCGGCGGTCGTCGAGGCGACCGATGGAGCGCTCTCCTACTGGGCGCTTCGCCATCCCGTGGCCAAGCCGGATTTTCATCACGCCAAAGCCTTCGCTCTCAGGCTCGAACCGGAAAGCGGGCAGGACCGCGGCTGAGTACGGCCTCGGCACCTCGGCACTTCTCGCCGTCCGCGGCAACGATCCGTGGCCGCACACGTCGAGCGGATCTCGCGGGGCCGAGCCGAATGCGCTCGCGTGGCGCGCCCGCTGGAGCCACCCCTCGAGGAGTGCTAGCTGGGTGGGATGCTCGACCGGAGACGGGATCGCGACCAACGGGAGCGATCCGTGACGCAGGCTCCTAGGCCTCGATCGCGGTGAGATTCGGCATCGATCGCCTGCTCGAGGAAAGCGCGCTACGCCAGCCACTCGCCGGCCGGCGCGTGGCGTTGCTCGCACATCCGGCCTCGACGACGCGTGATCTCGCACATTCGCTCGATGCGGTCGCCGCACTCGGCGAGCTCACGCTGACGGCCGCCTTCGGGCCACAGCACGGGCTGCGCGGCGACAAGCAGGACAACATGGTCGAGTCTGCCGACTTCCTCGATCCGCTGCACGGGATCCCGGTGTTCAGCCTTTACGGCGAGGTGCGGCGGCCGACGGCGGCGATGATGGATCACTTCGACGTGCTGCTCGTCGACCTGCAGGACGTGGGCACGCGCGTCTACACCTTCCTCACCACGCTGCGATACGTCCTCGAGGAGGCGGCGGCGCATCGCAAGGCGGTCTGGGTCCTCGATCGACCGAACCCGGTCGGCCGTACGGTCGAGGGACTTCGCCTGCGCGAGGGATGGGAGAGCTTCGTCGGTGCCGGCCCGCTGCCGATGCGCCACGGCCTGACGCTCGGCGAGCTCGCGCGTTGGTTCGTCAGGCGGCTCGGCCTCGACGTCGAGCTAGAGATTGTCACCTTGGACGGCTGGGCACCCCAGCAGCGGCCGGGTTACGGTTGGCCACTCGGAGAACGCGCGTGGGTGAACCCGAGCCCGAACGCGTCGAATCTATGGATGGCACGCTGTTACCCGGGCACCGTGATGCTGGAGGGCACCACGCTCTCCGAAGGGCGCGGCACAACGCGGCCTCTCGAGCTCTGCGGCGCTCCCGATCTCGACCCGCGGACGCTCGTCGCGAAGATGGAATCACTCGCGCCCGAGTGGACGGCAGGCTGCCGGCTGCGCGCGTGCTGGTTCGAGCCGACGTTCCAGAAGCACGCGGGAAAGCTCTGCGCCGGTTTCCAGATCCACGTCGAAGACGCGACCTACGACCACGAGCGATTTCGTCCCTGGCGTCTGATGGCGGCCGCCTTGAAGGCCCTGCGCATCCTGCAGCCGGACTACGAGCTCTGGCGCCGCTTCGCCTACGAGTACGAGCGCGACCGCCTCGCCATCGACCTCATCAACGGAAGCGACTTGCTGCGCCAGTGGGTCGACGATCCCGTCACCACCGCGGCGGATCTCGACCGGCTCGCCATCGCCGACGAGGCGGCCTGGCGCGACGAGCGCGAGGCGGTTCTGCTCTATCGCTGAGCGTCTCGAAGTCAGCCGGAGGCTCGCCCTATTTGGCCTCGTGCTTCCCGTCGCGCTGCGCTGCGCATCGCTGGTGCGATCGCGCTCAGCGACTCGGCGCCTCGAGCTTGAAGAGCCGCGCGGCATTGAGCCCGAGGATCTTCGCGCGCGATTCGTCGGACAGATGTCCCATCTGCCGCTCCACCGCCTCCGCCGAGTGCGGCCACGAGCCCTCGTGGTGCGGGTAATCGTTCGCCCAGAGAAAATTGTCGACGAGGTCGAGCTCCTCGGTGATCGCCAGACCCGCGGCGTCCTCCTGGAACGAGGAGAAGCCCTGGCGGCGGTAGTATTCGCTCGGCAGCAGCTCGAGCTTCGGGAACGCCCACATGTGGTGCTTGCGATAGGCTTCGTCCATCGCCTCGAGCGCCCACGGCACCCAACCGATCCCCGCTTCGATCGTCGCGAAGCGGATCTTCGGAAAACGCTGCAGGACGCCCGAGCCGCAGAGGTTCGCGACAGGCTCCATCGTCGGAGACAGCGAGTGCGTCACGTAATTCACGATGGCGCCGCCGTGCCCGCGGGCCGCACGCGGATCGCGGCCAGTCGAGACGTGGAACGTGATCGGCAGGTCGACGTCGGTGACTGCTGCCCAGAGCCGATCAAAATCCGGGAGATTGTAGTTCGGCTGATCCGCGTCGTGAGCTCCCCAGTATGGCTTGCAGGGGAGCGTGAGCCCGCGAAAGCCCGCCTTCGCGGCCCACTCGATCTCGGCAAGCGCACCGGCTTGGTCGGCGGGCGAGATCGCCGCCATCGGCACGATGCGGCCCGGGTAGCCGCCGAGCGCATCGATCACCCAGCGATTGTAGGCGCGGCACATCGCCGAGGCGAACTTCGGATCGGCCGTCGCCCAGATGAGGAGACCCTTCCCCGGAAAGACGATCTCGACGTCGACTCCGTCGCGGGTGTGATCGCGGATGCGCGCCTCGGCGGTCGCGCCGGCCGCCGAGCGCACACGATCCTCCGCCGCCATCCGGTTCTCCGCGAGATTCGTCCGCAGGCGCTGCGGCCGCCAGCCCTCGCTCACCAGCCAGCGCTCGCCGTCCGCATCGACTTTGATGTGCGGCAGGCGATCGCGACACTCGGGCTCGATCCGCACCGAGAGATAGTCGTTCGGCTCGTTCGCATGGCAATCGGCCGACACCATGAAGTATTTGTTCGGGTCACCCGGCCGCGCCGTCCGCGGCCAGCCTGCGATTCCCGGCGTCGCAAGACGCCAGGCATTCGCCTCATCCGCCGTCGAAACCGGTCCGTTCACTACGCTCCTCCTTCGATCTGCCACTGCACGAGCGTGTAGGGGCGGTCGGCGTCCAGGTGATCCTCGAAGACCGCCCTTGTCGCTATAGCAGAGCCCCCCGCTTTGGAGGAGCGGGCCGGGTATCGGGCCGGTGATCGAGGCGCCGATCGACTCGACGTTGCCAGTACTTTTCGCGACGTCTTGGATCTCGTTCGGCTGAGCCCCCAGGAGTCCCTGAGGAAGCCTAGGCGCGCAGGTGAATCCGTTGACGCGGCTGCGAAGCAGCGTAAAAGAGGCATAGCCCGTGAGCCCGTTCGTGATCGGCGAGATCCTCGCGCTGTCCGGTTTTCTCGCCTGCGCCCTTTACGTCCACTACCGCGGGCGAGACCGGCTCTCCGTCCGCCGTCAAGTGACCGACCATTCGACCTTTCTCGCGCCCTACAACTGTCTCGTCTATCTCTTCTCGGCCGTGCCGACGAAGCCGATCCTCGATGCCGGGAGCTTCCCTGCGCTGCGGCCGCTCCGCGACCACTGGAAGACCATCCGCGAGGAGGCCCAGCGGCTCTTCGAGACGGGCCGCATACGCGGTTCGGACCGTCACGACGACTTGGGATTCAACACCTTCTTCCGCAAGGGCTGGAAGCGCTTCTACCTCAAGTGGTACGGCGAGCCGCTGCCGTCGGCACGAGAGCTCTGCCCGCGCACGGTCGAGCTGCTGCGCTCGATCCCGTCGGTGCACGGCGCGATGTTCGCGCTCATGGCACCACAAAGCGCGGTCGGGAAGCACCGCGACCCGTTCGCCGGCTCGCTTCGCTATCACCTGGGCCTCGTCACGCCGAACTCGGACGAGTGCCGAATCTTCATCGACGGGAACCAGTACTCCTGGCGCGACGGCGAGGATCTCGTGTTCGACGAGACCTACGTCCACCACTTCGAGAACCGCACGGACCAAACGCGCATCATCCTGTTCTGCGACTTCGAACGTCCGATCCGGAACCCCGTGATGCGGGCCTTGAACCAGTGGGTGATGGCTAGAGTTCTGCCGCTCACCGCGACCAAGAACCTCGAGGGCGAAGAGGTCGGTCTCGCCAACCGTGTGTTCGCCGTGCTCTACCCGGCGCGCGCTCCCTTCCGCAGATTCAAGAAGGCGCACCGCCAGCTCTACTACGTGCTCAAATACGCGGGCATGGTCGCGACCGTCGGGCTCGCCATGGCCGGCGGCTACTGGATGTTCCGGTGATCGGGATTAACGGGAACGCAACGGCAACTACGGGCTCTCGAGGCGAATCATGGAACAGATTACGACCGGCTACGGCCTGATCGAAGCCCCCGTCTGGGGTGGCGATCGGGGGTTATTTTTCAGCGACGTCCTGAACGGCGGAGTCTATTGCCTTTCGCCTTTGGCGGCCGTCTCGACCGTGCTGCCCGATCGGCGTGGAATCGGGGGGATGGCGCTGCATCATCAGGGTGGGCTGGTGGTGGGCGGTCGCAACATCGCCTACGAGAGCCTCGAGGGCAGGCGGCGTACGGTGGTATTGCTGGAGCGTTCCGTGATGCCCGAGACCGTGGGCTTCAACGACCTGACGACCGACGCACGGGGCCGCGTCTACGTCGGCTCGCTCGCGTTCCGGGTCTTTGCGGGGGACGCTCCCAAGCCCGGCTACCTACATGTCATCGATCTCGACGGCAGCGTGCGCACCATTGCCGATGGCGTCTGGCTGACCAATGGCCTTGGCTTCTCGCCCG
The DNA here is from genome assembly GCA_963745025.1 of uncultured delta proteobacterium. GTDB lineage: Bacteria > Desulfobacterota > Binatia > JACPRU01 > JACPRU01 > CAVQIG01. Next base: position 41,950 of record CAVUWD010000007.1, read on the forward strand.
ACGGTACGCGCCTCTATCACAGCGACTCCCACGCGGATCTCGTTCGCGTCTACGACGTCCGCACGGACGGCTCGGTCGGGCCCTGGCGCGTCTTCGCAAAGCTCGGGGGTGCCGTCCCAGACGGCCTTGCCGTCGCGGCTGATGGTTCCGTATGGGTGGCGGCTGCCCACGGCGGATGTGTGATCGCGTTCGAGCCGGACGGTACCGAACGGCTGCGCCTAGCCGTACCGCTGCCGATGGTCACGAGCGTCTGCTTCGGCGGCAGCGATCTGCGCGACCTCTACGTGGTCACCGGGTCGCAGGGCGGGCCGCACCCAAACTGCGGGACCCTCTATCGCACCCGCGTCGAGGTCCCTGGGCTGGTGCTCGCCCCCGCGCGCGTGACACTCGGCTGATCCCTGCAACGGGAAACCGCCCGCGCCCGGGCGACTCAGTGCAGCCCTACACAGTGCGCCCCCCCCCAGTTGACGGCTGCCGGCTGGGATTGGCATCCTCGGCGGTAACCTCACGCGGAGAAAGGACGGGAACCACGGACATGGCAACCGAAGCGAGCAGTCCCCTGCCGGTCGTCGACTTTCTGAAGATTCCGGCAGGCGGTCAGCCGTATCTCGAAGGACGCCGATGCAAGCCCTGCGGCGCCGTTTTTCTGGGCGAGCGCAGCGTGTGCTCGAAGTGCGGTACGCGCAACCAGATCGAGGCGATCCGCCTCGCCGATCGCGGCCGGCTTTACGTCTACAGCATCGTTCACCGCTCCTTTCCCGGAATCGACGTGCCGTACGTTTCGGCCGTGGTCGATCTCGAAGGCGGCGGCACGGTGAAGGGCAATCTGATCGGCGTCCCGCCCGACCCGGCGAAGATCGAACTCGGCATGCCGGTGCGCGTGGTCTTCAAGGACGCGCTCGGTCGCAGGGATAAGCAGGGCAACTCGTACTTGAGCTATTTCTTCGAGCCGGCGTAGGCTTTGCCGCTGCGTCCCGGCCCAACGCGAGGAGACGAACAATGAGTGACGTCTACATCGTCGGTGTCGACATGATCAAATTCGGCCGCTTTCCCGAGAAGACCGTCCCGGAAATCGGGGCAGAGGCTGCGCTGCTGGCGCTCGATGACGCCGGTCTCAAGATCCAACAGATGGAAGCGCTCTACTGCGGCAACCTCTACCAGGCGAACGCGATGGTCGGGCAGCGCATCCTGCAGGAGATCGGTCAGACGGGGATTCCCGTCGTCAACACGTCTAACGCCTGCGCGACCGGCGCCACCGCGTTTCGCGAAGCGTGGATGTCGATCAAGGCAGGCGTCTACGACCTCGTGCTCGCGGTCGGCGTGGAGCAGATGGGCAAAGGTCTTCTCGGCGGCACCGGCGCCGGCCATGGAATCCCCAAAGAAGGCCTGCTCGGCTCCGGCACGATGCCCGCGGTCTTCGCCGAGGCCGGCATGGAACACGTCCGCAAGTACGGCACCACGTTCGAGCAGTTCGCGAAGGTCTCGGTGAAGAACCATCACCATTCGACGATGAACTCGAAGTCCATGTATCAGCTCGAGACGCCGCTCGAGATGGTCATGAACGCCGAGATGATCGCGTATCCGAACACCAAGCTGATGTGCTCGGTGAACGTCGACGGCTCGGCCGCGGCCGTGCTCGCGTCGGAGAAGAAGGCGAAGGAGCTCGGGCTCATGAAGCGAGCCGTGCGCGTGCGCGCCTCGGTGCTGACGAGCGACCCGTGGCAGGAGCGCGACCTCGTGATGCCCGACGTCAACACCTGCACGCGGATCGCCGCGAAGAAGGCGTACGAGACGGCGGGGGTCGGTCCCGAGGACGTCGATCTCATCGAGCTTCACGATTGTTTTGCCACCGCGGAGATCCTTCACTACGAGAACCTCTTCCTCTGCAAGGAGGGCGAGGCGGGACGCATGATCGACGAGGGCGCGACGGCGCTCGGCGGGAAAATTCCCGTGAACGTGTCCGGAGGTCTGCTCTCCAAGGGTCACCCGCTCGGTGCGACCGGAATCGCCAACATCTACGAGGTGTCGACCCATTTGCGCGGCGCGGCCGGCAAGCGGCAGGTTGCGGACGCGCGGCTCGGCATGACGCACGTGATCGGTCTCGGCAGCGCCTGCGGCATCCACATCCTCGAGCGCGTTTCGTGAGCGGCGTGCGCCGCGGCGGCACCGGAGGGTCTGTGAACGAATCCCCGGTCCGGGGATTCGTTCACAGACCCTGAGAGGCGAATGCGTATCGGCGTCGTCAGCGATACACACAACCATCTGCCGAACGTCGCCCGTGTGGTGGAGCTCTTGAACGCGGCCGGCGTCGAGCGCGTCGTCCACACCGGCGACATCACCCAACCGAAGACGCTCGAGGTGCTCGCGCGCCTCGCGGCCCCGCTTCACGCGATCTTCGGCAACAACGACGCAGGCGAGCGGGAGGGGCTCGAGGCCGCAGGCGCGCATCTCGGCATCGAGCTCGCCGCGCCGGCGCTCGAGCTCGTCTGGGCGGATCGGCGGATCGTCGTGGTGCACGATCCGCGTGACCTCGAAACACGCCACGTCCTCCCGCATGTAGTCCTCCACGGCCACACGCACCGGCGCACGATCGAGCGGACGGACGGTCGCTTGGTCTTCAACCCGGGTGAGTGCGCCGGCCACCTGCCGGGACACAACGCCGTCGGTCTGGTCGATCTCGCGACGCTCGAAGTCGAGATCCTGACCTTCTGAGGCACTTGCGACGACGAGAAGGTCGAGACACGAGCCCATGCCCGAATCTCCGCAGCGCTTCTCACTGATCACGGAAGAAAGCCTCGCCGCCCTGCGGAAGCTCATCGGCGTGCCGGTCGAAGACTCCGTGGAGCCCTGGTGCACCGAGGCGACGCGGGACAACATCCGCCACTGGGCGCACGGCATCGGCGACGACAATCCGCTCTGGTGCGATCCATCCTATGCGGCGACGACGCCCTATGGCCGCATCGTGGCACCGCCCTCGTTCATCTTCCCGCTGAATCGGTCGTTCAGCGGCTACGTCGCGGGGCTCCCGGGTGTCCACGCGATGTTCGCCGGCATCGACGTCACCTGGCACCGGCCGATTCTCCTCGGCGAGCGGTTCACCACGAAGGTCCGCCTCAAGGACCTGGTCGAGCATCAGACCCGTTTCGCCGGTCGATCGATCCAACAGATTTACCGCTGCGAGTTCTACGGCGACGGCGGAGTGCTCTTGGCCGAGGGCGACAGCTGGTGCTTCCGCACCGAGCGGGACACGGCGCGCGAGCGCGGGACGAAGTACGTCGCGCTCAAGGTCAAGAAGCCGACTCGCTACACGCGAGAGGATCTCGCGAAAATCTTCGCGCTCTACGCGTCCGAGAAGATTCGCGGCGCCGCGCCACTCCACATCGAGGACGTGCGGGTCGGCGAAACGCTGCCGACAATGGTCAAGGGCCCGATGACGGTAACGGGCTTCATCGCGTTCGCGCAGGGATGGGGCGGGCTCTACATCCGCGCCAACAAGCTCGCGTGGAAGCAGCTCCAGAAGCATCCGGGGCTGGGGATTACCAACGAGTTCGGCATCCCCGACGTCCCGGAACGAGTTCATTGGGAGAACGAGCTGGCGACACGGGTCGGGACTCCGGCAGCCTACGACTATGGGCCGGAGCGCTGCTCCTGGATGTCCCACCAGCTCACCGACTGGATGGGAGATGCGGGGTTCCTGCAGCATCACCACGTCGAGATCCGTCGCCACAATCCGATCGGCGACACGCTCTATGTCGGCGGCGAGGTGACGCGAACCTTCGAGCACGAAGGCGCACCGTGCGCGGAGATCTCGCAGCGCGCGACCAATCAGGACGGCGAATTGTCCGTAATTGCGAAGGCCGTCGTTCGTTTGCCATCGCGCAGGCGATCGACGTGAATCACCCGAAGGCGTCGACCGCGGGCACCGCCCGCGCCTGCTCGCGGCGGCCGAGCGCCGCTGCCGCCGTGAGCGCGCCGCGCGCCTCGATGACCATCCGGTTCGTCATCCCGTTCATCCGCTCGGGTCGATTGAGCGTCAGCGTCGCGATCGGCCCCGTCTTCTCGTAGAGAAGGGTCTCGAACCGCGTCTCGGTCATGTCGGCTCCCCTTTTCAGCGCGTCCAGCGCGCAAACACGGGCGGGCGGCGCTCGAGGAAGGAGGCGGCTCCCTCCTTGGCGTCCGGATGTACGAGCGCCTCGCGCATCCGTTGGTCGGCGTCGTGGCATGCCTCGTCGAGCGACCACGACAGACCGCGGTACACCTGCGACTTGACGACCGCGAGCGACCGTCTCGAGACGTTGGCCGCGAGGTCGCGCACGTACGCACGGGTCTCGTCGAGCAGGCGCTCGGCCGGGACCAGCCGGTCGATGAAGCCGACGCGAAGCGCCTCGGCCGCGTCGATCCTCCGCGAACTCCACAAGAGGTCAAGCGCGCGGCTCGTACCGACCAGACGCGGAAGAATCCAGCTCGTACCGTGCTCGGCGATCAGGCCGCGGCGCGAGAACACGGTCGTGAAGCTCGCTTGCGGGGACGCGAAGCGGAGATCGCACATCATGGCGAGCACGAAGCCACCGCCCGCCGCGACGCCGTTCACGGCGGCGATCACCGGCTTCGGGACCCGCAGCAGATAACCGAAGAGAGCGGGGAGCTCACCCGCCTGCGGCGAGCCGGGCGAGGTGGGTGGACCGCCTTCCGTCGAGCGCGCCAGGTCGGCGGCGTCGAGCCCCGCGCTGAACGCGCGCCCGGTTCCCGTCACCACGATCGCCACGGCGCGCTCGTCGGCCGTGGCTTCGTCCACCGCGGCGCGCAGCGCGTCGATCATGCCGAACGTAAAGGCGTTCAGCTTCTCCGGCCGATTCAGGCGCACGCAAGCGATCGAGTCCTCGAGATCATAGACGATCGCCGGTTCCTGTGAACCCATGTGCCGCTCCTCGGGAGGATCTAGCGCAGATGGCAGGCGATGAACACCGGCGAAGGCGTGCCCGAGGAATTCGACACTGCGCTTCCCGCCGGCTCACGGACGGTGACAATACAGGCACGCCCCGGAGACCGATCCGGCTAGAAAGTAGTTCGGCGGGTCGTGCTCGGCCGCGGTACGCGCCGCGCGAAGATCGTCGGCGAGCGTTCGCAATCCCTCCCCGAGTTGGGGGTGGTTGGAAGACCACGGGTCGGGGCCGAGCTGCTCGACCGTCTGCTCCATGTCGGCGAGCAGAAGCACGATCTGGGAGTGTTGGTCGCTTCCGGCCTTCGCTCCGCTACGGAGCAGCTCACGAAGCGCGAGCGACTGATGTCCGAGGAGCCACATCGCCGAGCGCAACTCGGTTTCGGGGACGTAGCGGAACGAAGGTGGATAAGTGGTTTGACGCAGGGAATCGGCCAGGCGACTCTGGCAACCGGCGATGAACCCGAGGAGGAGAACGACGCCCCACGATCGAACACGCATCCGCATACCAAGATCTCCGTATCGGCCAGGCCGCCGCCTGGGCCGCCTACAATCACGGAAGAGCGGCGTGAGGTCAACGTCGTTCGACGCCTCGGGTCCGCAAAAGCGCCAGTGCGAGGCTTGACGACTCTCGGTCGGCTGCGGCAAGTCCTGCGCCTCGATCGCGATGAGGCCAGGCGGAGGTCCCTGAAGCGCGGGCGTCAGGTACCACCCCGGCTAGAGCGGAGGTCTCGATGACGGACGTAGAGTTTCTGGGCGGGGTTTCGATGTTCTCGTCGCTCGCTGCCGACGACGTTCGTGAGCTTGCCAGTCTCTGCAGGCAGGTTTCGCGCGAAGACCAGCACTTGGTCTTCCGCCGGGGCGATCCACCGGACGCGATGTACCTGATCCGCGAGGGAAAGGTCGAAATTTCGGTCTGGACCGAAGACAACGAGGAGCTCGTGCTCGCGGTCCTCGGCGACGCCGATTTTTTCGGCGAGCTCGCGCTGTTCGACGGCTCTCCCCGAACCGCGACCGCGAAGGCCGTCGGGAACGTCGATCTGATCGAGATCCGCAAGGACGATCTCTTCGCGTTCCTACGCCGCAATCCCGAAGCGGCGCTCTCGATGATGAGCGAGATCTCCCGCCGGCTGCGGGCCGCGAACTCGCTGATCGAGCGGCGTACCACGCGAAACGTCAACGAGCTCATGGAGGATCGGTTCACCTTCGGCGACCGCCTGGCGGATCGGATTGCGCAGTTCGGCGGCAGCTGGACGTTCCTGATCTGGTTCGGAGTCACGCTCTTGGTTTGGATGGCGCTCAACAGCCTCGAATCGATCTGGCATCCCTTCGATCCGTTCCCGTTCATCTTTCTCAACCTGGTGCTTTCGTGTCTCGCCGCCGTTCAGGCGCCCGTCATCATGATGAGCCAGAATCGACAGGCCACGAAGGATCGCCTGCAAGCGGATCTCGACTATCAAGTCAACCTCAAGGCCGAGCTGCAGATCCGCAGCCTCCACTTGAAGATCGACGAGCTCCGCACGACCGAGGTACACGATTTTCTCGAGCTCCAGCGGGAACAACTCACCATTCAGCGCGAACAGATGGAGATCATGAAACAGCTTCGCCAGCCGCCTTGATTCGTCTACGAATCGCGAACCGGCGTAACCCGAACGGTTCCTCTCATTGCCGGGCTAGATCTCAACTCGCTCGCAATCGTTTGTGTCGATTTCGCGATGGCAGGACCGATGCGCCCCTCCGCTCGAACTCGATCATCTCGCGTAGCGAGGAAACCGTCCCTTGCAGCGAAGGATCTCCGCTGCCGAGCCAGGTCACGAGAGCGAAGAAATATGCGGCGAACAGGTTGCGAGCGAGCACCCGAGCGTCTAGGTTCTGCTTCGTCTCGCTACGCACCCGCGCGCCCTCTGTCCGGCCGCTTCAGGCTGACCCGGCTCCACAATGAGCGTACTCAGAACAGCACCGAACGCGGATCGCGGCCGAGGCTCACAATTTGTTCGCGCTCTACTTCGCACAACTTCAGAGATGGCTCGGAGGAGATCCGATCACCGCCGCTACGCGCGATGAGGGTCTGCGAGCCTCGCTCGAGCTGCCGCTCGCCGGGCTGACGCGCGGATCACCGCAAACCGGCGCCTACGACCGATCGAAGGCTCGCGTTTCCTCGATCGCGGGGGCGCGGCCGAAAGGCAAGTTACGAGGAGTCCGCTGATGGGTGCACGCACGGGAAAACAGTTCCTCGCAGGTCTCCGCAAACCGCGCGAGATCTGGGTGGGCGAAGACAAGGTGGACGACGTCGTGTCGCATCCGGCATTCGCCGGCGCGGCACAGACGCTGGCGCGAGATCTTCGATCTGCAGCACGAAGCCGCCGACGTCTGTCTGATGCCGGATCCCGAGACCGGCGAGCCGATCAACGTGAGCCACATGATCCCGCGCTCGCGAGCCGACCTCGATCGCCGTCATGCCTGTCTGCAGACGATCGCCGAGTACACGGTCGGTCTGATGGGCCGCTCACCGGACTACATGAACGTCACGTTCGCCGGCTTCGCCGGGCGCGCCGACGAGTGGGCCGGCGACGGCAACGAGGCGCGGCGCCGCGAACCTGGTCGCCTATCAGAAGCACCTCGCGCCGCGACGACATCTCGCTCACCCACACGATCGTCCATCCGACCATCGACAAGGCCACGGGCGACGCGCCCGCGCCGGCGGAACGACGTCGCGCTCCACAAGGTGGGCGACACCGAGCACGGCATCGTCGTGCGCGGCGCGCGCGATCCTGGCGACGCTCGCGCCGTTCGCCGACGAGCTCGCCGTCTATCCCGCGCATCCACTGCCGGAAGGTGCCGACGACTACGCGCTGTCGTTCTGCGATCCCGATGGGAACGCCGGGGCTCAAGTTCCTCTGCCGCGACAGCTGTCGCGCGCCCGCCGAATCTCTTCGACCATCCGTTGTCGAGCCGCTTCGACGAGCAGGACGCGTTCGTGATCTTCGACGACGTCGAGGTGCCGCGCGATCGGCTCTTCATCGACGGCAACCTCGACGTCTACAACCGGGTGATGACGACGGGCTGGTACCCGAACATCATGCAGCAGACGATGATCCGGGCGCAGACCAAGCTCGAGTTCGCCTACGGGCTCGGCACGCGAATGGCCGAGGCGATCAACGACACGCTCGCCGGCGACCAAGCAGATGCTCGGCGAGATCTGGACGTACGCGGAGTTCGCCCGGGCGGCGATTCACAGCGCGGAGACCGAAGCCTTCGAGTACGGCAACGGCGTGTGGTTCCCGAACGGCGGCCCGCTCGCGGCGCTGCGCGCCGCGCTGCCGAGCTGGTTCCCGCGCGTCGAACGAGATCCTCACGCTGATCGGCTCGCACAATCTGCTCGCAACACCGAGCCAGGCGCAGCTCCGCGATCCGAAGCTCCGCCCGCTCATCGACCGCTACTTGCGCGGCGCGAACCAGACGTCCGCCGAGGAACGGGCGCGCGTCTTCCGCCTCGCCTGGGACTTCGTCGGCAGCGCACTCGCCAGCCGAAACGAGCTGTACGAGCGCTTCTACCTCGCCTCTGGCGCGCGCAACTACGCGATCGCCAACTCGATCGCCGACAAGGGCCGGGCGCTGCGGCTGGTCGACGGCATCCTGGGCAACAAAGTCGCGCCCGCGGAGAGCCCATCCTCGGCAGGCGGTCAGAAGATCAACTTGATCCTGGAGGGCAGCAGATGAACGTCGCACACGTTGCAGGCGTCGAGATATCGACCGCGCATTTCGTCGGCGGCAAGCGGCTCGCATCGAAGCGCACGTTCGCGGTCCACTCGCCGATCGACGGCAGCCATCTCGCCGACGTCGCCGCCGGCGGCGCAGAGGAGATCGACGCCGCGGTCGCGGCCGCGCGCGCGGCGTTTCCCGCGTGGGCGGCGCTCGGACCGGAAGGGCGCCATCCGATTCTCAAGCGCTTCGCGCAAACGATTCGCGACCGCCTGCCCGAGATCGCCGCCGTCGAGACCGCCGACAACGGCTCGCTCTTGATCGGCAACCTCGCGCGCGTCGTGCCGCGCGCCGCGCTGAACATCGAGTTCTTCGCCGACTGGGCGCTGAAGCTCGGCAAAGAGACGATCGACTCGCCCGAAGTCGTCAATCACGTGCGCTTCGATCCGTCGGGCGTCGCCGCGCTCATCACGCCGTGGAACGCGCCCTTCATGCTGACGACGTGGAAGGTCGGGCCGTGCCTGGCCGCCGGCAATACGGTCGTGGTCAAGCCGCCCGAGTGGGCGCCGCTCACCTGCTCGCTGATGGCGGACATCGCCGCCCAAGCGGGCGTGCCGCCCGGCGTGCTGAACGTCGTGCAGGGCATCGGCGAGGAGGCGGGGGCGGCGCTGGTCGCGCATCCCGACATCGATCGGCTGAGCTTCACCGGCTCGACCGACACGGCGAAGCTGATCGGCCAGGCGACCGCGCGCTCGCTCACCCCGGTCAGCTTCGAGCTCGGCGGCAAGTCCGCCTACATCGTCTGCGCCGACGCGGATCTCGACGCCGCGGCGCAGACGGCGGCCGCACAGTACCTGAACGCGGGCCAGGTGTGCCTGGCCGGCACGCGGGTCCTGGTCGACGCCAGCGTCGCCGGCGAGTTCCAGGCCAAGCTCCGCGCCGCCGCCGCCCACATGACGGTCGGCGACCCGCGCGAGAAGACGACGCGCGTCGGCCCGCTGATCACCCGCGAGCACTTCGAGCGCGTGGAGGGATTCGTCGAGCGCGCGTTGGCGGCGGGGGTGAAGCCGCTCTGGGGCGGCCATCGCCACAAAGCCGGCGAGCTCTACTTCGAGCCGACGCTGCTCGAGGGCGCCCGCCAGGAAATGGAGATCGTTCAGCGCGAGGTGTTCGGCCCGGTGCTGACGTGGCAGACGTTCCGGGATGAAGAGGAGCTCGTGCGCCTCGCCAACGGGACGCGCTACGGGCTCGCCGCGATGATCTTCAGCAAGAACGAGGAGCGCGCCATGCGCATCGCCGGCCGCGTCGTGGCGGGAACGGTGTGGGTGAACTGCTTCTTCGTGCGCGAACTCGCGGCGCCGTTCGGCGGCAGCCGCGATTCGGGGATCGGGCGCGAGGGCGGCACGTGGAGCTTCGACTTCTTCTGCGACGTGAAGAACATCGCCGCGCGGAAGGGATCATTCGCCTAGGAGAAGGGAGAACGACGATGAGCGTGCTCGACGGACCGCGAGAGGAATGGCGCCGCATCCTGCACGAGGGGCAGCCGAAGTGGGTGCGGCCGGCCGAAGAGAAACTTCTGCTCGCCGACGGCAGAGTCATCGCGGAAGCCGACGCCGTCTACCTGCCGCCCTGCGATCCCGCCAAGATCCTCTGCATCCATCTGAACTATGAATCGCGGCGCGCGGAGTTCCGGGCGCCGCAGCTCGAGACGCCCACCTATTTCCAAAAGCCGACGACCGCGCTGAACAGCCACCGCGGCACGCTGCTCCGCCCCGCCGGTGACAGGTATCTCAACTACGAGGGCGAGATCGCGGTGATCATCGGCAAGCCGATGCGCAACGTCGGCCGCGAGGAGGCGTGGAACTATATCGCCGGCTTCGCGCCGGCCAACGACGTCGGCTGCCAGGATTACCGCGAGACCGACGCGGGCTCGATGCTGCGCGTCAAGGGGCAGGACGGGTTCTGTCCGATCGGCCCGGGGATCGTCCGCGGCGTCGACGTGCGAAAATCGACCGTCCGAACGTACATCAACGGCAACGTCGTGCAGGATGGGGCGGTCGCCGAGATGCTCTTCCCGATCGACTACATCCTCGCCGACCTCTGCCGCTTCATCACGCTGCTGCCGGGCGACGTCATCCTTTCCGGAACGCCGAAGAACTCGCGCCCCATGAACGTCGGCGATCTCGTCGAAGTCGAGGTCACCGCGCTCGGGCGATTGTCGAATCGGGTGGCCGAGGCCCCACCCCCCGCGCATCGAATCGGCCACCAGCCGACGGATTCGGACGCGGTTCGCCGCGTCGCGCTCGGGTCGGACTTCTTCAAGAAAGACGCGCGATGAACGGCGCCGAGAGCCTCATTCGAACCGCGCTCGCCGCCGGCATGGAGGTCTGCTTCGCCAATCCCGGCACGACGGAGATGCCGCTGGTGGTGGCGTTCGACGCCGTAACCGGCATGCGGTCGGTGCTGGGCCTCTTCGAAGGCGTCTGTACGGGTGCCGCCGATGGCTACGCGCGCATGACCGGAAAGCCGGCGATGACGCTGCTCCACCTCGGCCCCGGGCTCGCCAACGGCCTGGCGAACCTGCACAACGCACGGCGTGCGCGCTCGCCGGTCGTGAACGTCGTCGGCGATCACGCGACGTGGCACGTCGCCGCGGACGCGCCGCTGACGAGCGACATCGCTTCGCTGGCATCGCCCGTGTCGGGGTGGTTGCGCTCGGCGAAGTCCGCGGCGGCGCTCGGCGACGACATGGCCGAGGCGGTCGCCGCGTCGCTCACGCCGCCGGGACAGGTCGCGACGTTGATCGTCCCGGCCGACTGCCAGTGGAACGACGCCGTCGCGGTCGGCAAACCGATCCGCGTCGCCAAACGAGCGCCGGTCTCGGGCGGCACGGTCGACGGCGTCGCCGAGCGCCTGCGCTCCGCAAGGCGGGCGACGATCTTCCTCGGCGGCGAAGCGCTCGGCGAGCGCGGCCTGAACGCCGCCGCGCGTATCGCCGCGGCCTCCGGCCCGCGGCTGATGACGGAGACTTTCGTGGCGCGGATGGAGCGCGGCGTGGGAGTCCCGCCGGCGACCCGCCTGCCCTACTTCCCCGACCAAGCCATCGATGCGCTCGCGGGGACCGACATCGTCATCCTCGCGGGAGCGAAGGACCCCGTCTCCTTCTTCGGCTATCCCGGGGTGCCGAGCCGGCTCGCGCCGCCAGGCGCGGACGTCGAGGTGCTCGCGCGGGTCGAAGAAGACGCGAGCGGTGCGCTCGAGGCGCTCGCCGAGGCGCTCGGCGCGCCGAAGTCGGTCGCCGCTCCGCCGACCGAGCGTCCATCGGCACCGAGCGGCGCGCTCACGCTCGCGAGCCTCGGCGCGGCGCTCGCGGCGCTCCAGCCCGAGAACGCGATCCTCGTCGACGAGAGCGCGACCTCGGGCGGCCCCTACGGAGCGCTCGCTTCGGCGGCCAAGCGGCACACGTGTCTGATGCTCACCGGAGGAGCGATCGGCCAGGGGCTTCCGACCGCCGTGGGCGCAGCGATCGCCTGCCCGGACCGCCGGGTGATCGCCTTTCAAGCGGACGGCAGCGCGATGTACACGCTTCAATCGCTTTGGACGATGGCGCGCGAGAGCCTGAACGTCACGACGATCCTCTGCTCCAACCGCGCCTATCGAATTCTTCAGATCGAGGCCGCGCGCGCCGGCAACGTCGAGCCGGGGCCGCACCTGCGCGGTTTAACCGGGCTCGAGCCGCCCGCTCTCGACTGGAGCGCCTTGGCGCGCGGCTTCGGCGTCGCGGCGGCGAAGGTCGGCACCGCGGACGATCTCGTCAAGCATCTCGACCGCATGCTCCGCGAAAGCGGCCCGGGCCTCATCGAAGCGATTCTCTGACGGCAGAACAGGAGATCGGAGGACGGCAATGGCTCAGCTGACCGAGCTTGGCTACATGGGAATCGGCGTCAAGGACCTCGCCGCGTGGAAGGAGTTCGCGACCGAGGTCGTCGGATTGGAGCTCGTCGACGAGGGCGAGCGCGGTCGGTGCTACCTGCGGATGGATTATTGGCACCATCGCCTCGTCCTGCACGAGGACCGTAGCGACGACGTCCTCTATCTCGGCTGGCGCGTCGCGGGCGGCGAAGAGTTCGCCGAAATGCAACAGCAGCTGTCCGCCGCCGGCATCCGCTTCCGCGTCGGCTCGGAAGAAGAGGCCGCCGAGCGGCGGGTGCTCGAGATCCTCAAGCTCGAGGATCCCGACGGCCACCCGACCGAGATCTTCCACGGCCCGGAGGTGCAGTTTGCCAAGCCATTCCATCCGGGCCGCCGCATGCACGGCCGCTTCAAGACCGGCGCCGGCGGGCTCGGCCACTGCATTCTTCGCCAGAAGGACATGCAGGCTGCGTACCGATTCTACCGCGCGCTCGGCATGCGCGGCGGCGTCGAATACAAGGTCGCGATGGGACCGCGCGTGCTCACGCCGATGTTCATGCACTGCAACGAGCGGGACCACTCGGTCGCCTTCGGGATCGGCGGGCCGGAGCGCCGGATCAACCACCTCATGATCGAGGTCGACAACCTGGACGACGTCGGCCTGACACACGACTTGGTCCGAAGCCGCAACATCCCGGTGACGATCGCGCTCGGCAAACACTCGAACGATCACATGTATTCCTTCTACTTTCGAAATCCCTCCGGCTGGATCTGGGAATACGGATGGGGCGCGCGGCCGGCGACGCATCAGTCCGAATACTACGTCACCGACATCTACGGGCATGAGTTCGAAGCCGGAGGCTTCGACTTGAAGCCAGTGGGATAGCGTCAGAAGCGCTCTTCGCTGCTCTCCCGCTGCTGCGCCGGCCGTCGCGCTTCACCACCCCTGCTTCGATGCCGCTTCGGTGAAGAGCAGGACGTGCGTCGGATCGTCTTCCTTCTCGTGGTCGCGGTTGCGCATGATGAGCACCTTGAGACCTCCAAGCTGGCCGCTCAGGTAGGTCTCGCCCTTGGCCGACTTTCGCTCCCACAGGCCGGTTGCCCGTAGCATCCGGGCTTCGCTGACACCGCAGACCTTACCTCGGGGAGGACAGCCCATGCTTATCGATAGGATTCTCGGGTAAGCCGATCTCCCGAGACAAACTAGGCTCCGTACGGATCGAGGCCTAACAGATCGCCGACCCCGCTACGTGTTATCGGTGGCCGCGACGCCGCCCTGCGTTCGAGGCTATCTGCCGGCCGGTGAAAAATGAGCTGAGAGATCGGCATCCATCCCCATCCCGCCGTCGACCCCATCCCGGCCCAGCGTGCGGATCGTCACGCCGTCTACAGTCCGTTCGTACCGATACGCTTTCCCCCACGGGTCGTAGAAGCGCGGGTCTCCGCTGTCGGCGAGACGGCGCCAGGTCGCGACATCCGGGAAGTCACCGTGCTCCTGGCGGTACTGCTCAGCCAGAACACCTAGCGCGTTCATCTCGGAATCGAGTCTGGTGCGCAGGCGAGGATCGAACTCCGCCGGTCTGGGTAACTGCGCGATGAGCCAGGTGGCCGCGAAAATCGTCAGGGCGACGGACATCCAGGCCAGGCGGCGCTTTTCGGCCGCGGTGTGAACCACGCTGCGGTGGATGAGATACGGACCAACGATTGGAATCAGCGCCACGAGCGAGATCAGGGTCTTGCCGGCCGCGTGGATCTCGCCGCCGATCTCGGGGACCGGTCCTCGGGCAACAAGCTCCGCTAATGCAGCCTTAGCACGATCGTACGCGAGCGCCCCGGATTGCGCCGGGTCAATCGTGCTGACCGCCGCTCGCGTAGTCATGGTGTCGGGGATTCGCCCGGAGCAGGCGGAACATAGCATGCGAACATCGGGAGTTTTTAGATCGATCGTAGCACCGCAGCGGCGGCATGCGGGGCGGGACACCCGCTCCGCTTGCGACTTGAAGGGATCATCCATCGGCGGACATCGTGCTACGAGGGCGGGGATTTCGCCTGCGGCTCGACGAAGGAACTCATCGGCGGCGCGAAAGGAAACCTAGTCACGACAAAAAAATGTAGCAAGCGCGCCTCAAGAATACTATACTCAACCAAAAGTCTGCGAGATCAACTCCGATCTCGAGAAAGAACCGATCCATGACGCGGTTGAACCGAAGCCCGATTGTCTTACTGACAACTCTCGGGTTCGGCGTTGGCCTTTAAGTCTACGGCGTACTTACCCGACCTAACGAGTTGACCACGACTATTTTCGACGCGGGCAGGGACGGTTGCGTGATGGTGAGCGTCTTAGACGAGCCGGACGTAAGAAAGCCTCGCCCATCAAAGGAGAAAGGTGCGTCCGAACTGGCCACGGTGCAGTCGAAGTTGGAAAGGCTGGCTGATTGAACCACCGTTCCGCCTGCGCCTCCGCTACGAATCTGGACGAGGTTGCCGCCACTTAGCGTCACGGTGTGTTGTTGACCGCGATTGATTGCGAGCCAGCGACCGCGAAGAAGCGCGCTGCTCACGACCCGCTGACCGCTATCCAGCGAGTTCATCAAGCGAATCTGTTGAATTGCAGGAAGACCGATCTGAACGAGGACCCCGAGGATCACGATCGTGACCATCAGTTCGATTAGACTAAATCCGGCGGCGGTTAGCCCGCCCGGGAATAGGGAGCGATTCATCGACTACCTGAGCTGCTGGAAAGATATCCTCTTGGGCGGCAGCAGTGGCAAGACGACTTCCCCCTGATCCACCGTGCTTACGTATCCCCAAGTGCCGTTACCGCCGCCGTTGAGGTTGACGTGAGGAATCCCCACGTAGGCAGAGTCAACGGTCCATGGTGTCACCGTATTGGCGACCAGTATGGAGCCGTTCAGGTTTCCGGCACCATTTCCGTTTTGAATCGCGGCGCCTACACCGACGGCATAGATCACGCCGGTATAGTTCCAATTTCCGTTGAGATTGAGCGTTCCCGTAACGGCAAGGATGCCCGCGCAAGAAGTCGACGACCCGCACTCCGAACTAGAGAGCGTAAAGTCGCCGTCTATGGATACGATCGTTGGATTCGTCGTGGTGCCGAGCGTGAATTCCGGGTCACTTGTGGATGTGAAATCGGCAAAAACCCTTATTTGCGCCATCAAGTTCTGCAGGTAGGCAACATTCGTGAGGTTCGGACTCGTGCCCGGGAATGGAGAGGGGTCATTGCTGTAACCTGGTGAGGTGTTGTAGGGATTGGTCCCGGGGTTGTGAAGATCGTCGATGAAGTTCTTGACGACTTGAGGTCCCCCAAGCGGGGAACCGCCCGCGGGATCACAGCTCCTGTAGTTGGAATCCGAGTAGCCGGCACCCAAGCGGCTCGATGGAATCCCGGACCACCCATTGCTTCCGCAAATGGTGGAGGGGTCGCTGTTGCCGTGCATGACCGAATTCGCCGCAGTCGGCGAAGTGACACCAATCGCCATGGCGCAATTACCAGTGCCCGTGTTGGTGGTGGTATATGGATTCGAGTTGTCGCCGTCGTAACAGACATCCGGTCCCGGCAAGACGAGCGTGGCCGGGAGAGGTGGTAGGTTCAGCAGCTGTGGACACAGCACGTCTGCCTGCACCGCGGCAAAACCGATGCTGTTCGGTCCCGATGCAAACGAGGTCAGGGTGAGGGCGTGGTCGGTGTCTGTAGTGCTCGTCGGTGTATCGCCAGTCGACAAGCCTAGAGTGGGGAACAGGACGGGGTTGCGACTCCCTAGGTTGTTGCTGACGAACACCTGATAGCTGCTCGGGGAAAGATTGGTTGTGCTGGCGACCAGGGTCGGCGACGTCGGCGACGTTGCGTTCGTGGTTCCATTCGTGCCGTTAAAAGTCGACAGCGCACTGGGGTCGACCAGCGGACTATTCGCTGCCAGCAACGCATTGCGGCTTGCTTGGCTTTGACAATTGCCGTTCGCACGCATTTGTTCTCGAGCATGCTCGATTCCCGCGTCGGCCGCTTCAAAAGCAAGTGTTTGAGCCTTGAACCCGGTCTCTGTGCGCGTCGAGCCGTCGCTCGAAACCAAAAGCCCGAATCCGATCAACGTGAGAATCAGCAGCGTCACCAGCGAGATCACTAGGGCGATGCCGCTCTCTGCGCTCCGCTCCTGTCGTCTGAGTACGATCATGGCCGCCTCTGTTGCTCTTGTTCTCACTCAGGACCTGAAGTTCCTGAGGGTCGTTTCGCCAACGAGGCTCCTCGCTAGCGAGGTGGCGCTCTTCACCGTGGTGTCGCGAACGGTCAGCGTCACCTGCGCGTAGCGGGCGTTTTGTAAATTGCTCGTGATCACCGTTCGTGTTGCGTCGAGAAACGTGACCTGGAAACCGGCCGGGTCCGGGCTGGTCGAGGTCAGGTTGGCCATCAGTGGCGTCGTCGAGGGTGCCCCGCCGCTGGTGAACGTCCCGGACGCCGTCCCGAGATCGATCGTGCGGCGAAGCACACCGCTCGCGACGTCGTAGGTGACCTGATCCACGAAGCCATCCGAATTGACATCACCCTCGAACGTGACTGAGGCGGAGGTCGTGCCGGCCGCCAACGTGACGGAGGTGAAAGCGAAGGTAGGGCCAGTCCGCAAGTATCCCGCCACGGACAAGTCGTCGAGCGCCACGTTCAGCGCTCCGGCTAGACCGGTCTGTAAGTTCGCCGTCTTGGTCCCGTATGAGAAGCTTTGCGTTCCCGCCGCAAAGATCGTGAAAAGGGCGGCCGAGACGATTGACAGGATGACCATCACCACTAGGAGTTCGATGAGCGAAACACCCGCGTGGCGTAACAGCGTCTTCTTCACGGGTCAGTTATCCCTGGTCTTGAAGGTGGCGAGTACCAGACTCTGCGCGATCCCGCTTTGATTCCAGGTGATTTGCACCTGAATTTTTTTCACGTTAGCGATGGGAGTATTGTCGTCGACCTTCAGCTGCCGGGTGAAGATGTTACCCGGATTCGTCGTGACCCGGATGAGACCCGGACGGGTGCTACCACTCAGCGTGATGAAGCTACCGCTGGTCGTGTTCAAATTCGCGCTGGCGTAATTCGTCTGGCGGACCGTCTCGAGGATCTCGCGCGCCAACTGCGCACCGGCTTGACGTGTATCGGTGAGATTGTTTTTCTTCACCGCGGCCCGCTGCATCGTAATCGTAGCCAGCGAGCCGACGGTAATGAGCAGCACCGCGATGAGTAACTCGATGAGCGAGAACCCGCCTCGCGAGCGACGCGCGCATCGCTTGCCGTACGACTGAGTACCCTGTCTTCTCAGAGCCACCCTCTGGTCCGTCCTCAGATCAACGCCCGCCCCGTAATTTTGAGCAGCGTCTCGGGGCCGCCCCATCCCGGCATCGGCAGGTCGAGCGTCATGACCGAGACGGGTTCGCGTTCCAGAATCCTGAACGCGGCCTCCCCTCGGTTGGCAGTCAACACACGGAAATGGGGCTCAAGGATCAGGCGAAGGGAGTCGCGAGCGCCGCGCTCGTCATCAACTACCAGGACCGAATGGACGCGTCTCAGCCGAGCGCCAAAAGTCGGCGTTTGCCTGAAGCCGGGGGAAGCGCTCGCCGATGATGCTTTTTGCAATTTGCTCATGCAAGGTAAGAGCTTGCATGAGCACCAACCATGCCAGTCGTGCTTGATCCGGATTTGCGACGAAATTTACGGATGCACGAGCCCATACGAGGGCGGCATGTGCACTTTCGTACACATTCGAGCGTCCCGCACGGTGGCGACCTCCGTCTGGATCTCACTATTCGTTTGGAGCGCATCCTCAAGATTGTCATCGCGGCGGACGTCGGCACGCGCTTCAACCGACGCCTCTTGCTCGCCCGCCGCGACCACCTCGAGAACCACAGGTGGCTGTCCCCGAAATTGTGCCCGTTCTGTACCCGAAACGGGGCTATTGAGGACAAGCTCAGCCAACAAGCGACGTCCGCGGCGTCCGTTGCGTACGCCCCGGATCCTGTCCCTCAGATTCCGAGCCGCGCGGCGAGCTTCCGGCGCTGCTCGACCGCGTCGCCGAAAAGAATCGCGCTCGCCTTCGCGCGCTTGAAGTAGAGATGCGCGGGGTGCTCCCACGTGAAGCCCATGCCGCCGTGGATCTGGATCGTCTCCGCGGCGGCGTGGAAGTACGCCTCCGAGCAGTACGACTTCGCCATGTGCGCGGCCGACGAGCAGTTCCTCGTCTCGATCCGCGGCGCGGAACGCCGCGTGGTACACCGCGGAGCGCGCGAACTCGACCTCGACGAGCATGTCGGCGCACTTGTGCTTGATGGCCTGGAAGGAGCCGATCGGACGGCCGAACTGGAGACGCGTCCGCGCATAGTCGGTCGCCATCTCGAGGCAGCGCTGCGCGCCGCCCGTTTGTTCGGCGGCGAGCGCCATCACCGCGAGAGCCAGTACCCGCTCGAGCCCCGCCGTCGCGTCGCCGCGCGGAGATCCGCGTCGCCGGCGTCCCGGAAAGCACGAGCCGCGCGAGCTTTCGCGTGAGGTCGAGCGTCGGCAAGAGGCGCCGGTCGAGCCGCGGCGCGCCGCCCTCGACGCGGAAGATCCCGACCCCGTCGTCGGCGCGGCCGACGACGAGGATGACGTCTGCCGAGTGGCCGTCCAGCACGAAGTTCGCCACGCCGTCGAGCCGCCAGCCCGTGCCATCGCGCACCGCGCGCGCCGGCGGGGACTCCGGCGCGCTGCGGCCGTTGTCGTCCGTCGTCGCCACCGTGACGATCGCCCGCCCCGCGGCGATCTCGGGGAGAAGCTCTGCCTGGGCCGCGTCGTCCGCGATCGTCGTGAGCACGCCGACGGCGAGGACCGCGGTCGAAAGATAGGGCCCGCAAAAGAGCACGCGCCCCATCTCTTCCATCACGATCGCGAGCTCCACGGGTCCGAGCCCCGCTCCGCCGTATCGCTCGGGTGTGGCGAGCCCCGGGAGCGCCATCTCGGACGCCAGACGGTCCCAGACGCGCGCCTCGAAGCCGCGCTCGGTCTCCATGGCCGCGCGCATGGCGGATTCGCTCGATTCCTTCTCGAGAAATCGGCGGACGGCCTGCCGCAGCTCCTCGTGCTCTTCCGTGAACGCGAAGTCCATCACGAGCTCCTCGGCACGTCGCGCCACGGCACGTCTTTGTCCGCGCGGGGCTCGCCGGGAAGACCGAGCACACGCTCGCCGAGAATGTTGCGCAGGACCTCGGACGTCCCGCCCTCGATCGAGTTCGCGCGCGAGCGCAGGAACTGGTACTTGGCGATCGCGAGCTTCGTCCCGTGGCTCTCGCCCGACGGGCGGCGCCGCTCGTAACCCGCCTCGTAGACGAGCGCGTCGGCGCCGATCACGTCCATGCCGCACTCCCAGATCCGCTTGTTGAGCTCGGCCAGCGCGAGCTTGCCGACCGAGCCCTCCGGCCCGGGATTCCCGGCCTTTTGCGCGGCGCGCGCCCGCTGGATCGTCATCCGCAGCAGCTCCGAGTCGATCCACAGGCGCGTGATCCGGTCGCGGAGGATGGTTTCGGCCTCGGCGGAGAGCCGCTTCGGATCGCGCGCCTTCCAGAGGTCGAGCAGGATGCCCATCGAGCCACCGCCCCGCCGGGACACGCCGCCGCCGCCGATCGCGCTTCGCTCGTTCATGAGCGTGGTGATCGCCACCTTCCAGCCCTCGCCTTCCGCTCCGATCATCCGGTCGGCGGGGATCCGCACGTCCGCGAGGAAGACCTCGTTGAATTCCGCCTCGCCGGTGATCTGGTGAAGCGGCCTGACCTCGACGCCCGGGCTCTGCATGTCGAGCAGGAAGTACGACATGCCTTGGTGCTTCGGTACGTCGGGATTCGACCGCACGAGCAGCATCCCCCACTTCGAGATGTGCGCGAGGCTCGTCCAGACCTTCTGTCCGTTGACGACCCACGAGTCGCCGTCACGGACGGCGCGCATCGCGAGCCCCGCCACGTCGGAGCCCGCCCCCGGCTCACTGAAGAGCTGACACCAGATGTCCTCGCCGCTGAAGATCCGGCGCAGCAGGTTCTTCTTCATCCACTCGGTGCCGTGCGTGAGGACCGTCGGCGCTCCCATGCCGATGCCGATCGGATTGATCAGCATGTCGTCGTAGAGGGTCTTCGCGTGCCGGCGGAGCTCGTCCGCGACGACGGCCTGGAGCTTCGGGGAGACACCGAGGCCGCCGAGGTGCTCGGGGAAGTGGACCCAAGCGAGGCCGTGATCGAACTGCTTCCCTCGGAACGTGAACTGGTCCGTGCGATCCGGATGCGCCTCCTCGACGAGCGCGCGGACGCGCGTGCGGATCTCCTCTTCGCTCATTTCTCGATATGCCATGGGGAATGACCTACCATCCGCGCTTCGCGGAGAGAAGTGACCGAACGGGCGTCTCGTAAGCGCAGAGCGAAAATGACGGGGCCAGATCCGCTGCGGACCCGGCCCCGGGCTTCGAACGAGATGCGTGGGCGCGACTACGCGGCAACGCCCATCACCGCCTTCGTCTCCAAGAACTCCTCGAACCCCTCTGCGCCCCACTCGCGGCCGTTGCCCGACTGCTTGTAGCCGCCGAACGGCGCCGCGAAATCGGGGCCCGCGCCGTTCAGGTGGACGTTTCCGGTGCGAAGCCGCGCGGCGACCCTCTCCGCGTGCTTCACGTCTCCCGACTGCACGTATCCGGAGAGCCCGTAAGGGGTGTCGTTCGCGAGCGCGATCGCCTCCTCCTCGGTCTGGTAGGGAAGGATGCAGAGCACCGGCCCGAAGATCTCCTCGCGGGCGATCGTCATCTTGTTGCGGACGTTCCCGAAGACCGTCGGCTTCACGTAGTAGCCCTTGTCGAGCCCGGAGGGCTTGCCGAGCCCGCCCGTCACCAGCTCGGCGCCTTCGTCGATGCCCTTCTTGATGAGCCCCTGGATCTTGTCGAACTGCATCTTGCTGGCAACCGGCCCGAGGACCTGCGCGTCGCTCGACGGATCGCCGACGACCACCTTCTCGGCCGCCGCCTTGGCGAGCCGGAGCGCCTCGGCGTGCTTCGCCGCAGGGACGAACATCCGGGTCGGCGCGTTGCAGGACTGGCCGCTGTTCATGAAGCAGGACTGCACGCCGCCGGCGACGGCCTTGGCGAGATCGGCGTCCTCGAGGATGATGTTCGCCGACTTGCCGCCGAGCTCCTGCGTGACGCGCTTCACGGTGTCGGCCGCGTTCTTCGCCACCTGGATGCCGGCGCGGGTCGAGCCCGTGAACGACACCATGTCGACGTCGGGGTGCGAGGCGATCGCGGCGCCGACCGTCGGGCCATCCCCGTTCACCAGATTGAAGACGCCCGGCGGCACGCCCGCCTTGTCGAAGACCTCGGTCAGGATGATCGCATTCAGCGGCGTCACCTCGCTCGGCTTCAGGACCATCGTGCACCCGGCCGCGAGCGCCGGCATGACCTTGCACATGACCTGGTTGATCGGCCAGTTCCACGGCGTGATGAAGCCGCAGACGCCGACCGGCTCCTTCAGAATCTTCGTCTTGCCGCGCTGCTCCTCGAACTCGAAGCCCTGGAGCACCTGTAGCGTTTGCACGATGTGCGCCATCCCGACGGGAGCCTGCGCGGCTTTGGCGAGCCACTTGGGCGCGCCCATCTCGAGCGAGACGGTCTCGGCGAGCTCGCCGAGGCGCTCCTGGTAGCACGCCTGGATCTTCTGGATCAGCGCGATCCGCTCCTGCTTCGTGGTTTGCGACCACTTCGGGAACGCCTTGCGCGCCGCGGCGACGGCGCGGTCCACGTCCTCGGCGCTGCCCAGGCTCACGCGACCGATCACCTCTTCGGTGGCCGGGTTGATGACGTCGATCGTCTTCTTCCCGAGCGGCTCCACCCAGCGCCCGTCGATGTAAAACTTGAGTTGCTCTTTCATCTCGACCTCCTTCGAATCGTAACGGCTTCGAGCAGACGGAATCCCATGATCTTCTCTCGGCGAGCCAACGGAAGCAAGCGTCACGCTCCGTACCGCGAGGAGGTCAGCCTGGGCGTGCTCCTCGGCTGCAACTCAAAGGGCACCGGTCTCTCCACCGAGCGGAAGTGCCTCGGTGCCCACGGTCCGGTTTCTATGTCGCGAATTTGGCGATGAGGCTTGGTCGCCGGTACACGATTGTCAAGAAACGTGAATCGGGAGCGGCTGCCGACAGCTCTGAATCGGCCGTGAGGACACGTAAGGTCCTGAAAATCACTTAGTTTTGAATACCTACGAACCTCACCTACGTGTGCGGCATATCGCTTGCTGTATCGATGTCGGCATGGCAACTCTCAGCAATGCCGAGAAACGGCTACTTCAATTCCTCGTCAAGCATGGCACGGCCGATCCGGGCGAAGATGCAGCTCGTCGAGCTATCGGCCGCGTCCGAGGGTCGCTCGGTCATCGACGTTCTGAAGTACTTGGACGTGGTGAGCGAGGAGCAAGTCGCTTCGCGAGCTCGCCAGAGCGCTGCGGATTCCGGTCGTGGACTTGCCCGGCGTGGTCTTCGACGACGCGGCCATCCAGCTCGTCGACCAAAAGGTCGCGGTCAAAGTTGAGCGTCGTCCCGTTGAGGGTGGAGGGCAACCACCTCCTGCTCGCCATGGCCAATCCGCTCGACCACGAGGGCATCCGGGAGCTCGAATTCGCCACCGGCCGACGCATTCGCCCGACCGTGGCGATGCGCTCGGCAGTGCTCGAAGCCATCGAAAACTGCTACAAGATGAACGGCACGATCGGCGCCCTGCTTTCGCAGATTCCTGACGAGCAGAGAGTCTCGGTGCTGGTCGACGACAAGAGGGGCGACAACGTCAGCGAGCAGGAGCTCTCTCGCGAGGCGGAGCGCGCCCCCGTCATCAAGATGGTCAACTGCATCTTCGACGCAGCGCTCAAGAACTCGGCGAGCGACATCCACGTCGAGCCGGGCCCGAACATCGTGTACGTGCGCTATCGGGTGAACGGCATCCTCGAGGAGGGACTGCAACTCCCCAAGTGGGTGCAGAGCGCGATCGTGGCCCGCATCAAGGTCATGGCCAAGCTCGACATCACCAAGCGGCACGTACCGCAGGACGGGCGCCTCAAGATCCGCGCCGGAGGCAGGACGGCCGACGTTCGAGTGTCGTCTCTGCCGACCAGCGACGGCGAGAAGATCGTCATGCGCGTCCTCGACCCGACGACCGCGCTGCGCAGCCTCGACTCGGTAGGCCTTCCTCGGCGCGATCTGATTACGCTGCGCGCCGCGATCCGCAAGCCCGAGGGCATGATCCTGGTGACCGGGCCGACCGGCAGCGGCAAGACGAGCACCCTCTACGCGGTCATCCAGGAGATCTTCTCCCCGGAGATCAACATCGTCACGATCGAGAACCCGATCGAGTACGAGATGAAGGCGGTGAACCAGGTCGAGGTGAACGTGAAGCAAGGGCTCACCTTCGCCGACGTCCTGCGGTCGACGCTGCGCCAGGATCCCGACGTGATCCTGGTCGGCGAGATCCGCGACCGAGAGACCGCCGAGATCGCCTTCCACGCCGCCCAGACGGGGCACTTGGTGCTGTCAACGCTCCATACCCTCGACACTAGCTCCACCGTCACGCGGCTGTTGGAGCTGGGCATAGAGCACCACGTCCTCGCTTCCTCGCTGATCGCGGTCGTCGCCCAGCGGCTGGTGCGAACGGTCTGCGAGCGTTGTTCCGAGCCTGCCGTCGTCGACGAAGCGACGGCAAAGGCGCTCGGTCTGAAGGGGCGTTCTGTCCGAAAGGGCCAAGGCTGCCCCGCCTGCCGGCGGACCGGGTTTTCCGGGCGGACCGGAGTCTACGAGGTGATGGAGGTCACCAAGAAGGTCCGGCAGACGATCGAGAGCAGGGCGCCGGATAGCGTTCTAAGGCGGGTGTCGCGAGCCGAGGGCATGACGACGCTGATCGAGGACGCACTGTCGAAAATCGAGGCCGGCCGCACGACCCCGGAAGAGGTGCTCGGCTCGGTGCAGGTCGAGTCGCAGGGGCCGACGTGCCCGCAGTGCTCGAATCCGATCGAGGAGCGGTTCGCGGTCTGCCCGTTCTGTCGCCATCAGCTGGTGCGCAGCTGCGCCACGTGCTCCGAGCCGCTCAAGCCCGAGTGGAACAGTTGCCCCTCTTGCGGGGCCGTGCCGAAGGTCGAGGAACCGACGGAGGCACCTCGACCCGCGAAGAGCGGCGCCGCGACCGGCACGGAATCGACCTCCACCGCCAAGGCGCGTTCGGCCGATCCCGGCGAGATCACCCGGCCGCGGATCCTGGTGGTCGACGACAACGAAGACCTCCGATTGTTCATCAGAAAGGGGCTCGAGCGCGTGGACCGTTCGCTGCTGTTCGACGAGGCAGCGAACGGGTTGGAGGCACTGCATAGGATCGAGGAGTCGCCGCCGCATCTGATCCTGCTCGACCTGACGATGCCGGGAATGGACGGACTCGAGGTCTGCAAACGACTGCGCGCCGATCTGCAAACGGCCTTCCTGCCGATCATCATGTTGACCGCGCGGGATGATGCCAACAGCAAGAAGGGCGGATTCTTTGCGGGCACCGACGACTACGTGGTCAAGCCGTTCGACGCCGAAGAGCTGGCGGCACGAGTGCGCCGTCTGCTCGAGCGCACGTACGGATTGAGCCGCCCCCGAGCGCGATCGGCCGCGGCGTAGCGAGGCCAAGAGTCTCCGACAAATCTTTGCTCCAACGCGCTCGCCATGATTGATATGCCGTCCCCCCTGTTGCTGCCAAGCCCCCAGGGGCCGGTGCGGCCCAAGCCTGATCGCGCTCATTTCACCATCGCGACAGCAGCAACTTGCCCACCCCGCAGTTTCGTCGCACGCGCGGCCACGCCACGGAGCATGCCGGCAAATACTCGGGCGTGCAGCGGGTAGACGGCATACCAGTACAACAGGCCGAGCAAGCCGACGGGATCGAATACCGCGGTCTGACGGATCGTCGTACCGTTCGTGTCCGGCTCGACCTCGAACTCCAGCCAGGCGCGGCCAGGGAGCTTCATTTCCGCAATCAGACGTAGCTGGCGGTGCCGGTCGTAGGATTCCACGCGCCAGAAGTCGACGGTGTCCCCTACAACCAGCTCCTGGGGATGGCGGCGGCCGCGCCGCATGCCCACACCCCCGAAAAGAAGATCAATGAAACCGCGCAACCGCCACAGCCAGTTGCCGTAGAACCAACCCGTTGCACCGCCGATACCTTCGATGGCCGCGAATGCCGCGGCCGGCGACACCGGCACGCGAACGGCACGCGAATCAACCAAGCGCGTACCGAAGCGCATGCCGCCCCAGGACGGCGGCAGGCCGGCCGAGGAGATGGCGTCCGACCAACGGGTGGCTGCGTACTCCTGATCTTCATTCAGGATGGCCCGCTGGATTGCCTGGCGCAGCCCCATCGGCTGGATCGGGAAGACCCGCAAGGCGCGGTCGTCCTGCACCGTGGTTTCGTTCTCCACGCTCTCGATCAGCTTGCGCCCGACACGGGCGTACACCGGTGTGGTGAGCCCCAACCACAGGCTCGACAACCGTGGCGTCAAGAACGGCACGGGAATCATCAACCGCCGCAACCCGCGTTGCCGCGCGTACTCGTTCATGATGTCGGCATACGACACGCGATCGGCGCCGCCGATTTCGAAGATCCCTTCCTGTCCGCGCGGCAACTCTATGGCCGCGAGCAGATAGGCCAGCACGTCCTCGACGGCGATCGGTTGCGCGGGCGTGCGCACCCAACGCGGGCAGAGCATCACCGGCAAGCGCTCCACCAGGGCGCGGATGAGCTCGAAGGACAAGCTGCCCGACCCCAGGATGATCGACGCGCGCAGCTCGATCACCGGCACCCCGCTGGCCCGCAGCGCCTCACCCGTTTCGTGCCGGCTGCGCAAGTGCGGCGACAGCCGCTCACCCGAGTCGCCAAGCCCGCCGAGATAGATGATGCGCTGCACACCGGCGGCGCGGGCCGCCGTACCGAAATTGGCCGCTGCCGTCCGGTCCTGCGCGGTGAAGTCCCCGGCCGAGCCCATCGAGTGCACCAAGTAGTACGCCGTGTGCGCGCCGGCGCAGGCCGCCGGCAGTGAGGCGGCATCGAGACAGTCGCCTTTGACAATCTCGGTCTCGGCGCTGACGCGCGGCGCCAAGAAGTCAGGCCGCCGTACGATGCAGCGCACCGCATAGCCGGCGCCCTGCAACGCCTTCAACAACCGTCCGCCCACGTAGCCGGTGGCACCGGTCAGCAAGATCAGCGGTTTTGTAGAGGGGATGGTCATTGCTGCAAACACGATTCGGCGCCGTGGACCGCGTTTCTGCCGCCCGACGTTGAAGTCAATCGCAGCGCTCTCCTACGCTGCCGCGCGCTCGAGCAGCGCCCGCGGCGGGAGCTGAAGATCCCAGACGACCCCCGCACAGGAGAGCGCCCTCAGGATCAGCCAGGTGACATCGAGTTTCCACCAGAAGAAGCCCTGCCGCGCCGAGCCGGGGTGGCGATGATGGT
This sequence comes from uncultured delta proteobacterium, assembly GCA_963745025.1. Lineage (GTDB taxonomy): Bacteria > Desulfobacterota > Binatia > JACPRU01 > JACPRU01 > CAVQIG01. Next base: position 69,016 of record CAVUWD010000007.1, read on the forward strand.
TGTTGTGCCAGCCCTCGCCGAAGGTGAGCAGCGCGATGCACCAGTTGTTGCGGCTGTCCGCTTCCGCTGTACTCCACGGCACAGCGGTCGCAGCGCATGCTGAACGACATCTCGCTTGGCTGCGTGGCGACGCCGAGATCGGCGAGCATCCCCGAGAAGCGGGGATAGGTGCGATCGTTGTAGACGATGAACCTGGTGTCGAGGCCGAGTTCGCGCCCCTCCTCGGCGATCGTCGCCGTGTGGCTGTGGCCGCCCGCGTAGTCGTTCTTTTCGAACACCGTAACGTCGCGATGCGGGCGAGATGCCACGCTGCGGGGAGGCCGGAGATTCCTGTGCCGACGACTGCGATCTTCATTTGCCCGCATTCTTCGCGCCTGGGGCGACGGCGCTCATGAGCTCGTCGTCGAGCGCCGGAGGCTGTGGTCGTCGCGAGGTCATGCTGGAAAATCCGCCGGCGGGGTTTTACCGTATAGCTGACCGGAGGTGAATCGGGTGCAGCATGTAGCCGTCCAGGGCACCGTCTCGACAACGCCATAGTCTAGAGTTTCTTCACACACTGATGACCGAGCCAGCCGGGATAGACTCCGGGCTCACCAGCAAAGAGGTGGGCGCGCGATTGGCGGCCGATGGCTTCAACGAGCTGCCGGCCAGCCAGCGCAGTGGCGTGCTCGCAAGCCTGGCGGACATCGTACGCGAGCCGATGTTCCTGCTGCTGCTCGCTTGCGGCATCGTCTACGTATTCCTCGGCGACCTGCAGGAGGCCCTGATCCTGCTGAGCTTCGTCTTCCTGGTGGCTGGCATCACCCTCTATCAGGAACGCAAGACGGAGCGTGCGCTGGCTGCGTTGCGCGACCTCACCAGCCCGCGGGCGCTGGTCGTGCGGGACGGCGGCCGGCAACGCATCCCTGGCCGCGAGGTGGTTAGAGGCGATGTGCTGGTACTGTCGGAGGGCGATCGCGTCGCCGCCGATGCGGCGGTGGTGTCATGCTTCAATCTGTCGACCGACGAATCACTTCTAACCGGCGAATCGGTGCCCGTTCACAAGACCACCTGGGACGGAACCAGTTCCATCATCCAGCCAGGTGGCGACGGACAGCCGTTCGTCTTCGCCGGCACACTGGTCACACGGGGGCACGGCATCGCCGTGGTGCAACGCGTCGGAGCGCACACCGAGATCGGCAGGATCGGCAAGGCGCTGCAGACAGTTGCACCGGAACGCAGTGCCTTGCAGCGCGAGACGGCCCGACTGGTGCGCTGGCTCGCAGCCATCGGCGTCGCCCTGTGCGTGCTGGTGGTGCTTGCCTACGGCTTGACCCGAGCCGACTGGCTGAACGGCTTCCTCGCCGGACTGACCCTCGCCATGGCGATCATGCCGAACGAGTTCCCCGCGGTGCTGACCGTGTTCCTGGCCCTCGGGGCGTGGCGCATCTCGCAGCAGCGCGTGCTCACGCGGCGCGTGGCAGCGCTGGGGACGCTGGGCTCGACCACCGTGTTGTGCGTCGACAAGACCGGCACCCTCACCCTCAACCAGATGGCGGTTCGCAAGCTGTTCACCGAGAAGGCCGACTACGATGTGCCGTCGGACCCGGCCGCGCCGCTTCCCGAGGAGGTTCACGAGCTGGTCGAATTCGGCATCCTCGCAAGCCAGCGTGACCCGTTCGATCCGATGGAGAAGGCATTCCAGGCTCTCGGCCAGCGTCGACTCGCCGGCACCGAGCATCTCCATCCCAACTGGAAGCTGGTCCGCCAGTACGCGCTTTCGGAACAGCTTCTGGCTCTGTCACACGTCTGGCGCTCGCCCGATGGGCGCGAGTATGTGATCGCCGCCAAAGGGGCTCCCGAGGCGATCGCCGACCTCTGCCACCTGAGCGCGGGGCAGCAAGCAAAGTTGCTGGCCCAGGTAGAGAACATGGGTGCCGACGGCCTGCGTGTGCTCGGTGTGGCTCGCGCATGGTTTGCGCCAGACGCACTGCCGACGGAACAGCACGATTTCGCCTTCGAGCTACTGGGCCTCGTCGGGCTCGCCGACCCGGTGCGCGACAACGTGCCGAACTCGATCCAAGAATGCTACGCGGCCGGTATCCGCGTGGCGATGATCACCGGCGACCATCCGCACACCGCCCAGAGCATCGCCCGCCAGATCGGGCTGCGGTCGCCGGAGAATGCATTGACGGGCGCCGATCTCAACCAGCTCAGCGATGCGCAACTCAGGCAGCAGGTACGGACCGCGAACATCTTCGCCCGCGTCGCCCCGGAGCAGAAGCTGCGCCTGGTACAGGCGCTGCAGGCCAACGGTGAGGTCGTCGCCATGACTGGCGACGGGGTGAACGACGCGCCGGCCCTCAAGGCAGCCGACATCGGAATCGCCATGGGCGGTCGTGGCACGGACGTCGCGCGTGAGGCATCGGCGCTCGTGGTGTCGGACGACGACTTCTCCTCGATCGTCCAGGCGATCCGTTCCGGGCGCCGTGTCTTCGAGAATCTCAAGAACGCCATGGCCTACATCCTGGCGATTCATCTGCCGATCGCAGGGATGTCGCTCATTCCGGTCGTGCTCCGGCTGCCAATGGTGCTGCTGCCGGTGCACATCGCCTTCCTGCATCTGATCATCGAGCCGGCCTGCTCAGTGGTCTTCGAAGCCGAGCCAGAGCATCGCACGATCATGCGCCGCCCGCCGCGCAATCCAAAAGACCCACTCTTCGGAGCCCGCCTGCTTGGCTTGAGCGCCCTCCAGGGAGCCAGCGTGCTGCTCATCGTCCTCGGCGTGTTCGTGATCGCGCTGTCTCGCGGACTGGTCGAAGACGATGCGCGCGCCTTGACCTTCACGACGCTGATCGTCGCCAACTTCGGGTTGATCTTCAGCAATCGATCCTGGGATCAAACCATTCTGGAAACGCTGCACGTACCCAATCGCGCTCTCTGGTGGGTCGTCGCCGGAGGCCTCGCCCTGCTCGCCATAGTGCTCTACACGCCGGCCGTTCGCGATCTGTTTCGCATGGCCCAGCAACACCCCAGCGACGTTGCGATCGCGGTGGTCGCCGGGTTCTCCAGTATCGTCTGGTTCGAAGCAATCAAAGTGCTGAGCCGTCTATAGGCCGTCTATGGGCCCGGACGGCGAAGCCGCAGCGAGGAACGGGAGCCCGCAGTCGCCCGGCTCGTGGGGCCTTATGACGGGTCGCGAATGCGCGGCATCTTAACGCGGCTTGACGGGAGAAGCTGTGACGCGCGATTGGAGGGAAGCCATGGAAGCCGAGCCCAGCGAGGCGGTCACCGCCGGCAGCGCGCAACCGTCGCGGCCATCCGCACGGCGGTCGCGCCTGCAGCATCGTTTGTACGTGGCCGCCGGAGTGATCTTCGGCTACCTCCTCATGGCCTATGTCGTGGCTCCGCTCTTCTGGCGGACCGCGATCGAGGACGACCCCAGGCTAGGCGGCGGGCCGCGCGTCACGCATACCGCAAGCGGCATTCCCGGCGACCCGGTCAACATCGCCCTGGTGGGTTCGGAATCGGATGTCATCCAGGTGATGACCAAGGCGGGCTGGTTCCCGGCGAGCCCAATCACCTTCGACAGCAGTGTCCGCATCACGGCCGACTCGGCGCTCGGCCGGCCGGACGACGAGGCGCCGGTCAGCAACCTCTACCTCTTCGGGCGCAAGGAGGATCTGGCCTTCGAACAGCCGGTCGGCGACAGTCCGCGCCAGCGGCATCACGTGCGGTTCTGGCGCTGGGATGAGCTGGAGGACAACCGCCCGGTGTGGTTTGGTGCGGCGACGTTCGACGAGCGCGTCGGTCTCAGCTACACAACGGGGCAGGTGACGCACCACATCGGTCCGGACGTGGACGCCGAGCGGGACCGCATCGTCGCCGAACTCAGAAAGGCGGGCGAGGTGCAGGAGGTGATCTGGAAGGACCACTTTCACAAGGAACTGCGAGGTCGAAACGGCGGCGGCGACCCATGGCATACGGACGGCCGTCTCGCTGAAATCGTCCTCGTCGCGAACCCGCCGGCCATTCCGACGAACCCTCCGTGAGAGGCGTGCCGTTCGTCTTCCGACGAGGCGTGGAGTCGATGCGGAAGAGCGTAGAAGGGTCAATCGAGAGCCGTGATCCTCCAGAACACATCTTTCTCTAAACCGCACCAGAGGCCCTTTCGTTTCACATCGCTTCGCTATTCACTGATCGAGATGTTTTCGGATTGAGGTTGGTCTCCAGGTTGCTCCGGAAAAAGTCATGACGACCCAGCAGAAGAAGATGGCGATCCTCGTAGCAGGCGGACCTGCACCCGGCATCAACAGCGTGATCAGCGCCGCGACCATCCGCGGCGAGCTCGAAGGAGTCGACGTTGTCGGTATCCGCGACGGCTTTGAGTGGCTCATGCAGGGCAACATCGATTACGTCACCCCGCTGACCATCGAGAACGTGAGCCGCATCCACTTCCGTGGTGGGTCGTACATCGGCATCTCGCGCGCCAACCCTACGCTCAAGCCCGCTCACCTCGAGAACACGATCATCTCACTTCTGCGCTTGAACGTCTCGCAGCTCATCACGATAGGCGGCGACGACACGGCCTTCTCTGCCATGAAGCTCGAGGAGCAGTCGCAAGGGCGGATCCGCGTGGTGCATGTGCCCAAGACGATCGACAATGACCTCCTCCTGCCCGCTTATGTCGATACGTTCGGCTTCCAAACCGCACGCCACTACGGCGTCGACATCGTCAAGAACCTGATGGTCGACGCCAAGACGACTTCACGATGGTACTTCATCATCACGATGGGCCGGAAGGCCGGCCATCTGGCACTCGGCATCGGCAAAGCGGCGGGCGCCACGCTGACACTCATCCCCGAGGAGTTTGCCGGCCAGCCGCGCCGGCTGAATGCGATCGTCGACACGCTCGTGGGCGCCATCATCAAACGCCTGAGTTACGGGCGACGTGACGGCAGCGCGATCATCGCCGAGGGTCTCTTCCTCGACCTCGACCCACAGGATGTGACGCAGCTCGAGGGCGTCGAGCGCGACGATTACGGAAACCTTCGGGTCGCTGAAGTGACCATCGGCGAGATCCTCAAGGCCCAGGCGAACAAGCGACTCAACGAATTTGGCATCAAGGCGACGATCGTCGCGAAAAATATCGGCTACGAGCTTCGCTGTGCCGACCCCATCCCCTACGACATGGAGTACACGCGTGACCTCGGGTACTGCGCGGCCAAGTACCTGCTCTCCGGCGGCAATGGGGTGATGATTTCGATGCAAGGCGGACGCTTCGTCCCGGTGCCGCTCGGAAGTCTCATCGATCCAGCTACGGGGCGGACCCGGATTCGCTTGGTCGACATTCACTCGACACGCTACGCGATTGCCCGCCGCTACATGCTCCGCTTGCGCCGCGATGACTTCGAGGATCCCCACGAGCTCGCAAGGTTTGCAGCGACGGCGCACATGTCTCTCGAGGAATTTCGGAAGCAGTTCGAGCACCTCGTGCACAGTGAGCCACCGCCCCTCGCGCTCGACCTGGGGATCGAGGAGCCGCTGGGCGAACATGGCCGGTGAGTCGGCTCTGCCATAACTCCACCACCACATCCTCGAGGGGAGAAACCTCATGTCCGCCGTTTTGAGTTCTGCAGCTGCCGGTCAGAAAACCGTCCTCGGCGCCTGTCCCCACGATTGCCCGGACACCTGCTCCATGCTGGTCACCGTCGAGAACGACCGCGTGGTGAAGGTGCGCGGCAACCCGGATCATCCGTTTACCGAGGGGCGCCTATGCGTGAAGGTCAACCACTACGAGGAGCGCATCCACCACGCGGACCGCGTCCTCTATCCCCTCAAGCGCAGCGGGCCGAAGGGATCGGGGCAGTTCGCCCGAATCAGCTGGCAGGCTGCGATGGAAGAGATCGCCTCGCGCTGGAAGCAGATCATCAAGGAGCACGGCCCCACAGCCATCCTGCCCTATAGCTACATGGGCACGCAGGGCATCCTCAACGGCATGAACGTCGGCGACCCGTTCTTCAACAAGCTGGGGGCAACCATCACCGAGCGCACCTTCTGCGACTCGGGCGCGTGTACCGGCTACATGATGACTGTGGGTCCTACGCCCGGCACGGACCCGGAGAGCTTCGTCCACTCGCGCTACGTCATCCTGTGGGCGTGCAATACCGTCAGCACCAATCTGCACCACTGGCCCTTCATCGCCGAGGCGCAGAAGCGCGGCGCCAAGATCGTGGTGATCGACCCGGTCAAGACCCGCACCGCGCGGCAGGCCGACTGGCACATTCCCATCAAACCCGGCACCGACGGCGCGCTGGCGCTGGCGATGATCAACGTGATCACCGGCGAAGGCTTGGTGGACAAGGAGTACGTGGAGAAGTACACGGTCGGCTACGACGAACTGGCCGAGCGCGCGCAGGCAGTACGCCCCGGAGAGGGTCGCGTCGATCACGGGCATAGCGGCCGAAGACATCCGCAAGCTGGCGCGGGAATACGCGACGACGCGCCCCTCGGTGATCCGGATCGGCGTGGCGATTGAGCGCCATTCCGGAGGCGGGCAGAGCAGTGCGGGCGCTGACCTGCCTGCCCGCGCTGGTGGGAGCCTGGCGCGACGTGGGCGGGGGGATCCTGCAGCTTCCCATGTGGGCTTTCCCGGTGAAGTGGAATGCGCTCATGCGGCCGGACTGGATCAAGCCCGGCACGCGCGTGCTCAACCAGTGGAAGCTGGGCGCTGCGCTTACCGGCGAGCTGAAGCTGGACCCGCCCGATGAAGTCGCTGTTCGTGTACAACGCCAACCCCGTGGTGGTGGCACCCGAGCAGGAAAAGATCGTCAAGGGGCTAGCGCGCGAAGACCTGTTCACGGTGGTGAGCGAGCATTTCATCACCGACACCGCCAGCTACGCGGACATCGTGTTGCCCGCCACCACGCAGATGGAGCAGCACGAGCTCATGTTCTCCTGGGGGCACTTCTATCTTTCGCTCAACCAGAAGGCGATCTCGCCGCGCGGGGAGGCGGTGCCCAACACCGAGCTGTTCCGGCGCTTGGCCGCGGCCATGGACTTCGACGATCCGCACTTCAAGCGCAGCGACGAGCAGATGGCGGTGGAGTCGCTCGACTGGGCGAGCCCAGCGATGGCCGGCATCACCATGGAGGAACTCCAGCGCAAGGGCTACGCGCGGTTGAAGGTCGGCACCCCCGACACCTACGCACCGCATGCGGAAGGCAATTTCCCGACGCGGTCGGGCAAAGTCGAGCTGAAGGCCTCGATGGCGGCCGGCGGCAACTTCGTGCTGCCATTGTTTCGCCAGGGCTCGAAGGAATTCCAGGACGGCGCCTCGGTGGATCCGTTGCCGACTTTCATTCTGCCGCAGGAGTCAGCCGACACCAACCCGGCGCTGGCCGCGAAGTATCCGCTGAACATCCTGACGCCCAAGAACCACGCCTTCCTCAACTCGGGCTACGCCAACATGGCGCGCCAGCTCGGCCATGCGGGCGAGCAGTACGTGATGATCCATCCGACGGACGCCCGGGCCCGCGGCATCGCCGAGGGCGAACGCGTGGAAGTGTTCAACGACCGCGGCCGCTTTCTGGCCGACGCACAAGTGAGCGACGAGGTGCGGCAGGGCGTGATCGTGTCGCCGCTCGGCTATTGGGCGTCGGTCAGCCCGGATGGGCGATCGGTCAATGCGGTGAACGCGTCGAGATACGCGGACATGGGCCGGGCGCCGACGTTCTCCGATACGCTGGTGGAAGTGCGGCGGGTCGAGGCGTAACGTTGTGGCGACTCCACAGGCTGCGGGCGAGCGGGAATCACACGGCTGGTTCACCGAGGGTTTCGACACTGCCGACCTCGAGGACGCCTAGTCCCTCCTCAACCGGCCGAGCGCCTGACATGCGCTGTTCAAAATCCTCTGTGGATAATCGCGAGGGACGGAAATTCTGTGCGGAGTGCGGCGCACCGCTGAGCGCTCGGTGTCCGTCATGTGGCGCTGAGAACGAGCCGGCAGCAAAGTTCTGCGGTGAATGCGGTAGCCCGCTGGCCGGCAATGCTCAATTGGGTTCATTCACGGCACCGCCGGCGCAATCGATGGCCCCGAGATTCGCGTTACGCCCGAGGAGCTACGGGCCGTCGCGAGCATCAACTACTTGTTACCGGCGATCTCACTCAGGATGGGAAGCAGATACTCGCGAAACTTGCGCGGGTTTTCGCTCATGGGAAAGTGCCCGTTGTCCCGCATTTCAGTGAACCTCGCCCCTTTGACGCGCTCGACCAGTTTGCGCGTATCGGCAGGACTGGTCGCGAAATCATATTCACCGGTCAGCAGATACAGCGGACACTTGCTGGTATCGATGCGGTCTGCGTACCGCTCGGCATCGTATTCGACCGAGTAATAGTAAAGATCGCCCTTGAACACCATTGGTGCACCCTGGCTATATCCGAAGATCGTCTCACGGATATTCGGCTCCGGACTGGATGGCGCGCACAGTCCGTACATCGTCGCCGGCTTCGCTTCATTGCTGATGCGCGGGTGGTAGAACTGATCGAGGTAATAGCCCGGGCTGTTGAGCGACGCTTCGACGCCGATGACGGCACGGAAGCGGTCCGGGTGGTGTGCCGCGAGATCGACAGCAACCTGACCGCCCATCGAACAGCCGATGAATACCGGGCGGTCCAATTCGAGTTCGGCGGCAAACGTCAGGATGAACTTGAGAAAGAAATCTCGGGTCAGGTTATAGGGTTTCTCCCAGTGACGATCGCCGATTGGCGGCAGTGATTTGCCGTGGAAAGGCAGATCCCAGGCGAAGACCCGGAAGTTCCGCGTGATTTCCGGATCCTCCAGCAGATGCCGCCATTGGAAGCCGTGCGCACCCGCAGTGTGCTGGCAGATCAGCGGGATCCCGGTCCCGTTCGCTTCGTAATAGACGCGGTATTCGATGCCGTTGATGCTCAGATGGACGTAGCGCCCGACGGCCTGATCGTGTCGTGCCATGGCGTCAACCCCTCAATTCGTCGCGTGTTCGCGCATGATCTGGAACATGCGCCGGAAAGCCCCGTAGTACGCGAAAAAAGTTTCCGAGTCACCTGCCCAATCGAACTCTTTGCGCACGATGGCCGCGAACATGTCGTGGAAGAACGGTTTTGGTAGAGGCTTCAGGAATTCCCGCCAGCTGGCAACGGAGCCTCGGATCGTGATGTCGGCGCTGTCGAATAGCGCCGGGTGGTCGATCCCGGTCATTTTGCCGCCGCGAAACTGCAGCAGCAGAGCTTCGTCACCGAAATGAAGCTTGAGTGCGCCGTCCAGGAAGCGTCCCGCAATCTGGAATTCGCCGTCGCGATTGACGGCTTCTTTGAACGCCTGCAAGTCGAACAATGCCATGTCTCCTCCTCGCTCCGGCTGGCTGGCCCGGCTCGATGAACGTCGCGTCGTACCCGTCTGGCGTCGCTCTTCAGCAGGGTCCGTACGCATGCCGCGATCTACCCCATCCGCCATGCCCGCTCGTAGCCGCTCTCGAGATCGAGGATGCGAACGTTGATGATTCCTTGCGGGTCGAGACGGTACTCCTCGCGGACGAGCGGCCCCTCGCGGTCGAGCCGACGCGCCGGGATGCCGCGGAGATCGCTCCGATCGCGCAGCGCGGGATCGAACGGGAACAGCACTTCACCCGACGTGGCCCCGTCGCCCACGGGCGTGCCGCCGCCGATCGACGCGCACTCCATGAAGCGGAAATGGCCGATGTCGTGCACCGGCCGGTACGTACGCGTCCGGACTACGGGTGCGTCGCCCGCGCGAGGGAGTCGATCCTCTCCGGTGAAGATCGGATCGACCACAACCTCGGCACCGGCGCGCCCCTCGCGGAAGACGACGAAGTTCCGCGAGAACACGTCGCGCAGAGCGAAGCCCGACCGTTCGTCGCAGGCGATCGCGAGGCCGATGGCGGTCGCCGCCGAGGGATACGGCGAGCGGTGGACGCGGCGACCGAACCGTTCCCGCAGCGTGCGTACGACGGGCGGAAGAGCGCTCGCCCCGCCGACGACGTAGATGCCGGCGAGCGCTCCCTCTCCGGGCGCTTCCGCGGCCTCGCCCTCATCGCCGCCGAGGCCGGTGATCACTCGGGCCACGGCTTGGAGCGTCCGATCGATCAGCGGCGCACACGCGGCGTAGTAGTCCGTCACGGGTAGCGTCGGCATCCGAGCCGGTGCTCCCGCACCCAGTACCGACTCGAGATCGATCGCGATGCGGCGGGTGCTCGGATTGAGACGCTCCTTCGCTTCGCGGCAGGCATCGATCAATCGGCTCCGGGTGCTTCGAACGAGCGCGCCCTCGGAGATCGCCGCGGCGTCGAGGACGCAGCGAAGCATCTGCTCGTCGAAGTCGTCGCCGCCGAGGCGCGAGACACCCGCGGTCGCGACGATCTCATGCTCCGCGCCGCGGATGCGCACCGCACTCGCGTCGAAGGTGCCGCCGCCGAGGTCGTAGACCACGACGTGCTCGCGACGAGCGCTCAGCGTGTCGGCGTGGCGGTGCGTATACTCGAACGCGCCCGCCGACGGCTCGTTCAGCATCGCGCGGACGGTGAACCCGGCGCGTCGGAACGCATCGAGGGTCAGGAACCGCTGCGTGCCGAGCGCATGGGCCGGCGTGCCCACCACAGCCGCGAGATCCTCGCTCGCGCCGGGGCGCCGCCGGCCGCCTCGTCGCGGCACGTTCGACCGCTCGAGGATCCCCAGCCGCAGCGCGTCCAGGAAGCGAGAGAGCAGCTCCACGAGAGGAATCTCGGTCGACCCCACGAGCACGAGCCGATTTGGCGACGCGTCGCCGCCGAGAAGACGCTTGAACGACCGGACGACCGTCCACGACGGGTCCTCGGCGGCGGCCGCGAGCGCCTCGTGACCGAAGCACAGCTCGCCGTCGCGCTCCGCGACCACGCTCGGCACGAATTCGTGGGTGTCCCCGGCGGGATCGGTGAAGGCGACGAGCGGGTAGTTGCCACGATCGCACGCCGCGACCACCGTATGCGTCGTTCCGAAGTCGATCCCGAGGCGCATCGCTGCGTACCCTGTCGCGGCTCGCCGTCGAACGCAAGCCCTTCAGTCGACCGTGTCGAGCATCACCCCGACGTTCGTATCCGCTCCAAACCGGGCGATATGAAATCCATCTTCCAGGAGCACTACCCGGTGCTGCTCGCGGCACTCAAGGCGTGCATTACCTGTCCGCGTCCTGATCGCGTCCGCGCGCTTGCCGCGCGTGCGCAGGTGGCCTATCGTCGCACCGGTTCCCTACAAGCCGTGGCAATCTCACGGGAGAGTGACGATGACCATCGATCAGATGAACGATCTGGAAGCGATCCGCCAGCTCAAGGCGCGTTATTTCCGTCTCATGGACACCCAGCAATGGGAAGCTTGGGCGGATTGCTTCACCGCCGACGTGTCGGCGTTCTACGAGGGCGCGCCGCGCGCCAATCCCGAGCTACCCGTCGACGTCCGTTGCGAGGGGCGTGCCGAACTCATCAAGGGTGTCAGTACGCTGATGAGGGGTGCGAAATCGATTCACCAGGGCTTCATGCCCGAGCTCGAGCTGACCAGCGCAACCACGGCGCGCGGCATCTGGGCAATGTTCGACTACGTCATGCTGCCGACCTGCCATTTCGAGGGCTGGGGTCATTATCACGAGGAATACGTCAAGGAAGGCGCGGCGTGGAAGATGAAGAAGATTCACCTGACCCGCCTGTACACCAAGGAAAAATTCCTCTGAGGCGCCCGGCGAAGTCGGCACTCTTCCTCGAGTTGCTGGGCTGGGTCTCGCCACATCGAGGTCCAAAACGCTCCATTCCGCCGCTGTGCATATGGAGGCGTGCCAGGCGCGGAATCTGGGCGCTGCTGGAAGCGGCGCAGGAGCCGCCGTGGAGATGGCGCGAGGAGCGGCGGGAGGAGAGGAGGTCATGAAAGCAGAAGCCCAAGCCAAGCCCACGAAGCTCGATGGTCGGCTGGGCCGCGACTTCGACGTCCTCGTCATCGGCGCCGGCTTTGCAGGCATCTACATGCTCTACCGCCTCCGCGGCATGGGGCTGTCGGCACGGCTGTACGAGGCCGGCGAGGGCGTCGGCGGCACCTGGTACTGGAACCGCTATCCGGGCGCGGCCTGCGATATTGCGAGCCTGGAGTACTCGTACTCGTTCTCGGAAGAACTCCAGCAGGAATGGAAATGGTCGCACCGCTACGCGAAGCAGCCAGAAATCCTGGCCTACATCAACCACGTCACCGACCGCTTCGATCTACGCCGGGACATGCGGTTCAAGACGCGCGTGACCTCCGCCGTCTTCGACGAAGGCAAGCGGCGATGGCAGATTGCGACCGACCGCGGTGATCGGGTGAGCGCGCAGTTCTGCGTCATGGCCACCGGATGCTTATCTGCGCCCAAGCCGATCGAATACCCGGGCGCACGGTCCTTCAAGGGCAACGTGTACCACACCGCGTACTGGCCGCATGAGCGCGTGGCCTTCGGCGGCCAGGGGGTCGGGGTGGTCGGCACCGGGTCCTCCGGCATCCAGTGCATCCCGCTCATCGCCGAAGAGGCAGCTCACCTCCACGTCTTCCAGCGCACGCCGAACTTCAGTGTGCCGGCCCGCAACTGTCCGATGGATCCGGACTACGAACGCTCGATCAAGGCAAACTACGCCGAGCTGCGGCGCAGGGAGCGCGACTCGAACTTTGGCTTCATGCTGGCCGAACCCAATACGAAGTCCACGTTCGAGGTGACGCCCGAGGAGCGGCAACGCGAGTACGAGCACCGCTGGGAGGCTGGCGGCCTTTCCTACTACACCTCATTCGTCGATCTGATGGTCAACCGGGAAGCCAACGACTCCGTCGCCGAGTTCGTCCGCGCCAAGATCCGCGAAAAGGTCCGTGACCCGGCGGTGGCCGAGCTGCTGTGCCCGAAGGGCTATCCCTTCGGCGCCAAGCGTGTCTGCACCGACACCAACTATTACGAAACATTCAGTCGCGACAACGTGACCCTGGTTGACCTCAGGAAGTCACCGATCAAGAAATTCACCGCCAAGGGCCTCCAGGTCGGTGATACCGAGTACGAGCTGGACAGCGTGGTGTTCGCCACCGGCTTCGACGCCATGACCGGCGCGCTGCTGAACATCGACATCCGCGGCCGCGGCGGCAGGCCACTCAAGCAGAAGTGGGCCGAGGGCCCGCGCACCTATCTCGGCCTGATGACCGAAGGCTTCCCCAACCTGTTCATCACCACCGGCCCCGGCAGCCCCTCGGTGCTCTACAACATGGTTCTGGGTAACGAGCAGCACGTTGACTGGATCGCCAACTGCATCGAGCATCTGCGCAAGCACGATCGCGCAGCCATCGAGCCCGCCGTCGAGGCAGAACAAGCCTGGGGTGAGCACGTCAACGAGGTCGCCAACCAAACGCTCTTCCCGCTGGCCGACTCCTGGTATCTCGGCGCCAACGTGCCGGGCAAGCCGCGTGTGATCCTGCCCTACCTCGGCGGATTCCGGGCCTACAGCCAGAAGTGCAACGAGGTGGTGTCCAAGGGTTACGAGGGATTTGCGCTCACGGCCCGGTGAACGTTGTTGAGGAGGCGGTCGCAGACGGCACCGACGATCGTTGGATCTCTGATGTGATCGTGCCACTCAAGGAGATCGCGCCTCAGGATCTCGGATCGAGACGAGCCCCCAGTCGTCGATGACCAGGACGAGACTCGGCGAGAGAGAAACGTCAATTGCCGCTCGTCAGGTCGCCTTCTGGATGTCCACATGCACGCCCCGGTCGATCGGGACGGGCTGCCACAGCAATGGGCGATAGCGCAGGTGTCCGTAACCACCGGCGAGCGTCAACCATTTGACCATCCCGGTTTCCAGACACGAGGAGTCCTTCCATCCCGGGTACAGATACGACTCGAATCCCGTATACACGATCACCTGGCCCGGTCGTACCGCCGGCGTCACGCGCGCCTGTATGACTATCGTCCCGTCGTCGTTGAAGAGGCGGATGTCCTGTCCGTTCTCGATGCCGCGGGCCGCGGCATCTCGGTCGTTGATGTGCGCAACCGGCTTGCCGCGGGTCGTCGCGAGCATCGTGCGGTCGGTGCTGTGCATGCCGTTGACGCTCGAACGCAAGTGACCGCTGGTGACGACGAAGGGGTGGTCACCACCCATGGCCGGGCCTTCCTTGTGCACCGGCAACTCCTCGCCCGCCTCCAGAAACCACTCATGGTCGATGTAGAATTGCGCGCGGCGAGTGAGCGTGGGAAACGGCTCCTTCTTCTCGGTCTGCCAACGAAACGGGGTAAAGGTTTCGTCCGGGCGCACGTCCGACGCTCCCGCCAGGGAGAGCGGCGCGGCGCCCAAGCCGGTGAAGCGCACCCACCCCTTCTCCCGCAGCGTCGCCAGCGTGGTGCCCGGCGGCAGGGTTCCCATCACGGCCGAGTCGCGAATCGCCTCGTCCCAAACGGCATCGTCGCTCGCCAAGGCGCCATTCAGCGTCAGATCGTCGTAGAACGTATCCAGTCGGATCGATCGGCCGTCCGCCCCCTTCACTTCCAGCAGCCCGCGCGCCACGGCGCGCTCGGAGAGCTTGCGCGCGATCAACAGCATGGCCTGGTAGTCGGAGAGGGCTTCCCCCTGCGGTTCCACGGCACGATCCGACAGCGTGAGGTACATCGAGTCGTGCACCGTGTAAGGGAAGTTCGTTTTTTCGTAATGCTGCGCCACAGGCAGCACGTAGTCGGAGTAGAGCGCGGTGGTCGACAGCCGAAAGTCGAGGGTGACGATCAGGTTGAGCGTCGGCCACAGATGCTCGAGGAGCATGCGCTGGCCGCCGCGCTGCATGCGCAACGGGTTGTTCCCGATGTTGAAGAGGACGCGGTGCGGTTCTTCGACAGTCGGATGCTCCAGGCCTTTCCACCAGCCCTTCGCCAGCGCCTCGTTGACGTAGTCGTCGAAGCGGCGCTTCATCCCGGGATCGTTGTTCGAGGGTTTGTTATAGACGTCCCGGTATCCGCACTGGTTGTACCAAAAGAAAAAGGGCGGGGTCGCGCCCGATTCCATGCCGCTCTTGGAGCCGGCCTCTATCATGAGCATTTCACGCGTGAGCGTCGGATCCGCAGCCAGGGCCGCCCGTATCCCCTCCTCCTGGGCGCGAAACGTTTCTTCGGTGACCTGCTGACCCACTCGCAACTTCTGGGGCAAGCTGTAGGCCCCATCGAACATACCTCCCGAGATGCCGCGAATACCGGCGCCTTTCTTGCCCCAATTGCCGGTGAGCGCGACCACCAGGCACATGGCCCGCTCCATCAGATCGCCGTGATACGACTTGCACATCGTGAAGCCGGTGAGGATGCGCGTCCGCTTGTTGGCGACCTTGCGGGCCAGCTGACGAATCGTCTCGGGATGGACGCCGCAGACGCCTGACGCGTCGTCCGGCGCGTATGCCTCGAGCCGGCGCCGCAGCAGCACGAATGCCGGCACCACTTCGACCTCGGTGCCGTCCTTCAGCGTGGCACCGTACGCGCCGTCCAGCGCCGGCTCGAGCCCCCCAAGTTCGAGCGTTCGCGGCGCTTCGGCGATCCGCTGGCTGCGCGTGTCGAACAGATGGAACACCTCGTCCGATCCGCCCTCACGGACATCGGACTGGCGCAGGAAGCGGCCGGTGTCGGTGCGCACCAGCAGGCCGAGATCGGTCTGTTCGCGCACGAACGGCTCATTGACCAGTCCCTCGTCGATGAGGACACGGCACATCGCCAGGGCTAGCGCGGCGTCGGAGCCGACCCGAACGGGCAGGTACTGATCGGCGTGAACCGCCGAGGGGCTGTAGTCGGGCGCGATCGTGACGATCTCGGCGCCGTTGTAGCGCGCCTCGGTCAGGTAATGGAACGTCGTGATGTTGCTTTGCGCCGGATTGTTGGCCCAGATCAGCACCAGCTCGGAGTGAAACCAGTCGTCGTGACTGGAACACATCCCAATCCGTCCGAAGGTGATGTACATCCCGAGCTCCATGTCACCAACCTCGGCAAGAAGGTCCGAAACCGTGGCCCCGAGCCGTAAGAAGACGTTGTTCGTGAGGGCCATCGCCTGACCGCCCCCTTCGGTCGTGCCCGGGCGCAAGATTGTGCGAGGCCCCGATTCCTCGATGGCGTCCAGCATCGCGTCCGCGATTTCAGTCGTCGCCTCGTCCCAGGTGACACGGGTCCAGCGGCCTTCGCCCCGCTCACCGGCGCGGCGCATGGGATACGTCACGCGATCCGTCCCATTGAGCATCCGGCTCCACGCAGCGCCCTTCTGGCAGCCGGTGGGATTCAGGTCGGGGACTCCGGGCTCGATCGTCGTGAAGGTCGCCCCGGGTTCCTCGCGGATGACACGGCCGTCCCGGACGAAGACGTGGAAGGGGCAGTTGGCCGGATAGCAGTCGACGCAGTGCGTGCCCCACGTAACTTTGTCCCACTTCCACTTGTCTCGATAGGCGTCTGCCCAGGCCTCACTCGTCCGATCTATCGCTGCGTCTTCCGTGTGGCTCATCGGAGATTTCCTTTCGTGGGTTCGTTCCTCCAATCGATGTCGGCTGGATCGCGGTGCAGGTGGCCGAGGGCGTCCTTCCAGTGGTACAGAATGAGGGTGTCCAGCAGTTCCGACCATTCGCCGCGCCGCCGTTTTTCGAGCTGCGCCTTCAGGGTCGCGAGCGCCGTATGAACGGCTGGACCGAACAGCGACTCCAGGTAGGCTGGCGGAATGCGCTCGCCGGTATCGTCCAGGCCACCGTCTGCGCGCAACGGCGCCGGCGCCAGCGGCGGTACATAGTAGACGTTGGATTCCACGCCAAACTCGGGATGCAGCGGCAGCGCCACGTTCCACTGGCGCACGAGCTTGTGGACCGGTGAGCGCTCGTCGTCGAGAAAACCGACGAACGCCGCCCGCCCCGGGCAGGATCGCACGCAGACCGGGGCCACACCGTGGTCGATACGTGGAAAACACCCGATGCACTTCTGGGAGATATCCCGTTTCGGGTTGAAGGAGATCTTCTTGTATGGACACGCCCCGATGCAGGAACGATCGCCTTGGCAGCGCGCTTCGTCGATCAGGACGAGCCCGTCATCCTCCCGCTTGAAGATCGCGTCGTGCGGACAGGCTTCGACACAGGCCGGTCGGGTGCAGTGCGCACAGAGGCGGGGCAAGTAGAAGAAGTAGGAGTTGGGATACTGGCCGCCGCCCTCGTCCTCGTCCCAGTTCATTCCCCAGCTGGAATTTCCGCTGATCGCGTGCAGGTGGACGTCGCGGCCGCGGCCGCCCTTGAGCACTTCATCGTAATTGAAATCCAGGCCGCCACCGATTTCTTCCTCGGTCGGCTCGCGGCCGATCTGCAGGCGACCATCAACGTACCCCCCGCCCATGCTCTGCCAGTCGCGCGGCATGCCGCGACCGGGCTGCGTGTTGACCGTCATCCACCACATCGACTCGGTACCCGGATCCTCACCGGGCCACTGGACCTTGCAGGCAACCGAGCAGGTCTGGCAGCCAATACACTTGTTGAGGTCGAAGACCCACGCGAGCTGCCGCTTCGACCGCGTCAAGGTTCCCATGGTTTCGTTCTCCTTCGGGCAATCCCTACCGTGAGTTTTTTCCCGGCGGCGACACTAGATAGAAAGAAGCGGGCTTTGAATGGCGTGACCGGACAAGAACGTGATATTTTCGGCCACGGTGGCGGATCCGATGCGCACTTGGAACGTTCGGGGCATTGCCAGCGTCCACCTGCTCATGAGCTTGGGGGCAGAGCACGGCCTTTCGGCGAGCGACTGCCTGCGCGGATCGGCGATCCCGGTCGAGAGCCTGGAGGACCCGTTCTTCGAGGTCGAGGCGAGCCAGGAACTCACGGTCGTGCGCAACCTCCTGCACCACCTCGCCCACGTCCCAGGCATCGGACTCGAAGCTGGGCGGCGATACCGGCTCACGGGCTACGGAATCCTGGGCTACGCGCTCCTCAGCAGCCGCTCCCTGCGCAGTGCGATCGATTTCGCGGTTCGCTACCTCGATCTCACCTTTGCCTTCAATCGCTACCAAACCGAGAAGGTGGCCGAGGGGCTCCGGATCGTGTTGGACGATCGTGACGTTCCCAAAGATTGCCGGCAGTTCCTCGTCGAGCGCGATGCTGCAGCGACCGTGGCCCTCTCGCGTCAGCTGTTACTGAAACCGCTGCCGCTCCACCGGGCAACCTTCCGCTTCGAACGACCATCGTACGCTGCACGTTTTGAGGAGTTCTTTCTCGGCCCCGTTTTCTTCGGAGGGCCCGTTCACGAGATGGTGATCAGCAACGAGTGGGTGGACCAGCCGCTTCCGCAAGCCGACGAGCCGACGGTGCGGCTCTGCGAGGAGCAGTGCAGGGAGCTGCTCGACCGGCGGCGGGCGCAGACGCGTGTCTCGGAGCGGGTCCGTCAACATCTCCTGCGGCCACGGGGCGCCGCCCAGATGGAAGGGCTCGCAGCGGAGCTGGGAATGGCACCGCGCACTCTCCACCGGCACCTCGCCGCCGAAGGAGCCTCGTTCCGGCAGCTCTTGGACGAGGTGCGTCAGGCCCTTGCCGAGGAGATGCTCGCACACCGGATGACGGTGGATGAGGTTGCCGAGCGCCTCGGTTACTCCGAGGCGTCGAGCTTCGCCCACGCATTCAAGCGCTGGAAGGGCATCTCCCCCAGGACGTATCGCCGGCAGACCGCCGACGCGTCACGGCGCGACTGAGTTGCCTGAAGGTTTCCTCGCCAAGAGGTCCGGACCGTCGCCGTCGCCGCGGGGGTTTTTGTCATGGTAGCTGCCGACATGCCAGGGTCGCGAACACAAGTTGGGAATCCGCTATCGTGGCCACAACGGTGGCCATGAAACGAAGGGTGCTCGACCAGTTCCAGGATCTGTCGGGCTGGGGCGCCGTCGCGTCGGGCCAGGCTGAGTTGCACATTTCGCAGGACCGAGGGCCCGACGGTGCGGCGATGCGCCTCGACTTCGACTTCAAAGGTGGCGGCGGCTTCGTCGTCGCCCGGCACCTCTTTTCTGTGCCGCTTCCCGACGCTTATGCGTTCAGTTTCAACCTTCGGGGGGCAGCGCCGCGCAACAAGTTCGAGTTCAAGCTGGTCGACCCGACCGGCAAGAACGTGTGGCGCTATCAGCAAGAGGCGTTCGACTTCACGTCCGACTGGCAACCGCTACTGATTCGCAGCAGTCAGATCGAGTTCGCTTGGGGACCCGCGGGAGGCGGGCGCATGACGGAAGTTGGAGCGATCGAGTTCGTCATCACCGCCGGTCCGGTGGGCAAGGGCACCGTCTGGATCGGCGATCTGCAGTTCGAAGATCGGAGCTTCGCGTCGCAGCCCGTCGTCACGGCATCGAGCGCCGCGTCCGGCCATGAGCCACGCTGTGCGGTCGATCGACGGCGCGAATCCAGCTGGCGCAGCACACCCTCCGTCGATCCACAGTGGTTGCTCATGGACCTCGAGGAGGAACACGAATACGGCGGCTTGATCATTGATTGGGATCCGGCAGCGCCGGTGCGCCGCTTTGCGGTGCAGACGTCGAACGACGCAGCCACGTGGAAGACAGTCTACTCGGCGCAGCGCGCCGCCGTGACGCGGAACTACGTGTATTTGCGCGGCGGCAGCTCGCGCTATATCCGCCTCGATCTCGACGCGGCCGACGCGCAGCGGGGCGTCGGCATCGTCAACGCGCAGCTCGAGCCCTACGAGTTCTCGCGCTCCATCAACGAGTTCTTCCACAACGTCGCCGCGGGCGAGCCGCGCGGGCGCTACCCGAAGTACCTGTGCCGGCAGCAGACGTACTGGTCCCCGGTCGGCATTCCGAACGGCGTCACTCGGGCGCTGCTCAACGAAGAGGGCATGGTCGAAGTTGACGAAGGGACGTTCTCGATCGAACCCTTCCTCTGGGTGGATGGCAGGCTGATCACCTGGGCCGATGCGGCGCCGGCGCAGCAGCTAGAGGACGAGTACCTGCCGATCCCGTCGTCGGTGTGGCGCTGCGATGACGTCCTGCTCAGCATCACCGCCTTTGCGACCGGCAAATCGGATGACGCGGTGCTCTATGTACGCTATCGCGTCGAGCACAAGAGTGCCGCCAGCCGCGCGGTGCGCCTGTTCGCCGTGGTGCGCCCGTTCCAGGTGACGCCACCGTGGCAAAGCTTCCGTACCCTCGGCGGCGTCAGCCCGGTCCGCGACATTGCTTGTCGTCCCAATGCGATCTGGGTCAACCGCAGCAAGGCCGTCATTCCCCTGAGCCGCCCGAATCGATTCGGAGCGTCACCGTTCGACGAGGGGATCACGGAATGCCTCGAGGCTGGCGAACTGCCGGCGGCGGCCGATGTGCACGATGACTTTGGCTATGCGTCGGGCGCGCTGTGCTACGACCTGGACATCGTGCCCGGCATTGCCCAGGACGTCTATCTGGCGATCCCGTTCGGTGCACGCGCCGACACCCACGACGCGCCGCTGCTGCCGGCAGGGATCAGCGGCGCCGAGCAGTTCGATGCCGCCGTGCGCGAGTGGCGGGACACACTGGCAGCAGTGGACATTCGCCTGCCGGCGGCCCGCGCCGCTATCGACACGCTGAAGACCGCCGCGGCGCACATCCTGATCAATCGCGACGGGCCCGCGTTGCAACCGGGCCCGCGGCGCTACACGCGATCCTGGATCCGCGACGGCGCCATCATGGGAGCCGCCTTGTTGCGTGTCGGCTGTCGCGACGCCATGCGCGAGTTCATCCGCTGGTATGCCCCGTATCAGCGCGATGACGGCTTCGTTCCCTGCTCTGTCGATCGCGACGGGCCGGACTGGCTCGTCGAGCACGACAGCCACGGCCAGCTCGTCTACGCCGTCATGGAGGATTTTCGCTTCACCGGCGATCGCGCCTTTCTGGCCGAGATGTGGCCCTCCGTGATCAAGGCGGCCGACTGCATCGAAGGCTTGCGGAACCTGCGGCTGACGCCGGAGTTTCAGAGCGCGAACAAGCGCGCCTGCTACGGTCTGCTGCCCGAGTCGGCCAGCCACGAAGGGTATCTGGCGCATCCGGTGCACTCGTACTGGGACGACTTCTGGGCATTGCGCGGCCTCAAGGATGCCGCGGCCATGGCCGAGATCCTGGGTGATCCGGTGCAAGCACGGCGGCTCGCTGCCCTGCGCGACGACCTCGCAGCAACCTTGTATGCCTCGATTCGCACCACCATCGCCACGCGGCAGCTGAACTATATTCCGGGGTCTGTCGAGTGGGCCGATTTCGACCCGACGGCCACGGCCAACGCCATCGCCATGCTCGACGAGTCGGCGAACCTGCCGGCGGACGCCGTCAATTGGATGTTCGAGGAGTACTTAGCTGGTGTCCGGAAGAAGCGCGCCGGCGAGGTCGATTGGGCGAACTACACGGCCTACGAGATTCGCATCATCGGCGCGCTGGTGCGTCTCGGCAAGCGGCAGAGCGCCCTGGAGCTGCTCGACTTCTTCCTCTCCGACCGCCGCCCCCTGCCGTGGAATCAATGGCCCGAGATTTCATGGCGTGATCCGACGAGTCCCGGTCACCTTGGCGACGTGCCGCACACATGGATCGGTGCAGAATACATCCTGTCGCTTTTGAGCATGTTCGCCTTCGAGCGCGAGGCCGATCAGTCGCTGGTCATCGGTGCGGGCTTGCGGTCCGAGTGGTTGAACGCCGCCGGTGCAGTGCAGGTGCGCGGCCTCCCGACGTGGTATGGGGCAGTGAACTTCACGCTGCAACGCGAGAGCACGGGGAGCCTGCGGTTGCAGCTCGACGGCGACCTCACCATGCCCCGCGGCAAGATCGTCGCTCGCCCCCCACTCGATAGGGCGCTGCAAGAGGTGCTCGTGAACGGCAAGCCGACGCGCAACTTCACGGCCGATGAGGTCGTGATCGACGAGCTCCCCGCCGACGTCGTGATGCGGTAGCATCCCCTCGCCGGGAACGGCGATCTGCCGACACGGCCCCGACCTCGGAGGAACGCGATGACGTCTCAGATTTTTCCGGCCCATGTGGAGAGCCCGTCGGGCCTCAGCGTGCAGGTGAGCGCGAACGGCTCGGTCCGCCGCATGGATCACGGCGACATCATTCTCAACCTGTTCCTGGGAACCGAGATCGAGGGTGGCCCGGCCAACATCTACCTCCGCCGGCACGACGCCTCGATCGAGTCGATCCCGCTGCTGGGCCCCCGCAGTCCCGCGGCCGTGCGTGTCGACGAGCGCGGTCTCCGCCTCGACGGTGAGTGGAAGCACGTGCGCTTCCATGTCGCGCTCGTCCTGGCACAGTCGACGGCCGCGTGGCTGTGGCATGTGACGCTGGAGAATACGGGGGACACCGCCGCCTCGGTTGATCTCATCTACGCGCAGGATCTGGCCCTCGCGCACTACGGGGCCGTGCGCATGAACGAGTACTACGTCAGCCAGTACATCGACTACACACCACTGACCCATGCGCGCTGCGGCACCGTGCTCGCCGTCCGCCAGAACCTGTCGATGGGCGGGCGTTACCCGTGGGCGGTGATCGGTTCGCTGGGGCACGCTGTCAGCTTCGCCACCGACGCATTGCAGTTCCATGGCGTAGCCGCGCGTGCCGGTGCGGTCGCCGAAGGACTGCAGGCCGCAGTGCTCCCGGGGACGCGGCAGCAACATGAGCACTCGATGGCGGTGATCCAGGACGCCCAAGTGCGTCTCGACCCGGGCGCAAGGCTGCAGCGCGGCTTCTTCGGATGGTTCGAGGCGGACCATCCCGCCGCGTCATCGCCCGCCGACCTCACGTTCGTCGACCAGGCATTGACGCTGCCGGAGGCCACGACTGCACCGGTGGCTGCATCGGACACGCTGTTCAGCGCCCGTCCGATCCTCGCCAGCCTTGATCTGAGCGACAGCGACATCGCCGGCGCGTTCGGGAAAGACTTGCGCGAGGTGGAGCGCGACAACGGCGGCGTCTTGTCGTTCTTCGCCGGCGCCAATCGGCATGTGGTGCTCAAGGCCAAGGAGCTGCAGGTCCTGCGTCCCCACGGCCACCTGATTCGCAGCGGCGATCACCTGGTGCCGGACGAGGCGTCACTGACCTCCACGACGTGGATGGCGGGTGTGTTCCACTCGCTGCTGACGCAGGGGCATGTGAGCATCAACCGCCTGCTGTCGACCGCGCGGAGCTACCTGGGACTGCTGCGCTCCGGTGGCCAGCGCATCTTCGTCGAGTTGGAGGACGGCTACCACCTGCTCGACGTCCCGTCAGCCTACGAGATGGCCCCGAACGGCTGTCGCTGGCTCTACAAGCACCGCGGCGGCGTGATCCAGGTGTGCAGCTGGGCCCCGGTCGATCATCACGCGCTGCACCTGTCGATCGAGGTGCTTGCGGGGGCGCCCTGCCGTTTCCTCATTGCGCATCACGTCGCGATCAACGGTGACGATGGCGCCGACGCGATCCCCGTCCACTTCACCCAGGATGGCGATGGCGTCGTCATCCACCCGCCGGCCGATTCCGACGTCGGGCGCCGCTTCCCGCAGGGCTTCTACCGCATCGATGTGGGGGAGAGGGCGACCGTCGAGCGCGTTGGGGGTGACGAGTTGCTCTTCGTCGACGGACGATCACGGCGCCAACCGTTCCTTACCGTGGTGACGACGAAGACCGCGTCCATACAGGTGCGGATCACGGGCCACTTGCTCCCCGTCGCGGATCTCCCCGGCCCCGGTCGCACGCCGCAATACGTAGCGGAGCAGGGCGCCGCCGAGCGGTTTTGGAACGGCCTGCTGGGGCCGCTGGTGCTGCGCCCGGCCAGTGAGGGCGATGCCGCCGATGGGGTTGAGCGACTGCAGGAAATCGTCCCCTGGTTTGCGCACAACGCCATGATTCACTACCTCGCCCCGCGCGGACTGGAGCAGTACTCCGGCGGCGGTTGGGGCACGCGCGACGTCTGCCAAGGTCCGGTCGAACTGCTGCTGGCGCTCGGCACATGGGCCCCGCTGCGCGATCTACTGCTGCGGGTGTTCCGGGCACAGAACCCCGACGGCGACTGGCCGCAATGGTTCATGTTCTTCGAGCGCGAGCGCAGCATTCGACCGTCCGATTCGCACGGCGACATTATTTTCTGGCCGCTGCTGGCGCTGGCCCAGTACATCATTGCAACGGACGACGTCTCGCTCCTCGACGAAGTGGTGCCCTTTTTTCATCCGCAGGGCGACGATCAGGCGGAGCAGGCGACCATCTGGGCGCACCTCGAACGCGCCCTCTCGGCGATCGCCGGGCGCCTCATCCCGGGGACGCAGCTGGTGGCCTATGGCCACGGCGACTGGAACGACTCGCTGCAGCCGGTCGACCCGGCCATGTGCGAGCGGCTGTGCAGTGCCTGGACCGTCACCCTGCACTACCAGACGCTCACCACTCTTGCGGCGGCCTTGCAACGCATCGGTCGCGCCGCCGCGGCACAGCCGTTCACGGAGCAGGCGCAGCGCATCCGCGAGGACTTCCAGCGGCTGTTGGTCGTCGATGGGACGCTCACGGGCTACGCGTATTTCCATGAAGACGGACGCATCGATTACCTGCTGCACCCAGGCGATCAGACCACCGGCATCCGGTTCAGCCTGCTCCCGATGATCCACGCCATCATCAACGGCCTGCTGACGGTAGAGCAGGCACGCATGCATGTGGGACACATCAAGGGGCATCTGCTCGCGGTTGACGGGGCGCGCATGTTCGATCGTCCGTTCGACTATCACGGCGGCCCACAGCGCTACTTCCAGCGCGCCGAGAGCAGCACGTACTTCGGCCGGGAGATCGGCATCATGTACACGCACGCCCACTTGCGGTACGCCGAGGCGATGGCACGCTACGGCGATGCCGACGCCTTGTTTCTGGCGTTGCGCCAGGCAAACCCGTGCGACGTGCGGGCGGTCGTGTCCCCGGCGCGGCGGCGGCAGGCGAACTGCTACTACTCCAGCTCGGACGCGCAGTTCGCGGATCGGTACGAGGCCCTGGCGGCATACGCGAAAGTGCACACCGGCGAGGTTGCGTTCGAGGGCGGCTGGCGCGTGTATTCGAGTGGCGCGGGCATCGCGGTGCGCCTGATCCACGAGTGCTTGCTCGGCATCCGCAAGACGGCAGCCGTTCTCGTCATCGACCCGGTGATTCCCAAGGCGCTCGACGGGTTGTGCGCCGACATCGAGCTTGCCGGCAAGCCGGTGCAGGTGGTGTACCAGGTTGCCGCACTGGGCTTCGGCCCCACGGCGCTCACGCTCAACGGCACCGCGTTGCCGTTCGAGCGTGAGGAAAATCCGTATCGTACGGGTGGTGCGGCGGTGCCGATGGCGGTGCTGCGCCAGCTGCTCAGCGCCGCGGCCAACACATTGGAGGTGCAGCTGCAGTGAGCCTGGGCATTACGGAGCAGGCCGAGGGATAGTGTGCTCACGCGGAGGGCGGGGTGCGGCGGACGATGCGGACATGGGAGGTGAACTGCTTTGCGGCGCACAGGAGGAGGCGCAAGCGCTCGTCAGCAGGGCGCTGGCGGCAGCCATGGGATGAACGAGTGCCGGTCGGCATGGCTGAATTTGGCTCCGACGAATGCCCGCACGAGGTCCCAGGCTACGGCCGGTCCCACGGTACGGCCGCCCATACAGATGACGTTCATGTCGTCATCTTCGACTCCTTGCACGGCCGAGAAGTGGTCGTGAATGATCGCCGCACGGATGCCTGGAACCTTGTTGGCGCACACTGACGCGCCGACGCCGCTGCCGCAGATCGCGACGCCGCGCTCTACCTGCCCCGCCGCAACAGCCCGGGCGAAAGGAATGACAAAATCGGGATAGTCGTCGTCTGGATTCAAGGCATGGGCGCCGAAATCGATCACCTCATGCTCCGCCGCGCGCAGGTGTGCGACGAACTCCTCTTTCAAACCGAATCCGCCGTGGTCGGTGGCGATTCCCACACGCATATCTTTCTCCTATTTTCTCTCATCTCGGTTCTGTCCGGGTCTTTCCGCCGCCGCACGGTCCGCGAGCACCAGAGCGTGGTCTTGACGCACTCGCCCGGCCGGAATCGATCCATCAGCCGCGCGCAGACGGGGCAACATGGCGACTTTGTCCGCCCCGGTCACCAACCAGAGAATGCGCCGCGAGCGATTGAGCATCGGATACGTCAAGGTCATGCGGCGCCGTTTCATGTAGACACCGGTCAGCGCGACATCCCGGTCGACGACGCTCAGCACGGGATCGTTGGGGATCAGAGACGCCGTGTGGCCGTCCGGCCCGAGCCCGAGATGCGCGAGGTCGAGCACCGGCGGTGTGCCGGCAATCGTTCCGAGTGTGCGCGCGTAGCTCCGGGCGGCGGCTTCGAGATCGGCGTCTTCGACCGGCATGGCGTGGATGTGCTCCGGCGGCAGCGGCGCGTGTTCCAGCAAGCTCTCGCGCAAGTGGGTGAGGTTACGGTCCGGATCGCCGGCGGGGGCGACGCGTTCGTCCACCTGGACCACGTGCACACCTGCCCACGGCACGTCCTCGCCAGCGAGCGCACGCAGCATGACCCACGGCGTACGGCCGCCGCTGACCGCCACGATGAACCGCCCGCGCGCTGCCACGGCCGTACGGGCCTCGGCGGCAATCACTCTGGCGGCTTCCCTGGCGACGGCATCGGCGTCGGGGAGGATTCGAGTCTCCACGTGGTGTCTCCTGTCAGATCGTTTCAACCCCGGCCCTCATCACTCAACACTTTCTCAAAACACCACCTGGCCGCGAAAACCGACGACCGTTGCGTTGTCGACGAAGCTCCCGGCGCTGGGACCTCGGATCTCGATGGGAAAATCTTCTTGTAGGCCAGGTCGCCTGTGGCTCCGAAGAAGACGAGGGCCTCAGAACGGGAAGCGTTCATGGGGGCTCCTCACTTCCGGGGCTTTTCGACGTGCCCGCCAAATTGATAGCGCATCGCCGAGAGCAGCTTGTCCTGATAATCCGACTCACCGCGCGAATTGAAGCGTTGATAGAGCGCGGTGGAGAGCACCGGCACCGGCACGGCCTCGTCGATGGCCGCCTTGATCGTCCAGCGCCCTTCGCCGGAATCGGACACGCGACCACCGAACTGTTTCAGATCTGGGTCTTCGACCAGTGCCGCGGCCGTCAGGTCGAGCAGCCAAGACGCCACGACACTGCCGCGCCGCCACACCTCGGTGATGTCGCGCAGGTTGAAGTCATACTGATACTGCTCGGGGTCACGAAGTGGCGTCGTCTCCGCATCCACCTCGTGTTCCCGCTTGCCGATGTTGGCACCGCGCAGAATTCCGAGCCCTTCGGCGTATGCCGCCATGAGCCCGTACTCGATGCCGTTGTGCACCATCTTGACGAAGTGCCCGCCGCCGTTCGGCCCGCAGTGCAAGTACCCTTGCTCCGCCGTGCCGCCGATCTTCTCGCGGCCGGGGGTGCGGGGAACTTCATCACCGCGGCCGGGCGCGAGCGTGACGAAAATCGGGTCGAGATGCTTCACGACCTCCGGCTCGCCGCCGATCATCATGCAATAGCCGCGCTCCAAGCCCCACACGCCACCGCTGGTGCCGACGTCGACGTAATGAACTTTCTTCGCGGCGAGCTCCTTCGCGCGACGGATGTCGTCCACGTAGTGCGAGTTGCCCCCGTCGATCAGGATGTCTCCCTTCTCGAGGAGAGGCAGGAGATCGGCGATCGAGCCGTCCACGACGGCCGCCGGCACCATCAGCCACACCGCGCGTGGCTTCTGCAATTTCTTCACCAGATCGGCGAGCGACGCCGCGCCGACCGCCTTTTCTTTCACCAAGTCGTTCACTGCCTGCTTTGAGCGATCATAGACCACGCATTGATGACCATTCCTGACCAAACGACGAACCATGTTGGCACCCATTCTCCCCAGTCCGATCATGCCGAGTTGCATTGTCATGCTCCTTCCATTTGGTTGTTTG
Organism: uncultured delta proteobacterium; assembly: GCA_963745025.1. Taxonomy (GTDB): domain Bacteria; phylum Desulfobacterota; class Binatia; order JACPRU01; family JACPRU01; genus CAVQIG01. Next base: position 96,955 of record CAVUWD010000007.1, read on the forward strand.
TTTAATCGAGGTGCCGTGTTGTTCATGAGTGGTTAATGATGCAGCCGACCTTGTCTCGACCACCGCGACGCGCGGCGGCCACGATCTTCTCGCAGTCCTGCCGGCGGTCCAGCCCCTCGATCTTCCACACGCCCGGCTCGACGCCGGCCTCCTGCAGTTGCTGGATCGTCTGCACCATCAGTCGTAGATCACGTGTTTGACTGCCGCGATCTCGGCGGTCTGTGCGGCAGTCAGATCGCCGTGCCAGCCCAACATCTTCGTCTGGAACGAGCCGCGGTGATCGGACGGCAGAATGTACAGTCGCTGGTCGAAGCCGGTGGTCTTCATGCCGCACCGTTCATCCTCTCATCTTCCGGTAGCGCCGGATCAGATTGTTCGTCGAACTGTCGTGCTTGAGGGTCGGCGCCGCCGGGCTTTCGAGCTCGGGAATGATCGCCTGCGCCAGCGCCTTGCCCAGCTCGACGCCCCACTGGTCGAACGAGTTGATGTTCCAGACGACGCCCTGCGTGAAGACGCTGTGCTCGTAGAGCGCGACCAGCGTGCCCAGCGTCTCCGGCGTGAGCCGGTCGGCCAGGATCGTGTTCGACGGGCGGTTGCCCTCGAAGACGCGATGCGGCACCAGCGCCGGCTGCCGTGCCCTCGGCCTTCACCTGCTCGGCCGTCTTGCCGAAGGCGAGCGCCTCGGCCTGCGCGAAGACGTTCGCCAGCAGGATGTCGTGATGCCGGCCGAGCGGCGTGAGCGCGTGCGCGAAGGCGATGAAGTCGCACGGAATCAGCCGCGTGCCCTGGTGAATCAACTGGTAGAACGAGTGCTGCCCGTTGGTGCCGGGCTCGCCCCAGTAGATCGGGCCGGTGTCGTAGGTCACCGGCTCGCCGTCGAGCGTGACGCTGCTTGCCGTTGCTCTCCATGGTCAACTGCTGGAGATAGGCCGGGAAGCGCTTCAGGTAGTTCTCGTACGGCAGCACCGCCACCGTCTGCGCGCCGAAGAAGTCGGTGTACCAGAGCGACAGCAGCCCCATCAGCACCGGCAGGTTCTTCTCGAACGGCGCCGTGCGGAAGTGCTCGTCCATCTGGTGGAAGCCGTCGAGCATCGCGCGGAAGTTGTCCGGGCCGATGGCGATCATCGTGGACAGGCCGATCGCCGAGTCCATCGAGTACCGGCCGCCCACCCAGTCCCAGAACCCGAACATGTTGGCCGTGTCGATGCCGAAGGCGGACACTTTCTCGGCATTCGTCGAGACGGCGACGAAGTGCTTCGCCACGGCCTGGACGTCGCCGCCGAGCCCTGCGAGCGACCAGTCGCGCGCGCTCTGCGCGTTGGTCATCGTCTCCAGCGTCGTGAAGGTCTTCGACGACACGATGAAGAGCGTCTCCGCCGGGTCGAGGTCGCGCGTGGCTTCGACGAGGTCGATGCCGTCGACGTTCGAGACGAACCGGAAGGTCATCGAGCGCTCGCTGTAGTGGCGGAGCGCCTCGTAGGCCATCACCGGCCCGAGGTCCGAGCCGCCGATGCCGATGTTGACCACGTTCCGGATGCGCTTGCCGGTATGGCCCTTCCACTCGCCGCCGCGGACGCGGTTGGCGAAGCCGGCCATCTTGTCGAGCACGGCGTGCACGTCCGGGACGACGTTCTTCCCGTCCACGACGATCGAGGCGTCCCGCGGCGCGCGCAGGGCGACGTGGAGGACGGCCCGGTTCTCGGTGACGTTGATCTTCTCGCCGCCGAACATCGCGTCGATGCGCTCGCGCAGCCCCGACTCCTCCGCCAGCCGGACGAGGAGCCCCATCGTCTCGTCGGTGACGCGGTTCTTCGAGTAGTCGAGGAACAGGCCGGCGCCCTCGGCGGTCAGGCGTTCGCCGCGCGCCGGGTCGTCGGCAAACAGTTCGCGGAGATGCAGCGCTTTGATCTTCTTGTAGTGCGCCGCCAGCGCTTTCCACGCAGGACGCTTGGTGAGGATTGTCATGATTTCTCTGCTTCCCTTTCCCAAAGTCGGAAGCCGCCGGGGAACGCGTTGGCGTTCTCGCCCAGCCGGCAGCCGAGCGGCAGCCTCGTCAGCTTCTTGGCGTTGCCTCCACCGAGCACGACCTCGTCGAGCAGGAGCGCGGAGACGAATCGCTTCGTGACTGCCGCGACGCGCTTCTGCCATTTCTTTCTTCCCAGCCTCTTGAACCCGCGAATTCCGAGATCGTCCTCGAACGTCTTCTTGCCGACCACGGAGAACTCGTCGATATAGCGCTTCAGCGTCCCGCTATCGATGAGATCGCGTGTGATGTTGTCGAGCCAGAGACTCTGGCCCAGGTCGTGTAACAGCTTCGTCGCTTTCATCGGGTCACCTTTCTCTTCCGCATGATTTCGAATCGCGGCCGAGGAGCGGCGCGGGCCTTTCGTGGCGCATGACTGGTTCAGTCCCCGACATGGTGATCGTCGTTCCAGAGCCGAATCACTGGCCGCGACAGGTCGTGCTCGTAGCCCACCGCGCTGAGGCTTGCCGTGGTCAGCATGAAATGTCTGCCGGGGGCCGAGGGGTCGGCTCCCAGCCAGCGCGCGGCCAGCACGCGGATGAAATGCCCGCTGGAAAACACCAGCGCGTTGCCCGCCACGGCGCGCAAACGGCTCACGACCCGATCCGCCCGCGCGCCGACCTGTGCCACCGATTCGCCGCCCGGGCACCCATCGCGAAAGAGTTGCCAGCCGGGTCGCTCCTTGAGGATGTCGGCGCTGGTTCGGCCCTCGTATTGACCGTAGTCCCACTCGACGAGATCACGGTCCACTTCGGCGACCGCGCCAAAGCCGGCGAGTTCACAGGTTCGCCGCGCGCGCTGGAGCGGGCTGGTGAACACCTTGGCGAAGGTCAGGCCTTTGAGTCGCTCGCCCAAGCGTCGGGCGTTGCGTTCCCCGCGCTCGGTCAGGGGCAAGTCCGTCAGGCCCGTATGCTGGCCCGTGAGGGTCCACGGCGTTTCGCCATGGCGCGCGAGATACACGATGGGCAGCGAGTCACTCATGCGTTTGCCCCTCCGGGCCCAGCGGGCTTCTTCCCGCCGGTTTCAGCCTCTCTGGGTTGGCGGCCGAGCCGCACAACGCGGCGAGCAGTGTGGCTTCCATTTTCATTGTGTGTCCGCGGTTGGCTCGGGGTAAAAGTCGCTCAAGACCCAGTGGATGGCATCGAGCAGGGCCCGGTCATCCACGGGTTTGGAGTTACCACGTATTCGAGATGACCGCACTGTGACTCATGTTTTCAGGTTCTGGCCCTGCCCGGATCGCGGCGGGTACTTTTTCGGATCGCCCGTCGGCGGGCCGTGCGACGCGGGGTGATCGATGCGGGCGGCGCCTCGCTTCGGTGGGGATCCGGCGGCAGGGCAGATGCGAGCGTGACGGAGGTAGCGAGAGATCGACGACAGACCAACCACTCCGGAAACGGCAGATCGAGCGTCGTCTGCCGAATTTGCTCCTCCTCGTTGTGGAGGCCGCTTATCGCGGCTTCACACCCGACGCGGCGTTCCTTGCGCCGACAGAAACACCACCATCGCGAGCCGGTTGACGAGCGCCTTGTGCGCGCCGTAGAAAAGTGCGTTTCGAGGCAAAAGTAGGGCGTCGCCGAGCGTCTGAGATCGAGGCGCTAGGTAGGTTTCCGGCCCTCGTAGCGGCTATCCGGGAGGTGGTGTATGCGATGTCCGTTACAGAACGTCTTCCGGGCTGGCTTGATCCTCGCACTCTTGCTCTCGCCGGGAAGACTGACTGCACAGGGGCCGCAGGGTGCGCCGACTGCAGGACCAGAACAGTCGCCGGCTGTTCCTGAGCTTGCCGACCTCATCCCGCTGGCGACTGCCTTGGGCGGTCGTCTCGCCAGCCTCGAAAGAACCATCCCAGAGGCGGGGGCTCTCTCTCGGGTTGAGCCACAGCTCGGGGAAATCACCACCCTCGTGGACGAGTATGCCAGACAGCTCTTAGCGCTGAAGGACGCCTTCGACCCGCGGGTAGGGCGAATGCCTCAACTCAAAGCGGAGATCGAGAGTGCGGGCGATACACTGACGGTGGTCAGCGAATCCGTGACAGCGAAGATCAGGATTTTCGGGAATTTGAGAAAGGAGTGGTTGGCTGAACAAAGGCAGTGGAACGCCTGGCAGGCGGCTTTGCTCAAAGACGAGCCCCTGGAAGAAATCACAGCGACCATGACAAAGGCCCAGGGAGCTATCGACACAGCCCTCGGTGTTCTCCGGCAACAGCTCAAACCCCTGCTGGCCATACAAGAACGAGCGGGTACTCTGCAGACCCGGATCAACTCACTCACCGCCGAGGTTGAGGGTCTGATCTCTCTGTCACAGGGCGGCGTCTTGGTGGACGCCTCTCCGTCGATGTTCTCGGCACGGTATTCTTCTCAATTGGCACCAGCGCTGCGGGCTGGGGTCCAAACCAGGTTGGCTCAAGTTTCATGGCCAGGAAAGGCGTTTTTTGCCCGGGAAGGATGGATCCTTGTCCTCCAGGGGGTGCTCTCTCTTGCTCTGGTGCTCATCTTCTTCCGTTGTCGCCAACAGTTGGAGCAAGTGGACCACTGGCGGTTCCTCGCCAAACGGCCTGTTGCCGCAGGCCTCCTGGTCGGCATTCTGTCCGTAGGCGCTTTCTACGAGCGCATTCCGGATATGCTGCGCCTTGCACTGAGTGTGCTGGTTGGGATTGCCTTCGTGCGCCTTCTCGAGGGCCTAGTGGAAGGGAGCTGGCGTCGGCAGTTTGTGTATGGCTTGCCGATCCTATTGATCCTGACCAACCTCTGCTATGTTGTCCGCCTTCCACTCGCGCTGTTTCGTCTGTACATCCTGGTGGCGGCGCTGGTGAGCTTGGTCTGCTGTCTGCGGTGGGCAGCGAGCAGCAGCCGCATGAGAGAGGCGCGGCTTTATGCCTGGGCGTTGCGGCTGGCGTCTATCTTCTTTGCCGCTGTGCTATTCATAGAGCTTTGGGGTGAAGCAAAGCTGGCAGAGTTTCTCTTCGTCTCGTCGCTCCGGACATTGGCGATTGTGCTCGCCTTTGGTCTGCTCAGGTACCTCGTGCGGGGCGGCCTGGAGTGGGCGGTGCTCGGCTTGTCGTCTCGCGGCCTTTCCCCGGCTGGCGGCAATCCCGCTGTTATTGTTCAGCGCTCGGCCCTTATTTTTGATCTTCTCATCGGTATCGTGATTCTATCCAGCCTACTGATGACGTGGCAAGTGTATGGGAGTCCAGCTGACGCGATCACGGGACTGCTGTCAGTGCACACAACCGTGGGCTCTCAACGAATCACGCTCGGCCTCGGCATTTTAGCTGTCGGCTCGCTAGGGATCTCTTATCTCGCGTCCTGGGTGCTTCAGGCAGTGCTGACGGCAAACGTGATGGCGAGACGCAATGTGGACACTGGCGTCAGTATCGCGGTCAACCGCTTGCTCCATTACGCTCTGGTCTCGGGCGGTTTCGTGATTGCGCTGGTGGTGCTCGGAATCGACCTGACGAAGATGACCCTGTTGGCCAGCGCCCTGGGAGTTGGCATCGGCTTTGGGCTACAGACGATCGTGAACAACTTCGTGTGTGGACTGATCCTGCTCTTCGAGAGGCCCGTGCGGGTGGGAGACACCATCGAGCTCGGTGGACGGTGGGCGAAGATTGCCAAGATTGGACTCCGTTCGACCACGGTCCGGACCCTCGACCAGGCGGACGTGATCGTTCCCAATGCCGATCTCATTACCAATCAGGTGACGAATTGGACCCTGACCGATCGGCACGCGCGGGCGATTATCACGGTGAAGGTGGCGAGCGGGTCGGACGTTGCTCTGGTGATGCAGACGTTGAAAGAGTGCGCTCTGGCTCATGCCGGGGTGATGAAAAGTCCCGAACCGCGGATTTTGTTCCGGAGTTTCGCGGGCAGTTCTCTCGATTTCGAAATGCATGCCTGGATAGTGGAGGTGGACAACAGGCTGCAAGTTGAAAGTGATCTGCGGGAAGAGATTGATCGGCGGTTTCGCCAGGCTGGTATTGAAGTTCCGTCGTGAGAGGAGCGCTCGCTTGATCCAAACTCGGGCGGGCCGCCGCCGACGGTGTCGCCCACGCAAGCCGTTCGCGCTGCCTGCTCAGGACAATCCGAGAGAGACCTTCTACAAGGGCAACGCCGAGGAGAAGTCGCTCGTTCCCGGCGGTAGCGGGCCGGTCAGCGAGGCGCGCTGCGAGAGCTCGATCCAATTGCCGTCGGGATCGCGGACGAACGAGACGCGAGCAACCGTGCCGAGCGTCACGGGCGCGCGGCCCTCGCGGCCGCCGCGATTGAGGACGGCGCGGTGCTCGGCGTCGACGTCACGGATCTGGATCGTGAAGTAGCGGTAACCCCGCGCGGTGAAGCGCGGATCGATGGTGGCGGTCGGATCCCACTTGAAAGAGAGGATCGAGTCACCGCAGCGGTAGGCAGCCGGCGCAACCTGCTCGAGGTCTAGCACGCGACCGTAGAAGTCGTGGAACGTGGCCTCGTCGCGCACGTGAAGATGGAGACCGATTTTTCCCACCCGCTGGTCACCCGGCGGGACGAGCACGACATGGTTGCCGTCGGGGTCGACGAGCTCGCGGCGCTCGGCCAAACCGGCACGCGCGATGCGGAGCTCGCGATAGCCGGCGATCGGCATCTCCTCGAGAGGGTCACGCGAGTGGTTCAGCTTGAAGACGGATCCGTTCATGCCGTGCCGGTGCTGGCGGAGCCCCTGCCCTATCGGAAGAAGGCTCTCGAACGGTAAGCCCACCTCCTGTTGCCAGAAGGCGAGCATCGGCTCGAGGCGATCGGTGATGATGCCGACGTCGATGTGACGTTTCGCGAGATTGATGAGCGGCTCCCCGGTGCTCAGACTACGTCGTACCCACCCGAGTGACGTCCACTGCATGCGTGCAATCGCTGAGGCACGGTGTCGTCAGGACGACGATCTCGAACAGGTTCTCCCCGCGCAGCTTGGCCGGAACCTGCAGAAGCTTCGCGATACTGAAGGATGGCGTTACGAACGAGCCGACGCGCAGCGCATAGGCAACGACCTGCTTGTTGTCGCTGTACACGTTCTCGAGCACCGCCACGTTGACACGCACCTCCTTGCCGGCGCTTTGCGTCGATGCGCTGATCCAGCGCTTGTCGATGAGCGACGGAAACCAGGGCACCAGGTCGGCATCGATCCGCGTCACGCCGTAGCCGGAACGATAGAACCAGAAGTTCCTGTTCGCGGCACGCAGCGCCGCTCCGCAGAAACCGCCATGAACCGCTCCTGGCAGTCGATCAGCGCCATGCCCTGGGCAACCTTGCCCTGGCGGATGAGGATCGAGCCCTCGAATGCCCATGGTGAGCCTGGCTGACCATCGGTGTGCTCCGACCGCTACGCCGTACCGCAGGCCTAGAGACGGTAGATGGACCATGTCTTGCGGCTTCGGAAATAGTCATCGTCATTGTTGAAGGTCACGAAGAATTCGGAGAAGTAAGGTACGGTATCCATTCCCACCGCCTGGGCCTGAGTTCCCAGCTCGGACAGAAGTCGGGCCAGAAACCGGGCAATTTGCATGACATACATCCTAACTGGAGAGTGCCGAGTTCTCGAGCTTAATCATGACCGCTTTGCGGACGAAGCGGTAGGGGCGCGAAGCCGAAGCTTGAGGTCCGAGAGTTCGGTGGCCAGATCGATCCAGCGATCGACGAGGTTGCGGAGGCGGGCGTAGTTGGCGATGTCGATCCGGATGGCGGGTACGTCAGGCTTCTTGATGAGGCGGGTTCCGCCTTTGCCTTTGCGGGTGTAGCTCAGGTGGTAGTACGGGCCGTGTTTCTGCGGGGGGGTGCCCTTGCAGCGGCAGCCGGCTGACCCGCAGACGGTGTACTGGCGGGAGAGACTCCCTGGGCGCAGCTCTTCGAGCTTGGCCAGCTCGCGCTTGACCGCCGCGATCTGAGCCCTCAGGGCTCGTACCCGTTGAATCATCCGCTTCGTGGGTAGCACGGGATTTGGCACTTATCTCGCGGGCATGGTGACGATGGAATTCCGCCGGGCGGCGTAGCCGGCAGTACCGCCGCCAATTCAGCCGATAGCCGAGCACAGGGTCGCGAAGCTCGCCGTCACGCGTAACGTCCTCGCCCCGGCACCCTGTGATCTCAGCCGCTTCGCCGAGGTTCGGTGAATCAAGCCGCCGCCTGAACGAGCGTCCCCTGAGAGAGACCGGGGTCGAACCCTGCCCCCTCGTTCCACTTTGTCAGGGAGCTTCGGGAAGCTTGGCCGGAGGTCCGGCTATCAGCCCAGGAGTTCGGCCAGTCCGAAAGCGGCGAAGACGATCGCGGCGAGGCTGCAGGGGACAAGGGTCCCGACGAGGGCGTAGTTGATCCACGAGGCGCCGGGTTCGAGCACTGCCAGACCGGGCTTCGTCGGGTGATGGCAGACGTTCACGGCCTTTCCTTCGGGATACCGATCCACCATCCCCCGCGAATAGGCAGTCGCGCGGACTTCGTGGAATGAGATCCGGCTTCCCGAGAAACGCGCGCCGTCGACCTCGAACTCGTACTCGATGTCAGGCGCGGCCTGACCGGTTTCCGAGGGCACCGCGGGCGAGTGCGGAGCGCACGATCCTTCCGGGCACGACCGGCCAGCGCCGGCTCGACCGCGCCCGCAGGAGCTGAATCGTCTCCCGGGCCGTCGCAAGGGCCAGCAACGAGATCGCGGCGAGGCCCGCGATCGCTTCCAGCCAGGGAGGCGCCGGGCCGGCGGCAGGAGCGCTCATCGTCACTTACCGAATTGGGAGTTTAGCGGGCTCCGTGACCGTCAGTGAACCCGAAACAGGTATGCCGGCCCCAGGGCGTGCGGCGTGCGCGATGCCGGCGCGCCCTTGCTTGCCGTCGCGGAGGACACTCTGCGGCGACAATTTCATTAAGGCACAGAAGGCGCTCGGGGTCCGCCACCCTTCGCTCTACCAGGCGAAGCACACCTATGCCTATGCCGTTCTCTCGCTGCTCGCCATCGAAAGTCCTGCAGTCGTCGTACGCAACCTTTGCATCTCGCTCGCCATCCTGGAGAAGCACTACGCGGCCGCGCTCCAGAAGGGCCGGACGATCGTCCTCGAGAACGCCACGCGGGCCTCGGAAACGCCACGGGCGTTTCCGAGGGCGCAAGCACGTCTCGCACCGCACGGTCTCGAGCTCCACAGAAACCAACCTAGCGACGTTTCGGCGAAGCTCGTCAACGATTAGGGATACGAGGTCCCTCTCCTCGCCGACATCACCAGGAGAGCCGATGAACACACGGAGCTTTTTCATCTTCGTCCCGTTGTGCGCCAGCTAACCGCCCTGCCGTTGAGCGGCCGGCGCCCACTGCTGCCCGGCCATAGCGGCCGGCGCACACCCCGTTCGGCCGAAGCGAGCTGGTCGCGCGCCGGGTTGCTCCAAACTGCGACCGCGATTTTTTTCGCGCCATAGCCCGCTGGGTCTAGGTGCAATCTCAAACGTCGCCAACCGCCGGGTGAAGACCTCACTTCCAGTCGACGACGGCGGAGAGGGGGAGCCTCGGCCGGCGCTTGAACACGCCGTCCGGCCGGCCGAGCGGGATGAGCGCCACGGTCTCGACGTCGTCGGCGATGCCTAGCAGAGCCTTCACCTCGCTCTCGAAGATCCGGTGGAGCGTGATGAGGCGTGTTGCGAGACCGAGCGCGGTCGCCGCGAGGATCAGGTTCTGCACCGCGGGATAGACCGACGAGTACGGCGTGCCAACGTCGATCGGTTTTCCCGCCTCGTCGCGGAGCAGAAGCCGCCCGCCGGTTTCCTTCAGACCGACGACGATGTGAACTGGGACAGCGCTGAGATTTCGCGCGAGCGCGTCAGCGCCGGCGAGCATCGAGCGGCCCTGCGCGTCGAGCCGATCGCCGAAGAGCCGTTCGACCGCCGGGCGGTACACGTTCCACGCGCGCAGATAGATCTCGCCGAGCCGTCGGCGAAGCTCCGGGTTTCGCACGACGACGAAGCGCCAGGGCTGCGAATTGCCGCCGCTCGCGGCGCGGGTCGCGGCCTCGAGAATCTTCCGTACGTCGAAGTTGTCAATCGGGTCGGGACGGAAGCGCCATGCGGCGCGGAGGTTGTCGATCGCATCGAAGACCGTCATGTCGGCCATGGGTGTCCCCGTTTCTCGATCACGCGACGTGACCGGGGGAAGACTACCACGGCGTCTAGCGACGACCCTATGGCTTCACTCCTGAGGTGCCCTAGCGATGCAGCAATAGACCGCCGCTGTGGACCTGTGGTCGTCACGTATGAGGCATCCGAGAAACTCCTCTTGGACCTGATCCATGCTGGAGCCGCAGAAGTCCCGGAGCACCGTCATGCGGTTGAACCGGGACCGCCACGCGTCGAGCACTTCGGGGCGAGCCGGTCCGCTGAAGGAGAGCTCCTGATCCTCGAGCTTCATCACCTTTGAGACGGTGAAGCCGGATCGCTCCAAATAGCCTCCGAGCTTTCGGCCCATGTGAAAGTCATACCGGCCTGCCGCGAGCGATTCTGCGGCGTAGTTGCTGAGTAATGCCTTCGTCCGGTCGCTGAGTGGCTCGTGTCCGAACAGGTCGTCGATCTCCGTGAACACGATCCAACCGCCCGGCTTCAAGTCTCGCGCCCACGCCGAGAGCGATGTGGGTAGGTCCGGGAAGTACGCAGCCGTAAAACTGCTCCAGACGAGGTCCGCGACGACTCCGAAGTCCGAGAACGTGCGCAGGTCGGCCATTCGGAACTCTGCGCCGGGGAGATTCCGGGATCGGGCCTCCCGGAGAAGCTCCTCGTTGAGGTCGATGCCGAGCACGCGAGCCCCACGCGCCGCCAGCTCCGCCGCGAGATCGCCCACGCCGCATCCGAGGTCGAGGACGGTCTTTCCCTGAAGCGAAGGAAGTGCGTCGAGGATGGTGGGCCAGTCACGCCACGCGAACTGCCGCTTGTACTCGCTCGAGAGGCTCATCGTTTCCCGTGTCTACGTGTCGAGCAGCTTCTGGACTGCGACCATTCCGGGCAGTGAATTGAACAGGGCATGCGCGAGTATCGCAACGGCTGTGTTCTCTCCCCCGCCAATCGAGGTGCGAGCGACCTCAGCGGGGCGTGGAAGCTACGCCGTGCTGTTTAGCGCTTCGCTGTAACTCTACCGCGGAACAAGATTCTCCCTAACTCGGTTCCGCATCGCGCATCAATCACGCACCGTGGATTCGGATGGCACACGAATGGCACACGCGAGTGAAAAAACATAAGCCACCCGCCGGATTCGAACCGGCGACCTGCTGGTTACGAATTCTCTCCAGGACCAAACCGAGACCAACCAGGAGCAACCAACTCCGCCTACGGACGACGATTCCGAATGAGACGAGTTGCTCCTGGTTCGGCCTGGTTGGTCCTGGTGTGGTAGCAGGGCGGTAGCAGAAGATGGGAGCTGGTGGCGTAAGGAGCCTCGGCCTGGATCTCTTTCTACCGACGCGGTGACCCGCGAGGCGTACTCGCACGGGGTGACCAGCGCGGGGTCTTGGACCGGCGGTCGAGGCGAAGCAGGGCGTCAAGGTCGGCATGGCCGTCACACAGTCGGCCCCTATGCAGCCGACCAAGCCTTTAGGAGAATATTGGCCCCTCATGACACGTGACCCGATCCTTCATCAAAGCGCCGATGCGGATTCCAGAGGATGGCTGCGCTGGCTTCCTGGACTCTGCCTTCTGCGCCGGTACGACCGGAGCTGGCTGCCACACGATCTCGTCGCTGGACTGGTGCTGACGACGATGCTGGTGCCGGTCGGCATCGCTTACGCCGAGGCGTCCGGCGTGCCGGGCATCTACGGACTCTACGCCACGATCGTGCCGCTGCTCGCGTACGCGTTGTTCGGCCCGAGCCGGATCCTCGTGCTGGGACCGGATTCCTCGCTCGCGGCGGTGATCCTGGCGGTCGTCCTGCCGCTCTCGGCGGGCGACCCTCAACGCGCCGTCGCGCTGGCGGGCGCGATGGCGATCGTGTCCGGCGCTCGTGTGCATCGCGGCGGGCCTCGCGCGCCTCGGCTTCGTCACCGAGCTGCTCTCGAAGCCGATCCGCTACGGCTACATGAACGGCATCGCGCTGACGGTGCTGCTGAGCCAGATCCCCAAGCTGCTCGGCTTCTCCGTCGAGGCCGACGGGACCGCTGCGCGAGGCATCTGGGCGATCGCACAGAGCCGTGCTGGCCGGCAGAGACGAACGTCGTGGCGCTCGCTCATCGGCGGCAGCGACACTCGCGCTGATCCTGCTCCTCAAGCGCTCGTCCGCGCGTGCCGGGCATCCTGATCGCCGTCGTGGGCGCCACGATCGTGGTCGCCGCGCTGGACCTCGACAGCGCGTGCCGGCGTGTCGGTGCTCGGCCCCTTGCCGCAGGGGCTGCCGCTGCCTCGCCATTCCGCTCATCGGCCTCGACGACCTCGTGCCGGTGCTCACCGGCGGCGCTCGCCGTGGCGCTCGTGTCCTTCGCCGACACGAGCGTGCTGTCGCGCACCTACGCCGCGCGCCTGCGGTCGCCGGTCGACCCGAATCAGGAGATGGTCGGTCTCGGCGCCGCGAACCTCGCGGCCGGGTTCTTCCAGGGCTTCCCGATCAGCAGCAGCTCGTCGCGCACGCCCGGTGGCCGAGGCGGCCGGCGCGAGGACCCAGCTGACGGGCGTGGTCGGCGCGCTGGCCATCGCGCTGCTGCTGCTGCTGGCGCCGGACCTGCTCCAGTACCTGCCGAACACGGCGCTCGCGGCCGTCGTCATCGCCTCGGCCATCGGCCTGATCGAGGTCGCCGACCTGCGCCGCATCTACCGCATCCAGCGCTGGGAATTCTGGCTGTCGATGGTCTGCTTCGCCGGCGTCGCGGTGTTCGGCGCCATTCCCGGCATCGCGATCGCGATCGTGATCGCCGTGATCGAATTCCTCTGGGACGGCTGGCGTCCGCATTCGGCGGTGCTCGGACGCGTCGACCGCGTCAAGGGCTACCACGACATCACGCGCTATCCGCAGGCGCGCCGGATCCCGGGGCTCGTGCTGTTCCGCTGGGATGCGCCGCTGTTCTTCGCCAACGCCGAGCTCTTCCACGATCGCGTGCTCGAGGCGGTGGCGACTTCGCCGACACCCGTGCGCTGGGTCGTGGTGGCGGCCGAGCCGGTCACGAGCGTCGACGTCACCGCCGCCGACATCGTGGCCGAGCTCGACGACGCGCTTCAGCGCTGCGGGCATCGAGTTGTGCTTCGCGGAGATGAAGGATCCGGTCAAGGACAAGCTGAAGCGCTTCGGACTGTTCGCGCGCTCGGCGAGGAGACGTTCTTCCCGACCGTCGGCGAAGCGGTGAACGCCTATCTCGAGCGCCACAATGTCGATTGGGAGGACTGGAAGGATCGCTAGTCGAGTCCCATCCCGAGGTCTCAGGTCTTCAACGCTTCGGCACTCCGCCTACGGACGAAGATTTCGAGTGAGACAAATGGCTCCTGGTTCGGCCTGGTTGGGGGTGGTTTCGTAGCAGAGCGGTGGCAGGCCTCGTTTTCCGACCTCGCCCGCAAGCGGCAACCGGTGTAACATGACGCCCGCACAGGCGGCATCCTCGCCGTGGTCGGGCTTGCCGGTCTGCCGCCCCGACCGATCGGAGGAGCATCGATGACGGCATCCGAAACCCGCGCGGACGAGGTCTGGCCCTCCCTGCCCTTCGGCGAGTGGCGCGAGACCTGCGCCACCCTGCAGCTCTACTTTCAGATCGTCGGCAAGGTGCGCCTCGCGCTCACGCCGTGGATCAACCACTCGTGGCACGCGACGCTGTACGTCACCGCGAGGGGGTTGACCACCTCGCTCGTGCCGCACGGATCGAGGTCCTTCGAGATCGAGCTGGACCTCGTGGGCGGCGCGGTCGCGATCCGCACCGCCGACGGCGCGGAGCGGTACCTGCCGCTCGTCGCCTTTGTGATAACAAAACAGCGTTCACTTGACACGAACGACCTTTGGGTCTAGGCGTTCCCTTCGACCGACAGCGCCGGGGAGGGCGCACCAGGCTAGAGTCACGGGGCCGGGTTGCAGGCGACCTCACCGCATGGGCAGCGCCCCTCAAATCCTGCTCGGAGACCCACACCATGGACCTCTCGTCCCGGGTCGTCCACGACCTGCATGACCCCGCCGTCATCGCCGATCCGTATCCGACCTACGCTCGGATGCGCCAGGAGCATCCCCTCTGGCTGAACTCCCTGTCGAACACCTGGGTCGCCACACGCTACGCCGACGTCAAGATGCTGCTCAACTCGAGCCACGCCTCGAACCACCGGATCGACCATCTGCTGGCCCGCCTTCCCCTGTCCGAGCGCGCTCGGGCGGCGCCGCTCGAACGGATTTTCGAGCCGCGGCTCCTGTTTACCGAGGGCGAGCGGCACTCCCGCATCAAGCACCTCGTCATGCAGACCTTCGCGCCCTACCACGTGGCTCACTACGCCACCGTCGTCGCCGAGCGCCTCGGACGGTTGCTGGAGGTGCTTCCGGCCGACGAGCCGCTGGACTTCGTCGCGCGCGTCACGAACTTGCTGCCGGGGATGGTCATCCTCTCGATCCTCGGGATCCCGGTCGACGAACAGCCACGGATGAAGGGCTGGACCGACGACGTGTACGCGTGGATGGGGCACTGGCCGGGCCCGATTCTCGACCGCACGCAGCAGGCGCTCGCGGCCGTGGACGGGCTGGAGGAGCGGCTGGAGGAGCTGCTCGAGGCGGCGCGCCGCTCGCCGGGCCCGGACATGCTGTCGGCGCTGGTCCACGCCCAGGACGAGGGACGGATCCTCGATACCCGCGAGCTGGTCGCTAACATTATCGGTCTGGTGAACGCTGGCCAGGAGACGACCACCTGTCTCCTCGCCAACGGGCTGGCCCGGCTGCTGCAGCACCCGGACCAGCTGGCGCGGCTCCGCGACGACCCGGGGCTGCTGGCGCCGGGAATCGAGGAGATGCTCCGCTTCGACGCGCCGGCCCAGTTCATCGCCCGACGGCTCGAGAGTCCCCTCGATCTCCACGGCGTGCGGCTCGACACGGGTTCGGTGGTGGCGCTCGGGCTGGCCTCCGCCAACCGCGACGAGGCCGCCTTCACCGACCCGGGTCGCTTCGACGTGGCGCGATCGCCGAACCATCACCTCTCGTTCGGGCAGGGCGCGCACTTCTGCGTCGGGGCGACGCTGGCGCGCATGGAGGCCACCCAGATGTTCACGGAGCTGCTCCGCCGCTTCCGCGGGATCGAGCTCGTTGGCACGTTCGAGGAGCTCCGTTGGCGTCCGACGACCAGCTTCAGGTGTCCGATGTCGCTGCCGGTCGTCCTGCGCCGCTGACGGCGCCTTACCCTCGCGGGTCGGCCGGCGCGCCAATCATGCGGTTCACCTCCAGGTCCCGGCTCTGGTCGCGGAGGACGCGCGCGATCAGGTGGTGGGCATCGAGCTGCTGCGCCTCTCGAAGCGCACCCCGGCTCGATTCCGCAAGCTGCGCATCCAGACCGCCTGAGCGGCGGTAGGGGTAGGCTCGCCCGGGCCAGGGGAGGGGTCGCGTGGAATCACCGCAGCATCTGCTGCACCCAAGCGTTGACGCGCACTTCTTCGAGGAGCACAAGCGTCATCACGCTGAGCGTTCGACGTCGCGGTTCGCCAGGCACAACAAGTGGCTGCCGATGGCGGCGATCGGCCCGGCGATGCTCATCAGCACGCTGGACATGACGACACTCAACGTCGCCCTGCCCGACCTCACCGACTCGATCAACGCGACTACCTCGGAGCTGCAGTGGATCGTCGATGCGTACACGATCGTGCTCGCCGGCTTCCTGGTCTTCGCGCAAGGCATCGGTGACCGCTTAGGGCGCAAGGGCACGTTCATGACGGGCCTGGCGATCTTGATGTGCGCCTCGGCTGCCGCATCGTTCACGCAGTCGCCCCCGCCCCTGATCGCCGTCCGCGCGATGATGGGCGTGGGAGCCGCGCTCATGATGTCGCCCACACTCGCGATGATCGCCGTCATCTACAAGGCCGAGGACCGGCCCAAAGCCGTGGCCATCTGGGTCGCGCTCGGGAGCCTCGGGATATCGCTCGGGCCGATCATCGGCGGCTTCCTCGTCGACGCCTTCGGCTGGCAGGCCACCTTCCTGGTGAATGTCCCGGTGATCACCGTCACGCTCGTGCTTTCCGCGATGTGGTTGCCGAGCTCACGCAAGCCGGGCGTGATGAAACTCGACTTCATCGGCATGTTGTTGTCGATCGTCGGGCTCAGCATTCTTCTCTTCGGACTCATCGAAGGACCAACCGCGGGCTGGATCTCCACGCAGACGCTCGGCGCGATCGGCCTCGGGCTCCTCATGACCGCCGGGTTCGTCGTTTGGGAGCTGCGCAACCCGAACCCGATGTTCGACCCGCGGGTGTTGCGCGTAGGCGGCGTCCAGGCGGGCGCCGGCACGCTGTTCGCCGACTACATCGCGTTCTTGGGGATGCTGTTCCTCGTCCCACAGTACCTGCAATTCGTCGAGGGCTATTCGGCCGCGGTCACCGGCCTGATCATGCTGCCGTTCGGTGTGATGGTGGCATTCGGCGCGCAGCGCGCCACTAAGGTTACCCAGAAGATGGGTCGTGAGGCCATCGTCATCGGCGGCATGTGCGCGCTGGCGCTCGGCTTCGTGATCCTGTGCTTCATGGCTGCGAGCCTGTGGGTCGTGCTCCTCGGGATGCTCGTGCTCGGCGTCGGCTTCGGCTTCACGATCGGTCCCGGCACGGCGATGGTCGTGAACTCGCTGCCGGTGTCTAAAGCGGGCGACGGCTCGTCGGTGAATATGCTGATGCGACAGGTGGGCGGGGCGTTCGGCGTCGCCCTGATCGGCTCGGTGTTCGCGAGCGTCTACACGTCGAAGGTGGTGCCCGCGCTGGCGCACCTCGATCGGACGGCGGCTGCGGACGTGGCGCGATCCGTGCAGGGCGCGCTTGAGGCGGCGAAGCTGCTCGGCAATCCGGCGGCGGAGCGGATCATCGAGGCGGCCGACGGGGCCTTCCTCTCCGGGGCGCGTGCCGGTATGTTGGTCGCGGCCGCCGTGACGCTGATTTCGGCCGGGATCACGGTTACAGCACGGCACCGCAAGCCTTACGAGATGCCCGAGGGCATCGTCGAGGCGGCCGAGGTTGCCCGTAACGGAGAAACCGATCACCCCGGAGGAGGACGAGGCCTTGCGTGACCTGTGACCCCGCTGGCCTTCTCGTAGCGGCACTCGCGCGCGGTGTCCATGGGGCGGCTCCATTCGGGGGCGGCCCGCCGGGGCGGGTCGCGGCGGCACCCGCTAAGCCCACGGCCCGTGTCGGCACGTCGGGGGAGGTGCGCGCGCTTCGGCGCCGGTCGCCGGCTCCGCGCGCCGGGTTTCCGCCTCGCGCGCGACGTGGTATGCGCTCTCTTCTTCCCCGAATCGACGACAGGAGGCCCCGTACGATGGCTCCAGCGCACCGCAGCTCGTCTCCCCGTCTCGTCCTCGTCGCGTTGCTCTTCCTGGGATGCGCGTCCCACCGGGGCAAGGCCGCGGACGCGACCCCGGCGCGGCTGTTCACCGACCTCGGCAACTACACGCACCCCGTCACCACCGACGATCCGCTCGCCCAGCGCTGGTTCGACCAGGGGCTTCGCCTCGCGTACGGCTTCAATCACGCGGAGGGACAGCTGGCCTTCGAGGAGTGCACGAAGGTCGATCCGGAGTGCGCGATGTGCTGGTGGGGCATCGCCTATACGCTCGGCCTCAACTACAACCTCCCCGCCGACACCGACCGCGACCGGCAGGCGTTCGCGGCCGTCACCAGGGCGCGGGCGGCGAAGCACGCGAGCGAGGCGGAGCGCGCCTACGTCGACGCCATCGCCAAGCGCTACTCCCCCGACGCGCCCGCGGAACGCCGCGCCCTCGACGAGGCGTGGGCCGCCGCCATGCGGGACGTCGCGCGCCGCTATCCGAACGACCTCGACGCCCAGACGATCGCCGCCGAGGCGATGATGGACCTGCAGCCCTGGGACCTCTGGACCAAGGACGGCCAGCCGAAGGGCAACGCGCTCGAGATCGTGCGCATGCTCGAGGGCGTGCTCGCCCGCGACCCGTCACACCCCGGCGCGAACCACTACTACATCCACGCCGTCGAGGCGTCGTCGGCGCCCGAGCGGGCGACGGCGGCCGCCGACAAGCTGCGCGGCATGAACATCAACACGGGACACCTCGTCCACATGCCGAGCCACATCTACGTGCGGACGGGGCGCTGGGCCGACGCCACGGAGGCGAACACCAAGGCGATCGCCAGCGACGAGGCGTACATCGCCAAGTGGAAGCCGGTCGGGCCGTACCCGATGATGTACTACTCGCACAACGTCCACTTCCGGAGCTTCTCGGCCGGCATGGAGGGCCGGCAGGCCGAGGCGCTCGACAACGCCCGCAAGGTCGCGGGCGGCATCACGCCGGAGATGATGCACCACATGCCGATGCTCGAGGGCATCTCGGCGGCGCCGCGCTTCCAGCTGGTGCGCTTCGCGCGCTGGGACGACGTCCTCGCCGAGCCCGCCCCGGGTCCGGAGCAGCGCTATCTCACCGGCATCCACCACTGGGCGCGGGGGATCGCCTTCGTCCGGCAGCAAGAGCTGGCCGACGCGGCGTCCGAAGCGAAGCAGCTCGACAAGATCCTGGCGGCCTTCCCCGAGGGCCAGCTCGCGACCCAGGTGAACACCGGCAAGCGCCTCCTCGGGATCGCGTCGCACCAGCTGCACGGTGAGATCGCCGCGGCGCGCGGCAACACGGACGAAGGGGTCCGGCAGCTCGAGAAGGCGGTCGAGCTCGAGGACGGCGCGACATACATGGAGCCGCCCGACTGGTTCACGCCGGTCCGGCCGGCGCTCGGTGCCGTGCTCCTGAAGGCGGACCGTCCCGGCGAAGCCGCGAGCGTCTACCGCGAGGACCTGGTGCGCCACCCCGAGAACGGGTGGTCGCTCGCCGGGCTCGCCACCAGCCTCGAGCGCATGGGGAACCGCACCGAGGCCAGCGCCGTGCGGGCACGTCTGGCGAAGGCCTGGGCGCGCGCGGACGTCCCGGCGCCGGGCGAGGCGGTGTCGAGCGCCGCGCGGTAGGCCGCGCAGCGGGCGGCGGGCTCACCTTCACGATCGGAGCGAGCGGCTGGCAGGAGGGGAGGAGTGATCGGCATGAACCTCGGCTACCTCGCCGACGCCGTTCGCTTCGCGCCCTCCGAGAACCTCACGGTCGGCCTCAGCGACGAGAACTCGCGACTAGCTCCTCTACTTGCGCGAAACCACCGCAGGGACTATCGCATCCCGAAGCAGCTGTCTTTCGATGCGGTGCTCATCCTGCGGTAGCGAGAATCGGGAGGGCCGGAAATTCTGTGCCGGGTGCGGCGCAGCCCTGACTCTCGCCTGCGTCGCCTGCGGCGCCAACAATCAGCCGGGCGAGCGATTTTGCGGCGAATGTGGAAAGCCGCTGGCCGGTGCCGCGAAGCAATCGACGCAGCGCGATCCACGCTCGTACACGCCAAAACATCTCGCCGACAAGATCCTCACGTCGCGCTCCGCCCTCGAAGACGAGCGCAAGCAGGTGACGGTGCTCTTCGCCGACGTGAAGGGTTCGATGGACCTCTCGGAGTCGATCGACCCGGAGGAATGGCACCGGATCATGGAGCGGTTTTTCACGATCCTGACCGACGGCGTTCACCGATGGGATCATGGCGCTCTTCAACCAGCTCCCCCTGTTGCCGCTCGGACCCGAGGCGGCGCTGGAGCTGCTGGAGGACCTGCTCGGCAAGGAGCCGACACTTTCGAGGCTCCGCGACGTCATTCGAGACCGAACCGCCGGCAATCCCTTCTTCATGGAGGAGGTCGTTCTGTCGCTGGCCGAGGCGAGGGCGCTGGAGGGGGCCAGAGGGCACTATCGTGTCGCGCATCCGGTCCAGGAGATCGAGATTCCGGCGACGGTCCAGGTCGTATTGGCAGCGCGAATCGACCGCCTTCCCGACCGCGACAAGACGCTGCTCCAGACCGCGTCGGTCATCGGCAAGAGCTTTGCCAAGCCGATCTTGCGAAGAGTCGCGAACTTCCCCGACGACGAGCTCGTTTTCTCGCTGGGGCGCCTCCGTCAGGCGGAGTTTCTCTACGACGAGGCGATCTACCCGGAGGCGAGCTACGCCTTCAAGCACCCGCTGACCCAGGAAGTTGCCTACCGCTCGCAGCTCGCGGAGCGAAGAGCGGGGTCCATGCCGGGGTCGCGCGCGCGATGGAAGAGTCGGAGTTGGGAAAGATAGACGAGCGGGCGGCACTTCTCGCCTATCACTGGGAGAGCGCGGGCGACGCTCGGGAAGCCGCGAAGTGGCATTGCCGGGCAGCCGAAGGAAGCGATCGGTTTCAGCCGGCGGCTTGGCACCCGACTCTTAGAGTTCTCGGCTCAGCTCAACCGCATCCGCGCTCTTCGCGAGAGCCACGGCGTCCACGCGAAACCGGAGGTCGAGGCTGCGCTCGCTGAAGCCGAAGCCTTTCTCGAGATGTCAGGCGCGAAGAGCTACGAGACCTTCCTCCACGTCGAGCGCGCCGAGCTGGCACGGCTCACCGGCGACGAAGCCGATCGCCAGCGTGAACTCGGCGAGGCGCATCGGCTGTTCCTCGAAATCGGCGCTCCGATCCGCGCGGAGCAGGTCGCGAGGGAGCTCGAGTCATGAAGTACGCCCCCTGTCGGACACGACCACGCGGGGGACCCGAGCCGAGCAGCGCTCGCCGCCCCGTGGTGGGCGCGGGCCGGAGAGTGGCTGGACACCCCACCGTACGGGCCGAGCGGCGGACCTCCCACGGCCGGGCGCACGAAGTACTGAGACGTCCTAGGTTCTTGGGGGTACGATGCTCGTTTCTCGGGCGCAGCAGCGGGTGATAGACGTTCGGTCCATGAGCTGCCGACAGGCCGCCGTGCTCTCGCTCCTCGGATGGTACTTGCTCTCTCCACTGCCCCGCGCCGATCCGAAGAGCGGCGGCGCTTCGGGGCTTCTCGTCGACGCCGACCGACCGCTCCGCGAGTGGAAGATCAGGAAATCCTTTCCAACCGCCGGCGAATGCCAGGTATATCTCGGGAACTGGATCATCGAGCAGCGACTGGAAGCCGAGAGGCTGCCGAAGCCGGCTCCCTCGCAGGCATTACTCGAGTTGAATACTCGCTCCAACTCCCAGTGCATCGCGAGCGACGACCCGCGCCTCGGGCCACGATAGGGTGACCGAACGAGGCCAAGACCTGCTCCTCGTCCGTCGTCTCCATGGCGACAGCGGACGATGCCAACGATTCACGAATCGATGGCTTCATGGCTTGCCGAGGATCTTCGCAAGGGCGAAACTCGGCGTCCGGTGAAGCTCGAGGTCATCCGCTGGACGGAGCCGGTGAAGCCGCGCGAGGGGGTGCTTCGCAAGCGCCTCGAGGCCGAGGGCTTCGAGGTCTTCCGTTGGCGTGACGACGCGGGCGCCGACTATCAGCCGCACGCTCACGACCATGACGAGAGCCTCTGGGTGATCCAGGGCGAGATCACGTTCGGCATCGGCGGCGAGCGCTACACGCTGGGCGCTGGCGATCGACTGATGCTGCCGAAGGGCACGGTGCACACCGCGTACACCGGAGCCGAGAGCTGCCTCTACTTCATCGGGCAGAAGGCCGGCTAATCGAGGTCAGTATTCCGGCTCGAAGTAGCCGATCTTCATCGCTCCCTCGATCTCGACGACGATCAACCAGACCCGCAGGTTGTAGTCGAGCGTGGAGCCGGCGTCGGGGTCAGGCGTGAAGTCGAGCATCATCCACTGCCGGAAGTTCTCGGCCGTGACCGCCTGCGGGATGTCGCGCTCCTGGACGAAGCCGCGGAGCTCCTCGAGCGTGGAATCGTTGCCGCTCGATTGAAAATCCGCCGGCGCGCTCTCGTCGAGCAGGTGCTCCTTCACGAACGCCCGGAGCTTCGCCGCCGTCATCTTCTTCTGCAGCCACGGCGCGAGCAGCGCGTGGGCCACTTTGAAGTCTGCCGCGATCACCGCCTCGGCGAAATCGTCGACGACTCTGTCAATGCGCCGCTCCGGGCTCTCGGCGGCCGCCGCGGCCGGAGCCTTTGCCGCGCGCAACGCGGCACCGCGCCTCGCCGGGGGCTCGGCGATCCGGAGCCGCATCTCCCAGACGACGGGCACTTGGCCCGCATTGACCTCGTAATTACCGGACTTGACGGCCTGCGTCGCGCTGCCGATCACGCGCAGCCGGTCGCCGTCGACGTGCAGAGCGAGCGCCGTCGACACGTTCCACGGCTCGGGAAGAAAGTCCTGCAGGTCGAGGAGCTGCTCCGCGGAGCCACCCCAAACTACGGCGCGCGTCAGCATTCCGCGGTCGAGCTTGGCCATCCAGCCGACCTGGAAGCCGCGCGCGCACGCGCAGGCGCGCGATTGCTTGTAGGCCTCGGGACCGAGGTTCACGTGGGAGCGCGCCCTCCCGGTCCACAGCGCGGCGAAGGTTCGGAACTCGTCATCGCCGGTCGAGCCCACTTGCTGTCCGTCGCCGACGCCGAGGACCTCCGACGCCAGCATCCGGGCGGGATGCAGGTCCTCGAAAGTTTCCGAGCTGCCGCGCCATAGGCAGGCGTGGACGCTTGGACCGCCGAGGCTTACGTTGCCCGCCTGAATGCCGTCGGCAACGGCGTTGGCGATCGTCTCCCGCAACGGATCGGGTCCCGTCAGCACGATCATGCTCTCGGGCGAGCCGCTCCACAGGAGCGCACGGCGCGGGTCCTTCGCGAACTTCTGGTAGCCGTAGCCGACCTGCTGGCTGCCGCCGCAGGCGAGCGCGATGCTCTTCTGCCAACCCTGCGGGTGGAGCTCGACCGCGGCGAGCGCGCCGTCTGGCGCGAGCGTCCAAACGATCGCGCGCTCGTCCTGCTTCGGCGTGTACCAGAATCCCACCAGCTGGTCCTCCGAGCCGCCGCGCGCGTTCACCTTCTTGATGTCCTGGAAGCCGACCAGCTCGGGGCGTCCGTTCACCCAACGATACGGCGGCGCGGCGCCCGCGGACTCGATCGACGCGATCGGATCAGCGCCGCAGAAGGTCATGCCGCTGCCGCGCTTCCGTCCCTTCGGCAGTGGCAGGAAGACGACTTTGACGGAAGACTCGTCGATGCGCTCGAGAAGGGTCGGCACCCTTAGGAGCCTAGCGACATCATCCCTAGCCGCGCCAGCGGAAACGCGAGGCTGCGTCATCACTATCAACGGGATTCACCTTTGTGGGTAACCATGCACACCGCGCCCGATCGTCGCCGAGGCCCTTCGTCGTCTTGTGGTCTCCCGAGGTTTCCCTGTTGCGGTCCCTTGCGCGTATCTGGCGCCCGGGTCTACGGTCCCTTACCACTTCGAGGCGCGTGCGCCGCATGCCGACGATTGTCAGCCGTAAGTGAGCTTTCTCGAGACAGTTGACCGCGCACGCACGTTCCTCGAGCGCCATCGGCGCGTATCCCTGCGTGCCCTCCGCCGAGAGTTCGATCTCGATGCGGAGACGCTCGCCGAGCTCAGCGACGAGCTGGTACAGGTCCAGCGCGTCGCCGTCCTTGAGGGCGACGTCCTCGTGTGGGCGGGCGCAGAGACTCGTACCGTTCCGCCCACCGGCATCCCGCCGCCCACAACCGACCCGCGCTCCTACACCCCGAAGCACCTCGCCGAGAAGATCCTCACCTCCCGCAGCGCTCTCGAGGGCGAGCGCAAGCAGGTGACGGTGCTGTTCGCCGACGTGAAGGGGTCGATGGAGCTCGGCGAGAAGATCGATCCAGAAGAGTGGTATCGGATCATGGACCGCTTCTTCCAGATCCTCTCCGACGGGGTGCACCGTTTCGAGGGGACGGTCGACAAGTTCACCGGCGATGGAATCATGGCGATCTTCGGGGCGCCGATCGCCCACGAAGATCATGCCCGGCGCGCCTGCTACGCGGCGTTGCATCTGAGGGACGAACTTCGCCGATACGCCGAGGAGCTGAAACGCACACGGGGACTCAGCTTCTCCGTGCGTATGGGACTCAATTCGGGTGAGGTCGTGGTGGGAACGATCGGCGACGATCTGAAGATGGTCTACACGGCGCACGGCAACACCGTGGGCCTCGGACAGCGGATGGAGCAGCTCGCCACACCCGATCAGGTCTATCTAACCGAGAACAGCGCGAAGCTGGTTTCGGGGTTCTTCCGCCTGCGCGATCTCGGCCCGTTCGAGCTCAAAGGGGTAAGCGCTCCGGTGCGGGTCTACGAATTGGAGGGCGTGGGCGCGCTCCACACTCCTCTCGAAGTGTCCCGCGCCCGCGGCTTGTCGCGCTTCGTCGGGCGCGACCGCGACATGGCGGTGCTCGAGGCCGCGCTGGAGCGCGCGCGCGGCGGCAGCGGCCAGGTGGTGGGGGTGGTGGCCGAGGCGGGCACGGGCAAGTCGCGCCTGTGCGCGGAGTTCCTCGATAGCTGCCGGGCGCGCGGCATTCCGGTGCTCGAGGGGCACGGCGTAGCGCACGGGAAGTCGATCCCGATGCTGCCCATGCTGGAGCTCTGGCGTGCCTTCTTCGGGATCGCCGACGGCGACGGCGCCGAGGCGACGCGGGCGAAGATCGCCGGGCGGCTGTTGCTGATGGACGAGAGCTTCCGCGAGGTGTTGCCCCTTCTCTTCGACCTGTTCGGCGTGCCGGACCCGGCGAACCCGGCCCCCGCAATCGACCCCGAGCAGCGGCAGAAGCGGCTGCACGGCGTGGTGAAGCGGGTGCTTCACGACCCGGCCTACAGCGGGGAGCGGGTGCTCCTGCTCGAGGACCTGCACTGGTTCGACGGCGCCAGCGACGCCTTCCTCGAGACGGCCGTCGAGAGCGTGCCCGCCACCCGCGATCTGTGGCTCGTCACCTTCCGTCCCGAGTACCAGTCGCGCTGGATGCAGCGGTCGTACTACCAGCAGCTGCCACTCCAGCCGCTGGGACCGGAGGCGATCCGGGCGCTGCTGCGCGATCAGCTGGGGGAGGACCCGAGCGTCGCGGCGCTGCCCGAGACGATCCAGCGAGCGCACCAAGGGGAACCCGTTCTTCATCGAGGAGGTGGTGCAGTCGCTGGTGGAGAGCGGTCACCTCACTGGAGCACGCGGCGCCTACCGGCTGACGACGGCGGTCGAGGCGCTGAATGTGCCGGCCAGCGTGCAGGCGGTGCTGGCGGCGCGGATCGACCGATTGCCGGAGCGGGAGAAGCAGGTGCTGCAGACGGCGTCGGTGATCGGCAAGACGTTCAGCGAGGCGCTGCTCGGGCGGGTCGTGGCGAGCGTGGCGACGATCGGAGAGACGGAGCTCAGCGCATCGCTCTCGGCGCTGGTGGCGGCGGAGTTTTTGTACGAGGCGGCGCTCTATCCGCAGCTCGAGTACTCCTTCAAGCACCCGCTGACGCAGGAGGTGGCGGAGCGGTCGCAGCTGCGCGAGCGGCGCATGCGGGTGCACGCGGCGGTGGGGCGGGCGCTGGAGGAGGCGGGGGAAAACCTCGACGAGCGCGCCGCGGAGATTGCGCAGCACTACGAGGAAGCGGGGGACGGGGCGACGGCGGCGCGCTGGCACCGGCGCGCGGCGCAGTGGGCCGGGCTCTCCGACCCGCGCGAGGGGCTGCGACACTGGCGGAGGGTGCGTGATCTCGCGCCCGGCGTGGAGGACGTGAGCGAGCGGAGCGAGCTGACGCTGCAGGCGTGTCACCAGCTCCTCTCCCTCGGCTGGCGCATGGGGGGCAGCGAAGAAGAGGCCGCGGCGGTATACGAAGAGGGCCGCGCCCTGGCCGAGCGCACCGGCAATCGCCGTGCACTGGCGATGTTTGCGGGCCTCTACGGCATCGTGCGGATGAGCGTGGGAGGCTCTGCGCTCGACTACGTTCGCTACGGCGAGGAGGGCGCACGGATCGCGGCGGAGTGCGACGATCCAGCGCTGCGTGCGGCGCTTGGGACGTTCCCAGCCTTTGGACACCTCCACGCCGGCGACGGCCGGGCGATGCTGGAGTGGTCGGCGCGGGTCCTGGAGGAGGTTGGATCGGACAATGTGCTCGGCAAGGAGATCGTCGGCTTCAGCCCGCGAGCGGGCATGTTCATGGTCCGCGCACTGGCCCTCACGTGTCTGGGGCGACTGGACGAGGCGTGGAGCCAGGTCAGAGAGGCAGAGCGCGTCGCGGAGGAATCGCGAGAGCTCGAGGTACTGGGCTGGGTGCTGTCCGTCTGGGCGGAGCTGGCTTACACGTGCGGTGGCACCGAGTCTGTCCTGGAGCACGGCCGTCGTAGCCTCGAGATCGCGGAGAAGCTCGACAACGAGTTCGTCCCGAGTGTTCGCGTACTCTGCGCTCGGGACAGCGTATCTGATCGACGCGCAGCCCGCCGCCGCTCGCGACGCACTACACGAGAGTGTTGCGATCGCTCGTGATCGCCGCACGGGGCGCGCATTCCTTCCCCAGGTGCTGGCCGTGCTCGCGGAGGCGCACCTGGCACTCGGCGAACGGACCGAGGCCTTGGCCACGGCGCGCGAGGCCATCGATCTGGCGAGCGCCGGCGGCATCGCTTACTACGAAGCGCACGCGCAGCTCGCGCTGGCCGGGGCTCTGCTGGCGACGGATGGCGTCGTGCCCCGCGCGGAGATCGAGTCCGCTCTCGAACGCGCCGAGCACCTGGTCGAGTCGATCGAAGGCCGCTCGCTGTCGCCGCGGATCCTGGAGATGCGCGGACGCCTGGCCGCCGCGCTCGGCGACGCGCCGGCTTCCGACCGGGCGCTGCGACAAGCGCTGGATCTCTACCGAGCCATCGGCGCCACCGGGCACGCCGAGCGGCTGGCGCGGGAGATCGGCGCATGAAGTGCGCGAGGTGCGGTAGCCAGAGCCCCGAGCGCGCGAAGTTCTGCCTCGAGTGCGGCGCCGCCTTCGCCCCGCGCTGCGCCAGCTGCGGGCCGCTGCGGACTCGCTTCGACGTCTCGCGGGCCCGCGGCTTCTCCCGCTTCGTCGGGCATGACGAGGAGATACAGCTGCTGGAGACGGCGCCGCTCGAACTGTTCCGGCTGAATGCCGAGTTGCCGAAGCGCGCAACCCTGGGGCTCGAGCGATGGCTCTTGGCACGCGGCTGAAGCACCCCCGCCGCGGCGCGTGGCTAGTGCTGTGGCTCGTAACGGCGGCGCACGCGAACCCGCCGCCCGTCCCTGCCTCGGTGCGAAGGATACTCGGCGGCGCGACCGTGCTCGTGCTGCCGTCGCGGTGTGCCGGTGCTGTCGTCGAGGCGCCATGGCTCGTGGCGACGGCGAAACACTGCATCGACGACGGCGTGCGGCTCCGCGTCCGGGTGGCCGGCGTCGAGCGTGACGCGGCGGTTGTGGACGAGGACGCGGCCGCCGACCAGGTCGTGCTGGCGCTCGCGTCCGCGGTGCCGGTGACGCCGCTCGGGGTCGTGCGGCGCATCCCGAGCGTCGGCACGGTGCTCTACTTTCACGGCAACCCGGAGCGCCCAAGCTGGCAGGCAGCGCGGCTCGATCGGATCGCGCCGTGTCCGTCGCTGCCGGACCTCTCGCGCGCGCTGCACACGAGCATCGACGGCACGCCCGGCGACTCGGGCGCGCCACTCGTCGACCTGCTGGGCGAGGTGGTGGGGCTCGTGCACGGCGGCGCCAAGTGCCGGATCGCGACGCCGGGCGATCGTCTCGCGCGTCTCATCGACCGGGTGCTGGAGCGCGAGCAGACGCGCGTGCCGCGGGGCAGAGCTACCCCATAGCCGAGATGCACCATACGGGCAGAAGGTGAACTTCGCCCGGTGCCACCCTATTGGCCACCGCACGAAGGTCATCTGTTTCGACTCTCCAGAAGGCATTGCGAGGCGAGCAGCCTCGTCATGATCAGCGACAATTACTTTTGCCGGTCGGCAAGAGTAATTGTCGTCGATCATCGTCAGTCACGTTCACATCTTACTTGCTGGCTGGCGGCGCTCCCCCGGAACCTTCCACACGGCTCTATTCTAACTCCTGTCGCGCGCTCCACCGGTCTCATCGCGTTGCTAGTCCCAGGTAGCGGATTCCAGCTCATGACCAGCTTGTAAGCTCCGTAACCCACAGCTGCTGCGACAACCACCGGGACCCCTGCGGCGATCGCGATGTCTCCTGGAAGACATTCCTCGGACATATCTGCGGTCTCCCCGAAGGTCAGGCTAACGATACGAACGGGCGGGCGATCTGCCCAGTCGCGGAGACGAGATCAATGCGAAGATGCTGGCCGAACTTGTCGAAGCGAATCGCGGCCGGCGAGGTGGGCGCCGGGAGGGCCAAAGGTCAACGCGCTCGCGGCGTATCGGTTCAGTGACATTACCATAGCCTCATACTCCAGAGCATCGTGGACGTCTGTTTTCGATCCCTTCTGCGGCTCGGGAACCTTCTTGATCTCGACACGTAGGGAGCGACTGAGAACTCGTTGAGCGAAGGCACGAGCCAGTCGCTCCAGCAGCGTGTACCCGGTCGTTTTCATATTAGAACGCACCTGAGGCAAGCGCCATGCGGCTTTCAGCGGTGCCAGGACCTTTTAGGCGTCGGCATTGCCACTGAACTGATCGCGATCCGAATGTCGAAACCATGCCAGTTGGAACCCGCGGTTCTTGGTTGCAATGCGTTTCATCGGCCCCCAAGGACTGCGTGACGGTCTGCGCCAACGCCGTGCTCGCCTCCGCACCGGCGATCGACCGGGCTTTCCTCGGGAAGCTGAGGAGACGGTATTCACAGATACTGCGCGCGGACGGCTCTTCGATCGCGCTCGAGAGATGCTCGCGGTTGCGAGCGCAACCGCCGGCGAGGACGAGAAGCGGGTGCGCGACGAGCTTCGCCACCTCGAGGCGACGAGCGCGGCCCTGGTGCGGGCAATTGAGAACGCCGCTCTATCGGGAGGAATGCCCGACGCCTTGGTTGCTCGGCTTCGTGAACGCGAAGCTGAGAAGCAGGCCGCCGAGCTGCGACTGCGAGAAATCCTCACCCTCGGAGCCGTCACTGACTTCGAGCTTCGCCGCGATGAGCAGGAACTTGCACGCCGTCTCCGGGATCTCCGCGCCGAGATGCTCTCGGACATGACCGGCGCACGAGCAGTCGTATCCCGGCTCCTGGTAGGCAAGGTGGTGTTCGAGCCCGAGGTAGAGGATCGAGCCTACTTGGTCCGGGCCACCCTCGCTCTCGGCCGCGTGATAAGTATAGCGTCCCCGACGGGATTTGAACCCGTGTTACCGGCGTGAAAGGCCGGTGTCCTGGGCCGGGCTAGACGACGGGGACGTGAACTCTGGTTCGCGCAGTGAGCCGCCTGGGAATCGAACCCAGGACACCCGGCTTAAAAGGCCGGTGCTCTACCTACTGAGCTAGCGGCTCGCGATTGGGAAAATGAGTTACTTAGCAGGCGCTCGCTCTCCTTTCCACCCTCTAGCGTAACGCCGCACCCTACGCGGACCGCCGTGTGACGGAAATCATGAGCCACCCTCCCCGTCAAGCCGGCCGACGCACGAACACGCTGCCCAAATCACGGAGGATGGCCGTGGTGACGGAGCCGGTAGTCGACACGAAACCAGCGGCACCCGCGTCATCGGCTGCCACCGAGCACGTGCGGAGAAACCGGGGAGCTCCGAAAGGCAATTGCCCCACCCTGTTTCGCACGACCTCCTTCCGACCGTCCGGGGCGCGCGACGGATCGCCTCGAGGCGCATCTCCGCGCCGGGTGCGGCAACGTCGATCACGAAGGCAATCCCACTGCCGTCGGTCGTGCTGGAACCGGCAGAGAAAGGCAAGCGTCGTGAACATCGATAGTGTCCGAACCAGGTACCAGGAAGCGCTCGGCGTCATACCGGATGAACGTGGACCGTCCCCTGAAAAAATGGATGCGGTGCGTCCGACTTCGCCTCCGGCCCGTGGACGAGGAAATAGTCGCGTGCGTCGGCTTGCAGGGTGAGCAGCAAGAGCGCCGAGACGACGATCGCAAACGAATGTCGACCGTGAGCACACCGCCCAGAACCAGCGTCCGCCAGAACCAGGCAACGAGCAGAAAGCAGCGCGAATCCCGAACGTGAGCGTGAGGCAACCCGAGCACAAGGAATGCTGCCGTCCAGAAGTCGAGCAGCGGACCCGCATGACCGTACTGCACCGCGTTGCGCAGCGCACGGTATTCGCAGCTACCTGAGTGCGGGTAGCCTGACGTGTAAACATGATGCCCGCCCACCCTTCGCGCAGAGCGGGTTTCCGAGCCTCGTCGTCCCGCGCCGCCTCGGGCATCCAGATCGTCTCCGGCACGGCTACGATCCGCAACAGCACGCTCTCGGGCAAGTACTCCAACAACGACGGCGGCATGTAGGGGTATTCGACCTACTACGGCACGGCCACGCTCGCTAACCGCACGCTCGAGGTGCAACGGCGCCACCTACGGCGGCGCATCCTCAACGAGCAGAGATCCACGGCTACGGTGAAGAACTCAATTGTCGCGAATAGCACTGCTGGCGGCAATTGTTTAAGCAATTCTTACGACTCTACATTCACCGCCTTGGGAGCGAACCTGGACACTGACGGAACCTGCGGATTCACCACGGTCACCTCGGTGCAGCTCAACCTCGGACCGCTGGCGCTGAACTGGCTTGGCACCACCGCTACCTTGGCGTTGTTACCCGGCAGCGTGAGTTGACGCCGTACGGATTGTACGGATGTTGCCGGTGATCCCGTGCTGAAGACCAGCGGGGTGTACCCCGGCCTGACGGCGGAACTCCAGTTCGACCGCGCCAGGGCTGCGCCCACCGGCCTCCAGGGACCCCGACTTCGGTGGGGTTCGGGCCTTTAGAGTTGCTGGACCGGCGGATCACGAACCCGCTCAGGTACGGGAGGTGCGTGCGTTGGCAGGTTCGCTGGTCCGAGGAGGCACGATCGGTTCGAGGACGACGTGGTCGCCCTTCTCGGTCTGAGAGAGCTGGATCGTGCCTGCCGCAAGCTCGAGGACACCGACCGCTTTCTCCACCTCGGGACACGCGCTGCCGGGCCGCACATCGGTTACTGCGGCCACGACCCGATGATCGGAATCTAGAAAGAGAAGATCAAGGGAAGCGCGTATCAGCGAGGTATCGACCTGATTGCAGGCTTCGATCCACACTCCGTCCCCGGGCAGGATGTTCTCGGCGAGCGTCGCAGCGCGTTGCTTCGAGTGGTCGGAGATCATCAGCCGCGATGCGAGCAGCGTCTTCCGCGTCTCGTTCAGCGCTAAGATCAAGGAGTGATCCGCCACCGCGAGCATTCCTACTTTGTTCTCGACTATCATCGGAAGCAACCAGCGTGCCGGGGAAAAAACCAAGGAATTTCAGCGGCCCAGGACCTCGTCGTGCACGGACCTCTGCAGATAATTTCATGCTTGACGCAGGCTTTTGCGCGGTGGAAAAAGCCGCCATCCACGCGGGGCAGCGGCTTTGACTTGTCGGGTCACGGTTGTTACGGAGAACCCGCCGATGCCGCAAGTCCGCAGCCGCTTTGCGCCGAGCCCGACTGGGTATCTCCACATCGGCGGCGCGCGCACGGCGCTCTTCAGCTATCTGTTCGCGCGCGGCAAGGGCGGAGCGTTCATTCTGCGGATCGAGGACACGGACCGCGCGCGCTCGACCTCCGAGTCCGTGCAAGCGATTTTCGACAGCCTGCGCTGGCTGCGCATCGATTGGGACGAGGGCCCATTTTTCCAGAGCCAGCGGAGCGATCTCTACAAGGAGCGCGTCCGGGACCTCGAGCGTCGGGGACATGCGTACCGCTGCTATTGCTCCGCGGAGGAGCTCGAGCGAAAGCGCGAGACGGCGCTTCGCGAGGGCCGCAAACCCTCCTACGACCGCACGTGCCGCAACCGCACCGATCGGCCGGCCGGTCCGTTCGTGATCCGTTTCCGCGCGGCGGAGTTCGGCGAGACCGCTTTTCAGGACATGATCAAGGGACGCGTCACGTTTCAAAACGAGGAGCTCGACGACCTCATCATCGCGCGCTCGGACGGCTACGCCGACCTACAATTTTTGCGTAGTCGTGGACGACCACGAGATGGCGATCACGCACGTGATTCGCGGCGAGGATCACCTCGCCAACACCCCAAAGCAGATCCAGCTCTACGAGGCGATGAACTATCCGGTACCGGCATTTGCCCACGTGCCGCTGATTCTCGGCCTCGACCGGACGCGCCTCTCGAAGCGCCACGGCGCGACTTCGGTCACCGCGTACAGAGATCAGGGATTCTTCCCCGAGGCGATGATCAACTACCTCGCGCGGCTCGGCTGGTCGTACGGCGATCAGGAGATCTTCTCGATCACGGAGCTCCTGGAGAAGTTCGCGATCGAGGACGTTGGAAAGTCTGCCGGCGTCTTCGACCTCGAGAAGCTCTCGTGGGTGAATTCTCACTACATGAAGACGCTTCCCCTCGAGCGACTGGTGGGCGACGTGAGGCCATTCCTCGAGGCGCGCGGGCACCGTGGCCTGTCCGAGGAGTGGATCGCCAAGATGTTGACGACGCTGCGCGAGCGCGCGCGAACGCTCGTCGAGCTCGTCGATCACGCTTCCTACTACCTCGGCGACGCGGTCGCGATCGACCCGAAAGCGGGCGGCAAGTTCCTGAAGCCGGAGACGCGTTCGCTGCTTCTCGAGCTCGCAGAGCGACTCGGCTCGATTCCGAGCTGGGACACGGGTTCGATCCAAGCGGTATTCGAAGCGATCATGGCGGAGCGGAGCCTCGGGCTCGGAAAGATTGCTCAGCCTGTGCGAGTCGCCGTCACGGGCGGCACCGCCAGCCCGGGCATCTTCGAGGTACTCGAGGTCGTCGGCCGAGAGCGAAGCCTCTCCCGACTCCGGCACGCGGCGGCAACGATCGGCGGCAGCTCGGCCGCCGGTTGACTGGGTAGGCCCTTTTCAGTACTCAATCGAGATTGAGAGCCGCGTCGGCCGCGGTGGTGAGGAGTCGTCCAACTGGTAGGACACCTGACTCTGGATCAGGGTGTTGGAGGTTCGAGTCCTCCCTCCTCAGTTTCGAGCGATCCCGGCCGAGTCGGCAAACAGTCTGGAACGGTCCCATCGTCTAGCGGTTAGGACGGCGGCCTCTCACGTCGCAAACCGGGGTTCGATTCCCCGTGGGACCACTTCGTTTTTCGCTGATCGTTCGCGCCAGTTAGACCGTCTCCAACCGCGCGAGCGACGGAGGTCACGGTAGAGGTCACGGTTTTCGCCCCTGCCCCGCGTCCTCCGCTCGGGCCTCCGAGCGTCTTCACCCCACCATCGAGATCCCTCGGGAAGTAGCGGCCGTAGCTCCGCTCGATCATCGCTGCCGACGTGCCGCAGTACTCGGCGATCGCCTTCACGTTCTCGCCGCGGCGGAGCATCTCGGAGATGAAGGTGTCGCGCGTCGAGTAGAAGTCGCGCACCAGGCGCGGTTTCGTGTCGGTCGAATATCTTCGGTGGGGAAGACTGCCAGGCTTCGCAGGTGTGTGGCTCCTCGCAGCCCAACGTATTCGGCGGATACGATACGAAGCTCAGCAACGGCTCCGAGAACTCATCGCAGAAGAACATCTTCGGCGGTCAGGACATCCGGACGCGACACGGAACGATTCAATCTCAGCCCAACATCTTTGGCGGGTACGACTATCGCCTCCCCGACGGCAGGACAATCCAGTCGCAGCGTAATGTCTTCGGCGGTCAGACGTACCGCTACCCAGATGGCAGGGTGGTCGAGTGCGCGCCGAACATCTCATCGGCTCCAGCACTCGGAAGACGCTCGATGCCGGTGAGAAACAGATCCACGGTAGTCGTTCCGATCACGACGACCACTGTCCGTAGCGTGCCGTCCGACTCACGTGGCTCCACGAAGACTCCAGTACTCGCCTACGAGCTCGCGGGCGCAGCGTGGCTGACCGACGGGACCCCGTATCCGGTGGCTGATGCGGCTCGATCCCGAATTCACGAGCTGAGACTCGTCATCGCGAGACTGCGAGCCGGCGGCGCGGCGGCCGATGGATCTCGACCTCCGCTACGTTTCCGCTGAGGGCGACGCTCTACACGGGTGGAGCCGAGACGAACGACGCGAATCGCCATGCTGAAGTGACTCATCACGAGCCGACGTTTGCCACTGAGGCATAGAGCGAGGACGACGGGATTCTTCAGGTGACCCTGTACACCCGGTACTCGACGACCAGGTTCGGCAGCATCCGGCCCTCTCCTACGAATAGCGTCTGGTTCAGCCAGGCATATCTCGGGTCGCCGGTCTCGAAGCGGGGATTCGTCCGCCAGTAGTGGTCCGCGAACTCCGTTCCGGTCTGCTTCTCGAGCGCCTGCTGCGCCTTCGCGTTGAATTCGATGATTCCGTAATACGCGAGGTAGATGGCCGCCCCGTCGCCCGTGACGAGCTGGGCACGCACGTCGAGGCGCGCTTGCCCGTCCGGTCCGACCAGGGCCCAGTCGCCGCCGCCGCTCAGGATCCTTCCCTTGAGCCGTGGCCCCTCGAAGTCGCCGCCGGTCACTTCGGCGACGATGCGATTGCCGTAAGGACCGGCCCCGATGGTGACCGGGGGCTTCAACGTGGCGCGATAGGTGAATTCGTACTCTAGACTCGGCATGACTTCCTCCTCAGCTGGCGCATCCGTAACGCCGCGAGTCCCCGCCAGTCAACCGCGCGGTCGTGCCAGACATCCACGGGTGCAAGACTCCACACGCCCGTGACGTCAGACGCGATCCGTGTCGGGATTGACGCCGCATGACCGAGCCGCGCCCGCGCACGCTCCAGCGCCGCACCAGAGATGTCCAACACCGCCAGACAGGTCAGGCCCCTGGCGAGCAGCTGATCCACGAGACCGGAGTCTCCCCCGCCGACGTCGAGAACGCAGGTGGTTGGCGAGAGGCCCGCCGCCTCCAGCATGTGGAGCGAAATCTCCGGCGTGGACTCGAACGAACTCACATCCCGGTCGGTCTTCGTGCCGTAGACCTTGTCCCAGTGCGCCGTTCTATCCATCGATGCCCCGTCGGGACCCATTCAGAACTGCTCCTGCCCATATCCTGTCAGCGACCATCCAGAGCGGCGGTCCTGTCCGTCAGAAACGCCCGAGCCGCTCGCGCGACACACGCCAGGACCTTGACCCGGTAGTCATGCTCGCCCGTATCAAACTGATCGCCGGTGTGGTCGACGGCGTTGCTGACGAGCGCAACGACGCCCACCGCGGCCCCACGAGCCTGCGCGAACGCGAAGAGGGACGCCGCCTGCATCTCGACAGCCAGCACGCCCCTCGTCGCCCAGTCCTGCAGCTGGGCATCCGTCTCCCGGTAGGGTGCGTCCGTCGTCCACACCAGCCCTCGCCGCACAACCCCGAGCGACTCCAGGGCAGTCGCTAGGTGTGCCGCCAGTGCCGGCGTTGGGGTCGCCAGCGTCTCCGATGGTGGCACGTAGTGCAGCGAGGTCCCTTCATCGCGGACGGCTTCGTCGGCGACAACGACACACGGGAGAGGCAACGTCGCCGAAACGCGACCGGCCGACGTCACGCCCACGATCACCTGTGCGCCGGCTGCGTGCAATTGCTCGGCGATGAGGACGGCATAGGGACCGCCGATTGTCCGGGGTACCACACCGCAGCGCACGCCTTCGATCGTCAGCCCCAACATCTGCGTGTGAAAGCAGGCCCAGGACGACACGAGGCTCACCGACGCGTCGCGCGCCAGACCAGCCGAAAGGTCTCCGTCGAAGTCGAGGACGCACACAGGTGGCACAGACGTCTCAGGCAGGCCTCTACTGCTGCGAACGACTTGCATCAGATCTTCCGGACGGAAGACCGACGCGACATCGAGAGGATGGCTCAGAAGGGGCGTCTGTTCGGACATGACGGCTTACTGTAGGTCTGATTAACGATCTCCGCATGCAGCGCCGGCCACCGGCATGCGAACGGAGAGACGGCACTGGGAATACGGCAGACGTCCGGCGTCGACCGCGTCTGAAGAAGATCCGCAGCTCCACCATTCCAGGCGGTCGCTCCGCCATTATACTCTATAGGCGTTGAACGCTTGCTTTTGCTCGGCTTGCAGCCTGTGAGGGTTTCCACGACGTCCGGGTTGTCGCGCTCGACGGACGGCTGGTCAACTCGCCGTCGTCCACATGCCGCGGAGAGCGTGTTCGTGATCGTGCCGAATCTCCGGATGTTTCTTGCGAGGAGGTCTGAGATCGGGATCCGAAGTCCGGGAGTTTAGGTATCCAAAGTCGCCCGCTTGTTACCTATTTGCTACCTCAAATCCAGACTCTGGTCACATGCCAGATGTAAATACCTGATTTCAAAAGAGCCACCCGCCGGAATCGAACCGGCGACCTGCTGATTCCGAATCAGTCCATCTCGCCGCGGCCGGTCGAAGGGAGAATTGTGACACGTGTCACATTTCGCCTAGATGTGCCTACTCCTGACTATTCGAGGCCCAGAAAAATCAAGGGTTTTCTGGCTCCTCGTCGGGTTCGAATCCCTTCTGCTCTATTAATTCCTTCAATTAATTCACGCGCTTACGAGACAGATTGAACCACGTGGTTCAAACTGCCTAGTTTGAACGCAGCGAAAGCATATCGCGGCCGGTTGATCCCGCAGCGAGTTCAAGGCGTGCCGCGTGCGCGATCTGCGCGGCAGCTGAACGACGACACAAACTGCCCCTGCGGGGCGATTGACGCTTTTCCAGGGCGCGCTTGCCGCGTTGCCCGGTTGAACGTGAGCAGGCAGCACGAGCGCGTTCATGCGAGTGGTCCCCGCCGCGGCTCGCCCACGATCCTCTGGTTGTAGATGCGGCAGATCTCGTCCATGGCGCCCGGCGCGTGCGGATCCGGCAGCTTGGAGAGAGCGGTCAGCAGCTCGTCGTGCCGCGCGGGCGACGTGACGATCAGCTGCACCGCCGGCGTCGT
Organism: uncultured delta proteobacterium; assembly: GCA_963745025.1. Taxonomy (GTDB): domain Bacteria; phylum Desulfobacterota; class Binatia; order JACPRU01; family JACPRU01; genus CAVQIG01. The sequence continues at coordinate 133,892 of CAVUWD010000007.1, forward strand.
GCCCACGTTCACGAAGCCGTGCGTGTCGCCCTTCGCAACCGCGATCTGATCTCCGGCACCCACGTCGAACAACTCGTCGCCGATGTGGAAGCGAAGCGATCCGGCGAGCACCAGGAAGAGCTTGTCCTCGTCGGGCGACTGGTGCGAGGGCACGCCATGGTCCGGCGGCACCGTCATGCGCATGACGGTGAACGGATCCCGGCCGCGGCCGGCGATGATGTCGATGTCGAGACGGTCGAACGTGATCGTTTCCGGTCGGATCGTGCCGCTCTTCATGGAGACTCCTTTCGCTTGCCAAGTCGGGCGCGAAGATTTCGACGGCATCAAAAGCCGTAGGCTTCACCGTCCGCGGGTATCAGCACCCGCTGGCTCATGCCCTTTTCAGTGACGAACTCCCGCAGCTCTCGTCTCGACAGCGTGGCGTGGTTCACCGCTTCCATGTGGCTAGCGATGATGGTCGCACGAGGAGCCGCTTCGTAGACCTCGCCGATGTCCCGCTTGCCCATGATGATCGACTCATCCGGCAGGACTTTCGCGTCGCCGCTGTTCAGCACGACGATGTCGGCATTGTGCTTCTTCAGAGTCTCATCGACGGCTTGATACCAGACGGTGTCGCCGGCGATGTACAGCGTCTTCTCGCTCGGATGCTTGAAGACGATTCCGCTGACGATCCCCAGGATCTCGCCGATCGGCCCTTCGAGAGCCTTCCCTCGGCCGTGCTGGCCGCGGGTCTTGATCATGGTGATGCCTTCGAAGTCGTTGCATTCCTCGAGCACGCGGACGTTACGGAACCCGCCCGAGCGGATCTGGTGAGCGTCCTTGTCGTTCTGCGCGAAGAGCAGCATGTCTTTGGGCACGAGCTTCTTGGCGGCGTCATCCCAATGATCGGGATGGGTGTGGGTGACGATCACCGTATCGACATCCAAGATCTCGCTCATGGGGACGGGGAGCTCGACCGTGGGATTCGCAATGTGACTGTTCACGGTGCCTTCGAATCCGGGAAATGCACCCTTCTCGGACAACATCGGGTCGACCAGAAACCTCTTCCCGGCGAATTCGACGATGATCGTCGCGTTTCGGATCTGCTTGAATTTCATGATTCGCTCCCAGCTTTGGCCGGGGCGTAGTAGTCGTCGCTCCCGCGCGAGAACTCCACGAACGTGCAGTCCTCGTCGCCGACGGTCCACACTTCGTCTCCCGGCGGCAGGAGCATGATGTCGCCTGCCTTGAAGACTTGCTCCGAGCCGTCACGCTGACGAACGCCGAGGGCGCCTCGAAGCACGTAGCCGACGTGAGCCAGCTCGCAGAGCTCCGTGTCGATGAGTCCGGTGGCGACGGCGTCTTCGGCGACGCTCGCGCCCTTCCCGAACTTGACGAGCGTGACGCTCAGCCCGTCGAGGTTGGCGACGCGCTTCGAGATGCGGCCGATCGACACGACCTCGACGTCGTCATCTTTGAAACTCGCCTTCTGCATGCGTGGGTTGTAGGTGCCCATGGCGCCCTCGTCTCACGTGAGATTTCCGTGGCACGAGCTCTTACGGCTACGAGCCGAACTCGTCCATGGACATTCTCGCCGCGACGAACTGCAGAAATGCAGGCGGAATCGGCTTGAGCGGCGACGGCGCGTTCCGTACCAAGGTCAGCTATGGCCACTTACGAAATCGTTCACCGCTACGCGTTGATCGACGACCTCCTCGAAGCGCGGCGGAGCATCTTCAACAACGACGGGCCGGTCTACGCCGGTTACCGCAGCCACGCGTACCGGATCCTCAACTTCGCCCGGCAATGGATGGAGCCAAGCCCGGAGCGCGACTACAAGGTCGCGATCTGCGCCGTCTTCCACGACATCGCGGCGTGGCCGGACGGCAACCTCGACTACTTGAAGCCGTCAGCGGACGCTGCCGACGCTTACCTCGACCACATTGGACGCGGCGCCTGGAAACCCGAGATGCGGCTCATGATCGAGATGCACCACAAGATCACCGCCTACCGCGGCGAGAAGCGCGAATGGGTGGAGCCGATCCGGCGCGCCGACTGGTGCGACGTCTCGTTCACGATGTTCCGCTACGGCCTGCCGCGGAGCTTCGTCGACGAGGTGCGCCAAGCGTTCCCGCTGGGCGCGTTCTACCCGGGTCACGTCTACAAGGTGATCGGCAAGTGGATGATCCGTCACCCGCTGAACCCGGTGCCGATCATGCGCTGGTGAAGGAGAGATGCATGGCGCAAGCTCGAGATGTCGTCATCCTGAACGCCAACGTGCGTACGGTCGATCCCCGCGACTCCGTCGCAAAAGCAGTCCTGATGGGCCGCGGCAAGTTCGTGGCCGTCGGAATCGAAGCCGAAGTCCGCGCAGCCGCTTCGGCCGACGCTCAGTTCATCGACGTCGGCGGCCGTACCGTCATGCCGGGCTTCATCGACGCCCACAACCACCTGAGCATCGCCGCGTTCGCCCCCGACTCCGTCGACTGCTCGACGCCGCCGCTGTCGACGCTGGCCGAGGTTCTCGAGGCGATCGCGAAGCACTGCAAGACCGTTCCGGCCGGCCAGTGGGTCCGGGGCATGGGCTTCCACATGTTGCACATCCGCGAGCAGCGGAACCCCACGACGCTACGAGCTCGACGAGGTCGCGCCGAACAATCCGTTCTTCCTCATCGACGCGAGCTGCCATGCCGGCTACGCCAACAGCTTGGCGCTCGACGAGGTCGGCATCAGTTCGCACACGCCGCAGCCCTGGGGCGGCGAGATCGAGCAGGATGAGAAGGGCGAGCCGACGGGCACGTTGCTCGAGACGGCAGCGAATCCTCTTCACTCGGCTTCCTGGAACGCCTATGCGGAACGCGACTGGGACCGCGCCGTGGAGCTGCTCCACGCGAAGATGAGGGAATACCTCGCCGTCGGCATCACGGCGGTCGGTGACGCGATGGTGACGGCCAAGGCCGCCGAGCTCTACCGCCGCGCCGACGCGCAAGGAAAGCTGCCGTTCACGGTGCAGCAGCTTCACGCCGGCGACCACTTCTTCGCCATGCAAGATCTGCGTCGCTCCGACATCGTCGATCGCATCAAGGAACCGAGCAGCGAGAGGCTGCACGGAGGTACGATGAAGATCTTCGTCGACCGCGCGTATCCGGGCCCCGCGATCGACCGGATTCACCATGGATGCTGTAGCCACGTCGGCGCCGCGTTCTACGACAAGAACGAGATCCGCGAGCTCGCCGTGCGCGCGAGTGAACTCGGGATCCACACGGCGATCCACGGTATGGGCAACTGCGCCGTTGACACGGTGCTCGACGCGTACGAGGCCGTGCGCCGCCAGCGGAAGTCGGACTCGGTCCTGCGCCTCGAGCACGCCTTCGTCGCAGACCCGAGGCAGGGCGCTCGGATGGCAGAGCTCGGGGTCGACCTCGTCGCCAACCCTGGTCTGGCCTACCTCTGGGGCGAGTTCTTCGACATGTGGCGAGGTGAAGACCAGCACCACCTGCGAGTCCTCCCCGTACGCAGCATGCTCGACGCGGGTGTCCGAGTCGAGTCTGGGCTCCGACCACCCGTGCGAAACATTCTCGCCTGCGGAGATCATCTGGACTGCCGTTGCGCGGACGACTCTTCGCAGTGCCCCGCTGGACCCCGACGAGGCCATCACGGCCGCTGAAGCGCTCCGCCTCTACACGATCAACGCCGCACACGCCTCGAACCGCGCGGCCGAGGAGGGGAGCATCGAGGTCGGCAAGCGAGCGAACCTCGTCGTCCTCGACCGCGACATCGTCGCCTGCCCGACCGACGAGATCCGGCGGGCGCAGGTGGACATGACTTACGTCGACGGCGAGCTAGTTCACGAGCGCGCCAACTGACCCGAGATCACGGGTCGCCTCCACGCTGACGTTTGCGGTTTGGCCCGGGGCCACGTGACTCAGCAGGCCGAACACGGCAGGCGAGGAGACCTTTTCCGCGAGACCACTACCTTCTTCGATGGCGCCGTCTCTCCGATGGAGCGGGCTCGCCGCCGAGGCCACTGAAGAGGTGGGCATCGGCCGTGAAGCGCTCGACGAGCCAGTCGCCGACGACCGCGACCCGGGCGGATTCGCGCGCCTCGGGGTGGATGAGTAGCCACTCGTCGCGCGAGAGCATGGGACCGCCCGGCGCAGATCGGCGGAGCTCCGGATGCGTGTCCCCGATCAAGCAGGGCAGAATGCCGCGCCCGATCCCGCTCGCCACCGCGCCGCAGAGCGTCCGTATCCCGCTATCGCGGAGGCGAATGCGGCCACCCTCCATGTGGGTCTCGAGCCATCGCATCTCCGGAAGGTGCGCGAGATCCTCGTTGTAAGCCACCCAGTCGTCGCGGCCGGTGACGACTCCCGGCCGCGCCGATTCGTAGACGGCGAAGCCGATGACGGCGAGCTTGCGGATGATGAAGTCGCCGCTCTCCGGGCGCGACGCGCGGATCGCGATGTCGGCCTCGTGGCGCGCGATGTTCAGGTTCGCGTCGCTGTCCACCAGGTCGATCACGAGGTCCGGGTGCCGGGCGTAAAGATCCGGCAAGCGGTGGATCAGGTACTCGGAGTTGATCGCCGCGACCGACGTGAGGCGCACCACGCCGCTCACGGTCTGCGTCTCCACTTCGGCGGAGCGCACGATGCCCGCGACGTCCTCTTCGATGCGCTCGGCTCGCTCCACCGCACCGAGGCCGAAGGAGGTGAGCCGCCATCGGCCCTCGCTCCGCTCGAAGAGAATGGCGCCGAGCGATTCCTCGAGCGCGCGCAGGCGGCGGGCGACGGTGGTCTGATCGACGCCCAGGCGGCGCGATGCGGCAGCCAAGGTCTTCTCGCGTGCGAGGACGACCAAAACCCGCAGGTCGTCCCAGTTCACAGGAGCTGGCTCCGGCCGTCGCGGCGCCGCATCTCCATGGAGCTCACGGGCGAAAGGATGTCTCGTTTCGCCGCACGGTTGCCCCCAGCCGCCCCGGGGCAACTTTGGCAAACCGAACCGTGCCTTCTCGAAGTGTGGGAAGATGTGCTACCAGGATCCGACACGGTTCGATTTCCGACGGGGTATGGACTGCATTCAGCGGGGCTTGCCGGATCGCAGGTTCGCGTGAAGCGGGCGGCGTGATTGCGGGTCGAAATGGCAGTGATCTACCACTGAAAGGGGCCACCGCGAAGTGTTGTCCCATTGTGCCCTCATACCCTGCGCGCCCAGCGTCGATAG
>CAVUWD010000008.1:0-284853 GCA_963745025.1 uncultured delta proteobacterium
GCCACGCTCGGCTGGGCGCGGTACGTCGGCCGGCACGGCCACAGCATCGGCATGGAGACCTTCGGGGCGTCGGCGCCGCTGAAAGAGCTGCAGAAGAAGTTCGGGTTCGTCCCCGAGAACGTCATCGACGCCGCCAGGGCGCAGATCGCCCGGGCGAGGAGGTGACCCATGCGCGTGGCCATCGGCTCGGATCATGCCGGCTTCGAGTTGAAGGAGGCGGTGAAGACGTTCCTGGCCGCCGAGCATCACGAGGTCGTCGACGTCGGGACCCACAGCCAGGATCCGGTGGACTATCCCGACTACGCGCAAGCCGTCGGCGCGGCCGTGCGGGAGTCGAGGGCCGAGCGCGGCATCCTCCTCTGCGGCAGCGGCGTCGGCGCGTCGATGGTCGCGAACAGGATCCCGGGCATTCGCGCCGGCCTGTGCCATGACACGTACTCGGCGCACCAGGGCGTCGAGCACGACGACATGAACGTGCTCGTGCTCGGCGGTCGCGTCATCGGCATCGAGCTCGCCCGCGAGCTGATTCGCGCATTCTTGAACGCCCGCTTCACGGGCGAGGCGCGTCACCTGCGCCGGCTCGCCAAGATGACCGCGCTGGAGAACCGGCTGCGCGCGCTCGAGGTCTTCGGCCAGTCCGTGTGGCTCGACTACATCCGTCGCAGCCTGATCACCAGCGGCGAGCTGCGCCGCCTGATCGCCGAAGACGGCTTACGCGGCGTCACCTCCAACCCGGCGATCTTCGAAAAGGCCGTCGCCGGGAGCTCCGATTACCGGGAGATGCTGGAGGCGCCGGAGGCGCGGACGCTGGATGCGAAGACGCTGTACGAGAGGCTCGCCGTCCGCGACATTCAAGACGCCGCCGACGCGCTGCGGGCCGTGTACGAGGAGACCGGCCGGCGTGACGGGTACGTCAGCCTGGAGGTGTCCCCGTTCCTGGCGCACGACACGACGGGCACGCTGAACGAGGCCCGGCGACTCTGGCAGGCGGTCGGGCGGGACAACCTGATGATCAAGGTCCCGGCCACCGCCGAGGGCATGCCCGCCATCGAGCAGCTCATCGGCGAGGGCATCAACGTCAACGTGACGCTGCTCTTCGCCCTGGAGGCGTACGAGCAGGTCGCGGACGCCTACATCGCCGGGCTCGAGAAGCTCGTCGCCCGCGGCGGTGACCCGACGCGGGTGGCCAGCGTGGCCAGCTTCTTCGTCAGCCGGATCGACACCGCCGATCGATGCGCTGATCGCGACACGCGCTACAGGCATCGACGAACGCCAGAGAGCAAGGCCTGCTGCGCGGCCTGACCGGCCAGGTGGCCATCGCCAACGCCAAGCTCACCTACCAGCGCTACCAGGAGCTCTTCAGCGGGCGGCGCTGGCAGGCGCTGGCCGCCCAGGGCGCCCAGACGCAGCGCCTGCTGTGGGCCAGCACGGGCACGAAGAACCCGAGCTATCGCGACGTCGTCTACGTCGAAGAGCTGATCGGGCCCGATACCGTCAACACGATTCCGCCGGCGACCTTCGAAGCGTTTCGCGATCACGGGCGGCCGCGCGCCAGCCTCACGGAGGACGTCGACGCCGCCCGTGACACGATGGATGCGCTCGCGCGACGTCGGAATCTCCATGAAGGATGTGACCGACCGGCTCCTCGCCGAGGGCGTGCAGCTCTTCGCGGACGCCTTCGCGAAGCTGCTGAAGGCCGTGGAGAAGCAAAGCAAGGAAGCGGGAGCGGGAAAGATCAATCGCCTGACGTACACACTACCCGAGCCCCTGGCCGCTGCGGTGAACGATTCGCTGGCGGAGTGGCGCGCGCAGGGCAAGGTCAGACGGCTCTGGGGCCGCGATGCGTCGCTGTGGACCGGCAAGGATGAAGCGCACTGGCTCGGCTGGCTCGGCGTCACGAACGACCAGCTGGCCCACATCGAGCGGCTTGACCCGCCTCGCCGAAGTGGCCAGGGGCGCCGGCTTCTCCCACGTCCTCCTGCTGGGCATGGGGGGATCGAGCCTCGGCCCCGAAGTGATGAAGATGACCTTCGGGAAGATCACGGGCTTCCCGGAGCTCCACGTGCTCGATTCGACCGACCCGGCCCAGGTGAAGGCGTTCGAGAACAAGGTCGATCTGAAGAACACGCTCTTCATCGTCTCGAGCAAATCGGGCTCCACGCTCGAGCCCAACATCTTCAAGCAGTACTTCTTCGACCGCGTCGACGCAGCTCGTCGGCGCGAAGGAAGCCGGCAGGCGCTTCGTCGCCATCACCGATCCCGGCTCGAAGCTGCAGCAGGTCGCCGAGAGCGACGGCTTTCGACACGTCTTCTTCGGCTGGCCGGATATCGGTGGGCGCTACTCGGCGCTCTCCGATTTCGGCCTGGTCCCGGCGGCCATCATGGGCGTGGATGTGGCGAAGCTCCTGGATCGGACCGAGGCGATGGTCTCTGCGTGCATGCCGTCGGTTCCGGTCGAAGAGAACCCCGGCGTCGTGCTCGGCACCATCCTCGGCGTCGCCGCGACGCAATTTCGGCCGCGACAAGGTGACGATCATCGCGTCGCCCGGCATCTCACGATCTCGGCGCCTGGCTGGAGCAGCTGCTGGCGGAGTCGACGGGCAAGGACGGCAAGGGCCTGATCCCGATCGATCGCGAAGCCGCTCGGCACGCCCGATGTCTATGGCGACGACCGTCTCTTCGTCTATCTCCGATTGCGGTCGGCGCCCGATGCGGCACAGGACACGGCCGTCGCCGAGCTGGAACGAGCCGGTCATCCGGTCGTGCGCATCGCGGTCGACGATCCGTACGACCTGGGCGAGGAGTTCTTCCGCTGGGAGATCGCGACCGCCGTGGCCGGTTCCATCCTCGGCATCCACCCGTTCGATCAGCCGGACGTGGAAGCCAGCAAGATCGTGACGCGGAGGCTGACCGCCGAGTACGAGCGAACCGGGACGTTGCCCGCGGAGACGCCGATCTTCACCGGGGACGGGATCACGCTCTTCACCGACGAGAAGAATGCGACGGCGTTGACGGGCGCTGTTGAATGGCGAGCCGACGCTGGCCGGCTATCTCACCGCGCATCTGAGCCGGCTCGGCGCCGGCGATTACTTCGCGCTGCTCGCCTACATCGAGATGAACGAGGCGCACGAGCGGGCGTTGCAGGCGATGCGCGTGGCGGTTCGCGACGCCAGGCGCGTCGCGACGTGCGTGGAATTCGGGCCGCGCTTCCTGCACTCGACGGGCCAGGCCTACAAGGGCGGGCCGAACACGGGCGTGTTCCTGCAGATCACGTGCGACGACGCCGTCGACCTGCCGGTGCCGGGACAGAAGTACACGTTCGGCGTGGTCAAGGCGGCCCAGGCGCGCGGCGATTTCCAGGTCCTGGTGGAGCGGGACCGCCGCGCCCTGCGCGTTCATCTGGGCTCGGACGTCGCCGCGGGGCTCGCGACGCTGCACCGTGCCCTCACGGCCGCCCTGAAGGACCGTCGGTGGACGCCCTGACCGACGTCGTCCTCGTCCTCAATGCCGGGTCGTCGAGCATCAAGTTCTCCACGTTCGCCGTGGAAGCGCGGGCGCGATCTCGCCCTGCGCCATCGCGGCGGGATCGAGGGCATCGGCTCCGATCCTCGGTTCTTCGCCCTCGATGCCGACGGCCGGCGCGTCGTCGGATCAAGCGGGTCGGCGGCGGGCGCGTCGGCGGCGGCGACCACGAGGACGTGCTTCCGGGGCTCCTCGGGTGGATCGCCCGCCAGACGGATCGATCGCGCGTCGTGGGGGTCGGCCACCGCGTGGTGCACGGCGGCGAGCGGTTCGCGGCGCCCGTCCTGGTCGACGCCGCGATCCTCGACCAGCTGGAGAAGCTGGTGCCCCTGGCGCCGCTCCACCAGCCCCACAACCTGGCGGCGATCCGAGCGATCGGACGGGTCGCAGCCCGAGGTGGCCCAGGTCGCGTGCTTCGACACCGCATTCCATCGCACGCAGGCGCCGATCGCGCAGCTCTATGCGTTGCCGCGTGATCTCTCGGCGGCGGGCATCAAGCGGTACGGGTTCCACGGCCTCTCGTACGAGTACATCGCGAGCGTCCTGCCGGGCACCGCCGGTGACGCCGCGACGCGGACGGGTCGTGGCCGCGCACCTCGGCAACGGCTGCAGCATGTGCGCCATGCGGAACGGCACGAGCGTCGCGACGACGATGGGCTTCACGGCGCTGGAAGGGCTGCCGATGGGGACGCGGTGCGGCGCGATCGATCCCGGCGTCATCCTCTACCTGCTGACCGAGCGTGGCATGAGCGTCGACGACGTGACAGATGTCCTCTACCATCGCTCCGGACTCCTCGGCGTGTCGGGCATCGGCAACGACATGCGCGCGCTCCTCGCGAGCCCGGCTCCCGAGGCCGCCGAGGCCGTCGATCTGTTCGTGTACCGCGTCGGCCGCGAGCTGGGCTCGCTCGCGGCGGCGCTGGGCGGCATCGACGCCCTGGTGTTCACCGCCGGCATCGGCGAGCACGCCGCTCCGGTGAGGGCGCGCGTGTGCGAGGACGCGGCGTGGCTCGGCGTCCGCCTCGACCCGGCCGCCAACCTGGGCCGACGGGCCGAGGATCAGCACCGCGGACAGTCCCGTCTCGGTCTGGGTGATCCCGACGGACGAGGAGCTGATGATCGCCCGGCACACGCTGGCCTGCATCCGGCGCGGAGGACCGCGATGACGCAGACGTCACAGTCGACGCGGCCGGACGTGATCAGCCTGGCCGACGAGGAACGCGTCAACGACGTCGTGCTCGGCGCCGTCCTCGGTCTGTGGGACGTGGTCAACAACCTGACCCGGCTGCGACCGTCCCGGCGAGACCGGTACCGGGTCACGATCTTCGGCTCGGCGCGCGCCACGCCGGGGAGCTTCGGCTACGAGGAGACCAGGCGCGCGGCCGCGATGCTGGCCGCCATGGGCTGCGACATCGTGACCGGCGGCGGGCCGGGCCTCATGCAGGCCGCCAACGAAGGAGCGTCGACCGCCCCCGAGCGGGCGCGGTCCATCGGCATCCGCGTCGAGCTGCCTTTCGAGCAGGACGTCAACGCCTTCGTCGCGCAGGCGTTCCGACACCGCACGTTCTTCACGCGCCTGCACCAGTTCGCGATCGCCTCCGACGCCTTCATCGTGGCCCCGGGCGGCATCGGCACAGTCCTCGAGACGGTGATGATCTGGCAGCTCCTCCAGGTGCGGCACCTACAGGAGACGCCGCTGATCCTCGTCGGACCAACGTGGCCGGCCCTGATCGAGTGGGCCCGGCAGGCGATGCTCGCCTTCGACCCGCCCCTGGCCGATGCCGAGGACCTGGCGATCCCGCGCTGCGTGGCGAGCGCCGACGAGGCCCTCGCGATCATCCAGGCCCATCACGCCACGTGGCTCCGCGCTCAGCCGGCAGGAGGTCCTTGATGAAGAGAGCCCGGGCGGAGGCCGCGGCGTTCACGGCGCAGCAGCGCGGTCGCGCCGAGCCGCTCGAGAACCGCACGCTCGTCGTCGCGAACCTCGACTCTGGCGGGCGTCGCCATCGAGGCGATCTCCCTCCCTCGTCGAGACCGGAGTGATCGTGCCGCGCCACCGCCGGGTGGGCCAGAGCGAGATCCGTGCGACCGGGCGGGTCCGATGCTCCCACGATCGCCTGCGCCACCGTCTGCCCGTTGACCACACTGCAGCGCATCCTCGTGGCAGGGGCTCGTTTTGATCCCGATCTGATGAAGCCGAAGGCCGAGGAGATCCCGCTCGACCGCTTCACATGGAGGCGCTGGCGCCTGGCGATCACCACCCCTCCTGGCCTCCGAGGTGGGCGGGCGCGTGAAGATGATGTTCGGGGCGCTGCTCGTCCTGCTGCTCGGCATCAATGCTCTCAACGTCGTGAACAGCTACGTCGGCCGGGACTTCGATGACGGCCATCGAGCGGCGGAGCATGTCGGGATTCGTGGGCAAGGGCCTCCTGTACCTCGGCGTCTTCGTGGCTTCGACGATCGCCGCGGTGATCTACCGCTTCACGGAGGCTGGCGAACGAGTCGGCTCCCTGGAGCCGCGGACGTTGGGCCAATGGCGCGAAATGCCAAGCCGCCACCCGAACGGCGGACTACTGTCGAGTGGACCTGGGGGAAGGCATGAAGGTCGGAATCGTAGGCTGCGGAATGGTGGGCTCGGCCTCCGCGTTCGCGCTGGTGATGCGCGGGATCGGCCGCGAGCTCGTGCTCGTCGACGCGAATCGGGAACGCGCCGAGGCGCACGCGACCGACATCCTGCACGCGGTCCCCTTCGCGCATCCGCTGACGGTGCGTGCCGGACGCTACGCCGATCTGGCCGGCAGTCGCGCGGTGGTGATCGCCGCCGGCAGCGCCCAGACGCCGGGCGAGACGCGACTCCAGCTCCTCGAGCGGAACGCCGCCGTCCTCGGCGCAGCTGGTCCCGTCGGTGCTGGAGCACGCGCCCGACGCGGTGCTCGTGGTCGTCTCCAACCCGGTCGACATCATGACGCACCTGGCGGCGCATTCGCCGCCGGGCGGCGTGCCCCCCACGCGCGTCATCGGCTCCGGCACGATGCTGGACACCGCTCGCTTCCGCGCGCTGCTCGGGCGCCACTTCGACGTGGATCCGCAGCACGTCCACGCTACGTGCTCGGCGAGCACGGCGATTCCGAGGTGCTCGCCTGGTCGCAGGCGACGATCGCCGGCATGGAGGCTCGAGGACTTCGTGCGGGTCCACGGCACGCCGCTCACCGCCGGAGGACCGGCAGCAGATCGATGAGCAGGTCGCCGCGCCGCCTATCACATCATCGCCGGCAAAGGGGCCACGTACTACGGAATCGGCAGCGCGGTGGCGCGGCTCCTCGACGTCATCCTGCACGATCAGCGGGCCGTCCTGACGATCTGCTGCCGCGTCGAGGGCGTGCCGGAGTTCGCGGGCGTCACGTTCGCGCTGCCGCACCTGGTCCACGGCGGCGGCGTGCTCGCGACGCCTCCTCCCCGACTCGACGACATCGAGCGGGCATCGTTGCAGCGCAGCGCGTCCGTGCTGCGCGACGCGATCGGTTCTCTTCGGCTCGCCCGTGGCTCCGCATCGATATGAGGATCGACGTGAAGCTCCCGGTGCGCACCATGACGGAGCAAAGCCGGATCGGGGTGGAACGCCCGAGGACCGAGCGATGAGCAACGAACCACCGACGGACGTGTATCCAAAGGGTCTCTTCGACCGAAGAGGAGCTACTTCAGGCGACGACGCTGCTCTACTATCTGCACGAGACGAATCCCGTCACGGGCCTGATCCGCGACAAGACCGACCCGGCGGCGCCGGCCAGCATCGCCGCCGTGGGGCTCGGCCTCGCGAGCACCCCCATCTTGGTCGAGAAGCGGCGTGATCTCCCGCGAGTTCGCCCCGGAGCTCGTGCTGCGTCTACTGCGCTTCTTGCGCGACAGCCCGCAGGGACCCGAGCCGGATGCAACCGGCTATCGGGGCTTCTACTATCATTTCCTTGACATGAAGACGGGGCGCCGCGTCTGGAACTGCGAGTTGTCCACGATCGACTCGGCCTTCCTCTTCGCCGGGATGCTCACCTGCGCGGCCTACTTCGACGCCGACACCGAGGCGGAGGCCGAGATCCGCCGGTTGGCGGTCGAGCTCTATCAGCGCGCGGACTGGCAGTGGATGCTTGCGGGCGGCACGACCGTGTCGCACGGCTGGCGGCCCGAGACCGGTTTCATCCCGCATACCTATACCGGCTACGACGAGGCGCTCCTGCTCTACCTGCTCGGCCTCGGCTCGCCGACGTTCCCGCTGCCGCCCGAGAGCTATGCCGCCTACTGCTCGACCTACCAGTGGAAGCGGATCTACGGCCGCGAGGTGCTGTACTCGGGACCGCTGTTCACGCACCAGCTCTCGCACCTCTGGATCGACTTCCGCGGCATCCAGGACGCCTTCATGCGCGAACACGCGAGCGACTACTTCGAGAACACGCGCCAGGCGACCTACATCCATCAGGAGTACGCGCGACGCAACCCGCTCGAGTTCGCCGCCTACGGCGAGCACTGCTGGGGCATCACCGCGAGCGACGGGCCCGGCTTCGAGACGCGGCGGGTGAACGGGATCGAGCGCGAGTTCTATGGGTACCACGCCCGCGGTGCGCCCTACGGTCCGGACGACGGCACGGTGTCTCCCTGGGTCGTGGTCGCCTCGCTGCCGTTCGCGCCGGAGATCGTGATCCCGACCTTGCGCGCCATGGCGCAGCTCGATCTCGGCGCGACGAAGCGATACGGCTTCAAGCCGTCGTTCAACGCGACGTACGCGGTGCCGGACAGCCCGACGGGCTGGTGGGTCGCGCCCTACCATTTCGGCATCGACCAGGGTCCGGTCATCCTCATGGTCGAGAACTACCGCACCGGCCTGATCTGGGAGATCATGCGTCGCTGCCCGTACGTCGTGGCGGGGCTGCGGCGGGCGGGCTTCCAGGGTGGCTGGCTCTGACCCCGCTGCAGGGCGAGCCTCGGTCACGGACGACGCGTCGATGACCGAAGCCGCGCAGCAGCATGTTCGCGATCTGGTGAAACTCGATCGACGGGATCGTCCGGGAGGCGGACGCCCGGACGTTCGCGTTCCTCTTCGTGAGTCAGCGGGCGCCGAGCGCATGTTGGGATATCCGCTCGAGCGGTGGCTGCACGAGCCGACGTTCTGGAGTGATCGGCTGCACGCCGACGACCGCGACCGCGCCGTCGCGATCAGGACGACGGCGACCGCCGAAGCGCGGGGCCACGAGGGCGAGTACCGCATGGTATCCGCGGACGGGCGGATCGTCTGGCTACGGGACATCGTGACGGTGGTGTGCGAGGGCGACCGGCCAGCCCGGCTGCGTGGGGTGATGGTCCACATCACCGAGCAGAAGCTCGCGATGGAGCGAATGCATTCCCAGCAGGAGCTCCTCGCCCTGGCACAGAAGGCGGCCGGGGCCATGGCCTTCGACTGGCATTTCGATCGGCCGATCAACACGTGGTCGGTCGAGCAGGAAGCCTTGTACGGGCTCGCGCCGGGGAGCTTCGACCCGCCGGCCGACTGCGCGATCGAGCGCATCGGCGAGCTGCTCCAATACGACCTCGAGACACTGGTGAGGAGGAAGACATGAAGGCAACGCAACGCGTGCACGACGCGGACTGCCGAATTATGCACGATAGAAGCCGTAGGATTCGAATCACGGGGCTGGCGTGTCGCCTCTCCGCGGCCGCGATCGGGGTCCTGATCGCCGGCGTGCCGGTCGCCGCGGCCGACGCGGCCGACGACCTGCTCCACCAGGCACACGTCGCGGCGGGGCGTGTCTGGTACGATAAGTACTGCACGCCGTGCCACGGGCCGGGAGGCGGACCCGGCTCGGCGGTCTATCGCGTTGGGGACAAGCCGGTGGACCTTCGCCGCTACGTCGCACGGCACCAGGGCCAGCTTTCCCGCCCACGAGTGGATCGCCGTCGTCGAGCACGTCGACCTCTCGTCCCCGCACGCCGACGTGTGGGAGCGGATCCGTAGCTGCCCAGGCGGGCACGCGCTGCGCAGGCGGGCGGCGCGCGGGAATCGTCGTGCTGATCGCCGACTACATCATCTCGGTCCAGACGAAATAGCCGCCGATCTTCGGCGTCTGCGTCGCCGTCGGGGAGCGCCGCGTCGACAACGACGCGGTCCGTGGTGCGACTGGTAGGTCCGCCACGGTGCGCCGTTGCCTCCGTCGAGTGAGGCGGGTCCCCTCATGAAACGCTGGGGCGGCTCTGGCGCCTGATGACAAGCACCGCACGGCCCCGGTCCCATAGAATCGGTCCACGACTGCGGAATACGGGCGGTGTGCGTCCGCGTGCATCCCGGGCATCGGGCCATCGGCGGAGTGACCGCAGAGGAGCAGCGCCAATGACGATCAGGGTCGGCATCAACGGCTTCGGACGGATCGGCCGCCAGGTCTACCGTGCAATTCGCGAGCACTATCCGAACCGGATCGACGTCGTCGCGGTCAACGACGTGGGCAACCGGAAGATCATGACCCACCTCCTCAAGTACGACACGAACTACGGCCGTTTCCGCGGCGACGTGCGCGCCACGGCCGAGGGATTCGTCGCGGACGGCGACGACGTGCAGATCCTCGCCGAGCGCGACCCGGCGCGCCTGCCGTGGAAGCAGCTCGGGGTCGAGGTGGTGGTCGAGTCGACGGGCTTCTTCCGCGAGGCCTCGAAGGCGCGCGCCCATCTCGAGGCCGGGGCGAAGAAGGTCATCATCACCGCGCCGGGGAAGAACGAGGACATCACCATCGTCCTCGGCGTCAACGAGCGGAGCTATGACCCGGCCCGCCACCACATCATCTCGAACGCCTCGTGCACGACCAACGGCCTGGCGCCGGTCGCCAAGGTGCTGTCTCCGCAGCCGCAACTACGTGAACGTGATCGTCGCCGGCAAGCAGCCCGCGCCGGTGTGGCTCACGATGAAGCAGGCGATCGAGCACTGCACTGCACGGCCGGCATCGGCATCTGGGAGTGGGCGAGCAACGACCGGGGGGGCAAGCCCGACGTGGTGATGGCCTGCTGCGGCGACGTCCCGACGCTCGAGACGCTGGCGGCGGTGGACATCCTGCGGCGGCACGCGCCGGACCTCAGGATCCGGGTCATCAACGTCGTCGACCTGATGAAGCTGGAGCCGCCGGGCGAGCATCCGCACGGGCTCCCCGACCGCGACTTAGACGTGCTCTTCACCCGGGACACCGACGCGGCCCACGGCTTCCCGGCCAATACGCGGAGGTCGTCATGAGAGCCAGCCGCCCCGGAATCCGGCCCGGCGCAATCCCGCGGTCACATATGCGCTCCGGCGCATGATGTCCCAGAGCAGGCCGGTGCGGTAATTCTCGATCATGAGGGCCACCGGGCCTTGATCGATGCCGAAGTGGTAGGGAGTGACCCACCAGCCCGTCGGACTGTCTGCGATCGTATACGTCTGGTTGAACGACGCCTTGAAGCCGTAGCGATCTGTCGCGCCGAGATCGAGTCGAGCCATCGCCCTGATGGTCGGGATCACTATCTCGGGAGCGAATGGGAGCGAACCAACCACCACCCACGGCGACAGCGTACCGTCATCGGGGCCGTAGGGCGCTCCGCGCGCATGATAGCCGTAGAACTCCCGCTCGACGCCGTTCACCCAGCGCTTCTCCGATCCCGGGCCATCGCTCGCGGTAATGCCCCAGCAGTATTCGCCGTAACCGGCGAACTGGCGCGGGTTCCGGCGCGCATACTCCTGGTGGACGTACGTCGCCTGCCGAGTGTTTTCGAAGTAGTCGCTGTCGTGGTCGCGCATGAACGCGTCACGGATCCCGCGGAAGTCGACCCAGAGGTGCGAGAGCTGGTGCGTGAACAGCGGCCCGGAGTAGAGAAGCTGGCGACCGTAGATTTCCTTCCACTGGTAGGTTGAAGTGTAAGCGGCGTAGCTCTCGGCGGGCAGGGGAAACGTCGGCGAGCCGAGGCCGAGCAGGTAGACCAAGAGCGCCTCGTCATAGCCGGTCCAGGTGTACGGGATGAACCCGGTTTCGGGCCTCCAGCCGTGGGAAACCGCCGCACCGCCGTTCAGCGCCCACTTCCAATCCGCCCGCCGGTAGAGCTCATCCGCAATCCGACGGACCTCGGCCTCTTCCTCGGTGTCGGCGTCGAAGTAGGCAGCACAGGTCAACATCCCCGCAAACAGGAAAGCCGAATCGATCGTGGACAGCTCGCACTGCCAGACACGGCGGCCGGTCTTCATGTGCAAGAAGTGGTAGTAGAAGCCCCGATAGCCTGTCGCATCCGGCTCTGGTCCCTGCGGGCTGTCGCGGAAGAACCGCAGCGTTTGAAGGGCGAGATCGGGCGCGAACTCGCGGGAGATCACGCCGCGTTCGACGAGCACGGGGATGCTGGCCATGGCGAGACCCACCGCGGCGATGCTGGCAGGGGCGCCTGCCTCCGTCTTGTCGCGCATCAGACCGTTGGCCGGGTTGGCCTCGTGCAGGTAGTACTCGAGCGTCGTCAGCTGCAGGCGGTTCAGGTCGTCCTCGGTCGGAAACCGGCTCGGATCTTGACCGGTCAGCGGCACATTGCTCATCGTGGTCACCTTCCGACTCTAATGCGGCTCGCAGCCGCTTCATAGACCAGCGGGGAATGTTCGCCTCGTTCGCCTCCGGACCCGGCTACGCAGCTGGATACGGGTACGTTGAACGTGCTCGCTTACTACCGCGGCATACCCGCCGTGAGAATCTGGAACGCGCCGCTCCTCGCTGAATGTGCCCATGTCCGACGCCATCGTCTTGCTGGTGCGAGCTCTCACTGGCGGCGAGAGGGGCGCTCAGTGAACGCGGAGTCCGACCGATTGGAACATGCCCGCCGCGGACTCCATCTGCGCCGGCGACGGCGGTGGCGTGTTGCCGAGCTCGTACGCGATTCCCAGCCGTTGCCACTTGAAACGACCGAGTTGATGAAACGGCAGCAGCTCGACTTCCTCGACGTTCCCGAGACCGGCCGCGAAGGCGGCGATACGCGCGATGTCGGCCGCGTCGCTCGTGCCCGCGGTCACGAATGATCTCCGCGGTCGACATTCATTCAGCGGAACTACGCGCCATACGACGGCGACGGCGCGCTCAAGATCGACGAATGCGGATCGCCCTTCAGGTCGCTCGAGACGAGCGGCTCGTCGCTGTATGCCCGATGACCTTTCGCGCTCCGACCTCCAGATGCGCGCGTGTCTTCGACGCTTCGCGGAATAGCCCGGTCGACTCGACGACGACATCGACCTCTAGCGCTTTTTACGGGAGCCGCGCGGGATCGCGCTCAGCGAGCACGCGCACCTGCTCCCCGTCGGCGAGAAAGCCCTCCGCGGTCTTTCGCACCTCGCCCGGGAAGCGGCCGTAGTTCGTGTAGTACTTGAGCAGCTGCGTCATGACTGCGGGGTCGCCGACGTCATTGACGGCGACGACCTGGATGTGACCCGCATGATGCGCGCGCGTGGCGCGGTAGACCAGCCGCCAGATTCGTCCGAATCCGTTGATGCCGACCCTGATCGCCATAGCGGTACCTCCTCGCGTCACGCTGCTGACGTTTGGTACGGCATCCATCGGCTCCGCTACTTGTCCCTTCGCGCCAACGTCCGGGCGGTCGGCGGAGGCCTCGAGCTCCGGCGCCCTGACCGCGTTTTCTGGCGCATTTTGACAAGATTGATGGTCGATCGTGCGCCTAAGTATTGGTGATGCACGATTCCGATCGCGCCGCGCGACCGCGATCGTCTCGAGGACGTCTGGATGCGTGACGCCCCAACCGAGCGCAGCACCAACGGGCCCGCGAACGGGGCCGAGATCGACGTCGAGCTCGGCGCCGATCGGACGTTGCGCGTTCACGTCGCCGGCCGATGGGAGCTCCGGGGCGGGCTGCCGTCGACACGGTTCGTCGAGCAGGCGCTCCGAACCTCACATCCGCCGCGTCGCGGTGAGCTTCGAGGCCGCGCGGCTCGTCTCGTGGGACAGCTCTGTGCTCCTCGTCCTCCGGAGGATCGACCGGCTGTGCCGCGGCCTCGGTGTGCCCGTCACGCTGGAGCGGCTTCCCGTAGGCGCACGGCGACTTCTCGAACTCGCAGATACCGTACCCGAGCAGGCGAGCGCGCCCACGCCGGGCACGCGTCCGCCATGGCTGGCACGTGTCGGGGAGACCGTGACGACCGGGTGGAACGGCGCCAGGGAGTCGATCGGGTTCCTCGGCGAGACGACACTCGCGTTCGCGCGGGTTCTCACCGGTCGCGCGACGTTTCGCCTGCGCGACCTCGCCATCGTCGTGCAGGACTGCGGGCCGCAGGCGCTCGGGATCGTGACGCTCATCAACTTCCTGGTCGGGATGATCGTCGCGTTCGTGGGCGCCATCGAGCTGCGGCGGTTCGGAGCCGCCGTCTACGTCGCGGACCTGGTCGCGATCGCGACCGTCCGCGAGCTCGGCTGCATCATGACCGGGATCATCATGGCCGGACGCACCGGCTCGGGATTCGCGGCGCAGCTCGGCACGATGAACGTCAATCAGGAGATCGAGGCGTTCGTGACGATGGGAATTCCTCCGATGGAGTTCCTCGTCGTCCCGCGCGTGCTCGCGCTCTGCGTGATGATGCCGCTCCTCTGCCTCTATGCCGATCTGATCGGTATCCTCGGCGGTGCGGCGGTCGCGGTCGGCATGCTGGGCCAGTCGCCGCTGCAGTACTGGGTGGAGACGCGGCAGGCGATCGGGTTCACGAGCATCGGCCTCGGAATCGGAAAGAGCGTCGTCTTCGGGGCGCTGATCGCCGCTCGCGGGCTGCCTGCGCGGGATGAAGTCGGGGCGCGACGCCGCCGCCGTCGGCGAGGCGGCGACGTCCGCCGTCGTGCTCGCGATCACCTGGATCATCGCGACCGATGGCATCTTCGCCGTCATCTGCGAACGCAGTCGGGATCTGACGTGGCGGAAGAGCGTGCGGTCCACGTTCGCGTGAAGAACCTGACGATGGCGTTCGGGGACCGCGTCCTCATGCGAGACCTCGACTTCGACATCCGTCGTGGCGACATCTTCTTCATCATCGGCGGGAGCGGATGCGGGAAGACGACGCTCCTGCGGCATCTCATCGGCCTGCAACGAGCCGGCGCGCGGCGAGGTCTGGTACGGCGACGTCAATTTCACGGCCGCCTCGGACGAGGAACGCGAACGGATCCAGCGCCGCTTCGGCATCCTGTTCCAGCGGGGCGCGCTCTGGAGCTCCATGACCCTTGCCGAAAACGTCGGCCTGCCGCTCGAGCAGTTCACGCCGCTCGCGCCAGCGGAGATCGGGGAGGCCGCGACTCTGAAGCTGTCGCTCGTGGGACTGCAGCGGTTTCGAGGACTACTTCCCGTCCGAGATCAGCGGTGGCATGCAGAAGCGCGCGGGTCTCGCACGCGCGATCGCACTCGACCCGGACGTGCTCTTCTTCGACGAGCCGTCCGCGGGTCTCGATCCGGTCACCTCGCGGCTGCTCGACGACCTTATCCTGTCGTTGCGAGACAGCCTCGGAGCGACCGTGGTGATCGTCTCGCACGAGCTGCGCGAGCATCTTCGCGATCGCCGACGACTGCGTCTTCCTCGACACCGAGATGCACACGATCAGCGCGCGCGGCAACCCACGCCAGCTGCTCGAAGCGCCGCCGAACGAGAACATCCGTCGCTTTCTCACCCGCGGGCGTATCGATGGCGGGGCCGGAGTCACGCCGTGAGCCGCGGTCGCCGGGCGAACCCGGTAATCATCGGCGCGTTCGTTCTCGGCGCGCTCGCGCTCGGTGCAGGCGGTCGTCGTCGTGTGGGGATCGGGGCGGTTGTTCCGCCACACCGCGACGTTCGTCTCGTACTTCAGCGGGTCGGTGAACGGCCTCAACCTCGGAGCGCCGGTCAAGTTCCACGGCGCCCAGATCGGTTCCGTGACCCAGATCCGGTCCCGGCTGGTGCAAGCCGCCAAGATCAGGCCGGAAGAGTTCCGAGTCCCTGTGTGGTTCGACATCGACCTGCAAGAGCTTTCCGAGCTCGGCGCGCCGGTCGAGCTGGACCGCGCGCAGCATCGACGAGCTGATCTCGCTGGGCCTCCGCGCCAAGCTCGAGCTGGAGAGCTTCGTCACCGGCGTCCTGTACCTCAGCCTCGAATTTCTCCCTGACTCGCCCGTCGTTCTGGTCCACGCGGATCGGCCCGAGATCTTCGAAATCCCGACGCGTGCCGACCACGCTCGAGCGGGCGTCGGAGGTGATCGCGAAGTTCATGGCAGAGATCGAGAAGAGTGACATTGACGCGGCCGTCCACTCGATCACCGCGGCCGTTGACGGCGTGAACGAGCTGGTTCGTTCTCCAGAGGTCCACCGGGCGGTTACCGCGGCTCGCGAGGCGCTCGAGTCGATCCGACGCCTCAGCGACACTGCGGAGCCACGGGTCCAGCCGATGATGCAGAAGCATCGAGGCGACGGGCGCGGGCGCCCGAGACTCGCTGCGACATCTCGATGCGGCGCTCGCCGATGTGCAGACGCTCATCGACAAGGAGGGACCGCTCAACGTCGAGCTCACCCGGACGCTCGCAGACCTCGGTGACGCGGCCCGCAGCGTCAGGGATCTCGCTGGCTATCTCGAGCGCAATCCCAACGCGCTCCTCGTCGGACGGCCTAGACCGTGAGGCATCGTCCCTGCCGGTCTCCCGCGGCCGCATGGACCACGCTCGCCCTCGCCGTTCTCGCTTCGTCGTGCATGCTTGGGCCGCGTTCGGACCCGACCCGGTTCTACGTCCTGGCAGCGACCGCTCCCGACCACCCGCCCGCTCCCGGCTCGCTCGTCGTCGGTCTCGGCCCGATCACGATGCCCGGCTACTTGCAGCACCCCATGCTCGTAACCCGGCCGGACGCCACGCAGGTCCGCTACGCGGATTTCGATCGCTGGGCCGAGCCGCTCCCGACGCTCTTCGGCCGAGCACTGGGCCAGGACCTCTCCGCACTACTCGGCGCCCGCATCGTGCCGCACCCGTGGTACCGCGGCACCCCGCTCGATGTCGTCGTGCGCGTCGACGTGACCTCTTTCGAGTCCGACGCCGCCGGCGACGCGAGGCTGAATGCGTGCTGGACCGTTCACGAGTCGCCCACACGGTCGGCGTCCCGGGACGAGTGCTCGTCGATCGTCGAGGTGGTCGACGAGCGTGACACGCAGGCTCGCGTCGCCGCGCTCAGCCGTGCCGTCGGCGAGCTGGCCCAGCGGCTGGCGAGCGCGATCCGCTCATGTCCGCGGAGGGAAGCGTCTCCAGGTACGGAGTGACTGCGGCGAAGGTGGGTATCAAGTACGATGTTGCTTCGCACGCTGTGTCAGAGGCGTGGTGGCGTGAAAAACCCAAGAAGGGATGCAAAGCGACCCGGTATGAGGGTGATAGCCGTCGAATGGCTCGACGCGATCCAAAACTCAGAAGGAGGAGAAGCGTATGAAACGGATGGTAGGAATCGCAGCGATTGCCGCGCTCGGTCTCTGCATGACGATGGCCCGGGCGGAGGACAAGCCGGACGCAACACTCAAATTGAGCGGAGGCTCGATCGCGGCGGGCGTGGGCATCGTCTGGGAAAAGGGGACGTTGAGCTTTCAGGGCAAGGATTGGCCTGTCGAGGTGAGGGGGCTCAGCGTGGGTGACGTCGGCGTCACTAAGATCGACGCCACTGGCGAGGTGTACGGCCTCAAGAAGGTCCCGGACTTCAACGGGACCTACGCGGCCGCCGGTGCTGGTGGGACCGCGGCCGTAGGCGGGACCGGGGTGGTGATGACGAACGAGAACGGCGTGACCGTCAAGCTGGTTTCGGCCACCCAAGGCATCAATATCGGCGCGGGCGTTGGGGGTGTCGTGATGAAGATTCGCTAGTGAAGCGCTCCACCACGTGCTGACCTGGTCTGCATCGCGCGCGCATGTCGACCGTCGTGGGCTCGCGAGCTCTTCCGCGGTGGTGGACCCCTCCGGGCGCCCCGGGGGCTTGACGGTTCGGCGCGTCCAGTCTTCGCGCAACAGAGATCCCTCGCGCGCGCCGCGAAAGCGCCGACCAGACATCGAGGGACCGTCGCTCCTCTGGCCGTTGCGTCGCTCTCCGGTCTCCGCGGCGCGACGGCTCCCACGGCATCCGGGAGCAAGCGAACAAGAGGGACCCGGGAAGATTCTCACGCTCGGTCTTGCCCTCGCCGGACTCGCGCTCGGAGCATGCAGCGCCGAAAAGAAGGTCTGGTCAGCGGTTCCGCGACCGAACGCCGAGTTGATGATACCCGAATCCGTCGTCGTCGTCGGGACGCTAAGCGAGAAGATCGTGACGGTGACCGGGACGGTGCAGCAGATGGACTTGGAGACGCGCCAGGTCACGCTCCTCACGTCCAGCGCGCTCGGATCAGGCGCCTTCACCACCGACCATGGGCGCCGACTTCCGGACCGTGATCGCGAGCCTAGAACACGGGAACATCCATCTGCGGTAGCGCGGCAGTTTCGTCCTTGGACTGTTTGTTAGCGCTGAGCAGGAAGATTTGCGTGCCGGTACTAATGAGCGCGCAGGCAGCTCTGGCGCCAGATGACAAGCACCCCAGCTCGGTATGCAGTAGACGCGCTTAGTGAAGATGCGTTTCTCCTGTACTCCGAAACCTGAGCGGGAACAAGGAGCGAAACGACTTCAAACTCGATCGCTTGTGTCACCGGATCAGTCGTTCCATTCCGGGGCGTATCATACGACCCGCGCCGATGGCCTAAACCTCTCGCGCGCGCTTCACGACGGCGCTGAACACGCACTTGTAACAATACATTAACCTGCTCGCAAACAACGGGAGAACGTCACCATGGCTCTTGCTTCGCTTGCTGCTCGTGCACCGCAATGCCGCGTCGAGGGCCTCGAAGACATCGCGCTTGGAATGGTCAGCGGTGGCAGGGGAATTCTTGCCGCCGACGAGACGTCCCCGACCCTGACCAAGCGATTCGACGTGCTCGGCATCCAGTCGACCCCGGACAGTCGTCGCGCGTATCGCGAGATGCTCTTCACGTCTCCCGGTGTGGCTGAGTTCATCAGCGGTGCTATCTTGTACGATGAGACGATTCGCCAGAAGAGCGCCGGCGGAACTCCGCTCGGCGAGGTGCTCTCGAGCCGAGGAATCCTCCTCGGCATCAAGGTCGATAGCGGAGCGAAGCCGCTCGCCGGCTGTCCCGGCGAGAGCGTGACGGAAGGGCTCGACGGTCTTCGCGGCCGCCTCTCCGAGTATCGAGAGATGGGCGCCCGGTTCGCGAAATGGCGCGCGGTCATTCGCATCGACGACTCGCTACCGACCTCGACGTGCGTGAGTGTCAATGCACACGCTCTCGCTCGCTACGCGGCGCTCTGCCAGGAAGCGGGTCTGGTGCCGATCGTCGAGCCTGAAGTGCTGATGGACGGCGCACACGGGATCGAGCGTTGCGAGGAAGTGACCGGCGAGGTCCTCCATACGGTGTTCGACGCTCTCTTCGATCAGCGCGTCTCGCTGGAATCGATGCTGCTCAAGCCCAACATGGTCATCGCGGGGCAGAAGTGCTCTTGCCAGGCCTCCGTTGAGGAAGTCGCGACCTCCACGTTACGCTGCCTCCGCGAGCACGTTCCCGCGGCAGTCCCCGGCATCGTCTTCCTGTCGGGCGGCCAGAACGATCGCATGGCCACCGCTCACCTGAATGCGATCAATCGACTCCCCGGAGACAAACCGTGGAAGATCGGCTTCTCTTACGGGCGCGCCCTTCAAGACCCGGCACTTGCAGCGTGGCGCGGAAACGACCAGAACTCGGAGGCCGCACAGGATGCCCTGTACCACCGGGCAAAGTGCAATGCTGCGGCCGCCCGCGGCGCCTACTCCGACGAGGTGGAACTGGCATCAACAACGGCCAGTGTGCCCGTATACCACGGAGAAGACGACTAGCTGTTTCGCGAAGATCGTCCGGCCGACGCCTTCGGCGACCGCAGCGAGAATGCGAACGTTTGCTCGAGATTGGCGGGAGCGGCCGGATGCTAGCACCGGAAGGAGAGATTCATGGCGAAAGCTCTGTCTGACAAGGACCTCGCTCTCATCGATGCGTACTGGCGGGCCGCTAACTACCTCTCGGTCGGCCAGATCTATCTGTACGACAATCCGCTGCTGAAGCAGCCTCTGACCAAGGAGCACGTCAAGCCGCGGCTCCTCGGTCACTGGGGAACCACGCCGGGTCTCAACTTCATCTACGTCCACCTGAATCGGCTCATCAAGGAGCACGACCTCGAACATGATCTACATCACGGGTCCGGGCCATGGCGGGCCGGGCCTGGTCGCCAACGCCTACCTCGAAGGCGACGTACAGCGAGGTCTATCCGAACATCTCCCAGGACGAAGAGGGCATGAAGCG
Organism: uncultured delta proteobacterium; assembly: GCA_963745025.1. GTDB lineage: Bacteria > Desulfobacterota > Binatia > JACPRU01 > JACPRU01 > CAVQIG01. The sequence goes on from CAVUWD010000008.1 coordinate 19,912, forward strand.
GCTCTTCAAGCCAGTTCTCTTTCCCCGGCGGCATTCCGAGCCACGTCGCGCCCGAGACGCCCGGCTCGATCCACGAGGGCGGCGAGCTCGGCTACGCTGTCTCGCACGCCTACGGCGCCGCTTTCGACAACCCCGATCTGATCGTTGCGTGCGTCGTCGGCGACGGCGAAGCCGAGACCGGGCCGCTGGCGACCAGCTGGCATTCCAACAAGTTCCTGAACCCGGTCAGCGACGGGGCGGTCCTGCCGATCCTTCACCTCAACGGCTACAAGATCGCCAACCCCTGCGTACTCGCCCGCATCAGCCACGAGGAGCTCGATCAGCTCTTCCGGGGCTACGGCTACACGCCCTATTTCGTCGAGGGCCACGAGCCGAAGGCGATGCACCAGCTGATGGCGGCAACGCTCGACACGATCGTCAAGGACATCCAGCGGATCAAGGCCGACGCGCGTCAGCACGGCTTCAAGAAGCGCCCACTCTGGCCGATGATCGTCCTGCGCACGCCCAAGGGATGGACCTGCCCGAAGGAGATCGACGGCAAGCGGACCGAGGACTACTGGCGCTCCCACCAGGTGCCGATGGGCGAGATGCACGAGAAGCCCGAGCACGTGCGCATCCTCGAGCAATGGATGAAGAGCTACAAGCCGGAGGAGCTCTTCGACGGCAGACGGCCGGCTCAAGCCCGAGCTCGCCGAGCTGCGCACCGAAGGGCGACCGCCGCATGAGCGCCAATCCGCACGCCAACGGCGGCGCCGTTCTGCGCGACCTGCGCCTGCCGGACTTCCGCGACTACGCCGTCAAGGTGCCCAGCCCCGGCGCGGCCAATGCCGAGTCGACGCGGGTCATGGGCAAGTTTCTCCGCGACGTGATGAAGCTCAACATGGAGGCACGAACTTCCGGCTCTTCAGCCCGGACGAGAACAACTCGAACCGCTGGCAGGACGTGCTCGAGGTCACCAATCGCGCCTGGATGGCCGAGACCTACGCCTGGGACGACCATCTCGCCCGGACGGCCGCGTGATGGAGATGCTGAGCGAGCACCAGTGCCAGGGCTGGCTCGAGGGCTATCTGCTGACCGGCCGGCACGGCTTCTTCTCGTGCTACGAGGCGTTCATCCACATCATCGACTCGATGTTCAACCAGCACGCCAAGTGGCTGAAGGTGTGCGACGCACATCCCGTGGCGCCGGCCGATCGCCTCGCTCAACTATCTGCTCTCGCTCGCACGTCTGGCGGCAGGACCACAACGGCTTCAGCCACCAGGACCCGGGCTTCATCGACCACGTCGTCAACAAGAAGGCCGAGGTCGTCCGCGTCTACCTGCCGCCCGACGCCAACTGCCTGCTGTCGGTGACCGATCACTGCCTGCGCAGCCGCAACTACGTCAACGTCGTCGTCGCCGGCAAGCAGCCGGCCCCGCAGTGGCTTGACCATGGACGAGGCGATCAAGCACTGCACCGCCGGGCTCGGGCATCTGGGAATGGGCCAGCAACGACCAAGGCGGCGAGCCCGACGTGGTGATGGCCTGCTGCGGCGACGTGCCGACGCTGGAGACGCTCGCGGCCGTCGAGCTGCTGCGCCAGCACGCTGCCCGAGCTGAAGATCCGCGTCATCAACGTCGTCGACCTGATGAAGCTGCAGCCGCAGAGCGAGCATCCGCACGGGCTGTCGCGACCAGGATTTCGACGCGCTGTTCACCACGGACAAGCCGATCATCTTCGCCTTCCACGGCTACCCGTGGCTGATCCACCGGCTGACCTACCGGCGGACGAACCACAAGAACCTGCACGTGCGCGGCTACAAGGAAGAAGGCACGACGACCACGCCGTTCGACATGGTGCGTGCTGAACGACCTCGATCGCTTCCACCTGGTGAGCGACGTGATCGACCGCGTGCCGCAGCTCGGCGCCCGGGCCGCCTACGCCAAGCAGGCGATCCGCGACAAGCTGATCGAGCACAAGCAGTACATCGCCCGGCACGGCGACGACATGCCCGAGATCACCGGCTGGAAGTGGGGGCAGGCGGCCGGTCGCCGGCCGACGGGCAGCTCGACCGAGGCCGACAACGTCTGAGCCGAGAGAAGGCGGCTGCGGGTTCATGAGGACCGAGTCTTCCGATCATGGCGATCCGACAAGGTCTGCACAGGCACGGGGAGACCGCGTGGAGCCTCACCGGGCAGCACACGGGCACGACGGACATCCCGTTGACCGACAACGGGCGTCGGCTCGCCGAGCGGATCGGCCCGCGCTGAGCAAGGAGAAATTCGCGCTCGTCCTGACCAGCCCGTTGCAGCGGGCGCGGACTGCGAGCTGGCGGGTCTCGGAGCCGGCGCCGTGATCGACGCGGATCTCGTCGAGTGGAACTACGGGGACTACGAGGGACTGACCCCACGAGCAGATTCGCCGCTGTCATCCGCGAGCGGGTGCTGCCGTGGCGCCGCGTGGCGCGGACTGGAGCTCGCCCGAGGCCGCGAACGAACGCGTGGCGGCCGCCTCGATTAGCCGACGGGTGCTGCTCCCGTCGCGGCGTCGGGTGATACCGACGAACGAGGAGCTGATGATCGCGCGACACACACGGCGGGTGATCGAAGGGCGGTCTTCCTGACGAGAGGTCTACGCGGCGCTGCTCCAACGAGTGGCTCCGAGGGAAGGAGAAAGCAAATGAGCAGGACCAGCGAACTCGCCTCCGTGACGTCGCCGGACATCGATCCGACGCTCCTCGAACAATACGGGTGCGGCCCGATCCGGTTCTCGGGCACGGACGACGGTCTCTACGAGCGGCATCTCCTCTTCGACAACGTCGTCGACCCGGCCGACGGCCGGCCCGCGCGAGCAGTTCGAGGCCTTCGCCCGCTCCGTGCGGGACGTCCTCTCGCAGCGCTGGGTGCGCACGGAGCAGACCTACGAGCGCGAGAACCCCAAGCGCGTCTACTACCTCTCGATGGAGTTTCTCATCGGCCGCTCGCTGGCCAACAACGTCACCAACCTCTTGCTCGATCCATTGCGCAAGGCAGGTCGTCGAGACAGAAGAGCCTCGACTGGCTCGAGCTTGCTCGAGCAGGAGCCCGACGCGGGCCTCGGCAACGGCGGGCTCGGCCGCCTGGCGGCCTGCTTCCTCGACTCGATGGCGACGATGCAGCTGCCGGCCATGGGCTACGGCCTGCGCTACGAATACGGCATTTTCAGGCAGTCGCATCGAGGACGGCTGGCAGCACGAGCAGCCGGACAACTGGCTGCGGCGACCCGGATCCGTGGGAGGTCGCGCGTCCGCAGCGAGCAGGTCGAGGTCAAGCTCAACTGCTCGTTCGAGCTGCGCGGCGGGAGCCTGCGCCGGTTCCCGGCCGGCCGTCCACGCTGATCGGCATCCCGTTCGATCGTCCGGTCGTCGGCTACGGCGGCAAGACCATCAACACGCTGCGGCTCTGGGCGGCCGGCCGCGCCCGATTACTTCGACTTCCAGCAGTTCAGCAGCGGCGACTTCGTCGGCGCGCTGGCCGAGACGCTCGCCGCCGAATCGCTCACGCGGGTGCTCTACCCGGACGACTCCACGAGCATGGGACAGGGACTGCGCTTCGTGCAGGAGTACTTCCTCGTCGCCTGCTCGCTGGCCGACCTCGTGCGGCGCTTCCGCCGGAGCAACGCCGATTGGAACGCGCTGCCCGAGAAGGTCGCCATCCAGCTCAACGACACGCACCCGACGCTGGCCGTTCCCGAGCTGATGCGGATCCTGCTCGACGAGGCAAGCTCGGGTGGGACGAGGCCTGGGATCTCACGCAGCGCACGCTGGCCTACACCAATCACACGCTGCTGCCCGGAGGCGCTGGAGAAGTGGCCGCTCGCCGTGGTTCGAGATGCTGCTGCCGCGCCATCTGGAGATCATCTACGAGATCAACCGCCGCCTGCTCGACGACGGTCCGCGAGCCGCTTCCCGGGCGACGAGGGCCGCGTCGCGCGCGTGAGCCTCATCGAGGAAGGACGCGAGCGCAAGATCCGCATGGCCAACCTGGCCATCGTCGGCTCGCACAGCACCAACGGCGTGGCCGCGATTCACTCCGAGCTGCTGCGCACGCATGACGGTCAGGGACCTGGCCGAGATGTTCCCCGAGCGGTTCAACAACAAGACCAACGGCGTGACGCCGCGCCGCTGGCTGCTGCTGGCCAACCCGGCGCTCGCCGCACGATCACCGACGCCATCGGCGACGGCTGGATCACCGACCTCGCCCAACTCGCGCAAGCTCAAGCCGCTCGCCGACGACGACGGCTTCCGCGACGCCGTTCGCAAGGCCAAGCGCGAGGCGAAGACGCAGTTTGCCGATTGGCTCAAGGCCACCTCCGGCCAGACGGTCGACCCGGACACGATCTTCGACTGCCAGGTCAAGCGCATCCACGAGTACAAGCGGCAGCTGCTGAACGCGCTGCGCATCGTGGTGCTCTACAACCGGCTGCGCGAGAATCCCGGGCTCGACGATCGCGCCGCGCACGTTCTTCTTCGCCGGCAAGGCGGCGCCCGCCTACCACCTGGCCAAGCTCATCATCAAGTTCATCAACAATCTGGCCGGCACGATCGACGGCGACCCGGCCGTGCGGGATCGGCTGAAGGTCGTGTTCCTGCCCGATTACTGCGTCTCGCTCGCCGAGCGGCTGATCCCGGCCAGCGACGTCTCGAACCAGATCTCGACCGCCGGCTACGAAGCCAGCGGCACGAGCAACATGAAGTTCATGATGAACGGGGCGCTGACGATCGGCACGCGCGACGGCGCGACCATCGAGATGGCCGAGGAGGCGGGCGAGGAGAACTTCTTCCTGTTCGGGCTGACGGCCGAGCAGGTGGCCGGCGAGCCGCGGCTGGTACAATCCGCACTGGCACTACGACAACGAGCCGGAGACGCGGGCGGCGCTCGACCTGATCTTCTCCGATCACTTCAGCCGCGACGAGCCGGGCGTCTTCGCGGCCGCTGCGCGACACGCTGCTGACGCACGGCGACCACTACATGCACCTGGCCGACCTCCGCTCCTATCTCGAGGCGGACGAGCGCTTGGGCGAGCTCTACGCCGACCCGCAAGCGTGGACGCGCAAGGCCATCCTCAACGTGGCCGGCTCCGGGAAGTTCTCCAGCGACCGCACCATCGCCGAGTATGCCGCCGAGATCTGGAACGCGAAGCCCTGTCCCGTGAAGTAGGACGGAAGATCGTGTCCAACGTTTGTGTGGCAGACGCTCGCGAAGACCTTGATCAAGATCTCTCCCAGCCCGGGCTTAGGAACCGGCACGCCTTCAGGGAGCACCATGGATATGGCGTATTTCTCCGCTTTCGCCGCATTGGCCGGCTCGGTGATCGGCGGCCCCACCTCGTTGGCGGCATCGTGGCTGACGCAACGCGAGCAGGCCATTGCCCAGCAGCGCGCCCATGAAATCGGGAGGCGGGAAGAACTGTACAAGGACTTCATTGAAGAGGCCTCGAAAACGCTTGCCGATGCCATCGAACACAGTGAGGTGGATGCCGCGAAACTCGTCCGCCTCTACGCGCTAGTCAGCCGGATGCGGGTCTTGTCGTCGCAACGAGTGGTCGAGCAGGCCGACGCGGTCATGCGACGGCTCATGGAAACGTACGAAGCCCCGAACAGGACGATTCGCGAAGTGGCGGACAGTCTGAAAGACAACGGGCTCGACCCCCTGCGCGATTTCAGCGAGGCGTGCCGGGACGAATTCAAGAGGCAGTTGGCCGTTCGAAAACGTCTTTGAAGCCTGGATAGCAACCGGTGCTCATCGCCCGCTCGAGGCCGTGAAGCGGTCTGCCGCCGCTACACTCTAGACCTTTCGTGTGGCGGCTCGGTTAGGTCTTTTTCTATCCCACCACCAAACATCTCGCGTTGACCCGTGCGCGAGGCTTGCGTCCGACCTTGACGCTGGACGAGTTGCCCGAGAGTCCGCCGAAGATGTCAACGAGGGCATTCGCTCCTCGAGGAGCTCGCCGCGCTTATGGCGCCGGATGACAAGAAGCGCACGTCGCCACGTAGTAGACGCGCTTGGTGATCCCCGTGATCGACCGGAGCAGATAGCGGAGTACGGGAACGCTTCTTCACTCTGGCGCTCCGCGCGCGCCCTACCTTTGCGCTCGTAGCAATTGCTCGCGGGGCTCGACGCATACCCGGTTCCGCCGAGACGTTCGATGACGAGAGCATCTTGATGCGGTTTCACGTAATGTCCTTCGAAGGACCCGACGCCTACTCGCGTGCAGGCGGTATTGCGACGCGTGTCTGCGGATTGACCGAGAACCTCGCGAAGCTTGGGTTTCGCACGCACCTCTGGTTTGTCGGCGACCCCCGACCTGAGCGGGCACGAAGAGCGAAACGACGTTGAGCTCCATCGCTGGTGTCAATGCAATGGATAAGCCGTTACCATCCCGGCGGCGTATACGACGGCGAGGAGGCGAAGCGTCGGAACTACGCGTCATCGCTACCGCCATACATCTTCGAAAAGGACTTGCTCCCCTGCCTTCGCGCGGGCGAGCGGGCCGTAGTACTCGCGGAGGAGTGGCATACGGTCGATGCCGTCCTTCATCTCGATTCGCTTTTGCGTACGGCCGCGCTCCGCGATCGGGTGAATATCTTCTGGAACGCCAACAACACCTTCGGCTTCGACCGAATCGATTGGAAACGACTCGAGCAGGCCGCCGTCATCACCACGGCTTGATGACCGGAAGGCGCTTCTGGTCAAGCATGGGCGGGAATGGCAACTCCGTGCAGTTTTCCTTTTCGTTCCGGCGAGCCGCCCTCGCGATCCGCCAGCCAAGGTCACTCCGCATCAAAGCGCGCTTTCTGGCAAGCGCGCTTGCGACGCTCGTCATGGTCGGCTGCGCCGTCGGCCCCAATTACGAGCGTCCCTCGATCGACGCGCCCGAGGTGACGCGCGGTCAGATCGGACCCGCCGAAGCGGCGTCGCTCGCCGATCTGCCGTGGTGGCAGGTATTCGAGGATCCGGTCCTGCGGCGACTCGTCGAGGAAGCGATCCTCGACAACCACGACCTCAAGACCGCGATTTCCCGTATCGAGCAATACCGCCAGATGATCGGGGTAGCGCGTGCGGACCTCTTACCGCAGGTGCAGTACGAGGGTGAGGCGACGCGACAACGCGCGTTCCTGTTCCCGGGCCTGCCGAACGAGACCTTCAACATGTTTCTCGGTGACTTCAACCTCGCGTGGGAGATCGACATCTGGGGCCGCATCCGGCGCGCGACCGAGTCGGCTCGAGCCGACTACCTCGGCGCGGAGGCCTACCGGCGCGGCGTGCTGCTCACGCTCGTGAGTCAGGTGGCGCAGGCCTACTTCGAGCTGCTCGAGCTCGACCGCGAGCTGGAGATCGCCCAGCTCACGACCAAGACGTTCCAGAACACCCTCGATCTCTTCACCCGTAAGTATCAGGGCGGCGTAGGATCGCTGCTCGAAGTATCGCGCGGCGAAGCCGCGCTCGGCGACGCGGCGAAGAAGATTCCTGACGTGGAGCGCGCGATCGTCGCCAAGGAGAACCAGCTGAGCTTTCTACTCGGTCGCAACCCGGGAAGCATCCCGCGCGGGGCGGCGCTCCCGGCGCAGACCACTACGCCGGAAGTACCCGCGGGGCTGCCCGCGCAACTCCTCGAGCGCCGCCCAGACATTCTCCAGGCCGAGGAGGCGATTGTCGCCGCCAACGCGAACGTCGGCGTCGCGGTCGGCAACTTTTTCCCGCGCGTCGGCCTGAGCACTCTCTACGGCGGGCAGAGCTCCGAGATCGAAAACGTCGTGAAAAGCGCCGGGAACGTCTGGGCTATCGCCGGGTCGCTCACCGGGCCGATCTTCCAGGGCGGTCGCCTGGTATCGAGTTACCGCGCGACTGAGGCGGCATGGGAACAGACGGTGCAACAGTACGTGGCGACGTCGATCAGCGCATTCGGCGAGGTGTCCAGCGCACTCGTCTCCTATGACAAGCTGAAGGCCATCCGCGCCGTGAGCGAACGGACGGTGAAGGCGCTCCAGCAGGCGGTCGACCTGTCGCTCGAGCGATACAACGAGGGCGTATCGACCTACTTCGAGGTGCTGGAAGCGCAGCAGCAGCTCTTCCCAGCCCAGCTCGATTTCGCGCGAACGACGCGTGACCAACTCACGATCGTGGTGCTCCTTTACCGCGCACTGGGCGGCGGGTGGAACCTCGACGTCGAGCGTTGGGCGGCGAGCAACGCGCCCGCCACGACCACAGGAGGGTCCGTCCCGTGACAAGCCCGAAAGAGCCGGTTCCCGATGTCCAGCCTCGGTCCGATCGGGTCGCCCCCGATCCGAACCGGATGGTCGCGGCCGCACCGTCGGGTGGACGGGAGCCGACTCGTCCAAAGGAGGTGCTTTCCGCCGGGGTCGCTTTGGCCACGAAGAAGCCGATGAAACGGTCGTCGGTGGCGATTGCGATCGCCGTGGCCGTCGCAGTTGCCGCGGGCGTCGGATGGTGGCTCCTGAAGCCGAAGGGGTTGCCGAAGGGTTTCGCCAGCGCCAACGGTCGCATCGAAGCGACGGAGATCGACATCTCTCCGAAGATCGCTGGACGGATACGCGAGATTAACGCGCGGGAGGGCGACTTCGTCACGGCCGGACAGGTCCTCGTCGTCATGGACACCGACACGCTGCAGGCGCAGCGGCGGGAAGCGGAGGCCAACGCGCAGCGCGCGCTCAGCAGCATCGACACCGCAAACAGCAAGGTAAGGCAGGCGGAGGCGGACCGCACAGCAGCGATCGCCCTCACGGCGCAGCGGGAAGCGGAGCTCGACGCCGCCCGCAGCCATCTTGCGCGCTCCGAGCGGCTCGCGCCGCGAGGCGTCGTGCCGGAGCAGACCTTGGACGACGATCGCGCCCGCGTCCGTGGCGGGGAGGCGGCCGTCCGCGCGGCGCAGGCGCAGGTGGCGGCGGCCGACGCCGCGTTCGCCACGGCGCAGTCCGAGGTGATCGGCGCGAAAGCGGAGCTGGACGCCGCACGCGCGACCATCCAGCGCATCCAGTCGGACATCGACGATAGCCTGCTGCGCACGCCGCGCGACGGTCGCGTGCAGTACCGGCCGGCGGAGCCGGGCGAGGTGCTTGGCTCGGGTGGCCGCGTGTTGAACCTCGTCGACCTCGGCGACGTTTACATGACGTTCTTCATGCCGACGGCGTTCGCCGGCCGCGTGACGCTCGGTGACGAGGTACGGCTCGTGCTCGACGCGGCCCCTCAGTACGTCATTCCGGCGCGCGCCACGTACGTCGCCGATATCGCGCAGTTCACGCCCAAGACCGTGGAGACGGCCGAGGAGCGGCTGAAACTCGTCTTCCGTATCAAAGCGCACATCGAGCCCGAGCTGCTCCGGAAGTACGTCCGCATGGTGAAGACAGGGCTTCCGGGCATGGCATACGTGCGGCTCGACCCCCACGCCGAATGGCCGCCGGAGCTGCAGGTGCGGCTGCCCGAGCCTCCCCGATGACCGAGGCCCCGCCTGCCCCGTCGGTCGCCTCGCTGCGCGACGTCGGCCTCCGCTACGGCGCGACGCACGCGCTCGAAGCTGTCGCGCTCGACGTGCCACCTGCGTGCATGGTCGGGCTGATCGGCCCGGACGGGGTCGGAAAGTCGAGCATGCTCGCACTGATCTCCGGTGCGCGGCGGATGCAGACCGGGAGCGTCCATGTGCTCGGCGGTGACATGGCCGATGCGGCCCACCGCGGCGCGGTCGGCCCCCGCATCGCCTACATGCCGCAGGGGCTCGGCAAGAATCTCTACCCGACTTTGTCGGTTGCCGAGAACATCGACTTCTTCGGCCGGCTCTTCGGGCATGACCGTGCGGAACGCCAGCGTCGAATCGCCGATCTCACGCGGAGCACCGGCCTCGCCCGCTTCGTCGAACGTCCGGCGGGCAAGCTGTCGGGCGGGATGAAGCAGAAGCTGAGCCTCTGCTGCGCCCTCGTCCATGACCCGGACCTGCTGATCCTCGACGAGCCGACCACTGGTGTCGATCCGCTCTCGCGCCGGCAGTTCTGGGAGCTCGTCGACCGCATCCGGGCCGAGCGGCCCGGCATGAGCGTCATGGTGGCGACGGCGTACATGGAGGAGGCGGCGCGCTTCGACTGGCTCGTCGCCATGGACGCGGGGCAGGTGCTCGCTACCGGCACGACCGAGGAACTCCGCGATCGCACCGGGACCGCGTCCCTCGAGCAAGCCTTCATCGCGCTGCTGCCCGAGGAGAAGCGCCAGGGGTACGAGCCCGTGAAGCATTCCCGCCACGCATGGCGGGCGCCGACGAGACGCCTGCGATCGAAGCGGACGGGCTCACGATGCGCTTCGGCGACTTCGTCGCGGTCGACCACGTGACCTTCCGCATCGCACGCGGCGAGATCTTCGGCTTCCTCGGCTCGAACGGCTGCGGCAAGACGACGACCATGAAGATGCTCACCGGCCTGCTACCGGCGAGCGAGGGACGCGCCTGGCTGTTCGGCCAGCCGGTGGATGCCACCGACATCGAGACGCGCCGCCGCGTCGGCTACATGACGCAGAGCTTCTCGCTCTACACCGAGCTGACGGTCCGACAGAACCTGTTGCTCCATGCTCAGCTGTTCTCGGTGCCGGCCGAGAGGATCGACGGCGCGTGTCGAGGAGATGGCGCGACGGTTCGATCTCGTCGACATCATGGACACCCTCCCGGACTCCCTGCCGCTCGGCCAGCGGCAACGCCTCCAGCTGGCGGTGGCAATGATCCACGGGCCGGAGCTCCTGATCCTCGACGAGCCGACCTCGGGCGTCGACCCGGTGGCGCGCGACGGCTTCTGGCGCATTCTCGGGGAGCTGTCGCGCCGCGACGGGGTCACGATCTTCGTCTCCACGCACTTCATGAACGAGGCGGAGCGCTGCGACCGCATCTCGCTCATGCACGCCGGCCGTGTGCTGGTGAGCGACGCGCCGGCGGCGTTGATCGCGAAGCGCGCGCGCGAAGACCCTGGAAGAGGCGTTCATCGCCTATCTCGAGGACGCCGCGGCGGAGGTGCACGAGCCGGCGTCCGCACTGGAGCCGGTCGCGCCCGGCAGTCCCGCGGTGGTGTCCGATCGCCGGGACGCCCGGCGAAGGTTCTTCGACGTCCGCCGCATGCTGAGCTACACGCGATCGGGAGCAGCTGGAGCTGCGCCGCGATCCGGTCCGCCTCACGATGGCAGGGCTCGGCACTGTCATCCTGATGTTCATCATGGGCTACGGGATCACGCTCGACGTCGAGCATCTCACCTTCGCCGTGCTCGACCGCGACGATACGACGATCAGCCACGACTACGCGCTCAACATCTTCGGCTCGAACCGCTACTTCACCGAGCTCGCCGCCGATCACCGATTACGACGATCTGGATCGCCGTATGCGATCCGGTGAGCTGAGTCTGGCGATCGAGATCCCGCCCGACTTCGGCCGCGACGTCGTCCGGGGGCGCCCGACGGAGGTCGCGCGCATGGATCGACGGCGCCATGCCGAACGCGTGGCGAGACCATCCGCGGCTACGTGCGGGAGATCCACGCGGCAGTGGCTGACGGGAGAAGGCGCGCGAGCTCGGTGTATCGATACCCGGCGGACGCGTTCCGGATCGAGCTGCGTTATCGCTACAACCCGGACGTCAAGAGCATCATCGCGATGGTGCCGGCGGTGATCCCGCTGCTGCTGATGTTCATTCCCGCGATGCTCGACCGCGCTCAGTGTCGTGCGCGAGAAGGAGCTCGGCTCCATCGTCAACTTCTACGTCACCCCGACGACCCGGCTCGAGTTCCTGCTCGGCAAGCAGCTGCCCTACGTCGTGCTCGCAATGATCAACTTCGTGCACGCTGGTGCTGCTGGCGATCACCGTCTTCGGCGTGCCGCTCAAGGGCAGCTTCGTGACGCTGGCGGTCGGCGACGCTCCTCTACGTCGGCGCCGCCACCGCCAATCGGGCTGCTGATCTCGACGTTCGTCCGCAGCCAGATCGCGGCCATCTTCGGCACGGCGATCCTGACGTTCCTGCCCGCCTCTCAGTTCTCCGGGATGATCAACCCCGTGTCGTCGCTCGCAGGGATTCGGTGCGCTCATCGGGGCAGTCTTCCCGACCACCTATTACCTGACCATCGCCCGCGGCACGTTCTCGAAGGCGCTCGGCTTCTATCCGCCTGCGACTGTCGTTCGTCCCGCTGCTGATCACCGTGCCCGTGTTGCTCGCGCTCACCGGGGCGCTGCTCCAGAAGCAGGAGAAGTGAATCGTGCGGGCGTCGAACATCCTGCATTTGGGCGTCAAGGAGCTGCGGAGCCTCGCGCGCGATCCCGTGATGCTGGTGCTGATCGTCTGGGGCTTCACCTTCGCGGTCTACGCCGCCGCGACGGTGAAGCCGGAGACGCTGAGCAAGGCGCCGATCGGCATCGTGGACGAGGACCGGTCGCCGCTCTCGACGCGCATCTCGAGCGCCTTCTATCTGCCGTACTTCACGCCGCCGATCGTTGGTCACGCAGCAGGAGATGGACGCGCGGATGGACGTCGGGGCTCGACACCTTCGCGCTGGACATCCCGCCCGATTTCCAGCGCGATCTGCTCGCTGGGCGGCGGCCGACGATCCAGCTCAACGTCGACGCGACCCGCGTGTGACCAGGCGTACACCGGGCAGCGGCTACGTCCAGGACGATCGTCACGACCGAGGTGCAGGCGTTCGTCGAGCGCCACCGGGCCAAGATGGCGCTCCCGGTCGACCTGGCCGAGCGGGTGCGCTTCAACCCGCAGCTCACCAAGTCCTGGTTCGGCGGCATCATGGAGCTGATCAACCAGGTGACCATGCTGGCGGTCGTGCTCACCGGCGCGGCACTGATCCGCGAGCGCGAGCACGGCACGGTCGAGCATCTGCTCGTCATGCCGGTCACGCCCTTCGAGATCATGACGAGCAAGGTCTGGGCGAATGGGCTCGTCGTCCTCGTCGCCTGCGCCGTTGTCGCTCGTCGTTCGTCATCCAGGGCGTGCTGGCGGTGCCGATCGAGGGTTCGGTCGCGCTGTTCCTCGTCGGCGCCGCGCTGCATCTCTTCGCCACGACGTCGCTCGGCATCTTCCTCGGCACGATCGCCCGCTCGATGCCGCAGTTCGGGCTGCTCTTCATGATCACGCTGATGCCGTTGCTGATGCTGTCCGGTGGAATCACGCCTCGCGAGAGCATGCCGGAAGCCGTGCAGATGGTGATGTTGGCGGCTCCGACGACGCATTTCGTGATGCTGGCGCAAGCGATCCTCTATCGCGGCGCCGGGCTGGACGTCGTCTGGCGGCAGTTCGTCGTCCTGTTCGCAATCGGCGCGGCGCTGTTCGGCTACGCGCTCGCGCGCTTCCGCGCGACGATCGGCACGATGATGTGACCGTCCGGATGAACCAGGCGCCGATGCGCCGGCTGGCCGGATGCAGGGCACATCCGGCGATGCGCTGGCCCGTGGCATCGCGGCATCGATCGCTGAACTACGTCATCTCAGTGCAAGCGAAGTAAGATGCAGCACTATATAAACCTTCTGGTACCGTTGGACGGATCAAAGACGGCAGAAGCCGCGCTGCCGCACGCCATCGGCTTGGCAAAGATCGAACACGCAGCAGTGACGCTGCTGTTGGTCGTGCTGCCCATCGAGGACGTCATCGCGACCGGCTCTAGTGAGCCAATTTACGTCGACGAGCAGTGGGCGGCCAAGAAGCAGCGCGCCTTGTCGTACTTGGATGGCGTCCGTGAGCGACAGGAAGACGGCCTGCTCATCCGTACCGCAGTCGAGACCGGTCCCGTCGCTGCGACAATCATCGACTACGCGGTACGAAAATCCGTAGACCTCATCGTGCTCGCCACGCACGGACGCTCGGGGGTGCAGCGGTGGCTCCTGGGAAGCGTCGCCGAAAAGGTGTTGCACGCAGCCCGACAGACCGTCCTTCTCGTGCGGGCGTCTCCTGCTGCTGACAGTCCGCGCCCAAACGCGTGAGACAGACATGACGAACCCCCTTCACGCTGTGCCGCGCGGAGTCCTCCAAGACGCGGCACATTGAGGATGGCCGAGGGGGAGAAGCATGAGCCGCGAACAGTCCATGTCCACCACGAGCGGCGACGAGCCCTTAGTTAGCCACCAATCCCGAGGTGTTTGCGGCGATATTTCAGCAGAACTGGGAAAACGTGCGCCATATCAAGAGCGAACGCATGTGGTTCTTGAACACACACGCCATCACGAGCGCCGGCACCCTGTCGTTGCTCCAAACTATTCATGGCGAATTCGTACTTCAATTGTCGTTGCTCCTGTGCATGTGCGTTCTCTCGGCCATCGGAGTACTCATCAGTTTGCGCTTGAAGGCCGAGTTGGAGGAGTGCCTGGAGAAAATTCAGGCACATGGTCGCGCGGGCGCAGGTGGACGATTTCATGGCGCTCGGGCGGCTCGAAGGTCGTTGGTCACGTTACCCCGCCTTCCGGTGGGTCTTCCCGGTCCTCTATGCGTTATCGATGGTGCTGTTCTTCGCACTCTTCGTGTATCGACTGGCACTCCGGCCTCAGCCGTGAGGTTGCACCGTCGCGCGTCGCCCGGACCGCCGCCATGACCGTTGCTCCAGGCCGGAGTTTTCCGCTCGGTGCCACCGTCGTCGACGGCGGCGTCAACTTTTGCGTCTATTCCGGGCGCGCGAAGCAGTTGGAGCTCCTGCTGTTCAATGGCGCAACCGACGCTGACCCAGCCCGCGTCGTTCGACTCGAGGCGTCCGACTCACCGGAGCTACCATTTCTGGCACGCCTTCATTCCCGGCCTTTGCCCTGGGCAAGTCTACGCATACCGGGCGGCAGGGCCCTTCGACCCCGCGCGTGGACGCCGGTTCGATCCGGCGAAGGTACTGCTCGACCCCTATGCCCGCGCCGTCGTCGTGCCGGACGCATACGATCGCGCTACAGCAAGCCGCCCCGGCGGGAACACCGCGAGCTCGATGCGAAGCGTGGTCGTAGATCCCGACACTTACGACTGGGAAGGCGACGCCCCGCTGCGGCGGCCTTTCGCCACCACCGTGATCTATGAGATGCACGTCGCCGGCTTCACGCGGCATCCAAACTCGGGCGTCGCACCCGCACGGCGAGGCACGTATGCCGGGATGATCGAAAAGATTCCTTACCTGCAGGATCTCGGGATCACCGCGGTCGAGCTCCTCCCGGTGTTCCAGTTCGACCGGCAAGATTGCCCGCCCGGCCTGGTCAACTACTGGGGGTATTCGCCGGTCTCCTTCTTCGCGCCGCACGCCGGCTATAGCTCACGCCGCGATCCGCTTGCCCCCGTCGACGAGTTTCGGGATCTCGTGAAGGCGCTGCATCGCGCGGGCATCGAGGTGATCCTAGATGTCGTGTACAACCACACGGCCGAAGGCAACCACGAAGGACCGACGCTGTCCTGGCGTGGCCTCGACAACGAAACATACTACATCCTCGAGGCCGACCGCGCCCGGTATGCGAATTACAGCGGCACCGGCAACACGTTGAACGCGAATGAGGCCGTCGTGCGGCGCATGATCCTCGACAGCCTGCGCTACTGGGTGGCGCAAATGCACGTGGACGGCTTTCGCTTCGATCTCGCGTCCGTCCTGTCGCGCGACGAGTCGGGTCGGTCGCTCCCGCGCCCTCCCGTCCTGTGGGACATCCAGTCGGATCCGGTCCTGGCCGGAACCAAGCTGATCGCGGAGGCGTGGGATGCGGCCGGCCTCTACCAGGTGGGCAGCTTTCCCGGCGACACTTGGCAGGAGTGGAACGGCAAGTTCCGCGACGACGTCCGGAGGTTCGTGAAGTCGGACAACGATACCGTGACGGCCTTTGCCTACCGCTGTTTCGGCAGTCCCGATCTCTATGCCGAAGAGGAACGCGGACCGGAACAGAGCATCAACTTCATCACCTCCCACGACGGGTTCACGCTGAACGACTTGGTGAGCTACGACGACAAGCACAACGAGGCCAACGGGGAGGGCAGCCGCGACGGGTCCGACTTCAACCTCAGTTGGAACTGCGGGGCGGAAGGGCCGACGGCCGATCCGGAAATCGAGCGGCTGCGCGAGCGCCAGGTGAAGAACTTCCTGGCCATCACGCTGCTATCGCTCGGCACACCGATGTTGCTGATGGGCGACGAGGTGCGACGCACCCAGCGTGGCAACAACAACGTCTACTGCCAAGACAACGAGATCAGCTGGTTCGACTGGACGCTCCTCAAGACACACCGAGCTCTCCACCGCTTCGTGAAGACCCTTGTCCGCCAGCGGCTGATGCTCGGCGACGAGCTGGGCGTCCAGGGCGTGAGCCTGAACGAGATCTTGCGTGAGGCGGAGATCCAGCTGCATGGTGTCAAGTTGAACAGTCCCGATCTGAGCCCCGAGTCGCACAGTCTCGCGATCACGGTGCGCGGCAGAGGGCGGACGGCGCTGTTTCACGCTATGTTCAACGCATACTGGGAGCCGTTGGTCTTCGAGCTGCCGCCCGTCGTGTCAGGCGTTCATGGGCCGTGGCGACGCTGGATCGACACGTACCAAGATGCGCCGCACGACATCTACGATTGGCCCGGCGGGCCTGCGGTGGAGGGAACGAGCTACACGTTGCAAGCGCGCTCGCTCGTGGTGCTCTTCGCCGTGCGGGACTACGATGCATGTCGGACGGCGAATGCACGATCCGATAATGATCCACCGCCAAGCTGACCCGGGCGCCCGGCAACAATGTCCCCATTGGAGGCCTAAAAGTGCTGGCGAGAAGCGGCTGGTTCGCGGCTCGCCCCTCGGCCACAGACATCTACAGTAGAGCTTCAAGAGCAGACCTGAACTCCATCGTGGCTCAGGCCCAAGAGATACTGAACAACGCGTAGCGTTCAGCAGCAGCGGGTCAGCAATGAACATCACCGGCAAGGTCGCCATGGTTCCACCGTTTCCGTCGAAATACCGGAGTTCCGGCATACTGCTACACGTTACGTCCCTGCCATCGCCTTATGGGATCGGCGATTTGGGACCATCCGCGTTTTCCTGGGTCGACCGACTCCATGACAGTGGGCAAGGATGGTGGCAGGCATTACCGCTTGGGCCGACCGGTTATGGAAACTCACCATACCAATCTCTGTCTTCCTTTGCGGGCAATGGTCTGCTCATCAGCCCCGAGTCCCTAATTTCGGATGGACTGCTCAACGCGACTGACTGCGCGTCAGACTTCTCTTCAGATCTTGTCGACTACGATTCCGTTATTCCTTTTAAGGAGAAGCTGCTCGAGAAGGCATGGAGAAGGTTCGATGCTGGCGAGCGACGCGATCTCCGCTCTGCTTACGGCGAATTCTGTGCCAACCAACGAGGCTGGCTGGAAGATTACGCGCTGTTTCGAGCGCTGAAGAACAAGTTTGGCGGCTCCCACTATCTCGAGTGGCCAGAGGATTTGATGCAGCGCAAACCCGCTGCTTTAGCGAAAGCCCGGCGCGATCTTGCCAATGAAATTGATCGCTTCCGCTTCGAACAATTTCTGCTGCTGAGGCAAGCAGAACAGCTCAAGGAATACGCGCACGGCAAGGGTCTGAGCCTGATTGGTGACCTTCCATTCTTTGTTTCACCGGATTCCAGCGATCTGTGGGCGAACCCGGAGTTATTCCTGCTGGATGAGCGGCGGCGGCCGCGTTTCGTCGCTGGAGTTCCTCCCGATTACTTCAGCGCCGAGGGACAGCTATGGGGCAATCCCGTCTACAACTGGGATGCGCGTCGTTCTACCGGCTATCGGTGGTGTCTCGACAGGATTCGCACTCTGCTGGATCACGTAGACGTGATCCGCCTGGACCATTTCCGAGGTTTCGCGGCTGCTTGGCATGTCCCAGCCGGGGCCAAGACAGCGCAGTCCGGCCAGTGGCTAGCCGGGCCAGGAGCCAACTTTTTCGAGGCGATCCAGCGAGACCTCGGGCGCTTGCCATTTATCGCCGAGGACCTTGGCACCATCACTACCGACGTAGGACTTCTGCGCGACCAATTTCAAGTGCCAGGCACGCGAGTTCTCCAGTTCGCGTTCGACGGCAATGTTGAAAATCCTCATCTTCCCCACAACTTTCTCAGCAACACCGTGGCGTACACAGGCACGCATGACAACCCGACAACTCGCGAATGGTACGAACAATTGCCCGATTCTCAGAGACAAACGTTATGGAAATATCTCAAGCGCCGGCTCTTGAATAGTGCAGAAGCTGCACCAGCGCTGATCGAACTGGCATGGTCATCCGTGGCAGCTCTGACGGTCGCGCCATTACAGGACGTTCTTGATCTCGGCGTTGGAAGTCGAATGAACGTACCTGGTCGTGTGGGCGGAAACTGGCGTTGGCGCTTGGTCGACAAGATGTTGTCGACAGCCGCCTTCCAATGGCTGTGCGAATTGACGGAGAAGTGTAAGCGTCGCGCGAACCCCTGATCATGCCGCTGCAGACCCTTCCGGTGCTTTCACGCCACGGGCGAGCATGCCCTAGTGCATCCAGACCACCATGCTCGGCGCGCGAACACGGACTTCGTCACGGTCACGCAGACGGTGCTGTTCCGCGGTGCCGGCATGGAGGGCGTAGCCGCAATTCGCCGCGCTTGCGCTCATCGGCAGCGTTGATGTTCGTCGCGCTTTCGCAGGATCTTCGGATCGATGGCATGAGGGGCGACTCAGCGCGAGTTTGATGCGCGCGCACGCTGCGAGAGAAGCGTGCAAACCATCCCGAGGGAGTGCTAGAGCGACGGAGGATCTGCGATGAGGGAATCCAGAGAACATCTGAGATGGCTCCCGCTCGTGGCGCTGCTCTTCGTCGGCGGCGCGGTCCAAGCAGTGGCCGAGGAGCAGTTGCCGCCCCCGACTTGGGGGAAAAAGCTTTTTGTGCGGCACTGTTCGGCGTGCCACGGATCGGACGGGCGTGGGGCCGGCCCCGCAGCGGCCGCTCTGAAGACGGCGCCTCCCGACTTGACACAGCTCCGCCGAACCCATGAGGGCAAGTTCCCCTTCCTCCGGGTCGTGGAGTTCATCGACGGCGAACGCCCGGTCCCGGCGCACGGATCTCGTGAGATGCCGATCTGGGGACACGTCTTTCGCTGGAAGGAAAGCGACACCGGCGCGAGGGCTCAGGTCTATGCGCTCGCTCAGTACATCGAATCGATTCAACAAGAGTAGGCCGCTTCTGCGAAGACGCGGGCGAGGCCATGATCAACCTCTTCGTCGCCGGACTACTTCTGCCGGTCACGCATCTCGGAATTTCCAGCTCGGCGCTGCGAACGAGAATCGCCGCGAACGGGACGCTCGAGGTTTCGGCCGCGAACCGCCCCACTGCCGACCGCGCCGGCGTGCCTTCTTGGCGTCGAGCAGCGGCGCGCCGGTCAACCCGAGCGAGCCGACACTCCCGAACGAGAGCACGCTCGCGAGATCCCTCGTGACGGCGATGTGACCCACCGCCCAGAGGCCGACCTCCCAGAGAAAGGGGTTTCCTGTGACGCCATGATTACTCGCCGACCGAACCGCGTCAAGGGGCAGCCGATTGATCCGGCGGTGCTGTTCGCGCGCCGCGGCCTAGGGGCCGAACGACCGGCGGTTGAGCGGACGGCGGTCACCACCGTTTGCATCAAGTAGGATGCTGCCCGCCGGTCGCTCATTGGTCCTATATCGAATGACGATCACGACTGTGCTGTAATTAACGAGGTGGCTGGAAACATCGAAGAGGAGCTCGCCGCTCAAAGGACCTCCGCATGACTGCGCCGCGCACGCCACGCGTGGGACTTGCACTGGGCAGCGGCTCCGCCCGTGGCTGGGCGCACATAGGCGTCATCCACGCGCTGGAGAAGGCAGGCGTTCGTCCAGATATCGTGTGCGGAACATCGATCGGCGCATTGGTCGGTGCCGCCTACGCGGCAGGTGAGCTGGATCGCCTCGAAAGCTGGGTACTTGAATTGAGAATCGGGGACGTGCGTCGGGTTCATGGACGTAAGCCTGAGCGGTGGAGTGCTCAAGGGCGATCGTCTGATGGGATTCTTCCGCCGCAATTGGGCAGACCGTTCGATCGACGAGCTCGGTGTGCCGTTCGGAACGGTCGCGACTTCGCTACGTACGGGGGCGGAAGTCTGGCTGCGCCACGGCTCGACCCTCGACGCCGTGCGCGCCTCGATCGCCCTGCCAGGGTTATTCGCCCCCGTGCGATGGGAAGGATCGTTGCTGGTTGATGGCGGTCTGGTCAACCCTATACCGGTGTCGCTGGCGCGCGCGATGGGCGCGGATATCGTGATCGCAGTCGACCTCGGGTCCGACATCCTGGGCCGCCGATTTCGCGCGGCCTCGGCACCGGAAGCGGCGGCCGGCGCCGTTCCCAACTGGATGCGCAAGCTAAAGGAACACCTCAGCGCGCTCGCACCCGAGAAGTCGCCTGACGAACCCGCAATGCCCTCGATCCTCGACGTCCTGACCACATGCATGGACATCGTTGAGGTGAGGATTGCCCGCAGCCGCATGGCTGGCGAGCCACCGGAGGTGGTTGTCGCACCACGGTTGGCGCGCCTTCGGCTGCTCGATTTTCACCGGGCGAAGGAAGCGATTGAGGAAGGTCATCGCGCGGTGGAGCGAGTCGCTCACAATCTTGCTGTGCTCAACGATCATGCATTGTGACCGCGGCAATCCGGAACTGCCGCGTGCGATTTCGTGATGATCCTGAAACAAGCGACCATCATCCGTGTCGGAGAATGAAACCACGAAGAACGCGAAGTTCACGAAGAGAACAAGAACCTGCCCAGGGCGGAGGCCGGGCACGAAGGCGCGCCAATAATGGTACTTCGGCCCGACTCGTCGCGCGATAGAACGGATCAAACCACTCGGGACCGGCCCGCGTAACCATGGCCTCTGCGCGGGCCAGCGCCACCTACGCTATCTCGAGTAATCGATCAGCTCGGTAGTCGTGACGGTGCTCATCCCGGGTGCGCCGCGTGTGCCAGTGCCCGCGCGATTCGTGCCGAGATCGCTCATGCCACCCGTCTCAGCTTTCGCCTCCGCCTTCACCATCCCAATACCCTTGACCAGCCAGTATGTGGAAGTCGTGTGCGTTGTCATGCCGGACATCGTCGCGGCCGGCTGGTTTCCGTCGTTTCTGTTCACCTCGGGTATCGGTGTGCCAATTTCGTTTTCGGCGGTGATCTTCAGCGCCTCGAACGTCCCGGCGGGAACAGTCACTGACTCTGTACCGTCCACCTTATGGCGCGTCTTTATGTCGAAGATCAACGGTTCCGTGCTGGCCATCTCGATCGTCTCAGTTGTCTTCCAGGTGTAGCCAGCCTTCAGCTTCAGCGCGGGCGGCAGGAACGAGCCGGAGTGCCTCACGAACTTCACATCCGTCCCCTCGCGATCCTCTCCTAGCTTCGTGAAGTCGAGTGAGATCGCTCCACCGTCGCAATCGACCTCCATTTGCAACTTCTTTGCCGGCTCGCTTTTGTCGTGCATCCACGCAATCGCGACAGTCGCCTTGTCCTTATTGACGCTCTCGACTTTCCAAATCGACTCGTGGCCATTGGAGGACTTGTAGTGACGGGTGAGGCCCTTCCTCAGCGGCAAGTAAGGATGATCACAGGCGGCGTCTGCAGCAGGACCCGAGAAGAGCGCGGCGGTGACGAGAACAACGGACGTGAACAACAGTCGCACGATACCTCCAATCTTGCGTGTCCGAGGAGGGCGAGTGCGGGCCCGCGCTCCCGGCAAAAGTGGTTGTAACTCGCTTGCGCGCGGGCGGCGTCTTGGGTCGCGAGCGCCGCGTCGCGCTGGACGGGGTCACGGCCTTTCTCATCTCAAGCTCGGCAACGTTTCTCCAGGTGCTTTTCGCGCCGTCTCGCGCGGTCGGCTATGTCCCTGAGTGGGTACCGAAAGCCTTGGCAGCTAACACGCATGAGCGCGTCGGCGGCATAATCCGAACCACAGGCTCCAAGCAGATCGCCTTGTGGCTGCGCGACGGCCTGTCTTCTCATCTTCGCTACCTGGCTTCTCGTGTTCGAGAGCTGACCCCCATTCGCCAACGGCATGATCGGCCATCATCCCCTTACGATTTCGTCCAGTATATACCGTGCTTGATATTTTCGACCCAAACGCGGCCAGCCGAGTCCTGGAATCGCCTATAACTCCATTGGCAGCCTTCATCGAGGAGTCGTCCGGTGACGGTACTTCCCAACCGTCCTGACACAGTCCGGTTTTGCGCAACTCCGGGTGAGTCGGCTGATCGGGAGTTCGGCCACTTGGCCAGATTGTAGCATTCCTGCTCTTTCGCTACTCGATCAACGGACTGGGGATTGGTGGCAGAAGGTTTCGCCATCTCTTCGCTGGGTAATGCTGCGGGCAGCCGTGCCTGAGAACCGCGCCAGATCACCGCGTCAGCCGGGGGGCCTGGCCCTTGTTCCGCTGCCCCAGGCCGATCGACGGGTCGAACGCGGTGCGCCGCTCCTACTTCAGCGGCGAGGTGCAACAGCTGGACGAGCACGAGCGTCTCGCCGCGCGCCAGTTCATGCTCGAGCAGCTCGAGCGCGCGGGAGTCACCGAGGTCGACCCGCCTTTTACCACGCCGGCGCGAAGCGAGTCGCTTGCTTGCCGTCGTCGTAGTGCTTCGTGATCGCGCCGATCGAGG
Organism: uncultured delta proteobacterium; assembly: GCA_963745025.1. Classification (GTDB taxonomy): domain Bacteria; phylum Desulfobacterota; class Binatia; order JACPRU01; family JACPRU01; genus CAVQIG01. The sequence goes on from CAVUWD010000008.1 coordinate 42,547, forward strand.
TCTTGCTCGCCGAGGGAGCCCGAGCGCGAGTCGGTGCGCATGATCCTGCACGAGATCGGGCACGCGATCTCAGATCTGCCGGTGCGCGAGTCCGGCAAGTCACTCGCTCGGCTCGAAGCGGACGGCACTGTTCCAGAAACCTCGGGGCGTGAGCAACACGCCGAGTCAAGGCGTTGTCCTGTCTTTGTCTACAAGAAACGAAAGAGGCACCGGGCGCTATCTGTTAAGATAGCGCCCGGCTCTTCTTGTTCCGCCAAGTCGAGATACTTAGATCGTGTCATGGTCGGGACAAGGCGCATCGGGCCGATGGGCTTCCGGCGATCTCTGCCCACGGAGAACCTTCCGAACGTTCTCAAGCGACCACGGCCTCTGCTGGAGCGTCTGCCAGCCGTTCTCGTTGAGGCGGCTTGCGATATCGGCCGGGGACAATCCTGCGGCCCCGAGCTCGCGGATGATGCGGTGAACGTATGCAGATAACAACCTACTGTTCTGGGTACTCTCCCCACGATCTATATGCGAAGTCCACGGTTACGTCATGCAAGTTGCTTACCCTGGCGGGCGTGCTGCGCAGATCCGGTGCCCCGGGCTGAACCTAAAGGGTGGGCCTACCTGCATTACGCTGCCGGCGGGGCCTCTTGAACGCAGCATCGTCCCGTTGGCCCTGGCGCATCTGACGCCGGTCGGCATCTCGATTCTTCGCCAGGAATGGGAGGATCGAAAGAGGGGGAACAAAGAGCTGGCGGGCCTATCGGCGGAGACGCTCCGCCTGGCGAAGGAGCGGCTCAAGCGGACACGGCTTCTCTTCCTCGCTTGTGATCCATCCCGATCATCGAGAAGCCAATGCCATCCTTGAAACTGAGCTCGACAACCAAGCTGCCGAAGTAAGACGGCTCGAAGAGGCTGTTCAAGACGATCAAGGCGAGCGTCCCGATTCCTTCAACGGGGCGGTGTGGAACGAGATCGAACGCTTGTGGTCTAACGTAGCCGCGATTTGGGCCGCGTCCACGACGACCGTTGCGGATCGAATCGAGTTACTCGCAGCAATAATGGAACGCCTGGTTGTGCGACGGGATCGAGAGCGAATTTGCGGCACGATCGTGTGGCGAGACGGCACAGCAGGGACGCCTTTCGAAGGCAGGTTTCATCGTGACCGAAAAGCGTCGCCAACCCCTGTCCCACAAGGCTTTCAGCAACTCACCCGCCCTTCACGAGCACACACACTTTGGAGAAGACCCACTGCAGATGGGAGGATCCGGTGGGTCTGAAGGAAAAGAGCGCGGATGTAGGACGAGCGCCCGCGCCGAGAAGAGCCACAACAGGGCGTTCCGACCTGATTGAACGGCTATCGCGCGTCGGGGTCTTCGGCATTGGGTCAGCCGGTCCGCCAGACGCTTCTGAGCTGCAGGAGCTCATACGCGAGGTCGAGACGGCCCTAGTTGAGCAGCCGACCCTAGAACTCCGCTATCGGCTTGCGACTGCGATCATGACATACGTATTCTTTCACGTCCGAGGGGACGCACGAGTACTTTGGCTGAATCGCGCAGACGGACTCTTGCGACAGGCCCTCGCGGAGGCCGAGCGCCTCGGTTCAGCGTCGCCGGTTGCGCTGCCAGAAGTCCGCGCCGTGTTGTCGCGGCTTCTCGTGGAATCGCCGACCGTCCGCGATCTGGCGACAGCGGAGAAGCAGCTGCGTGCGACCTGGAAAGAGACGACTGAGTACCGACCGGAATTGTGCTCGCTTGTAAGTGCCGTCTATAAGCAAGGGCGCTATGCCGAAGCCGCGGAACTGGCGCTGGAACTGCACCAAAGAGCCACAAAAGACAGCGAGTGGTGCGACAACCCGCCGCCCGCCGCTACAGCTCGCAGTTAGTGCACTGCGAGCTGAGGTGAGACGACTGAAGAAAGCAAACGACGCGCGGGCTGCCCGAGCTGTCTCCGAGCGACTCTGTCGTCTGCCCTATGCGAGTGACAATGATCGGAGGATCCTCGAGCGACTTCGCGTGGAATCTCCGGCAACGGCCTGAACGTGCCAAGTGGGTCGCGTGAAGCTTCGGAGCCACGCCCAGCCACGACCCGAGGCTATGACGCTCAAGCCTACGATACGTTTCGAGCGCACTTCAATTAGACCAAGCTCGCTGAGCTCGACATAAACCGCGCTTCTGGATGGTCGTCTCCAGGATGATTGACAGCCAGCGTTTTCTCTTCTGCTCGGCCGAGCGTGCGATTCGGTTCGATCGAGAGCCCGATGTGTCTCAACAAAGAACGTCCTCACTTGCCCGAGATGCCGACTGCGAGAGCCATTAGATCATTCGCAGTCAAACTGTGAGCATCGTTCATACTGAGTGCGCACTACCTCCAAAACCGCTCTTTCATTGCGCCGCGCAAACTTTAGTAAACAAAAACCATTCGCTGCGCCATAATAGTAGATAGATAGGACCGAAGGCCGAGGTCTGTCTGAAGCCCCGGGAGGAATGCTCCTCTCCGGGGCTTTTTTTCTTTCTCGGCCACAACAGGTCGCCGCCAGAGGGCGAGCGATCGGGAGGTGAGTCATGTCCAGAGTCGTTTGGAAGAGAGTCGGAGAGGTAGTGCTGGATGTCCTTGTGGTGGCGGTGGTCATCGTGGCGACTGCCCTCGTAGAAAAGCTCGCACGAGCGGTGGGCGACTTCGGCTCCGGTGGTGAGATCGATGAAGGAGAGAGACCGTAGGCCCACCAACCGTGCACCAACGTAGCAGCGACGATCGGTGAGCGCTCACGCACTCACCGATTGCCAGGTCCACCAACCGAAGCCCCGCCGGGAACACCCCGCGCGGGGCTTCTTCTTTTCGCAATCCGGAGGTGCGAATGCGAGTAACCCTTGTTCGAAAAAGCGCGAACCGAAAAACCGGGTCCATCCCAGTCTCGATGAGCCCGAAATCGACTTGTCCTTTGACCTGTCCACTTCGGAGAAATGGCTGCTACGCCGAGCATGGCCCGGTCGGCTGGCATTGGAAGCGGCTCTCCCTTGGCGACACCGGCATCAGCTGGAAGGCATTTCTGGAGAACGTCCGACACCTACCGAAAGATACGCAATGGCGCCACAACGTCGCAGGGGATTTACCCGGCCGCGGCGACAAGATCGACACGGAAAGACTCGCCGAGCTCGTCGAGGCAAACCGCGGTCGGCGAGGCTTCTCGTATACGCACAAGCCTGCGCTCCCCGAGAACCTGGCGGCCATACGACGAGCGAACCGCGCGGGATTCACGATCAACCTATCGGCCGACAATCTGGCCGAAGCCGACGAGCTCGCCAGGAAGAACGCGGGCCCGGTCGTCGTGATTCTTCCGGCCGACGCGGCTTACAACCACGTCGAGCGGACGCCCGCGGGGCGGAAGGTCATCATCTGCCCGGAGAGCTACCGCAACGACGTCACCTGTGCTTCCTGTCGGCTCTGCGTAGACGCGAAGCGCGAGACGATCATCGGCTTTCCCGCCCACGGGCCAGGATTTCGAAAGGCCGAACGCGTGGCGCTCGCGGGGAAGGGAGGTGACAATGCCCTACGCGTCCGTTTACCGGATTTCCCTGGTCCGCGACGGACGGCTACCGTACAAGACTAGGCAGTCGAATGACGTCGCGCACTGCGTGAGGCCGCCTTTGAAGGGCGTCGACCGGGAGCAAACCGAGATTACGCGCAGGCTTCGCCGGGGGGGCGACGTTATCGGCGTTCGCGTTTTGGACGACGTAATCATAGGCGCCGATGGCCATCGGAGCTTCGTTGGCGCGGGCTACTGCTAATCCGAACAACCGAACGCAGCCGCAGACGACCGAGCTTCCGGTTCAGCATCAAAGTTTCCGCCTGAATCGATCAATCGATCCCGTCTCCGTCCCGCCCGCCACATCTCCAAGTCTCGTCCTTCGGCTTTCCATCCATGACCGGCAGCAGCGCGAACTCTATACGGCTCGCGTTGCTGCCGGTCCCTCCTTCTTTTTTTGCTTCTTACTGCAGAAGCGGACGGTCCGTATCGCTGCCTGGAGCGGCAACGCCGGTAGGTGGCTTTAGTGTGTTGACTTTCTTGTTCGTCACATGGCGCAGGAGCTGCGAGGCTGTCCCTGCCGTCCACGGTCGACCTGTCTTGGTGAAAAGCTCTAGCTCGTTTAGTCGACGCCCGACCTCGCAGGGGCGGAGACCTTGCGCGGCAAGCTTACGGGCCTTCCGTTGAGTGAACGGTGGAAGAAGGATTGTGAGTTCGTGGTCCGGCTCGTCGTCGACCCACTTGATCCGGAGGCGGATTGTCTCGTTCGTCCGCTCGAGGACTGTGACGCGCTCGACCAGAGCACGGATGACTTCCTTTCGCTCCTCATTGGTGGTCGTCTCCGCCATGAAGATCTCGAGGAGCTGGTCGGCGATCTCAAGAAGGCGGTCGAGAGCGGTGTCGTCAAATTTCAGGATCTCCTGTCGCTCATTCTCTACCGCCAGCTTGACCTGCTCGCGATTGTCTTTGACCTCTCGCAAGGCCTGCTCAAGCTCCTGGACCACCTCGACGTTCGTCGGGTCGACGATCCTCACTCTGTAGCGGAGCTCCTCAAGCTCCCTCTCGAGGGCGTTCATTTGCAACCGCCGCAGGTGCTCCCCCGCGGCGAGGTCTCGCCGTGCTCGGTCAAGCGCTTCGCGGAGAGCATTCAAGCGCGGAGCCGTGAGGCGTGCGAGAACGGCGTCTCGAATGGCCGGATCCACCCGTCGGGCGGGTACGCTGACGCAAGACCGGCGGCCGCGGTCTCGCTCGCCCTTACAGTAGTAGGCGGGCGCCCGGACGCAGTCAGTCCGAGCATCGCCGTAATGGATCATCATCCGCCTGCCGCCTTGCGTGCCGACATGAACGGGGCAGTCGATGAGCCTCTCTAGGAGGGCCGCGCCGCGGCCAGCGGGTCGACCGTCGCCCTTCTTTGTATTGTCGTCGAGGATCTTCTGTATCTCGAACCAATCCTCGGTCGAAACGTAAGCCTCGTGATGCCCTTCGATGACAATGCGCTCTTCCCGAGGGGTCGGGATGCGACGAACCCGCCCACCCGGCGTCTTTCTGGCCGGATCGATTTGCGATTTTCCGAATTCGTACGCGCCCGTATAGGAGAAATTGCGATAGATATCGAGCAACAGGGACTCATTCGCTTCTGTTGGCCCCTTCCTGCCAGGGAACCGCATACCGAGGTCGTTGAGCGCACGGATCGTTTTCCCCACGGAACGGAGCTTGAGGATCAACTGGAACGCGGTCCGCAAGGACAGCTGAACCCACGTTCTCGGATCCAAGGCCCAGGTCTTCTGCATGTAGCCCATCGGGGAGCGGGTGACTGACTTTCCCGCCTTGGCTTTCGCGACCCGCCCCCGGCGCATCGTCTCGGAGCGATAAGACGTGTCGATGTCCGAAACGACGGCCATGAGCTTCGCGTAGACCAGATGCCCCGACACGCGCATGTCGTAGACGCGGCCATCGAGGGCCACGAGCACGTCGAATGCGGCACAGATGTTGAGAAGGTGAAACCAATTTCCTGCTTCGCGTCCGAGGCGCGTGAAGTCGACGGCGATGAGGATCCCGACTTTGCCTTCTTGGATCAGCTGTATGATCCTCTGATAGCCCTCCCTCAGAGCCGTTGTTCCCGACACTCCGAGATCCTCGATGACGAGAATCAGAGTCTCGATCCACCCCCAGAGGAGGGCGTACCGCTTTTGATTACGCTGTGCCTCCGTGCTGCCGGTATTATTTTGAACCTGGAACTCCGTGCTCTGCCGGACGTAGACGATCGCGAGACGATTCAGATGCTGGTCCTTGATTTCTTGAGGCCTCGATTCGGGCACGATTGGTTCCTCCTTTCGTTCTCGAGCACCTTGACTGCGAGGCGAGCGAGGAGCCGCTCTGCTCGATTGAGCGCCTCGCTCCCCAGAGAGGGTTCTGCTGGTGGTGCCGGAGCGGAGCTCTTGGTCCGCGCCCGGGCTCGCTTGGATGGATCCATCGATTCACCTCCTGGAAGAAGCAAAGAGCGGAAGGGTCGCGCGCCGACGCCGAGGCGCCAGGCGTACCTCTCCCGCCCGTGTTCACCGAGAGTATGGCGCGCGCGCCGGGGATCTTTAGGTTCCGGTGCATTTCCTAGGTAATTCTCGAATTAGGCCTGAGATGCACCGGAATATTCCGCGGCTGTTCGACGCCTATGCATCCTTCTTCGCTGACGCTTTCAGCAGCAGGCGGGTGAAGGTCTCAGCCAGGGAACTCACGGCGTGCAGCAGATTAGGGTCCGGAGGTCGCATGGGTGTGGCTGCGACGTCGACATCCCCTGCCGCTGCATCCGCTGATGCTTCGCCGGTAGGGCGTGGCTGCTTTCTGGAAGGGCTGTTCGGTGTCGAACTCGATGGGGAAGGGGGTCGGCGCGACACGGCGCTGGGCGCCCCGCCGTCGCCGTTGTCCTTATTGGGAGGATTGGGCTCAGGGTGATGATCGCCGTCGGACGGGCGAGCATCGCCAACCGGATCGTCGGCATTGCTTGCCAGTGGTGACATGACGCGCTCGGCCACCGTGGTGGACGTCGTCGCCAGCGGCGGCGTCGTGGTGCTCGGCGAGAGAGGCTGGTCTGCTCTGGGCGGAGCTTCAGTTGCTTCCCTCACGTGGCGATGGACGTGCTCATGGTGCTGTTTTCCGCCGAAGGGGAGGGTGCCTTGGCGCTCGCGATGCTGATCACGCTGCGAATCGCCGATGATGCTCGAGCGAGTGAGAGAAGTACGGCGATCTTTAGCGGCCATCGCCTACTCCGCCGTCCCCGCCGCCAACCTGACGGCGCTCCTGGACCCACCTATCGACCTCGGTCCGGAGCCAGCCGACGCTTCGGGACGAGATCTTCCTCCTCGGAGGGAAGAGCCCGCGCTTCTCCGCCCTCCAGACGGTGCTTCTGGCGAGCCCCGTTATGGTACGAAGTTCCTTGAAACGGACGTAGCGGTCCCCGTCACCATCTTTTGGATGAGGGTGGGCCGCCTCTGAGTCTCTCGCTACGTTCTCTGTGGGGAGGAGATTCTCTTTGGAGACAAGGTGGCGGACGTAGTCCTTCAGGGCGGTGATCGACCTCTCGAAGGCCTTGGTCAGCTCGCGTTGCTGCTTCGCGAAGAGACGCTCGACCTCTTCCAGCGAGACGGCCGTGGGGGACTTCTTCGGGGCGGGCGCTCCTAGTCGTAGGGCACGCGACCTGCCAGAAGCCGGCGGTACAGAAGCCGCGTCATAGACGGTACCCCCCCCGGCAGCGTCATGAACTCTACGGCGAGAGTCCGCTTCTTGTGCTGGGTTGCCGGGATTTACGCTTCCAAAGGAACAACCTGTGCTGGGCATTGAACGCTCCCACAACAGGCGTCCTTCGGTTTTCCCGACCAGACGCGGATTTCAGCCCTTATCGGCGGCCGCTACCGTGTTGCTAATAATCAAATTACCCGCTGAGCGGAACTTGGTCAAGGAAACGTGGTGCCGCTCGTGCGAGCGGACTCTTATGAGAGCGAGAGATACGAAGTGAACAAAAGGTAGACCTGATGTCTGATATTCAGACCGCGGCCTCGAGCGAGATCACGTTCGACGGCGTCTTCGTCCGCGTCCCTGCGATGATCTCGCGGAGTTCCCGATCCCATCTTGTAAGGGCATCCCGCTTGTCCGCGTCGTAAGAGTGGCGATCGTAGATCGCGGTCACGCCCTGCTCGACGTGGTTGAGGATCTTGGCGACCACGAGCCGCGGGATCCCGATAGAGGTCATGTAACTTGCGGCCGTCCGCCGAAGATCGTGCGGCGTGAAGTTAGGGATCCCAAGATCGTCGACACTGCGTCGAACGGCATGATCCGGCGCGGTGGCGCCCATATGGTCCTTCTTCGGTGAGGGAAAGACCCACTGCGAGTCTTTGGCAAGCTCGCGCGCCTCGCGGAATAGCGCGATCGCTTGTTGGCCCAACGGAACACGGTGGGGGAGTTGGTTCTTCACGCGCTCGGCGGGGATGGTCCACCATCCGTTTGCCAGGTCAATATTTTCCCACCGCGCTGATACGATCTCGCCCTTGCGCTGAGCGGTCACCAACATGAGCTTCAACACGATCCTGCTCGCAGGACTCATCGCGGCTTCATCGAGAGTTGCCCAGAACAGCCGGATCTCGTCGGGGCTCAACACTCGGTCGCGCCGATTCTCCTTCCCGGGCGGCTTGACCTGCGTGCATGGGTTGGCCGGGACAAGGTCGCGAGACAGCGCGAAGTTGAACATCCTCCTCACCACGGCGAGCGTGCGGTTGGCCGCGATGGGGGAGCCGCGATCGACGATTCGGTCGAGCAGCGCGATGACGTCCGACCGTGTGATTTCTTTCGCCTTGCTCCACCGCCAGAGTGGCAGAATGTCCTTTTCCAGAATCCGCTCGTCCTCTCTCCACGATCGCTTTCGCGGCTTCGCCCAGCGCTCGAGGTACTCCGTCGCAAGGTCTCCTACGGTTGGTGCGGTGCGATCTACCCGACGCTGCCGAACGATCGCGGCGCCGGGATCGAGGCCCTGCTCGAGGTCGGTGAGCGCTTTGCCGTGAGCTTGGTGAGCATGAGCGACCGTCATGGAAGGGTAGGTACCCAGTGTCATGCGGCGTGAGCGGCCTGCATGATGGTAGACGAACACCCACGACTTCGTGCCGTTCGGCGTCACACGGATGCCGAAGCCATTGCCCTCCCAAAACTCATAGCGAGCGTTCTTGACCTTTAGGTTCTTGATGGCCCTGTCCGTGAACTTCATCTTGGTCCGTTGGTCTGGGGTAGCAATTGGGGTAGCAAAATTGACGTTGCAATGCATGAATTTCTGTGAGACATCGTGAAACAAGAAATACCATATAATTACCGATAATCAAAGGCAAATGAGTCTGTTCATTGACACCTATTGAATAGTCCTGAACGGCTAAGAAACAACGATGAGATCTGATTCGTAATCAGCAGGTCGCCGGTTCGATTCCGGCGGGTGGCTCTTTCAAAATCAATGATTTATGTTACAGCCACAGATCGGAAGGAGCTTTTCAGGTAGCAAATAGGTAACACGCAGCGAGTATGGATCTCGAGGTTGACGAAGGAGATTCCCTCCGATCTCGATCTCGAGTACCGATTCCTGTGCGCTCCCCGGCGCGCCCAGCATGCGCCGATGATCCCGATTACGAATCCGCAGGGTGGCCGTCCGCCGACGTCCATGGCGTCGCAAGCCCTCGGAAATCCCAAGGTCTTCAATCCGGTATTGTCCAGCTAGTCTGCTGGTGTCCATTGGCTTGGCTGTCAGCGTGGCTGTCAAACTACGCGGCTGATCTGGATGCGCCACCTCTCGCTACCTCGGCGCGAGCGCGCGATGATGAGGAGCCGCTTTCCGCCGCGTCCACGTGTTCCAACGTTTGAAATCCAGGTGTTCGCGTTTCGCACATTCACTGCTATCGCCTGAATTCAGCGGCCTTGGCGGCCAACTTCCTGTACTGCTTGGGTGCGCGTCGATCGGCCCGCGGTCGCGCCGGCCGCGGGCACCCGCCCCTCCGCTTCCTTCGTCGAGCCGGAGACGCTTGGCCGCATGCAGGGGCGGCGCCTGTTCGTGGCGGAGCGCGCGGACGAGCCGGTCGCGTTCTGCGTGCTTTCGCCGGTGCCGCGACGGAACGGCTGGCTCGCCGAACAGATTGTCCGCGGGCGACGCGCGCCGAACGGCACGGCGGAGCTGCTCGTGGATGCGGCGCTCCGGGCTGTCGCTGCGGAAGACGCAACGTTCTTCACGCTCGGTGGTGCCTTCCTCTCGAAGCGCGCAGACGCCACGCAGCCGCCACCCGGCTGGCTCCGCCTCGCCTTCTTCTGGCTCCGCCGGCACGGGAAGCGCTTCTACAACACCGGCGGCCTCGAGGCCTTCAAGGCCAAGTTCCGGCCGATCGCTTGGGAGCCGCTATACCTTGTGGCGAACGAACGCCGCATGCGCCCGAGCGTCGTCTACGCCGCCGCGGCGGCGTTCACCGGCGGGTCACCGGCGCTCGTCGGCGCGCGCGGGATCGCGCGCGCGGCGCGGATCGAGCTCGGCTGGGCGCTCCGCGGCCGGTACTGACGACGCCGGCGGCGACGATTCGGGCCCACGAACGCTGTGGTTCGTCAAGTGCGCCTCGACGCTGATAACCGATCGGCTGGAAAACATTAGCTAGAACCTGTAGTCGGGCAGCTTGACGTCGTCGCGCACTGTGCAACCGATGAAAAGATCGGCGATGAAAGGAATCCGCAATAGTCGGCTGACAAGGTTGCGGAACGCGATGCCGAAGGCCCTCCTCGGCGCGAACGAGGAAGCGAATCTCACTGCCGACTCCTGCTTGCGCTTCAGAAACGGCATCATCCGCTCCTGATAGCGGGCGAAGGCTGCGATGTGATCGTCCCCGCAGCCGTGCAGTTCGCCTGCGAGAACATAAGCCTCGGCCATGGCAAGCCCAGTCCCTTCGCCGGCAACGAGGGAGACGCAGGCTGCAGCATCGCCGATCAGTGCTGTGCGGCCTTTTGTCCAGCAGTCCATGCGGATCTGGCTGACACGGTCGAAATAGACGCCTCTGGCATCGTCCATTGCCGCGAGAATCCGGGCGCATTCCCAGCCGACATCGGCAAAGACGTTTGTCAGCACCGATTTGCATTCCTGCTCGCTCGATGGACTTTCGGCGGTCAGGTACTCGTCGCGGAAGACGAAAAGAAACAGCGTCATGTCATCGCGCAAGGACAATCGCAAAATTTGTCTTCCCGGAACCGCGTGGCCGACAGCTACGAACTCATCGCGTGGCCGGTAACCGTCGACCTCGAACGCGGCGACGTGATAGCCGAGCGAGACTTCGAACTCTGATTCAGGCCCGAACACTAGTCGGCGAACACGCGAATGCAACCCGTCCGCTCCAATGACCAGATCGACCTCGCGCGGAGCGGCATGATCGAAGTCAACCCGAACGCGATTGCCCTCATCCTCGATCCTCGCTACGGAGTCGCCGAAAATCGTCTCGACCTGTCCGTCCAGCGCATCGTAGATCGTGGCGGCAAGGTCGGAGCGCCGCAGCTCGGTGAAGCGGCCGTTCGTCATACGGTGGAAGACGTCAACCGAGAAGCCGCCGCTCTTGCGGCCATGCCGGTTGACGTAGCGCACCTCCCTGACCTGATAGCCCACCTCTCTGATTCGGGGGAGTAGACCCATCTTCTCGGCGATGTCGTAGCCGACCCCCCAGAAATCGATGGCATAGCCGCCGCTGCGAAGCTGTGGCGACTCTTCGATGAGCAGCACCTCATGACCGGATTCCCGCAGCCAGTATGCGAGTGTCGGACCGGCGATGCCGGCCCCGTTGATGGCAATTCTCATGTACGCCCAGTCAGCCCGACTCCAAATTGACCTCAGATGTGCAACCATCGCGTAGAAGATGCAGTCCGAATATCATTCCATTCGTTCTCCTCACCGGCCTTGATCGTTCGGCGAGAGCAAGCGGACGCCCCTGCGGTTCGCACTCTCAGCTAACCATGAGAGCGGGCGTGCGCGGGCCCTTCTGACTTCGTAAGGTTCATCGCGGTGTTGATCAATGCCACGTGCGTGAAAGCCTGCGGGTAGTTCCCGAGTAGCCGCCGTTCCTCGGGGCTGTATTCTTCGGCAAGCAGGCCGACGTCGCTGCGCAAGGAGAGGAGTCGCTCGAAGAGCTCGATCGCGCGCGGACGGCGCCCCTGCAGCACGTAGTTGTCGACCAGCCAGAAACTGCACGGCAGGAACACTCCGTCGCCCGGAGGCAGCCCGTCGGCGCTGCCTCCCGGGGAATACCGCAAGACCAGATCGTCGCGCAGCAGTTGGCTCTCAATCGCCTGCACGGTTCCCTTCACGCGGCGGTCGGTGGCGGGCAGGAACCCCACCAGTGGGAGCATCAGAAGGCTCGCGTCGATCTCCGCAGATCCGAAAGATTGTGTGAACGTGTTACGCTCGGCATCATATCCGGAGCGACAGATTTCCTCGTGCATCTGCGCGCGGACCTTGCGCCAATGAACCGCGGATCCCTTGAGGCCGTATCTTTCCACGGCCTTGACCGCGCGATCGACGGCGACCCACGCCATCACTTTGGAATGAGTGAACTGACGGCGCCCTCCACGCATTTCCCAGATGCCCTCGTCGGGCTGCCGCCAACGAGCGATAACGTGGCGCACGACCGCACGCTCGAATTCCCAGGCTGCCCTTTCGGGCTCGATGCCTGACTGCCGTGCGGTGTGCATGCAGTCTAGCAGTTCGCCGTAGACGTCGAGCTGAAACTGTTCGACGGCGGCATTACCGATCCGCACCGGCCGAGACCGTTCGTATCCAGGCAGCCAGTCGAGGCAGACCTCGGAAAGGCGGCGCTCTCCGCTCGGACCGTAGAGGGTTTGCAGCTCGGCGGGATCACCGGCGGCCGCGCGCAGAAGCCAGTCGCGCCAGGCGCGCGCCTCGTCGACGAATCCCGTCCGCATCAAGGCGTAGAGCGCGAACGTCGCATCGCGAATCCAGCAGAAACGATAGTCCCAGTTACGCACCCCGCCGAGCCTCTCCGGAAGGGAGGTTGTCGGCGCCGCAACCAAGCCACCCGTCGGCGCGTAGGTGAGAGCCTTCAGCGTGATCAGCGACCGAAGCACAGCTTCCCGCCAGGGACCTCCGTAAGTGCAGCTAGCCGACCAAGAACGCCACCACGTCTCGGTGTCTGTGAGAGTTGCCATCACGTCGATGGGAGGCGGTGGGGGCTCGTGCGAGGGATACCACGCGAGCACGAAGGGTATGCGTTCCCCAGCTCCGACCGTGAACTCCGCGACGGTGGTCATGCCTCTACCTTGAATCGGCGTGGGCGTCCTCAAGCAAAGGGCATCCGGTCCACCGACGGCCGTGAGTGCTCCACCGATGCGCCGAACCCACGGCAAGATCGAGCCGTAGTCGAGGCGCATGATTAGCTCCATCGACATCGGCACACGCCCGCGAACGCCTTCGACAATGCGTATCACCTCGGGGAGGTGGTTTCGGGGAGACATGCAGTCGATGACGCGAACGATGCCGCCTCCGGACTCGAATTCCGTTTCAAGAACCAGCGTGTCACCGCGATAGCGCCGCCGGCTCGGACGATGCTCTACGGCAGGCGCCAACTTCCAACGGCCGTGCCGCGGCTCGCCGAGAAGCGCCGCGAAGCATGCTCCGGAGTCGAAACGAGGGAGGCAGAGCCAGTCGATCGACCCGTCTTTCCCGACCAGCGCGGCGCCGTGGGTGTCCCCGATCAACGCATAATCCTCGATGCGCAGCGCCACTCGATGACTCCTCTTCTCCGCGGCCAAGCTTTTTGGCTACGAAACGCCTCGTTCAGACCCGGGCCAGAGGCAGCTTTCAGGTCGACTCGCTCACCCAGGCCAGCGCCAAGGCCAACTCTGCGTTCCGGTGAACGCGCACGCGTCCCGGCATCGTCACGCCGATAAGCCGGCAGACACCGCGCACCCATTCGAGGTCCGATACGATGGCGATGCGTTCCCAGGCGCCGAAGTGTGAAAGACCGACCTTCGTGTCGTCCCACAGGGCGGCCGCGTCGAATCCGGCGAAGTCCGCACCCAAGTGGTACAGAACGCGGAGCTTCTCGTGCCTCGCAAGCTTCGACTCAACGGCCGGGATGATGACCGACTCGTAGTCGGAGCCCGTGATGACACCTTTGCCGCGAATCGCAAGGACTTTGTCGGGCATACCTTCGATCAGCTCCACCATGACCTGTAGCTCACCGATCGTACGCGCGGCTATTTCGCCGACCACAGCGAGCTGGAGATGACATTGGGGAGCTTCTTGGGATCGAAGACGTCGTCGGGGACCTGGACATCGTAGTGCAGGTCGTCGACTTTGTAGTCGCTCCAGTCCTTGGATTGCACGTCGTCGACGCGCACGTGCATCGGCGTCGGCACCGCGTCTACGATCGCCACGTCTTCGTAGACCTGTTTTCGCCACAGGGCGTTGCCGGCGTCATAGTGGTCGCGTTCCAGTGGCAGATCAGAATCTACGGCGATCCAATCGACGATCCGGCTGTAGTACCACGCTTGTCGCGGCTTCTCCTCGAGCTCGTATGCCTGCGTTCCTCCGTGTTCCTTCGTGCCGAGGAGCTTCAGCGACTTCTCATGGATTTCCAACAGTCCCATGTCCGCATAGGTGAAGTCTGAATTGAGAAACGGCTCGAAGGAGCCGAGCCCCGAGATCCTGCGCACGCGGCGAAGGGCGGGAAGGTACAGATACTGCTCGTGGGACTTCCCTTCATGCTCGACCACCAGGAAGGCCACGCCTTTCAGCGTGTCGGGACTCATCACAACGGTGACACTACGTTGGCCGCCGGGAAAGACCTTGCGGGCCTGTCGCGCCACCATCTGCGTGTTCTCGCCGAAGTCCGCGGAGTGGAAAGTAAGGGTCAGCGTACGAATGCTCGGCTTGGCCGGTTCCAGTGCGGCCTTCATCGTCTTCAAGATCGTCGCTCCGTCCGGCGCCGCCGCCCGCACGTGGCCTACGCACGCCAGCAGCAGCGCCATTGCCAAAACCAACCAAAGCTGGCCTTTCGACGATGGTGGCTTGATCATTCCTCGTCCTCCTTCTCGGCTCTGCGCCTGTTCGGGGCTCGTCGGTAATCGTCAGAGCGAATAGGCTCTCCTCCGACACTGGGTCCGTGAATTCCAGGACGAGCTCTGTGAAGTTGCTGGATACCACTCCCGCGACGACCTTCGCTCCCGGCGGGGGCGTGAAGTCGGTCCCCTTCCTAGTCGCACTCGGACGCGATGCGACATCTGCTGACTCATGGCAGAGCCGCTTCGGACGGCGGACCGGCGCAGAACCGAGGGGCGCGCCCCAAGAGCTGGCGCTACGGGTAAGAATAAGAACGCCCAGTTTGCACGCTCGGCGACCGGCGCGACCAAGGCGTGCTGATCGATCGGCTTGGTGAGCCGCACTCCTCAGCCGGCCCCGAGAGTGATCTTTTGATTGTGGAAGTCTGCGCGGTCGGCAACCACAGGGAAAGAAGCAAACCGCGCGTGCGGTTCGAGGGTCGCCTTGGTGTGGCAGCCGCGCTCAAAATAATGCGCCCAGTTACGGGGATTTTTTGCGGTAGCTCGGCGGTATGAGAATGCGTCACGCAAGTTCTCCAATCGTTGGGACGAAACATACTTACCGCGGATTCAAACGATCGAGTCCCAACGCCTCTTTTTTTGGTGGCCACGAAGCTCCTGATCTTCGAACGATGGAAATCACTAGATAGTTGGTAGTCAAACGATATTGTGTTTCAATGGGCGACGATGCTTCGCACGGATGATTTCGTTAGGTTTCACAAGCCCAGGACGCGACTATGGCCGCTCGACCGCGCGTAGAGCGAAGGCAGAACTGGGTAGGCATGAGGACCTCCGACGACTTCGGGCACGAAGCAGTGATCGCTGCTCTCGGCCCGGCACTTCAGTTCATGAGACTCCTCTGGGCGGTCGATCATGCGCTGCAAAGGGCGTCCAAGCGCATGGCGAGATCACTCGGAGTCACGGGACCTCAGCGGCTTGTCATCCGCATCATCGGTCGGTCTCCAGGGATTTCGGCCGGTTTGCTTGCGAAGATTCTGCATGTCCATCCGAGCACGCTGACGGGAATCCTCGAACGCCTGGAAGGCCACGCGCTCGTCCGTCGGCGCCATGATTCCGCTGACGGTCGGCGGGTACTTCTCTCCCTGACGCCAAAAGGCCGCAATTTCGATGTCGCGGCCAGCGGCACGATCGAAGCTGCCGTGGCACGAGCACTCCGGAGAGTACCGGCCACCGAGGTCGTGATCGTTCGGGAGTTCATGGCTGGCCTGGCCCAAGCGCTGCAGGAAAATCGTCCGGGTTTGCGCCGACGGGCGAGGAGGTCGGCGGCGTTACGACACGCGGCTTCGAGAACCGAGACGTAGCAAATCCCCAGATTGCGACACCCTTGAGCACCCCCGAGAAATCGAGAGTAGTTCAGCGCGAGCTCAAAAGCTTCTTACGCTCCCACGAGCAGCGCCGCCGACAGCTTCCCCGAGCGCTGCTCGTCGGACTTTTCGCGGGCCTGGTTGCGGTCGCGTTTCGCGCCACGCTCACGGAAGTCGAAGCGCTTCGCGACCGGATCGTCGAGTACTCGCGTTTGCATTGGGCCTGGTGCTTCGGTTTGCCCCCCTTGATGGGAGCGCTCGGTGCCGCCGTCGCGGTCGGCCTGACGAGGCGCTTTGCTCCCGAAGCTTCGGGAAGCGGTATTCCACACGTCAAAGCCGTTCTGCACGGGCTCCGTGACTTACGCTGGGCGCGCGTGATCCTGGTCAAGTTCGTAGGAGGGATCTCGGGCATCGGTGGAGGTCTGGCCCTCGGTCGAGAAGGTCCAACGATTCAAATGGGCGCCGCCGTCGGAAAGATGGTGAGCGGATGGTTTTCCTCGACTCCGCGCGAGCGACGCACGCTGATCGCTGCGGGTTCCGGGGCTGGTCTGGCCGCTGCCTTCAACGCGCCCGTCTCCGGGTTGATCTTCGTTCTCGAGGAGATGGAGCGCAACTTTTCTCAAGGCGTGTTCGCAGTCACCCTGATTGCCTCGGCGGTTGCAGACGTGACGACGCGCCTACTTCTTGGCCAGCTCCCCGTGTTCCACGTCGAGGTAGCCTCGATCCCCTCGCTGACCGCGCTACCAGTAGCCCTGGTTCTCGGAGCAATCGCTGGCGTCCTCGGAGTCGCCTTCAATCGCGGATTGGTATGGAGCCTGTCGAGCTTCGAACGCCTAGGGCACCTGCCCCCCGCTGTGGTCGGTGCGCTTGTCGGCTCGGTCGTCGGCGTCGTCGCTCTCGTCGCTCCTGGCTCGGTCGGCGGCGGTAACCGACTTATCGAACGCATCTTGGCCGGAGAAGTTCCTCTGTACGCCCTCATCGGCTTCTTCGTCCTTCGCTTCGCTCTGACGATGGCCAGCTATGGCTGCGGTGCGCCGGGGGGAATTTTCGCTCCGTTGCTCGTGCTCGGCTCGGCGATCGGTCTGGCGGTCGGAGGAGTCGCTGCAGGTCTCTTCCCTCAAGCGGTGGAGCATCCCGAGTCGTTTGCCGTCGTCGGCATGGCTGCATACTTTTCCGCCATCGTTCGCGCGCCGCTGACGGGAATCGTGCTGATCGTCGAAATGACCGGCAACTACTCGCTGGTGCTCCCCCTTCTCGTCGCCTGTCTCGTTGCCTATGGGGTCGCCGATCTCCTTGGTGACCGACCGGTTTACGAAGCGTTGCTCGAGCGGGACCTTCTGCGGGAGGAGCCTGCTAGCGGTGATGCGAACGGCACGATGTTGCTCGACCTCACCATTGCGCCTGGTGCGCGGTTTGCGGGGAAGCGGGTGCGTGAGCTCGGGCTGCCGGCCGGCTGCATTCTGATCCTGGTCAGACACGGGATTCACGAGCAGGTTCCGACGGCGGAATCCGTGTTGAATGCAGGCGACCACATTACCGCTCTCATCAGCGGTGAAGCCTCGACAGCAATCGTCGCGCTTCGGGAAGGAGCGGGCATCGACTCTGTGGTTCTATAATCTCGCTGTTTTCTACGCATTGGCTCGGGAATACCGCCTACGATGGAACGTGATGAAGATGCGCAATCTCGCCGATCTCGATCTCCACATCGCTCGCGCGCGCATCTTCCTTTCACTTGCCACGCTGAGCTCAATCTACGTCGACCCGAACGTTCCCGACATGGACCCCATAGATCCGATTGACGGGCGATCCGATGCGCATTCGACCGCTACGCACTGGCGGCGTTGTGCACTCATCTGGCGTACAGCGGGGTCATGCACGCAACCGGGAGCTATCGTCCCTTCGGCCGGCGGCTGCGAATCACATCGACTGTCCTGGACATCTTCTTGGCGGTCGTCATCGCAGTCTTCACCGAGGGGAGGACGAGTCCGTCCTTCGTGTTCTTCGTCTTCGCGATCATCGCCACAGCCTGCCGCGAAAGGTTTCAAGCGACGATCACTCTCACGGCGTGCAGCGCGATCCTCTCTGGCCCTGATCATCACATCGTCGCGCGGCGCCACCCAGAGCGTCTATCTGATGCGCCCGATCTATCTCGCGATCGCCGGATACCTGATCAGCTCCCTAGGCGAGCAGCGCGTGGCGTTCGAAACCCGAGTTCGCGACCTCGAAAGCCGCTCACAGCGGCTAGCCATTGCCCGCTCATTGCACGACGGGTTCATACAGTCGCTCGCCGCGGTGAAGCCTCGTCTCGAGACTTGCAAGCAGTGGCTCTCCGAGGGGCTATGCGCTCACATGGTTTCTCATCAACGACCTGGTGAACATCGAGGTTTACCGCATGATGCATCTGGGGACGGCACGCCATCAACGCCACTTGGCCAGAGTCAACGCCAGGCTTCATCCGGCCGCAGTCAAGGCGGTGGCTCCATCCACCAGCTAAGGAGGCGGACCTGACGCTGGAGCTCGATTCATAGGAAGAAACCCATGAAGGCGTCCAGTTCACCGCTTCCCGTACCGCACGCCTAATAAAACAGTGGAGAGGCGGTGAACCGTCGCTTCAACCGCACGTCCGCCGGCCGGTGCCTGGGTCAAACATCCAAGCCATAGGAGAAGCCGCAACGATGAATTACGGCAAGAGATTCGTCGTCGAGCCCGGCGCCAAGGTCAGGCTCAGCAGGATTGACCCGAAATTCAAAGACAAGCACCACGAATCGCACGACAGTGCGACGCCGGAGACCCAGAAACACGTCGAGCGCATGGCCAAAGCGCAGTATCTGCTGTACGCCGACGGCAGCCAGTCACTGCTGGTCGTCTTGCAGGCGCTCGACGCCGGCGGCAAGGATGGCGTGGTGCGCCATGTGTTCAGCGCCATGAACCCGCAAGGGACGTCGGTCGTTAGCTTCAAGCAGCCGAGTAAGTTAGAAGCGGCACACGACTTCCTCTGGCGCGCCCACCGGCACACGCCGGGCAACGGGGAAGTCGTGGTCTTCAACCGGTCGCACTATGAGGACGTGCTGGTGGTGCGCGTGCACAAGTTAGTGCCGAAGGTGGTGTGGTCGAAACGCTACGAGCTGATCAACGACTTCGAAAAGATACTCCATGATAACGGCACGCGCATTCTCAAGTTCTATCTCCACATCAGCCCGGAGGAGCAGCTCGAACGCTTCAAACAGCGGCTCGATGACCCGATGCGGCACTGGAAGATCAGCGAGGCCGACTACTCGGAACGCAAGCTGTGGCCGGACTATATGGAAGCGTACGAGGACGCCATGGAAAAGACGAGCACCAAGCACGCCCCGTGGTATGTAATCCCGTCCAACCACAAGTGGTTCCGCAATCTGGTGATCTCGGAGATCCTGGCCAACACCATGGAAGACATGGGCCTGAAGCTGCCTCCGTCGCAGGTGGACATTGGGGACATTCGTCGCAAGTATCATACTGCGGCGGCGCGGCAGGCGCGGCGAGGCCACAAGCCGCCGAAGGCATCGCGCAAGAAGTAAGCGCGCCTCAACCCAGCGAACTAGTCGACGTGGCGCTCCGGAAAGCCGCCAGGATAGCGAACGCGAACGCCTGGATTTCTGACGCGTTGAAACACGGTGGACGCGGGCGGAAAGCGCCCCCTCTTCATGGGAGCCTTGCGCGCTCAGGACTTCGATGCTCTGGCGCTCACCGCAGACACCTGGATCGGGGCCCATGGCGATCTGCGCAGAATCGTGATCCACCCCCGCGAGTTTCCCGGCTGGGAGAACCCTGGGGCTTCCTCCGGTACGTGCGGTTTGCGCGATCATCATCGGAGGGTCCGGAGAATCGCCCTGGCGGCGGACAGCAAATTGGCCAGCCTGGCCTCCCGCGTCGGCGAGCACTTCGTTCAGGCCGAGGTGAGGACCTTCGGATACGACGATCTCGCGAATGCGGTCGCGTGGGCGGGAGATGCGACCGCGCAGAGCGCAAGGCCCTGAACGGCTGAGATACCATGCTGCCATGCATCTCCGTTCATCGATTTTACTCGCCACTCTTTGGGGGTAACCGTCTTCCCCGCCGGCACACGGACATCATTGGAATTGTTTTCACTTCATGATTTGACGCTGCTCACTCACTCCGCGTTCCTATGTGCCTTCGCTTTTGATAGCGCTTCGAAGCCGGAGATGACGTCGAACAGTTCCTCGTCGATGCCACTCTGGCGCAAACGGTGGAATGTCCCGTTGAGGTTCTCCAGCAATTCGTCGATGTTTTTGTCGGCGCGTTGCATCGCCGCCAGGCGGCTCGCGTTCTCGCTCGCGAGGGATTCGGCGCACGCCCGGAAGAGCGAGACGAAAAGATATTCGCGGATGAGCGCCCGCAAGGTCGCGGTGCCGCCACCCATGACCTCGGGCAAGTTTCTCGTCGGCCAGGGAAGTTCGGCCAGCTTGCGTCGCCAGTTGCTCGTCCAGCGGCAGCAGCCGCTGACTGACGGGCGCATAGAGCGCCCCGGACGTGCGGGCGGTTGTGGAAGAGGTGGAGCTCGGTGACTTCACCCTTGGCTCGTGGCGCGTCTCGCTCTCGACGAGAATCTGCCCGACGAGCGGGGTGATGGCCTTGACGGAATTCGGCACGGTGAAGAGTCCGATCAGCGGCAGGCCCGCGTCCGCCAGGCGCGCATGAACGCGCTCACCGACGGCCCAGACCTGGGGTTTGCCGGGCAGAGCGGCCAGGGTCTTGATCGCATAATCGGCCACCACGTCATTGAACTGGCCCACCAGTCCCTGGTCGGAACCGAACACGACCGCGCCAATCGCACCCGCATCGGTTTGTCCTTTCCGTTCTGCCATCAAGGCCGCCGGCTCGCTTTCCCGAAAGCATGCGCCCAACCCCAGCTCCACGGTCCGATAGTAGTCGGCCAACGCGCGCACCGATTTCTCGTATTGTCCGATGCTCGAGGCGGCCAGGGCCTTCATCGTGCGGACGACGGATTGGAGATCACCGGCACTGCTGATCTTTCGGCGCAGGCTCGCCGTGGTGTCGCTCATGACTTCTCCTCGGGTTCACGCTTGGGCTTGGGCTTTGACCTCCGGTTTGGACTCTCCGGCTTGGGCTCGGGTTCCGGCTTGGGCTGGAAACGGGCGAGCGCTTTGCGGGCGATTTCGATGATCGTTTCACGATCCTCATCGCTCAATTTGTCGGCGGTTTCGAATCGCGCGCACACCTCCGCCGGGATGTTCGCCGCCGCCTCGCGCACGGCGTGCTCGGCGTCCGTCATCTGGTCAAGCGGCACGCGGTCGAAGAGTTCCGCGGTCAACGCCAGCAGGACGGCGATTTGTGCGGGCACGGACACCGGGGCGAATTCCGGCTGCTTGAGGCAGGCGCGGATTCGCCGTCCATGCTCGATGATCTTGCGGGTGTCTTCATCCAGGCGGGCGCCGAACCGGGCAAAGGTCTCGAGTTCCTCGAACTGCGCGTAGGCGAGCTTGAGGTCGCCCGCCACCGCGCG
This sequence comes from uncultured delta proteobacterium, assembly GCA_963745025.1. GTDB lineage: Bacteria > Desulfobacterota > Binatia > JACPRU01 > JACPRU01 > CAVQIG01. Next base: position 64,007 of record CAVUWD010000008.1, read on the forward strand.
GTAGGCCGCCCGTTGCGCCTTGCCGCCGACGCGCGAAACGGATTTGCCGACATCGACCGCGGGCAGCACGCCCAATTCGAACAGCGACGGCGAGAGGTAGATCTGCCCGTCCGTGATGGAAATCAGGTTGGTCGGAATGTAGGCGGAAATGTTCTGCGCTTCGGTTTCGATGATGGGCAGCGCGGTGAGCGAGCCGCCGCCGAGTTCCTTGCGCAAGTGCGTGGCGCGTTCCAGCAGCCGCGAGTGGATGTAGAAGATGTCGCCGGGAAAGGCTTCGCGACCGGGCGGACGGCGCAGCAGCAGGGAAAGCTCGCGATAGGCGCGCGCATGATGGGTGAGGTCGTCGTAAACGATCAGCACATCGCGGCCCGCTTCCATGAAATACTCCGCGATGCTGGTCGCGGCGTAAGGAGCGATGTAGGCGAGACCCGGCGGGTCGTTGCCCTCGGTCACGACGACGACGGTGTAATCCATCGCGCCCTTTTCCCGCAAGGTGGCCACGGCCTTCGCGACGGCGGACGCGCGCTGGCCGATGGCACAATAGACGCACAGCGACATTCTGGCCGCGCTGGTTGAGGATGGTGTCGATCGCAATGGCGGTCTTGCCCGTCTGGCGGTCGCCGAGAATCAACTCGCGCTGGCCGCGCCCGATGGGAATGAGCGCATCGATGACTTTGAGGCCGGTCTGGAGCGGCACGGTGACGGGCGCGCGGTCCATGATGGGCGCGGCGGGGCGTTCGATGGGCAGGCGCTCGCTGGCGGCCACCGGCCCATTGCCATCGAGTGGCCGACCGAGCGGGTCGATGACGCGTCCCAGCAATCCATCGCCCACGGCCACGTCCATGACCCGGCCCGTGCGCTCGACTTCATCGCCCGCGTGCAGATGCCAGTATTCGCCGAGCAGCACGACGCCGATTTCGTCCTCGTCCACGTTGAACGCGATGCCGAACACATCGCCGGGAAACGTCACCAATTCCTCAAAGCCCACGCCGGGGAGGCCGGACACCTTGGCGATGCCGGTGGCGATGCTGGTGATCGTGCCCACCTCCCGCGGCGTCAGTTGCGGCGTGAAGGCTTCCCGCACCTGGCTGATTCCAGCAAACGCGCTGTCGAAAACGCTCTGGAGGCTCTCAGGTTCCATGTTCATTGGCTCTTTGTTTCGGGCTTAGGTCTCTTCAGGTTTGGCACGGCTCGGCTCGTTGGCTTCAGGTTTGTCCTTCTCTTTCAGAAGTTCGCCGACGCCCTTTTCCAGCGACGCGAGATAATCCGCGATGCTCCACGCCACCTTTTGTCCATTCGTGGTGAGTTCGATCCCGCTGACCAGGTCCGGCGCGGTCTCGAACCGGACGTGGATTTCAGCCGAGAAGGTTTCGTTGAGCGCATTTTGTATCGCCGCGCGTTGCTCCGCAGGCAGGTCAAACGCGCTGCGCACGAGCGCGGGGTCAGACGCTGTCTTGAGGGCCTCGGCGAGGCCTGCTTTCGCCTGGCCGTCCATCTCTCGCAAGCGGCGAGTGAACACCTCGCCCAGGCGTTCTTCCAGACTCGTCGTGGCGAGATCCGTCAGCGCCTTTCGCGCGATGGCAAACACTTCCTGCTGGGTCCGGCGACTGATGGCTTGATTCAGGTTATGGGCATCGTTTCTCAGCGTTTCCTGTCGCTTGGCACTCAAGGCGTCGGCCGCCTTCCGCGCTTCGTCGAGGAGCCGCTGACGTTCGGCTTTCGCCTCGTCCGTCGCCTTGCTCAAGAGCGCGGCGCGCTGCTGGTCGAACTCCTCGTTCTTGTGCTGGAACTCGTCGCGCTCCTTTTGGGCTTCGGCCTTTTTCGCGTCGGCATCCGCGAGTTCCGCGGCGATCCGCTTCTCCCGCGCGTCGATGGCGTGGAGGATGGGCTTGTAAAGAAAGCGCTTCATCAACCACACCAGGATGAGGAAGTTGAGCGCTTGCGCACCGACGGTGAACCAATCGATGAGCATGGGTTACTTTCCTGCGGCTTGGGCGATGACGTGATTCCAGAACGGGTTGGCGAAAATGAGAATCATCGAGACCACGAAGCAGTAGATGGCCGTGGACTCGATCATCGCCAGACCGACGAACAGGGTCCGGGTGATGGTGGCGGAGGCATCGGGCTGCTGCGCCAGCGAACTCAGCGCCGTCGCGACCGCCCGCCCTTCGCCAGCGCAGGCCCCATACACCCGAAGCCGATCGTGAGGCCGGCGGTGACGATTGAGGCCACCGCGATGAGGGTCATGCTATCCATAGTATCTCCTTTCGTTGTTGTCGTTCGTGCTTCAATGTCTTGGCATCTGGTTCAGGCTTGGGCTTGCGGACGTGCGCGTGGCGGCCGCGATGTAAACCGCGGCCAGGATGCTGAAGATGTAGGCCTGCACCATGCCGGTGAGCAGACCGAGCGCCGTCATGACGATCGGAAAGATGAAGGGCGTGATGGTCAGCAGAATGCCGATAATCATCGCCCCGCTCATCATGTTGCCGAACAGACGGACGGCCAGGGCCAGCGTGCGCGAGAGTTCGCTGATGATGTTGAACGGCAGCATGATGAACGTCGGCTTCACGTAGGACTTGAGGTAGCCGCCCAGCCCCTGCTCCTCGATGCCGAAGAGCGGCACGGCCACAAACACGCACAGCGCGAGTGCCGCGGTGGTCGAGAGCGAGCCGGTCGGCGGCTCGTAGCCGGGAATGATGGTGCAGAGGCTGGCCGTGGCGACAAACAGGAAGAGCGTGCCCAGAAAGCCGAGATATTTCTCGCGGCTGACGCAGGCCGACCTCTTCGATTTGTTTCTCGATGCCGGTGACGACGATTTCCAGAAGGTTCTGCCAGCGGGAACGTTTCAGACCCGTGGAAAGTTTGCGCGTGATGAGTTTTGAACCGACGGCCAGCACGAGCATCAGTCCCCACGTGAACACAATGGTGGCGTTGAGTTTGAGAAACCCGTGTTGCCAGAAGATCATCTCATCGGGACTAAGGCGCATGGCTGGCCTCCTGTGCCGGGCGGGTGTGGTGTTCTCCCGGCGGCCGGGTCAGCCGCGTCACGACGAGGCGCGCCATGACAAATCCAAGGAGACACAGCAGCAGCCGCTCCCAATGACCGCCCGCGACAAAATAAAATCCAGCCAGGGCAATGCTCATCCGCAGCAGCAGGCTGCCGAAGAACCAAAGCGCCGGCCGTTTGGACGAAACGCCCTTGCGCACCGTCCACCAAAGGCCGCCGAAGAAAATCGCACCGAGCAAAACGCCCGCCACCAACGCCAGCACCAGAGTCAACGTTTCATTCATCGTTATCCTCCTGTTCCTCCCGCATTGCCTTGTCTTCCTTGGCCACCCAATGCCACGCATTCAAACAGCCGATCGCCAGCCCGACCACCAGCAGCGCCAGCGTCCAGGAATGGCTTGCCCGGATGGTGCTTGTCCAACCAGATACCGAGCGCCGCGCCGAGCAGCGTCGGAACCACCACCGACCAGCCGATCAGCCCCATCATGCCCAGGCCGAACCAGACGCCCTGCGTGGACGTTACGCCGCGCCTTGAGCTTGCGCGCCGCCTTCGCGCCGACCTCCCGGCTGAACGCCGTCCGGTCTTTCGCGGTCTTGCTTTCCGGTTCGTTCACTCATGATGAAACTCCGCGAAGCGGCGGATGAAACCGCTCTCCATTTTCGCCATCACCGAGCGCACGCTCTGCTCCCGCTCGTCCAGGTTCAGAAACTCCCGCTCCACCGCCTCGCGCAGTTGGCCGAGGTCCGTTCCGCCAATCGCGTTGCGCACGGAGACGAGCACGTCCGGGCCGGTCTTGACCAGCACCCCTTCATCGACGGCCACGTAAACCTCGCCCTCCGCTTCGGTTTCGTAGATCAGAATCCCCGGCGCGAGCGCCGCCACGCAGTCGAGCCGGTGTGGCAAGAGTCCAAACGAGCCCTCGCGCGTCTCCGCGACGATGCGCGACACGCCGGTTTTCTCGGCGAAGATTTGGAACGGCAGGAGAACCTTAAGATTCATGAGTGTCGGCTGGCATGTTCGACCTCCGGTTGAGGTTTCGCCTCGGGCTTCGGCTGCGGCTCGGCGTGGCTTTGGCTCGGAATCGGCGGCAGGCTTCGGTCGGCCTTGGCTTCGGTTTGACTCAGGTTCGGCTGGGCTGCGGGCTGGCCGGTTTCGCTTTTCCCTTCGCTTCGTCAATCGTCCCGATCATGTAGAGCGCGCTCTCCGGGTAGTCTTTGAATTCATCGCGCAGGATTCGCTCACAGCCGTCCAGCGCGTCCTTGAGGCTGACGAGCTTTCCCTTGAGGCCGGTGAACTGCTCGGTCGTGAAAAACGGCTGGGTGAGAAAACGCTCCAGCCGGCGGGCGCGGGCGACCACGTTGCGGTCCTCCGGCGACAGCTGCTCCAGGCCGAGCATGGCAATGATGTCCTTGAGTTCCGCGTATTGCGCGAGCGTCCGCCGGATTTCCTGCGCCAGGCGGTAATGCCGCTCGCCGACGATGCCCGGCGTGGCCATCTTGGAACTGGATTGCAGCGGGTCGATGGCCGGGATAAAGTCCTTCGCTCGCCCGCTTGCGCGAGAGCACGATGGACGCGGAGAGATGCGAGAACGTATGCACCGCCGCCGGATCGGTGAAATCGTCCGCCGGCACATACACCGCCTGGATGGAGGTGATGGCGCCGGTATCGGTGTTGGCGATGCGCTCCTCCAGCCGCGACAACTCGGTGCCCATCGTCGGCTGATAGCCCAGACGCGACGGCATCTGGCCCATCAAGCCGGACACCTCCATGCCGGCCTGGATGAAGCGGAAGATATTGTCGATGAGCAGCAGCACATCGCGGTGCTCGTCGTCGCGGAAATACTCGGCCATCGTCAGCGCCGCGTGACCCACGCGGAACCGGCTGCCCGGCGGCTCGTTCATCTGGCCGAAGACCATCACCATGTTCGGCAGCACGCCGGCTTCCTTCATGTCGCGGTAAAGCTCCTCGCCTTCGCGACAGCGTTCGCCGATGCCGCAAAAAATGCTGACGCCCTCCTGGTGCCCGATCATGTTGTGGATCATTTCGGTGAGCAGCACCGTCTTGCCCACGCCCGCCCCGCCGAACAGTCCCGCCTTGCCGCCGCGCTCCAGCGGCACGAGCACATCGATGACCTTGATGCCCGTTTCGAAGATTTCGGACTTGGTGGAACGCCGTGCCAGCGGCGGCGGAGCCCGATGCACCGAACGCCATTGGACATCGGACAACGCCGCTTCGCGGTCGATGGCGTTGCCGAACACGTCGAACATGCGCGAGAGAACCCCTTTGCCCACCGGCGCCTTCAACGGCCCGCCCGTGTCCTCCACCGCCATGCCGCGAGCGAGACCTTGCGTGGGCGTCAACGCAATCCCGCGCACGTGATGCGCATCAAGCTGCGCCAGCACCTCGATGACGATCTGCTCTTCCGCTCCCGCGCGCAGCACCGAGTAGATCGGCGGCAAATGCTCATCGAACCGTATATCCACGACGCTGCCGCGCACCGAGACGACCGCGCCCGAATTCGCTTGGACGCTTTCGGCTTCCGGCAGCGTCCGTCGGGGACCTTGGTCAGGCGTGCTCATTTGTAGCCACTACGCCTCGCCCAACCACTTCCGCGCCTCAGCGGCGTCGGCGTGATCGAAGTATCGGATCGTCGCTTTCGTGAACGGCTTGCAGAACGTCGCCATGCCGTGCTGCCACTTCTTTTCGCCGACCATCGCGAGTCGCTCGATGTCGGCGAAGTGTTTGATGGCAAACTTGGTGTCCTCCCACAGCGCGCCGGCATCCCAGCCGTGGAAGCCGGTCATGTCGAACAGCACGCGCAGCTTTCCGTGCTGCCGGACGAGTCGCTCGAACTCGGGCACAAAGTGCTCGTAATCTGCTCTTGCCAGCTTCCCGCTGACGTGAACGACGAGAATCTTCCCGCCGTTTTCTTCATTGAGTTGAATGGGCATTTGGGACTCCTTTGAACCGTTTCAAGTTAAGGCCCGCCCGGCCAGCGGGAAAATCACCGCCGTACAGAGAACGCAGCGGTGCGCCAGATCTGAAAGCAGCACCGCAACCGCCAGCATCACAGCGAAGACCAACTTCGGCGCGAGGGAAAGGATGTGGCCAGCGCGCTCGTGGTGTCGATAAGCTCTGACACATTGACATTCAGCCCTTTCGCAACAGCAGGATCATGCCGACCAATGCCGCCAAGAGTGCCGCCCACAGCCCGATAGCGACGCGCGTGGCTTTCGCGGCGCGATCTTCTCCCACCAGATCGCCGGACGAATGCCCTGTGCCAGAAACGTCATCACGCCGGCAGGTTCACGCAGATCAGGTTCATCAGAAACAGCGACAACGCGCCCATCGCCAACACCGGCTGCCCGCCGCCCAGCAGCAGCCCGAACGTCACCAGCGGCGGCAACAGCGCCACGGCCACCATCACGCCGATCAAGGTCGCCGACACGCCCGTGGTGAACGCCAGCGCGCCGGCGCTGCCCGAGGCCAATGCCACCGCGATGTCGCCGAGCCCCACCGCGTTGCGCGACGCCACTTCGGGCGATGCAGGGTTCACGTGCACCAGCACGCCGATGATCATTCGACAACACCATCGTCGTCTCAATCCCGGCAAGCGCCGTCAAGAGCGCGCGCCGCAGCAGTGACAGGTCACCCAACGTCGTGCCGAGTGACAACGCCACGTTCGGCCCGAGCAAGGGCGCAATCACCATCGCCCCGATGATGATTGCCACGCTATTGTAATACAGACCAACGGCCGCCACGATGGTCGACAACACGACCATCGCCAGATAGACGCGCGAACACCGCGCAGCATCTTTGATGTCCTCGTACAACTCCTCTCGGCCGATCCGCTCCGGCGATGGCTCCTGCGGCGGCGATTGTCCGGGCGCGGCTTCCGGCTCCGGCTCGGCGCGCGGCAATGTTGCTTCGACGGGCAGAATCACCACCCGGTGGCCCTCCGCACCGGCGTACTGTTTCTCCAACACATCCAGCACCGTCTCGCTCTGTTCCGCATCCAAGAGAATCCGTACCAGCACTTCCCCGTCCGGCAATCGGACCTGGCGGTGTTCGAGCACCTTCTGCTCGTTCAGAAGCTCACGGACTTCCCGGCCGTCCTCTTCTTGCAACACCATCTCGATCAATCGTAGCGCCATCGCGCGCTCATCCGTTCCATTTCCAGTTGCGAATCTCCGGCAGGTCCTCGCCGTTCTTGTCGATGTACTGCTTGTGCTCGATCAGCTTGTCCTTGAGCTGCTGCTTCAGGTAGATGCCCTTGTCGCCGGTCTGCGGCAGGCGGTCGATGGTGTCCATCACGAGGTGGAAGCGGTCCAGGTCGTTCAGCACCGTCATGTCGAAGGGCGTGGTGATGGTGCCCTCTTCCTTGTAGCCGCGGACGTGGATGTTGTCGTGGTTGGTGCGGCGGTAGGTCAGCCGGTGGATCAACCACGGGTAGGCATGGAAGGCGAAGATGACCGGCTTGTCCTTGGTGAAGAGCTCGTCGAAATCCATGTCGCTCAAGCCGTGCGGGTGCTCGGTTTGCGGCTGCAGCTTCATGAGGTCGACGACGTTGACCACGCGGATTTTCAGCTCAGGCAGATGCTCGCGCATGATGGAGACGGCGGCGAGCGTCTCCAGCGTGGGCACGTCGCCACAGCAGGCCATGACCACGTCGGGCGCAGCGGCCTGGTCGTTGCTGGCCCACTGCCAGATGCCGATGCCCTCGGTGCAGTGCTTGACGGCGGCGTCCATCGTCAGCCACTGCGGCGCCGGGTGCTTGCCCGCGATCACGACGTTGACGTAATGGCGGCTGCGCAGGCAATGGTCCATCACCGACAGCAGGCAGTTGGCGTCCGGCGGAAGGTAGACCCGCACGACCTCGGCCTTCTTGTTCACGACGTGGTCGATGAAGCCGGGATCCTGATGCGTGAAGCCGTTGTGATCCTGGCGCCAGACATGCGAGGCCAGCAGGTAGTTCAGCGAGGCGATCTTGCGCCGCCACGGCAGGTGCGCCGTGACCTTCAGCCACTTGGCGTGCTGGTTGAACATCGAATCGATGATGTGGATGAACGCCTCGTAGCAGTTGAAGAGTCCATGCCGCCCGGTGAGCAGGTAGCCCTCGAGCCAGCCCTCGCATTGGTGCTCGCTGAGCATCGAGTCCAGCACGCGTCCGGTCGGGCGCGAGAAATTCGTCGTTCGGCACGGTCGCAGCGTCCCATTGGCGGTTGGTCACCTCAAAGAGGGCTTCCAGGCCGTTGGAGAGCGTCTCGTCAGGGCCGAAGACGCGGAAATTCCGCTGCTCACCGTTCAGCTTCGCCACATCGCGCAGGAAACGGCCCGAGCACATGCGTGTCGCCGATGCCGCGCGCCCCCGGCGAGGGCACGTCAGCCGCGTAGTCGCGGAAGTCCGGCATCCGCAGGTCGCGCAGCAGCATGCCGCCGTTGGCGTGGGGATTCGCGCCCATGCGTCGTTCGCCCTTGGGCGCAAGTTCGGCCAGTTCCGGTTTCAGGCGGCCCTGCTCATCGAAGAGCTCCTCCGGCCGGTAGCTCCTCAGCCAGTCTTCCAACAGCTTGAGGTGTTCGGGATGGGTGGCCGGGTCGGAGAGCGGCACCTGGTGCGCCCGGAAGGTGCCTTCGATCTGCACGCCATCGACCATCTTCGGCCCCGTCCAGCCCTTGGGTGAATTGAGAACGATCATCGGCCAGCGCGGACGCGTGAGGTTGCCGTGGACGCGGGCGTCCTGCTGGATGTTCTTGATCTGCTCCACCGCCGTATCGAGCGTCGCGGCCATGGCCTCGTGCATCAGGGCCGGCTCGTGACCCTCGACGAAGTAAGGCGTCCAGCCGTAGCCGCGCAGCAACTGCTCCAGTTCCTCACGCTCGATGCGGGCCAGGATGGTCGGGTTGGAGATCTTGTAGCCGTTGAGATGCAGGATCGGCAGCACCGCGCCGTCGGTGACGGGATCGAGGAACTTGTTGGAATGCCACGCCGTGGCCAGCGGCCCGGTCTCCGCCTCGCCATCGCCGACGACGCAGGCGACGACGAGATCGGGATTGTCGAACACCGCCCCGAACGAATGGCTGAGCGAATAGCCCAGCTCGCCGCCTTCGTGGATCGAGCCCGGGCACTCCGGCGATGCATGGCTGGGAATCCCACCGGGAAACGAAAACTGCGTGAAACAGCTTCTGCAGCCCGGCCTCGTCCTGGCTGATGTCGGGATAGACCTCGCTGTAGGTGCCCTCGAGGTACGTGTTGCCCACGACGGCCGGGCCGCCGTGCCCGGGACCGGATACGTAGATCATGTCGAGGTCGTATTTCTTGATGACCCGGTTCAGGTGCACGTAGATGAAGTTCTGCCCGGGGGTCGTGCCCCAGTGTCCGAGCAGCATGTGCTTCACGTCCGCGAGCGTCAGCGGCCGCTTGAGCAGCGGATTGTCGTAAAGATAAATCTGGCCGACCGACAGATAGTTCGCGGCGCGCCAGTAGGCATCCATCTTGTGGAGCAGCTCCGGGGCAAGAGTCATGGTTTGTGAATTCATGTTCAGCCTCGTCATTTCAGCTTCAGCGTTCGCGCCTGAGTGTACCTACCGACACTTCGATTCACGCCTCCGACGCCGGTAGATGCCAGCCGCGCCAGACGAAGTAGATGGCCGGGTAGACGAGCAGCTCCATGAGGAACGACGTGATCACGCCGCCGACCATCGGCACCGCGATCCGCTTCATCACATCGGCGCCGGTGCCGTGGCTCCATATGATTGGTAGCAGGCCGGCCAGGATGACTGAGACCGTCATAGCCTTGGGCCGCAGGCGCTGCACGGCGCCGTGGTAGATTGCCTCGCGCAGATCGCCGAGCGAGCGCATCGTCCCCTTCTGTCGCCACTCCTCGTACGCGACGTTCAGGTAGAGCAGCATGACGACGCCGGTTTCCGCATCCAGTCCCGCCAGCGCGATGATCCCCACCCACACCGCGATGCTCATGTTGTAGCCGAGGAACCAGATCAGCCAGATCGCTCCGACGAGGCTGAAGGGAACCGCGAGCATCACGATGAAGGTCTCCAGCAGGCTGCGCGTGTTGATGTAGATGATGAGGACGATGATCAGGATGGTGATCGGTACCACCACCAGCAGCCGTTGCTGGGCGCGCAGCATGTACTCGTACTGGCCGGACCAGACGATGTTGTAGCCTGCGGGCACGCTGATCTCCCCCTTGGCGATGGCGTCGGCAACGGCGCCTTGCGCGCGTTCGACGTAGGTGCCGACATCGATGTTACGAATGTCGACGTACACCCACGTGTTCGGCCGGCTGTTCTCCGTCTTGATGCTTGGCGGTCCCTTGCTGATCTCCAGGGTCGCCAGCTGCGCCAGCGGAATGTGCTGGCCCATCGACGTCGGCACCACGATCGCGCGCAGCTCATCCAGATTGTCGCGCAGCTCGCGCGGGTAGCGCAGGTTGATCGGATAGCGCTCGAGGCCCTCGACGGTGGTCGACACGTTCATTCCGCCGATGGCGCTGCTGATGACGTCCTGCACGTCGCCGACGGTCAGCCCGTAGCGCGCAATCTCGTCGCGGCCGATGGTGAAGTTGATGTAGTTGCCGCCCACGACGCGCTCGGCATAGACGCTGAGCGTGTCGGGTACGCGCCGCACCACCGCCTCCACCTGCTCGCCGATGCGCTGCAAGATGGCGAGGTCGGAGCCGGAGATCTTGATGCCGACGGGCGTCTTGATGCCGGTCGACAGCATGTCGATGCGCGTCTTGATCGGCATGGTCCACGCGTTGGTCACGCCCGGAAACGTAATGGCCGCATTGATCGCGTCGACCAACTCGTCGGGCGTGCGCCGGCGATGCGCGATCACTGTGCCGCGCATGTCGGTGATATCGACCACCGGCCAGTCCTCTTCCGGCTTCAGCATCACCGTGGTTTCCACCATGCTGAGCGGAGCCGGATCGGTCGCTGTCTCGGCGCGGCCGATCTTGCCGAAGACGTGGTGGACCTCGGGAAAACGCTTGATGATCTTGTCGGTCTGCTGCAGCAGCTCGCGCGCCTTGGTGATGGAGATCCCCGGCAGCGTCGTCGGCATGTAGAGCAGGTCGCCTTCGTAGAGCGGCGGCATGAACTCCGAGCCGAGGCGACTGTACGGCCAGCCAGGTAACGGCGACCGCGAGCGCCACGCCGACGATGATGCCCCAGCACCGCGCCTTGTGCCGCAGGATGAGCTCGATCACCGGATGGTAGGCGGCAATGAGGAAGCGGTTTAGCGGGTTGCGTTCCTCCGGCAGGATGCGCCCGCGGATGAGGTAGCCCATCAGCACCGGCACCAGCGTGATGGAGAGGAACGCGGCCGCGCGCCATGGAGTACGTCTTGGTGAACGCCAGCGGCTTGAACAGCCGTCCTTCCTGCGCCTCCAGCGTGAACACCGGGATGAAGCGACACGGTGATGACGAGCAGCGAGTAGAAGAGCGTCGGGCCGACCTCGATCGACGCGTCGCGGATGATCTGCCAGTGCGGCTTGCTGTCCTGGTCGCGCTCGATGTGCTTGTGGACGTTCTCGATCATGACGATGACGGCGTCGACCATCGCGCCGATGGCGATCGCGATGCCGCCGAGGCTCATGATGTTGGCGCCGATGCCCTGCACGTACATGACGATGAACGCCAGGAGCACCGCCATCGGCAACGTCAGGATCGCCACTAGCGCGCTGCGGAAGTGGAAGAGGAAGACGACGCAGACGATCGCTACGGCGAGCGACTCCTCGAGGAGCTTCTCGCGCAGCGTGGCGATGGAGCGCTCGATGAGCGTTGACCGATCGTAGGCGACGTGGATCTCCACGCCCTTCGGCAGCCCGCGCTGCAGCTCGGCAAGCTTGGCCTTCACGCGATTGATCACCTCGAGCGCGTTGGCGCCGGAGCGCACGACGACGATGCCGCCGACGGTCTCACCCTCGCCGTTCCATTCGGCGATGCCGCGGCGCATGTCCGGTCCGATGGTGACCGTACCGAGATCGGAGATCAGGATCGGCGTGCCGTCGGGCCGCGCGCCAACCGCCGCCTTCGCCAGCTCGCTCGGGTCGGTGACGTAGCCCTTGGCGCGCAGGATATACTCGGTCTCCGACATCTCCATCACCCGGCCGCCGACCTCGTTGTTGGAACGCTGGATCACCTGCCGCACCTTGCTGAGCGGGATGTCGTAGGCGCGCAGCTTTTCCGGATCGACGGTGACCTGGTACTGCTTCACGTACCCGCCGATGCTGGCGACCTCGGAGACGCCGTCGGTGCCGGTGAGCTCGTACCTGAGGTACCAGTCCTGGATGCTGCGCAGCTGTTGGAGGTCGCGTGTCTTGCTGGTCAGCGCATAGATGAACGCCCACCCCACGCCGGTGGCGTCGGGCCCGAGCGACGGTGTCACGGCGCGCGGCAATTGACCCTGCAGCTGGCTGAGATACTCGAGCACGCGACTGCGCGCCCAGTAGAGATCGGTCCCGTCCTCGAAGATCACGTAGACGAACGAGAAGTTGAAGAAGCTATAGCCGCGGACGACCTTGGCGAACGGCACCGACAGCATCTTGGTGGTGATCGGGTAGGTGACCTGGTCCTCGACGATGCGCGGCGCCTGGCCGGGATACTCGGTAAAGATGATGACCTGCACGTCGGAGAGATCGGGAATTGCGTCGAGCGGCGTGTGCATCAACGCGTAGTAGCCGCCCACCGCGATGAACACGGCCATCAGCAGCGCGAAGAACTTGTTGTCGAGAGAGAACTCGATGATGCGTTGGATCATGGCGAGCTCACTCGGTGCCCGCGGCGTGCGTGTGCGGCGGCGCGGGCGTTTCGTTCTCCGCCTGCGTGTCCGGCACCGGGATCAGCGACATGCCGCAGACCGGACACCTGCCGGGCCCCGGCTTGTGGACGAACGCGTGCTCGGGCATCGGACACGTCCAGTAGGCGATGCGCGGGCTCTCCACGTGCCCGGCGTGGCGGCGCACCGGCACCAGCGTCATGCCGCAGATCGGACACTTGCCGGGCGTGTCGTAGAGAGTGTCGCCGTGCCCTGGCATCGGGCAGACGTAGTACAGCCGCCCTTCGTCGGCGGCCTTCTCCGCCGCCTCGGGATGTGCGGCCGCGGCGGTGCGCGCGGTGGCGTCCTTGACCGGCGCGGCGCCGTTCGCCGTGCCCGGCTGCATGAACTTTAGCGCCGCCTCACGCAGCCGGCTCTCGGAGTCGAGCAGGAACTGCCCGGACACGACGACCGTCTCGCCCGGCTCGAGGCCGGACAGCACCTCGAGCTCGTTGCGCTCGGCGCGGCGTCCGATGGTCACTTCGCGCGCTTCGAAGTGGCCGGGCTTCGGCATGACGAAGACCACGGAGCGCGTGCCCGTGTCGATCACCGCGACGTCGGGTACCAGCGTCGCATCGTCGGCGACCTGGCTGACGAGCGTAACCGTCGCGTACATGCCCGGCTTCAGCTCGTAGCCCGGGTTGTGGAATTCCATGCGCGCCGACACTTCGCGCGACTTGGCGTCGAGGTAGGGATACACGTAGGTGACGCGGCCGCGGAACGTCCGACCGGGCAGGTAGTCGAGCGTCATGAACGCTTCCTGCCCGAGGCGCACGTAGGGCAGGTCGTACTCGTAGACCTTGGCGATGACCCAAACGGTCGACAGGTCGCCAATGCGAAAGACCTCCATGCCGGCCATGATCCGTTGGCCTTTGACGACGTTCTTCTGCGTGACGATCCCGGTGAACGGGGCGCGAATGGTCAGCGTCTTGCGCACCGTGCCGGTGCGTTCGAGCTCGGCGATCTGCCCCGGAGAGATGTCGAAGTATTCCAGTCGCGTGCGCGCGTCGCGCACCAGCGCCTCCGAATCACCGCGCGACCGCGGGATCAGCGGCATGTCCTTTTTCTGCAAGTTGCGCAACGCCGCGAGGTACTCTTCCTGCGCGGAGAACAGCGCCGGCGAGTACAGCTCGAACAGCGGCTCGCCTTCGTGCACCTGGGCGCCGGTCTGGTTGACGTACAGCTTCTCGACCCAGCCGTCGACCTTGGTGGTCACAACGGTCAGCGTCGTCTCGTCGTAGTCGACGAAGCCGACCGTGCGCACGGTCTTGGCGAGCGGCCCGCGCTTAACCGTGTCGACGCGCACGCCCATGTCCTGCTCGACCACCGGATCGATCTGGATCGAGCCGGCGGCCGCTTCGCCTTCGTAGACCGGAACCAGATCCATTCCCATCGAGTCCTTCCCCGGTTTGTCGTGGATCTCGCCCGGACTCATCGAGGACTTCCAGTAGAGGACCTTGCGGTCCTTCGACGCTGTGCCTTGCGCTGCCGTCGGTGTGCTCGCCGACGCGTGTGGCAGTCCCATGGCTGCGGAACTCTCCGGCGCGGCCCCATCGGCGGCGGACGCGTTCCACCGGAACGCGCCGACGGCTCCACCGGTGACGACAACGACGAGGCCCATCCCCACGAGGATCGGTCGTAGCGTCATGGTGCGGTGCTTCCCTCTTTTGGTGCCGAAGCGGCCGGCGCGTCATCGGCGATGCGCGGCACGCGCACGCCGATGAGTTGCTGCAGGTCGGCGAAGCGTTGCTCCAGCTGGGCGAGGGCGCGATCATAGCCGAGCGAGAAGTCGAGCCACTTGCGCCAGTTGTCGATCAGCGCCGTGAATTCGAGCGATCCGGCTTGATAGGTCGAGGTCGACACCTCGACGGCTTGCCAGGCACGCGGCACGATCAGGTCGCGAAAGAGCAGCGCCTGGCGGTACTGCGTGTCGATCTTCACCAGCGTGTCCTGCAGTTGGAAGGACAGCTGGTTGCGCATCTCGCGGTACTCCTCGACGGACGCCAGGGTCTGCGCGTTGCCTTCGAGCACGCGGGCGCGCAGGCGCTGCCACCAGATCGGCAGGTTGAGGCCGAACCCCAGGCTCCACGCATCGTCGCCGGTGTGCACCGGGCTGATGCCGGAGCTGGAGATGAACGTGTACGTGTAGCCGACGGTGAGGTCGGGGAAGTAGTTCAGGCGTGCGAGATTGACGGTCTCGATGTCGCGCTCGATCTGCTCCTGCAACCGCGCCAGGCGCGGGTTCGCGGTCACGGCGTGTTCCATCGCCTGTGGCAGCTTCCATTGTACCTGCCGGAGATCGAACGCGCGCGGCGGCGGCAGCGGCGCGTCGACGGCGCGATTCATCAGCGCGTTGAGCTGGGCGCGTGCCGTGGCGCGTTGTTGATCGAGAGTGATCAGCTCGTTCTGCAGGCCGTAGAGCTCGACCTCGGCGCGCAGCACGTCCTGCTGCGTCGCCGCACCCGCCTTGTAGCGCGCCCCCGCGACGTCGTGGATCTGTTGCAGCAGCTGCTCGCTCTGGCGGGTGATCTGGATCGAAACGTCGGCGAGGTAGTAGCTGTAGTAGACCTTCTGCACCTGGGCGACGGCGGAGATGCGCGCGTCGGCGAGACTGTCGAGCGCCATGCGCACGGTGGCCTCGGCGATGCGCCCGCGGGCACTGAGCTTGCCGGGGAAGGGGATCTTCTGGGTGACACTGAGGGCGCCGGCCATCATGCCCGCAGCCGTCTCGATCATGTCACCGGTCGGCGGGACGATGTTGATCATTGGATCGTCGAGCGAGGTGACCTGCGGGACCTGGTAGCCGAGCACCTGTAGCTGGCGGACGGCGCGCCCGATGGCCGGGTTGTCGCGCAGCGTGATGCGGACATAGTCGTCGAGCCCGGCATCGTCCGGCAGCGGCGCGTCGTTCGGCGACGGCAGGCCGTGCTCGGCAGTGTTCGTCGCCAGGCGGAGGGTCGCTGCGGTATCTTCCACCGCCGGCGTGAGATCGCGTGCTTCGGCAGCGATCTGGCGCTGCAACGCCCAGTTCACGGTACTGCAGCCCGCGGTGCCCAGCAGTAGCGCTGCGAAGCAAGGAACGAGGGCTTGTCCGCGGCGCTTCGCCCGTTCCTCCCGAGTCATGCACGCACTCCGTAACGATGCGGCGTGTCCTGGAACCGCGCGCAGCACGCCAAGAGTCGAAGAACACGACCGCGCATCGGCAATCAGACATCGTTTGGTCTCCTCATAGCCAGCCGTTCGCAAATCCCGCCCGCCGTAACCCCGTGACGACGTAGGGGCAACGCCGCGTCAGTCGCCAAAGCAAGTCCGAGCGGTAGTTCTCGCACATCAATACGACCGGCCCCAGGTTGATCCCGTAATGGTACAGCGAGGTCCAGCCGGGCTTGCCCTGCGAGTCGTGCGGAAAGGTCAAATTGAAGCTGCACTTGAAGCAATACTTGCCGGTGATCTCCGGGTAGACCTCCTTGAAATGCCGAACCGTCGGCAGCACGATCTCCGGGGCAAAGGGCAGTGAGGCGACCACTGCCCACGGCGCGACGGTCCCGTCGTCCGGGCCGTACGGCACGCCGCGCGCCACATAATCGAAGAAGCGGCGCTCGACGCCACGGACCTGCCGCACCGTCCAGCCGGGTCCATCGCTCGCGGTCAGCCCCCAGAAGTATTGGCCGTAGCCCACGAATGCGAGAGGGTTATGAACCGCGTACTGCTGCTGGACGTGGGTCGCTCGCCGGCTGTTCTCGAAGTAGTCGATGCCCTTGCCGCGCATGAAGGCATCCTGGATCCCACGGAAGTCGATCCACAGGTGCGAGAATTGATGGGTGAAGAGCGAGCTGCCATACAGGAACTCGTGCCCATAGATCTCCTTCCACTCGTAGGTGGAGGTCCACGCCGAATAGCTTTCCTTTGGCAGCGGGTACGTCGGCGAACCAAGGCCCAGCACGTACACGAGCAGGGCCTCGTCGTAGCACCGAGCTCTCGCCATTCACAGTGACACCGTCCGCGGGAATCTTCTCGCCTGGTTTGATCAGGACCTTGTCATCCACCGCCAGCTCGCTCAGCAGCACGTCCTTCACGCTCCCGTCGGGCATGAGCTTGTGCGCGTCCGAGGGCATGAGCTTGGCCAGCTCCTCCAGGGCCCTCGAGGCTCCCATCACCGACTTCATCTCGATCCAGTGCCCCAGCAGCATGATGTCAACGAGGGTGGCCAGCTCCCAGAAGAACGCGCCGGCCGCTCAGGGGCACCCTGCACAACAATCTCGACGAGCGGCCGCTGGAAGACAGCGATCGGGTACGGAGTGCTCGCCCACCGCGCGGCAACGATCGTAAGCGCAACCCCCGCCCCGGCGAGCAATATCATCGCGCCAAAGGCGAGCAGAACCTGCGCGACGCGGCTCGTGCGCCCCCGTACATGAACGACCGAGGGCCTTTCGTAGGGGCGCTCGTCCCCCCAATCGGTTGGGCCGCTCACTGAGATGCTCGATCACGCCACGACGACAACAGCGGCATTACATGATCGTATAAATTTCAACAAGCGAAGGTCCGCAGGGCTACCCGGGGATTTACCTCACGTCGCTGAGCGGGGTGTTTGTCTGGCCCGGGTAGTCCTACCGCGCCTTCGGGAGCGTTTGCCAGACTACCCGGAGCAGGGTTCGTAGCGCACGCTTAGGCCGGTGCCCGGCGCCGAGCTGCGCCTTCCTAAGATTTTCTGCAGCTCGCGGGCGTACGTAAGGTTGGAATCTAGGACACCGGCACTGCCACTCTACCGCTCTACGCCCGCTTTGACGGGGCGCACAAGGGGCGCAAAACCACTAACCCCCTGACTCCTCGACTCTTCCTCCACACTTTAAGGCTGGGAAGTCGAGGAACTTCGGACTAGAAGTCCATCGCGAACGCGCTTTGGCCCAGCGCCAAGAGGATAAATCCGGCGATCACCGCCCGAGTTCCTATCGTCCGCGTCGTTTCGCTCCGGTTTCGGCTATTACTTGGGCTTGCCCAGGCCCGCATCGTCACGCGCGCATATCGCAATCGCCGAAAAGTCCATGTCGCCCCGTCCCTTGGCAATACTGGACACGAACCGCTCGCGGGAAAGGCGGCTATAGGCATTGGCGCTCCTGCTTCCGCCCCGGTCTCAAGCATCAGTTTTACGTCCTTGAGGCCGAGCTCCATCCTGAATGTCACGGGCTGGTGCACCATGCGGGCGATTTCGGAGCCAAAGCCCTGGTACACGAGACAGGCAAAGGCTGTTTGCGTGAGCATCTCCACGGTTTCGACTCGATCGACGCCGCTCTTTTCCGCCAGCGTGAGCGCCTCGGCGAGGGCCTCGATCGCGGCAATGATCAGAAAGTTCATGGTGAGCTTCACGACGCTGGCGGCCCCGGGGTCCTCGCCGAAGTCGAATACCTTCTGCCCCATCGCCTCGAGCAGCTGGCGAATTTTTTCTTTCGCGGCGTTAGGGCCTGACGCGCAAAGCCACATTTGCCTCGATCACGCCGCGTCGGGCCGCCCGAAGGCAGGCGCCGCAACGTAGAAACTCCCGCATTCGGCGTGATACCGAGCGAGCCTACTCAACCGGTTCAGGTCCTGGTCGCCGCGAGCTAGATAACGCCTCGATCTCAGACGCCCGCACTCCCGCTCCGCCGCCCCGCTCTGACGGGAGCAACGTCCCTCTTCTCGGCCTCCACCTAAAGTAGGGGCGAAATCCCTACTTCCGCTGGATTGGCGGAGCGCGCCGGGTGCGTTCCACTTCCCGATCCGACCGTCGGGCCAGGCCACAACGGGTTCCGCGTTACGAAAGGAAATCATCCCGTGAACAAGGCGTTCCTTGCAGTCCCTTGCGCGATGGGCCTTGTCGGCATCGCACTCATCGCTATCGCGCTCACCGCCGCGGAGGAATTTCGTTTCCTCGGCGCGACATTGGAGAAGCGCTTCGGCTTCGTGCTCGGCGGGGTCGGAATCCTTGGCGCCGTGGTCATCGCTTCCGTAATGCGCGGGAAGCTGAAGGCTGAGGCGCAGGGTCCTCGGCGCACGGCCGAATCGCACCGGCCTCGCGCCTGATGCTGGAACCACGGATGGGCGGCGCAGCAACGACCCGTGGAAGCCGGATGGCCAGCCGTCTTCCACGAGGCGTGTGCAGCAGCGAGAGAGACGGCGTAAGGGCTTTCGCAGTAGGCAGGTGGGCGCCATCGTTGGCAGAGGCGACCATACTTGTGCGTTTCGTGACCGTGCCGCTGCTGGCGCTATGGCTAAGCCGCTGCACCAAACCCCACGACGAAGGCCTGGAGAGCTGGCGGGGCAACCTTTGCAGAGATCATGCTGGGATCTGCCGTGATGCAGCCAGCGGGGAACAGGCGCCAGTCGTATGCGAGGATGCGAGCATTCCGGTTTGCCCCAAGATGCGACTATGAGTGCTTGCCGTCGTGAATCGAGTTGGAAACTCTGGGCTTCGCAGGTCAATCGTGACGAAAAGGTTCTTCTTCGCCCTCTTCTTAGCCACGAGCCCAGCGTGGGCGGAGGCGCAAGCATCTCACGACGATCCGATCGCAGCAGTCGCCCTCTGGTTGGCCGTCATCCTCGTGACCGCAAAGCTCGGTGGCGATCTCGCCGTGCGCGCAGGTCAGCCGGCCGTTCTCGGCGAGCTCATCGGCGGCATCGTGCTTGGCAATCTCTCGCTCGCTGGGGTCTCGGCGTTTGCGGGAATCAAAACGGACCTGTCCCTCGAGATGCTCGCTCGGATCGGTGCGCTCATCTTGCTCTTCGAGGTCGGTCTCGAGTCGACCGTGGCTGAGATGCTCGACGTCGGGACTTCGGCGATGCTCGTGGCGACGGCCGGAGTCGTCGCTCCGTTCGCGCTGGGCTGGGGCGTGGGGGCGTGGCTCCTCCCGGAGCACAGCACGTACGTCCATGCCTTCCTCGGCGCCACACTCTGTGCCACGAGCGTCGGTATCACCGCGCGGGTCTTGAAGGACCTCGGACGGTCGCAGAGCCGCGAGGCACGAATCATCCTCGGTGCGGCTGTGATCGACGACGTGCTCGGTCTCGTCGTGCTCGCGGTCGTCAGCGGTGTCGTCGTGGCAGCCGATACGGGCGGCCATCTTTCCTACGGCGCAATAGCCGCGATACTCGGCAAGGCCATTGCGTTTCTCGCCGGCTCGCTGATTCTCGGTGTCTATCTGTCACCGAAGATCTTCCGTCTGGCAGCGGCCCTCCGTTCGGGAGGCGTGCTGCTCGCGGCGGGGCTCTCCTCTTGCTTCCTCCTCGCGTGGCTTGCGAATGCGATCGGCCTTGCGTCGATCGTCGGAGCGTTCGCCGCCGGTCTCATTCTCGAGGCCTTGCATTCCGCGATCTTCGTCGAGCGTGGCGAGCCCGGGCTTCGGGAACTCGTTCATCCGATCTCGGGCTTCCTCGTGCCGGTGTTCTTCGTCGTCATGGGAGCCCGCGCAGACCTTCGTGCGTTCACGGAGCCTACGATCGTCGGCCTGGCCACGGCGCTCACCATTGCCGCGATCGCCGGCAAGCAAGCGTGCTCGGCAGCGGTCACAGGCCGAGGCATCGACCGTTTGTCGATCGGAATCGGCATGGTGCCTCGCGGCGAGGTCGGGCTGATCTTCGCGAACATGGGGCTCGCGTTGTCGGTCCATGGCGAGCGCATCATCGACGCTTCCACGTACTCCGCCTTGGTCGTGATGATCATAGTCACCACCATGATTACTCCGCCGGCTCTGAAGTGGAGTCTCGCGCGAAGGCGCTGAGCGTACCGCGAGCGACGAGGGTTCCCATGACCTCTGCCGTGCCACTGGATTCTTTTGGCTGGCGGCTCGTCTTGCCACCGCCGGCTGCTCGATGGTCGCGAGCAGGCGCAGCCGCTCGCTGCTTTCGGGACAGGCAAGCACGTCGGAATGCCCAGAGCCCCTACCCGCCCGATCTCCACCCGGTTTCCCGGTTCTGTTCGATTCGCGGCTCGATTAAGGTGCCCCTGGCGCTCGGCCGACGTGCTGCATCGGCTGGGCCGGTGCCCGGGCCGCCGTGGGCGGCGCTCGTTTCTCCGCGATCGTCCGCGCTCCTTTGACCGGGATCGTCCTTATCGTGGAGATGACGGGTAACTACTCGCTCGTCTTGCCCTGTTGGTCGCCTGTCTTACCGCTTATGGTGTCGCTGAGTTCCTTCGCGACCGCCCCGTGTACGAGGCCTTGCTCGACCGTGACCTCGTCCGAAGTCAGGAGAACGCGGCACTCGAGGGCACCCTGCTTCTCGACCTCACCATCACGTCCGGAGCCCCGTTCGACGGTCGGCGAGTGCGCGAACTGGGACTTCCGCCAGGCTGCATCGTGATCCTGCTCCGGCGGGGAGTGCGCGAGGAAGTACCCACTACCGAGTCTCGCATCATGGCCGGCGATCAAATTACCGTGCTGGCCGCCCCGCACGCGGCGGGTGCCCTTCGGCTTCTTCACGAAGGAGCTGGGCTCGGTGCCTGACGTTCCGTTCCTCGACTCATCGCCTGCGCGCAGCAATGAAAGCCGAGACCAGGCACGCAGGACGCATGAATCCCCAGGGAGCTGCGAAGTCTTACGGAATACGCCCTACCACGACCCGGTTGCGGCGCTGGGGTGGGTCGCATGGACTCCGTGGTCGTTGCCCGACCGCCGAACCCGATACTTTCAACGGGGACCGCAGGAGCCCCGTTGCGGCCGCCTTCATGGAACAATGCATCGGAAGCTCACCGAGCACTTCATTCGCCGGTTGTACCAACCGTGTCGCGCCGGTGAACCGGGCGAAGAGAACAGAACGCGGGACAAATCGAAAGCCTTCGGTGCCCGCCTGGATCGAAGACACCGTCCGCGCGGCATTGCGGACCGACTCACCGTGCGTGTAGTTCGATCATGCAGCCAACTACGCGGGCGCGCAGCGACCCGTGGCGACAAAGGCGAACCTCCATGATCACACGTCATCTTGCCGATCTGGATCTCAACATCGCTCGAGCTCGGATCTTTTTGTCTCTCGCCACCCTGGTTTCCGTTTATGCCGATCCGAATGTGCCCGACATGACTCCATGGATACGGTTGACGGGCGGGCCGATGCGCATCGACCGCTATGCATTGGCCGCGCTGTGCACCCACCTCGGCTACAGCGCGGTGATGCACGCCGCCTCCAGCTATCGGCCGCTCGGTCCGCGGCTTCACCTCGCCTCAAAGATGCTCGACATTTTCTTCGCCGTCATTGTCGCAGTGTTCACGGAAGGAAGGACGAGCCCGTCGTTCGTGTTCTTCGCATTCGCCATCATCGCCGTCGGCTGTCGCGAGGGTTTTCGCGCGACGATCACGGTTACTCTGTGCAGCGCGATGCTGTATTTGGCCCTGCTCGTCTTATCCTCGCAGGGTACCGCGCCGAGCGCCTATCTGATGCGTCCGGTCTATCTGGCAATCACGGGGTACCTGATCAGTTTCCTCGGTCAGCAGCGAATCAACTTCGAGACCCGGGTTCGGGAGCTCGAGACCCGCGCGCAGCGGCTGACGATTGCGCGCTCTTTGCACGACGGATTCATCCAGTCGCTTGCGGCGGTGAAGCTTCGCCTCGCCACGTGCAGTCAGTGGCTCTCGGAAGGGCAGCTGGAGCGCGGAATCGCTGATATCACCGATCTTCAGTCCGGCATCACGCGGGAGTACGACGAGGTCCGAGCGTACGTACGCTCGCTGGCGGAGCTCGAGGGGACTGCGGTTTCGATGCCCGAGAACTCCGATACGCGCTTCGAGGTCGACGTGCGCTTTCGCGCGCGCGGGGCCGTGACCGAGCAAATCCTGCAAATCCTACTCGAGGGTACACGCAACGTCGTCCACCATGCCGGCGCGACCTCGGCGGTGTTCTCCGCGAGGGAAGAGGCCGGAACCGTGCGCATCTCGCTCGACGACGATGGGATCGGCTTCCCCGCAGGAACGCAGGCGCCTTGGTCGATCGCCTCGCGGGTGTCGGAGGTAGGCGGGCGAATCGAAGTTTGCGATCGGTCGGGGGCAGGCGTACACCTCGAGGTCGAGCTACCCGCTGCGTACACCTGATGAAGAATCGCGTCCGCGTCATTCTGGCCGACGACCACGCCCTCTTCCGCGGAGCTCTGCGGTCTCAGCTCGCGCGGGAGGCCGACATCGAGGTGGTTGGCGAGGTAGAACGAGCCGGAGATCTCGCGGCGACGATCGATCGCGTCGCGTGTGACGTCTTGCTGCTCGATCTCCAGATGGAGCGCTGGTCACTCAACGACATCGAAGAGTTGTCGAAGAGAGTACGCGTGGTCGTCGTCACTGCCAGCGAGCGCTCCGCGGATGCGCTCGCGGCGGTTCGACTGGGCGCACGAGCCGTGGTTCAGAAGCACCTCGCCTTCGAGACGCTGGTCGGCGCCATCCGGGCTGTCGCGGAAGGACTCGTCTGGCTTCCACCTCATCTACAGACAGAACTCGCCGAAGATTGGAGATCCCCCGGCCGGACGTCACTGACGGAGCGCGAGCGTGAGGTCACCCGGCTGGTGGCGGTCGGATTGCGCAACGCGGAGATCGCTAAGCGACTGTTCATCAGCGAGCTCACGGTGAAGACGCACCTCAACAACGTTTTCCAAAAGCTAGCTCTGCGAGATCGTGTCGAGCTGACTCGTTACGCGATCCGCGAAGGCTTGGTCGGAGTGCACGACCCGGAAGTCTGAGCCAACCCCTCCTACCAAAGTACCAGGGGAGATTCCTCCCGTCGTCGAATGGTCGGTTGGCCAGCTCGCACTATATTCGTGCCTGGTCGAATTGTCTCGCGCAGTTCGCGCGAGCGCCGAAGGGAGGCTTTGCCTGTGCAAAACAAGATTGCCTTGCTCATCCCGGCCGGATTGCTCCTTGTCGGCCTGTACGTGCTCGGCACGTCGTTCGTAGCCGGGGAGTCGATGACGCTCTTTGGGATCCACGAGCTGCCCACGCGGTTTGGGTACATACTCGGCGCGCTCGGGGTTTTTGGTGGGGGGGTGGTGCTCGTCGAGATGGTCGTGGGGGGGCGCGCGAAGCGCACGCAAACGAATAGTTCCCGCCCATCGCCGGTGTCGTAGAGCGCGCGTGCGACGCAAAGCACGTCGCGACCAGGCCGCCTTGGCGAACGTCCATCGCCTCGGAAGGCGGTCACGGCAGTAAATGCGGGCTCCACTTCCGTGTAACCGCTGGCGGAAGCTGGTGCCGGAAGGTGCGCGAAGCTTGACGTGAAACTCACGATCATCAGCCAGGCGTGCCTGCTCGTCGAGTCCGGCCGCGGTGACCGCCTCATCATCGATCCCTGGATTCTCGGGTCGTGCTACTGGCGGTCGTGGTGGCTGTTTCCTCCGCCGCGCGCTGACCTGGTCCATCCGGAGACAATCACGGCCGTCTACTACACGCACGAGCATCCAGACCATTTCCACTTCCCGTCGCTGCGGCGGTTTCCCCAGTCGGTCCGCATCCTGGTTCCGCGCTTTCCGGCTCCCCGCATGGCCACGCAGCTCCGCGAGCGCGGTTACCTCCGGGTCGAAGAAGTCTCCCACGGCGGGAGCGCGAAGATTGGCGCGCTCGAGCTCTTCTCCTATCAGAGCGGAGCCGACGACTCTGCCGTAGCGGTGACGGACGGCACGGCCACCGTGCTGAACATGAACGACGCCAAGCCGGGTGAGCTGGCGCTGCGTCAGATCCGACGCCGCCACCCCCGCGTCGATTTTCTCCTGCGTAGCCACGCCCCCGCTCAATCCTATCCGTTCTGCTACACCGCCACCGACGAGCGGGCGCTGAAGCTCCTGCCGCTCAGCTACTACACCGACAGCTTCGCTTCGCTTGCCCAGCTGGTGGGGCCGCGTTGGGCGATTCCGTTTGCCAGTAACGTCTGCCACCTCCATCCCGAAAGCATCGATCAGAACCGCTACCTGATCTCGCCCGACGATGTACTCGATGCCTGTCGCGACAAGGTTGGGGAGGTCGAGATCGTACCGATGTCGCCCGGCGATTCGTGGGAGAGTGGCGCGGGGTTCGTGCTGGCGCCGAGGCTGTCGCGGGACGAGCGGGCGCAGCGCCTGCAGGCGCTGCATGAAGAGAAGATGGAGACGCTAGGGCGCGCCGCCGCCGAAGAGCGCGCAACGCCGGCTCTCCAGTTCGAAGTATTCCGCGACTACTTCGAGCGCTTCGCCGCCGCTGTGCCCTGGCCTCTGCGCCGTGCGTTCGCGAGCCGCGTAGCCTTCGTCACGCCCGCGGAGGAATTCTTCGTCGTGGACCTCGGATCGCGGCGCGTCTACCGCACCGCCTCGCTGCCGGCGGACGTGCATTCGGTGGTGCGCATCAATTTCCACATGCTCCGCGACGCGATCGACAAGTCTGGGGTCAGCCTGGTCGGCATCAGCAAGCGCGCGCGCATCCACGTTCCCGGCGAAGGGCTCACGCGCGATGCAGCGTTTTGGGGCCTGTTGACCTTCTATGAGCTCAGCTACTTCCCGCTGCGCAACCTGTGGAATGCCCGCGCGCTCGCCGGCCTGGCGCGGCGATGGCGCGAGATCGTTAGCGCCGCGCCGATCCTGATGGGCCCGCGCAACGCCCTCGAGCGAGTCATCGAGCTGAAGCAGCCCCGCGGCACCCCCTGAGCTCGGCCGGGCGCTGTCCTTGGGCACCTCGTGGATCAACAGGTCAAGGAAAAATGGACGATTTCCATCGCCTCTTGGCCTGGGTCATCGCCGACTCCGTCTTCTGGGCCGTCCTGGTTGGAGTCTGCCTGTGGTGCCTGGAGTGAAAACTTACCCGATCCGCCCGCGGCCGAGAGAGCTGGCCCCCGGCGCTCCACCGGAAGACGCGCTCGAATAGGTCCTACCCGCCTGTGGGGTCGGCGACGTGGGCCCAAGGCGCGCTCTCCGCGACGCGCTGTGGGATCGGAGGCCGATCACGATGACGAGATCCACTTCCCGAAGGTAAGGCTCAGCGTCGGACGAGTCGGATCCCTGGCGGGAACGTTCGCGCGCCGAGGCCGAAACCGCGGGCTTCACATACGGGGACTTGATTCCGGAGTTTCGCGAGCTATCGCTGCGGCGTATGACCTCGATGCTGATTCCGAAGGGCTCGGCCAGCACCGGCCACTACAGCGATGCCGGACACCAGTGGGTCGCCGACCGCCTTCACGAGCGTCTGCTCGACTTACCCGAGCTTCGCGACCACCTTGCTCACCTGGGTCGGTGACGGCGGCTTGCCTCTCCGATCACGGGCAATCTTCGCGCAGCCCGAGTTCGAAGGCATTCTCGCACTGGCTTTTTGCCTCCTGATCGCATCGGCGCTCTTTCTCCTGCCGAAATGATTCAAGGCACGCCCCGCGCGCGCGCCTGTAGGCGGCGCGCGGGAGCCTTTCAGCAAATCAGGAGCATCTCGCGCCCGCGAGTGAGACGTCTTCAACTGCGATGTGGCCACCTGCAGGGTCGGTCGCATAGTGACCCAAATAGATGCCGTTCACGTGCGCTCCTGGTTCAACGATTCCTTCGGCTGGATCCCGAACAAACTGCCTGTCAGCCGCACCGTGCCGACACTCTTGCCGTCGTCGCTCTTGGCATTGGTCAAATCGAAATAACGAGTGCCGGTAGACTCTTGCGTGAGACAACCTTGGAATCCGTGCACGCGTCCGTCCTGCAGCGACCCTACCTCGGCGTTTCCGGCGAACGCGGGGGCGGCTACAATGAAGATGAATGCACCGGCGGCCACCGGTAGTGCGGAAAGACTAATTCGTCGAACTTTCATTTGGGTCTCCTTCTCTTCTAAGGGGACCCGCGCGGAAGCCGCTCACGAAAGAGCTCGACGATGCGCATCGACTCGCTCCGCCGAACATCGGTCCGCACGGAGCCCAGTCCTTGTTGTCGAGACGAATCGTGAGGCGTGTGTATTCACGTGACCGGCGCACGGGCATCGGATACCGCGTAATCACGTCGATCATCGACCGGTAGATCGCCGTGCCCGACGTTCGCTCTTAGTGCACAACTGCAGCCACCTTTACCATGGCCCGACGGACGGGCATTAGAGAACCTGAATTGCACAGTTGGGGGGTCGAATCGAGATCTGTTGCTGCATCGAGAGGACGCAAGGCGTTCTCGAGTCGCCCGACGCATCGTCGACGGTCGGCTTCGTGTTGACGCACGCCGGCTACCGCCCCGCGGGGGTGGACCTATTCGACCCAGACCTTCGTCCGTGGAGCCTGGCATAGCGCCGCATCTCGATCGCTACCGCGTCGCGATCCTGCTGCTCGCGCTGGCGCTGGCGCCGCTCACCACGCTCCGCCTCTACGGCTCCGACGAGATCCAGTACTTCGCCTACCTGCGCTCTATGGTCTTCGATCGCGATCTCGACTTCACCAACGAGTACCGCTGGTTCGTGGATCGCGACCCGAAGGAGTACGCGGATTTTGCGATGACGTTTCTCGGCCCCAAGACTCCCGCGGGCCGGCCGCCGAACAACGGCCCGATCGGCTCGGCGGTGCTCTGGTCGCCTTTCTATCTCGCGACGGTCGGTGCCGAATGGTTGCTCGGCGCGGCCAGCACGCCACCCGGCTACTCGCGCGCCGACTTCTCGGCCGTTTGTCTCGCCTCGATGCTCTACGGCGCCCTCGGTCTGCTGCTCACCCAGGAGGCCTGCCGCAGCTTTGCGAGTGCGCGTTCGGCGTTCTTCGCCACGGTGCTCATCTGGCTCGGAACGAACCTGCTTTTCTACATGTACGTGACGCCGCCGATGTCACACGCGGCCTCCTTCTTCGCCGCGGCGCTGCTTCTCTGGGCGTGGCTGCGGTCGAAGGAGAGCCCACGCGCCGGTTTCGTGATTGGGCTCCTCGCGGGGCTCGTCGCCAGCGTGCGCTTGCAGGATGTGCTGCTCGTTCTCGCGCCGCTTGCCGCGCCGCTCTTTTCCGGCAAGCGGGACGACCGCGCGCGCCTCGCTCGCCTGGCCGTTTGGGGAGCGGCGATCGGCGGCGGCTTCGCGCTCGCCTTCCTGCCACAGATCTGCACCTGGGAGGTGCTGAATGGCTCACTGACTCCGTTCGGCGTGATCTCAGTGAAGGGGCGTTTCACGCTCATCCCCTACCATCTTCCAGGCGTGCTCTTTTCGCCCTTTCACGGACTCTTCCTCTGGTCGCCGATCTTGTTGCCTGCTCTCGCCGGCCTCGGGACACTCGCCGTGAGCGACCCTCGCGGCAAGGCGATGGCGCTCGCCGTCGCCGCCGAGGTCTCCTTGATCTCGGGCTACGTTGTGGCCTTTGGCCACGGCTTCGGGCAGCGCCTCTTCATCAGCTCGCTGCCGATCGCGACGGTCGGGCTCGCCGTGTTCGCCGATCGCTTCGCGCCGCGCCTACCGCGGGCTGCGCCCGTTGCAGGAGCCCTGGCCGCGGTGTGGTGGAATCTCTCCCTCGTCGTGCAGCATTCGACCGGGATGATCCCGCGGAACGAAGGCGTCAGCCTCCAAACCCTCGTTCAAAACCAATTCATCGGCGTACCCGAGCGCCTCCCCGGCGTTGTCGGCCGCTACCTATTTGACCGAAGCTCGCTCTACCACGTCGACCCGGAGCGCCCGCGCAGCGGCGACCCGCCTTCGTGGGCGCCGGGTGATTCGACCGCACGATCCAGGCGCGAGCATTCACCCGAAAATTCGGACCGGTAGGAACGCGCAACGTCTCCGCCTGAGCGTGCCACGGGGTTTATCTTCGCCGAAATGCGGAAACTGCTCGGCAGGCGTGGCGAGACCGTCGAGCGCTATTGAATCACCCTCCTCCTGGGAGCCGAGGATCGTTCCGTCGCCGGGCGCGCCGTGAACACGTTCAGCGCGAGTTTTTTTGGCAAAGGATAGCGGCATAAAGGCCGGAAGGCTTTCGCCCGAAATGAGGTCGGCCATCGAACTGGGCATGGCCGACGCTTTAGCGAGTTTACAAACCTCCAGAAGCGCATCGACGCCAAGGAAGTGACCGCCGGCGAACTGTTACCTTTCACCGCTAGCTGCACCCTTTCTTCGCGGATGACAAAAGTCCCATGCTGGTTGAACTATTGAGCCGATCACAGGCCTGACAGTCGGGAACCGCCTGCGGTGGATTTCTGCTTTAGCTGAAGCAGTAGCAGCCGAAGCTCATGAAGCCCGCGAAGAACGCGAAGCAGATCGAGAGATTCTGCGCGCCGGCCATCAGCGGCTGTTGCCAATTCCGTCGACGAAGCCGGACCGTCGGTAGAAGATTGGACTTCGCCACCCATGATCGTGTCCGTACGCTCTGGCTCGGGGACGGGTGGGTCCAGAAGGTTGGGGTCGCTCATGAGTAGTCTCACACGGCTGTGCGCGTGCGGAGCCAGGCCTCTATCTCGTCGGCAATCCAGCCGACGGCCCTGGCGGACAGCTGTCGCCGCCGAGGAAACTGGTTCGCTTGCTCCAGCCGCCAGATGGTGCTCCGCGACAAGCCGGTCATCGCGCGTACGTCGGGAAAGCGAATCGACCGCGTCGCCGACGTCAGCGGCGTGCTCGATGGCGGCTCTTCGCTTCCTCGGCGAGACCCAAGCTCGTCGAGACCCTTCGCGGGGCTCACGCCGCTTGCGCTGTCGCAATCATGAGGGCGTTTCTCTTGGCCGCGCACAACACAAATATGTCATGCGGCCGCTTCTCAGGCGATTCGGGGAGGGCCTGACGGACGGTAATGTCGCCCAGCGATAGAGGCACAAATCAGAATTATTCGCTGGACAGCAGGTAGCCTGGGAGTTACGATCGGCTCCGGGACTAACGCCAAAGCACCGCGCCCTGGCACGTCTAATGCAACGGAAGTCAAAATCTGAATCCAGGAAGACTGTGGCGAGCTTCGACCAAGCCTCCAAGCGACGGTATTTCGATGGCCTCGTTGAGATTCTACGTGAAGAGTCGGAACAGTCCCTTGAACAGCTCGGTATCCTCTACCGCGTCTTTGCCATCACGTCGTCAGATGCAGAGGTGCGGCAACGCGCCCTCACGACAATCTCCCTGCAGCGACGATCACGACGCCAGGCGAGGATTCCGTCCTTCGCGTCCAGAATCCTGCAGCTCTCCTTCGCCAAGGATGCGCTGACGGTTGCGCGCGAGAGCCGCACGGCGGAGAAACATCGCCGCGTCGAACGTCTCGAGCGCCGGCTTCGTCTCAGTCCCGAAGAGCTTTCCCTCTTATGGAAGTGGATCCGTTGGGAGGACACGATCCTCAAAACGATCAAGCACGATCTTCGCGTTTCTCTGCGGCGTATCCCCTACAAGCTCTTTCGGCAGGCGGAAGAGACCGGCTTTCCGGTCTTGGCGTTCTATCTCAGCGGAACACGAGTTGGCTTGGCGGCCGTGGGCATTCCGCGAGGCCCAGCGGCCGAACGACAGAACCCGATGCTCGTAGCACTGGGTGCGAGCGCCGCCGCGGCGTGGGCAACGCTGAGCGTGCTGCCCGTCTCCGAGGTCCGCGACCTGCCGGCTCAGATCCTCTCCGAGGGGATCGTGCAGGACGTTCGGCTTTTCGGGGCGTCGGTCAAAGAGATGGTGGCTCTACGCGAGCGCTATCTCTGCTACCTCGCCGAGGACAACAAGGTGCTGATCCAACAGTCATCGGTACCAGCGTCGCCGCCACGAAAAAGGGGAAGCGTCGACGATCAGCGCTCCACGGCTTACTCCCCACTCTCGGCCCTTTGGAATAGGGACCGATCGCTGGCAGGCGCGAAGCCTCTCGACACCGGTACGGTCAAACGACCGACCGCTCGCGTGAACGTCGTCGTCCGTACTCTAGTCGATCTCGCGAACGAGCAGCTGGTGCCGAACAATCCGGGTGGTGAAAGTCCAGCTGCCCAACCCACGGATGAAGTCCGGCAAGCCTGGCACGAGAGACTTTGCGAACTCTCCCCCTATGCACGCGAGATTCGGTACGGGAGTTACTCCCTGCGCGATCTTCAGCGCGAGATTCGAGACATTCTCACGAACCTTGCGGCCAAAGACTCTTGGGCGTCGTCCAAGGAGTACGCCGCCCTGGCGACTGTTCAGAAGTGGAGAGAGCCGGGGCTGGAGCCGTTCGCCATCGGAAGCTCCGGGGTCGGCATTCTCCCGTTGTCCGGGTCGCTTCACTGGGAGTGGGATTCCAACGGCGTATTCGAGGAGAGTTTCGCTCCGTGGGATCCCCGAAGTTGTGTCGTCCTCGCGCTGCGAGAAGCGTTAGGGTCTTCCGACGATAACGCACGGATACTGAAATGTCCCGTTTGCGGAAAATTCTTCGTGCCGAATCGCCGACAGCGCTATTGCGTACAAAATGGTCGGTGCAAATCGAAGGCGACCGAATTCCTGAGAGATCGTGAGAAGCACAAGAAGCAAAGACGAGATCGTTACTGGGCGGCTTGAGTCACCGACTCTCCTCGCTGGAAACGCAAACGGCGACGCTACGAGAAAGGTACGGCGAGGCGTTCGAGACCTGGTAGTTGGTGCCGACCAAGCGCCATCCCCATCCACCTCCCGGATCCGCATCGAGGTCAACCAACCGCCTCGCTCCTCCGTCTCAACATCATAAAGCTCACACAAGGGTTCGAACAGGAGGAGAAGGCAATGACTCGAAGGGTGTAGTTTCGCTGGTCGGCGTCGTCTCGATCGTCCCCGTGGCGGCGATGCACGGCGCGGCGTCCGCACACGGCAGGGGACGTCATCGAGGCGGCGGAGACGGAGATCTCTGGCTGCTCGCGCACGCCGCGGGTTTGAGTAGGAGCCAGATCGCCACGGCGTTCAAGAACGATTCGACTCTCAAGACCGACCGCTCCAACCTGCGGAGCGTGCGCGAGGCCCTGACGACTTGCTTGGTCTCGGGAAGCTCGTGCGCAAGCCAGATTTCAGCCTATGCGAGCGCACACCAGGCACTCGCTCAGGAGGAGATGACGGTATGGGGAACCCTCTTCCAGGGCGCTCCCAACGCAAAGCAGGCGGCTACGGTTCTCAACCAGCTGAGGCAACTGCAAGCGCAGCGAAAGCAGATCTTCCAGCAGGTTTTCGACTCGACCAGCAGCCCGACGTCGGATGGCAGCACCGCGACGTCTGGTGACGGTAGCTCGTAGACGGAGCTCGCCTTTTCCTATCGCGAAAGGAGAAAAGCAATGTCACGTTCCCTAGTTCTCCTCTGGGCGCTTACCGCACTGACGGCCGGTCTCGCGGCGGCGGCGAGCGCTGCCGCGGTCGCCGCCGCCCCGCGCATCTCCCCTAGGATTTACACGCTCCAGTCCGCGCAGAATCTACAGGTCGCGTGCAATGGCGACGACGACCCCTCTGACGACTCGGGCTCCGGCGACTCGCAATCGGTCGACTCCGAGGCGTAGCGTGCAACCTCCAGTGCCAGCTCGGTGTTTAAAAGAGCGGTACCCGTTGATGCCAGCGATGAAACGAACCATCTCGCGCGCCCTCGGCCTGCTTCTCGTGGCCGCCTGTCTCCTCGCCGCAGCGCACACCGCTTCGTTCGCCCTTTGGCCGAACGACTTGCGCCAGCCGTCCCTCTACATCATCGAGGGCTATCTCGATCGCGCGCCGCAGGACGCTAAGATCCAGGACCGAATCGACATCACCGCGCACGGTCGGTCACGCGCTATGGGACGCCCGGCGAAACCGGGCTCGATCGCTACCTTTCGCGCGTGATGGCGCAGCCGTTCGCCATCGAAGGGACGTCCGAGGAGGTCGACCGCCTCGCGGATGCGCCGCCAGGAACGAAGATCGCCGGCATGTTCGCCGCGTACACGCACGGGTCGCCCTGGCTGCTGATCACGGATCTCACCGCTCCTGCTCCGGGGGAGTCGTGAGGCAGAGCGAGAAGTCAAAGCCGAAGAGATCGAGGCGAAGCTGCGTGACGGCGCCGAGCTTCACCGCGCCTTGCCCGATGTGCTTGGCGGCTGCCCCCCGCGGCTCATGCCCGACGGCGCGGGTGGGGGCAATGACCGAGCTTTGCAACGCCGAAAGGAGCGAAGCGAATCCAACGGAACGCGCCAAATTAGTTCACAGAACTTGTGGAACAGGACACTGGGGCGAGTCCCGCGTTCGGCGCCCGAACGTCCAGTTTTCGCGATTCGAATCGGCTGCTGAATTCAGCACCACTCTGCCGATTTCAGCAGGCGACGCAGACTGCGATGCCGCACCACGTCGAAGGTTGTTGGAGGAAAGGGAGCTTGGCGCAAAATTTGCTGCCCACCAAAGTAAACCTTCACGCGAAACGGTCCGCGACCGAATCCGTGACCTCGAACGAGAGAATTTGGCCATGAGCCTCGCCGCAGCGATCCACAGGAGCGATGAAGCGCGCCTCGAGTTCGAGAACCGCGTTTGCTCGTACGGCGACACCGTGTGGTTCGCGCCAACGGCGCGCGCCGCCGAGGCTCGACAGTGGTTTGTTGATGGCTACTGGCAATGCCCGTTCGCATTTCGAAGCGTTTGCGATCTCCTCGTGCTCGACGCCGAGACCTTGCTTTTGCCCGTGCTGGACGAGCTCCGCAGCACGCACCGCACACGTCGGCCCTTGGCGAATCGCCCGGGCTGATATCCGAAAGGGATAGTGAGATGACGAAGACGACTGCCGCCACATCGAAGCTGGCCCCCTACGTAGAGATCATTCTCGGGCTTGTCATTGTCGGAGTCGTCACGCTGTGGGTGAGCGCGGCACATGCCGAATCGACGGAGCGGCAGCCGCTCCTGATGCCCGTTCTCGTCGGCGACGGCCCCGGTATGCTGATCCCGGTCATCGTCAAAACCGCCGAGCTGACGGAGGAGCAAGACGCGGCTGTTACCCAGCTGATGGAGAAGGAAAACCCGCCGATGCGCGAGCTTCTGAACGCTCTACAGACCGCCAGTGTCGAGCTCGCCGAGAAGACCTTCGAGGCCAAGTCTCCGCGACCGACGGACACAGCGCCGCTCCTGCGGCGGATTTCGGAGATCCGGGGGCAACTCATGCAGCGAGAGATGGCGACGCTGCTGCGCATCCGCGCGCTCTTGAAGCCCGAGCAGCTCGCCAACATAGAGAAGGTGAACGCGGCCGTGATGCAAGAGTCTCGCCGACCGGGACCCTCGCCCCTCGACCCCGCCATGCCCATCGAGTGACGGGATCCTCAGGAGAAAGATGGAGACGGGGCAGATGACGGCTCGAATCCGCGTGCTGATCGACGAGGGAGTGTACTTCACGCCTCCTCCAGGGATGTAGGTCGTCGCTGGGACAGAGTTCTGAGATCTCACGGAGCTTGTCTTGCTCGTTACGGATCGAGCGCCGGAGGCGAACCTTCAAGACCCGACTCCGCATTTCGACACTCATGACCTCCGGTATCCGTCATGCGGTCCGGTTTATTTGCCGCGAGTTGGTGCGGGTCGTGTCTGTCAAGTGGTGGAAAAGTGCAGAACATCATTGTTCGGCGAATTGATCAGTTGATCTTCAGTGGTCCTATGCAGCCTTGTCACGTGGCGTGACGGCGGGCATGTCCTGCCAGCCAACGATCCGACGAAGTACGACTTGGCCATTGCGCAGCAAGCCGAGGAGCAATAGCAGCACGGCGTCCTCGCCCGGAAGCGATGCCTGCGTCTTGGTCCGTCGTCGAAACTCCTCGTTGATCCGCTCCAGCGCTCACCAAGCGGTGCCTCATCAGCCGGCGGTGCTGTTCCTGGACGAGCCGACGATCGGTATTGAATGCGGACATATAGGCTAGAGTCAGCCTTCGTGACCTGCGCCGGCGAGGCTGAGAGTCCAGGAGGGTTTCGAAGGGCTTCGGCCGAACGATGACCTACGCCGCCGATCTGCGCACGGACCGGCCCGGAAGCCTGCTTCCGCCGTTGGCGCTCTCCATTCTCGTTCACGTGCTCTTTGCACTTCTGTTCGTAGCCGCATCGCTACGCGTTCCGCAGCCCGCTTCCTCGCCGTTCGAGGTCGAGATTCTGCAGCCGGAGGACGCCGCTCGCGCGAGATCGAAGCCGCGAAGCCAGCAGGCCCAAGCGGCTGCGCCGTCAGTCGAGCCGCGGGTCGCGCCGCCGAAGACTCAGATCGTAAGCCCGCCCGACAGTCCCGAGCAGACCCCTGACAAAGCGCGGCTGCTCAGCGATCGCGACAGCCGCGCCGCCGAAGAGATGATCAAGCGCGGCGAGCCGGCCCCTCCCGCGAAGCCCCCGCAGGATGCCGCCAGGCCCGAGAACGCCAAGCAAGCAACCGCCGACCAGCCGGCGACGAAATCCAAGGGTGATACCCAAGGAGCCGAACGCGCCGCGGCGCTCGCCAAGTCCGACGCTCGAGCTCGAGAACTGACGACGCACACGGCTCCGCTCGTCGGACTGAGCGACCTCTTCATCCGCCCTTCGGAGCTGGCGCGCGATCCTGCCTTGCGCAAAGGGGAGTCGGGCGACGGCGATAAGACGGCGGAAGGCGGCAAGCGCGACCTCGCGTCGCTCAGCCGGCCCGACCTCTGGGCAGATCCTGGCCCGCGCGGCTCCGCCGACTATCTGCCCGACGTTCGTGGGGGCAACTTCACGCTGCTCAATACCAAGGCGGATCGCTTCGCGCCGTTTGTGCGCCGCGTCGGCATGCGTGTGTTCCAGAGCTTCAGCATGGCGTTCAAGCGGGAGATCTATGCGGGGACGGTGCCGCAAGGTAGAGAGAACGTCGAGATCGAAGCGGTCATGAGCCGCGACGGCAAGCGCGTAGACGTCTACCTAAAGCAGCACAGCGGCAATCTCTCCGCCGATCGCACGCTGCTCGGGACGCTGAACGACCAGAGCTTCTTCGACGAGAATCCACCGGCCGAGGCCGTGGCCGGGGATGGCCGCATTCACTTCGTCTTCGCGCTCGACGCGGAGGTTTTGTCCCGGCGCGACGGCCGAGAAGGAGGAGGGCGAGAAGGAGGAAGGCGAGGAGGAGGAAGGCAGCCGGACGCGCAGTGGGTATTGGGTGCGGGGCTGCTCTAGACCCTATGGAACGACCTACCAAATCACCTCCGAATTACGTCGAACCAGTAGCACCCACGCTCACTCGAAATCCTCGTCCGTTGGCGGAGTTGGTTGTTCCTGGTTCGGCTCCGTCGGGTCCTGTAGAGAATTCGTGATCAGCAGGGCGCGCCAACCTGAACGGGACTCCAAGTGGAGTTTGGACGCCGGCGTTCAAACTGGTGTTGAAACATGCTGAATCAAGCGGAAACCGGCCGAGTTAACTTCGCGATTTCACGAGATGGCGACGGGTTCGAATCCCGTCGGGGGGCCCAGCCTGCGTGTCGTCGCGCGGGGCCGTGGAGAGATCAGCTACATAAATGGGAGTCGTCATGCCGCGGTCTTGATCCGGCGGATCAAAAAGAAGCTCGGTGCGCAGACGTGTAAAATCCCGTCGGGGACGTGAACCCTCTCCGCAGGGCTGCCGCAACTAGGATACCACCTCTGCGGCAGCCAGCTCGACGACTTTCCCCGAACGCTGCCTTTGATCGTTCCTGAGGATGTCTCGAAGCCGCAGATCCCATCTCAGGAGAGCATCTTCCTTATCCGAGTCGTACGAGTGCCGGTCGTAGACGGCCGTGACGTCGCGCTCGGCATGATTCAGGATCTTGCCCACGACGAGCCTCGAGATGCCGATCCCTGTCATGTGGCTCGCCGCCGTGCGGCGCAGATCGTGGAAGCGAAACTCGATCCCCGTTCGCTGACGAAGGCGCCGCATCGGCTTTTGTAGGTTCGCAATGGGCTCCTCCTTGGAGCCCGGAAAAACGTACGCCGACCCCTCGGACTGTCCCCTGAGTCTTCGGAGAAGATCGAGGGCTTGCGGAACGAGCGGCACCCGATGCGACATCTTGTTCTTCGCGCGCTCAGCCGGGATAGTCCACCAGCCTGCGTCGAGATCGAGTTCATCCCATCGCATCCCGAGCACTTCGCCTCGTCGCTGCGCCGTCAAAAGGGCGAGCTTCAGTGTAGCTGCGATCTGCAGGCGCTCGTGATCGAGCGCCCCCCATACCTGTCGGATCTCTTCCTCGGTCAGGACGCGGTCCCGCCGCCGCTCCTCACCCGAAATTGGTACGTTGTGGATGGGGTTGTATTCGACGACGCCCCGCTGAATGCCGAAGTTGAAGATCTTGCTAGCGAGGGCACGGGTCCGGTTCGCCATGATCCCCGATCCGCGCCCCGCGATCTCGTCGAGCATTGCGATCACGTGCTTCCGCTTGATCTCGATCGCCTTCCAGTTCTTCCACCGCGGCAGCAGCTCCCGGTTCATCGTCCGCTCGTCTTCGCGCCAGCTCCTCTTCAGAACCTTGGCGTGCTTCTCGAGGTAGAGTTCAGCCAGCTGGCCGAAAGATTCCGCTCTTCGCTGAGCCTGCTTCTCTCCGGCGGGATCCGCGCCGTGAGCGGCGTCACGCAATGCAGCTCGAGCGAGCCGGCGAGCGTCGGCAAGGCTGAGGGTAGGGTAGGCGCCGAGGGTCATTCTTCGGAGCCGGCCGTTGTGCCGATAGATTGTAACCCAGGACTTCTGTCCTGCCGCGGAGACGCGAAGGCCAAAGCCTGAAGCGTGGGTATCCCAGTAATCGATTTGCCCCTGGTGGGGCGGTTTGACGGAGTCGACGAACAGCTTGGTCAGGGGGACGCGCATAGGATCTCCGAAGTCGTTGCCTGGCGTTTCCAGGTAACACATAGGTAACAAAATCGCGAGGACTTTGCGGTGAGCTGCGAGCTGTCGTGAAACAAAAAACACTCAGTAATTCCATATGCTAGCAGGGAACAACCAGTTCAGGATGTTTCAGGAGAAGTCGTAATTATCCTGGGATCACAGATTCGTAATCAGCAGGTCGCCGGTTCGATTCCGGCGGGTGGCTCTTTTATTCCAACTAGTTACGCGGTGCCTGCTCTCATCCGTGTGCCACACGTGTGCCATTGGGTCTACCGAGGGAATCGCGAACGGAGCGGGTCGGCACGCTGTCGAGTTTCATTGGGGAGGCGCGGCGCCTCGGCCTCGGCGTGGGTAGCCCAGCCCATGGGCTGTGACGTGGCGACTAAAATTATCAAGCAGCTGCGGAATCGCGTTGCGCCCGCGCTATCCGGCGGCCCCTGCCGGATGACGCGCTAACGAGCGCTGGTCAGGTGCAGGGTTATTGAGGGATTGCAGCGGGGTGGGCGCGGTGTGGGGGAATCGATGCCACTTTATCGGGTGTGATAAACGATGGGTTCGGGCAGGGTGGATTTGCAGGTCAATACGTAGTTGGGCGGACGCACATCTGGAGGCGCTAGGCAGGAGGAGCGGCAAACGAGGACCGGTGATTGAGTACAGATGCTCCTCACCCAACTGATGACAAGACGCTGTTTGCAGAGGTGATCGAGATGGCGACGTTCGTTCTCGTCCACGGTGCGTTCGGCAGCCCCGCCGAGTTGGCGCCGGTGATTCCCTTGCTCGAGGCGCTCGGTCACCGTGCCATCGCCGTCGACCTGCCGTGCGCGGACCCGGCGGCGACACTTGACGACTACGCCCGGACGGTGGTCGAGGCGATGGCCGGGATCGAAGGGCCGGTCGTGGTCGTCGGCCATTCGGCGGGCGGCGCGACGATCTCGCTCGTGCCCGGCCGGACCCGCGTCGACCGCCTGGTCTACGTGACGGCGGTCGTTCCCGAGCCGGGGCGCTCGATCGCAGACGTCGTTGGCGCCGACGTTCGCGAGACGATGCTGTCGGTCTCACATGACGACGGCAACGGCTGCCGGTCGTTTGACCTGGAGATGCTGGCCTCGCTCGCGCCACCGGAGGAGCGGGAGGCGTATCTTGCCTTCCTCAGAGCCACGCAGCGCCCCCAGGGCTGGGCAGCGTTGGAACAGCCCTGGCCCGGCCGGTCACTTCCCGACGTGCCCCGCACCTACGTGCTCTGCACGGAGGACAAGATTATACCGCCCGCGAAACAGCGCGAGATGGCGGCGCGCCTGGGCGTGGAGCCCATCGAGATCGCCTCCGAACATGCGGTCTTCGCCCTCCAGCCCCGCGAGCTCGCCGCGGTGTTAGCGGCGCAGGGCCGATCCACGTGAGCTCCCAGGATTCGGAAGCTCAAGCACTGCACGTGAGGCGCTGCCCAACCCGGCGATGCAGCGGACCGGTTTCGCCGGCCGCTGATCACCTAGGCCGTTAGATGGCGCAAAGAAGAAGACTGATCGCCACGCTGCGATGGATTGTTGAACGGCTCGTAACGCTCGCCATCGCCGTTCCAATTCAGCTCGGCGCGTTGCTGGTCTGGGCGATTGTCGTGGGCAGGCTCCAAGACGCGGTGGCCGGTGTCCTCGGTCATCCCGTTCTCGATCCTGACGACGAGTTCACAACGAGGGTCACTTTGCGAGCGGCGCCATCTCCTAAGAAACAACGACAGTAGGGGTTTGTAATTGCACGAGTTGGAAGCCGAGAGAGGCGGCGCGCTTGGAGAGAGAGCGGACGGTGCGCTCGCGGAATTTGAGTTCGTAGTAATCGATGCCGAGATCTTTGTAGGGTTGGCGGTGCTTCCACATTCGGTAGAAGATGCGCGAGAGCTTGTGGGCGGTGGCGGTGATGGCCTTGGGGGGCCCGAGTCGGGCGCGCATGCGGCGATGAAAGGCACCCAGAGCGGTGTGGCTGTTGCCGGCAGACTGAGCGGCTCGGCGTAAGGCAGTGGCCACACGGTTGGAGGCTTTTCGGGTCTTGGAGCTTTTCACTTCTCCTCCGGTGACACGGTTGTCGGGGCACAGCGCAAGCCAGGAGGCGAAGTGCTTCTCGGAGGGAAACTTCGAGGGATCGAGGCCGACCTCGGAAAGGATGGTCTGCACGGTGAGGGCATCGAACCCCGTGATGGCGGTGAAGTCGACGCCTGAGATTCGATAGAGGTGGGTGCGCAGGTCGAAGCCAGCCTCGTTGCGCTGGGGCTTGCGGTGGGTGGCCTTGGGTTGTCCCAGGGGCGTGAGAGCAGGGTCGACTTGGGTGTCGAAGCCGCCCAGGCATTGCTCGATCCGCAGGTCGCAGTCGGCAATCATGCTGCGGTAGGTGTCATAGAGCGAGAGGCATTGCTCAAGTGCGAAGAGGTGCTCGGGTCGGTAGTCGCCCTGGAGGGATTGGGCGATGCGCTCGGAGGTGCTCTTGATGCGATGATCGCGCATCGCGGCCAGAAGCTGTGGATCTCGCTCACCGGCGAGGATGGAGCGAATGATTCTCATGCCGCTGACGCCGGTGATGTCACTGATGACCTTGTGAAGCTGGATGTTCATCTGGGTCAGGGCCTTCTGCATGCGCTGCACGTGAGCGGCCGCGTCGCGGATGAGAGTATCGCGCTGGCGGATGTAGCTGCGCAGCACGCAGGTCTGATCGTCGGGACGAAACGATCCCGAGAGTAGACCAAAGGTGTGCAGCTGCTGGAGCCACTGGCAGTCCTGGATGTCGCTCTTTCTGCCGGGCAGGTTTTTGACGTGGCGGGCGTTGACGAGCTTGACCTCTCCTAAACGGGATAACCCTCCGTGCGAGGGAGGGCTTCACCAATGAAACAACCGCAAGCCCCCCGGAACCATGCTAACCCACGGGCGCGAAGGCACCATTGGCGCTACGGTCTTAGCTACCCGAGCACATCCCGGTGTACTCGACGCACACCGGCGCAGCAAAGACACTCAGGTTTCTTCCATCAACAACACCGCGCCTCGCGCGGGGTCAAATGCTAACAAGGCGCACAACCTGCTCGCTGCGCGCTCCGCTCCGTTTCGCTTGCGGGCTCCGCGCGAGGGCGGCCTCGCGCGGAGCCGTCTGCCGGCCCATGAGCGGTGAGCCGGATGCTGCAAGGCCGAGCGATAGCCGCCCCGAGCGAGGTCGCAAGCGCCGTCGGCGCGCGCAGCCGAGCGTAGTCAATCAGACGCGCCGCCGGCGGGCGCTCGCCTTGTACTGCGTGAAGCGCTCGGCGTCGCCGGGCCGGAGCGGGTCGCGCCCCGAGAGGAACAGCTCGAGATAGGCCAGGTCGTCGAAGCCCCAGAAGAGCTCCCCGTCGACCGCGAAGGTCGGCACGCCCCACACCCCGAGGCGCACCGCGGCGTCTGTCGCCTCGCGCAAACGGGCCTTCACCTGGTCGCCGGCGGCCTCCGCGACGAGCGCGTCGCCGTCCAGCCCGGCCACGCGCGCAGCCTGCGCCACGACCTTCGGATCGCTGATGTCCTGCGACTCCGCCCAGGCGGCGCGGAACAGCGCGTCGATCAGAAGGCGGCGCGGCTCGCCGGCGGGCGCGGCCCACGTCGCGCGCAGCGCGAGCAGCGGCGGGAACGGGTGCGTGGCCGGCGGCGCAATCGGGATCCCGAGCAGCCGCGCCTTGCGCGCGACGTTCAGCATCATCCAGCGCGCCTTCGGCGCGACTTCCGCCGGCCCGAGCTGGCCGTGCGCGTTCAGGAGCCCCGCGAACAACACCGGCACCGGCTCGATCGCGCGCCCACAGCGCTCCGCGAGCGGGCCGAGCTGCACCCACGCCAGGTATGCATTGTGCGAGATGTAGTCGAAGTAGAACCGGATCGCTGAGCCGCTCACGCGGCGAGTGTACCAGCTCGCAGCGGCTTGAGGTACGATCGGCGCGCGATGAAGTTCGTCTCCGCGCTCGGGGAGAGTGCGGCCGTCGGTGCGGCACTCGATCAGGTGATGCCCGAGATCGCGCCGAGGCCGCCCTTGAACAGCGCCTCGTCGGCCGCGCGCAGCAGCGCCTCGGGCGCGATCTCCGACAGACAGGTGAGCAGGCGCAGGAACAGGGCATAGGGTGTGGTCTCGTCCGCGTGCTGCACTACGCCCAGCACGCCGACCGGCTCGGCGTCGATCATGTGGCCGACGTAGTCGAGGCCGTCGAGGCGCGCCAGCGGCTGGCCGGTGCTGCCCGAGACGGACAAGGGTCTTAGCCGGGCAGCGTCCAGGTGATCTCCCGGCCCTTCAGCTCGCGGTAGCGGCGCGCGTGCGCGCGTAAGCTCGCAGGATCTGACATGCCACGCGACAGCCAATCCCGATCGAGCCGCGCCGCAGCGTCGATTGCGGCCATTGTCGTCGCCTGCAGGGCGCGCTTCGCGAACGCGTAGGCCGGGTAGCAGTCTGGTGGCACGAGAGCAGACCAGGTCACCGCGTCATCCAGTAGTCGGCCTGGCGCCGCCGTCTTGCCGACCACACCCATCTTCACGACCGCCGCGAGATCGTACGCCTGACCGAGCAGCGTCAGCTGCTTGCGTGGCCCGTGGAGCGTCGCCGGCGTCGTCCGCACGAAGGAGCTCTGACGGCCGCCCGTGTGGGGGATTGGGTGGAGACGATCGTCAAGAAGCGCGGCTTATGCCGAGCTCGGCATAAGCCTGGGCTAAGCGGGCAAAGCCTTCATGCCGTCGCCTCGGCTTCCGACCTTCCGCGGGCAAAATACGCACCCTTTCCAGCCTCGAGCAGCTTTGTCGAATCGAGCATTCCGAAGAGCTGAATGAGATACGCTACCCCGCCCGTCCATCCCGTCTGGTGGCTCGCGCCCAGCCCCGCCCCGTTATCCCCGTGGAAGTACTCATAGAACAGGACGTGGTCGCGCCAGTGGGGGTCGGTCTGGAACTTCTCGTTTCCACCGTAGACGGCCCGCCGGCCACGCTCGTCGCGCAGGAAGATCCGCGTGAGCCGGTCGGAGATCTCCTTGGCGACCTCGAAGAGGTTCATCATCTTGCCTGAACCGGTCGGGCATTCGATCTTGAAGTTATCGCCGTAGTACGCGTAGAAGTTCCCGAGCGCCCTGAGAAGAATGATATTGACCGGCATCCAGACCGGCCCCCGCCAGTTGGAGTTGCCGCCGAACATGCCGGTATTTGATTCGGCCGGCAGATAGTCCACGCGGTACTCCTGGCCGCCCACGTGAAACACGTACGGGTGCTGCTCGTGGAACTTGGAGATCGAGCGGATGCCGTAGGGGCTCAGGAACTCGTTCTCATCGAGCATCTTGGAGAGGATCCGGCGCAGCCGCTCCGGGTTGACCAGGGCGAGAATCCCCCGCTCGGCCACGCCGAAATGCCCCGGGCCCGTGGGGTGGATGGACTCCAGGAGCTCGGGCATCTGGCGCAGGCGTGCATAAACCGCGGCCGCGGCCCGCGGGACGCGCTCGCGCTGCGCCTTCTCGACCACCGTCGTGGCGCACAGGGGCAGGAGCCCCACCATCGAGCGCACCTTGAGCCGCGTGGCGCTGCCGTCGGGGAGCCGCAAGAGGTCGTAGTAGAAGCCGTCCTCCTCATCCCACATGCCGTCCTGCCCGGGCTTGTTCATGGCCGCGGCGATAAAGGTGAAGTGCTCCATGAACTTGACGACCATGTCCTCGTAGCTGGGGTCGTGGGCGGCGAGCTCCGTGGCGAGCTCGAGCATGCTCTGCGTGAAGAAGGCCATCCACGACGTGCCGTCCGCCTGCTCCAGATAGCCGCCGGTCGGCAGCGGGGCGCTCCGGTCGAAGACGCCGATGTTGTCGAGACCGAGGAAGCCGCCCTCGAAGACGTTCTTGCCGAACCGATCCTTGCGATTCACCCACCAGGTGAAGTTCAGCGCGAGCTTGTTGAAGGCGGACTTGAGGAACTCGATATCCGCCTCGCCGCGCAGGGCCAGCTCGGTGCGGTGGAGGACCAAGGTCGCAAAGGCGTGCACCGGGGGGTTCACGTCGCTGAAGTTCCACTCATAGGCGGGGATCTGGCCGCTGGGGTGGAGGTACATCCCGCCGAGCATCAGTTTGAGCTGCTGCTTGGCGAAGTCGGGGTCCACGATCCCGATCGGCAGCGTGTGGAAGGCGAGGTCCCAGGCCGCGTACCAGGGGTACTCCCACTTGTCGGGCATGGAGATAATGTCGTCGTTGATCATGTGGAACCACTCCCGGTTCCGGAAGTCGCGGCTGCCGCGATGGAGGGGGTGGGCGTGGTGCTCCTCCAGCCACGCATTGCCGTCCCAGTAGTAGTACTGCTTAGACCAGAGCATGCCGGCGATGGCCTGGCGCATCACATTGGCGGCATCCGGGGAGACCGATGGCGGAGTCACCGACTCGTAGAACGCGTCAGCCTCCCGCAGGCGGGCGGCCACTGTCTCGTCGAAGTCTTTCCCGAAGGGGACGGCGCCCCCTTCTGTCGGCGTGCGCGACCCGGCCGGAGCCTGGGCGGTGAGACGCAGCCGCACCGTCGCCGAGCGGCCGGGGCCGATCTTCAGCCGGTAGTGCGCGGCGGCCTTGGTGCCGCGCCGCTCGGGATTCACCCTCTCGTGCTGACCCTGGACCACGTAGTCGCTGATGCCGTCCTTGAGGTACGGGCCCACGTCCGGGTAGTCGAGGTGGAGTTTGGCGTGGTTGGTCGAGTTCTCGGTAAAGAGCAGCGGCGCATCACCTTCGCAGTACAGGCAGTACGACCCCAGTACGGGATGGGTTGCCGCAATGGTACTCGCGCCTGCCCGTCCCTCGAGCT
This sequence comes from uncultured delta proteobacterium, assembly GCA_963745025.1. Classification (GTDB taxonomy): domain Bacteria; phylum Desulfobacterota; class Binatia; order JACPRU01; family JACPRU01; genus CAVQIG01. The sequence goes on from CAVUWD010000008.1 coordinate 108,241, forward strand.
GATTGAGCATCGGCTTCTCGGCGGGGTGGGTGATCCACGACGCCCAGTCGTTGCGGAACCACAGGGTCGGCAGCACGTGCAGCTCGGCCTCCTCCGGTCCCCGATTGGCTGCCGTGATCTGCACCAGGATGTCTTCTGGGCCCGCCTTGGCGTATTCCACGAAGACATCAAAATACCGGTCCCGCTCGAAAACCCCGGTGTCGAGGAGCTCGTACTCCATCTCGTTGCGGCTGCGCCGCCGGTTCGTCTCCACCAGGTCGGCGTAGGGATACGGTGCCTGCGGGTACTTGTATAGGAATTTCATGTACGAGTGGGTCGGCGTGCTGTCGAGGTAGAAGTAGTACTCCTTGACGTCCTCGCCGTGGTTGCCTTCGCTGTTCGTGAGCCCGAAGAGCCGCTCCTTCAGGATCGGGTCTTTGCCGTTCCACAGGGCGAGGGCGAAGCAGAGGCGCTGCTTGTCGTCGGAGATCCCGCCCAGGCCGTCCTCGCCCCAGCGATACGCCCGGGAACGGGCGTGATCATGGGTGAAGAAGTTCCAGGCATCTCCGTTTGCGCTGTAATCCTCGCGCACCGTCCCCCACTGCCGGTCCGAGAGATACGGTCCCCATTTCCGCCAGGGAACCTCCTTGGTGCGGGCTTCTTCCAGACGACCATGCTCGACGTCCACCTGTTGCCTCCTTCACTTCCCGACCTCTTGTCCTTCGTTCGTTTCCGCGCTCCGGGCGGACCGGGAATAGGCCGTATTAGCTAGGCCGTATTAGCGCCCTCTAAGGCTCGACCACAAACGCGCAAAGCCCCACTGCTGCCCCGGAATGTCCCTTTTCTGCGGAGCACACAAGGCGCTTGTCAACCAGCTCGGGCTGAAGTGATGGTGTTCCTGTCGCCCCTAGCGCTGGGCACGTAGCGCGAGCCGCTGAGCGGCTATAGAAACGCCACCCGTGGCGTTTCCGGGGAGTTTTAAGGGCTTTCCGGAGCAGCCTAGACCGGAAATTCTGTTGGATTCTCGGAGACGACTACGGGTTCAAATCCCGTCGGGGACGTGAACCATCTTCGCAGGGCTGCCGCAACTAGGATACCACCTCTGCGGTGGCCGGCTCGGCGACTTTCCCTGAGCGTTGCCGCTCACCACACGCCACGTAACAGGCGCCAGGGTACCGCCTGCATATAGGCGCGATAGGCGTCCCCGCGCGCCGTAATGAGGCGGCCTTCCTCGATCGGGATGAAGAAGATGAACGTCGCGCCGATCATCAGGCTCCACAGAAGTTGGCCGAGATTACAGTGCAGGAAAAGAGTGCAGACGGCCGCGCCGGTGGCGGCCCGGTACATCGGGTGACGGACTTGGGCGTACTGTCCCTCGGTCAACAGAGGAGTCTGGCCTTCCATACGGTCTCCTTGGCGCTGGCGGGGCTGTCTACATCCTCAACCGCGAACGCGTCCATCCGCTGAATATTCCGTTCACGGAGGCGATCAAGTCCATCTCCCGTTGGGGTTCGGGAGCGAAGGACCTGGTAGCCGCCATGGAGTCACCGAAAACTTGACGCTCTCTTCATCCTTGGACAAGTCGGAATTCTCCGCCGCCGTTATCCGCCGTGTCCTGGGAATGCTCAGCGCACCGAGGAACGATCCGTTCATATCCAGCGTTCGCCTGCCGACGAGGCCGATCGCCGGCATCGGCAGCTGCCGCCCTCCCGTGGCGAGCGGCCAAGAAGCTGCCGCACCACCCAGCAAACGACAACTGCGACGTCTCAGAACTATTTCCGATCAAAATGCCACGAGCCATCCCAATCGGCGGCAAGCGGACTTTTCTCTAAGCTCTCGACCCGGCTCAATAGTGTCATCGAGGGCCCGTCGCCGGGGACGGCTTCGAGTGCCGCAGCAAAGGAGCGGCGCGCTTCATCCCAGCGACCCGCTCGATACGCGACAACACCCTCAGAATACCGAGTCCGCAACATACTTTCTTCCGGCCTTAGTTCCCCCTTTCGGCCCATGATCTCAAACACGACCTGCGGCCGCGTCTGGCCAACCACTACCACGCGATCAATTTCGCGCACCTCAATGGCTGTTCCGGCGGCAGCGATAGTGGCTTCCGAGACCAAGGATCGACTGCCGTATGCCTTGTTCGCCGTCTCGAGCCGCGCCGCGAGATTCACCGTGTCACCCATGACGGTGTAGCTCATCATAAATTCCGAACCGATGCTGCCGACCAGCGCTTCGCCGGTGGCGATACCGATCCGAATGTCGCATTCTATGGGCATGGCACGCACCCCCAGCAGTTCAGGCAGCTCCTTACGCAACGTCGCTACTCGATCAATCATGTCGATCGCGGCCAGACATGCGAAACGGGCCTGGTCTGTTTCTTCGATAAATGGGGCACCCCAGTATGCCATTATGGCATCACCAATGTACTTGTCGATGATGCCCCGATGATTGCGAATTGGTTCCGACATGGTCGCCAGGTAGCGGTTCATGACTTTGACGAGACCCTGTGGCGTCATGCCTTCGCTCAGGGCTGTGAACCCCTTCATGTCGCAGAACATAACGGTCATGATCCGACGCCGACCCTCAGTGGCAGCCAACGCCGGCTGATCAATCAATCCTTCCACGACCCGCGGGTCGATGTATCTGCCGAAGGTTTCACGGATTCGCTCGTTGTGACGCAATTGCTCGATCATGCGATTAAACGCCGTCGACAGTTGGCCTATCTCGTCCCGAGTGGTGACATCGATGGATCTACCTAGATGTCCGGCTTCGACGTCTCGTGTGCCCTCTAGCAAGCGCTGAACCGGACGGGTGATGCCACTGCTGACGAGTGTCGCGACAGCCAGCCCGACGATTGCAGCGAGTCGCTGTCACAATCGCAGAGATCACTATCGCGCGTCGCTGACCGCCCATCGCGGTCGAGGCGCTGGCAATGACCTGTTTCAGCATGTCAGCTCGGATCGTATCGATCTTCTGGTTGAATTCGTCGCGAAGTGAATCTACTCGCGCGAGGCCCAGTCTGACTTCCGCGAAATCCCGCGCTTCGAGATGGGAAAGTAGTTGGGATATCTCTTGATTCATACGACGGCGGAGATCATTGCTTGCGGCATCGATTCGTGTCTCGATACGCGCCAGCGCAGCATTATCTGAGGGCGTGCTGACGTCATCGATGATCGCGATGATGAGCTTACGCGCGGCCTCCGATTCCTGATCGATTTCGGGACCATTCTGTTCAAACATCTTCAGACGAGCGGCATAGTCTGTTTCATCTGGCGGAATCTGCATTTTGGCGATGACCATCCGGCGAAGCGCCAGGGCGCGTTCTAGTGACCGGACATTCATCCGTGCCAAATGACTATAGGCCGGGACGTATTTGGTCGTCAACTCATCGAGCAATTGACCGACTCTGGCCGCCATTAGCATCGACAGCGCCGACGTGATCACCATCAGAACGATCAGTCCAACGGCTATACTGACGATTTTCCTCTTGATTGATCGCCGGAACATCAAAGGGCGCTCGTTGGCGTCATACGTCTCAGCTGAGGGGCGTCTGACCTGCCCGGCAAGGCGATGGCAGTATCGCAACCGTATGCGAGTGTGCAACGGAGTATAGTGTGGCTCTTGCCGTGTGGAAACTCGTGCATCGGGCTAGGGTAACGAGCGCAATCCGCCAAGGGACATCCGGTCATAAGTTTCGAGCATTTTCGAGCTTCATCATGCTCAGTGCCACCAAGACGCGACAGAAGGACGCCTAAGAGCAACACGCCGCTCAGCGCCAATCGCCCCTTAAATATCATCGTCGTTGTGCCTCTTCCCGATGGCGATAGATCGGGACGCTCTCGGAGATTCGACTGTATTGGCGAGGCAACCGCACACTCAATGGCTCGCCCCAGCGCATATCACCGATCTGTTCGTACAGGGAAACGCTCAACCGAGCGGGACGGCAAGAGCCGGTCACCGTAGAGCGATGCGGCGCACTCCTCGATTGTCTCGGGTTCGCCTGTGTGGAGTGAGCCCAGCGCACGACTCTTCTCGGATTCGAGTCCGGCGATGTGCGCGCTCGAATACTCAACAACGCCGCCGTTGCCGATCTCGATCGGCCCGTCGCCACTCCCTGTCGTCGGTCACCAGGCGCGACGGGCACTGGGAGGTCGCCGAAACGTCTCAGAAGGGGCGGGCTGTGCCCGAACTGTGCCAACCACGCGGGCTACTCGACCACGCGGTGTCCGTTTGCGGGGGCGTGGGCGACTTTGCTCCTGTGAATCCCTTCCTGCCCTGGACGAACGCAGGCTCGGCGGCGAGTCGACACGATCGGGCCGACGAGACTAAATAGAAGCGCAGAGCGATGCCGAACCTGTACAATCTCGGGGACCGCGCGACCAGCCGATCGCAACGAGCGCTGCAGGCCGTGCGCTCGCACGTGCAGCCGGGCTCGTTCCCGCTGCTCCTCGTTGCGGGCCTGCTCGCCTACATATTGAACGGGCTGGCGGCCGACTCGACCGCAAGTGCGATACTCGTGCAGGTCGGCCGCGCCGGTGTGATCTGCGCGGGCCTCTACGTGCTGAGCGCAAACCGCGTCACGGTGTGGCTCGGGGTCTTAGTGACGGGGCTCTTCATCACGCTCCAAGCTCGGTTGTGGCCGCTCGATCCGCAGGTCAGGCGGGTGTTGGAGGATTCGGTCGCGATGGGCTTCGTCTTCTGGGTCCTCGTCGTCGTGCTTCGCGAGGTCTTCCGTTCCACCACGACGGAGAGGAACGCGATCGTCGGGGCGCTGTGCGGCTTCGTGCTCATCGTCTCGGTCTTCACGCGTCTGCACAGCCTGATCGAGGCGCTGTGGCCGGGCTCGTATCACACGGACGGTCCGCCGCTTTTGGAGCGCTCGGACATGATGCTGACCGCCGTCTTCCAGTACTTCAGCACCATCACCGTAACCACGGTCGGGTTCGGTGACATCGTTCCCGTCACGCCAGCCGCCAGGCTCGCGACGGGGCTGGAGGCGATCGTGGGTCAGCTCTACCTGGCGGTCGTGATCGCGACCCTCGTCGGGCGGGTCGCCGCTCGCCGAGACTGACGTCACGCCGTGGCGTCGTTGTCACGCTGGGGCGACCCCCTGCTGTCCAAGACAGTTCTGAAGGGGTACGGCGTCCATCGTGATGTTCGGGATTTTTGGCGGACAGGAGCACGAATGCGGCGGCCAGGCCCCCGGTCTGCTGTCCAGGATTCAGGCAAGGGCAGCTCTGCCTGAAGCGGCTCGGGAATCTCGGGCGGCGTCTCGAAGGGACGATCCAGCCAGGACCACAGATCGCGGTGAACGAAGAGATTCATGCGCAACAGCGCCACGAGATTGGAGAGCGACCAGCCAAGCGCGATCGCAACTGCAGGAAGTGAAGGACGAGGATGGCGATCAGCGCCGTCCAGATCTGCACGCGAAGCGCATTCGGCGAGGTGCCGACGAAGGTTTTGATCTTGAGATTCTGCTTGAGCGCCTTGAAGAAGGGTTCGAAGCGGCGCGTGCGCACACGGGTAGCCGCCGTGGCCGAGGATGATCTAGATCGACGGGGGCCAGACCGTACGTCGCGGCGGTCGCCACCGAGCTGCGCGCCATTGCCCCATAGGTACTTCTCCATCGCCGCTGCACCGCCGTCGGTGCCGGCGTCGGCGGCGTCGACGGCGGACACCGCGTGCTCGCTTCGCAGTTGCTCCATCCCTTCGCGGCTCGTCGGCGCCTCTCCGCGTGCCACGACCTTCCCATCCTCGTCTTCGATGACGAACACGCTCTGCTTGCTGTGAACGTCTAGTCAGAAGTTCCTCGACTTCCCAGTCTTGAAGTCTGGAGGAAGGGTCGAGGAGTCAGGGGGTTAGCGATTTTATGCCCCTGCATTGTGTAGCCATGTAGATTCGTGTGTGTGGCTTGAAAAGATGGCATCAATGTGTATAATGCACCCATGCATGTCGATGTGGTGCCGAACCGCGGTTCTCGCCCGGCGTATCTGCTGCGTGAATCGTTCCGCGAAGGCGCCAAAGTCAGAAAGCGCACCCTCGCCAACCTCTCCTCCCTGCCCGATGAGCAGATCTTCGCCATCCGTGCGATCTTGCGAGGCGAGAAGCTTCACCCCGCCGATGAGCTCTTCGAGGCCATTGCCTCGAGGCCTCACGGTCACATCGAAGCCGTGCGTGTAGCCATGCAGCAACTCGGTTTCGAGCCGCTCGTGGCCTCACGTGGGTGTCGGGAGCGCGATCTGGTGTGCGCGATGGTGGCCGCTCGCATCATCGCCCCGCACACCAAGCTCGCCACCACCCGCTGGTGGCACACCACCACCTTGGCCGAGGACCTCCGTGTGGCCGATGCCGACGAGGACGATCTCTACGCGGCGATGGACTGGCTGCTCGAGCGTCAGGGGACGATCGAGAAGAAGCTCGCCACGCGCCATCTCGGCGAGGGGAGCCTGGTGCTGTACGACTTGAGCTCGAGCTACTTCGAGGGGACGACCTGTTCGCTGGCCAAGCTCGGGCACGATCGCGACGGCAAGAAGGGCAAGCTGCAGGTGAACTACGGGCTGCTCACCGATCGGCGTGGTTGCCCGGTGGCGGTGTCGGTCTACGACGGCAATACCAGCGACCCCAAGACCCTCATGCCGCAAGTCCACAAGCTCAAGAAGGACTTCGGCATCCAGACCCTGGTCCTGGTCGGCGACCGAGGGATGATTTCACAGAAGGCCATCGACGAGCTGCGGGAGCAGGACCAAGTCGCCTGGATCACGGCGCTCAAGACCCGTCAGATTCGAGCGCTGGTGGAAGGGGGGCAGCTTCAGCTCGGGCTCTTCGACGAGAAGAACCTCTTCGAGCTCTCGCACCCGGACTTTCCTGCCGAGCGCCTGATCGCATGCCGCAACCCGCAGCTAGCGAAGCTGCGCAATCACAAGCGGCAGTCCCTGCTCGATGCCACCGAGAAGGAGCTCGAGAAGGTCAGGGGCATGGTCGAGCGGGGGCGCCTTTCGGGCCGCGACGCTATCGGCGTGCGCGTGGGCAAGGTCGTCAACAAGTACAAGGTCGCCAAGCACTTCGCGCTCGACATCGAGGAGCACCGCTTCGGCTTCCATCGGCTCGAGGACGACATCGCTTCGGAAGCGGCCCTCGACGGCATCTACATCATCCGCACGAGCCTCGGGAAAAAGCAGATGACGGCCGCCGACTGCGTGCGTAACTACAAGTCCCTGGCTCAGGTCGAGCGGGCGTTTCGATCGCTGAAGACCATCGATCTGAAGATCCGCCCCATCCACCATCACCTCGCCGACCGCGTCAGAAGCCACATCTTCCTCTGCATGCTCGCCTACTATGTCGAGTGGCACATGCGAGAGGCCTGGCGCCCCTTGCTCTTCGCCGACGAGGATCCACTCGCCAAGACCGCCAAGCGCTCCGCGGCCGCCGAGGCCAAGGCCGCCTCTCATCTCCTCGACGACGGCACCCCCGCCCACAGCTTCTCCACCCTTCAACAGGAACTCGCCACCATCGTCCGCAACACCTGCCGCGCCCCCCACGCCGGCGACGACGCCCCAACCTTCAAGATCACCACTACTCCCAACCCGAAGCAGCGTCGCGCCCTCGAACTCCTCAACGCCATCCACTTGTAGACAGAAACTCGCACACCTGATTCGGTCTATCTCCCCGAATCATGAAAGGATTCCGCTCGAACCAGCGGGGAACTTTAGTCTAGCCTCGACGGACAGTATGCCAATCTCGAGCAGCCGACCTCTGTCGTCTTCAACGGACGCCCCGAGGCCCTCTACGGACAGCGCGCGATCGGAGTGCTCGGCGGCCCGATCCGGGCCGGAGAAACGGTGCGGCTCTTCGTGGGTGACATCGGTCCGAACCTCGCCTCGAGCTTTCACATGATCGGCGCGATGTTCGACAAGGTCTACGTCGAAGGATCGTTCGGCCTGGTGAACACGGACGTGCAGATCACGCTGATCCTGTCTGGTGGAGCGGTCGCCGTGGAGACGAAGTTCGTGATCCCCGGCGACTACCTGATCGTTGACCACTCGATCTTTCGACTCCACAAGGGGGCCTCCGCAGTCGTCCACGTCGAGGGTCCTGAGAACAAGTCGATCTTCGAGCCAAAGGGCTACAGCGAGGGAATCCGAGAGGGGATCCAGTAGGCGGCCGAAGCGACGGCGATCCAATGCCGACGCGACAACTGCGACGCGCAGGAGGGAGCACCTGCCCAAACTCATTCACGGGTTCCTGAGTCGGGACCATAAGCGGCTCGACGCGCTGCTCGCTCGGGCGACCTCTGCCCACGAGAACATCGACATGGCTGCCTACGACGAGTTTCGCGCAGGCCTGCTCAGGCACATCGCGATGGAGGAGAAGGTTCTCCTCCCCGCCGTGCAGGAGTCGCACGGCGGCCTGCCCCTGCCGGTCGCAAAGCGATTGCGCCTCGTTCACGGCGCGTTGGCGGCGCTGCTGGTGCCGACCCCGACTGCCGCGATTGTGGCGACGATCCAACGCATCCTGAGGGAACACAAACGAGTCGAAGAGAGGCCGGGAGGCGTCTACGAGACCTGCGAGCGGCTGGCCGGCTCCGGCGTTGAGAACCTGCTCTTGCGTCTGCGAGCAGTGTCCGCGGTTCCGGTCGCCAGGCACAAGGACGGCCCCCTTGTGATGGACGCCGCCCGCCGGGCCCTCCTGCGGGCTGGCTACAGCCTCGATCAATGATCCCGCGAGGCATCGACTCCGTGTAGAGCTATGGTTCGCCTTCGGGTGATCGAGGCCGGAGATTCGTTCCGCGGGGTTGATGGCGGTGGGCTTTGGCGACCACAGCAATCATCTTCTGACCGCAAAACACCCGCATCGGTAAAGAGCTAGAAGCGTCGGGGCGACCTCCGAATCTGGAGGTCGAAACTAGGACGCTCGCTGCTCGAGGAATGGCGCGATGCCGACGCCGCCCGCACCGAGCCGCCGCGGGTTTTGTCGATGCACTTTCGGCAAAGAGAAGCGCAACCATGATGACCCGCGCCGCACGCGGCCTTTCAACGCCGAGGCCTACGCCGCGCGAGCGCATTGACGCGCTCAGGCGTACCGAGGGATCGGGCCGTTGTGCGGTGTCGTGCGACCAGAGAAATCGAAAGAGACCTCGTCGACATAGCACCAGCCCCAACCTTCCGGCGGGTCATAGCCTTCGATGATGGGATGACGGGTAGCGTGGAAGTGCTTGGTGGCGTGACGGTTCGGCGAGCTGTCGCAACAGCCCACATGGCCGCACGTCCGGCAGAGGCGAAGATGGACCCACACCGAACCGATTTTCAGACACTCCTCGCAACCCAGCGCGCTGGGGGTCACCTGGCGGATGCTCGCCGTATGGGTGCATTCCTTATCCATTAAGCCCTCCTGGGATTGGCGATGATGGCGGAGTGATCGCCGCTCTCGGCCAGAAAGGCGTGAAGCGTTGCCACCACCTGGGCACCTTCGCCGACGGCAGCGGCCACCCGCTTGACCGATCCGGCCCGCACGTCGCCGATCGCAAATACGCCGTGGCGACTCGTCTCGAGCGGTCGGTGCCCATTTTCGAGCTCTGCGCCCGTTCGCACGAAGCCTTTGTCGTCGAGCGCCAGATCGGATTGCGACAACCATCCGGTATTCGGCTCCGCACCGATGAACAGAAAGATGTGGCGGGTGGGCCGCCGTGTCTCTTGGCCCGAGGGCAGGTGGCGCCAGCGGATCGCTTCCAGGATGCCCCCTTGTCCCTCGAGCGCAGAGACTTCCGTTTGCACCAGCACCTCGACATTGGGCAGCACGGCGATGCGATCGACAAGATAACGCGACATGCTGGCTTCCAAGCCGGATCCGCGCACGAGCAGCCGGACCTTGGCTACGTGGCCCGCCAGATACACCACTGCCTGGCCCGCGGAGTTGCCGCCGCCCACCAGCGCCACCTCTTGCCCGGCGCACAGCTTTCCCTCCAAGGGCGAGGCCCAGTAATGGACGCTCGAGCCCTCGAAGGCCTGGAGGTTCGCGACGTCGAGACGCCGGTAGCGGGCGCCGCTGGCGATCACCACGGCGCGGGCGCGCACCTCTTCGCCGTTTGCGAGCCTCAGTTGGAACCGCGCGCCGTCAGGGTCCCCGCGGCACTCCAACCGCACGACCTCGTCCGGTATCGCGAACTCGACGCCGAATTTCTCACCTTGGTTGTGGGCTCGGGCCATCAGGGCCATGCCGGAGATTCCGGTCGGAAAGCCGAGATAGTTTTCGATCCGTGCCGACGCGCCCGCCTGGCCGCCGAAGGCACGGCTATCGAGCACGATCACCGATAGACCTTCGGACGCTCCGTACACCGCAGCGGCGAGGCCGGCCGGTCCGGCGCCGACGATGGCGACGTCGTAGACTTTGGCGGCATCGATCGGTCGGACGAGGCCGAGCGAGCGAGCGAGCTCGCCTTCGCGCGGATTGCGCAGCATCTGCCCATTCGCGAGGAGCACGATCGGGAGATCGGACGGCTCGATGCGGAAGCGCTCAACGAGCGTCTTCGCACAGGAGTCGGTCTCGGGATCGAGCCGTTGGTATGGATGGCCATTGCGCGAGAGGAACCCTGCCAGCCGAAGGACGTGGCCATCGTCCGCAGGGCCGATGATCACGGGTCCCGCGATACCGCCTTGGAGAAGGCCGACGCGACGCAGGATGAGCGCGCGCATGATGCGCTCCCCCAGCTCGGCTTCCGCCACCAGAACGTCGCGGACCCTGAGCGAAGGAATCACGAGCGCCTCGGTTGGCTTCGTCGCGCGCGCGTCGACCAACGAAGGACGACCGGAGAGCTGCGCGAGCTCTCCCATGAGCGCGCCCGAGCCGTGCGTGATGATCGGGTGATCGCGATCGAGCACGTTGTGCTGGGTGACCGCGACCTCTCCCGACAGAATGATGAACATGCCCGGACTGACCTCGCCGGTCGCCAGCAGAGCTTCGCCCGTCCCGTAGCTCCGCGGCTCGCCGAAATGCCGCAGCCGCTCGATCTCCGCGAGCTCCAAGGCGGGAAACATCTGCTCATATCGGGTCTCGATGACCGGACGCCCAGATGCAGCCATGGTCAATTCCTCGAGGACGTCGTTGCGGACAAACGTGCCGACGTCGCTGGCGGCTTTACGGACGATACGCCTCTTTTGCCGATCTCGCTATGGCCTACCGAAAATGGAAGGCGATCACAGCTTGGCTTCGGGTTCGACGAAGTCGCGCGCTATCTGCTCCAAACGCTTCACCATCTCGCTCGGCCGGCGGCACGTCGACGACGACCAACGCGACTCCGTCGGCGCCGGCGTCGCGATAGCGCTTCAGGTCATCGGTCTTGATCGGCTTCGTATACGGCTATACCGCGGGCTCGACGTCAGAGGGTCGAGGTTGTTCGGGTGCTTTGCGAGCCCGCGCACCGCCAAAGATGCCGATGACTCCTGGTAGGGCTTAACGAGCGTCTTCTCGAGCTCCTTCTCTTCCCACGGTCGTAGCGACTTGAGGCGGACGTTGAGCTGCGGGCCGTCGCGATCGTGTAGGCGAATTGGGCAGCTTGGCGAGGACGCGCAGCTGACCCGGCCCCATGGTGATCAGTCGATCGTCTGTGGCGGATCCGTGAACTCCGCCGGGTGGATCGGCGGGTCGGCCGGAGCTTTGGCGATCTCAGCCTTGACGAGCCGCTCGTGCTCGCCCTCCTCTTCGCGGAGCTCGGCGAAGAGGCGCGCCACGTCAGCATTGGCGATCGCGGGCAACGCGGCGGCGAAGAAGGCGCCGGCTTTCTCCTCGGCTCGCAGAGCGGCCGCGAGGGACTCGCGCACGGTCATGAAGGCGCGCACTTCGTCGTACTCGGGCGCCTCGACATCGAAGAGCATCGCGCGCGTGACGTGACTCGGCTCGACTCCGAAGCTCTCCGCGCGGCGTGTGGCGAGGACCACGCGATGCTTCTCTTCGTTGCCGGCCATGAGGCGGAAAAAGCGCGCCGCTTCGAAGCTCCGGTGGATCTCCATTTGATCGGCGAACTCGACGTAGCGATCGCGCGCCTCTTCCTCGATGAGGATGGCAAGATCCAGCGCGTCGCGCAACTCGAGGTGCGCGAAGTCGATGCCTTGGGTTGTGTTCATCGTTCCCTCCTGCAAGTTCAGTGCTGCACGAAGCGATCGAGGATGCGCTCGCGCGGCACGGCGTCCGGAGCGAGGGTCGCTTGCCGCTCGCGCACCAGCACTTCGAGCGGCGGCGGCGGCTGCGGATTGCGGTAGAGGACGCCGGTGTAGAGCTCGCGGCCATAGTCCTGCGCCAGCGCCAGCGCGCGCATGTGATCGGACGGGTCGTGCCCGAGCGCGGCGAGCGGCTTCATCATCGTCTTGTGCACCTTCATCTGCTGGTGGTGCTCGCCGTACGTGACGCACGGGGACTGCACGTTGACGAAGGAGAAGCCGGGGTAGCGGATCGCCGCTTCGAGGATGAGCGCGAGGCCGGGCATGTCCGCGGGCGTGCCCTGCGCGACGAAGCCGGCGCCGTACGCGAGCACGTACGCGAGCGGGTTCACCGGGCACTCGAAGCTACCGTAGGGCGAGGTCACGGTCTCGAGACCGCGCGGCGAGGTCGGCGAGAGCTGGCCCTTGGTGAGCCCGTAGATCTGGTTGTCCATCACGATGTAGGTGAGGTCCGGGTTCCGGCGGACCGCGTGCGCGACGTGGCCACCGCCGATCGAGAAGCCGTCGCCATCGCCGCCGGCGACGAGGACCAAGAGGTCGGGGCGCGCGAGCTTGACACCTTGGGCAATCGGCAGCGACCGGCCGTGCACGCTGTTGAAGCCGTAGGCCGTCGTGTAGCCGGGGATGCGCGAGGAGCAGCCGATGCCGGAAATGAAGGCGATATCGTGCGGCAAACGCCCGATGGCAGCGAGCGCGCGGTAGACCGCCTGGAGGACGCCGAAGTCGCCGCAGCCCGGGCACCAGATGGGCTTGAGCTCGCTCTTGAAGTCTTTTTGGCCTGGGCCCTGGAGTGGGTTCGAGCTCATGGGGTCGTGATCTCCGTGCGAGTGTGACTTGATTTCATTCATGCGACGGCCGTGACTCGCCGCCCCGCAGCTGGAGCGCCATCGCCAGTTCGCTGAGGCGCGCGAGCACCTCCGTTGGCTGGAAGGGATTGGCACCGCTGCGCGTGAAGGAAACGATGCCGGGCGGCACATCCAACATCATGCGCAGGATGCGATAGAGCTGGCCCTGGTGCGATTGCTCGACCACGAGCCCAGCCTCCACGCCCTCGAAGAACTCGCGGTAGACGCCCTCGGCGACGGGGTAAATGAGCTGCGGCACACAGAGCTTCACGCGCAGGTGTTGCGCGGTCGCGAGGTGCAGCGCTTCGCGACAGACGCCGCCGACCGAGCCCCAGCCGATGAGGGCCAACGGGGCGCGCGGATCGCCCTCGATGATGAAGAGGTCGCGGCGACCCTGGAGCGGCGCGAGCTTCTTGAAGCGCTTGGCGTTCATGCGCCCGTGGACTTTGCCGCTAACGGTGGGATCGCCGTGCTCGTTGTGCTCGATGCCGGCCGCGAGATAGGTGCCGCCGGGCATGCCCGGATGGCTGATCGGGCTCACCCCCGAGCCATCGTCGGCGAAGCGCTGGTAGTTCTTGAGCTCGGCAGCCGTTGGACGCTTGCGCTCGATCAGCGCGAAGCGCGAGAGGTCGAAGGGCTCGACGGTCTCTTTGCGCTGGGCGATCTCCTGGTCCGACAAGATGATGACTGGGGTCTGATACTGCTCGGCCAGGTTGAAGGCCTCGACCGTCACGGCAAACGTGTCGGCGACCGAGGTCGGCGCGAGCACCGGCCGGACGACGTCGCCGTGCGCCGAGAACGCGGCCTGGAAGAGGTCGGACTGCTCGGGCTTGGTCGGAGTGCCGGTCGATGGGCCGCCGCGCTGGACATTGAGCAAGACCAGCGGCAGCTCGGCGATCGTCGCGAGCCCGAGCATCTCAGTCTTGAGCGACATGCCCGGACCCGAGGTCGCGGTCATCGCCTTCTTGCCGGCGAACGAGGCCCCGACCGCGACGCCGATGCCGGCGATCTCGTCCTCCACCTGAAGCACCGCGCCGCCGTACTTCCAGATCTCGCGCGCGAGCGTCTGCATGACCTCGGTCGACGGCGTGATCGGGTAGCCACCGAAGACATCGCAGCCCGCGAAGAGCGCGGCCGAGGCGCACATGTCGTTGCCGTCGAGAAGCAGCTGTTTGCCGGCGCGCTCGGGCGGCGCCAGATCGAGTGTGCGCGGGACGGCCAGCGGGCGCGAAGCGGCATGGGTGTACCCGAGGTTGAAGGCACGTTCGTTGGCCTCGATGAGCGCCGCGCCCTTGTCGGCCCAGGTCTTGGCCATGCCGCGCAGGATGGCCGCCGCGGGGATACCAAACCACTCGGCGAGCAGGCCGAGGACGACGCTGTTCTTGGCGCGCTCGGTGCCGGTCGCCTCGCGCGCCAGCTCGCCGATCGGCACGGCGAAGACCTGCTCGGGCACGATGCCAGGCAGCGGAAGCTGGTCCGGGGCGACGCCGCTCTTCTCCTCATAGATGACGACGGTGCGGCCGCCGACTGGAAGCTCGGCCCCGAACTTCAGGAAGTCACCCCAGTCGAGCGACACGGCCACATCGAGCACGCCGCCCGGACCGAACAGGGGATCGACCGCAATGCGCACGCGGCACGAGGACTCTCCGCCGCGAATCTGCGACCCGAAGCTCTTGGTCATCATCGCGTGGTAGCCCTCGGAGGCTGCGGCGGAGATCAGCGACTCGCCGGCGCTGACGATACCGTCGCCGCCCGACCCTGCCATTCCGATCACGAGGTCGCGAGCCATGGATCCTTCTTCGTCAGACCCCACCAGCGTTGCACTACGATCGCCCGACCACAAGCGAACTCGCGGGTCAGACCTGCCCGCTATCGCCGGATTCCATGCGGGATGGAGGCGTATCGCCCGAGCTTTTGTTCGGTGGTCCGTTCGCCACAGCGGGCAAGCGCTGGGCGGGGCGCGCATGGATATCGAGCTCAACCTGCGGCACGATGCAGATCGCGGCCGTCGTTCCACGCGGGATTCACTCGCTTTGCGGCCCGCAGCTTTGCTCGAAGAACCTTTCGTCCTCCTTTACCCAGGGCTCCGGCAAACGGGATCGCTTCCACTAACCGCCCGGGTTACTATGGAAGTGTACCGACAACTCTTCCAGCGGAACTCTCATCCGCTGGGCATCTGCGCCTTCGTAGCGCACTCTCGGATTGAGGTTAGTCTCCAGGTTGCTCTGGAGAAAAGTCATGACGACCCAGCAGAAGAAGATGGCCATCCTCGTAGCAGGCGAACCTGCACCCGGCATCAACAGCGTGATCAGCGCCGCGACCATCCGCGGCGAGCTCGAAGGAGTCGACGTTATCGGTATCCAGGACGGCTTCGAGTGGCTCATGCAGGGCAACATCGATTACGTCACCCCGCTGACCATCGAGAACGTGAGCCGCATCCACTTCCGTGGTGGGTCGTACATCGGCATCTCACGTGCCAACCCTACCCTCAAGCCCGCTCACCTCGAGAACACGATCATCTCACTTCTGCGCTTGAACGTCTCGCAGCTCATCACGATCGGCGGCGACGACACGGCCTTCTCTGCCATGAAGCTCGAGGAGCAGTCGCAAGGGCGGATCCGCGTGGTGCATGTGCCCAAGACGATCGACAATGACCTCGTCCTGCCCGCTTATGTCGATACGTTCGGCTTCCAAACCGCACGCCACTACGGCGTCGACATCGTCAAGAACCTGATGGTCGACGCAGAGACGACTTCACGATGGTACTTCATCATCACGATGGGCCGGAAGGCCGGCCATCTGGCACTCGGCATCGGCAAAGCGGCGGGCGCCACGCTGACACTCATCCCCGAGGAGTTTGCCGGCCAGCCGCTCCGGCTGAATGCGATCGTCGACACGCTCGTGGGCGCCATCATCAAACGCCTGAGTTACGGGCGACGTGACGGCAGCGCGATCATCGCCGAGGGTCTCGTCCTCGACCTGGACCCACAGGATGTGACGCAGCTCGAGGGCGTCGAGCGCGACGATTACGGAAACCTTCGGGCCGCTGAAGTGACCATCGGCGAGATCCTCAAGGCCCAGGCGAACAAGCGACTCAACGAATTTGGCATCAAGACGACGATCGTCGCGAAAAATATCGGCTACGAGCTTCGCTGTGCCGACCCCATCCCCTACGACATGGAGTACACGCGTGACCTCGGGTACTGCGCGGCCAAGTACCTGCTCTCCGGCGGCACTGGGGTGATGATTTCGATGCAAGGCGGGCGCTTCGTCCCGGTGCCGCTCGGAAGTCTCATCGATGCAGCTACGGGGCGGACCCGGATCCGCTTGGTCGACATTCACTCGACACGCTACGCGATTGCCCGCCGCTACATGCTCCGCTTGCGCCGCGATGACTTCGAGGATCCCCACGAGCTCGCAAGGTTTGCAGCGACGGCGCACATGTCTCTCGAGGAATTTCGGAAGCAGTTCGAGCACCTCGTGCACAGTGAGCCACCGCCCCTCGCGCTCGACCTGGGGATCGAGGAGCCGCTGGGCGAACATGGCCGGTGAGTCGGCTCTGCGAGTGGAAACGCTCATCGGTTCCCGCGGGAAGTCGGCCGCGCCCGGGGCGACCGTCGGCATAGCTGGAACACAGAGAACTCCGGTGGTTGCATCCCGTCGTCACCGCGCTCGCCACGATCGGGAGCACGCGCTTTTCGGAGAGTATAACGATTCTGAAGGCATCAGAGAGGGACGTACGCATGAGCCGAGCAATTGCCACGATCGATGGGAACGAAGCGGTGGCCGCGGTTGCCCATCGTCTCAACGAAGTGATCGCCATCTATCCGATCACCCCGTCGTCGCCGATGGGGGAGTGGGCCGACCAGTGGGCGTCGGAGGGCACGCCGAACATTTGGGGGGCGGTGCCGTCGGTCGTCGAGATGCAGAGCGAAGCCGGTGCGGCCGGCGCGGTGCATGGCGCGCTGCAGACCGGGGCATTGACGACGACGTTCACTGCATCGCAGGGCCTCCTGCTGATGATCCCCGACATGTACAAGATCGCCGGCGAGTTGACGGCGACGGTGTTCCACGTTGCAGCGCGCTCACTGGCGGCGCAGGGGCTGTCGATCTTCGGCGACCACAGCGACGTGATGGCCGCGCGCGCCACCGGCTTCGCAATGCTGTGCTCGGCTTCGGTCCAAGAGGCCATGGACTTCGCCGCCATCGCGCAGATGGCGACGCTGGAGAGCCGCATTCCGTTTCTGCACTTCTTCGACGGCTTCCGTACCTCGCATGAGGTGGCGAAGATCGAGCTGCTGTCGGACGATGATCTGCGTGCGCTTATCGACGACACGCTCGTGCTGCAACACCGCAGCCGCGCGCTGTCGCCGGATCATCCGGTGCTACGCGGCACGACACAGAATCCGGACGTCTACTTCCAGGCGCGCGAGACGGTGAATCCGTACTACGCGGCGTGTCCCGACATCACCGAGCGAGCGATGGAAAAGTTCGCCCGACTCGTCGGCCGTGCCTACCGGCTCTACGAGTACCACGGCGCCCCCGACGCTGAGCGCATTCTCGTTCTGATGGGCTCCGGCGCCGAAGCCGTGCATGAGACGGTGGACGTCCTCAACGCCGGCGGCGGGCGCGTGGGTGTGTTGAAGGTACGCCTCTACCGCCCCTTTGACTCGCGCCGTTTCGTCGAGACGCTGCCTGCAACGACGACGGCGATTGCCGTGCTTGATCGGACGAAGGAGCCCGGCAGCGCCGGCGAGCCACTGTACCTCGACTGCGTGAACGCGATCCACGAAGGGATCACCAACTGTTGGGGTGCGTTGCACTCGTACCCGAACCTCGTCGGTGGTCGCTACGGGTTGTCGTCCAAAGAGTTCACACCGGCAATGATCAAAGGGCTGTTCGACCACCTCCGCAGCGAACGGCCGAAGAACCACTTTACTATCGGCATCAACGACGACGTCTCGCATACCAGCATCGACTACGATCCCGAGTTCTCGATCGAGCCGGACAGCGTCGTCCGCGGGCTGTTCTACGGTTTGGGGGCGGACGGCACGGTGGGCGCCAACAAGAACTCCATCAAGATCATTGGCGAGGATTCTGATCACTACGCGCAAGGCTACTTCGTCTACGACTCGAAGAAGGCCGGCGCCGTGACTGTGTCGCACCTGCGCTTCGGTCCCCAGCCGATCCACTCCACCTACCTCATCACCCGCGCCAACTTCGTCGGCTGCCACCAGTGGGTGTTCCTCGAGCGCTACGACATGCTCAAGAACCTCGTACCGGGTGGGACGTTCCTACTGAACAGCGCCTACGGACCGGGCGACGTATGGGCGTATCTGCCGCGCACGGCGCAGGAGCACATCATCGCCAAGGGCCTCAAGTTCTATGTCATTGACGCCTACAAGGTGGCGCGGGAGAGCGGCATGGGCGGGCGCATCAACACCGTCATGCAGGTGTGCTTCTTCGCAATCTCCGGTGTGCTGCCGAAGGATGACGCCATTGCCGCGATCAAGAAGTCGATCGAGAAGACATACGGGAACAAGGGCGCGGAGATCGTGCAGATGAACTTTGCCGCCGTCGACAAGACACTGGCGCACCTGTTCGATGTGACGGTTCCCGACCACGTGACCAGCAC
Organism: uncultured delta proteobacterium; assembly: GCA_963745025.1. Lineage (GTDB taxonomy): Bacteria > Desulfobacterota > Binatia > JACPRU01 > JACPRU01 > CAVQIG01. The sequence continues at coordinate 126,909 of CAVUWD010000008.1, forward strand.
GATCACCATGCCACCGCCAGTGTCACCGCAGGCGCCGCAGTTCGTACAGGAGGCCACGGCGCGTATGATCGCCGGCATGGGTGACAGCTTGCCGGTGAGCGCGCTGCCGGCGGACGGCACCTATCCCACCGGCACCGCGAAATGGGAAAAGCGCAACATCGCGCAGGAGATCCCGGTGTGGGATTCGGACGTATGCATCGAGTGCGGCAAGTGCGCCATGGTGTGCCCGCACGGCGTCATTCGCATCAAGGTGTACGACCCGCAGCACCTCGCCGGCGCGCCGGCGACGTTCAAGTCGTGCGACGCGCGCGACCGTGAGTGGCAGGGGCTGAAGTACACGATCCAGGTGGCGCCGGAGGACTGCACGGGCTGTGGCATCTGCGTCGACATCTGCCCCGCCAAGAACAAGTCGCAGACGCGGCTAAAGGCGATCAACATGAGCCCGCAGCCGCCGCTGCGCGAGCCGCAGCGCGAGAACTGGAATTTCTTCCTGACGATCCCCGAGATCGACCGCCGCCACGTGAAGGCCAGGACGATCCGCCAGCAGCAGGTGCAAGCAGCCGCTGTTCGAGTTCTCCAGCGCCTGCTCCGGCTGCGGCGAGACGCCATACATCAAGCTGGCGACCCAGCTCTTCGGCGATCGCATGATCGTCGCCAACGCCACCGGGTGCTCGTCCATCTACGGCGGTAACCTGCCGACGACGCCGTGGACACAGAACGGCGACGGTCGCGGACCGGCATGGTCGAACTCCCTGTTCGAAGACAACGCCGAGTTCGGACTCGGCTACCGTCTGTCGATCGACTATCAGCGGACATTCGCCTCCGAGCTGCTGAAGAAGTTAGCCGGCACCGTTGGCGACGATCTGGCGCACGCCATCCTGACCGGGGAGCAGAAAGACGAAGCCGACATTTTCGAGCAGCGCGACCGCGTCGCCGCATTGAAGGAAAAGCTGCGCGGCACGGACTCCTACGATGCGCGGCAGCTGTTGAGCGTCGCCGACATGCTGGTGAAGAAGAGCGTGTGGATCATCGGCGGTGACGGCTGGGGCTACGACATCGGCTTCGGCGGCCTCGACCACGTGCTCGCCAGCGGGCGCGACGTGAACGTACTGCTGCTCGACACCGAGGTCTATTCGAATACCGGCGGGCAGGCGTCGAAGGCGACGCCGCGTGGCGCCGTCGCCAAGTTCGCCGCCGGCGGCAAGCAGGCACCGAAGAAGGACCTCGGGATGATTGCCATGAGCTACGGCACCGTCTATGTCGCCCGCGTCGCCATGGGCGCGAAGGACGAGCACACGCTGCGCGCCTTTCTCGAAGCCGAGGCGTATCCCGGCGCCTCGCTGATCATCGCTTACAGCCACTGCATCGCCCACGGCATCAACATGGCCACGGCGATGCAGAACCAGAAAGCCGCCGTCGATTCGGGGCAATGGCTGCTCTACCGCTACAACCCCGAGCGCGCCGCGAAAGGCGAGAACCCGCTGCAGCTCGACTCGCAGGCGCCGAAGATCCCGCTGGAGAAGTACATGTACATGGAGAACCGGTTCAAGATGCTTACCAAGAGCAAGCCGGGAGATGCGAAGCGGCTGCTGCAGGAGGCGCAGGACGACGTCGACACGCGCTGGAAGCTGTACGAGTACCTGGCAGCGAGGAAAGGAGACGTTCCTCGTGAAGCGTGAAGCGTATCGCATCCGCTGACTCCGACGAGATACGCTTCACGTGCGAAGGAGCCACGATGGATTTCACCACATCATACGTGGGCCTGACGCTGCGCTCGCCGCTCGTGCCCTCGGCGTCGCCGTTGTCGGAAGAGATCGACAACATCCGGCGCATGGAGGAGGCCGGTGCGGCGGCGGTGGTGCTGTACTCGCTGTTCGAGGAGCAGTTGGTGCTCGACCGCTTCGAGCTGCACCACCACCTCACCGCGGGTACGGAGAGCTTCGCGAAGGCGTTGACCTAGTTTTCCGAGCCGACGGAGTTTCACCTCGGACCCGAGGACTACCTCAACCACATCCGCCAGGCGAAGGAGGCGGTCGACATCCCCATCATCGCCATGCTTGAACGGCACCTCGCTCGGTGGTTGGACCAACTATGCGAAGCTGATGCAGGAGGCGGGGGCCGACGCGCTCGAGCTCAACGTCTCCTACATCCCCACCGACATGCAGCAGACCGCCGAGCAGGTGGAGCAAGCCTATGTGGACATCTTGCACGCGGTGAAGTCGGTGGTGACCATCCCGGTGGTGCTGAAGCTCGGTCCGTTCTCCAGCAACATGGCCCGCATGGCGAAGCGGCTCGACGACGCCGGCGCCAACGCGCTGGTGCTCTTCAACCGCTTCTATCAACCCGAGGGCGAGCTCGGAGCCAAAAAAGAATGATGGAGCGGCAGCAGCCCGAGGCACGAGGCCTCGCGACTGCTGCCGCTGAACGATGGGTAAGAGGGGTAGGAAGGGATGAGGGAACGAGGGATCGTCTTCGATGACGAACACGCTCTGCTTGCTGTGAACGTCTAGACAGAAGTTCCTCGACTTCCCAGTCTTGAAGTCTGGAGGAAGGGTCGAGGAGTCAGGGGGTTAGCGATTTTATGCCCCTGCATTGTGTAGCCATGTAGATTCGTGTGTGTGGCTTGAAAAGATGGCATCAATGTGTATAATGCACCCATGCATGTCGATGTGGTGCCGAACCGCGGTTCTCGCCCGGCGTATCTGCTGCGTGAATCGTTCCGCGAAGGCGCCAAAGTCAGAAAGCGCACCCTCGCCAACCTCTCCTCCCTGCCCGATGAGCAGATCTTCGCCATCCGTGCGATCTTGCGAGGCGAGAAGCTTCACCCCGCCGATGAGCTCTTCGAGGCCATTGCCTCGAGGCCTCACGGTCACGTCGAAGCCGTGCGTGTAGCCATGCAGCAACTCGGTTTCGAGCCGCTCGTGGCCTCACGTGGGTGTCGGGAGCGCGATCTGGTGTGCGCGATGGTGGCCGCTCGCATCATCGCCCCGCACACCAAGCTCGCCACCACCCGCTGGTGGCACACCACCACCTTGGCCGAGGACCTCGGTGTGGCCGATGCCGACGAGGACGATCTCTACGCGGCGATGGACTGGCTGCTCGAGCGTCAGGGGACGATCGAGAAGAAGCTCGCCACGCGCCATCTCGGCGAGGGGAGCCTGGTGCTGTACGACTTGAGCTCGAGCTACTTCGAGGGGACGACCTGTTCGCTGGCCAAGCTCGGGCACGATCGCGACGGCAAGAAGGGCAAGCTGCAGGTGAACTACGGGCTGCTCACCGATCGGCGCGGTTGCCCGGTGGCGGTGTCGGTCTACGACGGCAATACCAGCGACCCCAAGACCCTCATGCCGCAAGTCCACAAGCTCAAGAAGGACTTCGGCATCCAGACCCTGGTCCTGGTCGGCGACCGAGGGATGATTTCACAGAAGGCCATCGACGAGCTGCGGGAGCAGGACCAAGTCGCCTGGATCACGGCGCTCAAGACCCGTCAGATTCGAGCGCTGGTGGAAGGGGGGCAGCTTCAGCTCGGGCTCTTCGACGAGAAGAACCTCTTCGAGCTCTCGCACCCGGACTTTCCTGCCGAGCGCCTGATCGCATGCCGCAACCCGCAGCTAGCGAAGCTGCGCAATCACAAGCGGCAGTCCCTGCTCGATGCCACCGAGAAGGAGCTCGAGAAGGTCAGGGGCATGGTCGAGCGGGGGCGCCTTTCGGGCCGCGACGCTATCGGCGTGCGCGTCGGCAAGGTCGTCAACAAGTACAAGGTCGCCAAGCACTTCGCGCTCGACATCGAGGAGCACCGCTTCGGCTTCCATCGGCTCGAGGACGACATCGCTTCGGAAGCGGCCCTCGACGGCATCTACATCATCCGCACGAGCCTCGGGAAAAAGCAGATGACGGCCGCCGACTGCGTGCGTAACTACAAGTCCCTGGCTCAGGTCGAGCGGGCGTTTCGATCGCTGAAGACCATCGATCTGAAGATCCGCCCCATCCACCATCACCTCGCCGACCGCGTCAGAAGCCACATCTTCCTCTGCATGCTCGCCTACTATGTCGAGTGGCACATGCGAGAGGCCTGGCGCCCCTTGCTCTTCGCCGACGAGGATCCACTCGCCAAGACTACGCGCGATCCGGTGGCGCCCGCCAAGCGCTCCGCGGCCGCCGAAGCCAAGGCCGCCTCTCATCTCCTCGACGACGGCACCCCCGCCCACAGCTTCTCCACCCTTCAACAGGAGCTCGCTACCATCGTCCGCAACACCTGCCGCGCCCCCCACGCCGGCGACGACGCCCCAACCTTCAAGATCACCACTACTCCCAACCCGAAGCAGCGTCGCGCCCTCGAACTCCTCAACGCCATCCACTTGTAGACAGAAACTCGCACACCTGACTCGGCCTATCTGCACGAATTATCAAAGGAATCCCCTCGAAGCAGCGAGGAACTTCCGTCTAGTCCCACGTACAGTTTCATCGGGTTCATCCTCCCTTCTCGATTGGGACACCCCTGCGGTGATCCCGTGGTCCGCCGTAGACCTTACTGCGGCCTGCGGGGAGGACATCCCACCTTCTTCGATACGGTAAATCGCAACACTCTCGCCGCGCGTTATCGGACCCTGGCACCCGGCCCGCCTGCGAAGCAGCTTTCTCCGCCCTCCGGACAAATAACGAGCATCGTCGTGCGCTTCCCGCAGCCTTCTACTCCGATCGTATATTCGGCTCGCTGGACGCCGGAGACGAGAGGCCCTTGGACCGCAGGCTGAGTTATCTCCCTTGAGAGCACTTGCCCCGCCGCCTGCGGACTCGCCTTTGGCATTGCGGGAACCCTAGAGTCTCTCTACCTGCTTGCCGGAGGAACGGTCCCGGGGACGATCATCAACGCCATCTATATGCCAACCATAGAACTGATGTGAGGAGGGAAAGCGGCGACAGGGCGACATTGGTCGGTGCGCCTAGCGCTGGCGTCGCGGGACCTCTCCCTGCGCGGAACTTGAGCATGGCGTGGCTGGAACGGCGAGCATCGGCCGGTACGTGCCGATGAAGGCCTTCTCGTCCGGCCAGAGGATGTGGGCGGTGTCGCGGATCGCCTGGCCCAGCTCCTCGACCGACATGTCGATCCAGAACTCGGCGATGCCGTCGTAGGGCGGTGCCTCGTCCCCGCGACCAGCCGCGCGTGTCGAGTGGTAGGCCGACGTTGGTCACGTACTTGATGATTTTGTCCCCGAAAGTCTTCTTGACGAGCGGCGCATGGACTTCCGTCCAGTGGCGGACCGCTTGTTCGTGCGTCATATCGGGCCGGCGCGTCCAAAGCTCGAAGAGCTTGATAATGGATTCGTTCCTTCGTTCGTCGTCCGCATCTCAGTTCCACAGCCGGCTCGTCAAGGCGATCCGGGCTTCGGATGAAGTCGCGAAGCCCAAATCATGCTATGAGCCAACCGCCCTCGGGAGGGGTCTTACCGCGCAAGCGAGAACCGTAACGACCGCGACAGGTTTGGTCCACGTAGCGGGCATCAAGGACCTTGCAGAGGCAAAGATGCTCGTCGAGTGCGGCGTCTCGTTTCTGGGTTTCCCGCTGGTTCTCGACGTTAACCGGGAGGACCTCACGGTGAACGAGGCCGCAGCAATCGTGGCGGCGATGCGCAGTCGCGCCACGTTCTTTCTGATCACGTACCTGGCTCGCTCGGCGGAGATTCTGGACCTTTGCCAGCGGTTGGGGGTTGGCATGGTGCAACTGCATGCCGCTACTGACGTAGCGGACCTCAAGCGTCTGCGCGAGAAGCGGCCGGGGCTCCGTATTGTGAAGAGCCTCATCGTGCATTCCGACAATTGCGATGAGCTGGCGGATGAAGTGGAGCGCTTCGCGCCGTGGGTCGATGCGTTCATCACCGATACGTACGACCCTGCCACCGGCGCGAGCGGCGCAACGGGCAAGACCCACGACTGGTCGGTGAGCCGTCGGTTGGTACGCCTGTCGCCGAGGCCGATCGTCCTGGCCGGTGGGCTCAATCCCGGAAACGTTCGTGCGGCGATCGCCGCCGTGCGCCCCGCCGGAGTCGACGTACACACCGGCATCGAGGGGCCCGACGGGCGCAAACGCGGGGATCTGACCGAGCAGTTCGTAGCGGAGGCCCAGGCAGGGTTCGCGCGTGGGTGAGGGCGGAGGCCTTGCCCGTAGTCCAACACCGCATTTGCCGCAAAAACGCTCGTCCGGCTGATTGCTCGCGCCGCACCCGAACGCGATCGCGCTTCGGATCGGCGGGAGGCTCATAGAAGTATTGCGAAGTGACGTCGCCGGGATTCTCGCCGACGATGAGGCATCGGAGAGGCTTTGGCATCCATCGACGCTCAACCTGCCAGCGATCCCAAGGGTGAGAAGCAGCATCACAACAGCTAGCCATCGAGATCTCTCCCTAGCGGCCGTCTAGTACCTCCAGGCCGGAGAAGTCGAGTCTCTTGCTCACCTCTCGCATCCCGGTAGGTCCCCGGTCCTGGCGGCGATTGAATCCGCGACCAGCTCGTCGAGCTCATCGGTGATCGTCGTCTCCGCGTAGTGTGGTGCTCGATCATCTCCAGACGGGTTCCGGTCTGCCGGGCGACGAAGAGCGCATCAACACCGCCGACGTCAACGAGAGTGCTGAAGATACAGCGACCGTCTCCGCCCATCGGCATCCGTGGGCGCCGATTCTTCGAGGTCATCGTTCACAGCCGCATCCGGGTCGGCTTGCGGCAAGACGTTGAGCGTCGACCGGCCCTGATTCGGCATGATCTGCAGCGGCCGCTTCTCGAGCATCAAAGAGGGTGGCGGGACTTGCACCTCGGGTCGACGCAGCTTCGGTCCGGAGGGGGTGGGGACCACGAGTGGACGTGGCTCGGAGTCCATGACTCCAGCCACCACGCCACGGGCCGAGAGCAACGACAGCCATCCGATGGTCAGACCCCTCAATAGGCGCCGCACTGGACGTTCCATCCCGCTGTGACGAGGTCAGCGTCGATCCGCTCGCGGGCTGCCGCTTCCGGGCCCTTGGGCGGGGTCATGGGGAGCCGCTCGGGGTTTCAGGCGTTGCGGCCATCGAGAGTCGGATCTTACCGAGGCCGCGCTACGCCGCTCAAGTCTCGCAGCAGGTGCTTACGGAGCGGCTGAACCAGCAGGGGTGAACGGAACTGACCGCTGAGCATCTTGAGCGTCTCGGGGCAGACTCGAAGCTGCTCGTATACGCCCTTGGTGAGCACGACCAACGTGGCGCCGTGCTCCAGCAACTCGGTGACCTCGTAGGGCTGGATTTCGGGCACGTGAGCAGTATCGGTCTCCGACCAGTCCCACTCTCTCGCTCCGCCGGGAAAGAGCTTGGCGTCCTTGAATGCGGGCCGACCCTCGACCTCGAGGTGGCCCCAGGAAAGACGGGTGATCTTCGGAGAACGAGCGCTGCGGACAGACGATCGTGCTCCGAGGCCGCGACTACGCCGCTCGGCGTGGAACGTATGCATCGTGTTCCGCAGAGAGGGTGTGCTCAGGCTGCCGTTTCTCGATCCATGCCTCTATGGCCGACCACTTGAAAATCGGCCGCCCGGGCCGCTTCCCTCGACCTGGCGTGCGGAAAAAGTGCGTACCTTCGATCAACTCGCCGCGGTGCATGTAGGCGCGGATCGCCGCCGCACTTAGGGTGAGCGTAGAAGCGCACCACATGTCTCGACGCGGTCGCCGACCTCGGCGGCGATCTCGGTAAGTGGCTTGCCGGCCTTGAGCGAACGGGTCACGAACGAGTGGCGGAGATCATAGAGCCCGTGCGCAAGCCCGGGTTGCCAGGAGCGTATCCAACCCGACACTCGTCCACCCGCGATCGTCGAGCAGGCGCAGTAGCTCCGGCAGAGCCCGCACGGACGCCGGTTCGAAGTCGTCGTGCTCGGAGGCATCGTGGAGCATCACGATGGCACCGTCGGTCACGCTGCGCGCGACGCGCGCAACGACGGCCTCCGACGTTCGCCCCCGGATGCCGTCGAGGCCTCGGGTGGACCAGCCGACGACGACCATCCCCGCGCGACGCACGCCCCAGGTGGTGGTGATGCTCGTGTGACCGAGCGGCGGACGGAAGAAGCGGGGGCGGAGGCCCGTCGCGTGCTCGACTGCCCTCGCCGCCCGGAGGAGCTCGTCGTGCACGCGCCACGGCATGCGGAAGGCGTGGAACCGGTCGTGACGATCGCCATGCACCCCGAGCGTATGGCCGGCCGCATGAATCTCCCGAACCACGTCCGGATGACGACGCGCCTTCGCGCCTAGCACGAAGAACGTCGCGCGATGGCGGGTCGCGGCGAGCACGGCGAGAATACGGCGCGTCGTCACCGGATGCGGCCCGTCGTCGAACGTTAACGCCACTGACCGCCGACCGGCGGGACCACGCGATACGATCGGGCCGTACATCTCGAGCCTCGGGAAGAATACCCCGACGGTGGCAACGGCGTACCACGCGGCAGACATGGCCCCGAGCCGTAGCAGATCGAGCTGACCGCGCACGGCGGCCAGCCCGGCCAACATCCCGAGCGCCGTGCTCCACGCGAGAAATGCGATGCGAGCCGGGCTGCGTGTGCATCCCGTGACCATATTTCTGGAGAGGCCGCCCCGTCTCCCCCATCGTCGTTTCAGATTACCGAATTCGCGCATAGACGGCATCGGCAGATGGGGATCGCCGGGCGGTTTGACCTGCGCAGCGCCGCGTTCGAAGCGACGATGCGTTTCTGCGAGCGACTCGTGCGACCGAAGCCGGCACAACGGCTGATCTTCGACGACACGTGGCCTCCGTCACGGCCGGCGGCAGGCGAGCAGCAGCTCGCCGACGCCCGCGACGTCGATCAGGCCGGTACGCCACTCGAGCCGCCGCTGGATCAGGAGTCCGAGGGGAAGCAGTACGGCATTGTACCAACGCAACGCCCGCACGCGCCGCTTGGTGAGGCCCCACACCGCGAAGTCGAGCAGCCATCGGCTCCGCAGCTCCATCCCGAATACGGCGGTGCGCTCGAGCACCAAGCCGTGCTCGCGCAGGAGGACGAGGAGGTGGTCGGGCTCGTAGCGCCGTACGTGACCGACTAGTGCGTCGAACGCGGTCCAGCGGACCTGATGGAGCGGCGCGGAAAGCACCACGCTGGCGCCACGCCTCGCGACGCGGCTCAGCTCGGCGAACACCCGGCGGTCGTCTTCCACGTGCTCTACGATGTCGAAGGCGCACACGAGATCGAACACCCGATCGCGGTAGGGGAGCGCGGTGACATCGCTCAGCGTCGCGAGGCCGCCGCGCTCCCGCAGCCGCGCGAGCGCCGGTGCGCTGACGTCGACGAAGTGCGTGCCGCACACCGGTAGCCGAGGATGCAGACCCGGACCGACCTCGAGCCGAGCGGTCGCCATGGCAGCAAGCACGGAAAGTTCCGGCCACGTATTGAAGCGGTGCGGGGGGACCAGGTACCCCGCCGACCAGAGCGTGTCGTAGAAGCGACGATTGGCCGCCCGTACCCTACGCGCCGCATCGGTATCCTCGGGCAATGACATGAAGTCGAGCGCGGCGGACCGCCTCTGGGCCTATCTAGCGGCGTTCGACGGCGCCGAAAAGGCCTTTCTCGCGGCGGAGCTCGTGGCCCCGAGAAATCTCGACCGTCTTCCCGTGCCCCTGTTTCGTTGACAACCCCTACTAGCTCGGCTGGGCCGGTTGATTAGCCCGCCGGCGCATTCTCGCCCCCTGAGATCGCCAGAGGCTCGCAAGCAATCGCTGAGAACCCGTAGGGGGCACGAGGGGTTAAGCCTCGGTCGCTGACCGGAAATCAGCGGGTCCGCTCCACGGTCGAGACGCGCTCGCGCAGGTGCGGAGGATACGATAGTGGTACGTTGCAGAGCCATTGTTGGCGAACGGAGGAGGACCGATATGACCATGCGGTCGAATCGAATGTGCGCACTGCTCATCATGCTCGGGGTCGTGGCCGCCGTGGGTGAGTCGGTACCAACCCACGCTGAGGACACGGAACAGATGATCACCTTGAACCCGGAGACATTGAAGTTTACGCCGATCCCCGACATGCCCGCCTGTGCGTCTGCGGCGATTCTTCGCGGCAATCCGCGCTGTGGGCCAGCATGGGTGCTCCTGAAGCTGGCTTCAGGCTGCCGAGTCCCGTGGCACTGGCACACGGCGAACGAGACTCTGGTGGTCATCAGCGGGCGGGGTACCGTGGCGATGAAGGACGGTCCGCCCCTCCAGTTCGTGCCCGGCGCATACGCCTCCCTGCCCAGTCATCACATGCACCAGGCCAGCTGCTCTCGCACGTGTCTGCTCTTCAACGGCGCCGATGCTGCCTTCGACATCCACTACGTGGATGCGAGCGGGGAAGAGATCTCCGCCGACGAGGCACTGAGACGTCCGCAAGGGCGAAGGGGAAGAAGAAATGACGGGTCATCCGCCCGCTCCGCGCCGTCGGGTGAAGATACCGGTCCAGCCACGCAAGGGTGGCCTGCCATGCGTGGGTCGCCTGCTGCGGCTGACGGAAGTTGAACAGGCGCCCTCCGTCAGGCACGACCAGCACCTCCGTGGTGTCGCCGGAGGCCTTCAGACGTTCGGCCATGCGCTCCGATTCCTCCAGGGGGCAGCAGCGTATCGTGTGCTCCGTGCACGAACAGGACGGGGGCGCGAACGAACTCGGCCATGTACAAGGGCGATGCCAGCCGTAGCATCGTTTGGAAGTCGTCGTCGTTGGAAGCGCCGGATTCGACCCGCATCTGCCAGCGCGCCAAGGCGAAGAGAGCGCGTGCAAGAGAGGCCGGAGCGCTCGCCCGCATACCAATACGGGAAAGTCGGTGATCGGGTAGTAGGCCACGACCGCCTTGATGCGATCGGGATCATGCGCGGCCATGAGCAAGCTGACGACCGCGCCTTCCGAGAAGCCGAGCGCACCGATGCGGTTCTGATCGACCTCCGGGTATGCGCGCGTCGCATCGATGATCAACGTGAGGTCGCCGGTCGATTGCCAGGCGAACATGCTCGGGCGGTATTTCCCCTCGATGCGGCGTTGATAGTCAGCGGCGATCGCGACGTATCCGCGCGCCGCGAGATCCCAGATCACTCCGTGCATGTCGGAGGCTGTCGCCTCTTCCTCCGGAAGAACGATCACCGTGGGGAACGGTCCTATACCGGGCGGACGCGCCCCCTCGATGTGCACCTTGAGCTCATCGCGGGCGAAGTCGGCCGACCAGACGATTACCTCCGGAGCCGCTTGGGGGGGATGGATGAGATGGTGATTCGTCTGCGCACAACCCACGAGAAGGATCATGCCGATTCCGAGCAAGGTCGGCGCGCGAGCACGGATCCCTCGCCGCCATCTTGGCGGGTCGTCGTCTCGGTGGACCAGTCCCGACGGCAGGGAGGGTGGTCGATCCGAGACAGCGCGACACGTCTGGGGACCGTCCGTGATCATGGAACCTCACCTTCCAGCCGGAGCGCGTCACTCCATGCATTCCCGGTGACGATCCGTTGCAGCCCGCTTTCCCACGCAGCTACGGTGGCGTCATGTATCTGCCCACTTCATGCGTCGGGTCCACGCCTCCAGAAGGCCGAGAATTGCAAGTGAGCACAGAATCCGTACCGACAATAGTGTAGTGCGGTCTTTCAATCTGAAGAAGATCGGCTCGCCGGGCGCCATCGTCTTCATCGGCCGGATTGACTTGGGTGACCAGAAATTGACCTCGTCCATGCGTCCGCGCTCCGCATGCGCGAACAAGAAATCGAACCACGCCTTGTCCGTGAGCGCGATGCAGGGCTGGAGCGCCAATACGACTCCCTCGCCAAGGCATATCAACGTCCGGGACGAGCTTTCCAGTTTTTGCGGCGAGGTAGCCGCCGTGGTATCCGCTCGTGAGTGGGGGTCGGCCACCACCATGCTGGGCTACCAGGGTCGCCGGCCTTCGCTCTACGACCTCACCGAGGAGATCAAGCGCGTCGACGTGCCGACGCCGCAGCGCGCTGTCACCCCCAATCAATCATGTAGGACAGCAGGCGCGGGTCTGCGGCGTCGTCGCGAGTGCGCAGCTAGCGGCCGACGCGCGGGAGCTCCTCGAGCAAGGAGTCCACGTCTGTCGTGCTGAGCAGGGGGATGTACCGGCGCCACGCGCGCGCCCACGCCGAGAACGCGATGGCGTCCATTCGACGACCTGGACCTGCGAGAGCTTCGCCGAGCTCTACGGGCGATACCTTCCGGGTTGGCGGAACGACCCGTTCTCGCTCCGCTACGCGATCGGCATCCCGAAGGCCGAGATCTGGGAGGCGCACGCGGAGGCCAAGAGGCGGCTCCTCGACGAGGCGGCGAGGCACGGCCACTCTGGACTCCGCTACGAGGCGTTCACGATCGGGTTCGCGCGCCGGGCAGCGTACAAGCGCGCTGACCTCGTCTTCTCCGACCCGGGGCGCCTTGCGGCCATCGCCGAGGTTGTCGGACCGCTTAGCTCGTCTTCGCAGGAAAGGCACACCCGCGCGACGCAGAGGGGAAAGATCTCATCCGGCGGGTATTCCGCTTCGCAAACCACCTCCGCGGCCGCGTCACCGTCGTCTATCTCGCCGAGTATGATCTCGAGCTCGCGAAGCTTGTCGTCTCCGGGGTCGACCTCTGGCTGAACACGCCCCTGGCGCCGCTCGAGGCTTCGGGTACCTCGGGCATGAAAGCGGCGCACAATGGCGTGCCGAGCCTGAGCACGCTCGACGGTTGGTGGGTCGAGGGGCACGTCGAAGGAGTGACCGGCTGGTCGATCGGCGGCGGGCCGGAGGCTTCGAGCCCTGCGGAGGAGCGGAGGAAGCAGGATGCGGACGACCTCTATCGGAAGCTCGGCGAAATCATCGTGCCGATGTTCTACCGCGATCGCGAGCGCTGGCTCGACGTGATGCGCCAGACGATCGCGTTCAACGCCTCGTTCTTCAACACCCATAGGATGGTTCAGCAGTATGTCGCCAACGCATACCTATAGTCGTCGGTCGCGCTCGGAGGCCGGCGAGGTTGAGTCGCTCGCCGCCCTTCTCGACGAGAAGGGAGAGGTCAGTTGAGCAGAGGCAACATGCCCTGCGGATCTCAGCGAGTTTACCGCCGAAACAGGCACGCCGACCATCGCGGCCGGCTTACCCGGCTCCCGCCTTTGGGAACCCGGCGAGCGTTCCTTCCCAATTTGCAGAAGGACAGAAGCTGAGGCTGCAGAAATCCGTGATCTCGGAGCGGTATAACCCTTGCGAGGGCTATCCTTGTCCGCATCCCGCGGACCAGAACAGGGTAAAGGAGATTGGGAAAATGAGCAGATTCCAAAGACGCATAGGGCTCGTCGTGTTGGTCTTCGCGGCGCTATCGCTCGCGGCCACGAGAAGCTTTGCTGCCGAAGACTTCGACGTCGACAAGGCAATCGCCACGGCCAAGACCCCCGCGGACCATGAGGCCATCGCGGCCTATTACGACAAGGAGGCGGCAGAGGCCCAGGCGAAGGCCGAAAGCCACTCCAAGATGGGAGAGGAGTACAAGAAGGCGAGCGGCCATTTGACAGAGAAGTTGCACATCGACCAGCACTGCGAGCGGTTGACCAAGAGCTACGCGAGAGCAGCAGACGAAGCGAAGGCGCTCGCGGCCGCTCACCGCGAGATGGCGAAGCAGGCAGAGAAGCAAAAGTAGTCGTCGCGAAGGACGTGGCGATACCGGAGGTCGCTACGGGAATCGTCGGCTGGATCGAACGAACCGCTCGGAGCGATCTTCCGACCGTTCCTCGTCGGCAGCGATGAGCGATCTCGTTTTCACGAGCCCTTTTTGCTGACAGGAAGGAGCATGTCGCAATGAGAACGATGCGCATGTGGAAGACACTTGCCCTGATCGGAGTCCTCGCGCTGGCCGCATGTGGCGGTGGAGGCGGCGGCTCTACCGGAGGCGGCAGCTCTGCCGAAACGAACATCACGGGCCAGGTCGCCAACCGAACCGCGAGGGCCGTGCCGGCGGGGCGGCAGAGGCCCACGAGCCGCTCGTGGCTGGCGCGGTTGAGCTCCGTCGGGGTCGCTTACGCTCACAGCGGAGTGAATGCCCTCGACGTGTGCGCCGAGACGTGCCCTTCCGGACTCGATTCTTCGGGTCGCTGCCCCGATCCGCAGCCGACGGGCTTCTGTTCCCAAACCGATGACATGGGCTCCTTCAGGGTGCAGGGGGACATGAGCGGGGACCTTTGTGTCCATTTCACCGACCCGGACGATTCCAGCTTCACGCCGACGGCGTGCGTTCGCGGCGTTCCGCAGGGCGCACAGGTCAGCATGAACGGAATGAGCTGCTCCCACGGCAACGAGACTTGCACGTCCGGCCAGATCGAGATGACAGACCCCATGGGAAACCACTCGAGCTGGGATGGAAACCGGCACCAATGGGACGGCGGCGGCCAGCAGGGAATGAACGGAATGAGATGACGAGCCTCCCCCTATCGGGCGAGGTCGGAAAACGAAACCTGCTACCGCTCTGCTACCACGCCAGGACCAACCACCCCGAACCAGGAGCAACTCGTATCACTCGGAATCCTCGTCCGTAGGCGGAGTTGGTTGCTCCTGGTTGCTCTCCGTCGCTCCGCTGATTCTGAAGCTCAGCGTTGACAACCCGTTTCGCGGCGTCGATTTCTTCGAGACCGAGTGCGGCGGGTTGGAGATCGGCGGGTAGGCTCGCGGGGCCTGCGGCAACATGATGCGAGTGGTCGACATCGGCGCCGTGCCAGTATCGGCGTCCGGGATCGACCGTTACGTAGCTTTCCGGCCCTTATAACCGCTATGCTCACCGACCGCATGGCGCAAACGAGAGCGAGAACATGCGCGTGACCGAGCGGATCACGCGAATCGACGAGGACACGCTCGAGTACTCGTTCACGGTCGTCGATCCCGACACGTGGGGCGAGCCTTGGGGCGGCGTCTATCCGCTGACGGGACTGAACGGCCTGCTGTTCGAGTACGCGTGCACGGAGGGCAACTACGGCATGGCGAGCATTCTGTCCGGTCAGCGCGTTGCGGAAAGAGAAGCGGCGAAGAAGTAGTCGAAAGCGTGTCGATGCGCGCAATCGTGCTAAAGCTGACCGGCGTCGTCCTCACGGCCTCGCTGCTCGTCGTGGCCCCCGCGAACGCCGTCGAGGTCAAGTTCATCGCGTTCTCCGCGGCGGACCAGTGGGACGCCCGCACCTATCGCGCGATCTGGGAAGAGTCCGGCGAACGCATCGTGGCGGCGTTCGAGGCCGTGACCTGTCTCCCCTTCGCCGAATCGATCGTGCCCGCGGTGGTGGCCGAGGACGTGAGCAACTCCGGCGGGCCCGAGCATCCGATGCAACTGCGCGCGAGCTATGTCCGTGCGGTGAAGCAAGCCACGCTCGTCCACGAGCTCGGCCACCGTGATCTGTGGCAGCTCACCAAACGGCTCGGTGGCGTCGACGGGCATATGACGCTCTATCTCGTCCTCGACCGCGTGTGGGCGTACGTGTGGGGCGAGAAGTTCGCGGAGGAGCGCATCCGAGACGAATCCGGCTGGCGCGCGAGTTACGCCTACGGCGCGGCCTGGAAGTGGGCGCGCTCGCTCGGACGCGCAGAGCGCGTGCGGCTGTGGAACGAGCTGCTGATCAAGAACGGCTTCCCGGGCGGCTGCAACGGCTCGCTCGACGGCGCCGGCTGACAGCACGCCCGCTGACGATCGTTCGAAATCGCGGTCACTGTCCGCGCGGTTCGCTCGACATCGCGGCGCGCCAGTCGCTCCAGCCCGAGTCCATGCCGTACGGCACGGCTGCAGCACGGATTCCCGTTCGATGCCGGGCTCCGAGCACGCGCGGCGCGGCGTACCGTCAAAACGGGCCGTAGAGCCCGGCCAGTATCGGCGTCCGATATCGACCGTTACGTAGGGCGGGCCGCCACGCGCAGTTAAAGAATCCTCCGCACCACCGACGGATCCTCGATCGTGGCAAGCAAGCGGAGCCTTCCGCCGCAGGCATCGGGCGTGATGCACCCGTAGGCAAAGACAGTGCCACGAACGGCGGGTGTTCAACTCCGCTATTTACACTTCTGAGTCCCCGCCCGCACTGGTGGTGGTGGCCGAACTTTCCGCAGATCCGGTCAGAGCCGTCGGAGCGGACCTCGCCGGCTCGGGAGGGGCTGTCCTTCGCCAGAATCGCATCCGACTTCTTGGCGACGGTCCGTGCTCTTGCGACGGTCACCACACGCCAGGAGGCCGGTGACAGGTGTCCGACGTCGTTTCGGTGAGGGACAGACCTCGACCTGAATGAACGCTAATGAGCGCGGCCGCGCTTACGGCGCGCGCTCTACGTGAAGATCCCGAGCGCCTTCAGGAGGAAGATCAGGACCGCAGCGCCGATCACCGCCACCACCCATCCCATGATGGGGCCACCCACCGAAAGCCCCAGCACGCCGGCGAGCCAGAACCCCAGGCTCGAGCCGATGATCCCGACGATGACGTTGGCGATGATGCCCATCTGGGCGTTGGTCTTCATCACCATGCTTCCCAGCCAGCCGACAATCCCGCCCACGACGATCGTGATGATCCAGTTCATCAGTCTTCTCCTCCAGTTCTTGCGGGTGAGGCTACGGGTCCGGCCTTGGGGCGGAATCCGCGGAGAGAGTGTCCTCCTTCGTGGTTTCGCGCGCAACAGGTATTTGGGGCAGCGAGGGGAAGAAGGGCTATCGGCCACTCGCCTCCGTCTTGGCAACCTCTCTCGGCATCTTTGGGGCACACGGCGTCAAGAGATGCTCACCGAAGCGTTCGCTCGAGCGGAGAGGATAGCCGGGATAAGCGGCCGAGTTGACGTAAAGCCTCAATATCTGACGCTGCCCAAACACGAGACGCCTCGTTTCTACGGGGCGCATAGTTCGATCTGTCCTTCCGTACCGCCCGGAAGGGCACTTGGGAGCCCATAGAGAGCCGTGCGGTTACTCATTCCACCCGGAAGACACCTCTGACAAGCCGGATCTGGCCCTCCTGAAGACTGCGCCGCGCGTTCGCGGCCTTTTGCGCGAGATTGTCGACGTACACCCCCAAGGTCAGCGGACTCGGTGCGGCGTCTGCGGTAGTCCTGCTCAGATGAGCGTCGCTGGTATCCTCGAAGAGTTCAGCGATGAATCCACTCTCGCCGAGAACCGAGCGCAGTCTCTTCGGCAGAGACAAGGAAGCTGTCGGCAGGGTCGGTGGCCCACGGAAGCGGAAAATAGGACGTAGCCGCTTCCCCGGCGGCCATCTCCTGGAAGGCGTACCGGCCGCCCGGCTTGAGGACCCGGTGGATCTCCCCGTAGAGCTTCCGCTTGTCCGCGATGTTCATGCCGACATTTTGCATCCAGACGACATCGAACGAATCGTCGGGAAAGGGCAGGTCGAGAGCGCTGCCCTTGTGCACTTCGATTCGGTCGTCGAGGCCGGTCAGCCGATTCAGCAGTACCGCACCGGCGCAGAAATCGGGCGACAATTCGAGGCAGTCGACGCGGCAGCCGAGCGCGGAAGCGAGCAGCCGGGCGGGACCGGCCAGCCCGGCTCCAATATCGAGAACGCGATCTTCGGCCCGAATCTGCGCCAGCTCCAGCAACTCGCGTGAAGCGCGGAGTCCGCCCGTGTGGAAATGGTCGAGCGCCCCCAGCTCCTCGGGCGACAGGCGTTGCTCGGGATTCAATCCGGCCGCGCGGACGGCCGCCAGGATTCGCGCCTCGATGTCGCGGGCCGAATAGTGTGCTTCCAGACCAGCCATGAACAACCTCTCCTCAAGATCCGCCGTGTTCGGCACGCGCCGATTGCATGCCACAGGCCCAACTACCATTCGCCTCCCGAACAAACTCTGCAACCCCCGCGAGGCCCGAGCATCTCCTGGGTCTCGGCGATGCCGCCGATCACCGAGCCCACGACCGCCTTGCGCCCCGAACACCAACAGAGCGGTGTTGGAGGATAGCCGGGATAAGCGGCCGAGTTGACGGCAGTGCGCCGAGGTCGATCAGCTCGTGAACGCGGGCGCGAAATGCCTCCGGCCGCGCCGCCTCCACGTCCGCGAACCAGTAAATCCAGGTGGCGCCTGGGCGTGCGCCGCCTGGTAGTTGTCGACCGCAAGCAGGGTCTTGCGATCGGCGGGCGCGAGCTTTCCCTGGTCGACCACGATCGCGCGCCACGGTTGGAGGTTCCCTGGGCAGGTGGTCCCCACCCGCACGACCTCGAGGACCCGCTGAATCTTCTCCCGCTCGACCGCTCGCTTCGCATCGAAGATCCGAATGCTTCTGCGGAGACCGCAAACGTCCAGGAACTCCACGAGGCACCTCCCTTGCGACCGGCCTCGGCCGGTCGATCCGCTCAATGCGGCTTCACGATCTGGATGAAGCGCGTCTTGTGCTCGCTCCGGGGCGGCTCGTTCGGCTCGAGCCGTGCGATGCCTTCGGCCACGGCTAGCGGAAGGCGGGCATCACCATTTCGGCGAAATCCCTGATCACCTTGCGCTCGCAGTCCATCGGTGGCCACAGCGTGATTTCCCGAACGCCGACCTTCTCGATGGCGCGCAGTTGCGCGATGATTTCTTCCGGAGTTCCGACCAGGCAACCGGCGCGAATCGCCTCCGGGGTCACGAATCCGCGCTCCGCGGGCTGGAGGTACACCAGGTGGCCGTCGTGAATCTGCCGGAAGCGAGCCTTCTCGGGTAGGCTGAAGCGATTCACGTGCTCGAGATAGTCGCTCCATACGTTGGCGAAATAGGGCGGGATCAGTTCGCCCTTCTCGCCCGAGTCTTTCCAGAGTTCATAGAAGAAATGCAGCTCGCACATCACCCAAGAGCCGGTTTCGTTGATCACGCGCTCGTCGGTGAGCTTCTCCCCGGGGCGGAGCACGCAGCTCGTAGTGATGAAGGCGGTGTGGAAATCAGCGGGCAACGAGCGTCCGGCCCGCTCGGCGCCGCGTCGAATCAGTTCCAGCTTGGGCCCGGCGACTTCCGGCTTTCCGCCCACGGTAATCCATCCGTCGGCGAGAGCCCCGGTGGCCTCAAGCGCCTTGGGTCCGTTGGCCGCCGCGTAGATCGGGATGTGATTGTCGAGATTGATGAAGTAGCGGTCGCGATGGATGAACTGGATCTCGCGGGCCTTGCCCCGGTAGGTGTAGTCGACCGCCTGGCCGTCGAGCAGCGTACGCACCACGCGCAAGTATTCGCGGAACTCGCTGGTCTTCATCGGATCCTGACCCATCACGCGCATCGCCGTATGGCCGGTTCCGAGTCCCAGGAAGACCCGACCCGGCGCAATCTGGTTGATGCTCGCAATCGAGTGTGCGGTCACCGGCGCGATCCGCGTTCCGGCGATCGCGACCCCGCTGCCGATCTTGATCCGTTTCGTATGGTGCGCCGCGAGCGCCATCGTCGCGTAGCAATCGGACCAGATCATCTGCGAATCGCCGACCCACGCGCGGTCGTAGCCGAGCTCCTCGAGGTAACGAATGATGTCCCAGTTCGTTATGTGGGCGCTGACGCCGAGACCGAATTCCATTGGGCGCTCCTCGCATCATCGAGCGGTTTGGGGGTCGGTACCACAGGGAGTTCGATCCGTCAAAATGGCGCGTCCCTAGGGCTACGATCGAGCGTCGGTTTGTCAACGACCTTGGCCTCGCCGCCGCGTCTGCGGGTCAGGCCGGCGTTGCCGGAGCCTTGCGAGAACGGACGGACGTCGCGCCGTCCGGACGGACAGGTGCTGCTCAGAAAACGCCACCACTCCGCTAGACCGCGCGTCCAGGTGGGCGGGACGTAGTGCACTCCGCGCGCGAACCAGAACACGCTGCGGCGCGCGAAGGCGTCACACCGGGCGCTGTCGTCGAGTCGCGGCGGCGGCGCGCAGCGGTAGATGACGCGCGGATCGCTGTGATAGAAGCGGATCGCCGCGGCATCGACGAAGGCGGGCAGTCCCTCCCCGGCGCCGCGGGCTCACCCCTCCTCGAGGAAGCTCTCGAGGTGCTTCAGCGGGGCCGGTGGGCTGCGCTGTTCCGGCTTCCCACCTCGCCCGCCCAGTGAGCACCTCCAGCACTCGATGGAGTGTCCTACGGATGCGCGCGTTCACGCGGTACCTCGAAGAAGAACATGGCCACCAGGTTCTCCCTGCGGCGCAGGTCGATCAGCACGTCCTTCCAGACGAGCACACGCAAGCTGGCCCAGGCGCCGGTCATGCCGCCTCCTCGATTCCCAGGGCGCCGAAGAAGCGCAGGGCCGCGGGTGCCAGGCTCGGCACGTGGTAGCCGCCTTCCTGCAACACGAGGAGCGGGGTGCCCAGTTGCGCGATGCGCGCCGCCATGGGGCGGAAGTCCTCCACATTCAGCTTGAACGCGCCAATGGGATCGTTCGCCAGCGTGTCGAAGCCCAAGCTCACGATCACTGCCGCGGGACCGAACGCTGCCACCTTCTCCAGCGCCGTCTCCAGGGCGTGTTGATAGGCCGCCCACGCTGTACCGCCGGGGAGCGGCAGGTTCAGGTTGCAGCCGGCACCCCGACCCGTGCCCGTCTCGTCCGCTGCCCCGGCGACATAAGGATAGGCTTCCGTGGGGTCGCAGTGCAGGGAGACATAGAGCACGTCGTCCCGGTCATAGAAGATGTCTTGCGTCCCGTTGCCGTGGTGAAAGTCCACGTCCAGGATGGCCACCTTGCCCAGGCGCAGCAGGTGCGCCGCCGCCAGCGCGGCGTTGTTGAAGATGCAGTAGCCTGCATAGTAGGCCTTGCCCGCGTGATGCCCCGGCGGCCGTGCGAGCGCATAGACCAACCGGTCGCCCGACGCCACCGTTTCCGCCGCCGCCTGGGCGGTCGCCGCCGCACCGAGCGCCGCTGCCAGCGTCGTGGGCAGCAGCGGCGTGCTGGTGTCGATGGCGTAGTAGCCCATGCGGATGCGGGCATAGCGGGACTTGAGCAGCAACGTGATCTGCTGGCCGTTCTGTGGGAAGAACTGCTCCTGCGGCTTCAGCCGGCCGCACACTTCCTCCACTGTGCGCAGGAAGCCCGCGCTGTGCACGGCCTCCAGCGCGGACGTATCCAACGCGGGCGGCGTTACCAGTTCCGCACCGCGCATGCGCCGCACAGCGCCTAGCAGTTGCTCCGTGCGCTCCGGTATCTCCGGGTACATCGTGAACCGCCCGCCATAAAAGCTGCGGTCGGGCCGGTAGTCCTGCTCCGCCGGATGGTAGAAGACCTTCATCGCAGTCTCATCCGATCAACGCGACCAGGAGCAAGCTCGTGGACGCCCATGGCCAGGGTCAGTTCAATGTCCGCCGTGCGCGAGGCGCAGTTCACGAAGACCAGGTTCGTGGGGACTGACCCTTGGTAGACGCCGCTGCGAATGAAGTCCAGCATGCGCGGGTGCAGGCGGCGCCTGGTCCACGATGGCCGGGATCTTCCCGTTGGGGTTCACCGCGCGGTAGCTGGCCTCGTGTTGTGCGCCGCCGGTGATGTCGATGGGAATCAGCCGATAAGGAATCACCAGTTCCTCGACCAGGATGTGCACCTTGTGCCCATTGGGTGCCGGCCATGTGTAAAGATCGATCATGACCGCGCGTCACCGCTTGTGCATGATCTCCTGGCGGCGGCGATCCTGGGCGCGCCGGTTTCCTTCGTCGCTCATGCCGGCGGGCAGGCGTTCGTCCAGGGCCACCGTTCGCTCCTCAATCTGCCTCAGCACGCCATCCTGCAGGGCCTTTTTTGACATCGCGTAGGCCGTGTTGCAATCCGGCGTGATGCATCGAGCGTAGTTGATCGCTGTCGGAAGCAGCCTGTCGGGCTCGACGACCTCATGGAAAAAGCCAAGCCGAGCCGCCTCCTCAAGGTCGTACAATTTTCCGCGCAGTGTGGCCAGCACTCCAACCTGCTCGCCCAAGGCGTACTTGATGATCTCGACGTAGGCCGCCGGCATCGGGATGCCGATGGGCACTTCGTTGAGCCCGAAGCGCACGGGTTTGCGCGCCGCGATCCGGAAATCGCAGTCGAGCGCCGTGATCAACCCGCCAGCGATGGCGTGGCCGTTCACGGCGGCCACCGTCGGCCGTGGGTAGCGGAAGATGCGCAGGTTCGTTTCGCGGTACACGCGGTACCACTCGCGTATCTTGTCGAGGCTCCCACTGCCGAAGATCTCGAAGCTGTATTGGAAGTCGATCCCGGCCGAGAACACATCGCCCTGACCCGTCAGCACGACCGGCAGTTGGCTGAACTCGCGCTCGAGCCGGTCGAAGACCCCGTGCAGATCGGCGAAGAACCGGGCATTCTGGACGATCGCCTTATTGGTGTTCATGCGCACGACGGCGCATTCGTCCACCACCTCGATATCCCATGCCATGTCGTCTCCTTGAGGTCTGTGGTAGAGGTGACCTGTATTTCAATCAGAGTAGCGGGCACTCGATCGGGGGCTGTCGTCAAGACGATAAGAGCCGTCGCCGTGCTCCTCGATGCGCTTGATGACTTCCTTGTCGGCGAGGATCTCGAACGCTAGCCACCCCTCCGACGTCTCCCACGCTACGCCCGTTTTTACGGAGCGCACAAGGGGCTCGTCAGCCGATAGTGCTCGCCGAGCGGAGCGCGACAGCAGCCGACTGATTCGTAGAGCTGCCTGGGTCGGTGCGCGACGGCTCTGTTCTTCCGCGCCCGAAAACAGCGCCTGCTACCGCTCTGCTACCACACCAAGACCAACCGCCCGAACGAGGAGCTACTCTTCCGTGTCGGAATCCTCGTCCGTAGGTGGACTCGGTTCTTCCTGGGTGCTCTCCGTTGGGCTCCGCAGAGAATTCGTAGTCAGCAGGTCGACGGTTCGAATCCGGCGGGTGGCTCTGTTGGTTTCACTCGGAAGCTGAAGCAGGTCGTGGCCGATGTGACAGTGGACAAGCAGATCCTGAAGAAGGCGTTGGGAAAGAAGTGGTAGGGCCAGCCCGAAGATGGCGTCCGTCGGACATCCGAGTTGGTAGTTCCTCCCAAGCCGGTTCGGTTGTCGATCACACCCAAAGGGGGCACGATCTCCGTCACAAGGAGATCGCGCCATCGGACCCGCCACGATACGTAAGATCAGAATTCAGGAGAAAGTATGGCCGGACCCGTGGATCAATGGGGCGACATCGCCAACCGCTTTCTGTTTGAGAACGACCGCGTCAAAGTGTGGAGCCTCGACCTGGCTCCGGGCGAAGCCAGTGCCTGGCACTGCCACGATCGCGACTATGTGATTGTCGTGCTCGAATCCGACGGCGGGTTAGTAGCCGAGGAGAAGGGCGGCGAAGACGTCAGCCGCGGCATGAAACCCGGCGACGTCGCCTTCCGGGAAAAAGGCGAGATCCACCGCGCGGTCAATAAAGGGAGGGAGCGGTATCGAAATATCCTGATTGAGTTGAAGTAGTCCTCTCTGATGGGCGGTGCTTGGCGGACGCTCATCCTTCGGATTCGTAGTCGGCAGGTCACCGGTTCGATTCCGGCGGGTGGCTTACGTTTTTTTGTTCGCGTATGCCAAACGTGTGCCATCCGACGCGAGTCGAACGCCGCTACAAGCAACGAGATCAGGGCAATCCACACGCCTTGGGATCGGATTGCCGGCGCGATACCATCAGTCGTAGAGCCTCAGACGTGAATCGGAAGAGGCATTGCCATGAACGGCCGGTTGCGGCTCCCTGCATTCTTGTTCTTCCTCGCCGCCTCGTGCGCGACGCCCCACCCCGCGCCGCCACCGATCAGCCGGGGCCAGGTGATCGCCGTACTGCCGCCCAACAACCAGACCGGAAATCCGCTTTTCGTATCCGGCACCTCGTCCCTCGACCAGTCCGCCTTTGATGCCGAGCCCGTCACGGTCGGCGACCTGCTCGTGCGTGAAGCGCGCAGCCAGCTCGCGGGGCGTGGCTTCCGCGTGACGCCGGCAGAAACGGTGAACGCGGCGGCCGAAGGACACGTGGCGCGCACCCCGCACGCGGCGGCGGAGATCGCCGCCCACGGTAAGCTCGATGGTCTGGCGCTCTACCTGGAGATCGACCGGTGGGAGCCTGATGCCCCCGTTCACACCCAGCACGTCATCGTGGGCCTCTCGGCGAGCCTCGTCGACCCGCCAACCCGGAACGTCGTCTGGGAGTTCTATCGCCAGCCAGAGGCGGTTGCGACGCCAGGCGAGGTCACGCTCGAGGAGGTCTACGAGGCCGCAGCCCGGAAGGTCATCGCACAGGTCTTGGAGGGGTTTAGTCCGTAGCGGCTATATGCGGCGGCCGAGGAGCGGTAGGCACCGGCGGCTCAACCGCAGGACGTTAAACGGTGGATGAAGCGAGGCGAGGCGTGAACCCCTCTTCCCTGTGAACCCCTCTTCCCTTGCCTTCCGGCACGGGGCCTCCGTACGATCTTCGGTGGAGAACTCCGGTGTCGTCAGCTGATTCTGAGCGAATCGCAGTTGGAGTAGCTGCTCTGCGCAGTCGCAACGGCAGGCGGGGCTCCATCGCGTGCGCGAGGCGCTTCGGCTTCGCCATCGGAGCCCGAAGATCAAGAAGGCCTACGCCGGCTGTGCACCCGGTGATTTCGAATGGATCCTATAAGGCTGG
Source organism: uncultured delta proteobacterium (assembly GCA_963745025.1). Taxonomy (GTDB): domain Bacteria; phylum Desulfobacterota; class Binatia; order JACPRU01; family JACPRU01; genus CAVQIG01. The sequence goes on from CAVUWD010000008.1 coordinate 151,455, forward strand.
CGAGCCATCGCCTCGGGCCGATGGGCGAGCCGCGCGTGGCAGCCGCTGGTACGCTCTCGCCGTGGTCCTCGCCCTGCTGTTTGGCTGCGGCAAGTCGAGCACGCGCCCGACGGGCGGCACTGCGGCGGAACCCAAGCCGCAGGAAGAGACCAAGAGCACTGGCGCAATAAGCCCCGTCAACCGCGATCTGATGCGGGTCCAGCGCCGGCTGAAGGAGCTCGGCCACGATCCCGGCCCGATCGACGGCCGGTTAGGCCTACAGACGAAGGCTGCGCTGAAGGCCTTCCAAACGGACTACGGGCTGGCCGCGACGGGCGAGATCGACGCTGAGACGCGGGCGGCGCTCGGGCTCGGCAGGAAGGGACCGCCGTGAGCATGCGCTGCGTTCGCTGCGCGATCGACCACCCTGACGACAAGCGATTATGTATGGCCTGCGGCGATCCGCTGGCCTCGACCGATGAAACGAGTCCGCCGTTTCCGCGCTGCTCCAACTGCGGCGATGCGGTCTCCGCCACCGACCATTTCTGTCCCGGATGCGGCACGCGCCACGGTGACGAGCCGCTAACCGCGCCCGCGGCTAGCGCACCTCCTACTCGAGAGTTCGTGCTTTGTCCCGCCTGCAGCGGGCACGCGTCCCTCACCGACCGGATCTGCGATCTTTGCGGCGCTGATCTGACGCGGGACCAGCCGCCCGGCGACTCCGAAGAGGCTCTGTTCGCGATTCTGCGGCGCCGGGACGAGAAACGCCGTGAGCTACGCCGTGCGAACAGGTTCGGGGTGGTCTCGGCGCTCGTCCTGGCGCTGCTTCTCGCCCTCGGTGTCAACGTGTACCGCTCGCGCGGCGGGCGCGTCGCGGTGGCTCCAGTGCCTTCCGCCACTTCGCAGCTAGCGATCGGCCAGGTCGCCACGGCGGACGACATCGGCATCAAGATCGCCGGCGCGGGAGCAGCCGACCCGGGGCGGTCCGAGGCGGTGATCAGGCACACCGTCGAGCAGCATTTCGCCGAGCTGCAGCAGAGCTATCTCAGCGCACTGGAGACCGATTCCAACGCCGAGGGCGTGGTGACGCTGCACATGACGGTCGCCGCCGACGGCACGGTCGCGTACGTGCGCTCGACTCCTCTCGGGCTCGCCGACCGCGGGTTCGTCACAATCGTCGAGCGGCAGGCTGCGGCCTGGCGCTTCGTTCCTTTCCGGGTGGGGCTGGTGAGCGTGCACTATCCGCTGGTCTTCCACCTAGGGAAGACCGACCCGCACGAGCTCGTCCTCCGCCTGCGAGAGTCGAGTTGACCCGTGGCGGGGGCTGAGCGGCAGGCGGGATCTCCCCGGCGGTTTCGGGGTCAGAACCATGTCTCGGTCGAAGACTCCGATGATCGTCGCCTTCGCCTTCGGCACGGCCCTTTTCACGGCGCGGCGTAGATCGTGTTAATAGCTGCGCAGCTAGTCGGGCCGGATCGTCGAGAGGCGGCTACCGAAGGCGAGTCCGAGTGAGCGTCCTACGCTCTTGGCGCTGCGGAGGCGGCCACCTCGAGCGACGGCACAAGCAGGTCCTCGAGAAAGAATGCGGCCAGCTCCGCCCGACCGGCGAGCCCCGCTTTCGCGTACACCGCGAGCGCCTGCTGCCGGACGGTGCGCTCGCCCGCACCGCGCACGGCGGCAACCTCCTTGAAAGTCAACCCCTTCAGCAAGAGGAACGCGACCTCCTTCTCCGCCGGGGTCAGCTGCCATTCATCGAGCTGGCGATCGATCGCAGCCGAGAGTCCGCGGAGCACGTCGGCATGTCGCGCCCGCCAATGCTCGGCTTCCGCTCTCGCCCGCTCGATCGAGCCGCCGGCTTCGGACAGTCGCGTCCGCACCTGGAGGTAGCGGATCCAGAGACGCGCGACTCCGAGTGCCGCGAGGGCGGCGACCGCGAGCTCGATCGCCAGGTGCAGCGGCGAGCCGCCGCTCTCCCAGTCGCCGGCCGCATCCGCGAACATGAGCAGCGCCACCGCCGCGAGGATCACGGTCACGACCAGCCGGCTGCTGAGCGAGAACCGTTCCCCGTCGTCCGTCATCCGCCCGATGTCTCCGCGAATCGGCCCTTGTACGTCACTTGACGGATGGATCGTGTGCCCACCCGGCCGCATAATCCGCGGCAAGGAGGATTACCCTATGCTCAGCATCTCACCCGCGCAAGTTCACCTTGCCCTCAATCACCTGCCGGTCGTCGGCGCCTTGCTCGCCTCGGCCGTGCTCGCGCTCGCGGCGCTCGTCAGACACGCGCCGCTGCGCCACTTCGGGCTCGGTTTGCTCGTGTTCGCGATGGTCGCCGCGCTGCCCGTGTACTTCAGCGGCGAGCCGGCGGAAAAACGCATCGAGCACCTACCGGCCGTCTCGGAGCAGACGATCGAGCATCACGAGGACGCCGCGCTCACGGCGCTCATCGCGATTCTCGTGGGTGGCTCGATCGCCGGTGCGGCGCTGCTCGCGGCCGGTATGCGGCGAGACAAGGCGGCGCAGGCGCTCTTCGCGCTCGCCCTCGTCTCGTCCGTCACCGCGACGGCGCTGCTCGCCCGCGCAGCCCACCTCGGAGGGCAGATCCGTCACGACGAGCTCCGCGCGCCGACTGACGCGGGCGCACGCCTCGAGTCCGGGCACGGAAGCTCGCGAACGCCGGCCAGCGCGGCGCGCACTGACGACGACGATGACGATTGAAGGCGATCAGGATGCTGCGGGGCCGGTCCCTACTTCCAGGCTTCATCGACGCTCACTGCCAGATCGCGTTTCTCGGAACCTTCCTTGGGGGCATCAACTGCAATACGCCCGGCATGGAGTCTGTCGAGAGGATCGTGGCTGCAATCCGAGATCGAGCCGTTGATCCCTCTGACGGCGAAGCCTAAAGTTCGCCTGTCATGTACGAGCGAATCCTCCGGCGGATGCGCCAGAAGGTCCGCGCCGCCCTGGACTACGTGGTAACGACGCACGCGGAAGAAGAGATGAAACGACGACGATCTCACCATTCTCGATATCGAGCACGCGATCTTGAGTGGTAAGATTCTTGAGCGGCAACGCGATGCCGAGATCCCGGGTCGTTGATATGGCGGGTCCTGTCAATTGCTGGCAGTAATCCCGCCTCACGGATCCGTGAGTTTCTATGGTCGTCGAGACGCGCTTTTCGGCGGCGCCGTGTTCTAGCGACGATTGATCCTGCTGCCATGGACCTGCCTCCTTGCATTGTGGCTCTGTGCTCGAGAGCCGGTTCACACAACCGCGAGCATAACCCACGGCCTGCAGGAGGCAGTCCTCTTTAGCTCTCAACCATCCTGTCTAGGCCGCTTCGACCCCGTCCACTTTTCTTTGCTACCACCGTGCACCACGAAACCACACTGATCGCCACCATCGCTGTTAGTCTAGCCTTTGCCCTCGCCGGAGGCTTCATCGCTATCCGGCTGCGCCTGCCGTCTCTCGTCGGCTACTTACTGGCTGGCGTTGCTGTTGGGCCGTTCACTCCAGGGTTTGTCGCCGACGCGAAGCTTGCGCCACAACTGGCTGAGATCGGGGTCGTACTACTCATGTTTGGTGTCGGGATGCACATCTCGGTGCGCGACCTTTTGGCGGTTCGCGCGATAGCGGTGCCCGGTGCGGTTGTTCAGATCGCGGCAGCGACGGCGCTTGGTGTCGGTGTCGCTTTGCTGTGGGGCTGGTCGTTGGGCGCCGGTCTTGTCTTTGGGCTGTCCCTCTCGGTGGCCAGCACGGTCGTGCTCCTCCGTGCGCTCGGGGCATGGGGCATCCTGGACTCGAGCAATGGCCGCGTGGCGGTCGGCTGGCTCGTCGTCGAAGACCTCGTGATGGTTCTTACACTCGTGTTGCTCCCAGCGTTAGCAGGGTCGCTTGGCGGACAGCCGTCCAGCCACGCCAACGTTGGCACCGCATCACAGAATCTGTTGGCTATAGTAGCTCTGACCTTTGGCAAGGTGGCGGCGTTTATCGTCCTGATGCTGCTGGTTGGCACGCGCGTCTTTCCGTGGTTGCTCGAGCGGATCGAGGAGACTGGGTCGCGAGAGCTGTTCACACTCGCCGTGGTTGCTCTCGCTTTGGGCGTCGCCTTCGGCTCGGCGGAGCTCTTCGGGGTATCGTTTGCTCTCGGAGCTTTCTTTGCCGGCGTGGTTATCAACGAGTCTGATTTGAGCCACCGCGCGGCAACCGATTTGCGGCCTTTGGAGGACGCCTTCGCCGTCCTCTTCTTCGTGGCGGTCGGTATGCTCTTCGACCCAAGCATCCTGCTGCGTCAGCCCCTTCAAGTTGTTACGGTCGTCGCAATCATTGTTCTCGGCAAGTCAGTAGCCGCTGGGGCCATCGTGTTGGCGTTCCGGTACCCTCTCGATGCGGCGCTGACGGTTTCCGCGGCGCTGGCGCAGATCGGCGAGTTCTCTTTTATCCTCGCTGCGCTGGGCGTCAGCCTCGGGCTCCTGCCAGCGGAGGCGCACAACCTGATCGTGGCGGGTGCGCTCGTCTCGATCACCGTTAATCCGCTTCTCTTTTCCGCAATCGCCAACGTGTACCCCGGGAAGCGGCCTCCTAAGAAACAACGACAGTAGGGGTTTATAATTGCACGAGTTGGAAGCCGAGAGAGGCGGCGCGCTTGGAGAGAGAGCGGACGGTGCGCTCGCGGAATTTGAGTTCGTAGTAATCGATGCCGAGATCTTTGTAGGGTTGGCGGTGCTTCCACATTCGGTAGAAGATGCGCGAGAGCTTGTGGGCGGTGGCGGTGATGGCCTTGGGGGGCCCGAGTCGGGCGCGCATGCGGCGATGAAAGGCACCCAGAGCGGTGTGGCTGTTGCCGGCAGACTGAGCGGCTCGGCGTAAGGCAGTGGCCACACGGTTGGAGGCTTTTCGGGTCTTGGAGCTTTTCACTTCTCCTCCGGTGACACGGTTGTCGGGGCACAGCGCAAGCCAGGAGGCGAAGTGCTTCTCGGAGGGAAACTTCGAGGGATCGAGGCCGACCTCGGAAAGGATGGTCTGCACGGTGAGGGCATCGAACCCCGTGATGGCGGTGAAGTCGACGCCTGAGATTCGATAGAGGTGGGTGCGCAGGTCGAAGCCAGCCTCGTTGCGCTGGGGCTTGCGGTGGGTGGCCTTGGGTTGTCCCAGGGGCGTGAGAGCAGGGTCGACTTGGGTGTCGAAGCCGCCCAGGCATTGCTCGATCCGCAGGTCGCAGTCGGCAATCATGCTGCGGTAGGTGTCATAGAGCGAGAGGCATTGCTCAAGTGCGAAGAGGTGCTCGGGTCGGTAGTCGCCCTGGAGGGATTGGGCGATGCGCTCGGAGGTGCTCTTGATGCGATGATCGCGCATCGCGGCCAGAAGCTGTGGATCTCGCTCACCGGCGAGGATGGAGCGAATGATTCTCATGCCGCTGACGCCGGTGATGTCACTGATGACCTTGTGAAGCTGGATGTTCATCTGGGTCAGGGCCTTCTGCATGCGCTGCACGTGAGCGGCCGCGTCGCGGATGAGAGTATCGCGCTGGCGGATGTAGCTGCGCAGCACGCAGGTCTGATCGTCGGGACGAAACGATCCCGAGAGTAGACCAAAGGTGTGCAGCTGCTGGAGCCACTGGCAGTCCTGGATGTCGCTCTTTCTGCCGGGCAGGTTTTTGACGTGGCGGGCGTTGACGAGCTTGACCTCGAAGCCGCGCGTCTCGAGGATCTGAAAGAGCGGGATCCAGTAGACTCCGGTGGATTCCATGACCACGGTGTCGACTCCGCACTGCTCGAGCCAGTCAGCCAGACGGTGCAAATCGGCGGTGAAGCACTCGAAGCGGCGCACGGGCTGCGGATCGCGGTCCTCGGGAACCGCCACGTAGTGCTCGGCGGATCCGACATCGATGCCGGCGGCGTTGAGGTGCACAGCCTTGAGGCTCGCGGGCAACCCCGTTCCTCGCGCGACGCTCTTTCTCTTTCGGCCTGCGCCGGGTTTGATAGACTCCTTCATCGAGTACACCTCCTTGGAGTTGGGATGTGCTCGGGCCGGGTGGGTCGAAGGTGAGAAATCTCCTAAACGGGATAACCCTCCGTGCGAGGGAGGGCTTCACCAATGAAACAACCGCAAGCCCCCCGGAACCATGCTAACCCACGGGCGCGAAGGCACCATTGGCGCTACGGTCTTAGCTACCCGAGCACATCCCGGTGTACTCGACGCACACCGGCGCAGCAAAGACACTCAGGTTTCTTCCATCAACAACACCGCGCCTCGCGCGGGGTCAAATGCTAACACGGCGTTGGAACGGCCCCGCGCATGAACGGCGAGTCATCAAGGCGAGCCGCGGTGGGCGCGAGCCGCTCAACCTTCGGTCGTTGATATGGCTGACCCGACACACCCCTCTGGAGGTACCGTGGACGAGATCGAACTAGCCCAAGAACTTGCTACAGAGCTGGGTTGGAGTATCCAGGCCACCTATCCTGGGCTTCGAGCGGTCCACGCCCTCGGACGCGCCATCGACGCCGCACGCACGATCCACCTCCGCCCCGCCGGCCTGGTCGGCCGTCAGGGGCGGTTCACGCCTGCCTGACCGGGCTCAGGACTCGATCAGCTCGATCCGCACCTTCGCCACGCCGCGACGGACCATACCGAGGACGCGGGCCGCGCCGTAGGACAGGTCGATCGCGCGGCGGTAACGGTACGGCCCCCGGTCGTTGATCGTCACCAGGACCGAGCGGCCGTTGCGCAGGTTCGTCACCCGCACCTTGCTGCCGAGGGGCAGGGTCGGGTGGGCGCCGGTCAGGTCCTGCGGGTCGAACTCCTCGCCACTGGCGGTACGCCGGCGCGCGAACTCCTGACCGTACCAGGATGCCTGTCCGATCTGGGCCCCGTCCGTCGGCAGCTCATCCGCACGAGCAGGCGGGGCGAACGCCAGCAGGGTGACGAACGCAACCCAGGCGCAAACGCACCGTAACGCGAGCCGCTGGCCGGCATCGAAGTAGGGACCGGAGTTTGCTCCGAGGCCCCCGGACGAGGCAGTTTGCATCGTTGGGCTCCTTGAACGCCGGCGAAGTTAGCTGACGGGTTCGGGCTCAAAGAGCGTAGCCCGTCCGGGTCCGTTGCCGCGACCCGGATTAGCCCCAAGACGCTGGGTCCTCCGCTCCCCTTCCGGGGATTAGGCGCGTATTATGGGCGCTATTGCCGCAAAGCTGGGACCCCGTCAACGCCCGTGGAGGATGAACCTGGGCGCGTCCGGCGTAAATTGAGCTTATTCAGCCCCTTAGCGTGCGGTCGAGGAACCCGTCGGTCTCCCGAGTGTGCGGGGCAGGCGCGATCGTCAGCCCAATTTGGGCATGACGTGTCGCGCGAAAAGCTCCATCGATCGAAGCGTCTTCTTCGGATCGTTCCCCGGCATCGACATGTACGTCACGAGGTGCGAGCCCGGGGAACGCGCCAGGTAGTCCTGAAGCCCGGCCCTGACCTCGTCGGGCGTGCCGACGAAGGCCGGCTCGCCGAAGAACTCCCCCTTCTGTTCCTTGCGAAACTGTGCGGGCGTGGGCACTGCCTGCCCTTCGACGTCGCCCGTGATGTCGCCCGAAGCGACCGCCCAGTCGTGGTAATATTTGAGCACGTGGTGGAAGCCGTCGGCGATGTCGTCCCACGCCCCTTCGTGCGTATCGGCGCAATAGCACAAGACGAGCTGGAGGATCTTGAAATCGGCAGGATTGCGGCCATGGCGCTCGAGCGCCGCGATGTACTTGGCGCGGTGATGTCCCACTCCGACGGAGGCGAAATGGAAGCCGAGACGCGCGGCGCGATCGATGGCCTTGTCGGCGCGCGCGCCCACCCAGATCGGAAGGTTCTGTTGCACGGGCGGCGGCGCGATCTGGATGTTGTCCAGGTGGTTGTGTTCGCCTTGGAAGCTGAACTTCTCCCCGCTCAGCAGCCCGCGAAGAACGTGCAAGCCCTCCTCCATGCGGCGGGCGCGCTGGCCGTGGCGGATGCCGCGGGGGTCGAACTCGTAGGGGACGTAGCCCTGGCCGACACCGAGGTCGAAACGCCCGTTCGATATGATGTCCACCGTGGCGGCATTCTCCGCCACCGCGATCGGATCGTGCAGCGGCAAGAGCACCACGAACGTCCCGATACGAATCCTGCTCGTCCGCGCCGCCACCGCTCCGGCGATCGCCATCAGCGAAGGCGAATAGCCGTCGGCGGCGAAATGATGCTCGGTGAGCCAGACGTGACCGTAGCCGAGCTTCTCGGACTCGACGATCAGGTCGAGATCATCCCGGTAGAGGTCCGGCCACGGACGCTTTTTGAACGGCGGATTGCGAAATCCGAAGAGAACGCCACAATCGATGGCCATAGAATTCTCCGAAGAGGGGTGTCTGCGAGCCGGACTCTCCCTTCCTCCTTGCCGCCGCCGTTCTACGGTGGTCGGCGGGATACTTCAACGCCAGTCCCTGCTCGTCTCGATCCGCGCGTCACAATCCCGAGAATCGTTGCTTGACCATCATGCGTGAGATGCGGTAGGCGCGATCGTTCGGTAGTGGCACGGGAGAATCGATGGCAAACGAGTCCTCAGCGTACCCCGCGGGCGGAAAGGCAGTCCAGGGTCTCCGAGTCGTGGAGTACGGTGAAGGAGTGTCAGCCGCGTTCGCGGTGAAGGTGCTCGCCGACCTCGGAGCCGACGTCGTCAAGGTCGAGCCGCCCGAGGGTGATTCTCTCCGTCGGCGCGGTCCGTTTCCCGAGGACAAATCGAATCCCGAAGCGAGCGGCATCTTCCTCTACCTGAACGCCAACAAGCGCGGTGTCACCCTGGATCTCCGCCGCAACGAAGACCGCGGCGCGTTCGGTGCGCTGCTGCAGGGCGCCGACGTGTTGGTCCACAACGTCGCGCCGCCGCGCCGCGCGGAGCTCGGCCTCGCGAGTGACGACCTCACGCGGAAGCACCCGGCCCTCATCGTGACCGCGATCTCGCGTTTCGGCGACAGCGGTCCACACGCGAGCTACAACGCGCACGAGCTGACCGTCGCAAATGCGTCCGGCTGGGCGTTCCTCAGCCCCGGCGCGTCGCCTCATCCCGAGCTGCCGCCGCTCAAGGCGTTCGGGAGCCAGCACGAGATGCAGGGCGGGTTGCACGCGAGCATGACGACGATGGCCGCTCTCCTGTCCAAGCGAAAGACCGGCAAGGGACAAGCGATCGAGGTGTCTCAGCAAGAGTGTGTGGCGGCGATGCTCGAGATGAACTTCATGCACTGGACCTACTCGGGCCGCGAGACGTCGCGCTGCGGCAACCGACTGCTCGGCCCTTGGTTCATCCTCGACTGCGCCGACGGCCAGTGCTTCCTCGTCTGTGTCGAGGAGCACCAATGGCAGGCGCTCGTCGAGTTCATGGGCAACCCGGAGTGGGCGAAGGAGGAGATCTTCAAGGACCGGATCGCCCGCGGCTCGAACATGGACGCGCTCTACGCGCTGATGAGCGAGTGGGCGAGCACCTGGAAGGTGCTGGACCTCTTCCGCGAGGGACAGAAGCGCCGCATCCCGTTCGCCCCGGTCAATCGCATGGGGGAGATCTACGCGGACGAGCACTTGAAGAGCCGAGGGTTCTTCGTCGACATGACCCATCCCGTCGCGGGCAGCTACCGCGTCCCGAGCGTACCGTTCCGTTCGCAGGTCGGGAGCTACGCGCTGCGCCGCCCGGCGCCGCGCCTCGGCGAGCACAACGGAGAGCTGCTCGCAGGCAAGGCGCTTCGCTAGAGTCCACTTCACAGAGAGTGAACCGATGGCAAGTCTTCCCCTCGACGGCGTGAGAGTTCTCGACTTCACTTGGGCCTGGGCCGGGCCGTTCGCGACGCTCCAGCTCGCTCATCTCGGCGCCGAGGTCATCCGGCTCGAGACTGCGAAGCGGCCGTGCGTGACGCGCTCGATCCCGCCGTTCGCCGAAAATCAGCCAGGGCCGAACCGCGCCGGCTATTTCAATCAATACAACCAGGGCAAGCGGAGCCTGACGCTCGACATCCGTTCGCCCGCGGGCGCCGAGATCGTCAAGCGCCTGGTGAAGGTCAGCGACGTCGTCGTCGAGAACTTCGCGGCCGGAGTGATCGCGCGGATGGGCTTCGGCTACGAGGCGCTTCGCGCCATCAAGCCCGACATCATCATGCTGTCGATTTCGGGCTACGGGCAGACGGGACCTTACAGCAGCTACATCGGCTATGGACCGCCCGCAGGCGCATTCGCTGGTTTCTTCTCGACGACCGGATACGATGGGCTGCCGCCCTCGGAGATCGGCATCTCGTACGCCGACCCCAACGCGGGCGTTTGGGGCGCGAACCTCCTGCTCGCGGCGCTCCTGCACCGCGAGAAGACGGGCGAGGGACAGTACCTCGATCTCTCGCAGTGGGAGGCGGCGCTGATGATGATGGGCGAGGGCCTGATGGAGCACGCGATGAACGGCCGCACGCCCGAGCGCATCGGCGATCACGATCTGCAGATGGCGCCGCACAACACGTACAAGGCGCTCGGCGACCAGGAGAAGTGGGTCGGCATCTCGGTCGGCAACGAAGCAGAATGGCGAGCGCTCTGCGGGGCGATCGGCGAGCCCGGGCTCGCCGACGATCCGCGCTTCGCCACGACGGCGCTCCGCAAGCAGAACGAGGCCGCGCTCGACGACGTCATCACGAAGTGGACGAGCACGCGCGATCGCTGGGAGACGACGCGGGCGCTGCAGCGGGTGGGTGTGGCGGCCTATCCCGCGCTCAGCAACAAGGACCTCGCCGAGAACGAGCATCTGCACGAGCGGGGCTTCCTCGTCGCGCTCGAGCATCCCGAAGTCGGGAAGCGGATCCACGCCGGGGTGCCGTGGACGATGTCGGGGACACCGACGAAGGTGCGAAAGCCGGCGCCGCTTCGCGGCGCCGACACCGATTCCGTGCTTCGCGACCTCCTCGGCTACTCGCAGGCGGAGATCGAACGGTTCCGCACCGACGGCGTTCTCAGCTGACGCGCCGTGAGCCAGGACCGCCCCTCAGTCGCCGAGATCGTGCGCACCGTCGCCGAGTTTCTCGACGGCTTGCGGCCGAAGCTCGAGGGCGAGTCGCAATACGGTGCGCTGGTCTCGGCGTACATCCTTCGCATCGCCGAGCGCGAGCTCGCGCTCTCGGCGGCGCTCGACGCCCAGGAGCGGGAGGATCTCGTCGCATTGCTCGGGCGCTCGGCCTCCCTCGCCGAGCTGAATCGGATGCTCTGCGAGGGCATCCGCGCGGGACGATTCGACGGCGACTGGGAGCGCGTCTTCGACGTCGTCCTCGCGCAGGCGGTGCGGAAGCTGCGGATCGTTCGCCCGGAGCACCTCGCTCCCGTGCACGTCGAAACGCAGTCGTCGGGCTCCGCGCGTGAGTAGTGTGCCGGCCGCGTCGCCCGCGGATGAGGGCGTCCGAGACCTTCTCCGCGCGGTGCGCCGCCGCTACGGCGAATCCGCCGAGATCGAGAACATCACGATCCCGACGCTCGGCGGCGCGAACCGCACCGTCGTGTTCGATCTGGTGACGGGCGCTGCGAGACGGCGCCTGGTGTCGAGACAGGAGAGCTACGCCGCCGAGCACACCCCGTTCCTGTCGTCGATGGATCAGTTTCGACTGACTCGGGTCGTGTTCGAGAGCGGCATCGCGGCGCCGGAGCCGATCTTCGCGTACGACGTCGACGACGCCATGGGCAACGGATACGTGGCGGCGTTCGTCGGTGGCGAGACCATGCCGAAGAAGATCCTGCAGAACCCGAGGCTTGCCCGCGCGCGCGAGCGCTTGGTCGCGGAGGTCGCGAGCTCGCTCGCGCGGCTCCATGCCATCGACGTCTCGAACGCGTCGTTTCTCGAAGCGCGCGACGACAGCGTCGATCCCATCCGCGCGCAGCGCGTGCGGCTCGACAGCTACGACGAGCCGCATCCGGCGATCGAACTCGCGCTTCGCTGGCTTGAACGGAATCGACCTTCCGCGGCGGCGCGCCGCATCGTCCACGGCGATCTGCGGGTCGGCAACCTGATCGTCGCGGAGGACGGGCTCGCAGCGATCCTCGACTGGGAGTGTGCGCACGTCGGCGATCCCGCGGAGGATCTCGGCTGGTTCTGCGTACGCTCCTGGCGCTTCGGCCAGAACGACAAGCCCGCGGGAGGGATCGGCACGCGCCTCGAGTTGCTGGACGCGTACGAAGCGGCCGGTGGCCGTAAGGTCGACCTCGAGGAAGTCCGCTACTGGGAGATCTTCGGGCTCGCGCGCTGGGCGATCCTGAACGTCATGCAGGCGCATGGACACGTGTTCGGGGGGCGGCGATCTCCGGCCTTCGCGGCGTGTGGCCGAAACACGAGCATGATCGAGTACGACCTGCTCCTAACCCTTTGCGGCGACTACGACTGAAGCCGGGATCGCTCGGAGAAATTGAGCGCCGCGGTTGCCAGCGCGCCGGTCCGGCACTAGACAGGGGCCATGAAGATGCGGGCGGGTGCCGCCGCGCGCGCGAGGAGGCCGATCATGTCCGCACCTCTCGAAGGAATCCGCGTCGTCGAGATGATCACGGAACGGCGACCTCGCATGTCTCGCACCGGCGGTCGCGCGGCGGGCGGACGCTTTGGATCGGGGCCGCCGGACGCAGATCGACATCGCCGGCTTGAGCCGCGGTCGCTCCGGACGGTACGTAGAGCGTGTACGGGCCGCAGTGCTCGACGGCCACGTAGACCGTTCCCGAGGGCTCGTGTCGGAACTCGGGGCTGGAGTCGTTGATACGAACGACTAGATCTGCGGCGACCAGGGGACGCGGGCGGAGGTCGGCATGGATGCTCGCCGGCACGAACCGCGGCGCGCGATCCAAGCCGCGCAAGAGCGCCTGTTGCACGAGGTACTCCCAGCCCTCTCGAAACGCGATGATGGCGACGCTTCGCGGAGCAACCCGGCGAGCGGCCTCGACGGCGCAACGTAGCGGCCCGCGCAGGTGGCGCTGGGTGCGGAGCATGTTCTCCTCCCAAGTGGCCGTGAACACGCTCGGCGAGCCGAGCAATGGCTTTTGCCGGCTCCAGAGAATCGACGGCATGACCACGAGCAGGGCCACGACCGCGATCGCCGCCACGGCAACTGGACGCGCTCGGTCGAGCAGTGCGCCTGCTACCGCAGCGAAGAGGCTCAGGACCGGCAGGTGCAGCCGCGCGTGAAACGGCTGCCACTTCAGCATCGCGCAGAAGAGCACGAACGCAGCGCCCGTGGCGAGCGCCGCCGCCACCAGCAGCCGGTCGCGCCGACGTCGCCACAGCAGGACCGGCGCCACCGCGGCGGCGAGAATCAGGTGGAGTGGTGCGGGCGCCCTGTCTTCGTCGAACGGCATGTAGACGACGGCGAACTTCGTTTTTCCGAACGTGGTGCGGCGGTCATCGGGGTCGACGCCGATCCACCGATGAAGATGAATCGTCGCCGATTGGAGCGCGCGATCGATCGCCTCGCTCGGCACGCCGGCGTGCAGCGTCACGTTGCGAACCGCGTTGGATACGACCACCGCAGGCGAGAACGTCTCGTTCACTAGGCGCCTCCGCACACGCCCGGATGCGACCGGCGCGCCGAACTCGCCGAGGTTACGCCCGAAGTGCCCGGCGTTGAGTGCGAGTGCGACGAGACCGATCGTGAGCCCGGTAGCGATCCGCCGCTGCTCCCGCGCGAAGATCGCTACACCCGTGACTACGCCGAGCGGAACGATGAAGGCGATGGCGGTGCCCTTGGTGAGCAACGCGAGGCCGAACGAGGCACCGAGCAGCACCGCGCGGCTGGGCATACCACCAGGCCGCGTCCAGGCCGCAAGGGCGAAGTAGGCAGTCGCGCACACCCAGAGGGACAGCACCAAGTCGTTCTTCGTATTCGTGGCCTGCATCGCCGCCATCGGGTTCGTGACGACGAGCAAGGCCGCGAGAGTCTGGCCCCGCATCGCAGCGCCGAGCTCTCGCGCGATGAGCGACGCCGCTATCGCCGTCATTGCCAGTGAAAACCATTGGATCAAGTTCGCCCAGCGGTCTCCGCCGGAAAGCAAGAGAAAATGTGTCCCGACGAACTCCGCCATCGGCGGCATCATGATCTGCCGCAGATCGGAGGTGGGGTAGTGCTCCACGCTCGCCTGCTCGATCCAGTAGATCTGGCGGGGCAGGTGGTAGAGCTGCGAGTCGAAATTGTTGGGAGGTGTGACGGCGGCTACGATTCCCGTCAACAGCAAAACGAGCGCGACGACAGCGACGAAGCAGCGGCCTAGACTGTCGCGCCCGGCAGCAGCGGCCGTCCACGGTCGACCGTCCGGCTGCCAGCCGTGCCAGCTCCACCGCGCGACTACTGCGATAGACACGGTCGGAACCGCCCACCAGAAGAGGACGGGATACGGCAACAGCCAATGCCAGCGGCTCAACAACTCCGTTCCGGTCACGACCCACATGCCGAAAACGATCGACGCGATCAGCAGGCTCTCTCTCAGGCCGGCTACACTGGCTTCCAGGGATCGACGCGGGAACAACGCCGCGACGCTGACGACGAAGAAGAGGATTGGGATGCCGCCGAGGATCAACACGAGCAACCTTCACGCCCAGCTAGGGAACGCGTATATGACAACCACCGCCAACAGGCGATCCGGCGTCCGGCGCCGAATGCGGTCGTAGCGAAGATCGCCGAGCCCTGAGAAGCCGGCGCGTTCCTCAGCGGAGCGACGACGAGGCGGCGAATCGCGTCGGTGAGAGCGCGTCGGCGTCGAACAGGCTCGTCCTGCCGCCGACGATGAGGTCGGCGGCGATCTGGCCGAGCGCAGAGCTGGTCTCGATGCCGCAGCCACCCTGACCCGCGAGCCAGAAGAATCCCGGCAGGGCCGGGTCGTCGCCGACCACGGGCACGCGGCCGGGAGAGAAGGTCCGCAGGCCTCACCACCGCTGGCCGAGCACGCGCGGCACCAGCGCAGGTGCGAGCGCGCGCAACCGCTCGAGGCGCGCGGCGATGATCTCCTCGTCGGGCGCGGCATCGCACGGCGCCATCGCCTTGGCGACCTCGCGGTTACCGGGTTGATAGCCCCGTGATCGCCCGAACGTCTGCGACGCGAATAGGCCCGGAGCGTTATCTCCACGTGGATATAACGCCACGGCCGGCGATGCAACGCCGGCCGTGGGCTTCGCGCCGTGCTTTCGGCGAGCCATCATCCGCCTCCGCCGCACCAGCGCGCATCCCCATGAAGCGGAACGCGGAACCGCGGCTCGTTATCCGGCGGGGGATAGATTTTTTGTGCCTAACTTCTTTACGTTTTGCGAAGATGTTTCGCTTTCCCACCCGCCCGCTCTTGGTCGAACGAGCCCGTTTCTGCTACCGCCCTGCTACCACACCAGGACCAACCAGCCCGAACCAGGAGCACCTCGTCTCACGCGGAATCCTCGTCCGTAGGCGTAGTTGGTTGCTCCTGGTTGCTCTCCGTTGCCGGCTCGATAGTATCGAGCGAAGCGATTTCTTTCGTGGGGCACTGAATATAATACGGGGATCGTGGTGAGTCGGCTGAGATCGGTTGCGAAGGGGTGGTGTTCGACGTACGGCCGCGTCGCAAGAAACCACGATGTAGCGGATGCGGAAGGCAGGCGCCTGGCTCGACCAGCACCGGCGCGCCGCTCTCTGCAATCTTGAGCGCCTCGAGGAAGTCAGCCATTGCGAAGCCGTTCATCAGCGGCAGGTATCCGCGAAACAGGACGCGGTCGAAGCATGAGAGCGTTCCCTGGACCTTGGCTGCGTGCTTGGCGATGAAGGTTTCCATGGCGACCATCAAACTCCAGGCCGGGGCCACGAGGGAAGCATTTCCTCGTCACGACGAACCACCCGCGGGCACCAGCCCGCCTTGGTTGCGGCCGAAGCGCCGCGTTAGCCGGCATAAAGGGCTGAGTTGTCATAACGATGGATCTCGGACACCGGGCCTGCCACTCTACCGCTCTACGCCGCCCGCTTTGACGGTGCGCACAAAGCGGTGGCCGAGCCGCGTATCACTACGTAGCGTGGGTAGTCCTCCGCATCATCCCATCGATGCTCTCGACGTCGCCCGATCCACATGACGTGTAACGGTTGCGGCTTCGAAGCGCCCGCCGATTTCGCGTTCTGTCCCAAGTGCGGGGCCAGGCTCGCCGCCGCTCCCGCGTCCCCGCTTCCGGCTTCCCCCGCGCCGGAGGGGGACCGCCGGCCGGTCACCGTACTCTTCGCGGACCTGGCCGGGTTTACCGCGCTTAGCGAAGGGCTCGATCCAGAGGACGTGCGCGCGATCCAGAGCGATCTGTTCCACGAGATGTCCGCGTCGATCGACCGCTACGACGGCTTCGTCGAGAAGTACGTGGGCGACGCGGTCATGGCGGTCTTCGGTGCCCCGCGCGCGCACGAGGACGATCCCGAGCGCGGCTTGCGCGCCGCCCTCCTGATGCGCGAGCGGATGGACGCGCTCAATGTTCGCTGGGAGCGGCGGGTGGGTCGGCCGCTCGCGCTGCACATCGGGGTCAACACCGGCCCGGTAGTGGCCGGCCGGATCGGCTCGGCCGCCGACGCGGCCTACGCGGTGACCGGTGACACCGTCAACACCGCCTCTCGCTTGCAGAGCGCGGCGCCCGCGGGCGAGATCCTGGTCAGTGACGCGACCTACGAGTTCACGTATCACGCCTTCGCATTCGCCCCGCGCGAGGAGATCCGGCTCAAGGGCAAGAGTGAGCCGGTGGCGATCCATCGCCTGCTGAGCCCGCTCGCGGCGCCGCGCTCGGCCCGCGGCCTCGAGGCCTTGGGCCTCGACGCACCGCTGGTAGGCCGCGAGCGCGAGCTGGGTCGGATGCAAGCGGCCTTCGACGAGATGCGGGCGGGGCACGCCCAGGTGCTGAGCCTCATCGGCGAGGCCGGGGCGGGGAAGTCGCGGCTGCAGCGGGAGTTCTTCGCGCGCCTCGAGGCGGCCGGGCGCCTCGAGGGCGTCACGGTGCGGCGCGCGGCGTGCTCGGCGCTCGGGGAGCAGACCTACGGTGCCACGGCCGCGTTGCTGCGCGACGCCTATGGGGTCGAGCACGGCGATTCCGTGGCGGTCGTGCGGAGCAAGATCGGGGCGGGTCTCGAGACACTCGGCCTCGGCCCGGAGGATCGCGAGGCGATGGTGGCCGCACTCTCCCAGGTGTTAGGGCTCGAGCGCGACAACGCGCGCATGCGCCATCTGGAGCCCGAGCAGCTCAAGCGTCAGATCTTCATGGCCACCCGCGCCCTGGTAGAACGGCGTCTGGCGACCGGCCCGCTGGTGCTGGTCGTCGAGGATCTGCACTGGGCTGACGCGGCTTCTATCGAGCTGCTGGGCGCAACCGCGGACCGGCTCGCCGATCGGCCGCTCCTGGTCCTCCTGATGTATCGACCGACGCTCAAGCCGGGTGCGCTCGGCACGAGCCGAGCTCCGCACACCGTGATCGAGGTTACCCCCCTGTCTCGATCCGACAGCGACGACCTGCTCGCCGCCTGGTTCGGAGACTCGACGCGTCTCTTCCCGGAGCGCCTGCGGGCCCTCATCCTGGAGAGGGCCGGCGGCAACCCGCTCTACCTCGAGGAAGTGGTGCGTGCCCTGATCGCGGCGCGTGTGCTGGTCCGAGAGGGCGAGGTGTGGCACTGCACCGCGGAGGCCGCAACCGCGCAGGTGCCCTCGACGCTGCACGGGCTGCTGCTCGCGCGCCTGGATCAGCTCGCCGCCACGGAGCGACAGCTCATTCAGGAAGCGGCGGTGATCGGCCCGCGCTTCGAGTTGCCGCTTCTCAAGGCGGTCTCGACCGTGTCCGCCGCGGTGGACTCCGCGCTCGACGCACTCGTGCGCGCCGATCTGGTGACCCCGGGGCCGAAGCACCGGTTCCGCCATGGGCTCCTGCAGGAGATCGTGTACCAGAACATCCTCGTGGCGCGGCGCACGGAGCTACATACCCGTGTGGGCACGGCTCTCGAGGCCGAGGGCGCAGGCAGCCCGGAGAGTCTCGAGCGGCTGGTGGCCCTCGGCCACCACTGGGCCCTCGGCGCCGACAAGGGCCGGGGCGCGCGCTACCTGATGGCGGCCGGCGACTGGGCGCGCGGCATGTACGCCAACGCGGACGCGATCCAGCACTACCAGCGGGCCCTCGACGCGCTCGAGCATTGCGAGGCGGTCGAGACGGAGCGGCTCGTGGCTCGGGAGCGCATGGCCGACCAGCTCGGCCCGACCGGTCGGCGGGGAGCGGCGCTCGGCGAGTACGAGATCGTCGAGGCAGGGTACCGTGCGGCGGCTGACGCGCCGGCGCGGGCGCGGATTCTTCGCAAGATGGGGGGTCTGCACTGGGACGCCGGCGCACGGACGCGGGCGCTCCGGTGCTTCGAGGCCGGGCTCGCCCTGCTCGGCGCCGATCGCGAGCACATAGAGCGGGCGCACCTCTACCAAGAGATGGGTCGGCTGGCCTTCCGCAGCGGCGACAGCCAGCGGGCGGTCGAGTGGGCGGAGCAGGCGCGGCTCCATGCCGAGCGGCTCGCCGAAAACCCTTCGCTCGGCGCCGACGGGCGCGTGGAAGCGGTGACCGCCACGGCGCAGAGCCACAACACGCTCGGCGTGGCCTTGGCCCGCCTGGGCCGGCTGGAGGAGGCGGTCGGGCACATCGAGCGCAGCGTGGCCCTAGCCCGGGAGAGCGGGCTGCTGCAGGTGGCCTGTCGCGGGCTCGCCAACCTGAGCGTGCTCTACAGCACGCTCGATCCGGCTCGGGCGATCGAGACCTGTTCGGCCGGCCTCGAGATGGCCAAGAAGATCGGCGACCTGGGCTTCCAGTCTCGGCTGTACGCGAATCTCGCGGTGGCCTACTGCGCGCTCACCAACCGTTGCGACGAACAGGGAATCGGCGCGGCGCACACTGCGATCGATCTCGATCGGCGCCTCGGGCAGCTCGATCACCTGGCGGTGCCGCTCATCGTGCTCGGGCAGATCTACCAGTGCCACGGCGATCCGACGCGCGCGATCGCGCACTACCGGGAAGCGCTCGCGCTCGCCGAGGAGGCCGACGAGCCGCAGCTGTTGTTTCCCTGCTACGATGGCCTCGCCACCGTCCACCTGGACCTGGGCGACGAGGGGCAGGCGGAAGAGTTCATGCAGAAGGCCCAGGCAGTTTGCGAGCGGGCCGGGCTCGAGCCCGACGCGCTCGTGGTGCTGCCGTTCCTGGATTGACTCGAACACGAGTCTAATAGAAAGGACTCTGCTCATGGCGTCCATGATCCTCTTCGACCCGGTGATCCCGCTCCCCACTTCGCGCTGCCCGCGGTCAATCGCGAGGGCCAGGTCTCGCTCGACGACTATCGCGGGCGAAGTCCGGTCCTGGTCGGCCTGTTCCGCGGACTGCACTGCCCCTTCTGCCGGCGCCAGCTCGTGCAGCTGGGCACCACGCAGGAGAAGCTCAAAGCGGTGGGGGTGGAGACGATGGCGGTGGTCAATACCCCACTGGAGCGCGCGCGGCTCTACTTCAAGTACCGGCCCGCACGCGTGCTGCTCGCTGCGGACCCGGAGGCGGCGACGCATCGGGCGTTTGGGGTGCCCGAAGGCACGCTCGTCGAGGACGAATCGCAAGCCTCGTGGCCCCTGGGGAGATTCACGATGGGCCAGCTGCAAGCGTCACTGGTCAATCCCACCGGAGAGCTACCCGCGCCGCAGAATATCCTCCAGGCAAACGAGACGTTGAACAAGCGGGACGGGTTCGAGCTGACCGAGGTCGACCAGCAGATGGTGGCGACGCACGGCTTTCAGCTGGCCGGGCACTTCCTCATCGATCGGGACGGGATCATCCGGTGGCTGCAGATCGAAGGCGCGGAGCGGATCGGCGACCTCGCCAAGTTCCCGAGCGACGAGGAGATCCTTCGGGCGGCCCGCAGCCTCTAGACCGGTCCCAGCCCGGGCTTCGTGGGAAAACGCAGCGGCCAACCCGTGTTCGGTTTCACCCGGAATGGCCGTTCATTTTCGCCGGGATACGCGTTCGAACGCATCTTTTCTCGTCGATGTGGACCAGCGGGAATCGGTCCCGCAGGAGAGCTATCATAGGAGGAGTCGTTATGAAGCTGAGTGAGCTGACGGATGTTCTCTACGAGATCGATCGAGGCCTCGCCTGGATCACGATCAACCGCCCCGACCGGTTTAACTCCTTTCGAGGGCGGACGATTGACGAGCTGCTCCGGTGTTTCAAGGCGGCGTGGGCCGACAAGACCGTCGGAGTCGTCGCGTTCACCGGCGCGGGGGACAAGGCATTTTGCGCGGGCGGCGACCAGAAACAGCGGCAGGAGACCGGCGACTACGGCCCCACCGAGACCGGACTCTTCGAGGTCGAGTCGCTTCACCGCATCATCCGCGAGATCCCGAAACCCGTCATCGCCGCGGTGAATGGCGTGGCCGTCGGCGGCGGGCACGTCCTGCACTTCCTCTGCGATCTCACGATCGCCGCGGAGCACGCGCGGTTCGGGCAAGCCGGCCCCCGCGTGGGCTCCTATGACGCCGGGTTCGGGAGCGCCTACCTCGCGCGGATTATCGGCGACAAACGAGCAAAAGAGATCTGGTATCTCTGCCGGCTGTACGACGCCGCCGCCCTGGAGCGGTGGGGTCTCGTGAACAAGGTCGTGCCCCTCTCCGAGCTCAAGGCCGAGGTCCGGCGCTGGGCGGACGAGTTGCTCGACAAGAGCCCCTACGCGCTCAGGGCGCTCAAGCACTCTTTCAACGCCGACACCGAGTCGATCGCGGGGATCGGGGGAATGGCCTTCGATAGCCTCGACCTCTTCGTCAAGACCCCCGAAGCGCGAGAAGGCGTAGACGCGTTCAACGAGAAGAGAAAACCGGACTTCACACCGTACCGGTGACCCCGGGTTCGGATCGCATCGCGGGCTCTCCGGGTAGCACCCGGATCCGAGCTCGCAGAACTCTGACTCCGTCTTCTACGTGCGAAAAGGGCGTCGAAGACGGAGTCCTTTTCCTTGATGAGGAGTGTCCGAGATGGCCACGATTCGGAAAGCGACCCCGGCAGATCAGGCGAAGACCATTGGTCTGCTGAAGCAGTTTCCACCCGACCCTGAGCTGCCAAAGGTCAACTGGGACGACGCGGCCAAGGCCTTTGCGACGCTCGCTGAGGGCCGCAGCGGCTGCATCTTCGTGGCGGAAGAGGGCGGTGACATCGTGGGCGTGGTCACCCTAGGCTACTCGTATGTCCTGCGCTTTGGCGGAATATACGCGATGATCGAGGAGTTCATCGTAAGCGAGAAGATGCGGGGCAAGGGGATCGCGAGCCAGTTGATCCAGACAGCGATACAGGAGGCGCGCCGGATGGGTTGCCCGGAGGTCCAGGTCAACGGGCCGAGCCCGCTGGGCCGCCCCGTATACCTCCGCAACGGCTTTCACGAAGCAGGGCTCCACATGAAGATCCAGCTGTGACGAGACGGGCGATGCCAAGAAGGACGAGCACAGACAAGATCGAACACGAGCGGAGAGCTTGGGAGGTCGAGAAGACGCAGCCAATTCGTGCAAGATCATGTCGAAGGATGATCGTCTCGCGCGACGCGGCGGGAGAATGCCGATGGAAAAAGCCCTGGCGGGCGTGAAGGTCCTCGATTTGACGCAATTCGAAGCCGGCCCTTCGTGCACGGAGATGCTCGCCTGGCTCGGCGCGGACGTCATCAAGGTCGAATCGCCACAGCTGGGTGAGCAGGGGCGATGGCTGCTGACCGAAAAGCAGGGCGTCGATTCCTACTATTTCCTGCTGCTCAACGCGAACAAGCGCGGCATCACGCTCAATCTGAAGAGCGCCAAGGGCCAGGAGATTTTCCAGGACCTGGTGAAGAAGGTCGATATCCTGAGCGAGAACTACTCGCTCGGAACTCTCGAAGGCCTCGGCCTCGGCTACGAAACGCTCCGGGACCTCAATCCACGCCTCATCTATCTCACGATCAAGGGCTTCGGTACCACCGGGCCGTACAGCTCATACAAGAGCTTCGACATGATTGCGCAAGCGTCCGGCGGCGCGATGGCGTTGACCGGGTTTCCCGGCATGCCTCCACTGAAGCCAGGGCCGACGATCGGCGATACCGGAACGGGTATGCACGCGGCGATCGGTGTCCTGGCTGCCTATATTCAGCGCCAGCACACCGGAAAAGGGCAGAAGGTAGAGCTCGCAATGCAGGAAGCGGTGCTGAACTTTTGCCGTGTCCCGATAATGGGTACCTATGTGACGCATGAGCCGGTGGAGCGCACCGGCAATCGCCTCCCCGCCGGACTCGGGGATATCTACCGATGCGCCCCGGGTGGCGACAACGACTACGTCTTCATCCTCTGCAGCGTGACCGAAATGTGGAAGAACCTCTGCAAGGCGATCGGGCAGCCCGACCTCGCCGACGATGAGCGATTCAGTCATGCGCGGTCGCGCGCCCGCAATGTCGAGGCGCTGACCGCAATCATCAGCGAATGGACCGGCAAGCACACCAAGCACGAGGTGATGAAAATCCTAGGCGAAGCCGGCGTGCCGTGCGGCAAGGTGCTGGACAGTGTCGAGCTGCTGAACGATCCGCATCTGAAAGAGCGCGGCATGATCGTCACCGTGAATCATCCGGTACGCGGCGAGTTCACGATGCCAGGATGCCCGGTGCGTCTGGAAGACTCTCCGGTCGAGGTCACGGCTGCGCCGCTCCTCGGACAACACAATGGCGAGGTATACGGCGAGCTGCTGGGGATGACGGCCGATGACCTGGAACGGCTGAAGACCGACGGCGTCATCTGAGCTGCCGGCCTGCATCTCTCGCCAGACCTTTTGCTGCGCATCGCCTCTGCTCTCTCCACCTTGGGTGATTCGCTCCTATCTTGCACGCACGATCCGGAGGCGTCGTCGGACGCCTCGATGGGCCGACGCCACCGGCGAACCGCTCCACCTCGATCGTCGTGAAGCCCATGCCTGTCTCCTCCGTTTAGCGAATCCCCGCGTAGCCACCGTCCACGACGAAGACCTGTCCGGTTACGTAGCTCGACGCCTCGGAGGCCAGGTAGAGCGTCAGGCCGACGATCTCCTCGGGGTCGGCGAAGCGGCCCATCGGAATCTTGTCGAGCACTCGGCGATAGAGAGCGGCGTTCTTCATCAGGCCGCTCGTGAGGTCCGTGGTCACGTATCCGGGCGCGACCGCGTTGACGCGGACGCCATGCGAGCACCAGTCCGCGGCCAGCGTCTGGGTCATGGCGATGAGCCCGGCTTTCGCCGCGGTGTACGGCAGGCCGCGCTTGGTCCCGTGAAGCGCGGTCGCCGATGTGATGTTGACGATCCGGCCGCCGCGCTGCGCGATCATGACCTGCCCGACCTCGCGGCACGCCAGGAACGCTCCGCGCAGATTCACGTTCATGATCAGGTCCCAGTCCTCGGGCGTGAGGACCTCGGGGCGCTTGAACAGGGGATTGATGCCGGCGTTGTTGACGAGGACATCGATCCGACCGCAGCGACTCCTCACCTCGCCGACGAGCCGCTCGACGTCCTCGAGCCGGCTCACGTCCGTCGGAATCCCGTCGGCCCGGTGCCCGAGCGCCTTGATCTCCGCGGCCACCGAGTCGACCGACTCGGGCGAGCGGCTCGCCACGACGACGTGCGCCCCGCTGGCTGCAAGGCCGAGCGAGATCGCGCGCCCGATGCCCCGTGAGCCGCCGATGACTATCGCGACCTGGCCACCGAGGTCGTGCGCTTTCCGCTGCTGCTCCATCGACGTCGTCGTCGACTACCGCGTGAGGCGGTCGCCGGCTGTTTCCCGGTCCCAGGCGCCCTCGACTCCCCGCTTACGGAGCCGGCACTTCTGGACCTTCTCCTTGGGCGACTTGGGCAGCGCGTCAACGAGCTCCACGTACTGGAAGCATCGGTGCCGCGCGGCCTGCTCGGCGAGCATTCGCGGGAGCGTCGTCATCACCCCTGGTCCTCGTCCCAGCGGTATCCGTCGAGGAAGTTGCGCGCGATGACGAGCTGCTGGATCGTGGGAGTGCCTTCCTCGAGCCAGTTCAGGCGGGCGTCGCGATAGAGACGCTCGATCGGATACTTGCGCGTGTAACCGACGCCGCCGTGGATGAGCAGGGCGCGGTCGGTCACCCGGCCCACGGCCTCAAGGCCGAACAGCTTGCACATCGACGCCTCGGCGGGAATTCGCTCGCCGCGATCGGCCTTGCGCGCGGCATCGTACACCATCGCCCGAAGCGCGTAGATGTCCGTCGCCATCTCGGCGAGATAGGTCTGCATCGCCTGCCGCTCCGCGATCGGCTTCCCGAACGTCACGCGCTTTTTCGAAAACGCGAGCGACAGGTCGAGCGCGCGCTCCGCGGTCCCCAGCGACGTCGCCGCGATGAAGAGGCGGCTGACCTCCAGCGCGACCGTCATCTGGAGGAGCCCTTCGCCTTCCGTCCCCATGATGTTCTTCGCCGGCACGCGGCAGTCCTTGAACGTCAGGTAGCCGTGCTCGCCCCCTCGACATCCCATCAGCGGCGGCATGCTGCCGATCGTGAAGCCCGGCGTCTCGCGATCGACCAGCAGCGCGCTGATGCCGTGGGCGCCACGAGTTGGATCGGTGTAGCAGAACGTCATGAAGTGACTGGCGAACTCGGAGTTCGTGATGAGGTGCTTCCGGCCGTTCAGGATGAACTCGTCGCCGTCGCGCACCGCCCGCGACTTGAGGTCGCGGCCGGTGCCGGCATCCGGCTCGGTGAGCCCGAACGCAACGGAGTATTCGCCGCTCGCGATCCGCGGTAGCAACGCCTGCTTCTGCGGCTCGCTGGCGAGCTGGGCGACCGCCTTCGCCGTCGTGTTGTGGACGTGCACGATCACCCGGATGCCGCCATGGATCTTCGAGAACTCGGCCAGGATCGGGACGTACTGGGAGGCCGAGAGGCCCACGCCCCCGTAGGCGTCCGGAACGAGCATGCCGAAGCAGCGCATGCGGCGGAGTTTGGGCAAGACCTTGTCGAGCGGCACCTTGTCGGTGCTCTCGATCTCCTCCTCGTACTGGTCGAGCTCCTCCCAGATGAACTCGAACATCTCCTTCTTGAACTTCCGGTACGCTTCTGCCGTCAGGGCCATGCGTCGTCTCCTTCGGGCTCAGGATTTCGTGTAGCGGTACACGCCGTGTCCCATCTTCCTGCCGAGGCGGTTGGCTCGCACCATCTGGCGCAGAAGCGGACACGGGCGGTATCGGTCTCCGATCTCGCGATGGAGGTACTCGAGGGTGCCGAACTCGAGCGAGGCCGCCAGCATTCACCCAACATAGCAGTTGCAAAAACGCCCGTCGCTAGCCGAGGCTCGCGAGAGATTACGCATTGCGCTCGATCCCTCCACGGTGATAGCCAATGACACGGTGGCCTTCCGGGAAGCTCTCACCCGTGGTTCGCGCTGGGCGAGGCAGACCGCGAAGCGTGCCGTAGTCCCGTAACGGAGAGCACATGAGGACACGAGTTGCGACGCTTGGCTGGTCATTGACGGGAATGGTGCTGGCGATACCCGTAGCAGCGCTCTCGGCGGAAGCGGCGCCGCAGCCGCCGCAGCCCTCCATCGCTATCGCCCCGGGTTACCAGGTCTCCCTCGAGTACACGCTCTCCGACGAGAAGGGCGTCGAGATCCAGACCAACAAAGGCGAAGCCCCTCTAGTCTATACGCCGGGGAAGAACGAGATCTTTCCCGGGCTCGAGAAGGCCCTCGACGGCATGCACGTCGGGGAGGAGAAGGACGTGAAGCTACCTCCCGAAGAAGCCTACGGGCCGGTGCGCAAAGACGCCTTCCAGGAGGTGCCGAAGAGTTCGATCCCCGCCGAAGCGTTGAAGGTCGGCACCCCGCTGCGCGCCCAAGCTCCGGACGGCCGCACCATGGTGGCGCGCGTCAGCAAGATCAAAGACAAGACAGTTGTCGTCGATCTCAATCATCTGCTCGCCGGCAAGACCGTGGCCTTTCACCTGAAGGTCCTCGATGTGAAGAAGGCCGAGGAGAAGTCGGAGGCGACCTCCAAGTCCGCAGAGCCGCCACCCGCGCCGGACGCCAATACGGGCGTGGGCGACAAGCCGGCCAAGTAGCGAGTCGGGCTCCCGGCGGGCGAGGCGGCTCCGCCCGCGACAGAGCCACTGCGCGATGGGACGATTCGACCGTTTTGGCGCGCTCGAACCGCCGGTAGGCCGCGAGCGCTGCGATGAACCATCCCATTTTGCCAGCAGCACCGAGGGATCGCGCCGTCGCATCAGCAACAAGAGGACAATCAGGTGTGCGCACAAGTCGGCGAGCCAGTACCGGGTGAAGATGCACTCGATGGCCGCCACGATGTCCTCGCGATACGGGCGACGGCACGCAGGAACGCCGCCGGGGTCGTTTTCATGTTCTTGTGCGCGACGATCTCCGACAGTCCCGCTCTTGCTCTTGATATCCAAATGCCGGAGGAAGGAAACGGGAAGCATTTGCCAAAGATCCAAAGCCGATCGATGCCAAAAACTATAGAGGAGAGCCAGATGACCGACGTCCGCAAGTTGGAGGATCACGTCTCGATCATCCACGTGATCCAACAGGTCGCGAGAGCCTTTGACGAGAAGCTCCACGACGAGCTCCTGCCGAAGGCATTCGACGACAACGCGAGTATCCTCTACCGCCTCCGCGGCGCGCGGATCGATTTCTCGATGCCGAAGGGGCTCGCGCAGTTCAAGTACTTCCACGACCGCTGCTACTGGACGCAGCACCACGTGTCGCCCCACGTCGTCTCGATCGACGGCGACACGGCACGCGCGAGCACGCCGGTTCACGCCGTGCACCTGCAGATCCGGAACGACGGCAGCCACAACCACTGGGTGATCGCGGCGGTCTATCACGACGAGCTGGTGCGACGGCCTGAGGGCTGGCGCATCCGCAAGCGGAAGGCCCTCTGCCCGTACGTTGAAGGCGACTTCCTCGTGGACGGCGTGCGCCTCTTCCCGACGTTGCCGGATCTGGACCGCGAAGGGGCGCCCTGATCGGAGTCCATCCCGAGCCCGTCGATCCGGCCAGACCAACCTTCACTGCCAACGGAGCCGGGATGAGGGACACGCTTCTGCCGGGAGGCGTCACTGCACCTTCGGCAGGATGTCCTCCTTCAACCTCCTCAGGTCCGTTATGGTCTTCGCCGTCGGTGTACCCTTGAACGGCGGCCACAGGAGCGGAAGCGTCAAGCCGGCCTCCTTGTACCTCTTCAGGTTGTCGGTGATCTGCTGAGGGGTTGCCGTCATCGTAGGGGTCAGCTTCCCCCTGTAAGTCTGGTCCGTCTTCTCCCTCGTAATGTCGAAGAAGAGCATGCTCGCGATCTCGAGATCATCCAGTGATCGCGGGCTGCCGATCTTCTCGAGCTCCTCTTTGATTGCCGACCGCCATCTCATGATGTCCTCTGGGGTGTCCCCCACTCCGATCCAGCCTTGCAATCCATATTTGGCGACCCGCTTTGCCGCGATCTTCGGCTCTCCGAGCCCGCCGAAGAAAATCGGCGGGTGCGGCTTCTGAACGGGCTTTACTCCGAAGCCGCATTTCTGGAACGAGGCGAACTCGCCATGGTACTCGAACACCTCCTGCGTCCAGATGCCCTGCATGATCTCGATGGTCTCCATGAGGTGCTTGTTCCGTCTTTCGTAGATGTGCGTCGCACTCGCGGCCTCGAACTCCTCGGGCATCCAACCCGTTCCGAGCCCCACGTTGATCCTTCCACCCGAAAGGTGGTCCCAGGTCCCGATCTCCGCCGCCAGGACTCCAGGGGCCCGATACGGTGTGTCGATCACACTGACGCCGAGCCTGACCTTCTTCGTGGTCGCAGCCAGATAGGGAATCAGCGGCAAGCCGTGCAAGAACTCCGCTCTCGAAGCGACCGGGAGGGCACGAGGGAACTCTTTCATGAAGCCGAACGGCTTGCGCAGCTCCTGGCGGTCGGACGCTTCCGGGACCACGATGCGGTCCAGAGTCCAAACCGAATCGAATTCGAGCTCCTCGGCAACGCGAGCGAGATCGTCGATCTCACTGACGGTTATCTTGTCCCTGAAGTTTGGCAAGTAGAGTGCGAGTTTCATAGAGAACCGACCTCCTCTTCGCTCGTCTTGTACGTCGTACGATTCATGTCACTTGCCGTCCGCCACGAAGCCCCGCCGGCGAAAGCTCGGTCTCGCGATCCGTCGCGTAGCCGCTTGCCAGCGCCATCCGTTGGAGTCTTCTTTTCCGCCCCTCGCTGCGCCCCTTGAGGTACAAGCACGCAACGTGCCGCGGCCGGGGTGTAGCGCAGGACCAGGCATCATGCAATCTACATCAACGGTTCCGGCTCGTGCCAGATACCGGCAGGCACGACGTCGGCGGGGAGTGCTCACGGTGTGGCTCATGTGACGGAGTGTCCCGGGTACGGTGCGGGTGAAAAACTGACGCAGTTCATCTTGGCCGCGGGATGCGTCGTCTACCCACCGGAAAGCTGCAAGTCGGATGCCCGCCCAAAAGCGACCAGTAATCTGGGACTCGGATTGTACCCCTCATCTCGATCTGACGCCTTTCGCGTCATGGTGACTCCGAAAGGACATGCCGAAGCCTCGAGCACGCCGGCGGTGAGGCTGGGCGAGGCCTTTTCGCGATCTTTGCTTGGCACGTTGGGTGCTGGGTGAGGGAATGCAACTGTGGATCCACGCCTCACCCTTCCCGAAGAAGCCTGGAAACCCCGCCGGTCGCGCGGGAGAAGATCCAGAAGATGCTCGAGGCCGCGCGCCTCGCATCGTTGTGTAAGATAAGGAAGAGCGCCCATGAGTGAGGAACGTCCGTACTGGAACATGGAGGTCGAGCCGCTCCTGAACACGCCGACGATGCGTGCGCTGCAGTGGGAAAAGCTCCAGTACACGTTGCGGTTCGCCTACGACGAGGTGCCCTTCGATCGTGAACGCATGCAGGCAGCCGGGGTGACGCCCGCGGACATCCGGTCGCTCGACGATTTCGCCCGCGCTCTCAGGCCGTGCGGCCAGGCCGACTTCCGCACCGTCTTCGAGCGCTTCGACCTCGACATGGGCAAGGTCTGGCTCCACCTCTTCGGCCAGCGGCGGATGGACGATCTGTACTTGCTCACCACCACATCGGGCACCACCGGCGTGCCGACCCCGTACCCAGTGTTCCACCGGACCACTGAACTGATGGCGGAGATCATGGCTCGCGTCGGCTGGCGGGCGAACATCCGGCCCGGGACGCGCCTGGCGGTGGGCTTCGGCCTGAGCATGCACGCGGCAGGCACGCCGCACCTGTTCTGGTTCATGAAGACCCGCGGCGTTACTCTGATCCCGATCGGCGCCGAGGCGGGCACCGAGCGCATGCTCCAGTTCCTCAAGCTCTTCAATGCCAACGCGCTCTCGTGCACACCGTCGCTGGCGCTGTACCTCATCGAGAAGAGCCCGGAAGTTCTCGGGCACCCCGTGAAGGACCTCGGCATCCACACGCTCATGTGCGGCGCCGAACCGGGTGCCGGTATTCCCGAGATCCGCGGCCGCCTCGAGCAGGAGTACGGCGCCCGGGTATTCGACGTCGGGGCCGGATACGGCGTGTCGTGCGACCACCCACAGTACCAGGGCATGCACTGGGTCGCCGACGACTCCTGCCTGTACGAGTTGGTCGACCCCGAGACCTTCGAGCCCGTGCCGATCACCGACCGCGCGATCGGGCTCGCGTGTTTCACCCCGCTGCCGCCCGAGTCGGCGATCTTCTTCCATCATCTGCGCTTCACGCTCAACGACATCCACCAGGTCTTCACGGATCCGTGCCCGTGCGGCCTGAGCGGGTTCCGGTACAAGATTGTTGGGCGCGCGGACGACATGCTGAAGGTGAAGGGGGTACCAGTGTATCCGGCCGCCATACAGGGGGTCATCAACGGCTTCGTGCCGCGCGTCACTGGCGCCTTCCGGATCGTGCTGACGGAGAAACCCCCGCTCGTCGTTCCGCCGTTGAAGCTGAAGATCGAGCGCGGCGAGGGCGTCCCCGAGGCGGACGTGCCGGCTCTGCAGCGTGAGATCGAGAACAAGCTGCACACGGTGGTGAAGGTGCGTCCGGCGATCACCTGGCTGGAGCCCAACACGCTGGAGCGGGCGGTGAAGAAGACTCAGCTCCTCGAGAAGCAGTACGAACAATAGGGCTTGCGGGGCGTCGTCGTCGTAACAGTTCTACGAGAACGTGATCGCAACACGCGTCGCCGGTCAGTTCGCCCACCGCTATCTGGTTGGCCCGTCGTGGGGTGCAGGCGCCGGCGATCCAGCGTGGATCGTCCTTTTGCCAAGATGTTGACACGCTTACCCGATTATCTCTCGTCTGCTGCACTGATGCTCCGTGCGTCGCACAGCTTCAACATACGGGCCATCATCGACGTGATCGCCGGAACGAAGGAGAAGAATGCATGCCGACACTCTTCACGAGGATCATCGAAGGTGAGCTTCCGGCTCGGTTCGTCTGGAAGGATGAGCGCGCCGTCGCCTTCCTGACGATCGAGCCGCTCCGTCCGGGCCACACGCTGGTCGTGCCGCGGAAGGAGGTCGATCACTGGCTCGACGCCGACGTGTCTCTTCGCAACCACCTGATGGCGGTTTGCCACGCGATCGGCGGGGCAATCGAGCGCGCCTATCGGCCGCCGAAAATCGGTCTGCTGCTCGCAGGGCTCGAGGTGCCACACCTACACTTTCACGTGTTTCCGCTTTACGAGCTTTCCGACATCGACATCGCGAAGGTGGACCGCCGGCCGAGGTCCGAGGATCTCGATGCCGCGGCAGAGAAGATCCGTACCGCCCTCGGTGAGCTCGGTTACTCCGAGGTCTCGCGCTGAAGGAGGCCTTTCGAGAAAGTGACTTCGATCGGGGGATGGATCGTTGTCAGATTGGATGAAGTGGCTGGCTACCTCACTCGCGAGGTCACGGTGATCGCGTGCCTCGATTTCACAACGCGGCCGCTTCGACGGCGAGTTCGTCGTAGGGACACCTACCTGGGTTTCGGGCCTCCCCTGCGCCGGCCGGAGAACAAGCTACCTCGCGGCCGAGAGCTCCGCACGGATTGACCCATCGACGCTCACCTCGAGCAGGATCAATGTCCCGGCTTCGGATCGACGCCACCACCCCTCGCGACGATAGAGGTACTTTCCGATCCGCGGTTGCCAAACTCCCAAGCGCATGGAGTAGGCGCCGGCCGGAGCCGATTGGGGTACGCTCACGCGGCGCGTATCCTTGATAGTCTCCCCGGCTTCCCAGCTTCCCGTACGGTGCTGGGGCACTCCTAGAATGTGGTCGTCCTGGAATCGGGAGCCGGGCCCGTCGAAATGGACAAAGGCCGCGTAGTCCGACCTCATTCTTCGCTGCGCCTGCCAGTAGTATGTGACGTCGAATTGCCGCGGCCCGACGGCCAGAAAATCGTAGCCGACGAGCGTCAAGAGGCCTGCAAAATCCCAGCCGACTCTCATCATCGGCGTGAAACGCTCAATTTCCAGGCGCTCCATTTCCTCGACGCCGTCCATCCTCTTGGCAAGCTCATACTCGTCCCGAAGTGCATTGATGGCACGATCGCTCCACGGCTCGCCCTCGATTTGTTCGCGGCGGTACCGCTCGAGAAGCGCGCCAACCGGTATCGGTATTCCGAGCTTTCGCTTCACAGTAGTCGTCACGCGCCAGTAGACTGGGTTGACGAGCTGGTTGTCGGTCCAGGACCAGAGTCGTCGCGGAGCCCTATCGACGTCCAGCGGATGCGCGTTCCAGCCGATGTCATCCCAGAAAGCGCCGATCGAGTGCGTTCCGACGGACCAGAGGAGGGCGGCGACAAAGGCGGCTTTGATCCACCGGCTGCGGTTCAAGTCGTTGCGAAGTGGATAGAGGGCCAACGCGAGCAGGGGAGTGAGGTCGGCCAAGAGCCGCGGCCCGAAGGTGTGTCCACCCCACCAAGGCCACCACCTGCAGTACAGGAACACGACGAGCAGCGCCCCTACGCCAACGGCGCGAAGAAGAGGATCCCCGCCCCTTCTCCATGCCATTCCCAATGTCACGAGGGAAAAAAGAAAGATCGGCGAGTAGATGAACAATCCCCGTCCTGGACTGAACAGCAATCCGGAGAGTCCCTCCCAGAATCGCCCCGTCCAATGTTCCCCTTGGAGAATCGGAGCCTGGGTCCAGAACGCACTTCCCTGGTAAGTGACATTGTACCAGAGTTGGAATGCTATGGGTGGAAGAGCGAAAACCAGCAGATGGCCGACTTGTTTCGGATAGTGGAGCAGAACATAGAGGCCGAGAGGCACGGCAAGGAGCAGATCAGTGGGCCTGGAGATGATGGCAAACGCCAGAGGAAATCCGCTGACTGCAACCCATCCCTCTGCCTCGCGCCCCTTCACGAGGAAATAGAGCGCCGCTGCGAGCCCGAGTTGGCTCGGGCCATGCTGCCAGAGAGCCTGGCTGCTGACGCTCAAGCTGCTCGTTCCAAATGCATAAGCCCCGGTGACGAGGAGTGCCATTCGGAGGGTCGTCAACCGGACGAGAGCGAGATACAGAAAGACGGCCGAGAGAGCGACGATCGCGGCCGCCGAAGTCTTTTCGAGATCCTCCCAGACGGGGCTTTCGGGCGCTTCGCCTCTGAGCACCGCAGGGAGATAGATCGGAACCGCAAGCACGGCGCCGGTCACGGGATAAGACGACACGTACGTGCCCCTGAAATGGCGGACGTAATACGGGAGTTTTGGCGAATAGAGGAAGGGGAAGCCGTCCAAGTAAAAGCTGCCGTGCCGCAATATGCTCACGGGCAGATAGCGATTCGGTGTGGTATCGCCCGACGGAATCGCGTGCCCATTGAGAAGGTAGCCACCCAGCACCAGAGCAAATAGGCAGATCGTTTCGAGGAGTGTCCGGCGGCACCGAGCGAGCGACCGCGGCGGTGTGCCGTTGAAGAGCATTCCTTGCACGTTGCCAACGTGATGCCTCACCACTTTCGTGTGCGCAAACGGCGCGTCGTGCGTTTCGCGCCTGGGATATCCGTTATTAGCGCCCGAAGTTGACGTCAGTTCCGATGTCAGACGCCAACACGACCGCTCTCCCGCCTCGACGGGGCGCACAAAGGTACGGCGGCGGCACCAGCGAGCTGTGATGTCAGAAGATCAGCTGCACGCGCGCACCGAGGACGGTCGCGGTGGCGATGTACTCGCGAGCGAGCAGGCCGGTGACTTGCCGCCTCTGACTCGGCCCGATCATTTGAACGTCCGGCGTCACTAGCATCCACGGCGTGAGCGCGAGGTTGTAGAACGCCTCGAAGCCCCATTCATCGCGCAAGAACGACTTGACCACGAACGGACGCTGAAACGTCGGGTTGTTGACGCTGGTGTAGAAGTACCCGATGCCGAATCGATCGAAATCGCGGCTCGGGATCATACCCTTGCCGCCTACGCCGATGCTGTAGAAATACTGTTCCGGAATCGGATTGCCTTCGGAAGCGCCGAAGCGTCCGAACAAGCCGACGCCCTTCCCGGCGCGCTTGTCGGTCTCGTATAGAAATTGGTCGAAGTTGTAGAACACGGACCAGGTATCGTCTTTCTTCGCCAGCGCCCGGTTCTCGATGACGAAGCCGAGACGCTGATCGATCGACGTGTACTCTCTGTTCGAATACAGCGCACCAACCAGTTGATGTCCGGTCAGCCCGAAGAAGTCGGTGCGCACCCGGCCCGAACCCGCGAATATCGCTCCGTTCAGATCATCGAACCCCGTCGTGCTGGCTTTGCCGGTGGCCGAGAGAACGGAGAAGTTGACGATGGCCTGGTCGGGATCCGCCGTCGGCAAGATGATCGCCCCCGTGCCCAACGTCGAGTAGGGTACCACTAGCGCCACTGGATTGATGTTGAAAGCCAGATTGAAAAACTGCGTATCGCCCTTGCCGTGGGCAAACTCGTTCTCGTCGCCTGTGGAGATCGTCTGGAGCTTCCCGACGAAGACGCCGAAGTAGTGCGAAAGAAACTGCGCGAAAGACAAATTCGGTAGGGCGACGTTGTTGTCGATCGGGAGTGGAAAGAGCTGGTTGGTGTTCGCTGGATTGAGCGCGCCGGTCTTGCCGTTGACCGACTCATTCCAGTTCCCTTCCAGTTCGACGGTGAGGAATCCGCCCGGCCACAGTCCGAGCTTCTGGGTATCGAGATTGGCGGTGAGATCGCCGCGGCCGCCGTATTCCCAACTCCCGTTCTTCCCGCCGCTGACGACGCCTTGCTCGATCTGGGTGAGGCTCGCATCGAAGGTGATGCCCTTCGCCGCCAGATCGTTGCGCGCACCACCCCAATCACCGGTCAGGGTCGAGCGGTCGAAAAAACCGCCTGAGTATGGACGAGTGGATACCGCTTCCGCCGCCGTAGCGGGCGACCGGAAGGACATCCCCAGCAGAACCAGAACACTTGCGACGATCATTGACCGCCTCATCATTCTTACGCCCCCGTTGTCGGTTTCGAACCCGCTCCAGTCGATGCAGATTGTTCGCCGGTACGTGCTCCTGTTACCACTACGCGGGTGATGTCGCCAGCGAGAGTCCGGCCCGCTTTTCGAGCTGCGAGCGGGCGGCCCGTCAGCGCGGGGCGGGCCGTGAAGGGCTCCGGTACGCGACGAACTCGCGCAAATAGGCGAGGCTCGTTCCATACGTCCAGCCCGAGCCCGGGGTCTCGTCGGGAAAGCGCGTGCGCGACAGGCGCTCGCGAAGGTCGAGGAGAACAGTGTCCGGAACGGCGATGCGGAAGGTTCGATCTGGATGCGGCACGTTCTACTGTAGCCAGTAGCCCGAGGCCGGTAGGCTGTAGCCATTCCTTCCCTCTTGCGCCGCCTCTCCATCCGCGGTGTGATGGTTGGAACGTGGTTCACGGAAACACCCTCGGTCTCGCGCCGAGCGAGCTTGCGGCTCTCGAGCGCCTCTACCGAAGACGCGTGCCGCCGAATCGCGTGACGAGCCCCGAGCTCGCCCGTGCGCTCACCGAGCGCTCCGCTGAGATCGGCCGCCAGGTCGGCGTGCTCATCAACCGCCGCGGACAGATCGAGTTCGTGATCGTCGGTGAGGCGGGGAAGCTCATGCTGCCCGACCTGGGTCGGCAGCGCGCTGGCCTCGGTCGCTTGCGCGGTCTCCGCCTGGTGCACACCCATCTGCGCGGTGAGCCGCTGACGCATGACGACCTCGTCGACCTCGGGATGCTCCGACTCGACCTCGTCGCCGCGATCACGGTCGAGGAGGGCGGCCTTCCCGGTCTGGCCTACCTCGCCCACGTCGTCCCCGATCGCCCCGACCGGCCGCTCGACGAGCGGCCGCTGTGGGAAACGCTCGCGCCGCTGCGAGTGCACGATCTGGACCTCGACTTCGAGGAGCTCGTCACGTCCCTGGAGGCCGAGCTTTCGCGGTCGACCCGCTTGCGCGCGCCCGGCGGGAAGAATCGGGCCGTGCTGGTCGGCGTGGGGACCGGGTTGCGCCAGGAAGCGGAGGAATCCCTCGAGGAGCTGAAGGAGCTCGCGCGCACGGCCGGCGTCACGGTCCTCGACACGATTCTGCAGAGCCGCAAGCAGCTCGACCCGCGCACGCTGATCGGGCGCGGCAAGCTCGAGGAGCTCAATCTGCGCTGCCTGCAGTACGGCGCGGAGCTGATCATCTTCGATCGCGATCTGACCCCGGCCCAGATCAACACGATCGCCGAGGCGACCGAGCTGAAGGTGCTCGATCGCACCCAGCTGATCCTCGACATCTTCGCGCAGAGGGCCAAGAGCCGCGACGGCAAGATTCAAGTCGAGCTCGCGCAGCTC
This sequence comes from uncultured delta proteobacterium, assembly GCA_963745025.1. Taxonomy (GTDB): domain Bacteria; phylum Desulfobacterota; class Binatia; order JACPRU01; family JACPRU01; genus CAVQIG01. The sequence continues at coordinate 187,239 of CAVUWD010000008.1, forward strand.
CGCTATCGCCTGCCGCGTCTGCGCGGCAAGGGCGATGCGATGAGCCGTCTCGCGGGCGGCATCGGCGGCCGTGGCCCCGGCGAGACCAAGCTCGAGGAGGACCGGCGCCGACTGCGCGAGCGCATTCACCGGCTCGAGCGCGAGCTCGACGCGATCGCCGTCAGTCGCGCGATGCGTCGCAAGCAGCGCGGGCGGAAGAAGCTCCCGGTGGTGAGCATCGTCGGCTACACGAACGCCGGGAAGAGCACGCTGCTGTCGGCGCTCACGGGAACGCCCGCGTACGCCGACGATTTGCTGTTCGCCACACTCGACCCGGCGAGCCGCCGACTGCGGTTTCCTCGCGAGCGCGAGGTGATCATCACCGATACGGTCGGTTTCATCCGCGATCTGCCTCCCGACTTGGCAGCGGCGTTCCGCGCGACTCTCGAGGAGCTGCAGGACGCCGATCTCCTACTCCACGTCGTCGACGTCTCGGACCCGCACTTCGAGGAGCACATGAACGCGGTCGACGCGATCCTCGACGACCTCGATCTCGGGCGTGTGCCGAAGCTCGTGGTGTTCAACAAGGCCGATCGGCTGGGCAACGGGTCGGAGTGGCTCGCGACCCTCACCCACCGCCATCACGCCGTAGCGGTGAGCGCGCTGCGCGGGGAAGGGCTCGATCGTCTCGTCGAGACGGCGGACGGGTTGCTCGGGGAGCCGCAGGTCACGGCGGACACGGCGCGTTGGAAACCGGCGACCCACCACCGGCTACCACCAAAGACACCGTGAACTCTTTGCCCGTAGCCGATGGCCGAAGTCGCTCCGGAGAGCTTCGTGACGCAGACGCTCTTGCCAAGGTCGCCGGGCTCGCGTAGCCCGAGCGCTCATGAAGACCGGAAGCGAGTACAAGAATACGCTCGAGGACGGCCGGGCGACCTACTTCGAGGGCCGTCGCATCCACGATCTGGCGAATCATCCGCTGCTCGGCCAGTCGGTCGAGCTGGTGGCCCGTGGATACGACCGCTGGTACGAGCCGGGCGCCGAGGCTCGGAACCCGCTGATGACGATTCCGCGCTCCACCGACGATCTGCGCGCGCGCATTGCGATGCAACACGGCGCCGACATGGTCGCACTCGTCACCTACCAGTCGGTGATGACGCTCACCACGACGGCGGCGAGAATCGGCGACGCCCACCCGAAATACGTCGAGCGTATCCGCCGGTACGTCGAGCGCGCGCAGCGAGACGACATTCGCATCACCGAGTGCATCACCGACGCCAAGGGCGACCGGAGCCAGCCGCCGTCCAAGCAGGACGATCCCGACTGCTACGTGCGCGTGGTCGACCGCACGAGCGACGGCGTGGTGATTCGCGGCGCGAAGCTGCACATCACGGGCGCCTCGCTCGGACACGAGCTGATGATCATTCCGACCAAGGCGATGAAGCCGGGAGAGGAGGACTACGCGATCGCCTGCGCGGTGCCGGTGAACGCCAGGGGCGTGAAGATCGTCAACACCACCTTCGCGCCCCGCCACGAGGATGTCCGCTCCTTCCCGCTTTCGGCGCGGATCCACATGCCCGAGGGCTTCGTCATCTTCGACGACGTGTTCGTGCCGAACGAGCGCGTCTTCCTCGACGGCGAGGTCGGTCATGCCGCTGTCGTTCGCGCATTCGCTCGGTCTCTGGGAACGACTCGGCGGCCTCTCCGACATGGTCGAGCAGGCCGACCAGCTCGTCGGCTTCGCGCAGCTCATCGCCGAGGCCAACGGTCTCGCCTCCGTCGTTCACATCAAGGAGAAGATCTCCGAGATGATCATCCACGCCACGCTGCTGCGCGCGGCGCCTCGAGGCCGCGGTGACGAACTGCGAGGTCGCGGCCGACGGCGCCGTGTTCCCGAACGAGCTCTACATGAACGCGGCCAAGTACCACGCGGCGGCGAACTACAACCTGATGGTGCGCCATCTCCACGACATCGCCGGCGGCTCGGTGCTGACGGCGCCCGCGATGAGCGATCTGGAGAACCCCGAGACCGGGCCGCTGGTACGCAAGTACATGCGCACCATGCAGGCGGTCGACGGCGAGTACCGCTTACGTCTGTTCCACGCGATCCGCGACGTCACCGCCGACGCCTTCGGCGGCTGGCGGATGGTGACCAACATCCAGGCCGGCGGCGGTCTGTACGCGCAGCGCATCGTCACCCGGCGCCATTACGATCTGCAGGGCGCGAAGAAGAAGGCGCTCCGCGCGGCCGGGCTGCTGCCAGAAGAATAGCGCGCAGAGCCGCCTACGGAGAGCTCGGAATCGTTGCCCGGCGGTTCCGCAGCGCCGCCGACCTCCCGCCTCACCGGCGGCGGTGGCGCTAGGAGCGTGCGCCACGGATCGCTCCCGTTGGGCGCGATCAAAGGGAATGCAACATCCTGCGGCGCTAGCGCGAAGGAAGGACGCGTCGGCGCGGCCGCTCGGCGCCGAACAGGCGCACGAGCGCGCCGAATACCCGGTCTGCGGTCGCGTGGAGATCGGTGATGCGCTCGCGGGTCTCTCGCCGGATCTCGTCGGGATGGATCTCGACGGCGAGACGTTCGATGTCATCGCGGTGGGCGGGGACTCGCAGCCACCGCTCGATCAACGGCTCGTCCACCTCGAGGTGGAACTGAAAGCCGTAGACGTTGGTGCCGTAGCGGAAGGCCTGATGCGTGCACCGCTCGGAGCTCGCCAGGTGGACGCCGCCGTCGGGCAGGTCGAAGACGTCACCGTGCCACTGGAAGAGCCGGGTCTCGCCGCCGAGGTGGCCGAGCAACGGATCGCTTCTTCCCTCGTCGGTGAGCGCGACGTCGTGCCAGCCGATCTCCTTCTTGGCGCCTGCCCGGACCTCGGCGCCGAGGGCCTTGGCGATGAGCTGCGCGCCGAGGCAGATTCCGAGAACCGGGATCTGTCGATCGATGGCATCGACCACGAGCTCCATCTCCGTGGCGAGATGCGGATGGCGATCGACCTGATCGACGCTCATCGGACCGCCGAGGATCACGAGCCCGTCGTAGCCTTCGAGAGTCGGTCGGACGTGCGGGTCGCGGCCGAAGTTCACGTAGCGGATGCGAAATCCCGACTCGCGCAGCTTCGGGTCGAGCGTTCCGAGCGGTTCGTAAGGGACGTGCTGGCAGACGAGCAGCTTGGGCATGCCTGGGCGTGGGGGAGTATGCCCCGCTTGACCCAAGTGTTCTAGAGCTTCATGCTCAGCCCAGTGCAGCCGCGAGAAGAGTTGTCCCTCGACCAGATCCGACTCGGCGATCCGGAGTTCTGGAAGCTCCCGCTCGAGGTACGGGAGGGTGCGTTCCAGATGCTGCGTCGCGAGCGGCCGATCTCGTTCCACGAAGAGGTTTACGATCGCGTGTTCATGCCGGGCCCTGGCTTTCGGGCGCTCAGCCGCCATGCCGACATCCTCTATGCGGGCACGCACCCGAAGCTCTTCTGCTCGGGCAAGAGTGCGACCTCGATCGCCGACATGCCGCAGGAGTTTCTCGAGTTCTTCGGGTCGATGATCAACATGGACAACCCGAAGCACGGGCGCTTACGGCGGCTGGTGTCGAGCGCGTTCACGGCGCGCCAGCTCTCCAACATCGAGCACTACGTCGTCGAGGAGGCTTCGCGGGTGATCGATGCGGTCAGTGAGAGGGGCGAGTGCGACTTCGTGGTCGACATCGCCGCGCCGTTCCCGATCCGCATCATCTGCGACATGATGGGCATCGCCGAGAGCCAGCACGGCTTCGTCTTCGAGAAGACGAACATCATCCTCGGCGGCGCGGATCCGGAGTACGTCGCCGAGACCGCCGATCTCGCCGCCGCCCTGCTGCAGGCGGGCGCGGATCTCGCGGAGCTGATGCGGGAGCTCCGCCGCGAACGGCTCGAACGTCCGACCGACGACCTCACCTCGGTCCTGGCCCACGCCGAGATCGAGGGAGACCGCCTGACCGAGCAGGAGATGATGTCGTTCTTCATCCTCCTGGTCGCGGCCGGCAACGAGACCACGCGCAACGCGATCAGCCACGGCATGAAGGCGCTCAGTGATCATCCCGCCGAGCGCCGGATCTGGCAGCAGGACTTCGAGGGCGTGGCCCCGACCGCGGTCGAGGAGATCGTTCGCTGGGCCTCGCCGGTGATCTTCATGCGCCGGACCGCGACGTGCGATACCGAGATCGGCGGCCAGCCGGTCCGCGAGGGCGACAAGTTCTTGCTCTTCTACTGCTCGGGCAATCGGGACGAGTCGGTGTTCTCCGAGCCGTTCCGCTTCGACGTGCGGCGCGATCCCAACCCGCACGTCGGCTTCGGCGGTGGACCGCACTTCTGCCTCGGAGCCGAGCTCGCGCGACGCGAGATTCGCATGCTCTTCCGAGAGATCTTCCGCCGGCTGCCCGATCTCGAGATCACCGGGCCTCCGGACCGACTGTTCTCGGCCTTCATCCACGGCATCAAGCACATGCCGTGTAGGTTCACGCCGACGAAGCCGGTCGCCTAGGAACCGCGAGGGTGTCTCTCGAGTCAGCCTCGGTTTGAGACGATCCTCGTTCCCGGTCTGTGCGCGGTATTGGAGGTCCGCGCCGATCGTCCGTAATGCATCAGTCTTGGCCACACGCGCTGGAAATTGCTGAAGCGCTGGATCTTCCGGTCGGCCCGTGCTCGGGTCGACCGGAAGATCCAGCCACCGCGCGCAAGCGCGGAGAGCAATAGACCATCTCGTGGGTTATTGGCTTCCGCGCTCTGCGCGGTGGCGGTCGGTCGTGATCGACCCGAGTACGGGCCGATCACGACCGACCGCAGCTCTTCGTCGTTCCGAAGCATTCGAGGCGATGATTGAGGCGTTACGATCGTCCGATCGTCCAGCAAATCCGCTTGACACGCGGCTTTGCGATGCCGTCCATGAGGGCCGGCGAAGCCGACGCGAGGAAGGGATCCCGCGTCGTCGTCGGTCGTTCCCCGCGCGCGCCGCCGGCGCCGCCTCACGGCGCGTAAACGTACTTGTCGATGTCGCCGCTGCAAATGTCGGCTACGTAGACGTTGCCGTCGGGGCCCTCGGCGAACGAGACGGGACAGCTGAGCTGGTCGAAATCGTATCGATTGGTTACCACGTTGCTCGAATCCATCGTCAACGCGTGCACCCAGCCCGCGCCGTTGTCGCCGTAAAAGTAAGCGCCGGCATACGGACTCGGGTAATTCGAGTCGCTCGGCGAACACTCCGCCGATGATGACGTTGCCGGTCTCGCCGGCGCCGCTATGCGTTGTAGTAGTGAATCGGCGCGATCGTGCTGCCGAAGTTGGTCGTCGCCGGATTGCACCCCGGATTGTTCGCCGGGCAAGGACCCTCGTAAACGTTCCACCCGAAGTTGGCCCCTTCTTGCAGTGAGTCCACCTCTTCCCACGTCGATTGTCCGACATCCGCGACGATGTAGGTCTGGTTCGATTCGCGCCCTGTAAAGCGGAACGGATTGCGAAACCCGTAGGCATAAACCGATCGTCGCTTGCGGGTATTCGTAGCGTAGAACGGATTGTCCGTAGGGATCGTGCCGTCCGCAGTTGATGCGCAGAATCTTGCCGCGCAACGAATCTTGCACCTGTGCCTCGTCGTGAAGCGTGCCGCCGTCACCGACCGCGATGTACAACTTGCCGTCGAAGCCGAAATGAATGTCACCGCCGTTGTGATTGCCGGCATCCGAGGGAATCCCGTCCAACAGGATCGTTTCCTGGGTGCCGACGCCGTTGCTGGTCTTGAAGCGCGACACGCGATTTTTCGGTGACCCGCTGTAACTCAGCGCGCCCGGCCCGGTCGTGTAGTAGAGATAGACGTAATGGTTCGTCGCGTAGCTCGGGTCCACGGCGATGCCCAGTAATCCGCGCTCCGATTCCGTGGACACATTGAGCGTCACGTACGGGTTGCCGCGCACCGTGCCGTCGACTCTGACGACCTTGACCTCGCCGGATTCTTTTCCGTGACAAAGATTCGCTTGCCTTCGAACGCGAAAGCGGTCGGTTGATCGAGTCCCGATGTCACCCGCACGCGACTGAATCCGGCAGGCAGGGCTGCGCCCGCGGCGTGCGCGGTGAGCGTAGCGAGAAGAAGAGCGCCAAGGAGAGAACGACGGGACATCTCGCCACCTTCCAGAACGATTCCTCGGGCGATCGTGCAAAAAGGGCGATCGGGCCGTCGCGAGTTCCGTCCCAACTTCAGACCGACGTGAATCCGCCGTCCACCGTCATCGCCGAGCCGGTGACGAACGACGAAGCGTCGGAGCAGAGCCACACGACCGCTTCGGCCACTTCGCCGGGCTCGGCGAGACGCCGGATCGGCGTCATGGTGACGTAGGCCGCCATCGCGTCCTTTCCGAGGTTGGCCGCGAGCCGGTCGAGCATCGGCGTGTTGATGAGGCCCGGACAGACGGCATTGACGCGGATCCCTTGGGGCGTGAACTCCGCGGCGGCGGTGCGCGTCATGCCGACGACCGCGTGCTTGCTCGCGACGTACGGCAGCAGACCTGGCGCGCCGAGGAGACCCGCGACCGACGCGGTGTTCACGATCGATCCTTTTCCCTGGCGGAGCATCGCGGGGATCTCGGCTCGCATACACAGGAAGACGCCGCGGAGATTGACCGCGAGCACTCGCTCGAAGACCGCGAGCGTCATGTCGGTCGTGGGCTTCGGATCGTTTTCGATCCCCGCGTTGTTGAAGGCGGCGTCCAGACGGCCGAAGCGCTCGACGGTCTTCGTGACCATCGATCCGACCTGCGCCTCGTCGGTGACGTCCGTGCGGAGAAAGAAGGCCTCAGCGGCCGCGCCTTGCACGGCCTCGAGCGTCTTCCTGCCGCCGCTCTCGTCGACGTCGGAGAGGGAGAGCCTCGCTCCCTCGCGGGCCAGTGCGAGCGCCGTTGCGCGCCCGATTCCGGACGCCGCGCCGGTCACGATCACGACTTTGTCCTTCATTCGATCGCCCATCGTCGTTCTCCTTGCCGGCGTTACCGTGAATCTTCGCTCGGCGAGCGTCGGTTATCGCCGCTACATCCTTCCGGCGCAACCCTGCGAGCTCTTGCCGCCGGCGCCCGTCCCCGTACGCGCTCGGGATACGCGCTCGAAGTCTCGCGCAACGATCCGATCGACGGTCTTCGGTATCACCGAGGATTAGCTGAAACCGGCCCTCGCGCTCGGCCGTTTCGAAACCTCGGCGTGCCAGCGGCGGAGGCTCGGGCAGTCTTCGGGCATCGACTCGTCGCCGAGTGCCGCGAAATCGACGACGGCGAGCGTCGTCGCATCCGCGACCGTGAAGCGCTCGCCGGCGACGAAGGGCTTGTCGCGAAGCTGTGCGTTGAACTTGCGGAAGAAGAGCTGCACGCGCTGCTTGCCGCGCTCGACCAGCGCGGGGATCTGCGCGACGGGTCCTGCGGCTCCCGGGACGCCTCGGTCCGCGAACAGCGGGTGGCGATTGCGGAAGATCTCGGCGACCGCGACCAGCCCCTCCTCGTACGCGCGCCGCTCCCACATGTCGACGATCGCGCGGTCGCGGGCGTCCACACCCATCAGCGGCGGATCGGGATGAAGCTCCTCGAGATAGCGGCAGATGGCCATCGCCTCGCCGATCTGCGTGCCGTCGTCGAGCTCGAGCATCGGCACGGTGGCTTGCGGATACCGCGCGACGTAGTCCGCCTTGAGACGCCCCTTTCCGCCGCCGACATCCTCGATCGGGATGGCGATCGCCTTCTCGGCGAGGTAGATGAGCACCCGGCGCGGGTTCGGCGCCTTGTTCCAGACGTAGAGCTTCACGACGCCCTCACGATTCGCTCGGCGGCTCCTTCTTCGGCGCCTTCTCCGCAAGCTCTTTGCGCAGCGCGCGCATCTCCACCCGTCGCGCGAGTTTCTTCTGTCGCTGGCGACGATGGCGGCCCTTGTCGCCGGTCTTTACTCCCATGCGTTCATCCTCCTCGCTTCGCGTAGGTTTCGTTCAGGTAGGCCACGATGTCGGCGGACTCGAACATCGCCACGTCGCGATTCGGGTCGACGAGGTAAGGGACCATCATCTTTCCCGAGCGAGCCACGAACGCTTCTCGCCGCGGGCTTCCCTTGGCGACGTTGTGCAGCAGGTAGGGGATCTCGAGCTCGCAGAGGGTCTCGCGCGCGATCCGGCAGAAGGGGGACGCCTCGAAGCTCCAGAGCTCGAGCGGCTTCTCCGGTGGAGTCGACGGTCGATAGTAGACGCCCGCTCCCAGACGCGTGGCGCTCGCGACCATCGCGCCCGCGTCGGTGAGCGGCCCGAGCCGGAGCGCGAGCGGCGCGGGCCCGGCGCCGTATTTCTCGAAGAGGTAGCGCACGATGTCGTCGGACTCGTACATCTCGATGCCCGTGTTGGGATCGACCAGATAGGGAAACTGTTCCTTGCCGCCCCGCCGCTTGACCTCGGCGCGGAAGCGTGGGCCGCGCTTCGGGCAAGGATAGACGACCGCCTCGAGATCGAGGACCGTGAGAGCCTCCCGAGCCTTTCGGCAGAAGGGGCATCCCTCGAATTCGTAGAGCTCGAGCGGCTTCGCGGGCCGTGGTCCGCGCGAGCCCACGAAAACCCCCTGGCCGAGGCGTGCGAGGCTGGCAAGGAAGGAAGTCGTCACGTCGAGGGCGCGGTTCATCGCTTCACCGAACGCTGCTATCTGTCATTCCCGATGCCGCGTATCAAGGTGATCCGTCCGTCGCGTAGGAGATTACCGACGAACGCGTTGAAGCACTTCGCCGCGTGGGCGCCGCCGACGAGCGGATCTTCGATCTGGCGGCGGATCGCGTCGAGCTTCAACGCCTCGGCGCGTCTCGTCGTCCTTGTGTCTCCGCCGCCGGCAGCCACCCGTCGTCGGCGTGAAACCTTCGCAGCCGCGGGTCACTGACGGAGAGAGGCGGTAACCAGTCGCCGATGAGCGTCCGCTTCCACCAGGCGTGGCTCGCGTCGCCGGGCGGGGCGAACTCGTATCGATAGTAGCGAGCACGGATGTAGCGTGGCGGGTCGTCCGCGAAGGGATCGTTACCGAGCAGGCTGCGCACGCCCGGGTCGTTGTGGAGGAGCTTCCAGACCAGGTGCACCGCCCAGGGCTGGCGCTGCGGGACCGACATGGCGGCGAACCAGATCTGCCAGTCGAGACGCGGCTGGTAGGGCGCGATGACGCAGGGCCGGCGCGTCGGGTCGCCGGGCTTACAGGGGAATTCGTATGCCTTCCAGCGCGTCGTCTCGGTCACGAACTCGTCGCTCGTTCCTTCGAAGACGATCTCTCGGCGCTCCCGGCCGACGGACCCGAAGGCGCCGTAGGTGTTGACGAGATCCAACGCGGAGAACGAGGTGTTCATGAGCTGGTCCGACGAGACGAGATTCATGACCGGATCGACGCTGAGGATTACGACGATGGCAACGACGGCAAAGGCGACGCTCTGCTGGATTCTCGAAGCGCGGGACTCGGAGGCCGCGCGCGCGGCGCGCTCACCCAGGCGGCGCGGGAGCAGCCGGCCGAGGAGCCGATCATCGAAGCAGGCGAGCACGGGAACGATCGTCAGGTAGTTCAGAAACGAGAGATTGCCACTGAGGATGAGAGAGATCTGGAAGACGACCATCACGCCGCCAGCCGCGTGGCGGGCGAGCCGGGGACCGAACGCGAACCACGGAGCGACGAGCTCGGCGAGGTGGTTGAAGAGCACGCCGAAGAGGTGAAACCAGCGCGGCATGAAGTGCGCGTACCACGACAGCGGATTGGGGATCGGTTGGGTCTCGTAGTGATAATAGAGGCAGGTGAGATCCCGCCAGCAGGGATCCCCGCGCATCTTGATGAGCCCGGCGCCGAGCATGATGCGGAAGATGAGCCAGCGAAAGAGCCACACGACCGGCACCGGCGGGGGGCTCGGCGAAAACGGGCGCGGATCCACAAGCGGGCAGAGAAAGATCGCCAGGAAGCCGGTTTCGAGAAGCTGAATCTCCCATCCGTAGGCGTACCAGACCTGGCCGACGTGGACGAACGACATGTAGAGCGCCCAGAGGACCGCGAGCAGGATCGCGTTCGCGTAGCCGAGGAGAAGCGGCAGCGAGAGCGCCACGCCGAGCCACGCGAGGCGAACCAGCAGCGAGTCGGAGGTGTCGAGCCAGAAGAAGCTCGGGTAGTGCTCGAACCCCTCCCAGCGCGAGCCGTGGTAAGATTCCGCCTTTTCGAGGAACTGCGCGATCGGCGTGAGCCCGTGCGAGCCGATGAGCGGCAGCACTTGGCGCGCGAGCGAGAGGAAGGCGAACAGGTAGACGAGGCCGAGAAGGCGAAGGATCAGGAAGCGGCTCAGCCAGTAGGATGGCCGATCGGCTTCGACGGCGAGCTCCGGGGCGGTCGGCATGGGAAGAGGCTACGGGCTACAGGGAAGGACTCGTGGATAGAGGGCCTCAGTCTCTGTAGGATGCTCGGCGACACGAAAAACGCGCTTGGTTTTCGTCGATTCGTACTCGGAGCGACGAAAACCAAGCGCAACAGCGCGAAGCGCTGAACGCAATAGGCCGATTCGGTGGGTTATTGTCTCCCGCGCTCCGCGCGCTCCATCTTCCCGCAGCATTCGTGACGAAGACTGAGGGGAGACTCATGAATCCTTTCCGGTAGCCGGTAGCCCGCCCTCAGCGAAACTTCGGCGGTCGCTTTTCGAGAAATGCCGCCACCGCCTCCTTGTGCTCCGGGCTCTTCCAGCACTCGCGGATCATCTCGCTTTCGCGCTGCTGGACCAGATCGAGGTCGGTCTCGCACGCGTTGCGGGTGAGGAGCTGCTTGATCATCCTGAGCTGCGGGTCGGGATTGGCGGAGATCTCGCGCGCGGCCTCGAAGGCCGTCTCGAGAAGCTTGTCGGGCTCGACCAGACGATCGACGAGCCCGAAGGCGGCGGCCTCGGCGGCCCCGTAGATTCGGCCGGAGAGGCACATCTCGCTCGCCTTGCCGAGCCCGACACGGGCCGTCAGCAGATGCGAGCTCGCCAGCTCCGGGACCAAGCCCACTTTGATGAAGAGCATGCCGAAACGAGCCTTCTCGGAAGCGACGATCAGATCGAACGGCAGGATCATGGTCATGCCGACCCCGACCGCGGCGCCGTTGACCGCGGCGACGAGCGGTTTCGCCCCGCGGCAGAGTTTCACCCAGTCGAGCCCCGCGGGCATTCCACCTTGGCCGTGCGCGGTGTCGGCACCCGGATCTCGTCCCTCGATGCGCTCCTTGAACGTCTCGGACATGTCGGCGCCGGCGCAGAAACCGCGTCCCGCGCCGGTCATGACGATCGCGCCGACCGAGCGATCGGCGTTCGCGCGCTCGATTGCGTCCGCCTGCTCGGCGCTCATCTGCGGCGTCCAGGCGTTCAGCTTTTCCGGGCGGTTCAGCGTGACGAGCGCGACTTCGCCGCGCTGCTCGTAGAGGATCCGCTCGTAGCTCACGCGCGCGTGCCCGTGAAATCGACGCCGATCTCGGGATTCTTCATTTGCCCGCCGCAGGCGCGCGCGAGCCCCGGCGTCACGTCTTCGGCGAAGAGCTGCATCTGCGTCTCGATCTCCTCACCGCGGAAGCCGCCGCTCTCGAACCAGGCGTGGAACATGAAGTCCTCGTAGCCGCACTGCTCCTTGACCTTGAGAATCGCCTCGCCGACTTCGGCCGACGTGCCGAATAGCGCGACTCCTTTCCGCAGCAGGAGATCCGCGTCGACCTTCTTGTCGATCGCGTACATCGGCTCGTTGGCCTCGGCGAGCACTGCCGCGAACCCGAACGGCCCGTAATAGTCCCACTGGAGCTCGAGCGCGGCCTTGAAACGGGCCAGCTCCTTCTCGCGGCTCACTCCCGGAGGGACGAGGTGAATGTAGCGGCACGTCACCACGCCGCGCCGTTTCTCGGCATCCCAGCCGAACTTGAATCGGCCTCGGTTCAGCCGGTCGGGCCAGGCGTTCTTGTCGGCAATCTCGTAGTACGTCTCGATGTTCTGCCGCAGGCGCGAGTTCGGCTCGACGATGAAGTAGCCGTTGACGCCGCGCTCGGCGGCCCACTGGATCGAGCGGCCCGTCGTGAGCGGCTCCCAAAGCTGGGGATGCGGCCGCTGCAGCGGTTGCGGGAAGACCTGCAGCTCCTTCAACGTGGTCGCGCTCTGCATGACCGGGTTCGGGCCGCCGTACGGATCCGGCGGGCCGATCTTCAGCACCTCGTCGAGCCGCCGGCCGGCCTTTTCGGAAGAGAAGTAGGCGATCGTCTGCGGATGGTTCCAGCGCGTGAACACGGGTGGTATCGTGAAAAACTGGCCCTGGTGCGAGAACGACGACTTCGTCCAGCATTTGATGATGATCTCGTACGCCTCGTTGTAATAGGCGCGATTCCGCTCCTGATCCTGAATGGTCGAGAACGGCCAGCCGAAGACTTCGGCCTCGCGCGGCTGGTAACCCCGGCCGATGCCGAACTCGAGCCGTCCGCCGGACAGGACGTCCAGCATCGCAGCTTGTTCGGCGATTCGCACCGGGTGCCACCAGGTGATGATGTTCGCCGCCTGTCCGAGACGGATCCGCTTGGTGTGCGCGGCGACCGCAGTCTCGGCGAGCAGCGGGTTCGGGCTGAACTCGGCGCCTTCCGGCTGGAAGTGGTGCTCCGTCATGAAGAAATAGTTGAAGCCGAGCCGGTCGGCGAGGATGCCCTGGCGCACCTGGTTCACGAGCACCCTTTGGGTCGCCTCGTGGACTTCCGCGAGGCTGCCGTCGTTGATGACGATTCCCTGCTTCGTGGTCGCGCAGGGCAGGTCGCTTGCTCCGTTGTGAAAGACGCCGATCTCAAGCATGGGTGACCTCCGCTGGGGGGCGATTACCGCTCAACCGACGGACCGTTGCAAGCGTTTTTCGGACTGCCGCCTACGCCCTTTCGATCCGACGAGGGGGCCAGCGTCTTCGCCTCTCGCCAACGACCGGGAGAGACGCGATCCTCCGCGGGGCGATTCAGCTGCTGCTGCGGGCGCGCAGGGCTTCGAGTACGCGCGCGGGGTGCTCTGCGGCGTTCGCCACACGGGCCCAGTGCTTCTTCACCTTGCCGTCGGGGCCGATCCACACCGTGGAGCGGATTACGCCGACCGTCTTTTTCCCGTACAGGATCTTTTCGCCGTAAGCGCCGTATTTCTGCATGACCTTTCGCTCCGGGTCGGAGAGCAGCGGGAACGGAAGCTTGTACTTGGCGGCAAACTTGCGGTGCGAGTCACCGCCGTCGGCCGAGACACCGACGACCACCGCGTTCAGTTTCTGGATCTCCTTCCAGTCGTCGCGAAAGCCGCACGCCTCTTTGGTGCAACCCGGCGTGTCGTCCTTCGGGTAGAAATACAAGACCAAGTTCTTGCCGGCGAAATCGGCGAGCGACACCTTCGCACCGTCGACGTCTTCGAGAGAGAAGGACGGAGCAGGCTTGCCTTCTTGAATTGGCATGTCTCGGGACCCCCCTATCGTCTCGCTAGGAAAGTTTGGCGATGACCCGTTCGGCAAACTCGTCGAGGCCCTTGCGGACGGATTCCTCGTCGAACCCAGCCGGGGAGATCATCAGCCGCCGTACGCCCATCTCCTGATAGCGCTTCACGGTGTCGGCGTCGGTCTTGCTGCCGGCACCCGTGGTGAGCTCGATCTCGTCGGGATTGCGGCCGACCTTGGCACATTCGCCGCGGAGAACGGCGAAGAGACGGGTGAGCGTTTCGCTGTCGCCCCGGGCGGGGAAGAAGCCGTCGCCGAGCCTGGCCGCGCGGCGCGCGGCGGGCTCCGAGTGGCCGCCGATCACGATCGGCACCCCGCCGCTCTGCACCGGCTTCGGATTCGATTCGACGGCCGGCCAGCGATAGAACTTGCCGGAGAAAGGAGCGGGCGAGGCTTGCCAGAGCGAACGGATGGCGCGAATCGATTCGTCGGTACGTGCGCCACGCTCACCGAACGGCACGCCGAGCACGTCGAATTCTTCGGCGAGCCAGCCGCTGCCGATGCCGAGGATCGCTCGGCCGTTCGAGAGCACGTCCAAGGTGGCGACTTCCTTGGCCACGTAGGCCGGGTGGCGCTGCGGCAGGATGAGAATCCCCGTGCCGAGGCGGATCGTCTTGGTCACCGCGGCCACGAACGCGAGCGGCAACAGTGGGTCCGGGATCGAAACGTTCTCCGCGCCCGGGATTTTGCCGCTCCGACTATAGGGATAGGGCGATTTGTAGCCGACCGGGATCACCACGTGCTCGACTGTCCAGAGCGACTCGATGCCCCGCTCCTCGGCTGCCTGCGCCAAGCGTGCGAGGCTCTCCGGATAGGAGAACGGTCCCGTGTTGGCGAACATCAGTCCGAATTTCATGGCTCCCCCTCGCTCGCGACGTTGTTCCGTCGAGCGGTCTGTATAGAGCTTCGCGGTGCGGACGTCGACCGCCGCTGCGCCGTTGCGGGAAGCCGGGCCTCGGGATAAGGCTCCCGGTCGAGTGGTTCCGGAAGAAGGACCTCGGAAGGATCTCTCGCACGGCCCCCCCGACTCGTCGGGGGCTCACCTGGCGCTCCAGGAGGTGCTGCGGCGAAACGACACCTTCACTGCCGCGCGCGCCGCGGCGATCGAGTCGGCACGGCCGCTGAAGAAGATCCTGCTGCCCTTCGCCGCGAAGGTCGTTCACTTTTTTGCCCGTTGGCAGGTCGAATGGAATTTCGCCGCGGGCCGGGCGTTGGAGACGGTGGTGCGCTCGCTCGATGAGCGCGATCGCTGGGTGAGCGCGCTCGTGGCACGGATGCGGGCGGCCGAGGAGCGTGTGAGCCAGCTCGAGACCGAGCTGCGTGGTGCGCGCGCGGCGGCGGAGGACGCCCGGCGAAAGCTCGCCAGCGTCGGCATCCGCTTGCGGGAGCTGGAGGAGCGCAGCGAGGGCCGCGCGTCCGGAAACGAAGCCGAGAAGGACTGAGCCGCGTGCGCATCGTCATCGCCACGGCACAGATTCCCTTCGTCAGCGGCGGCGCCGAAATCGTCGTCGGCAACCTCCGCGAGGCGATCCGCGCGCACGGACACGAGGCGGACGTCGTCTCGCTGCCATTCAAATGGTACCCGGCGACCGAGATTCCCAAGCAGGTCCTGATGGCGCGACTCGTCGATCTCAGCGAATCCGACGGCCGGCCGATCGACCGGATGATCGCCCTCAAGTTTCCCGCCTACTGCGTGCGTCATCCGCGGAAGGTTCTCTGGCTCTTCCACCAGCATCGTACCGCCTACGAGCTGTGGGGGACGAAGGACTGCGATCTCATGCGCTTCCCCGAGGGGAAGCGCGTCCGCGAGTTCGTCCACGCGGTCGACGAGCGCTTCATCGCCGAGGCGCTCGCCGTGCACGCGATCTCGAGGGAGGTCGTCGATCGGCTGAAGGATTTCGCAAACGTCGACCACGAGCCGCTGTATCCGCCTCCTGACCGGCCCGAGACCTTTCATCATCAGGAATATGGCGACTACGTCTTCTTCCCGAGCCGCATCTCGCCCTACAAGCGGCAGCTGCTCCTGGTCGAAGCGATGGCGCACGTGCGCTCGCCGATCCGCTGCGTGCTGGCAGGCGCGCCCACCGAGCCCGACAGCGCCTTTCAAGTCGAGCATCGACGCAACGTTCTCGGGCTCGGCGATCGAGTGCGGCTCGCGGGGAGCATCAGCCACGAGGAGAAGGTGCGCTACTACGCGGGGGCGCTCGCCGTATTCTTCGGGCCTTTGCGCGAGGATTACGGCTTGGTGACGCTGGAAGCGTTCCTCTCGCGCAAGCCCGTGATCACCTGCACCGACAGCGGCGGCCCGCTCGAGTTCGTGGCGGACGGCGTCAACGGTTTCGTCGTCGAGCCCGATCCGGAGGCGATCGCTGCCAAGCTCGACGCGCTCTACTTCGATCGCCAGCGGGCACGCTCTCTTGGTGACGCCGGCTTCGAGAGCTATCGGACGAAGGGAATCTCGTGGGAGACGGTGGTCGCGAAGCTGCTCGCTTGAGGATCGCGTATTTCGGCCCGCTGCCGCCCCGCGTGGGCGCCGTCGCGGAGTATGGGGAGCGGCTGCTCGGGGAGCTCGCCCGGCGCGCGGAGGTTGGTGTCTTCGTCGAAGGCGAGCTGCCGTCGTGCCGCGCGATCATCGAGCGCTGCCGAGTCTACGACCTCGCGCGGGTCCACTATCGAAACGTTCTTTTCGAGTACGACGTCGTTCTCCATTCGGTCCCGGGCGAGCCGGTCGGTGGCTCGTGGCGCGCAGCGCTCGTCGAGTGGCCGGGCGTCGTGGTGATTCACGAGGCCGAGCTCGAGAAATTGTTCACGCGCGAGCCGGATCTTCGCCGGCCGATCCTCGAAACCGCGCTCGCCCTGGTGGTCCATTCGCCTGCCCTCGCCGAGCGGCTGCGGACGGAGTCCGCCGCGATGCCCGTCTTCTTGCTCGAGCCGCCAGGCGATCGCTTCGACACGCTCGCTGCCGCGCTTCTCGACGTCTGCCGCGACGCTCTGGGCCGAAGCGCCCGCTGGCTCGAGCTGCTTCTCGAGACCGCGTGCGCCGAGATTCCCGGATACATTCCTGGGGAGCGTGAGGCTCCGTGGCGTGCGGAGGTCGACGAGCTCGCGCGGCTCGGGGGGCAGCGGGGACGTTCTTGACCTTCGTAACCTTCGTCGCGCCTTCGTCCTTACCGGATTTTCCTAGCGAAGAAGGTCACGAAGGTCAGGAACGTCCCCGCGGAATCACGTGCAGCGAATGCGGTGAGAAGGCGACGCGGACCGGCCTTCCGGGCCGGAGTCCGAGGCCGCTGACGACCAATCTCGTCGTCAGCGCGGTCACCGTAACGCCGCAATCGACGGCGACCCGCACCTGCGTCCCCCAGAAGGCGAGGCCTTTCACGGCGCCCGGAATCACGTTCCACGCTCCGGGTGGTTGAATCCCCTCGTCCGCGATGAGCGACACGTCCTCCGCGCGCAGGCATACCCACACTTGCTCGTCGGGTCGGCCGCGCACGGCGGCGGTGAGGCGCAACGCCTCGACCCCGATCGTCGTCGCCTCGGGCGACGTCGAGAGAATCCGGCCCGCCAGCAGCGTCTCGATGCCGACGAAGCGAGCGACCGCCTCGCTCGCCGGCCGCCGCCCGACCTCCTCGGGTGACCCGATCTGAGCGACGGCGCCGTCGAGAAGAACGGCGACGCGATTGCCGAGCGCGAACGCCTCGTCGCGGTCGTGGGTGACGAAGATCGTGGTCGTGTGGGTCTCGGCGAGGAGATCATGAAGCTCTCCGACAAGCGCCTGCCGGCTCGGCGGATCGAGCGCCGCGAACGGCTCGTCGAGAAGGAGGATCTCGGGTTGCAGGACGAACGCGCGCGCGAGGCTCGCGCGCTGGGCTTCCCCGCCGGAGATCCGATGCGCGGGGCGGCTCGCGAGGTGTGTGATGGCGAAGCGAGTGAGCCACTCTTCGACGCGGCGCGTGCGCTCTCCGCGGCGGACGCCGCGGAGCTTGAGGCCGAGCGCGACGTTGGCGGATACGGTGGTACGGCAAAGCAGCGGGTCCTGAAACACGATCGCCATGCGCCGCCGCAATGCGAGAAGCCGCAAATGGTCGCGCGAGACCGGTTCGCCGCGGAACCAGAGCTCGCCTCGCGTGGGGGCGTGGAGCAGGCCGAGCACCCGGAGGAGCGTCGACTTTCCCGCACCATTCGGACCGACGACGCTGAGCGTCTCGCCCTGCTCGACCGCCAATTCCGGGAGATCGAGGATTCTCCTGCGGCGCTCCTCGACCGCGACCCCTCGCGCCAGCAGCGCGGGCCCGCGAGAGTCCGCAATCACCTCCGAGTCGCCCTCTGCTGGACGAGCGTGAGGGCCAGGTTGATCACGAACGAGATGCCGAGCAAGATCAGGCTGAGCGCGATCGCCACGTCGAAGTTACCCTTGTTGGTCTCGAGCACGGTCGCCGTGGTGAGCACGCGGGTGTGGTGCAGGATGTTGCCGCCCACCATCAGCGATGCGCCGACTTCGGAGATCACGGCGCCGAATCCCGCCATGACCGCGGCCAGCAGTGGTAGCCGGGCCTCGCGGAGCAGCAGCACGAGGAGCTGCGCGCGCGAGGCGCCGAGGCCGAGGAGCTGGAGCGACAGGTGCGGATCGATTTGCTGAACCGCGGCGACGGTCAGCCCGATGACCACGGGAAGCGCGAGGATGAGCTGCGCGACGACGATCGCCGCGGGCGTGTACAGCAGCTCGAGGAAGCCGAGGGGCCCGCTTCGCCACAGGAAGATCGTGACGAATAAGCCGACGACGACCGGCGGCAGGCCCATCCCCGTGTTGACGAGACTGACGATGAGGTTCCTGCCCGGAAACGGCTTGAGCCCGATCCACACCCCGAACGGTACGCCGACGACGAGCGCGAGGAGCGTCGCCAACGCGGATACCTCGAGCGAGAGCCGGGCGATCTCGATCACGTCGGGATCGCCCGCGGCGATCAGCCGAGCCGCCTGCTCGATGCCTTGCCAGAGGAGGTCCATGGGGATTGTCTCCGGCTACCGGCTACCGGCAAAGGATCCGTGGCGCCTTTGTAGCCGGTAGCCTTCTCTTCAGTCCGCGGCCTCTCTTGTCCCGGCGTCCGGGAAGAAGAGAGGCTCGCCGAATTTTTCGCGCCCGAAATCGCGGATGACGTTCTGCACCTCGGCCGAGACGAGGAAGTCGGCGAAGGCCTTGGCGCCCGAATCGTTCACCTTCGGAAACTTCGCCGGGTTGACGAGCATGACGTGGTAGACGTTGCGCAGCTCGGGATCGCCTTGGAAGAGGATGTCGAGCTCGAGGGTCTTTCGCTGGGCGAGATACGTGCCGCGGTCCGAGAGCGTGTAAGCGCGCTTCTCGGACGCGAGCCGTAGCGTCGCGCCCATTCCCTGGCCCGCCTCGAGGTACCAGTGCGCGCCCTTCGGGATCGACGCCAGAAGCCTTCCAGAGCTTCTTTTCGAGGAGGTCGGTCCCGGAGTTGTCTCCGCGCGAGACGAAGGTGGCCTTGGCGTCGGCGATCTTCTTCGGCACGGCGACCGCTTGCTCGGTCCCGCGGACGTGCGCCGGGTCGGCCGCCGGCCCGACGAAGACGAAGTCGTTGTGCATGACGGCCCGTCGATCGATCATCGATCCGTCGGCGATGTACTTCTTCTCGAGGTCGGGCGCGTGGCAGAGGACCACGTCCGCCTCGCCGCGCGCGCCGAGCGCGAGCGCCTGACCCGTGCCGATCGCGACCGTCTTCACGTGAACGCCGGTCTTCTTCTCGAACATCGGCACGAGAACGTCGAGAAGGCCGGAGTCCTGGGTGCTCGTCGTCGTGGCGAGGATGATCGGACGCTCGTCTGCGGCCCGGGTGAGCGCGGCCCAGGCGAAGACGGCCGCGCCGAGGACGAAAAGGCGACGTGGTTTCATGTGGCCGCATTTTTCAGGCAAACTGATTCGACTTCAACCCTTTACGGGAACGCAGGAGATGCGACCATGACCTCGCCGAACGACTTGCAGCAGCGTCTCGCTTCCGCGCAAGCGACGGTGGGAGTGATCGGGCTCGGTTACGTCGGCCTGCCGCTCGCGCTGACGATGGCGGAGGCGGGCAAGCGAGTGGTGGGGTTCGACGTGGATCGAGCGAAGGTGGACAGGCTCCGCGCTGGCGAGAGCTACATCCGCCACATCGCCCCCGAGCGCATCGTCGCGCTCGCGAGCCGTTTCCAGCCCACCTCCGACTTCTCGGCGCTTCGCGACTGCGACGCGATCGTGATCTGCGTGCCGACGCCGCTCACCGAGGGGCGGGAGCCGGATCTGGGCTACGTGAGCGGGACGGCCGAGACGATCGGCAAGCACCTGCGGCGGGGGCAGCTGGTGGTGCTGGAGAGCACGACCTATCCGGGCACGACCGACGAAGTGGTGCGGCCGATCCTGGAACGGGGCGGGCTGCGGGTGGGAGAGGACTTCCACCTGGCATTCTCGCCCGAGCGCGAGGACCCGGGGAACCCCGACTACTCCACGCGCACGATCCCGAAGCTGGTGGGAGGGGTGACCGCGCAGTGCGGGGTGGTGGCGGCGGCGCTGTATGGGAGCTTTCTGGAGAAGGTGGTGGTGGTCTCCAGCGCACGGGTGGCCGAGGCGGCCAAGCTCTTGGAGAACATCTATCGGTCGATCAACATCGCGCTGGTCAACGAATTGAAGATGTTGTTCGCGAGGATGGGGATCGACGTGTGGGAGGTGATCGGGGCGGCGGCGACGAAGCCCTTCGGGTTCACGCCGTTCTACCCGGGGCCTGGGCTCGGGGGGCACTGCATCCCGATCGATCCATTCTATCTGACGTGGAAGGCGCGGCATTACGATTTTTCGACGCGGTTCATCGAGCTGGCGGGGGAGGTGAACACGGGGATGCCGTACTGGGTGGTGGAGCGGGTGGTGGAGGCGCTGTCGGAGCGGGGCCGAGCGATCAAGGGGGCCAAGGTTCTGGTGTTGGGGGTGGCGTACAAGAAGGACGTGGATGACCTGCGGGAGTCGCCGTCGCTGAAGGTGATCGAGATTCTGGAGGCGCGTGGGGCGGAGGTGACCTACAACGATCCGTATGTTCCGTCGCTGCGGGCGCGGAAGCTGCGGCACTACGAGACCTTCGCCCTGGACTCGGTGGAGCTGACGGAGGGTGTGGTGGCCGGAGCGGACTGTGTGCTGATCGCCACCGACCACGGCGCCTACGACTACGACTGGATCGTGCGCAATGCCCGCCTGGTGGTCGACACCCGCAACGCCACCCGTCACGTCGCCCACGGCCGCGACAAGATCGTCAAGGCATGAGCCTCCGAGATCGCATCTCGGCATGGGCACCGGCCGTCGTCTGGGCCCTGGTCATCTTCTTCATGTCGACCGAAGAGATGGCCGCGGCACACACGCGAAGGTGGCTCGAGCCGATCGTGCACTTCTTCTTCCCCGCGGTGCCCGAGGCGGACTTCGACCTCGGCCACGCCGTCGTGCGCAAGCTCGCGCACGTCTCCGAATACTTCGTGTTCGCGCTGCTCCTCGACCGAGGCTGGCGCCAGGGGTCGATGCTCTCGCGGGCGCGAGCGCCGTTTGCCGCCTTCGCCGTGGCCGCCCTCTACTCGCTCACCGACGAGGGGCATCAGACGTTCGTCGCGTCGCGCACCGCATCGCTTTTCGACTGCGTTTTGGACTCTCTCGGCGCCGCGCTCGCCGCTGGAGTCGCGAGCCGTCGGACGTATCTCTGATCGCGAGGATCGCCGACACGCCGATCGGCGTTCGTCAGTGCTTGAGCCCTTCGAGGAAGCGCTCGGCGTCGATCGCCGCCATGCAACCCGTGCCGGCTGCGGTCACGGCCTGGCGGTAACTCGGGTCTTGCGCATCGCCGCAGGCGAACACGCCGGGCACGCTCGTGGCCGTCGTCTTGCCCCGAGTGAGGATGTAGCCCCGCTCGTCCATCTCGAGCTGACCGTGGAAGAGCTGCGTGTTGGGCTCGTGGCCGATGGCGATGAACACTCCGTCGCAGCGAACGTCCCGCCTCGTGCCGTTTCGGGTATCGACCAAGCGAACGCCGGTCACGCCGCCTTGCTGGGCGTCGCCGAACACCTCGTCGATGGTGGCGTTCCAGATGAAGTCGATCCGCGGGTTTCGCTGCGCGCGCTCCTGCATGATCTTGGAGGCGCGGAGGTGATCGCGGCGGTGGACGATCGTCACCTTGGTGGCGAACTTGGTGAGGAAGCTCGCTTCTTCCATCGCCGTGTCGCCGCCGCCGACCACCAAGACGTCCTTGCCCTTGAAGAAGAAGCCATCGCAGGTGGCGCAGGCGGAGACGCCGTAGCCCATCAGCCGCTTCTCCGACTCCAGGCCGAGCAGCTTGGCCGAGGCGCCGGTCGAGACGATCAGCGTCTGCGCGCGCAGGATGCCGCCACCGAGGACGATGAGAAACGGCCGCTTGGCGAGATCCACGCGCGTCACGTCGCCGGATTCGAACCGGGTGCCGAAGCGCTCCGCCTGCTTGCGAAAGAGCTCCATCATGTCGGGGCCGAGCAATCCTTCGGGGAAGCCGGGATAGTTTTCGACCTCGGTGGTGATCGTCAGCTGGCCACCTGGCTGCGAGCCGGACACGACCAGCGGCTCGAGCTTCGCGCGCGATGCGTAGAGCGCCGCCGTCAGGCCCGCCGGACCCGAGCCGAGGATGACCACGTCCCAGTCGCGCTTGTCGGTTGCCATCGCTCCTCTATAAAGTATGGCTTCGGCGATGCAAGAATACGACTTAGGGGGGTGGAGGAGGGTAGAGGCGACCCTGAGGGGGGACGTTACCGCAATGTGCGGAAGAAGGAAGAGCGCGTGGTTTTGTTTTCGAGCCGTACTCGGATCGAAGACAAAACCACGCCACCGCGCGAAGTGCGGAAAGCAATATCCAACGCTCGCCTCGAACCGTTTTGCGCTGCGCGCGGTTGCGCGTGTTCGTGTTCGATCCGAATACGGCTCGAACACGAACACGCGCGCTCATCATTCTTCGACCGTTTTACTCGGTTCTCTCGAAGACTAAGGCATTTCGTGTGAAACGTCCCTTCCCCAGACGAGCGCCTACCGCGCTCAGTCACCTCGACGCGCGCGGCCGCGCGCGCATGGTCGACGTCGGCGGCAAGGCGGTCACCTCGCGCGAGGCCGTCGCTCGCGGTGAGGTCAAGATGCGCGCCGCGACGCTGCGGGTGATTTCCTCCGAACGGACGAAGAAGGGCGACGTGCTGGCCGTGGCGCGCGTTGCGGGAATCCTCGCCGCCAAGCGCACGCACGAGCTGATCCCCCTCTGTCATCCGCTGCCCATCCATTCGATCGCCCTGGACCTCGATGCGAACCGCACGCGCTCGACGATCGAAGTCGAGGCGCGGGTGCGTGTAGAGGCGAAGACCGGAGTCGAGATGGAGGCGCTGACGGCCGTCGCCGTCGCGTGCCTGACGATCTACGACATGGCCAAAGCGATCGATCGCGGCATGACGATCGGCCGGATTCGGCTGCTCCGCAAGAGCGGGGGGAAGAGCGGGACGTGGGAGAGAACGAGAGATGGCTACAGGCTACGGGCTACAGGCTACGGGAACAGACGTCGTTGAGTCTCTCCTGTAGCCCGTAGCCCTGTGCCTGCCGTGGCGCGACCCCGCGAAACCGTAGCGCGAGCGCCGTGAGCCTATGCCCCCTTCGCGGCGCACGGGGCTGAGGCCGCGTGCAGCAGCAGGATTCACCGAACTTCCTCGATCGTCTCCGGGCGCGACTGCGTGGAGTGATCGGAGCCTACGACCTTCTCCGATTCCACGCCGTCGATGTGTGCGCTCGAGTATTCGACCACGCCGTCGTTGCCAGATTCGACCGGGCCGCTCCCTTTGGCGGGAATGATCGAGTGGGCCGCGACGCCCGGAGCGATCGGGGCCTCGGAGAGCATCTGCACGAAGCGATGGCGGGGATCCATGTTGTCGAGCGTTGTGATGCTCCCGAGGTCCGCCGCTTCGAAGGCGCCGGGATTTCTCAATCAAGCCCGCGGTTGCTGGCCCGCCACCAGGCCGAAACACCACTCCGCCCCCGGGCGCCCGGCGCTAGTGTAGTGTCTCACAGCCGCTCGCGGTGTTGATGCCCGCGCCGCCGTTGCAGATGTCGCTGCCGGGTCCGCCGTTGAGCGTGTCGTCGCCGGGTCCGCCGAACAGCTGATCGTCGCCGGCGCCGCCGCAGACGAAGTCGTTGCCACCGCCGGCGTGGATCACGTCGTTCCCGCCGAGGCCGTGGATCACGTCCGCACCCGGCGTTCCCGTCAGGTCGTCGTCGCCTTCGGTGCCGAAGAGGGTGACCCGCCGCCCGTTGCAAGAAGGCTCTAGCGTGAGCTGCAGTTGGCCGCCCGGGCCGGTGCCCAGCGCCATGACCTCGATGTGGTACGTCGTGCCTGGAACGGCGTTGAAGAAGACCGTCGACTGCGGGGTGGCGTCGCTGTTGTCCTTGCAAGCGACCTGCTCGAGCGCGCCGCGCGCGCCCTGCCAAACGGTGAGCACGGTGTCGTAGTCGCTGCCCGCGGTGCTCACGCGGAACTGTCCCGAGGCAGCAGGCGTGAAGACGTACCAGACGCTGTGCGAGTTGCTGCCGGTCTTGCAGGTTTTCGGATCGTCGGCGGCATGCCCAGCGCCGGTGGTGTCAGCGCCGGCGCTGAAGAAGACGTCGGTGATCGGCGTCGCACAATCGAAGTCGTCGTTCGAACACGGCGTCGGCGTGGGTGTCGTGGTCGGGGTTGGCGTCGACGTCGGAATCGGCGTGGGTGGCGCGGTCGGAGTGGCCGTCGGCGGAACGGTCGGTACGGGTGTCGACGTCGCCGGAGCCGGCGGGGACGTCGAGGTGGCTGTCGGCGTGCTGGTAGGGGTCGGCGTGCTGCTTGCCGTCGCGGTCGGGGTGCGGGTGGGGGTCGGCGTGCGCGTCGCGGTCGGGGTCGCAGTCATGCTCGGTGTCGCCGTGGGCCCCGACGGAGTCAGTGTCCAGCCCTGATCCTGCAGGGCGGGAACGCCAAGCCCGGCATTGTGATTGACGCCCCCGTAGAACGGCTCCATGAGCTGATTCGGCGTGAACGAGGTGTCCCAATGCGAGATGCTCGAGCCGTCCTGGTAAGAATTCGGCGCGTAGATCTTGCCCGAGCCGCCGTTCACGCTCGTCACGTGCGAGCCGTTGAAGAAGACATTGCCCGAGGTGAGCGCCGCCATCCGCTGGGCGTTCGTTAGGGCATCGAACTGACCCACGCCGGGGCTCGCCAGATTCCTTCCGAAGATGTCTGGGACGCCGCTATACGCCCAGGCGCCGGTCGAAGGGAGGACCGTGTCGAAGAAGCCGAGGCCATGGCAGATCTCGTGCAACGCGACGCTCACGAAGTCGACGTCAGGGCCGGCGTTGCCGTCCGTGCCGTAGTACCAGTCGACGCTGCCGAGCACGGTCGAGTTGTCGACGTCACTGTTGAACTGGGCACTGATCTCCGCCGTGCCCGCGCCGTTGAGGTCGCTCGCGGCCAGCTCGTTCGCGAGCGGCGCAGCGTACCAGGTGCCCGCCCGAGGCGCACCCGGAAAGTCTCGGTGAATCGTGGTCGCGCCGGCTTGACCGAGGATCGCGCTCGTGGCCGAGCCGCCGAGTGGGTCGAACTGGGCGTTGATCACGACCGGCACCGTTCCCTGCAGCATCGCCGACCAGATTCCCACCGTGAACTCGAAGGCCGCCTTGCGCTGGGCGCCGAGAGTGGGGTCGTTGAAGCCTTCGCCGGCCCCGTCGAGATACTGGATGGTGAACGGCACCGCGGCGTGCGCGGGCATCGCGGCAAGCCACGCGACCAACGCGAGCCCCACGCATGAACGTCTCTCGCCGCGCCCGATCAGCGGGGCTTCTCCCGACCCTCGAGATTCACCATCTTGCCGCCGCCCGGCGCCGGCACCTCGACCGGCGACGGCGCTGGGACGAGTTGGGCGCGGGTGGCGCGCTCGGCGGCTAGCTCCTCCGGCGACGGCAGGCGAGGCTTACCGTGATCGTCGAGGTAGACCCTCATGCCCTGGGCAGGGGCGACGGCCGCCGCCCCCGCGTCCTTCTGCGGCGGTTCGGCCTGGCAGGCGGCGATGCCGATCGACGACAAGCAGGCGGCCGCCACCGCTGTTAGCCGTTTCGACACTCCTCAAAGGTAATCTTCGCCTTCCCGTCGAGTCAAATCGAGACTGCGCCGGCGACGGGGCCGAGCAGGCCCAACCGAGGGCCACGGCGGCGTTACGCTCGCGGACGAGAACCCCGACCCCCCCAAACCTCAATTGGATCGCGGGTCCGGATTCAAGGGTAGGTGCTTCCGATGAAGCGCCAACTGTGGCGCAGTTTGATTTTGTACGAGATTTCTTCGTAGTTTCCGCAGATTACGCGCACCGTTTCTTGACGGATCGAGGTGGTACTGGGGTTTCCGGGCTGAACAGGACGAAGCCGATGCCGAAAACGGACCGGCCCGAGGAATCCGCTCTCCGCCCGCGCCATCGAGAACGCCGCCGAGAGCATCGTCTTGCTCCAGCCGAACTCTTCTCGGAGCAGCACGACATAGGCGCCGTATGCGCGGAGCATGAGGGCGCCGATCAGCGCCTCGATGCCGAACCCGCTCCCACGATCCACCAGCCGTAGAAGATCGGGTCCCGGCTCATCGCGGGCGGGGCCTATTCGGATTCGAGCTTGAACTCCTGGACGTCGAACCAGTAGCCGAGTCCCTGCACCGAATCGAGCTCCGCCTGCACGATCGTAAAGTGGCCGGCCTCGATCTCCAGGAACCGCTGGAACATCGCTCGGTCCTCGGGCGCCGCCAGCTGGCGAACCATCCTCTCGTAGAAGATGCTCGTCTCCTGCTCGACCTCGAGCGCACGCTTCAGGGTTTCGATCGCCTCGCGCCGCTCGCGCTCGGGCATGGCGATGCGCTCCTTGAGCTTCTTGACGCCCTCCTGGATGACCTTGGTGGAGGGGAGGTCGGTGGCCAGCGCGGCGGTGCGTACCTTCCCCGTGCTCTTCCACTCGGCGAGCCGGGCCTCGAGATACTCCACGTGGCGCTTCTCCTCGCCGACCATCACCTGCAACATCTTCTTGGCAGTGTCGTCGCTGGCCCGGGCTGCGGCCTCTTCGTACACGCCGCGGACGCGGCGCTCGAACTGGAGCGCCGTCTGGATCGCCTCCTCGACCGTCATCGCAGGCTTCCTCCTTCGGCTACCGGGCGTGCTGCATCAGCCCGACGAGCTGCGTGAGATGTCGCCGCTCCTCCTCGATGATGCCCTGGATCGTCTTCTGGTCCGCCGACGGCACGTACCGGATCATCTCCGTGTAGTACAGGATGGCGTCCTTCTCGGAGTCGATGCCGAACTGCAGGGCGTCGCGCTCCGACATGGTCTTCTGGGCCAGCAGCTGCTGGAGCCGCGCCTGGGTGAACACCTGCATGTCCACGTGGGCTTTGAGATAGGCCTCGTACTCGCCCGGATACGACTCGTGCATCTGAGCCAGGCCGACCGAGCGCAGCAGCAGCTCGAAGGTCCTGAGGTGCTGGACCTCGTCGTCGGCGAGCTGCCGCAGCAGGTCCTTGGCGCGGTCGTTGGCCACGGCGTCGGCCGCGGCGATGTAGAACTTGAGGCCGTTCCGCTCCATCTGTACGGCCGCCTCGACCAGATCGTTCCCGGAAAACCTGAGACTCATCGGCTCACCTCGGCTCCCTGCCTGGGTTGCTGCCCGTCGTCGCCCGCGTGGCGAGGACCCTACGGCAGCGCCTCGCGGAGCAGCTCCACGACGTGGCGCGGGCGCCGCCCCGTGAAGTGCTCGACCTGCTGGCGGCAAGACGTGCCCATCACGGCCACCTGGGCCCCGGCGCGCGCCCGGATCGCCGGGAAGAGGTCCCGCTCTCCGGCCGCCCGCGAGGCTTCGTAGTGCTCCTTCTCGTACCCGTAGGCCCCCGCCATTCCGCAGCAGGCCGCGTCCACCATGTCTGCTTGGTAGCCCGCGAGGCGCAGGAGCTCGACGCTGCGGGTCGCATCCGCGGCGGCCTTCTGATGGCAGTGCCCGTGGAACAGGACTTCGGGCTTACCGTCGGCGCCCGTAAAGGGCAGCTCCAGCTCGCCCCGGCCGTTGAGCGCACCGAGGAACTCGTCGATCAGCAGCGCCTGCCCGGCCACCACCTTGGCCTTTTCCCTCTGCGCCGGCTCGACCAGATCGAGGTATTCCTCCCGCAGCGTGAGCAGGCACGAGGGCTCGCACCCCACGATGTAGGCGCCGTCGCGGCATTGCTCGTACAGCTGCGCGACGTTGGTGCGGGCCTGGGTCGCGGCCTGGTCCAACAACCCCTTGGAGATCATGGGCCGTCCGCAGCAGACCTTGTTCGCCAGCTCCAGCCGGAAACCTGCCGTCTCCAGGAGCTCGGTGACTGCGATGCCGGTGGACGGGTAATTGTATTCCATGAACGTGTCGTCGAACAGCACGACCGTCCCGCGGTGCCCGTCGCCGCGCGGCGTGTGCGCCCGGAACCACTCTCGGAAGGTCTGGCGGGCGAACGGCGGCAGTGACCGGTTCTTGTGGATGCCGAGGAGGTGGTGCGCTACCAGCTTGGCGCCCGGGATCTTGAGCGCCCAGTTGCTCAGCGGCGCCAGCTTGCTGCCAACCCGGGAGAGGCGCTCGATGTTGGCGAAAATCTGCGCGCGCAGCGGATGGGCGTGGGAGCGATACTGCGCGTCCAGCGGCCCGCCCACAGCCGCCGCTCCCGCGCCATTCGCGCCTACCAGCTCCGGGGTCATGTGCAGCGTCCTGAGGCCCCGCTGGAGGTACGCCGGGCTCACGCCCTTCGGGCAGACCTTCTGGCAGGCCATGCAGCTCGAACAATCCCACGTCGTCGGGTGGGCCAGGGCTTCCCCGATCTGGCCGAGCTGCAGCAGGCGCACGACCCGCTGCGGCTCGAGCGAGAACGGGCAGGCGGCGGTGCACTTGCCGCACTGGTAGCAGGCGAAGACGTTTTGCCGGCTGTGCTCCTCGACCGATCGGACGAGGTCTCCCTCGGTCACGTCGGAGCGATTGGCGTCGCGAGTACCGTCCCCGAGTTCGGCTGCTGGGCGCGATGGTATGGAAGTCCCGTGAATGGCCGCAGAATTCGGCGTAACGCGGTTCGTCGAGGTCGAGTTGGGACCTCGCTACAACGTCGCACCGAACCAGAACGATCGAGACGATGATCCGCGTCGACGATGAGAAGCGCCTCGGTTCGATGCGTTGGGATTTGTCTCTCCAATGAAAAAAGATCCGAAGCTCGCCCCGATCAACGCGCCCGACGAGAGACCCCTCGCGACCTCACCGATGTTCCGAGACCCCTTGCGACGCCATCGCTGTCTTGTCTTCGCCGACGGTTTCTATGAACTGAAGGGCGCCTTCGTCGGCGATTGACCGACGCGCGCGATACGATTCTCGCCGCGGTCGACCGAAAGGTTGCAAAGCTGCCTTAGCGACGCCGCCAGCTGTGGCGGAAACTTCGCGCGACTCGAGTGGACTCGGTCGCACGTCCTTCGTTCAAGCCGATTCCTCTCCCATCGACGGGTGAGCCATCTCGGCCGCCGCAAGCGTACCCCGGCGAAGACCAGGGTTGACTGCTCGGCCGTTTGGATGCTCCGCTCGCGCATGCCGAACCGCACAGTTCGTAGGGGGCCTGCCCATGGGTGAGATGAGAATTGATCTCCACCATCTGCTCGAAGATCTCCGCGATGCATACCCGGGAGGCGTGGAAGAAACGATCCTCACCGAAGTGGTCGCGAACTCTTTGGACTCGGGCGCCCGGCGCATTGCTTTCCGCACCGAGCCCGGCGATGCCGCGCTGACCATCACAGACGATGGCTCGGGAATGAAGCGGCGGGATCTCGCGCGCTATCACGATCTCGCGGCCAGCACGAAGACACGCGGGCGGGGGATCGGCTTCGCCGGAGTTGGCATCAAGCTCGCGCTGCTGGTCTGCTCCGAGGTGGTTACGGAGACGCGGCGCGGAGCGTCGCACGCGGCGACCACCTGGCATCTCGCGAACCGGCACAGAGCACCCTGGAAGTGGCTCGCGAAGCTTCCCGGGCAGACGGGCGAGCGCGGCACGGCGGTTCGGCTCCGGCTCTCGAACCCGCTGTCGCCGCTGCTCGACGCCGGCTTCATCGAGACAACGCTGCGCCGCCATTTCGAGCCGCTGTTCGACCCCGGGCTCGACGAGATGCTGCGGCCTCTCTACCCGGACGGGCTCGAGTTCGAGATCAACGGGCGCCCGGTGGGTCGCCACGGGGTGGCCATGGGCGACCGCGCGCCGATCTGGATTCGGCTCCGCCGCAAGCGTAAGCCGTCGGCCGTGGGATGGCTGGTTCGCGAGACGATGCCACTCACCGAGGAACGCCGCGGGGTGGCGATCAGTACCTACGGCAAGGTCATCAAGCGCGGCTGGGACTGGCTCGGGGTGTCGCCCGCCCATCCGGACCGCGTCTCGGGTCTGATCGAGGCGCCCGTCCTCTCGGAATGCCTGACCCTCAACAAGAGCGACTTCATCCGCACCGGTGCCCGCGGCTCCCTCTATCTCTCTTATCGCCGCGCCATCCAGGAGGCGGTGGTGCGCCAGCTCGCGGAATGGGGCGACGGGCAGGATGCCGAGCAGCGCGCGCCGCGCCGCGCCGCACGACCCGTCGAGCGCGATCTCGAAAACGTGCTGGTCGATCTCGCCGATGACTTCCCGATGCTGGCCTCGCTGGTCGAGCAGCGGCTCGGCGGTCAGCGAAAGCTACCGATCGGAAAGCCCGGGACGGCCTCGGACGCTCGCGCGTTCCTGGCGGCGTCGCTGACCGAACCCGCCGAATCCTCGGCCGCCAGCGAGCCGGCTGCGGAAGTGGCAACGACGCGGGCCGATCTCGGTCCGGAATCCGAGCCGCAGCACCCGCCCGAGCAGCCGGCGGCGGCCGTGCTTCCCGCCGCCGCGGGGGCGAAGCGCCCGGGGCACTACGGCCTCGTGATCCAATTCCGTTCCCGGCCGGGCGACGAGGCGCTCGCGCAGCTCGTGGACACGGCGGTATGGGTGAACGATGCACATCCGGCGTACCGGCGGGCGATCCTTTCACGCTCCGAGGGCTATCACCTTGCGCTCGCGGTGGCGATGGCGCTCGCGCCGCTCGCCGCCGAGCCGGCCGGGCAGCACGGATTCGTGAGCACGTTCCTGGCTCGCTGGGGCGAGGCGCTCGAGAAGCCCGGCCGTCGCCGCAATCGCACCGCGGGCTGACGAGCTCTGAACGCCGACAACTCAGTGGCCGCGCGCCGCTTCTCGATTGACCGATCGCGACCGTTCTGGCCTAGTCTGACTAGATTCGATGGAGATCAACGTTTACGCGGCAAAGACCCAGCTCTCCCGCCTGTTGGAGCGGGTCGAAGCTGGCGAGAAGATCATCATCACTTGCCACGGGCGTCCCGTCGCGCGGCTCGGACCGGTTCGGCCGAGCGCAAAGCGGCGAACGCTCGGGCTCCTCCGCAGGAAGATCCGCGTCAAGCGGAATTTCGACGAGCCGCTTCCGGCGCACCTTCGAGAAGGGGCTTCTCTGAGGCTTCTCCTCGACACACACACGCTGCTCTGGGCTGTAGGCACGCCGACGCGGTTGCCGCGGACGATCTCACGCGCCATCACATAGCCCGGCAACGACGTCTACGTGAGCGCCGCGTCGACTTGGGAAATCGCCATCAGGGCCACTCTGGGCAGGATTCAGGTAGAACCGGCCGAGTTGGTGGATGCCATCGAGGGAAGCGGCCTTTCCGAGCTCGCCGTCCGGATCGGCCATACCGCGAGGGTTCGTTCGCTGCCTCTTCACCGTCGGGATCCGTTCGACCGGGTTCTCATGGCCCAAGCACTCGAAGGAGGAATGACTCTCGTCTCGCGCGCCCCCGTGTTCGCGCGCTATTCGGTACCGGCCCCGTGGACCTGAATCGGCTTCTGCGCGTCGCCCGGGTGATCGCGATCCTCTTGGCACCGGCATGCGAGGCCGCGGAGGGCGTGGAGCCGCCTTCGGTCGCCCGCTACGTCGGCCGGACCGCCTGCGCGGAGTGTCATGCGGCGGAGTCGAACGCGTGGCGGGGATCCCACCACGACCTCGCGATGCGGGAGGCGACCGAGGCCACCGTGCTCGGCGACTTTCGCAACGCCGAGTTTCGCTACGGGGCCGTGGTCTCTCGCTTCTTCCGCAAGCAGGGTCGCTTCCTCGTGCGCACCGACGGTCCCGACGGCAAGCTCCACGACTACGAGGTGAAGTACACCTTCGGTGTCGATCCGCTGCAGCAGTACCTGATCGAGCTTCCGGGCGGCCGGCTGCAGGCGCTCTCGATCGCCTGGGACGCGCGCCCTAAGGCGAAAGGCGGCCAGCGCTGGTTTCATCTCTACCCGCAGGAGAGGATCGATTCCCGCGACGAGCTGCACTGGACGGGCATCAACCAGAACTGGAACTCGATGTGCGCCGAGTGCCACTCGACTAACGTGCGCAAGGGCTACGATCCGGCGCATCGCACCTACCAGACGACGTGGTCCGAGGTCGACGTATCCTGCGAGGCATGCCACGGGCCCGCCTCGCTCCACGTCGCGTGGGCGAGGCACGAGCCCGGGTGGGAGGCTCTTGATCGTCGCGGAAAGGGGCTGGAGATTCTCCTCGACGAGCGCAAGGGAATCGGCTGGGGGCGCGATCCAGAGTCCGGGAATCCGCGGCGAACCGCCGAGCGCCGGACCGAGAAGGAGATCCAGCTCTGTGCTCGCTGCCACTCGCGCCGGAGCGAGCTCTCCGAAGACTACCGCTACGGCGCTCCGCTCATGGACACGCATCTGCCGGCGCTCCTCGCCCCCGCGCTCTACCACGCCGATGGGCAGATCGACGGCGAGGTCTACGAGTACGGCTCGTTCGTGCAGAGCCGAATGTATCGCGCGGGCGTGACCTGCAGCGACTGCCACGAGCCCCACAGCCTCGCGTTACGCTCACCGGGAAACGGCGTCTGCCTGCAGTGTCACGCGACGGAGAAGTACGAGACGCCGAAGCATCATTTCCATGCGGCCGAGTCAGCCGGAGCGAGCTGCATCGCCTGCCACATGCCGACGAAAACCTACATGATCGTGCATCCACGGCACGATCACAGCCTGCGCGTCCCGCGGCCCGACCTATCGACTCGCCTCGGTACGCCGAATGCGTGCACGAGCTGCCACGGCGACAAGCCGGCGCAGTGGGCGGCGAGCAAGGTGCACGAGTGGTACGGGCGCGATCCGGCCGGCTACCAGCGCTTCGCCGAGCCGCTCCACGCAGCGAGGATGCACGCCGTCGATGCCGAGCCGCGCCTACTTTCGCTGCTCGCCGACCCCGAGCAACCTGCGATCGCGCGCGGCACCGCGGCGATGTCGCTCGCCGATATGCAAAGCCCGTCGTCGCTTCAGCCGCTCGCGAAGGCGCTCGCCGATCCCGACCCGCTCGTGCGCGTGGGCGCGCTCGAGGTGCTCGAGCCGCTGCCGCCGGGCGAGCGCTGGCGAATGGCGAGTCGGCTCCTCGACGACTCCGTGCGGGCGGTGCGGATCCTCGCCGCGGGGCTGCTCGCTGGGACGCCCGTGCAGGCCATCTCCGGAAACGAGCGCGCCGCGCTCGAGCGGGCGATCGACGAGTACGTCGCCGTGCAGCAGCTGAACGCCGACCGGCCATCCGCTCAGGTCAACCTCGGCAATCTCTACGCCGAGCGCGGGGAAGCCGCGAAGGCGGAAGAGCGCTACCGCACCGCGCTCGAGCTCGATCCCGGCTGGATCCCGGCTTACGTGAACCTCGCGGATCTGATGCGCCAGACGGATCGTGATGCGGAAGGGGAGGGAATCCTCCGTGACGGGCTGGCTCGTCGCCCAAACGATGCGTCGCTTCATCACAGCCTCGGGCTCCTGCTCGTGCGCAAGAAAGAGATGCCCGCGGCGCTCGCGTCGCTGAAGCGCGCGGCCGAGCTTGCTCCCGACGATCGGCGCTTCGCCTACGTTTATGCCGTCGGCCTGCAGAGCGCGGGTCAAGACCGTGAGGCTCTGGCGGTGATCGACGCTGCGCTGGGGCGCGCGCCGGGGGATCGGTCGCTCGCCAAGCTGCGCGGCGAGATCGCGGGCGCTTCGCCGACGCACTGATCGTCGCCCTGCCTTCGGAGCCTCCGAAACGACGGAGTTGCCCACGGGACATCGGAGGCAACTCGGCGCTCCTACGGCATCCGCCCAGGCTCTAGAGGCCGCGTTGCGAGCGCCAGGTCACCCCGATGCCGTCTCTTGGGGCATGGAAGGCTTCGAGAAAGAAGCTCGTGGCGGACAAGCCAGGCGCGAGCCCACCGCGTTCAAGTCACGGAGGAAATTTCGCTCGGTAGGCTGCCTGGCCGGAGCCGGTTCGCGACCAACGGGAGCGATCTGTGGCGCAGCCTCCTAGCTCGGGGGACGAAACGAGAACGGCCAGGTGACGACCACGGTGCCCGTCGGCTCGGGAGGATAACGCCAGCCGCGGATCTGGTGCAGCACTTCCTGCTCGAGGTGCGGATCCCGCAGCTGGCTCGAAACCATAGTCACCTCGCCGATGGCGCCGCTGCCGAGAATCTCGTAGCGAACCACGATCAGGCCACGGAGCGCAGTGTCGTTGAGGAGTTCGTTGTTGTATGCCGAGCGAAGCCCCGCGAGATAGCGCTGCGTCCACTCCCAGATCGAGGCGTAGCTGCGGCCCGCTCCGCCGGCGCCGGCGCCCGAAACCGAGAAGCCGCCGCGTCCCGTACCGCCGCCCCCCGCCCCCGTGTTGCCGCTTCCCGAGTTCCAGCCGCTGCCCCCGCCACCGGGACCCGGTAGCGCGACCGAGCCGACGCCGGCTCCGAGGCTACCCGTCATCTGCGTACCCGTGACAACGACCGAACCGACCGCCACGTCGGCCTCGGATCGCGCCGTGCCGAGCGTGCTCGTCGGCGCGGGGCCCGACTTCTTCAACGCCGTGAGCAACCTTTGCTCCTCGACGGGCCGCTCGACGGGGAGCGGTTTCGGAGCCGGATGAGGGCGAGCGACGGCCTTTACCCGCGGAGCGGGTGGCGCCTTCGGCGCCTCGGCGGGCCTTACCTCTTCGGGAGGCGGTCCCACTGGACCCGGCTCGGCGCTCTTCTCGCCGGGCGGTGGTGACGCGGGTCCCTTCGGTCCCTCGAAGATCGAGACCTCGAGCGGTGGAGCGGGCACCTCGCGACGAATCGACGTGAGGATGACGAATGCGAAGGCCAGGTGCAGGACGAGCGAGAGCGAGAACGCGAGCGTGTGGCGGGGAGCCGGACTGTCAGCGCCAAAGATCAGGGTCGCTGCGGACACTTCGGGAAGTTTCGGGAAGATATCAGCCCTTGCGGATCATCTCGACCGAGATCGCGAACTTCTTGACGCCGGCCGAGCGCACCAGATCGAGCAGGCGGATCACGTCGCCGTACGCCACCTTCTTGTCTGCGCTGACGAGGACCTGAACGTCCGCATTCGCGGCGACTTCCTTCTGCACGAGCCCGAGCACCTTGGACTCCTCGACGCGCTTGTCGTTCAAGTAGACCGCGCCGCTCTGGTCGACGAGGAAGTGGAGGCTTCGCGACGGCGGCTCGTCGGCCTTGGACACCTGCGGCAACTCCACCTTGACGGCGGGCGCCACGATGAAGCTCGCCGTCACCATGAAGATGATCAGCAGCACGAGAGTGACGTCGACCAGCGGAGTGACGTTGATGCCGGTGATCGTGTCGTCGTCGTCGTGAGAGGAACCAGCCATGGTCAGGCGTTCTCCCGCAGCACGCGGACCTTCGGCTCCATCCTCGTGCCCGCCTTCAGGTGAGCGAGGATGATCCGCTCGATGGTCTCGGCGTTTGCGGCGAACTCCTTCACCTTCTTGTTGAAATAGTTGTAGGCGATGACTGCCGGAATCGCGACCAGCAGCCCCATCGCGGTGGCCACCAGAGCCTCGGAGATGCCGGTCATCACCGTCGTCGCGCCCGCCGCGGCGTTGCCCGCCTGGCCGAGATCGTGGAAGGCCTTGATGATGCCGAGCACGGTGCCGAACAGACCGAGGAACGGAGCGTTGTTGCCCATCGTGCCGAGAATCATCAGGTACTTCTCGAAGCGCAGGCGCTCGGCGACTTTGCGGCTCGCCATCATCTGCTCGACCGCTTGCTCGCCCTCGTCGAAGTGGTTGAGCGCGACCTTGGCGATTCGTGCTTCGGCACCCTTGGTGATGTCGGCGAGCGCGGTCGCGCCGTTCACGTCGTCACGGCCGAGCCGTTCGGTGAACGCCTCGATGAAGCGCTCGACCGGCGTGCGGTTGCGAAAGAAGTAGATCAGACGCTCGATCATCACGGTGACGGAGAGGATGCTGGCGAAGATCAAGATCCACAGCACCCAGTCGCCGCCGATCAGCGTGAAACCCTTGAGAGCCTCGGTGATCGTGCTGCTGTTTTGGGAAAGCGCGGGAGTCGCTCCTGCGGTCGGTTCCATGAGCTGTCTTTCTCCTTCTCTACCGAGGGCGCGACGTCACGAGGTAGGCCGAGCAACGACGATGGGAGGCGGCGGGTCCTCTTCGAGCGTGGTGCCTATATCATTGCGTTGGCGACGCGAGCGTAACCGATTTTGTCGTAGGAGGCTAGATCG
Source organism: uncultured delta proteobacterium (assembly GCA_963745025.1). GTDB lineage: Bacteria > Desulfobacterota > Binatia > JACPRU01 > JACPRU01 > CAVQIG01. The sequence goes on from CAVUWD010000008.1 coordinate 223,398, forward strand.
GTGCGATGTTTCGGCCGGAGCCGGGGTCGCGACCAACGGGAGCCATCTGTGACGCAGTCACCCAGTGATGCATCCGCGAAGCCATACGGGGGGCGCGCGTTTCGCTGGAGGAGGCAGGCGGGCGTCTCCCCTCAGTCTTCGTCACGAATGCTGGGGGAAGATGGAGCGCGCGGTCGGTTGTGATCGACCCGAGTCCGGGCCGATCACAACCGACCGCAGCCGCGCGGAGCGCGGGAGACAATAGCCCACCGAATCGGCCTATTGCGTTCAGCGCTTCGCGCTGTTGCGCTTGGTTTTCGTCGATCCGAGTACGAATCGACGAAAACCAAGCGCGTTTTTTCGTGTCGCCGAGCATCCTACAGAGACTGAGGCCCTACAGGCGGGCCGACTTTGTTCTTGACTCGGAGGGTCGCGTGCCGGGAAACTGACCCCGCCACCCTCGGAGCGCTCGCAGGCGATGATGCTGCGGCGTATCACCGATTGGCCGCTCGACGAGCGGCCGAGGGAGAGGCTCCTCGAGAAGGGCGCCGGCGCGCTTTCCGAGGCCGAGTTGCTGGCGCTGGTCTTGCGGACGAGCGGCGTTCGGGGAGAGACCGCCGTCGATCAGGCGCGACGGCTGCTCTCGAGCCTAGCCGGCGTCGTCGGTCTGGGCAGGGCGACCGTGGCGGAGCTCGCGCGCCAGCGGGGGATAGGACCGGCGTCGGCGGCAGCAGTCGTCGCGGCTCTGGAGCTCGGCCGGCGCGCCGCATGCAGCCGAGTCGATCGTGGCGGCGCCTTCCGGACGAGTCTCGAGGTGTTCCAGCATTTCCAAGGCCAGCTCACGCCGCTCGCGAAGGAAGTCTTCTGCGTCGTCTTGCTCGATGCCAAGCACCGCAAGATCCGCGACGTGCAGATCTCGGAAGGCTCGCTCACGGCGTCGATCGTCCACCCCCGTGAGGTGTTCGCTCCTGCCGTGCGCGACTCGGCGGCGGCGGTGATCCTGATCCACAATCATCCGAGCGGCGACCCCACGCCGAGCCCCGAAGATCTCGAGCTGACCCGCCGCCTCCGCCAGGCCGGCGACGTCATCGGCATTCGCGTTCTCGATCACATCATCATCGGCTCGCAAGCGCACTTCAGTTTCGTGGATGCGGGATATTGGTGAGCGAGGCTACCGGCTGCCCGTAGCCGTCCCTCAGAACGGAATATCTTCCTCTTCCGCGGGCGCCACCGCGGGCTCTGCTCCCTGCGATTCGCGGGGCTCTGCTCCCTGCGATTCGCGCGGTTGCGCCCCGCCGCCGGCTCGTCCGCCGCCGAGGAACTGAACGCGCTGGGCGATGACCTCGGTGATGTATTTCTTGTTGCCTTCCTTGTCGTCGTATTGACGGCTGCGGATCGAGCCCTCGATGTAGACCTGTCGGCCCTTCTGCAGGTATTGTCCGCAGCTCTCGGCCTGCTTCCCCCACACCACGACGTTGTGCCACTCCGTTCGCTCCTGACGCGATCCCTCCGCGTCGTTCCAGACCTCCGAGGTGGCAACGGAGAACCGAGCCACCGCTTTGCCCCCCGCCGTGAAGCGCACCTCAGGGTCCCGACCGAGATTGCCGACCAAAATGACCTTGTTGACGGACATCGTTCGCTCCTAACGGTGATCCGCTCTCAGCGCTCGGCTCTCGGCTGAAGAGGATTCGCGATGTCTCTGCTGAGAGCCGAAGACCGACAGCCGATGCCGGTTGCAGCTAATGCACCGCGGGAACGAAGAGTCAACGAGGGTCTCCCTCGCGTGAAACGCAACGTTTCGGCGAGTCGCCGCGTTGACTGCCTCGCGAGACGCAACCTATATGTTGCGGGTGAATCTCAGGATGCGGTTCGTGTACGTCCTGCGTGCGCTCGCCCTGGTCGTGAGCACTCTCATCGTCGTTCCGATCGTGGTCGTCGTTTGTCTCTTCGAGCAGGACGGCAAGCAGGGCTATCGGTTCGCGCAATGGTGGATGGCGTTCAATCTGTGGATGTCGGGCGTGCACGTGAAGGTTCGGGGCCTGGAGAACCTCGATTCGAAGCGCCAGTACGTATTCATGTCCAACCATCGCTCGGCGGCTGACATCGTCGCGGTTGGCTGGGCGCTCTGGGCGTTTCAGATTCGGTTCGTGGCGAAGAAGGAGCTCCTCAGGGTGCCGATCTTCGGGTGGGGCCTCTGGGCGCTCAAGAACATCGTCATCGACCGCTCGAATCACGTGCAGGCGATGCGCAGCTACGCCGTCGCGGGGCAGCGGATCCACCGCGGGATCTCGGTGGTGGTCTTTCCGGAGGGGACACGCGGCGTGGGCGAGGAGCTTCTGCCGTTCAAGAAGGGCGGCTTCATGCTCGCGATGGAGACCGGCACGCCGATTGTGCCGGTCGCGGTGGTCGGCACTACGGCGATCATGGCGAAGCACAGCTTGAGGATCGAAAGCGGCGAGGTGGAGGTGCGAATCGGCACGCCGATCGAAACCGCGGGCGTCGCATTCAAGGACAGGAACCAGATCGTCGCGCGCGTCCGGGAGGCGATCGGCACTCTCGCGCGAACGCCCGCTCCGCAGCCGTCGTCGCAAGGCTCCTCGTCGTCGTGAGTTCGTCGGAGCCGATGGATCGCGGCCGGATTCGCGTGGTTCCCCTCGGAGGGCTCGGCGAGATCGGCCTCAACCTGATGGTCCTCGAGTACTATGGCGCCGGCTCGGATGCGGTCGAATCGGCGGTGGCGATCGATTGCGGCGTGATGTTCCCGGGCTTCGACACGCCCGGAATCGATCTGATCATCCCGGATCTGGGGTACCTGCGAGCCCTCGGCGAGCGGCTTCTCGGCATGCTCATGACGCACGGGCACGAGGACCATATCGGTGCGCTGCCCTTCCTGCTGCGCGAATGCGACATCCCGATCTACGCCTCGGCGTTCACGATGGCGCTCGTCGAGGCCAAGCTCGCCGAGCATCGTTTGCTCGACCGCATCCGGCGGACGACCTTCGCGCCGCGCGATCGCTGGCGTCTCGGTTCGTTCGAGATCGAGGCGCTGCACATGACGCACTCGATCGCCGACGCTGCCGGATTCGCGCTGCGCACTCCGCTCGGCACGATCGTTCACACCGGCGACTTCAAGATCGATCACACCCCAATCGACGGCAAGGTTTCGGACCTGGCGCGTCTCGGCGAGCTCGGCTCCGAGGGGGTGCTGCTGCTGTTCTCGGACTCCACCAACGTCGACCGCGCGGGTTCGACGCCCTCGGAGCGAACGGTCGGTCTCGGGCTCGAGCGGGTGTTCCAGCGCACCGCGGGGAAGCTTCTCGCCGCGACGTTCGCCTCGCACGTCCACCGCTTGCAGCAGATCATGGATCTGTCGGCGAAGTTCGACCGCAAGGTCGCGGTGGCCGGGCGGAGCCTCGTCCAGAACGTGAGATTGGCGCGGGATCTCGGCAAGCTCTCCGCGCCGGACGACCTGTTCGTCGATCTCGAGGAATTGAAGGATCTTCCCCCCGAGCGCGTGACGCTCATCGTGGCGGGCAGTCAGGGAGAGCCGCGCTCGGCGCTCTCGCGGATCGCCACCGACGACCATCCGATCCTCAAAGCGGGGCCCGGCGACGTGGTCGTGCTTTCGGTGCGCGTGATTCCCGGTAACGAACGGACAGTCACCACGCTCGTCAATCATCTCTACCGCCGAGGCGCCGACGTCTATTGGCAGGGGAGCGCGGACATCCACACCTCCGGCCACGCGAGCCAGGAGGAGCTTCGGCTCATGCTTCGCCTGACCCATCCGAAGTACTTCGTCCCCGTCCACGGCGAATATCGGCATCTGGTGAGACACGTGGCGCTCGCCGTCGAGACCGGCCTCGAGCGGGATCGCTGCTTTCTCCTGGAGGACGGCGATACGCTCGTCATCGACGAGGTCGGGGCAAGGCCCGGCGAGCGCGTCGAAGCCGGTCGAGTCTTCGTCGACGGCAAGGGAGTCGGCGACGTCGAGGAAGTCGTGCTGCGCGATCGGCGGCATCTCGCGGAGGGCGGTCTCGTGCTGGCGATCCTCGGCATCCACCCGACGAGCGGGGAAGTCGTCGCGGGCCCCGATCTGGTCTCGCGTGGCTTCCTCCTCGAGGGCGCGCAGCAGCCGCTCCTCGAGGAGGCGCGCGCGGCCGTTCTGGCGGGCCTCGACGCGATCAGCACCGAATCGCGCGGCGATCCAATGGAAGTGCAGGAGTCCGTCCGGCGCACCCTGAAGCGCTTCTTCGACAAGCGCCTCGACCGCCGCCCGATGATCTTGCCATTCGTCATGGAGATGTGAGCCTTTTTCGGCGGCTACCGGCTACCGGCTACCGGCTACCGCTTCCGGCAAAGACTCCGAGGTGTCTTGCCGGTAGTCGGTCGTAACGCCGCAGTCTTCGCCTCGAATGCTTCGGAACGACGAAGAGCACGACCGACCGCAACCGCGCGGAGCGCGGAAGGCAATGACGCACGAGATGGTCTATTGCTTTCCGCGCTTGCGCGGAGCGCGGAAGCCAATCACCCACGAGATGGTCTATGGCTTTCCGCGCTTGCGCGCGGTGGCGGATCTTCCGGTCGACCCGAGCAGGGCCGACCGGAGATCCAGCGCTTCAGAAATTTGCAGCGCGTGTGGCCAAGACGGAGGCATTACAGCCGGTAGCCGGTTTCGGTTGCGGCTCACAAAAGAAAGGCATAGTTTTGGCAAAAGAATGCCCCGCACGCCGAACCATCTCCCGACCATCACGATCACGGTGTCGACGACCCCGCAGATCCGGAAATATCTCGTGCGGCTGGTGTCCACGGGCCTGTTCGGCAAGAACGCCGCCGAGGCCGCCGAGCGCCTGATTGCGCGCAGCGTCGAGCAGCTCACCCGCGAGGGCATGCTGCCGCGCGGCCGCGGGCGTCGCTGAGGCCAGGAGTTTGCGCCACGGATGGATTTCGAAGCGAAAATCGCCAGCCGCCGAGAGCGCCAGGAACCGACCCCGATCGCGTATCCGCGCGATACGCTGAGGGGTCGGCGACACGGCGATTCGCGGATGGATGGCGATTTGCAGCCGGAAGCCATCCGTGGCGCAGACTCCTAAGGGACCACGATGGTGCGCGAGCGGGGAAAATCGACTCGAAGCTCCTCGGTGCCGGAGTGGTGGCTCCGCGAGGCCGGCGCGCTGCTGGCGTGCGGGCTCTCGCTGTATCTCTTCGTCAGCCTGTGGTCGAGCCGCCTGACCGGCCAGGTCGGTAGCCACATCGCGGGCCCGCTTCGCGAGTTCTTCGGTTTCACGGCCTACCTCGTTCCACTCGCCGGGCTCGCGGCCGCAATCAACGCCATGCGCCGCCGCCCCGCATGGTCGACGTTACGATGGGCCGCGGGGGTCGGACTCATCGGGGCCGTGGCGATTCTCGTCGAGCTTCCGGGTTTCGATGCCTCGTGTCCGAGCTACACCGAGCCGGCGCGCGCACACCTTCTCGGCGGCATCGCCGGTCAATTTCTCGCCGCGGTGTTGTGCGAGAATTTCGGAGTCGTCGGCAGCTACTGTTTCCTCGTTCCGCTCGTACTCTTGATGATCCTGGCGACGACGTCGACGTCCATCGGCGAGGGTGTGCGGAGAGCCGCGGAGCTCGTGCGCGGCGGGGGAGAGCGGATCACCGCGTGGTTCGAGCGTTGGAAGCGCGCGCCCGTGCCCGAGATTGCGCGTCTGTCGCGGCCGATCGTCGCCAAGCCGAACCTGCGCAAGAGTCGCGAGGCCGTCGAGCCGCCGCCGTCGATTCTCGTCGCCGAGGCGCCGAAGCGCTCGCCGGAGAAGCCGAAGAAGCCCTCCCAGGAAACCTTCCTCTTCGCCGGCAGCTTCAACTTGCCGTCGCTCAACTTTCTCGATCCACCAGTCCATTCGGCCGAGCGCGTCGACGAGCACTCGCTGATCGCCAGCTCGCGGATCCTCGAGTCCAAGCTCGCGGACTTCGGGGTCGCGGGGAAAGTGACGGCGGTCCGGCCGGGGCCCGTCATCAACACCTTCGAGCTCGAGCCCGCACCCGGCGTGAAGGTGAATCGCATCGTCACGCTTGCCGACGATCTGTCGATGGCGCTGCGCGCGATGAGCGTGCGCATCCTGGCGCCGATCCCCGGCAAGTCGGTGGTCGGCATCGAGCTTTCGAATCCGCGGCGCGAGAAGGTCTTCCTGCGCGAGATTCTCGAGAGCGACGAGTTCCAGACGACGGCGTCACGGCTCCCGCTGGCGCTCGGCAAAGACTCGGTCGGGAAGCCCGTGGTCGCCGATCTCGCGCGCATGCCGCATATGCTCGTCGCCGGCGCGACGGGTACGGGCAAGTCGGTGTCGTTGAACGCGATGATCATGTCGATCCTCTACAAGGCCACGCCCGACGACGTGCGCTTCTTGATGATCGACCCGAAGATGCTCGAGCTCTCGCTCTACGAGAACATCCCTCATCTGCTGACGCGCGTGGTGATCGATCCGCGGGAGGCCTCGGCCGCGCTGACGCGCGCCGTGGTCGAGATGGAGAATCGCTACAAGCTGCTGCGCGACAAGGGCGTGCGCAACATCGACAGCTACAACCGCGTGCTCGAGCGCGAGACGGAGGAAAAATCCGCCGGCGTGATCGAGCTCAAGGACGCCGAGTCGGAGGAGCCGTTCGCGGGTTTAGGGGAGAACGGGCCGGTCTCCGAGAAGCTGGTGCATCGCAGGCTGCCCTACATCGTGATCGTGATCGACGAGCTGGCCGACCTCATGTTGACCTCCGGACGCGAGGTCGAGGAACAGATCACGCGCTTGGCGCAGAAGGCGCGGGCGTCGGGAATCCACCTGATTCTCGCCACGCAGCGGCCGTCGGTCGACGTCATCACCGGCCTGATCAAGGCCAACGTCCCCGCGCGCGTCTCCTTCCAGGTCACCTCGCGGATCGACTCGCGGACGATTCTCGACTCGATCGGGGCGGAACGCCTGCTCGGCGATGGCGACATGCTGTTCATGCCGCCGTCGACGCCGCGCCTCACGCGCATCCACGGCGCGTACGTGTCCGAGCCGGAGATCCGCAAGGTCGTCGGCTTCCTGAAGGATCAATCCCGCCCGGTCTTCGACCAGGACTTCACCCGCGCGATCGACGAAGCGCACGAGGAGAAATCGGAGGACGTCGAGGACGAGGGTCTCGCCGACGAGATGTACGACCAGGCTGTGCAGCTCGTCGCGGAGAGCCAGCAGGCCTCGATCTCCTGGCTGCAGCGGCGGCTGCGCGTCGGCTACAACCGGGCCGCGCGCATGATCGAGCGCATGGAGAAGGAAGGCCTCGTCAGCCCGGCGGACGGCGTCCGGCCCCGCGAGGTACGCATGCGCCGGAGCGAGGCGCTGTGAGACGGCTGCCGGCTGCCGGCTACCGGCTACCGGGCGCGCTTCTGACGCTCGCGCTCTCGCTCGGGCTCTTCGCGAACGGCGTGCGGGCCGGTGCGTCGCAGCCGAAGGTCGGTGAGGTCGTGCGCAGGCTCCAGGCGCGTTACGACTCGACCAAGGACTTCACCGCCGATTTCAGCGAGGCCGTCGAAGCGGCGACGCTCGGCAAGACGCTCGAATCGAGCGGTCAGGTGTTCTTCAAGCGGCCGGGACGGATGCGCTGGGAATTCGTCGAGCCCGAGCAGCAGACCATCGTCGCCGACGGCCAGACGCTGTGGGTCCATCAACCGGATCACCATCAGGTGCTGAAGGCGCCGTTCCGAGCCGCGTTCCAATCGGCCACGCCGATATCCTTCCTGTTCGGGGTCGGCGAGCTGGCGAAAGACTTCACCCCGTCTCTCGTCCCGATCCCCGGCACGGACGTCATTCGCCTGAAGCTCGTGCCCAAGCAGGAGCACGAGATCGGCGTGCTCGTGCTCGACGTCAACCCGCAGACGTATGACATCGTCGCCGCGGAGGTGACCGATCCGCTCGGCAACGTCACTCGCCTCAAGTTCTCGAACCTGAAGCGGGACGTCGGGCTCGAGGACTCGAAGTTCACCTTCACGACACCCCCCGGAACCGACGTTGTCGAGCCGCCGGTAAATCCCTAAACTCGGGGATCATGCCGTCCTTCGACGTCGTCTCGCAGCTGAATCTCCAGGAAGTCGACAACGCCCTCAATCAGGCGCGGAAGGAAATCGTGCAGCGCTACGATTTCAAGGACAGCCGCACGGTGATCGACTGGGACAAGAAGGAGACGATCTCGGTCGAGTCCGCCGACGAGTTCAGGGTGAAGGCCGTCGATGACGTGCTGCGCGAGAAGCTCGCGCGCCGTCAGGTGCCGCTCAAGGCGGTCGACTTCGCCGCGATCGAGCCGGGGCCGGGCGGCCGCGCCAAGCAGGAGATCAAGCTGAAGCAAGGCATCGATGCGGACCGGGCTCGCGAGCTCGTCAAGGTCGTCAAGGACGCCAAGCTGAAGGTGCAAGCGCAGATCATGGGCGATCAGGTTCGAGTCTCGGGTAAGAAGCGGGACGATCTCCAGGCCGCGATCCAGGCGATCCGCGCGTGCGACATCGACTTGCCACTGCAGTTCGTGAACTTCCGCGAGTAGCGGCCGCGCGCGTTTGCTCCCCGACCTGCCCCCGCAGCCGTTTTCCGATTCCCAAGTCCTCGCCGCCTACGCCATCTTTCTCGCGAGCTACCTCGTCTTCGCGCTCGGTAAGTTCCCGGGGATGAAGATCGACCGCCCGGGCGCCGCGATCATCGGCGCCGTGCTGGCTCTGGCTCATCGATTGAGCCGGCCCCTCGCTGGCGTTCCGCCGAGCCGCGTGCTACAAAGCAGGTCTTCGTAGGCTCCGCCCTCCAGTCATTCCGACTCGAGTCCCTGCAGCGGGACTTCCGTTCCTCTTCAGCCGGCGCCTCTCAATCAACCGATCACGGTCGGCGTGGTGCCGCCCGCGATCCAGCAATCAAGGAGTCTTGATGAGCTTCGAATCCTTTTCGCTCGACCCGCGAGTCCTCGCCGGCGTCGAGGCGCTCGGCTATATGCAGCCGACACCCATTCAGGAACGAGCGATCCCGCCGCTCCTGCAGGGCCATGACGTCGTGGGCGTCGCCCAGACGGGCACCGGCAAGACCGCCGCGTTCCTGCTGCCGATCCTCGATCGGCTGATCGACGGCCGGCGCGGTCGCGTGCGCGCGCTGATCATCGCGCCGACTCGCGAGCTGGCCGACCAGATCCACCACGCAATCGGTGCCCTCGGTCGCGCGAGCGCGCTGACGAGCACGACGGTTTACGGCGGAGCGCCGTTCGGGCCGCAGGTGAGGGCTCTTCGCAGAGTCGACATCGTCGTCGCTTGCCCCGGCCGCCTTCTCGCGCATCTCGAAGCCGGCACCGTGAACCTCGACGCGGTCGAGGTCCTCGTGCTCGACGAGGCCGATCGGCTTTTCGACATGGGGTTCCTGCCGCCGATCCGCCGCATCCTGAAAGACCTTCCGACGACCCGCCAGACGATGCTCTTCTCGGCGACGATGCCGAAGGAGGTCCGCACCTTGACACACGAAGCGCTGCGCGCGCCGGTGTCGCTCGAGGTCGGCGAAGCCGTGCCGGCGGCCACCATCTCGCACGCGCTCTATGCGGCTTCGCACGGCGGCAAGACGGCGCTCCTCGTGGAGATCCTGGCCCGTACGCGCCCGCAGTCGGTGATCGTCTTCACGCGCACCAAGCATCGGGCGAAGTCGCTCGCTCGGGATCTCGAGCGGAGCGGCTGCGCGGTGACGTCGCTGCACGGGAATCTCTCGCAAACCGAGAGGCGGACGGCGCTCGACGGCTTTCGCGGCGGCCGGTTTGGCGTGCTCGTGGCGACCGACATCGCCGCGCGGGGCATCGACGTTTCGACGGTCTCGCACGTGATCAATTACGACGCCCCGGACACGACCGATGCCTACACGCACCGGGTCGGCCGGACCGGGCGCGCGACGCGCACCGGACAAGCCCTCACGTTGATCACCGACGAAGACCGGACGTTCGTGAAGGCGCTCGAGCGCGTGCTCGGCCGGCGGCTCGAGCGGCGGCAACTCGAAGGCGCCGGGCCGCGTAGCACCCCGCATGCCGACCGCCTGCAGGATCGGCGCGGCTCTCAGATCGCGCGTCCGCCCACGAGCCCGGCGAACGACGCGCCGATCCCGAGGACGACGGGTGCGCCGAGGAAGTACGGCACGGCGAGACGGAGGCTCTCCTCCGCGAGGAGCTTCAGGGCCTCGTAGGCGGAGCAAGCGCAAGCAGCGCAGCGGCTCGGACCGCGCTCGCGAGATCGTCTTCGTCAACGCCCGAGTCCAGAGGCTGCCCGGGGCGCACGTCAGATTTGTGAGATGAGCTCACTGGGCACCCGGGGCTTCGGCGCGCGCAGCGGCTGAACGCCGCTCCCAGAAGTCCTCGAAGCGGCCGCTGAGCTTGCAGCACCGCAGCGCGATGATTGCGTCGGCCCCTGCTTCTTTGACTCGACCCCGGACCTCCGTTACGATCTCGCGTGCCGATCCTGCAGTGATGAAGTCCGCCGGAAACCGCGGGTCGCTACGGTAATGGTAGCCGAGCACGGGCCCGCGCTGGCGACGGAGGCCGAGGTTGCTCACCCCACGGAACAGCTCGTTCTCTCCACCGAGCGCCATCACGCCGGTCTGATCGTCATGGGACGTCGCGGAGAGAGCACCTTCGAGGGGTGGACGCTCGGGTCGATCTCCGAGCGCGTCCTCCGCTGCGAGCGCCGTCCGCTGCTCGTCATTCACTGAGGACGGCGCGCGCGGACGGAGCGATGATCCCCGAAACCAAGCGGTTGATGATCTATCTCGGCGAGTCCGACCTCTGGCATCACCAACCCGCCTACATGGCGATCCTCGAGTTCCTGAAGCGCGAAGGATGCGCCGGGGCGACCGTGGTGCGCGGCATCGCCGGCTTCGGCGCCTCGAGCCGCATCAAGACGGCGGCCATCCTGCGCCTGTCGATGGACCTTCCCGTGGTGATCACGGTCGTCGACCGCGAGGATCGGATCGAGCGCGTTCTGCCGCGCCTGAAGGAGATGGTCGGTTCCGGGCTCATGACACTCGAGGACATCGGCGTCGTCAAGTACACGCCGATCCTCAAGCACGGCCTCCCTCACGTCCAGGTCCGCGACGTGATGACCCGGACCGTCGAGACCGTCGGCCCCGACACGCCGGTCTCGCGCGTGCTCGAAATCCTCATCGACAAGGACTACACCGCGCTACCGGTCGTCGACGCGAACGGCCACGTGATCGGGGTGGTGGGAGACACGGACCTGCTCGAGTCGGGCGAGGTGAGCCTGACGCTCTCGATCCCGCGGGCCGGGGGACGTGGGATCTTCGAGGAGATGCTCGCTCGGCTGCGCCGCAGCGCGACCAAGGTGCGCGACGTCATGAAGTCGCCGGCCACGACGATCGGCGCCGACGCCCCGATCGGGGAGGCCGCGCGCCTGATGGTCGCGCGGGGCTTGAAGCGCCTTCCCGTCGTCGGCGAGAGCGGTCGGCTCGAGGGCGTGCTCGGGCAGCTGGACCTCCTGAAGACGATGGCCTCGGTGCACCTGCCTCACGAAGAACTCGTCCCGCGCGCGGCCGCCGCCGGCAGGCCGCATCGAATCGGCGACGTCACGTCACGCGACGTGCCCGCGGTCGGCGTCGATGCCGGGCTCGACGAGGTCATCGATCTGGTGGTCGGGTCCGCGGCCAAGCGCGTGGTGGTCGTCGACGCGGGCCGGCGGCCCGTGGGGATCATCACCGACACCGACCTCGTGCAGCGCCTCTCGCCGGAGGTGAGCGCGGGGTTCGTCGAGATCGTTCGCAGCAAGATCCCGCTCGAGTCGGTCGGTGGGGAAGCGCGTCGCCACCTCGCCAAGATCCGCGGCACGCATGCCGGCGAGGTCATGACCGCGCCGGTGATCAGCGTGGGAGAGGATACGTCGTTCGCCGACGCGCTGGCGATCTCCGCCGAGAAGCACGTGAAACGCTTCCCGGTCGTCGATACCGAGGGCCGGCTCGTCGGCATCGTCGGGCGCATGGAGCTTCTGCGAGGCTTCTTGGCGGCGACCGAGCCGTCGAGCGCCTGAAAGCGGCGGGTCGAGGAGAGCAGAAGGGTGGCCTGGCTCTACGTCGGGATCGGCGCCTTCCTCGGCGCCAACGCCCGCTATTGGGTGGGCGGCTGGGCCGCGGAACGCTTCGGCACGGTCTTCCCGTACGGCACCTTCATCATCAACGTCAGCGGCAGCTTCGCGGTCGGGCTCCTCGCCGCGTTCTTCGCCGAGCGGGCCTTCTCGCCGAACTTGCGGCTCTTCCTCATGGTCGGCTTCCTCGGCGGCTACACGACGTTCTCCTCGTACAGCTACGAGGCGCTGCGGCTGCTCGAGGACGGAGGCTACCTGCTCGGAGCGCTCTACTTGTTCGGCAGTTCCCTCGTGGGGCTCGCCGGCTGCTTGGCGGGCGTCGTCATCGGGCGGCTCGTTTAGCCCCGATGGGAAATTATCCGTGATGCCCCGTCGATCCGAAATTCGCCCGGGTCCTGTCGTCGGCGGAGTCTCTTGACCGAAGGCGCGTGTTGACACGCGCGGCGATCACCCTCTCTATGATCCCCTGGACGAAGAAGATCGATGGCCGACGAAGTTGAAAGCCGCGCCCTTCGCATGTTGCGGGACGTCATCGAATCGGGGCGACCGCTGGTATACGTTCGCTCCGCGGAGGAAGCGCGCGTGACCGCGCTCCTGCACGACGCCGCCGAGGTGTGCTTCTCACCCGCCGGCACCCCTCTGGATCTGGAGCCTGACCGAAGGCCTACGCCGCGACGGAGGCGATGACAGCAAGCGCCTCGACGCGCGGGCCGCTCTCGATTTCGTCGCCGAGCACGAAGGCCCGGGGCTCTTCTTGCTGAAGGATTTCCACGAGCCGATGCGCGAGTCTGCGGAGATCCGCCGGCGGCTCCGCGACCTCTACGACGCTCTGCCTCGAGCGCGGCAAGCTCGTGGTGATCGTGCTCGCCGGTGAAGCACATCCCCGAGGAGATCGAGCGCTCGATCGTCGTACCTCGAGCTCCCGGTGCCCGACCTGTCCGAGCTCGTGGGCCTTCTGCGACGCGAAGGTGCGGCGATCACGGCGGCCGGGGGCACGGTCGACTCGAGCGACGCGACGCTCGAACAGCTCGCCCGGGCGCTCCAGGGCCTCACGCTCGACGACGCCCGCCACGCGGTCCGCCGCGCCCGCACCGCCCGGCACGCGCTCGACGCGGAGTCGATCCCGCTCCTCCTCGAGGAGAAGCGGCTGCTCGTCAACCGCACCGGCATGATCGAGTACATCCCGACCGAGACCGAGCTCGACCACGTCGGCGGCCTCGAGGTGATGAAGAAGTGGCTCCTCGAGCGGCGCAAGCTCTTCCAGATGCGCGACGGCCTGAGCGCCGACATCGTGCCGAAGGGCGTGCTGGTGATGGGCGTCTCGGGCTGCGGGAAGAGCCTCTCGATCAAGGCGATCGCGTCGTGCTTCGAGCTGCCGCTCTACCGCATCGACATGATCCAGGTCTTCTCCGGTCGCCACGGCAAGCCCGAAGGCGCCTTCGCCGAGGCCTGCCACATGCTCGAGTCGATGGCGCCGGCGGTCGTCTGGTTCGACGAGATCGAGGCCGGCATCAGCACGCAGGCGAAGGAAGGCGAGCTCGGCCGCATCTTCGGCTTCTTCCTCACCTGGATGCAGGAGAAGGCGCGCGGTCTCTTCGTCGGCGCCACCGCCAACCGCATCGACCTGCTGCCGGCCGAGATGATCCGCAAGGGCCGCTTCGACGAGGTGTTCTTCGTCGACCTGCCGATCGACGACGAGCGGCTCGAGATCTTCAAGATCCACCTCCGCCGCCGCGGCGTCGATTCGTCGGGCTTCAACCTCGAGTCGCTGAAGAAGTTCACGAAGGGCTGGACGGGCGCCGAGATCGAGCAGTGCGTCATCTCGGCGCTGACGACCGCCCGCCTCGAGGACCGCGAGGTCACCGACGACGACCTCTTCAACACGACGGCCAACGTCGTGCCGCTGTCGAAGACCATGAAGGAGCAGGTCGACCTGATCCGGAAGCTGGGCGTTCGACCGCGCGGTGCGCGCGTCGTTGCGATAGCCCGTTCGTCGCCGCCGAGGCGGGGGGAGCGCTCAGTCAGCGCGGGCGGAGGAAGAGAATGGGTTCGTCGTACGGAGGTCATGGAACCGAGCAAAGTCCCGATCTCCGGTGAGTAGCTCGCTCACGCCGTGCTCGATGCAGAGCGCGGCGATGTGAGCGTCATGCACGAGGTTCGCGGTCGCCCCGGAATGCGTCAGAACACGATTCATCACTTCGATGTGGCGGGAGGTCTCGGCGAGGAGCACGAGAGTCGGGGATGCGAGGATTCGACCGAGGTCGGCCAGAGCGAGAGGAAGCGGGACCGGTGGGTGATAGACCTTCGGGTGAGTGACGACGCGAAGGAACTCGTAGACGCATGGCCACGGAATCGCCCACGGCAGCGACCCCTCGGCTAGCTCCTGAAGGAGATCATGGGCCGCCCGATGATGGGCGCTCGAGCGGATCTCGGCGAAGATCAGGACGTTGGTGTCGATTGCCCGCACCCTCAGCGGCCGTCCATCAAGTCGAATAGCTTGTCGCGGTCGAGGATATCCACCCCAGGCCGTTCCTCCGCGCGCCAGCCCCGCAATCGGAGCCGGAAACTCGTGGCGCGATGGGATCGCGCAAGCCCCTGGCGCAACAGATCATTGGCGACCGATTGAAGGGTCCGCCCTTTGCGGGCCGCGATCTCCTTCAGCTGGCGCAAGAGCGTTTCATCGAGAGACAGGGTCGTCCGTTTCATGCATCAAAGTGTATCAAGCAAGCATCAAGATGTCGACGAACCCGCAGCCGATTCGAGGTAGCGATTGTTGGCCGCCGCGGCGGTAACCTCGGAACGGCACAACCGCCTCTTGTTGCAAGGCGCTCATCACGTCGGTAAGCTAGGCATCGATGCTCAAACGGCGGCAATTGGCGATCGTAATCGCGCTCCTGGTGACGATCGGGCTCGACGCCGCCTGGGCGACGCCGCAGCGCGCGGCGAAGAAAGCACGGTGGGCCACCTGCTGTGCGCAAAGCTGTGCCAATCTGCGAGCGGTCGCCTGTGATTCCGGCTGCTGTCCGATGACCCGCCCGGACAGTCCCGCGCTCTCTGCGGCCGGAAAACACGATCGGACCGGTCCTGCGACCGTCGGCGAACCGGCCGTTTCCGCCCTCGCCGTGGTATGCGGGTCCGATCCCAACGTCGTCCCGCTCGAGCGGGCTGGGAACGATCCGCCGGCGACCCTTCTGCTGACGCGCACGCTGCGACTCTAGATCTCTCCCTCAGTCGCCGCACCCCACGGTGCGGTCGAACCGACCCGCCCTGTCGTCTTCAGGCGGGTGAGCCCGGCGAATTGCCGCCGGCGCTCCAGCAGGAGAGGGGAGAGAAGCGTGCACACATTCAAAATCGGCATCGTTGCGGCGGTCGTCGTCGCGCTGGCGCGGCCGGCGGCGGGCGATGAGCAGACGCCCGCACCCCTTCGACTCGGCGACGTGCTCGCGCAGGCGCGGAGCCAGAACCCGGCGATCGCGGCCGCGCGGGAACGAGCGAAGGCGGCGGGCTTCGCGCCCGTCCAGGCTTCGGCTTACGACGATCCCACGATCGGCTACGAGGCCTGGAACGCGCCGGAGTCCTTCGACCTCGACCACGCCGACAACAACATCCTAAAGCTCTCCCAGCGGGTGCCGTTTCCGGGCAAGCGCTCGCTCGCGGGCAAGATCGCGGAGCGCGACGCGGACGTGGCCGGGCGCCGGGCGGATGCCGTCGAGCTCGACGTCGTCGCCGCGGTCAAGCGTGCCTACTATGGGCTCTGGCAAGCGCACCAAAATCTAGAGATCTACTCGCGCGACAAGCAGCTGGTCGAGCAGTTCGCCACGATCGCCGAGCAGAAGTATGCCGTCGGACAGGTGTCGCAGCCCGACGTCCTGCGCGCGCAAGTCGAGCTCACCCGACTCATCAACCGCGTGACGACCCAGACCCTGGGGATCGACGGCGCCGCTGCCGAGCTCAACGCGCTGCTCAGCCGGCCGGCCACGAGCCCGCTCGGCGTTCCCGAGGATCCGCCCACGCCGCGTCTCGCCGAAGCCGCCGCAGCGCTCTCCGACCGGGCGCTCGAGAATCGGCCCGAGACGAGCGCCGCGGCGGCGGCGGTGGCGCGGGAAGAGGAGAAGGTGCGCATGGCCAGGCTCGACTACTTCCCCGACTTCGAATTCGCCGTCTCCCGGTTCTTCAACTTCGATCACCCCGACGGCGTGGGCCTGATGGCGTCGCTGTCGCTGCCGATCGCCTACAAGTGGAAGTACGACGCCGCGCTCGGCGAGGCCGACGCACGCCTACAAGCCGCCAAAGCAGACCTCCGCCGCCAGCAGGACCGTGTGCGCAAGGAGGTCGAGCAGGCGTTCATCCGCGCCCGGACGGCGCTCTTGCAGCGCGAGCTCCACGTGACCACCCACGTTCCCCAGGCCGAGCAGGCGCTGGTGGCGAGCGAGATGGCCTACCAGACCGGCAAGCTCGATTTTCTCTCACTGATCGACAGCATCCGAGTGATCGAGGCCGTGCATCTCGATCACGTCGAGGCGGAGGCGAGCTTCGAGAAGGCGTTCGCCGACCTGGAGCGAGCCGTCGGTGGACCGATCGAGAGGAGTGCCGCGCAATGAAGATCTCGCGGAAACGTTTGGGTCTGCGGAACGCGGCGATCGTGCTGGCCGTTTTGGCGATCGGCGGCGTCGGGTTGCCCGAGCGGGCGGCGGCCGACGCCGCCGCCGATCACGGCGAGAGCGCGCGGGCCGCCATCCGGCTCGATGCCGAGCAGCAGCAAGCGATGGGCCTCACCTATGGCGTCGTCGAGCGGCGTTCCCTCGACAAGACGATCCGTACGGTCGGGCGGTTCGACTACGACGAGCGGAAGCTCGCCGCCGTCACGCTGAAGATCAGCGGCTACATCAAGGACCTGTTCGTCGACTACACGGGGAAGAGGGTTCGCAAGGGCGAGCCGCTGTTCACGATCTACAGCCCCGAGCTGGTGAGCGGCGAGCAGGAATACCTGCTCGCCGTGCGCAACCAGAAGGAGCTCGGGAAGAGTCAGGTGCCGAGCGCGGCGCAGTCGGCCGCGTCGCTGCTTCGCGCCAGCCGCGAGCGTTTGCTGCTCTGGGATCTGAGCGAGCGGCAGGTCCGCGAGCTCGAGGAAGCGGGTAAGCCGAGCCTCTACCAGACGATCTCCTCGCCGGCGTCGGGCATCGTGCTCGAGAAGATGGTCGTGGCCGGCCAGAGCGTGCAGGCCGGGATGACGCTCTACAAGATCGCCGATCTGTCGACGATCTGGGTGTACGGCGACATCTACGAGTACGAGCTGCCGTTCGTGAAGGTCGGCCAGAAGGCAGAGATCCGGCTTTCCTACGCGCCCGGCCGATCCTTCGTCGCGCGGGTCGCGTACGTCTATCCGACGCTCGATCCCAAGACCCGTACCGTGAAGGTCCGCTTCGAGCTGCCGAATTCCACCGACGACCTCCTTCGTCCGGAGATGTACGGAAGCGTCGAGCTCCGCGTGCCGCTCGGCGAGCGTCTCGTCATTCCAAAGACTGCGATTCTCGACTCCGGCCGGCGCCAGCGGGTGTTCGTCGCGGCCGGCGACGGCCGACTCACCCCGCGCGAAGTCAAGCTCGGCGATCGCGTCGACGACTACGTCGAGGTCCGAGAAGGCCTCCAGCCGGGCGAGCGCGTGGTGACGAGCGCGAACTTCCTCGTCGATTCCGAGAGCCAGCTCCAGGGAGCGGAGAGCATGATGAGCATGATGGGCGCAGTCGGCATGGGCGATCGGAAGATGGAGGGCGCGAAGTCGATGTCGATGGGCGGGGGCAACGAGCCCGCGACGAAGGAAACGACGGCGCCGGACACACCGAGCGTTGCGGCCGAGGAGAGACGCGTCGGCGATCTCATGGTGAGCGTTTACCCGGCGACCGGCACTGCGAAGGTCGGCGCGTCGGCGATCCGCGTCCGGGTGCGTGATGCGACGGGCGCCGCGGTCGGGCAGGCGAAGGTCCGCTTCGAATACACGATGGACATGGCGGGCGCGTCGATCGAGAGCGGCGAAGCGGGCGAGATCGGCGCTGGGGTCTTCGAGGGAATGGCGAAGTTCACGATGGCAGGACCCTGGGCCGTGGTGATCCAGATCGATCGCCCCGGGAAGCCGACGCTGCGCGGCAAGTTCACGCTGCGGGTGGGCGGATGAGAAGAGGGGCACGCGACGCCCATCGGAAGCGCAGCGCCGCGCGGACGGGGGCGAAGTCAAGGGGCCCCGGATTCACTTCGGGGCGCGACGCCCATCGGAGCACGGCGCGAAGCGCCGCGCGGACGGGGGCGAAGTCGAGGGAGCGCCCCGGATTTACTTCGGGGCGCGGACGCCCATCGGAGCACGGCGCGAAGCGCCGCGCGGACGGGGGCGAAATCGAGGGAGCGCCCCGGATTTACTTCGGGGCGCGACGCCCATCGGAGCACGGCGCGAAGCGGCGTGCGGACGGGGGCGAAATCGAGGGAGCGCCCCGGATTTACTTCGGGGCGCGACGCCCATCGGAGCACGGCGCGAAGCGGCGCGCGGACGGGGGCGAAATCGAGGGAGCGCCCCGGATTTACTTCGGGGCGCGACGCCCATCGGAGCACGGCGCGAAGCGGCGTGCGGACGGGGGCGAAATCAAAATGATCGACCGAATCATCGAATACAGCGCGCGCAACCGCTTTCTCGTCGTGCTGCTCGTCGCCTTCGCGACCGCCGCCGGCGTGTGGTCGCTCCGCCAGAGCCCGCTCGACGCGATCCCCGACCTTTCGGACGTCCAGGTGATCATCTTCACCGATTGGCCGGGCCGGAGCCCCGACATCGTCGAAGATCAGATCACCTATCCGATCATTAGCACGATGATCGCGGCGCCCCGGGTGAACTACGTGCGCGGCGAGTCGATGCTCGGCTACTCGTTCGTCAACGTCGTCTTCCAGGACGGCACCGACCTCTACTGGGCGCGAAGCCGCGTTCTCGAGTACATGCAAGGGATCACCGGGCGCTTGCCCGAAGGCGTGAGCCCGCGCCTCGGACCGGACGCGACGGGAGTCGGCTGGGTCTACGAGTACGCTCTCGTCGACAGGAGCGGAACGCACACGCTGGCGGATCTCCGCTCCTTCCAGGACTGGCATCTGCGTTACTGGCTGGAAGCCGTTCCCGGCGTCGCCGAGGTCGCCTCGGTCGGCGGCTTCGTCAAGCAGTACCAGGTCGAGATCAAGCCGGCGACGCTGCTCGCCTTCCGGCTGCCGTTCCAGCAGGTGATGGAGGCCATCCGGCGCTCGAACAACGAGGTCGGCGGGCGCCTCATCGAATTCAACGGCACCGAGTACATGGTGCGGGGAAGGGGATACGTCCGGTCGGTCGACGACGTCGAGAAGATCGTCGTCGGCACGAACGGAAGCGGCACGCCGATCTCGATTCGCGACATCGGCACCGTCCACCTCGGCCCGGATCTCCGCCGCGGCCTCGTCGAGCTCGACGGCAACGGGGAGGTGGTGGGGGGCGTCGTCGTCATGCGTCAGGGCGAGAACGCGCTTCGTGTCATCGACGGCGTCAAGCGAAAGCTCGCGGAAGTGGAGAAGTCGCTGCCGCCCGGCGTCGAGGTGGTGGCGACGTACGATCGGTCTGACGCTCATCCGCCGCGCGATCGACACGCTGAAGCGCACGCTCGTCGAGGAGCTCGCGATCGTCAGCCTGGTGATCCTCGTATTCCTCTGGCACATCCCGAGCGCCGCGATCCCGATCGTCACGATCCCGATCGCCGTCCTGCTCTCGTTCATTCCGATGCATGCGATGGGCATCACGGCGAACATCATGTCGCTCGGCGGGATCGCGGTGGCGATCGGCGCCATGGTCGATGCCGCGATCGTCGTCGTCGAGCAGACGCACAAGAAGCTCGAGCGGTGGCAGTCCGACGGCCGCCCGGGGAGCTTCCGCGACGTCGTCGTCGGCGCCGTGAAGGAAGTCGGCGGCCCCAGCTTCTTCTCGCTGCTGGTGATCGCCGTCTCGTTTCTGCCGATCTTCGCGCTCGAGGCGCAGGAAGGCCGGCTCTTCAAGCCGCTCGCGTTCACCAAGAACTTCTCGATCGCGATCGCCGCCCTGCTGGCGATCACCCTGGATCCGGCGGTGCGCCTCATCTTCACGCGCGTCGATCCGTATTCGTTCCGGCCGCGCTGGCTCTGTCGCATCGTCAATGCCGTCTTCGTCGGCACGATCCACAGCGAGGAGACCCATCCGATCAGCCGGCCGCTGATGCGGCTCTACCAGCCGGCGATCGAGGTCGTGCTGCGCTTTCGCTGGCTGACGATCGCCGCCGCCATCCTCGTGGTCGCGGCGACGGTGCCGATCTACTTCCGGCTCGGTTCGGAATTCATGCCGCCCCTCAACGAAGGCACGATTCTCTACATGCCGACGGCGCTGCCGGGCATGTCGATCACCCAGGCGCGCGCGGCGATCCAGACGCAGGATCGCATGATCAAGCAGCTTCCCGAGGTGGCGAGCGTCTTCGGCAAATCCGGCCGCGCCGAGACGCCGACCGATCCGGCGCCGCTCAACATGTTCGAGACGGTCGTGACGCTGAAGCCCGAGGATCAGTGGCGGCCGGGAATGACCTGGGACAAGCTCCTCGACGAGCTCGACCGCACGGTTCGCCTCCCCGGCATGCCCAACATCTGGTGGATGCCCATCCAGACGCGGACGGAAATGCTCGCCACGGGAATCCGCAGCGTTCTCGGGATCAAGGTGTTCGGCGCCGATCTCGGCGGAGATCGGTCGCGTCTCCAAGGAGATCGAGCAAGCGCTTGCGGCCGTGCCCGGCACGCGCAGTGCTTTCGCCGAACGGACGACCGGCGGCTACTACTTGAACTTCGACGTGAATCGCGACGCGATCGCCCGCTACGGCCTCACCGTCGGAGACGTGCAAGACATCGTCGAATCGGCGATCGGCGGCACCGACGTCTCGCAGACCGTCGAAGGGCGCGAGCGCTACTCGATCAACGTCCGCTACGCTCGCGACGAGCGCAGCGACCTGCAGAGCCTCGAGCGGGTGCTGGTGTCGGCCCCGATGGGGTGCAGATCCCTCTCGCCGAACTGGCGACGATCTCCGTGTCGACGGCTCCTCCGTCGATCCACGACGAGAACGGCGAGATCGCCGGCTACGTGTTCGTCGACGTGGCGCGACGCGATCTCGGCAGTTACGTCGCCGAGGCCAAGCGCGTCGTCGGCGAGCAGGTGAAGCTGCCTGCCCGGCTACCACCTCGAGTGGGCCGGTCAGTTCCAGTATCTCGAGCGCGCGCGGGCCCGCCTCGCGATCGTCGTGCCGTTCACGCTGCTGATCGTCTTCATCCTTCTCTACGTGAACACCGGCTCGATCGCGAAGACCCTGATCATCCTCCTGGCCGTTCCGTTCTCGGCCGTGGGGGCGATTTGGCTGCTCTGGCTTCTCGACTACAACATGTCGATCGCCGTCTGGGTCGGCCTCATCGCGCTGCTCGGCGTCGACGCCGAGACCGGCGTGTTCATGCTCCTCTACCTGGACTTGGCGTTCGAGGAGCGCCGGCGCGAGGGACGCCTCACGTCCGCGGCGGATCTTCGCGAGGCGATCATCGAGGGCGCGGTCAAGCGCCTGCGGCCCAAGGTGATGACCGTCGGCGTGATGTTCCTGGGGCTCCTGCCGATCCTCTGGTCGCACGGCACGGGAGCCGACGTGATGAAGCGCATCGCCGCGCCGATGGTCGGCGGGATCTTCACGTCGTTCCTGATGGAGCTCCTCGTCTACCCCGCGATCTATTCCATCTGGCGGGGCCGAGAGGTGAATCGGCAGCCCTCGACGATCGGTTCATGAGTGGTCTTCGCGGACATGGGGACCGCGATGTTTGATAAGGAGAGCGGTCATGAAGAGAGTCAGCGCATTGGTGGTCGTCACGTTTCTGTTCCTGGGCGCGGTGCTGCTGCCGGCGAGCCGCTTGCCAGCGGAAGAGCAGATGGACATGGAGAAGATGATCTCTTCGGCCAAGACCGCCGCCGATCACGAGGCGCTCGCGGCCGAATACGAGAGCGAGGCGGCCGCCGCGAGGGCCAAGGCCGCCGAACACCGCAAGATGGCGGAGAGCTACAAGACGCTCGGGGGCGCGGCGATCGGCAAGCTTCATCTCGACGAGCATTGCGAGCGCCTCGTGAAGTCGTACGAGAAGGCAGCAACGGAATCCGAGGCGATGGCGAAGGCGCATCGTGAGATGGCGAAAGCGGCGAAGTAGGGGCGGGTTTCGCACCGATTACTCGTCTCCGCTGGACCACAGGCCGCTCCCGAGCGGCCTGTGGTCCGCGTCGCTCCCGCAATGATGGCTTGACGAAGTCCCGCGCACTTCAGACCATGTTCGCCGCGTGAGAGAAGTCCGTGAGAGAGCAGCGACCGCCGAACCGCTGATTCGCTCTGTTTCGGTACGAGGATTGCCGCTCGCTCACGCCGGTCGCGCAGCTCGGGCCGGGCACGGAGGCGACCGTGGCCGCGGAGATCGCCGCGGCCTTGCAGCGGCACATCGAGCTCGTGGAGTCCCCCAGCGGCGGAGCGCTGCCTCACCTCGTCGCTATCCAACGCAAAGTCGTCGAAGAGCGAGCGCAGACGCTCGAGCGCTGCTCGATCGCGCCTACTGCGCTTCGAGGATGCGCAGGATCTCCCGCGCGACGAACACGCGATCTCGCTTCCGGCCGGTCGCCTCTTCGAGAATCCCGGCATCGACGAGCTTTGCGATCGTGAGCTGAGCGGACCGAGGGGTCACATCGAGAATCTTCGCTGCCCGCGCGACGCTCATCGCCGGCGCCTCGAAGAGTCGATCGACGATCCGCAACGGAAGTCCGGGAGCGCGCGCAGCCTCGAGCTTTCGACGATACTTCTGGCGGAGATCGAGAAGGCGCCCGGATCGACGGATGGCGTCATCCGATTCGTGGCGCACGCCTTCGAGGAAGTAGAGGATCCATTCGCGCCAGGCCCCGTGCTGATTCACCGCGAGGAGGTGCCCGTAATAGTCCTCGCGCCTGCGCTCGAAGAATGCGCTCAGATACAGCACCGGTGCCGGCAGAAGCTGCCACTCGCAAAGAAGGAGCGTGATCAACAGCCGCCCGACCCGGCCGTTGCCGTCGAGGAACGGATGAATCGCCTCGAAGTGCTGATGGAGCATCGCCAGGCGGACGAGCGGCGGCAGCGTCGAAGGCGCATGAAGAAAGTTCTCGAAGGCGCCGAGTGCGCGCTTCATCTCGTCGACCGGGGGCGGGACGTAGGTCGCGTCCGCGAGCGAGCTTCCGGGCGGGCCGATCCAATTCTGCGATCGACGGAACTCACCGGGCGTCGCGTGGTCCCCGCGAACTCCCTTCATCAGGCGTCCGTGAACCTCTCGCAGGAGGCGGAGGCCCATCGGTAGCGTCTTCAGGCGTTCGAGGCCGTATTCGAGAGCCGTCACGTAGTTGGCGACTTCGTTCACATCCGGCATCGAGGCCGCAGCCTTTCTCGTCGACAACGCCTCGAACCGGGCGAGATCGGAGACGTTTGCACGCGTTCCTTCGATGCGGCTCGACAGTACGGCTTCCCGCCGAATGAACGGAGCAATCAGCAGATACGGGTTGAGTAACGTCCGCGTGAGCCCGGCAAGCTCCCCGAGCCGGCGACTCGCCTCCGCGAGGGGTTCGGCGAGGCTCCAGTCCACCTCGACCGGCGGCGGCAAGGGATTCGGGACGTAAGCCCAGTATCCCGTCGATGCCCGGACCACGCGGCCGGGGCTGTTGGAAGAAAAGTCGCTCGGGAGCATCGGGCTCTGGCCAAGATTGGCTAAGATACTTCCGTTCGTTCGGGAGCTCGTTATCATACTTTTCACTCGAAAAGTATCTTAGCTGCCAATTCCCGCGAGCTGGGACAGTTCGGCGAGGTAGTCGATTGTGGTCAGGGGCGACGCGGTTCCGGACATCCAGAGCGGCACGACAAAAAGACGCGCGGCGACGAACAGGCTTCCTAGCCTTGGCTCAGCTGCTGCACGCGCTGGCCCGAGAGGCCGAGCAGGGTCCCTGCGTCGCGCACGCTCAAACCGAGCTTCTTTCGAAGGTCGATGACCGCCTTGCGCGTGAGGGCCTGTGCAGCGGCACTCGCGCGGTCGGCCCGCTTCTTGGCGGAGGAGAGCATCTTGAGTTCCTGCCTGATCTTCGCGGGCAGTCGAACGTCGCGCTCGAGCGTCGCGCCCTCGGCGCCATCGACGAACAGCCCGAGAGCTTCCCGAACCCGGCGCTCTGCCTCCTCGATCGTGCGGCCCTGCGTGTGACAGCCCGGGATGCCTTTGACCGTCGCGACCCACCAACCGTCTTCGTCGCGTTCGTACCGTACCGTGTATTTCTTCACCGGTGCAGCCACCCCTTTCCTGTCAGCCATCCCTTTCCGAGACAGGGTTCCAGATCTCGCTCTATGGCGCGAAGGAGCCCCCTGCCGAGCTCTTCGCCGGCGTGTACCGGAACCGTAGTGGAGCATTTGCCGCATCGCACTCTCACGTGGGCGCGAGCACAATCCTGGCTTTACCTCACGGGACGCTCATAGAATCATGCTCATATGAGTAATAGACTCCAAGTGCTCGTGCCACCGCAGCTCGATTCCCGGATCCGCAAGGCGGCGCAGAGAAGGCGCCTTTCGAAAGGGGCATGGGTGCGCCGGGCCCTCGAACACGCGTTGCGCGAGGGGATCGACACGCAGGTCATCACGGAGGACCCCGTTGCGAGACTCGCCGCGCTCAACGGACCGACGGCCGACATCAAGAAGATGCTCGCGGAGATCGAAGCAGGGCGCCACTGATGGTGTTCATCGATTCGAACGTCCCGATGTACGTGGCGGGTCGAGAGCACCGGAACCGCGAGCCGGCGCGACGGTTTCTAGATCGCGTGCGCGCGGCTCGGGTCGACGGCTGCACGAGCACGGAGGTGCTTCAGGAGATTCTCAATCGCTACAGCGCTCTGCGCCGACCCGATCTCGCCCGACAGGTTTACGATCTCTTCGTCGCCGTCTGCCCCGTTGCTCTTTCCGGTCGATCTCTCGGACACCGACCGCGCCCGCGATCTGCTGTGCGGCGGCGAGAACATCTCCGCTCGCGATGCGGTTCATGCGGCGGTCATGCTGAACCGCGGCGTGACCGAGATCGCGACCTTCGACGAGGCGTTCGACCGGATCGAGGGCATCCGGCGTATCCGGCTCTGAATCGGCAGCCGGTCCCGATCTTTTCGACGGAACGGCCGGCGGTACGGGCGAGTCGGGTGTTCGCGTTGACCCCTCGAGCCTCTTCCTGTAGTGCCCGCGCCAATCGTGACCGCGGAGGCGACAGCCGATCTCGGACACCTCTTGCCGGTGGCGTCGATGCTGCCGTTCGCGCTGATGCTGCTCGGCATCGCCGTGATCCCGCTCCGCTGGCCGCATTTCTGGGAAAGCCACCGGAACAAGGCGGTCTTCGGCGCCGTCCTCGGGCTTCCGGTGGTTCTCTACGTCGCGAGCTTCGATGTGACGGTCGTTGCGCACACGGCGCGCGAGTACGTCTCCTTCATCGTGTTCCTCGGCGCGCTGTTCGTGATCTCGGGAGGCATCGTGTTGCGCGGAGACATCCGCGCCACGCCGGAGGTGAACACCGGCTTTCTCGCCGTCGGGGCGCTGCTCGCCAACTTCGTGGGCACGACGGGCGCCAGCATGCTCCTCATCCGCCCGATGCTTCGCACCAACTCTCCCGAACGGAAGCACATCGCGCACATCCCGATCTTCTTCATCTTCATCGTGTCGAACTGCGCGGGCCTCCTCACCCCGCTCGGCGATCCTCCGCTCTTCCTCGGATATCTCCGCGGCGTGCCGTTCTTCTGGACGATGCGGCTACTGTTCGAGTGGCTCTTCGTCGTCGTCACGCTGCTCGCCGTCTTCTACGTCGTCGATCGATTCGCCATCGCTCGCGAAGACGTCGCCTCCCGCGTGGAGGACGAGCGCGAGTACGAGCCGATCCGCATCGTCGGCGGCCACAACTTTCTCTATCTCTTCGGCGTCGTCGCAGCCGTTCTCTTCAGCCCCTCGCTGCCCGAAGGCTGGATCCGCGAGGGCGTGCGACTCGGCGCGATGGTGCTGATGGTGGCGATATCGCTCCGGACGACCCCCGCCGAGCTTCGCGAAGAGAACGGCTTCAGCTTCGGCCCGATCCAGGAGGTGGCGGTGCTGTTCGCCGGCATCTTCGCCACGATGATCCCGGCGCTCGAGATCCTGCGGGCGCGGGGCGGCGAGCTCGGCGTGAGCGAGCCCTGGCATTTCTACTGGCTCTCGGGCGCGCTCTCGTCGTTCCTCGACAATGCGCCGACCTATCTCACCTTCGTCTCGCTCGCCCAGGGACTCCACGCGAGCCGGCCAGGCCGCGGTCTACATGACGGGCGGGCCCGTGTCGGAAACGCTCCTCGCCGCGATCTCCTGCGGGTCGGTGATGATGGGGGCCAACAGCTACATCGGCAACGGCCCGAACTTCATGGTCAAGGCGATCGCGGAGGAGCAGGGCGTCGAGATGCCGAGCTTCTTCGGCTACATGCTCTGGTCGTGCGGGATCCTGCTGCCGCTCTTCGGGGTGGTGACGCTGGTCTTCTTCCGCTAGTGAGTCGTCCCCGACAACGACGCGATGCGCATTCGATCGCCTCCGCGTTGAACTGCCCCGACGTCCGAAACCTCGAACGCGCTGCACGACAATCGAATGCAACAACGACAACGCTACAGCGCAGATCCAGACGGGGATAATTACCCGTGGCCCCTCCACCTCGACGGAGCAGAGCGAGTTCGCGGCGAGCTGCGTAGGCTGCTTACCGAGCGCGTTCTGTCACCTCTCCTGCTGGTGGCCAGGCCGGTCGTTCCATATGGCCTAACCTCCATTTGCCCGCTCCGAGCTCTTTCGACAGAATCGGCACCCGTGGGCCAGATACGCGTGCCAATCGAAGTAGCTACAGGCGAAGTGCCCTTCGCCTTTCGTTCGACCGGCGGCAAGCCGTGGCTCGAGATCGACGACCGCGAAAAACTCGAGCGCGAGCGCTGTGAGGTGCTGCCGCGCCTTGGCAGCGCGTGACCGGCGCGATGCGCCTCTCCGTCGTCATCCCGGTCTACAACGAGCGCCCGACGATCGAGGAATGCCTGAAGCGCGTCCAAGCCGTCGCCATCGACAAAGAAGTCCTCATCATCGATGACGCGTCGACGGACGGCACCCGCGAAGCGCTCGCCGCGCTGCCGCCGGATCCGAACGTGCGGATTTTCTTTCAACCGGAAAACCGCGGCAAGGGAGCGGCGGTCCGCCGTGGCTTCACAGAAGCCGCCGGCGACGTCGTGGTCGTTCAAGACGCGGACCTCGAGTACGATCCGCAGGACTACCACAAGCTGCTCGAACCGATCCTCTCCGGCCGGGCCGACGTGGTCTACGGCTCGCGCTTCCTCGGCTGGCCGCGACGCGTGCTGCGGTTCCGCCACCAGCTCGCCAACCGTTTTCTCACGTTGCTCTCCAATCTGGTGACCGACTTGAACCTTACCGACATGGAGACCTGCTACAAGATGATGACCCGCGAGGTCGCGAACAGCTTGCGACTGCGTTCGGACCGCTTCGGCATTGAACCGGAAATCACCGCGAAGATCGCACGCCTCGGCTATCGGGTCTACGAGGTGCCGGTCTCGTATCACGGCCGCGACTACTGGGAAGGGAAGAAGATTTCCTGGAAGGACGGCGTTGCCGCCGTTTGGACGATCTTTCGCTACGCGTTCGTGGACGACGAGGAGAACGAGCGCGCCGGCTACCGCATCCTGCAGCGAATGCAGAAGGTGTCGCGCTACAACCGTTGGATGTGGGAAGAGCTCGAGCCTCACGTGGGAAACCGCGTGCTCGAGGTTGGCGCCGGCGTCGGCAACATGACTCGCTTTCTGCTCGGCCGCGAGCGCGTGGTGGCGACCGAGCTCGAAGCCAAGTACCTGAGCATTCTCCACCATCTCTTCGATCGCTATGCGCACGTGACGATCGCACGCTTCGACCTGAACGGCGCTCCGCGCCGCCGCCTCGGAGGCTGTCGACACTGTGGTCTGCCTGAACGTGCTCGAGCACATCGAGGACGACGCGCGCGTGCTCGGGAGGTTCTTCGACTTGCTCGAGCCGGGGGGCCGGCTCATCCTTCTCGTACCGGCTCTGCGTGCGCTCTACGGCTCGCTCGACCGCGCGCTCGACCATTTCCGCCGCTACGAGCGGTCCGAGCTCGTCGATAAGCTCCGCCGCGCCGGCTTCGAAGTCGAAGCGAGCTGGTTCTTCAACCTGCTCGGCGTCGCCGGCTGGTACGTGAACAGTCGCATCCTCAAGCGGACGACCTTCCCACCGGTCCAGCTGACGCTCTACGATCGTCTCGTGCCGCTCTTTCGTCTCGAGAGCCGCTGGCGATTGCCGATCGGCATGTCGCTGATCGCCGTGGCGCGAAAGCCCACGCCGGCGGCATAGGTCCGGGTCGTGATGATGGGCCAACAGCTACATCGGCGACGGTCCGGAACTTCATGGTCAAGGCGATCGCGGAAGAGCAGAGCCTCGAGATGCCAAGCTTCTTCGGCTACATGGTTTGGTCGTGCGGGATTCTGCTGCCGCGCTTCGGGCTCGTCACGCTGGACTTTTTCCGCCGGTGATTCGTCCCTCAGAGAACGATACGGTACGTCGCTGCGCCCGAGTCGCAGCTCATGACCCGTCGTCAATGTTACACTATGGCATTGCAATGAACATTGGCAGTCCGAGCAATTGATCCGCAATGCCGATGATGACGTCACCGCTAGACTCTTCCGAAAGCCTGAAGAACGTCCAGCCGGGCAGTCTTAACAGTCGCGCTAGCGAAGAAACATCGCCGGCTCGCTCACGATTGCCGGCGGCGCT
The DNA here is from genome assembly GCA_963745025.1 of uncultured delta proteobacterium. Taxonomy (GTDB): domain Bacteria; phylum Desulfobacterota; class Binatia; order JACPRU01; family JACPRU01; genus CAVQIG01. Next base: position 252,406 of record CAVUWD010000008.1, read on the forward strand.
CTACACGGTCGAGCTCACGCTCCTCCTCTCAGCGGCCTCCGTTCTCGCGGCTCGAGACGATCGGTTTGGCCGCACGGCACTGCCCTTCCTGACGCCGGTGATTCTGGCGTTGGAGCCCTTCGGGGCCGAGCTCGTACGCAGTGCGCATACGGTCGTCCCGGTGGCCGGTCTCTCGCTTTCCGTCGTACTCGCCATCGTCGCGATCGCGTCGCTCGCTGGCCGCGGGAGTGAGCCCCGGGTAATAACCCTCGCGGGCGCCGCTGCCGTGACGGCCGGCGAGATCGCATTGGTCGAATCCTGGGTAGCCCCAGGGGTGATTCTTCTTTGTGTCTCTTTGGCCGTGCTCACGTTATTCTGGTTCTCTCGCTTGCAGAGCGAAAGACACTCCGCCGCGCTGGGGGCCCGAGAGGATGCCGGATTTTCGTGGTACGATTTCTTCAGTCTCTCCCTAGTTACCGTCATTGCCATAGTTTTCAGATTCTATGCACTGAATCGCGTATTCAATAGTTTCGAAGGCGAGCTCTCGCCCTATATGGCGGGTGCCACGAGCCTGCGCGGGATGCTGCACGCCAATGTTGGGGGGGAAGGCGGCCCGTGGGCGCCGCTCGGCTACTTTTACTATTTACCGATATTCGTCACGAGCAGACTCTTCGGTACGACGGTACTCGCGATCCGGCTCGCCTCGGCGATCGTCAGCACTCTAACCGTGCCGCTCGTGTATGGCCTGCTCAGACGATTGTCGGGAAGCACGGCCGCTCTCATTGGGGCCTTCTTCATCGCCTTAGACCCGTTGCAAGTCGGGTGGGGCCGCAGCGACATTCACCCTCACGGATCCACGGTATGGATCGCAATTCTCCTGGTGTGGGCATGCGTGAATGCCGCGGAATACGGACGTTACTGCGACTTCTTCGCGGTCGCTTTGCTGATGGGGCTCGCTTGCCATCAATATCCCTCCGGCCAGGTGGCCGTATTGATTCCTCCGGCGTTCTTTCTATGGAACCTCGTGTGGCGAAGCGAAGGGGATTCGTTCGTGAGTGGTCGTGCGGCGGTCGCCCTGGTCGTCGGCCTCGCCTTGTGGACGCTCGGGTTTCGGTTGCAGTATTTCCTCGCCTACGGCCGCTCGCGTTTCCCAGACCTGCTCACCATCTTTGGTGCGCGCACGAGCTGGGCGGCGTCAGGCGGGAGTGATGCCTCCTGGCATCGGTTCGTAGCGATCGGCGATCGTCTGGTTGCCAACGCTAGAGACTTGGTCTGGGGCGTGTTCACGCAAGTGCCATACTTGTTTCACCAGGAATGGATCCCCGAATTTCCAAATCTCTCGACGCGCAGCGTGTTCTGGATCGCCGCCGCCATGGCCTGGCTCGGCGCTCTCCGGCTGGTTCGGTGTCCGAGAGACAAGCGCGCCGCCGTGCTGCTGCTATGGGCTGTCTGCGGCTCACTGCCCGCGGTCCTTTCCGCGCAGGCGTATGCAAAGCGTGCGGCGATCATGTACCCTGCGATCTATGCCCTGGCGGCGATGACTCTCGCGTTCGTTCGGAAGGAGATTGCGACCACGCGGGCGCGAAGCCTGGCGATCTCCGCCGTCGAAGGATCTGCGGCGATTTTAGTGATCACCGCTTCGCTCTTTCAATGGTTCTCCGGGACGTATTATCCCTACGGCGAGCCCCGCGAAGTTACCGTCGCGCAGAAGGTAGAAGACCTCCTGAAGCCGGGCACGATCGTCATCAGTGACTTCACGGAGGATTACCAGAGGGGAAAGCTCACCTATCTCCTCCTCGATGCGCTCAAAAGCGAGCGTGTACGCCCGGTCGCCTGGTACGTTTTAAACGAGGGGCTACTTTCCTTCGCATCCGTGCTCGACGATCCGAGACGAGCCATCCACGCCCTCCGCAGAACACACTGGTACAATTGGACCGACCTCTGGGACCAGCTTCCCGAGACGGAAGCCTACACGAAATGGTCGAGGGTGCTTTTCCTGTTCCAGGGAAGCAGCTGGGATCCAGCGAGCCGCCCCATGGAACAACATCGTCAGCGCGTGCTCGACCGGTGCTCCGGCGGGGGAGCGGAGACTCTCGACGCCGCCTATCCGTCGCCTCAGTTTTACGCGATCGAATGCGATCTCGGGTCGTTGACCGCGGGAAGCCGCCCGAAGCTCGGAACGTGATGACTTGGTGTGGCGTACAAGGGCGATCGCTGGTCTTGAGCTCGCCGTCGGGAACGCCACTTCTCTGCAAGTTGTTGGTTCGGTCTCTCGTGCCCTGCGGCGCCGCTGTCTTCACACCAGTGGCTACTTGGTAGTCCACAGCTCATGATTAGCGGCACTCAAAAGCATGAACTTCCAGCCGGCTGCATCCAGCCAGCCCTTCAGCTCCTCAATCGTGATCACAGAACATGGTCGCCCTAACCTACTTTCAAAGCCAGGTCCTGGGGTAACCTTCGGCTCATTTACTGAAAACATAAACCACGGCGACTTTTGCTTTAGTTCTTGGAACAGCTTTATCCAATCTCCATCGAGCGGACAACTCACGTACTCGAATCGAGTCTGAGCCAAGCGCCCCGCTACAAAAGCGTCAGTTGACAACGACCTTGGGAGGAGAAAAAGAGTCCTCTCTTTGACAAGGGCTGCTACATCACCATACGGTTCAATTGTTGCACTATAGTGCGGTATAAGCGCCAGCTGCCCCCTTCCCTTTATATATTCATGATCTACCCATAACGAGCACAGTACAACCAAAGAGACGACTAAAGGCATCGTCTGCGCCCGAGCTCCCCATAGGAGGGCAAATGCAGCTAGGGGAACAATAGCAAACCGCGACCCCCCTACAGGATTGATTGCCAAAGGAGAGAACTGAGCGAAGCAAAGCAAGGCGAAAAGGGCTGCAATGATTCGCCTATAGCCCCTCTTGACGCCGAGGATCAGCCAGGGAAGTGCAAGAAGAGGCACAATACCTGCTCGGCTATGCTCTTGATCAAAATGCGGGAGGCACGCTAGCGGATGTGCAGGTAACAGCTCGCACAGCTTATCTACCCTTAGTGCATAATATAGCTTGTCCCGATACTGATCCGATAGGACACTCAGCGGCTCCGCGGCCCAGTCAATTAGGGTAAATGCCGTTGGTCGAAAGAGTTCGTAGTAACTCGCCCTCAAGGTAGAAAGCTGCAAGCCTTGCGTCCCACCAATAAAATCTCCAAACGCCTCATAGATGGGTAGAAGGGACAGAAGGACGAAAACGGCAGCGATAAACGCGCCCATGATACCGGCGCGAAGAATCCGAATATCAGCGATAATGGCTCTAAGGTGAGGAGCCGCCAGAGCTAGACCAAGCAAAATCGCAGGGAATGCTGCGTACTGCTTCGTTGCCGCCCCTAGCCCTACCAACGCGCCAAACGTAAACACTCCTTCGGGAAGAGTCGGCGCAGTTCTAAAGAGCGCAACGGCGGCAACAACAGGAAATGTGGCAGCTATGTCGGTGCTGACATCAGACAATCTAAGTCCGATCGCAGGGAAGGAGAGAAACGCAAGGGACGCGATGAGAGCGGAGCGACCGGTGAATCCAAAGCTCTTGCCAATGACAAACACGGCGGCTGCCGAACCGAGAGCGAACACTGCACTTGTCCAAGCCCCGCCAAGCCACCCGCAACCAAAAAATACCAAGGGTAACAGCGTCGCAGCTCCACCATACGGGCTAGCAATCTGCTGCCATACCTGCGCTCTCCATGGCTTGAGGTTGCCGTGCCAACTCCACAGCAGCGCTCGGGGGATATGGTAATGGACACTATCAAAAAATACTGGGCCGATTGACCAGTCATGCACCACTTCATGATGAAGGTTTGAAAGAAGCAACGCGACACCTGTCACTATAGGAATATCTATCCACATGGGCTTATATCGAATCAGTGTGCTGGCATGCGCCAGCGATGGAGCCCCGGCAATAGCCATCACGAGAAGCCCGCCAGATAACACCACCATCACAATGCGGTAATATAAAGGTGCCAAGAAACCAAGGTGACCAAGCGAGAGGGTAATGCTGAATAGCAAAACCTGGTAAATCGCTAGTCCGGCGACCACACACCACGGGAGGCCTCGCTTGGGCGCATGCCGCGTTAAACTCAGAATGCAGAGAAACGGGAGAGCAACGTGAAGAAGAGAAAAGAGAAAACAGGACGCTCCCACGAAATAAAGAATATACTAGTGGGTTGATCTTTGAAAAGCTTAGGACGTTTTGTGGGGCGCCTCTGGACCTCTCACGCTGCTCTCGCCCAGGCCCACTGGTCAGCGACTTGGCGATGGTGACGGCGGCATCCTGCCGCAGCTCTACGACCCGCTACTGGCGGTCCTCGCTTCACGACGGGCCGCGGTGTACCAGCTCCCCGCTCGAAGTGGTGTTCGGGTTGTTCTCGTCGCGACCCGTTTACCTGATCGGAGGAGCGGATCCGGGCAAGGCTGGATACGATCGACCGATCATGCTGGTCACGATCCGCCCATCTTCGCGCTCACCATCGGCGGAAACACCCAGCTACCCCAGCTACGACCCGTCGACCCAGACGAGTATCGGCCCCCCGCCTTGCCCGTTTGGATAGGCGACTGGCTCCATCCGCAGCGGCACATGTGCCCGCTCCAACGCCTGCAGCACGGGCTCGTGCACCGGCAGGTAGACGACCCAATTGCGATGCTCGGCCACGCAGCGCGACAGGTCAGCGTCGCTTGCTGCGGTGAATGTGGCGCGCGGCGCGCTCCACCAGCGGAGCACCGATTCGTCAAAGGACCGCGGGCCACGCCACATGCACCAGCGACTGTCGGGCGGCGTGCGTGCCATCACGTGCCCGAGCCAGGTGAGCTGATCGACGGCCGTGTTGCCCCAGTGCCAGTAGTCCCGGACGTTCTGAGCGCCGACCCACACGACCACCGCCAGCGCCATTGGCGCCAGCGTCCCCACCAGCGGCGCAGGCCGTTGCTCCGTGATCGTTGTGAAACCAGTGGCCACCAGGAGCGCTACCGCCGGAAAGAGCGGGCACAGATGGAAGTACATGGGCGGGTCTTTGCACACCACGCTTCCCAAGACGTGCGTGGTCAGCGCCCACACCAGCGGTAGCGCGGCCCAGCCCCGCCGCCAACGCCAGAGTCCGGCACCCACTCCGATCACCGCAAAGGGCTGCAACACCAGGGGCAAAAAGGGCCGCGGCCCATCCCAGAAGAGCGAGGACGTGCTCCACAGATGCGCCCGCATCATCGCGCGCCAATCGGACACCCTGTACATCTCCAGCATGTGCTCGTATACGCCGGGCCGCCAAACCAGGATAGCGTCGAGTCGACTCGCGAGAATCGCCGGATGGAACCACCCGTAGAGCAGGTAGGGCAGACACCACACCACCGTGAGCGCGCCAACGATGGCCAAGGTGCGACGCAGTGGCGGCCGGAGGACTGCAATCAGACCGAGAACGGGGACAATCACCCGTCCCGAGAAGTACAGGTGCAGGCATACGGCGGTCGTGAAGGACGCCAGGATCGCCTGCCACCACCGCCGGTCGCGCTCGAAACGCACGCAGAGCCAGAGGGCGGCGATGAGCCATGGCACCGGATCGGCGAACGTGACGACCCGGGAGTACTGAATCGCCAGGAAGTCGCCCGCGAGGATGGCCGCGGCCAGCACGCCCGTCCACCAGCCGAACGCGTCTCGGCCCAGCAGATAGAGCAGCCAGACAGCGAGGGTGCCGCCGATGACATTGGACATGTTTGCTCCGAACGGCGTCTCGCCGAAGACGGCCATGCTGAGCGCCGGCGGGAAAAAACCGATCACGGTGATATTGCCGAAACCCGTCCAGAACCACTTGCCGTGTAAGAGCTGAGCGGCCTCCAGCGCCATAGTCGCGAGATCGCCGGACGACGGTGGACAGTACAGGGGCACGTGCGGCACGCCCACGTACCGGACGGCAAAGGCCAGCGCCACGATGATCGCAACAAGCAGTGATCTTACTTTCGTGAGAAGCCGCATGCGAAGTACACCAGCCCAGTACCGTCGCGCCATCCTGCCTCCCCCGCGTACTCCACACGGTCCTCCGCCGGCGATCCGCCATCATCGCGTCCGACACCGCGTGAATGCAAGGCGACGGTCTAGACTACACGGGCCGAAGCGGCGGGTGTTGTGGCGGAGCGGTCGCAGACGGCGTTGGGACCGTGCTTCCTCTGCGAACGCGCTTGTATGGACCAACCGACCCCTGGTACGGGTCGAGGCTAGCGACGACAAGCAGCGCGAAGCGAGGCGTGCGAGGGTCCAGTGCGGGGCGCAAGGATATCGTTGGTCTTGGGTTCGACGGCCGCCACACTCCTTTTCTGCGAGCTACTCGCCCGCTTTCTGCTGCCTCCGCAGCAGGTGGTCGAGATCCAGCGCAGTTCAGTGTCTCCCTCTCAAGCACCGAGGAGCTCGGTCGTCGAGGAAGATGGCCACATCGACTCGGTCATCGACTGGAGCGGCCATTATGGGATCCGCCTACGACCGAACCTGTCGGTCACCATCAAGAATCATCTGCTCAGCCGCCAAGACGTGCGCATCGAGACGAACTCGCTCGGCCTTCGTTCCCCCGAAGCGGAGGAACGAGAGCCCGGAGAATATCGCATCCTCGTGATGGGTGATTCGATCACGCTCGCGGACTACATAGACGAGGAAGAGAGCTTCCCGCGGATCCTCGAGAAGCGTTTCGAGGCTTCCGGTCACTCTCGGGTTCGCGTGATCAATGCCGGATTGCCGGGAGCGAGCACGCGCGACGAGTATTATCACTACCTCGAGCTGAAAGACGCGGTGCGCCCCGACCTGGTCTTGCTCGCCATGTATCTGAACGATGCGAACGACTCGGAGAAGTTCTATGCGCGTACGCTGCGCTGGCCGTATTCGAAGAGCCGGGTTTTGACTTGGCTCGTCAATCGACTGCAGATCTTCGAGAAGAGCTTCCTCTCGGAGGCGGTCGCTCCCGCCGGAATCAATCCGGGATGGAAGGAGGAGTTTCGCGCGGGGAGGAACCTTCGCTCCGGGAACATGTTTCACTCGAAGGACGGGTTCGACTTCGAGATTTACAACGCGGCGATGGATTTCGGGCTGGCGTGGAATCCAAAGTCGTGGGAGATCCTCGGGAAGATGGTTGCCGTGTTTCGCGACGCCGTCGTTCAGAGTCAGAGCCGTTTTGCGATGGCCTTGCTCCCGGTGCATCTGCAGGTGCTCGGAACCGTCGACGACGTCTACCCGCAAGAGCAATTCCTACACATGTGCCACAGGCTTGGGATCGATTGTCTCGACTTGCGACCCGTGCTTCGGCAGGCCGCCGCGCAAAAGGAGAAGCGGCTTTACTATGATCACTGTCATATGACCGCGTTCGGTAACGCCGTGGTCGCAGGCGGGCTCGAGGAGTGGCTGGAGCCCGACTTGCCATGAGCGTCGAGGGCTCGACCTGCAGAGGTCCAATGCCGGTGTGGCCGGCGTCTATCGCAACGGGCCCTGGGCGCGCCGATCCGGTTCGACGACCAGCCGCGTGAACAGCAAAGCCCCGCCCGACCGTTCGAAGCGCTTTTCCGCTGCCTTCGGGTACCAGCGGTGGAGCACCGCCAGCGTTTCCTGTCGGTCGGGCAGTACGTAGCAGATCACGCGGCGTGCCGCGAACGGCAGGTATCGATCGATCTCGCGCGCGTCGCGGACATCGCGCTCGTAGGCGTAGTACTGCATCGTCGGGTGCGCGCAGGAGTGGTCGATGGGTTTCGCAGAGACGATGAAGACCTGGTCCTCCGGGCTCGAGCGCTGGATATCTCGGCCCATGACGCTCTGCACCGACTCGTTGTCGTGTCCGCAGAAGGCGCGGTAGAGATCGAGCTGGCCCCGAGCGGTGGCGCCGAGCAGCCCGACCGCCGCGACCGTGGCGACGGCCACCCCCACGCGCGGTGAGAGGCTCGCAAGCCCGAAGCGCAGCGCTCCCAGGGAGGCACCAATGAGCGCCGCTGCGGGCAGGAGGCTCGCCACCATGCGCGGCCAGAAGGGCGGATCGATCGTCAGCACGCCTCCGAGAAAGAGAACCATGGCCGCCCAGACGACGAGCAGCACTCCGCGTTCGTCGCCCGGGCGCAGCAGAGCCGCCACGACCGACATGCCCAGAAGGGCGGCGAGCAGCGGCGGAAGCGCCGGTCCGGAGTGGCCGTACTGCGAGGCATTGTCTGAATAGATCCAGAACCCACCAATGATACGCGGCACCCCTCTAAAGATCGTCGCCTGTAGCGCCTCGCGATCGATGCGGTCGTGGACGACGAACGGGAAGACGTCGCTGCGTCCGAAGGGGTTAGCTCGGGCCGTCCTATATAGAATTGCCTGCGGGGCGAGCATCGCAGCACCGATGACGAGAGCGAACACCAGTCCCCGCCAGCGAGCCGCGAGTAATCGCGGTCGGCGAACGAGGCTCACCGCGGCGAGGACCGGCAGAAGCAAGGGCGTTATCCGCCCTGAGTGGTAAGAGAGGGCGCTGTAACCACCCGAGAAACCGGCCAGGTAGAACCACCCGTAGGTTCCCGCCTCGAGCCCGCGGAGAAGGCCGAGGGCGGCCAGCGCCTGGAAGAGGACCGGGTCCATGTAAGCCTGGATGCGGCTGTAGTGAAGGAACTCGTGCTCGACGCCGAGAAGCAGCGCGGCGACCACCGCGACCCAGGTGCCGAAGAACCGCCCGCTCAGCGCGTATAAAGCAGCGATTGCGACGAGGCTTGCGAGCACCGAAGCCATCCGCGCCGCCGCGAGCGAGCGGCCGAAGAGCTCGGTCCAAAAGGCCGACCAGAGATGGCCGATCAGCGGGACCTCGGCGTAGCCGTGCCCGAGGAGGCTCCTGTGCTCTCCGTCGACCAACTGGAGCGCATTCACGGTCCATAGGCCCATGTCGTGATGGAGGTTCGGTGGGCAGGTTTCGAGGTGCAAGATGCGAATGGTTGCGAGGCCGGCGAAGAGCGCGACAAGCGCGAGGGCTCGGAAGGGCCGGAGCGGCGGCCGCTTCCCGCCTCGCCCGATGGCGCCGCCGATCAGCAGGGCGAGCGCGGCGGCCCAGCCGGCGATCACCCACTCACCCCATTGTCGCCAGACACCGATCAGGCTCGTGGCCAGGAGGAGCACGCCGAGGCTCCAGAGCGCCAGGGCTGCCCTGCCCGGCGGCGGCATTGGCCGCAGGCGGCGCATCGAATCCTCCCAGCGGTTTTCGCTCTTTCCGGCGAGATGCTGCAGCCGGGCCAGGGAGGCTCCGCCGAGGATGACCAGCGGGAGGTACAGCGTGAGCCGGGACTGTCCCGGCACGAGCCATTTCGGGTGGAAGATGGCCGCGACCGCTGCGCAGCCGAGCACGCCGGCCACGCAGGCACCGATCTGGAAGCGGTTCGTTCCTGGTGGCGAGGCTCCCGGTGATTGCTCGACGGGCACCGCCGCTGAAGCACCTGGACAGGCGCGCCGGACGATCCATGACACCGCAAAAGCCGCGGCGATAGCGCTCACCAGCCAGCGAAGGGACCATGGAAGCGGCCGGGCGCGGCTCGCGCGGCCGGCGTTCTGGCAGCTCCGGTCGGGAACCTCGCGGAGCGCCACCAGTACGGTACCGTCCGGGAGGGCAGCCGCGGCCACCGGCGGATAGAGCGTCTCGAACCTCCAGTGCCGCGAGCCGCCGACCGAGTACGCTTCGACCGTCTGGCTCTCCGCGCTGATGACCATCAACTCCCCTTGCGGTGTGGCGCCCGCCACCTCCACGTGGCAGCATGCTCCGAAGAAGGTGCTGCGATCTGTGTAGGGATCGAACGCCACGACGCGACCGGTGTCGAAGCCCGAGGTCACGAGCTGCCCGCTAGGCAACCGCGCCAGCCCCCGCGGTTGCTGCAAGTAAGCCGTCCAAAGCGGCTCGCCGCCGGGAGCAAGAACCCGTACGGCGTTTGAACCACTGCTTTCGGCGACGGCGGTGTTGCCGTCCGGCAGGCGCAGGGCTGCCCCAGGGTCGATGAGCAAGGGCGACCCCCAACGCACCGCTCCCGAGCGATCGAGCTCGACAACCCGCGACGCCTCAGCCACCAGGAAGCGGTCGGGGGCCAGGACCTGCACACTGCGCGGCCCCTCGGCCGGAATGGTCCAGGCGAGACGCCCGTCAAGCGAGAGTGCCGAGAGTGCGCCGCGATCACGCTCGGCCACGAGGACCGTTGCGTCGTCGTAGCGCTCGATGGCGCTGACCTCCCCGAACCCGCTGTAGCGGGTGATCTCGACGCCTTCGGTCGTGAACCGGCTCAGGCGATGCGAGCCACCCTCCCGAACCCGAATCTCGCGTGGGGCGGGCGCAGCCGTGTCGGTGCCTGGCGCGACAGCCGCCGCCGGCGCCGCAGCGATGAGCGCAACCGTAGCTAGCAACCGCGGAATCACTGCGGCTCGTGGACGCGGTACGCTCGACGATGCACCCTCCTGGCGCGGAGGCAATGAGAGTTTCACTGGGTTCGTGAAAGTTGTGGGAGTGTGCCTCGCGCGATATTGGCTCGAAGCTTGCTCGAAGATCAACCTCGGTATGGCAGGTGATCGAGCAATTTCCCGTCTGGCAGACCATCGAGCGACTCTGCAACTTCTTCGCCCGTGAGATACAGCGACGAGCACATCACGTACTATACTGCAGCCAGCCTTTCTGATTTGGCCGCCCTGCACGGCCTCGATATCCTCGAGCGCGCCAACGTTGCAGCGAGCGAGCTCATCACGGCGTTGCGAGAGCGCGAAGAGCCTCCCCGCGACAGCCGCGGAGTCTCAGTTCGCCAAGGCTGCGGGCGATGCGCCGTCTTCCCTGCCCCGACGTGCCTCGTAGGCGGCGCGCACGGCTGGCGCCTCGACCAGGTACACCGACACACGCTCGTTCGGGTGAGCAATGATCTCTTCCACCCTGGCGGTGGGGTAGATTTCCGAGATGAACTTCGCGTCTCCCGCTCGCGTCGGCAGCACGATGAACGCGGCGCCGATTGCCGGTTCAACGGGCGGCACGGGCAATACGTCGGCGAGGTCGGTGCTGACGTCGGACAGGTCGGAGTCGGCGGCGAAGAAGTGGAAGATCGCGTTGTCCGAGGTGGCGTCGGCCTTGACTGCGCTGCGCACTAGGTAGAAGCGGTATGCGGGGTGCTCGCGGATGAAGTGGCCCGCCATGATGGGACCATTGGCCACATATACGGTGTTTCCATCGGCGGGCGGCGGGCGACGAACGGCCAACCAGACCGCCTCGAGCTGGGTCGCGCTGACGACGGCGAGCACGGCCACGGTTAACGCCCGCGACAGCGCGCGGCCGTGAACGGCGCGGGCGCCGTCACTGAGCGCAAGCCCGCGGTCAACTGGGACCGCACTCGCGATCATGATGGGAATGACCGCCGAGAGCATGTGGTAGAAGGCCGGTGTGTCCGGTAGGGTTGTACACCCCAGAAAGATACAGATGACGGTCCACGCCAACAGGAGGAACGTCGCCGGCGTCCACCACGAAAGCAGCAGATACGTCGCGCCGACGCCGAAGAGGATCGACCCGTAGCGCATGCAAACCGACTGGCCCGTACGCACGACCCAGGGCGCGGTTTCGGGGAAGAAGAAGATCGAGCCGAACGAGTGGCCGAGCTGGTATCGCCAGAGGTCTGGATCCCAGTTGAGCGAGCCGTCGCGCTTGAGAAACACGAGCATGCTCTGCGCGCGGTGCAGCACCACCGGGTGGTGAATCTCTTCGGCCACCATGGGCAAATAGGCGACCACGGCGCCGGCGAGCAGCCACAGTAGTCCCGTGCGGCTCTGCCAGATCGATCGAGGGTAGAAGAGTAAGAAGTAGAGGAGCATCGCGGCGCCGACCGGAGCATCAGTAATCGCCGTGTAGGAGCCCATCAAAGCCCACGCGCTCAGGAACCCGGCGGCGCACCAATGAAAACGAGAGCCGCGCCGCATGCCCACGACGGCGCAGTACAACGCGAGCACGAACGGCGCGACGGGGTCGAGCACGTACACCTGGCGCGAGTACAGCAGGAGGACGTTGTTGGCCATGACCAGTAGCGCCGCGAACAACCCGACGCGCGAGTTGAACAGGGCCGTGGCGAGCAGGTACGTCGCCCACACGATCACAACGCCGGCGACAGCGCTGATTAGGCGGAGGACCCAGTAGTGCGCGCCAAATACCTCCAGAGCGAGAAGCAGCGGAAGAAAAGTGGGCCGGCCGACGGAGTACACGCGGGCGAAGAACGGCGTCCAGTGGCCGCGCAACGTGCTCAGCACTTCGTCGCCATACATGACGTGGTCGTGGTGAACGAAGTCGGGGTAATATCCGATCTGCCAGAAGCGGGTGACGATTGCAGCGGCGAGCACCGCCCCCATCGACATTTTCGCCCACCGGGGTGCCCGCTCGGCCGGCTCGGCGAGGCGCGGTGGGAAGGCGGCGGCTAGGATCAGCACCTGCGCGGCGAGCCACAGTGCAACTGCTGCGGCCTGTGCGTCGGGGCGGTGGGCGACCAGCCACGCGCTGATGACGACCGCGCAGCCCGAGACCCCGACGAGAAGGGCGAGGCGGGTGCGATCGGCGTACGACGCTTGCGGTGCCCGCCACAACGCGGGGATGAAGGACGACAGCGTCGCTGCGCATCCTGCGAGCGAGTTGAGAATGCGAAGAGCGACGCCAGCGAGCACAATGCCCAGAAAGAACCGCCCGGCCGCGGCACCGGACCATTCACGCTCGGCCGTGGCGATGCCCGACCAGGCCATTATGATGCCGAGGCAGAGGACCACCACGAGCACGGCGGCCACGAATGGCGCGACGCGGCCGGGGCCCAGCGCTGTCGTGCCATGCGCGGCGGCCGGCCCTTCGTGGTTCCGCGGCGTCGAGCGATGGGCGATGAGCTCCCGAAGCTCGGCTCGCCGTAGCCACCCGGCGATGATGAGAGAGGCGAAGGTCCCGACGAGCGGCAGCGGCAGCCCGCGCATCCACCACGGCGGGCTACGAACGGCCTCTGCCCGCTGCGCCGTCGCGCGGAGCGCAGCGCGTTCGGGCTCCCAGGTCATCCCGACCAGGATCGTACCCCAAGGGGATACGTTCGCCGAGATCGGCCGCATCGGTGGTGAGAACGTCTCCGGAGCTCCATTCGGGCGTTGAAACCATACGCGAAACGCCTCCGGCGACACTGCGATCAGCTCGCCGTGGGGGCCGATACGCGTGTCAACGGTGTGAGCCATACCCGCGATCTTGCGCACGTGTTTTCGGTCGGGCGCGATCACCCGTAGCTCCGAGCCGTCGAACACGGCCGTGAAGATCTCGCCGTCGGCGCCGGCGTCGAGTGCCCGGGTGGAGACGAAGTAGAGTCCACGCTCGTCGTTAGCTACTCCCGGTCGCTCCGCTGACCGCCAGACCGTTTGCCCGGCTGGTGTCCACTCGGTGATCCAGCCGTTGGTGTCGTTACTGGTCGTCAGGATGTTGCCGTTCGCGAGCGGCACTGCGGTGCAAACGTTACGGATCGGCTGGGTCCACTCGATCGTACGGTCCGATTGCGTCGCCAGTACGACATTGTCCCTCGAGGTGACTAGATACCCTCCTCCCGGCCGTGGCCGGGCGCGTGCGGGTAGCTGCCCGATCTGTTCGCTCCACCGGATCAGGCCGCTCGGATCGAGAAGCATGACTCGGCGCAACTCTTCGTCAACGAGCAGGATCGTCCCGTCGGATAGCGGCGTGATGTCGACCGGCTGCTCGAGCCCGGTCCAAGCCCGAATCGGCTCAAAGGCCAGATTGTACTCGATGATCTTCGCGCTTCCCTTACCCAAGGAAATCGAGGGTATTGCCGAATAAGCCCCGGTCGCGCAGGTACTGATCAGCAGGAACACGAGGCTGGAGAGCGTCGCGAGGCGTATGGTTCTTGCTAGCAAGGGATTGACCCGAGGTCGTGGGTTTATTAGCGGCTCACGATGGGAAGGATCTGTTGTCCATAGATCCGCAAAAGTGTCTCTCTCGTTTAGATCAAGAGCATACCCGAGCTAGGTATCATGTCTCTTTTCGCACTTGCCTGGCTGATCCTCGGTGTCAAAAGGGGGTACAGGCGATCACTTCAACCCTTTTCCCCTTCCTGTGCATCGCTCAGTTTTCTCGTTTTGCAATCAATCATATAGGGGCTAGCCCCAAAACGAAATTCCCGTAGTGGCCTTTCAGCGGTCCTGAATGCAGACGGAACGACCGCATCCAGCGGCGGCGCCACTGGAGGAGGAAGATCCTTTCCGACCTCGGCATCCCGACCGAGTGCCCCGAGCCCTGCCTGCCCGAGCGCCACCGTGGGCGACCCCGGGGTTTTCCGGCGCTTCCGTGGCCGGAACGCTTGAGGGGCCACAGAGTACGTCGGTCATCAACCGAGCGAGGTGAGGCGGCGTGTGCCCCCCCGTTTTCGCGGCTCCGGTCAGAGTGCTGCCCGCGAAGCGCCCATCTTCGCCCGAGCTGAGCCGACGGCGTCTGCCTGATCTTCCACGCCCGGCTGTTACGACCTGTCGCCACCTGGCTGTCCGCCACGCGGCTTGACGGGAGCCTTATCCGCGGCGTAGAGCGGGGGCAGGTCAGAGGGACAGGGAGGGAGAGTTCGCACCGCCTGATATCGAGCCTTCATTTTGCATAAATCGAAAGGACTCAACCATGAGAAGGCGCGTTTTCGCGATGTTCCGACATCGGCTGGCCGGGAGTCGGTCGTTGCTGTTGGTCTTGACGTTTCTGTCCGTAGGGCTGACCAACACCCTGGCGCCGGCTCAAGCTGCAAACCTCCCGCCTAACACGCCCGTCATCACAGAGCCCGGTGTCGATGGGCAAGTCGTTAACCCCGCCGATGTCCATATGGAAATCGCGCCGTTCTCCGATCCCAACCCTGGCGACACGCACATCTGCACAGACTGGGTTATCGCGCTCCTCTCCACTTCCGAAGTTGTCTGGCAGTCACCGTGCAACGCGATCGAGCTCGTTCATGTTCATCTCGGAGATGGCTTTTTCGACAATTCGTATGAGGGTCAAACTGAACTCGCATATGATACCGGTTACCTCTTGCGCGCTCGGGTGAAGGATAGCAGCGGTGACTCGACTACGGAGTGGAGCGCCTGGAGCGAACGCCGCTTCCATACCTCAGTCGCACCTCCTCCTGGTACATCGGTCGCCTGGACGGTCAGGCAGCCTGGGTATCAGGTCGAGGTCGTGGCGACAGGGTTCCAATTGCCCGTGAACATCGCCTTTGTCCCGAATCCAGGCACGGGACCGGATGATCCCTACTACTATGTCACGGAATTGTACGGCAATATCAAAGTCGTCACGCGCAGTGGCATAGCCAGCGATTACACCCGAGGTGCCCTGAACTATCAGCCCAGTGGCCGCTTTCCAGGTTCTGGGGAGCAAGGTTTGACGGGGATCGTGGTTGACCCGGCCACCGGCGACGTGTTTGCCAGCATGCTCTATCAATCCGCACCGGGAGGCCCCCTCTATGCCAAAGTCGTGCGCTTCCGCAGCGATCATAGCGGGAGATTGGCGGGTAACGCGACGACGATCCTCGATATCCATGAGCCTCAGAGCGAATCTCATCAAATCTCCAACCTTTCCCTCGGTCCTGACGGCAAGCTCTACGTTCATACAGGTGATAGTTTTCAGACGGCTACCGCCCAGGACTTAAACTATTTCCGAGGCAAGATCCTCCGCTTGAACCTCGACGGCTCACCAGCGGTAGATAATCCCTTCTATGGCGCGGCGGATGGAATTAACGCCAAAGACTACGTGTATGCTTATGGCTTTCGCAATCCGTTTGGCGGCGCGTGGCGAGCAGTTGATGCATTCCACTACGAAGTGGAGAACGGCCCAGGCGTTGATCGCTTCGCCAAGGTCGTTCGGGGCACCAATTACCTATGGGACGGGACGGATGCGAGCATGTTGACGGGCGCGCTTTATAACTGGTTCTCCGCGGTTGCGCCCGTGAATCTAGCTTTTATCCAACCCCAAACGTTCAATGGCAGCGGCTTTCCGGCCGCCAGCGTAGGCCATGCGTTTGTCTCCGAATCGGGGCCAACTTATGCCACAGGTCCTCAAACCAATGGAAAACGGATCAGTGAATTCGCCCTCGATGCAAACGGCGGCCTCGTGAGCGGCCCGACGCCCTTGATAGAATATACAGGCACCGGCAAGGCTACCGTAGCGGGCCTCGCTGCGGGTCCAGATGGCCTTTACTTCACCGATCTCTATAAAGACGACTCCACTACAGCCACTGACCCAGGCGCCAATGTGCTTCGCGTGAGGTATGTGGGGAGCAGCACGACGCCAACGCCGACGCTGACACCGGCACCGACACTGACACCGACACCGACACTGACACCGACACCGACACTGACGACCGACACCGACACTGACACCGACACCGACACTGACACCGACACTGACACCGGCACCAACGCTCACGCCGACTCCGACGCCAATCCCTGGCGCCTTTTCACTGTCGGCGTCGCCTGCGGCTCGGAATGTCAAGCGCGGAAATTCGACCAGTTATACCGTCTCCATCACGCCTTCTGGTAGCTTCAGTGGCGCTGTCTCCTTGAGCGTGACGGGATTGCCCAATGACGCCACTGCCACTTTCGACCCGAACCCTGGGTCGTCCGCCTCGACGCTTAGTGCGACCACCAGTGACACAACCCCGGCCGGTAGCTACACACTAACCATTGTGGGAACGAGTGGCAGTCTACAAGATAGCACTGCCGTATCATTCAAAGTTCGACGATAGTGGGCGGGGGAGACTTCGGTCGGACGCGATTTATGACGGATCAAGGGTGCAATTGACCATTGAGGAACGTTGCGCGCACGATTCGCAGGGATCAACAATCGGCTGCGCACTGTCGCGCGGCGAGCCTTTGGCTTTCGCAGTGCCGAAGCCCTCATGTCGATGCTCTTCCTCTGCTGTTCGAAGATCCAACTCACGCCAGCTTTACCCGGTGTTTTGCAACCCACTTGGAATCTAGGAGAAGCAAAGTCATCCCGGGTCCCCACTTTGAAAGTCGCTTAGGACCGCCGTGTCGCCCGATTACAATTGACGAGCTGAAACACTGGCTGGATGCAGCCGGCTGAAAGTTTGTGGTCTTGAGTGTCCGCCAGTCATGAGTTGTGAACTACGAGGTAGCCCACCGGCGCGGCTTCACTCGGGTAACAGGAATGAAGGCAGGGCCCAGTCGGCGTGATCGCATTCGATACCGTTCCCTCCGTCGGTGACGGCGAGAGTGATCTGCGTGGCGCCGTGGAGGTCGACGCGAATGGGCAACGCAGGGGTCGATGGGTCTACGAGCCCACTATCGTAGAGCAGCGCATAGTCCGGGCCACGAACTTCAAAGGTCACGGACGCTCTCGTGCACTCTCTGACGCCATCATCGATTCCGACGATGGCTTGCAATTCCTTCGCGCCGGCCGGCACCGCATAGGTCATCTTGGTCCACGCATGCGTTACGAGGCCATCAGGATACGACACTCCGCCGAGTAGCACGGGCGGTCCGTTGCCATTGCGGCGGGTCTTCGGTGCCTGGGATCCGAATTGCACATTGAGCGGATCGAGATCAGCGAGCGGGACTTGTGGCCCACCACGCAAAGGAATTGGCGTCGGGGTCGGCGGGACGGCAATGATCGGCAATGGGCTTACGTCCGCGTCCGGTACGCCGGTAATTGCGGCGCCACTGTCGATGCGGATAAACCGCATCCCATCCGCCGTGCGCTCCGCGACGCGGAGCCCGCGCGCCTGCATTGAGGCGGCCGCCTTGCGAAAATTGTTGGCCGGTGCCAGAAGGATGGTGGAGTGCTCGGCCTCGCGCTGCAGATCGCGCAGGTACGGTTCCGACGGTGCGCGACCGGCGGTGTTCACTACGTTGTCGACCAGCCCCCGGTACAGCAACTTACCCTGCCAGCGCAAATCATGGCGCATACGCTCAAGCATGCCAAGTTGGATCAGGGCCACGCCGCGGCCATCCCCGTCGCTTCCCAATTGCACGGCGCCCGGTATCCTCATGATCTCGTCCAGGATCGCTAGACTGGCTTTGGGCTCCGGTGGTTGCGCGAGATACAGCAAGCTCACATTGTTCAACACCCCGGCCAGAATCAATATCCCTGTGAGCACGTGCTGCACGAGCGCCGGTACGGCCGCACGGCCCATGAGCAGCGCCGCTTCTCGGACGCCCATTGCGCCCCACAACGACAGAGGGATGATGAACAGTATGATGCGGTGCGCGTCGACGCGATTGGTGAGCAGCAGCGCCACCGTTGTGGCCGCGACCCACATCAGCAGACACTGGTGTTTCCACGAGCGCCACCGCGACACAGACAAAAGAAAACCCCACGCGATGAAGAGCGCGGCGGGGGGATCATAGAGAGGCAGCGGTGGTGGATCCTGCTGAAACATCGCGCCGCCCGTTTCTTCGAGGTTCGGCGCGAGCAGTCGCGTATACTGAGGAATGGTTGTCTGCAGCGTGTGCCGGAGGAGCTCGATTTTGTCCGCCAGCATTACGTCGGCGGCCGTGCGTGGATTGTTGCGGAGCTTATGGCCGAGCAGCCCTTCGATCGTGCCGGGGCTCTCAAGCTGCGCGAAGTATTGTTCGCCGCGCGCGCTCAGGAACGCCCCGCGCCTCTGGAACGCCCCTTCGAGATGCCAGACTCCGAGAGCCGCCACAATGATGACGGCGAGACCGAACGCCCGCGACCAGCCAAGTTGCCGCCACTGGACGACGGTCGTGAGCACTATAAACGCGAGTAGGATCACCACCACGAGGCGCGCGGGCGAGTATTGCAACGTCGCCACGTACAGCGCCGCGGCGCACGGCACGGCTGTCCACCAGGCGGTCCCTGTGGCGTCTAGAAACGACCAGGTCGCATAGGCCGCCAGCAAGACGGCCAGGATGGTTCCAGCCGGTGAGCTGCCATAGCGGCCGTAGAAAATCACCGCCGGATTGATCAAGAATAGAACCGCAACGGCGGCGCCGATCATTGGACAGAAGAAACGTCGGCCAAATGCATAGATGACCGCGATAGAGAGCAGTGTGGCAATGGCAGCAAAGACACGTAGATTCCACGGCGTGAATCCGGCCACATGGAAGAGAGCGTAAGTCGGTGCACCATAGAAGAGACTCGTATGCCCACCGCTCAACACGCCAGCATCCCACAGAAGCCGTTCCGCGGCATAAGTCGGCACACGTTGACCGCCTATGAAAGCTTCGGCGAATCCCTCGACCACCGGTGCCTCCCAGACCACCATCTGGCCTGCGTAGTCACCGAGGTTGTCGAACAGTAGCACGGTGGCAAGAAACAGTGCCGCGGTGCGGCAACGGCTCGCGGTAGGCGTGCTGAGATCCCCTGCGCAACTCGGTTCGCTGGGGTCCCGGCGGCGACGTGTCACCTCGACGATCAACGCAATGCCCGCTACTCCAGTGGCGGCATATTGCGGCCATGGTGCCAGATGCTCGCGGGACAGCGGCCAGAGCGCCGCCGCGCCCGCGAGCACGAACACAATCGCGGGCCAGGCTCGCCGCAACATCTTTGGCCTTCGCCACCACGCGAAGACTAGCGTCAGCAGTGTCCCCAGCATCAGCGCAGCAGCGCTGACCGCATGCGGAGAGAGCGCAGCGGTGAGTTTATGTATCTCCGCGACCGGGAGCATTTTGAGGCGTTGGCCTGATGATTTTCACGACCGGTGGCGTGGCCAAAGGTGACATTACGACTGATCCGAAAGCGCGTTCATGAATGACAAATCAGCGGAGCGGAAACCAAGGGCCTCGGCGCGGTTTAGAGAGGTACGCCCCGCGCAACTCTAGCCGCGCACGCGGGCCCCCAAGAATGATGCTCACGGTATCGTCTCTTACGCGTTGCTTTCAACCGGATCTGCGTACCAGGGCGGAGCGAGGAGGATTCCCTCGGAACGAACCGTCGCCACACCCTTCGCGCGGCAACGCCGTGGTCGCCGGCGGGTTCGGGGCATAGCGGCAGGCAGGCCTGCCGTGAGGAATGCCGCCGCTATTGGCACCGGATGCTGCATGGCGTCCAAAGCGGCCCCCGAACTCTCGAAGGCCCGAAAAAGCTGGAAAGGGTACCGTCGGCCGGCTATTATGGCTTGATATGGTACATGCGCGCTTTCGAACACTCCTCCTGCTCTTACTCCTCGCCCCCACCCTCGGCTGCCACCGCAGCCCGGACCCGGCCAAGAAAGCAGCCGAGCTCCTCGAGAAGTCCCAGGGGGACGACGATTGGGCGCGCGCCTACTGGAAGAAAGAGGCGAAGAACTGGGACCTCGGGCTCAAGGCCACGGTCGCCTGGAAGGGCCCCGACTCGACCGCCACCGTCGAAACGATTCGTGACCTCCGGACCGAGGATCTTCTCGGCTGCCTGCCGAAGGACTTCTCCGCGCCGGTTTACTTTCAAACCTCGGTCGCGGTCGCGAAGTCCGACAAGGGCCTGGTCGCCGTATTCCACTGGCTCGATCTCGACGCGGCCACTGCGGGTCAGAAAAAGGTGCAGGCCGTCGTCGCGGCCACGCAGGGCGACGAACAGAAGCTCTACGAGGCGATCCAGCACGAGCCGTTGCTCGACAAGGCGTGCGTGAGGTTCGCCGGCAGACGAGAGCTCTGCGGAGGCGGCACGTCGGAGGGGTAGCCGGCCGCTCGCGACGCGCGTTCAAGTCGGGGCGCCGGCGTCGGCGGCCTCTTTTCTTCGCTCGATGTCGCCGAGCGAGAGTCCTTCGCGCGCCATGAAGTATCCTCCCCACGCGGTGATCGGCACGATGATGATCGAGTGCACGACGAGAACGTAGGCGATGGCCGCCGGTTCGGGAACCCGCAGGAACTTGAGATAACCCACCCCGGCGACCTCAAAGGGCCCCCATCCTCCCGGTGAGGACGGCACCATGATTGCGAGGTTCACGAGCGCCATGAGGATCAGGATCGAGCCGAAGCTCGGCGTGAGATGAAAGCCCTGGGCGACGAGGTAGTAAGTGGAGCCCTCGAGCATCCAGGCGAGGAGCGAGAGCGCAAACACTCGGACGAGATCGACCCAGCTGCGGAGCACCTCGAGCCCGGAGACGAAGCGGTGAAGAATGTCTTCGACCTTGGTGTGCAGTGTTCCCGGGAGCTGCTTCGCCAGGCGGGTGGCGAGCGCGAGCGAGCGTTCCTTGAAATGAATCGCGGCGAACGCGGCGAGGAGCAATCCCGCGAAGATCCCGGTCGCGACCAGAATGCTCAGCCGGATCCAGTGGTAGAACTCGGCTCCGCTGTGGCCGAAGATCACGAAAGTGGGATCCATGACCACGCGCTCGACGCGCGTCGAGAGAAACGCCGATGCGATGCCGAAGATCGCCAGCATCGTGAGCCCGTCGAAGATCCGCTCGAGGACGACGGTGGCGAAGGAAGCGGAGCGCGAGATGCCGAGCCGCTCTCCGGCAAGGTAGGGGCGGATGAACTCGCCGGCTCGCCCCGGGAGCACGTTGTTGGCCATGAACCCGATCACCAGGTAGGGCAGCAACGCTCGGGTTGGAACGCGCCGCACCGGCGCCAGAAGATGGTGCCAGCGTAGCCCGCGGACGAGATAGCCGGTGATGAAGACGGGGAGGGCGATCAGGATCCAGCGGTAGTCCGCCTGCAGAAGCGCCGCGCCCAGAGCCGCCCAGTCGGTCTCGCGGAAGAGAAAGAAGAGGCACGCGGCCGCGATCGCGAGGCCGACCCACACCCGCTTCGATCTAAGCGCCGCGTGTGCCATCGAGGTCTTCACGCTCCGGAAGGGAGGCTGCGCATCGCTTTCCATCACGCCGCGATTGTTGGAAGATTTCGCGCAATCCGCTAACGAACCCGCTCACGCATAGACGGACCCTTCATGAGACGACATCGAGCGCTGCTCACGATCCTGATCCTCGCCTCGGTTCTCCGCTTCTACGGCGTCGCGTGGGACGAAGGGCGGGGCGTCCATCCCGACGAGCGGCGGATCGAGTTCGCCATCGAGGAGATCTCCTTCGCCAAGCTCCAGCTGAATCCTCATTTCTTCGCCTACGGATCGTTTCCGATCTACGTCCAGAGCGCGTGGACGTCCATCGTCGGAGCGCCTTTGGGAAGGAGCTGGCAAGGCTTCGACGGCCGTATGGTCATCGGTCGCGCGCTTTCCGCCCTGGTCGGTGTCGCGATGGTCGCCTGGGTCTACGCGCTCGGCGCGCGGCTCTCGGGGCGAGAATGCGGGCTTCTCGCCGCGCTCTTCCTTTCCGTCGCGGTTTTGCCGATCCAGCATTCCCATTTCATCACCTTCGATCTCTATCAGGCGCTGATCGCGCTCGTGGCCTTGGAGCGACTGGTGGCCTTCGCGCAGGATCGACGGCGAAGAGACCTGTGGATCGCCGCTGCGGTCGTCGGCCTCGCCCTCGCCACCAAGGCGAGCAGCGCGCCGCTCGTACTTCCGCTCGCGGTCGGCGCGCTCGTCGTTCGACCGAGTGAGTCCAAGTCGGGAATCCTGCGGCGGCTCGGGTCGCTTCTCGCCGCGCTCTCCATCAGTAGCGGATTCTTCCTGCTCGGCGAGCCCTATGCGCTCTTCGATCCCCAGTTCCTCCACGACATCCGCGAGCAGAGCGAGATGGTGCGCCACCCGGGAAACATGCCCTACACCATTCAGTACCTCGGCACCGTGCCCTATCTCGACGACCTGCGGCAAGCCTTCACCTGGGGAATGGGGCCGGCCCTCGGGCTCGTCGCGGCGCTCGGGACGCTCGCCGCCCTGCGGCGCGTGGTTCGCGAGCCGACGACCGGCGAGATCCTCGTCCTGCTCTTCTTCGTCCCCTATCTGCTCATCACCGGATGGTTCCCCGTCAAGTTCATGCGCTACCTGCTGCCGCTCTACCCGCTGTGGTGCGTGTTCGCGGCCCGCATTCTCGTCGTCGGCCCGGAGCCGCGGTTTCGCAGCGTGCGGAGGATCGCCGCCGTCGTGGTGGCCGTCCTCACGCTCGGCTACGCCCTCGCATTCGCCAACGTCTTTTCCCGACCCCACGTCTGGATCACGGCCTCGAGCTGGATATATCGTCAGGTGCCTGCGGGGTCGACCCTGCTCCTGCCGCATTGGGAGGAAGGCCTGCCGCTGTCGTTCCCCGGCCACGAGATCCGCCGCTATCAGATCGTCCAGCTCCCTTTCTACGAGGCGGACGATGCGAAGAAGCTGGCGACGATGTCGGCGGATCTCGCCAAAGGCGACGTCCTCATCTTCCCGAGCAAGAGGATTCCGGGATCGATCACCAACGCGCCGGAGCGCTACCCGCAGACCAACCGCCTTCTGCAACTGCTCTACGCGGGTGATCTCGGTTACCGGTTGGAGGCGAGCTTCGCGTCCCGTCCGAGCCTCTTCGGCTTCGAGCTGAACGACGACTTCTCGGACGAATCGTTCACCGTCTACGACCATCCGAAGACGTTGATCTTCCGGAAGACCGAGGCGCTTTCGGCCGAGGAGATCGCGCAGCGAATCTCCTCGCGGCTGCCGTCCACGCCGATCACGCGCGCGCAAATCCTCGGCGCCGGCGCCGAAGCCCCGCCGCCGCGGGAGGGAGCCGCGCCGGTCGGAATCGAGTCGAGCGCCGTCGCGCTCGCGCTCTGGCTCGCGGCGCTCGTCGCGCTCGAGACCCTCGGGCGGCGGCTTCTCGCGCCGCTCCTGCGCGGCGTGTCGGCCGCGACGATCGGTGGTCTCGGGCCCGTCTTCGGCTACCTGATCTTCGTCTACGTCGCGTGGCTCTCGACCGCGATCGGCGCCCTGCCGTTCTCGCGGTCGATCGTGCTCCTCGAGCTCGCGCTGCTTCTCGTTCTCGCCTGGCGCCTTCGTCCGACCGAGAGCGACGCGACCGCGAGGCTCGTCTTTTACGGCTCCTTCCTGTTCTTTCTCGCGATCCGCGCCGGCAACCCGGAAGTCTTCTGGGGAGAGAAGCCCATGGACTTCTCGTTCCTGAACGCGCTCTACCGGACGACGAACCTGCCGCCGCCGGAGCCCTGGATGTCGGGGCGGCCGATCAACTATCCGTATTTCGGCCACTTCGGCGTCGCGGCGCTCGGCAAGCTCACGCACGTCGCGCCCGCTCTCGCGTTCAATCTCGGCATCGCCACGATCGCGGCGTTCACCGCGGCAGCGGCGTTCGGCCTCGGCGCGCTGCTCTCCGGCCGGCGCATCGGCGGACTCGCGGCGGCGGCGCTGATGACGTTCGCCGGGAACCTCGCCGGGCCCCTCGAATACCATCTCCGCCGGAACGTAGGCTTCGACTATTTCTGGGCGACGTCTCGCGTGATCGCCGACACGATCAACGAGTTTCCGCTGTGGAGCTTTCTGTTCGCCGATCTCCACGCGCACGTCATGGCGCTGCCGCTGTCGCTCCTCTTTCTCGCCTTCGCGTGCGCGTGGCTTTCAGGAGCGCGCGGCGTCCGCGTCGTCATCGCGATGTCTCTCGCGCTCGGCGCCGTGGCGGTGACGAACACCTGGAGCTTTCCGGTCCAGGCGGGCGCGATCGTCGGTCTCGCGGCGGTCTCGGCCCTCGTCGAGCGGCGGCCGACGCGCGTCTTCGCCGCCGGGCTCGCGATCGCCGCGTCGTTTCTCTGGTTCGCGCCGTTCTGGAGCCGCTTCGTTTCTCCTCCGCACAATTGGGGCTGGGAGAGGGAGGGCGCGCCGCTCGGCGGCGTGCTGCTGATCTTCGGCTTGTTCCTGCTCGTGCTGCTCCGCGCGTTCCTCGTCATCCGCCGGCGGCGCTCGCTCGCGACGCGCATCTTGCTGCTGCTCCTGCTTTTCGGCGCGGCGGTCGCGGCTGTTTTCTCCACGCGCGTCGCGTTCGCTTTTCTCGGCGCGACCTTGGTGCTCGCGGCATTCACGGAACAGGCGACGGCCGGCCGTCTTTGCTTCGTCCTCGCCGCCGGAGCCGCGTGGCTCGGCGCGGCTGCCGACACCGTCTTTCTCTGGGATCGCATGAACACGATCTTCAAGCTCTACCTGGAGATGTGGACGTTCCTGGCGATCGCCTGCTCCTTCTGGCTCGGCGCCGTCACGCTGGAGGAGCTGTCGCGGACGACGCGGCGGCTCTGGGCGGCGGCATTCGCGGTGGCGCTGCTCGCGTCGGGCTTCACGGCCGTCACCGACGTCGCGGGAGTGCTCCGTACGCGGCGCGTTCCGGGTCCGCGCCCCACGTTGAACGGCCTCGCGTATCTCGACGCCTACGATCCTCAGGAAGCCGACGCCATCCGCTGGCTGAACCACCAGGTCCGCGGAGTCCAGGTGCTCCTGGAGGCGCACGGCAGCTCGTATCAGGAATTCGGCCGCGTCTCGATGAACACGGGCCTGCCGACGATTCTCGGCTGGGACTACCACCTCTCGCAGCGCGCCGAGCCTTGGGAAGACATCAACCGCCGCAAGGAAGACGTGAAAGCATTGTACCTCAGCCAGGATCGGCAGGAGGTCGAGAGCCTCATCGACCGCTACCACCTCGCGATCGTGTACGCGGGCCGTCTCGAGGAGCGGACCTACGGACGGAAAGCGCTCGCGAAGTTCGCGGAATGGGATGATCTCTTCCAGCCGATCTTCTCGAACGAAAGGGTCGGGATTTTCGCCGTCGCGAGATACTTCCGCTGGGATGCGGGCATCATGCCTCTCGAGAGCATCGTGCCGCGCAGCGCTGCGGAGCAACAACCGCAGGCGCAAGCAGAGGCGAAGCCCGGGGATCTCTTGCAACCCCGCGGGATCGCCGCCGACAGCAAGGGAAACCTTTGGGTCGTCGACTTCGGGCACGCCAAGATCCAGTCGTTCAGTCCTGACCTCAAGCCGCTGCGGAGCTTCGGCAAGAGCGGTCAAGAGGCCGGAGAGTTCCGCGACCCCTGCGGCATCGCCATCGGACCCGATGATCGCGTTTACGTGGCCGACACCTGGAACGGCCGCGTTCAGGTCTTCAATCCCGATGGCCGCTTCGAGCGCGAGTGGTCGAAAGATTTCTTCGGACCAAGGGGCATCGCGGTCGACGCGCAGAGCAACGTCTTCATCGCCGACACCGGAAACGGCCGGATTCTCAAGTTCACCTCCAAGGGCGAGGAGCTCTGGCGCGTTGGAACGAAGGGAAACGGGCAGGGACAGTTCAACGAGCCGGTCGGGATCGCGGTCGGCGGCGACGGGCGAATCTACGTCGCCGACGCGGGGAATCAGCGAATCGTCGTCCTCGATCCATCCGGCGCCCCGCTGGAGAACTGGCCGGTGCCGGGATGGGACAAGCAAGATTTTCGCGAGCCGTACCTGGCGCTGCTTCCAGATGGCCGTGTCGTCGCCGCCGATCCGACGAAGGATCGGTTGTATTATTTCCAGCCGAACGGTCGTTTCGCGGCGGAGCAGCCGTTCGCTAACGATTCGGCGCCGGTCGGCGTCGCCGTCGGGGCCGAAGGTCAGCTGTTCGTGACCGAGTTGAAGAAGGGTCGGAGTGTCCCTCGTGACGCCCCCGTGAAATTCGTGTGTCCGGCCCGCGCTCTCCAGCTCTCGCCCGGCAAAAATCCTCTTCGAGAACGAAATCTTAGATCGCTTCGCCACTGGGCGACAGCTTCTCTTCAGTGCCTTGGTTCTGCCCCTCCGATCATGCTAATCTTTGTGGTCTGACGTGGGCAGGTCGGATGCGGCGCGAGCGAGTCAGATTCTCGACTTTTTCCTACCATCGGGTAGGAGCCGGCTGCTAGACTAGAAAGGTGCCTCACTCCTTCGGGTCGAAGGCTTCCGAGACTTCTGTGGTGGAAACCGCTCTAGCCAAGAAAGTCGTATCTCAGCGGGGCGTTTTCGTCGGTCGAGACAGAGAGATCGCCGAGCTCGAGACAGGTCTCGAAGACGCGATCTCCGGTCGAGGGCGCCTCTTCTTGCTGGTCGGGGAACCTGGCGTCGGCAAGACCCGGCTCGCGGACGAAATCGTCGCACGCGCTCAGGCCCGCGGGGTGCTCACGCTCTGGGGCCGCTGCTGGGATGGGGGCGACGCCCCGCCCTACTGGCCGTGGACCCAGATCATCCGCTCGTATCTCGCTCAGCGCGACTCGCAGCAGCTGACGAGGTCGCTCGGGCCCGCGTCTCGCGTCGTCGGCCAGCTCGTTCCCGAGCTGCGAGAACAGATCCCAGGAGATCCGGACTCCGGCGCCACCTCGTTCAACGACACGGAGCGCGCCCGCTTTCAGCTCTTCGATGCCATCGCGCGCTTTTTCTGGCGCGCCTCGCGGGAAGAGCCGCTCGTGCTCGTCCTCGACGACCTGCACGTTGCCGATGCGCCGTCCTTCCTGCTCCTCCAGTTCCTGGCTCGCGATATACGCGGGGCTCGGCTGCTGATCGTCGGAACCTATCGCGACGTCGAAGCCAACCGCACGCCCGAGCTTTCGCGCGTCCTCGGCAGTCTCGCTCGCGAGGGCCGCTATCTTGCCCTCCGCGGCCTCGAGGAGGTCGACGTGGGCGCGTTCATCGCCGAGGTCGCGGGCAATCCGCCGCAACAGTCGGTGGTGCGGGCGCTCTACCAGGCGACCGAAGGCATCCCGTTCTTCGTCGACGAGATGGTCCGGTTCCTCATCGCCGAGGGACGCCTGCGACGAAACGGCACGGAGCTCCGCGCTTCGAACCTCGGTCTTCCGCAGGGCATTCGCGACGCGATCCGACGGCGCATCGAAACCCTCTCGGCCGAGACCAAGGAAGTCTTGTCCGTCGCCTCCGTCATCGGCCGAGAGTTCGGGCTGAAGCTCCTCGAGAAGGTCTCCGGGCTCGGCACCGATCGCTTGCTCGAAGCGATGCGCGAGGCCGAGAGCTACGAGATCGTCGAACGAGGCTCGATGGCGGCCGGTCACTACAGCTTCTCGCACGTGCTCGTGCGCGACACGTTCTACTACGAGTGTCCGCCGTCGCGCCGAATCGAGCTCCATCAGGCGATCGGCGAGGCGCTCGAGGCGCTGCACGGCGAAGACCGCAGCTCGCGTCTGTCGAGTCTCGCGCGGCATTTCTTCCAGGCGATCGGCAAGGCGGGCAGCGAGAAGGCGCTCGCCTACTGCGTCGAGGCCGCGAAGCAGAATGCCAAGCTCCGCGCCTACGAGGAGGCGGCCGAGCACTACGGGCGAGCGCTCGAGACGCTCGCTTTCAGCCCGCCGGTCGACGAGCGAATCCGTTGCGATCTTCTGCTCGGTCTCGCCGAAGCGCAGTGGCGAGCGGGCGAGACGGCGTCGGCGCGGTCGAGCCTCGAGCGCGCCGCGGATCTGAGTCGGCGGCTCGGGGATACGGAGCGGCTCGCGCACGCGGCCTTGGGCCTTTCGGCGGATCCCGGGGAGCCCCACTTCGTCCACCGCGCCGATGCCGCCACCGTCGATCTCCTGAAAGAAGCTCTCGAGGCGCTCGGGCCGGAGAGCAGCGTGCTCCGCGCGCGGCTCTTGGGGCGGCTCGGGGTGGCGCTTCGCTTCCGGGCGAACGGCGCGGCGGAGGAGCGGACACGCGTCGCCCTCGAGGCGGTCGAGATGGCCGAGCGCCTCGGCGATCCCGCGACACGCCTGGCCGCGCTCTACGACCGGCAGCTCTCGATGCTCGGTCCGGACGGTTTGGAGGCGCGAACCGCGGCGGTCGACGAGATCTTGCGGCTTGCCTCGGCGCTCGGCGATCGCGAGATGGTGTTCCGGGGCAACTACCTGCGCCTGCTGAATTGCTTCGAGACTTGCGACATGCACGGCGTGGAGGGGGCGATCGAAGCCTGCGCGACGCTCGCCGAAGGCCTCCGGCGGCCGACTTTCGACTGGCAAATCGGAGTCGCTCGCGCCGTGCGGGCGCAGCTGGATGGACGATTCGACGAGGCCGAGCGCTTCGCCGAGGCCGCGCTCGAAGCCGGCGAGCGTGCGCACTGCGAGGCGGCGGCTCACGTGCTCTTGGCGCAGCGGTTCGCGCAGTGCCTCTCGCCGGACCGGATGGCCGAGCTGGAGGAGCCGGTCAAGCGAACGGCCGAGCAGTATCCCTGGCTCACCGAGTGGCGAAGCGCGCTCGCGTTTCTCTACGCTCGGCTGGGGCGCGAGGGCGAAGCCAGAAGCGAGTTCGAGCGCCTCGCCAAGGACGGCTTCGGGGATCTTCCCCGCGACGAGAACTGGTACGCGAGCATGTGGTTTCTCTCCATGACGTGCGCGTACCTGCGAGATTCCAAGCGCGCGCTGGCGCTCTACGAGCTGCTGCTTCCGTTCGCGGGCCGCTGCTGCGTCTTCGGTCTCGGAGCTGCGAGCATGGGGTCGGTCTCGTCGATGCTCGGCCTGCTTGCGGCAACGGCCGACATGTGGGGCGACGCCGAGCGCCATTCCGAGAATGCGCTGCGCCATGCCGAGATGGAGAATCAGCCGTTCGAGGTCGTGGCTCTCGTTCAGTACGCGAAGGCGCTGCTCGGTCGGAGCGCCCAGGGAGGCACGGATCGGGATCGGGCCCGCGCGCTCATCGATCGCGCGGTCGCGTCGGCCGACGCGATCGGCATGCGAGCGCTCCGGCTGGAGGCCGAAGAGCTCGCTGCCTCGATCGAGCCGGCATTCGGAAATCAGCGTAACATGTTCCAAAAGGCGGGCGACCACTGGACGATTTCCTACGAGAAAACGGTGTTCCATCTCAAGGACTCGATCGGCCTGTGTTACATCGCCCACCTTCTCCGCAATGCCGGCCGAAAGATCCCCGCCCCGGAGATCGTGCTCTGCGCGGAAGGGGTGCAAGCGGATACGGTTTCCGCGTACGACTCGATCCGTGTTCGGGAGGTTGCCGAGCTAGGCCTCAGCCATGGCTTCGGAGATGCCGGGGAGCTGGTGGACGCCCAGGCCGAGCAGGCCTACCGGCAGCGCTTCGCCGAGCTCGAGGTGGCGCTGCAAGAAGCCAAGGCTTTCAACGACTTGGGGCGCGTGGAGGCGATCCTCCACGAGCAGGACTTCCTGATTCGCGAGCTCTCCGCGGGCGTCGGCATCGGCGGCCGCAGCCGCAAAGCCGCGTCGTTCGCCGAGCGAGCCCGGTTGAACGTCACTCGAGCCATCAAGGCAGCGATCGAGCGGATCGCCCTCCACAGCGACGCCTTGGCCGACCACCTGAAAAAAAACATCGACACGGGGAAATCCTGTGTCTATATGCTTGATCCTCGTTCGCCGATCTCCTGGGTTCTCTAAAAGCCGCAAATTTATTCTCACTTGATTTTCTAGCGGTTTAAAGTATTTACAACCTGAATTTTGAGTGGCTGAACGAATCGTTCAATCCGGTTGAACGCCTCGGTTATGGGTATATCCCTCATGGGAGTTTGGTTCGAGCAAAAAGTGTACGAAATAAGCGGAGGAAGTGGCATGTGGAAGCGTCGACCTAAACTAAGCGATATTAGTGGAAGCAAAATGATAGGAAGAGGAGAGAAAAAGATGAGTACGGATGTGGGTCGTTTAGTCCGGTCGACGGCGCAGGTGGGCTTACTGCTGTCTTTTTTCGCCGCCGCCTTCGTTCCCAGGGCGGCGTGGGCCGTCAATTGTAATGGGCAGTTAGATTTCGCCTATTGCACCTCTGCTGGTGTGGTTAACGAATCTTGTCCGAGCACGCCTGTCTGTCAGGTACAAGACGACGTTATCCAAGTAAGGCTGCAACTCGGCACCGGTACGATCGATCTTGGGACTACGTTAAGCATAGACAGACTGCACTTCGAGCTCGACTGCAACAACGGCATCCTGGGGATTCCTTGCCCGGACGAGGGCGCCATCGTCGAATACGAGGGAGACAGCACCATTCAAACCAACTGCTTGTCGGGGGGCAATACTGGATCCCCCGTAACCTGGTCGAGCAACTTGGTGGGGGGAGGATCCGGCACCAACGATCTGATATTTACCCCGTCCCCTTCGATTGTGATGCCCCAGCTGTCGCACAAACCTTTGCGAGGTCAGGTTCAACGTGAAGCTCTTGACCTCGCAGGGCACCGACTCGAGTCCGTTCGCCATCTCGGAGAACTCTGGGTACATCCAGACGAACAACGACGCTTTTTGTACCGACAACGTCAATACTACGGGCTCCGGCGTACAGCAGCCGGGATTGATCTCGGTGTGCACGCCGACGCCTACGCCGACGAACACGCCGACGAACACGCCGACGAACACGCCGACGAACACGCCGACGAACACGCCGACGAACACGCCGACCAACACGCCGACGCAACACGCCGACGAATACGCCGACCAACACGCCGACGAACACGCCGACGCAACACGCCGACGAACACGCCGACGAACACGCCGACCAACACGCCGACGAATACGCCGACGAATACGCCGACGAATACGCCGACGAACACGCCGACGCAACACGCCGACGAACACGCCGACGAATACGCCGACGAACACGCCGACGCAACACGCCGACCAACACGCCGACGAATACGCCGACCAACACGCCGACGAACACGCCGACCAACACGCCGACCCCGACCCCGACGCAGGCTAACGAGATCTGCCGCTCGCCCGGCTACTGGAAACAGCATCCGGGTGTTACGCAGAAAGTTATTGCCAGCGCGACTACGGACGGCGTGCCAGGATGTATGGTCGTCTGCGGTGAGAAGTTGGACGCCGACTCAGTAACGACGATTGGTGACGCCAACTCCGCGATAGAGGGGCTGAGTGTGACGGGCGGAGGAACGAAACGGCTCGCCTTCCAGCTCATTGCAGCGAAGCTGAACTGCATCGTCAGCGGTGCCTCTGACTGCTCGGGAATCAGTATCGAGGATACCTACAACGCGTGCGACGCGGCTTGCACCAGCGGTAACACGACAGTGGACCTCGGTAATGGTCCGATCGACTGTATCTCAGCGCTTGACGCCTTCAACAACGGTGAGGTCTGTCATGTACCGGTGGTTGGTCTCTGCAAGAACGCACAGAATCAGAGCATTCTGTGCACCGGGAATGACGACGCAGATTGCACGACCAACTGTAAGTCCCCTTCGGCGGACGCCGGTCCGTCCCAGGCGGCGAAAGACAGCGCCTGCACGGTGGTACCGGCGGGCGAGCACAACTGCACGTCTGGGAAGAAGTGCAACGATCAGGCGGCAGGACTACCAGCGGAGAGCTGCCTTACTGGGGACAGCACTTGTCCGTAGGTAGGTAACAGAAGGATGGCGCCGCCGGATCGCGGTGCCATCCTTCTTCCTTCTTCAGATCGAATCACGACGCGGGGCGCCGAAAGGCGCCCCGCGTCTTTTGTGGTGTGCCGAGCATGATCGACAGCCTTGGGGTGAGAGTCCCCTGCCCAACCTGATCGTGGGAGCTGCTCGACGTCCAGGTCGAACAGGCCTACCGACAGCGCTTCGCGGAGCTCGAGGCTGCGCTACAAGAAACCAAGGCTTTCAACGACTTGGGGCGCGTGGAGGCGATCATCCACGAGCAGGACTTCCTCATTCCGAGCTCTCCGCAGGCGTCGGCATCGGCT
>CAVUWD010000009.1:0-79825 GCA_963745025.1 uncultured delta proteobacterium
CCATCCCGCATCCGCGGAACCCTTTGGTGCTCGGCGTGGATGAACCGACCGTCCTGCTTGCTTCCTGGAGCACGCGAGTGGACCTCGGCGCGCTCGATGGCAGGCGGGTGCAGACCGTGTTCTTGTTGCTGAGCCCGACCATTGAGGCGCATCTACAGACGCTGGCGCGCATCTCCTTCGTCCTGCAGGACAGCACGTTTCGTCGCTTGCTGGAGAAGCGCGCGACCCCGGACGCGATTCTCGAGCGACTCGCCGAGCTCCGGCCAGCGGGAGAGGGCACGCGCCGGGTAGCGCGGCCCCGGCCGAACGGCGTCGCATGACGCTCGGCGTGCTCGCAACCGCGCTCGCCGGGTTGCTGCTTGGCGCGTTAGGCGCTGCCGCGGTCAGATCGGCGAGCGAACGGGCGCTGCGCTTGGGTGCCGCGGTCGGTGGCATCGCGTGCGCGCTCGGCGCGAGTGCCAGCGTCGCGCTCTTGTCGTCGGGCGCGGAGCGAACCGTCCACCTTGCGTGGTCTCCGCCGATCGACACGGTGTCCTTCGGGATCGATCCCCTGTCCGCATTCTTCCTGCTCTGCATTTTCGTTGTCGGCGGACTGGCCGTATGCTATGCGGTCGGCTACTTCGCCGAGGTCGCTGCCCAGCGCGCCGTCGGCCCTGCCATCGCCTGCATGGAGATCCTCATCGCCGCGATGGCGCTGGTCGTGCTCGCGCGCGACGCCGTCGCCTTCCTGGTGGCGTGGGAGGTGATGTTTCTTGCTTCGTACTTTCTGGTCACGTTCGACGCGCACGAGAAGCGCGTGCGTGCAGCCGGCTTCACGTACCTCGTTGCCTCGCACATCAGCGTGGTGCTGCTCTTCATCCTGTTCGGGATTCTGGTGCGCGAGACGGGCAGCGTCGAGTTTGCCGCATGGGCCGCGGCGCGGCCCTCGGGCACCGCCGCAACGCTCTGCTTCGGCGTCGCTCTCGCGGGCTTCGGGATCAAGGCCGGCGTGTGGCCGCTGCACGGCTGGCTTCCCGAGGCGCACCCGGCAGCACCCGAGCCCGGTCTCTGCGCTCATGTCCGGCGTGATGATCAAGATGGGCATCTACGGATTGCTGCGCACCTTGACGTTCCTGGGTCCACCGCCGGTGTCGTGGGGAATCGCTGCTCTTGGCGATCGGCGCATCGTCGGCGCTTGGCGGCGTTCTGCTCGCATTGGCGCAGCACGACCTGAAGCGGCTGCTCGCCTACCACAGTGTCGAGAACATCGGCATCATCATCCTCGGCCTGGGCATCGGGGTACTCGCCAAGGGAGCCTCCGCCCCGGACATCGCACTCGCTGGATTCGCGGGTGCGCTCCTGCACACGCTCAACCACGGCTTGTTCAAAGGGCTGCTCTTCGAGGCGGCGGGAGCCGTGGTGCACGCGACCGGGTCGCGCGACATGGAATCGCAAGGCGGCCTGCTCCGCCGCATGCCGATGACGGGTGCCCTGTTTTTCGTCGGCGCCCTGGCGATTTCCGGCCTACCGCCCTTGAACGGCTTCGCCAGCGAGTGGTTTATCTACGTCGGCGCGCTGCATTACGGCATTCTCAGTACCGGTCACGGTGCGTCTCGTGTGGCGGTCGCCGTGGTGCCCGTGCTCGCGTTGGCGGGGGGCTTGGCTTCTGCGTGCTTCGTGAAGGTGTTCGGTGTGGTGTTCCTCGGCGAACCCCGCAGCGCGCCTGCAACCGAGGCTCACGACGTCGGCATCTCGCTCTGGATGCCGATGCTGCTGGGCGCCGCGGCATGCTTGGCGATCGGCGTGGCACCCGCCACGGCGGTCCGACTCATCTCCGGTCCCGCAATGATGCTCGCCGGTGCCGGCGCCACCCCAGCCGGCTTGGCGCTCTCGTCGTTGAACGCGATCAGTCTGGTTGCTCTGCTGCTCGGCGCGAGCATC
Source organism: uncultured delta proteobacterium (assembly GCA_963745025.1). Taxonomy (GTDB): domain Bacteria; phylum Desulfobacterota; class Binatia; order JACPRU01; family JACPRU01; genus CAVQIG01. Next base: position 1,921 of record CAVUWD010000009.1, read on the forward strand.
GTCGCCGTCGCACTCGGGCGGCATCTGCTGCTCCGCCGGCGCGAGGTTAGCGACGCGGTCACTTGGGATTGCGGCTATGCGGAGCCGACGCCGCGCATGCAGTACACCGCGGCGTCGTTTGCGGGCCCGATCCTCGACCCGTTCGTGGGGCTACTCCATGCACGCATCCGCCGCGCTCCCGTCGCCGGATGGTTTCCGCAGCACGCCTCCGAGGAGGTCGAGCTCGAAGACCCAGGCGAAGCGGGAGTCCGCTGGCTGATCGCCGCGGTCGTCGCTCCGTTGATGTATCTGCGAGCGCTGCAGCGCGGCCCGGTGCAGTTGTATCTCCTGTATGTACTCGTGACGTTGCTACTGCTGCTGGTGTGGCAGGTAGGCGCGTGAGGCCGCTCCTCGCATGGGCGGCGCACGGTCTGCTGCTGTTCGGCCTGCCACCGTTGCTGCTCGGTCTCATCGGGCGGGTGAAAGCCCTCGTCGCGGGGCGAAGTGGACCGCCGATCCTGCAACCCTACTGGGATCTCTTCCGCCTGCTGTGCAAAGGAGCCGTCTACAGCCGGACCACGACGTGGGTCTTCCAGGTGGCGCCCATCGTCGCACTCGCGTCGACGATCGCCGCGGGTGCTCTGCTGCCGCTCGCCACGCCGCACGCACCGCTAGCCTTCGATGGCGATCTGGTTCTGTTCGTCTATCTCCTCGGGCTCGGCCGCTTCTTGACGATGGCAGCCGCGCTCGACACCGGCAGCAGCTTCGAGGGCATGGGTGCGAGTCGTGAGGCAGCCTTTAGCGCGCTGGCCGAACCGGCGATCTTTCTCGGCTTAGTCACGCTCGTCGTCGCCACGGGGCAGGTTTCGCTCAGTGGCATCTTCCTGAGCCTGTCGGCGACCTCCGGGGCGAATCCCGCGCTGTGGCTGGCCGCCGCAGCCCTCGGCGCAGTACTGCTCGCGGAAAACTCGCGCATGCCGGTCGACGACCCGAGCACGCATCTGGAGCTGACGATGATTCACGAAGTCATGGTGCTCGATCACTCCGGGCCTGACCTCGCGTTGATCGAATACGGCAGCGCCATGAAGCTATTCGTGACCTCCGTGACGCTGATCGGAGTCATCGCGCCGGCGGCGCTGGGACATCCTGTCTCGGTCGCGGCCGCAGCACTGGGGATCGCCGCGGCCATCGGCGCCGTCGAGTCAACGATGGCCCGCTTGCGTCTGCCGCGGGTGAAGCAGTTCCTGATCGGCGCCACCGGCCTCGCGGCCGTCGCGCTGGCGGCCGAGCTGCTAGTGCAAGGAGCACCATGAGCAGCGTCGCCGACTTCTTGCTGGCCGCCATGATCGTTGCGGGCCTGTACATGGTCGCCACCAGTCGCCTGGGCGCCTGCGTGCGCGCGAGCGCCCTCCAGGGAATCATTCTCGGGGCGTTGCCGGTGGCGCTCTGGTGGACCCAGGCGGTCCGGCCGCTGTCCCTGCACGTGATCGTGCTCGCGCTCGGCGCCCTCGGCATCAAGGGCATCGCCATTCCGCGACTGCTGCTGCGCGCGATCCGTGAAGCCGGCGTGCGCCGCGAGGTCGAGCCGATGACCAGCTTGCACGCCTCGATCGTCGGCGCAGCCGTGCTCGTCGGAGTCGCGTTCTGGATAGCCAGCCAGATGGACCTGCCCTTTCCCGTCGGATCGCGCTTCCTCGTGCCCGCGGCGATGGCGAACGTGCTGCTCGGCTTTCTCCTGCTCGTCGCGCGCCGGCAGGCAATCACGCAAGTGGTGGGCTATCTCGTGCTCGAAAACGGCGTGTTCGTCTTCGGCCTCGGGCTGGCGGCGGAGCAGCCAATCCTGGTGGAGCTGAGCGTGCTCCTCGATCTGCTCGTCGGTGTGTTCGTCATGGGAATCGCCATCCTTCACATCAGCGAGACCTTCGATCACATGGACACCACGACGCTCGCGAGCCTGCGCGAATGACGGTGATCATCGGGGTGGTCGTCGGCGTTCCGGCCGTGGCGGCGCTCGGCGCCTGGGGCGTGCGCTCGGTGCGCGTGCAGCTCGCGGTATTGATCGGGGCCGCCGCCGTGCACCTAGGCAGCACGGTGGCCTTGTGGTGTAGCGCCGCGCCGATGCACAGCGGGAGCCTAATCGGGATGGACGCACTCGGGCTGCTGGTCTTGTCGCTGGTCTCGTTGCTGTTTCTGGCGGCAGCGCTCTACAGCGTGCCCTATCTGCTCGACGGCACACACGAGGAGGCGGCGGCCCCAGAGCGCTTCGTCCCGTGCCTGCTCGCGTTCCTCGCGGCGATGTCGCTGGTGACCGTGAGTCGAAATCTCGCGCTGCTCTGGGCGGCGGTGGAAGCCACGACCCTGGCGAGCGCTCCTCTCATCTACTTCTACCGGCGGCCGGGAGCGCTCGAGGCGACCTGGAAGTACCTCCTGATTTGTTCCGTCGGCATTGCGCTGGCGCTGCTCGGCTCGTTCTTTCTCGGCGTGGCGTCCACCACGCCGGATGGGCGTGCGCCGGGTCTCGGCCTCGACGAGGTGCTGGCGATTGCGCCGTCGCTCGATCACCGTTGGCTGCGGGCTGCGTTCGTCCTGGTGCTGGTGGGATACGGCACGAAGATGGGGCTGGCGCCGTTGCACACTTGGTTGCCCGACGCGCACAGCCAAGCACCGTCACCGGTGTCCGCGCTGCTCTCTGGGGCGCTTCTCAATTGCGCTCTGCTCGGCATCCTGCGCTTCTACGCGGTCTGCGTCGCTGCGGGAGACGGGGCGTTCGCGCGGACGTTGTTTCTCGTGCTCGGCTTCGCGTCGTTGCTCGTTGGCGCGGGCATGTTGCTCGGGCAGCGCGATTACAAGCGGTTGCTGGCATACTCCTCCGTGGAGAACATGGGCATCATCGCGGTGGGATTGGGGGTGGCGGGTACCGCGACGTACGGCGCGTTGCTGCACATGGTCAACCATTCTCTGGTCAAGGCGGCTCTCTTTCTGCTCGCCGGGAATGTGCTGCGGGCCTACGGGACTACTGCGGTCGCCGAGGTCCGCGGGGCTGGACGCCTCTTGCCGGCGAGCGCGGCCCTGCTGATGCTATCCAGCTTCGCCATCGGCGGATCACCGCCATTCGGGCCGTTCGTCAGCGAGTTCGCCGTCTTCCTCGGTGCGATGCGGGGTAGTGCCCCATGGCTCGGCGTCGTCTTCGTGGCGCTTCTCGGCATCGCCTTCATCGGTATCGCCGGCGCGCTGTTTCCGATGCTGCACGGCGACGTGTCGGCTTCCGCGGGCGACGTCCGGGGAGAGAGGCCGTTGGCGCTGGCCCCGCCCGCAGTGCTGGCCTTCCTCGTCGTCGTGCTCGGTCTCTACGTTCCGGCGGGCCTCGACACCCTGCTGCGTCACGCAGCCGCAGCGCTCGGTGGGTGACGTGACCGAACCGCAGGCACACAGACCGAGCTCCGTTCCTCGGGGCACGGCGGGGCGCGCCGGGCAATCTCACGCGCTCGATGCGATCCCGGTCCACACACCCGAGATGCTCTACACAGGCATCCTCGCCGGTACGCGCGCCGGCGCGCGGCTAGTTGGCCTGTGGGGGTGGCCGGCAGCGGACGACGTAGTGAACCTGCTCGCGGTGCTCGCTGCGGATGCGGCTGGGCGGTTGAGCATCTTTCGTACAATCGTACGCGCCGGGGCGGCGTTCCCCTCGCTCACGCCGGAGATCCCCTCGGCGCAGGCGTTCGAGCGCGAGATCTTCGAGTCGCTCGGCGTGCGCCCGGACGGCCATCCATGGCTGAAGCCCCTGCTCCGGCACGCGGAGTTGGAAGAACGGGGCGCCGGGGCAGACGCTCACCCCTTCTTCCGCGTCGAAGGAGCGGGAGTGCACGAGGTCGCCGTGGGCCCGGTCCACGCCGGCATCATCGAGCCGGGCCACTTTCGCTTCCAGTGCAGCGGCGAAACGGTGCTGCACTTAGAGATTCAGCTCGGGTACCAGCACCGCGCTCTGCAGGCGCTTCTCGTCGACGCCTCTGCGGCTCGCCGGTTGGTGATCGCCGAGTCCATCGCTGGCGATACGGTGATCGGGCACGCCACTGCGTATTGTCAAGCCGTGGAGACGCTAGCCGGAGCTCAGGCGCCACCGCGCGCTCAGGCATTGCGGGCGATCGCGCTCGAGCTGGAGCGAGTCGCGAACCACGTTGGCGATCTCGGGGCGCTGTGCGGCGACGTCGGCTATCTGCCGGGAGCCGCCTATCTAGGCCGATTGCGGGGCGAGCTCCTGAATCTGCTCTTGGCGATCAGCGGCAACCGGTTCGGCCGCGGCCTGGTCGTCCCCGGTGGCGTGCGTTTCGACTTGGATGAGCCCTCGCGGGCAGACGTTGCCGAGCGCTTGGCGAACGTACAGCGGGATTTTGAGGAAGTCGCGGACCTGGTGTTTTCCGCTCCGTCGGTGCAATCGCGCTTCGAGCGGGCCGGTCCGCTCTCTCGGGAGGCAGCGGAGCAGCTCGGACTCGTCGGCCCAGTGGCGCGCGCCAGCGGCTGCACTCGCGACGTGCGCGCCGATCACCCGTCCGGCTTCTACCGCTTCGGCCACATTCCCGTGGCCCACTTCGAGGGTGGGGACGTGTTCGCGCGCGCGATGGTCCGGTACGTCGAGGCCCGCCGTTCGCTAACGTTCGTCCGGGAGGAGCTCGAGCGGCTCCCGAAGGGAGCGCTCGCGGAGCAGATCGGGCTGCTGGCGGCGACGACCTTGGTCGTCGCCCTCGTCGAGGGATGGCGCGGCGAGATCGCACACGTCGCCGTGACCGATGCGAACGGCGCGCTGCGCAGCTATCACATCGCCGATCCATCGCTGCACAATTGGCTCGGGCTGGCGATGGCCATGCGCGGGCAGCAGGTCTCCGACTTCCCGCTCTGCAACAAGAGCTTCAACCTGTCCTACGCTGGACACGATCGATAGAGGCAGTCATGCCGAGCCTCATTCTGACGCGTTGGCATCAAGGCAAGCGTACGACCCGTTTTCCCGCTGCGGCGCCGGACCTCCCGGAGCGTTTTCGCGGCCGGCCGCTGCTCGATCCGTCACGCTGCGTCACCGGCTGTCGCGCGTGTGTGGACGCCTGTCCGACCGGCGCCTTGCAGGCCGATCCGCTGCGCGTCGATCTAGGCGCGTGCGTCTTCTGCCCTGCGTGCCTGGAGACGTGTCCGGCTGGAGCCATCCGCTACACGATGAACCACCAGCTGGCGGCGCGCACGCGCGAAGCGCTCGTCGTCGCTGGCGACGCCCCCGCCCCCCGAGTCGCGGCGCTCGATCAGCAGGTGCGTCGGATCTTCGGGCGTTCGCTGCGCCTCCGTCAGGTCTCGGCGGGTGGCTGCAACGGTTGCGAGGCGGAGCTTGCGGCTCTCGGCAACGTTGTGTTCGATCTGTCGCGCTTCGGCATTCAGTTCGTCGCGTCGCCGCGCCATGCCGACGGTATCGTGATCACGGGGCCGGTGACTCGCAACATGGAGCTCGCGCTGCGGAAGACTTACGAGGCGGTGCCGGCGCCCAAGATCGTGATCGCTGTCGGCGCCTGCGCGATCAGCGGCGGGGTCTTCGCCGGGTCGCCCGCCGCGCGCAATGGCGTACCGCATGACATTCCGGTTGACCTGTACGTGGCGGGCTGCCCACCGCATCCAGTCACGATCGTGGACGGCCTGTTACGACTGCTGGGCCAGATCGGATCCGAGCCTGACGCGGCGGCCTCGCCACGAGCGTCGATCGACTGACGAACGGGCCCCGTTGCGCCAGGGATGCCGCTCAGTTGAGTGACGGAGCGGGCGCGGATTCGCGACCGAGCCCCGCGGTTGCAGTTCGACGGCGAACCCGCTAGCGGTCGCGCCCGCAGTGACAGAAGCTCCCGATACCGCGCGCCTGCGGCTCCTCTACGATCTCGGCCGCACCTTTGCCGCGCACATCGAGCTCGAGGACCTGCTGCCGCTCGTCACCTCGAAGTGCCGCGAGGCGCTCGACGCCGAGGGCGTGTCCGTGCTGCTCCTCGATCCGGAGAAGGATGAGCTGTATTTCCCGTACGTGGCCGAGGAGAAGCCCGAGGTCGCGTCGCGGCTCGTCGGACTGCGCTTCCCCGCCGATCGCGGCATCGCCGGCGCCACGTTGCAAAGCGGCCGCTCGATCCGGGTCGACGACGCGCAGTCCGACTTCCGCTTCTACGGCGGCGTCGACCGGCACACCGGAGCAACGACGCGGGCCTTGCTCGCCGTTCCGCTCATCTCTCCTCGAGGAAAGATCGGCGTGCTGCAGGCGGTCAACCGCCGTGGCGGCGGCACCTTCAGCGACGCCGATCTCGCGTTCCTCGAAGCGCTCGCGGCGAGCGTCGCCGTGGCGATCGAGAACGCGCGCCTCTATTCGCAGGTCAAGGAATCGGAGGAGCGGCTGCGCACGCAGGTCGGGGCGCTGCGCCGAGACCTGGCGCAGCGCGATCGCTTTCGGGAAATCATCGGCACGAGCGCGGCGATGACCGAGGTCTTCCGCTTGATGGAGAGTGCGGCCGCGTCGCCGATCGCGGTGGCGCTCGAGGGCGAAACCGGCACGGGGAAGGAGCTCGTCGCCCGCGGCATCCACGAGGCGAGCGCGCGCGCCGAGGGGCCCTTCCTCGCCATCAACTGCGCGGCGGTGCCCGAGACGCTGCTCGAAAGCGAGCTCTTCGGTCACCGGCGCGGCGCGTTCACGGGCGCCGTCCAGGACCACCGCGGACTCTTCGAGGCGGCGGCCGGCGGCACGATCCTGCTCGACGAGATCGGCGAGATGCCGCTGTCGATGCAGGCGAAGCTGCTCCGCGTCCTGCAAGAAGGCGAAGTCGTGCCGCTCGGAGACACGCGGCCTCGGAAGATCGACGTGCGGGTGATCTCGGCGACCAATCGCGAGCTCTCGGCGGAGATCGCCGGCCACCGCTTCCGCGAAGACCTCTACTACCGGCTCACGGCGTTCCCGATCCGCATCCCGCCGCTGCGCGAGCGGCGCGAGGACATTCCTTTGCTCGCCGACCACTTCCTGGCGGGCGCGGCCGACCGACATCGGAAGTGGATTCGCGGCATCGATCCCGCCGCCCTCGAGCTCCTGACCCGCTTCGACTGGCCCGGCAACGTCCGCGAGCTCTCGAACGAGACGGAGAGGGCCGTCGCGCTGACGGGCGACGGCGAGATCGTCGGCGTGGAGCAGCTCTCGGCGAAAGTCCGAGGAAACGCCGGGGCGATCGAGGCGGGGGCGACCGTCGAGAAACCGCTGTCGGTCCAAACGGCATCGCCGAGCGGTCCCGTGCAGCCGCTTCGCCAAGCTCGCGCGGCATTCGAAGCCCGATACCTCTCGGAGGTCCTCGAGCGTCACCGCAGGAACGTCTCGCAGACGGCGAGGGTGCTCGGCATCTCGCGGGTCATGCTGCAGAAGAAGATGAAGGCGCTCGGTCTCCGCTAAGTTTTATTAGCGTACGCAAGGATCTGTGGTTAGCGGCAGACGCCGTCGGTGACGAGCGCGGCGATCTCGTCCGGGGAGAGGCCGAGGAGACGCTGCAGGACCGGCCGCGTGTCGGCGCCGAGCAGAGGCGCCGGCCGCGCCGGGGCGAGCGGCGCGCGGCTCGAGCGGATGGGGTTCGCCGCATGCCGCTCCGAGCCGATCTCGGGATGCTCGACGGCGACGATCGCACCGCGTGCCGCGAAGTGCGCGTCGGCACGATGGTCGTCACCGTTCTGCACGGTCATCGCCGACACCCCCGCCGCCTGAAGCTCCGCGGCGGCCGCGTCCGCATCTCGCGTGCGCGTCCACTCCGAAAGCCGCTCGTCCAGGTCGGTGCGCCGAGTGAGCCGGCCGCCGAGCGTCGTCAAGGCGGGGTCGTGCGGCCAACCGCAAACGACTCGTAGGCGCTCGAAGGCCGCGTCGCTCGCCACCGCTACCGCGAGCCAGCGATCTTCCCCGGTGCAGGGATAGACCCCATGGGGCGCGGCATATTCTACGAAGTTGCCGCGCGGCTCCGGAGGCCGGCCGGTGGTCGGCCCTTGCAAATAGAATTCGCCCCCGAGGAACGCAGCCGCCTCCGCCTGCGACATCTCGATTCGCTGGCCTTCACCAGTGCGTCGACGGTCTTCCAGGGCTGCGAGCACCGCAACCGCCGCGAGCTTGCTGGCAATGTGGTCGGGATGGTTCAGCGAGATGCCGGCCGGGTAGGGGGCCGCCTCGTGGTTCCAGAGCCAGTTGATTCCCGCGAACGTCGAGTTGAGCGGGCCGAACGACGGGGCTTCACCGAGCGGGCCGCCGCGGCCGAACCCCTGCGAGCAGAGGTAGACGACGCGCGGATTCACCCGTGCAACGTCGTCGTAGTCGAGCCCCCAGGCCGCGGCCACGCCGCCCCGGTTGTTCTCGACCACGACGTCGGCCTGGGCGCAGAGCGCGAGCGCGATCTCGCGGCCGCGCGGCGTCGAGAGGTCGAGGCAGACGCTTTGCTGCCCGCGGCATTCGTCGTTGAAGGTCCACGAGTGGTTGGGGTCGTCATCGAACGAGACCTGGCGCAAGAAATCGAGGTTCGTTCGCGATTCGATCTTGATGACGTCCGCGCCGAGGTCGGCGAGCAGCCCGCAGGCCTCGGGCCCGACCGCCCCGCACGTGAGGCCGATGACCAGCACGCCCTCCAACGGGGGATGCGCGACGCTGCGGCGCGAGCGTGGCGTCGACGCCTCCTCGCGGGGCGATGCGAACCCCTCGCGCGGGTCCTCCAGGCGCGGCGCCGCGAAGCGAAGCGTGACCGGGGTGCGCGAGAAGTTGCATGGCAGGGAACCGAACGGAGCATTCTCGAGATGCGGGAAGGAGGTCTTCTGGAAGAACCCGCGCGCGCGTGTCTGCGGGTGTGCGACGAACTCGTCGGGCGTGTAGACGGCCGTGATCGGAAAGCCGAGCCGCACCCCTTCGGCCACCGCTTCATCGCGGCTCCGCGACGAAAGCGCCTCGGAAGCGATGAGCCGGATCACGTCCTGATTGGCGATCCGGTAGAGCGCGGAGTCCCACTCCGCTCCGCGGAGCGCTTCGGGATTGCCGAGCCATTCGACGAATCTCCTCCAGTGCCGCGGAGTCCCGGGGAGGGCCCGCAGATATCCGTCGCGGGCTTTGATCACCAGATAAGGCCCGTCTGCGTTTCGCTTCATCACCGCGGGAAGCATCGGGAACCGCCGCGCGTAGTCCGCGAGCGGGATCGACCACGGATTCAGACCGCCAAGCGCGGCCTCCTGCACCGAGATCTCGACGATTTGACCGGCCTTGCTCTCCGCGCGGTCGGCCAGCGCTGCGAGTGCGCCCGCGACGGCATAGATGGAGGCGCAGTCGTGCGCCAGATAGCCCGGCAGGGAGCACGGCGGCAGATCGGGGAAGCCGGCCGCATAGAGCGCACCGGACGCGGCGAGCGCACACAGCGGCTCTGCCGTCCACGCAGCGCGCGGCCCCGACAAGCCGAAATCGGCGATGGCAACGTGCACGAGCTCCGGATGGCGCACAGCGATCTCCCCAGGCCCGAGCCCGAGAGAGCCTCGCGCGTCCGCACCGAGGTTCTCGATCAGCAGATCCGCACCTGCGGAGAGTTGGTCGAGTCGCGCGCGACCCTCAGGTCCGCCGAGATCCACCTGCACGGAGCGTTTGTTGGCGTTGCGATAGAGGAAGGAAAGCGAGCGATCCGCGGCGACGACCCCTCCCGCAAAGGGCGGGCGTAGACGGCCGGGATCACCGCCGGGCGGCTCGACCTTCAGCACCTCGGCGCCGAGATCCGCGAGAATTCGACCGGCCAGAGCGCCGCGCAGATCCGTCAGATCGAGGACCCGCAAATGAGCAAGCGGGGCAGGCATCCGCATCTCCTACCGCCGCGCCGGCCGACCGACAAGGCAAATTTTGCTAGTTGCGGGATGCCTCTGTTTCGCTACGAGCGATTCGGCCACCGGATGGCGCGCTCGGTTTCGAGCGGCCCGTACTCGGGTCGGTCGAAACCGAGCGCCACCGCGCGTAAGCGCGGAAAGCAATAGACCAGCGCCGAGAGTTATTGCCTTGCGCGCTCCGCGCGCTGCTGGTGTTTCCGGCCGGGCCGAGTACGTCCCGACCGCAAACACCAGCGCTCCTCTAGCCTAACTTCGACAGTTCGATGGATCGAATCGAGGCCTTTCAAGCACTTAGGGTCGAAAGTCGGCACTACAAAGCGATTTCGCGGTCGCCCGGTAAGAAAGCGCAGCGAGTTCGCGCTGCCGGCCGTCGGTGAAAATTCTTCAACGACTCAACTGTCGAAGTTAGGCTAGGGTCCCGGCAGTCGTCTCGAGACGGAGGCATTGCGCCATTGTCCTCCTCGCCGAGTTGATCGCCCGCCGCCGGGGAGAGCAAGATCCCGCCGAGGAGAGCGCCATGACACGGACCTACCACCATCTCGACACCCAGCTCATCCATGCCGGCGAACCCGAGCCCCGCATCGAGGGAGCGGTCGGCATGCCGATCTTCCAGTCCTCGACGTACGAGTACGCGGGCCAATCGAGCTATCACGATCTCAAGTACATCCGGCTCAGCAACACGCCGAACCACCGCGTGCTGCACGCGAAGCTGAAGGCGATCGAGGGCGCGGAGGCCGCCCTGGTGACGGCGAGCGGCATGGCGGCGGTGTCGACGACGCTGCTCACGGTGCTCCGCGCCGGCGACCACCTGCTCGCCCAGGATTGCCTTTACGGCGGCACGTACGACTTCATCACGCGCGACTTCCCCGCGCTCGGCTTGCGGGTCGATTTCATCGACGCCGATCGGCCGCAGTCCTGGGAGGCGAGGCTCCGGCCCGAGACTCGGGCGATCTACGTCGAGACCATGACGAACCCGTTGCTCCAGGTCGGTGATCTCGAGGCGGTCGTCGCTTTTGCGCGCCGGCATCGGTTGGTCTCGATCGTCGACAACACGTTCGCGAGCCCGGTGAACTTCCGTCCGCCCGAACGCGGCTTCGATCTCTCGATCCACAGTTGTACGAAGTACTTGAACGGCCACGACGACATCGTCGCGGGCGCGGTGATCGGCCGCGCCGCGCTCGTCGAGGCGATCACGCGGAAGCTCGGCCATCTCGGCGGGTCGCTCGACCCGCACGCGGCCTTCCTGTTGCACCGCGGAATGAAGACGCTCGCGCTGCGGGTCCGTCAACAGAATCGGGGCGCGCTCGAGATCGCCCGCTTCCTCGAACGCCACCCGGCGATTGCGCGGGTCAACCATCCGGGGCTCGAAAGCCACCCGCGGCACGCGCGAGCACGCGACCTCTTCGACGGTTTCGGCGGCATGCTGAGCTTCGAGCTCGCGGGCGGGCTGGAGGCCGCCGAGCGCCTGCTCGCTCGGCTCGAGCTGCCGATCTCGGCGCCGAGCCTCGGCGGCGTCGAAACGCTGATCACCCGTCCGGCGACGACGTCGCATTCCGGTCTCTCCCCCGAGGACCGGGCGAGGCTCGGCATCGGCGACGGTCTCGTCCGCCTCTCCGTTGGAATCGAGGCGACCGAGGACCTGATCGCGGATTTCGAACAGGCACTCGCGTGGTAGGCCGTTCGACCGGAGACGGGTCGCAACCAAGGAGAGCGACTCGCAACGCGCGGTCTTCGGCAACTGACATGCCCGCTGCAGGTACCCTGACGGTCGAGATCTTCCGCGGCGAGCATGTCGAGAGTCGGCACGAGATCGACTTCGCGTTTTGCGGACCGGGAGCGATGCGGTCACCGGGCGGCGCCGGGGAGCCCGTCTTTCTGCGCTCGGCGGCCAAGCCGTTCCAGGCGGCGGCGGTCGTGCGGAGTGGCGCTCTCGATCGGCTCGGAGCGGACGACGAGGCGCTGGCGATCGTCGCCGCGAGTCACAGTGGCGAGCCGCGGCATACGGCTCTCGTCGAGCGCCTGCTCGCCCGGCTCGGGCTTGCGGCGACCGCGCTTCAGTGCGGAATCCACCCGCCGTTCCACGCCGAGACCGCGGCCCGGCTCGGTGCGGCCATTTCGGTCCTTCACCACAACTGCAGCGGGAAGCATGCGGGGATGCTCGCGGTCGCCGCCGCGCTCGGCGTTCCCGCCGGTGCCTATCTGGACCCCGCGGGAGCGGTGCAGGAGCTCATGCGCCGGACGGTCGCCGAGGCTTGCGGACTTCGGCCGCAAGACGTCGTGACGGCGGTCGACGGGTGTGGTGCGGCGACGTTTGCGGTGCCGCTCGGTAGCGCGGCGCGCGCGTTCGCCTGTCTCGCTCGCCCCGACGAGGCACCGCAGGAGCTCCGTAAGCCTTTCGAGCGGGTGGCGCAGGCGATGCGCCGCCATCCCGACTTGATCGGCGGCTCGGGGCGATTCGATACCCGGCTGATGGAGGCCGCGGGCGGGCGCCTCCTCGCCAAGGGCGGAGCCGAGGGCGTAGAGGGCGTCGCCGACTTCCAAACCGGTCTCGGCCTCTGCCTCAAGGTGCGCGACGGAGCCGCGCGCGCGGTGGCCCCCGCCACGCTGGAGGTCCTTCGCCAAGCGCGATGGCTCGACGACCGAGCGCTTCACGCGCTCGAAGATCTCTGGCGCCCCGCCTTGACGAATCATTCCGGAACACGTGTGGGGCGCATCGAGACCACGCTCGCTCCGGAGGACCGAGGGGGTTAACCCGATCCGAAATTCCTTCCGTGACCCGAACGCGGCGGGCTCGCGCCTGGCTTGTCCGCCACGAGCTTCTCTCTCGAAGCCTTCCATGCCCCAAAAGACGGCATCGCGGTAGACCTGGCGCTCGTGACGCGGCCTGCGCCAGGCGCGAGCCCGCCGCGTTTCGCCTCGCCGGATAATTTCGCTTCGGGGTCAAACGATCTCGCCGCCGCAGCTCGAGCCGGAGCCTGCCGTGCAGCCGAAGCAGTGGCTCGCCGTCGCAATCGGAGCGCCGGCCAGACGATCGACGCTCGAGAGCTCGAAGATCGTGCGCGGATGGCGGGGCGGCAGGGGAATTTCCAGCATCTGATTGAAGTCGCAGTCGTAGAGCGCGCCGGACCAGCCGACGCTCACGAGCGAGCGGCACATCACGCCCGCTGCCGTCGCCGGATTGAAGTGGTTGACGAGCAGAGACATGTACGCCTGATGTCTTCCGGAGCGCACGAGATCGGCGGCGAAGCGCTGGATCGGCATGTTGGTGATCGTAAACAGATGATCGAACTCGATGCCGAAGGCCAGGGCCAGCTCTCGCTTGTAGTCGTTCTCGAGCTTCGCCTGCGACGGCGGCAAGAAGGCACCGACGGGATTGTAAACCAGGTTCAGCGTGAGCCCCGACCCGCGCTTCCCATAGCCCAGGCGATTCAGCGTCTGCAGAGCGTCGATGCTCTTGTCGAAGACTCCTTTGCCCCGCTGCTGGTCGACATTCTTTGCCGTGTAGCACGGTAGCGAGCAGGTGAGCTCGACCTCGTTCTCGGCAAAGAATCGCGGAAGGCCTTCCATACCCGATTCCGAGAGCACGGTGAGATTGCACCGGTCGATCACCCTCCGACCCAAGCGGCGCACGCTCTCGACGAGGAAGCGAAAGCTCGGGTTCAGCTCGGGCGCGCCGCCCGTAATGTCGACCGTCTCGACGGCCGGGCTCGCGCCGAGCAGCTCGATCACCCGCTCGACGGTGGTGCGCGCCATGATCTCGGTCCGCTTCGGACCCGCGTCGACGTGGCAGTGGTGGCACGCCTGGTTACAGAGCTTGCCGACGTTCACCTGGAGGGTCCTCACGGTGGCCCGGCGGAGCGGGGCGAGGCCGTGGCGAGCGAGCGTTGCTTCGAAGCAGACCGAGGAATCGGCCGTCGGGCTGGCGAGCATGATGCGATCCTAGAGCAAGCTCGATTCCCCGGATAGTTCCCGGGTTTGCCCTCTCCGGCGGCGACACGTCATAATCGCCGCGTGGTGAAGCCACTCGCTGCTTTGCTGATCACGCTGGCGCTCGCCGGCGCCGGCCGAGTCTACCCAGAAGACATGTACCGGTGGACCGACGAGCAGGGCCACCTACACTACTCGAATCGCGGCGCCACCTCGTCTCCCGAATCCTCGGCCGCCGCGGAGCGCGCGGACCAGGGTTGGGAGAGCGTTCTCGAGAAGCAACGCGGCGGCGAGGACCTCCAGGAGAAGGCGGAAGCCGCGATCAACAACCTCGAGCTCCAAGTGATCCGGAAGAAGCGCGATCGCGATCACGCGCAGGAAGTGCTCGAGGCGACGCAGGCGAACGTCGTCCGGGCGGAGGCGTTGCGCGCGACAGAGCTGCCGACGCTGAAGGCGCGCGAGGCCACGCAGATCACCGACCTCCGCAAGCTCGACGCCGAGATCAGTGCCACGCAGGTGGCGATCGCCAAGCTCCGCGCCTTGAAGGCCGCCGAGAAAGAACAGCGATCCGGTCGGTGAAGCGGCCGGCTGTCTCCGCGGCCGCGCTGGCTGCGCTGAGCAAGCCCTGGTTCGCGGGCGCGTCCCTGGCGGCGCTGTTCGCGGTCCTCGCCGCGCGCGCCGTGATCCAGCCCGTGGACGATCCAGACGTGTGGTGGATCGGCGCGGCCGGCCGAGACGTGCTCGCCACGCTCGATGTGCCGAGACGCAACCTCTACTCCTTCACCTCTCCCGCGCATCCATGGGTGATGCACGAGCTCGCATTCGGCGTGCTCGATGCGCTCGGCCTCGCCGCACTAGGGCCGGCATTCCTGCCGCTGGTTTCCTCACTCTGCGGCGCCGCGGTGGTTTTCGTCGCCGCGGGTGCCATGGTGGCGCGAGCTCGTCATCCGGCGAGCGCCGTCCTCGCTCTGGTTCTGCTCCTCGCCGGCTCGCGAGAGGCTCCATTCGCGCCGCGCCCGTCACACGTATCGCTCATCCTGCCGGTTGCGATGGCGGCGCTCGCATTCTCTCCCGGCTGGAGCCGCCTGCGGGCGATGGCGGCGATCCTGCTCGAATGGCTTTGGGCCAACGCGCACGGGAGCTTTCCGCTCGGCGTCGCGATTCTCGCCGCCGCGGCCTTCGAGCCAGTGGACACGATCCGCTCTCGCCGGCAGCGGCTCGGCTGCGCCGCGCTCGCGGCGCTCGTCACGCTGATCAATCCGTATGGCAGCCGTCTCCACGGTCTGGTCGAACGCTACCTGGGGGGCGGCGACGCGACGACCGCCGTCATCCACCGACACATCGTCGAGTTTTTCCCCATCTGGCGAAGCGCCGCGCCCTTCGTGAATCCCTTCAACGTCGCCGCCCTCGCAGTCGTCGCGTCTCTCGTTGCCAGCGCGTTCGTTCGGCAGCGAAACCTCGCGCGCGCCGCTCTGTCGGCCGCTCTCCTCGGGCTCGCCACTTACCAGGCGCGGCACACGACGCTCGCCGTGGTCGTCGGTGCGGTTCTGATGCATGCCGAGGTCGACGACTTGTGCGCCGAAGCGGGGGCCCCGTCGGGCCCGCCTTGGCCGCGGCTCTGGGCCGCGCTCGCCTTGGCGCCGGGAGTCGCACTGGCAATCGGGCTGTGGTGGATTGCCGATCGTCATCGCCACTGGGCGGAGTGGATCGCGCCGGAGATCGGCGATGCCGGTTTCGCGCGTCTGGCTGAGGAGCTGCCCGACGGCGCGAACGTCTATGCGCCGTTCCAGTCCTCGGGCTTGCTTCTCTGGCTCGCCGCGCCACGCGGTGTCCGCGTGTTCTTCGACTCCCGAAACGATTGCTACGGCGCCGATGTGGCCGAGGCGGCGTTCGCACTCGAGCGCGAGGAGGCGCCGAGTGCGGTGAGCGCCATTCTCGACCGCTACTCGACGGCGTTCGTGCTCGTTCCGACGTCTCACCCCGTGTACCGGGCCCTCGCCGGGGCCGCCGGGTGGTCGATTTGGCGAAGCGCTGGACAGTGGACCGGGTTCGAGAGGAGGCGATAGCGGCGAGCCGTTCGCCGATTCGACCGATTGATGCAAGCGGTGAAGCCTCGGCCGGTTGCTTTCCACCGTCTGCTCGTCGCCCACAGCGATGCGGCGGACGAAAACGCCGGGGAGAAGTGTCGGCGGGCGTTCCGCCGCTGCCTCCAAGCGCGCCGACTGCTCGGCGGCGGTCGCCCGGCCCCTGTTGTCGGCATTCCCGAGGAGTGCAACAGAGGGCGATCCCTCCGAGAAAGGAACGGCGAACGAATGAAGATCAAGGGCAGCGTGGCAGTGGTGACCGGTGGAGCCTCCGGGCTCGGCGAAGCGACGGCGCGGAGACTCGCCGAGGGCGGCGGCCGGGTGACGATTCTCGACCGGCCGCAGTCGGAGGGCGAGCGCGTCGCCAAGGAGATCGGCGGGCTTTTCTGCGCCGCCGACGTGACGAGCGGGGAGCAGGTCGCGGCAGCCGTCGCCAAAACGGTCGATACGTTCGGCGGCCTGCAAATCGTCATCAACTGCGCGGGGGTCGCTACCGCCGCGCGCACGATCGCCAAGCAGGGGCCGATGCCGCTCGAGATCTTCAAGAAGACGGTCGAGATCAACTTGATCGGCAGCTTCAACGTGATTCGCCTCGCCGCCGCCCGCATGTCCGAAGGGGCTCCAAACGAGGACGGGGAGCGCGGCGTGATCATCAACACGGCGTCGGCGGCGGCCTTCGACGGTCAGATCGGACAGGTCGCCTACTCGGCCTCGAAAGGCGGCGTGGTCGCAATGACCCTGCCGATCGCCCGCGACCTCGCCTCGCTCGGCATCCGCTGCATGACGATCGCCCCCGGGACGTTCGATACGCCGATGCTCGCGCTGCTGCCCGAAGAAGCTCGCCGGGCGCTCGCCAAGGACGTGCCGTTTCCCAAGCGTCTCGGCAAGCCCGCCGAGTTCGCGGCGCTCGCCTGCCACATCGTCGAGAACGCGATGCTGAACGGCGAGACGATCCGCCTCGACGGGGCGATACGGATGCCGCCGAAATGAGGGCTACGGGCTACAGGCTACCGGCAAAGACTCCGCGGAGCCTCTTGCGGTAGCCGGTAGCCGGTAGCCTATCCCCCCAGCGCCCCCTCGAAGTCCGCGAGCAGATCCCTCCAGTGCTCGGTGCCGACCGAGATGCGCACCAGGCCGGGCGTGATGCCCGCCTGCGCGAGCTCTGCCGCGGAGAGCTCGCTGTGGGTGGTCGTCATCGGATGGCAGGCGAGGGTCTCGACGCCGCCCAGGCTCACCGCGTTGCGCGCGATCTTCAGCCGTCGCAGGAACTCGAACGCGCCCGGCTTGCCGCCCTCGATCTCGAGCGCGAGCAGCGATCCGGGAAAATCGCACTGCGCGTCGCGGATGCGCATCTGCTCGGGGTCGGTGAAGAGCGACGGGTAGAAGACCCGCTTCACGCGGGGATGCTCCGCGAGGCGCTCGGCGATCCGCTGCGCGTTCTTGCTCTGCCGGTTCATGCGCAGCGCGACCGTCGACAGCCGCGAGTCGAGAATCCACGCCTCGTCGGCTTGGAGTATGTTGCCGAATAGCGCGCGCAAGCCGCGAAGCTCGGCCACGAGTGCCGCGTCGGCGGACATCACCACGCCGGCGAGCATGTCGCTGAAGCCGCCGAGGAACTTGGTCGCCGAGTAGACGACGAGGTCCGCGCCGAGCTCGAGCGGGTGCTGGAAGATCGGGCCCAGGAAGGTGTTGTCGACCGCCACGAGCGGCCGGTCAGGATGGCGGCGCGCCACCTCGATCGCGTGCGCGATGTCCGACATGTGAAGCGTCGGGTTGGCGGGCGTCTCGAGGAAGATCAGCCGGAGCTCGCTCGTCCGTGCGACGGCGTCTGCCAACGCCGCGCGATCACCGGCCGGGACTGGAATGCCACGCAAGCCGAGCGGCTCGAGCATCTGGTGGACGAGGTGCTGCGTGCCACCGTAGAGCGGCTGCGTGTGCAGCAGCGTCGAACCCTTGGGCAACAGCGCGAAGAAGACGGTCGCGATCGCCGCCATGCCCGAGTTGAAGACGGCGGCGCACGCGCGCCTCGCTCGAGCGGCACGAGCTGGTCCTCGAGGATCTCGGCGTTCGGGTGCGACAGGCGCGCGTAGATGAGGTCGACGTTCTCGTCGTCTTGCGGCTGAACCTTGCCGAGCGCGATCGCGAACGCGCGTTCCGCTGCCTCGGGGCTCGAGAATACGAAGGTCGAGGTGCGGTACACCGGCGGGCGGGCCGACCCGACGGAGAGCCGAGGGTCGAAGCCGCGGGTCAGGACCGCAGTTTCGGGCCTCACACGGTAGGTGACCTTTTTCACGCTACCCATTATAGTCCTCTCCGCCCGTTTGCCGATGGCGATCGTCTCGCGATACGTGCCCGTCGACCTCCGCGGACAGCGTGCCGTAGTCGCCGGCGCATCGATCGCCGGGCTCGCGGCGGCCCTCGCGCTCGCCGAGCGCGGCGCGGAGGTCGTGCTCGTCGAGGCCGACCCCGCCCCCGACACCGATTCCAGCGAAGACGCGTTCTTGCGCTGGTCGCGCCGGGGGGTGCCGCAAAGCCGGCACTCGCACGCGTTCTTGGCGCGGCTCAGAAACATCCTTCTCGGCGCCTATCCCGACTTCTACGCGGAGCTCCTCGCCGCAGGAGCGGTCGAGATACGCCTGCTCGACTTTCCGCCGCAGAGCCTCGGGCCCGTGGCGCCCGAGCCGGGCGACGAAGATCTAGTCACGATTGGGTCCCGCCGCACGACGTTCGAGTGGCTGCTGCGGGGCTACGTGAGTCGCGACCCGCGGGTCGAGATCGTCTGCGACACCGCCGTAGAGGGTCTTCTCGCACGCCCCGGAAACCCTCCGAGGGTCCGGGGCGTCCGCATCGGCGCGAACGGCCGGAGTCGAACGATCGCTGCCGGCCTCGTCGTCGATGCGACCGGACGAGGCTCGCGGGCGGGGGATTGGCTCGAAGCAATCGGCGCCGCGCCCCCGTACGAGAAGCGCTCGCCGTCGGCGATCCTCTATTACACCCGCTTCTACAGGCGCAGGCCCGATCGGGACTTCCCGCCGCGGGGGCGCGAGCCGACCATGGCAGACTTCGGCTGGATCAAGTACGCGATCTTCCCCGCCGACAACCGATCGTACTCGATCACCTTCGCCGCCCACCTTTCGCTCCAGCGCCTGAAGGTTCTGCAGAACGCGCGAGCGTTCGAGACATTGGTCGGCGCGTTGCCGGGCATCGCTGCCTTCGGCGATCCCGAGCTTGCCGAGCCGATGCCCGTGCTCGGCCGCGACGTTCTCGCCATGGGGGGCCTCGAGAATTGCCTCCGGCGCTTCGTCGACCGTCGCGGCGAGCCGCTCGCGACGGGGTTTTTCGTCCTCGGCGACGCGGCGTATCACACCAATCCGCTCTACGGGCGCGGCACGAGCCAGGCGTTCATGCACGCGCGGCTTCTCGGCGAGGCGCTCGACGCGGCGGCCGGCGATCCGGCACGCGCGGCGCGGCTGCTCGACGAAGGAGCACGGGAAGAGATCGAGCCATTCTACTACGCCTCCGTCGCCGCCGACCATGTCGCCTCGCGGAAGGTCGGCGCCGCGCCGACCTCCTGGGCGGTTCGCCTGTACGACTCCTACTTCGACGACGGCGTGCTCCCCGCCACCCGCGTCGACCCGCTGGTGTTCCGCACCTTCGTCCGCGTGATGAACATGATGGACATCCCGGAACGAGCCTTCTTCCAGCCCGAGGTCGTCGAGCGCGTGCTCTCCGTTTGGTTCCGCGGCGCGCGCTTTCGCCGTCGCCTCGCGCCGACGGTGCCGGACCTCGATGCGACCCTCGCCGCGATGGAGGCCGCGGCGCGCGGGGAGCAGCGCGCCGCGGGTTAGCCGGGCCCGAAAATACCCGCCGTGCGTTCTCGCGTGGCCCGGCGTCGGGAGACGTCACATTGTCGGGCAATAGATCTCGGAACGCTCTCCTGCTTCGATCGGGTTCTCGACGAGGACCTTGGAGTCAGACCGTCGGAACGAGCGGCCCTTCCAGGATGCGCCGCGCCAGATGCGGAGCAAGCCGCGCATTGATTCCGGCATAGTCCTCCCACTTCTTGGTGGCCGCGAAGCGCACGCGCAGCGCCCGCTCTCGCTGCTCCTCGACGCTCGCCTGCTCGAAGCCCTCCTCGACGTCCTTCACCGAGGCGACACCCGCGGCATCGACGCCGAGGCCGCGCTCGACGCCGCTCGATTCCCAAAGATTGGTCTCGCGCACGAACGCGCCGGCGATCTGTCCGGTCGAGAGCCGCACGGGCTTGACGTCGATCAGCGAAGGAAACTTCTGCCGGCCACGGTCGGCGATCTCGGCGAGCTTCGCCGGCGGGCTGTCGAGGATTTCGGCGTCCGAGGTGTCGTAGATGCGGAAGAGATACTCCACCTTGAGGATCGCCGTCGCGTTGTTGATGTAGTACGACTCCCGGGGATCGATGCCGGTGCCGGCGAAAGCGGGGTCCTCGGCCAGCTCGAAATCGCCGCTCGGACGCACGATCAGCGCGCCGCCCTTCCCCGCCGGGCCGTCCGGCCGGCGAGATACCTCGACGACGAGGTTTCGCTCCGCCTCGATCATCCTCCCGAGGATCACGAGCCAGCGATCGTCGAGCAGCCCGCCGATGTTGTCGATGTTGCGAACGCTCAGGTAGCGAACTCCGCGCCGCAGCAGCCGGGCGAGCGTGCCGGACGAGATCAGTTGATGCAGAAACTCGCCGTGACCGCCCGGTCTGCGGATCGCGAGCTCGCAGCCGGCGAAGCTCCGCGACAGCTCGAGAGCGCATTCGACGTCGCGCTGGCTCGCGAAATTCTTGCGCGAGCGCTCGACGTCGGCGACGCTGGCGACGATCTGGGGATCGAGCGCCTGGCAAAACGGGAAAACCGCTTCCGGCGAAATCTCCGCGGCCCGGCCGATGTGTCGCTCGATCTCTTCCCGGTTGGCCTCGCTCACCAAGAGTACGATCGGACACGAGGTCCGCGTCTCGCTCGACAAACGTACGACGTTGGCGAGAAAGAGGTCGAGAAAGGACAGCACCCGTCCGTCGATCTCGACGACCGGTACCATTGCCTTGCTCTTGATCTCCGCTCCTCCCGCTCGCTCGAGCAGACGGTGCGCTTCGGGCGGCACTTCGGCGAGATTCATCCGTGTGCTCGCTCCGGCGGCCAAGACGCCATAGGCGACCTCGCCGCGACGAAGCGCCTCGATTCCGCGCGCGATCGCTGCGCTACGCTCCGCGCGGGCCAGTCGCTCGATCTCCGTGACGTCTTCGCGGCGGCTCGGCCGGAATTCGCCGCGCAGGCGCGCCTGCGCCAGCCGACCTTCGAGGTAGGCTTCGCCGAGCGCCGAACGCGCGCCGATCTCGGGGGGATTCGTCATCGATCTCTCGCCGCTCGCAGACGCTCCGCCGCGGGCTCGCGGTCCGCGACGGGATAGCGATAGCGCTCGACGACGGCGCCGTCGACCGCCACGGCGATCAGCCGAGGCACGTCGAGCGCGGATTCGGCCGCCTCGATCGCGGCCAGGCGCGCGCGCGTCGTCGGATGCCGCGGTACGAAGAGAGAGCAGCAATCCTGGTCCGGCTCGATCGAGATTTCGAACGTGCCGAGCCGCTCGGCTTCCGTGCTGATCTCGAGCTTGTCCATGCCGATCAACGGACGGAAGAGAGGCAGCGAGGCCGCCTGCTCGACGACGGCCAGATTGGACAACGTCTGCGAGGCCACCTGACCGAGGCTGTCGCCCGTGACCAGCGCCTCGGCGCCGATCCGACGGGCGATCTCCGAGGCGATCCGCAGCATCATTCGTCGGTAGAGAATGACCCGGGGCGGCGGCGGCACGCCCGTGACGATTTCTCGCTGGACCTCGCCGAACGGCACCAGCACCAGCCGGGCGTCGCCGTGGTAGGCGACGAGCCGCCGCACGATCTCGCGCGTCTTCTCCTGGCTCGAGCGGTCGAGATAGGGGGCACTGTGAAAGTGCACGAACGTGACGCGGCAGCCTCGCCGCATCATGCGCGCGGCGGCCACGGGCGAGTCGATCCCTCCCGAGAGCAGCGCGACGACATGGCCGGAAACGCCGACCGGGAGGCCGCCGGCGCCCGGAACCTTCTCGACGGAATAGAGCATCTCTCCGGGCAGGATCTCGATCGTGACCGTCAGCTCCGCGCGATCGAGATCGACACGCCGCCGGGTCGCTTCCTTGATGACCGTTCCGACCGCGGCATTGACCGCGGGCGACGGGAGCGGAAAGCGCTTGTCCGCGCGGCGGGTGACGACGCGGAAGGAATCGAAGTGCCGCGGACGGATCTCCTCCACGATCGCGCGCGCGAGCGGAGCGAGATCCGCCGTTTGACCGTTCTCGATCGGCGGCCAGGGAACGCTCCTCGCCAGCGAGAAGTTGGCGACGCCGAAGACGCGGCGCAGCCGTTCGCGAAGCGCGGGCCACGCGGAGTCGTCGTTCAGCACGACGGCCACGCGTCCGTGGCGATCGGCGATCTTGCCAACCGGCAGATCGATAGTCGCGTGGCGGATGTTGTCGATCAGTTGCGCAGCGAACCGCGCGCGGTTGCCACGCTTCAGCGTGATCTCGTGATAGCGGGCGATCAGCAAGGCCATCGTAAGAGAGATACCACGCACCCGCCCATGCAAACACATCGATCTCGAGCATCCGCGGTCCGGGTGCCCGAAGCGCGCACAGCGAACCAAGACGACGAACGCCTCGTGGAGGAGCCGTGACGAGAGCGTGGCTCGCAGACCTCAGTCGCGTCGAGCGCCAGGCCCGTAAAGCGGCCTCGAAATCGTAAACCGGAACCAGGAAAGGCAAGGAGGGGTCCGCCAGCGTCCGAGATCGAGGGCTACTCTGCCACGTCGGCCTCGACGATGCGCACCTCGACCTTCTTCTCCGCCGTCGGACCCGGCAGCGGGCCGATCCGGCTGGTCTTCCTGGCGGAGCTTCCGGCCGAGATCGCGTGGCGGAAGGTGAGCACGTCGCGTTGATGAAGCTTGTCCTTCTTGTCGTCGATCTGGAGCTCCACGCGCACGTCGCGAACCGCGACGGGGCCGTTGTTGCGGATCTCGACGATCAGGTAGCCGCTGTCGTCGCGGTGGGTGTCGTAGCTCAGATAGCCCTGCGGGCTCTGCGGCAGCTCGATGCGGGCGAGCGCGATCTTGGCACGCCGGCCGATCTCGTCGTCGGCCGACGCCGCGCTGCGAAATCGCTCGACCGCCTCGCTCGAGTCCCCTGCGGCCAGCGCCAGCTCGCCGAGCGAGAAGTTCGCCACCGAGGTGGGGAGGAGGTTCACGCTCTTCTCGAGATCGCGCCGGGCGGGGTCGTCGTCACCCGCGCGGCGGTGCAGCAGGCCGCGCTGGAGGTAGAACTGAAAGTAGTCTCCGTCACGCTCGATTGCCTGCGTGTAGTCTTCGAGCGCGTCGTCATAGCGCCGCAGCCGCGTCTCCGCGTCGGCGCGCAAACCGTGAAAGAGCGCCTCGCGCGGCTCGATCTTCAGCGCCTCGTCCGCTTGCCGGAGCGCGCCCCGGGCGTCGCCGCGGGCTAAGGCCGCGCGACCCTCGTCGTGGGCCCGATAGGCGTCGCGCGTACGCTGCAGCGAGGCTGTGTGTCTTCGAAAGTCTTCCCGGCCGAGGTTGCCGCCGGGCGGCAGGGAGGCGAGTGTGGCCCGATTCGCTTCGACCCGCTCGCTGGACGGCGGATGGCTCGAGAAGATTCCTGCCAGCCATCCCTCCTGCCCGCCTTCGGCGAGCCGCACGAACGTCTCCTGCAGCGTGGCGGCCGCCTGCGGATCGTAGCCGGCGCGGGACATGTAGATCATGCCGTAGTGGTCCGCTTCGAGCTCCTGCTCGCGGCTATAGCGCTGCACCACCAGCGCCGCGCCGATCGAGGCCCCCGCGCCGGCGAGCGGGCCGTAGGAAGTGTCCGCGAGGCCGATCTCGAGCCCGAGTAGAGCGGTCTGCAGAACGAGGGCGCGCTGCATCGATTGCGCCGGATGACGGGCCGCAGCATGCACCACCTCGTGGCCGAGCACGGCGGCGAGCTGGGACTCGTCGCCGAGCTCGAGAAGGAGGCCGCGATTGACCGCGATCTTCCCCCCGGGGAGCGTCCAGGCGTTCGGGACGGAACTGTTCAGAACGACGAACTCGTAGGGGAGGCTCGGCCGATCGCCGACGGCCGCGAGCCTCGCGCCGACTTCGCGGACGTAGGCGGAGAGCTCCGGGTCAAGGCGGTACTGGCCCCCACCGGCTTGCTGCGCCGGCTGGTACTGCCGCTCTCCCTGCGACAGCTCGACCGATTCCGGGATGATCTGAAGCTCCCGCTGGCCGGTGACCGGGTTGACGGAGCACCCCGCGATCGCTGCGGCGAGCGAGAGAGCGAAAAGGCGGCGTTTCACACGGCGCGGGTATGGCAAAGCCGATCTTCGCGTGTCAACGGGCGGCCTACGGCCACTCGGCTTCTGCATCATCGCGAGCGGGAGAGGCCCGATCCCGTGGCTGCGCCCATCGACCGGAGAGCATCCCCCGGATCTTGGCTGTGTGCTTGGCGACGAAGGTTTCCATGGCGGCCATCGAGCTCCAGCCGGGGTCGCAGTGGAAGCAGTGCTCAAGCGCCACGGCGAAAGTACCAGCCGCGGGCGCCAGCCCGCCTTGGTTGCCGCCGAAGGTCCACGTTAGCTGACGATCATGTTGACACACCGTAGCCTCGCCCATATGTAACCCCGCTGTTCTCATGCTGTCCGATTCGTCACGCAGAGACCCGCGGGGCGGCGGTTTCCTCCGCCGATTGCGGCTCTGGGCGACCATCGCCGTCTTGCTCGCCATCGGCTATTTCGGCTGGGTGAAGTTCGAGTGGTCGCGTCCGACCGCGACGCTCCGGCAGCCGCTCCAGTTCCTTGGCAAGCACGCCGAGATTCCGCTCGACGTCGCCGACTGGGGGACCGGCTTGGCTTCGCTCGACGTCTCGATCGATGCTGGCGGAACGCGCTACCAGGTGCTTTCCGAGGGCTATCCGGCCGCGAGCTGGCGCGGCAGCGGGATTCACGAAAAATCGTTCACGCTCGCAGTCGCCCCGAGCGACGCGAAGATGCCCGAAGGTCCGGCGAAGCTGACCGTCACGGCTCGCGACGGGTCGTGGCTGAACTTCCTCGTGTCGCGGCCGCCGACGCTCGTCCAGCCGATCCAGATCGACTACACGCCGCCGAGCGTGGAGGTGCTGACGACCCAACACTACATGCGGCTCGGCGGCAGCGACATGGTGATCTACAAGACGTCGAAAGACGCGGTGCGAAGCGGCGTCGTCGTGGAGCAGTACTTTTTCCCGGGGACCAAAGGCCTGCTTCCCGACGCGGACATCGCCGCGGCGATCTTCGCCGTGCCGCAGGATCTCACACCGGCCGCGCGCCCGAAGGTCGTCGCCGAGGATGCCGCCGGCAACCGGCGCGCGGCCGACTTCTTCGTTTCGATCAAGCCGCGGAAGTTCGCGGAGCGAACGCTCGACGTCAACGACGACTTCCTCAAGCGAAAAGTGCCGGGGCTTCTCGAGATCAACCACCTCGCCGCAACCGACGATCTGCTCGCGGGCTATCTCGCCATCAATCGCAGCCTCCGCAAGCAGAGCGAAGAGACCATACGCAAGGTGTGTAGCCACTCCGAACCGAAGATGCTGTGGAGCGAGGTGTTTCTGCGCCAGCCGGACTCCGCGCCGCTCTCGAGCTTCGCCGACCGGCGAACCTACAAGCACGACGGCACGGTCATCGATTCGCAGACCCACCTCGGGTTCGACCTCGCATCGTTGCGTCAGAGCCCCGTCGTCGCCGAGAACAACGGCAAGGTCGTGTTCGCCGAGAACCTCGGTATCTACGGCAATGTGGTGATCCTCGACCACGGCCTCGGGCTATTCTCGCTTTACGGACATCTGAGCTCGATCGGCGTGGCCGTCGGCCAGAGCGTGCAGCGGGGCGATAGCCTCGGGCGCACCGGCGAGACCGGCCTCGCCGCCGGCGATCATCTGCACTTCAGCATCATGGTCGACGGCATACACGTGGACCCGGTCGAGTGGTGGGACCCCAAGTGGGTCGCCGATCACGTGACCGAGAAGCTGAAGTCCTTCGAGAACCCGGCGACCACGGCCGCGGCCGGCGCCCCGCCGGCGAGCGCTCCCCCGCCCGAAACCGGGCACCGAGGACGGCGCCGGCGGTGAGATGGCCGACCCGCGCGAAATGAGGCTCCGCCAAGGCCTGGAGGCATTGAAGCGCCTCGGCGTCTCGCCCGACGAGCCGAGCATCGAGACGCTCTCCGCGGCGCTCGGAGCCGATTCGACGACTGCTCTGGCGGTTGCCGAGCTTTGCGGCGGCATTGTGTCGGTCGAGAGCGCCCGACTGCTGGCGCGCATCGAAACCGACGCGCGCCTGGACAAGCCCTTGCGGCGGGAGGCGCGGCGCTCACTCTACCGGCTGAAGCAGAAAGGCATATCCGCTCCGGCCGCCGACGTGGGCACTGCCGCCCCGGCTCGGTCACCGCTCGCGGGCGCCGAAGCGGAGGGGTTTCTCTCCCTCAATGACCCGCTCGGCGACCGTCTCCTGTGGATTCTCAAGGCCCGCAGCGGCGGCGGCTTCTACCATTTGAGCACCGTCGTCAACGAGCCCGCCGGACTCAAGGAAGCGGTGCTCTCCGAAGTGAACCGCAAGAGCGTTCGAGCGCTGCGTGAAGAGCTCGAGGCGCGGCACGGGTTGCGGCTCGTCGAGATCGATTGGCGCTACTGTGACTGGGTTGCTGCCGAGGGCTACGAGCGAGCGCGGCAACGCGACGACGTTTCGGAATCGGCGGCGCACTATCCGCAACTTCGCCTTCAGCTCTTCCCGAAGGCGGCCGAGCCCGCTGACCTTCCGTCACCAGGCGACGTCACCCCGGCGAGCCTCGACTCGTCCGCTGCCCTCTTCGAGGAAGTCGAGCTCCATCAGTGGTTCTTGCCCGAGGCGCTCCTCGCTTCCCATCTCGCTCGCTATCGCGAGATCCGCGAAAGCCCGATCGTTCTCGATCGGACGGCTCAGATCTCCCGCGTGGAAGAAATCGTGCAGGCCGCCGTCGCGGAGCTGTTCTCGGCCGAGCGTGCTTCGTCGTGGCGCCGACGCCTGGACGAAGCGGCCTATTTTTTTGCCAAAACGGCCCGACCGGGCCCGGCGGGGCTCGCCACGGCCACGGCGGCAGCGATCGCCGAGCGGCGAAGCGGGCGTGGAATCCCGTTCTGCGAGGAGCTGGTGCGTCGATCCTTCGGCCTGTTCTTTGCCCGCGACGCCGAGCGAGAGCGCGAGGAAAAGGCGTCGTCCGTGCTCGTCACTCCGGACGACCTACGTGCCGAACAGGCCCGAGCGCGACAACGGCCGAGGGGACGGTGAGGAGCGGCTACCGGCCACCGGCTACAGGCTACCGCACAAAGACCTATGGGGCTTTTGCGGTAGCCTGTAGCCGGTAGCCGGTAGCCTCTAAAGCTTGATGAAAATGCGCTTGCGGTAGAAAACCTCCATGATCCCGAGCCATACGACGACGTAGCTCACCGCAAACAGTAGCGAGGCCGCCTCCGGCGGCGCCCACCAGGTGAACAAAGTCTCGCAGATGCGCGCGCGGAGGTTCTCTCCGTGCAGGGTGATTCGCTCGAGCACTTCCCCCACGGCCATCGACAGCACGTACACGGCGATCGAGTTGACCCCGAAGACCACCAGGGGACGAACCGGCCGGCGCACCTGCTTCACGTCGACCAGCCAGTAACAGAACCCGAAAAGCATCGACGCCATGCCCGCGGCAAAGATGGCGTACGAGCTCGTCCAGAGATTCTTGTTGATCGGCAGCCAGAGACTCATCAGCTCGCCGGCGGCGACCGCCAGCGCCCCGGCGACGGTCAGGCCGAGCGTCGTCTGCCAGGGAGGCCGTTTGCCGAATAGCCAGCGACCCGCGAGAACGCCGAACAGGGTCGTCGCGATCGCGGGCATCGTCGAGAGCAATCCCTCGGGGTCCCACGTCTGATGATAGAGGTGGCTCTCGCCAAAGATGCGCCGGTCGAGATAGGCGGCGAGGTTGTGCTCGGGGTCCAGGCGACCTGCCCCGGCCCCGGGAACCGGCACGAATTCGAGCAGCGCCCAGTAGCCGGCCAGCAGGCCGACGAGAATGGCGCTCTGGGAGCGCGGACCGGCCACGAGAGACACCACGGACGCCGCTAGGTAACACAGCGAAATTCGTTGCAGCACCCCCGGGATGCGCAACGTGGCGAGACCGTCGAGGTCCGTGAGCGCGTTCAGAACGATGCCGAGACCGAAAAGCAGAAGGGTACGCCGCAGAATCCGCAGCGAGACGTGCCCGGCGCCACGCGACGCACGGTCCGCCAAGGAGACGTGGATCGCGACACCGACGATGAAGAGAAAGAACGGGAAGATCAGATCGGCGAGCGTCCACCCGTTCCATTCCGCGTGCGTCAGCGGACCGTAAGCGTCGTTCCAGCTTCCCGGGTTGTTGACGAGGATCATCCCGGCGATGGTCAAGCCGCGGAAAGCGTCGAGCGCTACGACACGTCGCGAGGCTCGTACCGCGGAGCCGACGTCGGGGCGCGCCACCTCGATCAAAGGCGCCAGAGGCTCGATCGACTGCGCGGGCCGCGCCACGAACCCGGCTCTCTCACGAAGAGCAGGCTCGCGGGCTACAGGTCGATGACCATCCCGTCTCGAGCGCACTCTTCTTTGACCTGGTCGAGCTTGCGGAGAACCTCACTGCCCAGATGCGAAAGCAAGACACGTCGAGCGCCGAGCCGGCTGCGATTCCGTTCGAACTGCGGATAGTTGATGTGAAAGTGGACCTGGGTCTCCCAGTAGCAACACTCGCAGAGGAAGAGATCGACGTCGGTGGTCCGACGGATGAATTCCTCCGTCCACCCGGAGTCTCCCGAGTAGACAATCGTCTTGCCGTCGACGGAGACCTTCACGCCGAGCGACGGCTCCCGCTCCTGATGCGGGACCGCGAACGGCTCGATCGCCACGCCTGCGACGTCGACGTTCTCGCCGCCAACCAGCGTTTGGAAGCGGAGCGGAAACGTGAGCGGCCGGGCCGCCGTCTCCTTGTACATGGCGCGGAAGAGGTCCATCGTCCGCTGCTCGGTGCCCAGCGGACCCGCGATCAGCAGCTCCCGTTTCCGCGGCCGCTCGTAGAGGTACTCCATGATCATGAACGGAATACCGGCGAAATGGTCTCCGTGGAGGTGGCTGAGAAGGATGAAATCGATTTCGTCCGAGTCTTGGCCGACGTCCTTGAGCGCCGGGAGCACCGTCGGGCCCGCGTCCATCAGGAACGTCGCGGACCGAGCGCGCACCAGATACGCGCTTTGGCGCAGCCCGCCGCTGCCGAACGCGTCACCCGCACCGAGCACAACGACCTGTACGCGGCTTTTCAATGTTTCACCCTCGCGGTTGGGAATGAAACTTCGTGCCCGGCGCCATCGGCGAAAGTCCGATCGCTCTCGTCGATTTTTTGCCTGCTCGGTCGGGCATGTACGTCGCTAACTAATTATGGTCTTTCGGCACCTTCATGCAAACCGCGGCCCTTGCTTCCGAACTGCGCTTCTCCCGGAGCTGTCGCGTTCGGCTGGCTGTTCAGGGCCCGGCCGGACCCGAAGGTGTCGATTCGGAGCGAGCCCGCGGATGCGGCGCCTCCACCGATGGGGGAGCCTCGGCCTGCGGAACCGGGTCGCGACGAGCGGGCTCCCGCGTCGTCTCCTGTAGCTCGTTGAATCGACGCGTCAGCTGTTCGAACCCGTTGGCGAGCGTATCGAGCCGCGCGGCGAGCTGATCGCGCTGTTCTTTGGCCTCCTTGAGCGAAGCGATCGTGCTCGTCATCTCATGATAGTGCGGCGACAGTTGCAGAACGTAGTCACCGCTCGCGAACGCGAGATAGAGGATCGCGGAGATGATCGTGACCAGAACGCCCATGATGAACCCGTAGATGAATCGCATCGTTCCCTCCCGAGGCCCTGCTCGACGTTACCCACGGCTTGCAAGCTTCCAGAGCTCGCGCACGACCACAACCATCGCCGCAATCGAGATCTGCCGGCGGCTTGCCAAGTCCTCGATCAATGCACGCAGACGGCCGATCTCGGTTTCGTGCCCGACGGCGAAGGCTCGAAATCGGTCACGGATCTCGCGTTCGGGGCGGCCGAAAATCATCGCGGTCATGCGGCGACGGGCAGCCGACAGATCCTCCCGAAGCCCCTCCGCGGCGCGCTTCTCCCAGCGGTCGTCTCCCGGCACGGTCGCAAACCATTGATCGAGGACGCCGAAGTCGAGAATCTCGCCCGCTTTGCGGTAGAGGAAGCTCGCGTCGCCGAGCGGCAGCCGTCGTTCCCCGGCCAGGCGCGCGATCTCGAGCTCGCCACGCAGTCGCTCGAGGGCGTGGAGCGAACGGGCGATCCCCGGCTCGACGCCGAGGCGCTCGAGTCGAGTGACGGCCGCATCGGCTTCTGCGACAGACTCCCCCCGGGATCGGTCGGCGAGCTCGGTGAGCGCACGGCGCCAGGCGTCGATTCGCTCCCCCATCGGTCCCGGTTGGCGGAGCACGGCGACGAGCAGCTTGCAGGCCGACTCCACCGCCGCCTCCCAGCGAAGGCACAGCGCATAGGCGTCATCCGTGGGGATGGGCGCCGCGGCGAGCGCATCGAGCACGCGGTCGGCCTCGGAGACCGCCACCACCGCGACGAAGCTCGCGACCGCGGCCGGCGCGCCGGCCGCCGTGTCGCGAGCCATGCGCTGGGCGAAGCCCGACCCCATGCGGTCGACGACCTGATTGCCGAGCTCGGCGGCGATGATCTCGCGCCGCAGGCGGTGAGCACGGACCGCCTGGGGGAAGCGCTCGGTAATCCGGGACGGGAAGTACGCGAACAGGTACCGTTCGAACGTCGGGTCGTCGATCCAAGGCGAGGCCAGGAGCTCACGCTGCAACTGGAGCTTCGAATACGCGGCGAGCACGGCGAGCTCCGGCCGGGTGAGCCCGCGGAACGTGCCGCGGCGAAGCCGCAGCGCCTCCCGGTCCGGTAGGTACTCGAGCGCGCGATCGAGCGAGCCATCCTGCTCGAGCTGGGCCATCTGATCGCGGAACTCGACCAGCCGCGTGACGCTCCGCCGCTGATCGAGCGACAGCAAGAGCGCCTGCCGCGCGTTGTGAGCGAGCACGTGCTCGACGACGTCGCTCTTTACGTCCTCGAGAACGCGGTTTCGCTGCACGAGCGAGAGCTCGCCGGATTCGAGCAACGGCTGGAAGAGGATCTTGAGATTGACTTCGTGGTCGGAGAGATCGACGCCGCCGGAATTGTCGATCGCATCGGTGTTGATCCGCCCGCCGCGCAGCGCCAGCTCCACCCGCGCACGCTGCGTGAACCCCAGGTTGCCACCCTCGGCGACGACCGCCGCACCGATCTCCGCGGCGCTTCGCCGCACGCCGTCGTTCGCATGGTCGCCGACCTCGGCGTCTGTCTCGGTACTGGCACGCACGTACGTACCGATCCCGCCGTTGAAGAGCAGGTCGGTCTTCATGCCGAGGATCGCGCGGATCAACCCTTCGCCGTCGAGCCGCTCGTCGTCCACGCCGAGAAGCGCGCGCGATTCGGGCGAGAGCGGCGCCGCCTTGGCGCCACGGGCGACGATCATCCCGCCGGCGGAGAGGACCTTCTTGTCGTAGTCCGTCCAGACCGAACGCGGCAGACGGAAGAGCCGCTGGCGCTCTCGGAACGACGCCTCGGGATCGGGGCTCGGGTCGAGAAAGATGTGGGCGTGGTTGAATGCCGCCTTCAGACGAATCATCCGCGACCGCAGCATGGCGTTGCCGAACACGTCGCCGCTCATGTCGCCGATCCCGACCACGTCGAGCGGCACCTCCTGGGTGTCCTTGCCGAGCTCGCGGAAGTGGCGCTGCACGCATTCCCACGCGCCGCGGGCCGTGATCCCTTCTTTCTTGTGGTCGTAGCCGTGCGAGCCGCCCGAGGCGAAGGCATCGCCCAGCCAGTAGCCGTACTCCGCCGCGACCGAGTTGGCGAGATCGGAAAACGTCGCCGTCCCCTTGTCGGCGGCGACGACGAGGTAGGGATCGTCACCTTCGTAGCGCACGACGTGAGCCGGCGGAACGATCACGCCGCGAACGATGTTGTCGGTCAGATCGAGCAACCCGCGCATCAACGTGGAGTAACACTCGCGAACCTCGGCCGCGCCGTCGGCACCGGCCTTCGCGCGCTTGACGACGAAGCCTCCCTTCGAGCCGACGGGCACGATGACGGCGTTCTTCACCATCTGGGTCTTCATGAGACCGAGGACCTCGGCGCGGAAGTCGTCGGGTCGGTCGCTGCAGCGGATGCCGCCCCGCGCCACCTTGCCGCCACGCAGGTGCAGCCCCTCCATGCGCGGGCTGTGCACGTAGACTTCGTATAGGGGGCGGGGCTTGGGCAAGGACTCGATACGCTGCGAATGCACTTTGATGCTGAGGAACGGATGATCGGGTCGAGGCGGGCGGAAGTAGTTGGTGCGCACCGTGCCCTCGATCAGCGAGACGTAGTTGCGGAGCATCTGGTCCTCGCTCGCCGTGTCCACGCTCTCGAGCGCCTTCGAGAATCGCTCGCGGGCCGCCTGCGCCCGGCTCTCCCGCTCCGGCGAGACGGGGTCGAAGCGCACCGCGAAGAGATCGTAGAGCGCCCGCGCCGCATCCGCGTGTCGCAGCAGCACCTCGTTCAGCGCCGGCCGGCTCGGCCCCGCGTTCCCCTGGAAGGCGAGGTTCCGGTAGGTGCGCAGCAGCTCGACCTCGCGCCAGCCGAAGCCGGCGTCGACGACCAGTCGGTTCAGCGAGTCGTTCTCCGCCCGTCCGGCGCGGATCTCGAGGATCGCCGGCACGAGCGTCGGCGCCGCGCGACTTACGTCGAGGCGCTGCCCGTGGAGGTCCTGGACGAGAAAGCGAACGAGAACGATGCGCCCCTCGCCTTCGCCGAGCGCGACCGAGTCCTCGGCGAATACCCGCAGGCCGAGGTTTTCGAGCAGCGGTAGGAAATCCGAGAGCACGATTCCCTCGCCGCGGAGATAGAGCTTCAACATCGTGAAGCGGTCCGCATCCCCACCGACCGCGTTGGCGAGCTCGATCCCGACCGGCGCCGACTCCGTCAACGCTTCGAGATGGCGGATGTCGTTCAACGCGCTGGAAACCTCTGTTGCCGCCTTGTAGTGAGGCGTGAAGAGCGCCGCGTAGCGCTCGGCGAGCGCGCGCCCGCGCACCCCGCGATAGTCCGCGATCAGGCGCTCACGCAAGCGATCGTCCCAGGAACGAACGTGCTCGGCGATGCGTCGCTCGATCACTTCGGCGCCGCCCGGGGGCTTGTCGACCGGCGCGACGTAGAAGTGAAGTCGAGCCTGTTCGCCCGCGCCGAGCGAAAGCTGGTGGTCGACGACCGGGCCTCCGAGATGCTCGGCGAGCAGCCGCTCGATCCAGTCGCGGACCTCGCCCGAAAACCGTTCGCGCGGCAGGATCGTCGTGACCCAGACCCCGCGGCCGTGCGGACGAAAACGCACGCGCACGCCGTCGCCGGCACCGAGCGAGCGCACGGTGCGAATCTCCGCGCGCAGCTCGTCTGCGCCGAGCAGGAACAACTCGGTCTTCGGCATCGCCTCGAAGATCGCTTCGATCTCGCGAAAATCGTGGGAATCGGGAAGCGCCTGCTCGGCCGTCAGGATCTGTTGGAGCTTCTGCCGTACCACGGGAATCTCCGACGCGGGCTCCGCGTAGGCCTTGCTCGTGAAGAGCCCGTAGAACCGATGCTCGCACACGCCCCGCCCTTCCGCATCGAGGCGGCGAACGATGACGACGTCCATCGGGGCCGCGCGGTGAACGGTCGCCTCAGAGGCGGAGCGCGTGACCGCGAGCGGCGAGCGCCAGTCGTCCGTCAAGCGCTCGTTCACGGTCGCCGCGGCGCGCTGCGGCGCACGCAGGACACCGAGCGTCGATTCCGGGTCGAGCCGCACCGCTGCGGCGGAGCCGTCGCGCAGGAACTCGTACGACGCGGCGCCGAGAAAGACGAAGTTGTCGTCGCCGAGCCATACCAGGAGCTGGTCGATCTCGTCGGCTTCCGGGGAAGGAAGCACGGCGGAGCCGAGCTCGTCCCGCGCTCGCTCGAGACGGTCGCGCATCCGCCGGTAATCTTCGGTCGCCACGTAGACGTCGCCGAGCCGGTCGGCGAGCTCCCGCTCGAGGGCCGGCAGCTCGGTGTCTACCATGCGGTCGATCGCGCAGTGAACGAACGACTCCTTCCGTCCCTCGAGCGAGCGCATGCGCACGAGCGCTCCCGAATCATCCCGCTCGACGAAATAGATGGGGTGAAGGAGGTAGCGCACCGCGATCCCGCGCTTGTGGAGAAATTCGCGGATCGTGTCGACGATGAACGGCCGATCGCCGAGGTGGCTTTCGAAGATCGTATAGGGTGACTCCCACCCGTCGACCGCGAAGTTCGGCGTGCGCAGGCGGCAACGGACCGGGGACGTCGCGATCGAGAAGAAGCGAAAGGCGCTGGCAACGACGGCGACGCGGTCTTCCTCGGGGAGCTCCGCCGCGTAGCGTTCGCCGCCGCGGGCGAAGAGACCGCGCGCGAATGCGATCATCCCCTCCGCTTCGGCGTCAGGGAAACGCTTGCGAACTCGCCCCTCGAACCCTTCGGCGTCGAGGCAGGGATCCGCCGGCGACCGCTCGTCGCTAGGGGGCTGCACCACGGATCGCTTCCGTTGGGCGTGAACCGGCTCCGACCAGGCAGCCCACCGGGCTAGACGACTGCGTCACGGATCGCTCCCGTGGGCGCGATCCCGGCTCCCACCGAAACATCGTACCGAGTTGGCCCGTTCGCTCACGCCCGCTCCTCCCCGATCGAGCACGCGTAGCGTCGACCGCCGGCACGAAAGCCGACGTGGTCGAGGAAGCGCTCCGCGGCCTCGTCCGTCGGCCGCGCTTCGAAGACGCGAACGCCGCGGCGCCGTGCGCGAGCGATCGCGAACTCGAGAAGCCGCCGGCCGATCCCCGCCCCGCGCCGGCCAGGGTGGACCACGAGCTCCTCGAGCATCGCGCGCTGACCTCCGAGCGGGAGCGCCCGAACGTAGCTCACCGCCACCATCCCGATCGGCGTTCCACCGTCGTACGCGACGTAGAGGTCGTAGGCGAGGTCGGAGACCGTCCTGCGAAACAATCGTACGGATCGTGGGGGGCTCTGCTCGACCATCGGCCACGAGCAAAGCGCGGAAAGCGCCTCGTAATCGGTGCGCCGCCCGCGCCGAATGCGGATCTCCATGGCTTCGGGCTAAGAATCGCCGGAGCTCGGTCGGAACATCTCGTCGCGGACCGATCCGCTGTCGAAGGCCGTACGCAGCGCCGGGTACTCGCGGCGGAACGCCTCCATGATCTCGTCGAATGGTAACTCGGCGAACGAGCCGCGATCGCGCACGTACTCCATGTGCTTGCGGTTTTGCGCGTCGAAGGGATGGAAGATCGAATCGTGACGCCCGCTGAACTCGAGCGGCCGAACGCCGAATCGCTCGCAGAGCGAGAGGTTGAATACGGGCGTCGCCTTCACCCATTGCCCGTCGAGAAAGAGCTCGGTGAAGCCGTGATAGACGAAGACATCACTCCCCATCACCTCGCGGAGCTTCGGGCTGGCCAGATGGTTCCGCACGTCGGCAAAGCCGAGCCGGCTCGGCACGCCGACGGCGCGCGCCGCGGCGGCCATCAGGGTCGATTTCTGGATGCAGTACGCAGCAGGAAGCGTCGCGACCGTGCTCGCTCGGTAGCGATGTGGGTCGGCGCTCATCGCGTACGGATCGTAGCGGATGCCATCGCGGACGGCGTAGTAGAGCGCGACGGCCTTGTCGATGTCGCTCGCGCGATCGCCCACCGCGCGCTCGGCCAATTCGCGCACAGGAGCCGAATCGCTGTCGAGAAACCAGGTCGGGCGCAGGAACGGTGCTTGATCCTCCATCATGCCAACATCGCCCAAGCCGCCGCTCGACTCAACCCGGCTCGGAGTGTGGTAGCCGGCGAAGCGCATGGAAGCGCTTCGCTCATGCCACACCGTGCGCTTCGAACCACGAGAGAAGCCTCTTCCACCCGTCGCTCGCGGCTTCCTTCTGATAGGAGCTTCGGTAGTCGGCGTGAAATCCGTGCGGGGCATCCGGATAAACGACGATCTCGCACGGCTTCTGCGCCGCGCGCAACGCCTGCCGCATGCGTTCGACCGTCTCCAGCGGGATCCCCGGGTCCGCTCCACCGTAAAGGCCGAGCACCGGGGCGTGAAGGGAGCCGGCGAGGTCGAGCGGGTTCTTCGGGTGAAGCTCGTCGAGGTCCCCGACGAGTCGTCCGTACCAGGCCACACCCGCCTTCAGATTCGGATTGTGTGCCGCATAGAGCCACACGATCCGACCGCCCCAGCAAAATCCGGTGATGCCGAGCTTGTCGGTTTCTCCGTCGCCCGATTTCTTCACCCAGGCGACGGTGGCATCGAGATCTTCCATCACCTGACGATCCGGCACCTTGGATACCACCCGCGAGACGATTTGCTGGATATCGGAGAGCTTGGAAACGTCTCCCTGCCGAGCATAGAGCTCCGGCGCGAGCGCGAGATAACCGCGCTTCGCCAAGCGCCGGCAGACGTCCTTGATGTGCTCGTGAACGCCGAAGATCTCCTGCACGACGAGGACGACCGGAGGGGATTTGGCGGAAGCCGGCCTTGCCCGGTATGCCGGGATCGCTCCGTCGGCGACGGGGATCTTCACCCCCCCGGCCTCGAGGTCTAGCGCGTCGGTGGCGATCGTCTCCGCGCGCACCGGACGCACCGCGAGGGCAAACCCCGCGGACAACGTCGTCACCAGGAACCTTCGCCGGCCGTACTCGTGTCCGGGCTTCGCGACCGAATTCGCCATCTCCCTGAGGCCTCCTGCACGACTCTTAGACCAGGGGTGCGAGCATGTTCAATGCGGCATTCGCCATAGGTTACGCCGCGCGCGGCTACTGTTCCACCGATCCAGAAACACTCCTCTATACGACGATCAATTTTGGCACGCTTAGACTGCAGCAGGCCGCCCAAATTCCCATCAATGGGACTTTGGCTCCTCCCTCGGCAACATATTCCCGCTCCGGCCTTTCGCCGGCGAGCAACCTCCACGGGTCGTGCTAACTTAACTTCGTCAGCGATGGACGAGATCACGGTCACCATCGATTCCCTGGCCTACGGCATCTTCGGCGTCGCGCGCACCGACCACGGCGTCGTGTTCGTTCCCGGTGTCGCGC
Source organism: uncultured delta proteobacterium (assembly GCA_963745025.1). Lineage (GTDB taxonomy): Bacteria > Desulfobacterota > Binatia > JACPRU01 > JACPRU01 > CAVQIG01. Next base: position 39,119 of record CAVUWD010000009.1, read on the forward strand.
CCGGAGAGGTCGTCCGCGTGCGCATCGTCGAGGACAAGCGCGACTATCGAGAGGCCGAGCTTCTCGAGATTCTCGAGCCCTCACCCGCGCGCCGGATACCGCCTTGCCCGTATGTCCCGGAGTGTGGCGGCTGCGCCTGGCAGCATCTCGACTACCCGGCCCAGCTCGAGGCCAAGGAGTCGATCCTGCGGCAAACACTCGCGCGCATCGGCGGTTTCGACGGCGCCTCGCTCGACGTCCGTCCGATCCTCGCGTCGCCGCAATGGGCATACCGTCATCGGCTGACGCTCCGCGTGGATGGGGAGCAGCGCCTGGGTTTCTACCAACACCGGTCGCACCGGTTGGTCGAGATCGCCGGCTGCCAGATTGCGGATGAAGCCGTGAACGCCCATCTCGGCGTCGCCCGCGAGTGGCTGCGCGGAGTGTCGACTACGGTGCGCCGCCTCGAGATCGCCTCGGCGCGAGACCGGCGCGTCGTTTTCGTCGGCAATGCCGAAGGCGCCTTTCGCCACGACGACGCCTACCACGAGAAGTTTCTGCGCGCTCACCCGACGGTCGGCGGGATCGTGCTCTTCGGCAAGGGCTGGCGGCGCACGTTCGGCAAGCCGGTCGTCGATCTCGAGATCGACGGTGACCTCGTCCTCGAGAGCCAGGGCGGGTTCACCCAGGTGAATCCGCAGGCGAACCGCCGATTGGTCGAGACGGTGCTCGACCTCGCCGCGCCGAACGAGCGGGATCGCGTCCTCGATCTCTACTGCGGGGCCGGCAACTTCACGCTGCCGCTCGCGCGTCGGGTCCGCGAGGTGCTCGGCGTGGAAGCCGATCCCGCGAGCGTCGCCCAGGCGCGCCGCAACGCCGACCGCTCTCGGCTGACGAACTGCCGCTTCGTGGAGCGGGAGTCGGGAGCCGCCGCACGCGGGCTCGCCGCTTCCCGCGACCGCTTCTCGCTCGTCGTCCTCGACCCGCCCCGCTCTGGCGCCCCGGACGTCGTCGAGCATCTCCCCGCGCTGGCCAGCGATCGACTGGTCTACGTTTCCTGCAATCCCGCGACACTCGCCCGCGATCTCCGCCGCCTCACCCGGCTCGGCTTCACGCTCGGCCCCATCCAGCCGATCGATCTCTTCCCGCAGACCTACCACGTCGAGGCGGTGGTCCGCCTCGACCGCGACGCCGCGCCTCCGGCTTTGCCGGTCGCCGGTCGCGGGTAACCGTCTTTCAGTCCGCCTGCTTGCGCAGGAACGTCGGCACGTCGTACTGCGAGTCGGCCGCCGCCGGATCGTTTGTCTTGTCCGTCGGTACGAATCGCGCGCTCTCGCCCTCGTCGATGATCGTGCCGAGCTTGACGACACGTCGCTCCTTCGGCATCTCGCGCACGACGCCCGCCCGGCGCATTTCGGGCCGCTCGATCACCTCGCGCTCGATCGGGCGCATCGGCTCGCGGGCACGTTCCTCCTGACCGAAGCCGGTGGCGATCACGGTGATGCGCACCTCGTCGCCCATCTGCTCGTCGATGACGGCGCCGAAGATGATGTTCGCCTCGTCGTCGGCCTCTTCCTGGATGAGCGTGGCCGCCTCGTTGACCTCGTGCAGCGACAGCGATCGGCCCGCCCGGTGATGTTGATGAGCACGCCGCGCGCGCCCTTGATCGACACGTCCTCGAGCAGCGGGCTCGAGATCGCCTGCTGGGCCGCCTCGACCGCGCGGTTCTCGCCCGCCGCGATCGCCGCGCCCATCATCGCCATGCCCATCTCGCGTCATGATCGTGCGCACGTCGGCGAAGTCGAGGTTGATGAGCCCGTGGACGGTGATCAGATCGGAGATGCCGCGCACCGCCTGCAGCAGCACGTCGTCGGCCTTCTTGAAGGTCTCGAGGATCGACGATGTTGCGCCCGGCGATCGACAGCAGGCGCTGGTTCGGGATGGCGATCAGCGTGTCGACGCTGTCCTTCAGCTCGCGCATCCCGTCTTCGGCCTGCTTCATGCGCTGCTTGCCCTCGAAGAGGAACGGCTTGGTCACCACGCCGACGGTCAGGGCGCCGAGCTCCTTGGCCAGCCGCGCCACGACCGGCGCGGCGCCGGTGCCGGTGCCGCCGCCCATGCCGGCGGTGATGAACACCATGTCCGCGCCGGTGAGGTATTCGCGGATCCGCTCCATGTCCTCCTCGGCGGCCTTGCGGCCGACCTGCGGATTGGCGCCCGCGCCGAGCCCCTTGGTGAGTTTCTCACCGAGCTGCACCTTGATCGCCGAGAGGTTCGCGCGCAGCGCCTGCGCATCCGTGTTGGCGGCGATGAACTCGACGCCGGGCAGCCCGGCATCGATCATCGTGTTCACGGCGTTGCCGCCGCCGCCTCCGACGCCGACCACCTTGATCCGCGCCCCCATCTCCAAGCTCTCTTCCAACTCGATCATTCTCCACCTCCGTGAAAACGTTGTTCACCCCCGACCCGCCCCACCCAATCGTCTTCGAGTCGCCGGACCACCCGGCGGCTCGTCGGTAGCCTCTCGCAGTCACAACGCCGCTTCCGCATCATCAGAAGATCTCTCGAAACAGCTCGTTCACGCGGTGCCGCATACGGGTCCAGAAATGTCCGCCGTGGTTCCCGTTGGCGGCCGAGCGACGAAGTCCGTAGAGGATGAGCCCGACGCCGGTCGCATACATCGGGCTCGACACGACGTCGGCGAGCCCACCCACGGACAGCGGAACACCGAGGCGGACGGGCAGATGGAAGACCTGCTCGGCGAGCTCGGGAACGCCTTCGAGCACCGTCGACCCGCCGGTCACGACGACTCCCGAGCCGAGGATGTCCTCGTAGCCCGAGCGCGCCACCTCGCGCGCCACCAGCGCGAAGATCTCCTCGACGCGCGGCTCGATGATCTCGGCGAGGATGTGCCGCGACAGGACCCGCGGGCTGCGGCCGCCGACGCTCGGCACCTCGATGGTCTCGGTCCGCGCCACCATGTTGGAGAGCGCGCAGCCGAAGCGCTGCTTGATCTTCTCCGCATCGGCGAACGGCGTGCGGAGCCCGGTGGCGATGTCGTTGGTCAGATGGTTGCCGCCGATCGGCAGCACTGCCGTGTGCTTCACCGCGCCGTTGTGGAACACCACGATGTCGGTCGTCCCGCCGCCGACGTCGACCAAGGCGACGCCGAGCTCCCGCTCCTCCGGCGTGACCACCGCCTCGGCCGCCGCAAGCGGCTCGAGCACGAGGTCGGCGACGTGCAGTCCGCTTCGCTCGCAGCACTTGACGACGTTCTGGGTCGAGGTGACCGAGGCCGTGATGATGTGCACCTTGGATTCGAGCCGCACGCCGGCCATGCCGATCGGCTGCTTGATGCCATCCTGATCGTCGACCACGAACTCCTGGGGCAGCACGTGCACGACCTGCCGATCCATCGGCAACGCGACGGCCCGCGCGGCGTCGAGCACTCGCTCGACGTCGCCGGAGCTCACCTCGGTCGCCTTCACGGCGACGACGCCGTGGCTGTTGAAACCCTTCACGTGCGCGCCGGCGATGCCCGTGTAGACACTGTGGATCTCGCAGCCGGCCATCAGCTCGGCTTCCGCGACGGCCTTGCGAATCGACTCGACCGTGGCGTCGATGTTGACGACCACTCCCTTGCGAAGGCCGCTCGACGGCGCGGTACCGATGCCGACGATCTCCACGCCTCGGCCACCATTACCGACCCCGGCCCCGTTCTCGCCGATCTCGGCCACGACCGCCGAGATCTTGTACGTGCCGATGTCGAGACCAACGATCAGAGGAGAACGCTTCGCCATCTCAAATGACCGTCTTTCCGAGCACCCTCGGGCTTCTCGCCGCTGACGAGAGGTCGGCGCGGAGGATCCGAGCATCCCGTCCGCCGTTCGGATGCGAACGCGGCCGACCGATTGGGGGGCCCGCTACGCGGGCCGGAGCCAGGTGAGCGGGCGCCGCCTTGCTGCGGCGCTGCAGCTTCAGCACCGCCTGTCCCGGCAGCGAGAGATCGATCGCCGCGACCTGCGCTTCTCGGCCGCGCCAGAGCTCCAGCACCGCCGCGAGTCGGGCGAAGTCCTCCGCCTTCGCTTCGGTCGCGAAGCGCACCGCCAGCCGGGTGCCGGCCGCGAACACCACCAATTCCTCTCCGTCGAGGCGGATTTCGGAAATCGCCGGCCACTCCGCATGCGCCTGCCAGAGCGCGACCAGCCGCGCAGCCTCGCGGAGCCGGTTGCCGCCGTCCGAGGAGGCCCGTTCCATTGCGGAAACGCCCGTGACGTAGGGCAGCCCATCGACCGCTTCGCCGTCGAGAGCCGGGAAGACCGCTCCGTCGCCCGCCACAAGGAGCGGACGATTGGCGAGGAGAATCGCCACAGGGCGACGCTCTTCCACGTGGACGCGGACCCGGTTCGGCAGCGTACGCTCGAGCGACGCTTCGCGAATGCGCGGGTGGGCGAGCAGACGTCCCTCCGCTTCGGTCGCGTGCACGCTCCAGATGCTCATCCCTGGGGCAAGCCCTGCCCACGCGACGAGCGTCTTCGGATCAACGCGACCGCCCGCCGCGACATCGATCTCGCGCAGCGCGAAGTAGGGATGGGCCTTGGCCCAGGCGAGCGCTCGCTCGGCGGCAACGGCCGCGGCGCCCAACGCGACGAGCGCGAGGAGCCCCCGCGCCGTTCCGCGCAGAACGGCGATTCCGAGGCGAGTTCCGCGTCGACGGTTCTTCTTCACGGGTTCTGCGACTCCTTCAGCTTGACGCTCGCCCCGTCGAGGATCGTCTCCACGAGGTCGGGGTAGGCGATGCCGACGTGCACCGCCATCTTCGGCAAGTAGGAGAGATTGGTCAGCCCGGGGAGAGTGTTGATCTCGATCAGGAACGGACTCTCGTGCGCGTCGACGCGGAAATCCACGCGCGAATAGCTCTCCGCGCCGATCGCGCGATGTGCCTCGAGGGCGAGCTCCAGGACGCGGTCGTATGCCCGCTTCGACAGCGGCGCGGGAAGCAGGAACTGCTCCTTGCCGGGTATGTATTTGACGTCGTAGCTGTGGAAGTCGCCCTCGGGCACGACCTCCATCGCGCAGAGCGCACGCGTGCCGAGGATCGCGACCGTCACTTCCTTTCCCGCGACGTAACGCTCGACGAGCACCCGGCCACCAAACGCGCGGGCTTTGGTGATCGCCGACAAGAGCCTCGGTCGCTCGCGCACGATCGACACCCCGATACTCGAGCCTTCTGCACCCGGCTTGACCACCAGCGGCAGCTTCGCGGGCAGCGCAATGGAAGCGCCGATCGTCTCGCCGGGATCGACCGGCCGCCATTCCGGCGTGGGCAAGCCGACGCTCTGCCACACTCGCTTGCAGGCGATCTTGTCCATGCCGAGCGCGCTCGCCAGCACCCCGGATCCGGTGTACGGGATGCCCATCACCTCGAGCAGGCCCTGCACGCATCCGTCCTCGCCGTAGCGTCCGTGCAGCGCGTTGAAGACGACGTCGATGCGAGCCGTGGCGAGCCGCGCGGGAAGATCGTGCCCCGCGCGGATCACCGAGACGTTGTAGCCGCGCTCCGAGAGCACGCGCGCGACCGACTCGCCCGTCATCTGCGAGATTTCACGCTCGGCCGACATCCCGCCGAGGACCACCGCCACCCGCTTGCGTCGAAATTGACCTCTCACCAGTCCCCCACGAGCTTCACTTCCGCCTGAAGCCGGATCCCCGAGCGCGCGCCGACGCGCTCGCGCATCTCCTCCATGAGCGAGCGCACATCTTCGGCCGTTGCGCCGCCCTGGTTGACGATGAAGTTCGCATGCCGCTCCGAAACTCGCGCGCCGCCGCGCTCGAGACCCTTGACGCCCGCTTCCTCCAGCAGATGTCCCGCGAAGGCACCCGGCGGATTCTTGAAGATCGAGCCGGCGTTGGGAAAGCCGAGCGGTTGACCTTTCTTGCGCTTCTCGCGCGCGGCCGCGACACGGGCCTCCATTTCGGCGGCGTCGCCGCGATCGAGGCGCAAGCGGACTCCGGTGATGACCCAACCAGGCGGAAGCTCGAGCCTCCGGTATTCGAAGGCGAGCCGCGCGCGCGGTAGCTCTTCGATTCGCCCATCGGGATGAACGCCCTCGAGGCGTTCGACGACGCGCCCGATCTCGCCACCGAACGCGCCGGCGTTCATGGTGAGGCCGCCACCGAGCGAGCCGGGAATCCCTTCGCCGAACTCGAGGCCTGCGAAGCCCCGCTCGACGGCATCGTAGACGAGCCTCTTGAATGACACGGCCGCGCCGGCGCGGACGGTCGCCTGCTCGCCCATGACCGCCCACTCCACGAACCGAAAGCCGCGGCCGAGATGCACGACGATGCCGCGCACGCCACGATCGGAGACGAGCACGTTGGTCCCGCTGCCGAGGATGAACACTGGCAAGCCCGCGCCGGCGAGCGCGAAGAGGTCGGACAGCTCGCCGACACTCTCGACGTCGACCCATGCGTCGGCGGGGCCGCCGATGCGGAACGAGGTGTGCCGCGACAGCGGCTCGTCGAAGCGCGCCCGCGCGCCGAAGCGCTCGGCGAGCGCCGCGCGCAGCGTCGCGCCGAAGCGGGGGGCCGCTTCGGGCCCGTCTTGTCGGAGAACGACCGTCATCATACGACTCGCAACCCCGAGCCGCGGATCTTGAGCTTCTGCATGACCTCTTCGCCCGTTTTGGTGATGTCACCGGCGCCGAGCACTACGAGCAGGTCGCCGGGCCGCAGCGCCTCGAGGAGCGCCGCCGTGAGCGCTTCACGGTTCGGCCGATACTCGACGTCGAGGTGGCCGCGGCGGCGCAGCGCCTGGAAGAGCAATTCCCCCGAGACGCCTTCGATGCGCTCCTCCCCGGCCGGGTAGATCTCGGTCAGAAAAAGCTTCTCGGCGTCGTCGAAGGCGCTCAAGAAATCGTTGAAGAGGTCGCGCGTGCGCGTGAACCGGTGCGGCTGGAACGCCACGACGAGGCGGCGGTCGAAGCCCTCGCGCGCCGCGCGCAGCGTGGCGCGCACTTCCTCGGGATGGTGACCGTAGTCGTCGACGACGAGGATGCTGCTCACCTCGCCGAGGACCTCGAAGCGGCGGTGGATGCCGCCGAACTGAGCGAGCGCCTGGCGCACGGTCGCGAACGAAACGCCGACCTCGCAGGCGGCGATCGCGGCCGCGAGCGCATTCAGCGCGTAATGGCGGCCGGGCATCTGCAGCTCGACCGGTCCGTAGCTCGTGTTGCCGTGGCGGACGTCGAAGCGCGTGACCAGGCCGTTGACCGACACGTTGCTGGCCACCCAGTCGGCGTCGGGGCTCGTGCCGTAGGTGACGTACGGCTTGCGCACCTGCGGCAGCAGCGCACGAACGCGCGGATGGTCCAGGCAAAGGATCGCCCGCCCGTAGAAGGGCACGCGGTGGATGAAGGAGAGAAACGCCTCCTCCACCGCCTCGATGGTGCGGAAGTGGTCGAGGTGCTCGGGGTCGATGTTGGTGACGATCGCAACCGTCGGCGAGAGCATGAGGAAGCTGCCGTCGCTCTCGTCGGCCTCGGCGACGAGAATCTTCCCCTGACCGAGCCGCGCGTTCGTGCCGAGCGCGCGAAGCTTGCCGCCGATGACGACCGTCGGATCGAGTCCGGCGCGCGCCAACACCTCGGCGATGAACGAAGTCGTCGTCGTCTTTCCGTGCGTCCCGGCCACGGCGATTCCGAACTTCATGCGCATCAGCTCCGCGAGCATCTCCGCCCGCGGAATCACCGGGATGCGCAGCTCGCGGGCACGCGCGACCTCGGGATTCGACATCTTGACCGCCGAGGAGATGACCACGACGTCGATCGCCTCTGGCACGTTCCCGGGGGAATGGCCGATCAGTACCGCCGCACCGAGCCTCGCGAGCCGCCGCGTGGTCTCCGAATCGGCCTGGTCGGAACCGCTGACGATGTATCCCATGTTGAGGAGAACCTCGGCGATGCCGCTCATGCCGATGCCGCCGATGCCGACGAAGTGGACGTGGTGCTTCTTTTCGAACATGTCTACGCTGCGCCCCGCCGCTGGTTTTGGATCAGTTCCAGGCAGACGTCGACTACCCGTTCGGCCGCGTCCGGTCGCCCGAGGGTGCGCGCGGCGCGCGCCATCGCCGCGAGGCGCTCGGGCTCGGCGCGTAAACTTGCGAGCGCCTGCGAAAGATTTGCCGCGGAAAGCTCGCGATCGAGGATCATCATCGCCGCCCCGCGCGCGACCAGGGATTCCGCGTTCTTCCGCTGATGGTCATCCGCAGCGTACGGATAGGGCACCAGCAGGGCCGGCTTGCCGAGAGCGGTCAGCTCGGCGAGCGTCGTCGCGCCGGCGCGACAAACGACGACGTCGGCGGCAGCGTACGCCGTCGCCATATCATCGATAAACGGTCGCACGTCGGCCTCGATCTCGTGCTCGCCGTAGCGGCCTCGCACCGACTCGAAGTCCGCTTCCCCGGTCTGATGGACGATGTGGAGACCGCTCCGCTCGAGACGCGCCACCGCCTCGACGCCGATCTCGTTCAGGCGGTGGGCACCGGCGCTGCCGCCGAAGATCAGTATCGAGAAGCCTTCGCGTCGCTCGGCCCTCTGCTCCGCGGGTGGCCGCACCGGGTTTCCGGTCTGAATCGTATGATTCTTTGGGAAGTATTCCACGCTCTCGGGAAACGAAACGCAGACGCGGTCCGCGAAGTGCGCGAGCACCCGGTTGGTGAGGCCCGGGTGTGCGTTCTGCTCGAGGAGAACGATCGGGATTCGGCGCGACCGGCCGGCCACCACGACCGGTCCCGAAGCATAGCCTCCAACGCCGATCAGCAGGTCGGGCCGGATCTCGCCGAGCAGGCGCCAGGCCGAGATCAGGCTCCCCGGCAGCCGGAGCGCCGAACTCGCGAGCCCGAGGAGCCCCTGGCCGCGCAGGGCGCGAACAGGCAGGGTCCGCAGGGGGTAGCCGCGCTTGGCGACCACGCGCGTCTCGATGCCGCGCGAGCTGCCGACGAAGACGACACGGGACGGCCTTCGCCGGACGAGAACATCTGCAACCGCGAGCCCGGGGAAGAGATGGCCCCCCGTACCGCCGCCCGCGACGATCACGCGTAGAATCCCTTGATCATTGGCTTCGTTCATTTTCCAGGGCAATCGGCATTCGGCCGCCAGGCCACCACCGCTCAACGACTTGCCGTACGCCGACAGCCGATTGCCGATTGCCGAAAGAGTCTTTCATGCCGCCTCGCGCGCTACGCTCAAGAGAATTCCGATCTCCAGCATGTTTGTGACCAATGCCGATCCTCCATAACTGAGAAACGGTAACGCGAGCCCCTTGGTGGGCAGTAGCCCGACGGTGACGGCCATGTTCACGCCGGCCTGGAGAACGATCATCGACGTAAGCCCGAGAGCCAGATTCGCCGCGTAGGGATCGACGTGCCGCGCGGCGAGCCTGAGGCCCGCGACAGCGAGCGAGCCGAAGGTCGCCAGAACGGACAGTGTACCGACCAATCCGAGCTCCTCGCCGATGACCGCGAAGACGAAGTCCGTATGCGCCTCGGGCAGGTAGAACATCTTCTGACGCCCGGCGCCGAGCCCGACGCCGAAGGCACCACCCGCGCCGAAGGCGAGGAGCGATTGGACCAGCTGAAACCCGCTTCGCTGCGCGTCGCGCCACGGGTCGAGGAAGCTCGTCAGCCGCTGCCAGCGATAGCTCGCGGTCACGGCTCCGAAGATCGCGAACGGCGCGACCAGCGAAGCGGTCAAGACGAGGTGCGCCCAGCGGGCGCCATTGGCGATCAGCATGACGAACAGAACGATGGCGAGCAGCACCGCGGTCCCGAAGTCGGGCTCGGCGACCACCAGCCCCGCGACGAAGCCGACGAGCACGAGGTGCGGCAGATAGCCGAGCCAGAGCGATTCCACCCGCTCGCCTTTCTTGGTGAGCGAATGGGCGAGATAGAGGACTGCCGACAGCTTGCCGATCTCCGATGGCTGCAGCGTCAGCAGGCCGAGCTTCAGCCAGCGGCGAGCGCCGCCCCGTACGACGCCGATGCCGGGCACGAGCACGGCCGTGAGCGCCAAGATCGAGAACAACAGCAGAGGATAGGTGGCGCGCCGCAGCGTGTGGGTTGGAATCCGCCAGCAGACGAGCATGGCGAGAGCGCCGAGCGCCATCGCCGCCAGGTGCTTGCGGGCGAAGAGATACGGATCGCCGAAGTGTTCTTGGGCGTAGAAATAACTCGTGTTGAGCACCATCACGAAGCCGAGCGCGACGAGCCAAGCGGTGCCGAGCCAGAACACCAGGCCGCCGTTGCCCGGTTGCAGCACGACCGGCGCGCGACGCGCTTCGGCGTTCCATGCTCGGACCGCGCCGGCCATCCGCATCGTGCTCACAGCGCCTCCACGAGCGCCCGGAAGCGCTCGCCGCGATCGGCGTAATCGCGAAACATGTCGAAGCTCGCGCAGGCAGGCGACAGCAGCACCGTGTCGCCGGGGCGCGCGCTCTCCGAGGCGCGCGCCACGGCGTCCTCGAGGCTCGACACGACCACGGTATCGGTTTCTGGGCCGAGGACCTCGCGGATGGTTTCGCGGGCCTCGCCGAAGACGATGAGTCGCTTGACTCGGTCGCGAACGAGCACGCGCAGCGGCTCGTAGCTCCCACCCTTGTCCACGCCACCGGCGAGGAGGATGACCGGCCCCGAGATCGAGGCGAGCGACTTGACCACCGCCCCGACGTTCGTGCCTTTCGAATCGTCGACGTAGCTGACCCCCTGCCTCTGACGCACGAGCTGGAGCCGATGCGGCAGACCGCGAAATTCGCCGATGATCGCCTGCACCGCTCGGGGCTCCGCGCCGGCGAGTAGCGCGGCCGTGGTGGCCGCCATCAGGTTTTCGAGGTTGTGTACGCCGCGGAGCCGGGTCCGCGCCATGCGGAAGCTGAGCTCCCGCTCCTGGCGCCGGCCCTCTGGAAGCCGGACGACGATCGTCCCGTCGCGCGGGAAGGTGCCGTACTCGACGGTGTCGAAGCCGAAGGAAATCACCCGCCCCCGCAACCGCTGTCGGAGGTCCCACACCCAGCGATCCTCGCGCGACAGCACCACCCAATCGTCCGAGGTCTGAGCGCGGAACAGCGCCGCCTTGGCTTCGCCGTACTCATCGAGGGACCGGTAGCGGTCGAGATGGTCGTCGGTCAGGTTCAGGAACACGCCGATCGCCGGGCGGAACTCCTCGACCCACTCGAGCTGAAAGCTCGAAACCTCGGCAACCGCACAATCGATCGGCAGCCCGACGGCGTCGACGAGCGGCGTCCCGAGATTTCCGCCGACGAACGCGTGAATCCCCGAGCGGCGCAGCATCCGCGCGAGCAACTCGGTCGTCGTGCTCTTGCCGTTCGTGCCGGTGATCGCGTAGAGCGGAGCGGCAAGCGAGCGATAGGCGAGCTCGATCTCGGCGAGAATCGGCAGGCCGCGCATTGCGGCGGCCTGCAGCAAGGGGTGGCTCTTCGGCACTCCGGGGCTCGGGATCACCAAGTCCACGCCTTGGAGAAGCTGCGTGTCCTCGCGACCGAGACACCACTCGATGGCGAGCCCGCCAAGCAGCGCCCGTTCGTCGTCGAACCCGGTGCTCGCTCGGTCCGAGAGCAGCACCTCGGCTCCTTGGCGCGCCAAGTAGCGGGCCACCGCGGCGCCGGTGCGCCGCGCGCCGATGACCAGGACCTTTCTGCCTGAGAGCGCGAGCTTCATCATCGGAGCTTCAGGGTGGAGAGCGCCAGCAGCGCGCAAAGAATCGAGAGGATCCAGAACCGGACGATGATCTGCGGCTCGGGCCAGCCGAGCAGCTCGAAATGATGGTGAATCGGCGCCATGCGGAAGATGCGCCGGCGGCGGAGCTTGTACGACGCCACCTGCAGGATCACCGACAGCGCCTCGGCGACGAACACCCCGCCCGCGACCACCAGCACGAGCTCCTGCCTGGAGATCAGCGCCAGCGCTCCGAGCGCCGCGCCCAGAGACAGCGAGCCGACGTCTCCCATGAACATCTGCGCCGGGTACGCATTGAACCAGAGAAAGCCCAGGCCGGCCGCGAACAGCGCGCCACAGAACACGGCGACCTCGCCGGCGCCCGGAACGTGCGGCACCTGGAGGTATTCCGCGAGCTTCACGTTGCCCGCCACGTAACAGAACGTCATGTAGACGAGCGCGACCATCATCACCGGCCCGATCGCCAGCCCATCGAGCCCATCGGTGAGGTTCACCGCATTCGACGAGCCGACGATGACCAGGGCGGCAAAGGGCACGTAGCACCATCCGAGATCCGGGCGGACGTTCTTGAGGAACGGCGTGGTCAGGGTCGAGTCGAAGCCGTTCTTCCAGAGCAGCAGGCCGCCCACGACGAGCGCCAGAGCGAACTGCGCGGCGAGCTTTTCCCGTCCCGTAAGGCCGAGCGACTGCCGGCGGCGAAGCTTTCGCCAATCGTCGACGAAGCCGATCGCGCCGTAGCCGACCGTGACTGCGAGCAAGAGCCAAACGTAGGCATTGGTCAGATCGGCGAGCAGAAGGGTCGAGAGGACGAGCGAAAAGAGGATCAGCGTCCCCCCCATCGTCGGCGTCCCTGCCTTGGTTTGATGGTGCGCCGGGCCGTCGGAACGGATCTGCTGGCCGACCTGCAGCGCCAGGAGCTTGCGGATCAGCGAGGGTCCGAACAAGAAGGCGAGCAGGAATGCGAGAATCGCGGCCAGCAGCGTCCGGAACGTGATGTACTTCATCACGTTGAAGGCCGAGTAGGTGCCGTGGAGCGAGTAGAGGAGCGCGTAGAGCATTCAGCTCTGCCCCCGCAGCCGCGCGACGATCTCTTCCATCTTCGCTCCTCGCGAGCCCTTGACGAGCACGACGTCGCCGTCGGCGAGGCGCGCCCCGAGCCAGGTGGCGGCGTCGGCGACCGATTCGCAGCACTCCACGAGCGCTCGCGGTAGGCCCGCCTCGACGGCTCCGGCAGCCATCTCGCCGCCGTAACGCCCGACCGCCAGTAACCCGTCGACGCGCGCGCGCGCCGCAGCGGCGCCCACTTCCCGATGGTAGCGCGCGGCTTCGGCGCCGAGCTCCCACATCTCGCCGAGGACGGCTAGCTTTCGGCGGCCTGGCTCCGCCGCGAGCACGGCGACCGCCGCCTCCATCGAGGCGGGATTGGCGTTGTAGGCGTCGTTCAGAATCCGCGCTCCGTTCGGAGTCACGACGATCTCGAGGCGCATCGCTGGCGGCGTGAACGTGGCGAGCCCTTCGAGAGCGGCTTCGAGATCGAGGCCAAGCGCCAGTCCCGCCGCGATGGCGAGCAGAGCGTTGTCGACGTTGTGGCGACCCCGAATACCGAGCTCGATCGAAGCGCGTCGGCCCTCGACCTCGATCTCGATCTTCTGGCCTTTGACGGTAGGCAACGAGGAGAGCGCCCGCAGCGGCTGTTCGCCCCCGACGAGAATCTTCCGACCGGCGAAGCGCTCGGCGATCGCCACGAGTCGCGGATCCTTCGCGTTCACGACCAGGATGCCCGCCGGAGCGAGCCCCAGCGCGAGCTCCTCCTTGGCGGCGGCGACGTTGGCGAGCGAGCCGAGACCTTCGAGGTGAGCGGGGGCTACGTTGGTGATCACACCGATGTCCGCTCGGGCGATCTGCGCCAGCCGCCAGATTTCGCCAGGATGATTCATGCCCATTTCGAGCACGGCGAAATCCTCCTCGCCGGTGAGCCGAAGAAGTGTATGCGGAAGCCCGACGAGGTTGTTCTCCGTTCCCCGGCTCTTCGCCACCTCGGCCCCGCTGGCGGAAAGCACCGCGGCGATCATCTCCTTGGTGGTGGTCTTGCCGTTGCTGCCGGTTACGCCGACCACGCGCAGAGGCAGCGTCCGGCGCCGAGCGGCGGCGAGATCGCCGAGCGCGCGCAAGCCATCGCCGACGCGAATACCGGCCGCGCCGTTCCGCAGGGAGACGTCCCTGTCGACGACGACGGCGGTCGCTCCCCGCTCGATCGCGGCAGCGACGAACTCGTGGCCGTCGAAGCGCGGGCCGCGCAGCGCGAGGAACGCCTCGCCCGCGCTCGTCTGGCGGGTATCGGTTGAGAAACCACAGAATGGTCCGGGACCCCACCGCAGAAGCTCGCCGCCGGTCGCGGCGAGAATTTCGGGCAACGTCCAGCTCACGATCCACGCACCCGGAGGCTTTGCCGAGCCTCCTCGCGGTCGTCGAAGGGATGCCGCTCGGCGCCGACGATCTGATAGGCCTCGTGCCCCTTGCCGGCGATCAAAACGACGTCGGACGGCCTCGCGATCTCGATTGCGAGGTGGATCGCCTGACGCCGGTCCGGAATCACCAGATATCCGCTCGCGTCCTCACGCCCCGCCGCGCTTTCCTGTATGGGATCGAGCCCTGCCTCGACGATGCCCCGCTCGATCTCGTGAAGAATCTTCAATGGGTCCTCGCTCCGCGGGTTGTCGGAGGTGGCGATGACGATGTCGGCGATGCGCCCCGTCGCCTCCCCCATCAGTGGTCGCTTGCCGCGATCGCGGTCTCCGCCGCAGCCGAAGACGACGATGAGCCGGCCTTGCGCGACGCTGCGCAAGACTCGCACCGCGCGCTCGAGCGCGTCCGGCGTATGCGCATAGTCGACGAGCACCGCGAACGCTGCGCCTTCGTCGACGCGTTCCATGCGGCCGGGGATGCCACGACATTGCTGAATGCCCTCGGCGATCGCGGCCAGTGGAATCCCCTGCGCCCACGCCGCCGCGGCCGCGGCGAGGATGTTCTCGAGATGCGCGTCGCCGACGAGAGCGGAAGAGATGGAGATCCGCTCGTCACGGATCCGGATCTCGCCTTTGAGCCCCGCGAGCGATCGCTCGACTTCCACCGGGGCGACGTCCGCCTCGTCGCCATGCCCGAAAGTCACGACGCGGTTTGGCGTCGCGCCGATGAGCCGTCGACCGTAGGGATCATCGCCGTTCACGACCGCGAAGCGATCGCTCTTTTCGGAGCGCGGCAGAAGCTCGGTGAATAGCCTCTGCTTGGCCGCGAAGTAGCCCTCCATGTCGGGGTGGAAGTCGAGGTGATCGCGCGTGAGGTTGGTGAAGAGAGCGCCGTCCCACTCGCACTCGGAAACCCGTTCGAGCGCGAGCGCATGCGAAGAGACTTCCATGACCACGTGCGTGGCTCCCGCCTCGGCCATCTCGGCGAGCAATCGCTGCAGCTCGACTGCCTGAGGCGTGGTGAACGGCGCCGGCCAGGTTTGCTCGCCGAAACGATAGTAGATCGTGCCGATGAGCCCGGGACGGAACCCCGCGCGCTTCCAGATCGCTTCCAGAAGATGCGTCACGGTCGTCTTGCCATTCGTGCCGGTCACGCCGAGCAGGACGAGCTTGCGGCTCGGGTGATCGTAGAACCGTGCGGCGATTTCGCCGAGTGAACGTTGAATCGAAGGCAAGGCGAGGCGTGCGACACGCGAGGGAGCTTCCACGAGGTCGGACGCAGCAAGCGCCACCGCTCCCCGCTCGAGCGCTTCCGAGACGAAGCGGCGACCGTCGGTCCGTGCACCGGGCAGCGCGAAGAAGAGCGCGCCCGGCTGAACGGCTCGAGAGTCCGTGGCGAGCGAGGTCACCTCGACGTGGAGGTCGCCCTCCGCCGCGCGCGGTGGCTCGCGGAGGCCGGTGAGTAGCTCTCGAAGAATCACCCCAGGGGCTCTCCGCTGGGCTCGAGCTCGAGACGGATCGGACGTCCCGCCGCGAGCGAGCGCCCGGGAGGCGGATCCTGTCGCACCACGTACCCGCTGCCGACTACGTCAACCGTCAAACCTTCGGCGCTCGCTCGCTCGAGAGCCTCGCGAAGGGAGAGCCCGACGAAGCTCGTCGGTGCGTTTGGTTGCGCCTCTCGGCTCCTGCCGTCCGGTCCCTGGGCTGCGATCGCGTCCTCCCCAGCAGACGTGTCGGGTTGCACGCCGATGCGTTCGGCTGCGGCGACGGCGATCGCGCGAAACGCGGGGGCGGCTGCGGTGCCGCCCCAGATTGTCGTTTGCGGCTCGTCGATGATGACCAGCATGACGAGCTGCGGATCGTCGGCCGGAAAGTAGCCGACGAACGAGGCGATGCGGCCGCGCGAGTAACCGCCGCGATCGAAATCCACTTTCTGCGCCGTGCCCGTCTTGCCCGCGATCTTCAAGCCCGGCACTGCCGCAAGTGGCGCGGTACCCTTGGCCGCGATCACGCCCTCGAGGATCTTCGTCACTTGTTCGGCGGTGGCCTCGCTGACGACGCGGCGCACGACGGTCGGCTGGTTTGCGACGAGCTCCTCGCCATTCTCGTCGACGATCCGCTTGACGATGTAGGGACGCATGAGGATGCCGCCGTTGGCGAGCGCGGCGTATGCCGCCGCGAGTTGGAGGGGCGTCACTGCCACACCTTGACCGAAGCTGGCCGTCGCCAGATCGATTGGCTTCCACGCCAGAAGCGGACGGAGGATACCCGCCTGCTCACCCGCGAGATCGACGCCCGTTGGCGCGCCGACCCCGAATGCGCGGAGCGTCTGGTAGTAGGCCTTCGCTCCGAGACGCTCCCCTACCTTGGTCGCGCCGATGTTGCTCGACACCTGCAGGATCTCGGGGAACGTGAGCCACCCGTATCCGTGATGATCGTGGATCGTGTGTCCAGCGAAGCCGTAGTGGCCGTTTTCGCAGAAGAAGCGATCGGCGACCGTGACGGAGCGATGCTCGAGCGCCGCCGCGGCAAGGAGCCCCTTCATGGTCGAGCCGGGCTCGTAGGCGTCGGCGACCGCGCGGTTGCGCCGGAGCTCGGGGGCGATGCCGATGCGGCGGTTGGGATCGAACGCGGGGTTCTGCGCGAGCGCGAGAATCTCTCCGCGGCGCGGGTCGAGCATGAGCACGAGGCCGCCCTTCGCGCGGGTCTCGGCAACCCGCCGGTCGAGTTCGCGCTCCGCGACGTACTGCAGCGACGAATCGAGCGTGAGCGTCACGTTGGCGCCTTGCCGAGGCATCTCTCCGTCGAGCCCGGCGGCGAGAAACTTCCGCCCGCGGGCATCGCGCTCGACGCTCATCTCCGCGGTGGGTCCGCGGAGATAACGGTCATAGGCGAGCTCGATTCCTTCGAGCCCTTGCGAGTCGATGCCGGCGAAGCCGATGACCGGGGCCGCCATCCGTCCGTGCGGGTAGAAGCGTCGGAGCTCCGACACCGTGCCGATGCCGCGGACGTTCAGCTCGCGCAGCCGCTCGAGCTCGACCGGGCTCGCCTGGCGCTTGACCCAGGCAAACGGCGAAGTGGTTGAGACCGTCTGCAGCCATTGGCCGTGCGGGATCCGCAGCGCACGGGCCACCGCCGCACCGGAGCCGTCGTCGGGCAAGTCCGCGGGGCGCACGAAGACCGAGTCGGCGCGGATCGACATGGCGAGCGGTTCGCCGAAGCGATCGAGAATCGCCCCGCGAAGCGGGGTGACTTGCTCGGTCTCGGAATGTTGACGGTGCGCGAGGCTCGCCAAGCGCTCCCCGTCGAAGATTGCCAGCTGACAGAGCCGTACCGCGACACCGACGAGCACCGCGCCAATCATCGCGCAGGCGGTCGCGAGCCGAACCGGACGTCGTTGCCTGGCCTGCGTGCCACTCATGGCATGCCCACGATCTGACCGTCGCGCGGAGGCTTGAGACCGAGCCGCGTCTTGGCGACGGCATCCAGCGATCCCGGTGAGGTCAGCGTGGCGAGCTCGACCTCGAGCTCGCTCTTTTCACCGGCGAGCCGGCCAATGACTCGTTGCAGCGCGCTCAACTGATAACCGACTTCGGTGGTTTGGAGATGCAGCCAGACTTGGAGCGCGCCGGCGGCGGTGAGCAGAGCGACCCAGATGACGACGGCCCGCGACGGCCGAACGAGCCTCCAGGGGCGGATCTTCATGCGGCGAGCCTCTCCACCGCACGCAGGCGGGCGCTGCGCGCACGCGGATTGCGCTGCACTTCGGCGGCGGTCGGCCGCAGTGGCCGCGGTGTCAGCACCGTCGCCTTCTTCGACCATCCACAGCGACACACGGGCATCGACCGCGGGCAGAGACACGAGCGGGCCCAGAGACGAAAGGCTTGCTTGACGAGACGGTCCTCGAGCGAGTGGTAGGCGAGCACCACCAGGCGACCGCCGGGTCGCAGCCAGCGATACGCTTCGGCGAGAAAGCGCTCGAGGATCTCGAGCTCCCCGTTCACCGCGATCCGCAGAGCCTGGAACGTCCGCGTGGCGGGATGATGCCCGGCGCTGCGCCCGACGGCTCGAGCGACGACCGAGGCGAGTGCGGCCGTGTCGACGAGCGCGCCGCGACGCTCGGCGGCGAGAATCGAGCGCGCGACGCGGCGCGCCCGTGGCTCCTCGCCATACTGGCGAAGCACGCGCACGAGTTCCTTCTCGCTCACGTCGTGAAGCCACTCGGCGAGCGGCCGCAGACCGCTCCGATCCATTCGCATGTCGAGCGGCCCCGAGCGCGAAAAGCTGAAGCCGCGCTCGGCGACGTCCAGCTGGAATGACGAGACCCCTAGGTCGACGACGATGCCGTCGGCACCGTCCCAACCGAGCCGCTCCAAGCAGTCGCCAATCTCATCGAACGTCGCCGCGGCGACGTGCAGGCGCGCTGCGAAGCGTGCGAGGCGCGCGCTCGCGCGGCCGCGTGCATCTTCGTCCCAGTCGATGCCGAGCAACTTGCCGTCAGGGGCGGACGCTTCGAGAATCGCCTCGGCATGACCGCCACCGCCGAGAGTCCCATCGACGTAGCGCCCGCCGGAGCGCGGACTCAGCAGCTCCAACATCTCGCGCAGCATCACGGGAACGTGGGTCGCGCTCGCGGACGTCTCGTGGTGAGCCTCGGCGGGGGACATGGCTACAGATTCAGTCGACTGAGCAGCTCGGGGTTGGCCTTGAACGCGGCCTCGGCATCACCACGCGCCTGCTCCCACGCTTGGCGATCGAAGACACGAAATCGGTCCGCTGCCCCGCTGAACACGACGTCCTTCGTCAAGCTCGCCCACTCGCGCAGCGGCGGCGGGATGAGAATCCGTCCCTGCGCGTCAATCTCACAGCGATGCGCAGAGCCGATGAAGAAATTCTCGAGTTTGAGCACGTTTGGATCGAAACGGTTGAGCTTGAGCAGCTTCTCCTTGAACTCCAGCCACGCGGGGACAGGATACGCCTCGAGAAACCGCGGCGGGCTCAATGGGTGCGGTGTCAGGAACACCGCGGAGCTTCCCGACACCTGGACCAAATCACGAAACGAAGAGGGTACGCTGACTCTTCCTTTCGGATCGACCACATGGTGATAGTTTCCGCTAAACATGAACGCTGATCCCACTTTACTCCATTCTATACCACCACATCGCGCTTATAGGACTCGGTAAGCGCGCAAGTCAAGGAAAAATGCTTTTCTATTTTAGATGCGAAGACCTGAAGCGAGCGTAATTTCGGTATCTCGAGTGACGTCACCCGTATGGCAAACAAAAGGCGAAAGTTCGGTCTGGGCAACAGAACAGAACGGCGTACCATCGCATCTCAGGAGCGGCGACCGAATTGGCGGAGGGGATCGGTAAGCCGGATTCTGTTCCCCCAGTCAACGTCCGGGGGCAACGACCATTCCTCTTGTCCCGTCGTTGCCGGCGGGATCGTGCGACCTTACCCGAGGATTCTGCCGGGAAGGACTACCCGGCCCCACGACGACGAGAGCCGCCGAGGGGAGAACCCCCCTATTTGGTCTTGCTCCGGATGGGGTTTGTCCGCACCGTGGCTCGCGCCCCGGTGGAGCGAGATCTTACCTCGCCTTTTCACCCTTACCGCCATCGGCCGAAACCGGTGGCGGCGGTCTTTTTTCTGTGGCACTTTCCCCCGATCACTCGGGGCCGCCGTTAGCGGCCATCCTGTCCTTCGGAGTCCGGACTTTCCTCTCTCCGTTTCCGGAAAGCGGTCGTTTAATCCCCTCCGCCGAATCGAAGCTGTAGCGACTCCCGAGCGAGGAGTCCAGAGGCTACGGGGCGACCTCTCTCATCTGCTCAAGGCGCTTTTTCTGCTGTTCCTCGAAGTTCTGCGCCTGCTTTTTCGCCGCGTCGAGTGCGCTGCCCGCCGGGCCGCCCTTCGCACCGCCCGGCGTGTAGGTGCGCAGGTACAGAACGATCAGCACGAAGACGATGAGCATCCCGACCACGATGGCGGCGAGGGAGGCGAATCCGCCGGGACCGCGCTTTGGCGTCACTCGGCCTGTACCTTCAGCCTTTCGAGCAGTGCGCTTTTCAGGTGGCTGACGATGGTCTCGCTTTCCCCGGAGAAGTCGCTGCCGATGAACCTCTGAACCAGCGCCCCCGCCAACGCGCACATGATGAGCGAGGCTTCGCTCGCCGGATTGATGTCCGAGCGGAAGACACCCTTATGCCGACCGCTTTCGAGGATGTCGTTCAAGAGATTGCGAAAGATGCGAAAGAGCTCCGCCACGCGAGCGACGGGATCGTCAGGCTGCTTTTCTTCGCGCAAGATGAGGCTCAGCACGAAGCGGATCGACTGCATGTGCTCGCGAACGAAATCGTAGAAGAGGTCGATCAGCTTGTTGATCTGCTCCGCTTCGTCGAGTCCCTCTACCTGGCCGACGACGTTGACAAAATAGGGCTCCAGCGAGCGTTGGAGCGCGCTCTGAAAGAGCCGCTCCTTGTTTTCGAAGTGCCAGAAGATGAGGGCCTTGCTGACACTCGCTTCCTTGGCAACTTGCGAGAGCGAGGTGCTTCCGTAGCCTTGCGTCGAGAAAAGCCGGGTCGCGGTCTCTAAGATCTTGTCCCTAGCGTCCACGTTCTAAAAACCGAGTATTCCGTTTTACCCCTTGAAACACCAGCGAAGAAATGGTCTACTTCGCGGTCGGCCGAGAGCGGGTCATGAAGTTGCTGTCTAGGATCACCGCCCTCACGGTTCTCTTGTCCCCTGCTGTGTTGGGAAAGCTCGTGGACCGTGGTGGCTCCACTTCTCCGGAGTTCCCATTCCTTCGCCCAGTCACGCCGCAGGATCTCCGCGAGAAGGGCGCTCTCCGTTTCTCGATCAGCCGAGACCCCTCGCGAAACTCCCCTGGATCGCTGGATTCCTCGGATTTGGATTATGACCTCCTGAACCGCTTCGCAAGCGATCTCGGTGTCCCGCTGAGCGAACGGCCGGCGGTCAGCGACGAGGAGGCGGTACAGCGGCTGCGCTCGGGGATGGTGGACGTGGTGATGCTCTCGACTGCTTTCGAAGCTGCTCCAGATGTTGTGCTCGCGGATCCCTGCCTCGACGAGGGGCCCGCGGGGTCGCCGAGGCGACTCTCTCTGTTTCTCCGAACGGACAGCGCGGAGTTGGCAGCACTTCTCGCGGGAGCCGCCCGGCGGATTGCGGATGCGGAGGAAAGCGAGGCTCTTTACCAGGTCTACTGTCGTTACGCATCGCCCGAGGAGGCGCCCGAGCCCGCGCTGCCGCTTGCCGGACGGATCTCGCGCTACGCCGGCGTGATCGCCAAGTACGCCGGCGCGGCTGGCCTCGACTGGCGCCTGGTGGCAGCCCTCATTTTCGAGGAGTCCAGCTTCGAAGAAAAGGCCGTTAGCGCTGCCGGGGCCAAAGGCCTCATGCAGCTCATGCCGTGGATTCCGGCGGAAGTCGGAGTCAACAACGTTTCCGCACCGGAGGCGAACATTCGGGCGGGCGTCCTCTATCTACGGCGGCTCTCCGAGCAGTTCCCGGACGCCCACGCAAAGGACCGCCTGGCGATGGTGCTTGCCGCCTACATGCTCGGACCCGGTCACGTCGTCGATGCACAAGACTTGGCCCGGGAGCTCGGTCTCGAACCCCAATCGTGGCAGCGAGGGCTCGAGCAGACGCTACCACTGCTCGAAGACGAGCGCTTCAACGGTCACTGTCGGCTCGGCTCCGCGCACGGACGGCAGGCGGTGCGCTACGTCAACCGGATTCTCGAGCGCTACGAAACCTACCGGCTCCACCTCGATCGCTATCCGGACGTCGCCAGCTATCGCCTGCGTGGCGACGCGTAGCTGCCCTCGTCAAGCGGCCTGCGCGAGCGGCGCGATCTCGAAAGACAGCTCGCCGCCGCTAGCTCCGACCGATACCCGGGAGTTGTCGGGCAGCTCTCCAGACAAGATCTTCCGCGCGAGCACGGTCTCGACCGCGCGTTGGAGAAGCCGCTTCAGCGGTCGCGCGCCGTACGTCGGGTCGTAGCCTGCCGCTGCCAGATGATCCTTCGCCGCATCGGAGAGCGCGAGCTCGATGTGATGCTCGGCAAGCCGCTTGCGCAGGCGCTCGAGCTGGATCTCGACGATGCGCCGCAGGTCTTCGCGGCCCAGGCCGCGGAACACCACGGTCTCGTCGACCCGGTTCAAGAACTCTGGCCGGAACTGCGTGCGCAGCGCCTCCATCACCTCCAGCTTCATCTGCTCGTAAGCATCGGGGTCCGCGCCACCTCGATAGCCGAGGATCGTCTGGCTACCGATGTTCGACGTCATGATTACGATCGTGTTCTTGAAGTCGACGGTTCGGCCATGTCCATCCGTCAGTCGACCGTCGTCGAGGATCTGCAGGAGCACGTTGAAGACGTCGTGATGCGCCTTCTCGACCTCGTCGAAGAGGATCACGCTGTAGGGCTTGCGGCGCACCGCTTCGGTGAGCTGTCCGCCCTCGTCGTAACCGACGTATCCCGGCGGCGCGCCGATCAAGCGGGAAACCGTGTGCTTCTCCATGTATTCCGACATGTCGATGCGCACCATGCTCGCCTCGTTGTCGAAGAGCGCCTCGGCGAGCGCGCGTGCGACCTCGGTCTTTCCCACCCCCGTTGGACCGAGAAAGATGAACGATCCGATCGGCCGGTTGGGATCCTTGAGGCCGGAGCGGGCTCGGATCACCGCATCCGCCACGGCTTCGATCGCTTCGTCCTGGCCGACGACGCGCTCGTGCAGCCGTTCGCCGAGGCCGAGCAGCTTGTGCTTTTCACCTTCGAGGAGCCTCGACACGGGAATCCCGGTCCAGCGACCGACGACTCCCGCGATGTCCTGCTCGGCGACTTCTTCCTGGAGGAGCGCCGTTCCCTGCTCGTGAAGACGCGCCTCCGCTTCGCTCAATCGCTTCTCGAGCTCGACGATCCGGCCGTACTTGATCTCCGCCACGCGGTTGAGGTCGTAGGCGCGCTCGGCCTTCTCCATCTCGACCTTCTGCTCCTCGATCTGACGGCGCACGTCGCGGATCTGCGACACGAGGCCCTTTTCGCTCTCCCACTTGGCGCGCAGCCGCTGCGATTCGTCCTTCAGGCCGGCGAGCTCCTTCTCGAGCTTCGCCAGACGCTCCTTGGACGCTTGATCGGTCTCCTTGCGCAACGCCTCGCGCTCGATTTCGAGCTGCATGACCTTCCGCGAGGCCTCGTCGAGCTCGGACGGCATCGAATCCATTTCCGTGCGGAGCTTCGCCGCGGCCTCGTCGACGAGATCGATCGCCTTGTCTGGCAAGAAGCGGTCGCTGATGTAGCGGTTCGAAAGTACCGCAGCCGAGACCAGCGCGGCGTCCTTGATGCGCACGCCGTGGTGGACTTCGTAGCGCTCGCGGAGCCCGCGCAGGATCGAGATCGTTTCCTCCACACTTGGCTGATCGACGATCACGGGCTGAAAACGCCGCTCGAGCGCCGCATCCTTCTCGATGTGCTTGCGATACTCGCCGAGCGTGGTGGCGCCGATGCAGTGGAGCTCACCGCGCGCGAGCATCGGCTTCAAGAGATTGCCGGCGTCCATCGCACCCTCGGCGGCCCCCGCGCCGACCACGGTGTGCAGCTCGTCGATGAAGAGGATTATTTCCCCCGCCGACTCGACGACTTCCTTCAGCACCGCCTTCAGCCGCTCCTCGAACTCGCCCCGGAACTTTGCGCCCGCGATCAGCGCTCCCATGTCGAGCGTGACCACACGCTTGCCCTTCAGGCCCTCGGGTACGTCGCCCCGCACGATGCGATGAGCAAGTCCCTCGACGATCGCGGTCTTGCCGACGCCAGGCTCGCCGATCAGCACGGGGTTGTTCTTGGTGCGCCGGGACAGAACCTGGATCACCCGGCGAATTTCCTCGTCGCGGCCAATGACGGGATCGACTTTGCCTTGCGAGGCGAGCTTGGTCAGATCGCGCCCGTAACGCTCGAGCGCCTGGTACGTTCCCTCGGGGTTCTGGCTCGTCACGCGCTGATGCCCGCGCACCTTGCGCAGCGCCTCCATGAGCTTCTCGCGCCGGACACCGGCGGCGCGGAGCGCCTTGCCGGTGGCGCCGGAGTCCTCGAGCATCGCAAACAGGAGGTGCTCGACGCTCGTGTACTCGTCCTTGAGGCCTTTGGCTTCGTCTTCGGCCTGCCGCAGAACCTTGCCCAGCCGCGGGGTCAGGTATGTCTGGCCCGCTCCCGTCGGGCTCGACACCTGGGGCAGGTTTTCGAGCTCTCGTTCGATCGCTTGACGGGGATTGGCGACCGATACGCCAGCCGCGGACAGAATCGCCGTCGCGAGCCCGTCGGGCTCGGCAAGCAATGCGGCCGCAAGGTGCTCGACGTCGACGCCTTGGTGGCCACGTCGCTCGGCAAGCGCTTGCGCCCCCTGCAGCGCCTCCTGCGATTTTTCCGTGAACCGGTTGATGTTCATGCCGCGAACCTCTTTCTCGGGCACGGGTTCGTCCGCCCGCCACGAGGGCCAAGATAAGCACGCTTCGCCGTGCCGCAAGGCGGGAAACTGACGAACGAAGACGGCTACCGGCTACCGGCCACCGGTGAAGAATTCATGGTGTCTTTCGCGGTCACCGCTGGTGGGTCGCCGCTTTCAGCTTCGTCCTGGATCTTCTTGGCTTCTTCCGCCTCGCCGACGAGATCGCTGTGACAGGCGTGGCGCTCCCCGACCTTCGGCAGCAGAGCCGCGCGCCGGGCGAGCAGCTCGCGCCCTTCCGTCGCCGACCCCGGGGCTTCGCGCGGCGTGCCGCTCGGGTTGGAAGCCGGGATCCTTGCCGCTGGCGAACTCCTGGATCTCCTTCGAGATGCGCATGCTGCACCAGTCGTGGCCGCACATGGCGCAGAAGTCGGTGTCGACCTCGAGATCCTCGTCGTGCAGCGCGCGCGCCGTCTCGCCGTCGAAGGCGAGCTCGAACTGCTTCGGCCAGTTGAGCGCGGCGCGGGCGCGGGAGAGGTCGTCGTCCCACTGCGCGGGCGCCGGCGACGCCGCGGGCGATGTCGCCGGCGTGCGCGGCGATCTTGTAGGCGATGCAGCCCGCCTTCACGTCCTCGGCCTTGGGCAGGCCGACGTGCTCCTTCGGCGTCACGTAGCAGAGCATCGCGGCGCCGTGCGCGCGCCGCCTCGGTGGCGCCGATCGCGCTCGTGATGTGGTCGTAGCCCGGGAACGACGTCGGTCACGAGCGGGCCGAGCACGTAGAACGGCGCGTCGTCGCAGCACTCGCTGCTCGAGCTGCATGTTGAAGCCGATCTGGTCGAGCGGCACGTGGCCCGGGCCCTTCGACCATCACCTGCACGCCGGCCTCGCGCGCGCGCTGCACGAGCTCGCCGAGCGTGCGCAGCTCGGCGAGCTGCGCCGGCGTCGCTCGCGTCGGCGAGGCAGCCGGGGCGCAGCCCGTCGCCGAGCGAGTAGGTCACGTCGTACTCGCGCATGATGGCGCTGATCTCGTCGAACAGCTCGTACATCGGGTTCTGCTTGCCGTGGTGGATCATCCACTTGGCGAGCAGCGAGCCGCCGCGCGAGACGATGCCGGTGACGCGGCGGCCGACGAGCGGCAGGTGCTCGCGCAGCACGCCGGCGTGGATCGTGAAGTAGTCGACGCCCTGCTCGCGCCTGGCGCTCGATCTCCTTGAGGATCACGTCGTAGGTGAGATCCTCGATGCGCCGGCCGATGATCATGCTGTAGATCGGCACCGTGCCGATCGGGATCGTCGCGTGGTCGATGATCGCCTGCCGGCACTCGCGCGAGGTCGCCGCCGGTCGAGAGGTCCATCAGCGTGTCGGCGCCGTACTTCTGCGCCCAGTGGAGCTTCTCGACCTCGGCCGCCGTGCCGCTCGACACCGGCGAGGCGCCGATGTTGGCGTTGATCTTGGTGGTGATCATGCGCCCGATGCCGGTCGGGTCGAGCCGCTTCGGCGCGCGCTCGCCGCGAAGCACCTCGGGATTCGTGGATCTCGCCGAGCCGCTGCACGACCGTCTGATTCACCCAATGGCGTGCCGACGACACGCGCCCGCATGACCGTTGCGCACCGGTCGCGACGCTCGTCCGTTCGGCGGCTCGCCGCCGCTACCGGCAAGGTGGCGCATGTTGGCGGGAATCACCAGTCGGCCGCGCGCGACTTCGTCGGCGACGAACTCGGCGGTCACGCGCTCGCGCTCGGCGACGCGACGCATCTCACGGGTGATCACGCCACGGCGCGCGGCTTCAAACTGGGTGAGTGACTCGGACATTTCGCTTCCCTCCGCCGGTATTGCCCGGATCAGGTTATGGGAGCTCTCCCGCAATCGTTCGGAAGACCTCCGCGGGGTCGGTAGATCGACTTCCTACGCTCTCAGCCTAATTCATTCGGCTCCCCCAGCTAACCTCTCATCGTTAGCGCCGGATGCGGCAAAGAGTCAATCCGCCCAAACACGAGGTGCGGGAGCTCGTCGCGGGGCGAGGAGAAGCCCGCCGACCGCCCCTGCGGAGAAGCCGCCCACGTGCGCCCACCACGCGACGCCTCCCGTCTGGGGACCCGCGAGCGCCATCATGCCGTAGAGGACCTGCATGGCAAACCACAGGAACAGGAACACGACGGCCGGCACCTGAACGAAATCCCAAATCAGGAAGATCGGCACGAGCGTCAGGATGCGCGCGCGTGGGTAGAACACGAAGTACGCACCTGTCACTCCCGCGATCGCCCCGCTGGCTCCCACCATCGGCAGCCTTGAGTGTCCCAGCATGTTGACCTGCATGAGCGCGGCGATCATTCCGCAGCCGAGATAGAATACGAGGAAGCGAAGATGCCCGAGACGATCTTCCACGTTGTCTCCGAAGATGTGCAGGAAGAGCATGTTGCCGACCAAGTGCATCAGGCCTGCGTGCAAGAACATGCTCGTGAAGATCGGCAAGAACCGCGACACGGGGTCGTGCACCGCGTGGAATCGGATCGGCACCAAACCAAAGGTCTCGAGAAACCCCTCCGCGTGGCGGCCGAGCTGGATTTCGTACCAGAATGCGCCGACGTTCAGCGCGATGATCCCGTAAGTCACCACCGGAAACCCCCTAGAAGGGACGTCGTCGCGCAATGGGATCATCGCGAATTCTGGACACGGGGGCTCGAGAAGCTTAGGTTCGCCATAAGGCTCGAGAAAGGACGTCGATTCGACTAAGATGCCCGAGAAGGATCCCTTTGGCGACAAGCTGCGGGACAAGGAGCGCGGCGACGAAGACCAGTATTTCGCCAAGCGCAACCGGCAGCTGCTCGAGAAGATGCGCGCCCAGACCGAGCCGGCAGACGAAACGACGGCACGAGAGACCGCGCGGGGGCGTTGCCCGAAATGCGGCAAGCGGCTCGACAGCCGCAGGTTCGACAACATCGTGCTCGAGGAATGTCCTTCCTGCCGCGGAATCTGGCTCGCCCGTGACGAGATCGCGAACCTCTCGCGGCGCGAGAGCGAAAGCTTCCTCGGCCGCTTCTTTCGCCAGACCCTCGTGCGCATCCACTGAGTCTCCGCAAGGTGTTCTCCGGGATCGTCGAGGCCGTCGGTCGAGTTCGCGAAGCGAGCGCGAGTCCGGCCGGTAGGCGTCTTTCGATCGAGGCCCCGTTCGATCGATTGGCGATCGGCGAGAGTATCTGCGTGAGCGGTGTGTGCTTGACCGTTACCGCTACCTCACCCGGCTTCTTCGATGCCGACGTTTCCCCCGAGACCCTACGGCGTTCGACGCTCGGGCGCCTAGGCGCTGGCAGCGAGGTGAATCTGGAGCGAAGCCTGCGGCTCGGTGATCGGCTGAGCGGACATCTCGTGTTTGGGCATGTCGACGGGATCGGCCGGCTGATTGCGCTGCGGCCGGAGGGCGAGTCGTCGCTCTACGAGTTCGAGGCTGCGGAGTCGGTTTCCCGGTACCTCGTCGAAAAGGGATCGGTCTCGGTGGACGGGGTCAGTTTAACGGTGTTCGGGTGTGAGGATCGCCGCTTCGCGGTCGCGGTCATTCCGCATACGGCTCAGGTTACCACTCTCGGGAAACTCGAGCCCGGCGCCGCCGTCAACCTCGAGAGCGACATGATCGCGAAGTACATCGAGAAGCTCACCGCCCCCTACCGAAAATAAGAAACCTCGAGAACCGCGCGCAATCTTTTCGAATATTTGCTATTCACCTGGAGTGCGCCTATAGTTTTTGAGTGGCTTCAGGCGCTCAAATCGGGTTGACGGGAAACCGCGACAAGCGCCTCGGGGGCGTCGCTCTCGGAATGCTGACGGCCTATTTGGTCGCTACGGCGCTCGGCGGAGCGTATCGTGACAGCGAGATGCTCGATGTCCTGCTGAGCCTCATTCTCCCACCCCTGATTTTATTTTTTGTCTACCAAGGGTCTGAGAAGAGGTTCGTTTTCTGCGTCGCGTCACTGCTCTTGGCTGGTCTTTGCTTCAACGTTAGCCCGGCGCTCGGCATTCCGCGGGCAGGGCTCAGTCTCGTACTCATGACGATCGGCTCGATGGCTGCCCCTCTGATCGTCGACCTCCTCGTCATCGACATGGGCCGTCAGATCCACGTGGGTCCGCTTCTCGCTCGTATGGCCCAGGTCGCTTTTCTGTTAGCGCTGATCCCGCTCGCGAGCTGGAAGCTCGTGCGCGCGCACGAAACGATTCTCAAGGAAGATGGCCGTCTCGTCGGAGAATTGGCCAGTCACCTCTGGGCCGAGGGGGACACTCTCGTCGTCGACCCACTAGACCGCAAGACTGCGGATCGGGCGCTGCGGCGCTTGGCGATTCGGACGAAAGACAAGACCTATCCGCTCTCCGACGCCGACGTCGAGTCCGTGCGCGAGACACGCACCGTGCGCAAGACGACCAATGCTCACGGGACCGAAGCCACCGAGATCACGCATGAGCAGGAAGATCGTCTGCGGCTGATTCTAAGGCTGCAGGGAACGGGTATCCCGGACGAAGTCGTGCTCTTCAGTCACCGCGGCCCGATGCAGATCGCCGAATCCAAGGTCTGGTGAACGAGGCTTTCGGCAGTCCGTCTTCGGCCTTTGGCGAAGACCCCTGTGGTCCTTGCTGAAGACCGGTAGCTGAAAGCCGAGAGCCGGCTTCAGCCACTCGCCGCGACCCGAGGCTCGCGCTCCGAATCTTGCGTGAAGAAGCGCGTCTTGAAGGAGTCGGCCGTCAGGCCGACGTCGAGCCGGCCCTCTTCGAGCCAGGTGAACTCCCCGCCCATGAGACGAGCGGCGACGCCGTTCTTGTGATCGTCCTCGTTGCTCCAGAGATCGCGAAACAATCGGCGCGTCGACCTTCCCACTCTTTCTGCGCGCCTGTTCGGCGACCTCGCGTGATTCCTGCTCCGTGGTGACTATTTGTTCCGTTGCGCTCATGCGGTTCCCCCTGTCTCGGCCGGCCCTGGCGCCACCAGCACCCTGGCGATCCGCCGTCCCTTCATCTCCACGACGCGAAGCTCGCGACCGTTCACGGTGACGCGGTCGCCGACACGCGCGATGCGCCCGAGCTCCTCCGTGACGTATCCGGCGACGGTTCGCGCGTCCGTCTCTTCGAGGCCGAGGCCGAGCTTATCGTTGACCTCCGAGACCTGCAGCAACCCGTCGATCACTTGCCCTTCCGCGGTCTTTTGGATCTTCGGCGACTCGCGATCGAACTCGTCCTGAATCTCGCCGACGAGCTCTTCGAGTACGTCCTCGAGCGTCACCAATCCCGCGGTACCACCGTATTCGTCGACGATGACCGCCATGTGCATGCGCTTTTGCTGAAACTGGCGCTGCAGGTCTTCGGTCGTCATCGACTCCGGAACGAACAGGATGTCGCGCTTTCTCTTGAGAAGGTCTTCCGAGCTTGCGATTTCGGCCGTCGACTCGAGCAGATCCTTGATGTGAACCATGCCGACAACGTGGTCCAGGCCGAGTGTGCAGAGTGGATAGCGGGTATGATGCGTGGAACGGATGATCTGCTGGTTCTCCGGCCAGGTGCGGGCGAGGGATATGTAAGCGATCTCCGCACGCGGAAGCATCACGTCCTTCGCCGTCTTGCCCGAATAGCTGAACACGTTCTCGAGGAGCCGCCGCTTCGATCCCGAGACCATCCCCATCCGCGCCGACTCGGCCAGGATGATGCGCAGCTCCTCTTCGGAGTGAACGAGATCTTCCCACGACGCCGCGTCGAAGCCGATGATGCGAAGCAGCGCGTTCGACGAAGTGTTGAGCAGCCACAAAGCCGGGAAGAAGACCACCCGTAGCGCTCGAAGAGGTAAGGCGACCGCGAGCGCGATTCCTTCGCTCCGCTGGATCGCGAACATCTTCGGCACGAGCTCACCCAGCACGATATGCACGAACGTGATCGAGGCGAACGCGAGCGCGAACGCGAGCGAATGCACGGCCGGCTCGGAATCGAAGCCGGCTTGGACGAAGAGAGGGCGGAGCAGCGCCGCCACGGCCGGCTCGCCGATCCAGCCGAGGCCGAGGCTTGCCGCGGTGATCCCGAGTTGGGTGAGCGAGAGGTAGGCGTCGAGTCGCTGCGCCACGTGCCGCGCCGACTTGGCGAACAAATTTCCCTGCCGGACGAGCGTTTCCAGCCGCGAGGCGCGGATCTTGACGATCGCGAACTCGGCCGCGACGAAGAACGCGTTGAGGATCACCAGCCCGGCGGCTAGCAGCAAGTATAGGTAGGGTCTGAGAAGATCTTCCACGAGGACGGATCAGCGGGCGGCGCAGCGCGCGAAGCTTCGCGCGGATGTTTTCGGATCCATCGGAAGACACCTATCCTAGAATGTGCTAGGCGAGGCTTCAAGGTAGGCGGGAACGGTGCGGGGCCCGCGCGAAGAGAATTTGGATGTGCCGAGAGGAAGAGAACGATGACCGAAGCACCTGAGCCACCGAAGGAAGCACCGTCACCGCTCGAGGACGTTTTGCCGACTGCGATCGAGGTCGTCACGGATCCGCGCGGCTTTTTCTCGTCGATGCCGTCGCGAGGGGGGCTACGAGGCCCCCGGCATCTTCGCGGCGATCATGCTGTTCGCGTACGGGGCGATCTTCGCCGTGTTTTCGCTCTTCCACGCCCATCTCCTCGGCATTGTTTACTCGCTGATCGTCGTTCCGCTGTTCGGCGCGATCGGCCTCGGTATCGGCGCGGCGATCGTACTGTTCCTCTCGCGCGCTCTCGGCGGCGAGGCGAGCTTCGAGTCGAGCTTTCGCATCGTGGCATACGCCGCGGCGCTTCTGCCCATTGTGGGGATCGCCTTGCTGATTCCCTACCTGCCGATCCTCGTCCAGGCCTACCAGCTCTACATCCTCATCGTCGCGGTGATCGCCGTGCACAAGGTGGCCGAGCAGAAGGCCTGGACCGTGCTCGGCGGCATCGGCGCGTTGCTGCTGTGTCTCTCGCTCCTCGGAACGATTACCGCGCGTCGCGTCGGGCCGAAAATCGACGCCTTCGGTAGTCGGATGCAGAAGCAGGCCGAGGAAATGCAAAAGGCCGCCGAACAGATGCGCCAACAGCTCGAGAAGCAAGGGCAGCAGCAGTAGCGGCAAGACGCTCCATGGGAAAGCTAGACGGGCAGGTCGCGCTCATCACCGGCGGCTCGCGCGGCATCGGTCGAGGGATCGCGCTCGAGATGGCGCGGGAGGGCGCCGACGTCGTCGTCAACTATCGCAAAGACAAGGCGGCTGCGGAGAAGACCGCGGCGGAGGTGCGCGCGCTCGGCAGGCGCGCGGCCGTCGGCGAGGCGGACGTCGGAGACTTCGACGCGGTCTTCACGGGTCGTCGATATGAGCAGTCGCGAGCTCGGCGGCATCGACATCGTGG
Source organism: uncultured delta proteobacterium (assembly GCA_963745025.1). Taxonomy (GTDB): domain Bacteria; phylum Desulfobacterota; class Binatia; order JACPRU01; family JACPRU01; genus CAVQIG01. The sequence goes on from CAVUWD010000009.1 coordinate 71,139, forward strand.
TGGCGAATTCCGGCGTCGCATCCCGGCCGGGCCCGATCGCGACCATGGACCCCCAGGAATGGCACCGGGTCATGAATGTCGATCTGCACGGCGCGTTCTATACTTGCCGCGCCGCTGTGCCGAAGCTCCTCGAGCGTAAACGCGGCTCCGTCCTCCTGATCTCGTCGGTCGGTGCGGATCTTTGCGCGCCGTTCGGGGCTCCCTATTATGCGGCAAAGGCCGGCGTGAACGCGCTCGCCAAGGTGTTGGCGCGGGAGCTCGCGCCCGACGGCATCCGCGTGAATGCAATCGCGCCCGGGTTCGTGATCTCCGACATGGGCGAGCGCATGGCCAAAGCGCTCGGCGAAGAGACCATGCTTTCCGGCATACCGCTGCGACGTGCTGGCACGCCCGAGGAAATCGGCAAGCTCGCCGTCTATCTCGCTTCCACCGACGCCTCTTGGATCACGGGCAAGATCTACCGGATCGACGGCGGTGCGTGGATGTGAAGAACGGCTACAGGCTACCGACTCCCGCTGAAGATTCCCGGGGTCTTTGTGGCGGTCGTGGCCGGAGGCCGATAGCCGGCAGCCTTTTTACTGCCCCGTGATCGGGTAGTTCGGCTCGCCCTTGCAAGCCGCGCAGGCACAGAGATCGCGCAGCTCCTCGACCAGTAAGAGCGTTTCGTGACCGTCGGCCCAGTGCAACATGACGCTCGCGTCCTCGAGTCGAAGCAGTCCTTCGACCTTGCACTCGGACTCTTCCGGCTCCCGTCTTGCCGCTTCGTTCTTCTCACAATCGAGACAAGGACACAGCCGCCGCAGGCTCGCAAACGGAAAGATGCTGTCGTGCTTATCTTGCCAGGTCACGCCGAGGGCGTAGCGGCCGACCGGCTGGATCGATGCGATCGCGTATTTTGGCGGCTTCGGCACGTACCGATCTCGTCGAGGTTTACGTCCTAGAGCTTTTGCAGGCATCCCCGAAAGTCATGGACAGCCCGTCAATGGCTTTCCGGGAACAACGAGTAAGCGTAGGCTCCGGCGGGCGGCGCCCAACTTCCCCGGTACATGAGGTTCGACAGTCCGACCAGCCGAAAGCCCGTCGCCAGCAGCGGCTTGACGTTCTCGTAGTCACGCGCCGGCACGAGCAGCGAGAGCTCCCCGAGCGTCTCGCCGACGGCGTGCTGAACGAGGCGTCGCAGCGCCTCGGGTGAGTCGGCGCCGCCAGGGCCGAGCATGGTTCGCCCCGGAGTCGGCATTTGCGCCAGATACCCATCGAGGGTCTTGCCGGAGTGGATCGTGAGGATCTTCCCGAAGCGGCGGAGAAACTCGAAGTCGCGCTTGCGATCCGAGCCGAACAGGCGGCGGTCGAGCACGAGGATGTCGCTCAGATCCTCGGTTCGCGCCATCCGCACCGCCGAATCGCTCTCGTGCTCCTCGCGGAAGCCGGCAGGCAGCGTGAACATCGCCACTTCTTCGCCGAGCGAGTAGCCGATGCGCACGAGGAGCTCGAAGGACGCAAGGTTCAGGGAGTCCTGCATGATGCGCATCGAACCGGCGTTCGGCTCACGCTCGATCACGGTCTGGAAGAGCTTCGTGCCGACACCACGCCCCTGAGCGGCGGGCGCCACGGTCCCTGGGCCGACGGACACCGTCTCGCCGCGGCGCCGGTAGAAGATCGAGCCGATGATGCGCCCTTCCTCGATCGCGACCAGCGAGCGCTCCGGATCGATCGACAGGTAGGCGGTGGCGGCGAGCGGTCCGACTTGCGGATCTGGATAGAGCGGCGGGCGGTTGTGTCGCGCCATGAGGTCGTTGAACGCTTCCACCCCGATGCGGCCGACTTCCGGGATGTCCTCCCGAGTCATGCGCCGGATCTCGAACGTCATGCAGACTCTCTAGCGGTCAGGAACTCGAGCAGCAACCGGTTGACGAGCTCGGGCTGTTCCTCGTTTACCCAGTGGCTGCAATTCGGCACGTAGTGAATGCGAAACGGGCCGGTGAAGAGCGGCTCCATTCCGTAGGTGAGCTCCTTGCCGAGCGCGACGTCGTTCTCCGCCCAGATGACGAGCGTCGGAGAGGCGATCGCCTTGGGCGAGCGCTCGAGTTCGCGCATGGCCGAGAAATTGCGAAACGCCGCTCGATAGTAGCTGATCGCCGAGGTGAGCGCCCGGGGTTTCTCGAGCGCCTCTTTGAATTGGCGCAGATCCTCGTCGCTGAAAGTGTCGGGGCGGATCGCCATGCGACGGAACATGCGCTCGATCAAGCGCTCCGGCGAGACCCGGAAGACGAGCTCGGGAATCACCGGCAGCTGGAAGAAAAACATATACCAGCTGCGGCCGAGCTGGCGGAAGTTCGAGCGTAGCGCCTTGGCGAAGAGCATCGGATGAGGGCAGTTGAGCACGGCGAGCTTGTCGACGACCTCTGCGTGCTCGAGCGCCGTCGTCCATGCCACCCCGCCTCCCCAGTCGTGGCCGACGATGTGCGCCTTCTCGCAGCCGAAGGCGGTCACCAGCGCCGCAACGTCGGCGCCAAGAATCCCCATGCGGTAGTCCGCGACGCGTGGCGGTTTCTCGGTATCGCCGTAGCCGCGGAGGTCCGGTACGACCACCTTGAAGCGCTCGGCGAGCGCCAGGATCTGGTGGCGCCAGGCGTACCAGAACTGGGGGAATCCGTGCAGCAAGAGGACCAGCGGTCCCTCGCCCGCCGTTACGTAGTGGAAGCGGATGCCGTTCGCTTCGACGAAGTCGTGTTTCCAGCCGTCGGTCATGACGTGGAGGTCGGTTCACCGAAACGCGGGCAGCACACGATCGATGAAGAGCTCGTAGCTCTCCCAATCGAACGGCGCGCGAGTCATGATCGACACCGCTTCGAAACAGGTGCCGGTCGGATCGGTGAGCGCCGGGTAGAAGTGATCCCAAACCGACAGCCACTCGACGCCGTTCTCGTCTGCCATGCGCCACGCACGACGGAGATCGTCGTAGCTGCAATTCTGCGGGCCGGTGTGGACGCCGAACTTCATCGACGATCCCAGCCTCCTATCGACCCGCAACGGCGGCTGTCAATCGAAGGGCGGAACCGCACCCTGCGAGAGTTGCAGCGGCGTATTCTGGCGAAATTTTTCGTGTGAAATTTTTCGTTGACAACGCGCGCCCACAGTACCTATTCTCCGCCGCTCACTCCACCCTCCACTGCCCGCCTGGGCGGAGGTCATCATGAACGTTCTGCTCGTCGAGGACGACAACTCGCACGCCGAGCTCATCCAACGCTCGCTCGCGCGAGGAAATCAGCTCACCGTGCTGCGCGCGCCGAACGCGCACCGCGCGTTGTCGCTGCTCGACGATCGGCGCTTTCACGTGGTCGTGCTCGACTATTCACTACCGGACCGCGACGGCCTCGACGTGCTGAAGGACATCCGGACGCGTCACGGCGATCTGCCGGTCGTCTTTCTCACCGCCGCAGACTCGGCGGAGATCTGTGCCAAGGCGCTGAAGGGCGGCGCGGTCGATTACGTCGTCAAGAAGCGCAACTATCTGGAGGTACTTCCCGGCATCATCTCGGAGGCGTGCCTGCAGCCGAACTCGGAACCCGCAACCGGCAGCCGGGCCGACGACGAACACGGAGACATCGTCGGCGCCAGCGCAGCGATCGATCAGGTGCGTGCGGCGATCCGTAAGGCGGCCGGCTCGACGGCGACTGTGCTGATCGAGGGCGAGACCGGTACGGGCAAGGAGCTCGTCGCACGGGCGATCCACGAAGCGAGCGACCGGTCGCGCGGACCATTCGTAGCCGTCAACTGCGCGGCGATCGCCGAGAGCCTGTTCGAGAGCGAGCTCTTCGGCCATACGCGCGGAGCCTTCACGGGAGCCATCGCGGATCGCAAAGGCCTTCTCGAGAGCGCTAACGGCGGCACCTTGCTCCTCGACGAGGTGGAGGATCTGCCTGCCGGGCCGCAAGTGAAGCTTCTTCGCGTGCTGCAGACGCGCGAGTTCAAGCCGGTTGGCACCTCGCGCTTCATTCGCTTCGACGCGCGGCTCATCGCGGCGTCGAATCAAGAAATCGAGCGGCTCGTCCAACAACAGCGATTCCGCGCGGACTTGTTCTTTCGCCTCGACGTGCTGCGCCTGCGCGTGCCGCCGCTCCGAGAGCGCCGCGACGACATCCCACGTCTGGTGGAGCACGCGGTGCGACGCTTCAATCGCGCCAACGGCACCCGCTACGGTTCGTTTTCCGCCGAGGCCATGACGGCACTCGTCCACCGGCCCTGGCCTGGCAACATTCGCGAGCTCGAAAACGCCATCGAGCGCACGCTCGTCAACTCTTGCGATCCGACCATCGACGAGAGCGCGATCCGCGCGGTGGCGGTTCGGTTGAGCGAAGAAGACGAGCGGGAACGGATCGTCGCGGTGCTCGAGCGCAATCATTGGAATCGTGAGCGCGCCGCTCGCGAGCTCGGTCTTTCGCGTGTGACGTTGTGGCGGCGGATGTCGCGCTACAATCTCTTCTCCTAAACGCGGCGACATCTCCGACTGAGCCATCGGTGCGGATGCAGCCGCCGGACCCATGGCGCACAAGCTACGCCCGTTCTTCGCGTCTCGGCGGCTCATCCGCCGTGCCTGCGGCACGTCCTCGAGTCCGCAGTTATCGCCATGAAAACTTGCGTCACCTGCATTCGAGGCCGCTGATCAACGAATCTGGCCTGAAGTCCCTGACGCGTTTCACGCAATGCGGCGTTTCAAGCCCCCGGCCGCGGAGGGCCTGACCGGTGCAGCGATTCGTTTCAGCGGCTGACACCATCGTTCCAAGCGGTCGATCGCGATCCTCGTAAGCTCCTCTTCCCGCGAGCGTCTCCCGGCGGGCACGCAAATCGCATCGCCTCGGCCGATCATCGAGGGTCGCAATGGACGAAGCCTGGCTAGGATTCATCCCGCTCTGCACCGCTCACGAGCTTCGACGGGACTTTCGCGATCTCCTCGTCGCGGGTCTGCCGGCGGCCTCGGCGAGCCAAACCGCGGCCCTGTGGCGGGCCTTCCCCGAACGGGGCTTGGACCTTCTCTGGTGTCGCAACTCTCCTCCGGGGTCCGCACGATTCATCGCAGAGGCGGCTGCCCTCGACCGAGCGGCACGCGCCGTTCTCTTGGTCGCGCGCTCGACGGTCCGCGACGTGGCGGCGGAGCTTCCCGCCAGCGACCCACTGGGGGCGAACCTCCGCCGTTTGCTCGGCGGCGAAGCCCTGCGCGCCGCAGATCATCTCGTGATCGCGTTCGACGATCAGCGACGACCGTGCGTTGGCTGGGTCGGCGACTGGAGCGAGACCGGCCCGCTGCTCGAGCGCGTCGGACGCCTGGCGGAGGAGACGTTGCCGGCACTCGTTCGCGGCGAGACCGGAACGGGAAAGGAAATGATCGCTCGGGGTCTTCACGTGCTCGGCCGCCGCCGCGAAAAGGAGTTTCTCGCCATCAACTGCGCCGAGCTCCCCGAGAGCATCCTCGAGAGTGAGCTCTTCGGATACACACGTGGCGCGTTCACCGGCGCCGGCACCGATCGGATCGGGCTCTTCGAGGCGGCAGGGGAGGGTACGGTCTTCCTCGACGAAATCGGTGAGCTGCCGCTCGCCGCGCAGGCGAAGCTTCTGCGGGTCCTCGAAGAGCATTGCGTGCGGCGGATCGGCAGCTCGCAGGCGCGACCGCTGTCGTGCCGCATCGTGGCGGCGACCAATCGGGATTTGCCACGCGACGTCGAACACGGGCGATTTCGAGCCGATCTCTTCTATCGGCTACGCGGCTTCGAGGTGCATCTCCGACCGCTGCGGGAGCGGCGGGACGACATCCTGCCGCTCGCGCAAATGTTCGCGACGCGCGCCGCGCTGCGTTTCCGCACCGGCCGGATCGAGATCGGCGAAGACGCCAAGCTGGTGCTGATTTCTCACGCGTGGCCGGGCAACATCCGCGAGCTCCGGCAAACCATCGACGTGGCCACACTGGGGTCACCGGGCGAACGGCTCGACGTGCGCCAGCTCTCGCTCCTCCCGTTCGCCAACGACGAGCGTTCGGCGGTCGAGCCTCTGTTGACCGCCAATGCCGTCGAGCGCGCTCACATCCTGCGGGCGCTCGCGTCGACTGCAGGGAACAAGATGGCGGCTGCCAGAATTCTCGGTTTCAGTCGGCAGAGCTTGCAGCGACGCATGATCCGTCACGGGATCTCGCTACCCGCCGGAAACGAGCTGCCGCAACCGGCCGAAGCGCCCGGAAACGGCTCGGCGCGACCTTGCAGATCGAACTACTGGAAACAAATTCCTTGACGGGACCGAACCTTTTCGCGGCCGCGCGACGAGCGTCGCTGGCACGGCAACTGCTGAAGGAATCGAACATGATCCGAGCTACCGCGATCCAAGCCGCGGCATTGCTCGCCGCAATCATCGCTCGTCGCTCCGACGCGACCGCGCGCTCGACCCATCTGGCCTCCCGGTACCGCTCCACGAACGAGAATGGAGGGCTGACATGAAGGATGTGTACGCGATCTACGAATCGAAAACCGGGGGCCTCGAGCGTTCCCGCTGGGTGCGGGTGGGCGTCGCCTTCGACAACAAGGACGGGTCGCTCAACGTCCTCCTCGACGCGTTGCCGCTTTCCGGGCGGCTGCAGATTCGTAGCCGCCCGAACGAGGCGCCCAGCGAGGACGGCGACGCGCCGGCCGTAGCTCGTGCAGCCTCCTGAGCTCCTCGAGATCAGAACCCGAAGATCGTCCGCATCTTGGCGAGCAGGCTCCGCGAGCGGCCTTCCGCCGTGTCGGCAACCGCTGCGCGCCGCTCCCGGAGCTCGCTCTGCCTGGTGGCGAGCGCGCGCGAAATCGCTTCGGCAATCGACGGGCGTGCCTTGAAGAGGCTTTCGAAACCCTCTCGCTCGACGACCAGCAGTCGCGCGTCGCTCTTCGCGCGAACGGTGGCGGCGCGCGGCTCGCCGGTGAGCAGCGACATCTCCCCGAAGAAGGCGGGCGCCTCGAGGTCCCTCACGTGGGTCTCTTCCCCCTTGATTCCGCGAGCGAGAATTTCGACCGCGCCGCTTCGCACGACGTAGAACGTATCGCCAGCCTCGCCCTCGCGGCAGATCGTCTCCCCGCGCCCGAACTCCGCCTCGAAGAGATTCGGCACCAGCGTCTCGAGCTCTTCCTCGTCTAGGCCAGTCAAGAAGTCCACTTGGCGAAGTGCTACGACCAGCTCACGCTGCCGATCGTCGTAACGTGCGGCGCCAGCGGGCATCCGCTTCACATGAAGCGTACGAATCGGGAACGGGATCTCGATGCCGTTCCGGCGAAGAGCGTACCAGAGGCTCGTCATGATCTCGTCGCGCACGTGTTCCTGGCGCGAGTAGTCGGTCATCCAGAACCGGATGCGGTACTTCACGGCGAAGTCGCCGTAGTCAACGACCCAGACTTGCGGCGGCGGGCTCTTGGCGATCTCGGGGTTGTGGTGAAGCACGCGCAGCACGATCTCCTTCACGTGGTTCGGCGGCACCTCGTACGAGAGACCGACGAAGAGATCGTCGCCGACGGCATCGCCGCGGTAGTTGGTGATCACCTCGCGCGCGAGGTGCGCGTTCGGCACTTCCAGAAGCTCGAGCGCGCGCGTCACCAGGCGCGTGGATCGCCACCCGATTCCTTGTACACGGCCCAGCTGGTTCCCGAACCGAACCCAATCACCGGGCTGAAACGGCTTCTGCAGCTGGAGCGACAGGCCGCTGAAGATGTTGCCGAGCGTGTCTTGGAGGGCGAGGCCGACGACCGCGGTGATCAGTGCCGATGTCGCCAGGAGCGGCCTGACGTCGATATCGAGCTCGGTCCGGGCCACGACGAGGATGACCACGGCATAGACGAAGAGTGTGGCGAGATCGCGGAAGATGGTCGAGAAGTCGCGTTGCCGCCGCCGTGCCACGGTGTCGGCGGTGATGACCAGGGCTCGCACCAAACCGAACAAGAACGCGAGAAGCGAGAGCGCCCGCAGAGTCATCGCCGACTTCCAGGCGGGCGGCATCCACGGAATCACCACTTCGCCACCGAACGCGACCGCCAGAAACAGTATGGCACCGCCGAACCGGCGGCCCAGGACGTCGCGTCGCAGGTAGAGCCAGAGAAGGCCTAGCGCGGCGAGGAGACCGAGTCCGAGGATCGAGTGCCAAAGCGGACGGACGGCGGCGAGATCGAAGAGGATCTCGAGGGGGGATCCGGAGAGCATCCGGCGGGCCTACCCTCTAGCGCCCGACGAGCGTGATGCGCACGCCGTGCGTCTGCGTCGGATTCAGGTGTCCCGCAGGCTTGCCATCGACGCCCGGCTTCAGCGTCACCTCGACGCCGCGCTCCGCGAGCGCCGCGTGAGCCGATGCGAGGTCTTCGACCTCGAGCACGAGCTGGTAGAGACCGGCGCCACGCTCGGCAAGGAAGCTAGACAGCGGAGAGCCTTGGGCGCTCGGCGTGGCCATTTGGATCTCGGCTGGGCCTACTCCCAGGAAGACACTGCGCGTCTGCGGGTCGTGCGCTTCGACGCCCGCACGCTGGATCGGGAACCCGAAGTTCTTTCGGAAGGTTGCAACCGCGCCGTCGAGATCGGGAGTTGCGACGCTGACGATCTTCAGGTCGGTGACTCGGAACACCGCCCGGTCGCTATCGCACCGCGCGGTGTGGGGTCAAGAGTGTGCTGCCGCGCCTGTCGCGCCT
>CAVUWD010000010.1:0-279717 GCA_963745025.1 uncultured delta proteobacterium
GCGGAGGCGATCAACGAGTTTCAGAAGGCCGCCGATATCTCGGGAGGGGGCGCGGCGCAGCTGGGCTCTCTTGGATATGCCTGCGCCCTCGCCAACCGCCGGGCCGAAGCGCTCGAGATCGTCGAGAAGCTGAAGGAGCGATCGAGAGCAGTACGTGCCCCTCGCGATGGTGGCCGTCGTCTACACCGGGCTGGGTGACAGGGATCAGGCTATGACATGGCTCGAAAGCCAACGAGGAGCGGGATCCCTGGCTCACTGGGCTCAAGGTGGACCCCATGTTCGACTCTCTTCGGTCGGACCCGCGGTTCCTCGATCTCATGCACCGTGTTGGGTTTAACTGACCGCGCCTCCGTAGGTGTCTGTCATATCCTCCGATCCCATCGGAGGTAACACGTGGCCGTTGAAGTCTCTCCCGCGAAGCTGAGGTACCGCGTCCGCACCCTGTCAGTCCTCGTGGCGCTGGCCGGCGCGTCGCTCCTCGGTGGGCCCGCAAGTGCCCAGACCACGGCGCACGCGAAGGCGACTCCGGCGAAGACGCCGCCCCCGCCACGTACCCGGCGCTGCCGAGCGAGACGCCGGCAGAGTTCGCGCCGACGAACGACGGCTTCGACCACGTCCAGGCGCGAGGTGATGATCCCCATGCGCGACGGCGTGAAGCTGCACACGGTCATCCTGGTTCCGAAGGGCGCCAAGGGCGCGCCGATCCTGCTGACGCGCACGCCCTACGACGCCGACAAGCTCACGAGCCACGCCGAGAGCGCTCACCTCGGCCCGATCCTGACGGCTACGACAACGCCACCGACGTGATCGTCGAGGGCGGCTACATCCGCGTCGTGCAGGACATGCGCGGCAAGCACGGCTCCGAGGGCGACTACGTGATGAACCGTCCGCTGCGCGGGCCGCAGAACCCGACGCCCGTCGATCATGCGACCGACACCTACGACACCATCGACTGGCTCGTGAAGAACGTCCCGGAGAGCAACGGCAAGGTCGGCATCCTCGGCATCTCGTACGACGGCTTCCTGCCCTTGATGGCGCTGGTCAATCCGCACCCGGCGCTCAAGGTGTCGGTGCCGATGAACCCGATGGTGGACGGCTGGATGGGCGACGACTGGTTCCACAACGGCGCCTTCCGCCAGTCAGACGATGACCTACATCTACAACCAGGAGGCGACGCGCAAGTCGGAGGCGAAGTGGTGGACGAGCCACTACGACGACTACGACATGTTCATGCGAGGCCGGCTCGGCCGGCGAGCTCGGGCGCCGCCGCGGGCTGGAGCAGGTCGGCTTCTGGCGCAAGCTCCTCGAGCATCCGAGCCTACGACGCCTTCTGGCGCGACCAGGCGGTGGACAAGGTGCTGGCCGCGCAGCCGCTGAACGGTGCCGGTGATGCTGGTGCACAGCCTGTGGGACCAGGAGGACATCTACGGCGCGCTCGCCGTCTACAAGGCGATCGAACCGAAGGACACGGGCAACGACAAGGTGTTCCTGGTCATGGGTCCCTGGCATCACGGCCAGGAGATCGAGCGATGGCAGCGCGCTCGGCGCCGCTGCAAGTTCGGCAGCGACACCGCGCTCTACTTCCGCCGCGAGATCCTGCGCCCGTTCCTCGATCAGTACCTGAAGGACGGCGCGCCCAAGGCCGACGTCGCGCCGGTCTACGGCGTTCGAAACCGGGACGAACCACTGGCGCGGCTTGCCCGCCTGGCCGGCCGGCTGCGCGAGCGGCTGCACCGCGCGCGTCCGACGCCGCTCTACCTCGCCAGCCGGCGCTGAAGCTGGGCTTCGCCGCGCCGAAGACCGCGGCGACGCGGCGTTCGACGAATACGTCTCCGACCCGGCCAAGCCGGTGCCCTTCCGCGCCGCGCCCGATCCAGCCGATCGGCTACGACGACGGTGACCTGGCGCGCAGTGGCTGCGTCGACGATCAGCGCGAGGCCTCCGGCCGCCCGGACGTCGCTGGCGTTCGTCTCCGACGCCTCTGACCGCGCCGGTGAAGATCAGCGGCGAGCCGGTCGCCAATCTGGTCGCCTCCACGAGCGGCACGGACACCGACTGGGTGGTCAAGCTGATCGACGTCTATCCCGACGAAGTGGCCGGCCAGCCGGAGATGGGCGGCTATCAGCTGATGGTCTCGATGCCGACATCTTCCGCGGCCGCTATCGCGAGAGCTTCGAGACAGCCGAAGCCGATCGCCGCCGACAAGCCGCTGCCCTACCGCTTCGCGCTGCCGACCGCCAACCACGTCTTCCTGCCGGGCCACCGGATCATGGTGCAGGTCCAGTCGAGCTGGTTCCCGCTCTACGACCGCAACCCGCAGACGTTCGTGCCGAACATCTTCTGGGCCAAGCCGGAGGACTACCGGAAGGCGACGCAGCGCGTCTACCACGCTCCGGGGCAGGCGAGCTTCATCGAGCTGCCGCTCGTTCGAACGCCTTGAGAGAGACGCTCATGTTGCCTCACCAGGCCACAGTCCAGTCCGCCCACAGGTCATAGAGCCGGAACCCTTTCCCTGTGGTTGCCGCGCCGCGGACGCCGGTTCCAGCTCGTCGGGATCGAAGCGATCGGCGCCTCAACGAACGAGCGCGGGACGGAGCTCCTTGACGATCGGTCCCAACCCCATGTGCCGTGGCAGGAAGTCGAGCCGTCCCCATCTGCCGTGTGCGATCTCAGCGGCGGCGCGGCCGGCGAGCGACGACGATCGTCCGCACGCCCCGCGTTGCCATATCGATCGCCGCTTGTCTGCCGATCCCGGACGAGGCCCTGGTGACGATCGCTACCCGACCCTGGTAGTTCATGTCTCCCTCCATTTGCCGCGGAGGACCTGGCACTCCCAGATGTCCGAGCCGAACCGCAAGCCGATCGTCCGCGAGATCGCCGAGTATCCCGCGACTCTGATCGAATTCGAGCATGCAGGCGTGCAGGTCGCTCTCTATCGGGTCGCGCGGCTCGAGGACTTGGTCGACCGCGAAGCGCTGCTGCGGGAAGATCTCGTTCCGGACCCACCGTACTGGGCGCATCTTTGGACCGGAGCACGAGCGCTGGCCCGGAGCCTGGCCGAAGCCGGCAGTCTTTCGGGAAGGCGCGTGCTCGATCTCGGCTGCGGGCTCGGCCTGCCCGGCCTGGTCGCCGCGGCGCTCGGAGCGGAGGTCTGGTTCGTCGATCGCGAAGCCGCCGCGCTCGAGTTCGTGCGCGCGAGCGCGCGGCGAAACCGCCTGGAACACACGCATTGCGTCGAGCTCGACTTCGTCCGCGGCGCACTCGATCGCAAATTCGACGTCATTCTCGGCGCCGAGCTCGTCTACGACCCGCAGAGCTACGGTCCGCTCTGCGACTTCCTCGATCGTCACCTCGGCCCGAACGGCGTCATCCATCTCACCGACGCATTCCGTTCCGATGCCGACAGCTTCTTCGCCGAGCTTCGCTGCCGTGGCTTCGAGGGGAGTCGGCGGTCCTGGCGCGAGTGGGAAGACGGCCGACCGCACGGGCTATTTCTCTGGACGTTCCGGCGCACTGGATAATGGGCCCGGATTCGCATACCAATGCGCTTCACCGCGTGACAGGATTGTTTCACATTCGGCACGCTTCGCTCGCGCTCACGCAGGCAGCGTTGCTCGCCGCCTGCAGCGGCGCGCTACGTGGAGCCAGCTCCTCTCCGGAAGTGCCTCGAAGAGCGGCCGAGCCAACCGCAGAGAGTCGCACCGTTCGAGAAGGGAGCCCGCCCCTGGCAACGGCACCTTCCCCTCTCGCCGCGCCCGGGGCTTCCGCTGAGACGACCAACTTCATGTCGGGTGCGCCGGCAACCGGGGTGTCTCCGCCCCCTCCACCCTCCGAGCCGTACATGGCTCCCGCTGCGAACGCTCCCCCTCCACCCGCGGCGCCCTCGAGCGAAGCCCGCGATCGACAGTTCGACATCCTGAACGAAGCCGTCGCCGCGCTCCGCCAAGAGGTCGCGCGCGGTTACCAGCGCGCGCAGGAGCTCGGCGAGCAAAACGAGTGGCTGCGCGAGTTGGTTACATCGCTGCGGCGCGATCTCCGCAAGAGCCGCGACCGGAACAAGTCACTCAATGATCGCCTCCAGTTGCTCCAGAAGAAGCTGCACGAGATCAGCGCGCCACCGCCGGAAAAGACCGCGGTGACAGAGCCGAGAGGCGCGGCGTCTCCCGAAGAGAAGGCCACGCCCACCCCACCCCTGACGCAGCCCCCGGAGCAGCCTCCGGCGCGGGATCCGGCCAGCGCCGCGAGCGACGAGGGCTCCGCAGCGGCGCCCCAACGCAAGACCGATTAGCGAACCGCTTGAAGCGAAAATAATTTCGGCCGAGAAAAACGTGCCGAGCCCGCACCCGAGCGCCAGACGAGTCGCGGGGTCGTCTTTTTGGATGCGTCGCGAGGTGCCTAGGAAGACGCTCGTGGCGGGCGAGTCGGGTGCGGGCTCGGCGCGCTCTGCGGGTCCAAGTATTTTCGTTTCAAGGCCAAGAACGCCTGCTCGCGCCAGCATCGACGATGTCTGGCGGGGAGCGGAACACGCGTCCCTCGCCGTGCTCGAGGAGAGCGAGCTGCGACTCGAGGCCTGCTTCTCGAGCGAGCTTGTGAATCCAACGCGGCGGCTCGTCTGGCGGTTCGTAAGAGAGCACGAACGTCCCCCAGTGAATGGGCACCAAGTAGCGCGCTCGCAAATCGAGGAACGCCCGAAACGCGTCCTCGGGATTCATGTGCACTCTTCGGAAGGAAACGGGCTGGTACGCGCCGATCGGCAGAACGGCCACGTCTATCGAGAAGCGCTCGCCGTAATCACGAAAGAGCGGCGTGTAGGCCGTGTCGCCGGGGAAGAACACCCTGCCCGACGGCCCTTCGATCAGAAACCCCGTGTAGCCACGTCGGTCCGGCAGCAGGCCGCGCGTCCCCCAGTGATTCACGGCGAGCGAGGTGATGCGGATGCCCTTGTGCTCGACGTGCCGTCCCCAACCGAGCTCGACGACCTTCCGATAACCGGCGCCCGTGACCAGATCGCCGAGATTTTCGGCGACGACCGCGATCGTGTCACGCTTCTGGAGGCGGTGGTGTGTGGAAACGTCGAGATGATCGTGATGACCGTGAGACACGAGGACGATGTCGAGATCCGGCAGACCGCCTTCCGGCAACCCCGGTGACACCAGGCGCTTCGCCACGAAAAGCCGCTGGGAAAGGACGGGATCCGTGAGCAGCGTCACGCCGTCGAGCTCGATCAGCACGGTTGCATGGCCGACGAAGGTCACGCCGATCTCGCCGCTGCCGACTCGCAGGCGCGGGCGACGCTTCGGCTCCCGCGTGGCGGCGAAGCTCGCACGCGCCAGGTGCGCGACGTAGCGCGCCACGCTGAAATCGGCGTCGACCCCCGGGCTCCGTGCGAAGAGGCGGCGCGGCTTTGAAGATGAGGTCAACGCGTGAGGATCAGGAAGCGCTTCTTCAGCTCCGTCACCTGGTCCTGAATCGACGGCGAGCCCCGAAGGGTCATCAGCGTTTGGAAGACCTCGAGATCCCCCGCCTCGCCGTGGCGCTCGACGATCTCCTGCGCCGCGTTGGCGATCTCGCGAATCAGCCGAGGAACCTCTGCTTGCGGAATGACCAAGTCGCCCCGGCTGAGAGTGCCGCTCCAGTTCGAAGCATACGGCCGTAGCACGCTGAGGATCCGTTCGGCGATAGCCTTGTTCCCGGACATTGCTTGCTCTTCGTGCCGGGGCGAATCGTAACCTAGGGGTGGCGTGCTTTCAATCGAAGTTTCGGCCATCGCGCATTTCGCCTGCCCTCGCGTTCGCGTCGTTGACCCGCCGGCACCCCTTCCCTATGAAGAAGATGCTCATGTCGGACACGCCGCTCCCATTTCGGCCCCGCACTTCCAGCCCCGTGGACCGAGCCTTGTCCAACATCGAAGCCCAAGCGACCGCCGTGCGTCGGCGGGTCAATCGATTCGCGCTCGAGCGTGCCGTTTTCCTGACAGGGGGCGCGACGCTTGTTGGCTTTTCGCTGCTCGTCGCTTTCGCCTTCATACTCTCCCGGCAAGGCTATGCGCTAGTGACGTGGCTGATTCTCGCGTCGTTGACGTTCGTCCTGTCGTCTGGTGTGCGCCGACTGCGCCGCGTCTGGCTTTCGGGAGCCGAGGCGCCTGTGATCATCGACCATCGAGTCGGTCTCGAGGATCGTCTGGCGACCCTGGTCGCGGCTTCGCCGAAGGTTCGACAGTCGCGACTCTGGGATTTCCTGCTGCACGAGAACCTACGGCTGCTGCCGCGCTGGGACCCGCGGCGGCTCGAGCCGCGAGCGATGCCCCGCAGCGTCTGGTTCTTCGCGCTTTCCGTCTTGCTGGCGCTCTTCGCCCTCTGGATGACTCCCCGGCGCGGGGCGTTCGGCGGTGCGTCGCGTTCGGGGGTCGGACAAGACCAGCGCGAGCCGCAGGCGGGTGAAGACGAGCAAACCGCCGAAGAGACTCCAGACCTCGCTCCAGGCTCGTCGCTGTGGAGAGACCTTCCCGAAAGTTTGCGGCAGGCGATCCTCGGGTCTCGAGCATCGCAGAACCTCGCGGGCGCGATTCCCGAAAAGACACTGCCCCTCGACGAGGACCGTGGCGGGCCAGCCATCGCTGGCAATCGCATGGCGAGCCACGGGCCGGTTCGATCCGCACCCGCCAGCCCCGATGCCGCTCGCCTCGCGGGCCGTGAAGGCTCCACGACGAACGGTGCGTCGGTGCCGAATGCGGCGCGTCCTCCTGCGGGGCAGGGAGAGCCGACGACGTCCTCACGCCCTGCGCGTGGTGAGGCCCCGAAGGAGCTCCGGCGCGTGGAGAGCGGGCGGGCGAAGATTCAGGCGCGTGCTCCGCAGGCGAAGGGCGGAGGAAGTGGCAGTGGTGGGGCGGGGGCCGGCAGCGGGGGCGACGCGGAAGGTCTCTATGGCGAGCGGCAGGCTTCCGGCCAGACGGCCGGCTCCTTCGCGCTCGACCTCGACGCGATGCGCAGCGCTCAGCCCGTCAAGGAGGGTGAGAACGATTCTCCGAGCGCACCGCCGTCGAGCCGGCTTGCCGACGATCAGCGCCTCGACGACGCCATTCGGCGCGCGCAGGTTCCCGTCGAGTACGAGAAGATCGTGCAGAGAATCTTCACTCGAGTTACCGAGTCTTCGGATCGGCCCGATCGGCAGGAGTGACCGTGGAGAGCGGTGAAAGGCTGATCCTCGAGTTCCGCGAAACCTTCGCAAGCATCCTCGACCAGGTTTCCCGGGTGATCGTGGGGCATCGCGAGGTCCTCGAGCAGACCCTGGTGGCGTTCTTCGCGGGCGGCCACGTGTTGATCGAGGGAGTGCCTGGTACGGGCAAGACGTTGATCGTTCGTTCGCTCGGCGAGGCGCTCAACCTGAGCTTCAACCGGATTCAGTTCACGGTCGACTTGATGCCAGCCGACGTCACGGGAACCCGGATCATCCTCGATCGCGAGGACGGGCGGCGCGAGCTGGTCTTCGTCGAGGGTCCGCTCTTCAGCCACGTGCTGCTCGCGGATGAGATCAACCGCGCCACGCCGAAGACGCAGGCGGCTCTGCTCGAGGCGATGGCGGAGTTGCAGGTCACCGTGGCCGCCACGACGTACCGGCTGCGCCCTCCGTTCTTCGTCCTCGCGACGCTGAATCCGATCGAAATGGAAGGGACCTACCCACTTCCCGAGGCTCAGCTCGACCGTTTTTTCTTCAAGGTACATCTTCCCTACCCGGGACACGCCGAGATGAAGAAGATTCTCGCAACGACGACCGGTGCGGACGCGGCGAAGATCGAGCCGGTCTTTCCTCGCGAGGACGCGCCGACACGCCTCGAGAACCTGAAGCGCCTGGTCCGCGAGGTGATGGTGGCACCGCATATCGAGGACTACGCCGCTGCCATCGTGCGCGCGACGCATCCGGCAGGCTCGTCGTTCGTGAAGGAGGCCGACCTACCCGGTTTGACCAAGGACGAGTTCGTGAACAAGTACGTCAGCTTCGGCTCGAGCCCCCGTGGAGGGCAGGCCCTCATCCTCGCCGCGAAGGTCCATGCGCTGCTGGCTGGCCGAGCCAACGTCGCGGCGGACGACGTCGATCGTTCGGTGGTAGCGGCGCTGAATCACCGGCTGGTGCTCAATTTCGCGGCCGAGGCCGAAGGGGTGAACCCACGAATCATCGTCGAGCGGGCGCTCGCATCGGTGCGGAAGCTCCGCCGCTGAGCGCCGCCTAGTCACGCTCGCTCGCCGTCCGGCACGGCTTGCGATTGCCTACGCTCCGACACGAAGACTGGGAAGCCCCTTTTGTGGGCTGCTGGTGTTCACGCTGGTCAAACCGATCCCTGCCCCATCTCCCGCCACGGAGATTCCTAGAACGGATAGTCGAGCCCCGTGAAAACCGCGGGGCCTTCGGATCCGTAGCCGATGTCGACGAATCCGACCACCTGCGGCCGCACCACGCCGCGGAAGCCGACGCCACCGACGAAGTGCAGGGCATCGACCGGCACGGTGCTCGCGGACGAAAACACCTCGCCCACGTCGAAGAACGGCGCGACCTCGAATTCCGTCAGTACGTCGAACATCTCGCGACGCAGCGCCATCGTGCGCAGCTCGACGGTGCTGAAAAAACGGTTCGAGTCCACGAAACGGTCGTCGCCGAAGCCGCGCAGGCTCTTCACACCGCCGAGCGAGCTTCGTTCGTAGAACGGCGCCTGATCCGCGTTTTCGAGGTAGTCGAGCACCGAGTGAAGCGCGAGCACGAAGCGCTCACGGAAGGGCACGAAGTGGCGTAGCTCGAAGCCGTACTTGACATAGGAATCGGAGCTCCCGAGCGCCCGAGCGACGACTTCGACTCGCGCCGCGCCAAGGGTCCCGCGATTGGTGATCGTCGTCGAGTCGCGATCGTCGTAGGCCACGCCGAAGCTCTGGCCGTTGACGGTCGAGCCGTCGAGACCCTGCGTGTCGGGGTAGAGCGTCCCCGTGAACGGCAGGTCCGTCACTCCGCCCTGGTGGATCGAGGCGATTTCGACTCGTCCCTGCCACGCGATCTCGAATTTTTCGATCGGGCGATACGCGACGCGGAGCAAGGTGGCAAACTTGTCCTGCGTGTAATTCGATTCTCCGCTTTCCTTCGTCTCGTTGCCGAAACCATAGAAACGCAGGCGGGAGTCCTGAAAGTAGGAGAGGTTCACGAGCACGTTCATGGCGCCGTCGAGCATTCCGTCACGCTCGTATTCGCCGATGAAGTCCTCGTCGATCTTCTGCGACTTGCGCAGCAGAATGTAGTAGCGCTGATCGATGGTCGGGTAGCCGAACAATCGGAATGCGGGGAACCAGCCGGTGATCTTGTTGTAGCGAATGTCGTCCGCGATGATGTTCTCGAGCCGCCCGTTCCGGTCGAGCAGGAGCAGCACGGGAAGAAAGCCGTAGGTGTTTCCCTCGTTCGGATCGGTGAGAATTTCCGGGAGCGGTACGACGCTCAGGCCGGCATAGGCGGGCGCAACCCACACCAACGCCCCGAGAGCGAGGAGCCGCGCCAAGTTTCGCACCGGCGGAATCTAACAGAGGGTGCCGGAACTTGTGAAGCCGAACTTTTCGCGCGACGTGTCGCGGAATGCCGTGCGCGCCAGCAGCACGAAGAGCACGACCACGGCGAGAAAGTGAAAGGACGACAGCTGGAACGCGGTCGACAGCCGTTTGCCGAGGAGCTCGAGGCCGGCGAGCAAATTCAGACCGAAGACGACCCAGAGACCCGCCGCGAACTCGCGCCGCGCGGGACTCCAGAGGCGGCCGACGGCTCCCCCCAGGGGAAACATCAGATTCGCGAAGTAGTACTTCCATGAATACGGCGCGGCGACCGTCGAGTAGAGAAGATAGAGCGAGAGCTCGTCGCCGTTCGGGCCTTGCGGCTCCGGCCGACGGAGGCTCGCGAGACGAGACGACAGCACGACGAGCGGCATCAAAAAGAGACCGTGGAGAAGCAACGTGATCACGCGCACGGCGCTCGGCGGAAGCTCGAAGAGCGGTGATCCGTCCGGATGGGGCTGGAACAGCCGATAGGTGAACGCCGAGATCGACTGGTTGATCTTGTTGCCCATCTCGTAGTGCCCCGCCTGATCGACGACGACCCCAACCCAATCGTGCAGCAATTGAGGATAGGCTCGCCCCCACCAGACCGCCGGGATCGCCATCAGCACGGCGAAGCCAAAGGTCGTCCACAGCGCGAATCGCCACTGGCGTCGGAGCAGCACCTGGAGGAGCAGTACCACCGGTACGATCTTCGCGGCGATGGCTGCTGACAAGGCGAAGCCGGCGAGCCCGTATCGGCCAAGCGACGCGTACAGGTACGCGCGAAGCACGAGCCACAGAAGGACGAGGTTCAGCTGGCCATGTCCCAGATTGTTGTCGATGAATCGGAAGGAAAGAACGATCACGAGCAGGTGAAAGCCCGGCGGCGCCCGACCGTCAGGGAAGAGGAGCGCGGCGGTCGAGTGAAGGATCGATACGATGACGACGATGTTGACAACGAACCACAGCATCTTGCCCGCGAGCTCCGGAAGCACCGCGAGCGGAAAGAACGCGAACGTCACGACCGGCGCGTACAGGTAGCGGTGGGGATCCTCGAGCCGATAGATCGTCTGGCCGGAGACGGCTCGCGTCGCGGCGCGGTGATACACCTTGAAATCGCCCATGCCGTGCGTGACGTGGCGTGCCGCGTAGACGACCAACAACAGCGCCAGTACGACCTGCACGCGCCGCCGCCGCGTGAGCGCCTCGGCGCGAGCGGCCCAATCGAGCAATGACGCGGTCACGGGGAACCGTCGCGGCGAAGTGACGGGAAGAACGGGCGAGAGGTCGCCGCGCCGTCCGTGTCTGAGCTTCCTCTCGCCCGAACGAAGTTCGCTAGATCTTGCCTTGCAGGATGAAGGCGATGACCAGCGTGTAGAGCGCCAGAGCTTCCATCAGCGCGAGGCCGAGGATGAACGGCGTGAAGAGCCTGTCGGCCGAGTTCGGATTCCGACCGATGCTCTCCATGGCTGCCGCCGTGGCGCGCCCTTGCCCAAGCCCGACGCCAAACGCGGCGAGCCCCATGCCGATGCCGGCACCGAGCGCGATGAGTCCGCCCGTGCTGCCTGCGGCCGCCGCGCCCTCCTGTGCCAGCGCCGGACTTGCGATCAGGCACAAGGTGAGAAGGGCCAGAAACGTGATGACTGTGCGCATCTCTTTCCTCCTTTCCGTCAAGGGGTTTCCCGCCCGCCTTCTCTTTTCTCTCTCCGCCACCGTTTGCGGTTCTGCCCTTGAGCTCTGATTCGCGGGCCGCGTCAGTGGTCGTGTCCGACTGCCGACGCGATGTAGACCATGCTGAGGACCGTGAACACGAACGCCTGCACGACGCACACGAAGGCGCCGAGGGTGTAGAAGGCGATCGGGATCACCGCCTTGGTGAGATCCGTGAAGATGCCCAGCACGAGATGATCGGCGAACATGTTTCCGAAGAGACGGATCGCCAAGGAGACCGGCCGGAACACCTCGCTCAGGATCTCGACAACGGCCAAGAGCGGCGCGAGCCAGATCACCGGTCCGGCGAAGTGCCGCAGGTAGGAAACGCCATGCTCCCGAAACCCGTAGTAGTTGTACGCGCCGAACGACACGATACCGAGGCCAAAGGTAGTGCCGATGTTGCCGGTGGGCGCCGTGAAGCCGGGAACCAGCCCGATCAGGTTCGCGAACAAGATGAAAGTGAACATGGTGGCGAGCAACGGGACGTACTTCCGGCCGTGATGGCCGATCATTCCTTCCACCATCTTGTTGACGAACGTGGTGATGACCTCGAAGAGCTCCCGCGCGCTCGGCCGCCCGTCCGGCACCAGCGGCTCTTTGGCGGTGGCGAGGGCGTGGCGTGCGGCCCAAGCGACGCCAACCAGGATGACCGCGACCAGCGTCGCCGTCACCGAGTGATTCGGGAGGTCGCGGAGACCGGGGATCGTCCCGATCCAGCTGAATCCATGTTCCATCGTTTAGGCTGCCGGCGAATGCGTCACGGCTCGCGGTCGGCGAGCCTTCGTCGCGAGAGCGACGAGCAGCGTGGCGAGGACGAAGCAGCTCACGCCGAGCGCGAAGCCTTGCCCATCGGCCACGAGCCTCCCGCTGAGCGCTGCCGCGCTGAGGGCCAAGTAGATCAGTATCTTCACGCTGCCGAGCACGATCGCCAGCGGCTTCCGCCCCGGCTCGGTGATGGACCGGGCAGCGACCCAGAACGTCACGAAGGAGAACGCGATCAGTCCACCGCCGAGCAGTATTCCTTTTAGAGGCCACCCGAACGCGCGGAGCGCAAGGCTCACGATCGCGAGCAGCGCGGCGTGGGTAGCGGCTACGTAGTAGAGCGCTTCGTCCCTACTCATCCATGTTCCTTCGCTCGAGCTGCCTCAACGTCACGACCATCCGATAAAGGCCCGTAGTCGTACCCAACAACGTGAGTGCGATCAAGCCCCACGGCGCGGTCTCGAACTGACGGTCGAAGAAGTAGCCGAGCAGCGCCCCCGCTAGGATCGATCCCAGAAATTCATACGCGACCGAGGTGAGCTGACCCACGCGAACCCAGAGGTCGGCGCCGCCTCGCTGCGGCCGAGAGGTCATAGCGGCGCCAGGGCTTCCGTAGCGGCCTCGGCGACTCCATCGACGTCTGCCTCGCTGTGTGCCAGCGAGAGGAACGCCGCCTCGAATTGCGACGGTGGTAGGTAGAAGCCGCGCTCGAGCATCCCGTGGAAAAACCGGGCGTAGGCTTTCGTGTCCGCCGCGCGTGCTTCGCTGAAGTTCCCTACCCGCTCGACACCGAAAAAAAGCGTGAACATCGAGCCGGCTCGATTGAGCACCGCAGGCACGCGGCGATCGCGGAGTACACGGCGTAGCTTCTCCTGCAGGCGCGAGCCGAGCGCCTCGAGCCGTGCACAGCTCTTCGGGCCGAGCTCGCGCAGCGTGGCAAGGCCGGCTGCCACCGCCAGGGGATTTCCGGAGAGGGTTCCCGCCTGATAAACCCCGCCGAGGGGCGAGAGCTTGTCCATCACGTCGCTACGGCCACCAAAGGCGGCGACGGGAAGGCCGCCGCCGAGGATTTTGCCGAGGCAGGTGAGATCGGCCGCGATGCCGGTCAGTTCCTGCACACCGCCCTTCGCCAGCCGAAAACCGGTGATCACCTCGTCGAAGATCAGCAGGGTGCCGGATCGGCGCGTGACCTTGCGCAGCGCCTCGAGGAACCCCGGCTTCGGCAGGACTACGCCCATGTTTCCGACGACGGGCTCTACGATCACGGCCGCAAGCTCGCGTCCGTGTGATCGCAAGCACGCCTCGACCTCGGCGGCATCATTGAACTCGGCGACGCGCGTGAGCGCCGTGACGGCCTCCGGCACACCATCGCTTTCCGGAACGCCGAAGGTGGCGCCCCCGGATCCGGCGCGAACCAGAAGCGCATCCACGTGGCCGTGATAGCAACCGGAAAACTTGAGCACGCCCGGTCGCTTCGTGAAGGCGCGCGCAACTCGGATCGCTGACATTGTCGCTTCGGTGCCCGAGCTCACCAGCCGAACCTTCTCGATCGACGGATAGGCACCGACGATGTCGCGCGCGAGCTCGACTTCCCCCGGCGTCGGCGCGCCGAACGACACTCCGCGAGCGGCGGCGTCCTGAACGGCACGGACCACGCTTGGATGTGCATGACCGAAAATCAGTGATCCCCACGAGCAAACCAGGTCCACGTAGCTTCGCCCGTCGACATCGGTGACGCGTGCACCCTGGCCGCGCGAGAGGAACCGCGGCGTTCCGCCGACGCTCTTCCAGGCGCGCACGGGGCTGTTGACTCCTCCGGGAATCAATCGTCGTGCCTCGGCGAAGAGCTTTTCCGACCGCTTCATCGTGTGTGGACTTCTGCCACAACCTTCGCGAGACACCAATCCCACTCCGCGCGTGCCCCATTTGCGGGTCGCGAAGTTTTTTCTTGAAATGATCGGCGGAAGGGTCTAGACGAACGTTTCCGGTGGCGGTCTATGTGGAGTACTCGCCGTGCGGCCACGCGGTCGCCATTGGGTGGTGGGGGACGTGGTCAAGGGCATCGCTGTCGTAAGCGGTTCGCCGATCATCCTTGGTTTCCTAAATCGATCAGAGTTTTGCACCATTGTTGACCGTCTTGTGGATGGGCATTCCAACTCCCCATTGCCACGGGGATTTGCCGATTATCCACCATTGTGGATAACGTTCGGAAGAGTCTCCATCGGTCAAAAACGCTGTCTGAAATGTCTGGAGCTCTGAAATGGAAGCGGCCTGGTTGCGGGTCACCGACGTCCTGCGTGAGAAGATCGGTAGTCAGAATCTCGAGACCTGGTTTCGGCCGGCGCTCTTTCTCGGAGTGCACGATTCCCGAGCTCTTCTCCAGCTGCCGAACAAGTTCTTCGTCGATTGGATCGCGGACCATTACCAGCCAGCCCTACTCGAGAGCTTGCAGGCGGTGCTCGGCACCGAGCTCCGTGGTGTGGCACTGCGTGTAAATCCAAATCCGCAAGGCGAACTCTTTCCAAAGTCCGATCGTCCCAGCGATCCGGCGAACGATGAAACCCCGCGGCGCGCGGCACGCCGCGGCGGCCTGGTGGCTCGCTACACCTTTGCCAACTTCGTCGTTGGCGCCAGCAACAAATTCGCACATGCCGCCGCCGAGGCGGTGGCCAACAAGCCGGGTGATCACTACAACCCGCTCTTCATCTACGGAGGAGTGGGCCTCGGCAAGACCCACCTCATCAACGCCATCGGGCACCAGGTGCTCGGGCGCGCCGACGGTGCGAAGGTCGGCTATTTCGCCGCCGAATCGTTCATGAACGAGCTCATCACGGCGATCCGTGAGAAGCGCATGGACGATTTCAAGAACCGCTTCCGCAAGCTCGATGTGCTCATCCTCGACGACGTCCAGTTCCTCGCCGGCCGAGAGCAAACCCAGGTCGAGTTCTTCCACACGTTCAACACACTGCACGAGAGTCATCGTCAGATCGTTCTCTCCTCGGACAAATTCCCGAAGGACATCCCGCAGCTTGAAGAGCGGCTGCGCAACCGTTTCGAGTGGGGCCTGATCGCCGACATCCAGGCGCCCGACATCGAGACTCGTGTGGCGATTCTGTTGAAAAAGGCAGAGGCAGAGGCCTTACCGCTCGGGCACGATGTCGCTCTCTTCCTCGCCTCGAAGTTTGAGGCCAACATTCGCGAGCTCGAAGGCTCCCTCACGCGACTGGGGGCGTTGGCCTCCTTCCTGCATAAGTCGATCACCGTTGAGTTCGCGCGGGAGGTTCTCAAGGACCTCGTCAAGGACCGCAACCTGCAAGTGACCGTCGAGAGCGTCCAGCAGGTAATCTCGGCTCAGTTCGCCGTGAAGCTCTCCGATCTCAAATCGCCGAAGCGCACCCGCAACCTTGCCTTTGCTCGTCAGGTAGGAATGTACCTATCGCGCAAAGTGGTGGGTGCGTCCCTGCCATCGATTGGTGAAAAATTCGGTAACCGTGACCATTCGACGGTAATTCACGCTATCCGGGTGATCGAGAAACGGCGCGATGAGGACCCGGGATTTTACTCGACGCTCGAAGGCCTCAAACGTTTGATTGAAAGTCATGGCAAGGTGTGAGCCGGTTGTGAGTATCGCCGTGGACGATTTGCGCAACACGGCAGTCAGATGCCCACGGCTTGAGCTTCACGGTTTCTTCTGCAAACCTCCGTCCACAGTCACCGATGGTAGTTTTCTCTCGGAGGATGGACACTTGCGAGAGTTATTCAATTACTCACAGTGCCTTCTACTATGATTTTTCTTCTCTTCTTATTTTCCAAAAAATCTCTTATTAGAGAGTCCTGAATGGAATTCGAGATCCAGCGAACAGAGTTTCTCGAGGGCTTGAGGCTCACCCAAGGGGTCGTCGAGCGACGCAACACGCTACCGATTCTCTCGAATACGCTCATCGAGCCGGCCGAAGGCGGAATCTCGATTCTGGCAACCGATCTCGATACCGGTGTGCGGCGCTGCTGTACGGCGAGGGTGAAAGGATCGGGAGCCATCACCGTAAATGCACGTAAGCTCTTCGAGCTCGTGAAAGAGATGAAGGGTGACGTCATTCGGGTGCGTGGGCTCGAGAACCACCGCGTCGAAGTGCTGAGCGGAAAGACTCGTCTAAATCTCGTCGGACTCGATCCCAAGGAGTTTCCCAGCATTCCGGGACTGACCGGCAAGCCGAACAAGGGGGCAAGCGAGCTCAGGGCGAAGGCGGCTCTCTTGGGGTCCATGATCGAGAGCACGCTATTCGCAGTTTCGCTCGACGAGACACGCATCAACCTGAGCGGAGTGTATCTCGAGAATCAGCAGGGCGCGCTTCGCATGGTTGCAACTGATGGCCACCGCCTAGCGATGATCGATCGCCAGATCGAGGGGCGGGTGCCGGAAAAGGGCGTGATCCTGCCTCGTAAGGGACTGGTGGAAGCGAAGAAGCTGCTCGAGTCGGGCGATGGCGAAGACGATCTCGTAACTCTGTGGATCGATGGTCCGATCGCCAAAGTCGTGCGCAACCGAGCCGAGCTCTTCATGCGGTTGATCGAAGGAGAATTCCCCGATTACCGACAGGTGATTCCCAAGCAGAGCAAGGCGAAGATCAGTCTCGGACGCGAGGAGTTCCTCCGTGCGCTCGGTTGTATGTCGGTGCTGGCCACGGAGCGAGCCAAAGGTGTGCGCGTTACGCTGAAGCCCGGCGTCCTCGAGGTTCAGGTGAGTAACCCAGATGCCGGTGATGGCTTGGACGAGATCGAGGTCGCGTACTCTGGAGACGAGCTCTCGATCGGCTTCAATGGGCGCTATTTGATCGAGGCCCTCGTCGCCATGCACGACGGAGAGAAGGTCGAGTTCATGGTCAGCGACGACGTGAGCCCGGGTGTGCTGAGGCCCGAGGGTGACGAAAGCCACTGCTACGTCGTGATGCCGATGCGGCTCTGAGCCAACTCCCTTCCCCACGTTCTTACCCAGTTTTCCAGTTCCGTGCATTTCCCCCATATTCTGCCATGTTCCAAGTGGATTAGAATGCTATTTTAAATCTGTCACAAAGCTTTACTTTACGTGATTTTTCGCGTAAATTTGCCAACACGGGGAAAGGGCTCTTTCTACCCTTCAACAAAACCATTTTTGAGGGAGTTTGGTGCACGATCCGACCATCCAAAGCGCAGAGTACGGAGCCGAATCGATTCGGGTGCTCGAAGGCCTCGAGGCAGTTCGCAAGCGGCCCTCGATGTACATCGGGGACACTGCCGAGCGTGGTCTCCACCATCTCGTATTCGAAGTCGTCGACAACTCGGTCGACGAAGCCTTGGCTGGCTTCTGCGATCGCATCGTCGTAACGATCCACGTCGAAGGCAGTGTGACCGTCGAAGATAACGGTCGCGGCATTCCTATCGAGATCCATTCCACCGAAGGCGTCTCTGCGGCAGAAGTGGTGCTCACCAAGCTTCACGCCGGGGGCAAGTTCGACAAAGGCGCGTACAAGGTCTCGGGCGGGCTTCATGGGGTCGGTGTCTCGGTGGTCAACGCGCTGTCGGAGTTTCTCGAGGTCGAGATCCGGCGCGAGCAGAGGGTCTTCTTCCAGCGTTACCGGCGTGGGGCGCCGGAGGCAGCGCTGCAGGAGATCGGCCAGACGGGGGTGCGAGGCACCAAAGTCACTTTCAAACCCGATCCGGAGATCTTCGAGACCGTCGATTTCAGCTTCGACGTTCTCTCGCAGCGGCTCCGTGAGCTCGCATTCTTGAACAAAGGGCTACGAATCTCGATCGCCGACGAGCGTGAGAGGCGCAGCCACGAGTTCTTCTTCGAGGGCGGAATCGTCTCCTTCGTCGAGCATCTGAACCGCACCAAGACGCCCATCCATCCCGACGTCATCTATCTCGCCGGCGAACGTGAAGACGTGGCCATCGAGATCGCGATGCAGTGGAACGAGGGCTACACCGAATCCGTTTTTTCGTTCGCCAACAACATCAACACGATCGAAGGCGGAACGCACCTGATCGGGTTCAAGTCCGCGCTGACGCGCACCCTCAACACCTATGCCGTGACGCGCGGTCTCCTCAAGAAGGAGGCGGACAGTCTGCAGGGCGAGGACGTGCGCGAAGGTCTCACCGCGATCGTCAGCGTCAAGGTTCCGGAGCCGCAGTTCGAGGGGCAGACCAAGACCAAGCTCGGCAACAGCGAGGTGAAGGGGCTGGTCGAGGCACTGGTCAACGACAAGCTCGCGGCGTATCTGGAGCGCCATCCGGCCGAAGCCAAGCGCATCGTCCTGAAGGGGCTCGAAGCGGCTCGCGTTCGCGAGGCGACGCGCAAGGCAAAGGAGCTGGCACGGCGAAAGGGCGCGCTGGATTCGGGCACCCTCCCCGGCAAGCTCGCCGACTGTCAGGAGCGCGATCCGTCGCAGTCCGAGATCTTCATCGTCGAGGGCGACTCGGCAGGCGGTTCGGCGAAGCAAGGCCGCGACCGCAAGAATCAGGCGATCCTTCCGCTGCGCGGCAAGATCCTCAACGTCGAGAAGGCGCGCTTCGACAAGATGCTGTCTTCGCAGGAGATCCGCCTGCTGATCATCGCGCTCGGGGTCGGGATCGGCAAGGAGGAGCGAGACCTCTCCAAGCTTCGCTATCACGCGATCATCATCATGACCGACGCGGACGTCGACGGGTCGCACATCCGTACGCTGCTGCTCACCTTCTTCTATCGGCAGTACCGAGAGATCATCGAGGGGGGCCATCTCTACATCGCTCAGCCGCCGCTCTACCAGGTCAAGCGGCAGAAGAAGGAACGCTACCTGAAGGACGATGCGGCGCTCGAAGACTTCCTGATCGAAACCGGCACGGAGCGCTGGCAACTTCGCTCGGCGGCCGCCGAGACGGCGTTCAGCGGCGAGTCACTGCGCGAGCTCGTCCGTCTGGTGAACCGCTTCGAGCGAATTCTCACGGCAGTCGAGCGCAAGCGAAAGAACCGGCACCTGGTCGAGGCGGTCGCCTGGACCGAGTCCTTCCAGCCCGAAACGCTGCGCTCGGAGACCGATCTCGACCGTGTGCTCGGCGAAGTCGACGAGCGCTTAAAGGTCACGGCACCGGATCTGCTGCCGATGATCTACGAGCTCGGCGACGACCCGGAGCACGGCGGCTTTCGGGTGATCGCTACGTCGCGTGCCAACGGCAACGGCACGAAGACCATCATCGACGCCGCGCTCCTCCTGCTCGCCGGAGTTCGAAGAGCTGCGCCGGCTGGCCCGAGAGCTCGGCAAGATTGGTGCTCCGCCCTTCCGTCTGCACTCCGGCGACACCGAGGAAGAGGAAGTGCAGACGCTCGCCGACGCCGTTTCGAAGCTCATGGCCCACGCGCGCAAGGGGCTCGAGATCCAGCGCTACAAGGGCCTCGGCGAGATGAACCCGGAGCAGCTCTGGAAGACGACCATGGACCCCGACGCGCGCACGCTCCTGCAGGTGAAGATCGAGGATGCGTACGAGGCGGACGAGATCTTCTCGACGCTCATGGGCGACGAGGTCGAGCCGCGGCGCCAGTTCATCGAGGCCAACGCGCTCAACGTTCGAAACCTCGACATCTGATTCGCTGAGGTCCCACCCTCTCAGGAACCGTCATGGAGGAAATCAAACAGCCCCGCTCGCCGATCAACATCGAAGACGAGATGCGGCAGTCCTACATGGACTACGCGATGTCCGTCATCATCGGGCGCGCGCTGCCGGACGCCCGCGACGGCCTGAAGCCCGTGCATCGCCGCGTGCTCTACGCGATGTACGACCTCTCGAACGACTGGAACCGGCCGTACAAGAAGTCCGCGCGCGTCGTCGGCGACGTCATCGGTAAGTATCATCCGCACGGCGACTCGGCGGTCTACGACACGATCGTGCGCATGGCGCAGGACTTCTCGCTGCGCTATCCGCTGATCGACGGCCAGGGCAACTTCGGCTCGGTCGACGGCGATCCGCCGGCGGCCATGCGCTACACGGAAGTGCGCATGGCGCGGATCGCCAGCGAGCTGCTCGCCGACATCGACAAGGAGACGGTCGACTTCCTCCCGAACTACGACGACACGTGCGCGAGCCGCTGCCGCTGCCCGCGAAGATTCCGAACCTGCTGATCAACGGCTCGGCGGGCATCGCCGTCGGCATGGCGACGAACATTCCGCCGCACAATCTGGGCGAGATCGTCGATGCGGCGATCGCGCTCATCGAGCATCCCGACGTCACGATCGACGAGCTGATGCGCCAAGGTCCCGGGACCCGACTTCCCGACCGGCGGGATTCATCTGCGGCCGGAAGGCCATCCGCGAGGCCTACCACGAGGGCCGGGGGATCCTGACCGTGCGCGCGCGGGCGACGATCGAGACGGACGACGAAGAGCGAACGCGCGTCGATCATCGTCACCGAGATCCCGTACCAGGTGAACAAGGCGCGGCTCATCGAGCGCATCGCCGAGCTGGTCAACGAGAAGACGCATCGACGGCATCTCCGATCTGCGCGACGAGTCCGATCGCGACGGCATGCGCATCGTCATCGAGCTGAAGCGCGACGCGATCGCGGAGATCGTGCTGAACCAGCTCTACAAGCACACGCCGATGCAGGACTCGTTCGGCGTCAACATGCTGGCGATCGTCGACGGCCGGCCGCGGCTCTTGAATCTCAAGGACGCGCTCGCAGGTCTTCCTCGAGCATCGTCGCGAGGTCGTGCACCGGCGCACGGTCTTCGACCTGCGCAAGGCCGAGGAGCGGCTCCACATCCTCGCGGGTCTCAAGATCGCGCTCGACAACCTCGATGCGGTGATCGCACTCATCCGCGGCGCCACCGATCCGAGCGCGGCGCAAGCGAGGGCCTGATGACGCCGTTCGGTCTCTCGCGAGATTCAGGCGCAGGCGATCCTCGACATGCGTCTCCAGCGCCTGACCGGCCTCGAGCGCGACAAGATCCTCGAGGAGCTACGCCGAGACGCGAAGCGCAGATCGCGCCGCTACCGCGAGATCCTCGCCGACGAGCGCGAGGTCGCCAAGATCATCGTCGACGAGCTCGTCGAGGTGCCGCAAGCCTACGGCGACGCGCGTCGCACCCAGATCGTCGAAGAGGCTGCGAGCGACGTCACGGCCGAGGACCTGATCGTCGAAGAGGACATGGTGGTCACGATCTCGCACGAGGGCTACGTCAAGCGGAACCCCGTGACCTCCTACCGCGCGCAGCGTCGCGGCGGCCGCGGCAAGATCGGCGCGACGACGCGCGACGAGGACTTCGTCGAGCACCTGTTCGTCGCCTCGACCCACTCCTACATCCTGTTCTTCACCACGACGGGCAAGGTCTACTGGCTGAAGGTCCACGAGGTTCCGCAGGTCGGCCGGGCCGCGCGCGGCAAGCCGCTGGTCAACCTTCTGAATCTCGGCCCCGAGGAGAAGATCTCCGCGTTCCTGCCCGGTGCGCGAGTTCCGCGAGGGTCGCTACCTCTGCTTCGCGACGCGGCGCGGCCTGATGAAGAAGACCGACCTGATGGCGTACGCGAATCCGCGCCCGTCGGGAATCATCGCCATCGCCCTCGAAGAGGGGGACGAGGTGATCGACGTCCGTGAGACCGACGGCCAGCGTGAGATCATTTTGTCGACCCGCCACGGTCAGGCGATCCGCTTCCCCGAGACCGGAGTGCGCGCCATGGGACGCGATACGTACGGCGTGAAAGGCATCACGCTCGAAGACGGCGACGCCGTGGTGGCGATGGCGACCGTCGATCCGGCGGCGAACCTGCTCGCGGTGTCGACGAACGGCTACGGCAAGCGCACCGAGATGGAGGAGTACCGCCTCACCCATCGCGGCGGAAAGGGCATCATCACGATGCGCGTCACGGAAAAGACGGGCCCGGTGGTCGGCGTGCTGCATCGTTACGGACGAAGACCAGATCATGCTCATCACCACCGGCGGCAAGCTGATCCGCCTGCGCGTTTCGGAGGTGCGCCGAAGCGGGCGCAACACGCAGGGCGTGCGCCTGATCGGCCTCGAGCCCGGTGAGCAGGTCGTGGCCATCGCTCGCTTGGCGGAGGGCGAGGAGGCCGAGCCCGGAGACAACGGCAACGGGGGCAACGGTGGCGGCGAAGAAACCGACGGCGATCCTGTTTGATTTCGACGGGGTCATCGTCGATTCCGAATCACTCCATCATCGCGCGTACGAGATCGCTTTAGCACCCTACGGCGTAGGCGCGATCCCACTCGAGATCTACGCGGACCGCTTCAGCAATCGGGGCGTCGGTCTCGAGTACTGCGCGCAGCAGGTGCCAGGACTCGACGTCCGGGAGCTGAAGCGGCGAAAGGATCGCCTGTTTCAAGAGATCCTCGAGACCGATGCCCGCTTACTCCCTGGTGTGACCGATGTCCTTGGCGATCTGGCCGAGCAGTGGCCGCTCGCGCTCGCCACCGGCTCGGAGCGGGAAGCGGTCACGCTCGTACTGCGGCGGTTCGCTCTTCTCGGCTTCTTTCGCGCGCTCGTCGCCCGCGAGGACTACGATCACGACAAGCCGGCGCCGGACGCGTTTCTCCGGGCCTGCGAGTCGCTCGGCGAGCCGCCCGCGAGCTGTCTCGCCGTGGAGGATTCCTACAAGGGGCTCTGCGCCGCTCGCGCGGCCGGCATTGCGTGCGTCGTGGTCCCGAACGATTACACGCGGAACGGGGATTTCGCGGGCGCGTCGGCGATCCTTTCGTCGCTCCACGAGCTCTCGCCCGAGCGCGCCGAAGAGATTTTTTGGGGGCCGGGTTACGAGAGTTGAAGCGCGCGATAGCGCCGAGCCGCACTACCCTAGGCGTCACTTTCAACGGGTACCATGGCTACGCGCTCTGTCCGCACATTGAGGGGCGGACGGCTTGCTGGCAGGGGCCCTGCGCCGAGAGGCCTCGGATCTCGTACTGTTCCAGGAGATCTCGGTCTCGACACTCTACGGGTATCTACCGCCGCGCCGCGTGGGCGGGCTTCGCGCGGCGGGCCCCGAGCATCACATGGCGTGGCGCTCGCGACGCCGCTACGCCGAGCGTGCACTCGACGCGTTCCTTCGATTGGTTTCCCGTCGAGGCTAGCGAGACCCGGATTCCTTGCCGCCGAGCTCGTCGTAGAGCTCGATCGACGGAGGGCCGTCGAGAAGCCCATGGATGGCCTTGAAGAGCGCCTGAATGGCGCTCGTCTTGCCGTGCCGGTCGAACGCCTCGGCGTCGACATACTTCTCGTAGAAGAGGAACGTACCGCGCTCCTTGCGGCCGCGGTGGAGGAGATAGAGCAACGTGCCGGGCTCCTCGCGCTTGACGAAGTCGATCTGTTTACGAAAGGCGGCTTCTGCTTCCGCCTCGCAGCCTTGCTTCACCTTGATCTTGGCGACGACGACCATGGGAGCTCCTTTTGCTCGAGTTAGAATAGGGTGTTGGGCGTGGCGTGATCAGCAGGCTGACCTGCTGGGTGCCTTCGAAGAGGTCGTTGATCTTGGCATGATGGCAATCCGCGTGCGCGCGGCGTGCATGATGAATCGTGGGTGGGCGCATGTGCTCCGCGGCGTGGCGGCGTTAATAGTCACGCGCCACACGCACCGCGTCCGAGAGCTCGATGTCGATCAACCGTTGACCTCCTCCTCCCGAGCCTCGAGGTGAGGCGCGTGATTGCGTCGCGTGATGGTCCATGCGGCGCCGTCCCAGACGAGCTCACTGACCGCCGTGTTGTCGACGGCCGCCACCTCGCGGAGGCGAATCCAGGGCAAGCCAAGGACGTGAAGCAGCGCGGTGCGGATCACGCCGCCATGGGTCACGACCGCCACTGTCTGGCCTCCGTGTCGGCGGCGCAGACGATCGAGCGCCGCGATGATGCGCAGTGAAAAGGCCGAAAACGTTTCGCCTCCTCCGCGGGGCAGATCCTCGCCGGCGCCGATACGCCCCCATTCTTCGGCGAAGCGCTCTTTGATCTCGTCGCGGCTGAGCCCCGTCCATTGCCCGACTTCGATCTCGCGCCAGGCCGGGTCCACGACGAGTTCGGCCGTCAACACCGCGGCGAGCTTCCGCGCGGTGTCGTGCGCTCGCCGCAGGTCGCTCGAATAGATCACGCCAATCGACGAGCCCTGCGTCTTCAAGTGATCCGCCAGTCGTGCAGCTTGCGCCAGTCCTTCCGCACTCAAAGGCACGTCCGCGTGCCCCTGCCAGCGGTGTTCGCGATTCCACGAGGTCTCGCCGTGGCGGATGAGCAGCAGGCGCGTCATTCGGCGGAGGCCACTCTTAGGCGCCGTAGAGCGCCGAATCAAACGAAGAGCAACCCGCATCACGGGGATTTCGCATCGGGGCGAACTCGTCGTGCACGCTCGCTCCGCAAGTCGCCCATTGTTGAAACGGCCTAGGCCAGCTATGAGAGTCAGGACAAGCCATAGGGGCCTGTTGCACTCGAGAGGGAGGACTAGCCATTCCAAGAAAAGTATTCGTCGGCAATTTGAGCTTCAACACGACCCAGGATCGTCTGAGCGAGGCGTTCGCGTCTGCGGGGCAAGTGGTGAGCGTGCACGTCGGAACGGACCGGGAGACCGGCCGATCGAGGGGCTTTGCATTCGTCGAATTCTCGTCGGATGAAGCGGCTCAGAACGCCATCGCGACGTTCAACGACTTCGAGCTCGATGGTCGGAAGCTTCGGGTCAACGCGGCGGAGGATCGGCCGCCCCGGCGCGCGGGGGGGCCAGGAGGGTTTTCCGGACCGCGCTCCTTCACCGAGTTCAGTGGCTCTCAAGAGGCGAGCGGATTCGGCGGCGGATTCGGCAAGCCCTTTCACAAGCCGAAAGGGAGCCGCCGAGGCTTGAGAGGGCGCAAGCGAAGCCTCAGCTGAGGCTTCGTAGCGAAGCCGACATTTCGCGCCGGGCTAGGAGGCTGCGCCACAGATCGCTCCCGTTGGTCGCGAACGGGCTCCGGCCAGGCAGCCTACCCGGCTAGCGCTGGGAGCTCGCGGGCTCAGTTCCGAGTCCGAGCCGGCGCAAGCACTCATCGGGAGAGTACGGCGACTCGAAGAACCCGAGGGTGAGTCCGCAGAGGTCGTACCGGTCTTGGCTTGCGACCTCCAGTAACGTGCGCTTACGCTCGGATGTGAGGAGCGCCTGCTCGAGCGGCACCGCTTCGGGCGCCTGCGCGGCGAAGAACCGCCACGGAGCGATATCGAGGCGGGTGATCGAAGTCTCCAGCGGCACTTCTCCGGCAACCGCACCGCGCAGTCGGAGACCCTCGCGGTAGACGATCCAGACTTTGGCCATAATCGGACGAGTCGATCAGGGCGAAGGTGGTGGGGGGCTGCTTGCCGCCGCCTCGGCCTGCGGGGGAATTCTCGCGAGCCGGCGTGTTTGCGCCTTCAAGTGCTTGACGTGGCGGCGAAGCTTCCTGAGATCGGTTTTCTGTTTCGTTTGAATCGCCTCGGCGATCTTGCCCCGCAACTCGCGGATCTGTTTCTTGAGCGTGGACTTTTCCGGTCCGCCGCGACGGCGGGTGGAGAGATCGATCTTGTAAGCCGCGGCGATCGCACGGACCAGCTCTTCCTTATTCATGCCGCGGACGCCGCTCATGTCCGGAATCTTCAGGGCTTCTTCACGAAGCTTCACCACAGTCATCCGTTCGAGCGTCTTTAGATCCATTCTCGATCCCACCTCAGGATGCGGACTAGAATTGAAATCCAGCGAGCCGTCAAGTCTCGTGATCGATAGGCAAGAACTGGCACTCGCCGCGCCTGGTCGTGGAGAAGCTCGCAGCCGAACCTTCGGGTGACTCGGAAAATCAGCCTTTGGAAGGATCGAACGCTCGGGCGACGGCGAAAATCAGCCCTTTCAGGATAGCCTGTCGCGGGGAATAGCATCTGACAAGCATTTGTGGGGATACCTACTTATCAACAACGTGATTTACGTGGGTTGCGCTGCAAGGCTGGGCAGATTGCGGTGATTTCGGTGCGCGACCCAAAACGCCTATTCGTATAACCCATCGTCATACAAGCGGTTTTTCTTTACATTGCCGCTCCGCGTCCAATGTTGGACGAACCGTATTTTTTTGAGCCGTAAACAGGAATGCTTATTGTCCACACCTTTTCCACAAAGCGTCGGAAAAATTCATCTACCAAATAGTCGAAGAAATGATACGCGCAAGATCGATTGAAAATGAACGTGCGATTCCACTAGATGCGAACGGAGCGATTTTCGTGCTGGGGGGTCGGGTAGAACGATGGTGGTGGGCTATGTTCGCTGGGTAACTGGACACGCCGGGTCCGTCGTAGCGCTAGTCCTGCTCCTCACGCTCGGGTTGCTGACGCGAGCCACCCGGCTGAAAGTGGAGGTCAATCCCGACGCGCAGCTGCCGCAACGGCATCCCTATATTCAGGCGCTCGCGCGCCTCCATGAGATCTTCGGTGAGAAAAACCTCGTCTTCGTCGGTCTATTTCCCAAGAGCGGAGATGTCTATTCGCCGGAGTTTCTCGCCAAGTTGGCGAGAATAACCGAGCGCATCGGCGCTTTGCCGGGCCTCGTCTCGCGCACGTTCCTGAGCTTATCGCTATCCAAGGCGGTTGACATTCGTGGCGCTGGCGAGGGAATGATCATACGCCCCTTTCTCGACCCGTTGCCGAAAGATCGCGCCGAGGCGCTGGCGCTGCGGGAAAGGCTGTTGGCGAATCCTCAGTACCTCGGCACGATCATCGCCGCCGACGGTCGGGCTGCGGGCATCATCGCCGATTTCGATTTTCAGGCCCCGCTCGACGGTTATCCGGAGATTCAAGCCGCCGTCACCCACGTGCTCGAGGAGGAAGAGGACGGCTCCTTCCGCGCGCACCTGAGCGGACCGGCGATCTACGTCGCCTGGCTAGCGCGCTATTCGGCTCGCATGTTTCTCTTTTTCCCGCTCGCGTTCGTAGTCATCGGGCTCGTCCATTACGAGGCATTCCGAACCCTGCAGGCGATGTTCCTGCCGCTTCTCACAGCGCTCCTGGCGATGCTCTGGAGTCTCGGCATGCTTGGCATGCTCGGCGTGGCCCTCGATCCCTTCAACGTCACCACACCGATCTTGATTCTCGCGGTGGCCGCCGGCCACGCGGTGCAGATGCTGAAGCGTTTTTACGAAGAGCTTGCCGTGTCGGCGGATCAACGGCTCGCGGTGGAACGCTCGTTCGCCAAAGTCGCTCCCGTGATGATCGTCGCCACCAGCATCGCCTCGCTGTCGTTCTTGTCGCTGCTCACGTTCGAGACGGCGGCGATCCGCAACTTCGGCTTGTTCACCGCACTCGGCATCCTCTCCACCCTGGCGATCGAGATGACGCTGATTCCGGCCGTGCGTTGCCTGCTGCCCGTTCCGACGCTACGCGAGCGGACGCGCGAAGGGACCCACCACGTGTTCGATCCGATCATCGCGGGCCTGCGAAATCTCACCCGCGGGCGTCGCCGGGGGGCCGTCTTGGCAGTCGCCGCGCTGATCGCGTCCGCAGCGGCGCTCGCCGCTTCGCGCGTGGTCGTCGATTCGAGCTTTCGACGGCAGTTCTTTCGCGATTCGGAGGTCCGTCGCGACGATCGAGCGTTGAACGCGGCATTCGGCGGCACGAGCACGCTGGTCTTGTTGATCGAGGGAGACCGCGATGGAGCCATGGAAGATCCGCGCGTGCTCGAGGGGATCGACTCGCTCGAGACATGGTTCGAAAGCCAGCCCGGAGTGGGAAAGGCGCTCTCGTTCGTCGACTTCGTCAAGCGAATGAACGCGGCGATGAACGGCGACGATCCTCACGCGCTGCGCGTTCCCGCCACCCGCAACTTGGTAAGTCAGTACCTATTGCTCTACACCATGTCGAGCAGCGCAGAGGATTTCGATAGCTTGATCGATCCAGCGCACCGTGTTGGCGTGCTACGCGTGTATCTGAAAGAAGACAGCACGCGCTTCGCCGAGGAGCTGATCGCGCGGCTTCGCGCCCGCCTACCCGGCGCCCTGCCATCGGGCATCCGCGTCGAGATCACCGGTTCGCTCGCCTCGAGCGAGGCGATGAATGAAGTGATGGTGCATGGGAAGATCCTCAACATTTTGCAGATCGCGGCCATCATCCTGGTCGTCGCGAGCTTCACGCTGCGATCCTTTACCGGGGGCGTCTTGGTGGCGATTCCGTTGGCGCTCGCGGTAGTGACGAATTTCGGTGTCATGGGTCTCTTCGCCATCCCGCTCGACATCGGCACGGCGACGATCTCGGCGATGGCGGTCGGGATCGGCGCCGACTATGCCATCTACTTCCTGTTCCGGCTTCGCGAAGAGTTAGCCGCGGGCGAGACCCTGCAAGAGGCGGTGGAGCGCACGCTCGAAACCTCGGGCATGGCGATCCTGTTCGTGTCCTCAGCCATCGCGGCCGGCTACTTGACGCTCTGCTTCTCGGGATTCGGCTATCACATCCGACTCGGCACGCTGGTCGCACTCGCCATGGCCGTGTCGAGCGCCGGATCGCTGACCGTGCTTCCGGCCCTCGTCTTAGTGATACGACCGAGCTTCCTCGCCAGAGCGCAGGCCCTCCACCTGCCCGCGAGCGAAGCTTTCCACCGGCCGCTGACCGGACCGTAGGAAGGGCGGCTTGGCAATCCCCGGCGGCCGGGAATAGTGTATTTTCGTTCCAATCGGTTCGAGGAGGACTCTATGCGTGAGCGGATCGGCGTCATTGGCGGCGGCAGCTGGGGAACTGCCCTCGCCAAGTTACTGGCCGAGAAGGGCTACCCGGTCTCTCTTTGGGTGCACAATCCGGAGCGCTGCCGCGAGATCGCGGACAAGCGCGAGAACTCCGCCTATCTGCCGGGCATCACGCTTCCCTACAACCTGATCCCTTCGACCGATCTCCGCGAAGTCGCGAGCGGCAAGACCGCCATCCTTTGCGTCGTTCCTTCTCACGTCCTGCGACCGGTCATGACCGAGGTAGCGCCATTCCTTGACGGGAAGCCGCTGGTGATCAGCGCGACCAAAGGCATCGAAGACGAGACCTCCAAGACGATGCTCGGTGTGCTTGAGGAGGTTCTGCCGCGCTCGCTTCATGCTCGGATCTGCGCGCTCTCGGGTCCGAGCTTCGCCCGTGAGGTGGCGCGCGGAATGCCGACGGCTGTGACCGCGGCATCGGCGAACCCCGAGGCGGCCGCGGAATGCCAAACGACCTTCACGACGTCGTTCTTTCGTGTCTACACGAGCCACGACGTGGTCGGCGTCGAGCTCGGTGGTGCGGTCAAGAACGTCATCGCCATTGCCGCCGGCGTGAGCGACGGGCTCGGATTCGGTCACAACAGCCGCGCGGCATTGATCACCCGCGGAATCGCCGAGATCGCGCGCCTCGGCACACGCATGGGCGCAGACCCGCGCACGCTGGCAGGATTGGCGGGGATGGGGGATCTGGTCCTCACCTGCACCGGCGATTTGTCGCGCAATCGCAACGTGGGACTGCGGCTCGGCAAAGGCGACAGGCTGAGCGACATCTTGGCCGAGATGAAGATGGTCGCCGAGGGCGTGCGCAACGCCAAGTCCGTCTACCACCTCGCGCGCAAGCTCGGCGTGGAGATGCCGATCACCGAGCAGATGTATCTCCTGCTCCACGAGGGAAAGTCGGCGCGGCAGGTGGTCGTGGACCTCATGACGCGCGATCTCAAGCCGGAGATCTACTGAATTGACTTCACGGTACGGGTATGGTCAGTATTCCCGTCGCGTCGGCCGACGGCTCGTCGGCCGTTTTTTATGGAGCGGGCCGCGAGAGCGGTGGCTCGAATTTCAAGCTCCCGGAAAGGAAGAGTAGCGGATGAAACGCACGTATCAGCCGAGCAACTTGCGCCGGAAGAGGACGCATGGATTCCTCTCGCGCATGGAAACGCCGGGAGGGCGGAACGTGCTGAAGCGGAGGCGGCGCAAGGGACGCAAGCGCCTAACCGTTCAGACCCCACCCAAGCCCGCTCGGCGGTAGTGACGGCTTGGCACAGCCGTGTCGCCGATGGATGCGGGTTCGACGCCGAACCGAGTGGAAAGCCGCAAATTTGGCAAAGCACTCCGTCTTCGTCTCCGGCGCGATTTCTTGCGAGTTCAGAAGCGAGGTCGCAAGAGTCACAGCCCGAACTTCATCGTCGCGTCCGCGAGCCAGCTTGCGCCGAGAACGTCACGGGCTGGGTTCAGCGTCAGCCGGCGGGTAGGCAATGCCGTTGTGCGCAACAAATTGAAGCGTCGATTGCGAGAATTCTTCCGGCTCCATCGCCGGGAACTGCCGGCCGCGTGCGACATGGTAGTGATTGCCAAGCCCGGGGCAGCGAAGCTTTCCTATGGCGAGCTCGTCGAAGAGCTACGTGACCGGTTTTCGATCTGATACGGGCCTGCGAGTGGCTCTCTCTACCGGCGATCGAGCGATCGCTGCGGCGACATCTGCCCTTCTCCGCACGTACCGCCTCCTTCTCTCCCCGGTCCTCGGTCGGAATTGTCGCTTTGAACCGTGCTGTTCCCGATACGCCGAGCAGGCAATCGAGAGCTACGGTGCGTGGAGCGGCGGGTTGATGGCGCTCAAGCGGCTCCTGCATTGTCACCCATGGGGCGGCGCGGGCGGGTTCGATCCGGTTCCCTGAGCCCTCCGGGAAACGCTGGCACAAGGACACTCCTTCGTGGATCGACAAGTACTTCTCGCCGTGGCGCTGTCGGCTCTCGTCGTGATCGCCTACCAGGAATACTTGAGGATCTACTATCCGGATCTCGGCAAGAAGCAGGCGCCCGCTGCCGGGGTGACGCCGGCGCCGTTGCCCGTTCCGAGCGCCGCCGCCGCGCCGCAAACGGTGCCGGAAGAGGCGCGGCACCGCACCGAGCGGAGATGTCGCCGTCGATACGCCGCTCGTTCACGCCGCGTTTTCGTCGCTCGGAGGAAGGCTCGTCAGTCTCAAGCTGAAGCACTTTCGGACGACGATCGATCCGCAGAGCCCGCCGCTCGAGCTCATCACGCCGGGGGCAGCCAGTGATCTACCGCTCGGGGTCGTGCTGCGCGGCGCCGCCACCTGGAGCGATCAGAAGCTCTCGTACACGTCGAGCGTGTCCTCGCTCACGCTCGCGCCGGGTCAGAATGGGGAGGTCGTTCTTCGCGGCCAGAGCCCCGAAGGCGTGACCCTCGAAAAGAAGCTCCGCTTCGACGCCGAAAGCTACGCGTTCACGGTCGCCCTGGAGGTGTCCGACCCGCTCCACAGTTACGGCGAAGCGGGGCTCCGTTGGACGCACAGCCCGACGGAGAGCCAATCGCGCTACTCGTTCTACTCCTTCCAAGGGCCCGAGGCGCTAGTCGGAGGCAAGCTCCTGCACTTCAGCGAGGCGGAGCTCGCGCAGGGCGTAGTGCTCCCCGACCCGCGAGTGCCGACGGAGCCCCCGCTGGTAGTCTATTGGGCCGGGTACGCCGACAGCTATTTCATCTCCGCGATGCTTCCGCGCGAGAACGACGCCGTCCGACTCTGGGTGAAGAAGGACGGAGGCGAGGTCTTCACGGAGATCCTGGTCCCCGCCGCCGCGTTCTCGGCTGGAGCGTACCCGTTTCTCGTCTACGCGGGACCGAAGGAGCTGAATGCGTTGTCGGCCGTCGGCCACCATCTGGCTCGCACGATGAATCTCGGTTGGTTTGGGTTCGTGGCCGAACCGATGCTCCGCATCCTGAAGATCTTTCATCACGTGACTAGGAACTACGGCATCGACATCATTCTCCTCACCATGCTCGTCAAGTTGGTGACGGTGCCGCTCACGCACAAGAGCTACAAATCGATGCAGGATCTGCAGAAGCTGCAGCCGCAGATGAAAAAGCTCCAGGAGAAATACGCCGACGACCGGGCCGCCCTGAACAAGGAAGTCATGGAGCTCTATCGCCGCCACAACGTGAACCCGCTCGGGGGTTGCTTGCCGATGATCGTGCAGATGCCGATCTTCATCGGCCTCTACAATGCGCTGCTGTCGGCGGTGGAGCTCCGTCACGCGCCGTTTGCGCTCTGGATCAACGATCTCTCCGCCCCCGACCGGCTGCCGCCGATCCCGACGCCGCCACTGGCCATCGTGGCGGGCACGGAGGTGCGGATTCCGGTGCTCACGCTGCTCATGGGCGTCAGCATGCTCGTACAGCAGCGCATGACGCCGCAGGCGGGGGATCCCGCGCAGCAGCGAATGATGATGCTCATGCCGATCGTGTTCACGGTCATGTTCATCAACTTTCCTTCCGGGCTGGCGCTGTATTGGCTCGTGAACAACATCCTGACGATCGCTCAGCAGATGCTGGTGCAGCGAACCGCGAGATGAGCCTCGCGACGTGGAGGAGCGTCCGTGACGTCCAGTGTGAAATCTGTCGAAGCCGAAGGCGAGACGATCGACGAAGCGATCGCGAATGCGCTCGCGACGCTGGGCGTCCCGCGCGAGCGTGTGCAGGTAGAGATCCTGAACGACGCGCGACGCGGGCTGCTCGGCTTTGGCGGCCAGAAGGCGCGGGTGCGCGTGTCGCCGCGCGAGGGCGCCCCTGCGGCATCCGCCGAGCCGACGGGTCGCGTCACGGTAGCAGTCGCCGAAGAGGCCGAGCGCGTTCTTCGCGAGCTTCTCGCGCTCATGGACATTCCGGGCCACGTCGAGGCCGCTCCGGTAGAAGAAGCCGGATACGTCATGCTGCGCATCACGAGCGAAGCCGGAGGCCTGCTGATCGGCCGGCACGGGCAGACGCTCGACGCGCTCGAATATCTGATCAATCGAACCGTCGGCCGGCAGGACGAACAGGGCGGCCGCATCCTGGTCGATGCCGAAGGTTACCGGGAGCGGCGAAGCCAGGAGCTTCGCGAGACGGCGAGCCGGCTCGCCGCTCGGGTGCACCAGACGGCGCGCGCACAGAGCATGAATCCACTGAGTCCACGCGAGCGGCGAATCGTGCATATGGCATTGAGCG
Source organism: uncultured delta proteobacterium (assembly GCA_963745025.1). Classification (GTDB taxonomy): domain Bacteria; phylum Desulfobacterota; class Binatia; order JACPRU01; family JACPRU01; genus CAVQIG01. The sequence continues at coordinate 32,969 of CAVUWD010000010.1, forward strand.
GCGATTCGACGGTGGTCACTCGAAGCGTCGGCGAAGGCCAACTGCGTCGCGTGGTGATCTATCCAGCGCGCGAGGCCCGCGGCCGGCAAGCGCCGAGTCGCGGCTAACTTTGAAGCGAAGACAATTTCGCTCGAGAAGCGTGCCGAGCCCGCACCCGACTGGGACACGTCGCGTGCGCCAGATGAGCCGCGGGGCCGTCTTTGCGGGCGCGGGAGGCGACTAGGAAGAAGCTCGTGGCGGCCAAGTCGGGCGCGGGCTCTAGGCCCGTCGATACGAAATTCGCCCGGGTCCTGTCGTCGGCGCAGCCCGCGCCGTGCTCGCTGGACGCCCCTCCTAGCCGCTCCGGGTCCTTCCGGTCACTCCTGTTGTCGGTGGCGACTCATCTCCCATCGGGGGGCATGCCGCTGAAGTAGCCCCAGGACTTCGCCCCGCATTCGCTGCGCGCGGCGCGTGCGCCCAACGCCGACGCCACCCGGGCGAATTTCGCTTCGAGGCGAACCGGCGCGGATTTACCCCCAGCCGAAGAATCGCTAACGTCCGCGTCAGTGTATTCGCGCGACACCATCGCTGCGATGTCGACGGCGAACGGCGCCGCCGCCGTCGCCATCGTGCGTGTCAGCGGGGCAGACGCCGTCGCCGTCGCTGCGCGCGTCTTCCGTGGTCCGCGTCCGGATCGATGGACATCGCACCGCCTCTATGCGGGACGCTTCGTCGACGCCGGAGAGCAAGTGCTCGATCACGGCTTGGGCGTCATCATGCGTGCGCCGCGGAGCTACACGGGAGAAGATGTCGTCGAGCTCCACGGCCACGGCGGCGTACTGCTCGCGCGGCGCCTGCTCGGTGCGGTGATCGCGGCTGGTGCTCGCCCCGCCGCGCCCGGAGAATTCACGCTGCGGGCGTTCCTCAACGGCAAGCTGGATCTCGCCCAGGCGGAATCCGTGGCCGAACTGATCGCGGCGCGCACGGACTCGGCTCTGCGAGTCGCTGTGCACCAGCTCGGGGGCTCGCTGTCGAGGGCGATTGAGGAATTGCGGGAACGAATCATCGGCATCGCAGCTCATCTCGAGGTGGCGATCGATTTTTCGGAAGAGGACGTCGGGGACCTCGATCGCGCCAAGTTCGCAGATGACGCGACTGGCGTGACCATGGCGCTACGCGAGCTGGCGGCGACCTATCGGCGCGGGCGCATCCTTCGCGAAGGGCTGCGGGTCGCGATCGTCGGCAAGCCGAACGTCGGCAAGTCGAGCTTGCTCAATCGTTTGTTGGAGATCGAGCGAGCCATCGTCACACCGGTCCCGGGGACCACCCGAGACGTCATCGAGGAGATGCTGGAGATCGACGGGCTGGCGATTGTGCTCGCCGACACGGCCGGCATCCGCACGAGCCGCGAAGAGGTCGAGCAGCTCGGCATCGAGCGGACTCGCCAACAGATCGCCGCTGCAGACTTGGCGATCATCGTGCTCGACAACAGCCGGGCATGGGGGCCGGAAGACGCCGAGGTTCTTGATGCGACGCGTCATAATCGATCTATCTTATTGATAAATAAGGTAGATCTACAATCTCACCTTGTGCTTCCCGAAGAATTGCGAGACGCCAACCCTATAGTCCATGTGTCCGCATTGACCGGCGTCGGTATGGATTCACTGCGTTCGGAACTGCTTCGTGCAGCTGACCTTCCCGCGCGGGGCGAACCAACGCCGACCATCACGATTACGCGGGAACGCCATCGACTGGCACTCGAGGCGGCTGCGAAGAGCGTCGAGCACGCGGTTGCTTCGCTGCTCGCTGGGAACCCGCCAGACGTGGTAGCGGTTGATGTTATGTCCGGGCTCGACCATCTCGAAGAGATCGTCGGCCGTACGTCGCCGGAAGCCGTGCTCGATCGTATCTTCGGCGAGTTCTGCATTGGCAAATAGTGAATTGTTCCACGTGGAACACCGAGGATCAGGGATGACAAGCAGATTTGACGTGATCGTAGTGGGTGCGGGACATGCCGGAATCGAAGCTGCGTTCGCCGCCGCACGGATGGGCCGACGAACGCTGATGCTCACCCTCAATCTCGATCACATCGGCCAGATGTCGTGCAATCCGGCGATTGGCGGTATCGGCAAAGGGCATCTCGTGAGGGAAATCGACGCGCTCGGCGGAGAGATGGCTCGAGCGATCGATGAGACCGGAATCCAATTTCGGCGCCTTAATACCAAGAAGGGGCCGGCGGTACGCGCGACGCGTGCGCAGGCCGACAAAGCACTGTACCGAATGCGGATGAAATTGGCCCTCGAACGCGAGCCGAGGATCGCCTGCCGTCAGGGAAGCGTGGAACGATTGCTTGTCGAAGCGGGAGCGGTACGCGGTGTCGAGACCCAGATCGGTGAGATCTTCGAAGCCAAGACCGTCATTCTCACGACCGGCACCTTTCTGAAGGGCCTCATCCACGTGGGAGATAAGAACTATCCTGCAGGACGAGCCGGGGACTTCGCGGCGATGAATTTGTCGAACCAGTTGCGGTCGCTCGGCCTTCGCGTCGGACGCCTCAAGACCGGCACTTGTCCGCGGCTCGATCGGCGAACGATCGACTTCAGCCGGCTCGAAGAGCAGACGGCCGACGAGCCGCCCCCGGCGTTCTCGTTCTCGACACGGAAGATCCGCCAGCGACAAGTGTCATGCCATCTCACTTATACGAATCCCGAGACCCACGTCCTGATCCGATCAGGACTCGACCGCTCGCCGCTCTACAACGGAACCATCCAAAGCCGCGGTCCGCGCTACTGCCCCTCGATCGAGGACAAAGTAGTTCGCTTCCGCGACAAGGAGAGGCACCAGATCTTCTTAGAGCCCGAGGGCTACGACACCGTCGAGATCTACCCAAACGGTCTCTCGACGAGCCTACCCGTCGACATCCAGATACGCATGGTGCGCTCGATCGCCGGCCTCGAGGAAGCGGAAATCATGCGACCTGGTTATGCCATCGAATACGACTACTGCGATCCGACACAGCTCGGTCCTTCCCTCGAGAGCAAACTGATGAATGGGCTCTTTCTGGCCGGTCAGATCAACGGCACGACCGGCTACGAAGAAGCCGCGGCACAGGGAATCATGGCCGGGATCAACGCAGCGCGGCGCTGCGAGGGGGAGCCGCCGATAGTTCTCGGGCGAGAGCAAGCCTATATCGGCGTACTCATCGACGACCTGGTGACGAAAGGAGTCGGCGGCGAACCCTACCGGATGTTCACGTCCCGCGCGGAGCATCGGCTGCTTCTCCGCGAAGACAACGCCGATCTCCGCCTCGGTGAAATCGGCCGTGAAATAGGGCTTCTCGAAGCCGCAGCGCACGAGCGGCTCACCCACAAGCAGAGATGGATCGATCGAGAGCTCGCCCGCCTCGAAGGCACGCTCCTAGCGCCGAACGCGAAGGTTCAGGCGCTCCTAGCCGAGCTCGGTACGACGCCGCTACGCGGCACGTGGAGCCTCGCTGTGCTGCTTCGCCGACCGGAGCTGGGCTACAGGGACATCGTCGCTTTGGAAGAAGCAGCGGGGGCGATGCAACCCGTCGACCAGTCGGCTGGGGACGATGCCCGCGCGCAAGTCGAGATCGAGATCAAGTACGGGGGCTACGTCGAGCGGCAGCGCGAGCTCGTCGAGCGCTCCCACCGGATGGAAGCGGTCGGTCTTCCCGCCGACCTGGATTACTCGAGGGTCTCGGGCCTTTCTCACGAGGTGCGCGAGAAGCTCTCCGTGATCCGTCCGCGCTCGCTCGGGCAGGCATCCCGAATCTCGGGCATCACGCCGGCGGCGCTTTCATTGCTCGCCGTCCACTTGCGTAAGACCGGGCTTGCCTAAGTGCGGGTGGGGACGTTCCTGACCTTCGTAACCTTCGTCGCACCTTTCTGCTTAGGGGATTTCCGAGCGCGAGGAACGCGATGAAGGTTACGAAGGTCAGGAACGTCCCCACGGAGCGCCTGCCGCAGCAAGCCAAGGAGCTATTCGGCATCGAGCCGAATAACTCAGAGTGCGAGCGGTTCGACCGCTTTCTCGATCTCCTCGGTATCTGGTCGAAACGCACGAACCTGATCTCCGCGCGCTCGCGCGGCGAGATCGTCGAGCGCCACGTACTCGATTCGATTGCTCCGCTGCGTTTCGTTCGCCAAGCCGCGGTCGTCGCTGATTTTGGGAGCGGCGCGGGATTTCCTGCAATACCCCTCGCGATCCTGGCGCCTGCCACGCGATTCCATCTCGTAGAGTCAAGGCACAAGCGCGCGACATTTCTCCGCCATGTCGCGCGGGCTCTCGGTCTGACGAACGTTCGGGTGCGCGAGGAGCGTGGAGAAGAGTGGACTCCGGGTGAGGCGATCGAGGTGACGATCGGTCGGGCGATCCGGGCCGATCTCTTAGCGGCGCTGTCATTGCGGGTCCTGACCTCGAACGGGCGCCTCATCGTGATGCGGAAGCACACTGATGGCGAGCTCCGAATGACCGGCTTTGTCGAGTTCGAAAGGGCGCCCTATAGCCTGCCTGGTGGCGAACAACATGAGATCGTCATCTTGCGCCGCGCCGATTGACGATTGTTTCACGTGAAACTTCCGGTCCCCCTGGCGTTGTGATAACCCATCGGCTGTTCCGAGGAGAGGCACCTTTGGCGAGGATCATCGCGATCACCAACCAAAAGGGGGGTGTGGGTAAGACCACGACGGCGGTCAACCTCGCTGCATCGCTGGGCAGCCTAGGAAAGAACGTCTTGCTCGTGGATCTCGATCCCCAGAGCAATTCGACTAGTGGTGTGGGCGTAGTTCCGAGTGAGGTCACGCACTCGACGTACACGGTGCTCGCCGGCAGTTCTTCTCCCGGCGAGGCCGTTCTCGGAACCAAGGCTTCCGGCCTCTACGTATTGCCCGCCAACCGCGATTTGACTGGGGCAGAGATCGAACTAGTTTCCTTGGAAAATCGGGAGCTTGTGCTAAAGGAACGGATTGGCGAGATTATTTCCAAACATGATTTTATTATCGTTGACTGCCCTCCTTCGCTCGGTCTTCTCACGGTAAATGCGCTGGCTGCCTGCGAGGGAGTCATCATACCGCTCCAATGCGAGTATTATGCGATGGAAGGTGTGAGCGCGCTGATCGAAACGCTAGATATGGTTCGCGTCTCCCTGAATGCAGGCCTCGCTTTGGACGGCGTGCTGCTCACCATGTTCGATACGCGCAACTCGATCTGCCACCAGGTCGCCGAGCAGGCCCGGCAGTACTTCGGCGAGAAGGTCTTCCGTACGGTGATCCCCCGCAACGTGCGCCTCAGCGAGAGTCCGAGCTTCGGTGTTCCGATCCTCCTCTACGATCCGGGCTCGCGCGGAGCCCAGAGCTATCTCGAGCTGGCTCGCGAGATGCTCGCCCGGTAGCATGCTTGATCGGAGGCGGGGCCGCGACCAACGGGAGCGAACCGTGACGCAGATTCGCTCGCCACGCTCCTCCGGGAGGCGATGATGGATGCTCCGAAGCGTAAGGGTCTCGGCAGGGGCTTCGGCGCCCTGATTCCGCAGGCGCCGCCGCCCAAGGCCGTCGAGCGGACCCTGCCGCTCGACGAGATCACGCCCAATCCGTGGCAACCGCGGGTTCACTTCGACGAAGCCAAGATTCACGAGATGGCCGAGTCCATCGGCGAGCACGGGATCATCGAGCCGCTCGTCGTTCGGCCGCACGAGGGCGGCTACGAGCTCATCGCCGGCGAACGTCGGCTGCGCGCCGCGCGCCTCGCCGGCCTCGAGTCCGTGCCGGTCGCGGTTCGCGAGATGAGCGATCGCGACGTCCTGGAGGTGACGCTGATCGAGAACCTCCAGCGCGAGGATCTCTCCGCGTTGGAAGAGGCCGCCGCGTACGTTCGGCTGATGGAGGAATTCGGTGCGACTCAGGACGAAGTTGCGCGACGAGTCGGGAAGAGCCGTCCAGCCGTCGCCAATACGATCCGTTTACTCCAGCTTCCCGAAGCCGTGCGTGACGAGATGCGAGCAGGACGGCTCTCGGCGGGGCATGCACGCGCATTGCTCGCACTCGATTCGGCGGTCGAGCAGACGGCGCTCGCGCGCGATGCGATCCGGCTCGGCCTCTCCGTGCGTCAGCTCGAGGGGCGGATCCGACTGCGCCTGCAGCCCCCCGCTCGCAAACCGGCGAGCCGTGATCTGCATGTTGCGGATGTCGAAAAGCAGCTGATGCGCAGCCTCGGTACACGCGTTCGATTGCAAAGCCACGGCGGGCGTGGGCGGATCGTCATCGAGTTCTACTCGCCGGCCGAACTCCAGCGCCTCGTCGAGCGATTGCGGCATCCGTAGAGGCGGCACTACTCCTGGACAAGGTGGGGGTGTGGTGGTAATGGCACCGCTTCGCGAGAAGGCCGTTGAAGGAGGCACCGATGGGCTTGTTCGGCCGCGACGAGAAGGACCCGAAGGAACCGGCGAAGGATCCGTTGAAGGACTACCGGCCGACGGAGGTTCGACCCCAGCCGTTCGAGCCGAAGACGTCGCCCGCAGCGCTGCAGGTTCACTCGCAGCCGCGCCCCAGCCCGTGACTGGCTCGGCAAAGGAGCACACGGTGGTCGAGAAGGAGAAGACGGAAGGCGGGGAGTTCGGTGAGATCCACGCGTACCTGGGCAAGGGCAGCCGTGTGAGCGGGGAGCTCAACTTCGACGGCACCGTTCGCGTCGACGGTCAGGTGGAGGGCGAGATTTCTGCCCAGGACACGCTGATAGTCGGCGAGCGGGCAGTCGTGACGGCGCAGATTAGCGGCAACACGGTGGTCATCCGCGGCAAGGTGACCGGCGACATCAATGCACGCAAGCGCGTCGAGATCCGCGCCCCCGGAAAGCTCTTCGGCAACATCGTCACGCCGAGTCTAGTGATTCACGAGGGAGTGATCTTCGAGGGACACTGCTCGATGGGAAGCGGCCTCGAGTCCCGCACTGCCGAATCCAAGATCACCCCCGTCGCCAAGGAAGAGAAGGGAGGCAATGGTGTCCTCACTCGCCTGTCGAGCGAAGGGACCAAGTAGCTCCAGCCTCTCGCGTATTTCCACAGAGCCGTCTGGCTTCTGAGCCTGCTGATTTTCCTCGACGCCCGGCTCGGGCGAGGGGCGCGCCGCGATTAATCGGTCGCGCGAAGAACGACAAGGTCCCATGGAGTTCAGCCTAGAGACGATCGTCTACCAAGCCGCCCTGTTCGTCGCGCTCTATTTCGTTCTGAAGAAACTCGTCTTCGAGCGCTTCTTAGCGAACCTGGACGCGCGCCAAGACCGTACGCGCGGCGCCCTGGAGGAAGCGACGAGGCTCCGCGAGGAAGCCGCTCGACTGCAGGCCGACTACGCGAGCCAAATGGGCGAGATCCGTCGGCGAGCCGCCGCGGAGCGGGAAGAGAGCCGCAGGCAGGCGGAAGAGGAGGAGCGCAAGTTTGTGGAATCGGCCCGCCAAGAGGCGGCGCGCGCGCTCATGGCGGCGCGCGTCAAGATTGCCGCGGAGGCCGAGGCGACCCGTGCCGCGCTCGCCGGCGAGATCGCCCCGCTTTCCGAGGAAATCCTCGCAAGCCTCCTCGGGCGACGGTCATGAAGCGAAGACTCATCCACCGCCTCTCCTCGCTCTCGACCGCAACGATTCTGCTTGCAGGCGACCTTGCCCTCGCCGCCGAAGCACACGGCGGGCCCGAGGGACCGTCGTTGACGACTAGCCTGTTTCTACCCCTCTTCAACTTCGCGGCATTCGTTTTTCTACTCTACTGGTTCGCTTGGCCCGTGCTCCTCAGCGCACTTACCGAGCGGCGCCGCTCGATCGAGAACGAGATCTCCGAGGCCGACCGCGCGCAGCGTGAGGCGGCGAGGATGCACGCCGAGGTCGAGGCTCGGCGGGCGCACCTCGCGGAGGAAGGAGAACGTCTCATGCGCGAGCTGCGCGGGGAGGCGGAAGCAGATCGGCGACGGCTCCTCGAAGCCGCTCGCCAAAGCGCCGAACGCATTCGAGCCGACGCACGCTTGCTCGCGGAACAGGAGAGCGCTCGCGCCGGACGGCAGATCCGGGAGCAGGTCGCCGAGCAAGTCATCGCACGCGTCACGGCTGCCCTCCGCGAGCGGCTGACGAGGGAAGACGAGGAGCGCTTCGTCAGAGCGTTCGTCTCGGGCGTCGAGACGGGGGATTTCCAGTGAGCGCGGTCGCCAAGCGATACGCGAAGGCGCTCCTGGCACTCGGAGCGGAATCGGGCGAAGGCGAATCCGTCGGTCGCGAGCTCGACCGCGTGGCGCAGGTGTTCGCGACGGGTCCGCTCCAGGCGTTCGCCGGCGACACGACGCTCCACCGTAACACGCGAAGGGCGGTCGTCGCCCGCGTCTCGGAAGCGCTCGGTGTCTCGCGGCTGCTCCGCAACTTTCTCGGCCTGCTCGCCGAGAACAACCGCCTGCGGGATCTGTCCGCGATCCGCTCGCAATACCAGCGGCTGGAAGACCGCTCGCTCGGGCGGGTGCGCGCGCGTGTACTCTCGGCTCAGCCGCTTTCCGAGGAGAGCCGTTCCCGGATCCACGAGATTTTCGAGCGCCAGGTGGGCAAACGCGTCATCGCCGAGACCGCCATCGCACCGGAGCTCCTCGGCGGCGCGGTCGTGGCGCTCGAAGGCCGGGTGTTCGACGGTAGTCTGCGAACGCGGCTCGAGCATCTGAGACGATCGCTTTCGGGGTAGGAACGGCGGCCGGTTCAAGAACCGTCGAAACCAGACGAGGCAGGGTCAGTGATGGCGATTCGAGCATCCGAGATCAGCGAAATCTTGAAGCAGCAGATCAAGGACTTCGACAGTCGAGTCGAAGTCCGGGAGACCGGGACCGTGCTCTCGACGGGCGACGGAATCGCACGCATCCACGGGCTCGACGGCGCCGCGGCGGGGGAGCTCCTGCAGTTTCCGCACGATCTCTACGGCCTGGTGCTGAACCTCGAGGAGGACAACGTCGGAGCGGCGATCTTCGGTGAGGCCCAACTCGTTGCCGAAGGCGACGAAGTACGCCGCACCGGCAGAATCGCCGAAGTGCCGGTCGGCGCCGAGATGCGCGGGCGCGTCGTGAACGCGCTCGGGCAGCCGATCGACGGCAAGGGCCCGGTCGCGTCGAAGGAGGCGCGCCGCATCGAGCTGAAAGCGCCGGGAATCGTCGCTCGGCTGCCGGTCAAACAGGCGCTGCAAACCGGCCTCAAGGCGATCGATGCCATGATCCCGATCGGTCGCGGCCAGCGCGAGCTCATCATCGGCGACCGGCAGACCGGAAAAACGGCGGTCGGCATCGATACGATCATCAATCAGAAGGGGGGCGACGTCACCTGCATCTACGTCGCGATCGGCCAGAAACGCTCGACGGTGGCGCAGGTGGTCGACAGACTCACCCGGCAAGGCGCCATGGACTACACGATCGTGGTTGCGGCGACGGCCTCCGAATCGGCGCCGCTGCAGTACATCGCGCCCTACACCGGATGCACCATCGGCGAGTATTTCCGCGACAATGGGCAGCACGCGCTCGTCATCTATGATGATCTCTCGAAGCATGCGGTCGCCTACCGTCAGCTCTCGCTGCTCCTGCGCCGGCCGCCGGGACGCGAGGCATTCCCCGGCGACGTCTTCTATCTTCACTCGCGCCTCCTCGAGCGCGCGGCGAAGATGAGCGACGCGCGCGGCGGCGGCTCGCTCACCGCGCTACCCATCATCGAGACGCAAGCCGGCGACGTATCCGCGTACATTCCGACCAACGTGATCTCGATCACCGATGGACAGATCTACCTCGAGACCGACCTCTTCTACTCCGGGGTGCGTCCCGCGGTGAACGTCGGCCTGTCGGTTTCGCGGGTTGGCGGGTCGGCGCAGGTCAAGGCGATGCGCCAGGTCGCCGGCTCGATGCGGCTGGACCTCGCGCAATTTCGCGAGATGGCCGCCTTCGCCCAGTTCGGCTCCGACCTCGATGCGACGACGCAAAAGATGCTGGCGCGCGGCTCGCGGCTCGTCGAGGTGCTGAAGCAGGGGCAGTACCGGCCGGTGCCGGTGGAGCGGCAGGTCGTCATCCTCTATGCGGCGACCAACGGCTACGTCGATCCGCTGCCGGTCGAGGCGGTCACCCGCTACGAGCGCGAGCTCGAGAGCTTCATGGAGAGCCAGCATCCGGAGATTTACCAAACGATCCTCGAGAAGCGCGAGCTCACCGACGAGCTGAAGCAGCAGCTGAACGCTGCGCTCGACGAGTTCAAAGGCCGGTTCTCGGTCGAGTGAGCCAACTGCCCCCTGCCGCCCATGCCGAGCCTCAAGGTCATACGCAAGCGCATTGCCTCGGTGCGCAACACCCAGCAGATCACCAAGGCGATGAAGATGGTGTCCGCGGCAAAGCTCCGCCGTGCGCAGGAAGCCGCGGTCTCCACGCGTCCCTACGCCCAGAAGCTGACCGAGTTGCTGCGAGGCGTGACCGGTGAGGTCACGGACGAGGCGCATCCACTGCTGCGCGCGGTCGAGTCGGAGGCGCGGGTCCATCTCGTGCTCATCACCTCCGACCGGGGCCTCTGCGGCGCTTACAACGCGGCGTTGCTCCGCCAGGCGGAGGCTTACATCCGCCGCCAGGCGGGACGCGAAGTTTCACTGACGATCATCGGCCGCAAGGGGGTGGAGTACTTCCGTCGCCGCTCCGTGCCGATTGCCGATCGCCACGTTCAGATCCCCGGGCCGTCGATCGGTCTCGCTCGCGAGATCGCGGCGAAGGTCTCGGCCGAGTTTGCCGAGGGCCGTGCAGATCGGGTGGATCTACTCTATAGCGCCTTCCGCTCGGCGCTATCGCAGGTACCGACCCTCGAGACGCTGCTGCCGATTGCGATCGAGGCGAGGGCCCAGGACGCGCCGCCTGCGCTCGAGCACCTCATAGAGCCCGACCGCGCGTCGCTTCTCCATCGACTGCTGCCGCAGTTCTTGGAGGTGCGAATCTACCGCGCCCTGCTCGAGGCGGCGGCGAGCGAGCTTGCCGCACGCGTGACCGCCATGGACAGCGCGACGAACAACGCCGAGAAGATGATCTTCAGCTTGACGCTCGTCATGAACCGGGCGCGGCAGGCGGCGATCACCAAGGAGCTCATGGAGATCGTGTCGGGCGCGGAGGCCCTGAAAGGATGAGGACCTCGTGAGCGCCCGCCGCGTCGATTTCGTGCGTAAGGACGGTGGCGACGATGACGTCGCGCACGTGCATCGGAAGGGCGTAAATCTCGAAGGGGCGGCGCTGAAGGGCGCACGAATCCAGAGGAGGCCTTGCATTCATGGGCATCGGTAGAATCAACCAGGTGATCGGACCCGTCATCGACGTGGAATTCGAAAGCGGGGATGTTCCGCCGATCTACAACGCGCTCCGAATCACCAATCCCGCGATCAGCGACGAGCCGGACAATCTCGTCGTGGAAGTCGCGCAGCACCTCGGCGAAAAGACCGTGCGCGCGATCGCCATGGATTCGACCGAGGGGCTGGTGCGCGGACAGGAGGTCAAGGACACGGGCGTGGGAATCCGCATGCCGGTCGGCGAGGCGACCCTCGGTCGCATCCTCAACGTGATCGGGGATCCGGTCGACGAGGGTGGACCGGTGAAGACGGAGAAATACTTGCCGATCCACCGCTCGGCCCCCGAATTCGTCGACCAAGCGACCGAAGTGCAGGCGTTCGAGACCGGCATCAAGGTGGTCGACCTTCTCGCGCCCTATGCGCGCGGCGGCAAGATCGGTCTCTTCGGCGGCGCAGGCGTCGGCAAGACCGTCATCATCCAGGAGCTCATCCACAACGTGGCGCAGCAGCACGGCGGCTATTCGGTCTTCGGTGGCGTCGGCGAGCGCACCCGCGAAGGCAACGACCTCTGGCTCGAGATGAAGGAGTCGGGCGTGATCAGCAAGACGGCGCTCGTCTACGGCCAAATGAACGAGCCGCCCGGCGCGCGCGCGCGCGTGGCGCTGTCGGCTCTGACGGTCGCCGAATACTTCCGAGACGAGGAGGGCAAAGATGTCCTGCTCTTCATCGACAACATCTTCCGCTTCACGCAAGCGAACTCCGAGGTGTCGGCGCTGCTCGGCCGCATGCCCTCCGCCGTCGGCTACCAGCCGACGCTCTCGACGGACCTCGGCGAGCTTCAGGAACGCATCACGACGACCAAGAAGGGAGCGATCACATCGGTGCAAGCGATCTACGTGCCCGCCGACGACTTGACCGATCCGGCGCCCGCCACGACCTTCGCGCACCTCGACGCAACCACGGTGCTGTCGCGGCAGATCGCCGAGATCGGCATCTATCCCGCGGTCGATCCGCTCGACTCGACGTCGCGGCTCCTCGATCCGCAGGTGGTCGGCGCCGAGCACTACAAGGTCGCGCGCGACGTCCAGGAGATCCTGCAGCGCTACAAGGATCTGCAGGACATCATCGCGATCCTCGGCATGGACGAGCTCTCGGAAGACGACAAGCTGACCGTCTCGCGCGCGCGGAAGATCCAGAGATTTCTCTCGCAGCCCTTCCACGTCGCCGAGGCTTTCACCGGCACCAAGGGCGCCTACGTGAAGCTCGCCGACTCCATTCGCGGCTTCAAAGAGATCGTCGAGGGCAAGCACGACGATCTCCCCGAGCAGGCGTTCCACATGGTCGGCACGATCGAAGACGCGATCGCCAAGGCTAGGCGGTTGGCAGAGGGATGAGCGGTTTTTCGGGCGGAGAAGTGTCATGGCCGATACCCTCGAACTTCACCTGCTGACACCGCAGCGTGAGATCTGCGACGAGACGGTCTCGCAGGTCACTGCGCAGGGCGCGCTCGGGCAGTTCGGCGTGCTCCCCGACCACATCACGTTCCTGACCGCGCTGGAGCCTGGCCCGCTGACGTTCCAGAGAACCGCCGGCGGCGCAGAGACCCTGGCCGTCAAGGGCGGTTACGCCGAGGTTCGTGACAATGTCATGACCGTGCTTGCCGACGAAGCTCTTCCGCTCGAGCGGATCGACGCGGCTTCGGCGCAGGCCGATCTCGAGCGCGCGGAAGCCGAGCTCGAGGCGGCGCCGTTCGGTCATCCCGATCACGAGCGGCTGCGTCGGGAAGCTCGCTGGGCCGCCGTGCGGCTGGAGCTGGCGCGCCGTTAAGTGATCGGGCGAAAGGAGTCTTTTTTGCTGCCGCCCGGGATGTCCGTGCGAGACAGCGCGAGACAGCCGTCAGCTCCATCCGCACTACGCGAGCGGCCACCTTGTTTGCCCGAGGCCAACCTGCTTAGCTCTGACCCCGATGTTACGTCTGCGTCATTGGTTGGGTGTCTTGGCGGTGACTGAAATGCTGATGGTTCCAAATCCAGTCGCGGGCGACGCGCAGTCGATCGTCGAGCGCGTTCGCGAGGCCACACTCGAGAACGGCCTGAAAGTGCTCGTGCTGCCGATCACCAAGGCGCCGGTCGTCACCTTGCAGATCTGGTATCGCGTCGGATCGCGCAACGAGAAGCTCGGCACCACCGGGCTTTCGCATCTTCTCGAGCACCTGATGTTCAAGGAGACCGACAAGCTGAAACCCGAGGAATTCTCCAAGATCATCCAGGCAAACGGGGGTGAGCTCAACGCGTTCACCACGGCAGACTACACGACCTACTTCGAGACGCTCTCGTCCGATCGCCTGGCGATCGCGTTAGATCTCGAGGCCGATCGCATGTTGAACCTGAAGCTCCGCGAGGAAACGACCGAGCCGGAGAAACGCGTCGTGATGGAAGAGCGACGACTACGCAGCGTCGACAACCCTTGGGGAGCGCTCTATGAGGAGACCAACGCCGCGGCGTTTCATGCCCATCCGTACATGTGGCCGGTGATCGGCTGGATGCACGACATCCAGGAGACGACGCTCGCCGACATTCGCGCCCATTACGAGACCTATTACCGCCCGAACAACGCGATCGCGGTTGTTGTCGGCAACGTCGACCCCGATCGTGCGATCGAGCAAGTGCGCCAGGCCTTCGGCCCCAACCGACCGGGCGCTGCTCCTCCAGTGGTGACCGAGGTCGAGCCGCCGCAGCTCGGAGAGCGGCGCGTGATCGTCAAGAAAGAAGCGAACCTGCCCGCGTTCGTGTGGGCGTACAAGGTGCCGAACGTAAAGAACCCCGATAGCGCCGCGCTCGAGGTGTTGGCGGCGATCCTGTCCGAGGGAGAGAGCTCCAGGCTCTACCGGCGGCTGGTGATCGAGAAGCGACTGCTACTCGATGTCAACGCCGACAATCCGTTGCTGTCTCTCGATCCGAACCTGTTCACGGTCTCGGGGCAATTGCTTCCGGACAAAAAGGTCGAGCAGGTCGAGGCGGCGGTCGAGAAGGAGATCTCGGCGATCGCGACGGAGCCCGTGTCCGTGCACGAGATCAGCAAGGCGAAGAACCAGATCGAAGCGCAGTTCGTGTTCGCCCAGGATTCGAACTTCTACCAGGCGATGTTGCTCGCACGCTTCGAGCTGATCGGCGACTGGCGCGGACTCGACGCGTACTTGCCGGCCGTTCGTAAGGTGACCGCCGAGGACGTCCAACGCGTGGCGCGCCTGTATCTGGCGCCGGATCATCGCACCGCAGGGATTCTCGTTCCCACGGGGCCGGCGAAGCACGCCGCGGCGCCGCCCCCCGAGATGCTCCACTGACCCAATGCGCCGGACTCTCCTGATGGGCGCCACGCTTTTCTACGGAACGCTCTCGTTGGCCGAGCCGATTCCCGCTCGCGGCGCGAGCACGCCGCCGGTTGAGCGCGCCGTGCTGCCGAACGGGCTTCGCATCTTGGTCATCCGCCAGCCGCATCTCCCCCTGGTGGTTGTGAGCGCGCTGGTCGACGCGGGCGGCCGGTTCGACCCCGTCGGTAAGGAAGGTCTCGCCAGCTTGACCGCCAATCTCCTGACCGAGGGCACGGGGAAGCGGTCGGCGGCGGGGATCCACGATGAGATCGATTTTCTCGGTGCCAAGCTGTCGGCCTCCGCCGGAGACGACTACGGGAGCGTTTCGCTGACCGTCCTGAAGAAGGATCTCGCCGAAGCCTTCGATCTGTTCAGCGACGTGCTGCTCCATCCCAAGTTCGCGAAGCCCGAGTTTGCGCGTAAGCGCCAGGAGGCGCTCGCCGAGCTCGAGGCCGCGGAGCAAAGTCCAGGTTCTGTCGCCGAGCGCGCGTTCCGCAAGGCGCTCTTCGGGGCCGGGCCATACCGCAGCGAACCGAGCGGGTGGAAGGAATCCGTCGCCAAGCTCGCCATCGGCGACGTCAAGGCGTTCTTCCAAGCCGCATATCAGCCGCAGCGCACGATCCTCGTCGCTTCGGGCGACGTGACGCTCGCCGAGATGCGCGATTTGACCGATCGGCTACTCGGCGGATGGAAGGGCAGCGCGGCCGAGGCGAAGCTTCCCGAGGGTAGCTCGAAGACAACGGCAGATCTGATCCGCATCAATCGCGACCTCACGCAAGCGAACGTCGTCTTTGGCCACCTCGGCACGACGCGGGACGATCCCGACTGGTACGCGATCCAGGTCATGAATTACATCCTCGGCGGCGGCGGCTTCTCGTCGCGTATGATGAACTCCATCCGCATCGAAGCGGGCCTCGTTTACTCGGTCTTCAGCTACTTCGTGCCGGGCAAGCTGCCGGGCTCCTTCGAAGTCGTGCTGCAGACCAAGAGCGCGACGACCGCCGAAGCGCTGCGGCGCGTGCGCGAGGAGATCGAGCGCATGCGCTCGCGCCCCGTCTCGGACGAGGAGCTCGCGTCGGCGAAGAAGTACCTGACGGGGAGCTTCCCCTTGCGCTTCGATTCCGACGCCGAGATGGTCGGCTTCTACTCGCAGGTCGAATACTACGGCCTCGGCCTCGATTACCCCGATCGCTACGACGGACTCATCAACGCGATCACCAAGGACGACATCTTGCGCGTCGCCAAGAAGTATCTTCACCCCGATGAAGCGATCGTCGTGATCGTCGGCAAGCAAGCCGACATCCAGTTGCCCGAGAAGTAACCCCGGCTGAGCTGCGCACCCCTCTGACGGCAATCGACGGGCAGAACGAACCCTTCGCGACGAGTCTATTTCTCACCTCTCCGGCTCTGCCTATAATCGGGCGCGTGATCAAGGAGGGTACGTTAACCGTGAACAGGCCGCCACGCCGGATCCACGTCGTGAGCCATGGCCCGCATTGTCTCGACGGCGTGGCCGCGGCGGTGGCGATCGCCCGGTACCATTCCGGAACCGACGTGCGATCGCATTTTTCCGGCAACCCGAAGATCAACGAGGTGATCCGAGGCCTGGAGATCGACGACCCACTCGACGATCAGGAGCTTTGGATCACCGACATCTCGTGGACTTCGCCCGAGACCGATGCGTTCCTGCGGCGACTGGCGAGCCGAGGGCTCAAGATCTTCTGGATCGACCATCACCGCACGGCGATCGAGCGTGTCAAGGACGGGACGATCGACGTTCCGTTCGCTCACCAGATCGTCGACGATCGCTTTGCCGCGTCGCGGCTCGTGTTCGACTACCTGAGCGAGCGGCTGCGCGCCGAAGGGCGAAGGAACCCCGCTTTCGAGCGCTTCGCGCACGTCGTGCGCATGGCTGACGACAACGACCGCTGGCTGCACGAGGTGCCCGGCTCCTGGGAGCTCGCGCTCACGCTTCGCTCGATGAACGGCCCCGAGGCGTTCGAGGACCTGCTGACGATCGACGAGCGCGCCACCTACACGCCGCGGATGGCGGCGGCGCACGAACGGGTCGCCGCCGAGATCAAGCGGAGCTTCGAGATCGCCGAAGGGAGCCGCACGTTCGCCGCGCTCTCGAGCGGCGTCCAGGTCGTTGCTGCGGTCTGCGACGGCTATCCGAGCGAGATCGCGGACCGCTGGGGGCGCCAAACGGCAAACGCGGTCTTCGTGCTCTTCGACTTGAAGAGCGGCGCGATCAGCTATCGACGCTCCCCCGATTGCGCGATCGATCTTTCCGCGGTAGCCGCCGCATTCGGCGGCGGCGGCCATCCGGCGGCCGCGGGATGCGAGATCCCGGAGCTTCTCACGCTCCTCTCCCGCGCCGCCGGCGAGCGCGTCGCGGAAGTCGTCAAGCGGCTCGGCGCCAAGGGCTAGTACGGTAGAATGCGCGGCCGGAGACGGGATCGCGACCAACGGGAGCGATCCGAGACGTACGCTTCCCCGTTGTCGCGCGCCGGACTCCGCCCCGAGCTCGCTCTGGCGGTCGTCTTTCTCGCGCTGTGGATCCTTCCCCCGTTTTGGGGGATCGTTACGCTCAGGGCGGTCAACGTCCAGGACGACATCTTCGCCAGCGATCTCTGGAACGATCGTCTGCCGGCGCGCGCCTTCGTTGGCGCGAGCCTCGGGCGCGGTGAGAGCCCCGCGTGGATGCCCGGCATCTATACCGGCTTTCCGAGCCTCGCTCAGGTCGAAGTCGGGACGCTCTATCCGTCGAACCTGCTGCTCTTCGGTTTGCTTCCGCCCTATGCCGCGATTGCCTGGGCGCAGATTCTGCCGCTGGCGATCGCCGGGATCGGCATGTTTCTGCTCGCGACCGAGCTCGGCTTGCCGCTCGAGGCCCGCTTGCTCACGGCCGGGGCCTTCTCGCTGTCGGGATTCTTGGTTGCGCATCTGCGCCAGCTCAACATGGTCGACGCGTCTGCGTGGATTCCGTTCGTTCTCCTCGCTGCCGAGCGAATTGCCACGCGGCGGCCG
The DNA here is from genome assembly GCA_963745025.1 of uncultured delta proteobacterium. GTDB lineage: Bacteria > Desulfobacterota > Binatia > JACPRU01 > JACPRU01 > CAVQIG01. The sequence continues at coordinate 50,674 of CAVUWD010000010.1, forward strand.
GGACGAGTGCTCGTCTGGCTCTCCGCCGTGTGGGCGCTCGAGCTTCTCGCGGGTCACCCGCAGATCGCCTACTTCACGGGCTTCGTCACCGCCGCCTACTTCGCCGTGCGCTGGTGGCAGGAGCGGCCGAGAGCTCGATGGTCGAGCTGGGCCGGCCTCGTGGTGGCGATCGGTCTCGGCACGCTCATCGCCGCCGCCCAGATCGTTCCGGCCATCGAGCTTTCCCGGCTCACCTATCGCGAGGGGGGGTTGCGGTTCGAGGAGGCGGCAAGATACGCGGTCTCTCCGCTGAACGTGTGGACCTTCTTCGTCCCGGGTCTGTTCGGCGACGCGCGGGACGACAGCTTCCGCCTATCGGGACTCTACTGGGAGCAGTACGGTTACGTAGGGTTCTTACCGGCGGTGCTCGCGGTCGTGGGGCTGGTGGTCAAACGGCGGAGCCCGCACGTCCCTCTGATCGGCGCGATCACTGCCCTCAGCTACCTGCTCGTGCTCGGCAAGAACACGCCGGTCTTTGCATGGGTGTTCGCCATCGTTCCGGGCATGGGCTATTTCCGGTTTCCCACGCGCTTCCTCGTCTTCGTCGAGATCGGCATTTGCCTGCTCGCGGGATTCGGCCTCGCCGCATGCCTCGAGGCGTTCGCGGGGCTGCGGCGGTCGCTCGCGGCGGCGGTGGTGATCGCCGTCACCGCCGCTGATCTCTGGACGCATCAGATGCGCCAGGTTCCGCAGATCGAATGGCGGCGATGGCTCGCGCCGATCGATACCGTACGCATTCTCACCGACGCGCGGCGCGTGACCCCCGAGCCCTGGCGCTACTACGCGCTGGACGCCTCCCTCGTCCACGCGGAGATGTATCACGCGGCGCACGGATGGAGCGGCGACCTCACTCCCTACCTGCAGCTCCGGGCGCTCCTTCAGCCGAGCTTCAACCTCCTCTTCGGATTGGAAGCGCCGGATGGGTACGCAAACCTCGTCCCGCGCGACTACGAAGCGATCTGGGGGTCTGAGAAGAAGACCGGCATCCGCTCGACGCGGCATCTCGAGACCGGCGAGCTCGAGCCCGAGATCGCGAAGATGCTTCGCCTCTTCAACGTGCGCTACGTGCTGTCGATCATGCCGCTGCGCTCGGCCGCACTGCGGAGCATCGGACGGTCTGCCGAAGGAGTGGAGGTCTACGAGGTCCGCGATCCGCAACCGAGAGCCTTCGTGGTGGGAGCGGCGGTGTACGCGGCGACCGACGCAGAAGTACTGCGCCTGCTGACGGCACCGGACTTCGACACCGAGCGGCAGGCCGTCGTCGAAGTGGCCGGTCTTCGCCTGCCGGCAGACGCAGGTTCGTCGACGAACGTCCAGGTTGTCGATCGGGGGAACACGGAGCTCATTCTTCACGCCTTGCTCGCGCGGCCTGGCCTGCTGGTCGTCTCCGAGGGCTACTATCCGGGCTGGCAAGCGGAGGTCGACGGCGTCGCCACGCCGATCGTACCGACCAACGGGATGATGCGCGGCGTGGTTGTCCCCGCAGGGGAGCACCAAATCGTCTTTCGGTTCCGCTCGCGGCCGATCGCAGCGGGGTTCCTGGTGTCGGGTCTCGCCATCGTCGTGACGATCGCCGCTCGGCGCCGGCTGACGATCACACGAACATTTTCTTGATCGCCTCGATCTCCCGCGCGAGAAACGGCACTGCGACGGACCATTCCGCGACGAGCCCGAAGTCGGATTGCTGGAAGATCGGCGCCTTCGGGTTCTTGTTGATGGCCACGATCGTTCCCGCCTTGCGCAGGCCGACCATGTGCTCGAACGCTCCGCGGACGCCGATTGCGACGTAGAGCCGAGGCGAGATCGCTCGTCCCGTGAGACCGACCTGGTGTTGCCTCGGCAGCCAGCCGGCGTCGGCGACGTCGCGGGTGGCGGCGATTGCGGCTCCGCCCAGGGCTGCAGCGAGCGGTTCGAGTTGCTCGAGATTCTCGACCCCTCCGAGCCCCATGCCGACGCCGATCGCCGTCTCACACTCATCCAAAGCGGCGGCTCGCTCGACGCCCGGCGCGATCCGGGACTCGGTCACCAGCGTACGGATCGCCGGGGCCTCGGTGATGCGGAGCTCCTCGACGATCGGCGTGCGCCCCGGGTCTCGGGGGATCGGCTCCAGCATGCCGGGGCGCACGGTCGCCATCTCCGGCAGCGTGCTCGACAGGATCGGTGCAACGATGTTTCCCCCGAAGGCAGGCTTCCACTGAACGAGGCGGCCCTCGTCGTCGAGCGACAAGTCGACCGCATCTCCGGTGAGGCCGAGACCGAGCCGGGCGGCGATGCGAGGGGCGAAGTCTCGCCCGAGCGCGGTCGAGGGCACGAGCACCGAGCGCGGCTGCCGTTCGCGGATCGCCCGGGCGAGCACGGCGGCGTAGGCATCGGTGGAATAGTCTGCGAGCAGCGGATCATCACAAACGATGATGCTCTCGGCTCCGTGTTCAGCGAGCTCCCGGGCGTGCGCACGGACGCCGTGGCCGAGCAGCAGCGCCGACACACGGCCGCCGCTTTTCGCGGAAAGCGCGACCGCCTTGCCGAGGAGCTCGAGGCTGACTCGCCGCAGCCGCCCGTCGAGCACCTCGGCGACTACCCAGATCGATCTCGAGGAATCCGTGGTCCCCTTGGGCGCTCGCGCAGCACCTGCCGCATTCCCCATGGCGCGCGGCCGAAAAACTCCCCGCTCGGCCAAGGCGGCGACCACGCTCCGCACGGCCTCGGCGACGTCGCCTTCGCATAGCCGCGCCTCGCGCTTTACCTCGACCGACTGGAGGCCTTCGACCCGCGTCGGCGAGCCGGCGACTCCGAAAAGCTGCCGGTCCTCGGAGAGGTCCCGGGCGGCCAGCTCCGTGATCGGTTTGGTCTTCGCCGCTTCCTTCTCGGCGCGCTTCGGGAAGCGTTCGGGGGCGATGTCCTCGGTGACGCTTACCAGCGCCGGCAGTTGACATTCGACCGCCTCGAATCCCGCGTCGGTTTCACGCTCGGCCTTCACTCGCCCGCGGCTGGCGTCCAGATCGAGCCGGCGGACGGCCGTCACCTGCGGCAGGTCGAGGATCTCCGCGATCTCGGGTCCGACCTGGCCGGTTTCGGCGTCCACGCTCGACTTGCCGCAGAGCACCAGATCGAATCCCTCGCGACGGAGGGCGAGCGCGAGCGCACGGGCGGTTGCGAGAGTGTCCGATCCGGCAAACGCGGGATCGACGAGGTGAACCCCGCGGTCGGCGCCGAGCGCCAGGCAGTGAACGAGCGCCTCGCGCGCCTGCGGCGGGCCCATCGTCAGCACCACCACTTCTCCGCGGGTCAGCGCACGAAGCTCCAGAGCGCGCAGAAGCGCACGGACGTCGAACGAGCTGACTTCGAGACGCACCCCCTCACGACGCAGGCGGCGGGTCTCCGGGTCGAACTGCATCTGCGAAACGTCGGGAACCTGCTTGATCAAGACGGCATACTTCATGGCTTTCCGCCTCCTATGCGAAGCCGCCGGTGTGGGCAAGATTCCGCCTCGACCGGCGGCGCCATCGCTGCTAGACGACGGATCGTGTCTCGGAGCCCGAGTGGCCGGCCGATCCTGGTCTACGCCGTGGTAATCCTCGCGCTGGGCTGCCGCTCCGCGCTTGGGCTTAGCGATCAGAGTCGAAGGGCGGAGGCGCAGCAGCTCGCGGATGCGGCCTTCGCCGAGCGCCGAAAGGCCGATCGTCTCGAGAGCGATTGGGAAGCGACTTACGATAGCGGTATCGAGCTCGCCAAGCGGGCGATCGCGATCGATCCGAGCTTGGCGGAGGGCTACTTCGCCCTGTTCGTCAATCTGGGAAGAAAGTCCGAGCGCGCGAGTGTCGCGGCGCAGGCGACGCACATCTCGGAGCTGAAGGAACTCTTGGAGAAAACGCTCGAGCTCGATCCCGAGCACGCCCATGCCTGGGAAGCCAAAGGAGAGATGCTGATGCGTTTGCCGCGGCTCTTCGGAGGCTCCGAGAAGCAAGGCGAGCAGGCGCTGCGGCGCTCCGCGGAGCTGGATCGCAAGTGGGCGAAGCCAGTGTTGCGGCTTGCCCAGTATGATTGGAAGAAGGGCCGCCGCGCCGAGGCACGCGCGGAGGCCGAACATGCCCGCGAGCTCGCCCGCGCGGCGGGTGATGAGGATCTTACGAAGGCGGCCAACGATCTACTGAGGGAGATCGATCTGACGGCTCCCTGAAGATCGCGCGCAGCGCCCTCAGCGCCGCGGTCCGGAACGCCCCCAATAGAAAGGCGAGCGGCACTAGCCCGAGCAAGACCGCAGGCTGCAGAAGTACCGCCACGAGACGCCAGGGCCCCGTCCAGCCTTGCTCCCAATACAAGACGCCGGCGGTCGCTGCCACAAGCCCAGGCCACGGTCCTCGCACCTGCTTGGAAGACCCCGGCGGGCTCGGTTCGGTAGCCGGGAAGGCGGTTTGGCGAGCTAGGAACGATGCAATCGAGGCAAAGAGCTGCCGCCGAGCCCGTTTCGATCGACAAAAGCCAGCAGCGGTCGCACACCCGGGCTGCGCACGCGCTGCAGGTGACCGAGGCGACTCCGCCGCACCGGAGGCAGCCCGACGCACGACGCTTCCGATAACGGCGTAGAGCGACCGTCGATCGCTGGACTAGCCTCGTCAGCGGCGCCGTCAAAGAACTATCACGTCGAGGAAGTGCCGCCATGTTTCAGAGTATCAAATTTTGCTCATCGTTTCCGTTTAGCCTGAAACATCATTTCCAAGTCGCCCTTCTTAACACCCCAATTTTCCTAGTGCTTTGTGGCTAATCCCGCCTCAGCAGAGATTGGCGCGCATTTCGCTACGCAGATCAGTGCGGAGGGGCTGGACCCGGAAAGAGGGAGAACGAGAATGTCTGGCGTTATTTTTGGCATTGATTGGGATCCCAACTCATTACTTGATGCGGACTTCATTCTGCCAGAGCAGCTTGAGGGCGGTAGCGTCGCAAATCGGACGGGCGAGTTCGGCCTACTCTGGGCAGTCTTCACGGATGGGGTTCAAGCCTACTGCCGCGAGATCCTGAGCGGCTCCACCACGAGCCTCACTTACCGGGAGGTCGAGCGTTGGATCTTCCGCCCGAACTCGGACGCCATCACCTCGTTCTCGAGCCTCTGCGAGCTGTTCGGTATCGACGCGCGCCGCATGCGACGGGCGCTGATCTGTTTCCGCGAGCATCCGAGCGAAGGGATTTTCAACCTACTCACGATCAACGCGTGAGGGAGTGGCTGTCCCCAGCGCCTGGCCGAAGGAGAACTCCACCGAGTTTCCGTCCGGGTCGCGGAGCATGCAGAAATAGCCGACGATCGGACCGGCGTCCCGCGGCTCGAGCTCCAAGACGCCGTCGGCCCGCGCGACGGCCGCGCGCTCGTCGACGTCTTTCCGGCTCGCGCACGAGAACCCGAAGTGCGCGAACGAGTTCGGCGCCGAGTGCTCGACGGGACGCCGGATCAGGACGATCACGAAGCGGGAAGGGTCTTTCGTCTCCCCGACCCACACCACCCGTCCGCCGTCCGGCTCGACGCGATCGTGGATTACGTCGAGGCTGCAGTACTTGCGATAGAAGGCGACCGTGCGTTCGATGTCCGACGTCCAGAGCGCGACGTGAGTGAGATGCGGGCGCACTTCGTGAGCGATGCGAGCCATCGGTAGTCGAGTAGCAAATCCGCGGCGCCCCGACCATTGATTTCATGGTCAGACAGAAGCATAAGTTCTCGACGGAAGCGGAAGCAGCTGGCTGGTCATGCGGGCGTAATTCAGTGGTAGAATGCCAGCTTCCCAAGCTGGACGTCGCCGGTTCGACCCCGGTCGCCCGCTCTCACGAGAACCCCCGAGATGATCGGGGGTTTTCTTTTGCGCGGCGACTGCGTCGTCTTCGTCGCTGGGCAGGGTGCCCGGTAGGTTCTTGGTTTTGTGGCGCCGTCGTCGTTGATCAGCTCATCAAGCTCATCAGCGATGCCGCTCGCCTTCGCATAGTGCTTCTCGATCGCGCGATGCCAGCAGGTCCGAGGAGGGCCGCAGGTCCACGGGCAACTCGCAGACGGCAAGCTTCACCGGACCTCCTCCTTCAGACGATCACCGGCTCGTCGGGCAGCTTGTTTGCCTGTGTGCCCCGTCGCGGGAACGCCGCCGTCGGATGCTGGCCGACCGCGTGAATACCGCGCACCACGCCGCTCTCGAACTCGTCCCGGCGGAACGCTCCCTCCATCTGACGGCAGATCGTCTCCCAGGATTCCGTTCCGGCGCGCGCGTGAATGCCGCGGTCGGCGACGATCTCCACGTCGCGGTCCGCGAGTAGCACGTAGATGAGGACACCATTGTTGTGCTCGGTCTCTCGCCGTTTCAGGGGCGTCGCTTCCGACGGCCACGCGAGCCTCATCGGGCTTGGTGTCAGTTATGGTGTCACTTGGCAGTGCGTTCAAACGCTGCACCACTTCGAGCTGGTCGTGTTTCGCTGGGGGACTAGAACGCCTCTGTCGTCCTCGCGTTGATCGTCGCCGTTGCCAGAGTCAACGGTCGCGGCGCTGACATCGATCGCGAGCCGAAGGACCGTGATGGTCTGTGGCATGCGCCGCAGTCGGTGGCCGCCAACGGCGCATCGATCTGGATTTCGGTATTACGCGGAGAAGCTGGTCCAAACGCTTGTATCATCGGCATTTTCTCAACGTTTCCGAGGCGATGTAGAAAAGGGATTCCGATGCTTCGAAGCTGGACGTCGCCGGTTCGCACCCCAGTCGCGCCTCAGAGCCGCTAGATCAGGCTCGCTGTTTCAGGAGCGTCGCTCCCGACGGCCATGCGAGCCTCATGGGCTTGGGCAGTCAAGGCGAGACGACAGAGCGTCGCGGCCGTCTCGTCATCCGCCGCCGCATGCCGCAAAAATCTTCATGGTCGAACCTCCCCCTGTGCCGCGGCGACTACCCCGGCCACCGCGAGCAGAGCCAAGAACGACAATGCACTCCATCCCGGGGTCGGTGGCGTGGCGTCGCAGTCGGTGGCCGCCAGCGGCGCATGGATCTGGATTTCGGTTTTGGCCGTCTCGCCATCCGCCGCCGCATGCCGCGCGGGCCAGGCGGCAAGGGCGAGGATTAGGGCGCTGAGCATTATAAGAATCCTCATGGTCGAACCTCTCGCCGTGCCGCGGCGACTACCCCGGCCACTGCGGGCAGAGCCAAAAACGGCAATACGCTCATCCGTCCCGGTCTTCTTCATTCGATCTCCTCCTCGACCGGCAGTCGAAACGACGCCGGTCGTGAGGTTAGGTTGGAGCAAACGTTGGACCATCGATGGAAGGGCGGAATATCCGCGATATTTCAGGGCTCGACGTACGAAAGCGATAATTGTCGCCCCATTCGAGCGTCATAAGATGGACGTCTACAAATAATCGCGCCGTTTGAGATTAACGACATTACCGCCACGGCAACCAGCTTGTGCTACGAACCCGCTGCGATAGCGATTAGCGGAGTTTTCCAACAGGAAGGGGACAAGCCTACAGTTTGGCCAGCTCTTCAGGGCGCCGGGGTGGTGTCAGTCGACCGCCGAGCTCGGCGGCATCGTGAGCTTCACGGCCGTCGCGCGCTCGACCTGACGGTCTTCCTGACGGTCTTCGCCGTCGCGGCGCGACGGGGCAGCCGGGCGCTGGAGAGATTGCGGACGTGAGCGTCCTGAGGCAGAGAATGCTCGTGCCGCTTTCTTCCAAGCGCATTGCCGTGACCGGTGGAGCAGGCTTTCTCGGTAGCCACGTCGTCGAGGAGCTCGAACGTCTCGACTGCGCCAACGTGTTTGTTCCGCGGTCTCGGGAATACGACTTGCGCGAGCGCCAGGCGGTGGTCCGCTTTTATCGCGATGCTCGGCCCGATGTCGTCATCCACCTCGCCGCAGTCGTCGGCGGCATCGGAGCGAATCGCGACAACCCGGGCCGCTTCTTCTACGACAACATCATGATGGGCACGGAGTTGATGGAGCAGGCCCGCCTCCATGGGGTGGAAAAATTCGTCGCCGTCGGAACGGTGTGCGCCTATCCGAAACACGTGCCCGTGCCGTTCCGCGAGGACGATCTGTGGAACGGATACCCGGAAGAGACCAATGCTGCGTATGGGCTGGCCAAGAAGATGCTGCTCGTTCAGGCGCAGGCGTATCGGCAGCAGTATGGCTTCAATGCCGTGTACCTGCTGCCCGTGAATCTCTATGGGCCACGGGACTCGTTCGATCCCGCCAGGTCCCACGTGATCCCCGCACTCATCCAGAAATGCTTGGATGCCGTAAAGAGCGGCGCCGCTACGGTAGACGTTTGGGGTACGGGCGCAGTCAGCCGCGAATTCCTCTACGTCGAGGACTGCGCGCGCGCAATCGTGCTCGCCGCCGAGCGGTACAACGGCGCTCAGCCGGTCAACGTCGGGTCGGGCGAAGAAATCCGCATTCGTGACCTGATCCGCAAAATTGCCGAGTTGACGGGATACCGTGGCGACATCGTCTGGGACGCGAGCAAGCCGGACGGCCAGCCGCGCCGGTGCCTCGACGTCTCGCGCGCCGAACGTGAATTCGGCTTCCGCGCCGAGATGGAACTGGCCCGCGGGCTGCGACGAACGATCGACTGGTACCGCTCATCGTCGACCGACCAACCGCGCGCCGTCGCGTCGTAGAGGCCCCGTTTACCCCGCCGTCCAGCCGACCTCACGCAGGAGATACGAGAGGCGGCGCGGATCGTCGTTCAAACCTTCGCGCTGCGGCACGAAATAGCGAGACGCCTCCAGGTCGATCCGGACGACACCGCCCGCGGCCGGCTCGGCGAGCGGCACCACCTGTTCGAAGTCGCCAGGCGGCAGCGGCGCATCCGCGATCAATCGCCCATTGCAGCGCACGCGCAGCGACTGCCCGCGTAGCGAGGCAAACACCTCCGGCAACGAGCCGCGGATGACGATGTGCTTGCCCGTGCGAGGCAACAACAGGCGTACCGTGGTCGTGGCCCAATCGTCGGCGTACCAGCCTTCCCAACGCACGAGTGTGCGGAGAACGAACCACTTCCAGATGGGAAACAGCAGGGTGGCCCTGCGGCTGAGGCGCTTCCACATCCACTCTGGAAATCGCCTGCGCAGCACGTTGAAGAATGTGTCGATGCCGTAGCATAAGTACGCGGGCGGATAGCGCAGTGTCCCGTGACGGCGCATGATACCGACGAGCTCACGAAAACGCGCCAGCCCCCCACTCGCGGTCTTCGTCGAATCGTACTCCCGCTGAATGGCCATCTCTGCCGGCACGTACGCCAGGTCATACCGCTTGGCGATGCGAATGAATAAGTCCCAGTCCATTCCCCACTCGAGGCTCTCGTCGAGAAGGCCCACGTCGTCGAGCACGCTGCGCCGCACGTAGACCGTCGGTTGTAGGAGGTAGTCGGAGTAATAGATGAACTTCCACAGATTGAAGCGGCCCGCCTTCGGAAACGCCCCCTTGATCGAGCCGTCCTCCTCGGCGAGATAGCCGTCCCCGTACACGGCGCCGACTTGTGGTTGGCGAGCGAAGGCATCGACGGCCATCGATACCGCTCGCGGCATCAGCAGGTCGTCCGAGTTCACCCAACACACGATGTCGCCCCTCGCGCGCTGAAACCCCTTGTTGATCGCGTGCGATTGGCCGCGGTCGCGCTCGCAGGCCCATACCAACCGGTCGCCGTACTCGGCGACGACGTCGGCGGTCTCGTCGGTCGAGCCGCCGTCGATGATGAGGTGCTCGATGTGCGGGTAGTCTTGATGGAGCACGCTCTCGATCGTATCGCGGATGAAGCGACCTTGATTGAACGACGGAGTGACCACCGTGACGAGCGGTCCGTCCACCTCCCGCTTGCGGTTCGCGTAGCCGAAGCGGCGCATCGCGCCGCCGTGTCGAGCCCAGAACAGATCTTCCAGCTCGGCTGACATTTGGCCGCGGTGACCGCCGATTCGTCCTTCGCGGAAGCCGCCGGGCGACCATCGACGCAAATCCGTGAACGAGGGAACCACCCCACCGATCGACGGCATGCGAATGCCGAGGGCTTGCAACGCCTCGTTCAAGACCGGGATAGGATCGGCGATGAGGTCCTCGAAGCGGATGTGAGCCGTCGGCGCCTTGCGCCGACCCCAAACGAGCGCGTGCCGGCCCCACCCGCCGAAGTAGGCGTCGGTGCAAACGAGCTCCCGGAGGACGCTCGCGAAGAGGTCCGGCGACGATGGATCGACGTGCTTCTTCTCGTACTCTAGAACGAAACGCGCGTAGGAGACGAGCGAATCGCGACCGTCGCGCACGACGTGGATCGCTCGATGGTCGTCCTGCCCAGGGAGCTCATGGGTCTTGACGAGGAACAGTTCGGGAGACGGTGCCATCTCGGCGAGACGCCGCGGGCTCGCGAGCCCCGCGTTGATCTCCTTGTCCGCGGTCTCCTCGTAGATCGAATAGGTCGCGCGCCCGAACAGCCTGCCGAACAGAACGCGGAGAAAGGTATTCCCGGAGCGCGGGTACGACGCCAACCAGAGAATCAAGTCGACATTTCTCCAGGGAGCTCCATATCGGAATCGCCGACCGCGCGAAACAGACTCAGTTGACGCCCGCCGAGGACGTCACGCGCAGCACTTCCTCGATCGTCGTCCACCCTTGCCGGACCTTCTCGAGGCCGCCGCGGCGAAGCGTCGTCATACCGAGGGCGATCGCGCGCTTGCGCAGCTCGTCCGTCGTGGCCAGCGCCATCACCAAGCTCCGCATCTCCTCGGCCATGGCGAGCACCTCGTTAGAAGGCGAGCCCGAGGGCTGATAGAGCACTAGCCGAACGCTAGCAGGAAGCACCTCGTCAGGAGGATTGTCCCAAGCTCTCTCTTTTTGTGAGACACTAGACGATGCGTACCGTCTGCATGCTGAACTCTGGAGAAGTCCACGTCTGGTGCGCCCGCCCCGAAGAGGTTGGGGGCGAGGCTGACGGTCGTCGGCTGCTTGCCGCCGACGAGCTCGAACGCTCGGCCCGCTATCGCTTCGAGTGTGACAAGCGCATGGCCGTGGCCACCCGAGTGCTCTTGCGGACGGTGCTGTCGCGGTACGAGGCGGTCGCACCATCCGACTGGCGCTTCTTCGTCGAGGGGTACGGTCGTCCGGTTATCGCCGACGGCCGTAGCTCGCTTCGCTTCAGTCTGTCGAAGACGGAGGGGCTCATTGCCTGTGCCGTGGCGCGCACGGTGGATCTGGGCGTCGATGTCGAGTGCCTGAGACGAAGGGCGCCGCTGGAAGTGGCCGACCGCTTCTTTGCCCCGGCCGAGGTAGCGGCGCTCCGCGCTCTGCCCGAGCCGGTGCGGCAGGGCCGCTTTTTCGACTACTGGACCCTCAAGGAGAGCTACGTCAAGGCACGCGGCCTGGGCCTGACGCTGCCGCTTCAGAAGTTCTCGATTGTTCTCGACGAGGGATCGCCGCGCATCGAGATCGATCCGTCGCTCGGCGACGACGGCGCCCTTTGGCAGCTCGTGCAACTGAGGCCGACGCAAGAGCACGTCCTGTCGCTTTGCGTGCGCAGGCGGGGAAGGCAAGATGTGAAGGTCGTGCTGCGATGGCATCCGGACACCGCGCTTCCTGCCGAAGCGCGCCCGTGAACAGCTGAGTGGGTCCGCAGCGGCGCGCTCGAGCGCCACTCTCGTTGGTCTCGCCGCGAGTGCAATCGATGGACGACAGGATCAATCTCTTCTACGAACAGACGCGGCTTCTCAACGGACGTGAGATCGTCGAGCGACCGCACTGGAACACGCTTGCTTCGGTAGATGCGATCCGGCATTTCGCCTACGGAACCAGCGACGACAATCCGCTCTGGCTAGACGAAGCCTACGCCGCAGCCACCCCGCACGGGGGACTCCTGGCGCCTCCGGCCTTCGTCTGCTCGGTTCTCTATCCCTTCCTGCACGGGGCCGCCGTGGACGCGCCATTGGTAAGCCTCATCGGCGAGATCTCGGTCGATTGGTTTCGTACCATCCGAGCGGGCGACCGCTTACGGGCGACTTCGCGGCAGACCGACGTCACGGAAGCGTTGGATCGCCGCGGGCGGCGCATCTTCTTCGTCCTCGCGGAGACGACGTACTGGAACCAGGACGATGCAGTGGCCGCGACGGCCAAGGGCACGATGGTCCGGATCGCGCGTGAGGAGAACGACCTGCTGTTGGATCGGGAGATGAGCCGCTACTCCGAGGGGGAGCGGGATGCCCTGCGGCGGGCGATCGAGGACGAGTCGCGCGCCGGGCCGGCATCGCCCACCGGCTCGGACGTGTGGGTAGGTATGCCGCTGCCCGTGATGATGCGCGGTCCGCTCACCATCGGCGATCTCGTTTGCTGGCAGGCAGCGATCGGGCCGTCCTACCGGGCGGGAAGCCTCGGCTATCTCGATGCGGTGAAGGCGCCGCATACCGCGGCGGTGAACCCGGTCACCGGCTGGCCGGTCAAGTATTCCCAGCAGCACGAAGACTTCCTCCTCGCGGCGCAGCGGGGCATGCCGGCGCCATTCGACAACAGTCTCATGCGGTTCGCCTGGATCGCTCCCTTGCTGACGGACTGGATGGGGAACGAAGGCTTCCTGAAACGGCTCAGCGTGCAGACCGGGGCTCCGCTGATTTACGGGGACGTGACCTGGTATCGCGGCGTCGTCGTTGAAAAGCGCCCGGCAACGACGGGCGATGCGGTCGACGTGCGCATCCGCATCGTCGGTGTCAATCAACTCGGGGCCACCACGACCACCGGTGAGGCCGTCGTCACGCTTCCAGCTCGACGGCTGGGCCTGCGCCCCCGGCGATCGCCGACACGCGTCGTCCAACGACGGGAACAACGACGAAACGGAGAAACGCTGCTCGATCGATTTGCCGCGGCCGCGCAGGCGCATGGCGACAAAGCCGCGCTCATCGGACGGCGGGAGTCGGTCTCTTTCGCCGAGCTGGATGCGCGGTCCGATCGGGTGGCGGCGCGGCTGGCCGCGATGGGTTGCGGGCCCGGCACGGTCGTCGGACTGTCGTTCCCGCGCGTGCCGGATTTGCTCGTGGCGATGCTCGGTGTGCTCAAAGCGGGGGCCGCGTATCTGCCGCTCGAGTGGGAAGCGGCCGCGGAGCGCACACGGGCCGTTGTCGATGCGGTTGGGCCGGCCGTCGTCATCCACGCGGGGGATGGCGCGCCGGGCGGCGCGGCTTCGGCGGCACGCGACTACGGAGGCAGGGCGGCGGCGTGGCGGGAGCTCGATGCGCATGACGCGCGCGCGGTTCCGTGGCAACGGAGGAATCCCGAAGAGCGGGATGTGGCCTACGTGATGCCGACTTCCGGAACTCTGGGGGCGCCGCGCTGTGTCGCGGTGTCTCACGGCAGCCTAACGAGCTACCTCGCGGCGCTCCTGCCGGTATTGGGCCATCGAGCTGACGACGTCTGCCTGCAGTCGGCGGCCTTCCATTTCTCCGCTTCCGTTCGGCAGCTCTTTGCCGGCCTGTGCGAGGGTGCCACGCTGGTCATGCTCGACGAGGAGCAGCGCAAGGATCCGCGCGAGATCATGCGCGCAATCAAGGAGCACGGCGTGACCGTCTGGGATACGGTACCTTCGGTGTGGCAGGCGTGCATCGACACGCTCCTGCTCATGCCGCCGACGGAGCGAGCAGAGCTGCTCGACAACCGCCTGCGGATCGTCCTGACGACAGGCGAACGGCTCGGCTGGCTTGCTCCGAGGGCGTGGCGCGACCGGCTGGGCCAGACCAGCCGCATGGTGAACCTCTATTCCCAGACGGAAACCGCTGGCACCACCTGCGCCTTCGAGATCACTCGGATCGAGGGGGCGGACGACGAGGTCGTGCCGCTGGGCCAATCCCTTGCGGATATCGCCGTCCACGTCATGGATGAAGCGAGGAAGCCGGTTCCCGCCGGAGAGGTCGGCGAGATCTGCGTGAGTGGCCTGCGGCTCGCCATGGGCTATGTCGGGCAACCGGAACTGACCGCGGAGCGGTTCCCGATCGTGCCTTTCCGGCACGAGGGCTTCTGTCGCACCGGTGATCTCGGCCGCCTCGACGAGCGAGGTCGTCTCCTGTTCGTCGGGCGGAGTGATCTACGAGTGAAAATCCGCGGGCAGACGGTGGAGATCGAGGAAGTCGAGCGCGCGCTCGAGACATGCCCTGGGATCGACGGCGCCGTGGTGGTCTGCCGGGACACCGCTGCGCACGCAGCCTCCTTGCTGGCGTATGTGGTTCCCGAGCAGCGTGAGGAACCACCGGGCACGCACTCGATCCTCGCCCATCTGCGCGGTATCCTCTCCGACGCTGCGCTGCCTTCGGCCATCGTCTTCCTCGACGAGTTGCCGAGGAATGCGGCGGGCAAGCTAGACCGTTCCGCGCTTCCGTTGCCGCCAGCTGGGTTGCCCGACTCCGTGGACGAGGCTGACGATCCGGTCATCGGCGCGGTGCGGCGGCTCTTCCTCGAGGCACTCGAGACGCGGCAACTCGACAACCAGCAGAATTTCTTCGACGCAGGGGGGAACTCGCTGATGGCGACGCGCGTCGTCGCGCGCCTGCGCCAGCAGTTCGACATCGATCTTCCCCTCAGGCGCTTCTTCGATGCTCCGAGCGTTGCGGGGGTATCGAGGGTCGTAGAGGAATTGCTGATCCGCCAGATCGACGCGTTGAGCGAAGACGAGGCGGCAAGACTGCTGAAGGAATGACGAGAGGAGGTGATCGAGCTGCAAGGATCGGATTCGGGCGACCGCTCGGCCAGGCTTTCTCCGACGAAGCGGGCGTTGTTGCGGAAGAGAATCGCTTCCGCGCTGGAGGTGACCCCGCCGGACCGGGGGCGCATTCCCCGTTGCGCGCGTGACGGAACGATCCCCGCGTCGTTCTCTCAGGAGAGGATGTGGCTCATCCACCAGGTCCATCCGGGCATCATCGCCTACAACTCCCAGGTGGCCCTGCATTTCACCGGGCCGCTCGACACGGATGCGCTGCGCCGGAGCCTCGACGACATCGTCAGGCGGCACGAGATCTACCGGACGTCGCTGGCGGAAGAGGGAGGACGGATCGTCCAACGCATTCACGGCGTCGCGCCGGCCGGCCTGACGGTGATCGATCTGGAGACCAGCACGGAGGGACCGTCCGAGGCCGCCTTGCGCGCGACGATCGAGAAGGAGATCGCTCGGCCGTTCCGTCTCGATCAGTCGCCGCTCGTGCGGTGGGTCTTGATCCGTCTCGGTGCGGAAAGACACACCCTTCTCTGCATGGACCACCACGCGGTGGGCGACGGATGGTCTCGCCACGTCGTGCTCGGCGAGTTGATGACGCTCTACCGCCACCACCACGCGGGGACGGGCGCGATGCCCTTGCCGCCGCCCATCCAGTTCGCGGACTTCGCGGCTTGGCAGCACACGTGGATTCACAGCGAGGAGGCTCGCGCCCAGATCGCTTTCTGGAAGAACCGCCTCGAGGGAATCGCACCGGTGCTCGACCTGCCCCTGGACCGACCTCGCCCGATGCGGCCGTCCTTTCGCGGCGGTCACGAGCTGATGACATTCGAGGAGGCGGAGATGGCGCCGCTCCGTAAGCTCGCCGAGCAGGAGCAGGCCACGATGTACATGCTCTTTCTCGCCGGATTTCTCGCGGTGTTGGGGCGGCATTGCCGGACGGAAGACATCCCGATCGGGTCCGGCATCGCCAACCGCCGCATGCCGGAGACCGACGGGCTCGTCGGCATGCTCATCAACACGGTGGTGATGCGCGCAAACATGTCCGGCAATCCGACCTTCCTCGAGTGGCTTCGTCGCGTGCGCGCGATGACCCTGGAGGCCTACGCTCATCAGGAGGCGCCCTTCGAGAAGGTCGTCGAAGCGGTCGCGCCGCCGCGCGATCCCAAGATCAACCCGCTCCACCAGGTGACTTTCAATCTCCAGAACAACCCCATCCCGGCCATGGATTTTCCGGGGCTCGAGGCGGAGCTCGAGCGGCCGTTGTTCAACGGCTCGGCCAAATTCGACCTCTATGTGGCCGGATGGCCGCGATCGCGCGAGCGATTCGGCGGTTGGCAACGCGACGATCATGCCCTGCTACTCTCTTGGGAATACAACGCGGACGTTTTCGACGCGGCTACGATCCGGGTGCTGCAAGACCACCTGCGACGGGCGTTGGCGCGGGCTGCATCGGATCCGGGCGTGCGTCTCGGCGATCTTCTCGAGGGGGTGGAGGTAACGGGATCCGATCGGGTGCCGCAACGAAGCGATGTTCGGGATTCCGCGATCCACCGGCTCTTCGAGGAGCAAGCCGCGATCCGTCCCGAAGCGGTCGCGGTCGAATACGGGGACCGTCGACTCAGCTATGCCGAGCTCAGCCGGCGCGCGGACGCTTTGGCCCGGCGTCTGCGCGCGGTCGGTGTGGGGCGCGACATGCCGGTGGGGTTGCTCGCCCGAAGGTCGGTCGAAATGGTGATCGGTCTGCTCGGCATCCTGAAAGCGGGAGGGTGCTACGTTCCCGTCGATACCGGGTTTCCGGCCAAGAGGCTGGCCTTCATGGCGGCGAAGGTCGGGCTCGAGCTGGTCGTCGGTCCACAAGCGGAGTTCACGTCGCTCGAGGGTGCGCTGCCGGGATGTCGCCATATCCACTCCGATGCGGATGAACCGTCCGGCGCCTCGGATGGTCCCGAGCCATCCGATGAAGCAGTCGACGGCGAAAGCTTGGCGTATGTCCTGTTCACCTCCGGCTCTACCGGTGAGCCACGGGCGGTGGCCGTTCCCCATCGCGCGGTGGCGAGGCTGGTCAAGGGGCAGGATTTTGCCGTCATGGATGAGAAGCAGGCGTGGCTGCATCATTCGCCGCTCTCGTTCGACGCGTCCACACTCGAGATCTGGGCGGCGCTGTGCAACGGGGGCCGTTTGGTCGTTCTGCCTTGCGGGCCGGCATCGCTCGACGAGATCGCGCGGGTCGTCCGGGAATCGGCGGTCACGTCGCTGTGGCTGACGTCCGGGCTGTTCCGGCTCATGGCGGCGGAGCGCGGCGCAGGACTGGCGGGGCTTTCCCAGCTGCTGACGGGCGGAGACGTGGTGTTGTTGGAATCCGCGCGCCGCGTGCGCGAGATGCATCCCGAGCTCCGCCTCGTGAATGGATACGGCCCGACGGAGAACACCACGTTCACCTGCTGCCAAGAAATCGGGATCGAGGACTTGAGGCGGCGTTCCATCCCGATCGGCCGGCCCATCCAGGGCACCAGCGTGTGGATCCTCGACGGGGAAGGACGCGCGTGTCCGATCGGAATCGCCGGCGAGCTGTGCACAGGTGGTTCAGGCCTTGCGCGCGGGTATTGGCGCGACGAGGCCGCAACCGCGGAACGGTTCATCGAGCACCCGCGGTTCGGCCGCCTCTATCGCACGGGAGACCTCTGCCGGATGCTGCCTGACGGGCGCATCGAGTTTCTCGGACGGCTGGACAGGCAGACCAAGGTGCACGGCGTGCGCATCGAGCCCGCTGAAGTCGAGTCGGCGCTCGTGCGATGCGAGGGCGTCGCCGGCTCGGCGGTGGTGGCCGTCGAGGACGCCGCCGGAGAGCGGATCCTCATGGCCTATGTCGTGCCCTCCAATTCTTCCGAGCGGTTGTCGGTCGACCTCTTGCGCCGTCGATTGAAGGAACACTTGCCGGATCTCCTGCTGCCGTCCCGCTTCGTGATGGTGGAAGGCTTGCCGATCACGGCAAACGGCAAAGTGGACTACGGGGCCTTGCCGGCGGCGGAACCGTGGACCGCCCCCGGTGCGTCGGAAGACGCCGGTTTTTCGGAAGGGGAGGCAGCCGTTGCCGCCATCTGGGAGGAGGTCCTTGGGGTCGGCGTGCGTAGCAAGCAGGACGACTTCTTCACGCTCGGTGGCCATTCGCTGGCCGTTCTACGGGTGCTTTCCCTGCTGCGCGACCGTGCGGGGGTGGAATTGCACGCACGGCAGTTCTTCGACGATCCCACGGTCCGGGGGATGGCGCGCGCCGTCGAGCAGGCGGGACTGGTCTCACGTGACAAGCAGGGCAGCGAAATTCTGATGCCCATCGGAGGAGGAGAAGGCCCGGCAATCGTGTTCATACCCGGGGGTTGGGGCGAAGAGAATGAGATTCTGGTGTTTGCGGCATTGTTACGGCGAATGCAGACGAGGCGGCCCTGTTATGCAGCTCGCTCTGGAGTCCTGGACGAAGATGTGTCGCTGCCGAGCGGCCTCGACGAGCAGGTCGACCGCGTGGTGGCGGCCATCCGGGCGAAACGCGTGAAGGGGCCGCTGGCCATGGTGGGCGAGTGCGCCGCCAGTACCCTGGCCCTGGCGGTTACGCGGAAGCTGCACGCACTCGGGGAGCCGCCGGAGTCACTGACCCTGCTGGATCCCGGTCCGCTTTCTCACCTAGAGTCGCTGCGGGAACGGCTGCGTGCCGCCGCGCCTGCCGAAGGTTCGGGCACCTCCACGCTGCCGACGCGCGTCGAGCACTACTACGGAATGCTCGGGGATGTGAGCACGACTCCGGTCAATTGCCCGCTCCATGTCATTCTTTCCTCGCGTTTCCCCGACACAGAAGCCGTGCGTGCGAGCTGGATGCCGATGGCCGGGCGCTCGTTGCGCGTGCACCGGGTGCCCGGCGACCATCACTCCTACATCCGGGACATGGCGCAGGACACGGCCCGAGTGCTCGACGGGATCGTGTCGCCCGCGGAAGAGGAGCGTTAGCCGGCAAGACGGGAAGCTTGTCGAGGGGCGTCGGCCTGTTGCGTCGCCTTCAAGCAAAATTGGGAAGGAAGGGATGGATACCAACCTCGCAACTCGATGCCTCGCTTCGTTACTTTTCGTGTGGGTGTTGTTGCCGCGGAGCTTGGCTGCCGAGTCGCTCGCGGCCGTTCCACGCCCCTTCGCTGATTCAGCCTCGTACCTCGCCTGGGGTAAGGAACTCTTCGGCATTTACTGCGCCTCCTGTCACGGAGTCGATGGAACAGGAAACGGTCCGGCGTCAGCCTCGCTCAAGACCGGCCCGCCCGATCTCACGCAAATCAGCAAGAAGCACGACGGCAAGTTTCCGCGGATGGAGGTTGTCGGCTTCATCGACGGCGAGACTCCACTCGCCGCTCACGGATCGCGCGAGATGCCCGTCTGGGGACGAGTCTTCAGGCCCCCGCGTCGCGGCTCGTCTTTGGGTAGCCCCGAGATTTACGCCATGACCGACTACCTCGAGTCGATTCAGAAGAAGACGGCGCAAGAGCTTGGGGTAGGAAAGAAGCCCTGACGTCGATGTCTTACTCGCTGTTGCCTCCCGGGTTCGCTTCTTGATCCTGCGTGCTCGGAGAAAGGGTAATTGTGCGCATCAAGCGAATCCTCGTGCCCACGGATCTCTCCGAGGCTTCAATGCCCGCGCTCAAGCTGGCGGAAAACCTCGGACGGATCTTCAAAGCTGACCTCGCTCTGCTCTTTGTCGTGGAGCCGCTCGATATGAGCGGAGACATTCTGAGCGGAGGAGCGGTGGCTTCCGCGATCGAAGCGCAAGAGAAAACCGCCCGTGCCCAGCTCGCTCGCGCGGCAACGCGACTACGAAGGCGAGGACTACGTGTGCGCATTCTCGTCGGCACCGGCAAGGCCGCCTCGGTCATCGTCGACACCGCGCGGCAGGGCTCTACCGATTTGATTGTCATCGGCACGCACGGCCGGAGCGGCCTTGCGCATGTCTTGATGGGCAGCGTTGCCGAAAGGGTAGTACGGACAGCTGGCTGTCCAGTGGTCACCGTGCCGCCTCATCCGAAGCAGACGACTCGGAGGGCTGCGAGTAAGCGCCGAGGGCTACGCGGTGCGGCGAACGGACTCCGGCGAGTCTCAACTGCAACGCTGATATAGAACCAGGTAGCCGAGCTGGCCCCGGTGGCGACCGGACGTCCATCGCGCATTCATAGCGTGCGCCGATCGCACTTCATTCGAAATGCGGCACGGTTCACACCGTCTTCGGATGCACTCCGACCAAGAGATAGTTCTTGCGCGCCAGTAGGCGTCCATCTTACGAAGAATCTCCGAGGAGAAAGCCGTTGCTATCGGGCACACCTCCTCGGCAGGTCGAGCCCGAATCAGCGCTGCCAGAGGATTTCGCTTGCCTCGAGCGGCACCGCGGCGTCTTGATGATACGGTACGAGTCGCGGTGTGTAATCGCCGGCGCTCCGCGAAGTTGGTATCCGCGCCGTGTAGAGGTAAGCGTTTCCCCGAGCTTCCAGGTTCCGGCCGCGGGCCATAGGCTGGCGGGAAGGCCCCTCGGCATCGCCGATCGGGTTTGCAAAGAGCTCGACGCGGACGGCCTGAGGATCTAGGCCACCCAGGTAGATCTCGACCGTGAATTGGTAGTCGCCCGCCTCCGTCGTCACCTGAACTTCGCCGAAGCGGGCCTCGTGCCAGTGCCGCGTGACGGCGCGCCTCCAGGCGAGGAGCTCCTTACCCACCGCTCCCTTTTTCGCCGCACGCTTTCGGTAGCCCGCGGCCGCAGGGAGGTAGTACTTTTCGGTGTACTCGCGGACGACTCGATTGGCCGAGAACCGCGGCGTCAGCTGCGCCATGCTCTCGCGGATCTTCGCGATCCACGTCGTGGGGATGCCACGTGCGTCACGCTCGTAGAATGAGGGCGCGACGTCGTGCTCGAGCAGTGTGTACAGGGCGTCGGCTTCCACGGCATCCCAGGCAGGATCGTCACCATGCTCGCGGCCGTCTCCGAGCGCCCAGCCCACCTCCGCCGAATAGGCCTCGGCCCACCAGCCGTCGAGCTCGGAGAGGTTCAGGCCTCCGTTGACGAGAACCTTCATTCCGCTCGTTCCGCTTGCTTCCCACGGCCGGCGCGGCGTGTTGATCCAGAGGTCGACGCCCTGCACGAGCCGCTCGGCCAGTAGCAGGTCGTAGTCGGGAATGAAGAGGACACGCCGTCGCGCGTCCGGGTGACGAAGAAACTGAAACCACTCCTTGATCATTGCCTGCCCAGCTTGATCCGCTGGATGTGCCTTGCCGGCGATGATGAGCTGCGCCGGGCGCTCTCTGTTGCTCAGGATGCGCAGCAGCCGTCCCGGATCGTGGAGAAGCAGATTGGGTCGCTTGTACACGGCGAACCGGCGTGCGAACCCGAGGGTGAGAGTGTCGGCCGGGAAGGATTCGCGCACGCGGGCGATTTCTTCGGGGGCCGCAGCTCTCGATGCTAGGTCGCGCGCTACGCGATCTCGTGCGTAGTCGAGAAGGGCCTTGCGGCCCGCTGTGCGGAGCCCCCAAAGCTCCCCGTCGGACACGCAGCGGAAATCGCGCTCGACCGTCTCCATCGTGCCGCGCCAGCGCTCTCCGCCGCAGGTCTTCGTCCAGAGCGCGTCGGCCTCGGGGGAGTCCCAACTGGGCACGTGGACGCCGTTGGTCACGTGTCCGATCGGAACCTCGCCTTCGGGCCAGCGAGGAAAGAGATTTTGGAAGAGACGCCGGCTGACGGAGCCGTGGAGCCGGCTCACGCCATTGACCGCCGCGCTACCGCGGATCGCGAGATAAGCCATGTTGAAAGGCTCGCTCGGATCATTCGGGTTCTCTCGGCCGAGGGCGAGGAGGTCGAGGAGGCCGATGTGGAGATCCGATTCGGCATAGCCCCGCAGGTACTGATCGATCAACGCTGGCGAGAAGCGATCGAAACCCGCGGAAACCGGCGTGTGTGTCGTAAAGAGGTTTGCCGCCCGTGTTACGGTCAACGCCAGCTCGAACGGCTGTCCGCTGTCTTCCATGAAGGCACGGGCGCGCTCGAGCACGGCGAGAGCCGCGTGGCCCTCGTTTAGGTGGCAGATCTCCGGCTCGAGGTGGAGGGCCCGCAGCAGTCGCCAGCCGCCGATGCCCAGGATCATCTCCTGTCGGAGGCGGAGCTCTGGGCCCCCCCCGTAGAGCTCGCTCGTGATACCCCGAAGGGCCGGCGGATTGGCCGGGTCGTTGCTATCGAGCAGATAGAGCATCAGGCGCCCGACCTGCACCTGCCAGGCGCGAAGCCAGATCTTGTAACCCGGCAGCTGAAATGGGATCCGGAGCCGCTCTCCGGTTCCGTCGCGTGCCGCTGTCACCGGCAACTGGCCAGGGTCATTATAGGGATAGAGAACCTCCTGGCGACCATCGGCGGCGATCGCCTGGCGGAAGTATCCCTGCTCGTAGAGGAGCCCGACCCCGACTACCGGTACGCCGAGATCACTCGCGGCCTTGAGCTGATCGCCGGCCACGTTGCCGAGCCCGCCCGAGTAGATCGGCAGCGCCTCGCTGAGGGCAAACTCCATGCTGAAGTAGGCGACGCTGTGCAGAGAATTCTGCCCGTGGATCGTCGCAAACCATGCCGCAGAAGCGACGTACTCACGCCTCCGCTCGAGTAGTGCCTCCACCCGCGCTCGATATTCGGGTTGCGCCAGAAGATCGCGTAACCTGCTCCGCGATACCGTCTGCAGCACGACCCACGGGTTGTGGGTTTCCGCCCAAAGCTCCGGCTCGAGCTCGGCCCAGAGCTCATCGGTGCCGTGGTGCCACGACCAGCGGAGATCGAGGGCAAGCTCGGTCAGCAACTCGATCCCGGCCGAGCGCATCGACGTGGAAGAGCAGTCCGAGCTCGCCATGTGATTCCTCGTGAGCTGTGGTGGCGTCAGCGCCCGCTCGTCTCGAGCGCCTTCTGAATCGCGGTCCGCGCTTCCTCCTGAATCCTCTCCAGGTGCTCGCGGGGGTGCTCCGACGGGTCGGAAGAAAGACGCAGCCCGGCTATCTCCCGACGGCCTGGGCGCGTGAAGACGTTTCGGTCATGCCAGTGAGCTCTCGAATCTCCTTCTCATTCAGGGACTCCGCTTCCAACAGCGCATGGGCGAGACGGTCGAGCTTGTCGCGGTGGTCCGCCAACAGGCGGTCGGCTTCAACGTGAGACTCCTCGACGATGCGGCGGACCTCGGCGTCGATCAGCTCCGAAGTCGCCTCGCTGTACGGCTGCTGCTGGAAGGCCGGCGGCAAGCCCTCGTTCCGCGGCGCGACGAAGCTGATCGGCCCGAGCTTGTCGCTCATCCCCCAGCGCAGGACCATGTCACGGGCAATCTCGGTGACCAGCTGTAGATCGTTCTCGGCACCCGTCGTCACCACTCCATAGACGAGCTTCTCGGCCGCCCGCCCGCCGAGCGCGCTGGTGATCCGTGCCCGCAGATAGTCTTCTGCGTAGCTGGTACGATCGTCGACCGGGAGCTGCCACGTCGCACCGAGCGACATCCCGCGCGGCACGATCGAGACGCGGTGAACGGGGTCGCTGCCCGGTACCAGCAGCGCGACCAACGCGTGACCCGCCTCGTGGTACGCGGTGCGCTCGCGATCGGCCGGATTGAGCAGAAGGTTACGCGCGGGGCCGAGGGTGATCTTCTCCATCGCCTCCGCGAAGTCCTGGGCGCGGACCGCGCTCGCGTCCTTGCGCGCCGCCAGCAGAGCTGCCTCGTTCACCAGGTTGCGCAGCTCGGCGCCGACCAGGCCGGGCGTTTCGGCGGCGATCGTCTCGAGGGAGACGTCCGGCGCGAGGGGAACGCTCTTGGTGTGAACCTTGAGGATCGCGGCGCGGCCGGCGCGGTCGGGACGCTGGACCACGACGCGTCGGTCGAAGCGGCCCGGTCGGAGCAGCGCCTGGTCGAGCACGTCGGCACGATTCGTGGCGGCCAGCACGATGACTCCTTCCCGAGAATCGAAACCGTCCATCTCGGTCAGGATCTGATTCAATGTCTGCTCGCGCTCGTCGTGGCCACCGAGCTGCGCGCCGCTGCCACGCGTGCGGCCGATGGCGTCGAGCTCGTCGATGAAGATGATCGAGGGTGCCGCCTCCCGAGCCTGCCGGAACAGATCTCGCACGCGCGACGCGCCGACGCCGACGATCATCTCGACGAACTCGGAGGCGCTCAAGCTGAAGAACGGCACGCCCGCCTGACCGGCAACCGCCCGTGCCAGCAGCGTCTTGCCGGTACCCGGCGCACCGACCAGCAGCACTCCTTTCGGCACCGTTCCGCCGAGCCGCTGATACTTGGCGGGGTTCTTCAAGAAGTCGACGACCTCGACGAGCTCGTTCTCGGCCTCATCGATGCCGGCGACGTCTTCGAAGGTGACCTTCGGCTGCTGCTCGCTGTAGCGCTTGGCCCGGCTGCGGCCGAGGCCGAAGAGCCCGCCACCCGACGCGGCAGCGCGGCGACTCAGCCACACGAAGGCGCCGATCAGCAGCAGGGTCGGACCGAAGCCGATCAGCACCTTGAACCAGGATGAAGCGTTCTCATCCACCGCCTCGATGACCACGCCCTTTTCCTCGAGCAACCTCTCGAGGCCTGGGTCGGCGAAAGCCGGCCGCTGCGTCTTGAACCGAATCGCGGTACGCGGCTTCAGCTCCTCAGAGAGGGGTGATGTTGGTGTCGCGGCACTCGGAGCTTTCGACTTCTCGGACGGATAGCGGACTTCCCTTTTGAAGCTGCCCGCGATCGAGTCGCCCACGCTCGTGACGTTCTCCACGTTGCCCGCCTCGATCTGCTCCTTGAAGAACGTATAAGGGATCGTGATCGAGGAGGGTTCCGGGAAGAACACTCGCATCAGTAGGTAGTTGGCCCCCAAGATGACCAAGAAGACCACCCACCACGGCTGCGGCCGCGTGCTTCGCTGGCGGGAAGCCGCGTCCTTCGAGCCGTCGGGTCGCCCGCCCGGGGGTGTCGCGGCATTGTCGGTTGCTCGGTTCAACACCATTTGTACTCACGCCCGCTTCTTCCTTTTTTACGTCCGAATCGATTCGTAGACTAGAGGCCGAGTACGGCCGCAGCGAGGGAGCTGGACTCGGCCATCTGCAAGAGTGCGGCGTGGATTCAGGTATTCTCTCGTCTCATCCAAGGACGATCGAAATCAGGACAAACCCCCATCCGGTGGATTCGTAGAGAGGATCAGGACGTGCGCGTTCAAACACCGGTGTAGAGTCGATTGCTCAGAGCTTCGGTCAGGCCGGTGACCTCTCGAATCTCCTTCTAATTCAGGGATTCCGCTTTCAGCAGCGCATGGGCGAGACCTTCGAGCTTGTCTCGGTGGTCCGCCAACAGGCGGTCGGCTTCGACGTGAGACGAACGCAAGACTCTTCGACGATGCGGCGGACGTCGGCGGCGAATCAGCTTCGAGGTCGCCTCGCTGTATGGCTACTGCTGGAAGGCCAGCGGCCGCTCCGGCGATGCCGGCGTCCCTCTTTGGCGACCCCGCTCAAATCCGAGCCTCCTCGAGCGCGGCATTCAGCAGCCGGTGCACGGACAGCCCATCGTCTTCCCCGAGTGCCTCATCGAGGAGCTCCCGTGCCCGCTTGGCCGTGAAAGTTCGGATCACGAGCTTCACGCGTGAAAGGCTCGCAGGGCTCATGCTCAGCGCATCGATTCCCATGCCGAGGAGTACGAGAGCGCCGGCGGGATCACCTGCCATTTCGCCGCACACGGTCACGGGCGTGCTTCGTTCGTGCGCGTCGTGGATCACTTTCACGACCGCATCGAGGACGGCGGGATGAAGACTGTCGTACGGAGTCGCCACCTGGGCGTTATTTCTATCCGCTGCGAGCATGTACTGGGTGAGATCGTTCGTGCCGACGGAGAGATAGTCCACGCGTTCGGCCAACGACTTGGTCAGAAAGACGGCGGAGGGCACCTCGATCAGCGCCCCGACTCGCGGCTTCGCGCTCACCTGGCCTTCTTCCAGCAGCTCCCGGTGAGCGCGCTCCAGTAGCTCAAGGGCTTCATCCAGCTCACCGAGCCTGGCAATCATCGGAAAGAGCAGCTGCAGGTTTTCGAGGCCCGCGTTGGCTCGCAACAGAGCCCGCAGTTGAATCAGGAAGATCTCCGGGTGCTCGAGGGAGAAGCGGATTCCGCGACAGCCCAGAAATGGGTTGTCTTCCTCCACGGGAAAATATCGCAGGATCTTGTCGCCGCCTACGTCGAGAGTGCGCACGGTCACGGGCTTGGGTGCGAAGGCTTCCAATAGCTGGCGATAGATCTGGTACTGCTCATCTTCGACCGGGAAGGATTCGCGTAATAGAAACAGGTATTCCGTGCGGTAGAGGCCGACGCCTTCGGCGCCGCTCTGCCGAGCGGTTTCGATGTCGGACACCAATCCGATATTCGCGTACAGCGGCAACCGAACACCATCCAGAGTTTCCGCCGGCAGATCGCGGAGCCCGATCAGCCGCCCAGAAATCGCCTTCTGTTCGGCAGACGCGTCGTTCGAACGCCTCGAGCGTGGAGTGCGGTGGGTGCACGTAGATGCGACCCTGGTCGCCGTCGACTATGATCGTGCGGCCCTCGAGATGGCTGATGGGCAGCGACAAGAGACTCACGACGGCGGGAATTCCCAGGGCACGCGCCAGCACGGTGGCGTGAGACAGCGCCGAGCCGTGCGTGCACACGATGCCGGCAAGTCGCTCGACGGGCACCGCGGCGATCTCCGTTACGGTGACCGTCTCTGCCACGAGAATACAACGTTCCGGATACGTTCTTGACTCTTTGACCTTCGACTGGAGATGGACGAGAACGCTTCGGCCAATCGAGCGAATATCTTCCGCGCGTGCGCGCAAATACGGATCGTCCATTTGATCGAAGATCCTCGCGCGGTCGACGATGGTGTCACGCCATGCTCCGGCGGCCCAGTTTCCCCCGCGGATCCGTTGGATGGTGTCTGAGAGCAGGCTGTCACTGCCGAGCAACATCACGTACGCCTCGAAGCAACTCCCGCATCTCGCTGGGGAGATCACCAGTCAGGCGCTTGCTACCCAAGTCGAGCTCCTGGCGAGCGGCAGCCACAGCGGTTCGGAATAGCGGTCTCTTCGCTGGCGATGTCCTGGATGCGGCGATCCGGTACGGACTCCAGCTTTCCCAACGGGTCGAGCAGTGCAGCGGTGCCGATGGCAATACCGGCGGCCGCCTGAACGCCCTGAATGAATGCCTTCTCCTGTGCCTCGCCGCGCAGCAGCCTGGTCACTTCGTCGGCTGCCGCAGCTTCATGGATGAGCTTCGCCAGCTGCGCTGCGATCGTGACGAAGAACGTCACTTCATCCTTGTCGAATTGCGCGTGTCCCTTTTTCCAGGCTGCCAGCACGCCGAGGACGTGGTGATAATGGATCAGCGGTATGCCGAGAAAGGTGTCGTAATGTTCCTCCGCTGTTTCGGGAGAAGGGCGGTAACGCGGGTGTGCCGTCGCATCCTTCAGAACGACAAGCTCTCGGCGTTCTCCGACCAAGCCCAGCAAGCCGCTGTGCCGATCTGCGCGGACCCGTCCGACCGATGCGGAGCGAAGTCCACTCGATGCCATCAGGACATACTCGTCGGTCTCGACATCGGTCAGGTAGACCGCGATGGCATCGACCGGCAGAGAGCGTTTGATCCGGCGAACGATGACGGCCAGAGCCTCATCCAGATTCGACGCGGTACGGACCTCCCGTACGATGTCTTGGACCTCAGCAAGCATTGAGAAACACTTTCACGATCTGGATCCGAGCACGACCCGCACCCGATGTGTGGCTCCGTCATCGACGAGCGGCAACTCTGCTCGTGCGGCGACCGTGCCCTCGCGGAGCGGGACGATTCGAGTGCCGTCTAGCTCTACGCTCGCGACTCCGCGCGTCGCCCCGTGCGGGTTTTCGACGACGATGGCGTAACGGGAAGAACGGTAGCGGAAGGTCATCTCGTATCCGGGCCACGCGCGCGGGATGCAGGGGTCGATCCGGAGCGTCTCGCCGCGCAGGCGAAGCCCGAGGATCCATTCGATCCCCGCCCGATAGAGCCATCCGGCCGAGCCCGTGTACCAGGTCCAGCCGCCGCGACCGACGTGCGGCGGAGATGCGTAGACATCGGCGGCGAGCACATAAGGCTCGACCTTGTAGCGGCGGACACCGATACGTGTGTTCGCGTGATGAATCGGGTTCAAGAGCCCGAAGAGCTCGTGGGCCTTGTCGCCCTCGCCCATCTCCGCGAAGGCGACGACCACCCATGCCGCGGCATGGGTGTACTGGCCGCCGTTCTCGCGGACGCCGGGCACGTACCCTTTGATGTACCCCGGATCGGGAAGCGAGCGGTCGAAGGGCGGTGCGAAGAGAGCGACGAGGCCATCGTCGCGCCGCACTAGGTGCTCTTCAACCGCCGCCATCGCTCGTTTCGCGCGCGCCGGGTCCGCGGCCCCCGAGATGACCGCCCAGGACTGCGCGATCGAGTCGATACGGCATTCCGTGTTTTCCGCAGACCCGAGGGGCGTTCCGTCGTCGAAGTAGCCGCGACGATACCACTCGCCGTCCCACGCCTCGCG
This sequence comes from uncultured delta proteobacterium, assembly GCA_963745025.1. Taxonomy (GTDB): domain Bacteria; phylum Desulfobacterota; class Binatia; order JACPRU01; family JACPRU01; genus CAVQIG01. The sequence continues at coordinate 79,003 of CAVUWD010000010.1, forward strand.
CTCGATCGCGGTCTCGAGGGCACCCGCGTGGCGACGCCAGCGCTCGGCACGCTCTTCATCTTTGCGGAGATCCGCGAAGCGGGCGAATCCCGAGAGTGTGGCGTGGAGGAACCAGCCGAGCCACACGCTCTCGCCTTTCCCCTCCGAGCCAACGCGGTTCATGCCGTCGTTCCAGTCTCCCGAGCCGATGAGCGGCAGGCCGTGGCTGCCGACCGCGAGGCTCCGGTCGAGCGTGCGCGCGCAGTGCTCGAAGAGCGTCGCCGATTCGCGCGATGGTGCGGGCTGGAAGTACGCGTCGTCGTGGCCGGGCTCGAGCTTCGGCCCGTCGAGAAAGGGCACGCGCTCGTCGAGCACGGCGAGATCGCCCGTCACTTCGAGGTAATGCGTGACTGCGTAAGGTAACCACAGGAGGTCGTCCGAGATCCGGGTTCGGACGCCACGGCCCGAGGGGGGGTGCCACCAATGCTGGACGTCGCCTTCGACGAACTGCCGTGCAGCAGCCCGGAGAAGCTGCTCGCGGGCCAGACCGGGCGCCGCGACAGCGAGGGCCATCCCGTCCTGAAGCTGATCGCGAAAGCCGTATGCGCCGCCCGCTTGATAGAGCGCCGCCCGTGCCCAGAAGCGACACGCGAGCGTCTGATAGAGGAGCCAGCCGTTCAAGAGAACGTCCATCGAGCGGTCAGGCGTCTTCACCTGGACGGCTCCTAGGACGTCCTCCCATCGCGAGGTCACGGTCCTCCACAAGACGTCGACGTCGGCCGCGCGGTAGCGCTCGATCAACGAGCGTGCTTCGGCGGCGTTCGCCCCCTGCCCGAGAAGGAAGGAGAGCTCGGTCCGCTCACCCGCGTCGAGATCGACCGTCAGCTGGAGCGCGGCGCACGGATCGATGCCCGCGCCCGCGGCTCCGGCGAGCGGCCGGCCCTCCTCCTCGAGTGCAGCCGGATGATCGAGCGTGCCGTTTCGCCCGAGAAACTCCGTACGGTCCGCCGTCCAGGACGTCTGTCGGCCCGCGAGGTCCGCGAACGCGACACGGTCCGCGAACTCGGCATTCCAGAAGTTGCGGGCGAAGAGCGCCCCGGTTCCCTCGTCGAGGTGGGTCACGATGAATGGCGCAGACGAGCTCCGGCCGGCGCCGAGCGCCCACTCGACGTAGGCGGTGACGGAGAGGCGACGCCGCCGTCCCGAGCGGTTCTCGATCGCAAGGCGCGAGACTTTGATCGGGTCTTCCGGTGGCACGAGCTGAAGCAGCTCGAGCGCGATCCCGTGGGAGGTATGCTCGAAGCGGCTGTAACCTGGACCGTGGGTCGCGACGTACGGCGAGGTGTCCTCGCGGATCGGCAACGCCGTCGGCCCCCAGAGCTCGCCGCTCTCCTCGTCCCGGATGTACAGCGCCTCGCCGGGCGCATCGCTCACGGGGTCGTTCGACCATGGCGTCAGCTGATTCTCCCGGCTGTTCGTCGACCAGGTGTAGCCCGCGCCCGATTCCGACACCTGAAAGCCGAACGACGGATTCGCGATCACGTTGATCCACGGCGCGGGCGTCCACTGCCCTTCGCCGAGGATCGTGCGGTACTCTCGCCCTCCCGCGGCGAAACCGCCGAGGCCATTGAAAAACTCGAGATCCCCGGAGGCCGGCCTCTCTTCGATCGGCGGTGCGAGTCGGCGCCGCCGCTCGCCGGCGGAGTGTGCGACCTCGGGATGGGGTAGCCGTTCGACCTGCTCGGCGAGCGTGCCCCGCCGACTGAGTAGCACGGCACGTGCGGCACTCTGCAAGAGGATGCGATCCGCGGGCGGGATGCGGTCCGCGCGCAGAATGAAGATCCCTCCTCGGCTTTCGAATCCGTCGTGCTGCTGGTGCTTTGCCTTACTCGTCCGCAGCAGCTCCTCCAGCGACGCCTGGAGGTCCTGCGCATAGGACGTGCCCTTTTCGTTGAGGATGACGAGGTCGACGGCGAGCCGCTTCGTGCGCCAGTACTCGTGCGCGCGAAGACACTGGCGCACGATCTCGCGATCTTCCGGCTCGTCGATGCGCACCAGTACGATCGGCAAATCGCCGGAGATGCCGTACGGCCAGAGCGCCACCTGGCCGAGCGTGTTCCGCGCGAGGACATCGGGCGGCGGCCGGAGGGTCGGATCGGAGTAGATGACGCGATTGGCGAGGCGCTGGAAGAGATGCGCCTCGTCGGTCCCCACACCGAGGTGGTGCAGCTGCACCTGAGCCTGCGTCCAAGCGAGCGTGACCACACGCTCGAACGCCGACGGGGCGGAGTACTTGTCGGCGAGGTCGAGGGCCTCGTCGCGCGTCGAGGCGACCACGGTCGAGAAGGTGACCCGAACGGCAACCCCGGATGGAATCCGGACGCGGCGCCGAAGGCTCACGATCGGGTCGAGGATCGAGCCAACCGTCCCGGACAATGGCCGTCCGTCGATCACGGACATCGGGGTCCGGATCCCACGCCCGTGCCCGAGAAAGCCTGCTCGGTCGGTTTCGAACTCGACCTCCCCGACCGTCTCCCCCTCGACGGCCAGGACATGCGCGGCCCAAATCGGGGCTTCGCCTGCGAGGCGGGACCGGCGGGTCGCGAGAAGCGCCTTCGGCGAGGCGGCAAACTCCGTCTGGACGAAGAGATTCGAGAAGGCCGGATGAGCGGCGTCGGCGGCGGGCGGCGCGAGAACGATCTCGGCATAAGACGTGAGCTCGATCTCGCGCGTTCTGAGGCCGCTGTTCGTCAGCGATACGCGGCGCAGCTCCGCATCGTCCTCCGGGGAGACCACGACCTCGAGAGTGGACGTGATCGCGCCGTCGCGTCGGACGATCTGCGCGCGATCCTCGGAGTAGGCGACTTCATAGGACGTGGGCTCGGCCCCGCTCGGCTGGTATCCCGCGGACCAGACCTCGCCGCTCGCCACGTCGCGGAGGAAGACGTAGGTGCCCCAGCAGTCGCGCGTGACGTCCTCGCGCCAGCGCGTGACGGCGAGATCCCGCCAGCGGCTATAGCCCGAGCCCGCCGCCGTGATCATCACGGCGTAGCGCCCGTTCGAGAGGAGATGCGTGCGAGGCGTCGGGTCGTGCGGCGAGTGGAAGCGCCGCACGACCGGAGGGCCGACGTCGCTCACGCGACTCGCCGCTTCGACCTCCTCGGCGCGCGGTCGGGCGACGAGGGCATCGCGCGGCGTACGCTCCTGCAGCAGGAGCTCCGTCGCACGGACGATCGGCTCGGCGTGAAAGCGCGCCTGCATGACGGCGCCGGTGAGCACGTTCGCGAGCGCGACGAGCGTCATGCCCTGGTGGTGCGCCATGTACGCGCGCACCACGGCCACGGAGGCTCCTTCGGGAACCCGGGTGGCGGTGTAATCGAGCGCCTCGTAGAAGCCGTACCGGCCGCTCCCGCCCGCCGCCTCGAGGCGCGCGAAGTTTTTCGCTGCGGCCTCCGGGTCGACCATCGCAGCCAGCGCCGTCGCATAGGGTGCGATGACGACGTCCTCGCTGAGACCGCGCTTCAGCCCGAGTCCCGGGACGCCGAAGCTCGAGTACTGATACGTTTGCTCGAGGTCGCGGGCATTGAAGGCGGACTCCGAGACCCCCCACGCCACTCCCCGCTTCCGCCCGTACTCGATCTGCCGCCGCACCACGAGCCGGCACGTGAGGTCGAAGAGGCTCGACGGCGGCGAGGAGAGCACGAGGCTCGGCATCAGGTACTCGAACATCGAGCCCGACCACGAGACGAGCGCCGATCCCCGACCCACCGGCGTCAGTGCGCGGCCGAGCCGGAACCAGTGTGTGGACGGAACGTCGCCCTTGGCGATCGCGATGAAGCTCGTGAGCCGGGCCTCGGACGCTAGGAGATCGTAGCAGTTGGGATCGAGGCTGCCGTCGCTCACGCTGTAGCCGATCGCGAAGAGCTTTCGCGCCGGATCGAAGAGAAAACCGAACTCCATGCCGCGGAAGAGATCGTCGGCGAGCCGGGCGAGCGTCGAGAGGCGCCGGACGAGCGCGCCGGCCGCACGTTCGGGATCGCCGACCGGCGGCTCGGCCGCACCTGCAATCGCGGCCTCGCAGCGCTCGGCCATCGCGCCGAGGCTCGACATCGATCCCCCGGTCACGTCGGTCGCGCGCCACGCGGACGCGGATACGAGTTCGAGATCGCGCGCGTGGCTCGCGACGCAGGCGCGCGCGGCCTCCGCCCAGGCAAGGAGCTCGCGATCGGCCGTGTCGGCGCCGTCCCCGAGGAGAGCACGCGCGACATCGACCACAGTGTCCGCGCTCGCCTGGAGCTCTACCAAGCGAGCGGACCACTGGACAGGTGTCGGCGGAACGGACTCGAGCCCGGCAGCGAATGCGGTCAGCGCATCGTCCAGGTGCTTTCGGCTCACGAGCTCCGAACGACGCTGGTCGCCGAGCGCTTCGACCGAGGCCCGAGCGAGGAGCACTGCGTCGAGGATTCCCGCCAGCACCCGGGCGTCGAGGAGCGGCCGGTCGATCAGCTCGCGACACGCGTTCGACAACGCGAGCAGGTGCCCGGCGAGATTGCCGCTGTCGACCGACGAGACGTACTTCGGCTCGAGCGGGCGAAGATCGCGCGTCCCGTACCAGTTGTAAAAATGGCCTCGGAAACGCTCGAGGCGGGACATCGTGCCGAGCGTCGCCTCGAGCCGCTCGACCATGTCGACGGTCCCGATCCAGCCAAGATCGCGAGCGGTGACGGTGGACAGGAGAGCCATGCCGAGGTTCGTGGGCGAGGTACGGTGGGCAACGACCGGATTCGGCTCCTCCTGGAAATTGTCGGGAGGAAGCGCGTGATCTTCCGCACCGACGAAGGTCTCGAAGAAGCGCCATGTCCGACGCGCAATCAGCCGCAGGGTCCGCGCGTCTTCGGCCGAGAGCCACGGCGCACCCGCGCCGCGCGGCGGCGAGCTCAGCCAGAGCGCGACCGCGGGCGAAAGTGCCCAGAGAAACAGGAACGGCGTCGCGACGCCGGCGGCCGCGGGGCGTGCTCGAAGCACGATCACTGCCGCGATCCCTGCGAGCACCGGGGCGCTCGCGAGGCGCACGTACAGGCCTTTCAGCGTGAGATCGACACCGGATCGCGACCGCGCCGCCGGTACCCACTCGAGAAGCCGCCGGCGCGTCACGTAGAGCCGAGACGAGGCTCCGCACGACGGCATCGATCATCAACCACGCCTGGTGGGCGAGCATGGTGACGGCGACCGCGACGTGCGAGACGGCGAGGACGAGGTCCATCGCAACGGCGCGAGCGTGCATCCGCTTCGCGATACCGCGCCGGCGCGGCACGATCCCGAGGAAGAAGGGCAGAAGGGCCGGGATCGCGATGCTCGCGAGCACGAAGCTCGTCCAGAAGACGGGCAAAGCTCCGGGGAGCGTCCATCCGACGAGGAGTGTGAGGAAGGCCGCCGGGGCCGACAAGGAACGGCGCAGGTTGTCGAGAATCTTCCACATGCCGATCGACGGGATGCGGGTCCGCACGAGGCGGCCCTCTCCGTCGCGCGCGTGCCCGAGAACCCATGGCAGAAGCTGCCAGTCGCCACGCGCCCAGCGGTGCTGCCGCACCGCTGCGACCTCGTAGTGCGACGGAAACTCCTCGAAGAGCTCGACGTCGGTCACGAGGCCCGCTCGCGCGAAGATTCCTTCGAAGAGATCGTGACTGAGGAGCGCATTCTCCGGCACGCGGCCGGCGAGCGCGGACTCGAACGCGTCGACGTCGTAGATGCCCTTTCCCGTGTACGATCCTTCGTCAAAGAGATCTTGGTACACGTCGGAGACCGTCGACGCGTAGGGATCGATGCCCGAGGGACCCGAGAAGATTCTCTGGAATAGCGACCCTTCGCTTCGCGTTGGCAGCGACGACGTCACTCGTGGCTGCAAGAGCCCGTAGCCCTCGATGACGCGCGACTCGACGGGATCGAACCGCGGGCGATTCAGCGGATGCGCCATCGTTCCGACGAGGCGAACGGCGGTGCCGCGCGTGAGGCGCGTGTCGGCGTCGAGCGTGACGACGTAGCGGACGTCAGGAGGCACCGCCGGCCCGCCATCGGCGAATGGCACGAACGTCGTGTCCGCTCCGCCGCGGAGAAGCCGGTTCAGCTCCTGGAGCTTGCCGCGCTTGCGCTCCCAACCCATCCACTTTCGCTCGCTCTCGTTCCAGACGCGGCGTCGGTGGAGAAGAAAGAATCGCCGTCCGCCCCCCGGGACTGCACCATGGCGGGCGTTCAACCGCGCGATCCCCGCTGTCGCCGCGGCGAGGAGGTCGTCATCGCCGGGCGCATGCTCGACGCTTGAGTCCGTCCAGTCGGAAAGCAGCCCGAAGTGCAGCGCGCCGTCCGGATTGGCGAGATAGTGCACCTCGAGTCGGTCGATCAGCTCGTGGATCTCATCCTCGCTCGTGAGAAGGGACGGCATGACGACGATTGTCCGGAGGTTCGCTGGGACGCCGTCCCGAAGCTCGAGCTTCGGCAGCGAGCGAGGGCCGATGAACTCGGTCACCGCGCGGTTCACGAGCGCCACGGCGAGGTCGGACGCCGGAAAGAGGAGGAGGAGTGCGAGGGGGATTGCCCACGCCAAGCCGATGCCCGCCGCACCGAGTTGCCAGAGCGGAAACGCGACCAGCACGCCGCTCGCGACGGCGAGGGTGAGCACATAGCCGGGGTTCGCCGTGGTGACGTACGCGCGAAGCAGCCGGCGCACCGGAGAGATGCGGCAGCCGAGATCCGCCTCGAAGCCGGTCCTCCCCTCCGCGATCAGGTAGTAGCCGGGGTCGCCCTTACGATTTTCCGGGGCGCCGTCGGCGCCTCGACCCGGCCGCTGGGCGCGCCGCACGGCCTCCGCGCTCACCTCGAGCTCCGAGCGCCCGGACCCCCGCGCGAGCTCCTCGATCGCGTGGCGGTAGCGGTCGCGCGTCTGGAAGTCCATCGCGGAGAACTCCGCGCCACCGCGCAGGGTCTCGTCGACTAGGCTGACGCTTTCGAAGAAGCTCTCCCAGTCGAACACCGACATGAACCGCATGCTGGTGATGACGTTTCGCACGGTGACGTTCGCCGCCCCCTGGCTTTGCAGCTCGAGGTCCACGAGCTTGTCCACGGTCGTCCCCTGCTCCGCGAGGCGGTCGTCGAGCCACCGCAGCGCCGGTATCACTGCGGGATCCTGCTCGCGGAGCCGTTGCGCAAGTTGAACCGCGAACGCGCGTGTGAGCGGGATACCCTCGAAGCGCCGAAGAGCGGTGGCGGGCGAGAGCTGAGTGCTTCCAGGCGCACCGAGCAGACCGTCCGCGAGCGCGTCGGCCTCTTCGCGGGCGGCTCGAGACCGAACGATCCGGTCCGCGAGGCGCCGCAGGTTTTCGACCAGGACGATACGGAGCGCGATCGCGATTGCCCAGAGCTCCCCGATCGTCAGCGGCGCGACCCGCTGGTACGCGCGGACGAAGCGGCGGAGCATCTCAGGATCGAAGCGGCTATCGGTGTGGGCCACGAACGCCCACGCGATTCCGAGAACGCGCGGGAATCCCTCCAGATGTCCTTCGGAGAGCTTCGGCAGCTCTCGGTAGAAGCTCGGCGGCAAGTCGTCGTGGATCTCGCGAATCTGCTCCTCGACGATGTGAAAGTTGTCGACGAGCCATTCGGCGGCCGGCGTGATCGCTCGTTCTTCGCGGATCGCGTGGGCGATGGCCCGGTACGACTCGAAGAGGACGCGGGCGTTTTCGTCGACCCGTGGCGCGACCCTCCGACCGCGTCGGCGGCCGGTGGCGACCCGCTGCGCCACGGCAAGGCTTTCCGCGTGCTGCTCGAGACGCTCGATACTGAAGAGCTCTGCTCGGATGGCTTCTTCGCGGTCGGCGAGCACACTCATCGACGACGGACCACCGGACACGGATCGCCAGAATGCGCTCGCGGAACATCGCACCTCAACCGTTGCTGCGTATACGGACGGACATCTCGGGCAGTGTAGGGAGTTTCAAAAAGTAAAGTTGTCTCGATTACGCGATGAGCCGGTGTTCGCGCGCAGACTCGCGCTGGATGACAAGCGTAGCAATGTCTCCCGGCTCTAACGGGGAACACGGGCTTTGCATCCACATGAACGGGATCAAAATCTTCCGGCCTCGGATGACGGCCAATGCGCCCAGATCGGTGACGGGTCGGATCTGTATTTTCTCGATCGGGACCACGTCGTCGAGATGGCTCTCATGCATCGCGCCCCCCCTGGTCAAGGGTCCGCGAAGCGAGTTCCCGTGGACAGGCAGAAAGGCTTGTGAACGAGTGATCCCGCTGAACGGGCCGGTAAAAAGCCTATCGTACTCCCGTTATGTTGGAGTTGATAGCGTCACGTCACTTGGGCATCTTCCCGGACGCCCACATACGTAAGCAAAACTGAACCGCCGGTAGCGGCTCCGAGCGGGAAGCTTGTGTCGTTCGGTCAGCGAGCTCGCAAGTCATGATTGCGTTCGGGAGCAAAGGATGGCACGGTAATGGCACTAAGCCTGACTGTCCGGCGCGAGAAACCCTCCGGTTGTACCGGTTCACGCAAATCCTCCCGCTCGTCACTCTCAGGAAGTCTCGGCAACGACAGCAGGTGTCGGTTGCCGCTCGCCAACTTACCTGAGGCCCGCCGCCAAGGCGGGTTACGAGGAGATCAGCATCGTGGGAAAGAAACTCTACATCGGCAATCTCGGCTACGAAGTCACATCCAAGGATCTGGAGGCGCTGTTCGCCCAGGCTGGCGCTTGCCAATCCGCGACGGTCATCATGGACCGCGATAGCGGCCAGTCTCGGGGGTTCGGCTTCGTGGAAATGAGCTCCGACGCCGACGCTCAGAAGGCGATCCAGCAGTTCAACGGTCAGGATCTCAAAGGCCGCGCCCTCAAGGTGAACGAGGCGATCGATCGCGGAAACAATCGCGGTGGAGGCGGGTATTCCGGGAATCGCCGCTAGGGCGGGCTTGCCCTGTGAGGCGACTGCGATCGTCGCAGGGATGGTCGTCGCCAACGAACGGAGGTAACCATGGGCGACAAATCACCCAAGTCGAAACAGCGCAGCCAACGGCAGAAGAACGCCGCCAAAGCGCAAGGCGCGGCCACGGCGAAGTCCAAGCAAGACAGCCATAGCCACGCTCTTCCGATTTCGGCGCAGGGCAGGAGGTAGCTCTCGGGATTCGATGCTGCCGCGGCGCCTCGGCCATGACGAGAGGCAGCGATGAAGACCATCAGCAACAAGACCCAAAGACCCCTCAGTGTCCCATTGCCGCGCGGCAAGACCTTGCATCTCGGTCCCGGAAAGACCGGACAGATCGCCTCGAACGCCGCCGATCATCCGGAACTCAAGAAGCTAGTCGAAGCAGGCAAAATCGAGATCCTCGGCGAGGGTTCTGGATCCGCCGAGGGAGCCGGGAGCGACAAGGCGCGGGGAACCTGGATGCCCGGCCACGCTTCGGGCGGCCGTAGTCGCCGCAGCGGCGACCGCTAGTTCCTACGGTTCTGGGGCCTCACTTTGCTCCGAACTGACACAGAAGGAGCTGCGCCTGCACCGGTGCGCGCGACTTCGTCGATTTTCTTCTCGATGGCCCGGTTGTGCTGAAGAGGCGCCGGCAGCGGTAGGCGGCGCTTCACCTGCTCGGCGACACGCGCCCAGGGGTCGCGCCCAAGGGTCGCTTGACGGGCGTGGGTGACCCCGGTCTAGTCTCTGGACCGAAGAGGCGCGGTTGCTCTCGCTCCGCGGAACGATGATTCGATCCGAGCTCGCGATCATTTTGGGCCTGATCCTGCTGAACGGGCTCTTCGCCGGCGCGGAGATCGCGCTGCTGACGCTCCGAAAGACGCGGCTTCAGCTGCTCCTCGAGCGGCGGTCGGCAGCGGCACGGGCGGTCGAAGCGCTGCGCAACGAGCCCGAGCGGTTTCTCGCCACGGTGCAGATCGGGATCACGGTCATCGGGGCCAGCACCGCCGCTTTCGGGGGCGCCTCGCTCGGCCGCGATCTCGGCGAGAGGCTCTCCAACCTGCCCGTGATCGGCCCCTTCGGCCACGACATCGCGCTCGCCTGCGTAATCGTTCTGGTGTCCTATTTCTCACTCGTGCTCGGCGAGCTCGTCCCGAAGTCGATCGCTTTGCGCCATCCGGAGCGTTACGCGCTGATCGCGGGCCGTCCGATCCTCTGGATCTCTTTCGTCGCAAAGCCGCTCGTGTGGTTCTTGACGGGGAGCTCGAACCTCGTGCTGCGCCCGTTCGGCGACCAGACGTCGTTCGGCGAGTCGCGCCTTTCGCGCGAAGAGCTCCGGCAGCTCGTCGAGGAGGCGGCAAAGGCGGGAGCCCTCGACCCGCGGAGCGGTGAAATCGCTTCCCGTGCGTTGGAGTTCGGGCAGCTCGCGGCCCGCGACATCATGGTGCCGAGAAGCCAGATCGATGCGGTCGCGCGCAACGCCTCGCCGGAAGAGGTGAAGACGCTGCTGCTCGAGAGCGGACACTCGCGGATGCCGGTCTACGAGGCAACGCTCGACAACATCGTCGGCTACATCAGCGCCAAGGACTTCCTCGCGCTTGCCTGGGAGAGGCAGCTGATCGTGCTGGAGGATCTGATTCGGCCGACCCATTTCGTTCCCGACAGCGTATCCGCTCCACAACTGCTGAAGGAGCTGCAAAGTCGCCATGCCTCGCTCGCCATCATCGTCAACGAGCACGGGGGAATCGTCGGGCTGGTGACGCTCGAGGACCTGATCGAGGAGCTCGTCGGCGAGATCTTCACCGAGCACGAGGTTCCCGAGGAGCTCGTGCGGCGCGAGCCCGACGGCAGCGCGCTCATCCGCGGCAACGCCCGGATCCGGGAAGTGAACCGCGAGCTGTCGCTCGACCTGCCCGAGGGCGACAGCTCGACGATCGCGGGCCTCTGCACGGACATCGCGGGTCGGATCCCGCAGCGCGGCACGCGCCTCGAGGTCGCGGACGGCTGTTGGATCGAGGTCGTCGAGGCGTCGCCCCGCCTCGTTCGGCTCGTGCGCCTGATGCCGGGCCGTGACCGCACGGCGTCCCCCGAGAGCCCGGCGTCTTAGAATCGGCCGGTCGTTCGACCGGCCGATTCGGTGAGCGCCGTCGACTCGCCCCCGATCCGGATTCCTTCACGCCGCGAGATCGCGTGGCGGATCCGGGGGCCCGCGGGGTTCGTCGAGTGTCTGTGGTCGACACCGCACGGCGGGTGGACAAGTAAGTCGTGGTCGCCAACGGAGAGGTCGGAGCCGTGCGACGCCGCTCGATCGCGAGTTTCGTCTCGTTGTTTTTCGCGCCCGCGGAAAGCCCGATCGATCCCGCGGCAGGCGTCCGGGAGCATCGAAGTCGAATCCGACGCGCGCACGCTCATCGTCCTCGGCTGGATCGTCATCCTTCTCGTCGTCTTCGACCGTGGTAGCGTTGGCACCGCGCAAACGTGCCGGTGTAGAGTAGCCCATGCCCCGGATCGCCGTACTCGGCCTCGACTCTGCTCCGCCGTCGTTCTTCTTCCACCGCTATCGGAAGGAGATGCCGAACCTGGAGCGACTGATGCGGACCGGCCTGGTCGCCCACCTGGAGTCGACGAACCCGCCGATCACCGTGCCCGCTTGGACCTCGATGATGTCGAGCAAGGATCCGGGGCAGCTCGGCTTCTACGGGTTCCGCAACCGCAAGGACCACTCTTACGACGGCTACCGGTTCGCCAACGGTTCGCTGATTCGCGAGCCTCTGGTGTGGGACATCCTCGGACGGCACGGCAAGCGCTCGATCCTGCTCGGCGTGCCGCAGACCTATCCGCCGCGTCCGATCGAGGGCGAGATGGTCACCTGCTTCCTCACGCCGTCGACCGAGAGTCAGTATACGTACCCCACCTCCCTCAAGGCGGAGGTCGAGCGGGTGACCGGCGGGTACGTCCTCGACGTTGACGATTTCCGCACGCCCGACAAGGGCGCGCTACTCGGCCGCATCTACGAAAAGACCCGCAAGCACTGGACCCTCGCCAAGCACATGCTCCGTACCCGGCCGTGGGACTTCTTCATGATCGTGGAGATGGGCGTCGATCGGATTCATCATGGGTTCTGGAGCTACTGCGATCCCGAGCATCACAAGTACGTTCCCGGCAATCCGTGGGAGCACGCGCTGCGCGACTACTACCGCTACCTCGACGGGGAAATCGGGGAGGTGTTGGAGCTGCTCGGAAAAGACACGATCGTCCTGGTGGTCTCCGACCACGGATCGAAGAAGATGGACGGGGGTATCTGTATCAACGAATGGCTGATCAACGGCGGCTATCTCAATCTGCTCGAGCGCCCGGCCGGGCCGACGCCGATCGGCAAGGCGAAGATCGACTGGAAGCACACCCGGGCCTGGGGCGACGGCGGCTATTACGGAAGGCTCTTCATGAACGTCCGTGGGCGTGAGCCCGAAGGGACGATCGACCCCGCGGACTACGAGCAGGTGAGACGCGAGATCGCAGCCGGAATCGAGGCGATCGCAGATCCGTCCGGACGCAACATCGGGTCGAAGGCCTATCGGCCCGAGGACATCTATCGCGCGACCCGTGGTGTGCCGCCCGATCTGATCGTCTATTTCGGAGACCTCGACTGGCGCTCGGTCGGCTCGGTCGGCATGGGCTCGATCCACACGTTCGAGAACGACACAGGCCCGGACGAATCGAACCACGACTGGCACGGGATCTTCGTGATGAACGACCCGCGCCACCCCCGACCCGAGCCGGACTTGGACGATCTCCCGGTCTTCCGGATCTACGACGTGGCGCCGACCGTGTTGGCGGCCTTTGGGCTATCCGTGCCCGAAGACATGATCGGTCGCCCGCGTGTCGAGCCGCCCCGACCGCAGTCGCGCCCCGGCTTCTGGAAGCGGATCCTGCCGTTCGGTGATCCTTGATCTTTAGGGGCGTTGGAGAACAGCGGTTTTGAATCGCACCCGAACCGAGGCGCGGTGGACCCGCGGGCAGGCGGGCGTTCGAATTACTTGGCGTGCTTGCTCTTCGCTGCGGCCTTTTCGGCTCGGCAGTCTTTGACGGTGACCGCGTCCACGGTCACGCCGGAGACCGTTTGGCCGTTGATGATCGGTTTCACGCAGTCATGGCCGAGTCGTTTGCCCTGTGTGTGCTCGCCCTTTACGAAGCCTGCGGCCTTGCAAGCGTCCTCGATTTTGCGGCACGCAGTGGCATCCCCACTCGCCGCGGTTGCGAGATCTACAACCGCAACTCCCACCAATCCGCTCAAACCGAAAGCAAGAGCAGCCAGTCTCGTTCTCATAGATCGTCTCCCTTGACTCAAAACACATGACCGATGACATCGTCGCGATCCAGCAGTTGCTCTATCGGTATTGCACCGCCGTGGACAGGCATGTGCTCGCCACCACCCGTTCTACCAAGATTGCCCCCAAACGTGATCAGTGATAGACGTAGTTCGCTAATCCTGACTGTCCGGCGCGAGAACCACGCTCTGCGACTCCGGTAGTCACTTTCCCGCACCCTACTCTCAGGAAGTCTCGGCAACGGTAACAGGTGTCGTTGCCGCAAGGGCCTAGCCTGTAGGCGGTCGTTTCAGCGATCGCTGAAAGGGGGCGCCGTAGGCAGGATAGGCCTTCGGATGGAGAACCAGGCGGGGCGCTTTTCCCGTAGAAGCGCCACGTCGAGCGAGCAGTAGTTCTCACCATCCGGGAGTCGAGCCAGCTCGGAGCTCAGGAGATTCGATGCCTTTTCCGCAGGGACCTGTTTCGAAGTTGCGAGCCACTCGAGCAGCACCCGCACAGGCGCGTCACGGTGGTCCTGTCTTCGGCGTCGGTATGCGCGCGTTCGTGAGCGACGCCGGGAGCCTCAAGGGGCTGGTGGCGCTGAACGATGCCAGCGGCAAGGTGGCTGTGGGTCATCTGGCCGACGGCGCCGAAGTGGAGATTCTCGCTTGGATACCGCGAAGGGCGGCGACCGTTTATTGCGTTCAGTCTACCGAGAACCATCTCGCAGGCTGGCTCGGGGTCGCGAATCTCCGAGCGGGCCCAGGCCCGGCGATCATCGGCAGCCCAATGCCGGCGCCGACGCCGCCGGCCTGGATCTCTCTCCTGGCGCCGAGCGCCAAACCGCCGCCGGCGCATCCGCGGAAAGCGCTCGGGGGGTCTCATTCGGAGGGTCTAACCGGCGCGCAGCGAAGAAGCGAGGAACCGTCGGATGCATTACACCCTGCTCGGGACGAGGATTCCGGCAAGAGGCCGTACGGAGGACGGGCACACTCATGACCCCCTTTCTCTGGACGTTCTGGCGCCTTCGATTCTCCCGGCACGAACACTACGCGATTCAGTACCACCGGCATCTCTTCTGGCGCTTCTGGTGGAGCGTTCCTCAGTGGCAATGGTAGCAATCGGAGACGGCTCGGCACGCTCATTGGCCGAGATTATTTTCGCTTCAAGGCTAGGGAACCAGCAGCAGCTTGCCGGTCGAGCGCCGCGATGCGAGGAAGCGCAGCGCGGCGGCTGCTTCGGCGAGCGGAAATTTCCCGCCGATCGGGACGGTGAGCTTGCCCTCGCTCGCGAGGCGGAAGACGGCTTCGAGGCCGCGCCGGTGGATCTCGCGCATGCCGTAGACCATCGGCACGACGAACCCGCTCACCTTCAGCGATTTGCCGAAGAGGCGCATCGGATCGATGGGATCCGCAGCGCCGCCCGCGCTGCCGTAGACGACGAGATGCCCGAACGGCGCGAGGCAGCCGAGCCCCTTCGCGACGGTCGGCTTGCCGACGGCATCGAGGATGAGATCGACGCCGCGCCCATCCGTCAGCCGCAGCGCTTCCTCGGCGAAATCGCGCGACGCGTACTCGATCACGTGGTCCGCTCCGAAGCGTCGCACGAGCTCGACCTTGTCGCTGCTCGAGACCGTGCCGATCACCCGCGCCCCGGCTGCCTTGGCGATCTGAACGGCGGCGATGCCGACCCCGCCGGCCGCCGAATGCACGAGCACCCATTGTCCCGCAGCGGTGCGATGGCAGCTGTGCAGTAGATGCCACGCGGTAAGCACGGCGATCGGGAATGCCGCGCCCTGCTCGAACCCCATGTCGTCCGGCAGCGGGATCACGCGCGAGCGGCGGATGCGGGCGTACTCCGCGAACGCGCCCATACCGATGTAGGCGACGCGCATCCCGGGCTTCAGACCCACGACGTCCGTAGCGACAGCGTCGACGACGCCTGCGGCCTCCATTCCCGGAACGTCGGGGAACACCGGCTTCACGAGATATTCGCCGCGGATGAAGAAGAGGTCGCCGAAGTTGACCGCGATCACCTCGTTCCGAACGATCACCGTCCCCGGATCTAGGTTCGGGCGGGGAACTTCGCGCAAATCGAGGACCTCGGGGCCGCCGAGTCTGTCGAACTGAATGGCTCTCACACGGCGCCCCGATCCCGAACAACCTCGCGCGACGAGTAGCGCGCTTCGAGCAGGATCTCCTCGATCCGCTGAATTCCTTCGGTTCGTCTACTCGTCTCAATCGAGCCCGCGACTGCGACCCTCCCTCAGATTCTCACCCGCGCTCGCCCGACAACAGCTCTTCCGCGCGCATGTCGAGCTCCGCCTTTGCCAGCAGGGCCTTGTCGAGCAAGAGCGTCTCCAATGCGGCGAGCCACTGCCGGTAGTAGATCGTGGCCGGGCTCGCGGACGGGTCGTTGGGAGGTGCGGCCACCGCCTCGATCAGGCGGTCGCGGAATTCGTCCCAGTGAAAGAGCCCCTTCTGGTGGAGCCCGACCACCATGCCGAAGGCACGGCTCTGCCAGGGCGCGTCGAACACGAGCTCGCCGTTCTTGCGGGGCACCGCGGCGGCGCCGCTCAAGTCCGGTGGTTGAACCGCGGCATCGGTCGACATCGGACGAACCTACCGCGGCGCCTCGATGGTGCCCACGCCGATCATCGAGTCGCGCGTGACGAGGCTTGCGAGCTCCTCCTCGGTCATCCCCTCGGTGCCCTTCGGCCGCTGCGGCAATACGAGGTAGCGGATCTCCGAGCTCGAGTCCCAGACGCGAACCTCGACCGACGGATCGAGCACCACGCCGAACTCGGCGAGCACGGTGCGGGGCTCCTTCACCACGCGTGAGCGGTAGGGCAGGCTCTTGTACCAGGCCGGAGGCAGCCCGAGCACCGGCCACGGGTAGCAGGAGCAGAGCGTGCACACCACCACGTTATGAATCTTCGGCGTGTTCTCGACGGCCACCATGTGCTCGCCCTGAAGCCCGCCGATGCCGAGCTCGCCGAGCGCCGCCGTCGCGTTCTCGAGGAGCCGCTTCTTGAAATCCGGGTCCGTCCAAGCGCGCGCCACGGCCTTCGCGCCGTTGAGCGGTCCGATGTCCTTCTCATAAGCCGCCGCGACCTGATCGATCGCGTCGGAGGAGACCAACCCCTTCTCGATCAGCAGCGATTCGATGGCGCGGGCCCGCGCCTCGACTGGCGAAAGCGGCTCGGGGTGATGACCGCCGTCATGTTCTCCGCTCATCGCTTCCTCCTCGGACGGCGCGTTACCGCTTTGCGGCGCCGGGTCTCGCCGCGGCTCCGCGCGGCGCGCTTCGGCGCGCGAGCGGCGGGCTCGAGATAGCTCTCCCAGAGGTCGACGTAGACCTTGCCCCTGCCCTCCGCGTCAGGTCCCCAGAGATCCGCTGCTTCGAAGCCGACGGTGTAGAGAACCCTTGGGCTTTCGCCGCCCCCGTGGGCATGGGCGTCGGGGAACACGAATCGCTCGTGAACCTGCTCGATCGTGCCCGTCGCGCCACGCACGTAACGGGGACAACGGGTGTGACCGTGCGGGTTCATGCGGCGCACGAGAACGCGTGCCCCGCTCGCAAAGCGAGCGCGCCCCTTGCCGCGTGAGGTTGGCGCGCCCGTGCGAATCGCCTGGGCGAGACGCTGCGCGAGCGCCGGATCGGAGCGTTCGGGAACCGCGGGCGGCGCGGCGGACGCGAACTCGCGTACCTTTGCCTCGATCTCGGCTGCGGACAGCCGGCCCTTTTCGACGAGCATGCGCTCGAGGCCCGCGAGCCAGTGCTCGTAGTACGGCGAGCCTAGATAGTGCGCGGGGCTCATGCGCTCGATCGAGTGTCGGATCTCGTCGATGTTGTAGAGACCCTGTCCCATGGTGGCGAGGAACATGCCGAAGACGCGCCGTTCCCACGTCTGGTGAAAAAGCGGTTCGTTCTTCTCGCGCACCACCGGACCGAAACCGTCCATGCCGCCGAGATCGTGGATGCTGTTCATAGCGTGAGCGTCTTAGCACAACGGCCGTCGGCGAACAGCCGTTTTCGGTTATCGCGAAGATGCCGCGAAGATGTCGCGATGTCTTTTGCCGAAGACCGAGAGCTGATAGCCGGGAGCCGAAGGATAGCCGAAGGAGGTCCCGCTATGGCCCAGATCGACGGCGGAGAGATGCTCGTCCGAGTGCTCGAAAGCGCAGGGGTCGGGGAGCTGTTCACGCTCCACGGCGGCCACCTCGACGCAATCTATCAGGCCGCTCGGAATCACGGCTTGCGGCTCGTCGACACCCGCCACGAGCAGGCGGCCGGGCACGCCGCCGATGGCTGGGCGCGGACCACGGGCCGAATCGGCGTGGCGATCGTGACCGCCGGGCCGGGCGTGACCGACGTCGTCACCGCCGTCGCCAACGCCTACCTCGACTGCGTGCCGACGCTCTTCGTCGGAGGCGCCGCGCCGCTCGCCGATGCCGAGACCCTCCCCTTGCAGGGTGGATTCGACCAGCTCGATCTGCTGCGCCCCGTCACCAAGTGGGCGCATCGCGTGACCCACCCGCACCGCATCCCCGACCTGGTCGCGCAAGCGCTGCGCACGGCCTCGACGGGCCGGCCCGGTCCCGTCTACCTCGAGATCCCGATCGACGTTCTGTTCGCGCGCATCGACGAGTCACGACCGTTCTTTCCGCGAACCGTCCGCCCGGACGCCGCTCCCGCCCCCGCACCGGAGGCAGTCGAACGCGCGATCGAAAAGCTGCGCGCCGCCGAGCGTCCGGCGATCCTCGCCGGTGGCGGCGCCTGGTTTTCCGGAGCCACGGCCGAGCTCGTCGCCTTTGCCGAGCGGACGGGGATCCCCGTGTTCGTCAACGCCAAAGCCCGCGGTATGATCGCGGACGACCATCCTCTGGCGGGCCGGAGCTTCGCCAATCTCGGCGTCGCCGCCGGGCTCGCGGGCGGCGGGCCGGACGTGGCGATGCTCGTCGGCGCGCGGCTCGGGCTCTTCACCGGCGGACGGAGCGGCGAGCTTCTCGGCGGCGCTCGCCTCATCCAGGTCGACATCGCGGGCGAAGAGATCGGGCGCAATCGTGACGTCGACGTGGCGATCGTCGCTGATTGCCGCGAGGCGCTGCGGGCGCTCGAGGCCGCGGCGAGCGCCGATCGGTGGCCGGAGCGAAGCGCGTGGCGGCGCTTCGTCGTCGAGGCCCGCGATCTTCACCGGCAGATGTTCCGCGACGCGAGCACGAAGGATTCGCCGCCGATTCATCCGTATCGCCTGGCGGAGGCGGTCGCGCGAGCCGTCGAGCGCGACGCCGTCCTCGTGGCCGACGGTGGCGAGACCTCGTCGTGGCTCGACATGGTGGCAGAAGTGCGCGGTGGCGGCCACTGGCTCTCGCACGGTTATCTCGGCTGTCTCGGAACTGGAATGCCGTTCGCGATCGCCGCCAAGCTCGCGCATCCCGGCCGGCAGGTTGTGTGTGTCACGGGAGACGGCTCGGTCGGGCTCAACTTCGCCGAGTTCGACACCATGGTGCGTCACCGGCTGGCGATCACCACGGTCGTCAACAACGACCAGCAGTGGGGTATGTCGGCGCACGGCCAGCAGTTGATCTACGGGAAAGAGCGGAAGGTGGTGACCGAGCTCGGCCCCACTCGCTACGATCTGGCCGCGGCGGGCTTCGGTTGCCACGCCGAGCACGTCGAGGAGCCGCGCGATCTCATGCCGGCGCTCGAGCGCGCGCTCGGGAACGGAAGGCCGGCGTGCGTCAACGTGATGACCGATCCCGACGCGATCGCGCCGATCACGCTCGCGATGTACGCCGCCTTCATGCCGTCCGACGAGCGGAAGGAGACGAAGGGCGACCGCGTGGCGATGCCGTACTACGGTGAAGGAGACACGTGAGGGGGACCGTCGCGCCGAAGCGCCTGGGCCCTGGTCGCGCAGAGCGCGATCTGTGCCCGAGCGTTCGTCATCGGCGGAGAGAGCGGATGAAGGCGACGAGATCGGAGATCTTGTCCGCGGCGAGGCGATCTTCGTAAGCCGGCATCAACGTCGATTTTCCCACCGCCTTCCCTCCCTCCCGGATCACCCGTGCGATCTGCTCATCCGGCCAATTCTCCATGACCCCGGAATCGGTGAAGTCGATCGGACGGTCTGCGCCCCTGACCATCGCGAGCAGGCGGATGCCCATTCCTCCGCCCCTGCCATCGCGGCCGTGGCAGCCGGCGCAACGGTCGGCGAAGAGCACCGCTCCCGCCGAGGCATCTTCCCCGGCCGCTTCGCCGCGGACCGCGGGCAGCGAGAGCACCGCGGCGGCGATCACCACTCGAGCCACGAAGCGATTGACGGCACTGCTCACGATTTCCCCTCCTCTGCTGCGAGACTGTATCGCAGACCGCTCCCGTTGGTCGCGATCCCGTCTCCGGTCGAAGCATCCTGCCGAGCTGGGAGACTAGGTCGCAGATCGCTCCCGTTGGTCGCGATCTCATCTTCGATCGAAGCATCCTGCCGAGCTAGCCCCGCGTGCGTGCCGGGGGCGAGTTGGCCGACTCCGCTGACCTCGATCGCTACTTCTTTGGCGACCCGAAGGATCAGTAGGCTCGGGTCCTTCAGGCCCCAGGCGACGTATGGCACGAGGAAGTGCGTCGTGAAGGTGACTTGGTCGCCGATCAGACGGGCAACGACCGGAAGCGCGATCTCGTGCTCGGTTCCGTGCAGCGCGAGCAGGCCGTGCACCGCCAAGTGAATCTCGTCTGCCGCGGAGTCGAGCCGCTCGAAGCGTTGCGGGGTGAAGCGAATCTCCGGGTAACGGCTCGACTCGAGGACGTCGTTGCGCATCGCCGTGTCGCGGCTGTCGTTGCCGCTTCTCCCGCTCGCGGCATCGACGACGATGAGGCCCTCGGCTTTCCCCGTCGCCGGGTCGAGCCGGATGGTTCCGTGCTTGAGCGCGAACCCGCCCTCGACCGTGTGCAGCGCCCCGCGCAGCGTGAAGGCGACGCGCGTCGCGGCGGAATCGAGCTCGACCACCGCCGGCATCGCATCCGTCCCTGTCGCTTGCCCGCTGCAAAGCAGGAGCGTTGCCGCGAGCAGCGCCGGTCCCGCGATTCGCACGAAACGTCGCACCATCGGCGGCATCGGGATCCTCAGACGGCGGCCGCATCGGCAGCGACGAGCTGCCATGCGAAGCCGGCGACCGCCTTCGCGCCGATCGCGGTCGGCGGGAGAGCGCCGACGTGAATCCCGAGCAGCCGATGGAACACCTCGGGCCGCGACCGCAGCGCCGCCAGCGCGCGCCGGCGAACCCAAGCGATGTCGCTCATCAATAGCAGCAAGCTCGCCATCATCTTCGGCAGCCGGCCGATCCGGCGGTGCGCGTCTTGGTACGAACGGAGGTCGCTCGCCGCCAAGGCCTCGCCCAGCGCGACGGCCTGCTGGAATGCCATCGAGAGGCCTTCCCCGGTGATCGCATCGACCGATCCGGAGGCGTCGCC
This sequence comes from uncultured delta proteobacterium, assembly GCA_963745025.1. GTDB lineage: Bacteria > Desulfobacterota > Binatia > JACPRU01 > JACPRU01 > CAVQIG01. The sequence goes on from CAVUWD010000010.1 coordinate 99,720, forward strand.
GACGAGCGCGGCTCGATTGGCGACGACGGCTCGCAAGCGTAGCGTCGCCGAGACGCCGCCCCTGACCGAGGTCGTCGGTCGCGCGTCGCCGAGTCGCTCCGCGAGATCGGGAAACGACAGCGCGAGGCTCTCGAGACGCTTGACGGGAACGTCGCCGATCAACGCGACGCAGACTTCGTTCGCGCCGACGGGCGTTACGTACGCCTGGCAGCGGTTTCCCCAGTACACTTCCACGAAGTCGGTCCACGGGGTGACGCGGAAATGCTGTCGGACGCCGATCCGGCGTCGCGGAGCCCTCCGTGGGCCGACTCCCATCCGCGAGCGAATCCCCGACTGATGGCCATCCGCGCCGATCAGCCAGCGATAGCCGATGCGCCTTCCCCGGAGCTCGACCGCTCCCGTGCGATCGAATCGCACCGCTTCCCCCCAACAGGCTACGGCTCCGACGTCGAGCGCTCGCTCGAGCAAGCGGCGATGAAGAACCGTGCGGCGGACGCCGACCGCCGGGATGCCGGGGAAGGCCGCTGCGGCGTGGAGATGACGATCGATGAAGCGGATCCCGTGGAACGGAAACACATCATCGTCGCCGAACGCGACTCCGAGGCGCTCCAGTGCCGCAACGCCGTCGGGCATGAGCCCTTCGCCGCAGGCCTTGTCGATCGGAGGACGCGCACCGTCGGCGACGACCACGCTGAGCCCCCGCAGGCGAGCGGCGATGGCGGCGGCTAAGCCGGCCGGTCCTCCACCGACCACGAGGACGTCGATCTCGGCAGGAATTTCCATGAGCGTCACCACCGTACGAGCAGCAGCTCCGAGCAGAAGCCCGGACCGAGGGCGAGAAGAAGACCGAGCGTCCCCGGCGCCGGCCGCCGATCGAGCATCACGTTCTCGAGCACGAGCAGGATCGAGGCGGACGAAAGGTTGCCGCAGCGGCGCAGGCAATTCCACGACGCCTCGAGATGTCGATTCGATATCCCGAGCGCATCCTGGATGGCTTCGAGCACTTTCGGGCCGCCGGTGTGGATGACCCAGCTGCCGACGTCGTCGCGCGTGAGACCTTGCGCCGCCAGGAACGAGTCCACGTCCTCGGTGAGTCGCTCGCGAATCAGCTCCGGAAGCTTTGCCGACAACACGATCTCGAAGCCTCGCTCGGAGATCTTCCAACCCATGATCTCTTCCGAGTCGGGATAGAAGACGGAATGGGTCGCGAGAATCTCCGGCCCCTCCTGCGCGCGCTCGGACCCGGTGACGATGGCGGCGGCGGCTCCATCGGCGAAGAGGCCGCTGGCGATCAGATTCGCGCTCGAGAGGTCGTCGTGCCGGAGCGTCAGCGAGCAGACCTCGACGGCGAGAATGGCGGCGGCCTGACGCGGATAGGCGCGGGTATGGTCTGCGGCGCGCGTCACGCCGACTGCGCCGCCCACGCAGCCGAGCCCGAAGATCGGCGTCCGCTTGATGTCCGAGCGGAGCTTCATCCGGTTGATGAGGCGCGCGTCCAGCGACGGGCTGGCGACCCCGGTGATCGAGACCACGTAGAGCGCGTCGAGCTCACTCCGCGCGAGTCCGGCGCGCCGGCAAGCGGCGTCGAGAGCACGGGCTCCAAGAGCCTCGGCGACCTCGAGCCAAGCGGAATTCGTCTGACCCCAGGTCTCGAATTCCGGATATCGCTCGAGCGGCAGGGCGAGGTGTCGATACTGGACCCCGGCGCGAGAATGGAATCGGTCGAGCAGATCGGGCTTCTCCAGCCGATCCTGCCAATGGTGCTTCAGCGCAGCCGTGATGAGGCTTTGGTGGTACCGATGCTCGGGCAGGGCGCTCGCCACGGCGGCGATTCTCATGGGCGTACCGTTCCCGTCCGCTCAGATCTTCATCACCCGCCGGGCCAGACCGAGGGCTTCGGTCCAGAAGCTCGAGGAGGTGTGAATCAATTCAAACACGGCATGGACCGCGGTCACGAATCGCTCGATCTGCTCCTCCGCGACCATCAACGGGGGCGTGACCTTCAGCACCATGAAATCGTTGCCGCAGATCTGGCTGAGGATTCCGTGGTCGCGGAAGAGCCTCATCACCACGACCTGGCCGAACATGGCGGGATGGGTCCTTGCGAAGGCCTCGAAGGGCAGCCTCAGGCGAAAGCGCCGGGGTGCCTTGAACTCGATGCCGCAGAAGAGACCGAGGCCGCGCACCTCTCCGAACATCTCGTAGCCGCAGAGCCGCTCGACGAGCCGCGCGCGCAATCGTTCGCCGCTCTCCGCGGCTCGCCGCCCGAGCTGCTCGTGCTCGAGCACGTCGAGCGTCGCCAATCCCGCCCGCATCGCCAGGCTGTTCTCGCTGTACGTCGAGGTATGGACGAACGCGCGCTTCAGCGAGTCGTAGACCGAATCGCCGACGGCGTCCGTCATCAACACCGCTGCGCTCGGCACTAGCCCTCCGCTCAAGGCTTTGGCGAGCACGACCATGTCGGGCTCGACGCCGAAGTGATGGGCAGCGAGGAACGGGCCCGTGCGGTAGAGGCCCGTCTGCACCTCGTCGAGCACGAAGAGCGTCCCGAACCGGCGGCAGAGAGCCTCGGCCCGGCGCAAGTATTCGCTCGGGGCGATGCGGATTCCGCTTTCGCCCTGCACCGGCTCGACGACGAAGGCGGCGAACCGCCGGGTCGAGAGCTGGTGCTCGAGCTCCGCCAGGCGTCCGAAGGGAACCGACTCGGTGTCGGGCAGTAGGGCGCCGAAGCCTTGGGTCCAAAACGGGTTCGACATCAACGACAGCGCGCCGCAGGTGAGCCCGTGGAAGCCGCCGTCGGCGTAGAGCATGCCGGGTCGGCCGGTGTGGGCGCGCGCGAACTTGATGACCGCCTCGATCCCTTCGCTGCCCGAGCTGGCGAAGAATGCTCGGCCGAGCCGTCCTCCGGCCGACGCGCAAAGCCGTGCGGCGAGCTCGCCGGCGAGCTCGGAAACGTGGCTCTGCAGCATGGCGGGCCCCTGGCGGTCGAGTTCGTCCTTGATCGCGGCGATCACGCTCGGGTGGTTGTGGCCGACGTTGTGGACGCAGTAGCCGGAGAGAAAGTCGAGCAGTTGCCGTCCGTCGGCGGTGTGGAGCTCCGCGCCGCTGCAGCGCACGTATTCGACGTTCATCTGCAGCACGTTCAGCAATCGCACCCACTGGGGGTTGACGTGTCGCTCGTAGAGCCTGCCGCGATCTTCGGGGATTTTGTACTTGAGCATGGAAAGCCTTTGCGCGCCTCGCGGGCTAAACCTAGTAGACCTAGTGCAATCACCGAGCCAGCAGCGCTCGCCGGCAACGCGGCCGTATTCCCGGCGCGACCGAAGCAACGACCGTGGTCGACGTTGCCGAACCCGACAGGCGCTTGCCGAGATCGGCAGAAACACGCTCGGGCGCTCTCCGCGCTCGGCTGGTCCGGTTGACCTTGAAGGTTAGTGCCTGCGGAAATCGGCAGGACGGTGCCGAAATCGGCAGACTTCACAGACCGGCGAGGACCGCGAGAGGCGGCTACAAGCCGTGCTTCTTGAGCTTGGTCCAAAGCGTGCGCTCGCCGATCCCGAGGAGCGCCGCGGCCGCGGTCTTGTTGTCCTTGGTTTCCATGAGCGCGCGCAGAATGATCCTACGCTCGGTCTCGGCGACGGCGCGTTCGAGATTCAAGTCCGCCGGACCGGCGAGGACTTCCTCGGGGAGCAGCGAGCGAACGAGACTCTGCGGAATCTCGCCCCGCGCGGCGAGGACTGCGGCCCGCTCCATGACGTTGCGGAGCTCTCGCACGTTGCCCGGCCAGCTATAGCGCCCGAGCGCCTGCAGCGCCTCGTCCGCGACGTGGAGGGGCGGCTTGCCGAGCTCCTTCGAGAATTGGGCGAGAAAGGCGTTGGCGAGGTCTCCGATGTCCTCCTTCCGTTCGCGCAACGGCGGGAGGTGCAGATGGAACACGTTCAGGCGGTAGAAGAGATCCTCGCGGAACGTGCCGTCGCGAATCACGCTGCGCAAATCGCGGTTGGTCGACGAGACGATCCGCACGTCGACCGTGACGCGCCGGTTGGAGCCGACCGGCTCGATCACGCCCTCCTGCAGGACCCGTAGCAGCTTCGCTTGCAGCGGGTACGCCATGTCGCCGATCTCGTCGAGGAAGAGAGTTCCCTCGTCCGCCATCTTGAACTTGCCGACGCGCTCGGCGTGCGCGCCGGTGAATGCTCCACGCGCGTGCCCGAAGAGCTCGCTTTCGAGCAGATCCGCCGGAATCGCCGTGCAGTTGAGCGGCACGAAGAGCTTCGCGGCGCGCGGGCTGAGATCGTGGATCGCTCGCGCGACGAGCTCCTTGCCGGTACCCGTCTCGCCGGTAATCAGCACCGCGCTCTTGGTGGGTGCCACTTGCCGGACGAGATCGTAGACCGGCTGCATCGCCGGCGACTCGCCGATGAGGTTCGCGATCGCCGCGCCGCTCGACTGCTCGCGGTAGAAGCGGTTCTCCAGCTGATAGCGCGACACGTCGAGCGCTTTGCGGATGACGATCTCCAGCGCGGCTCGGTCGAAGGGCTTCAGAACGAAATCGAAGGCGCCGAGCTTCATCGCCTCGATCGCGGTGGAGATCGTCCCGAATGCCGTGAGAATGATGACCGGCACGTCGGGATCGATCGCGCGTAGCTCGCGGAGCAGCGCGAGGCCGTCCATCGGCGCCATCTTGAGATCGCTGAGCACCAGATCGATCTGCTCGCTCCGGAAGATCGCGAGCGCCTGCTCCCCTCCCTCGGCGGCGCTCGACTCGAGGCCGATCTTCTCGATCAGGATCTGCAGCACGCGCCGCATGCGCTGCTCGTCGTCGACGACGAGGACTCGCTTCATGGCGTGTTCTCCGCGGCCGGCAGCTCGACGCGAAACACACTGCCCGCGCCCACTACGCTCTCGACCGACAACTTGCCCTTGTGCTCTTGGATTACGCGTCGCACGACGGTCAGTCCGAGGCCGATTCCCCCTTCCCGCCTCGTGAAGAACGGCAGAAAGATCCTCTGGCGGATGTCTTCGGGGATTCCCGGGCCGTTGTCGCGAACCTCGAATCCCACGAAGCCCCCGCTCTCTGGTAGCACGACGACGGTCACCTCGCCTCCGGTCGGCACCACTTGCACCGCGTTGACGATCAGATTCAGCGCGACCTGATACATTTGGCCCTCGTCGCAGAGGGCAAGCGCGCCTTCGCCGCCGACCCGGCGGATCATCACGCCCTTGGCGCGAGCCTGGGGCTCGGCGAAGTCGGCGGCTCGGAACACGACGTTGCGCAGCGGAGTCCGATCGACCATCAGTTCGCGCGGCCTGCCGAGATTGAGGAGCTGCGTGACGACGTGGTCGAGATGTTCGATCTCGTCGAGCATGATCTGGATCAGCTCCGCGGCCTCGGCGTCCCTCGCGCCGAGCGACGGTTGAAGGATCTGCGCCGAGCTGCGCAGCACCCCGAGCGTGGTTCGCACCTGGTGCGCGATGCCGGCCGCGAGCTCGCCGACGAACGCGAACTTGGCGGCCTCGAGCACATCGCTCTGCGCGCGCCGCAGGTCGACCGACATCTGATTGAAGGCAGCCGTGAGCTGACCGACCTCGTCGCGCGAGCGCGTGGCGATCGGCACCGCGAGTGGCTCGCCGCTCGAGATCTCTCGTGTGGCCAGCGTCAGCTCGCGCAGCGGACGGGCCACGCGATTGGCGAGCACGATCGCCAGACCGAGCGCCAACGCGAGCCCCGCGGCGAGACCGATTCCCAGCCGAACGGTCATCGCGCGCACGGGTTGGAGCGCTCTCGAGAGCGGCTGCACGACGAGGATCGTCCAGGCCGGGGTGGCGCCGGGCATGCGCGAGTAGCCGACGAGCGCGCGCGCCGCTCGTTCGACGGCGAATCCGGACGAAGCGCCGCCACGCGTGTCATCGATCGTGGTCCATCCGGCGGCGCGCAGATCCCTGCCGATCGGCGCGCGCGTGCCTGGCTCGACGGCTCCGCCGATCACCACCCCGGATCCGTCCGTGATCACGACGTCGGCTTCGAGGCTCATCTCGTGCAGGCCCTGACGAATCTGCCCGAGCGCGCTCGTCTGGTGCGCCCAGTCGTAGAGCGCAGTCAACCGCCCGAAGGAGGCGCCGCTGCGATCGGGGTCCGGAATCGGTACGCCGAGCTCGAGCCCGCTTTTATCCCCCGGCCGCAGCGGGCCACGCAGCGATTCCCCCAGCGGCGCGGTGTTTGCTCCTCCGACCGGAGGATCCGTCCGGCCGATGCTCGATGGGTCGCTGGCGGCGACGATCCGTCCCGCCGAATCCGTTACGTGGAGCTCCACGATGGACTCGTCGCCCCGCTTTACCTCAGCCAAGAATGCCGAAATCCGCTTGTCGAGATCGCCGATGCGAATCTCTCTCATCAAGTCTTGGTGGGCGATGGTGCGCAAGTCGCCGAGCTCCGTGTTGAGAGTCGCCGCCAGAGAGTCGGCGCCGCCACGCGCTTCTTCGGCGAGCTGGCGGCCGATCGTCTCCGTCAATGCGCGACGCCCGTTCGAGATCGCGATCCAGCCGAAGACTCCCCCGGGGACCACGACGATCAACAGCGCGAACGCGAGCAGCTTGGTGCGAAGTGACGGAAACGCTAACGTTTGCCAGGTCAGTGCGCTTCCTCCGAGTTCGCGTCAGCGTTTCATGACGGCGTCCGATTTCCAATTCTCCGAGCGGATGTCGTGCCGCCTCGACCGGCCGACGGCTGGTCTCCGTGTCGCGTGGATTGCCGCCCTGCTTCTGCTGCTCGCGCCGGCGGCGTTCGCGCAAGACGCTCGCGCGCCGGAGCTCCCGCAGCCGGAACAGAGACCGGTGCTGGTCAGCCCGACTGCGATTGGCGACCTCGAGTATCGTCCGGGTCGCGGGCTCAGGATCGGCGACACCGGGTTCACGATCGGTGGCTACTCCACGCTCGCCGTCTCGCGACTCGAAGGTGAGCACTGGCGATTCGGCTTCGACGACCTGGATCTCTTCGTCTTTTACGATCCGACGCCGTATCTCCACCTGTTTTCGGACACCGGGTTCCAGCACATCTTCGATCTCGACGACACCGGCGGGGGCGGCACTTCGCAGGCCGAGGCGTCGATCGAGCGACTGTACGGCGACCTGAATCTCAGTGATCGCGCCAACTTCCGGGTCGGGAAGTTCTTGACCCCGGTCGGACGGTGGAACCAGGTCCCCGCTGAGCCGCTGGTCTGGACGACCTCTCGTCCGTTGGTGACGAGCCGCCCGTTCGACGAGCACGTTGCCGGCGCGGCCTTCTGGGGAAGCGCGTTCCCCGCCGACGGATCGCTCTCATACAAGGTCTACGGGCAGTTCTTCGATCAGTTGACGTCGGACACGTCGACATCGCCTTCGGACGAGAGCGTCGGCGCCCGCCTCGATTTCTCCTCGCTCGGCGGTTGGTCGCTCGGCAGCTCGTACTTCGCCTTCACGCGCAACGGGAAGTGGAATCAGCTCGGGGGCGTCGACGGGCTCTGGCAGTGGGACCGATGGGAGGCGAGCGGGGAGCTCCTGGCGGGTCACGGTGATCCCGATGGCCACCGAATCTTCGGGATATACCTCCAGGGCGTCGTCGAATTGCTCGCCGGCATCCACGCGATCGCTCGCTACGAGTATTACGAGCCTGGTGCCAACCACGCGGCGATCGACCTCTACGATACCGGCCTCGCCTGGCGTCCTCTCTCGTTCCTGATCCTCAAGGCCGACTACCTGTTCGCGAACCACTCCTCGGAGTTCGCCTCTCCGGGTCTGCAGGGATCCTTTGCGCTTCTCTTCTGACATACTGCGCCGCGCCGCGCCGCTGCTGGCCTTGGCGTTGTCGCTGGTCGCAACCAGCGCGCGACCCGTGGACGTCGCGATCGCCGTGATCGTTCACCCGAGCCGCGATCGGTCTCTACCCGTGGACGACGTTGCGCGAATCTTCCTGAAGAAGCAGCGCTTCTGGAACGACGGGGCGCCGATCGTCCCGCTCAACCGCGAAGCAGGAAGCGCGATTCGAGAGATCTTCTCGCGACGGGTCTTCGGCATGTCGAGCGCCGCGCTGGCGGCCTATTGGAACGACCAGTACTTTCTCGGCACGTTTCCCCCCGTGATCTTGTCTTCCACGGAAGCCGTGAAGCGTTATGTCGCGTCGGATCCAAACGCCATCGGCTATGTCGACGCCGGCTACGTCGACTCGACTGTCCGCCTCGTTCTCGAGCTGTCGTGAAGGGCAACGTCCACCTCGCGACCTGGAAGACCGGCCCGTGTCTTGCAATACGCGATGGCGGAGGCTCGGAACCAATGGCACGCCAACGACCGGGAGGCGCTTCGCCGCTGCTCGCCGTGGCTCTGGCGATGGCGGTCGCCTCGGCGGCCTGGGCAGCGCCCGCGGGAGCGAATGAAGTCGCTCGCGACGCCGAGTACCTGATCGACAATACGCAGCTCGATCTCGTAGACATCGTGACCTCTCCCCTGCACGCCGCGGACGAGGATAGCGTCCTCCGATCGCCGACCTTTTACCTCGTGTTCGCGGGCATCGCCGGCGTGTGGGCGGGCTCGTTCGCCCTCGACCAGACCATCCGCAGCCATCTCCACAACATGTCGCCGAGCACCGCCGATCTGCTGCAGCGCGTGAGCTACGGGTCGGTGGGGGCGGCCGCGGCCTCGCTCTACCTCTATGGATACTCGATCGACGACTCCCGCGCCCGCGACGACGCGATCACAGGCGCCGAAGGCGCCGGCGTGGCATCGCTCGTGAATTTGGGATTCAAGTACGGTTTCGGTCGGCTGCGACCCCGTCAAGACGGTCACGACCACACCGCATTCTTTCGCGGCGGCGAGTCTCTTTTTTCGGGCGAGGTGACGCCGATGTTCAGCTTGGCGGCCGCCGTCAGCGAGCATTTCGAGAACCGATGGTACGTCGCGGCGCCGATCTACTCGCTCGCCCTCGTCGACGGCTTCGGCCGGATCGGCCACGACGCCCACTGGTTTTCCGACGTCGTGGGCGCCGCATTTCTCGGCGCCGGAACCACCGAGCTCTTCCTCTACCTGCACCGCCAGCACGAGCAGCAGCCGGGGCGGTGGCGCTTTTTCCCGGACACCGTTTCGCCGGCGGCAACCCCCGACGGACAAGTCAAGGTGAGCGGCCTGGCGGCGACGTGGATCTGGTGAAGGACGGCTTGCAACCGGCGAGCCGAAGGAGCCGACCGTTCGGTCTGGACGGGGGATTCGGGTTCAAAATGGTGTTGGAGGACTTGGGTCGCGGGATTGCGTTTGCGAAGCGCGCTGCCCTGAGCCTGCGGCAAAGCTTCCGGGTCAGCCGACCACGGGGCCCGCGGCCGGCCCGCGATGCTTGCCTTCAGGGCCGCTGTTGATCACCCGGCTGGGTCGAAGGTCGCCGGCTTGGCCGGCTCCCCGCGGGGACTTTCTCCGGGTAGGCGCGGACATGTTCGACGGCGAACATGATAGACAACAACGTTGTTGACTTGACTAGACGCAAGGTGTGATACGGTAGCCATGCAGGCAAGCGTACGCGCCGTACCAAACCGCCGCGAACCGGGTACGACCTACCTAGCGATCCTGGACGCGGCGGAAGCGCTGATGGCGGAGCGAGGACCCGGGGGTCTCAGCGTTTCCGAGGTGGCTCACCGCGCCGGCGTCAACCGCACCACCGCCTATCAACACTTCCGCACACGCGGGCAGGTGATCGCCGCCGTCACGGCCCGGCTGTCGAGCGAGGTGAAGCGCATCCTCGAAGCCGAGATGTCGCTCGGCGAGCGGATCGATCACATCGTGAAGCTACACCTCGAGCGTCCGGAGATCGCACGCCTGTGGCTCTTCCATATGCTTTCCGACATCCCGCTGCCGCAAGACGAGACCTGGGAGCGCTTCTTGAACGGCCTGCGGCTGCTGGCCGCGAGCGAGCGCACCCAGCCGGGGATCGACGCAGAGATGCTCGGCCGCGTCTTGGTCGGCGCCACGCTGGTGTGGTCGCTGCTTGCGCGGCGCGGACCCAAGGGCGTCGCCGGTGCGAGCGAGCAGACCGAGAGGTTTACCCGCGAGCTCAAGCGCCTGCTCGCCTTCGGGGTCCTCAAGCCCGCGGAGTGGCCGGAGATCGTCGCCTCGATCGCTCCCCCAGCCGAGGAGAACGAATCATGACCGCGAAGCTCCGCTACAGCCGCGAGGAGCTCTCGGCCGACCCCGCCTATTCGCGGCGCATCGAAGCGGTCGTCGACGCGATCTGCGAGAAGATCATCCGCACGCAGACCGGGGGGGGCGGCGCGACCCGACGGAGAGACGATCATCGCCGAGTTCGAGCGGCTCGGGCCCGTTCCGAGTTGATCCTACTTCTCCCCGTCGGGGAGAGGGCAAACCGAGGGGGGACGCAGAGATGAAATTCGGCATTTTCTACGAGCATCAGCTGCCGCGCCCGTGGCAAGACGGGGACGAGCTCAGACTCTTTCAGGAGGCTCTCGACCAGGTCGAGCTCGCCGACCGGCTCGGCATTGACTTCGCCTGGGAGGTCGAGCACCACTTCCTCGAGGAGTACTCCCACTCGTCGGCCCCGGAAGTATTTCTCGCTGCCTGCTCCCAGCGCACGCAGCGCATCCGCCTCGGACACGGCATCTTCCTGATGCCGCCGGCTTACAACCATCCGGCCAAAGTCGCCGAGAAGATCGCCACGCTCGATCTCGTCTCGAAGGGCCGAGTCGAGTTCGGCACCGGCGAATCCGCCTCGCGCGCCGAGCTCGAGGGCTTCGGCGTGCCCTACGCCGAGAAGCGCGCGATGTGGCTGGAGGCAACCGAGCAGGTCGCCAACATGATGGTGCTGGATCCCTACCCCGGCTTCCAGGGCAAGCACTTCTCGATGCCGTGCCGCAACGTGCTACCGAAACCGGTGCAGAAGCCGCATCCGCCCATGTGGGTGGCGTGCTCGAACCGCGAGATGATCCACACGGCCGCGCGGCACGGTCTGGGCGCGCTCACCTTCGCGTTCGTGGACCCGTCGGAGGCCAAGCACTGGGTCGACGACTACTACACGACGCTCAAGAACGAGTGCGTGCCGATCGGCCACGCGATCAACCCCAATATCGCCATGGTGACCGGCTTCTCCTGTCACGAGACCGAGGAGGAAGCGCGCCGTCGCGGGCTCGACGGCTTTCAGTTCTTCGGCTTCGCGCTCGGCCACCACTACATCTTCGGTACGCACAAGCCCGGCCGCACCGACATCTGGCGGATGTACGAGGCGGCGCGCGGCAAGATGCCCGACATCGGCGGTCGGGGCATCGGTACGCCGGACCAGCTGCGCGCTCACCTCCAGGCGTTCTCCGACGTGGGTGTCGACCAGGTCGTGTTCATCCAGCAGGGCGGCAAGAACCGCCACGAGCACATCTGCGAGTCGCTCGAGCTCTTCGCCGCCCGCGTGATGCCGGAGTTCAAGGCGAACGAGGACGAGCGCCAGCGCCGGAAGATGGAGGAGCTTGCGCCGCACCTCGAAGCGGCCATGAAACGGAAGCGGTGGATGAAACCGCTCGCTGACGAGCAGATCGAAGAGTTCCGCGCCTACGGTCGGGGGATCAGCGAGGCGCCGCGCCGGGGCGCGGTGCCGATCCTGACGACTCCCTGACGCCGCTCAGGAAGGCCTCAGTCTCCGCACGATCGCTTCGACATGAAGGAGAACGCGGCTGGTTTGCAGTCGATCCGTACGCCGCTGGTCTATTGCTTTCCGCGCTTCGCGCGGTGGCTGGCATTTCCTGTCGGGCCGAGTACTTCCCGACAGGAAACGCCAGCGCTTCTCGGAATTCGCAACGCCGCTGCCGTCGCGCTACTGCGACCAGATCTTCCCGCCGCCCTTTATCAGATCGGCGAGCGAGGTGACCTCGATCCGCCACGGGATGAGCTTCAACACCCCAAAGTTCGGATCCTGCCGACCCCCGGGCCAAAAGGCGATCGGGTCGTAGCCGACGGGTTGTGGCGTTCTCGCAAATAGATCCCAAATCTCCGACTTGACCTCGGCGCGGTCCTCCCACTCGGCACGGCACTCCGCGTAGACCTGCTCGAGGCTCGCGTTGGCGTAGCAGAGCGACACGTAGGGATTCTTCGCGAGGTGCTTCTCCTTCAGGGAGTGGCGGCTCGAGAGGATCCATCCCGTCGAGCCTTGCCAAATCGGATGCAAGATCCGCGAGCGCGGACGGCCCTGTCGGTCGACCGTCGCGACGCTGCACCAGACGATCTCGCGCACGCGCTGCGTGAAGTCCGGTTCGATGTCGGCGAACGAGTCGACTCTCACGGCGCACCTCCCGGTCGATCCGTCGAAGAACGGACTGTCGGAACGCGCGAGTCATTCCAGGTTTTCACGGCGGTGGCAACGAGAATCGCGGCTCCGCCGACGAGCGACCACGGCCCGGGCCGCTCGCCGTGCACGAGCCAGGCCCAGAGGGGATTCAGTACCGGCTCGAGGAGCAGCAGCAACGAGGCCTCGAGCGCAGGCACCGCGCGCAGCCCGCGCGTCAGGAAATAGTACGCGCCGGCGATCTGGAAGACGCCCAGGTAGAGAATGATCGCCAGGTCGAGTCGCGACACATCGACGAGGGGGAGCGCCGCCGGCAGGCAGGCGAGAAACGCGATCAGGTTGCCGCAGGCGACGGCGGTCGCCACCGGCGCGCCGCCGCTTCCCGGGCGCGCCATCCAGCGGAGCCCGAGCGCGGTCGATGCCCAGAAGAGTCCGGAAAGGAGCGCGAGCGCGTTGCCGAGCGTCGGGCGCGGTGCGCTCGGCGACTGCGCCGGCGCGTCGACGAAGAAGAGCGCGAGGCTCGCGCCCACCACGGCAAGGAACACGACGTCGCGTGGCCGCACGGGCTCGTCGAGCAGCAGGGGCCCGGCGAGAACGAGGTAGAGGGGCGCGGTGTACTGAAGGAAGATCGTGTTCGCTGCGGTGGTGAGCTTGTTGGCGATGACGAAGAGAACCATCGTCGCGGCGTAGGCGAAGCCGACGGCGAGCGTGCGAGCGCTCCAGCCGCCGCGGCTCGCGGGGAGAATGACGAGTACCACGACGCAGGCGACGGCCGAGCGAAAGCTCGCCACCTGCCAGCCCGTGAGCGTCGCGGCCTTGATCGCCGCGCCGCCGGTGGAGAAGAGAAACGCCGCCGCCAGCACCTCGAGCCGGGCCACGAGCTCATTTGGCACGGAGCGCTTCCATCTCTTCGAGCGTCCGCGGCCAGTCCTCTTTCATGAGTCGGGAGAGCGATCGGTCGGCGAGGAGCTTTCCGCCGGTCTGGCACCGGGCGCAGTAGTTGGTCTCGTTTTCCGCGTAGGCGATCCGCTGCACCGGGGCGCCGCAGTCGGGGCAGGGCAGGCGGTAGCGGCCGTGGACCGCCATGCCGTCGCGGAAGGCGGTCACGTTCTCCGGGAAGCGATCGCCCGCCTCGCGGCGAAGCCGCTCCGTCCAGTGGCGGAGTGTTTCCTTCGTGGCCGCGAAGAGCCGCTCGATCTCTTTCGCATCGAGCTGGCGGGTGAGCTTCACGGGGGAGAGCCGCGCGCGATGCAGGATCTCGTCCGAGTATGCGTTGCCGATGCCGCTGAAGAGGCGGGGGTCGGTGAGCGCCCGCTTGAGGGTGTGGCTCTCGTGGACGAGCGTCTCGCGAAAGTGGCCGAGGTCGGTCTCGAGCACTTCGAGACCGCCGGGGTCGTGGGCGTCCAGAGCCGCCTCGCCGCGGACGAGGTGCAGCGAGGCGCGCTTCTTCGAGCTGGCCTCGGTCGCGAGCAGCGTCCCGTTCGAAAAATCGAAGGCCGCGAGTCCGAGCTTCCCGGGAGGCTTCGCTCCGCGCGGGCGCCAGCGAAGCCTCCCGGCGATCATCAGGTGAAAGACGAGAAAGAGCTCGGCCTCGAGCGCGAGGACGATGCGTTTGCCGAGGCGCCGGAGCCCGATCACCCGCTTGCCCTCGGCTTCGCGAATCGGCGGATCGACCGAGCGCAGGAAGAAGGGGCTCGCGAGCCGGATCCGCTCGAGCCGCTGCTCGACAATCCGCGGCCGCAGCTGCTCGAGGTAGATCGTGATGTCCGGGTACTCGGGCAAGAAGCCGCGTTCCTTCCGCGCCTGTAGCCTGTTATGTTGCGGAGGCGATGGCGTTCCGCAACCGTTGCCCGGCGATCGAATACAGGAGGTTATCGTGAAACCCGAAACCCGGCTTCTCTGGCTTCGCATCGTGATGGTGGCGACGGGTGCCTTCCTCGTGCTTCTGCTTCCCTTCATGTTCGATCTCTGGCCGGGCGGCTTTCGCTGGGCGCATCCGTCGATGCATCCGGCCTACGAGCGGATGATCATCGCCGTCTATTTTTCGCTCGGGATCTGCTTGTTCGCCGCCGCGCGCGATCCGGTGAGGCACGCGATCCTGATCGACTTCACGATCCTCTCGAGCCTGCTCCACGGCGCCGTCATGACGTACGACGCGTTCGTGCAGGAGCACGAGATGATGCACCTCGTCGGTGACGTGCCGATCCTCTTCGCTCTGGCCGGCGTGCTGATCTGGTTGCATCCGCGGCGGCGGCTGCCCGAGGGCGCGGCGCTCGCGAGCTGAGGGCTACTCGCGGCAGAGCACGAACCAGTTGTTCATCGGCTTTCCCTCGCGTGTGGCGCGGCCGATCGACACGTGCGTCGAGACCCCGCGCATGAAGTCGCGGGTGCGGTAATAGATGACGCGGCTGAGCCGCGCGGAGTTCGGCAGGATCGGCGGCCACTGCGCGGGCTTTCGCGGCGGGAGCGCGCCGTAGTCGATGACGACCTCGAGATCGCTCACGGGCCTCGCCACGAAGTAGCCCGGGCCGGTGAAGGCCTTGAAGCGCTGCTCGTTGTACCCCCAGAGCTCGCCGCTGCCGGCGTCGGGTTTGCAGAAGCGCTTTTCGAAGATCCTGAAGAGGGGGAGGGAGTTCCGCCCGTAGTGAATCACGGGTTGGAGCGCCGGAACGTCCGGCGGCACGAAGTCGTCGAGCGTGATGCGCCGAAAGCCGGCAGCTCGATCGAAGAGCTGCGCCTGCTCGATCGCGGTGAGGCTACGCGCCTCGGCGATGCGCTCCGCGCCCTCGAGACCGTCGAGATACGCGGAGAGCCAACCGAGGTCGACGTCGCCACCGCGAAAAAAATCGTGGATCGACATGACGACCCGGATAGACCAAAGGCGGCGGCCAGGAAAGAGCGCTTCGGCGTGGTCAGGGCAACAGTCGAGCGTTGTTTAGCGCGGCGCTGGCCCGGGCGTCGGCGTTTCACGCGGATCGAACAGCATCGCTCCCCATACCCCGTCGGTCTCGTAGGAGAGTGCCAGTTGGCCGACCATGAATCCGAACTTCTTCACGCCGGCGAGCTGCTTGAGGAAACGATCCTCGACCGCCATCTGCCCCGGCGGACACATCATCCGCGTCGCCCCGGCCGGCCCGACTGTCGCGTCGCCCGGCATCTCTCCGGGTTTCACCCCGGCGAAGTAGCGGTTGCAGCCCGCCGTGCCGGCGAACTTGCCGTCCTTGAACTCCATCGTCACCTGCGGCTCGGCAGGGGCTGGTTCGGCCAGGGTCCACGAGCGCAGCACCCACTCCGTGCCGGCGATCGTCTCGAGCGTCAGTCTCCCGGCCTTGGTCGCGGCGTCCGGCTCTCGCAGTCCCTTCGGCCCCAATCGCCAGCGGCGTGTGACCAGATCTCCCGGGCAGCAGGCTGCATCTTGCCGCCCGGCTTGTACCAGGTCAGCCACGATCTGCCGCTCGTCGACGCGGACATCGCGGATCTGCACCCGGTCGCCCAGCCGCACTGTGGCGATGTTGCGCAGCCGGCCGTCGCGATGCGCGACGACAGCCAGGTAAAGGTATTCGCCGGAACCGCCGCCGTCCTCCGCGAGCAGAACGATCGCGTCGTCCGACCCGTCGTCATCCAGATCCGCGGCCCGGTAGAAGTCACGCACGAAGGTTATCCTAGGGCGCGACGCACCGCCTGCGACGTACGGTTCGCCCTCCCAATGACCGTCCTTCAGGGTGATCGGCGCCTTGATCACATCGAAGCCACTGTAGGTGCAGTTCTTCAGCTCACGGAGCGTCGGACCGGGCGGCGCAGCGAGCGCGGTGCGCCAGCCGGCCGCTGCGCCGCCAATGGCGGCCACCACAGCCAGGAGAACGATGCCCCGAGGCATGAAGAACGGTGGCCTATGGACGGCCAGACCGGCTCTAGACGCCCGTCCCCGTCCGGGTG
Organism: uncultured delta proteobacterium; assembly: GCA_963745025.1. GTDB lineage: Bacteria > Desulfobacterota > Binatia > JACPRU01 > JACPRU01 > CAVQIG01. The sequence continues at coordinate 115,954 of CAVUWD010000010.1, forward strand.
GCATCGACGAACTGCTCGGTCGAGTCGTCGATGACGCGGCCGTGGCGGCCGCGAGGCGGCAGGACGTAGAGCAGCTTGGAATTGATCTTCTCTTGCGTGGCCGCGGGCAGCGTCATCTCGTACTTGACGGGCCGCTGGTGATCGGCAAGCTGCAGCTTGGGGTCGTACACGCTGTTGAACTTCCAGAGCATCTTCACGAAGTTCGTCTGGCCGCGCAGAAGATGGCCGGCCGCGATCTTGGCCGTGGACTTGAGCAGGGCCCAACCCAGGTGTTTTTTGTTCAGAACTTGCTGGGTCTTGACCAGCTCCTCGTAAAACTCCGAGAGCGGTAGCCGCGTCGGCAGCACCGCGTGCTGGATGTCGAAGAGCCGATAGTCCCGCGTCTGGAACTTGCGCGCTTCGGTGCGCCAGCTCTCCGTGCCCGGGTAGGGCGTATTGACGCTGATGTTCACGATCTCCGGAACCTCCTGACACCACTCGCGGATGAGCGCAAAACGTGTCCGGTCCCAGTCGGGGTCGGCAATGATGTTGATCGCCACCTTGATGCCGAGCGAACGGGCGAACTCCAGCGCCTCGAAGTTCTTGCTTAGCGAGATGCGCTTGCGGTGCATTCTAAGGCCTTCTTCGTCGATCGCCTCGATGCCCAAGAACATGTATCGGAGCCCCAGCGTCTTCCAGAGCTGGAACACCTCCTTGTTCCGCAGGAGTACGTCCCCGCGCGTTTCCAAGTAGTACTGCTTTTTGATGCCCTGACGGGCGATCGCCTCGCCGATCTCGAGCCCGTGCTTCGCCTGGATGAAAGCCACGTCGTCCACGAGAAAGATGCCAGGCTCGTTGATCCGTTTTAGATCCTCGATGGCCCGCTCCGCGCTGACGACTCGGTAACTCCTCCCGTAGAAGGTCCAGGCGCTGCAGAATGAGCAGTCCCAGGGACAGCCACGGGCGAATTCGATGGACGCGCAGGGGTCAAGCTCGCCGATGAAATATTTGCGGCGATGGCGCAGCAGATCGCGCGCGGGCCGCAGGTCATCCAGGCTGTCGACGAACTGAGGCGGCGGTCCTTCACCGGCCAGCGTGACGACGCCCGGCACTTTGGTGATGGCGTTGCGATCGTGATCGACGGCCAGCAAGAGGCTGGTGACGGCCGCCTCGCCTTCACCCTTCAGAACGCAGTCGATGGTGCCTGCCGCATGCTCCAGAAATTCCCGCGCTATGAAGGAAGCGCTGTGGCCCCCGACGAAAAAGAAGCAGCCGGGCAGCTTCTCTTTGGTCAATTTGGCCAGGTCGACGATTTCCGGCACGTTCGCCAGATAGTTGCAGGAGAAGGCGACGACGTCGGGACTCCAGTCGTCGAGCAGCCTGACGTAGTCGCGATGCGTCTCCACCTGCAAGTCCAGCAGGCGGACGTCGTGGCCGGCCTGTCTGGCGGCTTGCGCGACCAACTCCAAACCGAGCGGCTCCAGCCGAAGATAGATCTTGGTGTACATGAGCGGACCCGGATGGACAGCAAGCACTTTCATGAGCCGTGACCTCCTCCTGGAGACCTGACAGTTACCGCAAGAGACGGGGGAACAATTCCCGGGAGAATCCAGTCCCTGCCGTATCGTAGGGGTGAATCATTTCATCGACCAACTGATCGTTGCAATGGCTCGTCTTCTCCGGTCATCACCGGAATATGGTTGACATTTGGCCCCCCCAATCCCCGCCAACACCTTCTCGAGATGAGGCCGGACATTCTCCGCCACGATGCGCTGCCCCTCCGCCGTCGGATGCAATCCGTCCGGCTGCGTCAGCTCGGGATGGCCGCCGACGCCCTCCAGAAGAAACGGAACGAGCGCGATCTTCATCTCCTTCGCGAGTTTCGCATAAACCGCCGCGAACTTCTCCGTATACTCCGGCCCATAGTTCGTCGGGATCCGCATGCCGAGGAGCAGAACCTTTGCACCCGCGCCGCGCGCCTTCGTGACGATCGCACTCAGGTTCGTCTCGAGTCCCTCGATCGGCTGGCCGCGCAGCGCATCGTTCGCGCCGAGGCCGACGACGAGAACGTCGGGCTTCTGCTTGAGGACCCAGTCGAGCCGCCGAAGTCCCCCGGCGGACGTGTCGCCGCTCACGCCCGCGTTGACGAAGCGGATCGGATGCCCCGCCGCGGCGAGCTGCTTGGCGACGATCGCAGGATAGGCCTCGTCCTCCGACAGCCCGTAGCCGGCCGTGAGACTGTCGCCAAGAAATACGACGAGCGGCGGCGCGGGCGCGGGGACGGACGCGCCCGGAATGCCCGCAGCGGCCGCGCCCGGCGTATCCGAAATGACAGGCGCGCCTGACGCGACCGCAACGACCGCCCCGACGAGAAGCAGAAGACGCATGAAGATGGGATACTCGCCGGCCATGAACGACGCCATCTCTCTCTCCTCGCTCTCCTCGAGCCGAACCTCGACCGGAACCCCGGCTGCGAATGGAAAACCGGCCGCTACTGGAAGCCCGTCCACCGACGGAAACCCGACGCCCCGCATCGAGCTCCGCAACCTCACTCGCCGCCTTCCGTCGGGCGGCCGGATGCTCACGATCGTCGACCGGGTCGACCTGCGGATCGCGCCGGGGGAATTTATCGCGATCCTCGGGCCGTCGGGAAGCGGCAAGTCGACGCTGCTTGCGCTCATGGCCGGGCTCGACCGGCCGACGGAGGGGGAAGCGCTCCTCGACGGCGTGCCGATCCACAACCTCTCGGAAGACGCGCTGGCGCTCCTGCGGCGGCACAAGATCGGCTTCGTGTTTCAGTCGTTCCAACTTCTTTCCAATCTGACGGCCCGCGAGAATATCATGCTGCCCCTCGAGCTCGCCGACGGCCACGACTCCGACCCCGAAGCCCGGGCCGACGAGCTTCTCCGCGCGGTCGGACTCGCCGAGCGGGGGCACCACTATCCCGGTCAGCTCTCGGGCGGCGAGCAGCAGCGTGTCGCGCTCGCGCGCGCGTTCGCGACGCGCCCGCCGATCCTCCTCGCGGACGAACCGACCGGCAACCTCGACTCCGAAACGGGCGCCGTCATCCTCGACATGCTGAAGCGGCTCCGCTCGGATTCCGGCACGACGCTCGTTCTCGTGACGCACGATCCGGCCGTCGGCGCTCTCGCGGACCGGATCGTGCGCCTGAAAGACGGGCGGATCGCGTGACCTTCCGGCAGACCGTCCGCTTCATCCGGCGCGAGGCGCGCGGAGGACGCGGGCGGATCGCGTTCTTCATCGGATGCCTCGCGATCGGAGTCGCCGCGGTGTCCGCAGTCGCGGGGCTCTCGCTTGCACTCGATCGCGGGATCCGCGCCGAAGCCCGCAAGCTCCTCGCCGCGGACATCGCCGCCTCCGGCCGCCGTCCGCTGACGGCAGAGGTCGACGCCGCGATCGACGGGCTCATCGCGCGCGGCGGCGGGCGCGTGAAGCGGGCGGACATCAAGGAGCTCGCGACGATCGTCGCCTCGCCCGCGGGCAAGAGCCAGCTCGTGAAGCTGAAGGTCGTCGACGGCGGGTATCCCTTCTATGGAAAACTCGGACTTGATCCCGATCGACCGCTTGCCGAGCTGCTCGCCGCGTCGCGTTCGGGCGCGGCCGGCGTCGACGTGGCCGACGGGCCCGGCGGCGTTGTCGTCGCGCCCGATCTGTTGTCGCATCTCGGTCTCTCGAAGGGCGACACGCTGAAGATCGGCGGCGTCGATTTCCGCATCGCGGGTGTCGTTTCCTCCGAGCCCGACCGCATCTCGATGTCGTTCACGCTCGGCCCGCGCGTTTTCATCTCCGGCGCGGGACTCGAGCGCGCGCACCTCGAGCGGCTCGGAAGCCACATCGAATACAGAACGCTCGTCGCGGCGGGCGACACGGCGGACGCCGAAGAGATCGACGCGATCAAGAAGCGGATCGAATCCGCGCTCGCGGGAGACACCGCCTACAAGCTCGAAACCTACGCCGACGCGCAGCCGGAGCTGCGTTCGGGATTGAAGCGGGCAGGGAGGTTTCTCGGTCTCGTCGCCCTTCTGTCCCTTCTCATCGGCGGCATCGGTGTCGCGCAGACGGTGCGCTCCTGGATCGCGGGGAGGATGGATTCGATCGCGATCCTGAAGTGCCTCGGGATGCGGCCGCGCGAGATCCTGGCCCTCTACCTCGGACAGACCCTCCTCCTCGGCGCGATCGGCTCGCTCGTCGGATGCGCCCTGGGCGCTCTCGTCGTCCGGCTCGTTCCGCTCTTCATCGGAAACCTGCTGACGAACGTCGAGATCGACGCGGTCCAACCCGTTGCGATTCTTCGCGGCGTCGTCCTCGGGATCGGAATCGCCGTTCTCTTCAGCATCCCGCCGCTCACGGTGCTTCGCCGCGTGGCGCCGCTTCGCGTGATGCGCCGGGAAGCGGAGCCGCTTCCGGCAGGGCGGATCGCCTCGGCATTGACGGGGGGCGTCCTCATCGCCGGGATCTTCGTGACGGCCTGGGTACAGTCGGATTCGGCGGCGCTCGGCGGAGGGTTCACGCTCGGGATCGTCGTCGCCGTCCTCGCCCTCGCCCTCGCGGCGTTTGCGACCTCGCGCATCGTCGCGTCCGCGCGCCGGCTTCCCGCGCGGTCGACCCGGATCTGGCTGCGGCACGGGCTCACGGCCCTCGCGCGCCCGGGAGCGGGAACGCTCGGCGCGATCGTGGCGCTCGGACTCGGCGTCCTCGTCGTGGTGGCGATGTTCCTCGTCCACGACCGTCTGATCGAGGAGTTCCGCGCCGATCTTCCCGAGAGCTCGCCGACCGCGTTCGTCGTCGACATCCAGCCCGATCAGTGGGACGGGGTGCGCGCGATCCTCGAAAAGGAGAACGCGAGGAACATCGACTCGGTGCCGGTCGTGAACGCGCGGCTTCTATCGATCGACGGGCATCCGGTCGAGGATCTCGCGAAGAGCGTGCCCGACGAAGGTCGGAAACGTTGGGTCCTGACGCGCGAACAGAACATCACCTATCTGCCGGATCTGCCGAAAGGGAACAAGATCGTCGCGGGGAAGCTGTGGAGCGACCCCGGGCACGGCGAGATCTCGATCGAGGACGACTTCGCGAAGGACCTTGGCGTCGGGCTCGGGTCGAAGCTCACGTTCAACGTGCAGGGGCTACCGGTCGAGCTCGTCGTGACCAGCCTTCGAAAGGTCGACTGGAGGACGTTCGGGATCAACTTCTTCCTGATCGTCGAGCCGGGAGTTCTCGAAGGAGCGCCGCAGTCGCGGGTTGCGGCCGCGCGCCTCGTCGAGAACAACGATCCGAAGGCGTCCGAGAAGGAGCAGAGGATCCAGGACGAGCTCGCGGCCTCCTTCCCGAACGTCACGGTCCTGAAAATCCGCGAGATCATCGACAAGATCGTCACGATCCTCGACCGGCTCGGTCTCGGCATTCGTGTGCTCGGTAGCTTCACCGTGTTCGCGGGCATCGCGATCCTCGCCGGTGCGATCAGCGCGGGATCGATCCGCCGCGGCCGCGAGGTGGCGCTCCTCAAGACGCTCGGCATGACGCGCCGCGGCGTCGTCCTCGTGTTCTCGGTCGAATACGCGCTCATCGGCGCCGTCGCCGCCGGAATCGGCGTCGTCGGAGGCGGCGTCCTCGCCTGGGTCGTCCTCACGCGGGGAATGGAGATCGAGTGGCAGTTCCGGCCTGCGCCATTCGCGGTCGCGTTCGCCGGGACGATCGCGCTATCGGTCGTCGCGGGGCTCGCGGCGAGCGTTCGCGCTCTTTCGCGGAGCCCGATCGAAGTGCTGAGGGGGGAGTGAGGGAGCGGTGAGCGCTCGCTTTTCGAGTCTCTCGATTATCGAGGAGCCTAGGTCCGGGGAAACCCCCCACCGATTATTGATCGTTGCAGAAGTAATGGAAACGCTGGTGTCCTCCGGAATGTAGGTTTGCCAAGGGTTCCAGAGCTTCCACCTTTTCGATTACTTATGCAGGGCTCAAATAGACATGGTGGAGAAGCCCCACCGGTTGGGGGAATGCGCGCACACCCAGCCTCGCCTGCGTGAGACGAATCGGCCAACCGACAAGGCGCAGCCGCCTGGAACACTCCTTGCTCCGCTCTTGGGTGCACGATCTGGCCATGCACTCGACGAGAACAGACAAGGAGCACTGTCATGGTGAATCGTTCAGCAACGAGGACATTCGTCGTGACGGCACTCACCATGGCGCTCGCCGGCGGATCGTCCGCGCAGGTGTCCGATCCGGGCCGGCACAACCCACGGTCGCTCGATGACATCCTCCGTCAAGAGCTCGCCTGGGCGGGCTTCACGGGTCGCATCGAGGAGAGCCTGGAGAGCCGGCTCGGGCGCCCGATCGACACGCGCCTCGCGGACCTCGGGCGCCTCATCTTCTTCGACCAGCTGAACGGAATTTATGAGGACAACTCGTGCGCGGGTTGTCATGCGCCCATGAACGGGTTCGGCGACACGCAATCGATCGCGATCGGCGTGGGTAACAACGGTGTGGTCGGCCCGAACCGACATGGAGCGCGCAATCAGCGGAAGGCGCCGATCGTCATCAACAGCGGCTTCTATCCGAAACTCATGCTCAATGGTCGCTTCCAGTCTCTCTCGGAGGATCCCTTCGACAACTCACGGGGCTTCCAGTTCCCGCCCCCGGAAGGCACGATCCGCTTCCCGACGAACGATCCGAACGTGCGCACACTGCTCGCTGCCCAGGGACACATCCCGCAAACCGAGCTGGTGGAGATGGCGGGCTTCACGGGAACCGCCGGGACCATCGCGCCTCAGTTCGATGCCTTCGACGACGGCGAGGGCACGCCAGTGCCGCCGCCCGATGCCAGCGGGTTTCGCAACGAACCGATCCGCGACCTCGTGCTCGGGCGCTTCAATGGGGTGCAGGAGTACTTGGATCGATTCGGGGAGGCGTTCAACGGCGGCGCCCCGCTGCCGCGTGGCGGCATCACGTTCGCGATGATCGGCAGTGCGCTCGCCGAGTTCGAGCTCTCGCTGACCTTTGCGGACGCGCCGATCGATCGGTTCGCGCGTGGCGAGAGCGACGCGCTCACGTCACGAGAGAAGCAAGGCGCGGTCCTTTTCTTCGGCCGCGCAGGGTGCGTCGCGTGCCATGCCGTTGGCGGACGCTCGAACGAGATGTTCAGTGACTTCGAGAACCACGTGCTCGGCGTCCCGCAGATCGCGCCCCGCTTCGGCGTAGGCTCCGGCAACGTGGTGTTCGACGGGCCTGGGCAGGACGAGGACTTCGGCGCCGAGCAAATCACCGGCGACCCTGACGACCGGTACAAGTTCCGCACATCGCCGCTCCGCAACGTCGCGGTGCAGCCGGCCTTCTTCCACAACGGCGCGTTCACGCGCCTCGAGGACGCGATCCGCCACCACGCGAACGTGGTGCGGTCGGCGCGCACCTACGATCCCAGCGACGCAGGGGTCGACGCCGACCTCACGGAGCGCCGCGGTCCGACGAAGCCGGTCTTGCGGCGCCTCGATCCGCTGGTGGCGAAGCCCACCCCGCTTTCGCCGAGCGAGCTCGATGCACTGGTAGCATTCGTTCGCGATGGTCTGCTCGACCCACGAGCGCTCCCCGCGAACCTCTGCCGATTCGTGCCGCCTACAGTGCCGAGCGGCATACCCATCGCACGGTTCGAAGGCTGCGAGTAGCGGAGCCGGTCGGCGCCGCCATCGGCGGCTCACCTGGCATCGGCACCGCCGCGGGTGCGGCGAGCGTTGTGGTGTGGAGCCTCTTCTCGTCGATGGTCGGCTGGATGACCCCGTCGCAACCGAGCGACGCGCACATGAATTACGCGAACATGTGCCCGAAGAACAGCAGCCACGGCGAACGAGGCGGCTTACCGGCGATCCGATTGGTGCCGTGCGCTTGGCTGCGACGCTTGGCTTCCTCGCTCGTGAGGCCGATCTCGCGGTCGGCGCCGAGTCGCTCTGCCGTCTCAGATTCGGAAAAGACCCACCATGCTGTCGATTGGGTACTCATCGCAGTTTGCTCAGTCCGGTTCATGGAGGAATGTAGCCGGGAGAGGTTTCCGCTACGCCGCCTGGAGCGATAAAACCGCCCCGATGATCGTCACGGCTCCTGTGACGAGGAAGATGGTGGCCGCGCCGAACTTGATGAGTCGCTCCGGTAGCTGCGCCCCAACGACTCGGCCCACTACGATCGCTAGCCCATCGGCAACCACCATGCCGAGCGTGCTGCCCAGCCATACGCTGACGAAGCTGTGGTGCTGGCTCGCCAAAGTGACTGTCATCAGCATCGTCTTGTCGCCCAGTTCTGCGAGAAAGAAGGTCGTGCCGACGGTCATCAACGGTCCCCAGCGCCGCTCGGTCAAATGGTCGTCATCGCTCAGCTCGTCGCCCCGCAGCGTCCATAGCCCGAACGCGATGAACGCCACCCCTGCAAGAACGTGTACCCAAAAGACGGGAATGGTGAGCCCAACGATCTCGCCGAGGCCAACCGAGAACAGATGCACGAGCAGGGTAGCCACGAGCACTCCCAGCAGTACGGTCTGTGTTGTGTAACGGGTGGCGAACGCCAACGCGACGAGTTGCGTCTTGTCTCCCATCTCTGCAGCGAACACAAAGAACAGGGACAATAGAAACGGATCGCCTACCGTCGAGCTGAAGAGAGCGTCTGACATTCCGGCCTCCTTCTAGCCCGGCCGGAACGTTGGAAGGAGAGAAGCAGACGACGTTCGGCCAGGCACGATTCCTGGTCCGAAGGTCTCGTTCGCCTCGCCGCGGAGGTGGGGGACCGGGCCTCTCGAACGGTCGCACGTCTCCGAATCAGATCCCGGTAGTGGAGATGGTGCTGTCGTTTTTCGCGTGAGGGTGCGCAACCTGGCGAGCCGCATCCTGGCGCGCGCGGCACGAGAGCTCGCGGGGGTGTGGTGTCCACGGGGCGGCCGCGCGCTTGTTCCGGCGAGATGCCGACGGCACATTTGGGAGGTCTTGAACACAGGCGATTCGATGTCTACGTTTTCGGATGAGTGTGGACGAAACCAATGCAAGCAGAAATCCAAATCGAACCGGCTCGAGAATCCCACAAACAAAAAGTCCTTGACCTCCTCAAGGCTCAAATGGCCGAGCATCATATCGAGATTGCGCCCGAACGAATTCTCAGAGCAATCGAAGGGTATCTCAATCACCCAGATCTTGGCTTTATTCTCATCGCGCGCCGCCAAAAAGAAATAGTCGGCGTGGCCTGCGTGTCATTGATCTGGACCATTGAACATGGTGGAAAATCCAGTTGGTTAGAAGAGCTGTATGTCTCGCCAGAAGCCCGAGGCACGGGAACTGGAAGTCAACTTCTCAATGAAGTGATCAAACGAGCTCGGCAGCTTGAATGTGATGCCATCGATTTAGAAGTCGAATCAGATCATCAAAGAGCGCAGGCTCTTTATCAACGCGCGGGCTTTCGAAAACACACGCGTACGCGTTGGGTGAAATCACTATGGACTTCCCCCGGCGATTCGGCATAGCCCCGGCCTTCACGCCAAGCGAACGCCGTGCTCACCGGCCGATCGGGCAGTGCGGCGCCTCGCCGACGCTCGCGCGTCGAGAGGTGCGCGCGAGGGGCTGTCGGCGCGAGACGCTGCCGACGACGGCGTACAGGCGATCTGCCCCTGCGAGCCCCTTCCGCGCGACCTCGCGGCCCCGCCGCCAAGGCGGATGTCGCCGCGATCCGCGAGGCGGAGTTCGACTGCCACCTGGAAAAGCTCTCGGCCGAGGACTATCGTGATCCGGGAGTTTCGCCGTCATGAGCCGGAAAAACGAAGCACTGGAGATCCACTGCGGCGAGGAGAGCGTCCGCTTCTCGCCGGAGCTGCTCGACAAGTACAACGTTCCCGGGCCGCGCTACACGAGCTATCCAACCGCTCCGGAGTGGCGCACGGATTTCGGCCCGGCCGAGATGCGCTCCGCGCTCGAGCAGTCCAACGGCGCGACGAGCCCGCGGCCCCTCTCGCTGTACATGCATCTGCCGTTCTGCGAGAACCTTTGCCTTTACTGCGGCTGCAACACGGTCATTAGTCGCGACCACGGCGTGGCGATCCCCTACCTCGCGGATCTCGAGCGAGAGATCGAGCGGTTCGCGGAGCGGCTCGATCCCGGGCGAGCGGTCGAGCAGTTTCACTGGGGAGGCGGAACGCCGACCTATCTGTCTCCGCAGCAGATGGAGGATCTCTTCGGCGCGGCGCGGAGTCGGTTCCGCTTCGACCCGAACGCGGAGATCGGCGTCGAGGTCGACCCGCGCGTCACGACCTCCGAGCACATCTCACGGCTTCGGCGTCTCGGCTTCAACCGCCTCTCGCTGGGGATCCAGGACTTCGATCCGCTCGTGCAGAGCACGGTCCGCAGGGTTCAGCCCTTCGAAGCGACGAACGAGCTTTTCCAGCAGAGCCGCGGTGAAGGCTTCGAGTCGATCAACGTCGACCTCATCTACGGTCTTCCGCATCAGACGGTGGACTTGTTCACGCGGACGCTCGACCGGGTGATCGAGATGAGCCCCGACCGCATCGCGATGTACAGCTACGCGCACGTTCCCTGGCTGAAGAAGCAGCAGGCGGCCTTCGCGCGCTTCATCCCGGAGGGAAGGGCGAAATTCGAGTTGTTCGCGGCCGGGCTCCGGCAGCTGACCTCCGCCGGCTATCGCTTCATCGGCTTCGACCACTTCGCGCGTCCGACGGACGAGCTCTGCGTCGCCCAGGAAGAGCGCACGCTCGCGCGCAACTTCCAGGGCTACACGACGCATTCCGGCTGCGATCTGCTCGGACTCGGGGTGAGCGCGATCAGCGGGATCGGGCGCGTGTATGCCCAGAACTTCCGGGATCTGGCCTCGTACACGCGGCGGATCGGAGGCGGCGACCTCGCGACCATGCGCGGCATCCGCCTGACCGACGACGACGTCCTTCGCCGCGAGGTGATCCTGCGCATCCTCTGCCACGGTCGCTTGCGAGCGCGTGAAATCGAAAGTGAATTCGGGATCGACTTCGAGCGCTATTTCGCGGACGAGTCGTCGCGGCTCGAGGACCTGGAGCGGGATGGCCTGATCGAGCGGCGTCCCGGCGAGATCTCGGTCACGCTCCTCGGGCGCATCTTCCTGCGCGTCGTCGGCATGGTCTTCGACGCCTATCTCCGCCGTCGCGAGGGCGATGCCCCGCTCTTCTCGAAGACCGTGTAGCACCCGCAAAGACACGAGCCCTGGTTCGCATTCCGGGGCGCACGACGTTTCCATCGCCGCGGACATCGGCTATGGGCTGGCGACCATGGCAGAAACCGTCATCGAAGCGATTCGTCTCGGTCGCGGCTTCGGGTCCGTGCGGGCGCTCGGTGAGCTCGACTTGGTGGTCCACGCCGGAGAGAGCCTCGCGATCTTCGGCCCGAACGGCGCCGGCAAGACGACCCTTCTCAAGCTTCTCGCCACGGTGCTCACGCCGACCGAGGGGTCGCTGCGGCTTTTCGGCGAGCGAGAGCTGCGGCCGGAGATCCGCCGGCGCATCGGCATGCTCAGCCACGGGAGCTTCCTCTACGGCGATCTCACGGCGGCCGAGAACCTGCACTTTTACGCGGCCCTGTTCGGCATCGGGAACCCCGCGCAGAGGGTCGAGGAGATGCTCGCCGAGGTCCGCCTGACGGCATGGCGAGATCGCCCGGTCCGCACCTTCTCGCGCGGCATGGAACAGCGGCTGGCGCTCGCGCGAGCCTTCCTTCACGCCCCCGACCTCCTGCTCCTCGACGAGCCCTTCTCCGGCCTCGATCCGCAGGCCGTCCTCCACCTGCAGGAGATCCTGACGCGCGCCCACCGCCAGGGAAGGACGATCGTGCTCACGACCCACGACATCGAGAACGGGCTCGAGGTCTGTGATCGCGCGGTGATCCTCTGCGGCGGACGCATGGTCTGGCACTCGGGACGGTCCGTCCCCGCGCCGCGCGAGATGGCGAAGATCTACCAGCGCGAGGCCGGCGAGCCGCAGGTCGGAGCCGAGACGCGCTGACCGCGATGCTCGCCATCCTCGCCAAAGACCTGCGGATCGAGCTCCGCACCCGCGAAGGGGTGAGCTCGCTCGCCGTGCTCGGCCTCCTCGTGCTGCTGGTCTTTCAGTTCGCCTTTCCGGAGCGCCCCACGCCCGAGGCGGCCGCGGCGGCGCTCTGGCTCGCCTTCGTCCTGGCCGGGACCATCGGCGCACAGCGCACGTTCCTGCTCGAGCGCGAGAACGCCTGCATGCACGGGCTGGTGACCGCTCCGCTCGATCCCGCCATGATCTTTGTCGCCAAGATGCTCGGCAACGTGGTGATCCTCACCGTGCTCCAGTTCCTCGTGGTGCCGTTGAGCGTGGTCTTCTTCAATGTCACGCCGACGGGTCATCTAGGCTGGTTGGCCGTGGTCTGTTTCCTCGGCAACGTCGGCTTCTCCGCGGTGACGACGCTGTTTGCCGCGATCTCGGTGCGGATCCGGGCCCGCGAGGTGATGTTGCCGCTGCTCGTCCTGCCGCTCGTCTCGCCGCTCTTGATCGCGGCCGTCAAGGCTTCGGCGCGCTTGCTCGGCGACGGCTCGGTGGCCGAGGTCTCGGTCTGGATCCAGGTGCTGGCCGCGTTCGACGTGATCTTCGCCGCCAGCGGCTGGCTCTTGTTCGAGTACGTGGTTCGGGAATAGAAGCGGAGGGGCGATGAAACGACTTGGCTCGTGGACGGAGCGGTTGCTCCCCTTGCTCGTCGGCCCGGGAATGCTCGGTTCCCTCTACCTGATCTTCATGGTGGTGCCGACCGAGCGGGTGCAGGGGATCGTCCAGCGGATCTTCTACTTCCATGTTCCGGCGGCCTGGGCCGCCTTTCTCGGATTCTTCGTCGTCGCGATCGCCGGCAGCCTCTTCCTGTGGAGCGGTCGCGCCGCCTACGACCGTGTCGCCCGTGCCGCAGCCGAGATCGGCATGATCTTCTGCACTCTGGTGCTCCTCACCGGCCCGATCTGGGCGCGACCGATCTGGGGGGCGTGGTGGACCTGGGATCCACGCCTCACCATGACGATGATCCTGTGGACGATCTACGCCTCCTACCTTCTCCTGCGCGCCTTCGGCGGCGCCGAGGAGGCGGTGGCGCGCTACGCCGCCGTGCTCGGCATCGTCGGGGCGCTCGACATCCCGCTGATCATGATCTCGGTGCGGCTGTGGCGCGGCATCCACCCGTCCGTGATCACTGCCCGTCCCGGCGAGGGGGGGCTCGCCGACCCGAGCATGCGCTTCACGCTCCTCTTCACGGGCCTCTGCTTCGTGCTTCTATTCGTTTGGATGCTGCTCGTCCGGCTGCGGGCGCTGCACGTCGAGGACGAAATCGAGGCCGTTCACCGCCGGATCCATCCCGCCTGAGGCGACCTGCATGGAAAACTTCCCGTATCTCTTCTCGGCTTACGCGATCGTGTGGATCGTGCTCTTCGTCTACCTCTTCTCCCTGGATCGCCGCGGTCGCCGGGCCGAGCACGATCTCGAAGAGCTCCGTAAGCTCTTGCGCGCGAAGGAAGCGAAGTGAAGCCGGTGCCGGTCGCCCCCACCCGCCGGCCCTCGCCGATTCGCGCCTCGATGCCGGGCTGATCGCCGAGCGGTTCGCTCGAGCCGCTCAGCCCGCCGGATCGAGCCCCCCTGCTCTGCGAGGCTCCTGGGCTTCGCCCCGAGCGTGCTGCTTCGCAAGCGCGCGCCCGGCTTCGATCAGCGCGGGCACGCCGATCCCTCGCAGGTAGTTCCCGAGCAGATGCAAGCCGGGGATGCGCGCGAGCGCGAGATCGACCGCGTCGAGGCGCGCGGGATGGGCCAGGTCGTAGCGCGGCAGAACCGAGCGATAGCGAAGCACGCGCGACCAGGGCGGGTCGCCGGACAGGCCGAGCAGCGGGAAGACTTCGCGCTCCACGATGGCGAGAATCTCCGGGTCGGACATCTCGGCCACTTCCGGATGCCGTGCGCCGCCGAGCAGGGTCCTCAGGAGCACCGTGCCGCGAGGCGCGCAGTCGGGATCGATGGAGGAGGAGAACAGCGTGCCGAGATGGAGGCGCTTCTCGCGCGAGGGGACGAGATAGCCGAAGCCGTCGAGCGGGTGCGCGACGCGCTCGCGCGGCCAAGCGTGGATCACGCAGGCGAGGCTCTCGAAGGAGATCGTCGCCAGCTCGCGCGATGCCTCCGGGCTCGCTTCACCGAGCAGCTCGGCCGCCGCTCGCGCGGACGTGGCGACGACCACGCGTGCGCAGTCGAAGAGCTCGCCGCCGGCGATCACGCGGAAGCGGGCGCCCTGTCTCCGCAGCGACTCCACCGGCGTCGAGAGCCTCAAGCGCGGCAGGAGGCTCTCGGCGAGCGCGCGCGTCAGCGATCCCATGCCTCCGCGCGGCTTGCACAAGGTCGGCGCGGCAGACGCGGCGCGGTCGCGCTTTCTCTTGAACAACGCCTTGGTGACGCTCCCGTGATCCTCGACCATCCGCGCGAGGTCAGGGAACGTCGCCCGCAGCGAGAGCTGCTCCGGGTCGCCCGCCCAGACGCCGCTGACGAACGGGTCGAGCAGCGATTCCACGACCTCTTGTCCGAAGCGGTGGCGCACGAACTCCGCCAGCGAGCCGCCGAGCGCGACCCGCGGGTCGCGGCGGAACTCCCCGAGAATCCGCAGTTTGCCACCCCAGGAGAGCAGCGGGCTCGACAAGAAGGAGAGCGGCGAGAGCGCGACCAGGTGTCCTCGATGGCAAAGAAAGCGCTTGTGCGCACCGCGCGGAGCCGGCACGAGCTCGAGGGCGAGCTCCGAGAAGAGCGCCACGACCTCGGGCGATCCCGACCGCAGCGCTTCGGGCCCGCGCTCGTAGCGCAGCTCGCCCCCCGCGCCGTCCCAGACGCCCCGCTCGGTGCGAACCCAGCCGCCGGTCGAGTCGGAGGCTTCGACCACCGCGAGGTCGGCATCGGGGCCTCGCGCGTGCGCGTAGGCGAGGCCCGAGATCCCCGCGCCGATCACCAGCGTGTCGAGCGAGCGGCTCATACGGGGGCCTCGCGCGCGCACACCGCGCGATGCTCGGCGAGGTGCCGGCCGGCTTGCCGCATGAGCCGGACGGGAGTTCGCGGAACCAGCTCGCGGCGCAGCGCCCGCAGGAGCAATCGACCGGGAGCGGTCGGGTGGATCACGCGGGGCGCGCCTCCCCGAGCGCTTGCAGCGACGCCTGGAGCGCGGCGGCCGCCTGCTCGAGGTGGCTCGTCTCGTGCGCCGTCGAAACGAAGGCGACCTCGTAGTAGGAGGGCGCGAGCCAGATCCCGCGTTGCAGAAGCAGCGGATGGATCTCCGCGTAGCGCTCCGCGCCGCGCGGGTCGATGCGGTGGTAGGCGCGGGGCGCGGGAGCCGGCTCGAGCCAGAGCCCGAGCACGGAGCCGACGCGCGAGACGCATCCCGGCACCCCGGCGCGCTCGAACGCGAGCCGGATGCCCTGCTCGAAGCGCTCGCCCAGATCCTCGAGCCGCGCGTACGCGCCGGGCCGGTCGAGCTCGCGCAGCGTAGCCAGACCCGCCGCCATCGCCAACGGATTGCCGGAGAGCGTGCCGGCCTGGTAGACGGGCCCGAGCGGAGCAACGTGCCGCATGAGGTCTTCGCGCGCTAGATAGGCGCCGACGGGCATGCCGCCGCCGAGGATCTTGCCGAGCGTCACGACGTCCGGCCGGATGCCGGAGATCTCGCTCATCCCGCCCGGCGCGACGCGGAAGCCGCTGATCACCTCGTCGAAGATCAGCAGAGCGCCGTGTTGGTGCGTCAGCTCGCGCAACGTCTGCAGGAACTCGCGACGCTGCACCAGGAGACCGGCGTTCGCGGGCAGCGGCTCGATCACCACGGCGGCGATCTCGGCTCCCTTGCGCGCGAAGAGCTCGCGAGCGGCCGCTTCGTCGTCGAGCGGCAGCACCTCCGTCAGCGCCGTGACCTCGGGCGGCACTCCTGCGGACGAGGGCGTGCCGAAGGTCGCGAGCCCGGAGCCCCCCTTCACGAGCAGCCCGTCGGAGTGTCCGTGGTAGCAACCCTCGAACTTGACGAGGCGCGAGCGTCCCGTTGCGCCGCGCGCGAGACGCACCGCGCTCATCACGGCCTCGGTGCCGGTCGAGACGAAACGCAACTGGTCGCAGAAGGGGAAGCGCGCGAGCGCGGCCTCCGCGAGCTCGATTTCCGCGGCACAGGTGGCTCCGAAGGAGAGGCCGTCGCGCGCGGCGCGCGTCACCGCCTCGACCACGGCGGGATGCGCATGGCCGAGGATCAACGGGCCCCACGAGCCCACGAAGTCGACGTAGGTGCGACCCTCGGTGTCGGTGACGAGCGCACCGGAGCCCCGAGCGACGAACCGCGGGTCGCCGCGGACGGCGCGAAACGCCCGCACCGGGCTCGACACGCCGCCCGGCATTACCTTGCGCGCTCGCGCGAACAGATCCCCGGTGTTCTTCATCCAGACCTCCTCCAGCGCTTCGCGTGCGCGGCGGGTGTCCACGAGGTCGGCCCCGGCCTGTTAAACGAACCGCTCGTCGAGCCAGCCCTCCGACGCGCCCGCCCGCATCATGCCGGTACCTCGCCGGAGACTTGGAAGCAAACCCGTTGCCGGAGCCGTCCCTCGCACGACGGACTTGACGCTGCGCGGCCGCCCCGGCAAAGCCTCAATGCGATGAGCCAGAACCCCGATTCTCGCCGCTTCTGTCCGTCCTGCCGCGCCCCCGCGGTCTCCCGAGCGAGCTTCTGCGCCGCTTGTGGCGCGGGACTTCCCGGCGGGTCGACGCCGTGGCTGCGCCCGACCCTGCCCGCCTACGCCGTGCTCGCGGCCTTTTTCGCCGTCGGCCTCGGACTCTGGATCTCGCTGCTGGCTCCGGGCGGCTCGCCGCAGAGTCCGCCGCTCGCCGAGCAGGACCCCGGCGATAAGCCCTCGGCCGGCCGCGAGCTTCCGTCCGATCATCCTCCTATCCCGCTGCCGGGCGACGTCGCGAAGCTCCTCGGCGATCTCGAGCGCCAGGCGGAGGCGGCGCCAAAGGACGTTGCCACCTGGAAGCGACTCGCCGAGCACGAGTACCGCGCGGGGCGGGTCGACAAGCAGTACCTGGCGAAGGCCGAGAAGGCGTTCCGCCACATCCTCGAGCTCTCCCCGGATGACCGCGATGCCATTCGCGGGCTCGGCAACCTCGACTTCGACCGCGACGATTATGCATCGGCCATCACTCACTACTCCCGCTATCTCGAGCTCGACCCGAAGGACTCCGGCGCGCGCACCGATCTCGGCACCATGTACCTTTATGCCGGCGATGTCGCGAAGGCGATCGCCGAGTATCAAAGGGTGATTGCCGCCGAGCCCGCCTACTTCGAGGCGCACTTCAATCTCGGCCTCGCCTATCGCCGCAGCGGCGACGAAGACAAAGCGAAGGAGAGCTTGGAGCGCGCCCGTTCGTTCGCTCCGGATGAGCGCTCGAAGCAGCAGGTCGCGGCGGCGCTCGCCGGGCCCGGCGGCGCGCCTCCTGCGGGTGGAGCGAAGCTCTCCTTCCAGCAGATGATCGAGCGGGGCCTGCGGGGGCATCCGATCGTTGGGCCCAAGATCGTCGGCTTCGAATGGCCGGGGCCGACTTCCGGGCAGGTGAAGCTCGACGGCTTCCCGCTGGAGGAGATGCCGGCGCCGGTCCGCGAGCGGTTCCTCGGTCGGCTGGAGAAGGATCTCGCCGATGCGCGCGCCAAGAGCGGCGAATCGGGCGAGGCGCAGCTCGCGCTCGTCGACCGGGCGAGCGGCCGCGTCATGGCCACCGTCGTCGTTCGTTGAACGTTTTCACGATCCGGAATTCCGACCGCGCGGTGCTGCTGTCGGGCGGCGTCGCGACGGCGCTCGTGCTCGGCGGCATCGTCGGGATCGGCCTGTTCATCCGCTGTTCGTTCTTCCGCAACTTCGTCAATCCCGAGGGTGGGTTCTTCTTTTACAGCGTCGACGCCCACGATCACCTGCGGCGCGTCATGCTGGGGATTCAGGCGTTCCCGGCCGTGCCCGTGCGTGATTCGTACATGGGCTATCCCGTTGGCACGGGCCAGATCTGGTCGCCGCTCTTCGATTACATACTCGCCGCCATCGCGGTTGTCGCGTGCCGCTCGCGGGCGGCGGTCGAAACATTGTGCTTCTTCGCCAATCCCGCCTACGCCGGCCTGACGCTGTTGCTGCTCTTCGTCGTCGCGCGCAGGTTGTTGAGCCACACGCCCGCCGCGCTGGCCGCCGCCTTTCTTCTCGCGCTCTCGCCTGGGCACATCTCTTACACTCACCCGATGAACTTCGACCACCATGTTTTCGAGCCCATAGCCATTCTCGTCCTCACGGCCCTCGTCTTCCTGGAGCGGGACGATCGGTTGAGCATCGCCGGCACGTGCGGGGTTGCCGTCGCGCTGGTGATCACCATTTTCATGTGGCGAGGCAGCACCATCTACTGGGGGCTCACCTTCCTGCGCGTGCTGATCTGGTCGCTGGCGGCGCGTCGACCGCGGCTCGCCCGCGAGTATGCCCGTGGCTTTGCGGCGGCGGCCGTGGCGCTCGCTGTCTTCGTCTGGATGGATCCGTGGGGCAACGCGCGCAACGTCTCTTTCGGGATCGTTTCCGGTTTTCACGTCATCCTGCTCGGCTTGGCGGCGCTATGCCTCGGCGTCGTAGGCCGTGCGGCCGACCGCCGGCAGAGCGCCATCGCGCTGGCCGCGGTTGCCCTGGGGGTCCTGCTTTCACTGACACTGTCGCCGGTCCGCGAGGTCCTCCACAGCCTCTCGGCCGGTCTGGCCTTCTTCGGCCGCAGCGGAGACCCATGGTTGGCTTCCAACAGTGAATTGAAAGGCACCTTTTATCACGGAGGCTTTTTCGCCGGCGCCACGTACCTGACCTTGTACTGGTTCCTCGCCCCGGGCGCGGTTGCGCACGCCTTCGGGCGCTGGCTGCGCGCGGAGGGAAGCGACAGGCAGCTCTTTGCCTTCTGCTTCATCGGTCCCTTGTTCGCCATGGGGTTGGTGCTGCGCTACGTGCACATCGCCGGTCTGGCGACGGCCTTTGCCGGCGGGTACCTGTTCGCACTGGCTTGGGAGAAATGGCGCCAGCCCATGGCCAGAGCCGGAGCCGTCGCATCGCTGCTCCTGCTGCTGCTGCCCTCTCTGCCTCATTACCAGGACACCCTGCAAAGCCGACTACCCGATCCCATGCGAATGGGGCTCTTTGGTTCCAAAGGCGTGCTGACCTGGCTGCGGGACAACACGCCCAAGACCGCGCACTATCTGGATCCGATCGCGGTGCCGGAATACGGCGTCATGGCGGAGTGGGACCTGGGGGCCATGATCTATCAGGTGGCCGAGCGACCGGCCGTCTCTACGGCTTTCGGATGGGAGACGCACGGATTCTACGAAGAGAACACCTTCATGGCGACGACCGAGGCGGAGGTCGCCGAGCAAATTCTGAACGACAATCGGGTGCGGTACGTGCTGCTGCGGGCGTATCAGGCGCGGGCGATGCACTTCGCCATCGCCGAATACGGCGTCAAGGAAGGGAAGATCCCACGCGCGCTGGTCGGCACGTATCAGCCCGACAAATCAATATACACTCGGCTCATGTACAATGACGGCGCGGCCTATCGCTCGGGCGCAGAGATCGTGCCCGGTCTCGAGCAGTACCGCCTGCTCTACGAATCCGACTACCTCGCCAGCGACGACCCGGGCCACGGGCTCAGCTACTACAAGGTGTTCGAGTTCGTTCGAGGCGCGCGCGTCCTAGGAACGGCCACGCCAGGAAGCGACGTCGCCCTCGAACTGCCTCTCCTGACCTCCCGGCGTCGACTCCTTCGATACACCAACTGGACGAAGGCGACGCAAGACGGCCGCTTCATGCTCACCCTGCCGTACGCGACCAACGTGGCGCAGGGCGACACCGCGGCACAGGGTGCGTACGCGATCGTCGACGACAACGGGCGCAGAGCCAGCCTGGAAGTGACGGAAGCGGATGTCGTCTCCGGCAACTCGCTCAGCGTGATACTGGCCGAGCCCGAGGGGAGATGACGGGAGGGTGATTCGACGTCCGATTGGGCTCCTGCGATGAGGCGTGATGCGCTGCCCGCGTTGACGCAGGATTTGCGGTTGCAGGCACTCGTGAAAGCAGGATACTCGAAGTCGTGGCAGCCCCGCACCGCTTCACCAAGCCGCTGGCCGCCGGATTCTTTTGTTGCGCCGTGATTCTACGGGCGTTGCTGTGTTGGGCGAACCCTCCGGCGAACTCCTTTGACGATCATTTCGCGCCGATCTTCATGACAATGAAGTCCGGCGTCATTCCCCCGAAAGACGCCTGCTATCAGTGTTACCATCCGCCCGTCTTCTACGGCATCTCCGCGCTGATTGGTAACGTGGCTGTTCGTGCGGGCGCCACGCTACCGCAGTTGATGAAACTCCTGCAATCCGTCTCCTGTGTTTATGGGATATTGACCGTCGGTGTTTGCTACCTGATTGTCAGGAAATTTCCGCTCTCCGACTTCTCGATGTTGATATCGTTTGGGACCGTCTGCTTCCTGCCTCGTCATATCTACATGTCGGCAATGCACTCGAATGACACCATATCATATTTGTTCGTGGCGCTTGCGATATACATTGCCGTCGTTGTGATTGAGCGGGGATTTCCCCCGCTGGATGCCGGCGTCTTGAGCGTGATCCTCACGATCGCGGAATTTACCAAGTACACCGCTTTGGTGGTTCTCCCGGTGGCAGTGACGGCCTTGTTTTCGGCTGTTCGCCACCGGCTGATCGTTTCGCGAAAAAGGGCTGTCTGCTTGGCCCTCGGCATGCTGGCGCTGCCCCTGACGACTTTAGCGGGTTACATGCTGTCGAATGTGCGGCACTACGACAGCCCGCTGCCCTCGAACGTCGCGATCTATGATTCGACCGCCCACAGGCCCCGTGATGCGGGGGGAATCAGTTTCTTTACGTTCAAGCCATGGGAAGACATGCGGACCCCGATGCTGGCGCCGGGGAAGCTGCATTCCTTCTGGACGCTGATTTACAGCGGGATGTGGTTCGACACCGAGCCGTATTTTCTGCGCTTCCTCGATGCAGACACCGGCTGGTGGAAGCATTATTACCGTTGGTACCGGGGAGAGGAGGGCTATCCAGGTGAAAATCCTTCCTTGTCTCATTTCACGAGCCTGGCGGGTTTCGGGCTGATCGGGATGGGGCTGGTTCCCTTGGTGTTGATTCTGCTCGGCTTCGTTTGTTGTGTCACCGGGAGATGGAGCGGGGTGAAGCAAGCCACCGTTTCGCAACGGATCAGCATGAGCATGTTCCCCGTGCTGGCGGTATTCAATGCGGCGGGAGTCATTGCGCTGACCATGAAATTGCCGGTCTACAACTCGATGAAAGCGTCCTACTTTCTGAACTCGACGCCCGCGTTCATGGTGTTCCTCGGCCTGGGGGTGATGCGTTGTGAGCGGAATGCAACCGTGAAGCGGATCGTTGCGGTGACCTTTGGTGGGTTGTTCACGCTCGCGACCCTGCATATTCTCCACATCGTCCTTGCCATCTAGCAGCAGGTGAAGGGAAATTGCGGATGTGGTGGGCGGACTTCGGCTACGGCTACGAGTACGCGATCATCGTCGGGGACGCCGCCGTCACTTGGAGTGCGGTGAGGTAGCGGCTCACTTGACCGGCTGCGGATGGCACCGGCCGCACGTGTTGATGCTCGACGCAAAGGCGCCCCGCCCGTTGTGGCATACGCCGCACGCCTTGCCCGCCTTGATCTCGTCCATCTTGATCGGCGGCACATCCTCGGCCTTCATCGGGAAGATCGCCGGGTGACAGACGTTGCAGGTGAAGCGCATGCGGTGCTGCCAGTGCGAGAACACGCTGATGGGGGCCATCTCGGAAGCTGCCGGTTCTTCCGCCCGCTTGAACGTGATGTCGCCCGGCGCCGCGGCCAGCGCGATCCAGGCGCTCGCCAGAACGGCGATCGCGACGGCGAGGTGAAGCCGGATCGGTCTCATCCTTTTTTCGCCGGCTCCTTCGTGTGACAGGCCGCGCAGACCTTCAAGTCGAGTGCGATCTTTCCCTTGCCGTGGCAGACGCCGCAGTATTTGCCGTCGCCCAACTCGTCCATCGTCATCGTCGTCGCGCCCGCCGTCTTCGGGAAGATTGCGTCGTGGCAATTGTCGCACGCGAGCCAACGGTCGTGCGTCGCGTGATGGAAGATCACGCCCTCCTCGCCCTTCAGCGGGACCTCGGTGTCGCGGCTCTCACGGGACGGGGCGCCCGTCTCGAGTGAACGGAGGGGTGCGATCACGTGCTTGTCGACCGCGGCGATCCAGTCGACCGCGGTCTTCGGAGCCTTCGGCACCGTGAGCTTCGGGAGCGCGGCGAGCGCCTCCTCCCAGGTGTCGAGTTGCTCGATCTCTGGCCGCCCTTCCCGCGGAAACTCGCGGAGCGTCGGTCCGGCGATCTTCGGCCGCGCCGCGATTTCCGTGCCTGGCGGGGGCTTCTTCGCGGTCTCGGGATGGAGCCATAGCTCGTACGGCGGTACGCCGTCGAGGAGCGTGCTGAGCACCCGGTGACGGGTCTGCGAGGCGCAGGCGACGAGGAGAGACGCGGCGGCCGCGACGGCGACGGCTGCGGCTTTCCTTCGGCATGTTCTGGCGAGCAATCGCTTCACGGGTACGAGAGGTTTTCGTGATCCACGCCGTGGCACAGGAGGTTGCAGCTTCCCGAGAACGTCCCGGTGTCGTCGAACGTGGGGGGGCTCCCGGCGGACCTCCCGAGCACGATCCTCGAGTCGAAGTTGATGAGGTGCGTGTGCGATCCGGTCCGCCCCGGGCCGAGATCGCTGACACCGTGCGGATCGTGACACGCGGAGCAGGGAGCGCCGGCGGCGAGGTGCCCGCTGTGGCCTCCGCCGGAAGCGGTCGTCCGCGCCGTCTTCCTCTGGAAGCTCCTGTCGCCGAGGATGCTCGACCGGTTGTGGCAGCGATAGCAGAGAGCGTAGCTGTTGAAGCTCTCCGGAGTGTGGTCGGTAGTCACGTAGCGTTCCCTTAGGATGGGCGGGAACGCGGAGCCGTGAGGGCCCCGCGAGCCCTGCTCGTCGTCGGCGTGGCAGCTCGTGCAATAGATCATCGTGGAACTGCTCATGCCGGGCTCGAACTGCGACGGAAGGCTCGGCACGTTCGGCTCCCGGCCGATGTCGACGACCGGATGATACGAGGGGTTGGTGGGGTCGAAGGCGAGGCGCGTGTTCGTCGTGGGGCGGGCGCGCGGAATGCGATCCATGTCCGGCGCGTTCTCGGCGTGGCACTTGAAACAGACTTCGTACTCGTACGCCGCCTGCTCTAGCGCCGTACCGTTGCGGTCGACTCCGCTCACCCCGAACAGCATCCCGGAGATATCCGGCGCCTTGGCCTCACGATTGGTGAGGAGATGGGGATCGTGGCAGTCCGTGCAGGTCACGTCGCGGATGACGCCGCTTTGCGCGCCGACCAAACGTGACGACGTGATCGCGCTGAAGCGATGGCTCTGGCGGTGTGCGGAAGGCTTTTCCACCTGGCGGCCGATGTCGACCATTCGCGGCCCGAGACGAGCAACCGGACGAGCCGCGGCCGCTCCCGCGACGGCGTGTGCCGGCGGCGGCCCGGAGCCGTGACATCCTCCGCTGATGCACGAGAACGGCTCGGGCGGCTCGTCGGTGAAGTTGAGCAACTGTTGCGCCGTGGGCGCGAAGTGGGGCGTGTGGCAGGTTTCGCATCCCCATTCGTTCAGCTGGGTGTAGGTCGGCCACGTCTTCGGGGGTATCGGCAGGACGCCGACGACGGACGCCGTCGAGGTCGCATGCACCGACGAGCTCCATTGGTCGATCTGGTGGCAGGCGATGCAGAGCGCGGAGTAGCGGTTGTCCATTCGCAGAAACTTCCCGTACACGTCCTTGTGAGAATCGTGGCAGGTGATGCAGTGAACCTCGTCCTGCCCTCCGTAAACGAGCTCCACGGGAGGCGACGGAGCCAGCTCATTGCTGGGCAGCGCATTCTGGTACGGAAACGACACCGGGTGATGTCCGGAGAGGTCGAGACCGAAGTTCGACAGGCTTGCCGTAGGCAGGAAGCCGCTGCCCGCCATGCCGATTCCTCCTGCCGGGTTCAGTACCGCGCCCATGGCGATGGTCCCGTCGTGACAGCTGAGGCAAAGCTTGGTCGGGCCCGAGGGCTGGGGAAGCGGACCCGCTCTGAGCGTGGGGCTCGCGTAGACCTGGTAGACCCTGGGCTCGAGCGCCCGGTTCCAGAGAGGCGAGCGGGGGGCGGCGTTGTGCGGCGTATGGCAGAAGACGCAGATCCGGGTCTCGGTGAGCGCACGGATCGGTCCCGGGCCGGACACCGAGAGGTTGTGCTTCGTCATCTGGATGTCGGCGGGCAGGGGCACGGGCACCTGTGCCCCTGCGGTGGACACGAGGCCGGCGAGGAGCAGCAGCAAGAGTCCGGGGGGCAGCGCTCCGCGCTCAGGACGTGCCACGGCGGTCTTCATATCCCTCCGTGACGCGGAACACCTGGATCCGCGCGTTGTACGTGTCGCAGACGTAGAGAGTGTCCTCCTTGATGAAGGCGCCCGACGGAAGCCAGAACTCGGCGAAGCCGATGCCTCTCTGGCCGAGCGTCAACAGGAACTCTCCCTTCCGGTCGAACAGCTGAACGTTGTCGAAGAGTCCGTCCACGACGTAGATGACGCCGTCTCGGTCCACGGCGATGCCCTTCGGCATCGCCAGGTCGCCCGAGCCGTCGCCGTGACGACCGAAGGAGGCGAGCGGCTTTCCGTCCTCGTCGAAGATGCGGACGCGGAAATTGAGCGCATCGGTCACATAGAGCTCTCCCGCCGGCGATCGGAAGATGTGCGTCGGAAAATTGAGGCCGCTCTCGCCCTCTCCCCGCTCGCCGAACGAGAACGCCGGCTCGCCGGTCGTCCGGAATGCGTGGACCCGGTTCGCCAGTGTGTCGACGACGTAGACGAGCTTCCGCTGCGGGCTGTACGCGATGCCCGTCGGCCGCTGGAGCGGCTCCCCCCCGGCCTCGCGAAGGACGAAGCGCACGCCGCCGTCCGCTCCGAACGCGAACACCTTTCCGGCCGAGTCCGAGAGAAAGAGCGTCGACTGCTCGTCGAAGACCAGTCCCACGGGCGACGTGAGAGCGTCCCGTTCGGAGCCGTACAGACGAACGTAGCGCCGCTCGGCCGGCACGTAGAGATGCACGCATCGCCGGCCCATGTCGGCGACTGCGATCCGCCCGTCGTCACCAGTCGCGACGGCGACCGGCAGCACGAAAGCATTCCGCGCCGGATCCTCCCTGCCGAAGACGATCGCGCTCGCGACCGACCTCGCGTCGGTGTCGGTGGCGAAACCGGTGAGCGACCGGACGTACGTGACCTTTGGAGGGCTCGGCGGAAACGGCCATTGCAGCGCGCTCGGAGGCTCGGCCGTCCTCATCGCCCACTTCGACGCACAACCGGTGCCGGCTGCCATGAACGCAAGCAGCCACACGGCCGCTCGCCCCGCTCCGTTTCCGTGATCGCCGTGATTCATGCCGCTCACAGGATCCGCCGCCGCAGATGGAGATAGATGTACTGGTTCTCGCGATTGGTCCCGACCGTATTCGTGCCGCTCGTTTGCGATCCGTACGCGGTCCCGCCCAAAACCAGCTGCAGCTGTCCGGTGGTCCAGCTCAAGAACCCATCTACGCTGTACGCGTCGCCGTCGACCAGTCCGTTCACCCGGGAATACGATCCGCCGACGTTCAGCGACAGCCCCTCCAGGAAAAGCTGCTGCTGGAGGTATCCCGACGCAGTCACCGTTTCGTCCGTGAAGGCCCTTCGGTCGGTTTCCGACAGTCCCTGGCTATAATACCTGTTCACATAGGTCAGCGCAGCGTGGACGTCGGTCGTCCGGCCGATCGGGCTCACGTACTGCAGGTCCGCTCTCCATTGCCGGTAGGGGCTCACGTCCCATTCGAGGTCCTGGAATTCTCCGTCGGCGCGGAGCGGGCCGCGCTGGAGACGGAGTCCCACCGTGTAGACCGTCGTGTCGGTGAGGTTCCCCGGAAAAGAGCCGGACGTCACGGTGGGACGGACCAGCGCGTAGCTGTAGTAAGGGGTCACCTGGTTTTCGAAGAGCTCGACGCTGCCGTTCTGCGTGAGGGTGTTGGTGCGAATGTCGAAATTTCCGCCGAGGTTCGAATACGAGACGAGAAAATCGTAGGTCCGCGGGAGGGCGAACCTCGGCGGCAGCGTGAGCAACCGGATTTCGAAACTGTTCTGCACCGGCACGAGCGTGTAGTGGACGTTCTCGACGAGGGGAACGAGCTCGAACGGCGGCAACGGCGACTTCAGGAAGACGTCGATGCTTGCGCGATCGACGTTCGGCTGCAGCAGCCGAAAGGATCCTGGCACGAGGACCGCCGAGTGCGGCTCGTTGATGACGCTCGCCGTGCCGCTGTTGTCGCTGGTTCCCGTTCCGAGGTTCACCCCGGCGAGCAGCCTGCCCCACGGAATCGACTTCGTATAGTTGACGTCCACCCAGTGGAAGAGCGAGGTCGTCGAGCCGCCCACCGAGTCCCACGAATTGAACTCGAAGTGGTATCCCGAGTCGACGCTCTCGTAGAGCCGGTGAACGAGGTTTGCCAGGATGTCATTGCCGTGGTTCGTCAGCCGTTGGGACTGTGGAGTCGCCAGGTCGGTGATCGTGGCGTCGTCGTCGCGGTAGCGGTAGGAAGCGTCGCCGCGGAAGTTCCACGGTAAATACGTGTTCAACAGCTCGTACACGGAAAACTGGTCGCTATTGAAATCCTGCGACGGGCGGCTCTGCTGCTGATCGAAGGACCTCTTGACCACGCTGGACGTAAGCTGCACGCTCCGCAGGTTCACGAAGTTGCCGAGCACGTATTCGTACGATGTGCCGTTGAGTCCCAGAGAGTCGCTGAACCAAGTCGGATTGAAGCCGCCGTTGAAGGACAGCTCGTTCCCCGCCGCGGTGCGCAGGAAATACTTGCCATTCACTGCGAGTTGGTTCACCTCCGAAGACGTAACGCCGTAATCGTTCGACTGGTTCACGAAGTTGGTGCCAAAAAAATACGGCTTCTTGCGGTAATGGAGCTCTACGCCGCGCCGGTTCTCGATTTGATCGAATTGAGGCGCGGCCTGTTCGGTGAACATCGGCTCGTACCGGTCCGCGAAGACCACCATGTTGTAGAAGTGCTCGGGTAGCAGAGTGAGCCGCGTTTCGTATTCGGGGCCGGTCCTATGGCGCCAGCCGGTATCAGGCAGGAAGGACGATTGGTAATTCTCCTGTGAGAGGACCCCGCCGACGGTGAACCGATACTGCAGGAACTTGGGGTCGTACGAGTAGCCGATCGATCCGACCGAAAGCTTTTCCTTGATGAACGTGTCGGTCCATTCGACGGTGCGTCCCGCACGGTTCCTATCGCGCTCCCACGACGTAAACACGTCGATCCAGGCGCCGTTGTCCACGGGTGTCGGCACGAACTCCCTCCAGTCGCAGAGCGCGGACGACGAGGTCAGCGCCTCGAGCAGGCACAGGCCGATCAGCCGCAGCGCGAGGTATCTACCCAAGGGCGTTTACCGGGGCTTCGGCGTCTTGTATTTCTCCTGGATGAGCTCCAGCAGCTCCGCCTCGGTGGGATACGTCTTTCCCTTCTCCTTGCCGTACGCCAGGACGCTCACCGGGTGGTCGCCGACCTGGCTCGTCACCAGGACGAGATAAGCGGCCTCGAATTTCGGGTCGACGAAGGACTGGAAATACCGCAGGTTGTCATAATCGATCGCGACCTTCGCGGGGAGCAGCAGGGCGCCGGGCGCATCTTCTTCCGTCGGCGTCCCCCCGAAGAAAAGCAGCAGTTGCCCATCGGGATTGAAGACCTGGACGTTGTTGAAGGCCGCATCGACGGCGTACACATGGCCTTCGCGGTCCACCGCGATGCCCTTCGGCCGTGTGAAGTGTCCGAGGTTGTCGCCGGGCTTTCCGATCGCCGCCTTGAAGCGGCCCTCGCGATCGAACTCGACTACCTGGAACCTGCCGATGTCCGCGACGTAGAGCATGCCTTCGGTATCGATCGCGAGGTTGGTCGGCCGGTCGAGCCGCTCCGCCGGCTCTCCCTTGTCGCCGATGGTCCTCACGGTCTCGCCGCTCTGCCGATCGAGGACGTGGACCAGACCGTTGACGATGTCGGCGACGTAGATCTCGTTCCCGAACGGAACTACGTCCACCGGTCTCCAGGGGCGGTCAGGCGTGCCGTAGGCTTTCAGGTACGCGTCGTTCGGGTCGAACACGACGACCTGGCCGCGGACCGAGTCCGCGACGTACTTGTTGCCCTCGGCGTCGATACTGATGTTGATCGGCTGGCGGAGCGCTCCGAGACCGGTCGCCCCCTTCAGCGGCTCGAACGTCTTGTGCTCGAGGTCGAAGACGACGACCGTATTGTTGGTGTCGCAGACGTAGATCTTGCCCTGGTGGATGGCGACGCCATAGGGCTTGTCCACCCGAACATCCTGCTTCTCCCCGACCACGAACCGGTTGAACACGGATTGCGTCTCGATGTCCTTCCGCCCGCGAAACGACGTCAGGTATTGAATGCGCGGAAGCTCCGGAGGCGGCGGGAAAAAGGCGATCTTCCTCTCCACGACGACGGCCGGCGCGCAACCCGCCAGGAAGGAGAGAAGCACTCCAGATGCCGTCTTCCTGAGACGATTCGTCATGGCGACACGCTCCAGCCAAGCGCAGCTCCGAGACGAACCGGTCTTGGAGTGTGCTCCGTCAACTTCTCGGTGAAGTGGTGATCGTTGAAGTTCGTCGAGCGCAGCTTCACGATCCGCTCGCGAATCTCGTCTTCAAGCCGGCGCGCCGGAGCGCGTCCGGTATTGCCGTGCACCAGCGCCGCCCGCCCGCGCTCTTCCAAGGTGCGTCGCACACGCCGTACCTGCCGCTCGATCAACCACGAAGCCGCGTCATCTTCAGCCGCCGCCGCTTCAGCCGCTCCACCGCGTCGCGCCGCTTCTACTGACTCTCGCTCATCGTGTCCATCCCTTCATTCTCGCCGAGAGGGCGGACATTTCACTGACTGCAATACAAGCGCTGCCCTCTCCGTTGCGGCTCCGCGCGGCCGGCTGCGGTGATCGAGGCGGCGCCCCTAACCTTGATCCGAAATTCCTAACCCGCTTCCCCGATCCGAAATCCGCGCGGGTCCTGTCGTCAGCGTAGCCCGCGCGGTGCTCGCTGGCGGCCCCACCGCGCCGCTCCACTGCCCCGCGACTTCGCGCCCGATTCGCTGCGCGCCGCGCGGGCGCCCACGCCGACGCCACCCGCACGAATTTCGAATCGGGGCTCATGGCCTCTACGCCGCCGCTTGCCGCGTCGCGAGCGCCAGGTCTACCACGATGCCGTCTTTTGGGGCATGGAAGGCTTCGAGAAAGAAGCTCGTGGCGGACAAGCCAGGCGCGAGCCCGCCGCGTTCAAGTCACAGAAGAATTTCGCATCGAGGCTAGGAAGAAGCTCCTCATCGCCATGGCCCGAAAGGTGATCGCGTTGGACTTCAAAGAGCTCGAGGCGATGATGGCACTCGGCATCGCCACGCTCATCGCAGCGCTCGCCGCGCGCTACTATCTGATGAAGCGCGCGGGCGCCGCCCCACGTAGCTCTCTGCTCGATTGAGGAGTCGGCCGGGGCCGCCATGCCGCCGTTACGCGCCGGATCGCTCTGGCTCTACGTACATCCCGTCCTGGCATTGGTCGGCATCGGGCTACTGCTGTACGCCGCCAGCCTCGGTCTGGCCACCCGGCAGCGGCGGCGCGCCAAGGCAGCGCTTCTTCGCCGCCACGCCCGCCTCGGACCATACGCCTACGCCCTCATCGTCCTGAGCTGGGTGCTCGGGTTGGGGTCAGCTTGGTGGGGGCGCAGCGACCTCGAGTTGGCGGCGAGCGGTCATTTCAAAGCCGGCTGTTATCTCGTGCTACTGCTCAGCGCCACGGCGCTGCTGTCGCGGTGGATGGATCGCGTGCCCGGCGGCCGAACCATCCATCCGCTCCTCGGCGCGGCGGCGGCGTTGCTGGCCGGGTTCCAAATCTTCCTCGGCCTCCAGCTCATGCCGAAGTAGTGGCCATTGTCGCGGCGGGCTACCCGACGGGCACGAGCCCAGCTCGTCACGAAATCAATTGCTGGAGTGCTGGAGAACCGGCGGCAATGCGAGGATGGGAGGATCAGCAGAACGGCCTTGGCCGGGCCGCCGCTCGCACCCCCCGAGAAGACGTGGGCCGGGAGCTATACAATTGCCCCACGTCGACTCGGGTCGGTGCTCATCAGCGCAAATCAGTCGATGGGAATCCTCACTTCTTCAACGTTCGCATGTAATTGACGACGTCCCACATCTCTGTCGGCTCCATGAGCTTCTTGCCCGCAGGCATAGGCTTCTTCCCCTCCGCGATCTTCCAGTAGAGCTCGCCGTCGCTCTGCTTGACGATCGACGGATCCGTGAGGACCTTCATCCGATCCTTCTCTTCCTTCTTCATCTCGGCCACCTTCTTGCCGTCGCTCTGGCCGTTGGCCCCGTGACAATCCGTGCATTGGGCGTCGTACGCCTCCTTGCCGGCCGCGAGAGACTCCTCGTTCGTCGCTTGGGGGTTCTTTTTCTGAGCCTCGGCGGCGGGCGCGGTCCACTCTTTCTCCGCGGCGATGATCAGCGAAGCGCCGAAGGCGGTGGTTCCGACGATCGTCAGGATGGCCAGCCAACTCTGTTGACGAATAGATCTCACCATTTCTTCTTCCTTTCAGGTTGCCAATCGTTGGACGATGACGCGCGAATCTCGTCTCCTCGATCGAACCGGCGGAGGACGCGCCCGCGCGAAATTGTCGCGGCCGGTCAAGTAGCCGTTCAGCGTAGACTCTTTTCTTCGCGAACCGTCTGCCACATCGCACTCCGCGCAGATGCAAGAGCCGTGCGTGATATGGGCCACTCTCGTAGCAACGATGATTGCGGCATTCAAGGTTGAGAAAACGAACGGAGCTTCTTAGATCCGGGAATTTGCGTCCTCCGATTTTCCCGAAGAGCGGAACCAAGGGGAACCTCCGCCACGTTGTTTCGTGTTCGGACGCGCGAAGCTGGCGGTGGCACACCAAATGCTCGCGGGGATTGCCGTGTCGCTACGCAAGTACGGTTTCTATCTGGGTCTCGGCTTGTTCATGGGCATTTCGCTGGCGATCCTCGCTTTCGAACTCTCGGGCCGGAGGGGATCGGCGATGGAGAAGACGCCGGCCGCCATGCCGCGCACTCCCGGCGATTTCCGTTCGCTCTTCGCCTTCAACCCCTTGAAGGGCCTGGGAGAGGGTAGCGGCGACGTCCACGCCAAGATGCCGCCGTTCAGCGAAGGCACTTGGCCCTGTTCGGATTGCCACAATGGCAAGAAGCTGAAGGACAATCCGATCCGGCGCGTTCTGGTGAAAGAACACTCGGGCATCACGCTCCACCACGGTGAAGAAGATGAGAGTCTGTGGTGCCTCGATTGTCACGATTTCAAGAACCGGGATCGGCTCCGTCTGGCGGGCGGTACGCTCGTCGAATTTGAGGAGTCCGATCGCCTCTGCGGCCAATGCCACGGACGGATCCACCGCGACTGGAAAGCGGGGGTTCACGGGCAGCGCACCGGCTTCTGGAACGGCCCAAGCGCTACCTCCTGTGCCTGAACTGTCACTGGCCGCACTCGCCGCGCTTCGACGCCCTCGAGCCGCTGCCGCCGCCCGTGCGTCCCGAGCAGATCGGGCTCGGGCTCTTGCGGGCGAAGGCCGGCGGGGTCGAGCGCCCCGCCGATGCCCCAGCCGCCAGCGAAGGAGCAAAGACCGCCGAAGGAGCCAAGCAATGAGCGAGCAGGACGGCGCGGAGGGAATCAGCCGGCGGGAGGCCCTCACTTTGGGCACGGCCACGCTCGCGGCGCTGTTCGTTTCGGCGTGCACCGGCGAGTCGATCGAGGCGTTCTTCCAGAAGCGGTTCGACGAGCTGTCTCCTGACGAGGTCAAGAGAGTGCTGGCGCGGCTCGAAGCCAGGTACACTCAGCGCTTCGGCAAGAAGGTCACGGTCGATGACACGCCGGCGGAGGAGGGCGTGGTCTTCGGGTACGGGCTGGACCTCTCCCGCTGCATCGGTTGCCGGCGCTGCGTGTACGCGTGCGTCAACGAGAACAACCAATCGCGAGACCCGCAGATCCAATGGATCCGGGTGCTCCGGCAGCAGCGCGAAAAGGGCGTCGTCATCGAAGGAGCCGAGCAGTATTACGACGCCAAGAAGGTGCCGGAAGAGGGCTTCTTCTACATCCCGGTGCAGTGTCAGCAATGTGAAAATCCCCCCTGCACCAGGGTCTGCCCCGTCGGCGCCACGTGGAAGGAAAAGGACGGAATCGTCGTCATCGACTACGACTGGTGCATCGGTTGCCGATGCTGCGTCGCCGCGTGCCCGTACGGGGCGCGTCACATGAACTGGGGCGACCCGTTCCTCCCCGCCAAAGAGCTGAACCCGAACACCCATTACCTCGGCAATCGCCCGCGCCCTCGGGGCGTCGTCGAGAAGTGCACGTTCTGCATCCAGCGCGTCCGCAAAGGACGCTATCCGGCGTGCGTGGAGATCTGCCCGGTCGGCGCCCGCAAGTTCGGGAACCTGCTCGACCCGAAGAGCGAGATCCGATACCTGCTCGAGCACAAGCGGGTCCTCGTGTTGAAAGCCGAGCTCAAGACCGAGCCGAAGTTCTTCTACTTCTACGGGATCTGACGCGGCGATAGGGACAAAATCGTGAACCAATTCCGCTTCCTCGTTCAGGCGCTCCGCTACGCATTTCGCGGCGGGCTGTTCTATTACCTCTGGCTCGCATTTCTCGTCGCTCTGGTGGCGTGGGGTGGCGCTGCCTATCTCGAGCAGCTGAGGCGCGGGCTGATCGTCACGGCGATGCGCGACCAGGCGTCGTGGGCGTACTACATCGGCAACTTCACGTTCCTCGACGGCGTGGCGGCCTCGGCGGTGATCGTCGTGATCCCTGCGTTCATCTACGACTGGAAGCCGATCAAGGAGGTCGCGATCCTCGCGGAGATCCTGGCGATCAGCGCCATCGTGATGTCCTTGCTCTTCGTCATCGTGGACCTGGGTCGGCCCGACCAGCTGTGGCACTTCTACAAGCTCAACGTTCCCTCGTCCCTGCTCGCCTGGGACGTCTGCGTCCAAAACTTCTATTTCATGGTGAACATCGTCATCGTCGCGTACGTGCTCTATCGCACCTATAACGGCCGGCACGTCCGCGAGGGTTTCTTCGTGCCCCTGGTGCTGCTCTCGATCCCGGCCGCGATCGCGATCGTCGCGGTCACCGCCTTCATCTACAACGGACTTGCCGCACGTCCGTTCTGGAATGCATCGATTCTGGCCCCCCGATTCATCGCGAGCGCTTTCTGCTCCGGCCCGGCGATCCTCCTGATCCTCTTCCAGATCCTTCAGCGCACGACCAAGCTCGAGATCAAGGACGAGGCCATCTGGAAAATCGCCGAGCTCATGGCCTACGCCATGTTCGTGAACCTCTTCCTGCTCGGTGCCGAGGTCTTCAAGGAGGTCTACTCGAGGACCGAGCACATGATTCACTTCAACTACCTCTTCTGGGGCATCGGCGGTCATCGGGCTCTCGTCCCCTACGCGTGGGCAGCAGTCGCGGCGAGCGCGACCGCTTTTGTCCTCCTGCTGATCCCGGCGACCCGCACGAACCCGTTCACCCTGAACCTCGGGTGCCTGTTGATCTACTCGGGGGTCTACATCGAGAAGGGAATGGGGCTCGTGATCCCCGGCCTCACTCCGGACACGCTCGGCGAGATCTACGAGTACGTGCCGACGTGGTACGAGGTGCGGATCGGTGCGGGCATCTTCGCGATCGGATTCCTCGTCTACACGATCATCACCAAGATCGCCGTCGGAATCCTGATCGGAGAGCTGCGCACCGAAGCGGCGCGCGCCGCCGAGATCGCGGAAGCGGCCGGCCGTCGCCTGAAGCCCTCGCTGCACTCGGTCTGAAGCGCCCTGACGATCGCTGGCACTGGCATAGTTCGTGGTTATGTAGCTGAGTCGGAGGGTGTTCTTCGAAGCGGGAGTCGATCGATCACCGAGGTTTATGATCTTTTCCTTCTGTCCCTATCGTCTAGTGGCCCAGGACGCCATTTCATGGCTTCGGCAGGCGCGTGAATTCCGGTTTCCGGGAACGATTTTTGCGGCCGAGGCCTGCTCACAGTGGAGACCGAGGTTCAAATCCTCGTAGGGACATAATCGAGTGGTGAGATGTAAAGCCGTCTGCGAGTTTTCGCTCTAAGATGTCGATAATACTGCTGTTTTTGCCACGAGGCTCGTCTTGGCGGGGAGAGGGATTTTGCTCTGTATTAGGTAATAGTAAGCGGTGCTACTGCGCCGCCGCTGTGCGTCCGCCGATTATCGTCGATCTGCCAGCAAGCGCAGTGTACAAGGCGGGCGGTTCCTAGAGTTGGGAAACTTATTCGAAAATTTTCTAAAATTTGAAAAACTAATGCTACTTGCTTTCTAGCTCATAATGAGTGAAATCTCATATTTCTCAGGTGAATTCCTCTTGCCGCCATGCCGGAGTTACGGACCCGCCGATCGATTCGTCGGAAGGTATAATTTTTGCTCTCTTTTTTCCCAGACGGAGGAGCCATCGATGATAGCGAGAACGAAGACCCGGTCGGTGAAAGCCCCGCTCGTGACCGCACTGACCGTCTTGGTCATGCTCCTGGCCACTGGTCCGGTGGGCGCCTTGTACCCGCCCAACGGCGCGAAGCCGACTGGGGACTCCGCTGATCCTTACATGAACCCGGATGACGGCATGTGCGTCGTCGGCGTCGCAGCCGACGGCACGATGCGCGTCGATTGGTCGATCACGAACGCGCGGGATTGCGTTGCGTATACGACCGGGCTCGGCACGATGACGGGGGTCGACATCACCACTTCGAGCACCTGCGGTGCTCTCGGAACCGGGTTGTGCAACACCTCGGCACTTTGCACTCGACCGAACGGAAGCGCGGTCTGGAATGCCGCGGCATTGAAGTGTTTCGATGTCTCTAGCTGCCTGAGCGCGGGCGCCGACAACGCGACCTGCACGGCAGCCGGTGTACCGTTGCCGTGCTGTACCGGCAACGGGACCGGAACGTGCGGCGTGAACGACGGCTACAGGCACGCCTTCGCCACGACCAACACGTGCGTCAACGCTGCCGACCCCACGACCGCCATCAGCCTGGTGGATCTCGACCGCACGCTGCCCATGTGCCAATCCAAGGGCGGGACGACGCTGTCGCCGATCCCAGGGACGTGCGTGGCGTACGGCTGGGTGTACAGGAACAGGAACGCCGATGGCCCCCCCCCGACGCTCCCGGTTACGGGGGTTGGCGTCGGACACGACCGACGGCGTGCAGGCCAGCGCCGGTCTGGGCTTTTGTTACACGGCGATTCGAATGACCGGAGGTGGCTATACTCCGCCTAGCCCCATTACCCCCACCTCCTGTCCATCCTGGCACAACAGTCCGACCGGCAACGCGGCCGAGTGGCCCGCTTGCCAGAGTAGCACCACGGGATGCCAGACCCCGCAGTCGTACGATGCCGGCCTGGGTTGGTCATTCTCGACCCCCAATTGCGTGTATAACTTCGGCATACTGGGCACCCAAAATGCAAACGTAACCAACGCCGCTGGTGTAGTGACCCCAGCGGGTACACTTGTGGATCTCACCGGCATCGACAACCAAGGCGATTGTCTCGCAGCAGGCTATTCCTGGGACAACTGGCTCCCCTTCCCTGGCCCGACAGGCATCAGGACCAGTGCCAGTGGAGGAGATTACGCCGGGATGCCCCCAGGTCCGCCCGCCGCCCAGATCGTGAAATTCGATGCGCTCACTCCGATCGAAGGCGGCGGGGGCGAATTCTTCAGCGGCACCGGCTTCAACTGTCTGAGGTGCCATGCCGATCAGTCGAGGGCGTTCCAGGAGCGGAACAAGCCCGGCTTCGTCAAGACGAGGCACCAGAAGGCCGGCGACGCGATCGGCAAGCCGTTCCAGCCCTTTTTCAACGATGCCGACTCGTCTTGGGGGCTGCAGGGCGTTCAGTGTACAATGTGCCATAGCACCGCGAGGCCTTCGCAGGACGACTTGATTCAGGTTGTCCCCGCGGGAGTGGTTGGCCCGCCTGCCGCTGGCGCCCCCAAGAGCGCCACGGGCCACAACCAGACCGAATACGGGGCGCACTTGCTCGACATCTGCTACACGTGCCACGGCACCCCGGCTCAACCCCCCCTCGACCCAACAATCGTAAACCCGGCGGAGCACATCCCGGTGTCCAATGGGGACTTCAGATTGACATTGAATAATCCCGGACCGGCGACCTCCAATCTTTTCAATAACATACCGCCGCTACCAGTACCGCCAAACGTGGGGGGGCTGGCGCCAATCATGAACCAGTTCCTGAACAGCCCGCATGCACAGTACGCGGGCTCGAGCCTCAAGGTCGACATCGGGAACAAGGACAACTACGGTAGCACCTTCGAGGGCTATGTCTGCCGGACGAGCAGTACTGTCGGCGGAGGCTCCATCATCACCACGGTCTACAGGAACGGCGTGGCGGAGAAGATTCCGAACGTCGACAGCACGGACAACCCGGCTTGCACGAACGCGGCCGACGGGTCGGCGACGAGCGGCGCCGGCGGCTTCTGGGTGAAGGACGGCGAAACTAGCCCAGGTGTTCCCACCGATACTGCGCAGGGCAACTGCATGACCTGCCACGACGTCCACTGGGCGCTGGCTTCCACCGATAAGGACAAGCCCTGCATTCAATCCAGAGGGCGAGCCGTTCCGGAGAGAATGCACCACCTGCCACGTGAACCCCGGAACGTCGGCGTCGGGCGCGCCGCAGATCGACCTGGCGACGATCAACCACCTGAAGACGGCGGGCACGCCACTCGAGAATTGGGCGACCGATCCCGACTCAGCGTGCGAGACCTGCCACATGCCGAAATCAGGCGGTGAGTCGAGTAACACCTCGCCCATGCACCTCTGGCGGATCAATACCGACCCGAATTACCACACGATGGGAGCCACGGAGGCCAACCCGCGCCCGATCGGGGAAGGCTACACCGACGCGGCGTGGGTGGACATCGAGCACGCGTGCGGTCAGTGCCACGGAACCGACGGGAATCGACGGCGCGATATCTGCACGTGGACTGCGCGCCCCCTCGTAGCACGGAAGTGCTGGCGACGGTCGCGAAGGGCATGCATAGCGCCACGGCCGTTTCGTACTTCGTGAACTTCAACATCGGCCCGGTCAGTGGACTGCAAGTCCCCGTCACCGCCACCGTCGACTGCGGCGGGGCGACGTGCCCGAGCTTCACGTACGACTGGGACTGGGGAGACGGCACGCAGGCGCTGGGCGCTACCGCGAGCGAGACCCACACGTACGCGAGCGGAGGATCGAAATCGATCACGTTGACCGTGCTATTGAACGGCAGTAGTGTGGGTTCCGCTACCCGGAGCGTCAGGTTGTTCAATCCGGATCTCCCCCCGACCGCCCTGGGCCACTGCAGGTACCGTGCGGACAGGCGGCAGATGAAGCTCGTGGACAAGTCCACTGACGACGGCCCGGACGCGGATACCCTTCCGGGCGACGGCGAGGCCACCCTGCAGATCGTCGTCGATTGGGGCGACGGCAGCACGAAGACGATCACCAAGCAGGGCGCGATCGTGAAGCATATCTATCTGCTCCCGGGAACCTACACGGTCACCCACACCGCGATCGACGCGAAGCTGCAAAAGGACGTGAGGCACTGCAACCCGACCACCGTCACTGGACCGTGAGCTTTGCTCTGACAAGCAGATGAACGAAATGCGAATAACGAAGGCCTACGGAGGGAGAATCGAGATGAAAGCGTTCAAACCAAGCGCGGCGCTGGCAGTGCTGGTCATCGTAGGCTGGGTGTCCCAGGTTCCCTCCGCCCTAGCCTACACCGGAACGTACGTGCCGGGTGTGGGAATCAACGAAACGCCGCACGACCTCGGCCACCCGCACAATGGAATGAACTACGTTGCGGTGCCGACAGATCCGCAGCAGAGAATCTGCATCTTCTGTCACGCGCCGCACAATACGTACAGGATCGCCGGGACGCCGGGTAACGGCCCGGTAGCCCCTGCGGCCTTCAACTACCTGCCGCTGTGGAACCACACGCTGCAGGCGAACACCGCATACATGATGTACGACGCCGGGCCCGGCGCGCCGACGGTCGGACCGAAGCGCACGAATGCCAAGGACGTCGGCATGACCCCCGGCAGCGTCTCGCTCCTCTGCCTGAGCTGTCATGACGGAAGCGTCGCTGTGAATTCCTGGGGCAATACCAGTCAGGCGACGCAATCGGTCGGTAATACGTTCATGACTTTGGCATACCAGATCGGTACGAGTCAGTCCCTGATCAACCACCATCCGATCGGGTTCAACTACAACGCGGTGCAGGCGGGAGACATCGAGATCCGCGACGCGAGCACCGTGCAGCTGACGGTGGATACGTTCGTCAGCGACCACCTCTACAACCAAAACCTCGAGTGTGGCACTTGCCATTCGGTGCACAACAAGGGGAACACGGGCGAGAAGCTGCTGTGGAGGAGTGACCAGCGCAGCGAGCTCTGCTTGACCTGCCACGACAAGGGTTTCTACACCCCGCCGGCAGGGTAAGGCGTACTCGAGCAGCTGCCGGCCGATCGTCCGGAGCTGCAGGTTCGCCGTCCCCTCGTGGATCTGCCGCGACCCTCGATGTCTTTCCCACCCGCCGTGGCCCGG
This sequence comes from uncultured delta proteobacterium, assembly GCA_963745025.1. GTDB lineage: Bacteria > Desulfobacterota > Binatia > JACPRU01 > JACPRU01 > CAVQIG01. The sequence continues at coordinate 154,838 of CAVUWD010000010.1, forward strand.
TCAGCACGACGGACGGAAAGCTCCGCGCCGCCAGCATGACGGCCCGTTCCAGTTCGCGACGGAGGTAGCGCATCAATGAGTTTTCGAAAGTATCGGTTTAGATTTCTCAAGTCCTAAGCTCGAGCCGGAATTCGCGCGGGTGGTGTTGGCGTCGGGGGCCCGCGCCGCGCGCAGCGAATGCGGGGCGAAGTCCCGGGCTACTTCAGCCCGCCAAGGTCTCCGGCGGCGGCCCGCCGTCGACGACGATCGTCTCGCCCGTCATCCAGGACGAGGCGTCGGAGGCCAGGAAGATGCACGGGTAGGCGATCTCCTCCACCCGTCCCCACCGGCCCATGCCCACCCGGGAGGCCACCGCCTTGTAGGTCTTCTCGGCGTCCGGGTCCGACTTCTTGAGGACATCCAGGAAGCCTTCGGTCTCGACAGGCCCCGGGGCAACGCAGTTCACGCGGATGCCCTGGCGCGCCCAGGCCGTGCCCAGCTCGCGGGTGAGCATGACGACGCCGCTCTTGGCGGCGCCGTAGTGAGACATCATGGTGGAGCCGTAGACGCCGGCGGTCGACGAGATGTTGATGATCACGCCGCCCGCCGGCTGCTGCGCCATCATCTGCTTCGCCGCCCACTTGCAACCCAGGAAGACGCCGGTCAAGTTGATGCCCACCACCGTGTTCCAGCCGTTGATCGAGATGTTCTCGGGCCTGGCTTCGAATGACGCGCCGGCGTTGTTGACCATGATGTCGAGCCGCCCCCACCGGGCGGCGGTTGCCTCGACCATGGCCTTGACCTGCTCCTCCTGGCGCACGTCGACCGCCGTGGCGAAGGACCGCTTGCCGAGATCCTGGATGGCCTTCACCACCGGCTCCAGGTGCTCGATCTTCCTGCTGCAGATGGCGACGTCGGCCCCGGCGCGGGCGAACTCGATCGCGATCGACTCGCCGATGCCGGTGCCGCCTCCGGTGACGATCGCGGCCTTACCTTGGAGAGAAAACGGAGTCTTGGTCATTCATCACCCGGACGCTAGCCAAGCGAGCGTCAGCGCTGGGTCGAATCGAGGTTCGTCGAGCGCGCGCCCGGCCCCTCGCCAGGACCCTCGACTTTCACTTCGACGGAGCGCTCTCCTCCTCGATCACCGGGATGGTGGAGGCGAGGTCGTAGCGCATGACGGCATCTATCTTGTTCTCGATCTGATAGAAGCGAGCCACCTTGCGCCCGGGCAGGCTCTTGGCGAACTCCTCGACGTAGGAGCGGCGCACCTTGACGCGGTCCGCCTCGATGGCCAGGTAGTCGTCGACGAGCTTCATGGCCTTGTCGTCGGCGAGGTCGCGAAAATGTCGCGCCGTAGTCCTGGATCACTCCGACCAGCCGATCGCCGATTGCGTTGAGGTCCTTCTGGTAGCGATCGTAGACCGGCCAGAACTTCGCGGCCTCGTCGTCGGTCAGCTTGAGGTTCACCGCGACCAGCGCCTTGCGGTTGGCGCGAATGGCGTTGATCAGGACATCCAGGTTGGCCTGCGCCGCCTCGCCGCGAGGCTGCGCAGCGCGGCACGGCGGCGGCGGAAAGGCCGAGGATCAAGGCGGAGGCGAGCAAGAGGCGTATCTTCGACATGGTGTTGGCTCCCTTCTTCATCGGCATCGTTCTGGGCGGCGATGGTTTCTCTAATCGGAGAGTCTTCGTGATCTTCGAGCCCTGAATGCCGATGCCGGCCATCAGGCCCTTCTGATCTGAAGATGAAGGCGTAGACGTCCTGCGTGAGCGTCGTGGTGGTCATCGACTTACCCGCTCCCGTGTCGACGACGACGATGCTCGGACCGACTCCGACCTCCCAGCCGCCGCTCTTGTCGAGATAGGCGAGGGCGGCGTCGTTCATGAAGAACAGCGCGTAACCGAATACCTGTACTCCGGCCTGCAGGCCGTAGGACGCCGCCACCGAGTTGTAGTAGCCGGCGATCTTGCCCTTCTTCGTGAGGACCCCGTCGCCCATCTGACCGCCGAACATGAAGCCCGCCTTGACGATGTTCGGAAAGACGAGGATGCCCTTGGCCTTCCCGCCGAGCAATTTCGCCATGCTGTTTGTCGCGTAGAGGTCCTTCAACGCCCGATTGGCGTCCCGCACGAGCTGGTCCCGGCTGCCCGCCAGGGCGAGCGGCGCATTCAGCGACGCCACGATCGCCGCGAGCAGGAGGATGGCCGCCTGCATTCGCATCCGTTTCATCATGTTCCTTCTCCTCTAGTCACGTCGGTGAGCGCGCTCCGCGCTCGATTCGAGCCAGGAGGTTCCCCGACTCTCATGGGACGGCGCCCTATCGGGTTGAGATGGCAGCGAGCGCGAGTCGATCAGGCATTCGGCTCATCGATCGGATCGCGATTTTTCTTCCCGCATGCCCCCTTGCAACACCCGTCTTGTCGATCCCTGTTGCGGACCGTGACACGAAAATTACAGCGCATCAAGCGGAGCGGCACCCGAAGGCGTCGGCATCGAGTAGGCCGAAACCGGCCATTCGTTCGTCTCGAGCGACGGCCGTCTTCGCGCGGCGGCGCAGCGCGAAGGGTTCGTCGCCGTCGGTTGAGAGGAGGAGAGGGCGCAACGTCCCCTGCGGACTAGACTAGATCCGCTGAAGCGCTGAGCGGATACTGTCGGCCCATGACGATCCGCGAGCGCCTGCGCCGGCTCGATTGGCGCGCCCTCGAGGAGTCGCTCTGGGAGCGCGGCTACGCGCGGACGCCGCCTCTCTTGAGCGAGGAGGAGTGCCGGAGCTTGATCGCGGCCTACGCAGACGAGGGGTGCTTCCGCAAGCACGTCGACATGGCGCGCCTTCGCTTTGGAGTGGGCGACTACCGATACTTCCGCGAGCCGCTGCCGCCGCTCGTTCAAGAGCTGCGCGTCCACGGCTATCGGCACCTCGCGCCGATCGCCAATCGCTGGCTCGAGGCCTACGGTGAGCGCCGTCGCTTTCCGGCATCGCTGCGCGAGTTTCGCGCCGCCTGCGCCGCTCAGGGCCAGACCGATCCTACGCCGCTGCTGCTGCGCTACCGCGAGGGGGGCTACAACCGTCTCCACCAGGACCTATACGGCGCGCTGGCGTTCCCGCTGCAGATGACGTGCTTTCTTTCGCAACCGGGAAAGGACTTCGCCGGGGGCGAGTTCCTTCTCGTGGAGAGCGAGCCGCGCGTGCAGTCGCGCGGCGAAGCAATCGCCGCCGAGCGCGGCGAGATCGTCATCTTTCCCACCCGCGAGCGCCCGGTGCGAGGCAAGCAGCGCATTCGCCGCGCGCGCATGCGGCACGGGGTTTCGCGAGTGACGTCGGGATCGCGCTACGCGCTTGGCGTTATCTTTCACGACGCCCGTTGAGCCTTTTGTGGCGACGGCAGGAGGCGCGGCCGAGCGCGAGAACGCTCGCGCAGAGGCAGGCTACGGGCTACGGGAAACGACGAGAGGATCGTCGCCGGTAGCCCGTAGCCGTTCCTCAGCTCGTCTTGCTTCTCACGTACTCGCCGATCCGCTCGATCGATTGCTGGCCCTCGTCGAGCATGGACGCGAACAGCTGCCAGACGTGGATCATTCCCTCCGCGGGCTCGTAGGTGACTGCGACGCCGGCCTTGCGCGCGCGCTCGGCGATCCTCGAGGCGTCGTCGAGCAGCGTCTCCCAGGTGCCGACCAGGATCAGCAGCGGGGGCAGCCCGGAGAGATCTGCATAGAGCGGCGCGGCGAGCGGCGTGCGCGGGTGCTTGCCGCCGAGGTAGAGCGTCGCGAGCTGCACGAGGCCGTCCTTCTTCACCATCGGATCGAGCTCGGCCCTGCTCGTCATCGAGTCGCCGATGCCCTCGAGGTCGACCCACGGCGAGAGGCAGACGCCCGCGGCGGGCAGCGTCTCTCCGGCGTCGCGCAGCGCGACCAGCGTGGCGATCGTCAGACCGCCGCCCGCCGAGTCGCCGGCGATCGCGATCCGCTTCGGCGAGAGCCCTTGCGCGAGAAGCCAGCGATAGGCGGCGGTGGCGTCTTCCACGGCCGCGGGATGCGGATGCTCGGGCGCCAGACGATAGCCGATCAACAGGACGCGCGCCTTTGCCGCGCGTGAGAGACCCGCGGCGAGCGCCCGGTGCGTGTTGATCGAGCCGATGACGTAGCCGCCGCCGTGCAGGTGGAGGATCACACGATCGGACGCGGCGCCGGGCGCCGTCACCCACTCGGCTTCCACGGTTCCCGCCGTGACGGGCTCGCACTTCACGTCGGCAGGGACGGGGAACAACGATGCCATCTGTTCGAATCCGGCACGCACCGCTTCGATCTCTGGCTGCTCGAGCAGCGGGTTCGCCTTGAGTTGCTGGATGATCGCCTGCAGTTGCTCCTGAGACATGACGTCCTCCTCTCGTTTCGTCAGCTGGCGCGGAAGCGTGCGGGCGTTTTTGCAAAACGCCCGCACGGCCCTGCGTGGTCAACGGGTCCGTATAGATGATCCAGGGCTTCGGCTTCAAACCCGAGCTGTCCTGCGAAGCTGCCGTCGAGGCCCTGATCGATGGCTCGCTGCGTCAAGAGCATCGACGGCGGAGCGCATTTCTTGATTTCCTCACGGAGCTCGCGAACGCGGCCGAGGAGGCCGGCGCGTGGCGCCGTTGTCAGCGTTTGTCAGAGCCCCTCGAGCATGGTTGAAGCTCTGCGAGGATGCGACGCGCGGACGAGGAGCCGGTCCAGTTCCCCAGCGGAGCGCTCTCGCTCGAAGGTCGGCTGTCGATTCCTCCCGCGGCAACGCGGGCGGCCGTCGTCTGCCACCCGCACCCGCAGTACGGCGGAGACATGGACAACACGATCGTGCTCGCGACGGCGGGTGCGCTGCGCCGCCGCGGCATCGCGACGCTGCGGTTCAACTTCCGCGGCGTCGGGCGAAGCGAGGGTCGCTACGGCGAGGGCCTCGGCGAGGTCGACGACGCGCGCGCGGCGGTCGAGCGCTTGCGCGAGGAGTTGCCGAACGCGCCGATCGCGCTCGGCGGCTACTCCTTCGGCGCGATGGTCGCGCTGCTCGCGGGGCACGACCACGCCGAGGTCGACCGACTCTTCGCGATCGCCTTGCCGGCATCGATGTTCGACGTCTCCCCGATCGCCGCGTCCCCGAAGCCGAAGCTCTTTCTGTTCGGCGATCGCGACCCGTACTGTCCCTACGCGGCGCTCGCAGCGGTCGTGAAGGGGCTGGCGGGCGAGAACGAGCTCCGCCGCCTGAACGGCGCCGACCATTTCCTCTTCGGCTTCGAGGAGGAGGTCGGCGAAGCGGTGGCGCGCTTCTGTGCGCCCGCGGCGTAGAGGGCCTACGCGTCGACCTTCACGCCCCGCCAGAACGCCACGTAGCCCCTGATGTTGTCCGCCGCGGGCTTGGTCTGCGGGTAGTACCAGGCGGCGTCCTTGTTGACCTGCCCGTCGACGACGACGTCGAAGTAGCTGGCTTCGCCTTTCCAGGGGCAGGTCGTGTGGGTCGCGCTCTCGCGGAAGTACTCGCGGCGGATCGCGTCGGGGGGAAAGTACTGGTTTCCTTCCACGACCTCGCAGCGGGTGCTCTCGGCGAGCACGGCCCCGTTCCACGTCGCTTTGGGCATGATCGATCTCCTTCCTCAAAACAGCCGGCGTGTCGCGATGTCGGCGCCCTCGTCCGGCCGCGGGCGACTCAAACCTCTGGCCACTCCGGGTGCCAGGGCCGCTCGCGCTCGAATGCCCGCGCCGCCTGAAGCACTAGATCCTCGCGGTGACGGGGACCGACGAGCTGCATGCCGATCGGCAGGCGCGCCCGCGACAGGCCCGCTCGGACGGTCGCCGCGGGATGCCAGGACAGATTGAACGGAATCGTGAACGAGGCGACGCTCAACGGCACCTGCGGACGGCCTTCGGTCTCGGCCGGAAATGGACCGCGAGCAGGAGGCGGATCGTAGGGAACCGTCGGCGTGACGAGCAGATCGAACCGCTCGAAGCTTCGCGCGCACCAGTCGTTGAGCTCCGCGCGCAGACGAGCCCCTTCTCCCCAGAGCTCGGGCGTCATTTTCCAGCCGAGACGCACGGTCTCGAGGAAGGCTCGTCCGAAATCGGGCGCTCGCCCCGGGAGCAGCGAATGGAGCTGCGAGGCGAGCTCGAAGCTGCCGAGGATGCTCCATTCCCGTCCGATCATCGGCGGCCCGTCCGGCAGCGGTTCGACGCCGTGACCGAGCTTGCCGAACACCGCCGCCGCTTCCTCGACGGCGGCGGCGACGTCCGACTGCACCACGGCGTAGCCGAGATCGAGCGAGATGCCGATGCGAAGCTTCCCGGCAAGCGGCGTGCGCACCGTCTCGAGGTAGGAAAGGCCCGGATGCGGCAGGCTGTTCGGATCGTGAGGCGAGGGGCCGACCACCTGATCGAGGAAAAACGCTCCGTCTTCGACCGTCTTGGTGAGCGGCCCGCAGACCGCCGTATCGCCGTAGCCCCAATGTTTCGAAGGTCCGACCGGGATGCGCCCGAACGACGGCTTCAGGCCGAACGCGCCGGTGAAGCTCGCCGGGATGCGGATCGAGCCGCCGCCGTCGCTCGCGGTCACCAGGGGAAGCACCGAGCCAACGAGCGCCGCCGCCGAACCGCCGCTCGATCCGCCAGGGGTGCGATCGAGATTCCAGGGGGAACGCGTCACGCCGTAGACGAGGTTCTTGGTGATCGCCGCGTAGCCGAACTCGGGCGTATTGGTCTTGCCGACGACGATCGCTCCCGCCGAGCGCAGCCGCGAGACCTGCGTCGAGTCGCGCTTGGCGACGTTGCCGCGAAAGGGCACCGAGCCTTGCGAGGTGACGAGCCCCGCGACGTCCTCGAGATCCTTGACGCCGAGCGGGACGCCCTCCAGGGGGCGGGCTTCTCCGCGGGCGATTCGCTCGCCGGCCGCGCGCGCGTCGGCGCGGAGCGCGTCACGGTCGCGCAGGGTCACCACGGCGTTCAGCGACGACCCGGTCGCCTCGACGCGGGCGAGCACGAGCTCCAGCAGCTCGACGGGCGAGATTTGCCGCCGCCGCAGCGCATCGCTCAGCTCGATCAGGCTCGATCTGCGAAGGTCGAAGTCCATGAAGCTCACCAGTAGAGGGCGGCGTCGCCGCTCGCCGGGTCGAAACCGACCCGGGGCAGCGGTCCGAGGCGGAAGCGGCGGCCGCTCACGCCGCGCCACGGACAGGTGACGCAACCGTCGTCGATCGCGACCCGTGTCAGCTCGGTCGTCTCCACGCGGCGCATCTTCGTGCAGCCGGCGGTCGAGTTGCAAGAAGGGTCAACTGGGAGATGGTCGACTGGCATCAAGCGCCCGGCATCGGCGCTCGGCTGATCTCGATCGGCCCCATGCCGGCTCCGAGCGGGACGGCCTCGACCGTCACGGGCGCAAACCGGCCGAGGAGGAGAAACGCCGGCGCGGTCGCGAGGAAGAGCGCCGCCGACAGCAACCACGACGCGGGGATCCCGTGGTCGCGCGCGACGAAGCCGATCACGACGAGGCCGGCGCCCCCGCCGAGCGTTCCGATCATCGACCGAATCGACAAGACGGTGGCGCGGCGCTCGGCGGCGACGTGCTCGTTCATCCACGCCTGCATCACCGGCTCGCTCAGGCCGAAGCTCACCTCCTGGAGGAGCCAGCCGCCGAGCGCTGGAGAAAAGGTGGTCGCCAGCGCGGCGACGCCGAGCGCCACGCCGCGCCACGCGGCCGACAGGCAGAGCACGCGCTCGCGGCGCAGCCGCTCGAGGAGCCGCGGCAAGAGTGCGCTGCCGGCGACCGCCGCGAGGTTCAGCAACACCCAGAGCCAGCCGATGATCCACACGCCCTCCGCGGAGAGGTCGATCATGCGCTGCTGCCAGAGCATGTGCGCTGGGATGGCCGCAAAGAACGAAGCGCCCGTGAGCGCGCAGACGAGCCCGAGAACGGGCGTGCCGTGCACCGATCGAAATCCCTCGCGCATCGCGGTGAGCAGGCCCGGTCGCGTCGCCGCCGGTATCGCTCCCTTCGGCGCCTCGTGCATCCGCCAGAGGGCGATCGCGCCCGTCGAGACGAAGCCGCCGGTGGCGACCCACCAGGGAAGCGAGAAATCGACGGCGGCGAGATATGCGCAGGCGAGGCCGCCGACGATCATCATCACCCGTGCGAGCATCTGTGCGCGCGCGAAGAAGCGCGCGACCGGTCGCTCGTCGCCCTCGGCGCGCATGCCATCGATCGCCCAGGCATCGAGCGCACCGCTGGCGAGCGTGGTGCCGACACCGTCGATCACCTCGGCGACGGCGCAGTCCCGGAAGTCGTGCGCCACGGCGTAGAGGCCGAACGCGAGCGCCCGGACGGCGCAGGCAAGGAGGAAGGACGTCTTGCGGCCGACGAGGTCGGCGGCGGCCCCCGTCGGCACCTCGAAGGCGAAGATGACGACCAGGTAGATGGCGAGCACGAGGTTCACCTCGAGCGCGTCGAGGCCGCGGCTACGCAGAAACAGCGGGTAGACCGGTGCGATGAACCACGCCCAGAGGCTGTAGAGGCCGAAGACCAGATAGTATGTGCGCTCGGTGCGGGTCATGGGTAACCCGTAACCGTAGCGCCGCCGCGGGACTGAGGCAACGGGAATCGGCTCGTGCGATGTGACCCGCACCCGATCAGTTTTCGCACGACGCTCGAGGAGACGGACGCGGTCGGTTGTGGTCGGCCCGTACTCGGGTCGATCACAATCAACCGCAACCGCGCGGAGCGCGGAAGACAATAACCCTCGACACTGGTCTATTGTCTTCCGCGCTCGCGCGCGGTGGCTGGATTTTCCGGTCGACCCGAATCCGGGCCGACCGGAAAGTCCAGCGCTTCCGGATCTCGAGCGCCGGAGGCGAAGAGTGAGGCATCACTCGTGCGCAGGGCGGATACGGCGAATCGGAGGCAGCCGTATTCAAGGACCCGCGAACCCGGTGCGACCCCATCGGGCGCCGCCCGAAACGCCGCCCAGCCGCCCGCTGCGATCGCCAGATTCCGAAGGCCGCAGGCTCACCCGACTTTCGCCCGCTTTTCTGCGGCGGTTCGATACAGCAGGTCCTTCTCCATCAGGTAGCCGAACTGCATGCGGAATTCCTCGACCGAGATGCCGCAGACGGCGGCGAGCTTGCCGAGCTCGTCGGGATCGTCGAAGTCCGACTTGTTGAGCCGCAGCATGTAGCGGCGCGCGATCGAGTAGGACTCGGAGGCGACGTCGACCATGCGCACGCGCGTGCGGCCCGTCTCGTGATCGAGGATGTGTTTGAAGTAGAGCGGCACGAAGTGCCCGTCCTGAATCGACACCATCGCCGCGTTGCCGCCGTCGAGGACGAACTGCGCGGCGGAGAAGCCGAGGTCGCGCGTGTACTCCATGTCGAAGGGAATCGGGTCCGCGCAGCGCAGCTCGTAGCCGATCTCCTTGTCGGCGATCGTGACCTTGATGCCGAAGCCCTTGAGGCGCGCCTGCACCTGTCGCTTGATGATGTCGCCGAAGTCGATCTCTCCGAGCCGAATGTGCCCGTGCGCGTCGCGCTCCACCGACTCGAGCTCCTCGAGCTCGCGCGCGTCAAAGCGCTCGACGAGACCCTCGGCCAGCACGGCGACCCCGTCGGTGCGGCCGTAGGAGAGCCGTTTGACGATCGCCCCGACCAGGATGTCGACCACGTGGCCGAGGCGGATCGGCGTGTCGGCGAACTCCTCCGGGATCACGGTCAGGGTCGCGCCCGCGGCCTTGCCGATGCCGAGCGCCAGATGCCCGGCCTTGCGGCCCATCGAAACCACGAAGTACCAGCGCGACGTGGTCTTGGCGTCGACCATCAGGTTACGGACGATGTCGACGCCTACGTCGCGCGCCGTTTGATAGCCGAAGGTCGGGATGCCGTGCGGCAAATCGAGGTCGTTGTCGATCGTCTTCGGCACGTGGACGACGTGGATCCGACCGGCGGCAGTTTCCTCGATCTTCATCGCGCTGTAGGCCGTGTCGTCGCCCCCGATCGTGATCAGCTTGTCGATGTTCAGCCGGAGGAGAGACGCGACCACGCTCTCGAGCAGCTTCTTGTCGTTCGTCGGGTTGTCGCGGGCGGTGCCGAGCGTCGAGCCGCCGCGGAAGTGGATGCGGCTCACCTGCTCGATGGTCAGATCGCGCGCGTGAGAGATGTCGCCGAGCATCAGCCACTTGAAGCCCTCCTCGATGCCGAGCACCGCCACGCCATCGAGATTGGCGCGAATCGTCGCCGCGGCGATCACGCTGTTGATTCCCGGCGCGGGCCCGCCGCCGACGAGGATGCCGAGATTCTTGGGGTGCGTTGCCATGAGCGCTCCGCTTCGCGGCCTTTGAATTGTGCGCCGAAGCCGCCCGCCGGGGAAGGGCTCGGGGAAGGTGTCGGCCACCGCTTCGCGGGGCAGCCGCTTCAGGAAATGGGGCCCGACGCCCTCAGTTCTTCTGCGCCCCGCGCATCATCAGATAGAGGCCGACGAACACGCCGAGGACCGCGATCACGAACAGCGTGAAGACCACGATGTTGGATAGCGGAGGCGCAAGCTCGAGCCCGCGCTGGCGGACGAGCGCGGCGATGATCGAAGCGACGATGTTTCCCCACGCGGCGACGATGAACGACCAGGCGTAGAGCGGCACGCGCCGCTCGTCGAGCGACAGATGCTTCAGGGCCGCGCCCGCTGCGATCGTCAGGAGCCCGTTCAGTACGCCTTCGAGGTGCGCCATGCGCCAGGCGCGAACGTCGCCCTCGAGCCGCCCCATGGCCACCAGACCGAAGGGCAATCCGGCGAGCAGTCCCACCCAGATCACCGCCGCGCCGTGGAAGAGCATCTTGCGTACGTAGCCGTCGATCGTTTCCATCCGCCTCCCCCGTCGTTAGACCTGCTGCGAATTTCGGATCGACGTTAGGCGGTTGCATGAATGCCGAAACGATGTCAACGAGCGCCGATGTCCGCCCGTCTCGAGCTGCCTGCCGATCACCCGCACGTCGCCCTCGTCACGATCGACCGCCCCGAGCAGGCCAACTCGCTCGACCCGCGGACGCTCTTCGAGCTGGCGTCCGCGTGGCGGCGGATCGCCGGCGATCCCGAGATCCGCTGCGCTGTCGTGACGGGCGCCGGCGATCGCGTCTTTTGCGCCGGCATGGACATGAAGACGACGATTCCGGCCTCGCAGCGGTTCGCGCGCGGTGAGCGCATCGACGAGGAATCGATGGAAGGGCTGCGGAGCGTGGCGACGGCCCTGCTCGCCGACTTCGACTTGGGGACTCCGCTCGTCGCCGCGGTGAACGGACACGCGCGCGCCGGCGGCTTCGATCTCCTCCTCGCCTGCGAGATCCGCTTCGCGGTGCCGCACGCGACGTTCGCGCTGGAAGAGGTCGCGCTCGGTCTCTACCCGACGGGCAACGCCACGGTCCTCCTGCCTCGGCAGATCCCGTGGGTGCACGCCCACGAGCTACTGCTCGCCGCCCGGGCGATCTCCGCCGAGCGCGCGCTGGCCATCGGCCTGGTGAACGAGATCGTTCCGCCCGAGCGGCTGCTTCGGCGTGCGTTCGAGTGCGCGGACGCGATCGCCGGCAACGCTCCGCTGGCCGTCCGCGAGACACGTCGCGGAGTGCGCGAGATCCTCCACCTGTCGCTCGCGGACGCCTATCGGCGGCAAGAGGAGATCGGACGCGAGCTTCGCAAGACCGAGGACGCGCGCGAAGCGCAGCGCGCCTTCGTCGAGAAGCGGAAGCCGCGGTGGCGGGGGAAGTGAACGGCTACCGGTAAAGACTTCGCGGTTCCTTTGCGGTAGTCGGTAGCCGGAAGCCGGTAGCCTCCTGCGAGGCTCATGCGCTGCGCGTCTTGGTCGTCGCAGGGGCCTTGCTTGCCGAGCGGATACGACGCGTGCTCGCATGAACGAGGTACGCCGGCGCGTACACGGGGCGGCGGTCGCGCATGTAGCGGCTCTGGAGCGTCGGCGCCTCGGCGATCTCCAGCACCCGGTACCCGAGGCGATTGAGGAATGGGCCGGCATCTTCCGGATGAATCGCGAACGTTACCGGCTCGCCGACGAGATAGAGCGCGCTTGCCGACAGCCGGTGTGCGGCGGAGACCAGGTCGGAGCCCTGCGGGATCTGCCACAGGTCCATGGCGATCTCTGACCCTGCGGCGGAGATCTCGCGCAGCTCGGCGAGCGTCTTCTTGACGGCGTCTCGGGAGAGATACATGGCAACCCCCTCCCACACGTAGAAGGTGCGCACGCCCCGCTGAAAGCCCGACTCCTGCAGGCGGTCGCGCAGCGAATCCGCCTGGAAATCGACTTCGACGACCCGAACGTCCGCGACGGGAAGGTCGCGGGTGTGGGCGGCGAGAATGCGAGCCTTGCGCCGGCTGGTGGCGGGATGATCGACCTCGAAGACGGGGCGATGCTTGAGCTCGTCCGCGAACCGATACGCGCGCATGTCGTACCCCGCTCCGAGAATCACGACCTGCTCGGCGGTGCGCGCGAGCGCGCGCCGCAAGCAGTCGTCGATGAAGCGGTGTCGGCAGAGCACGAAGGCAACGACGCCGGGGGCGAAGCGCTCGGCGAGATCCCCGAGCTGCCCGCTTGCCTCCCACGTGGCGAGCGCGGCACGCAGCATCGGTCCGAGAAAGAACTTGGCATAGGGATCGTCGACGATGCGATCGGCGGGTTGGTGCCGCTGATCAGTCGCCCGCATCCAGCAAACGGCCTCCGCCGTCTGGCTCGGCTCGCCGCGCACGTCAGCACCTCACCGGGACGTCGCCCCAAGCCGAACGCGCGATGGTGGCGATGCCCCGTATCTCATACGTTCGTCGAAAAACGAGAATTCCTACCGGAGTAGCTCAAGGAGACCGGCCCTCGACCTTCTCGCGCAGGTTCTGCGCCAGGCGCTTCATTGCCGGCGAGGGGTCGGACGGGGAAAGCCGGACCTCGATGAGGCTCGGCCGATCGCGGATCGCCAGCGCCTTTGCAAATGCATCTTCGAACGCGTCTTCGGTCGCGGCCTCGTACCCCGCGATTTCGCCGAAGAGCTCGCCGATCCGGTGGAAGCGCCACGGCGCGACGTCGTTGAAAGGCCCGTCGAGGATGAAGCGCTCCGTCGAGTAGCCGGCGTTGTTGAACACGACGACGATCGCGTTCGAGCCGATTCGCGCGAGCGTCGAGAGCTCCGTGCCGGTCATCTGGAAGGCGCCGTCACCCACCAGCACCAGCGGACGGCGGTCGGGACGCGCCACCGCCGCGCCGAGCGCCGCGGGCATCCCGAAGCCCATCGTGGTGTAGTATGCAGAGGCCAAGAACTCGGTCCGTTCGTGGACGCGGAGCTCGACGGCCGCGAACAGGCAGTCGCCCACGTCGCACACGACGACCATGTCTGGCGTGAGACCTTCGTTCAGCCGACCGATCAGCCGGCCGATCTTCATCCGCTCGCCCGCCTTCGGAAAGCCGGGCGCCGCGGGACCGGGGACACCGGTCGGCAGCGGCCGCCCTTGCGCGCCGCCCTTCTTGATGAGCAGCGGCACGAAATCGCGCAGCTGAACTCGCGGATAGCGATGATGGCGGATCACCACCTCGCCCTGGCTCGCGCGCACCATGAGCTTCGGGTCGAGCCGGGCCGTGTAGACGCCGAGATCGACGTCGTTCAGCGCCACGCCGAGCAGCAGCAGCAGATCGGCGGCTTCGACGCGCTCGCGCGCCGCATCCGGGCCCATCGCCCCCTCGTAGATCCCGAGGTAGGCGGGATGGCGCTCGCCGATCACCGATTTCCCGGTGAGCGTCGCGGCGATCGGCAAGCGCAGGCGCTCGACGAGCTGCACGAGCGTATCCTGCAAGCCGCCGCGGTGGAGCTCGACGCCGGCGAGCAGCACCGGCGACGTGGCGGAATCGAGGAGGCTCATGGTCTCGGCGACCGCTTCCTCGAGCGCTGCCGGATCGCTCGAGGGGGCGGCCAGCGACTCGCCCGGCATCGGGTATCCCGTGAGCTCGACGACATCGCGCGGGAGCTCGATGTAAACGGGCCGGCGGTGGTGCTGCGCGGCGGCGAGCGCGCGATCGATCTGGCGAAACGCAATCGCCGGATCGTCGAGCACTGCGGCCGCACAGGTGATGCGATCGAAGATCTCGCGCTGGAAGGTGAACGGCCCGAAGCGGTGGTGAATGAGCGGATCCTCGCGCTGCTCGCGCAGGCCCGGGGCGCCGCTGATCACCACCACCGGAGACGACTCGGCGTACGCGCCCGCGACCGCGTTGACCACGTTCAACGCGCCGACGCCGTAGGTGACGGCGAGCGCCCCGAGACCGCGGCACCGCGCATAACCGTCGGCCGCGAACGCCGCCGTGTCCTCGCGCGTCGTGCCGACGTGCTGGATCGGGCTCTTGACGATCTGATCGTAGAACTTGAGGACGTAGTCGCCGGGCACGCCGAAGATGTGGGCAACGCCGGCGGCGTAGAGCTTGTCGAGGAGGTACTCGCCGATCATCGGGGTGGCGGGCATGCTGGGTCAGCCTATCATCTAGAACACCAGGGGAGCGAGGCGCGCACCGCCCATCAAAGGCCGTGCTCACGGAGAAATCTCAGCACGCGCTCGGAGCAGAAGCGAGCCGTATTCGGCTCGCTGTGCGGGCTGTGGCCTCCCTCCGGGACTGGTGCGAGCGTCGCGTGGCGGAGATGGCTCGCCAGCTCCTCCGGCTCGCTCGGCGGCGTGTGCGGGTCTTCTTCCCCGTACATCACGAGCGCCGGAGCCCGGATCGCTTCGAGCCGGCCTTCGTAGAAGTCGCCGCCGATCGCGTGGAATGCGAGCCACGCCCGACTGTGCATGGTGATGACCGTCCGCCAGCGCGCGTCGCCATGATCGGCGCGCAGACGCTCGATCCTGCCTTGCGAAAGTGAGTCGGGCTCGGCCGCGAACTTCGCGAAGAAATCCTTCGACTTCGCACGGTAGAAGTGGATCGCCTCGAGCACCAGCGCGGATACGCGCTCGGGGTGGCGAGCGGCGAAGAGCGCGGCGATGATCGCGCCGTCGCTGTGTCCCCAGAGGATCGCCCGCTCGATGCCGATCGCGTCGAGAACGTGTCCGAGCTCGATCACTCCGTCGTCGTGATACGTGACCGGCAAGTCGTCGAGCGGCGTGGAGCGTCCGTAGCCGCGCCGGTCCGGAAAGATCATCCGGTAAGAAGAGCCGAGCACCGCGACCGCGTCGTCGAACGGCATGACGCCGCGCCCCCAGCCGCTGTGAAGACAAACGAGCGGGGGGCCTTGGCCCGTCTCCTCGTACCAGATCCGCGCACCGGGAATCTCGACGAAAGGCACGAGGTCAGCGGGCTCCACTCAAGACGCCGTAGAGCCACTGGCCGATGACTCCCATGACCGGCGGGAGCAGGACTCCGGGCACGAAGCGAGCGAGAGTCAGCGGCCAGCCGAGCAGGGGCGCTTCGTACGTCAGCATGCGAATCGGGCTGACCAGCGTCTTCGCGGTCAGCAGGCTGATCAGTGGGCCGGGCGCCGCGCCCTTTTCGAAGAGGCTCGCGACGACCGGGAAAAGGAGATACGGGCCGCCGGGGATCACGAGGCCGGCGCCCCAGCCGATCAGGATGCCGCGCCCGGGGCGCTCGGCCCCGAGCCACTTCGATAGCGTGGGCGCGGGGATCAGCACGTCCATCAGGCCGGCGAAGAGGAAGCCGAGCAAGAGATCGAGCCACACGCCGCGGACGAGTTTCAGGCTCGCCTCCCAGCCGCGGAGCGGCAGCGCCGGATCCTTCCAGAACGCAACGCCGGTCGCGATCACCACCAGCCCCAGCAAGACCACCAGGCTCGCGTCCACCCGCCGCCTCATCGCTCGCGATCGATTCTCATCGTGCGATACTCGTACGCGATCGCTCCGCCCGTGTCGGCGGCGGCGGCGCGCGCGGCTTCGACGAGCGCGTGATCCGGCGAGAGCGAGCAGACCGGATCGGTCGCGGTCGGATCTCCGGTCAAGTGAAACGCCTGGCAGCGGCAGCCGCCGTAGTCGACCGCCCTCCGCTCACAGCTCCGGCAGGGCTCGCGCATCCAGTCTTCACCGCGGAAGCGCCGGAAGCCGTGTGACTCGCGCCAGATCTCGCCGAGCGAGCGCTCGCGCACGTTGTCGAAGGGCGGCCCGGGAAGGGTGTGAGCCGCGTGGCATGGCAGCGCGAGCCCGTCCGGCGAGACGAGCACGAAGCGCCGGCCCCAGCCGTCCATGCAGGCCTTGGGGAAGGTCGCGTAGTAGTCCGGCGTGACGAACAGGACCTCCATCTTGCCCTTGAGCCGCTCGCGAGCCTCGCCAGCGACCGCTCGCGCGCGCTCGAGTTGATCGCGGCGCGGCAGCAACGCCGAGCGGTTGCGGAGCGCCCAGCCGAGATACTGCGCGTTGGCGAGCTCGAGACGGTCGGCGGCGAGCGACTCGGCGAGCGCGATCACCTCCGCGATGCGGTCGAGGTTCTGGCGGTGAAGGACGACGTTCAGCGTGAGCGGGAACCCGATCTCCTTGGCGCCGCGCGCGACCTCGAGCTTGCGCTCGAAGGAGCGGTGGCCGGCGATCGCATCCGAGGCCGCGGCGGTCACGTCCTGGATCGAGACCTGCACGTTGTCGAGGCCGGCGCCGCGGAGCTCGCGCAGGCGCTCGCGCGAGAGCGGTACGCCGGCGGTGGCGAGGTTCGTGTACAGGTCGAGCCGACGCGCGCCCGCGACGAGCTCGACGAGGTCGTCCCGCAGACAGGGCTCGCCGCCGGTGAACGACAGCTGCACGACGCCGAGGTCCTCGGCCTCGGCGAAGACGCGGAGCCAGGTCTCCGTATCGAGCTCCCGACGGTGGCGCTCGAGCTCGAGCGGGTTCGAGCAGTAGACGCAGCGGAGCGGACAGCGGTAGGTGAGCTCGGCGATCAGCGTGTAGGGACGGAGCTCGCTCGGTAGGGTAGCGGATTGCCTTTGATCGCGACCGGCGGGAGCGATCCGTGAGGTACGCTCGCTCGGTAGGGTAGCGGATTGCCTTTGATCGCGACCAGCGGGAGCGATCGTGAGGCGCGCTCTTCGGCGCTCACGGTACGCCCTCGACGACCAGGCAGCGCTCCGCCATCGTGTTCAGAAACTCGAGCACTTCGCGCTCGACCGTGGCGCGGTCTTCGGGCGCGTACCTCTGGAGCAGCCGCTCGACGATCTCGGCCACCGTGTGCTCGCCCGTACAGAGGTGCACGACGTCGGCCGCGGTCGGCGACAGCTCCAAGCCCTTCTCCGGAAAGAGAATCATCGTTCGCTCGCTCTTGCGATCGAAGCGCAGGCGCGCCTTGGCGGCGAGCCGCGGGCGGCTGGTGAGCGACATCATGGCGACAGGCGCGAACCGGGATCGATATAGGCGTGGTGCACGCAATCGACCAGGTGCCAGAGGATCTCGGTCTTGCGCACCAGCGCGGCGACGCAACGCTCCTGAGCCTCGTGGCTCGTCGCGTGGCTCACCACGAACTCGATCGCTTCCTCCGAGTCGCGCCGAGCGCGCGGCACGCGCGAGCGGAAATATTCGAGGGTCTCGGGCTTCACCCAGGGGTAGTGTTGTTCCCAGGCGAGCACCCGCCTGGCGAGCAGGTCGGGCGCGAAGAACTCGGTGAGCGACGAGGCCACGGCCTCGACGAGCGAGCGCTCGCGCACCAGCTCGACGTAGGCGTCGCAAGCGAAGCGCACCCCCGGCAACACGCCGCGGCAGCTCCGCACCTCGTCGCGGTCGAGGCCGACGCCGTCGGCGAGCCGCAGCCAGAGCTCGAGCCCCCCCTCGCCCTCGCGGTCGCCGTCGTGATCGCGGATGCGCCGCAGCCACATTCGACGAAACGCCGGATCCTCCGACTTCGAGACGATGATCGCGTCTTTGATCGGAATTCGCGTCTGATAGTAATAGCGGTTCCGCACCCATTCCTGGAGCTGGCGGCGCGTGAGCTTTCCCTCGTGCATGAGCAGGTGGCAGGGGTGGCGGTCGTGGTAGCGGGTTTCGCCCTCGCGACGCAGCCACGCGACGAACTCGCCCCTCGGCAGGGGTGCGCGCGATCCGCTCACAGCTCGATCTCCATTCCGTCCTCGGCAACCTCCCACCCGGCGGCGCGGACGGCCTCGGCCTCCGCCGAGTCCTCGCGGAGGATCGGGTTCGTGTTGTTCACGTGGATGAACATGCGCCGTCTCGCCTCGAGCGCGCGCAGCGCGGCGAGGCTTCCCCCGGCGCCGCCGATCGGCAGGTGCGCCATGTCTTCGGCGCGCTTGCCGCCGAGACCGAGGTCGACGAGCTCCGTCGCCGACCAGAACGTGCCGTCGAAGAACACGCAATCCGCGTCCTCGAGCGCGCGGTACACGCGGTCGGTGATCGCGCCGGCCCCCGAAACGTAGGCGAGCACACGGCGGGTCGCGTCGTCGCGGATCCGCAGGCCGATGTTCTCCTCGGGATGCTTCGGCTCGATGCCCTCTAGGTGAATCGGTGGCTTCCCCGGCGCGGCGACCGCGGCGATCGACAAGCCGCTCGGACGTTCGCCGTCGAGCACCAGGCGTGTCGCAGCGCCGTCGCAATCCAACCGGCGCCACGTCACCTGGCCGTCGAACCGCTGAAGCGTGCGGAAGAAAGCGTTGCGCTGCGAAAAGCCGCGCCAGACCGACTCGGTCGCATAGACCGTCAGCGCCTGAGACTCGCGCAGCAGGAGCAGGCCAAGGCAATGGTCGAGATCGCCGCTGGTCAGCACGATGCCCGCGATCGGAGAATGGCGGGGAGCGTGCGGGTGAAGCGCGGGGAAGCCTTCGATCTGCAGGCGGAGGTCCGGCGAGGCGTTCAGCAGGTACCAGTGCTCGCCGTCAGCACTGACGGCGAGGCATTCCTGGCTTCGGGGCTTGGCGCGAATCGTCGAGGCGCGGAGCCCCCGGCAGTTCGGACAGCCGCAGTTCCACTGCGGAAACCCGCCACCCGCCGCAGAGCCGAGGACCCGGATGCGCATCTCGTCCCGGAACATTACAGACCTTCGTTCCGGCGGCGCGTCCGGGAGAAGGTCTGTCGAGTGTGGTGCAACGAGGAGAGCGGTCGGAAGCGATCAGGATTCGACGCCGTTGAAGTCGTCGCGCTGAAAATCGTCCTGATAGGAGTTGATCTCGCAGTCCATTTTGATCTCGACGAAATCGGGTTTTTCCCAGGTCATGCCGGCATCCTAAGAGCGGTCGCTCGCGGAGTCAACACCGGGGACGTTCTTGACCTTCGTAACCTTCGTCGCACCTCTCTGCTTGCAGGGTTTCCTAGCCCGAGGGGAACGCGATGAAGCTTACGTGCGATGAAGGTTACGAAGGTCAAGAACGTCCCCGGGGAGGTATTTGCGAATCGCCGTGATCAACTGCTCGCGCGTAACGGGCTTGGTGAGGAAACCGGTGCAGCCGTCGGCGAGAGAGCGTTCGAGCTTCTCGTCGAGGGCGTGAGCGGTGAGTGCGAGAATCGGCGTCGGCGGGTGGCGGCGCTCGGCCTCGAACTCTCGTATGGCGCGCGTCGCCTCGTAGCCGTCCAACACCGGCATCTGGAGATCCATGATCACGAGGTCGTACGGGTTCGATTGAAACTTCAGGACCGCGACCGCCCCGTTGTCCGCCGTGTCGAGCTGATACGGCGTGCGCTTGAGATAGAAGCCGAAGAGCGCACGGTTGTCGTCGGAGTCGTCGACGAGAAGGATTCGGGCGGCGCGACGCTCGGGCGGCGATGGCTCGGATGTGCCGGGTGCGGGTGAATCGTCGCGACGCGGCGATCCCGACGTCGGTTCCGCGAAGGGCCGCTCGAGACGAACCGTAAAATGGAATCGGCTGCCGCGGCCGGGCTCGCTCTCCACCCACAGCCGGCCGTCCATGAGCTCCACGAGTCGCCTGGCGATCCCGAGCCCGAGGCCGGTGCCGCCGTACTGGCGGCTGATTTCGGGATCCGCTTGCTCGAAATCCTCGAAGACCGACGCGAGCCTCGCCGCGGGGATGCCGATCCCCGTGTCGATCATCGTGAAGAGGATCATGCCGGGCACGAGATCGTTCTCCACGCGCGCCGTCACGCTCCCCTTTTCCGTGAACTTGATCGCGTTTCCGAGCAGGTTCAGGAAGATCTGCCGCAGGCGGTCTTGATCGCCCATGACGGTCTGGGGCACCTCGGGGAGTATGATCGCCGTCAAATCGAGGCCCTTCTTGGCCGCGGCTGGCTGCAGCAGCTGAACGACGTCGTTCACCAGCTCGTGAAGATGGAGGGGAGCCTTTCGCAGGTCGATGCGGCCGGCCTCGATCTTCGACAGATCGAGGACGTCGCCCACCAGCCCGAGGAGGATTCCGCTCGCTCGGCGCAGCATCTCGAGGTACTGCCGCCGCTCGGCTTTGACGGAGTTGTCCGCGAGCAGGTCGGTGATTCCGACGATCGTGTTGAGCGGCGTGCGGATCTCGTGGCTGAGATTGGCGAGGAATTCGCTCTTGGCGCGATTCGCGGCCTCGGCGGCGTGCCGCGCGCGGCGCAGCTCCTCGATGGCGCGCCGACGCTCGGTGACGTCGCGGAAGCTCCACACCCACCCGATCACCTTTCCCTCGAGCAAATGAGGAATCGACGAGCGCTCGTAGGTGCGACCATCGGGAAATTCGAGCAGGTCATACCCCTGCGCCTCTTCGCCGAGACGCTCGTCGAACCGACGACGCAGTCGCTGCGGATCGACGACCTGGGGCAGCATGAAATCCCGCAGCGCCTCGCCATCCTTCGCGTCGAGGAGAGAGCGAGGGACGCTCCACATCTCGACGAAACGCCGGTTGTAGTGGACGATCTTTCGCGATTGGTCGAGCACCAGGATTCCGTCCGCGATCGACTCGAGCATTGTTTGCAGTAGCGAGAGCGAGTGCTGGATCGCTTCCTCGGCGAGCTTGCGCTGGATCGAATAGCGGATCGTTCGTGCCAGCAGCGGAGCATCGAACTTGCCTTTGACGAGACAGTCTTGCGCCCCCTTCTCGAGCGCGTCGAGGGCGGCTTCTTCGTCCTCGACGCCGATGAGCACGACGATGGGTACGTGCGGCGCGCTGCGGCGCAGAGTCGCCACGGTCTCGGTTCCGTGGCTATCGTGAAGTGAGAGATCGAGAAGGACCACGTCGACGGTGTCCTTCGACAACCGAGCGATTGCCGAGCCGAGATCGCCCGCGACCTGGAAGCCGAAGCTGTCGTGAAGAACATCGCGCAGCATCTCTTCCACCAGACGCGCGTCCCCTGGATCGTCTTCCACGAAAAGAATCTGGCTCGGCATCGCCTTCATCGGGATTCTCGTGGCAGCGGTGTGACGGTCATTCAGCCAAGAGTGGATTCGATATCTGCCCGGTTACGACGCCCCGATTTCGAAGGAGGAGGTCGCTCAACTCCATTCATCCGTCGTCGAAATCCGACATCGTATCAGCGGACTCCTCTTTGCTACCATGAACACATAGCCTAGGAAGCATTGGCTATGCCAGTTCCTCGAAATCAGAAAATCCTTTAGAAACCCAGTAATTTTCTGCCTGCAAATCCGTCAAAAACAGTGCGAGTCGTCAGGATTTTGTGCGCCGGAAGTTGATAGTTCGGCGAGTTCGGCGCCACCGGCTAGACACCGTGTCGATTCGGGGCTAGCACGCTGGAACCGTGCGTGCGCCGATTCGTCCCATGCCGGATCCCATCTCGCGCTTCGCGAAGTTGTTCGCCGAGGCCAAGCGGCGGCGCGAGCCGCATGCCGACGCCATGGTGGTCGCGACCAGCACACCGAACGGCCGTGCTTCGGCACGCTTCGTCCTGCTGAAGCAGTTCGATCACCGCGGTTTTCTCTTCTTCACGGACGCACGCAGTCGCAAGGGAGAGGATTTGCGAACGAACGCCTACGCCGCCGCCGTCTTCTACTGGCACCGAACGGAGAAGCAGGTGCGAATCGCGGGGCGCGTCGAGCGAGCTTCCGACGACGAGATCGATGCCTACTGGGAGGGTCGGCCGAGAGCGAGCCGGATTTCGGCTCTCGCCTCACGGCAGAGCGCCGAGATCGTCAGCCGGCGCGAGTTGTTGGCCACCGTGCAACGCTTGCGACGTACGCTTCGCGGGCGGCCGGTGCCGCGGCCAGGGGCATGGGTGGGTTTCCGCATCGTCGCCGACCGTATCGAGATCTGGAACCGGCGCCTGCATCGCTTGCATCACCGCGAGCTCTTCGTACGCCGAGGAGACCGTTGGGAGCAGCGCCTGCTCCAGCCATGAAGGGAGCGCGCCAACCCGAAGCGAAGTGATCCGGGGGGCGAAACGGGGCAGGCTCGCGCCTGGCGCGGGCCGCGTCACGAGCGCCAGGTCTACCGCGATGCCGTCTTTTGGGGGGAAGGCTTCGAGAAAGAAGCTCGTGTGGCGGACAAGCCAAGCGCGGGACCGCCGCGTTCGGGTCACGGAAGAAATTTCCGATCGAGGCTAACTGGACAGGCGGTGGAGCGGCAGCTCGACGTGGAAGGCGGCGCCGCGGGGCTCGCGAGGGCTGAACAGGAGGTCGCCGCCGTGGGCGAGCACGATCTGCTTCGAGACCGCGAGGCCGAGGCCCGACCCCTGCGCCTTGGTGGTTTCGAACAGGCGAAACAGCTGTACGGAATCGGGGATGCCGCAACCGTCGTCTTCGACGGAGATCCGCAACTTGTCCGGCGGTACGATGCTGGCGACGATCTTCACCTCGCCGGGACCCGAGTCGATGGCTTCGATCGCGTTCTTGAGCAGGTTGTCCAGAACGCGGCGAAGCTTCCCTTCGTCCGCCTCGATTTGCTTTGGCGATTCCGTAGCGTCGAGCT
The DNA here is from genome assembly GCA_963745025.1 of uncultured delta proteobacterium. Lineage (GTDB taxonomy): Bacteria > Desulfobacterota > Binatia > JACPRU01 > JACPRU01 > CAVQIG01. The sequence continues at coordinate 177,625 of CAVUWD010000010.1, forward strand.
TGAGAGCGATCTGATGCGCGCTCGCCACCGGTTGCCAAACATTGAGCACCTCTCGAAGAAAGCGCGGGAGCTCGATCTGCTGAAGATCGAGACGCTGCTCGCGGGCGAAGCTCAGGAACTCGCGAATCAGCCCCTCCAGCCGACGCACTTCGGAGACCAGCTGCTCGACCGGCTTGATCACGTTGCCGAGGGGTTGGGTCGGATCGCGACGCGCCCGCTGCAAGACCAATTGCGCTTGCATCGATAGACCCGAGAGCGGGTTTCCGAGGTCGTGCGCGATCTTGGCGGTGATCGCTCCGATGTCGGCGAGGCGGGCGCGCTCCTGGGCGAGCTTTTGCAGCTCGAGAAGCTGCGCCTCGGCCTGCCTTCGCTCGGTGACATCGATGCCCATGCTGGCGAGGAAACGCTGCCCGGCGGCATCGGTGATGGGGAACTTGAATGACAGCCACTCGCGCATCCCCTTGTCGGGCGTCGGCGCCTGCTCGAGCACCTCGATCGGCTTGTTCGACGTGAGAACCTCGAGGTCGTGGGCGCGGAGCTGCTCGGCGACCTCTAGGGGCCAGAGCTCGAAGTCGTTCTTGCCATAGACCGCTTCGAGCGACGTGTGGAACACGCGCTCGTAGGGTTTGTTCACGTAGATCATCCGTCCGGATTCGTCCTTCATGAACGCGGTTGCCGGGCTGTTGTTCATGAACGCCTCGAAGCGGGCCTCGCTGTAACGAACCGCATCTTCGGAGCGCTTGCGCTCGACGAAGTCGCCGATCTGCCGCCCTAGCCCCTCGAGCACGCGCACCAGGTCCCCCCCGACCTCGCGGAGACTGCGGTCGAAAAAGCAGATCACCCCGGCGACATCCCCCCCGATGAAGATCGGGGACGCGAAGGCCGCGCACAGCTCGAGATTACGGAGCAGGGCCGCGCGCACGAGCTCGTTCGCCTTACGGAGATCGGAGATCAGGACCGCATCTCCGCTCGCCCATACCATTCCGGGAAGCCCCTCGCCGCGCGCAAGAGACATCGTCTCGCTGACCGATACGTATTCCGCGGCGTCGAGCGCCGGGACGTACCAAAGCCCGTCGAGGCGGAGCGTCTGCGTCTCGCTATCGACGTACCAGAGCTCGCCGAGATCCCACCCCGCCGCCATGCAGATCGCTTCCAGGAGCCGCGGAGTCGCGCCGGTGAGCGAGTCGGCCTCGGCGAGCACGCGAGTCACGGCGTACTGCGCGGCGAGATGACGCTCGGCGCTGCGCCGCTCGGTGATGTCCTGGCCGATCGACAGGACGCCGGACACGCTTCCCTTGGCGTCGCGCAGGACACGGGTATGCCACTCGATCTCGCGGCTCGAGCCCCCCCGCGGGTCAGGAGCGAGCCGAAGTAGGCCTTGGCTTCCCCGTCGCAGAGCGTTTGGATGAAGACCTCCCGCGCCCGTTGTCGCTCCGGCGCCGGCAAGAACGTGGAAAACCAGTTCTTGCCCTTGGTCTCGGCCAGCGGCAAGCCCGAAATCTTCTCCATGTATGGGTTGTAGAGCACGATCCGCCCCTCGAGATCGCGCACGAGCACGATCGCCTCTGCCGCCTCAACCAGCCGTTCGGCGAAATCGCGTTCACGGCGCAGCGCTTCCTCCATCCGCTTTCGCTCGGTGGCGTCGCGAATGATAGCCGTGAAGAGTACTTCGTCGCCGACCTGCGCTTCGGAAACGGACACCTCGATCGGGAAGACCTCGCCGTTCTTGCGCCGCGCCTCGACGTAGCGAATGCGCCCGATCACCTTGGTGACGTGGGTCTTGTGATAATTCTGGAGGTATTGATCGTGCTCCTCGTGATACGGAGGCGGCATCAGCATGCGAATGTTCTCGCCGAGCACTTCCGACGCTGAATACCCGAAGATCTCTTCGGCGGCACGGTTGAAGAGTGTGACGATGCCGTCGCGGTCGATGCTGACGATCGCGTCGCGAGCGGTGTCGAGCACCGCCGCCCAGCGCGCTTGATCGAGTTGACGCAAGGAGAGCGCGTTCCTCGCGCGTTTCGATACGCTTTGGCTCACGGACTTCGGCAGGCCTTCGGGAAAGGAGCTAGCGGAGCATCGCAGAGGTCGCAAGGGGGCCGCGTTTTCCTGTGTAGCTCCCGCCTTTCCGATGCGCGCCCGGGGCTCCAGCGCGAGGCGAGACGGTGCACGCGGCGCTCGTGCCGACCGAACCCGCTCCATCGCGCCCTCGGGACGTTCGAGGATCGAGCGGTCGCGCAACGAATCGGCAAGCTCCGAGGCGAACGCTCAGCGCGTTTTCACCGACGGCACCGTCTCTGTGCGGAGGAGGCCATGACTTTCGACGTCATAGCCTGCTCGGGCGAGTGCCCGGCGGGCGGCGTCGATCGTCTGGGCGCCCTCTCGTAGCGGAGCAACGGGCAGATCGGGGGCCGAACGAAGCCGCGCGAGGAGCACCGCCCGGGCCTCTTCGCCCAGTTGCTCGGAGGCCTCGTAGAGGCCTCCGGGGCCCCCTTCGAGTCGATCGTGGTCGGCCAAGACGGCACGGAGCGCACGCACGATCCCGGCTGAAGGTGTAGAAGCGAGCAGCGCAGCCAGCGCGTCGTAGCGGCGCCGAAGCCTAGCCACGGTTTCCGTGGAAACTCGATGAGCGCGCTCGAGCGCAGGGAGCAGTATCTTCTCCTCCATGCCGATATGTTTGAGAAGTCCTGCACGAAAGGAATGGTAGGCCGAAATGTCCATTTCACCCGAATCGCAGGTGACGCGCGCGAGCAAACCGACGAGCCGGCCATGATCTGCGATGAGAAACTCGAACAGCGGTCCGAACACTTGCCAAGAGACCTCTGGCCTGGACCAACGCAAAAATCCTGCCAGTCGGCATGCCGAAAACCCGTCGCTTCTCGCTCCGACAAAATTCTCCGAGCCAGCCATCCTCTCAGGTCTGAGAAACTTATGCCTCTTGCGTCTCAGTTTCGGCTTTGAGACCAAGAAAGCAGCGCATTCGCAATGCTCGGGCGATTTGCCAGGATGTCTGCGTAGGTCGTGGCGCCGATGGTGAACCACCGCACAATAGTCGCGTACTTCTCGATGGAAGTCGGCATCGATCCCGCGATGCCAACATATGCCGGCGGTCTTGGCGTACTCGCCGCCGATACCATCCGGTCTGCCGCCGATCAGGAAGTGCCGATGGTCGCTGTCACCCTCCTCCATCGCAAAGGCTACTTTCGTCAGAAGCTCGCTGCCGACGGTTGGCAAAATGAGGAGCCGGAGCAGTGGGTGGTCACCGATTACCTCACCGAGCTCCCCGAGAGGGCTACGGTGACGATCGGAGGCCGTGAAGTCGCCCTGCGCGCGTGGCAATACCTGGTGACCGGCGTCGGCGGCTATACCGTACCGATCTACTTCCTCGACGCCGATCTAGCGGAGAACGCCGAGTCCGACCGTAGGCTGACGGATTCTCTGTACGGAGGAGACGACCGCTACCGCCTCTGCCAGGAGGTGATCCTCGGAATCGGCGGCGTGCGCATGCTGCGGCAGCTCGGCCACACCGAGCTCGCGCACTTCCACATGAACGAGGGACATTCGAGCCTGCTCGCGCTCGAGCTTCTCGACGAAGAAGCGAACCGCCAAGGCCGAACCACGATTCGCCACGAGGACGTGGAGGCGGTTCAGCAGAAATGCATTTTCACGACGCACACGCCGGTCGAATCCGGCCACGATCAGTTTCCGATGACGCTCGTAGAGCAGGTGCTCGGTCGCCGCGAGATCCACGAGATGGAGGATTTGTTCTGCTGCGAGGGTCGGCTGAACATGACCTTTCTCGGATTCAACCTGAGCCACTACATCAATGGCGTCGCCAAGAAGCACCGCGAGGTGGCGCAGCGGCTCTTCCAGCGCTTCAAGATCGACGCGATCACCAATGGAGTCCATGTCGCGACCTGGGTCGCGCCCGCGATCGCCGAGCTCTTCGATCGGCACATCCCCGATTGGCGGGCCGACAATTACAGCCTTCGCTATTCGGTCTCGCTGCCGCGCGAGGAGGTGTTGCGGGCCCACGCGGCGGCGAAGCTCGAGCTCGTCGATTGGCTGAATCGCGAGCACGGAGCAGGCTTCGACCCCGAAGTCTTCACGATCGGCTTTGCCCGCAGAGCCACCGGCTACAAGCGAGCCGACCTGCTGTTCGCCGACGTCGAGCGGCTCAAGTCGATCGTACGCGACAACGGCCCCCTACAGGTCGTCTTCGCCGGCAAGGCGCATCCGCGAGACTCGAGCGGGAAGGAAGCCATCAAGCGCATCTTCGCCGCCCGAAAGCGGCTGGCTCAAGAGATCCCGATCGTCTACGTCGAAAACTACGATCTCGCGATCGCCAAGCGCCTGGTCGCCGGCGTCGACCTCTGGCTCAACACCCCCGAACCGCCGCTCGAGGCTTCCGGAACGAGCGGCATGAAGGCGGCCGTCAATGCCGTGCCGAGCCTGAGCGTCCTCGATGGCTGGTGGATCGAGGGACACCTCGAAGGGGTCACGGGGTGGGCGATCGGCGAAGCGCGCGACACCTCCGATGGCGATAGTTGGTCGAAGGACGCCGCCTCGCTCTATGACAAGCTCGGGGGCGTGATCCTCCCCATGTTCTACGGCGAGCGCGATTCGTTCACCAACGTCATGATCCGTTCGATCGCGTTAAACGGATCGTTCTTCAATACGCAAAGGATGATTCAGCAGTACGTCGTCAAGGCGTACTTCGAGTAGCGACATCAGGGGCCGACGTCGGGCGGGGCAATCTTCGCGGCCGCGGGCTGGGGGACCACCCGGTCGCGGCGGTAGATGTCTCGACGAAACTGCACGGCCCCCTGCTCGTCGACCCACGCCGTCCAGTAAACGATCGCGATGTCGGCTGGGTCCTGCAGACGGATCGTGGCGGTGCCGCCCGTTTTGATCGCGGCGGCGAAGGTCTGGGGCGTCCAGTCGTCCTGCCCGCGGAGCAACCATGACGCGATTTCGGTCGCCCCGTCCACTCGAATGCAACCGTGACTCAAGGCCCGCACCGGGCGCTCGAAGAGATGCTTCCTCGGAGTGTCGTGTAGAAACACGCGATACGGATTGTCGAACACGAACTTCAGCTGCCCGAGCGGGTTCGTCGCCCCCGGCGGTTGCCAGAAGCGCAAGCGTGCGGCCCGTGGGCTCCACCAATCGACTTTCTGCGGGTCGATCGGGCGCGCGGCGGCGTCCCGCCCGTCGAAAACGATGATGCCTTCGCGGTCGAGACGCGAGGTCGTGATCGCGCGGCTGCGGCTCGGCAGCGATGGCTGAGCGGACGGTGAGTGAAAGCGCGACGACGAGCAACGCTTGCGTCCGTGGCGAGTTGCTCAACGACATCGCTCGGCCGAAGGCGCCACGAGCAGGGATCGACGGAGTTGGATGCGCTCGGAGGCGCCCCGGAGCCTCAGCTTCGTTCGTGCGTTTGGCAAGTGACATCGTTCGAGCCCGAGCCTATGGCAAGCCCTACAGAGCAAGCGACAGGCGAATGTCCTCGAACGCAAGAAACAGGAATCTCGAATCTGCTTTCATGGGAACCGCACCAGGCCCGCTGCGAAGGCGTTGGTAGCACCTTTCGCCCAAGGCGCCATTCTCGGCTGCGAGAATGAGCTCGGGGAACGGTTCCCGGGAATGGTAAGCCGCTACTTTTCCTGGATCGTTTCCAGGTAAGCGGCAAGGGCGCTGATCTCGGCGCGGGCCCCGCCCGATCCATCCTTCCAGCGGAAGAGCCGTCCCCACACCGGCATTCGGCGGGATCCATGAGAGGCCACCATGGTTTCCCCATCGATGAAATCGATCACCCAACGCGTCTGGAACTCGCCGCCGTGCCTCTTCTGGATCAGCGTCAGGTCCGGCGGCGCCGTCTTCAGAGATGCCGCTGCCGGACCTCCACCTCTCGCGTCGACGCCGTGGCAGGTCGCGCAGTATGTTTCGAAGACTTCCTTGCCCCACGCCGTCGGTATCTTCCGCGTCTCGTACATCTCCATGGTGCCACTCGCGCCGAGCGCAATCATGGACAGAGTCGCTAACCATGGAAAAGCGATGCGCATAGCGCAGGGCGTCCTCTAGGTTTCTCGAACGAGCTCAACAGGCGCTGATGGCCGTGTGAGTATTCGGATCTCTTCGACGAGCCTCGTGCAGGCATCGAGCAGATTGCTGCGTGTGAGAATGCCAACGACCTTCCCTTTTTCGACGATCGGCACAGCTCCGATGCGCTCGCGGCGGATCAGTTGAGCCGCATGGTCGATCGTGCCATCCGGCGGAAGCGTCAGAACGTTTCGCGTCATCACTTCCTCGACGGGGATCTCCCCCGCGCTGGCCGAGGGTCGGCGGCGGCTTCTCCTGCGGCGTCCCAAGATGTTTAGAACAGATGGAAACGCGTCACGCAGGTCGCGGTCGGTGATGATGCCGACGAGTCGGCCTCGAACGACGACGGGGAGCTGGTTAATCCGCTGCTTCTCCATGAGCTCGCGAGCATGAAGGATCGTGTCACGCGGCTTGATGCTCACGATCGGGCTGGTCATCCATTCTCGGACTCGAATCATGTGGCTTGGTCTCCTCTTTGATTGCTGACAGCAATTCGCTTGCCACCCCTAGAACTCGACTTTCCCGTCGGTGCGCTCGTGCTAGTATTGCGATACGCGCTGCCGATCGAGGGCGCGTTCGTATGTCTTTCCGTAGTCTGCGTCTGCGACGTGTCGGTAACGACGGTTTTCTGGTGGCTCGGTCTGAAGGAAAGCTGCATCTCAACCGCTCGGCCGAGGCCGCATCGCCATGGCGACTGCGGCGTCGGAAGCTTCGGCGACCGCGGCGCACGACCGGCAAGGAGCGCCGCTGGCTGAACCCTTACTGGGGGCCGTTCAAGTGGACGGAGCGGAACGTGGACCGCTTCGCTGCGCGGCACATCTATCCCCACCTGCTCGGCATCTGGCACACTTACTGTTGGCTGCTCGAGCGACGTTTCGAGGTGGCCGAGGCGACGATCGAGCCGCCCCTTTGGCCAAGCGATGCGGCGGATCTCCGGGTCCTGCTGCTGAGCGACATTCATGCTGGCGCCTTCCTCAAGCCGGAGGTGTTGGGCTCGCTTCTTGGCACGCTCATGGACCTGAATCCCGACGTCGTCGCCGTCGCCGGTGACATCGTCGAGGGCAAGACCGAGGATCTCGACGGTTTCCTGCCCGCGCTCTCACTACTCGCCCGAGCTCCCCTCGGTGCGTGGTACTGTCATGGGAACCACGATTACTACACATTCGCGCCCGAGCGCATCCGCGCAGAGCTCGGCTCGATCGGCATCCGCACGCTCCGCAACGAATCGGTCATCCTCGGCCACCGCGGAGCGTGCGTGGTGGTCGGCGGCATCGACGACCGCATCCTCGGCGGTCCCGATTGGGAGCAGCTCGTCGCGGTGAACGGCCCGCCCCATCTTCTGCTCGCGCACAACCCCGACGACTTCTACGAGGCCGAGCGGCGCCGGGTGGCGCTGGTGCTTTCCGGGCACACGCACGGCGGGCAGATCCGCTTCCCGAAGGGGCCGCCGCTCATCCGCCAGAGCAAGTTCTGTCTGGACGAGGGCCTCTACGTGCACGGAGAGACTCTGCTCGCGGTCTCGCGGGGCGTCGGCGCGGTGGGGCTGCCGTGGCGCGCCGGGGCCCATCCGGAAGCGATGCTCCTCTGTGTCCGTGCGCCGCGCCGCTCAGGTGGCGCGCCCCAGCGGTAGGCCCGATGCCTTGGACGGAGCTCCGCTACCCGCCCGCCATGGAGCATTTGCCCGCGGGTGTGCGCGAGAAGGCGATCGAGATCGCCAACGCTCTGCTGGAAGAAGGTCGGGAGGAGGGCGCCGCGATCCGCATCGCAATCGCGAAGGCGAAGGAGTGGGCCGCGCGCCGCGATCTGTAGCTTGGGCGAGCCTAGACGGTCTCGAGGCCGCCCGTGCTTCTGAGCGGGGCGGCGCAGATCGGCAGCGAAGCGGGCCTCTCGAGCCATCTCGCGGCACTTCGTCGTCCGACACCGGCCGGAAGTCGGTCGCGAAGCCGCCGATCGTCAAAAGAGGGCCGGCGTGGTGCATTGTCGACCGAGCTCTCGACCAGCTCCTCGAGCAGTCTCACGGTCTCGAGCCGCAGAACCACGGGGACGGCGAGCACGAGGCGCTCGATCGGCTGGCGGCGCAAGGCGCCGATCGCGGCGACCACGGTGGCGGCCGTGGCTGACGCCGTCGTCGACGAGGATGGCCGTCGCGCCGGCTGGAAGCTCGAGCGGCTCGCCGTCGCGGAAGAGCTGCTGGCGGTCGCGCGATGCTCCACCCGCTGCTCCGCCGTCTCGCGCGACACGTGCGCGCGCCAGGCTTCGCTCCTCTCGGCGGTCGCCGGATGTCAGATAGGGCTCGCCGCCCTCAGCAACGGCGCCGATGGCGAAATCGGGATTCTGCGAGGCGCGCAGCTTGCGGGAGATGATGACGTCGAGCGGAGAGCTCGAGCTCACGGGCGATCTCCGCCGCCGGCACGACGCCGCCGCGTGGCAGGCCGAGCACGGACCGCGCGCTGCGCCTGCCGATAGCGCTGCGAGCCGCCTCGAGAGCAGCGCAGCCCCCCTCGCGACGGTCGCGGAACCGGCTGGGAAGGCATCGCGGTCGGGGTCCATGGGCGATCGCACGGAAGCTCAAGGATGCAAGCCACGAGCCATCGAGTGTCTGCTGTGGCAGGGCAGCGCGATCGGCTCGAGGCGGGTATCGCAGGTCTCGAAAATGCAAAGCTCGGCGACCACGCGTTCCCAAGGGTAGGAATGGCCGCGGCGGCGCCAGGCCTGGGTCCGCGAGGAACTCGACGCGGCGGTCGGCCAGAAACACGGAAATCCAGGTTCCCTCGTTCTCCTCCGTGTCCGGGACCCGCAGGCGCCAGGGGAAGATCGGCCCCGACGGTCTTCTCTCCGCACTCCTTCTTTGGCAAAAGAAGCTTGCCTTCGCATAGAGTAAAGAAGGGGCGGGTAGGAATGCGTATCCGGCGAATTCTCGTACCGATAGATTTTTCCGCCGGCTCCGACTACGCGTTGAAGTACGCGGCGGTTCTCGCTCGCGAGTTTGGAGCCCGGATCATCGTCTTCCACGCTCTCGAGCCGCTCATCCTTGGCGATATCTATGGATCCCCGGGATCCCCGGAGATCGCCGGCCTGAACGAAGAGTTGAGGCGTTCTGCGAGCCGCCGCGTTACGCTCCTCGTCGCCCGGCTCAGAAAACGGGGACTGCGCAGTCAGGGCGTGATCGAGCACGGCTCGGCCGCACACGCGATCTTGGAGCAAGCGGCGAAGTCGGCCGATCTCGTCGTGATGGGGACCCACGGTCGAAGCGGATTCTCGCGCCTGCTGATGGGAAGCGTCGCGGAGAAGGTCGTGCGCGGCGCGCGCCATCCTGTGCTGACGGTCCGCGAGCCCCGACGACCGGCGAGACGGCCCGCGCGAGCGCGATCCCGCCGCGGAGCGAAAGATTGAAGTTTCGCCGAATCCTCGTGCCGCTCGCGCTCGACGCGGGCGAAGCCCCTGTGTTGGCCTTCGCCACGAAGCTCGCGAGCGTGGACGGCGGAACGATCTTCCTGCTCCACATCCTAGCCGAGAGCGAGAAGCAGCCCGCGGCGCCGCGCACACAAGAGCTCGCACGGACGGCGCTCGAGGAGATGGCGCGCGTGAACCTCGATCGCGAAGTTCCCCGAGAGATCTTGTTCGGGACCGGCGATGTGCCCTCCGTGATCATCGATTTCGAACGGGTGATCCCCGCCGACCTCGTCGTGATGAGGACGCACGCTCGAGTGGCGCTGCTACGGAAGGCGCTCGGCTCGGTCACCGAACGTGTCGTTCGCGAGTCGCTGTGTCCGGTGCTCGTTGTTCCGCAGGCGATCTGAGAGAGCCGGAGTCATTTCCCGCGGCGCGCGGAATTATTTCCGCCGAACTTGGTAGCCGAATCGCGGGCGGGCACGCGCTCGAGATCGGCGAGCCACACCTCGGCGACGCCGTCCGAAGGCGCGCGCCAGTCGGCGCGCGGCGAGAGTGAGCCGCCCGATCCGACCTTGGGGCCGTTCGGAAGCGCGCTCCGCTTGAACTGGGTCGTCTGGAAGAAGCGCTCGAGGAAGACGCGCAGCCACTGCTTGATCACCGCGAGCGAGTACTCGTCCTTCCATGCGCTCCACGCCAGGAAGGCGACCTTCGAGGGCGCGTAGCCGAAGCGCAGCACGTGGTAGAGGCTGAAATCCTGCAGGGTGTAGGGGCCGATCACCGATTCGCTGAGCTGCCCCGGCTGGCGCGGGCTTTCGCCGGGTACGAGCTCGGGGCTGATCCCGGTGGCGAGCACCTGGGCGAGCGTTTGGCTCGCCGCCGAGTCGAACTGACCGGAGTCCGCCACCCATTCGATCAAGTATCGGATGAGCGTCTTCGGCACGCTCGCGTTGACCGCGTAGTGTGACATCTGGTCGCCGACACCGTAGGTGCACCAGCCGAGCGCGAGCTCGGAGAGATCGCCCGTGCCGACAACGAGCGCACCGTGCCGGTTGGCGAGGCGGAAGAGATGGCTGGTTCGCTCGCCGGCTTGAACGTTCTCGAACGTCAGGTCGTAGACCTTCTGCCCGCGCGCATAGGGATGACCGAGATCCTCGAGCATCTTCCGGCACGAGGGCCTAACGTCGATCTCTTCGGCGGTCGCACCGATCGCTCGCATCAGCTGCCAAGCCTGCCGCTTGGTGCGAGCGCTGGTCGCGAAGCCGGGCAGGGTGTAGGCGAGGATGTTCTTCCGCGGCAGCGAGAGCTCGTCCATCGCGCGTGCGCAGACGAGCAGCGCCTGCGTCGAATCGAGGCCCCCGGAAACGCCGATGACGAGCTTCTTCGTGCCGGTAGCCCGCATGCGCGTCACCAGACCCTGCACTTGGATGCGGTACACTTCCTCGCAGCGTGCATCGCGCGTCTGAGGATCCGCCGGCACATAGGGGAAGCGAGCCACCGGGCGCTCGAGAGCGAGCCGGCCGCTCGGCAGCTCGAGCGAAAAGTCGATCGTGCGAAATCGTGCGACCTCCGTTGCGTGTCGGCGGACCGACTCGCCGAAAGAGTTTTGGCGCATGCGGTCCGCGGCGAGCCGATCGAGATCGACGTCGGCGACGGTGAGCTGGGGGTCGCTGGAGAAGCGTTGCGATTCGGCGAGCAGCGTTCCGTTCTCCCAAACCATCGCGTGCCCGTCCCATGCCAGGTCGGTGGTGGATTCGCCGGGTCCGGCCGCGCTGTAGAGATACGCGGCGAGGCAGCGCGCCGACTGGTTGGCGGCGAGCTCGCGACGATACTCGTGCTTGGCTACCACGACGTTGGAGGCCGAGAGGTTGGCGACGACCGTGGCGCCGGCGAGCGCGGCGAAGCTCGAGGGCGGCGCCGGGACCCACAGGTCCTCGCAGATCTCCGTGAAGAGCACGAGCCTCGGCTGCTCGCGGAGCCGGAAGAGAAGGCCTGGGCCGAATGGGGCGGTCTGTCCGGCGATCGTGACCTCGTCGCGGCTGCAGGTGCTGCCCGGAGTGAATTGGCGTAGCTCGTAGAACTCCCGATAGTTCGGCAGGTACTGCTTCGGCACGACGCCGAGGAGCCTGCCCCGACAGATCAGCGCGGCGCAGTTGTAGAGGAGCGCATCGACGGCGACCGGCAGTCCGACCAGCACGGCAATCGATAGGTCTCGCGTGCGCGTGAGGAGAGTCGCGAGCGCGCTCTCGGCACCGCGCAGCAGCGCCTCTTGGTGAAAGAGGTCCTCACAGCTGTATGCGGAGAGCCCGAGCTCTGGAAACACACAGACGATCGCTCTCTTCCGCGCGGCCTCTCGGATCAGCGCGACCGTGCCCTCCGCGTTGAACGCGGGGTCCCCGACGCGCACCGGCGGGGTGGCCACCGCCACGCGCACGAACCCATGCGTATAAAGACTGAAGAAGCTCGAAGGAGCTCGAATGGGTCGACTCGTTCTCCCCACTGGGGGTATCGCCGGTCGAGAAGCAGCGGTGAGGTCGGTACTCTTCACGAAAGCGCGCGCGAATTCAACGGCTTCTGCACCCCTCTCCCCGTTGGGGAGAATTCGGCGCCCGAAGCAAGCGGTGCGCCGCCAGACCGAGCCCGAACCAGCCGAGGCTCAGCCACACCGAGGAGTCGCCGCGCAGAGCGAGAATCGCCACCACCGAGAGGCTGGCGGCGGCGAAGATGAGAGGGGGAACGGGGTAGAGAGGCACGCGGTACGGGCGATCGAGATCGGGCTGGCGCCACCGCAGCACCATCACGGCGAGCACGGAGAGCGCGGCCGTGACGAGCATCGCGCTCGAGGTGTAGGCGAGAAGCTCGTCGAAACGGCGGAAGGTGACGAGCACGATCGACCATGCCGCTTGAAGCCAAAGCGCGGCTACCGGCGCGCCGGTTCGCGGATCGCGTCGGGCGGCAAACGCGAGGCCCTCGCCGTTCCGCGCCATGGCTTGCACGATGCGCGATCCACCGAGCACGGTGCCGTTGATCGAAGCGAGGACGGCGCAGAGGATGAGCAGCGTGGCCACGGCTTCGCCCGCGGTGCCGAAAAGCTCGCGCGCAGCTGCCGTTCCCGCCTCGCCGACGAGCGCCAGGCGGCGCAGCGGGAAGAGCGCCGCGAAACCGACACAGAGAACGAGGTACACGGCGGCCACGCCGGCGGTGCCGCCGATGAGCGCTCGCGGCAGGCTCCGCTCCGGATGGCGGATCTCGCCCGCCACGTAGATCGCGGCGTTCCAGCCGGAGTAGGCGAAGTAGACCGGCAGGAAGGCGGCGGCCAGCGCGCCGGCATCGAAGGCCCCGGCAGGGGCCGCAACCCCTGGCAACCCGCGCACGGCGACGACGACGCTGCTGGTGGCTGCGAGAAGAACGACCGGCACGCCGGCAAGCAGCAGCTCGACTCGGCCCGAGACGACGATCCCGAGATGGTTGATCGCCGTGAAGGCGACGACGATCAGGCTTGCCCAGAGGGGCGCCGCGGCAAGCTCGACGCCGAGAAACCGAATCGGCTCGGCGGCGGCAGGACCGAGGAGCGCCGGCAGCTGGAAGGAGGCAGCCGCCACGGCCAGCGCCGCCAGCGATCCCGGAAAGATCGCGAGAATTTGCACGACGCCCGCGGCGAATGCGATCGGCTTTCCGTAGGCCTCGCGCAGGTAGACGTACTCGCCGCCGGAGCGCGGCATCATCGCGCCCAGCTCGGCGACCGAGAGGGCGCCACAGAGCGCGACCACTGCGCCCGCGGTCCAGACGAGAAGGTACCAGACGGTCGAGCTCACGTGAGCGGCGACCTGTGGTGGGCCGATGAAGATGCCGATGCCGAGCATCGAGCCGGCGACGAACGAGGCAGCCTGCCAGCCCCCGGCGCGCGGCGGGCCCTGTTCCGTCGGCGCCGCGGCTGCGAACGTGGCTTCGGGCGCCGGTCGTGCTCGCGGACTCTTGCCGCCTTGGATCGCGTGCGTGCCGCTCATCGGAGGTTAAGGCCTGGAAGCACCGCCGAGCCGCCCGTTACGTGAGTGATCGCGTTGCGGTCGTATTCGTCGTGCGACCGATACGAGGCGAAGGAGCGCAGCATCACCTCGACGCGGTCGATCCAGACACCCACGGCTTTGAGTCCCACGGCAACACCATAGTTCGTGAAGGCGAACTTCCTAGCGCGGGGATCGGGCTCACTGCAAAAATAGCCGCGCGTCGAGACGCCGCAGGACCTCCGCGACTTCGGCGTGCATCACGCCGGTCCGTAAAGCGAGAAGGGATGCGATCGCGGGAAGCCTCGGGCCGCGGGCTCGGTGATCGGGTGCACGCTACGGGCCTCGTCGAACCAGATGTACTCGTCGAACTGGTGGGGCAAGGATGCGTGCAGGTAGTGGCTCGCGAGCTCGGTCTCGGGGCGGTAGACGACGCCGATCGCACGCTCGAGGCGCGGCGCCTCGAGCTCGAAACGAACCTCTGGCCGGTTCGGCTCCCGCAAGTGGAGTAGGAACGCTGCGACCGCCGAGTCGTGGCAGAGCCGCTCGTAGCTCTCGGGATGTGCGGGCCGGACCTTCATGATCTGCATGGGACCGTCCCACGCGCTCGCCGCCGCCACCGTGCCGTGATCCGTTCCGAAGCCGATCAGGAACGCGCGATCGCCGTATGCCTCGCGACAGAGCGACCCGACGTTCAGCTCCCCGCGTATCCCCATTTCCGTGGCGGCGGCGTCACCGAGGTGCGAGTTGTGCTCCCACAAGACGGCCTTCGAATCGGGCCCATGAAAAAGCAGCAGCGCCTGCAGGGTTTCGAACATGTGCCGGTCGCGGAGATTCCACGACTCGACTCCGCCGTAGTACATGACTCGGTAGTAGCGCTCGGCGTCGGCGATCAGCCGCGCGTTCTGCGCCGCATCGAAGTAGCGCTCGCCGTCGCGCTCGGAGTACTCGACCTGCCGTGCCACCATGTCGCGGAGCATCGCCACGGCCTCCTTCTCGCAAACTCTGTAGCGGCCGGTGGTCGCGGCACGACCGTAGGTGGCGGCGTCTCCTTCCCAGGGAGTCAGGCATCCGTAGCGCTCGCGCGCGACGTTCGCCGTCGGCGGATCGACGCGGTCGAGGTAGTCGAGGACCAGGCGGATCGAGGTGTACATGCTGTAGAGGTCTAGGCCGAAGAAGCCCGCCACCCGAGGCCGCCGCACGGCATTCCATTCGCGGAGCCACTCGACGAAGCCGAGAACCTCTTGATTGCGCCACATCCACGTCGGGAATCGCGCGAAGGCGCGCCAGGCGCGGTCTACTTCGGTCATCCCCTGGACGTAGCGGTTGACGCGCATCGCGTCCGGCCAGTCGGCCTCGACGGCGACGATGTTGAATCCGCGCGAGCGGATGAGCTCCCGCGTGAGGCGTGCGCGCAACCGGTAGAACTCCGAGGTCCCGTGCGTGGCCTCGCCGATCAGCACGAGCCGCGCGTTGCCGATGCGCTCGAGGAGCGCTCCGAGATCCGCTTCCTCGAGATCCTGGAAGGGCTCCGCGACCTCGCGGATCAGGCCGGCCACCGTGGCCGGGCGGCTCGGCGGCCGCGGCGATGGCGCCCGTTCCTCGACCTCCCAGCCTTCGGCGCCGATGAGGGGGACGAAGCGGACGGCGCCCAGGTCTTCCTCCGAGAGCTGGCCGTCCAAGCCACGCGTGATTCGAACGAGCGTCTGGGCTTTCTCCTCCCCGACGGGGATGACGAGCCTCCCCCCACCGCGAGCTGGTCGAGAAGCGACGGCGGCACCTTCGGCCCTCCCGCGGCGACCACGATGGCGTCGTAAGGCGCATGCTCCGAGCAGCCGAGAGTTCCGTCGCCGTGTAGGACCGACACGTTGTCGAAGCCGAGGTCGCGCAGGCGTCGCGAGGCGATCCTCGCGAGCTCCTCGTGGCGCTCCACGGTATAGACCTCGCGCGCCATGCGGCTCAGGACGGCTGCCGCGTAACCCGAGCCGGTTCCGATCTCGAGCACTCGATCGCCCGGCCCGAGCTCGAGCGCGGCCGCCATCAGCGCGACGATGTAGGGCTGAGAGATCGTCTGCCCGCTCTCGATCGGTAGCGGCGTGTCCTGGTAGGCAAACTCCGCGAGCTCCGGCGGTACGAAGACCTCGCGCGGAACGGATCGCATCGCCGCGAGCGCCGCCGGGTCGCGGACACCGCGCGCCGCGATCTGGGTCTCGACCATCTTCTCGCGTTCGGCCTGCTGGTTCTTCACGCGAGGTGCCTAAGCCGCTCGTCCGCCGATCGGTACCAAACTGCTCGCCTGCGGCCCCTTTTCGCCCGCTTCCTCCGCGAAACGTACCTCCGTGCCGATCTCCAGCCGGTCGAAGCTTCCTTCACGGACGCTGCTCTGGTGAAAGTAGATCTCGCGACCGTCCGGCGTCTCGATGAAGCCGTAACCCGCTTCGGGGAAGAGCTTCGCGACCCGACCCCGCAGCGGCTGGTCGTGTGTCTTCACGTCCGCCCGCACCTCGCGCGCATAGTCCTCGATCTGGCGCGTCGCCGCCTCGAACGCGTCGCGCAGCGCGACGTAGAGATCCTGGTGCGCGCCGTGCTCGGCCGGGTCGCGCTTGACGACGATCTCGCGTCCGGGAACCGAAACGTTGATGCGCACGTGATAGACGTTGCCCTTGTGGTGCCGGTGGTGCTGCGCCTCGACCATGACGCGGCAACTCGTGATGCGCGGGTAGAAGTGGTCGAGCCGATCGGCGTATTCCCGTACGCGAGCCTCTATGGCTTCGGACGAAGGAATGCCGCGGAACGAAAGCTGTAGTGGAAGCTGCATCCGTCTCTCTCCTATGGGCTCGAATGTAAACCGTCCGTCACGCCGCGATGTCCGCCACTTGCGGCCTCGCAAGCCGCTTGAAGTCCAAGTACTTCATGCGAATGCTCTCGGTGTGAGTGCCTGCCTGAAAGGCAATGTTCGTGTCGTCCTCGAGAGTGCGATCGACGATCACCGGAAGCCCAAAGAGGTTGCCGAAGGGCGGCATGGCGCCGGTCTCGCACTGCGGGAACATCCGTTCGAACTCCTCCTCGGAGGCGAGACGAGCTTCTTTCTGTTGCACCGCGGCTGCGAACTTCACGAGATCGACCTTCTTCGGCGCCGGAAGCACCGCCATGAAAAAGCCGTTCGGCACCTTGACGATCGCAACCTTCGCGTGCTCCCGGCCCGGCACGTGCTCGGCAGCCGCCACCTCCTGGGCCGTAAAGGCGATCCTGTGCGCGATTGGTTGGTACTGGACTCCGCTCGTATCGAGGAACTCCTTCAGCTTGGTAATCATGACTGTACCTCCCTTTCTCCGAGATATGTAAGCAAGGAACATACAACGCCCGCGGGATGGATCATTCCGGTTGCCAATTTACCATCGATGCGAAAGCAGGCATGCTGAATTCCCAGAACTGGGAGCCTCCGTTCTTAGACGGCTGCTGGCGCTCGCGAAATTCGATTGCGGCGGTTTGGCAAGCGGATTGCGAGGACGGTGGGTAAGGAACGAGAGGCAGGGAGGTCAAGATGGCGATCACGCTTTCGGGAACTTGGTACAACCAGCACGGTTCGGAGCTTCGGATCCAAGTCGACCCCGAAGGGAAGATCGATGGCAGCTTTCGCAGCGGGGTGGGATTCCCCGAAGCCGGGGAGGAGTTTCCCGTCACCGGGTTCGCCCAAGGCGACCTCTTCGGATTCACGGTCAGTTTCGGGAAGTACGATTCGGTCACGTCGTGGACCGGTCACTCTGGCGTGGAAGACGACGAGGAGGTTCTTTCCAGCCTCTGGCACATGAGCGTCGGGCTGCTGCCCGGAACCGCCTCCGAAGGTCAGCTCTGGAAGGGCGTCTGGGCCGGAGCCGACGTCTTTCGCCGCGAGCGGCGTGAAGCGCGTCGCGGCTCGCGAGTGGCCCCATCGCATCCGATGATCCCACCCGCGGGCTGCTGAACGCGGGCTGGCATCAGGTATCAGGCCTCGGGCTTCAGGAAAGGACTTCGCTGAGTCCTTGCTGAAGCCCGAAGCCGGCGACGCGGCCTTTCGATGAGGATGTCCCGCCAGACTTTTCCGAACCGGGATTAGTGACGCCACTCTCGTGGAACGAATGGTGATCTGCGTGCGGGGTGGCAGGTGGAAATACGACGACGGCCGCGTGAGTCCGCGCACTCACGTGCGAACCTCCATTTGGGGTGTCGCGACGGCGGTGGCCATTGCATTGTCGATCGCGCTACCGTGTGCGGGGGCAGATAGGCCGTACCACGCGCTGCCCTCGCTCGACGCGCTAGCCAAACCAACGGGACCCAATCTGTGGCTCGAATCCTACACCGAGGTCACTGGCTCGGTTGAGCCGCTCAACGGAGGGGTTCCCGAGGTACAGATGTCCGCCGAGCCGCGAGCCGCCGAAACGCGCCCGCATCTTTTCTTGGCCTTGGGTATTTCGGCCGGCGTCGTCGGAGGCATGGTGCTGAACTCCCTCACGGATGGCAAGACGCAGCCTTACCACTTCGCGACCGAAGGATGGTTCCGCGAGAACACCTATGTCGGCGGAGGAGACAAGGCCTCGCACTTCGTTTCATTCGAGATCATCTCCCTTGAGCTGGCCACGACGTTCCAGTATCTCGGTTTCTCGCGATGGCAGTCCGAACTCGGCGGATTCGCCGTGTCGTCGCTGACCGGCCTGACCAACGAGATCTGTGATGGCGCCAACAAGTACGGATTCTCTTATGAGGATCTTGTGATGGATGTCCTTGGGGCAGGCACGGCCGCGCTCACCTCCGCCACCGGAACAGGTGATCTCATCGGCTTTCGCGTCGGGCTATTGCCAGGTCCGGTGCCGCCCGCGGATGACGACGGCTTTGGAACTGGACGGGACTACTCGCACGAGATCTACACCGCCGACTTCAAGCTCCGCGGATTCGCCAGACGTCTCAGCCTAGGGGAGAAGGCTGCCAGGTTCGTGCTGGTATCAACCACCTACGGCGTGGAAGGCTACCCATACGGAACGTCAGATCAGCAGAAGCGGCTCGTTGGTTTTGAGGTCGGCGTGAACTTCGAGGAGATCCTGTACGCACTGGACGTGGACCAACAGAAGTGGTGGGGGATCGTCGCTCATGCACTGTTGGACAACTTTCGCATTCCGTACACCCAGCTCGGATTCCGATACGATCTCAACCATGGCAACTGGTACGGGCCGGTTGTTGGCAGCACCACGATGTAGTCGAGGCAGTCCAAGACCGTTTCGTTCGAGTGGCAGTCGTAGCAGGCGGCTCGAAATCTCGCTTTGACCTCGGGTGGCGCGGAAAAGTCGCTCTCTACCGGGGGGTTGCTGCGCTCTACGCGCACGAGCTGCGCGATGACCAGAAAGGCGATGCTGCCGATCCCGAGCATCCTGAGAACGCGTCGCACTCGCGCCTCCTCTCCGAGACTCCGCCAATTGCCGTGGAAGCTACTTTTCCTGGATCGATCGGATGTAGTCGGCGAGGGTTCGTGACTGAAGCAAGCCGGTATACTCGCGATAGAACTGTGTCTTCAGCTCCTCGTCGAAGACCGCGCCCCACACGGGCATCTCCCGCGGGCCGTGCTCCTTCACCCATCGTCGCCCGTCTATGAAGGAGAGAAGCTTGGGCTCGTCGAGCTTACCCCCGTCCTTCTTTGCGAGCTGGGTGAGATCGGTTGGCCTGCGCTTGAGAGTCTCGGCGAGCGGGCCGTCGCCGCGGCACTGAAGGCCGTGGCACGAAGCACAATAGCGTCGGTAGAGAGCCTCGCCGCTCGGCGAGGTCGGTTCGCTCGAGCATCGCGCGAACGCGAGAAAGACGGCGCTGGCTAGCGAGAGAGACAACAAGAGCCGTGCCGACACGCGGTGGCCCGACGCCCCTCCTTGCCCGTTCGCATCCATCGGGCGCTATTCTGGAGGCAGCGGAGAGGCCGGCCTCTGCTCCGGCACTTCGGTGAGGGTGGCTTCCGTGAGGAGCAGGACGCTCGCCACCGACACGGCGTTTTCCAACGCCACGCGCGCGACCTTGGTGGCATCGATGATGCCCTCCTCGACGAGATCGACGTAGGCGTTGCGCGCGGCGTCGTAGCCGAAGTTGCCCTTGCCTCCCCGCATGCGATCGACGACCACGCCGCCGTCGACTCCGGAGTTCTCCCCGATCTGGCGTGCCGGCACCTCGAGCGCGTGCTTCAAAATCCGCAGCCCCGTCCGCTCGTCGCCGTCGGTCTTCGCTTCTTCGCGCTCGACGGCGTCGATGACGCGCAGCAGCGCGAGCCCTCCACCGGGAACGATTCCCTCCGCGGTCGCCGCCTTGGTGGAGTTGATGGCGTCGTCGAAGGCCTCCTTCCGGCTCTTCATCTCGGCTTCGGAAGGAGCGCCGACGCGCACCACCGCCACGCCGCCTACCATCTTGGCGAGCCGCTCTTGCAGTTTCTCGCGATCGTAGTCGGAGGTCGTTTCGTCGATCTGGGCGCGGATCTGCTTCACGCGCGCCGCGATGTCGGACTTCTTGCCCTTGCCGTCGATGATCGTGGTGTTGTCTTTGTCGATGACGACCTTCTTCGCACCGCCGAGGTCGGAGAGGCTCACGCTCTCGAGCCGAACGCCGAGCTCTTCGGCGACCACTTTGCCACCGGTGAGAATCGCGATGTCATCGAGCATCGCCTTGCGTCGGTCGCCGAATCCCGGAGCCTTCACCGCCGCGCAGGGCAGCGTACCGCGGATCTTGTTCACGACCAGCGTCGCGAGCGCCTCGCCCTCGACGTCTTCCGAGATGATCACGAGTGGGCGGCCGCTCTTCACCACCTGCTCGAGCACGGGCAACATGTCCTTCAGGTTCGAGAGCTTCTTCTCGTGGATGAGGACGAGAACGTCTTCGAGCACCGCTTCCATGCGATCTGGATCGGTCACGAAGTAGGGCGAGAGGTAGCCGCGATCGAACTGCATGCCCTCGACGACCTCGAGCGCGGTCTCGGTCGTCTTCGATTCCTCGACCGTGATCACGCCTTCGGCCCCGACCTTCTCGACGGCGTCCGCCACGAGATCACCGATCGTCTGATCGTTGTGCGCCGAGATCGTCGCGACCTGCGCTCGTTCTTTGCGGCTCTGCACGGGGCGCGACAGCGCACGCAGCGCTTCGACCGCCGCGCGCAGCCCCCGATCGAGCCCTCGCTTCAAATCGATCGCGCTCGCCCCTGCGACCACGTTGCGCATGCCTTCGGCGAAGATGGCGTGCGCGAGAATGGTGGCGGTGCTGGTGCCGTCGCCCACCATGTCGCCCGTCCGCACGGCGGCACCGCGCATCATGCGTGCTCCGAGATTCTCTTCCGGATCCTTCAGGTCGACTTCCTTGGCGATCGTGACGCCGTCGTTGCAGACCAGGGGCTCACCCCACTTCTTCTCGATCAGTACGGATTTCGACTTGGGACCGAGTGTGACGCGCACGGCATCGGTGAGCATAGCGGCGCCGCGCAGAATCTTCTCGCGGGCTTCCGAACCGAAGAGCACCTGTTTGAAGGCCATGGGACTTCCTCGGCGCCCGCGAACTCAGCGCTTCGTGAGTACCGCCAAGCGCAATCGCGCCTCTCTCCTCGGCATCGTCATGACGGGGGCGGAGTCCAGCTACTTCTTGCCCTCGATCTGGACAGAAACCTTCTTCGGCGCGAGTTCCTTCGGAACCGGCATGCTGATCTCGAGAACGCCCTTGTCGTAGCTCGCCTTGATCTTGTCGGCGTCGACCTTCCCGGGAAGCCGCATGCTGCGCTCGAAGCTGCCGTAAGCGATCTCCTCGTGTGTGTAGTCTCCCTCTTTCTTCTCCTCCTTGTGCTTGCGCTCGCCCTTCACGGTCAGCACGTCGCCGGTCACACTGACGTCGACTTCTTTCGGGGAGACTCCCGGAAGATCCATGCGCACGACGAGGTTGTCGTTCCGCACCAAGCTCTCCATCGCGGGATGGCCTTTCCCCGCGAACGCCGTGCCTTCGAACGGTGTTCGCCCCATGAATCGGGCGAAGAGGTCATCGAGGTCGTGGTGCCACTCTTCGAGCTCCCGAAAGGGCTCTTCGTGACGTCTCCATGGGATCAATGAGCGCATGTTCTTTTCCTCCTTCTCTTCTCGGATGACCGAGACATCTAATCGCAGCGAGATGCAATCCCCGGACCACGCGCTGCAGCGCGATTCCGTGCGATCCGGCGTTCGATCCGAATTGCGAACATGAGAATTGCTGGCGTGGCTCTCCCGAAAACAGGAAGAACCGAATGGCTAACTTTCGCTTCAAGGGTAAGCTCCCGATGCACGGCCAACGT
The DNA here is from genome assembly GCA_963745025.1 of uncultured delta proteobacterium. Lineage (GTDB taxonomy): Bacteria > Desulfobacterota > Binatia > JACPRU01 > JACPRU01 > CAVQIG01. The sequence continues at coordinate 199,429 of CAVUWD010000010.1, forward strand.
CCTCACACTTCACGTTCAGGCCGAGTTGCGGCGGTGCTCGAGGGGCCCGATGCCCGGCCGGTAGATATCTTCGCGAGTGAACGGAATCGCCGTGACGTTGGCCGCAAGCTTGGACGCGACGACCTGGTAGAGGCCGATCGCGCCTTCGGAGAAGAAGACCGAGGAGGCCGTGAGGTAGAGACGCCAGATTCGATAGGTCTTCTCCGGGACGAGCTGCAGGGCCTCGCTCCGGTGCTGCTCCAGTCGCTCGGCCCACTGGCGACAGGTCCGTGAGTAGTGTTCGCGTAGCTGCTCGACGTCGCGTATCTCCCAGTTCACATCCTCCATCACGGACAGGATGTGGCTTACGTGGGTGAGTTCCCCGTTCGGGAACACGTAGCGGGTGATGAAGTCCCATTGCGGGGTCCACTTCCAGCGGCGTTCGTGTGTGATGCCATGGCTCAGGAACAGGCCGCCGGGCTTCAGGAGCTCGCGCACCTGAGAAAAATACGCAGGGTAGTTGGCGATTCCCACGTGCTCGATGATCCCCACCGCCGCGATCTTGTCGTAGAGATCCTGGCCGCGGATCTCGCGGTAGTCGCGGCACTCGACCTGGCAGACTCTTTCGAGGCCACGCTCGCGGATGCGGGCTCGCGCATAGGAGGCCTGCGACGGGCTGAGCGTCACCCCGTGTGCTTCGACGCCGTAGTGCTCGGCAGCCCACACGAGGAGACTTCCCCAACCGCAGCCGATGTCGAGCAAGCGCTCGCCGGGCTGAAGCCGGAGCTTGCGGCAGACGAGATCGAGCTTGTCGCACTGCGCCTCGTCCAGACCACCATCCGGACGGCGGTAGTAGGCGCAGGTGTAGACCATGGTGGGGCCGAGGAAGAGCTCGTAAAACTCGTTCGAGACGTCGTAGTGGTACTGGATCGCCTTGCGATCTCGCTCGATGTCCTTCTCTCGACTGCCCTTCAGAGCCGCGAACATTGCGCGTCCCTCCTAGCTCGGCATCCGTTCCTCAACCCATGCCGAATGCCCCCTCGAATACCAGGCGCCTTCGTAGCCAAGCGTTGCGGCAAATCAGTGAGCCGAGGGAGAGCAACCAGCGGCGCGGGAGAAGTCCTCCGAGCCGCGTCGCAAAGCCGGGCTCACCGGCTCCGAAGCGGGCGTCGATTGCTGCGCGATACTCGCTCGCCAGCTCCTCTTCGTCTCTGCCGCCGAGTCGCTGTAACACATGAGCCGCCGCGAGATTTCCGCTCGTCACGGCCGGCGCGATGCCCTCTCCCGAGACGTCCCTGGCGAGCCCGGCCGCATCCCCGACCAAGAAGAACCCCGGGCCCGCAACTCTTCGTGGCGCCGTGGTGCGGAGGGAGTAGGCGTGGCCGCGAAACGGCTCGAGCTCGATCCGGTGCGGCAGCCGCCCGCTCTCGACCAGCCGCTCGACGAAGGCCTCCGTCCGGCGGTGAAGACCGCGCCCGTCGTCGAGCGCGCCGATCCCCAGGTTGAGAAAATCCCCCTTCGAGAAATACCAGCCGTAGCCGCGCAGATCGGGCTCCGGAAAGAGCTCCGGAACGCCGGGACGAGGGGCGATCGCGGCGACCCGGCCCTGCCCGATGCGAGTCTCGCTTTCCTGCGTCACTACTACCGATTCTCGCTCGGGGATTTCGCCGAACGCGCGAGCGACCGGGCAGTGGTGACCGCCGGCGCCGATCAGTAGCGGCGCGACGAAATCACCCCGCGGCGTCTCGACGACGAAGCGGCCGGCGCGCCGCTCCAGGTGCGATACCCGCACGCCGTCGATCACCTTGGCACCGGCGCCGCGGGCGCGTTCGAGCAAGAAGTGATCGAACTCGCGACGTACGATCCCGAAGCTCACCGTGTGATCCCAAGCCGTCTCCCACACCGCGCCGGCGAGCTCGAGCGTGGCACGCGCGAAGGGCTGCAGCGTCAACGGATAGCTTGCGGGATCGAGCGCGAGCTCCGCCCACACCCGACGTGTCACCCACCCCGCGCAGAGCTTCACACGCGGGAATCGAGCGCAATCGAGAACGAGAGCCCGCACGCCGGACTGAGCAAGCCGCCACGCGGCGGTGCTGCCGCCAGGTCCACCTCCGACGATGATCGCATCGTACATGCGGAGGAGTGCCCTCCTTGGTCGTTACCTAGACGTTGCCGAGCGCGCGCAGGATCGACAGACGATCGCGGAGGCCGAGACGAATCGCCTCGATCTGGTTGGCGAGCCCGATCGCCACGAAGAGGTCTCCCTCGACGTCGAGATCCCCTTCGGCATACGCAACCGCGAAGCGCAACGTGTTCGGCCGCAACACGAGCGCGCGGAAGGTCTCTCGGCGCCGGAATACGAGCGTGAATGGCTCCCCGCTCGGGCCGAGATGGACGTGCGTCCCATCCCACAGGCGAACGGCGAAGCCAAACGGCACGTTTCCGAAGATACGGCGTAGAATCGCTGCCGCCGCCCCGGCCGATCCTGTCTCCCCTGCGATCTTCATTCGCTCAAGAGCATCGCTGCCATGCGAACGCCGACACACCGATTGTCCGCCCGCGGCGGGCCGTTATCGAGGCGAAAAGGGCCCATCCCATGCGAATCGTCACTTTCGCGACCGAGCGTCCGTCTCCGTCTGTCCGTCCGGCGGCGGCTCGAGAGCGGCCAAGTGGGCTTCGAGGAGATCGCTGCGGGTGAGGATCCCGACGAGTCGGTGATTTTCGACGATCGGCACGGCGCCGATCCGCTCCCGGCGCAGCAAGCGGACCGCTTCGGCGAGGCCAGCGTCGGGGTGAAGCGTCAACGGGTTCGCGGTCATCACCATCTCGACCGACACCTGCTCCGGGCTCGAGAACGATTTTCGTCCCTTGCGCATGTCCTGCCGCAGGACGTCGAGGATCGATGGAAACGCATCGCGGAGATCCCGATCGGTGACTATGCCGACGAGCCTGCGATCCTCGACGACCGCCAGCTGGTTGATGCGATTCTCTTCGAGCAGCTGGCGAGCCCGGGTGACGGGATCGAGCGGCTTCACCGTCTTGACGGGGCTCGTCATCCAGCTACGGACTTTGTCTGCGGGGCCTGAAGGCTTGCTCATTCCGATCTCCTCTTCGTAGAGCCCCAACGCGCAGGCTGGGCCAAGCCGCTCACAGAAAATGCAAGGCCCGGGCCAATGCGCAATGCTATGGGCCAGGCGACGAGTACTCGAATCGCTCGGAATCGGCCTTCCAACCATCGAGAAACCGCGTACTAGTTTCTCTCGGAATCGAGAACGGCCCTGGTCGAAGAGCCGTGCGCACTCGTGGCACGGAATTCGCTGCCTCATCCTGGCGAGGAAGGCTCAGCATGTCAGGCCGGCGGATCTATCGCGAAGACGTCGAGATAGCGCAGGCTGGGGAGAGCGTCCAGCAAGCTGCGCGCCGCATGCGCGAACGCCGCGTCGGCACCCTGGTCGTCGTAGACGACCTCAGGCATCCGATCGGGATCATCACCGATCGCGATCTTGCCGTGCGCGTGCTCGGGGAAGAGCGAGATCCGGTGACTACGCAGGTCGGAGATGTGATGAGTCGACCACCGGTGGTCGTCTCGCAAGACACCCCGACCGAGTCTGCGTTGGCGCTCATGAGTACACGAGCCCGAAGCTTTCGCCGCCTTCCCGTCGTCGATGGCAGGGGTCGCCTCGCCGGTATCATCACCGTCGACGGCGCTTTGACGCGAATCGCAGCGGAGCTCGCGTCGATCGACCGCGTCATCGAGGGACAGACGCCATTTCTCACGGACGGCCTCGTCCGGGAAAACGCGCCTCCCCAGGTTAAACGCGGGCCGCGCGCCGTGTCGCGCCGACCCGCCGCTCTGGGCGAGACCAAGGGCCGATCGACGTGATACGGTCGCGCGAAAGCCGGTGACTTGGCGATGTCCTCCGGGGCCGCGGCACCGATAGCCGAGGACGCGACTGTCGGTCGGCAGGTCCTCGAAATCGTCGAGCGGCTCGTTGCTGAGCTCGGCGGCCCCAAGGCGCGCGGGGCCGTGAGCCTCGATGACGCCCTCGATCGTGATCTCGGCATCGGCAGTCTCGAGCGCGTCGAGCTGCTGCTCCGGCTCGAGAAAGACTTCGGGGTGCGGCTGCCCGATGCGGTCATGGCCGATGCGGTCACGCCACGCGATCTGGTGACCGCGATCGGATCGCCGGGCGCTGCTTCCCCCGAAGGGCTTCCGCGCGCGGTATCTCCCTTGCCGCCGGGGGTGTCCGCGCCGGCGTCGGCTCGAACGCTCAACGGAGTTCTCCGCTGGCACGCCGAGAGAACTCCCGAGCGCGTGCACATCTTTCTTCGCGAAGAGGACGCGGAAGAGAGGCCGATTTCATACGGTAGGCTGTGGCAGCAAGCGGCCGCGCTGGCGGCCGGTCTCCACGATTGGGGACTCGCGCCGGGGGACAGAGCGGGGCTCATGCTGCGCACGGAGGAAGCGTTTTTCGCCGCGTTTTTCGGCGTGCTGCTCGCGGGGGGCGTTCCGGTGCCCGTCTACCCGCCCTTTCGGGCCGACCGGCTCGAAGAATACGCCACGCGCCAGGTCGGCATCCTCCGCAATGCGGGAGCGCGGGTGTTGCTGACGTTTCGCCAGGCGATGCCGGTCGCGACGCTGCTTCGCTCGCGGGTTCCCGCGCTCGAGGAGGTGACCGTCATTGAGCGAATGACGAGGCCCGGCGCGGAGCCTCCGTCGCTCCGCGTTGCGCCGAGCGATCCCGCCTTGATCCAGTACACCTCGGGCAGCACCGGCGAGCCGAAGGGAGTCCTGCTCTCACACGCGAACCTGCTCGCCAACATTCTCGGCATCGGCCGCGCGATCGAGATCGGCCCGGGTGACGTCGGCGTGAGCTGGCTGCCGCTCTATCACGACATGGGGCTGATCGGTTCGTGGTTGACCGCGCTCTTCTTCGGCGTACCGATCGCCATCCTCTCTCCGCTCGCGTTTCTCGCACGACCCGCGCGCTGGCTGCGGACCCTCCACGCGCATCGCGCCACGGTCTCGCCGGCTCCGAACTTCGCCTTCGAGCTCTGCGTGCGCAAGATCGCCGACGAAGAGATCGTGGGCCTCGATCTCGGCGCGTGGCGACTCGCCTTGAACGGCTCGGAGCCCGTGAGCCCGGAAACGATCGAGCGCTTCACTCGGCGCTTTGCGCCGCACGGATTCCGGCGCGAGGCGATGTGCCCGGTCTACGGGCTCGCCGAGTCGTCGGTGGCCTTGACGGTGTCGCCCCTTGGCCGAGCTCCCCGCGTGGACCGCGTGACACGAGAGGCGTTTCAGCGCTCGCGCCGGGCCGAGCCCGCTTCGGCCGGCGAGGCGAGCCCGTTGGCCTTCGTCGGCTGCGGGCGACCGCTCGCGGACCATCGAGTGCGGATCGTCGATCGCAGCGGCCGGCCGGTCGGCGAACGGATCGAGGGCCGCGTCGAATTCCGCGGCCCTTCGGTGACGGCGGGATACTTCGGCAAGCCCGAGGCGACCCGCGAGGCGCTGCACGATGGCTGGATGGATTCCGGTGACCTCGGCTACTGCGCGGAAGGTGACCTGTTCATCACCGGGCGCCAGAAGGACTTGATCATCAAGGCGGGCCGAAACCTCTATCCCCAGGAGGTGGAAGAGGTCGTCGGCGACATCCCGGGCATCCGCAAGGGGTGCGTCGCCGCCTTTGGCATCGCCGACCCGGAGATCGGCACCGAGCGACTCGTCGTCGTCGCCGAGAGCCGCGAGCGAGCCGCCGAGAAGCGCGATGCGCTTCGCGCCGCCATCCTCGAGCGAGTGGTGGCGACTCTCGGCATTCCGCCCGACACGGTCGTGATCGCCGAGGCGGGCTCGGTGCTGAAGACGTCGAGCGGAAAGGTGCGCCGTCGCGCGACGCGCGACGCCTATCTTGGCGGCGCGCTCGCCCGCGGCCGGAGATCGGCGCTCGCTCAGTGGCTTCGCCTGGTCGGGCAGGATCTCGCCGCACGGCTTGGCGGCCTCGGTGCAGCCCTCGGCCGATTCGTTTACACCGCCTACGTCGGCCTCCTTCTCGCCGTCGCGCTGCCGCTCCTCTGGGTTTCTCTGCTGCTCGTCCGCGGCAGTGGCCCGGCAGACCGGCTGGTGAGGATCTGGTGCCGCAGCCTGCTCTTCCTCGCCGGCTGCCGCCTGCACGTCGAGGGATCGGAGCACCTCGCCGGAACCGCGCCGGCGGTGATCGCGGTCAACCACTCGAGCTATCTGGACTCGGTCGTGCTGCTCGCGGCGCTGCCCGTGGACTTCCGCTTCGTCGCCAAGCGCGAGCTGCTCTCCTCCCCGCTGATCTCCACGATCATCCGCAGAGTGGGTCACCTCACGGTCGAGCGGGTCGAGCTTTCACGCAGCGTCGCCGATGCCGAAGCCATCAGCAGAGCTCTCGGCCGCGGCACCTCGTTGCTCGTCTTTCCCGAAGGCACGTTCGTGACGGCGCCGGCCTTGCTTCCCTTCCGGCTCGGAGGGTTCAAGGCCGCCGTCGAGGCCGGTCGGCCGCTCGTCCCGGTCGCTCTGCGCGGCACCCGCGAGGTGCTCCCGCCCGGGAGCATGTGGATGAGGCCGGGAGCGATTCACGTCGTCATCGGTCGGCCTGCCTATCCGACGGCTCAGGGGTGGCCGGAGATGGTGCGGCTTCGCGACCTCGTTCGCGACGACATCGCCCGGCATTGCGTCTAGGAGAATCGGTGCCCGCGATTCGCCACAGCTTCGCGAGCCACCCGGGCGCAGCCCGGAATGGGTCCGGGGCTTGCATGTTCCAACCACGGAGAAGCGCGACGATGGAAGATGCCTTCCGGTTTGGATTGGAGGTCGATTAGTGCCGACGAAGGAAGATTTGCTCGCCAAGGCGGCGAAGCCCTCGCAAGACGCTCTTCGCCTCCATCCGTTCTATCGCGGCAAGATTCAAGTGCTGCCGAAGTGCCCGGTCCGCAACCTCGGCGACTTCGCGGTTTGGTACACGCCCGGCGTGGCCGCGCCGTGCAAGGAGATCCGCAAACATCCCGAGCTCGTCTGGGAGCACACGAACCGCGGCAACTCGATCGCCGTCGTCACCGACGGGACGCGCATCCTCGGTCTCGGCGACATCGGTCCCGAGGCCGGTCTTCCGGTGATGGAAGGCAAGGCATTGCTCTTCAAGTACCTAGGCGGCGTCGATGCGGTGCCGATCTGTCTCGGTACCAAGGATCCCGACGAGATCGTGCGTACCGTGACGCTCCTCGAGCCCTCCTTCGGCGGCATCAATCTCGAAGACATCGCCCAGCCGAAGTGCTTCCGTGTGCTGGACCGGCTGCGCGCGGTGATGAAGATTCCCGTTTGGCACGACGACCAGCAGGGCACCGGCACCGTCGTGCTCGCGGGGCTTCGTAACGCGCTTCGCCTGGTGGGAAAGGAGCTTCGCCGGGTGCGCATCGCGATGATCGGCATGGGCGCGGCCAACGTCGCCAACTACCGGATGCTTCTGGCGTCCGGCGTAGATCCGGGCGCGATCGTCGCGTGCGACAGCCGCGGAATCCTCCACCCGGGCCGAAGCGACGTCGAAGCGGCGCGCGACGAGTTCGCCGACAAGTGGCGGGCCTGCACCGACACGAACGCGGATCGCATCCGCGGCGGGATTGTCGAGGCGCTCGGCGGCGCGGACGTGTGTCTCGCCTTCTCGTCCGGGGAAGCGATCCAGCCCGAGTGGGTGAAGGGGATGCGCAAGGACGCGATCCTCTTCGCATGCGCCAATCCAGTGCCTGAGGTCTGGCCCTGGGAAGCGCGCGCAGCCGGCGCGCGCATCGTCGCAACCGGCCGCAGCGACTTCCCGAACCAAGTGAACAACTCGCTCGGCTTCCCCGGTATCTTCCGCGGCGTCCTCGACGTTCGCGCGCGTGCGATCAGCGAAGAGATGGCCATCGCGGCCGCCGATGCCCTGGCCGACTTCGCCGTCGAGCGCGGGCTCGGGGAGGACGACATTCTGCCGCGAATGGACGAGTGGGAGGTCGTTCCGCGCGTCGCGGTGGCGACTGCCGTCGCGGCGGAACGGCAGGGGCTCGCGGCGCTTCACGTCGACGCCGAGCGTCTCCACGCGGATGCCGTCCGTCGACTGCGCGATGCCCGCGCATCCGTCGACACGCTGTTCCGGGCAGGGCTGATCGCGCCACCGCCAGATTGACGGAGGTCTCGATGAGTCAGACGACGACGGTTGCGCGCGAGACGATCGCGGGGCACGAAGGCGAGGCGCCGCCCGAAGCTCCGCTCGCGGAGAAGAAGTGACCCAGCGGAGGCTCCCATGGAAATCCTGAGCATCTCGATCGCTCTGCCCGAGGGGACCAACATCGTCGTCGGCCAGGCGCACTTCATCAAGACGGTCGAAGACCTGGCGGAGATCGTCATCACGACCGTCCCGTCGGCGAGATATGGGCTCGCGTTCAACGAATCGTCGGGGCCCTGTCTCGTCCGGTGCGAAGGAAACGATCCCGAGCTACGGGAGAGCGCCAGCCGAAATGCCCAGGCGATCGGCGCTGGGCACGTGTTCGTGCTCCTGTTGCGCGAGTGTTACCCGCTGAACGTGCTCGGCCGCATCAAGGACTGCCCCGAGGTCTGCTCGGTCTTCTGCGCGACCGCGAATCCAGTCGAGGTGGTCGTGGCCGAGTCGGCGCAGGGCCGAGGGATTCTCGGCGTGATCGACGGCCAGAGACCAAAGGGCGTCGAGTCGGCGCCAGACGTCGCCGACCGCAAGGGATTTCTCAGAAGGATCGGCTACAAGTTCTGAGCTCGGCGATCGGTCAGTGCGCAGCCGGAAGTCGCGGTCTACGCCCGACGGACTTTCGATGGTGCGGCGGAAGGCGGAACATCGCGCCGTCGCGGCCGAGCTCTCCGAACGACGGCCGTTCGCCACGGTCCACCGCGCGGATCGTCGGCCGCCCGATGTGTGCGAACACGAGGCGGCGAATGCCGTGCTCGCGCGCCTCGCGGGCCACGTCGAGAGCCGCGGCGTGGCCCCCCGCGCCAGCCGCGAAGCGGATCGGCCGCCGCCAGCCTGCGGCGTCGGCGAACATCAGATCGGCCGCGGCGGCCCACGCCGGGAACTCGAGGAACTCCGGAGCCCACACGACCTGAGAGCGGCCCGCCTCGATCCGGTAGCCGCAGGTCCGATGTGACGTGTGTACGACCGGGTGGGGTGTGATGCGAAGACCGGGCGCAGACCATGCAACCAGGCGGGGTACGAGTCCGCGCGCCATCGCGAGCCGACGGATCGCGATGGCGAGCTCGGCCTTCTCGTCGGTCACGAGCCATGCGTCGAGGCGCCCGCGTGGCACCGCCGCGGAACCGCCGTCGATCATCACGCGGCTACGGCCATGCGTGACGAGCAAGCCCGCCGGCGCGTAGCGGGGCGAGTTCATCGCGCCCACGCCGAGGAGCCACAATCGAAGCGGCTCGCCACCGGCTCCGAGATGTCGTCTGCGCCCGCCCCGGAGCGGCCGACTTTGCTTCACTCCTCCTCTCGGCCCGGCGTGACCGGAGCCTCGGCGGCGCCTGCGATCCCCGAGGCCGCCGTGGTTTCCTTGCGCTGCTTGCAGGCGAGGCAAAGGCGCGCGGCGGGAATCGCCCGCAACCGCTCGGCATCGATCGGCGCGCGGCACGACTCGCATGCGCCGTAGAGCCCCGCGGCGATCTTACCGAGCGCGTGTTGGATCTCCTCGAGCTCCGTTCTCTCGCGATCGTCGAGCCGCGCGAGCAACCGCTTCGCGGCCTCTTCCTGCGCGCGCTCTAGCCATTCGCTCTCCCGGTCCTCTTCGATCGCGTGGAGGTCCGCTTCGACGCCCTCGAAGACGTGGAAGAGCGTGCGCCGGGCCGCGATGAGCCGTGCGCGCAGCTCGTCGATCGTCCCACGGTCGAGTGAACGGCGGCGGTTGATCCGGTTCACGAGTGATACCTCACTCGCGGCAGGGTGATGTGCAGCACGCCGCCGCACAAGGTCACCACCCGTTCCTCGGGCGCGACGGGGAAGGGCAGGCACACCCGGCGGCGAAACGTGCCGCTGCGGACGGCGTCCCGATGCAGGCGACCGAAGCCCGGCTCGCGGATCTTGCCCTCGACGTGCACTTCGTCTTCGGATGCGAGCACTCTGACGTCGCCGACCTCCACCCCGGCAAAGAAGATGCGGATCTCCAACTCCTCGTCCGACTCGAGGACTTCGAACGGCGGCTCGAGCGCCTCCGCTTCCCCAGTGACGAGCTCGAGCGCCAACTCCAATTGCGAAGCGGCTTCGTCGCGGTCGTCCTCAAAAGTGTTGTTCGCCATTCTCCCGACCTCTCTGATCCCTCAATCAAGCAGAAGCCGTGCCACCGGTGATCGTCTTACCGCCGGCCGCCGTTGCCAACAATGAGAAAGGCGACGCCGGCTCATGACCGAAGCCGGGAATTGCGGAGAATCTTCGTGCGCGGCCTCAGAGCGTAACGCTCAGCTCCCTCAGGATCCGCTGGTGCGACGTTTCGAGCGCCGCGCTGACGCGCACGGGATATGCCGGATCGACTGCGTCGAGGGCGCGCAAGCGGGCCGGCAGCTCGGCGATCCCGCGGCTCGCGCGGCTCCGAGCCGCCGACAGCGTCTCGCTCCCCGCCGCCGTGCGGCGGCCACCTCGCATGACCTGGACGAGGAGCGGGCGGCCGTCGAGCGCCTCGTCGTGGTGCGCGATCACGTCGCTCACCGCCTCGCCCTGCGTGAACGTGCGAAACACTTGCTTGCGCCCTGGCAGGATCGGCTTCTCGGGCGAGAGCTTGGTTCGTCCGATTCCGGCATACTCGACGAGCTTGTAAGCCATGTCGAGATACGGCGCATCATCCGAGACACCCATGTGGGTGCCCACCCCGAATCCAGCGATGGGCGCGCCCTGCGCGACGAGCTTGGCGATCGTGTACTCGTCGAGGCTCGAGCTCGCGAAGAGGCTGACCCCCTGGAGGCCCGCTTCGTCGAGTATCCGGCGCGCCGCCTTCGACAGCGCATCGAGATCCCCGGAATCGAGGCGTAGCGCCGAGATGCGGAAGCGCTCGCCCATCTCGCGCGCGAGCGCTACGACCTTCCGTACCGCCGCGAGCGTGTCGTACGTGTCGACGAGCAGCACCGTCTCGGGATAGAGGCGCACGAACGCTCGGAAGGCTTCGATCTCGTTCGCATGGGCCTGGACGTAGCTGTGCGCCATCGTTCCCGCGACGGGAATTCCATAGGTCAGTCCCGCCAGCACATTCGACGTCGAGTGGACGCCCGCTACGTAGAAGGCCCGGGCCGCCTTCATTCCCGCGTCGGTTCCGTGCATTCGCCGAACTCCGAAATCGACGACCGTGCGACCGTTCGCGGCGGTCACCACCCGAGCCGCCTTGGACGCTGCGACCGTCTGGAAGTGCAGCTGATTCATGAGAAACGTCTCGGCGAGCTGCGCCTCGGGAAGCGGAGCGACGACCTCGACGAGGGGCTCGCCGCCGAACACGACCGTTCCCTCGGGCACGGCGAACACGTCTCCGCGGAATCGGAGACGCGCCAGACGCTCGAGAAAGCGGTCCGAGAACAGTCCGATGCGCGACAGCGCGGCGATCGCCTCCACCGGGAACGACAACGTCTCGAGATAGCGCAGGACATCATCGAGGCCGCAAGCGACGAGATAGTTGCGATGCTCCGGCAGACGACGGACGAAGAGATCGAAGACCGACTCTTCCTCCATCCCCTCCTCGAAGTAGGCCTGGAGCATCGTCAGCTCGTAGAGGTCCGTCAGCAAGGCGGCGTTCGAATCGTTCACCCATCCGCTTGGACCGTTCACTGGACTTCTTCCTCGGACGACTGCGATTCGCCGGACCAGACTTCGCAGATCTCCTTCAAGTGTGTGCCAAGAGGTCTGCGACCGACCGGCCGCGGTGCAGGCGCTCGATTGCCGAGGCGAGCAGCCCGCCGATCGCTACGGCGTGGATCGGCACCGAGCTGCGCGGAGGGGCCGGCAGGCTGTCGCTGACGATCAGCTGCTCGATCCCGGCGGCCGCGAGTCGCTCGAGAGCCGAACCGCAGAAGAGGCCGTGAGTCGCCACGACCGTGCTGCCGGGCAAAGCGCCCACGGCGCCGAGCGCCCGGACCGCCGCATCGATCGTCGCTCCCGTGCTGATCATGTCGTCGACGACGAGCGCTCTTCGCCCCCGCACGTTCCCGCTCACCCCATGGACGCTCACCTCGGTGCCGCTCAGGCGAGTCTTGTGAACGACGGCGACCGGAGAGCCGAGAAGTTGGCCATAGCGGTCGGCGAGCTTGGCGGCGCCCAAATCGGGCGCGACGACGACGCTCTGCTCGCCCGCGAACGGCCGCGCGGCTTCCGCGAGGAGCGGTACCGCCGTCAGGTGCTCGACGGGCATGGCGAAGAAGCCTTCGAGCGCCGGGCTGTGCAAGTCGACGGCGACCATCCGTTCGAACCGGCCGACTTGGAACAGGTCGGCGATGAGACGCGCCCCGATCGCTTCGCGCCCACGCGCGCGGCGATCGTGGCGGGCGTAACCGAGGTAGGGAACCACGGCGGTTAAACGCCGTGCCCCATCGCGTCGGCACGCATCGGCGAGCAGCATCAGCTCGAGCAGATTTCCATCCACGGGAGGACCCGTGGGCTGGACGAGATAGACGTCGTCGCCGCATACGCTCTTCTGAACCTCGACGTGCATCTCGCCGTCGGGAAAGCGCTCGAGCGTTCGCGGCACGAGCGTGACGGCGAGTCGCTTTGCGATCGCTTCGGCCAAGGGCACGTTCGCAGAGCCCGTGAGGATCGTCGGTGCCATGACTCGCCCCGTTCCAGTGAGCCAGCAGCGTGCCAAACATGGTCCTGATGTGCATTTCGTGCCGGCGCCACAATGCTACGGATCCCATGATCGTCCCCGCACGCGCTTTTTGCAATTCTGGGAATCCCCGGTAGCCGTCTTCGCAGAATCGAGAGAGGCCGGGGTCATGAGAATTCGCGCCGAGGTCGCCTCGCGAGGCTAGAAGTCTCGGGCCTAGCTGCTAAAATATATTTGTGCGGATTCGGCGAATCCTCGCTCCGACGGACTTTTCGACGATCTCGCTCGCGGCGGTCGATTATGCGTTAGGCCTAGCGCGCGACATTGGGGCGGAACTCGCGCTCCTCTACGTGGAAGACATGGCGTACGCGCTTCCTGCCGAACTCGTCTCTACGGAAACGGGGACCCGCGTGATGGAACAGGCGCATCGGGCGGCGCAGCATCAGCTGAAACTTCTCGCCAACCGGGTTCGCAAGCCCGGGCTCAAAGTTCATGCCCTGATTCTCGCCGGACCGGCGGCCACGCGCATCGTCGAGGCGGCATCGAAGCTCCGCGCCGACTGGATCGTGATGGGCACGCACGGTCGCACGGGCATGGCGCGCGCATACCTCGGCAGCATTGCCGAGCGCGTCGTCCGGCAGGCCACGTGCCCCGTGCTGATGGTGCCAAGCCGCAAGGCGCCGGCTCGCCGCGCCCGCCGTTAACCCGGCGGACTCCCGCCAGCGACGAGCTCGCCGCATTCACTTTCGCGGCCGCGCACGACGCGTCGGCCGCGAAACGGGCCGCGGGTCTCCGTCACGACCGTCGCCTGCCGCTCGCCTCGACCATCATCCGCGTAGATGACCACCCAGTCGGCGGTCTTTCCGAGCTCGTGCGCCCGGAAGCTGTTCGAGAAGAGAGCCGTGTAGTGTCGGCCCCCGCGCTCGGTGTGGAGGATCGGGAGCCACGCTTCGCTCCGCGGATTGAAGCGGCGCGGGGTGATGCGATGGAGGGTTCCCGCCGCCGCCCGCTCGCGATACTCGCGATCCACGTCGAGAAGCTCGGCAACCGGGGGTTCGGCTCGGCTCGAGACGGGAACGCGGGCTCTGCGGCCGAGCCTTCCCGCCAGGGCCTCGATGACGCCACGAAGTCGGCGTGTGCCGAAGCCTCTCACCGTCGCCAGGCGACCCTCGTGCGCCGCGACTTCGAGCTCCTCGAGCGTCTCGACCCCGAGCTGCTCGTGAATTCTCTTCGCCAGCTCGGCCCCCACGCCCGGAATCGTGGCGAGCAGTGCCTCCGCGCCGGCCTCGCCTCGGAGACGTTCGAGGAGGGCAAGCCGTCCGGTTTCGACGATCTCTGCGATCACGCGCGCGAGACTCTCGCCGACGCCGGGAAGCTTCGTGAGCTCGGGGATGCCGCCGGAGGCGAGAATCTCGGCCACGGGCCGCTCTAGCTGCCGCACCGTGGTGGCCGCGCGCCGGTACGCCAGGGTGCGAAACGGGTTGGCTTGCTGCGACGCGAGCAGCTCACCGACCTCATCGAGCGCTTGGGCAACGTCCTCGTTCTGCGTGCCTGAAGCGGGCGGGCGCGCGAGAGCGTGTGGCACCGTTACCCCTTCCCCGCGCGTGCCGCGAGATACGCGACGCAGCGTTCGAGGCTCGAAAGCTTCGGGTAGTCCTCCTCCGGAATGTCGACGCCGAGCGCCTCGTGGACGCGGACGAAGAAGTTGAGGAGGTCGACCGAGTCGAGGTCGAGCTGGTCCCGCCAATCGACTTTCGGGTCGATCGACGCGGGGTCGACTTCCGGGGCGATCGTGCGAAGCACCCGCAGGACCGTTTCACGGATCCCTTGCTCGTAGGCCGCGCTCACAGCTTCTCCGGCTCCTGCAACAGCGCGTCGATCGCGGCGAGGAAGCGACCCCCGCGATGGCCGTCGCTCACGCGGTGGTCGGCAGAAAGCGTCGCCGAGATCACCGGACGGACGCCGAGCATGCCGCCCGAGGCCCACGGTCGCTCCACGACCTTGCCGAAGCCGACGAGCGCAACCTGCGGCGGATGGATGACACCGAACACGCTTTCCACGCCCTGGTCCCCGAGGTTGGTCACCGTGATCGTCGCGTCGGCGATCTCGGAGCTTCGCAACACGCCCGTCCGTGCTCGGTTGGTGACGTCCAGAATTTCCTTCATGAGCTCGCCGAGCGGCTTGCGATCTGCATCGTGCAGGGCAGGGGCCACGAGCCCCCCTTTCCGGAGCGAGATCGCCATGCCGACGTGGACGTGCTCGCTCGGGCGAAACTCGCCGTCGATCCAGAAGCCGTTCATCTCGGGTGCTGCGCGCGCGGCGAGCGCCACCGCTTTGACGAGCAGCAGCGAATGTAGCAGCCGCTCGGTGACCGGCCGTTTGCGGTTCTCCTCGGCGAGCCACGCGAGCGCCCGCCCGAGGTCGATGTGCGTCTCGAGATAATAGTGCGGGATCTCCCGCTTGGCGCGCGTCATGGCCGTGGCAATCGCCCGGCGCATCGCGGCCGTGCGCTCCTCGACGGTTTTCTGCGCCGCTCGCTCGGCCGGAGCGGGAGGCGCCGCGGGCGGGGGGACCGCCGGCAGCGCCGCTTCCCGAGCTGCCGCTGGCTTCGGAACGCCGCGAGCGGCCGCAGTATTCTCAACATCGGCCACGCGGATGACGTTCCCTTCGCCAGCAATCACCGTGGCGAGATCGACGTTGAGCTCTGCGGCACGACGCCGCGCGAGCGGCGAGACCCGCGGCCGTGCGCCGCCCCCCGGCGGCTCGACGCCCGGAGGTGTTCGCGGTGCCCGTGCGGGCGCTGGCGGGGCCGGGCTCGGGGGGGGCGGCGCTTTCTCGCGAGGAATCGGCTCGCGCGGTGCCGGTGGCGCAGCCTTTGCGGGCGTCTCGGCAGCGGCCGCCTGGCCGTCTCGTCCGATCATCGCCATCACCGCGCCGACGGCGAGCTCCGTCCCCGGCTCGGCGAGGAGTGACTCGATCACTCCATCCTCGAACACCTCGATCTCGATCAGCCCCTTGTCCGTCTCGACGAGGGCGATGATGTCGCCGCGGCGCACGCGGTCGCCGGGCTTCACCATCCACTCGACGAGGGTGCCGTAGTCCATGTCGGCACCGAGCGAGGGCATGAGGAACTCAGCCATGCTCTCCCATTACGCGAATGGCCGCAGCGACGATGCGCGGCACCTGGGGCAGCGCCGCCTCCTCGAGATGCTTGGCGTAGGGCATCGGCACTTCGGCCGAGCAGACTCGCTCGACCGGCGCGTCGAGCTCGTAGAACGCGCTCTCGACGATGCGTGCGGTGATTTCGGCGGAAAGGCTGCCGCTCTTCCATCCTTCGTCGACGATGACGGCGCGGTGCGTGCGCGACACCGATTGCACGATCGGCTCGACGTCGAGCGGCCGTAGCGTTCGCAGGTCGATCACCTCGGCCTCGATCCCTTCGAGAGCGAGCTCCTCCGCCGCCTTGAGCGTCTTCGGCAGCGTTCCGCCGTAAGTGATGAGGCTTACGTCCGTTCCCGACCGGCGGATCGCCGCGTGGTCGATTTCGACGGCCCCGGCATCGGCGGCGAGCTCTCCCTCCATCGCGTACAGCGTGCCGTGCTCGAAAATCAGCACCGGATCGGGGTTCTCGAGCGCCGTCCAGAGCATGCCGCGCGCGTCCTCGAGCGTCGCCGGCGCGAGCACGCGGATCCCCGGGATGTGCGCGTACCAGCCCTCGAGGCTGTGCGAGTGCTGCGCCGCGAGCTGGCGGCCCGCGCCCGTCGTCATGCGGATCACGAGCGGGATGTTGAACTGTCCGCCCGACATGTGGAGGATCGTCGCGGCGTTGTTCACGATCTGGTCGAGGGCGAGCAGGCTGAAGTTCACGGTCATGATCTCGACGATCGGACGCATGCCGCCGAGCGCCGCGCCGATCCCGGCCCCGACGAACGCCGACTCCGAGAGCGGCGTGTCGCGGATGCGCTCGGGGCCGAACTCGTCGAGCAGCCCCTTGCTGACGGCGAAGCAGCCGCCGTAGCGGCCCACGTCTTCACCCATGAGAAACACCCGTGGATCGCGCTCGAGGGCCTCGCGAATGGCCGCGCGCATTGCCTCGCGATAGGTGACCCGCACTTTGGCGGCGGCTGCGGGCACCGCTCCACCGAGGGCGCTCATCGCGGCGACACCTCCGAGTAGACGAAGCGTTCCAATTCTTCGACGGGCTCGAGGCTCCCTGCCTCGGCGAAGGCCACCGCGTCGGCTACCTCGGCGGCGATCTCCCCTTCCATGCGCTCGAGATCCGCTTCCGCGATGAGGTCCGCTTTCTTCAGGGTTGCGGCCAGCGCTGGGATCGGATCCCGCTTCTTCCACTCCTCGACCTCGCGCTTGTCACGGTAGAGCTCGGGGTCGAACATCGAGTGCGCGCGGAAGCGATAGGTGCGGAGCTCGAGAAAGCACGGGCCGCCGCCCGCGCGCGCCCCTTCCACCGCGCGGCGCGCGGCACGCTCGACCGCGAGCACGTCCATGCCGTCGACGGGCCAGGCCGGCATTTCGAACGTCGCCGCTTTGAGCACCAGGTCGGTCTCGGACTCCGAGCGGCCGAGCGCCGTGCCCATGGCGTAGAGGTTGTTCTCGCAGAGGAACAAGACCGGCAGGTCCCAGAGCGCGGCGAGATTCATCGATTCGTGAAACTCGCCTTCCGCGACGGCGCCCTCGCCGAAGAAGCACGCGGTCACGCGCGAACGCCCCTGCATCTTGTCGGCGAGCGCGAGGCCGACGGCGAGCGGTAGCCCGCCGCCGACGATGGCGTTGCCGCCGTAGAAGCGCGTCGCCTTGTCGAAGAGGTGCATCGAGCCGCCGCGGCCGCGACTGCAACCTTCGAGCTTGCCGTACATCTCCGCCATGATCGAGCGCGCCGACAAGCCGCGCGCCAGCGCATGACCGTGCTCCCGATAGGTAGCGACGACGGCATCCTCGGGCGCGAGAGCCTGCATGACACCGACCGCGACGGCCTCTTCCCCGATGTAGACGTGGAGGAAGCCGCGGATCTTCGTCGCGCTGTAGAGCTCGACGCACTTCTCCTCGAAGCGGCGGATGCGCAGCATCTCGCGAAGCAGCCGAAGCGCATGATCGCGCGGCGGCAGCGTGGGCGTGGTCTCGAGAGTCACGTGTCTCCGCCCTCGAGCGTGGACAGGTCACCCTCGGGAAGGCCGAGCTCGCGCGCCTTGAGCAGGCGGCGCATGATCTTGCCGCTGCGGGTCTTCGGCACGCTCGGGCGGAAATCGATCTCGCGCGGCGCGACGGCCGGACCGAGACGCGTGCGCGCGAAGCCGACGAGCTCGAGGCGAAGCGCTTCGCTCGGCTCGCGGCCGGGCTTCAACGCAACGAACGCTTTGACGACCTCGCCGATCGTCGGGATCGGGCTTGCCGATCACGCCGGCCTCGGCGACCGCGGGGTGCTCCATCAGCACGCTCTCGACCTCGAACGGGCCGATGAGGTGCCCGGCCGACTTGATCACGTCGTCGGCGCGACCGACGAACCAGAAGTAGCCGTCTGCGTCGCAGCGAGCGAGGTCACCGGTCAGGTACCAGCCCCCGGCGAAGCACTTGCGGTAGCGCTCCTCCTCGCCGAGATAGCCGCGAAACATCGATGGCCAGCCGGGGCGGAGGGCGAGCTCGCCCTGCTCCTCCGCCGCATCGATGACCGCCACGGTGCCATCGCGGCTTCGGTGGATGATCGCGGCCTCTACGCCCGGCAGCGGGCGACCCATGGAGCCGGGGCGGATCTCCATCGCCGCGAAGTTGGCGATCATGATTCCACCGGTCTCGGTCTGCCACCAGTTGTCGTGGATGGGCAGCCCGAAGGCCTCCTGACCCCAGACTACGGCCTCCGGGTTCAGCGGCTCGCCGACGCTGGCGATGAAGCGCAGGCGCGGGTGCTCGTAGCGCCGCGCCACGCCGGCGCCGAGCTTCATCATCATGCGCACGGCCGTGGGCGCAGTGTACCAGACGCTCACTTCTTGTTCGCGAAGGAGCGAATACCAGCGCTCGGCGTCGAAGTCGGCCTCGTCGATGATGCTGGTGATGCCGTGCGTGAGCGGCGAGACGATCCCGTACGAAGTGCCGGTGACCCAGCCGGGATCCGCGGTGCACCAGAAGACGTCCCCGGGGTGGAAGTCGAGCGCGTACTTGCCCGTCACGTAGTGCGCGATCACCGCGTCGTGAACGTGGACCGCCCCTTTGGGCTTGCCGGTGGTGCCACTCGTGAAGTGGAGAAGCGCCGCATCTTCGGGGTCCGTCGGCGCGATCTCGAAGCGATCCGATGCGGCATCCATCAGCGCGGCGAAATCCCGCGTGCCCGATGGCAGAGCGCCATGGCCGTCGTCGATCACCAGCACGTGCTCGAGCCGCGGCAGCGCGGCGCGCACCTCGGCGATCTTCCGCCGTTCGTAGAGAGCTCGCGTCGTCACCAGAACCTTCCCATCGCCGATCGCCAGGCGCTGGCGGATGGGCTCGGGCCCGAAGACGGAGAAGAGCGGGCAGAAGACGCTCCGATTCTTCAGAGTGCCGAGGGCGGCGGCGTAAAGCTCTGGAATCCGTCCGGTGAGCGCGAAGACGCGATCGCCTTTTCCGACGCCGATCCCGTGGAGCACGTTGGCGAATCGGCTCGAAAGGTCACGCAACCGACCGTAGCTCAGATCCACGATTCGCCGGTCCTTGCCGAGCCAACGGATCGCAAGCTGATCGCGAAGCGGCCCCGCGGCATGTCGGTCGACCGCCTCGTGGGCGATGTTCAGCCCGCGCCCGCCGGGCAAGCCGTCGAGAGCGCTACGGGCGGCTTGCCAGCTGAACAGGCGGCGTTCGCCCACGTAGTCGCCGAGGTTCGGAGGGATCGGGAAAGGGCTAGCCTTGAGGATCCGAGGGCGCGGCTCTCTCATGTCGCGAAAAGTCCGCAAGAAGCGTGCCCTTAAACTTATAGCCTTTCGAGTAGGGCAGTGTTCCCGAAACTTGGAATGGAAATTTTCCTCCTTTCCGCTTTCGAGAACGAACTATCATTGAAACGCAGGCATCAGAGAAAGCATAAAGTGACGTTGATGAGATACTCTAGCGACGAAGATTTGACGCAGGAAACCGAAGTGTCGAATGACAGAGATTAGTCCACTACTAATATTGTTCTTAAAATTCAAGTGCTTGACGCCAGTTTGCCTTGATTCGGTTGATGTATTTAACCATCTAAAATTTATGGCATGAGTCTTGATAAGTCCTAGTCCATGATTCCAGATAAATCGACTGAACAATCGTTTGGCTACTTCTGGACTCGGATCCCTTCACGGCGAGTAAGAGGGGAACTTCACGCCCTTATTTGCTCTCTTCTCTTTGCGGTGGTTGGACTCTTCCCGAGCCAATCTCATGGTCAGGCTGCGGATCCCGTGGCGCCTCAGGCACGGCGTCCGGCTCATTCGCTTCGGGCATCGGTGAAACTCCGCACCCCGGCCGAAATGGACGAGGCGGAGCGCATGGTCGTGAGCCCGACATCATCAGGCTCGGTCCCGTTTCGTTCGACCATCAGCGCTGATGAGCTGGTGGCGCTCAAAGCGGGGCCGGCGTTGCAGGTCTCGGTCGCTCGCCGAGCGTCGAGGTCTAGCGGTGGCATGGCTGCACTCGTGGGCGCCGCCTCGATTAATCTCCCGATTGTTCAAGGGATAAACGTCGATGGGGTGGATCAAGGAACGGGCGTTTTGATACCGCCGGATACGCATGGCGCGGTGGGCGCGAGCCAGTTCGTCGAGGTCGTGAATCAGCGGTTCGTCGTATACAGCAAGGACAATCCGCCCAAACTGCTGAAGAACGTCTCGCTCGCGAACTTTTTCGGGTATGCCGCGCCGTTTCCGGGTCTCTTCGATCCACGGGTCATCTATGATCCTACGTGGAAGCGCTGGATCGTGACGGCGAACGCGTTCCACGAGTCGCCCGGGGTGCAAAAGCTACTCATCGCCGTATCGAAGACTTCGAACGCTAAGGGCGCATTCTACGTCTTCCACAACTTCGACACGGACGTCCTCAACAACGGCAACTTCAGTGATTTTCCCCAACTCGGTATGGATCAGGATGCGATCATCTTGACGACCAACGTCTTCGAAAACGAGGCGGAGACTTCTCCGTATGTACGGAGCGAGGTCATCACGTTTGCGAAGGCCCGGGCTTATAATGGGTTGGCACTGGAGGCTCAGTTCTTCGACGCGGGCCTATCAGGGACGATCGCTCCGCCGATCGTGTTGGATGAGAACCCGCACACGTTCCTCGTCGCTGCCGCCCCCGTTGCCTACCCGAATGGAATCTCGCTGGGCCTCTTCACGCTTACTAACGCGAGCCGGGGCTCCGGGGCTTCGCTTGCGGGACCGGTGTCGGTGCCCGTCGCGGCCTATGGTGTGCCAGGGGACGCGCAGCAGCTCGGCACGACAGATACCCTGCTCACCAGCGACGCCCGCTTCGCGAACGCGAGCACTCAAGTGGACGATACGCTGTGGCAGACCCACTCGGTGGATACTGGGACTGGGTTGCCGACGCCTGTATGGTACAAGATCAACACGGAGGCGCAGAGCGTCGCCGAGCAAGGCCAATTCTACTCGACCCCGACGTCGTTCGACTTCAACGCATCGATCGTTGCCAACCAGGAAGGCGACATGTTCGTCACATGGTCTTCGACCGATCCGTTTCCAAATTCTGGGTTTCCGGCCGTGAACGCGCAGGTGCGCTTTTCCGGCAGAACCGTTGGCAATTCCGCGACCGATCTTTCTCCGGGCAAAGCTCTCTTCACGAGCTCGACGTTCTACAGTCCTGTCGACTTCGGCCTTTCTCCCTGGCCTTGGGGCGACTATTCCTCCATCACGATCGATCCTGCGGACGATATGCAGGCGTGGCTCGTGAACCAAAAGAATAGCTCGAAGAGCACCTGGGGCTCCCGGATCGGCCGCATCACCTTCCCCTCTCCATGACGACTCGGCGCTCGCCACGGCAAAGAGAACCTTCAGCGAGTTTTCAAGATTTGCGAGCCTCAGAGGTAGAGCAACGACGCGCTTCGTGATTACCCAGACGCAATGCTTCTCGAGATGTGCCAGGTCCTCTACTGCTTCGGCCCGGCGTACGCGGCCGACGTGGCGCCCGTCCTGGTTCGCGGCATGTTCGAGCCGCTCGCCCGGCCGCTCGACGCCGGCCGTAGCTTTCGCGGTCGACCGATCTTCGGCAGCCACAAGACTTGGCGGGGTCTCGTCTTCGGACTCATCGCGGGGAGCATCGTGTTCCAGCTCCAAGCCCTCTTCTACGAGCTCGGATGGCTGCGCGAGCTCGCGCTAGTCGACTATCACCGCCAACCCGTGCTGCCGGGCTTGCTGATGGGGTTCGGGGCGATCGCGGGCGACTCGATCAAATCGTTCTTCAAGCGACAGGTGGGGATCGCGCCGGGCTCGAGCTGGCTCGTCTTCGATCAGCTCGATTTCTTCTTCGGGGCGTCGCTGCTCCTGTCGATGGTGCAGCCCCTGCCGCTCCTCCCGTGGATAGCCGTGCTGCCGATCGTATTCGTGTGCGACGTGATCGTGGCGGCGCTCGCCTACACGTGTGGGCTGAAGGACGCGTGGATCTGAGGCGTCTCTTCGCTCACCCTACGCGACGCGCCTGCTACCCGCCTCGAGCCAAAGAGCCTTCAGGTCTTTCGGCAGCTGGCTGAATATGTCCCAAGCCTCGCCTTCTTTGCCGGTGGCGCTGCCGAGCAATCGCTGCAGACCACGGAAGACGACGCGCACGGCTTTTTCCGCCTGCGCATCGCTCTCCAAGCCGGCCCTCCGGCGCACCCGGCCGATGAATTCCTCCCTGTGAATTCGTCGAACGCGACGGTTGGGCCGCTCCTGTTCTAGCCAGAGTGGCTTCACCTGCGCGGGAAGCTGCGCCGCGACGTCGGCGGCCTCTTTGGGCGTGAGGCGATCCCGTAGCTCCTGGAGTACCGCGAATGCGATGCCCTCCGCTTGCCGGTGCTCGCAACCCAGACGCTGCGCGATCTCGCGGATGAGTGAGGGCTTTCGCGCCCTCGCTCCGCCGCGTCGCGCCGCGCGGAACGCATCGCCGGCCTCGCTAGCCGCGGCGCACTTGAGCGCCCGGACGACGTCCTCGCGAGAAATGATGCCGACGACCTCCTCGCCCATCATGACCGGGAAGCTCTTGAATCGCGTGTCGGCCATCATGCGAATCACCCGCGTGAGCGGCGTGTGGCTGCGGACCGTGATCGGCTCGCGGGTCATCACGGCCGAAACCTGTTGGCGTAGCATCTGCGGGTACGATTGCACGTCCGAGCGCCGCTCGAAGCCGAAAGCCTTGAGCAGGTCGAGCTTGGTGAGCACGCCGACGAGGCGACCTTCCTCCACCACGGGAATGCAGTTGAACTCGTTCTCGTCGAAAATCTCTTGGGCTTTCGCGAGCGTGGTACGACTGTCGATCGTGACGACCGGAAAGGTCATGAAGTCGTCCGCCCGGTACTCGAGGAACTCGAACATGGCGCGGCCTCCCGCTAAGGAGCGAGCACAGACCATGCCGAGCGGCGTGCGATAGGAGCGCCGGGTTGATGGCCAGGTTTTCCCGCGGTCGGGAAAGGGGAAGTCATCGAATTCTCGAATGGAGGAACGTCTTCAGCTCGTTGCGGTCCTTTGGCCGACCTGCCTCGGGCGCTCACGATCTGCCGGCTGGCACGTTCCTTGGGACGCTTGCGCTCCATGGCGACGCGCCATAACGATTTCATCCGACGTTGCATTAGCCTCGGGCAACTCGAAAGGAGAGTTCTGTAAAGCAGCCCCTGACATCGACCGATCTGCAACCGCCGCCCGCCTGTCGCCCCCCGGCGGTGACGGATTGCGAGACATCGGCAGGGCAGCTCGTCCTCGAGGCGCGCGACCTTTCGGTGACGATCGGGTCGGAGGAGATCGTCTCGGGTGTGTCACTGACTCTGCGCCGCGGGGAGGTCCTAGCGCTGATCGGGCCGAACGGGGCGGGGAAGACCGTCCTGCTGCGGGCCCTCCTCGGTCTCGTGCCGTACTCGGGAGAGGTGCATTGGCGAGAAGGGGTTCGCTGCGGCTATGTCCCGCAGCGGCTCACGGTCGACCGCTCGATACCGCTCACCGTTCGGGAGTTTCTGCTCCTCAAGTCACCGCGCTTCTGGTTTCCGAGCCGGAGTGCGATCGCGGACCTAAAGCACGAGCTGGACCTCGTGGGCCTCTCCACCGACCTCCTCCGCAAGTCACTCGGCGAGCTCTCCGGCGGACACTTGCAGCGGATTCTCATTGCCTGGGCGATGCTCGGTCACCCCGACGTGCTTCTATTCGACGAGCCGACGGCGAGCGTCGACCTCGGATTCCAGGATACCGTTTACAACCTCGTCCGGCGGATGCAGCGGGAACGGGGAACGGCCATCCTTCTCATCTCGCACGACCTGAACGTCGTCTATCGTCATGCCGACCACGTAATGTGCCTGAACAAGAAGGTGCTGTGCTACGGCCGCCCGCGCGACGTCCTCAATGCGGAGAGTCTGGCGCGCCTATACGGCGAGGTGGCCTTCTACGAGCACGATCACGCGAATGCTCCGATGATGCAGTCGCAAACGTGATGGGACCCGGCCTGGCACAGAGCCTCGTCATGGCGGGCGCCGTCGGCACGGCGTCGGGAGCGATCGGCGCGTTCGTCATCCTGAGGAGAATGGCACTCGTCGGCGACGCTCTCTCCCATGTGGCGCTGCCTGGGATCGCCGTGGCGATCCTCTACGGAGTCGATCCCTTCTGGGGCGTCGTCGCGTGTCTCGTCGGTGCGAGCTCGATCGTCTGGTGGCTGGAAGGTAGGACGAACCTGCCGGCCGAGGCGCTGGTCGGTGTTCTGTTCACGGCCAGCCTGGCCGTCGGTACCTTGCTCATTCCCAGCGAGGCGCTGGTCGACTCCCTCTTCGGCGCATTTCCCAGCCTATCCCCGCCAGCGCTGACCGGTCTCGTCGCCCTGGCCGGCGCGACGACCTGCGTCTCGTTCCTTTTCGCCCGAGAATTCCTCCTGCTCAGTCTTTCCCGGGAGCTGGCGCAAGCGGGTGGAACCGGCCGTCGAACCGACCTCGTGCTGCTGCTGAACTTCGCCTTGGTGGTCGCGCTCGGAATCAAGCTCGTCGGCACGTTGCTGATGGGCGCGCTCACCATCCTACCCGCCGCGATTGCCAAGGTGACCTGCCGGAGCGTCGTGGGGTACATGGGAACCGCCGTCGCGCTAGGCGCGCTCAACGCGGTCGGCGGCACGATCATCGCCAGACGTCTCGAGCTTCTGCCGGGACCGACGATCATCCTGCTCGGCGTAGGCTTCTTCGTCGTGTCGCTCGTGTGGACGGCCGCGCAAAGGTCGACCGGGGCCACAACATGAAGGCGAGCAGGCACCAGGTACCAGGTACTGCCATTGCCCTCCAGCCTGGCAGCGACCGCGATCGCAGAAAGGACTTGATGCCAAGACCATGAAGCCAGGCGAGCCGCTCCAACCCGAAGAGCTCTACCGAAAAAGCGATCCGGAGAGCATCCCCTTCAAAACCACCGCCGAGCTCGAGGCGCCAACCGAGTTCTTCGGGCAACGGCGCGCTCTCGATGCGGTCCGCTTCGGAGTCGGCATCGGGCGCGAGGGTTACAACATCTTCGCGCTGGGGCCCTCCGGCACGGGCCGCCACTTCCTCGTGCAGCAGCTCCTCGAGCAACGCGCCGAGAAGGGCCCGGCGCCGCGCGATCAGTGCTACGTTCACAACTTCGACGAGTCGCATCGGCCTCGGTCGATGCGACTCCCCGCCGGGGTTGCGGTCCAATTTCGCAAGGACATGGAGCGGCTCGTCGAAGAGCTTCGTCCGGCACTGACCGCTGCGCTCGAGAGCGAGGAGTACCGTACCCGGCGCCAGGTCATCGAAGAAGAAATCAAGGAGCGGCAGGAGAAGGCGCTCGCGGAGCTCGAGGAGCGCGCCAAGCGGCAAGGCTTCGCGCTGCTGCGCACGCCGATGGGCCTCGTCCTCGCCCCGGTGCGGGATAACGAGATCATCACTCCGGAGCAATTCCAAAAGCTGCCGGATGTCGAACGTCGGCAGAAGGAAGAGCAGCTGCAAACCCTGCAGCGCGAGCTGCAGGAGACCATCCGCAAGATGCCGCAGTTGGAGCACGAGGCGCGCGAACGGCTGCGCGAGCTCAACCGCGAGATCACCCGGTTCGCAGTCGGCCACCTGATCGTCGCGCTGCGCGAGAAGCACCGTGAGCTCGTCGACATCGTCGCCTACCTCGACGCCGTCGAGCGCGACCTCGTCGAGAACGCACGGAGCCTGCTCTCGGGCGACGAGATTCCTCCGGCCCTGATGCATGGCGGCGCGGCGAGCGTGCTCGGGGAACCGCCGTGGCTGCGGCGCTACCGCGTCAACGTGCTCGTGGATCACGGCGCCTCGAGCGGAGCCCCGGTCGTCTACGAGGACAATCCGAGCTACGAGAACCTGATCGGCCGCGTGGAGCACCTGGCACAGATGGGCACTCTCGTCACCGATTTCACGCTCATCAAGCCCGGGGCGCTGCATCGCGCCAACAGCGGCTACCTGGTTCTCGATGCGCTGCGCGTGCTGCTCGAGCCCTTCGCCTGGGAGGCGCTCAAGCGAGCGCTGCAATCCCGGCAGCTGCGGATCGAGTCGTTGGGACAGCGGCTGAGCCTCGTCAGCACGGTCTCCCTGGAGCCCGAGCCCGTCCCTCTGGACGTCAAGGTGGTCCTGATCGGCGACCGGCGCCTGTACTACCTGCTCTGCGACCTGGATCCGGACTTCTCGCGTCTCTTCAAGGTGGCTGCGGACTTCGAGGACGACGCCGAGCGCACGGCCGAGAGCGAAGCCGGCTACGCGCGGCTCGTGGCGATGCTCGCCCGCAAGGAGGGGCTTCGCCCGTTCGATCGCGGCGCCGTGGCGCGCGTGATCGAGCAAGGCGCGCGCTCGGCGGGCGACTCGGAGAAGCTCTCCGCCCGCACGGAGAGCGTTCTCAACCTACTTCGCGAAGCCGACTACTGGGCCGGCGAGGCCGGCCGCGGCGTTGCCGGCGTCGAGGACGTCGAGCGTGCGATCGAAGCGGAGATCGCTCGCTCCGACCGCATCCGCCGGCGGCTTCTCGACGAGGTGCTACGCGGAACTCTCCTGGTCGATACGACGGGCAGTCAGGTCGGGCAGGTGAACGGTCTCTCCGTACTCCAGCTCGGGGGCTTCGCGTTCGGGCATCCGACCCGAATCACGGCGCGCGTGCGGCCCGGCAAGGGCGAGATCATCGACATCGAGCGCGAGGTCAAGCTCGGCGGGCCGATCCACTCTAAGGGGGTCCTGATCCTTTCCGGGTTCATCGGCGGGCGCTACGCGCGAGAGCGTCCGCTGTCGCTCTCGGCAAGCCTGGTCTTCGAGCAGTCCTACGGCGGGGTGGAGGGCGACAGTGCGTCCGCCGCGGAGCTCTTCGCGCTACTCTCCGCCATCGCCGAGATCCCGCTTCGGCAGTCGCTCGCGGTCACCGGCTCGGTGAACCAGCACGGGCGGCTCCAGGCCATCGGCGGGGTCAACGAGAAGATCGAGGGCTTCTTCGATCTCTGCCGGTCCAGGGGCCTCACCGGCGAGCAGGGGGTGCTCGTTCCCGCACTCCAACGTCAAGCATCTGATGCTCCGCAGCGACGTCGTCGAGGCGGCACGGGCGGGCCAATTTCGTGTGATTCCGATCGAGACCGTGGATCAGGCGATGGAGATCCTCACCGGCCTTCCCGCCGGGGAGCGCGACAGTCGGGGAAGTTATCCCGCGGGGAGCGTCAACCGCCGGGTGGAGATGCGGCTGGCCCGGCTCGCGGCGATCTGGTCCGCGCCCAGTGAAGAGACCTGGAGAAGGGGACCATGAGCGAGACCGGGGTGTTCAGCCGTGTTCTCG
Organism: uncultured delta proteobacterium; assembly: GCA_963745025.1. GTDB lineage: Bacteria > Desulfobacterota > Binatia > JACPRU01 > JACPRU01 > CAVQIG01. The sequence continues at coordinate 227,178 of CAVUWD010000010.1, forward strand.
TCGCTCTGGATGCCTCGCCGAACAGCCTGACGGCGCTCGACGCGGCGGTGGAATTCGCCGCGCTCTTCGATGCCGAGCTGCTCGGGATCTTCGTGGAGGATGTGGAGCTGCTGCGGCTCGCCGATCTGCCGTTCGCGAGCGAGGTGGCCTCGTTCTCGGCGTCCATTCAGCCTCTCGACGCTGAGCGACTGCGGCTCCAGCTCCGGGCGGTCGCCGAGCGCTCCCGCCGCGCCCTGGCGGTTTCGGCGGAGCGTGCCCGTGTTCGCTGGTCCTTCCGGGTGGCGCGTGGCTCGGTCGCAGCCGCGGTCATGGAAGGGGTGGGCGGCCGCGACCTGATCAGCTTCGGCCGGCTCGGTTGGTCGCGGCTCGGCAAACCCCTCGGTAGCACCGCGCGGGCAATCTTGTCCGAAGCACGGGCCTCTACGCTCGTGCTGCAACTCGGCCGGCGAATCGGCGCACCGCTTTGTGCGCTCTACGACGGCTCGAAGGCCGCACGCCGGGGCCTGGACGCGATTGCCCGCCTGGCAAGAGGAAGCCCTGCGACGGTCGTGATCGTCGCGGCCGACGAGAGCGTCGCCGAACGCCTCGAGCGCGAAGCGGAAGAGATCCTGCAAGCGCAGGGGATCGCGGCCGAGGTACGGCGCGTCAGCGGATCGAATCGCGAGACGATCCGCGCCGCGATTCGCGCCGTGGGGGCCGGGCTGGTCGTGCTGCCGATCGATGGAGCGATCGCGACGGGCGAGGAAGTCGTCGACCTTCTCGTGGACTTGGACGTTCCGGTCCTTCTCGTGCGTGACGTCGAGTAGGGGAAGGAAACACATGGGAGATACCTTCAGGCTTGTCGCCGCCGCGACCGCGCTGCTCACTGCCGCTTGCTGCGGCACCGTCCCGGAGACCCTGCGACGCCATACCTATCCGCCGTCGTTCAACTACGTGCCGCACGAGGATCTCCACTCCGCAATGTGGCAGCTCGCCCACGATACGTACGAGCTCGACCGGATCCTCCGCGAAAGTGCGAGCGGAGGCGGTTACCCCCGCGAAGAGATTCTCCGCTTACTCGCCGGCATGGACGAGGCGGCTCGCAGCCTCGGCCCGGGCGGATGGCCTGCGAATCACCCGCAGATCGGCGCGAACGTCGACCTGCTGCGGCAGGACATCGAGCGCGCGCGGCAGGCGGCAGAGCGTAATCCGCCGAGCTACTTTTACGCCGGCGCGGTCTCGGGCGCCTGCCTGTACTGCCACGCCTCGCGACCGTGAGGACCAGGGTCCGCTCTCGCCTCCATGCTCGCCGCCGCTGCCGAGAAAATCGGATGACCCCCGGAGCCGTGCGCGCGGGGTGCCGACTCGAATTCGCTCGATGGTGCGCGGGACAAGGAAGGTGGTCACGGGCAAACCAGCGTGCCCGCACGTCCCCCACAAGCCTCCTCGAGCTCTACGATCGTCGTGATGAGCGCCGCACGGCCCGTCGCTTCCGTGAAGGCGACGGCGCTCTCGACCTTCGGCGCCATCGAGCCGGCTAGAAACGTGCCCGACGCCAGGCGACGACGCGCTTCGGCAACGGTCATCTTGCCGATGGGTCGCGCCTGCGCGCTGCCGAAGGCCTCGAACGCGCACGGCACGTCGGTGGCGAAGAGGAGCCGCTCCGCATCGAACGCGATCGCCAGCAGCGCCGCCACCCAGTCCTTGTCGATCACGGCGGGCTGCGGCGCGCGGCCGCGCTCGCGCGCGGCGAGCGCCACGCCTCCGCCTCCGCCTGCGACCACGTGATGGGTCGCGAGCAGCACGCGGATCGCCTGCGATTCCAGTACGGCGATCGGCCGCGGCGAGGCGACGACGCGCCGAAAGCCGTGCCCGCCGGGAATCGGCACAGACGGAACGCCGAGCGGTGGATGCGCGAGGATCGCGCCGACGGGCTTCGTCGGCGAGCGAAAGGCCTCGTCGTGCGGATCCACGAGGGCTCGCGTGACGAGCGCTGCGCACGGCTCGTCCGCCAGACGCGTCTCGAGCGCTTCCGCCAAGAGATAGCCGAGCTCTCCCTGCGTCTGTGCCACGTGAACGTCGAGGCTCTCGGAGTCCCCGATGCCCTGCGCACAGAGCAAGCGGCCGACCTGCGGTCCGTTGCCGTGGACAACGAGCAGGCGCGCGCCCTGCACGGCGAGCCGCGCGATCTCGGCGGCTGCTCGCCCGATCACGGCGCGCTCGGCGCGAACGAGAGATCTCCTGCCGGCGGGCTGATCGCGTTTCCGCCGAGGGCGACGACGACGAGGGGGCGTGACGCGTCCGACGTCATGAGCGGCGCCCGAGCCGATCGCCGAGGTGCTCGAGGAAGCCGTCGACGATCGATCCGAGCGTGGGCTCGCCGGCCTCGGCGAACTCGTAGCGGGCGCGCACGATCGGCTTGCCCACAGCGATCAGCGCGGCGAGATCGATCGGCGTAGCCGAGACGACGACCTCGGCATCCGAGCGCTCGATGGTCTCACGCAGCGCCTCGAGCTGCGCGGCGCCGTAACCGACCGCGGGCAGAACCGCGCCGATGTGCGCATGGCGAGCGAAGACCTCGCGGATCGGTGCAGGTGCAGACGCGCGCGGATCGACGATGGCACCCGCTCCGGCTCGAAGGGCGGCGACCAAGCCCGCGCCGTAAGGCATACCGCCGTGCGTGACGGTGGGACCGTCCTCGACGACCAGCACGCGTCGGCCACGAACCGCCCGAGGCTCGTCGAGCCGCACCGGCGAAGCGGCACGCACCACGGTCGCGTGCGCGTTCAGCCCACGTACCGCGTCGATCACGCGTTGTACGTCGGCGTCCGCGGCCGCGTCGACCTTGTTCACCACGACGACGTCGGCCATGCGCAGCACGGCCTCGCCCGGATGGTAGCCGTCGACCTGGCCCGGCCGGAGTGCGTCGACTACGACGATGTGAAGATCGGGGCGGACGAAGGAGAAATCGTTGTTGCCGCCGTCCCAGACGATCAGATCGGCGTGCTCGGCCGCCTGCCGGACGATCTCGGCGTAGTCGATTCCCGCGAACACGACGTTGCCGGCCGCGAGATGCGGCTCGTACTCCTCTCGCTCCTCGATCGTGCAGCGCGCCCGTTCGAGATCCTCCCGCGCGGCGAAGCGTTGCACGCGCTGCTGCTCGAGGCTGCCATACGGCATCGGGTGGCGAAGCACGGCCACACGCAGCGCCTGCTCACGCAGCCGTCGGCCAAGCCAACGGGCGATCTGCGACTTGCCGCATCCGGTGCGCACCGCGCAAACCGCAATCACGGGAATCGCCGCTTCGAGCATCGTGCTGTCCGGTCCGAGGAGCAGAAAGTCGGCGCCGACCGCCAGGGCCCGGGAGGCGAGGTGCATGACGTGGGCGTGGGAGACGTCGCTGTAGGCGAAAACGACTTGCGTGACACCCTCGCGAGCGCAGATCGTCTCGAGATCGGCCTCGCGCTCGATCGGGATCCCCTCTGGATAGAGCGCACCTGCGAGCGACGGCGGATAACGGCGGTCGGTGATGCCGGGGATCTGCGCCGCCGTGAACGCGACCACGGCGACGTTCGGATCGTCGCGATAGCGCACGTTGAAGTCGTGGAAATCTCGGCCCGCGGCGCCGAGGATCACGATCCGGCTCTTCGGAGTCTTTTCGTTTTTCACGCCGTCTTCGGCCGCGTGCCCCCGGAACGTGCGCCCGGGCGCAGGACCGTTCACTCCAAGCGATTTCAACCAATGATCGTGCCAGCGATGCGGTCTTCGTGGAGCGGTGCTTGCATGGCAAGACCTCGGAGGATTCTCGAAATGTCCCTTTCGAAACATCTGGAAGCCGCCGTCGAGAAGCTGAAGAATGCCGAGTCGCGAATCGGAGCAGCGAGAAACAAAGCTTCGAGCCCCGAGGACTTGCGGCTATGGTTGGTCGCTCTGAGCGACTTCTGCTTGGCACTATCCGACATCCAGACGTTCAACAACGAGTCGGTGCACGAAAAGCTTCACGAGCTTGCCGAGCGTATCGGGCTCAAGAAATTTTCTTCTCACCCGTCGAAATGAGGACCCGCCGCGTGTGAGAGCCGGTTGGTTCTCGGTTTCGAGAGAGGGCGGCCCGAGAATTCCCGGCAATCGGAACAATAGAGCGCGAATGAAGATCAAGCGAATACTCGCCCCAACCGATTTCTCGCCGCCGTCGCTCGCGGCAATCGATCACGCCGTCGACCTGGCGCGAACGTTCGACGCCGAAGTGATCCTGCTGTTCGTCCAGGAGGCTCCCTATTTTGGTCCCGAGCCTGACCCGTACGTAGTCTCGGCGAACTTCCGCCTGCTATTCGCCGAGCATCAGCGCGTCGTCAGGGAGCAGATGTCGGCGCTCCACGCGAGACTCGGGAAGCGGGGCGCGCGCTGCCGCGCGGTGCTCGGCGAGGGCAACGCGGCGGCGCAGATCCTGGCCACGGCGCGGAAGGTGAAGGCGGACCTGATCGTCATGGCAACGCATGGACGAACGGGAGCGAAGCGATTCTTCGTCGGAAGTGTCGCGGAAAAGGTCGTCCGGGGGGCGCGATGTCCCGTTCTGACCCTGCGTCTGGCGCCGGCCGCTCGGCCAAGACGCCGGTCGAAGTAGTCAACTCGACCCTGCCGCCTCAGCAATCCGGCCTCATCGAGGCTCATCGCCGCCCGATCGACGAGGTCTATGCTCACCGACCCCATCCAATCGATCTAGCAGAAATGAATCGCGGAGCGGGTTATATGCGCGGCCTCATCTACCCCGCCGCGTCCCGATTCGCCGCCCGCTCCGGCTGCTGACGGCTCGGTGGGAACGCGTCGGTGCTGGGCCGGAGCGCACCGTGAGCACCGGGCATTGAGCCGTGCGTACGACCCGCTCGGCCACACTGCCGATCATGAAGCGTGAAAAGCCGGTTCGCCCATGAGTGCCGATGACGATGAGATCGGCGCCGAGTTTACGCGCGGCCTCGATGATCGCCGAAGCGGCCATGCCGCCGACGACGAGGCTGCGAACGCGCGACGCTCGCTTGGCGAGGTGAAGCGCCCGGCGCTCGAGCTCTGCGCGCGCCGCTTTGTCTTGCTCCTGGAGGAACGAAGCCACCTCTGGCGCGGCGAGGATACTGGTCGCGTCGACCGGTTCGGCACAAAATAGCAACAGGACTTCAGCATCGAGGGTTCGAGCCAAGTCGGCCGCTAGGTCTTCTGCGGGCATCGAAGCTCCGGAGAGATCCGTCGGCACTAGGATACGCTTGATGCGCATGGGTGAGTGCTCGCTCTCAAAAGGCCATTGGTTCTGAGTGCTGTGACATCGGGGCTCAGCTCATGATTGGCATATTTTCAACCTCACGGTGCGTGCCACAGAGCCATTGGCCGCGTGTATAGAAGCCCATGCCGATTGGCAATGTATCTGACCGCACGTCAGGTAGAAGACGGAGAAGCGCACACGATGGTCCACATCGATGGAAGCCAGCGCTCGGGAAGCGGCACGATCGTTCGGTTCGCGACGGTGCTCGCGGTGGCGTACGGGCGGCCGGTCCACGTCTTCAATGCCCGCGTTCGCCGCCCCAAGCCCGGCCTCCGCCCACAGCACCTGACGACGGTTCGGGCCCTCGCCGAAGTCTGTGACGGGACGGTCACGGGAGCCGCAGTGGACTCTCGCGAGTTCGTCCTCACGCCCGGGCGGCTCCGCGGCGGTCGCTTCGAGTGGGACATCGGCACGGCGGGATCCGCGACGATGCTCGCGCTCGGCATTCTTCCTGCCGCGTGCCTCGCGCCCTCGGCGCTGACCGCGCGGATCACCGGAGGCGTCTTCCAGGATTTCGCGCCGTCCCCCTTTCATCTTCAGCACGTTCTCCTTCCTCTGCTTCGAAGCATGGGCATCGAGGCCGAGCTCGAGGTGATCCGCCCTGGATACCTGCCGTCGGGCGGAGGCGAGATCGAGCTCCGCACGAGGCCCGTGCGCGGCCCGCTCACGGCGATCCACCTCGGCGAGCCGGGCATCCCCCGAGACGTGGCCGGTATCGCCCTCGCGAGCAGGCTCGCGGAGCGGCGCGTCGCCGACCGCATGGCCGAAACCTGCGAGACGGCGCTTGCTTCGTCCGGGGTCGGGTCGCGCATCGAGCGGAGGTACGACGAGACCGCGAGCCACGCCGGAGCGGCGCTCGCGATCTGGGCGACGACGTCGACAGGTTGCCGGCTGGGAGCCGATCGGGCTGGTGCGCCGCGCCGCACTTCCGAGACGATCGGGCGTAGCGTCGCGGCGGCATTGCTCGCCGACCTCGCGACCGGTGCGACCGTCGACCGTCACCTCGCCGATCAGCTCGTGCTCTTCGCCGCGCTCGCGAAGGGCCCGAGTGAATGGATCGTGCCGCAGTGGACCGAGCACGTCGAGTCCAATCTTTGGCTCGCCGAGCGGTTCGGCGCGGTTGTGCGACGTGGCGGCCACCGGGTGGAGATCGGCGGCGTGCCGCCATCGTCGTGAAGGCGACCTCGTCGGCGTCGATCGCCCGCGTCGTCGCTCCTCACAGCCGACGAGCGATCAGGCGGCCATCATTCTCGCGCTCGAAGCGCGTGCCGAACGAGCCGCGACCGAGAGACCCGCGATGTGGCTCGCGAGTCGCAAATCTCGAGCAGTATGCGAGATTCGCTGTAACCGAAGTCACGCCGCCGTGTTCGATTGCGAGAGCTTGCGATCGCCGATCGCGCTGAGAGTCCGAAGCACTTCCTCGGCCTTGATCGGTCGCCGGCCCGAAGACATGGAAGACCTGTGAGCCGCTCCCCGTGTGATATCGTTGAGGGAGAGGATCCCCACTAAACGATGATCGTCGTCTACCACAGGCAGGCGGCGGACCTGCCGCCGGCTCATAATCTCCTCGGCCACCGATAGCGGGTCCTCGGACCGGCAGAAGGCGACGTCCTTCGACATCACGTCTGACACGCGGAGCTCGGTGAGCGGGCGGTTGCAGAAGTACGCGGCCATGCAGACATCGCGATCGGTCAGCATCCCGAGCACGTGCGACGCGCCATCGAGCACGGGAACGCAACCGCAGTCGCGCTCCCAGAGAATTCTCGCCGCGGCGTTCAAGGGATCAGCGGCGCCGCAGCTCGCCACGTCGCGCGACATGAGCTCTGCGACCTTGGTCGCTGCGGCCTTCGACGCAGAGTGCGCGCGAAGCCGGGAAACGGCTCCTTCGAGCCCAACCGCCATCTCCTGCCACGCCTTCTCGGCCGCCTCCCGAAGTTCCTCCCAGGCGTGCTCTCCCGCCCCTCGCAGCTCGCGAATCTTCTCCGTCGCCTCGTCACGGCGGGACTGCAGGGCGGCGATCTGCTTCGCATATTCGGCGCGGCGGGCGGACGTCACCTTGCGGACCCGAGCCTTGAGGTCCTCCAACCGCGCGGACCACTCGCGCATCTGTGCCTCGAGCTTTTCGACGAATGCCTCACGATCTGGCATGGCTGCTCCTCTCTTTGGCCTGCTGCTTCGGCCGAAGGTGATCGATGAACCACTCGCGAGCGAGCTGGGCCACCGCTTCCAGCGTGCCTGGCTCCTCGAAGAGATGTGTGGCTCCGGGAACGATCTCGAGCTTCTTTTCGCAGCGGAGCTGCGAGAGTGCTTCGCTGTTCATGAGGATCACCGGCGTATCTTCCCCACCGACGATGAGCAGCGTCGGCGCCTGAACCCGCGCCAACGCGGATCCGGCGAGGTCCGGCCGCCCGCCGCGAGACACCACTGCGCCTACGACGCGGGGCCGCTCGGCGGCCGCAACCAATGCCGCCCCGCCGCCGGTGCTGGCGCCGAAGTAACCGACCCTGAGATCACGCGTGGCAGGTCGAGAAGCGAGCCAGTCGGTGGCCCCGACGAGTCGCTGGGTGAGCAAGGGGATGTCGAAGCGAAGCTCCGCCGTTCGCGCATCGATCTGCTCTTCGTCCTCCGTCAGCAAGTCGAAGAGTAAGGTTCCGAGGCCGCCCTGGTGAAGCACCTCGGCGACGTACCGATTGCGCGGGCTATGCCGGCTGCTGCCGCTTCCGTGCGCGAACAGCACGACGCCGCACGTCCCGACGGGCAGGGCCAGGCTGCCATCGAGCACGACCGGAGGTGCCGAGATGCGGACGGGAGACTGCTGGCTGTCCCGCGTGTGCGCCCTGGTCGCTGCGATGTGCTTCATAGAAGCTCCTCCGCGCTGCACGCCGCTCGTGTGCCCGATCTGCCGTTTCAGGCCAGGTCAACGGGCTGCAGGCATCGTCGGCTCCACGAGCACGTGGTTGATCACGCTTCTGACGCCGAACACGTACCACGCATCTGCCTCCGCCATCTCCTTCTCGGAGTCCGACGCCACGAGCCCGTCGAGGGTCACGGTCTCGTTCGCACATGTCACCCGGATCTGCGACGCGTTGACGAATGGGTCCTTCTCGAGCGCCAGACGTACCGCGTCGGTGATCTCGTCGTCGCTGTCCTCTTCAGGAGGGGACACGCCGAGGCCGTTTACGACGTCGCGGCTCCCCGGCACCCACCACGCAAGGACGCCGGCGAGGCGCTTGTGCTCGAGGCCGGGAACGTCGCCGTCCAGCGTCACCACGCCGTCCTCTACCGAGCATTCGATGGCTCCGCGTGGCGAGCCCGCACCTCTGCGAACCAGTTCCGAACGGCCTTTGACCCGTTGGTGGATCGCGCATTCGGCGAATGCGGTGTCTTGCGCGAGCGAGTGACAGACGCCATCGCGGATCTCGGCGTCGCTCATGTGCCGGGCCGGGGCGATCTGCAATCGGTCCACGATCGCGTCGACGCCCGGAACGGCGGCGGCACGAACGAGCGCGAGCTTCTTCATCGATAGGCTTGGAAGCTCGCCCTCGAGGATGAGGTCGCTGTCGCTGAGGGCGATGGTCATCGGGTGGAGCGACAGGTTGAGCTTGGGCTCGCTCGAGAGGGCGATTCGCACCGCCCGCAGGATCTCGGCCTTTCGGTTCATGGGGGGTCGTCGGCGCATCCCCGCAATTCCGACCCTAGGTGCAATCTCGGCCGCGGCTCGTGTCCTGCCTCACCGTGCCGCGCCGCGCTTCCAGGTGCCGAGCAAGCATCCGTCTTCCTCGTCCCAGTGGTATCGGACGCGTCCTCCCAGCAGCTTCTCGATCTGCTGACCGATGCGATGCGCGAGCTTTTGCGAAGTCGTCAAGACCTCGAGCTCGCCATCGACGGCCTCGATCGACACCACTCTGCGTTCGGGTTGAGTAAATCCGGCCCGGCTGGCGACATTGCGGATGCGGCGGCGTACGAGCGCCTCCTCCTCGGCACCTGCCAAGCCCCGCAGCCGTATCCGCCCGAAGTACTCGTCTCGGCTCACCTGACGGCAAGCGGGACAGACGACCCACGTCGGGCCGGTGGCCAAGGCCGCAACCAATTGGCGCCCCTTCCGCCAGGTGCGCTTCTCGTAGACGGAGCCGCAGCGTTCACAAACCGAGTGATCGCGAATGTGCTCTTCGTCGGCCACGTGCTTGGTCTTCGATTGCAGGCTGCCGCGCCGAACGAGAGCCCGTACGAGTCCTTTACCCTTGCTGGTAGTCGCGCCTACTCTCTTCATGGATCGCAATCCTCTCGATGTCAGTTACACCAACGATCGTGCCACTTCGAACGCGACGCCGATTGGCGAGCACCGCATGATGATTTGGCGCGATGATCTTCTCTATCACAGGAAAACTGGCTGCGCCGACTCCCGAATCATAGAAAGTCTGGTCGATCCCCCTCCCGGTCATTACGTCCCCGCTTCATTCGAGGGCGGGTGGCGCTTGCGGCTTCGGCTCCTCCACCTCGGTGAGCGTGGCCTCGCTGAGGAGCAGCACGCTGGCGACCGAGACCGCGTTCTCCAGCGCGATTCGCACGACCTTCGTCGGATCGATGATACCGGCCTCGACGAGGTCAACGTAGGTGTTGCGTGCGGCATCGTAGCCGAAGTTTCCCTTGCCTCCGCGCATGCGATCGACGACCACCCCACCGTCTACCCCGGAGTTCTCCGCGATCTGCCGTGTCGGAGCTTCGAGGGCATGCTTGAGGATCCGAAGGCCGGTCCGCTCGTCGCCTTCGCTCTTCGCTTCCTCGCGCTCGACGGCATCGATCGCGCGCAAGAGCGCCAGCCCTCCGCCGGGCACGATTCCTTCCGCCATCGCCGCCTTCGTCGAGCTGATCGCGTCGTCGAAGGCCTCCTTGCGGCTCTTCATCTCCGCCTCGGACGGCGCGCCGACGCGGATCACGGCCACGCCGCCGGCGAGCTTGGCGAGCCGCTCCTGGAGCTTCTCGCGATCGTAGTCGGACGTGGTCTCCTCGATCTGCCTGCGGATCTGCTTCACGCGGCCCTCGATGTCGGCTTCCTGCCCCCGCCGCCGATGATCGTCGTGTTGTCTTTGTCGATCACCACTCGCTTCGCTCGCCCGAGGTCCGAGAGGCTGACGTTCTCGAGCTTGATGCCGAGCTCTTCGGCGACGACGTGGCCGCCGGTGAGGATCGCGATGTCCTCGAGCATCGCCTTGCGCCGATCGCCGAAGCCCGGAGCCTTGACGGCCGCGCAGGGGAGCGTGCCGCGGATCTTGTTCACGACCAGGGTGGCGAGCGCTTCGCCCTCGACGTCCTCGGCGATGATCAGGAGCGGCCGTGCCGCCTTCAGCACCTGCTCCAGCATCGGCACCAGGTCCTTGAGGCCCGATAGCTTCTTCTCGTACAGCAGGATCAGCACGTCCTCGAGCATCGTCTCCATGCGGTCCGGATCGGTGACGAAGTAAGGCGACAGATAGCCGCGGTCGAACTGCATCCCCTCGACGACCTCGAGCGCCGTCTCGGTCGTCTTCGCCTCCTCGACGGTGATCACGCCTTCGGCGCCGACCTTCTCGACCGCGTCGGCGACGAGCTCGCCGATCGTCGGATCGTTGTGCGCCGAGATCGTGGCGACTTGCGCTCGCTCCTTGCGACTCTGGACGGGACGCGACAGGCCGCGCAGCGCTTCGACGGCAGTCCGCAGGCCGCGATCGAGACCGCGCTTCAGGTCGACCGCGCTGGCCCCCGCGGCCACGTTGCGTACGCCTTCGGCGAAGATCGTGTGGGCGAGAATCGTCGCCGTGCTGGTGCCGTCGCCGACCGCGTCGCCGGTTCGGTCGGCGGCGCCGCGGATCATCCGTGCCCCGAGGTTCTCTTCGGGATCCTTGAGGTCGATCTCCTTGGCGATCGTGACGCCGTCGTTGCACACGAGCGGCTCTCCCCACTTCTTCTCGATCAGCACGGATTTCGATTTCGGGCCGAGCGTGACGCGTACGGCGTCGGTGAGCATGCTGGAGCCGCGAAGGATCTTCTCGCGAGCTTCCGAACGGAAGGTGAGTCGTTTGTACGGCAAGGCTTTCCTCCTAGGTCACTGGTCGATGAGAGAAACGCGCGGCAGCAGCGTGCGCTCGATGATCTCGGGCCACGCGTACTGCTCGGCCGTAAGGCGCGCCGAGCTCCGCAGCGCGGCGTTGGCGGCCGGGTCGGCGCAGACCCTCTTGAAGGAGCCCGATGAATTCCTTCGGGCTCGTGGTCTGCATCACGAGCGCGTTGCGTCCCGGCACCGCGTAGTCTTCGCCGAGGGAGTATCCGGTGAGAGCGAGCCCGATCCCCTCGGGCGACTGGTCCGACTACTTCTTCGCCTCGATTTGGACAGAAATCTTCTTCGGCTCTAGCTCCTTGGGCATCGGCAGGGTGATCTCGAGGACGCCCTTGTCGTAGCTGGCCTTGATCTTCTCGGCATCGACCTTGCCCGGAAGCCTCAGGCTCCGCTCCAGGCTTCCGTAGGAGATCTCTCGGCGCGTGTACTCGCCCTCCTTTGTCTCCTCCTTGTGCTTGCGCTCGGCCTTCACCGTCAGCACGTCGCCGGTCACGCTGATGTCGACTTCCTTCGGATCGACTCCCGGCAAGTCCAGGCGCACCACGAGATCGCCGTTCTTCGCGAAGCTCTCCATGGCGGGATGCCTCGCGAACGCCGTGCCCTCGAAGCGGGCACCGGCCGTGAAGCGTGAGAAGAGATCATCGATGCTGCGATGCCACTCCTCAAGCTCCCGAAACGGTTCCCATTCGCTCTCCTCACGACGTCTCCAGGGGATCAGTGAACGCATTTTGCGCCTCCTTGATCGTTGATGCCGAAGTTATGATGCAAAGCACGCACCACTTGCAGTTACACGCCGGGAGCGGTCCCACTGCGGCTGCTTTGCCAAGAGCAAGAATATCAGCGGCGCGAATTCCCAGAGATTGGAAGATGCTCGAGCTTCGGGGGCGGCCGAAGTCCGGCGGCGATTCGCAAGCCGACGGAAGACAGGGGAATCCCGTCGAGCTCCCTGTGGCGGAACCATCGCGCTCCCGGCCGGCGCTCGCGCACGCGGCGTTCGAGGCGGGCGTGGAAAACGAACGTTTCGATCCGCCGGTTGGTGATCGTGTGGAGGATCCGAACGCCTTCACGCAGCGCCCGGCAGCGGATGCCGAGCCGCGCGAGCTCTCGTTGCGCCGCGGCTTCGAGCGCCTCACCGCGTCTCGGCTCGGCGGTCGGGAACTCCCAGAGCCCACGAAGCAGGGGCCCGCGATCGTGACGGGTCATCAACACCCGACCGTCGCCTTCGAGCACCAGGCAGGCCCGCCGGACGCGCCGCGGCGAACGCCGAGACGGCGGATCGGGAAGGCGCTCGACCCAGCCCGTGTGGTAGGCGGCGCAGCTCGGGCGCAGCGGACACCGCGGGCAAGCCGGCGCTCGCGGCGTACAGAGCCTGGCGCCGAGCTCCATCAGCGCCTGGTTCCAGTCTCCCGGAGAGGATCGATCGACGAGATCCTCGGCGATCCGCCAGAGCCTGGCGGCCACCGCTGGTCGGCGAATGGGTCCGCGGACCTTGAAGTGGCGCGCGAAGACTCTCGCGACGTTGCCATCGAGGACGGGCGTGGGGATGCCGAAGGCGATGCTGGCGACGGCGCCCGCCGTGTAGCGGCCGATGCCCGGCAATGAGCGCAGCGCTCGCGGATCGCCCGGTAGCTCTCCCCCGTGCCGCGCGACGATTTGTCGTGCGGCAAGACGCAGGTGGCGGGCGCGAGCGTAGTAGCCGAGGCCCGACCACGCCGCGAGCACGGCGCTCTCCGGCGCCTGCGCGAGCGTCGACACGTTCGGAAAGCGGCGGAGGAAGCGCGGGTAGTAGCGCAGAACGGTCTCGGAGCGTGTCTGCTGCAGCATGGTCTCGGCGACCCAGATCGCGTACGGGTCACGGGTTTGCCGCCACGGAAGCTCGCGGCGGTGCCGCCGGTACCAGCGAAGCAGCGAGGCGCGGGTGTTCACGCCGGGGCGATCACCAGCACGCGTGGCTCCGTCGTGGATTCCATGGCGGAGCGCACGCCTTCGCGCCCGAAGCCCGAGTCCTTGCCGTGTCATGGCTTGGATTCGCGCTTCATGCCTCTCGAGCATGGCACCGCTCGTGTGCTCGAGAAAGAGGCGCAGCGGTGAAGCGAAATCGATCGAAGGCTCGGAACGCGTCGAGTCCGCGCCTGGCGTAGCCGCGTCGCGAGCGCCAAGTTCTTCGCGATACCGTCTTTGGACGCATTGACGGGCCCGTGAAGGAAGCTCGTGGCGGCCTAGTCAGGTGCGGACTCGACGCGTTCCGATGCGCGAACATGCGTCGCTTCGAGCGCCGCCTGTTCGCCGAGCTCTGCCGACGCTCGCATCGCCGGAAGGTAGAGCTGCTCGACGTATTCCTTGACCATGCGACGTGCCGAGAATCTCGTGGCTGCCGACCGCATGGCCTCCTTCATCAGCTCGACCCAGCCGCGCGGTACGTTGTCCGAGTCGCGAGCGTAGTAGAGTGGGATGACTTCTTCGGAAAGCACACGGTAGAGATCTTGCGCGTCGAGCGCGTCGTCGCTCTCCATCGTCTGCTCACGCTTCCGTCCGAACGCCCAGCCGTTGCCGCCGCGGTAACCCTCGTACCACCAACCGTCGAGCACGGAGAGATGCGGTGCGCCGTTCAGCCCCGCCTTCTGTCCGCTCGTTCCGCATGCTTCCATCGGTGGGCGCGGCGTGTTCAGCCACAGGTCCACTCCCGAGACCATGAATTTGGAGACGTGCAAGTCATAGTCGTCGACGAAGGCGATGCGTGCCCCGAGCCTTCGGTCGAGCGCCTTCTCGTACACCTCGCGGATGAGATGCTTGCCCGGGTCATCCGCGGGGTGGGCCTTGCCGGCGAAGACGATCTGCAGCGGGCGCCAGGGGTCCTCGAGCATGCGGAAGAGCCGCTCGATGTCGTGGAAGATCAGCGTGGCCCGCTTGTACGTCGCAAAGCGTCGCGCGAAGCCGATGGTGAGCGCCTCGGGGTCGAGCAGCGTGCCCGCTGCGAGAAGCTGCGCCGCTTCGGTGAGCCCGCGCATCCAGCGAAGGCGGGCGCGCTCGCGAATGAGCCCGACGAAGCCGCGCTTCAGCTGGAGATGGACGCGCCAGAGCTCGTCGTCGCGAACGCTCACCAGATCTTCCCAGAGCGCCGGCTCGTCGTGGCGTGTGAGCCAGTCGGGGCCGAGCGTTCGGGAGAGCAGCGCCGACAGACGCGGCGCCACCCACGTCGGGACGTGGACGCCGTTGGTCACCGAGGTGATCGGCACTTGATCCTCGTTGCGGTCGGGAAACACGCCGCGCCACATCCGCCGAGAGACTTTGCCGTGTAGCTCGCTCACCGCGTTGCACCGTCCCGACGCCCGCAGCGAGAACACGGTCATGTTGAAGCTCTTGCCCCAGCTCTCCTGATGCTCGCCGAGCGCGAAGCAGCGGTCCTTCAGCGGCTCGAGACCATCCCAGTAGCCACGGAACGAATCCTCGAGGAGCGAGAAGGGAAAGGCGTCGTGTCCCGCCGGCACGGGGGTATGCGTCGTGAAGACCGTGGCGGCGCGAACACGCTCGAGCGCCGCTTCGAAGGGGACCCCGGCGGCGAGCTGCTCGCGAAGCCGCTCGAGCATCATGAAGGCCACGTGGCCTTCGTTGGCATGCCAGACGGTGGGCTCGATCGAGAGAGCCCGGAGCAGCCGCACGCCGCCGATCCCGAGTAGGATCTCCTGCGCGATCCGCGTGCGCTGGTCGCCGCCATACAGCCGAGCGGGAATGTCGCGATCCCAGGAATCGTTGGCCTCGAGATCGGTGTCGAGGAGGAGGAGGCGGCCTCGGCCGAGATGCACTTCATAGGCCGCGACCGTCACCGAGCGTGCCGCGAACGCGACCGAGACCTGCACGCGCTCGCCCGCAGCGGTCGTGATGGGGCGGATCGGTGCGTGACCCCAATTGATGACTTCGATCGCCTGCTCCTGCCATCCCGAGCTCGAGATCCGCTGATGGAAATAGCCGCGCGGGTACATGAACCCCACCCCGACGATGGACACGCCGAGGTCACTTGCTTCCTTGCAGTGGTCGCCGGCGAGCACGCCGAGACCGCCGCTGTAAATCGGCAGCGAGTTGTGCAGACCGAACTCCGCCGAGAAATAGGCGATGCGCTTCGGCGCGAGCTCCGGGCGCTCGAGGGCCGCCCAAGACCCCTCCCCGGCGAGCATCTCGTCGAAGGCGAGCAGCACGGCGTCGAAACGCCTCACGAACGCCGGATCCGCCGCCGCCTTGACGAGACGCTCTTCGGGGACTTCGTGCAGTAGCTTGACGGGATTGTGCTCGGTATCGTTCCAGAGGGTCGCATCGATGGCCTCGAAGAGCGCCCTCGTCTCCTCGTTCCAACTCCACCAGAGGTTGTAGGCGAGCTCTTCGATGCGCGCGATGCGGGGCGGGATGCGGCGTTTCAGCATCGATTCGGCGATCGGCTCTCAGCTATGGCAATCGGCAACGACGGGGTCGGGCGGCTCCGAACGGACGAGACTCGCGAGCTCGGTGACGAAGTCGGCGCTCGCCGGGGTGCGTCGTGAGATGGCACCGGGCCCCGTTAGCATCGCCGCCGGCTACCGGCAACCGGCCACCGGCAAAGACTCCGCTGTCTTCCATAGCCGGTTGCCGCCCTACACGAAGGTCGCGAACACCGAGTCGGCGAGCAGAAGCCCGCGCGGGGAGAGCGCCAAACGTCGGTCGGCATGCCGCTCGAGGAGCCCATCGCCGAGCAATTGCTCCACCTCGGGGAACGTCTCCTCGAGCGGCGATCCGAACCGGGCACGAAACGCTTCCTCGCCAACTCCTTCGCTCGTACGCAGGTGGAGGAACACGAACTCGCCGGCCGTCTTCCTCGGCCCGAGCGTCTCTTGGCGGACGACGGCTCCGCCGCCTCGGAGCGCGCGACTCGCGTAGAGGGCCGGGTCCTTTTCGTTCGACCAGCGACGCGCGCAGCTCCCGCGCGGCTCGTGGGAATGCGCCCCCGCGCCGATTCCCAGGTAGGGTCCGGCGTGCCAGTAGTTCCGGTTGTGCCGCGCTTCGAAGCCGGGCCGGGCGAAGTTCGAGACTTCGTACGCCCGGTAACCGGCGTTCCCCAGGCGACTGCGCGCTTCCTCGAACATCGCGGCTTCGATCTCGTCTTCGAGCGGGTCGAGCCTTCCCGCGCGCTTCAGGTCGAAGAACGGTGTTCCTTCCTCGTAGGTCAAGTTGTACGCGGAGATGTGCTCGGGGGCGTGCGAGATCGCGGTGTCGAGGTCGGTGCGCCAGTCGGCGACACTTTGCCCCGGCACGGCGAACATCAGGTCGAGACTGACGTTGGCGAAACCGGCCTCGCGCGCCATCGCCACGGCCAGGCGTGTCTCGGCCGCGGTCTGCAAGCGGCCGAGTCGCTTCAGGACGTGAGGGTGAAACGACTCGATGCCGAAGGAGAGCCGATTCACGCCCGCCCGGCGGTAGCCGGCGAGCTTCGCGACCCCGACGGACTCGGGGGTCGCTTCGAGCGATATTTCGACCGTCGTCTCGACGGCAAACGCGCGGCGCGCTTGGTCGAGCAAGCGGGCGATCGATTCGGCGGCGAACAACGAGGGCGTGCCGCCGCCGAGAAAGATCGTCGCCAGTCGCTTGCCGCCGAACGGCGGAGCGCTCGCGTGTAGCAGGAGCTCGGCGATCAGCGCGTCGACGTAGCGCGCCTCGGGCCAGGTGGCCGCCGCCTCGACGTTGAAGTCGCAGTACGGGCACTTCGTCCGGCAGTAGGGGATGTGTACGTAGAGGCCGAAGGTCTCAAACACCGAGGCCTGACGCTCCGACGAGGATGCGCTCGATCTCGCGCACGTTGACGATCACGTGATCGATCGTCTCGTCCGCGCGATCGCTCGTTGCTTCCGCGACCCAGATCGTACGCATGCCGAGTCGCTTCGCCGCCGCGAGATTCGCGCGCAGGTCGTCGATCAAAGAGCAACGCTCGGCCGGTGCTCCGAGGCGCTCGAGCGCCGATCGGAACGCGCCCGGGCTCGGCTTCGGCACGTAGCCGAGGTCTTCGAGCCCGATCACGCTCTCGAATGGCTTCTCGAGGCGGAGCAGGGCGAGCACACGCTCTGCATGCGCCCGCGACGCATTGCTGAACACCACCTTTCGGCCTGGCAGCCGTTCGAGCAAGGCCCCGAGCGTCGGGTCGGGCTCGAGGAGATCGGCGAGCTCGATGTCGTGCACGTATTCCAAGTAATCGTCGGCGTCGACGGAGTATTGGGCCGTGAGACCGCGGAGCGTCGTGCCGTGCTCGGCCCAGAAGCGCCGCCGCACGCCGTCGACCTCGGAAGCGGGGATTCCGATCCGCGCGTGAAGATAATCGTTGATGCGCTGGTCGATGCGCGCGACCACGCCGAGGCTCTGCGGGTAGAGCGTATTGTCCAGGTCGAAGAGAAGAACGGGCACCGGGCGATCGTAGCAGAGGCTCCGCATGCGATCGACCGGCGGCTCGACGGGTTCAGCGATACTTCCGCAGGATCGCGACGACGCGTCCGCGGCTCGTGAAGTCCTTCTCCTTGACGAAGATCGGCTGTATTCGCTCGTTGGCGGGCTGCAGTCGGATCCTTCCACCCTTCTCGCGAAAGAATCGCTTCACCGTTGCGTCACCGTTCACCATCGCAACGATCGTATCTCCATTCTCGGGAACGGAACGCTCCTCGACCACGATGAAGTCGCCGTCGAGAATGCCATCCTCGATCATCGAGTCGCCTTTGACGCGGAGCACGTAGCTGTTGTCGCGTCGCACCAGCTCTTCGGGCACGGCGATCGATCCCGGTGTCTCGATGGCCTCGATCGGCGCGCCGGCGGCGACTTGTCCGAGCAGCGGCAGCTCCACGGCGGCGACCTTGCGCTTTTGCGGGACGAGCTCGAGCGCGCGGCTGTGGTTCCACTTACGCCGGACGATGCCCTTGGCCGCGAGGTTCGTGAGGTGCTTGTGAACGGTAGCGGGTGACGAGAGGCTGAACTTCGCACCGATCTCTTCGAGCGTCGGCGCGTAGCCGTGCTCGCCGATGTAGTCGTCGAGGTAGTCGACGATCTCCTTTTGACGCTTGGTGAGCGTAGCCACTGATTCGAGAGCCTAGGCGAAAATAAGGCGAAGTGCAAGCGATCGACGCAACGCGGGCGAGCGCGCCATCCCACGTCGTCGTCGTGTCCGGTCAACCTCCTCGAGCCGCCTCGCCTCGCAGCCTGCGCAGGACGAGTTCCAGCAGGAAAACCCCCATCGCCGCGGGCAGCAGAAACGGCGCCAAGGGCACCTTTTCTTCCGGCGTCGGCGCCGGCTTGATCCGATCGAGCGTCGGGTTCACCTCGCCGCCGGTCGAACGGGCAATCTCCTCGAGCAGCTGCCAATTGGGCTCGCGGCGCGGCCGCTCCACCGTCGCGGATTTCGGGATCGTGTAACCGAGCGGCGATTCGGTCGCCGATCCGCGCGCCGCGCGGATGTCGATACGATAGTCGCCGGCAACGCGCGTCGCGAACGAGCCGCGGTAGTGACCCGGAGCGACTCGTTCGAGGGGGAGCTCTTCCGTTCGCCCGTCGGGCGAGGAGATCTTCGCGCTCACCGCTCCGGCCGGGTCCTGGTCGAAGCGGCTGTAGTCGATCTCGAGGGCGCCGTCGCGATACGCGAGGGCGAACCGCGGCTGCGCCCCGCGGCCCTCCGGAGCGAGCCAACCGACGAGATCGCCCCACAGCCGGCTCCACTCCTTCCAGCGAAGCCAGCGATCCGACCATCGACCATCGGCGTCGGTCGTGACCGCCAGAGCGCGTCCGCGCCCGTACTCCCAGGAGGCGATCAGCGGCGCCGACGATTCGGCCACACCGACGTCGCGCCGCGCGAGCGGCTTGAGCTCGGTCTCGACGAGCCCCAGCACGGCCGGCCAGCGTGAATCGCTCGCGGCGAGCGCACCGACGACCGGCGAGTCGCGCATCGGCAATGGGCGGAACTCTCGCTCGGCGAGCGTCTTTTCCCGGCCGTGCTCCTCGAACTCGCCGAGCACGAGCTCCGGCAGGCTCGCGGCATCGGCGGTCTCGTGAAACGCGCCGCGCCCGTAGGAGGCGATTCGCTCGAGGAACACGGTGTCCGCATCGTGGCCGAGCGCGATCGTCGAGATCGTCACGCCCTGCTCCGCGAGTGCGAGCGCGAGATCGTAGTAATTGCGGCGGCCGGCGGCGCTTTCGGCGTCTTCGCTGAGACCGTCGGAAAGCACGATGATGTGGCGCCGCTTCGCTTCCTCGCCGAGGAGCTGGCGTCGCGCCTCCTCGAGCGCAGGGAACAGCCGCGTTCCTCCGGAGGGCTTCAGACGGTCGATCCGATACGCGAAGTCCTCGCGGATCTCGCCCACGTCGGAGAGCGGCACGACGGTGAACGGCTCGCGATCGAAGCCGATCACGGCGATGCGGTCGCGGTCCTTCAGGTGCTCCACGAGCTGACGCGCCGCCTCGCGAGCGAACGAGATCCGGTGCTCGTCGCGCATGCTCCCCGACTTGTCGATGACGAGCGCCACGGCATTGCGCGGCTCGTCTCGGGAGCGTTCCTTCATCCGCACCGGCAAGGCTTCCTCGACCGGCGAACCCTGGTATCCGCCGAGCCCGAAGCTCCTCGGCCCGCCTACCATGGCGAGGCCGGCGCCGCCGCGAACCTGCTCGCGCAGCGCCGCGGGGTAGCCTCCCGGAAGATCGCCACTCGGTACGTCGTTCAAGACGACCGCCGCGAAGCCGCCGGGATCGGGGAGCGGATCGCCGCTGCCGCGGGCCACCGACGTCACGCGAAAACCGCGTTGCTCGAGGGCGGACGCGAGGTCTCGGTTGTCGCGCGCATCGTGCCCGACGAGCAAGATCCTCCGTCCGCCACCGACGGCGACCCAGGCCTTGGCGACATCGTTCGCGCGATCGAGGTCCGTCGCTGGATCCGTCGGCTGGAACTCCGCGACGAACTCGAGGAGTCCCGCGCCCGTGAAGAGAATCGGCCGGGTGATCACGCTGTCCCCGGGCGGCACCTTGACCTCGTCGCGGACGAGCGTCTTGGTTCCCTGGCGCACCAGCAGCCGTCCCGACACGGTGGTCGGGTTGTCGCTCCGAAACCAAACCTCCGCGCGGGCCGCCTTGCCGGCCGGGCTCTCTGCGGGGAGCGAGAGCGAGTGGAGCGCGACGTCCTTGCCGAGCAATTGCGTTTCCGCGATCGGATAGACCCGCACGTCTCGCTTCGTCAGCGCGTCGAGCGCGTGCTTCGCCTCGCCTCGCGTCTGCCAACCGTCGGTTACGAGGAAGACCGCCGCCGCGGAACCTCGGTTCGCCGCCTCGAGGAGGGCCGCTTCGAGATCGGTATCGTTGTCGTCGGCTGCCCGCGCCGACGATCCGAGCTCGGCGACAGTCGTCGAGAACGGATGGCCGGCGAAGGCGATCACCGGATCGGCGGGATGGAGACCGATCGCGTCGAGCGCATGCGCGCGCGCGGCGTCGAGCACGCTCTTCGAGACGTCGATCAAGGCGAGCGGCTTCGGCGCCACGCCGGCGATGGCGCGCATCGGATCGAGCCAGGCGGCGATCAGCAGCGCCGTGACAAGGACGCGGAGGCCCCAGGCAAAGCCCCCGCTCGCGCCGTGAAACCATGCCTCGAGGGCGAGGAGCAGGAGCGCCGCCAGCGTCAGCGCCGGCCACAGGGGGTGCGATTTCGTAGCGGGCTTCGCAGGCGGGCTCTCGCGGGTCGGCAACGGCAGGGTGGCCGGACGCTCGAGATTGGACTCCGTTCGCCCGATCGGAATGCATTGCCCCGCACCTGCGGTCTCGCCCCCGCCGCCATGGAGCATCCACGACAGGAGGTTCAACGTGAGGATCGACACCGGGCGATTGCGATCGCCGAGATAGGGCAGGAGATCGATGCCGCTGACCACGGCCGGCGTCGCGCCGGCTCGGCCGAGGATCACCGCGCCGCCGTTGGCCAACGCGAGCGGCTGCCAGCCGGACGACTCCTTCAGCGTCAGTGCCCGGCGCGGTTGAAGGGCGGCCGGATTCAGGTATCGCGCGACCGGGTGCGTGACGACCGGGAACGCGATCGTCGGGCGATCGACGCGTCCGGACGTGGGGGGCAGGAAGGGCGCATCGGGCGGCAAGAGGTAGAGCGCGGGCGACTCGGGAGGAGCCGCGGGCGCGGCGAGATGGAAGATCACGAGGTCGCGCCCGCGCGCGAGCTCGGGGCGGTAACGCTCGGGCTCGACCACCTCGAGGTGGAAGCCGAGAATCCTCTCGAGCGCCGAGAACCCGCTCGCATCCGCCGCGACGAGCAGCACGCTGCCGCCGGTCGTCGCTCGGGGCACGATCGAAGCCTCATCGTCGAGCGGCAACGCGTCCTTGCCCTCGATCTTTACACGCAGCTCCGCCGTCGCGGGTGCGTCTGCCGTGAAGCTCGCGGCGCCCTCGGCGCCGAGCTCCAACTCGCCGCTTCGGATCAACGTCCGCCGCGTCGTGTCCTCGACCCGGATCGGCACGCGTGCGGGCCGCGGCGAGAAGTTCTCGACGACGACGTTCAGGGAAGCGGGACGATCGGCGACCGAGGAGGGGACCAAGCTGAGATCGGTGATCGCCCGGTTCGACGTGGGAGAGCCGATGCGGGCGAGCTCGAAGGGGCCGATCGAGGTGCCGGGCCGGTCGGTGACGACGTGGATCCTGGCGTACCCCTGGCGCGAGAGCCGGTCGAAGAAAGAGAGGAGCACCGTCTCGTCGGGGTGGGCGCAGCTCGCGGGAGAGAGCTCGGCGAGGCGACTTCTCGCCTGACGCGGCGAAAGGCCCTGCGCGAGGTCGTGCGGCATCGGCGACAGCACGAACAGATCCCAGTTGCCGGCCGGGTCTCGCGCGACCTCCCGGTCGGCCGCCCGCACCGCGGCGGCGAAGCGCGTCTCTCCCGACCCTTCGATCGCCGAGAGGCTCGCCGAGTTGTCGAGGACGAGGGCCGAGCGGACGTCGTTCGAGCGCAGCGCCGGCCGGCAGAGTGCCGCGATCGCCACGATCAGCAGAAGGAGCTGCAGCAGGAAGAGCGGACGGAGGCGGAGCGAGCCGCCGAGGCGCAGTCGCTGCGCGGGCTCGACGCCGTTGAACAGAAAGAGAGCGGGCACCGTCCTTCGGCGCGGTCGCTGGCGGAGCAGGTAGGGCACGAAGAGGAGCGGAACGAGCGAGAGCCAGAGAAGGCCCGCCGGGTTGAGGAGCTCGGGCACCAGTGACACTTCGTCACTCCCGCAAGAGCCCGAGGGCGGGAAGCTCCGTCAGCACGAAGTCCTCGAGGTCGCTCGAGGTGTCGTAGAAGGCGTACTGCACTCCTGCGCGATGACAGAAGTTGCGCAGGTCGCGCCGGTGGCGGGTCAGGTTCTGAAGATAGATCGCTCGGCCACGATCGTCGAATCGCAGATCGCTCTCTTGGCCGCTCTCGGCATCGACCAGACGCTCGACGCCCAAAGCCGCGGGAGCGAGCTCCTGCGGCCCGAGGGTCTGGATGACGAGCAGGTCGAGCTTCGCCGCGCGAAGCAGATTCACGCCAGCCTGGAACTCCTCGATCGGGATCAGCAGATCGGAAATCAGAATCCCCTTGCCGGGGCGTCGCAGGGAGGCGAGGTGGGGGGCGAGCGAACGCCTCAGGTCGAGCGCTCCGCCCGGGGACTCTCGCTCGAAGAACTCGCGGGCGTCGAGCATGCGGCGGCGGCCGAAGTAGAACGGGCTCGCGTCGCTTCGGCCCGTCTTCAATCGGTGCAGGCGCACGGAGTCGCCCGACGAAAGAATGACGTAGCAGAGCGCGAGCGCCAGCGCCGTAGCCGCCCGGTACTTCGTGTCTTCCTCCGGGTGCGCCATCGAGGCGCTCGCATCGATGAAGAGATAGCCGAAGAGATCCTCTTCCTCCTGGAACACCTTCACGTAAAGGCGATCGGTGCGCGCGTAGAGTCCCCAGTCGACGGCTCGCGGGTCGTCGCCCGCGGCGTAGCTGCGATAGTCGGCGAACTCGAGGCTCGTGCCGCGGCGCGGGGAGAGGTGCATGCCCTTGCGCTTGCCGAGAAAGCGGCGGCGCGCGCGCAGGCGCAGCGTCTCCAGCCGGTTCAGAAAGTCCTGCGAGAAGTCGAGGCTAGGAGACTGCGTCACAGATCGCGTCACGTGTCGCTTCCGTTGGTCGCGAGAGCTCCGCCGTGAGTGCTACCTCGATCGCTCCCGTTGGTCGCGATCCCGTCTCCGGTCGAGCATTCTACCGAGCTAGCAGTCACGGCCGAGGCAGGCTCCGCAGAACCTCGGTGAGCAGGCTATCCTCGGTGACGTTCTCCGCCTCGGCCTGGAAGTTGAGGATCAGTCGGTGGCGCATCGCCGGCAGCACCGCGTCGGTGATGTCGTCGAGGCTCGTGTGTGCACGACCGTCGAGCAGCGCGTTCACCTTGGCGCCGAGCACGACCGCCTGAGCGGCACGCGGACCCGGACCGAACCGCACGTAGTTGCGGACGGCCGCGACCGAGCCGCCGCCGTTCGGCGCCGAGGCCGCGATGAGCGACACCACGAAATTCTGCAGCGGCGGCGCGATCAGCACTTGGCGGACGAGCCGGCGCATGTCCGCGATCGCCTGCTGCCCGGCTTCACCCGCGAACACGACCGCGACGTCCGGCCGGTACTCCGTCGTGGTGCGATTGAGAATCTCGTTCAGCTCGGCGGCGTTCGGCGACTCCACCAGCAGCTTGAAGAGAAAGCGATCGAGCTGCGCTTCCGGAAGCGGGTAGGTGCCCTCGAGCTCGATCGGATTCTGCGTGGCGAGCACGAAGAAAGGGTCGAGCAACGGGTACGTCTCGCCGAACGACGGTGACCTGCCGCTCCTCCATCGCCTCGAGGAGCGCCGACTGCGTCTTCGGCGAGGCGCGGTTGATCTCGTCGGCGAGCACGATGTGCGCGAAGATCGGACCCGGCCGGAACCGGAACTCCCGGGTCGCTTTCTCCTCCGTCAGGATCTGCGCGCCGATGATGTCGGAAGGCATGAGATCCGGCGTGAACTGGATGCGCTTGAACGACAGGCCGAGGGCCTTGGTCACCGAGCGGACGATCAGCGTCTTGCCGAGCCCGGGAACGCCCTCGAGGAGCACGTGGCCGCCGGCGAAGAAGGCGGCGAGCACCTTGCGGAGCACCGCTCGGTGGCCGACGATCACCTTGCCGACTTCCTGCTCGATCGCCCGGAAACGCTCGCGGAAGTCTTCGATGCGCTGCGCGGCATCGCTCTGCGACTCGGAAACGGCGCTCATTCGATCTCCTTCATGGCGGAGGAGGCTTGAGGGCGTCGCGATACTCGAGCGGTATCGGCTGTTCGGCTCCGACCTCGCCGGGGGAGCCGGCCACAGGAAGCGGGGCGTTACCGTATGGAACTTCGAGGTTCACGTCGCCGGGCTTGGCGACTTCCTCGGTGCCGGCGAGCGGCCGATCCTCGTCCGGGACGCGGACCCGCACGTATTGGCCGCCGACGATGCTTCCGCCGGGGCCTTCCCCGGGCTTGTAGTAACGCTCGGTGGGCTTGGCGTCGCCTCGCTGGGAGGGCTTCTGGCTCGCACCTTCGGCGCTAGCTCCCGGACCGCTTTGAGATGAGGGATTTTGCGCGTTCGGTCGTTGCTGTTCGCCGCCGCGCTCCGCCTTCGCCTCTCCCTGCTCGCCGCCCGGCTTCTCGTTGCCACCCGACTTGTCGGGAGCCTTTCCCGGTTGATTGCCGCTCGCCTCCCGCTCGCCGGGCTTGCGCTCCTTGGCGCCGCTCTCGGGACCCTGGATGCCTCCACCGGAGGGTTGCGGCTTCGCTTGCGTGTTCTTGCCCGGATCGGCCTTGGCCCCCTGGGATTCGCCGGCGAGCTCGCCGGCGATCCTCTCGAGCTCCTGCTTGGCCTGGCCGCGAGCGTTGCCTTCGCCGTTGCCGGCTCCGCCTGCTTGCTGCTGTTTCTCCTGGCCACTCCCTTGCGCGCCGGCACCGCCATCCTGCCGCTTGCCGTCCGCCTGCTGCTGTGGGCCTTGGTCTCCCTTCCCGCTGGCGCCGCCGGAGGAGCCTGCGGCGGAGATCTGCCGCTTCCGCTCTGCCTGATCGAGCTTGGCGAGCGCCTCCGCGATCTTCGCGCGCTTCTCCTCCTTCGACCGGCGTGGATCGTGAAGCGTCTTGGAGACGTCGCGCAGCACCTGGGCGAGCTCCCGGTCGGCCGCATCACCCGCGGCGAGCTCCGCCGCGATGCGATCGAGCCCGCCGCCGCCCGCCCCCGCGAGAGAAGTCAGCTGGGGAATCACCCACAGGAAGAGAAGCCCCGCGGCCGAGAGCGCGACGCTGGCGACGAGCGGTTGCTTCCGGCGCGGGGGAAGTGGCAGGTCTCCGGCGCTCGCGGCGAGCGCCGTCGCACCGGACTCGACGACCGGGAGAAGGCTTGCCGTTCGCTCGATCGTGGCGAGCGTCAGGAAGCGATCCTTGGCGCCGAGCGAGCGATCGAGGAAGCGTGCCGCCCGCGGCTTCGAGGCGACGAGTCCCGTGACGTGGAAGCCGAGGATCGCGAGCGCGATCGCCCCGGCGACGCCGATCTCGAGCGGAAGACGGCCGGCGGCGAGCGCCGTTGCGAGCGCAAGGAGGGGCGGGACGGCCGGCAGCAGGAGCTCGGACAGACGCCGGCGGTACCAGCGGAGCGCCGTCTCCTCGATCAGCCGATACGGGGGCGCCGTCTCGCCGGTCGGCGCCTCCGTTTTCAACCCGTTCGCATCCATCGAAGCCTCGAAGATCAACGTGTCTCAAGCCTCGCATGGCGCGAGCGCTGATAGCGGTTCACCGCGCGGTTGTGGTCTGCGAGGCTCGTGCTGAACTCGTGCGAGCCGTCCTCTCGGGCGACGAAATACAGATACGGCACGTCGGCCGGATGAATCGCGGCGAGCAACGAAGACCGTCCCGGGTTGGCGATCGGCCCCGGCGGCAGTCCCGGCTCGGTGTAGGTGTTGTAGGGCGTGCGCGTCTCCAGGTCCTTGCGCGTCAGGTTGCCGTTGAAGTTCTCGATCCCGTAGATCACCGTCGGATCCGCCTGCAGTGGCATGCCGAGCCGCAGCCGGTTGCGGAACACCGCGGACACCAGCGGACGTTCCTCTTCGCGCGCGGTCTCCTTCTCGGTCACCGACGCGAGCGTCACGATCTGATGCACCGAGAAGCCGGCCTTCCGTGCTTCCGCAGCCATCTCCGGGGTGAAGACTTTGTGGAAACGGCCGACGAACGCGGCGAGAACTTTCTCGGCACCGTCGAGCGGCGAGAAGAAGTAGGTGTCGGGGAAGAGGTAGCCCTCGAGACCGTCGGCGTCGATGGCCAAGGAACGCGCGAACGCGGCATCGTGCGCGAGCGCGACGAACCGTTCGGCGGGTCCGAGGCCGCTGTGCTCGAGAGTGAGCGCGAGGTCATGTACGGTCGCACCCTCGGCCAGCAGCACGTGGACCATCATCGCCTCGCCCGAGCGCATCTTGTCGACGAGCGCGATCGGCGAGAGCGCTTCGGCAAACTGATAGGCGCCGTGCTGGATCGCGCGGTCGACGCCCTCGAAACGCGCCCAAAGCGTCAGCGCTAGCGCGCTCGGAACGAGCCCTGCGGCCTCGAGCCTCCTGGCGGTCGTGCGAAACGGCTCGCCCACGCCGACGTCGATGCGGATCGGAGCGGGGGGCGGCGGCCCGGGGCGCTCGAGCAAGAGAGCGAAGACGTAACGTGCGGCCGCGCTCCCGGCGACCGCGATTACGAGGAGCACAAGGAGCGCGCGCTTCATTCCCTTCGGTCCGAGAACTAACACCCGCCGGAAGGGGCCGCAATGCGCACGGTCACCACGATTGACCAATAGGTCAGCGAAACGCCGTCTTTTTTCTTGACAAAAAATGTCAGTGTGGGAAACGTCTGCGAACCTTTTGATCCCGAAGCTGGGTTGGCATGCGGAGGATGTGGAGAAACGCTCCCACGGAGCGAGATCGAAGGACGTATTTGCGTGTCGCCTTATTCGTGGCGCCCTTCGTCCTCCTCTTCGTGGTCCTGCTCGCCGTCAAATCGGCGGACTCTTCCGCTGCCTTCCGAATCGACAACCAGCTCGTGCTGGAGAATCTGAAGCGGCAGATCGCCGCGACGGCGCCGCAGACCGAGCTGGCGGTGACTCCCGAGGCGGTCGCTGTCCTGAACACCGAGGTTGCTGCCGCCACGACGACCACCTCTGCGTCAGAGCTTCGCGAGATCCGCGAGGTGGTGCACAAAGGCGACACGCTCGGTAGCATCCTTCGTCGCATCGGATTGAGCGCCGACGAGGTGACCCGTTGGTCGGGGACGACTCGTCGGCACGTGAGCCTCGGGCATTTGCAGCCCGGCCGTCGCTTCGCGTTTCTGCTGCCGAGCGGAACGGACCAACTCGCCGGTCTCCAGTACGAGGTGTCTCCAGAGGCCACGCTGGTGATGCGCAAGGACGGCGACGAGATCACGGCGCAAGTGGAGCGGCTGCCGCGGATGGTCGACACGCGCGTCGTCTCGGGCGTGATCGAATCGAGCCTCTACGCCGCCGCCGCGCGCCGCGGCGTGCCCGACTCGGTGATCTCGAGTCTCGTCGACATCTTCAGCTGGGAGATCGATTTCTCCTCGGACCTCGAGTCGGGTGACACGTTCCGCGTCGCCTACGAAGAGACGCGCGACGCGGTCGGAAGGGCCCAAGGCGGGCGGGTGATCGCTGCGGAGGTCGTCGTCGGCGGCAAGCGGTGGGACGCGGTCTATTTCGAGGACGCCGACGACGGCGGCAGCTACTATACACCGGAGGGGAAACCCTTCGGGCGCGCCTTCCTGCGATATCCGCTCGAGTTCACTCGGATCACGTCGCAGTTCACCTCGTCCCGCTTCCATCCGTTACTTGGCATCAACCGGCCCCATCTCGCCGTGGACTTCGCCGCGCCGATAGGCACGCCGGTGCGGGCCATCGCCTCGGGACGAGTCGTGTACGCGGGCTGGAATGGCGGCTCCGGGCGCTACATCCGTATCGACCATGGGTCGGGAATCGAAACCTCGTACTCGCATCTGCGGTCGATTTCGGCATCGGTACGCACCGGCATGCGGGTGCAGGTCGGGCAGATGATCGGCGCGGTCGGCGCAAGCGGGCTGACGACCGGTCCCCACCTCCACTTCGCGCTCTATCGCAACGGAGTGTACGTCAACCCGATGACGGTGAAGCTGCCGGCCTCCCCGCCACTGCCGGCGCAGTACATGAGCGAGTTCGCCCGCACCCGCGACCAGGCGATGCGTCAGCTCGCGTCGGCCGGGACCGGGGAAACGCCCGGCGAGGTACGCATGGCGGGCGCCCCGGCAGCGTCGCGGACGAATTGACCGCGTCCTCCCGTTCCTCTCTACTCTGACGGTGATGGGTCGCGGCTATTTCACCCGCCCGCTGCCACGCCTGTTCGGCCATCGAGGTGCGGCGGGGATCGCGCCGGAAAACACGATGGCCTCCTTCCGCCGAGCCTTCGAGGATGGCGCCGACTATTTCGAGCTCGACGTGCATGCGACGCGCGACGGGGTCGTGGTGGTGATTCACGACCCGACCCTGGAGCGGACGACCAACGGTGCGGGCGCGGTTCGTGATCTGACCTTCGCCGAGCTCGAGCGCTTCGACGCAGGGTTTCGCTTCGTGCACGGCGGGTCCTACGCGTTTCGGGGACAAGGCGTGCGGGTGCCGGCGCTCGAGGAGCTACTGGAGGAGTTTCCGGAGGTCCCTCTCAACATCGAGATCAAGCAGGCCGAGCCGCCGATCGAGCCTGCGGTCGTCTCGCTGCTCGAGCGCAAGGGCGCTCTCGACCGCGTCGTGCTCGCAGCGGAAGACGATCGGATCATAAGACGCATTCGCGCACACGCGCCGGGCGCGGCGACGAGCGCCTCGTACGGAGAGGTTCGGGATTTCTTCGACCGCTGCTTCGCCGATCGTTTCGAGGGATATGTGCCCGAGGCTCGCGCGCTGCAGATCCCGGACCGCTTCGGCGACATCGATCTCGTCAGCCCGGAGACGCTCGCCGCCGCCCGCCGTTTCGGTCTCGAGGTGCACGTCTGGACGGTGAACGAGGAGAGCGAGATCGAGCGCTTGCTCCGGCTCGGCGTCGACGGCGTGATGTCGGACTTTCCTTCGCGGCTCGTCGCGGTTGCGCGGGGGAGATCGTCGGCGAATCCCTGAGCTCGGCGAGCAGCCGTCGCCAGGCGGCGCGCTCACGACTCGGCGCGAAAAGCCGCGCGATCTTCCGGCAGTGGCGGGCGAGCCGAGAGTAGAAGGATGTGTCGCGCTCGGCGCGTCGCAGCAGGCGCGCGAGACCGGCCGTATCGCCGGGCTCGAAGTATCCGGGATAATCGGCGCCGAGAAGGCCGATCGATCCCGGGATCCGGCTGGCGAGCACGGGCACCCCTGCAGCGGCGGATTCCGAGATCACGTTAGCCCCGCCTTCCATGCGCGACGCGAGGACGAGTAGGCGCGAACGCGCGAGGCGGGCGAGCGCCTCGCGCCGTGGCCGTTCGCCGAGCCAGCGATAGCGGGGGTTCCGCTCGTTCTCGGTGCGCGCGCGGCGCTCGAGCGCCGGCGTCATCGCCTTGCCGAGATGAACGACCCGGATGCGTGATCTCGCGGGCAAACGCCGAGCGGCCAACGCCGCGCGCATCGGATCCTTGACCGGCCGTAAGTGGCCGATCACCGCGACCTCGAAGACCTCTCGCGTGGGGCGCGGCTGGTCCGAACGGCCGGGTGCCGACTGGTAGATGACGCGCGCCTTGCTGCGCAGCGCACGCGGTAGCTCGCGGAGGCCTAGCGGCTGGAGAAGAACGACGCGGCGGGCATGCCCGAGCGCCCGTCTCGCCCGCTCGCATCGCCGGAGATCGCGGTAGAGATCGGTTCCGGTCAGTGCGACGACGATCGGCAGCTCCGGCCGAACGCGGCGAAACGCCTCGACCGACCCGGCGCTCTTCCGCGCGTGCAGTGCGATCAGCAGGTCGCAGTCGTGCTCCCCGAATCGCTCGGCGATCGTCACACGGTGACCGAGCCCGCGAAGGATCCCCGCCCAGCGAAGCGCGGTGATGCGGTTTCCGTGCCGGGTCCGCGCCGGCGCCGGGCACGCGATGAGAATCTTCACCGGCCGGTGTATTCCACGAAAATTCCGCTATGCTAAGACACGTTCGATGGAGAGGAGGCCGCTCACGCGCCGGTGGTCGGCGATTCTCTGTACATCCGCTGCGCTCGGTTTCGTGTGGCTCGCCGGTGCGCGCGGCGCAGGCAGCGATCCCTGGAAGCGCCTCGAAGAGAGCTCATTGTGAATTGATGGCCGGCACACCGAGCGACATTGCCGCGGAGCTCGTCGCCTGGCACCGCGACGCGCGGCGGCGGACGCTCGAGCTGGTCGCGGCGCTCGACGATCGACAGCTGATGGGCCCTCGCCTCCCGATCGTCAATCCGATGCGCTGGGAGGTGGGTCACGTCGCCTGGTTCCAGGAATTCTGGGTGCTGCGTCACGCGTGCGGGGAAAGCCCCATCCGCGTCGATGCAGACTCCCTCTACGATTCGTTCAAGGTCGCGCACGACACGCGCTGGGACCTGCCGCTGCCGTCTATGCCGGACACTCTCGCATACGGCGACGCGGTCTTCGACCGCGTGCTCGCTCGCCTGGGATCACGCGAGCCGACGGCGGACGAGGCTTATTTCCACCGCCTCGCGATCTTCCACGAGGACATGCACGGCGAGGCGTTCGCCTACACGCGGCAGACCCTGGCCTATCCACCACCGGAGCTCCGCGTCGCGCGTGGCGCGCCGGAGATGAAGACACCCGTTCCGATGGGCGACGCCGACGTGCCCGGCGGCACGTTCCTGCTCGGCGCGAGCGACGCTCTTCCCTTCGTGTTCGACAACGAAAAATGGGCGCACGCCGTCGCGCTCCGCCCGTTTCGCATCGCACGCACGCCGGTCACCAACGCCGAGTTCGCGGAGTTCGTCGCGGTCGGGGGCTATCGAGAGCGGCGCTTCTGGTCAGAGGAAGGGTGGGCATGGAAGGAAGCCACGCGAGCCGGTGCCCCGTCCTACTGGAGAGAGACCGGAACGGGGCGATGGCAACGGCGCGCCTTCGACCACTGGGTGCCACTCGAGCTCGAGCACCCCGTGATTCACGTGAGCTGGCACGAAGCCAACGCCTACTGTCGCTGGCGGGAGCGGCGGTTGCCGAGCGAAGCGGAATGGGAGATGGCTGCGGCCCTCGATCCCGAGATTCCAAGCGGCCGCCCACGTCTCTACCCGTGGGGCGACGAGCCGCCGCGCGCGGAGCAGGCCAACCTTGACGGTAGGGCGCTCGGCCCGATCGCCGTCGGCGCGCTGCCGGCGGGTGACAGCGCCTTCGGCTGCCGGCAGCTTCTCGGCAACGTGTGGGAATGGACGGCGAGCGACTTCCTTCCGTACCCGGGCTTCGTGGCCGATCCCTACAAAGAATATTCCGCCCCCTGGTTCGGCACCCACAAAGGGTTGCGGGGCGGGTCGTGGGCGACGCCGGGACGACTCCTCCGCAACACGTGGCGAAACTTCTATACCGCGGATCGACGAGACATCTTCGCGGGATTTCGCACCTGCGCACTGAACCGATGACGGGAGGATGAACCCATGGAGATGAATCCGCTTCTCAAAGGCATGATCCGCAGCTTCAGCCGTTTGCACATGAGCCTGTCTCGATGGCTGGGAACGACGGGACCGGGGGCGTTTCGCAGTACGTTGATTCTCACGACGCGCGGCCGCAAGACCGGTCGCGAGGTGGCGACCCCGCTGCTCTACGTCGAGGAGGACGGGAAGCTCTTCATCGTCGCCTCGTTCGGTGGCAACGACACGCCGCCCGGCTGGTACCGGAACTTGACTGCCAACCCCGAGGTCAAGGTCGAATTGAAGAATGATTCGCGGAGTTATCGGGCGCGATCGCTCGGCTCCGAAGAGGCGGGCAAAGTGTGGCCGAAGCTGCTCGCGCTCTACCCGACGTATGCCAGTTATCAGAAGAAGACCACGCGGGTGATCCCCGTGGTCGAGCTGACGCCGAGCTGAAGAAATTCACGGCGGATCGGCTACCGGCTACCGGAAAGGCGTCGCTGAGTCGTTGCCGGAATCGGTAGCCCGATCCCCGCTCAGGCGGGCGCTTCACTGGCCGAAGACTCGCCAGTCGCAGGCGGCGCGTTCTTGGGGCGACGGCGCCCGCGGCCTCCGCGCCGCCGCGGACGCTTGCCCCGCTCCGGGTCTAGCGCGTGCGTCGCCGTCGACGCGGAAGCGGGCGGCGGCTCCGTGACGGGCTCGGCAAGAAGCTCCATCGGAATCGGCCCGGGCGGCAAACTCATCAGCCGGACCATTCCCGTTGGGCTCACCTCGACGTCCTTCATCTTGCGAAGCCGGGTCACCAGCCGCGGCGAGCCCAGCGGGCGGCCGAACCCTTCGGCCTTCAGAGCATTGATCAGTAGATCCAGGTTTACGCCGCGCTCTGGCGCCTTGGTGGTCAGTCGAGCGATCGTGGCGATGATCTGCTCCGGCGTCGCACCGTGGATGTCCTTCTCGACTCCGTTCGTCGCCGCGACGGCGGGGGAGACGGAAGGCAGCGGCGGACGCGCGGCTCTCGTGGGAGCCTCCGCGTGCGGCACCGCGGCCCGACCCCAAAGAGGGGGCTGTGGCGCCCCTCCCCGGCGTCGTCGGCCGCCGCGGCGGCCGCGTCGCGGCCCGCCCTCGGCCGGCTCGGCCGGAGTGATCGCCTCGGCGAGTCCGGAGAGCGGGCCATAGGTGAGCCGGCGGAACTTCACGCCGAGATTCACCGCCGCATCGGCCACTGCATCGAACGCGCGATCGGCAGAGACGATCTCGATGCGATCACCGGGCTGGGCGCGACCGAGCCAGATGCCGGCAGCGACTGCGATCGACAGATCACTCCAGTCTTTGACGCCGGTCGCCGGCGCGGTATGCAGCAGCCGCGCACCGCGCTGGGCGAGCGTGCGTGCGACGTGCTGTCCGATCACCCGCCAGTTCCCGACGGCGACGAGCTCTGTCGGCATCGCCGTATGATCGATGCCAAGCTGATCCAGAGCGCCGAGCAGAGCAGCCTCGCTGCTCGTGTTCTCGACGTCGATGAAGATCGTGCGCCGGGGACCGCTGGCGTGAGCCTCGGTCTTCGCCTTGGCGCGCGTGCCTTTTTCGACGGCCGCGGTCTTGCGCCTCGGCGCAGGGGTCTTGGCAGTCGCAACCTTCTTGCGGGCGACCTTGGAATCCTTCTGCATGGCTCCCTATTTATGCTCGGAGCCCCTGCAAGTCCATTGCCGTCGGGCGGCACTTGGCAACGCCGGGACTGGCGGAGAGCCGACCGCCGCGATAGGAGAGACCACTCCGTTCACTCGAACGAGGGATCCTTGGAGGCACGTCGCCAGCCGCTCGTCGGAATCAACGTGCCCGACTTCAGTCACCAGGCCGCGCGCCCGTGGTGCATGAGGCTGCTCGGCGACATGGGGACCAATGTCGTCAAGGTCGAGAAGCCCGGGCGCGGCGACAGCGACAGCGTCCGCTCGGCGGAGCCGAGCCCGTGGCGGTTCATCACGTTCCCCAAAGGCTGCGGCCGTGCTCGGTCGCGACTCACCAACGAAGAGGAGACGCAGGCCATGAAATTCGGCTTCGTGGAAGACTTTCGCAACCCGCTCCCCTGGCGCCGACCGGCCCCCGATCTCTATCGAGCGATTCTCGAGCAGGTCCGGCGCGCCGAAGAGATCGGCTACGACAACGTCTGGCTCACCGAGCATCACTTCACCGCGGACGAGTACAATCCCTCGCTGCTGCCGACCGCGGCCGCAATCGCGGCGGCGACCGAGCGGATCCGCATCGGCACCTTCGTCTTGTTGCTCCCCTTCCAGCATCCGGTGCGCGTTGCCGAGGACGCGACCTGCGTCGACATCCTGTCGAACGGGCGCTTCGATCTCGGCGTCGGCCAAGGGTACTCGCGCGAAGAGTTCGAGGCGCTCTGCATGCCGCGCCAAGAGCGGTCGGCGCGGCTCGCCGAAGGTGTGCGGCTGATCCAGCGCTTGTGGAGCGAGGAGCGTGTCACCTTCGACGGGAAGTTCGTTCGGGTGAAGGACCTGAGTCTCTCGCCGCGGCCGGTGCAGCGGCCGCATCCGCCGCTGTGGATCGGCGCGCGGGCCGAGAAGGCCGTCCGGCGGGCCGCCCGCGCCGGTTGTCATCTGATGGCGACGCTCGGTCCCGACCCGGCGCCGTGGTACCTCGACGAGCTGAAAGCGGCCGGTCGTGATGCTGCCGACTTCTCGATCGCGCAGCTCCGCATGGTCTACGTGGCCGAGACCGAGGACCGCGCATGGCAGGACACCCAGGAGCACGTCCACAGCATGATGGAGTACTACGGAAGGATCCTCGCCGAGGCCGGCGACGTTGCCGGCGACGACCGCATGTGGGCGATCGACAGGCCCGAAGACATCCGCCACTCGAGGTTCGGGGCGGCCGTGATGATCGGGACCCCGGATCAGGTGGCCCGCAAGCTCGAGCGCTTCCAGCGCCAGTTTCGCTGCACGCACTTCATCATGAGCACTCAGCTTCCCGGCATGGATCCGCGAAAGGGGACGCGCTCGCTCGAGCTCTTCGCGAAGGAAGTGATGCCGGCGTTTCGCTAGCGCCTCGGGGCGACGTTCAACAGGCGTCTGAGGTCGGGATTGTTGCCGTTCATCTTCCAGACGAAGCGCAGCCGAAGGCTTCGACCAGCCACTCGATGCCACTCACCGCCCCGCTTCCAACTCCCATGCGGCCACCGCCGAGGCTATGCCGCGTGCCCGCTTACGACAGCTTCTTCAGCAGCTCGGTCTTCTTTGCGTCGAATTCCTCTTGGGTGAGGATCCCCTTGGTCATCAGCTCGTGGAGCTTCTCGATCGCCGCGGTGACGTCGCCTGCTGCCGCCGCTGCCGGCTTTGCGGCTTGGGTCGCCGACGCGATCCCGGAAGCCATCGTTTGACCGATTGCGACACCGGCCCCGACACCGGCGCCGATTCCCGCCGCCCCGCCTTCGTTGGCGGCGGCGATGGGGATCGACTGGGCGGTCTGGTACTGCGTGTAGCGACCCATGTCGCCGACGACGCCGATGCCGATCCGCTGGTCGAGAATCTTCTGCAGCTCCTCGGGGAGCGAGACGTTCTCGACCTGGAAGCGGTCGAGCGCCAGCCCGTACTGCTGAAACATCGGCTCGACCTTGGCCTTCAAGCGCGTCCCGAGCTCGTCCTGGTTCGCCGCCATGTCGAGAAAGGCGATCCCCGATTCGCCGAAGAGATCGGTGATCGACGAGACGATCGTGTTGCGCAGCTGTCCCTCGAGGTCGGCGACCGTGTAGATCTCCCGCGTGCCGCTGATGTGCAGATAGAACGTTTTGGGATCGGCGATCTTGTAGGAGTAGATGCCGAAGGCGCGTATGCGCACCGCACCGAATTCCTGGTCGCGGATCGTGATCGGATTCGCCGTGCCCCACTTCTGGTTCAGCTGCAGGCGCGTCGAGTAGAAATAGACGTCCGACTTGAACGGCGACTGGAAGAGCTTGTCCCAGTTCTTGAGGTTCGTCAGCAGCGGCAGCGTCTGGGTCGTCAGCTTGTAGCGCCCCGGAGCGAACACGTCGGCGATCTTCCCCTCGTCGACGAACACGGCCATCTGCGACTCGCGCACGGTGAGCTGCGCGCCGTACTGGATCTCGAAGTCCTGCATGGGAAAGCGATAGGCGAGAACGCCATCGCCATCCTCGGTCCAATGGATGACATCGACGAACTGCTTCTTGAGAAAGTCCGTGATCGCCATGGTACTCCTCGTGCGTCTGGCTTCCCGACGCTCGTAGCAGTAGTAGCATGCCGTCGCCGATGCCCGCCAATGCCGACCTCGAATGCCGCCATGCTCCCGACGTCGACGAGCCCGATCTCCTGCCCTCCCGGAAGGGCGATCGCGCCCGAGAGCTGAAGCTCCGCCGCCGCCGGACGTCTGGGGAATCGGCAGACCGTCGGAGCCCGCAGAGCGCAACCACAGGCACGAGATCGTATGCTATTGGCGATCAAATATTGACATCACAATGCATATAGATTAGCAGAAAGTGTATGCGCACCACCCTCGATCTGCCGGAAGACCTTATCGAGGAGGCGCGTCGCCTTCTGGGGTTCAAATCGAAGACCGACACCGTGGTACTTTCGCTGCGTGAGCTGATTCGGCGGCGGCGTCTCGAGGAGCTGAAGGAGCTCATGGGTGCGGTCCGCTTGGACGTCGATCTGCCGAAGGCGCGGCGGCGGTCACGTAGCCGATCGTGATCGTCGTCGACACGTCGGTGTGGGTCGCCGCCCTCCGCTCCGCGTCCGGCGTCGAGTCCGAAGAGCTTCGGCGCCTTCTCGATCATGATGACGTGGCGCTCGTGGTCGTCGTGAAGCTCGAGATTTTGGCAGGAGCGCGCGCTCGCGATCGCGGGCGCCTACGCCGTCTGCTGTCGGCTCTGCCAATCTACGTCCCCGAGGCCGGGACCTGGGAACGGATCGAGTCTTGGATCGAGGACGCCGCGGCTTCAGGTGAGCGATTCGGCATCGGGGACCTCATCGTCGCAGCAATCGCGGCCGATCATGGTGCACCGGTCTGGTCGTTGGACAGCGACTTCACCCGAATGGCGCGTCTCGGTTTGATTGATCTCCATCGGTCGGGGTGAACGCGGGCTCGCGACGTGAAAGACTAGCCTACGCGCATGCTGACGACGCTCGACCATCTGGTGATCGCCGTTCGCGATCTGGCCGCTGCGACCGATGTCTACACTCGCCTTCTTGGCCTCCGACCTTCGTGGCGGGGCTCGCATCCGACGTACGGAACGGCGAACACGCTCTTTCGCCTCGAGAACCTCTACGTCGAGCTGCTTGCTCCGCAGCGCCCGGGGCCCATCTCGGATCGGCTCGTCGATTGGCTCGGTGACCACGGTGAAGGCCTCTTCGCGCTTGCCTTCGGAGCCTCGGATGCAGAGGCGTGCGCCTGTGAGCTGCGCGCCCGCGGTGTCGACGCGACCGATCCGATCGACGGAGCCGGCCGCGAGGAGCGCACCGGCGCTGAGCGTCGTTGGCGAAACGTCCTGCTTCCCGAGGCGCAAACGCTCGGCGTGACGATCTTCGCGATCGAGCATCGCTCACCCCCCGCGTGCCTCCCCCTGGCCGAGCCGGTCGAGGAGCCGGTCAGCGCGATTGCGGGCTGCGATCACGTCGTGATCAACACGCGAAGCCCGGATCGTGCTCGCTCCTTCTACGGCGGCGCGCTCGGTCTTCGCCTCGCGCTCGACCGGAGCTTCCCCGATTGGGGTGTGCGACTGCTTTTCTTTCGCATCGGGGGTATCACGGTGGAGATCGTCGCGCCCCTCGGAGCGAGCGATCTCGAGGGAGAGGATCGCCTGTGGGGGATCTCGTACCGGGTGCCGGACGTGGAGGCGATCCACGCGCGGCTGGCTCGGCAGGGCTTCGACGTGTCCGATGTCCGTCCCGGCCGCAAGCCCGCGACCCGCGTATGCACCGTGCGCGGCGAGCCCTGCGGGGTCGCCACGCTGCTCATCGCCCGCGACTGAGCAGAAAGGACCATCAATGACCCTCATCTTCAAGCGCGTACTGGTGACGACCGATTTCTCGGAATCGGGCGACGCCGCGATCCCGTACGCATTCCGGATCGCGGCCGACCACGGGGCGGAGGTCGTTCTCTGCCACGTCATTGAGACTCCGCCGACCCCGAATCCGCTCTACGCGCACTATTCTTCGACGGAACTCTTCCGCCCCGAGGCGCGGCTCCAGGCCGAGCAGAAGGCGCATGAGGCGCTGCGGGCGCGGGTCCCGAAAGACGCCACGCCCGCTACGGTCCCCTATCGCACGCGAGTCGTGGACGGAGACCCAGTCGCTCGAATCCTCGAGGTGGCGCGCGAAGAAGAGACAGAGTTGCTCGTCATCGCCACGCACGGCCGTACGGGCCTCAAGCACTTCTTTCTCGGCAGCGTCGTCGAGCGGGTGATCCGCCAGGCGCACTGCCCGGTGCTCGTGATCCGCTGAAGGTCAGCGCTCGCGCGGTTCGAAGACCCCGAGCTTCTGGCTGACCACCGCACCGCGCATGAGCCGCAGCGTATTGCCGAGGAACGGGAAGGGGCTTCGCTGGAAGGCGACGCCGTAGCGCTTCGCCCAGCTCCACCTTCCACGGGCCACGGCACTCCTCTTCAGGCTGCTCGGTCGATCTTCTCGAGGTACGGCTCGACGTCGGGAGCGAATGCGGGATGCCTCCGTAAACGATCGAAATGCGCGAAGGCCTGCGCGTATGCGGCGTCACTCCTGACCCCGTCGAGAACCGGCGAGAGGCCTCCTCGCTCGAGCGCGTTCCTCCGTGCCCGTTCGTTCGAGAAGAGTGCGAGCTCGGCGACGAAGCAGATGTCGGCGAGGGTCAGTCCCTCGCCGACGAGGAAGTGGCGCTCCGGAAGCAGCGCCCGGCTGATCCCGGCGAGATAGGTGCGCGAGACCGTCCCGGGCTCGCGATTGAATCTCGGCGGACACGGATCCGTCGAGCAGCGACAGCAAGTACGGTCTGCGCATCGCGAGCGAAGACGAGGCTCGCGTCGAGGAAGCTGTCGACGCGCGACGCCTCGTAAGGGCCGCTGCCGTAGAGCGGGAAGCGTCCCTCGCCGAGCCGGGCGACCGCGCGCATGATGCTGTTCGACTCGAAGATGCCGATGATGCCGTCGGGGCTGAACGCGGCCGGCACGGTGCCGAACGGATGCGCTTCGAGGAAGGCGCTGCGTCTTCCGCAGCTTGACTCCCTTGAAGCCGGTTCGGCCGATCTGCTCGCCCGCGGGCTCGGACTCGTCGGCCGCCGAGAGCGGCCGCGCGTCGAAGTCCCAGAGCCAGGACTGGAGCTCGGTGGGCGGCGCTCCCCGGACTTCGATCTCGACGCCGCAGAGGCGAGCGGCGATCGTCGCCTTCCAGATCCGCGGGTTCGGCAGGTACGAGAAGATCCGAAGCTGGCTCATGCCGTCCTCACCACGGCTCCGCGAACGGCCGGATCTCGACGTTGAACGACCACGCGGACCGTTCCTGCTGGGCGACGTGCCACACCTCCTCGGCGATCGCGGACGGCTGGATGAAGAATGGGTCTCCCGCAGGCTTCGAAACCATCGCCCGGGTCCATTCGAGGTCGATGACGGCGTCGATCACGACATAGGCGACGTGCACGCCCTTCGGCCCGATCTCGCGAGCGATCGCTTCTGCGAGGATCCGTTGCGCCGCCTTGGTCGGTGCAAAACCTGCGAACCTGGGCTTGCCGCGAAGCGCCGACGTGTTCCCGGTGACGATGATCGCTCCTTCCCCCGCTTCGATCATCGCGGGCGCTAGTCGCCGGGCCCGCTCGCCATACGCCGGTTCGTCGGCGGTCTTGAGGATTGCCTTTCCATCCAGGCCCGCCGCGCCGAGTCGCCCCGCCAAGAGCGCTCGGTCGTTCACGTCGAGACCCTCGCTCCAGAAGGCACCGAAGATCGCGCGGTTATAGGCGTCCTCCGCGCCCTGCTTCTGGGCGACCAGGGCTCCTCTCAGGGAGAGACTCGGGTCTCCCTTAAAGACGTGTGGGTTCATCTGAAACGGCACGCCGTAGCGCGACACCCAGCGAGCGATGTCCTGGGTCGCGTACTTCAGCTTGTTGGCGCAGAGGACCGTCGTCGGGACGTTGCCGACCTGCTTCATGAGATTCAGCAGGTGCAT
Source organism: uncultured delta proteobacterium (assembly GCA_963745025.1). GTDB lineage: Bacteria > Desulfobacterota > Binatia > JACPRU01 > JACPRU01 > CAVQIG01. Next base: position 267,342 of record CAVUWD010000010.1, read on the forward strand.
CGGCCAGAGCCGGAAGCGAGCGCCCGTTCGCTCCTTCAGGGCGCCCAACTGCGTCTGCGCGAGGTATGTAGGGGCTGACGAAGTCGAAGAAGAAATCGACGTCTTGCGGCATGGATCCTCCTGGCGCTCGCGAGGAGATTGCCATCTTCCCGGCCAGCGGCTATTTTCGTTTTTGATGACGATCGTTACCAATCGTAGGTCAATCATGACGATCACCATCAAGGCAAGAGGGCCTGAGGAGGAAGTTTTTCGATGCGTGTGTCCAAGCAGGCGGCGGCCGAAAATCGACGACAGATCCTCACCGCGGCAGCGCGGCTCTTCCGTGAACATGGCATCGACGGGGCTGGCGTCGATGCCATCACTGAGGCCGCCGGCCTCACGCACGGGGCTTTCTACAGCCAGTTCGAATCGAAGGAGGCGGTCGTCGCGGAGGCTTTGCGCCTCGTACTCGACGAGTCGCGCGAGTTATGGGCGCGCGACGCGAGCGGCGAGGAGAAGAACGACGTCCTCGAGAGGATCATCGACCGCTACTTGTCTCGGCGCCATCGGGATTCACCCGGCGCAGGTTGTGCGGTCGCAGCGCTCGGCTCGGACATCGCTCGCCAGCCGAAGAAGATTCGTGATGTATTCACGAAGAGGCTCGAAGAGAGTCTCGACATCCTCGCGGGGCTGGTTCCAGCGAGGACGGCGTCGCGGCGCTACGACATGGCGATTCAGCTCTTCTCGGCAATGGTGGGCGCACTCATTCTCGCACGCGCAGTCGACGAGGAAGCCTTGTCGCGACGGATCCTCCAGACGGTGGCGGAAGGGCTGAAACGCGTCGCCCCCAGCTGAGGGTGGTCTTTTGGGGTATGTCGATGAACCATCCCGCGGTCATCGGCGGCGTTTGGGCTTCTGATCGATGCGCTACGCCGTCGCGGCTGACGCCGGGACCATCCCGGCCATCATACCGGGAGGTGGCGCTTAGGCCCGCTGGGGAGACCTGTAGAGTTCCCGGAGCTCCCAACGTCCGGGATCGATCGTTGTGGCAACTCGGCCGCCGATACTGGTGATGGGCGACGGGATCATGGCGCTCTTCGGCGCCCCGCTCGCCCACGAGGACCACGCCGTCCGAGCCCGCTACGCCGCCCTCGCCATGCAGCAGGCGATCTCCGGCTACGCCGCGGAGCTGCGCCGGGAGCACGGTGTCGAGGTCACAGATCCGCATCGGACTCAATTCGGGCGAAGTGGTAGTTCGCGCCATCGGCAGCGATCTCCGCATGGACTACTCCGCGGTCGGCCAGACGACGCATCTGGCCGCGCGCATGGAGCAGCTCGCGACGCCCGGGACGACGCGATTGACCGGCGAGACGGTCCGGCTCGCCGAGGGATTCGTCCACGTCGTCTCCCTCGGTCCGATGCCAGTCAAGGGCGTGACGGCGCCGGTGGAGGTGTTCGAGCTGATCAGCCCGACGGCCACGCGCACACGCTGGCAGGCCGCGGCGGCGCGAGGCCTCACCCGCTTCGTTGGGCGCGACCGGGAACAGGACCACCTGCGCGAAGCCTCGGACGCCTGCTGCTGGTCAACTACCGCCCCGAGTACTCCCATCGATGGGCAGGCAAGACCTACTACAGCCAGCTCCGGCTCGACCCGCTGCCTCCAGAGAGCTCGGAGGAGCTCCTCCGGGCGCTCGTCGGTGAGCACCCGGAGCTCGATCCGATCAAGCAAATGCTCGCCGAGCGGGCGGAGGGAACCCCGTTCTTCCTCGAGGAGTGCGTGCAGACGCTCGTGGAGACGGGGGCGCTGACCGGAGAGCGGGGTGCCTACCGGCTGGCGAAAGCCTTCAACACGATTCAGATGCCCGCCACCGTGCAGGCCATCCTCGCGGCCCGGATCGATCGCCTGCCGCCGGAGGACAAGACCTTGCTCCAAACGGCGGCTGTGATCGGCAAGGAAGTCCCGTTCGCGCTCTTGCAGGCCCTCGCCGAGCTGTCGGACGACGCGCTCCGGCACGGTCTCGGCCGACTCCAGGCTTCCGAGTTCCTGTACGAGACGGCGCTCTTCCCCGAGCTCGAATACACGTTCAAGCATGCGCTGACCCAGGAAGTGGCCTATGGGGGACTGCTCCAGGAGCGCCGTCGCGCCCTGCACGCCGCGATCGTCCGGGCGTTCGAAGGGCTCTATCCCGAACGCGCCGGCGAGCAGACGAGCTGGCTCACACTTCACGCGTTCCGCGGGGAGCTTTGGGGTCGAGCCGTCGCATATCTCCGGGGCAGCAAGCTGCCGACCCTCGACGAGTATAAGAGCAGCTTCGCCGGCTTCGAGAGCGGGGGCGTTCTCTGGTGGGTGGGGGACCACGAGCACGTCATCCGCACCGCCCCGCGGGAGCTGGGCGCGTTGTCCTCTATCCAGGGATGGAGCTTCGGTCTCCACGTTGCGGTGAACCTACGCCTCGGTCAAGCCCACCACTCGCTCGGCGAGTACTCCCGCGCGCGGGAATACCTCCGGAAAAATGTCGAGCTGATCGGCGACGAGCTGCTCCACGATCGGTCGGAAATGCTCGGGCTGCCCTCGGTGCTTTCCCGCGCCTGGCTCGCCATGTGCCTGGCTGAGCAAGGAGAGTTCGCGGAAGGACTCGCCGTGGGAGAGGAGGCGCTACACATCGCCGAGACGGGGGACCCGGCGTACAGCCTCGTCGTCGCGTGCGTCGGCCTCGGAACGGTCCTCGTGCTCCAGGGAGAGGTCGAGCGCGCCACGTCCATCCTGGACCGAGGGCTCCGCACCGATCCCGGTGAGCCTATCGGCCGGGTATGGCCCTTCGTGGCGTCCACGCTGGGCGCGGCGTACATCGGCCTCGGGCGCTTGGACGACGCCCTGCCACTCCTCGAGCAAGCGGTGGAGCGGGCGGTCGCCATGAAGCTGATGGCGAATCATCCCCTCCGGCTCGTCCGCCTGGCGGAAGCGCACGTCATGGCCGGGCGACCCGAGAGCGCTTCCCCCCTCGCCACGAGGGCGATCGACCTCGCCATGGAACAGCGCGAGCGCGGGCACGAAGCGTATGCTCTCAAGCTCCTCGGCGACGTGTGGGCGATCCGCGATGACCCCGACGAGGACCGGGCCGAGGAGCACTACCGCAAAGCCCTGGCGCTGGCGGTGCAGCTCGGCATGCGCCCGTTGCAGGGGCACTGCCATCTCGGCCTCGGTCGGCTCGCCCGGCGCAGGCGTGATGGCGACGCGGCCGGGGCGGCGCTGGCGGCCGCGCACGACCTGTTCCAGGAGTTGCAGATGACCTTCTGGCTTCGTCAGCTCGAGGCCGTGGCGCGCGGCCGGTGATGCCGGAGCGCGGGACCTCCGGGCGCCCGATCGGTCCTCCGCCCTACTCGCGTCGAAGCGCGGGGAGCACGGTCTTCGCGAACGGCTCGATGCTCTTCGTCGCGAGGGGGTGGGGCAGGCTGCCGAACTGAAACAGCCCCATGAACACGCCGGCGCCCAGCTCTTGCATGTGGGCGCGAATCTCGCGGGCCCACGTAGTCGGGATCCCCGACGAACGTCAGCCCCTCCTTCTGCGTCAGGTCGAAGTCGAACTCGTAGAGGGGCAGCTCCTCCGCGGACCGGACGAGGGGCCGCCGCGCCGGCGGCGTCTGGCCGAGCAGCTTCATCGAGCCGCGGTGATAGCTCAAGAGCCGTAAAATCGGGCCCGTCGTGCGACAGCCAGTGTCCGAGATGGAGGGTTATGTCGCTTCCAGGCCTCTTGTACCCGCTATCCTCTCGCCCTCCCCGTTCCGCACGATCCGCGCTTCGGCCATGGCGGTGCTCCTTCTCGACCGGCGAGCGGAAATTCTACTGGCCGGCGCTGGCGAAGCCCATCGAGGCGTCCGCGGGCCGGGGTTGGGATAGAGTGTCGCCGATTCCAGCACAGCCGCCACGTGGCTTGTCTCGGCGGTGACGGGAGGCTCGAATGCGCGACCTCGGCCCTGAATACGCCCGCCTTGACGACGATGCGTTCACGCCGCGTTACCGGGCAAGCTGCCATTGCGGCGCGGTCCGCTACGAGGTGAGCTCCGATCCGGTCGATGCCAAGATCTGCCACTGCCGGGCCTGCCAGTCGTTGCACGGCGCGCCCATGCAATGGGCCGCGATCTTCCACAAGCGCCATGTCCGGATGACCCGCGGGATCGAGCATCTTCGTTTCTATTCCTACACCCTCGACCGGGCCGAGCGGGTGGCGCCGTGCAAGGTGAGCTGCGCGCGCTGCGGCACGCCCATCGCTGACGAAGGCCGCCGCATGTGGCTCGCGTTTCCGACGCTGTTCGATTTCGGAGAGGTGGGCGAGGTGCCCGAAGCGTTCCGGCCGACCTGTCACATATTCTACGGCCAGCGGATCGTGGACATGGCCGACGCCTTGCCCAAATGGTCGGGACACAAGAACGCCTCCGAACAGATCGGCGTTTGACGCGACCCGCGATTGGGTCGACCACGGTCCACAACTCATCTCCGCGAACGAACACCGGACATTTTGGCGTCACCATTTTTCGACCCACGGCCGCAACACGATTTCGAACGCCCAAGTCGATCGATGCTGCCGATGCAGTTGAAGATACGTCTGCGCGATGTGGTCCGGGTCGGCCATGTTGTCGTCGACGGTTGTTCCTGCGAGGCGGTGCGCTCGAGTGCCGTCCTCCTGGGTCCAGCCGATTGCCGCGTCGATCGGTACGTTTGCAACGTGGATGCCTTCCGGCATCAGTTCCCTCGCCATGCTTTGGGCCAGTCCGGACTTCGCATGACATGCCATCGCAAACGCGCCGCTCAACGGGAAACCTTTGAGCGATGCGCTCGCGTTCGTGAAGATGATCGTGCCCTTCACCCCGTTGCGATCGGGTTTGTTGGTACGCATGAGTCGCGCTGCCTGTTGACCCACCAAAAATGCGCTGAATGCCGAGTTTCGAAGCGTGTTGAGCGCCAGGCTCGGTTCGGCTTCGGCGATCCCCTTGCGAAAAATGTCCGGCACCCGGCCGTCGATGTTGTGCACGACGAGTGTGGGCGACCCGAGATCCCGAACCACATCGCGGAAGAGCCGCTCCACGGACGCCGGTTCGCTTGCATCACAGGCATATCGGCGAACGCCGTGCCTTTTCTCGAGCTTCTCCAGGACCGGCTTGTCCGGACTCCTCGCGGCGATGGCGACCTTCATCCCCCTTCCCGCGAATAGCCTGGCGCAACTTGCGGAGATTCCGGGGCCGCCTCCGACGATGAGCGCAACGTCCTGCACCGATTGTTGGTCCGGTTTTTCCGATTGGGTCATGTTCGCGCTCCGAAACGAAAGGTGATGTCGAGGCGAATCGAATCCCTCTCCTGCATACATAGAATGGTTGCTTTAAAAAACCACATGGTCTCATCCATACGTACGATCCGACTCAGTGATTCCACCAGGGGCGATCCGAAAACGAACGCATGTCGAGCTCGTGCGTCCACGTGGATCGATGTTGCTGCGCGAGGTGGAGATAGGTGTCCGCGATTTTGGCGGGAAGCATGAGCCCGTCGTGTTCGTTGCCTCGGGTTTCTCTCAGTTGCTGGAAGCGCTCCGGTCCGAGCATCTTTCCCAACGTGTCGGGCGCATCTACCGCGCCGTCGATGACGATGTGCACGACGTGAATTCCCTTCGAAGCGAACTCCGCGTTGAGCGATTGGCACAGCATGCGTCGTCCGCCCATCGCAGCCGCATGGGAATGTTGGCCGCCATTGCCGCGCATTGCTGCCGTCGACGAAGTCACCAGAATCGTCCCTTTGCCGCGCCCCGCCATCAGCGGGCAAACGACCGATGCAAGACGAAACAGGCCGAACGTGCCGAGTCGCCATCCCGTTTCGAATGCCTTGAGAGACGTATCGCCGAGCGCCCGGTCGCCGATCTGGGCGCCCAGGTTGTAGACGACGACCTCGATCGGACCGATGTCCGCCTCGATGGCGGCAACCCGCTCTTCAATGCTGTTTGCCTCGATCGCGTCGAGGAGAAATCCGGATGCCGAGCCTCCTTCGTGATTGATGGAGTCGACCATCCGATTCAGCCCGTCCAGATCGCTGCGTCGGCACAGACACGCGTGATAGCCCGCTTGTGCGAAGCGTCGCGCGACGTTTCCACCAATGCCTGCACCGGCGCCGATCACCAGACAAACGGGTTTCATGCTCAGTCTTGATCTCGTGGCCGGCGGCTAATTTTTTTGATGACGATCGTTACCAATCATCGGTCAATCATGACGACCACTATCAAACGAGTCAAGAGGGCCAGCTGTTACAGCCCACTAGTCGGGACAGGCCGGGTCGGCGCAGGTGATCGGCGTCAGCGAGTTTTCGGTGATCGTGAAGCGGTGGCCGCCCTCGAGATCGTCGAACCGCGTGGTCGCGCCGGAGGGCCAGGTGATCTCCAGCTCGCGGATGAGATTCTCCTCGGCGAGGCCGAAGTGCTGGATCGAGCTCTGCTGGGACAGGTACGCGGACCCCGCTCCGACGACGCGGGTCTGCCAGCCGTGGCCGGTGCGCAGGCGAATCTTCGCGCCCACGGCGTCGCGGTTCGAGACCGTGCCGACGAGCTTGAATTCGACCCAATGCTCGCGGCCGCCGCGGTTCTTCAGGAGCTGGGTCGGCTGCTTGTAGTTGCGCAGCAAGAGATCGGGTTGGCCATCGTTGTTGTAGTCGAAGACGGAGAGCCCGCGCCCGTCTTCTTGCCGCGCGGCGCCGTTCACGAACGCGACGTCGGTGAACGTGCCGTCGCCGTTGTTGCGCAAGAGCACCTTTCGCTCACGACCGTTCAGGCTGTGCGAACCGATGTTCAGCAGCGTTCCGGTCGTCTGATCGAGGCGTCGACCGACGCCTTCGAACATGTCCATTCAGACGTCGTCGGGGAGCTGGCCGGTGACGAAGCCGTTCTCGGCGAAGATGTCGAGCCGGCCGTCGTTGTCGTAGTCGAGGAACTCCGCTCCCCAGCCCCACTGCGCGTCGCGCACGCCGGCCTGTCTGGACACGTCGGTGAACGTGCCGTTCCCATTGTTGCGGAAGAGCGTCCAGCCGCGCGTCAGGTCCTCGATGATTTGATCGGAGCGGCGCTTCACTTCCGTCGTGAAGACTCCGAGCAGCCGGAAGTACCAAGGCGCCGGCACCGGAAAGTCTGGATGAAAGAGCGCCCAGCGCGAGTTCGCGTACATGTTGGAGACGTAGACGTCGAGATCTCCGTCGCCGTCGTAGTCGCCCCACGCGACACCCATGCCCGCGGTACGGATCCTCGCGCCGCTCTTTGCGCTCACGTCCTCGAACGTACCGTCGCCGCGGTTCCGGTAGAGCACCGAAAATCCGAATTCGTTGGCGACGTACAAATCGGGCCAACCGTCGTTGTCGTAGTCGCCCCAGGCGCCGGCGAGCCCCCAGCCCCTGTCGCCCACGCGCGCTTGCCCCGTCACGTCGGTGAACGTGCCGTCATGGTTGTTGTGGAGCAGCTGGTTCGGCAATCCATTGTTGGCTTCGTAGTTGGGCCTCGGGCTCGTCTTTTCGTGATCTCCCATGCGCACGACGTAGACGTCGAGGAAGCCGTCGCGGTCGTAGTCTGCGACGGTCGCCATGCTCGACCAGGCGCCCTCTGGAATGCCGGCCTCGACGGTGACGTCGACGAATCGCGGAGCCCCGTCGCTGCCCGGGAGGTTGTGGAAGAGGCGGTTGCCGCCCTTGATCGCCGCCACGAAGAGATCGGGCCGGCCGTCGTTGTCGTAGTCGAAGAACACGGCGCCCGTGGCGACGGCCGGGAAGGGGTGGGGAATGCCCCACTGCGCGGTGACGTCCGTGAACGTGCCGTTGCAGTCGTTCTTGTAGAGAACCGCCTCGGGATCGCCGGGGAGGAAAAGGTCCTCGCAGCCGTCCCCGTCGACGTCGGCGACGGCGGTTCCCGCGCTGCTCGTCGTGCCGCCGATCATCCGGAAGATCGGCGAGCCCGCGTTGGTGTGGGTGTTTCGGATCCCCGCTTCCTCGGTGGCGAGGGCGAACCGCGGCTCGCGGCGCGAGACCATCTCGCGCGCGGTGACTTCCTCGGCGGTGATGCGCCAGTCCTTGCTTCGCTGCGCGATGTGGATGTGCATGCGTTGATCGAGCTGCGCGGCGGAACCGTCGGCGCGCGTGCCCCGGACGATCAGATGAACGTCGGCCGGATACCCTTCGGCATCGGCCGCGTCCCAGTAGATTCGGTGAATGCGTAGCTCCGCCTTGTCGACCGTGGGGAAGAGATCGAGAATCCGCTGATAGCGATCGCGGATCGACTCGCGTCCGGTCGATCCTTGCCAACGGACCATCTCCTCCTCTTGCTGCGGGTAGATCGCACGGCTCCCGTCCCAGAGCAGGCCCGAGCCGGCGTCGGTCACGTAGAGCGAAAGGATCTGATCCAGGTCGCGCGACTTGATGTACGCCGGCAGGTGACGGTGGAACTCGGAATTGATCGGGTCGATGACCGTCTGGCGGGTCGTTTCCCAGCGGTCCGCGCGCACGGCCGCCGGCGCGACGAGCGCGACCAGAACGGCGACGCCGAGAGCTCTACGTGCTGAACGATCCATGCCGACCGTGACCTCCGCGGAACCGTCCGAGACCTCCGGAGAGCTCCGGCGAGGCGAGCGATCTCCCGCCGAGTGCAAATTCATTACGAATCGCCTCGTCCAATTCAAGCCCGAACTGGTCGTGGGCGGAGCGACGATCGTTGCGCATGCACTCCTGAGGGAAGCTTGCGATCTCGCGGGCGAGCGTCTCCGCGGCCTCTCGTGATTCGCCGTTGGCGACCACGCGGTTGGCGAGGCCCATCGCCAGCGCTTCGTCGGCCTTCACCGGCCGGCCGGTGAGAATCAGGTCGAGCGCGCGGGACAGGCCGATCAGCCGGGGCAGTCGCACCGTGCCTCCGTCGATCAGCGGCACGCCCCACCGTCGGCAGAAGACCGCGAAGACGGCGTCCTTTTCCGCGACCCGAAGATCGCACCAGAGGGCGAGCTCGAGGCCGCCCGCGACCGCGTAGCCGGCCACCGCGGCAATGGCAGGCTTGGCGAGCATCATGCGCGAGACGCCCATCGGACCGTCTCCGTCGTCGCGGACGCGGTTGTCGAAATGCTTGAGGTCCGCGCCCGCGCAAAACGTTCCGTTCGCGCCCCACAGGACCGCGACGCGCGCCTCCGCGTCCGCTTCGAAGGCGCGGAACGCATCGGCGAGCGACTCGGCCGTAGCGCGGTCGACCGCGTTTCGGACCTCGGGACGATCGAGGATGATCGTTGTCACGACGTCCTGCTTCTCGACACGCACCATGATGTCTCTCCTCGCGCTTGATGCTAGCGAATCTTCTTGTGGCAGAGGCCGCCGACATTGTCATCATCGGCGCCGGGTTCGCGGGCGCCGCGACCTGTGCCGTTGGGTGTCTCGGGCAGCGGCGATTCTCGGCGATCGATCCTCCGAGCTCGACCGCTTCTCGCCCGCCCGGCCCGGACGTACCGCGGGGCCTTGGCTAGGGCGCCGACGGGGGCGCTTGGCTCCCGGTCGACGCGGTCGAGATGGACGCGCGTCCCGCCGCCTGTGAAGCCACGATCAGCGCGCCGCCGCCGCCGAGCTCGAGCGCGAGCGCGAGCCAGCCGAAGATCCCCGGGTTTCCGTCGACGAAGACGCCGAACAGGCGGCCGGTTCCGGTGCCGATCCAGAGGAGCCCGAGAAGCAGCAGTCTGCCCTGGTGCTCGCGCGGATCCGGTGCTGAGAGGAGGGTGAAAACGGCGGCGACGATCAGCATCCCGCCGTAGACGGCCCGCACCTCGCCGCGCACCAGCGTCGCCGGCGCGTCGCTCGCCACGGCGTAGCCAACGAAGCTCATGATCCATTCCGGGCGGAAGAGACCGCCGAGACCGAGGAGGAGTGTGAGGGCGCCGACGACGGCAACGACGATTCGCGCGTTCATACCGCCTCGACCATAGCATCACGGCCGAAAATGGCGAAGACTTGAACGCATGGGCGAGCCGAGTTCCCCGACATGGCGTTGGGTGGGAGACCGAGCGATCCTGCGCGAGTTTCCCGGCGACGACCTCGCTCGCCGAAATCAATCGGCGCGAGCGCTTTACGATCGAGTTCGCGACTTGCGGCTCGCCCAGGTCGAAGACGTGGTTCCGGCGGCCGCTTCGCTGCTCGTGCTGCTGCGCGCCGGCGAGGCGCCGTCGCCTGGTCTGATCTCTGCTTTCGAGCGGGTGGAGGAGGCGGCTAGCGTTGCGGCCGCCCGCGAGCCGCGCGTTCACGAGATCGGGGTGGCCTACGGCGCAGACGCCGGGCCCGATCTTGCCGAGCTCGCCCGCGTGCACGGCCTCGACGAAGGCGCCGTCGTCGAGCTCCATGCGTCGGTCCGTTACACGGTCGGCTTTCTCGGCTTCTCGCCGGGGTTCGCCTATCTGATCGGACTTCCCGCGACGCTGGCCACACCTCGCCTGGCGACGCCGCGCACGCGGGTGCCGTCGGGCAGCGTCGCAATCGGCGGCGAATTCACCGGCATCTACCCGCGTGCGACACCCGGGGGCTGGCGGATCCTCGGCCGCACCGACGTCTCGCTTTTCGATCCGGGCGACGACCCGCCGACACGCTCTGGAAGTTCAGGTGCTGCACATATCCAAGAAGGAACAGCGAGAGCGCTTGCAAGCGAGGCTCGACGAGCCGCAAGTCGCTGGAAGTTCAACCCAAGCGACCTTGAAGATCGCAAGCTGTGGGACGAATACCAAGAGGCCTACGAGCTGATGCTCAACGAGATGCTCGACGGAATGGGCGCCGTGGTATGTCATTCCCGCGGATCGCAAGTGGGCGCGCAACGCTGCAGTCGCCTTCATCGGTGCGCGGAGACGCTAGAAGCAATGAGCCCGCAATATCCGAAGCCGGATTGGAAGCCGAAAGACTTCAAAGTGGAGTGAGGTTGCTCGTCACACGCCGGCCACGGGGCGGGCCCGGCTACGGGAAATGCGAGTAGATGGATCAGGAAGAGCTGTTCCGTCGCCTGGGCGTTCGCTGGCCATCGGTTTGCTCGTTGGCCTCGAACGCGGTTGGCAAACACGTGAGGAAAGCGACCATCAGCGCACCGCAGGTCTTCGCACCTTCGCGCTAACAGGTCTCCTTGGCGGCATTTGCGGACTCACATCTCTTGTCAGCTCCCCATTCGTGCTCGCCGCCGGGCTTTTGGCTTTCACCGGTGCCCTGGTGACATTCAGCTTCCTTGAGGGCTGCCGCTGAGAAGATTCCAGCGTGACAGGTATCGTCGCCGGCATTCTCACCTTCGTGCTCGGTGCCTACGCCACGCTCGGCAATGAGACCGTAGCTGTGGCAGCCGCTGTCGCCATGACTATCCTGCTCGCCCTCCGCGAGCCGCTGCACAGTTGGGTGCGCAACGTCACCTGGCCCGAAATGCGCAGCGTGCTCGTGTTGCTTGCGATGTCGTTCTTGAGCTACTTCCGATCCTGCCGAACCGGCCTGTCGACCCTTGGCAGGTGCTCAACCCCTCGGAAATCTGGCTGCTCACTATCCTCATCGCCGCCGTCTCGTTTGTCGGATACATCGCCGTGCGCGTGCTGGGCGAGCGCAAGGGCATCGCTGTCGCTGCCATTGCCGGAAGCCTGGCCTCCTCTACCGCAACCACGCTCTCCTTCGCCCGCCTCGCGCGGGAGCACCCGCAGGGCGTACGCCTGCTCGCAAGCGGGATTTCGTTGGCCGGCATCACTATGATGGCGCGCATCGTTGTGCTCGCGGGCGTCCTCAGTCGGAGTCGCTGCTGCGCTCATCTGGCCGAGTGTCGCGGCCGCGGCCGTGCTAGGCGCGGGTGCCGCAGTGCTCTGGTTGCGGCAAAGGCAGAACGGCGCAACGGAACACCCACAACTGCAGATCAAGAATCCCTTCGACCTTGGCACGGTCCTGCAGCTGGCCGCACTGATCGCGGCCATTCTCTTGCTGGCCAAGTTGGTCGCTACGCACGCTGGCAACGCGGGGCTATTCGTTGGCCGCCATTTCCGGCATCGCCGATGTCGATGCTCTCACCCTCTCGATGGCGCGCCTGTCGGGTGTACAGGTGTCTACTGCGGAGGCAGCCACAGCTATCCTGGTCGCAGCCTCGGTAACACCGGTACGAAAGGCCACGATTGCCGGTTTCGTGGGCGGGACGCGCCTCGGCAGCATCGTCGGCGTCGTAAGCGTGATGGCTATTCGGCGCGCTCGGTATCACGTTCGTGATGCTTCGGTGAATGCACCACTCGCTCATACGTCCCACGACGTCCCAGACCACGGCCCTAGCGGTCATGTGATCGACCCCCTGAACTGCACCCGCATGACATCTCGCACGAGCAGGGCGCGCAGGTCCCTTGGGCCGTCCCGCGA
>CAVUWD010000011.1:0-672741 GCA_963745025.1 uncultured delta proteobacterium
GATATTGCGTATCTTCCTCGCTCCAAGCTGTCCGTCAGCCGTCACATGTCCGAACGCCCCGGCCACCTCGCCGAGTCCGAATTCGCTTCCCCTGCCGGCACGTCCGACGGCGGGAAATACGTCTACTGCATCGTCCGCAGCGATCGCCAGCGCGACTTCGGCTCGATCGGCATCGGCGGCGGCCAGCGGGTGTTCACCGTCGCCTACCGGGACCTCGCCGCCGTGGTGAGCGACACGCCGATCGTCATCTACGACCCGACGCGCGAGAACGTCCTCGCCCACGAGTTCGTCAACGAGACGGTGATGCGCGAGTTCACGGTCATCCCGATGTCGCTTCGGCACCGTGTTCCGGTCCGAGGACGACGTCACGGAGCTGCTGCGCTCGACGTATCAGGCGTTCAGCGACGTGCTGGACAAGATGCAGGACAAGATCGAGTTCGGGCTCAAGGTGCTGTGGGACCGCGAGAAGGTCATCGCGAACCTCGAGCGGGAGAACGACGAGATCCGCCGGCTCAAGGACGAGATCAGCCGGCACACGACGAGCTCGACGTACTTCGCGCGGATGCAGCTCGGCCGGCTGATCGAGTCGGCGCTCGAGGACATGAGCGCGCGGTACGTGGCCGACATCCACGAGGCGCTCAAGCCGGTCGCCGTCGCGAGCCGCTCGAACAAGCCGATCGGCGACCGGATGATCCTGAACGCCGCCTTCCTCGTCGATCGCGCGCAGGAGCAGGCGTTCGACGAACGGGTGAAGGAGACGAGCCGGCAAGTACGAGGACGTGCTGACGCTTCAAGTACTCGGGGCCGTGGCCGCCGTACAACTTCGTGAATATCAAGTTGAAGCTGGAGAAGGCGGACTGACGGGGACGGATGCGGGCGCGGGTATCAGCCAAGCCGCAGCCGCCGGCCGATAGCCGATGAGCAACCGAACCCACCAAGCTCCTCTTCTTCCCGGTCACCGGTCCCGTCGCCGGGATCAGGTGGTCGCTTGGGCAAGGTGCAGAACGTCGTCGAGGAAGAGCTGCACCGACGATGCGCCGGTGAAGCAGGACCTCATGGAGCTGCAGATGCAGCTCGAGCTCGGCGACATCGACGACGCCGAATACGTCGAGCGCGAAGCCGCGCTGATGACGCGCCTGCGCGAGGTGCGCGCCTGGCGCGAGCGACTCGGCAAAGGCGACGAGCGGCGGACCAGTGCGCGTCGCGCGCGACGACAGCGCGAGGAGTGAGCGCGCTCGACGCGCTGCTCGCAGTCGCTCCCCGCGCACGTCGCTCGTCGTCGGCAAAGGCGGCGTCGGAAAGACGACGTGCGCCGTCGGCATCGCTGCCGCGTTCGCGCGGCGCGGCGAACGAACGCTACTCGTCTCGACCGATCCCGCCGCGGCGCTCGCCGAGGTGATCGGCGCGCCCGTCGTCGACGCACGCCGATCCCGTCGCGGGCAACAGCCGACCTCGACGCGCGCCAGCTCTCGGCGCCGGAGCTGCGCGCGCGAGTTTCTCGGCGGTGGCGCGATGACGATCGCCGAGATCATCGATCGCGGCACGTATCTCGATCGCGACGACGTCGACGGCCTGGTCGACGCGGCGCTCCCGGGCGTCGACGAGATCTTCGCGCTGCTCGCGCTCGCCGAGCTCTCGCGATCCGCGTCGGCGCAGTACGCGCGCATCGTCGTCGACACCGCGCCGACGGGACACACGCTTCGTCTGCTCGCGCTGCCCGGAGACGTTTCGCGCGCTGCTTGTCGATGCTCGACGCTGATGCAGGACAAGCATCGCTTCATGGTCCGCGCGCTCACGCATCGCTATCGCCGCGACCGGGCCGACGACTTTCTCGACGACATGCGCGTCGCGCATCGACGCGCTTCGCGCCGCGCTCGCCGACGCGCGAGTCGGTCGCCGCGGTCGTCGTCACGCGCGCGGAGCCGGTCGTCGCCGCCGAGACGCGCGCGCTACCTCGAGCGCTCGCCGCGCTCGCGTGCGCGTCGCCGCGATCGATCGTCAACGCGGCCGATGGCGAACCGGTAGCCGATGGACCGCTCGACCCGTCGGCTCCGCGTTATCGCCTCCCGCGCGCGGAAGCCGTCCGAGTCGGCAGTCAAGGAAGTCGTCCCGATGCTGCTCGGAGCGCTGAGCGACAGACGACCGAACGCTCGGCGCCAGCAACGCTGAGCGACCGGATCCAGCGTTCCACGTTCACGCGCGACGCCCACCGTTCGCGACCAGCGATCACCGGACCACCGCTCAGGACCGCTCACGATCGTCGGCGGCAAAGGCGGCGTCGGCAAGAGCACGGTGGCGTGCGCGCTCGCCATCGCGGCGACGGAGCGCACGGCGGCACTCACGCTGCTCGTCTCGACCGATCCCGCGCCGTCGATCGCCGACGCGCTCGGGCGAGCGACGCGGCGTGGGCGCGCGCCGACATCGAAGTCGAGCTCGACGACGCGCCAGGTCTCGTCGTCGCGACAGATGGACGCGACCGCCGCGTTCGCGCGCGTGCGCGACACGTATCAGCACGCGCATCGACGCGCTGTTCGACGGCGCTCGTCGGCCGCGGCGTCGACGTCGAGCGGGATCGCGCCATTCTGCGCGATCTTCTTGCGCTCGCGCCACCGGGCATCGACGAGGTGTTCGCGCTCTCGATCCTTGGCGACGCGCTCGCCGAGCGTCGCTTTCGCCGCATCATCGTCGATCCCGCGCCGACGGGACATCTGCTACGGCTGCTCGAGATGCCGGCGATCGCGCTCGATTGGTCGCACCGGCATCATGCGTCTGATGCTCAAGTACCGCGACGTCGTCGCGCTCGGCGAGACGCGCGCAGGAGCTGCTCGATTTCGCGAAGCGCACGCGCGCGCTCGACGACGCTGCTGCACGATCACGGCGCAATGCGGACTCGTCCTCGTCTCGCTCGACGAACCGGTCGTGCGCGCCGAACCGATGCGACTCGCAGCCGCGGTGCGCGCGCGCGGCATCGACGTGACGCCGCGATCATCTGGAATCGCGTCGACGACTCGCTCCGCCCTCTTCCTGCAACCGTTGCCGCGCGCCAGTTTTGCGCCGAGGAAGTTCAGCCACCGCCAATCGGCGCGCGAGCAATCCGCGAGTGGTCGCTTTCGTGGCGAATCGGGCTCCCGAATTCCTGATCGATCGTCCATGGGTTCATCGACGTCGAACGCGATCTGGTACGTGTACGGCATCGTGCCGGCGAGCTTCTCGCCCGCGACGCTGCCGGCCGGCCTGGACGACACCGACGTCGCGCTCGAGCGAGGCGACGCACGTCGCCGCGTTGGTGTCGGCGCTTCCGGCGCTCGCAGTACGCAGCCGCCGACGCTCGAGGCGAACAGCGGCGACGTCGAGTGGCTGAGTCCTCGCGCCGTGGCGCACGATCGCGTGCTCACATGGGCGAGCGATCTTGGGCCGGTCGTTCCGCTGCCGATGTTCTCGCTGTTCAGCGGACGGCCCGCGGTGCGCGCGATGCTTCGCGACCGCGAGGCGGAGTTGGTGGCGACGCTCGGGCGCCTCGCCGAGGGGCGCGAGTACGCGTTGCGCGTGTACCGTGTCGACAGCGAGCTGCTGTCGGCGATCTCGACTCTCAGCCCGCGGCTCGCGGAGCTGGCGGCCACCGCTGCGGCGGCGTCGCCGGGGCAGCGCTACCTGCTCGAGCGAAAGCTCGATGCCGAGAAGAGGAACGAGATGCGAGCCGTGACGCAGCGTCTCGTCGACGAGATCGCGTCCGCGCTCGGCGCGGCGTCGCTGCAGTCGGTTCGGGTGGCCATTCCGCGCGCCGACGGTGACAGCGCGGCCCGCGGCGTGATGATTCTCAACGCGGCGTTCCTCGTCGCGCCGGCACGCTTGGAGTACTTTCAGCAAACGCTCACGTCGCTCGTCGAATGCCACGCCGCGCACGGGCTGCGGTTCGACTTTACCGGGCCTTGGCCACCGTATCATTTCGCGAGCGAGGCCGATCGTGGCGCCTGACGACGACGCTGGCATCGACGAGGAGCAGCTCGTCCTCGGCGATCTGCTCAACCACGTGCTCGACAAGGGTGTCGTGATCACGGGAACGGTCACGATCTCCGTCGCTGATATAGATCTACTCATGCTCGACCTTCGCCTGTTGCTGACGTCGATCGAGACCGCGATTCGACAACGGCGTCAACCCAACGCTGACACAGCTCGCCTCGCCGCCGGACGGACGATGACGACTCATTTGTACTGCGTACTTCCAGATGACACGGGCGACGCGATCCCGCCGGGGTTGAGCGGGCTCGCCGGCGCCCGGGTACGCGCCCTGCCCGTGGATGGCCTCGTGGCCTGGGTCAGCGACGTCGCGCGCGACGTCCCGGTCTCGATCGACGAGGTGCGCGCGCACGATGCGGTCGTCGAGGCGGCGCTGGAGACCGGTTCGACACCCGTGCCGGCGCGCTACGGCCAGCGCTTCGACGACGACGACGCCTGCCGCGCCGCGCTCGCCAATCGCGCCGACTCCGTCGAGTCGCTCGTCGCCGACATGCAGGGTTTCGTCGAGATGACGCTGATCGTCACGCCGTCGACGCGCCGAGCGATCTGCTTCAGACGTTGGTCTTGCTCAGCAGATAGGCCAGCGGCGCCATCGACGCGACCAGCAGCGCATGCCGCCACTGCGCACGTGCCGCCTGCACGAAGGCCGGCAGGTCGTGCAAGGCGGCCGGCATGTGCATGGGCAGGCGCACTAGGTTGCACAGGCAGACGAAGAGCACCGGCTGGATCGCCAGCACCTTGATGGCATACCCGTCGATGAGCGTGTAGGTGGCGATGCTGAGCCCGGTGGCCGCGCCCCAACCCAGCCCGGCGAGCACGCGCCGGCGCTGTGCGGCGTCGTGGCTGCGCGCCCAGACCGCCGTGCCACCGGCCACGAGGAAGATGCCGGCGACCACCAGCATCAGACCGGCCCCGCCGAGCCAGCTCATGGTTTCGCCCAGCAGCACGAGGGCCCCGAGCGAAGCCAGCAGAGGGCCGGTGCCGCGCGCCACCGGGTAGACCACGGTGAGGTCGCTCTGCGCATAACCGCGCAGCAAGGTGTGGAAGTAGACGAGGTTGGCCGCGGCACTCGCCACGATGGTGCACCACTCGCGCCAGCTCCAGCGCGGCACCGTCTCCCAGCCCAGCCACAGACCGAGTGGCGGCGCCAGCACCACCTGGAAGGCCGTGAGCAGCAGCGAGAAGCGGGCGTCGCCACCGGCCTTCTTCGCAACCACGTTCCAGAGCGCATGCAGCAGCGCCGCGGCAATGACGAGGGCCAGGGCCGGCAGCGACATGTGCTCAGCCCAGCGCCAGGCCAGCCACGCCGAGCGGCGATGCACGCCGCGCCGACGATGCGCAGCCCGCGGTCGCCCTCGCCCAGCAGGCGCCCGCCGAGCAGCGCGGCGAACAGCATCGACACCTCGCGCGCCGGCGCCACGTGCGACAGCGGCGCCATCGTGCACCGCATACAGCACCAGCACGTAGGCCAGCGGGCTGATCGCCGCGATGCAGCAGCGCGTGCCTCCACTGCGCGCGCCAGGCCTCGGCGCAAGCCGGCGCGGTCGCGCAGCGCGGCCGGCAGCATGAACGGGATGCGCAGCAGGTTGCCGAAGTAGTCGACCAGCACCGGGCGAGATCAGCAGCACCTTGACCGCGTAGCCGTCGATGACGCGTGTAGCCGGCGATCAGCGCGCCGGTGAGCGCGCCCCAGCGCAGGCCGGCCAGCGTGCGCTGACGTTGCGCGGCGTCGTGCGACTTGCGCCCACAGGCCGGGCCGCCGGCGATCAGGAACACGCCGCCGTGCAAACCGCGATCACGCCAGCGGCGCCCAGCGCCGACAGCCGCTCGCCCAGCAGCAGCACCGCCGCGACCGCGGCCAGCAACGGGCCCGCGTGCCGCGCGCCACCGGGTAGACCACGCGTGAGGTCGGCCTCGCGGTAGCCGCGTCAGCAGCACGGTGAAGTACAGCAGGTGAATGACGGCGCTGCACGAGCAGCCGGCCCACTCGCGCACGCCCCAGCGCAGCCACTGCGTGCAGACCGAACCACAGCGCGACCGGCGCCCACAGCACGCAGGTGATCAGCACGCTCCATCAGCGCGAAGTGGTGGTTGCCGCCAGCCTTCTTGGCGGCGACGTTCCACAACGCATGCAGCATCGCGGCAACGAGCACGAGGCTCAGGGCGAAAGGCAGACATGAAGCCGGCGATTGTGCCGGGTGCGGTCGAGGCCTAGACTGGCTGCAGCTCACTGGACGGAAGCCTCATGCGTGCACTGCTGATCTCGCTGCTGCTGATCTTGGCCCACACAACGGCCGTGGCCGCGTGCAGCTGCTTCCCGCCCGAAGTGCAGGCGAAGACGGCGCAGGAAGCCCTGCAAAAGGCGCAGGTCGCCGTCTACGGCCGGGTGCTCACGGTCGATGCGCTCGGCAAGGCCCAGGTGCTGGTGCTGGAGTCGGTTCAAGGGGCCACGCACCGGCGCCACCTTCGCGGCCGACCCGGGCGCGGGCACCTGCGAGACCCACCCACGTTCACGGTGGGCGAAGAAGCCCTGCTGCTATCGTTCACCGCACCGCTCACGGCCTGCGACAAGCTGCCGCCCGACCACTACCTGCTCGACGCCTTCCGCAGCCAGCCGGCCACGCCCGGGCTGGCGATCCAGCGCTAGGCGATATGCACAACCTTGTTCAGGAGACCCCATGTTCGACCACGTCAAATTCGGCGTCAGCGACTACGCCAGGAGCAAGGCGTTCTTCCTCGAGGCACTCGCGCCTCTCGGGGTGACGGTCGTCTCCGAAGGGTCGCCGACCTACGGCGTCGAGCTGTGCCAACCCCAGGGCAAGTCTTCGTTGTGCCTGTTCCAGACCGAGGAGAAACCGGCGCACCTTCACGTGGCTTTCGTGGCCGAGCGCCGCGAGCAGGTCGACGCGTTCCACCACGCGGCGCTGGCGGCAGGCGGCCAGGACCATGGCGCACCCGGTGCCGCGACCCGCACTACCACCCCAACTACTACGCGGCTTTTGTCCTGGGCCCCGATGGGCACAACATCGAGGTGGTCTGCCACCAGCCCGAGGCCTGATCTCGGGCCTGCGGAATTCCATGGTCACCTCGCAGGCATGGCACAGGCCCATACTGAGCCTCACCTACCTCGAACAGGGATCTCACGAAGTGCCGACCGTTCTTGCCCTGGGTCTTGACCCTGCCTGCGTCGAATTGCCCGATGCCCCAAACCTCACGCCACAACTCGTTCAAGCGTTCATCGACAGCCAGCTCGATCGATTGCGTGCGCTGGGCTATGAGGTTCACAGTTGTCTGGTTGCCCCCGATCGAGCCGCCGAGGACCTGACCTCTCGCCTGCTTCAGGAGCGCTCATTCGACTGCGTGATGTTCGGCGCCGGCCTTCGAGCGCCGGCACAACTGCTGCTGTTTGAAAGGCTGCTGAATGTGGTGCACACACAAGCCCCGAACGCAAGACTCTGCTTCAACACGACCCCGGCCGATACCGCGGAAGCGGTGCAACGCTGGGTCTGACACGACCGTGGTGCGCCGGTCGAGCGCAATGCCGAAAACGATGAACAGCCCCCTGCTGGTTGAAGTGCTGCGCGGCACGGCCGTCGAATCGCGCCACACCGGCGCGCTGGCCGTGGTCGATGCCGAGGGCGCCCTGTTGCTGCACCTGGGCGATGTGGACCGGCCCGTCTTTCCGCGTTCGCCGTGAAGCTGCTGCAGGCCCTGCCACTGGTGGCCAGCGGTGCTGCCGCGCGCCTGGCCTGACCGACGCCGAGATGGCGCTGGCCTGCGCATCGCACAACGGCGAGCCGGCCCATGTGCAAACGGCTGCCGGAATGCTGGCCAAGGCCGGGCTCGACGTGCACGCGCTCGAGTGCGGCGTGCACTGGCCGTATCACGAAGGCTCGGTGCGTGCGCTCGCGCGCGACGGTGCATCGCCCAGCGCCTTGCACAACAACTGCTCGGGCAAGCATGCGGGCTTCGTGTGCCTCGCCTGCGCCATGGCCAGCGGGCAAGACGCGCAGGCCTTCGCCCGCGGCTACGTGCAACCCGAGCACCCGGTGATGCGCGAGGTGGGCGCGGCCCTGCAGGCCGCCACCGGCTTCGACCTCGACACCACGGTGCGTGCCGTCGACGGCTGCTCCATCCCGACCTACGCCATCCCGCTGCGCCGCCTGGCGCTGGCCTTTGCGCGCGTAGCCACCGGCGTCGGCCTCTCGCCTGAGCATGCACGCGCCGCACGGCGCCTGCGCGAGCCATCGCACGCGAGCCCTTCATGGTGGCCGGCAGCGGCCGCTTCGACACCCGCGTGATGGAGCGCCTGCGCGAGCGCACCTGCGTGAAGGTGGGCGCCGAGGGCGTCTATTGCGCGGCCTTGCCCGAGCGGGGGCTGGGCATCGCCATCAAGGTCGACGACGGCAACACCGCGCGCGCCGCCGAGGTGGTGATGGCGTCGCTCATCGAAGCGCTGCTGCCGCTGGACGATGCCGACGCCACGTTCATGCGCAGCCTGAGCGAGCCGCGGCTGCGCAACTGGAAGGGGCTGGACGTGGGTGGGCTGCGGCCGGCCGCGGCGCTGCGTGACCTGCACCTCGTCTGAGCAGCAGGCGCCGCGACGCCATCACCAGCCAGCCGGCCAGGCCGCGCCAGGCGTCGTCGAACGCCTCGTCGCGCAGCGCCACCGCGCGCCGCCTGGCGGCGTCCATCACCTCGGCATGCACGTGGGGTGAGAGCGGGTGGTGGATCATGGCGGGTCTCCTGCAATGGGGTGACTGCACTCTAGGCAGCCCGGCCCCCGGGCGGACGGCAGCCAGCAGAAATGGGTGTTGCACCGCGCGCAAAGCCATCGCGCCTACCATCGCGCCCCATGAACGGCCTGACCTTCGACGACCTCAAGCTCTTCGCCCGCGTGGCCGCCCTGGGCACGCTGTCGGCCGTCGGCGCGCGAGCGCGACGTGCCGGTGAGCCAGGTGTCGCGAGCGCTCGCCCGCATCGAGAAGACCTCGGGGGTGAAGCTCGTGCACCGCTCCACCCATGCACTCGCCCTGACGCCGCGAGGGGCAGACCTTTCTCGACTACTGCCACCGCATCACCGGCTCGCTCGACGAGCTCGAAGGCGAGTTCAGCGCCAAGTCACGCGAGCCCAGCGGCCTGGTGCGCGTGGCGGCGAGCACGGTGATGGCGCAGTACCGCATCGTGCCCAGCCTGCCCGGCCTGCACCAGCGCCACCCGCGCGTGCAGGTTCGAGCTGGAGGTGAGCGACCGCCTGAGCGACATCACGCGCGACGGCATCGACATCGCCATCCGCACCACCAGCACCCTGCCCGACACGCTGGTGGCTCGGCCGCATCGGCACGCACGGCCGTGCGCTCTACGCCACACCGGCCTACTGGCCCGTGCCGGCACGCCGCAGCACCCCGACGACCTGCGGCAGCACCCGCTCATCACCAACAGCGCCGCCACCGCACCTCAACACCTGGCCCTTCATCGTCGACGGCGAGCCGCATACGCTCGTCGGTCGAGGGTGCTCTGGCGTGCCAACGACACCCGGTCATCGCCAACATGGTGCTGATGGGGTTGGGCATCGGGCGCCTCTCGACCATCGCCGCCGAGCCACTGGTGCGCGACCAGTTGCTCGTGCCCGTGCTGCCCGAGCTGGTGGACCTGCAGCCGGACCCGGTCTACGCCGTGACGGCCGGCACGCGGCACCGCCTGCCCAAGATCAAGGCCTGCATCGACTACTGGGTCGAGTGGTTCGCGGGCTGAAGGGTGGCAGGCTGCACGCTGCGCGCGTACGCGGTCACATGGCTTTGCGTCAACGCACGCACGGTCGCCTGCTCGACCGCGATCACCAGATGCCCGCCGCGCTCGAAGCGCACCAGCGTTGATCCCGCGATGTCCGATCGCGGCGACTCGGCGTTGTCGGGGAGCTGCCAGCGATCATCGCCGGCGTTGAAGATCAGGTCGGGCCTGCACCGCCGAGATCCGCTCGTTCGGCAGGGCCGCCCGTTGTCGAACGCCAGCCGGCGGATCGCAGTGACACCGGGTTGATGAATCGATCACCGGTCGACCAGCTGACGCTGCGCGGGTGCCAGGGCCGGCGATCACCTGCTCGTCGGCGCCCATCAGGCGCGTCGACTTCTTCTGTACAGCGTCGCGACGGCCCAGTAGAACGCATCGTGGCGGAGCACCGCCTTCAGCATGTCGCCCTCTGGTTCGCCTGCGTCTCGCGCGCGTCGCCGGACGACGCCACGCCGGCCGAGATGAGCGTGAGCGACGAGACCGGCTCTCGGTCCAGCACGGCGAACAGCAGCGCTGAGGGCCCGCCATGCGACAGCGCCACGACGGCCACACCCGCTGCAGGCCCAGGTGGTCGAGCAGGCGGGCGTAGGCACATGCGCCTGCTCGTCGAAGGTGGCACTTGCGGGCAGGGCGGAGCGCAGGTAGCCGAAGCGCGACGGCGCGATCCAGTGGAACCCGTCTCCCAGCACCGCCTGCGCGATCAGTTCGCCCTGGTCGTAGCCGCCGCCACTGCCGTGGATCACCAGCACCGGCACGCCGGCGCCGCCTTCGGTGTACTCGATGTCGCCCTGGGGCGAGGCGAACACGGTGCCGCGCTCGCGAACGTGCTCGTAGGCCCGGTTCATGTCGCGCATGAACATCGCGGCTGCGAACAACAGCACCGCGAGCACCGCCAGCGCCATCCACCCCAGGATCGTCTTCGACATGCCCCGCTCCTACCCCTGAGCAACTCAGCGCGCAGGCGAACTTGCGCCGCCGCCGACAAAACCCCTTGACCTAGAGTGCACTCGAGTTCCTAGCATGTCTCCATCACGCCGGCACCGTGCCGGCAGACAGGAGCCTCCATGCACCCGAACCCCTCTTCACTCTCGCTGCACATCAACGGCCGGCGGCACGAGGTCAAGGACCCCGGCACGGCCACGCTGCTCGATCTCCTGCACGGCCCACTGGCGCTGCGCGGCACCAAGCGCGGCTGCGACGCCGGCACCTGCGGTGCGTGCACGGTGCTCGTCGACGGGCTGCGTGTCAACGCCTGCCTCACGCTCGCTGCATTGATCGACGGTGCCGAGGTGACCACCATCGAAGGGCTCGCGCAGGGCGACGCCTTGCACCCGCTGCAGCAGGCTTTCATCGCCTGCGATGCGCTGCAGTGCGGCTACTGCACGCCGGGGCAGATCATGTCGGCCGCAGGCTTGCTGGCCGAAGGCGGGGCCACCTCGCCCGAGGCCATCCGCGAGGGCATGAGCGGCAATCTCTGCCGTTGTGGCGCCTACCCGATGATCGGCACGGCCATCGAGCAGGTTGCGGCCGAGAGCGGGGCTCGCCAGTCTGGAGGTGCAGCATGAGCGCCGGCCTGCAGGTTCATCGCCCGGCCACGCTCGCGCAGGCGCTCGCCGTGCTGCACGAGCAGCCGCAGGCAAGGCCCGTGGGCGGCGGCACGGAACTGGTCACGCTCATGCGCAGCGGCCTGGCGCCCCACACCACGCTCGTGACAATGGCAACGGCGGGCCTGGGCGTCGAGATGCTCGGCGCTGTGCTCCCCGCACGAAGCAATCCCCGCCGGTAATCGCGCCGGCGACGAGGAATGTCCCCGCCTCGATCCGGTCACCGATCACCTCGTGCTCGACGCCATGAAGCTCGGCCACACCCTCGATGCGGATGATCGACGAGCCGGCGCCGTCGATGCGCGCGCCCATCTTGCCGAGCGCCGCGGCAAGATCCTCGATCTCGGGCTCGCGCGCCGCGTTTTCGATCTCGGTGGTTCCCTTCGCGAGCGCCGCCGCCATCATCAAGTTCTCGGTGGCGCCCACCGAGGCGATGTCGAGCGCGATCCGCGCTCCGTGAAGCCGGCGGCCGCTCGGCCCGAGCGGCGCCTCGGCCTCGACGTAGCCGTGGACGATCTCGAGCCGCGCACCCATCTTCTCGAATCCGGCGAGATGGAGATTCACCGGGCGGGCGCCGATCGCGCACCCGCCAGGCGTGGAAACCCGCGCGCGGCCCTCGCGCGCGAGCAGGGGACCGAGCGTGAGAAACGACGCACGCATGGTTTTCACGAGCTCGTAGGGTGCCTCGCGGCTGGCGAGATCACGCGCCCGAAGCGTGACGAGGGGACCCTCGGTTTCGCAGCGCTCGACGCCGAGATCCTGAAGCAAGCGCACGGTCGTGCGAATGTCGGCCAGCGCGGGAACGTTGCGGAACCGGCAGGTTTCGCGTGTGAGCAAGGACGCGAACAAGAGCGGCAGCGCAGAGTTCTTGGAGCCGCTGATCGCGACCTCGCCCCTCAACCGCCTCCCCCCGCGAACCACGATCCTATCCACGCCCGTTCCGCTCCCGTTCGATCGTCAGAACCCGCTCGATGCCTGCCAGATCCCGGTCGGTCTTCGAAATGCGATAGCCTGCCGAAGCGAAGAGCGCCCCGACCGCCTCGCGCTGCCCAAAGCCGATCTCTACGGCGACCACGCCGTCTCGTCGCAGCGCTGCGTCGACCGACCCCGCGAGCCGCCGGTAGACCTCGAGGCCGTCGGCGCCGCCATCGAGAGCAGCGCGGGGCTCGTGATCGCGCACCTCTGGAGCGAGCGCGGCGATCTCCCCACTCGGCACGTACGGCGGATTCGACACGATCAGGTCAAAGCGCTCTCCGGCGAAGGGAGCAAAGAGGTCGCCGCAGCGAAACTCGACTGCCGCCGCGAGCCTCCGTGCGTTGGCGCGGCTCACGTCGATCGCCACCGGCGAGACGTCGGTCGCGAACACCCGTGCATCCGGGAGCTCGAGAGCGAGTGTGATGGCGATCGCTCCCGATCCCGCGCCGACGTCGAGGATCCACGGCGCGTCGATCCTGCGTGCCCGAGCCAGCACCGCATCGACCAGCGTCTCGGTCTCCGCCCGCGGGATCAGCACGGGCGCGTCGACCCCGAACTCGCGCGAAAAGAATTCCTGCTTGCCACGGATCCGCTGCAGCGGCTCGCGCCTGCCCCGCCGCCGAATCCGCTCGCCGAAGCGAACCCACTCGGCGTCTCCGAGCTCGCGGTCGCGCTCGACGTAGAGGCGACTGCGTTCGACGCCGAGGACGTCGGCGAGCAGCACCTCTGCATCGAGCCGCGGATTGTCGACTCCACGCTCGGCGAGAAAAGCACTCGCGCGCTCGAGCCCGCTCGCCATGCTCATGCTCTTACGTCCGCCCCGTTGGCCTTCAGAGCCTCGGCCTGGTTCGACGTGACGAGCGCATCGATGACCGAATCGAGCTCGCCGTCGAGAAACCGGTCGAGCGTGTAGATCGTCAGGTTGATGCGGTGATCGCTGACGCGGCCTTGCGGGAAATTGTAGGTGCGAATTCGCTCCGAGCGATCGCCGCTACCGACCATCCCTTTCCGCGCCGCGGCGATCTCCGAGCGCTGGGTCTCTTCGGCTCGCTCGAGCAGGCGCGCGCGCAGGATCTTCAGCGCCTTGGCCTTGTTCTTGTGCTGGGATTTCTCGTCGCGGCAATGCACGACGATCGCGGACGGGATGTGCGTGATGCGCACCGCCGAGTCCGTCGTATTGACGCTTTGTCCGCCGGGGCCCGAGGCGCGCATGACCTCGATGCGCAGGTCCTTGTCGACGATGTCGACTTCGACTTCGTCGGCCTCGGGAAGCACCGCCACCGTCACCGCCGAGGTATGAATCCGGCCCGATGCCTCGGTCACCGGTACGCGCTGCACTCGATGGACGCCGCTTTCGAACTTCAAGCGGCTGAAGGCGCCCTTGCCCTCGATGAGCGCGATGATCTCCTTGAAGCCGCCGAGGCCCGTCGCGTTCGAGCTCATCGTCTCGACCTTCCAACCCCGCCGCTCGGCGTATCGCGAGTACATCCGGAAGAGATCGGCGGCAAAGAGGCTCGCCTCGTCGCCGCCAGTCCCGGCGCGGATCTCGAGCAGAACGTTGCGCCCGTCTCGCGGGTCCCTCGGCAGCAGCAGCCGCCTGAGCTCCACCTCGAGCGCCTGCGCGAGCTCGCGGAGCTCCGCGAGCTCCGAACGTGCGAGCTCGCGGAGATCCGGGTCCGTATCCCGGGCGAGCGTCTCGGCTTCCGCGACGTCTTGCTGCAGGCGCTTCCACTCGCGAAACCGCGTGACCGTCTCCTCGAGTCCCGAGCGCTCCTTGGCGAGACGCGCGAACTCGCGGCGGTCCTGGGCGGTCTCTTGCCGGGAGAGCAGGCTCTCGAGATCGTCGTAGCGCTTGGCGAGGCTTTCCAGCCGCTCGAACATGACTCAGACGTCCTCGCGACCGACGAGGGCTCGCCACGTTTCTACGCGGAATAGGGATGACGCAAAAGAGCTGCTAAGCGGTCTTCTTGGCGTACCTGCGCTTGAAGCGCTCGACACGGCCCGCGGTGTCGATGATCTTCTGCTTGCCGGTGTACAGCGGATGGCAGTTGGAGCAAATCTCGACATGGATTTCGGGGCGCGTGGAGCGTGTCTCGATCCTGAAGCCGCAGGCGCACACGATCGTGCACTTTTGGTACGCTGGATGAATGCCTTCTTTCATGACGCTGTCTCGATCAAGAATCCGAAATTTATAGCATCGGCCAAACGGCGAAGCAATTCATCCCATCGCCGCAAGCCGGGCCTCCAGCCAGCGCTCGAGATCGGCGAAAACACGCTCCCTGTCGGTCTCGTTGAAGAGCTCGTGGAAGAATCCGGTGTAGAGCTGGAACTCGTTCGTCGCGCTGCCCAGCTTCTGCGCAAAGAATTCCGTCGCGCGGGCGTCGACCAGCCGATCGTCGCCGGCCTGCAGAACGAGGATGGGTAGAACGACTTCCGCGGCGCGTTCGTGCGCGTTGCGCATCGCCCGCTTGAATTCGGTGAAGAAGCGCGCGGTCGCGCGTCGATGGACGAGCGGATCCGCCGCATAGGCGCTCCCGACGGAAGGGTCTCGACTGAGGAATTCCGGCACGACGTTGCCTTGAAACGAGGTTCGGGGAGCGATCCGAGAGAGAATGCGTGCGACCCACTGCAAGAGCCGCGACGGCTCGTTGGCGATTCCGAGCGCAGGCGAGGAGAGGATCGTCCCGGCCACGCCGGAAGCGTGGCTCAACAGGTAGCGCACGGCGATCAATCCGCCCATGCTGTGGCCGAGCAGGAAAAGCGGCTTCCCCCGCTGCTCTTCCTCCACGCGCACCCGCAACGCGTGGAGATCGGAAACGAACTCGGGGAATCGGCCGACGTGCCCCCGGGGTCCCTCCGAGCGGCCGTGCCCGCGGTGATCGAGCGCGTAGAGCGCGAAGCCGCGCGGAACCACCTCCTCCACCAGATTCCCGTAGCGGCCGCCGTGCTCGCCATAGCCATGGGCCACTAGAATTACGGCGCGCACCTCGCCTTCGGGAAGCCACGCTTGCCAGTAGAGCCGTAGACCCCCGTGGCCTGCGAAGTCACCTTCTTTGTGGATCATAAGGGAGGCTACCGGCGACCGCAAAAAAAACCGCGGTCTTTACCGGCAGCCGGAAGCCGGGGGCCGTGTTTCACTGCGTCCGCACCATCGCGACGGCTCGCTTCCATCCCGCATAGCGGCGTTCACGCTCCTCACGCTCCCCTTTCGGCCGGAAGATCCGATCGACTTTGCGCACGTGATCGAGCTCGGACGTCGATTTCCAGAATCCGGCGCCGAGGCCCGCGAGGAATGCCGCCCCGGTGGCCGTGGTCTCGACGATCTTCGGGCGCTCGACCGCGGCATCGAGCAGATCCGCCTGGAACTGCATGAGGAAATCGTTTTGGCTCGCGCCGCCGTCGGCGCGCAGGCTCTTCAGCGGCCTTTCCGCATCCGCCACCATCGTATCGACCACGTCACGCGTCTGGTAGGCGAGCGACTCCAGAGTGGCGCGGATGATGTGCTCGCGTTTCACGCCGCGCGTGAGCCCGACGATCGCGCCCCGAGCGTCGGGATCCCAGTAGGGCGCGCCGAGACCGACGAAGGCGGGCACGACATAGACGCCGAGCGTGTCCGGCGTCTTGCGTGCGATCGACTCGGTCTCGGCGGCTGTCTTGATCCACCCGAGCCCGTCACGCAGCCACTGCACGGCGGCGCCCGCGATGAAGACCGCGCCCTCGAGCGCATAGACCGGCTGGCCCTCCGCCCCACACCCGAGCGTCGTGAGCAGCCCTCGTGTCGAGGATACGGCCTTCGACCCCGTCGACATCAGCAGAAAACATCCCGTGCCATACGTATTCTTCACCATCCCCGGCTCGAAGCAACCTTGACCGAAGAGTGCCGCCTGCTGATCTCCGGCGATGCCGGCGATCGGCACGGCGTGGCCGCCGAGAAGCTTCGCATCCGTCTCGCCGAGCACCCCCGAGGAGTGCACCACGCGCGGAAGCATCGCTTGGGGCACGCGGAAGATGCCGAGCAGATCGTCGTCCCAGCTCTTGTCGTGAATGTTGAAGAGCAGCGTGCGCGAGGCGTTCGTGTAATCCGTCGCGTGCACCTTTCCGCCCGAGAGCTTCCAAACGAGCCAGGCATCGATCGTTCCGAAGCAGAGATCTCCCTCCTCCGCTCGCGTCTGCGCTCCCTTCACGTTGTCGAGAAGCCAACGAATCTTGCTTGCGGAAAAATAGGGATCGATCACCAAACCCGTTTTGTGGCGGAACATCTCGATCAAACCGCGGCTCTTGAGCTCCGCGCAGAGCGGGGCCGTACGGCGATCCTGCCAGACGATCGCGCGCGCGATCGGTTTGCCGGTCCTGCGGCTCCACACGAGGGTCGTCTCGCGCTGGTTCGTGATACCGATCGCCGCGAGCTTGCGAGAGGGGATCCGCCCGCTGCGCAGGGCCCGCTTCATGACCGCCAGCGTGACCTGCCAAATTTCCTCGGGATCGTGCTCGACCCAGCCGGGATTCGGGTAGTACTGGCGAAACTCAGAATAAGCGCGGCTGACGACCCTACCACCTCGATCGTAGACGAGGACCGTGCTGCCGGTCGTCCCTTGGTCGATGGCAAGCACGTAACTCGGCCTCAACACGTTCCCCCCGCACGGAATCCCGGCGCGGGCGCTTATACGCGGCCGCTCCCGGCCTCTGCAAGCGAGAAGGGCTTGGAAAACAGAATGACCGTCATTCCTCAGAGGCGAAATTGAGCCAGCGTTTGTAACTGGCTGGGAGACCGTGTATTGGGAGGTGGCCGAATAGCGGCGGCCCGGAGAGGATTCGTTTGACGATCAAGAAAGCGAAGCGAATTCAAGAGCTTTCACCGTATCTATTCGCGGAAATCGACAAGAAGAAGAACGCGCTAAAGGCGCGGGGCGTCGACATCATCAGCCTCGGCATCGGCGATCCCGATCTCCCTACCCCACCCCACATCGTAGAACGCCTTCGCCAGGCGGCGGGCGATCCGGCCAACCATCGTTATCCCGATTACGAGGGTTTGCCCGCATTCCGCCGAGCGGCTGCGGATTGGTACCAGGCGCGCTTCGGCGTCACGCTCGATTCCGACCAGGAGGTGGTATCGCTGATCGGATCGAAAGAAGGCATCGCCCACATGCCGATCGCCTTCGTCGATCCCGGCGACGTCGTGCTCTGCCCCGATCCCGGTTACCCCGTTTACGCAGTCGGCGCCGGTTTCTGTGGGGGCACCGTCTACCGCATGCCGCTCCGGAAGGAGAACGACTTCTTCCCCGATCTCGAATCGATCCCGCAGACTGTCGCGCGGGCCGCGAAGCTCATATGGCTCTGCTATCCGAACAACCCAACGTCGGCGACCGCCACGCGGAAATTTTTCCGTGAGGCGATCGAGTTTGCCGAGCGCCATGACGTGATTCTCTGTCACGACGCGGCCTATTCCGAGATCTATTTCGACGGCGAACGGCCGATCTCAGTGCTCGAGCTCGACGGTGCGCGCGAGGTCGCCATCGAGTTTCATTCGTTGTCCAAAACCTACAACATGACCGGCTGGCGAATCGGCTTCGCGGTCGGCAATTCGGAGCTGATCGGCGGTCTTGGCAAGGTCAAGACGAACGTCGACTCGGGAGTTTTTCAGGCAGTGCAGGAAGCGGGCATCGCCGCGCTCTCCGGGGACCAAAGCTGCGTGGCGGAGGCACGCCAAATCTACCAGAGCCGCCGCGACCTGGTCGTGAAAGCACTCGGCCACGCGGGACTTCGCGCGATACGCCCGCGAGCCACCTTCTACGTGTGGGTCGAGACTCCCAAAGGGTACACGTCGGCGGACTTCGCGACCAAGGTCCTCGAAGAAACCGGCGTCGTCATCACGCCGGGCACCGGGTTCGGACCGAGCGGGGAAGGCTACGTCCGCCTGAGCCTCACGGTGAACGGGGACCGCCTGGCGGAGGCCGTCCAGCGGATGGAGAGGCTCAGTCTCTAGCGCTCATGCCCGCCGGCGTCTTCATCGGACTCGGGTCGAATCTGGGAGATCGCCGCGCCAACATCCGCGAAGCCCTCGACCGCATCCGCAAGCAGCCCGACACCCGCATCCTCAAGGAGTCGTCACTCTACGAGAGCGAGCCGCATGGGGATGCCAAGACCTGGTTCGTGAACGGCGTGATCGAGATCGAGACGGAGCTGACGCCGGAAAATTTGCTGAAGAAGCTCAAGGGAATCGAGAGCGCCATGGGCCGTAAGCGGGTCAAGGGGAAGCGCTGGGGAAGCCGCATCATCGATCTCGACATCCTGTTTTACGGCTCGCTCGTCTTGCGCAAGCGTGCGCTCAAGCTCCCCCACTCTGAACTCGCCAACCGTCGGTTCGTGCTGCTGCCGCTCTCCGAGCTCGCCCCGCAGCTCGTCCATCCGGTGCTGCAGGTGACGGTCTCGGATCTGCTCACCTCGGTAAAAGACCCCAAGAAAGTCCAGCTCATGCCGCTTCGCGGTTGAGTTGTCGCCCGTGGTGGATTAAGCTGGAAATTTAAGCCAGAGCACGGGCCGTCTCTGCAGCGATGGCGACGCTTCCGAAAATCTACCTCGAGCATCTCGCCGAGATCTCAACGGACATCATCATCGCCGTCGACCGTAGCGGCAGCATCGCCTTCTACAACGACGGGGCACGCCGCACGCTGGGATACTCGCCGGAGGAAGTCCTCGGCAAGCAGGTCACGATCGTCTACGGGGATCTGGCTGAAGCGAGGCGTCTGATGACCGCCATGCGCAGCGCCGACCGCGATACCGCCGGCAAGACCCACAATTTCGAGACCGTCCTGATCGACAAATCGGGGAATCGCATTCCTGTGGCGATCTCGGGATCGATCATCAAAGATGCGTCGGGCGCCGAGGTGGGATCGATCGGCTTCGCCAAGGACCTGCGCGAAATTCGCAAGCGACAGCGCTTGGCGACGCTCGGTGAGATCGCCGTGTCGATCGCTCACGAAGTCAACAACCCGCTCGCGGCGATCACCAACCAAATCGAGCTCGTCGCCAAGTTCCTCGCGCAGAAGTGCAGCGACGAGGAGTTCGTCGTGGAGGGCGAGCGGCTCGAAGCCATCCACCGCGAGCTCGACAAGATCCGCGATACCGTCGGCCGCATCCAGCAAGCCGCGGGCGATACCGAATACGATACGCGCGAATACCTTCCCGGCCGGCTGATGACCGATCTCGCGCAGCGCCCGAACGGCGCGACCGGCGAGAGTCCTCTCAAGGGAGTGCGGGTGCTCGTAGTCGACGACGATACCGGCGTGTGCAACTCGCTCCGCGACGTGCTTCGCGAGGAGCACTGTAAGGTCTTCACCGCCAGCGGCGGCATCGAAGCGCTCAAAGTGATCGCCGAGGAGCAAGTCGACGTCGTTCTCTCCGACGTCGTCATGCCCGACATGGACGGCTACGATCTCTACATGGAGCTGAAGGAACGACGGCCGCAGACGCCGGTCGTGCTGATGACCGCGTACTACTACGACAAAGACCACGTGATTAAGCGCTCGCGCCTCGAGGGTCTCAATCAGGTCATCTTCAAGAAGCCGATCGACCCCAAGCGATTGAAGGCGATCCTTCAGCAGATCTCCAAATGTTCGGAGGTACCACAATGATTCCGCAGCTCTCTCCAGACGAAGCCGCCGAGATCCTGCGGCGGCGCCCGGACGCAGTCTATCTGGACGTCCGCTCCGAAGCGGAGTTCTCCAGTGGTCATCCGGCGGGCGCGTACAACATCCCCGTGATGTTCTTCGACGCCGCTCGCCGGCCAGTTGCCAACGCCGATTTCGCGCGCGTGGTGCAGGCGACATTGCCACGCGAGACGAGCGTGCTCGTCGGCTGCCAGTCGGGAGTTCGCTCGCAGCATGCGGCGGAGATCCTGCGCTCGCTCGGCCTTCGCGACGTGTCGAACGTGGTCGGTGGCTTTGGCGGTTCGCCGGCGGCGCGGGGATGGCGGGACTCGGGCCTGCCGGTCGAGACCGGCAACCCTAGCGGGCGAGCGTACGAGGACCTGAAGAAGGTGAGCTGATGGCGATCCGCATCACCAGGGTCTACACGCGCACGGGAGATCAAGGTGAAACGGCGCTCGTCGGCGGGCGCCGCGTCGCCAAGGACTCACAGCGAATCGTGGCCTACGGTGCGATCGACGAGCTCAACTCCGTGCTCGGCATCGTTCGCGCGCTGGCGACGAAGGAATCGAGCAAGGCGGCGGCGCGACTGATCGAGCTCCTGAAGCGGCTGCAGAACGAGCTCTTCGACCTCGGCAGCGAGCTCGCCACGCCGCCGGACATGGATTACGAAGGCATGTGGCGCGCCTCCGAAGGCGAAGTCCTCGAGCTCGAGCGTACGATCGACGAGTGTCAGAAGAGCCTCGAGCCGCTGAAGTCGTTCATCCTTCCCGGCGGCGGCGCAGCCGGGGCATTCCTGCACCAGGCGCGCACCGTCTGCCGCCGCGCGGAGGTGGAGACTTTTCGCTTGTCGCGCACGGAAGCCGTGAACCCGTTCGTTCTCCGATACCTGAATCGCCTCTCCGATCTGCTGTTCGTCCTGGCGCGCTGGATCGCCAAGAAAGACGGCGCACCGGAGTACCTGTGGGAACGGGGCTTGCGTCTGCCGACCAAGCGAGCGAAGGGGAAATAACGGCTACCGGCTACCGACTACCGACTACCGGAAAGGCAGTTGAGTCTTTACCGGCAGCCGGTAGCCCAGGAGACGAAATGTCGAAGATCTTTTTCAAGCAGCTCCAGCTCGGCCCGATGCAGAACTTCGTTTACTTGGTGGGTGACCCGGCAACCCGTTCGCTGGCGGTCGTCGACCCCGCTTGGGAGATCGAGACCATCCTCGAGGAGGCGCGGCGCCACGACATGGAGATCACGCACCTGCTCGTGACCCATTTCCATCCGGACCATCTCGGCGGCCGGATGATGGGTATGAGCGTTCGCGGCGCCACGGAGCTCCTCGCCGCGGGTGTCAAGGCGAAGGTCTACATCCACAAACAGGAAGCGCCGTACGTGAATCGCGTGACGGATCTGTCGGCCTCGGACCTTCAAACGGTCGAGGGCGGCGACGTGGTGAACGTCGGACAGGTCCCCGTCACGTTCATTCACACACCGGGGCACACTCCCGGATCCCAGTGCTTCCTCGTCGGCGATGCGCTCGTCTCCGGGGATACGCTGTTCATCGGCTCGTGCGGGCGGGTCGACCTACCGGGGAGCGATCCGAAGAAGCTCTACGAGAGCCTGCAGACGCTTGGCGAGCTACCCGAAGCCACGCGCCTCTATCCCGGTCACAACTACGCGAACGCACCCTCCTCGACGATCGGCGAGCAGAAGCGCCGAAACCCGTTCATGCGCTTCGACAGCGTGCAGAACTTTCTGTCGATGATGGGGTACGGGTGAAGAGCGGCTTCCGGCTACCGGCTACCGGCTTTTGCAAGAGACTTCGGGTGCCGTTGCAGTAGCCGGGAGTCGGTAGCCGGTGGCCTCTCGAAGGCTGTCATGGTCCCGAATCTGCGACGGGGCGACGCGCTCCTCATCGTCGACGTCCAAAACGACTTCTGCCCCGGAGGTTCCCTGGCAGTCCCGGAAGGGGATCGCGTCGTACCGGTGCTCAATCGGTGGATCGCCGCTGCAGTCGCGGCGGGCATCCCGGTGTACGCTTCGCGGTGCTGGCACCCGCGCGGCCACGTGAGCTTCCACGAGCGCGGCGGGCCGTGGCCCCCGCACTGCGTGCAGAATAGCCTCGGCGCGGCGTTTCATCCGGGGCTCCAGCTGCCCCCCGGCGCGCCGATCATCACCAAAGGCGCCGACCTCGACCACGACAGCTACTCCGACTTCTGCGAGACCGACCTGGCCGAGCAGCTGCGCCAAAACGGCGTGCGACGGATCTTCGTTGGCGGGCTCGCGCTCGATTATTGCGTGCGCGCCACCGTCCTCGACGGCCTGAAAGAAGGCTTCGAGGTTCATCTCATCCGAGCGGGCACCCGTGCGGTCGAGGTCGAGCCCGAAGACGGCGCCCGCGCGCTGGCGGAGGTCCGCGCGGCCGGCGCGGTGATCGAATGACCTGGGCGGACGACTCGAAAGCGTCGCTGCTCGCCGATCTCGACCAGCTCAAGATGCTCCAAGCCTACTTCGAGGAAGGAATGGACGAGCGCGCGACGTCGGAGGACTCCTCTATTCATTGATCGCGAGATCCGTGTTGCCCTCCTCGAGTCGTGTTGCTCAGGGGCGCGTCTGCAATTTCGCGCGCGCCTCCAGCGAGCCGCTGCAGTTGGGACAGACGAACCGCAGAGCTGCCGCGCACTCGTCGCAGAAGGTGCACTGGAACGAGCAGGCATGACCGTCGCTCGCTAGCGACAGCGCCTTGCCACACTTCTCGCAGCCGTCCTTCGGCGTGCTCATCGACCGAAGGAGCCCGCCGTTTCGCTCCTCGTCCTCGGCGGCCTTGAGGAATGCTTCCCGCGCCTTGACGTTCGCTTCGTCGGCCGCGAGCGCTCGGTAGAGTCCACCGCCCGCGGCTTCGAGGCGCCCGAGGAGCGCGATGCGCTCGAGACGGGTCAATCCCTCGAAAAGAGCTGCCATCGCCTGCTCCGGTTCTACGGCTCTGCGATTCACGATCTCTCCCTCCCATGCTCTGCGGCGATTCGAACCATCGCGCCGCTCTGCCGCGTATTCCGATCGACTCGCGCCAATTGCATTGATGACGATACTGGTGGTTCTGCCATAGGGCCACCTTATTCTCATCTAGTAGAGCCGTCATTCTGGAGAAACCCGGCGTACGGGAGGACCGAGCTTTTCTTCGTTCTGACTGCGTGTTCGAAGACGCAACCGGAGGTTCGAGCAGGAGAGCCGCGGCGCAGGATGCTCGAGCGAGGCAGCGCGCCGCTGCCGCCAGCTCGATCCGCGCTGCCGCAAGGGTCGGAGCCGAACCGGCGTTACGAGATCTTGTACTCGATCGCCGGACCGTCGGGCCGGCCGAGCGAGATTTCTCCGCTGCCGTCGAGCATGAACTCTTCCCGGTGGAGGTGCCGCGGCTTGCCGACCTGCGGGCGCACGTACGTCCCGTTGGTCGAGTGATCGATCAGGTAGATGGTGCCCTTCCGGCGAACGAACTCGGCGTGCTCGCGCGACACGGCACCGTCGTCGACGACGAGATCGTTGCCCGAGATCCGCCCCACCGTCAGCCGAGCCTGCGCCGCACCCATCTCCGCCACCGTGCCTTGGAAGAACACGGCGAGCAGCGCCTCTTCGCGCAGCGCCGAGCGCGTGAACAGCACCGTCGCCCCTTCGAGCTTCCACATGACCTCGTAGAGCTCGACCTCGTCTTCCTTCCCGCGCAGCGGGAACAAGCCCACGCGGCGAATCTGCGCCTGCGTGCCGGGCGGCAGATTGTCGATGACTTCCTTCGTCACGTAGACTTGATCCGGACCGGCCACGTGCTGCACGCGCGCCGCCACGTTGACCGTGTCGCCGAAGACGTCGCCGTCGCCGCGCACGACGACCGGCCCGACGCTGACTCCCGAGTGGATGCGCACGCGGGCGCCTTCGGGACGCGTCGCGTTGTCATCCGCGAGCGAGGTGTGCACGGCGGCCGCCGCGTCGACCGCGTCAACCGGGCCTTCGAACACGGCGAGGAAACCATCCCCCATGTACTTCACGATCCGCCCGCGGCGCTTTTCGACCTCGGGGACGATGACCTTGAAGCAACGCTCGACCATCGCGTGACCCGCGACTTCGCCGTAGCGGTCGAAGAAGGCCGTACTTCCGCTGACGTCGACGAACAGTACGGCTACCTTCTTCGGGTCCATCTCCCAGGCGGAGGTTACTCGCTGAGCAGGCCGCGGGCAATCACCTTGAGCTCGAGGATCGGCTTCACGCCCTCGAAGATCGGCAGCACCAGCGAGTCGACGACGTAGCGACAGATCGAGAACTCTTCGGCGAAGCCCCACCCTCCGTGCAGGAGCTGTCCTTCCTGGGTCACGCGCTGGGCCACGTCGGAAGCGAAGAGCTTCGCCATGGCCGCCTCGAGCGTCGCCGATTCCGACTCGTCCATGATGCGCGCGGCGGCGTAGGTCAGCTGACGTGCGGCGGCGATGTCCACCGCCATCTGCCCGAGCTTCCACTGCGTGAGTTGGAAGTCGCCGATCGGTCGGCCGAACTGCTTTCGCTCGGTCACGTAGGCGGCGGTCTTCTCGAGCGCCGCCTGCGCGACGCCCGAAGCGCGACCGCCCGTCTGCAGCCGCCCGGCGGCAAAGCCGGCCATCTGCAGGTAGAAGCCCCTGCCCTTCCCCGCGTCACCGCCGATCAGGTTCTCGGCGGGAACGAAATAGTTCTCGAAGCCGAGCGTATAGGAATGCATGCCTCGATAACCGGGTGTGTGATCGGCCTTGCCGTGAATGGCTCCGCCGCTCGGCTGAAGCATCTCGAACTCGTGTCCGGTGAAGGGATCCTTTTCGACGATGAGGAGCGAAAGGCCGCGGGCGCCGCTCGATGGATTCGGATCGGTGCGCGCGAGCAGTGCGATCACGTCCGCGCGGCCCGCGAACGTGCACCATGCCTTCGCGCCCGTTGATGATCCAGCCCTTCCGCCCGCCGACCTCCGCAGGCTCGGCGCGGCACTTCACGGAAGCCACGTCGGAGCCGGTGTCGGGCTCGGTAACCGAGATCGCCACCATGAGCTCGCCCGAGGCGATGCGCGGAAGCCAGGCCTTCTTCTGCTCCGGGGTACCGCCCTGGAGCAGCGCTTTGGTGAGGATCTCTGGCCGCGTAATGAGGCTCCCGGCCGCGGCGAGCGAAGCGGCGGACAGCTCCTCGGTGGTGATGATCATCACCAGGTTGCCCATGCCGCCCCCGCCGTACTCCTCGGGCACCGACATCCCGAAGTAGCCGAGCTCGGCCATTTTTCGGATCAGCTCCTCGGGGACGAGTTCGTCCTGCTGGTGAATTCGCTGCGCGATCGGCTCGACCTCGGTCTTGGCAAAGTTGCGCACCGACTCACGGGACAGGCGCTCCAACTCTCCGGGCAGCCAGCATTGATTGACCCCGCCGGCGGCGATCACCCGACGGCCGAGCGCCCGCACGCGTTCCTCCGACGCGGCGGCGCGAACGAGCGCGCGCACCTCGACCGAGTCGAGCGTGTCGTCGAGGAACGCTTCCTTGAAGCCGAAGGTTTCGAGATGCGTCGACACCTGCGCGCGACAGCGCGCCACCACGTTGGCGGCGAAGATTCCCGCCGCCTCGGCGCCGAGCGGGTCGTCGGCGCCTTCGCCCGCCACGGCGGCCGCGTAATCGGCGAGTGCCTTGGCGGCGCGGAGCTCGGTCGCGAGATAGCTCACGCGCTCGCTGTGCACCTGATGGTCGTCGATCGCCTTGCCATGGTCGGTCGTCTTGCGGGCGTTTTCGAGAGCGGCGTCAACGACGCGCTCGAGGGCCGAGATCAGCGTGGTGGCTTCGGAGTGCGGTCGATCCTTCATCGGCTTCCCTTGGCGGCAGAGAGCTGGAAAGGAGAGGCTTCTACCAGCAAGGAGGAGTCAAGAAAAGCGCGCTCGCCGCCGTCTCGCGGTAGTGCGGCGAGTCGCTCGACCGGAAGGACCCCGCAGCGGCTGAGAGGGGCGCCCAGCGAGCCGCGGCGCGGGCTACGACGACGAGAGGAACCCGCGTGAATTTCGGATCGAAGGGGTATCGGGGGAATTTCGAATCGGACTAAGCTGCGGGCGGAGCGAAATTTCGGCTCTTCAGCGTATCCCGGACATCGGGTGAGCTCGCGTAGTCGATGAACGCCTTCGCCTGCTTCTCCGGCTCACTCTTCGTGAGCAGCGATACGTCATAGAGAATCGGCACCTTGCCAGCGGCGACGTTCTCTACCGTAGGGTCGATTCCGCCGAAGCCGATCAGCTTGACCGGCTTGCCGTCGGCCTTCGCGCCGAGCGCCACCGCGATGGAGGTGTACGTCACCGCTTCGGGCTTGCTCGACAGACGCTTCACGGCCTCGGCATCGCTGCTGATCACGATGTCGGCGTATTTGATGTCGCTGGTCGAGAGCTTCAGGTACTCGACGAAGAGGCCGAGCGTGGTCCGAACCTCGGCGTGGTTGATGACGGTGATCGGCGCATCTTTGCCGCCGACGTCCTTCCAGTTTGTGATCTTGCCCGTGAAGATCCCGGCGATCTGTGCGTCGCTGAGAGCGCTCACGGGATTCTCCGCGTGGACGATCATCGTGAGGCCGTCGCGTGCGATCGGCCGGGCAACGAGATTCTCCTCGGGCGAGGGGCGTCGCGTCGACACTCCCACGTCCACCGTACCTTGGCGGGTGTAGTTGATCGCAAACAGCGAGCTGCTCTCCTCGAGATCCACGGACACCCCGGGTTGTTTTCGGCGGAACGTGTCGGCAATCGGTGCGACGATCAGCATCCCAGTCTCGTCGCCGAAAACCTTGAGACGTCCGGCGAGCGCCGGCTCTCCCCCGCCGCCGTGGCAGCCGACGAGCGTGAGAACGACCGCCGAGATCGAGAGAAGACGATGATTCAGGTGCCCGTGCAAGGTGGCCGACACTTGCCTCCCCCGAGCGAACGCTCACGCGGAATTACATCGGAGGGCGGGTGGAAGTCAAAGCGCTGCGTGGTGTCCGCGGAGTGCGGTACGAGCGAGGGCTACCGCCTGGCTTCGCCCTGGTCGAACTCGTATGCCCGCGCGAGCTCCGGATCCTCCTCCGCTAGCCGCTTGGCGAGGTCGACCATGACACGGCACTGTTTGAACGTCGCGTCGTCCTGCATCTTGCCGTCGAGCATCACCGCACCCGTGCCGTCGCCCATCGCGGCGATCACCTTCTTCGCCCACAGCACCTCGGCGGCCGGCGGGCTGAAGACCCGCTTGGCGATCCCGATCTGCACCGGGTGTAGGCTCCAGGCGCCGACGCAGCCCATCAGGAACGCGTTGCGGAACTGGTCCTCGCACGCCACCGTGTCTTGGATGTCTCCGAAGGGACCGTAGTAGGGCAGGATGCCGTTCGCCGTGCACGCATCCACCATGCGCGCCATCGTGTAGTGCCAGAGATCTTGCTGGGCGGTCGGTCGGGGCCTGCTGGGGTCGTCGGGATCCGGATCGGTGCGAACCACATATCCGGGATGCCCGCCGCCCACCCTCGTCGTCTTCATGCGCCTCGATGCGGCGAGATCGGCGGGCCCGAGCGACAGGCCCTGCATGCGCGGGCTCGCCGCGCAGATCTCTTCCACGTTGGCAACACCGGTCGGCGTTTCCAGGATCGCGTGCAGCAGCAGCGGCTTCTTCAAGCGGGCCTTGGCTTCGAGCTGCGCCAGCAAGCGGTCGACGTAGTGAATGTCGGCGGCGCCCTCGACCTTGGGGATCATCACCACCTCGAGCTTGTCGCCGATCTCGGTGACGATGCGGATGATGTCGTCCAGCATCCAGGGCGAGTCGAGGCTGTTCACGCGCGTCCAAAGCTGGCACTTGCCGAAGCTCACCTCCCGGGCGATGCGCACCAGCCCCTCGCGAGCCTCCACCTTCTTGTCCGCGGCGATCGCATCCTCCAAGTTGCCGAGTAGGACGTCGCACTGCCGGGCGAGCTCCGGCACCTTGGACACCATCTTGGGGTTGCTGGGATCGAAGAAGTGGATCATCCGTGACGGTCGGAACGGGATCTCCCGCAGCGGTTCGGGTGCTCCGATGGCCAGGGGCTTGAAGAAATCCTTCGCACTGCGCATGGGTTGACTCCTCGTAGGTCTAGCGGGCGGCGAGGACAATACCATGGCGACAGAGAACGTCGAGCCGAGGCCTTCGCGGCGTTCGCTGCTGTTCGTTCCCGGTGCCGAGCCCCGCAAGCTCGAGCGCGCGGCCGAAGCAGGCGCGGATGCTCTGGTGCTCGATCTGGAGGACT
Organism: uncultured delta proteobacterium; assembly: GCA_963745025.1. GTDB lineage: Bacteria > Desulfobacterota > Binatia > JACPRU01 > JACPRU01 > CAVQIG01. The sequence continues at coordinate 28,293 of CAVUWD010000011.1, forward strand.
CGGTCGCGCCTGAGCAGAAGCCCGAGGCGCGCCGGCTCGTCGCCGACGCGTTGCGCACGCGCCGCTTCGCCGACGTAGAGGTCGTCGTGCGCGTCAATGCTCCGGGGACTGCCGACTTCGAGGCGGACCTCGAAGCGGTGATCGGCGCCGGCGGGCGGCGGATCATGCTGCCGAAATGCGAGAGCCCCGAACCGATGCGCGCGCTGCCCGACGGCGTAATGGTTCTCGCCCTCGTGGAAACCCCCGCCGGGATCGTCAACGCCGTCGCGATCGCGGGGGCGACGCCGAGAATCGAGGCGCTCTGCTTTGGTCCCGCGGACTTCGCGTTCGAGATGGGCCTGCGCGAGACCGATGCCTCGCGCGGGATCCTCTATCATGCACGCTGCATGCTCGTGATCGCCGCCAAGGCGTCGTCCGTCGCGCCCATCGACAGCGTGCATCTCGCCGTGAAGGACGAGAAGGCCTTTCGTGAGGATGCCGAGGTCGGCCTTCGGCTCGGCTTCGAGGGCAAGCTCTGCATCCATCCGCGGCAGGTCGAGATCGTCAACCAGGTCTACACGCCGACCGCCGAGGAGATGGATCACGCCGCGCGGATCCTGGAGGCCGCCGAGCGCGCCCGGGCGGAGGGCCGCGGCGTCTTCACGCTCGACGGCAAGATGATCGACGCTCCCGCAATCGCCGCCGCGCGGCGAACCCTCGGACGCACGCGGAGCGGTCTGTTGTAATTCGTCTCGGAGAAACGCTAGAGGAGCGCCCATGCATTTCTACGAATTCGAGGCGAAACGGGTTCTGGCCAAGCACGGCATCCCGATCCCGCAGAGCGCATCGGCCGAGACGCCCGCGGAGGTCGAGCGCGCGGCGTCCGAGATCGGCTTTCCCGTCGTTCTGAAAGCCCAGGTCCTCTCCCGCGGCCTCGCCCAAACCAGCGGCGTGAAGCCGGTCGCAGGTCCTGCCGAGGCACGTCAGGCGGCGGAGGCGCTCCTCCAGCTCGACGACGGACGTCGCAAGCCGAAGAGCATTCTCGTCGAGAAGAGAATCGCCGGCTCGAAGGAATACTCGCTGGCGGTCACCTACGACGGCGCCCGCAAGCTGCCGGTGATGGCCGCGGCCGATCGGGGCGGCAGCATCGACGAGATCGCGGAGAAGCATCCGGATCGTGTCGCCAGACGCCACTTCTCGGCTCTCCTGCCCTTTTCCGACTACCTCGCGAAGGAGCTCGTGCACGCGCTCGGCCTGAAGGGCGCCGACCTCACCGCCGTGACGGCGATCGTTTCGCGACTCGCGCAGCTCTTTCTCAAGTACGACCTCACACAGGCCGACATCCCGTCACTCGTGAAGCTCGACGACGGCAAGTTCGTCGCCGTCGACTGCTATCTCGACATGGAAGTGGAAGGGCGAAGACGGCAGAAGGCGATCCTCGACGAGCTCGGCATTCGGGCCGACGACGCGCGCGCGGTACGCGAACCGACTCCGTTCGAGCTCGAGGCGGCGAAGATCGATGCCGAGGATCCGCGGGGCGTCGCGGGCCCGGTGGTCGAGTTCGACGGCAACATCGGTTTGGTGATCGGCGCCGGCGGCGGATCGCTCACGCTCACCGACGCCGTGCGCAAGCACGGAGGCCGGCCGGCAAATTACGCCGCGCTCGGCGGCAACCCGAGCGTGAAGAAGGCCGAACGCCTGACCAAGCTCATTCTCTCGAAGCCGGGCGTCGAGAAGATCGCGGTGATGTCGAACGTGGTGTCGAACACGCGCGCGGATCTCGTCGCCCGCGGCGTCATCAAGGGAGTCATCGAGTCGGGCCGCGACCCCGCCAAGACGATCGCCATCTTTCGAGTCCCCGGAGCGTGGGAAGCGGACGCTCTCAAGATCCTGAAGAAATACGGCGTCGAGTACTGCGATCGCACCGTGTCGATCAGCGAGGCGGCCAAACGAGCGGTCGAGAAGATCGGGCGCTGAGGGATTCCGATATGGGCGTCATCGTTCACAAGGATTTCACGTTCATCGTGCAGGGGATCACCGGCCGAGAGGCGCTCAACTTCACGCGCGAATGCCTGCAGTACGGGTCGAAGATCGTCGGCGGCGTCACGCCCGGCAGAGGCGGCCGGGAAGTCTACGGGGTCCCCGTCTACGACACGGTTCGGGAGATCACTTCGAGCCGGAAGGTGGACGGCGCGGTCGTCACCGTGCCGCTTGCCTTCGCGCCCGATGCCGCGTTCGAGGCGATCGACGCGGGCATCAAGGAGATCGTCATCATCACCGAGGGGATTCCGCGCAGAGACGCATCGCAGATCATGGAGTACGCGAACCTGCGCGGGGCCCGGGTCATCGGGCCCAACTGCCTCGGCGTCATCACGCCGGACGTCTGTCGCTTCGGCAGCCTCGGCGGACCCGCCGTCGACTGCCGCAAGGCATTCAAGCCGGGCATCGTCGGCGTCATGTCGCGCTCGGGAGGAATGACGACGGAGATCTGTAATGCGCTCTCGGCGGCCGGCCTCGGCGAGAGCACCGCGATCTCGATCGGCGGCGACCCGGTGATCGGCTCCACCTACGCCGAGCTCATGCCGCTGTTCGAGGCGGACCCGGACACCAAGGCGATCGTGATCTACTCCGAGCCGGGCGGAACCGCGGAAGCGGAGCTCGCGCGCTGGGCGAAGGAGAACGAGAGCCGCCTGCCGATCGTCGCGTTCGTCGCGGGCCGCTTCATGGACGAGATGCCGGGGATGAGCTTCGGTCACGCCGGCACCGTGGTCGAGAAGAAAGTCGATTCGCCGGCCGACAAGATCCGGCGCATGAGGGAAGCCGGAATCTCCGTTGCCGAAGAGATCGGCGACATTCCCCGACTCGTGAAGGAGCGTCTGAACGGCGCCCGCCCGGCAGGAGCTTGACCATGGCGATGTTCATTCGCGTCGATATCGATCAAAGTCTCGTCGCAAAGACGCCTGGCCTCGCGAAGAAGCTCGTCGAGGCGTGCCCGGTGAAGATCTTCGCCCTCGGCCGCGAGGAGAACGCAGTGACGATCGTCGAGAACAACCTCGACGAATGCACCCTCTGCGACCTCTGCATGCAGGCCTCCCCGGACGGCGTGAAGGTCGTCAAGCTTTACGAGTCGTAATCGTCTGGGGCCGAGGACGGCTCGCGGCGCATTAGACGCGCTCCGCGGGGTCCGCGCCGCCGTCCTGGCAGGCGCGAGAGGCGCAACGACCTCACGCGTCTGCAGCGCCGCGAGCCGTCCTCGGCCCCAGACGGTCACAGTGGCGCCCGTGCCGCGTTGCGTAGAACTTGCCGGTGAGCCAGTATTGGCCGCGCATGGCAGAGGGATCGCCGAAGAAGCGCGAGCGCCCATGGCTCATGCGCACCTACTCGGGCCACACCTCGGCCCGTGCCTCCAACGAGCTCTATCGGAAGAATCTCGCCAAGGGCCAGACCGGCTTGTCGATCGCCTTCGATCTGCCGACTCAAACCGGCTACGACTCGGACCACCCGTTGGCGCGCGGCGAGGTCGGCAAGGTCGGCGTGCCGATCTCGTCGATCGAGGACATGGCGGCGTTGCTCGAGGGCATTCCCCTCGAAGAGATGAACACCTCGATGACGATCAACGCGACGGCGGCGTGGCTCCTCTCGCTCTACGTCGCGCTCGCCAAGCGCCGAGGCGTCGATGCGAAGCTCCTCGAGGGCACGACCCAGAACGACATCATCAAGGAGTACCTCTCGCGCGGCACGCACATCTTCCCGCCAAAGCCTTCGCTGCGCTTGATCGGCGACATGGTGAGCTACACCGTCCAGCACATCCCCAAATGGAACCCGATCAACATCTGCAGCTATCACCTGCAGGAAGCCGGGGCGACACCCGTCCAGGAGTTGGCGTTCGCGCTCGCCGACGCGATCTGCGTGCTCGACACCGTGCGTGCCGCCGGGGCGGTGTCGGCCGACGAGTTTCCACGGGTGTTCGGCCGCATCAGCTTCTTCGTCAATGCCGGCGTCCGCTTCGTCGAAGAGATGTGCAAGATGCGGGCGTTCACCGAGCTCTGGGACGAGATCGGGCGCGAGCGCTACGGCGTCGCCGACGAGAAGCTGCGCCGCTTCCGCTACGGCGTCCAGGTGAACTCGCTCGGCCTGACGGAGGCGCAGCCCGAGAACAACGTGCAGCGGATCGTGCTCGAGATGCTCGCGGTCGTGCTTTCGAGGAACGCGCGCGCCCGCTCCGTGCAGCTTCCGGCCTGGAACGAAGCGCTCGGCCTGCCGCGGCCGTGGGACCAGCAGTGGTCGTTGCGCATCCAGCAGGTCATCGCCTACGAGAGCGATCTCCTCGAGCACGAGGATCTCTTCGACGGGTCCCCGGTCGTGACCCGCAGGGTCGAAGAGCTGAAGGAGGGCGCGCGCGCAGAGCTCGAGAAGGTCGACGCCATGGGAGGAGCGCTCGCCGCCGTCGAGAACGCGTATCTGAAGCAGCAGCTCGTCGCGTCGAACGCGCGGCGCCTGCGCCGCATCGAATCCGGCGAGCAGATCGTGGTCGGCGTGAACCGGTTCACGGAGACCGAGCCGAATCCGCTGCTCGCCGCGGGCGTCGAGCAGATCCTGAGAGTCGATCCCGCCGCCGAGCGCGAGCAGGTCGAACGGCTTCGCGCCTTCCGCGCTCGGCGGAGCGAGGGGGAAGTCAAGTCTCGGCTTCGCCAGCTGCGGGGTGCGGCCGAGAACGGGCAGAACATCATGCCCGCATCGATCGCCTGCGCCGAGGCCGGCGCGACCACCGGCGAGTGGGCCGGCGAGCTGCGGACGGTCTTCGGAGAGTTTCGCGCCCCGACCGGAATCGGCGCGGTGGTGGCGATGGCCGGCGGCGCCGATCGCATCGCCGCGATTCGCGAGAAGCTCGCGGAAACCGAGCGCGAGCTCGGCCGCAAGCTCCGCATGCTGGTCGGCAAGCCGGGCCTCGACGGGCACTCGAACGGCGCCGAACAGATCGCGCTCATGGGCCGCGACGTCGGCTTCGAGGTCATCTACGAGGGCATCCGCTCCACTCCCGAGCAGATCGCGCGGGTAGCGGCCGACGAGGACGTGAGCATCGTCGGCTTGTCGATCCTCTCCGGCTCCCACCTCGAGCTCGTCGCGGAGACGATGCGGCTTCTCCGCGAGCGCCGCGGCGGCGAGGTGCCGGTCGTGGTCGGTGGCATCATCCCGGCCGAAGACCGCGAGCGCTTGCTCGCCTCCGGGGTCAAGCGCGTCTACACGCCGAAAGATTTCGAGCTCGGCGCGATCCTTTCCGACATCGTCGACGTGCTGCGCGAGGTCAACGGCCTCGCGTAGCCGGTCTAACCTATTGGCGCGGTCGAGGCCGGATCTCGCGGCGCAGGCGACAGCGTCATCATGGAGGAGCCGTCATGGCCATCTTTCATCGCAACGAGGAGCAGGAGTTCTTCCTCGAGGGCAATCACATGGCAGGACTTGCGACGCCCACCCGCCACGCCGAGCAAGTCGAAGTCTGGAGAGCCCGCATGGATGCCGGCTCCGCCACGCCGCCGCACCAGCATGATTGCGAGGAAGTCGTGGTCGTGCTGAGCGGCCGAGGCCGGGCGCGGATCGGTGACGAGGAAGTGACCTTTGCGGCGGGCGACACGCTGATTCTCCCCGCCGGCAAGGTTCATCAGATCTTCTCCGAGACGGCGAGCGAGTCGATCGCGGCGATGCCGCGGCGCTCGACGATCCGCACGGCCTCGGGCGAGGTGATGGATCTCCCTTGGCGCCACTGAGGCCATTCGTTTCCGCGACGTTGAATCGCCGCGAGGCGGACGATAGTTTCTTCGCCACGTGGCGAAGAAACCGAACGCGCGAAGCCTGAGGACCGGCCGCATCGAGCGTCTGGCGAGCGTCGGCTCGGTGACCGGACGCGTTGGCGCTTCCTATCTCTGGTCTGCGCTCAAGCGCCCGTTTCAAAGCGAGGAGAAGCGCGAGACCGCGCGTCTCGACACGCACCTCAAGAACGCCCTGCGCATCGTCGAGAGCTCGAAGCAGCTCCGCGGCGCGTTCATGAAGATGACGCAGCTCCTGTCGATGCGCGACGATCTCTTCCCGACCGAGGCGATCGACGTGCTGTCCGTCGTCCAGTCGAGCGTTCCGGCGATGGACTACCGGCTGATCCGAAAGCGGATCGTCGACGAGCTCGGCGCGGAGCCGGAGAGGATCTTCGCATCGTTCGATCCGGAGGCCTTCGCCGCCGCCTCGCTCGGCCAGGTGCATCGCGCTCGACTTCATTCCGGCGAGGAGGTCGTCGTCAAGATCCAGTATCCGGGCGTCGAGAAGACCGTGAAGAGCGACCTGCAGAATGCCAAGGCGCTCATCCAGACCCTGAAGCTCGTCGCGCGCGACGTCATGCGCAATCGTGACATGGACTATCGCGGCGTCTACGAGGAGATGAAGAGCCGCATGGAGGAGGAGCTCGACTACGAGCTCGAGGCCGCGAACATCGAGCTCTTCCGGAAGCTCTACGCGGACGATCCCGAGATCGTGATCCCGCGGGTGATTCACGAACGGACCACCCGGCGTGTCATCACGCTCGGCTACATCGACGGCTACAAGATCCGCGACATCCTCGCGCCCGGCGTCGATCAGTCACTGAAGGACTGGGTGATGCTCAAGCTCTACAACATCACCTGGGAGCAGCTCCTCTGCTTCGGGGTCTTGCACGTCGATCCGCATCCGGGAAACTACCTCGTCACCCACCATCCGAAGCTCGGCATTCTCGACTTCGGCTGCATCCGCATCCTGCCGCCCGGTCTCCGCGATGCATACCGCGACCTCAATCGCGCGCTCCTAGAGGACGACGAGCCGCTCTTCCGCGATGCGCTTCTCCGGCTCGAGTTCCTGAACCCGGAGGACGATCACCGGCCCATGCGCGACATCCTGCGGCGGCTGTTCGCCCCCCTGCTCGTCGACCGCAAGGTCGATCCGCGCGAATACAAGTCGATGGAAGAGCTCTCCGCGGCCGTGCAGCGCGGCCTCGCGGCGGGCTACTGGAAGGCGCCGCCGCACCGAGTGTTTCTCGATCGCGTATTGCTCGGCATCGACGGCTACCTGAAGCTCGCCGGAACCGTTGCCAACTGGCACAGAATCTATAAGAAGTGGGTCTACTGCGAGCCGCGTGACGTCTCGGCTCTCGTCAAGACGCGGGCCAAGCACCTACGGCACTGAAACAATGCTAAAGAGGATCCACCACGTCGGGATCGTGGTTCGCAGTCTCGAGGAGGCGTACCGATTCTACCGCGACGTTCTCGGGCTTCACGTCCACAAGACGGCCGAGGTACGTGACCAGGGCGTGCGGGCCGCGCTGCTCACCGTCGGCCATTCGGAGATCGAGCTCCTCGAGCCGATCGATCCCAAGGGCACGGTGGCGCGGTTTCTCGACAAGCGCGGCGAAGGCATGCACCACGTCTGCTTCGAGACCGACGACGTCGCGCGCGAGCTCGCGGCGGCGAAACAGGCGGGTATTCCGCTGATCGACGAGGCGCCCCGCCTGGGGCTTGCCGGCAAGATCTGCTTTCTGCACCCGAAGGGCACGGCAGGAATTCTGATCGAATTTGCCGAGCCGATCGGCTGAACCGGGAACGGGTGAAACGGGTCGATGACCCTGGGAAACCCCTTTACCGAAGGCACGGAGGTGACGCATGGCGTTCGCGGCTGAGACTCTCGAATCCACGCCCGCCCGCTCGATGATCGTCGTCACGAGCCCCGCCACCCTGCAAAAGGTGGCAGAGATCCCCGTGACGACCGCCGACGAGCTGGCGGCCGCCGAGCAGCGGGGGCGCGCTGCGCAGCGAGACTGGGCGAAGCGTTCCTTCTCCGAGCGGGCCCGCGCGCTCTACCGGTTTCGCGACGCGCTACTGGACGACGCCGAGCGCTTCGCCGACGTGCTGACGTCGGAGACCGGCAAGCCACGCGGCGACGCCTACGGTGTCGAGTTGATCTACGTGTGCGACGCGATCTCGTACTGGGGGAAGAACGCCGAGACGTTTCTCCGCGACGAGCGGGTGTGGCCTCATCTCCTCAAGAACAAGGCCGCGTACTCGACGTACGCGCCGGTCGGCCTGGTCGGCATCATCGGCCCGTGGAACTTCCCGTTCGTGCTGACGATCGGCGACGCGTTGCCCGCGCTCATGGCGGGAAACGCGGTGATCATCAAGCCTTCCGAGGTGACGCCGGGCACGGCGATGTTCGGCGCCGAGGTCTGGCGGCGGGCCGGCCTGCCCGCGGACGTCCTGCAAGTGGTCCCGGGCTACGGCGACGTCGGCGCGAAGCTCGTCGATCGCGTCGACATGATCCTCTTCACCGGCAGCGTGGCCACCGGCCGCAAGGTCGCGGTGCGCGCGGCGGAGCGGCTGATCCCCTGCTCGCTCGAGCTCGGCGGCAAGGATCCGATGATCGTTCTCAAGGACGCGGACCTCGATCGAGCGGCGAACGCCTGCGTGTGGGGTGGCCTGGTGAACTCCGGTCAGGTCTGCCTCTCGGTCGAGCGCGTCTACGTGGAAGCGCCGGTCTACGAGCCGTTCGTCAGGCTCGTCGAAGAGAAGATCAAGAAGGTGAAGCAGGGCCCTTCGGCCGAAGCCGTCGACATCGGGTCGATGACCTTTCCGCCGCAGCTCGAGAAGGTCGAGCGGCACGTCGCAGACGCCGTCGCCAAGGGAGCGAAGGTGCTCGCCGGCGGACGGCGCAATCCGGCGCATCCCGGTCTCTACTACGAGCCGACGCTACTGACCGACGTGACCCACGAGATGGAGGTCATGCGCGACGAGACCTTCGGTCCGGTGATCCCGATCATGAAGGTCGCCGACGAAGAAGAGGCGATCCGGCTGGCGAACGACTCGCCGTACGGCCTCGGCGCGAGCGTCTTCACGCGCGACGCCGAGAAGGGGCGCGCGATCGCCCGGCGCATCGAGGCCGGCGGCATCTGCGTCAACGACGCGATCGTCCACTTCGCCGTAACCGACGTACCGATGGGCGGTGTCAAAGAGAGCGGCTCCGGCCGGCGCCACGCCGCGGAGGGCATCCGCAAGTTTTGCTATCAAAAAAGCGTGGTCGTGGACCGCTTCGGCTTGAAGAGCGAGTTCAACTGGTTCCCTAACACGCCGGGAAAGCTGAAGGGGCTCAAGCGGGTGATGAACCTCCTCTACCGCTCGGGCTGGCGGAAGAGGCTCTTCGGCTGAGCGTCCGCCCGTAGGGCCGCCTTCTCGAACAAGCGATCGGCGAGGCGTTCGATGAAGGATGCGCCCTTCGGCCCATCTTCGAGCCCGGCGCGCCAGCGAGCCGGAATCGCCGAGCGCCCGTGATACGCGCCGGCGATCGCCCCGGTCATGGCGCCGATCGAGTCGGTCTCGCCGCCGAGGGCGACCGCGAACACGACCGCCGCCTCGAAGCTTTCGGCCTGCGACAGGAAGCAGTAGAGCGCCGTCGGCACCGAGCCGAGCGCCGTGGCGTTGGCGCCGAGCCGGTCCCGGACCACGCTCGGCGGGACTCGTCGCTCCAGACATTCCTCGACCGCGCGAAGCTTCTGGCGAAATTCGATCGAGCGCGCGGTCGAGCGAAGCTCCACGACGAAGGAAAGCGGATCGAGCGGCTCGTCGCGCCGACCGAGCGCGAGCGCGATTTGTCGTGCTTGCAGGACCGCTCCGGCGATGCCGAGCGGATGACCGTGGGTGACGGCCGCGCACGTCTCCACGACGCGCTCGAGCGCCTCACGGTCGCGATGGTGGGCGAGCGCGCACGGCGCGATCCTCGCGGCGGCCCCGTTTCCGAACGAGCCGCGGGCGAAGACGTGCTCGGCGGCGGTCTCCCAGCCCTCGCCGCCGCGCAAGCGTCGCAGAAAATCCGTCGTCGTCCGTCCATAGTGCCGGTCGGGGTCGTGCTCTCGCTGAATGCGCTCGGCGAAGCTTCCGCCATCTAGCACGCCGTCGTCGAGCACCCACTCCGCGACGGCGATCATCATCTGCGTATCCTCGGTATAGCGGCCGCGAGGATGACCGAGCATGTCGCGAACCTCGCCGTGCTCGCGGGCGATGCGTGCCGCGCTCCACCCCTTCACCGGCCGCCCGAGGGCATCGCCGACCGCCGTGCCGAGCAGGGCGCCGCGAAACGCATCGCGCAAACCTTCCGAGCTCGCGTCGGCCATCCCGCTTCTTTAGCGGGCCGGCCCCGACGAGGCCAGCCGGGCCCCCCTCGCATTTTTCGCGGACTTGCTGCAAAATCGGCTGCTTGATGGCAAGCACCACAAGGAGCTCCCGATGACGGCGATCGTGAAGACTGCCCCCGCCCCCCGCCACCCCCTGGCGGGCAAAGAGATGACCTGTGCGGAGATGATCGTCCAGGTCCTCGCCGACGAGGGCGTCGACACGATCTTCGGCTACAGCGGCGGCGCGATCCTGCCGACCTACGACGCCGTCTTCCGCTACAACGCGGACCACTCCAAGTCCGAAGAGATCCGGCTGATCGTGCCGGCCACCGAGCAGGGCGCCGGCTTCATGGCCGCGGGCTACGCGCGCTCGAGCCGGCAAGGTCGGCGTGTTCCTCGTCACCTCGGGCCCGGGCGCGACCAACTCGGTGACGCCGATCCGCGACTGCCAGGCCGACTCGGTTCCGGTGGTGCTCATCTGCGGCCAGGTGCCGCGCGCCGCGATGGGCACCGACGCGTTCCAGGAGGCGCCCGTCTTCAACATCATGGCGCGTGCGCGAAGCACGTCTTCCTCGTCACCGACGAGACCAAGCTCGAGGCGACGATGCGGACCGCCTTCGACATCGCGCGCAGCGGGCCGTCCCGGGCCGGTCGTCGTCGACATCCCGAAGGACGTGCAGCTCGCCGTCGGCGCGTTCCAGGGCGCCGGCCTCCTGACGCTGCGCGGCTACGACGAGCGGCTCGAGGCGCTCGAAGGACGCGTCGCTCTCGGCGCGGCGACGCGCAAGGCGTTCTTCCGGCTGCTCGCCAAGTCGCGAGCGACCGCTCATCTACGCCGGCGGCGGCGTCATCAACGGCGACGCCGCCGACGAGCTGCGCGCCTTCGCGGAGCGCTTCGGCATCCCGGTCGTGACGACGCTGATGGGCATCGGCGCGATCGACACCACGAGCGACCTCTCGCTGCACATGCTCGGCATGCACGGCACCGCGTACGCCAACTACGCGGTCGAGGACTGCGACTTCCTCTTCGCCGTCGGCTCGCGCTTCGACGACCGCGTCGCGCGGCAAGGTGAAGGAGTTCGCGCCGCAGCGCGAAGATCGCGCACCTCGACATCGACGCCTCCGAGATCGGCAAGGTGAAGAAGCGTCGACTGGGCGCACGTCTCCGACGCCAAGCGCCGGCCTGCGCAGCTCCTCGACGCGGGCCGGCAAGGACTTCAAGAAGGACTTCGGCCCGCTGGCGCGCGCACGTCGCGAGCTGAAGGCGCGGCACGCCGCTCGAACTACAATCGCGACGTCGCCGCTCCTGCAGCCGAGTACGTGCTGCGAGACGCTGAACGAGATCACGCGCGGCGAGGCGATCGTCACGACCGGCGTCGGCCAGCACCAGATGTGGGCGGCGCAGTACCTCGACTTCAAGCATCCGCGCGCACTTCCTCACCTCGGGCAGCATGGGCACGATGGGCTTCGGCCTGCCGGCCGCGATCGGCGCGCAGCTCGCCAACCCGGGCAAGCTCGTCATCGACGTCGACGGCGACGGCCGCATCCGCATGAACCTCGGCGAGCTCGAGACGCTGACCACCTACGACATCCCGGTGAAGGTGCTGCTGCTCAACAACCTCGGCGACGGCATGGTCCGCCAGTGGCAGGACCTGTTCTACGCCGAACCGCTACTCGGGCTCCGACAAGACGCTGCACAAGAAGGACTTCGTCAAGGCCGCCGAGGCCGACGGCTTCGGGTTCGCGCGACGCGTCACCAAGAACGAGGAAGTGCGGGCGGTGCTCGAGGCGTTCGTCGCATCGCGGGTCCGGCGTTCCTCGAGGTCATGGTCGACCAGAAGGCCGCACGTCTACCCGATGGTCGGCCGGCATGGGCTACAAGGACATGATCACCGGACCGTACATCGGCCCGCGCGAAGTCGTGCGGCCGGATCCGAAGAAGATCGATCCGAGCAGCATGTTCTGAGAGGCCTCGGGCTACAGGCTACGGGCAAGGACTCCGCGATACCTTTCCCGTAGCCCGTAGCCTCTTCGGTGGGTGACGTGGAAAAGCTTCTCATCACCGGAATCTCCGGCGGCCAGGGTCGGCTGCTCGCCAGCCGCGTGGCCGACGCCTACGAGGTGGTCGGAACCGACCCCGTGCCGTGGGAGGGCCGCCCGAAGAACATCAAGGTCTACATCGTCGACGTGCTCAAGAAGAAGTTCGAGGACGTCTTTCGCCACGAGCGGCCACAGGCCGTGGTTCATCTCGGCCAGATCCGCCATTTCCGCGCCGACCCCGAGCTGCGCCACGAGGTGAACGTTGTCGGTACTCGGCGCTTGCTCGAGTTCTGCGCCAAGTACGACGTCAAGCAGCTGGTGGTGGTGTCGAGCTCCTACGTGTACGGCGCGCTCCCCGAGAACCCGTACTTCCTGGACGAGGAGGCGCCGCTCAATTCGAGCCGCACCTATCCCGAGATCCGCGATCTGGTGGAGATGGACACGCTCACCACGGCGCATCTCTGGAAGTACCCGAGCATGGCGACGACGATTCTCCGGCCGGTGAATACGCTCGGCACGCACGTCCACTCTTCGATCGTCACGTACTTGAAGCTCGGTTACGTGCCGACGATCCTCGGCTTCGACCCGATGACGCAGTGCATCCACGAAGAGGACCTGACCGAGGCGATCGCGCTCACGCTCGAAAAGAAGCTGCGCGGCGTGTTCAACGTCACCGGGCCCGGCGAGGTGCCGCTGCGGGTCGCCATCCACGCGACGGGCGGGACGGCGGTGCCGCTTCCCGAGTTCGTGGCGCGCATACTGTTCGGCGGCCTCTTCCAGGTCGGTCTCTTCCACACGCCGCCCGGCGCCATCGACTTCATCAAGTACCCGTGCACGGTCTCGGGAAAGCGCTTTGTCGAGGCGACCGGATTCAAGCCGCTGTTCGCGCTCGACGAGACGTTCGCGAGCATCCGGTAGGCGGAATGGGTGTTCCGCAGGCCGATGGGCAGGGAACGCAGACGCGCCGGGTACCTGAAATTGCACCCGGCGCGTCCGTAATCGGATCGCTGACTGCCTACCTCTCGCAGCCGAGCCCCGTAGCTTTCCGACAGGTGTCGACACCCAAACCCCCGTCAACGGTGTCCGTTCCCGCTCCGCCGTTCAAGCGGTCGTTGCCGCCGCCGCCGAGAAGGAGATCGTTGCCGTCGCCGCCACAAATCGTGTCGTTGCCACCCAGCCCCTCGATGGTGTCGCTTCCGAGGCCGCCTGCGAGGACGTCGTCACCGTCCGTGCCGAAGATCACGTCGTCGCCGGCAGTGCAGAACACGTAGGTGAGGGGCGTAGAATTACAGGTGAGCGGTGTGCCTCTCACGCACTTGTGGTTGGTCGTATTGCAAGTCTCGGTACCGTTGCAAACGTTCTTGTCGATGCAGTCTCTATTGCGACGGCAGCAGTCGCGAACCCCCGTGCCTTGGCAGTTCCCCTTCTTGCAGACGTCGTTAGCCGTGCAGGCGACGCCGTCGTCGCACGAACTGCCGTCCGCGAGAACGGTGTCGCATTCGCCCGATTCGGGGTTACAGGCCGTGCAGGAATTGGCGCAGACGACCGGATTGCCGCCCGTGCAGGTTCCGCCTTGGCACGTGTCGGTCTGCGTGCAGGCATCGTTGTCGTCACACGCCGTACCGTCTGGCTTTGCCGGCCCCGAGCATTCTCCGGTGGACGGGTTGCAAACTCCTCCGTCGTGGCATTGATCGCTGGCCGTGCAGACGACGGGATTGGAGCCGCTGCAGCTCCCGCTCTGGCAGGTGTCGGTCTGCGTGCAGGCGTTGCCGTCGTTGCAGGCGGCGCCGTTGGCCTTGGCGGGATTCGAGCACGCGCCCGTTGCCGGATTGCAGGTCCCCGCATCGTGGCACTGATCGCTGGCCGTGCAGACCACGGGGTTGGCGCCGGTGCACGCGCCCGCTCTGGCAGGTGTCGGTCTGCGTGCAGGCGTTGCCGTCGTTGCAGGAGACGCCGTCCGCCTTGGCGGGATTCGAGCAGACGCCGGTTCCGGAGTCGCAGGTCCCCGCGTCGTGGCACTGATCGCTGGCGCGTGCAGACCACGGGGTTGGCGCCGGTGCAGCGTGCCCGCTCTGGCAGGTGTCGGTCTGCGTGCAGGCGTTGCCGTCGTTGCAGGCGGCGCCGTTCGCCTTGGCGGGGTTCGAGCACACGCCGGTTCCGGAGTCGCACGTCCCCGCGTCGTGGCACTGGTCGCTGGCCGTGCAGACGACCGGGTTGGCGCCGCTGCAGCTCCCGCTCTGGCAGGTGTCGGTCTGCGTGCAGGCGTTGCCGTCGTTGCACGCGTCGCCGTTGGCCTTGGCGGGATTCGAGCACACGCCGGTTCCGGGTCGCACGTCCCCGCGTCGTGGCACTGGTCGCTGGCCGTGCAGACGACGGGGTTGGCGCCGCTGCAGCTCCCGCTCTGGCAGGTGTCGGTCTGCGTGCAGGCGTTGCCGTCGTTGCAGCACGTCGCCGTTGGCCTTGGCGGGATTCGAGCAGACGCCGGTTCCGGAATCGCAGGTGCCCGCGTCGTGGCACTGATCGCTGGCGGTGCAGACGACGGGGTTGGCGCCGGTGCAGCTCCCGCCTGGCAGGTGTCGGTCTGCGTGCAGGCGTTGCCGTCGTTGCAGCAAGTCGCCGTCGGCCTTGGCGGGATTCGAGCACACGCCGGTTCCGGATCGCAGGTGCCCGCGTCGTGGCACTGGTCGCTGGCGGTGCAGACGACGGGGTTGGCGCCGGTGCAGCTCCCGCCTGGCAGGTGTCGGTCTGCGTGCAGGCGTTGCCGTCGTTGCAGCGAGTCGCCGTCGGCCTTGGCGGGATTCGAGCACACGCCGGTTCCGGGTCGCAGGTGCCCGCGTCGTGGCACTGGTCGCTGGCGGTGCAGACGACGGGGTTGGAGCCGGTGCAGGCGCCCGCTCTGGCAGGTGTCGGTCTGCGTGCAGGCGTTGCCGTCGTTGCACGCCGCGCCGTTCGCCTTGGCGGGATTCGAGCACGCGCCGTCGCAGGGTTGCACGTCCCGGCGTCGTGGCACTGGTCGCTCGCCGTGCAGACGACCGGATTGGCGCCGGTGCAGACGCCGGCCTGGCAGGTGTCGGTCTGCGTGCAGGCGTTGCCGTCGTTACACGACGTTCCGTTCGGAGCCGCTGTGTAGTGGCAGTGTCCGGCTGCAGGAGGCAAGTATCGATCGTGCACGGGTCGCCATCGTTGCACTGCGAGTCCGCGGTGCATGATGCCGGGGGCGCCGCATGAACACTCGGTGCACACCCCGAGCAAGATGACTGATGTGAAGAGAATCGTTCCAAGAAGCTTCCGCATGATCTCGCCTCCGGAGCGCTCGGTATGCAAGGCTGTGCCAAGTTAAGTGACCCTTGAATTAGCCTGAGATTCTGGAGAAGACGTGGCGTGCAAAAAATGACGGTCTTTGACGACAGTGGCAAAATTCTGCCTTGCTTTAGCCTGCCGAGCTTTCCCTACACTTCGTTGCCCGAGCGGATGCCGATTGCCGATCAAATCCCCTCCGACGTGCGTGACTTGGCTCCGTCACTCGCGGCACGCGCCGCCGGGATCGAGGCGGAGCGCCGCCTTCCAGCCGGCACTCGTCGAGGAGTTCAGGAGGCTGGGCTCTTCCGCATGCTAGTGCCGAAGAGCCCGGCGGCCTCGCAATCGAGTTTTTGGCGAGCGTCGACATCTTGGCCGCGCTCGCGGCGGGGGATGGCGCAACGGGGTGGACGGCGATGATCGGCTGCGAGACGCCGCAGCTCTTCTCGCTCTTGCCGCGGGAGGCAGCGCGCTCTACAACAAGTCGCCGCTTCAGGGGCGCCTGCGCGACATCCACACTCTCACCCAGCATGCGTCGGTCCAGGAGAACGTCTTCGTGAACGCCGGCGCCGAGAAGCTCGGCAAGCCCGGGTCGTTCGGGCCCTGATCTCGGAGCCGGGAGCTTGCGTCATGAATAGGTTACCGTAGTCGCTCGGAGATGGCGGTTCACGTGGTGCGTCTCGGCTCTCCTCGCGGCAAGCGCGACGGTTTGCGCCTCGGAACGGTGCGGCGACCGCCGCGGGGTGTCGCGAAACGGGACTACGCGAGACTCGACTACTTCGATCTCTGGCTGCCGGATCTCGCGCCGAGCGCGCCGCTCGTGTCTTATGCGCTGTCCGAGCCGTTCACCCCGCAGCGCTGGAAGCGCTACGTGCGTCGCTACCGGCGCGAGATGTCCGATCCGGCCCGACGGCGCCTGATTGCGCTGCTCGCGGCACTTTCGGCGCGGGCGGATTTCTCGATCGGCTGTTATTGCGCCGACGAGTCACGTTGCCACCGCTCGCTGCTGACAGAGCTACTGGTCGAACAGGGTGCGGTCGTGGTTTAGGGACGCCTGGAGATTGGTGATGCGAACGATCCGCGAGCCTTCGCGCGAGACGCCGGTCCTCGCGGAGACTCAGGTGCTCGTCGTGGGTGGCGGCTCTGCGGGCGTCGCCGCGGCCGTCGCGGCGGCCCGCGAAGGAGCCGAGGTGATGCTCGTCGAGCGCTATGGCCAGCTCGGCGGGCTCGCGACCGGCGGGCTCATCATTCTGCTGCTCACGCTCGATGACGGCGCAGGGCGCCAGGTCATCGGCGGCCTCTGCCAGGAACTGATCGATCGCTTGCAGACGCGCGGCGCCGCGGTCGCCCCGCCACGCGATCAGTGGAACTCGCCCGACTCCGCATTGGTGAAGCACTACGAGCGCTGGGGGCTCGTCTGGGGAAAGGGGCCACACCGGGTTCGCTACTCCGTCGCCTACGACGCCGAAGAGGCGAAGTTCGCGCTCGCGCAGATGATCGCCGATGCCAAGGCCCGTTTGCTGCTCCACGCGTGGGCGTGCGATCCGCTGCTCGACGGCACGCGGCTTCGCGGCGTCGCCTTTCAAGGGAAATCGGGACGCTTCGCGGTCCTCGCCGACGTGGTCATCGACACCACGGGCGACGGCGACCTCTACGCGCTCGCCGGAGCGCCTTACGAGAGCGAGAAGGTCTTTCCCTGGCTCTGGTTTCGAATGGGCGGGGTCGACGACGTCGAGGCCGCCATCACCGCGAAGGGGTGGTTCTTCCACACCCCGGGTGACGGGCGCGTTCTCCTGCCGTGGGGATCGACGGGGCGCATCGACCGGCAGATCGACGCGACCAATCCGGAAGATCTCACCTACGCCGAGATCGAGTGCCGCAAGATGGTGATGGCAGAGGTCGATCACTTGCGCCGTGAGCTGCCGGCGTTCGCCCGCGCCCACGTCTGCGATATCGCCACGCAGCTCGGCGTGACCGAGAGCCGACGGCTCGCCGGCGAGTACGTGCTCGCGCGCGACGACGCCGACAAGACGTTTCCCGACACCATCGCCGTGACCGGCAACTGGACGAAGTACGAGACGATCTACTCGATCCCCTACCGGTCCCTGCTGCCGCGCGGCCTCGACAACCTGATCGCCGCGGGCCGCTGCATCTCCGTCGACCACCGCGTGCATCATTCGACCAAGGAGATCCCGCCCTGCATGGCGACCGGCGAGGCCGCGGGCGTGGCCGCCACGATGGCGGCGGGCGGCGCGGCGGCGCGGGACGTTCCGGTCGACGCGCTGCGGGCGAGGCTCCGCGCCCGCGGCGCGATCGTCGATCGCCCCTGATGATGTCCCTTTCCAAGGGTGGCTCGGAGACGTTGGCACGACGAATCCTCTCCCGCAGGAGAGAACCGTGACATGGACGGGTTGCTGAAGAAGATTTTCGGCAACTGCTGTCACCCGTTCCCGATCTCCCGAGCGTAAGACGTGTCATTGAAACCGACACGCAGCCAGGAGGATCGTTGACCATGGAAGCGATCACGCACATCGCTGGACTCATCCCAGGTTTCCTCACCTCTCCGGCCGACCTGACCGTAGTGGAGCAGCTCGCTGCTCTAGGCGCGCTCGCCTGGAACGTCGGCATTCTCGTCTTGGTCCGGGCGCTGGCGAGCCGCCGGCCGGCGGTTCGAGAGCGCGACCGCGGCGGCGAATACGACGAGGCGGCATGAGTCAGGGCACGTCGACCATGGTCGCCCGCACCAGACGAAGCGAGACGGACGATCGCGAGCTGCTCGCGCGCGTCGCAGCCGGCGGCGAAGACGCGTTCATCGAGCTCGTTCGGCGCTATCAGCGCCGCTTCTACGGAATCGCGCGGCGCATGCTCGGCGATGATCGGGACGCGGAGGACGCGGTGCAGACGGCGTTCCTCCGCATTCACCGCCACGCCGCCGCGTATCGCGAGGAGTGGAGCGGCGCGACGTGGCTCTACCGAATCCTCACCAACGTCGTGATCGATCACTGGCGCAAGCGCCGCCGGCTCGGTGAGGTCCCGCTGTCCGCGACCGACGTCGTCGGCACGGCGGGCAACGCGGAGCGAGTGGACGTCGACCGCGCGCTCGCCAAGCTTCCCGCCGAGGCACGCGCGATTCTCCTTCTCTGCTACGTCGAGGAGCTTCCCTATGCGGAGATCGCGCGCGCCCGGGGAATTTCCATCAACACGGTGAAGACACAGCTTCTGCGAGCCAAAGGGCTCATGAGGCGATACTTGAAGAGGTGAGACCATGATCCATGGAACACACGACCACGACTTCCGCTCCGTGCTCGCTCCGCCGGCCGCGCCCGCGGGTCTTGCCGAGCGGGTGCTGCAAGCGGCGCGGGAGCGTCGCGAAACAGGCGCGCTGGCGCTACGCTTCGACATCGCGGCTTCCGAGCGCGGCGTGGCGCGGCTTCACCCGGGCAAGGGCGAGATCCGCGCGGAATCGCGCCGCGCGCGTACGCTCGCCGAGCGCGCCCGCGAGGAGCTCGGCGAGTACCTCGAGGGTTTGCGCAGCTACTTCACAGTCCCGATCGATCTTGGCGCAACCGCCGGCTTTCAACGCGCGGTCCTGGAGGCGGCTCGCGCGATTCCGTTCGGCGAGGTGCGATCCTACGGCTGGGTCGCCGAGCACATCGGCAAACCGCGTGCCGTCCGCGCGGTCGGCACGGCGCTCGGGCGAAATCCCGTTCCACTCGTCGTTCCCTGCCACCGCGTGCTGCGCTCCGACGGCAGTCTCGGCGGCTACGGCCTCGGCCTCGACCTGAAGAGCCGCCTCCTCTCGCTCGAGCGCGAGACGCCGGCAATCGTCGGATCCGATACGACCCGCATCGTCTGCCGCCACGGCTGCGCGAACGAGCAACGCATCGCCGAGCGGCACCGGGTGGTGTTCGCGACGATCGCCGAGGCCCGGCAAGCGGGCTACCGCCGCTGCCGCCGCTGCCTGCCGGCCGACCACTGAGTCGTTTGGGTGGGGCTCGCGTTCCATATCTTTCGGTGGATCCGATCGGCGGCGGCTTTCCGGGCACGGTGGAAATTGCTAATCGAACGGCGCACCAGGTCGCATGGACCGCATCGAATCCAAGATCCGCCCCGCTTCGCCCGAGTTCCAGGAGAACTTCGCGCACAACCGCGCGCTCGCCGAAGACCTGCAGAAGCGCCTCGATCACGCCCGCCGCGGCGGGTCCGAGGAGCACCGCCGAAGGCACAAGAAGCGCGGCAAGATGCTGCCGCGCGAACGGATCGACGCGCTGCTCGATCCGGAAACCCCGTTCCTCGAGCTGTCACCGCTCGCGGCCAACGATCTGTACAAGGGCGAGGCGCCCTCCGCGGGGGTGGTCACGGGGGTCGGCCGCATCTCCGGCCGCGAAGCGCTGGTCATCGCCAACGACGCGACCGTGAAGGGCGGCACGTACTATCCAATGACGGTCAAGAAGCATCTTCGCGCGCAGGAGGTCGCTCTCGAGAACCGCCTCCCCTGCGTCTATCTGGTGGATTCCGGCGGCGCCTTCCTACCGCTCCAGGCCGACGTGTTCCCCGATCGCGAGCACTTCGGACGCATCTTCTACAACCAGGCACGCATGTCGGCGGCCGGCATCCCGCAAGTCGCGGTGGTGATGGGCTCGTGCACCGCGGGCGGAGCCTACGTGCCTGCGATGAGCGACGAAGCGGTCATCGTCAAGCAGCAGGGAACGATCTTCCTCGCGGGGCCGCCGCTCGTGAAGGCGGCAACCGGCGAGGAGGTGACCGCGGAGGAGCTCGGCGGCGGAGACGTGCACACGCGGATCTCCGGAGTCGCGGACCATCTCGCCGAGGACGACGCCCACGCGATCGAGATCACCCGCTCGATCTTCGAGAACCTGCCGACGCGGGCCGAACCCGACGTCGAGCGCCTCGCGCCGGAGCCACCGGCATACGATCCCAAGGAGATCTACGGAATCGTTCCCAAGAACCCGCGCCGGCCGCTCGACATCGTCGAGGTCGTCGCTCGCCTAGTCGACGGCAGCCGGCTCCACGAGTTCAAGGCGCGTTACGGCTCCACGCTCGTGACCGGCTTCGCGCACATCCACGGTTACCCGGTCGGCATTCTCGCCAACAACGGAGTGCTCTTCTCCGAATCCTCACTCAAGGCGGCGCACTTCGTCGAGCTCTGCTGTCAGCGCAGCGTGCCGATCCTCTATCTGCAGAACATCACTGGCTACATCGTCGGCCGGCAGTACGAGCAGGGTGGCATCGCCAAGGACGGAGCGAAGATGGTGCACGCCACGGCGAACGCGGCGGTGCCGAAGATCACGGTGATCGTCGGCGCCTCTTATGGCGCCGGCAACTACGGCATGTGCGGCCGCGCCTATCAGCCGCGCTTCCTCTTCATGTGGCCGAACGCGCGGATCTCGGTGATGGGCGGCGAGCAGGCGGCGCAGACTCTCGTCACCGTCAAGGTTCAGCAGCTCGCGGAGAGGGGCGAGACGCTCGACGATGCCGGCCAGAAAGAGATCGCCGAGCCGATCCTCTCGAAGTTCGAGCACGAAGGCAGTCCCTACTTCTCGACATCGCGACTGTGGGACGACGGAGTCCTCGATCCCGTGGAGACGCGCGATACGCTCGGCCTGGCGATCGCAATCGCGCTCGGCGCGCCGATGTCGGCGACGCGGTTTGGGGTGTTTCGAATGTGAGGAAGGAGGCTACCGGTTACGGGCTACCGGCTTCCGGCAAAGACACCGCGAAGTTTCCGCGGTAGCCGGTAGTCGGTAGCCGCTAGCCGAATCGCGATGTTCAGAAAAGTCCTCATCGCCAACCGCGGCGAGATCGCGGTACGTGTGATCCGCGCCTGTCGCGAGATGGGAATTTCGACCGTCGCCGTCTACTCCGAGGCCGACCGCGACGCGCTTCACGTGCAGATGGCCGACGCCAGCGTCGTCATCGGACCGCCTGCGGCTCGCGAGAGCTACCTCGCGATCGACAAGATCATCTCGGCGGCGCACGACACGAAGGCGGACGCCATCCATCCGGGCTACGGATTCTTGTCGGAGAATCCGGCCTTCGCCCGAGCTTGCGCCGACGCGGGTGTCACGTTCATCGGTCCGAGCGCGGAGACGCTGGAGGCCTCCGGCGACAAGGTGCGGGCCCGAAAGATGGCGGCCAAAGGCGGAGCGCCGGTGCTGCCCGCCCTCGAGTCGGTGTCCTCCGGCTCCCGGGAGGCACAGCAAGCAGTGAAGACGCTCGGCTTGCCCCTGCTCGTCAAGGCGGCGGCCGGCGGCGGGGGCAAGGGGATGCGAGTCGTTCGCGAAGCCGGCGAGCTGGCCGCGGCCCTGGCCGCCGCAGAACGCGAGGCGACGGCTGCGTTCGGCGACGGCCGCGTCTTTCTCGAGCGGCTCGTCGACCGTCCACGCCACGTCGAGGTGCAGATTCTCGCCGACCGCCACGGCCATCGCATCCACCTCGGCGAGCGCGAGTGCTCGCTGCAGCGCCGGCACCAGAAGATCGTCGAAGAAGCGCCGTCCGCGGTCGTCGACGAAGCCCTTCGCCGGCAGATCACCGATGCGGCGCTCGTCGTCGCCCGCGCCGTGGACTATTCGAACGCCGGAACGGTCGAGTTCCTGCTCGCGCCCGATCGGACCTTCTACTTCCTGGAGATCAATCCCCGACTTCAGGTCGAGCACCCGGTGACCGAGATGGTGACCGGGATCGACCTCGTCCAGCAGCAGATCCGCATCGCGGCGGGCGAGCGGCTGTCGATCCGCCAAGAGGATGTCGTGCTTCGCGGTCACGCGATCGAGTGCCGGCTCTACGCGGAGGATCCTGCGAATCGATTTCTACCGCAGGCGGGCGAAATCGTCGCCGTGTCGTTACCCTCCGGTCCCGGCATTCGCGTGGATTCGGCTCTGTGGGCAGGCGCACAGGTGACGATCGACTACGATCCGATGCTCGCCAAGGTAATCGCTCATGCCGCCGACCGCGACAGCGCTCGGCGGCGTATGATCGCCGCGCTCGAAGATTTTCTGATCATTGGACCGCCGAACAATCTGCCATTCCTGCGCGACCTGATGGAGCTCGACGAGTTCCGCGATGCGGCGATCGACACGCAGCTGATCGATCGACGGGGAGGAGATCTCGTCGTCGAGCCTCGGCACCGGGAGCTGGCCGCGCAGATCACCGCGTACCTCCTTGCGGCGGGTCCGCGCCCGACTGCGGCGGCCGGCGCGGCGACGAGCGCGGTCGCGAGTCCCTGGGAGACTCTCGGAGCCTGGCGGCCGGGCATGGGAGGGCGTTCGTCGTGAAGCTCCGGCTCTTCCATCGCGGCGAAGCGATCGAGGTCGAGGTCGACGGCACGGGTGACGTGCGCGCCGTGCATCTCGGCGAGACTCGGACGGAAATCGTGCCCGTCACGCTCTCCGGCGCGAGCGGAACCGTGCGCGTCGATGGCCGGCCCGCGCATTTCCTCTACGCGCGCAGCGCAAATCGCGTACGCGTCGCGGTCGGCGGCGAGTGCTTCACGTTCGATCTCAGCGAGATCAAATCGAAGCGCACGGCGGGAGTGCACGGCAATCCCGAAACCCACGCGCCCATGCCGGGCAAAGTGCTTGAAGTGAGCGCCGAGGCCGGGCGCGAGGTAAGCCCGGGCGACCCGTTGCTGATCCTCGAAGCAATGAAGATGGAAAACGTTCTTGTGGCGGAGATTGCGGGTACCGTCAAAGAAGTTCACGTAAAGGTAGGCGACATGGTAGAGCCCGGCAAGCTTCTCGTCCTGGTCACTCCGAAGCAGTAACCCGAAGCTTTCAGCAAACATCGTTTCTCACGTTTTCCAAATGATTCCGGCGACATGACCGGCCGCCGGCCGCTGCGATTTTCGTTCAATAACTCATTGAATTGCTGCAAAAATCCCAGGTTTGACAGATTCTGGATAAGGCTCTAGCATTGAGCGGTTTTCCAGCGGTGACCTCCGGGGGTGAAGCGTGCAGCGAGAAAAAACAAACTACGTCATCCAGTCCGTCGCACACGCTCTGGACGTTCTCGAACAGTTTTATGGAGAGCTCGACGAGCTCGGCGTGACGGAGCTCAGCAAGCGTCTCAAGCTCCACAAGAACAACGTCTTTCGCCTGCTCGCGACCCTCGAGTCACGCGGCTACATCGAACAGAACAAGGCGACCGAGAACTACCGCCTCGGGATCCGCTGCCTGCAGCTCGGCCAGACGTACGTGAACCAGATGGGGCTGCTCCGCCAGGCACGGCCCATCCTCGAGGACGTGTCTCGCCAGAGCTGCGAAAATGACGTACGTGGCGGTGGCTCGTCGTCAGGCAGTCGTACCACTCGCCGTCGTCGAAGTCGAAGCTGCCGGTACGTATCGATCTCGAACGTCGGCGAAGCTCTACCGCTTCACTGCGACTGCCGTCGGCAAGGTCTTCCTCGCCTACGAGTCCGAGGAAGGACTGCGCCACGTTCTCGGCAGCAATCTCGAGAAATTCACCGACAAGACGTTCAATGCGATTCCGGCGCTCAGCGAGCACCTGAAGGGCGTGGCGGAGCGCGGCGTTGCCGTCGACAACGGCGAGTATCTCGTCGACGTGCGCGCCGTGGCTGCACCGGTGCGTGATTACACCCGCAACGTCGTCGGCGCGCTCGCGGTCGCGGGGCCGGCCTACCGACTGAGCGCCGATCGCATCGAGAAGGAGATCGTGCCGCTCGTCCAGAAGGCCGGCAAAGACCTCTCGAGCCGCCTCGGCTTCCACGAATGAGAAAAAGACCCGGCCCCTTTCTGCGCGAACGAGAAAGCGGCCCTGATCGCTTTTTTCATGCGGTTGATTCGACCCTCGAAACGCGGTAACCACAACCGATTTTGCCGCGCAGGCGCTCTGCCGGCGCCAATTCGCCAACAGGAGGTAGCGACGAGGTGAAGATCCTTGTCCCCGCAAAACGGGTTCCTGATCCAGACTCGATCATCAAGGTGAAGCCGGACGGCTCGGGTATCGTCACCGACAACGTCAAGTGGGTGATCAACCCATTCGACGAGATCGCCGTCGAGGAAGCGCCTGCGCATCAAGGAGAAGGTCGCGCGGCACCGAGGTCGTGCTCGTGGCGATCGGCGCCAAGACGTCGCCCAGGAGCAGCTGCGCACGGGGCTCGCCATGGGCGCCGACCGCGCGATCCTGGTGCTCACCGAGGAACCGCTCGATCCGCTCGCCGTGGCCCGCGTCCTGCAGAAGCTCGTCGACGACGAGAAGCCCGATCTCGTGCTCATGGGCAAGCAGGCGATCGACGACGACTCGAACTGCGCCGGCCAGATGCTCGCCGAGCTGCTCGGCTGGCCGCAGGCCACCTTCGCGTCGAAGGTCGAGCTCGCGGCGACCAGAAGAGCGCAGGTCACGCGCGAGGTCGACGGCGGTCTCGAAGACGCTGTCGATGCCGCTTCCCGCCGTGGTCACCGCGGATCTACGACTGAACGAGCCGCGCTACGCTTCGCTGCCCGGCATCATGAAGGCCCGTAAGAAGGAGCTGAAGGAGATCCCCGTCGCCGACCTCGGAGTCGACACCGCGCCGCGGCTCAAGGTGCTGAAGCTGGAGGCGCCGCCGAAGCGGCAAGGCGGCCGCAAGGTCGAGACCGTGCAGGAGCTGGTGCAGGCGCTCCACTCCGAAGCCAAGGTGATCTGAGCCCTTCCGACAGGGGGAATCCCATGGGCAACGTTCTAGTCTTCGCCGAGCATGTCAACGGCAAGTTCCCGAAGACCACGCTCGTCGGCGATCGCGGCCGGCCGTCAGGCGGCGAGCCGAATCGGTGGGGCGTGTCACGCGGTCGTTCTCGGCAAGGGCATCGACGCGCGTCGGCGGCGAGGTCGCGGGCTACGGCGTGAAGAAGGTGTTCGTGGTCGACGAACGACGCTCTCGAGCACTACGTCGCCGACGCCTACACCGAGGCGCTCGCGCAGGTGGTGAAGGACAAGGCGTCGAGCTGCGTGGTCGCCACGGCGACGGCGGTCGGCAAGGACCTGCTGCCGCGCGTCGCTGCGCGGCTCGGCGCGGGGATGGCGTCGGAGGTCGTCCATCTTCAACGACGCGACGGCACTCTCACGCGCCCGATGTACGCCGGCAACGTGATCGCCACCGTCAAGCTCGAAGGCTCGCCGCGCGTGGTCGTCGGTGCGCGCAACCGCCTTCGACGCCGCCAAGAAGGACGGCGGCGGCAAGGTGGAGAAGGTCGCGGTCAGTCTGGATGCGGCGAAGCTCAAGGCCAAGTTCGTGGCGTTCAACGAGACCAAGTCCGATCGCCCGGTGCTGACCGAGGCTTCGATCGTCGGTTTCGGGCGGACGCGGCCTCAAGAACGGCGAGAACTTCACCACCTATCTCGAGCCGCTCTGTGACGCGCTCGGCGCCGCCATGGGAGCGAGCCGCGCGGCGGTCGACGCCGGCTTCGTGCCGAACGATCTTCAGGTCGGCCAGACCGGCAAGGTGGTCGCGCCGACGCTCTACATCGCCGTCGGCATCTCCGGCGCGATCCAGCACCTGGCCGGCATGAAGGACTCGAAGATGATCGTCGCCATCAACAAGGACGCGGAAGCGCCGATCTTCCAGGTTGCCGACTACGGCCTCGTCGCCGACCTCTTCAAAGCCGTTCCGGAGCTGACCGAGGAGATCAAGAAGCTGAAGCATTAGTAAGAGGCTACGGGCTACAGGCTTCAGGCTTCAGGCTTCAGGCTACGGGAAGGGCGCGAAGAAGGCTTTTCCCGTAGCCCGTAGCCGGTAGCCTCCTTCTTGATCCCAGGAGGTGGGGCGATGTCCGAAGTCCTGCTCGTCGAAAAGAGCGAGTCGATCGCGACCGTCACGCTGAATCGGCCGCGGGCGATGAACGCGCTGTCCCGGGAGCTCCGCCGTGCGTTCGTCGATGCATTCGCCGCGGTCGCGCGCGACGATGAGGTCGAGGCGGTCATCCTGACCGGCGCGGGGAGAGCCTTCTGTGCTGGGCTCGACCTCAAGGAGCTCGGCGGAGAGAGCGGACAGGATTCGCGGCCCGGCGAGGCGATCGCCACTGGCGGCGACCTGATCGGCGCCATGGAGGCGTGCGCGAAGCCGATCATCGGTGCGGTCAACGGTGTGGCCATCACCGGAGGCTTCGAGATCGCGCTCGCCTGCGACGTGCTCGTCGCATCGCGCGCAACGCGCTTCGCCGACACGCACGCGAGGGTCGGGATCCTTCCCGGCTGGGGGCTCAGCCAGAAGCTGCCCCGGTTGATCGGCATCTTTCGCGCCAAGGAGCTCTCGCTCACCGGAAATTTCTTGAGCGCCGAGCTGGCGGCTGAGTGGGGTCTCGTGAATCGGGTCGTCGACCCGGCAGAGCTGCTTTCGACGTGCCGCGCGCTGGCGCGCGACATGATGTCGTGCCATCCCCAGACGATGCGCGCCTACAAGGCGCTGATCGACCGGGGCTTCGGGATGCCCTTCGCGGATGCGATCCGGCTCGAGCGCGAGACGAGCCTCGAGCACGCCAAACGAGTCCGTCCCGAGGAGATCGCAGCCCGCCGCGGTGCCATCCAGAAGCGCGGCCGCCGGCAGAGATGACCGAGAAGCCGATCTCCACCCGCTTCCGGACGTCGCGGCCGGTTTCGGCCATCGCAAGCGGTCGGCGGCGCTCATGCGCTCGCGATAACCCGCGCTCGCTGAGAGCGGGCGCGCAGGGAACGCGTCTTGCTCCATCGCTCGGTCGTCTACGAGGTGACCGACGATGGAGAGCCGAACGATCTGCACGCTTCAACTGCTGCCCGTAATCCTCGCGCTCGGCGCGATGCTCCCCGGAATCGCCGCCGCCGAGCGAAAGCCCACACCCACTCCGAAGGCGACGCCGAGCGCGACCGCCACATCAACGCCGCCCGCCTCTCCGACACCCACCCCTCCCCCGGCGGGAGGTCTCAGCGTCACGATCACCAACCCCGCTCCGGGTGAAACCATCGGCGCCGACCGCTACAACGTTCGCGGTATCTTCCAGGGACCGCCGAATACCGGGCTCACGGTGAACAACCTGATCGCGTACACCGACGCCGGTCGCTTCATCGCCGACAACGTACCGCTTGCGCCCGATGAAAACACGATCACCGTCGTGGCCACGGCCCCCGACGGCACCTCGACGACGGCCGCGGTCACGATCACCGCCTCTGGGGTGCCGCCGAACCCGGCTCTCACCGTGGACGCCTCGAAGGGATTCGCTCCGCTCTCGGTCACGTTCAACTACACGTTCAGCTCGCCCATCGGGTTCAAGAAGGTGGCCTTGGACTTCGACGGGGACGGCCGCGATGATTTCCGCACGACGAACCCTGCAGGCCCGTCGGGAT
Organism: uncultured delta proteobacterium; assembly: GCA_963745025.1. Classification (GTDB taxonomy): domain Bacteria; phylum Desulfobacterota; class Binatia; order JACPRU01; family JACPRU01; genus CAVQIG01. The sequence continues at coordinate 56,117 of CAVUWD010000011.1, forward strand.
CCGTTCAGAATACCTACTCAAGGCCGGGTCTCTATTTGGCCGTGCTCACAATCACCGATAATCAGGGCCACATCCACAAAGCCGACATCGGCATTCAGGTCACGACGTTCGACGCCTTGGACGCTCTGTTCCTGAGCGTCTGGAACCGAATGAACGATGCGCTCGTGCGCGGAGACCTCAACGGGGCGCTCGCGTGTTTGAATTCTCGCGCCCAGGAGAAGTACGCTCGCGTCTTCAACGAACTACTCGTCGACATGCCCGCGATCGTCGGCTCCTATTCGAGTCCGCAGCGCGTTTCGACCGGAGACAACTACTTCGAGTACGCCATCAATCGCACGATCGATGGCGAGAACCAGATCTTCTTCGCGTACTTGCTGCGGGATGCCGATGGCGTGTGGCGGATCGACGGCCTGTGAGGGACATGAAGCGCTGGACGATTACCGGTTTGGTGATTCTCGTGCTCGTTCTAATCGGCTTCTCCACGTGCGTCTGGGCGCCGCCGGTCTACTGGGGCGAGGCGATACACGGCCGCGTGGTGGACGCCGATACGGGGGGGCCGCTGGAAGGGGTGGTGGTCGTCGCCGACTGGAAGCTGCTCGCTGGCGGTTACGGCCACAGTGGACACCTCACTTCCTTGGTCGTTCAGGAAACAGTCACCGACAAGAACGGTGAGTTCGCGTTGCCGGAATGGGGGCCGAAGATGCGGCCGAGCTTCACGATGCTCGACAAGGCCCCGTGGCTGATTCTGTTCAAGAGTAGCTACGAGCATGGGGCGCTGTGGAATGAACAAAGCAGCAATGGATTCGTCAGGCGGTCGGACTGGGACGCTCAGACGGTCAAGTTGAAGCGATTTTCGGGAACTGCGCAGAGGCGGCTCCAAATTCTGAACCTAGTCTTGTCGCTTTCCGCGTTGCAACCATTGGCCTTACACGAAGTTCTCCGCGAAAGATCTCTCTATTATCGCCTTGACCCCGCGTTGTTTGACCATATCGAGCGCCTGCTCAACGAGCCAGAAAGGAGAGAGCCATGATCGATAAATGGGTCGTCCTGACGATAGCTCTCGCTATCACTTGCGCCACCCCCTTGCTGGCATACGATCTAGAAACTCACGCACGCCTTTCGGAAGCGGCCGCAGATGTTTCTTCGCTCAGCACGGCTCTCACGAACCTTCAACTCGGGAGCAAGTCGCCATTCAGCGTCACTGACATCACTCGACCGAGAGTCAACAAGGGATCGGCCCTCGGCTGGATCTTGGAAGGCGCCGTTCGAGAAGACGGCGAAACGGAATGCGACGACCGTGTCCGGAATCACTTCTACAATCCATTGAACAACATGGGCTACTCGTTCGGCGCTCTCACAGGGATTTCTTCTCCGCTGTGGGGTCTCGAGGACCAGCCGGCTGCTCGCCTTCAGGATTTCTCGTACAATGACGCGCGAGAGTACTTCTGGAACGCGCTGCAGGCACGCACGGAGACCGAGCATCAGCGAAACCTGGCCTTGACCTTCCGTAGCCTCGGCCAGATCATCCATGTGGTGCAGGATGCCGCTCAGCCGCAGCACACCCGCAACGACTCCCACGCCGGCGTCACCTGCCCGTACACGTTCGGCCTATTGGGTCCGGCAAGCCTCTACGAGGAATACGTGGAAGGCAAGGCGATCGCGGGGAAGCTCAACTATTCGGGCTATCCGACCGTGGACCTGCCCAAGCCGCGGGACTTCTGGGACACCGAGGACGGACGCGGCGTGGCCGAGTTCAGCAACCGAAGCTTCGTGACCGTCCGCACAAATTTCACCGGCACACCTAACGACGTTCAGCCAGCTCCGGGATTCCCATCTCCCAACGCCGGCGGCGCACGGCTATTCAAGGAGGATGTCCAAACGCTGATGCCCGGAACGACGCTCACGGGCGTCATGACGTTCATCGGAACACCGTGGAGCGACAGTTACACGGGCGCCGGCGGCTACAACACACGGACGAGCACGTACTCGCTGTTCGCGAGCGATCTCGGCAGGCGGGGATCACCCGTCGAGTACAGCCTGAACACGTTCAATTACGAGAACGCTCAGCAGATCTTGATCCCCCGCGCGGTCGGCTACAGCGCTGGGCTCCTCAATCATTTCTTTCGCGGCACGCTCGAGATCGCCGCGCCCGACCGGTACGCATACCTCGTAAGTCCGTACTCCAATAGCGAGGGCAGCTTCACGAAGTTGATGCTGAAGGTGCGCAATACGACGTCCGAGGCGGAGACGGGCACCGGGACGCTTCTGGCGATCGTCCGCTACCGGGCTGCGAGCGCCTCGAGCCCCTTGCTCTATCCGGGATACGCCATCCTGCGCGAGCCTTCCTACGCGATTTCGGCTCCGCAATCGGGTTCCCTCACGCGGGATTTTCAGCCGCTGACGTTCGACTTCGCTGCGAGCCCGATCCCAGTCGACGTCGCCGATGTCTCGGTCATGGTGGCATTCCGAGGTCCGCTCTCAAGCTCCGAATACACGGAGAATGACGCCATCGTATTCGGCGGAAAGGACGTCTACGAGCCGCAGCTGATCAATTTCGGCGACTCGAGCGACTACGACTGCTATCAAGATGCGCTCTACTACGTCGTGGATCGGCCCTCCTCGCAGCGCGATCTGAACCAGGACGGCCGCCAGGACCTATTCGGCCCGGTCCAGGAAATCGGCGCCTACGTGCGCCTGCAACCCTATGGTCCGTCGCCGGTCCCGCTCGGTGCTCAAACGGCAAACTACGTCGTCCCCGGCCTCTTCTGGGCGCAGTACGGAAGCTTCGTCAGCGTCCAGGACCAGGATGGCTACCGCTTCGAGTACGCCTCGCCGGACACTGTGGACGCCTCCACCGGAGGGCACAGGTCGTTCTTCACTGCGGTAAACTTGCCTCGAAGCATCAATCGCATCGTCGAGCGGGACGGTCAGACGGTCCACGAAGTCGGCGCCTACTCCGCCGTGTCTTATCGCGGCAGCTCTGCCCCTTTTCACATCAACATGGTCAACGACAACGTCATTCGCAGCCAAACCTGCATCAACGGGCTGCCCTATGTATCTCTGGCGTTCACGGAGGTTGCGGGCAGCGTCCCCGACACGGCCAACTGAGGTGACGACATGAACTCACGAGCTCTCCAACTAATGGCTCTCGCCCTTTGTGCGGCCGCTGCGGGCGACGCCCGAGCCCGCCTCTCCTACGTCGGTCCCGGACGGGCCACCGCCACGGCCGTGATCGACGACTCGGAGCGCGGCATGCGGGAGATTCGCCCCGGCGACGTGCTGCCGGACGTCGGCGAGCTACGCGAAATCGACGAACACGAGATCGTCTTCGACCGTCCGCTGAGCGACGAAGAGCGAGAGCGATGGCGGGCAGCCGGCGGTATCGTACCGGACATCCAACGCTTGCACCTCTACCGCCGCCCCACACCCGAAAACGAATCGACCCCCGGCTCCGGCGCGGCGGCGATCACCGCCGACTGAACCCGACGTTCGCCTCACGTCGACTTCGCCGTCGTCACCCGATCGACGATCTCCATGACGTCGAGCGTCTGGACCTTCTCCTCGAGGTCCTTCGCCTTGATGCCGTCGGAGAGCATCGTCATGCAGAACGGGACACGAGACGGCGATCGACCTCGGGATCGGTCTCCAGCGCCTGGTCGGTGCGCAGGAGGTTCACGCGCTTGTCGGGATCCTCCTCGATCCACATGCGGCCGCCGCCGGCGCCGCAGCACATGCCGAAGTGCTTGTGGCGCTGCATCTCCGCCACGCTCGGCGCCCGGCCTTCGCCAGCACGTCGCGCGGCTCGTCGTACACGTCGTTGAAGCGGCCGTAGTAGCAGGAGTCGTGGTACGCGGTCCGCTTCCCGAACTCGCCGGTCGACGCTCGAGCCTGCCGCGGTCGATCAGCTGCTGCACGAGCTCGGCCGCGTGGATCACCTCGTAGTCGCCGCCGAACTGCGGGAACTCGTTCTTGATCGTGTTGAAGCAGTGCGGGCAGTTGACGATGATCTTCTTCACGCTGTAGCCGTTGAAGCGTCTCGACGCACGTCTGCGCCATCGTCTGGTAGAGGTACTCGTTGCCGAGGCGGCGCGCCGTCTCGCCGTTGCACGGCTCCTCCTTGGCGAGGCAGGCGAAGTCGACGCCCGCCTTCTGGAGGATCTCGCGCGAACGCCTGCGTGGTCTTCTTGTTGCGGTCGTCGAAGGCGCCCGCGCAGCCGACGTAGTAGAGGTACTCGGCGTCCGGCTTGTCGGCGAGCGTCGGGATGTCGAGGCCCTCGGCCCAGTCGAAGCGCTTCTCGGCGCCGATGCCCCACGGGTTCGACTGCGTCTCCATGCCCTTGAAGACGCGCGTCGAGCTCGCTCGGGAAGCGCGCCTCCTCCTGCACGAGGTGACGGCGCATGTCGACGATCTTGTCGACGTACTCGATCATCACCGGGCACGCCTCCTCGCAGGCGCGGCACACGTTGCAGGACCAGAGCGACCTCGTCCTCGATCGACCGGGCCGACGATGTTCTCGCCCACCTCGGGCGGCTCGGCGCCGTCGCCGTTGCCCTTCCAGCCGACCCGCTTCTCGATGACCTCGTCCTGGTGCTCGTAGAGGTAGTCGCGCAGATCGAGGAGCAGCTGGCGCGGCGCGAGCGGCTTGCCCGGTCGCGGTCGCCGGGCATTGCGACGAGCAGCGGCCGCACTCGGTGCAGCTGAACATGTCGAGCACCTGCTTCCAGGTGAACTGGTCGATGTGCGAGGTGCCGAAGCGCGTGGCGTTCTCGAGGTCCTGCTTCGAGAGCTGCGCCGATCGGCTCGAGCTTCTTGAAGAACACGTTCGGGAGCGAGGTGATGATGTGGAAGTGCTTCGACGAGCGGCAGGAGGTTCAGGAACATCAGGATGCACGCAGGTTGTGCACCCACCACGCCACGCCGCCGAGCGTAACGCGCCGCCGAGGCACCGAGCAGCGAAGCGAGAGTCGACCCGACGAGGTGCGACACCGGCTCCCACGCGGCCTCGGCGAGGACGCTCGGATCCTCTCCGTGGGCGACGATGCGACCGCCGTCGTAGACGAGCCCGCCGACCATGATCGTCCCGATGAAGGAGAGGATCAGATAGGCCTCCCAGTGGGACTGCCCTCGCAGTCGGTGCTCCGGCGGCTCGTATCCATAGAGGCGCGCCGGATGGGTGATGCCCCAGCGCACCAGCGCAACGGCGATCCCTGACGAAGACGAGCACCTCCATCGATGTCGCGTAGCAGCATGTAGGGGCCGCCGAGGAGCCCGGGAGAGAACAGCGGCACGTAGAAATGGTCACTGTAGGCGCGCCCGAACATCGTGACGACCTGCAGGCCGAGAATCGTGAAGCCCCAGAAGATGAAGAAGTGCATCCATCCCGCCGTTTGCTCGCTGACGATCGCCGCCTCGGGTCGTATGAACTTCTTCTGTCCGAATGCGTAAACCAGCATGGCTTGGATGCGCTCGGCGATGCGGTCGAAGCGCTCCGCCGGCGCCGCGGCCCGGAGAACCTTGAAACGGCCCCAGAGCTGATAGACAAAGAGACCGAGGGCGGCGACGACGCAGGAGCTGAATACGATCGAAGTGAGCATAGGTCCTCCGAAGTGAGGGCGCAGAGGTTACGTAAACTACGCCGTCGACCCTTGCAACCGACCGTCGGCGCGGTGCTCGCCGCTCTGCTCGTTCTCTTCGCCGCCTGCCGCGATAGTCGCCCGGCGGTCGTGCTGATCCCCAAGGACGGCACGTCCAGTCGCGTGTTCGTCGAAGTCGCCGACACTCCGGACACGCAGGCGCGCGGCCTCATGTTCCGGAATCATCTCGAGCCCGATCACGGGATGGTGTTCCTTTTCGATACCGAGAAGGACCATTCCTTCTGGATGAAGAACACGCCAATTCGGCTCGACATGATCTTCATCTCGCGCGACGGGCGTATCGTCGGCATCCACCCGAATGCCGAGCCGTTCTCGCTGACGCCGATCGGGGTCGGCGCCCCCTCCCGGGTGGTGCTCGAGGTCAACGGGGGGTTCGCGGCGGCGCACGGTCTCGCGGTCGGTGATCACGTGACCTACCGCAACATCGCGTCGACCAAGCTGCCTTGAAAACCCCGCGGACGTAGCATAGTCACCCAGCTTCGCGTTGGGGAGCCGAAACACCCATGGGAGTCAAGGAAAATCTCGAAGAACTGGCTCGCCGCAGCGCCGAAGCAGAGCGCGGCGGCGGCGAGGAGAGGATCCGCAAGCAGCACGAAGCGGGGAAGCTCACGGCGCGCGAGCGCGTCGATGCGCTGCTCGATCCCGCGACGTTCGTCGAGGTCGACAAGTTCAAGACCCATCGCTCGACCGACTTCGGGATGCAGGAGAGGAAGATCCTCGGCGACGGCGTGGTCACCGGGTACGGGAAGATCGACGGCCGGCTCGTCTACGTATTCTCACAAGACTTCACGGTCTTCGGCGGCAGCCTTTCCGGGGCGTTCGCCGAGAAGGTCGTGAAGATCATGGACCTGGCGATGAAGACCGGCGCGCCGGTCATCGGGCTCAACGACTCGGGCGGAGCGCGAATCCAGGAGGGCGTGGTCAGCCTCGCCGGCTACGCGGACATCTTCCTGCGCAACGTGCTCAGCAGCGGCGTCGTACCGCAGATCTCGGCGATCATGGGGCCGTGCGCCGGCGGCGCCGTCTACTCCCCCGCGATGACCGACTTCATCTTCATGGTCGAGCAGACGAGCTACATGTTCATCACCGGCCCGGAGGTGATCAAGACCGTCACCCACGAAGAGGTTACCAAGGAGGATCTCGGCGGCGCCCACGCTCACAACAGCAAGAGCGGCGTCGCGCACTTCGCCGCCCCCGACGAGAAGCAGTGCCTGGCGATGATCCGCGAGCTCCTGAGCTTCGTGCCGAGCAACAATCTCGAGGATCCGCCGTTCCAGCCCAACGACGACGACCCCAACCGCCGCGACGAGGCGCTCGACCTGCTGATTCCTCCCAACCCGAACAAGCCCTACGACATGAAGGAGCTCATCACCGCGGTGGTCGATGAGAATTACTTCTTCGAGGTGCAGCGCGAGTATGCCGAGAACATCATCGTCGGCTTCGCGCGGCTCGGCGGGCGCTCGGTCGGCATCGTCGCCAACCAGCCGGCGCACCTCGCTGGCTGCCTCGACATCAGCGCTTCGATCAAGGCCGCCCGCTTCGTCCGCTTTTGCGATTGCTTCAACATCCCGCTCGTCACGTTCGTGGACGTGCCGGGCTTCTTGCCGGGGACTGCGCAAGAATACGGCGGTATCATCACCCACGGAGCCAAGCTTCTCTACGCGTTCTGCGAGGCCACGGTGCCGAAGGTCACCGTGATCACGCGCAAAGCGTACGGCGGAGCCTACGACGTCATGTCGTCCAAGCACATCCGCGGCGACATCAACTACGCCTATCCGGGTGCAGAGATTGCGGTCATGGGCCCGGACGGCGCCGTCAGCATCATCTTCAACGATCAGATCCGCAAATCGAAGAAGCCCGACGAGGAGCGGATGCGTCTGGTGGACGAGTACCGGCACACCTTCGCCAATCCATGGAAGGTCGCGGAGCTCGGTTACATCGACGACATCATCATGCCCGAGGACACGCGTCCGCGGCTCATCAAGGCGCTGGAGATGTTGCAGAACAAGCGCGACAAGAATCCTGCGAAGAAGCATGGAAACATTCCGCTGTGAGGAAAGACGGCTACAGGTTACTGGCTACAGGCTCCGGGAAAAGACTCCGTGGATCCTCTCCTGTAGCCCGTAGCCCGTAGCCCGTAGCCCGATGTTCAAGAAAGTCCTGATCGCAAATCGAGGCGAGATCGCCGTGCGCGTGATCCGCGCCTGCCGCGAGCTCGGCGTCGAGACCGTTGCCGTCTATTCCGAAGCCGACCGCGCGGCGCTGCACGTGCGCATGGCCGACGAAGCCTATTGCGTCGGCCCCCCACCGTCGCGAGAGAGCTACCTCGTCGCCGAAAAGCTGATCGCCGTCGCCAAGCGGACCGGCGCCGAGGCGATCCACCCGGGATACGGATTCCTCTCCGAGCGCGCGCATTTCGCCCGGGCCTGCGCCGACGCCGGCCTGGTGTTCATCGGGCCCTCGCCGCAGGCAATCGACGCGATGGGAGACAAGGTCGAGGCCCGCAAGCGCATGATCGCGGCCGGGGTGCCCGTCGTGCCGGGCTCGCAGGGCACGATCGAGAGCGAAGAAGAGATCGTCTCGGCCGCCGTGAAGATCGGCTTTCCCGTTATGTTGAAGGCAGCCGCCGGCGGCGGCGGCAAGGGCATGCGACTGGTCGAGTCGGAGCAGGAGATCCGTGCCGGCGCGCGGGCGGCGCGGAGCGAGGCCAAGAGCGCGTTCGGCGACGACCGCATCTACGTGGAGCGCTTCGTCGACTCGCCGCGCCACGTCGAGGTGCAGGTGCTCGGCGACAAGCACGGCAACGTCGTTCACGTCTACGAGCGCGAGTGCTCGATCCAGCGCCGCCACCAGAAGGTGATCGAGGAATCGCCCTCGCCCGCGCTCGACCCGAAGACGCGCGAGGCCATGGGCAGGGTGGCCGTGCAGGCGGCCCAGGCCGTCGACTACGTCGGAGCCGGCACGATCGAGTTCCTCGTCGATTCCAAGCGTAACTTCTATTTCCTCGAGATGAACACGCGCATCCAGGTGGAGCATCCGATCACCGAAATGGTCACGGGCGTCGACCTCGTGCGGACACAGATCGAGGTCGCGGCCGGCAAGCCGCTTCCGTTCCGCCAGAAGGACATTCGCCAGCGCGGCTCGGCGATCGAATGTCGCGTCTACGCCGAGGATCCCGAGAACAACTTCCTTCCCTCGCCAGGCAAGATCACGCGCCTGCGCGAGCCGGGCGGACTCGGCATCCGCAACGACACGGGCGTCTACGAGGGCTTCGAGGTGAGCATCCACTACGACCCGATGATCTCGAAGCTCGTCGCGTGGGGCGCGACGCGCGAGGAGGCGATCGCCCGCATGGAGCGCGCGCTCTCCGAGTACGTGATCCACGGCCCGACGACGAACATCGAATTCCATCGCTGGATCCTCCGCCATCCGCGCTTTCGAAAGGGTGACTTCGACACCCGCTTCATTCAGCAGGAGTTCCACGGGCTGCCGGCGCGAGGCGAAGGCCTCGAGCGGGTCGCCATCGCCGCGGCGGCAATCGCGGCGCTCGACGGTGATGCGTCACGACCGACCTCGGCCGCAGCACCGTCGACGACGGGCACGTCGCCGTGGCGTGCGGCCGCCCGCCGAGAAGGTCTTCGGAGCTAGTCCATGTCCCGGGTGTTCGTCGCCAAGCTCGACGATCGAGAGTTTGTAGTCGAGGTCGAGCCCGCGGGATCGTCGCTCTATCGGATCCGCATCGACGGCTCGGAGCAATTCGTCGATGCCCGCGTGGTCGCGGGCGGGCTCTCGCTCTTGATCGAGGGCAAGAACCACGAAGTCAGCTTGACCCGATCCGCCGACGATTTCGACGTGCTGCTCGAGAACCGGCGCTTCCGTTTCCGCCTTCTCACCGAGGAGCGCGCCCGGCGGGCGTCCGCCCGTGGCGGCCGCGAGACGAGCGGCCGGCGCGAGGTCAAAGCGTCCATGCCCGGGAAGGTCATCGACGTGCTCGTGAGCGTCGGCGAACGCGTCGAGCCGAAGCAGGGCCTGCTCGTGATCGAAGCGATGAAGATGGAGAACGAGATCAAGAGCTCGGGTGCGGGCGAGGTGAAGGAGATCCACGTCGAGCGAGGCCAGGCCGTCGAGTCCGGAGAAGTCCTGCTGGTGTTGGAGTAGCAGACCACTCTCATGACGACCGAGCTGGAAGTTGGCCTCTACATCTTCATCCTCGCGGGATTTCTCGGCTACCACATCATCACGCGGGTCCCGCCCCTGCTGCATACGCCGCTCATGTCGGCGACCAACGCGATCTCGGGGATCTCCCTGATCGGCTCACTCGTCGTCACCGGGGCCGACTACAGCCGGCTCAGCACGATTCTCGGGACGATCGCAGTCGCCTGCTCCTCGACCAACGTGGTCGGCGGCTTCCTGATCACCGACCGCATGCTCAAGATGTTCAAGAAAGCTGGCGAGGAGGGCGAGATCGAGCGGCGGCGGGAGCGCGTGATGCTTCTGGTCTTCGGCGTGCTGGTCGTTGCGGTCATCGCCTTCCTCTACGCCTTCAGTAGGGCGAGCGGCGAAGCCGCGGCGCGGAGCGCGCTCGCGGAACACGCGCTGCGCTACTTCTACATCTTCTCCGCATTCCTCTTCATCCTCGGCCTGAAGGGACTCTCCTCACCCCGCTACGCACGCCGCGGCATGTTCCTCGCCGAGTTCGGCATGGTGCTGGCAGTCGCCGGCACGCTCTTCCATCCCGAGATCAAGAGCTACGGCTGGATCGTCGTCGGCACGGTGGTCGGGGTCCGTGGTCGGCGGTGCAATGGGTTTGCAGATCCCGATGACCGCCGTTCCGCAGCGTACCGCGCTCTCGCACTCGCTCGGCGCGCTCGCCGCTACGCTGATCGGCGTGGCCGAATTCATGCGGCACGGCGCCGGCATCGACACCGTCAAGATGACCGCGATCGGCCTCGAGGTGATGATCGGCGGTCTCACGTTCACGGGGAGCTTGATGGCCGCCGCCAAGCTGCAGGAGCTGCTCCCCGGCACGCCGATCACCTACCGCGGCCAGAACGTCTCCAACATCTCGCTGCTCGGGATCATGCTCGCGAGCTGGATCACGCTGATCTTCGTTCCCTCGGTGACCCCGCTCTTCTTCGTCATGGTCGGTCTCGCGCTGTTATTCGGCTTCCTGCTCGTCGTGCCGATCGGCGCCGCCGACATGCCGGTCGTCATCGCGCTGCTCAACTCCTACGCCGGACTCGCCGACGCCTCGATGGGCTTCGTGCTGATGAACAAGATCCAGATCATCACCGGCTCGCTCGACGGCACCTCGGGATTCCTGCTTTCGCTCCTCATGTGCCGAGCGATGAATCGCTCGGCGACGAACGTGCTGTTCGGAGCGTTCGGCAAGATCGAAGCCGAGGCGGAGGGACCCGCAGCGGAGGCCAAGGGGACCGTGCGCTCGATCGTCCCGGACGAGGTGCCGGGCCTTCTCGACGGCGCCCATTCGGTGGTCATCGTGCCCGGCTACGGCATGGCCGTGGCGCAGGCGCAGCAAGGCGTCGCCGAGTTCGCGCGGCTCCTCGGCAGGCGCGGGATCGACGTGAAGTACGCGATCCATCCCGTCGCAGGCCGCATGCCGGGACACATGAACGTGCTGCTCGCCGAGGCGGACGTGCCCTACGATCAGCTCTGGGAGATGGAGCAGATCAATCCCTATTTCCCCGAGGTCGATCTCGCGCTCGTGGTCGGCGCCAACGACGTCACCAACCCGGCGGCGAAGAGCAACAAGTCGAGCCCGCTCTACGGCATGCCGATTCTGGAGGTCGATCGCGCCAAGGCGATCATCGTGCTGAAGCGCAGCATGCGGCCCGGTTTCGCCGGCGTCGACAACGAGCTCTACTACAACGAGAAGTGCATGATGCTCTTCGGTGACGCCAAGGAGAGTTTGACCAAGCTTTTCCTGGCGTTTAAGTCGTAATGAGGCAGCGGTGCGCAGGGGAGCTGGCGGGTTAACAGCGCGCTGCCCGGACCGTGACCTCCCGCGCCCGCAGCTCATTCGCCCTGGTGCAAATGGAGCCGTCTTGCGGCGGCTCATCCGCTCGACGTGAGGCACGGCTCCGATCGTGCGATCATCTCAAGAGGTGACATGGCACGTAGAGGCAAGAACGCCCGCACGGTGACCCTCGGTCTCGTGCAGATGCGCTGCGGCGACAAGCCGGCGGACAATCTGGACAGGGCGATCGAGCGTATCCGGCGTGCGGCGCGCGACGGCGCCGACGTCGTCTGTCTGCAAGAGCTCTTTCGCTCGCGTTACTTCTGCCAGAAGGAAGACGTCGCGCTCTTCCGGCTCGCAGAGACGATCCCCGGGCCGACCACTCGCGCGCTCGCGAAGCTCGCCCGCGAGAAACGGATCGTCGTCGTCGCGTCGCTTTTCGAGAAGCGGGCCGACGGGGTCTATCACAACACCGCCGTCGTCCTCGACGCCGACGGCACGATCGTCGGCAAGTATCGCAAGATGCATATCCCCGATGATCCCCTCTATTACGAGAAGTTCTACTTCACGCCGGGCGATCTCGGTTTCCGAAGCTTCGCCACCCGGCGCGCGAAGATCGGCACGCTCGTCTGCTGGGACCAGTGGTTTCCGGAGGGCGCGCGCCTCACCGCGCTTGCGGGCGCCGAGATCCTCTTCTATCCGACGGCGATCGGCTGGCTCGACGGCGCGACGCCGGAAGTCAACGAGTCGCAGCGCGACGCTTGGGAAACGTCGCAGCGTGCGCACGCGATCGCCAACGGCGTGTTCGTCGCGGCCGTGAATCGCGTCGGCGAGGAAGGAAACCTGACCTTCTGGGGGAATTCCTTCGTCGCCGATCCCTTTGGCCGCGTGCTCGCCCGCGCCTCGAGCGAGCGCGAAGAGACGCTGATCGTCCCGTGCGACCTCGACCGAATCGACGAGGTGAGGACGAACTGGCCGTTCCTTCGCGACCGACGGATCGACGCGTACGGCCCTATCACCCGGCGGTTGCTCGATGAACCATCGGAATAGAGCCCATGTAGTAGGGCCCCGGTCTTCGCCGAGAACGCGCCGCCAAGACAGAAGACGCGGCTGGCTGCCGTCGATCCGTACTCGGGTCGACGGCAGCCAGCCGCAACCGCGCGGAGCGCGGAAGGGAATCGCCCTGCGGATTCGTTCATCGCTTCCGCACTCTGCGCGCCGGCTGCTCGACGAATGATCCGAGACACCCCGCGCGCCCTCGGCTACCGCATGCCCGCCGAGTGGGAGCCACACGCTGCGACGTGGCTCTCCTGGCCCCACAACGTCGACAGTTGGCCCGGAAAGTTCGAGCCCGTGCCGGACATCTTCGCCCAGATCGTCGCCACGCTCCACGAGCACGAGGCGGTCCACATCCTCGCCGGCAGCGCCGATCTCGAGGACTCGGCACGCCGGGCGCTCCGCGCGCGCGGCTGCGAAGCGCCGAACGTGCGCTTCTTCCGGATCCCCACGAACGACGCCTGGATGCGCGACCACGGGCCGATCTTCGTCGTCCATCCCGAGCGCGGGCTGGCGCTCACGAAGTGGAAGTACAACGCCTGGGGCGGCAAGTATCCGCCCTACGATCTCGACGACCAGGTGCCGGCGCGGATCAACGAAGATCTTCGCTTGCCGGTCTTCGAGCCCGGCATCGTCCTCGAAGGAGGATCGATCGACGTGAACGGTCGCGGGACGTTGCTGACGACCGAATCGTGTCTCTTGAATCCGAATCGCAATCCGGGGCTCGCCCGGCTCGAGATCGAAGAACGCCTGCGCGCCTATCTCGGCGTGGAGAACGTGCTCTGGCTCGGCGACGGGATTGTCGGCGACGACACCGACGGGCACATCGACGACCTCAGCCGATTCGTCGATCCGACCACCGTCGTCACTGCCGTCGAGGACGATCCCGCCGACGAGAACTACCGCGCGCTGCAGGCGAACCACGATCGGTTGCGAGCGATGAAGGATCAGAGTGGGCGGCGGCTCGACGTCGTCACGCTGCCGATGCCGCCCGCGATCTACTACGACGGCCGCCGCCTTCCAGCGAGCTACGCGAACTTCTACATCGGCAACGGCGCCGTGCTGGTACCGGTCTTCGGCCACCCCCGCGACAATGTCGCCTGCGATACGCTCGCACGCCTCTTTCCTGGGCGTCGAATCGCGCGGATCCCGTCGACCGATCTCGTCTGGGGGCTCGGCGCGATCCATTGCGTGACCCAGCAGCAGCCCCGCTAAGGGCAAGCTCGACTTTCGGGATCCGACCGCCGCGACCGGCTCGACGTTCTGTAGCGACCGAATCGATCGTCGGATTGACTGAGTGCCTGCGGAATCCTACCTTCGGCCGGTCATGGCGGATGCCAAGGAGATCGACGAGGCGCGGCACGCCTGGGAAGAGCGGGCGGTCATCAAGACGCTCAAGAAATCTCCCGAGCGCCGGGAGAAATTCGAGACCAGCTCCGGCGTCGAGGTGAAACGGCTCTACACGCCGTCCGACACCGCGAGTCACGATTACCTCCGCGACGCCGGCTTTCCCGGCGACTATCCCTTCACCCGCGGCGTGCAGCCGACGATGTACCGCGGCCGATTCTGGACGATGCGGCAATACGCGGGCTTCGGCACGGCGGAGGAATCCAACCGCCGCTATCGCTATCTTCTCTCGCACGGCACGACCGGTCTCTCGGTCGCGTTCGACCTGCCGACGCAGATGGGTCTCGACTCGGACCACCCGCGCGCCGTGGGCGAGGTGGGCCGCGTCGGCGTCGCCATCGACTCGCTCGACGACATGGAGACGCTGCTTCGCGGCATCCCGCTCGACAAGGTTTCCACCTCGATGACGATCAACGCGACCGCGTCGATCCTGCTCGCGCTCTACCTGGCGGTCGCCGAGAAGCAAGGCGTGCCCTGGGAAAAGGTCAACGGCACGGTCCAGAACGACGTGCTCAAGGAATACATCGCCCGCGGCACCTACATCTATCCGCCAGCGCCGTCGATGCGCATCATCACCGACATTTTCCGCTTCTGCACCGAGCGGGTGCCCAACTGGAACACGATCTCGATCTCGGGCTACCACATCCGCGAGGCAGGCTCGACGGCGGTTCAGGAAGTCGCGTTCACGCTCGCCAACGGCATCGCCTACGTCGAGGCGGCGCTCGGTGCCGGTCAGAGCGTCGACGATTTCGCACCGCGTCTCGCGTTCTTCTTCAACGTCCACAACAATTTCTTCGAGGAGATCGCCAAGTTCCGTGCGGTGCGTCGGCTCTGGGCGAAGATCATGCGCGAGCGCTTCGGCGCCAAGGAGCCGAAGAGCTGGATGCTCCGCTTCCACTCGCAGACCGCGGGTTCGACCTTGACCGCGCAGCAACCCGACAACAACGTGGTTCGCGTGACGGTGCAGGCGCTCGCCGCCGTGCTCGGTGGCACGCAGAGCCTGCACACGAATTCCCGTGACGAGGCGCTCGCGCTGCCGAGCGAGGCGGCGGCCAAGCTCGCGCTGCGAACCCAGCAGATCGTGGCCTGCGAGTCCGGTGCGGCCGACACCATCGATCCCATGGCCGGCAGCTACTACGTCGAGTCGCTGACCGACGAGATCCAGGGCCGCGCCGAGGAATACCTCGGACGGATCGACAAGATGGGCGGCGCCGTGCGGGCGATCGAGGCAGGCTTCCAGGCGCGCGAGATTCAGAACGCGGCCTACCGCTTCCAACAGGACATCGAGAAGAAAAGGGAGATCGTCGTCGGCGTCAACGACTTCGTCGAAGACAAGGAGTTGCCGACCGAGATTCTACGGATCGATCCGAAGCTCGAAGAGGAGCAGAAGGTGCGGGTTCGGGCCGTGCGGGCCCGTCGCGACGCGACGCGCGCCGCGCAGGCGATGGAGGCGCTCGATCAAGCGGCCGCGGGCCGCGACAACCTGATGCCCGCGATCATCGAGGCCGTGCGGAGCTACGTCACGCTCGGCGAGATCTCCGACGTGCTCCGGCGCCGTTTCGACGAATACCGTCCGCAGATCGCAGTCTGAAGAGCGGCTACCGGCTTCCGGCAAAGACATCGCGCACTCTATTGCGGTAGCCGGCAGCTGCATCGGCCGGAGACGGTTCGCGACCAACGGGAGCGATCCGCAATGCAGCCTCCTCGCGCGGGAGACGCTTCCGCTCGCCTCACAAGTGAAGCGGGTGTCAAGCATCTGCGAAAGTTTGCGCTTCCCGTTTACAGCCGAGCCACGACGCGCTATCGAGACCAGATCGATGTCGGCGTCGGAGATCTCGTGGGGGAAGCGTGATTCGCTGAAGGCGTACAACGTCCGACGCTGGGGCATCAAGTACTTCGACATCAACAACCAGGGTAACGTGACGGTCTCGCCGCTCAAGGAGAAGGGCGGCGCCATGGAGATCGTCCACGTCGTGAAGGAGGCGGAGCGGCGGGGGCTGCGCCTGCCGCTCGTGATCCGCTTCCAGGACCTGCTGCGCAACCGCGTCGAGGAGATCAACGAGTCGTTTCGGCGCTCGATCGCCGAGCTCGGCTACCAGGGGCGGTATCAGGGTGTCTTCCCGATCAAGGTGAATCAGCTCCGCGAGGTGGTCGAAGAGATCCTCGACGCGGGCGCCCCGTACAACTTCGGCATCGAAGCTGGCAGCAAGGCCGAGCTCTTCGCCGCGCTGGCCATGGTGAGCGGCCAGGAGCGGCTGATCATCTGCAACGGGTACAAGGATGCGCTGTTCATCCGCATGGCGCTCAGCGGCAAGCGCCTCGGTAAGCGGGTGATCCTCGTCGTCGAGAAGCTTTCGGAGCTGCGCCAGATCCTCGCGGTAGCCCGCGAGCTCGGCGTGGAGCCCGATCTCGGGATCCGCGTTCGTCTGCACGCCAAGGGGCGAGGCAAATGGGAAGCCTCGAGCGGCGACCACGCGAAGTTCGGCCTGTCGACCGCGGACCTGCTCGCCGCCGTGGAGCTGCTGCGCGCGGAGGGCTGGGTGCACTGCTTCCAGCTCCTTCATTTTCACATCGGCTCGCAGATCTCCGACATTCGGGCGATCCGTCAAGCCGTCACCGAAGCGGCGCGGATCTATGCCAAGCTCCACAAGAACGGCCTCGCGCTCAAGTACATCGACGCGGGCGGCGGGCTCGGCGTCGACTACGACGGTAGCCGGGCAGTCTTCGACAGCTCGACCAACTACGGCCTCAAGGAGTACACCGACGACGTCGTCCTGGCGATCCAGAAGGTCTGCGACAACGAGCAGGTCCCCCACCCCGACATCGTCACTGAGAGCGGCCGCGCGCTGGTCGCCCATCACTCGGTTCTCGTCGTCCAGGTCTTCGGCTCGATCGAGAAGGGCAGCGAGGTACCGGCGGAACCGTCGCCCTCAGAGCGCAAGGAGCACGAAGTCGTCGCGGGTCTGCGCGAGATCCACCGCAATTTGACGACGATGAACCCGCTCGAGGCCTACCACGACGCGCTCGAGCAAAAGGACCAGGCACAGTCGCTGTTCGTGCACGGCTATCTCTCGCTCGACGACAAGGCAACGGTCGAGACGCTCTTCTGGGAGATCTGCAGGGGCATCATGGCGCTGCGCAAGGCCGACGACGAGTGGCCCGAAGAGCTCGAGGCGCTCGAGACCCAGCTCGCGGACCAGTATCTCTGCAACTTCTCTGTCTTCCAGTCGCTGCTCGACCACTGGGCGATCGGCCACCTCTTTCCGATCATGCCGATCCATCGACTGAACGAGCCTCCCTCCCACCCGTCGACGCTCGTCGACATCACCTGCGACTCCGACGGCAAGATCTCGAAGTTTATCGACATCAAGGACGTGCGTGAGACCCTGCCGCTGCACCCGCTGCGGTCCGGAGAGCCCTACTACATCGGGATCTTCCTCGTCGGGGCATATCAGGACATCATGGGGGATCTGCACAACCTGTTCGGGCGCGCGACGGAGATCCACTGCTTCCTCGATCCCACCGAGCCGGGCGGTTACTACATCGAAGAGGTGATTCCCGGCAGCACGGTCACCCAGGTGCTCGCCGACGTGCAGTACCACGAGAGCGAGCTCATCAAGTCGATGAAGGAGCAGGTGGAGCACGCGGTCAAGGAGTCGCGCCTGAAGCCCGCCGAAGGGGTCCGGTTGCTCGACGATTACGAAGCGGGAATGAGGGAATACACGTACCTCGACTGCAACGGTCAGCCTGCCGTCGTCACCGCGGCCGAATCGATGCCGCCGCCGGCGGGCGGGCCCACCAAGCCCGTCCGGAGGGAGCGTGACAAAGTCTCGCCGACGCACGGCGAAGACCGAGCTCGTCCCGACGCCGATCGCGCGGCCGGCAGCGCCGAAGCATCGGCGGCGCACGAGAACGGTCGCTCGGACTAACGCTCCGGCGACGACTCAGGCTTGGCCACACGCGCTGGAAATTCCTGAAGCCGCTGGATCTTCCGGTCGGCCCGTGCTCGGGTCGACCGGAAGATCCAGCCACCGCGCGCAAGCGCGGAGAGCAATAGACCATCTCGTGGGTTATTAGCTTCCGCGCTCCGCGCGGTTGCGGTCGGTTGTGATCGGCCCGTACTCGGGTCGATCACAACCGACCGCGCTCTTCGTCGTTCCGAAGCATTCGAGGCGAAGACTGAGGCGTCACGCGGCGCGAAATTTTCTCCGCGAAATTTTATTCTTGACTCCTCCGTTGACGAGTCCTAAAGTGACCACGGTGCTCGATCGGTAGTGAGCACCGAGATCGGCGACTCTCTGGGGTCGCCCGGGGCTGCTGAAGGAAGAAAAGGATCCGTTCTTCTCTCAGCGGCCTTCGTTTTTCCCGTGTCTCGCTGCTTGCTATAGCGTGGTCCCGCCATGCCCCGCGGTTCGCAAAGCGCCGCCGCCGAGATCGCGAGACTTCGCGACGAGCTCGAGCGGCACAATTACCTTTACTACGTCCTCGACCAACCCGAGATCAGCGACAGCGAGTACGATGCGAAGATGCGGCGCCTCGTGGAGCTCGAGGCCGCGCATCCCGAGCTCGCGGACGCGACCTCGCCGACCCAGCGGGTCGGCGCCGCGCCGAGCGAACGCTTCGGAAAGGTTCGGCACACCGTACCGATGCTGTCTCTCGCCAACGCCATGAGCCGCGAGGAGGTCGAGCAATTCGAGGCCCGCACTCGCCGTTTTCTCAGCCACGAAGGACCGATCGAATACGTAGCGGAGCACAAGCTCGACGGCGTCGCCGTCGAGCTCGTCTACGAGCACGGTATTTTCACGCAGGGCTCGACTCGCGGCGACGGCACGATCGGCGAAGACATCACCGCGAACCTGAAGACCGTGCGGAGCGTTCCCCTGCGGCTGCGCGCCCCCGCGAAGGGCCCCCCGCTTCCCGAGCGGCTGGAGATCCGCGGCGAGGTCATCCTCTCGAAGAAGGGGTTCGCGCAGGTCAACGCCCAGCAGGTCGAGCGCGGCGAGCCGGAGTTCATGAATCCGCGGAACGCGACCGGAGGAAGCCTCCGCCAGCTCGACCCGCGAGTCACCGCATCACGTCCGCTGGATCTCTTCTGTCACTCGAGCGCCTCGCTCGAAGGCCTCCACGTCGCCACGCACTGGGATTTCCTCGAGCGCACCCGCGCGTTCGGCCTTAAAACGAATCCAGCCAACCGGCTCTGCCCTTCGCTCGACGAGGTCTTTCGCTACTACGAAGAGACCGAATCGCAGCGCGAGGCCCTGCCGTACGAGATCGACGGCATCGTTCTCAAGGTCAACTCGCTTGCATTGCAACGCCGGCTCGGCACGCGAGACCGCTCACCGCGATGGGCGATCGCCTACAAGTTCAAGCCGCGACAGGCGTTCACGCACGTGCTCGACATCTGGCCGAGCGTCGGCCGCACCGGCGTGATCACGCCCATCGCCTCGCTCGAGCCCGTGAACATCGGCGGCGTGACGGTCTCGAACGCCTCGCTGCACAACATGGACGAGGTCGAGCGCAAGGACATACGCATCGGCGACCACGTGCTCGTCGAGCGTGCGGGCGACGTCATCCCGTACGTGCTCCAGGCCTTCCCGGAACGACGCAGCGGCGGGGAGCGCAAGTTCCGCATGCCGAGCGCCTGCCCGCGCTGCGGCGGGCGCGTTCAGCGCGAGGAAGGCGGCGTCTACTACCGGTGCATCAACGTCGCCTGCCCGACCAAGCTCGAAGGCGGGATCCGACACTTCGCCGGCAAGCACGCGATGAACATCGATGGGCTCGGAGACAAGCTCGTGCATCAGCTCGTCGAGACCAGGCTCGTCAAAGACCTCGCGGATCTCTTCCACCTGAGAGTCGAGTCGCTCGTCGATCTCGAGCGAATGGGCAAGAAGTCGGCCGAAAATCTGCTCGGCGAGATCGCCAGGAGCAAGGAGACGACGCTCGATCGCTTCCTGAACGGGCTGTCGATTCGGCACGTGGGCGAAGCGACGGCCAAAGCGCTCGCCGATCATTTCGGCGACGTCGAGAAGATCGTCTCGGCGAGCGAAGAGGACCTTCGCGAGGTGCGAGACGTCGGACCGGAGGTCGCGCGTGCGATCGTCGAGTTCTTCGCCGAGCCGCGCAACCGCGACCAGGTCCGCCGCTTGTTGCGCGCGGGCGTTCGGCCGGTTTGGCAGAAACGCCGGGGCGGAAGGCTTTCCGGCAAGCGCTTCGTGTTTACCGGCGGCCTCGGTGCCATGAGCCGAGGCGAGGCGCAGGCCCGCGTCGAGCGCCTCGGCGGCGCGGTAGCCTCGAGCATCTCGAAGAACGTCGACTACGTAGTGGTCGGCGAGGAGGCGGGGTCCAAGCTGAAGAAGGCAAAGGCGCTCGGCTTGACGATCCTCGGCGAGCGGGAGTTTCTCGATCTCGTCCACGTGGACTGAGCAAGGAGGCTACGTTACAGGTCGCTCCCGTTGGCCGCGATCCCGGCCGGTCGCACAGACTGCCGAGCGAGCAAAGGAGGTTCCCGTGGAGGCATCGAGCTCCGAGACCCGTATCTTCTCTGGCATCCGCGTGCTGGATTTCACCCAGTATCTCGCCGGGCCGACGGTCACGCGCTTCATGGCCGAGCTCGGCGCCACGGTCATCAAGGTCGAGAGCGCGCCCGGAGGCGATCCGTCCCGGCAGCTCCCCTTCATTCGCGACGGACGCAGCGCCTACTTCGTCCAGCAAAACCGCGGCAAGCGGAGCCTGTGCGTCGATCTCTCGAAGGAGGAGGGCGTCGCGCTCGTGCGCGAGCTGGCAGGGAAGGTCGACGTCGTGGTCGAGAACTTCGGCCCCGGCGTTCTCGACAAGCGGGGCCTCGGCTCGGCGGATCTGTGCTCGAGCCATCCCGGGCTGATCATGGCATCGATCTCCGCCTTCGGGCGCACCGGGCCACTCGCTGGCAAGGTCGGCTTCGACCTCATGGCGCAGGCGTTCTCCGGCATCTGTCACATGACGGGCGACCCGGCAGGACCGCCGCAGTTCGTTCACGCGGGCATCGCCGACGTCGTGGCCGGCGTGCACGCGTTCGGCGCGATCGCGGCCGCGCTCTTCCATCGCAGCCGTACCGGCCGCGGCCAGGCCATCGACATCGCGCTCGTGGACTCGCTCTATCACGCACACGAGCTGAACGTTCAGGCGTTCGCCAACAGCGGCGGCGCCTACGTGCCGATCCGCGGCGGCTCACAGCATCCGCTGACGGGCCCCTACGGCATCTATCGCGCTCCGCAGGGCTGGATCGCGCTCCTGGTGCTCGACCGGCAGTGGCCGGGGATGGTAGCGGCGCTCGATCGCCCCGATCTGCTCGCGGACCCTCGGTTCGCGACCGGGCCGGCGCGCGGACAGAACCGCGCCGAGCTGACCCGGATCGTCGAGGAATGGATGGGCACCTTCGCGAGCGATGCCGCCGTGCTCGAGAGGCTCGAGCGTCACCGCGTGCCGGCGGCTCCCGTGCTCTCTGTCGCCGACACCGTGAGCCATCCGTATTTTCAAGCACGCGAAATGATCCGACGCGTGCCGGATCCGATTCTCGGCGAGGTGACGATTCCAGGATTTCCGCTCAAGTTCTCCGAGTTTCCCGAACTGCCCGCTCTCCAGGCGCCGCTCCTCGGCGAGCACAACGCG
This sequence comes from uncultured delta proteobacterium, assembly GCA_963745025.1. Classification (GTDB taxonomy): domain Bacteria; phylum Desulfobacterota; class Binatia; order JACPRU01; family JACPRU01; genus CAVQIG01. The sequence goes on from CAVUWD010000011.1 coordinate 77,859, forward strand.
GAGGTGCTTCGCGAGCAGCTCGGCTTCGATGACGCCCGCGTGCGCGATCTGACCGAGCGCGGGGTGTTGCACTCGAATCGGAGGTGACCGCGTGGGGGCAGTCCGCGTCGAGCTTCGCATCCAGGGACGCGTGCAAGGAGTTTTCTACCGCGCCTCCGCCCATCGGCAGGCGCGGGTGCTCGGTCTCTCCGGCTATGCGGAGAATCTCGACGACGGCTCCGTCGGTGTCGTCGCCGAGGGAGAGGAATCGGCGATCGAGAACTTCATCGCCTGGTGCCGCATCGGGCCGCCATCGGCGCGGGTGCGCCGCATCGACATCACGCGCACCCCGCCAACCGGCGAGTTCACCGACTTCGAGGTGCGCTAGACGTCTCCCCCACCCCAGGTGTTTCGGGCCACACTCTCTCCCCAATGGGGAGAGGCGCTCTGCTCCCCCTTACGGCGCCTTCGGCCGCTGTGGCGGGGCGTCGACGTCGGTGTCGGTGACGAACGGATTCAGGCCGCCGCCGAGACGCCCTCCGGGCGGCAAAGTGGGCCCGGGCGCGGTCGTCTGCCACCTCACGGCCGGCCCGCCGCCGTGAAAATAGTCGCGCTCGTAGATCCAGTAGACGCACCCCAGCAAAACCAGCAGAAGAATCCATCGAAGCATCGCTCAGACCCTCTTCTTCCCCGGCTTTCGCGACGGCGGCGCCTGACTATAGTCGGCGAACGGCGCGTCACGCCGTTTCACCGCGGCGCCGACGCCTTCCGTCTTCGCCGTCTCGACGAAGGCACGCCCCTGCGGCGTGTTGCGCATGTAGCCGTCGAGAATCGGACCCAGGAGCTGGGTCGAGGCGAGGCCCATGTTCTCGTAGGCTTGATTGACGACGAGCTTCATCGCGTGGAGCTGCGAGAGCGGGATCTCGGCCAACCGCTTCGCGAACGCCCGCACCTCGTCGTCGAGACGCTCGGCGGGGTACGCGAAGTTGATGAGCCCGAGGTCCGCGGCTTGCCTCCCGGAAAGCGGCTCGCCCGTGAGCGCATGAAGCTTCGCCCGCGTGAGTCCGAGCCGGTAGATCCACATGCCCGTCAGATAGCATCCCCAGACGCGCGAATACGGCGTACCGATCTCGGCATCTTCGGCGGCGATGACGACGTCGGCGCAGAGCGCCATGTCCGAAGCGCCGCCGACGCACCAGCCGTGGATCTGCGCGATCACCGGCTTCGGGCTCCGCCAGAGACTCATGAACTTCGGCACGGGCGCGACGAATGGGCTCGTCGACAGCTGCAGGTCTCGCCCAGGGTCCCAAGCCTCGTCCGCCGCCTGTCCGCCCCATCCCGCGAAGTGCTCCAGCCCTTCGGAGAAATCGAAGCCCGCGCAGAACGCCTCGCCGGCTCCGCGCAGCACGATCACGCGTACGTCACGGTCGGCGTTGGCGTTCTCCACCGCATGCTCGATCTCCTCGGGCATCGGCGGGCGGATGGCGTTGAACTTCTCGGGCCGGTTCAGCGTGATCGTCGCGATCCGGCCGTCCACCGCGTAGAGAATCGTCTCGTAGGCCATGAGATCCTCCTTGCCGTCGACCGAAAGATAGAGCGGGCCTCCGTTGAAAGCGAGCGTGGCCATGGGTTAGGAGCCGAAGATCACGATCACGCGTGCGGGAGGCTCGCATGAAGGACACCGTTCAAACCGTTACCGGCCCCAAGAAGGTCTCCGAGCTCGGCAAGACGCTCATCCACGAGCACCTGCTGATCGGCTGGCCGGGATGGCAAGGCGACTCGGCGTTCCCATTCAATCGCAAGGAGGCGATCAAGCGCTGCTGCGACTTGCTCGAGAAGCTGAAGGGTCTCGGGGTCAAGACCTTCGTGGATCCCTGTCCGAGTGATCTCGGGCGCGACCCCGAGTTCATGGCGGAGTGCGCGCAGAAGACCGGCATGAACGTCGTCTGCGCCACGGGCTATTACAAAGAGGATCTCGGCGGCTCGCATTTCCGCTTTCGCGCCGGCTTCGGCAGCGACGTGACGGCGGAGGTAGCAGCGCTCTACCAGAAGGAGATCGAGGACGGCATCGGTTCGACGGGAATCAAGGTCGGGCTCATCAAGTGCGCGACGGGCGAGGGCTCGATCAAGCCGTACGAGGAATCCTTGCTGCGCGCGGCGGCGCGGGCGCAGAAGGCGACCGGCGTACCGATCATCACCCACACCGATCACGGCTCACTCGGCGACAAGCAGTTGGAGATTTTCCTCTCCGAAGGCGTGAAACCCGACCGCGTCGGCATCGGCCACTCCGACGACCGCGCCGATCTCGCCTACCACGCCGGCATTCTCGACAAGGGTGCGTTCCTCTCCTTCGATCGCTTCGGTCTCGAGATCTTGTTCCCGAACAAGCTCCGCATCGCCTCGCTGATCGCGCTTCTCGGCATCGGCTACGAAAAGCAAATGCTCGTCTCGCACGATACCGTGAACTGTTGGCTCGGCCGCCCGCTGCCCTCGCAGATGCTGCCGGTCATCACCGATTGGGAGCCGACGTACATCTTCCGGATCGTTCTGCCGAAGCTCCGCGAGGTCGGCATCAGCGAGGAGACGATCGCGACGCTTCTCGTCGACAACCCGCGACGCTTCTTCGCGGGATCGTAGTCAGGAGTCTTCTTCCCCCGCCCCCGCGACCGCGAGCGTGTACTCGCCGCGCGGGGCTCGGGAAGCGAGCGTCGCGCGGACCGAGGAGATCGTCCCCCGCACGATCTCCTCGAAGAGCTTGGTGAGCTCGCGCCCGACGACGATCGCTCGGTCACCGAGGATCGCTTCCATCTCGGCGAGCGTCCGCTCGATGTGGTGCGGCGACTCGTAGAGAACAATCGTCCTCGGCTCGGTGCGCAGGGCTTCGAGGCGGCGGCGACGCCGGCCTTGGCGCTGCGGCAGAAACCCTTCGAACACGAACCGATCGGTTGCAAAGCCGCAAACGGAGAGCAGCGCCGTCGCGGCGGTCGCTCCTGGAATCGGCACCACCGCGATGCCGGCGTCGAGCGCGCCGCCGACGAGCCGGTAGCCGGGATCGGAGATGAGCGGCGTCCCGGCATCGGAGACCAGCGCGAGGTTCTTTCCCCTACGCAGCTCTTCGACGAGCTCGGGGGCTTTCCGGCGCTCGGCGGCGTCGTGGTAGCTGGTGAGCGGCTTGTCGATCCCGTAGTGGGCCAGAAGCTTCGCGGTGCGTCGCGTATCTTCTGCCGCGATGCGATCGACCTCGCGCAGCACCCGCAACGCCCGCTCGCTCACGTCCTCGAGGTTGCCGATCGGCGTGGCAACGACGTAAAGGATCCCCGCCATTCGCCCTTCCTCCTCCATGGATCTCGAAAAGACAACGTCTCGCGTCTCGAGCCAGCGCGCGCTGGTGCGCGCCGAGGATTCCGGAAAGCGCCTCGATCTCTTCCTCGCGGAGTGGCTCCCGGAGATCTCGCGGCGGCGCGCGCGCCTGCTGATCGGCGCGGGCGCGGTGTGGATCGACGGTCGGCGAGTGCTCGTCCAGTCCAGGCCGGTGGCTGCGGGACAAGAGGTCGTCTGCCATCTTCAGTCCTTCACCTTTCGGAAGACGGAGACGAGCGAGCCGCTCACCGTTCTCTACGAGGACGACGCCCTCCTCGCCGTCGACAAGCCGGCCGGGATGCCGTCGCATCCGACCTACGCGCGAAAGCTCGGCACCGCGCTCCAGGTGGCCGAGGAGCAGCTGCGGCGGCGCGAAGGGAGAAAGGTCCTACTCTGGCCCCTCCACCGCCTCGACACGGCGACCTCGGGGGTTCTGCTGTTCGCCAAGACGCAGGCCGCGGCGCGCGCGGTCAACCAAAACTTCGCGCGCCGCCGCGTCGCCAAGCGTTATCAGGCGCTCGTTGCCGCAGTGCCGGCGGCGGCGAGCGGCGAGGTCCGTCTCGCGCTCGCCGAGGGCCACCTGCGCACCGAAACCTCGACGAGCGGCAAGGAAGCCGTCACGCGCTACCAGCTGCTCGAAGCGTTCGCGGACACCGCGCTGCTCGAGATCGAGCCGCTGACCGGGCGCATGCACCAGATCCGAGTGCATCTGGCCGCCATCGGCCATCCGGTCCTCGGCGATACGAAGTATGGTCGCGAGGCAGAGCGCGGGGCGGCCCCGCGCCTGATGCTGCACGCTTCATCCCTCGAGTTGCCGCACCCCATCGGCGGGCAACCGTTGGTCGTCGAAAGCCCGCTGCCGCAGGACTTCCGCGCGTCGCTCGCCGGCCTGCGGCCCCGCTGAGCGCCGCCCAACCTCGAAGCGAAAATGATTTCGGCCAAGAAGCGTGGCGAGCCCGCACCCGACTGGAGCGCGTCGCGAGCGCCGGATGAATCGCGGGGCCGTCTTTGCAGGCGCGAGAGGCGTCTCGGAAGAAGCTCGGGGCGGCCCAGTCGGGTGCGGGCTCGGGCGCGAAGGCTCACCGCACGGCGGTGCTGCACTTTCTCGAGCGGCTGGCGGATTGACAGCGGCGCGATCGCGTTCGACAACCGCTCGCATGACGAAAGAGCGTACCGCAACGCTGGTCACCGGCGCGCTCGGCGGCCTCGGCACCGCGACCGTTGCACGCCTCCTCGACGAGGGTCAGGAGGTCGTCGTCGTCGACCGCCGCGCCGACGCCTTGCCGGCCTGGCTCGAGACGTTTCCGGCGGAGAAGCGTCCGCGAATCGAATTCCATCCGGTAGACGTCACGCGTGAGGAGCAGGTCAACGAGCTCGCGCGCGTGCTTCGCGAGGAAGGCGTGCACGTCGACCGGCTCGTCAACAATGCCGGCGTTCAGGGATCTGCCGAGGTCTGGGAGATGGAGTCGCTCGTCTGGGAGCGCGTTCTGCGCGTCAATCTCTACGGCACCTTCTACATGACGCGAGCTTTCAGCCGGCCCATGGTCGAGCGCGCCTTCGGGCGGATCGTCAACTTTGCTTCGCTCTATGCCTACCATCCCGGGGTGGGCCAATCGCCTTACGCCGCCGCCAAGGCCGGGATCGTCGGCTATACCCACTCGACCGCTCTCGACCTCGCCCCGCGTGGCGTGACCGTCAACGTGATCGCGCCCGGCCTGATCTGGCATGAGCGCGTGCGCGGCGTGCTCCCCGAGCAGGTCGTCGAGCGCATCAAGGCGCAGGTTCCCGTCGGACGTTTGGGAAGGCCCGAGGAGATCGCCCACACCGTGTCGTTCCTGCTTTCGGCGGAATCGTCGTACATCACCGGCCAGACGATCCACGTGAACGGCGGCCTCTATCTGCCGGGGTGAGGGTCGGTACCGTCCCGCGATCCACAAAGCCCTGATCCCAGAGCACGGCGGCAGCCGAGATCCCGCATCTGGGCGGCTCGATCGTGTCAACGCGGCAGCAGATGAATCGAGCGTCCGGCCAGGTCGAGAAGCGGCGTCTCGTAGAACCCGAACACGACGACGGCCGTTGCCAGCGAAAGCGTCAGGCACGCGTCGTAGGGGCCGATCCGCAGCGTCGGCTCTGCCGCCTCCCCCACCCCCATCACGAACAAGACCCGCGTATAGGCCAGGAGCGAGAGTACGCAGTTCGCGAGGGCCAGGAGCATGACCCCCTCGAGACCCATCGGAATGGCGGCGGCGAAGAGGTGGAGCTTGGCGAAAAACCCGACCAACAACGGCATGCCGGCGAGCGAGAGAAGGAACAGCGCGAGCGAAAAGCCGGCCAGAGTGCCGCGTCCGCGCAGCAACCCTCGGCAGGCATCCAGGTCGTCGCTGCCGTTCGCTCGCGTGATCAACGCCGCGAGGTGAAACGCGCCGAGCGATGCCACCGAGAACGCCGCCAGGTAGAAGAGCGCCGCTTCGAGACCACGATCGCTCGCCGACGCGAGACCGAGCATCGCATAGCCGACGTGCGCCATCGACGTTGCGACGAGCACGCGCTGAAGCGATCGTTCGCGGAGCGCGCCGAGGTTGCCGATCGTCATGGCCGCGACCGACGACGCTGCCAGGGTCCGGCTCCAATCGAGACCCGCCGGATGCGCCCACCGTCCTTCCGCGCCTGGCTCCGAGAGCACGCCGACGAGCAAGCGACCCGAGAGCGCCAGTCCCGCCGCCGTGAAAGCGACGGCGACGAACGCGTCGAGCGATGACTCTTCGCCCGCCTCGCTCGACGCGGTCGCAATCAACACGCGGCTCGGAAAGGCAACCAGAAACGCGGTGGCGGCAAGCGCGAGGACGAACTCGTTGCCCGGCGCCAGCTCGAACACCGCCCGGTGGACACCTTCGTAGTCTGCCGAGCCGCAAAATCCCGCGATCCATGCGACGGCGCCGAGCATCGACACCGACACGACCATCCCGGCAAACCGCCCGGGGAAGGTGCCGACTGCGGAATCCGAGCCGTGAACCAATCTCCAGAGCGCGAGGCTGGCGATCTCGACCGAGACGTAACCGATCCAAAGGCTCGCGGCCGACGCCATCAAATCGAGGGCGAGCGCCGCAACGAGCGCAAGCGCGCAAGCGTCGCCTTCTGACTCGCCTGCGAACCGCGCCGACTCCAGCGCGATCCACAACACTGCGACCGTGGCGAGGCCGATGACGATCTTGAAGAACACGGCGAAGCCGTCGACGACCAGCGCGCGCTCGAAGATCCAGACCTCCCCCCAGCCCGCGAGGCGGGCGGCAAGGAACACCGAGACCGCGGCGCCGAGGATGGCGAGCTCTCCGAGCCCGCTGCGATCGAGGCCGCGAAGCCGGGCGAGCGCCGCAACGGTGAGCGCCGTCGCCGCCAGCGCCACCTCGGGCCAGAAATACTGCCAACTCTCGAGAGCGCTGAGCTCCATTCGGCGGCGGCATGATAGCCGGTGTCCCGCAACAAGAGGAGGCGCGGCAGCCGCTCGGAAAGGGAATACGGGAGAGGGACTCGCGGCTGCCGCGGGGAGAGCGACCCCACGACAGCAGATTCCGTGCCGCGAACAAATGCGCGAGAATCAGGCGTGCGCTATTTGCGGTGCACATTCTTGTCGCGCGCTGCGCAACGATTGTGAGCTTCGGTTATCGAGAGGCGAAGAAGTTCACGTCAGATTGAGAAACACGACGCTACCGCGATCCATCCGCCGGACCGCTGACTCCGGCAGACTCGAATGATGCCATCTCGTCGAGGACTCGGCCTGCGGCGTCGAGAATCGGCAGCGCCAGCACGGCGCCGGTCCCCTCGCCGAGCCGAAGCCCGAGATCGAGGATCGGCTCGAGCCCGAGCGCGGTGAGCACGGCGCGGTGCCCGGCCTCCACCGAACGATGACCGGCAAAGAGGTAGGCTCGCGCCGCCGGTGCGATCGCAACCGCGAGGAGCGCCGCCGCCCCCGCGATGAATCCGTCGAGGAGCACCGGCAGTCCCGCCGCGGCGCCGCCGAGGATGACGCCGACGAGGCCCGCGATCTCGAAGCCGCCGACGCACGCGAGCGCCTCCAGCGGCCGGTCGCGGCGCGGCCGATGGAGCGCGAGCGCCCGCTCGACGACGGCGATCTTCCGCGCGAGCGCTTCGTCGCCGATTCCCGTGCCGCGGCCGGTCACTTCCGCGGGCGGTCGCTTGGTGAGCACCGCGGTCAAAGCAGCGGCCGCCGTCGTGTTGCCGATCCCCATGTCGCCGGTCGCAACGAGCCGGCATCCGTCGACGGCGAGCTCGGCGACGATTGCGGCGCCGGCGTCGATCGCCTGCTCTGCCCGGAGCTCGCTCATCGCAGGCCCGACGGTCATGTCCGCCGTACCCGGCCCGAGCGAGCAGCGCCGTACATCCGCGGGCCAGTCATGAGCTCCCGCGACTCCCATGTCGACGACCACGGTACGCGCCGCAAACTGTCGCGCGAGCACGTTGATCGCGGCGCCCCCGGCGGCGAAGTTCTTCACCATCTGCGCCGTGACGGCGGCCGGGTAGGCGCTCACACCTTGGCGCGCGACGCCGTGATCGGCTGCCATGACGACGACCGCCCGAGGCGAGGTGGCGAACGTGGTCGCGCGGTGGATCGCAGCCAGCCGCACGGCGATCTCCTCGAGCCGGCCGAGGCTTCCCTGCGGCTTCGTCTTCTGGTCGAGAAGGCGCTGCACCACAGCCGCCACCTCCGAATCGGGCGCGGCGATCCGCGCGGCTAGAGCATTCCAGTCCATCCTCACCTCACTGGGGCGGCGGTTCATTTCGGCGTCACTTGATGCGCAGCGCTTGGCCGGCCACCAGCAAGAACAGCTCGTCGGCGATCGCCGCCACGCGCTGATTCAAGAAACCGGCGGCATCGCGAAACGCACGGGCGAGCGCGCTCTCGGGCACGATGCCGAGGCCCACCTCGTTGGTGACCACGACGACCGCCGAGCGGCGCGAGGAGAGCAACCCGACGAGTTCGTCGACCGCTGGCCCGACATTCGTCGTCGCGCAGTCGTCCATCTGGTTGGCGAGCCAGAGAGTCAAGCAATCGATGAGGACGACGCCGCCGCGCTGGCGTCGCAGAACGGAGGAGACTGCCATTGGCTCTTCCACGGTCCGCCATAGCCGCCCGCGCTCGGCGCGATGGCGAGCGATCCGGGCTGCCATCTCCTCGTCCCGCGCCTCGGCCGTCGCCACAAACACTCGCGGCGATCCGAGCGATTCCCCTCGAGCGAGCGCAAAGCGGCTCTTCCCGGAGCGGGCGCCGCCTGTCACCAGAACGATCGGCGGGCGCTCGCTCATGTGGTCGCCCAGAAGACCAGCGCGACGGTTTCGGCGATCGCGCCCGCCGCCCCGAGGACGTCGCCGGTGACGCCGCCGAAGGCCGACACCGCGAGCCGCCGCACCCCCGCCGCCGTGGCCGCGACGAGCAGTGTGGCGAGCCACCCGCGCGCTCCGGCAACGACGGTCACGAGCCCGATCGTGACGAGCGTGGCGATGACGACGTCGCCGCCCTCGAGGTCACGAGCGAACCGCGCCCCGAGCCCTTCGTCCCGGGCGCTCGAGGCGCGAAAGCCGCTCACCAGCATGGCCCAGCGACCGAGTACCGGCGACACGACGAGCGCCGTCGCGCGAGCGCGGCCGGAGAGTTCTGCGAGCGCGGCGAGATCGGTGGCGACGATGAGCACGAGCCCGAGGGCGGCGAAAACACCGATCGCGGGGTCGTGCATGATGCGCAGCCGCTCCTGTCGCGTGGAGCCGCCGAGCGCATCGAGGACGTCGGCGAGGCCGTCGTAATGAATCGCACCCGTCGCCAGCGTCCAGACCAAGAGGATCTCCACGTTGCGGAGGCCTTGAGGAAGAGCCCTCGTGGCGACGTCCGCGGCGAGGCCAGCGATCCCGAGCACGAGCCCGACCAGCGGAAACGCGCTCGCTCCGAAAGCAGGCGTGGCATTGGACGCGGCGAGCGGCAGGCGCGTCAGGAAGCGCAGCGCACCGGCGAAGTCGTCAGCGATCTTCACGCGCAGACTCCCGATCCCCCGTCGCGCTCACGCGGCCGAGCGGCAGGACGTTGAGCTTTCCCGTGAGATCGTTGCGGTGCACGTAGACGTCGGTGTCGTACACCTCGCGGATCGTCCGATAGTTGAGCACGTCGTCGGGATTGCCGCAGGCGACCACACGGCCCGCCTTCAGAAAGGCGAGGCGGTTCAGGTAGAGGGCGGCAAGATTCAGATCGTGAAGAACGACGATGAGGGTCATCCTCCGCTCCTCGGAGAGCGAACAGAGAAGCTCGAAGATCTCCACCACGTGGCGGATGTCGAGAAACGTGGTCGGCTCGTCGAGCAGCAGGACCTCGGGCTCCTGGGCGAGCGCGCGAGCGATCACGACCCGCTGCTTCTCTCCCCCGGAAAGCTCGTGAAAGAACCGATCGGCGAGATCGGCGACGCCGGTGCGCTCCATCGCGCGTTCCGCCGCCTGCACGTCGCGGTCGCCCTCGAAGCCGAACCCGCCGAGGTGCGGGGCGCGGCCCATCAGCACGACTTCCATCACCGAGAACGGAAAGTCGAGCGCCGTCTCCTGGGGAACGACCGCGATCGAGCGAGCGAGCTCACGCGGCGCATAGGCGTCGAGGTCCCGAGATGCCAAGGTGATTCGTCCCGTCGAGGGACGGAGCACACGGGAGAGCAGACGAACGAGCGTCGACTTCCCGGACCCCGTCGGCCCGAGGATGCCAAAACGCTCGCCTCGCGGGATTTCGAGCGCGACGTCCCGCAGCACCCCGCGATCGCGGTAGGCGAAGCTCACACGCTCGATCTGCACGAAGGGCTCTCGGGTCACGGTAACGCCCCAGTCTTTGCTAGAGAAGGGCTCCCGCGTTGTGCGGCAGAAGGAACGGCGCGTGGTTTTGCGGTCGATCCGTACTCGGGTCGGCCGCAAAACCACGCCACCGCGCGAAGCGCGGAAGGCAATACCCAAGGCGCGGCTCGAACCGCTCCGCGCTTCGCGCGGTGGCGCGTGTTTGTGTTCGATCCGAGTACGGCTCGAACATAAACACGCGCGCTGATCATTCTGCGACGGCTTTGCTGTGTTCTAGCAAAATCCGGGGCCTTACGCGTCACGTCAGATCCCGCGACCTTCCTCCTGCCGTCGCAGCAGGAAAACGAAAAACGGACCGCCGCAGAGCGCCGTCAGCACCCCGACGGGAATTTCGGTCGGCGCGAACAACGTGCGCGCGGCCGCGTCGGCCCACACCAGAAAGACCGCGCCGCCGAGAAAGGCGGCGGGAATCAGTAGCCGCTGGTCCGAGCCGAAGGCCAGGCGCAGACAGTGCGGCACGATGAGGCCGACGAAGCCGATCACGCCGCTCACCGAGACCGACGCGCCGACGAGGAGAGCGGAGGAGAGAAAGCTGACCGTGCGCACGCGATGGACGTCGGCACCGAGCTGGGTCGCCGTCTCCTCGCCGAGCGCGAGCAGATTCAGGCTTTGCGCTTGCGTCCAAAGAACGATTGCGGGCGCCACGGTGAGCAGCGTGACCAGCGCGACGAGCGAATACGGGCGCTGCGCCAAGCTGCCGCTCAGCCAGACGAGCACGCCCTGCGCGCGCAACGAGTCCACCAGCGCGGTCACCAGCATGATCACCGCTGCGGCGATGGTGTTGGCGATCACGCCGACCAGCAGAAGTGAATACGGATTCAGTCGTCCGTGCACGGTCGAGAGGCGGACGATCGCCGCGAGGGTGGCGAGCGATGCCACGAATGCGGCGCCGGGCACGAGGATCCATGCCGGGCCGCCGACGCCGAGGGCGAGCACGCCGATCGCCCCGATCGAGGCTCCCCCAGAAATGCCGATCACGTCGGGACTGGCGAGCGGATTGCGGAGCAGCGCCTGAAGGGCGGCGCCCGCGGCAGCGAGCCCTCCGCCCACGACGGCGCCGAGCAGCACACGCGGCAAGCGACTACGGAAGAAGATCACGAAGTCGGCGTTCTCGGGATGGGCGAAGTCGAACACGCGCCTGAAGTCGATCGAGACGCTACCCACCATCGCAGCACCGATCAAGCTGAGAACGAGCAGAGCGCCGAGCGCGCAGATCACCGTGCGGGCATCCTCGCGGGTCAGCCGCGCCCGCCGCGTGCCCAGTCGCAGGGCTTCAAGCCGAATCACCGAACGCCGGCCTCCCCGGCAAAGGCCTCGGGATGGATCAGGCGCGCAAGCAGCTCCAATCCTTGCCCGACGCGCGGCCCCGGGCGAAGCACCTCGTCGATGCGAATCGTGTGCACGCGCCCCGCGCTCGCGGCCTCTAGGCCGAGATCGTCGTAGAACGAGCGCGCGCCGCTCGCCTCGTCGCCCATGCTCGAGTCGATGATCACCTCCGGCGAGATCTTGACCAAGAACTCGACCGACAGCCGCGGCCAGCGCCCGAGGGCAGCCGCAACGTTCTCGGCTCCGGCCGCGCGGAGCAGCTCGTCGAGCAGGTTCTGATCGCCGACGGCGATCAGCGGGTTCTCGCCGACGATCATCAATACGCGGACGCGGCGCAGCGGCGCGACGCGGCGGCGAACGGCGTCGACTTGGCCGCGAAGCCGCGCGACCAGCTCGCGGCCCGCCTCGGGCCGGCCGGCTTCGCCGGCGATCTTGTCGATCGAGGCGTAGATGTCGGCGAGCGTCGGGCCCTCTTCGACGACGACCACCTGAAGGCCGAGTTCGATCAGCGACTCGACCGCCTCGCGGTTTCCCGGGCTCGGCACGGCGATGACCACGTCGGGCCGGTGGGCGACGACCGCCTCGATGTTCGGCTTCAGATAGGAGCCCACGCGGTCCAAGCGGCGCGCCTGCGGTGGAAAATCGGAGAGATCCGAAACCCCGACGACATCCTCCCCCGCTCCCACGGCAAAGAGGGTTTCGGTGACGGAGGGCGCCAAGGAGACTATGCGCTTGGCCTGGGCCGCATGTGCGCCCTGGCTACAGGCTACAGGTTTCAGGCTACAGGAAAAGACAACGACACAAAGAAGGATCCTTGCCGGTAGCCTGTAGCCCGTAGCCGGTAGCCGCCGTGTCCTCAAAATTCCCCTCCGACGCCGGCGAGGAAGGCGAGCGGGCGTGCGTCGAATCCGAGCACCTCCTGATAGTGCTCGTCGAATAGGTTTTCGATCCGCGCGAAGATCTTGAACCGCTTAACGATCTGGGTCGCGAGCGGCCACGAGTACGTCGACGTCAGGTCGACGCGCTGGTAGGCGGGGTTTTCGCGGGCCGCGAAGCCTGCGGCCGGATCGAAATCGAGCCGATTCCCCACTAGGAGCAAGCGCGCGTCGGCCGACAGGCGATCGCCGCCCTGCCAGCGGTTCGTCAGCTCGGCAGACACGTGGACGGCTCCGCTCTGGCGCGGCTTGCGTACGCGACCGTCCGTGCTGGCGTCGATGTCGAGGTACGTGTACTCGCCACCGGCGCGGATGCCTTGCAGCAGCTCCACGTTGAGAATCGCCTCCACCCCATCGACCGTCGAGGCGCCGACGTTCTCCGCGAGGAAGAGACCGTCCGGCTGTGGCACGCCGACGATCAGATCGGTGACGTGGCGGTGAAAATAGTTGGCCGACACCAGCACCCGTTCGTCGGCGAGCGGCTGGTCGAATCCGACGTTCACCTCCCAGCTGTGCTCGGCGTCGAGGTTGGGGTTGCCGAATCCGGGGAAGAAGAGCTGATTCAGCGACGGCGCCTTGAATCCCTGCGCGTAGGTGGCGCGCAGCCGCGTCTTGGTGGCAGCGACGGCGTAACTCGCTCCGCCCGACGGGCTCACCGCTTCGCCGAACCGCTGGTTGCCATCGACGCGAACGCCGCCCGTCAGCACCAGGCGGCGATCGTCGAAAAACAGTTGGTGGAGCGTGTAGCCGGCGACGTTGCCAACGCTCTTGTCGAACACGGTGCGGGAGGTGCCGAAGGTCGGGTCCTCGAAGGTCGAGTCGGCGTTTCCGGACTGATCCTCGTACTCGATGCCGATCGTGCTCTCGAGCGTGCCCCCGAGCGAGGAGAGCGTCGCACTCGCGTCGCCGGTATACGTCTGCGAGAGAAAGTCCGAGAAGAGGCTCGTCGTCTCCGCCGCATCGGCCGGGTCGTCGAACTGCTCGTCCTCGCGCGCGTATGAGAAGCCGATCCGATAACGAAGCGCGGGGTTCAGCGCGTGGCTCCACTCCGCGCGCGTGTAGTCGACCTGATCCTTCTGGCGCGCGTTGGGATCCGGCGCGGCGAGAAAGTTGTTGCTCGCGAAGTTACCGAACTCGGAGTTGCCGATGCGGAAGATGACCCGCGCGGTGCCATTCTCGACGAGGTTGGCGTCGAGCCGCCCCGAGGCCACGGTGTTCTCGTAGTCGTCGTTTTCGGGTTTGAAGCCGTTGGTATGAATGTGCGAGGCGCTGCCGGAATACGCGAAGATGCCGCTCTGGCCGGAGAACTCGCCGACCTCACGATCGGTGCTCGCGTTGCCGCCGGACGCCGCAATCGAGCCGCGCGGCGGTCCGGAGCCCTGGCGAGTAAAGATCTGGATCACCCCGCCGACCGCCTCCGAGCCGTAGAGAGTCCCGCCCCAGCCGCGTAGCACCTCGATCCGTTCGATGTTCTCGGGCGTGAGACCGGCGAAGTCGAATGCGCCTGTCGTCGTGCTGTTCACGCGGATGCCGTCGATCAGCACGAGCACCTGATCGGCGTCGGCTCCGCGCATGAGGACCGAGACCACCGAGCCTCGCGACCCGCTCTCGATGACGGTGAGCCCCGGTACCTCGCGGAGCGCGTCGGCAACGGTCGGGACCTGCTTGCGCTCGAGCTCCTCACCGGTGACTACGGTGATCGCCGGCGCCGTCTCCGAGACGCGCTCCGGCGATCGCGTGGCCGTGACCACCATGGTATCCATCTCGAGTTCGGCGGGCGGCTTCGCCGCTTCGTCTGCTTCCGCCGAGGCGACCCGCCCGGCCGCCGCTAGCAGGCCCCACACGATGATCTGCGTTCGCTTCATGATTCCCCCTCGGGATCGAGGAGCGCGTCGGGCGACAGGCTCCTTGCCGCAGGGCGCGGCGCGATGACCGAGACGGGAAGGTCTGCGGGAGGCGACTCCTGCCCGTGAACGAAACGGGGGCTGATTTTTCGGGAGGCTCACTCCTGCCACCTTCCCCTTTCGGAAGGCTCGCCGCCCCGGAAGCGAAGAACTTCGCCGCCGGGCACCTGGCAGTACCGATCAGGCAGGTCTCCTGGCTCGGGCATCATCCGAAACGAGCGGCCTTCCCATCCTCTGCGTGAGGACAGTGGCCTTCCCTGCTCGTTTCGTCCGCCCTTACAGTTGCGGGGCAGCGCCGGACTCTCACCGGCTTCCCTCTTTTCCGCTCCGGGCCCCATTGGTCCGGCGCGGGAACCTGACGGCTATGTCGGCAGCCTGTTTAGGGTCCGCCGCAGCGCGATGTCAAGCTCGAGGCGCGGCAGCTCGAGGTGCAGAACCGCGGCAAGAGGAGGTCTCCCCTCAGTCTTCGTCACGAATGCTGCGCGAAGATGGAACGCGCGGTCGGTTGTGATCGGCCCGGATTCGGGTCGATCACAACCGACCGCAACCGCGCGGAGCGCGGGAGACAATAACCCACCGAATCGGCCTATTGCGTTCAGCGCTTCGCGCTGTTGCGCTTGGTTTTCGTCGATCCGAGTACGAATCGACGGAAACCAAGCGCGTTTTTCGTGTCCGAGCATCCTACAGAGACTGAGGCCCTACAAGAGGAGCACGAATTCGTTCGTATCGACCGCGCCGGGGCACCGAGAGCGAAAAGCCGCTACCGCTTTCCGCCGAGGATCGAGCCGAGCATCCCGCGCAGGATCTGCCGGCCGAACTGGCTGCCGACCGCGCGGGCCGCGCTCTTGGCAGCCGTCTGCACCAGCCCGTCGCGATGCCCGCCACGCGGGCCCGTGGAGCCGAAGAGCACGTCCTGGAGCACGCCGGCCTCGCCGAGCGTCGGCAGGCGCGCTCCCGCTTCGGCCGGCGGAGGCGAGGGCGCGGCCTTGGCTTCCGCACGGCCGCGCAGCTTCTCATACGCCGACTCGCGATCCACCGCCTGCTCGTAGTGACCGTAGAGCACGGACTGCTTGAGGATCGTCTGGCGCTCGTCCGACGTGATCGGACCGATCTTGCTTCGCGGAGGGCAGATCTTCGCGCGCTCGACCACGCTCGGGCGCCCCTGGTCGTCGAGCAGGGAAACCAGCGCCTCACCGACGGCGAGCTCGCTGATTGCTTTCTCCACGTCGAGCTTCGGATTCTGGCGCAGCGTCTCGGCCGCGGCCTTGACCGCCTTCTGATCGCGCGGCGTGAACGCCCGAAGCGCGTGCTGGATGCGGTTGCCGAGCTGGCCGAGCACGAGATCGGGAACATCGAGAGGATTCTGAGTCACGAAGTAGACACCGACGCCCTTCGAGCGAATCAGCCGCACGACCTGCTCGATCTTCTCCTGCAGCGCCTGCGGCGTATCGCCGAAGAGCAGATGCGCCTCGTCGAAGAAGAGCACGAGCTTCGGCTTCTCCGGATCGCCGACCTCCGGCAGGCGCTCGAAGAGCTCCGCGAGCAGCCACATGAGGAACGTCGCGTACATCTTGGGGCGTTGATAGAGCGCCTCGGCAGCGAGAACGTTGACGACGCCGCGGCCCGAAGCGTCAGTCTGCATGAGGTCCTCGACGTCGAGCGCGGGCTCGCCGAACACCTTCTCGCCGCCTTCCTGCTCGAGCGTGAGGAGCCCGCGCTGGATGGCACCGATCGACGCGGCGGAAACGTTGCCGTACTGGGCGATGAACGTCTTCGCGTTCTCACCCACGTATTGGAGCAGCGCGCGCAGGTCCTTGAGATCGAGGAGCAGCAGCCCGTTGTCGTCCGCGACCTTGAAGACCAGCGTGAGCACCGCGGCCTGCGTGTCGTTCAGGTTGAGCAGGCGGGCCAGGAACAGCGGCCCCATCTCGGAGATGGTCGTGCGCGCCGGGTGACCGGCTTCGCCGAAGACGTCCCAGAACACGACGGGAGAGCCGGCGAGCTCGAAATTCTCCAAGCCGAGCTCCGTGGCGCGCTCGGTTACCTTCGGCAGGTTGCCGCCGGGCATGGCGATTCCCGAAAGATCGCCCTTCACGTCGGCGAGAAAGACCGGCACGCCGATCCGCGACAGGCCCTCTGCCAACACCTGCAACGACACGGTCTTGCCCGTGCCCGTCGCACCGGCGATCAGGCCATGGCGGTTCGCCATCTGCGGCAGCAGCAGGAGCTCGTGCTCGCCCTTGGCGACGAGGATCGGTTCGGCCATCGGCGATGTCTCCTCAGAACTCGGCGTAGCCCGGCACGCGCGGAAACGGGATCACGTCGCGGATGTTCTGCATGCCGGTGATGAACTGGACCGCGCGCTCGAAGCCGAGGCCGAAGCCCGCGTGCGGCACCGAGCCATGCTTGCGCAGATCGAGGTACCACCAGTAATCGGCCTCGGGCAGACCGCACTCGGCGATGCGGCGCTTCAGCACCTCGAGTCGATCCTCGCGCTGCGAGCCGCCGATGATCTCGCCGATGCGCGGCACGAGCACGTCCATCGCCCGCACGGTCTTCTCGTCGTCGTTGACGTACATGTAGAACGCCTTGATCCCCCGCGGATAGTCTGTGACGATGAGCGGCTTCTTGAGATGCTCCTCGGTGAGATAGCGCTCGTGCTCGCTCTGCAGGTCCTTCCCCCACTCCACGGGGAACTCGAAGGTCCTGTCGCTCTTGGTGAGGATCTCGATCGCCTCGCTGTAGGTGAGGTGCTCGAACGGCGAGGCGATGATGTGCTCGAGCGTGGCAATCGCCGACGCATCGATGCGTTCGTTGAAGAACTTCATGTCGTCCGGACACGCCTCCAGCACCGAGCGAAAGAGGTGCTTCAGGAAGGCCTCGGCGACTTCCATGTCTCCTTCGAGATCACAGAAGGCCATCTCGGGCTCGACCATCCAGAATTCGGCGAGATGTCGGCTGGTGTTCGAGTTCTCGGCGCGAAAGGTCGGACCGAACGTATAGACGTTGGTGAGCGCGAGCGCGGCGGTCTCCGCCTCGAGCTGGCCGGAGACGGTGAGGTGGGCCTCGCGCCCGAAGAAGTCTTGCCGAAAATCGACGCGACCCTGCGCGTCGCGCGGCGGCGCGGCGGCGTCGAGGGTCGACACCCGGAACATCTCGCCTGCGCCCTCGCAGTCGGAGGCCGCGATGATCGGCGAATGCAGCAAGAGGAAGCCGCGACTCTGAAAGAAGTCGTGGATCGCGCGCGCGGCGGCGTTACGCACGCGGAGCACCGCCCCGAACGTGTTGGTGCGCGCGCGCAGGTGCGCGATCGTGCGCAGGAACTCAAAGGAATGCCGCTTCTTCTGCAGCGGATAGTCGTCGCCGACTTCTCCCACCACTTCCACACGCGAGGCGTGAATCTCGAACCGCTGCTCCTTGCCCGGCGAGTCGACGAGCTCGCCGTCGACGGCGACCGCGCAGCCCGCCTGCAAGTGCTTCACCTCGCTCTCGTAGTTGGCGAGCGAGGGCTCGGCGACTGCCTGGATGCCGGCGAAGCACGAACCGTCGGAGATCTCGAGGAACGAGAGGCCCTTGGCATGGCGCGCCGTCTTGAGCCACCCGCGTACCGTCACCGCCCCTCCCGCGCTCGGCCTCGCCAGAACGTGCTTCACGCGCTCCGCAGTTCGCATCGACGCCATCGCTTTCATGAATCGCCGAAGCGCTCCGGTTTTTCAACGGCGCTCGAGACGACTCCTTCGACCTCGCCGACGCCTGCGGAATCGTTTCGGCGAGCGACCGTGAGGTACCATCCGCTGGCGCACGCGGCGGGTAGGTGATCGGCAGCCCAGGAATCGAGCCGCTCCACGAAGCTCGTCCCCGAGCGACAGTAGAAGAGGCTCAAGATCACGAAGCTATTCCGCCAGTCGGAGACTTCGAGCCCCTCGGCCTCGAGCAGGTCGACGATTCCCCGGCGCGTGAACTTCTGAACGTGCCCCTGATCGGGATTCGAGGTGTGCATCTCGTACTTCTCTTTCACGGATGCCATCCCCAACCGCTCGAACACGCGTCGGAGGCCATCCAATGGCCGATCCAGTCCGCAGCGCTGCCGCAGGAGCCGCTCGCTCCGCCCACCGATTTCGCGCGGGCCAT
This sequence comes from uncultured delta proteobacterium, assembly GCA_963745025.1. GTDB lineage: Bacteria > Desulfobacterota > Binatia > JACPRU01 > JACPRU01 > CAVQIG01. The sequence continues at coordinate 96,391 of CAVUWD010000011.1, forward strand.
AGCCGTTCGGGACCGTGATGAAGATGAGGCCGGCGGGCGCAAGCTTGGCGCGCATGGCCGCGACCAGCGGCCTCGGCTCGACCAGGTGCTCGAGCACCTCCGAGCAGACGATCAGATCGAAGACGCCCTCCGCCGCCGACAGGGTGCCGTCGGTGCAAAGGAAACGTGCGTTTGGAAATCGATTCCGCTCCCTGCAGAGCTCGACGGAATGGCCGTCGACGTCTACCCCGACGACCTCGCAACCGAGCGCCGCCATGGGAAACGCGAGCGCGCCGTTGCCGCAGCCGACGTCGAGCACCCTCGGAGGCTTGGCGAATTTCCCGAGTATGATCCCCGCAAGGACGGCTAGCTTCTTCTGTCCGCCTGGAAATCGCTGGTAGCTCGTCGTGCTCCAAAAATCGTGCGGTAGCGGACCGGCGCGAGCATGCGCCTCGATGGTCTTCGGCGCAGTCATCACGCTTCACCTTGGCTTCGTCCGCTCGTCGGAGACAACCTGCAACGAATCCTCTGGTTGCGCAACCGATACGATCCGATGGCCCGCTCCATTGAAAAGGCAGAGCACGACGTTGATTTCCACCGGTGGATCTGAGAGACCGCGGGGCATGACGCGACCATATCTGACCCTCGTGGCAACGCTCGCGTTCGCCATCGGGGCCGTAACGGCGGGGTGCACCATGGCTGACGACGGCAAGCCGCAGAACCCGAACGATCCGATCGTCTCGATGTCGACCTCGGTGGGTGACTTGAAGATCGAGCTCTACAAGGACAAGGCGCCGGCGACGGTGGCGAACTTCCTCTCTTACGTGAACGACAAGGCGTACGACGGCACGATCTTCCACCGCGTGATCCCGCATTTCATGATCCAGGGCGGCGGCTTCACGCCCGACATGAAGCAGAAGCCGACGAAGGCGGCGATCAAGAACGAAGCGGGAAACGGGCTGAAGAACGATTTCGGCACGCTCGCGATGGCGCGGACGAGCGACGTCAACAGCGCCACCGCCCAGTTCTTCATCAACGCCAAGGACAACGACTTCCTGAATCACAAGGACAACACCATCGAGGGCTTCGGTTACTGTGTATTCGGCAAGGTGATCGAGGGCTCCAAGGTCGTGCAGAAGATCGAGGCTGTGGAGACCGAAACCAAGGGGATGTACGAAGACGTCCCCGTCGAACCGGTGATCATCAAGTCGATCAAGGTGGTGAGCGCAGGGAAGTGAAGGCACCGGAGAGGTGCTACCGGCTTCCGGCATAGACTCCACGATGCCGTTTCGGTAGCCGGCAACCGCTAGTCGTTCTCATGAACTTCGCCGTGACACTTTCCCAAGCGGCGCTGCGCGAGGAGGTCCGTGCCTTCTACGACGACCTCCGGAGCGCGGCACGTCTGCCGCGACCCGAGCGCCTGAACACCCGGCCTCTTCTGAGCCGCTTCGCCGAGTCGGACGGGCACGCTCCCGAAGTTGGGCCCGGGCGAGTGGACGCACCCGAGGTCGACGAGATCATCGCCATCTCCCGGCGCGACACGCGCTCGCATCAACGGGGGAGGGATTCGTGACGCGAGTCCTCTCGCCGCTCGTCGTCGGCGTCCGCTGAACCGCCGCGCCGGCCGAAGCAAACGCCTCGTTTCGAAGTGCGAATGAATTCCACAAGCTCGCCCACCTCCGGTGAGAGCGGCTCCCGTTCGAGCTCGGCGAGCGCGAGCGTCAGATTTCGCGGGCGCAGGAAGAGAATCTTGAACGCATCGCGGATCGCCCGGATGGCCGACGCCGAGAAGCCGGCGCGACGAAGACCGACGAGATTGACGGCGCGCACGGAGTGCGTGCCGTCCATGATGCAGAACGGGGGTACGTCGCGACTGGTGCGCGAGAGTCCTCGCAGCAGCGCGAGTCGGCCGATGCGCACGAATTGATGGACCACGCAGTTTCCGGAGACGAAGCCGCGGTCGCCGAGCTCCACGTAGCCCGACAGCATGGCGCCTCCCGCGACGATGGCGTCGTTGCCGATCCGGCAATTGTGCGCGACGTGACTGTTCTGCATGAAGTAGTTGCGGTCGCCGATGAACGTCTCGCTCCCCGGCTTGGTGCCGCGGTGGATCGTCGAGTTCTCGCGGAAGACGTTGCCGTTGCCGATGCGAAGGAAGGATTCTGCTCCTGCGAACGCGAGGTCTTGAGGGACATCCCCGAGCACGACGCCCGAATGAACCCGGTTGTCGGCGCCGATCTCGGCGCCGCCGGTGATCACTACGTGCGCGTGAACGCGCGTTCGCTCACCGAGGCGCACACGCCCCTCGATCACAACGTAGGGGCCGATCTCGGCGCTCGCATCGATCTCGGCGCGCGGATCCACGATCGCCGTCGGATGGATCACCCGTTACCCTCTTCGCCGTCCCGCTTCCCGTCCTCGGAGGGTGCCTTCTCACCGGCAATCCGATAGCGCTCGGCCGCCCAGTTGCCGAGATCCCGGAGCTTACAGCGCTCCGAGCAGAACGGGCGGCAGGGATTCCCCGTCCAACGCGCCGTCTGGTGGCACGTCGGACACCGCACGGACTCCGGGACGGGAGACACTCGCCCTAGGTTACACTACGGAAAGCTCTTCGCCACCTCGGCGAGCTCTTTTTTCGCTTCGTCCGGCAGGCCCGCCTCCTCGGCAACACCCGTCAAAGGTCGCCGGCTCGTCGTTCGGCGAAGCGCAGGCCGATGAGCGCGAGCGGAAACACCCAGAGCCCGATCGCCATTGCCCAGACGAACCAGTGAATCTCGCCGATCAGGCCGAGGAAAAAGAACAGATAGGCGAACTCGCGGTTTCCGAACAGCTCCATGAGCCCCTCTGCGCGGGCGGACGGATTCCCGCGCGCGATTACCCAGTAGACGGCGACCCAGGTGACGATCACCCCACCGACTGCAATCACGCCGAGGCGCAGATAGGGGCCGCTCGGATCCGCGAAGTAGGCGTGCAACGCCACACAGGGAAAGAGCACGGCATGCACGACGTTGTCACCGACGATGTCGAGCTTCGCTCCTTCGGCCGACTCCTGAAATTTGAGTCGGGCGATCTCGCCGTCGCACCCGTCGATGATCGTCGAGGCGAGGAAGAGGAACGAGCCGAGCAGCCCGAATCCGTAGGTCGGGCGGAGAAGGAGCAGCGCACCGACGATGCCGAGACCGATCGAGAAGATCGTGATGTGGTTCGGCGTGATCGGATACGGCGCGAGCCAGCGCGAGATCGCCCGTGACATCGCGCGATCGACGTAGCGGGCGAAACGATTCGTGGTGTTGCGCGCCAGCCTCTCGAAGAGCGCGTCCTCGGCCGCGCGGACGCCGTGATCGAACGTCACGCGCACGTAGAGAGGCGGCGCTTCGATCCGGCGAAACGTCCGTGCGCGTTGGCGGAGCGGGCTCCAACCGGTCGCGACGAGGGCGGCGATCTCGTCGCCATCGGCGGAGAATGGCCCCTCGGCCGAAGCCGCCGCCGGCTCGCCGCGCGCGGCCGCCAGCTCGGCGAGATGTGCGGCGTCGACGATCCAGCGGTCGGAGAACACCACCCAGCGCCCGCCCGCCGCACGGATGCCATCGAGCCATCCCTCGGCGGGGCGGAGCACCTCCCATTGCCTGCCGGCGAGATGGCGGTCGTCCGAGAGCGCCCGGCGGATCCCCTCCGCCAGGCCATCCGCGACGATGATGATGCGCTCGAAGCCCGCGCGACATGCCGTGTAGACCGCGCGCCGCCACAGCTCGAGTCCCGCGACCCGATCCGAAGGCTCGCTACACCAGACCAGGATCTGGCTGCCGGGCACGCGTCGGTCGAGGCCGCCGCTCAAATCGAGCGCCATCAGCCCTCTTCCCGGGCCGGCTCCGTCGGCTCGACGAGCGAGACGAGCTGCCCGTCGGAACGATAGGCGGCCGCCACCAGCTCGGCCACACAGACTGCCTCGGCGAGATTTCGCCCGCGCTGGTCCGCGTGCTGCATCTCGGCGCGGAAATCTTCGAGCAGCGCCGGAAACCACTCGGGATGGTAGGAACTCGCCGAGAGCGGCGGCGAGAAGCGGGTTTCCTCGGCGGGTCGATTGGTCGGGGTCACCACGAGGCGATCGTCCTCGATCGCAATATCGCCGAGGGAGCCACGAACGACGCCCGCGGTTCGGCGCTCGGCCGCTCCCCAGCGGAGCTCGATTCGCCCCCGTGGCCCGCCGAAGTCGATCTCGCACTCGACACGATCTTCGACGCCGAAGCCGAGCTCGGCACCGATTCGCGCCGAGATCGATCGCGGCGGCCGCCCGGTGAGGAACCGCATGAGATAGAAGGCATGCCAGCCGTGGTCCATGAGAATGCCTCCACCCGCCTGCTCGCGATCGAGACGCCAGCCCGCCTCGCTCGCCCCTCGCGGTGGGTTCGGCCGGAGCACCCGCCAATCGATCGCGACGAGCTCGCCGATCGCGCCGGCGCGCAACAAGCCGTGAAGGCGGCGGAAGAGCGGCGCGTACTTCCAGTTGTGAACGGTGAATACCGCGCGCCCGCTTCGCCGGGCGACCCTACGGATCTCGCCGATCTCGCCGAGATCGAGGGCGAGCGGCTTCTCGCAGAGCACATGGAGGCCGCGATCGAGCGCCTCGATCACGATCGGAGCGTGGAAGCGCGGCGGCGTGGCGACGTCGACGAAGTCGAGCTTCGGCTCCGCTTCCACCGCAGAAGCGAAATCGCCGTAGGCCCGCGCGCCGGGCAGCGCGGCGAGCGCTCGAGCCCGCTCCGCTTCGGAGGGCTCGATCACGGCCGCGATCTCGAAGGCCGGCGTCGCCCGGAAGCCCGGCAGGTGCGCTTCGGCGGCAACCCGGCCGAAGCCGATGATCGCACCCCTGTGTTTCTTCACCGATAGCTGCCATCACGGGCGATCTCGGCGAATACCTCGTCGAGGACACCGAGCCCGGCGTCCATCTCTTCACGGGTGATCGTCAGGGGCGGATTGATGCGCACGCGCGGCATGTAGCCCATGATCAGCAGCCCGCGACGCAGACACTCGAGAAAGATCCGCTCGGTGACCTTCTTGGGGAGCGGTTCCTTCGTCTTGCGATCCTTGACGAGATCGAGCCCGATGAGCAGTCCGACACCGCGGACGTCGCCGAGGAACTCGTACTTCTCCTGCATGGCTCGAAGGCGCGATTTCATCTCCGCCCCGAGATCCGCGGAGCGCTCCACGAGATTCTCGTCGATGATGGTTTCGAGCGTGGCGAGCGCGGCGGTGGCGGCGAGCGGGTTACCGCCGTAGCTCGAAGAAGCGCCCGATGGCTTCGCCCATGGCTCGGCCCGCGAGATGTCGTCGGTCGAGATCACCGCCGTGACCGGGTAGCCGGAGGCCATGCCCTTGCCGGTCGTCATGATGTCGGGAACGACGCCGCTGTGCTCTACGCCGAACATCTTGCCGGTGCGGGCGAAGCCGGTGATCATCTCATCGGCGATCAACAGGGCTCCCGCCTCGTGTGCGATGTCGCGGATCGCGGGCAAGAATTCGGGCGGCGGCACGACGTTGCCGGCTGTTCCCTGCATCGGTTCGATGAGCACCGCGCTGACGGCGCCGGAGGTCGCATTCCGGATGGTCTTCCGCGCGAACTCGGCGCAGGCCACGCCGCAGCTCGGGTAGTCGAGGCCGATCGGGCAGCGGTAGCAGTCGGCGTAGGGCGTGAGAAATCGTCCCCCGGGAAGCGGCCCCCAGCCGTGCTTGCCCTCGTCACCCATCAGCCCCATCACGCCGGTCGTCTTTCCGTGGAAGCCGCCCCAAAAGCCGACGACCTCGTACGACTTGGTGTAGGACTTGGCGAGCCGGATCGCGGCCTCCACGGCCTCCGCCCCACTCGAATAGAGCTGCGCTCGGTCGAGCGCGCCGGGCATCACGGCGGCGAGCTTCTTCAGAAAGTCCAGGCGGTTCGGGGTGGTGAAGCTGCCGACCGAGATCCGTCGAATCTGCGCTTCCATCCGCTCGACCCAGTGCGGATGCGAGTGGCCGAGGCTCGCCACGGCCACGCCCGCAAAGAAGTCGACGTAGCGGTTGCCGTCGGCATCCTCGATCGTCGCACCCTTCCCGGACGTGAGCGTCAGCTCGGACATCAGCGCGATGCGCTGGAGGCCAGGCGCGATCGTCCGCTGCTCCTCGGCGAAGATCCGCCGCGACTCGGGCCCGGGGCGAGCGAGAGTCATGCGCCCTTTTTCCTTCACATCCATCGTTTTATCGCTCGGCTACGGGGCTACGGGGGCACGGTGCCTCTCGCGTAGCCGTTATTTCCCTCAGCCGCCGGCCTATCGCTCCCGCCGCCTCGGTCCGGCAGCGGGAGAAGCTCGGCCAGTCGTTGAAGTCGATCAGCGTGAGCGATCTGTCGGCGGCGCAGACGCCGTCACCGCCGTAGACGTCGAGCCCGAGCGCGGCGGCCCCGCGCTCGGCCAGCGTCGCAGCGCGGTCCTGCTGGCCGGCGGGCAACCCGTAGGCCCGGAAGAACCCCCCTTTGACTCCATAGAACTTGTACACGGCTCCCTCGACGTGCTCCTGCACGATCGCTTGGCCAATACCCCGGTGCTCGAACTCTGCGGTCATTCGCGCCCAGTCGTCCTCCGTGAATACTCGATGTACGTCGCCCGCCTGCATGGCATGCACATCCCCGCGTTTCAACCACGGACCCGAACCGAGAGACCCAGGAAATCGCTCGCCCGCGAGCGCCCAGCGGGGCTGCGGCACGCCCGCTCGCGCGAGCCGTTCGACGAGATTCGTGCGATGGCAGCCGCGGATGGCCTCGGGATGGTTCACCACGGGGGTCCGCTTTGCGACCTCGTCCAGCCATCCGAGCGCCGCGGCGCTCTGACACATGGCGAAGACCAACGCGGGACGAGTCTCCAATCGTGGCAATCGGTCGCCGTCGAGCATGCGCACCCGGAGGCCAGCGCGGCGGAGCTCCGCGGCGACGAGGTCGATGATGGCGCGGTCGTCCTCCACCTTGCCGGGAGAAAAGCGCTCCTCCCGATAGATGCCGATGACGTCGCCCTCAGCCATTGACCTTCAGGAATTGCTCCGCGACCGCGACGTCCTCGGGACGATCGACGTCCACCGAGTCGCCGGCCCGGAACCCGTGGAGCGGCGCACCCTCCTCGACGAGAAGCGCGAGAAATTCGCGAAGCGCCGAGAGCTTTCGCCGGCGCGCCTCGCCGACGTGGTCGTAGACGACCGGGAAGAAGAAGTATGCCCCGCTCGTCACCCAGCCGCTTCCCACAGCGGTTGCGCCGAGCGCGACGATCTCCTCCTCTGCCCCGAGTCTTACCCAGAGCGGTTTTTCGTCGTCCACGAAGCTCGTGACCGCCAGCGTCCCCGTCGGTCCCGCGGCGAGGCCGGCGCGCGCCAGCGCTGCGAGCGTCCGCTTGGCGGTGATCGCGTCGACGGTGGTGAGAAGGAATGGGGAGTCGTGCAGCTGAGGCTCGAGGGCGAAGAAGCTCTCCATCGAACTCGGTGTCGTCTTCACCGTGAGCTCGACCGGTACCGGCCATCGCTCTGCGCGCACGTAGCGAGCGACCTCGGGGAACTCGGCATTGACGATCAGCGCCACCGTTTCCGCTCCGGAGGCGGCCGCCGACTCGATCGCGCGCCGCAGCAGCGTCTTGCCCCCCACGTTCAAGAGCGGCTTCGGGGTGGCGATGCCGGCGCTGCGAAAGCGCTCTCCGAGGCCGGCGGCGATGATCCCCGCCTTCATCGAAGCGCTCCGCCCGGAAGCGGCTCTATCTCCTCGAGCCGGGAAATCACCCGATCGGCGATGCCCGCCTCCGGCGGTGGCGCGCTTCCGCGGCGGAGCCAGATCGCGCGCATGCCGATCGTCCGTGCGGCGCGAACGTCGCGGTCGAAGTTGTCGCCGACCATGACGACGTCCTCGGGGGGAAGCGCCAGCCGTGCGGCGGCGAGCCGATAGATCGCCGGATCGGGCTTCTCGATTCCGACCCGCACCGATTCGACGACCGCATCGAGGAACGGCGAAAGGCCGGCTTCCTCGAGAAGGACATCGAGATTTCCGTAGAAGTTGGAGACCACTCCGAGCCGCGATCCCCCGTGCAAACGCGACAGCGTCGCGCGCGAACGCTGCCAGCCCTCTGCGGTCATTTCGCAAAATCCCCGGACGACCTCGGCGGCGAAGCGCCGCGCACCGCCGCCGAGCACGGCCATCTGCAGCTCGACGTGACGCTCGAGAAGAGCGCGGAGTCGTAATCCCTGGCGTCGTGCTTCTTCAGCGATGATCTGCTCCGCACCGTAGAACGCCTGCTTGATCTGCTGCTCGGGTATTTGGCAGCCAGAGCGCCGGTAGAGGTAAAGCGTGCGATCGAACCAGTGCCAGCCCTCGCCGTCGAGCGTGCCGCCGTAATCGAAGAGATAGCCGCGAGGCAGACCGCTATTCCTCCCCGCGCGGCGCGCGGTGTCCTTCGAGACCCCCGTTCATTTCCGAGAACATCACCTCACCGAGCGACGCTTTGCGATAGCCGACGGGCGGCTTGAACTCGGCTTCGGGGATGTCCCCCTTCTCGATCGTCTCAATCTCGGTTTTGGTCAGCGCCTGGCCTCCGGAATGAGACACGGCCTTCAGCGGCCACCCCTGCGGATAGAGCATCTGATAGATCTTCCCCTCGTCGACGCCCTTGGTGTGCGCGTCCGGATCGCTCGACTGCGCGCACGCCGAGACCCGGCTCATCAGCGCGGAGGCCTTATCGAGCGCAAACTCTCGGGCGAGGGCGGGATCGGTGGTCAGCCAGTCCTCTTCGTAGAGCTTGCCGTCGACGAGCACTCGATACTTGCGCGTCGGTTGCCCGGCGATGGCCGCGGTGTCGTCGGTACGCTCCAACTTGATCACGCCTGGCCCGGGCGCTTCCTTCTCCGCCTCCGCCGCTCGCTTCGCCGCCAGGGTCTTGCGCAGCTCCTCCACCTTGGCGCGCTGATCGGGGGGAAGCTTCGAGAGCTGAGCCTCCATCTGCTGTTCCATGGACTTGGCAATCGATTTTGCGGTCTCGCGGATCGTGGTGCAAAGCTCCTCGATCGTGCCCTCCCAGTAGACCCTGTGGTCGGGATTGGACATCCACGCTCGCGCGGTGGCGAGATCGAAGACCGACTGTGGCCCCTCGCCCGCGAGTTCCTTGACCTTGCCCTTCGAGACCAGAGTACGACCGCCCTCCTTGTCGGTGAGCACGAAGCCCGCCTCGACCGTAGAGCTGGCGAGCGCCGTCCCGAGCACCACGAGACCCACGACACCACCGATCGGAAGCTTCATCGTCGTCTCCTCACCACGGTTCCCTTTGCACCGAGCCACCGGCCTTTAGCATGCCTGCGACGAGAACCAATTGCAGCGGCCGACCTCCGCTGGCGCCCCTGCCGGGCTCGGCTCCCGCATCACCCGCGTCGGCGCGGCGGCCGCGCTCACGAGCGCATCGGCGGACGCTCGGCGAGCACGGCCTCGATCTTCTTACGCAGACGGCGCAGGGTGCGCTCAAGCCGCGCACGCGGCTCATCGGTGATCCGCTCGGGGAGCGCGGCGAGCTTGCGGCCGAGCCGACGCGCGGCATTGATCGCCTGCCGGACCTCCGGCTCGGCCGCCGTTTTGGAGGTCAGCTCCTCGCGGAAGCCCTTCACGGACAGCCGTGCGAGCTTTGCCCGCCGCCAGAGCTCGAGCATGGCCTGCTCGTCCTTCTGCCGGGCTACGCCGATGAGAATGTCGCGCGAGATCGTCGGGTCGGCGCTGTACTCGTCCTGGATCACCTGTGGCAGCCGGGTGAGCGCCAGCGTGTTGCTCACGTGAGGCCGGCTCTTGTGAATGAGATCGGCGACCTCGGCATGGGTATAGCCCTGCGCGCCGATCAGCGCGGCGATGCCGAGCGCTTCTTCGAGCGGGGTCAAGTCTTCGCGCTGCAGGTTCTCGATCATGGCGATCTCGAGCGGATGATCGTCGCGGACGAGCGCCGGGATCGCCGTGAGACCCGCCATTCTCGCGGCGCGATATCGCCGCTCTCCGGCGAGCAACAGGTAGCGTCCATCGCTCTCCCGCTTGACGATCACCGGCTGCAACAGCCCGCGCACGCGAATCGACTCCGCGAGCTCCGCCAGGCTCTGCTCGTCGAAATAGCGTCGCGGTTGCTCGGGATTGGGACGGATCTGGTCCAGCGACAGCGCCGTGACGATCGTTCGGCGGCCCTTTGAGACCGATCCGGCTGCCATCAGCCGAACACGACCCTCGTCGGCCGCGGTCGGGATCGGTTCTCTGGTCTCCATCTTGGGCGGGTGCATATTAAAACGCGCTGCGGCTGAATCACAAACGCTTTGTCGGGGACGTTCTTGACCTTCGTAACCTTCAGCGCGTTCCTCGCGCTAAGAAATCCTGTAAGCAGACAGGCGCGACGAAGGTTACGAAGGTCAAGAACGTCCCCGATCGACCGGAGCCTTGTTTTCCCTGCCCACGACCGGTAGCAAAGAATCGCGGGGTTGAGAAAGATGAGGCGCAGAGTGGGGGTCATCGCGGCGGTCGCTTTGGCCCTGGCGATCGGCAATGCGCGAGGCTGGGACGAGAGGGACTTTCCACCCCGGCCGGTCGTGGGCTACATGTTCGCGCTCACTGGACGTGACACGAGCACGGTGATCGGCGAGCCCCGAAGCTATACCTTCGCCAAGGGAGATACGCTTTACGACGTCGCACGACACCTCGGGCTCGGCATCAACGAGGTCACCGATGTCCATCCCGATCTCGATGTCTGGCTGCCGCCGGAGGGGGAGCGCGTGGCGTTCCCGACGTGGTGGGTGCTGCCGGAAAGCGACTATCAAGGAATCGTCGTCAACATTCCCGAGATGCGGCTCTACTACTTCCCGCCGAACGGAAAGGACAGCGTCCGGACCGTGATCACCTACCCCGTGGGCCTGGGACGCGACGAGTGGCGGACGCCGACCGGCCGATTCAAGGTGACCGAGAAGACCGTCGATCCCAAATGGGTGATCCCCTCGAGCATCCGTGAGGAGCACATGCGAGAGCGCGGGGATCCCCGGCAGTTCATCGCGGGCGGCGATCCCGACAACCCGCTCGGCCATTACCGGATCCGCTTGTCGCTCCCGCTATACGGCATCCACGGCACGAACATCCCGTGGGGAGTCGGCATGGAAGTCAGTCACGGCTGCATCCGGCTCTATCCGGAGGACATCCAGCGGTTGTTTGCGGTCATCCCGATCGGCACGCCCGGTGAGATCGTCTACGAGCCGGTCAAGATCGGCTCGCGCGACGGCGACGTCTACGTCGAAGTCCATCGCGACATCTACGATACAGGGTTCGACTATGGCGCGACGGCCAAAGAGCTGCTGCGCTCCAAGAGCTGGGCAAATCTCGTGGATCGGGAAAAGCTATTCGATGCTCTGCATCAGAAGAGCGGCCTGCCGACCCGCATCTCCGACGGTCAGCCGCTACGGCCGCGCACCGCGGAAGAAGCGCAGCATCGCGGCGCGCTCGGCGTACCGCGGTCTTGAGTGAGCTCCGCGAGCGCCTTAGAGTGACCTGATTCATGGCTGCCAAGAAGAAGATCTCGCTGGTCGGAGCGACCGGCATCGCCGGGCAGCAGTTCGTCGCCGCACTAGCCGATCATCCCTGGTTCCAGATCACCCGGATGGTCGGCTCGGAGCGCTCCGCCAGGAAGCGCTACGGCGACGCCCTACGTGACGCGAAGACCGGCGCGCGACGCTGGTGGTGCGACGTCGAGCCGCCGCCTTCGGTTCTCGACATCGAGGTCGAGGACAGCGCCACGTTCCAGCCCGACGGCGTCGATCTCGTCTTCTCGGCCGTCGAAGCGGATGTCGCGCGGGAGCTCGAGCCGCGCTACGCGCGCACCACGCCCGTCGTCAGCACCGCTTCCGCGTTTCGCTACGAGGACGACGTGCCGATCATCGTTCCCGGCGTCAACTGGGATCATGCGCGGTTGCTCCCGCTGCAGCGCGAGCGCCGTGGCTGGCAGGGCTACATCGTGCCGATCCCGAACTGCACGACGATCGGCCTGGTGCTCGCGCTCAAGCCGATCCGCGATGCTTTCGGCGCCCGCAAGGTCCTGCTCACATCGATGCAGGGAATCTCGGGGGCCGGACGCTCCCCGGGAGTCGTCGCGCTCGACATCGTCGACAACATAGTGCCCTTCATCCCAAAGGAAGAGGAAAAGGTGGCGCGCGAGACCCGCAAGATCTTCGCCACGCTCGGCGAGGGTGGGCTGCGCGAGCCCGACCTCGTGGTGAGCGCCACGTGTACGCGAGCGTCCGTCCTCGAGGGGCACACCGAATCCGTATCCGTCTCGACCGAGAAGGCTGCCGCGCCGGGCGAGATCGCCGCGGTGATGCGCGCGTTCGACGGCGGCGACTTACCCTCGGCCCCGAAGCGCTGGATCGTCGTACACGACGATCCCTTCCGGCCGCAGCCGCGCCTCGACCGTGACGCCGAGGGCGGGATGGCCACGTCGGTCGGACGCATCCGCCCCGATCCCGTGCTCGAGAACGGCGTCAAGTTCGTGCTCGTCTCTCACAACACGAAGATGGGGGCCGCAAAGGGTGCGGTGCTCGTCGCCGAGCACCTCTACCGGCAGGGGCTCGTCTAGGAGTCTGCGCCGCAGGTCGCTCCCGCTGGTCGCGGCTTGCTTCGGCGGGGATCCTACCGAGTTAGCGGCGGCCGTCGAGCGCGACGATCGGCGCGCCGTAGAGCTACTCGAGCGTCTTGCCGGCGAGATCGACGCGGGCGACCCGCGGCATCTGCCGCGCCGCTCTGGCCTCACCGTTGCGGTAGACCGCGTGGAAGAGCCGCACCCGCCGCACGTACTCCTGGGTCTCGGGGATGCGCGGAATGCCGCGCGCTTCGTCGACAGGCTTGGTGCCGGCATTGTACGCGGACAGCACCAGATCCAGGTTCCCGGCATAGCGATCCATCAAGTAGCGAAGATGCCGAACCCCGCCGTGAATGTTCTCGGTCGGATCGAAGGCGTTGCGCACCTCGTGCATGCGAGCCGTGTCGGGCATGAGCTGCATGAGGCCCATCGCTCCCTTTGACGAGATCGCCAGGGGATCGAAGTTCGACTCGGCGCGGATCACCGCCTTCACCAGCGACGCCTCGAGTGAGAACTCTTTTGCGGTCAGACGGACGGTTTCCTCGTATTTCGACGGGTCCCCTCCAACCGACGCGCGCAGCCCCATCGCGGAACTGCCGTAGAACTCCCGGTGGCGCGAGATGATCTTGTAGCCGCTCCGCTCCCCGAGGTTGGTGATCAGCAAATGGCCGTTGAGGCCCTGCATGACGAGAATCTCGCCGCGAGCTCGACTCACGCCGAGCAAGGCCACCACCGCGAGCACCGTGCGCACCCCTAGAGCAGCAGCCATGGGAGGTATGCCTAGCAATTCCCGGGCCCCGGCGCCGAGACGAAATAGGCCATGAAACTGGCAGATTCTGAGCCGTCGCAAAATTGCCAATGTACGAAGAGATGCACGGTTTTGTTTCAAGGCCGGTGCGCTCGGCAGTCGAAGAGAAGGTAGATCTCGTAGTCCATTTGCGGCTTGCGAGGCAAGCATTACTTGCATAGACAACGGAGAATGCCGACCGCCGAAGAGCTTTACGACCGTGGCGTGGACCTGTTCGCCGAGGGCAAGTACGACGAGGCAATCGCCGCATACGGCGAAGCCCTCGGCATAGACCCGGGCTTCGTCGACGCGCTTCACGGTCTCGCCATGGCGCATGCCGAGAAGGGTGAGCTGGAGGCGGCGATTGCCGCTGCCAAGCGGATCACCGAGGCTTCGGCAGATGATCCGCTCGGTTACACGGGCCTGTCGATGCTCTATCAGCGCGCCGGCCGTATCGCCGAAGCGGAAGCCGCCGCCAACCAGGCCCGCGTGCTCGAGTGGAAACAACAGCTCAAGAAGAGCTGACGGCGCTGCCGCGGAAGCCGCGCGCGATCACGTAGAGCTCGGCCGACCCCTTGCGCGTGGCCTGCGAGCGGGTCGCGGATACGTCGTCAAAGCGGCGACGAATCGCCGCGCGGACTTCGCCGTACTGCGAGTTCATGAAGACCTTGCAGACAAAATTGCCCCCGGCGCGGAGCATCCGATCGATCACGCAGAGCGCCAAACGGACGAGCTCGCTAGCGCGTGCCTCGTCGCGATCGCGGATACCGGAGAGCGCGGGCGACATGTCCGAAAGTACGACGTCGGCCGGACCCTCGAGGGCGCGACCAATGGCGTCGAGCGTCGCTTCGTCGGCAACGTCTCCCTGAAGGAGCCGTACGTTCGCGAGCCCGATCGGGTCGAGCTTGCGGAGATCGACGCCGACGACCCTCCCCTGCTCCCCAACGCGCCTTGCGGCAACCTGGAGCCAGCCCCCCGGCCAGCAGCCGAGGTCGAGCACTCGATCCCCAGCGCGCAGAAGCCGCCGATCGAGGTCCTCGAGCTTGAATGCCGCCCGGGAACGCAATCCCTCGGCCTTGGCCTTGCGGTAGAAGCGGTCCCTGCGCTCGTACATCGCAGCCGAATGCTAACGAAAACGCCGCTGCTTGGTAATGCCTCAGTCTTGGCCACACGCGCTGGAAGATCCAGCCACCGCGCGCAAGCGCGGAGAGCAATAGACCATCTCGTGGGTTATCGGCATCCGCGCTCCTCGTCGTTCCGAAGCATTCGAGGCGAAGACTGAAGCGTTACGCTGCTTGTCTTTTGCGACTGCCGCCGTACCATGGTCTCATGGCCCGCCGTGACGAGGAGGAAGGCGGGGATTCGCCGCCCTTCAACGCGCCGTTTCGCGGCCTCGCGAAGCTCGTCGGCCCGCTGCCGAGTCCCGCACGGCCAGCGCCTTCGAAGCCGCGGCCGCCGGCGAAGCCCGTACGCGCCTCGCCGCCTTCCGCCGTCGACGATCTGGATCTCTTCCAGGCGGCCGTACGCGGCATCATCCCGATTCCAGCGGACGAGCGCGGGCGCGTCGCTCCGGAACGGCCCGCGACCGCACCGAGCGCGGTGCAGCGCGAGGAGGACGGCGCGCTCGCGGAGCTCTCGGATCTCGTCGCCGGCGTCGCCGCGTTCGACATCAGTGACACCGAGGAGCACGTCGAGGGCATGGTCGTCGGTCTCGATCCGCGGACCCTCCGCCGGTTGCGCGCCGGGGAGCTCGCCTGCCAATCACATTTCGACCTGCACGGGATGACCGCGGAAGAAGCCAAAGCGGCAGTGCAGGAGTTCGTGTTTCGTTCGATGGTAGCCGGCCATCGCTGCGTGCTGCTGGTCCACGGGCGCGGTCGCAACTCGCCGGATCAGCGGCCCGTCCTCAAGGATCGCCTGAAGGATTGGCTCACCCACGGCGAGCTCGGCCGTCGGGTGCTTGCCTTCTCGACGGCACGTTCCTACGACGGCGGCAGCGGCGCGATGTACGTGCTGCTTCGTCGTGAGCGACGCGGCAAGCGGCCGTTCCGCACGCTGGTCGGTGCAAAGTCGTAGCGGCAAGGGGAGGTGATCGGGTACTGTTTCACAAATACCTACGCCGGTGCCCCATACATCGCCTCACCCTCGACGACCGCGCCGGACTCGCCGAAGCGGAGGAGCTCGCACGCTCGGGTCTTCTTTCCGTTCACATCGGCGAGATAGAGAATCACCATCGTCTGCTGCTCGTCGTCCCACAACACGCGCTCGAGCGTGAAGCGAAGGCGATCAATCTGCGCGACCCGAGCCTGCCAATAGGCGCGGAGCTCCGCCCTTCCCTCCACCGTCCCGCGGCCGAAGACGGCGACCGCTCTGGGGCTCGTGAAACGCGCCGCCTCGTCGAAATGAGCGAGCACCGCCTCCAGGTCGCGGGCGTTCCAGGAATCGATCCAGTGCTTGGCGAACTCGGCCACGTCTTCGCGTCTCATGGGATACTCCCATCGCGAAATACGTGACCCACATGGCTCACGCAACGCTTGACAGCCCCTTTGCCCCGGGCAGATTGGAGCCATGGATCGCCGCAAGTTCCGACGATTGATCGGGGAAGCGTTGGACACGCTACCGGGCGAGATCCGGGTGCGGATGGAAAACGTCACGGTGATCGTCGAAGAAGAACCGACCGAGGAGCAGATGCAATGCGCCGGTCTCGATCCCCTGCGGGATACGCTCTTCGGCTTCTACGAAGGCTCGCCGCTTTCGGAGCGCGGCCACGATTTCGGCATGGCGCTTCCCGACCGCATCATCCTGTTCTACCGGCCGCTGGTCGAAAGCTTCCGCAGCCCTGCCGCGATTCGCGAGGAGATTCGTCGTACGGTCGTCCACGAAGTCGCGCATTTTCTTGGACTCGATGACGACGAAATCGAGGATCTCGGGTACTGACGGCGCTCGCTCCATTGTTCCTGTAGACGAGCGGTCGTTCTTTAGCTACCGTTTCGGTAGCGCGAGACCGATCCGAACCCTCGAGAAAGATCCGACCCATGCCTTCGCCGAGACCCGGTCAGAGCGCACGCGGCGCGCGAGCCGGGCGTCCGCTCACGTCGGCCCTCGAGCTTCTCGGTCGGCGGTGGATGCTCCGGGTGCTTTGGGAGCTCGGCGAGGAGGGCCTGACCTTCCGAGCCCTCCGCGCTCGGTGCGACGACATGTCACCGAGCGTCCTGAATCGCCGCATCCGCGAGCTCCGCCAGGCGGGGATCCTCGAGCCCCGGCCCGCTGACGGATACCACCTCACCCCAGAAGGCCGTTCGCTGTTGCCTGCCCTACGATCGATCGTCCAGTGGACGCAGCGCCGAGCGGCCCTCTCTCGACGGCTTCGTCGGGCGCGGACCCAATACCACCGCGCGCGATGATGAGCCCCGTCCGCCGCTCGCAGCGGGCCCTTCTCGTCGCCGTCGGCCTCTTCGCCGGGATCGCCGCCGGAGAACTCCTCTTCCGGGTCGTCCCCTTCGAGCGCGTGAAATACGAGATTCGCTACGGTCACTTCAGCGGAAACCAGGTCAGCCGCTTCCTCGAGTACGACCCGGTCCTCACGTTCCGCAACCGCAGCTCGGCATCGTTTCCCGATGCGGGTGTCGAGATCAACTCGCTCGGCCTTCGTGGCCCCGAAATCCGGGACCCCAAGCCGCCCGGCCGCTGGCGCGTGGTCTGTCTCGGTGATTCCTGCACGTTCGGCGCGGCGCATCCCTATCCGCAGACCCTGCAATCGATGCTGGACGAGCGAGCGCCGGGAGCCTTCGAGATCGTGAACGCGGGGGTGATCGGCTACACCTCGCTCCATGGTCTGGAGTGGTTCGAGCGCGACCTCGCCCGTCTCCGTCCTGACGTCGTAACGCTCTACTTCGGATGGAACGACATGTGGCGAGAAAAGGATTCCGCGGTGCGCGGGTGGTTCAAGAGTCGGATCGCCGGCGAGCATCGGCCGTGGTTTCGCAGCTACTTGTGGGAGGCCGTCCAGCGGAGCGTGGTCTTTCTCGCCAATACCTTCGGGTTGTCCGCGCTGCAGGTGCCTCCTGAACAGTACCGCGCCGTACTCGATCGTTTCGCGGCGCTCGGGCGTGAACAGGGGTTCACCGTGATCTACCTGACGGCTCCATCGGGATTCGACGACGACCACACGCCGCAGTGGCTGATCGACCACGGCTTCGTGGCGCGCGGCGACAGCGCGCCGGCGCTTCGCCGCGCCTACAACCAGATCGTCGCCGAGGCCGCGGCGCGCGAGAAGAGCCCGCTCGTCGACTGCGCCGCCGATTTCGACCGCTCCGGAGGTCGCACGCTCTTCGCAGACCCCGACCATGACCCGATTCACCCGAACGGCGAAGGCTATCGGCGAATCGCCGCGGCGCTCGCGGAAGAGCTGCTGCGCCTCAGGACCTCCCGCGCGGCTTCTGGATGAACGCAGCGAAGCCCTCGGCG
Source organism: uncultured delta proteobacterium (assembly GCA_963745025.1). Lineage (GTDB taxonomy): Bacteria > Desulfobacterota > Binatia > JACPRU01 > JACPRU01 > CAVQIG01. The sequence continues at coordinate 114,262 of CAVUWD010000011.1, forward strand.
ACCTCTTCCGAAACGAACGAATCGGTGAACGTCTCGCACCTCATGCGCAACAGATGCGGTTGATGTCGCGCGTTCCGTGATACAGTTCGATCATGCAGGCGTTGCGACGCTCGGGCGGTCCAGGGCGACGGTCACGGCTCCTCCTTCCAGGTTGTCACGGAGGTACTTCGAACCTAGAGTCGCCCCTGCCATGCTCAGCCTCCGGGAGGACCCATGACGGGAAGGGAAGCGATGCTGCAAGCCTTCGACCGGCTCTTTGACCGTGCCGCGAAGAAGCTCCATGTCGAGTGCTCCGTCGACGAGAAGGAGTCCGCCAAGAAGCAGTTCGAGGCTCGCTTCGCGGCGCTGCTCGAAGGCCTCGATCAGGTGACGGTCAACGACGTTCCCGACGAGGTCATCACCGGCATGGAGAACGCCATCGACCGCATCACGCCGACCGAGGTCGTCGGCCTTCTCGCCTCCATTCCGATCGCCCACCAGGGCCAGGAGATGATGCGTCAGCTCGCCTACCGAGCCGCCGAGCAACGGCTGCTCGATCATTTGATCCATCAGGCGGACGACCGCTACGGCGGCAACTGAGTCCGCTCGTCAGACCAGATCCGGAATCCCAGTCCAGGCGGTTGGATCACCGGCTCCGCCGGTAGGCGCCTCCCCCGATAGGGCAATCGTCACGGTTCGGTTTGCAAGCCCGAAGAACCCCGGGGCATCATGCGGTGAGGACCAAGAAGGATGACGCGTCGATCGGCAAGCGCCCCGGCGCAGGTTCCGAGATCACGCTCGAGCCGTTTCACGCTGCGGTTCCATTTGTTCTCGGAGACGGCGGCCGCGATCGTGATCTTGATCGGCGTCGCCGTGCTCGTCGGGTGGCTCTTCGACAACACCACGTTGAAGAGCCTTCACCCGGGCCTCGCCTCGATGAAGCCGAACGATGCCGTCGCCTTCATTCTCGCCGGCAGCTCGCTCTGGATGCTGCGCAGCGAGACCGCCGACCCGCGAAAGCGCAGGATTGCACGGAGCTTCGCCGTGGCGGCCTCGCTGGTCGGCCTGGCGACGCTCGCCGAGTACCTCCTCGGCGTGAGCCTCGGCATCGACCAGATCTTCTTTCAGGAGTCGACGGGAATGATCTGGACCTCACATCCGGGCCGAATGGCTCCGAGCGCGGCGCTCAATTTCCTTCTGCTCGGGCTCGCCCTCTTCGCTCTCGATCCGCGCAGCCGCTACTGGCTCGTCGAAGCGTTGGCGGTCGCGGCGATCTTCATCTCGCTGGTCGGTCTTCTCGCGCATCTCTATGCGCTCGAGCTGCTGCACGGCACTGGCTACTACACGCACATCGCATTCCACTCGGCGGTGGCATTCTGCCTGCTCGCCGCCGGCATCCTCTTCGCGCGCCCGGACCGAGGGCTCGTGGCGATCGTCGCCAGCGAGACGGCGGGCGGGGCCATGGCGAGACGCGTGTTCCCCGTCGTGCTGGTGGTGCCGGGACTCCTCGCCTGGTTGAGCTTCGCAGGCCAGCGAGCCGGGTACTATCAGAGCGTCTTCGGGCTGGCGCTGCTGACGCTCGGCAACGTCATCGCGTTCAGTGTCGTCGTGCTGTGGAGCGCGCGCTCGCTCTACGATCTCGACGTCGAGCGCGAGCGAACCGATGCGGCGCTGTGGCAAAATCGAGAGCGGTTTCGCCTCGTCGTCGACGGCGCGCGAGACTATGCGATCTTCCTGCTCGACGCCGACGGCTACGTGCGGAGCTGGAATCCAGGTGCGGAGCGGATCATCGGCTATCGTGAAGACGAAGTCCTCGGGCGGCACCTCTCGACCTTCTACCCGCTGGAGGATGTCGCGAAGGGGAAGCCGGAGCGCCACCTCGACACCGCCGTCTCCGAGGGACGGTTCGAGGACGAGGGCTGGAGAGTCCGCAAGGACGGCTCGCGGTATTGGGCCAACGTGATCCTCGCGCCGCTCGTCGGCGAAGACGGGAGGCTCTCGGGCTTTTCCAAGATCACGCGCGACATGACCGAGCGCAGACGGATCGAGGAGCAGCTGCAGGACGCGAACACGGAGCTTCGCAAGCGAGAGCAAACCCTGCAGGAGACGCTCGCCAGCCTGACGCGCACGCACGAGGCGCTGAAGAACGCTCAGCTGCAGGTGGTCCAAGCCGAGAAGATGGAGTCGGTGGGCCGTCTCGCCGCGGGGGTCGCCCACGAGGTCAAGAATCCGCTCGCCGTCATCCTGGCCGGGATCAACTATCTCAGCGGGCGCTCGGCGGGGGACGAGACCGTCGCCTCCGTCCTCTCGGAAATGCAGAAGGCGATCGAGCGGGCCGATCAGATCATCGGCGGCCTGCTCGACTTCTCCGCGCCACGCAACCTGGAGCTCGGCATGGAAGACCTCAACGCGATCGTACAGCAGGCGTTCCTGCTCGTGAATCACGAGATCGAGAAGAGCCGCGTGACGGTCGTGCGGACGCTCGGCGAGGACCTCCCCCTCGTCCGGCTCGACAAGCGAAAGATCGAGCAAGTCTTCGTCAACGTGTTCCTGAACGCGATCCAGGCGATGCCTGAGGGCGGCACGTTGACGGTCAAGACCTACGTCCGGGCGGCGATGGCGAGCGGACCGCCGGCGGGATCGAGGGGGACGTATCTGCTGAGGACCTTCGGACGCATGGTCGTGGCCGAAGTCGACGACACGGGCGCGGGCATCCCCGAAGGTCAGGCGCGCAAGATGTTCGAACCTTTCTTCACAACCAAGCCGACGCGCAAGGGAACGGGCCTCGGTCTGACGGTGAGCAAGGCAATCGTCGACATGCACGGCGGAAGAGTGGAGATTCGTAACCGCCCGGGGGGCGGTGCTCGCGTGTTGATCGTCTTGGATCCGAGAGGAGGTCGGGAAGATGCCCAAGAAGCGGCTGTTGCTCGTGGATGACGAGGAAGCGTTCGCGCGAATCCTCAAGCTGAACCTCGAAGAGACCGGCAGCTACGAAGTCGACGTCGAGACCGACGGCACCAAAGCGGTCGCGGCGGCGCGCGCTTTTCAGCCGGACCTGATTCTGCTCGACGTCGTCATGCCAGACACCGACGGCGGCACGATCGGCGGCGAGATCCTCGCGGACAAGCAGTTGCACAAGATCCCGATCATCTATCTGACGGCGGTGGTCTCCCGAAAGGAGCTCGGGGGCCCGTCCGGCGTAGTCGGCGGGCGGCTCTTCGTCGCCAAGCCGGTCGAGAAGCAAGCGCTCATTCAGCTGATCGAAGAGCAGCTGGCGAAGTCACGGCCGCACTGAGCCGCGGCGACTGGGCGATCTCAGGAGGCGAGGCACACGGCTTCGTCGCCGACGCTGCCGAGGTTTCCCTCGACCTCGAGCCCGGATCGGCAAGCGTCGGCTTCGGCAGCGCTCGCCATCGAGCAGCTCCCGTCGAAGATCGCGCCGTCGTGGATCACCAGCCGGGGTGCGGTAACCGTGCCGCGGAGTCTGCCGGTCGCACCGATCTCGACCCTCGCGGTGGCTTGGATGTCGGCTGTCACCTCTCCCTCGATGACGACTTCGTTTGCCTGGATCTTGGCCTCCACCCGGGCTCCCCGCCGGATGATCACGGCTTCGCCCGCCACGATCTCCCCTGCGACTTCTCCGTAGATCCGGATGCTGCCCTCGAATCGGAGCTTCCCCGAGACCTGGCTTCCCCTGCCGATCCGGCCGTTCGGCTCGTCGTCTTCCGCCTCGACGGCAATCTCCGTCGGAGCCGACGGCATCGCCACGGAAGGAAGCGTCAGGTCTTCGACGGCGTATGACGAATCGATGACCCTCGGCTCTTCGTTCCTGTGCCTAAAAAGGCTCATTTATCCCCCCTCATGGTGATTGCGCCGGATCTCTAGCCCTTCAGCGATCAATTGACTAGCAAGGTTAATGCCGACCCTTCGGCGGCAATTCCTGGGAAAGCTCGAAAGAGGATCTGACCAAGTCTGTCCACTCGCACGCTCAAAAAGGTACGTACCGCGCTGCTGGCCGTCGCCCTGCTCGGCGTCTCCTGCAGCGGAACGTTCCATTCGCCGCCTCCGGCACCACACTCGCCAGACCCGTCGGCATGGTCCAGGGCGGACCTGACGATCGCCTACCTCGGGCATGCCTCCGTGCTGATCGACTTCGGCGGTACCCTGCTCCTGACCGACCCCACTTTCTACGATCGTATCGGCGCCGCGCTCGGTCCGATCACGATCGGCCCGAAGCGCCTCGTCGCTCCGGCCCTCGCTCCACCCGAGATGCCAAATCTGGACGCCGTGCTGGTCACCCACGCCCACATGGACAGCCTCGATCGCCCCTCGCTGCGGTCCCTCTCTGCCACGCCACTACTGGTCGTTCCCGAACGCACGAGGGACCTCGTCGACGATCTCGGCTATCCGCGGGTCGTCGAGCTCGGTTGGGGAAAGCAAATCGCGGCGCCCGACGTCGTAATCGAGGCCGTGCCGATCCGCCATTGGGGCCGGCGATGGCCATGGGAGCGCTCGCGCGGCTACGACGGCTATCTCCTCTCTCGCGGCGACGTGCGTGTCCTGTTCGCGAGCGACACCGCCTATAGCCCCGAGCTCGCCGCCTATGCGAAGCGACGCCAGGTGACGGTGGCGATCCTCGGCATCGGCGCGTACGACCCGTGGATTTGGAACCACGAGAGCCCGGAGGAGGCGTGGCAGACGTTCGTGGAAAGCGGCGCACGCTACCTCATCCCCGTCCATTGGGACACGTTCCGCCTCGGCAAGGAGCCGGTCGGCGAAGCGATGCGCCGGCTCCTGGCTGTGGCCGGACCGCAGGCGAGCCGCGTGGTGATTCGCGAGATCGGCGAGACCTGGACGATCAGGCTCGGCGGGAGCTGACAAGGGAGCGCTTCGAACGCGTCGCGACGTTGGCTTTGATGAGAGCGGGGCATGTTCCTGTCGACCCGTACTTGGGTTGACAGGAACATGCCCCGCCGCGCGGAAGCGCGGAAAGCAATAGCACGCCCGGGAATCGAACCTTCCCGCGCTTCGCGTTGCTCTTCATCCTTCAGCCCGAGCTTGAGTTCGCTGACTTACCGCGCGCTCCGAGTCCTCTGCCGCAGTCGCTTCCAGATCGCGTCGATCTCGCTCCGTCGGAAAAGCGCCGCGGCGCGGACGGCGCCGACTTCGGCCCCGATCGCCTCCATGCCGCCTTCCTCCCGATCGACGAGGGCGACGACACGTTCGACGCGAAAGCCCTCCTCGCGGCAGCGAGCGATCGCGCGCAACGTCGAATCGCCGGTCGTGACGACGTCTTCGACCACGGCGACCCGCGATTTCGCGCGCACCGCGCCCTCCACCCAGCGCTGCATGCCGTGCGACTTGGCCTCCTTCCGCACCGAGAACGCCGCGACCGGACGACCACGACCTTGGCTGTAGTAGGCGACGGCACAGGCGATCGGGTCCGCGCCCATGGTGAGCCCACCGACCGCGTCGACGGCGCCGCGAATGCGCTCGAACACGAGCCGGCCGATCAGCGGCATCGCCTCGGGGAGCATCGTCGTGCGCCGGCAATCGAAGTAGAAGGGACTCGTCTTTCCGGAGGAAAGCACGAAGGGCTTGCGCGGCCGGTAGAAGACGGAATGTGTGGCGAGGAGCGCGGCGAGTGACTCTTCCCTCGATGTCATCGGCCAAGTATAGGTACAATTGATCGTTGCTTCCATGAGTCCGAACCTCAAGGGAAGATACGCAATCGCTGGGCTCGGTCTGACACGCATGGGCCGGGTCTACGATTCGCCGATGGGCTTCGCCGTCGAAGCCGTGCGCCTCGCTCTCGAAGACGCGGGCCTCGATCGGCACGACCTCGACGGCCTCTTGCTGAATCCCGGCATCGCCTGGGCGGACACCGCCATGGGCTCATTCGCCTTGCAGCAAGCGCTCGGTCTGCGCGACGTCCGCTACTCGGTCGCCATGAACCTCGGCGGCGCGACCGCGGCGGCGATGGTGCAGCAAGCCGTGATGGCGATCGACGCCGGCCTCGCCTCGACGGTTGCCTGCGTGTTCTCGGACGCCCCCCTGAAGCCTCCGAAGCCTGCCGGCGACGGGAAGAAGCAAGCGGCAGGGTCCGGTGGATCGGCTTCGGCCTACGCGTTCGCGCGCGGCCTCAACGCCGCCTACGGACAGTTCGGAGTAAACGCGCTCTACGCTCTGGTCGCCAGGCGCCACATGCATCGCTACGGCACCACCAACGATCACCTCGGGGCCGTGGCCGTCGCGGAGCGCGCCTGGGCGAACCGCAACCCGGCCGCACAGTTCTACGAAGCGCCGCTCACGCTCGACGAGTACCATCGCTCGCGCTGGATCGTGGAGCCCTTCCACTTGCTCGACTGCTGCCTGGTTTCGAACGGTGGTGCCGCGGTGATCGTCACCAGCGCCGAGCGTGCGCGAAATCTCCGCCAGCCACCGGCCTACATCTGGGGTTTCGGCCAGGGGCACCCCGGAGGTGACCCCATCGATACCCTGACGTCGGGCGCGCCGCTCGCCAAGCAAGTCGCCTTTCGGATGGCCGGAATCGACACTGCCGACGTCGACGTTGCCGAGGTCTACGATTGCTATACCTTCACGGTGCTCGTCACCCTAGAAGACTACGGGTTTTGCCCGAAGGGTGAGTCGGGGCCGTTCGTGGCAGACGGATCGATCGGCCCGGGCGGTCGCCTACCGGTGAACACCGGGGGCGGCCAATTGTCGAGCTTCTACATGTGGGGCATGACACCGGTTTCGGAGGGCGTGATCCAGGCGCGCGGCCAAGGCGGAACTCGCCAAGTCGAGCGGCGGAACGTCATCCTGGTGTCGGGCAACGGGGGGATTCTGTCCATGCACTCGACGCTCGTTCTGAGCCCACTCTCCTCGTGATGACCGATTCGCAAAAGCCGGTTCCGGAGGTCACCGAGGAACTGCGTCCGTTCTTTGCCGCGGCCCGCGAGGGGCGGCTCGTCGTGCAGCGCTGCAAGGGCTGCGGTCAGCGCCGGTTCCCGCCGCGTGAGATTTGCAGCGGCTGCCTCGGCCGCGACGCCGAGTGGGTCGCCTCGTCCGGGCGCGGCACGATCGTCAGCTTCAACGTCATGCACCAAGTCTACCATCCCGGGTTCGCCTCCGAAGTCCCGTACGCCATCGTCCTCGTGGAGCTCGAGGAAGGCGGGAGACTGCTCACCAACCTGATCGGCTGTCCGCTCGAGCGGGTGCGCGTCGGTTTGCCGGTCGAGGTCGCGTTCGAGAAGCGCACCGACGAGATCTCCTTGCCGCAGTTCAAACCTCGGCCCTGAAGCGATGAAGATCGCAATCGATCTCGGCACGACCTACTCGGTCGTCTACGTCATCGGCCGCGGGGTGGTGCTCCGCGAGCCTTCGGCGGTCGCCGTTCACAAGGAGAGCGGTGAGGTCATCGCCTACGGCGACAAGGCGCGCGGCATGCTCGGGCGCGTCCCGGAGTCGATCGAAGTGATCCGCCCGCTGCGCGACGGTGTCATTGTTCATTTCGAGGCGGCGCGGGAGATCCTCCGTCATTTCATCGAGGTGGCCACCGAACAGCGCTGGATCAAGCGCTCGCAGGTCGTCATCTGCGTGCCCCACGGGGCCACGCCGGTCGAGATGGACAGCTTGAAGCGCGAGTCACTGGCGGCGGGCGCGCATCGCGTGGATCTCGTGAAGGAGCCCTTTGCCGCCGCGCTCGGGGCCGGGTTGGCGATCGGCGAGCCGCGCGGGAATCTGATCGTCGACGTCGGCGGCGGCACGACCGAAGCGACCGCGATCTCGCTGAACAACATCGTGCACTGCGAATCGCTGCGCATGGCGGGAAACGCCATGGACCAGGCCATCGAGGAGCATTTCCGCGCCCGCCACCACTTCGCGATCGGCGAGACGACCGCGGAGCGGATCAAGATTCAGCATGGCTCGGTCACGCCGCCCGACCCCGATCTGCCCGTGGACGTCAAGGGATTGAACCTCCGCAATGGATGCCCCGGCGTCCTGCGGGTGCCGTCGAGCGAGATTGTCGAGGCGCTCGAGCCGATCCAGCGCCAGATCGTCGAAGCGATTCGCCGCACGATCGAACACCTCCCTCCCGAGCTCGCCGGAGACGTTCTCACCGAAGGGGGCGCGATGGTGGGCGGCGGGGCGCTGCTGCGAGGCTGGTCGCGTAGGCTGCAAGAAGCGCTCGGCCTGCCGATCCGCATCGACGAAGACCCGCTGATGGCCGTCACTCGGGGCTTGATCCGCATCCTGGAGGATCGCAGCCGCTTCTCCGACCTGATCCTCAACTCCGAGTATCAAGCCGCATTCGCCGCGTGAGGCGAGAAGGCTCCGGGCTACAGGAAAGGATTTGCGAAGGCCTTGCCCATAGCCTGAAGCCCGAAACCTCTTTGTCGTCTTGCCGGGGTCGTTCGGGCCCAAGATGGTCAAGCTCCCTCCGCGTAAGGACTTCGAGATCGAGGTCGGCGAGCGCCCGCAGGCACGGAGACGAAGCGCCTGCCCAGCCCCGCGGCCTCCACGACGGGCTACGGCTGCGGGAGGAATCGCCTTGAGCCTTTCCCATAGCCCGTAGCCTGAAGCCTGCAACCCAATTCTATGTTACAAAACATGCATGTTCTCGATCCGCGGCAAATTGCTGATCTATGCGCTCGAGATCGTCGCCGCCGCGATCCTGCTGCTATCGATGCCTCCCCAGGACTGGTGGGTGCAAGTGGGCTTCGCAGCGCTCGCGGTGAGCGCGGTGGTGCTGGCGGTCCTGATGGGTCACACGATCGCCAGGGCGGTCGACGACCTGGTCGCGTCGACGCGTCGGATCGGCGAGGGGGACTACGACGTTTCCGTGCCGATTCACACATCCGACGAGATCAGCGTTCTCGCCCGCGAAATCGACCACATGCGTGTGCTGCTGCGCGACAAAGTCCGACAGCTCGAGGAGCTGAACCGCGACCTCGAACGCAAGGTCGAGAGGCGAACCGAGGAGCTCCGCAACGCCAACGAGCGCCTGTCGCTCATCCACGAGGTCACCAACGCGGTGAATTCGAGTCTCGATTTTCCACGCATTTTCGAGGCGGTCGTCGAGGGCACGCGGCGTCTGGTCGACTTCGACCAGGCCTCGATCGCGCGCATCACGGACGCTGAGACCGCAACGGTATTCGCCATGTCGGGCAGCCGCGAGGCACTGAGCGAAGGCAAAAAAATCCACTTGCCAGCCTCCCGGTTCTCCGACGTGCTCGAGCGCCGCCTGCCGGCCGTTTTCGACGTGCCGCTCGGCCGCGTCGAGGCCGACACTCTCAGGATGTCCGCGATCCGCCGCGAGATCGTCCTTCCCCTGGTCGTCGGCGATCAGGTGATCGGCACCTTCAACCTGGGAAGCCGCCGGCAGGACGCCTTCTCGCGTCCAGAGATCGAGGTGCTGTCGCAGATCGCCACGGAGCTAGGCGTGGCGCTCCTGCAAGCCGCGGCCTACGAACGGGAGCATCAAGCGGGGCAGAAGCTGAAGGAGCTCTCCGATCTCAAGTCCGAGTTCGTCTCCAAGGTCTCGCACGAGCTCCGCACGCCGCTCACTTCGATCATGGGTGCGGCCGACAACTTGCTCGACGGCATCGCGGGGCCGCTCGACGAGCGGCCCCGCGCCTATCTCGCGCGCATCAAGGAGAACGGTGATCGGCTGCTGCGCTTGATCAACGAGCTGCTCGACCTGGCACGCATCGAGGCCGGCAAGGAGGAGATCCGCGCTACACGCTTCCGGCTCGACTCGCTCATTCAAGAGACGCTCGAGACCCTCAAGCCGGTCGCAGATGAGCGCGGCGTAGCGCTGGCTGTCCCCGGGCCCCCGCCCCTCGTGATCCGCGCCGACCGGGACAAGATCTCGCGCGTGCTGATCAATCTGATACACAACGGGATCAAGTTCACTCCCTCGGGAGGACGAGTCGAAATTCGTGCGAGCGACGAAGGCGATTGGGTGACGGTGGCGATCCACGACAGCGGCGTCGGGATTCCATCGGGAGAGATCGAACGGATCTTCGACAAGTTTCACCAGGTGAGAGGCGCGCGAGGCCGCGGCGCGGCGAGTAGCGGCCTCGGCCTGCCGATCAGCCGCCAGCTCGTCGAAATGCACGGAGGGCGCCTCACCGCCGAGAGCGGGGAGGGGCGAGGTAGCACTTTCACGATGGTGTTGCCGGTGTCGGCGCGGGCGAAGCCTCTGATCGAAGCGGAGACATGGCACGCATCCTAGTCGTCGACGACGACCCCGACATCCGGACGATTCTGGTCGATCGCATGGTGGCACGAGGGCACGACGTTCTCGAGGCCATGGATGGCTTGAAGGCGCTCGAGCTCGCCGCGCGCGAGCTGCCCGACCTGATGCTTCTCGACCTCGACCTGCCGGGTGCCGACGGCCTCGCCGTGCTCGAGCGACTCCGCCAGGAGAGCCTGGCACCGACCGTGGTCGTCATCACCGCCTTTGCGACGATCGACAAGGCCGTGGAAGCGATGCGCCGCGGCGCCTTCGATTTCCTGCCGAAGCCGTTCCAGCCGGGCCTGGTCGAGCTCACGGTGCAGAAGGCGCTCGAGAGAAGCGAGCTGCGGGAGGAAAACCGTACGCTGCGCGCCGCTCTGCCAGGCGGCCGGACGCTGGTCGGCGGAAGCTCCGCGCTGCGCGAGCTGACCGAGCACGCCCGCAAAGCCGCCGACAGCAAGAGCACGGTGCTGTTGATCGGCGAGAGCGGGACCGGCAAGGAGGTGCTGGCGCGGTCGATCCATGCCTGGAGCCCACGCGCCTCGCGTCCCTTCATCGCAGTGAACTGCGTCGCCCTCTCCGAGGAGCTGCTCGAAAGCGAGCTCTTCGGCCACGAGAAGGGCGCCTTCACCGGAGCCCACCAGCAGAAACCTGGCAAGTTCGAGCTCGCCAACCACGGTACGATCTTCCTGGACGAGGTGGGCGACATCCGTGAGTCGCCTCAGGCCAAGCTCTTGCGCGTGCTCCAGGAGCACGAGTTCGAACGCGTCGGTGGAACCAAGCCGATCCGCGTCGACATCCGCGTCATCGCGGCGACCAACCGAAATCTGGAGGACGCCGTGAAGAACTCACGCTTCCGCGAGGACCTCTACTACCGCCTGAACGTGGTGCGACTGCGGCTTCCGCCACTGCGCGAGCGACCCGAGGACGTTCCAGCGCTCGCCGCGCATTTCCTGCGCAAGTACTGCGCGGAGACGGGCAAGGCAATCGAAGGCATTTCCGCCGAGGCGATGAGCTTGCTGCGATCGCATCGCTGGCCTGGCAACGTGCGTGAGCTCGAAAACGCCATCGAGCGCGCCGTCGTTCTCGGCAGCGGCGCGGAGATCTCCCCCGCCGATCTCGGTTTGCGAATCCTCGGCGACGGCGGCGAGCCGACAGTCACGCGAGCGCTCGATGTCGGACCGTTTCACGAATGCGTCGAAAGCTTCAAGAAGGACCTCATCCGGCGCGCTCTCGAGCACGCCAACGGCAATCAGACGCGCGCCGCGGAGCTACTCGGCCTACAGCGAACCTACCTCGCGCGGCTGATCAAGAACCTCGGGCTGCGCGGAGAAGGTGATTGACCCATCGCCCGCTGAGGCCGAGCGGGCTGGCGCTGCGTTGGGGAGCGCTGTGGGGCATGGCGCTCGGCTTCGGGTTGCTCGCGCCCCGGCTGCTCGCCTTCCATCGTCTGGCCCCGGCGGCGGCCCTCGAGTGGCTCGTTCTCGATCTCAGCCTCGCATCGCTGTTCGCGATCCTGGGGGCGCTTCTCGGCTTCTGCGGCTGCGCTCCGCTCGTGATCGGCGAAGTGGTCGGCCGGCGGCGGTTTGGCGATCGATCGCTCGCCTACGGGCTCGGCATCGCCTTCTTTGGACCCCTCGCCTACCTGGCAGCGGCGCTCGGCATCGAGGCGCTCACCCTGGTCTCGCCGATCGAGCTCGGTCGCTACCTTTCCGTCCTCCTTCCTTCGGCAGCGGCGCTGCTTGCCGCGGGTCCCGTCCTCATTCTCCTCTATCGCCGCCTCGCCGGCCGCGCAAAGGCGGAGGTTCTGCGCGACGTTCTGGTTGCCGCGACGCTCGCCGGCTTCGTCTTCCTGCCGCTTCGTGCGGGCCGCGCGCCGACGCCGGCCAGCCACGCCGCTACCGGGCTTTCCCCCGTTTCCGGCCAGCGCGCGGCGCCAGCACCTCTGCTGGTCGTAGGCATCGACGGGGGCAATTGGTCAACGCTGCAGTCGCTGCTCGATCGCGGCGAGCTGCCCACGCTCGCGAGCATCGTCGATCGCGGAATCCGCGGCAGCGTCGCGGCCATCTGGCCACCCTACTGGTCGTCTCCGGGCTGGGCGGCGATCCTCACCGGCTTTCCCCGCGAGGAGACGGGGATCTATGAGGATCTCGCCGCGCGTGCGCCTGGCCTTCCCGAGTTTCAGGTCCCCCTGACGCTCGATTTCGCGCTCGAGCCTCTGACCGCCGGAGCCTTCGTCCTGGCGCAGGCGGGCATGATCGAGCTCGCCCAGCCGAGCCGCCGAGCGCTCGCGCAACCGCCTTTCTGGGAGCTCTTCGAGCGCTCGGGCCTGAAAACAGCGGTGGTGAGGTTCCCCTTCACCTCCCCCGCGAGCAACCGCTCCGGTTACATGATCGCGGATCGCGTCGGACGCGACACATGGTCGCTGCTCGGCATACGCGGCGACGAGGGGCCGGAGGCCGTGTGGCCTCCAGCCGAGGCCACACGACTCCTCGCTTCTTTCTCGAAGCCGCTCGACCCAGTGGGCTTCTCCGATCTCGTCCCGCGCCGCGGCCGGCCGCAGCCGCCAGACGCTCTCCGCGACCCGCTCGAAAGCCTCGAGATCGCGCTCGCGATCGATCAGCAGACGTTCGAAGCGTCCCAAACGATCGTCCGGGCGCATGCCGAGGTAGCGGTGGTGGCCGCCTATCTCGGCGGCCTCGACGGGATCTGCCACGCGTTCTGGCAGTACCGCTTCCCCCGTGAGTTTCCCGAGTCGCCGCCGGCGGCCCGTGACGTCGCCGAGCTCGGTGGGGTAATCGATCGATACTGGAAGTTCCTCGACGGCGGCCTCGGGCAGCTGATCGCCGCCTTTCCACGCCCGCCCAACGTCGTGGTGGTGGCTGACCACGGCATGGAATCGATCCACACGATGCGGCTGTGGAAAGGCTGGCACTCGTCGCGGGGCGGTATCTTCCTCGCTGCGGGGCCGGACGTCCCGCAGCGGAGGGACGAGGTGATCGTCTCGTACTTCGACATCGTGCCGACCCTGGCCGACGTCATGGGATTCGCCGCGCCTGAGGCGATGCGTGGCAGGTCTTTGCTGCGTGGCCCCTGACCGGTCGAGGTTTGCGCTTCGCCGCCTTCTCAGCGATACGTCACGATGTTCGAGACGACGAAGAAGAGGTTCCCGACCGCGTGACCCAGCAGCCCCGGTAGCAGAGTCCGGTACCGCTCGATGCCGAAGGCGAGCACGAGCCCCGTCCAGAAGAGCGGCAGCGCGGCCGTGAGCGAGTAGAGATGAGCCTCCGCGAAGAGAGCGGCGCTCGCCACAGCGGCGACCGGCGGACGCACGATCTGCCGCAGCGTCAGGTAGACCAAGCCACGAAACGTCAGCTCTTCGGCGAAAGGTGCGAACAAGACCGCGTTCACGCTAGCCAAGAAAACTCGCGGCGGAGTGTCCGTGAGCGTCGGATCGAAGTAGAGGGCGCTGAGATCCGCGTCGGTTCCGAGATAGCTGAAGAATGCGTCGAGGGCCGCCCCGCCCAACCAGATGAGGGTCAGCAGACCGAGTGCCGTGCGCACGACTTGGGCGTGGGTCAGGCTCGAAGGCAGCAGCCGGAAGCCCTCGCCGAAGCGCTGCCAGGGACCGCCGGCCAGATGGCGGCGCGCCAGCCAGAGAAGCGGCAGAAACCAGAAGAGAGAAGCCCACAGGCACACGATCGACGCCGGCCCGCCGCAGCCGTATGACACGAAGATCGCCGTCAGAACGAGGCCCACGAACTCCGACCGTACGAAGACGCCGATGCCGTGATTCCACGCCCAAACGGCGACCGGCGACGTCGCCGCAATCCGCGGTCGCCATGCCGCATAGCGCGCTTCGAAAACCAGAGACAAGACACCCACGTAGAGCAGCGCCGCGGCGGCGAGCTCGAGCGCCACCAAGTGGCGCAGGCGAGCGCGCGCGGATCGTTCCGCCACCGTACGTCGACGCGCGACCTCGAGCTTGTCTCCGGCGGCCTCCAGAAGCTGGATCTCGAGCCGGGTTGCTGCCCATCCCGGCCGCAGCGGCTCGAGCGAGCGCGGAGGGAGAGCCGTGTCGCGCGAAGAATCGGTCGCTGTGGAGCGCATCGCCTCGCAGAATCCACAGGGCTCCGGCGCCCGCTCGAGGATCGCCCGCTCGCGATTGCTCTCCACGGTTCGGCCAGAATTGGCGAGCAAGAACGCCAAGTGAGCGCGGAGGGTTCGCGCTTCGCGCGGTCGAGCGAGTTCTTCCAGGCGATCGATCGCCCGATAGTAGACCTGGACACCGCGCCGACGAGCCTTCTCGGGCGAGTCCGCGGGCAGGCTGAGAAAACCCCACGGGCCGTCCTTGGCAGCTTTCGCCGCGTCGGCGATCTCGACGTTTCGCTCGACCATGCGGATGGTCGGACCCACTTGGTCGAGAGTCCAGTCTATCGAGCCCTCTCGGGACGCCCGCCACGCCATCACCCCGACCACGACCAAGGCGAGCAGGATCGTCGCACGATCCGAGAGCGGCCGTTTCACCTCGGCTCTACGGTCCTCGCTAGGCGCGGCGATCCTTGCCGCTCACCTGAAACCAGGCGTTGTCGAAAGGCACCTTGCGTTCGAGCAGCAGCTCACGGCTCTTCGGCACGTAGCCGGTGGCGCGAAACACGGCGTCCTTGCCGACCCCGTCCAAGCGAAAGAGCTCTCCCATCGTGAACTGGTCGCCCTCGAGCCCGGTCAGCTCGGCGATCGACGTGACGCGCCGGCTGCCGTCCCGTAAACGGCTCAATTGCACGATCAGGCGGATGGCGCTCACCACCTGCTCGCGGATCGCGCGCTGCGGGAGATCGGTGCCCGCGAATAGCACCAACGTCTCGAGGCGGCTGAGGGCCTCGCGCGTGGAGTTGGCGTGAATCGTCGACAAGCTCCCCTCGTGGCCAGTATTCATCGCCTGAAGCATGTCGAGGGCCTCGCCGCCGCGGACTTCACCAATGACGATTCGCTCCGGCCGCATGCGCAGGGCGTTGCGGACCAAGTCACGAATCGTCACGGCCCCCTCGCCGCCCGGGTCGGGCGGCCGCGCCTCGAGCGGCACGACGTGACGCTGCGGAAGTCGCAGCTCGGCGGCATCTTCGATCGTGATGATCCGCTCTTCGGGACCGATGAAGCCGGCGAGCGCGCCCAAGAGCGTCGTCTTTCCCGAGCCGGTGCCGCCGGAGATCAGCATCGAGAGCCGTCCGGTGACCGCCGAGCGCAGAAATTCCAGCATCGGGCGGCTGAGCGCGCCGATCGACACGAGCTGCTCGGCGGACAGCCGATGGCGGGGAAAACGGCGGACCGTCAGGCACGCGCCGCGGAGCGAGAGCGGCGGCATGATCGCGTTGATTCGCGAGCCGTCGCGTAACCGTGCGTCGAGCATCGGGCTGCGCGGGTCGATCTCGCGCCCCACCGCGGCCGCCATCGCGACGATCAGATCCGTGAGCTCCTTCTCCGAACCGAACGTCACCTCGCTCAGCTCGATCCGGCCGCCCCGTTCGATGAAGACCTCGTGCGGGCCGTTGACCATGACCTCGCTGATCGTTTCGTCGGCGAAGAGCGGTTCGAGGCGCCCCAGGTCGAACCCGAGAGACGCTGGCCCGGCCGGCGGAGGAGCGGGGCTCGCTTCTGCCGCAGGGGCGACCCGCTGGAGCGTGAACGGCCCGATGCACAAATCCTCCCCCGGAGGGAATTCGACGCGACCGGTCACCGGCCTTCCGCCGAGGGTCGAGCCATTGGTACTGTCCAGGTCTTCGACGAAGACCTTGCCGTTCTCGACGCTCAGTCGCGCGTGGCGGCGGGAAACCTTGGAGTCCTGCAAGACGACGTCGCAGTCGGCATGCTTGCCGAAGAAGATCTCGGGCCGGTCGATCTCGACCCGCTGCGGCTCCTCGCCCTCGCGCCGAATCGTGAGGATCACGCCGCCCTACCGCACCGCTTTCTGCGGCTGTACCGTGAGCGCGCGGTCGCGGTAACGGGCGGGAACTTTGTCCATGTCGTCGAGAACGACCGTCCGCCCGTTGTCATCCTTGTAGATGATGAGCAGCGTATCGGTGCCCGCCATTCCCGCCTTCAGGTGCGCTTCGGTTTCGCGCAGGCGTGCCTCGATGTCCGGATCCTGGCCTTCCGCGGCTCGCGAAGCTTTGCGGTAATTCTCGAGCGCCACCCAGAGGTCCCCACCGTCGCGGGCCTGGTCGCCGCGGTCGACGTAGTACGAGAGCGCCTTCTGAACGCGGTCGCGCGCCGCTGGGCTCAACGGGTCGATCTTCAGCGCCTCGCGATAACGCAGCAGCGCATTGTTACCGGCGGGCTCGACGACCTGGCCCTTCTGGTAGAGCTCGTCGCCCCTCGCGATGGCCGCGTTCACCTGGTCCTCGAGCGCCTTCCGCTTCGCCAGCTCGGTCCGGCGCTGTTCCTCCTCCCGTGCGCGACGCTGCTTGTCGCGCTCGAGGTCGATCGTTTTCATCCCTGCGAGCGCCTTCTCGTTTCCGGGGTCGAGCGCCAGGACCTCGTTGAACTTCGCGAAGGCGTTCTCGGCGTCGGGTTGATCCGTCGGCGCAAACAGCCGTCCCTCCTTCATCAAGACCTCGCCGGCGGCGAGCAACGCATCGACCTGCTTCCTGCGCTGCTCCTGTGAGCTCGTCTTGGGAGACGGCGGCTGAACCACGACCTTTTGCGGAGCACCGCTCGGCCAAAGGAGCAGAGCGAGCACGACGACCACGATCCCGCCGATCGCGAGGTAGAGGCGGCGCTCGGGCGCGAGCAAGCGAGTGAGCGCGGAAGCGGCGAACTCCTCGTCGGAGAACTCGGAAGAAAAGACTTCGCCGCTGCGCACCAACCGCAGCACGATGTCGCCGATCTTCACGAGATCGCCGACTCTCATCTTCGCGGAGCTCACCGTGCGGCCTCCGGAAAAAGCGATCGATCCTGCGGCGCCGAGGTTTTGGATCTCGAAATCGTCGCCGCGCCGGGTGAGCTTCGCGTGTGCCCCTTCGATGCCCGCAATCACGATGTGGCACGTCGGATTCGAGCCGATCAGCGCACCGTCTTCGGGAATCACGAAGCGCCGCCCGCGGCTCTGACCGGAGAGACACACGATCTCGTAACCACTCGCCGCGGTCGGAGCGGCTTCGGCCGTCCCCGTCGCGCGGACCATCGTACGTTCACCCTCCGTCGCTCCGCTGGAGGGCGCACCCCCCCGCCGAGGGGCGACGAGCGTCTTGTCTGCGTCGGCAGCGGGAGCCGGGGCGGTCGGCGTCTTTGGCGGCCGAGTCATGACGACCGTCTTGTCGCCCGCAGCGGGCGCCTCGGTGGGGCGGGCGCCGGCCGTTTGCGCCGGGTCGGATGCCGAAGACGGCCCGGGCCTCGGAATGTCGACTTTCGTCTTGTCCGGATCGAAGTCCGGCGCCTTCTTCTCGTCTGCCAAAACGATTCTCCTCGCGATCGGCTGCGAACCGCCCCCGAGCGCAATCAGTGTTCTACGTGCTTTTGCTCGAGGGCTTCTCTTGCGCCCGGTCGCTTCGCGAGCTCGACGAGCGACGGCGGCAGGACGAGGCCGGCGAGCTCGATCTCCTCCAGAAAGGTCGGCAGATTTCCAACCGCTCGGTGCTCTCCGACAATGCGATCTTTGTCGGTGCCGGTGCGGACGAAGCGGTAGATGTCCTGCACCCGGTATCGTCCCTCGGGCGAGAGTTCCAGCACCTCCGAAATGTGCGTGATCTTACGCGTACCGTCCGGCAGCCGCGCCGCTTGGATGATGAGGTCGATCGCCGTCGAGACCTGCTCGCGGATCGCCACGATCGGCAAATCGAGACCCGAGAACAGCGTCAACGTCTCGAGCCGCGACAGTGTCTGGAGCGGCGACGAAGCGTGAATCGTCGCGAGCGAGCCGGAGTGGCCGGTGTTCATCGCCTGCAGGAGATCGAGCGCCTCGCCGCCGCGCACTTCGCCGACGACGATGCGATCGGGCCGCAGACGCAGAGAGGCTTTGACGAGGTCGCGTAGGGTCACCTCGCCCTTCCCGTGCTTGTCCGGCGGCTTGGCTTCCAGGGGCAATACGTGCTCTTGCTGGAGCTGGAGCTCCGCGGAGTCCTCGATCACGAGGATCCGTTGATCGTTCGGGATCAGCGCCGAGACCACGTTCAGAAGACTCGTCTTTCCCGAGCTCGTGCCCCCCGACACGATGATGTTCTTGCGGAGCTTCACGCAGATATCGAGAAAGGAGACGATTTCCTCGCTGAGCGAGCCGAAGCGGATGAGATCCGTCAGCGTCAGGCGCTCCTTGGAGAACTTGCGGATCGAGATGCACGGCCCTTTTCGCGAGCACGGCGGCAGCACGACCGCGACGCGCGATCCGTCGGGCAGGCGCGCGTCCATGTACGGGGTCTCCTCGTTCACCCGCTTGCCGACGTACTGCGCGATGTTCATGACCGCCGCGCGCAGCCCTTCCTCAGCAAAATGGACGGGCGCCCGCTCGAGCCTTCCCTTGCGCTCGATGAAGATCTCTCGCGGTCCGTTGACCAGGATTTCCGAGACCGCGGCGTCGTCGACGTACGGCCAGACCGGAGCCAGGAAGCTCTGCATCGAGGCCCAGAACATCTTCGCCTTCTTGGCCTCGTCGGTCTCAGTGTCCTTGCCGTCGGCTTTCGGGGCGGCCTCCACTTTCGCGGAGGAGGGCGCTGCGGTGAGGGACGAGCCGTCGGACTTCTTGTTCTTCGCCGGTTCTGCCGCCGGCACGGCTGCCGTCGCCTTCTTCGCCTCCGCGATTTCGACCCGCACCTCGAAGTCGCCGATTTGAATGACGTCTCCCGCGCGGACCGGCTGAAGTCCCGAAACCGGCGCTCCTCCGAGATAGGTGCCGTTGGTGCTCTTCAGATCCTCGACGAGAAAGCCGCCATTCTCCTCGACGAGGCGGGCATGACGGCGCGACACCTTGGCGCTGGCCAGAACGACGTCGCAATCCGAATGTTTTCCGAGAAACACCTCGGGCTTCGGGATCTCGACCCGGCGGGGCTCCGGGTTCTTCGGGTCTGACACGAGTAGAATCATCGTAGGCGCCCTAGCTCCTCGAGCGTTGCATTATACGCGGCCAGCGCCCCTCCTCCCAACCGCTGGACCCGGCTTTGGATGATTCGATAGCGGGGATCGGTCGGCTCTGGAAACGTCTTCGCGGCGATGGCCAGTGCGCGACCCTGCTCGGCTGCCGCTCCTTGCTTGCCCGCGAGCGTGGCCGCGTTCAGCTGCATACGCAAGTCGCGCTCGAGATCCTGCGCGAGCGATTGCATCGCTTTAGTGACCGCCACAAGGGCCTTTGCGGCTTGGCCCGCGTCCACGTCGGCGCGCGCGGCATCGATCAGCTCGCCGAGCTTCTGCTGCTGGGAAGGGACGGTGGTCTCAGGGAGAGGGATGAGGAGGAAGCTTTTTCCCGACGTCTTCATGAGACCGAAGGCGGAAACGCGGAGTGAACTCAATAGGTTATAGCGGTTCGAGAGATCGTACTGCAGGCGATCGGAGATCGTGCGCTGGGCGGCGAGGTCGTCGGAGAGCTGCGCGGGAGAGGACGCGGCGGTGGGCAGACGCACCATCCACATGCTTCCCAGCCCCCACGACTTGACGCTCTTCGGGTCGACGCTACCATCGCTCGGCGCGTAGCCGAGGTTGTCGAACGTCAGGAGGAGGGTCGCGTCTTGACCGAAAGCCTTCGGGAGCAAGAGCAGCTCGTACGATTGCTGCTTCCCGTCCTTCGGCAGCGTCGCAACTGCCCGGTCTCCGACACGAATCTCGACGCCCGACGGCGCCATGACCGTGAAGTCGATCGCGAGACCGTCGAGCTGGGCGGGAACCGCGAAGACGGCTTTATCGAGGTGGCTTCGGTCCCGCGGCAGGTACCCGAAGACCGCGTCGTAATTGACGCTCAATCGCCCACTCGCCTGCGGAGGCAGCTGCTCCGCCTCGGGCCACAGTAGGATCGCCGCGGCGACCACGAGGACGGCGACAAGCAGAAGTTGGCTGCGACGCGATCCGAGTCCGACCTTCCCGAGCAGCCCGCCTGCCGGCGCCGGCTTCGCACCCGGTGACTTCTGGGCCTTTGCGGCCGCCTCGCGCTCGACCGCCCGCTTCTGCGCTCCCTTTTTGGCCACGATCTCGAAGCGCAGAATCGTATTGCCGATCTTGAACTCGTCTCCCGAGGCGAGCGGCTCGGCATTCGCGCCTACTTTGAAACCCATCTTCTCGACGCCGGTACTGCTGCCGGCATCGGCGAGCCAGCATCCGTCAGCGCGGATGTCGATCCGGGCGTGGTGACGCGAGACCGTGGGATCGCTGATCACGATGTCATTGTCCACCGCGCGGCCGACGCCGATCGAACGAACGCCTGGCTTGAACGGGATTTTCGAACCGGGGTTCGCTCCCTTCACCACCGAGACGCGGAATTCTTCCAGATCCTCGAACGCGAGCATCCTCTCCCCGCTACGCTCAGAAGCCTCCAGTCAACTGGTAACGCAGATAAATCGGCACGAATAGAACGATGAACGACGCCGGAAAGATGCACGCGATGAGTGGCGCCATGAGCTTGACGGGCACCTTGCCGGCCGCCTCCTCGGCGAGCGTCCACCGCTTGACCCGCATCTGATCGGCCATGGTGCGCAGCGTCGCCGCGACGCTCGCGCCGAGCTGCTCGGCTTGAAGCAGCGCCAGGACGAAGCTGCGAATCTCGGTGAGATCCACGCGGTCGGCGAGGGCGCGAAGCGAATCGCCGCGCGGCTTTCCGAGCGTGACCTCTTGGTGCGCGATCCGGAACTCGTCGATGAGCGGACCGGTTGGACCCTTGTCGACGACCGTCGCCATGGCGGAGGCGAAATCGAGGCCCGCCTCCGTCGAAAGAATGAGTAGATCCAGCGCATACGGCAGGTCCCGGAAGATCCGTCGCATGCGCCGGTTGAGGACCTGGTTCAGCCGCATGACCGGATAGAAGAATCCGAAGAGAGTGATCGGCCCGACGATCGTCCAGTTGATCTCTCCCGAAATCTGCACCGACAGCGCGTAGCCGAGGGCGAAGCCGATCACCACCCCGACGTAGCGGAGCGCCAGGAATTCGGGGACCGTCATCCCGAAGGGGCGACCCGCTTGCCTGAGCTTCTTGTCGAGTGCCTGGCCCGAGGCACGGTTCAGGGCGTTCTTGTGAAGCGGCGCGAGAGCGCGCGCGATCGGCAGCACAAGACGCATGACGGCGTTCGCGATCGGGATCTCGCGATCCGCAGCCTCGCTCACGACTTCCTCGGTCGGGCGCGCAGACAGGACCAAGAAGCTCACCAGAAAGACGGCGAGCCCGCCGCACGCAAGCGCCAAGTAGAGCATCATTTCGCCGGACTCCATCGGCCCTCCTCACTCAGCGCGGCGTCGCCGCAACCGCAAGGCGCGACGGGGACGATGCCTCGTATCTCATACATTCGTCTAAGAACGCGAATTCCTACCGTACTAACTCAGACGTCGAGATCCATGACGCGACGGATCCAAATGAAGGCCACGACCGACAGCGCGATGACGACGGACATCGCCAGGAGGCCGATCGTCGTCGAGAAGAGCAGCCGCACGTGCAGCGGCTCGAGAAAATAAAGGGCGACGACGAGCGCGAACGGCATCGCCGACATGACGAGCGCCTGCATGTTGGCCGTCGCCGCGAGCGCCCGCACTTTGCCTTCGATGCGGATCCGCTCGCGGATCCCCTGCGCGATCGTCCCGAAGATCTCGGCGACGTTTCCTCCGCTGCGCCGCGTGATCATGATCGCGTTCACGAGCACGTCGAGGTCGCGACTGCCGATCCGCCGCGCCGCGTTCAAGAAGGCCTCGTCGAAGTCGCTCCCCAAGCGGTACTCCTGCAGCACGCGCCCGAACTCCTGGGTGATCGGCGGCTTCATCTCGTGAACGAGGAGCTCCATCGCCTGCGGCAGGTTCAATCCGGCCTTGAGCGAGTTGGCGAGCAGCCCGAGACCGTCGACGAGCTGGAGATCGAAGGCCACGCGGCGCCGATCGCGCACGATGTTGAACAGCATCCGCGGCGCGAAGAATGCTCCGGTCGCGAACAGCAGGCCCGCGATCATGTTGATCGCCAGCGAAACGAGAACGAACGCGATGCCGGCGGCGAGCATGCTCACCTGGAAGAGCCGCTCGGGCGGGAAGGCCGAGAACACCTGGGCGAGCGTAGCCTCGGCCTCCGCGACGTATTCCTTGCGGTAGTCCTCGTAGGCGCCACCGGCCACCCACCAGCTCGTCCACACCAACGCCGCGGCCGCACCGCCCCCGAGCACGTAGAGGACAAGTTCCATGGGACTCATCGCTCACGCCTCCTCGGACTGGAAGATCGTCAAATCGGGCTGAATGCCTCGCTGGCGAAGGCGCTCGTAGAAGCGCGGAATGTAACCGGTCGGCACGTGACGGCCGACCACCTTGCCCTTTGCGTCGAACCCGTCCTGCTTGAAGAAGAAGATGTCCTGGATCTGGACCTGGTCACTGTCGATGCCGGTGACTTCGGAGATCGAGGTGACTTTGCGGGTACCGTCCGAGAAGCGCGTCTGCTGCAGAATGATGTGCACGGCGGAGGAGATCTGATCGCGGATCGCCCGAACCGGCAGGTCCATTCCCGCCATCAGCACGAGGGTCTCGAGCCGCGCGACGGCGTCCCGAGGCGAGTTCGCGTGCAGCGTGGTCATCGAGCCGTCGTGGCCGGTGTTCATCGCTTGCAGCATGTCGAGCGCCTCGCCGCTGCGGCATTCGCCGACGATGATGCGGTCGGGCCGCATGCGCAGCGAGTTGCGCACGAGGTCGCGGATCGTGATCGCGCCCACCCCCTCGAGGTTCGGCGGCCGCGTCTCGAGCGACACGACGTGGTCCTGCTGAAGCTTCAGCTCGGCCGAGTCCTCGACGGTGACGACCCGTTCGTCGTTCGGGATGAAATTCGAGAGCACGTTCAGCAGCGTCGTCTTTCCGGACCCCGTACCGCCCGAGACGACCGTGTTCTGACGCAGCTCGACGGCGAGCTTCAGGAAGTTCGCCATCCCACGCGTGAGCGCAGCGAATCGCACCAGGTCGTCGATCTGGAGCGGAACCTTGTTGAATTTGCGGATGGTGATCGACGGGCCCTTCAGCGCAAGCGGCGGGATGATCGCGTTCACGCGCGACCCGTCCTTCAGCCTCGCATCGACCATCGGCGAGGATTCGTCGATGCGCCGGCCGATCGCGGACACGATGCGCTCGATTGCGGCGAGCACCGCTTGGTTGCTGGTGAACTTTTTCTCGGAGAGCACGAGCTTTCCGCGCTGCTCGATGTAGATCTGGTCGAATCGATTGACCATGATCTCGGTCACTTCGTCGTCCGCGAGAAGGTCTTCGAGCGGGCCGAGACCGAGCGCCTCGTCGATGATCTCCTTGACGAGGCTTTCTCGGGAGAGGCCCGGCGGGATCTCCCAGGCGAACTCGCGGAGGATGTTCTCGACCGCCGCGCGCGTCTGCGCCCGGATGTCCGCGTCCTTGAGCTTGCTCAGGTCGACCCAGCGGAGGTCGAGGAACTCGAGCAGTCGCTTGTGCAGGCGGCCCTTGATCTCGCGGACAGGGTCGCCACCGGGCTCGGCGGCCGTCGCGGCTGCCGCCGGCGTCGCCGCTTCGGCAGGTCGAGCCCCGATGAGGGTCACGTCGCCCTCCGCAGCTGCGGCGGCTCCGCCAGCGACGACGAGCCGTAGGCGAAATTCCCCGATCTCGAAGCAATCGCCGTCCCGGACCGGCGTCGGCTGCGCGATTACGGCCCCGTTCAGAACGGTGCCGTTCGTGCTCTTCGAGTCTTCGAGCATCCACGAACCGTCGTTTCGGAACAAACGCGCATGGCGCGACGACACCGCAGCGCTCGCGAGGACCAGATCGTTGGTCGGCGCACGGCCGATCGAAATTTCACTGCTTTCGAAGCACTGCGACCGAACCGGACTTCCTGCTTCGTCTTCGACCCGTAGCTCTATCATCCGTGTTGACCCGTCCCGCCCGTCATTTCGGTTCACCCGCCTGTTCAGTCGAGGCCGCCTTCGACACGACCTCGCCCAACGCGACCGGCTGACGGGAAAGCTCTCGGAGAGTGGTCGCGTCGCCCGCGATGTACGCGCGATCGCCCGGCCGAAGGTTCTTCGGGTTTCGCAGCAGTGCGGAAAGCTTTCCGAGGTTCTGTGCCCAGATGATCAACTTCGCCTGGTCCGGGGTGAGCAGCAGCGTGATCGAGCTGTAGTTCGCCCGCGGACTCGACCCGAACGCGCCGGTGTAGAGCACGTAGACGTTGTCGAGCAGCGGAGTGGTGACGACCTGTTGTGTCGCCACACCACCCTTGCCGCCGGGCTGAGCTTGCTGCACACTCTGGTAGGTAAGGAGGAGGTCGATCCGGTCGCCTGCGCGGATCGCGCCTTCGAGCGAGGTTTCGTTGGTCGTCACCAGCGTGAACAGGCGGTCGTCGGTGCGCGGATCGAGCTTCTCGGAAGCGCGAGCCATGCCCGCCGCCCCGGTGACGAACTGCGTGGCGAGGACGTAGTCGCCTTCAGCGGCTTCCGAGCCGAGCCGCTGGCCGATGTAGTTGCCACGCGCCGACCAATCGACCGCGAACTTGGGGATCGAGTTCGCGACCTTCGCGGCCGCCATCACGTCCTCCTCCGCGAGCAGCGCGCCGGGGCGCAGATCGCGGCGGGCGATCATGACTTGCCGCCTCACTGGCTCGAAGCTAGCCCGAAGATCGCTGATGTACAGGTTCATCAGCACTACGGCCGCGATCGCGGCGGCAATCGACACCAGGATCGGGATCCGACTCTGCATCACTTCCTCCCCTCTTTACCGCAAATCCCTGTGCTCGTCCGCCGTATCCCTCAAGGGATCGGCAGGGCCACGAAGAAGTAAATCTCGAGCAAGTAGCGCCCGATCGCCGCATGCATCAGGCTGCCGATGCCGATGAGACCGAGCGTTGCGAGCACGACCGTGATCACGTACTCGACCATGACTTGCCCGCTTTGCTCGCCGAACCGCTCCCTGTCTTGCCGAGCTTCCAAGCCGAAACCTTCATACAAAGGACGGAGCACGCGCTGCAACCATCTGCGTCGGCTCATGGCTCAAGACCTCCCCGCGGCGTAGGTGCGTGTGACGAGAACCGCATTCCCGCGTTCACGCGGTTCCGGCAGGATGAGGATGGAGCATTCTTCGTCTTCCTTAGCGAAAAACAGCGTCGTGAACTTGGAGGTAAGGTCGGCGGGCGGCACCAATTGTTCCCAGCCCCGCGCCGACATTTCGCGAAGGTAGAAATCCGTGACCCAATCGCGCGAGTCATCGGTGGTGTAGCTCAGCGTCTCGTTGTGCGGGCCCTCGACCGAGCTGATCAGAATCCGCGCTCGCGCGCCGGGAAGCTCCGGAATTCCCGGCAGCATGGGTTGGAATCCGCGTTTGAGCTCACTGAGGTTTCGTTGCGTCAAGCGGATCGCCGGCAGACCGTTTCGCAGCGAGGTCGCGGCCACTGCCAGCATCACCTTCGTCCGCGGATGGATTGCGACCACCGTATCTTCTCCGCCGATCGTCTTTCGCCGAGCGCGGTAGCCTACCTTTCGAAGCGCCGACTCAAACTCGCGAAGCTTCGCCGCTGGATCGGCCACCCCATACGTATTGAAGCGAACCAGCATGCCGTTCACCCGAAACTGCCCGCGACCCGAGAGCTTCGGACGCATGGCTGGGTTCGCTTCGATACCGAGACCGCGCTCCGCATCGTCGACCAGCGTATCGCCCGTGCGCACCGCCGCCGCGGAACTCGGACGTTCCCGGCCGAGCAGCGCGTAGCCGACGAACAACAGCGCGAACCCGGCGGCAACGACCGCGTGAAACCACCGTGGCATCGACCCACCGAGAATTCTCGATTTCTCTTCGAGCTTCATCAGTGACGCTCCGGGAATTCCTTCAACGTTCCGTCGGGAAGGTGGAAGCCCGCATTCGTGTCCAAGACGCTATCGATAGCCGAGAAGACTCCGCCAATCCCTGAAAACATGCATTTCCCGGTGTTGCCTAGGAACGAGACAGCGGCGCCGACTCCAGGGACCAAGTTCGGATCGCCCGTGGGTAGAAACCACAGGGGGAAGATGTGCCCGCTGGTATCGCAAAGACTGTTCACGCCCCCGACCAATTGCTCGTATTCGGTCTTGTCGTTCGTACGCACGATCAGCAAGGGGTGACTGAGGATGCTCGAGAACTGCACGATGTCCGTCGGCCGGATCAGATGAAAGTAGTTGATGCCGAAGGTCTTGTACTCGACCCGTGCCGTGAAGATCGAGCTGTCGGCTTCGTGGTCCCAATTCGTCTCGCGGGCGAAGAGATCCTGGAGGAAGAAACCGGGCACCCCGGCGACACCGCCGAGGAACGAGCCGAGTCCGCTCAATGCGGAGTTCGCCTGGCCGCCGGCCCCGTCGATCAGGGTCACCGCGGTAGCGGCCGCCGTCGCGATGGGCACGATGACGTCCGCGACGGCCCGCGGCGCAACGGACGTAATGCCCAACGCGGCGGTGACGTCGTTGTCGTAGTCGGCCACTTTGCGCGTTGCCGCGTCGGCCTCGGCGTTCAGCAGGAAGCGGCCGATGCCGGCCTTCTTCTTCAACGTCGTATCGAGGTTCGCGTCGCTCGCGGACGATGGGAGGGCGTGCACTGCGCTGCCCTGAGTGCCGTCGTCGCGCAGGTACCACGAGCTCTCCCACGTCGCGAACCGTGCGCCTTCGATCGCTCGAGCCCGCATCGAGACCAGCTCGTAGAAGTAGTCGAGGCCGAGAAATACCATCAGCAGCACGGGAAGCATGACGACCGTTTCGACGAGCGACTGGCCGCGATCCGGCAAAAGTCGCTTGGCGGCGTTCAAGGGCATGGCATCACCTCTAGTGAAGCAGCTCGATGCCGCTGTTCTTGTCTGCAAGCCGCTCGAGCCTCCCCGCCCAGAAGGGATTGAAGATCGTCTCCTTGTCGAACTTCTTGTCCTTTCGATTCTGGGTGAAATACACGCGAGCGAACGCATACGCTTCCATCGACGGCGTGAACCCGGTGACCTCCGTTATTGGCGGCGGGAGGTTCGTGTCGAGGCCTTCGGTAAGGCCCAATCCGCTGAACAGCGGCAGAGACTTGCTCGGCTTGCTCAGGTAGACGAAGACTCGCGGACCTTCGACTCGTTTGCCGTTGTCGTTGTCGTCTCCGTCGTCCTTGTAAATCGTAACCTTCATGTCCTTCAGCTTGGTACTGAGCTTCGCTTCGGTTCGGCAGTCGTGAATGAATTCTTCGAAGCCCTGTACCAGCGCCAATCCCGGAATGCATCCCGGATCGCCGATGGCCTTGGCGATGAAATCCCCAGTCGGGTTCTCGGTGCGATCCGTGCCGTCGACGTCCGAGACGTCCTGCGGGTGCAACGTATCGAACGACACCGGCTGCGGATCATCGTTGGGAATCGGGTCAGAGTCCGGAATGATGCTGTCCCAACGGTGCTGAATGTCGGCGCCGCTGTTGAACTGGTCGTCGCTGTAGTGGCCCGCGCTCTCGCTGAAGATGTTCTGAAAACCGGTGACCGGGCACGTGATGCCTCCGACCGAGATGCTGATTCCGGAGTGATCGAGCTGATAGATCGTGTCCTTGAGGGACGTGTTATCGCCGCCGCGCACGATCATCTGGGTTTTGCCGTTCGGAAGGGTCCTTTCGCCTCCCGTCTCCCACGGGCCGCCCGTCGGGTTCTCCTCTCCGGTAATGTGGTCGAATCCCGGCCCGTCGAAACCCTCCGGCCCGATCGTCAGGCTGAGACACGGCAGGTGGCTCAGCGCATCACCGATCACCGGGATCAGGTTCGCGAAGTCGCGGAAGCTTCCTCCATTCGAGAACGCGTTCAGCGACCGCTCGACCGTCAATCGTAGACCATTGTCCTTGTCCGTACCGGTCCAGTCGCGGCGGTCGGAGAGCTCCTGAAAGTTGAAGACTTCCGATCCCACCCAGTACTGAAAATTCGTGTCCACTCCGGCGGCGATCTTCTGGATGAGCTGCGCCCGTCCGGCTTGAGTCGTGAGGTACAACGCCTCTTCGAACGCGCTCAGCGCCGAGTTGTAGGCCTGCAGGTACGGAGAGATGCCCAAGACGGCATCGGACGCGCCTTGGTTGACGATGTGAACGGCGACGTGGAGCGCCTCCTCGCCAACCAGCAACGGGCAAGCGACGATATCGATGATCGGGATGTCGCAACCGAGCTGAAGAACCGCTTGCAGCTCGGCCAAGAAGCCGTCGAGCGCATCCGCGAACGAATAGAAGCCGGTGACGAGCGCGATCGTATCGTAGTTCGCCACCATGGCGCGCGTGGTGTACGCGGCGAGGTTCATGTACCGCGCTTCCCAGATCGCCGCCGAGTAGGCGGCGTTGTCGGCCGCGTTCTGGATCTTCATCTTCTCGGTCGTCATCGTGCCGACGTTGTAGACCGAGAGTCCGGCCAGCGTGAGCGGGATCAGGAAGATGAGGAACATCACGAGCATCTGGCCCCGCTGGCTCGCGAGCTGCGAGAGACGCTGGCGTACCCGGCTATGACGTTCCATCTCGGTTCTCTCCATCACCCTTTTCGGTCCCATTGCATCCGCATGACGAAGGTCGCGCGAATCGGCACGCGGAAGATCAGGAACTCGCCGAGCGATTGCCGGATGCTGTTGTCTCCCGACTTCTGAATGAAGACCGTCTCGCCTCTACCCTCGTCGGGCGTGGCAACGTCCCCCGGCGCGGTCTCGTATTGGGTCGGTATGACCTTGATGCCGGAAAAGATGGGCGCGATGGTTCCCGCCAAGCCACTCAAGCCGAACGTCGCGAAGCCCACTTGCGAGAATGCGAAGCCCGTCGCCCAGACGGGGATCATCTTGTTCATGTCGGGAAGCTTCTTCTGCATGTCGGCCACGGTGGCGGAGGAGCCCTCGAGGTTGAGAGCGATCTTGTAGAGCTTCGGGCGGGCAGTCGCCGTGATGATCCGATTGACGAACGGGATGACCAGCGGGTAGCGCCAGGTCACCAGCACTTTGATGAGGTTGTCTTCGGAGTCTTCCTTCGGATCGTCGAACGCGATCTTCTTCGGCCACTTCTTGATAATCGCCTTCTTGATCGCCTTGTCGTCGTCCAAATCCGCTTTCGGATCGACGAACTGCACGTCGAGGCAATCGACCAGGTTCAGATCGTCGTCGATCGTCACGCCGATGGACTCGTAGAGAGCCACCGCGGCGCGGCCCTGAAAAACGCTGCCGAGAACGGCCAAATCCGTGGCCGGACTGGGAGGGATGGGACCGGCCGTCCAGGCGAGGGTTTGGAGGGTTTTGGCAAAGATTAGGAGGTTCTTCGCGACTGCTGGCCGTTTTTGTTCGTCGGGATCGAGGCGTCCCTGGATCGCCGGGATGACGGGCAGGATCGTTAGGAAGGCCGCACGCTTCGCCCGCTTCTGCATCAAGTCCAGGTCGACCGGGTCTTCGGATGTAGGCGACGAGTCCGCGCGCGCGACGATCGCCGCACGGGCGGCGTTGAACGCGGCGAGCTTCACCAGGCTCCGCGCGTTGTAGATGAGAGTGATTTGGAAGATCCCCAAGATGAGCACGATGCCGACGAGCGAGGCGAAGAAGAACTCGAGCATCGCCTGGCCGTTCTCCGACTTGAGACGTGCTTCGCGCTCCCGTAAGGCCTTCTCCTTCGCCTGCGTCTTGCGAATCGCCTTCTGCATCCGCGTCAAGTAGAGCATTGCCATTACCGCGACGAGAGCGAGGATCCAGATCGCGGTGCTCCAGCTGATCGAGAAGTTGAGCGCTCTCGGGACAGCGGCAGCGCCGCCCGCGCCCGGGTCACCCTGCGAAGCCGCGGGAGCTTCCGTCGACTCCTGAGGCGCCGGCGGGGACCCCTCCTTTTCCTGGCCGCCACCCGTCCTGATGCCGCTGCCCGGAGACGTCGTCTCGAGCTTTTCCGTGGCGTGATCGAACCTCCCCCTCAATGCTCCGCCGAACCGGAAGACGACGAGGAGTAGGCCGAGCGAGATCAGGACCGCGGTCAGGACGTACTCGGTCGCCTGCCCGGATTGAGCGCGCACGCCGCCTTTGCCTGATATGAGGAAGCTAGCTGTGGGAGGGGCAAGGAGGCCGATCCGTGTTCGCGAAGGGCCCCACTTGCCCCCTTCCCCACGGCGGTTCTACTTTTGTTCTCCCAGGTCGAGTTTTCCGCTGTCGGCCTTGTCCGTCTGGCCCCCTTCCTTTTCAGGATCGAGCTTCTGGACGTTGGTGTCGACCACATTCACGTTGCTCACTGCCTCGACGGCCCCGCCGAAGCGGTTCCGCAGCATGCCGCCGAAGCGGTTGACCGCAAACATCACCACGAGCGCGACGAGGATCGCGATGATGATGTACTCGGTCATCCCTTGACCGCGCTGGTTCCGAAGAAACTTCGCGAATCGATTCATATGCATTGACCTCCCTGGCTCACTGCTTAAGTCGAAATCCGCCGGCCGAGTCTCTCGGCGGCACCCCATCCATTACAGCATCGCTCGTACCAACCTTTGAGGTCACGAATCCAAAGGGTTTTCCCAGAATCCCGCTTTGGTTCCCCGTATCGGCTCTGATACCAGTGTATCCTTCCTGCAATCGACTCTGACATGTCAAGGCAACCGCCCTATTACCAGGTGAGAAATCTGCGGACGGAGAACCTGCTCGCGGAGGCCGCTACACGAGCCGCTTCGTTCGTGGCCCGCGGTCGTGGCCTCCTGGGCGAGCGTTCGCTCCCGAGTGGAGCAGGCCTTTGGCTCGACCCGTGCTCGAGCATTCACATGTTCTTCATGCGCTTCGCGATCGACGTCGTCTTTCTCGACCGCTCTCTGCGGGTCACTCGGACGATCGCGGGTCTCTCGCCATGGCGGATCGCCTTCGGCGGCCAGGGAGCGCGCTCCGCGCTCGAGCTGCCGGTTGGCTCGATTGCCGAATCGGCAACGCGGGTCGGAGACGTTCTCGTGATCGAGCCGGTCGGATCGAGCCGCGCTCCCGGAAAACGATGACGGCGCACGGTCTCGCGATCCTGCTGTCCGCCTTCCTTCTCTTTCAGATCCAGCCGGCGATCGCCAAGGCGATTCTCCCTTGGTTCGGCGGCACGCCGGCCGTGTGGACGACGTGCCTCGTCTTCTTCCAGAGCTTGCTCGTCGCCGGTTATGCGTACGCGGACGTGCTCGCGACCCGCCTGCGCCCGCGCGCCCAGGTCGTGGTGCATACCCTCGTCCTCGGCGCGGCGCTACTTCTCGCGCTGCCGATCGCGATCGATCCATCGAGGAAGCCCTCGCCGGTCGAGGATCCGACGGCCCAGATTTTCGCGGTCCTCGGCGCGACGATCGGCCTCCCCTATTTCGTGCTGTCTTCGACGAGCCCGCTTCTTCAAGCCTGGGCGTCGCGCGGTGCGCCGGGCCGCTCGCCCTACCGGCTCTACGCGCTCTCGAACATGGGCTCGGTCGTTGGCCTCGCAAGCTATCCGTTCGTCGTCGAGCCGTCGCTCGCGATTCGCGCGCAGCTTCGTTGGTGGTCGGCGGCGTTCCTCGTGTTCGCTGCGGTGAGCGTCGCGGCGGGAATCCGCACGGTCGGCGTCGCGGACGACGTGCTACGCCGAGTCGAGCCTCGGGAGCCCGCGCGCTCTACGCCGATCGTCACTCGCTTTCTCTGGTTCGCGCTTCCGGCCTGTGGCTCGATTCTGCTGCTCGCCGTCACGAACCGGATCTGTCGAGAGATCGCGGTCGTCCCGTTTCTCTGGGTGAT
This sequence comes from uncultured delta proteobacterium, assembly GCA_963745025.1. GTDB lineage: Bacteria > Desulfobacterota > Binatia > JACPRU01 > JACPRU01 > CAVQIG01. Next base: position 146,329 of record CAVUWD010000011.1, read on the forward strand.
GCCGCTCATGATCTACCTGCTGAGCTTCATCCTCTGCTTCGAGAGCGATCGCTGGTATCGGCGGCGCCTGTTTCTACCCGCGCTGCTCGTCGCGAGCGTGCCGGTCGCCTTCGGCTATGCGGCGAACAATCTGTCGGTGAAGCTCACCTTCTCGTTTCACGCCCTGCTGTTGTTCGTCGCCTGTATGGCCTGCCACGGCGAGCTCGCGCGCCTCCGCCCCGAGCCGGCGCGTCTGACTTCGTTCTATCTCGCGTCCGCGTTGGGCGGCGCGGGCGGCGGAGGGTTCGGCGCGATCCTCGCGCCGCGGCTCTTCGACACGTACTTCGAGCTCCAATGCGGCATCGTCCTTGCCCTGCTTCTGCCGCTCGTCCCGATCTACCGCGAATCGCCGGCGAGGTTCGCGAAGCGCCGCGGCGCCTGGTTCCTCTGGATTCAAGCCTCCTCGGCCATCATCGGCCTGATGGGGTTCGACTTGCGCGCCTACCATGCGCAATCACGCCTGCTGCGGCGCAACTTCTACGGCACCGTTCGCATCATGGACGTGCCCGACGCGCATGGCGGCGGACGGCGCATCTTGCAGAACGGCGCGACGACTCACGGCCTCGAGATGCTCGATCCCGACCGGCGCCGAGAGCCGACCTCCTACTACGGCCGCGAAACCGGTGTTGGACGGCTGTTCGCGGCGCTGCCCGAGGGCCCGCGGCGACTCGGCATCGTCGGGCTCGGCGTAGGCACGCTCGCCGCGTATGCGCGATCGGCGGACGAGCTCTGGTTCTACGAGATCAATCCGCTGGTTCTCGAGGTCGCGAACCGCGAATTCCACTATCTCGCCGACACCGCCGGCGACGTGCACGTCGAGCTCGGCGACGCACGGCTCGTCCTCGGGGCCGAACCTGCGCACGACTTCGATGTCCTCGTCGCGGACGCTTTTTCGAGCGACGCGATCCCGATGCACCTGCTCACGCTCGAAGCGTTCCGCCTGTACTTCCGGCATCTGAAACCCGACGGCGTGCTCGCGGTGCACATTTCCAACCGCGCACTGGACTTGCGCCCGGTCGTCGCCGCGGCGGCGCAAAGGCTCGAAAAGAGCCTCGTCTTCTTGAAGAACCGCGCCGATTCTTCGCATGGCGTCTCCGCCGCCCTTTGGGCGCTTCTTTCCTCGAACCGAGCTCTGGTCGAACGGTTGCGGATCGAATCGCGGGCCGTCGTCGTCGAACCCCCGCCGCATCGCCTGCTTTGGACGGACGACTTCACGAGCCTGTTTCCGATTCTCAAGTAGTCCGCGCGAACAGCACCGCCACGTCGTCCTCATACGCGACGCGCCAACCGGGGCGGTGTCGCAGGAGAGAGGCCAACGCACCCTGACGCGGCCAGAGCACGATCTCGGGATCACACCGCGCGAAAAATCGCTCCCAGCCGGCAACTCCGAACTGCGTGCGGGAATAGTCGCTGAGGAGCTCGGTTCCGTAGACTTGCGTGCGCCCGTCGATCGACACCTGGGTCGCCGGATGACAGGCGGAAGATCAAGAAACCGCCCCAGTCGAAGTCGTTGAAGAGGCGCCGTCCCGCGTAGCGCTCCGCGATGACGTCGACGGCCGCGACCGGGAACGCGCCGGGCTCGATGTTCTCGCGCCATCCCCGCTCGCGGGGCGCGGCGGCGGCGAGACCCGCCACGACGGCGACGGCGGCGACCCAGTGCAGGGCGAGCAATCCGACGCACGGCGGCGCTGTTCGCTCATTGGCCTCCGGCCATACACTGCCGAGAGCAAGTGCCAGCGTCGGCGCGGCGACGAGGCCGAAGATCGCCATGTTTTTCTGCGTCCAGAGCGCCAGCGCGAGAGAGCCGACGAAGCTCCCGACCTCGAAGGCGGACGGACGGCGACGAGCGATGGCGAGCAGGATGATGCCGACGAGCAGAAGCACCGCGAAAAAGACGCCCGGGAGCTCGGCCAAGTCCGGCGAGCGGAACTCCGTGACGGCCCGAGCTGCGGCGGGTTGGACTGCCATCGTCGGCAGATGCGCGACGAGCCGCCAGCCGTAAGGGTTCAGCAGCACCGCGGCGGATGAGGCGACGCTCAGCCATTCGAGCTCGTGGTCCCTCCGTCCCTCGAACGCCTTGGTGGCCGCCGCCAAGGCGAGAAGCGCCGGTCCGAGCCAGAAGAGAATGTGGCAGTTTGCCCAGAGCGCGACGATCAGGGGCGCGAGGCGTCGGGAACGCGACCCCGGTGGACTGAAAAGACAGCGAAGCAGCAACGCGAGGCACAGAAACGACAAGGCCTGCGGACGCACGGACCAGCCTCCCGTGCCGGCAAGGCCGCCGAGCGCCGTCGCGACGACCGCAACGATTCGCCGCGCCCCGGCAGCGCGACACGAGGAATAAGAGGCCGCCACGATCGCCACGAGGAGCGCCGCCCCGCCCCAGCGCAGAGCGGCAAAGCCGAAGCGGGTCGCGACCAGATGAAACAAAACCTCTGGGAGCCAGCTGTACGCGATCCAGGGCTGTCCGGTGGCCGTGTACGAAAAGGGATCGGTCCACGGTACGGCTCGGTGCTGCACGATCCACTGTCCCGCGCTGAGATGCCACCAGAGGTCGTTGTCCTGTAGGCGCGCGCGAAGACCCGAGGCGGCGGGAAGCATGAGCAGAAAGACGAACGCGAGCCGCTCGACGTCGAGCGCGCGGAAGAGCGAGAAGAGGTCTCCGCGATTGCGCCGCGAATTGCCGCCCTTCGTAGGTGTTCCCCGGTCGATCGTGCCAATGTCCTACGGTTCGTCGATCGAAGAGACAAGCGTCTACCGAAACTTGGCGACGCGGCGGGTGTAACACCTCATTCTCGGTGGAATGCTCCGAGAAGACGAAGAGCGCGGTCGGTTGTGATCGGCCCGTACTCGGGTCGATCACAACCGACCGCAACCGCGCGGAGCGCGGAAAACAATAACCCACCGAATCGGTTTGCGTCCTTTACAGTCGCTCCCGCTGGTCGCGACTCGTCTCCGATCAACCGAGCTACCGAGACTGCGTGCAGCGCTTCGCGCTGTTGCGCTTGGTTTTCATCGATCCGAGTACGGATCGACGAAAACCAAGCGCGCTTTTCGTAGCGTCGAGCACCCTGCTGAGGGGATCTCGGCGGCCGTCTTTGCGGTAGCCTCGGGGATCGGATACGCTATTCGGTGTCTGGCTTCCCTCGCGATGGAGGGTTCGAACGGTGTCCGAAGTTTCGCACGCTCGTCTGCTGCGTGACGAGTCCGGTCAGGCGATGACGGAGTACATCATCGTCGTGATCCTCGTGGCTCTGGCCGTGATGTTTTCGATGGGTCGATTCCATTCGGCGCTCGGGCGCAAGTATGGTTGCGCCTCGGCGCACGCGAGCAGGTTCGACGTCGACGACAAGAACTTCCCCCAGGGCGCGATACAGGAGAAGTGCACCGGCTTCGTCGAGAAGTGAGGAGCGGGGGCGGAGTAGACTCGGCGCTGCGGACCACGAGCCGCGGATACCGTTCAGGGAGAGGAAGCAGCCAGCTCCTCGAGGAACCTCGTGTGCGTGCTCCCCGCGCGGAAGCTCGGGTGCTCGAGGATCTTCAGGTGGAGCGGGATGTTCGTCTTGATGCCTTCGATCGTGCACTCGGCGAGCGCGCCGCGCATGCGCTGCACAGAGTCGGCGCGGTCGCGGCCGTGTGCCACCACCTTGGCCACCAGCGAGTCGTAGTAGATCGGGATCGTGCAACCTACATGCAGATGCGTGTCGACACGGATCCCGAACCCGCCCGGCGGGAGGAACGCCGTCACCGTGCCGGGGCTCGGCAGCTGGGTTTCGGGGTCCTCGGCGTTGATGCGGCACTCGACCGCATGCCCGCGCGGCTGCACCGCATCCTGTGCGATCGACAGCGGCTCGCCGGCAGCTGCGCGAATGCTCTCCTGCACGATGTCGATTCCGGTCGTCATCTCCGTCACGGGATGCTCCACCTGGACGCGGGTGTTCATCTCGATGAAGTAGAAAGCGCGGTCCGGTGCGAGCAGGAACTCGATCGTGCCGACGTTGTTGTAGCCGACGACTTGCGCGGCCCGCACCGCGATGCGGCCCATTTGGGCGCGCAGCGGCGGGTCGAGCGCGGGCGAAGGTGTCTCTTCGAGCAGCTTCTGGTAGCGCCGCTGGATCGAGCAGTCCCGCTCGCCGAGATGGATCACTTGCTTGTGCTGGTCGGCGACGATCTGAAACTCGATGTGGCGGGCTCGCTCGAGGTACTTCTCGACGTAGACCTGACTGTTGCCGAACGACGCTTCTCCCTCGGCCTGCGCCACCTGGAACACGCGGACCAGCTCGGCGTCGCTCTTGGCGATCCGCAGCCCCCGCCCGCCCCCGCCCGCCGCCGCCTTGAGCAGCACGGGATAGCCGACGTCGCGGGCCACCTTCTTCGCTTCCTCGGCGTCGTTCACCGCTCCGAGCGATCCCGACAGCACGGGAATCTCCGCCCGCGCCATCATTTTGCGGGCGCGCGGCTTGTCCCCCATCAGCCGGATCGCGCGCACGCGTGGTCCGATGAACGTGATCCCCGAGCTCTGGCAGGCCTCCGCGAAGTCGCCGTTCTCGGAGAGGAAGCCGTAGCCGGGATGGATCGCATCGGCGCGCAGCGTCAGCGCCGCGCCGATGATCGCGGGGATGTTGAGGTAGCTCTCCTCCACGCTCGGCGGCCCGATGCAGACGCGCTCGTCCGCCATGCGCACGTGCAGCGCCTCGCGGTCCGCTGTCGAGAACACCGCCACGGTGGGCACGCCGAGCACGCGCGCGGCGCGGATGATGCGCACGGCGATCTCACCACGGTTGGCGACGAGGATCTTCCTGAACATCGGCTTCGGCCGTCCGCTACCCAGCGCGCCGGCTAGACTAAGCCACACTCCGCGGGCACCCTCAAGCGCCCGCGCTCAGCACCTCTGGAGCGGCGGCCGGGGGCGCTCACGAGGCGGAGAGGTATTCGAGCGCGGCGGCGGCTGCCCGCTCGCCGCTCACCACCGCGCTCTCCAACGTCGCCGGCAGGCCCGTGTCGGTCCAGTCGCCGGCGAGAAAGAGGTTGGCGATCCTCGTGCGGGTGCCCGGCCGCAGGCGCTGCTCCGCCGGAGTGGCGGCGTACGTCGCGCTCGCTTCCTTCACGGCGAGCGCATCCGCGAGATCGAAGCCTCGAGTGTGCGGCAGGTAGCGGTCGACCGCGCCGCGAGCGATGCGCACGAGGTCTTCCACCGGCTCGCCCACCAAGCCGTGTGCGCCACTCGCCACCAACGTCAGGTACCGGCCGCGATCGGGCTGCATCGGCGGGGTGAACAGCCAGTGGATCGGGCCGTCGAGAAAGCCCGCCATGCGCGGAGCAGGAAAGGCCTCCCTGAACCAGAGATGGACCGAGACGATCGGCGACGGGCGAAGTTGGTCGAGCGTGGCGAAGCCTTCGGCCGCTCGCAGCGAATCGGGCAGCAGCGGCTCGAGCGCAGGAGGAGGAACCGCGAGTACGATCGCGTCGGCGTCGACGTCCGGACGTCCCTGCAGGGAGACGCGCACCGCCCGGCCGCCCTCCAGCACGACGCCGCGCGCGGAGGGGCCGGTCTCGACGGCACCGCCCGCCGCCTCGATCGCACGAGCAGCCGGCTCGGCGCAGAGATCGGACAGACCGACGCGCGGAAAGACGATGCGCGAAGCGGCGGCCGGCGCGAAGAACACCCGGCGCAGCACCTCGGCGAACAGATCCGCCGAGGCGCGCTCGGGCAGCTCGTTCAGGACGGCGATCGCCAGCGGGTTCCAGAAGCAGGTGCACAGGTTCTGGCTCTGGCCGGCCGATGCGAGCGCCTGCGCCACCGTGACCGCGGATCCACCGCGGTAGCCGAGCGCGATCCGCAAGCCACCCAGGACGAGCCGCAGACGCTCCCCCGGCGACAACAGCGTGTAACGCATGGCTCCGAGCGTCAGGTGCAGCGGGCTCGGCGCAGCGGCGCACCGAAAGGTCGCCGGGCCTCGCTCGGGATGCAGAAACGGCACGCAGAGCTGCGGCTGCACCTCGACGCGGTCACGCGCGCCGATGCGCTCGAGGAAGCCGAGCGTGGCGCGGTAGCAGCCCATGAGCAGATGCTGTCCATTGTCGACGGTGTGCCCCGCCTCGCGAGCGCGGTACGAGTAGGCGCGGCCGCCCAGCACGGCGCGCTTCTCGATCAACCGTACCTCTGCGCCGCGCTCGGCAAGCCCGAGCGCGGCACAGAGGCCTGCCCAACCCCCACCCACCACCACGACGCGCTTCTTCACGGAGAGAGCGCTCCGATCCACATCGACGCCGCGAGCGCCGCCTTACGACTGCGCGACAGGCCGAGTCGGCGACCGAACACGAAGTAGCGCTCCTCCACAATGCGATCGAGCACCTCCTCGTAGGTGCGGCGCATGACTTCGGCCGGGCGAAGGCTCGCCGCGTCCTCGGGGGAGCAGCCGCTCGGCCGAACGGTAGTAGCGCCGCGCCCGATCGCTCTCGAACTCCATGAGCGCGACGAAGCGCCGGTTGTAGACGCCGCGCAAGACGTCCTCGGTGGGCACGCCGAAGCGGGCTAGGTCCTCCTCGGGCAGATACACGCGATCGCGCTCGGCGTCTTCCGAGAGATCCCGCAGAATGTTCGTCAGCTGAAGCGCGAGGCCCACGTCGACGGCGTACTCGCGGGCGCGTGGGTTCGTATACCCGAAGATCTCGATCGAGGCGAGGCCGACCGCAGAAGCGACCCTCCGGCAGTAGAGCTCGAGCTCGTCGAAGGTCGCGTAGCGGCGCTTGACGAGGTCCATCTCGACGCCGTCGATGACCGCCGCGAGCGCGGACTGCGGCACCGGAAACTGCTTGAGCGAAGCCGCCAGCGCAACCGTGACCGGGTGAAGCGGAGCGCCCTGATAACAGCGCTCGAGCTCGGCTCGCCACTCGCCGATCAGGCGAGGCGCGGCGGCGGGATCCGCCTCGTCCGCGGCGTCGTCCACGGCGCGGCAGAACGCATACACGGCATAGAGCGCATTGCGCCGCGCAGGCGGTAGCAGCCGCAGCGTGTAATAGAAGCTCGAAGCGCTTCGCCGGGCGACATCCCCGCAGAAGCGAAAATCGTTGGCGAGGTCGGTGTGGAGCATCGCTACGCCCCCACCAACCCGAGCGTCAACAGACGGAGCTTGTCGCGTGCGGTGAGCCGCGGCCGGCATTCGACCGGCGAGTAGCCACCTTGCTCGAGGCGCTTCAGGATCGTCAGCCCTCCGCTCGCAAACATGCGCACCTCGCGCCCGACCCGCCGGTTCACGTGCTCGGCCAGCGGCAGGCCGCGCGCAAAGAGCTCGCGCGTGCGCTCGACCTCGAAGCGCACGAGCGAGCGCAACCCCTTCGGGCTCTGGCCTGCCTCCAGCGTGCCGCGGTTCACGTCGAAGCGCTCGAGGTCCTCCAGAGGCAGATACAGCCGGCCGCGGGCGAGATCCACGCCGAGGTCCTGCCAGAAGTTCGTGAGCTGAAGCGCCGTACAGATGTCGTCCGAGAGCCGCCAGAGGTTCTCGTCGCGGTAACCGAAGAGCGAGAGCACGAGCCTCCCGACGGGATTGGCGGAGTTGCAACAATAGTCGAGGAGATCCGCGAACGTCGCAAACGGCCGAAAGGCGGCGTCGTAGCGAAATGCCTGCAACAAATCGCGAAGCGGCTCGACAGGCAAGTCGCATTCGCGGATCGTCGCACCGAGCGCGACGAACACGGGATGCGTCGAGACCCCGCGCAGACATCCGTCCAATCGCTCCTCCCAGCAATCCAACCCTGCGAGCTTGTCGCCGGTCGGTAGATCCCCGTCCGCAATGTCATCGGCGAGCCGCGCATAGGCATACACCGCAGCCAGATGCCGCCGCTTTGCGCGCGGCAGGAAGAGCGATCCGATGAAGAAGTTCTCGGGATGCGAGCGCGCCAAGCGCACGCAGTAGCGGAACGAGAGCTCGCGATCGATCGACGTCGCCAAGGAGCTATCCCGACACCGACACCGACACCGCCGTCATCACCGCGGCCGTGCCGGCGCCAGGACCGACGACGGCGGTACTTCTGCGGATCCACGCCACGCGCCTTGGCCAGCCCGTCGAGCGAGAGAGACTACATCGGCAGATCGACACTGAGATTCTCGATTCCGACGTCTCGCATCGTTCGATCCATTTCCTCGGTGAATTCCCCGAAGACTCCCCTCACCCGGCGGTTCGCGCCAACCTCTACCCAGCCAGCGGGGCAACCGCGAGGCGCTCGGCGAACTGGCCGAGCGCCATCAGCGGGAAGTACGCGCGATACATCCAGTAGCGGAGGTAGAAGTGCCCCGGGAATCCGGTCCCCGTGAATTCGTCCTCGGCCCAGAAGCCGTCTTCGCCCTGGGTGCGCACGAGGTACTCGACGGCACGGACGAGCTCAGGGCTGACGCCTTGCTCCCCAGCGAGCAGGCCGAGAACCGCCCAGGCCGTCTGTGACGCCGTGCTCCGGCCCCGGCCCGCGAGCGACGGATCGTCGTACGAGCGGCAGTCTTCGCCGTAGCCGCCGTCGTCGTTCTGAACCGACTTGAGCCAACGCACGGCGCGACGGAGGGGTTCTCCACCGAGGTCTTCGCCGAGCGCCCGCAGTCCGGCGAGCACCGACCACGTGCCGTAGACGTAGTTCACCCCCCAGCGCCCCCACCACGCGCCGAACGGCTCCTGGGTGCGGCGCAAGAACTCGACGGCACGCGCGGCGCGCGGATCGTTCGCGTCGAAGTGATACGACCCCATGAGCTCGAGCATGCGTCCGGTGACGTCGGCGGTCGGCGGATCGATCATCGCTTTCATGTCCGCGAACGGAATGCGGTTCAGAAGATCGAGCGTGTTGTCGGTGTCGAACGCCCCCCAGCCGCCGTTCGCGCTCTGCATGCCGATCGTCCAGGTGAGGCCGCGCTTGATCGCGTCCTCCTTCCGCCGCGCCTCCGAGTGGCGGATGCGCCGGAGCACCATGAGGATCACCGCCGCGTCGTCGACGTCGGGATACCAGTCGTTGGCGAACTCGAACGCCCAGCCGCCTGGCTGTAACGTCGGGTTCTTGATCGACCAGTCGCCGGGCTTCTGAATTTGCTGCTCGACGAGCCACCCCGCCGCCTTGACGAGCGCCGGATGGTCTTCTGCCATCCCCGAGTCGAGCAGCGCCTTGGCGGCAAGCGCGGTATCCCAGACGGGAGACACGCAAGGCTGCGCGATCAGATGGCCGGTCGGGATCTCCATGAGGAAGTCGTCGACCGCCTGGATGCCCTTGGCGATTCCGGGATGGTCCGCGGGGTAGCCGGCGGCCTTGAGCGCCATCGGACCGTTCACCATCGGTGGCTGGATCCCGCCCCAGCCGCCGTTGCGGTCCTGGTGCTGGATCGTCCATTCGCAAGCGGCTTGGATCGCCCGGCGGCGCAGAGGATGGAACGGCAGCCGGTCCCAAAGCTTGAGCACGCGATCGGCGACGAGAAAGAAATTGTCGAGCGAGAACGTCGTGTACGGTCGGCTGACGTAGAGCTCGCCCGCGCGCGCAGGGTCGCGGTAGAGCTCACGAACCGTGAAGCCTGCGGGGGTCTTGGCGCGGGGCCGAAACGCCATCAGCACGAGCAGCGGCACCACCGTACCACGCGCCCAGCTCGACATCTCGTAGATGCTGAAGCCGCTGCGCGGGGGCACGAACATCAGCTCGGGGGGCAACGTCGGCACCGCGGTCCACGGCACTTCGCCGAAGTAGGCGAGGAAGATCTTGCTGAACACCCCCGCACGCTCGAGCCCACCGCGCTCGAGAATGAATCCGCGCGCCCGCTCGAGCACCGGATCGTTCTCCGCCGCGCCCATCAGGCGCAGCGCCGTATACGCTTCGACGGTGACGCTCAGATGTCCCGGGCCGTTCTCGAAGAGCGGCCAGCTTCCCTCGGACTGCTGCGTCGAGCGGATGTGGGCAACCAGACGCTTCTCCACCTCCGGCCGCTCCCGCTCGAGGAAGCGATTGAAGAAGATGCACTGCGCGTCCATCGTGACGTTGGCCTCGAGCGGAGCGTGCCAATAGCCTTCGGAAGACTGGAGCGAGAGAAAGCGGTTCTGGGCGCGCTCAACCGCCTGCCGCACCCCGGCCGCGAGATCGGATCCCCCGCTTGCTTCTTCCGAGCGGAGCTCACGCGCTTCCGCAATTCGATTTTGCATCCTCGACCTCCTGCGGAGTCCCCGAGCCGATCCGGGTGGAAAACGCATCGAAGCCCGCGGCGCGAAGCGCTTCGGCGACGCGCACGGCCGAAGAAGGAGCGAGCGCGATGATCACCCCTCCACCTCCCGCCCCCGACAGCTTGGCGCCGAGCGCGCCCGCGCCGCGCGCGACGGCGACCATCCGTTCGAGTGTCGGCGTCGAAACGCCGAACGCGTTGAGGAGCCCCTGCGCGGTGTCCATCAGCGTGCCGAAGCTCTCCCAATCGCCCGCCTCGAGGGCCTCTCGTCCCGCGCGGACGACGTCGCCCGCGAGCTGGAACAGGCGCCCGTAGAGCTCGGGCCGCTTCGCATGCCGATCGCGCAGACGGGCGACCGGTCCCGCCGTGCTGCGCGGATCTCCGCTCATGCCGACCACGAGATCGATCGCCCGAGCGGGGCGCAGCGGCTCGATGCGCGGCGGATTCGAGCGCTCGAACCAGACGACGCCCCCCGATGCCGACGCCGCCACGTCGACGCCGGACGCCGTGCCGTGGAAGACGTCTTCCACACGGCTCGCGCGGGCGTGGATCTCTTGGTCGGATAGGGCGCGGCCGCTGAGCGACGCCAGGGCTCGAACCAACGCAAGGCTGAGAGCCGCCGAGCTGCCGAGACCGCAGGCCGGCGGGATGTCGGACACAACTTCGATCGCGAGGCGTGCAGGGTCGAGCTCGAGATCATGCGCCGCCACCGCGACCGCGCGCTGGAATTTGGCGTCGGAGGAGGCGGGCGGGCCGCCGTCGAGCCGTACGCGCACCTCGAGACGGCGATCGATGGCCGCGGCGATCGCCGGCGCTCCGAACACGACGCTGTGCTCGCCGAGGAGGATGACCTTCCCGGGCGCGGAGGCGGACACGCTCGAGCTCATGCGCTCAGTCGCGAGCCATCCGACTGTCCCGTACCGTTGCCGGCGCTGCGGCCATGCAGCTCCATGTGGCCGCGCTGAATGCCTTCGGTGGCGAGCGCCCGCAGTGCCGCGAAGTTTTGCCCGAGGCCGACCGCTGCCATGACGGCCGCGAGCTCCCGTGCGCCCGACACCGCGAGCATGCGCAGCGCGAGCTGCGCGCGCGGGTTGATGCGGATGCGGTCGCCGACGGTGCCGACGGCGAGCGGCAGCTCGAGCGCGCCGCGCAGCGCCCCCGCCTCGACCCACCAGATCGCGAGGGGTCCGTAGCGTCCGTCGCGTGCGGCATGCGCATGCGCGCCGGCCTCGATCGCCCGCCAGTCGTTGCCGGTGGCAATCGCCACGGCGTCGATGCCGTTCATCACACCCTTGTTGTGGGTTGCGGCGCGATGCGGGCTCACAGCGGCGAAGTTGGACGCGCTCTCGATCCGCTGCGCCACGGTCTCGCCCGACATGCCGTCGACCCGCAGAAGGTCGAGCGGGATCACCGCCTGCGCGCGTGCGAGCCGGCGATCGGAGAGATTCGAGAGGATTCGCAGATTGACGCTCCCGCCGGTGATCGCCGTCACCTCCGGAGCCAGCCCCTCCATCAAGGTGTTGATGGCATTCGCACCCATCGCGTCGCCGACGTCGGCGATCACGTGTACGGCGACCGAGCCGTCGGCGGCGAGCTCGACCTCGATCTCCCGGGCTCCGCCGCCGCGCGCCACCATCCGCGGCTGTAGCCGTCGCGCGACTTCCAGGAGCCGCGGGGTCTCCGCGAGCAGCCGCAGCACGGCGGTTTCGGGATTCGGCACTTCGATCAGCTGAATCTGGCCGATCATCAGTGGCTCGTCCGCCTCGGCCGTAAAGCCGCCGCCGGCGCGCACGAGGCGTGCCGCGTTGGACGCCGCCGCCACCACCGACGGCTCCTCGGTCACCATCGGCACGAGGTAGTCGCGGCGGTTGATGTGGAAGTTCGCGGCGATACCGAGCGGCAGACCGAACACGCCGACCGCGTTCTCGATCATGCTGTCGGCCGTATCGAGCGCCAGCGCTTCGGCGCCGCCGAGCAGCCGACGCTCGCTCTCGGAGAGACCGAGCGTCTCGGTGAGGAGCGCGAGGCGAGCCTCGCGCGGCAGACGGTGAAATCCGGGAAGTCGCGAAGTCATCATGACTCCTCTTCTTGGCCCCAACGCTCGAGCCGCGGCCCGAGCACGACCGGTTTCTTGCGGAGCTCTGCCAACGTGCGCGCGCCCGTCAGCACCATCGCCACGCGCAGACCCTCGATCGTCTGTTCCAAAAACGCGCCCGCCGTTTCGAGGCCGCCGGATCGATAGGCGCGAAACACCGGCAATGCGAAGCCGCAGATCTCGGCGCCGAGCACCAGCGCCTTGGCCGCGTCGAGCGCGTTGCGGATGCCGCCGCTGGCGATGCGCACGAGGTTCGTTCGACGCAGCTGCACCAGCGACGCGGCCGTGGGAATTCCCCAGTCGCGGAAGAGCTCGCCGAGCGCGTGGCTGCGCGCGTCGCCGCGCAGATCCTCGACGCGAACCCACGACGTGCCACCGGCGCCGGACACGTCTACGTAGCGCACGCCCACCTGCTCGAGCTGACGGCCGACCTTGGCCGAGATGCCGCACCCGGTCTCTTTGACGATCACCGGGATGGCGAGCTCCGCGACGATTCGCTCGAGCGCGCGGAGCCCGCCGGAGAACTTGCGGTCGCCCTCTTTCTGTACCAGCTCCTGCGCGGGATTGAGATGCAGGCAAAGCCCATCGGCGCCTACGATCTCGACGAGGCGGGCGATCTCGGCGCTCGCCGTCTCCGCCGCCTGGGTCAGGCCGAGGTTGGCCAGAAGCAAGGTGGTCGGCGCTTCGCGCCGCACGGAGTACGTCGTTGCGAGCTCGGGCCGGCGCAGCATCGCCCGCTGACTGCCCAGCCCGAAACCGATGCCGAATTTTTCCGCGAGGCGGGCGAGATCGCGGTTCACCGCGGCCGCATCGGGTGTGCCACCGGTCATGCCGGTGATCAGGAAGGGGGCGCGAAGCCTCCGTCCGAGAAACTCGACCGACAGATCCACCTCGGCGACATCGACGCCGGAGAGCGAATCGTGGACGAATTCCACCTCCTCGAGAAGGGTCGTCTTCTCACGATGCTCGACGTCGGCGCTCGCGCAGAGGTCGAGGTGCGAGCGTTTCCGGCGCTCGATCGACGCATCACGCATGACTGTTCTCACGGTGAACCCCGCGAGTGTCGATCGACACCGCGAGCGGCTCGGCCTCCAGTGTACGCCACTCCTTCTCGACAGCGGGCACGAGTGCGGGATCGAACGTGATGGCGACCGCCGAGTCGCCACCGACGGCACCCGAGCCCTTGGCCGCGAGCCCGCACGCGCGGGCGACTCTGACCAGCTCGGCGATGCGCTCCGCACCGGGCGATCGCCCCGCGAGCTCTTGGAGAGCCGCACCGTAGGCATCGATCTCGGAGAGAATGCCGTCCCGGTCCTGCGCGCCCACCGCCGTCCAGAAGCGCCCGAGGATCGTACGCAGACGGGGGAGGACGCCCACCGCTTCGAAGGCCTCGAGCGCTCGCGCCGTATCGCTCGCCACCCCGCTCCACGCCGCCGCGAGCCGAATGCCGGCGGGCAGCGCCGCGGCGACGACGCGCGGGCCACCCTCCGCAGCCGCATAGTCGATCCAGCCGCCGTAGACGCTCGCAGCAACGTCGGCGCCGCTGCCACGCCCGCGCTGATGCCGGCGATGAACGGAGAGCCCGCATCGGAACAACCGATCGCGCGTCTCGTTCGCTTCGAGATCTTCCCCGACGGCAGCCGCCGCCGCGGCCAAAATCGCGACGACGCTCGCCGCGCTTCCCCCGAGCCCGACCTTGCGGCGCGAGGCCGGGCGCGTGCCGCGCACCGTGAAGCGGAGGGGACGCTCGAGACGAAATTCGTCGCAGGCGGCCGAGACCGCGGACCCGAGCAACGCGGACCGCGGCTCTCCGGACAGCTCGGCGAGCGTCCCGTCGACGCCCAGGTCCGGCGCCGCAACGCACCAGGTCGAGGCCGCCTCCACGCGGCAGGAAATGCCCGCATCGATCGCCGCGACCAGAGCACGCCCACCATGCAAGACGGCGTACTCGCCGATCACGAAGAGCTTCCCCGGCGCTCCAACTTCGAGCGCGGTCATGACACCACCGCCTGTCGCGGCATCGAGCGCGAGCCCGCGAGCGCCCACGGCGGCGCACGATCGACGATCCGCGCGCCGTCGCCAGGCCGTGACGACAGAACACGGATCACGCCCGGCACGGCGACCATCGCGGCCTTCACCGTCTCGGCGTCATTCGCCTCGCAGAGAACCTTCACCTGCGGCCCGGCGTCGATGGAGAAGTACGCTTCTACGCCTCGGGCACGAAGCTCCCAGACGCGGCGCATGGCACCGAGCGTCGCAGGCTCCCAATAGACGAGCGGCGGCACCGACGCCATCGCCGCCGCGTGCATGCGGAGACAATTGCGCTCGGCCACGGTGCCGAGACGCGAGAGGTCACGCGTGCGAATCGCCGCACGAACCTCGGCGAGATCGTCGGCGCCGGAGCGGAGCCAGGCCGGATAGTAAGGCGACGTCGCAACCGTCCGGCGCATCCCCTCGCTCGAGCCGACCGTCTTCGGCTTCTCGGACGTCACGGCAACGAGGATGCGAAGCGGCCAGTGTTCTTTCGCAGCGATCGGTTCGACAACGCTGCGGTCGCCCTCCGGGCGCCACTCGACGAATCCTCCGTAGATCGACCGGCATGCGGAGCCCGACCCGGAACGCGCGATCTCGGCGAGCTCGGCATCTCCCAGCGTGAGCGCGGCGGCTGCCGCGGCAGCCTTCGACAGAGCCGCGAAGGTCGAGGCGGAAGATGCCAGGCCCGCGGCAATCGGAAAATTGGAGGCCAGGAAAATCGTCGCATAGCCGCGCACGCCGAACTTCGCGCGAAAGCTCTCGAAGAAGCGCTTGACCTTGCTCTCCGCGGCGGGCGGAAGCCCTTCGACGCGATCGCTGGAGAGCTCGGGGTAGAAGACGACCTCGGCCGCAGTGCTGATCGAATCGAGGGTTACCGATAGGCTGGCGCTCGCGGGGTGCTTGGCGCTTTCGTCAGCTTTACCCCAGTATTTCACCAGCGCGAGATTCGAGTTAGCAACCGCCCAGGCCATCTAGCAAACCGTTCGGTTAGTGGCTGGACTCAGATACTAACCTATCGGACAGCTGTCAAGCCCTGCAGAGCCTCCTTACAGCGGCTCGATCATGAACAGAGACTCGCCGTACTCGACGGTTTGGCCGTTTTCCGCCACCACCCGTGCGACCTTACCGCGGAACTCGGCCTGAATCTCGTTCATCATCTTCATGGCCTCGATGATACAGAGCGTATCGCCCTTCTCGACGACGGACCCGGCCTCCACGAACGCGGGCGCATCGGGGCTCGGCGAGCGGTAGAACGTGCCCACCATCGGAGAGATGATCGGCTTGCCGCGGTCGAGAGAGCCCTCCGGAGCCGGTACGTACGGCGTCGCAGCCGCTCCGGGCGCAGGCGGGGACTCCGTCGGCACGGAAGTCGGGCCGCCGGGCGCGCGGGGCCGATCCTTCACCAGCCGAATCTTCGACCCGTGGCTTTCGATCTCGATCTCGGCGAGGTGGTTCTCGTCCATCAGCCGTATGAGCGTGCTCACGTCGTGAACGCTAACGGGGATCGCGCCTTGCCCCGCCGCCGGCGTGATGTTCTGAGTCCCGCGCTTACCGGTCCGCCGCATAGACCGCGGGAGTCTATCCAGTTTGGGGGCGGGCCTCAACCTGAGAGCGCAAGGCTACGAGCTACGGATCCGGGCTCTTCTCGCCGCGCCCGACCGCTTCCCGCGCGTTCACGCGGCAAGCAGCTGGAAGCCGTATTGTGCGAAATGGCGATCGAACGCGAACGCCTGAGAGAGGCGCAGCCGCTCCATCACGGCAAAGCTCGTCGCGTCCGTGTAGGAGAACCGCTTGTGCTCGTAGCCGCGAAGTATCCCGCGGGCGCGATCCTCGTCCTCGGCCGTCACTCGCTCGACCGTCCAGACGTTACCGAAGAGCCATCTGCGGGCGATGGCGGGCCCCAGGCGGGCAACGAGCAGGCCGTGAGTCTCCGCGACGACGAAATTCGTGACCAGCGGCTGAGCACGCCGTACCGTCAATCCTTCGAGGATCGTGGCCGACGCCCGGTGGTTGCGGTCGCTCCGGTCGAGGAGCGCGTAGATCGCGCTCGTGTCGACGAAGATGCGCGCCATCGTCGGATCTCCCCTTCGGCAATGTGGTCATCGTGACGGTCGGACACGTCGTGCCGCCCAGAATCCCCGACACCGATGAGCTCGCGGATCGGGTCGCGAGGCCCCAGCACCTGGCCGACGTCGACCTTCCGCATCCGCACCTCGCCATCCTTCGTCCAGACTTCGACCAGCGAGTCCTGATCGATGCCGAGCGCTTCGCGGACCTCGAGCGGAATCGTCACCTGACCCTTCTCCGTAACCTTGTATACCTTCATGTTGGGAAGTATTACCAGGAGTAGGAATCACGTCAAGCCATCCCAGCGGTGGAGGGATAGCGGGAGGGCGCGGGGTGTTGCA
This sequence comes from uncultured delta proteobacterium, assembly GCA_963745025.1. GTDB lineage: Bacteria > Desulfobacterota > Binatia > JACPRU01 > JACPRU01 > CAVQIG01. The sequence goes on from CAVUWD010000011.1 coordinate 163,082, forward strand.
GCGCTTCGCGCTGGTGCGGTGCGGTCACCGAGTACGGCTCGACCGCAACCGCCGGTGTGGCGACACCCTCGGCGAGACGCACACGCGCGCGGATGGGCTACCCTACCGCGTCGAGCGCTTGCGTGCGGGCCGCGCGCGTGGCGGCACGGGCTGTCGGCTGCGCAGCAACGACACCGCGGCGCGGAGGCCGAGGAGGTAGCTCTCGGCGCCGAAGCCGAGAATCTGCCCCTCCACGACCCCGGCGAGGTAGGAGCGGTGACGGAACCGCTCGCGCTTGTGGACGTTCGAGAGGTGCACCTCGACCACCGGCAAGCCTGCCGCGAGCACCGCGTCGCGCAGCGCAATCGAGGTATGCGTGTAGGCGCCCGGATTGAACACGATCGCGTCGAACCGGCTCGCCGCCTGCTGGATGCGCGTCACCAGCTCGCCTTCGACGTTCGACTGGTAGCTCTCGATCTCTACGCCGAGCTCTGCGCCGAGAGCGCGCGCGGCGCCAACGATGTCGTCGAGCGTCTGGTGCCCGTAGACCCCCGGCTCCCGCCTGCCCAGCATGTTCAGGTTGGGACCGTGAAGCAGGAGAATCTTTTCCATCGCGGGCTAGATAAGCGAAGGGCCGGTCAAGCCGGCCCTTCGCTGACGAGCTAGACGAGCGCTCGATTGATCATATGCAGGAGACGCTCCCTCCTGTTGTCGGCTGGCACTTGTCACCGCTGATGCTGTCGCAACAACCGCTCTGGCACTGAGTACTCTGGGTACACGCGGCACCGTTCGCGAGCGTTCCCGTGCCGCTCGCCAGACACGTCCCGCCACTGCACGTTCCCGACGCGCACTCGACATCCGCGCAACAAGTCGTCGTCGTATCGCTGATCTTCTGCGTGCACTGCGACACTCCAAGGAAGCAGGTGTCGTTGAAGCTGCAGAAGAGCGCCGGGTTGCAGTCGCTATCGGAGGCGCACGGTGAGCTGACGACACCCGGACCAAGCGGAGGGCCTCCGCTCGTGAAGGAGATTCCCCGTCTCGCCTGCAGGCCGAAGCCCGCCTGCGCGGTGGCGACCAGCGTGAAGCTGCCTGGATTGGTTCCGTCTTGGAAGTGCCCGGAGATGATGCCGTTTTCGTCCGTCAGACCGCAACCGTCCTTCGGCTCCGTGAAGCGGGCGACGGCTGGGTCCTCGAATGCGAAGCAAATCTGCACGCCCCCGATCCCAACCCCGCTTCCATCAACCAGCTGGGCGCGGAAGCCTGAAATGGTCTTGCCGTCGGCGGGCACCGAATTCGGTGCGCTGAGGCTGAGGCAGCTGCCGCCCCCGGCCTGGCCCTCGGGGGAGCACGACTGGCTCACGAACTGGCCGAACGCCGCGGTGCCCGTATTGGCGCCGCCACCGGTGCTCCCGCACGAGGAGTACAGCGCCATCAGCGCGAGGCCCACTCCGACCGCGACGCCCGACGACATCACCATCATGAGCGGCTTTCTCATATCACCCTCCCGTCCCCGTCCCAGTTCCGCCCTCGAGCGATTCACCCGGCGTCGGCGTCGGAATCGCGCACCCACCGCTCAGCGCGGTGAACTCGACCTGATAGGTCACCCGGTTGGTGGTGAAGTCGTCGCTGGAATCGGCAACGCCGACCGCCGTAGCGCTCACCACCATGGCGAACGGCAGATCGGGGAGCCGGCTCGAGTTGTCGTTCAGGAACTTGAAGATGGCCGGGCTGACGATGACGATCTGCGCGAAACCCGTCGACGGATTGCTCGGCTCTGCGCCGTTCGTCGGGCCGAGGCGCAGCGACAAGGCGGAGACGTCGCTCGGGATCGCCAGCGACGAGCCGTTGATGTGATACGACAGATTCACGTGATCGACGTTAATACCCTGCGCGACCATGCTGTTCTGCAGCCCAAGGAACCCGCCGTCCAACGTCCCATCACCGTCGAGGTCGTTGGGGATGATCGTAGTGTCGCGCAGCGAAGCGCAGCGACCCGCGTCACCGGCCGTCCCGGTACCATCTGCGAAAAATCCCAAAGCCCGGAACGAGACTCCCTGGTCGTTCGAGCTACCGCACCCGCTCCAGGACGCGGCGACGACGATCGATGCTAGTAGAGCGATGCTCCCGAAGATCCTACCCTTGCCCATTAGTCTTCCTCCTTCTGCCTTCGGGTCGATGGCACTCTATTGGGTTTTCTGCCGCGCAGTCAAGGATTCCGGGGGGGCGCACTCTCATTTCGGCTCAAACGTGAACCGGACTTCCCGGATCTCGCCGTCATTCAGCTCGACGCCGATGGTCTGCTGGGGATAGCCCTCGAGATCTCCGGTCACCTCGTAATGGCCGCTCGGCAGCTGCCCGAGCGAGAGCGGCGTCCGGCCCTTGAGATCGCCATTCACCCTCACCGTGACTCCCGGCGGCTGCGACAGGATCCTCAGCGAGTTGACTATCATCCGCAGAGTGACCTTCATCGTGTAGTCGGCCCCCGATTCGAGCTGGGTGCTCTTCTTGTAGGAGGCGTAGCCTTCCTTGCGCACCTCGAGGTCGTAGCTCCCGGGATCGAGATCCGAGATGCGAAGCGGCGTTCGGCCTTTGACCGCGCCGTCGACGACGACTTCGGCGCCCGGCGGATCGGAGATCACGTCGATCGAGGGGTTGCCGACCGCCGCCGGCGGGGGCGGGGCGACCGGTGCGGCCGTCGGCTCGACCGGCCGCAGCGCGGCGGTCGGCCTCGGTCGCGGCGGCGGCACGGCGGTCGGTGGCGGTGGTACGGTCGGCGCGAGGGTCGGCTTCACGCGAACGGCCGTCGGCTCGGGCGGCGGCGGCTCGGTCGGTTTTTCGGCCGGCTTCGGTGACGGCGGTGGCGAGGTCGGCACCACGGGAGCCTCGGTCGAGGGCGCGGCAGTCGTCATCGCCACCGGAGTTCCCTCCACGAGAGGAACCGGCATGCGCCGCGAGCTTCGAAGGTAAGCGGTCACAGCGAGCACGGCGGCCAGCAAGATCACGACCGCAATCGCGGGACCCAAGAGCGAGGACTTTCCGCTTCGCGGAGCGAGGTCGCGGAAGGCCTGGAAATCGCCGACTTCGAGCGGAGCGTTCAGGCCTGTGGGCGGCCCGGGAGCCGCTGCCGGCAATGGCTCCGCGGGGGCGAAGGCCCTTCGCAATTCCGAAGCGAAAGTGGCTACGTCGCGTGTCCGCTGCGTCGGGTCCTTCGCGAGCGCTCGCGCCATGACCTCGTCGAAGGCCTTCGGTAGATTCGGATCGACGCGGCTCGGCGGCTCGGGATCGACGTTCATGATCTGGAACAGCACGGCCGCCAAACCTTCGCCGGCGAACGGCTGCCGGCCCGTCAGCAGCTGGTAGGCGAGGATCGCGAGCGCGAACACGTCACTGCGCGCGTCGACCGGCTTGCCTTCGATCTGCTCGGGCGCCATGTAGCTCGGCGTGCCGACCGGCGTGGTCGTCGCAGCGGTCTGCGAACTCATGAGCCTGGCGACGCCGAAATCCGCGATCTTGGGATGCCGGTTGCCGGAGAGCAGGATGTTCGCCGGCTTCAGGTCACGATGAACCACTCCGCGGTCGTGAGCGTAGGCGAGACCGTCCGCGATCCCTTCCATCATCGCCAACGCCTCGTCCCTCGGCAGCCTCCCGCGGCGAGTCAATTCGTCCGCGAGCGTGGGGCCCTCGATGAACTCCATCGCGAGGTAGGGCACGTCCTGCTCGAGCCCGCCGTCGTAGACGACCACGACGTTCGGGTGGTTGAGCTTGCTCGCGGTGCGCACCTCGCGTTCGAAGCGCCGCCGGATGTCCTCGGTGACCGCAATGTCCTGTCGGTAGGTCTTGACGGCGACGGTTCGATCGAGAAACGCGTCGTGCGCTTTGTAGACGACGCCCATCGCGCCGTGTCCGAGAACCTCGAGAAGCTCGTAGCGACCTAGCCGGCGCGGCCTCTCGGAGCTCATCGGTCGAACCTCAAGGCCACGACCGGATCGAGCGCGGCGGCGTACGCCGCAGGGTAGAGCGTCGACACGATGGCGAGCGCGATGGCGAGCGCGAACGTCAGAGCCGCTTCGAGTGGCGACGGCATCCAAGGCCAATCGCTCATCCAAGAAGCGATGCCGGAGCCCGCGATTCCCGCGGCGATGCCGACGGTCGCTCCCCCCGCTGCGAGCACGACACCCTCCAGAACGAACTGCGCGAGCACCTCGGACTGTCGCGCGCCGACGGCGCGCCGGATGGCGATCTCGCGTGTGCGACTACGGACGTTCTGCCAGGACGCGGTCGTCATGCCGACGCCACCGAGCGCGAACGCAGCGAGCGACACCAGAAAGAGAAGCCGATTGAGCAAGCCGCGAGTGGCACGATGCTCGGAAAGCAGGCGCGCGGCGGTCGTGACCTCGAAGCGCTGCGTTCCCTCATGACGCTTCTCGAGGACGCGCTCGACGATCGGCGCAGCCGCTTCCGGATCCACGCGCGAATCGATCGCCAGCCACGCCTCGGCCAGCCCCTGACGCCGAAACGCGTCGGCCGCGAACGTGTTGGTGATCGGCAGATAGACCTCCCTCCCAGGATTCGTTCCTTCGCCAGCCCATGGGGTGGCGCCGCCGGATTCCGCAGCGAGCACGCCGATCACCCGGTACCAGTTTCCACCGACCTTGACGAGCGAGCCGTACACCTCGCCCGAAGCGACGAATCGCCGCGCCGCTTCGGCGCCGAGGACGCACACGGCATCCCCTCGCGCGACCTCGTCGGCGGCGAACGCTCGTCCGCGCTGAAAGCGCAGCCGGCGAAGCGTGAAGAACTCGGGGGTCGTTCCGATCGCGCGCACGCTCACACGCTCGGTCGGCAGCAGGATGCTCGACTCGACCGCGCGCACCGGCGCCACCGCGCGAACGAAGCGGAGCGACCGACTCAAGGATTCCGCATCGCCGAACGTGAGCGCGGGTGGCGCACCCGGCGTCGCTTCGCCGACGGGGCGCACGGCGACCAGCTCGATGCCCAGAGCCGCCAAACGGCGCAGAATCTCCGCCCGCGCACCACCGGTGATCGCGAAGAGGGCCACGGCGGCCGCGGCACCGGCGGCGAAGCCGGCTGCCGTGATCCCCGAGCGGACGCGATGCAGCCGCACCCCGCGCGCAGCGTCGTGAATGAGATCGCCGACCTTCATACGCCCGCGGGGTCGGCGGCGGTCACCTCCGCAGGACGAAGTCGTCCCGCCGCCATCTCGTAACGACGATCGGCTCGCACCGCGACTCGCGCGTTGTGGGTCACGACGACGATGGTCGTCCCCGCCCGATGGGCGTCGCGGAAGACGTCGAGCACGCCGCCTGTCGCCGCCTCGTCGAGATTTCCGGTCGGCTCGTCGGCCAGCAGGACGTCGGGATCGGCGACGAGCGCGCGCGCGATCGCGGTGCGCTGCTGCTCACCTCCAGAGAGCTCGTCGGGAAGATGGGTCAGGCGGTGCGCGAGGCCGACGCGCTCGAGGGCCGCACGCGACCGCGCGAGCCGCAGCGGCCGGTCCAGACCGCGGTAAACGAGCGGCAACTCGACATTCTCGGTGACGGTCAAGTGCGGCACGAGCTGAAAGGCCTGGAAGACGAGGCCGATCCTCTGATTTCGCAGCCGCGCGCGCTGGGTATCGCCGAGCGCCGAGACGTCGACGCCGTCGAGCTCGTAGCGTCCCGCGGTCGGCGTGTCGAGGAGGCTCAGAACGTGCAGCAGAGTCGACTTTCCCGACCCCGAAGCGCCCGTCACGCTGACGAATTCCCCGCGGTCGATGCGCAGCGAGACCGTGTCGAGAGCGGCCACGTCGCCGTCGTTGCGAAGGTAGGTGCGCGAGACTCCTTGCAGGGAGAGAAGCGGCATGCGGGAGGGGCAATCGGCGGCGATCAAGCGCTCGGCACGGGGGCCTCGCGGCGGCGGACCGCGCCCTGCGGGACCGCGAGCAAGAGCTCTTCTCCGGCGGCGACTCCGCTCCTCACCTCGACCTGGGTTTCGTTGGCGAGCCCGAGCGTCACCGCCTGCTCCCAGACCTCTCCCGCGCGTCGAACGTAGCAGCAGCTCCGCCCCGCGCAGGAGAACATCGCGTCGGCTGGAGCGACCACCACGCCGTGCGCCGAATCGAGCAGGAACGACACGCGCACCGACATGCCCGGACGAAGTCGTTGATCGGTACGATCGACGAGTAGCCGCACCGAGAAGAACTTCCATGGCGAATCCGCGCTCGCCTCCGCGAGGCTGCCGACGAAATCGATGCGACCATTCATCACCAGGTCGGGATACGCCTCGAGATCGAGCCGCGCCATCAGCCCCTCGCGGATGCGGTGCAGATCGATCTCGCGAATGCGCGTGAGCGCCACCATCTGCGAAAGATCGGGGATCGTCGCGATCGGTTGGCCGCTCCACACCGAGTCCCCCACCTGCGGCTTTCGCCGTCCGTTGTCGAGCGGGATGTCCTGGAGCACGAGAAAGCCTTCGATGGGGGAGCGGAGCGTCGTCTTCTCGAGCTCGGCTTCCGCTCGCGCGAGAGCCTCTCTCGCGCTCACGACCTTGCGGTCGGCGGCTTCGACCGCCGCGCGGTAGAACTCGTGGGAGTGGTAGAGCACCGCCTCGGCGCGGGTCTCCTCGTCCTTCGCCTCGGCGAGCTCGCTCTTCGCTCGCTCGAGGTCGCGCGGAAAGATCACCTCGCGCGCCGCCTTCAACCGATCGCTCTGCAGATGGCTCTGTCGCTCGATGTCGGTGACCCTCGAGCGCTGGCGCGCGAGCTCCGCCTCGCTGACGAAGCCCTTTTGAAACATCTGCTCCAAGTCGGCGAGATCGCGGCGCGCGCGCTCGAGCTCGCTGCCGCTGTCGGCCGCGCGCACTTCCGCTTCGCGCACGTTGAGCGCGCCGTTCCCCTTCTCGTACGATTCGAGATTCAGGGCCGCGATCTTCTGGGCATGGCGTGCCGACTCCAGCGCCTCGTCGGCCTTGGCGATCTGTAGCTTCCGCTCCTGCTCGGCCCGGCTCGCCGTGGCTTCGGCGTCGTGCAGCTCGGACGCCGCCTTGTCACGCTCCTCCTCGAACGGCGTGGAATCGAACGAGACCACCACGTCGCCGGGCTTCACCCAGGTGCCGTCGGCGAGCAGAGAGACGATCTTCGCGCGATTGCTGCGGATCTCGGAAGAGATCGTCACGGAGCGGGCGGCGGAGAGCGTTCCGGGCTCGACGAGCGTCACTTCGAGATTCCCGCGCTCGGCAACCGCCACCGGGACCGCCGCTTCTCGGCCGCCGTCGCGCCCGCGCGAAACGAGACCGATGGCGAGCGCCAGCGAGCCCGCCGCGAAGAGCGTGATCGATCGCCTAGTTCCCGGCTCCATCGTGGCTTCCGTCCGCGATCGCGAACGCTTCGCCGAGGGTTTCTGCCACGCGACGCAGCTGCGCGGCGCTGAGCACCTCGTCGATGGCCGCGAGCACCTGTCCGCTGCGCGCCTCGGCGAGCTCGGTCTCCGCCTGGACGAGATCGAAGTTGTCGGTCACGCCCTTCTCGTAGCGAAAGCGTGCGAGCTCGGTCTGCTTTTCGGTCTGTTCGACGATTTCCGCGGCGAGCGTTCGCTCCGCGCGCGCACGTTCGAGCTGGCGCCACGCGTCGCGCACCTGGCGGATCACTTGGTCGCGCATCGCACGATAGCGGCGCTCTCGGCCTCGCAGCGTGATCTCCGCCTGCGCAGCGGTCACTCGCTCCTCGGTGCGGTCGAGGGGCGTGGTCGAGCTCACGCCCACCAGCCATTCCGTCCTCCCCAGATGAGACGACTCCTCGAAGTTGTTGCCGGTTCCGATCTGGGCGTACGAGCCGATGAGATTGACCGCCGGCCAGATCTTGTAATGCGCGAGCAGCGCCTTGCGCTCGGCATCGGCGACCTGCTCGCGAGCCTCGGCGAGCTCCGAACGCCGGCCGAGCGCGTCGTCGACCGTTTCTTCGACGCGCGTGCCCGGGGGCGGCTCCAGATCCACGGGCTTCGCCGAGGACCCCCGGGAGGCTTCGCGCGTCGGATCGGCACCGCCCGTCGTCACGCCGAGTACGCGCGTGTCGATCTCGAGCGGCACGTCGGGCGGAAGCCCGATGAGGCCACGCAGCTGGTCGAGCGCCGCCTCACGGCGCGCCTGCTGCTCGACGAGCGCGTTCTTGAGGCGCGTGGTGTGCAGCTCGGTGCGGAATACGTCCATCTTCGAGACCGCGCCGATGCCGAGCTTGGCGCGGGCGATCTGATCGAGCTGCGAGACGCGGTCGAGCGAGAGCGTCGCCACGCGCACCAGTTCCTCGGCGCGCACGACGTCGTAGAAGCCGTGCGTCACCTGCAGCATCAAGTCCTCGCGGGCGCCCTCGAGCGCGTGCTTGGCGGCGGCGATCCGGCGATCGGCATCGTCGATGCGGTCGCTGTTCTCGAGCCGCGAACGGCCCTGCCAGAGCGGTTGCGACAGGGTGAAGCGCGCCTCCGTGAGGTACGGAACGCTCGTCTGCGGCACCGAGGAGTACACGCTCGTGCCGCCCTTCACGCCGATCTCGGTTCCCGTCAACAGAAGCTTTCGGCTGAGCTCGGCCTGGTATTGCTGGTTCGTGTTGTTGCCGCCCTGGAGGCCGCCGCTCACCGAGGGGACGAGCTTGAAGTGGTAATCCGCCAGCGGAACGTCTCGGCCGAGCACGGCGGAGACGGCGGAATCGGCGGAGTCCTGGATGTCGGGGTTGTGGGCCAGCGCGAGCCGCACGCAAGCGGTGAGGTCGAGAGGCTCGGCGCGCGCGGTTGCCGCGATGACGAGCGAAAGCGCGACCGCGAAGCGCCCGAGGCGGTTCATGGCGCCATGGAAGATCGGGGCACAGCAGGAGTCTCCTTCGCACATCCTAGAGCCTCTCCGCGCTGGCTCATGTAGAGAGGCATACGCCACGTGAGGGGCTGCAGTTGCCGGAACAGCACTCAGCGCTGCTCTTACATGCGCCGTTATCGTTGATACAGCAGCTCCCGGTGAAACCGCAGGTCACGGGCGAAGCCCTGCCGAGACCACAGCATTCTCCGCCCTCGTTCGCGATGTTGCACGCACCGCCGAGCGGCGTGCAACAGATCGGCCCTTGACCGAAGGCGTTGAGATCGCAGTTTGCCGAGCAGCACTGAGAGGACCGCGCACAACTGGTCTCGAGGGGTCGGCAGGGAACCGGCGTCGGCGCAGGGGTGGCCGTGGGCGCGGGCGGCGGAGCCTGCGCGACGACGCGGATCGTCGCGTTGGCGGAAACGGATGCGGGCGGATTCCCGCTGTCGGTGCAGGTGAAGCTCACCGCGAAGCTCTGACCCACCTCGCTCTGGTTCGTCGTCTGCCGATACCGCCCCGTCGACGGATTCCCACTCGTCTGACTGAAGCTTCCCCCAGGCGGTAGGTTCCCATTGGTGATCGTCGTCGAGGTCCCGTCCGGGTCCCGACACGTCATGTCGATCGTCGCCGTCTGCCCCGCGCCCACCGTCCGGTCGCCCACTCCGCTCAGTGCCGGAGGATTGTTCCCTCCCGCCGTGTTGTCGTTCCCCCCGCCTCCGTTTCCACCGCCACTCGTCAACGCCGCCACCCCTCCAGCGATCCCTCCCACCACCAATAGCCCCGCAATCGCCGGCCCAACGTACGACGTCGTCCCAGCTCCGAGCCCCGCCATCGCAAACGCCGTCGGCTCCATCGCCGTCGCCACCCCGTCCATCGTCAGCCACGTCAGCGGCACGAACGCACACTTCTTCTTCGCCAGCTCGAAGTTCGGATCCGCCTTCTCCACCTCCTTGCATGCCTTCAGCGCCGCCTCGCTGTCATGATGATCCAGCCCGTCCAGCGCCTGCCCAAACGCCAGCACCGCCTCCAGACTCTTGGTATGCGGGTTCTCTAGCTTCTGTTTCGTCTCGGGCTCGAGCCCGCTCACGGGCTGGTTCAACCCCGCCGACAGCGTCGCCGCCACCGCCGGCACCAGCTTGTAAAACTCGCTCGCCAGCGCCTCGCTCTTCCCCTCCGTGATGATCTGCCCCTGATCCACCTCTACCAACACCGCGTCCAGGTTCAGGTGCGTCGGGCTCGCCGTCCAGTCCGCATGGCTCCCCGCCGTGACTCGCCCTGCCCGCAATAGCTTCCCTGCTCGCACCGCCGTGCCTTTCTCCACCAGCCCGCTCCCCGACAGCTTCGCCTCCTCCTCCAGCGCTTGCACCTGCTCCCGCTCCAACACCTTGATCCCAGGCAAAGCGCTCAGATTGTCGATCAGCATCGCCGCCATCGCTTTGCCGAGCGCTCCGTACTCCGCCGTTCCCGCGTTGCGAAACGTCGCCACCGCCACCGCGCGCGGATCGGTGCGCTCGGAGCTGAGCCGCCTCTCCTGCGCCACCGCCTCCTTCGCCGCTCGCTCGCTCACCTCCCGCAGCAGGATCGTCCGCATCCGACCCACGTCCTGCGCCAGGCGCGGGTCGCTCGTCACTTCCTCCAACCGCCCCCACGCCGCCGCCGCCCGCTTCGGATCGTCCAGGCGCAGCTCCGCCAGCCCTGTGAACAGCAGCGCCTCGCTACTGCGCGGATCGCTCTGCACCGCCGTCTGCAGCCGGTCCCGCGACAGCGCATACTCCCCTCGCTTGTACAGCTCCTCCCCTGCCTTCAGAGACCGCTCTTGCTCCTGCCGCTTCATTCCCTCCACCACCTGCTTCTCCCCCTCTGGATTCGAGGGCGCCGGAGCCAGCGCCGCCTCGTCACACAGTGCGGGGCGCCCTGCACACGCCATGGCAAGCATCCAAGCCGCGATCATCCACAGGCTACATTGGCGCATGAGATCTCCTTCAGTCAGTTGCGCGCTGCTTAGGCGTTTCATGACTCAGTTGTCAAATAAGTCTTCGACAATAAGTCTTCGACAATAGGTCTTCGACGAGGCGCCTGGCACGGGACCTGATATGTGACGTCATAGTGGCTGCGAAGCGATGGAGAACCGCCACGATCCAGAGCCTCCGCATCCCCGTACAGATACAAGCGCGTGCCAACCGGATACACCCGCTTGCCTTGCGTCCGGGTCGTCTCGCGTGGAAGCTATAGCAGAGGCCGTGAAGAAACGGGGGCACGCGTGGGCCATGTCGGCCTGGCTGTTATTTGGCGCGTCGGCTCTCGCGGCGGAGAAGATCCCGATCGATCGGCTGATGGCCTCGACCGTGTGCGTGGTGGGTGAGGTGCCGGGAGGCTCCTTCGAAAGCTCCGGCTTCGTCGTCGGCGCGGGCGATACCGTGATGACGACCGCGCATGCGATCGGCACCGCCAGCAATCTGCGGGTGAAGCTGCGCGACGGGCGAGTGTTCCGCGCCCAGCTCGAGCGTCTCGGCAACGAGAACGCCGACGTCGCGTTGCTGGGTCTCGGCGGACTGAAGCTCCCGCCGGTCCAATTCGGCACTCTGCAGGACGTGCATACGGGCGACACGGTGCTCACGATCGGCTGTCCGCTCGGCTTCGAGTTCTCCGTCACCAGCGGCGTGGTGAGCTCCATTCGCGCAAGCGATCTCGGCTACCCGCTCATTCAGACGGACGTACCGGTGAATCCCGGCTCGAGCGGTGGTCCGCTCTTCGATTCGCGCGGCCGGGTCGTGGGCATCATCAAGAGCACAGCGGCCGGGCGCGACCGCATTCATTTCGCGCTGCCCGCCGATCTCGGATCGGCCTTGGTCGAGCAAGTCGCACACGAGCGCGAGGCCTACGAGGCGTTCAACCGGGCGGTTCTCGAATCACTCCCCGAAAACAAGCTGGCGCTCTACCGGCAGGCCGTCGACCTCGATCCGGGGCTCTTCGAGGCCCATTATAACTTGGCTCTGACTTTGGAGAAGCTCGGCCAGCTCGCCGAGGCCGAGGCGGAGTACCGCCAGACACTGCGCCTTCGGCCCGGTTACAGTCCCGCGGCGCTCAATCTCGGCGCGCTGCTCTACGAGGCGAAGCGGTATCGCGAGGCAACCGACATCTACCGCGCAGCGCTCGCGCACGATTCGCGCTCCGAAGCGCTGCAGAACAATCTCGCCGAGGCCTACCGCGCGGCGGGCGATCGCGACAGCGCGCGACGTGAGTTCGAAGCGCTGCTGCGCCAAAACCCGAACTACGCGCCCGCCCACTATGGCCTCGCGGTGCTCTACGACGACGATCACGGCGATCGACGTCGCGCCGCCGAGCACTACCGCCGCTACCTAGCCCTCGCTCCGGAGGCGGCGGACGCCGATCAGGTCCGAAAATGGCTTCGTCAGACGGAGCAGGCGGAGAAGAAGCAATGAGCGCGGCCGAGGTGACGAAAGTCGGCCGCTACGAGATTCTCTCCAAGGTGGGCCAGGGCGCGATGGGCGTCGTCTACCGAGCACAGGATCCGACCATCCGCCGGATCGTCGCACTGAAGGTCCTGCCCGCGGATCCGGCTGAGATCGGGGGCGCGTCCGGCACTCAGGGCCGCTCCAAAGCGGGATTCTTCGAACGCGAGGCGCAGGCGGCGGGTGCGCTCCTCCACCCGAACATCGTCACGCTCTACGACGCCGGGCGCGACGCCAACTGGTACTACCTGGCAATGGAGTTCGTGGAAGGAGGCACCTTCGCCGCCGAGATCTCGCGCGAGGGCAAGGTCAAAGCCGAGCGCGCGGCCGAGGTGGTCGCGGTCGTTGCCAACGCGCTCGACTTCGCCCACGAGCGTGGCGTCGTCCACCGCGACATCAAGCCGGCGAACCTGATGATCCTACCCGACCAGACCGTGAAAGTGGCCGACTTCGGAATCGCCCGACTGACGACGGCGGCGTCCACGATGACGGGCGACATGATGGTCGGCACTCCCCACTACATGTCGCCCGAGCAGGTGCGGGGAGGAAAGATCGATGGCCGCGCCGATCTGTTCTCGCTCGGCGTCGTTCTCTACGAGGCGCTCACGGGACGCAAACCCTTTCAAGCCGAGACGCTCGCCGCGGTGCTGAACGCGATCATCAATTCGAGCCCACCTCCGCCGCACGAAGTCGAGGCGAGCATTCCCCCAGAGCTTTCGGCGATCGTCGAACGCGCGATGGCCCGCAAGCCCGAAGAACGCTACGCGCGCGGCAAGGACATGGCGAACGAGCTGCGCCGCTTTCTCGGCGCGGTGCGGGGTGAGCCGATCGCGGCACGCCCGACGCAAAGGAAGAAGTCGAGTTGGCTCGTCGCGGCCGCAGCGGCGATCGCGGCGCTCGTCGCGCTCGGCGGTGCATTGCTGGTTCGCGGCAAGGGCGGGAGCTCGCCCAGCCCGGGGGTCGGTTATTTGGAGTTCGTCTCGGAGCCCGTAGGCGCCGAGATCTTTCTCGACGGCAACGTCGTGGGTCGAACGCCGTACACGTCCGAAGTCATCGCCGGAAAGCACGAGATCGAGTTCCGCAAGGAGGGTTATTACCCGGCGACTCAGAGCACGACCGTAGAACCGAACAAGCACATCACGATCGAGCTGCCGATGCTGGCCCGCTAAGGCTCAAAAGGAGGATTGAGAATGGGATCCAAAGGCTCTTGGGTTTCGCTCGCGCTGGCGGTACCGCTGGCGCTGGCGGCTCCCGCGCATGCCAAGCTCTCCAAAGGGGATCCGGCGCCGCCATTCGAGCTCACCAGCGTGGGCGGCGGTTCGGTGTCGTCGCAGACGCTGGCGCAGGGCGGCTTGGCGATTCTCACGTTCATCTCGCTCGACTCCAAGCCGTCGCGCGAGCTGGCCATCAATCTGGCGGGCCTTGCCAAGGATCATGAGAAGAAAGGCCTCACCGTGGTCGCCGTCGCCGCGGACAGCGCCGACAAGCTGAAGGAGTTCACTTCCGGACAGCAGCTCAGCTATTCGGTCTGCGCCGATCCATCCAAGGAAACGGTCAAGCGCTATGGCGCCGAGAACGTCGTGCCGATCACCTACTTGATCGCGCCGGGAGGTACGATCGCCGAGATCATCCCCGGTGGGGGGGCCGGCGTGCAGCAGGTGCTGATCGCGGTCGCCGAGAAGGAATTCGCGCGTGGCAACACCTCTTCGGCGAGCCAACTCTATGCGCAGGTCGCCAAGGAGGACCCGAAGAACGTGAACGCGCGCGCCGGTCTCGGCTTCGCGTTGGCGAAGGAAGGCAAGCTCGAGCGCGCCGAGGAGGAGTTCAAGCGCCTCGAAGGCGCCGGAGCCGAGGGCGCCGCCGCGGCCTCGGAAGGGCTCGCCGAGGTGAAGCTGCGCAAGGGAGACCTCGACGGCGCGCTCACGCAGATCGCCAAGGTGCCCCCCGACTCGAGCTACGGCCACGTAGTTCGCGGCGAGGTCGCCGCGCGTCGCGGCAATCTCGGCGAAGCGGCGAACCAATTCGAAGCGGCGACCACGGCGAAGCGTTCGACGTTCCCGTGGCAGCAAGGGGTCGCGTTCAACAACCTCGCCAACGTGTCGGGGCAGAAGGGAGACGCCGCGGCCGCCATCAAGAGCTATGACAAGGCGATCAGCGCCGAGCCCTTCCTCGTCGAAGCGCGGAGCAACAAGGGCGCGGCGCTCCAGAAGGCCGGGCGCCTCGACGAAGCCAAGAAGACCCTCGCCTCGGCTCGAGCGATCGCTCCCTCGGATGAGCTCGTGGCGACGCTCCTCCGCCGCGTCGAGGAGCAGGAAAAGGCCAAGCTCGACCTCGAGCGCGAAAAGCTGCAGAACCAGCTCGTCAACGAGCTCGTGGAGGCGTTTCGCAAGGGCAAGGCGGCGCCGCCTGCGGCCGACGACTGGTCACCCCGGGCTCTCGTGGTCTCGTTCCTCGACTTCCAGAACCGGCTCGGTCCGCTGGCACGCGAAGGTCTCGACGAGGCGTTCCTGTTGAACCTCACCCGGCGGCTCCAGGATTCCGGACGCCTCAAGGTCGTGGAGCGCGAGATCATCGACAAGCTGCTCTCCGAGCTGAAGCTCGGCTCGTCCGAGCTCGCCGACCCCTCCACGCGGCTCAAGCTCGGCCGCGTGCTCGCGGCGTCGGTCATCGGCACCGGCGGCTTCTATCCGAACGACTCGAAGAGCGAGCTGCAGCTGCGGTTGATCGACACGGAGACGACCGACATTCGTTCGACCCTGGCGGACAACCTGAGCGATCCCGCGCAGGTCGCGACCTTCGCCGAACAGGTCGCGGACAAGATCGTCAAGACGCTCAAGGCCGACTATCCTCTCAGGGGCAAGATCGCGTCGGTCGAGGGCGATGAGATCGTCGTCGGCGTCGGCCGCAAGCACGGCGCCCAGCAGGGACTCCGCTTCCGCGTGGTGGAAGACGGAGAGGCCGTCACGGTCGACGGCGAGGTGGTTGGTCACAAGCAGAAGACCGTCGGAACATTGGAAGTCACCAAAGTGGAGGACGGATTCGCCTACGCCAAGCCGGTCGATGGCGCGAGCTTCAAGAAGGATCAGCATCTGATCGAGGCCGCGCAGTGAACGCAGACCCTCGAGGAACGGCATGAGAGCCGCTCTTCGCTCCCTACTGGTGGTGGTGAGCGTGAGCGGCTGGCTCGGAGCCTGCTCGACGGCGTCGAAAACGACGTCGGCTCCGCCCGCTCCGCCCGCTCCGCCGCCGAGCCTGCGGCGCCAGACCGTCGCGGTGTTTCCGTTCGCAAACGACGGAGTGGCCGGGCATGAACGGCTCGACTTTTTGCGCGATTGGCTCGCCGATTCGTTGGGGGCCTCGCTGCAGACATCCGGGGAGCTGCGAGTCGTCGAGCGGCGCGAGCTTCTCAAGATTCTCCAGGAGCAAAAGCTCGGGTCGTCCGCGCTCGCCTCGAAAGAGGGCCGCCTGGAGCTCGGAAAGATCGCCGGCGCCCAGACGCTGATCTTCGGCAATTTCGCCGCCGTCGGCGACGGCCTGCAGATCAGCGCGCGCATCGTCGACGTCGAGAGCGGGGTGATTCTCAAATCATCGAGCGTGCACGGAAGCGTCGACTCGGCACGCGCGCTCGGAGAGGATCTGTCACGGCGCCTCGCGCACGACCTGGGCATCTCCATCGCGCGCGCGGCGCAGGCTTCGGGCGTGGCGGACGACCGCGCGCTGGCCGAAGCGGAGCTCTTCTACCAGGGGATGCGCCTCGAGAAGCAGGGAGAGAGCGATCGGGCGATCGAAAGCTACCGTCAGGCGTTGGCGATCGACCCCAACGACCGTGAGGCAAAAGAGCGCTTGCGGAAGTTGCTCAGTGCTTCGCACTGAGGATATGTAACCGGCACCTCGGCAAGTAGCGGGATGGCCACCGTGACTCTATACGCGCGAACCGACATTGGGCTCGTCCGCACCAACAACGAGGACAGCTATTTCACCGATCCCGAGCGATGCTTGGCGATCGTCGCCGACGGCATGGGCGGACACGCCGGGGGCGAGGTGGCGAGCAAGATCGCGGTCGACACCATTTCCGAAGAGCTGAAGGGTCCAGGCTCGATCTGGCCTTTCGGACGCACGCAGCGCGAGCGAAATCGGATCGTCGAGTCGATCCGGCTGGCGAATCGGCGCGTTCGGGACGCGGCCCAGCAAGACACCTCGCTGACGGGCATGGGAACCACCGTCGTGGTCCTGTGGGTCCACGGCCGACGAGCTCACGTGGCCCACGTCGGCGATAGCCGCATCTACCGCTATCGCAGGGGAGGTCTCGTGCAGCTCACGCGAGACCATTCTTGGCCTTCGGAAGAAGCGTCGATGCGGAACGTCTTGACGCGCGCGGTCGGCGCGGAGGACAATGTCGAGGTCGATCACCGCACGCTGGACGTGGTGTCCGGGGACATCTTTCTGCTCTGCTCCGACGGCTTGACGCGTCCGGTCGGAGACGACGGCATCGTGCGCGCGCTTCGGGATTTCAAGAACGGCGAGGAGGCGAGTCAGCGGCTGGTCGATCTCGCCAAAGAAAAGGGCGCGCCCGACAACGTGACGGTCGTGCTCGCGTACTGCTGATGGCGAACCTGCCGTACTTTCAAGTCGAGGTCGGCGCCGAGCGTCAGCGATTCGAGATGCCCGAGGCGGAGCCGGAGGTGGTCGTCGGCCGGGCAACCGGCTGCCACTGGATCATCGCGTCGGGGGCCGTATCGCGCCGACATGCTCGGCTCGTCCGCCACGGTAGCGAGATCACGATCGAAGACCTCGGCAGCTCCAACGGGACGTTCGTCAACGGCGAACGGCTGAGCGCGCCGCGCGAGCTGCGCGATCAGGACCGCGTGCAGCTCGGCGCGGTCGAGATTCGCTTCGTGATGCCGCCAGAGGAGCCGAGTGCCGATGCGACGATCGCGCTGAGCGCCCTGCCCAAGATCGCACCGGTGGCGCCGCCACCGACCACGCAACCCGTCGAGACCAAAACGGCGGGCGAGGCACCGGTCACAAGCGGTAGAGGAATCAGGACGCACACCCCGCCGGCGCCCCCGCCCCCCGCACCGATCCCGGAAGAGCTCCCCGCGGAGCTTCCGACTGCGACGCGGGCAGCCGAGACGCCCCCACCGCCGGAGCACGCTCGCGCGTCGCTGCCCGTTCCAGCTCCGGCGTCGCCCAGCGAGCGCTCGAAGTGGTCCGGTGCGTTTCTGGGAGGAGACGGCTCGAAACCGACGATCGCGGAGCTAGCCATCATCGCGGGAGGCAGCTTCCTGCTGGTGTTCGTGATCGGCGCTCTACTGATTCGATTCGTGTTCTGACCTTCGAGCGAAATGAATCGAATGCTCGGAACGCGTCGAGCCCGCCCCTAGCGTAGCCGCGTCGCGAGCGCCCTCGGGATTCACTCGCGTTGCGGTCCGCAGCTTTGCCCGAAGAACCTTTCGTCCTCCGCTACCCTGGTCTTCGGCAAACGAGATTGCTCTCGTCCGCCGCCCGGGTCTCTATGGAAGTGAACCGACGACTCTTCCAGCGGAACTCTCATCCGCTGGGCACCTGCGCCTTCGTAGCGCACTTTCGCTTCAAGGCCAGGCAAACGCGGCGTTGGCGATCTCGACCGCGGAAAGCACCTCGAAGCGCGCCTTGCCGATCGCTTCGAGACCAACGAACTTGATCTTACCCCCGCCGGCTTTCTTGTCCACCTCGACCGCGAGAGCCAGTTGATCGGCAGAGAGGTCGGAGGGAACCGCGGTCGGCAAGCCGAGACGGCGCAGCAACCCTTCGATTCGCTCCACGTCGGATCGCGGAAGCCACCCCAGCACCTGCGATAGCCGCGCGGCACGAACCATCCCGATCGCGACCGCCTCGCCGTGCAGCAGTCGACGGTATTCGGTCAAGGCCTCGATTGCGTGGCCGAGCGTGTGGCCGAAATTGAGAATCGCTCGGTAGTCGCCTTCCCGCTCGTCCCGTTCGACGACCGTCACCTTCAGCCGGCAGGAGGTCGCGACGACCTCGCTCAGCAACGGCTCATCCTGACGAAGCACGGCGGGCACGTTGCGGTCGAGGCGAGCGAACAACTCGGCGTCCAGAATCGCGCCGTATTTCACCACTTCCGCCAGTCCGGCGACGTATTCGCGGCGCGCAAGACTCTTCAACGTATCGATGTCGATCGCCACCAGACGTGGCTGGTGGAAGGCGCCGATGAGATTCTTGCCGGATGCGTGGTTGATGCCCGTCTTGCCGCCGATCGAAGCATCGACTTGCGCCAGCAGCGTGGTGGGCACTTGGACGAAGGGTACACCGCGAAGGACGGTTGCCGCGGCGAATCCGGCGAGATCGCCGACCACGCCCCCGCCGACGGCCACGATCGGCGACGAGCGCTCGATGTGCGCCTCGATCAACCGATCGTAGACGAGCGCGAGCCACGCGAGGTTCTTGTGTTGCTCTCCCTCGGGGATCTGAATTTCGGCTACCGCGAAGTCGGCGGCCCGAAGCGAGGCGGCGACGGCCGGCACGTAGAGCGGTGCCACCCGCGAATCGCTGATCACGACCGCACGAATCGCCTGGCCGCCGACCGCCGCTCGCACGCGAGCGCCGATTCCGTCGAGCCAACCGGCGCCGATCAAGATCGGATAGGAACGGTCCCCGAGCGAGACGCGGATCTCCTGCACGATCGCTACCTCGAAGAATTCCGGATTGGTAAGACTCGCGCGCCGGCCAGCCACTCGACGATCGCGTCGGCGACCTCCTCGGGGCTTCTTCGCGAGGTGTCGATGATCAGATCGGCATCGCCGTACGCTCCGGCGCGTTCGCCGAGCAGGCTCCGGATCCGCGCCTCGCGGCCATTCGCATCGGCGAGCAGCGGGCGATCGCGGCCGCTTCCGAGCCGACCGAGGATCGTATCGGGATCGGCCGTCAGGCAGACGAGCGTTCCCGAAGCCCGCATCGCGGCGCGGTTTCGGGAATCCACCACCGCGCCCCCGCCCGTTGCGATCACGGCGCTCTCGAGCGCGCACAATCGCTCCAGCGTTCGACGCTCCCGCGCGCGGAACTCCGCCTCGCCGAGGCGGTCGAAGATGTCGGCGACGCTCATTCCCGCCTCACGCTCGATCTCCACGTCGGCGTCGAGGAACGGCATGCCAAGACGCCGCGCCAGCCAACGCCCGACGAGGGTCTTCCCGGTCGCCATGAAGCCCGTGAGGAAGACGTTGTTCATGGACGGACGTCCGCGCCGCTCGTCCTAGTAGCGACGGACCTGATCGAGATAGCCCTGGTAGTTCCGTCGGATCTCGAGCAGCGAGTCGCCGCCGAACTTCTCGAGAAACACGCGAGCGAGCTCGAAGGCGACGACGCTTTCGGCGATCACGGCCGCGGCCGGGATGGCGCACACGTCCGAGCGCTCGATCGCCCCAACCGCCTCGCGCTTCGAACGCAGGTCGACGGAGTGGAGCGGGCTCATCAGCGTCGAGAGCGGCTTGAACGCGACGCGGACGGTAAGCGGCGCGCCGCTCGTCATGCCGCCCTCCGTGCCGCCGGCATTGTTGGTGCGCCGCACGAACTCTTGGCTGCGCTCGTCGAAGAAGATCTCGTCGTGCACCTGCGATCCGGGCAAGCGCGCCATGCGGAAGCCGAGCCCGATCTCGACGCCCTTGGCGGACTGCAGGCTGAGAAGCGCTCCACCGAGCCGACCGTCGATCTTGCGGTCGTAGTGGGCGTAGCTGCCGAGTCCGGGGGGTAGCCCGGTCGCCACGACCTCCACCACTCCGCCGAGCGTGTCGCCGCGCTCCTTCGACTGATCGATCGCGGCGATGATCCGCTGCTCGGCGGCGGCGTCGGCGACGCGGACGGCAGACGACTCGGCGCGCTCGAACACTTCTTCGGCGGCCAGGCGCGAATGGTCGGCCGCCACGGAGCCGATCTCCGCGACCCAGCCCATCACGCGAATGCCGAACGGCGAGAGCAGCTGCTTCGCCAGAGCGCCGACGGCCACACGGGTGGTCGTTTCGCGCGCGCTCGCCCGCTCCAAGACGTTCCGCACGTCGTCGTGGTTGTACTTGAGGACGCCGGCGAGGTCGGCATGACCGGGTCGAGGCCGCGTCACCGCGACGCTCGGGTCACGATCGGCGGCTTCGGCAGACATTTTCTTCTGCCAGTTCTTCCAATCCCGGTTCTCGATCACCAGCGTGATCGGCGAACCCAGGGTTTCGCCCCAGCGGATTCCCGATTTGACGCCCGCCTCGTCCTTTTCGATCGCCATCCGCCCGCCGCGGCCGTATCCTTGCTGCCGGCGCCACAGGTCATGATTGATCGCGCCGACGTCGATCGGGAACCCTGCGGGGAGGCCCTCGACGATCGCCGTCAGGCACGGCCCGTGGGACTCTCCGGCGGTAAAGAAGCGAAGCATGGGGAACTTCACTGTCTAACGAAATCCAGCAAGCAAGACAAACCAGCAGATGGCCTCCATGCCTTCCATGCCTTCCGTCTCTGCCATGTCACGAGCGTGCGCCGTGATCACAGCGGTCGAGCTTCCGGTCGAGCCGTACTCGGGTCGACCGGAAGCTCGACCCACCGCGCGGAGCGCGGAAGGCAATGCCCAACGGCGCGACGCGAGCCGTTCCGCGATTCGCGCGGTTGCGCTTGTTGGTGTTCGAACCGAGTACGGCTCGAACACCAACAAGCGCGCTGATCATTCTGCGACGGTTTTGCGGAGTTCCTGCAAGAACTGCAGGCCTTACCCTGCGGGCTCTTCGCGTCACGAGCGCGGAGACGGCGTGGGCCTCTGACCTTCCGCGCGAACCGGCTCGCCTGCCGGTGGACGAAGCGGCGCGGAGCCATCGGAAATGCGGGTTGGCGTCGCCCGCTTCTCCGCGATCGCCGCCTCGAGGAGCTCCCAATCGACCTGCCTTGACCAGCCCCTCGCGGCGAGCAAGCGCAACGTCTCGCCGACGTAGTCGAATCCACTCTGGTAGATGTCGGGGTGCACCTCTACGTAGATCTCACCGTCGCGCTCACCGAGCTTCAGCGGCTGATAGACGAACTGCCCGATGGTCCCGACGTTCACCATCGCGAAGAGTCGCTCGATGTCTTCCGGATAGAGGCGGATGCAGCCATGCGTCACCTGCATCCCGATCCCCCATGGGATGTTGGTACCGTGAATCCCGTAGAGCGGCAGATTCAGGCGCAGGCGATAGCGGCCGAGCGGGTTCTCGGGATCGCCTCCGGGAATCATCGCGCGGGCATCGTTGCGCTCGCGGATGTGCTCCGCCCGGATACTCTCGGGAATCAGCCAAGGCGGATCGACGGCCTTTTCCGTGACCTTGAAGCGCTCGATAGGGGTTCGCCAGTCGTCGCGCCCGAGTCCGACTGGATAGGTGATGACGGTGCCCGGACTCGCGGATGGAAAGTAGTAGATCCGCATCTCCGGAATGTTGATGACCAGACCCCGGTAGTCGCTCTCGGGGAGTACCCACCAGGTCGGGAACTCGAGGGTCTCCCCGACCGGCGGCGCGAGGAAATCGAGATTAGGAAAGGCCTCCGCCACCTGGTTGATGCCGAGCCCGAGGTGGCGAGCCGCCTCGTAGACCGTCTTCCCTTCGGGGAGCGTATACGGGGTCGGGTTGCCGATCACCGTTGCGAGACTGCGCTCGTCGAGCGAAAACGTGTGAGCGACCACCGGCCGCGGCGGAAAATCGGCCTCGCTCCAGTCGAAGCCCGGCATCGCGGTCAACGGGCTTCGGCGCGCAGGCGGCGCCTCGAGGTCAGCCGGAGGCTTCTGCTCCTGGTCCGGAGCGAAGACTTCGACCTGCGGCTCGCCTGCCAGCTCTGCCTCCGACACGCACTTGCGGTGGCGCAGGACGTACCCGCGCTCGCAGCTCCACATTCCGTAGCCGAAGCCGACCTCGACGGCATGCGGAGGCAAATCCGAAGAAGCCTCCCTCGCCTCGGCGAGCCGTCGCTTCTTGACCGTCGGGGCGCATCCCCAGGCGATCGCGGCCGCAATGAAGGCGGCGACCAGCGCTGCCCACGGGGGGCGGGCCGCGGCATGACAACAAGCCTTCGTGTCGCTCACGATGCGCACAGATGCTACCCAGGTCTAGTGGACGGGAACGATTCCAACAATCGAGAGACCACGCGCCCGATCTCCGTCCCTCTCGCGGCGGCCGTGCTGATGGCCGCCATGCTAGTCCGTTCGGGGGCTCGCACACGGGTCGACGTGCAGGCAAACCCCTCGCGCCTCCAATGGTCGCTCTTTCGTCGCGTTGACTCCATGTCGGGCTCTTCGGAGGACGCTCGGATCGCCGCCGAGATGTCGTTTCCCCGGCCCTTGAAGATGGAGAACGTGGGCGGCGAATATCGCCTGCCCTCGTTCACCATCACCGTCGCGCCCGAGCCGGCGCGGACGATGGTGCGGCGCTCGGTCGCCCTCTCGGAGTACCTGCTCCGCCACGAGCAGGGCCACTATGACATCGTCGTCCTCGCCGCGCGGGCGCTGGCGCGCGAGCTCGACGTGATGACTGCGGCCTCCGGGCAAGAATTGTCGCAGCGGGTGCAGGACTGCGTCGACAAGCATACGGACCGCGCGAAGGCGTTGAGCGAAGCCTACGATCGAGAGACCGACCGGAGCCGCGATCCGATGGCCCAGGTGCGCTGGACCGAACGGATCGCCGCCGCCTTGAGCGATCCGCAGACCTCGAATATCGCCGGCCTGCCGCTTTGAGCGACCTGATGAAGAGAGGGGCAGGCGCGTGATGCCTGCCCCTCTTCGCTTTCTCGCCGCGCTTCGGATTATCGTTCTACTTCTTCCAGCTCTGCTCCGGAGCCGTCGCGGCCGGCTCGCCGTGGTGCTCCCAGAGTTGCCTCGCAGTCGGCAGGGCGGCGATCCCCGCGCCACTTCCCTCGACGATTCTCGGCGTCAGGAAGATCAGCAGCTCCTCGCGAAGGTTCGCGCGCAGCATCCGCTTGAAGAGCCAGCTGAGGCCCGGGATGCTCCGGAACCAGGGAATCCCGTTCTCCTGATCGAGGCTGTTGTCGCGGAACACGCCACCCATGACCAGCGTCTCGCCGCCCTTGATCAGCACCGTCGTGCTCGCTTCGCGGTCGAGCGTGCTGGGGATGTTGTCGGGCGGAGTGACTTCTCCCGGCGTGCTCGAGACCACCTTGAGCTGCATGAGCACGAACCCGTCTATGGAGAC
The DNA here is from genome assembly GCA_963745025.1 of uncultured delta proteobacterium. Taxonomy (GTDB): domain Bacteria; phylum Desulfobacterota; class Binatia; order JACPRU01; family JACPRU01; genus CAVQIG01. Next base: position 186,573 of record CAVUWD010000011.1, read on the forward strand.
TTGCGGCACGGCCTGCAGGATGATTCCAGTCGTGATGTCCTGGAACGCGACCGCCTGTGCGCCGCCGCCGCTGCCGATGATGGTCCCGGCGCTCGGCAGACGCACGCGCTGGATGAGCACGCTGGCGATGCAGGCGGGTTGATTGTTGGCGGTGGTCACTTTCGGCCGCGAGATCACCTTGGCCTTACCTTCCTTTTCCAGAGCGGTGATCCGCGCGTCGAGCTGCTTGGAGCCGTCGATCGATCCGAGGGCGAGGTCGAATGCGCTGCCGCTCCCCGCCCCGACCGTGCTCGCGGGGAAATCGGCGATGAAGGGAACGGCAAGCTGGGGCAGCTGTACACCTGGGATATTGGATACCCCGCTTGTAGGAGCCGTGCCTAAACCAAGTCCGTTTGGCCCGACGCTATTGCCTCCTAGCTGAACCATCCCGGGAAAATTATGGCCCGGTGCATTGCCGAACTGCGGCGCATAGGCGGCGTTGTAGCCCCACTGGATGCCGAGGTCGCGAGCGAACGTGTCCGTCGCCTCGACGATGTTGGATTCGATCAATACCTGGGGCGTGGGCACGTCGAGCTTGGCGAGCAGGTCCCGAGCGGCGTCGATGCCGCGCTGGATGTCGCGGACGATGACCGTGTTGCTGCGGGCATCCACTCGAACCTTGCCGCGGTCGGACAGCACGTCCTTGATCTCGTCGACGAGCTTGTCACCCTGGTCGGACTGGCCTTGCGAAGCGGTGTTCGCACACACCTGCTGCGTCGAGCCGAGCGTCGCGCTGCCTTGCAGATTCGGCAGCAACTCCCTTCCGGTCACCTTCAGGTAGTTGACGCGGATATACGCGGTCCTCAGCGGCTCGAGCTCCTTGGCGGCCTGCTCGGCGGCGAGCTGCGCCTCGCGCTCTTCCTTGAGCCTCGTGACCGTCGACACCCGGCGGACGTTTCCGATCTTGATGCTGTCGAGGCGGTTGGCCTGCAGCACGATGTCGAGAGCCTGATCCCAGGGAACGTCGACTAGCCGGACGGTGATGCGGCCTTTCACGTCGTCGGTGGCGACGATGTTCTCACCCCCGACTTCGGAAAGGATGCGGAGCACGTTCAGGATGTCGGCATCTTTGAAGTCGAGGGAGATCTTCTGCCCGGTATAAACCCTACCGGCCGCGGGTCTCCCGGACTCCGTCACGTGCTCCGGCGTAGGCGGCTCGATCTCCGCCATCTCCACCCTCGGCCCAGCCGTCGATCCCGCGGCGGCCATCGCCGGGGCCTCACCCCCTTCGGCGTAGAGAACCTGCGACCTCGCCGGGGCGGGCTTCCCGCTGCGCTCGCCGAGGAACGCGACCACCATGGTCTTCAGATCGTTCACGGTGTACTTCGGCGTAGCTCCCTTGAGATCGACGGTGATGCGCAACCGGCCGTCTTGCTGGCCGACCCGCACGCGCGACACGCGCGGATCGTCGATGGCGGTTCGCTCGATTGCCTTGAGATCCCTCGAGACCGGCCCGTGGGCGTCTATGACCAGCCGGCTCGGATTCTGCAGCGTGGAGCTCTCGACCTTGTCTGGAATTCGGGAGAGCTTGACGAAGATACCTGTCTGCCCTTCGTCGTCGACCAGCTTGATCCCCTTCACGCGCAGCGTCGCGTCTTGCGCCTCCTCCACTGGAGCAGGAGCCGCCGCTGGCGGCGCGACCTCGGCCCTGTCCTGCGCGGCAGCGGCCGGTTCAGGGACAGGAGGCTTTGCTTTCTGCGCGCATCCCGCCGCCAGGAACACTAGACCGAGCGCCAACCCATAACCGCCCCAAGGTCTCCGTCCGCTCATGGCCGCTTCTCCCCTTCTGGTTTGAGCCTGAGTACGATCTCGCTTTTCTTCTTTTCTCCGTAAAAATCAACAAATTCCTCTTCGACGATGACCCGGTCCGGTTCGATCGTCTTCACGACTCCACCTTGATTACCGATCTTCACACCCAGGGCGATCGTGTAGCCGAGGCCCGTATCGTCCTCGACCATCGCCTTCGGATTTTGCGTATCGAAGATCACTGCCACGAGCTTCAGAGCACCGACGTCGTATTGCTCGAGCGGCGTACGGGGCGTCTCGACGGGCTTCGGCCGGAGCGCGAGGTTGAAGGGCCGAAAGGGATCCCGCAGGCCGGGCGTCGGGACCAGCGAGGGCGCGGCGCCAACGGTCGGCCGTGACGCGGGCGGCGCGCTCGGCGCGTCGGCGGCCGCGAGCGGTTCGGCCCAGAACGCGCCGACGAGCGTGATCGACAGAATGACGAGGGCCTCCGTCCGCCTCATTGCTTTTCCTTCCTCGCACGCTCGGCGGCGATGCGGGCTCGTTCATCCTCCGAGAGGAAGCGGAACGTCACCGCATTGCAGCTCGTACCGAGGATCACGCGGCCCTCGCTCACGACGGGCGCCTTCATGCCGATGTCCTTCACGTTGACGATTCGGTTCAGCTTACCGACCTTGTCGAAGAATTCCGTAAGCTGCGCATACGTCCCTTTCATCAACACCTCGACAGGGACTTCGGCGTAGAAGTCCTGGAGCACTTCCGGTCGCTGCCGAAAGACTAGGATCTCGAGCCCGGATTCGCGCCCGAGGGATGAGACCGTCGAGAGCAAGTCCGGAATCTCCTTCTGATCGGGCAGCTGGGCGATCGCTTCCTTCAGCTTCGCGTCGAGATCCTTCACCTCTTTGCGGAGCGCCTCGAGCTGCGCCACCATCCGGGTCTTCTTCGCGTGCTGGGACTCGAGCTCCTCGAGACGCCCGCTCCGTTCCTGCAGCCTCATCGCCACCGGGGAATAGAAGAAGTTCCAGTAAAGGAGCCCGAGCAGCAGAGCCCCCAAGATGTACGCCCCCAGACGCGTCAGGGGGGTCAAGCCGAAAAAGCGTTCGACAAGGTCGTTCATGCCCGCGGCTTCTCCTCCGGCGCCTCGGCCCTCTTCTCGCTAACCGCAGCAGCATAGTTGATCTGCGCCTTGACGATGAATTTCCGCAGCTTGATGTCCCCGACTTGGTCTTGGGTGGTCTCGACCAAGTCCACGTTGGTGAAGTAGGGAGACCCCGAGAGATTGCGAAGAAACTCGGCGACGATTTGGTTGTCGACCGCCTGGCCGGTGATCGTCGCGCCGCCACCCACCTCGCTGAAGTCCGTGAGCCACACACGGTCGGGCGTCGCCTTGGCGAGATCGTTCATCACGCCGACCGGCCCGACCCGCTTGCGACCGAGGTCGGAGATCACCTTCAGCTTGGAGTCCAGGGCCTTCCTCTTCGCATCGAGATCGTTGACGTCCCGAACCTGCGAATCGAGCGCCTTGAGCGCTTCCTCGATCTGCCCGATGCGGCTCTCGGTGACCGCAATCTGGCGGCCCAGCTGCACTCGTATGGCGACGCCCAAAACCACCAGCAACGCGAGCGCGAGGCCCGCGCGGGTAATCTCTTGGCGCTGCCGTTCCGCCTGCGCCGCCTGTTTTACGGGAAGAAGATTGATTCGGATCATTTGTCCCCCGGCCGCCGTACCCCGAGACCTACCGCGATCGCGAATGAAGCGGCATCCCTCTCGAGCGCGGCGCGATCGACGCCGTGCGCGAGGCGGACGTTGGCGAGCGGATTCGCGATGTGAACGGGCACCTCCAGCCGCTCGGCGAGCAGGCTCACCAACCCCGGGACCCGAGAGGTCCCGCCGGTGAGCAGGATCGAGCTGATTTGCTCGTCGGTCGCGGCCGTCCAGAAGAAGCTGAGCGCGCGATGGATCTCCTCGGCGAGGAACTCCTTGACGGGCTGCAGCACCGGCTCGATCTGATCGACTGGATGGGAAGGATTGGTACCGCGCTTGATCGTTTCCGCTTCCGCGGGGCTAACCCCGAGGTTACGCACCAGCGCGTCGTTGAACTCCTTGCCGCCGACGGGTACGTCGCCCGTGAACGTCGAACGCCCGCCGCGCAGGATGTTCATGCAAGAGTAGCGAGCGCCGATGTTGACCAGCGCCACGACTTGATTCTCGCTCGGCGGGTAGTTGAGCTCGTACATGTTCTCGAGAGCGAAGTAGTCGACGTCGACGACCGCGGGCTCGAGACCGGCGATCTGCAGCGTGTTCGTGTAGCTGTTGATGATGTCACGCTTGACGGCGACCAGCAGCACCTCGAATTGGCGCTCCTTCTCGAGCACGTCGGTCACCATGTAGTCGAGGTTGACGTTCTCGAGGCTCTCCGGGATGAAGTTTCCGGCCTCGAACAGCACCGCGTTTTCCAGCTCGTTCGGCGCTTGGGTCGGCAGCTGAAGCTTCTTGATGATGACCGCCGGCCCGGGCACCGCGGTGATCGCCTCCTTCGCAGAGATTCCCGTACTGCGGAGTAGCCCGCGGATCACGCCGGCGACCCCGTCGGGCTCCACGATCATGTTGTTCTGAATGGCGGAAGCCGCCAGCGGGGCCGACCCGAAGCGGCGGATCGTCAGCTCGGTCGACGTGCCCTCGACCTCGAGAAGTTTGATCGAACTCGAGCCGATGTCGAGGCTAACGTAGCGGCCGTCGCTGCGGAAGAGCTTGCCGAGGCTCCCGGTGAAGACCTTCGAAAGCGAGAATGCCAAGATGTTCTGCTCCCCACCAATCCCGCCCCGACGCAATTCCGCGCCCAGGGGAGAAGTAACCTTGAGAGTCTACATGACTCCTTGTCACGGGTGATTAGCACATGCGCGAAAGCCGCCGCAAACGAAAGCCCGGGGACGGAGTGCTTTTTCGATTCACAATTTGACTTCGCGTTGGCCGTTCGCCTAGGACTCGCTTCCAGACAGATGGCCCCATCACGCCGCTCGTTTTGGATCGCCGCGATCGCGCTCGAGTGGGTGCAGCATGGGCGGAGGTGTTCAACGTGATGCCCTCGTGCTGCATGCGGGGTGACGCTCCGGACGGTGCGGAGTGCCGACACGTCTGGCGTTTTCTCGCTGTCGGAGACGGCCCGAGAAGGACTGCTATCCGCAACGTCTCGACGGCGCGAAGCTCTGGGCGCTCGACCAGCACATCCCATCGCTCCCCGAATTCGCCGCGCTCGACCACCGTGAGCTCGGCTTCGGCGAGGCGGTGATGCGCAACAAGCGCGTTCGATTCGCTCTGCACCTCGGCACGGCAGACCGCCCGGCCCATCTCGAATGCTCCGAGGATCTCGATGCCGCCTGGGAGCATGGGGCACAGGAACTGAGGTAGCCTTCGTGAAAACGTTGACTTCACCGCGCTCGATCCTCGCGAGGCTCGAGCGCTCGGCCCTGTGGCCTTGGCTTCAAGCGCTCGTCGACTTCGATGCGCACCGTGGCATCGTTCGCGCCGCGTCTCTTTCGTATACGTCGCTGCTGGCCCTCGTGCCGCTCATCGCCCTCGTCCTGTCGATCTCCAAAGGCATCCTCCGCAATCAGGATCCTCAGCTGCTGCTGAACGCGATCGACCATTTCCTGAACTATGCGGTTCCCCAGCTGCAGTATCTCTCGGCCGACGAAGCCGCATCGGCCCGGCAGGACGCCCTGGCTCGCATTCAGGACGCCATCAGCCGCATCGACGCCGGTGCCCTCGGGGCGTTCGGCGCCTTCACGCTCGTCAGTGTCGGCATCTCGCTCCTGTCGGCGATCGAGCGTGCGTTCAACGACGTTTGGGGTGTAGCGCGCGGGCGCCCGTTCTCGCGGCGCGTGGTCTACTACTGGGCCGGTGTCACGCTCGGTCCGCTGCTTCTCTTCCTTGCCATCGGGATCACCGGTTCGAATGCGGTCGCCTCCGTGCTGGGTCATCTTCCCGGCGCTCCCATGGTCCGCGCGTTCTGGCGTGTGCTGCCCTTCGTGATCCTCTCGTCGGGTCTGACGCTGCTCTATCGGACGATGCCGAACACCTACGTGCCGGCCAGCGCCGCGATGCGCGGTGGAGTCACCGCTGGAACTCTCGTGCAGCTGAACAACTTGGCGAGTGCCCTCTACTTTTCCCAGGTTCTACACTACAGCAAGGTGTACGGCGGCTTGGGAGCGATTCCGGTGATGATGGTTGGGCTCTACCTCTCGTGGGCGATCGTCCTCTACGGCGCGGAGGTCGCGCATGCGGCGGCGAGCCCCAACGTGGAAACCGTGCCGTTCCCGGAAGGGGACGTTGGCCGATCTCGCGTCGTGCTCGAGGTCGCGCGGGTAGCCGCGGCAGCGTTCCTGAATGGCCACGCGGGGATCTCTCGTGCGGACCTCGCCGCGCAATTGTGCTTTTCCGATGCCTGGGTCGGCACCGCGCTCGGCCTACTCTGCGACGGAGGATTCTTCGTCGCCACCTCGGCTGACGACGGACAGAACGGGCCTCCGCGCTACCTGCCCGCTCGCCCGCCGGGTGAAATCGCGGTGCTGGACCTCCTGAGGGCGGTGCAGCGACCGACGGAAGACGTACCGAGCCTGCCGGAGCCGAGCGCCGGGGTAGCAGAGTTTTTCGCCAAGCTGACGGACGCGGAGCGCTCGCAAGTCGGGCACCTGAGCTTGGAGACGCTCGCGCGAGGCGAGTCCAAATGAAGGCCTTGTCCGGTCTGGCGGCGGCCCGGGATCTGTTTCCGCGTACGGCCGAAATCCGCCTCTCGCCGATCAAGGAGATGGAGCTCCGCGCGGCGCAGATTCCCGGCGTGGTTTCTCTCGCACAGGGAATTCCGAGCTTCGACACTCCACAGCCGATCGGCCGCTACGTGCAGGAGAAGATCGAGAGCGGCGCATGCAGCCGCTACTCGCTGACGCCGGGCTTGCCGAAGCTCCGCGAGGCGATCGCCGAGGCGCTCGTCCAAGGCGGCATGCGTTACGATCCGCAGAACGAGATCATCGTCTCGTGTGGCTCGATCGAGGCCATCTCCGCGACGCTGCTCGCGGCACTCGAGCCGGGCGCCGAAGTCATCGTCCCATCGCCAAGCTATCCCTCGTACGTGGAGGCGATACGCATGGCAGGAGGAACGCCGCGGTTCGTCCCCCTCGTGGAGGAGCAGAACTTCGCGCTCGATCTCGAGGCGCTCGAGCGCGTGATCACCCGTAGGACCGTGGCGATCCTCTTTGCCAATCCGAACAACCCCACGGGAACCGTCTACTCGCGCGCGCAGATCGAGCGTCTCGTGGAGATCGCCGAGCGGCGCGATCTGCTGATCGTCAGCGACGAAGTCTACAAGGATTTCCTCTACAACGATGCCGAGCTGTTCACCCCCGCTCGCATCGAAGCCGCGCGAGGGCGCGTCGTGCGGGTGTTTTCGTTCTCGAAAGCGTACGGCATGACCGGCTGGCGCGTCGGATTCCTCCACTCGGACCGGCGAAACGTCGCCGAAATCCTCAAGGTGCACGACGCGCTGGTCACCTGTGCGCCCGTGGTTTCGCAATACGCCGCGCTGGCGGCGCTCGAGCTCGGGGAAGAGCCGATCCGGCAGTTCCGTGCCGAGTTCCTCGAGCGGCGCAACTTGACGCTCGGTCACCTCGACCGTCTCTCGCACATCTTCGACTATCAGAAGCCGAACGCCTCGTACTTCGTCTTCCCGCGCGTGAAGGACACCGTGGCGCTGGCGCGGGATTCGCGCCGGCTGGCGCGCGACATCCTCGATCAGGCTCACGTCGCGCTGGTTCCGGGCGTCGCCTTCGGTCCGACCGGCGAGGCGCACCTCAGGATCTCCTACAGCCGCCGTCGCGAAGAGATCGAAGAGGCGTTCGCGCGGCTCGCGGACTATTTTCACGGCGCCCGGCAGAGCCGGCGAGCTCCCGTCTCCGTGGATGCCGAGCGTCTGCCGCTCGCACCGTCCATGTCGGGTACCACGGCGGGCCCACCCCTCTGGAAGCGCTCGACGGTCTTTCCCCGCGCGCGACGCGCTGCAATCGCCTATCTCAACTGGCTCGCGCGCCTCTACCTCGCCCGGGTGCGACCACGTCGCGTCGCGATCGCCGGCCTCTCGGGTAAGACCGTCATGAAACGGTGGCTGCGCGAGATGCTCGAACCGCGGTTTCGCGTGCGGGCAAATCCTCGCTCGTACAATACCGAGCTCGGTCTACCGCTCGCGATTCTCGATACGGCGATCGACTCGTCGACGCTGTCCGGTATCTTCGCGGCGATCGGTAGAGCGAGCCTGCGCGGCTTCTTCGCGTCCGCGCCGCTCGACGTTCTGATTCTCGAGATGGGCATCCGCCGGCAGGGAGATGCACAAACGCTTCTCGACGCCGTTCAGCCCGACGTGCTGGTGCTGACGCCGCTCGCTCCGAGCTTTTCGAACGATCTGTCCTTCCTGGAAACGGTCGAGCGCGAGATTGCCTCGCTCGCCCGAAACGTCGCCGGTCATGGCGGACAGATCGTCGCGTGCGGCGATGACCCGCGGCTCCTCGCGGCGGTCACGGGACTCTCCGGCCTGCGAATCTTCGGGCGCGACCAAGCGAAGCGGAACGGCCACGCGCTGCAGATCGACGTCGGCGGCGAGCGCTTCGTCGTCGGCCTCGACGTGATCGGCGAGAGCTCGCTCTACGCGGTGCTGGCCGGCATCGAGGTCGCCCGGCTACTCGGCGTGGGCGACGCGGAGATCCGAAGGTTCCTAGCCGGTCGCTGAAGGCTACCGACTTCCGGCTACCGGCAAAGAAGCCGTGGCTGCGGTGGCCGGTGGCCGGTGGCCGGATCACCGCCCCTGAAACCGCGGCGGCCGCTTCTCGCGCATCGCCGCGACCCCCTCGGCCACGTCGTCGCTCTTCGCGATCCGAGCGACCTCCGCCTCGTAGTCTTCGTGGTCGATCGTGCGGCGAAACTCGTTGGCGCGGAAGATCACCTTCTTGAAGGCGCGGAGAGAAAGCGGCGCATTGGCCGCGATCGTCGCCGCGAGCTCGTACGCCGTCTTTTCGAGCTCCGCCAGCGGCACGAGTCGATTCACCATGTGGAGCGCCAGGGCACGCTCGGCGCGGAAGAAGTCTCCGGTGAAGAGCAGCTCCTTGGTCTGTGCGGTGCCGATCGTGTCGAGGAGCTTCTGGATCAGCGGGAACGGGATCACGATGCCGAGCCGCGCGAGCGGCATCGCGAACTTCACGTCTTCGGCGGCGATTCGCAGGTCGCAGTGGAGCGCGAGCTCGCAGCCGCCAGCGATCGCTTCACCCTGGACCATCGCCAGCGTTGGCTGCGGCACGCGCTCGAGCACGTGGAAAACGTCTTCGATCTCGGTGAGCCCGACCGAGCCGCGCGACGCGCGCGCCGCCGCCAGCTCCGCCAGGTCGAGTCCCGCGCAGAAAGACTTCCCCTCGCCTCGTAGGACCACGACGCGTGTCTCGCGGTCGCCGTCGAGTGACGCGAAGACCTCGAGGAGCCGCGAGAGCATCGTCGAGGACATGGCGTTGCGCTTCTCGGGACGGTTCATCGCGACGGTCAGAATCCCGTCGCGACGACTGAGCTCGACTTCGGCCACGGGGTCCTCCTTGGAATTCCGGCTTCAGACTTCGGGATTCGGCAAAGCCTCTGGCGTCTTTGGCTGAGACCCGAAACCAGAAGCCCGAAGCCTGCTCTCAACCGATCAGCTTCGCGTAGTTGTCGAGGATCGGCATCACCTGGTCACGCGGCGCGGGCGGTAAGGGGAAGATCGCACGCTCGACGCCGATCGCCTCGTAGCCGTCGATCGCCTGGCGATCCGCGCGCGCCCAGAATACCGACACGGAGATGGATCGGGGATCTCGCCCCGCCTTCTCGGCGAGGCGGCGAAGATCCGCGATCCCCGCCTTGAGGTCATCGGCACGGAGCGAGATCGGCATCCAGCCGTCGCAGTAGCGCACGACGCGTTCGAGCGCTTTCGGGCCGTGGCCGCCGAGCAGCACGGGCGGATGCGGCTTCTGCACGGGCTTCGGGAACGAGAACACCGGATCGAAGCTCACGAACTTGCCGTGGTACTGTGCTTGCTCGTTCTGCCAGATCGCCTTCATCGCTTCGACGCGCTCGCGCAGCAGCTGCCAGCGGCTCTTGAACTCCGTGCCGTGGTTCGCCATCTCCTCGACGTTCCAACCGGCGCCGATGCCAAGGATCGCCCGGCCGTTCGACAGGTAGTCGAGGCTCGCGACCTCCTTGGCGAGCACGATCGGGTCGCGCTCGATGACGAGGCAGATGCCGGTCGCGAGCTTGATCTTCTTCGTCACTCCCGCCGCCAGGCCTAAGGCGACGAAGGGATCGTGGGTGCGGTAGTACTCGCGCGGCAGATCACCGCCCGCCGGATGCGGCGTCTTGCGCGAGCACGGGATGTGGGTGTGCTCCGGGAAGAAGAGCGACTCGAAGCCGCGCTCCTCGGCGGCACGAGCGAGGTCGTCAGGGCGGATCGCGTCGTCGGTCGGGAACATGCTGAGCGCGTATTTCATTATGGACCTTCTTTCTTTCTTGAATCCTTCTCCCGCTGAGGAGAAGGCCTGTATGAGCGGGAGAGCTCCCTCTTATCGCGAGAGCTTCCTATATCGAATCCGGTGCGGTTGGTCAGCCTCGGCGCCGAGGCGCTTTCTTCGGTCCGACTCGTAGTCCTGATAGTTGCCCTCGAACCACACCACGCGACTGTCGCCCTCGAAGGCGAGCATGTGCGTGGCGACGCGGTCGAGGAACCAGCGGTCGTGGCTGATCACCACCGCGCAGCCCGCGAACTCGACGAGCGCATCTTCGAGCGCGCGCAGCGTGTCGACGTCGAGATCGTTGGTCGGCTCGTCGAGAAGCAAGAGGTTCCCCCCGCGGCGGAGCAGCTTCGCGAGGTGCAGGCGGTTTCTCTCCCCACCCGAGAGCTCGTCGACCTTCTTCTGCTGGTCGCTGCCCTTGAAATTGAACGACGCGACGTAGGCGCGCGACGGCACTTCGCGCCTCCCCACCATGAGCCGGTCCGCGCCGCCGCTGATCTCTTCCCAGACGCTCTTCTTGGCGTCGAGCGCATCGCGGCTCTGGTCGACGTACGCGAGCTCGACCGTGTCGCCGAGCCGGAGGCTTCCGGCATCGGGCTTCTCCTCGCCGGTGATCATGCGGAAGAGCGTCGTCTTGCCGGCTCCGTTCGGTCCGATCACACCGACGATCCCGCCCGGCGGCAGCGCAAACGAGAGATCGTCGATCAGCAGCCGGTCGCCATAGCCCTTGCGCAGGCTCTTGGCCTCGACCACGACATTGCCGAGGCGCGGGCCGGGGGGGATCGAGATCTCGAGCTCATCCGTGCGTCGCTCGGCGGTCTCCGCGAACATCGACTCGTAAGCCTTCAAGCGGGCTTTGCTCTTCGCCTGTCGCGCGCGCGGCGCCATGCGCACCCACTCGAGCTCGCGGGCGAGCGTGCGGCTCCGGGCCGACTCGTGCTTCTCCTCGTTGGCGAGGCGCTGCTTCTTCTGATCGAGCCACGACGAGTAATTGCCCTTCCAAGGAATGCCCGCACCACGATCGAGCTCGAGGATCCAGCCGGCGACGTTGTCGAGGAAGTAGCGGTCGTGGGTGATCGCTACGACCGTGCCCGAATACTCCTGGAGGTGGCGCTCGAGCCAGGCGACGGACTCGGCGTCGAGGTGATTGGTCGGCTCGTCGAGGAGCAGCAGATCTGGCTTCTGAAGAAGCAGCCGGCAGAGCGCGACGCGCCGCCGCTCTCCACCCGAGAGCTTCGCGACGTCCGCGTCGGACGGCGGCAGACGTAGCGCGTCCATGGCGATCTCCAGCGAATGATCGAGCTCCCACGCGTTGGTGGCATCGATCCGATCCTGGAGCTCGGCCTGCTCGTCGAGAAGCGTGGTCATCTCTTCGTCGGGCATGGGCTCGGCCATTTTCACGCTGATTTCGTCGAAGCGCTGAAGCAGCGCGCGGACCTCCGCGACTCCCTCTTCGACGTTTCCGCGCACGTCCTTGCGTGGATCGAGCGCCGGCTCCTGCGGCAGGTAGCCGACGCGGATGCCTTCCGCCGGCCACGCTTCGCCGAGAAACTCCTTGTCGAGCCCCGCCATGATACGGAGCAACGTCGACTTCCCCGCGCCATTGGAGCCGAGCACGCCGATCTTCGCTCCCGGCAAGAACGAAAGCCAAATTCCTTTGAGCACCTCGCGGTTCGGAGGATAGACCCTGCGCAGGTCTTTCATGGTGAAGATGAACTGTTGGGCCAAAGTAAAATCCTCTCCGGCTACCGGCAAAGACTTCGCGGCATCTCTTGCGGTAGTCGGTAGCCGGCGGCCGTCATTTGAATTCCCGCGGCTCCCACCACGGGTAGAATTCCGGCATCTCGCTCGGCTTCATCTTGAACTTCGCGGGCCGTTTCTCAAGGAATGCCGTCACGCCCTCGTACGCGTCCGCCGAGCGACCCATCCAATAGACCGCCTTCGAGTCGATTTGGTGCGCTTCCATCGGATGGTCCGCGCCGAGCATCTTCCAGAGCATCTGGCGCGTCAGGGCGACGGACATCGCCGAGGTGTTGTCGGCGATCTCGCGGGCCAACGCGCGGGCCGTCGGTAGGAGATCTTCCGGGGCGACGACTCGACTCACCAGGCCGCCCGCCAGGGCTTCTTCGGCAGGAAACACGCGCCCCGTGTACACCCACTCGGCAGCGCGGCTCACGCCGACCACGCGCGGCAAGAACCAACTGCTCGCCGCCTCGGGAACGATCCCTCGCCGTACGAAGACGAAGCCCATGCGTGCCGTGCTCGATGCGATGCGCACGTCCATCGGCAGGGTCATGGTTACGCCGACGCCGACGGCGGGTCCGTTGATCGCGGCGATCACCGGCTTCTTCGAATCGTAGATCCGGAGCGTCAACAACCCGCCACCGTCACGATGCTCGGCGATCGACCCTGCACGTCCCCCCGCCGGCGAGTCGAACGTGTCGGCACCACTGCCGAGGTCCGCGCCGGCGCAGAAGGCACGGCCGGCTCCGGTGACGATCACGACCCGGACCAAATCGTCCGCATCCGAGCGATCGAAGGCATCGAGCAGCTCCCGGCACATTCGCGCGGTGAACGCGTTCAGTCGCTCGGGGCGGGCGAGCGTGATGGTGAGGATCGAGTCCTCGACGGCATAGAGAATCTGTTCGTATCGCATGGCCGACCTCGGGTATCTGCTTCAGGCTTCGGCAAGAGACACTTCGGGTATCCTTTCCCGAAGCCCGACGCCAGATACCCGAATCGTCTCCCACTTGTACCGGCCGAAGGGCGGGTCGACACGCCAGCCTACCGAGCTCGCGGGTTCTCGAGCCCCGAGCGCCACAAGGCGGCGCCGCCTTTCATGCCGCAATCGTTCTCGACCAGGCGTACGTCGGCGGGCAGCTCGAACTGGATGTGGCGGCCGTTGCCCCCGCCAATGTACAGGGCATCGAAGTTGGTGAGCGTGCGCAGCGTTTCGATGGCGCGCTCGACCCGCCGATTCCACCTCTTCTTGCCGATCTGCTTGAGGGCCGCATTGCCGAGCTGCTGATCATAGGTCTCCCCTTTCCGGAACGGGTGCTGGGAGATCTCGAGGTGAGGCCCGAGCCACCCATCGACGAGGATCGCCGACCCGAGCCCGGTGCCGAGCGTGATCATCACCTCGACCCCCTTGCCGCGTGCCGCTCCGAGTCCCTGCATGTCGGCGTCGTTCTTCACGCGTACGGGCCTCTTCCAGAGCCTGCCGAGCGCGGCGGCGAGGTCGAAGCCCTTCCAGTCCGCGGTGCCGAGGTTCGGCGCGGTCAAGACCTTGCCATGGCGCACGACGCCGGGAAACCCGACCGAGACGCCGGTCACCGAGGAATCGAGGGCCAGCGGCCGCACGAGGGCGGCGAGTGCGCGGACCAGCACGCGCGGAGGAGACGGATGCGGCGTCTTCACGCGCAGGCGATCGGTGAGCATGCGCCCGCGCCGGTCGATGAGCGCAGCCTTCAACCCCGTACCACCGATGTCGATGGCCAGGATTCTGTCGATCGACTTGCCGCTCGTGCCCATTTCTCCTTCCCCTCTCTGCTCAGCCTATCGTACGTAGGAGATCATGCTCTCCGCGGCATCGGCGCGGTGGCGGGGATCGCCTCCACGGGTCCAAGTATTTTCGCTTCAAGGCTCGTAGCTCAGCCGCGGATACCAATCCTCGCCCCGGCCCTCCGGGGTGAGATCGAAGAGGTTCCAGAGCGGCCAGATCGAGTCGACGTGCCGCGGATTCTGTCCGGGCTCGGTCTTCGCGAAGAAGAGCTCCGTCGCATAGAAGTGACGCACCTCGCCGTCGCGCTTGACGAAGACGTTGAGGATCGGATTCTGCGAGCCGTCGGCCGCGTCGGCATGGTAGTCGCGGTTGTACGTGTTCCCGGCAGATGAGAGGAGGCGCAGGTTCCGCCATCCTCGCGCGCGGGCGTGGGCGCGGATGCGCTCGAGCGGAGATTTTGCCACGACCACGAGATTCACGCGCTGGCTCGCGTGCGGTGTTGTCCCGTTCAGGCTGTCGAGCATCGCCGTGCACATCGGGCAGGGCTTCTCCATCGCCGGGCCGTACATGAAGCTGTAGGCGACGAGAGTGTCCTTTCCCCGCTCGAAGAGGTCGGAGAGCTGCACCCTGCGCACGGTTCCAACGTCATCGAGCTCGGCCGCACCTTCTTCGAAGACGTAGTCCTCGGCGGCGGGACCCCCGAGTGGGAGAGCCCGGCGCCGAGCCGCGACCTCCTCGATATGGCGGCGAAGCGCCACCTCCTCCCGAAGCAGTCGGTCACGCGCCTCGCGGTATTCGCCGCTCTCGCCGGGGAAGCGCATCGAGTGCAGCGTGGACGAGTCCTCTCGATCGGTGCTCATTCGAAACCTCCTCGATCTCCTACCCGCGTCCCTCACCAGCCTCCATCGGGAAAGTGCTCAGCGCTTCAGCCCGACGACGTTGAACGCCGGAACCGGTTTCGCCAGGCCCTTCAGCACCAGGGGCCCGACCGGCTCGGTCTCGATCAGGTCCTCCGCGTCGCTCGCCACGCGCCGCGTGACGAGAATCTGCGAAGGCTTGGCCTCGCCGCACAGGCGCGCTGCCAGGTTGGTGACGGTGCCGATCGCGCCGTAATCCCAGCGGCCTTCGAAGCCGATGGCGCCGATCGTCGCATAACCCTGCGCGATGCCGATGCCGAGATCGAGCTCGTGGCCGCGCCTGCGCCATCTCTCGCAGAGCGGCGTCACGCGCTCGCGCATCGCCAGCGCCATTCGCACGGCCCGCTTCGCGGGATCGGCGACCGGTGTCGGGTCGTTGAAGAAGATCATCATGCCGTCGCCTGTGAAGCGCTCGAGCGTGCCCTCGTGCTCGAGAATCAGCCGGCCCATCTCCGCGTGGTACTCGCGGAGCACGCTCATCACCTCTTCGGGCTCCGCGGTCTCCGCGAAGGCGGTGAAACCGCGCAGATCGAGGAACACCACCGTGACGTCGCGGCGGTGAGTCTTCAGCGGATCGTCGGCGCCACCGGTGACGATCAGCTCGGCAAGCTGCGGAGAGAAGAAGCGCTTCAGGCGGCCGAGCTTCTCCACCATCTGATACGTGCGCGCGTTGTCGATCGCCGTCGCCGCCTGATTCGCCACGATCGTGAGAAGGATCTCGTCGAGCTCGTCGAAGGCGTTCGCTTTCGGACTCTCGACGGCGAGCACGCCGACCAGCCGATCCTTGACGAGCAACGGAAGGGCGAGCTGGCTCTGCCCCTTGGCAAGACCGGGAAGAGCCGGCGCGTCACCGCCGGGCGCGATGTCCCCCGCCGCCTCCATACGCGCCCGGATGCTCCCGAGGTAGGCGACGGTGGCCCCGATGTTGCCGATGCGCATCATGCGTTTGCGGTCGGCGACGACGCCGAGGACGCCGTGACCGAGCGCAACCTCGGCTCCGACGCCGCTCGGGTCGTAGCCGCGGCTGGCGAAGACGCGGAGCTTCGACTCGGCGAGATCCTTGAGCAGCACCATCGAATACTGGAAGCCGAGCACTCGCTCCATGGCGCGCAAGACGATCGCAAGGACCTCGTCGAGATCGAGCGTGGAGGTGATCTCCGAGGAGATCTGCTGGATGATCCGAACCTCGTTAAACTTCTTCGCGAGGTCGCGGTTCAGCCGGTCGATCGTCTGCTGATTTTGAGCAATCTGCTCCCGGAGCCCGGGGAGAGCTCCTTCGTCAGGGGTGGGGTCGTTCGGCGGCATTCTTCGTGGCGCGGATGACGCGATAGATGTCGGCGGCGCGAAGCTTGAAGATCCCCTTCAGACCGACCATCGAGGCGATCGCCTCGATCTGCATGTCCATCACCTCGAAGATCGGCCCTTCCGTCTCCGAGCGGTCGTACTCGACCTCTAGATCCCAGGTCTCGAAGGTCTCGGGATTGACGACCCATACCAGCGCCCGAGGGTTCTCCCGCACGTTGCGGGTGGTCTTGTTGAAGAATTGATGGGACAGCGCCACGTGATCGGCGTCGACGTAGTAGACCTGGGAGATGGAGCTCGCGTTCGGGATCCCGTCGCCTGAGCAGGTCACGACGTGAGAGGGAAAAATGCCCTGCATCGCAGGCTTGATCTCGTCCGGCAGGATTCCCACGGCGGCGCTCCTCGCTTATGCCAGCTTGCTGCCGGCGCCGGGGCCAGGGGTCTGTAGGAAGACCTCCTCCACCCGGAAGGTGATCGCCACGCTCGGTCGGTAGGGGATCGCTCGAATGAGAGCGGTCGCGAACTCCTCGGGGAAGACTTGGCGAGCCGCGGCGGCCAGCTTCGCGAGATAGGCCTCTTGAAGCGCGAGCTCCTGCTCGTCGGCCGGTCGCGACGAGGCATAGGTGCCCTTCAGTTGGTAGGCTTCATGACTGACCAGGCCGACGGCGAGTGCCACGCGCCCGTTGTCGCGAAGATCTCGAAGGATCCTTCCGGAAACGCTCTCGGCGACGAAGAACGTGACCGTCTGCCGGTCCTCGCTCACGAAGGCACCGACTGCGAAGGCGTGGGCGGGGTGCAGCTCCGCGTCGCGCGTGCCGACGTGCATGAACACCGGTCCGCGAAGAACCTCGAGGACTCTGTCAGGGATCATCGGAGCCGACCGCTATCGCCACCCGCAGAACCAAGTCAAGGCGAGCGCGGAGGAGCCTTTCCCTCACGTCTCTCCCTCCAAACGCAAGCGCTCGGCCTTGGCGTAGGTGTGTTTCTCGCGCACCAGACCGTCGCGGACGTGGAGGATGTCGAGTCCGCGCCAAAATCGCCGGCGTGCTGCCTTCTCGATCTCGCAGCGCCAACGAACAAGCGCCTTCCCGGCCCGCTCGTCGACGAAGAGATCCTCGATGTGGAAGCGGATGCGGCCGAAGTCGCCGCGGAATTGCGGTGTGAAGACCTCGCGGATCGCCTGCTTGCCGACGCTCCGGCGGCCGTCGAACTGCTCGTACACGGCGTCTTCCGACATCAGTGACAGGACTTCCTCGAGGTCCTCGCGGTTGAAGGCCTCGGTGAAGCGGACGACAAACTCTTCGAGAACCGTTCGCTCGATCACCGTCGAGCCTCCTTGCGCCTGCTACCTAGCACAGCCGCGCAATCGCTTGCACCCGCGGGCAACACCTCCGCGTACCGATTGACCTCCGCAACCGATCTTATACGGTACCGCCAGCGAACCCGTGAGCCGCCACCACGGAGACGGGCGTGCCACTCGTGGCGGAAAAAATCTTGGACGGAGGGAAAACCGGAGATGGCGAACGTAACGGCCAACGGCATCCGCATCGAGTACGAAACGTTCGGCGACCGCAGGCATCCGGCGATGTTGCTGATCATGGGGCTCGGCGCCCAGATGATCTTCTGGGACGACGACTTCTGCGGCGAGATCACCAGCCGCGGCTTTCACCTCATCCGCTTCGACAACCGCGACTGCGGGCTCTCCACCCACTTCTCCGAGAAGGGCATTCCCGACGTCTTCAAGGCGGTGACGGCATCGCTGGCCGGCGAGAAGGTCGAAGCGCCGTACTCGCTCGGCGACATGGCGGCCGACGCGGTGGGGCTGCTCGACCGGCTCGGCATCGCGGGCGCACACGTCGTTGGCGCGTCGCTGGGAGGCATGATCGCACAGACCATCGCCATCGATCATCCGGCGCGGGTTCTCTCGCTCACCTCGATCATGTCGACGACGGGAAACCCAGAGGTGCCGCCGGCGAAACCCGAGGCGTTGGCGGTGCTGCTCACGCCGACGCCCTCCGATCGCGCGCAGTTCCTCGATCACATGGTACGGTCGTTTCGCATCATCGGCAGCCCAGGGTTCGAGCTCGACGAGGCGGGCTTCCGCGACCGCGTCGGTCGCGCGTTCGACCGCAGCTACGATCCGGCCGGCGTCGCGCGACAGCTGGTCGCGGCCCTCGCTGACGGGAATCGCAAGCCGCGCCTGCGCTCGGTGCGGGCCCCGACGCTCGTGATCCACGGCAAGCAGGATCCGCTCGTCCCGGTCGAGGGTGGCATCGACACCGCCGATGGGGTCCCGGGCGCACGGCTGCTGGTGATCGACGGCATGGGCCACGATCTACCGCGCGGCGCCTGGCCCCAGATCGTCGATGCGATCGCGGACATCGCCGCGTCGGCCGACCGCGCCGCCGCCTCGTGATCGCGTCCGCGGCCTGACGCCTCAGGCGAGCAGACGATCGAACCGCACGAGCGTTTCGCGAATCGCAATCTGGAACGGGCAGGCGGCTTCGCACGGGGCTGGGCAACCCGCGCAGCGCGACGCGTTCCGGTCCACGGCGAGGCGGGCGTACTGCTCCCGCGCGTGGCGCTGCCAGCCGTAGTCCTCGTGATACATCGCGAAGCGAAAGACGTCGTCGACGGCCACGCCGTTCGGGCAACTGTCTAGGCATTCTCCGCAACCCGGACGGCAATACTCGCGCGCGATTCGCCGATCGTATTCCTCGAGCCGTACGAGGTCGGAGCCGGTCAGCGGCTGTCCCGAGGCATACAGGTACTCGTCGATCTGCTGGAAATCTTGGATCGACACGACGAGGCCGCTCACGTCGGGGTTCGAGAGCACCCACCGGAACGCGGCCTGGCTGAACGCCTGCTTTCCGCCCGCGAAGTCCTTCAGCACGGTCGCCCGAGCGCCCTTGAGGGTCTTCATCGCGACCACGCCGATGCCGCGCTTCCGGGCGTCACGGAAGACGTTCGTCAGGTCGGGCCAGTTCTTGAAGTTATAGGCGACGAGCAGCATCTGGAAGCGCCCGGAATCGACGGCGTGGCGCATCACCTGCTCGAGGTTCGGCGTGTGTGAGCTGACGCCGAGGAAACGGGCCTTTCCCTGCTCCTTCAGACGATCGAAGGCCTCGTGAAACGTCGGCGCCATCAGCCGATCGAGATCGTTGCACTCGTGGATGATCGCGACGTCGAGATAGTCGGTCTGCAGCCGCCGGAGACTCGCCTCGACGGACGCGATGACCTTGGCGACCGGCGTATCCTTCGGCAGATGACCCTCCGCCGTGCAGAACTTCGAGGCGATGAACACCTTCTGACGGTACGGCTTGAGCGCCCGACCGATCACCTGCTCGCTGCCGGTTCGACTGTAGTCCGGCGAGGTGTCGAAGTAGTTGATGCCGCGTTCGACCGCACGCGCGACGACGTCGGCGCTGCCGATGCCGGCGCCGCCGAACGAGATGTCCGACATCTCGACACCGGTCGCGCCGAGCGGCCGGTATTGCCGCACCCTCGAGCCTTTCCAGGCCGGGTCGATCCGCTCGGCGTGGGTCGGCGCTTCATGGAGGAGAAAGAGGTACGTCGAGTTCCTCCACGCCGAGTAGACCGCCGCGCCGACGCCGGCTCCCGCGGCGAGGCCGGCAGCGCCGGTGAGAACGCGGCGCCGTGTGAGACCCTTCAACTCGTCTCCGTCGGCCATGAGCGTCCTTCCACGGTCATGCTAATCGTCGTGGAAACACCGTTGCAACCCCCGGGGGTGTGTCGAGTGGGGGATCGACAATCTCCCCGCCGACGGTGGACATCGGTTCGGCTTCGCACGCCTCTCTCCGCGGCGCAATCGTCGGGCCGGTACAATGCGCGGCCACGAAGTGGTAAACAGGAATAGATGGAGCTCCTCTATCGCGACATTCTGTGTCGCATGACGTCGATCTCGGCATCGTCACGATGAACCGTCCGGAGCGCCGCGACCCTTCGGGATCACGAGGGTGAGAGTCGGACGGTGAGCGAGGCGGGTGCGGCGAAGCAACCCTGGTTCGAGCTCTCCGACGACGAGCTCTTGAACCTGCGCTTTTGCGAGCTCGGCCTGACCCTTGAGGGAACCCACCTCGAGGCGTGCGTGGCGCAGCTCTACCGCGAGCTCGACGCGCGTCAGCTCGCCGTCCATCCGCCGTGCTACCTCGGCGACGAATGGTTCTCCCCCGACGGGGTGCCGGCGATCGCCATTCCCTTTTACCTCGCGCATCCCCGCCTTCAGAGCCTCGAGAAGAAGATGATGATGGAGGTCGAAGGCGGCCGCCATACCGAGGACACGATGCGCTTTCTTCGCCACGAGTGCGGCCACGCGATCTGCCACGCGTTCGGCCTCACCGAGCGGCGGGATTGGAAGGTCGCCTTCGGATCCGCTTCGCGCGAGTATCGGGACCACTACCGCTATCAGCCCTACAGCCGGAACTTCGTCCGGCACCTCGAGAACTGGTACGCGCAGAGCCATCCCGAGGAGGATTTCGCCGAGACGTTCTCGGTCTGGCTGACGCCCGGCCTCGATTGGAAGTCGCTGTATCGAGACTGGCCGGCGCACCGAAAGCTCGAGTTCGTCGAACGCCTGATGAGCGAGCTCGCCGGCAAGCCGGCCGTGGTCGCCGCGCGCAAGCGACCGTACGACGTTCGGCGGCTGCGCAGCCGGCTTCGCACCCACTACGCGGAGCGGCGCAAGCTCTTCGCGGAGGAATCGCCGAGCTTCTTCGACGCCGACCTCGAGCGCATCTTCGTCGGCAAGACGGCGGCGACGAACGCCATGCCCGCGTCGCGATTTCTCCGCCGGCAGCGCGCCGCGATCGTCGACGCGGTCTCGTTCTGGACGCGCGAGCGCAAGTTCGTGGTCGACCGAGTGCTGAAGCAGCTGATCACGCGCTGCGACGAGCTCCGACTCTGCGTGCCCGGGGATGAGGACCGCGCGAAGCTCGAGACCGCCGCCTACCTTTCCGCGCTGGTTTCGAATTATCTCTTCACCGGCCGCCTGAAGCGAGGACCATGAAGCGCCCGCTGAAGCTGCTCGTCATCTTCGACTATCCGAACCGGCCTCCCGAGGACGACTATGCGGAGATCCTCGCGCTCGACGCCTGGAAGTGCGAGCGCGACGTCGTCGAGACGCTGCAGAAGCTCGGCCACGAGGTGCGCGTGCTCGGCATTCACGACCGCATCGATCCGCTGATCGCCGAGATTCGCGGCCACCCGCCCGACATCGTCTTCAATCTCGTCGAGGCCTTCGCCGAGGATCGCGAGCACGAGGCCAACGTCGCGGGGCTGCTGGAGATGCTCGGAGTCCCGTACACGGGCTGCCGGCCGGCTTCGCTGACCATCTGCCGCCACAAGGCGTTCACCAAGAGGATCCTCGCCCCGCACCGGATCCGAGTGCCGGGCTCGATCCTCATTCTGCGCGGCCAAACCAAGCGGAGCCTTCGTCCACTGAAGTTTCCGGTTTTCGTCAAGCCGCTCGGCCTCGAAGGATCCGACGGCATCGCCATGAGCTCGTTCACGGAAACCGCCGACGCGTGCTTCGAGCGCGTACGGTTTCTCCACGAGAGCCTCGCAACCGACGCGCTCGTCGAGGAGTACATCGACGGCCGGGAATGCTACTCCAGTGTGCTCGGCCTCGAGCGGCTGCGCGTGCTGCCGCTGCGCGAGATGGTGTTCACGAAGTTTCCCGAGGAGCGGCCCAAGTTCGCGTCCTTCAAAGCCAAGTGGGACGAGGCATTCCGCAAGCGCTGGGGCATCGAGAACACCTTCGCGGCCGACCTGCCCGACGGTCTGGAAAAGAAGATCGCTCGTATCAGCCGGACCGTGTTTCGGGCGCTCGAGCTCGAGGGCTGCGCACGGATCGATCTGCGGATCACGGCCGCGAACGAGATCTACGTGATCGAGGTCAATCCCAACCCGAACCTCGCGGGCGACGATGAGATCGCACAGGCCGCCGCCAAGGTCGGAATCGCCTATCCCCAGCTCGTTCAACAGATCGTCGAGTTCGGCTTGCACCGCTCACGCTTCCGGGCGCTTGCCTGAGTCGGGTAGCAGCCCGAGACGTTGTCAGGCCGCCAAGCGCGGGGGCGCGAGCCGCGCCGCGCTGTGCGGTGCATACGATGGGACTTTGTCTCGCTCGCAGAGCGTCACCGCGGAAGTCGCCCTTTTCTGAGTCGCCACGGGCCAGTCGACGATCCGCGATGCGCCGATCGCTGCCGCGATTGGCGCCGCTGTGCTACCACTCGGCGCGCCGTGAATGACGCGAACGAGAGGCGGAGGCGCTCTCTGGCCGGCGCCGATCTCTCCGGAGAGGATCTGCGGGAGTCGCAGCTCTCGGGTGCGGATCTGACCGGCGCTCGGCTGGCGCGCGCCAATCTCAACGGCGTCGACCTGCGCGGCGCCTGCCTTCGCGACGCTCGCCTCGACGGCGCCGACCTGCGCGACGCGATCCTCGACGGAGCGAGCCTCCGCTCGGCGAGCCTCGCTGGCACGCTCGCCAACGGCTCGCGCCTGCAGCGCGCCGACCTGTCGCTCGCTCACCTTCGCGGCGCCGATTTTCGCTCGGCCGATCTCAGCGAGGCGTTGCTCACGGACGCCGACGTCTCGCTCGCGAACTTCGAACGCGCCAACCTCTACGATGCCAACCTGATTGGCGCCGAACTCGGCGGCGCGAGCTTCCGCCACGCGGTCCTGTGCGGGGCGAATCTCCGCGAGTCGCACCTCGACGGTGCGGATTTCACCGGAGCGCGCTTTGCCTTCACCGTGCTCGCCGCGTCGGACGTGTCGCGCGCCCGCGGTCTCGAGGCGGTCGTCCACGATGGCCCGAGCACGGTCGGCGTGGATGCCTTCCTGCTCTCACGAGGCGAGATTCCCGACGCCTTTCTCCTCGGCATCGGCCTCTCGCCGCTCACCATCGAGTACCTGAAGGCCGTCGCCGCCGCCGAGGAAGGGATGCTCGTCGGCGACGCGCTCTTTTTGCTGTTCGCCGACTCCGATCGGGCGCGAGCGCGGCGGCTGCGCGCCTATCTGCGCATGCACCGCCACCTCGCGTGGTACTGGCACGAAGCGGAAGAGCTCGCCGGACGGCACAATCCAGATTTGAATCTCCGCGTGCGCTTCCATGACCGGCTGATCGTCCTCGTCTCGCGAGGCGCCGCCGAGACGAGCGGGTTGGCGGCTCCTTTGGCGCGAGCGTTGGCAAAGGAAAGCGCGGAACGGCGGCAGATCGTGCTGGCCGTGCGGATCGACGACGCGGAGCTCTCGGACGTGCTCGGGGCGATTGGCCCGGATCGGATCGTCGCCGACTTCCGCGGCGTGGATTGGGAGGATCCACGAGACGGCGTGTTCCGCCGCGAGCTCGATCGCTTGCTCGCAGCGCTACGGTAGTCGGCGGGCGTGAAGTCTGTCGCCACGTTGCCAGCGCTAGCGCCGCCTGCCAGACTCCCTGCGTGGACCCCTCCGGTCGCAGCGTACGTTTCACGGTCTTTTCCGACTTCCTCTGACCGTGGTGTTTCAACGGGGCCGTGCGCCTCGAGAAGATCACCGAGGAGTTCGGGGAGTGCTGCGTCATCGAGTGGAAGAGCTTCCTCTTGCGGCCGTATCCGGAGCGAAAGTCGCTCGACAAGTTCCGTGAGTACACGGAGTCGTGGTCGCGGCCGGCCGCCGAGCCGGAGTCGGGGAGCTTCACCGTGTGGTCGACCGACGAGGCGCCGCCCAGCCATTCCGTGCCGCCGGCCATCGCCGCGAAGGCGGCCGCGCGGCAAGGCACCACGGCCTTCGCCCGCTATCACCGTGCGCTGATGGAGAATTACTTCCACCAGAACCGCAACATCACCGAGCCGCAGAACCTGGCCCGCATCGCCGCCGAGACCGGCCTCGACGTCGCAGCGTTTCTCGAGGCGCTGCGCGATCCGGCTCTCGGTCGCGAGGTCATGGACGACCACAACCAGGCGGTTTCGATGGGAATCAGCGGCGTGCCGACCGTGGTCGTCGACGGCCGCTGGCAGCTCACCGGCGCGCAGCCGCGCGAGATCTACCGACGGATCGTCGAGCTCCGGTTGGCTGGGAAATCACTGGGCTGAGCGAGCCCCCGCGAGGCGGGGCATGGCCGCCAGCACGCATTACCGATGAAGGATCTCGTCTCTTCCGTCGGGGAGAGGCGACGCGGGCTCCAAGTTCCTTTTCACGCGTTCCCGGATCCGTGTATCTCCTCGGCGAGGAGGACCGCGATGCTCAAACTCTACGAACATCCACTGTCGCCGTACGCCCAAAAGGTGAAGATCGCCCTCGAGGAGAAGAACGTCGCCTTCGAAGCGACGATCCCGAACCTGTTCGGCTCGGATCCGGCGTTCGAAGCCGCCAGCCCGCGTCGGGAGGTGCCTTGTCTGATCGACGGCGACGTGCAGGTCTTCGATTCGACGATCATCCTCGAATATCTCGAGGACAAATGGCCGAAGCCTCCCATGCTGCCCGCCGAGCCCGCCGAGCGCGCACGCGTGCGCATGCTCGAGGAGCTCTGCGACACCTATTACGAGGCGATCAACTGGGCGCTCGCGGAGATCCGCTTCTTCCGCCGGGTCACGGGCGCCGCCGCCGAACGGCTAGCGGCGCGCGCGGGCGAGCAGATCGCGGGCGTGCACGCATGGCTCGAGCGTCAGCTCGGAAGCCGAACGTGGTTCAACGGCGCGACCTTCGGCTGGGGCGATTTGAGCGTCGTCCCCTACGTGAACGGCTCGGCGGGGTTCGGCTTCGCTCCACCCGCCGGCTCGCGGCTTGCCGCCTGGGCCGACCGCGCGCGCGAGCGGTCGAGTGTGGCGCGCACGATGGAGGCGGCGCTCGCGGCGATGCCGGCGTTCGAGCAGGTCGGCTTGCTCATCGAGTCGGGAACCTTCGTGCGCGAGTATCGCGACCATCGTCTGGAATGGATGATGAGGAGCGGCGGCCGCGACATCGTCCTCGAGGGGATGGAGAAGAAGAACATCCGGTTCGCAGTGGAGCTTCGCTGAGACCGCTCGCTCGATCCTTCTACGAGCGTCCCACGCTGCGGGTTGCGCGGGATCTCCTCGGGTGCCTGCTGGTCCATCGGCTGGCGAGTGACGACGTCGCCTCGGGAATCATCGTCGAGGTAGAAGCCTATTGCGGTCCGCGTGACCTCGCCTGCCATTCCGCGGGCGGGCGCCGCACCGCGCGCAACGAAGTCATGTACGGCCCCCCCGGCCACGCGTACGTCTATTTCACCTACGGAATGCACTACTGCTTGAACGTGGTGACCCGCGGCGTAGGCATCGCCGAGGCGGTGCTGATCCGCGCCGCGGCGCCGGTCGGCGGCGCGGCCGCGATGCGCGAGCGGCGCGGGCTCGTCGAATCCGCTCCCGACTTCCGACTCGCACGAGGCCCCGGAAACCTTTGTCGCGCCTTCGCGATCGACCGTCGCCTGAACGGCGCCGACCTCGCCGATTCGAGGCTGACGATCCATCCGGCGAAGCGTTTCATTGCTCGCGAGATTCGCCGCACGGCGCGTGTCGGCATCGATTACGCGGGGCCCTACGTGATGAAGCCCTGGCGCTTTAGCGTGCGTGACGAGCCGGCGGTCTCCGGAAAGAGCTGAAAGACGGCTACGGGCTTCCGGCTACCGTAAAGACATCGCGGATTCTTTGCCGGTAGTCGGTAGTCGGTAGCCGTGCGCCACGTTGCGCTCGCCGCCAAGCGCGATAAGATGACTGGGTTGGATGGCGGGAGCAGCGGCGAAATGGCAAAGAGCCTCTTCGACAAGGTCTGGGAAACGCATGCGGTCCGTACGCTGCCGAACGGGCAGACGCAGCTCTTCATCGCGCTTCACCTGATCCACGAGGTGACGAGCCCGCAGGCGTTCGGCATGCTGCGCAGCCTCGACCTCTCCGTTCCCCACCCCGAGCGCACGTTCGCCACCGTCGATCACATCATCCCGACAGACACCCGCCAGCGGCCGTTCCAGGACACGCTCGCCGAACAGATGATGATCGCGCTCAAGGAGAACTGCGAGCGTTACGGCATCACCTTCTTCGACACGCCGACCGGTAAGCAGGGCATCGTCCACGTGATCGGCCCCGAGCAAGGCCTCACCCAGCCCGGCATCACCATCGCCTGCGGCGACTCGCACACCTCGACGCACGGCGCGTTCGGTGCGATCGCCTTCGGCATCGGTACGAGCCAGGTGCGCGACGTGCTCGCCACGCAGACGCTGGCGCTCGGCAAGCCCAAGGTGCGGCGCATCGAGGTGACGGGCGGGCTCGGCGCGGGCGTCTACGCCAAGGACGTGATCCTCCACATCATCCGCACGCTCGGTGTGAACGGCGGCATCGGCTACGCGTACGAGTATGCGGGCTCGACGGTCGAGGCGATGTCGATGGAAGAGCGGATGACGATCTGCAACATGTCGATCGAAGGGGGCGCCCGCTGCGGCTACGTGAATCCGGACGAGACGACTTTCACGTACCTGAACGGTCGGCCGTACGCTCCCCGCGGAGCCGCGTGGGACGAAGCCATCCAGCGCTGGCGCGGATTCGCCTCCGATCGCGACGCTCGGTACGACGACGTCGTCAAGATCCGTGCGGAGGACATACCGCCGACCGTCACCTGGGGCATCAACCCGGGGCAGGCGATCTCGATCGACGGGCGGGTGCCGACGGTCGACGGGAGCGCACCGCAAGACCGAGCGTCGATCGCGGAGGCGCTCGAGTACATGAAGCTCACCCCCGGGTCTCCGATCAAGGGGGCGAGGGTCGACGTGACGTTCATCGGCAGCTGCACGAACGCCCGTCTGTCGGACTTCCGCGAGGTCGCCCGGCACATTCGCGGCCGGCACGTCGCGCCGCACGTGAGGGCGCTCGTCGTCCCGGGCTCGCAGCTCGTCGACCAGGCCGCGCGCGTGGAAGGGCTCGACCGCGTCTTTCGCGCCGCCGGCTTCGAGTGGCGAGAGGCGGGCTGCTCGATGTGCCTGGCGATGAACCCCGACAAGCTGGTCGGTGATGAACTCTGCGCGTCCTCGTCGAATCGCAACTTCAAGGGCCGCCAGGGAAGCCCGAGCGGCCGAACGGTGCTGATGAGCCCCGTGATGGTCGCCGCGGCGGCGATCGAAGGCAAAATCGCGGACGCGCGCGAAGTGTTCGGCATCGCAAGCGCCCCGCCATCACGCAAGACCTCTCCCCAAGCGGAAAGGGATTAGAGGAGAGCACCGATGGCGCTGGCCAAAATTCAACATGTCAGCGGTCGGGGCGTCTATGTTCCCGGCGACGACATCGACACCGACCGCATCATTCCCGCACGCTACCTGAAGTGCGTGACCTTCGACGGCCTCGGCGCCTACGCCTTCTACGACGTCCGCTTCGACGAGCAAGGCCGCTCGCTCGGCCACCCGCTCGACGATCCCAGGCACCGCGGCGCCAGCATCCTGGTTTCGGGACGAAACTTCGGCTGCGGCAGCTCCCGCGAGCACGCCCCCCAATCGCTCTACTACCTCGGCATCCGCGCGATCCTCGCCGAAGGCTTCGCGGAGATCTTCTTCGGGAACTCGACGACGCTCGGAATTCCCTGCGTGACGCTCGCCACGGCCGACCGCGAAGCGCTCGCGCGGCTCATCGTGGAGCGCCCGCAGCAGGAGGTCGAAATCGATCTCACCGTAACGAAGCCCACGATCCGCTTCGCCGATCGGACGTTTCCGGGAAGGATCCCGGAGAGCACGCGTAGGAGCCTCATCGAGGGACAGTGGGATGCGCTCGGACAGCTACTCGAAGGCCGGGAAGCGGCCGGCAAGTTCGCCGCCCGGCTTCCCGGCCCCGCCAAAGCCGCCTGATGAGGCTTCGGGCTACCGGCTCCCGACTACCGCAAAGACCTTCTCGGAGTCTTTGCCGGTAGTCGGTAGCCGGTAGCCGTCTCTCAAGACCCTTCCCACGCGGCGGCGCGCGCGTTACACTTGGTTTCGGCAATGAGCGAGCGCGGACCTCTCGAAACGCCGGACGTCGTCACCCGCACGCGGACCGAGAAGAAGCTCAAGCAGCCGCCCCTCTATCGGGTTCTTCTGCACAACGACGATTACACCACGATGGAGTTCGTCGTGCACGTGCTGCAGAGCATCTTCAACCATGCCGAGGCCGAGGCCACGCAGATCATGCTGCACGTGCACCGCAAGGGGATCGGCGTCGCCGGCGTGTACCCCCACGAGGTCGCGGAGACCAAGATCGATCAAGTGCACGCGCTCGCGCTCGCGCACGAATTTCCGCTGCGCTGCAGCATGGACGAAGCGTGAGACGAACATGAGAATCAGTCGAGCCCTCGAGCAAGCGTTCTCGCTCGCCGTCAACGAGGCACGACGCCGACGTCACGAATTCTTGTCGATCGAGCACATCTTCTTCGCGCTTCTCCACGACGTGCAGATCGTCGACATCCTGAAGCACTGCGGCGGCGACGTCGCAACTCTGAAGAGTGAGATGGCGCGCTACCTCGACCACAAGGTCGAGTGTCTGCCGGAGGGAGTGGACAAGACGCTGCAGCAGACGCTCGGCTTCCAAAGGGTCGTGCAGCGAGCGGCGGCGCACGTCCAGTCGGCGGGCAAAGAGGAGATCGACGTCGAGAACATCCTCGTCGCGCTCTTCCGCGAGCCCGAGTCTCATGCCGCCTTCCTGCTCGCCCAACAAGGCGTCACCCGGCTCGACGTGGTGAGCTACCTGTCGCACGGCATCTCCAAGACCCGCCAGCCGAGCGACGCCCGCGAGGGCGGCGGGGAAGCCGAGGAGAGCGAGGCCGATGAAGCGGGAGCGATGCGACCGACGGTAAAGCCCCTTCAGGCCTTCACCGTCAACCTCGTCGAGCTCGCCGCGCAAGGGAAGATCGACCCGCTGATCGGCCGCGACAAGGAGATCGAGCGCACGATCCGCGTGCTCTGCCGCCGCCGCAAGAACAACCCCGTGTTCGTCGGCGATGCGGGCGTGGGGAAGACCGCGCTCGCCGAGGGCTTTGCGCTCAAGGTTCACCGCGGCGAGGTGCCCGACAAACTGAAGGGGCTCAACGTCTACTCGCTCGACATGGGTGCGCTGCTGGCCGGAACCCGCTTCCGCGGCGACTTCGAGCAGCGGCTGAAGGACGTCCTCGGCGCGCTCAAGAAGGAGCCCGGGGCGATCCTGTTCATCGACGAGATCCACACGGTGGTCGGCGCCGGCGCGACCAGCGGCGGCTCGCTCGACGCGTCCAACATCTTGAAGCCCGCCCTCGCCTCGGGTGAGCTGCGCTGCATCGGGGCCACCACGCACCACGATTACAAGAGCTACTTCGAGCGCGATCGCGCACTGGCACGCCGGTTCCAGAAGATCGAGATCGCCGAGCCGACCATCGACGAGGCGCACCAGATCCTGAAGGGGCTGAAGTCTCGCTACGAGGAGCACCACGGCGTCACCTACACCGAGAATGCGCTGCGCTCGGCGGCGGAGCTCGCCGCCAAGCACATCAACGACCGCTTCTTGCCTGACAAGGCGATCGACGTGATCGACGAGGCCGGCGCCTCGGCGCAGGTCAAGCCATCGGCGGGGGCGAAGAAAGTCGTGCGCACCAAGGACGTCGAGCACGTCGTCGCCACGATCGCCAAGATCCCGCCGCGAAGCGTCTCGGTCGACGATCGCGAACGACTGTCCACGCTCGACCGCGACCTCAAGCTCACGGTGTTCGGGCAGGACGAGGCGATTCACACGCTCGTTTCGGCGATCAAGCTCTCGCGCGCCGGGCTCGGACACCCCGAGAAGCCGATCGGCTCCTTTCTCTTCGCCGGACCGACCGGCGTCGGAAAGACCGAGGTGGCCAAGCAGCTCGCCACCGCCCTCGGGGTTCAGTTCATTCGCTTCGACATGAGCGAGTACATGGAGAAGCACACGGTTTCGCGCCTGATCGGCGCGCCGCCTGGATACGTCGGCTTCGATCAGGGCGGGCTGCTCACCGACGCGATCCGCCGCACGCCGCACGCGGTGCTCCTGCTCGACGAGATCGAGAAGGCGCACCCCGATCTGTTCAACATCCTGCTGCAGGTCATGGATCACGCCACGCTGACCGACAACAACGGCCGCAAGGCCGATTTCCGCAACGTAATTCTGATCATGACCACCAACGCAGGCGCGCTGGAGATGGCGGCGGCGGCGATCGGCTTCGGCGGGCGGTCCAATCTCGACAAGGGCCCGAAGGTAATCGAGCGGCTGTTCACCCCCGAGTTCCGCAACCGCCTCGACGCGACCGTCAGCTTTCACTCGCTGTCACCCGAGATCGTGGAGCGGATCGTCGACAAGTTCGTGATGGAACTCGACGCCCAGCTGAATGAGAAGAAGGTGTTTCTCGAGCTCGCCCCCGCGGCGCGCAAGTACCTCGCCGCCAAGGGCTACGATCCGACGTTCGGTGCGCGGCCGATGGCGCGCCTCATCCAGCAGGAGATCAAGCGCGCTCTCGCCGAGGAGATCCTCTTCGGACGGCTGAAGGACGGCGGCAAGGCGACGATCGATCTCGACGAGGCGAGCCAATCGCTCCGGTTCGAGTACGAAGCGAAGAGTTAGGCGGCTACGGGCTACGGGCTACGGGAAAGGCATCTCGAAGTCCCTTCCAGTAGCCGGTAGCCCGTAGCCTCTCTTCTCATTCCCCGCGAAAGCGCGGTGCCCGCTTGTCGACGAATGCCTGGATGCCCTCGCGTGCGTCGATCGAGCGCCCGGCTTCGACGATCTCTCGAGTCTCGTGCTCGAGTTCGTCCCGATCGGTCCCCTTTCTTGGGCATCTTGAGATCGAGCACGTTCACGATTACAAGCACCGGATGCGGCTCGTTCGCGGCCAGATCGAGATCCGCTTCGCAAAGCGCCGCCGGCGACTCACCACCCGCCGAAGCTCGCTGACGGTCCCGGCGGGGAGAGCGCACGCGACGCGAGCGGTCGAGGATGCTTGGATCCTCGTCGAGAAAGGAGACCCGCAATGACCGATTCTGCGGTCGAGATGATCTTGCTCCCCGAGGACGACGCGATGCACCCGGTGGAGGACGTCTCCAACTTCAACGAGAGCGCCTACTACAACTTTTTCGACAAAGCGAAGCGCGTCGGCGGGTGGGTGCGGATTGGTAACCGCCCGAACGAGGGCTACGCCGAGATGACCGTTTGCTTCTACGAGCCCGATGGCTCGGCGGCCTTCATGTGGAAGAGGCCCGAGATCCACGACAACCGCGCCCACGATTCGGGAGGCCTCCGCTTCGAGGTGGTCGAGCGCTGGAATGAGCACCGCGTGACCTATCGCGGGCACGCGTGCGTGATGAAGAATCCGCTCGACATGGCCGATCCCTCCGCGGCATTCCGCGAGAACCCGCACGAGAAGATCGATCTCGATATCCGTTGGAGAGGCTTGTCTCCCGGGTGGGGCGGTGAGCCCCGCCGGCGACTCGCCGACGGCCGCTACGAGTCCGCGGTGAAGGGCGATCCGAGCACGCAGTTCGCTCGCGGTCACTTCGAGCAGCACGGCGCGGCCAAGGGTACGCTCGCCATCGCAGGGCGCCAGTACACGATCGACGGCTTCGGGCTCCGCGACCACTCGTGGGGCCCCCGCTACTGGCAGAACACCGGCTACTATCGATGGCTGACGATGAACTTCGGTGAGGACCTTGGGCTCATGGGCCTGGTGTCCGAGCGATCCGGCGGTCGCGAGACCAGCCACGGCTACCTGTACGAGAAGGGAAAGCCGAACACGCCGATCGAGCGGGTTGAGCTGGAAACCGAGTTCGTCGGCGAGCAGAAGGTTCACGACCGGATCCGCGCTCGTCTCCATCCCGTCGGCGGCGACAAGCCGCTCGCGGTGAGCGGTCGCGTTCTATCGCTGGTGCCCTGTCGCAACCGCCGCGCCGGATGGGTCACGCGCGTTTCGGAGGGCATGACCGAGTGGCGCCTGGACGACCGCGTCGGCTACGGAATGTCGGAGTACCTCGATCATCTTCAGAAGGGAGAACCGTAATGCGGCTCCATGCCTTCGACTGCGGCTGGCTGAGCGCCGACCTCCACCGCTTCTTGACAGGCGGTTCCGGGCGCGTTCGTGTGCCGGTGCCAGCGTATCTGATCGAGCATCCGCGAGGGCTCGTGCTCTTCGATTCGGGCCTTCATGCCGACACGCGTGTCGACGCCGAAAAGAAGCTCGGCTTTCTCGCCAAGCTCTTCGAGGTTCATTTTGGAGCGGGCGAGGCGATCGCCGAGCGGCTCCAAGCGCACGGCTTCGATCCGGCGCGCGTCACCCACCTCGTGACCTCGCACTTGCATTTCGACCACGTCGGCGGGCACGCGCAGATTCCGAACGCGCGGCTGGTGGTCCAGCGCCGCGAGTGGGAAGCGGGACGCACTCCGGAGCTCATGCAAAAGAACGGCTACGACCCGCGCGACTACGACCTCGGCCACGAGATCGAGCTCGCCGACGGCGAGCTCGATCTGTTCGGCGACGGACGGATCGTCTGCCTGCCGACCTACGGACACACGGCGGGTCATCAGTCGCTGCGCGTGCGTTTCGACGGCGGCGAGATCGTTCTCACCGCGGACGCCTGTTATTTTCGCCGCACGCTCGAGGAGATGAACCTACCGCCGGTCGTGCACGATCCGCAGCAGATGACCGAGTCTCTGCGCCGGCTCGCGTCGCTTCAGGCGGGTGGCGCTCGCCTCTTCTTCGGGCACGACCCGGAGTTCTGGGCGACCTTGCCGGAGCCGGCGATCTTTTCCTGATCACGGCCGGGAAAGTCTGTATGGATCTCTTTTCCGGTAGCCGGTAGCCGTCCTCAACCGCCGACGCCGACCTTCAGCGTGATCCCGCCGTCGACGGAGATCGCCTGGCCAGTGATGTTGCAGGCGTCGTCGCTCACGAGGAACGCGGTGAGCTTGCCGATGTCCTCGGGTGTCTGCTCGCGGCCGAGCGGCACGCCCCGCTTCACTTGATCGAGGAAGATGTCCCGGGGGTCGACGTTCGCATACTCGGGCACTCCCATCTTCATGAGGGTCGCGAGCATCTCCCAGGCACGCGTCCAGAGAAAGCCCGGGCAGATGGCGTTGACGCGGATGCTCTTGGGGCCGAGCTCGAGTGCGAGCGTTCGCGACAGCGCGATCACGCCGGCCTTGGCCGCGCCGTAGGCGGGCAGCGCCGGTGTCGCCAGCAAGCCGGCGATCGAGGCGATGTTGACGATCGATCCACCGCCCCGTTTCTCGAGGTGCGGGATCGCGGCTTTGCAGCCCGCGAACGTGGTGCGCAGGTTGTTCTCTATCTGCGCGTCCCAGCCCTCCTGGGTCATGTTCGTGAAGGGATTGCCGAGACCAAGGAAGTCGCGCGAATCCCCCTTCCCCGCCCCCGCGTTGTTGACGAAGATGTCCAGGCCGCCGAAGCGTGCAACGACTTTCGCGGTGGCCTCGGCCGCCGCCGATTCCGTCGACACGTCGACGGCCACGCCGATCGACTCGCGACCGAGCGACGCGGCCGTCTTCTCCGCTTCGGCGACGTCGACGTCGAAGATAGCCACCCGCGCGCCCTCCTCCGCCAGACACCGCGCGATGCCCGCGCCGATGCCCCGCGCTCCGCCCGTGACGATCGCCGCCTTGCCGGAAAGCTTCATCGATGTATCTCCTGAAGAGGCTTCGGCTACGGGAAAGGATTTACGGAGTCTTTTGCCGTAGCCTCTAGCCTCTTTTTGTCACCGTCCGACCAGCGACTGCAAGTATTCGACCAGCGCGCAGCGATCGCCGGGGCCGAGAACGTCGTCGCCGTGCGAGGTCATCGGCGCGCCGTTCAGTCCGGTCGCGGCCGCAAGGCCGAGCCCGGTGCGGCGCAGAGGCACGCGGCTACCTTCGATTTTTCGCCTCCCATTTCTATGTTATGCAGGCCACCTCATGACTTCGAAGCGTCCCGTCCGCTACGCGATCAGCTTGCCCGTTCTCCCCGACATGAACGCCTGCCTAGACGTCGCCAGGCGCGCCGAGGTGCTCGGCTACGAGAGCGTCTGGCTCGCCGACACCGGCGGCATCGATCCGTTCGTGCTCGCCGCCGCGCTCGCGCGAACGGTCACGAAGATGCGTGTCGGCATCGCCGTCTCGCCGGCCTACACGCGCACGCCCGTCGTGTTTGCGTCGATGTCGGCGTCGGTGGCGCAACTGATGCCGGGTCGATTCGTCCTCGGGCTCGGTTGCTCGAGCGAGACGATCGTCGATCGCTGGAATGGCGTGCCGTTCGAGAAGCCGCTCGTGCGGGTGCGGGAGACCGTCACGCTCGTCCGTTCGATCCTCAAGGGCGAGCGCACGAACTTCAAGGGTGAGACCGTGCGCAGCGAAGGGTTTCGGCTGGCGGCGCTGCCGCCGGAGCCGGTGCCGATCTACGTCGGTGCGCTGAAGCCGCCCATGCTCCGGCTCGCCGGCGAAGTCGGCGACGGCGTGGCCGTCAATCTTTTCCCGGCTTCGGCGCTGGCGCGGATGATCGCAGAGATCGCGCGCGGCGCGGCGAAGGAGGGAAAGGACTCCACGGACCTGGAGACGGTATGCCGGTTCCAGGCCTGGGTCACCGACGATCCCAAAGGCGCGCGAGCGCTCATTCGCAAGTTCATGGCGGGTTATTTCACCACATCGGTCTACAACGCCTTTGCGGAGTGGTGCGGCTTCGAGGAAGAGGCGCGGGCGATGCGCGAGGCGTGGGCCAAGCGCGATCGAGAGAAGACCGAGGCGGCCTTCACCGACGAGATGATCGACGCGATCACGCTCGTCGGCAGCGAAGCGCATTGCCGTGACCGGGTGGCCGAGTTCGTCGACGCCGGTCTCACCACCCCGATGTTCCACACGTTCGCTCCCGACCCGCAGGAAGCGTGGAAGACGCTGGTGGCGCTCGCGCCGGGGCGGTGATCAGCGAATCGCCCCCGCCGACCGCGCCGGGTGAAGGCTCGCGGCCAAATCCTCGGCGAAGCGCTCCGCTTCGTCCGGCTTCAGCGTCGACACCGTGACGCGGATCGCGGGCGGCGCCTTGATGCGGAAGGGCTCGCCGGCGCGGACCGCCCACCCGCGCTCGGCGAGCGCGGTGACGGCGGCGGCCTCCTCGGCGACCGGAATCCAGACGTTCAAGCCGGATCGACCGTGCGCCGCGACGCCGCGACGCCGAAGCGCCTCGATGAGCGCGCGGCGGCGCGCGGCATAGGTTTCGGCGGCGACATGGAATCCGTCCGTGACCCGGCGATCGGCCCAGAGCGCGACGACGCTTCGCTGGAGCCGGTGGCTCACCCAGCCCGTGCCGAGCCGCTGCCGGCCCTCCACGCGTGCGATCGTCGTCGGGTCGCCGGCGAGCACCGCGAGTCGAAGATCGGGTCCGAGCGACTTTGATACGGAGCGGATTACGGCCCACCGCTCGGGGCGCGGGCACAACGTCATGACCGGTGCACCGGCGACCGGGCCGGCATGGTCGTCCTCGATCAGCAGCACTTCAGGGCCGCGGTCGAGAACGGCTCGCAGCTCGCGCGCTCGCTTTTCGCTGATCGCAGCCCCGGTCGGGTTCTGCGCGCGAGGGGTGATGACGAAGGCGGCGACGCCGGTCCCAAGCGCGCGCCGGAGGTCGCCGGGGAGCGGCCCTTCGTCATCGACTCGCACCGGCTCGGGCACCAAGCCGAGCGCGGACAACAGGTCGAACACGCCGGTGAACCCGGGATCCTCCACGGCGACGCGATCGCCGGGACCGAGATGGGCCGCGAGGACGCGCTCGATGCCGTCGAGGCCTCCTGAGACGACGGCGAGGTCGCCGTCGAGCCCGTCCGTGGCGAGCTGCCGACGCGCTCGGTCGGCGAGCTCGGGCAGTTGAGCGCTCCCGCCATAGAGCCGCACACCGCGCTCCCGCGGAAGAAGGGGAAGCCG
The DNA here is from genome assembly GCA_963745025.1 of uncultured delta proteobacterium. GTDB lineage: Bacteria > Desulfobacterota > Binatia > JACPRU01 > JACPRU01 > CAVQIG01. The sequence goes on from CAVUWD010000011.1 coordinate 222,547, forward strand.
CGGCATCAACCGGGGATCGGGATTGCCATCCGCGAGGTTGCGGAAACCCGCCGGCACCTCCGCCGCAGAGCGAGTGGGCAGGGGCGGACGATACGCGATCCGCGTGCCCCGGCGGCCTTGCCCGGCGACCAGACCACGGGCGTGAAGTCGCTGATACGCCGCCGCCACGGTGGCCGGGCTTACCCGCAAGCGGCGGGCTAGCTCCCGCACCGTGGGCAGTTGCATTCCCGGCGTCAGACGCGACTCGCGCACGCCCTGCTCGATGCGGGCGGCGATTTTGCTTGCAGAGGCGCCCGTGATCTCATAATGTACGGGTACGTTCATCGCTTTGTACTATAACAAACCATGAGCCTGCGATCCACCCCCGAAACGCTGCAGACCGAGCGCACTACCGTGAAGCGGCTCCCGAAGCGCGCGGCCTACGATCGCGCCACGATCGAGGCGATCCTCGACGAGGGCCTCGTCTGCCACGTCGGCTTCGCGGTCGAAGGCCAGCCCTACGTGTTGCCGATGGTCTATGCGCGGGTCGGAGACGAGATCTACCTGCACGGATCGGCGGCGAGCCGGTTGCTCCGTAGCCTCGGTGAGGGCATCGAGATCTGCGTGACGGTGACGCTCCTCGACGGTCTGGTGCTCGCGCGATCGGCCTTCCATCATTCGGTGAACTACCGCTCTGTCGTAGTTCTCGGCACCGCACGGCCGGTCCTCGATCCCGGGGCGAAGACGCGCGCGCTCCACGCGATCGTCGATCACGCCATCGAGGGTCGATGGCAAGACGTTCGGTCGCCAAACGAGCAAGAGCTCAAGGCGACGACCGTACTCGTGCTGGCGCTCCGCGAAGCGTCGGCCAAGCGTCGCAGCGGGGGGCCCCTCGATGACGAAGACGACTACGGGCTGCCCGTGTGGGCGGGTGAGCTTCCGCTTCCCGTCACGCCGGGAACTGCCGTCCCCGACGCGCGGCTCGCGCGGGGTATTCCGATCCCGGAGTATCTGCATCGCTATCGGCGTCCGCTGAGGCGGTGACCTGGTGCCCACCGAGTCATCCTCGGAGCGCTCGCCGGTCCGGCTCGCGCTCGCGTTTCTCGCCGTCTATCTCATCTGGGGATCGACGTACTTGGCGATCCGCTACGCGATCGAGACCTTGCCCGGCCTGTTGATGGCGGGCGCCCGCTACGTCGTCGCTGGCAGCTTCGTCTTCGCCTGGAGCCTGCGGCGCGACGGAGAGCGTCCGTCGGCGCGAAATTGGCGGGAAGCGTTTCTTCTGGGCGGCCTCTTCTTCCTCGGCGGAAACGGGGCAGTCGTTTGGGCGGAACGTCGCGTCCCTTCCGGCCTCGCCTCCCTGCTCATCGCCACGATGCCGTTCTGGGTCGTCCTGCTCGACTGGGCCCGCCCGCAGGGATCCCGGCCGCCCGCGATCGTGGTCCTCGGCATGGCGCTCGGGTTCGCCGGCTTGCTGCTGCTCGTTCCACTCGGGGCGCGCGGCGGCGATGCGTTGATCAATCCACTGGGCGCGTTGGTTCTCGTCCTCGGCGCGCTGTCCTGGGCAACGGGCTCGCTCTACGCCCTCCATGCCGAGCTTCCGGAATCACTGCTGCTGTCGAGCGGGATGGAGATGATCGCCGGCGGCATCCTCCTGCTGCTCGCTGGAGCGCTCGCCGGGGAAGTCGGTGAGCTTCGTCCGTCCGTCGTGTCCGCTCGTTCCTTCCTCGCGTTCGCCTATCTCGTCGTCTTCGGCTCGATCGTGGCGTTCAGCGCCTTCACCTATCTGCTCGAGGTCTCCACGCCGTCCCGCGTCTCGACGTACGCGTACGTCAATCCCGTCATCGCGGTCGTCCTCGGATGGCTGCTCGCCGGCGAGGCGCTCACCACCCGGACTCTTCTCGGTGCCACGGTGATCGTCAGCGCCGTGGCGATGGTGACGGCAGGAAAAGCGCCTGCGCGCCTCGGCGAAGAGTCGGCCGCACCCGTCGCCGAGCTTGCCGAAGAGCCACCCCCGACGTAGCGCAGCATAGAGGGACCGGGTCCCTTCTTACCCGCCGACACTGTTCGGCCACTGACCTCCAGCTGCCGGAGCGCCGAGGTGCGCCGTGTCGTTCCAGGTTACGAGCTGCACGACGCCGCCGTCGGCACGGAAGATCGTGAGCGACGCATTCTCGATCGCGAAGCCAGCGACCGCCGTGAGCGGGAGCCGGAGGAGCCTCGCGGCCACGCCACGGATCACGCCGCCGTGGGTGACAATGAGCACCGTTCCCGAATCACCGAGGACTGCAGAGCGAAGGTAGCCCGCCGCGCGATCGGCTACGTCGGCGAACGATTCGCCATCGGGGAACCGCGCTTCGCCACTGGGATCGAAAACGTCGGGCCAGCGCCCGGCGGCTTCGGCGTACGAAACACCCCTCGCGCGGCCGACGTCGACTTCGCGAAGCAACGGCTCGGTCTCGAAGGGCAACTCGAGTCGCCGCGAGAGTATCTCTGCCGACTCGCGAGCGCGCAGGAGGTCGGAGGCGACGATACGGGCCGGAGGACCTGCGCTCAGGCGCGCCGCCAGACGCCCGATCTGATCACGCCCGATCGCGGAGAGCGGCACGGGGTCGTGCCCCATGAAGATCCGATCGGTGTTGTACTGCGTGACTCCGTGACGAACGAGGAGAAGAAGCACTTACGCCGTGGCAGACGCCGGTGCGGGCGAGACGTAGAGTTCTTCGATCGCCGCACGCCAGCGACCGCGGGCAACGCGGAACTCGCGCCGCGCGGCGCTGAGCTCGGCGTGAAGCCGCTCGATTTGCCGCCGACCCTCCAATCCGAGGTTCTGTCGCGCCCGCACGAGCTGGCGCTCGAGTTCGCCGAGCCGAGCCGCCGAGTTCTCGACCGCTGCCTTGATGTCGGTGACTCTCTCACCCACGTACGCGAGCGCATCGGCAGAATGGACCTTCCAGCGTTCGACGAGCCGCTCGGTATCGCACTCGAGCTCCGCGGCGACGATCTTCTCTCGGGGAACGCGGCAGAGCCCCCAGGCCCAGCCGAGCGCCGCCATGCTGCGGATCAGCCACTTGGTCGGATCCCATTGATAGCCACGTACGCCGTTGCGGTAATCGGTGGCGAAGCGGTGGTGGAAATTGTGGTAGCCCTCGCCGAACGTGAGTAAAGCCGTGACCACGCTGTCACGGGCCGAGATCGCGATCGAGTACGGGCGCTTACCGAGCGTGTGCGCGAGCGAGTTCACGAAGAACGTCGAGTGGTGGACCAACACGGTGCGGACGATTCCGGCCCAGAGCAGCGCCTCCCACGGATGACCCAGCGAGTAGCCGATCGCGAGCGGCACGCCGAAGCCCATGGTCACGGCGATCGGAACGTAGAAGCGGTGCTGCCAGCGGATCAACGGATCGGCGACCAGATCCGGCACGTTGGAGAAGTTTGCGGGGTTCGGCGGCTTCACCATCAGCCAGCCGATGTGCGCCCAGAGAAAGCCCCGCTTGATGTTGTAGGGATCGAGGTCTTGGTCGATGTTCAGATGATGGCGACGGTGGTCGGAGGCCCAGTTCAGCACGGAGTGCTGGAAGGCAGCCGCGCCGAACAGCAGATAAAAGGCTTTGATGAACCGGCGGCATTCATAGGCGCCGTGAGCGAAATGGCGATGGTAGCCCGCCGTGATGCTGAAGCCGGTGGCGGCCATGGAGAGGAGCAACAGCGAAACCTCGAACGCGTGAACACCGAAGTGCGTGATGTGCAAACCACCCCAGATCACCGCGATGAGCGGGGTCAAGACCAAGAAAGAGGCGGTGACCCAGTTGATCTTCTTCAGCACGTGCATTTGTCCATGACCTCGATAGGATATCAAAATACAAATACCCTCTTAGCATTTCACCGGCACGTAGGCTACTCGATTCGCGGTGGATTCGGTGGAATCCAACGACAATCTAGTCATTTAGCCAAGCGCGCTCGCGTTACCGACGACCACCTTGGTGCCGTCGGCCTTCTCGCACCATACGTCGAGATGGATGCGCCTGCGCGCGCCCTCGATCGATTCTTGCCGGACCTTGGCACACGCCGTGATCGCGTCCTCGCACCAGACCACGTTCACGAGGCTCACGGACATCTTGCCGCCACGGTACCAGCCCTCGCCGAACTCGCGGCTGAGAAGGCCGGACAGAAAGCAGAGCGTCATCATTCCCTGGACGACGATATCGGGGAAACCCAGTCCCTGCGCCATCTCACGGTTCGTGTGATAGTTCTCGCTCGGACCCGAGAACGCCTTGCACATCTCGAGCGTAATCCGCCGCGGCGCGGCGACGATCGTCCGACCGCTCCCCTCGCCGATATCGAACCGCCGGTCGGTTCGCTTCTCGCGATCCTTGTCGACGACGAGGCCATCGGCCGCTTCGGCGAGAAAGCTCTGGTGCGTTCGCCCGCGCACCAACACGGCGCCGCTTTCGGCGAAGAGAAGCGTCTCGCATACGACGTAGTCGCGGTCGCGCTTGCGATAGCGCTCGGCGACGAAGGAACGGGTGCGGACCCGATCGCCGACGCGCGCGGGCGCGAGAAGCTCCCATTCCTGCTTGGCGTGCAGGTTGCCGACGAGGTTCGGCAGATACCAGTCTTGCAGAAACGTGTAGCACTCCGAGTGGAAGAGCAGCGCCGGTGCCAGCTCGCGGTTGAGCGGGTTGCGATCTTCCGTACCGGCCTCGTACGCGGCGATCCGCTCCGGCGTGATGCAGTACTCGTGCCCACCGAGATCCTTACCGACGTAGACGGTATCCAGGCTCATGCCTTCCTCTTTCCCGGCTTCACCACCTCGGTGATATGAAGCTTCCCCGGCTCGATGCGGGCCGAGATCTCCTCGCCTTCTTCAGCCCCTTTCGGTTTGAACTTGAACGCGACGACTCCCTCATCGTCGTTGCGCGAGCCATCCGGCAGGCGGTTCTCGTAGAAGGCGGTCACGAGCGTCACGGAGTCATTGACCTTGAAGAACCACGATTTGCTCTCGAACGTCGGCGCCCCGCCGAGTTCCTCGTAGTAGTTCCCGCCGCCGGTGTCTTCGAGCACCGCCCCCGGGTAGACCGGGATCTGCGAAGCGTACACGGCTCCGGACAGCACCGGCGACGAGGGCTCGCGAGTGCAGCCGGCGAACACGGCGACCGTGAGCACGGCCGAGAGCAGCACGCGGGACGGAGCGTCGCGCTTCAGAGCACCGCCTCCGCGACGACGCGCATGGCCTCGACCTGCTGGAGGGCGAGGATCATGGTCGTAATCCCGGATTCCTTCCAGGCGCCGATGCGGTCGCGGATGCGCTCTTTCGAGCCGCAGAGCGAGATCTCGTCGGCGAGCTCGTCGGGCACGGCAGCGATCGCCTCGCTCTTCTTGCCGTCGAGATAGAGGTCCTGGATCTTCTTCGCCGCCGCCTCGTAGCCGTAGCGGCAAGCGAGCTCGTTGTAGAAGTTCTTGCCGCGCGCGCCCATGCCGCCGATGTAGAGCGCGAGCATGGGTTTGATGAAGTTGAGGCACGCGGCTGCGTCGTCGCCGAGAACGACGGTGACCGAGGGGGCGACGTCGAAGGTCTTCACGCTCTTGCCGCCCCCTGCCTTGCGAAAGCCGGCTTCGAGCGCCGGCCGATAGACCCCGAGGCGCTGCGGAGAGCAGAAGATCGGCAGCCAGCCGTCAGCGATCTCCGCCGCCTGCTCGACGCTCTTCGGCCCGATCGAGGCGATGTAGATCGGGATCCGCCGGCCGTGGATGATGCTCTTCAACGGCTTGCCGAGGCCGCTCGCGCCCGGACCTCTGTAGGGAATCTGGTAGTGCTCTCCCTGATGCTCGAGCGGCTTCTCGCGCGCCCAGATCGCGCGCACGATCTCGACGTACTCGCGCGTGCGCACGAGCGGCTTCCCGTAGGCAACGCCGTGCCAACCCTCTACGACTTGCGGACCGGAGGGTCCAAGGCCGAGGAGAAACCGTCCGCCCGAGAGCTGGTCGAGCGTCATCGCGGTCATCGCCGTCATCGCGGGCGTGCGCGCCGGCATCTGCATGATGCCGGTGCCGACCCGGAGCTGTTTGGTCTGCGCCGCGATCCACGCGGCCGGGGTAACGGCGTCCGAGCCATAGGCTTCCGCCGTCCATGCGGAATGAAAGCCGAGGCGGTCCGCCTCGTGGACCAGCTCCATCGGCAGTGCGATCCGTGAGCCCGAGTAGCCGACGTTGAGTCCGAGACGCATGGATCCTCCTCGCGGAAGGGTCGAAGCGTTTTTCATATCGCGTGCGCCGGCGTGTGGGAAGGCCCGCACGCACGAGCGCAGACGACCCCCGCCGCCGCGGTCCGAGTCTGTCGGAGCATCGGTCGGGGCTCCTTGAGCAGGGGGTTGGGGTACGTTAGACATATGCGCAGGAGGTGATGCTTCGATGAACGACCTGGAACGTTTCCGCGCCGAGACTCGCGAGTGGTTACTGGCCAACGCTCCAAAGTCGATGTTCACCCCCGCGCGATCGGAGGAAGACGTCTGCTGGGGCGGCAAGAAAGTTCACTACCCGCCCGACATGATTCAGTGGCTGAAGGTCATGGCCGAGCGCGGCTGGACGGCGCCGACCTGGCCGAGGGAGTACGGCGGCGGCGGGCTCTCGGCGGCCGAGGCGAAGGTTCTTCAGGACGAGATGCGCGCGCTGAAGCTTCGGCCTGCGCTCGCGGGCTTCGGGTTGACGATGATCGGTCCGCTCCTCCTGCACGAAGGCAACGAGGAGCAGAAGCGGGAGCATCTCCCCCGCATCGTCCGCGGCGAGGTGCGCTGGTGCCAGGGCTACTCGGAGCCGGGCGCGGGCTCGGACCTCGCAAGCCTGCAGGCACGCGCGGTGGCCGACGGCGACGATTTCGTCATCAACGGCCAGAAGATCTGGACCTCGTATGCGGACAGGGCCGACTGGATGTTCCTGCTCGTCCGCACCGACCCGAGCGCGCCGAAGCACGCCGGCATCAGCTTCATCCTGATGGACATGGAATCGGCCGGCGTGAGCGTCAAGCCGATTCTGCTGATCAGCGGCTATTCGCCCTTCTGCGAGACGTTCTTGAACGACGTGCGGGTGCCACGCCGAAACGTGGTGGGCAAGGTGAACGAGGGCTGGCCGATCGCCAAGAAGCTTCTCGGCTTCGAGCGCACCATGATCGCCGACGTCTACCTCGAGCGCGACGACGCCACCGGCACCGACCGCCTGATCGACCTCGCGCGTCGCTACGTCGGTCCCGCCGAGGGGGCCATCGGCGACCCGCTGCTGCGCGACCGCATCACTCACGTGAAGCTCGATCAGGCGTGCCTCGACCTGACGCTCCAGCGCTCCAAGGACTCGGCGAAAGCCGGGCATGCGCCGGGCGCAGAATCCTCGATTTTCAAGTACTACGGCACCGAGGTGAACAAGCGCCGCAACGAGCTCTTCCTGTCGATTCTCGGGCCGCAAGCGCTCGGCTGGGACGGCGAAGGCTTCGACGCCCGAGAGCTCAGGGCCACGCGCGAATGGCTGCGCTCGCGCGGCAACTCGATCGAAGGCGGCACCTCGGAGGTGCAGCTGAACATCATCGCCAAGCGCGTGCTTGGCCTGCCCGACTGAGCCGCCGATGAAACTGCTTCTCAGCGAAGAGCACCAGATCCTGAAAGAGACCGCGGCCGAGTTCGTCCGCTCGAAAACGTCGCTCAAGCGCATCCGTGCGCTTCGCGACAGTGACGACCCCAGCGGCTTCTCGCGCGACCTCTGGCACGAGATGGCGAGCCTCGGCTGGGTCGGGATCGTGATCCCGGAAACGTACGGCGGAAGCGGGCTCGGCTACTCCCATCTGATGGTCGTGATGGAGGAGATCGGGCGCGGCCTCATGCCGGAGCCGATGATCCCGGCGGCGCTCGGATCGGCGGCGCTGCTCTTGGGCGGCAACGAGGGTCAGAAACGCGCGCTGCTCCCAGCGATCGTCAAGGGGGAGGCGCTCGTCGCGCTCGGCTACCAAGAGGCGGGCAGCCGATTCGATCCCGGCCACGTCACGGCGCGCGCCGAGAAGAGCGGCCGCGCGTGGCGCCTGCGGGGCGAGAAGCGGCTCGTGCTCGGCGGTCAAGTCGCCGATTCGCTGATCGTGTCGGCGCGCACCGCGGGAGCGGCCGGCGATCGCTCGGGGGTCACGCTCTTCCTGGTCGATCCGAAGGCGAGCGGCGTTACGGTCACCCGTCAGTCGCTCGTCGACGGCCGCCCGGCGGCAATCGTCCGCCTCGACGGCGTCGAGGTCGACGCGGCCGCGGTCGTCGGCGAGGTCGATCGCGGCGTAGCGGTCCTCGAGGCGGCAATCGATCGGGCCACCGCTGCGCTCGCGGCAGAAATGCTCGGCTCGATGCTCGCCGCCTTCGACATGACCCTCGGCTACCTGAAAACGCGCAAGCAGTTCGGCGTGCCGATCGGCACGTTTCAGGCGCTCAAGCACCGCGCGGCGATCGTCTACACCGAGACCGAGCTCTCGCGCTCGGCCGTGATGGCCGCCTGCTTCGGGCTCGATGAAGACAGCCCGCAGGCTCCCGAGCTCGTTTCGCTCGCCAAGGCGAGACTCTCCGACGCGTTCGTGCTCACGGCCAATGAAGCGATCCAGATGCATGGCGGCATCGGCATGACGGACGAGCACGACATCGGCTTCTTCTTGAAGCGCGCCCGCGCGGCCGAGATGACGTTCGGCGACGCCGCCTGGCACCGGCGCCGGTACGCGGAGATGCGCGGCTACTGAAAACGGTCGCGGGGCGCCCAGCGGGCCTGCCGCAAATCGACGGCTCCTCGCCGAGTGAACCGCACGCCCTCACGCACGAGTTGCTCGCGCTGGAGATCCATCCACTCGCGATCACGCCGGCTGATGCGCCCCGTGGAATTGACGACGCGATGCCAGGGAACAACGCGCGCGAGCGGACCTTCGAGCCGCCGGAGCGCCGTGCCGACGGCGCGCACGGCGCGAGGCCGGCCGAGCATTTCCGCGATCTGGCCGTAGGAGGCGACTTTGCCGCGCGGGATCCGCCGCACGAGGCGATGAACCTCTCTGAAAAATGGTCGGCTTGCCATTGCGGATCAGCGGCGCTCAAGGCACCGATCGGCGATCGCCAAGACTCCGACCAAGACCTCGGGCATCTCCAATCACACCTCGAGCTTCCTGAGGATCAGGCACTTCAGATAGTGCGTTTCTGGAACCCCGATCAATACGGGGTGATCGCGCGACTGCATGCGCTTTTCCATGAGCGAAACCACCGCGCGGGCGTCGAGGGCCGCCGACTGCACGACCTCGAGGAGTAGCTCCTCGCTCACGGGGTAGGAGCAGCTGCACGTCACGAGCGTGCCGCCGGGATTCAGCATCTTCAGCGCTCGCAGGTTGATCTCCTTGTAGCCGCCGAGCGCTCTCGGCAGCGCTGCTCGGTTTCTCGCAAAGCCCGGGGGATCGAGAACGATCGTGTCGAAGTGCTCCCCGGCTCGTTCTGCCTCGCGTAGAAAATCGAACGCGTTGACAACCGTCGCCCGGACGTTGCGCAGGCCGTTCCGCTCGGCGTTGCGAGCGATGCGAGCGACCGCCTCCTCGGAGATGTCGAGGGCGATTGCTTCCGTACACCGCGCCGCGAGCTCGAGCGCAAAGCCGCCATCGTAGCTGAAGCAATCGAGCAGCCGCCCGCGCGCGTAGCCGGCGGCCGCGGAGCGGTTCTCGCGCTGATCGAGAAAGCGACCGGTCTTTTGCCCTCGGCGAAGGTCGACCTCGTACTCGCGCTCGCGATCGCGCACCACGACGGTTTGCGGCACTTCTCCGCGCAGCACCTTGATCTCCTGATCGAGGCCCTCGAGCGCACGCGCGCGGACGTCGTGGCGAGCCAGAACGCCCGTCGGGGAGAGGCGCTCCTCGAGGATCGCGACGACGTCTGCGACGAGCCGCTCCATCCCCTGTGACAGCGCCTGCACGACGAGGACGTCTGCATAGCGATCGACGATCAGCGAAGGGAGCCGATCGCCCTCCGCGTGCACGAGGCGATACGCGTTCGCATCGATCGCCAGCCGCTCTCGAAACGCGACAGCCGCGTGTAATCGCTCCGCGAGGAGCGCGCGATCGAAGGCTCGCTCGCCGCGGGTCAACAGACGGAGCGCGATCTCGGAGCGGTCGCTGTACAGCGCGTCGCCGAGCTTGCGACCGCGAGGACCGAACACCTCCACCACCTCGCCACCGGTGGCCTGCACGTCGGAGACGTCGCTCCGGTAGATCCAGGGGTGCCCGCGCGCGGCGCGCTCGGCGCCGCGCGCATGAACCACTACGCGCGGGGCCATGACGAAGCGTCCTTTTCGTGGAGACGGCCCCGAGCCGCTGAACCCTTCGCTGCGCTCCCGTCCCTGTGACCGTCATCGACGATCGGCGCAATCGACATGCGCCTCGTCACCGGCGACCTCGGTCGCCTTCCAGCGCCAGCGCCCGATCGATGAACGCCTGCTGGTCCGGGTGGAGCTTGGCCCGCGCCTGATCGGCCGGAAGAAACTCGGCGCGGTCGATCTCCCAATCGGCCGGGGTGAGCGTCGAAGACGGAGGCGGTGCGAGCGGCTCGGCGAGATAGCCGACGACCGTCTTGCGGCTCTTCGTGTAATCGATCTCGCCGAGCGGCGCGACGATCCGGCACTCGAGTCCGGTCTCCTCGCGCGTCTCGCGAAGCGCCGCTTGCTCGGGAAGCTCCCCGGGTTCGACGAGCCCCTTCGGGATCGAGTAGGGCTTGCCGCGATTGTATCGGCCGCTTGGATGGACGAGGAGGTAGCGTAGTTCTCCGTCGAACTCGGCGCGCACCAGACAACCAGCCGAGATCTTGCGGGGCATTCTAGGTAGGATGCTACTGAGCGACCAACGGGAGCGAAAGAGAAACCTCTACGCCGTGCCGTACCGCTCCGCCGCCCGATCGAGCCGCGCCGCGCGATGCTTCAGGATGTCGCGACTCTCCTGGTGTGTGAGGATGTAGAGCGACTTCGCGCGGATCGCGGCGACGACTCGCTCGGCGACCTCTGCGGGCTCGATCACGCGCGATACGGTCATCGCGACGTCGCTGACCGATGCCTTGCTCGCTGCCGGGTCCTGTAGCTCCTTCGGCCGGTTGCGTTCGCTCGAGTTGATCTGCGTGTTGACGATCATCGGGCAGAGCACCGAGGCGCCGATACTGGTGCCCGCGAGCTCGCGATGGAGCGATTCGGTGAGCCCGACGACGGCGAACTTGCTCGCACAGTAGACGCCCAGGCCGGGCATGCCGACGAGGCCGGCCATCGAGGCCGTGTTGACGATGTGCCCTCCCTGCTTCTGCTCGATCAGCCGCGGAAGGAAGACCTCGATGCCGTGCACGACGCCCCAGAAGTTCACGTTCATCACCCACTGCCAATCCCTGTGCGTGGCCTCCGCGAGCGGCCCGAAGACGCCGACCCCGGCGTTGTTGCAGACGACGTGTACGGCGCCGAAGCGCTCGACGGTGCGCTGGCGGAGATTCTCGACGGCCGCGAGGCTCGTCACGTCGGTCTCGACCCCGAGACACTCTTCACCGCCATCCCGGATCTCGCTCCCGACGCGGTCCATGCCGCCGCGATCGAGATCGGCGAGCACGACCTTCGCGCCCTCCCGGGCAAACGCGAGCGCCATCGCTCGACCGATGCCGCTACCACCGCCTGTCACCACTGCTACGCGTCCCTTGAAGTCGTCCATAGGGCACCTCCGTCTTTCCGACACTTGCAAACGCGGCGCAGGTAGACAACAGGGATCCTATGGCGCAGCGCCGGCGGAAATTCTGGGGTTGGGGCTACGAGGGCGACGGCCCGAACGCCGCTCAGCGGAAAGCGATCGCCGAGGGTTTCGCCGCTCGCTTCGGCACCGGGCCGCTCGCGATCGTCGAGCCGCCCCGCCTCGAGGAGATCGATCTGCGAAGGCCGCGGCTGTCGCCGCCCGCGACGCTGGCGCCGTTTTGCTCGCAGGCATCCGAAGATCGTGCCGCGCATACCTACGGCAAAGGCTTTCGCGACGTGGTCCGCGCCTTTCGCCGCGATTATTCGAATCCGCCCGACGCCGTCGCCTTTCCGCGGAGCGAGCCGGAGGTCGCGGCGCTCCTCGATTGGTGCTCGTCCGCGCGAGCCACGGCGATCCCGTACGGCGGCGGGTCGAGCGTGGTGGGCGGCGTCGAGCTGCCGCGCGACGATGCATACGCGGGCGCCGTATCGATCGACCTCTCGCGTCTGGATCGCGTGCTCGAGATCGATCGCGTCTCGCGCGCCGCGCGCATCCAGGCGGGTGTGCTCGGGCCTGCGCTCGAGGATCAGCTTCGCCCGCACGGGTTGACGCTCCGTCACTTCCCGCAGTCCTTCGAGTTCTCTTCGCTCGGCGGCTGGATCGCGACGCGTTCGGGCGGGCACTTCGCGACGCTCTATACGCACATCGACGACTTCGTGGAGTCGTTGCGTGCGGTGACTCCGACGGGTGTCGTCGAGTCTCGCCGGCTTCCCGGCTCCGGCGCCGGGCCGAGTCCCGACCGGATGTTCATCGGCTCCGAGGGCATTCTCGGCGTCATCACCGAGGCGTGGATGCGGCTCCAGGATCGGCCGAAGTTCCGAGCCGCGACCGCGGTCAAGTTCCGCGACTTTCTGGCCGGCGCGCGCGCCGTCCGGGCGATCGCTCAGGCCGGGATCTATCCCTCCAACTGTCGGCTCCTCGATCCCGGCGAAGCGGAGAACGCAGGCGCGGGCTCGGGTATGGAAGCCGTGCTGCTGCTCGCGTTCGAATCGGCCGATCATTCTCTGGACGCGTGGATGAGCCGCGCCCTCGAGTGCGCGGCAGACCATGGCGGCAACTTTCCCGAGGGCGCGGGTCAGACGAAGACTGCAGGTGACGCCGCGCGCGACGGCGCAGCGGGCGCGTGGCGGCAGTCGTTCCTCGGCGCTCCGTACCTCCGCGATGCCCTCGTCGGCATGGGTATCCTCACCGAGACTTTCGAGACTGCGATCACTTGGGACCGCTTCGAGCGATTCCACGCCGAGATCATGTCCACCGCGGAAGACGCGGTGAAGCGAGTGTGCGGCGCGGGGCGGGTCACCGCGCGATTCACCCACGCCTATCCCGACGGCCCGGCGCCCTACTACACGATACTCGCCCCGAGCCGGCTCTCGAACCAGATCGAGCAGTGGGCAGAGATCAAACAGGCCGCATCCGACTGCCTAATGCGTCTCGGCGGCACGATCACGCATCATCACTCGGTCGGCCGCGATCATCGTCCCTGGTACGACGTCCAGCGCCCGGAGGGGTTCGCCCGCGCACTGCGCGCGGCAAAGCGAGCACTCGATCCACAGGCGATTCTCAATCCCGGCGTGCTGATCGACCCTTGACAGGCCCCTCGCCATAGGAGTCGATTATCCGCCCCAACCCAGCCAGGAGGTAGAGCGATGGCCGTAGCACGTGTATCGAGAGTGATTTCTTCATCGACGAAGGGTTTTCAGGACGCGGTGGACACTGCGGTCAAGCGCGCGACCAAGACGCTTCGCGGTGTCACCGGCGGCGAGATCACCTCTTCGAAGGTGAAGATCGAGAACGGCAAGATCACCGAGTACCGCGTGGAGATGGACCTCATCTTCATCCTCGAGTGAGGCGCGCCCGTATCGCCCGCCGCCGCGAACGCCTCTAATCGAGCGTTCGCGGCGGCTTTCTCGGAGTGCGGCCCATCGATCGCCTGGGCGACGAGAGGCATGTCGAACCTAGGCCGGCCGGGCCATCGTCGCGACTGGCGCCGAACGGCGGGCTCGGCTTCGAGGCTTCGCGTGCCTTTGCCGCCGGCGGCCGTGTGATTTTGGCCTGCCGCCGCGCAGCCAAGGCAGAGAGTCGCGGCAGAGAATTCTGACCGAGCAGCATGGTGCGAGCGTCGAGGTCATGACGCTCGGTCTCGCGAGCCTCGCCTCCGTTCGGCGGTTCGCGGGAGAAGCTGGCGACACGGACGAACGAGCTTCATGTCCTCTGCAACAACGCGAGCGTAATGGCGCTTCCGCGCCGCAAGACGGCGAAACGCTTCGAGATGGATCACCTGGGCCACTTCGCACTCACCGGGCTCGAGCCCGTCGTGCGCGCCCGCGATCCCGAGCTGGCCGACCAGCGCTCGGCACCTGAGCGCTGCGCGCGCGGTCGGCGATCACGATTGCGGTCCGCTGCGAATGTGGCTAAAGGCGTTCACGGCGCATGGTCGCATAGCTCAGCTGGTTAGAGCGCCTGCCTCACATGCAGGAGGTCCCTGGTTCGAGTCCAGGTGCGACCATCAAAAAAATGGCCTTCAATAGAGCCTTTATGCGTGTTCGCCACGGCCGTCACTTTGGATCAAGAGATGATGGGGCTACGCCGGGGCTACAGACCCGGAAACAGTCCAGGTCGCGCGGCCGCTCGCAAGGGGGAAGCGACCTTCACCTTCTGCTTCTAAGGCGAAGCTCGACCACGAACCGGATCGGGGCCCTTGCCCCTCATCCCCAGCTTGCGCGGGCCGTAGTCGTCGAGCCGGGTGCGACCGTCAACCATACGAACGTCGCCGTGACGGACGATCTCTGAGCGAGCCGTCAGAGGGCGCCGCGGGCCTCCAGGTCGTCCATGAAGCGCACGACAAGCTGCGCGATCTCGACGGGCTTCTCCTCCACGGCGAAGTGGCCAGCATCGATCAGGTGGAGCTCGGCATGCGGGAGGTCCCGGAGGTATGCGCGCGCCCCCGCCGGAACGAAGACCGGGTCGTGCTCGCCCCACACGATGAGCGTCGGCGGCTGGCGGGCGCGGAGGAATTCCTGCCAGCGCGGATAGGCGTCGAGGTTCGTCTGGTAGTCCTGGAAGAGCTCGACCTGGATCAGGCGATCCTCGGGCGTCGCCAGGCGTGCGATGTCGTGCGCCCACGCGTCGGGGCTCATGCGCGCCCGTTTCTCGCCGGGGACGTCGCGGAGGTATTGCCGGTCGCGAATGGCGTCGTCGCTCACCACCTTGGCCACGGCCGCCACACCGGCCTCCGACCGGTCATCGTGCGCGCGCCGGAAAAACGCCCGCCGATCGTCGGCGACGCCTTCGAGATACGCGTTCGCGTTCTGCACGACGAGCCCGCGAACCCGCTCCGGGTGTGCGAGCGCGACCCGGAATCCAACGGGCGCGCCGAAGTCCTGCATGTAGAGCACGTAGCGATCAACGTGAAGCACGTCGGCGAGGCCGGTGACGTACTCGGCGAGGAGATCGAACGTGAACGTGATCTCGCGCGGATTCGGGTGCTCGCTGAAGCCGGACCCGAGATTGTCGGGCGCCACGACATGGTAGCGGCCTGACAGGAGCGGGATCAGCTCGCGATAAGCGTGCGAGGATGACGGGTAGCCATGGAGCAGGAGCAGCGTCGGCCGGTCGGGTGCGCCCGCTTCGCGGTAGAAGATGCGCCGCCCCCGCACGTCAGCGGTACGGTAGTACGTCTTCGCCGGCCAGACCGCAGGCGGAACCGGCGACGGGGCCTCCACGTGGCAGGCAGCGACGGCGAGCACGACCAGCACGAGCGGCAGGAGCGAAGACGTGCGCATCGTCATGAGGCCTTCTTCCGAGCCCCTTTTGGGTATCGTGCGCGGCATCGTCAAGGTCGCGCGGCGGGCCATTGTCGAGTGGGCCCAGGCCTGCCGGCGATACCTGCTCCGCAGGGCCCGGACGAAGACGTGCAGCACCATAGTGGGGTGTGAGCGGTAGACTCGGGCGCGCGAAGAACTGCTAGAGTTTCCTGGTTTCCGCTGTGGCCGCCGCGCACTCAATCGCGAACACGCCAGGCCGTCGGCGGCGCGTTGTCGTGTGACGTCGTATAGTGCCGCATGATCGTTCATCTCGTCGACGGCACGTACGAGCTGTTCCGCCACTTCTACGGCCTTCGCCGTTTCCACAAGGGAGAGGACCCACCCTTCGGCGCTCTGATCGGCGTGCTGCACACGGTGTTGCAGATGATCGAGAAGGGGGCGACTCACCTCGGTGTAGCGACCGATCACGTCATCGAGTCCTTCCGCAATCGTCTTTGGGCTGGCTACAAGACGGGGGAAGGCATCGAGCCCGCGCTCCTCGCGCAATTCCACCCGCTCGAAGAAGCTCTCGCCGCGATGGGAGTCGCTGTGTGGCCCATGATCGAGCTCGAGGCCGACGACGCGCTTGCCTCGGCCGCCCAGATCGCCTCCGCAAATGAGGGCGTGGAGAAAGTCTGCATCTGGACGCCCGACAAGGACCTGGCGCAGTGCGTCCGCGGCGACCGAGTGGTGCAGGTAGACCGCAGAGGGCAGAAGATCCGTAACGCGGAAGGAGTTCGCGAGAAGTTCGGCGTGGACCCTCCCTTGATTCCCGACTTCCTTGCCCTCGTCGGCGACAGTGCAGACGGGTATCCAGGAATTCCGGGATTGGGTCCGATCACGGCGGCACGGCTCCTGAATCGACACGGCATCATAGAGGCCTTCCCGCCTGCCGTACTCGGCGACAGCCGAGACTTGGCGCTGCTCTTCAAGGATCTAGCCACGCTCCGGACCGACGCGCGTCTCTTCGGCGATGTGGACGAGCTTCGATGGCGCGGCCCCACCACCGCGTTCACCGCGTTTGCGGAGCAGCTCGGAGACGTTCGTCTGCTAGAGCGCTGTCTCAGGGCACAAGTATCCACCTAGCGAACCCAAGACTTCGAACCGCACCTTGGACATCGAGAGCTCTCCTGCGTTGTAGAGCAGCACATCGACTTCGCCAATCGCGCTTCTGGTACGTGCGAACGCCGAACGAATCTCCTCGGCTTTGCTGACGTCGACCGGGATGGCGATCGCTCGACCGCCGGCCGCCGTGAGTTCTCCAGCGAGTTGCTGGAGCGACGACGCGGAGCTTGTAGAGCCAGGGGCGTGAGGCTGCTTCGGCCTCGAGGCGGCTGACGAGTTGGCGGAGCTCCTTCGGGGACATCGCGGCCATGGTGGAGCACAGCCGTGTACGTCCGCAACATCGATCGGCCGCACGGGACCTTGCCCGCTCGCTACTCTACCGCGTGGGACCCTAAAGACGGATCGTAGACGGGCCAGATAACTCAAGCTTCCGCAACTCTTCGCGACACGCCTCGCTGAACTCCCGTAAAGGATCCATCGCCTGTTTATTCTTAAGCGTCGCGGCTAAGTCGCGAAGCGTGATGTTCGGCCCGAGATACGTATCGATAATCACTTGCATGATCCTGTCCGCGCTTTCGATGACCGGCGGCGATGACCGAACGCGCATCCGGCTCACGAGAGCGTACAGCCTCACGAGCCTCGATGTATCTGCCTGATCATGCTCGAGGGCGTCCGCGTAAAGTGTTGAGGTTTCTTCGATGAAGTCCTTGTACAGGTCTTCGCGCGTGGCGACGTCGTGTGCAATTTGTTGCGCTCTGACTTGTGTGCGCTGGGTCAGCCACGATGCCGTCAAAGACGTAAGCCCACCGATCGCTGATCCTGCCAGCGCGGCGAATGCGGAAGCGTATGCCGGGTCCATACTATGTCTCCTCCCCCTTCACTGCGAACGCGACACTGAGCGGCGCTGCTGGAAGGAGTCTCGCGAGCGCTCGAAGATGTCCGTCAGCTGCTTCGCCATGGGGCTAGTAACTATAAGCGGCCGAGTTGTATCATAAGACGGGCGATCTCGGACGCTACGGATTCCTCCTTACCGCCCGCTTTTACGGGTGCGGATAAGGCGCCCGTCAAGCTGGACGACGCCCGGACGAGCCAGGCGTGGGCGATCAAGCGGACGTCGGCGGCCCAACGCCCCGTCGAGGCCGGGCCTTGGCGATCGCCCAGCTGCTCGCGTACGAGTCGCTCGGCCTCTGTCCGCGCTGGCAAGGGGCGAGGTACTATGGCATCGGAGTGCGGTGGCGCGGCTCCTCGACGTGACGCTGCACGACCGCCCGGCTCTCCTCACGATCTGCCGCGTCGGCCCGATGCCCCAGTTCACAGGCGTCACCTTCGCGCTGCCGCATGTGGTGAGCGGCCGCGGCGCCGGCGCGACGGTTGCGCCGCGGCTGAACAACGTCGAACAGAAGTCCCTGCAGGAGAGCGCGTCTGTCGTGCGCGAGGCGATCGACTCGCTGCAACAGGTGCCCGGCTTCGCGTGACAATGCAACGGCTTCCCACCGAGGAAGACCTGAGCCGCCCCCCGACGGAGGAGGAGGTGGACCGGCTCCAGGTGACCACACTGCAGTACTATCTGCACGAGACCAACCCGGCCACCGGTCTGATCCGCGACAAGACCGACCCCAGCGCCCCCGCCAGCATCGCTGCAGTGGGCCTTGGCTTGGCGAACATCCCGGTCCTCGTCGACCGGGGCGTGATCGCGCGCGAGTTCGCTCCCGAGGTCGCGCTTCGCGGACTACGCTTCTTCCGCGACAGCCCGCAGGGCCCCGAGCCCGATGCCACGGGCTACCGGGGCTTCTACTACCACTTCCTCGACATGAAGACCGGCCGCCGGGTGTGGAACTGCGAGCTGTCGACGATCGACTCGACCTTCCTGTTCGCCGGGATGCTCACCTGCGCGGCATACTTCGACGCAGACACCGCAGAGGAGGCCGAGGTCCGGCGGGTGGCCGACGATCTCTACCGCCGGGCGGACTGGCAGTGGGCGCTAGCCGGCGGTGCGGCCGTCTCCCACGGCTGGCGGCCCGAAACGGGGTTCATCCTCCACACCTGGACCGGGTACGACGAGGCGCTGCTGATCTACCTGCTCGGCCTCGGCTCACCAACCTTTCCCTTGCCGCCCGAGAGCTACGCGGCCTACTGCTCGACGTACCAGTGGAAGACGATCTACGACGCGCGAGGTCCTCTACTCGGGGCCGCTGTTCACACACCAGCTCTCGCACCTCTGGATCGATTTTCGCGGCATCCAGGACGCGTTCATGCGCAGCCACGGCAGCGACTACTTCGAGAACACTCGCCAGGCGACCTACATCCAGCAGGAATACGCGCGGCGGAACCCGCTCGAGTTCGCCGGCTACGGTGAATACTGCTGGGGCATCACCGCGAGCGACGGCCCCGGCTTCGAGCAGCGGCGCATGAACGGCATCGAGCGGAAGTTCTACGGCTACCAGGCCCGCGGCGCGCCTTACGGTCCCGACGACGGGACGGTGTCGCCGTGGGTGGTGGCCGCCTCGCTCCCCTTCGCCCCGGAGATCGTGATCCCCACGCTGCGCGCCATGGTCGGCATCGACTTCGGGACAACCATTCGGTACGGCTTCTGGCCGTCGTTCAACCCGACCTACGCGGTGCCGGACAGCCCGACGGGCTGGTGGATCACCCCCTACCACTTCGGGATCGACCAGGGCCCGGTTAGTCTCATGGTCGAGAACTACCGCACCGGTCTCATCTGGAACATCATGCGCCGCTGCCCCTACGTCGTGGCAGGACTGCGGCGGGCGGGCTTCCAGGGCGGTTGGCTCTGAAGACGCCCGTTCGCTACCACGGCCTCCACTGCGGAAAGGCGATCGTCATACCGTCGGATCGTGGTCTGACGAGCCATCGGGGCGTCGTATCGATAGGCAGCTGAGCGGCACCACGATCGAGGAGCCGTTGCGGGGACGGCATCAAGGCAGGCTCTGCAGAAGCTTCTCGTCGATCGGGTGCGAGGGGATAGTCCCTTCGGGCCTCTTCTCGCAAGGGAAACCCGGGGAGGCCAGAAGACGGCGACGATCGGGCTCGGAGCTGCACGGTTAAACCGTTCCGTGAATCTCGGGCTTGCAACGAGCGTCATCAGATGCGGGAACGCTCGCGCACTTCGCGCAACGGCTACTGGTAGGCGTAGAAGTCAATCGCCACGTGTTGTGGGTCGTTCGGATCTACTCGAACGGGAATCACTCTTTCGGGCTGAAACTGCGGAACATCGAGCCGAGAGATCAGCGCCTTTTTGATCGTTGCGATGTACGGCGCGCGGCCTTCCGTCGTCACTTCGACTCGCAGCCCGATTACGGGATCGTTGTTGACGGTCATGCCGGTATCCCAGATCTTCAAAATGGTCGCGCGCGCGGGGAGTCCGGTTTGCTGCAACTCCTTCGCATCCGACACACCGCTCCAGTTGTCGATCAATCCGCAAGCGACCAAGCTCACCGCCAGCAGCGCGGCAGCCAGTCCGTCAAGGTGTCGAATCGTCTTTCGGTTTGCCCTCAACGGTCGATACAGTCAAAGACGTAGATCGCTCGTTACTCAGATGTGCGTAGCAGAGCGTTCAATCGAAGTGCCATCGTGGGTCCGTTCGTCCCCTCATTTTGAGCCGACCCTTATCGTGGCCGAAGAGGATCGTCCTTTCACCGCCAAGCTGATCGATTACCGCGGCGACGTCCGATGCCAGATCGGCTATTCGGCCACGAATGCGAAGCGCGGATCGGCCGCACGCACGTAGGCCTCCTCGAGCCCCAGTTCCCGTCGCACGATATTGGCGCCGAGAACCAGGGACACGCACTTGTAAAAGGCGATTCGGCGCGACAGACCCTCGCGGCCAAAGCCGCAGTCGGCGCTGATGACCAGCCGCTCGGGCGGAATCGAATCGAGCGCCCGGCGGATCGTGTCCGCGACCATCTCCGGTGACTCCACCGTCGTGCGTGTATGGTCGACGACGCCGATAGCGATCTTCTTGTCGGTCTTGACGTTCTTCAGTAGCGCCGCGTCGCGCGCTTGGTTGCTGCCGCCTTCGAGCATCAGGACGTCGCAGTTCATCTCGAGGAAATAGGGCAGCGCGCGTGCATAGCTCGGCCGGTCCCAGTAGAAGCTCTGCTGGTTCGGATTTCCCCAGCAGGTATGCGCCCAGATCTCGGTGTTCACTCCCTCGACCTGGCGGTTGAAGGCGGCGGTGTAAAACTCGAGGTCGCGGTCGCTGCACGGATGCTGCGCGTTGCAGCTGAAATGATGGATCGGCTCCTCGATCTGGATGACGGGACACCCCGCGGCCGCGAGCTCACGGTATTCCTCGTTGAGCGCTGCGGCGATGTCCATGATGAGAGCGTGATCGTCCTTGTAGTGCTCGTCCCACAGCATGAGCGGCAGACAGGTCGCACAGATAGAACCGAACTTGACCGGACGTGTGCTCATCTTCTGGGCGGTCTTCCAGATCGCGGTGAACTGCAACGGCCCACGCGTGATCCGGCCGATCACCGACGGCGGATGGTAGGCCTCTTGCACCTCGTAGAGGATGTGTCCCGGTTTCAAGTCGCCATAGTCGAGGAAATGCGACGACGCATGGAAACCCGTGATGCCGTTGAGGCGCTCTATGGTGTAGAAGAACCAGGAGCGGCCGCCAACTTCAAGGTCGAAGCGCGTGTCGCCGTCGGTGAGAATGTCGAGCCCCGCGCGTTCCTGCTCGCTCACGTAGCACGCCACCGAATCCAGGTACTGTTCGCGGTACTGCGAGTCGCCCATCGCGACCATGAACGGACGCCCGTGGAGGTTCTGGTTGAACCACGATGGTTTGGGAAACGAGCCGACCATTGCGGTCGGCAGGATCTTGTCTTTGGTAGCGACCAACATTGCGTGTTCTCCTTTGCGTCGCGAATCTCCCGAGGTCGCGCACATCCAGGAATCGCTAGTCTTCTTCCAGCCCGTCCCGCATGGCCCGTCGAACCATCCCTCCGCTTCTGTTCAGGGGTGCGCCGCACTCACCGCAGAACTTTTCCGCTCGCGCTTTCGAAACTGCAGGCCGGGCAACGCATAATTCTTGGCTCGACGGCCGAGGCCGAGAGCTGATGCTCTCGAATAGACCCTTGGCGCGCTGCGCTTCAAGGGTGGCCGATCAGTAGTAAGGTCACCAGCCGGCTGGCAAGCCAACGAGGTTCACCCTTAGACACTAAGGTGAAGTTTCGCGACTCGAATTGGCCATCGTTGCGACTCAGACGAGGGCGTAGACCTCCACCTCGGCGATCCGGCCCTTCACCTTCACGGCCGGCAGCGGGCGCAGGAGGACAGCTGGGATAAGCGGCCGAGTTGTAAAGCCTCCATATCCGACGCTGCCCAAACACGAGACGCCCCGTTTCTAGGCAAAAAACTTTGCCCATTCAGGCAATAACCACGCGGTGGGGGAACCACGCTGTCCCTCAATCGAACGTCTTGGCAACAGCGGCACCGATTCTGCACCCGTGCGAGCGACCTCTCGGCAAGATCGCGCGTTCCTGTGAAGTTGCTTTGGAACGTAAACGCCGCGCCACACCGGCGCGTCCGGCGCACCGGCCCCTCAACGTTCGGGTCAGCGGCGGGCGAAGCGAGTCCGTTGCAGCCCGGGGTTAGGCGTCGGAGGGAGAGTGCCACCGGCGAAGCAGGGCGCGCGGAGAAGGTATAAGCATTGGTACCGACGCTTGGTACTGATGGTAGGTTTGGCCGAAATCGACGAGGAGATCCCGCTCTTCGAGCTTAGTGCCGATAATGATCCATGCAGTCCAGAGCACGTTGAAGAGGAACTGGTCTGTGGAGAAGCGCGGAGTCGACCAGATGAGCAGAAGCATGAACAGGTAGAGTGGATGACGGACATAGCGATAGGGGCCGCGAGCCACGAAGACAGAGGGCGGCAGGGTGGTTCCGCGCAAGGCCGCTCTAAGCGGAAGCGTGCCGAATACGTCAAAGCCGCGAAGGGAGCTTACGCCCCACGCGAAGCCAGCAACAGCGAGCAGGGCGATAGAACCCGAGAGCCAACGGGCTGACTCCGGAAGCCGAAAGAGGAAGCTTGTCGTGGGTTGCCAGGCAAGGACGAGGACAAGGAGGGCGACGCCGGACGCAATCGAGTAAAGAGCAGGGAGGTAGGTGCTCCGGACTCGCTTCTCGATGCGTTGCTTGGCGCCGCGCCGGATCATGCCGCTGTGCTGAGTGAAGAAGACGAGGCAGAGGAAGGTGTCGAAGGCAAGACGTGCAGCGTCTGAGCGAGCGATAGCGACAGGCGATGGTGTGCCAAAGAACAGGAAGTAGACAAAGAGGACGAGCGAACCCCCGCCGATGCCGACGCTGAGAAGGGCTAGCAGGTGAGTGCCTATGGTCTTCATGGGTGCGCCTTGAATGTTCTTCCCGCCGCCCAACGTTGAGGTCAGCTACGCCGAGCCTCGGGCGGCGTTCTGAAGTTTCCCAGGAAAGTGGACACCGCTACAAGGGTCAACAGGCCCGAAGGAGAGGTGTTCCATGGGAAGGAAGAGTAGCCGGATCCGGCGCACGTTCACGCCGGGATTCAAGCGCGATGCCGTACGGCTCGTGGTCGAGGAGGGCAAGAGCGCGAGCGAGGTGGCACGCAACCTCGGCATCGCACGCAGCCTGCTCCAGCGATGGAAGGATGAGTTCGCGTCGCTCTCGGTGGCGGAAGGCCGTCGCAACAGCGAGCACGAGTGCATCCGCGAACTCGAGAAGAAACTTCGCGATGTTACCGAGGAGCGAGACATTCTAAAAAAAGCGCTGGCCTACTTTGCGGACGAACAGAAGTGAAGTTTCGCTTCGTCCAGGACAACCGGGAGACCTTCCGGGTAGGCCCCATGTGCAGAATCCTCGAGGTCTCCAAGAGCGGCTTCTACGCCTGGCTGCGAAGACCACCGAGCGATCGTGAGCAAGCCGACGCGGCCCTGGTGGAGCGTATCCGGCTCGTTCATCGAACAAGCCGCGGCGTGTACGGCTCGCCTCGAGTGTACCAGGCGCTGCGAGATGCGGGCGCGGGGAAACACCGCGTCGCACGGCTCATGCGCCTGGAAGGCTTGCGCGGCCGAGCTCACAAGCGCTTCCGCTTCACCTCCACCAAGCACCAGGAGTTGCCGGCGGCGCCGAACCTTCTCGATCGACGCTTCAACGCGCGGCCGCCGATATCACCCAGGTCCGCACTCGCGAGGGATGGCTCTTCCTTGCCGTCGTCCTCGATCTCTTCTCTCGGCGCGTCGTCGGCTGGGCCACCGCACCGCGTCCGGATCAGCGGATCTCGATCGAAGCTCTGCGCAATGCCATCACCACCCGCCGCCCGTTGCCGGGTCTCTTGCATCACTCCGATCGCGGCGGCCAGTACGCGAGTGCGGACTACCAGGTCTTCCTCGACCGCCACGGCATGGTCTGCAGCATGAGCCGTCCCGGGAACTGCCTCGACAACGCCGTCGTCGAGAGCTTCTTCCACACACTGAAAACCGAGTGGCTCTACCACTATCGCTTCACCACCCGCGCGCAGGCGCGTTTATCCATCTTCGACTACATCGAGGGTTTCTATAACCGGACGCGTCTCCATTCCACGCTCGGCTATCGATCACCAATGGACTATGAGATTGTCACCAGTGCAGCTTAACTGCGTGTCCACTTTTTCGGGGAAAGATCATTCGCTGGGACGATTGGGTTTGGCGTGGATCACTGTGGAGTCATATCAGGAATCCCAAATCACCTTTGTTTTATCGGACATAACCTTTTCGACGAATTGTGGAGAGGATAGCTGGGATAAGCGGCCGACTGACGTAAAGCCTCAATATCCGACGCTGCCCAAACACGAGACGCCCCGTTTCTACGGTTGCGGCCGATCTTTCCTACCACCACCTCACCTGAGTTGAGGCCGATGCGCACACCGAACGGGATGCCGTGCCGCACGCGCACCTCGTTGGCGTATTCGCGCACAGCATCGCGCAGGCGCAGCTCCGCGTAACACGCCCGCTGCGCATGATCCTCGTGCGCGATCGGCGCCCCGAATAGCGCCATGATGCCGTCGCCGGTGTACTGGTTGATCGTCCCCTCGAAACGGTGAACACCTTCGCCGAGGATCGCGAAGAAGCGATCCATGATCTTGTGCCACTCTTCGGGGTCGATCGACTCCGAGAGCTCCATCGACCCCTTCACGTCGGCGAACAGCACAGTCACCTGCTTGCGCTCGCCTTCGAGGGCGCTGCGCGAGGTGAGGATCTTGTCCGCAAGGTGACGAGGGGTGTAGCTGGCGGGCGACATAGCGGCGCCGCGGTTCGCCACCGAGTCGGTCAGGGGGGCGCGACACTTGCGACAGAACTTTGCAGCCGGACGGTTACCGGCGGCGCAGCTCGGGCACGCCACCTCCAGAGGTGCGCTGCACTCTTCGCAGTAGTGTGAATCGGCAAGGTTCTCGGTCTGGTACTTTGAACAGCGCACTGCTTTTCCTATGCCCGCCCCTTCAGCCGTGCGAGTCGCTTCTCTACCTCGGTCACCTGCGGCCGGAGCTCTTCATCACAATCCTTCCAGAGCTCGAGGAAGCGCGAGTAATGGAAGATCGCCTTCTCGCGGTCGTCGAGCTTCTCGTAGATCTCCGCGCGACGCAGGTGAGACGGCGCGAGATACGCCCGGTCATAGAGCATCGACTCCTCGAGCGAGGCCAACCAGAAGAGCGCGTCTTGGTCGCGCCCCACGGCGCGCAGCAACTCGGCGCGAAGATACCGTTCATAGGGCCGAGAGAAGAACGCCGATCGAAATGGCGCCTCCCAGGCGATCTCGAGCCGGGTTTCCTCGAGGATAACGAGCGCTTCGGCCGGCTTCCCGTCGAGCTGCGCCACCTGTGCGCGCAAGCTTCCGGCGAGAGCGCGAGCGACGGCAGCAACGGTCGGTGATTCGACGGGTCGCTCGAGCTCTTCGGCGCTACGGAGCGCGGCATCGCGCTCCCCGAGGCGGATGCTGAGAGTTCCAAGGAGGTAGGAGCGCAGTTGAGCGTGAATGCGGTCGTGGGGCGAGAACCAGTCTTCGGTCACCTCGCCTACGGGGCTGGCAGGTGGGCTCCAGCGAGTCACTTCGTCGCGAAGCTTCTCGAGCTCCACCCGCGGAAGCGGAAGAAATGGTGAGGCCGCGAGGAGCGCTCGGTATTCGAGTCCGATGCTCGGATCGAGATTTGCCGCGGCCTCGAGCTCGACCTGAGCTGCGTTCCAATGCCCTTTCGTGAGAGCGAGGTGAGCGAGCTGGACGTGGCCGGTCGTCCGCACGGTCGAGGAACGGACGGGCTCGGTCATCAGCCGCGCGAGCGCCTCGCTGGCAGGCGCATTGTGCAGCATCTGAGCGAGCGGAGCGCCGCCGAGAGCGTAGTCGCTCGCCCGCCGGAGCTCGGCGACGATCCGTTCCTGACTCGCCTTGTCGCCGAATTGGAACGCTTGCAACGTCCGAATGACCAGGGCGTAGTCGCTTCGCGAGTCGAGGGCGAGGTAGCGCCCGATCGACGATGAAAGCGCCGCCCACTTCTCTTCGGCTTCGTCGAGCTGACAGCTGAAGATCGCGGCGTCGAGGCGTCCGGGATCGAGCGAAAGCTCGTGCTCAACCACGTCGCGAGCTTCCATGACGGAGCGGCCTCGGAAGGGATTCTCAACCGCCAGCGTCCAACTGAGAACTAACCACGCTTCCCAATCGTCTCGGTAAGCGGCCAGGGTCTCGCGGGCGCGACGTTCGGTCGCGTCGATGTGTCCGTTGATCCAGTCCGAGACCATCTCGACTAGGAGACGATCATGCTCCGACAGGCGATCTTTGAGGCGCATCGCGTGCGCTATGGCATGGCGCGACGCCTCGGTTTGCTGGGTATATCCCCCAAGCATGTAGGAAAGGCGGTAGTGGGCGAAGGCGAAATCAGGGTCGGCGGCGACGGCGCGGCGATAGGCTTCGATGGCCTCGGCGATTCGCCCGGCGCGAAAAGCGCTCTCGCCCTCTAAGAAGGACCTCAAGGCGGGAAACGAGTGCGTGGTCAACGCCGCCACGCGTGCAAGCTGCTCTCCGGGCCGGCTCAAGCGACCGGCGAGAAGCTCGGCCGCCAGCTGGTCGACAAGGTCGAGAAGGTGACTCGTTTCGCCCTCGGCGTTCGCCTTCGTCACGACGAGCGCTTTCTCGGCATCGTAAATCGATGCCTCGAGCTGCAAACGACCGGAGATCTCCAGGACGCTGCCGAGTACGAAGAGACCTGCGCCGAAATGCTTGGCGACTCGCTGTCCGTGTTCGGGGTCGAGCGTCCAGCCGCCTTCGCGCTTGATGAAGCTCAGCAGCGAGTGCGGGTCCACCTGCCGGAGTTCCTCGGCGCCGTCGAGCTTGGTGCTGAGGAGTGTGACCATCCCTTCGGCGAGGTAGTCGAGATCCTTCCCGCCGCTGACGGAGAACGGGAAAACGGCCACGGCGGTCGGCGAGGAGGGCGGGAGATGCTCCGCCGATTTCAGACCCGCGACGTAGCGAGAGACGACCGGATAGCTGGCGACGATCCCGAGGAGCGCAAGTCCAACCCCAAGGAGCCAGGCGCGGCGGCGCGTCTTCTCTTCGCGTTCCGCGGATACGCGCGCAGCGGGCTCGGTGGCTGCTCCCTGCTGGCCGTTCCCCGCCAGCGCATAGACTCGGATCGGGCGGTTGACGTTCTTCAGGCTCTTCTCGCCGAGAAAGGTCGCGCGAATCTCGGGATGATTGCGAATGTCGTCGTAGACCCTTTCGGAGATGCACACGCCCCCGGGCTTCGCCAGCGCGTGAATCCGCGAGGCGATGTTGACTCCGTCCCCGATGATTCCCCCATTCGACACGACCACGTCGCCGATGTGAATTCCGATCCTCAGGCGTAGATCGGTGTCGCCGCGAAGCGCTTCCTGAATCTCGCGCGCACAGCTCACCGCCTCGACCGCGCTGTCGAAGCTCGAGAGGCTGCCGTCGCCCACGTGCTCGATGAGCTTGCCGTTGAACTTCGGGACGAGCCGACCGAGAAGCGCACGGCTCCGTTCGAGCACCTGCCGCGCCCGCTGCTCATCCTCACCCATGAGGGCCGTGTAGGCCGCGATGTCGGTGAACATGATCGCGGCGAGCTTTCGGGTTTCGGTGGGCGTTGCTGGAATCGGCAAGAGATCAGGCCTTCACGATCTTGACGTGGCCGACCTGACTTTTCGAGCGGCCGCAGGATGAGCAGATCACAGGTGGAGCTCCTGCGCGACCTGCTCCGCGCGGATCGGCGCGCCAATCTCCGTGAAGAGGCGATACGCCTCGCGAAGCTCGCGCTGGCGGGCGGTGTCGTCGCCGGTCAGTCGAGCCAGCTCGGCGCGCTCGACGTGGAGGAAGGGCTCGTAGCTCTTCGCGCCCGACATCTCGAGCCAGGCGTCAGCTTGCACGATCGTCGCCTCGATCTCTTGCTCCGCCTTGACGCCCCGGCTCCCGCGGAGAGCACGGATCCGGGTGAGCAGAGCCGAGAACTCCCAGAATCGGGTTCCGCGTCGCCGGCAGACGGCGAGCGCTTCCTCCGCGAGCGCCAGGGCCTTTTCGCGATCACTGAGTCCGAGATGCGCAGCCGCCATCAGCGCGAGCACGCCGCCTTCGTGGATCAAAAGGCGACGTTCCCTTCCGATCTTCAACGATGCCGCCAGGACTTCGAGCGCATCTCGCCATGCGCCATTCAAGACGTTTGCGAGCCCGAGGCTGCGGTAGCTCGAGATTCTCCCGTGATGGCTCCCCGTCCTGCGCTTTGGCCGCTACTGCACTCCTTCCCGAGCCGAGTACAGCTGTCCGAGCAGGATTGGCAGGCATACCGTCAAGCCAACGAGGCGTTGGCAACCGTGGCTGCGCGTCTCGTCGGGCCCGAGGACGCGGTGTGGCTCCACGACTACCATCTCTTCCTGCTTGGTCAGCGGCTCCGCGAGCGAGGCCATAAGGGACCGATCGGGCTCTTCCTGCACGTGCCATTTCCCGCCCCAGACATCTTCTTCATCCTGCCGTGGGCGGAAGAGGTGCTCGGAGCGTTACTCGCGCTCGACCTTGTCGGGTTCCATACGCCCGGTCACGTGGAGAACTTCCGTCGCTGCATGGCGGCGCTCCCCGGTACGCTTGTGGGCGACGACGCGATCGAGTACCGCGGTCGGCGCACACACATCGGCGCCTTCCCGATCGGCATCATTCCAGAGGGCTTCCAGGAGCCTCCGGTGCCCTCGACAGTCGAGGAGGTGGCGAACCTGATGCGCTCCATCGCGCCGAGCCGCCTGGTGCTCGGCGTGGATCGCCTCGACTATACGAAGGGGATCCCTGAGCGTCTCGGGGGGTTTGCCCGTCTCCTGGAACTCCATCCGGAATGGCGCCGTCAGGTGTCGCTTGTGCAGATTTCGGTGCCCTCGCGTAGCGACGTACCGGCATACGCGGAGCTGCGTCAGCACGTCGAGACCATCGTCGGGCGCACGAACGGCGAGTTCGGCGATGCCGACTGGGTGCCGATCCGCTACCTCTATCGCTCCTACGGGCGCAACCAGCTCTCGCAGCTCTACCGTGCCAGCGCCATCGGCTACGTCACACCGCTACGCGACGGAATGAATCTGGTCGCCAAGGAGTGGGTGGCCGCCCAAGACGCGGACGATCCGGGGGTGCTCGTGCTCTCGCGCTTCGCGGGGGCCGCCGTCGAGCTCACCGACGCCCTGCTCACGAACCCCTGGTACGCGGACCGTCTCGCAAGCGACCTTGATCGCGCGCTGCGCATGGGGCTCGAGGAGCGGCGCTCGCGCCACAAAAAGCTACTCGCCGCCGTCTCACGTACGACCGCGCTCACCTGGGCGGAAGACTTCCTGTCGGCGCTCTTTGCGGCCGGCGCTCGACCCTCGCAGTCCGTGTCGTGCTCGGTGATGCCGAAGTAGCCGCGAAAGAACTCGAGCACCGGCAGTAGCGGCAGGGCCTTCCCGCGCAAGTCGGCCGTGCCCTCAGCTCGATCGTTCGATCGTGTTGGCACGCGCGATGCTGTTGTTCCCCGAGATCGCGCGCTACGCGGAAACCAGTCTTCGGAGACCGCACGCGTAGCGGCCAGGCGTCCGCGCTCTCGGCCTTCAGCGACAGCCGTTTCGTGTCCTGCGATGGCTGGCTGAACACGCCCTCCCAGGCTTCGCTTCGCATCCGGCCGGACTCCCGGGGTGGAGACGTGCTAGGACTCACGCTCTCTGGGAGTGAATGGCTTGAATTCGGTGACAGTGCCGGAAAACCGAGCGTCGCGCGCATCGCCCTGGCAGGGACGCGAGCGAAGCCTATGCCCAGGAGCTGCCTCGTTTCGCGACATGCGTGATGCCGAGCACGGAATCCGGACGATCGCTTTTCTCGGATCGAAACATCCATTCTGCTGGCACGATCGGTGCTCTCTCGTAATCCTGGGAAGCGTTCGAGGATTTCGCACTTGCCGTGAAGCAGTTCTTGAATGAACTCGGCGGGGGCGTAGCCAGGGCGAGCGCTACCAGTCTGGCGCAGCCGGTCCGGGCGCTGCCCGAGCAACGCAGCGCAAGCTCGAGCGCGCGGCATTCATAACGGACAAACACACGCACCTGCCCCGTGGCGATGGACGTGTTCCGCTTTCGGCGCTACGGTCGTAGCACAGCCGGCAGGATCATGGCCGGCCTCGGCGTCGGCACACGGGAAATGCAGCGAGCGCCGCTCATCAATCGGCCGGTTCGCGACTATTTCCAGCTCTGGTCGCCGACGTATGACTTCTCTCCGCTACAGGTGGTCCTTTACCGACCGATACACGCTGCGGTCATGCGGGCGACGGAACGTCTGCCGCGCGTCGAAGGTCCGGTGCTCGACCTCGGTTGCGGCACCGCGCGGCTGACCCGCGACCTTGCACGACGCTATCCGAGAGTAGTCGTGGTAGGGCTCGATATAGCGTCGGGCATGCTGAGCGCGGCACGACAGCGGCTCGGCGCCGAGGCGCCTTCGCTGGTCTGTGGCGACGCCTACTCCCTGCCCTTTGCGAACGAGTCGCTGGTGCTGGTAGCGAGCACGATCGCGTACCATTGGTTGCTGCGCCCGCATGCGGCGCTCGCGGAACTCCACCGCGTTCTTAAGCCAGGCGGCTACCTGCTGCTGGGCACGCTGATCGCGCGCTTCTTTCCCGGGACCTGGTTCGGCATGCGGCTTGCGACTGAGCGTATGCACCGGAAGGATCTCGCGGCGGCGGGTTTTGTCGTGGAATCGTTCCATCGCGTCGGCATGGCTGCCGGGGTATTCACCGCGCGTTCGTTGTAAACAGTGCTTCGCGCAGATGGCGGCGAGCATCCGTCACCGCAGTGTTCACACGCCTCGGGCCTCGCAGGTCTCGGTGGCGAGGATCGGGGGATGCGGAACGCTCGGTCGATGCTCCCAGCGGCCTGCCGCAGCCGTTGCAGAACTTCTGCTTTGCGGGATTCGCCTTTCCGCAGGAAGGGCAACTCAGTGTGCCGGCCAAAGGAGCGGCGCATTCGCCGCAGAAGCTCGCATCAGCAGGATTTTCAAAGCCGCAGGCTACGCACCGCATCGAGGGCCACTCGGGAGGCCAAAGCGAAGGAACCGTAGACCCGGGGGCCAGCTACACGCAAGGGACCGCGACAGGGAAACCCGGGGAGACCAGAGGACGGCGAAGGTCTCCGCGAACGATCGGACTCGGAGTGCGCGGTTAAACTCAAAAGTGACCTAGCACTCTCCCGCGCTCGCCCAATCCACGAGTCGTCCTCCACTTCGTGGGACGACAATCCTGGCAAGTGTTTCTGCGTTTTCTCATCCAGGACCTTGCGTCGCTAGCAGCTAGCGGGTGATCTGCCCGATCTTGGACTTCTAAAAGCCGAGGCGTAGAACTTCGCCGCCTTCTCCGCCTGGTCGTCGAAGACGAGAGGCCGGATGTCGGCCGATACGAGCGCGCTTGAGGACGCGAGCACGCACGCGGGTCAGCGGCGGGTCGACGGCCGACTACGTGCTTCGTGACGGGGCCAAACGCCTCGATCGCGTGCAGCTTGTGACTTCTCGCCCCGGCTTCTGGTCAGCTGCAGTCGGCGCGCCCGACACCATCATCTACTTCACGCCAACCAAGAGCACGCGTGGTCGACGTTCGGCTCACGAGAAGATGCGGCGCTTCGGGATCGCGTGATCTCGCGTTAGCGCCGCAGCGCGAAGATCGGGCGCGCGCCGCGCAGACCCTTGAGCTCGTGCTCGCCGCGCGAGTCGAGCGACGAGGCCCGAGCCGTCGAGCAGGTCGAGGGTGGTGCCGGAGACGAACACCTCGCCGGCGCCGGCGAGCGCGGCGACGCGCGCGGCAGCGTGGACCGCCGACGCCGCGCGCCTGGCCGCCGACGATCTCGACTTCGCTGGTGTGGATGCCGACGCGCACGCGGATGCCGAGGTCGGCGACCGCGGGATCCATCGAGGCGGCCGCGCTCACCGCCTTGGCCGCGCCGTCGAAGAGCGCGAGGAAGCCGTCGCCGGCCGCGTCGATCTCGCGGCCGCGGAAGCGGTCGATCGCCGCGCGGATGCGCACGTTGTGCTCGCGCAGCAGCTCGGCCCACGCGTGGTCGCCGAGGCGTTCGAGCGTCGCCGTCGAGTCGACGATGTCGCTGAAGAGGATCGTCGCGAGCACGCGCTCGCCGAGCTCCTCCGGCGACAGTCCGAACGCGTGCGCGCTGGCGAACTCGACCGAGTCCCACGGCTCGTCGCCGACCACCCAGGCATCGTGTCCGGGCGGGATCTCGTAGGCGTCGCCCGGCCCGATCGTGAGCATCGGTGCCGTCGTCCATGCGCACCTGGAGCGAGCCCGAGATCGTGTAGCCGAGGTGGCGGTGCTGGCAGGAGCGCGTGCCGGTGATCGGCGCGACGTCCTTCGACCAGCGCCAGCCCGGCTGGAACACGAAGCGGCCGATCGCGATCTCGTCGAGCGAGACGATGTCGAGTCGCCCGGTCGGGAAGGTGCGCACCGGTCGGGCGTTTGCGAAGCTCTTGCGCTGCAGGCGACGCACGAGGGCATCGTGCGCTGCGCCGCGGAGCGTCGCAAGGGATGCGCCTGGCGCAGTCCGCCGCCTACCCGAGCGTCTCCGCCGGCAGCCACAGCGACACCACCGCGCCGCTCGAATCGGGTGATAGAGCGAGAAGTGCCGACGGTTCCGAGATCGCAGGTTATGTCGACATCGGCCGTTTGTAGCCGCTTCTGTGAAGCGGCCCTAAGGGCCCTCAGCTATTCGATCTCGGGACCGCCGCGCCCAGATGCACCTTACGGATGCCTTCTTTCCGAGCCGGACCGGCAATGACTCCGGCGTTGAGGCACATGGGTGGTCCGGTCCGGGTCGGAAACTGGGCGTAGGACGAAACCGCGCGGTGGCGCGTGGCAGGACGTTGGCTATGGGGATTGAATCAGGAGAGGAAGTGGGCGGGACTACGTGGGACTGTAGGGTGGACGGCAGTCTGCGAGCGCGGCCGGGAGCGGACGGGCGGCGTGAGCTCCATGATGTGGTGCCAGTCTTCAGGGTCGATCGACTCCGAGAGATCCATCGAGCCCTTCACGTCGGCAAAGAGGACGGTCACCTGCTTGCGCTCGCCTTCCAGGGCCGACTTCGATTGCAGGATCTTCTCGGCAAGGTGCTTCGGCGTGTAGGAGCGAGGGTCGGGAGCCGACGGCTCAGCCAGTGGCTGTCCGCACGAATCGCAGAACTTCGCGCCCTCGCGGTTCTCGCAGCCGCAACTGGAGCACTTCACTCGGACTGACTCTTCACGACAGCTCCTACAGCAACATCTTCGCGTCCTTCAGATCCGCCGTGTCGAAGCCCTCGGTGAACCAGCCGTAGATCTCGACGAGCATCTCCCGGGTTTCCTTATCCTTGCCCTGCGTCTGGAGCCGGCGAGCGAGGCTCGTCGTTGCCCGGAGCTGCCAGGTCGTGACGCTTTGACGGCGGGCGACGGAAAAAGTAGCCTTGCTCGACGGTCAGGAGAGTATTTCTTGTTGCCTGGAACGGAGGCACTTTCGCACATTGGCACGTGGGTGGAGGCCGTGCGAGATTCTGATCTATTGGCCCCTGAGCCCCTCGCGATCGAGAAGACGGCCGTACCGCGACGCATACTTTAGAGCGCGACCACGGTTAGCGGCATAGGCCTCCTTCGCATCATGAGAGAACTGCTGCCAATAAAGATCTAGAAGGGCCGCGATCTCGCCCTTAAAGTCGATCGAGCCTCGAATCTTTGGTTCCAGCTCTGCGATGGCGTCGGATTTGATCCGGTTGAGGCTCTTACCGAACACCCAGGCAAGTCCTGTGAGGATAGCTCCAATGATGGCCAGCTCTTCAATGTCGGCGAAGTCGTAGAAGAAGTCAGCTGCCGCAAGCAGGACCCCCGCATGAAGAAAATCCTCTCGGGCCAGCTCATTGGGCGCCTCAATGCTCCGCGCTATCTCGCGAATCGGTGGTACATCTAGTTGAACAACGTGTCCTGGCGCATGACCAAGGATGACGCGTGCTATGGCGTAGCCAATAACAGGACTGCTCGTGAGAGCGATCATGAATGCGCCTGGCGGGGCATCCGACCACAAGAGCGATGCTCCCCCGAGAGTCACAGCCGCCGAGAAGGTGGAGGCCAGGAATGCGCTGTCTGATGTCAGGTGACGAAGCCGCAGGGTACGAACTTTCTGCAGGAAGGGAAAGTACATCTCCGTAGCGCGCTCATTGAGCCTAGAGGCAAGTATCTGAACATCAGCTTGTATCTCGGCATTTATTCCCGCGACAAAGCTCGCTACAACACTCTGAAGATCTTTCTTGAGCTTTTCCCGGATATCCGAGACCGATTCGTATGCTTGTTTGGATCACTTTAGACTGGGACCCGTAGTGATGTCATCGCGGCGCGCGCCATCGGTTGGCGCTGGCTCCATGCCAGGGCTTCGCCACCCGATGGCGCTTGGAGCTCAATCGACACGCCCGGAAGCGCCGCAGAGAGTTTCTCGGCCGGGGTTCTACCGCCCAGCGCAGAAGAGAAGCGCTCGAAATTGTATGCGTGTTCCCAGTTCCCGAGGGCCGCGGCGGCCGTCTCGAAGTTGTCAAAGGAGCGATGGCCCCAGAATTCCTCGTGATCGATTCGATGACTCCGCTCGACCTTCCCGTTCTGTTGAGGACGTCGCGGTCGGATGTGTCGATGACGGATGCCTGCTTCCTGCACCGCAAGGGAAAAGGCGAGCGAGAATTCCGAGCCATTGTCGCTTTGGACCTTGCGAATCGGGAAGGGAAAGCCACGCTGGAGCTCGCCGAGGAAGTCGAGGCTCGAGGTTTGGTTGAGCCGCCGGTACAGACGCAGAACGCGGAAGCGGGAGTGATCGTCGATCGCCGTGTACTGAAACGCCTTGGCTTTCCCGACTCGCACGAACTTCACATCGACCTGAACGCAGTCTCCCGGCTTCTCCCGTTCGAAGAGTTTGAGTTGTCGGGGCTGTCGCTTACGAACGCGCTGCAGTCGCGGAACTCCGATGTCCCGGAAGATGCGTTGAATCGTGGTGGTGGTCGTGCGGATCCGATGTACGCGCAGCAGCCACGTCCGGGTCCGTGAGGCCCCATACCGGAGCTCTCGCCGAGCATGCTCGACGAGCGGCAAGATCTCCGGGGCCACGCGTCGCTTCTTCCGATCGGGATATTGCGGAATCAACCCATCAGGCCCCAGAGCGCGGAAACGATCGCGCCATTCACGAACGGTCTTTCGATCAAGCCGAAATCGGTGCGCGGTCGGCTTCAGGCCATGGAGCATCGCCTGTTCGATGATGACCATCCGTTCCCGAACCTTCAGCCGATACCGCGCTCTCTTTGATGCCAGATCCTGATTCATCGGACCTCCCTCCGTCGGCGAACGGCATATTCGCCCGGTTGGGGTCCCGATCTAAAGTGGATACATCAGGGCATCGCGGTAGATCACGTTATAGGGTGTCAGGTACACATTCTCTGGCGAGGTCAGCACGTCGACCACGTTGGGCCGATCAAACCTGCCACCGAAGTTCGCCGTTTCGAACAGACGTGTGCGACCGGAGTCATACGCCTCGGAAGCCATCAAGGATGGATACCAAGGTGCGTTACTGCCGTCTGCTGCCAGTGCGATGGTGGCCACCATCGACAGAGCTATCGACTGAGACAGTGCGAGTATGCGCATCGGTTCTCCTCGGCACAGCTTACGGGCCCGGCACGACGAGCGGGAAGACGTACGTGGCGTCGCCCGTGCCACAGGGCACCCCGTGCTGGTCGATGGGGGGCAAGATCGAAGGAGGCGGACAGCCTGGAGCGGGAAAGTACATCCGTATCATCGGACGAATATCGGTATTGATGCTCGAATTGTTCCCGTAGACGTAGTTGTAGTAGGCGGTCGAAGGCGTCGGGATCCAGTTCTGTGGATACGCGCCAGTCGGCGGCGTGGGGATCCAGTTCTCTGGATCCGCTCCGGGAGGAGAAGGGGGACCCATCCAGATGGTGTAGGAGCCGTTGGCGTTTGGTTTCAAGAGCTTCGACGCGATTTGCTGCGATCCCAGCTGCGACACCGATTGGATCGGGCCCCACTGGAACGAGCCGCTCCCTGCGAGCAGGTCGACGACTGTACTGGGATCAGGTGCCCCGGAGTCCTGAATGGGCACAGTATTCCCCGACAGCAGCTGCTTCCAGACTCTGGCGATCTGAAATGTGATCGTGGAGTTCGTGCCATTCGTTCCCGGTGTGGGATTGGCGACGATGTAGTACGGCTTCCCCGGTAGGAGGCCGTAGGATTCCGCCGCGGATCCACTGAAGAACACGGGGGAGCTGGCCTTCATGACCGCCCACGTGGTGTTGACGGCCGTGATGGTGTCAGCAGTGGGGTCGACGGAAATCACGTCGAGATTCGCGTTCGAGTAGAACGTATTCAGCGATGCGGTCTGCATGAGGAAGGGAGCCGCGGACTGCGAAGTGTCCGGCTGGTACACGTGCAGCGACCAGAAGCCACGATCATTGCCATTGATATCCTGCGTGGACGGGGGAAGGTCGGTGAACGTGATCGTGTAGGTGTTGTTGCCGTCCAGCTGAACCGTCGAGGTGCCGATGGCGTTCGTCTGCGCGTACACCGCGTCTGCGGCCAGGTTCGCCGAGCCTCCGGCCAGAACGATGGCGCCGCGAACTTCGTAGCCGCTCTCGTTGTTGGGGTACGTACCGACGTTCGCGTTTTCGTATTTCCAGAAGTTCGTCGATTGCCCCGGGCTCGTCGTGAGCTGAAGGTTGAGGATCTTGTTGCCGTCGAGGAGGCCGTCCTTCAGTGCATTCAGCTGCGCGGTTCCCCAGTTGAGCGGGACCGCATACCCGTTCTCCGTGAGCCCGAGTGGCCCGAACAACTCGAGGGTTGGTTGCTGACCGTCGGACGGATTCTCGTAGGGCGTGGCGTCCCCCGTGGCCCCGGCTTGCGGAGCGATCCACGCAGGGAGAAGCCCGAGCGGCGTGCCGGCCAGACCGACATCCGCGGTGGGCATCGGGCTGATCACGAGCGAGCATCCCGCCTGGAGGAAGAAGTCGACGGCGTCCGCCGGGGTGCAAGTGTTCCGGTCGCTGCACGGCTGTGTTTGCCAGCGCGCCGCTCGCTTGATCTGCTCCTTCGTGAACTTGTACTCGAAGCTCGACTGGTAGATCGGCTGGTTGCCGTTGTTCAGGTATTCGTCGAGAGTGTTCAGCGCGAACTTCTGGACGACGTCCTTGTAGACGTTCGCCGTCGAGTTCGGGGGGAAGGAGTTCGGTCCGCTGGAGGGAGCCAGTGTGTCGGCGCGAATGCGGATCAGCATCCAGTTCAGGTTCGTATCCGTCGGCAGGACGCGGAACTCCTTGCCGCGGATCGTGACTTTCGTTTCGTGCTGGTAGACCGACTGCGGTCCCGCGATGAGATACGTCTGCGACTCAGGCGACGGTGTGGTGCGGGTACCGATACTGCCGACGGTGTTGATGAACCCGTCGAGGAAGTCCACGACGATATACTGTTCCTTCGCGGGATCCTGCGACGGATCCTCCGACGGCGGAACGGTCAAGACGAGGTCCGTTGTACCTCCTTCGGTCTGCTTACCTGAGAGATTGATCATCCCGTTGAGGTAGAGGACCGAAGCGTCGCCAGCGTTGGTGGCCGGGTTGTTCCAGGCGGCAACCTCCGTGATGCCACCGAGCTTGTTGACCGGCGCCGTCTTGAGGGTGTTGCGGTTGAGGAAGCGGTAGACGAATTCGGGCGCGAGCGCCCAGATGTAGGCTTGCGCCGCCAGCTGTCGGATCGCGACGGGATCCGTGAGCGACGAGATCGCCCCCTGCCGGTGGTAGCACTGGTTGGCCTGAGGCTCCGGCTCGACGGTAGGCGGGACCGCCAAGACGACCTGGCCGTGGAAAGCGAGTGCCACGCATACGATGAGCGCACTGGCAGTCAGCGCGTGCTTCTTCATGGTTCCTCCGGGCACCGGTCTCACCGGCCTGGTTTCGCGGCAGGGTCCGCGGCGTAGTCGGTCGCGCCGGGTCGCGGCTCATTCGAGGACCAGACGGTCGATCGGCCTATTTGGAATTGGGGAATGGCGTCACCTTGACCAACGTGCCCTCTGCTCCGGGGAAGAACACGCTTCCGTCGTAACCGGGCTGAACCGCGCTTCCCATGGTCATGAAGGGCACCTGATCGGAGCGTGCGAGCTCGCGACCCGTGGCGGCGTCGCGAAAGACGACCACGTCCGTCTGGTTGTCGCCGGGGATCTGGTCTACCGGGATGTCCGTGCCGACCCAGGTGCGGTTACCCTGCGGGCCGATGAGGGTGGCCCACTCGGTCGTCGTCTGAGTCTGCTTCCACACGGTCTTGATGCCCGAATCGGTGATCCTGAACGCCGCGACCTTGCGAGCCAGCGTCTCCACTCCGTAGAAGAGTCCGTTCTGCGGATCGACCTCGAGCGACATGCCGGCCCAGCTGATCGCCGGCGCGAACGCCTTGGCGAGCTCCGGCGGGATCGGATCGTTGAGATACGGCTGCAGGAAGAATTGACTTCGTGGCATCGTTCTGGTTGATCGCGAACACCGTAAGCGCCCCGGTAGCAGGAATGGAGTTCGTCGCGCCGACGATCCAGTCATTCATGACGATCAACGAGCCGCCAGTCTGCTGATTGTCATAGGGAACGGCTGTGGGCGTCCAGTTGGTATCGAGCGAGAAGTGTCCGTGGTCCACGGAGTAGCGCACCGCGTTCGAGAGGTTCTCCAGCAGGTAAACGTAGTCGACGCCGTGGTACCGAGTGATCGTCGGCCGGGCGGAGCCGCGTGCCGGCAGAATGATGGTCTCGATGAACTGCATCGTTTCCGGGTCGACCGAGATCAGGTTGGACTGCGGAACGTTTCGGGCGTCTGGGGCAGTTGAGGAGCGCCGACGGTCCGTTGAGCGT
Source organism: uncultured delta proteobacterium (assembly GCA_963745025.1). GTDB lineage: Bacteria > Desulfobacterota > Binatia > JACPRU01 > JACPRU01 > CAVQIG01. The sequence continues at coordinate 261,617 of CAVUWD010000011.1, forward strand.
GCACCCGGCCACTCGGTACAGCGATTTCACCACGATCGTCCCGTCCGGGAGCGCGTTGATGCCGTTGTACGAGGTGTTGACCGCGTCATCGCGTCAGGGACTGGTCATAGGTCGGCCGGCGTGCTCGGGTAGTTGCAGCGCATGTAGACCGCGGTCGGCAGCACGAGCGTGTCGACGACCTTCCCGTCGGCCGGATCGACCTTGAAGATCCGGTAGCCGGACACCACGTAGATGTATGCCGTCGTTCTCGATCGCCATGGCGCCGGGGTAGTCCCATTCGCCGGCTTGCTGCGGCTGGCAGACCGGCGGGGCGCCGCAGCCTTGCTCGTATGTGCAAACCTGCTGCGTGCCGCACTCCTGCTCCGTGTTACGCAGTTGCGTGTACCAGACCGGCTTCAGCGTCGTCGGGTCGACCTTCGCGACGAACGGGCCGATCGAGTTCTCGACGTCGCCGTAGCTGCCGCCCTGGATGAAGGCGTTCTTGTGGTCGAGGTAAGACATGTTGTAGCCGGACGGGTACGCGCCGTCGTCCGAGAAGACGAGGTCCACACGGTTCTTCCCGTTGAACGAGCCGCCGAACTTCGCCATCGAGAACACGTGCGAGCGGCCGGAGTCGTAGTGCTCGAACGCCTGCAGCGATGGGTACCACGGCGAGTTGGAGCTAGGAGGGATGTTGCCGGGCGAAGAATTCGTGGAGTTCGGCGGAGCGCCGAAAGCGACGCTCGCTAGCACCCCCGCGGCCGCGACGACAGCCAACGAAGTGCAGACGTGGAGATGGCCGCGGATCCGAGCGAGCAGCGGATATCGCGGATGCATCGGGTCGGTGGCCGCTTCTAGATGGTCTTTGAGATCCATTCCGCTTCCTTTCCCTTTTGCGACACACGCGCTGGCTCTTGCGAAACCAGCACACGACCATAGCGGGGCGCTGGAGAACGCCCACCAGCGCCGGGATCGTAACATGCTCGGGCGGACCGAGACATTCCTCCCCGTCTCTACGCCCTTTGGCTGGATTCGCTGATCTTCGCCGCAAGAACCTGCGACCCCCATTTTGACGCCCTTACTGAGAAAACTTGGAGAGAAGCGATGCAGCCAGGAATCGACTACATCGTGTCGTTCTACTGATTTTTCTCGCCGTTCTCACTTCTCACCCTCCGCCGGCGCCGAGCGCCGCTTCAGGTACGTCTCGAGGTCTTCCACCGGCCGCGTGAAGCGATGGTCGATACCTCCATCGGTCGTCGCACGAATTTCATCACGCTCGTGCGGCGCCGTCGATACCAGGTGGGACTGATTATCGCTGTGTGAGCCCGTCGAATACTCCGGGCGATGCCAGGAAGCGCTCTCGGCTTGGGCGGGGGAAGTGTCCATGGAGAGGCGCGCTCGCCCGGGGGCTCTCGGATTGCGCCTACATCTGGCCGGAAGGCTTGGCCTAACTGACGCGAACAGCTTCTTCGTTTTCCACGAGCCCCTTGCGTGGCAGAATCACGCGAAGACCACAGGCACGCCGCTAGAGGTGTTACCGGTTCGACATCGAAAGCCGCGAGCGGCGGATAGGCGGATAGGCGGGACAAGCGGCCTGGTTGACGTAATCGCTCCATATCCGACGCCTGCCGAACTCACGAGAAACCCGTTTTTACGGCACGCATAAGGAACCTGTCCACCAAAATCACGGTGACGGCGCGCCGGCGGCCACCCCGCCCCCTCCCGCGTGGCCCGCGAGGCAGAGGGCAAAGAACACTCCGCCCTGGCCTGAGCTTCGCTTGGCTGACTCTCAACCGGCGCCGAAGTCGAAGAACCCCGCCGTCTCCGGAGGCGGCCGCGCGGCCGCAGGCCGCGGGCACTCGGTAGCGATACCGAGGTGAGAGAGGATCTTCCTGATCACCGCCGGATCCTCGATGGTGGCGAGTAGACGCAGCCGCCCGCCGCACTCGGGGCAGGAAAGAACGTCGATCTCCGCCGTGGCATGCATCATGCGTCGATCGAGGTGGGGTCGAGCTCGGCGCAAAAAAAGAAAGGGCAGGAGCGGCAGCGAGCCGGAGGCACTGGAGCCTCGGGGCTGCTGCCGCTGAAGGGCGGGAACAACGCGTAGGGATGGACTACGGGGGATGAAGAGAAAACTGCCGATGCTACTCACGCGGGCAGCGCGATCTCCCGGGACCGCTCGAGCCTGCTGATCGTCTTGCTTCGCCGCCGATCCGACACGCGGGCGTAGACGAGGCTCGACTCGATGTTTCGATGACCGAGGTGGTCCTGAACGAAGTCGATCGGCTCGCCTGCGTCGAGAAGGTGGGTCGCGCAGCTGTGCCTGAGACAATGCACGTGCCTCCGATTCGGCGGGAGATCGGCGGCGGTGGCGTAGCGGGTGAAGAGGGCCTGTATCCAGCGCTTCGAGAGCCGGCCCTGTCTGACCGACGAAGAGCGCCGCATTGTCATCGGTCCGGGTACGGAGGTATCGCCGGAGAATCGCCACGAGACGCCGAAAGAGCGGCTTCTCTCCAGAGTAGCCGTTCTTCACACGCCAGACGCGGATCGTGCGGCGTTCGAAGTCGAGGTCCTCTCGCTGAAGCAGGCAAGCCTCGGAGACTCTGAGGCCGTAGAGGTAGATCGTCGTGAAGAGCGCTTTATCTCGAGGGTTCCTGATGACCGAGAAGAACGCTCGGACCTGGTCTTGGCGGAGGTACCTCGGGAGGTTCCACTTCACGATCATGAACCGCCTCCCTTCTTCGATAGAAGGAGGCCCTGCGGTCGGGAGTCTCCGCGGTGGCTGGAGCGCCCCCTGCGGTCCCGTAAGCGCCGGCGTCTCCTTCGGCGGCAGGAAGCTGCGCAGCACGAGTGTCTGCGGAAGGGCCGTGCGCGGCGGCGCGGGCGGCAATGACTTCGGCTTTTCTGGCAGGCGCTGCGGCGGCAGCGGCTGGAGCTCGGCGTCCGGGATCTCCTCGAGGTCGGCGTCGCAGCGCGTCGTCCTCAAGATCCGCCCCGCCTCGTCGTCGATCTTCATCTTCTGGCAGACGTAGATCCAGGTATCGACCAGGTCGACCTGAGCCCAGTAGCGGTCGGCCACCTGGTAGAGCTCGTTCGAGACGATCTGGACGACGAGATCCCCGACTGCGAACCGGGGCGGCTCAGCACGAGCCACGCCATTCCGCGACGACCCGTCCCGTGGGATCGTCGATCCGATAGGACATAGGAACCTCCTGTCGTTTTTCTCTAAGAGCCTCATCGGCATCACGACGAACTTCAGGCTCTCGTCCGCGGACTCGATGACCATCGGCGACACGTCGTCCTCGAGCTGGATGACGACCCGCTCCTCCTTGATGAAGCGGAGCGCGTCGAGCAGGTAGTTCGCGTTCAGGCCGATCGAGACCTCGCCGGAGGCCCCGAAGCACGGCAGCGCCCGGGTGAACTCGCCGAGGTCGGGATGCTGCTTGGAGAGCGTCAGCTTGTCGTCCTTCACCTCGAGCTTCACGCCCTTGGCTTTGTCGGTCGAGAACGGCAGCGAGGAGCTTAGCGCCTCCATGAAGGCTCTACGGTCGACCACGATGTGGTGCTTGCGCTTCTTGGGGATCACCTGGTCGTAGTCGGGGAACGTGCCCTCGACGTAGCGCGACGTGAGCTCGTAGTTGGCGATCCGGAAGGAGCAGCCGTTCTCGTGGAAGTGGCCGACGATCGGCGCTCTTGGTCGCCGCGGCGATGTCGTCGACGAGCTCGACGACCTTCCTCGGGATCAGGAAGTCGCCTTCGATGGTCGCTCCCGGGATCCTCATCACATGAAGCCGGTGCCCATCGGTCGCCACCGCCAGGTTCTTGCAGAAGCGAAGGTAGACGCCGCTCATGTTGATCCGCGTCTCGTCGACACTGACTGCGGGCAGCACCGGCTCGAGGCTCGGGAGCTCGGCGATCTTGGCCGGGCCCTTCATCCGGTCCTTGAAGCCTGACAGCTCCGGGAACTCCTTCGCGTCGTGGCCGATGACGACCGCGTCGTCGATGACGACGTTGAAGGGAGCCTTCTCGTGGTTGGCGCTCCGGATCGCGACTCCCGGGGACTGTCCGCGCTTTACGCAGTCATACAGGAGCTTCGCGGGAATCGACGCGGCCAGGGGCTTCACCTCCGGGATGAAGACCCGGAGCGCGATGTCGAGGTCCGTGGCGAGCAGCACGCCGTTGTCGAAAAGGACGTCCGCGAGAATCGCGATCGTGTTCTGTTTCGCCGCGACGCGGGCTAGGAACTTGAGCGCCAGGGCGAGCGGCTTCCGCGGGATCTCGCCGGCGGCGAGCGCGGGAGGAGCGGCCCTTTCCGCCTTGGCGGGCACGCTGCGCTTCGGCTTGACGAGCGGCGACGGGCCGAGACGTGCGCCGCTGACGGCTGGTGCCGGCGTCTCGGTGACCGTCGCCGGCGGCAGAGAAGGCTCTGCGGTTGCCACCGCGGACTCGCCGCGGGTGGCGGGTAGGTTGTCGGACATGGGCACTCCCTTGATTTTGAGGTTGAGTGCCGAGTGGAGAGCACTCGGCACTGAGACTTACTTCTTCAGGCGCCAGGCGTTCTGCTGGAACCAGGCCTTGACCGCCTCCGCGCCCATGATCGACACGGGCTGCACCTCGGCGATCCATCCGCCCTCGCCGCAGCCGAAGCACTGTTCGGTGAAGTGCTCGATGTCCTCCGCGCCCTGTTCCCTGGCGAAGCGCTCGAGGGCCTCTTCGGCTTCCTTCTCGGTGGGATGGGCCTCGCAGAACGCCCACTCGAAGTGCGTCACGCGCTCGTAGACGTGCACGTGCGGATTGCTCAACCCCGCGCACGAGTCGCACTCGTCACCATCGTCATCGAACTCCGTGTGGTAGTGGATCGCCGTGGCGAGGAACCACTCCGCGCGCTCGCCGCCGGCGGGGAGGACGGGCTCCGCCCGCGGCGCCGGCGGATTCGGCGCATCGGCGAATCGCGGCTGGACCGGCGCGGTCGGCGTCTTCCAGGGCGCTGGGCCGAACCCCCCGCGACGGAATCCGACCTCGCCGTCTCGACGCGGCTCGTATGACACCGGCGAGCCGCCTTCGCGACGCATGTGTCCCGGTACGAGCGAGCCCATGCGCGGAGCGGGTAGGTTGTGCTTCATCGTGTTCTCCTTCTCACCACGCGCCCGTGTCGACGAAGCTCCAGTGCCGGTCGGCGCCGAGGATCACGTGGTCGAGCACGCGGATGCCGAGGATCTCGCCGGCCTCGCGAAGGCGCCTTGTGAGCTCGGTGTCCTCCGCGGAAGGCTCGGGTTCGCCACTCGGGTGGTTATGCGCGAGAATCACGGCCGCGGCGGCGGCGTGAACCGCTGGCCGGAAGACCTCGCGCGGATGACAGAGCGATGCCGTCAGCGTCCCGACCGAGATCACGCGGTAGCCGCCCGGCTTCACGCGATGCTTCGCGTTCAGAAGCAGCGTGACGAAGACCTCCTGGTCGAGGCCTCCGATCCGCGGCCGGAGGGCCGCGGCGACCTCGTTCGAGCCGCGAAGCACGCCGATGATCTCCGGCGGCGGCTCGCCGTCACGAATGATCTCGACGCGCGGGAGTGTCGGTTTCATGTTCCTCCTAGACCGGCCGTAGATGCGGCCGGAACTTGATGACGTGCGCGCCCCGCCGGCGTGGGACCGTCTTGAAGATCCAGGCAACGAGGGCCCGGACGAGCATCCAGAGGATCTCGCTCGCGAGCGGCCGCAGCCACCTCGAACCGCAGGTTCCACGCCGCATCCACAGCACGCGCGAACGCGCCCCCTGGTTCCCAGCCCCGCTTCATCCCGCCCCACACCTTCTGCATGTTCTCCCCGAAGTAGTTCCGCCCCATCATCACGCCTCCCTCCGGATCGCCTCGCGGATCTCCTCGAGGTCTCTCCCGTCGTCGCGCTCCTCGCGGAGCATCTTCGCCTTGAGCTCCGCAGCGCAGTGATTGGTGCCGCTCTGGTCGGCCACCATGAAGCGGCAGTTCTCGCACGGGGTGCGATAGAGAAGTTTGCACGCCCAGAACTGCGTCGCCCGGTCGAGCACGGTGCGGTTGTCGTACACGGTGTACGGACCGACGCGGCCGAGCTTGCGCATGTCCGCTCCCGAGACGTCCTCTCCGCCGCGCGACTCGGTCGCATCGGATGCAGACCGAGCCGTCGTCCACCACGGCGGGTCGTCTGCCATGCGCGACGTCGGCCGGAAGGCACCGAAGCCGGCGGTAGACCCATTCCCGGGTCCACCCTGGTAATAGCCGCCGCCTCCTCGCCGGAAGCCGGACTCTTTCTTCCCCTTCGTCCAGAGATCCGGCGCCTGGTCGTAGGCCTGCTGGTTCGCGATCCCCTTCGTGAACAGGTGATAGAAGCCGCGGTAGACCACGACCGTGAAGAGCGCCCGGAAGAAGTGCGCGAGTCCCCACGCTGCCTCGTCGCGGACCCACTGGCCGAAGCCCTTCCCTGCCGTGGCCGTCTCCGCGTTGATCTTGGGCTCGGCCGTTGCGACGTCTGGCCGCGTTGGCCCGGCGAGCTCGAGTAGCCGCCTCCGGACCTGGTCGGCTCGATCACGATGACCGGCGGCGCGCTGCCGTATGGATCCTTGAAGCTCATGTGCGTGCTCCTCCCTTCTCGAGCACCTCGACGATGTGGTTGAGCTCACCGTTGAAGATCGATTCGACGAGCCACCCCTTGCCGACCGCCTGCTCGAACCAACGCCGCAGCAACATCGACATGGTGATGACTGCGGCCCACTTCGCGCTGAGCAGCGCCTCTCGCAGCCACCAGTTGCGGCGCTTCTTCGCGCGCCACCAGCTTCGGATTCGGCGCCCCTGTGCACGCACGAATGCCGGGAATCGCTCGCAACAGCGCGACGCCGCCTCTCCAGTTCCGTTCGATCGGGCGCCACACGCGCTCGATCAGTCTTTGCAGCATCCTCACCTCCTTCATCTCTTCAGGAGCTCTGCCTTCACGAAGACGAACGGGTCTCGGATCTCCCACGCCGGCGCCTCGTCGTATCCGGGTAGGCACCTGATCGCGGTCACCGTCAGCGACTCACAGAACGCGGCCGCCTCGGTTTGCTCCCAGTCGTCGGTCTCGCAGGACTGGTACACGTAACAACGGATCGCTTTGAGGACGATCACCGGATCGGGCGATCCCGGCAGCATCTTGAACCTGTATTCCGGCACCGCCTCCTCCTCGCCGTAGCGGTAGTTGACGCTCCGGCGGTTCTCGGCGATGAGCATTCGCCCGACGTCGTCCTGGGTAAGCTCGTTAAGCTCTCGCTCCTTCCTCGGATCGCCCCAGTACCAGCGAAGCGGCCCATAGGGACGCACCAGGATGAGCCCCGCGGTCACGAGCGCGTTGATGTGCGTCGCTCCGACCATGAAGGCGCTCATAACGGGAACATCCCGAGGTCCGTGATGACGTCGAGCTTCGGATCGAATCCCTTGAGGCACTGGTTTCCGTGGTCGATCACGAACCGCGTGGCGCGTTGGCCGAGGATCTCGATCACCACGGGTGGATTCCGTGGGTGGTTCCAGAGACCCACCTCGATGAGATCGTCGTCCTGCTTGCCCGCGTAGACGGGCTCGAGCCCCCAGGTGGCCAGCGCCTCCATGATCTGGCGCAGCAGATGGATCACGTGCGCGACGTAGGGCTTCCACTTCCGCTCGGGAAGCCGCTGGCCATTCTCGTCGCGGCTGAACCGCTCGTAGTCGAAGCTGATACGGACCTTCTGGATCTTGCCGTCAGGCCCGCGCGTCCAGAGCTTCGGATCGACGAGCATGACGACCTCCACGCGCCCTCGAGGCAGCAGCGTCTCGCCGGGTGGTGGATGAACGTGCGACACCTCCGAGAGCGGGATCTTCACCGTCCCGTTCCCGTTCGTGCCCTGCATGGTTTGCATGCGGTTGGTCTCCTTCGAATTCGGAAAGTACGAAAAGAAAAGGCCCCGCGGTCCGGCACCCTTTCGAGTGCCGGACTTTGGAGCCTTCGTAGGTAGCTACGAAGCTAGATCGCTAGATTGCTAGCTTCCCGCCTTGCGGAATCCCGCGTTCTTCTCCTCGGCGCTCGCGCCGCCGGCGAGGATGTCGCCCATGCCGTCGCCCGCGAGACCGACCGCGGCGACCGCGGTGAACAACCCGACGCCGATTCCGACGATGCCGATGATGAACTTGCCGATCGCTTTGAGCATTGCGCTCTCCTTCCCTTTGTTCCTGCGCCAGAAACAGCTGAGCCCTCGGGGCTGGCGCTCACCCGAGGGCTCTTGCCGCGTGCCATGACAGCGGTTACGCCGCTTTGGCGGTGGTGTCGGTGCTCGGGGCCGCGCTGCCGCCGCGGACGCCCTCGCCGATCGCGTCCGCGCCGAACGCCGCGAAGCAGGCGCCGAACGCGATGAACGCGAGTCCGAAGCACACCTTCGAGATCTTCAGAAACATGGGAACCTCCTGGTTGTCGTCTGGCCGAAAACAAAAACGCCCCGCGGAACGATTCCCCCGGGGCGTCACAGACAGAGCTCGGCCGTCCTGTCTTACACTGAGTGTGGCGAACTTTTTACGAAGCGTTCAGGTCCCGTTGCCGCGCGCGCCGGCGGCTGGTGATCCATCTGCCCCAGAGCACGCTGTCGATGCGCTTCTTCAGCTTCCGCACCGCCTTGTCGAGGCTCTCTCCGGGCTCCGAGACGTAGGTGACCTGGCAGTTGTCAGCGAGCGACTTCGACACTTCCCAGCGTCCGTCGATGAGCTTTCCCGAGATGAGACCGTGTCGGGTGAGCTCAGGCCCCGTGAGCTCCTTCACGCCCCCCTCATCCATTGACCGCCGGGTCGACGGTCGTGGACGTCGCCGTGTCCCCGCCTCCGATCGGGCCGTTCGGCTGACCGCTCGGCTGCGCCACGACCGCGGTCTCGTCGCCGCCGGCGACCGCCCGGACGATCAGGTAGACCACCCCGATCCCCGCGATCGCCGCGCCCACGCCCCAGACCTTCGGGTTCTTGACGAACTGCCAGGTCTTGTTCGCCGCGCGCCGCAGCCGGCCGGGCTCCTCGCTGCCGTTGATGTTGATCTGCTCCTGAGTCTGTCCCATGGTCCCGTTCTCCTCTTCTTCTTTGAGCGCCGGCTCCGTTGCCGGCGGCTCGGTTGGTGGTGGATCGATCTCCACCGGGCCGTCGTAGAGTCGTTCGAACTCTGCGGCGATCTGCCTCTCCACTTGCCTCAGAGCCTTCACGCAGTACCGGGTCTTCACCGGGTGCGGCACGCGCCACTGACAGCGCTCGACGTAGCGCCGTGCGCGTGCGAGCTCCGCGAGCATCGTGAGCATCGTGTCGTAGAGCTCCGCGTCCTCCGGCCTCAGCTTCAAACGAATCCGGATCTCGTGGGCTTCCGACTCGACGACTTCCTCAGCCGTTGCTCGATCGTTCATTCCCTGCCTCCTCTGGTCAGGGCCGAGAAAACAAAAAGCCCCGGAAGGACCTGTTCCTTCTCGGGGCCGCAGGGCAGGTCTCGGCGATGCCCGCCTTGGTATCGTTCAGCCAGACCGTCGAGTTCTCCTCGTCACCTCCCTTCTGTGCTCTGGCGCCTCACCACGACCCAGCGTCGACGAAGCTGTAGTGCTTGCCGTCACCGAGGATCACGTGGTCGAGAACGCGGATGCCGACGACTTCGCCGGCTTCCCGCAGGCGCTTCGTGAGCTCGATGTCCTCTGCGCTCGGCGCCGGGTCGGCGCCTTCAAAGAGGGGCATCAGAAGCCTCGCCGCGTCCGTGGACGTCCGGAGGACGGTCTCCTCGGGCTCGTCTGCTCCGGACTCGCGGACGAGCTCGAGCCTGTACCTGCGCATGTGGTCACCTCCTTCCCGCAGGTGGTCTCCTCGGCCGAAACGAAAACGCCCCGGTCGAGCAATGGCGCTCGCCGGGGCGCTGGACAGACTATGGCCGCAGCTATCCTCTACACATCATCATGACGCAGAGCGCGGATAAAGGTCACCATGAAAACGCTATTCACTCATTGTCCATCAACGACGCACTGCGAATTGTTGACAAATGTGCCCCTGTGGCATTCAGAGGTCACAGTTGCGGTTCTTGCCACTCCGTGTCCAGGATCGAGTCCCGGCCGAGCACGTGAAAAGCGGCCAATGGTGAGCGAATCAGGCATCCAAGAGGATTTCGTCGTCTCGTGCCCTTACTGCGGAGAGGACGTCGAGATCCACGTCGAGGTGGACGTCGCGGGCACCCTCGTGCAGGACTGCGAGGTGTGTTGCAACCCGTGGCTCCTGCGCGTCACGGTCGACAGCGGAAATCGGTCCGTCAGCGTGGCGCGGGCCGACGGTTCGGAGTGAGAAAGAGCCGCATCGTCCCGATCTTCGATGCCTTCCGAGTAGATTGCGCCTCCTGGCGCCTCGCGCTAGGACCCAGGATATGACTGACACCCCGTTCGTCGTCCAGAAAGTCGAGTGGTACCAGTTTCGCCATCCTGCCGGGCATGCGTTTTTCGTCATGGTCGCGAGCCTTCCGAACGGTTTCTTCACCGCCGTGCCCTGCCACGTGACGATGCGGCTCGCCGACCACAGCGTGGTCGCGCTCGCTGCGACGCAGGAAGAGGCTTTGACACAGCTCCAGACGACCCTTGCCGGAAAGACCGCCGGCGAGCTCTTTCCGGCGACGTGAGCTCACCGAGCACGGCCGCCGAAGGCATAGCGCCCCTCGGAATTCGTCATCCGACACGCCAGCAACAAGAGGAGAGGCTGACTACGATAAGTGCCGGCAGGCCGTCCGTCTGGAAAATATTGGTTGAGAGCTGCGAATGCGCCGCATAGTGTGCCGTGAGTTCGGGCCGCTCGAGAACCTTACCGTCGAGGAAGCCGACGAACCGGAGGTCTCCCCGGGCACTATCCTGGTCGACGTGGAAGCCGCCGGGGTGAACTTCGTCGACGCTTTGATCGTGCGGGGCGAGTACCAGATAAAGCCGCCGCTGCCGTTCGTCGCTGGCAGCGAGATCGCAGGCAGCGTACTCACCGTCGGCGATGGGGTCACGGCGGTTCAGGTCGGCGACCGCATCTTTGGGATGACCGGCTCTGGCGGCTTCGCGGAACGTGTCGTGATCGGAGCCGCGCAGGCGTTTCGCGTCCCGTCGTTGATCGATGCCAAGCGCGCCGCCACCTTTATCCAGAGCTACTGCACCGCCCTTTTCGCGTTGCGCGAACGCGCCGGGCTGCGCCCTGGCGAGACGGTCCTGGTGCTCGGGGCGGCCGGCGGCGTCGGGCGCGCGGCCATCGACGTGGCGAAGGCCCTCGGGGCTCGGGTGATCGCGGCCGCGTCGAGCGACGCACGTGTCGGCGCGTGCAAGACCGCCGGCGCCGACGAGACGATCGACTACTCGCGCGAGGATCTAAAGAGCCGCGTGAAGCAGCTCGGGGGCGTTGATGTGATCGTCGATCCAGTCGGCGGTGACCGCGCGGAGCCTGCCCTGCGCACGCTCGGCGTGGACGGGCGCTACCTCGTCATCGGTTTCGCCGCTGGCGCCATACCGCGCATTCCCCTCAACCTCGTTCTGCTGCGCAACCGCCGCGTCGTCGGCGTCGACTGGGGCGCATGGATGAAGAGCAATCCAGATGCCCAACGCCGCCTGATCGGCGAGCTGCTCGCACTGGTGGAGGCGGGCAGCCTGCACCCCCAGGAACCGGCAACCTACGCCTTGGAGGACGCGGCAACCGCCCTCGCCGATCTCCTCGCGAATCGCGTGGCAGGCAAAGCGGCGCTCGTTCCGCGGCGTCACTGAGCCCGACGGACGTATGGTGGGCCCAGATTCACAAAATCGCGAGAAGGTGAAGGTCGGAGGCGCCATCACTTCCAGAACCGGCGGGGACGACCTGCTCGGGTGCCAAACGCCGGCGGGGATCGACGAAGGTGTTCGCCGGCTCGCAGGATCGCTGCGCACCACGGGATATAAAACGACGCACGGTCGATCGGTACGCGAATGAGGCAAAGACCGTGCTCACCGTCCGCCGTTCGCAAACCGTGCGAGCTCGTCGAGGCGCTTCCACATCGCGTCGCGGTCGGCGGCGGGCAGGCCGAAGATCACCCGCTCGATGCCCGCGCGCTCCCACGAGTCGACGGTTGCGCGCTCGGTAGGCGCCCAGAAGACCGTGATCGAGATCGAGCGCGGGTCGCGTCCGGCCCTTGTTGCGCGCTCGCGGAGATCCGCCGCTCCGGCGGTGATGTCTTCGCCGTTGATTCCCGGGATCGGCATCCAGCCGTCGCAATAGTCGACGACACGCTGGCGCCCCTTCGGCCCGTGAGCGCCGAGCAGGATCGGCGGATGCGGCTTTTGCACGGGCTTCGGCTCTGCCCAGATCGGATCGAAACGCACCATCTCGCCGTGGTACTCCGCCGCCTCCTTTGTCCAGATCTCCTTCATCGCCTCGACCCGCTCGCGCACCAGCCGCCAGCGCGTCTTCGGGTTCGTGCCGTGGTTCTCCATCTCCTCGAGGTTCCAGCCGCCGCCGACGCCGAACAGGAGGCGCCCGCAGGAGAGGAAGTCGGCGGTCGCGACCTCTTTCGCCGTGCTGATCGGATCACGCTCGCAGACGAGGAGCACGCCCGTGCCGAGCTTCAGCTTCTTGGTGACGGCTGCGGCTGCGTTCACGCAAGCGAAGGGGTCGAGCAGGTGCCAGTAATCGCGCGGCAGCTCGATGCCTTGCGGGTGCGGCGTGCGCCGCGACGCCGGGATGTGGCTGTGGTCGGGGAACCAGAGCGACTCAAAGCCGCGCTCCTCGACGGCCGGCGCGAGCTCGTCCGGTCGCACGGAGAAGTCCGTCTGAAGCGACATCACGGCATACTTCATGGGCGGTCCTCCTTCACCGGTTAGCCTACTCCGAGTCGGCGCCGCATCGAAGTTCGGCGTGATCTCGGCGTCAGTCGCGTGTCCCTGGGCCCTGTGCGCCGGCCAATCCGACCGTCGGCGCGGACGAGGCCGCATCGAGGTGCGGCACGACGTTGGTCATGAACAGTTCGAGCTCGCGCAGCACGGACTCCTTCGGCTGCTGCGCGAAGTGGTAGATCAGCGTGATGTATTCGCACGGCACCTCGTCGTAGAGGCGCTTCCATTCGTCGCGCACCTGATCGGGCGTACCGACGGAAAAAATACCGGATTCCTTGATGTTCTGCACGAAATCGGTGTTGGGATCGTTCGGGAACTGCGGGAAGAACGGACCGTAGAAGTTCTTGTAGATGTCGATGTCGTAGTCGCGGATCATCCGATCGCATTCGGCCATGCTGCTCGCGATGTGGGGCCAGCGCACGATGTTCTGCCGCTGTCCGAGCGTCACGCGCTCGCCGTGCTTCGCCGACTCGTCGACATAGAGCTGCGCCTGCTTGCGGATCGAGTCGAACTTCGAAAAGTAGGTCGGGATGAAGCCGTTGCGGCCGCAATAACGCACCGAGTCGTCGCTCCTCGTGGTGGCGACGAAGATCGGCGGCCGGCGCTTCTTGTAGGTCGGCGGCACCACGCTGATGCGCCGCACGTTGCCGGCGGCGTCGATCTCGCCCGCTGCGCCGGCCTCGCTTGCGATGCGCGCCGCAGGGTATTTCTCCACGCCGGTGTCGAGCGGAAAGGGCGCCTGGTAGTAGTCGCCGTTGAGGACGACGGAATCCTCCTCCCAGCAGCGCAGCACCATCGCCACGCGCTCCTCGAAGATGTCGCGGTTCTTCAGGTCGTCGGCGCTGCCGTCGGAGACGGTGGCGACGGTGTGGGAGAACTGGCCGAGAATGTTGGTCCAGCGCGATTGGTAGCCCCGGGCGAAGCCGACGAAGTATTTTCCACGCGTGATGTGGTCGAGTATCGCGGTCTCCTCGGCGACGCGGATCGGGTCCTGCGTCGCCATGACGTAGCCGAGCGCGCCAACATGCATGTGCTTCACCTGGCCCGCCCACCAGGCATTGAGGATGCCGGGGTTGGGCCCGACCTCGTAGCCTTCCGAATGCAGGTGGTGCTCGATGGTCGAGGCGCCCCAGACGCCCAGCTCATCGGCCGCCTTGATGATGTCGATCCAGTCGAACAGGACGCGCTGGTAGAGGTCGGCATCACGGCCAACCGGCCGCGCGCGCCGGCGGCCTTCCTCCCCGTCGGCGGGAAGCATCGGATAGAGCTGCAGGATGACCTTCGGCCGCATCTTGAGCGTCCCTTCGTGTTCTCGATTGTCGTACTTGGCCCGCCTATAGGGCGACAGCCAGCAGGCCTTGCAGACGATGTCTCGCAATATCTCGTACGGGGTTCCAGACTCAATCGATCAACGGCATCGCCTGATGAATTCGCGCCGCCTTATTCGCTCACCTCGTCGGCGCCCGCGAGCAGCATCGGCGGCACGTCGAGGCCGAGCGCCTTCGCGGACTTGAGGTTGACCACCAAGGTCAACTGCATCACCGGCAGGGCGGCAGGTTTGGCCCAATGCCGGCTAGCGCCGAGAATGTGCGAACTTGTCAGAGTGACCCGTATATGGCCGCCTCGAAGGCCCGAAACAGGTTGACTGCCAGGCGATCAAAGAAGGGAAAGATCTGCGTCATGAAGCCGCCGGTCACGCCCTTGGTCTGGTCGATCCAGAAGTAGCAGTTGCTCAGCCCAGCCCAGGACAGGCTGCCGGGTGAACGGCCTTCCGGTGTCCGCTCCGTATTGATCAAGAAACTCAGGCCCCACTTTTGCTTCATTCCAGGGAAGAAGTCGGCGTCGTTGGAATACTCCGGTATGGCCGTCTTCAACTCGACGAAATCGATATCGCCCATTGCCTCGCTCGACAGCAGCTTCCAGGCGTTCGACTCGGACAGCGACGCCGACCTGGCCTACGCGCAGAGCTACGCGATGGTGGAGCTGATGCGCGAGTGCGGCGGAGATGGGGCTCTCGACACCGCGCTCGCCGCGTTCGCGAGTGGAGCGGACACACCCACCGCCCTGGCGCGCGCCTGTCACCGTGAGGAGGTGACTGGAAAAGACCTGCTCGACTTCCTCGAGCGCCGGCTGGCCCAGCGCGGCGCCAGGCCGTGAAGCCGGAGCTCCTTCGCCGCTGCCTTTCAGCTCGAGAGCTTCATCCCGATGTCGCCGGCCGGCTCGGCTCCCGCCTTACGTCGTTCGGCGTGGCGGCTCCGCCTCTAAAGAGGCTGCGCCTGGTCGCTCTCGCCGGCAGGGCTCACCCGCACCACCAGCTGAACCGCGCTGAAGCCGGCCGACTCGTACAGTCCGGCGAAAACGCCTCCCCCCAGCCAGAGGTTGATCGGCTCGGCGTGGAAGCGCGTACCGAGGGTCAGCTCGACCCATCCGTAGAGCATTCAGGTCTCGTGCGGATACGGGTCGGGCTGGGACAACATGCCCAAGGTCACGCCAGCCGCGGCCCAGAGGGCGAAGCGCCACCAGCGGAAGACGTCGACTCCCAGCTGGTCTGCCGCCCAAAGCCAACGCTCGTACCGAGCCCGCGGAAGCAAGATTGAGCGGCGCGGTCAGTTGCTCCGCGAGCCACCGCCGCCGCGCACGTCGATTCCGCGCTGCTCGAGGAGCTTCAGCAGCATCTCGTTCGTCTCGATGATTTCTTGGAGCTTCTTCTCGATCGCCAAGGCGTTCGCCTCCATCCAACAACGAAGCGCGCTGAGTGCCGCATGAGCAGTCTGCGGATCCATCTTTCGCGGAGGCTCGCCTTCCGCGAGGTCAGCCTTGGTGTCTCCGACGACTAGCGAATTGTAGATCGCATTCGCGGCCGCCTTCACGTCCTCGGCCGTGCGAAGGTAGCGCCAGCCGCGGGGCTTCCCGCTCTTGCGCGCCTTCCTGGATCGGAGACCGTCGCTACCCCCAGGGGTCCCCGCGCCATCCTGCGTATTCTCGGCCGTCCAGTTGTTTTCCTTCATCCCTACCTCCGCGTCTTCCCCTCGCATTCCAGGACATTCACCCGCCGAGCACCGTCCTTCGGGTCCGATAGTGGACCCTATGTCGAAATCACGCTTTTGTGCGGGCCATAACAACTCTAGCGGCCGTTGAAGATCACCTGCTGCTTCTTGGCGAACGCCGCGACGCCGTTCTTGAAGTCCTCGGTGTGGCCGCTCGCGGCGATGGCCTGAGCCTCGAGCTCCATCTGGGTCTCGAGACTCTCCTGCGTCGACTGGTGGAAGAGGAGCTTGGCCCGGCCGAAGGCGAGCGTCGGCCCCCGGGCGAGCTCTTTCGCCAGGGTCGCCAGGGCTCCGGGGAACTCGGCGTCCGGATGGACGCGGTTGACGAGCCCCCAATCCATCGCCTCGCGCGCCGAAAGCACGCGATTCGTGTAGTGGAGCTCGAGCGCCCGGCGCAACCCGATCATCCGCGGCAGGAAATACGACGAGGAGCCGTCGGGCGACGCGGCGATCTTCGAGTACGCCATCGTGAACTTCGCGGACTCCGCCGCGACCACAAGATCCCCGGCGAGCGCGAGGCTCATGCCCCCACCCGCCGCCACACCGTTGACGGCCATGATGACGGGCTTGGCCGTGCGCGCCAGCCGCGAGACCGCGCCGTGCAGGTAGGTCGTCAGCTCCTTGATCACGATCCCGATGCGGTCCGCATTGTCGTTGAAGTCCTTGACGTCGCCGCCGGCGCAAAACGCCTTCCCTGCGCCCGTGATGACGATGCATCGCACGGCGCGGTCCTCATCGGCCTCGAGCGTGGCGCGGAAGAGATCGCCGGCCAGCGCCAGGTTCAGGGCATTGTAGGCCTCGGGACGATTCATGGTGATCGTGGCGACGGCGTCCTTGACCTCGTAGCGGATGGTGTCGTGATGCATGGCTCTCTCCTCGTTGGATTAGCGGCGGTCGCCGACGCGGTGCAGCTTGAGCAGGTGGGTGGAGGATAACCACGACAAGCGGCCGAAATTTATTTAGTCTCCCATATAACCGCCGTGCGACGGAAATCATGCGGGATCTTGCCGGTTAAGCCCGCCGCCTTGCAAGCGGTGTTGGCCTTGTAGTGATTGGTCGGTACGACATCGAGAGCCTGCTAAGTCCGAAAGGACAAGCTCGAAAAAAGGTGCGGGCGTGTGCCCGCGATCGCTTGTGCTGTGCGGCACCGAGAGGCAAACTTTATTGGGGGAAGCGAGTCCCCTCGTTTCCGACTATGTCGTCGCAACCTGCTGCTTCACCCCGAGAAAGCTCGGCATCTTCGGTCTCGGCCGAATCGCTCGAAACTCTCCGCCAACTGACGGTTTCGCCGCTCGACGAGATCACCGCTCCGAAGGCCCTCGCCGCGATCCTCGAGGCACTGCGCCTTCGCTACGGGGCGCTTCTTCGCTACGACTCGGACTCGCAGAGCCTGACGATGGTCGCGCAGGAAGGGCTGGCGGAGCAGGCGATCGGCGCGATCCGACTCATCCGTCGCGGCGTGAGCGGGGTTTGGGACATGCCGCTCCACGCCGTCCTGCAGCGACGCGTCTACATCATCGACAGGCCGAAGGAGAATCCCTTCGTGCCCACGCTGCTCCAGGGTAGCGACCAGGGAGTGCTCACCAACGCCGCCGTCATGCCGCTGTTCGCGGAGGGGTCGGTGACCGGTGCGCTCCTGCTCGTCGGTAGCGGAAAGCGCGCCATCCACGAGACCGACATCGTCAAGCTACGCGAAGCCGCGAAGAACCTGGGCACGGCTCTCCGCTTGCCGTCGAAGCTGGAGCCGCGTGCGGCGCACGTGCTCACGCAACCGATCTCGGCGTCGGCTCGCGAGGAATCGGTACGGGATCGCGCAATGCTCAAGGCGCGAATCAGCGAGCTCGAGTCGCTGGTCGAATCGCTGCGCCGCACCGCGGGTGGAACGTCGAGCGCAACGGAGACCGAGCGGCGTCTGGCGGACATCGGACGGGAGCGCGACCGTCACAAATCCGAAGCCGCGCTTCACGAGATCGCGCTCCGCAATCTCCGCGCCGAGTACGACTTGGTCCGCGACCAGAGCGCCTCGGAAGCCGAACGCGGCCGCAAGCTCGCGCTCGAGCTCGCCCGAGAGAGAGAACAGCTCGCCGCCGCCGTGGAGAGCGGCCAGCGGTCGACCGAAGAGCTCGCGCAGGCGAATCGTTCGCGCACCGAGCTCCAGGAACGGCTCGGCGCTCTCGAGCGCCAGCTCGGCGAGACCGCGAAACAAGTCCATGCCGGCGAAGCCACGCGGGCCGAGATCGCCTCCCGTCTCTCGGTAGCGGAGCGCGACACCGAAGAGCTGCGAAAGAGTTTGCGTGCGCGCGAGGAGCAAGTCAGCGAGCTCCGTGGCGAGCGCGAGCGCCTGACGGCATCTCTGCAGAAAGCAGCCGCCCGCTACCAGGCGGTCGAGGACGCGACGGCTCAGCTCGGCGAGGGGTCGGAGATCGCGCAGGCGGAGCTCCGCGGCCAAATCGAAGTCCTGCAGGCGCGCCTCGAGGCGAGCGAGCGGGAGCGAGATCAGTTGTCTGCGGGTCTCGCTGGCCGGTCGGAGATCGTGCGCGAGATCGAGCGAGAGACCGAACGGTTCCGGACCGAGCTCGCCCGCGAGGTGGAACGCCGCCGCGTCGCCGAGCAGACCGCGTCGAGCGTGATCCACGATGCCGCAGCGCTGCGCGTCGAGGCCGAACGCGTGCAGGCGGAGCGGCAGATGGCACACGCCGAGGCGGAGCAATCGCGCACCGAGGCGCAGCAACTCGCCGCCGAGATCGACGCGCTTCGCAAGAGCTCGCAGGGGGAAACCGAGCGACTCCGCCAACAGGCGGCCGATCTCCAGACCCGCGCCGAGCGGGCGGAATCGATGCGCAACGCGCTCGCCGCGGAAGTCGAGCGCCTGCGTCCGGATCTCGAAAGCCATCGCAAGAGCGAGGCCGATCTCCGCTCCCGGGACGCCGGCCGGCAGGAAGCCGAACGGGCGCTCCAGGCCGAGGTCGCAGAGCTGCGCAATCGGCTGCAGGAAACCGCCGAGTCGGCGCGCGCGCTCTCGCGCGAGCGGGATGCGTTGCTCGCCCGCGCCGCCACCCTTCAAGAAACGACGGCCAACTTGCTGCGCGACGGCGAAGCGCTGCGTGCCGAGCGCGATGGTCGCGACCAGGAGCTCGAAAGCGTCCGCGCGGCCGCCGAGGCCAAAGCGGCCGAGGCCGAGCGCCTACGAGCGGAAGTCGAGGGCCTACGGGGTTTGGCCCAGGGCGTCGAGGCGGACCTCGGCGAGGCGCGGGGCGGCCAGGCCGCGGCGCTCGAACGTGCGCAGGTGCTGGAGAGCGAGCTCGCAAGCCTTCGCGGGGAGCTCGAACGCGCGCAGTCGCGCGGCAGCGAGCTCACGGTGGAGCTCGCCCGGCGCGCGCAGCTCGAAGAGTCGTTGCAAGCCGCGGCCGGTGAAAGTCGCCGGCAGCTCGAGGACACCGAGCGTCGCCGGCTCGAGGAGGAGCTCCAGCGCAACGAGCTCGAGGGCCGGCTACGGCAGCTCGAGCAACAGCTCCAGGGCGCGAGCGCCGATCTCGCCGAAAAGACGCGCGAGATCGACTTCGCGTCAGTGCTCCGCGCGACCCTGGCGAAATCGGAGCGCGCGCGGCGCGCCGCGGAAGAGGCCGTCATTCGGCTCGAGGCGGCGCTCGACACGGAGCGGCAGGCGAGCGTGCGGCTGCGTCTCGAAAATGACTCCGAGCGCGAGAGCGCCCACGAGCTCGCACGTAGGCTGGAAGAGCTGGAGCGCAGGCTCGATGAAGCCGAGGCGGCAATCGGAGAGGCCAACCAGCGCGCCGAGGCGATCGCCGCGGAGCGAGGAGCAGCGCAAGAGACAACCCAGTCGCTCGCCGCCGAGCTCGGTCGTCGCACGGCGGAGCTCGGCGAGCTATCGAGCCGCCTCGAGTTTGCCGAGCGAGATTTGCAAGAGCGTGAAGCAGCCGTGCAGCGGTCGCTCGCGCACGCGCAGACCGTCGAGCAGAGCGCGCGAGCAGCCGCTCAGGAGATCGAAGCCCTCAAGCGCCAAGCACTGGCGAGTCAGGACGAGAAAGACCGGCGGATCCACGAGCTCGAGCTGCGTGTCACCGAGACGGCAGGCCGGGCGGAGCGGGTGGCCGCGGACCTGAAGGCGGGCGAAGAAGAGCGCGAGCGCCTGCGCGAGTCGCTGCGGGCGCTGGAGAACGAACGCCATCAGGTGAGCGAAGCGATGCGCGAGGGAACAGCGAAGAGCGCGGCACTCGAGGCGGCAGTGCGCCGGAGTCAGGCGGAGAGCGAGCGGCTCGTGGGAGACATCGAATCGGCCAGACAGCAAGCCGCGCGCCTCGAAAACGACCTACGGAGCCTCGAATCGGAGAGCGCGCGCTGGCGGAGCCTGGCCGAGAAGTTGCAAGGCACGATCGAGGAGCGTGACCGAGAGATCCAGGGGCTCAAGTCTGCCGCGCCGCGGCCGCCGGTCATTCCGCCCCCGGCGACGCTGAAGCCTGCGCCCGCGAAACTGCCAACCGCCGGAGCGGCGCCGAAGCCCGCGTCCGTGGTCACGAGCTTCGTCGTCGCGGTACTCGACGAACCAGGCCCCGCGTTCAGCGGGCTCGCGCAGGCGTGCGGCTCGGGCGGGTTCGAAGCGCGCGCGATCGAGAACGGAGGTTCGACGAAAGAGCTCCCTGCCTACACGGCCGTCAATTTGCTCGCCACCAAGAACGGCGGGCTCGAGGGCCTGGTTCGCAGCCGTACCGATGAAGGGCTCGCCGCTTCGCGACTCTTCCTCTATGCCGCCAAGCCCGGCGGGGCTAACGGAGTGGTTTTCGGCAGCGTCGATTGCCTGATCCGGCCGATCGAGGAGAAGGACTTTCTGACCGCGCTTACGGGTCTCCTCGGCAACGGCAAGCGCGTGACGATCATCGGCGAGGAGCTCGACAGCGTTCTCAAGCTGAACGCCTGGGCGACGGCCAAGGGTTGCTCGGTTTCGAGCGCGGGCGATCTCAAGCAGGGGAACGAGATCCTCGACATCGTCAAGCCCGATCTCATCGTGTTCGACTTCTCGCGCCTCGGCGGCGAAGGCGCTGGCCTGGTGGTCAAGGCGCGGCGGTCGGCCCGCCTCGAAGCGCTGCCGATGCTGCTCGTGTTGCCGCAAGGGGCGCAGAGTCCGAGCGCGGCATTCTTCATGAAGCGGATGGCGACGCTCGCGGACGAGAGCCCGCTCGACTTCACGCCCATCCTTCGACGCCTGGCGCCGACGGAAAAGGTCTAACGACTCCGACTACACGGCGAACGTTTCGACGATCAGGCGGTCGTTCTCCGCGACGCGTTCGGGATACGCACCGACCGAAGGCGCGAGAAGGGGCCGATCGAAATCGGCTCTCGGCTCTCGGCGAAAGGCCCCGCGCTTCCTTTGCTGAGAGCCGAATTGACAGCCTACGCCTGGTTAGCATAACGCCCGCTCATGCCCATCATCCGCAAGAAGACCGGAAACTTTCTCGAGGACTTCCGAGTCGGGCAGGTGTTTCGTCACAAGCGCGGCAAGACCATCACCGAGGGTCTGTTCAACGCGTTCACCGAGTTCACGATGACCACGAACCCGCTCGCGAAGAACGCGCGCTACGCCCGCGCCTACGGGTTCCGAGATCTGGTCGCGCCGCCGGGGTTGGTCATGCACGTCGCCTTCAGCCAGACCGTCGAGGACGTCTCGGAGAACGCGCGCGCCAATCTCGAGTACATCGACATGCGCTTCGGGGCGCGGCGGTCGTCGGCGACACGATCGAGGTCGAGACCATGGTGCTCGGCGTCAAAGCCTCCTCGAAGGATCCGGACCGCGGCGTCGTCCACGTCCAGTCGACGGCCCGAAACCAGGACGGTGCGGTCGTCCTCACCTTCCAGCGCAAGGTCCAGGTCTGGAAGGGCGATCCGGCCGCCAAAGTCGAAGACGGCGAGATTCCTTCGCCGGCGATCGAGTGCTCGCTCTGGCTGCCGGCCTACGACGCGAAGCGCAACTACCGCTCGCTCGCACATCTTTCGGCGGCAGACGGCTACTTCGAGGATCTCGTTCCGGGCGACACGATCGAGCACTCCCGCGGCCGCACCATGACGACCGAGCACATCGCGCTCACCGCGCAGCTCGACAACACCTCACAGGTGCACTGCAATCAGTTTATGATCGATCAGGACCCCACGCAGTACGTCGGGGGGCAGCTGATCGTCTACGGCGGCATCGCCTTCGACCTATGTCTCGGGCTCTCCTCGCCCGACGTCGGCGACAACGCGCTCGGCGACGTCGAGTATCGAACCGGCCGTCACACGGCGCCGGTGTTCGCCGGCGACACGGTGTTCGCGTCGACCGAGATCCGCGCCAAGCGCGACTTCCCCGGCCGCGCCGATCTCGGCATCGTCGACACGGTGCTGCGCGGCTTCAAGCCGGTCAAGAAGAACGACGCTTGGGAGCGCGCGGAAGTGTTCTATCTCGAGCGTGCGATCACGCTGAAGAGAAGGTCGCACTACGCGTAGCGGCTACCGGCTGCCGGCTACCGGAAGAGAACGACGCCCCTTGTCTTTGCCGGTAGCCGGTAGCCGATTCAATCCCACGCATTCTCCCACCCCTCCTCATCGTCGTCCTCGTCGGCGGCTTCGGGCTTCTCTGCGTTCTTCTCGGCGGGGGCCGAAGGTGTCGGCCGTGGCGGGTGAAGCGCGTCGGCGACTTCGGCGGCGCTCGGGCAGCCGCGACAATCGAGACGCTTCCGCCACCACTCCGGGGCCTTGCCGTAGTGCTCGGTCACCTTCGCGTCGAGAGCGTCGAACTCTTTCCAAAGACCGAGGATGTCCTTCAGTTGATCGCGCTCGCGGCGGCGTAGGCGGCGCAGGTCGTCGGCCTTCTGCTGCTCGACCTGGCTCGCCGCCAGGAAGGCGTCTCGCTGTCGATCGAGCGAGGCCTGCGCGGAGCGCGGGTCGCCGATCGCCGCGGGAACCCAGGCGCCGAATTGCTTCTCTTCGGTCTTGCGGATCTCGGTGCGAGTCTCCACGAGCGCACGGCCCGCGGCAGTGAGCTTGCGCTCGATGTCGTTCCGGCTGAGGCTCGCCTGGACCGAGAACGTCTCCTCGGGAGTCGCGTCGCGCCCCTTCAGGAGCGGTAACGCCGCGGAGTCTCGCTCTCCGCCGGGCGAGCCGGTGATGCTGTAGTGCATGTTGCCGTCCGCGTCCCGCCACTTGCGGATCTCGTCGGCCGCGCCCCGTGCCACATCGAGAAGGCCAACGAATGCCAGCGCGAGGGCGCAGCGCGAGGTCGTGTTGAATTCACCGAACCGAGACACTAGTGTCGGCCCAACGCGCGTTTCGCGCGTCCTCGAAGGAGGAAGCCGCCATGGTGGAAAAGACGATCGACCTCACCGGAACTTCCTCGATTGGCATTGAGGACGCGGTGAGCCTGGCCATCCAGCGAGCCGCCATCACCGTCAAGAACATCCGCCAGGCGAAGCTCGTGGACGCCGTCGCGCTCGTCGAGAACGACTCGGTCATTCGCTGGCGCGTGCGCGTCGAGGTGACCTTCACGATTCACGATCAGCTCCACGAGTAACGGATGACGGAGCGTGCCGAGGTCAAAGTCCGGGAAGTCCTGCCAGGCTTCCACCTGATCCACTTGCCGTTGCCGATGAGGCCGACGATCGTCAACGTGTATCTGGTCGACGGCGGCTCGGAATGGGGATTGATCGACACCGGGATGTACACTGCGGAAAGCGTCAAGGCCTTTCGTTCCGCGCTCGACGTCGCGGGCTGCCCCCCGGAGAAAATCCGCAAGATCATCTGTACCCACCATCATCCCGATCACTTTGGCACATCGAGACCCTACCAGGAGCTCTGTCACGCCGAGGTGTTCCTCCATTCCCTCGAGGTGGCACCCGTCGCTAGGTTCCTCCCGCAGGCTCGCAGCCCGGAGACGATCCGCTTCTTCGAGCGGAACGGTATACCGATCGAGAGCTTCGCGAAAGTGCCGAGCTTGGGAGAATTCTGGAGGAACATGTACGCGCCCGCGCGGCCCGACCACCCCCTCGCGGATCGTGATCGCATCGCGATCGGCGAGCGGACGCTCGAAACAGTGTGGACCCCGGGGCATTCGCCGGGCCACTGCGTGATGTACTTTCGCAGCGAGAAGGTCGCCGTGGTTGGAGACCACCTGTTGCCGAGGATCACGCCGCACGTGGGTATCGTCTCGGACGATGCCGGCGATCCGCTCGGCGATTTTCTCGCCTCGTTGCGAAAGGTCGGGGAGCTCGACGTCGAGACCGTGCTGCCCGCGCACGGCCCGGTCTACCACGACCACCGCAAGCGCGTCACGCAGCTCATCGAGTTTCACGACTATCGAATGCAGGTGATGCTCGACATCCTCCGCGGCCGGCCACGCACCGCGTACAACGTCGCGCTCGAGGCGTTCGACCTCACGCCGCAGAGCCCGTTCCAGCAACAGTTTCCCGCTACCTTCGAAACCCTCGCGCACCTCGAGCGAATGCGGCTCCAGGGGCGCACCGAGAAGTTCGAGGTCGACGACAGAGTCCTGTGGCGGCCGAAGACCGCTCACTGATCTACTGACCTTGAAGCGATAATAATTTTGGCCAAGAAGGACGCAGAGCCCGCACCCGACTGGGACGCGTCGCGAGCGCCAGACGAGCCGCGGGCCGTCTTTGGAGGCGCGAGAGGCGCCTAGGAAGAAGCTCGTGGCGGCCAAGTCGGGTGCGGGCACTGCATGCTCCACGGGTCCAAGTATTTTCGCTGCAAGGCTAATGAGGTAGACTTGCGCGGTTTCGCATGAAGATATGAGGTACGAGGCGCAGTCGCCCTCCGGCGCTTCGGTAGGATCAGGAGGCTGCGATGAGGAGACGATGAGACGTCCGAAGTATCGCTTGCTGTTCGACTGGCCGCCCTTCGAGCAGGCGCTGCGCGAAGCGGCCGGCCGGCGACGTTGGACCGCGGAGCAGATCGCCGCCGCGCTCCAGCGCGACCGGATCTGCACGATCGAGGTCGATGACATCGAAGCCCATCTCGACTGGCACGAGCGTCTCGGCTTCGTGGCCCTTTAGTTTGGCGCCTCCGAGGTATGACGGGGACGGCGGCGACACTCCGCCCGTAGCGGGCTCACCGAGCGTTGACAATGGTGTCAACGTCCCCGATCCTGACCGCGTGGACGGCTTGACGATCGAATTTCGGCCCGAGCTCACGCAGCCGACGTTGCTGGTCGCGTTTGCCGGCTGGAGCGATGCCGGATCGGCGGCGACGAATGCCGTGCAGTACGTGGGAGCGCAGCTCGGCGCGAAGAAGTTCGCCACGATCGACGGCGAAGATTTCTTCGATTTCACCGTACAGCGGCCGCTCGTCCGTCTCGACGAGCAGCAGATCCGCCATCTGCAGTGGCCGTCCTACGAGTTTTCGGCGGCGCGGAACGTGGTTCTTGCGGTGGGGCCCGAGCCGCACCTGCGTTGGAAGACCTTCTGCGGTCTCGTCATGCGGGTAGTGGAAGAGCTGAAGATCGAGCGCATCGCGCTGCTCGGCGCGTTCCTCGCCGAGGTGCTCTACACGGATCCGGTGCCGCTCACTGGCTTCGCTTCCGACACGGCGATTCTCGAGCGCCTCAAGGTATCGCCGACCGCGTATCAGGGGCCGACCGGGATCGTTGGCGCGCTCGCAGACCGATTCCGGCGCTCCTCGCTGCCGGTCTTCAGCTTGTGGGCCGCGATCCCCCACTACATCGCCGCCGCGCCGAACCCGCGCGGAACGCTCGCTCTGCTGCTGAAGCTCAAGGAATGGATGGAGCTGCCGATCGACCTGGCGCCGCTCGAGGCGGCGGCGAGCGCCTTTCAGGCACAGCTCCTCGAGGCGGTCGAAGGCAATACGGAGCTCGCCAGCTACGTCCACGGGCTGAAAAAGGGCGAGACGTCGCATTAGAGGAGGCTACAGGCTTCCGGCTACCGGAAAAGACACCTGGAGCCGTTGCGGTAGCCGGTGGTCGGTAGCCGGTAGTCGTTCTCCCCATGTCCGGCAAATTCACCGCGATGACCCCGCAGCTGCACGACTACGTCAAGCGGCTCTGCGTGCCCGCAGATCCTCTGTTGCAACGTCTCGTCGAGGAGACGGCGGCCCTCGGTCAGGTCGCGCGCATGCAGATCGCGCCCGACGAGGGAATACTCCTCCAGCTCCTCGCACGCATGATCGGGACGCGTTTCGCAATCGAGATTGGCACCTTCACCGGTTACAGCGCCATCTCGATCGCGCGCGGTATCGCCGACGACGGCAAGCTCCTCTGCTGCGACGTCAACGAAGAATGGGCGGCGATCGCGAGGCGCTACTTTCGCGAGGCCGGCCTCGACCGGAAGATCGAGCTCCGCATCGCTCCTGCGCTCGAGACCCTGCGGTCGCTCCCGAAGGCCGAGAGCGTGGATTTCGCTTTCGTCGATGCCGACAAGCAATCGTACGCCGACTACTACGAAGAGATCCTGAAGCACCTGCGTCCAGGCGGGCTCCTCCTCATCGACAACGTGTTTTGGGGCGGGAGCGTCGTCGACGCGAGCGATGAGTCCGGGTCCGCGCTGGCGATCCGCTCGCTGAACGAGCACGTCGCCGCCGACCAACGCGTCGACGCGGTGATCGTGCCGATCGCCGACGGGCTGACGATTGTGAGAAAGAAATGATGGACGGCTACCGGCTACAGGCAAAGACTCCGCGGTGCCTTTGCGGAAGCCGGTAGCCGGAAGTCGGTAGCCGTTTGTCAACTTTTCCCGTTCTGAATCAGCGTCATGAACTCCTGACGCGTCGCCTGACGCGTCCGGAAGCTGCCGAGCATGGCGCTCGTGACGACGACCGAGTTCTGCTTCTCGACGCCGCGCATCCGCATGCACAGGTGCTCCGCTTTGAGCACCACGCCGACGCCGAGCGCGTCGAGCTCCGCCATCAGGGTCGTGGCGATTTGGGTCGTCATCCGCTCCTGGACCTGTAGTCGGCGGGCGAACACTTCGACGAGGCGAGCGAGCTTGGAAAGGCCGAGGATGTGGTGCTTCGGGATATAGGCCACCTGGGCTTTGCCGAAGAATGGCAGGAGGTGATGCTCGCAGAGAGAGAAGAAATCGATGTCGCGGCAGAGAATCATCTCCGAGTAGTCCTCGACGAAGAGAGCTCCGTTGATGATCGCCTTCGGGTCCTGACCGTAGCCGCTGGTGAGCACCTCGAAGGCTCGGGCGACCCGAGCGGGGGTCTTGACCAAGCCCTCGCGGCTCGGATCCTCGCCGACCTTCTCGAGAATCGCCCGCACATGGGGCTCGATGGCCCGTAACCCGGGGGCGCGTAGTAGGCGAAGCCGGTTCTTGCGATTCCTGTCGACCTTCATCCGGGGACCGTATAGCCCGGAATCAGGACTGAGTCAGCAGGGCTTTCGGCCTTCGGCTATCGGCCTTTGGTAAATGACTCCATGATTCCTTCGCCATAACGCCGAACCGCTACTTGCTCTTCTTCTCAAAAGCCTTGACCTTTTGATACTTTCGATAATCGTAGCCGGTCGCCATCGCCATCAAGAGACCGTCCATGCCGCCATCCTCTTCGCGCCGCAGGATGCGCAGCCGGTCGTAGAACTTCTGGAAGTCTTGATTGATGCGAAAGCGGTCATCGAGCGGCCGCAGAAAGAAGTCCTTCAGACGAGTGACCGTGAAGCGGAGAGCCGAGAAGCGAAGCTCGTTCGGAAATGCGTCCCACTCGGCGAGCGAAAGTGTACGGAGCGATTCGTACCCGGAAATCAACGCTTCGAAGTGACGAAGTTGATATTTGCCGTCTACGAAGCAGAGCGCGTTGACGGCCGTGGCGAGATCATAGACGAACTTGCCCCGGCAGGCAGCCTCGAAATCGAGGATGCCGACGACCTTGTCACCCTTGAACAACACGTTGTCGCAGAAGAGGTCACCGTGGATGATACCCTTCGGCAGCTTCCCCTCTAGGTAGTAGTGGAGATACTCCACTTCCTCGTCGAGCGTTCGCGCGACCTTCTTGAAATAACTCGGCAGCTTTTCCCGAACATCCCGGTAGAGCTCGAAGATCCGCTCGAAGTTGAAGCGATTATCGATGCCCTTCTTGTAGCCTTTGCCGATCAGGTGCAGGGCCGCGAGCTCTCGACCGATGTTCTCGAGCGCACCAGGCGTGAGCTCGCTGGGATCGAAAGTATCACCCTCGATGTGCCGATAGAGGGAGATACACTTGCCGCCGAGCTCTCGATACTGACGGCCCTTGCGGTCAGGGAGCGGCTGCGGGCACGGAAACGCGTGCTTGCGCAGAAAGAGCAGCAGGTCGATCTCGCGTTTGACCTCGAGCTCGCTCTTTACTTCATCGATCTTGAGAAGGAATCTTCCTCGCGCGGTGTTGAGCAGGTAGTGCGTGTTGATCGAGCCCCGAGCGACTCCGTTCGTGACGAGAAGTTTTCCGAGCGCATAGTCCTCTACAATTTGCGCGAGCTCTTCGCGATCGATGAGTGTGTAGACAGTCATGAAACCCTCCCTCCACCTCGCAACCACCGCAACCTGCCGGGAGTCTAGAATCCTATATCAGCGAATGTCAAGGACTTTTCCCCTGTTGTCATTTTTGAACAGAGAGGAAGAGAAATTACGTAGCAACTAACAGACACCGGCCAAGCGCTCGACATTTCAGGGATTTATTTCGCGAGGACCGGAACCCAATCAAACGCCGATCTGCGGGCAAATTGCGCCCAAGGGACAATTCTCACATTGGGGACTGCGCGCGAAGCACACTCGGCGTCCGTGATGGATGAGCCGGTGACAAAAGGCCGTCCATTGTTTTGGAGTCAACAATTGTTTGATATCCTCTTCGATCCTATCCGGGTTTTCCGCACGGGTCAGACCCAATCGGTAACTCAACCGCTTGACGTGCGTATCGACAAAAACTGCTTGCTCGCCGAAAGCAGTACCGAGCACGACGCTTGCCGTTTTTCGGCCCACTCCTTGCAAAGATGTAAGCTCCTCCATCGTCTGCGGAACTCTGCCAGCAAATCTTTTCCACACATGCTTGGCACACTCGCGAATCGCTTTCGCCTTCTGGCTGTAGAATCCCGTCTTGCGAATGAGGCTCTCGATCTTCCGTTGGGGCGCTTGCGCAAGCGATGGCGGATCGGGAAACTGCTCGAAGAGCGCCGGTGTAACCTGGTTCACCATCTTGTCCGTAGATTGCGCCGACAAAATTGTTGCCACGAGAAGCTGCCAGGGGTTCTCGAAATTCAGCTCGCACGTCGCATCGGGGTATGCTTCCTGGAGACGTGCGGCGATTCGCTCGGCACGGTTGCGCCGCGCCAGGGCGCTCTCTCGGCGTGGGGCGCTGGGTTTCACCCTCGCCTTCACGCCTGACGTCTCGCTTGCCGCAGCGGCCCGACCACTCCTTCGAGGTATTCGCGCGCCCGTTGCTCTCGCTTCGGCCGGCTCCAACCGAGGCGATCACCCATCAGATCCGAAGTCATCTGGGCAACTCCTGCCCCACCGTCGGCGCTCTTCAAGGCGACGTGCGTGCGGCGCCGGAGCACGTCGTCCACGCGAAGCGCCATTTCGGATTCCGCTGCGAAGGCGACCTCTGCGCGCAGATCCGCTGCCTGGGGCGTCAACGGCTCGGCGAGCCCGGGAGCGCTCGCGAGCAGCGAGATGAGCTGCCGAGCCCTCGCTCCGTACCGCTCGAGTAAGGAATCGACGACGCCGGCGCGGATCCTCGGATCGCCGTCGACGGGCGCAGCGGCCCCTCCCGGAAGCGGCAGCGACTCCGTTCCCGATCGCCGACGGGTCTCGATGCCAAACCGCCGGCGCAGAACCCGGGCGACGCGGTCGACGACCCGGATTGCCACGCGGCGATAGGTGGTGAGTTTGCCGCCGCCGAGCGAGATCAAGCCCGAGCCGCTCTCGAACAGCGCTTCCTCACGAGATACTTCCGACGGCGCCTCGGCCTGCGTGCCGACGACTAGAGGCCGCAGCCCGGCAAAGGTGGAAACCACGTCGCGCTCCTTCAGATGAGCTCTGGGAAAGTGAGCGTTCACCGTCTCGAGCAGGTAATCGATGTCGCTGGCATCCGCCGCGAGATCGTCGGGACTTCCGTCATAGTCGGTATCCGTCGTGCCGACGATCGTATGGTCCTGCCAGGGGATCACGAAGACGAGTCTGGCGTCGCGCGCCGCGTGAAGCGCGATCGCATGGCGGTTGCCGATGCGCTCCCTGGACACGACGATGTGCGCGCCCTTGGTCGGCCGGAGAATCGGCGTCGCGCGCGGGTCGTCGAGCCTGCGCACGCGGTCGAGCCAGGGTCCCGTGGCGTTGACGACCGCGCGGGCACGGACCTCGAGGCTCTCCCCCTCGCGATCGAGATCGCGGACGCGCGCGCCGGAGAGCCAACCTTGCTCGTCCTTCTCCAATGCTTCGACGCCCAAGTAGTTCACGCACACCGCGCCCGCTTGCTCCGCGCCGAGCACGTTCTCGAGCACCAGGCGGGCATCGTCGGTGAAACAGTCGTAATAGATCGCGCCGCCGCGCAGCCCCTCGGCGCGTAAGCCCGGCTCGGTGCGCTGGGCTCCCGCCGCGTCCACGATGCGATGGCGCTCGATGTTGCGAAACGCCGCCAGCAGGTCGTAGAGGAGAAGGCCAAACCGAAGCTTCCAGAGCGGCAGCGGCCCTCCGCGGTACACGGGAAAGAAGAAGCGCAGTGGAGTGACGAGATGCGGCGCGAGGCGGCGCCTCAAGAGATCGCGCTCGCGCGAGGCCTCGAGGACGAGCCCGAAGTCGCCGGTTTCGAGGTAGCGAAAACCACCGTGGATGAGCTTCGAGGATCGGCTGCTCGTCCCGCCGCCGAAGTCGCCCTTGTCGACGAGCGCAGTCTTGAGCCCCCGGAGCGCGGCTTCACGGGCGACGCCGGCGCCGTTGATGCCGCCGCCGATGACGAGGAGATCGAAGGGCTCTTCGCTCAGGCGGCGAATCCTGGTCGAGCGCAGATCCGCGGCGTTCATCGCACCCCGAGCACGCGGTGAGTTTGCGGCAAGACGCGCACGTCGGCGAGCTCCGCCGAAGCGATGTCGTAGAAGCGTTCGAGGCTGGCCGCGGAGATCTGCATGACGGCTTGGGGGGAGAAGATCGGCTGGAGAAAGAACACCACGGCGCGATCGACCGCCGCGACGAGGCGGGCGGCCTCGCGTACCTCCTCGTGGCGGGTATTCTCATCGACGGGCACTTTCACGTAGAGCTGCTTGCCGAGGCTCGCAGCGAGAAACCTGCGGTGCTCATCCCAAAACGGCGGCTCGCCGGAGTTCGATGACAGCTTGAGATCCATGCTGACGACGTCGACGAACGGAAGAATCGCCGCGAGGCGCTCTGGATACGTGCCGTTGGTCTCGAGCAGGATCGGCAACGGCGGACGGGCGGTGCGGAGCAGCTCGGCGAGAAAGCTCGACTGCACGAGCGGCTCGCCACCGGTGATCGCCAGAGCAAGAAGGCCCGGCGAAGCGAGAAAGGGCTCGAGCAGAGACGACAGGATCTTGGCGTCGAGAGGATTCGGCACGACGCGCGTGGCTCCGTCGAGGCCATGGACGGTGCAGCTCGCCGTGCGTTCCAGGCTCTCCGGCGTATCGCAATAGCGGCAACGCAAGTTGCAGCCGGCCATGCGCAGGAACAAATGCCGGCGTCCCGCAAACAGTCCTTCCCCCTGGAACGAGGTGAAAATTTCCGAAACGTAGCCGTTCGCCATGCTGAGCGTTGGAACCTAGCACGCCGCGTCAGATGCGGCCATGTGGGAACTTCGCAACGGCGGCGGGCTTCCGGCTGCCCGCGGGGAAGGGGACGTTCTTGCCTTTCGTACGTCCCCTTCATTCGACGATCGCGATCTTCAGATCCATGACGTTCGTTCCGGTTGGGCCGGTGCGGAACAGGTCGCCGAGGCGCCGAAAAAACCCGTAGGAGTCGTTTCGCTCGAGAAAGACGCGCGGCTCGAGACGGAGCCGTGCCGCGCGCTCGGCCGTCGATCCGTCGACGAATGCGCCGGCCGCGTCGGTCGGCCCGTCTCTGCCGTCGCTGCCAGCGCTCAGGCAATGAATCCGCCGAAATCCCGCGAGTTCCTCGGCCAGCACCAGCGCGAACTCTTGATTGCGTCCGCCGCGTCCCTTGCCGCGGACCTCCACGGTGGTCTCACCGCCAGCGAGCAGGCAGATCGGGCGGCGTCCCCGCCGCGCGCGGCGACGGATCTCTGCGGCGAAACGCCGAGCGCAGACGCGGGTGTCGCCCCGCATCGACGCCGTCAGGATCTGGCTGCGGTATCCGAGCGAGCGCGCCTCGGCGGAAGCGGCGGCGAGCGCACCTCGATTGTCGCCGATGACGACGTTCCACGTCCGTCGCTCGCCGGGCTTCAAGGTCTCAGCGACCTTCCCCTGGCGGCCGCGCTCGAGATGGCGTCGCACGCGCGCGGGCACGCGATCGACGATTCCCCGCCGCGAGAGCACCCGTAGCGCGTCGGCGTACGTCGTCGGATCGGCCGCTGCCGGTCCCGAGCCGATGACCGAAGGCGAGTTGCCGATGACGTCGGACAGCAGCAAGCAAGCCACCCGAGCCTCGCCTGCCCTGCGCACGAGTCCTCCGCCCTTCAACCGCGAGAGGTGTTTTCGCACCGCATTGACCTCGGCGATCGTCGCGCCGGCTCGTAGTAAGAGTCGATGGGTCGCGAGCGTGTCGCGGAGCGTGATGCCCGGCGCGGGCAACACGAGGAGACTCGATGCGCCCCCAGACAAAAAAACGAGGACGACGTCGCCCGCCCGGGCACGTCGGAGAAGCGCCCAGACCGCCCTGCCAGCCTCGAGGCTTCCGCGGTTCGGCAGCGGATGACCACCGGCGAAGCCACGAACTCGTCGGGGCAAGCCACGAGGGCGGCGCGGCGCGGCGACGACGCCGGCGGCGAGCCTCGAGCCGAGCAGGCGCGCGCTCTCGCGGGCCATCGGGATCGCGGCCTTGCCTGCGGCGATCATCCAGATCTTCCGCCCTTCGAGAAGGAGTGTCCGCCTCGCGCCGATCCGCAGTCGCAGGGATGCTCCATCGAGGAGGCGGCTCCGCACCAAACGCGCCGGCTCGACCGCAGCCACCCCGGCGCGGAAGATGCGCTCGAGCAGCGATCGGTAACGGGGCGCCGTGCCGACCGGCGCCGCCAACCCGCTACGAGGCGATCGAGCGGCTTGATTCTCCGCGGCCATTGCTCCTATGTAGCCTGGAAGGTTCTCCGAGGAGGAATCCGACGATGACTACGGCATCCGCGGAGTTCGATCCCAAGGATCCGCTCGCGAGCTTCGTAGCCTCCTGGCGGCGCGTGCTCCTCGAGCCCCGTGCCTTTTTCGAGGGCTTGCCGGCCGGGGGGCTCGAGCCCCCGCTCCTATTCGCCCTGATCTGCCTCGCGATCGGCGGCTTCGGCTTCATGATTTTCGGGGGCGGCATCAAGGGATTTCTGGGATTGCTGCTGATCGGCACCCTGCGCCTCTTCGTCGGCGCGGCGATCGTTTCGTGGATCGCACAGCGGCTCTTCGACGGGCACGGCGACTACGAGGCGACGTTTCGTGTGCTCTGCTATTCGACCGCCGTCGCGGTGGTGATCGGCATTCCCGTCATCAAGCACTTCGCCGCGCTTTACGGGATCTACCTGGTCATCCTCGGGCTTGCCCGCGCGCACTCCTTCGATACCGTGCGCGCGATGCTGACCGCGCTGTCGAGCGTCTTCGTCGGGATGGTGATCGTCCACGCCCTCTGCCTCGGGGAGTGGATGCACCGAGTCAACCCACTGCTCCGGTAAGGAGCCTAGGAGGTTGCGTCACAGATCGCTCTCGTCGGTCGCGATCCCGGCTCCGGCCGCGTAGGCTGCCGAGTTAGCTCTCTTCCTCGACGTCGTTGGTACCGAGTCGGCGGAACGCGCTCAGGTCTTCGGCGCGGCGGTTGCGCTTGGCCTCCACCTCACGTTCCGACTGGCACTGCACGCAGAGGCGGGTGAACGGCATGGCTTTCAAACGCTCCGCCGTGATCTCGCCGTCGCAGCTTTCGCAAATGCCGTACGTTCCTTCTTCGATGCGCTCGAGCGCCTGATCGACGGACTGCAGCTTCGACCGGTCCCGGTCGGTGAGAAGGTAGCTGATCTCGCGATCGCGCTCTTCGCTGGCGACGTCGTAGGTGTCGCGGCCGTCGTCCTTCTGCCCTTCGCGGCCCTGCTTGAGGTCGTCGCGGATGCCGCGCAGCACCTGCGCCTTCATGTCGAGGAGCGTTTCCTTGGCCTGCTTGATAAACGCTTTGCGGACGGTCAACGGCTTATTCCTCTGCTTCTTCAAAATCGGGGGCGCGATTCTGCGGACGAACGCCTCCGCTGTCAACCCCTGGCCAGTCCCCTGGCCAGTCCCCGGCGACGTCGGCTCGCCGGCCGACCAGATCGTAATCGCTCGAATCGGTAATTTTCACCGGCGCAAGCTCGCCTGCCTCGAAGACATCTTCGAGAAATACCACACCGTCGATTTCCGGCGCTTGGGCTGCGGTCCGACCATACCTCCGTCCCTCCGCGTCGAGGCCGCAGGCGAGCACCGGCACCTCTCTTCCAACCCAGATCGCGTTCTTGTGTCGCGCGATGTCGCGCTGGAGCTGCATCAGCTGGTGCCAGCGCTCCTCCTTGACCGACTCGGCGACTTGCCCGGGCAGCGCGCCGGCCTCGGTGTTCTCCTCGCGGGAATAACGAAACACTCCCACGCGATCGAACTCGAGGTCCGCCACGAACCGACAGAGGTCCGCGAAGTCCTTCTCGGTCTCGCCTGGAAAGCCGACGATGAAGGAAGAGCGGAGCGCCAAGTCGGGAATTCGCGTGCGGATGCGCTCCACCAGGCGCCGCAGCGAGTCCCCCGAGCGCTCGCGACGCATCGCGCGCAGCATGCGATCGGAGCCGTGCTGGAGCGGCATGTCGAGGTAGCGGCAGATCTTCGGCTCCTCGGCGATGGTCTCGAGCAGCTCCCCCGTCACGTAGTTCGGGTAACAATAAAGGAGGCGGATCCAGTCGATGCCCTCGACCCGCGCCAGGCGACGGAGAAGCTCGGCGAGCGAGGCGGGTCCCGCGAGATCGCGGCCGTACGCCGTCAGATCCTGGGCGATGAGGTTGAGCTCGCGCACGCCTTCGCCGGCGAGGATCTCCGCCTCGGCGACGAGATCGGCAACCGGCCGGCTCTCGTGGCGACCGCGGATCTTCGGGATGATACAGAACGCACAACGATGGTTGCAGCCCTCGGAGATCTTCAAATAGGCCGAAAACGCCTGCTCGGTGAGAATGCGCGGCACCTTCGCATCGGGAAGCACGTGCTGGGCGCCCACGTAGGCGAGCGGACCACCGGTCGAAGGCTTGCCGAGATCGCGCAGCACCTCGGATATGCGCAGAAAGTCGCCGGTGCCGACGAAGGCGTCGACCTCGGGCATCTCGACTTGAAGTTCCTTCCCGTAGCGCTCCGCGAGACACCCCGTGACCACGAGCTTCTTCGGCCGGCCGTCTGCCTTGTGATTCGCCATCTCGAGGATCGTTTCGATCGATTCCTCTTTAGCGGGCTCGATGAAGCTACACGTGTTGACGATCAGCACGTCGGCCTCGGCGGGATCGAGCGTGACTTCGTAGCCCTCGGCGACGAGCGTACCGAGCATGACCTCGGCGTCGACCTGATTCTTGGGGCAGCCGAGACTCGAGAGATGTACCTTGCGAGACATGAGGAGAACTATCATTCATACCATCGGAGAGAGTCGCGTGGAACTACGGACGATCGCCACCAACGGCATCCGGATGCGGATCGCCGAGGAGGGGTCCGGGCCGCTGGTCCTCCTCCTGCACGGTTTTCCCGAGTCCTGGTACTCCTGGCGACATCAAATCCCGGCGCTGGCCGCGGCGGGGTTCCACGCCGTCGCGCCCGACCAGCGGGGCTATGGCGGCACCGACGCGCCGGCGGCCGTCGAGAGCTATGACATCCATCAGCTGGTCGCCGACGCCGTCGGCGTGCTGGACGCGCTCGGCGAATCGCGAGCAGTCGTGGTCGGACACGACTGGGGAGCACCGGTCGCGTGGCATTGCGCGCTTCTCCACCGAGAGCGCTTCCCTGCCGTCGCCGCGCTCTCGGTTCCCTACGTGGGCCGCTCGCCGCTCCCACCCATGGAGATGTTTCGCATGATGGCGGGCGACCGCTTCTTCTACATCCTCTATTTCCAAGAGCCCGGCGTTGCCGAGCGCGAGCTCGAAGCGGACGTTCGCTCCACGTTACGCCGCTTTCTCTACGCGGCATCCGGCGACGTGATCGAGGCGCTGGACTTCTGGCGGAAGCCGAAAGACGCCAAGTTCCTCGACGGCCTGCCGGATCCGAAGACGCTGCCGTCGTGGCTCGGCGAAGCCGATCTCGAATACTATACGAACGAGTTCCGCAGGACTGGCTTTCGCGGCGGGCTCAACTGGTACCGGAACATCGACCGCAACTGGCGCGATGCTCCCGAGCTGGCGGGCGCGAAGGTCGAGCAGCCTGCGCTGTTCGTCGCGGGCGAGCGGGACGGCGTGCTGGCGATGATGCCTCCCGAGGCGATGCGCGAGCTGGTGCCGAATCTCCGGCAGCTACTTCTGCTGCCGGGCTGCGGTCACTGGACACAGCAGGAGCGGCCGGCAGAAGTGAACGCGGCGCTGATCGAGTTCCTGAAGTCTGTCTAGCGAATGCGTCATCATGATGAGCAGCGGGTATCTCTCGAGCGCGAACCTCATCTATGCCGCAAACGACATCGACATCCGCCACGGCGCGGTCGTTTTCCCTCTCGACGGGCAGCTGACAGTCTTCGCGCTCGCTTACTCCTTCGCGGAGCAAGCCGCGGCGCAGTCCGTGATCGAGGATGTCCGCTGGGCGCGGCGCCGCGGGACTTGCTCGAGCGGCCCGAACGGCTCGCACAGCGCGGCCTCGTTCGCACTCCGTGACTCCAATTTGCATTGCGTCTGACGGAGCAGCTGGTACGAGCAGCCTCAAGCAGTGGCCGAGCCGAGCAAAAACCTGCGATGAAGCCATGGCATTCGCAATGCTGAAAGCGTGTAGGGACTAGGGAGGGGAGCCATGCTGAGTCCATACCGAGTTCTCGACCTGACCGATGAGGGCGCCCTGATCTGTGGGCAGATTCTAGGCGACCTTGGGGCGGACGTGATCCTGGTCGAGCCGCCGGGCGGAGTGAAGGCGCGCTCTGTCGGGCCCTTCGCCGGAGATACGCACGATGGGAACAAGAGCCTCAATTTCTGGGCGCTCAACCGCAACAAGCGCAGCATTACGATCGACCTCGAGACGGCTGCCGGCAGAGAGAGCCTGCTCGAGTTGGTGAGGACGGCTGACGTTCTGGTCGAGTCTTGCCCTCCCGGGCGGCTCGAGCGCCTGTCTCTCGGCTACCGAGTGCTCGCGGAGGTCAATCCATCCCTCGTGATGGTTTCGATCACCCCCTTCGGGCAAACGGGGCCGAAGGCAGACTGGGCCGTCACCGACCTCACCGTGACGGCGGCGTCCGGGGCGCTCTTCCTTACCGGCGACGAGGACCGCCCGCCACTGCACGTGACGATCCCGCAAGCCTATGTGAACGCCGGTGCGGAAGCTGCAGTGGGCGCGCTGATCGGGCTCTGCGCGCGTGAGCGAGACGGTGTCGGTCAGCACATCGACGTCTCCGCTCAAACCGCGATGATGATGACGACGCAGTTCACCATGCTTGCCCCGGGTTGGAAGGACCACCCGCCCGGACGAGTAGGAGGGGGACTGAGGCTCGGCCACATCCCGCTCCGCTTCGTCTATCCGTGTAAAGACGGCCATGTGAACGTCACGTTTGGCTTCGGCGCCGTGTTTGGGCCCGCCACACGTCGCCTCTTCGAATGGATCCACGAGGAGGGATTCTGCGACGAAGCGACGCGGGACAAGGATTGGATCGCGTACGGCCTTCACCTTCTCACCGGACAAGAGCCGCTGGAAGGGCTGGCTCGCTACACCGAGTGTATCGAGCGCTTGACGCTCGGTCATACCAAGGCCGAGCTGCTCGAGGAGGCGTTCCGGCGACGGATCCTCCTCGTTCCGATCAGCAACATCCGGGACATGATCGATTCCGAGCAGCTCGGCGCCCGGGGGTACTGGACCAAGGTCGAGCATCCGGAGCTCGGGCGACAGGTCACCTATGCGGGTCCGTTCGCCAGAATCGGCGCGACACCGATTCACTGCCGTCGCCGACCGCCGCGGCTCGGTGAGCACACGCGCGAGGTCATCGCCGAGCTGCCGTCTACACCACCACGCGCGCGGTCGGGAGTCGGGGCGCAAGGCGCTTCCCGGCCCGCGCTCGAGGGTCTCCGGGTGCTCGACTTCACCTGGGCGTACGCGGGCCCGGCCGCCACGCGCTACCTCGCGGACTACGGCGCGACCGTCGTGCGGGTCGAAAGCGCGAAGAGGCTCGATGCGATGCGCACGGTGGGTCCTTTCAAAGACGGCCACGCAGGCATCGAGCGGTCCGGTGGTTTCATCAATACCAACGTCGGAAAGTACGGCCTCTCGCTCAACCTGTCGATTTCGGAGGCGCGCGAGATTGCGCTGAGGCTCGTGAAGTGGGCCGACGTGGTGATCGAGAACTTCTCACCGAAAGTGATGCGTGCCTGGGGCATGGACTACGAGTCGCTCCGCCAGATCAAGCCTGAGCTGATCATGCTCAGCTCTTGCCTCAACGGCCAGACCGGTCCCAAGGCGATGCTGGCCGGATACGGCACGATGGGTGCCTCGATCGCTGGATTCGGCGAGCTGACCGGTTGGCCGGACCGTCCTCCAGCGACTCCCTTCGGCGCCTACACGGACTACACCTCGCCAAAGTTCACGGTCGCGGCTTTGCTGGCGGCCATCGACCATAAGCGGCGTACCGGCCAGGGCCAGTACATCGACTTGTCGCAAGCCGAGTGCTCGATTCACATGATCGGCCAAGCGGTCCTCGACTACACGGTGAACGGGCGAATCCAGACACGGATGGGTAACGCACTTCGGGAATACGCCCCAAGCGGAGTTTACCCGTGCGCCGGCACGGACTGCTGGGTTGCCCTTGCGGCACCGACGAATGACGTATGGCGAGCGCTCTGCCGGGCGACCGGGCAGGGCTGGGCCGAAGATAGCAGGTTCGCCACGGCTATGGCTCGCCGGGAGAACCGAGAAGCACTGGATGCCGCGATTGGCGCGTGGACCGCGGGCTTCGAGTCGGGCGCGCTGGAGGAGCTTTTGCAAGGCGCTGGCGTGCCGGTGCATCGCGTGTCGACCAGCGCCGACGTTTTCGCCGACCCGCAGCTAAAAGATCGCGCCCACATCATCGACCTCGAGCATCCCCGGCTCGGTCCAGTGTCGATTGAGACGTCGCGGATGCGCTTTTCACGCACACCGGCCATCGCCGCGTGGCCCGGTCCTGAAATCGGCCAGCACAACGACCACGTCTTACGCGAGATCCTCGGGATGACCGACGAAGAGATCACGGAGCTGGTGGCCGACGAGGCACTGGAGTGAATCAGTGGAGCCAGAAGACCCCCCAAATTCAGCACCGGATGGTGGCGGTCGGGCTTGGGTCCCGCAGCGATACCGCGCCAACATCGTCGCGAGACTCGCTCGCTAGCCCACCACCTCGCGCAGAACCTGCGCGGCGCCGCGCAGCGCGCTCGCGCCGTCGCCGCGATAGACGGAGCCGTGCATCACGGCCAGGGTTCGAGGCTCGAGGGATGCGAGCCGTTCGAGCGTAGGACCGGTATTTCGCGTGTAGGGCATGTAGTTGGCGAACGGGCCCTTCTGGAACTCGACGACCTGGTCGCGGAAGAGGCCGACGATGTCGGACTCGACGAGCGGAGGCCGCTCGCCGCTCTGCCCGAGCAGATCCGTGCAGAAGAGAGTCCGGTCGGTCTCTTCGAACAGCACACCCGCCTCCCAGCAGTGGGGCACGTGCGGCGTGTGCAGGAAGCGAAAGCGGCGCTTTCCGGTCGAGAACGCCTCGCCGTCGGCGAGCGCTCGCGCCGGTCGGATCGCGAAGTCGTTCACGCTGACCAGCGCGCCGACCAAGCTGCACGCCGCCTGGGCACGGGGTGCCACCGACAGCCACTCGTTCAGCGAGCCGCACTCGTCGGCCTCGAAATGACTGAAGCTCACCCAGCGGATCTTCGACGGATCGATCACGCTGGCGACCGCGTCCCGTACGGCGGGGAACAGCGCCTTCAGCCCCGTTTCGAAGAGCAGGGGCTCGTCGTCGCGAACCAAGAACTGGCCGAACTCTAAACCCGCCGGCGCAACGTAGGTCGAGATGCGGAAGACGTCGGGGGCAACCTCAGTGATGGTGGTCATGACCGTGGGTTCCTTTTCCAGAGGCGTTGCGAGGGAATTCGCAAAGCGCGATTGCACCTGCTCGAATAGTTCTCTCAAGCGAGCGTCGCCGTCAAATCGACGTCGCATCCTCGTCGTAGAAGCGGCGCAGCCGCTCGAAGAGATCGCCTGGAACTTCTCTGCCGGTGATCGTCATCGAATCGGCGTACTCGAGCGTCACCCGCTCCGCCTCGGTGAACAGCGGGCTCGTCGCCTACGCGGCGAGAGCGAGGATCTTCTCGTCCGAGACGCCCAGCTCGCTGCCCATGGCAGCGTTGATCTCCCGTCAGCCGTTGAGCGACGCCGCGCGGCGGTCGACCAGGGCGACGAGCCCGCGGTCGATCAGGCCCGACTGCGCAAGCGCCACGTCGGGCGCCATCCGCAGCCCGCCGATCGACGGACCCCTCGCCACGTTGTCCACGACGAGCGTCGCCCGCAGGCCGAGCGACGGCTGGCTGACATGAATGATCTTTGCCGGCCCGAGGTCGTCGACGAATCTGAAGGTCTCTTCCATGGAATTTCGCATCGGGGCCAAAAACTCGGGGCTCGCTCAGACAGGCGGTCGCTGATTCCGCCAGGGTCTCGACTCCTCGAATGCGGCGGCGAGAGAGACGACCGTCGGCTCGTCCTCTGGCCGTCCCACGATCTGGAGGCCGATCGGGAGGCCTGCCTTGCTGAAGCCGTTCGGGATGGAGCAGGCCGGCTGCCCCGTCGAGTTGAACGGGAAAGTGAACGGCAACCAGGCGAGCGCCTCCTCGACGTAACTCTCCCTCCGGGAAGGAAGCTCGCCGATTTTCATCGCCGGACGTGCGAGCGTCGGCGTGAGAAGAGCGTCGTACGGCATGAGCGCCTGCACCACCTCGCGCGCCGCGTTGTGCATCGCGGCCATCGCATTCACATACTCTCCCGCGCTCATCTTGCGGCCGGCGTCGACGAACACCCGAACGATGGGATCGATGAGCTCGTCGTCCGCGAAGGACACCGCGGCGAGATTCGCGGCGACCACGGCCCCGAACGACTCGACGAGCCGGGCGGCCGGATCGACGCCGACTGGCTCGAGCCGATGACCCATGTCCTCGAAGACGCGGGTCGCGTTCTCGAACGCCGCTACCGTCTCGGCATCGATCGGCCCGAGCGTGCTCTTCGCAAGCGTCCCGAGCCGGAGCCGCTCAGGACGGCGGGAGACAGCCTGGACGAGCGGCCCCGCAAGCGGCGCCGCTCGGCAGGGATCGCCGTCGACCCCGCCGGCCATCACGTCGAGCATGAGAGCGGCGTCTCGCACCGAGCGCGTGATCGGCCCGTTCACGAAGAGGCCTCCCCAGATCTCGCCGGCCATCGGCGAGAGCGTCATGCGTCCCCGCGAAGGCTTCAGGCCGACGACGCCGCAGCAGGCGGCGGGAATGCGAATCGACCCCCCGCCGTCGCTTCCTTCGGCGAGCGGGTGGAGACCGGCCGCAATCGCCGCTGCGGCCCCTCCGCTGGAGCCGCCAGCCGTGTGGTCGAGGCTCCACGGGTTTCGCGCCGGCGGACAAAGTCCTCCCTCGGTCGTCGGCCGGCCGCCGTATTCCGGTGTCGTCGTCTTGCCGAGGAGAATGCCGCCGGCCCGGTGCAGGCGCGCAGCGTACTCCGCGTCGGCAGGCGGGACGAAGTTCGCATAGTTTCGCGATCCGAAGGTCGTGCGGATGCCCTTCGTCCAAGTGAGGTCCTTCAGCGAATACGCGACGCCGTAGAGAGGAAGCGAGGCCGGCTCCATCTTCTCGAGGCGGGCAGCGTCGGCGAGCGCTCGCTCCGCCGTGAGGGTCATGAACGCGTTGAGCTTCGGGTTCAGCACTTCGATGCGACGGAGAAAGAGTTCGGCGACCTCGCGCGGACGGATCTCGCGAGCCGCGACAAGACGGCGGAGCTCAAACGCTTCAATGTACGGATCGATCACGGGTCCTCCTTTGCGAAGCTGCGAGGTGCCGCGCTTTGAGTGAACGATAGGCGATCATCCGTTCCGCGAGCCCGGCGTACACCTAGCCAGCCTCCTCGGGCCCGAGCCGCCCGTCGGGCCTCCACCAGGAGATCACATACTCGCACATCGTCATGATCGCAAAGGCGGCGACGGTCCGGTCCTCCACCTCGAAGATGCCCTGGCTTTCCCGTCGCTGAGGGACTCGGCGGAGGAGGCCGAGGTACTGCCGACGGGCTTTGGAGCCGTGCAGTCGGGCTTGTGGCTGCCGCCGGTAGCGGGGTTGTTTGTGGCACATCTCTAAAATGCGACGATCAGTCCACATCCTCGACCCGCAAGCGGATCGCCCCGCTCGGCCTCATGCCGGTGAAGTAGAGCCGCTGCGCGACTGCGAGGTAGTCGCGGTGGACACGGTAGCCTCCCCTCGTTTAGGTTCTGTCGGCAGTCGCGCTTGGCGCGGTCGAGGTCCCGCGGAGATCGGCGATCGTTTCCACTCATGACGGGCTGCAGCGGTCGCCCGCGCAACGATAGGGGGGGTCGAAATGCTCGAGCAACCGGCTGCTGTAGGAGCGGCTGCCGGCCCGGCGCTCGAGGATGCGCCCGCCGGCTACTGGTCACGGCGTTGGATGCTGGTATCCGGCTGCTTCCTGTCGATCCTCGTCTGCTACATCGATCGCGTGAACATCTCCTACGCCATCCTGCCGATGTCGACGGAGTACGGCTGGGACAACGCGACGCAGGGCTGGGTGCTCTCGTCGTTCTTCATGGGTTACCTCGCGACACAGCTCCTCGGCGGCTGGTGGGCCGCGCGCATCGGCGGGCCGCGCGCTTCTCACGTTCGGGGTGCTCTGGTGGTCGGCGTTCACGCTGCTGACGCCGCTCGCGGCGTCGTTCTCGTTCGGCGCACTGATCGCCGCGCGCATCGGCATGGGCCTCGGCGAGGGCGTTGCGTTCCCCGCGATCTACCAGCTCTTCGGGCGTTGGATTCCGCTGCACGAGCGCGCGCGCGCAGCGGCGCTGAACGGCAGCGGGATCCCGCTCGGCACGGTCGCGGCGACGCTCGCTCACGCCCTGGCTGGTCGGAAGCTTACGGCTGGCCGTCGTGTTCTACGCCTTCGGCGCCGCTCGGCCTGGTCTGGTACGCCTTCTGGCACTTCTGCCTCGAGCGAGCGAGCCGAAGACGCACGCGGCATCCATCCGAGCGGAGCTCGCGCTAATCCGCGCGAACACCGCGCCGCACGATCGCGAAGCCGGTGGTGCCCTGGGCGAGGATCCTGCGCTCGACCGCGGTGTGGGCGCTCGTCTTCAACCACTTCTGCTCGAACTGGGGCTTCTACGTGATCCTCTCCTGGCTGCCGCGCTACTTCGCGGACGTGCACGGACTTGACCTGGTCGGGCGCCGGCTACGCGAGTCTCTTGCCGTGGCTCGTGATGTTCGCGATGACGAACGTCGGCGCGCAGCTCGCCGACGGCCTGCTGCAAGCGCGGCCGCAGCGTGACGTTCGTGCGCAAGCTCATGCAGTCGATCGGCTTCCTCGGACTCCGCCGCCGCGCTGCTCGCGATCGGGCAGGTGCACACGGTGCCGCTGGCGATCGGGCTCATGTGCGTGTCGCTCGGTCTCGGCTCGTTCGCGCTCTCGGG
Source organism: uncultured delta proteobacterium (assembly GCA_963745025.1). Classification (GTDB taxonomy): domain Bacteria; phylum Desulfobacterota; class Binatia; order JACPRU01; family JACPRU01; genus CAVQIG01. The sequence goes on from CAVUWD010000011.1 coordinate 305,495, forward strand.
CTTCGCGTCGAACCATCTCGACATCGCGCCGCGCTACGCGGGCGCGCTGATGGGCCTGTCGAACACGGCGGGCACTCTGCCCGGCGTGATCGGCGTGGCCGTGACCGGCTACATCCTCGACGCAACCGGCTCGTGGCCGCTGGTGTTCGGCATCGCTGCTGGCCTGTACGTCGCCGGCGGAATCGTGTGGCTGATGTTTTCGACTGGAGAGAGGCTTTTCGACTAATCGCGTCATGGCGGACGTTTCGTCTTGCCAGCAGCCGGGACGGCGGCGTACAAGACGACGGCTCGAATGTCTTTGGAGCCCGTTGGCGTCTGATCCGAGTGCTGAATCCCGGCACACTCTGCGGAGGAGACCGATGATCCGACTGAACTTCGCTCTGCATCGTCTCGCGAATCTCTCTCGCGCCGAGTTCCAGCGCTACTGGCGCGAGAAGCACGGGCCGCTCGTGGTCAGCGTCTCACGCGCGCTGCGCATGCGACGCTACATGCAATCGCACACCGTCGAGGATCCGCTCTACGACGGGCTACGCGCCGCGCGCACGGGCATGCACGCGCCCTTCGATGGAATCGCGAGCGTCTGGTTCGACTCGCGCGAGGACCTGGTTGCCGCGATGACGAGCGACGAGGGTCGCAAGGCCGGCGCGCTCCTGCTCGAGGACGAGCGGCGCTTCATCGATCTGTCCCGCTCGCCGCTCTGGGTCTGCCAGGAGATCGCGCAGATCAATCCGATGCCCGAGAACTCGATCGTCGCGTGGCCGAAGAGCTCGTGGATCAAGTTCTGCTACCTGCTCCAGCCCAAAGAGGGAATGAGCCAAGCCGCGTGCCACAAGACCTGGAACATGGAGCACGGCTACCTGATTCGCCGCCACAGCGGCGCCACGCGGTTTGCGCGCTATATCCAGAACCACACGCTCGACGACGAGCTGAACGACCAGCTCCGCGCGTCGCGCGGTGCGCCGCCCGCATACGCGGGGCTCACCGAGGCCTGGTTCGACCGCTATGACCTGGTGAAGATCCTCGGCGACCCCACGAGCGAGGGCGCGCAGGGATTCGCCGCGTTCCTCGAGGACGAGAAGCGCTTCGTCGACTTCACGCGCTCGTCGGTCTGGGCGACGAAGGAGCTCGTGTTCGTGGACGAAGGGACGATCTAGGTCAATGGGTGCTGCACCGTCGGTGCGGGATGAGGTTTCGCGAGCCATTCGAAGCCACTGACGGCCGCCAGCAAGGCCTCTCAAGGGTTCCCTTCTGCTCTATTTTCTTTCGAGCACTTCGCGCTTAGCGCAGCTCATCCCCTGGCGACGAGATGCATCGGCGAGTCGTCGCGGTTAGCCCACGACCGCGATGGCCTCGACTTCGATCAGGACACCCTCCAGGAAGAGCGCCTCCACGCCGACGAGGGTACTCGCCGGCGGATGTGCCGGCGACAGGTACTCGCTCCTCACCTCGCGGATGGCAGCGAGGTGTTGCGGGCGGTAGCCGACGACGTAGTAGGTCGTCTTGACCACATCCTCGAAGCGTGCGCCCGCCGCCGCGAGTGACCGCTTCAGGTTCTCGAACACCTTCCTCGTCTGCTCGCGGAGGTCCCCTCGACCCACGAGCTCGCCCTTCTCGTCGAGCGGCACTTGGCCGGAAATGAAGATGGTCTTACCTCCGCTCACCTCGACGGCATGCGTGTATGCGGGCGACGCCGCCACCCCCGTTGGATTCATGAACCGCTTCTCCATGCTGCTTTCCCTCCGGCGCTACGGGCGGGCTCTTCGGCAAAGCTCGATTCCAGCCTTGACGTTCACCGCCTAGCCTGTGAGGTTCCGATCTACGGAATCGGTCGCGACGTGGCAAACGGACATGTACACCCGAATGCGACCTGACCGAGACCTTCGAGGCCCGTGGCGAGAAGCGCACGCCGCAGTTCGTCGCGTGCTGGCGATGCGCAAGCCGAAACCGCCTGGCGTGGCGCGCTCTCTCTTGATGGCCGCTCGCGAGAAGAGGTGAATTTTCCGGTGGCGACGGCCGATTCGAGCACGATGCTCGAGACGACGCTTTCGCGCGTCCTGCGCGAGCGCATACGGGGCTTTCGGTCGCTTCGCTCCTGCGAGCGGCTTTCCGGCGGCGCCAGTCAGGAAACGTACCGGCTCGTCCTCGAAACCGAGGAGGCGGAGCGACGGCTGGCGATGCGGCGCGCCCCGGGCGGCGCGAAGCGGCAAGTTCCGGCAGCGGGGCCGGAGCTCGCTGTCGAGGCCAGGCTCTTCGAGGCGGCTGGCGCGGCGGGGGTGCCGGAGCCCGAGATCCTTTACGTGTTCGAGGAGCGCGACGGGCTCGGTGCGGGCTTCCTCATGGAGTGGCTCGAGGGCGAGACGCTCGGCGCCCGCATCGTACGCGGCGAGGAGTTCCAGGCGATCCGGCCGAAGCTAGCCCGGCAGTGCGGGGAGGTGCTCGCGCGGATCCACGGGCTCGACGTCCGAAAGGCCGGCCTGGCCGAGGCTTTGCGCATCCGCACTCCTGAAGAGCTCGTGCACGAGAGCTGGGACCTCTACAAGGCCTACGAGACGCCGCAGCCGATGATCGACTTCTCGGCCCGCTGGCTGCTCGAAAACCTGCCGCCGCCCTCTCCGCCCCGTCTCGTCCACGGCGACTTCCGGAACGGCAACCTGATGATCTCTCCGGAGCGCGGCATCGCCGCCGTCCTCGACTGGGAGCTCGCGCACCTCGGCGATCCGATCCGCGACCTCGGCTGGCTGTGTACGAACTCGTGGCGCTACGGGCGGAGCGATCTCCCGGTCGGCGGCTTCGGGATGCTGGAGGACCTTCTCGACGGCTACGCGTCGGTATCGGGAGAGCGAATCGAACCCTCGCATGTCAAGTTCTGGATCGTCTTCGGCTCCTTCTGGTGGTCCGTTGGCACGTTGTCGATGACGCAGGTCTACCGGATCGGCCCCGATCGTTCGGTCGAGCGCGCCGCGATCGGCCGTCGCTCGTCGGAGTGTCAAGTCGACTGCACGAACCTCTTGATTCCCGGTCCCCTCCAGTCGCTCGAGCGCGAGTCGAAGCCGTCGTCGCTCGACATGCCGCGGGCGGACGAGCTCCTGACGAGCGTTCGCGACTTTCTCCGCAACGACGTAATGAACGCGATGCGCGGGCGGACAAGCTTCCTTGCGCGCGTCGCTTCGAACTCGCTCGACATCGTGCTCCGCGAGCTCGAGCTCGGGCCTGCCCATCGCACCCGCGAGCGCGACGGCCTCGAACGGATTCTCGGCCGGTCGGATGATCTCGAGGTGCTGCGATGGGAGCTCGTGCGGGCGCTTCGGGACGGGTCGATGCCCCTCGATCGTCCCGGGCTCGCCGATCACCTGCGCCAGACGGTCGTCACCCAGGTCGCGATCGACCAGCCGCGATACTCGGGGTACCTCGCCGCGCTGCGGGATTCCGGCGGGTAGCGAAGCGTTGCTGCCTGGGCTTCAGCCGAGAACGTCGAAACCCATCGCGCGAGCGGCAATTGCCAGTTCTCGATCGTGGGTCGCGAAGAAGATCGGGGAGCTCGCCGCCGGATCCGTGCTCGATCGATCGTGCCCAGACATTCGAATCGCACCAGATCGCTCGCGATGGGGCAGAGCGCTACTCCACCCGCAAGCTGCCTTTGGTCGCGGCGGCGGCCGACCGCTACCAGCCGATCGCGTACGACGGCAGCCGCCGGCTGACCTCGCCGCGCGGATCGGCGCCGGCGCGGACGCACCCGCGCTCCTCATCGACGACGATCGAGAGCACGTCGCCGGCAACCCAATCGCCCTCCACCTCGAGGAGGTGTCCGCGCGCGGTGAGCCCGGCGCGCACCGTCTCGGGCACGCGGCCTTCCACGCGGAGGCCGCCCGGTATCGCGCCGTGCGGGTAGAAGCTCGACGGGAAGTGCACTGACGAGAAGCGCGCCGCCTCGATCGCGTCCTGCACGTCCATGCCGAACTCGACGAGGTTGAAAAACACCTGCAGCGTCCACTGATCCTGCTGATCGCCGCCCTGCGTGCCGAAGATCATCGCCGGGGCGCCGCTCTGCAGCACGAGAGTCGGCGTGAGCGTCGTGCGGGGGCGCTTGCCGGGCATGAGAGCGTTCGGATGCCGGGGATCGAGATAGAAAGTCTGTAGGCGCGTACCGAGCGGGAAGCCGAGCTCGTCGATCACGGGCGAAGCGGAGATCCAGGCGCCGCTCGGCGTGAACGAGGCCATGTTGCGCGCGCCGTCCACCACCGCAACGTACACCGTGCCACGTCCCCAGTTCCGCGCCGCGAAGATCTCTTCACCTTCGAGGAGCGCGGCGCCGCGGCGCGGGTCGCCCGGACGCTGCTCGAGCGAGGCGCGCCGACGGTCGATGAGGGCGCGGCGCGCGGCCGCATAGCTGTCGGAAAGCAGTCCCGCGAGCGGCACGTCGACGAAGTGGGGATCGCCGTAGTATTGCTCACGGTCCGCGAAGGCGAGCTTCGCAGCCTCGGCGATGACATGAATGTAGTCCGCGCTATTGTGCCCGAAAGCGCGGAGCTCGAAGCCGCTGAGGAGCATGAGCTGCTGCAGGAAGACGGGCCCCTGGCTCCAGGGTCCGCACTTGTGGACGGTGTAGCCGCGATAGTCGAGCGATACGGTCGGCTCGATCGCGCTCCGGTACTCGTGCAGATCCTCACGCCTGAGCAGCCCACCGTGAGCGACGGCGTGCGCGGCGATGATGTCGGCGATCTCGCCCCGATAGAAGGCGTCGATTGCTGCGGCGATGCCGTCCGTGCGGCCGTGCCCACGAGCACGCTCCTCGGCGGCGATGAGACGGCGGAACGTGCGAGCGAGATTGGGGTTTCGCATCCGCTCGCCGATCTCGGGCAGGCGCCCGCCGGGAAGATAGACCGCGGCCGACGAAGGCCAGGTCGTACGAAAGAGATTGGCGCTGGCGGCGAGAGAGAAGTCACCGAGGGGATGTGCAGGCGCCGGACCCCGGAGCGCGGGATGAAGCGGGAATCCCTCCTCGGCGAGCTCGAGGGCCGGCGTGACGACCTCTGCGAAGCTTCGAGTTCCGAAGCGGGCCAGGACTGTCAGGAGCGCGTGCGGTACCGCGGGCGGACCCGCGGCGAGCACGCCTGCCAAAGGAATGAGGTCGATCTCGTGTGCCTTGAACCACTCGATCGTGGCGGCCCGTGGCGCGACTGTGTCGCCGTTGACGGCGAACACCGAGCGCTCCGAAGCGACGTAACCGAGCGCGGAGAGCTCTCCGCCGAGGGTATGCATGTGCGGGTTGAGGACGCCTTCCGCGAGCGTCGCTGCGATTGCGGCGTCGAAGGCGTTTCCGCCAGCGTGGAGGATGCGCAGGCCGGCCTCGGCCGAAAGGTAGTGCTCCGTCACCACCATGCCGCGGGTGCCCATCAGCGTCGGTCGCTGTGGCATGAGATCCCCGTCTAGTCGAGAAGCGCGGAGCGATCCAGGAGAAGAGGATCGCCGACTCGTTCGCCACGTGACCGCTCGTGCTCGAGATCGGCATGCACACGTGGCCCGGGGAGCTTCCGCCATCTATTTTAGCTCCAGGCTCGGGTTGCATCGAGGCGGCTCCGGTGTGAGCATCCGCGCATGCCGACCTCGCTCCCTGACGACGTCAAGGCGCTCCTCGACGGTCCGAACTTCGCCCATCTCGCAACGCTCCGGAAGAACGGCGCGCCGCAGGTCGACCCCGTCTGGGTGGGCCGCGAGGGAAATCGCGTTCTCGTCGGCACGGGCGAAGGGACGGTCAAGGCCAAGAACTCGCGACGCGATCCGCGCGTCGGCCTCTCGATCATCGGCTTCCGCAATCCCTACGATGAGGCGATGATCCGCGGGCGCATCGTCGAGAGGCGGCCCGATCCTGATCTCGCGGTGATGGACGAGATCTCCCGAAAGTACACGGGGAAGGAGTTCCCGTGGCGGAACCGCGAGGGCCGCGTCGTGCTCGTGATCGAGCCCGAGCACGTGACGGTTCGGAAGCTGCCGTTCGATCCTCCAGCGTAACGCGCGTCGGGGGGCGGAGCCCGCGCGGATAGCCCCGCATGGAGGTCGCGGCGTGCGTGATGATCTCTGGTAGAGACCGGAAATCCGCAAAGTGGAACACGGCAGGTGTGAAGGCTAGGCACTGCGTCCGGGCGTCCCCGACCGCCGCCGCTGTACTGCACCCGAGCCGCTCTGCGATGATCGCCTGTCAAGGAGACCGAGATGGCCTACGACGGATACGAATGCCTGAAGATCCGGTTCGATCGTGGCGTGGCCTTCGTCACGATCGATCACCCGCCGATCAACCTGCTCGACCTGGCGCTGATCAACGACCTCGATCGCGTCGGACGCGAGATCGAAGCCGACCGTGACGTCCGCGTCGCCGTCTTCGAGAGCGCCGATCGGGACTTCTTCATCGCGCACGCGGACGTGAACCTGATCCTCTCGCTCCCAACCGAGCCACCCGCGAAATCGGACAAGCTCGGGCCGTTTCACCAGATGGTCGATCGCTTCCGGACGATGCCGAAGGCAACGATCGGCAAGATCGAGGGGCGAGCCCGTGGCGGCGGCAGCGAGTTCCTGCTCTCGCTCGACATGCGCTTCGGGGCAATCGGGCGCGCCGTGCTGAGCCAGCCGGAAGTCTCGGTGGGCATCATCCCCGGCGGAAGCGGCACGCAGCGGCTGCCGCGGCTCATCGGTCGCGGCCGCGCGCTCGAGGTGATCCTCGGGTGCGAGGATTTCACCGCCGAGCTCGCGGAACGCTACGGCTACATCAACCGCGCCCTGCCCCCCGCCGAGCTCGGCCCCTTCGTCGAGCAACTCGCCTACCGCATCGCGTCTTTCCCGCCAGAAGGGATCGCGCTCGCCAAGGCCGCCGTGAATGCGGCCGAGCGACCGACCGTAGAGGGTCTCCTCGAGGAGGCCCACCTCTTTCTCCAGTCCGCGGCGACGGAGAACGCTCGCGGGCGCATGAGGCGGTTCCTCGAGCAGGGCGGTCAGACCCGAGAACGGGAGCTCTCGCTCGGCGAAGTGGTCGCGCGGATGGGTCGCGCGTAGCGCCGCGATCCGGCGAAGCGGGTTGCCGTGATTCGGTCGCCTGGATCGTCCGAAGTCTTGCGAAGTCGCTTGGAGGCCGTGGTCGCCACGCTTTCTTCCGGCCGCGAAGAGCTGCTCTTTGCGAGCGGCGCGGCGCAACCCAACATCGATCACCCGCTCTCGCAGAGATCTTGAAGGTGCCGTTCTGGACGGCTGATCGCCCGCTCCACCGCGTCGTCCATCACGAGCTTCGTTGGGCGCGGCTGCTCCACACGCCCACTCGCGCGCGCCGTTGAAAATGATACTAGACGAGGAGAAGATTCGCGCGAGGGTGGAACCATGCGATTTAAGCCGCTCCGCGAAAGGAGGTCTCCATGCGCTTTGGTATCGTCGGTCCCGCCACGCCGGACATGCCCGCGTATTGCGCCGCCGCGGAATCGCTGGGCTTCGACGCCGGCTGGCTCTTCGATTCGCACATGGTCTATTCCGACGTCTACGTCATCATGGCGCTCTGCGCCCAGCAGACCCGCCTGATGACGCTCGGTACCGGCGTCGCGGTAGCGCCCTCTCGCATCGCGCCCGTCACCGCCCACTCGATCGCGACCCTGAACCGGCTCTTCCCGGGCCGGATGGTCCTCGGGCTCGGAACCGGGAATACCGGCCGAAGGACGATGGGCTTCCCGCCGATGTCGTTTCGCGATTTTCGAGATTACGCGCGCACCGTGAAGGGGCTCCTGAGAGGCGAGACGGTCGAGTACCGCGAGGGCGACACCGTTCGGCCGATCCGCCTCATGCACCCCGATCGCGGCGTGATCGACCTCGACGGGCCGATCCCCCTTCTCCTCGGTGCGTTCGGGCCTAAGGCGATGGAGCTGACGGGCGAGGTCGGCGACGGCTGGATTACCTTCTGGGGCGGCCCCGACGACGTCCGGGCCGCGCGCAAGGTGATCGACCGGGGAGCCGCGAAGGCTGGAAGAGATCTCGCCGCCGACGGCTTCCGCACCGTGTGCTTTCACAACGTCTACGTCACCCGACCGGGCGAGCGCGTCGACTCCGAGCAGGCGCGGATGGCCGTCGGACCGTCGATCTTCTCGGCGCTGCGCTACCAGATTCATGCGGGCAGCCTCGCGGTCGATGCCGCGGGCAAGCCGATCGGCGTCCCGGAGATGCTGGCGCGACCGATCGAGCGCTTTCTCCGCTGGATGAAGAAAGAAGGAATCGACCCGGACCGCGACTACGCACGATTCTACGAGAACTACTTCCTCAGGCTGCGCAAAGAGCATCTCGAGCTCCTCGACACGGATGTGATGCGCACGATCCCCATCGTCGGCCCGCCCGAGGAGTGCGTGGAGCGAGTGCGCCAGTTCGCGGACGCTGGCGTCACTGACTTCGGCATCGTCCTTGGCGGAAACGCGCACGAGCTCATGTCTCGCTTCTCGCGCGCGGTGATTCGACGTTGAAAGGTCTGGCCGGCGGCTCGAGTCGTTTTCCGCTTCGCGAGCTTGCTTGCCGGCATCGACGGGACTAGGTTAGCTTTCCTTTGGTGGCGATCCGCAGGTCGCCGGTAGGAAGGAGGGCGAGCTCATTTACTGCCGGGTATTTCAAGGTAACGCGCTCCCGGGAAAAGCCGCCGAGGCTCTCGCGGTCATCCGCCAGCAGGTTGATCTCGTGCGGCGCACGACCGGAATGCTTCTCGTGCAGGTTCTGCAAGGCGACGGCGAGATCCTGATCATCAGCTCTTGGCGCAGCGCCAAGGACCTGCGCGCGTATGCCGAGAGTGCACTCGCAACCGACTTCGTTGCTCGTCTCACGCCGCTTCTGGTGGCGCCGCCTTCGGTGAGAAGCCTGGCGATCACGATTGCGGTCGAAGGAAGCGAGCCCTTTCTCCTGCACGACGAGGGCGGCGAAGGCTAGCTCGGCAGCCTACGCGGCCGGAGCCGGGATCGCGACCGACGGGAGCGATCTGTGACGCAACCTCCTAGGCGGCGCGAGGGCCTCGTTCGGAATCACCCTTCTTCGGTTCGTGGCTCTCGACGCCGGGCTTCACCTCGGCTTTTGAGAATGCGGGACGGTTGGGGGGCTAGGCGGCGCGGGCTGACGCCGTCTCTCAACTCCTCGGTCGTTGAAACACGGCACCGAAGCTGACACTAAGTCGTGAGCTCTTTTGCCGGGAGGTGAATCATGGGTAAGGAAGCAACGTGCTCGGGCAGCTGCTTTTGCGGAGCAGTGCAGCTCACAGTGAGCGGCGAGCCGGTGGCGATGGGCTACTGCCACTGCAGATCGTGCCGTCACTGGTCGGCAGGGCCCGTCAACGCCTTCTCATTGTGGAAGCCCGACGCCGTGAAGATCACACGGGGCGCCGACAACATCGGCGTGTACGCCAAAACGCCGCAGAGCCAGCGCAAGTGGTGCAAGAGTTGCGGCGGCCACGTCTTCACCGATCATCCGTCGATGGGGCTCATCGACGTGTACGCAGCCGTCATTCCGGATCTCGCCTTCAAGCCGGCCGTGCACGTTCACTATCAGGAGGCGGTGCTGCGCGTGAAGGACGGGCTTCCGAAGATGAAGGACGTTCCGAAAGAGATGGGCGGCTCGGGCCAGACCCTGCCCGAGTAGCGCGGGCTCTGGCGATGGGCTTGCCCGGATCGAGCCGCCTCGCCTTCACTGCCGACTTGGAGATCTGCCGCCTGCTCGCGGGCATGTGGCAGGTCTCGGGCGCGCACGGTCGGATCGACCGCGAGCGCGCCCGGCAGGTCGCATCCCTCAGTACTCGGTCAGGATCTTGCCGTACGGGAGAAGGGCATTGAACCAGCCATATCGGCAGGAGACGATCTCCTTGACCGAGAGGCGGTGCCAGGGGTCGACCTCAGTCGGCGAATTGTACGCGAGCGAGCCGGGTCCGCTCCAGACTTCCGTGAGGCCGTCGGTCGCGACGACCGGAGTGACTCGGAAGTCGCACGAGACGAGCTGCGCGATGGCGGGCCCCTCGCTCTCCTCGGCATTCGGGATCACCTTGAGCGACAGGATCTTCGGAAACTGGAACTGGTCCGCGGGCACGTTTCTGATGGTTCTCATCACCGCCGTCGCGAGACGGTTGCCCCGCGGCCGCTCGATGATGCCCATGTACTCCTCGTGCTCCTTCACGAGGTCGACGTGTGCGAGCTTCTTCGCGTATCCCCAGATCTCCCGCCCGGCGATGAGCGGTGCTTCTTGAGTGACGAACAGGTTCGGCAAGAAGCTCATCAGCTCACCCTTCCACTTGCAGCCGATGCCGAGGATCGCCTCGTTGTAAGGGCCGAAGGTCGAGAAGTGGTATTTGGCGATGACCAGGCTCGCCGTCGCCGGCTCGGCGAGCTCCAACCCGTCCGGTAGCGCACGAAGCGCTTCCTCCTCGTCCGTGCGGTACTCGACGATGATCATCTCCATGTTCCGGTAGTAGAACGGCGGCGACTGCACCGCGGGGGCGGTCACCGGCATCGTGAATCCGTACTGGCTCTTCCTGAGTCGCCCGTGCTTGGCCATGCTCTTCTCCTTCTCGCGCCGCTCGGCGCGCTCCTCCGACGGGGAAACGGGAATCGATTACTGGACGAACCTCTTGCCCTCCGCGACGAGGCGGTCGAGCATCGCGGCCGGCTTCCAGACATCACCCTCTCGGCGCTGCCACTCGAGCAGCCGGTCGCGGATCGTGCGCAGGCCGATCTCGTCGGCCCAGAACATCGGGCCGCCGCGGTAGATCGGCCACCCGTATCCGTAGACCCAGATCACGTCGATGTCGCTGGCGCGAATCGCGATCTTCTCGTCGAGAATCTTGGCACCCTCGTTGACCATCGGGTAGAGGAGGCGCGCCAGGATCTCGTCGTCGGCGATCGGGCGCCGCACGATCCCGATCTCCTCCGCAACCTCGAGGATGATCCGCTCGACGTCGGGGTCGGGCGTGGCCGTGCGTTCGGCGCCGTACTTGTAGTAGCCAGCGCCGGTCTTCTGGCCGAAGCGTCCCATCTCGCAGAGCCGGTCGGCAACGGGCGACTTCCGCCCCTTGGCCTTGCGGATGCGCCAGCCGACGTCGAGCCCGGCGAGATCGCCCATCGCGAACGGGCCCATCGGGAAGCCGAACTCGTAGAGCACCTTGTCCACCTGGTGGGGCAGCGCGCCTTCGAGGACGAGCTTCTCGGCCTCGCGCCCGCGCTGATAGAGCATGCGGTTGCCGACGAACCCGTCGCAGACACCCACCAGCACCGGCACCTTGTGGATCCGTCGCCCGACGCTCATGGCGGTCGCGATCACCGGCTTCGCGGTCTTTGCCCCGCGGACGACTTCGAGAAGCCTCATGACGTTGGCGGGGGAGAAGAAGTGCATGCCGATGACGCTTTCCGGGCGCGCGGTCGCCGAGGCGATCTCGTTGACGTCGAGCGTGGACGTGTTGGTGGCGAGGACGGCGCCGGCCTTGGCGATCGAGTCGATCTTCGCGAAGACCTCCTTCTTGATCGGCATCTCCTCGAACACGGCCTCCACGACGATGTCGGCGTCAGCGATGACGCCGAAGTCGGTCGTGCCGTGGATGAGAGCCATGCGCGTCTCGACGTCCTGTGGAGCGAGGCGACCCTTACTCGCCGTCGCCTCGTAGTTCTTCCGCACCACCGTGAGGCCGCGGTCGAGAGCGTCCCGTGCGACCTCCACCACGGTCACGGGAATGCCGACGTTGGCGAAATTCATCGCGATGCCGCCGCCCATGGTCCCAGCGCCGATGACCGCCGCTTTGCGGATCTCCCGGGTCGGGGTGTCGCCAGGCACATCCGGTATCTTGGCCGCCTCGCGCTCGGCGAAGAAGAAGTACCGCTGCGCCTTCGACTCGGGCGAGCTCAGGAGCTCGACGAACAGCTCGCGCTCGCGCCCGAGGCCCTGGTCGAACGGCATGTTCACTGCCGCCTCGACCGCCTTGATGCAGTTCTCGGGTGCGCGGAATCCGCGTGTCTGTCGCGCGATCGACTTCCTGAATCTCTCGAACACCTCGGGCTTGCCGCGGACGGCCTCGAGCTTCTCGCCGAGGTCTCGGATCTTCTTGAGTGGGCGCCGCTCGGCGAGGATCTTGTCGGCGAAGGCCACTGCCGCCGTGCCGAGATCTCCTTCCACGATCTCGTCGATCAGGCCGTGTTCGCGCGCCTCACCCGCCCCGATCGGGTCGCCGCTCACGATCATCTGCAGCGCCTTCTCGACCCCGACGACGCGGGGCAGTCGCTGGGTGCCGCCCGCCCCGGGCAGGAGGCCGAGCTTCACCTCGGGCAGGCCGAAGCGCGCCGTCGCCACGCCGACCCGGTAGTGGCACGCGAGCGCGACCTCGAGGCCGCCGCCGAGCGCCGTGCCGTGGATCGCCGCCACGACGGGCTTCGGCGCGCCCTCGATCAGGTCGAGCACCTCGTGGAGGCCGGGCTCCTTCGGCACCTTGCCGAACTCCGTGATGTCCGCGCCCGCGATGAAGGTGCGACCGGCGCAGACGATCACGATCGCACCAGCCCCCGGGTCGGCGGTTGCCTGCTTGACGCCGTCGCGCAGCCCTTCCCGAACGTGCTGGCTGAGCGCGTTGACGGGTGGGTTATTGACCGTCAGGACCGCGACGCGGCCGCGACGCTGGAAATCCACGGACTGCGTGATGGCCGTCACGACGTTTCCACAAACGACATCGCGGTTGGCTCCCTAGAGCGGCTTCTTCAGCCAGTCGCGGTAGAAACCCTCGAGGTCGGGAAGGAAATCGAAGACCACCGGATAGCCGGGCGTCACGGCCTCGACCTCGAGCTGGGTCTTGCAGCCAGGGCAATAGTACTCGCGGAGCTCCATCCACTGCGGGTCGCACTTCCGCGCGCCGGGGTAGATCTCGTCGAGCGTCTCCTCGCTGTCGCGCACGTAGACGAGCGCCTCGAGCTTCCAGTTCTCGGTGTACGGGCCGAACTCGTGGCCGCAGCCGCACTTGACGATGCGCTCCTGCCCCTTCTGCACGATGTAGAGGTGCTCGCCGATCGGCAAGAGGATCCGCTCCTTCCAGGGCACTCGCTCTTGCAGGATCTCTAGATAGATCTCGAAGCGCTCCTCGTCCTTGAAGTCGCTCATGATCGGCTTCGTCGTCTGCCACGGGAGCTTGCCGTCGATGAGATCGCGGATCACGTCCTTCGCGTAGCTCGGCATGGAAGTCCTTCCCCTCTTAGCGCGACTGCGCCGCACCCGAAACGCGCGATCGCGACGATGCGTCGGTTCTCATTCTGTTCGCCGAAAAATGAGAATTCCTACCGTAGTCGCTCACACGTCGAAGACGAAATCGCCCGGCAGCTTCCAGAACTCGCGGTACTCGCGGCCCCAACGCTCGGAGAAGCCGAACACGTCGTTGTACATCTCCTTCACCTCGCGGCCGAGCTTCTGGCGGAGAAGCCTCTCCCGCTCCTTCGCCATCCATTGCTTCACGGGCACTGCGCGCCGCCCGCGTTCCTCGTGGCACTCCGTGCGCGACTTCCGGGTCGCCTCCGCGTCGACTACGTGGCGCTTGGTCTCGGCATCGAACCGCGCCGCCACACGATAAACGTTCGCCGCGATTTCGATCGACTGGATGCCGTTGTCGAGGTCTCGCCGCACGGCCTCGGGATCGCGCTCGATCGGGTCTCCGTAGCCACCGCCCGTGTTGTAGAAAAACTGGAAGAGATCGCCGGAGCGCAGCGGCTGCTCGAGAAAGACGCCGTCGACGATCTTGAACTCGCCGCGCACCCGCGTCGACATGTCCGGCCGGCGCGGGTCGCCCTCGACGTGAGGCAGCGGCTCCTTCCGCGCGATCCGCTCGCGCAGGTCGTTGTTCCTCGACACGTACTCGAACTTGGCCGTCGGTCCCGGATACCCGCCGCACATCCCCTGGTTGTCGAAGACCTTGTCGGAGTGGATGGTCGACACCACGTTGTAGAGCGGCGTCTTGTGGATCATCAGCAGCGAGCTGTAGGTCGCGCCCGCGCGGTACTTGCCGGCTCCCGGCGAGTCCCGCCAGATGCGCCGGCCCAGGTAGAGGATCGGCAGGGTCATCTCCCAAATCTCGACGTTCCCCATGTCCGACTCGGGATTCCAGCCGACGTAGCCGCAGTCGATGCCGTCCATGATCCCGCGAGCGCCGCTGCCCTCGGCGGAGCACTCAAGGTTCTGGCCGCCGAAGCGAAGCCCGTACTGGTTGATGCCGCCGCCCTCGATGATCGGCGTGTTCACCTGTCCGAGGAACACCTCTTCACGGAAGCCCCGAGCCAGGAAAGACCGGCTGATCATCCGCTGTAGCGAGCCGAAGCCCGGCATGAGCGAGCCCCACGCCGACGAGGTCGCCGTCATGTCGTCGCCCGGATTGCACCAGCTTCCGGGCGGGCAGATCATGCGCGTGGCAAACCAGCAGCCGTCGTTCACCTTGCCGTCGAAGTCGATGAACTGGGTCAGCGTGACGAAGAAGCCGCCGTCCATCGCCGCCGGCGGGCAGTTGTACGGATTCCACATCTTCCGCCCCGCGCCCTCGTAGTCGATCGTCATGAAGCCCTGACGGTCGATCGTCATCTCGAGGGGGATGTGAACGATGCAGTTGCGGCTGAGCGGCGAAGCGCCGGCCTTGCCCTCGAAGAGATGCCCGGCGTGGGCGGCCGATCGGTAGCGACCGGGCACGGTCAGCATCTTCATGCGCTGGAGGTGCGCACGGCGGCCTTCCTCGATGATCTCGCGGATCGCCCGCTTGTAGTAGTCGAGCCCGTACTGCTCGACCACCTCGAGCACCTTCTCGCGGACGTCGAGACAAGCGCTCACCATCGCCTTCTCGTCGAGCACGAAATAGACGGGCGTGCGCAGATTCATCTCCGCGCGCACGAAGAAGTCGCGCCGGATCTTGTCGTTGACGGCGACCTTCTCGGCGCTGACGATCATGCCCTGCCCGAAGCGCTCCGCCGTGGTCGTCTGGTTGGCGCCGCCGAAGACGCCGCCGATCTCCAGCTCGTGCGCCACCGCGCCCACCCAGCCGATCAG
The DNA here is from genome assembly GCA_963745025.1 of uncultured delta proteobacterium. Classification (GTDB taxonomy): domain Bacteria; phylum Desulfobacterota; class Binatia; order JACPRU01; family JACPRU01; genus CAVQIG01. The sequence continues at coordinate 320,540 of CAVUWD010000011.1, forward strand.
CTCCTTCCCGTGGAAGATCGGCATGACGTTCATGAGGTCCGGCGGATGCACGTCGGACACGAAGGGATCGTTGTTGGCGAAGACGTCGCCGTGGGCGATCCCCGGGTCCGACTCGTAGTCGCGCTCGATCATCCATTGGATGAAGCGGGAGAGCGTGTGCACGTGCACCATGATCCCGGTCGAGAGGACCACGCTATCGCCCTCGGGGGTGTAGAGCGCGACCACCGACTCGCCGACCTCGCGAACGCCCGGCGAGGCCGAGATCTTCTTCGAGGTCTCGCGCGCGTTCACCACCGCCGAGCGCAGTCGCGCGTGCAGGCTCTCGTAATGGAGGTAGTTCTCCGCCTTCAGGCGAAGGTCGGAGATGCCGTGGTAGTGGCCCGTCTCGTCGAGCAGCTCGCGGTTTCGCGCGAGCGCCGTGACGAGCGTCAGGCCGTCCGGGCCGATGCCGCGCCGCTCGGGAGGCGCCTCTGCCGTGGTTTTGGTCGCCATCTCCATGGCCATCACTCCTTTACCTTCCGCGAAGCCAGAAGAAGTTCCACTCGTCGATGTCGATGCGCTTGCCCTCCGGCACCACCAGCGTCGTCGCCGGATGCTCGATGATGGCCGGACCCGTGACCCGATTGCCGGGCTTTAGAAGCTCCATCTCCCACAGCGAAGCCGGCAGCCAGCGTCCCTTCCAGTACATGTTGCGCGTACCCTTGTGGGCCTTTCGCTCAGGCTCCGTGGAGCCGAGCGGCTGCTTGACGATGCGCGGCTTCACCTTCTCGACCGAAGCGAGAAGCCCGAGCTCGAAGATCTGGTAGCCGGCGCCCTCGTACCGTGCGACGCGCGAGTTGATCTTCGAGTAGAGGTCTTCCCAGGCAGCGATCAGCCGGTCGACGTCGGCGGCCGTCTTCAAGCGCGGGGCCGGCGAGACCACCTCGAGATCGCTCAGCTGCCCGCCGTAGCGCACCATCGCGAGCTGCGTGAAGCGGATCTCGCGGCCGACCGCGATCTCGGCGGCCATCTCGGCGCGCGCCGCTTCTTCCATCTCCTCCCAGATCCTGTTGACGGACTCGGCAACCGCCCGCTTGGCTTCCTGATCCGCGCCGGACGGCAACCCGAGATGGACCGAGCGAGCGTAACGGTGCTGGTAATCGGCCGTCGTGCACCCGAAGGCCGAGAAGGCCGCGGCAAAGTGGAAGGTCAGCACGCCGCTGAAATCGAGCCCTTCCGTATAACCCGCGAGGTGCAATGGGCCGGCTCCGCCGTAGCCGAAGAGCGTGTACTGCGTGGTGTCGAGACCGCGTGCCGAGGCGACCGCGCGGATCGCGTCGCGCGCCTCGCGCTCCATCATGCGGACGATCGCCTCCGCTCCCGCGTATACGTCGACGCCGATCTGCTCGGTCACCTGCTCCTTCAGCGCGCGCAGCGCGAGCTCCTTGTCGAGCTTCTGCTTGCCGCCGAGGAAGTAGTCGGGATTCAGGTAACCGAGGACGAGATCGCAGTCGGTGATCGTGACCGTCGTGCCGCCCTTGCCGAACGAGACCGGCCCCGGAGTCGACCCCGCGCTCTCCGGACCGATCTGCACCTTCTTGGTGACCGGATCGACCTTTACGTAGCTGCCGGCTCCCGCGCCGATGTTCTCCATGGCGATCGTAGGTAGGTTCAACTTGAAGCGCGCCAGCACCGGCTCGGCCTCCACCGGAACGTACCCCGCGGTGATCGTTCCGATGTCGAAGCTCGTGCCTCCGAGGTCGGTGACGATGATGTTCTGCATGCCGGTGAGGTCGCTCAAGTGCTTCGCGCCCATGACGCCGCCGACCGGCCCGGAGATGAGCGTCTCGTGCAGGCGTGGATAACGGATGTTGCAGAGGCCTCCATACGCCAGCACCGTCTGCAGCGGGTAGCGGTAGCCGCGGCTCTGCACCGCCTTCTCGACTTTCTCGAGCTGGGTGCGCACGGGAGCGACCGCGTAGGCCTCGATCAACGCCGCATTCAGCCTCGAGTTCTCGCGGATCACCGGGCGGAGATCGCTGCCGAGGTACACGGGTACGTCGCCGTTCCGACCCATCCGCACGCTCACGCCGTGGATGATCGCCTGCGCGCGCTTCTCGTGCTCCGGGTTCAGGTACGAGTAGAGGAAGTGGACGACGATCGCCTCCACCCCGTCGGCGAGAAGCTCTTCGGCGGCCGCCTCGACGTCGTGCTCATAGAGCGGGATCACCGCCTCTCCGAAGACGTCGATTCGCTCGGTGACGCCGTGGACGTGGTGGCGGTCGACGAGCGCCGAAGGATGCACGTGCGTCACCGCGTGGATGCGATCCGAGTAGGAGTACCCCGTCCAGCTCTGCATCCCCCGGCCCATCAGGACGTCGTCCTCGAACCCCTTGGTGGTGATGAGGCCGACCTTCTGGCCGCGACGCGTGAGCAGCGTGTTGACCATCGTCGTGCCCGAGTAGAGCGCGACCTCGAGCTCCGGATAGAGGGATCGCTGGTCGATTCCCCAGTAGGACATGGCGTCTGTCGCCGACTCGAGAAATCCGAGTGATTCGTCGTGCGGCGTAGTCGCGGCCTTGCCGACGGTGAAATCGCCGTTCTCGTCGACGATGAAGGTGTCCGTCATCGTTCCGCCGGCATCGATTCCGAGCACTAAAGGTTTCCGAGCCACCGCCCTGTCTCCTCTTCGCGCCGGCGCCGCGCTGAAATCACGGCGTCGCTTCGTTCACCCGTCAGACCATAGTGGCAACTGCCATGGCGCCGGAAGAAGTGTCAAGGCGAGATGTCGCTGCCCTCGAAGCGAGAACGATTTGGTTCTTCCGGTCGGTCGAGAGCTTTGACCGGCGCCGGCTGCCCGAGGTATTCGCAGCGCGCGGCGTCGTAGCGTCCGGTGCGGCGACTCTCGGGCGATTCGAAGATCCGTCGCGGTCATGGAGGCAGAGGATGGACGTCCGGGCAGTGTGCATCTCGCGGACGATCGCCGCCGGCGGCGAGGCCGTCGGCGAGCTGGTCGCCCGTCGTCTGGAGTTTCGCTACGTCGACGAGCAGATCGTCGCGCTCGCGGCAAGGGAGGCGCAGGCCGATCCCGCGCTGGCCGCCGCCGCGGAGCACCGACAGCCTCTTCTGCAGCGCCTGCTCGAAACGCTGCCGAGCGCGCGCGGCCTCGCGAGCGCGGCGACCCTCGCCACGGGCGTGCCGTTCGACGCCTTCGCCGGCGCCGCCTCCAGCGGCCGCGCCGTGCCGGAGGACATGCGCGTGCTGATTCGCGCGGCGATCCACGAGGTGGCCCGCGCGGGTCGAGCGGTGATCGTCGCCCATGCCGCGTCGATGGCCCTCGCCGGAGTCGAAGGCGTATTGCGCGTGCTCGTGACCGCCCCGATCGAGGTACGCGCCCGGCGCCTGGTCGCCGCGGAAGGACTCGCTGGGGCCGAGGCCGAGGCGGCCGTCGCCTCGTCCGACCGGGAGCGGCGAGACTACCTGAGGCGCTTCTACGCCGTGAAAGAGGAATTGCCGACGCACTACGACGTCGTCCTCAACACCGAGGTGCTCACCACCGAGCAGGCGGCCGCCGCGGTCGTCGCGGCGGCGCGCGGGCTGTGAGCGCGGGCGGCGCGCCGCTTGACGCCGCCGTTCGATTGGATTTGTGTTCCCCCTGGGTTAGAGATTCGGCGTCTTGAGCAGATCCTCTCCGGCCAATCACGTCCGGCGCATCCGTCCCATGGCGCTGGAGGCGCGCCTTGCGGGACCGCTCACCGTCGCCCTTCGTTCGGACGACCGAGCGGTGGCGGAGTGGCTCATCGAATTCCTCCATCCGTGGTTCGTGCCCACCGCGGGAGCCGCCGAGATTCAGGTTTCGGTGTCGAGCGCGGAAGGTGCGTACGCCGAGCTCGACGTTCGGCGCCCACTCGACGCGGCTCCCCGCGCCTGTTTTGCCTTGGATCAACAGGTGGTCTCACTGCCCGCCTGGTCCACCGAGGAAGGCATAACGGTCGCGGACCCGAGGCGCTCGTGCTTTCTCGTCCTAGCCCCACGCCAGATCGCCCTCTTCGGCGACCCGACCACGCGACGGTGGCGGTTCACCCTGCAGCTCGTCTTCCATGAAATCGCAGCCACCCGGGCGCGCCGCACGGACCTCGATCTCCATGCCGCCGCCATCGAAGCCGGCGGCCGTGCAGTCGTGATCGTCGGCCCCAAGCGCGCCGGCAAGACGACGCTATCTTTCCACCTCTTGCGCTCGGAGCGCTGCCGTTGGATCGCCAACGACCGCGCGTTCGTCGGAAACGCCGGTAGGGCGGCGTTCACGATTCGCGGGATGCCCACGGCGGTGAAGATCCAGCCGCCGATGCTCCATGAGTTTCCCGAGCTGCGGCGAGGGCTCCGCAACGTGGAGCGGCCGTATCTCCACGCCGTCAACGAGGTCGCCGGCGCAAGCCTCGGCGAAGAGCTCGACGGGTCGGTCGAATTCGCGTTGAGCCCGGCGCAGCTCGCGCGGCAGTTGAAGGTGGAGCCGCTGGCCTCGGCGCCGTTGGCCGCGATCGTCTTTCCGCAGATCCGCCCCGAGACGGCTGGCTTCGCCGTCGAGCGGCTCGACACGGCGGAGGTGAGCGCCGGAATCTGGGCGAACCTCTACGGCAAGCCTTCCGGCCGGCACGAGCCGACCCTGTTCGAGGAGCTCGACGGTGGGACGCGCGCTTCGCGGCGAAGCCTGGCGGATGCGCTCTCGGAAATCGTTCCCGGCTACCGCGTCGTTCTCGGCCGCGACGCCTACGCCGCGCCCGACTTCGCCGTGCGGTTGCTGGAAACCGTCCTGCCGTGACGATCCCAGGCCCGCCCGAGGTATCGCGAGACGTCGAGGAAGCGCTCGATCGACACGGCCTGCGCCCGCGGCGAATCGAGCTCGTCTCGCCGCTGCGCGAGCGGAAGGGGATCCGCTTTGCGTACCGGGTGGATGCCGACGACGGCCGAAGCATCAAGGCGCGACACTTCGGAGCCCCCGAGGACGCGCGCCGCCACTTCGAGCTGCGCGCCGGCCTGGAAGCGGCCTTCGCGCCGGCGCTAGCCAACTACGGGTCCGTGGTCCTCGAGGAGTGGGTCGAGGGCGCGGCGCTCACCGAGCTCGACGCGGACGCTCGGGCCGAAGAGGCCGGAGCGTTGCTCGGACGGCTGCACGCCCGGTCGCTCGGTCCGGAAGTTCCCTCCGTGATCCGTACCCGGAAGTGGATCGAGGGCGCCGAGTCGGACCTCGCGATCCTCACGAGCGCCGGCGCGCTCGCGCCCGACGAAGCGGTTCGTCTGCGAGCCGAGATCCGTCGACGCGATCCGCGGTCGGCCCGAACGGCCCTCATCCACCTCGACTTCTGCGTCGAGAACATGCTGATCGATCCGCGAGGTGAGCTGCGAATCATCGATAACGAGTTGCTCGCCATCAATCCGGCGGGCCTCGATCTCGGACGCACCTTCCACCGCTGGCCGATGCCGGAGGCGACGTGGGGCCGCTTCCTCCGCGGCTACCGTTCCTCGGCCCCGAGCGAGCCGGAAGCGACCGGGTTTTGGAAGATCGTCGCGGCCCTGACGGGCACGAGAGTGTTCCTTCAGCGAATGCCGGCGCGCGTCGATGCGTCTGTCGCGCTGCTTCGCCGCTTCGCCGAGGGCGAGAGCCTCGCGGATCCGCTGCCGTGACCGAATCCATCGTGGTCGTCTGCATGGGTGGGATCGGCCACGTGCAGATCCTCCTGCCGGTGATTTCCGGGCTTGCCTCTCGCGGCCGCGTCGTGCACGTGATGACCCGCAGCGACTTCCGGACCCAGGTCGAGGGCGCGGGCGCGCGGTTCGTCGACCTCTACGCGCACCGTCCGCTCGACGCGGTGGACGCGACGTCGATTCCCTTCCCGAGCCGCTTCGTCACCTTCGCCGCGATGTACGACGAAAGCCTGTCCGATGAGATCGGCGCGCTCGCACCTGCCTTGATCGTCTACGATACCTTCACGCTCGCGGGCCCGGTGGCGGCGCGGCGGCTCGGCATCCCGTACGTCAACGTCTGCCCGAACCACGCGCCGGTTCCGGCTCGCATGATCGAGGCATTGCGGCGGGACCCGCGGGTAGCCGTTTCCGCCGAGTGCCATGCGGCCGTGAAGCGCCTGCAGGAAGTTCACGGGATGAGCGGCGCCAATCCGTTTTCGTACTACGAGGCGTTGAGCCCCTACTTGAACGTGTACGGCGAGCCCGCGGAGTTCCTCGACCCGGACGAGCGCGCAGCCCTCGCCCCAATCGCATTCTTCGGGTCGCTTCTGCCGCCCGTGCGGCGAGACGGCGCCATCGCCGGAGCATTTCCCCGCGGCCGCCGCGGTGCCATCGCCCCCCTCGGCGGCCGCTCTCGGCGCACCATCCCCCTAACGGCCCAAACGTGGAAAGCCGCGCCCGGCGCGGAGTTCCCCTCCCCTACCCCGCGAAATTGTTAGCCGATTCCCCTCGCGTGGAAATTCAGGCTAGCCGAGCGCGGAGCCCTTCCCCGCTCGATTCATGACGAGATCCGCCAACAGCTCGACGGTATCCATGCGACCGACGCGAATGTCCTCGGGCTCGAGGGTGAACGAGAACTGCTCCTCGAGGAAGGTGACGAGTTCGAGCATCGACACCGACGTCATGACTCCGCTGCTGATGAGCAACGTCGAGTCCTGGAGCGTTTCCGCTGCTTCGCCCAGGAGGAAGTTGGCGAGGATGAAGGAACGAATCGTTTGCCGAATTTCCTCGCGCGTCATCGCCGATCACCCGTTGCCGTTCGAACGCCGCAGGAAGCTAGTTCTGCGACCTGCATCCTGTCAACGCTTCCACCAGTCCGGGCGGAGCCCCTTCACGAGAGAGGACATCGCCACCTCGACTTCGTCTTTGATGTGCTCCGGCACCTCGAAGGTTCACGTCCTCGTCGATTCGTCGCGCGTGGCCCGTTGGCGCCTCGCGGCACCGTTCGCCGCTCCGGCGATCCAGGAAGTGGCGATCCCCGCGGGTCTGCTCGTGGCTATGCGCCCATGCACGATCGATTTCCGCATCATGCGACCGCGCTCGCCCGCGTCCCTCGGGCTGAGCGCAGACCAGAGGCTGCTCGGCATCCATTTGAGCTCGCTTCGCCTCCGCCCGGGCCCCGTTGCGTAGTCGGGCTCCACGGCGCTATGCGGACGAGCATGGGCCAGGGGATGCTTCGAGGAAAAGTCGCCATCGTGACCGGGGCGGGCAGCCCGATCGGCACGGGCCATGCGATGGCGCTCGCGCTGGCGCGGGCGGGAGCGCGCGTGGCGTTGCTGGATCTCAACCGAGAGTGGCTCGCACAAAATTTCTGGGAAGTGCCCGTGGCCGCCTGGGACCGGGCTACGGGCCGTCCAAGGCCGGGCATGAAGCTCTCGTCGCCCTCATGGCACACGAGCTCGAAGGCAGCGGCGTGACGGCGAACGTCCTGGTCCCCGGCGGTCCGACCAACACCAACTTCTTCGCCGCCGAGGCGAAGGTCGATCGGGCCGCCCTCATTCAACCCGAGGTCATGCAGGCGCCGGCAGTCTGGCTCGCTTCCGATGCCTCACGTGACGTCAACGGCCGACGCATCATCGCGTACTACTGGGATGAAAATCTGCCGCTCGGAGAGCGGCTCACCAAGGCAAGCGCGCCTGCGGCCTGGCCGCAGCTCGGCGAGCAGGCGAGTCACCCCACGCCCGTGAAGATCACCGACGCGGAAGTCGACCGGATTGCCCGAGCGCTCGGGGATGCACCCAGCGCGGCGTACACGACGCCGCACGTGTACCCGTGGGCCGTGCAGAACTTCGAATCGCGGCCGCTCGCCGAACGCCCGCAGCCGGCGAACGGCGATCTCCGACTCTACGTCCACATCCCCTTCTGCAACTACCGCTGTACGTTCTGCTTCTTCGCCGTGCGCGTCGGCGCCAAGCAGCGGGAAATGGAGCGGTACGTGGCCGCGCTCGAGCGAGAGCTCGAGTGGGTCGCGCCGGGGACCTCGCTCTCACAGTTGTTCATCGGCGGGGGCACGCCGACCTCTCTGCCCTCCGATCTTCTCGCGGCCCTTCTCGCCGCGATCTTCGCGCGTATGACGTCATCCGGCGAGCGCCCTCACACCGTGGAGGCGTCCCCGGAATCGATCCGTGAGGCACACCTGCGCGCGCTGCAGGATCACGGCGTCGGCCGGGTGAGCATGGGCATCGAGAGCCTTGACGACGCGGTGTTGGACGCCGTGCGCCGCCGCCACAGCCCCGCCCAGACGCTCGAGGCGTGCCGGATGGTCGTGGAGAGCGGCGTCGCCTTGAACGTCGACCTCATCTACGGCCTTCCCGGTCAGACGGAGGCGAGCTTCCAGCGCGATCTCGAAGCGGTCGCCGCCGCTGGGGTTCACTCGCTCTGCTTGTACGTCTTGCGACTCAACGAGCACACGCCGGTCGCAGCGCGGCTCGCCGCCGAGGAGCGACTCGACCTGAAGCGGCTGATGCGCTGGCGCGCGTTCGTGACCCGCGCCGCCGAGGAGCTCGGATTCGAGCAGACGCGTTGCTTCATGTTTGAGCGCCGTCCCACGACCCGGCCGGAGCAGTCGCCGACCTCCGCGGCCGCCGGCACGGTCGACCAACTCGGCATCGGCATGAGCGCACGCTCCCAGCTCGGCGACGTCGTCTATCGCAACCACGAGCGATCTGAAACCTACCTGCAGCGGGTGGAGCGGAGCCTGAGCCCCGTCGAGACGGTGTTCCACCTGGACGTCGCCGACCGCAAGACGCAGTTCGTCGCGGGCTCCCTCGGTTGCGGCAAAGCGCTCTCGCGCGTCGCCTACGAGCACGCGTTCGGCGCTTCGATCGACACCGACTTCGGCGAGCTGCTCGAGCGCCTCCGCCACGCGGAGCTGATCGAGGACGACGGCGCGCGGGTCGTGCTGACCGAGCCGGGAAAGCTCGTCTACGACCGCGTGCTGCTCTGCTTCTACCCTGAGCGCGCCAAGCGGTGGCTGCGAGACTGGGCCGCCGGGCCGAGGGATCACCGCAGCGAGCCGCGACGGTGACCCGACCACTGGCACTGCTTGAGGCGGTACGCGCGCTGCGAAGTAAAGACGGCATGGATCTCGCGCCCGAGCTCGGTGCCATCCACGAGCTTTCCCGCGTGCGCAAGGAAAGTTACGTGATACGCCAACACGTCGTGCGCCTCGCGAGCTACTACACGCAGAAGAAGTTGACGGGCATTATTGCCCCGCTACCGACCGACCCGAAACCGAGGGGCGACGGCTGATCTCCGCGTAGCGGGAGGAGAGGACAGGGTCGTTCTGTGGAGGAGCCCGTGGCGCAAGCGTGCTGCCGCTTCGCGATGCGCGACCGGCTCCTCGCCGTCGCATCGTACACGATCGTCGCGCTAGTCTGCCTCGCTCGGCTCGACGGCGTGTTCACGTTCCGCGACCTCACCTCGACCGACACGGAACTATACTACCGCGCCGCATCGACGTGGCTCGGCCAAGGGCTCCTCACCGTCGATCGCGCGCCGCTATACGCGGTGCTTCTTGCCGTCGCGCGAATGGTGATCGACGACGCCACCATCGTCATTCCCGCTCACCGCGTAATCGCGGCGCTCGCGCTGGCTCTCGCCGGGCACGCGTTCTTCCGGCGCCTGTTCCCAGCCCCGATCGCGCTGGTGCTCGCGACATGGGCTGCCTTAGTTCCCACGCAGTTCGACGGCCTCTATGAGGTTCATCTCGTCGGCGCCGCGGCTTGCGCGATCACCGCGTGGGTTGCGACGTACGGCGAGCGGCGAAGCGCTCGCGGCGCCGTCCTCGGGCTGCTGCTGATCTTCTCTCTCATCCGCTCCGAGCTCCTGGCGGCGGCGGTCGCCTGGGGGGCCGCTTGTGCCTTCTACGAGTTCCGCCTGCGGCGCTCGAACGGCGCGAGCCCCGGGTCCGTCCTCCTGCCCTTCCTGCTTCCCCCGCTCGCCTTGGCCGTCGTGCTCTCCATCACCTTCGCCGCCGGCGGGTGGGCACCGAGATTCCGCACGCCCAAGACCACGCGGCACTTCTGCAACGCCTACGCGCTTGGTGTCGCGGAGCGTGAGGGCCTGCCACGCCGCGCTACGTGGGTCGGATGCAAGCGAATCTTGCTGCGCGATTTCGGGCGCGCCGACGTGGGACCCTTCGGAGCACTGACGGCATCGCCGCGAGCGATGCTTGGCCACTTCGCCTGGAACCTCCGACTGCTGCCGGCCACGCTGGAGCTGCTACTGTGGGGAGCGACCGGGGCCGCCGAGGGCTCGGATTACGTTCCGATACCCACGGGCTCGCTCGTGGCGCGCGGCGCGAGTGTCGTGCTCATCGCGCTCGTCGTCGCTGGTTCCATCCGCCTACGCCCGCCAATCGACCCCCGCTTGGAGGCGCGCCGCCATTGGGGCTTCATCGGCCTCGGAGCGCTCCTCGCCACGTCGTTCGTCGTCTTGGTCGCCTCGCGAGCGCGCGCCCCGTATCTCGCGCCTGTCGGGATTGGCATGTTCGCACTCGTCGGCAGAGCACTCGAAGCGCTTTGGCCGGCGGCGCGCTCGAGACGGGCCGAACTCGCCGTGATCGGCCTCGTCCTCTGCGCGGTACCGTTCGTACCGGCTCGCTACGACGCAGCGTACCAAACACCCAACGATGCCCTCAATCAGGCGCCAGCATCCGAGGTTGGCGGGGGGCAGCCGACCGCGATCGCGGTGCGACGCCTCAACCGCAATCGCGACGAACTCGCTTCGGAGTCCGTGCGGCTCGCTGCGGCGCTCCGGCCGACGGCCCTTTGCTGCTACCTCTCCTCGAGCAAGGGAATCTGCGCCGGGGTACGGGTCGGTGCGCTGCTCACTATAGAAGATCCCGCGCTCCTCGATCGAGAGATCCGGAGGCTTGGAACCACGCACTTCTACGTCGACGAACGCCCGACCGCACGCGCGGCGAAGGAACTCGAGAGCGCCGGGCTCGGATGGACGAGGGTCGCGCCCGCGGACCGCCGCGAGCCATGGGTCCTCTTGCGCGCGGAGCCTCGCGCCCTCCAACGGGCCCCTGCAACGACACCGCTTCACACGGAGTGATCTACCCGTAGTGCCGACGGAGATCCCAGCGAGCGCAGGCCCGATTCTGGATAGCCGCCCGATGAGTCCCACGACGCGCGCCGCGGGGCGCCTGGACGCCCTGGTGTGGATGGGGTTCATCGTCGCCACATTCACGCGGGTGACGTGGTTGACGTCGAAGCCCTTCTGGCGAGATGAAGCGTGGGGCGCGTTGCTCGCCGGCGAGCCGCTCCATAACGTGATCAGGGATGTGCGGCCGATTCCGGTCGGGTTCGTTGCGCTCACGAAGCTCGCCGCCTTGCTGCCCGCATTGCCGCCCGAGGTCGCGTTTCGTCTGCCGCCGCTGCTGGGCGGCTTGGCGGCACTCCCTTGCATAGTTGGCCTCGCGCGCGCGCTGGGCGCGCCGCAGACCGTGGCCGTGACGGCACTGTGGTTGGCCGCGGGCATGCCGGCGCTGATTTATTATTCGCGAGAGCTAAAGTCGTACGGTTTCGATTTTCTGCTTGCCGCCGCGTTACCCTGGCTGACTGTTCGCCTGTTTGGGCGCGACGGGGACGCACACGGTGGCGACAGGGGCACGACGGCGGGGATCTTGTGCGCGCTCTTGGTCGCCGGCCCGTGGATCACGTTCGGGGCAGTCTTTCCGATCACGGTCATCTTGGCATGGGGATGGCTCGTGTGGTGGCGCAGCGCGGATCGCGCGACGCGTGCGCGGTGGGCTACCGCATCGTTCCTGTTCGGCGTCTCATTCGCCGTCGCCTACATGGTGGCGCTCCGGCGGCAAGCGGCGAGTCCACGCCTGCACAGTTTCTGGCATTCGTGGTTGTTTACGATCGGCGGCTTACCGACGCCGCTCCAGACTACAGAGGCCTGCGGGCGATACTTCACCATCTCGCTGCGCTATCTCTTCCCTGGCGTGTGGCCATGCGCGATCGTGCTCGCGATGATCGGCTCGTGGGCGTGGCCGCGCCGGCTGCGAGGCTTTCTGCTGTGCCTTTGCGTCGGCACGGCGGGGGCCACCGTGGCCGCCGCGCTCGCGAATCGGTATCTGCTCGCCCACGGACGGCTGCTGCTGTTCGCGGCGCCACCGTACATCTTATTGGTGGCGGCGGGGTTGGTGGAGGTCGGTCGCTGGGTGTCATGTCAGCGGGGCAACTGGATCGGCGTGGCGATCGCGGTGATGGTGTCGCTCGTCTGGTGCTCGGCGTCGGTGCTCCATCGCATCGGCCTCTATCACGGCGAGGGGAGACACCACTTTCTCTACGACACGCTCCACGACGTGGAGCCGCTGATCGCGTATGCGGCGGAGGCCGCAGCCTCCGGCGATGCCGTGCTTGCGTCGAACCGCACTGCGTACCAGTTCCGGTTCTACGCCCACGGTCGATTGCCCGACGCCACCGTGTGTTTGTGGTACCAATGCCAGACCCGGCCGACCCAGTTGCTCCAGCAATGGTTGCTGACGGTCCAGGCGCGTGGCTGGCTATTCTTACTGGATGACGAGGCTGACGCGTTGGCGGCGCTGATCGATCCGGTGCAGTTTGATCGGCAGGCAGTTGCGCTCACGCGCGGTGCGCAACTGTGGCAGATCACGCGCCGCAGCAACGGACCTTGACACGCTCGAGGCGCGCATGGGGCAGGTGCAGCAGCGGGGCAAAGCGCACTCGTGACCGCGTCTCTTAGCGTGCCCCCGCTGCGAGGGGGGTACGACGGTCGAGGGTCGCGGACATCGTCCCTCGTCTCCCGAGCGCTCTTCGCCGCGCGCTCTCGCTCAGGCGTCTCCCCCGAACGGTGTAGGCGTCCTTGATCAGTAGGAACCCGCTCGTCCGACCCTCCTCTTTGCTGTTTCCCAGGCAATTCGACTGGTCCATGTCCTGCATGATCCGAAGTAGCGATGACCGATCCCGCAGTTCAGCCAACAGTTAGAGACGGCGCGTCGAGGTCTCCGCCGGGCTTACGCAGTGTCGCTTCCGCGGTGGTGCGATAGACGTCCGGCTCTGATCGATCTCGACAAGCCGCGCTTTGCAACCGGTGCGCACGCTCGATCGCTCGATACCGCCGCTCGATTGGATTTGCGTTCCGCTTGAGTTAGAGATCGAGTGTCTTGAACAGATCTGCTTCTTCGCCGAACCATGGCCGGCGTGTCAGTCCCGTGGAGTTCGAGACGCAGCTCGCGGGACCCTTCACCGCCGCTCTTCGCTCGAACGACCGAGCAACAGCGGAGTGGCTCATCGAGTTCCTCCATTCGTGGTTCGTGCCCTCCGCGAGGGCGGGCGCGATCCAGGTGTCGGTTTCGAACGCGGAAGATTCTGATACCGAGCTCTCCGACGAGGTCGCCGGCGCATCGCGAGAGGTCGAGGACGTGCTCGATCGATACGTCGATGCCTCGGTTGCGTTGCTTCGCCGTTTCGCCGAGGGCAAGAGCCTCGCGTATCCGGTGCCATGACCAGGTCCATCGTGGTCTTGTGCATGGGAGGGACCGGGCACGTGCAAGCCCTCCTCCCGTTGATTTCCGGGCTCGCCTCTCGCGGCTGCATCGTGCACGTGATGACCCGCGGCGACTTCCGCGCCCACGTCGAGGGAGTGGGTGCGCGCTTCGTCGATCTCTACGCACGCCGCCCGCTCGAGGCAGCGGATGCGACGTCGATGCCGTTCCCAAGCCGATTCGTCACCTTCGCCGCGACGTACGCCGAAAGCCTGGCCGAGGAGGTCGGCGCGCTCACCCCGGCATTGATCGTCTACGACACCTTCACGGTTGCAGGTCCGGTGGCGGCGCAGCGGCTCGGCATTCCGTATGTCAACTTCTGCTCGAACCACGCGCCGGTTCCGGCCCGCATGATCGCGGCCTTGAGGCGCGACCCCCGCGTCGCCATTTCCGCCGAGTGCCGCGCGGCCGTGCGGTGCCTCCGGGAAGTTCACGGGATGAGTGGCGCCAATCCGTTTTCATACTACGAGGCGTTGAGTCCGTACTTGAACGTGTACGCGGAGCCGGAGGAGTTCCTCGAGCCAGACGAGCGCGCCGCCTTCGAGCCGATCGCCTTCTTCGGGTCGCTCCTGCCGCCGGCATCACGAAACGCCCCGGTTATCGGAGCGTTCCCGCGCAGCCGGGACGGAAGAAAAGTCTACGTTTCGTTCGGCACGGGTGTCTGGCGGTATTTCGCAACCGTCGCCCTCGCCGCGTTGAAGGCCGTCTCCGATGCCCTTGCGAACCACGATGCGGCCGTCCTCGTGAGTCTTGGCGGGAGCGACGTCGCGGCGGATGCCCGCGGCGAGCTCGTACGGTCGAACGTCCGCATCGTCGACTACGCCGATCAGTGGGCGGCGCTCGAGGAGGCCGACCTCTTCATCACCCACCACGGAACCAACTCGACCCACGAATCGATCTTCCACGAAGTTCCCATGCTCTCGTACCCCTTCTTCGGCGATCAACCGGCGCTCGCTCGGCGCTGCCAGGAGCTCGGCCTGGCCGTTCCGCTGACTGCCGAGCCGCAAACCCCGGTCACCCCCGAAGCGCTGCTCGCGGCGTTGCGGCGGGTCGCCGACGAGCAAGACCGCTTTGCGGCCCGCTTATCCGAGGCGCGGTCGTGGGAGCTTCGTACGATCGCCGATCGCGGAGCCGTCCTCGATCGCATCCTCTCGTGCACTTCGGCGTCCGCTTGAGCTCGATCACTGCGCCGGAGTCTCCCGGCGAAGCCTCTCGAAGTCGATCTTGCCCCTCGAGGTTCGGGGAAGCGCAGCGTGGAACGCGAAGCGCTCCGGGATCATGTAGGGCGGGAGCTTCACGGCGCAGAACTCCTTCAGCTCGACCACCGAGACGCGCGTACCGCTCACGTGGGCCACGAGCTCGAGCCCACGCGAACCGTCGACCGCGACCACGACGGCTTCCTTGATCGCCGGGTGCTCGTAGAGGCGCGTCTCGATCTCGCCGGGCTCGACGCGATAGCCGCGGAGCTTCACCATGCGCCCGATGCGCCCGGCGTAGCGGAGGTCGCCGGTCGGCAGCTCGACCACCAGGTCGCCGGTGCGATACCACGGCAGCCCTCCGTCCGCGGCCGGGAGCAGGCGCTCGGCGTTCAGCGCGGGCTGATTCAGATATCCGGTCGTCAGACCCTCGCCGCGGAGTTGGAGCTCGCCGATCGTTCCCGCGGAAACGACCTCGCCCTGGACTCCGACGACGCGCGCTTCGTAGTGCTCGGACGGGCGGCCGATCGGAGGAGGACCGTCGAACTCCGCGTCGCGAGGAATCTCGTAGTAGGTGGCGATGTTCGTCTCGGTCGATCCCCAGCAATTGAAGTAACGGGGGTGGGGAAGCCGGCGTCGAAGCGTCGTCAAGTGGGGCGCCGGAAACACCTCGCCGCCGAACACAACGAGCCGAAGGGCGGAGAGATCGCGTGACTCCAGATCGTCGAGCGCGGCGATCCGCGACAGGATCGAGGGAGTCGCGAACAAGATCGTCACTCGCTCCCGGCTGATCAGATCGACAACGTGCCGCGCGAACTGGCGAACCTCGTCGGGAACCAAGACCAGCGGCGCGCCGCAGGTCGAGCTCGAGTAGATGTCGAACAGCGACATGGCGAAGTGAAACGGCGCATGGTTGGCGAACACGTCGCGCTCGCCGATTCCGAACAGGCGATGGCTCCACCGCGCGAACGCGGCGATCGCCGCTCGGCTCATCATCCACCCCTTGTGACGGCCGGTGGTGCCCGACGTGTAGAGAATACAGGCGATCCCGGACTGCGCGGACGCGCGCTTCGCCCGAAGCTCGGGAGCGAACTCGGCAGGGTCGGGCGCCCACTCGCGGATGGCGCGCCCCAGCCCCACGGACGCGATCGGATGGACGTCGACCGATCCGCCGAGCCGCTGCGTCGCCTGCCGATATCCCGCCTCGAAGCGCTCCTCGACGATCGTCAGGCGCACGCCGCAGTCGGTGTGAATTTCGGCATTGCGCTCGACCGGAGCCCCGGGGTCGACGGGCACATAGGTGCAACCGGCGCGAAGCGTTCCCAGCATCGCGGCGATCGCGTCGCACGAGCGACGGACGTAGAGACCGATGCGGGCGCCCGGCTCGACGTCCAGCCGACACAATCGAGCGGCGACGCCATCCGCGAGTCGATCGAGATCCGCGTACGAGACGCTTCCGCGCCCCGGTTCGATCACCGCGGGCCGACCGTCCGCCGCTGCGAGCGAGCCGAGACGGGTCATCCGTGGCGGCTAGCCGAGCGCGGAGCCCTTCCCCGCTCGACTCATGACGAGATCGGCCAACAGCTCGACGGTATCCATGCGACCGACGCGAATGTCCTCGGGCTCGAGGGTCAACGAGAACTCGCTCCTCGAGGAAGGTGACGAGCTCGAGCATCGACACCGACGTCATGACTCCGCTGCTGATGAGCAACGTCGAGTCCTGGAGCGTTTCCACTGCTTCGCCCGGGAGGAAGTTGGCGAGGATGAAGGAGCGAATCGTTTGCCGAATTTCCTCGCGCGTCATCACCGATCACCCGTTGCCGTTCGAACGCCGCAGGAAGCTAGTTCTGCGACCTGCATCCTGTCAACGCTTCCACCAGTCCGGGCGGAGCCCCTTCACGAGCGCGGACATCGCCAGCTCGACTTCGTCTTGATGTGCTCCGGCACCTCGACGGGAAGAAAGGCGCGGAACATCACGTCCTCGTCTCCGGTCAGTCCCGGCAGCCCCTCGCCTCGCACGCCGTATCCCTTGCGCGCGCCCGGCAGGGTGATCTTGCGGTTCTTCTGCGGATCGCGAATCACGCCTTGCGGATCGCCTCCCGCGGCGACGATTCTCGCTTGCTCGAGCAGCTTCTCGCGAAACATGATGATGCCCCGGTCCGTCTCGCCGAGGTGCTCCCGGGTTCGATCGACGAGCGGGCCCGGCCCGAGCCAGCTCGCGTAGTCCTGGCTCACGAGGTGGCTGCCGAAGTCCTCGGTCGGTCCCGCTTCCGGCTCGAGGCTCGCGTGCTTGCGGTAGACGGGGACGCGCTCCTGCTCGACCCTCGGCTTCGGCGGGATCATCACCTGCCCGTAGCGGCGTCTTCCAGCTGGTGATCGTCAGTCGATACACCATGATCGTCCGTGCATCGTCGACCGGAACGACCCAGGTCAGATACCAGCCTTGCCCGCCCGCGCCGTCGACGTTCGGAAACAGCACCGTTCGATCCGCCAGCCATCGATCGGAGCCTTCGAGCTTTCGCTGGAAGACCACCCCGTACTCGAAGTCCAGCCAGCGAAACGCGGTGTGACGCGGACGCCGGGCCGGAACCTCGCGGCCATGGAGGCGATAGGACCAGCGATCGTGAAGCCACTCGATGTGGACGGGATCGTAGAAGCCTTCCATGACCTGAACCCAGTTGCAGGGCAGGTGCAAGAAGGAGACGACCGTGTACCCCGGGCTGTAGAAGCCCGCCCAGTCGGGCAGCAACGAGGCGGGGTCGGGACCGAGGTACGCCCACAGGAGCCCCGCCTTCGCCTGCACCGGATAGGCGCGCGTGCGGATTCGCTCCTTGAACGTCGGTTCCCGGATTCACCGTCTCTTCGAACGGCTGCTCGAGACAGCGGCCCGCCTCGTCGAAGCGCCAGCCGTGGTAGCTGCAACGGATCCCGCATTCCTCGACCATCCCGTACGAGAGGTCGAACTGGCGATGCGGGCAGCGGCGCTCGAGCAGACCGTAGGTGCCACGCTTGTCCCGGTAGAGGACGAGATCCTCGCCGAGCACTCGCACCGGGCCGGATCGGCCGTCTCGGCGAGCTCGTCGACCGCCGCGATCGGCATCCAGTAGCGCCGCAGAAGCTCGCCGACGGGAGTGCCCGCGCCGACCTGCGACAGCGTCTTGGCGTCCTCTCGATTGAGCATTGCGCCTCTTACCATAGCCTCCGCCACAAGTGTTGCCGCAGCCCCACCAGGAGCTCTTGCTCAAGGCGGTACTCGCCCCAGGCGACGAAGCGGTCCGCCGCTGGAAGGCATGGCGAGCCGCCAACGACCCCGAGGCGAGTCGAGCGCACAAGTCGCCGCCTGTTCCCGTCGCGTACCGCAACCTGCGCGACGCTGGGCTCTCGGACCGCGATCTCGCGCTGCTCCGCGAAGCGTACGAGGAGAGCCAGACGAAGATGCACGGGAAGCTCGCCGCCGCTCGACCCGTGCTGGAAGCCCTCGTCGCAGCAGGGGTCGACCCGCTCGTCCTCAAAGGAGCCGCGCTGACACGATTTTACGCGGGTGACCCGGCGCTCCGGCCTATGCGGGACGTCGACGTGCTCGTGCCCCCGAGCCAAGTCGAGCGAGCGATCGCGACGCTCTCGGCTCTCGGCTACGAGCCGGCGGCGGGCATGGCCCTCTCGTGCCTCGCCCGATGCGCGTTCCGGGCCGGTCCGGGCTGGTTGTTCGTCGCTCCGAACGCTCCGGACGTGGACCTGCACTGGCATGCGCTGCACGAATCCCGCCAGCCGGATGCGGACGACGACTTTTGGCAAGGCGCGATCTCTCTCGACTTCCAGGGCATGAAGGTCAAGGCGATGAACGCGACCGACCAGCTTCTCCACGTTTGCGTTCACGGCCTGCAGCGCGAGCTGAGGGAGAACCTCCGCTGGATCGTCGACGCAATCATGATCCTGCGGCACGAAGCGGAGCCGATCGATTGGCAGCGGCTGCTGGCGCAAGTCGTCGCGGCGTCGTCTGGTACTGCAAGCCCGGTACTGCTTTCAGTATCTGGCCGGGACCTTCGCGGCTCCGATCCCGCAGCAGGCGCTGGAGCAGCTCCGACGCGCGCGGGTCTCGTGGCTCGAGTGGATGGAGTTTCGCGCGCGGCTCCGCCCCGAGCCGCGCGGAGCGTTTGCGCAAGCGGTCCTCGCCCACCAACAAGAGGTGCGCCGGGGAGGCAATGCATCGCCCCGGGCGTTTTGCCGCTCGCTGCCGCGCCATCTCTGGGGCGCAGCGCGGTGGTGGCAGATGCCCGCCTGGACCGTGCTGGATCGGTTGGGTCTCGATCTCCGCCCGGGCACGACGATGGCGCGCTCCGTCTTCACGGCTCCGCGCGAGCCCGAGACCCCGATCGCACCACCGGCCTACGAGGTCGGCCAGCGGCTCGTCTTCGGCCGTAACGGTAACGGCCTCCCGGCGCTATGCTCCGGATGGTCTTATGCCGAGTCGGTTGGCGTTTGGAGCGAGGGAATCATCGCTCGGTTGGAGTTCGTCCTGCGAGAGCTTTCCGAGGGTCCCTTGCAGTTGGAAATCGAGCTCGCCGCCGCGATGGTCGGCGAGTCCCATCCGACGCTCGATGTTCACGTCCTCGTCGATTCGTCGCGCGTGGCCCGTTGGCGCCTCGCGGCACCGTTCGCCGCTCCGGCGATCCAGGAAGTGGCGATCCCCGCGGGTCTGCTCGTGGCTATGCGCCCATGCACGATCGATTTCCGCATCATGCGACCGCGCTCGCCCGCGTCCCTCGGGCTGAGCGGAGACCAGAGGCTGCTCGGCATCCATTTGAGCTCGCTTCGCCTCCGCCCGGGCCCCGTTGCGTAGTCGGGCTCCACGGCGCTATGCGGACGAGCATGGGCCAGGGGATGCTTCGAGGAAAAGTCGCCATCGTGACCGGGGCGGGCAGCCCGATCGGCACGGGCCATGCGATGGCGCTCGCGCTGGTGCGGGCGGGGGCGCGCGTGGCGTTGCTGGATCTCAACCAGGAATGGCTCGCACGAAGCCTCCGGGAGATCGAAGAGGTCGGCGGCAGCGGCTCAGCCGTGGCGATCGTAACCGACGTTTCGGACGCCGACGCGGCGGAACGGGCGGTCGACCGCACGATCGCGGAGCTCGGCGGCCTCCACGTACTCGTCAACAACGCCGGCACCACTCCGCGCGCAAGCGGCTTCAGCACCACCAGCCTGAATTTCTGGGAAGTGCCCGTGGCCGCCTGGGACCGGGTGGTCGCCGTCAACTTCAGCGGCGCGTTCTACATGGCCCGGGCGGTAGCGGGGCATCTGCTGGCGCAGGGCTGGGGTCGGATCATCGGCGTGACCACGAGCATGGACACGATGTATCGCAAGCGCGCATCGCCCTACGGGCCGTCCAAGGCCGGGCATGAAGCTCTCGTCGCCCTCATGGCACACGAGCTCGAAGGCAGCGGCGTGACGGCGAACGTCCTGGTCCCCGGCGGTCCGACCAACACCAACTTCTTCGCCGCCGATGCGAAGGTCGATCGGGCCGCCCTCATTCAACCCGAGGTCATGCAAGCGCCGGCAGTCTGGCTCGCCTCCGATGCTTCACAGGCGTTCAACGGCCGACGCATCATCGCGTACTACTGGAACGAGACTCTGCCGCTCGGAGAGCGGCTCACCAAGGCAAGCGCGCCTGCGGCCTGGCCGCAGCTCGGCGAGCAGGCGATCACCCCACGCCCGTGAAGATCACCAACGCGGAAGTCGACCGGATTGCCCGAGCGCTCGGGGATGCACCCAGCGCGGCGTACACGACGCCGCACGTGTACCCGTGGGCCGTGCAGAACTTCGAATCGCGGCCGCTCGCCGAACGCCCACAGCCGGCGACCGGCGATCTCCGACTCTACGTCCACATCCCCTTCTGCAACTACCGCTGTACGTTCTGCTTCTTCGCCGTGCGCGTCGGCGCCAAGCAGCGGGAAATGGAGCGGTACGTGGCCGCGCTCGAGCGAGAGCTCGAGTGGGTGGCGTCGGGGACCTCGCTCTCACAGTTGTTCATCGGCGGGGGCACGCCGACCTCTCTGCCCTCCGATCTTCTCGCGGCCCTTCTCGCCGCGATCTTCGCGCGTATGACGTCGTCCGCTGAGCGCCCTCACACCGTGGAGGCGTCCCCGGAATCGATCCGTGAGGTACACCTGCGCGCGCTGCAGGATCACGGCGTCGGCCGGGTGAGCATGGGCATCGAGAGCCTTGACGACGCGGTGTTGGACGCCGTGCGCCGCCGCCACAGCCCCGCCCAGGCGCTCGATGCATGTCGACTGGTCGTGGACAGTGGCCTGCTCCTGAACATCGACCTAATCTACGGCCTTCCCGGTCAGACGGAGGCGAGCTTCCAGCGCGATCTCGAAGCGGTCGCCGCCGCTGGGGTTCACTCGCTCTGCTTGTACGTCTTGCGACTCAACGAGCACACGCCGGTCGCAGCGCGGCTCGCCGCCGAGGAGCGACTCGACCTAAAGCGGCTGATGCGCTGGCGCGCGTTCGTGACCCGCGCCGCCGAAGAGCTGGGATTCGAGCAGACGCGTTGCTTCATGTTTGAGCGCCGTCCCACGACCCGGCCGGAGCAGTCGCCGACCTCCGCGGCCGCCGGCACGGTCGACCAACTCGGCATCGGCATGAGCGCGCGCTCCCAGCTCGGGAACGTGGTCTACCGCAACCACGAGCGGTGTGAAACGTACTTGCAGCGGATGGAACGAGGCCTGAGCCCCGTCGAGACGGTGTTCCACCTGGACGTCGCCGACCGCAAGACGCAGTTCGTCGCGGGCTCCCTCGGTTGCGGCAAGGCGCTCTCGCGCGTCGCCTACGAGCACGCGTTCGGCGCTTCGATCGACACCGACTTCGGCGAGCTGCTCGAGCGCCTCCGCCACGCGGAGCTGATCGAGGACGACGGCGCACGGGTCGTGCTGACCGAGCCGGGAAAGCTCGTCTACGACCGCGTGCTGCTCTGCTTCTACCCTGAGCGCGCCAAGCGGTGGCTGCGAGACTGGGCCGCCATGCCGAAGGTTCATCGCAGCGGCTCGGGGCGAGCCTCGGGTCTCGCCGGCTAGCGCCGAGCTTCGCTCCACGCAAGACGCTACGCCGAGGCAGGTGAGCTCAATAAGCACGTATTCCCGTCGATCGGGAAGAGTCCGCTTCGCAATTCCCAGGACATACCTTCCCGGGGACAAATACTACTCGGATCCAGCCATCCAGATGATATTCGGATCCGACAGTGTCGTGGGAGAACCATCTAGATGGATGCCCGGGAGTCTCGCCCTTCCGCGGCTGCTGCTCATTGATTGTCGAGCGGAGCGTAAACCAACTCGCCGCCGTCTACGACAAACGTCTGCCCCGTCGCGTAGGCACCGGCAGGACTCGCCAGGTACAGCGCGATGCCCGCGATCTCGCTGCGACATCGCCGGCCACGGGTCTGCCGCCCGGTTAGCAAATGATCGGCAACCCTTCTTGTGGCCATCGCATTCTCGGCATCTCGCACGCGCTCACTCATATCGAGTTGAGGAAGTCGATCAGTTGCCGCTGCTCGCGTGCGGATAGCGCCTGGAAGGCGGCTGCCGCGGCCTCCCCCTGACCCGCATGCAGACTGATGGCTTCGGCAATCGTGCTGGCGCGGCCGTCGTGCAGAAAACGGGAGCGAGCGCGCACCCCCCACAATGGTGCCGTACGCATCATCGTCGGACCTGCCGTTCCTGAGGTTATCCCGTCACCCAGCGACCCCATGTCGTGCAGCAGGAAGTCGGAGTACGGATGGAAGGTCCGATTGGCGAGGGCCGCGTTGAGCGTCGAGCTGATCGGTACGCCGCCAGTGGTCGGCGGAATGAACGACGCTGGATTCCGCGCAGTGGTCAGGCTTGGCCTGTGACAGGCGTGGCAGCCGATCTCTTTGAATAGGAGGGCGCCATTACCCCCACTAGAATCTCGAACGGTGGGCGGCGCGTCCAGCGCCCGCATGAAATCGGTGAACCGGTCGATGTCGGCCCGACCGTCCGCTTCCGTGGGATCCTCCGGGTCCTCACTCACCTGCAACACGATACCGAACTGCTGCTCCCCGAGCGCGCAGTTGCTCACCTCCGTCGGACTGTCCGGATTCGTGATGCCCATCTCGTTGAGGTACGCATCCGCGGAGAACGCGCGCAAAGTCGCGTGGTCGTCCTTCCAGCCAAAGCGCGCGACGCGTTGCGCGCCGTGCTCGGTGACCAGCCGAAGCGTCCCGCGTACCGCCGACGGCTGGCGTTGCGCCAACTGCTCGAAGGTCGAGTCCGCGACCGCCTCGACCAGGCCTAAGCCAAAGAGTGGGCTTGTGGCTCGCCCGGCGACGCAGTTTTCACCGCTGGCAAAGTCGGCGCTGCTCGGGTCGCAGGTCGGCAAGCTCGTACGAAAGGTAGTCTTTGCCGCCTCTTCTACTTGGCAGGGCGAGAGCTGGCATCCCGGCGCGGTTAGCTGACAACCCAACGGCTCCGCCACAATTCCGCTGGTGAAGATGGGGGTACCGCCCTGTGACTGCGGGCCTTGGCGCAGCATATTGTCGGCCGCGAAAATGTGTACCGGGCCGGGCTGGGTGTTGTCCCGCACCCGGATCACGTTGACGAACAAGCCCGCGCCGCCAATTGCCGGCTGCGAGTGACACCCGGCGCACGACACACCGTTGAAGACCGGTCCTATCTGCGGCAGCGTTTCGATTTCTTTGAAGTTGAACTGTCCGGCGGCAAAGATTCGCCGATCGTTCGGATCTTGCGCGACCGCCGACAGGGGCGCACCGGA
The DNA here is from genome assembly GCA_963745025.1 of uncultured delta proteobacterium. GTDB lineage: Bacteria > Desulfobacterota > Binatia > JACPRU01 > JACPRU01 > CAVQIG01. The sequence continues at coordinate 344,042 of CAVUWD010000011.1, forward strand.
GCCGGTCAGATGAACTACCTCCGGCATTTGTCCACGGTTATTTCGATTCGCCGGTCCAGCGTAAGCGCTGGCCGCGCCCAGTAAACACGCGAGACAGATAATTTGTACGATTCGCCGAAAACTCATTCTTCCTCCCGCCCTCCCGCGCGTGCAGTCCGCGCGGCTTATTTCCAGGGCAAAGCCCAGGTTGGAGGATCGCTGCCAGAAGCGGCCGAATGCCACATGAACTGCGATCTCGGACGCTGGGGTCTCCTCCTTCCTGCTGCATCTCGCCCAGCCTTACGGTCGTATCGTCCTTGTCGATCGTCACCTTCTTGCTGCGGCAACGTCTGGGACGCCGAGGAGGATGGAGGTGAGGCGGTGCAGTGCCATCGTTGGCCTCGCCTTCAGCGGTCCGCGGGCGCGGCGACGAGGTGGTTGCGCAGAGTGCCGATGCCTTCGACGTAGCTGGTCAGTACTTCCCCCGGCCTCAGGAAGCGCGGGGGCTTTCGCGTGGCGCCGATGCCCGCCGGGGTGCCGGTGAAGATCACGTCTCCCGGAAGCAGCGGCAAAACCGCCGAGAGCTCGGCGACGAGGCGCGAGACCCCGAACACCATGTTGGACGTGCGGCTCTTCTGCACCGTCTCGCCGTCGATCGCGCAGCCGAGCTCGAGGTCGTCGCGGTTCGGAACCTCGTCGGGCGTCACCAGCCATGGCCCCATGGGTCCGAATCCGGGAAACGACTTGCCGAGCGAGAACTGTCCCGCTCCCGCCCACTGGACGATCCGCTCGGAGAGATCCTGGCCGACCGTGAGACCCGCGACGTGGTCCCAGGCGGCGCTCTCGGCCACGCGGTAGGCGCGGATGCCGATCACCACAACGAGCTCGACTTCCCAGTCGACGTTGGGGGAGGGCAGCCGCACCTCGGCCGCGGGCGCAGTGATGCAGGTCGGGAACTTGGTGAACACGGCCGGGGTCGACGGGACGGGCAGCCCGGCTTCCGCCGCGTGCGCCTTGTAGTTGAGACCGATCCCGAACACTTGCGTAGGTCGCGGCGACGGGGCGCCGAGATCCGCTTCGACGATGGGTCGGTCTCCGCGGTCGCTCTGCGCGTCCGCCCAGCGACGGAAATCCGCCCACTGCGTGAGCACGGCATGGGGGTCCGCAGGAAATCGCCCGTGCGAGGCCGTCTCGACGTCGATCGCGCCCGCGCCTGCGACGATCGCCGCGCGCCCTGCCAAATTTGCGAATTTCATTGCGTTGATTTCCTTCTGATCGCCGGCTCACCCTGAGCCCTGTGCGAGGCCCCCGGTGGTCAGCAGCAGCGTGCTGACGCCGACAACCCTCACCGCAGTTGCGACCTTCTTCATTGTCATCCTCATTGTCATCTCAGATCCTACGGGTGAAAAATCGCCCAGGCAACGTCAACGATTCGCACGGGACCGTTGCGATCGACAGCCATAGCGCCACACAAGCTTCGCGCCCCACATGACGCGAGCCATCGGGCGCTGGTTGCGTGTTCTCGGTTACGCACTTCTCGACAACCAGATCAGCCTATCCTGCGGCATCATGACGCTGAAACACGTCGTCGAACCTCTCGATCACTTCGGAGGTGTTTGTGTAGTCCATGACAGCTTCACTGTTTGTGACACGCGACGAAGCGCGGAAGCGCGGTTGACAGGTTGTTCGCGGGCAAGGTAGGGCCCACCCGGAGGTTGACCATGCCTTGTTGGAACGTCGAAGAACGCGACGGGATCGTCGTCGCCGCGCACAATAACCCGCCGATGAACTACCTCGTCAGCGAGGGGACGGCCGAGCTCGCCGACCTCGTCGAGAGCTGGCGTCGGCCGGAAGTACGGGTGGTCGTGATCACCGGCGCTCCCAAGGACAAGTACATCACGCATTACAGCGTCGAGGAGCTCGTCAAGCTCGGGGACGACCCCCATCGGCTCCGACAGCTCGCCCGCGGGCTCGTCTTCGGGTATCACACGCTGCTCCGTTCGCTCGCCTATCTCGACAAGCCCGTCATCGCCGCGATGAACGGGGACACGATGGGCGCCGGGCTCGAGCTATCACTGAATTGCGACATCCGGATCGCCCAGCGAGGAGACTTCCGCATCGGCTTCCCCGAGGTGGCGCTCGGCATCCTGACCGGCACGGGCTCGCAACTGCTGGCGCGAATGATCGGCGTCGGGCGCGCGCTCGACTTCCTGCTGCGCAGCCGCACGGTCAGTCCAGAAGGAGCGCTGGAGCTCGGCATCGTCAACGAGCTCGCCACGGACGCACGGGCACGCGCCCTCGAGGTCGCCGAAGGCTTGAAGTGCCTCTCACCGGTGTCCGTGGTCGCCGCCAAGCGCTCGATCGTGCGCGGCGCGAACCTGCCGATCGAAGAGGGCCTTCAGATCGAGGGCGAGGAGTGGTTGAAGACGATTGTCACCGACGAGGCCATGCGGCTCATGCGGGACTACGTCGCACAGCCATTCGAGAAGCGCAGGGAGTGGATCCGCGCGCACGGCGTACCGCCCGCAGCCGGGAGCGCCACCGGAGCTTGAGCGTCGCCCGAAGCCCGGGGACGGTCCGCCTCAGTCCGTGGAGCAGATCACGGCCAGCGAAGCAACGGGAATGAGCGCGCCGCGTGTGACCCGCACCCGATCAGTTTTCGCACCACTCTCGAGGAGACGGACGCGGTCGGTTGTGGTCGGCCCGTACTCGAGTCGATCACAATCGACCGCAACCGCGCGGAGCGCGGAAGACAATCACCCTCGACACTGGTCTATTGTCTTCCGCGCTTGCGCGCGGTGGCTGGATTTTCCGGTCGACCCGAATCCGGGCCGACCGGAAAGTCCAGCGCTTCCGGATCTCGAGCGCCGGAGGCGAAGACTGAGGCATCACGCGCCGCGATCGCCGCGCGACATCGCCCTCCCCTTTGCTGGGATCCGCGGCGTCCGTTTCGCCCGCGTGACGCCCGGCCCAGCGGCCTAGCCTCGGAGAGGAACATGGAAACCGGAAAATTCCGCGGTTTCGAAATATCGATCCACGATCCCGGGATCGCGCTCGTGACGTTCGATCGGCCCGAGCGCCTGAATGGCACGACGCAGCACATGAAACGCGACCTGGTCGAGACGCTTCTCCAGGTGCAGATGGACGACACGATCCGGGTCATCGTCTTCACCGGCTCCGGGAGAGCATTCTCCGCCGGGGACGACATCACCGGGCGCGCCGTGGAGTACCCGGGAGCCCGGGCGCTCGTCCCCGACATCCCGCCGGGACACGATCACCCGACGGGAACGTATAACGGGCTGCGGGCGATCTCGCAGCCGCTGAACCTGGCGGTGAGGAATCTCGACAAGCTCACGATCGCCGCGGTCAACGGTGTGGCGATCCAGACGGGTCTCTCGCTCGCCCTCGCCTGCGACTTCCGCATCGCCTCTACGGAGGCGATGCTCGGGAGTGCGACGCTCCGCTTCGGATTCCTGCCCGACGAGGGCGGGCAGTTCCTCCTCGTGCAGCTGATCGGCGTCGCGAAGACGATGGACTTCCTGATGCGGAAGCGGATCGTATCGGCCGCCGAGGCGCTGGAGCTCGGTCTCGTCCACGAGGTGGTACCGCCCTCGGAGCTGATGCTCCGAGCAATGGACCTCGCCCGCGAGCTGGCGGAAGGACCGCAGGTCGCGATGCGCATGCTGAAGCGGTCGATCTACAACGCCGCCGAGATGACGTTCGCTCAGGCGCTCGACGAGATCGCAGCGAAGACGGCTGTCAGCGACCATCACCCCGACGCCGCGGAGGGCGTGAAGGCGTTCCAGGAGAAGCGGGCTCCGCGCTTCAACCGCTGGATCGAGGAGCGTAGATCGGCCGCAGCCAAATCGCCGCGCTAGAAGAAGTGCGGGATGTCCCGTTCGCTGTCGAACCTTGGCAATTCCTTGATCGCGGTCTCAGCCTCGATCAACAACACCAACTCAGGAGTGGACCTCGAATGCTCGAACCTGGGGCTACGTCATCGCCGAGACCGACTCGACCGAGTATCGCTTGATCGCTGACGGCCCGGCGAGAAGCCCTGGAAGCTGCTGCCGGAAGACTCGCATGTGCTCGGTTTGAAAATGGTGCGCCAACGCCTCGTCACTCTCCCATTCCTCGAAGATGAGGATCGTGTTCGGGTCCTCGAGATCGGCCGAGAACTGGTAGGTGATGCAGCCCTGCTCCTTCCGGGTGGCTTCTGCCATCGCGAGCGCTGCGCGTATTGCGTCCTGGCGTCGTTCCGGACGGACCAGCACTTTTCCTGTGACTACGGTCATCTGTCATCTCCTTCCGTCGCTTGTGATGATCGGCGTCAACTCCGGCCGTGTACCTCTCCGAGGACAAGGACGCGAACCGAAGGTCAAGCCGGATTTCTGGCTCCGGCGGCTGCCCCGTGGAAGGCCGGGCGCACGTCGGCCCCGTGAGAGTCGAGCTCGGCGAGGCGCCGTCGATGAGCTTCCCCAACGAAGACAACCAGCTGCTTCGCCTCGCAGCTGCGGGTCGAGCTCCCCTCGCGCTCCCGAGCTCGGCGAGCCTCGAGCGGAGGGGGATCGTCGCCCGTACACCTCCGAAGGGAGCGACGGAGTCGCATACGATCGCGCTCGGCTTGTAGAAATATTCCTCGAGAAAGTGGTCGAGGAGATTGGGGCCCGAGGAGCGTCATCCCCCGATCGCGAGGTCGTCAAGATTTCGAAGTCGGGAAGGTCTCCACCGGAACTCCGAACGATGCGGCGAACGGGCGTACAAAGTCGGACAATTGGGGTCTTCAGCTCTTTCGGATGAGTAAATTTAGGTACCCGTAAGGATCTGAAATTATAGTGTTTTCTGGCCACCAAGCACGTTAGACTTCCACTGGTATGGGGTATGCTCTGTGTCGTCCGAAGATGGCCGGTTAAGTTATGGAAATCGTTCATAGCGATGAGGACCCGAGAGAAGAAGGCAAACCCTCGTCGCCTCTCTCTGAGGCCGGCTCCATCGAAGAGCTGAGGAGGCTCTTCGACCCCGCGCCTTTTGCCGTGCTCGCAGTCGGGCCCAAGGGGCTCATCGAATACGTCAATCGGCGTCACTGCGAGATCTTCACGCATCCGCGGGATTATTATCGCGGGCAAGGATTTCCGCGCGACGTTCGGCCCGGCCCTCGCAACGGCCGGTCTGCTCGAGCGGTACGACCGCCTGGTCGAGCGAGGAGAAGCGTTCCATGCGACAAGGCTGGATTTCGGGAGCCGCGCCGACGACGCCAGCCTTGCGGTGAGTATGCGCGGCTATCGGACGGGTCGATGGATCCTCATCGTATCGGTCCTCGAGCGGGTAGTTGATGACCAGCAAGCGCGTTATCTGCAGCTTTTCGAGAACGCCAACGATGGCGTCTTCATCCTCTCGCGAGACGGGCGGTTCACCGCAGTCAATCGAAGATTCTCCGAGATGGTCGGGGTGCCGATCCCGGAGCTGATCGGTAAGACCACCGAGATCTTTCTTCCGGGACGCTTCGGGCAATCGCTCGATCGGCTGGAGCGGATCTTGCGTGAGGGACGCCTCGGCCCCTACGAACTGGAGATCTTCACGCCGAAGGGCGTGCAGTTCGTCTCGCTGAACGGGTTCGCGCTCGTCGAGGAGGGGAAGCCCGTCGGGGTGATGAGCATCGCCCGGGACACTACCGAGGAGCACCGGCGCGCGGAGGAACTTCGGGAGGCTCGCGATAAGGCTCTCGAATCTTCACGTCTCAAGACCTCCTTCTTGGCCAACGTCAGTCACGAGATCCGCACTCCACTCAACGTCATGCTCGGCTACGGATCGTTGCTTGCCGACCTCGCCGGAGATACCGGCAACGCGGACCAGGTCGAAATCGTCCAACACATGCGGCGCGCGGGAGAGCGCTTGGAGGAGACCATTGATTCGATTCTGGACATCTCGAAGATCGAGTCCGGCTCCTTCGACGTGCGCCCGGAACGCGTAGAGCTCGCCGCGGCGATCGAGCGCCAGATCAGCGACTTCCAGCCGATGGCGCGTGCCAAAGGACTGGCTCTTTCCTTCACAATCGGCGACCCGAGTGCGGCAGTGATCTTCGACCCGTACTGTCTCGACACCGCGCTCATGAATCTATTGGCCAACGCCATCAAGTTCACGCCGAACGGCGATGTGCACGTGGAGCTGGCACGCGACTCGGACCGGCATCTCTGCCTGCATGTGCGCGACACGGGGGTCGGAATCGACGCTGATTTCCTTCCTCGGCTCTGCGAGCCATTCGCGCAAGAGGACAGCGGCTTCACCCGGCGATTCGACGGTGTGGGGCTGGGGCTTGCCTTGACGAAGAGGTATCTCGAGCTGAACGGCGCGCGCCTCTCGGCCAAGAGCCAGAAGGGCCTCGGCTCGCTTTTCACGATTCATTTCACAACCGAGATCGCGCTTCCTCGACCCGCCGACGTGAGCCCCGCCAGCTCCGCGGGACCAGTCGACTTCTCTACCGACCTCACGCGGTTGCGGGTACTCGTCGTTGAGGACGACGAACAGACCAGGAACTACATGAACATCATGCTCGGCAAGTCTCGCGAGCTTTCGCTCGCCGCAAGCGCGGACGAGGCCCTGCTCGTGTTGGCGGCCCGTCAGGTGGACATCGTGCTGATGGACATCTCACTCAAAGGACGTGAGGACGGCCTGGCACTGACCAGACGGCTTCGCAGCGATCCCGGGTTGAAGAATCTGGCGATCATAGCGCTCACCGCTCACGCGTTTCCCGAGGATCGGCGTGCCGCGCTCGCGGCGGGTTGCGACGACTACCTGGCGAAGCCGTTCACCCCCCGCGACCTCATGGCGAAGATCGCGGCCGTGCTTCCGAACGAGGAGATCGAACGCCGGATCTCCGCCCCGGCATAGGGGAGCGCGTTTCGGATCGCCGTCGTATCGCTGTTCATCCGGAAAAACATCTCCGAGGGAGGTCGCGTCGCGGGGAGGAGTAGAAGTTTCGCGGGCTGTATGGCTGCTCGGCGGCGAGAAATAGGGCTACGCCGAACGGCCACGAGCACGATCGTCGCCGTGTCTCCCGTCGGACCGCGATCGGCGTCACTTACTTGTGACGACCGCGTCCTCGACGATGATCGCGTACTTGTAACCAAAGCCGAAATCCCTGTCGACGCCGAGCTTACCCCGCGCGAGCACCGTGTCGCCGATGTTGGCAACCGTGCTCGTCGTCACGGTCAGGTCGTTGGTGTCCGCGTCGCCGCTTCCGTCACGGATGTGAATCCAGTTCTTGCCCATGACGCCCGTCGTCACCTTGACGACCTTGCCGCGCACCGACACTTCCTTGCCGGCGAGGCCGCTCTTGTCGGCGTAGAGCTCGGCCACGCGGTAGCCGCCTTCGGCCTTCGCGACGTTCGAGAGGTCCACGGCGCCAACCGACGAGGCCGGCGAACCATGGCCGCTCGGCGCGCTCGAGGCGTTCGCGGTAGGCTTGCCTGCCGAATCGCCCCGGGTGACCTCGATCCTATCGACGAAGTAGACGACGTCGAACGTCCGCTCCAGCGTTTTGCTGTGGAAGTTGGGCATCGGAACACCTGCGGACAGCACCACCTGTTCGCCGACGGCGACCGTCAGTTCCGGCGCGGCGGCCCAGACTTTCGCTGCGCCATCATCGACGAGCACGTAGGTATAGCCGCCCGAGTTCATCGTCTCGACGACTCTTCCCCTCCTGGGCGCCGACTTGCCTGCCCCGGTGCCACCCGTCGCAGCGGCCTCCGTTGCGGAAGCTTCCGAGGCGAGCACCACGGCCCCGGCCTGCCCGTCGTCACGCGCGCGGCCGGCAAGGACGATCGCGGCCATTCCGACCGCCGCGATCGAGAGGATGGGGTGTCTCACAGCAGTTCCTCCTTGTCACGCATCATGCCGCTTCTCCAATTTGCATACCATGCAGACGATGCGTCGGTTTCGCAAGCAGCGCCCTCGGTCGGACCAAATGACGAAAGCCTGTTTCAGGGGAATCGGGGCATCCCTTCCGGTGTCTACCGGATCACTCGCAAGCGCCTCTACTTGTACCACCGCTTCCTCGACAGGTACCGATTCCCCGGTGACCCCGCCGCAGGCATCCCAAATCGCTTCTACAGCGAGACGACGATCATTCAGCTCGGATTCGTGGCCAGTCGCGAGATCCTTTCCGGCCTGCGCCTCGCCATTCAGCCCGCGCCGACCTACGGAAGGATCCGCGCGCATTACCCGGGAAACTACGATCTCAGCGGAGGAGTGGCGGGCATTTCCATTACCTATCGGCTGGACTAGAGTCCGGCGGCGAGCCGCCAGGAGGCGCGCATGGCCGCGAGCATCATCTCCGGCAGCGCTCACGTCACCGAGCCGCCCGACGAGACAAAGAGGGGACCTTGATGGAACCTGAAACAAGATTCCCCAACGACGCCACCTCACAGCTCCAGAATGTCATTCCGACTGCCATGGCGGTCTTGACCGACCCTAAGAGCTTCTTCGCCTCGATGCCGAAGGAGGGCGGATTCGAGGCGCCCGGCATCTTCGCTCTCGCGATGCTCGTCCCCTACGCCGTGATTCCCGCACTGCTGTCGCTCCTCCATCTCCACGCCGGAGGCTTCATCGCCTCGCTGATCGTCATGCCGGTCTTCGGCGCCATCGGACTCCTGGTCGGCGCAGCGATCGTTCTGTTCGTCTCGCGGGCGCTCGGCGGCGAAGCGAGCTTCGAGTCGAGCTTCCGCATCGTCGCCTACTCAGCGGCGATCGCACCGATTCAGGCCGTTGCCCAGATCATCCCCTACCTGCATATCCTGGTCAGTGCCTACGGCCTCTACCTGGCGATCGTGGCCGTGATCGCCGTCCATCGTGTGCCGGAGCAGAAGGCGTGGCGCGTGCTCGGCGGAATCGCCGCGGTGCTGCTGGTATTTTGGTTCTTCGCAACCATGAGCGCGCGGCGGATGGCTTCGCAAATGGAGGCCATGAAGCCCCAGATGGACGAGTTGTCGCACCAGATGCAGAAGCAGGCCGAGGAAATGCAGAAGGCCGCCGAGAAGATGCAGCAAGAGATGCAGCACCAGGAACAGCAGAGCCGCTGAAAGCCCCCTTGCTGCCGGCGAGCGCCAAGGCCGGCAAGTTAACCGGATTTTCTGGCATCCCCGGTAGGTTGGCGTCCCTGTAAGAGACGCGGGTCTCGGTTCGCGGTTCCGAAGCCCGGGCTTCAGTGGCCGCTGAGGGTGCTCAGCGCCACCGGCCCCCAAGACTTGAGCTCACGCGCCCCGCACAACACAAAGCTTACCCGCGCGTCCGTCATCTCGGTTTACACTTTCTTGAGAAACTCCATGAGCAATCGATTCACCTCAGTGGGTCGTTCTTGTTGAATCCAATGCCCTGCGCCAGGAAGGATCACTTTCTTCGTTAAGTTTGGAATCGCCTGTTCCAGTCTCGCCACTGCATCCGGATACATAGTGAGGACCGCATCAACTTCACCAGCGACAAAAAGCGTCGGTTGCTGAATCTGTGCGCCGCACATCGGCGCCGAGAATTCCCACATACGATCGATGTTGCGATACCAATTGAGCCCACCTCGAAAACCGGAACGCGTGAACTCTTGCACGAAAAACTCTAAGTCCTGCTCTGTCAGCCACGAGGGAAGCACGGCCGGCACAGTCACGCTGTCCATTAGCGTTTCGGATTTCTTAAACAGAAAGCGCCAGCGCTGCGCCGGTGGTGGATCGCCGGAGGCCGAATACAGAAATGCGAGCAACGATTTGCGAATGTCTGTCTCGAATTCGGCTTCGGCCTTGCCGGGCTCTTGAAAGTACGACTGATAGAAATGGAATTGGTCGCCTTCGAGGTATTTCATTCCTACAGTTGGACGTGGATCCGTCCAGGACCGTTGCAAATACGGCACACTCAAGAGGCCGAGCACGCGGAATATATCCGGGCGCAACAGCGCACAATGCCAGGCCACCGGCGCACCCCAATCATGACCAACAATCACTGCGTGTTCTTCTCCCAACGCATGAACGAGGCCGACGATGTCAGCGGTCAGCTTGAGAATGTGGTACTCCTCGATCGCCTCAGGCTTGTCGGTCTGACCATACCCGCGTTGATCAGGAGCAACGACGTGATAGCCCGCCCCTGCAAGTGCTGGCAATTGATGCCGCCACGAGTACCAGGACTCCGGCCAGCCATGACACAAGATCACGAGTGGCCCTTCGCCCTGTTCGGCGATATGCATGCGAATCCCGTTGGTGTCGAGAACACGATGGCGGATCGTATTCATGAGCCTTCCTCCGATATGCAGTACTCGACCTAGCAGCCCGAGCGCGGCCCACCCGTGAACGCGAACCAACGGCCCTTGCCGCGAGCTCGGCGAGCCCATGCGAAGGACTCCTTCCTGTCGAGGATTGTGGGTGAGAATTCAGTCGGTTTTGTAGTGCTTCGGCTGCTCGAAAGCATAGGCCTCACTTCGGCTGCGGCCATACACCAGGCACAGCCGTCGCCAACTCGGGCCAGCCATGCACAAAAATGACAAGCGGTCCGTCTTCCGGTCCTGCTGCAAGATAAAAGGTCGTATGTCGCGCTGTCTTGATCGTGTGTTCGGTGATGGACATCTCAGGTTTCTTTCTCTTTCTGGGAGCGGGGTTTTCGTGCCTGTCGAGCGGCCGTCTTCAGAGTCGCCAGACGAATGGGATCACCCCGATGGCGATCGCCCCGCAGAGCAGGTCGAGCGGCAGCCCGATCCGCACGAAGTCGGTATAGCGATACCCGCCTGGCCCGTAGACGATGAGGTGGGTCGTGTAGCCGAACGGGGTGGCGAACGCGCAGCTCGCGGCCACGGTGATCGCGATGACGAAGGCGCGGGGGTCGACGCCGAGGTCGCCCGCCGTCGCGACCCCGATCGGGAACATCAGCGCCGCCGCCGCGTTGTGATTGATGACCTCGGTCAAGGCGACGGTCGCGAAGTAGATCACCGCGAGCGTTCCGATCTGGCCGAACGACGCCCTGGAAACGAGCGCGTGCGCGACTGCGGCCGCCGCGCCGGTCTTCTCGATCGCGCTCGCCAAGCCGATCGCGGCGGCGATCATGATCAGCAAGGGCCACTCGATCGCCGCCCGCGCCCTCGCCGCGGAGGTGCAGCGGGTGGCGATCAACACGCCCGCCGCGAGAAACGAAGCGATCGAAATCGGCAGCCATTCCATCCAGACCACGAACACGAGGCAGCCGAGCACGCAGAGCGCGAGGCGTGCGCGATCGAAGCGCGGCGGCTCGGAGTCGGAGACCTCGCTCACGAGATAGAAGTCGGGGCTATTGCGGTGGACTCGGACGAAGCCCGGCGCAGTCTGCATGAGCAGCGTGTCGCCTGGCTCGAGAACGACCTCGCCGATCTTGCCGCCCACGCGCACGCCGTTTCGGTGCACCGCGATCACCGCAGCGTCGTACACCGTGCGGAAGTTGGCGTCACGAATGCTCTGGCCGACGAGCGGCGAGGAGGGGGAGATCACCGCCTCGGTGAGCCGCCGATCAGGCCGAACCATCGAGGCGTCGTTGCCGTGACTGTCCGGCGCGAGGCCGCGCATTTTCTGCAGATCGACGATGGTCTCGACCACGCCCACGAAGACGAGGCGGTCACCCTCGCGGATCACCTCGTCGGGTCCGACCGGCGTGATCACCCGAGCGGCCCTGTCGATCTCCACCAGGAAAAGGCCGGGGAGATGGCGCAGGCCCCCCTCCTCGACCGCCTGGCCGATGAGCGGGCTTTTCGGCTCGACGATCATCGCAACGGTGTACTCTCGCCGATGCTCGCCGACCTCGTCGCTCGGGTCGCGCCGGTCGGGGAGCAGGCGTGACGCGAACAGCAACATGTACCCCAGCCCAGCCGCGCAGACCGGAAGCCCGACGGGAGCGAGCTCGAAGAAGCCCATGGGCCGCATGCCGCCCTTGATCATCAGGCCGTTCACCGTGAGGTTCGTGCTCGTGCCGATCAGCGTGATGACCCCGCCGAGGATCGTCGCGTAGGAGAGCGGAATCAGGAACCGCGCCGGTGAGGAGCGGTTTCGCCGCGACCAGTCGATCACCACCGGCGTCATCATGGCGACGATCGTGGTGTTGTTGAGGAACGCGGATAGCGCCGCCACCGGAGTCATCATCCGCGCAAGGCCGGTGACCTCGCTGCGCGAACGGCCGAAGATTCGGCCGAAGAGCGCCTCCACGGCGCCCGTGTCGCGGAGAGCCGCCGAGAGGACGAGCAGCGCTCCGACCGTCGCCATCGACTGGTTCGAGAAGCCGGCGAAGGTCTCCGTCGGCGTGAGCACGCCCGCCGCCGCCAGCGTGAAGAGGCCGCCCATGAGCACGACGTCGGGCGAAGTGACCTCGCGGGCCATCGCGATGATCGTGGCGGCAAGCACCGCGAGCGTAAACCAACCCTGCCAGTCCATGGTCCGGCTGGTATACCGAGAACGCTGGGCTGCGGCCACCTCGTCGCCGGATTGGGCTTGGGGGTGATCTCCCAGTCGCAAGCTGCGCGCGATGATCTATTCGGGGTGCCGTCCGCCCCGCGACCAGGTGCGCTCGCTCGCCGTCAGCCGCGGCACCCTCATGTTCCGCGTCATACGTGGTTCCGTAGCATCAACTCTCTTGGGTGAGGTTCGAGATACGTCTGTGCCTGCAAGTATGAAATCGCAAAGTGTCGCACGTAGTGCCGTACCAACGTGAGCGGTACCACCAGTGGCAGCATCCCGCGTCCGTAGTCTTCGATGAGCTCGGCGAGTTCGTGCCGTGCCGAGCTATCGAGCCGATCGGAGAAGTATCCGAGGATGTGCTGCAAGACGTTCACGTGCCGCTTGGGTGTCGCCATCACCTCGACGGCGCTCATGAACTGCGCCTCATAGGAAGCGCGCAGGTCCGGACGCGTCATCGCTTTCGCCCCGGCCACCAGGCGTCCCAGCTCGGCATACAGCCTTGGGGAGTGTGCCATGAGCTGCAGCTTGTGGGCGGTATGGAACGCGACAACATTGCCGATCGTCCAGCGGCCGCGAAACAGCGAGCGCAGGCGGCGATAGGCGAATACCCGCCCGACGAAGTTCTCGCGCAGGCGCGGGTCACTCAGGCGGCCCTCTTCCTCCACCGGGAGGTGGGGGAAGGCCTGCAGCAGTGCCTCGGCGAACAGGCCGCGGCCGCTTGCGACCGGACCGCTGCGTCCGTAGATTTTCACGCGTTCCATACCGCAGCTGGGGGAGCTTTTCTTGAGCACGTAGCCGCACAGATCGTGTGCGCGGAGCGCGGCAACGCGCCGCGCGGCGTAGTTTCGCATCGTGTCGGTGTGATCGATGCCGGTCTTGGTGGTCACCAGCCGCACCTGATCCTCGATACGGCGCAAGTGCATCGATTCCCGTGGCACGCCGAGACCGGCCTCGACTTCAGGACAGACGGCTACCCATTCGACGTAGCGGCCAAAGGTATCGACCAAGAAAGGGTCGCGCTTGTGCCCGCCGTCGAAGCGCACGTGTTCGCCGAGCAAGCAGGTCGAGACACCGATGCGAATCGGCGAATCCGACGGGCTGGCTGCGCCCGCGCGCTGTGCGACGCGCTGCGATCCTTCACCCGCGCTCACGGGGTGCCCTCCTCACCAATCACTTTCATGCGCATAATGTGATCGGCACTGTCCAACTTCCCCGCAGGGTTCCGGGCCCGGGTGAGCGGCGACCTCGCGCCTGGATCAAGACCATGGAGTTTGTGCTCGCGGCGCGCGACGTGCGGATCGCGCGTGATCCGATCGGCATCGTCGGCGATCGGAATCACCGGGCTCGCGCCTCCCAGGGGGCCTCGTCGAGATCAAGGTGATCGCGCGCCGGGAAGTTGAAGCCGGGCGACCTCGAAGGCGGCTCAAGGGCTCAGCGATGCCGCGGCGGCGCCTCGATCGTGTCGCCGCAGGTCGAGCCGCATTGCGGGCAGACGTACTCGTACTTGTCGCCGTTCGGCAGAACGAGGAGCAGGCGTTTCCGCACCGGCACGGCCGTCCGACATTTCGGGCAGGCGAGTAGCGTAGCATTCATCCGCTCGAAGGACGCCCGCGGGACTCGCTCAGTCGGCATGCCCGCAAATTAGTATAGACTTTGCCTTGCGCGCAACGTCCACGACTCCACGGCATGCCCGGACTCTTGCATTGGCCGATCAGGACCTCCAAAGTGAAAGCAACGGATCGGAGGCAATCATGGCAGATGCGAAGGTCCCTGCGGGTATGCCCGGCTGGATTCAGAATCACGTGCGGCAATATCTCGAGAGCGGGGGCACAGAAGGGCACATGTGGGACTCCTCGGTCGTGGGCGGACCGGGCCCACTGCCGACGCTCCTCCTCACGACGACCGGTCGTAAATCGGGCACGAAACAGCTCGTGCCTCTCATCTACGGCAAGACCGAAGGGGGGGTCGTCGTGATCGCATCCAAGGGAGGAGCGCCCGAGCACCCCGGCTGGTATCGCAACCTCACCGCCAACTCGGAAGTCGAGGTGCAAGTGGGGACGGAGCGGTTTCGAGCCAAGGCATCGACCGTCGAAGGCCCGGAGCGAGCGAAGCTCTGGGACCAGATGGTTGGCATCTACCCGCCCTATACCGCGTACCAGAAGAAGACCGAGCGGAAGATTCCCGTAGTGGCGCTGAGGCGGGTCGAGTAGGGGCGACTCGAGGTCAGGCGGTAGCGCGGCCTGTGCGGGCGCCAGGTCGAGGTGCAGATACGGCGTTCGGCAGCCCATCGTTCGTGCCGTCGCGACTGGTTCTCAAATCGGTGGTCGCCATGCGCGCGTCTGGCGCTGCCCGACTGACGTGACGGACAGAAGGAAGGGGGACGTCGTGCCTGAACTTGCCTATGTTTCCGCCGTCGATCTTGCAAACAAAATTCGCCAACGAGAAGTTTCCAGCACAGAAGCGCTAGAGTATTTCCTCGCGCGTGTCGCCACGCTCGACAAAACCATCAATAGCGTTGTCACCATCGACGCCGACCGGGCGCGCGCTGAAGCAACTGCGGCCGACGAAGCCTTGGCACGAAGCGAAGTGCGCGGACCGTTGCACGGCGTACCGATGACCGTCAAAGATTCGTTTCAGACCGCGGGGATGCGTACGACGTCGGGCGCACCGGAACTAGTGAACTTCGTGCCACAAGAAGACGCTTGGCCGGTTGCGCGTTTACGCGAAGCCGGGGCCGTCATTTTTGGCAAGACCAATCTGCCGATCTACGCCGGCGACCTACAAAGTTACAACGAGATTTTTGGGACGACGAACAATCCTTATGACGTGACGCGCACGCCAGGCGGCTCGTCCGGCGGTTCCGCGGCTGCGCTTGCATGTGGGTTTACTCCACTGGAACTCGGCAGTGATATCGGTGGTTCCATTCGCCTGCCGTGTCATATGTCGGGCGTTGTCGGGCACAAACCCAGTTATGGCATCGTGCCGGCCCACGGGCAGATCCCTGGGCCGCCCGGGACTTTGACCTTGGCTGACCTTGCAGTCGTCGGACCGATGGCCCGGACTGTCGAGGACCTCGAACTGGGACTCAAGATCATGGCCGGTCCGAATCGGTGGGAAAAGCCGGCCTGGCGCTTGGAGCTGCCTCCTCCCCGTCGGGAGACACTCAAGCAATACCGCATTGCCGCCTGGTTTGACGATCCACGATGTCGTGTCGAGCCGGAGATCAGGACTCTGCTGGAGAATGCGGCGCGCGCACTCGCGAACGTAGGAGTGCGGCTTGATGCGGAGGCGCGCCCAGAGTTTTCTCTGGAGAAGGTTGCCGATACTTTCTTCGCGCTTTTGCAGGCGGCTCTGGCTGGTGGAACGTCTCGAGACCGCATCGAAGCATACGCCGCTTCGACTGGCGATACTCCTCTTGCGACCACGCGTCGCCTGCTCGCCATGCGACACCGCGAGTGGCTCAGCTATAACGAACGACGCCTCCAGCTGCGAAAATGCTGGGAAGCGTTCTTTCAGCAGTGGGACATCATCCTGTTGCCGGTCATGCCCTGCGCTGCTGTTTTTCACGACCATTCAGAGCCGCAATCAGCGCGACTCGCGTGGGTAGGGGGTGAGCGACGCCCGTATTGGGACCTGACGACCTGGATGGCCCCCGCAGGTGCTTGTTACTTGCCTGCGACCGTAGTGCCGGTCGGGTGTCTGAGCAATGGATTGCCAGTCGGCATTCAAATCGTCGGACCCTATTTGCACGATCGCACGACGCTGGATGTGGCCAGACATCTTCTCGCTATTGTCGGCGGCTGTCCTCGGCCTGCCGGGTTCTAACTTCGATCCGAAATTATTCTGCGACGTGAACGTGGGCGGGCTCGCGCCTGGCTTGTCCGCCGCGCGCTAGTGGAGACGCGCGCGAGGTTCGGCTAGAACACCGGCGTGTTGTCGCGGATCGCCCTCGTGGCATTGAGCGTAGTGACGAGCTTGCTGGTCCTCGAGCTCGGCGTCCGCATCGTCGCCGCCTTCGACACGAACTACTTTGATGAGATTGTCGCGCGGCAAGCGCCCACCGCCGGCCGAGAGCTCACGCTCGCCGATTTGCTCCGCCCGAGCGCCGACGACTTGATCGTCTACGGGTTGAGGCCGGGTGCGCAGGGCCGCTTCCTCGGCCAGCCCATCGCGATCAACTCGCTCGGGATGCGCGACGGCGAGAGAGCGCTCGAGAGACGGTCGGGGACCTTCCGCATCGTCGGCCTCGGTGATTCCCACATGTTCGGTTGGGGCGTGCGGGGAGACGAGACCTTTCTTGCGCTGTTGGAAAAGCGCCTGGCTCAACACTTTGCGGGCCGGAGCTTCGAAGCCTGGAACTTGGCCGTGCCCGGCTACAACAGCGTGCAGGAGGTCGAGACGTTTGCGACGAAGGCGCCGGCGATCGGGCCCGACTTGGTCGTCGTCAATTGGGTGGGCAACGACATGGATCTCCCGAACTTCCTCGCGAAGCGGCCCGAGGTTTACAGCCTGCGGAGATCGTTTCTGCTCGAGCTGATACGTGGCCGTGCGCGGGTCTGGCAGGGGAAGTCCGTGAAGTCCTCGGCGGCGCTGGTTCCGGTGGAGTACGACGAGCACACGAGACGATTCAACCCGAAGGTGGAGGAGGTTCCCGAGCGCTATCGTCCTCTCCTTGGCACGGAGAACATGATGCGGGCCTTGGATCGATTGGCAGAGCTAGCCCGCGAGTATCGGATTCCCCCGGTCATCCTGTTCGATTGGAACTCTCCGCAGGCGGATCCTGCAAAGGCGGAGAGTCACGACCCGTCGCGAATGGCCGTCAAGCAGAGGTGTGCCGCGCAGGGTTATCTGGTCGTCGACACGGAAGATCGGGTGCTCCGGTACTTGAAGGACCACCACCTCGACGCGAGCGCGCTGCATGTTTCTGATTCGGATCCTCATCCGAGCGTGCTTCGCCACCGATTGATCGCCGAGGAGCTGTTCGAGTCGCTCGTCGGTTCGGGACTGATCGAGCGCCCGGCACCGGCGAGCTCTCCTCGCGCGGGCGAATGAGCTCGGTCGGGGAACTCCTCGGGGTGGAGCGCACGCCGTGCGACGAGACCACTCGGGTGATGCGCGCATCTGCTCGCTCGTTGACGGGCAGTGCCGTTCCACGTTGAAATCGGGTCAACGAGGTGAGAGGAGAACGCATGCCACAGCAAGCCATGGGACTCCAGTTGCGCTCGACCGTCAAGAAAGAAGGCATCGTCGAGCTCTCGCTCACGAGTGTGCCGATCCCCGAGCCGAAGCCCGACGAGGTGGTGGTCCGCGTCGACGCGTCTCCGATCAACCCCTCAGATGTGGGGCTGATGTTCGGCGGCGCCGACCTGTCCACGGCGAAAGCCTCCGGCACCCCCGACAATCCGGTCGTGACGGCGAGCATCCCACCGGCAATGATGAGGGCCATGGCCGGACGCGTGGACCAGTCGTTGCCGGCCGGCAACGAAGGCGCGGGCGTGGTGGCGCGTGCCGGTTCCTCCGACGAAGCCCGGGCGCTGATGGGCAAGACCGTGGCGATTCTCGGCGGCGCCATGTACGCGCAGTTCCGCTGCATCAAGGCCGGCCAGTGCCTCGTCTTGCCGCAGGGCACCACGCCGGCGGAGGGCGCCTCCTGCTTCGTGAACCCGCTCACCGCACTCGGCATGGTCGCGACCATGCGTGTGGAAAACCATTCGGCGCTCGTGCACACGGCGGCGGCCTCGAACCTAGGCCAGATGCTGAACAAGATCTGCATCAAGGACGGCATCGGACTGGTGAATATCGTGCGCAGACAGGAGCACGTGGACCTTCTCAAGGCCATCGGAGCCAAACACGTGGTGGACTCCAGCACCCCGACGTTCATGAACGATCTCACGGAGGCCCTCGTCGCCACCGGCGCGACATTGGCGTTCGACGCCACTGGCGGCGGCAAGCTGGCGAGTCAGATCCTTTCGTGCATGGAGGCGGCCGCGAACCGGACGGCCAAGGAATACAGCCGCTACGGGTCCACGACGCACAAACAGGTGTACATCTACGGCGGCTTGGACCGCGGTCCGACAGAGCTCACCCGCAACTTCGGCATGGCGTGGGGCGTCGGCGGCTGGTTGCTCACCCCGTTCCTGCAGAAGGTCGGTCCCGAAGCTGCACGGAAGCTGCGAGAGCGAGTGGCCGCCGAGATCAAAACGACCTTCGCCAGTCACTACACCAAGGAGGTTTCGCTCGCGGAGGCGCTGCGATTGGAGGAGATCGCCATCTACGGCAAGCAAGCCACCGGCCAGAAGTACCTGATCAATCCGAACAAGGGGCTCGCTCACTGACCATCGCTATTTGTAGGCGACCGCCGCGCTGGACGGCCCGGTGAGCTTGATGACCTCGAAATCGCGGAAGCCGGCGCTCGTAACGTGCCCTGCGCCAGGCGCTAGCCCGGTAGGCTGCCTGGCCGGAGCTGGTTCGCGACCAACGGGAGCGATCTGTGGCGCAGCCTCCTAGCCCGCCTCGTTCCGTCCCGCCGGTCCCCCGAAAAAGTGCGCTCGACCCGGCGTCGGCTCAACGCGGTGAGCCATCCGGCAGGACGGAATCGAGGACCGTCCGAGCGAAGCGCTGGAGTTCCGCGCGGCTCCGGCCCGCAGCCTTCGACTGGGCGATGCCGTAAGCCGCACTGACGAGAGCGATTGCTCCGTCCTCGGGGGCGAGATCCGCTCGGATGCTGCCGTCCCTCTGTCCCGCACGGATCGTGTCCTTGATCATCCCGAAGACCCGATTCTGGAGCGCGCGGTAGCGATCCCACAACTCGTCCTCCGTCGCCATGCTCCATTCGAGCCAGATCCGCGCGTATTCGAGCTTGGCCTCGATGAGCTCCGTGATCCGCGCCAGATGATCGTAGAGGGCTTCCCGCGGAGGCTTGCCGCTCCGGTGCGCAGCGGTCGCCATTTCGAGAGCCCAGCGCGCCATGCTCTCGAAGACGGCCTCGCGGAGCGCGCGCCGTGTCGGGAAGTAGACGAAGATCGTCGACAGCGACACGCCAGCTTCCTTGGCGACGTGCAGATGACCGGCCATCGCCACTCCCTCCCGGGCAAAGACCCTGATCGCGCAGTCGAGCAGCAACTCGCGCCGGACCTCTGGGGCGAGGCGGCGGGCTCGCGGGCGTGACGCTTCGCGGAGCCCACTCGTCGTCTTCCTCTTCACAGCGGAGCCGCTTCGTCCCATCATGCAAAGCTTGACAGATTTCTTATTATGATGCTACTCAATATATAATGAGTGAATACTTAATAACTCGATTCTTCGACGCCTCCGCTTCCCTGCTCGCGTAGGCTCGACAGCGGCTCTCGAAGGCCGGGCGAGGAGCGTCATGGGAACGCTGATCAACGTCGACAACGGCGGGACGCTGACCGACGTCTGCGTGATCGCCGACGGCAAGGTCTTTCGCACCAAGACGCTGACGACGCCCTACGACCTCTCCGAGTGCTTCTTCGAGGGGATGCGGCTGGCCTCGCGCGAGGTGCTCGGGCGGGATGACGTCGAGACCCTTCTGCGCGGCGCGGATCTGATCCGCTACTCGACGACGCAGGGAACGAACGCCCTGGTCGAGAGGAAGGGCCAGCGTCTGGGGCTCGTCGTCGATGACGAGCAGCTCATCGCCGCGCTTTCCGACACGGTGGCGGCACAGGATCTCGTCTATGCGCTCGTCGCCGAGCGGGCACGCCGCGTGGACCCCTCGCTGGACGACGAGGTCTTCGACCGCGCCCTCGTCCGCGCGGTGAACGAGCTCACGGCGGCGGGAGCGAACCGGATCGTCGTGAGCTTTCCCGGCGGGATTCGGCCGCGCGGGAGCAGCGCGCCGAGCGGATCCTCCTCCAGCGCTTTCCCCTCCACCTTCTCGGAACCGTGCCCCTCCTTTTCGCGCACGAGCTCACCGACGATCCCGATCCCGCCCGTCGCACCTGGACGGCTCTTCTCAACGCCTTCCTCCATCCCGCCATGGAACAGTTTCTCTACGCTGCCCAGCGACGGCTCCAGAAATTCAAGGGACGGGCACCTCTCCTCATCTTTCGGAACGACGGGGGATCGGCGCGGATCGCGAAGACGATCGCCATTCGGACGTGCGGCTCCGGCCCGCGCGGCGGGATGGAGGGCGTTCGGGCCCTGGCCCGCCACTACGGCTTCGAGGAGCTCGTCTCGGCCGACGTCGGCGGCACGACAACCGACGTGGGCACCGTGAGCGGCGGCGAGATTTGCCACCTCCGTCGCGGCGCGATCGAGGGTGTCGCGGTCTCGAACCCGCTCGCCGACGTCAAGAGCGTGGGTGTGGGCGGGAGCTCCGTCATCCGCGTGCAGGCCGGGACGCTGGAGGTCGGTCCGCAGAGCGTCGGCAGTGTTCCGGGTCCCGCTTGCTTCGGCCGCGGCGGGCGCGAGGCGACGATCACCGACGCCTTCCTGCTGATGGGGATTCTGGATCCGAGGACGTTTTTCGGCGGCGGGCTCGAGCTCGACGCGGAGCGGAGCCGCGCCGCCGTCCTCGCGAATGTCGCCGTGCCCCTCGGCCTGCCGCTCGACGAGGCGCTCGTTGCGATGGAGGAGGCCTGGGCTAGGAAGATCGCCGAGGGGATCCGCCGGTCGGCTCCGATCTCGGATCGCACGGTTCTCGCAGCGTTCGGAGGCGCCGGAGCCCTCGCGGTCTGCCGCGTGGCCGAGCTCGTCAGCATCCATCGAGTCGTCCTCCCCGGTCTCGCCTCGGTCTTCAGCGCCATCGGCATCGGCTTCAGCGACCTCGCCCAAGAGTACGAGGCGCAGATCCGCGAGCACACGCCGGGGGCGCTGGATGCCCTGCTTCGAACGCTGCGCAAGCGGGCGGAGCGCGACATGTTCGCGGAACGCGTCTCCCCTGCGGAGTGCACGATCGAGACCTCGATAGTCGGCACCGTCGACGGCCGGGAAACGACTTTCCCATACGCGCCGGGTGACGGAGTGGCGGGCGACGTCGCGGGCCTCGAAGACCTCGGGCTCCGCTTGCGGGTGGCGAAGCGCCTCGAGCACGTTTCGCTCGTCCCCGTGGGCGGGGAGCGGCCCTCACCGGCGACCGCCCCGGGGACCCGACGGGCGCACCTCGCCGGGCGGTGGCGGGACCTGCCCGTCTACCGGATCCACGAGCAGGCTCCGGGCGCGCGCGCCGAGGGTCCCGCGATCTTCGAGGAGCCCTTTCTCACGGGAACGCTCCTTCCGGGGTGGCGATTCGAGCTCACCGCGAACCGAGACGTCCTGCTCTCCCGGGCGTGAAGGAGAACACGATGAAGGTGCCGATCACGGAATACCTGTGCATCGAACTCGACACCGAGCAGTGGGAGTGCCGCGAATGCGGGCGCGGCCTCGGCTCCGCGCGGCAAAACTACAAGGAAGGGCTCCTGGTGCACGCCCGCGACCCCCGGGAGATCCACCGCCCGCTCCTCGATCCGACCCTCTACGAGTACACATACTCCCCGGACCCGAACTGGTGCGCGATCCTCGAGTTCTACTGCCCCGGCTGCGGCACACTGGTCGAGACCGAGTACACGGTGCCCGGGCATCTGCCGATCCACGACATCGAGATCGACGTCGACGCGCTGAAGAAGCGCTGGGAAGGCATCAGTGAGTATCCTGCGGACCGCGGCAACCTGCCTGCGCCGCGCCTGCGAACGGACGACCACCGTCACTAAAGGAGCCCGCGGGGGATCTCGTCATGAAGCGCGTCGCCGTCGACATCGGGGGAACGTTCACCGACTGCTTCGTCGCCTGGAACGGGCGCTTCGCCGAGGCCAAAGCGCTGACGACCCACCACAACCTAGCCCAGGGCTTCAACGAGGCCCTCGACCGCGCCTGCGAGGAGCTCGGCGTGGGCCGGGAAGAGCTGCTGTCGCAGGTCGACTCCGTGCGCTACGCGACGACGCTCGGCACGAACGCCCTGATCGAGAGAAAGGGACCGAACCTCGGTCTGCTGATCACCCACGGGTTCGAGGGAACCGTCCCGGTGAGCCGGGGGCGAGGGTACGGCGACGGGCTCTCGATCTTCGAGAAGATGGATGTCACCAACGCGAAGCGCCCCGACCCGCTCGTGCCGATCCCCATGATCCGCGGAGTCCGCGAGCGCCTCGACTGGGCGGGGAACGTCGTGATCCCTCTCGACGAGGACGACGTCCGCGTGAAGATCCGTCGAGCTCGTCGAAAACGGGCTCGAAGGGCTCGTCGTGAGCACCGCGAATGGCATCGTGAATCCGGCGCACGAGCGGCGCATCCGCGAGATCTTTCTCGAAGAGTACCCGCGAAGCATGCTCGGCGCGATCCCGATCATCCTCGCCTCGGAGGTAACCGGCCGCCGGGGAGAGTACGTGCGGACGACCTCGACGCTGATCGACGCCTACCTCCACTCCATCATGTACCACGCGATGAGCCGGCTCGAGCTGAACCTCCGCGAGTCGCGCTACGAGAAGCCCATGCTCCTCGTCCACAACTCCGGGGGCATGGCGCAGCTCAACTCGACGGACGCGCTCCAGACCGTCCACTCCGGTCCGGTCGCCGGGATCCATGCAGGGGAGACGCTGGCGGAAGCGTCGGGGCTCGGCAACATCGTCACGACGGACATGGGCGGGACGAGCTTCGACATCGGGATCGTCGTCGAGGGCGGCATCAAGTTCTACGATTTCAACCCGACGATCGACCGCTTCCTCGTCGCTCTCCCCATGGTGCACCTGACGTCACTCGGCGCCGGCGGCGGGTCGATTGCGCGCTACGACGCAACCTACGCGACGGTGCGGGTGGGACCGGACAGCGCGGGATCCGATCCCGGGCCCGCCTGCTACGACCGTGGCGGGACCACCCCGACCGTCACCGACGCCGACCTGCTCCTCGGCTTCCTCGACCTCGAGAACTACGCGCACGGGCGGATCCGCCTGAACCCGAAGCGCTCTCGGCGGGCCTTCGAGGAGCTGTGCGACGCGCTCGACATGGAGGCGCTCGACGTCGGCCGGCTGGTGCGGCGCCGCGTCGACAACGACATGGCCGTCGGCATCGTCGCCGAGCTCGCCTCCCGCGGCTTGCGGCCCGAGCGCTTCACGATGCTCGCCTACGGCGGAAACGGACCGCTCCACGCCTGCGGCATCGCCGCGATCGCCGGCATCGATCGCGTCCTCGTCCCGCCCTTCGCCTCGGTCTTTTCGGCCTGCGGCGCGGCGACGCTGCGGCAGATGCACATCCACGAGTACAATCGCCTCACCGATCTCTACAACCCGTTCACGCGAACCGTCTTCGACGATTACGGCCCCTTCAACCAGGTCGTGGAGGCGCTCGAGGAGCGGGGCCGCCAAGATCTCCTGCGGCAGGGTTTCGAGGCGAAGGACGTGCGCCACCGCCTCGAGCTCGACATTCGCTACGGCACGCAGCTGATCGAGACCGCGATCGTCTGCGACAAGACGCGGATCCACAGCGTGCGGGACGTACTGCAGATCATCGAGAAGCACGCCGAGGACTTCGCGACGCGCTACGGCGAGGCGAGCCGGAGCCCGGAATCCGGCGTGCGCGTCACGACCTATCGAGTCGCCTCCTGGGTCGAGACAGAGCGCCTGCAATTCGGGGACCTGACTCCCGGGCGGCTGCGGCGCCCGACGCCGCCGCCCGTCGGCACGAGGAGTTGCTACTTCGTCGATTCGCAGGATCCATTGGACGCGCCCTTCTACGACGGCCGGGCCCTCGAGCCGGGAGTCGGCCTCGACGGACCGGCGATCGTGAACCCGGGAGCGACGACCTACCTCGTCGAACCCGGCTGGCGCTACGAGGCCGTGGAGCAAGGGGCCGTCTGGCTGACGCGGCTCCCGGCGTAAGCACCGAAGCGCGGAGGATCGGCATCATGAGCGAAGGAGAAGCGAGAGGGAGCCTGAGCGACCGTGAGCTCGTGGAGCGCTTCCTCAAGGCGAACGTCCGCTTTCTCGGTCCCGATCCAGAGATCATGCGGAACTTCCAGCTCGCCCCCCGCTCGGAGCGGGAGGAGCGGGTTCTTCGCGGCTCTACGGACCTGCACCTCTTCGAGGAGATCCGCAACGTCCTGAGCGGCGCCTGCAACCAGGACATGGACGTCGTCCGTCAGATGGTCGCCTCGCCGGCGGGACGCTTCGGAGACCTGTGTGTCGCGATCTTTGCCGCCAAGGGCGACATGGCCGTCGCTCCGTCGACCGGAGTCTTCGGGTTCTCGTCCGTCCTCCACTACGCGATTCGCTTCATCCTAAAGTACTACCGGGACGATCCCTCCGTCGGCCTGCGGCCCGGCGACTGCTTCGTGATGAACGACAGCTACTACGGCGGGATCCACAACCCGGATCTTGCCTCCTTCATGCCCGTCTTCCACGACGGCGAGCTGGTCGCGTGGGTCTCCTGCGCGATGCACCATGGGGAGATCGGAGCGGCGGACCCCGGCGGGATGGGTCCGATGATCGAGTCGCGGGCCGACGAGGGGCTGAAGATCCCGCCGACCCGCTACGCCGAAAACTACCGCATCAAGACGGACCTGCTGACCTTCCTCCAGAACATGACGCGGGACGTGAACCTCATGGGCGTCGACCTGCGGACGCGCATGGCATCCTGCATCCGCATGGAGAAGAAGGTCCTCTCGCTGATCGCGCAGTACGGTATGGACGTGGTGGTCGGCGCGCTCCGGCACGGGATCGAGGCGGTCGAGGCCGAGGCCAGGCGGCGGATCGCGGCTCTGCCCGATGGCACAGCTCGAGTCCAGATGTTCTCGGACTCGACGATGAGGGAGGACGCGCTGATCAAGGTTCACCTCGAGGCGACCCTGCGCGGAGGCGAGCTCGTCCTCGATTTCCGGGGAAGCTCTCCCCAGATCGGAAACCGGCCGATCAACCAGGCGTTTCACATCGCGGGCGTCTACGGGGCGATGACTCTCTTCCAGTACTTCTGGCCCGACCTGCCCCACATCAACGCGGCGATGGCGCCCGTGCGGGTCGTGACCGATCCGGGCTCGATCCTCGACGCGCAGAACGCTCCGGTCGCGCTCAGCATGCAACCCTTCTTCAAGGCGATCACGGCGATGCACGTGGCGCTGACGAAGCTCGGCTTCTCGGTGCCGGAGAAGCGAGCCCGGCCGATCGCGCCCTGGTTCAACCAGCCCCTCACCTTCATCTACGGCGGGCTCACGCAGCACATGCAGCAGGTCGGAAACCTCTGCGCCGACATCAATGGGATGCCCGGCGGGGCGAAGTGGGACGACGATGGCGAGCACTCGATCGCCCCGAACTTTGCGGCCTACGTGGACTGCGGCGAGTCGGAGCTCACGGAGGAAGAGCTGCCGTTTCTCTATTTCACCTCGAAGCGGCTTTTGCGGGACAACGTCGGGTTCGGAAAGTTCCGCGGCGGCGCGGGTTACGAGATCGCGATCTCGAAGCGTGGCTCGCCTTTCTTCGGGTTCATGTCGATCTGCGGCGGTTCGAAGTTCCCCTCGACGATCGGCCTCTTCGGCGGCTACGCGTGCCCGACGTATCCCCTCGCCAGGATCAAGGGGGTCAACGTGTTCGAGGAAATCCGCAAAGACCCCTCGAAGTTCCAGGCGTCGCTCGTCGACCTGATGAACCGCAGGCCCTTCCCAGGAGGGGACTACACGACTCACCGAAACGCCCTGCCGTTCGAGGTCGCCGAGGAGGGTGAGCTCTACATGACGTCCCAGGGAGCCGGTGGCGGCTACGGCGACGTCCTGCAGAGGGATCCCGAGCGCGTGATGCGGGATCTACGCGAAGGGCTGATCTCCCACGAGACGGCGCGCGAGGTCTACAAAGTCGTCTACGACGAGGAGACCCACGCCGTCGACGTCGACGCGACGAGACGCCTGCGGGACGACGAGCGAGAGGCGCGCAAGCGGCGCGGCGTTTCGTACGCCGAGTTCGTGAAGCGATGGTGCCGCGAGCGACCGCCCGAGGGGATCCCATACCTCGGCAGCTGGGGGCCGGACCGGACGACGCTCTGGACGCCGGCCGGGCCGATCCTGGCCGACCAGATCGGAGCGGGATACCTGTTCCCGGATCCAGGTCAGGTCGAGATCACGAGGCTCCGGGCCGCGCTCGAGGCGGCTGGGAAACGCATCGCCGAGTTCGAGGCCCGGGCCGGCGCCGACGACGGAGTGCGCAGGCCATGCAAGGGCCGGGAGGCGTAATGAGAGTCATCGACTACTTCGATCGGGGTGCGCTCCTCGATCCAGGGCAGATCGCCCTGATCTCGAGCGGGGAGCGCTTCACCTACCGGGAGCTGCAAGGCGTTTCGCACCGCATCGCTGCGGCGATGGCGCGCCGCGGAATCGGTGGGGTGCCGCACGCGGCGATCCTGTCACGGAACGATCCCCTCGCCGTGCAGGCGCTCCTCGGAGTCTTCCGCGCCGGCGCCGCATGGGTGCCGATCAATCCGATGAATGCCGCCGACACGAACGCCGAGATCATGCGCTACGCCGACGTCGAGTGGCTCTTCTATCACGGCGATTCGGCGGCGCAGGTTCCGCGGTTCCGGGAGGCGGTGCCGACGCTCCGGCACCTCGTTTGCCTCGATCGCGACGACGGCGAGGTTCCGTCGCTCGCCCGGTTCATGGCGGACGAGGGGAACGGACCCGTGCCGCAGTTCCCTTGCGACCCGGACCGCCTCGTCGGGATCTTCCCGACGGGCGGGACCACGGGCCCCTCGAAGGCCGTGATTCACACCGCCCTCGTCTGGCAAACCTGTTTCGTCCTCGCTCACCTTCACTGGTTCACCAAGGAGCGTCCCATCTTCCTCGGCGTGACCCCGATGACCCATGCAGCCGGTCTGATGGCCTACCTGCACACGGTTCGTGGCGGGACGATGATCCTCGAGGACGGGTTCGATCCGAAACGCTGGTGCGAGGCCGTCGAGACCCACCGCGCGACCCACAGTTTCCTCCCGCCGACGGCGCTCTATGCTCTGCTCGCCTATCCGGGCATCCGTAAGCACGACTTCTCGAGCCTTCGCTACTTCTGCGTCGCCGCCGCACCGGTCTCGCCGGACAAGCTGAGGGAGGCGGTCGAGGTCCTGGGTCCGTGCATGTGCGAGGTGTTCGGCCAGGCGGAGGCGCCGGCGTTCCTCACCGCGCTCTCTCCGGACGAGATCGCGGCCGCCGCGGCCGGCGCGAAGCCACACCTCCTCAAGAGCTGCGGCCGCCCGACGATGCTCGCCAAGGTTGGGATCATGGACGACATGGGCAATCTCCTCGGTCCCCGAGAGACCGGCGAGATCGTCTCGCAGTCGTTCCTGAACGTGCCCGGGTACTACAAGAAGCCCGAGGCGACGGCGGAGGTCCGTCAGTTCGGATGGCACCATACGGGCGACGTCGGGTACTTCGACGAGGAAGGCTACTTCTACATCGTCGACCGGAAGAAGGACATGATCATCACCGGCGGATTCAACGTCTTCTCCGCCGAAGTCGAGCAGGCCGTCCTCTCGGTCGAAGCGATCCAGGACTGCGCGGTGATCGGCATTCCCGACCCGAAGTGGGGCGAGGCGGTGACGGCGATCGTGGAGCTCAAGGCGGGAAAGACAATCGCCGCCGACGAGGTCATCGCCGCCTGCAAAGCGAAGCTCGGCAGCGTCAAGGCGCCGAAGCGGATCGAGTTCCTGGCGAGCCTTCCCCGCACGCCGAACGGCAAAATCGACAAGGCGACGATCCGCAAGAAGTTCTGGGAAGGTCGCGAGCGGAGCGTCAACTGACCGCACGGGTGAGCCACAACCAAGAAAGGGCAGGGATGGAACCCGTTTACTTACTCGGCATCTACGCCACCCCGGTCCGCCGCTACGCGGACCGGACCTTCAAGGACCTGGTTCGCGAGGCCTGCGTGAACACCCTAGCCGATGCCCGCCTCGAGCGGCCTCCCGATCTCGGCATGGCCTACTTCGCCAACTCCTTCATGGACTACTGGGGCCAGTCGGCCTGTCGGGGCCACGTCTGTCTCGCGCCGCTCGTGGACGAGGGCATTCTTCCGGATCGCCTGCCCGTGGTGAACGTGGAGAGCGGCTGCGCGACCGGTTCGGCGGCCTTTCATTCCGCCTGCAGGGAGATCCTCGCCGGCGCGGCGGACGCGGCACTCGCCGTTGGCGTGGAGAAGCTCTACGACGACGCGAATCCGCGAGCTGTCCTCGCGCACATCGCGAGAGCGGCGGATCAGTTCGATCCGGATCACTGGCTCGCCATCTGGCGGGACTGGGCGTCCGAGGTCGGCAAGCAGCTCGGCCTCGGGGAGGATCGCTCCTTGGCGATGGACTATTACGCGACCGCCGCCCTCCACCACATGAAGCGCTACGGGACGACGGTCGAGCAGATTGCCCTCGCCGCCGCCCTCGGCCACAACCACGGGGCGAAGAACCCGCGCGCCCAGTATCGCTTCGAGACGACGGTCGAGGAGGTGCTCGCGGACCGCGTGGTCTCCGCGCCGCTGACGCGCTCCATGTGCGCCCCCGTCGGCGACGGTGCGGCCGCCGCGCTCGTCTGCTCACGCCGCTTCCTCGAGCGGGTCTCTCCGGAGGCCCGCGCGCGGGCGCTGCGCGTCCGGGGTTGGGCCTTCGCGGGCGGGAAGTACGCCCCTACGCCGGACGAGCCGAAGACGGCGGAGGTCGCCGCGAAGAAGGCCTACGCCGCCGCGGGCGTGTCGCCGCGGGACATCGACCTTGTCGAGCTCCACGACGCCACCTCCTTCGCGACGGTTCACCTCGTGGAGGATCTCGGGCTCTGCCCCAGGGGAGAGGGCGGACGCTTCCTCGAGTCGGGAGCGACGAGGCTCGGCGGTGAGGTTCCGGTCAACCTCTCGGGCGGTCTCGTCGCCCGGGGCCATCCGATCGGCGCGACGGGCCTGATGATGCTGAACGAGCTCGCGATTCAGCTCCGCGGCGAGGCAGGGGACATGCAGATCGAGGGTGCGGCGATCGGGCTCCAGGAGAACGGCGGCGGGATCATCGGACGGGAGGTCGCGTCCGCATCGGTGATCCTGCTCGAACGCGAGCGGTAGCGGAGGTCGAGTGTCCCACCAGGTCCGGCGTTGAGAGCGCCCGCGACCGTCACGCCAAGCGAGGCTCGACGCGGATGCGCGCGCCGTGCACCGCGGCTTCGTCGATCTCCCACCACGTCGGTTCGGCATCGCAACGCGTGAGGCCGATGCCGTTTGCGCGGAGCGCGCTCGTCGTGGCGTCGAGGTCGGTCGATTCGAGCACGAGCGAGTACATGCCTTCTCCGTGGCTGCGCAGGAACGCAGCGAGCTCCCGCCCGAAGCCCCTGCCGTCGTCGATCGGAGACGTGATCTCGATCCTGCCACCGCTCGGCGGCGCACATACGGCGACCCGCACTCCGCGCGCGCCGTCCGCGGGCTCCACCCGCGTGGGAATGCCGAGGCGGTCGCGATAGACGCTCACCGCAGCGTCGAGGTCCGCCACGGCGACGATCGCGCGGGAGATTCCCGCCAAGCGTGCCCGGCTCGCGCGCTCCGAGGCCGGCCCCAAACCCTGCTCGATCTCCCGCTCGAGATCTTCCGCCGAACCCGAGGGGTATATGCGGATCAGCACCCCGTGGGTGTTCTTCGGGTGGATGTCGCGGCCGCCTGCGTCCTGCATGAGCGGCATGACCTCGAGTCCGCGCGAGGCGAGCGCGTCGGCTTCGGCGTTCGGGTCCGGGGCATACAGCATCAGCGCGAAGAGCCCCTCGCCGCGGCGGTCGAGGAAACGGATGAGACTTCGGCTGTGGGCTCGCGCGGGATCATCGGGCGACATCAGCTCGATGTGACTCCCGCCCGTCGGAACGCAGAGCGACATGCGGATGCCGAGGGCTTCGCGAAGCCACTTGAACTCGTGGACGGGCATGCCAAGCCCGTCGCGGAAGGTGGCGATCGCGCGGTCCATGTCGCGGACGGCGATCGCGATGCGCGGCATGGCGGTGATCATGGAGCGACCCTGTTCCAGAACTCATTGCGCAGCACGCTCACGAGCCGCGGATGCTCGGCGCCCGACGCGACGCTCGGCGCGAGATGGATCTCCACGGCCTCGGGGGTGATTTTTCGGCTCGACTGGAATTCGAATGGAGTCATTGGCGGGCCTCGCTCGTCAACCGAATCGAGGGGAGGCTACGCCATCCGAGCGGTATTCCCAAGCATGCCAAGCGGGAAATGAACGCGTGCCTCTGCGTCAGGATGCCTCGTGCAGCACGCCCTAGCCCATGTATGTTTGCGTACCATGAACGTCGGCGAAGAACAGCGCAGGAGCTCACGGACACGCCCGCTTTCTGCTATCCAAGGGCCGAGATCAACTGTCCCACCCCCACACAAATCAGTAAGGTTGGCAAACCACGAACCGCTGCCTCTCTTACGAGAGAAGTGACCAGTGACGGCGATCGACTCATAACACTCGCCTTGGCATTCGGGGGGGGCCGTCAAGGAAAAAGCGGCAACGCAATGTTGCCAGAAGTGCCTCTCGCTTGGCGGGCTTCCGAGCCCCTTCGTCGGATCAACACCGAAGAGGGGCGGTGGGTTCAAGTCCCCCTCCTCGCATTTCAGCTGCACCAGAACCTTCGCGGACTTAGAAGACACTTTCGCTTTTTCAGCGTGAAGGTTCCGGTCTAGGTTCCGGTTTCGACGCGACGCGACTTTCGCTTCCGCGTCGGAAACGGCTTGGTCCTGCGTGTGGCTTTGGCGCTCCAGGGCCTCGATGATCGCCGGGTCAAGACCGCGATCCGGGATGTACTTCCCATAGTGCCGCTCGATCATCTGCAGGCTGGTGCCGTGGTACTTCGCGACGCCCCAAGGATTCGCTCCTTGGGTGAGCTGCCAAGAGATCGACGTGTCCCGCGTGCAGTAGAAGACACGCTGGCGGATCCCAAGACGGCGTAGTGTGTCGTAGAAGCCGTGGTCGACAGGCCAGTCGCGCACGTAGAGCGATTCCGACCCAGGGCCGGTGAAGAAGAAGTCGTCGGGCTTTGGGTGAAGGCGACCCGACCGGCTGTTCACGAGGACGTCGACGACATTCGGATAGAGCTTGATCAACCGCTTCGAGCCGCGCGTCTTCGGTTCGTTGTCCTCGCCCTCGTCGCGGCTCTTGTTGATCCGGACCGTGCCCTCCCTGAGGTCCACGTCCGCTTCGCGTAGAGCGGCCGTCTCCGACGGGCGGCAGCCCGTCCAGAACTGGAAGTACAGGAACGGGTACCAGTACAGCTTGTGCTGCCGATACCACTCGAGGATCCGGTCGCGCTCAACCGCTTCGAACGGATCGGGCTCGTCGCTAGCGACGACGCCCACGATCGTGTCTTCCTTCGGCCAGCGAAGGTTCGCGGGGAACGGGTCCATCGCGGGCACGCCGTGACGCTCCATCGCCTCGACGATTAGGGACCGGAAGTAGCTCGTGACGATGTTCCGGACCGTCTTCACCTTGATCGTTCGAATCGAGCGCTTGCCGGCCTCGCGATCCGTACGCCGGACACGCCTGCGCAAGAGATCGTCCTGAAGCTTCTTGACCTTCGCTGTCGTGATCTCGGCGAGCGGCGTCTTCTTGCCGAGTATCGGCAGGATGATGTTCTGGACGTACGAGGTCGCCTTGCGCCAGTAGTTGCGACGTTCACGCTCGGCGATGTGCGTGAGCCACCACTCCGCAAACTCGCCGAGCGTGATCGGCTTCGTCTCCGCCGCAGGCTTGTCTGGCATCAGGCGAGGCGGGCAGTCGCCTAGAACGGCCAGCAACGCCGCGTGGAGCTCATCTCCGGCCTCCAAGCGCTCGGAGACGAGTACCGCTTTGGCTTCGAGTCGCCGGCGGCACTTACCGCCCTCTCCGTCGTCGCGCAGCTTCGTGCCGATCCACTCGTCGCGTCCGCGCCAGAAGATGCGGAAGGCGAGATACCCGTGGCGACTCCGGCTGACCTGGAACGGCCATCTACGCGACTCTTCTGCCTCCGGGCTGCGCCAACGGCAAGCGATCGTCGTCGCGCTCGTTGCGGTCGGTGCCTTCGAGCCATGAGACAAGCGCAGAGTGAATCCATCGAAGACCTATGCCTCGGCGCGTGTGATAGTGAATGCCTTCGCGAAAGATCCCGAGCGCGATCTTGTTGCGGAGACTCTTCGGCGAGAGCCTCAGGAACTCTCCCGCCTCTCTCGTGGTCATGTACTCGCTGGGATGCTGGAGCGTCGAAGATCGCATCGGTCGTCCTCTCGACCCTTCCCATCGCGACCTCCTCACTCCCCTCGGGTCTTGCCATCGACAGCAGAGGATCGTGTGCGCGTATCGCGAGTCGATTTCCAGAGGGGAAATCGAATTCGCGAAACACGGTGTTTCAAGCGTCGCTCTAAAGTTTGCCGCCGGTCAGAGGGAGGGAGAATATGGTAACGTGATCGACGCGATGACCGACCAATCCAAGATTCGGCGATTCTGCAGGAACCGACGTGGAACCTGGAGCCGGCGCTTTCGAGCACTCGCCGGGTGCGCCGCCGACTTCCCGTATCCCGGTGACCTTTCGCTCGCTTTACGCGGTACCAAGAACCGCGGTGAGCTGCTATTAGGGCCGTGATGGATCTACCGGTCGTACTGCGCGCTGGTGAGGATGGCTTCCTTGTCGCGGAGTGCCCTGCGATCCCCGGATGCATCAGCCAGGGTCGTACCCGCGAAGAGGCGCTCGCAAACATCCGCGAAGCGATCGAGCTCTGTCTCGAGAACCGATCCGAAGAGGGCTGGCAGCTTCCCATCGAGTACGAGATCGTCCGCGTCGCGGTCGGCGGCTGAGGCCCCGCTGGCGGCCCGTTCCGTTACGATTTACAGTCGCCGTCCTCGCTCCTGCGCACCTCCGAAACATGGCGATTTGGAGCTGGGTAGAGAATGGTCCTGTGACGTCGATGGACTCGTAGAGGTGTGCGGTGGCAGCTCTTCCGGCGATCTCAGGCAAGCAATGCGTGGCGGCGCTCGCGAAGCTCGGATACCGTCAGGCACGCCAGCGCGGGAGCCACGTGCGGCTCGTCTGTGAGGGTCGGACTCCCGTCACGGTTCCCCTGCATGACACGGTCGATCGCGGCACGCTGCGCAGCATTCTGAGGGTCACCGACATCTCGGTCGACGACTTCATCACGCTCCTCAAGTGAGGAGCCATCGGGTCGCAAAGGCGATCCGAGAAAGCGCGAGCTCAGGTCCAAAGCATGTCAGACGCGACTCGCAACAAAATCTGTCTAGCCGACAAATTTTACTTTCTCTTCCGACCAGTTCGCTCCAGTTGTCTGCCGTGCTTTATCTTGCATTACGCACGACACATTCGTCTGAAGTTTTCCCAGCCGAATCATCGACCTTCTCCACGGTCGACCGGGGCGGAAGCTCGAGGCTCGCTACGCGTCGACTCGGAAACTTTTCTCGAAGATTTTCCAGGCGATCGCGGCGCCGAGACGGCCCAACCTTCGATACTTCCTTCGCTGAACCATCGGGATTGCCATCGGCCGCTCGCAGATGAAGCTCGCGACTCAACGCGCGAGGACTTGGAACGTTCATCGGCGCTTTTCTAACTGCGTCGTTGGGTCAGAACGTGAACGCTCCAACCGGTGTCGGACTGATGATCGGTGTGCGGCTCACTGACGCCGGCAGCGCTGTCGTATGCGCAACCAGCGATTGTCGGCGCTCAACTTCACCACTCTGCCATCGACAACACGAACCCTGGTGAAACCTGCGGGTCGAAGGTCTCTGCCGCGTGAGGGAACCTCATCTTCGGCAGAACGTCGAAGGGTATAATCAGCTGTGAGTGTCGAAATAGACGTAGCTCGTGACTCCAGATCGATGGGCCGGCCCGCACATGGTCGGCATCGTGACATCGACGATGCCGGGCTCCGGGGCGAGCTCGCAGAAGAGCGACGTTCCCCACCGTGAGCACGAGCGTCGATTCCCGGTCGTCGAGCCGTCCTCGTCCCGGGCTTGCAGACGCCGGTCGAGTAGTCAGCGCGCGCCGAGGCCGAACCGCGCCTTCACGTTCGCGCGGGAGTTTCGGAGAATCGCCTCTGCCCGCTCGTCGGAGACAGTCCGCGACAGGGCGAGAGCGCCCGCCATCTCGGCGATCGCCGACCAGGCGAGCGCCTCGGCGTCTCTCGCACCGACCTTCTTGGCGAGCTTCGCAAGACTCGAGACGGAGCGCTCGAGGCCGTCGGCGAAGCGCTCGCGGGCGCGGTCGGACAAGTTCGGCAGATCGCCCGACACGATCGCGACCGGGCAGCCGGCCGCGCGGTCGAGACGATGCGACGGCGCGAGATAGGTATCGACCCACCTCGCGATAGCCTCCGCGGGCTCGCGGCCCTCCGTGACGCTCAGGAACCGGCCATACACGGCGTCGAACATGTGCGTGATCGCCTGCGCGATCAGGTCGTCCTTCGATTCGAAGTGCGCGTAGAACCCGCCGTGCGTGAGCCCGGCGGCGGCCATGACATCGGCGACGCTGACGCGCTCGGCGCCCTTGGTCCGGATCGCCGCGGCGGCTTCACCGAGCACGCGGAGCCGGGTCCGCTCTTTGTGATTCTCGCCGTAGCGCATGACTCAAGATGCTACTGATAATCTTGTATTTTGTCAATTTGAGCGAATTTCAATCGGACCCTAGTTGTCTTAAGATGATGAATATCATATACAGGATATCGCCATGGATAGTCGCTCGACCGCTGCCGACGTCCCGGTCGCGCCGCGCGCGTGGGCCGGTCTCGCCGTCGTGGCCGCAGCTGCGTTCGTGGTCAGCCTCGATACGATGGTGCTCTACGTCGCCTTCGGCGACATCCGCCGCGATTTTCCCGACGTAGCGGCCGCCTCGCTGTCGTGGATCCTCTCCGGGTACACGATCGTCATCGCCGCCGGCATGATCGGCGCCGGGCGATGGGCCGACCGGCTTGGGAGGCGTCGCGTCTTCCTGGTGGGCATGGCGCTCTTCACCGCCGCTTCGGCGATCTGCGCCGCCGCGCCAGGCGTCGGTCTGCTGGTCGCCGGCCGGGTGCTGCAGGGAATGGGCGCCGCGGCGCTCACCCCGGCGTCTCTCGCGCTCATACTGCATGCGTTCCCGAGGTCTCGCGTGCCGCAAGCGATCGCGCTCTGGGGCGCCGCCGGCGCGCTCGCTGCCGCTCTTGGTCCTACGATCGGCGGGCTCTTCGTCGAAGCCTGGGGCTGGCGCTCGGTCTTCGTCGTCAACGTTCCTATCGGCATCGCGACGGCGATCCTCGGACCACGCCTCCTCGACGAATCGCGCGAGGCGAAAGGCTCGTCGTTTGCCCGATCTCGTCGGCACCGCGGCCGTCACGATCGCCGTCGTCCTCCTCGCGCTCGGGATCGTTCAGTCCGACGAATGGGGATGGCGGGACCTGCGGACCGTCGGCGCGCTCGCCGGCGGTCTCGCGCTGGTCGGCGCATTCGTCGCGCGGTGCGCCACCGTGCCGAATCCGGTGTTCGCGCTCGAGCTCTTCTCCGAGCGCGGCTTTCGCTGGGCGAACCTCGCCCAGCTTCTCTACGGCACCGGATTCACGATCATGTTCTTCGGAAATGTGCAGTTTCTGGGCGACGTCTGGCGCTACTCGCCGGTTCGAACCGGGCTCGCGATGGCGCCAGGGCCCGCTCGTCGTCTTCCTGCTCGCGCCCCGCTTCGGCAAGCTCGCCGGGCGGATCGGGCACCGCGCCATCCTGATCCCGGGAGGCCTGGTCTACGCGGCGGCGGCGGTGATGCTGCTCTCGCGAGCCGGCGCGGCGCCCGACTACCTCGGCGTGTGGTTGCCCGCCGTCCTCTGGGCGGGCGTCGGAGTGGCGATGATCGTGCCGCTCCTCACTTCCGCCGCCGTCGCGGGTCTGCCCGCCGACCGCTTCGCGACCGGCTCCGCCGTGAATGCCGCGCTCCGCAACATCGGCCAGACGCTCGGCGTCTCGATCTTCGTCGCGTTCGTCGGCGGATCGGCGCACGCGAATCTTCTCGCGCATCACCGTCTCGCGTGGTGGCTCGTCGCCGCGGCCGGCATCGGCGTGACGGCGATCTCGTGGTGTCTGCCCACGCCGGCCGCGGGGCTCGTGCGATCGCAAGTGGCTGGTCGGTGGACGTCCGCGTCCGCATTCCGCTCGGCGATGCGCGTCGACGGGTAAAGCCGAAGGAGAAGATGATGAGTCACGGCCGCGCGATTTCGGCGGAACCGACGAGCGACCTTCTCTACCTAGATGACCTTCGGGTAGGGCGCTTGCGTTCCGGGACGCATACCGTTACCGCCGACGAGATCCAGATCTTCGCGTACGAGTTCGACCCTCAGCCGTTTCATCTCAACGAGCGTGCGGCGCGCGACAGCGTGTTCGGCGGGCTCGTGGCGAGCGGCTGGCACACGGCGGCGCTCACGATGAAGCTGCTCGTGACGGGCAGGCCGCTGATCGCCGGTGGCATGGTCGGCCGCGGTGGAGAGCTCGAGCGGCTTCGGCCGACGCGACCGGGCGATGCGCTGCGCGTCGAGAGCGTCGTCACGGCCGTCACCGCGTCCAGTTCCAAGCCCGACCGGGGCACGGTGACGTTCGACGTTCGGACGCTGAACGACAAAGACGAGGTCGTGCAGGCGGCGAGATGAAGCTCATCGTGCCGAGACGGCCGACGACCGTGAGGAGCAGGGCCGCTGCCCGAAACTCGATCGCCCGAACCACCATCGCGGTGCTCGGTATACTTCACGCGCTGACTCTCGCGAGCTGCGCCGTGGGGCCGGATTATCGTCCCGCCCCGATGGCGGTCGGCGGATTTCACAACGCGTCCGCCGTCGCGGCGAGGAGCGCAGCGGCGCCCTTGCCCCCGCTCGATCGCTGGTGGACCGGCTTCAGCGATCCGCTGCTGACGAGGATCGTCGAGCGAGCTCTCGAGCAGAATCTGGATCTCGCCGCGGCGCTCGCACGGGTCGATCAGGCGCGGGCGGCGGCGCGTGGCGCCGGCGCGGCGCTTCTCCCGACCGCGGACGCCACCAGCCAGGCCTTGAAGGCTCGCCTGTCCCTCGAGGGTGTGATCGGCTCGATCGGCAGGCATCTGCCGGGCTTCGATCGGAACGTCTCGCTCTACGACGTCGGCGTCGGTGCGAGCTGGGAAATCGATCTCTTCGGAGGGCTCCGACGTGCCGCGGAAGCGGCGAACGCGGAAGCGGAAGCGGCCGAGGCAGCCGGAGCCGGCAGTCGGATCACGGTCGCGGCCGACGCGGCAGACGCGTACTTCTTGATCCGGGGCTTCCAGGCGCGCCTCGCGTTCGCTCGCGAGCAGGTCGCGACCGACGAGCGCCTGCTCGAGCTCGTCCGCCTCCGTTTCGCCCGTGACGTCGCGAGCGATCGCGAGGTCGCGCAGAGCGAGGCGTTGCTCGCGCAGGCGCGGAGCACCGTTCCGCTGCTCCTCTCCGGCCTCGAAGCCAGCTCAACCGGCTCGACGTTCTGATGGGCGATCAGCCGGGTACTCACGCGGCCGAGCTCGCGCGCGAGGCTGCGATCCCGGCGATCCCGACGATTCCTCACGGTGACGAACCGGTCGACGTTCTGCGGCGCCGGCCGGACGTGATCGCCGCGGAGCGGCGGCTTGCGGCGTCCAACGCCAGAATCGGCGCCGCGCTCGGCGAATACTATCCGAAGCTCTCGATCGCCGGTCTCCTCGGCTTCGAAAGTACCGACGTCGATCACCTCTTCCGGTCGGCGACGTTTCAGCCGCAAGGCATCGCGGGGCTCCGTTGGCGGCTCTTCGACTTCGGCAAGATCGACGCCGAGGTCCGCGGAGCGCGCGGAGCCGAGGCCGAAGCACTGGCCGGCTTTCGACAGTCGATCCTCCGCGCGGCCGAAGACGTCGAGAACGCGTTCATGGCGCTCGTTCAATCCGAGGCCCGAACGCGCGAGCTCGTGAACGAGGTGGCAGCTCTCGGGCGAGCGCGCGACACCGCGGAAGCCGCGTATCGAGGAGGAATCATCACCCTGACGGACGTCCTGGACGCGGACCGTCTCCTCCTTGTCGCTCAGGACGAGCTGGCGAAGACTCGCGCCGACACGGCGAGAGCCGCGGTCGCGTCGTTCCGGGCCCTCGGCGGCGGGTGGTCGGGATCGGCAGGCGTCGCGGCTGCCGCCGCGAAGGTTCACGTATGAAGGTTTCATTCACGACACACGTCGCCGTTTCACGGCGCACGGAGGTCCCGATGCTTCAGCGCCGTCATGCCTCGTTCTTCACCATCGTCGGTCTGCTGCCCTTCGCCTTGGCCGCATGCACGCACGCCGATTCTTCGAGACGATCCGCGGACGCAGAGTCCCCTCGTACGGGTCGCGACGGTCGAGGCCGCAGTCCAGACGGACCGTTCGTTCACGGGAATCGTCGCGGCGCGGGTGCAAAGCGACCTCGGCTTCCGCGTGTCGGGAAAGGTCCTGGAGCGTCTGGTCGATAACGGGCAGGCCGTCAAGAACGGCCAGCCGCTCATGCGGATCGATCCCGCAGATTTGAGACTCGCCGCGCGCGCACACGAGGAGGCGGTTGCCGCGGCCACGGCGCGCGCACGCCAGACGGCGGATGATGAGGCACGCTACCGCGGTCTCGTCTCCGCAGGAGCGGTGTCCCGATCGGCCTACGACCAGAGTCAAGGCCGCCGCCGAGTCGGCCAGAGCGGAGCTCAACGCTGCCAAGGCCCGCGCCGATGTCGCCCGAAACGAAACGAGCTACGCCGTGCTGCTCGCCGATGCCGACGGCGTGGTGGTCGAGACGCTGGCCGAGCCGGGGCAGGTCGTCGCCGCGGGCCAAGTCGTCATCCGCGTGGCGCATGCAGGGCAACGAGAAGCGGTCATCGATCTTCCCGAAACACTGCGCCCGGCGATCGGATCGACCGGCCGGGCGACGTTGTATGGGACCAATCTGACGGGCCCTGCGACGCTTCGCCAGTTGTCGGACGCCGCGAATCGTCAGTCGCGGACGTTCGAGGCACGGTATGTACTGGAGGACGGTCTGGCAGACGCGCCGCTCGGCTCGACCGTCTCGATCCAAATCGCGGCCGGCGGGTTCCGCGCGGACTCTCGAGCTCCCGATCGGCGCGATCTTCGATGCGGGCAAGGGTCCCGGTGTATGGCGTGTCGAAGGCGAAACGCCTCGGGTCAGTTGGCGTGCCGTCGAAGTCGCCGCACTCGGCGACGAAACGGCCGCGGTCGTTGGACCGCTCGAACCGGGGGATCGTATCGTCGCGCTCGGCGCGCATCTGCTGCACGAAGGCGAATCCGTGCGACTCGCTGACGGTGTCGTCGCGCAACAAGCAGAGATCGGCGGCCGGGGGCGGCCATGAGCGACTTCAATCTCTCCGCGCTCGCCGTACGCGAGCGCTCGGTCACGCTGTTCCTGCTCGTAGCGATCGCCCTCGCCGGAGTCGTCGCCTTCCTGACGCTCGGGCGCGCGGAAGATCCCTCGTTCACCATCAAGCAAATGACGGTGGTGACGGTTTGGCCCGGAGCCACGGCGAAGGAGATGGAAGAGCAAGTCGCCGAAAAGTTGGAGAAGCGGATGCAGGAGCTCCGCTGGTACGACCGGACCGAGACGTTCACCCGCCCGGGCCTCGCCTTCACGACGGTGAACCTGCTCGACACGACTCCGCCGCTCGAAGTTCCCGAGCAGTTCTATCAGGCGCGCAAGAAGCTCGGCGACGAGGCCCA
Source organism: uncultured delta proteobacterium (assembly GCA_963745025.1). GTDB lineage: Bacteria > Desulfobacterota > Binatia > JACPRU01 > JACPRU01 > CAVQIG01. The sequence continues at coordinate 384,145 of CAVUWD010000011.1, forward strand.
CAACTTGCCGCCCGGCGTGATCGGTCCGATCGTGAACGACGAATACTCCGACGTGACCTTTGCGCTCTATGCGTTGAAGGCCAAGGGGGAGCCTCATCGAGTCTTGGTTCGCGATGCGGAGGTCTTACGCCAACGACTGCTTCACGTACCGGGCGTCAAGAAAGTGAACATCCTCGGCGAGCAAGCGGAGAAGATCTTCGTCGAGTTCTCCTCCGACCGCCTCGCGACACTGGGCGTATCCCCACGAGAGATCTTTGCGACGCTCAACAATCGGAACGTCATGACGCCTGCTGGCTCGATCGAAGCCAAGGGGCCGCAGGTCTTCATCCGGCTCGACGGCGCAATCGACGACCTGGAGGCCATCCGGAATACGGCCGTCGCCGCGCAAGGCCGGACGCTCAAGCTCTCGGACATCGCCGAGGTGAAGCGGGGCTACGAAGATCCGCCGACCTACCTCATTCGCAACAACGGTGAACCGACCTTGCTGCTCGGCGTGGTCATGCGCGAGGGCGCGAACGGCCTCGAGCTCGGCAAAGCGCTCGAGGCGGAAGCGAAGGCGATCAACGCCGAAATGCCACTCGGCATGAGCGTGTCGAAGGTCACCGACCAGTCCGTCAACATTCGCTCGGCCGTCGACGAGTTCATGGTCAAGTTCTTCGCCGCACTCGCCGTGGTGATGCTCGTGAGCATCGTCAGCATGGGATGGCACGTCGGCATCGTCGTCGCGGCCGCCGTTCCACTGACGCTCGCCGCGGTCTTCGTCGTCATGGCGGCGACCGGCAAGGACTTCGACCGCATCACGCTCGGGTCGTTGATCCTGGCGCTCGGTCTCTTGGTCGACGATGCGATCATCGCGATCGAGACGATGGTCGTGAAGATGGAGGAAGGCTATGAACGCACGCGCGCGGCGGCCTACGCTTGGAGCCATACCGCCGCGCCCATGCTCGCCGGGACCCTGGTGACCGCGATCGGGTTCATGCCGAACGGCTTCGCCAAGTCGACTGCCGGCGAGTACACCCGCAACATGTTCTGGATCGTCGGAATCGCGCTGATCGCGTCGTGGGTCGTCGCGGTCGTGTTCACGCCCTATCTGGGAGTGAAGCTGCTTCCGACCATCGCGGAGCGAAAGGGCGGTCACGCGGCGATCTACGACACGCCCCACTACAACCGGTTCCGCCGAGGTCTCGGTGTCGTGATTCGCCGTAAATGGCTCGTCGCAGCGAGCGTGGTCGGCGTCTTCGTCGTCGCGATCGTCGGCATGGCCGCGGTCGAGAAACAGTTCTTTCCGACCTCGGATCGACCGGAGGTGCTCGTCGAAGTGCAGATGCCATATGGGACGTCGATCGAGCAGACCAGTGCCGCCACCGCCAAGGTCGAGTCTTGGCTCGCCGAGCAGCCGGAAGCGCGGATCGTCACCGCCTACGTCGGGCAGGGTGCGCCGCGTTTCTTCCTCGCCATGTCGCCCGAGCTCCCGGATCCCTCGTTCGCGAAGATCGTGGTCTTGACCGACGGTGAGACGTCGCGCGACGCGCTGAAGCTCAAGCTACGACAGGCGGTGGCCGACGGCCTGGCGCCGGAAGCTCGCGTACGGGTCACCCAAATCGTCTTCGGCCCGCCCTCGCCGTTCCCCGTCGCGTTCCGCGTGATGGGACCCGAGCCCGAGAAGCTCCGCGACATCGCGGCGAAGGTCCGCGCCGTGATGCAGGCCGCGCCGCAGATGAGAACCGTCAACACCGATTGGGGCGAGCGGGTGCCGACGCTTCATTTCTCGCTCGATCAGGACAGGCTGCAGACCATCGGTCTGACGTCGACCGACGTCGCGCAGCAGCTTCAGTTCCTGTTGAGCGGCATCCCGGTCACCGAGGTCCGCGAAGACATCCGCTCGGTCGACGTCATTGCCCGCTCCGTCGGAAGCGCGCGGCTCGATCCGAGCCGGATCACCGATTTCACTTTGGTCGGCAGCGCCGGCCAACGGATTCCGCTCTCACAGATCGGAACCGTCGAGATCCGCATGGAAGACCCGATCCTGCGTCGCCGCGACCGCACGCCGACGATCACCGTGCGCGGAGACATCGCCGAGGGTCTGCAACCGCCGGACGTGTCGACGGCCGTTTGGAAGGCGCTTCAGCCGATCGTCGCGGAGCTGCCGGCCGGGTACCGGATCGAGGAAGGCGGCTCGATCGAGGAATCCGGCAAGGCGAACCGCGCAATCGCCCCGCTCTTCCCGATCATGATCGCGCTCACGTTGATCACGATCATCTTCCAGGTCCGGTCGATCTCCGCGATGGCGATGGTGTTCGCAACCGCACCGCTCGGCCTCGTCGGGGTCGTCCCGACATTGCTACTCTTCCATCAACCGTTCGGGTTCAACGCGCTGATCGGTCTGATTGCGCTTTCCGGAATTCTGATGCGCAACACGCTGATCCTGATCGGTCAGATCCGCACCAACGAGGAGGATCGCTTGGCGCCGTTCGATGCCGTCGTCGAAGCCACGGTGCAGCGCGCCCGTCCGGTGATCTTGACGGCGCTCGCCGCCATGCTCGCGTTCATTCCGCTCACTCACTCGGTCTTCTGGGGAACACTGGCGTACAGCTTGATCGGTGGAACGTTCGCCGGGACAGTCCTCACCCTGGTGTTCTTGCCGGCGCTCTACGCCATCTGGTTCAAGATCGAACCGACGGCGACAGAACGCGAGCTCGCTCCGTCGATTCGAACGGCGCATGTCGCCTAGAGCGGTGGCGCGGTCGTCTCGCGCTGGATGATGCGATAGCGGACTTCTTTGTGAGCTGGCTCGATCGCGCCGGTGACAGGCCGCAACGGTTCGGCGAAAGCAAGCCGGGACCGCCGCCCCCGGGTTGCTCTGGCTTCCCCGGCGGGTCATGATCGTGCGAGCAAGGAGGTCACCGATGAGCGACTCGGAGAAGTACGAGATGCCGGCTCCCGGGATGCCGCAGTGGATCAGCGAGCACGTGAAGCTCTATTTCTCCGATCCCGAGGCGGCGCACACGTGGGATTCGACCGTCGCGGGCGGCCCCGGGCCGCTGCCGACGCTTCTTCTCATCGCCCGCGGCGCAAAGACGGGGAAGCTTCGGCCGCTGCCGCTCCTCTACCAGGAGATGGATGGGCGCTACGTGGTGATCGGCTCGAAGGGAGGCGCGCCGCAGCATCCGGGCTGGTACGTGAACTTGAAGGCGAACCCCGAGTGCGAGATCCGGGTCGGGCGGAAGCGGATGCGCGCCCGCGCCCGCACCGCCGCCGGCGAGGAGCGACAGCGGGGCTGGACGAAGATGGCCGCCATGTACCCGCCCTACGAGGCCTACCAGAAGCGGGCCGGGTCACGGCAGATCCCGGTCGTGATCCTCGAGCCGACGGAACCGCTCGGCGATTGACCGTCAAGGACGGCCCGCGATCGTCGCACGGCGCTCTTGTGCGCCCCGTCGAATTGGGCGGTAGAGGGGTAGTCCGGAACGTCTGACTTCGCACGATTCTGTCAACTCGAGTCGAAGCGCGGGATCGCGCCGCTCGGCGGTGCGCACTTCCGCTACTTGACGCGTGCGGGCTGGGGCAATGCGATGTACCACCTCTTCCTCTGCGACGAGTTCGATGCGGCAGAGGCCTTGTTGCATCGGGTTCGTGCAAGAGGTTCATCCGTACGGCAAGCACCGCGAACGCGCGATGGAGATCGCCCGGGCGATCTGCAAGTGCGCGCCCCTCGGTCTCCGCGCGACGAAGGCTGCGGCGCTCGCCTACCTCGCGGAGGCCGAGCGCGTGGCGGTCGCGGCGATTCCGTCGATCGAGAAGGCCGTTTTCGCCACGGAAGATTTCAAGGAGGGCCTCCAGTCCTTCGTGGAGCGCCGCGAAGCGCGCTTCCGGGGGCGATGAGCGCGGCCAGGAGCGGGCGAACGGGATCGCGAGATCGGCGACGCGATCCGTCGCCTCGAGCGGTAGGAAGTGACCGGCGCCGCGGACGATCTCGAAACGGACCGGGCTCGTGAACGCGCCCTCGATCCCGGAGTACACCTCGCTCGCGATGCATCCGTCGCGATCGCCCGAGAAGACGAGGGCGGGCACGGAGATGCGCGAGAACGCGACGCTATAAGTCTCGAGCGTGCCCGGGCCGGGGACGAGGAGGGAACGCAGGAGCGATCGATAGTAGCCGATCGCTTGGCTCGCGCCTTCCTCGTCGCCGAGCGTGGCCTTGACGCCGGCGAGGCGCTCGGCCGGGAAATCCCAGCCGGGGCTCCAATCGCGCCAGAGCCTATCGACGAATGCGAAATCGTCGGCGGCGAGGCGGGCCGCGGCGCCCGGCAGCTGGAAGTACCCCATGTACCAGCTCCGCCGGATCTGCGCGGGGTGGCGGAGAAGGAGGGGATGAAGATCCGCGGCGGCGGCACGGACATCGTGACGATCCGGCGCACGCGCGCGGGCGCCAGGCTGGCCGCGACGTAGGCGGCGACCGCACCCCAGTCGTGACCGACGATCGTCGCCGTCTCGGCGCCCGCGGCGTCGATCAGGCCGACCGCGTCGCGCGCGAGGGAGACGGTCCCGTAGTCGCCGTCCGGAGCGGGATCGGACGGTCCATAACCGCGGAGATACGGAGCGATCGAGCGGAAGCCGGCGGCGACGAAGCGCTCCGCGAGCGGCAGCATCGAGCGGGCGTCGTCCGGAAAGCCGTGCAGCAGCAGGGCGAGATCCCCGCTTCCGCCCTCGAACGCGGCGAAGCGGAGCCCGTTCGCGTGAAGTTCGATGCTTCGGAATCCCGCTGGCAGCGGTTCGGTCGCGGTGAACATGTCTCGTCTCCTCTACGAGGGAAAGCAGCGCCCAAACGCGAGCAGGTGTCGCGGCGAGCCCTTCAGGCGGATCTTGCCGCGCAGCAGCGCCCACACGAGGCTTCGCTCCCCGGCGACGAAGCCGAGCCAGGCGTCGCGATCCGCGACGACTCGGAGGTCCGATGTACCGACGTGGCCGTCCTCGACCTCGAGCGCCTGGTTGCGGATGCGGATCGTCACCTCCCGCTCCTCCGCCCCGCGGAACGAGAAGTGATAAGTCGCGTCCATCCCCTTCGAACGTCCTCGCTGGAACGTCAGCGAGAGTCCTCTCAGAAAGGACCGAAGCGTGCGCGGCCGGAGCCCGCTCGAGACGCGCTTCGCCTTCTTCGCCGGGAAGCGACGGCCGACGTGGGATTCGGCGTCGGAGTGCGCCAGCACGTAGACCGTTTCCTTCTTCTCCTGCAGCGGCGTGACCACGGTCGAGAGGTACGCCGGGCGATCGTTCAGGAACGGCTCGATCACCTCCTCGCCGGCCGGACAGACGGACATGCAGTGGGCGGCCTTGTAGTTGGCTCCGAACGAGAGGCTCTGCCACATCGACGCCGATTCGGAGTCGGAGACCCGTGCGCGGTAGTCGAGCGGCGTCCGACTCTCGGCGATCGATTCCACCCAGCTCGTGAAGCCGCCCATGAACTCACGGTAGTTATGCGTGTAGCAGGCCGAGAAGTTGAAGTGCCCGTCGGCCGAGATCGCGCCGACCGGGCAAGCGGCGACGCAGAGCTTGCAGTCCAGGCAGGGATTGTAGTCGAGGGGCTCGCTCCGCGCCGAGATGTCGGCCGCGATCAGTACGGTGCCGAGCAGGATGAAGTTGCCGAACACCGGATGGATCACGTTTCGGTGGACCCCCATGTGGCCGAGACCGGCCGCGACCGCAATCGGCTTGTGCGAGACGATCCAGATCTTTTTCCGGGAACCGGTCCATTTCCATCGGGAAGCCCATCGCCGGGTTCACGGCTCGAACGCCGCGCCGCTCGAGGGCGGAGACGATCCGCCGCGCGACGTCGTTCACCTGGTCGCCGGTGTGATGGAACTCGAGGTTCGCGAGCGAGCGGAACGGGCTGCGCACGTTCTCTCGGTTCATCCGGCAGACGAAGCTGAGCAGCGTCCGCGCCTCAGGCAAGAGGGAGCGGATGTCCTCGCGCTCCGCGGCGATCTCGGGGCGGTCGACGCCGACGAAGCCGACGTCGTCCGCTCCGCCCGCGAGCGCGACCTCACGGAGCCACGTCGCGTCCAGACTCGACGTCTCGGCGGCACGGGCGACCGCTTTTTCGCGATGGCGTTTCACCGTCGGGTGCTCGGAAAGTCGGCTCATCTCGGCTCCTTCTGTTGTACATGCAACTAAAGGCTCAAAAAAACTCACTCCCGCCGTGATCGGGCAGGCTCGGCAAAGGCCGCGGATGCCTTGCCGAGCTCGTGAACGGCGTCGTCTCCGAGAATCTCCTGCGCTTTGCGTTGGATCTTCCGCCAGGCGGAGCTCACCGCGCGGAGCTTCGCCGCTCCTTTCGCTGTGATCCGCACCTTCGTCGAGCGCGCGTCAGCTCCCGGCCGCACGTCGATCCACCCCCGCGTGCGCAATCGATCCAGCGTGCGGCTGACCGTCGACTTCTCGAGGCAGAGGGTGCGACCGAAGTCTCCGGGAGTCGCCTCTCCGAGCATCGAGACCACGACGAGAATGCTCATCTGCGTGATGCGCAGCCCATGGGGCCGCAAGGCCTCATCGTACATCGACGAGACCGCTCGGTTCAGCCGCCGGACCCGGTTCGCGATGCATTCCTGCGCGACGAGGGCACAGAAGCCGTCGTCTGACTTCGTTGGGGCGCGGGCCATGTCGGACAGTTGCATATGCATCTACCTCAAGCAACCCATCGGGTCGACACGCTCGCGCGCGGCGGCTCGGGAAGCCGAGAGCACGGAACCGGCGCACCGGGCGACGTCAACGGAAAGACGCAAGGACCGCGTGCCGTACGAGCGCGCGATTTCGATGATTCGGGGGAACCGCGTTTCGCTGCGTGTCGTCGCCATCGGCGACCAGGTCCGAGCTCGAAGACGGCGCGGCTTCGTCTTGCATGGAGGCGTCGCTAACACGGCACGCGAGCCAACCGCGCGCGGTCGAACAACGTCATCGGATGCGCTATCTGCGTTTTCGCCCGCGGCGATCTTCAACGACCGGAACGGTTCCGGTTTTAGGGGTCAAATCGAGCGAAAGTTGGGTCGGAACGGGACTCGAGAATTCCTCGCGTGATTGAATTGAACCGGGCGTCCCTTGCTGGTGGAAGCGACCGCGTGGCGAGTGCCCCGTCGACCGGGCGAGAACCTCCTCAATCATCTGCAAAGTAGCGCGCGGAGATCGGCGATGCTGGCCTGCGCGTACTGGATGGTTCGTCCACCGACGGCGACCCGTAACGATGCGATCAGCCAAAACGAAGCTGAGCTGCGCAGCTTGGCGCCGCCGATTTCCGAACGCCCAAGATTTAACGACGCAGCTTCTTGCCAGGCGCCCGCCGTTCCGCCACATGCCGGGGGCTCACCGCCGGAATTGTCGGACGCAGGGCCGCCATCAGCTCGTCGAGTCGCGCGGATAGCGCGAGCGGATCGCTCGATTGGAGCGCGGCCGGCATCACGGTAAGCAGGCACGCGTACGCGGAGCCGACGACAGCGCGGATCAATTCAGCGTTCGTCCCCTGCTCGCCGCGCTGGAGCGCGCGCTCCTTCAACGTCTCCGTGAGCCGCTCCTGAATGCGCTCGAGCTTCTCCAAGTAGCGCGCATAAAGTCCGGGGTGACTGACGACGATCTCTCGCAAGACCGCGCCGCGGCGTCGGCGATGCAGATCGGAGTAGTAGTTCACGACCACGTCGAACGTCCGCCGCAGCGTGTCCCAAACGGGCTCGTCGAGCGGCCGAGCACGCATCGCGGCGACGACTTCATCGCCGTGCAGCTCGTACTTGCCGATGACGACGTCCTCTTTGGTCGCGAAGTAGCGGAAGAACGTCCGTTTCGAGATGCCGGCAGCCTCGGCGATCTGGTCGACCGTCGTCGCTTCGTACCCCTGCGCGAGGAAGAGCTCCAGAGCGGCCTCGGCCAGCTCCGTCTGTACAGCCCGACGCGCGCGTTCTCTCAGACCGCTTGATGCCATGCCTTCCATTACCGCATGTCATACTTGACATCAAGTGACAGATTTGGCATCACAGAGCGCACACGACAGCAAGCGCCGACAAACGCGAGAGACGGAAAGGACCACCCAATGAGCGACGACACTACGAACCAGCAGATCCTCGATGCGATCGTGATCGGAGCCGGTTACGGCGGGCTCTACCAGCTCCTTACGCTGCGCCAGCTCGGCATGCGCGTGCGGGCCTTCGAAGCCGGTTCCGGGGTCGGAGGGACTTGGTACTGGAATCGCTATCCTGGCGCCCGGACGGATGGCCCGTCGCACGTCTACCAGTACCTCTTCTCGGACGAGCTGCTGCAGGAGTGGGACTGGAGCGAGCGCTACGTCGGCCAAGCCGAGTCGGAGCGATACTTGAACCACGTGGCCGATCGGTTCGACCTCCGGAAGGACATCACCTTCGACGCCCGCGTCACGTCCGCAATCTGGAACGAAGGCTCACGCACATGGACGGTGAGCACGGCGAGCGGCGAGACGGTGCAGGCGACGTTCCTCATCACGGCTCTCGGGCCTCTCAGCACACCGCTCGTGCCGCCCTTCGAGGGTCATGAGCGGTTCCGCGGACGAATCGTCCACACGTCGCGTTGGCCACGAGGAGGCATCGACCTGAAGGGCGAGCGTGTCGGCGTGATCGGAACGGGCGCGAGCGGGGTCCAGGTGATCCAGACGATCGCGTCCGAGGTCCGCCATCTGACCGTATTCCAGCGGACCGCGAACTATGCCGTGCCCATGACCAACCCGCGATTCACGGAGCCGATCGCGAAGCGATTCGCGCACGCTATCCGGAGATCCGGCAGGCGGTGTGGCGCCACTTCGTTGGCTTCGACGAGGCGGGCGAGACCCGGGCGTACTTCAGCCTCTCGCCCGAGGAGCGGCGTGCGATCCTGGAGCGGCTCTGGGCCGATGGATCGCTCAAGATCTGGATCGCTGGTTTCAACGAGATCTTCTTCGATCCCGCCGTGAACGAAGAGGTCTCGGAGTTCGTCCGCGAGAAGATCCGCGCTCGGATTCGCGATCCGAAGGTCGCAGCGAAGCTCGTCCCCGAGATCATGGATTCGGCACACGGCGTGTCCCGCTCGAAAACGGGTACTTCGACGTCTACAACCGACCGAACGTCGACCTCGTCGACCTCCGCGCGACGCCGATCGAGTGCATCACTCCGGACGGGATCCGCACGTCCGAGGGCGAGATCCCACTCGACGTCATCATCCTCGCGACCGGCTTCGATGCCGGCACCGGAAGCCTCACGGCGATCGACATCAGGGGCCGGGGTGGGCGATCTCTGCGCGAGGAGTGGAAACGAGAAGTTCGCACGACCATGGGTCTCCAGATCCACGGCTATCCGAACCTCTTTGCGACGAGCGCGCCCTACGCGCCCGCGTCCGTCTTCTGCAACGCGCCGACATGTCTACAGCATCAGGTCCGGTGGATCACGGAGTGCATCGACTACCTCAGGAAGACGGATCGCCACGTGATCGAGCCGATGATGGAAACCGAGGATCGTTGGCTCGCGCATCACGACGAGCTGGCGAATGCCACGCTCGTGGCAAAAACGAAGTCCTGGTACACCGGCGCGAACGTCGAGGGGAAGCAGAACCGCCTACTGGGTTACATCGGCGGCCTGCCCTCCTACATCGAAGCCTGCGACAAGGTGAAGGAGCGCGGTTACGAGGGCTTCGCGATCGGCTAAGGCAACTGTCCGAAACGCACGGCGCGCCGTTCACGCGGCGAGGCTAGGCGCGGCGTGCTCGAGCACGGCCTGAAGCTGATCTCGAGCGACGCGAACTCATCTTCCGCACCACGCTTCGACGCGATGGGAAATTCTACGTCACGGTTGGCGTCTTCGCCGCCGATCGCGATCTCCAACGACCGGAACGGTTCCGGTTTTTGGGGTGAAATCGAGCGAAAGTTGGGTCGGAACGGGATTCGAAAATCGACCCCTAGATCGACTTGAACTTCCCAGTTCTGCTGGAGAATCGCCGGAGTGGGACGCGTCACCCGAAAAATTCCTATCCGGGTTCAAGTCCCCCTCCTCGCACTTCGTAAGTAATTGATTCAGTCCGGAATCCGGACGTTGGCGGATCCGACGGCCACGGTGTCGCCCTCGCTGTCGGAAGCATCCAGCTTGACGACGACGAAGCTCTGGCCGGGACCACGGGGATGCAGCTCGATGACCGTGCCCTCGCAGCGCACCGTCCGGCCGACCTCGACGGGCTTGGTGAACTTGCTGTCCATCCGCTGGATCCAGGCGCCCTCGGAGTACCACTCCCGGGAGACGACCGAAGCCATGAGCGACATGGTGAACATGCCGTGGCCCACCGTCTTCTCGGTCCCGAAGACCTGGGCCCGCTGGCACCACTCGACGTCGGTGTGCACGGGGTTGTAGTCGAGCGACGCCACCGCATTGCGGTCGATCACCTCCTGGGTGACCTCCTGGATGACCGGCGGCAGCCGGAACCCGACCTCCAGGTCGGAGAAGTGCAGGTTTCCCATGGTCTTCACGCTCTGGCGAAGGCGAGGAGGTCCTCACGGGTGGGTGGCAGGATCAGCGTGCAGCGCCACGAGCCCTTCTGCACGCCATCCTGATTGAAGAAATCGTGCTTGTACGTCAGGTAATGCTTGTCGCGCCGGATCCATTTGTCCCACGCGGTCTCGCGCAGCGAGATGACCTCCCCGACGCGGTAGCGCTCGAAGTTCTCCAGCGTCTGCCCCGGGTTACGAGCACCCGGTGAGCGGATCCAGTTCCCCGGTCCCGTCCCGATGCAGTAGAAGCAGATGAGGACGGGGAACAGCGGATGGTCGAGCACCGTGCCGGTGGGCGAGTGCTTGCGGGCGTACTCCCGGTCGACGAACAACGGATGCTGCTCGGCCACCCCGAGGTTGAAGGCGAGGAGGTCCTCCTCGGTGACCTCGAACGTGTTCTGGCCGTTGAAGGTCGCACCGATCTCGACCTCGTCCCACACCTCGTAGTTCTCCGCACCGAGGCGGAAGTTCGTCTCGAAGCCGCGCTGCTTCGCCGTCGCGAAGTACTGCTGCAGTCGCTGCGCGGTGGATGTCGTCATCACCGTCCCTTTCCGGGCCTCGCCGAAACACGCGCCGGAGTGCTCTCCCGGTATGCGCTCAGATGGCTAACCCATCGTCAAGCCTCGCGGCGACCAGGGCCCGCTAGGAGGTCGCCAGATGACGGCGATGGTCGTTCTTCGCAAGTCCGCAATCTTCGCCCTGTTATCTGCGAATCGCCGGGGAAGTACGCGAGCGCGAAAACCTAGCTTTGACGGCGACGCCTCGAGCGAAGTAGACGTCGGCAAGCGAAGGAGGGCTCCGCCATGCAAGCTCGTCCCATCAATCCGCAAACGTGGCTTGGGGCGTTCAACGTCGACCAGGCGATCGAAGTGACCGGCGGCCAGCGCGTGCTGTACGTGTCCGGTCAGACCTCGAACGACGCAAGCGGTGCGCCGATGTACCCATGGGATCTCGTCGCCTAGTTCGAACTGGCGTGGAAGAACCTCCTCGAGGTACTCGCCGTGGCAAGCATGGAGCCGAGGAACATCGTGCGGCTGAACTTCTACACGACCGACGTCGAAGCGTTCATGGCGAAGGCCGGCGAGATTGTGCCCGTCTTTGCGCAGGCCGGTTGCAGGCCGGTGTCGACGCTCCTCGGTGTGGCGCGCCTGTTCGAGCCGAGCATCATCATCGGGATCGAAGCGACCGCCGTCGCCTGAAGCGGGCTTGCATTCCGCAGCTCGGGTTGCCGGCACTCATGAGCGGTCGGCAGAAGCGCTTTAGGGAGGAAATGCGATGGATAGCACCGAGAAGCTCACGCCGATGCTCGCGGACGTCCGCGTGCTCGACTTCAGCCAGTATCTCGCCGGTCCCGCCGTCACCCGCATGATGGCCGAGATGGGCGCCTACATCATCAAGGTCGAACAAGCGCCGATGGGCGATCCTTCTCGCGTCCTGCCTTTCGTCAAAGACGGCCGCAGCGGCTACTTCGTACAGCAGAACCGTGGCAAGAAGAGCCTCTGTCTCGACTTCGACAGGTCCGAGTCGATGGAACTCTTGCACTCGCTCGTCCGCACGGTCGACGTGGTGGTCGAAAACTATGGCCCGGGCGTAACCGAGAAGTTGGGCTTCGACTACGGATCGCTGACCAGGCTCAATCCTCGAATCATAATGGTTTCGGTTTCCGCGTTCGGCCGTCGCGGCACCCTCTCCCACAAGGTCGGCTACGATTACATCGCCCAGGCCTTCTCGGGCCTGATGCACATCACCGGCAGCCCCGACGGCCCTCCTCAGTGCGTCGGATTGCCGATCGCGGATCAGACCAGCGCGGTCCATGCCTTCGCCGCACTGGGCTACGCTTTGTATTATCGGGGAAAAACCGGGATCGGACAGCACATCGACATCTCGATGGTCGACTCGCTCTACCATCTGAACGACATGAACGTTCAGGTACACGCCTTGAGCGGCGGCAAATTCATTCCAGGCCGAATGGGGTCTCATCATGCGCTGGTCGCTCCCTTCGGCGTCTTCAAGGGGCCGCGAGGTTGGATCGTAATTTGCGCCTTGGATCGGCAGTGGGCGAACATGGTGCGAGCGATGGGACGGCCGGGGCTTGGTAGCGACCCGCGCTTCGTCACCGGCGCGGACCGGGCGAAGAATCAGAAAGAGCTGGTCCCGATCATCGAGGCCTGGCTGCAATCATTTCAGACCGACGAGGCGGTGTTACGCGTGCTCGAGGAGAATCGCGTTCCATCGGCCCCGGTCCTCACGATCGTCGATACCCTCACCCATCCGTACTTCAAGGCGCGCGAGATGGTCCGCACGGTTCCCGATCCGCTTCTGGGCGAAGTGACGATTCCCGGTTCCCCATTCAAATTCTCGGCATTCCCGGAGCTTCCCGACATCCGAGCGCCGCTTCTGGGTGAGCATAGCGGAGAAGTATTGACGGAGGTGCTCGGCTACAGCGAAGCGCGGGTCGCGGAGCTACGGGCGAAGGGCGTTCTGTTCGCGGAGAATCGCTAGATACTCGCCCCGATCAGCCGCGGCCGGCATTGACGACCTGACCGAGCGCCGAGAACCATTCAACCGACGGAAAGAGCATCGAGATCCTCCTTGTGTGTTGGGTGCTGATTGCCAAGACCGTGGACGTCTCGGAGGCAACGGTACGGCGGATCCTGCGGTCGAGGCCGAGGAGCCTCTCGGCGATGGGCGACCTTGTGTGCGCACCTGTTGCTTGAACCCAGGGAGCGGATCTATGGGTGCTTGCGGTCCCCGAGGAACCATCCATGCAGTGTACGGCCTGCGGCTTCGAGAATGTCGCCGACGCGAGCTTCTGTGGCGAATGCGCTGCGCCGCTAACCAGTACGGTAAGCTGCCCTAGCTGCGGGCGGGCGAACCCGCCGAAGCAGAAGTTTTGTAACGGCTGTGGCCAGCCCCTGATTCGATCCGCTGACCGAGCCGCTTCGGTAGACCCGCACGCTTACACGCCGAAGCATCTCGCCGAGAAGATCCTCACGTCGCGAAGCGCGCTCGAGGGCGAGCGCAAACAGGTGACCGTACTCTTCGCCGACGTGAAGGGGTCGATGGACCTCGCCGAGCAGGTCGACCCGGAAGAGTGGCACAAGATCATGGATCGCTTCTTCGTGATCCTCGCCGAGGGCGTGCACCGCTTCGAAGGGACGATCAACCAATTCACCGGCGACGGCATCATGGCCCTGTTCGGCGCACCAATTGCCCACGAGGACCATGCGCGGCGCGCCTGTTACGCCGCGCTCGATCTCTCGGGGGCGCTCCGCCGCTACGGCGAGGAGCTGAAGCGGACGCGCGGCCTCAGCTTCTCCGTGCGAATGGGACTGAATTCCGGCGACGTCGTGGTGGGCAGGATCGGCGACGACCTGCGCATGGATTACACCGCGCAAGGTCACACGGTCGGCCTCGCCGCGCGCATGGAGCAGCTCGCCGGGCCCGACCGAATCTACCTGACCGAGCACACCGCTGCCCTGGTCTCCGGCTTCTTCCGGCTCCGCGACCTCGGAGGGTTCGAGCTGAAGGGGGTCCGTGAGGCGGTTCCGATCCACGAGCTCGAAGGGGTCGGACCGATCCGCACTCGTCTCGAAGCCTCGCGGGCGCGCGGCTTCTCGCGTTTCGTCGGCCGCGACGAGGAAATGCAAGCGCTCGAGGCCGCACTCGGCCGCGCCCTCGAGGGCCAGGGCCAGCTGATCGGAATCGTGGGAGATGCGGGCGTCGGCAAGAGCCGGCTCTGCTACGAGTTCGCCGAGCGCTGCCGGGCGCGCAGTATCCGCTTCATCGCGGGACACGCGCCGCCGCACGGGAAGATGATCCCGTTGCTGCCGTGGATCGATCTCTACCGGAACTACTTCGGGATCACCGAGGAGGACGGCGACGAGACGGCGCGCGACAAAATCGCGGGCCGGACACTGCGCCTCGACGAGAGCCTCGCTGAATCGCTGCCCGTCATGTTCGACTTTCTCGGTGTTCCCGACCCGGCTAGGCCTTCGCTGCCCATGGATCCCGAGGCCCGGCAACGTCAGCTCTTGGACCTCACTCAACGCCTGGTCCGCGCGCGGAGCCGGCGCGAGCGCACGGTCCACCTGTTCGAGGACCTTCACTGGATGGACGGCGCGAGCGAAGCATTTCTCGCGGCGATGATCGACGTGCTCGCCACGACGCGGACGCTCCTCGTCGTCACCTTCAGGCCGGAGTATCGCGCGCCGTGGATGCAGAGATCCTACTACCAGCGCCTCTCTCTCCTTCCGCTCGGCGCCGCGGAGCTCGCCGAACTGCTGGACGGCGTCCTCGGCCGCGATCCCTCGCTCAGCGGCCTCGCCGAACGGATCCGTGAGCGAACCGCCGGGAACCCGTTCTTCACCGAGGAGGTCGTGCAGTCACTGGTCGAGGCCGGCGTTCTCGTGGGTACACGGGGAGCGTATCAGCTGGTCAAGCCCGTCGAGCGGCTCGACATCCCGGCGAGCATCCATTCGATCCTCGCCGCGCGCATCGACCGTCTCGGCGAACGGGAGAAGACGGTCCTCCAGATCGCCGCCGTGATCGGCAAGAATTTCTCCGAGCCCGTTCTTGCGCGCGTTGCAGACGTGCCCGAGGAGGAGCTCCGGGCGGCACTCCAGGAGCTCGTCGCGGCCGAGCTCGTCTACCAGGAGAGCCTCTATCCGGTCGGCGAGTACGCATTCAAACATCCGCTGACGCAAGAGGTCGCCTACCGCTCCCAGCTCGCCGAGCGGCGCGCTCGGGTCCACGACCGAGTCGCGCATGCGATCGCCGAGGCGCACGGCGACAAGCTCGACGAGCGCGCGGCGCTCCTCGCGCATCACTTCGAGGCCGCGGGCGAGAGACTGGAAGCGGCGAGATGGAACCGCCGCGCCGCCCGCTGGCTGAGATCCAGCAACCTCGCCGAGGCGTTCGCTCACTGGCGAAGAGTGGTGACCCTGCTCGAGGGCCTACCCGAATCGACCGAGACGGTTCCCCTCGCTCTTGAAGCGCGGGCCGCGGTTCTATCCCACGGCTGGCTTCTTGGCATCTCCCCGGACGAAGCCGACTCGTTCTTCGCCGAGAGCCGAGCGCTGGCTGCTCGCGCAGGCGACCTGCGGTCGGTAGCGATCCTCACGGCTCACTACGCGGGAATCAAGGCGGCACACCGAGAGATCGACGAATGCGTCCGCCTGAGCTGGGAAGCGGTGCGCATCGCGGACGAGACGGTCGACGCGGCGCTGCGCGCAGCGGTGCGGCCGCCCCTCGTGCGATCGCATCTTCTAGCGGGACGTCTGCGGGAGGCGCTGGCGCTCTCCGAGCAGGCGCTCTCCGCGATGCCAGCGGATCCCGGATTCGGGACGCTTCTCGGCTACAGTCCCTACCTCCATCTAGAGCAGCTCCGGGCAAACCTCCTGGCCTTCGCCGGACGCTGGCCTGAGGCTGCGAGCGGCTTCGAGCGGATGATCGCCGTCGCCCGCGAACACGGACATTCGACTCTGGCGGCCTCGGCGTCGAGCGACTGCGCCTGGTGGGCGGCCATCCTCGGCGACACGCCGACGGCGCTCATGCACGCCCGCCGCGGGCTCGAAACCGCGGAAAGGCTCGGCAGCCAGATGGCGCGTGTGTACGCGTACAACGCGCTCGGGGTCGCCGAGCTCTCCGCGGAGCGGTGGAGCGAGGCAGTGGCTGCGCTCGAGCATGCGCTTCGGATCGCGCACGAGATGCGAACCGGCGAGGAAGTAGGGGTGCTGACGCTCGCGCACCTGGCGGAAGCGCAGCTCGGTCGGGGCGAACCCGCCCGCGGCCGGGAGCTTGCGGAGAAGGCCGTGGCCGAGGCGTGCCGGCAGCGCATGCTCGCGTCGGAATGCTTTGCGAGGCTCGTCCATGCCCGCGTTCTGCTCTCCAGTGCAGGGCAAGCAGCGCGCGTCGCGGCCGCGCTCGATCGAGCGCTCGCTCTCGTCGAGGAGACGGGCGCCAGGTGCTACGAGCCGTTCATCCGAGTCGAGCGGGCGAAGCTCGCGGAGCTCCTGCAGGACCATGCCGCCCGCAAGAGCGAGCTCCGCGAGGCGCACCGGCTCTTCACGGCGATGGGCGCGCCGACTTGCGCAACGCAGGCGGCCAAGGAGCTGGACCTACCTGCGCCTTCGTGACGTGCGTCAAAACTGGAAGTTCTAGTGAACGCTCGAACGGGCGCACTCTGGCAGTCCGACATAGGCTTCACACGGAAACGGCGGCGGTCGCGTTCGTCGCCGAGCTCGATGAGGATTCGGTAAGGTGCCCAAGGGGGGTCAGTACTTTCGCGCGAACGTAGGCGCGGTAATCTACGCGGGAGGTTGCGTGTTAGCGCTCGAGCGATCCGACGTTCCGGATGCTTGGCAAATGCCCCAAGGGGGACTCAAGCCGGGTGAGGAGCCGGTGCAGGCTGCCCTTCGCGAGATCGAGGAAGAAACCGGGCTTCCTCGGGCAAGCCTCGAGCCGATCCGATCTTTCCCGGAGCTACTGGCCTACGAGCTTCCACCGAAACTTCGCAGCAAAAAGACAGGGCGAGGACAAGTGCAGTACTGGTTCTTCTTTCGCCTCAACAAAGGTGCAGCCGAACCTCATCTGCCGCGCGGCGGCGAGTTCCGCGACTGGAAGTGGATGGAGTTCCCCGATCTCGTCAAGCGGACGGTCGACTTTCGCCGACCGCTGTATGTCCGCCTTGCTGAATATTTCGAGCGTGAGATCCGGGAGCGAGTGAGCGAGTGATCATCGATCCCAGGGTCGGCCAGCGGCACTCGGCCGGAGCAGGGTATTGGAATTGCGAGCGATCACGAGGCATCTCGGTTAGTGGAGCTACAAGAACGATGGGAGGAACGTGAAATGGCGAAGGGGTACTGGGTGGTGATATACCACGCGATCAAGAATCCCGAGGCGCTCGCTGCGTACGCGAAGGTCGCGGCACCGGCGGTGCAGGCGGCGGGCGGACGGTTCATCGTGCGCGGCACGGCGGCGAAGGCGTGCGAGGGGGGCAAGGAGCTGCGCACGGTGGTGGTCGAGTTCGACAGTCTTGAGAAGGCGATAGCGGCGCACGACGGTGCAGGCTACCAGGCGGCGCTCAAGCTGCTGGGCGACGGGGCGGCGCGCGATTTCCGCATCGTCGAGGGCGCGGCTTAGACCGGGGCGGCGGGCCGGTATCGGGTCACGGCTTTCCCGGGCGGAGATCCTCGCAGCGGTCTTCGGGGTCGCGGCCTTGACCTCGAGCGACGTGCGCTCGCCGAGCTCAGCGTCTTCGAGCAAGCCGCGCGCGACGGTGCGGTTGCCGTCCGAGCGGATTTCGACTACAAGCCGCGCGACTACCGGCGGCTCGTCGGCCGAGGCGAGGTCCGTGACGTGCTCGGCACGAGGAGCGAGCTGCTGCGTCGGAGGCACTTCTCCAGGTCGTGCCGCACGTCGGGGCAAATGCAACGCCGTGTTCGCGAGCCTCGTGAGCGGCACCCACAGTGAGCGGCACCCACACTTGACGGGGTATGAAAAATATCGCCAGAGGTGCGACCTCCCAGGTTGCCGCTTGGAGACGTGCCGTCGGGCGGGTATAAGCGCTCCATGGAGCTTTCGTCGGAGCTTTCGTCGCTTTCCGATCTTCGCGGGGACGAGCGGCTCGCGCTGGTCGCTCTGCTGAAGGTCGCGGTCGTCGCCGACGGCAGCGTCTCGGACGAAGAAGTTGAGGAGATTGGTGACGTCGTCGAAGCTTTCGGGGAGCGCGAGTACCGAGAACTCGTCGACGAGGTATCGCGGCGCTTCCAGAGCCAGGACGACCTGAAGACCTTCCTCGAGACAATCGAGCGACCCGAGGCACGCGAGCTGATCTACTGCTTTTTCCTCGAGGAGGCAGCCCCCGAAGCGCTTCGGGGTCGCGAGTCGGAGCTGGTCGCTTGGCTCGCAGACGCATGGAAGATCGAGGTCGAGATCGACGACGGCGAGGCGCGCTAACGACCTTTTGTCCAGGGTTGTTTCGCGGGCCGGCGGACCGGGGGCTGCGGTCACCTGTCCATCAGCATTAGTCGGCGGAGCCGTGCGCTCCGCCGGCGCGTAAACTGACTGCGCTCGCTACATTTTGAGGCCGGTTCTAGTTCTAGTCCGTCAGACCAACAAATCCTGGCAGGCCACGCACCCGCTCAAGCCAACCTTCGATGGCGTCGTATCCCTTCAAACTGATATCTCCGTCACCACATTGCGAAAGCGCCGGGAATGCCGCAACATCCGCGACAGTTGGGTGATCCTGCGCAATCCACTGGCGGTTCTTAAGTCGATCATCATAGAGGTTCAGCGCGATGTCACTGCGTTGCCGCACCGTGTTCACATTCACACACAGTGACGGAAAATGTTTTGCCAGTCGCGCGTCGTAAGGCCCCAGTCGAAGTTCGTACGCGGCGGCCGCGAGCCAAGCATTCACGACAGCTTCCTGATCAGGATCACGAGGCATCCAGGAATCATTTCCGTACTTCCGGGCCAGCCATACCAGGATTGCTTGAGAATCGCGGAGCGCCAGCGAACCTTCCGTCAATACAGGGACTTCTCCGAAAGGGTTGAGCGCGAGGAATGACGTGGTCTTCTGCTCACCATTCAAAAGATCGATCGGCCTCCGCTGATATTCGACGCCGAGTAGCGAAAGTAGCAGCCTGACCTTATAGCAATTGAGCGACAGCGGCAGGTTGTATAAGGTAATCATTTGCTTCCTGTTTTCGTGCGTGGCCCGACCTCGCCTCGCCAGTGTCCTCCGAGACCCACGAACGCCGTCTTCGAAGATCTCGCCGAGCCCCTTGCTCGAGAATCGGGTACAGGAACCGTCGGTCAGGACCTGCGCTATTGGGAAACTGGTCGGCCCCGACCAACGTCGACGGGCTCCAAATACACCGGGGGCTCGCCGAGCATGAGCTTCACCTTCCCGGCTACGACGTCGATGGCTTTTGCTTCGAAAAAAGCCGGATAGTCCCTCTCGCTCAATTTCCTCTCCGGGGTTTGGAAGTCGAGTCCAAACGTCGGGACCGCCACGGTCGCCCTGATTCGCGCCGCGCGTACCTCCGGAAGCGGAAGGGTAACCTCGCCTGGCGCCCCCTCCCGGGTGCTCCACGCGACGTAAACGATCTTCTCACCTTTGCGGAACTGGAAGAGCGAGACGCCTTGAGATCCTGCATCCAGTTTGTGAACGTCCCCAGGATCGAAATCTCGCAGCTTCTCGACGAGGAGCTTATAACTGTAGTAGCTGAGCTTCTTGACGCCGTTCCCCGGGTCCGGACACGGCAATTGACTCGTCGGATCGCAATCCTCTCCCCTTCTGGCCGGCACGCCGTTGTACATGAGTCCGACGAAGTTGAAGATGACGTGAGCGTTGCCTTCGTAGGAGCGGTGCTCGAACAAGGTGGACCACGCGATGCGCTTGGCACCCGCCGCAAGATTCGCCACGAAGCGCTTGACGAGGAACCCGGCCTGGTCAGCCTCGCTCTGCGGCTTGTCCATCAGGTGCTTTCGCTCCTTCAGATCCATGCCGCTGTATGTCGCCCCCGCACGAATCACGAAGTCTTTCCTCCCATGACCTTCCGCGCCGAGGAAGCCGTAGAAGTCACGGACGCCGAAACCCTTCGCATTCCGTTCATACCCATCTGAGGTTCCGAACCAGTGCGATTCGAAGCAATCGAACGGTTCGGAGGCAAGCGGCGTGGAACGGAGTAGACGGAAAACGGATCGGTAGAATTCGACGTCGCCGCCACCCTTGACCGGAGTGAACTTGCTCGAGGACCCCGCTAGAACGATCTGTGAACGCGGCGACGATTTCCGCAAGATTTCGGCTGAATCCAGCGCCAGATCCGCATAGGCGCGAGCGGCCCCCTTCTTGCCAAAGCTTTGGTTGTAGTCGGCCTTGACCTCATTGTACACGCTCCACCGCACGACGAACCAGTCAGGATTTCCGGAGTGTTTTCGCCCACTGGCGTTCAAGAAAGCCACGAGAGCGGCGAGATAGTCGCGGTAGGATTGGCGAGAGCGCGGGCCTGCAGGCAGGTACGTCTTGCCATCGCGCCGCAGCTGGCCGTCACGGAAGCGATGAAGCGAGACGGGGTTAATGACGATCCACAAGCGAGCCCGTCCCTTGCCGACGATGGTTTCGACCAGCCTTTCGACCTCGGCGAAATCGTAGGCGGGTGCCAGGCATTCCTCGTCCTTACAGGTCTCGGCCTGTTTTCGGAAGGCCGAACCGACGACGAACCCCGCGCGCCCGCCGGTCTCGCTCAATCCGAGATCGTGCAGCACGACAGGCAATGCCTGCCGCTCACTCTCCGTGAAATACGCATTACTCAGCCCGAACGGGATCTCCACGAGACCGGTCGGGCTCGTCGACTCGAGCGCTCGGGCTTCGGGAGGGCGACCCATTCCCGCGAGGACCGTGAGCAACAAGACGAGCATGAATCGGAAGGGATCCGTGATCGTCACCCTCGTGTACCATCTCACACGCACCTCTCTGAAATCGGAGCGGTACCCTACGAAGCCTATCGACGCGCCTGCACGGGCTCGGCTCCAACGGGCGACGGCCGGAAAGGCGGCGCGCCCCCTGGGGCTCTCCGGATTTTCTTCGTACCCAGGATGCAGGACTACTTTAGTGGCCGGGCCAGGATGCATAGACGGGGATCCTCGTCGCGTATGGGGCGACCTTGTTCTCAACGCGGTGCTCACCGGCGTGCATACCATTGTCGGAAGTGTAGAAGTAGAAGGTAGCCGGTACTAGCGCCCGAAATCGACGTGGCTAGAGGACCCCTGCCAATTGCGGGGATGCGGCCGAATCTCGTGTAGGCCCATGCGAGCCGCGGAAAGCGGAGCGTATGCCAGTTTTCAGGACTATCAACAGTTCATCGTGCCCTTGGCGGATGCGGAAGCGGCAGGCACCGACTTTGCCGGAAGTGTCGGGTGCGGCAACCAAAGCGCCCAGTGCCTGCGCGCCACGTCAGCTAATACCCTCGTCAACGCGCAGCCAGGTAACCTCTATCAACGCTCCGGCCGATGCGAAAGGCGCCCCAGCTTCGAGAGGCTTGACTGCGCTTCGGTCTTGAAATGACGCGCTGAGCGGCGCTTGGTCTACACGCGAGCCCGGTAATGGAGAAGCCCAAGGCATATGACATCGCGGTGGTCGGCGGCGGGCCCGCGGGAGTGATTGCCGGCCGCGGGCTCGCCGCGCTCGGCCATCGCGTCGTCGTCTTCGTTCACCCGCGCCGTCATTCCGCGATCGAGGGGGTCTCCGAGCGAACGGCGAACGCCCTCCGTCTGGCGAGCTGCGAGGAGGCGCTCGGGATGCTCGGGCAGGCCCTTCCCCGCTTCTCGAGCTGGAACGGTGCGACGGTGGAGAGTGGCACAGAGCACCTGGTCGAGCGCAGGCGCCTCGACGAGGCTCTCCGCCGGGACGCCGAGCGAGCCGGGGTTCACGTCGTCGAAGCGCGCTGCGACGGCTGGGAGGAGAGCGAGCGTGGCTGCCGCCTCGCCGCCCGACGAACGACGGGTAAGGCCCTCGTGACCGAGGCGGGCTTCGTGGTCGAGGCCCGCGGGCGCGCCGCGCCGCTCGACCGCGCGAGCGCCGTGCGGGGGCCCGCAAGCACCGCGCTCGCCCGTTCGTGGACGGCGCCCGGTTCCATCCGCGGCAGCGCCCTCGCTTCCTTCGAGCGCGGCTGGTGCTGGCTCGCCGCGCCGGAGACGGGGCCGGCCAACGTCCAGATCGTCGTCTCGACCGAATCCGCCGAGTTCCTCTCGCGCCGCCGCCTCGAGGATTCCTACGAGTCGCTGCTTCGCGAGATCCCCGAGGCGCAGCAGTGGCTCGAGGGAGCGAGACCTTGCTCCCCGGTCCGCGCTCGCGACGCCACGCCGATCCTTGGCGGCCGCCTGGTCTCGCCGCGGTCGCTACGCGTCGGCGATGCGGCCTTCGCAGTGGATCCGCTCTCAGGCCAGGGAATCTTCGAGGCGGTCGCGACGGGGCTCGCCGCCGTGCCCGTCGTGAACACGCTCCTGCGGCGAGCTCAGGATTGCTCCCTTGCCGAGGACTTCTACCGGCGGCGGATCGAGGAGACTTTTCTGCGCCTGGCACGCGCCGGCCGCGACTCGTACCGGGCGGAGCGGAGGTGGGACGACTCGCCCTTCTGGGGCGAGCGCCGCGCTTGGCCAGACGACGAGCCCGGGCGGGCGGCCGCCGGACCGGCCTTGGTGCAGACCGTCGCGGTCTCCGAGGATGGCTACGTCGTCTCGCGAAGAGCCGTCGTCACGCCCGATCACCCTCGCGGCGTGTGGCGGCTCGACGACGTCGAACTCGTCCCGCTTCTCGAGTTCGCCGAAGCGCGCCGCGGCGAAGCGGAGCAGGACGTCGCCGCCGCCTACGCGGCGCGCTCTGGCCCGCCGCGCCCGTCGGTCGACCGCGCGCTCTCGTGGCTCCGCCACCGGGGCCTCATCTGATCGTCTCTCCGCTCGCCGGGGCGCCGCCGCGCCGCTCGGGGCCCCGATGGCGGGCGGCGGTCTCGAGGAATCGCGCGACCGCCGCGGCGTCGGCCTCCGGCCGCTCCGCGAGAAAGGCCGCGGCCCTCCCGGTCAGTTGGGCGACGGCCGCGCTGGCCCCGCGGACGCGCGCATCGCTGGTCTGCGGGCAGGCGCCGAAGTCCGCTTGCGCGCTTCCCAGAAAAGACACGTCCCCCGGAGCGCAGCGCGCGTCTCCCGAGACGCGGATCACGCCCGGATACGCGGCCGGAAACACGGCGGGGCCTCGGGCGGGGGCCGCAGCCAGAAGAATTGCACCTGCGGCCTGCGCCGCCGCGCACGCCGCGCGCAGCACATCGCGGTCGCTCCGCACCCCGAAGCTCATGTTGACGAGCCGCGCCCCCTGCTCGACCACCCAGCCGAGGGCGGCGGCGACGACGGCGGGCGGCGCTTCCATCCTGCGATGGAAGACCTGGGCGCTCGCGATCCTCGCCGTCGGAGCCGCGACAAGGATCGTACGGGCGACCGAGGATCCGTGGCCGATCGCGTCGGCGCTCGCCGGGCGGCGCTCGATTCGTTCGCCGTCGCCGAGCACGAAGGCGCTTTGGACTGCGACGCAATCGCCGAGCTCGCTCGCCACGCCGCTGTCGAGCAGGCCGACGAGGACCTCGCCGCTCACGCGCGCGCTCCGGCCTCGCCGGTCGGTCGCGGCACGAGCTTCCCGTCGACCAGCTCGAGCAGCCGGTCGGCTCCCGCGAGCGCCTCTGCGTGATGGCTGATGACGATCCGGGTCACGGGGAAGAGCCTGTCGATGGCGGCGACGATGCGCGCCTGCGCCGGAGCATCGACCGCGGAGGTGGCTTCGTCGAGCACCAGCACGAGCGGGCGCTGGAGGAGCGCCCGGGCGATCGCCAGCCGCTGGCGCTGCCCTCCCGAGAGCGCGGCGCCGCGCGGGCCGATCTCGGTGTCGTAACCGTGCGGCAGGCCGGCCACGAAGCCGCCGAGCTCAGCGAGCGCCGCCGCCGAGCGCACCTCCTCGTCGGTCGCCTCCGGTGCGGCGTAGCGGATGTTGTCGGCGATCGTCCCCGAGAGCACGGGCGCATCCTGCGCCACGACGGCGACCCGCCGGCGAAGCTCGCCGAGGTCGAGATCGCGGAGGTCGACGCCGTCGAGCAGGATCCGCCCGCTCGCCGGGTCGTAGTGGCGGTGAAGAAGGTCGATCAGCGTCGTCTTGCCGGCGCCCGAAGCGCCGACTACGGCCACCTTCGATCCAGCGGGAACGACGCCGTCGATCGTGTCGAGCAGGCGCTCCGTTCTTCCCTGGTGCGAGAACGTCACGCCTTCGAAGCGAATCTCGCCGCGAGCGTCCGCGGGAAGCGGCCGCGGGTGAGCGGGCGGCTCGACCGCGGTCGGCTCGTCGAGGAGCTCGCGCACGCGCTCGGCGCTGACGCGCGCGCGGCGGGCCGCCACGTAGACCCCGAGGAGCGTCTGCACGGGCGCCGTGGCCCGGGTGAGATAGGCGGAGAAGGCGATGAGACCGCCGAGCGAGAGCCGGCCGCGGGCGACGAGAACGGCGCCCGCCACGAACACCGCCGCCGTCGAAGCCGTCACCATGAGGCCGGGCACGGCACCGGTCGCGAACTGCGTCATCTGAAGACGGAGGAGGTCGTCGAGAAAGCTCCGGTTGAGCGACGAGAGCCGGATCGCCTCGCGCTCCTCGGCTGCCACCGACTGAACGAGCTTCATGGCTCCCAGCGTCTCGACGAGAAAGACGGTGATCGCCGAGGCGCGGCGGCGCACGGCGCGGGTACGCTCCTCGATCGAGCGGCGCATGCCGCGCAGGAACAGCACCTCCGCCGGCAGAAGCGCGAGCGCGAGCAGCGAGAGCGCCGGGCTCAGCACGACCAGGAAGCCGAGCGCCCCGGCGAGCATGATCACGGCGTTCGCCGAGGAGAGTAGCGGATCGATGGCAAAGCGCTGGATCTCGGCCACGTCGCCGTCGAGCCGCGCGAGCAGCTCCCCCGGCGCCGTACGGGCATAGAAGGCCGGCGACAGTCGCTCGAGGTGGCGATAGACCGACTCGCGCAGCGCAAACAGCACGCGGGCCGAGAGCGACACGTATTGCCACTGGTTGGCGGCCCCGAGCGCCGTCGCCAGGACGGCGGCGGCGAGGATCAGCGCGGCAACACGCGCGACCACGTCGACGCGCGCGTGCAGCAGGCCATCGTCGATCAGCAGCTTCGTCAGGTAGGGCTGCACGAGCGCCAGCGCGGAGCTCGCGAGCGCGAGGGCGAGCACGAGCACGAGCCGCCGAGCGTGCGGACGGACGTAGCCGAAGAGCCAGCGGAGGTCATCGCCGCGGGGGCCCGCTTGCGGCTCTCGAGACCCCCCGCGGCTCAATTGCCCGCTCCGAGGAGCCTCAGCGCCGGATCAGCCGCAGCGAGGCCGTCGCCTGATCCCCGCCCCCCGGCAGCCGGATGATGGCGAGCCGCTTCAGCGAATCGGTGGAATACACGCCGATTTGGTCCATGGCGCCTCCGAGGTAGACCTCCCGCCCGTCGCTCGAGATGTTGATCGCGTAGTAGGTGTGGTCGACGTCGATGCGCTTCACGACCTTGTGGCTCCGGCGGTCGAGCTTCGTGAGGGTCGCGTAGACGAGGAAGACCTCGTCCCGCCGGATCGGGTTCACGACTCCCGAGAAGATCACCTTGGTGGTGTTCTCGAAATCCTCCATCGCGAACTCGCCGCTCGCGAGATCCAGACTGAGGAGGCCGGTACGCGCCGCGCCGGGGTCCGTCGGCGGAACGTCGCTGCGCATCACGTTGTAGGGTGAGACCAGAATCCCGGAGGCCTCCCACTGCGGCCACATGTCGAGCACGTCGGGTTCGCCGTATCCCGGGCGCCCCCAGTGCCGCACCTCGTGCCGGCCGAGCACGGTGCCGGTCGCCGGGTCGAGGACGAGCAGGTCCCAGCCGAGCGCGTAGAGCTTCGAGCCGTCGCGCGAGAATGCGAGGAGCGAGGTACGCCGGGGACCGGGCAACACGCGCGCCGGCTTTGCCGCCATTCCGTCCGCGGTGCGGTAGACGGCGATGCGGGTGTCCTTCACGTGGTACTCGTCGGGCGCGAGCTCCACGGGCGATTGGAAGGCGTAGAGCTCCTTGCCGTCCGGGCTGATCTCCGCGACGATCGCCTTGACGCGCTCCGCCGTGACGCGCTCCGACGGCGGCGTCGAGAAGTCGGCGCGGAACACCTCCTGTCCGCTGTCGAGGTCGATGCCGACGATGCTCTCCCAGCGGTTGACGACGACGTAGGCGACCTTCCCGTCGGGCGAGGGAACGATGAACCCCGGGCCAGGCGCGCCGTCGCGCAGCGTGTAGGTGCGCTCGACCTTACGCGCCGCGACGTCGACGAGCACGAGCTTGTCGGGCTTGACGCCCGCAAGCAGAAAGTCTTTGGCGGCCGCCGGCGCCGAAGACGCCGCCAGCGCGGTCACACAGAGGAAAATACCGAGCCGCTGCGAGCATGCGCGAATCATCGCTTGGGGAAGACCTCCGCGAGACGCCGCCAGTCGCGCTGCGCCGACTCGGCGCCCTTGTTCCAGTCCGGGTAGCTGTTGAGCGTGTCGGGCACCTGCGCGGGCCACCAGCAGGGGTCGGAGCACCCGTAGAGGTCGGCCTCCATCGGCTGGCAGAGGCTCGCCACGCCGCCGAAGGGGTCGACCTCCCAGCCGGGATCGAAGGTCGCGGTGCAGCCGGCCGGCACGGTCTGCATCAGGCGCACCTCGTCGAGCTTTCCCTGCTCGGCGAGGCGCACCAGGTGCCGGGCCTTCGCGTTCAGCGGCTTCAGGTGCCTCATCGGTCTCTCCTCCTCGGCTCGACGTGACGCTCGAAGAAGCCCGGGTTCGCGGCCGTGATTCGGGCGTAGACGCCGACGCCGAAGTCCACCCAGTCGCGCAGGATGTCGCAGTAGTGAGCGACCGGGTGAAGCGGGTCGCCGTAGCGCGCGTACGACTCGTGGTAGCAGCCGCCGGAGCAGAGGTTGCGGATGCGGCAGGTTTCGCACGGTCGTCCGCTTCGGTCCTGGGCGCCGTCGAGAAACGCCCCGAGCCGTTCATGGTCGACGCCGTGCTCGACGTCCCCGAAGCGAGGCAGGCTCGAGCCCGTGAAGCGATGGCACAAGTTGAGACCGCCCTCGCGGTCTACGGCGAGCATGCCGACGCCCGCGCCGCAGGGAAGCGACTTCGCGCGCCCTTCGTAAAGATCGGTCATGAGCTGATGCATGTTCCCGAAGCCGATGTTCTCGTCGCGGATCGCCGCGCGCCCGTACTCCTCGCCGAGCCGCTTCATGCCGTCGAATACGGCGACGAGATCCTCGTCGGAAAGCCGGAACGAGGCGGAGGCGCCCGAGGTGACCGGCGCGAAGCCGACCTCGAAGAATCCGATCTCCTCCCGCAGGTGGCGATGGATGAGCACGACGTCGGTGACGCCTCGCGTGAGCGTGACCCGCGCGCCGACCGGGCGGGAGCGGTAGCGGGAGAGAAGCTTGCGCACGTTCCGCGCGACGACGTCGTAGGTTCCAATCCCGCCCACCGTCAGGCGGTTCCGGTCGTGGAGCGCCTTCGGTCCATCCATGCTCACCGTGAGGCCGAAGCGGTGCTCGTCGAAGTACTCGACGAGCGGGTCCGAGAGCAGGGTGGCGTTCGTCGTCAGGCTGAAGTCGACGGCCTTGCCCGCTTCGGCCGCCCGCTTCTTGGCGTAGGCGACGACGTCGCGGATGAGCGGCATGGCGGTGAGCGGCTCGCCGCCGAAGAACACCACGTTGACGCTCGGGCGCTCCGCCGCCTCGCGCAGCAGCAGCTCGAAGGCCCCGATCGCGGTGTCTAGGCTCATGCGCTGGCCCTCGGCGGGCGCGGCGAGATCCTCCTTGTAGCAGTACGTGCAGCTCAGGTTGCAGCCGGTGTTGACGTTGAGCACGATCGTGCTGAGCGGGGTAGCGCGCACGTGCATGGGCGCGCGCTCGGGCCAGCCCGGCGCGCCGCCGCCGACGATTCCGAGACCGCGGAGCTCGCCGAGCGCCTCGGCGATCTCGTCGGGGGTGGCGCGGCCATCGAAGCGGCGCCTCAGCTCGTCCTCGGTGACGGCGCGCTTTCCCCGGAAGAGATCGAGCAGCTCCGCGGTCACGGCGTCGAGTTCGAAGAGGCTCGTCGTCGGCACGTGGAAGAGCAGGCGTCCGCCGTCCACGTCGATCTCGCGTACGTCCGATTCTCGCAGCTCGAGCGTCATCAGGCGGCTCTCTCTAATTTACTCAGCGCAGCGTCGCTGCAACCGAAACGCACGACGGCGACGCTGCCTCGTATCTCATACCTTCATCAAAAAACGAGAATTCCTACCGTAGTCGTAGCTCAGCGCAGCGGCGGATCGACCCAGCGCTGCAGCGTGACGATCAGATGGGCGATCCCTTCGACCGTTCGCCCGCCATCGGCGACCGCGGCTCGGACCGTGAGGTCGCCCGCGTTGTTGGTGTGATAGGGGCGCTCGGGGTTGGGCCCAGCCTCCGCCGGCATGAAGAGGCCGCCCGGCTCCATGGTGCCCGCGTACTTTGCGTCCTTCAGCTTCGCGGCTGCCTTGTCGAAGCCGACGACGGACCAGCGCGCCTTCATCGCCCCGAGGCGCACGTCGTCTTCGGTGCCGGGCTTGCCGTCGGGTCCGTCGAGGTACGCGACCGCATCGAACTGGGCCGGGACCGGCGCCTTCGCGCCACCCCCGCCGCCCACGCGAGCGATCGCGTAGGGGGGCTCCACGCGCACGGAGTCGATCTTCTCATAGACCGCGAAGAGGCCGCGAGCCTGGGCCTTCCCGACCGCCACCTCGCGCCGGCCGGCCGCCGCGCCGCGCGTGGCGCGAGCGAGCACGCGCACCGTGTCGGCGGTCGCCTCGCGGCCCTCGATCTCAACGCCGTCGCCGAGGCTCACATCGCCGGCGAGGCCGACTCCATGGATCGACACCTCGGTCCGCTCACCGCTCCGCAGGAAGGAGGGCTCGACCGCGAGGATTCGCGGCTCGCCGCCGTCGCGCACGCCGCGCAGATCCGCGCCGAGCGAGTCGCTGTCGACGAGGAACGAGCGACCCGAAAGCTCTTTGCCGTCTTCGGAAAGCGCCAGCACCTGCGACACGTTCTCATTTCCGAGCTCGAGGCTCCCCCGCCACTCGTAGCCCGTGTAGACGATGGCGCTCCCCTTACCCGAGGCCTTGGTGCCATCGGCGTAGCGGACCTCGAGCGACACCGCGTACTCGTCGGCCGCCGAGCGGGTGACCGACATGCGCCCCTCGTAGTCTCCCTTGCCGGGACGATGGCCCACGACCCGCCACGAGCCCGAAAAATCCGCCTTCTCGTGCCGTTGCCACTGCGTCCACGCGGGCGTCGACAGCGGGTAGAGAGCGGCGAGGCGATCGGGCACGCGCGTGCTGGCGATCTCCCACCAGTTACGGTCGCGCCCGCGGGACTGGTACTCGAGGGTCGGCCATTGGCCGAGGTGAAAATGCGCGAGCTTCAGCCACTCCGCCGTCTCGCGGCGCTCCAGGGCGAACCGCGCGTAGCTGTGACAGCGGCCGCAGACGACGGCGAGCTCCTCGTCGGGCGGCGCCTCGACCACGTCCGTACGGCGCTCCAGGGCATAGCGAAAGCCGCGTGTCTCTTCGGGAGCGAGCCCCTGCGTGTCGGCAAGGTACTTCACGAGCGCCCGACGTTCCTCGTCGGTGACCTGCAGGTTGTGGATATGCTGCATGCGCTGGATGTTCATCAACCAGCCTTCGGGGGTCTTCCGCTCCTCGTTGATGCGGCTCAGGCGGACGCCGTCGAGAAGGCGGTGGCAAGCGCCGCAGCGTGTCCGCAGAAGCTCCGGCGCATCTGCCGCACGCAGTGTGGGCGCGCCGCCGAGCAGCACCGCCACGACGCATGACGCGAGCAGCCTCATCTCAGGTCGGCTCTCTAACCCGGCACGCTGGCCGGCCGCAAGGACAATCGCACTGATTCCGTACCTCCCTCGGTCTTCGCCACGACTGCTTCGGGAAGATGGAGAGCGCGGTCGGTTGTGATCGCCCGTACTCGGGTCGATCACGACCGACCGCAACCGCGCGCAGCGCGGAAGGCAATACACCAGCGTCGAGAGCTATTGCTTTCCGCGCTGCGCGCGGTGGCTGGATCTTTCGGTCGACCCGAGCACGGGCCGACCGGAAGATCCAGCGCTTCAGGAATTTCCAGCGCGTGTGGCCAACACTGAGGCATTACCTGATTCCGTAACCCCCCTCGGTCTTCGCCACGACCGCTTCGGGAAGATAAAGAGAGCGCGGCTGGTTTGCGGTCGACCCGCCGCACGGCTCGACCGCAAACCAGCCGCGTTCTCCAGCAGGCCGCAGCCATCGTGCGCAAACCGAAGGCCCTATCCCCCTTACGGCAGCGGCGCGTCCGCCGCGAAGCGCGTCAGCACGTTGGCGGTGATCCGCGACACGTCGTTGTCGTGCCCCGCGTGCGCGAGGCTGCCGCACCAGGCGATCGAGCCGACGCTGAACACCGCCCCATCGCGCGGCGTCTTGAAGTAGACGATGTCGGCGCGCACCTGCGGATCCTGCGTGCCGCCGAGCCCGGGATAGTTGAACATGATCTCCTCGACGACGTGCGGGTAGTCGTCGCTGTGGCCCTCCGAGCTCGCCACCAAGAACGCGCCCGGCGGCGTGCCCAGCGCGAGCTCGTAGCGATCGATCTCGTAGCCGGCGGCGCCGCCGCCGACCAGGCCAAAGTCGCCGATGCGCTCGGGTCGCTCGACGCCGTCGAGGATCCACGCGGCTTGCGGATCGAGACCGTCGGGCATGCGGACGTAGTGCGAGGAACGATCGAAGCCCTCGGCCGTGAAGCCGACGCCGAAGATCTTCTGCGGCGGGCGGGCGCGGTTGCGCCAGATGCCGCCGCGCTCGCCGGTGGTCGCGTGGTAATACTCCCCCGGGCTCGCCTGCCACGCGCGCGATCCGCTCTCGGCCTTGCGGACCTCGATCACCCACGGCTTCTCGGGGTGGAACGACGTTATCCAGTAGAAGCCGTTGGCGCCGAGGTACATCGTGCGGCCGCCGCCGGCGAGATAGCTCTCGAAGGCGTCGAGCATGCGGGTCGAGGTGTACTCCGGATGCGTGCCGGTCAGCACCACGCGGTAGCGGCGGAGCAAGTCGGCGCCTTCGCGCTCGAGGTCGTGGTCGGTGGCGACGTCATACGTGATGCCCTTGGCGTTCAGCCATTCGACGAGGTGGAGGTCGGCGGGGAATTGCCAGACCGTGCCGGTGCCGTGGCGCGCCTTCGGCCGCATCGTCAGGATCGGACGGCGCCAGGTCGAGAAGCATACGCCGCTGCCGTCGGTGTGATGATCGTACGTGGACAGCCCGAGCTCGGGGTGCGCCACCAGATGGAAGTCGTTCGCGTCGAGGACGGGGGTGTGACCGACGATCGCCTGCCCGACCGGCACTTCGGCGACGATGTGGTCGTTGGCGTACGCGAGATAGCTGGCCGTCGGCACGAGGAAGAGGACCTTGGCCGTCGCCCGGCCCCGCGGCGGCAGCACGAAGAACGGTACGTGGTCCTCCGACTCTCCGAGGCGAACTCGCAGCGCGTAGACGTCGCTCTTCATGCCGGCGGGGACGACGAGCTCGAGGTCCGGATGCCACCCGCAGTCCTCGAGGTCGTCATCGTGGAAGTGGATCGCGCCGTACTCCCCCGGCGCGTGAACGAAGCTCTCCTCGCGCCCGCGCCAGTTGAAGCCCGTGGCTGCGCGCACTGGCAGATTCACGCACGATCCGTCGAGCCCGCTTCCCGAAACGTCCGCCACGCGATCGGTGGCGATGCCGTTCGCTCCGATACCGGCGGCGAAGTCCCAGCGCGCGAGCAGGCCCTCTGCCGCGGGCTCGCCGCCCGCGCCGAGCGCGCGCACCTCCTCGCGGCCGAGCGCGCGGCCGTAGAGCTTCGGGCGATCGAGCTTGCCGTTGAAATGTCCGCCGACGATCGGTCGCGACGCGTCGCCGCTCTCCACCCAGCCCGCCATCACCAGCGGCACACCGGCGTCAGCGAGAACGGCGTCGGCCCGGGCTTCGACGAACGCGTCGCCGTCGATCGGGCAGACGGGACCGAGCAGGCTGTTCACCGAGTTGACGATCGGGGTTTGCGCGATCCAGGCGCGACCGGCCGCCGGATCGAAGCCGGCCGCGATCGAGTACCAGACCGAGGGGAGCAGCGGCTTCCCGGAAGCGACGACCGCCACGCGGCCCCTGCCGTCGCCGAGCAGCAGCGCGGGCCCTTCGGCGTCGAGCACGAGCGCGTATCCGGCCTTGCGGGGCCCCGACCAACGGGTGATCAGCCCTTGGCGCCCCTTCGCCGGCGTCGTCGGATAGACGTAGGCGTGCAGGGCGAAGGCGCCACCGGGGTGAAGCCGCCCGCGGTCGTCGACCACCACGTGCGAGCCCGGGTGGATCGGCTGGAAGCGGCCGGGGTACACGCCGGAGAGCGCGGTCTCGACCGGCATCTCCTTGAAGCCGGGGCCGGCCGGATTGGTATCACCGTTCACCAGACGAACGACGTCGGCGCGATACGAACCCGGCTCCGATGCGCTGACGAAGAAGCGGATCGTCTCGCCGGGCGCGACGCTCGGGCGATCGCTGTATCCGTGAATGTCGGTCTTCTGCACGAGCCCCCCCTTCAGGATGCGACGAGATTGCGAACGCGCTCGAGGAACACGCCGTGCAATGCCTCTTCCTCGGTTGCGAAGACCGGCTCGTCGCGTACCTTCGGCGGCTCGCCGCGTACGCCCGAGAGCTTGCCGATCCGATATTCACGCCACGGCTCGACCGCCACCACCGCGAGCTTTTCCACCTGCGGCGCGCGCCGGAAGTAGTTGAGCAGGCGCCGGAGTGCTTCGCTCTGCGGGCCGCGTGCCCCATGCGGGTTCGCGCGATGCTCGGCGATCACGTCGTCGGTCGCGAGCGGCTTCAGCTCAGCACGCAGCTGTCGGTCGAAGCGCTCGTAGTATTGGAGGGCCTTGTCGCGGACGCTCATACGTGCCTCCTTCTTGGGGACGTTCTTGACCTTCGTAACCTTCGTCGCGCCTCTCCGCTAGCAGGACTTCCTAGCACGACGGCCGTGACGAAGGTTACGAAGGTCAAGAACGTCCCCACAGGCTCAGCGCGGCCCGGCGAAGGCCGGATTCGCCTTCTTCCAGGCGTCGAGCGGCTGTTCGCTTCGCCAGCGTCGCGCGTACTCGCCGAGCGGTTCGAAGACCACGCCGTCGTGGCGCTCGAAGTGATCGATCAGGCGCTCGAGCATCCGCATGCGGTGTCCGCGCCCGATCACCTGCGGGTGGAGGGTCAGCGTGTAGAGGCCGCCGCGACAGTTCGCGTACGCATAGTCGAAGTCGCCCCTCCAGATCTCCTCGACGACGGAAGGCGCGGAGAGGCCCGTGTTGCTGCCGAGGATGAACTCGAACGGCGGGAAGTCGTCGAGGCCCCAGGTGACCGGCAGCTCCACGAGCGGCGTCGACTCGCCGAAGACGTACGGCTCGTCGAGCGACCAGCGGTCTCCCCTACGCAGGTAGTACGGATGAAAATCGCTCCCCATGCAGCTCGAGTCGTATTCGAAGCCGTACTCGAGTAGGAGGTCCACGGTTCTCGGGCTCAGGTCCCACGCCGGGGAGCGGTAGCCTCGCGGCCGTTCTCCGCCGACCTTTTGGAGCGCTTCGAGGCCGCGCTCGAGGATGCGCCGCTCCCCGGCCTCGTCGAAGCTCGCGGGGTTCTCGTGCACCCATCCGTGGTGGACGATCTCGTGGCCGTCGTCGCGGATCTGCCGGACGAGGTCCGGATAGGCGAGCGCCGTGTGGCCGGGCACGCACCAGCTCGTGCGAATGCGGTGGCGGCGCAGGAAATCGAGGATGCGAACGGTGGCGACGGCACCGAACTCACCGCGAGAGATCATGCTCGGGTTCCGCGACTTCATCGAGCCGATCCACACCGACATCGCGTCGAAGTCGAACGTGACGGAGCAGGAGAGTCTGCGGTTCGCGGGGCTCACGGTTTCCTCTCCTTTCGCGCGAGATGCGACGGCCATTCCCGGTAGAGCCGGGCGCGGCGGCGGCGATCGCGGAACGTCGGTGCGGCGCCCGTTTCCCGGTTCGCGTGCAAGAGACCGAGGTCGAGCTCGGCCCGGATCACCGTCTCGCGGTTCGCCTCGGCCTCCGCGAGCACGCCCCGCGCCGGCCACGGCACGTCGCACGGTCCGAGGATCGAGCTTCGACCCCACGCGCCGGGAAGCGGCGCGCCGGGCGCGCCGACCGCGCAGCAGTGCACCACGTAGATCTGGTTCTCGATCGCGCGCGCCTGCGCGCAATGCCGGACGCGCCAGAAGCCGTGCTCCGTCAGCGTGAACGACGGGCAGAGGACGACCTCGACGCCTTGCTCCGCGTAGCTCGAGGCGCACTCGGGGATCTCCGCCTCGTAGCAGATGGCGACGCCCACGCGTGCGAAGCCGAGATCGACCGCCTCGAGCCGCTCGCCCTCCCCGCTTCCCCACGCGGACTCCGCCGGGAAGATGTGGGTCTTCGCGTGCGTGTGAACCCGTCCGCCCGGCTCGAAGAGATGCGCGACGTTGAGCGTCTGGCCCCCCGGGCGAACCAGGTGAGAGCCGGCGAGGATCGCCTGGCCGCGCGCGCGTGCCTCGCCGGCGAAGAGCGCGCGGTATTCACCCGTGAAGGTATCGATGCGCGGCAGGTCGGCGAGCGGCGCCTCGCGCCATCCCGGGAGGGCCGTGAAGAGCTCGATCGTGAAGAGCTCCGGGAAAACCGCGAGGTCCGCGCCGCGCGCGTCGTCGAGGAGCGTGCGGACGTGGACGGCGAAGTCCGCGAAGTTCCTGACGGGCCGGAGCGCGAGCTGACAGGCGGCTACCGAGAGCGTGCGAGCCATCGCCGAAACCCCGGTGAATCTAGAGCACGGCGCGGGCTCCGGCAACAAGCGACAAGGGGACGTTCTTAACCTTCGTGACCTTCGTGACTCCGGCTGACCCTGGGGATCCTTACGTCAGGGAACTGGCAACGTTGCGAGGAGCGCAGACCAGCGTTTGCTGCCCTGACGGCCGCGGCGCGCAATGCGACAGAGGGATTCGGGCCGAATCCCGATGGCTTGGGCAAGCTGCGAGGCCCGCTGTCCGAGACATTCGATCCAGAGGAAGGCAAGCGCTTCCCTCGCCTTCGAGCAGGCCGGGAGCTTGTTGCCAGACGTGAGCGCAGCGCGCGGAGCGCCCGTGGCCGCGGTGACGAAGTCGATGAGCACGTCGAGCGGCGGAGGGTTCTGGCGCAACGGAGCAATCGCCGGCGGGGCAGCCTCTCTTCGGATCTGATCCAGGAACGCCTCGCTCCTGAGGATACGTTCTTCCGCTCGCTGTCGGCGGCTGCGCTCTGCAAGGGTCGCGACCGTTCGCCAGACCTTGCCGCGCCGGGTCGTTTCGCGCATCGGTTTCTCGTCGAGGCCCTCCGCGACGAAGGTTCTGTAGTTCAGCCGCCCGGTCTCGCGGGTCTGGCCGAAAGCCGCCAGGACGTACTCGACGTCGAGGAAGCGTGCGGGTCGGTTTCCGAGAATTGCCGGGTGACCTGTCGTCGACTCGTAGTCGAGCTGGTCGATGCTGGTGAGGAGCTTGGCCCGGATGGGGTTCAGGTGGATGTAGCGCACGAGCTCGCGGAAGTACTCGGCCTCTTCGCAAAGGATGGACTTGAAGCGGTTCTGGAAGAGGTGTCCGGCGCGCTTGTGGCGGAGATTGAAGGACACGGCGTAGCCTGTGAGGAGCGAGCTCATCGCTCGGCTGATCGGCCTATTGCGGGTACGGGCGAGGATGTGGAAATGGTTGGGCATAAGAGAGAAAGCGTAGATCGAGATCGCTCCCGCCTCGACCAGGCGTTCGAGGCGGTCGAGGAAGTCGAGGCGGTCTTCGTCGGTGACGAAGATCGAGCAGCGCTCTATCCCGCGCGCCATCAGGTGATGGAGCGCCCCCTCCGCGTCGAGCCTCGGTCCCCTCGGCATGTTCGTGGCCGCGGGGGCAGAGGGTGGCGCGGATTGTGTTAGCAGCGACGCGGCAGGAGGAGGAACAAGAAGAAAGAGCGGGGACGCTCCCAACCTTGATGACCTTCGAGGCGAGAACGCCCGACGAAGGTTGCGAAG
The DNA here is from genome assembly GCA_963745025.1 of uncultured delta proteobacterium. Taxonomy (GTDB): domain Bacteria; phylum Desulfobacterota; class Binatia; order JACPRU01; family JACPRU01; genus CAVQIG01. Next base: position 420,367 of record CAVUWD010000011.1, read on the forward strand.
GTAAAGAACGTCCCCTATCGTCGCGCGCCATGACCACCACGACCTACGACTGGGACGCGATCGTCAACGGGCTGAATCAGTACCTCCGCCTGCGTTCGATTCCGATCGGCATGAAGCTCTTCGAGAGCGTCGAAGAGATGGAGGCGATTCCGAAGATCCGTCGGCCCAAGGCCAAACACACCACCGACCAGATCGTAGCCCAGGCCCGTCAGCTCGGCTGGACCGTCGGGATCACCATGGCGGATCTCGTCGGCGCGCAGTGCGGGACGGTGATCGGACTCCATCCACGGGACGACGAGTGGCTCTCCGGCAAGGCGATGGCCGGGGTGTGGTTCAAGACCGTCGAGGACTCGGCCGCTCACCAGCGCGCGATGGATTGCGTCCCGCACGGGCGCTACCGCGCCATGGCGGTCGCGCCGTTGACGAGCGGCCGTCTCGACCCGCCGGACGTCTGCCTGATCTACGGTACGCCGGGTCAGATGATCTTCTTCATCAACGGTCTCCAGTGGACGGGGTACAGGAAACTGAGTTTCACCTCGGTCGGCGAGTCGGCTTGCGCCGATTCGTGGGGCAAGGCGCTGAAGACGGGCGAGCCCGCGCTCACCATCCCCTGCTACGCGGAGCGGCGCTACGGAGGCGTGGCCGACGACGAGCTCCTGATGGCCATTCCGCCCCGCTTCCTGCCGGGAGCGATCGAGGGGCTCGCGGCGCTCAGCCGCAACGGGCTGCGCTATCCGATCCCGCCCTACGGCATCCAGAGCGACGCCGCCGCGGGACTCGCGGTGAGCTACTCGAGCAAGAAGTGAGCTCGACCGCTCGCCGCGTCGGAGCGCGACTACCGAAGCTCGTTCGCATTCTCCGCCGAGTCGTTCTCAGCTCCCCGGCCTCAGCGCGGCGGCGGCTTCTCCCAACCGAGAAGATTGATCTCGTCGAGCGGAACGGGATCTCTGTCGAGCACCAGGACCAATCGCAGGCCGTCGGTGAAGAACGGGCTGCCGTCCGTCATGTGGTGGGGCTGCGACGACGGGGCGGCGCCCACGCCCTTCACCCAGCCGAAGCGCGCCACGCCTTGTGAGCGCAGCATGTCCTGCGCGAGGTAGTTCCTGGCCTCGTCGACGTCCGGGTCGACCTCGTGTCCGATGAAGCTCTTCCAGCTGAAAATGAGACCCACGTCGCGGCTGATCTGGCCGATCCATACCGGCTTGCCCGCGAGCCGGAGCTGCGTCCGCCAGATGCGCAGGTGGTTGCGCTCGCGGGCGGTCTCGCGCGATTTCTGCAGCGCAATGTCCTGGCGCCGCCCGAAGAGGTAGATCGGGCTGATCGGTGCGTGCCGGTACTGACTGGAGAAGAAGTAAGACCAGAAGGTCTCCAGGGCCGAGCTCCCCCTCAAGACCTCGGTGACTTGCCAGCCGCTGCGGACGAAGCTCGGGAAGACCTCGTCCGCCTGGCCGATCAGGACGAAGTTCAGCGGGTCCTCCATGCCGCGGCCGTCCTCGGTCGCGGCGCAGCAGGGCATGGCTTCGAGCGCGGCCCGCAGCTCGGCCTCGCTCACGTCGCGGATCGGTTCCGCGCTGAGCTTCTCGAGATCGACCTCCTGGTAATCGGCTTTCACGTTGGCGATCTTGATCATGAAGAAGAACTGCACCAGCCGGTCCGGTCGGATCAGGTCCACGTTCACCGCCTTGGCGCCGCGGCTCGAGTTGGTGAAGACGAACCCGCTGATGCTCTGGCCGGGGCCGACGTAAGAGCCGATCGCGCTGGCCAGGAATTGGGCGCGCATGCGCTCGTTCGCCGATCCCGAGAAGCGGTAGCGGGCGCGATTCGCGGCCTCGAGCGGCGTGAAGTAGTCTGGATCCAGTGCGAGCGGGAGGAACCAGTAGGCGTCCTCCGTGTGGTTGGCGATCACCAGGCTCACCGGCTGGATGTTCTGCTTCGCCAGCGACACCCCGAACAGCCGCTCGACCTCGTCGTCACTGGGTATGGCGACGCTCACGCGGAGGCCGGCGCGATCCTGCGTCACGGCGCCCGCCGGGAGGGCGAGGGTGTCGATCGGCGCAGGGCGATAGCACGCGCAGCCTCCGGCGATGGCGCAGACGGCGAGCAGCGCCGACGCCCGAGACGCTCTCGGCGCGCTTCGACGAAGGCCATCGAGCGCTCGCAGACGGACCCCCATGAAGGAAGTCGTAGAGCACCGAGCGCCCGATCTCAAGAGCCGCGAGCGCAGGCGCGGAGACTTTCAGACCGTGCGCGAGAACCCGCCGCGGGCTGCGCCGGGCCGGCGGAGGTGATGCGCGCGCGGTTCAGCCTCATCTCCCTCTCATCTCTTTCTCATCTCCCAAACCTGATTGTGGTGCATGCAGCAGGGCTCCGTCTCGTTTGTTTCTTATCAGTGGGACAATGCCAGCCAATACTTCTCACATCTAGGATGTATTGACACTGCGCCGCACTGGGATGGGGCTCAACACCGGTCAGCAACTCGGTGATCTGCTGGCAGTTGACGCGTCGTGGCTCGCGGGTTGCCCGATCTGCAATTACGGGCATGCAACTTGCTGCTGCCGATATTCCAGAAGTGATAGCAGCATTTGCCATTGATGCTGTGAAGGATGTCGACCCATGGTTGTCGTGTCTCGCACTAGAGGACGGGGCAGCCCTCGGCAGTTCGTCTCTCCCCTTACGCTTCAGTTCTCCGCCCGGACACGCGCGCCGCCGTAGTTGTGGGAGATCTTGCTTCAGTTCCGCGCGGCGCAAAACGTACGAGATTGCGGAGGGTCGCACCATGAAACCGTACAGACGATCTTATCCCATTCTCTGTTTAGCCACGCTTCTGCTCGGCGCCATCGCCTGCGGTGGTGACGGCGGTGGGGGGGACGGTGAAAGCTTCATCGTCACGGGCTTGTGGACTATGGCGCCCACGGGGGTTGCCGCGGCGACGCCCAACAACGCCGATTGCAACGACCTCGCGTCCGGAGTCGGTGCCTTCCCGGGCAGGGAGTTACAAGTCACGCAGCTAGATGGCACTGTTACAGCGACCGGTGGATTCGATGAGTTCAACGGCACCGTGAATACGTCGGACCAATCGTTCCAGCTCCTCGATGCCCAGGAAACGGTCATTGATCTCGGCGCTACTATTCCTGGATGCGTCGTCACTGCGATCGTGAACATCGACTTTTTCAATGCTGCTGGGGATAGCGCAGACCCCGTCAACGAGGCCGGGGGGTTTACTGGCAATTCGGCATGCCCTTTCCAGTGCACGCTCGTGTTCAACACCACTGCAGTTAGGAGTTGAAGGGCGCTCATGACTGGCTGTCAGTAGAACCTGGCGCTCGACCAGAGCAGGATCAGAGTACCCGACTCCCACGGCGAACAAAGGAGGTCGCGTCGTGGTGAGAGTGTTCGTGATCGCGATTCTCGCGGCGGGATGCAGCGGCTCGGTCGCCGTTCCGCCGCGGGCTCTAACCACCGAGGGCTCAGTATCGGCCGCCGCCACCGACCCCGAGGTCGCCGAGACCCTGCGGCGGGCCGCTGAGATCGAGCACGAATTGCGAGAGCGGGGCCTCGTCCTCGACGACGACCCCGAGCTTCAGGCGTATCTCGATTCGGTGGGGCGGCGGGTCGTCTCGGCCGCTCGCCTGCCGGCGCCGGAGTATCGCTTCGGCGTGCTGCGCGACCCGTTCCTCAACGCGTTCGCTCTGCCGAACGGCAGCGTCTACGTGCACATGGGCATGATCGCGAGGATCGAGAGCGAGGCGCAGCTCGCCTACGTCCTCGGTCACGAGGTGGCGCACGTTTCCCGCGGCCACAGCCTCGCTCTGCTTCGTCGCATCGAGTCGACGACGGTGAAGGCGAAGCTCGCCGACGTCCTCGTCGGCGTCGTGGCGGCGCCGATCATCGGGGCCGTGCATGCGGGGACGATCTCCGCTTACAGTCGCGAGAACGAAGCCGAGGCCGACAGCGAGGCGCTGCAGCTGGGCGCTGCGGCAGGCTACAGCGCCAAGGACGCGATCCGCCTCTTCTCGCTGATGGACGATCGCGAGGAGCTGAGCGGCGCGGCGGTCTACTTCAGCGACCATCCGGCCGGCTCCGAGCGAATCGCCGCCGCCGTCGATCTGCTGGCGAGCGGCGCAGTTCCGGCGGGCGGGATCGACGGCCGAGAGACGCACCGCGCCGCAACCCGCCGCGCCGCGCTGCGCACGATCGACCTCTGCCTTCAGCGCCAGTTCTACGCCAAGGGCCTGAGGGAGGCCGACACGCAAAGCGCGCGGCGCGGCGACGATCCGTGGCTTCTCTACTACGGCGCAGAGGCTCATCGGCTGATCGCGGCCGACCCGCAGGGGGCCGCCCGGGAGGACGCGCTCCGCCATGGCCGCGCCCGTCCGGAGGATTCACTGGTCGAATCGTTCCGTTCGCGCCGGGCGGACGAGCAAGCCGCCGCGGAGAAGGGGTTTCGCAGGGCGCTGGCCGTCGACCCGACCTTCGCACCGGCGCATCGCGGGCTCGGACTGCTGGCACGCGACCGGGGCGATCGCGCCACGGCTCACGACGAACTTTCCGCTTATCTACGCGGCGCCGACTCGGTTCCGGACCGCCGCTCGATCGAGCGCATCCTCGAGGAGATCGGCTCATGATCCACCGGCTCGATCGCCGAGCCTTGCTCGTGCTGCTGGCCCTGGGCGGCGGTGCGCTGTCGGCCTGCATGACGATGGCGCGCGTGCATCCGGAGCTCGAGGCGCGCCGCTCGCGCATCGCGCGCGTCGCCGTGCTCCCGCCCGAGACGAAGTTCACGCTCGTCACGTTCAAGGGAGACAACCCACGGATGAGCAGGGAAGAAGAGAACGCGAAGGCCGCGCTGCCGGGGATGATCGCGGCGAAGCTCCGCGAGCACGGGCTCGTCATCGACGAGGCCGGCGTCGCGTCCAGCTCGGATCTCCGGTTCCAGGCAACCGAGCTGCAGGCGACTTTCGGTCAGGCGCTCGGCGACCTGTTCGCGACGCCGGCAGGAACCAAGCCGATCCAGACGAGCAGGTCCCTCGGCGCTCAGGCGGCCCGGGTTGCCGACCCTCTCGGGGTGGATGCCCTCGCGCTCGTGCGGGTCGAGGGTTACACGAAATCGGGTGGTGAGATCGCCAAGGACTACGCAAAGAGCGTCGCCGGCACCCTCCTGACTCTCGGCATCCTGGTTCCGGTCCCCTCCCCGATGAGCGGGGCGGCTATGGTCTGCGCGTTAGTCGACGGGAGCACGGGCGACGTGCTTTGGACGAACGTCGTTCGCTCGCAAAGCGTCAGCTTCGATACCTCGGGGATGCAAGCTCTCGTAGACGCCGTCTTCAAGGACTTCCCGGCTGGTAGGTTCGGCGCCGAGGGCGCCGCCGCGGTGAAGCCTGGGGAGAATTGAGCCCCGGGCTCGTTGATCACCGCGGCGCGCGGGGCGCAGCCGCAGGTCGGCGCCCCTTGAATACCGACGCTCTCGCAGACCGGTAACGCCTTCGCCTCGAATGCTTCGGAACGACGAAGAGCGCGGTCGGTTGTGATCGGCCCGTACTCGGGTCGATCACAACCGACCGCAACCGCGCGGAGCGCGGAAGACACTAACCCTCGACACTGGTCTATTGTCTTCCGCGCTTGCGCGCGGTGGCTGGATCTTCCGGTCGACCCGAGCACGGGCCGACCGGAAGATCCAGCGCTTCCGGAATTTCCAGCGCGTGTGGCGAAGACTGAGGCATCTTGCAGACCGGATCATTTCAGTTGACCTCGTGCGGCAGCGGAACGTAGGTTCCGAAAGATTTTATCGGGGGGCACACGATGGGAGAACTCGACGGCCGCGTCGCAATCATCACCGGAGGAGCCAGCGGGATCGGCGCGGCCAGCGTGCGCTTGTTCGTCGAGAGCGGCGCTCGGGTCGTAGTCGGTGATCTGCAGAGCGACCTCGGCAACGCACTGGCGCGCGAGCTCTCGCCGAACGTGATCTTTCAGAAAACCGACGTCTCGAAGGAGAACGACGTTCGCACGCTGGTGTCTCGCGCCGAGACCTCCTTCGGCCGCCTCGACTGCATGTTCAACAACGCGGGCTTCGGCGGCGCTCTGGGCGGCATCGCCGAGACGCCCGTGGAGGAGTGGGACCTGACCTTCGACGTGCTCGTGCGCGGCGTCTTCCTCGGCATGAAGCACGCGGCGCCGCTGCTCCGCCGTCAAGGCGGAAGCATCGTCTCCACGGCGAGCGCGGCCGGGCGCATCGGCGGCTACTCCCCCCACGCCTACGCGGCGGCCAAGGCGGCGGTCATCCAGCTCACCACGTCCGTCTCGCTCGAGATGGCCGAGGATCGCGTGCGGGTGAACTGCATCTGCCCCGGATTCATCGCCACGCCACTTGCTCTGAACACGGTCGGCAAGCCGCAGAGCCTCATGGAGTCCCGGAAGTCCTGGATGATCCAGGCGCAGCCGATCAAGCGCCCGGGAGAGCCCAGGGACATCGCGGAGATGGTGCTCTTCCTGGCGAGCGATCGCTCGAGCTTCGTCACGGGCCAGGCGTTCGTGGTGGATGGAGGATTCTCGGCGGGCCGCCCCTGGCGGGACCAGCCCGACTGGATGCGCACGGCGCGTGCTTTCAAGGTGTACCGCCAGAGCTGACGGCCCGTATCGCGGAGCTGACCGGAGTCGGCAGGGGGATTCGATTGAAGAGTAGTCGCACGCAGGATCTCGATTTGCGCGAGGCGTTCGCCAAACACGAGCTCGGGACGAGGTATGGAAATGGGCAGCCCTGATCGAGAGCTTCTCGGCCGATTGAACCTGGAGCCTTTGTGGATGCCGTTCACGGCCAACCGCCAGTTTAAGGCGCTTCCCCGCTTGCTGGTCTCCGCGGAAGGCATGCACTACACCTCCCACGACGGGCGCCGGATACTGGACGGCATCGCCGGCCTGTGGGCCGTGAACGCGGGCCACTGCCGCAAGCCGATCGTCGAAGCCATCCAGAAGCAGGCGGAGCGCCTGGACTACGCGACCGGCTTCCAGATGCACAGTGCGGGCCCGTTCATTGCCGCTGAGAAGCTCGTGCGAATCGCACCGCAGGGCCTCGATCACGTCTTCTTCGTCAACTCGGGATCCGAGGCCGTCGACACGGCGTTGAAGATCGCGCTCGGCTACCACCGGGCGCGGGGCGAAGGCACCCGGCGGGTGCTGATCGGGCGCGAGCGCGGCTATCACGGCGTCGGCTTCGGCGGCGTCTCGGTCGGCGGCATGGGGTCGAACCGCAAGACGTTCGCGGGCCAGCTGCTGCCCGCCGTGGACCACCTGCCCCATACCCACAGCCTGGAGAAGAACGCCCATTCGCGCGGCCAACCGCAGTGGGGCGCCGAGCTCGCGGACGACCTCGAGCGGTTGATCCAGCTGCACGACGCTTCCAACGTCGCGGCGGTGATCGTGGAGCCGATCGCCGGCTCGACGGGCGTGCTGATCCCGCCCAAGGGCTACCTCGAGCGCCTCCGGCAGATCTGCGACCGGCACGGCGTGCTGCTCGTCTTCGACGAAGTCATCACCGGGTTCGGCCGCACCGGCAGCGCCTTCGCGGCGCACACCTTCGGCGTCACCCCCGACATGATCACCTGCGCCAAGGCGCTGACCAACGCGGCCGTGCCGATGGGCGCCGTGATCGTGAAGCGCAAGATCTACGACGCGTTCATGCAGGGCCCCGAAGACGCAATCGAGCTCTACCATGGCTACACGTACTCCGGGCATCCGCTGGCGGCGGCAGCGGCCGCGGCGACGCTCGACCTGTACGAGCAAGAGCGCTTGTTCCAGCGCGCCGCGGAGCTGGCGCCCCACCTGGAAGACGCCGTGCACTCGCTCGCGGGCCTGCCGCGCGTCATCGACATCCGCAATTTCGGCCTGGTCGCCGCGATCGAGCTCGAGCCGATGACGGGCAAGCCGACGGCGCGCGCGTTCGAGGCCTTCCTTCGCTGCTACGAGAAGAACGTGCTCGTCCGCACCACCGGCGATACGATCGCCTTGTCACCACCGTTGATCATCGAGAAGAGCCAGATCGATCAACTGGTCGAGACCGTGGGCGGCGTCCTGAAGACGCTGCCTTGAATCATCGCTCTCGGGATCCCTTCCGTCGTTCCCAAGTCACCACGCGCGGCAGCGCCGCCGAGGCGGCCGCTCCGGCGAACCCGCCGAGCGCCGAGACCAGGAATGCCCAGCGGAAGCTGCCGGTGTGCTCGGCGAGGAAGCCGCCGAGCTCGGGGCCGACGAGCTGCGCCAAGCCGAAGAAGAGCGTGATCGCGCCGAAGGCCGGCGCGAACGAGCCCTCCGTCGTGTGGTCGCGCACGTACGCGGCGACGACCGAGCCGAGGCCCGACATCATGATCCCGAAGAGCAACGCCGACGCTCCGACCCACGGCTCGGCTCCGATGAGCACGGCGAGCGGGCACGAGCCCATCGCGGCGAAGCCCCAGACGAGCGTCGGACGGCGCCCCACCCGATCCGAGAGCTGGCCGAGAAGGATGCCGCCGGCGGCGATCGAGAGGCCGACCAAGCCGTAGTCGATCGACGCGTGCCAGGCGCTGAAGCCGGCATCCGACTGGAGCGCCGCCACGAGGTAGCTCGAGTAGACGGAATAGCAGAGCCCATAGCCCGCGTACGCGGCCGTCACCGCCACCCAGCCGGGCACGCCGCGGAGCGATGCCAGCGCCAGGATCTCGCGGACGATCGGGGCATGCGTCTCGGCGGGACGCTCGTCGTCCGGCTCGCGGAGCCAACCGAGCGCGAGGATCGTCGCCAGGGCGGCGAGCGCGGTTTCGACGGCCCACACCTCTCGCCACTCGCTCGCGCCGTAGCGCGCCTGGACGAGGTGCGTGAGCTCGCTCGCGAAGAGCACCGCGATCCCGATGCCGGAGGCCATGAGGCCGATCGCGAAGCCGCGGCGGTCCTCGGAAACGACGGCACCCGCGAGCCCGGGCGCGGGGATCCAGATGAATGCCCCCGCGATCCCGGTGGCGATCATGCCCCCGAGAAGAGCTCGCGGGCTCGCCGCCACGGTCATCGCCGCGAGCCCCGCGGTCGACACGACGAGACCGAGCATGATGAGACGAGCCGGGCTGGCCTTCGTCGCGGCGAGGCTGACGAGCAGGACGCCGGCGAGATAGGCGGTGAGATTCGCGGTGCCGAGCCAGCCGGCGAGAGAGTACGAGTGCAGGAGATCGCCCTCGATCGCCGGCAGCACGAGCGGGTAGGTGAAGCGGCCGAACCCCTGCGCCACGCCGACGGCGAGCACGACGAGCGCGAGGACGAGCTTCGCCGATCGCGAGAGAGGCGGTTGACGGATCGCGCCGGGTCGATCCGTCACTTCGTCATGCGCGCCTCTTCGGCGCTGCTCCCGCGCATTGCTTCGATAATCGCCGTGCGCAATGATCGCAGGGCGACCGCGCGGATGGTCTCGAGGTCGTCGAAGCACGCGGCAACTTAGCGTCGTCGGCATGGCGAAGGAATAGACGGGAACGGTTTGAAGCGCTTCGTCTGACGGAAGCGCTCTGTTGACAGGACGAGACGATGGCGGCGGGCGACCCGATCACCGAGACCAGCTACGGCAAGCTCCAGGGAACGCGGGCCGACGGGGTGTGCGTCTATCGCGCCATCCCGTTCGCGAAGCCTCCGGTCGGCCGCCTGCGGTTCCGGCCGCCCGAGCGTCCCGAGGGTTGGAGCGGGGTGCGCGATGCCACACGCTTCGGCCCGGGCTCGTATCAGGCCGACCGGCCGCTGGCGCCGATCCTCGGCATCGTGGTCCCGGAGCAGAGCGAGGACTGCCTGACTCTGAACGTCTGGACTCCGGCCGCCGGGGAGGGCGGGCGCCGGCCGGTGCTCTTCTGGATCCACGGGGGCGCCTGGGTGATCGGCGCGGGGTCCGAGACGACGTACGACGGGGCGAGCTTGGCGCGCCGAGGCGACGCCGTCGTCGTCACCGTCAACTACCGGCTCGGCCCCTTCGGATTCCTGCGCGGCCGCGAGCTTCGCGCCGGGCTCGACAGCAGCGGCAACGAGGCCCTGCTCGACCTCGTGGCCGCGCTCGAATGGGTGCGCGACGAGATCGCCGCGTTCGGCGGCGACCCGCGGAACGTCACGGCGTTCGGCGAATCCGCCGGCTCGGTGAACATCGCCTGCCTGCTGACGATGCCGCGGGCGCGCGGCCTATTCCACAAGGCGATTTGCCAGAGCGGCTCGCTGAACCTGACGTGCTCGCCCGAGGCGGCGCTCGCCACGACGCGCGCGATCCTGAGGGAGCTCGGGATCGCGCCCGAGCGGGCGAGCCTGCTACGCGACGTTTCCGCGCGGGACTTGGTGTCGGCGCACAATGCCGTGGGGCGGAAAACGATCGTCCCACCATTTTCGCCGGTCGCAGACGGAGACCTCATCCCCGCCCGCCCGTTCGCGGCGATCGCGGCGGGCTCGGCGCGCGGCGTGCCGCTGATCGTCGGCTCGAACCTCGAGGAGATGAAGCTCTATCGCTTCCTCGATCCGGCGATCGACGCGCTCGACGGGTCGGGCCTCGTCGACCGGTGCTCCGCGCTCTTGCCCGGCTCGGACGCCGAAGGCCGTCCGCACGGCCGGCGGGCGGCAGAAGTCTACCGCGCGGAGCGCGCGGCGCGCGGCGATGACGCTTCGCCGGCCGAGACGTGGCTGGCGATCTCGACGGACCACTTCTTTCGCGCCGGGGCGCTGAAGCTCGCCGAGCTCCAGTCGTCGCACACGCCCGACGTGTTCGTGTACCAGTTCGCATGGAAGGGGACGACCCCGGGAAAGCCGCAAGGCGCGGTGCATGGCCTCGACGTGCCGTTCGTGTTCGGCACGCTCGACGTCTCGAAGATCGGCGCGATCGCCGGCCGCACGCAGGCGGCGCGGGTGCTCTCCGAACGCATTCAGGATGCGTGGCTCGCCTTTGCCCGGACCGGGCGTCCGCGAAGCTCGGGGCTGCCCGACTGGCCTGCGTATGCTCCGCCGCGGCGCGCCACGCTCGAGCTCGGCGAGCGCTCGGTCGTGCGCGAGGCACCGCAAGAAACCGAGCGGACCCTCTGGGAAGGGCTCATCGGTTGACGCGACTTCCGACTACCGGGCCCCCTGCCCATACCGTTCGTATTAGAACACCTGCTCCCTGCGTGGCTTGAGCGGCTGGGTTCGCGCGGGATTCTTCGGATCCCGATAGCCGAACGGCATCCATTCGCGAATCCCCCGATTGGCTTCGCGAGACGCTTGCCGTACCTAGCACAGGCTGTAGGATGCCCGTCCATGGTCAGGCCGGGACCGCTTCACGGCTATCGAATCATCGACGTGACCTCGATGATCTCCGGACCTCTGGCGACGCAAATCCTGGCCGACCAGGGCGCGGACGTGCTCAAGGTCGAGAATCCGGACGGCGGCGACCACACGCGCGCCGCGCCGAACCGGCGTGGCGGCTTGTCGGCGCTGTTCCTCAACAGCAATCGCAACAAGCGCTCGGTCGCCGTCAACCTGAGGCACGAGCGGGGCCGGGCCGTCTTGATGCGCTTCGTCTCGCGCGCCGACGTCTTCGTGCAGAACTTCCGTCCGGGCGTGGCGGAACGCATGGGCCTCGGTGAAGACGCGATTCGAGCCGCGGCGCCCACCATCGTCTACGTCTCGATCAGCGGCTTCGGCGAGCGCGGTCCGATGGCTGCAAAGCCCGTCTACGATCCGCTGATCCAGGCGTTCAGCGGGCTCGCGACCGTCCAAGCGGGATCGGACGACGCCAGGCCGCGCCTCGTGCGCACGATCTTGCCGGACAAGCTCACTGCCATCACCGCCGCGCAGGCCATCACCGCCGCGCTCGCGGCTCGAGAGCGGACCGGGGAGGGACAGCACGTGCGGCTATCGATGCTCGACGCGGTGATCGCGTTCCTTTGGGGGTCGGACATGGCGAGCCAGACATTCGTCGGCGGCGAGCTCCCCCAGGCGGAAGCCGCGAGCTTCATCGACCTGATCTACGAGACGAGCGATGGCTACCTGAGCGTGGCGGTGCAGACGGACCGCGAGTGGCAGGCGCTCGCTCGAGCGCTCGAACGCCCGGAATGGCTCGCCGACGAGCGCTTCCGCACGCCCGCGCTGCGCCAAGACAACATCGACGTCCGGCTCGCGCTCACGCAAGAGGTGTTGCGCACGCGGCGCTCCGCGGAGTGGCTCGAGCGCTTGGAAGCGGAAGGTGTTCCCTGCGCGCCGGTGCTCACCCGCGCCGAGGTGATCCGTCATCCGCAGATCCTGGAGAACGAGACCGTCTGCGAGATCGACCATCCGCGAGCGGGCCGCTTGCGCCAGGCACGACCGGCGGCACGCTTCTCACGAACACCGTGCTCGATACGCAGCGGAGCTCCCCGGTTGGGTGAGCACACCGCCAGCGTGCTCGCAGAATTCGGGTTCTCCGCGGCCGAAATCGCCGAGCTGAGAGCATCGGGCGCGATCGGCAGATGAGCAGGTGAGCAGATAAGCAGATAAGCAGATAAGGATGATCCGTCCATCGGAGCACCGCCGGACCGCCGCGCGCGCGGCCGGGCGCAACAGAGGATGAGAGGAGAACGTCATGGCCAAACGCACTCTCGAAACCCGAACGACCGATCTGATCGCCGAGGCCGAGGACGGGGTTGCGATCCTCACGATGAATCGCCCCGCGCGGCGCAACGCCATGTCTGGCGAGATGCTGGCCGCGCTCGCCGCCACGCTGTCGGCCTGCGAGACCGATCCCGAGATCGCCGCGATCGTGCTGACGGGCGCGGGTGGAGCGTTCTGCGCGGGCGGCGACGTCAAGGGGATGGCGGAAGCCTCGCGCGGCGGCGGGGCGGGATCGGGGATCGACGAGCAGATCCATGCCCAACGGATCAACCAGCGCGCAACGGCGGGACGGCTCTACAAGATGCCCAAGCCGACGATCGCCTCGATTCCGGGCGCCGCGGCGGGCGCGGGACTTTCGCTCGCGCTCGCCTGCGACCTGCGCATCGCGGCGGAGACCGCGGTGATGACGACGGCGTTCGCCAAGGTCGGCTTCTCGGGTGATTACGGCGGGACCTACTTTCTCAGCCGGCTCGTCGGCAGCGCCAAGGCGCGTGAGCTCTACTTCCTCTCCGACCGGATCGACATGAAAGAGGCCGCGCGTCTCGGGCTCGTCAACTGGGTCGTGCCGGCCGATCAGTTGACGGCGCGCACGATGGAACTCGCGCATCGGCTGGCGCGCGGGCCGCGCGTCGCCTATCGCTACATGAAGGAAAATCTGAACCGCGCGGTGGCGGGTGAAGTGGACGATTGCCTCGATCTCGAGGCGACGCACCACATCCACGCGGGCCTCACCGAAGACCATCGGGAAGCGGCGCGCGCCTTCGTCGAGAAGCGCGAGCCGGTGTTCAAGGGGCGGTAGCGAGCCCGCCCCCGACTTGGCCGCCGCAAGCTTCTTCCGGGGTCAGGAAACCTTGCTGCCGGGGGAAACGGCGCAGTCGGAGGTCACCACCACGACGCGATCGCCGTCGCGGGCGGCGAGCAGCATTCCCTGGCTCTCGACGCCGCGAAGCTTCGCGGGCTCGAGATTGGCGACGACGACGATCTGCTTGCCGACGAGCGCGGACGGCTCGTAACTCGCGCGGATGCCCGCAACGATCTGGCGCTGCTCGCCGCCGAGGTCGATCCGCAGGACGAGGAGGCGGTCGGCGTTCGGGTGGAGCTCGGCCGAAATCACGGTCGCCACCCGCAAGTCGAGTTGCTGAAAGTCAGCCAGCGTCGCCACTTCCCCGCCCTTCCAGCACCCCCATGGCTTCGAGCGCCTCTGCCTCGAGGCGAGCGCGGAGCCGCCGATAATCTTGGTCCGAAAGCTTCCCCAAGTGAAAATCGAACTCCGCTTCCTTGATCGCGGCGAGCGCTTCCTCCTTTTGCTTGCGCCAGCGCTCTTCGCGAGGCGACTCGGGTGCGGGCAGAAGCAGAAGCGGCAGTGCGAAAAGCGGGCCCGCCACCGCCCAGGCGACGACAGCGATGAGCCCGAGGCCGGCGACGTAGAGGAGAAGGCTCACCGTTCGCCCTTCGCCAACTCCGCCTCCAGCCGACCGCGATCGTGCTCAGAGATCTCCGCCCGAGGTGCCGTGGATGCGGCATCGGCACGCGCGGTCGCAGTCCAGCGCCGGACACTCACGGTGAGCACCACCGCGCCCATGCCGATCAGCGCGAACGGGAGGAGCCATGCGCTCAGATTGAAGCCCTCCGGCACCGGCGCGGAGAGGATCTTTTCACCATAGGTGTCGCGGAAGTGGAGCAGGATCTCGTCCTGCGAAAGGCCCTGGTCGACCAACGTGCGGACTTCCTGTTTCAGCGGAATCCCCGAGCCGCACTGCAGGTGATTACACGAGTGAACCGTCAACCCGCAGCCGCACTGGCAGGTGAGCGACTCTTCGATCTCTTTGGTCGTCACCGCAGCCGACGCGCCGGCCGACGCGAAGACCACGAGCCCAAAAAGAGCGGCCGCCAGCCTCCGGTGTCGCACTCAGGATTCCTCGGCCCGGGATAGCGCCGCCGACGTCTCCCGCGCCTGGATCGTCGCGCGCACGTGTCGCTCCGCAGGTGTCGGCGTCATCACCACGGCTGTGCCGATCATCATCACGGCGCCGCCGATCCAGAGCCAGGACACGAGGGGGTTCAAGAAGGTTTGAAACGTGACGAGCCCGCTCGACGGATCGAGAGCGCCGAGCACCAGATAGAGGTCCTCGCGGAGGGTCTTGCGAATCGCCACCTCCGTCGTTGGCTGCCCCGGCCGCTTGTAGAAGCGCTTTTCCGGCCGGAGCACGCCGATCGACTGACCGGCGCGAAGCACCGTCACTTCGGCGCGGGTGATCGACAGATGCGGGCTGTCCTCCTTGGTGAGACGATCGAAGCGAAGCTGGTAGCGACCGATGGAGAAGGTCTGCCCTTCGGCGACCGTCGCTTGCACCTCGTCCTTGAAGAGCGAGGAGCCGGTGATGCCGAGGAAGACCAGAACGATCCCGAGGTGAATGACGTAGCCCCCATACCGGCGGTGATTCTTCGAAACCAAGTGAGCGAGCGCGGTAACCGCCGATTCCCCGACGAGCGTCTGGCGAGCGCGCGCGCCGCGGTAGAATTCCAAGGCGATCGTCGCAGTCACGAACGAGCAGAGCGAGAACGAAACCAGGCCCGCAAGCTGCCGCATGCCGAGCGCGAAGAGCGCGAGCCCGCTGGCGAAGCCGAACGCGAGCGGGCCCGCGAAGTTCCGCTGGAGATTCCGCGGCGTGGCGCGTCGCCAGGCAATGATCGGGCCGATGCCGGTGAGAAAGAGCAGGCTGAGGCCGAGGGGGGCGTTCACCTTGTTGAAGAACGGCGGGCCGACGGTGATCTTCACGCCGCGAACCCATTCCGAGATCACCGGGAAGATCGTTCCCCAGAAGACCGTGAAACAGATGCCGAGCAGGATCAGGTTGTTGAAGAGGAACGCGGCCTCGCGCGAGAAGAAGGACTCGAGCTGGTTCTGCGAGCGCAGCAGCGGCAGGCGCCAGATCACCAGACCGACCGACACGGCCAGCGCGCCCGCCAGGAACCAGAGGAAGAACGGCCCGAGCCCCGACTGCGTGAAGCTGTGCACCGACGAGATGACTCCCGAGCGCGTGAGGAACGTGCCGAAGATCGTCAGCGCGAAGGCGAGGATGATGAGCGAGACGTTCCACACCTTCAGCATGTCCTTCTTTTCCTGGATCATCACCGAGTGGAGAAACGCCGTCATCACGAGCCACGGCATGAAGGCAGCGTTCTCGACGGGATCCCACGCCCAGTAGCCTCCCCAGCCGAGCACCTCGTAGGCCCAGGCGCCGCCGAACACGTTCCCAAGCGTCAAGAAGCACCAGGCAAAGAGCGTCCAGCGCCGCGTGGAGCGGATCCACGCATCGCCGAGCTGGCCGGTGGCGAGCGCAGCGATGCAAAAGGCGAACGGAACGCTCACCGTCACGTAGCCCGTGTACAGCGACGGCGGGTGGATCATCATCCAGTAGTTCTGGAGCAAGGGATTCAGATCGGAGCCCTCGCTCGGCGCAAACGGAAGCCGTCGGAAGGCGGGAACCACGAAGACGAGCAGCGACAGGAAGAAGAGACTGATCGTCATGAGCGTCGCCGTGACGTAGGGCATGAGCAGGCGATGACGATCGCGGTTTTGCACGTGCACGATCGTCGACGAGAGATTCAGGACGAAGAGCCAGAGAAGCAGGCTTCCCGCCATTCCCCCCCAGAGCGCCGCAACCGTGTACTGGAGGGGCAGCGTGCTCGAGGAGTAGCTGGCGACGTACTCGATCTGCAGATCACGCGTGATGAGCGCGTGCAGCATGATCGCGACGGCCGCGACAACGCAGCCGAAGACGGCGAGCGCGGCGCGGCGGCCGCTGGCGACGAACTCGCCCTTCGCCCCGCGCGCGCCGTAGACGCACGCGACGATGGAATAGAGCGCGAGGCACCAGGCGAGCTGGAGAGCCAACGTGCCGAGGTCGGAGAGATGGATCCGATCCATCTGCGCTAGCTCGACAGTCTGCGCGGCCGGAGCCGGGGTCGCGACCAACGGGAGCGATTCATCATTGCAGCCTCCTAGCCCTGGCGGTCCGGGGCCGATTTGCCGGCTTCGGCCGCCGTCTTGGCCTCGTACTTCGACGGGCAACTGGTGAGCACCTGGCTCGCCTCGAGCACCCCGCTCGTGTAGCGGCCCTCGACGATCACGTCCCGGCCGTCGGCGAACATGTCGGGCTTGATGCCGGTGAACGACACGGGCAGCGAAAGCTCCTGCCGATTCGCGTCCGAGAACTCCGCGAGATGGAACCGCAGGCGAAGCGACTTCGCATCGTAGTCGATCGACCCGGGCTGAACGCGACCGGCCACGCGCAGGGGCATGTTCCCGTACTGCTCCCGCTTCGGCAGGAATTCCTGGATCGTCAAGTAATACGCAGAGGTTTCACGGATTCCCGTGTACATCAGGTAGCCGATGGTGGCGACGATCACCATCGCGCCGACCACGAAGCGTAGATTTCGGTTCACGAATCCAAATCCTCCTGCCGAAGCGTAGTGGATAAGGCTCCGGACGGCAACTGGGCTACCGGCTACAGGCTACAGGAAAAGACTCCGTGCGCCTTTCCCGTAGCCTGTAGCCGGTCGCCGTCTTTAGACCACATGAGTCCAGGCGACCGGCGCGGTTCGGGCGCTCTCGGCCTCGGGCGGTGCGGACGGGTTTGTCGTCGAAGTTTGCCACGGCCCCGAGCGTCCATTAGTCTCGCCGTCGTCGGATTGCAAAGATGCGCGCGCCGCTCGATCCCTCCGTCTTCGCCGACCGCCGGAAGCGTTTTCTCGCCGAGCTGCCGGCCGGCTCTTTGGCGCTCCTTCCGGCCGCGCCCGTCGCGATCCGCTCCGGCGACGTGGAGTACCCCTACCGCCAAGACAACGACTTCTACTACCTGACCGGTTTTTCCGAGCCAGAGGCGCTCTGCCTGCTCGACACGGTCGGCGCCGAGCGCTTCATCCTCTTCGTCCTGCCACGCGATCCCGACCGCGAGACGTGGACGGGCAAGCGCTCCGGCGCCGAGGGGGCCCGCGACCGCTATCGGGCTGACGCCGCTCATACGATCGAGCAGTTCGAGGACGTCTTCGCAAAGCTTCTCGACGGGCGTGACCGACTCTACTTCGCGCTCGGCCGTCACGAGCGGCTGAATCAACGCGTGCTCGAACAGGTGCGGCGCTCACAGGCGACGCGCGAGCGCTCAGGCGCGCCGGCGCTCGCTCTGGTCTCGCCGGCCGACGTTCTCCACGAGATGCGCCTTCACAAGGCGCCCGAGGAGATCGAGCGCATGCGGCGCGCAGTGACGATCAGCGCCGTGGCGCACCGCGAGGCGCTCTTGGCCGCTCGGCCCGGGGCGAACGAGCACGAGATCGAGGCGACCATCGACTTCGTGTTCCGGCGACTGGGCGGCACGGGACCGGCCTACCCGTCGATCGTGGCCTCGGGCCGGAACGCGACGATCCTCCACTACACGGAAAACTCCCGCGAGCTCGAGGACGGAGACTTGCTGCTGATCGATGCAGGCGCGGAATACGACCATTATTGCGCGGACGTCACGCGCGCCTACCCCGTCGCTGCCACCTTCTCGGCGGAGCAGCGGCAAGTCTACGAAATCGTGCTCGCTGCCCAGAAGGCAGCCATCGAGAAGGTATCGCCCGGCGTGACGTTCGACGACGTCCACGGCGTGGCGCTGCGAGGCCTCGTCGAGGGTCTCTGCTCGCTCGGCGTTCTCTCGACGTCCGTCGACGAGGCGATCGACAAGACCGCCTACCGGCCCTTTTTCATGCACCGCACCAGCCACTGGCTCGGCATGGATGTCCACGACGTCGGCAAGTACCGGCTGGGTGACAAGTCGCGGGTGCTGGAGCCCGGGATGGTGCTGACGGTCGAGCCCGGACTCTACTTCTCCGAGAGCGGGGACGGAGGAGCGGCGCGGCTTCACGGGATCGGCATCCGCATCGAGGACGACGTGCTCGTCACCGAGCACGGCCACGAGGTCCTTACCGCTGAGATCCCCAAGGAGATCGGCGATCTCGAGCGTCTCGCCCGCGAGCGCCCGCGGTAGCTCCCTCCGGTTCGTCGATTCGCTGACTGCGCGCGGCGTAACCAATGGTGACGTCGTGACATCTTTTCAGCAGGTCTGCACAAAAAATCGTCGCGCGGGACGCATCGCGGCGAAAATAGCCCCGGAAATACGGCAACTCGAAATCGGGCATGGGGTTTGCGTGACTAGGAGGATGGAGGTCGCCCGCGATGACCAGCACGACGCTCGCCGGGAAACGATGCCGCACCAGCAAGTGGGTGAACGGCCCGGGTGGACGGGTCGAGCCCATGTCCGAGGGAAGGATACGCTACGTGTCGGAGAATGTCGGTCGCTTGATCGTGTTAGTAGACTGGGACAAGGGTGGTTCCAGCGTGCTCTTCCCCGAAGAGATCGAGCTTCTCGACGCGGCGTAGCCGACGACGCTAGCCGGGTAGGTTGCCTGGCCGGAGCCGGTTCGCGACCAACGGGAGCGATCTGTGGCGCAGTCTCCTAACCGCCGTTTCGCCGCAGATACGAGTCGATCGTCATTCGCTCGTCCAGGCTGAGCGGCGGCTGGCGAGCTTCGTGGATGCGCTGATCCATTCGGGGAAGCACCATGTTCCAGAGAGGATACTTCATGCTCGACGGCTGGAAGGGAGAGTGACAGGTGGTCCCGCAGCGTTGTCGATAGAGCTCCGCCGCGGCCGAGCCCTCCTCCGGAAGCGGTCTCGTGCACCCGGTAAGGATCGACAGGGCGCCGAGCGCCGCGACGCCGAGCCCAATGATCCCTTTACCCCCCATCGTCATTCGCGTACGGTGACGAGGCATGTCGTATCGTGCTCTCACGGTCGTCGCGGTTCCTTTCGCGCTCGTCATTACCTCCTCCACACCGGCTCTCGCCTTTCATTCGCTGGCCGATCACGTCAAGAACGGTCCAGCGGCGGCGAACGCTCGGGAGTCGTTCCGCTGCCTCGATCGCGGCGATGAGAGCGACGACGACACCGTCAAGCTCGACTGGTACGGCCGCGGCAAGGATCTCGCCGAGCAAGCGATCCGGCAAGACGATATGAGCCCGGATGCCCATTTCGCTCTGTTCGCGAACTGGGGGCGATGGCTGCAGACCGACGGGTGGCTGAAAAACTCGTACCACCTTCCCGCGCTTCACCGCGAGCTCGACCGCGCGCTCGAGCTCGATCCCAATTATGCCGACGCGCTCGCAGCCAAAGGCGGCCTCTATCTCCAGCTCCCGCGCTTTCTCGGCGGTGACGCCGTCAAGGCCGAGACGCTGCTGGTGCGCGCGATCGAGCTCGATCCCGCCGCCGTGGGCGCCCGGCTCGAGCTCGCCGATCGCTACCTGTACCTCGATCGCCGCGATGAGGCGCGGGATCTCAGCGGCACGGCGCTGCGCCTGGCCATCGAGCAGGGGAAGCCTCACTTCGTCAGCCGTGCCGCCAAGCTCTTAGAGGAAATCGGGCCGCCGCCGACACACGCGGAAGCGAAGCGCTAGCTCGGCAGGATGCTGCATCCCCTTTGATCGCGCCCAACGGGCGCGATCCGTGGCGCAGTCTCCTAGCCCGGCAGGATGCTTCGGCCGAAGATGGTTCGCGAGCAACGGGAGCGATCCGTGACGCAGTCTCCTAGGTCTCCCCGCGACTCCGATCGACCTACGACGTCACGGCACCGAGCGATGCCGATGACACGTGGCGCGCATATTTCGCCATCACGCCGCTTGCGTAGCGGGGCTCCGGGGGTGTCCAGGCAGCGAGGCGCTTCTTCATCTCTTCGTCGCTGATCTCGACGTCGAGCCGACGTGCGGTGATATCGAAGGAGACGACGTCGCCCTCGCGGACCGCGGCGATCGGCCCCCCCACTTGCGCTTCGGGCGCGACGTGCCCGGCCATGAGTCCGCGCGTGGCTCCCGAGAATCGGCCGTCGGTGAGCAGCGCCACCGTGTCGCCGAGCCCCTCGCCGACCAGCGCCGCGGTCACGCCGAGCATCTCGCGCATTCCGGGCCCGCCCTTCGGGCCTTCATAGCGGATGACGACGACGTCTCCGGGCTTGATCCTTCCGGCGCGTACCGCACCGAAGGAATCTTCCTCGCACTCGAAGACGCGCGCCGGACCCCGGTGAGTCAACCGCTCGTGGCCCGCGACCTTCACCACGCAGCCCTCGGGCGCCAGGTTCCCCTTGAGAATGACGAGGCCGCCGGTCGCCTTGAGCGGCCGATCGAGCGTCACCACCACCTTCTGGCCGGCCGTCTCCTTCGCGCCGCGGGCTTCTTCGCCTACGGTCTTGCCAGTGACCGTCGGCTGCTTCTCGTGGAGCAGGCCGGCAGCGGCCAGCCGCTGCGCGACCAGCGGCACGCCCCCGGCGTGATAGAGGTCGGTCGCCACGTACTTGCCGCCGGGAACGAGGTCGACGATCAACGGGGTCTTGCGGCTGATGATGTCGAAGTCGTCGATCGAGAGAGGCACTCCGGCCTCGCGGGCCACGGCGAGAAGATGCAGCACGCCGTTCGTCGAGCCACCAGAGGCGACCACGCCGGCGATCGCGTTCTCGATCGATGCGCGGGTGATGATCGCGCGCGCGGTCACACCGCGGCGAAGCAGGTCCATCACCAGCTCGCCGCAGCGATAGGCCGCGCGATCCTTCTCCTCGAGCATCGCCGGAACACCGTTGGCCCCCATCGGCGAGATGCCGAGCATCTCGAAGGCCATCGCCATCGTGTTCGCCGTGTACTGGCCGCCGCACGCGCCCGGGCCGGGACAGACGACGTTCTCGAGCTCGGCCAGATCGGCGTCCGAGATCTTGCCCGCGGCGTGGGCGCCGACCGCCTCGAAGATGTCCCCGACCGCGACGTTCCTGCCGCGGAAGCGACCGGGGGCAATCGAGCCCCCGTAGAGCATCAACGACGGGAGATCGAGGCGTGCCAGCGCCATGACCGTGCCGGGGATCGTCTTGTCGCACCCCGAGATCGCGACGACTGCATCGAAGAGGTATCCGCGCGTGGCGAGCTCGATCGAGTCGGCGATCACCTCGCGAGAGATGAGCGACGTCTTCATTGCCTCCGTCCCCATGCTGATCCCGTCCGAAACCGCGATCGTGTTGAATTCGAGCGGCGTGCCGCCCGCGGCTCGAACGCCTTGCTTCACTTTCTCGGACAGACGGCGGAGATGAAAATTGCAAGGCATCGCATCGGTCCAGGTATTCGCCACCGCCACCAAAGGTTTCTTCAGGTCGTCGTCGGTGAGGCCGATGGCTTTGAAGTAGGACCGCGCCGGAGCGCGGTCGGGGCCGTCGAGGAGGCGGCGGCTCTTGGCACGGATGTCGTTTTCCATGCGGCGGAAGTTACTGGGAGCCCCGCACGCCTGCAAGGGAGAGGGGCAGTGGGGACGTGACCCTTCGCCCGCCGTCCAGTAGAATCTCAGCCCGAGAGATGGCCAGACGAGAATCCTCGCGCATGACGGCGGTGGAGACGTTCCTGCTCGAATTCCAGGACCGCGTGACGAGCGCGCTCGAGGAGGAAGACGGTCAAGCCCGCTTCGAGGACGAGCGCATCGACGGCGACGGAGGCGGCTTCGCGAGGCCGCGGGTGCTTTCAGACGGGCCCGTGCTCGAGCGCGCTGCCGTGAATTTTTCGCACACGGTCGGCCGCGACCTGCCGGCGCCCGCGACGGCTCGGCGGCCCGAGCTCGCCGGCGCCAGCTACGACGCGATCTCGGTCTCGCTGATCGTGCATCCTCGAAATCCGTACGCGCCGACGAGCCACGCGAACTTCCGCTTGTTCCTCGCGACACGCGACGGCCAAGAGCCCGCCTGGTGGTTCGGTGGCGGGTTCGATCTGACGCCCTACTACGGCTTCGAGGAAGATGCGGTTCATTGGCACCGCTCGGCGAAGGAGGCCTGCGACCCGTTCGGCGCCGAGCTCTACGCGCGCTACAAGCGGGCGTGCGATGAATATTTTTTTCTCAAACATCGCGACGAGCCCCGCGGCATCGGCGGTCTCTTCTTCGACGACCTTACCGAGGGCGGCTTCGAGCGCTCGTTCGCTTTCGTGCGCAGCGTCGCCGAGCACTATCTCCTCGGCTATCGCCCGATCCTCGCACGGCGAAAGCGTCATCCGTTCGGGGAGCGCGAGCGCTCGTTTCAGCTCTTCCGCCGCGGCCGCTACGTGGAGTTCAACTTGATTTACGATCGCGGCACGCGCTTCGGCCTGCAGTCGGGGGGGCGCGTCGAATCGATCCTCGCCTCGCTGCCGCCGCTGGTGTCGTGGCGCTACGGCTGGCGACCCGAGCCGGGAACGGCGGAAGCCGAGCTCTACGAGAAGTTTCTGCGACCGCGTGACTGGATCCGCACCGAGTGATCAGGCCGCGACCACATGCTCGGTCGGTCCGCAGCGATTCGTCCTCGGCCGAAAGGGGGCCGCGTCCCGCGTTCCTCAACGCGCAAGCAGGGCGAACTGGTTGACGGTGAAAAATTCGTTCCGTACCCGAGCGTCCACGACGACGCGGTTCATAGTCGTGACCGCGGCATCGCCGGTCACGTGATTGATGACCGTTTGTCCGATCCACAGCGGCGCGCGGACGCGTTCGTTGCCGGGGCTAAACGCCGGATTTCCGTAGAGCGTGAAGATCGTCTTGGTGTGCTTTCCCTGCCGGTCGTACGCGAAGACGTACAGGGCCACGCCCGTCTGCTCGTCGATGAAGAGCACACGCTTCGCGTACGGGTGATTCGGATCTTTGGGGGTGCCTTCGAGCAAGAGCATCGTGCGCAGTTCCCAAGGGTCGGCCGGATAGCCGCGGCGCGGCTCGAAGGTCGCTTTCGCAGCTCTCACTGCGACCGGCGCCAGCAGCGTGGCGCGCCCGAGGAAGCGCCAGTCGTACTCGTGCAGGTACCCCCAGAAGCCGTAGAAGTCCTCGTTCAAGAGCTCGCTCGACATCATCCGCTCTCGCGGGTCGACGTTGACCTGACGGACCTTCCGCATCTCCGGTATCCAGGCGAAATTCAGATCGCTGGTGCGATCGTCGTCGTAGCGTAACTTGAGCCTCATCTGGTTCTTCACGTCTTCCGGTGCGAGAACTTGATAAAACTCCTTGAAGAGGACCCCGTCGCCCTCCCAGAGGTTGGCCTTCGCGTCGAGCCGATGCATGCCGTACCCCAGGGCATAGTAGAACTCCATATCGCGCACCATGTGCCCGGTTCCGTCGAGGATTTGAAACACTCCCCACGCCTGGGCGGAGTCGATCGACTCGTGGCACCGATAATTCCACGCGAGCTTGAGGCCGGCTTGAGGGTCCGCCGGATCGATTTGCGGAAACGGACGACCGGCGACGTAGCCTTCGAGGCTTCCATCCGGGCGAAGGCGGGGCTGCCCGGCATTTCGTCGCGTCGCCTCGACATAGGCGGGGCTCGGGGGCAAGTCGGTGGTCCGCTGCGTGCGAATCTCAAGCTCTCCGCTCTTGACCTTTTCGACGAGCTCGGCGGGGAGAAGGCCTTCCGCGCGTTGCCAATTCCCCCGGGAAAGCACGGCGGGCATTTCCGCTTCGGCGGGGTCCTTGGACGGGGCTATCGACCGTTCGATGTCGCCCGTGGCATCTAAACTGTCCGCCAGGCTACTCACGCTTGCGGTTAGCATTGTTGCGAACACGATCGGCACGATGAAGATTCGCATGGGTATCCTCCGTCCTACCTTATAATCGGCATCTTCCGTGCCTGACAGCTAGGGTCGTAGAATCTCAATTTCCCGTCGCTACGGCATGCCCGCAGGAGCCCAGGTGCCGCCAAAAGGTGCGATTGGCCCGAATCGAGTCAACCGCCGAATAGGCTGAAACGTAGTTTTGGCGCGAATCTTGTCCACTTGGTCGAGAAGCCGGACCGCGACGCGGTCGTCGAAGATCGCCGGCCTCGGCAACCCGGGGAACGAGTGCTAGGGCATAGCGCCCCTTGCCATCGGTGGACGAGGGGCCACGCGCCCTTCGCGAGCACGCTCGAGTTTGCCTTACCCATCGGCCGTAGGTTCACGCGTTGCCCCGGCCGTAGAGCCGCAGGACGAAGCCCCCCCGCTTGCGGAGCTCGTCTGGCGTTCCCGCTGCCGAGAGCGCCTCGACGATCTCGCCGATCGACATGTACGCCTTGACCGCCTCGCGAGTCGGACCGACGATGTTGTCGCGGGCGCGATAGGCGTCGACCAGCCGCCGCCGGGCCGCCTCGACGGCACGGGGGTCGCGCTCGCGCTTCACTCTTTCCAGACGCGCGATTTGCTTCGAGCGCCAGGCGGGGTCGGGCTTGAGGGCTTCGGCGCGTTCGGCCCGGCCGAGTTCCTCGTCCCCCTCGGTGACGAAGGCATTCACGCCGATCACGGTCCGGCGGCCGCTGTCGATCTCGAGCTGACGGCAGTAGGCCGCTCGGTGCGTTTCGTCCGACATCCATCGCCACGACTGCTCGCCTTCCATCGACTCGAGATGGGCAAGGATCGCTTGCGCCCGGCGCTCGAGCTCGTTGGTCAATGCCTCGATGCAGTAGGAGCCCCCGAAAGGATCGACGACGCGCGTGATGCCGCACTCAAGGGCGATCACCTGCTGGGTCCGGATCGCGAGGGTCTGGCTGAAGGGCGTGGGGATCGCGAGCGCCTCGTCGAAGGCGTTGACGGAAAGCGACTGCGCGCCTCCCGCCACGGCGGCCAACGCGTGGAGGGTCGCCCGAACCAGGTTGACGAGCGGCTGTTGCTCGGTGAGACTCACCCCGGAAGTCTGCACGTGGAAGCGGAGCCAGCACGATCGGTCGTCTTTCGCACCAAACCGCTCGCGCAGCATCCGGGCCCACGTCCGCCGCATGGCGCGGAACTTCGCGAGTTCCTCTAGGAAGTCGCTCTCGGCGTTCAGGAAGAACGAGAGGCGCGGCGCGAAGGCGTCGATCGCGACGCCGCGCGAAAGCGCCGCCTGGATCGTGTACACGCCTTGAAAGAGGCCGAACGCGATCTCCTGCGCCGCCGAGATGCCCGACTCGCGCGTGTTCCTGACCGAGATGCTCGTGTGGTTCCAGCGCGGCAGCTCGCGGGCGCAAAATTCGATGATGTCGACGTAGTGATTGCCGCGGAGATCGGGAGGGTCGCCCCACGGAAGCACGTAGTTCTGGATCGTGCCGGAGAGGCGCTCAAGAGGAATCCCCCGTTCCTCGGCCAACGCGACGATCATGCAGAGGACTGGAATCGAGTTGCCGGTCTGGTTGATGCTGATCTTCTCCAGATCGATGCCGTCGAAGACCGTTTCGATGTCGGCAAGGGTGTCGATCCAGACCCCGCCGACGCCGATCAGCCCCTCCGACCGCGGATCCGACGACTCGAAGGGCGCGTATCCCATTCCGGTCAGGCTGACGCCGGTCTGGCCCTGCTCGATCAGGTAGCGTAGGCGCTCGTTCGTCTCCTCCGCGGTGCCGACCCCCATCACTTGGCGGACCGTCCACTTTCGCGTGCGGTAGCCGAGTTCCGAGACGCCGCGCGTGAACGGGTAGTGCCCCGGAAGGCCGAGATCACGATCGGGATCGAAGCCTGCGAGATCGTGCTGCGTGTAGACGGGCTGCAGTTGAATTCCCGACGTGGTCGTCGGTTCTTCCGTTACGGCGCGTCCGCGGTCAGCCTGTCCGCCATTCTCGGCGGCCTGCCCGATTCCGAGATCCTTGCGCAGAAAGTCCGTGATCTCGGAGAGCTTCGAGCCCGGCCCGAAGACCGCCCGGACGCCGCGCTCAACGAGCCTCTCTCGGATCTCTCTCCGGACGATGCCCCCCATGACCACAGGCACGTCGCCGAGGCCTCGCCTCGACAGCTCACCGAGCAGGCTCTCACCGAGGACCGCGGCATCCCGATCCATTACCCGGTAGCCGATGGCATCGACGCCCTCCTGCAACGCCGCCTCCGCCACATGAGCGGGCTCGGCATAGCCGATCGAAACCACCTCGAAGCCGCCGTCCCGGAGACCGGCGAGTACCGCTTGATAGCCCGCGGTGTGGCCGGAGGTATCGCTGGCGAAGAGCACCTTGCGCGGCATGAGCGCAGCCTCCATCACACTCGCTCCAGGAGAGTTCCCGTACCAAGCCCGCCACCGCAGCACATGGTCACCAAGGCCCTTCGCCCACCCGACCGCAAGAGCTCCTGCACCGCCTTCGTCGTGAGCACGCAACCGGTTGCTCCGAGCGGATGACCGAGGGCGATCGCGCCGCCATTCGGATTCACCCGCGCGAGATCGGCATCGACAACGCGCGCCCAGGATAGGACCACCGAGGCGAATGCTTCGTTGATCTCGAACACGTCGACGTCGCGAATTCCGAGGCGGTTGCGCTCGAGGAGCTTTCGAGTCGCCGGGATCGGTCCCTCCAACATGAGCACCGGGTCGCAGCCCACGAGGCAGGTGTCGACCACCCGCGCGATCGGCCGGCAACCGAGCTGCGTTGCCTTCTCCCCGGTCATCAGCAGCACCGCGGCGGCTCCGTCCGCGATCTGCGACGAGGACCCCGCCGTGTGAATGCCGTCCTCGCGCGCCACGGGCTTCAAGGCCGCCAGCGCCTCGAGGCTCGTCTCGCGGGGCACCTCGTCGCGAGCGACGATCCTCGTCTCTCCGGTCCGCTCTCCGTTCGCGTCGGTGACCGGCAATACGACGGGAATGATCTGTTTCTCGAAGCGCTTCTCGGCGACCGCGCGCGCGGCCCGGAGCTGCGACTCGAGGCCGAGTCGGTCGGTGTCTTCGCGCCGGATGCCGTACTTGACGGCCATCCGCTCGGCGCCTTCGAACTGGCTGGTGAACTCGAATCGCTCCCAATATCTGCGGTCGATCGGCTTGCCGAATCCCGCCTTCGCGCCCGCGATCGCATCGCCGCCGATCGACACCAGGCTCATGTTCTCGACGCCGCAGGCGAGCACGACGTCCTCGGCGCCCGAGGCGAGCAGGCTGGCTGCCAGATTCACTGCGTGCTGGCTCGACCCGCATTGGGAATCCACGGTCGAGCAAGCGACCTCTACGGGGCCGCCGGCCGAGAGCCACGCGGTGCGGGTGACGTTCATCGCCTGGGCGCCCACTTTACCGATGCAACCGCCGATGACCTGGCCGACCGCACCAGGCTCGACGCCAGCCCGCCGCAGCACCTCCATGATCACCTGACCGAGCAAGTCCGTGGGATGAGCCTTCGCAAGCGAGCCGTTTTTCTTGCCGATCGGCGAACGACCCGCTTCGACGATAACAACGTCAGTCATGAATCCTCCTGACCGCGATGTACAAGAACGCCGCCGCTTTATCCATTCTCGGCGCCAGGTGATCTATCGTGTCGGCGTGAAGGCAGGCCAAAGCTCGCCTTCGCGATCGCGTCGTCTGGAAGACTGCCGCACGGAAAGACCGCGGGAGATGGACTTAGCAAGCACTAGCGCCAGATCTCAAGAACGGGCCTGCCCCAATGCCGTTTAGATAACACGGCGTCCTCGTCGGCGCGATACTCGTCGATGCCCGATCTCGAGTTCCCAGCGTTCGTGGTATCCCGAGCTCCGCCACCGCCCGCGCAGCGAGGAGCTCCGCCAGGCGCAAGCACTCGCGGAAGCAGCGGGCCTCTGGCGATTCGATTCGCGCCGGCGGTAGAACGTGCCGCATGCAGATCGAACCCTTCCGAATCGCCGTTCCGGACACCGTTCTCCTCGACCTTCGCGAGCGCTTGTCGCGCACGCGCTTTCCCGACGAGATCCCGGGTTCGGGCTGGACGTATGGAACGAACCTCGCCTACTTGCGGGAGCTCGTCGCGTATTGGCGGGAGCGCTACGACTGGCGAGCGGCCGAAGCGGCACTGAACCGCTTTTCGCAGTTCCGGGCCCCCGTCGGCGGCCTCGGCATTCACTTCATCCACGAGCGCGGCGTCGGCCCGAAGCCGCTGCCGCTGCTGATCACGCATGGCTGGCCTGGATCGGTCGCCGAGTTCGTCGAGATCATCGGCCCGCTTGCCGACCCCGCCCGTCACGGCGGCGATCCGGCGGACGCCTTCGACGTGATCGCGCCATCGATGCCGGGCTACGGCTTTTCCGATCATCCCACGGAAGGCGGGATGACGCCCGAGCGCATCGCCGGGCTCTGGGTCGAACTGATGCGCGGGCTCGGCTACGAGCGCTTCGCCGCACAGGGCGGCGATTGGGGCGCGATGGTCACGACGTATCTCGGCGCGCGCCACGCGGCACATCTCGTCGGCATCCATTTGAGCATGGTGATCGCGTTTCCGGAGAATGCCGCGAACCCCTCACTCGACGGCGTGAGCGAAGAAGAGCTCGCCGATCTCATGCGCGCGCGCGCGTTCATGAAAGAGGAAACCGGCTACCAGCGCATCCAGGGGACGAAGCCGCAGACGCTCGCCTACGCCCTCAACGACTCGCCCGCCGGCCTCGCCGCGTGGATCGTCGAAAAGTTCCGCACCTGGAGCGATTGCGGCGGCGACGTCGAGCGGCGCTTTACGAAGGATCAGCTGCTCACCAACATCATGCTCTACTGGGTTCCGCAGACGGCGAACTCCTCGTGCCGCCTCTACTACGAGGCGATGCACGCCGGCCAGTTCGCTCCGCGCGATCTGCGCGTAGACGTCCCGACCGGCTGTGCGATCTTTCCCGGGGAGCTCGCGAGGCCGCCGCGGCGCTGGGCGGAGCGCGCGTTCAACGTCCAGCGCTGGACGCGCATGCCCTCGGGCGGCCATTTCGCGGCGATGGAAGAGCCCCGCGCGCTCGTCGAGGACATCCGCGCGTTCTTCCGACCGCTGCGCGGACGTTGAGCCCGCGCTTCCGACCTCGCAGGGCCGCTCCTCGGAAGCGATGTCCCTCTCCCGAAGAGCGATTCGTGTGTGCGAAGTCCCGCTCATTCTTCGCAACTACGCCGAAACCCTTCGGCACCTTGGCCAGACAGCCCACGCTGCCGAGCTGGAGACTCGAGCGGACACGTGGATCCACTCGAGTCGCTGACCCGGAACCGGCACCATCTGGGCAAAAAAAACAGGATCTGATCGATCACGGGCGGGTCGGTGATCACCGACACGATGGTCATCTCGATCCGGCATTTGGGGCACAGCAGCGGGTCCACCTCGAGGATGCGCCGCAAGAGCCTTGCCCATGAGGCGCGGCTGCGTTTTCGCTCGGGAGAGAGGGTCTGTGGCGGATCCTACCCGGGGCGCTTGTCCCGGGGCGGGCGGCAGCCACCGAATCTTCCTGCGCCCCGGGTGCGCGAGGCGTAGGCGCCGTAATAGCGTACGACGTGTTGGCGGCGGTCGGGGATCTGGGTGGTGATGGTGTGGATCCACTCCAGGGGATCGAGAACGAGCTCGGTCGCGCCGCTTCTCGGATCGGGCGGCGTGGTGATCCGGACACGGCCTTGGTTGCCGATCTCGATTGTGTCGATGCGGATCGGGGCCCGCGTGATGCAACGTACGAGCCTCTCCAGCGAACGGTGGTCTTCGGCTTCGACGGGCTCGTCTCGGTGCACCGAGAACCCCGACCTCTGCCAGGACAGGAGACTGTTGCGGAACTCCTCCGAGAGACGCTTCGCTCGGTGTAGCCGCCCGAGAACGAGGTGGCCAAGGCCGGCTTTTGGATCGTCGAATCAACGGGGACTTCACGAGCTCTACGCAAACGGCGTAAGAGTGCGTCGGTGCCTGCGCCCGGTCGAAACTGCCCGTGCCCTTGCGGCTCGGGCGTCAAGTACAAGAGGTGCTGCCTGCCCAGGGATGAAGCGGCGAGGCCCAAGACCGCGCCACCACCACCACCACCCAGCCGCATCATCCACCATCGAGGGCGCCCGCTGATGGTCTCCGGCGGCGATCTCCATCCTGGCCTGCTCGATCATGCCGTCGACTACTTCGAAAAGAAGAATCGTGGCGAGGGTCCGGCTGCGCAGATGGCGCGGTTCGTCGAGCCCCTGCTCGAAGCGGCCGGCGGCGATCCGGCGGGCATGGAGCGCGCCTTCAGCCTCGGCATGGTGTTCTGGAACCTCGCGCTCTGCGAGGGCGATCAGCGGGAGACGATGCTCGCCGATCTCGCACGGACACTCGCCAAGAACGAGGATGACGCGGTCGAGTTCCGGTCCCTCGCCCTCAGCATGGTCGAGCGCCACCGGATGATGTTCCCTGGGCTGCACAGGAAGTAGGGATAGGGAGTAGGGATAGGGAGTAGGGGGGAGCAGTGTCCGAGAGGCGGGCAAGCGACGACGTCCGCACGAGCGAAACTCGCGCCATCGTCCGGCGGCTCATCGATGTCGGGGAGGGTCTGCCTGACAGTGTCCGCCGCGACATCGTCGATCTGAGCGACGCTGCCGTGTCGCCGCTCCTGGAGATCCTCGAGGACGCGAGTCTCGCCCTGGGGAACGCTCCAGGCGCCGGCTGGGCACCCGTCCACGCGGCTCGACTGCTCGGCGAGCTGCGTGCGGCTCGGGCGGTCGAGCCCATGCTGGGTGTCCTCGCCCGGACCGACCCACTCGATCTGCTTCACGATCAGCTCCTCAACTCGCTACCCGCGATCGGCGCGTCCGTGGTCGAGCCGGCGCTGCGCGCCTACGCCGCGAACGACGACCACGACTTCCGGGTGAGCGTCGCCTCGGTCCTGGCGCGAACCGGCGTCCGCGACGACCGCGTTTTCACCGTGCTCCTCGACACCCTCGAGACGAAGCCCTCGCACGGTGCCGGTGACCTGGCCGAGTACGGAGACGAACGGGCTGTCCCGCACCTCTCCAGCGCCTTCGACGACCACGGGATCGTCGAGAGCGACAGCCCGCTCGCAAACCAGGATCTCGTCGAGCTACGGGCGGCGATCGAGGAGCTGGGCGGCAGCCTGACGCCCGCGCAGGACGAGAAGTACGCCCGGGCGCTCGAACCAGCCGAGCGCTGGCGACGGCAGATGCAGGCAGCACTCGAGTCGCGCGAAGCGGCCCGGCGGCGAACGCAGCCCGGCCGCAACGACCCGTGCTGGTGCGGCAGCACGAAGAAGTACAAGAAGTGCCACCTCGTCGCCGACCAGAATCACGCGTCGACCGACCGAGCCCGCTGATGATGTCTGCCCCCGCCGTCGGGCCGATCGCCCGGAAGATCCTCACGTCGATCCACACGCTCGAGACCAAACGGTCGCCAACCTCGCCGCCCGGCGCCAAGGTCAGCACGAGACGGAACGCATCTTCCGCGAGACCCTCGACGACAACACCCACGTCGAGATCAGGATGAAGGACGACCCGGACGTCCTGGAGTCCTGCGCCTGGGGCTTGATCTACGCGATCGGCGTCCTCCCGTTCGCCGACGTGCGCCCACGCGGCAGCTCCGAGATCGACTTCCAGGACAAGGACGAGTGGACCGTGGCCGACATGCTGCGTCACTTGACCTTCGTGCGCGGCAGGCTCCACTTCCACGCTGACTACGTGCGCGGCCGGATGCTGAAGACGACCGTCGAGATCGACAAGGACGGCAAGATCCTCCTGGAGACGATCAACCGGGGCGAGACAGCGGACCCGTTGGGTCGCAGAAGCTCCTGGCCCTGGTCGGCAACGGACCGCCCGAGCAGGGGTCACCCTGACGCAGCTCGGCACTCGCCTCCTTGGCCAGTCAGCGGCAGCGTACTTCTCCGCGGGGGGAGAGCAGCACGGTGTATCTCGATGATGCAATGAGCCAGCCCGAGCAGTCCTCCTGCCGTCGTCACGGATGCACGCCGTCATGAAGGCTCCGTTCACCGCACGTCAGGGAGAGTTTCTGGCTTTCATCTATCGCTTTACCGTCCACTACGGCACTGCACCCTCTTTCGAGCAGATCGCGGACCACTTCGGCGTCAGCTCCCCGAGCGTCAATGGGATGATCAAGACGCTCGAGCGTCGCGGGCTGCTGAGCCGCGTTCCCGGTGTGGCGCGATCCCTGCGCGTGCTTGTGCCCACATCTTTGCTACCGGGGAGCGAATTCGGATCGGGCTCGCGAGCCCGCCGCAGCATGGGCTCACGCCGGCACGACACGGCGGCGGTGCCTCCGGTAGACATGGCCGTGACAGCCGCTATTGCGGTGCTGGAAGTGTTGCTGCCCGATCTCCAAGCCGCAGACAAAGCTGCAGCGGTGCGGCAAGCGGCGAATGCCGTTCACTCGTCGCTGGCCAAGATGGGGCTCGGCGACCATGAGGCGCTCGTGGTAGCTCGGCGCGTGGCGGCAGAAGTGTCCCGATGGCATCTTGATGGACGGGGTACGTTCGTCCATCGGCGTCGATGGACGAAGCGCTGATCCCCGCTCGACCCACGCGAGGGCTTCGTGACGCTTGCGGCGAGACTCGAGAAGGCGGGCGATGGTCAGGCAGTCCTCCGGCGTGAGCCCCGTGCGCTCGCAGATTTCTAGGTAGGCGACGATGTCGCGCCGCGCGGCGAGGATCGCTCTCAGACTTCACCCCAGCGACGGCGGAGGTAGTCCCGGCCTTCCGCCGCCTCGAACCGGCGTCTCACTTCCTGCTCGAACGCCGAAAGCCCCTTGCGTCCGAACGCTCTGGCCGCGTCCGCTTCGGGCCGGTGGCAGAATCCGTATGGGTCCTCCTCCATCTGCGCGGCGAGCTTCCTCGCCGTGTCGGCGGGGTTGGCCCCCGCGGCTCGCCGCACAGCGATCCGGCGGCAGAAGAGGCTCGCCACGAACGAGCCGAAGGCCCTGCCTGAGTCGTCCACCTCCTCGGCCTTCTCGTGGCATCCAGCGATGAAAGTCTCGTAACCCGGCCGGCGCGCTCCGCCTCGCCTCGTCGGACGAGTTTCCAGATGTCCTCGTCGAGCGCCTCCAGGTCCTCGACGAACGAAGCGACGGCTCGCCGGAACACGAATCGACCCGGCTCGAGCGCGTCCGTGATCGCGGCCTCCAGAGGGTCCGCCGACCGCTTCCCCGAGCTCATCAGCTACGCGCTCCGTCGAACGTGGTCCTCGAGCAACCGGTGGATCAGCGTTTGGTAGCCTACCCCCTCGCGAGTCGCCTCCACGCGAAGCGCGCGCAAGACGTCGGGGTCGACGCGGATCGCGATCAACTCGCGCGCCGAGCGGCCGAAAGGCGGCCGACCCACCCGCCGGGTCCGCTTCAACTGCTCGTCCGTCAGCTCCGGGACGTCCGAGAAGTCAATCTTCTCGTCTCGCGTATGCCGCCCTCTCTTTGCGGCTCGCCCGCCGCGCGCTGATGATGCGGATCGCTTCGCCATCTGAAGACCTCCTGACCATGTAGACAACCGTGAGCACTCGACCCTCGTCCGAAAGGCCGATGCGCAAGCTTCTCTGCTCCCCGCCTGAGTGCGCCTCGTCGGCGAGGTCCAATCCCTCGGGATCCGAGAAGATCGACGCCGCCTCGAAGAAGGTGACGCCGTGCTTTTCGAGATTCCGTGTCGCCTTCTCGGGGTCCCAGCGGAACACGGTTCTGTATATACCAAAAGGGCCGGGAAGTCTATGATCGGGCAGACGCCCGACCTCGGGATAGAGGATCTGCCGAACGTGCCGGCATGAGACGTCCAGGAGTTGTTCGCCTACGTCGCGGACGCTTAGCACCGGCTCCAAAGCGAGAGACCCGCCGCACGTACCTGTTACGAAACCGAGCGCCGCGTCGCCGCCTCCCGCATCGTCAGGCTCGCCGCCTCGTTGTCGATGTACGCATCCGCCGTCCTCCGACCCACCGCCTGGGGAGAGGTAAGTGAAAGACCGTACGTACCTCAATCCGCGCTCGGCCGTGCGAGGTCGAGGAGCTCCGACGCCCGTGGGATCCCGTCGACGCCGAGCGCGGCCGTTGCAAGCCTGGCCGCTCGCTCCGCCCCGAGGCACGGCTCGGCGAGCGCGTCGAACTTGCGGCGCAGGCGGGACCGCTGCTCCGAGAGGTCGGTCGCAGGTACGCCCGTATCCGCTTCCGCCTCGAACCGGCGCGTGCCGGCCAGGACCGCGACCCTCGCACGCGTGACCTCACGATCCGCGTCGGCCACCACGCGGACGCGATCCCGCAGCCGGATGAGCGCGGGATCCGCCATTCGCCGATCGCTGTACGTCGCGAGATCGGCCGTGTCGACGCCGAGGAGCGCCATCGCCGTCGTCGCGCGTAGGCTGAACTTCCCTTCGAGCCCGGTTCTCGGCTCGGCGATGTTGCAGACGCGGAGCAGCGCGGGCGCGACGGTCAGCTCGACGTCGTCGATCGCGGCTGGATCGATGTCGTGCCGCTGACGCAGGCCGCGCCCCGCCTCGATCGCCGCGTGGGTCAAATAGCACGCGGCGTGGTACTTGAAGAGCGTGTCGCGGACGAGGAAGCGTCCGCGCAAGCGATCGAGCCGCGAGATCTCGGGCCGATCGCCGGCGTGCGTCTCAAGGAATCCCTGCTTCGCCTCGAGCACGTCCGCGGCCGCCGTGAATCCGCCGCGCGCCAGTAGCGCCGCGAGCAACCCCGCCGAAGCCGCGCGACCCGCATGGAGCGGCTTGGTCATCGTTCCGAACGCCGACTTGAGCCCGGCCGCCTGGCTGCCGGCGAGGCCCATCGCGTGAAGCCATTGGCCGGCGCCGAGCCCGAGCAGATGCGCAGAGGCCGCCGCCGCGCCGAACGTGCCGAGCGTCGCGGTCGAGTGGAAGCCGACCTCGTAGTGCTGTGCGCCGAGCAGGACGCCGAGGCGGCACTCGAGCTCGATCCCGGCGACGAGCGCAGTCAGCAGCGCTCGCCCCGTCACCGCCTCGCGATCGGCGAGCGCGAGAAGCGCCGGCAACACGGGGACCGTCGGGTGGCCGGTCATCCGCATGTGCGTGTCGTCGAAATCGAGCGCGTGGCCGGCTGCGCCGTTCACGAGGGCCGCCGTCAGGCGCGTGGCACGCTCGGGGCGCCCGACGAGGCGGGCTTCCCCCGAGCCCTCGGGACGGACGATCGTCTCGACGAGAATGCCGACCAGAGGCTCGCGAACGCCGGCGAGCGCAACCGCAAGGAAGTCGAGCAGACAGTGCCGCGCCGCCTCTCGGGCGTCTTCGGGGATCTCTTCGTAACGAAGCTCGCGAACCGAATCGACGAGCGCTTGGGTGACTGCGGCTCCGGCTTCATCGTTCATGCGATCCCCTTAGCAAAAAAGCGCCACGCACGCCGCCTCCGGCTGCTTGCCGGAACTGAGAGAAGGGCGCGAGGGGCGCCAGGGATCACGCGGCCGGCGGTGGCCGACGTCGATCACGAACGCTCCTCGATGATGCCGTCACGGCGGAGGGCCCAGAAGCGAGCCGGCTCATCATTCGAGACGGCCGTGAACGACCAGCCCACGTGCGCGCGGCAGCGTCCGCAGCACGCGACCTCCCACGCATAGCCCGGATACCACGCGAACTCGGTCGTCGGCGGGCCGGCCACGGCGAGATTCTGCGCCCAGCGAACCGTCACGACTTCGTGCAGGAAGCCGTGCGGGTTGAGGAACGTTTGCGCCGTCCCCGAGGCGCTCATCGCGAAGACCGCCGATGCGTCGCTCAGCGGCTCGCCGCACTGGCGACAAAGGATCCGCTTCGGCCGCTCGGCCGATTCTCGGTCCGCAGGAAGCGGCCCCTGCGCCCTATCCTTCGCCGGCGCGGACGACCCCGATCGGGCATCCCACGCCGGTGCCGCCGAGGCCGCAGTAGCCCCTGGGATTCTTCGCGAGGTACTGCTGGTGGTACTCCTCTGCATAGTAGAACTCCGGCGCGTCGCGAATCTCGGTCGTGATCGGCCCGAAGCCGGCGCCGGCGAGTCGCTGCTGATAGAGCGCGCGCGACGCCTCAGCGGCTTCGCACTGTGCCGGCGAGGCGCAGTAGATCGCGGAGCGGTATTGCGTGCCGACATCGTTGCCCTGGCGCATCCCCTGCGTCGGGTCGTGATCCTCCCAGAAGATCTTCAACAGCGCCGAGAAACTCGTGCGCTTCGGGTCGAATACCACGCGCACCACCTCGGCGTGGCCCGTCAGCCCGCTGCAGACTTCCTCGTAGGTGGGGTTCGGCGTCGAGCCGCCCGCGTAACCGACGGCGGTCGAGTAGACCCCCCCGGCTTCCCAGAACTTCCGCTCGGCGCCCCAGAAACAGCCCATGCCGAACAGCGCGAGCTCCATGCCGTCGGGGAACGGCGGCGCCAGCCGGTTTCCGCTGACGAAATGACGATCGGGTACGGGCATCGTCCGCGCCCGGCCCGGAAGGGCTTCGGCGGGAGATGGGACGTCGAGGTGGCGCTTGAAGAGGCTCATGAGAATGGCTGTAGATCGGCGGCCCTGCTGGGTCAACGCGGCGGGATCGGGTCGTCACTACGCGCTCGCCCGCGAATCCGGCAACTGCGCGGACGGAACGCTCGCCGTGGGGCGTGGACTTGCGCTACTACTAGACACTCCGGGATCATGACCGCCACGCTCGACTGGCTCGGTTGTGCGACGTTTCGCCTGACGCTCGGCGGCCGCATCGTCTATCTCGACGCCTATCTCGATCGTGTGCCGAGCGCGAAGCCGATCGGCCTGGAGGTCGCCGCGATCGACCGCGCCGACTGGATCGTGGTCGGCCACTCCCACTTCGATCACCTCTACGGAGCGGAGCGGATCGCGCGGCAGACCGGCGCGACGATCATCGGCTCCTACGAGACCGTGCGCATCATGGAGGCGCAGGGGATCCCCGACCGGCAGCTGATCGCCGTCGCGGGTGGCGAGACCGTGCGTCTCTGGGAAGACGTGACGGTGAAGGTCTTCCCGAGCCAGCATTCGTGCGTCTGGTCGCACCGCGCGATGGCGGACGTCGACCAGGTCTGCCTCGGGGATCTCGGCGTCACCTACCAGGAGCAGCAGGCGCGCCTGCGCGAGCTCTTCGGCTGGCTCGCCGCGCTCGGCGACGAGGTCCTCGATCACCTGCGGGTCTCCGGCCAAGGCGGCCGCGGCGACGGCGGCCCGCTCCTCTATCTATTCGAAACGCCCGAAGGCTCGCTCCTCTACCAAGACACGTCGGGCTGCTGGACGGCCCTGTTGCGCGATCTCCGTCCCGACGTTGCGATCCTCGCCGCCGCCGGACGCGGCAATCTCGACGGCGAGCCGATCCAGGGCTCGCTCGTCGACTTCGTCGCCCGCGAAGTCGAGCTGCTGCGCCCGCGGCGGGTGGTGCTCAGCCACCACGACGATTGGCTCCCGGGCTTTTCCCGGGCGATCGACGTCGCACCGATTCGCGAGGCGCTCGCGCGATCGGCGGCGACGACCGATCTCGTCGAGATGGGCTACTTGGAGGGTGTTCGGATCTTCGCCGACCTTCCGACCCGACCACGCCCGCGCGCATGAACCCCGGCGAGCTCCGCTCCGCATTCGTCCTGGCGAGCGAATTCAAGGAGGGCGACCTCGCGCTCGGGGGGACGAGCGACGAGCGGCTGCGCGCCGAAGCTCGTCGAGCGATCGCCGCGCTGCGCGTCGGCGAGATCGCTTCCTCGGCGTTCGTCGACGACGGCGTCAGCGAGGCGCTGGCGCGCTCGCTCGACGCGCCGCTCGCGGCCGAGCTCGCTCCGTTGACGATCGCGGAGCTGAAGCGCCTTCTGCTCGGACCCGACGGCTCACGATGGGCGGCGCGAAACCGGGGCGGGCTCGGCGCCGAGGTCATCGCCGCCGTTGCCAAGCTGATGAGCAACGAGGAGCTCGCTCGCGTCGCGTGCGCGCTATTCAATCCGCTCCCCGGCGGCGGCGTCGCCATCGGATCGGCCGGACACTTCGGCTCGCGCATCCAGCCGAACAGCCCGGGCGACGACGAGGAGGAGATCCTGCTCTCAATCCTCGAGGGACTCGCCTACGGCTGCGGCGACGTCATTCTCGGCCTCAACCCCGCGAGCGACGACGTCGACACCATCGTTCGCCTCGAGCGTCTGCTCGAGGCCGTGGTGCAGCGTCTCGCGCTGCCGACGCGGTTCTGCGTGCTCTCGGACATCGTCAAGCAGACGCGCGCACGAGCCCGGACGCGGGTCGACGTCGGCTTCCAGAGCCTCGCCGGAACGTCGAAGGCGCTCGGCGGAATGGTCGGTCTCGACGTCGACGGCCTCGCCGAGCTCGCGCGCGGCTTCCCGGGCCTGTACTTCGAGACCGGCCAGGGCTCGGAGGTGACAAACGGCGCCGCCGAAGGCGTGGACATGGTGACGCTCGAGGCACGCGCGTACGGCGTGGCGCGTGCCATCGCCAAGCGGCCGGGAGAGCGAGGTTGGACGATCGTCAACGACGTCGCCGGCTTCATCGGGCCCGAAGTCTTTCGCACCCCCGCCCAGCTCGAGCGTGCCTGCCTCGAAGACGTCGTCATGGCCAAGCTTCACGGTCTCACCATGGGGCTCGACGTGTGCTCGACCTTCCACATGGGCATCGAGCCGCAAGAGCTCCGCCACCTGACCGAGACGATCACGGTGCGCGGCGCGCCCGCGTACCTCATGGCCGTGGCGGGAAACGCCGATCCGATGCTCGGCTACCTGACGACCTCGTTTCGCGAGCATCCGCGCCTGCGCCGGCGGACGGGCCAGCGGCTGGCGACCGCGATGGAGGAGCGCCTGACCGCGCTCGGCGCAATCGAAGCTCCGGGGA
Organism: uncultured delta proteobacterium; assembly: GCA_963745025.1. Lineage (GTDB taxonomy): Bacteria > Desulfobacterota > Binatia > JACPRU01 > JACPRU01 > CAVQIG01. The sequence continues at coordinate 459,490 of CAVUWD010000011.1, forward strand.
ACGGGCCAGCGAGTGTCGAGCGGACCGCGCGCCTGTACGCCGCCTTTGCGAAGGCCGGAGGCGAGACCCGCTCGTCGGAGGCTCTGTGCGGCGAGGCCAAGCGCAAGATCGACGCCCTTCGCAGCCGGGGCTTCGATCTCGGCTACGGACACGGCCCCGATTTCAGCGATCCTCCCGAGGTCCGCGCACGCATCGCCGCGCTCTACGCGCACGCGCGGCGAGCGCTCTACGCGAAGCTCGACGACGACGCCATCGCCGATGCCGCCGCGCAACCCTTGCGCGTGCGAACGCTCGCCCGCGATCGCGACGACTATCTCGCCCATCCGCCGTCCGGGGAGCGCATTCGCGACGAGGACGTCGCGAGGGTCGCGGGGCTTTATCCGACGCGACGTCCGGAGATTCAGATCGTCATCGCGGATGGTCTCAACGCCGACGCGGTCAACGAGAACCTTCGCGAGGTGCTCCGGCCGATCCGACGCGGCCTTCAGGAGACCGGGCGGCATGTCGGCGCCCGCGAAGTCGTCGTCGACGACGGTCGGGTGCGCGCCGGCTACCACGTCGGCGCTCTTCTCGACGTCGATGTGGTGGTGCACCTGATCGGCGAACGGCCCGGGACGGGCCTCAATACGCTCTCCGCGTATCTCACCTACGGTCGCGACCCGCACGGACGATCGCGATGGAGCCCCGATCTCGACCACGCGGCGACGACGGCAATCTGCGGCATTCATCGGCGCGGCAAGCTTCCGCAAGCCGCCGCGGAAGAGATCGTTCGCTGCGTGGTGCGCATGCTCGCGGAGCGCTGCTCGGGCGTCGCGCTCGGCGCCACGCCGCGCGGCTGAGAAGAGGGAGCCTGGTCGTAAGGCCTCAGTTTTTGCAGGAATTCAACAAAGCCGTCGCAGAATGATCAGCGCGTGTCTTTGTGTTCGAGCCGTACTCGGATCGAACACAAACACACGCGTTCCTCCTTGTTCCGCACATTGCGGTAGCCATCCTCCGGCAGAAACTGTGGCCTTACACCCGGTCCCTTTTCCTCCTACAGCGGCGCCGGAGGTCCACTGAGCGGCGAGAAGAAGCGCCGGTCCGCCTCCGCGCGCGCCGCGAGGTGCTGACGCAGGCGCTTGCAGATCTCGGGATGGTCGGCCGCCCGGTTCGCTTGCTCGTTCGGGTCCGTTCGCAAGTCGTAAAGCTCCTCGCTCCCGTTCGTCGCGTCGAGGATGTACTTCCAGCCCTCCTCGCGCACGCCCATTTGATAGTCGTCGTTGGCGACGAAGAAGTACGCGCGCGGGCGACGTGCCGGATCGAACAAGCTTCGCCCCTGCCACGATCCCGCCGGCGGCACGCCGAGCACGTCGGTGATCGTCTGGTTGATGTCGACGTGGCTGCCGATGATCGGCGAGCGACCGCCGTGCGGGAACAGGCGCGGGCTCCAGAGGATCATCGGCACGTGCACGTTCTCCTCGTAGAGCGCCGTGCCGTGTCCATACCCTTCGTGCGGTTCCCCGAACGCCTCGCCGTGATCACCGACGATCACCACCAGCGTGTCGCGGTCGAGCCCGCGCTGGCGCAGCGTCAGAAACAGCCGGCCGAGCTGTCGGTCGGTCTCGGCGAGCACGTTCAGATAGCGGCCCAAGTCGTAGTCGTCCGTCGGCCGCTTGTCACCGAAGAAATCCGTCAACGGCCGGCCCGGTGTCGGCTCGTAGGGGTGATGGGTCTGCACCGTCCAACCCATGAGGAAGAACGGCTTCGCGCCGTCTTCCCCGATCCAGCGCAGCATGCCGTCGATCATGCAGCGATCCTCGACCCCCCACGACGAGAGCGGCTCGGTGCAGTCGAGATCGCTTCCCTGTCGAATCGTTTCGAAACCTCGGTCCGCCAGGAAGCCCCTCCAGTTCGCCCAGCTGAGATCGCTCGAGGTGACGAAGCCGGTGCGGTAGCCGCGCTCTTTGAGGACGTCGGCGAGCGAGGTGCCGGGCAGCTGGGGAAAATCCGTGGTCACGTCGCGCCAGCTCATGTGTGGCTGGACCGAAAGCAGCAGCGCGGCGAGCGCATCCGAGGAGCGCCCCGCCGGGGAATAGAAATTGCCGAACACCAGCGCGTGCTGCGCTTCGTCGGTGAGGGTCGGCGTCGCCTTGTAAGGGCTGCCATAGAGCTCCAGCCAGCGTGCCGACACCGACTCCATGACGAGCAGGATCACGTTACGTACCCGGCCGTGCCGGAAGGGAAGGCCCGTCTTGAGGCTCGCCTTCTTCAGCAAGCCGGTCTTCGTGGAGGCGGCGCCGCGCTCGGCGGCGGTCAGAAAATCGTCCCGATCCGGCTCGAGCACGGGATCGGCGAACGCCGTCGGCGCTTCACCGATCGCCGCCTTGAGCGCGGAAGCGAGAAAGGTCGTGTGCGCGTTCTCGGCGACGCGCCGGTCGATGCGGTGATTCCAGCCGCGGAAAAACTCGCGGCGACCACCCGTGCTCCACGCAACGGCCAAGACGAGAAGCGTCACGCGAAGGATTCGCCCTGACAGCGGCGAGACCGCGCTCGTCAGAGCGTGCGAGAGCGCGGCGAGCTGCGTGACGGCAACGAGACTGGCAAGCGCGGTGAACAGCAGAGAGAACGTCAAGAACGGTGCGATCGAGGTCACGAAGCTCTTCAGCGCGCTGGAGAGGCAGAGCAGCGGGTAGGTCAGCGGAGTCAGGAAGAAGCCGAACACCACGAGATTGACCACGCCAAAGACCGCGCTCAGCAGGTAGATCATGCAAAAGAAGGCATGCCCCGCGAGACGAAGACGCGGCGTGCGCCGAAACACGAGCACGAGTCGATGGAGGACGCCTACGGTGCCCGCGTAGCAAACGTCACTATAGGAGATCGCCGCCAACCCGCTAACGAAGGAGGCCAAATCACCCGGCCGATCCGCGGCAAGCCATTGGAGATAGAACGCTTTGGTTGCGACCAGGACGATCGCCAGCCAGAACGCGGGCCAAAACGCCGTCAGGTTTTCGGTTGGATTTTTGCCGCGGTGAAATGCGTAAAGCATCCGTGCTTTCCGGCTGTCGGCAGCGTCTGCGCCGCGCAGCCTCGCATTCACTCTAACACGCGAGCCCGCGCGATGGCCGGGCGCGACGGTCCGCGGGAACGTTCTGAAAATGCTCGACAAAGCAAGGACGCGAAGGCGAGACGCCGCTCTTGGCAGAAGGGGCGCGAACGCCTAGGCTCCGCCGCAGGGCGCGCCCAGCATGACGGACCTCTCTGACATCGTACGCGCCGAGTTCTACGCGAAGAACGGCTATCCTCACGAGGCCTGGGAACGTCTCCGCCGCGATTCCCCGGTCCACCGCTTCGAGTTGGATGGATACGATCCATTCTGGGCGATCACCTGTTACAGGGACATTGCCCGCGTGTCACGCCAACCCCGTCTTTTTCGCAACGAGCCACGTCTGGTCTTTTCGTCGAAGCGGTTCCCCGTGCGGCGCCCGGAAGAAGTGGCGCGGTCGCTGCTCAACATGGATCCCCCCGAGCACGGCAAGTACCGCGGGCTCGTCAATCGACGCTTCACACCGCACGCACTGTCGTTCCTCCGCCGGCACGTCGAGGATCTCTCCGCGAAGATCGTCGAGGATGCCGCTCGGGGATTGATCGACGGCATCGTCGAGGTCGGCGAATCCGATTTCGTCGCCGAGGTCGCCGCGCGACTGCCGCTCGCCGTGATCCTCGAACTTCTCGGCGTGCCGCGCAGCGACTGGGAGACGGTCTTCGACTGGACGAACCAGGCGATCGCGCCGGGCGAGCCGGAATATCGCCGCGGCAGCACGGTACTCGAGACCGCCGAGCGCGCCCGCCTGGCCCTCTTCGATTACTTCGGCCGCTACGTGGCCGAGCGACGGCGTGAGCCTCGCGAGGACCTGGTCAGCGTGCTCGCGACCAGCCGGATCGAGGGCGAGCCGGTCAGCGACTTCGAGATCCTTTCCTACTGCTTCCTGCTTGCCGTTGCGGGCAACGAGACCACGCGGAACGCGACGTCCGGCGGCGTACTGGCGCTGATCGAGCATCCCGGCGAGCTCCGGCGCCTGCGCGAGGATCCGGGACGATTGCCCTCTGCAGTCGAAGAGGTCCTGCGCTGGACGTCGCCCGTCATCCACTTCTGCCGTACCGCCTGCGAAGACACGGAGCTCCGCGGCCAAACGATCCGCAAGGGAGATCTGTTGATCCTCTTCTATCCGTCGGCCAATCGCGACGAGGAGGTGTTCCCCGAGCCCTTCCGCTTCGACGTCGGACGCTCGCCGAACGAGCATCTCGCGTTCGGCATCGGCGAGCACTTCTGCCTGGGCGCGAATCTCGCGCGGCTCGAGCTCCACGCGATCCTCGGGGAAGTCGTCCGTCGGCTCGACGCGCTCGAGCTCGCCGGCCCCCTGGAGCGTGTGCGGTCGAGCTTCGTCGGCGGCATCAAGCGCATGCCGGTACGCTTCCGTATGCGCCCCGCAATTTGATATTCGGTCGCCCGGGGAGATATTCCCCGATTCGATGGCAGGCAAGCGGGTCAATGTAAGCGAACTCTTTTCCGCGACGCAGGCGCGCGGTAAGCAAGCACGCGAGCGCGCCCGCGCCGTCGAGAAGCTCAGCCTATCCGAAGAGCGCTTCTTCCAGGTCTTTCAGGCAAGCCCGGTCGCGATTATCCTCCGCACCCTGGACGAGGGGCGGGTCATCGATGTCAACGCCCGCTACGCGGAGCTGGTCGGCTTCGAGCGCGAAGAGCTCGTGGGTCATACCGTCGACGAGATGGGCTTGTGGGTCGACCGGAACGAAGGCGAGCACGTTCTCGCGCGGCTCCGGCGCGAAGGGACGTTGCGCAACGTCGAGGGTCGGTTTCGTCACAAATCGGGAGAGATCCGTGACGTGCTGATCTGGGGCGAGCTGACCGAGATCGACGGCGAGGCGGTCGTCATCGGCTTGATCATCGACATCACCGAGCGCAAGTCGATGGAGACGGAACTGATGCGCTCACGAGAGCAGCTCCGGTTGCTGAGCGCGCGCCTGCAGCAGATCCGCGAGGAGGAGAGGATCCGCATCGCTCGTGAGCTCCACGACGAGCTCGGGGGCTTCTTGACCGTGCTGAATCTCGACCTCTCGTCGCTCGGCAAGGAGCCGACGACCCAGTCGCCCTCCTTTCGCCAGAAGCTCGACGCCATGTCGAAGACGATGGTCGCGGCGATCGGCTCGGTGCGAAGGATCTGTAGCGACCTTCGCCCGAGCGTCCTCGACCACATCGGACTCACCGCGGCGATCGAGTGGCAGGTGCAGGAGTGGCAGGAAAAGACCGGCGTTCGCTGCTCGATGTCCGCGATGATCGACGACGAAAGCCTCGATGCCGGACGCGCGACGGCGGCATTCCGCGTGCTGCAGGAATCGCTCACCAACGTGGCCCGCCACGCGCAGGCCACCAGCGTCCGCGTGCGGCTGTGGACCGAGGGAGCGCAGCTGCGTCTGGAGGTCCGCGACAACGGCCGCGGGATCGCGGAAACGACGATCGGCGAGCCCACGTCGCTCGGTCTGCTCGGCATGAAGGAACGAGTGCTCTCGTTCGGCGGCACCGTGGACGTGCACGGCGCCGCGGGCGAAGGGACCACGGTGGACGTGTCCATTCCGCTCGAGGAAGCCGCGACGTCGTGAGCGGGGAAGCACCCGCGGCGGGTGGTCTCTACGAGCTCTGTCGTTCGCGGTTCCCGCGCGATCTGGATACCACCGTTCTCGAGCTCGAGGACGGCCGCGCGTACCGCTATCGCGACCTCGAGCGCACGTCGGCGCGCTACGCGCGTCTGTTCGCCGAGCGCGGCGTCCGCAAGGGCGACCGCGTCGCGGTCCAGGTGGACAAGTCGCCGGAAGCGGTCTTCGTGTATCTGGCCTCGCTCCGCGCCGGCGCGATCTACTTGCCGCTCAACCCCGCCTACACGCCGGCCGAGTTCGCCTATTTTCTCGCCGACGCCGAGCCGCGCGTCATCGTCTGCCGCCCGGAATCCGAATCGGCGGTCCGCGAGACCGTTCGCGCTCTGCCCACGCCTCACGTCCTCACCCTGGGTACCGACGGCGACGGCTCGCTGATCGCAGAGAGCGCTCGTCTCGCCGGCGACTTCCGATCACCCCCGTTGGCGGCCGAGGATCTCGCCGCGATCCTCTATACGTCGGGCACGACCGGGCGCTCGAAGGGGGCCATGCTCAGCCACGGGAACCTCGCGTCGAACGCTCTCGCGCTCTTCGCGCTCTGGGATTTCCAACGAGAGGACGTGCTTCTCCACGCGCTGCCGATCTTTCACGCGCACGGCCTCTTCGTCGCGATTCACACCACGCTGCTCGCGGGCGCACGCATGCTCTTCCTGCCGCGCTTCGAAGTCGACACCGTGATCCGCTTGCTGCCGCGAGCGACGGTCCTCATGGGCGTGCCGACCTTCTACACGCGACTCCTCTCTCATCCCGAGCTCACGCCGGAGCGTTGCGCGAGGATGCGCCTCTTCATTTCCGGCTCCGCCCCTCTGCTCGCGGAGACCCATCGGCGCTTTCGCGAACGAACCGGACACGCGATCCTCGAGCGCTACGGCATGACCGAGACCCTCATGAACACCTCGAATCCGCTCCACGGCGAGCGGCTGCCCGGGTCGGTCGGGCGTCCGCTCCCGGGCGTCGAGATCCGAGTCGCCGACGCGGAAGGACACGTTCTCGGAGCGGGGGAAATCGGCGTTCTCGAGGTGCGCGGTCCGAACGTCTTCTCCGGCTACTGGCGCATGCCGGAAAAGACCCAAGCCGACTTCCGCGCCGATGGATTCTTCGTCACCGGCGACGTCGGCCGGATCGACGAGCGCGGCTACGTGCACATCGTCGGCCGGGCGAAGGAGCTGATCATATCCGGCGGGCTCAACGTCTACCCGAAGGAGATCGAAGGCGTCATCGGGCGCATCGACGGCGTCATCGAGTCGGCCGTGGTGGGCGTTCCCCACCCCGACTTCGGGGAGGCCGTGATCGCCGTCGTCAAACGCGACGCCGGCCGCGACGACGTGACGGAGGATGCCGTGCTTCGCGCCGCGAGAACGGAGCTCGCGGCGTACAAGGCTCCGAAGCGGATCTTCTTCGCCGAGGAGCTCCCGCGCAACGCGATGGGCAAGGTGCAGAAGAACCTTCTTCAGGAGCGGTACCAGCGGACCTTCGGGTAAGCCTTCGGTCTGCAACGATCGCTGCGAAGCCTGAGGAGCGCTGGAGTTTCCGGTCGGGCCGAGTACGTCCCGACCGGAAACTCCAGCGTTTTTCCGAGTTCGTAGCAATCGTGAGGTTGCCTCTGACGTAATCCGCAGCGAGCGGAGGACCTAGCCGTCAGTGCGCGGGCGCTTCGCCCCAGACCGCCTCGAGGCGCTGGTCGCGGCCGCAGCCGCGCCGGTAGAAGCGGTAGCGGATCGGGTTCTTCCGGTAGTAGCTCTGATGGTAGTCCTCGGCCCGGTAGAACTGCGTAGCCGGAACGATCTGCGTGACGATCGGGCCCGGTACCCGCAACGCTTTGGCGACATCCCTCTTCGATTCCTCGGCCAGCCGCCTCTGTTCTTCGTCGTGGTAGAAGATCGCCGAGCGGTACTGATCGCCGCGGTCGCAAAACTGTCCGTCGGCGTCGGTGGCATCGACGTTTCGCCAAAAGACCTTCAGCAGGTCTGAATAGCTCACCTTCTTCGGGTCGTAGACGACCTCGATCGACTCGGCGTGACCGGTCGTACCGGAGCCCACCTCGTCATAGCTGGGATCCTTGGTGTGGCCGCCCGTGTAGCCGACGGTGGTCGACAACACACCCGCCACGTTGTCGAAGGCCGGCTGCATGCACCAGAAGCAGCCTCCCGCGAACGTCGCCGTCGCCTCTTCGCCGCGAGCGCTGACGGCGCCGCCGAAGAGCACCGCCGCGAGCGCGAGGAGCGAGAGCGGAGCGGCTCGGCTCACGATACCTTACCGGGCACGAACTTCAGAGCGATCCCATTGTTGCACCAGCGCTGCCCGGTCGGCGGCGGGCCATCGTCGAACACGTGGCCCTGGTGCCCGCCGCAGCGGATGCAGTGATACTCGGTGCGCGGCACGAGGATCTTGTAATCGCTCTTCGTGCCGACGTGGCCCGGGATCGTCGTGAAAAAGCTCGGCCAACCCGTACCGCTGTCGAACTTCATCTTCGACGTGAAGAGCTCGAGCTCGCACCCGGCGCAGACGAACGTGCCCTCCCGGTGCTCTTTGTCGAGCGGGCTCGAACCCGCCGGCTCGGTCGCTTCCTGGCGAAGCACCGCGAACTGCTCCGGGGTGAGTATCTTCCGCCATTCCTCCTCGGAGTGGCGAACGGGTTGGATGCCGGGGGAAGCTTGTCTTCCGCGCCACTTCGGCAGGCGCCGAAGAGAAATGTGGCAAGTGAGCCCAAGAGAAAGCTCCTTCTGTGCATGTCGAAACCTCGATGTCAGAACACGCGGCGAGCCGGTTCGGTTCCCCGGCCGTCGGCTATCGGCTATCAGCTCTCGGCTTTCAGCAAAAGAAATCGCAGTAGATTTTGCCCGAAACTGACAGCCGAGAGCCGCCTTGACGCCGATAGCCAATAGCCGGTAGCCGAAACCCGGAAAGGAGACCGACATGCCCGTCAAGATTCCCCTGCCGAGCGATGCCGAGCTCGCCCCCGAAACCCGGGAGGTGCTCGCGACGCTGCCGCCGCTCAACATCTTTCGGATGATCGCTCACGCCCCGGCGAACCTGAAGCCGTTCGTCGATTACGGGATGTCCCTCCTCTTTCAGACCGAGTTCGACGCGCGCAAGCGCGAGATCGCGATTCTGCGCGTCGCCCACGTGACCCGCTCGCGATACGAGTGGCATCAGCACGTGACGATCGCTCGCCGCGTGGGCGTGACGGACGAAGAGATCGCCAAAATCGCCGTCGACGGTCCGGTCCGCGGTCTTGACGAAGAAGGCAACCTCCTCTGCCGAGTCGCCGACGAGATCAGCCGCGACGTGCGCCTGAGCGACGAGGCTCTGTCGGCGATCCTCGAGCGCTACGGCCGACGCCAAGCGGTCGAACTCATCCTCGTCTGCGGCCACTTCAACATGGTGAGCCGCATCCTCGAATCGACGCGCGTCGAAGTGGAGGGGGAGAACGTCTTGTCGAAGTGGAAGATGCCGTGATGCCATCTGAAGAATTCGATGACGTTCTCCGCTTCTGGTTCCCCAAGGAATTGAGCGGCGACCATACGGGCGTCGGGCGCTGGTCCTGTACGAAAAGAGCCAATCACGTAGAGCCCCGGTTACGATTCGGTTACCGACGCGTCTTTTGCCTTGACGGGTGGTCGGTCTTTGGTCTTCACTTTGCCGAATCGAGGGCTCCTTCTTTGGAACTCGAGCGTCAAGTGCAGCTGCGACGCGCTCCGCCCTGCGATCGTCGGCGTGCGTCGCAGGGATTGTCCGTAACGGCTCGATCCCCCGAGCTCGATTCGCAGAGGCTCCGGGGGGTCATTGTTCCGAACGACGATCGCGGGTCGAAGTGATCGGATCGCCGGGGAGGAGACAGATGCTTGCATATGACACACGATGGTTCGTTTCGATTGCACTGCTGCTTCTCTCTTTCGAAGGACGCGCGATGGCGGGTGACAAAGGCGCCTGCGGCGGGCTCTCGGGCGGGGCCTTCGGACTCTGTAATGCCTTCTGCAACGCGAAGGAGTGCGCGTCAGAGGATAGTGAGTCCAAGTCGTGCCGGCAGCTGCGGCGCAACTTCGAGCGTAAGACCGGCAGCTCGTTGTTCCCTTGCGAGAACGCCCCGGTCGGCAACAACAAGTCCGGCCCGATCGACATCACTCCCGACGGAGGGAAGGTCGTCGCCGCCAACACCGACACCGACACCGTGTCGTTCTTCGAGGTCGACGCCAATGGGTTGCTCAGCAAGGTGCAGGAGATGACCGTGGGCGACGAGCCGCGCTCGGTGGCGACGTTGCTGAACAAGCCCTGGGCGTATGTCGCCAACGCCGTGAGCGGCACGGTGTCGGTGCTCAACGTTGACGACTACTCGCTCGTGGCCACCATCGCAGTGGGCACCGAGCCCCAGGCCGTCGTGGCATCCCCGAACGGCCGCTTCGTCTACGTGGCCAATGCCAGCGACAACTCGGTCGACGTGATACGCACGAAGACCAACACGGTGATCGCGACCATCCCGGTCGGCCGCAGCCCTCGTGCGCTCGCCATCACCAACGACGGCGATACCGCCGATGACGACGAGTCACTGTACGTGGCGAACTTCTTCGCCCGCCCGCGCACCGGCTTCACGCCGCCGAGCAGCGCCAATCTGGGCGGCGCCGCTGGTGCCGGTGCCGCGTTCCCGGTGGGCGCCAATGGCCAGCCGGTGGTCGGCGAGGGCATTTTCGACGACTCGCGGGAGGCCGTGGTCGACGTCATCTCGACCGCCACCAACACAGTCGTCGACCATGTGGTGCTCGCGCCCATCGCAAACACAGGGTTCAACTTCCCCCGCGGTGCGTTCGTGAACACCCCCGGGGTGAACGACGCGCCGCGCACGATCTTCGCCGACGGCGGGACGGACGGCACGGTGGCGCAGGCGACCGGCGCCTTCCCGAACATGCTGCAAAGCATGGTGATCTTCGGCGACCGCGGCTTCGTGCCCAACACCGCCGCTTCGCCCGAGCCGCCGCTGCGCTTCAACATCAACGTGCAGAGCCTGATGTCGGTGTTCGACGTCGCCAGCAACACGGAGATCGCCGACCAGACGTTCAACATGAACCGCGGGATCAACTTCGACCTGCCGGCCGGCCTCCTCGATGCTCAGGTCCGCGACAACACGGAGCGCATGTTTCCCTCGGTGCCGGTCGACATCGATTGCTCCGACGCCACCGGCAGGTGCTGGGTGGTGAGCCAGGGCAGCGACTTCATCGTGCGCATGGATTTCGACGGCACGGGCAAGCCGACCATCAACGCCCCGGCCGCGCCCGGACCGTTCGCCGTCAGCCCGGTGGTGCGCATCTTCACCATCGATCCCGCTAACGCGACAAGTTCGGGGCGCAACCCGCGCGGCATCGTGCTCAACGCCGACGGCACGCGCGGATACGTCGTCTGCCCGACTACCCGCGACGTCGTCGTCGCGGATCTGGTCGGCAACACCGTCCTGCAACGGGTCCGTTCTGCCGACCTGCCGGTCAACCCCCTCGAACAGTCGATCCTGCGCGGCAAGATCGACTTCTTCACTTCGCGCCCCTTCTGGTCCGACCGCGGCTGGGGCGGCTGCGGGTCCTGCCACCCCGACGGCCGCACTGACCAGGTGACGTGGGCGTTCGAGGCCGGCCCGCGCCAGACCGTGTCGCTCGACGGCACCTTCAGCAACGTCGATGGGCTATCCGATCAGCACGCCCTCAACTGGACGCCGGTGCGCGACGAGAACGAGGACTTCGAGCTCAACACGCGCGGCATCATGGGTGGACGCGGCTTCATCACCACCAACACCGACATCAACGGGGACGGAATCGCCCCCGACTCCGACCCCAACGTCCGCAACTTCGGCCCCGCCAGCAGTGACCGCTCGACGCAACAGACGGATCTCAAGAACTGGATCGCCTTCGCGGTCCGGAGCGCCGTCGCACCCCCGAGCAACAGCGGCAATCCATCGCGCGGCCGCGACATCTTCGGAGCTGGCCCGCCCGAGGGTACCAACTGTGTGGCCTGCCACAGCGGCCCCAAGTGGACGACCAGCCGCATCACCTACGATCGGGTCGACGTCAACCCGGTGCCGGGCACGGATACCGGGATCGTCAACACCGCTGATCCGGGCTCAGTCTTCCTGAACGGCTTCAACTCGGCGGCGGGCGCCGGGCGACTCTGCGAAGTACCGACACCGCCCGGTGCAACCAACCGGCTCCGAATTTCGCGCCAGATCGGTACGTTCACGGCCACCAATCCGATCGAGCTGCGCCACGGTTCCATCAGCCCGATCAACACGGTGGCGCCGGCTTTGGCGGTCAACGCCGCGTTCGGCGGCGACGGGTTCAGCGCGCCGACGCTGCTCGGCATCTTCGACAGCGCGCCGTACTTCCGCCACGGCGAAGCCCAAACCCTCGAAGAGGTATTCGGCATCGGCACCGATCCGAACTTCCTGTCGTCGGTGCGAACGCACTGGCGCTCCGGCACGAGCGGCGTGGCGAACATCCTCGACAGCGATCCGACCGCGGTCGCCGACCTGATCTCGTTCCTTCGTACCATCGACGACAGCACGCCGCCGTTCCCGGCCGCCGATCTGGCACCGAACGATCCGACCTTCGCGGACGCAGCCGCACTGTGTGACTGCCAGAAGGATCCGCCGCTCGGTAGCCCGGTGCTCGACTGTAGCCCCTGAATCATCTCGCCGGAGTGGGGTGGATCCCACCCCACTCCGGCGTCCCGATCCAGAGAACGTCTTGGCGAGGTGGGAGATACCATGACGGGATCGGCTATCACTCTTCGGCTGTCGGCTGAGAACAACCCTCGGTGAAGTGACTGGTGGAAGAGGCTCTCGGGCAAAGTCGAGGACCGACCCTCGATTGGCATCGAATCCGGGGGCGCGAACGCCGGGGCTAGCATTGAACCGACGCTCGGATGGAGCCGGACGGAGGCGCGACGGCGACGTGATCGTCGTCGGCGCCGGCGTGGCGGGGCTGGAAGCGGCGCGCGTGCTCGCCGATGCGGGCGCGAGCGTCGTCGTGCTCGAGGCGCGCAGCCGGATCGGCGGACGGATCTTCACGCGGAGGGTTCCCGGAGCGGGCGCGCCGGTCGAGCTCGGCGCGGAGTTCGTGCACGGCCGGCCGCCCGAGATCTGGAGCATCGTCGTCGACTCGAAGCTCGCCATCCACGAGGTGTCGGGAGACGCGTGGTGTCGGAGCGGCGGCGCGCTCGGCCCGTGCGGTCGATTGCACGGCGAAGCACGGAGGCTTCTCGCTCGGATGTCGGCGGGGTCACGCGACCGGTCGTTCCAAGAGTTCCTCGCTGCCGAGGGGGGCGCCGCCTCCCCCGAAGTAGAGTCGCGGGCCAAGTCGTTCGTCGAGGGGTACAATGCCGCCGACGCGCGGCGCGTGAGCGTTCGCTGGCTGCTCGAGGGGCGCGCGGCCGACCGGAGAGTCGGCGCGAACCGCGCGTACCGCCTGGTCGGAGGCTATGACCAGCTCGCGGAGCAGCTTGCGCGCCGGTCCGACGGATCGCCCCTGGACATCCGGCTACGCGCCCCGATCGTCGAGGCCCGCTGGCGGCCGGGTGCGGTGGAGATCGCGACGGGGGGAGCACGGCGGTTCTGTGCCGTGCGGGCGATCTTCGCGCTTCCGCTCGGCGTCTGGCAGGCGGCGAGCGGCGCTGCCGGGGCGATGCGCTTCGTTCCCGCCCTCCGAGACAAGCAAGCCTCGATGCGCGCGCTGGCGATGGGTCGAGTCCTCAAGGTCGTGCTCGTGTTTCGCCGCCGATTCTGGGATCGGCTCGTGCGCGGCGGGAAGCGCCTGTCAACCGCGGGCTTTCTCTTCTCGGACGATGAGCGATTTCCGACGTGGTGGAGCAGCCTGCCCGCCCGCGCGCCGATGCTGACGGCGTGGGTCGCGGGACCGCGCGCCGAGGCCGGGGCGCGTGCGAATGCGGCTCTTCTCCAGCGGGCGCTCGCTGCGCTGGCGGACCTCCTCGACGTCGATCCTGCCCGGGTCCGCGCCGAGCTCGCGAGCTGGCACGCGCACGACTGGACGACCGACCCTCATTCGCGAGGCGCGTACAGCTATGTGACCGTGGGCGGTTTGGAGGCGCCCCGGGCACTCGCCGAGCCGGTGCGCAGGACGCTCTTCTTCGCAGGCGAAGCAACCGACACGAGCGGCCACAACGCCACGGTGCACGGCGCGATCGCCAGCGGTCGGCGCGCTGCCGGGGAGGTGCTCGCGACGCTGTAGCTTGGCTGCCCGGGCATCCTTCCCAAGACCAGTCGCCCCGGCGGGCGGGCCAGTCTCGACAGGCGGGCTCGCTGGAATCTACGACGAGTCCCATGGGACGCGCGCGACTCGGCGAATACCTGTTCGGCATCCAAGGGCTCGCGCTCATCCGAACGTGGATGACGAGCGACGCTCGAGCCTCGGCGAAGCGCGTCGATGAGATCGGCAAGGTGTACGCAGAAGTTAATGAGGGCCTGCCATCCGTCGTACTCGACCTTCCCGAGTTGGAGGTTCGGCCGGGCTATGGGGCATGGGCGAGCACCTACGACTATCTACCGAATCCGCTCATCCAGCTCGAAGAGCCTTCGGTTCGCGCTCTCATCGACCGCTCACCGCCGGGCCGAGCGCTCGATGCGGCCTGCGGAACCGGCCGGCATACGGAGTATCTGCGATCGCGCGGCCACACGGTCATCGGCGTCGATGCCATGCCCGCGATGCTCGAAAAGAGCACGTAGTCGCGTCGTCGGTGCGGAATTCCGGACCGGCAATCTGGAGGCACTGCCGATCGACACCGCAAGTGTGGACGTGGCGGTGTGTGCGCTCGCGCTCACCCACGTCACCGACCTCGGCCCCTCGGTCGCCGAGCTCGCCCGCGTGGTGAAGCCCGGCGGCCAGGTCGTCGTCCCCGACCTCCACCCCTTCATGCTGCTGCTCGGCGGGGGAGCGCTATTTCAAGCAAGCGACGGCCGGTACGGGCTCGTTCGCAGCCACGTGCACCCGCACGCGGCCTACCTCGCCGCCTTCCGCTCCGCGGGGCTGAAGGTCGAGGAGTGCCTGGAGCTCTCGTGGCCCGAGGAGTACGTCGAGACCATGGCCGGGCCCCTCTTCTGGCTCGCTCCCGACGCGTTCCGTGCGGCCATGGCCGGGCTTCCGGGGGCGCTGATCTGGGATCTTCGGCGGTAGCCGCACTACGCGGCGCGACGCTGCGCACCGCAGCGAAGGTCGTCGCCGGAACGGCGAATCAGCTATCGGCTGAGAATGATCTTCAGCCGAGAGCCGACAGCGGATTGCCGATTTCCTACATATACTTCCGAAATTCCATCCTGGCGACTGCGCGGCGGTGAACCTCGTCGGGACCGTCGGCGATCCGCAGGGTGCGGATGTGTGCCCACATGCGGGCCAAGCCGAAGTCGTTGGTCACGCCGCCGCCGCCGTGCGCCTGGATCGCGTCGTCGATGATCTTGAGCGCCACGTTCGGCGCTTTCACCTTGATCGCTGCGATCTCGGTCCGCGCGGCCTTGTTGCCGACGGTATCCATCATCCAGGCCGCCTTCAGCGTGAGCAGACGCGCGCACTCGATCTCGATGCGCGCGTCGGCGACGCGCTCCTCCCAGACCGAGTGCTCGGCGATCCGCTTGCCAAACGCGGTGCGCGAGAGCAGGCGCTTGCACATGACCGCGAGCGCGCGCTCCGCGACGCCGATCGTGCGCATGCAGTGGTGAATCCGCCCCGGCCCGAGACGGCCCTGCGCGATCTCGAAACCTCGCCCTTCTCCGAGCAGGAGGTTCTTCGCCGGGACGCGCACGTTGTCGAACGTCACGTCGCCATGACCGTGCGGCGCATCGTCAAAACCGAAAACCGGCAGCCAGCGGTTCAACTTGATCCCCGGCGTGTCGCGCGGCACCAGGATCTGGCTCTGCTGACGGTGACGCTCGGCCTTGGGATCGGTCTTGCCCATGAGGATCAGAATCTTGCAGCGGGGGTCGTGGATCCCCGACGTGAACCACTTCCTGCCGTTGATCACGTATTGGTCGCCCTCGCGGCGGATCTCGGTCTCGATGTTGGTGGCGTCCGACGACGCGACGGCGGGCTCGGTCATCGCGAAGGCCGAGCGGATCTCTCCGGCGAGCAGCGGCTCGAGCCACTCCTTCTTCTGCTCCGCGCTCCCGTAGCGCTCGATGACCTCCATGTTGCCGGTATCGGGCGCCGCGCAGTTGAAGACTTCCGAAGCGAATTCGACCTTGCCCATCTCCTCGCAGAGAAACGCGTACTCGAGATTGGTGAGGCCGGCGCCGCGCGTGGACTCGGGCAGAAAGAGGTTCCAGAGCCCCGCCGCACGCGCCTTCTTCTTGAGCTCTTCGAGGAGCGGAAGCACCTGCCAGCGGTCCGGCAGGGCGTCATGCTGGCGATGCATCTCTTCCTCGTTCGGGTAGATGTGCGCGTCCATGAAGGCGCGCAGCTTGTCGAGGTACTGCTTGGTTCTCTCGGTCGGCTCCAAGTTCATGGCATTCTCCTCCACAAGTAGGTCCAGCAGACCACTCCTACGACAAACTCGTGGATTCGGGTAGACTCCCCCCGTATCCAAACGAGAGCCGACCGTGGAGCGCCTTCGCCTCGTACCCTCCTGCGCCTTCTCCCTGTTGATCCACTTCGGGCTGCTGCCACTCTTGCTTCGCGGTTTCCGTTGAGCAAAGTCGAGAGATGGCGAACTACGATTTCGACCTCTTCACCATCGGCGCCGGCTCTGGCGGCGTGCGTGCGAGCCGCCTCGCCGCGGGCCTCGGCGCGCGCGTCGCGATCGCCGAGGAGCGCTATCTCGGCGGCACCTGCGTGAACGTCGGATGCATTCCGAAGAAGCTTCTCGTCTACGCCTCCGAGTTCGCCGACGACTTCGAGGACGCGGGCGGGTTCGGCTGGGCGGTGGGAGAGCGCCGGATCGACTGGCGCGAGTTGATCGCTCGCAAGGACCGCGAGATCGAACGGCTGAACGACCTCTACCGCCGGCTCCTCGAGGCCGCCGGCGCGCGCATCGTCGAGGGGCACGCCGTCGTGGTCGATGCGCACACGGTTGCGATCGAGGGACGGCGCTACACCGCGCGAACGCTCCTCGTCGCCACGGGGGGCTGGCCGTGGAAGCCAGGGATTCCAGGCGCGGAGAACGCCATCACCTCGAACGAGGCCTTCCATCTCGAGACGTTGCCCCGCCGCGTGCTGATCGGCGGCGGCGGTTACATCGCGGTGGAGTTCGCCGGCATCTTCAAGGGTCTCGGCGCCGAAGTCACCCAGGCCTACCGAGGACCGCTCTTCTTGCGCGGCTTCGACGATGATCTGCGCGCCGCGCTCGCCGCGGAGATGCGCGAGCGCGGCGTCGATCTGCGCTTCGACACGACGATCGTGGCGATCGAGCGAGACGACGGGTCGCTCCGCGTCCGGCTGAGCGACGGCCGGGCGGCGGAGGCGGACCAGGTGATGCTCGCGACCGGCAGGACACCCAACACGCGCGGCATCGGACTCGAGGAAGCCGGGGTGGAGCTCGATCGGGTCGGCGCGATCCGCGTCGATCCGCTGTCCCGCTCGTCGGTGCCGAGCATCTACGCGATCGGCGACTGCACCAACCGGATGAATCTGACGCCGGTCGCGATCGCGGAGGCGCGCGCGTTCGTCGAGACCGCGTTCCGCCAGAACCCGACGCCTATGGACTATCGCGACGTGCCGACGGCGGTGTTCAGCCAGCCGAGCCTCGGCACGGTCGGGCTGACCGAGGCCGAAGCGCGCGAGCGCTTCACGGCGATCGACGTCTACCGTTCGACGTTCCGCCCGCTCAAACACACGCTCTCCGGGCGCGGCGAGAAAACGCTGATGAAGCTCGTCGTCGACCGCGCCACCGACCGGGTGCTCGGCTGCCACATGATCGGCCCCGACGCCGGCGAGATCATCCAGGGCTTCGCCGTCGCGCTGCGCTGCAACGCGACCAAGGCGCAGTTTGATGCCACCGTGGGTATCCATCCGACCGCGGCCGAAGAGTTCGTGACGATGCGCGAGAAGGCGGTCGATCCCGCCTGAGGCTGGAGAGGTAACTCCTCACGCTTCGGCAAGACGGAACGCGCGCGGAGCGCGGAAGAGCCGCATTCCACGCTCCGCGCGGCGGCTCAGGAATCCCCAGCCTTGGAGGCAAAGACTGAAGGCACTATCTGGAGAGATCTTCTCCCGACGCGCGATCCGCGATAAGGACGATCGCGGCAGGAGGTGTGCCTATGACGGGCGCTGCGTCGACCGAGGTCGTTCTCTACGAAGTTCGCGACGGTGTCGCGAAGCTCACGCTGAATCGCCCCGACCGTCTGAATGCCTGGACGCCCGAGATGGAGGCTCGCTACTTCGGGCTCCTCGAGCACTCGGTCGACGATCCCGCCGTGCGCGCGATCGTCGTGACGGGAGCCGGCAAGGGATTCTGCGCGGGTGTCGACATGGAAGCGCTCCAGGCGATCGGCGGCGGCGGCACGTTCGCTCCTTCCGGCAAGCCGCAGACGTTTCCCCTGACGATCGCCAAGCCGATCCTCGCGGCGATCAACGGCGCGTGCGCCGGCTTGGGCCTCGTGCAGGCGCTGATGTGCGACCTGCGCTTCGCGGCGGCGGGCGCCAAATTCACGACCGCCTTCGTGCGGCGCGGCTTGGTCGCCGAGCATGGTTCCTCCTGGATTTTACCGCGGCTCGTCGGGCCCGCGCGCGCGCTCGACCTGCTGCTCTCCGGCAGGGTCGTGCTCGCCGAGGAGGCGCTCGCCATGGGCATCATCAACCGGGTCGTCGCCCCGGACTCTCTACTCGATACCGCCATGGACTATGCGCGCGGTCTCGCCGCACACTGCTCTCCGACCGCGATGGCTGCGATCAAGCACCAGGTCTATCGCCACTCGGAGACCGATCTCGCCACGGCGATGCGGGAATCCAACGAGCTGATGGCCGCGTCGCTCCAGCGGCCCGACTTCCGAGAGGGTGTGGCGAGCTTCGTCGAGCGCCGGCCGCCGCGCTTCGCGCCGCTCGGAAAGTAGACAAGTGCCGTACGGCCTCAGTCTCCGTAGAACCCGCGGGGATACGGAAAACGCGGTCGGTATGGATCGGCCCGTACTCGGGTCGATCCATACCGACCGCAACCGCGCGCAGCGGAAGGCGATAACCAACGCGAGTTGGTCTATTGTGTTCCGCGCTTACGCGCGATTGCGCTTGGTTTCCATCGGTCCGAGTCCGGATCGACGAAAACCAAGCGCGGTTTCCCCTATTGCCGAGCATTCTACCGAAACCGAGGGATACCGCCCGCCCGCTTTCTCCGTCGTGCCGACTCGTTATAATGACCGGCGCTCGTGCACAGGCGTCCTCTCCTTCTCGTCCTGATTCCGGTCGTTCTCGCTGCTTCCCGGTCCCGTCCGGTGCTCGCGTCGGCGTTTTGGGACGACGCGCGGCCATCCGCCGCGGGCCAGGTCTTCGTGCTTGCGCCGCAAGGCATCCGTAGCGAGACGGCCGAAGCCGTGCATCGCGAAGAGCTCCTCGTCGTCGATCTCTCGGATGAATGGGCCCCGTTCATCTTCAGCGAGAGCGACGGGGCGGGCAAGGACGTGAAGCCGAACCCGTACCGCAAGACCTTCATCGCTCTCGCCGACGACCGCGCCACGTCCGACGAGCTGTTTCTCGAGAGCCCCGCCGGGCAGGCCGCCGTGCTGTCGACGGTCCCCGCGCCGCTCCGGTCGCAGACGCCGAACGAGCGGTCGGGGGACGAGCAGCAGGCGCTCGAGCGCGCGCGGCATGCCCTGATCGCCGGGCGAACGCCGAACTTTCTCGAGGTGTACGGGATTCCGCCGACGCTGTCGGTGCTGGCCCGCCGCGTCGCGCAGCACGCCGCGAAGACCTGCTACGCGACCATCGATCCGCAAGCGCTGCGTGGGCTCGACTTCGAGATCAGCTTCCAGTCTCGCGAGCAGGCTCGCGCGGACTACGACGAGGCGATGAGCGATGCCGCATGGGTTGCGGGGGCGCTCGCGGCACTCGGCGACGACGCCGAGGGGTTGTTGCCCGACGCGGCGGCGGCGAAGCTACTCGCCGCGGATCCGCAGGTCAACATCGCAAGGCTGGACCGCTACCGCCGCGGCCAGGCGCGCCTGCGTGCCGCGCGCGCGGTGCAAGACCGACTCGTCTGCGAAGGCCTGCTCTTGCCCGGCCGCTTCACCCCCGACACATTCGACCTGGCCACGCACCGCGCCCTCGCCGAGTTCGAACGGGAGAACGACATCTTCGGCTGGGGATTCGTCAGCGGCGACACCAAGGAAGCGCTGCTGCGCTCTTCACTCGAGCTTCAGTTCGAGACCTTCCGTCGCATCCTGGCGGAGCGCATCGCCGATGCCGCCGGGATCGTCGAGGACGGGTCGGTCTCGAAGGGCGCCGAGCCAGCCAGCTACGTGAACGAGGCGGGTGAAGCCTGCCCCGTGCCGAACGTGATCGGCGATTTTCTCGCGGCCCTGCTGAGCGCGATGCAGATCACCATCCCGGACGACATGGTGGGGTTCTTGCAAAAATTCCAGGCCGGAGGGTTCGCCCACGTCTTCGTGGCGTTTCGGCCGCCGCCCCTCCCTCCGTATTACGCACCGGTGATGGACCTCTCGGCCGAGATCGATCGCGGCGACGTGTGGTACGACGTGCCCCTCGACGCGGGCGGCAAGCCGCTTCCGCAGCTGCGGCGGCGTTATCCGTCCTTCGCGCTGTTCGTCAACTGGCGTGGCCAGAAGATCCCGCTCGTCCGCTGGCGGACGACGATCGGATCGTGGCGCAGCGAGCTCGGCGCGGATGGCCACGTCTATCTGAAGTACAAGAATTCCGACGTCGGCCCGCGCATCTGGAAGAACATCGTCGCGGCGCCGGTATGGGTGCCACCGGACGGGACCCCCGGGAAGGACCTCTTGACGAAGAAGGTCTTCGACCGCAAGCAAGGAGTCGGTCAACGTCGTCAACACCGAAGTGATGGGACCGGGATTTGCCTCGGCCTACGGCCTCGTCATGGCGATCCACCTGAAGAAGCTCGAGGATGGCGGCCTCTTCGACAACCAGATCCGCACGCACGGCTCGGTCGACTACACCTCGATCGCCCGGCGCTTCTCGCACGGCTGCCACCGCCTGGTGAACAACCGCGCCGTGCGGCTCTTCGATTTCGTGCTGCGCCACCGGAAGTTCGCACGGCTCGGCAATCATGCGCTGCCGGGTTCCAAGCGAAGGTTCACGTACCGAGGCCGGCGATACGAGTACGCGCTCACGACGCGCGGCTACTATTTCGACCTCCGGCCGCCCGTCCCAGTCACCGTGCTCGAGGGGCGCGTGCTCGGCGCGGCCAAGGAGCCGATCAAGCAGTACGTTCGCAAGCCCGGCGTCGACTACGGCCCGCCTCCCCCCGACAGTCCGGTGGAAATGCAGCCGGTCGTCGGGCCATGAGGGGGGACGTTGCGGCATCCACGGAAGAGTTGGCGGCCCGTGAGACCTCGCCGGTCTCCGCCAGAATTCAGCAAGGCCGTCACGGAAATTATGCGCGCGCGTGTTTGTGTTCGAGCCGTACTCGGATCGAACTCACACACGCGCAACCGCGCGAAGCGCGGAACGGCTCGATGCGCGCGTTGGATATCGCTTTCCGCGCTACGCGCGGTGGCGTGGGTTTGCGGTCGACCCGACTACGGATCGACCGCAAACCCACGCGCGGTTCCTTCTTCCGCACACTGCGGCAGCCGCCCTCTGGCAGAAACTGAGGCGTCACGCCAATCAAGCTTCCCGACCGGCCCACTATTCCGTTTGTGCCGCAACGTCCCCACTGTCGCCCTCCTTCTTCTGCCGCTCGCGGCAGGCGGCGCCGACCCAACGTGGACGGCCGCCACACGCTGGAGCGCAGTGCAAACCGCGAAGAGCGGCCCGGCGCGCGCGATCGGCACATACAACGGGGGCTGCGTCCAAGGGGCGGTCGCCCTGCCGCCAGACGGGCCGGGCTTCGAGGTGATGCATCTCGGCCGCCACCGTTATTTCGGACACCCTGAGCTCATCGGCTTCGTGCGCCGGCTGGCGATCGCCGCGTCGGAGGATCACCTACCGATGCTGCTCGTCGGCGATCTCGCGCAGCCGCGCGGCGGTCCGACGCCGACCGATCACGGCAGCCACCAGTCCGGCCTCGACGTCGACATCGCCTACACGCGCCCCGCGCAGATGCTCTGGCAGCCCCTGCCCGCCTCCGAGCGCGAGGGCCTCGAGCTTCCGCCCGTCGTCGATCTCGAGACCGAGAAGTTGAACGCGGCGTGGACTCCGATGGTCGCGCAGCTGATCGAGCTCGCAGCCTCGGATCCAGCAGTAGAGCGTATCTTCGTCAACCCGGTGATCAAGCGCGCGCTCTGCGCGCACCAGAAGCCCGGAGCGCACTGGCTCGCCAAGCTCCGGCCGTGGTGGGGCCACCACGATCATTTCCACGTGCGCCTGAAGTGCCCCGCCGGCAGCGCCGAGTGTCGGCCGCAGCCGCCGGTGACCGACGACGACGGCTGCGACCTGTCGCTCGCCTGGTGGTTCACAAATGACGCGCACGCGGCGGCTGTGAAACGCCGTCAAGCCCCGCACCGGCTCGCGGGGGCGCTCCTTCCGGCGCGCTGTCGAGATATATTGCGATAACGCCCGAGCGCCTGTACGAAGAGGCCGCGGGAGACATCCGACATGCCCGACAAGAATCGCAAGTGGGTTCTCAAGTCACGTCCGCGAGGGCTCGTCGAGCGCGGCAACTTCGAGTGGCGTGAGGAGGCCGTCCCGTCGATCCGCGACGGCCAGTTCCTGGTTCACAACCTCTGGCTCTCGTGCGATCCCACCCAACGCGGCTGGATGGAGTTCGACACCTACCTTCCGGCGATTCCCATCGGCGACGTGATGCGGTCGGCGTCGGCCGGCCAGGTGATCGAGTCGAAGCATCCGGGCTTCGCGCGCGGCGATCTCGTTTCGGGCGCCTTCGATTGGCAGGACTACGCCGTGAGCGACGGCAGCGGTCTCGTTCCGCCGATGAAGATCCCTCCGGGAGTCGATCTGCCGACCGCCCTCTCGCTCTTCGGCATCACCGGTCTCACCGCGTACTTCGGCCTGCTCGACATCGGGGCACCGAAGGCGGGTGAAACCGTCGTCGTTTCCGGCGCGGCGGGCTCGACCGGATCCTTGGCGGCGCAGATCGCCAAGATCAAGGGCGCTCGCGTGATCGGCATCGCCGGCGGCGCGAAGAAGTGCGAGTGGCTGACGAAGGACCTCGGCCTCGACGCGGCGATCGACTACCGCGGCGAGAACGTCGCCGCACGCATCCGGGAGCTCTGCCCGCACGGGGTGGACGTGTACTTCGACAACGTCGGCGGCGAGATCCTCGACGCGGTGCTCGCCCGTCTGGCGATGGCGGCGCGCATCGTGCTTTGTGGCGCGATCTCGGTTTACAACGACTTCGCGCACATGCCGGGGATCCGCAACTACGTGAGCCTCATCCTCCGCAGCGCCACGATGCGCGGCTTTCTCGTCTTCAGCTATGCGGCGCGTTTCCCCGAAGCGATCGCCGAGCTGGGCGCCTGGGCTCGGGCGGGAAAGATCAAGAACCAGGTCGACGTGATGACGGGTCTCGAGAACGCCCCGGACGCGCTCCGCCGTCTGTTCACCGGCGAGAATCTCGGCAAGCAGCTCGTCAAGCTCGCCGAGCCGTCGCTCTGACATGCGCGTCGAGACCGCGCTGCCGATCGGCAAGGTCGACCCCGGAGTGCGTCAAGCCGAGGAGCGGCTCGATCTGCGACGCGTACCGGATCTCGCGCGCGAGGTCGAAGCGCTCGGCTACGACGGCCTGGTCGCGCTCGAGACCAAGACCGACCCCTTCCTTCCGCTCGCGCTCGCGGCGGCGGTCACCGAGCGCGTGCGCCTGACGACGGCCGTCGCGATCGCATTCCCGCGGAGCCCGATGGTGACGGCGCTCACCGCCTGGGGGCTCCAGAGCCTCTCGCGTGGACGCTTCACGCTCGGCCTCGGCACGCAGGTGAAGGGCCACAACGAGCGTCGTTACAGCGTTCGCTGGACGCCGCCGGGCCCACGGCTTCGCGAGTACGTGCTCGCGCTGCGGGCGATCTGGGATTCCTGGCAGAGCGATCGGCCGCTCGACTTCCGCGGCCGGCACTACACGTTCACGCTTATGGTGCCGCTCTTCAATCCCGGACCGATCGAGCACCCACAGATCCCGATCCAGCTCGCGGCCGTGAACCCGCTCACGTGCCGACTGGCGGGCGAGATCGCCAACGGCGTCCGGCCCCATCCGATCTGCACGCGGAAGTACATCGACGAGGTCATGCTGCCTGCGATCGAGGCCGGAGCGCGCAAGGCGGGGCGGAGCGCGGGCGAAGTCGAGGTCTGCGTGAGCCCGCTGATCGCCACGGCGGCCGATCCTGCCGGCGTCTCGCAGCGAGCCCGGGACGTGCGCGCGCGCGTCGCCTTCTACGCCTCGACGCGCACCTATCGGAGGGTGTTCGAGCTCCATGGCTGGGGCGGGCTGACGGACGAGCTAAGCCACCTCTCGCGCAGCGGCCGCTGGGAGGAGATGCCCGCGCTCGTTTCCGACGAGATGCTCGAGACGATCGCCGTCGTCGCTTCGCACGATTCCGTGGCGGACGAGTGCCGACGGCGCTACGCGGGCGCGGCGACCGCGATCGAATTCGGAATCCCGCTCCGCACGAGCGAGGATCGGGCGCTTCTCAAGGCCTTCGTGAGCAAACTCCAGGATCGCCCTTGAGAAAAAGGGGAAGGGGTCCCCTCTGCGGAACTCGCGTATCCTACCGGAGCGCCTGGAGCCGCACGAGCACCACGCCCTCGTCGACGATGTCGAGCGCCCGGGCGGCGGCGAGAGAGAGATCGATGACGCGGCCGTCGACGAGCGGCCCGCGGTCGTTCACGCGGACGATCACCGAGCGGCGGTTCTCGAGGTTCGTCACCCGTACCCGCGTTCCGAACGGCAGCGTCCGGTGCGCCGCGGTCATCGCGAACTCGTCGAAGCGCTCGCCGCTCGCGGTTTGCTTCCCTTGATGGCGCTTGCCGTACCAGGAAGCATTCCCCACCTCCTGCCGGCCGGTCCTGAGCGTCGCGGCCGTCGGTCGGACGAGCGAGCACGCGCTCGCCGAGAGGAGCCAAAGCGCGAAGAGCGCGAGCCCTTCTCTCGGCGCGACCGAGGTGCTCCGGTGCGGTCCGCTTTGCGCCGCTGGGATCCACTCCGCGTCGAGCTTTTGGGGAGGTGTCATCGGCTCTGGCTGGCGGCCGGTCGCTTTCCTTTGCTCGCCGTCTTTGAACCCGCGGCATCCTGAAACGTTTTGCACGGCGATCGCCGAAGTACCCCCTCGAGTTCCGCACGACGCTTCGAGCGGACGGAGGAACGCGGTCGGTTGTGATCGGCCCGGACTCGGGTCGATCACAACCGACCGCAACCGCGCGCAAGCGCGGAAGGCAATAGACCACACCGAAGGGTGCTGGCCGGTTTTCAGCGATAACTCGTTGAACCTGCGGGGATTTCCCGCGCCATTTTCTATGGAACCGAGGGTTTTGGGCTTAGGACAGTACCCACCGAAAGCTATTGCGTTTCGCGCTCCGCACGATGGCTGGAGTTTCCGGTCGGGCCGAGTACGTCCCGATCGGAATCTCCAGCGCTTCTCGAAATCGCGGCGTTCATGCCGCAGACCGAGGCGCCACCCGCCGAAAGCCGTTTCGTTTGTGGCGGCGGATCGCTTTCGGGAAAGATGCGAGCGATGGATGCGCCCGCAAAGATCGGTCTCCGCTCGCCCCGGTTCTGGAGCTTCCTTCTCGCGCAATTCCTCGGCGCCGCCAACGACAACGCCTTCAAGGTCACGCTCGTTCTGCTGATCCTCGCGACCGTGTCAGGAGAGAGCACGCAGGTCCTTTACTCGAGCCTCGCCGCCGCATGCTTTCCGATTCCATTTCTCCTCTTCTCGCCGATCGCCGGTTATTTCGCCGACCGCTTCCCGAAGCACCGCGTGCTGTTTTGGACCAAGTCTCCGGAGATCATGGCCATGGGGCTGGCGACGTTCGCCTTCGCTTCGGCGAGCGTTCCGCTGCTTTTCGTGGCGCTCTTCCTGATGGCGACGCACAGCGCCTTTTTCAGCCCCGCAAAGTACGGCATCTTTCCGGAGGTCTTCGAGAACAAGGACCTCTCGTTCGCCAACGGCATCCTCGAACTCGCCACCAACCTGGCGATCCTCAGCGGATCGATCGCCGGCGTGTACGTGTACAGCCTCTTCAAGGGACACCTGGCCTCCGCAGGGCTCACCTATGTCGGCGTCGCCCTGGTCGGTACGACGGCGGTCGCGTTCGCGCCCCGCGCCCCTGCCGGCAATCCGAATGCCCGATTCGTCTGGACGCTCGCTGCCTCCGTCGCGAGCGACTGGCGCGAAATGCGCAAGAGCCGTGTTCTCGGCTACACGCTTCTCGGCATCGCCTACTTCGGGTTTCTCGGCTCGCTGTTTCTCACCTTGATTCCGGTCTTCGGCCGCAACGTCCTCGCGCTCGCCGAAGAGGACGCCGGCATCCTCCTCGCCGTGCTTTCGATCGGCATCGCCGCGGGCTCGCTGATCGCCGGCCGTCTGTCGCGCGGCCACGTCGAGATCGGGCTCGTTCCGCTCGGCAGCCTCGGCATATCGCTCTGCGCGTTCGACCTCGCACTCTTCGGCAACGGCTCATGGCGGTTGCCGTTCGGCATCCCGGCCCGCGCCGCGCTCGATCTCGTGCTCCTCGGCCTGTCGTCCGGCCTGTTCATCGTGCCGCTCAACTCGCTCCTCCAGCAGCGGAGCCCCGAGGGGATGAAGGGCCGGCTCATCGCCTTTTCGAACGTGCTCACGTTCACCGCGGTTCTCTGCGCCGCCGGGCTGCCCTCGTTGCTCACGAGCCTCGCGGGGTTCACCACCGCTCAAGTCATCCTCTCGACGGCGTTCCTCACGGTGGGCGGATCTCTCTACGTAATGAACCTGCTGCCGGATTTTTTCGTCCGCCTGATTCTCTGGCTCGTCACGAACACGATCTACCGGGTGCGCGCCGTCGGCGAGAGCAACGTCCCCCGCGAGGGGGCGTTGTTCGTCGCCAATCACACGTCGTGGGTGGACTTCCTGCTGATCGGCGCGGCCTGCGATCGCATGATCCGCTTCCTGATGTTCCGGACGTACTACGAGTGGCCGGCGCTCAACTGGTTCTTCCGCCGCATGGGAGCGATTCCCGTGGCCGCGGGCGATCCGCCGAGCAAGACCGAGGAGTCTCTGGCGATCGCGCGACGACAGATCCGCGACGGCCACGTGGTGTGCATCTTCGCCGAGGGCGCGATCACGCGCACCGGGAATCTCCTCAAGTTCAAGCGCGGCTTCGAGAAGATCGCCTCGGGCGTCGACTGTCCGATCGTGCCGGTCTACGTCGAGGGCATCTGGGGGAGCATCTTCAGCTACGAGGGGGGCAAGTTCTTCTTCAAGTGGCCGAAGGGGATCCGCCGGCCCGTGACCGTCGTGTTCGGCGAGCCGCTGCCCTCGACCGCCAGAGCGCACGAGGTACGGAGCCGCATCCAGGAGCTTTCCGTCGACGCGTACGGGCATCGCAAGGAGCGGCAGCGGCCGCTCGCCATCGAGCTCCTGCGCGCGGCGCGCCGTTACGGGAGCCAGCCGCTGCTCGTCGACGGCGCGTGCCGAGAGCTCGGGTTCCGCCAGACGGTCGTGCAGGCGATTGCGCTGCGCGATCGGATCTTCGCTCGCGCGCAGAGCGACGAGCGGATCGGCATCCTGCTTCCTCCGGGCGTGCCGGCCGCGCTCGCCAACTTCGCGACCACGCTCGCGGGCCGCGTGCCGGTGAACCTCGATCCGACGCCGCCCGGCGACATCGCTCGCTCGATGATCGAGACCTGCGGCATCTCGACCGTGCTGACGAGCCGGGCGTATCTCGAAAACGTCCGCGCCGAGGCGAAGCTCCCGCGCAAGGGGATCCTCGACGTGGCCGAGATCGTGAGCGATCTCGCCGTTTCGCGGCTCGCCGCGGCTGCGGTTCGCTGGCTCCCCGCACGGGCCGCCGCCAGGCTCCTCGGTGTTTGCGACACGCACGACGTCGACCGGGTGGCGACGATCCTCTTCTCCTATCCGACTGAGTCGCCGGACCGTCCGCGCGGCGCGCTCCTCTCGCACCACAACCTGCTCTCCAACCTCGAGGCGCTGCGGCAGGTGCTCGACGTCACGCCGCGGGATGCGATCCTCGGCCTGCTGCCGTTCTCGAACGCGATGAGTTTCGCCACGACGCTCTGGCTGCCGGTGCTGAGCGGGGCGCGTGTCGTCTACGGATTCGACCGACTGCATGAAGGACTCGGCGAGCTCGTCGCCGCCGAGCACGTGTCGCTCGTGGCGGTCAATCCCACGCTGCTCGCGTCGCTCACCGCGTCCGTGAGCCGCGAGCAATTCGCCAGCTTGCGCTTCGCCGCGGTCGGCGGTGAGGACTTGCCCGACGAGCTCGGCGAGGCCTTCGCCGCAAAATTCGGCATCGATCCGCTCGAAGGGTACGGCCGGCCGGAATGCGCGCCGATCGTCTCGCTGAACGTGCCCGACGTGGCGCACGGGCGGGAGCGCCAGACGGGTTCCCGCCCGGGCACGACCGGTCATCCGCTTCCCGGCGTGTCGGTGCGGATCGTCGATCCGCAAACCGGAAAGGCACTGCCGCCGGGGACCGACGGCATCCTCTGGGTACGCGGCCCGAACGTGATGAAGGGCTACGCGGACGGCGACGGCGACGTCCTTCGCGACGGCTGGTACGTGACCGGCGATCAAGCGCGCATGGACGAGGACGGGTTTCTCACGGTGTACTACCCGCCGCCGCAGGGAAGGGGACGTTCTTGACCTTCGTAACCTTTGTCGCGTCTCTCTCCGTAGAGGACTTCGCCAAAGCGAGGAACGTGACGAAGGTTACGAAGGTCAAGAACGTCCCCCTCACCAGGTGTCGATGCACGGCCGCTTCTTGCCGGCGCCGCGGCGGCGGCGGCGGCGCCGAGCGCGAGCGCGCTCACGATCCAGCGGCGCGACTCCGCCGGGTCGATCACGTCGTCGATCTCGAAGTGCGACGCGGTGTTCACGCGCCTTGCCGTGCTCGTACATGCGCGTCGACCATCTCCTCGAAGAGCGCCTTGCGCTCGGCCGGATCGTCGAGCGCCGCGAGCTCCTTGCGGTAGCCGAGCTTCACCGCACCCTCGAGGCCCATGCCGCCGAACTCGCCGGTCGGCCACGCGACGCGTGAAGAGCGGCGCCTTGAAGCTGCCGCCCGCCATCGCCTGCGCGCCGAGGCCGTAGCCCTTGCGCAGCACGATCGTGAAGAACGGCACGGTGAGGCTCGCGCCGGTCACGAACATGCGCGCGCGCGTGGCGCACGAGCGCGGTCTTCTCGACCTCGGGCCCGACCATGATGCCCGGGCGTGTCGCAGAGGAACAGGATCGGGAGGTCGAACGCGTCGCAGAGCTGCATGAAGCGCGCGGCCTTGTCGGCGCCGTCGCGTGTCGATCGCGCCGGCGAGGTGCGTCGGGTTGTTGGCGATGACGCCGAGCGGCCGGCCCTCGATGCGCGCGAGCGCCGTGACCATGCCGAGGCCGAAGCCGCGGCGCAGCTCGAGCACCGAGCCGGTGTCGGCGAGCGTCTCGATCACCGCGCCGCACGTCGTAGACGCGCAGGCGGTTCTCGGGGATGACGGCGCGCAGCACGCGCTGGTCCGCGCATCGCCAGTCGCGACAGCGCGCCCTGGAAGTAGGAGAGGTACTGCTTCGCGACGCGCGACCGCCTCGGCCTCGTCGGCGACCGGCGACGTCGACCACGCCGTTCGGCACCTGCACGTCGATCGGGCCGACCTCCTCGGGGCGGAAGACGCCGAGCCCGCCGCCCTCGATCATCGCCGGGCCGCCCATGCCGATGTTCGAGTTCTGCGCGTCGCGATGACGACGTCGCAGCAGCCGAGCAGCGCGGCGTTGCCGGCGAAGCAGCGCCCGGAGTTGATGCCGACCAGCGGCACGAGCCCGGAGAGCCGCGCCGAAGTAGTGGAACGCCATGCAGTCGAGGCCCGCGACGCCGAGGCCGTCGGTGTCGCCCGGCCGCCCGCCGCCGCCCTCGGTGAAGAACACGACCGGCAGCCGCCGCTGCTCGGCGAGCTCGAACATGCGGTCCTTCTTGCGGTGGTTCTGCACGCCCTGCGTGCCGGCGAGCACGGTGTAGTCGTACGACATCACGACGCAGCGCGCGCCGCGTCGGCTCGAAGAGCTGCCCGTTCACGCTGCCGATGCCGGCGACCAGGCCGTCGGCGGGCGTGCGCTGCGATCAGATCCTCGAGCGTGCGGCGCGCGCGCTGCGCGGCGATCACGAGCGGGCCGTACTCGACGAAGGTCCCGGGATCGCAGAGGTCGTCGACGTTCTCGCGCGCGGTGCGCTGGCCGGTCTTGCGCCGGCGCGCGACCGCGTCGGGCCGCGCCGTCGTCGAGCCCGACCGCGTGGCGCTCGAGCACCTCGGCGAGGTCCGGGCCGGATGCGCGTCGAGATCGACCGTCGCCGCCGCGGCCTCGCGCCGCGCCGTCGACCGTCGCTCGGCTCGAGCGAACACGAGCAGGATGGCCCTCGAACGACGGTGTCGCCCGCGCGCGACGCGCGACGCGCTCGCACGACGCCGCTGGTCTCGGCCGCGATCACGTGCTCCATCTTCATCGCTTCCATCACGAGCAGCGGCTGACCCGCGCGCACCGCGTCGCCTTCGGCGACCTCGATGCGCGACGATCGTGCCCTGCATCGGCGCGCGGACGACGGCGGCGCCGGCCGGCGCGGCGCTCGGCGAGGCGGCGCGCCCGCCGCCGAGCCGCGGCGGCTCTTGCCGTGCGCGAGCACCGCGAGCGGATCGGCGCGCGTCGACCCGCGCGCCGGCGAGCTTCTGTGCCGGCCGCGCCGTCGAGCTCTCGAAAAACAGTCGTCGCTGCTCGTCGCTCGCCGCCGGAGCCAGCTCCGCGGCGTGCTCCTCGACGAAGCGCGTGTGGATCTCGTTGGCGGCCACGGCGGGATGCCGGAGCAGCGCCTGCAGGAACGCGAGGTTCGTCGCCACGCCCTCGATCCGGAACTCGCCGAGCGCGCGGTAGGCCCTCGCCACGAGCGCTCGCGAAGCTCCGGCGAGGCCGAGTGCACGATCAGCTTGGCGAGCAGCGAGTCGAAGCGCGGGCTCGTCGTCGTAGCCGGCGTAGCCGAGCGTGTCGACGCGCACGCCCGGTCCGGACGGCGGCTCGAACGCCGTGAGCGTGCCGCCCGCCGGCGTCGCCGTGCCGTCGGCGCGCATCGTCTCCATGTTGACGCGCACCTGCGATCGCCAAGCCGCGCGGCTCGGGAACGTCGCCTGTCGCAAGCCCGAGGGCTTCGAGCGAGCGTCGCCCGCGGCGAGCCGGAGCTGCGCCTCGACCAGGTCGACGCCGGTCACCTCCTCGGTCACGGTGTGCTCGACCTGCAGGCGCGGGTTCGCCTCGATGAAGACGAAGCCATCGCCGGCGTCGCCGGCGTCGACCAGGAACTCGAACGTGCCGAGGCTCTCGTAGCGCGCCGCCTCGGCGAGCCGCACCGCCGCCGTCGGCAGCCGCTCGCGCAGGCTTCGCCGAGCCCCGGGCTCGGCGCGATCTCGACGAGCTTCTGGTGGCGGCGCTGCAGGGTGCACTCGCGCTCCCAGAGGTGACTGACCGCTCCCGTGCCGTCGCCGACGATCTGCACCTCGACGTGCCGCGCCCGGAGCAGGTAGCGCTCGACGTAGAGGTCGCCGTTGCCGAACGCCGCCTGCGCCTCGGAGCGGCAGCGCTCGAAGGCGTCCTCGAGCGTCGCGGGGTCCGCCACCACGCGCATGCCGCGGCCGCCGCCGCCGGCGACCGCCTTCAGACGATCATCGCACCCGCGCCGAGCGCGGCGAGGAACTCACGCGCCTCGGCGACGGTCGTCGGCCGCGACGTCCCGGGCAGGACCGGCACGCCGCAGCGCTCGGCGAGCGCCCGCGCCCGCCCTTGTCGCCGAAGAGCTCGAGCAGCTCCGCGCGCGGCCCGACGAAGCGGATCCCCGCCTCGGCGCAGCGCGCGCGAAGGCCGCGTTCTCCGCGAGGAAGCCGTAGCCGGGATGGATCGCGTCGCAGCCGGCCTCGCGCGCCACGGCGACGATCTGCTCGACGTCGAGGTAGGCGGCGGCGCCGCTTCCCCGCAGCGGCCGCGCCTCGTCGGCCCGGCGGACGTGCAGGCAACGCGCGTCGTCCTCGGAGAAGACCGCGACGGTGCGCATGCCGAGGTCGGCCGCCGCCCGCAGGATGCGGATGGCGATCTCGCCGCGGTTCGCGACCAGAAGGCTCTTCGGACGGCTCAACGTCTGTACTCTAGCGAGCTTCCCTAGGGACTCCAACGAGGGGCTAGCTTGTGGACTAGAACCTCGCCCGAACCCGGGAGACCGTACGGAGGATCGCGACCAACGGGAGCGATCTGTGACCGAGGCTCCTAGACGTCCCCGATCGGACGGTCGCGCGCGAGCTCGCGCATCGTCGTCAGCGCGAAGGCGGCGAGCGTGTCTTCGGGATCGAAGAAGCGCGTCTCGACGAAGTTCGTGCGGCCGCGCCGCTTGACGAGCCGGCTCTCCATGAGGAACTCGGGGCCGACGATCGGCTCGAAGAAGTCGACTCGCAGATTGGTCGTCGCGAGCCAGGTGCGAAAGCGCTCCTCCACCCGCGACTCGCCCGCGCGCACGGTGAAGAGAGCCACGAGGTCGACGTAGGTCGGCGTGAAGCCGCCGAAGAGCTGGCCGCGCGGGTTGCGGACGTGGTGCGGCAGATGCGCACGGATCTTCAAGAACCCCTGGCTCTCCTCGAGGACCTTCCACTCGTGGGCCTGCAAGAAATCGCCGGCCGGATGACCCTTGCCGAGGAGCTGGCCCGGTTTGCGGGAGGCCCACGCGCGGAGGAACGCCGGCTGCTCGGGCTTCACGCTGCTCATGAAGGGATCGAGTCGGGGCATGACGGGCGCACACTCTACCTGCGTGCGGCGCGGAGTCTAGGGCCGCTTGACTTCGCGCCCCCGAGGGCGGAGGCAATCCCCCGCGTGAAGCCCGTATCGTTCGAGACGCTCCGGCGGCAGGCCGCGACCCTCCAGGTCGCGGAGCGATTCTTCGACTCGGCGGTCCTCTTCGCTCTGTTCGAGCTCGGCATCTTCGCCGCGCTCGCGAGCGGGCGAAAGACGCTCGACGACCTGCAGCAACAGACCCGCGGGGACCGCGACACGCTCGAGGCGATCCTCGACGCCGCGGTCGCTCTGCGGGTGCTGTCGCGGAAGGATGGGGCGTACGAGGCGAGCGGCGTGCTCCTCGATTGCCTGGGACGTGCCGGCTCGCCTCAGTACGTCGGCGAGTGGATCTCGTGGCTGCATGCCGTCGCGCCCTCGCTGATGCGCTTGGCCTGGTCCGTGCGGTCCGCAGAGCCGGGAATCGCCGCCGACCTCGGCCCGGGCGACGGCATGCTCGATCGCATCCGTACGCGCGCCATGGACGTCTATGCCCGCACGCACGCTCCGGAGTTGGCGGAGCGGATCGACTTCTCCGCGACGAATACGCTGCTCGATCTCGGCTGCGGATCGGGCGCCTATTCGTTCGCGATCGTGGAGCGGCATCCCAAGGTCTCTGCCACCCTGCTCGACGTCCCGGAGGTCATCGCCGAGGCGCGCGCGATCGCCACCGGCCGCGGGCTCGCCGAACGCTTGGACTTCATCGCGGGCGACGCCCTGA
Source organism: uncultured delta proteobacterium (assembly GCA_963745025.1). Lineage (GTDB taxonomy): Bacteria > Desulfobacterota > Binatia > JACPRU01 > JACPRU01 > CAVQIG01. The sequence goes on from CAVUWD010000011.1 coordinate 493,026, forward strand.
CGTGCAAGCTCGGCCGATCGTTCGACGCCGTCCTCGTCTCGAACGTCCTCCACATGCTCGGCGAGGCGGGCTCTCGCACGCTCCTGCGCCACTGCCACGAGCTCTTGCGGCCGGGCGGTCGGATCGTCGTCCAAGGACAGTTCCTCGACGAGGACCGCGCGTCGCCACGCTGGGCGACGCTGCTCAACTTGATTCTCCGTGCCGTGACGAGGGAGGGCCGGAACCACAGCGCGGCCGAGGGCTTGGCGTGGCTCCGCGAGGCTGGCTTCGCGGAGGCGCACCACGTTCGCTTCTCCCCCTGGAACGCGAACAGCGCCTTGGTGGGTAGCCGAGCGAATTGACGATCGCCGAGAAGTCGTGCAGCAAGCGGCGCGAAGGAGTCGAAGCATCATGCCGATCAAGCCGGAGTTCGACGTTGGGATCATCGGAGGCGGGCCGGCCGGCTCGGCAGCCGCAGGCTATCTCGCCAAGGCAGGCGTTCGCTGCGTCGTGTTCGAGCGCGAAATCTTTCCGAGGCCTCACGTCGGCGAGTCGTTCGTCCCCTCGACGACGAGGGTGCTGCGGGATCTCGGCTTCATCGATCAGATGGAGAACGCGAAGTTCCCCAGAAAGTACGGCGCGGCCTGGACCAGCAGCGCGCAGGCCACCTACAGCCACGACTTCCAGGATCTGCCCACCGACTACAACGTCGACGTGCGCTTCGAGGAACGGGAGCAGCCGGGGGTGGACCGGAATTACACGTACCACGTGGACCGCGGGCTCTTCGACATGATGTTACTGCGCCACGCGAGCACCCTCGGCGCCGACGTTCGGGAAGGCGTCCATGTGGGTCAAATCGACTGCGAAGGCGATCCGTTTCCCGTCATCACCGCGACGACCGACGGGAAAGAGTTCCGCACGTCGGTTCGCGTGGTGCTCGACGCGAGCGGCCGTCACACGACCCTCGGCTCGCAGCTCCGGTTGAAGGTGACCGACCCCGTATTCAACCAGTTCGCGATCCACACCTGGTTCGAGGATTTCGACCGCGGATCGGGACCGAAGGCCGATTACATCTTCATTCACTTCCTCCCGGTCACCAATAGCTGGGTCTGGCAGATTCCCATCACCACGACCGTGACGAGCTTCGGCGTGGTGACGCAGAAGCACAACTTCGCCAAGTCTCGCGCCTCGCGCGAACAGTTCTTCTGGGACTGCGTCGCCAGCCGGCCCGAGCTTCTCGAAAAGCTCCGTCAGTCGCGTCAGGTCCGGCCGTGGAAGGAAGAGGGCGATTACAGCTACGCGATGAAGCAGATCTGCGGCAACGGATTCGCGCTCATCGGAGATGCCGCTCGGTTCGTCGACCCGATCTTCTCGAGCGGGGTGTCGATCGCCATGAACAGCGCGCGGCTGGTCGCCGCGGACGTGCTTCGCGGGCTCGAGCGCGGCGGACCGTTCACCCGCGAGAGCTTCCGCGAGTTCGAGGCGACCATGCGCCGCGGGACCAACAACTGGTACAAGTTCATCACGCTCTACTACCGCCTGAACGTGCTGTTCACGTACTTCGTGTCGAACCCGAAGTACCGCACGCAGGTGATTCAGCTGCTCCAGGGAGATCTCTACGACGAGGACGAGCCACCGGTGCTGACGAAGATGCGCGAGCTCGCCAAGACCGTCGAAGACAACGAGAACCACATCTGGCACTCGATGCTCGGCACGCTGACGGCGAACGCGTTTCGGCCGGCGTTCTAGCCTGAAGCGAACGTACTTGGAGCGATCGCGCACACGGGCCCGGACCCGACTTGGACGCACACGAGCTCTTCCTCGGAGCCGCGGATGCCTCCAAGGACGACCCCCGCGACTCCCCTGGCGTTCGCGAACGTGTCCGAGTCGGGTGCGGGCTTCGTGCACTCCGCGGGCGAGACTATTTCCGGTCGAGCCTAGAGACCGAGCTTCGTCGCGATGATGTGTCGCTGGATCTCGGAGGTGCCGGAATAGAGCGTGCCGCCGATCGCGTCGCGGAGCTCTCGCTCGTAGGGTAGCGCGGTCGTGTAGCCGTATCCGCCGTGGATCTGAATCGCGTCGAGGCACGACTCGACGAACGCTTCCGAGACGTAGAGCTTGGCCATCGCCGATTCGAGCTCCGCGCTCCGCCCTTGCTCCTTCAACGATCCGACACGGTAGACCAGCGGCCGCGCAGTCTCGAGGCGAAGCTTCATGGCGACGATGCGGTTCGCGACCGACTGGAACTTGCCGATTGCCTGTCCGAACTGCTTTCTCCGCTGGGCGTGCACGATGCATTCCTCGAGCTGCCGTCGCATGGTACCGAGGCAGCTCGCGAGAATGCATCCGCGCTCCCACTCCATCGAGGAGTGAAACACCTCCGCACCTCGCCCTTCGCGGCCGAGACGGTTCTCCACAGGCACGCGAACATCCTCGAAGGTGACCTCGGCCATCGGCGAGGTCCTGAGACCCGTCTTGTCGATCGGGCTCCGCACGGTGACGCCCGGCGTGGAACGCTCGACGAGAAACGTCGAGATGCCCAGGACTCCACGCGCGGGGTCGGCCGTGGCGTACGTCAGGAACAGGTCGGCGACGGGCGCGTTGCTGACGAAGGTCTTGGCGCCGTTCAGCGCGTAGCCGTCGCCGTCGCGGACGGCGCGCGTGCGGAGCGCGAACACGTCCGACCCCGCGTCCGCTTCGCTCGCGGCGTTCGCGCCGATGGACGTGCCGTCCGAGAGTCCGCGAAGATATCGCTCCTTCTGCGCGCTCGTGCCGTGGAGCAGGATCGGCATCGACACGCTCCAAAGGTGCGCGTTGATCGAGAAGAGCAGGCCGTGGTCTCTGCAGGCGTAACCGAGTCCCTCCATCACGGCAATCGTCGCGAGCGGTCCCTCTCCCCGTCCGCCGTACTCGGGTGGGATCGGCAGACCGTGAACGCCGAACTCCGCGCAAGCGCGCCAACCTTCGCGCGAGAACGTGCCCGACCGATCCGCGGCGGAGACGTCGAAGGTCAACCGGCTGCGCGCGAACGCGATGGCCGCCCGCTGCAGCTCCTCGTGCTCGGGGCTCAGGCCGAAGAGCATCGTTCGATCATTACCCCACGCCGCTCGTCGGCTTCGAGTCGGCGGTAATCGACCTTGCCCGTCGACGTGCGCGGTAGTGCATCGGCAAAGGCGAAGTGGTCGGGAATCATGTAGTCGGGCAATACGTCCGCACAGAAGCGCTTGAGCTCGATCACCGACGGACGAGGCTTGCGAGACAGTCCGAGAAACGCCTTCACGCGAAGACCGTCGACGTCGTCGGCAAGCGCGATCACCGCCGCCTCGCGAACCACCGGATGACGATGAAGGGCCGCTTCGATCTCGCCGAGCTCGACACGATACCCGCGACGCTTCACCATCCGGTCCCGCCGGCCGAGAAACTGGTACTCTCCCTCGCCGTTCTCCACGACGACGTCGCCGGTCCGGTACCATCGCTCGCCCGGGGCCATCTCGAGAAAGGCTCGCTCCGTCTCCCCCGGCCGGTTCCAGTAGCCGAGCATCACCGTGGGCCCGCGCACGCACAGCTCGCCTTCCGAGCCGGCAGGCACGGGGCGACCGCTTGCGTCGACGACGATCGTGCGGAGATGCGAGCAGGCTCGTCCGATCGGGTAAGGCCGAGCGCGATCCTCGGGAATCGTCGGCGGGATCTCGAACGCGGTACAGACGTTGGTCTCGGTCGGCCCGTAGAGGTTGAAGTACCGGGGCGCTGGCCAGAGCGACTGTAGCGCGCGCAGAGGCACGACCGGGAATACCTCTCCGGCGAAGAGCACCAGACGCAAATCGGGATAGCGCCGGCGCGCGAGCTTGCCGTACCTCGCGAGCAAGGCGAGCACCGAAGGAACGGAGTACCAAACCGAGATCCGCCGCTCGGCGATGAGCGCCGCCAGCCGCAGCGGCTCCTTCCCCGTGGCGTCGCTGATCAACACGACGCGCGCGCCGTGGCGGATCGCGACGTAGAGATCGAAGGCAGACAAGTCGAAATGCAGGGGCGCGTGCGACGAGAAGCAATCGGCGGACGTGGGGTGGAACGTCTGCGAAGCCCAGTCGACGAAGCTCAAGGCGGCGGCGTGCGAGATCATCACGCCTTTCGGCGTCCCCGTCGACCCCGACGTATAGAGGACGTAGGCGGGCTCACCGGGGTGAGCGTCCACGGCGTCAAGCGCGGGCGGGCGGCCAGTTCGAGGGCTCTCTGCCAGGGCTTTCCGCAGACCGTCGCCGCGACCCACGTCGTCGAGCGTGACCACGGACGCCTCCGCGAGATCCTCGCGGAGCGGATCGGCGGATCGGCGCTCGAGCACGGCCGCGCTCACCCGAGCGTCCCTGACGATCGCGCGGTTTCGCTCGGCCGGTGCGCTCGGGTTCAGGGGCAAGTACGCGGCACCCACCTTCATCGCGGCGAAAATGGCGGCGACGGCGTCGATCGACTTCGGTACGCAGACGGCCACACGATCTCCGCGCCGTACTCCGAGCCGCCGAAGCGCCTCGCCGGCCGCGTCCGCGAGCGCCGCGAGCTCGTCGTACGTGATCGAGGCACCGCCTTCCTCTTCGAGGGCAACTCGGGCCGGCCAAGCTTCGGCGGCACGCCACAGGAGCTCGTGCAGGAGCCGAATCTCAGCCATGGGTCGAGCGAAGCTTCGAATGCACGAAGCGAACGATTCGTCCGATCGAGTCCAGATTGTCGAAGTCCGCCTCGTGGGCTTCGACCTCGAATCCAAATCGAGTCTCCAAGAAGCCGACGAGCTTCAGGGCCGCGATCGAATCGAGGATCTTTCCGCTGATGAGCAGAGTGTCCTCACCGAGCTCCGAGGGATCTTCGCCGGGCAGAAATTCCGTCAGAATGAAGCTCTTCACGGCTTCGCCGATCTCGCTGTCCACGGGGGTAGACGGATCGTTCATTGCCCCTCCAGCGCCTGCCGAAATCCGGGACGGAGCAGATCGATTCCGCCCCGCTCGAGGATCTCGGCGTACAGTCTATCCGCGATCATGCGATGCCCCTCGGCGTTCGGGTGGAAGTCCCAATCTGTGAGCCTCAAGCCCGCGAGGTCTCGTCCGTCGAACAGCCCTTCGAGGTTCATCGCGACGAAGCCGGGCGGCGGATGCGGAGCCGGCATGGATGCCGTTCGCGGATCCAGCGACGGCAACCATGCCCACAACGGCAGCACACCCCGTTCCGCACACTGCTTGGCGATCGTATCGTCGACCCATGAGAGCAAGGTTTGCGCGCGCGGTCGAAGCCGTCGCAGCATCTCCGCCTCCGACATCCCCTTGCGAACGCCCGCCTGCTGCAGAAGTTCGCGTACGAACGGGTACGGCGGCCAACTGTCGCGCTCGGTCGCGAGCCGCAAGTCGTGAATCTCCATCAGGAGGTCGCCGGCCTGGGCGACGTGCAGAACCGCATCCGGTTCGAAGGCGAATGCCTTGAGCTCGAGGCTCATGAGCCTCTGCAGCGGACCGTAGCCGCCGACCGCGAAGTTGAGGATCTCGTAGCGGAGCCCACTTCGCGCGCCGAGCTCGCGGTTGAGACGTTCCTCGAGTAGCGTCTCGAACGTCTCGTCGTCCCCGACGCCGCTTCCCATGACGAAGGAGCCGCCGAGCAGCGCGATTCGATACGTCCCTCTTGGCTTGCTGCGGCTGTACTCTCGATCTCGCATCCCCCAGCCGTTCGTGTGGAGACGAGCACCCTTGAAGACGAGGTTCGCAAATGGGATCAGCTCGTGCCCTCGATAGTCCCTCGTCGGGCCCCATAGCGGGGTCTTCCCCCAACCAGGAGACCGTTTGAGCGTGAGCTCCCAGAGCTGCGAGTTGAAGCGGTCCGCGTTCATCAAGTCCTCGTAATAGCCTCGTTGCAGCCTGGCGAGGTCGACCCGGTTCAGCGATACGGAGCGCAGCGGCGCCATCGCTTCATCGAGCGGCGGAGCGAAGGCTCGGCACACTTCGGGTGATCCGGCCAGAGCCAGCACCAGCAGCGTGACCGAGGTGACGCCCGCGGCGTTCCAGAAGGAAGACGCCCCCTGCAAATGCCGATCCGAGGCCACCGCGCTGCGCGCCGCCGTCGCTTCCGGGATTGTGCTCGCGACAGCCAACAGGGCGGTGCCGATCACCACGCCGACCGGCCCCATCAGCCGAGAAGCCGTCTCCCCCGCCCAGCCGTTACCCAGCACGGACCAAACCGCAATCCATTCCTCGAGGGAATCGCTCGTCCAGAGCGACCAAAGGATGGAGATGCCGACGAACGTGGCGGCGACCCTCGCCGCGCGCACCGCGAGGAGCCTCGGCCGGCTGATGATGACGGCGTCGCCCCTCGGCTCCTTGCGACGAAACTCTGCAAGCGTCGCAGCCGTCATCAGGATGGCGAGAATCGTCCAGAAGACCCCGTCCTGCCAACGCAGCGGGAACGATCCCTCGATCCAGAACCATTGGCAGGCATGCAGAAACCAAGTCATCACCACTACGTAGACCGTCGACAGCACGAGCGCCGCGGCCGCGCCGCGACGGCGAAGCCGAAAGTAGGCGGGGTAGAAGAAGAGCTTCAGCATGAAGTCCTTCCAGTAAATGTTGATCCGCCGCCAGAAGTCGCCGACGCCTGTCGAGAGAAAGTAGCGGTGGTGGGTCTCGGGAAGTGCGAAGCCGAAAAGATGCAGCATCCCGACGACCACGTGAAAGATGCCCGAGACCCGCATGTAGAGGGCGAAGCTCGTCACCACGAAGCGCGCGAGGTCCCAAACGGACGTGACCTCCGAGGGGGGGATCGTCGCGTAGAGATAAACCGCCCGGTAGAGCACGAGGTGTACGATTCCCCGGCTGATCCATTGGAGGCCGACCTGCGCGTTCCAATCCGGGTCGTCCTGAAGATGTGTACGCCGGAAGGTCTTGAAATCGACCACCGGGAAGAGCGCGAAGCAGACGTTCGGCAACAGAAAGAAGTACCCGAGCGCGTAGCCGGGCGACCACGCGAAGCGTTCGTGGCGGAGGTCGTAGAAGTAGATCAGGGTGCGAAAGACGAACATCGATCCGAGGACCGGGAGGACGGCGGCCTCGAAGGGTAGCGGCAGCCACTCGAGTCGAAGTGCCGCGAGAGCTCCACAGGCGACGACCAATAACGCTCCACGGATCCGGAAGGACAGAGGGAGATGACAAATTGCGAGAACCGCCAAACCGATTGCCACGACCCACGTGCCGGCCCAAGCGCCCAGCACGAGGTAGATCGCGCAAATCGACAGAGTGACGAAAAAGCCGAGTCGAAGCCGAGCCGGTAGAACGGCGTGCACCGCCGCGCCCGCCAGCGCGGCCATGGACGTGCGGACGAACGCCGTCCCGCCGATCTCGAACTGGCGGATGACGAGCGCCGCGACCCCGAGCTCGACGCAAAGCGCGAGCCGCTTCACGCTAGGCGAGACGGCGATGTCCCATTGCAGTCCTGCCGACCGCGCCGACTGCAGAGTGAGGGTCGGCCATGTCGATGTGCCTCTAATTCGTAGTTCGTCCGGCACGCGATATACGACTCGACACAAGCGCCCGTCATCTCACAGGCCGGTGGCCGCGCGGACCTTCTTATTCGAACGATAGGCCGCCTGCAAGCAGGGCCGCGGCGCAAAGGTCGCTGCGATCGCGCTGGAGGCCAGTGTTGCTCGACGCGCGCGGCAGGAACGCGATCGTCGCAGCTGTCAGCTGCTGCTTGCGGGGGACCGGACCATTGCCTATCTAATTCGGGCGGGGAATCGGGATTCGTGAGGATCGTCGCGCTACTCACCGTTCGAAACGAAGAACGCTTCCTCCGCCGATGCCTTGATCATCTGGTCGGCCACGGGGTCGAGGTCTGCGTCGTGGATAACGACTCGACGGACGGCACCCCGGCAATCGCCAGGACCTTTCTCGGCCGCGGCGTCTTCCGCATCGAGCGGGCTCCGTACCGCGGTATGTTCGCATTGCACGAGCAACTTCGCGACAAGGAACGACTCGCGGCGGAGATCGACGCCGACTGGTTCCTGCACCACGATGCGGACGAGATCCGCGAGGCGCCTCCGCCCTATTCCACGCTGCGCCAGGGGATCGAGGCCGCGGATCGCTTCGGGTCCAACGCGATCAATTTCGATGAGTTCGTGTTCCTGCCGGCGAGCGAGGACGAATCATTCGAGGGGGCGGATTACGTAGCAGCGATGCAGCACTACTATTTCTTCGAACCCCGTCCGCTGGCGCGAGTGAACGCTTGGAAGAAGCTCCCCGGCGTCGCCGTTCGCTTGGCGGAATCCGGCGGTCATTCGGCGGATTTCCCGGGCCGACGAATCTTCCCCGTTTCCTTCGTGCTTCGTCACTACGTCACGCTCAGCCGCGCACACGCGATCGCGAAGTACGCAGGGCGCGTCTATTCCCGGACGGAAGTCGCGGACAAGGGATGGCACCGGGCGCGAGCGAGCTTTGCTCCCGAACGGCTCCGTTTTCCGCCTCGCGAGCGCCTGAAGCGGATCGGTCCGCCGGGGGTCTGGGATCGTTCGGACCCGTGGCGTCGGCATGAATTCCTCGGAGAAGAGTCGCCGCGGCCGGCCGCGGCGGCAAAATCGCAGAGGCCCGGCGCATCGGCCGATTTTCCCCCAGCCGTGTACATCGTCGGTGTGCCTCGGTCGGGAACGACGCTCTTGCGCTTGATGCTGGACGCGCACCCCGAGGTTTCGATTCCACCCGAGACGCATTTCGTTCCAGCGGTGCTGGCGCTGCGAAGCGACGGTGACGACCTTCGTCGCGAGATCCTCGCTGTTGTGACGGGGGCCGACTCGTGGCCCGATTTCCACGTCCCCGCGGAAGCTTTCCGGCAGGCCGTCGCGGACATTCGGCCGTTCGATCGAGCGGCTGCACTCCGTTGCTTCTATCGACTCTATGGCGGCCGTTTCGGCAAGGCTCGCTGGGGCGATAAGACGCCGGGCTACACGAATCACCTGCGCGCCATCCAGGAACTGTTGCCTGAAGCGCGATTCGTTCACGTCATCCGCGACGGTCGTGACGTGGCGCTCTCGTCCCGCGACCTACGGTTCGGACCGGGCGCAGATCTCGAAGCTCAAGCCAGCAATTGGCTCTGGCGGATCCGTGAAGCGCGACAGCAAGGACAAGGATGCAATCACTACCTCGAAGTGCGTTACGAGGACCTCGTCGTCGACACGCGAGTGGTGCTCGAACGAGTCTGTCGTTTTCTAGAGCTTCCTTACGATCCCATCATGGAGGCTTACCACCACACAGCCGCGGCGCGCTTGAACGAGCTTGGCGACCGTCGATACCCGAACGGATCGATCATGGTATCCGCAGAACGCCGTCGGTCATTTTTCGCATGGACGCTCCGTCCTCCGGACGTGTCGCGGATCGAGCGCTGGCGAACGGAGATGCCTACCGACGAGAAGCGCTGCTTCGAGGTCATCGCCCGCGACATGCTACTCGATCTAGGTTACGCATGCTGAACGACCCGATCATCATCGGCGGCTGCGATCGCTCGGGAACGAGCCTGCTGCGACGCATGCTGCACGGACATTCGCGGATCCACTGACGCCTCAATCGCAGCGCGTTTCGAAGCCTAGGCCTTTCACGTACGCGACGTCCTCGACGTCGAAAACGTCCAGCCCGAATTTCCTGAAGCGTCCTTTGGAGCTTGGTGCGTGCACCACATTCTCCAGAGCCCGCTGGTCGTCGGCCCGCTCGCCGAGGAACCGGAGGAGCCTGTCGAGACCTTCGTGCGGCGACGAACAGAGACGGTCGTAGTCGAGCAGCAAAAACCGCCCCGGCATCGTTTCCCCGACTGCCAGGACGCGTCGATGGACGGCGCACCAATACTTCAAAGACCACCGCGGGCTCACGCTGTAGTCATGCGTCCCCAAGAATGAGGGACCCCAGAAGAGGAGCTGGCTCTGGTTCGAGCTGTGCGCCATGTCTAGGCCGTTTCTCATCACGTGGACGTATTTCATCTCCGGAAACGCAACCACGAGCCGATCGAGGAAGACGTGCGTGTTCGGCTCCTTCCATCCCCAGCGCCGAGGGGACCGGCCGGTTCTTCGCAGCGAAGCGAAATGCTTCGCGAGCCACTGCCGCCAACGTGGCGCGCGCCCCGCGGCGCGCACCAGCGAGTCCACGCGCGCGCGGAGCCACGCGGCGTCGTGCTGTGGCCGATCCTGTGCCGCGAGGCCATGCACCCACGCCACCTGGGCATCCGTGAGAGGCAGGCCATCCGCCATCACGCTCCGGAAGATGTCGACAGCTCGATCGAAGCTCTGCGAGCTCCGGTCAGCCCTCCCTAGCTCGGCCCGTTTGAAGAGCAGCGTGAACCAAAGATTGTCCGTGGCCTCATTCAAATCTCCGCCGAGGTAGTAACCGAGCCGTCGGAGAAGCTCCGCGACCAAGCGCGTGCCGCTCCCTCCCACGCCGCCGACAGCCACGGGCGGAACCGAGACGCGACTCCACATCCTGCCTCCCTCCCGCTGGACTGGCGGATCCGTTTTCACGACTGGCGAACCAGTCGCCGCAGGACTTCTTGACGCAGCGTTCGCCCGGCCGCTACACCGTTCTTTGCACTCATTCAATCAGGATCACGGACGCCGAGGAGGGCGTGACGGATGCTCCACACCATGCTTCGGCTCGGCGATCGTTTGGACGCCATCGTCGGAATCCCGCCCGGGCTCCGCTCCTTGGAAGGATCCGGGTCATGAGGGTCGCGGTCGTCACTCCTTATTACAAGGAATCGCTCGAGGTCCTGCGCAACTGCCACGAGAGCGTGACGCGCCAAAGGCATCCCTGTCTTCACGTGATGGTCAGCGACGGGAATCCGCGGCCGGAGCTCGCGAGCTGGCCAATCGATCACGTCACATTGCCCCGGCTCCACGCCGACGTCGGCTCGACGCCGCGACTGATCGGCTCGTATCACGCGATCGGCCTCGGCTTCGATGCGGTCGCGTTTCTCGATGCGGACAATTGGTATCGAGAAGACCACATCGAGAGTCTGGTACGCTTGCATCAGACGACGCGCGCCGGCCTGGTCTCGTCTTCGCGTATGTTGTGTCGACTCGACGGGTCGGTGATGGGGCCGTGCCCGATCAGCGACCCGGACAAGTTCGTCGACACCAGTTGCATGATGGTGACACGCGCTGGTTTTCGCATCCTCGCGCAGTGGGTGCTGATGCCGCCGTATGCCCACCTCATCGGCGACCGTGTGATGCTCTACTACTTCAAGCAAGCCGGCGTGTGTCACGCGCACTCGGGCGCGCCGAGCGTCTTCTATCGATGCGGCAAGGAGGGCCCCTACCGAAAGATGGGAGAGCCGATCCCTGCCGAAGTCAAGCCTCCGCCGGATTACGATTCTTCCTTTCGAAAGTGGATCGAGGACGGAAACCCGCCTTTGATCTAGGCTCGGAGGTCGATCAGCCCTCGGCGAGCATCGAGGCGTACCCCGCCCTCTCGATCAGTTCACGGATCGCGTCGTAATTGACGAGAATCTCGGCCAGAGAGAAGGGGTTGGTGCGTGAAAACAGCACCTCGACCTCGCCCGGTTCGATGCCGAGAAATGCGCACACCTTCCGGTAGCCGATTCGCGGGTCTCTCTCCAGGTCCTCTTCGTAGACCACTTCGCAGTGAGGATGCCGGGCGAGCAATGATCCGAGTCGCGCATACGCGTCGTCGAACTCGCGGAACCAGGCGAGGAGGGATTGCCTCTTTTCCCCGACGCGGATCGAGTGCGGGTCGAGCACGATGCGGTGGAGCGTCGCGACTGAGCGCCGTCCGACGTGATATCGTCCGTTCGCTTCCGCGACGCAGTGCGAGACCATTCGGCGCAGATGGTTGCGGCGCTTGAGGATCACGAACCGGTCGAAGCCGCGCTCGAGAAACATCGCGAGCATGTCGGTCGGGTTGGTGCCGAAAATGTCGGGGTGCTGCGCGTCGAGGAACTTGACTTCGATCGCTTGCACCGGCTTTTGCTTACGAGCAGACACTGCCGCGACCGTCTCGCTCATACTGGGAATTTGTTGACCGGCACGCTTCCGTAACAGGAGCGGCCGGAAGATCTCGTTCTCCCACTGGACCGCGGGATTCTGATTGAGCGTGCTTCCAAGGACCGTGCTCCCGCAACGCCCGATGTGCCAGATGACGACGTCGCCCATGGGGCTCAGACCGGCTCGGTCCGGTACGAGTGAGGGAAAGCGCTCCCGGGTACCGGCAGCCCGAGGAAGCGGCAGAGCGGCGGGTAGTCGAGCTCGTTCTCCGTGCGGAGCGACAGAAAGTTCGATCGGCCTCGGAAGAAATCCGCCACGGCCTCGTTGTGTCGTCGATAGACCTCCAGATGTCGCTCTTCGTGCCCGTGAAGCATGGCATGGCCATAGACGATGCGTCGGGCTTCGGTGGGTCCCGTGCGCTCGGCATGGCGCATCAGGCTCTTCAGCCAGGAGCTCGGTTCTCTCACGGTGAGAATGAACCGCGCGTCGCGATACCGCTCGGCGAGCTCCCGGTAGAGGAGCGGCCATGGCCAGTCGCGAAGCGCATCGTAGCTCTCGGCGACGGCGAGGATCGAGGAGCGCTCACCGGCCGCGTAACGGCCGAGCAATTCGCCGTCGAACCCTTTGCAGCGCAGACCGAGAGCCTCCAGAGCATGGTGCAGCGAGGTGGTGCCGGTCTTGTGGAAGCCGACGCAAAAGACCTTGGGTGCCGTGGTCACGATCGTCACGCTCCGGACCTCATTCTCGCGCGCGCCGCATCAATTCGTCGAACACGTCCTGCGTCGCACCATCGATCGCAAACTCGGAGTGCGACCGCTTCAAGGAACGAGTGGGAAACGACCGGTCGACCGCCGTGTTGCTGAACGCTTCGATTCGTTCCAGAACGCGAGGCTCGAAGAGGTCGTCGTAGTGGAGGAAGAGCCATCGTCCGTGCCGGCAGTGCCGTGCGAGGACTCGTTGATACATCAATCGCCAGAGCTCGAAGGCTTGCGAAACGCTGATGGCGAAGTCGTGAAGGTAAGTCGCGGTCCGCACTTCGGTGAACATGCTCGCCACCACCTCGCCCGGATGCCGAAAGACGCCGATCATGCGCGCCTGCGGGGCTTCGCGGCGCCAGTTCTCGAGGGTGTAGCAAAAGCGCGGATCCTTGAAGCAGAAGGGCGACCGGGCGACCTGGGCGCGAATGCGCGCTCGCTCACGTTCGCCGGCCTCCACCTCGACCTCCATCGGGAGCCGTGCGAGCCATAGCTGACCGCGGCCAGGGGCATCCATTCCATAGGGCAGGCCGTCGTGGACGGTCCGTCGGGGCAGGAGCGGGCGAAGAATGTCCTCGTTGATTCCGTTGATCTCCGCGTCTTCGAAGAAGCCAAGCGAGTTGCTGATCCGAGGCTTCACCAGACGCTCGCCCATGAACGCCCCGGTGGCGCGAAAGAGGCCCGCAACCATGCTCGTACCGCTTCGGCCGGAGCCCGTGATGAAGAGATCAAACAAGGGCATCTCCGCTCCGATCCATTTCGTCCGCTCTTACCCGTGGGGTTCTCTCCGGACAAGCGCCTGACCACCGCGGCTTACGCGCGAACAGAGCGGAGCCCGCGACGTCCAGTCGAACGGCGGGATCAATGTCCGCCGTCTCGCACGTCTTACCGCGGCGACCTACCCCTCCGGCGACGACGCCCCGGCGGCGCCGCGTACCCGCGCGAACGCTGCCGGTGCGGACGATCCCTCGCCTCGGTCGAGACGCCCGGCGGAACGTGCTCGTGAACCCCATGGTCGAAGCTCGGCAGGAACACGCGCGGCAGCGCCGAGCCGATCCTCTTCTCGATTTCCACGAGTTCGTGCTCTTCCTCGGGCGATACGAATGTGATGACCTCTCCGACCGCGCCCGCGCGCGCCGTGCGTCCCCCGCGATGAACGTAGTCGTCGGCCGAGAAGGGCACGTTCAGATTGACGACGTGCGAGATGCCTTCGACGTCGATGCCGCGCGACGCCACGTCCGTCGCCACCAGCACGGGCGTCGCGCCGCGGCGGAAGGATTCGAGCGCCGCGATGCGCTCGTCCTGGGAGCGATCGGCGTGGATGCTGGTCGCGCGCACGCCCGAACGCACGATCTGTCGGGCCACCCGGTCGGCGTCCGACTTGCGCTTGACGAACACCAGCACCGAGCGCATCGCTTCGTGGCGAAGCAGCGTGGTGAGCAGGGCGAGCTTGCGCGCTTCGGCGACAGGATAGACGCTCTGCACGATGCCCGCCGCGGGCCTCTGGGCGCCGACCACGATCTTCACGGGATCGCGGAGGATCGCGCCGGCGAGATCGACGATGGCCGGCGCCATGGTCGCCGAGAACATCATCGTCTGGCGCTCGGAGGGGAGCACGGCGAGGATGCGGCGGATGTCCGGGAGGAATCCCATGTCGAGCATGCGATCGGCCTCGTCGAGCACGAGCACCTCGAGACCGGCGAGGTCCACGTAGGCGAAGCGCATGTGGTCGAGGAGCCGGCCGGGCGTCGCGACGACGATCTCCGCCCCGGCTCGAAGCGCCCGCTCCTGCGGTCGCATGTCCATGCCCCCCACCACCGAAACCGCCGTCAGCCCGACGTGATAGCCGAGCGCGAGCACTTGCTCGTCGATCTGAAGAGCCAGCTCGCGCGTGGGAGCGAGCACCAGCGCGCGACACTTGCCGCGTCCTGCGCGAGAGAGGCGCTGCAGGATCGGCAGCACGAACGCGGCGGTCTTGCCCGTGCCCGTCGAAGCGCAGCCGATCAAATCGCGGCCGGCGAGCGCGACGGGGATCGACTCTGCCTGGATCGGCGTCGGCCGCGCATAGCCCATGTCGGCCACCGCGGCTTTCAGCTCCGGCATCAACGCGAACTGGTCGAAGGAGGTCGTCGTCGTGTGAGGCATGCGTCGTGGCGGGGACGTTCTTGACCTTCGTAACCTTCGCCGTGCTCTCTCCTTACAAGATTTCGTCAACGCGAGGAACACGACGAAGGTTACGAAGGTCAAGAACGTCCCCGTCGGTCGACCCGGAGGGATGCAAGCGCAAACGTGATCCGCTATGCCTGGTGCTCGAATCATGAGTGCCGAAGAGTCCCCGCGGTTGCACTACGACGTGCACGACGGCAACGGCCCTTATGCGCTGCTCGTCCATGGCATGCTCTCGAGTCGGAGCCAGTGGCTCTCGAACCTCGATGCGCTCCGCGCCGTCTGCCGGCCCGTCGTCGTCGAGCTCTTCGGGCACGGGCGATCGTCCACCCCGGAGGACCCATTCGCCTATTCTCCCGCCGGCTATGTCGACGAGTTCGAGCGCTTGCGGCGGGCACTCGGGGTCGATCATTGGCTTCTTTGCGGCTATTCGCTCGGCGCGGCGCTCACGGTTCGATACGCGCTCGACCACCCCGAGCGCGTGATCGTTCAGGCGTTCACCAACTCGATGTCGGCGTTCGCGGACGCCGCGTGGCGAGACCGAGTCTCACCTTCGATCGAAGCCGTCGCTCGCGCACTCGAGGAGCACGGCCGAAGCGCTCTCGAGTCGTTGCCGATGAATCCGAGCCGCGGCCAGAGGCTTCCCGCCGCCGCGCGCGAGGCGCTCGTCGCCGACTATCGCTTGCACGATCCTCGCGGTGTTGCGCGGACGTTCCGTCATACGGTCCTCGGCTCGCCGCTCGGCGAACGGCTCTCGGAAAACCGCGTACCCGCGCTGCTCGTCGCGGGACGGCGCGAAGCGGCGTTCGCGCCCCATCGGCGCCGCGCCGAGCAGAGCATGCCCGCGCTCGAGGTCGTCGAGCTCGACACCGGCCATGCCGTCAACCTCGAAGACGCCACCGGCTTCAACACCGCGCTGACGCGGTTCTTCAGACGGGCCGCGACGCGATAGTGGACGGCGCCGCGCGCGGCTGGTAGGGACGCCCCGAGGAGGGCGTGACGCCATGCGGATGCTCCACACCATGCTTCGGGTCGGCAATCTCGAGCGCTCACTGCAGTTCTATTGCGACGTGCTCGGCATGAAGCAGCTCCGGCGGAAGGACTACCCTTCCGGTCGCTTTACGCTCGCCTTCGTCGGCTACGGTGACGAGGACACGCACACCGTGCTCGAGCTCACGCACAACTGGGACACCGATCACTACGCTCTCGGCTCCGGCTACGGCCACGTCGCGCTCGGCGTCGACGACATTTACGAAGCCTGCCGTCAGATCCGCGCCAAAGGCGGAAACATCGTCCGCGAGCCCGGACCGATGCAGCACGGCGGCACCGAGATCGCGTTCGTCGAGGATCCGGACGGCTACCGCATCGAGCTCATCCAGCTGGGCGGCCGCAACGACTGAAACGAACCGAGGGCGACCGCTTCTCACGCACAATTGGGGCTCACGCATCGGCTCCATGCATGGATCTTGCAAATGAATGATTTTCCAGTTATTCATTCATCTGATGAAGCCGCGCCCTCACGCTCAGGCGACCCATGATCCCGAAGCCGTTCTGGCAAAGGCCGCGCTCTCCGCGGCCCGCTGCCTCGGCCTCACCAACCGGGAGCTGGCGAAGATCCTCGGAACGAGCGAAGCGTCGGTTTCTCGACTGCACCGACAACGGGCGCTTCGGCTCGGCAGCCGCGAAGCCGAGCTCGCCGCGCTGTTCGTGCGGTTGTTTCGCAGCCTCGACACGTTGACCGGCGGAGACGAGGCGAAGGCACGCGCCTGGTACGGTGCGCCGAACTCTCATCTGGCAGGGGTTCCGGCCGAGCGCGTCTCGTCGGTGGAGGGGCTCGTCGGTGTCGTCCAGTATCTGGACGCGATGCGCGGGAAGCTCTGAGATCCGCGCGCTCGCATCGGAGCCTTGGCGGGTCGTCGAGGCGCAGCATCAGATCTCGACCCGCAAGCTCGTCGACAGCGACGAGGAGCAAGCGATCCTCGAGGAAGTCCTCGAGCGGACGAAGCCTCCCCTTCCCGAAGGCCCGCGTCTCCACTACTTGCTCTTCACGTCGTTCCGTTACCCGCCGCTTCGCCACGGATCGCGCTTCGGATCTCGCCACGAGCGCGGAATCTGGTACGGCTCCGAGAGCCTGCGGGCGGCGTTCGCCGAGGTCGCGTATTACAGGCTCCTCTTCCTCGAGGGCACGGAGGCCGACCTCGGTCCCGTCGACGCGGATCTCTCGACGTTCAACATCCGCGTGAAGACGCGACGGGGCATCGACCTGACCGCGAAACCGTTCGATCGCTGGCGCTCCCTGCTGACCTCCAGGACGAGCTACGTTGCGACGCAGGCCCTCGGCACGGCGATGCGCGAGGTCGGCGTCGAGGCCTTCCGCTACGCTTCCGCGCGCGACACCGAGGGCGGCATCAACGTCGGCCTCTTCGCGTCAACCGCCTTCGCGGCACGAAGGCCGCGGCATCTCCATGCCTGGCACTCCGTCGCCACCCGCGACGCCGTCGAGTTCTCCAAGCGAGATTACTTTTCTCGGGAAGCCCACCGCTTCCCGAGAGAACAGTTCCTCGTCAGAGGCTCGCTGCCGAGCCCCGCGACGTAGCACGCATTCGCTTTCTGGGACGCTCCTGCTTCGCAGGAACGCGGCCCGGAACGCCCCCCAACCCCCGTCCCTAGCCGTTATTCCGTGAGCCCGCCCCTGTAGATCGAGCGCTTGGGTGCGACGAAGAGCCGGCGCAGCATCGGCTCGAACGCTCCGAGGGGCATGGTCTCGGCCTTCGGATCGAACGCCGGCCCATCGTATTTTTCGCAGAAGAGCGCCGTGCGCTCGAACCAGGGATGGCCGCGGAATTCTTCGCGCGCGTTCCGACCGAGGCCGATGTGATGGAAGAAGTAGTAGCCCTGAAAAATCCCGTGCTTCTCGACCATCCACTGGTTCGCCTCGGAGACGAACGGCTGGAGGATCGCGCCGGCGATATCCGCATGATTGAACGAGCCGAGCGTGTCGCCGATGTCGTGCAGAAGCGCGCAGACGACGTACTCCTCATCCTCGCCCGCGCGGTGCGCGAGCGTGGCCGTCTGCAGCGAGTGGGTGAGCCGGTCGACCGCGAAACCGCCGTAGTCTCCGTCGAGCAAGCGGAGGTGGGCGAGAATTCGGTCCGGCAGCTTTTGCGCGAACGAAACGAAGCCCGCTGCGATGATCGCCCAGTCGTCTACGGTGGATCGCTCCATCGATGTGAACGCCGCGCGTGGTTCGTCGTGCATTGCGCCATCGTGCCGCTTGGCGCGGCGGCGATCAAGCCAGCTGGCCTCGAGGCGAAAAACTTGGACCCGTAGAGCGTTCCGAGCCCGCACCCGACTTGACCGCCACGAGCTCGACTACGCGAGCCGGCAGATGAGCGCGCTCGAGATCAACGGCTTCTGCGATTCACTGCAACGGCCCGAGAAATACCGCCGTGAGCGCCTAGCGTAAGCGCGTGCAGTAATGCCTCAGTCTTGGCCACACGCGCTGGGAATTCCTGAAGTGCTAGATCTTCCGGTCGGCCCGTGCTCGGGTCGACCGGAAGATCCAGCCACCGCGCGCAAGCGCGGAGAGCAATAGACCATCTCGTGGGTTATTGGCGTCCGCGCTCCGCGCGGTTACGGTTGGTTGTGATCGACCCGAGTACGGGCCGATCACAACCAACCGCGCTCTTCGTCGTTCCGAAGCATTCGAGGCGAAGACTGAGGCGTAAGCGCGCCCGACCCTTCTCGGTGGACGGCGGCGATCGCGCCGTGCGAGAAGCCAGCGCAATGTCTCGCGTCAGCGAGTTGGCCGAAAGGACAGAGCCGGGCGTCGGCGAGCGGACCACCTACCGGTGGTGGATCCTCGGAGCCGCGACGCTCGCCAACGTCATCGTCCCCGGCATCGGCTGGAACTACGTGATCATGGTCGTGCCGCAGGTTCTCGCCGATCTTCGACTCGACGTCGCGATGTGGGGCATCCTCTGGTCCGCGATCTCTCTCGGCGTCCTCGTGTTCTCGATCCCGGCGGGAGCTCTCGCCGACCGCTTCGGCGTGCGCTCGGTGGTCGGCTTGGGAATCCTGCTCGCCGGCGTCTCGCTACTCCTCCGCGCGGCCGCGGTCGGCTTCGTCTCCATGTTCCTGGCGATGCTGCTCTTCGGCTTTGCGCTCGGCGTGGTGTTTGCCGTCATGGGGAAGGTGATCGGATCGTGGTTTCCTCTGGAGGAGCTCGGCACGGCGAGCGGGATCAGCCAAGCAGGGATCGGCGCGGGATTCACGACCGCGATGCTGTCGACTCCGATCCTCCTCGCCCGGGTCGGTGACTGGCGCGGCGTGACGCGGCTCTTGGCATTCGTGACGTTCGGCGTGGGCGCGCTCTGGCTCGTCGCCGTGCGCGATCGCAGGGCCTCGCCGGGCTCGCCCCACGCGGCCATCGAACGGCCGATCCGCCGAGTGCTCCGCGTGCGCGACGTCTGGACGCTCGCCGCGTGCAATCTTCTCTATCTCGCCGGCTATCTCGGCGCGCTCGGCTACGTGCCGACCTACTTCACGACGGTGCAGAAGCTCCGCCTCGAGACGGCTGGCTTCGTGACCTCGGTCGGGGGCATCGCGTTCATCGTCGGAAGCATCCTCCTGCCGGGCCTCTCGGACCGGATCGGACGGCGGCGCGTGGTGTATGCCGTGGCGATGCTCGCCAACGGCGCCGCCGTGCTCGGCTACGCATACCTCGTGGGCGTTCCGCTCGCGTTGGCGGCGATTGTCTGGGGTACCTCCGCCGGAGCCATCGCTCTCCTGTTCGTCGTCCCGATCGAGATGAAAGACGTCGGGCCCGGACTCGCCGGATCGGCGATCGGCGTGCTGCAGACCGCGGGGTTCGCGGGCGGCTTCGTCGGACCCGTGATCGGCATGCTCTTCGTCGCCATCGACCCCGTGCTGGGCTTCGTCTTTTGGATGGGCTGCTACGTGCTTTCGGCGCTGCTCTTCCTGACGATCCGCGAGACGGGCTGGCGCGCTGCGATGAGCGAGCGGGCGAAGCGGGCGCGGGCGCTCGCGTGACCGACGTCATTGCTCGGCCGCGAGCTCGCGGATCGCTTGCGATCAAGAAGGAGGAACATGACAGCGTTCGTGTGGAGGGCGATGCGCATTCAGCGCCGCCCGCGTCGTGCCCAATCGCCCCGGCAACGGTCTGTTCGGTAAGCCCGAGGAGCTTGATCTTGGCGCGCACGGCCTTGAGCCGCTCGCCCAGGACACTCACCGCGACCGGCTTCAAGATCACCTCGCCTTCCCGGACCGAGACGTCGAAGTAGTCGACCTGCGGAAGCTGTCGCGTGATCGCCTTTGGAAGCGTGATCTGGTTCTTGGAGGTTTTTTTGGCCAACATGGGAGTTCGCCTTGTTCCGAAGATGCAAGGATTTCTTACATGGGGAAAGGGCCGAGCAACGCGGATTGACGTACTACATCACCTGCTAGTACTACTTTCCCTGAAGGTAGTGCCATGGCTCAGTCGAAGATCACCCGCAAAGGTCAGGTGACGATCCCCGCCGAAGTTCGCAGACGGCACGGGCTGCGGCGCGGGGGGCGAGTCGACTTCGTCGAGGAGAAGGACCGGATCGTCCTGAGGCCCGTGTTGAGTGACGTGGAGGCGGCCTTCGGCCTCGTAAGGCCGAGGAAGAGCGTCAGTCTCGAGAAGATGGACGAGGCGATCCGCAAGCGCGCCGGGCGGTGATCGCCGTCGACACCAACGTCCTGGTCCGGGTGCTCGTCGACGACCCTGGGCAGAAAGCGCAGGTTGCAGCGGCGCGATCCCAGGTGAAGCGGGCGGGCCAGGTCTGGGTGGCGCAGATCGTTCAGGCGGAGACCGTGTGGGTGCTGGAAAGCGCGTACGGCCTCGACCGGGCGACGATCCTGAGAGTACTGGAACACCTGCGGAGCAATCAGGCCTACGTCCTCCAGAACGAGGAAGCATTCGCGAGCGCGCTCGGCGAGTTCAGAGAGGGAAGAGCGGACTTCGCCGATTACCTCATCCTCGCCGAATGCCACACCGCCGGACACCCGCTCGTGACCTTCGACAAGCGACTGCGGGAGGCGCCGGGCACCCGCCCGGTTACTGCTGAGCGGTAGCAGGCAGGGTGCCGTCTTCACGCCGCTCCGGTTCACCGGCCGCAGGGCGGAGCAAACCGCCGATGGAGCCCCGGAAACGACACCACCCACACCGACAACCGCCTCGATCCCGCGACCGACATCGAGACCCTCCTCTGCGCACGTGTCGCGAGGTTGCGTCAGCCGAGGCGGTCCGGCTTCACGGCGCTACCCTCATCGTGTGATCCCGCGCTCGACCTTCACTTCGGGAGTCGCGACCGCAACCGTTCCGTATAGCGGTCAACGGCGCTTGAAGGTCGCGATCAGCTCTTCGGCCTCCGCTTCGTCGACGCCGTCGAGCGTGAACGCCAAGTGAACCGCTTTGAAGAGGGCTCACGCCGCTCCACACGGGGCGACTTCGATCGAGCACACTGCGAATCGAGCCCCGCACGCGCCGAGCGGAACGTTCCGATCGCGCGCGATCACCTGCATAAGCTCGCCCCCACAGGCCGCCACGCCGGAGAGGAAGATTCCTCGGGGCGCGATGGCTTCGCCGGGGCAACCGTCCTGCACCGGCCCTCGACGACGAAGTGCTGGTCGCGGGCGTTGCAGGGCACGCGACCGAAGACGGCGATCGCGCCGCGACCTGGTGCTTACGAACGTCGACTGCGATTATCACTCTCGCTCTCTGCCCCTTTGGTGCCGGATTCGGAGCGGAGCCTCAACTGCGGTCAGAGGACGGCGGCGTCCTTCGCGCAGCCTGATGCACAGCCCGCAGACGACGTCGCCTCGAAGGTATCGCCGACGTCTTATTTGACTCCATGACGATTCCTCCGTTCGTTCCAAAAGGTCAATTCCTGGAGAACGATTACGGATTGTCGATCGCGGATTGGAAGAGTTTATAAGGGACGAGGGGGCTCTTGGTGAAAGAGCCCCCTTATTCACCCCATTCCCGGGGCAATGCTGAGGGCGGGGATCCTCCTACTGTAATCCCCGCCCTCAACTACCGCTATGGGCTCTTTCCTTTCTCTCTTACTTCGTGAAATTGAAGTACGCTACGTGATCGGTGTTGTCTGTAAACTTCACGGTCAGCTTACGACAGGTGCCCCCCCACGTCTTATCTGTCTTCCAGACGTAGATGTAACGGTTGGTGGTGGGATCGTAATTAAGGCTGCTGCCGCCCGCGGTGACAGTCTCCTCGATGTCATCAATGGTGCTGGAATCAGCGCAGCTAACTTTCTCCGACTTCGGATAGCCTGCCCAGAAGATGTTCAGGCCGAGATTGCAATTCAGGCTGAACTTCGTGGGTATGGCACTTCCGGCCTTCACCTTGTTGAACACATGGGTTGGCCCTAGTCCGGGATTGTCAACCGGCGGGAAGAAGCCGGTGAAGTCATACGTATACACACTGCAACTACCACCACTGCATGTATCACCCATGGTGCAGGCGTTGCCGTCGTCGCAGGAGGCGGTGTTGTTGGTGTGCACGCATGCACCGCTGTTGTTGCAGAGATCATCCGTGCACGCGTTCCCGTCGCTCGTGCAGCCGAAGCCCGCCGCCTCGTAGTTCGACCGGCACGCGCCTGAGCCGTTACAGGTGTCAGGGTTGTCGCAGTCGGTGTCGGCCGGATCACCGCAAGTCGTGCCGACCACCTTGAATCCGTCCGCCGGGCAGGCGCCCGACGAACCCGTGCAGCTCTCCGCGACGTCGCACTCGTTCACCGCCGCGCGGCAGGTCGTCTCCGCGCCCTTGAACACGTCCACGCACGCGGCCGCGCCCCCGCTGCAGTGATCCGCCCCGTCGCACACGCCACCATTCGAGGTGCCCGTGCAGGCCGTCGTCGCTGTCTGGAAGCCGTCCGGCGCCGTGCACGCACCGCTGTCTCCCGCGCAGACCTCCGCGACGTCGCACTCGTTCACCGCCGCGCGGCAGGTCGTCTCCGCGCCCTTGAACACGTCCACGCACGTGGCCGCGCCCCCGCTGCAGTGATCCGCCCCGTCGCACACGCCACCATTCGAGGTGCCCGTGCAGGCCGTCGTCGCTGTCTGGAAGCCGTCCGGCGCCGTGCACGCACCGCTGTCTCCCGCGCAGACCTCCGCGACGTCGCACTCGTTCACCGCCGCGCGGCAGGTCGTCTCCGCGCCCTTGAACACGTCCACGCACGTGGCCGCGCCCCCGCTGCAGTGATCCGCCCCGTCGCACACGCCACCATTCGAGGTGCCCGTGCAGGCCGTCGTCGCTGTCTGGAAGCCGTCCGGCGCCGTGCACGCACCGCTGTCCCCCGCGCAGACCTCCGCGACGTCGCACTCGTTCACCGCCGCGCGGCAGGTCGTCTCCGCGCCCTTGAACACGTCCACGCACGCGGCCGCGCCCCCGCTGCAGTGATCCGCCCCGTCGCACACGCCACCATTCGAGGTGCCCGTGCAGGCCGTCGTCGCTGTCTGGAAGCCGTCCGGCGCCGTGCACGCACCGCTGTCCCCCGCGCAGACTCTCCGCGACGTCGCACTCGTTCACCGCCGCGCGGCAGGTCGTCTCCGCGCCCTTGAACACGTCCACGCACGTGGCCGCGCCCCCGCTGCAGTGATCCGCCCCGTCGCACACGCCACCATTCGAGGTGCCCGTGCAGGCCGTCGTCGCTGTCTGGAAGCCGTCCGGCGCCGTGCACGCACCGCTGTCCCCCGCGCAGACCTCCGCGACGTCGCACTCGTTCACCGCCGCGCGGCAGGTCGTCTCCGCGCCCTTGAACACGTCCACGCACGCGGCCGCGCCCCCGCTGCAGTGATCCGCCCCGTCGCACACGCCACCATTCGAGGTGCCCGTGCAGGCCGTCGTCGCTGTCTGGAAGCCGTCCGGCGCCGTGCACGCACCGCTGTCCCCCGCGCAGACCTCCGCGACGTCGCACTCGTTCACCGCCGCGCGGCAGGTCGTCTCCGCGCCCTTGAACACGTCCACGCACGTGGCCGCGCCCCCGCTGCAGTGATCCGCCCCGTCGCACACGCCACCATTCGAGGTGCCCGTGCAGGCCGTCGTCGCTGTCTGGAAGCCGTCCGGCGCCGTGCACGCACCGCTGTCCCCCGCGCAGACCTCCGCGACGTCGCACTCGTTCACCGCCGCGCGGCAGGTCGTCTCCGCGCCCTTGAACACGTCCACGCACGCGGCCGCGCCCCCGCTGCAGTGATCCGCCCCGTCGCACACGCCACCATTCGAGGTGCCCGTGCAGGCCGTCGTCGCTGTCTGGAAGCCGTCCGGCGGGCAGGCGTTAGTCGAGCCGTCGCAGGTCTCCGCGACGTCGCAGACGCCGGCTGAAGCGCGGCACAGGAACCCGGCCGGTTGCTTGGCATCGGCGGGACAGTCGGGGCTGGTGCCGGTGCACTTGTCCACCAGGTCGCACACGTCGACGGGAGGCCGGCAAGCGGAATTGGCTTGCTTGAACTCGTCCACCGGGCACGCGCCCGAGGTCCCCGTGCAAGTCTCCGGCTTGTCGCAGTCGCCCGCCGCCTGGCGGCAGACTGCGCTAGGGGACTTGAAGGCGTCTTCACAGGAGTCGCTCGTCCCCGAGCAGTGATCGGCCGCGTCGTTGTCGCACACGCCACCCTGCGATGCGCCGCCCGTGCAGATCGTCGCCGCCGACTTGAAGCCGTTGTCGTGGCACACCCCGGCAAGGCACGTGTCCTGGTTCGTGCACTCCGTGCCCGCATCGCCGCAGTTGGTGCCGTCTGCCTTGTGGTTGGACTGGCAGGTGCCGCTGCCGTCGCAGGTGTCGGCAGCGTCGCACTCACTCGTCGAGGCGCTGCCGCACGCCGTGCCAATGGCAGCGTTTGGATTGGAGCACGTGCCGGTAGCGGGGTTACAGGTTCCCGCCACGTGGCACTGGTCGGAGGCCGTGCAGACGACGGGGCTGCCGCTCGTGCAGGTGCCCGCCTGACAGGTGTCACTCTGCGTGCAGCCGTTGCCGTCGCTGCAAGCTGTGCCATTGGCAGCGTTTGGGTTGGAGCATGTGCCGGTAGCGGGGTTACAGGTCCCCGCCACGTGGCACTGGTCGGAGGCCGTGCAAACCACAGGATTGGAGCCCGTGCACGTGCCGTTCTGGCAGGTGTCGGTCTGCGTACAGCCGTTGCCGTCGCTGCACGTCGTGCCGTTGGGGGCCTTCGGGTCGGAGCATGTGCCATTAGCGGGGTTACAGGTCCCCGCCACGTGGCACTGGTCGGAGGCCGTGCAAACCACAGGATTGGAGCCCGTGCACGTGCCGTTCTGGCAGGTGTCGGTCTGCGTACAGGCGTTGCCGTCGGAGCAGGTTGTGCCGTTGGTAACAGGCCCGTTCACACACGAGCCACTCACGCACGTGTCGACCGTGCAGTCGTTGTGGTCGTTGCACTGGTTGTTATTGTTGCACGCATCCGTAAACGACGTCTGAGCCGTCCGGCCCGACGTCTCGCCCTTCGCCGTCACGGTGTACGTCACGCCGGCGTCGTACGACTCCGGGGCGTAGTCGGTATTGATGAGCGCACCGCTCGGATCGGCGACCGAATAGAACACGTCGTCAGAATGGAATGTCGGCTCTTCGTGGAGGATGATCTTCACGGTCTCGCCGGACTCCCACCCCGCGCCGGTAAGCGTCACCACTGATCCCGGGGCGTAGTCGGTCTTCTCCGTGCTGATGCTCGCCGTGGAGCTATTCAGCACGATCGCCGACTTCAGCACCTGGGCGGAGCTGTTCACGCCGCCGGCGACCAGCGCCTGACTGCCGTTCGCCGTCTCGGTGATCGAGCGCTCGCCGCGATCGGCGAGCTCATACAGGTCGGAGTCGAGCTGACCGGTGAGCTCGGTGTCGTCGGGGTTCAGCGGATGGATGACCGCGCCGCGCGTGAGCGCACGGAGTACGTCGGTGAGCGTCGTCGATCGGTTCAACACCCGCGCGCGCGGCCCGAAGCCGGCGGCCGGATCGAAGACCTCGAGGGTGCTGTCCTTGTCGCCGCCGATCACCTGGACCTTGCCGTCCGGAAGAACCCGTATGCCGGCGCGCGAGCGCGCGGACTGCATGGATCCCGCCGACGAGAACGTCATCGTGGCGGGATCGAAGATCTCGGCCGACGCGAGCGGCGCGCCGCCCGACGCGAGGCCGCCGACGAGCAGAACCTTTCCGTCCTGGAGCAGAGCGGCCGCGTGAAACGCGCGCGCAGTCCCCAGAGGGACGGGAACGAGGGTGAAGGTGTGGAGCGTCGGATCGAAGAGTTCGGCGCTTCCCCCTGATTCGCCGCCGGCAATCAAGATCCGGCCGTCCGGCAGCGTGGTCGCCGTGTGTCCTGCGCGCGCCTGACCCAGCGCGGGGCCCGAGGAGAATTGAGCGCTCGCCGGGTCGAAGATCTCCGTCGAATCGAGAGGTCCGCCGCTCTCACCGCGGCCGCCGGCGATGAGAACCGAACCATCGGCAAGCGGCGAGGCAGTATGCTCCGTGCGCGCGGCGATTAGAAATGCGCCGTCGGCGACGCTGCCGGCAGCGGGATCGAAGATCTCCGATGCGCTCACCGGACCGTTCGCGTTCTCTCCGCCGACGATCAGGATCTTCCCATCCGGCAACTGTGTAGCGGTGTGTCCGCGACGCTCGACCTTGAGCTCGGTCTTGCTGACGATCTGCGCGAACGAGGTGGAGAGAAATGCCAGCGCCGCCGCCACGACGAGCGCGCTGCTTGCGGCGAGTCGATTGCGTGCGATCCAAGAGCGGGCCTTTCGACTAGAGAGGAGTGCAATGGACAGCATTGAAGAGTTCCCCTTTCTGCGAGCTGCCCCGCGCCAGCCGATCGCGGCGGATGCCTGCGAGAAGACCCTCAAAATGTGCGTGCGACGTGGGCTCAACGAGATCGGCAAGACATCGGAGGAACCCCACAAGCCTCCAATGTTTCCCGCATTCTCGCCTCCCGTGCGTCACGGTCATCGGCGATCAAACGAGCAATCCGCGTACCGTCACCTTGCTGACGGCAAATTCGCAAAGATTACGCGCTTTCCGACTTCGGACTGCGGAAGCAAAATCTGGCTGTAGCCGCGATTTGTCGCGAGGAAGCGCCGATTCGCGCCACTTCTCGCGTCAGAAGAGGCTGAGTAGCGGAGCGGTAGCGTCGTTCGCGATGCGGAGTTTCCCTACAGCATCGCTGCTATCCTCTTTTCTCGCGGAAGAAGCCGAAGAGGTACTGCGCGACGCGGCGCATCTGGATCTCCTCCGCTCCCTCGGTGATCCGATAGCGGCGGTGGTGTCGGTAAATATGCTCGAACGGCTTGTGCCGCGAATAGCCGAGTCCCCCGTGCACCTGCATGGCGCGATCGGCCGCGTCGCATACCAGGCGGTTTGCGCGGTAGTTGCACATCGCGACCTTGTCCGAGATCTTCCGCGCCACTTCGGGCTTGGTCATCCGATCCATCTCCCAGGCGGTCTTGTGGATCAGCGTGCGCACCATCGCCGCTTCGGTGTGTAGCTCGACGAGCGGCCACTGGATCGCCTGATTCGCGGCGAGAGGTCTGCCGAAGGGCTTGCGCGCCTTGGCGTACTTCACGGCTTCGTTGATGCAGTACTGCGCGGCGCCGAGCGACGAGGCGGCTTGCCGGATGCGGTTCTCGTGCACGAAGTGCTGTGCGACGGCGAGACCGTCTTCCGGATCCCCGAGTATGGCATCGGCCGGAACGACGACATCGGTGAGCGACACGCGCGGATGGTCGGTCGGCATGTTGAACGTCCAGAGATACTCCTCGACTTTGAATCCCTCGCTCTTCGTCGGGACGATGAAGCAGGTGATGCCCTTGGCGTCGCCGGGCTTGCCGCCGGTGCGGGCGAAGACGAAGTCGTGGGTCGCCACGTGCAGGCCGGTGTTCCACATCTTCGCGCCGGTGATCCGCCACACGTCGCCGTCGCGCTCGGCATGCGTGTCCATCCACGTCGCGTCCGATCCGTGCTCGGGCTCGGTGAGGCCAAAGGCGACAGTCACGGACCCGTCCAGGATCTTCGGGATGAACTGGTCCTTCTGCTCCTTCGTGCCGAAGTCGCGGAACATCAACACGGTCGGAAGATTGCCGACGATCGAGCTCTCGTTCTGGAGGTCGTTATGGAGTCCGAGGCCCTTGGCCGCGAGATGCTCGCGGATGACCGCCATCGCCAGGTTCGATCCGTCCTTGCCGCCGTATTCCCTGGGGAGCGCGTAGCGGAAATAACCGGCCCGGTCGGCCCGCCGCCGCATCTCGTGGAGGAGATCCTCCCATTCCTTCCGCGGCAGCCCCCCTCGCTCGAAATCGGTGCGCGCCCATTCGCGGCGATGGTCGAAGAAACGGATGTTGTCGTTCTCGCGCTCGAGCGGCTTGATCTCCTTCTCGATGAAAACATCGAGCTCGGCGAGATACGCTTGGATGTCGGCCGGGATGTCGAAGTCCATGAGTGTTTCCTCCGGAAGGATGCTCTAGTTCAGCCGATCCGCTTTTGACAATCGGTTTCGTGCGGTGAAGCAGGCCGGCGACGAGGTTGCGACCCTCCGGAAGCCGACACGCGACGGATCGTGCTCGAAAAACGGACGACGCTGTTCGAGGTTCGTGGGACAGTCGGCCGACGGTGCTGAGTGCGTCGTGCCACAACTGGGGGTACGTGGGGTACCGCGAAGGCGACTTCGGCTTCCGCTGCGCTGCGAATCTTCCGCGCGAACAAGCGGCCTTCGATGCCGCCACGGCGGAGATGCGTATCGCTCTACGGCGAAGGATTTGCGTGTCGAACGGCGCGAAACGAGATCGGCAGCCGCGCGGGAACGCGGAACAGCGAGCGGCCCCAGTCGACCACGTCCGATTCGAGACGAAGATCGTCGAAGCGGCGGACGAGCGTGCCGATCGCGGCTCGCGCCTCCAGCTGCGCGAGGTGGTATCCGAGGCAGAAGTGTGCCCCGCCGCCGAACGCCAGGTGATCGTTGTCGGGGCGCTCGATGTCGAAGGTATCGGGGTCCGGAAACCGCTCGGGATCGCGGTTGGCCGACGCGAGCATCGCCCACACCATGGAATTCTTCGGGATCGTCTTGCCGCCGAACTCGGCATCCTCGTGCAGGATGCGCACGGTGAGGACGATCGGGCCTTCGTAGCGCAGGCACTCCTCGATCGCGCCGTCGATGAGCTCGGGGTGCGCGCGGAGCTTGGCGAGCTCGGCCGGATGGCGGATCAGAGCGCGGATGCCGTTGCCGATCAGGCCGATGGTGGTCTCGAAGCCGGCGATCAGCAGGCCGATCGACTGTGAGATCAGTTCGCGACCGCTCAGGCGGTCGCCCTGCTCTTCCGCACGAATCAGCCCACTCAAGATGTCTCCGGTGAGATGTGCCCGCCGGCGCTCGATCAGCTCCTCGAAATACGCCGCCAGCGACTCACCCGCAGCGCGCGCCTGCTGGAGCACCTCCGGCGGCAGGATCGGCGCGGCGAGGCCGAACGTCGCTTCCGCAGTCCATACGGTGAAACGATCGCGGTCCTCGACCGGCACGCCAAGCATCTCGCAGATCACGGTTGCCGGCACCGGCAGCGCGAGGTCCGCGATCACGTCCATTTCCCCTTGCCCCGCGACGCGCTCGAGGCAGTGGTCGACGATGCGCTGGATCGTTTCGCGGAGATCCGACAGCGCGCGCGGGGTGAAGGCGCGGCTCACGAGCTTTCGCAGGCGCGTATGCGTGGGAGGGTCCTGCTGCAACATGAACAGGCGCTGGCTGGCGAGTTCCGACTCGTCGAATCCGGGGAGGATCCCGTCGGTCGTGCGCACGCCGCAGCGCACCTCGCCGAGCAGGCGTGCTACGTCGGCGTAGCGGAGAAGCCGCCAGATGCCGATCGGCGTCAGGTTGACGGGATCGGTTTCCCGCAGCTTTCGCAGGCCCGGATACGGATCGTTCCGGAAGACCGGATCCAGCGGATTACAACCGCCCCAGGGGTCATCCACGCTCATCGGACTCAATCCACGTTGCTCGAGCCGCGCGACGGATGCAACCGACGAGCTGCGGCGAGCGCCATGTAGGCGCATCCGCCAGCGTGAAGCTGCCGCAGAGATACTCGCGGTCGCCGAGCTCTCGTTCGAGACAGGGAAAGACGCGGCTTCGCAGCTGCTCCCTCCCCTTCTCCATGCCGTGCGTGTCGCGATCCTCCGGCTTCGACCACCAGGGCATCCAGACGCTCGGCAGAGCCCCGACGAGGATCGCCTCGTCGCCGAAGTTCTCGAGCCGCCATACACACGAAACTGAACGTATGGAGATCAATTTCGTACGGTAAAGTTCACAATTATGATGACAAAAACAATCGGCGGCACGAAAAAAATGGATATTTTTTTGGCGCATATTATGGCACGAGATCTGCTTTTCCAATCGCTGCAAAGAACGCGGTCGACGTGATCACGGGATTGGTTTCGAAGGGCCCGGCCTCGATGCGGCTCGCAAAGCCGGCCGCTGTCGCTCTCCGCGATGACCCTAGAGCGGCTGGAGGGATTTCATCGATCGACAAACGCCCGGAAACATTTTTTGGCGAGCAGCGGCTTATGGGACAGTTTGCAAGAGGGCGGCGGCGCTATGTTCCGCACAACTCATCGAGGATGGAAGGGTGCGTAGTCATCCTCCTCGCGGCCGCGATGCTCGCAGGAACGGCGGCTCTGCACACTCAGCGCGGGCACGCGAGCGCGGCCCGCCGAATTGGGACTAGCAACTGATGTTTTGGGGCAGTGCCTGTGGTGGAAAGTAGTGTTACAAAAGGAGACGTGCATGACGACGAAACTTGCAATCATCGGGATCGCGCTCGGCCTAGCTACCGGAAGTGCTCTCGCGCAAAATAATAATCCCTGCCCCGGAGATAAGGCGTACCAAGTCAACATCATCGGCGTCCCCAAAGGGAAGAACCCGACGATGGACAACAACAACGGACACCGGATCTTCGTGCCTCTAAACGGGCCAACTAACATTTACATGAGCGGGGATGTCGATAATAATGCTTCTGATGGCCTGCAATGTGGGAACGACTTCCGGGTAACCGACGCCAATGGAACAGACCAGAACGGAGCCAGGTTGCTCGTTCCCTGCGACAACACGGACATAACCAATGTTTGTTACACCGTCTTCGCGACTCCTCTTGGAACACCGGGCGGACGAGCCGACGTAGACGTCGTTTGCTCGTTCGATAGCACGGTTATTGGCGGGAACATCGATGCAGGTGACTGCGCCCAGGGAGAAATCGACTTCTCACTGGTGCGCAACAGCGGCAAGCCGGTCCAGAAGGACATCACGAAGTTCATGAGAGCCTCCGGCTGCATCGATGTCGGCGGCGAAACTGGCGTCTGCGACGCCGGTGACACTCAGTTCAACAACATCTGGATCTTCAACCTCGACCAGTTGCAGGACTATTTCTGGATCTACGACAACCAGGGCCTGCGGGTAGCGCAGCTCCGGTTCTGCGATGTGAGCGACATTCCGGGGGCCTGTGGCTCTGTAACAACCGTGCAGTAGGTATTGACGTCGCCTCCGAGTATCCGGAGCTAGAGCGGGGCCTGGCATTCCCGGGCTCCGCTCTGTCAGTTTTCCGATGCCTTCCTCGTTTCCACGTCTTGTCGCTGTAGCCGCGCTTCTATGGGCGGTTTTCACGACTTCTCGAATCGGAGCCCAGATCCCGATCCCCGCATTTCCCGTACAAGGCATCGAGTACCAGCCTTTGCCGGCCATCTTCATCGTGGCCGCACGAGGCACGGTTCGGGAGAGTTCGATTGAGATCCTCAATCACAAGCCGGAGTCCTTGGAGATCAAGGAAGTCGAGAACCCCAGCAAACGGTTCACCGCCCGCGTCGAGACTCTCGAGCCAGGGCGGCGTTATCGCTTCACGGTGACGCTGAAGGGCGAAGGGCCTGCCGGAAAGCAGCGCCAGGATGTCTCGCTCAAGACGAACCTCGCCAGCGCCCCCGTGCTTCGCATTCCGGTGAACACAGCGGTCCGGGAGAAGGTGTACGCGCTCCCCGAGTCCCTCTTCCTCGGACGCTACGGAATCAGCGAGATCAAAGGAAATCCGAACCTAGCCCGGCAACTGGCCCAGATTTTGATGGTCTATCGCGACAACACGAACCAGTTCCAGGTTCAGGTTTCGACGGATGTGCCTTTCTTGAAGTTCACCTCCGAAAGGGGTCCGCAGGGCGACCGTTATGAGAGCTGGTTTTGGCTCGATCCGGACAAGGTCAAACCGGGAGAAATCAGAGGCACTGTCTTCCTCGAAACCAACGACACGGACTTCCCGAAATTATCGGTGCCGGTTACGGGCACAGTGCTGCCGAAGTAAACTGTTGCCGAAACCTTTTGCTTCTTCCAAATCCCAACCAAGTTGGGTGCCGTTCGCCGGCATCCCCTACGCGCTCCCTGCCGACTCGGCGAGCGGCGTCCGCGGGCTGATCGAGCGATAGCTCGCGCGCGAGCGCAGACGCGCGAGGTAGGCGGTGAGACGCGGAAACGGATCGGTCGCCATCCCGTCGACCTCGAGCACCATGGCGAGCGCCATGTAGGGCGCATCCGCCAGCGTGAAGCTGCCGCAGAGATACTCGCGGTCGCCGAGCTCTCGTTCGAGATAAGAAAAGACGCGACTTCGCAGCTGCTCCTTCCCCTTCTCCATGCCGTGCGTGTCGCGATCCTCCGGCTTCGACCACCAGGGCATCCAGACGCTCGGCAGAGCCCCGACGAGGATCGCCTCGTCGCCGAAGTTCTCGAGCATGCGGGCGCGCGCCCGCGCGATCGGCTCGCGCGGCAAGAGCGACGGCTCGGGATAGCGGTCTTCCAGGTACTCGTTGATCACCGACGAGTCGTAAACGACCAGACCCTCGTCCTCGATCCACGGCACCTTGCCGAGCGGGTGCTTGGCGAGCATCTCCGGCGGCTTCTTCCAGAGATCCCCGGGTCGCAGACGCTCGACCCGATACGGAAGGCCCTTCTCCTCGAGAACGACCTTGACCTTGCTGGCGTTCGTCGAGCGCAAGGTCCCCCAGGGATATTCGCGCTCGGTCGTGTAGAGAACGATCATGGCGAGGCTCTCCGCGTAGCACTCGAGGAGGGCTAGAAGAAGAGGGAGTCGCCTCGGCCCCTGCCACGACCATATGCCGTGATGACAGCGGTCGAGCTTCCGGTCGAGCCGTACTCGGGTCGATCGGAAGCTCGACCCACCGCGCAGAGCGCGGAATGTTGCAGCGCTTCGCGCTGTGGCGTGTGTTTGCGGTCGACCCGAGTACAGAGTACGGATCGACCGCAAACACACGCGTAGCTTCTCATCGATCAGTTAGGTCGAACACAAGGGAAAGTGATTTACGACGTACCCTCGGCAGCGCGCGTCTCTCCACAGGCCCGCTACGAAAGCCGATCGCGGCTGAGATAGAGATGGTACGCGCCGCCGCTCGAGACGCCGATCGCCGCTAGTGCATAGAGGACGAGGCCGATCAGCGGCGCGTCGGAGCCGGGAGGCGGGTTCAGCGAGAAGAGGAGAAGGTTTGCCAGCACGTACAACGCGTAGGCGCCGGCGAGCGGCACCACCCAGCTGCGCATCGTCCAGACGCCGTAGGCGTAACTGCCGAGAAGCAGGCCAAAGAGCGGCCCGACGATCGCGTTGGCGAGCCCATGCAGGCGATGGCCGAAGAACACGAAACCGGCGTTACTATCGGGAGCGAAGGCCTGGCTGATCGGCTTCATGAGATTGGACAGCGCCAACAAGCCCATGAGAACGGCGAGCGTCGTGAGAACGCCGCCGCGCGCTTTTCCAACACTCGCTTCCAGGCCGTGATCCTCGCCGCCGTGATGCCACATTCACCCGCCGAGCCCAAACGGAACGCGGTCGTCGCGACGGTCGCCCGCGCCTTGACCCTGGCGCGGCTGGTCGGTGTCGGACCGTTTCTCTGGCTGCTCGTCCGTGTCTCGCGGGGAGCTTCGCTGGGCGAGCGCGCGATGCTCGGCTTCTCTTACCTGTTCCTCGCGCTTTCGGATTTCTTCGATGGCCGGCTGGCTCGCCGGGCCCGCGCCGCAAGCCCGCTTTGGGCACGAGCGGACGTCGTCGCGGACATCGTCTTCAACGTCTGCTCCCTCGGCGTCGCCGCCTGGCTCCGCCTCGTTGGCCCGTGGGTGCCGGCCGGCGTCGCGTTGCTCGGCGGGCGCTTCCTCGTGCGGAGCGTGCGTGACGGAGGATGACGGAGGATACGGAGGATCGGGAGGGGATCTTCCCGAAGACCGCCTCGGCAAGCTCGCCGGAGTCGCGTACTACGTCCTCGTCGGATGGATCGTCGCCGAGCTGGCGATCGGCGGCGTGCTCGGCCGGTTCGCGCTCGCGCGCGCGGGGGATGCCGTGTTCCTCTATACGCTCGTCGCCTTTTGGCTCGGGCGGGACCGGCCGATGTCGTCTCGCCGACGGTGAACGAAGAGATCGATGTAGGCCTTGGGAAGGAAGAGCGCGCCGAGCGCGCCGTTGGCGAGCATGAAGGTCAGATGAGCGGCGAGGCTGTACGCAAGCAGGTCAGCCTCCGGCGCGTAGTCGTTGAAGAAGAAGATCCACGCCGCCTGCGAAGTGCCGAGATGCGCGACGGTCACCGGCAGCGCCGCGACCATGAAGACGATCGGCAAGAAGGCGAGCAACCGGGAGAGCGGGACGTGGATACCGAAGAGCGGCAGCGCAAGCGCGTGCACCGAGAGCGCGCAGAGGAACGTCGAGGCTTTGAGCCCCAGGACGACGAGAAGTTGAGCGGGGCTTGCGCTGCGAAAGGTCCGGGAGAGCGGGTTCCGGGCGTAGCGACCGGCGGCCGGCGTGCGCACGACGGCGACGAGGCCGATCCACAGCGCGGCAAGCACGAGCGGCGCGAGAAACAGGCCGGCGGGAACGTCACGCGGAAATGCGAGCATCCCCACGGTGGCGAAGAGCACGAGCTGCGTCACCTCGAGAAGGATCAGCGTCGCGACGGTGCCGGCGATTTCGCCGAGCGGAGTCATGAAGCGGCGGTGGATGTAGAGCGCGAGCGCGCCCTGTGCGAGCTGCGTGTTGACGATCGAGACCAAGTACGTCGAGGCGCGTACCGGCAAGAGGTCGCGGTAGGCGAGAGGGCCGTGGAACCAACGGACCATTTTCAGCAACACCAGCGTGTCGACCGCGAAGTAGAAGAGCGAGAAGCCGGCCATCAGAGCGAGAAACGGCACCAGGCGCGCCTGCGACAATGCCTCCACCAGGCGCTGAAACGGGACGCGAGCGAAGATGACGGCGAAGATCGCGACGGTCAGGGCGAGCGGCCAGAGCTTCGCCAGGCGATCGCGTAACCGCTCCATGGGCAGGCTATAACCGGCGCCGCCGAGCGACCTCAAGGACCGGCGGCGCTTTCGGGTCAACCCATGGCGAGCTTCGTTCGTCATTATCAGGCGGAGGCTCGTGATGGCGTTCGAATCCCCAGCGGCGGCAAGAAGCTCCCTCTCGAGGTCGTGGACGGCCCCCTTCGTTACGCAGCCGGCGATTCTGCTGCCCTGCCAATACGCCGCCGCGAGCGCGCCTCAACTCGTGTTTGAGCTCGCGCTAGTCGCGGCGATTCTCGAAGACGCCCTCCGCTCGCTCTCCCACCGCGATCCGAGCGGCCCGCGGCGGCGAGAATTTCGCGAGGCACGCGACTGGCTACTCAACGACGATCGAACCTGGCCCTTCGCGTTTCGCAACGTCTGCGATCTCCTCGGGCTCGATGCGAGCGCGCTCCGCGAGAGCTTCCGGGAGCGCCTGGAGCCGCGAAGACGGCCGTGTCAACCGAATCGCCGCCCCCCTCGTTCTCCCATCGAGGAGGCTCCTCCATGACCCAGCCGGGCACGGCGTTGCTGAGGCTCGCATTGTTTCTGTCAGTCGTAGCGCTCGGCGCTCTCACGCTGTGGGTGAGCGCCGGACACGTGCAGTAGCGGCGACCGGCAGCGATGGGGGCTCAGCTGTTTGCATTCGGGATCGCACCGGGCACGATGGCCGCGACCGCCCAGGTGCCCGCCGATCGCATGGACTATGAGCAGCTCTACCGGGATCACCGGCCGCAGGTTCTGCGCATTTGCCGGCTGCTGCTCGCCGACCCCGACGAGGCCGACGACGTCGCACAGGAAGTCCTCTTGAAATTGCTGAACGAGCATCGCGCGAATGGAAACACCATCGCCTGGAGGCCCTGGCTCAACCGTGTCACGGTCAACGCCTGCCGGGACCGCCGGCGTTCGGGCTGGTGGAAGCGGTGGCGCTCGCAGCCGGCCGAGTTCGAGGAAAGCGAATTCGCCCACCGCGGCCCGACCCCGGAGCAGCAGGCTCTCGGTGAGGAAACGCGGCGGGCGATCTGGGAAGCGTTTCGGCGACTTCCGGCGCGTCAACGCGACGTATTCGCGCTTCGTTACCTGGAGGGATGCTCGACCGAAGAGACCGCGGAAGTGCTCGGGCTGAGCACAGGCAGCGTCAAGACACATCTCTTTCGCGCCGTGCACCAGATGCGCACGAGCTTACGAGGTGCACCATGAATCGTTGTCTCGAAGAGCGAGCCTTGCTGCTGGCCGCGATCGGCGAGGGCCGCGCCGAGGAGAGCGCGCATCTCGCCTCCTGCCGGTCGTGCAGCGGTCGATACGCGCGGATGGTGGGCGATCTGGACGTGATCGGCAACGCGTTGCGCGGGGCGCCGACGCGCCTCGCGTCCGCGCCCTCGTCGCGCCACGCCGACCGCTGGTGGGTGGCGGGTCTGGCGATGGCCGCCACGGTCACACTGATCGTCGCGCTGCAATGGCTCCGCAGGCCGGCGAGCACCGAGCTCGCCCGCGTGAGCGCAGCGGCATCCGCCACGGCGCGGGACGTCAGCACCGATGCCGAGGAGGTCTCCGCGGCGATGTTCGACACGGCGAGCGAGCGGCGCCTGTCGAGCGAAATCTTCGACGTCGCGACGCGGGACAACGGCCAGAGGCTGACACCGGAAGCAGCCACGCTGCAGGAAGCGCTCGAGGCAGGCCCCGTCTGCACCGGCGGGCGATTCATCGACGGCGACTGTGACGACTACGTTTCGGCGCTCTTCTTCTGAGCGACGCGCAGATGACATGAAAGGACGATCGCCATGAGAGGACGAACGATCTTGATCGCAGCGCTGACAGCCGCCGCGCTTTGCTGGGGGAGCGCCCGTGCGGAGCCGCCGAACAAGCCCATGCCCGGTCCGCCGCACGGCGGGCACAGGTTCATGATGGGCCCGGGGAGCGGGCACGGCATGATGGGCGAAGGCGGTGGATTCATGTTGCCGCTGGTGCTCCACCGCGCGAACCTGACCCCCGAGCAGCACGACAAGGTGCGCAAGATTCTCGAGTCGGACCGCCAGGACCTGCAAAAGCTCTCCTCCGAGCTCGGCAAGGCCAACGACGAATTGTCGAGGAAACTGTTCGCGCCCGGCGACGTCGCGCTTGCCGATCTCAAGACACAGCTCGACGAGATCGCCGGTCTCCGCCGGCAGCTGATGGAGCAAGGAATCAAGACGGCGCTGGCGATCCGCAAGGTGCTCACGCCGGAGCAGCTCGCCAAGGTGGCGGAGGTGAAGCAGCGGATGGACAAGCTCCGCGCCGAGATGCGGGAGCTGATGGAGGGAGACGGCCTTCCCCCTCCTCCCCCTCTCTGACCTCGAATTCCCCCAAGCCGGGCGAGTCGCAGTGTCAGCGCTCGCCCGGCCCCCTCGTTCTCATCCGAGCGCGGTGATCGCTTGACGCCGCGAGCGCAGCCATGGTACCGGCGGTACCGAAATGCGATTTTGGATACCAACTTCGGGCGTTTCGTGCGACCATGCATCGCGAGGAGGATCGCCATGAGACAGCCGAATCGGGTGTTCACGAAGGAGGAGTTGGCCGAGCTCGCGAAGGACTTCACCGGCCTCGCCATGGAGGCGCTGGAGGCGGGTGACGTCGAGAAGGCGAAGCACTGGCTGCGTCGCCACGACGAAACCAAGGATATCCTCCACGATCTCTACCTTCACTGGGTTACCGCGCTTCTCTCTCACATTTACGACCGCTGGGGCGAAGACGAGGCCGTGCGGGCGGTCCGCGACAGCGGGCGGAACTTCTCCTTGCCGCTGCTCAAACAGAAGACGGCGCTGATCCGCGAGAAGGGAATCCGCGCCTGGGTCGAGTGCGTCGTCGACATCTGGCGCCAGCATTCGATGTATCCCGGGATGACCCTCGAGGAAGACGACGAGAAGTTCGTCTTCACGCTGAATCCGTGTGGCAGCGGCGGCCGGCTGATCAACATGGGCGCCTACGAGGGCCCCTTCGCTTACCGCAAGCTGCAGAAGGCCGGACCGCACACGTGGGGAGAAAAGGACTTGCCGATCTACTGCGCCCATTGTCCATGGGTGCACGAGATCTTCCCGCTCGCCGAGGGGGGCGAGGGGGCGCAATTCTGGGTGCACGCGTCTCCCTTCCCGAAGAAGCCCGGCGATCCCTGCATCCATCACGTCTACAAGGACCCGAAGAAGATTCCGGACCGCTACTACGATCGCATCCAGATGACCCGCGAACCGAAGCAGATGCCGCGGACCTACGGCCTCGAGCCGGAGCGACCGAAGTAGGAGACGCGATGGCGTGCGCGCTGATCACCGGGGGCAGTCGCGGGATGGGGCGCGCCACGGCGCGCAAGTTCGCCCGCGAGGGCCACGACGTCGCCATCACGTATCGGACTCGCCGCGACGAGGCGGAAGAAGTGGTTCACGCGATCGAGGCGCTCGGCCGGCGCGGCCTCGCGGTGGCGATGGACGTCGGCGATCGAGCCGCCATCGAGCGCGCCTTCACGCAGGTCGAGGAGCAGCTCGGCAAGATCACTCATCTCTTCGCCAACGCGGCCCTATTCCCGGGGCTCCGTCCAATCTCCGATCAAACCTGGGAAGGCTGGGAACGGCTCCTCGCCGTCAACGTCATCGGCCAGTGGTGCTGCGCGAAGCTCGCGATCGCGAGCATGCTGCGGCACGGCGGGGGCGGGGCGGTGCTCTATAACTCGTCGATCAGCGGGGTCATGACCTTTCCGCTGGCTTCGGACTATGCCGCCTCGAAGCATGCGGTGGTCGGCATGGCCAAGGCGCAGGCGCTCGAGTTCGCCCGCCACGGGATCCGCGTCAACGTGCTCTGCCCGGGCTTCTTCCGCACCGACATGTACGAGGAGAGCTACGGCGCCGCGACCGATCAGTTGACGGGGAGCGTGATTCCCGCCGAGCGGATCGGCGATCCCGAGGAGATCGCCGCGCTCGCCTATTGGCTCCTGGTCGAGGGAACGTACTGCAACGGCTCGATCGTGGTCGCCGATGGCGGCATCACCGCCGGCCCCAAGCTGCAGCAACCTCCGGCCTGACGCCCGTCGCCACGCGGCTGCGCGAATCCGTGGGCGCTCAGACAAGAGGCCCGCCGATTCGCGGCGGGGTGGCGATTCCGGAGCTGATTTGAAACAACGGTTACCGGCTACCGGCTGCCGACTACCGCAAGAGACTTCGTGACGTTTATGCCGGTAGCCGGTAGCGGGTAGCCGGTAGCCGAAGGAGGTACCGCACATGCATACCATCGAGACCATCGGCGTCATCGGCGCGGGGCAGCAGGGACGTGGGATCGCGCAGCTCGCGGCGACGAGCGGCTATCAAGTGAGGCTCGTCGACATAGATCTCTCGCGTGCTCAGCGGGGCCGCGAGCGCGTCGCGCAAGACCTTGCCCGCCTCGCCGTACGGCGCAAGATCAGCGGCGACGAGGCCGACCGGATCCTCGAGCGCATTCGTGCCGAGCCCGGGCTCGCCGCTCTCGCCGATTGCGATTTCGTGGTCGAGGCCGTGACGGAGGACGTGGCGCTCAAGCAGCGCATCTTCCGGGATCTCGATGACATCCTGCGCGCGAACACGATCCTCGCTAGCAACACCTCGAGCATTTCGCTCACCAAGCTCGCGGCGGCCACCGAAAGACCCGATCGCGTGATCGGCCTGCACTTCATGCATCCCGTGCCGGCCATGAAGCTGGTCGAGATCGTGCGCGCGCTGCAGACGAGCGACGAGACCTATGAGACGACCTGCGACCTCGCGCGCCGGCTCGGCAAGACGATCATCACCACCAAGGACATGCCGGCGTTCATCGTCAACCGGCTGCTCATCCCGCAGCTGAACGAGGCGTGCTTCGCGCTGACCGAAGGCCTCGGGACGGTCGAAGAGATCGATCTCGCGGTGCGACTCGGCCTCAACCACCCGATGGGTCCCTTCGAGCTCGCCGATCTGCTCGGCCTCGACACGGTGCTGACCATCGCCGAGGTTCTGCAGAAGGAGTTCGGCGACGACAAGTACCGGCCGCCGACGATTCTCCGCAATTACGTGGCGGCCGGCTGGCTCGGGCGAAAGACCGACCGTGGCTTCTACCGATACGAGGACGAGCAAAGCCAACCGGCCTCCGAAAGGAGACTGAAGTGACGAATTCCCGGAAGGTCGTCGTTTCGGGGGCGAGCGGTCATACCTAGAGGGCGTTGGCGGCGATCACGTCGCGGTAGACGAACGCGGTCGGACGCGGCCGGCGCTCGAGGGTTCTCCGGTCGACGGCGACGAGGCCGAAGTGTCGGGCGTAGCCCTCGGCCCACTCGAAGTTGTCCATCAGCGACCAATAGAAAAAGCCCCGCACGTCGACTCCGTCCCGAACCGCGCGCGCGACCTCTTCGAGATGGGCGCGCAGGTGTCGGGTTCGTGCGTCGTCGTCTAGCGTGGCCATGCCGCTCTCGGTGACGTAGACCGGCTTACCGAGTGTCTTCAGGCGGACGAGATTTCGATACAGACCCTCGGGATAGATCTCCCAACCCATCTCATCCACGAGCCGGTCGGGCTCCGCGCGGCGGCGAGCGCCGTCGAGCACGACGTCTCCGCGGCGACCGTCGCACAGCACGCGCATGTAGTAGTTGATGCCGACCACGTCGTAGCTCCCGAGCAGGCCGGCGATCGCCTCGCCCGCACCGACCGGCGGAGCGACGACTCCGTCGCGGAGCCCGAGCAGAAAGTATTCGTTCAGGAACCGGTCGCTCGCTTCCGCCGAGCGCCGGTCGCTCTCGCTGTCTGGGTCGAGCGGCTCGAAGTAGGGCATCGCCAGGACCGCGCCGACCTCGATCGGGTGCCTTGCCCCTTCGTGGATCGCGCGATAGCTCGCGCCGTGGGCGAGGAGCACGTTGCGCGCCACCTGCCGCGCCCGCGCCGGGTCCTTCACGCAGGGCGGATGGATGCCCAGAAGGTAACCGAGCACTGCAACGATCATCGGCTCGTTGATCGTCCACCAGAGCTTCACGCGCTCTCCGATCTCCCGCGACGCATAGGCGGCGAACCGCGCGAGCCACGAGGACATTCGCGGGTTCTCCCATCCTCCTTCGTGCTGCGCCCAAATCGGGTTCGTGAAGTGATGCAGGGTCACGGTCGGCTCGAGCCCTCGTTCGAGCATCGAGTCGCAGAGGCGCTTATAGTGGTCGATCGCGGCGGTGTCGAAGCGATCCCGCTCCGGCTCCACCCGGCTCCATTCGATCGAAATCCTGAGCGAGCGATGACCGAGCGCGGCCGCGAGGCGGTGATCCTCGTCGAAGCGGTGGTAGTAGTCGCAGGCGATGCCCGAGACCGAGCCGTCACGGATGCGCCCGCGCGACGAGGCGTGCAGGCCCTCCTGCTCCCACTCCCACCAGTGGTTGCGATCGCAATTGCCTTCGACCTGATGCGCGCTGGTTGCCGAGCCCCAGAGGAATCCCTTGGGGAAGATCACGGCGCCGCCCCCGGCCTTCCCCAGCGGTGGGCTCGTTCTCCGTTCGGGAGCTCCCAGACCCGCCGGTGGAGCTCGTCCACTCGCTCCGGATCGAGCAAGAGAACCCGCCTCTCCTTCGGCGCCAGAGCGCCCGGCCCGGCCAAGAGAGCCCGCTCGACGAGCGTGCGACGCCTCTCGCGGATCGACGGCTTCAGCGAGCGGGGGCCGCGGAGGAGCCAGCGATGGAGCGCGTTGACGTAAGGATCGACGATCGCTCGCACGAACCCATCGCGCTCCTCCGGGACGAGATCGTGCTCCTTCTGCCGAACCGTCGCCAGGCACGCTTCGAGCTCGAGGATCTCGCGCGGGGGCGCGATCTCCTCGGGGGTCGCGAACAGGCGGGCGCGGCACGCGAACTGGCCGATCCATACGCGACTCACCAGCACCGAGAGCGGAACGGAGAGGATCAGCGCACCGATAATCGGCGTGAGCCACCAGAAATACTCGGGGCTCAGGAAGTACATACCGCCACCCCACGCGGACGCGAAGAGCGTCATCAGGCCGTGATAGCGGATCGCCTCGCCCCAGCTGGTCTCGTGCTCCCCTCTCGGCGGGGAGCGCCAGACGACGATTCGGCCGATCAGGTTGGTCAGCACGAACTTCGTGTGGAACAGCATGCGGATCGGCGCGAATAGGCTCGAAGCGAGAAACTCGAGGACGACGCTCGCGAGAAAGCGGATGACTCCTCCGAAGCGGCGGGCGTCGCCGCGGAAGAAGACGAGCACGGCGCTCAGCATTTTCGGCAGGAAGAGGATCGCCAAAGTCACGGTGAAGAGCGCGATCGCCCAGTCGGGCCGCCAGATCGGCCATTGCGGGAAGAGGCTCGGCCCCGACGGGAAGTAGTCGGGCTCGCGGAGCACTCGCACGATCACCTCCGCGGTGCTGAGGCTCAGGAAGCAGAACCAGAGCAGCGCCGAGACGTAGGCGAACACGCCGTTCAGAAACAGCGCGCGGTGCACGTGAAACAGCCCTTCGACGAACACCAACCGCAGATGCTGGAAGTTGCCCTGGCACCAACGGCGATCGCGACGAAGGTCCTCGAGAAGCGACGAGGGGAGCTCCTCGTAGCTCCCACCGAGATCGTAGGCGAGCCAGATTGAATAGCCCGCGCGCCCGAGCATCGCCGCCTCCACGAAATCGTGGCTGAGGATCTCGCCGCCGAGCGGCGGCTTGCCCGGCAGGCGGGGAAGGCTGCAATGCTTCATGAACGGCGCCAGCCTGAGGATCGCGTTGTGCCCCCAGTACTGCGCATCGCCGAGCTCCCAGAAGTGCATGCCGGTCGCGAACAGCGGGCCGTACACGCGGTTGGCAAACTGCTGGATTCGCGCGTAGAGCGAGCGCGCATGGA
This sequence comes from uncultured delta proteobacterium, assembly GCA_963745025.1. Taxonomy (GTDB): domain Bacteria; phylum Desulfobacterota; class Binatia; order JACPRU01; family JACPRU01; genus CAVQIG01. The sequence goes on from CAVUWD010000011.1 coordinate 536,149, forward strand.
TCGCGACCGGCGCCGTCTGGATGAGGCCCACGGCGGGGTTCGCCTCCATCAGGCTCGCCAGGCGGACGATCGTCTCGCCGCTCATCAAGCTATCGGCATCGAGCGTGATCACGTAGCGATAGCGGCGGCCGAACCGCCGACAGAAGTCGGCGATGTTTCCGCTCTTGCGCTTCACCCGCACCCGTCGCCGCCGGTAGAAGATCCGGCCGAAGCCCTGGACCGCACGGCACCAGTCGAGCCAGGCTTCCTCCTCTTTCACCCACGTCTTGGGATCGGCCGTGTCGCTCAGCACGAAGAAGTCGAATGCGTGGAGTGCGCCTGTCCGACCGAGCGAGCGGTACATCGTCTGCAAGCCGGCGAACACCCGATCGACCGGCTCGTCGGCGATCGGCATCACGATCGCCGTGCGCGCCCGACGATCGAGCTCCGGCGGAGCCTCGTCGAGCGACCCGGCGATGCGAAACCGGTCGCGCCGGGAGAGCAGGATCACGAACCCGGCGAGCGCCGTCCAGAAGCCGATCGAGATCCAGCCGAACAGAGCTCCGAAAAAGATCACGATGCCGCCTTCGAGAAACGTCCGGCCCTGGTAGGGCAGAACCTGGAGCATGAAGCCGCTGGCAATGACGGTCGGGATCAGTACCAGCAGCAACAGAAGCGCGCGCCGGCGAAACGCGACCCGCACCCAGCGCAAGCGAAGCCGCATCGCGCGCACGGCGCGCGGGACACGACCGCCGTTGTCGGCCGGCGCAGGGCCACTGCGCTCTGCCCTTTTGGTCGCGATCAGCCGTCGGCGGAGACCCCGCCGCTGAATCCGGTGCGGCTCCATCGATCGTCGGGCGAGCGCCGGCATCGGCGGCGGAGCGACGCCCTTGCCGAACAGGCGAGCCAGACGCCAGTCGAGAAAGCTTCGCTCGTGGAAGGGCTCCCGCCCCCCGACGATCTCGTCGCGAAGGGTCCGGAAGGTCTCCGAGTAGGCGTCGCCATCGGCGGGCCACTCCGGAGCGGAGACCGCTCCTTCCACGGAGCGCAGTGCGAGCGGTTGGTCGCTCGACGAGCTCAAGCCGAGAGCCGAGAGGTACGCACGCCCCCGATCGTACGCCCCTTTCCAATCCTGCAGGAGCGCCGCCAGGCTGACCTCGATCCGCTGTGGGGTCGCCGGCTCCTGATATGCGGCCTTGGTGTCGACCACTGCGGGGCCCTTATCGGCGTTCCTCACGGATGTAGCGTGTACGACCAGGTCTCGGTCAACGTCTCGTCGCCCTTCTGCAGGAACGCACGCAGCTCGATCGGCTTGTTGTCCTTCGGACGAATCTGGAATCCGAGTCGCCAGCCCCCGGTGGCCGTGTTCTTCACCACGTGCTGACCGAGGAGCTCCTCGCCGATCTCTTTCCCGGACCCCACGGTGATGACGCCGCGGACGATGGTTTCGGCAGGAAGCTCCTTCAAGCGGGCGCCCTCGAAGTCGATGATGAGCCGCTGCGCGCCTTCGACGGTGCCATGATCTCGCCGCGTGGCGACCGCTCGACCCCCCGGCGGCCGATCACGGTCATCGCGATACCAGTAGAGATCATACGCGAAGGACATCGATTCTCCCGCTTGCGGTCGTTTCTCCGGAACCCAGTAGGCGACGATGTTGTCGTTGACCTCGTTCTTGGTGGGAATCTCCACGAGCTCGACGTGCCCGTTTCCCCAATCTCCACGGGGCATCACCCACGCGCTCGGGCGCGCCTCCGAGTGGGTCTCGAGCTCCTGGTAATGATCGAAGTCGCGGTCGCGCTGCAAAAGGCCGAAGCCCTTCGGATTCGGCATGCGGAACGAGCTGACATCCAGGCTCTCCGGGTTGTCGAGCGGCCGCCACAGCCACTCCCCGGTCGGAAACCACAGCAAGAGACCATCGGAGTCGTGCACCTCGGGCCGGAAATCGTCGTATTTTTGCAGCGTGTTCTCGCCGTGGAAAAACATGCTGGTGAGCGGCGCGATGCCGACTTTGGCGATCTCTTTGCGTGCGAAGAACTTCGACTGCACCTCGACCACGGTCTGCTCGCCGGGCCGGATCGAGAACCGGTAGGCACCGGTGATCCGCGCGCTGTCGAGAAGCGCGTAGACGACCATCTCGGTCGCGTCGACCGCCGGCCGAACCAGCCAGAACTCCTTGAAGTAGGGGAACTCCTCGCCCGACGGTAGCGCGGTGTCGACCGCCAGTCCGCGGGCGGACAAGCCGAACGCGAGGTCCTTGCCGAGGGCGCGGAAGTAGCTCCCGCCGACGAAGACGATGACCTCGTCGCGGTAGTCGGGCCGGTTGATCGGGTAGTGGACGCGGAAGCCGGCGTAACCCAGATTCTGCGGCACGCGGCTCGCGAAGTCGTTCTTCCCGTAGTCGAATTGGCTCGGCGAAAACGGAACCTGGTGTACCCCCCGGTCGTCGACTACGTTGATCCCGACGACGCGATCATAATAGAGCCCGGGATGGAAGAACTGCACGGTGAAGCGCTGCTTGCCGTCGAACCACAGCGATCGGTCGGGCCGGAAGCGGATGTCCCGCCACTGGTCGTAGCTCACGTCGAGAAGCCACTTCGGCACGGTGCCGGCGGGGTCCTTGAAGGGCGCCTTGGCAAGCTCTTCCGCAAAGGCGACGACACGATTCATGTCGAAGGCCGCAAAGGCGTTCGTGACCGGGCCGCAGAGGAGCGCGAGCACGGCGAGAAACGGGATTCCGAATGGTTGGTGGCCGGGAGAGGCGTCCATGTCGAAGGGCCCTGGATACTTCATTTGCAAGCGAAGGTCATCTCGATAAGGAGGGGGGGGTGGCTCGCTCGGTCCGGCGTGGGTTGGTGGCGGTTTGGCTTGGGCTTGCGTGCGCAGGGTTGGCAGAGGGCAACCGCACCGTGGCCGCGCCCCGGGTGGCGGTGCTGAAGAGGCTCGTGCTCGACGATTTCGAGGCGGCGCCCGGGGAGCGCAGCTACGGCACCCTCGATCAGACTCTCCCGGCAAAGTCACGCGGCCGCATCCAGTGGAAACGGGAACGTTGCCGACGCTCACGCGCAGAAGGTCAGTGCATGCGAATCGAGTACGAGTTCGGTGCCGAAAACCCGATGAAGGCGAGCTTCGCGATCGACCTCGGTAATCTCGACGCCTCTGCGTACGACCACGTGGAGTTCTGGATCAAGGGCGACGAGGAGCGGGGTTACGGTCCGGCGCTGAAGATCGGCTTCCGGCGCCCGAAGGCGGGCGAGCCCCGGCTCGTGCAGGATGGCACCGCCGTGATCACGGGAATCACGGGAAGATGGCGGCGGATCGTCGTGCCGCTCAACCGCATGGCGGGAATCGAGGAGTGGAAGCATCTTCGCGCGTTCTTCGTCGCGCTCGAATCGCGACGGGCGGGGGCCGCGCGGCGCGGCGCCTATACGATCGACGACGTCGCGCTCTTGAAGCTCGGAGGGCCCGGTCCGACGATCGCCGACAAGGTCGTGCCGCGGAAGAAAGAAGCGTGGGAGGCCGCCGTCGGAGGGCCTTCGGCAGCGAGCCGTTTGGTGCAGAAGCGGCTCACGGGGTGGCCGCAGCGCCTGCTTACCGACCGCACCACGCTTCCCGGCACAAATCGCGAATTCGTCGAGCGGCTGGCGCGCGATACGTGGCGCGGCATCGAAGCGCTGACCGACCGCGACAACCACCTGCCGGTTGATCACGTGACGCTGTCGCGATCCCTCGAGCCGCCGCATTCCGAGGTCGCCGACTATACGAACATCACCAACGTCGGCCTTCACCTGATCGCCATCGCGGCCGCTCACGAGCTCGGCTTCGTCCCCGCGGACGAAGCGACCCGGCGGATCGGTGAGGTCCTCGACACGCTCGGCGAGCTCGAGACCTACGAAGGGTTCTTCTTCAACTACTACGACACGACCTCGCTCGAGCGAACGAGCAACTTCATCTCGTTCGTCGATTCCTCTTGGCTGACGGCCGGGCTCATGGTCGTGCGGTCGACGTTTCCCGCTCTTCGCGATCGAGCGAGCGAGATCATCGATCGCCAGAACTACGCCTTCTTCTACGACGACGTGGCCCAGCAGATGTCTCACGGCTATTACGTCAACGTGCCGACGCGATCGGAGTACCACTACGGCCTCCTCTACACCGAGCCGCGGCTCGGCAGCCTGATCGCGATCGGCAAGGGCGACGTACCGGAAGACCATTGGTTCGCTCTCGTCCGCGCCTACCCGCCGGAGGCCGACTGGCAGACGCAGCGGCCGCTCGGCTGGCGAACCGAGATCGTTCGCGGCCACACCGTCGACGAGGGCTACTACGAGTGGAAGGGCTCGAGATTCGTGCCCTCGTGGGGCGGCAGCATGTTCGAGGCGCTCATGCCAACGCTCGTGCTCGACGAGCAGCGCTACGCAGCGAAGAGCCTCGGCCGAAACGACGAGATCCATGCCGCCGTGCAACGTCGCTACGCGACCGAAGACCTCGGATATCCCGTGTGGGGCCTCTCGCCGAGCGCGGATCCGTCCGGCAAGGGATACGGCGAGTACGGCGTCAAGGTGCTCGGCTCGCTCGGCTACGGGCCCGGCGCCGTCGCGCCCTATGCCGGCGCGCTGGCGCTCCTGGTGATGCCGGAGGAAGCGGCGGCGAATCTCCGCGAGCTCGCACAGCGGTACGACGTCTACGGCGAATACGGCTTTTACGACTCGCTGGATCCGCATTCGGGAACGGTCGCCCACCAGTATCTCGCCCTCGATCAGTCGATGATCTTGATCTCCGCGGCGAACAGCCTGAAAGATCATTGCCTCCAGAAGCGCTTCGCCGCCGACCCGATCGCCGAGCGCGCGCTGTCGATCATCGGGGATGAAAGTTTCTTCGAATGAAAACGGCTTCCGGCTTCCGGCTACCGGCTACCGGCTTCAGCAAAGGATTCGAGGAGTAATGCCTCAGTTTCAGTACCAGCGCTCGCACCACTGGATAGCGCGCTCGGTTTCGATCGGCGCGTACTCGAGCCGATCGAAACCGAGCGCAACCGCGCGTAAGCGCGGAAGACAAATAGCCCGCCGAATCAGTCTGTTGAGTTCAGCGCTTCGCGCGCTATTCGTATCCCCGAGCATCCTACGAAGACTGAGAGCCCTTACCTCGAGGAGTCTTCCCGTAGCCCGTAGCCTGGAGCCCTCTCACCCATGGCCACGGTAGATTTCGAGCACGTCGACAAGGCCTACGCGAGCGGTAGCCTCGCCGTCTCCGACTGCAACCTGCACATCGAAGACGGCGAGCTGATGGTGGTCGTCGGGCCGTCGGGGTGCGGAAAGTCGACGTTGCTCCGGCTCCTCGCCGGCCTCGAGGCCGTGAGCCGCGGCACGCTCCGCATCGGAGCGCGGGTGGTCAACGATCTCACCCCGCAAGAACGCAACGTGGCGATGGTGTTCCAGGATTACGCGCTGTATCCGCACCGCACGGTCGCGGGAAACCTGGAGTTCCCGCTGCGCATGCGAAGGCTCGCGCGCGATGAGATTCGCCGCCGCGTCGACTGGGCGGCGAACCTTCTCGGTCTTTCCGAAAAGCTCGCACGACTGCCGAAGCAGCTCTCGGGCGGCGAGCGCCAGCGAGTGGCCATGGGGCGGGCGCTCGTCCGCGAGCCGACCGTCTTCCTGCTCGACGAGCCGCTCTCGAACCTCGACGCCAAGCTTCGAGGCGAGATGCGTGCGGAGATCGCCGAGATACAGCAACGAACCGCGACGACGATGATGTACGTGACCCACGACCAGGTCGAAGCCATGACGCTCGGTCATCGCGTCACCGTGCTCGATCGCGGCCGCGTCCAGCAGATCGCACCACCGCGCGAGCTCTACGAGCGACCGGCGAACGTCTTCGTCGCCGGGTTCATCGGCAATCCGCCGATGAACCTCTTTCCGACGTCCGTCGCCGCCGACGACCGCGGCCGAACGCTGCTGGCCATCGCCGACCAAGCCGTGGCGCTCGCCCCGCGGGGCGAGCGAGCGGTCCTGCTCCATGAGCTGAGCGGCCGGCATCTGACGGCGGGCGTGCGCGCGGAGGCGCTACGGCTCGGCCCGACCGAAGCCGGCGACGGCTCGATCCGCGGAATCGTCGAGCACACCGAGGCCCTCGGTCACGAGACCTTGACCGCCGTTCGCGTCGGCGACGGCTCCGGCGCGGCCGGTGGGGTACGCCTCATCGTCCGTCTGCCCGCCATCCAAGAGCTCGCCAAGGGCCGACCGATCGAGCTCTCGATCGACGCCGAGAGCGTCTACCTGTTCGACGAAGACGGCCGGACGCTCTGACCGCGGCAACCTCTGCGCGGCGGTTCTGCTTGGACGGGAAGGCCCGCCCTCGCCGGGCCCACGTTCAGCCCCCGCCCGTGGTCTTGGTCGCGGGTTCGGGCGGAGGCGTCGCTTCCGGGGCGGCGTTGGCGACGGGTGGAGGGGCCGGGGCGGAATCGAGCACCACGTTGGCGGGGAACTCGCTGATCATCGCCTCGTCCGCCGAGAAGCTCTGGATCGGCCTCCCGTTCACCCGCACCGACTGGAGCGGCCGATCGAGCGGCGGCCGGATGACGATGTTGCCCGGCGGCATGCGGAGGTCGCCGGAGAGCTGGAGGCGCAACCGATCCGGGCCATCGCTCTCGAGCGTGTAGCTGAGCACTCCGAAGTACGTCGGCAATCGCTTGACCCCGACCGGGTGCCCCTCACCGAGCCACGCTCGCGGCACCCCTGCGGCGACGATGAGCGCGTGGTCGAACTCGCGCTCGTACGCGAATAGAGTCCGCACCGCACGCACGAAGCTCGCACCCACCCAGGTGTGGGGCATGTCACCGATGAAGCTCGGCATCGTGGAATCTCGCCACACGATCTCTTGCCATTCGTTCCACCCCGTGGGTCGCTGATTTGCGAGCATGAAATCGAGCACGTCGAAGGCCTGCTGCCGTCGATCCAATCGCACCAGCGCTTCGGCGGTGCGAACCTCGTAGGGCGCGAACGCGTCCCAACCCTCCTCGCCGTCGCGCCGCTTGCGGAAGAAATCGTAGTACTCGTCGAACGTGCGTCGGAGCCCCGGCTTCGGCAGGTTTTCGAGCTCGCCCCCGGGATCGAGCGCGATCGCCGTCGAGCTCGGGTCGAAATCACCGAGCTCCACCGAGCCCGGCACGAAATCGATCGCGTGTTCCTCCATCGTGCGCGAGATCGACGCGTAGAGGTCGTCCCGAAAGGCGTCGCGCAGCTTCGCGAAGCTCTCGGCGTGCTCCTCGTCGTCCATGGCGACCGCGAGGTGGGTTGCATCCTTGAAGGCGCGCAGCGCGAAGAAGTCGTCCCAGTACGAGTGGACGGGCCGGGAGGCGTAACCCTCGTGGCTGATCGATGCCGGCAGCAGGCCGAAGAATGCCTCCTTCCCCGGCGATCGATAGGTCTCCGTGGTGCGCAGACGACGTAGACCATCGAGATATTCGACCCCGCGCACGACCCGCGGCCACATCTCGGTGAGGAAGCCGATGTCCCGGGTATAGCGGTAGACTTCTGCGACCCCATAGATGAACTCGCCCGTGCTGTCGTTCTCGGCCACCGGATCGGCGCCGCGCTGGTCCACGCAGCAGGGAATCTTGCCGTCGGCGAGCTGATACGGGGCGAACCACTCGAAAAACTCGCGCGGCTCCTGCGTGAATCCCATCTGCAGCAGCGCTGCCGACGTGAGTGCGCCGTCTCGGATCCAGGAGCGGGCATAATTGCGCGGTCCGGGCTGGAGACGAGGGCCGTCCCGATTGATGAGGATGTAGGCGAGCGTGCTCTTCAGCACGCGCGCGATCCCCTCGCCTGCGGCGGGCAGCTCGAAGTCGACGTGCGCGAGCCGCCGTTTCCATCGTCGCCTCGTCTCCTCCAGACGATCGCGCACTTCCTTCGCCGCTTCGGCGGACGGCGGCGTGAACGTGCCGTCGGCATGGAACGGAATGGTCACCGCCACCTCTTCCTGCGCGCCAGGCGCGAGGTCGAAGGAGTATGACATCGCGGCCGACGCGAAGCCGAAGCGATCCGAGGCTGCGGTCTGCGGCGGAACCTTCCCTTCTTGCATGAAGTCGCGGATCGAGCCGCTCTCGATCGACGTCGCACCGAATTGCTCGGGGAGCTTGGCGAGGATCACCGGCTTGTCGCGATTGACCCACGCGGCGCCCGCGTCGTAGCGGATCGTATGGATCGGGGCCACGCCGCCCACCATGTTGAGCGATTGCCAGGGCGGATCGACCTGAAACGGACGAATCGCCAGGAACAGGCTCACGTGCTGCGGGTGGTCGCGGTGGTTCTCGACGCGATAGAAGGCGTTCAGCGTCGAAGCGCCGCGCTCGCCGGCGGCGAACGTCGTGACGTCGAGGCCGATCTGGTCGAAGTCCCAGTGGACGGACGGGATCGGCAGGTATCCTTCGTCGAGCGATTGACTCGTCCGCGCATGGCTCCAATCGACGAGCGTTCCGTCCACGTAGAGGTAAGGCTCGATCGAGAAGCCTCCCTTCTCCACTTCCAGCATGCCTTCTTCGTTCAGCAGCGCGTTCTTGTCGTCGCCGTCCACTCCGACGACCGTCCAGTACGTTTGCTTGCCGTAGAAATATTTCGGATAGGCTCCGGGCGGCGATTCGGCGGCGAGTGCGCGGAAGAATTGATTCGGCGTATCGGAGAACTCCAGCGCGAGGATCGAGACGGCGACGATGCCGTAGCCGTGCCCTCGGCTCGACTGCCCGAGGTTGATCCGCACGTAGCGTGATTCGGCGTCCGGCATGTAGGCATATTCGCGCCCCCCCCTGCCGCTCGCGGCGATGTATGCCGCCTTCCAGTTCTCGCCGTCGTCGGACACCTCCACGCGGTACGCGGTCGCGTAATCCAGCGGATCCCAGTCGATTCTGAGGCCTCCGTAGTCGCGCTGGCGGACGAAATCGATCTGTAGCCATTGCTCCTCGGGAGAGGGCTCGCTTCGCCAGCTGGTTTCCGCGCTGTCGTCGAGCGCCCGCTCCGGCTCGTGATCGGCGACAGAGCTCGACGCGCGCACCTTCGCGGTGCGGCGATATTGGCTGGCCGGCTCGCGCTCCTCGAACTGGAAATCGTCGATCCACACCGACCCTTTGCCGCCGTTGCCGCTGGAGATCGCGAACTCGACCGCGCCCACGCGCTTCGGCGCCGCCGGGGCGCCCCAAGCGAGCGTGATCCTCGTCTTGCGGATCGTCACCTGCTGCCATTCGGTGGGGAACGCGAAGTCGCGTTGGACCCTCCACCATACGTTCTTGCCGGAAGGGTCGACCAGCTTGAATTCGAAGTTGTTGCGCGGCGTCTCGCCGCGCAGCTGGAACGTGAAGGCGTAGTTCTCCGGCATCGTCAGGTCGATGTCCCTGCGGACGATGACGAAGCCGCCGTTCTTCGGGAGGTCGAAGTCGATGCGCATCGCCATGCCGGCATGGCCGGCGTCCGAAACGATCTGGACGGTGGCTCCCTCCGACGTCGTCGCCGTCCAGCCGCTGAGCTGCTCGAAGTCGTCGAGCATCGTCTGGGCAATGACCGAATCGCTTCCCATCAGGGCAGCAACGAGCACGAGCGCGAGCCCGAATCTCCGTCGCGCCGACGTCGTCAGCTTCATCCGCACCTACCCCCCTCGCCCCACCTACTCCTTCAGCGCTCCGCTCATGATCCCGGCGATGTAATATCGCTGGAGTGCTACGAACAGCCCCAAAACCGGCAGCACCGTGAGCACCGAGCCGGCCATCATCAGCTCGGTGTCCTGCACGTGCTCGCCGAGCAGGTTCGCGAGCGCGACCGGCAACGTGTAGAGGTCGTCGTCGGCGAGCACGATCAGCGGCCAGAGAAAGTCGTTCCACGTGCCGAGAAATGTGAAGACGGCGAGCGTCACCAGTACCGGCCGGCAGAACGGCAGCACCAGCGACCAGTAGATGCGGAACTCGCCGGCGCCGTCGATGCGTGCGGCGTCGAGCAAGCTCTCCGGGATCGACAGCGCGAACTGGCGGACCAGGAAGATCCCGAACACGCTGGCCATGCCCGGGATGATCACCCCCCAGTAGGTATTGACCAGGCCGAGCTGCTTGAGCATCAGGAAGAGCGGCAGCATCGAGACCTGCGCGGGAATCACCAGCGCGGCGAGCAGCGCGCCGAAGAGGCGCTCGCGCCCCGGGAAGCGCAACTTGGCGAACGCGTAGCCCGCCATGGAGTTCAGCAGGAGCGAGATGGCGGTCGTCGCCGAGGCGAGCAGCGTGCTGCTCAGCGCGTGACGTACGAGGTTCATGCGCGTGACCAGATCGCGGTAATGATCGAGCGTGAACCGACTCGGCAGCAGGCGCGGAGGCACCGCCGTCGCCTCGCCGGTCGGCATGAACGACGCCGAAACCATCCAGGCGAGCGGCGAGAGCGTCAGCACGACCCCGATCCCGAGCAGGGCATAGAGCCCCATGACGGTGAGGATCCGCTTCATCGGAGCCTCGTCTGCACGAGCGTCAGGCAAAGGATGATCACGAACAGAACGAACGCGAGGGCGGCGGCGTATCCCATGTTCCACCACCGAAAGCCCTGCTCGTACATCAGCAGCACGATGCTGAGCGTGCGGTTCGCCGGTCCGCCCTGCGTCATCACGTAAGGCTCGGCGAAGAGCTGGAAGTAGCCGATCAGCGTGATCACGCTGACGAAGAGAAACGTCGGCGCCAGCAGCGGCAGCGTGACGTGGCGGAATTGCTGGAGGAAGCTCGCCCCGTCGAGGCGCGCCGCCTCGTAGAGGCTCTCGGGAATGCTTTGCAGCGCGGCGATGAAGACGATCATGTTGAAGCCGAAATTCTTCCACGCCGCCATCAGGATGATCGACGGCATCGCCCAGCGCGGGTCGCCCAGCCAATCGATCGGGCCGACGCCGAGCAGGCCGAGCCCTTGGTTCAAGAGACCGAATCGCGGGTGATAGACGTAACGCCAGACGACGGCGACGGCGACCAGCGTGGTGACGACCGGCAGAAAGAAGAGCGTGCGGAAGAGGCCTTTGAAGCGCACGAGCCGCGCGTTGACGAGCAACGCCGCGCCGAGCGACACTCCCATCGACAACGGCGCCCCCACCGCCACGAAGTAGAGGGTGTTCTCGAGCGCGATCCAGAAGAGTGGGTCGCGAAGTAGTCGCGAGTAGTTGCCGAACGCGACGAAGCGCAGGTTTCGCCAGCTCGCGACCGCGTAGATGTCGAAGTCGGTGAAGCTGAGGAGCACCGCGCCAGCCACCGGCAAAAAGAAGAACGTCACGATCGCGCACAGCGCCGGCGCGACGAACGCGATCCCGGGGCTCACGCGGAAGGGCGCGGAGGTTCGCTCGGCGGCCGCCGTCATGAGGGAAGGCGCTCTCCGCGCTCGATCAGCCAGCGCCGCTTCTCGAGCATCGCATCGACGTTCCGATCGAGCGCCGCGAGCGCCTCGTCGATCGTCACCTGCCCGCGGATCGCGGCTTCGGCATGGCGGGTGATCTCGTCGGCAATGCGCTCCCACTCGGGGATCTTCGGCGTGGGGCGAACGTGGTCGAGCTGAATCCGAAACGCCCGCGTCTGCTCGTCGCCCGCCGGTCCCTCCTCGGTCCAAGCGCTCTTCCTCGAAGGCAGATCGCCGGTGAGGCGGTAGAGCGCGATCTGCTGGGCCGGCTCGCTCAGGTATTCGAGCCACTGCCACGCGGCATCCTTGCGGGGCGAGCCGCGGAACATGGCTAGGCTCGCCCCGCCGGCGAGCGAAACGCCGGGATAGCGCTGGTCCGGCGCCGGCCACGGGGCCGTCGCCCATGTCACGGATGCCGGCAGCCGTTCGCGGAACTCGCCGATGTTCCAGGGCCCGCTCACGTAGAAGACAAAGGCGCCGCGCGCAAAGTCCTGGTAGAGGTTCGCGACCTGGGTTTGCGTCGCCAGCGGCGCCAGCCCGCGGCGGAAGAGATCGACGTAGAACGTGAACGCCGCGCGGAACGCGGCGCTCTCGAAGTCGCCGTAGGTGTCGCGGTCGCGAAGCAGGTCAGCGCCGAGCTGGAGCGCGAGGATGACCAGCGGCTGCCATTCGTTCACCGGCAGTAGCGCCGGAAAGTCGCCGGGAGCCGCCCGCTCCTTCACCCGCGTCATCGCGTCGACCCAGGCCCTCCAGTTGCGCGGGGCCGCGGGGTAGCCGGCCCCCTCGAGCAGATCGCTGCGATAGAAGAGCAGCCGGGTGTCGACGTACCAGGGGAGCCCGTAGGTAGCGCGCTCGATCACGCTCGTGTCGAGGATGCCCGGGAAGTAGTCCGCGACCGCGACCACGGGCGAGCTCTGCATCCGCCGGTCGAGCGGCTCGATCGCATTCAGCGCGACGAATTCGGGGATCCACGTGTTGCCGACCTGGAAGACGTCGGGCATCGCCTCGCCGACGTACGCGGTGAGCAGCTTCTCGTGCGCCGCGCTCCACGGAATCTGTTGCACGCGCAGGCGAATCCCCGGGTGACGGCGCTCAAAGTCGGGAATCATGCGCTGCACGACCTCACCCTCGCGCCCGAGCGCCCAGAATTCGACGACGGTCGTGGCGGACGGCTCGGACCGGCAACCCAGGGTGAGCACGGCCAGGGACGCGAGTGCCAGGATCTTCCGCCACGCTCGGCTGTCCCTTGCGAATCGCGTTTCGGCCTCCTCCCGACGAACCTCGCCAACACCCTCGAACCCGAGGTCGATCGATCTCTTCTTCGAAGCTAAAGCATTCGACCCCCTGCCGAAAGCGCTCCGGGGGTGGGGAATCCAGATCGCCCACGGAAACCCGCGCCCGCGGCGCCTGTTGGAAGTATAGATTCGCCATCCCGATCTGCGGTTTTCGGAGGCCGGGAGTCGGATGACCTTGGTCCGAAATTCCTACCTCGCTTCCCCGATCGGAAATCCGCGCGGGTCCTCGGTGCGTGCTCCTCCGCTCCCGTACGGATCGGCCCGCAGCCGCATCGGTGCCGCCAACGTCCTCCACGGCCGGATCTAGCAAACCACAGCCTGACGGTGGGAGACTGGCGTCGTGTCCGACATGAAAAAGCCCTTTGGCCCGTTCAGCCGTCTCTGCCATCTGCCCGGCGATCTCGAGTCCGTGACCGTTCGTGGCGAAGAGGCGGACCCCCGTGAGAGCGGAATCTCACCCGAGGCCGTCGAGCGGCTGTGGCATGCGGCGCAGGCTCTCTACCGGAGCGGCCTCCATCCCGCGCTGCAGATCTGCATCCGTCGCGAAGGTCGCGTCGTTCTCCACCGTGCGATCGGCCACGCGCGCGGAAACGATCCCGACGATCCGCCGAGCGCGGCGAAGACGCCGATCCAGCTCGACACGCCGTTCATCCTCTACTCGGCATCGAAGGGCGTGACGGCATTCCTGATCTTGAAGCTCGACGAGCTCGGCATTCTGCACGTCGAGGATCGCGTCGCGGATTACCTCCCCGAGTTTGCGAAGCACGGCAAGGACGTCATCACGATCCGTCACGTCCTCAGCCACCGGGCCGGCGTTCCGAGCGTGCCGCCGGGCGCCGACTTCCTGAGCGATCCGGAGCGCGCGCTCGAGATGCTCTGCGACCTCCGCCCCGTGTCACGGCCGGGGCGATTGCTCGCGTACCACGCCGTCTCGGGCGGCTACGTGCTCGGCGCCGTCGTGCGCCGCGCCACCGGCGAGGACGCGCGCGTCGCGCTTCGCAAGCACATCGCGGAGCCGCTCGGGCTTCGCTGGTTGAGCTACGGCGTCCGGCCCGAAGAGGTCGAGGCGATCGCCTACGATTCGTTCACCGGACCGCCGGTCCTGCCGCCCGTTTCGTGGCTCGTCGAGCGAGCCCTCGGCGACAGCGCCGACGGCGTGGTCCGCACCGCCAATGGCCGCGCGTTTCGCACCGCCATCGTGCCCGCCGGCAACGTGGTGACGACCGCCGACGAGCTCTCGCGGCTCTACATGTGTCTGGCCAACGACGGCACGCTCGATGGCTCGCGCTTCTTCGATCGCAAAACGATTCGACGCGCGACCTCCGAGCAGAGCTACTACGAGATCGATTTCACGCTCGGTGCACCGGCTCGTTGGGGACTCGGCATCATGCTCGGCGGACCCGTCAGTCTGTTCGGCCTCGGTACGCACCACGCGTTCGGCCACCTCGGCTTCACGAACATTCTCGGCTGGGGAGACCCCGAGCGGCGTATCGGAGTTGCGATCCTGAATAGCGGAAAGCCGATGCTGAGCCTCGGCGCGCTGCCGCTCGCAAATCTGATCCTGCAGATCAGCCAGACGTTTCGGAAGGTGGGGCCCGGCTGAGCGAGGCCGCTCTCCGCGACACGCCCCCCTGCGGGTTCGACAGTCCGGGAGGGGGAAGCCCAAATGCCTCGCGAAGGACGATCGTTGTCCGTTCTACGATCGGCACTCGTGCGCGCGGGCGGTTGCGCGACGATGTCAGGCAGCAAGCCCGGCGAGTACCCGTCGCAACGTATGCTCGAGGCCATCCGCCGGTGATCGACTGCGGAAGGCAACGTGCCCGTCGGGACGGACGAGCACCGCCCCGGCATTCCCGATCCCATAGCGCTCTTCGAAGCGGCCGCTCGCGTCGGTGAAGTCGGCGCCGTTCGCGTAGGCGACGAGCGGGACACCGAGCCGCGCACGCGCCGCGTCTGCGGCCTCGATCCAGCTCGAGCCCTCTCGGCCAGCAACGACCGTGAACTGCGCCCCGAAGAGGTCGAGCGTCGAGCAGCGCTCGCCGGCGCGCTCGATCCACATGTGCGGAGCCCGCTTGCCGGGCCGCGCGCTCGGCACATAGTCGATGACCTCGTCGGGGACGCGATCGGGCTCGCTGCCGTCTGCAATGATCGCGGCCGACTCGTAACGAAAGCCGAGCTCCATGCCGAGAAAGTTTCCGTAGCGGCGCGAGGCCGCGATCGCCTCCGTCGGGGAGAGCGAGCCTCCCTCAGCGGCCGCGTTGATCTGTTGTACCATTCGCGAGTTCTCGAGCGAGCGCTCGACGTTGTAGCGCGCAACGGCCTGCCGCTCCGTTTCGTACGTCGAGAGAAGCGCCGGACCCGCGAGACCGGCGCGCGCCAGAGCGAGCTTCCAGACGAGATTGTGCACGCCCTGGATTCCGGTGTTGACACCGAAGCCGCCGGTCGGCGGCAGCTGATGGGCGGCATCACCGACGAGCAGAATCCTCCCCCTTACGAACTCGCGCGCGACGACGCCGTTCAGCGTCCAGTTGCCGATCGACAGGATCTCGGGCGTCACGTCCGAGTCGCCGACGGCCGCGCGAATCCACTCGATGCAACGCGTCGCGGTGAAGCTCTCGAAGGTAGACGGAGAGCCGTCGTAGGCGATCTGGCAAAGCCAGCGGCCGCGCGCGTCGAGCGGTTGAAAGACCCCGCGCGCGTCGCTGCTCACGACCCAAAAAAGCAGCGCCGGGCGATCGGCAACCCAGCGATCGAGATCGGCGCGGAAGTAGACGTTGACGAAGTGGCCGAGGCCCCGTGGTCCGTCGAGAGCGATGCCGAGCTGCTCGCGGATGCCGCTGGCCGCCCCGTCCGCCGCGAGCACGTATTCGGCCTCCACTCGATACCGCCGGCCGCTCGCACGCTCGCTGACGTCGACGAGGACGCGGTCGTCGTGGATTTCGAGCCGCCCCACCTCATGCCCGAAGCGCAGCTCCGAGAGCCCCGTCGCTTCGGCGCCGCGGCGGAGGATCGGCTCGAAGACGTCCTGCGAAGAAAGCAGCGGGACGTCGGGGCTCACGTCGTCGCCCGGGCCCGTGAAGCCGGCCGTCGACATGCGTCCGAGTTCTTCGCCGGCGAGCGTTCGCGTGTAAATGACCTGGCTCGTCCACGCCCGCGGCAAGTTCACCGCCGCGAGCTGGTCGTGCACCGCCCGTCCCCACCCGCGGGCGATCTCCATCGTGCGGGTGTTCAGGTTGCGCGCCTTCGGATGCCAGGTCGTGCTCCCGTGTCGCTCCAGGAGCAGGGAGCGAATGCCGCAGCGCGCGAGCTCCAGCGCGGCGACGAGCCCGACGGGCCCGCCGCCGGCGATCACGACGGGGTGGGACGCCTCGCTCATGACATCGATTACCACGGCTCGCCCCGCCGGTGGCAGGATCGACGCTGGGGTGGTTGACGACCGTCGCCAGCCGGCTGAATAAGGAGGCACATGAAACCGAGCGCGCCTCCCGCCCCGCCGTTTCGCGCCGAGCACATCGGCAGCCTCCTGCGCCCTCGAGAACTGAAAGACGCGTTTCGCGCACGAGCCGAGAAGCGCCTCAGCGATGCCGAGCTTCGCGACGTCCAGGACCGGCTGATTCGCGCTGCCGTGCGGCTCCAGGAGGACGTGGGTCTTCAGTCGATCACCGACGGCGAGTTTCGCCGCATGGCGTGGTCGGCGGGTTTCATCTGGGCTCTCGAGGGGCTCGTGCCGCGCGACTCGCTCTTCGAATTCAAGGACGAGCACGGCGATACGATCGGGTGGCAGACCTGCTACGCCGAGCGTCCGGTGCGGAGGACCCGCGGTATCACCACCGAGGAGTTCGCCTTCGTTCGCACGCTCACCGAACGCACCGCGAAGGTCACGATGCCGGCACCGAGTTTTCTGCACTTTTTCCGCGGCGCCCAGTGCGCGGATCGCGCGGCCTATGCCGACCTCGAGCTCTTCTGGAACGATCTCGTCGAGATCTACAGGGCGGAGATCGCCGACTTGGCGCGCCTCGGCTGCACCTACGTTCAGCTCGACGAGGTGCCGATGGCGATGCTCTGTGACGCCTCGGTGCGCGACAGGGTTCGCTCCAGAGGCGAGGACCCCGACGCTCTGATTCGCACCTACGTCTCGGTCGTCAACCGCGTGCTCGCCGCCCGCCCGGCGGGGATGACGATCGGCATGCATCTTTGCCGCGGTAACTTACGCGGCCACTGGATGGCCGCCGGCGGCTACGATGCCGTCGCCGAGCGGCTTTTCAACGATCTCGGAGTCGACGCCTTTTTCCTCGAGTACGACACGCCGCGCGCCGGGGACTTCTCGCCGCTGCGTCACATGGCGAAGGACAAGCGCGTGATCCTCGGGCTAGTGAGCACGAAGACGCCCACGCTCGAGGAGGCCGAGGCGCTGAAGCGCCGGATCGACGAGGCCTCTCGTTACGTTCCGATCGAGCAGCTCGGAATCAGCCCACAGTGCGGCTTTGCCAGCACGATCGGCGGCAACCCGCTGCGCGAGGACGACCAGCGGGCGAAGCTCGCAAGAATCGTCGAGGTGGCGAGCGCGGTGTGGGGCTGATCGAGTAGGATGCCTCAAAGCGAAGCCGACCGAGCGGCCATCGGGAGCGAGGCCCCACCAACGCTAACCGGGTAGTATGCCCCGATCGAAGACGGTCGCGACCAACGGGAGCGACCTCTGGGGCAGTCGTTCCGGGCAGCACGCTCGGGCGGAGCGGCCCCGCGACCAACGAGAGCGCGCGTACCGTTAGGTTCGCAACCAACGGGGGCATCTGTTGGCGCAGACTCTCGTGATGGCGGTCCACGCGACCCCGAATTACGCAATCCTCAGCTGTCCCGCAAAGGCTCCGCGGCCGGTGAGCGCAGCGGCCCCGCAGCGGGCCGCGAATGCAACGGCTCCTTCGACCGAACCGCTGGCCGCCAATCCATACGCGAGCCCCGCCGCGAAGCTGTCGCCTGCCCCATAGGTATCCACCAGCGGGCCCGGAAGCTGTGCCGGCGAGAATCGCCGTGCCGGACGGTCGCGCTCCCGGATCTCTCCGCCCTTTTCGCCGTCGGTCAGGACGACGAGCTTCGGCGGCGGATGGAGCTCGCCCTCCTGGTAACGCTCCGACGGGTCGCGCAGGCTGCCGACCAGCGCGTCGATGACGATACCGGCTTCGCGTAGGACCGGAAGGATGCGCGCCGTAGCGACCAGCACGCGGGCGCGCCGCGCGAGCCGGATCGCTTCGGCGTCAGCCGCGCAGAGATAGACGGCGTCCGTCTCCGAGAGCTCGCCCCAGGGAAGCGGGTCGCTCGCGGCTGCGGCGATGCGGTTGCCGATTACCGTGATCGTGCGCTCGCCCGTCGCGTCCACGAACGTGACCGCCCGGCGTTGCGGCTCGGGTCGCGTCGCGGCTTCGACGCGCACCGCAAGACGCACGAGTGCCTCGCGCGCGCGCCGGCCGCGCTCGTCATTGCCGAGCGCAGTGTAGAGCGTACACGAACCGGCGAGCTTGGCGAGCTGCACCGCGGACACGCCACCGCCCCCCGCCGGCTCCTCCCATGCCTCCACGGCGCGGACGATCTCCCCCGGCTCCGGAACGCGCTCGACGCGCACGAAGTCGACCCATTCGATGTGGCCCAGGACGGCCGTCCGCATCGCGCGACTCTGCCGGAACTCGCGGCGCAGATCGAGCCGCAGGGGGACGTTGCGGTCAGCGGCACGTCGAGAGGCGGCGACTGTTGCTGCCACGAGAGCGACGGTAGCCGCTCCCGCTCACCGGCGATGGCCGAAACGAGCCGCCCGCGCTCCGTCGGCCGCAAGCGGACCTTGATCAGAAGAAGACCAAGGTGCGCACCTCGATGCTCTCGCGGGGCGGGGCGTCGGCCGGCGAGGTCGGATCGTCGAACGCGCTGTGGGCCGTGAAGCGCGCGAGGGATCGGTCGGAGTCGTAACACTTGAGCATCATCGCCTCGTCCGACGTCATCCTCGGGAAGTAGAACCAGCGATGGCTCGGGTGGAAGGTCAGTGAATAGACTTCGCCCCTGCGGTCGCGGTAGATGAGATCGGTTGGAACCAAGTCCTGCGGCCGAATGCTCCGCGCATCGCATACCGCGAGCGGGGCGCTCTCGACGGGTCCGCGAATCGGCTTCCACACGTTGACCACCGCAAAGCGCCCGCGAAGGAGCGCCTCGGCTTCCTCCGCGAGCAAATCACGCACCCGCTGCGGGCCGGAGCTCTCGGTGTAGTCGTTATGGGCGAAGCGTACGGGCTCCTTGGCGAGGTTCTCGGCCGGCTCGGACTTCGTCGAGGCGCGCACGTTGTGGTCGAAGGCAAGCACCCGCGAGGCGCCCGTCACCCGCTTCACGAGCGCCTCGACCTCGCGGTAATAGACCTCGCGCACCGCCTGCGGATCGTAGAGATCCTCGGCCGCCGTGACGTGAGGAGCGAGGGCGAATCCTTCCTCGTCGAGCGAGAGCCGAGGAGAGATCTCTCGACCGTCTTCGATCGCCACCCTCCGACGATCCCCACGGGCGTTGCGCCACGCGGTACCCGCGGGCGGCTCGTAGAGATAGTAGTAGGGCCGCTCCGCCATCGGCGCCAAGTAGTTCAGCGTGGCTTCCACCATCGGATCCCTCCGCGGCCTCAAGAACCGCCGCCCTCGAGGCCGCCGTCGCCGTATCTCGTCGCTGCGCCTTCACCGCCCGGGCCGAGACGCCCTCCGGGGCCGAGATGGCCCTTGCCGGGGACATGATTCACTTCGACGCGGATGCCGTCTGGATCCTCGAACAGCACGGAATAGTAGCCGGGTGCGAACTGCGAGCCGTCTTCGGGCGGATGCACGACGCGGGCGCCGAGCTCCTCGACGACGAAGCGATGGACCGCGTCGACGTCTTCCCGGCGCCGGGCGCGGAAGCAGAGATGATGAAGCCCGGAGCGCAGCTGGTCGAAAGGAGTGCGGTCCTTCCCCGGGGGTACCCCGCGCACCAGGATGCCGGTGCGGCTACCGATGCAGTAGACGGTGTCCTCGCTCTTGATGAGCGTCTTCATCTCGAGGAAATGACAGAGCTTCTCCCAAAAGGGCAGGCCGCGCGCGGGGTCGTTCACGGTCAACTGGATGTGTGCGATGCCGTTCAGCTCGACGCTCATGCGGCCTCTCTCGGGGACGTTCTTGACCTTCGTAACCTTGGTCGCTCTCTCCTTACAGGATTTCGGCAACGCGAGGAACGCGACGAAGCTTACGAACGTCAGGAACGTCCCCACTTCGGCGACTTGCCCGAACACTCGGATGGATCGTACGATGAGCCCATGCCGGCCGATCCATCGAAGACGACGAAACGCCGGCTCGCGGCCGTCGTCAGCGCAGACGCCGTCGGCTACTCGCGCCTGATGAGCGAGAACGAGGAAGCGACGATCGCCGCCCTCGGAAAGGCGCGGGAGATCTTTCGCAGCCAAATCGCCAGCCACGAGGGCCGAGTCGTCGATACCGCAGGCGACAGCGTGCTGGCGGTCTTCGACAGCGTGGTCGAGGCGCTGCGGTCCGCGGTCGAGATCCAGGACGAACTTCGGCAACGAAGTGAGGGCGTACCGGACGCCCGCCGCATGAGCTTCCGGATCGGCGTGAACGTCGGGGATCTCGTCGAGCAGAGCGACGGAACGGTCTACGGCGACGGAGTAAACATCGCCGCGCGCCTCCAGGCGCTCGCCGAGCCCGGTGGAATCTGCGTCTCGGAGCTCGCGTGCACACAGGCGAGAAACAAGCTCGAGGCGCGCTTCGACTTTCTGGGCGAGCAGCAGGTGAAGAACATTCCCGAGCCCATCCGGGCCTACCGCTTGCTCCCGGGGGATCGAGGAACGAGTGCCGAACCCGCATTCCTCTCCTCGAAGCCTTCGATCGCGGTCTTGCCCTTCGACAACATGAGCGCCGACCCCGAGCAGGAGTATTTTTCGGACGGAATCACCGAGGATTTGATCACGGCGCTATCGCGTATCCGCTGGCTGTTCGTGGTCGCGCGCAACTCCACCTTCACCTACAAGGGGAAGGCCGTCGACGTGAAGCAGGTCGCGCGTGAGCTCGGCGTCCGCTACGTCCTCGAGGGCAGCGTGCGGAAGGGAGGGGGTCGAGTGCGGATAACCGCTCAGCTGATCGACGCCACCACCGGAAGCCACGTCTGGGCCGAGCGCTACGACCGCGAGCTGGCCGACGTCTTCGCGGTCCAGGATGAGATCACCGAGACGATCGCCGCGGCCATCGAGCCCGAACTCGCCCAATTCGAGCGCGACCGCGCGCGGCGGAAACCTCCGGAGAGCCTCGATGCATGGGACCTCTACCAGCGCGGCCTCTGGCACGTCTGGCAATTCAGCCCGCGCGACAATGAGGAGGCGCACCGGCTGCTCGAACGCGCGACGTCTCTCGACACGACCTTTGCGCAGTTCTTTTCCGCGCTCGCGCTCTGCCGCTTCCAGGATCACGCGTTCATGTTCCACTCGACCGAGAACATCCTCGACAAGGCGCTCGAGGCAGCCCGCAGGGCCGTGGCGCTCGACGACAAGGACGCGACGGGCCACGCGGTGCTCGGACGGATCTATACGGCTCGCGGCGAGCACACCTCGTCGATCGCCGAGCTCGAGACGGCGCTGCGTCTGAATCCGAGCCTCAGCTGGGCTCACTACGGTCTTGGCATGGCCCTGGTATTCATGGGGCGCGCCGAGGAGGGCATCCGCGAGGTGGACTTGGCCGAGCGCTTGAGCCCGCACGATCCCAACGTGTGGCTATTCGAGATGCTCCGGGCGTGGGGCTTCATCTCGCTCGGCGATTTCGAGCGGGCGAGGGAGCAAGCGGAGCGGTCGGTCCGCCGCCCGATGGCGGCGTTCCCGGCATGGGCGACGCTCGCATCGGCGCTGGGGCATCTCCGCCGGATCGACGAGGCGCGGAGCGCCCTCGCCAAGACGCGCGAGCTGCAACCGGATTTCTCGCCGCAGCTCTTCGACCGCATCTGGCCGAACATGGACGCCGTGTTCTTCGAACGCTACATCGACGGGCTCCGCCTGATCGATCCCACGATCCCGGACCCGCGGTTGGCCACCAGCCGGCCAGCTTTCCGTTCGATCACCGGTCCCACCTCTGGTAGTCGCAGCGAATGAACGATTGCGCTAGGAAGCTCGTTTTTCGATGAACACGTGAAACACGGGTCATCGTCGCCGTCGCGCATTTCGGTTGCGGCGAGGCGGCGCGGAAGGGAGAACGACATGGAGATCGCTGTCGTCACCGGCACCAGTACGGGCATCGGGTTCGCAACCAGCGTGCGTCTGGCGCGTCATGGCTATCGGGTGTTCGCCGGCATGCGGAACCTCGGCAAGGCCGAGCCGTTGCGCGCTGCAGCTGCCGAGGCAAGCCTGCCGATCGAAGTGATCGAGCTCGACGTCACCTCGGCGGCCTCGGTCGATCGCGCCTTCGAGGCGGTATCGGGGCACGGCGCGGTCGACGTGCTCGTCAATAATGCCGGGATCGGCGGCGCAACTCCGCTCGAGCTCACTCCGGAGGACGAGCACCGGCACATATTCGAGACCAACTACTTCGGAGCGATCCGCTGCATCAAGGCGGTACTGCCCGCGATGCGCGAGCGGCGGCGAGGCGCCATCGTGAACGTCAGCTCGATCGCCGGCCTCGTCACCATCCCGAATCAGATTCCCTATTGCGCCTCGAAGTGGGCGCTCGAGTGCGCGGGCGAAGCGCTTGCCCACGAAGTTGCCCGCTTCGGCATCCGCGTGGTGAACGTAGAGCCCGGCGTCGTGAAGACGAACATCTTCGACAACTCGGCCGAAGCAACCCGGTACGACAAAGCGTCTCCGTACCAGCCGATCATGCGGCGCAACGGAAAGTTTTACGCGGCCGGCTTTCGCGATCCCGCCTGGCCCGACGAGGTGGCCGAGACGATCCTCGCCGCCATCACCAGCGACGAGTACCGCCTCCGCTGGCCCGTTGGTAAGGACGCGATCAGTTTTTCCGAGGGCCGGCGCAAGATCCGCGACGAGACCTGGATCGCGATGGGCGGTGAGCTGTCCGACCAGGACTACAACCAGCGCTTCTTCGACTATTTCGGGATTCGGCTGACCTAACCTCGAAGCGAACATACTTGAACCCGTAGAGCGTGCCGAGCCCGCACTCGACTCGGCCGCCACGAGCTTCTACCGAGGCACCTCCAAAGACGGCCTCGCGACTCATTTGGCGCTCGCGACGCGTCCCAGTCGGGCGCGGGCTCGGCGCGCTTCTTGGCCGCAATTATTTTCGCTTCAAAGGGTCAAGGGCGCGAAATCTCCTCTCCGGGAAGAGCGAAGATT
The DNA here is from genome assembly GCA_963745025.1 of uncultured delta proteobacterium. Lineage (GTDB taxonomy): Bacteria > Desulfobacterota > Binatia > JACPRU01 > JACPRU01 > CAVQIG01. Next base: position 559,158 of record CAVUWD010000011.1, read on the forward strand.
ATTCGTGGACCCGAGGAGGCGCGCTCAGCGCATCGAGGTGCTCGTGCCGATCTTCTCCTGGTAAACGAGGATTTCAATGCGGCGGTTCTCGCGTCGGCCCGTGAGGGTCTTGTTGTCGGCGATCGGCTTCGAGTTGCCGTAGGAGACCACGTGGACTCGCAGCGGATCCACGCCCTTCTCGCTCACTAGATAGCCTGCGACCCGCTCGGCGCGACGCTGTCCGAGCTCGTAGTTGTAGTCGGGTTTGCCACTGCTATCGGTATGGCCGGCAACCACGAAAACGCGCTCGGCGGGCGCCTCGGCTGTCCCGCTTCGCTCCTCGAGCTCCTTCAAGAAGCGGTCGATCTCGCTCTTCGCGTGTCCGGAAAGGCCGGCAGAGTTGAACCCGAAGGTGGCGCCCTCCTTCATGCCGAGCACCATCTTCTTCTCGAGCTGCAGATGCTCGAGGCCGGCGAGTGCATGATCAGCCTTGGCATCGACCGTGCCGAGCCGCGCGTTCACGGGATCGAGCTGGGCCCGTACCCAGTCGCGGGTGGCGACGCAGCCCGACGCGCAGACCAAGGCGGTGACGGAGATGAGACAAAGAGCCGAGCTCGTGGTCCATCGGGACATAGCTGACCTCCCTTTCGGAATCGACGTCGATGGCCCCTTAAACACCGAGGAACGCCCCCAGGATGCGGTCGGTAACCGTCTTCAACACCCGCTGCGCTCCCGCGGTTGCAGCTGCCACCCGCTCCGGCAGCTCGCGACCTCCTGCTTCTCTGTCACTTCGTGGACCAGAACTGGGTCGGGCTGAGAGGCCTCGGGGTCGACCGCGAGGCGGGGTGACGAAGGCTTCTACGCTTGCGTCGTCCCGCCCAAGTATAGCGAGAGGAGGTCGAGTAGTTCGCTGGCGACGATCGGCTTCGCGAGATGCGCGTTGCACCCGGCCGCGAAGACGTTGCCACGGTCATGATCGAATAACCGAGCCGTGACCGCAATGATCGGTACCTTTTTCCAAGCGTCCTGCTGGCGCAGCGATCTCGCGAGAGAAAGGCCGTCCTCGCCGCCCGCAAGCGTGAGGTCGAGGAGAATCGCGTTCACCTTGTTGACGTGCGTTGCGAGGAGCTTGCGGGCCTTCGCCGCGGTTTCGGCCACCAGGACGGAGTACTTGTTACGCGTCAGGATCGTCTTGAAGAGTTGCCTTGCGTCGTCGTCATCCTCGACGATCAGGACATAGTTGTCTTCCATCATGCGTAGCTCTGGCTTTTCCGCCGGACACCCATGAGCCTCTCGCTAGCAAGAAATATGCCAGAAGATTACCGAAAAGATGGGCCCAAAGAAAACCAAGAAGTTACGGAGTCAACCCGCCCGGGAGGATCGACAAGATTGCGGCGCGCCGTACGCACTTCTTGCGACCATGGGCCGGGTTTCAGAGCTCCCGTGCGCTCAGCGCGGTTCCGAGAGTACTTCGTGACGGTAACGCGAGCCGCCGGCAAATTGCCGTAGGATGACGGCGCCACTGACGGAGCCACGCATCGAGCAGAAGAGGATCGAGGCCTCCCTGGCGGCTTCTCGAAATGTACGCGCTTCGTGCGCGACGTGGTTGCGAAACCCGGAAGCGGCCTCACGGTCGCGGGCGTGATGGCCGTCTTTGAAGTACACCTCGCGCGCTTCACGCATCCGCGCGAGATCGTGTCCTCAACTCCTTGCCGCGCAACGTCATCGGCAAGGTGCTGGAATACGAGCTGCGCGCCCGCGCGCGTGCCGCGAGCTAGCTTCGCTTAGTTTAGTTGGTGGCGGCGCCGTTGCCCGCGTAGCGGTCGCTCGGGGGCAAGGTATTGTCGGAGGAAATCGCCGGCTTCGTCATCTCGGCCATCGCCGGCCGCACCGGTCCCTGGGTGGTCACGTAGTAGATCGCTCCGCCGATTGCCGCGAGCGCCGCAACGATGGGGAGTACTCTCTGCAAGGTCTTCATGTCCGTTCTCCTTTTCCTGATTTGCGCTATCCGCGATCCGAGATCGCGCGAGATTGTAGGCTTCTTGGCGGGAACGCTGGGCGAAGGTGCGCCCGCTGCTCCGTCTCGCGGCGAATCCACTCGCGAAGGAAGGCGGGACAGCGCTCGAGAACCACGCCACGACCGGCGCGGAGGGCGAGAAGCTCCACCGCTTCGCGATCCGCAAGCGTGACCCCTCCGAGATCGAGGCTGACCCGCCGACCGGACTCGAGCGCTTCGTCGAGCAGCCGTTCGAGCATCACGAGATGCTCCTCGGAGATCTTCCCCGTGAGGCGAAGAATTACGTCGGCGGGAGTTTCGAGCGCGGTTTCGATTCGCAGCACAGACCTAGATAATCCAACAATCGTGCCAGCAAATTTCGTTGCATTTCTGGCCTTCCGAGGCTGCGAATCACGAGAGACCGTGAAGATTCACGATCAGTCGTAACGAAAGGGCTACGGGCTACTACGGGAAAGACGCCGAGAAGCCTTTTCCCGAAGCCTGTAGCCGGTAGCTTCCTATCATCCCCGAAAGCGCTGCTTGTCGATCCGGTAGCGCTTGATCATCGACTCTAGCGTCGTCGCGGGGACACCGAGCTTCGCGGCCGCGCCGCGCGACCCGGAGACTTGTCCGCGGCATTCGGCGAGCGCCTTCTCGATCAGCTGTTTTTCGTTCTGGCGAAGGCCGTTGGGCGCCGACTCTGCGACCGATGCATCGCCCGCCGCGCTCGTCTGGTGGCCCGCGCCAGGCGCCGCGGCGACGTGGAGATCGGCCTCTTCCACGCGGAGCACGCCGCCCTCGGCGAGGATCGCCGCGCGCTCGATGACGTTCTGCAGCTCGCGCACGTTTCCCGGCCACGGATAGGCAACCAGCCGTTCCATCGTGCGACGGTCGACGCTCTCGAGCCTCTTGCCGAGTCGAGCGGCGTAGCGCGCCGCGAAGTATTCGACGAGCATGGGGATGTCGTCCTTGCGACTGCGCAGCGGCGGCATCGCGATCGGGAAGACATTCAGCCGATAGAAGAGATCCTCCCGGAAACGCCCCGAGGCCACGGCCGCCGCCAGATCGCGGTTCGTGGCAGTGATCACCCGCGCGTTGGTGCGGATCGTCTGCGATTCGCCGACGCGCTCGAACTCGCCTTCCTGGAGCACGCGCAGCAGCGCGATCTGCATCTCGGGGGAGAGCTCGCCGATCTCGTCGAGAAAGATCGATCCGTTCCTGGCGAGCTCGAAGCGGCCGATCCGCCGTGCGAGCGCGCCGGTGAAAGCGCCCTTCTCGTGCCCGAAGAGCTCCGAGGCGATCAACGCCTCCGGCAGGGCCGCGCAGCTGACCTTGATGAGCGCCCGTGCCGAGCGATCCGAACGGCGGTGAATGGCGCGCGCGATCAGCTCCTTTCCGGTGCCCGTCTCGCCGGTGATCAGCACGGTCGATTTCGTGCGCGCGACCTTGTCGACGCGCGCGAGCACCGTCTGCAGGACCGACGAGGAGCCGACGATCTCCTCGAACATCGATTCCTGATCGATCTCTTCACGCAGAACGAGATTCTCCTGCTGGACCTCGTCTTTCAGGCGGCGGATCTCCTCGTAGGCGAGCGAGTTCGCGACCGCCATCGCCATCGGCCGCGCCACGTCCTCGAGAATCGCCACCTCCTCCGGCATGAAGCGCCGCGGCGACATGCGCGTGAAGATGATCGCTCCGATCAGGCGATCGCGGACGAAGAGCGGGGCGCGCACGTAACAGCGAACACCCATCGCGACGAGCTGCTGGTCCTCCGGAAACCGCATCTCCGCTTCGAGGTCTTCGCCGACGTACGCCCGGCCCGTCCGGGCCACCAGGGCGACTGCCGAGCCCGCGAGCGGAAAGTAGGTCGGGACCTGTTCGGGAGTGACGTTGAAGCCTCGGGCCGCGGCATCGACGAACGTCTCGCCGCTCCTGCGCAGGTGACCGACGACGTGAATCCCGTGCGCGCGCACCAGCTCGCCGTCGACCGTTGCCACTCCGATCGCGTCCACCGGCACGATCGCTCCGAGCACGCGGGCGACGGCCTCGAGCACGCCGACGAAGTCGAGCTGCGCGTTGGCAGCCTCGGACACCTCGAGCAGGATTCGGTACTTCTCCTCCGCGGAGGAGTGTCTTTCTTCGATCGCCATGAAGCGCGCGGATTGTAGCTCAAAATGCGGCCGTTGGGATTGCGCCGCGAGCGCACGAACGAAGTTCCATGGCCGTCAGCTCCCGGGGCGGGAGCGCGTCACACCCCGCTGCGATCGAGCAGCGCCATCGCCCGCCCATAGGCGTCTTGGAAGGGGTCCGGGTGGCGGCCCTCGCCGGCTCTCGGGCGGACGCCACCCACCAGGAAATAGAGGCTCTGCACGAGGAAGAAACCCCAGAGTGCGAGCACGAGCGCGACTAGGGAGTGACCGATGAGGAAGCGTGCGAAGATGAGGCCCCCGCCGACGAGGACGGCTTCGGTGATCGCGGCGCGCACCGCCGTCGGCTGGTAGAGAATGGCGCTGCGGCCGATGGCGAGAAGAGCACCGAGTCCGAGCACGAGCTCGGTCGTCGTCCGTGCCGCGAGGGCGACACCCACTGCGGCGCAGGCCGCGGCCACGAAGACGGCGACTCGGCGGCCTCGCCTCGGCGCGACACCGCCGAGGTACGCGGACACCACGCCGATGAGGTAGAGAACGAGCGCCTGCTCCGCGCCGAAGATTGGCCGCGCGAGCATCAGCCACGGGAGAACGCCGCCTGCCGCGAGCGCCGCGAAGAGAACGCTCCTCGCGAAGTTGTTGCAGCGCATCACCGGCCTCCTTCCGAGACGCGGCGCCGGCGCATGAGCTCGAGCTCGACTTCTTCTTCGGCGACCACCGGCTCCGCGAGCCACGCAGACGGCGGCTCGCTCTCGGCCTCTCGGGCGAGCTCGGCCCGTACCCGCGTGCGCAACGTCTCGAACTGCTTCTCGTGCTCCGCCAGTCTCTCGGCGAGCGCCTGGCTTTCGGTGGCGAGCTCGTCGAGGCGCGCACGCATCGCCTTGGCCTCGCTTCGCCGCGGCAAGAGCCGCCGGATGGCGAAGCGGGCGAGATCGTCCTTACCGCCCGCGAGCGCGAGCGAGATATCCTCGTCGAGCGCCCGACTCTCCTCCTCACGGCGCGTCAACGACTCGCGCAGCCGCTTCTCCTCGTCGCGCAGCGCCTCGAGCTCGGCACGCTTGCGATTGAGCTCGATCTCGGCCTCGCGGACATACTGTTTCAGGAGCAGCGAGCGCTCTTCCAGCGACTCGACCACCCCGTGCGCGTCGGCCTTGAGGAGCGTGGCGATCCGATCGAACAGCTTGAGAGACATGTGTGTGATCCTCCTTCCACTCGTGGGTTCGCCTCGAAACGACATTTCGTTCGTGCCTCGGAAGGCGCCGATTCCTGCACCTGGCTGTTCCGGTCGGCTCCGTACTCGGGCCGATCAGAAAATCCAGCCGCCGCGCGGATCGCGGAATGCGGCTCTTCCGCGCTCCGCGCGTTCCGTCAGGCGCGAACGTTCGTGGGCAGAGACCTCAGGGGTTACCTCGACTTCACGGTTAGCGCTTGCTGCCGGCGCGTCGCTCGTCGAGCGCGGCGGCGCTCTGCGCTTTGCTGAGCTCGTTCTGGCGTGCGGCCTGGTTTTCGCCGACGAACGCCGAATCGACGTCGGCTTCGAGCTTGCCGAGCGAATCGAGCTTCTGTTGTACGTCGCCCGATTGCAGGCGCACATTCAGCGGTTCGGTCTCGGCGCGGAACTGCCGGACCTTCTCGATCGCGGCGTCGCGCCGGCCGGCCTTCACCTCGCGCGCGACCTCCTCCTGCATCTTGTTATAGCCGTCGACCACGACCGACCGGGTCCAGGCCGAGACGTCGACGCGGGCATAGAAATCGTCCTCGTGCTTCACGCTCACCACACGTGGCATTTCGTCGAAGCGGAGCGTCGAGCGCTCGCCCCCTCGGCTGTACGCGAGCGAGAAGCTGCCGAGCGCGTGATCGCCGGAGGTCTGATTGGGCACCGAGAGGGTCACCCAGATCCGGCGCTGCTGACCGGCGAACAGCGAGCCCGGCCGAAAGACGACCGCCCCGCCCGTCCGGTCGAGCGGATAGCCGGCCGCGTCCATGACCGCGACGCCTTCACCCGGTTCGATTCGGACTTCGAGACCCGAGGCGACCGTCGTCCGTGCCGCATCGAACTCGCTGGCAAAGACACTCGCGAGGTCCTCGGAGCTGCGTAGATAATAGTAGTTGCCGGTACCGGCGTCGGCGAGCGCGGTCATCAGATACTCGTTGAAGTCGGCGCCGACGCCGACCGTCGACAACATGTACTCGCCGCGCGCGGCACGGGAGGCGCGGCGCGCGAGTCCCTCGGCAGTCGCGTCGCCCTGGTTCGCGAGCCCGTCGGAGATGAGAATCGCGCGCGAAACGCGCCCCGCGCCGCGAATCCGCTCGAGGGTGTCAAGGCCGAGATCGAGACCGCTCGACAGATTCGTGCCGCCATCGGGCGTGATCGTCGCAACCGTATCGAGCCACACCCCGCGCATGCGGTCATCCGCCGGTGCTGGCTCGATCGCCAGGCTGGCCGCGTTCGAATACGTGACGAGCGCGAACCGGTCCTCTGCGCCGAGCCGCGACACGAGCTCGCAGATCGCCGCCCGCGCTCGCTCGATCTTCTCGCCCGCCATCGACCCGGAGCGGTCGAGGATGACGACCAGATCGGTCGGCTGACGCGCGGCCGAGGTCGTCTCGCTCGGCTCGGCGCCGATCACCAGCTCCATCCGCACCGAGCCCGCGCCGCCGACGAGTACCGCCGTCCGATCGAGAGTCCCCGAGAACGATATCGGCCGTGTCGGCGGGGCCACGAACCGGCGGCTGCCGCCGTCCGCGCCGCCCGCCGGTACGACGCCCTTGCCTCGTGCCGCCGCAGCGGCGAGTGCCGTCGCGGCGACGAGCGCGCCGACGACCAGCCTTTGGCTTCTCATTCCCCGAAACTTTCTGACGCTGGTTTCCATTCTTCTCTCCTTCCTTTCTCTGCGGACGAACCGTCGTCCGCGCACGATCACTCTGCACCAGGAGAACGCGCCGGGGGGAGAGGACTTGCGTAAAACGACCGTAAAAGCCGCTGCGGAGGTTTTACGCGGAGTTCAGCTTCAGGGGGCGAATGCCGTACACTTCGAGTCGTGGAGACGAAGCTTCCGATCCTCGTCGTCGAAGACGAGACCGTGCTCGCGACGGGGCTCTCCGGAATCTGCCCGAGGGGGGCTTCGAGGTGGAGATCGCTTTTCGCAGCGCGGCGGCGCGCTGAGCTACTAGTTCCGAGAATCGTCGCGCCACGCGAAGAATTTGGAGAAGCAGTGACAAAATTCGGCACTTGGGTTGCGGGCGTCAGCCCGCGCTAAGAGTCCCAAGAAGACCTTGATCGCGACATGGAAGGAAGCGTTTTCCCCCGGATCGAGAATCTTGTCTTGAAGCCGAGCCCCGGCTCCGCTGCTAGTCCGGGGGTAGCAGCGGCGAAGCCGATCCGCCGGCGACGATCCACAACTGATGCGACGTTCGCGTGACGGCGACGTGAAGCCGGCGGCGCGCCTCGTGCGTCGTCGGGTACGCCGATGCGGTCGCGTCCGGGACGACGACGTAGTCGAACTCGAGTCCCTTGGCGTTGTCGACGTCGGTCACGTCGATGCCGGGCTCGAACGTGAACTCCCCGTCAAGGACGAGCCGCGACTCGGGAAGCTCGGCGATGAGCGCGTGGAAGCGCCGGGCTGCTTCCCCGTCCGCCGCGATCACGCCGACCGATGCGCCGGGCTCGCGCTCGATGAGGTCGCGCAGCGCGCCGGAGAGAAAGAGATGCGCCTGTCCCTCGCTCGGCATCCGGAAGACACCGATCGGCGCCCCCTGGCGAGCCGCCTGCGCTGGTGTTTCGGGAGCGAGCGGGCCGAGAAGGCGGCGCGCGAGCTCGGCGACCGGCCGCGGGCAACGGTAGGTGGTGGGAAGACGACACGTCGCGGCGTCGCTCACTCCGAGTGTGGCGAGCGACGCTTGCCAGCCGGCGAAACTCGAAGCGGTCTGCTGTGCCTCGTCGCCGGCGAGCGTGACGCTCGACGGCTCGCCCAGGAGCTTACCGAGCACGCAGAGCTCGAAAAGCGAGAAGTCCTCGGCCTCGTCGAGCACCAGCAGCGAGATCGGCCGCGCATCGAGTCCCGCCGCTCTCGATCGCAAGAAGAGGAGTATCGGCAGATCCTCGAGATCGAGCGTGCCGGCGAGCTCGTCGGGCGTCCCCTCCGCGAGCGCTCGGCCGTCGATGGCGCGTTCCCTCTCCGGATCGGTAATCGAAGCGAGCTGCCGCTCGACCGACTCTTCGAGCTGAAGCATCGTGTGCCCTACGGTCTCCTCGACCGCGGTCTTGGGTAGGTCGCCTGCGGATGCGCCGACCACGGCGGCGAGAAAGCCGCGGTCCGTGAACGCTTCGGCAAGCCTCCGGCGCAGGCGGACGAGCTTCGTCGCCGCCGATGTTGCGCCGCCGAATCGACCCTCGAGCATGTGGTAGAGCGCGGGGTGGCGTTTCAGGCTCGAGACGAGCGGCGGAGCATCGATGCAAAGCCGAATCCGCCTTCCGAATACCTGGCGCGCGAGCTCCGTCGACCACGTCGCGACCGTTTGCACGTGGGTGGGGGCGATGCGGAGCGGCTCGAGCAGACGCCGCGCCAACCGGGCGAGCCCCTCCTCCGGCATGACGACCTTCGCTGCCGAGAGCGGGTACGCCCGAGGGTCGGTCGCCGCGATCCTCGCCATCCGGTGCAGCGCCACCGTCGTCTTGCCACTACCCGCGCTGCCGAGCACGAGCAGTGGCCGCTCAGGTGTCGCCGATACGGCCGCGTACTGCTCGGCATCGAGGAAGGCCGTCACGTCCGCCCGCTTCGCCCGGCCGGCAGCGCCGACGCCGACCCCGAGGATCCCGGGGCGCACCGCCGTACCCGCGCCGCCGGAGTGCAACGAAAGCGCGGCACGCTCCGGCATCCGCCAGCCGCCCTCGCGGTCGCGCTCGAGCACGAGGCGGTCGCCGACGATTCGGGTGAGAAGACCGTTCTCGATGACGACGATCCGGCGCGCCGTGAGGGTGCCCTCGGCCACTCGGCCCGGAAACGTTTCTTCGTATCGGTCCCCTTCACGGTACCGGTAAAAGATCTTCGCAACGGGCGCCACACGCCAGTCGACGATACGAACCTCGCCCGCAGTGTCGAAGAAGCTGACGTAGCCAAGAAGATAATCCTCGGCGCCCCGCCCCTCGTCGACTCGTAGATGCGCGATGTACGGAGAGCGGGCATCGGGAAATCGAGGGTTCAGCGGCCGCTCGGCGAGTCGGTGCTGCACGCTCAAGTCGTGGAGCAGAGCGGGCAGGTCGGCCTCGGAGGCCCGGGCCGCTTCGTCACGGAGTGAGCGAAGCGCTTCCTCGGAGCCCCCGCCGCGACCGCTCGCGCGAAGCGCCGCGCGCCGCCGAGCCGCCTCCAGCGCCGCGCGCACGCGCGCGAGAAGGACCTCTTCCTCCTCGACGACGGCTCGAACCTCGGCCGGCAGCGGTGCGAGCGCGTCACCCATCTTCCCTTATCTTCCCTTATCTTCCCTTTCCTCTATGACCGTTGGAGACCTCGCAAGCCCTGGGTAGTGGATCATTCTCGCCCCCGGAGTGGATGGTGAAGAGGTCGATGGCCCAAATACCCCACGAAGCGAGGCCGGTTTCGCTTGCTTGTCTCGAAGTGTGCTGCTGGAATGTGGGCCGAGGTTCGGGGGGCGGAGTTGATCTCGAGGTGGGGGCGGAGTGATCCCTTCGAAAGACCGACGCGCGTACAACTGGTCATCGGCTTGGTTTGCGAACGATGTGCGCTTCGCAGCGTGCGCGCGAGAGATCGAAGGAATCCTCCATAGGTGAACGATGCCCGAGCTGCCCAAACCGAATCTCAAGAACATCAAAACCCTCATCATCGACGAGGACGCGGCGACTCGAGCGGTTCTTCAGAAGACGCTCACGGAATGGGGCGCGGAAGTGGTCGAGGCGGACAGCGGTTCAAGGGGAATCGCCGAGCTCGCGCGGGCCAGAGACGCGGGCCGCTCGTTTCAGTTGATCTTCCTCGCTTCGGCGATGTCCGCAACGGACGGATTCCAGGTCGCGGAGCACATCCGCGGTTACCCGGCGGAGTTCGCGCGTACGATCCTCATGGTGGGCCCCGGACACATCACGTCCGAATTGTCTCGGGCCCGTCAACTGAGCATTCCGTGGGTCGCAAAGCCTCTGACGCGTTCCGCGATCATCGGCGCAATCTCGACGGCGCTGAGATTGGAAGCCGGCGAGGAGCAAGCCTCGTCCGAGCCGAAGCGGAAGCGCCGCTTCCGGATCCTTTTGGCCGAGGACAACTCCGACGTCGGCTGGATCATCCGCACCCAGGTCGAGGGCCCCGATTACCAGGTGGACGTCGCGGAGGACGGCGGCATCGCGGCCGATCTCTTCCGCATTGTCGACTACGACCTCGTGCTCATGGACCTGCAGATGCCGAATTTCGACGGCTATTGGGCGACACGGAAGATTCGCGAGTTCGAGCGACAAAACCGGCGCCGCCACGTGCCGATCATCGCCGTCACGGCGTTCACCAACGTAGAGGACCCACGGAAGAGCCTCCGTGCCGGGCTCGACGGTTATCTGGCGAAGCCGCTTTCGAAGGACGTTCTCTTCAAGGTCATTCGGAAGCATCTCGGCCCGCCGCAATCGACGAGCGAGAGCAACCCGGCCGCAAGCGTTGCGCCCCGCTCCAGCTGACCCCCGTGTGTTTCCCGTGATGCCGCTCTGAAACCTCGCCGACGACAGGACCCGCGCGAATTTCGAATTGACGGGCCATCACGGGAATTTCGCATCGGAGCGAACTGTAGCCCTGCTCCAACGATTTGCCCGCGCCGGGCGTGCATGCTAGAAGTGCGCCACTCTTCTTGAAGGTTCGGCGCGAGAGCAAGACCTCCTAGCGCCCATTCTCACTCTCCCGCACCCAACTCTCAGGACGTTTCGGCGGTGGCGAACTGTCTCCGTCGCAAGCAGTCAATCGGGAGTGTTGAGACATGCGTGTCTTTCTCGTCCACGTCCGCGACCCTCAGTTCTACGCGCTACCCGCGGCGACACGCGCGGCCAACGGCAACATCCGCGTCATGGGCTTTCCCCCGATCGGCATCATGTCGCTTGTCGGCCGTGCTGAAGCGCGCCGGCCACGAATGCGTGATGTTCGATCAGGCCAATCCCGAGACGCCGAACGAGGTCATCGTCGAAGAGCTCAAGCGGCAACGACCGGCGGTGGTCGGCCTGAGCTTCCTCTCCACCACGAGCTACCCGTACGCGAAGATTCTCGCCCGCCAGATCCGCTCGGCCGATGACAAGGTGAAGCTCGCCTTCGGCGGGGTGTTCGCCACGCTCAACGCGGAGCTCGTCAAGCTGCAGTGCCCGGAGGTGGACTTCGTCTGCCGCGGCGACGGCGAGCAGCTCATCCTCGATCTCGTGGAGCGACTGGACGACCCGAGCGGTGTCGCCGGCCTCACCTGGATGAAGGACGGAAAGCCCGTCCACAACTCCAACCGGCCGATGGACCGCGACTCTCGATCAGTGGCCGTTCCCCGATCGCGAGAGCCTGCCGCTCGACTTCGTCGAGTCGATGCCGCTCGACGTGCCGGCGGTTCTGTCGATGGAACGCTTCACGACCATGCAGACCTCGCGCGGCTGTCCGTGGCCCTGCGTGTTCTGCGACATCCCGATCTTCAACGAGGGCAAGTGGCGCTCGCGAAGCGCCGAGCACGTGGTCGCCGAGTTCAAGCAGCTTCAGCAAGCACGGTTACGGCTCCGTCTATTTCGTCGACGACCACTTCCTGCTGCAGCCGAAGCGCATCGAGGCGATCTGCAGCGGTATCATCGACGACGAGATCACGATCGAGTGGGGATGCGAGGGACGCGTCGACTCCGTCGCCCAGCATCTCTTCCCCGCGATGGCCAAGGCCCATTGCCGGACGCATCATGTTCGGCATCGAGAGCGGCAGCCAGAAGATGCTCGATCGGCTGAAGAAGGAGCAGACGCTCGACGAGGTCACGAACGGCGGTCACCAACGCGAAGCAGGCCGGCATCGAGATCGTGCACGGCTTCTTCGTCGTCGGCAGCCCCGACGAGACGGTCGAGCGACCTGCGAGCCACGTTCGACTTCGCCTCGCAAGCTGCCGCTCGACACCTTCGGCTTCAACCGTCTCTGCGTCTACCGCGGCACGCCGCTCTGGCAGGAGTACGTGAAGCGCGGCCTGGTCAACGACGAGCCCGATTGGTACAAGTACTTCAAGTGCTCTGAGATCGATCCCACCTGCCTCCCGGGCGAGGTGATCCACCACGAGCGCAGCGCGGGTCTCAAGCGGCTGTTCCTCTACAAGCTGCTCGCATTACCCGCTACAGACCGTCGCGGCTGTTGCGCCGGTTCCTGCGCTTCATGCCGCTCCGCGACGTCTTCTATCTGATCGTCAAGCCGTTCCTCGGCGCGAGCAGCGGGCCGACCAAGAACGAGACGCTCTCACGTGCCGTCGAGCATGGAGCGCTCAAGGACGCGGCCGCCAATCTCACCCGCGTGGCCGACGAGAGTCTCGAGCGCGTGATGCACGCTTCGAGATCCGAGCGCGAGCGGATTCAGAGAGAGGCTGAGCCTCCAGTCCAAGCGGTGTCCGTGCTGGCCGAGCGCTAACCTCGAAGCGAAAATACATGGACCCGCAGAGCGTGCCGAGTTCGCACCCGACTTGGCCGCCACGGGCTTCTTCCTAGTCGCCTCTCGCGCCTCCAACGACGGCTCGCCCGCCATTCTGCGGCGGCCTCTTCTGGTGGGCTTGGCGAGATTGCTGCCATGACGATCTCGCCCTCCCACCGTCGAAAATTCGACGCTCCCCAGGAAAGAAGTTGAAATTAATTACCAGGGCGATCGCTAGAATCCCGCAAAGATCAAGGATCGCGCATCTCGAGACTTCGGTACGACTTTTGCAGCGAAGAGCTATAGTCAGCCAGGGGGAAACGCTTGGACCGGGCCACACTTCGCGACACGACCGACCGAGAAGGCCAGACGGTTCTGCTCCTCCGCTGGGTTCTGATCGTTGCCACGGCTTACCTTCTCCTCTTTCATGACGCTCGTCTCCAGACTTCTCCCGTCATCGGCGCTGTTCCTGGCCGCCTATCTGGGCTCGAACCTCGTCGTCGCCGCCCTGCTCCGGCGAATCGGTTCGCAAAAGCGGCTCGAGATGGGCATCGCGGTTTTCGACGCCACGGCCCTCTCGGTCGCCCTCTTGCTGACCAAGGACTTCTCCACCGACTTCTTCCTCCTCTACTTCGTCGTGATATTCCTCGCCGCGCTCACGGAGCGGCTCGCGTTTCTGGTGGTGATCGCGGTCGTGATCAGTCTCCTCCATCTCTATGTGACGATGGGCACGCTCTCGGTCATGGCGTTCTTCTCCAGTGGAGCGCTCCTGCGCGTCGCGTTTCTCTTCGTCGTGGCGCTCTTCTTCGGGCATCTCGTCGAGCGGGTTCGCTCGGCCGAGCGTGACGCCGAGGAAGCTCGCAAGCACGAGAAGATCGTCACCGATTTCATCGAGGAGGTCGTCAACAGCTTCAAGACTCCTCTCGGCGCAATCCAGGCGATGGCGGAGATCGTTCTCGAGCCCCAGACCGGATCGCTGACGCTCGAGCAGGCCGAGCTGCTCCGTCGCATCGATGCAAACGCCCGTCACGTGACGAGGATCGCCTCGAATCTGCTCGACGCGCGACGTGTTCAAACGAACCGGCTACAGCTCCACCGCGATTCGGCCGACCTACTCGACGTCGTGGAGGAGGTCTTGAGCGTGGTCCGCACCGCGAGCGATCTCAAGGGGATCTCGGTGGAGTTCGACTCGGCCCCGGTTTTGCCGCGTGTCGACGTGGACGTGAATCAGATCGATCGGGTGGTGTGGAACCTCCTCGACAACGCGATCCGCTGCACTCCGGCCGGTGGCGAGATTTCCGTCTCGCTCGGCTATGCGGATCGCAGGATCGTGCTCAGCGTCTCCGACGACGGTCCCGGCATCGCCGAAGTCGATCTGCCAGCCGTCTTCGACGCCTTCCGCCGTATCAAGAGCGGTCGATTCACCAGCTCGGGCTTCGGCCTGTTCATCGCCAAGGCGATCGTCGAAGCTCACGGCGGAACGATCGAAGTCGATAGCGAGCTCGGCGGCGGCGCGACCTTCACGGTCCGTCTGCCGGTCAGCCGGTCGGAACAGGGACAAACCACACGGTCCTCGCTGCAGCAGCCCGTCGGCTGAGACGCGCCTTCGCCTTGCAGGCGGCTGGATGGCAGAGCATCGTCGCGCTCTTGCTTCGAAGGAGCCCGGCTGATGGAATCACCTTGATCAATGTCGAGGCAGGCGGAGTGATCCGTTCGGCGGAGGCCCGGCGTGATGGATGGATGGATGTGCCCCTTCATGAGGTGAGGGATGCCTCACCCACTGAACCTCAGGGGGATCAAGATGCTCGTCGTCGACGACGAGCGCGCCGTCCGTACGGTTCTACTGAAGACGCTCGGGGAATGGGGAGCGCAGATCGTAGAGGCCGAATCAGGCCCCCGAGGGCTCGTCGAGCTGACGCGGGCTAGAGAGTCGGGTGATCCATTCCAGCTCATATTTCTCGATTCGACCATGCCCCCGATGGACGGGCTCGAGATCGCCGAGCGGGTCGGAGCCCACTCCCCGGAGTTCGGGCGGATCATCCTCATGATCGGCCCCGAACATGTCGCGCAGGACCTGCCCCGAGCCCGCAAACTAGGGGTTGGCGCCTACGTGACGAAGCCACTGACGCGGCCCGCGATCGTCGCTGCGATCGCCGCGACGCTGAACCTCGAAGTCCAACAGCCGCAACCCCCCTCCCAAGAAAAGCCGAAGCGGTTCCGGATCCTCTTGGCCGAGGACACGTTCGACGTGGGTTGGATCATCCGCACGCTGCTCGAGGGACCGGACTACCAAGTGGACGTCGCCCGCGATGGCGGCCTCGCCGCCGATCTCTTTCGGATGGTCGACTACGACCTCGTTCTCATGGACCTGCAGATGCCGAATTTCGACGGATACTGGGCGACTCGGGAGATCCGCAACTGGGAGCGCCAGAATCAGCTCAAGCACACCCCGATCATCGCCGTCACGGCGTTCGCGCACGAAGAAGACCCCCGCAAGAGCCTTCAAGCGGGCCTCGACGGGTACCTGGCCAAGCCGGTCTCCAAGGAAACGCTGCTCAAGGTCATCCGCAAGCACCTGGGCCAGCCGTCACGCACGGGAAAGCAGTCGTAATCTCCCGCTGTGTTCAGCGGTCCACGCCGCTCCCCTGAAGTGGCGAGCGCTCTTGATTTCGATTCCAAAAGCGGCGCTTGGGATGGGGGCAATCGCGCCGATCGGAGGACAGCGAAATGACGAGACCACTCGAAGGAATCAAGGTGATCGAGATCGGTCAGGAAATCCAGGGGCCGTTCGCGGGGCTCTGCCTCGCGGATCTCGGCGCCGACGTGATCAAGATCGAGAACAAGGAAGGCGGCGATCTGAGTCGCGCCATCCTCGCCAAGCTGATCGGCGGGGCGGCGGTCCGCAACGGCGAGCTGTCCCATTATTTCCACGCGATGAATCGCGGCAAGCGAAGCGTCACGGTCGATCTCAAGCACCCGGAAGGTGCGGAGCTGGTGCGCCGGCTGGCGAAGGTCTGCGACGTGCTGCTCACCAACTACCGCATCGGCGTCCTCGATCGTCTCGGACTCGGATTCGAAGAGCTCAAGAAGGCGAATCCGCGGATCGTGTTCGCGCAGGGGAGCTCGTGGGGTCCGCGCGGCCCGTGGGTGCAGCGGCCGAGCCGGGACATCCTCGCGCAGGCCGCGAGCGGGATCGTCGCCAAGGGAGGGCGCAAGTCGGATCCGCCGATGCCGGCGCCGTTCGCGGTCGCCGATCAAAGCGGGGGCCTGAGCCTCGCGGCCGGGATCCTCGCGGCGCTGTTCGCGCGCGAGCGTAGCGGACAGGCGCAGAAGGTCGACGTCTCGATCTACGGGACCATGATCGCCATGCAGACCTTCGAGATGGGCTACGTGGGCTTCACGGGAGAAGAGCCGGCGCGCGCCGGGGTCGGTCATCAGTTCCTGCACGGGGTGTGGGGTACGTACCGAACGCGCGACGGGCACGTCTGCTTGGGGACCGTCGACGACAAGCGCTGGCCCGCGTTTTGCCGCATCCTGGAGATCCAGCATCTCGAGAACGATCCGGACCTCGCCGGCCTCGGGCGTCTCATCCCCGGCGACAAGATGGAGCAGGTGCTCGTCGAGATCTTCCCCAAGAAGACGTCCCGCGACTGGCTCGCGCAGTTCCACGATGCAGACATCCTCGCCACCGAGGTGGTCGACTACACGAGCATCATGGCGAGCGAGCAAGCGCGCGTGAACGGCTACGTCGTCGAGGTCGAGCACGAGGTCGCCGGAAAGATCGTGATGACCGGCGCGCCGATCTCGCTGAACGGAGAAGTTCGGGGAGCGGCGCCGCCCGCTCCCGAACTCGGCCAACACACCGAGGAAGTGATGCTCGAGGCCGGCTATTCGTGGGGAGACATCGTGCGGGTCCGCGATAGCGGCGCCGTGTGAGCGGCGCCGCCGAGAGTCGTCGGAGCGACGGAACGCAATCGTTACACGGCCAACGCGCGCGGGAAGCGAGGAGAGCTGGCGAACCGCGTCCCTGTCTCAGCGGAAGTGCGCATGGTGACGCTCTTCTCGGTTCGCCACCGCGACATCCGGCTTCACTGATCGAACGTGGTCAGGTCGGCCCCGTCATCCGCCACAAACACGGCGAGCAGCTTCGCGGGCTTGCTGCGGCTCGCATTCTCGCTGACCAGATGATGCGCTCCCGGATCCTCGAAGAACGTCTCGCCCGCGCGATAGACACGCGGCGCACCCGCGTCGACCTGCGAGCGGATCGCCCCTGAGACCACGTAGGCGAAAACCACCCCCGCGTGATGGTGGGGATTGGACTTTCCTCCCGGCGCATAGTCGACCGCCACGGCCGTCAAGGTCTTTCCCGGAACGTTCGGTAGCTTCTGCGAGAAGATCACCTGAGCGTGATCTCCTCCACCGGCGGCCGTCGCGAGGCGCGGCGTCGGGACCGCTCCCGTGAGTGCGAGGAGCACCGCGGCAGCGGCGAGGCGCATCGGCCTTTCGAGTCGAAGTCGTCTGTTCGTCATCGTTGACCTCCGTTCGGGAGCCGATCCGTGGGGGAGCCCCCACATCAAAAGCTGCTGGCCTCGGCGAGCCCCTGCTCTCTCGCGGCGCGTTCCTGCGCGGCGACGGCGCGCTGGAAACCGTCGCGCGGCTCCAGGCGCTCCCAATACTTCTTCACGGCGCCCGAGAAGTGTCCGTCGAGTGAGAGAGACTTCGCCAGCATCAATGCATAGCCAACCGATATGTCGGCAGCCGTGAAACGGTTCGCGCAGATGTAGTGGTGAGAGGATACGATCGCGTCGACCCCCCGCAGCCGCCCACGGAACCACTTCTCGTAGTCCTGCGCAACCTGCGGCACGCGCCGCTCCACGGGCTCGAGCCGGGTGTAGCGCAAGACGATGGTCTGCGGGAACGTGAGGGTCGCCTCGCCGAAATGCAGCGCATTGAGGAAGGCGCCGTAGTCCGGCTCGTCAACTGTGACGGCAAGCGGCGTCGGACCATAGCGGGTGACGAGATACTGACAGATCGCGGCCGATTCCGTCATCTTCGTCGCGCCGTCGAAGAAGCAGGGAACCGTGCCGAGCGGATTGATCTCGAGATAGTGCTTGGCGAGCACCCGAGGTGGAAATGGCAGCATCTTCAGCGCGTAGGAAAGCCGGAGCTCCTCCAGCGTCCACAGCGGACGAAACGAGCGAGCACTCATGCAATGATAAAGGGTGATCATGACCGTCCTCCCTCCGACCGCGGTGCAGGACCCACGGAGTGCGGCTGCGTTGTGCCGGCCTTGTTTGTCGCTCCGCAGAAATGGCGCGTCAAGATTCGCGGCCCGTGGCCGCACGGAGCTCGAAGTTTCCTGCGCCCCACGCTAAAGAGAACGGCAAGGGAGATCTCATGAACGATCGAATCGTATCCGTGGAGCGGGAAGCGACGATCGCCGTCGTCCGCTTCGATCGGGGCGGAAGCTTGAACGCCTTCAACCAGACGCTCATTCGCGAGCTCACGGCCGTGGCGCGCGACTTCCACGACGATCTCGAGACCCGCGCGGTCGTTCTCACCGGCTCTCGCGAGGCCTTTTCGGCCGGCATCGACCTGCGCGATGCCGAGACCTGGTCCCGCGCCGCGAGCGACGTCGCCGCGCGCGAGCAGTTCTATCGCGGCGTGCGGCTCTGCAGGGCTTGGGAAGACATGCCGCAGATCACGATCGCCGCGATCGAAGGTCTCGCCGTCGGTGCCGGAGTCGCCCTGGCGATCACGTGCGATTGGCGCGTGATCGCCCGCGACGCCTACCTCTACGTTCCCGAGGTGCGGATCGGGCTCAACCTCCAGTGGGGGGCGTTGCCGCGTCTCGTGAGCCTCGTCGGCCCCGCGCGCGCGAAGCGGATCACGATTCTCTGCGAGCGCATGGGGGCGAACCAAGCGGCCGAGTGGGGGCTCGTCGAGGAGGTCGCGGATCCCGGACGAGCGGTGGACGCCGCGCTCGAGCTCGCGCGGCGGGCCGCAGAGATGCCTCCCGCCGCCACGCGGATGGTGAAAGAAGCCGTGAACGCGACCGCGGGCGCCCTCCACCACGCGACGTCCTTCGCCGACGCCGACCAGAGCGCGCTTACCGCGACCCATCGCGACGCAAACGCGGCCCGGGCTGCGTTTGCGACTCGCGGTCGTGGCTCGTCGCAGAGCTGAAGCCGTCGCGCCCTTGGCGCCCCAGACCGATCGCGCGGCGCCTCGATGCGGACAAGCGCGAGGCGTTGAATCGATGGAGCCGGCGGCCGTTTTCGCTCCACCTTCGTGAGAGCTATACGCTCCGGGTCGTGGATCGTCTCACGGGCGTCGCAAGGTGGGGGCTCGCGTTGGCAATCGCGTGCGTGCTCCAACCGACTCCCGCCGGCGCGATCCCGGTCTTCGCTCGCATCTACGACAAGCCCTGCGGAACCTGCCACACCGTGTTCCCGCAGCTCAATCCCGCGGGCGAGAACTTCCGCGCGCACGGTTTTCACGGCCTACCCGCTGCGGTGAAGCCGCTTCACGCCGGTTCTCTGGAAGTGCCGGGAACGTTGCCGCTGGCGCTCTATTTCACCGTGGGGGAGGACGTGAGCCAAGAACGAAGCGGCGCAACGCGCACGCACTTCAACGTGGACGCCTTCAGCCTGCTCGCCGGTGGCGAGCTCGGCTCACGTTTGGCCTTCCTCGTCGACTACGAGCTGGTCGAGACGGAGCCGGATACCGGGGACGTCACGATCAACTCCTTGCCCGAGCAGGCATACCTGCAGGCGCATGCCGAGCCCGCGGGATGGCTGGGGAATCTGCGGCTCGGTTGGTTCGAGCTGCCGCTTGGCGTTTCGCCGCGCGTGCACCGTCTGTCTGCGGCGCCGTATCTGACCTACGGGCTGACGGCGTGCCGGCTTCTCGGCAGCGCGCCGCCCGGAGTCGCCTGCGACGACGTCGCCGTACTCGACGAGGCCCAGATCGGCGCCGAGATCGGCGGGCTCGCTCCGGCGACGGGCTTCGGCTGGGTGCTCGGCGCGACTAACGGCAGCAACAACCGATTGGATGACAGCGCGAGCCAGGATTTCTACGCGCGCGTGAGCCAGCCGATCGGCCTCCACCGCATCGGGCTCTTCGTCTTTTACAGCCCGGACCTGCTCGGTGCGGGGCCTCCCGACCGCACGCTGCGGGTCGGCCCCGACGTCAGCTGGTACGACCGCCGTCTTCGCGTGCTCGCGCAGTTTCTCGCCAACCACGAGTCGAATCCCACCGGCCATTCCGAGGGCCTCTGGTACTATGGTGGCTTCGTGGAAGGCGAGTACCGCTTCACGACCTGGTTGCTTGGGCTGGTGAGGACGGAGTACGCGTGGACCCCGCGGTTCGACGATCGCAGCGAAGGCGGTGAAACGGACGTGCGCCGGCGGCTCTGGTCCGTCACGGGAGGCGGCCAGTGGCTGCTTCTGCAGAACTTCAAGCTGGTGGCGGAGGTGACGTTCCAGGAGGATCGCGAGACCGTGAGCAATACCAACGACCACACCTGGTTCGGGACGATTCGAGCCGTCAGCGCGTTCTGGGCGTTGGAGCCGCTCGTCGGGTTCAGCGCTTGGCGGCGCGGGGCAACGCGATGAGAGCCGTCGTCGCTACGCTGCTGTGGGCGGGATTCCTGGTGGTCCCGGCTCATGCGGGCTCCGTCACCGGCAGGGCGACCGTCGACGGGACGCCGGCGAGCGACGGCATCGTGTATCTCGAGGGGGCGGATTCAGGCCCGGCCTCGCCGTCGCCTCGGCATGCCGCCATGGATCAGAAGAACCTGACGTTCGTCCCGGCACTGCTGCCGATCGTCCGCGGCACCGTCGTCGACTTCACGAACAGCGACGACGTCCAGCACAACGTCTTCTCGCCGTCGCCCGCCGGCGGCAAGTTCAACTTGGGCACGTATGGCCCGGGCGCGGGCCGCAGCGTCACGTTCGACGAGACCGGGGACGTCGTCGTGCTGTGCAACATCCACATGGAGATGGAGGCCCACATCCTCGTCCTGGCCAACCACTACTTTTCGACCGTCGCCCCGGACGGGCGCTACCGAATCGAGAGCGTGCCCGCGGGAACGTATGCATTGAGGATCTGGAAGGGCCGCTGGTTGCCTCCCAGCGACAAGGTCGAGGTCTCGGCGGACGGCACGCTCGAGGTCGACGTCTCGAGATAGGTCGGGCGTGCGGATCGCGTTCACACCACGCCACTGGAGTATCCGCGCGAAGGGCGTGCTCGTCGCGATCGGGTACCTGCTCGCGCTGTCCGGCATCTACAGCACCTTCACGATCTACCTTTACCGGCGGGAGGCCGAGCAGGCGTACGACCGCTTCGAGCAGACCGCTCGCATCGTCGCCGGCGATCTCGACGCATACGTTGCCAACGGAGAGCAGCGGCTACGAACCGTCACGCGCCTGCCCGGGCTCGCCTACGGTCTAAAGACCATTCAGGAAGCCCACCCGAGCGCCTACATTCCGCCGTGGACGACGCTCCATTACCTATTCTTCAAGTCGCCCGTCTTTACGGGCGGCGTGTTTCTCCTCGACCGGGCGGGGAAGGTGCTCTGGACGGAGCCGCCGGGGCTGCCCTGGCACGGCGAGACGCTCACCGACATCGAGCCTGTCGCGGCGATGTACGAGACACGCCGCGGCATCGTCTCCGCTGTCCTCGCGGAGGACCGGCTGCTCGCCCGGCCGCACGTCATCGTCGGCGTGCCGGTCGAGGACGAGACGGGCGAGATGCAAGGTG
The DNA here is from genome assembly GCA_963745025.1 of uncultured delta proteobacterium. Classification (GTDB taxonomy): domain Bacteria; phylum Desulfobacterota; class Binatia; order JACPRU01; family JACPRU01; genus CAVQIG01. The sequence goes on from CAVUWD010000011.1 coordinate 580,653, forward strand.
TCCTCGCCGGCATCGTAGACCTCACCGCAACCGAGTTCCGCGGCGTCCTCGCGGCGGTCTCGACGACCGCGGGGCGCTTCGTCGAGGTGCTCGACCAGCGCGGAGTGGTGCTCGCCGGCACCGACCCGTCGCGGCTCTTTCGCCCCTCCGACCGTTACGGGAGTGACGGTGAAAAACCGATGCTCGCGTCTCTGTCCCTCTCGCGCGCGCCGTGGCGCATCGTCGCGGGCCAGCCGCGGTCGCTCGGCCTGGCGGCCGTACGTCGGTTGCAGCGCGCCCTGTGGGGAATCGGCGGCGCGCTGCTGATCGTCGCGGCGGCGATCGCGACGCCGATCTTGAACGGCTTCGTGCGCTCCATCAAGCAGCTGACGCAAGCGGCGGAGACGGTCGCGCGAGGGGATCTCACCCAGCCGGTCACGGTCGGAGAGCGCTCCGACGAGATTGGCACCTTGGCGCGCTCCTTCGAGCTGATGCGGGTTCAGTTGAGTCGCTCGCGGCAGGCTCTGGAGCAGCGGCTCGAGGAGCGCGAGGAGCTCATCCAGCTGCTCATGCGCACGAACGAGGAGCTGAAAGCGGCGCAGAAACGCTTGGTCGAGGCAGAGCGGTTCGCGGCGATCGGCGAGCTCTCCGCCGCGGTTGCGCACGGAATTCGCAATCCCGTGGCCGGGATCAAGGCCGCGGCGCAGTTCGCCGCCCTCGATCTGCCGAAGGAACATCCGCTGCGCGAGAACATCGCCGACATCATCACCGAAACCGACAAGCTCGAGGCACGGATCAAGACGCTGCTCGATTTCGCCAAGCCGTTCGAGCCGCACCCGCGGCGATGTCGCGTCGACGCGATCGTCGGCGACGCGGTCGACTCGTTGCGAAGTCAGCTGGCGCGCCAGAAGGATCGAGGTCGTGATCGATGTCGACCGCGCCTTGCCTGCGGTGGCGGTCGACTATGCGCAGATCGAGCAGGTCCTCCTCGCGCTGATCTCGAACGCGGTTGAAGCGATGACGGAGGGTGGCCGCATCTCGATCCGCGCGCGCTCGAAGGGCGCCGACCGCCTACGCCTCGAAGTCGAGGACAGCGGACCCGGGATCCGGCCGGACCAGCTGCGTCGGATCTTCGACCTCTTCTTCACGACGAAGTCGAGCGGCACCGGCATGGGTCTTGCCGTCGCACGAAAGATCGTGGAGCGCCATGTGGGCACGATCACGGTCGAGAGCGAGGTCGGCAAGGGCACGCGGTTCACGATCGAGCTGCCGATCAGTCACGCCACCACGTAGTCGTGCTCGCTGGGGCTCTTCCCCCATGCCGCGCCAGGGGCTCTCGCCATAGCCCTCCAAACTCCCTGTACCGATGCGAGATTGCTGCGCCTTCGCCTTGGCCGGGTGTTTGCATACTCACGACACGGTGCTCGAGCGTTTGCTGATCGTGGAGGACGAGGAGATCCTGCGAAAACACCTCGCGCGGCTGTTCGTCCGCGAAGGCTTCGCCGTGGCGGCGGCTGGCACCTGCGCCGAGGCGATCCGCGAGCTGTCCGGCGCCCGCTTCCGCGCGCTCATTCTCGACGTGCGCCTGCCGGACGGGGACGGACTCGACCTGCTGGCCGAGCTCCGCCACGATCGACGGCCGGCGGTGACGGTGGCGATCACCGCGTGGACGACTCCGGAGAACGAGCTGCGCGCCGCTCGGCTCGGCGTCGCCCGCCTGCTGCGGAAGCCTATCGACCTGCGCCAGCTCGTGAACGTGGTCCGCATAGGAACGCCTCCGGGGATCTGAGCCGCTCGGCGCCGCCGCGGCTCCGCTTCATTCGTCTGCGCCCTTCTCGCCGAGAGCGAACTTCTCGATCCGGTAGCGCAGCGTATCCCGCGAAAGGCCGAGGAGTCGCGCCGCGGCGCTCTGGTTGCCCCCCGCCTTTTCCAGAGCTCGGACCAGCAGCGCGCGTTCCACTGCCTCGAGCGAGAGGCCGCCGTCCGGCAGATCGACCTCCACGGAGCCCGAAGGCGCCACGCGGACGCGGCCGGCGGACGGCGCGACCGGCCCGATGCCGAGGTCCTCCGCTTCGACGGGATCGCGGTCGGTGAGGAGAACGACACGCTCCATGGTGTTGGCGACCTCTCGGACGTTTCCCGGCCAGGCATAGCCGGAGATCGCGGCCTCGGCCCCCGGCGAAAGCGTCCGCGGCGGCGTGGCGTAACGCCGACAGGCGGCATCGAGCAGCGTCCTGGCGAGGCGCAGCGCATCGCCGTCGCGCTCGCGCAGCGGCGGAATCCGGATCACGGCCACCGCCAGCCGCTGATAGAGATCCTCGCGGAATTCGCCGAGGTGCGCGGCGGCCTCGAGATCGCGATTGGTCGCGGCGATGATCTGCACGTCGATGCGCCTCGGCGCATTGCCGCCGACGCGGCGGACGACCTTCTCTTCGATGACCTTCAGGAACTTCGCCTGCAGCGTCGGCGAGACGTGACCGATCTCGTCGAGAAACAACGTTCCGCCGTCGGCCGTTTCGAAGAGGCCCGCGCGTGCAGCCTTCGCATCCGTGAACGCCCCCTTCTCGTAGCCGAAGAGCTCCGATTCGACGAGGTTCTCCGGCAGCGCAGTGCAGTTCACCTCGATGAACGGGCCGCCGTGCCGTCCGCCCGCGGCGTGCAGAGCGCGGGCCACGTGGCCCTTGCCGCTGCCCGTCTCGCCGAGGAGCAGCACGGTCGGAGCCGGAGAGCCGGGACCGGCCGTCATCCGTGCGATGCGGGCGATCCGCTCGCGCAGGCTCATGGCGACGGCCGATTCGCCGAGGATCGGGCCCGCGCTTGCGCGACGGTCGCGATAGTAGGACACCTCCCGGCGCTCGCGCGCGGCCTTCAGTGCCGCATCGACTTTGAGCAGGATCTCGTCCAGCTCGAACGGCTTCTGCACGAAATCCCGCGCCCCTCGCCGCATGGCGTCCACCGCGTCGGCGATCGAGCCGTGCGCGGTCATCATGATGACCGGAAGGTTCGGATCGGTGGCTCTCAGCCAGTCGAGCAGGTCGAGCCCGTTACCATCCGGGAGCCTGAGATCGAGCAGCACGACGTCTACGGGTGCCGCCGAGAGCATGCGCTTTGCCGCGGCGAGCCCTGTCGCGTGCGATGACTCGATGCCGCTGCGCGCAAAGAGCTTCACGAGGCTCCGCGCGAGGACCTCCTCATCTTCGACGATCAACAGCCCGGGCATGATGCCTCCGTCGGATTACCTCTAAGACGGGAGCGACCCGTCGGCAAGGAACTCGGCGAGCCCAGCTCATTCGCGACGGCGGACGGAGAAAGGCAGGCGGCCATGCGCCGCTACCTGCTCAGACGATTCTGGGCGAGTGCGCTGATTTCCGCCGGGCGCACGGCGATCGTGTGGCGTGAAGGTGAAGATGAGATCCAGCGATCCTTCAGACCCCGCCGGGTATAGGGAGGCGTCAGAGAGACGCCGATCCCTGAGCGCTACGTCGGTCCCCGTGGAGGGGCTTCCGAATCAACCGGCTTCGTCGTCGTCTTCGATCGAGCGTAACGCCTGCGCCGCGGTTTCTCGAACCTGCGCGCTCGAGTCGCTGCGCGCGGCGATGGCGAGCGGCCGGATCGCGTCGTCGCTCCAGGTGCGCCCCAGAGCGACGGCGGCCGCCTCGCGTACCGCGGGGTTTGCGTCTCCCCCGAGAGCCTCGGCAAGCGGGGCCACGGCTCTTTCGTCCCACGTCGCCCCGAGAGCGGCGGCCGCCGCCTCGCGAACGGACGGATCCACGTCCCCGGACACGGACGCGGACAGCGGCTCGACTGCCTCGCCGCTCCACGTGCCGCCGAGCGCGCGGGCCGCGCTCTCTCTGACCGACGAGTCTGTGTCCTCGAGGATCGCTTGCCCGAGGGCAGGCACCGCGTCCGCTGCTTCCGGGCTGCCGAGCGCCGCTGCGGCTTCGCTACGCGCTATCGGACTCGCGGCCTCGAGGAGGACTCGGTCGAGTGGATCGGGCTCCGCTTCACTGGCCGCGACGGCGGTGGCCACGCCGGGCGAGTCTGAAGGTCCGGGCCGCGGGTACACGTGCACCGCAGCGAGCCTCACGGCCGGCGGTGCCGCGCCCTCAGCCGGGCCGACCGGCGAATAGACGAAAGCGAAGCTCGTGTCGCGCAGGAGCTCTCGCAGGGCGTGCTCGAGCGGCACGTCGCGAAACGAAAGCCTTACTGCCTGGCTGGCGCTCCCGAACACGACGATCTTCACCCCGCTCGCGCCGCCGATCTTGCCGAGAACCTCGGCGAGCGTCGCTGCCGCGTCGCCCGAGAGCCGACCGTCGCGCACCTCGATCCGCTGCTCGCGCGAACCGCTGGCGCTCCGAACGACGGTGCCGCCTAACGCAACCCCGGGGAAAAGGGCGGCGATCAGGACTAAGGCCGTCTTTCGGAGCGCCATGGTCGACCTCACCACTTGCTGACGACGGTTAACGCACCCTGCAGGAGACGGTCTTTTCCGCGATCGGCACGTTCGTGGCGTCCAGAATCCGGCCGGTCACATTCCCCCTGGATGAAATTCCGCGAGATCGGCGTCGCACCGGCGTTGATGTCGTGCCGGTTGCTGTCGAAGTCGAACTCCGCCTCCCCATTCACGGCGTCCTTGGGATCGGATGTCGCGCTGTTCAATCCGGAAATCGCCACCGCGTGGTACGAGCCAGCGGCGAGGTCTCTTCCATCGACCGAGATTTTCGACCGATGGCTCCGCTTCACGCATCGCACCCGCACGCTCGCCGCCTCGCTCTGTACCACCATCCCGAGCAGTGCGACGGCGCAGCCCATCACGACGGTATTCTTCCAGCTCTTCATGACTTTCTCCCTTCGTCGATTCGTTTTTCGTTCGCGTCCCCGGTGGGACACTGGAGAGGATGAGCAACTGCCGTGCCGATGCGCGAAGCCGCGAATGGCTTGCTTTTCGGTGCGTGCGGGGCACGGAAGTTGGGGCAGATCCCCCAGCCTTGGGGCAGATGCCCCGCCCGCGGTGTCAGTCGGCCTTGAATCGGATGTTTTGGATGTTTTGGATGTTTTGGATGATTTGGACGTTTGGTTGGAGGATCGCCCGGCCGACGCACCGACCGGAAGCGAGGCCGTCCTCGTTGTCGAACGTGAAGTGAATGCCCCCGTAAAGACGAGAGATGGCGGCTTCGGCGGCGGCCGCCTCGAAGGAACCGAAGCAAAGTGAACGGCCCGACCGCCACGGCGCCGCTTCAGAGCAGCGTGCCGCGAAAGATCACGCTCGCCACCGAAAAGTAGATGATGAGGCCCGTCACGTCGACGAGCGTGGCGACGAACGGCGCGCATGCGCTCGCGGGGTCGAAGCCGAGACGACGGAGAACGAACGGCAGCAGCGAACCGGCGAGCGTGCCGAAGGTGACGACGCCGATGAGGCTTGCCGCCACGGTCATGCCGACCAACAGGTAGTGCTCTCCGTAGGAACCGAAGAGCCCGACCCAAGCGAGGATGCGCGCGAGGCCGATCGATCCGAGGATCGTTCCGAGCACTAGGCCTGCGAAGATCTCTCGCCGGATCACTCTCCACCAGTCTCGCAGGCGAACCTCGCCGAGCGCCATGGCTCGAATCACGAGCGTGGAGGCCTGAGAGCCGGAATTTCCGCCGCTGCTGATGATCAGCGGAACGAACAATGCCAGCACCACGGCACGCTCGATCTCCTTCTCGAAGTATCCCATGGCGGTCGCCGTCAGCATCTCGCCGAGAAAGAGAGCGGAGAGCCATCCCGCGCGCTTGCGGACCATCGTCGGAAAGGCGACCTCCAGATACGGCCCGTCCAAGCGCTTCGGAGCCGCCGATTCGCTGGATCTCGCGCGTCGCCTCTTCCGCGACGACGTGAACGATGTCGTCCGCGGTGATGATGCCCTGCATGCGGCCCTCGGCATCGACCACGGGAAGGGCGAGGAGCCCCGACAGTCGGAAGAGTTGGCCGACGTCGCCCTGGGGCGTCTGGTCGGTCACCGTGACGACGCCAGGCCGCATGATGTCACGCACGCGCTGGCCCGACGCCGAGTCGAACAGCTCTCGGAAGGAGACGACCCCGAGCAACCGTTGATCGGAGTCGAGCACGTAGCAGTAGTAGATCGTTTCGACCTGCTGGCGGCCCTGCTTTCTCAGGTATGCAATCGCCTCGTCGACCGTCATCTCGGGTCGCAGGCGAGCAAATCGGGTGTTCATCAAGCCGCCCGCTCGATCCTCGGCGTACGCGAGCAGCCCCTGCACCTCCTGGCGAGTCGGCTTCATCGAGAAGCGCGAGAAGCGGCTCGCGGGCCGGCTGCGGTGCGGCCTGAATGAGGTCTGCGGCATCGTCGGGGGGCAGGAGCCGCATCCACGAGCGGCGGTCACCCTCCGGAAGATTCAAGACGATGGCTGCTTGGTCTGCCGCGCTCAGCGAAAAGAAGAAGTCTTCGGCCTCGTTTCTCGGGAGGAGCAGAAATCCTTCGACGCGCTCCGCATGCGAAAGAACGGGCCAGACCTCTCTCAGCTCCTCGGGCGAGAAGCGATCGTCGGCGGTTTTCGATTGCACCCCGGGCATGAGGCCTCCTCCTTGCTCGATGGCTACGTCGACGGACTTCGGAACGGCCGCCTAGTCGATGCCGTAACGCTTGCGCTTGCGCCAGAGGGTCGTCGAGCTGATTCCCAGACGCGCCGCGGCCTCCTCGAGCGTCGCCGAATCCGCGAGCACTCGCTCGATGTGGCGTCGTTCGACTTGTTCCAAGGGAATGCTTCCGTCGTCGGGGCGGGGCTCCGCCTCTTCGCGCGACGCCGGCGCGTGCAGGCGATCGGGTAAGTCGTCGACACGCAGGAGATCGCCGCGGCAGACGACCACGGCGTGCTCGAGCACGTTGACGAGCTCGCGCACGTTGCCGGGCCAGCGGTAGCGGGCGAGCACCGCCTCCGCTTCTGGATCCAGTTCGAGCGCCGGGCGCCCGTAGCGCGCGGCGTGCATGTCCAGAATGTGGCGCGCCAGCGCGGGAAGGTCTTCGAGACGCTCACGCAGCGCCGGCAGCTCGATACGCAGTACGTTCAAGCGATAGAACAGGTCTTCGCGAAAGGCGGCGCGCCTCACCTCGGCTTCGAGGTCGCGGTTGGTGGCGGCGACGATTCGTGCGTCGATCTCGATCGTGGTCGCGCCTCCGACGCGCTCGAATCGGCGCTCGTCGAGAAAGCGCAGGAGCTTCGCCTGCAGAGCTGCCGAGAGCTCGCCGATCTCGTCGAGGAAGACCGTCCCGCCGGCTGCGGCTTCGAGGCGGCCGGATTTGTCCTTCCAGGCGCCGGTGAAGGCGCCCTTGACGTGCCCGAAGAGCTCGCTCTCGAGCAGATGCTCGCTCAGCGTGGTGCAAGCGATCGCCACGAAGGGACCGCTCGCGCGCGCGCTCCAATCGTGCACCGCGCGCGCCAGCACGCCCTTGCCCGTGCCGCTCTCGCCGGTCAACAGCAGGGTCGCGTTCGAGGCGGCGGCCTGTTGAGCGGTGTCGATCACCCGCTTCATCTTCGCGTTCCGCGATTCGAGAAGCACGGGTCGATCGAGGGCGCTCCGCAGTACGCGGTTTTCGCGACGGAGCGAAAGCACCTCGAGAATTCGATCGAGCGTCAGGCCGACCTCCTCGACGGAGAATGGCTTGACCAGGTAATCGTATGCCCCCGCTCGCATCGCCTCGACGGCCTGTGCGATGGTCGCGTAGGCCGTCATCAGTACGACGACGACCTCCGGCCAGCGACTGCGGATTTCACGCAGCAGCGCGAGACCATCGAGTCCGGCCATGCGGACATCGGAGAACACGACGTCGACGTTGCCGCGGCGGAGGATCTCGAGCGCCGCCGCACCGTCGGCGGCGACCTCGGTCGCGTGTCCGCGGGCGCGCACGTAGCTCGCGAAGATCGTTCGGATGTTCTTCTCGTCGTCAACGACCAGGATCGACGCCATCGTTATGCTCGCGGCAGCTCCAGCGTGAACCGCGTTCCCTTGCCGGCCGCGCTGTCGAGGTGGATGCGTCCCCCGTGCGCTTGCACGACGTCGCGAACGATCGCAAGCCCGAGACCGGCCGCGCCCGTCTCGCCGCCGCTTGCCGATTGGGCGAAGCGCTCGAAGATCTTGTCCTGCTGCTCGGCGGGGATGCCCGGTCCGGTGTCGCTGACCGAGACGAGTACCGCGCCGTCCTTCGATTCCGTGGCGACGCGAACCGATCCCCCGGCCGGTGTGTAGCGGATCGCATTGGCGATCAAGTTCGAGAGGGCCCAGGTGAGCTTGATCTCGTCGCCGGGAATCGTCTCGTGATCGACCCCAGGGCTTTCGAGCGCAACGCCTTTCTCGCTCGCCTGCATCGCGAAGAGCTTCACGACCCGCTGGATGACCGCCTGGAGCTCCACGGGCTTGCGCTCGACCGCGATCGTCATGGCGCGCGAGCGGGCGAGGTCGAGGAACCGCTGCGACACGTCGGCGAGCCGTTGCACGTCCTCGTTGGCGATGTCCAGGAAGGGCCTGAGCTCCGGATCGACCTTGTCGGCCCGCTGCGTGAGCATCTCGACGGCCATGCGCAGCGAGGTGAGCGGGGTGCCGAGCTCGTGCGAAAGCGTCGCGACGAGCATCTCGCGCCGGCGCTCCTGATCGCGAACGTAGGTGATGTCCTGGAGCGCGAGAATGACTCCGGCCGAAGTGCCGTCGCGCGTGTAGAACGGCGTCGGACGCAGCACGTAGAAATGGTCGCGCCCGCGTAAGAACAGCGAGATCTCCAATCGTTCCCGCTCCTGCTTCGGATGCTCGAGGAAGTCACGAACGGCTTCGCGAAGGCGGAGATAGTGAGTGTGGCGCGCCTCGAGATTCTCGAAACGCCGCCCGACGACCTCCGCGCGGTCCATCTCGAGGATCGCGCAAGCGACCTCGTTCACATGAATGACGATGCCGGAGGGATCGAGTACGATGATGCCGTCCTCGCTCGCCTCGATGATCTGCTCGGTCTTGGCCTGCTCCTCGAGAACCACGTCGATGCGGCAGCGCTCGATCGCGATGGCCGCCTGGCGAGCGACGGACTGGAGGAGCTCTCGCTGCTCGATGGAAAGCATACCGCGGTCTTTCGGCGTACGCACGCCGACCACGCCGACCACTCCGCGTGCCGTGGCGAGCGGCACGTAGAACCATTCTCCTCCCGGAAGCGTCTCGGTTCCGGGTCCGGCCTCCTCGTTGTGGCGCCAGACCCACGTGGCCGCGGCCATTTCCGCATCGCTCGGCGAAATCGAAGCCGGGTGGCTGGCACGCAGCACCAGCCGATCGGCGTCCACACCGAGGACGACGACGTCCCCGGCGAGGAGCTCGGTCACCTGGCGGACGACGACCGGGATCAAGTCCTCCAGTCCGCCCGCGCCCGCGAGCTGGCGGCTGAACTCGTACAGCGCGTTGGTTCGCGCCTCGCGCTGCTGCGCGGCTTCCGCCTGGTCGCGGACGCGGGCGGTCAGTTGGCTCGTGAGGATGCCGACGATCAAGTAGACGATCAGCGAGATCACGTCCTGGGGCTTGGTGACCGTAAACGTGTAGATCGGTTGGACGAAGAAGAAGTCGTAGACGAGGAGACCGAGGATCGAGGCGAAGATCGAGGGGATGAGCCCCCCGACGACTGCCGTGACGAGGACCGCCGTGAGAAAAAGCATCGACGGGTCCGGCAGGTGGACCAGCCACTGCAGTACCTTGGCGAGCAGCCCGGCAGCGCCGACCATGGTCAACGCCACGAGGTACTGGAGCGGTGAGCCCGGGCGGAGAAGAAGCGGACGGCGGCTCGGCAGAAGCCCCTTCAGGCCCTGCGTGGCGCTGATCACGCGGACCTCGATGTCGCCGCTCCGGCGAATGATTTCGGGGATCGGCGACCGTGACAAGAGGCGCCGCCACCACGGCAGCAACGACTTTCCGAGCAGGATCTCGGTGACGTTCCGCTGCCGCGCGTAGCGGATGATCTCCGTGGCGACGTCCTGTCCGGGGATCGTCACCGCTTCGGCGCCGAGCTGCTCCGCCAGGCGCAACGCTCGTCCCACTCGCTCGCGATCCTCGTCCGGGCGGCGGTGGAACGAGGGCGTCTCGACGAAGAGGGCGATCCACTCGGCGCGGCGGCGCGCCGCGATCCTCCGCGCCGCACGCACGAGACGTGTGGCGAGCGGCCCCTCGCTGATGCAAACCATGACCCGCTCGCTGACTGCCCACGTGCCGGCGACGGCGTGCGCCTGCATGTAGGCCTGCACCTCGTCGTCGACGCGCTCCGCCGCGTGGCGCAGCGCCAGCTCGCGCAGTGCGGTCAGGTTGCCGGGGCGGAAATAGTTGTCGATGGCCCGTTCAACCTGCGGCGGGACATACACCTTCCCCTCTCGCAGTCGCTGGATGAGGTCTTCGGGGGGAAGGTCGATCAGCTTGATCTCGTCGGCGCGCTCGAGGATGCCGTCGGGCACCGTCTCGCGGATGCGCACGCCGGTGATCTGCGCGACGACGTCGTTCAGGCTCTCGAGATGTTGAATGTTGACCGTCGAGTAGACGTCGATGCCGGCCTCGAGGATCTCCTCGACGTCGGAGTAGCGCTTGGGGTGGCGGCTGCCGGGAACGTTGGTGTGGGCGAGCTCGTCGACGAGGACGATCTGCGGGCAGCGCGCGAGGATCGCGTCGAGGTCCATCTCCTCGAGCGTCCGGCCGCGGTAGTCGACGCGCTTGCGGGGAATGACCTCGAGGTCCTTGATCAGCGCCTCGGTCTCTTTCCGCCCGTGGGTCTCGACGACGCCGACCACGACGTCCGCGCCCTGCCGCTTGCGCTCCCACGCCGCCTCGAGCATGGCGTAGGTCTTGCCGACGCCGGGGGCCGCGCCGAGGAAGATCTTCAGTCGGCTGCGCTCGGCGCGCTCGGCTTCCTTGAGAAGGGCTTCGGGCGAAGGCCTCTTGTCGCTCGCCTGTTCGAGGTTAGCCACAGTCGGCGGAGGGTACCACCGGGCGACGTGGGCTCAAAGGGTGCCCGCCCAACCGCGCTCTTGAAGATCTGGAAGATCTGGATGTTGCCTTCGGTGCTGCAAACCTGCGGCGAAGGTCGGAGCGATCGTTCTGGCCGAGTCGTTCTCGGCGAAGCTGTCCTCGTCCGGTCGCCAGCTGACGCCGCTATGGACGCCGAAGCTCCGGCTCGGGTTCGGTCACGGAAGCGTGGCGGGCCGCCCGAAGCGCCCGTAGTCCACGCCCGCCAGAGGCTCTGCCAGGATGGCCTGCTGCAGTGCGTCCAGAGCACCCTGGCAGAGAAGCATCACCTTACGCTTCTGACCCAGCGAGACGGCCACGGATCGAACGTTGGTGTTCTCGCGCGAAAGAGCGAGAATTTGCGTCTTTACCTTGCTGAACCGGGCGTAGCTCGATGAGGCCGTTTCGAGATCCGGGTCTCCGCTAACGTTCTGAAGCGCCGCGAGGCGATCTAGATCGTTGTGCGCCTCCTGATCCTCCTTGGCCATCACCGCTTCGAGCTCGTCCATCTTCTTGTCGCTTTCTTCTGCGATGTGCGGTGCAAGCAGGACCTGTGTGCGGAGCGCGGCGGTCTCGGCACCGAAGGCAAGCAGCATGACGTTCCTGGCGTCTGGCCACGTGGCGCTCTTCGTCACGAGACGGGAGAGGGCGGTGTCCATTTCTTCGAGCGCTTCCGCGGCGGGGCCAAATGCCAGGCCGTAGGCCTTCAGGTTGCTGTTCCTGACCGCCAGGGCCAGCAGCTCGCCATCGATGCGTTGAAAGTCGGCGAAGGCTCGAGAAAATTGGCCAAGAAGATCCTTCTCGCCCTGGGTACCACCTGTGCTCAAGAGTTCTCCCAGTTCCTTGCGCCCGCGCTCGACTTCCGCTGTGGCGGCACGGGCCTGGTCGGCGTAGGTCTGCGAGTCTTGGTCGGCGAGGGCCATCACGGCGCTCTTTTCGGCTTCTGAGGCCGCGGCCAGGGCCGCGCGCATCCCCCCCACGACGTCGACCCTTCTGGCCTTGAAGGCAAGCTTTTCGGCGGGAGTCTGATCTTGGCGGAAGTATAGCGCCGACAACGTGACCAGAAGGAGCATCATCGCTCCAGCGGTCATCCAAAGAAGGTCCCTGATGCCGGGCCTGATCTTCACAATGCCCTTTCCACCGACGTCGCCACGCTGACGTAAGCCCACGGAGAGCCACCGCGCGTACACCGGGTTATACGACGTGGGGCAGCTGCCAGACGTACATCTACCGAACGTTACGCGACAATCATGCGTCTACTCGGGCTATCCGCCGTCTCGGCAGGCCATGAAGATCACACTGGCTCGCCCCTCAGACAGGGGCACTTCGTATTCGAGGACTGCTCGCGCCGCACATCGCAGAAGAAACGACAAGAAGATGGACCAGTTCGAAGCGCAGATGGCAAAGGAGGATCAGGAGGTCCGGAAGGATCTGGAAGAAGCAGACCCTCGCTCTCTCGCGCGAGAGCGCCAACGTCTGGTCCCTGCGATCTCACTGAAGCAGAAGCCCAAGGTGATGCTCGTCTGCCGGGACGCCCTCGCTACCCTGAGGCAGGCCATCCTCGACGAGCCGATCCCGGGCGGCGACTACGGACGCTTCGGGTGCCGCTCGTCGGTGCGGATGCGAATCACGTTTCCACGGGCAAGACGAAGATCTTCCCGTCGCCGATCCTGCCGGTGCGTGCGGTGGATAAGATGATATCGACAGCGTGCGCCACTCTCTCGTCATCGAGCAACAGCTCGATCTTGACCTTGGGCAGGAAGTCGTCGGTATGGCTCTTCTGTCGTCCGAAACCCTTGACTTCGGAGACGGTCATGCCCTGGATGTCTTCCTTGGTAAGGTTTCCTTCACGTCGTCGAATTCGAATGGCTTGACAATGGCTTCGGGCTTATTCATCGCGCTCTTCCTCTAAAGTAGCTCAGAACACGTAGCTCGCGGCGATCGACACCGTATCCTGCGAGCCCTTGAACAGCGGCGACGTGACGGTGTCCCCGGTGGTCGAATCGATGGTGGTGACCGTGCCGTTCTTCGCGAACACGCTCTCGTCCGAGCCGTCGTGGCGGTACTCCGCCCAGATGGTCAGTTTCTCGGTGAGAAAGTACTTGCCGGTGAACGTGACCTCCCAGAGCGTCTGGTCGGTGCCCGTGCGGAAGCCACCCTGGTCGCGGAAGACCTCGCCGCGGAGGTAGGCGCCCGTGGGAAGGCCGATCAGATCCTTGAGGGTTGCCCCGACGATGCCGGAGAAGCCGTACCACTCGGCGGTCCCGCCATTGATCGCCGCGGCGCCCTCGCTGCCGTAGTCGCCGTTGAGTGAGATCGTCACCGGATCGAGGGTGATCGTGGAGACCACGTCGGCGACTCCACGGGGGTGACTGCTGGTGTCGTTCTCCTCGGGCCCGAAGATGCCGTTGACGATGAGCGAGAAATGCTCGTTCGCGGTCCATGCCACGTTGCCCATGAACGTCTTGCCGTTGTTGTTGTCGGCGACGTTGTCCCAGCCGTTCACGACTCCCAGGTTCACTTGCAGGGCATCCGTGATGGGGTAGTTGAACATCAGACCTGTATTCGTGAAGGGGATCGCGTAGCCGAACAAGAACGATCGGCTGTAGTTCATGTTGGAAGGCGCCTCGATGACCTCCGCGCCGAGCAGCGTGACGAATTTGCCGAACTTCGCCGAGAGCCCGTGAGACCAGTCGGGCGCGTAGTTGGCGTAGACCTCCTCGATCTCGAAATCGCCGGAATCGCCGGTGACGCCGGTGAACTGTCCGTTGCCAGTCCAGTCCGCGCCGATGCGGCTCGCGGTGTTTCCGACGTCGAGCTTCGTAAAGAACGACAGACCCCCAGGCCCCTTCTTGCCGATGCCGAGCTGGAACAGATCCACGCCGAAGGTGTTGTCCTGGTTGTCGAGCGAGCGCAGCGTGTTTTGGCGGTTGTCGGGTTCGTTGAAATTCCAGAGGTACGACGTGTAGAACATACCGCTCAATTGGAAGTCCGCGAGCGCGCCGAGCGACTTCTCGAGATCGCTCACTCGTTCGTCGATCGTCTTCGAAGGTTCCTTGGGCGCGTCTTCGGCGGCGCTCACTGCCTGTACCGCAATGGCGCCGCTCAGCAGCGCGGTGACCGCAAAGCCAACGATCAGTGGTCGCAACAATGTCATCCTTTCTCCTGCTTGTGGGTGGAACCGAGACCCATCCCAGTCAGCCAGACTTGACGCACATACCGTGCCAGAGGGATCCACAGGCGTTTTCTCTGCTTTGTCGTCCTGCGCGGCCGGGCGTTCCCCCAAAATGCAAGGACGCCTTGCAGATCGAAGGGCGCGATGCGCCGCCTCAAGGAGCGTGTAAAGCCGCAGCCTACGAGCGAAAGGACCCGGCGGGCGGATCGGAACACTGCGCTCTGCAGTGCCCAGAAGCGGCGAGAACAAAAATCATCCAACTGTTGCCGCCTTCCGTCTTGGCTGCGCGCTGAATGGTCGAGATCGCCTTCGGGACGAGCTCGTCGTCCACGACGACGTCGAGCTTCACTCTCGGCAGGAATTCGAGGGCGTAGGCCTCACCGGGAGCAGACTCGGCGTAGGCCCCATCACGTGCGAAGCCCTTGACCTCGCTCACGGCGACCTCGCGCAGACGCATCGCTCCGAGGGCGTGTTTCACTTCCTCGAGCCTGGACGGCTTGATGATCGCCTCGATTCGCCTCACGGACGCGCGATCGGTCTAGTTGCTGGAAGCGTTGCCCGCCGGCGGCGCCGAATGGATCTCGGCAGGCGCGGAAGCAGTTGGACTCGCCTCGTCGAGCGCCAGGTTCAACTCGAGAACGTTGACCCGCGGGTCACCGAGAATTCCGAATTGGCGGCCTTCCACATGGGCGCGGAGGATTTCCCGCACTTTGTCCTCCGGGAGTTTGCGGGCCTTGGCCACGCGCGCGACTTGGAGCTCGGCCGCCGCCGGGCTGATGTGTGGATCGAGCCCGCTTCCCGAGGTGGTCACCAGATCCGCGGGGATCTTGGCACCGGGATTTTCACTGGCCAGCTGCTGCACGGCGTCGCCGACGCGCTTCTGGAGGCTCGCATCATTCGGGCCGAGGTTGGAGCCGCTCGAGGCGCCGGCGTCGTAGCCGTTGGCGCCGGCGGCCGAAGGGCGCGGGTGGAAGTAACCGTCGCCCGCGAAGTTTTGGCCGATCAGCTCCGATCCGATCACCTGATCGCCGTGGAGGATCAGGCTGCCGTTCGCCTGGTGGGGGAAGACGAGCTGGGCGAGACCCGTCATCGCCAGCGGATAGAGGATGCCGGTGATCACGGTGAGGATCAGGGTCATGAGGATCGCGGGACGGAGCTCGGAAAGCATGTGGGTCACCTCTGCAGGCGCTCAAGCCAAATGGAGCGCGGAGACGATGAGATCGATCGCCTTGATGCCGATGAACGGCACGATGATGCCGCCGACGCCGTAGACGAGCAGGTTTCGCCGCAAGATCGCCGCCGCGCCCACCGGACGGAATTTCACGCCGCGGAGCGCGAGCGGGATCAGCGCGATGATGATGAGCGCGTTGAAGATGATCGCCGAGAGGATCGCGCTTCGCGGCGTCGCGAGGCCCATGATGTTGAGCGCGTTCAGCTCGGGATAGGTGGCGGCGAACATCGCCGGGATGATCGCGAAGTATTTGGCCACGTCGTTGGCGATGGAGAACGTGGTGAGCGAGCCGCGCGTGATCAGCAGCTGTTTGCCGATCTCGACGATCTCGATGAGCTTGGTCGGATTCGAATCGAGATCGACCATGTTGCCGGCCTCCTTGGCGGCGGAGGTGCCGGTGTTCATCGCCACGCCGACATCGGCCTGGGCGAGCGCCGGCGCGTCGTTGGTGCCGTCGCCGCACATCGCCACCAGCTTGCCCTTCGCCTGCTCCTCGCGGATCAGTGCCAGCTTGTTCTCGGGCGTGGCCTGGGCGAGGAAGTCGTCGACGCCGGACTCGGCAGCGATCGCCGCGGCGGTGAGCGGGTTGTCGCCGGTGATCATCACCGTGCGGATACCCATCGTCCGGAGCTCCGCGAAGCGCTCCTTGATCCCGCCCTTGACGACGTCCTTGAGGTGGATGACGCCGAGCAGCTTCTGGTCCTTGGCGACCACGAGCGGCGTGCCGCCCGAGCGGGCGATCCGCTCGACGATCGTCTTGAGCTCCGGCGGAGGCTGGAAGGTCCGGCCGTTCTTGCTCTTGGCGAACTCGATGATCGCGTCGACCGCACCCTTGCGGACCTCGGTGCCGTCCAGATTGACGCCGCTCATGCGGGTCTGAGCCGTGAACGGCACGAAGTGGCCGCCGAGCTCGTGGACGTCGCGGCCGCGGAGCCCATAGCGCTCCTTGGCGAGCACGACGATCGAGCGGCCTTCCGGCGTCTCGTCAGAGAGCGAGGCCAGCTGCGCGGCGTCGGCGAGGTCCTCGTCCTTCACACCGGGAAGGGGCAGGAACTCGCTCGCCATGCGGTTGCCGAGCGTGATGGTGCCGGTCTTGTCGAGGAGCAGCGTGTCCACGTCGCCAGCGGCCTCCACCGCGCGGCCCGACATGGCAAGCACGTTGTGCTGCACCAGCCGGTCCATGCCGGCGATGCCGATGGCCGAAAGCAGACCGCCGATCGTGGTCGGGATGAGCGTGACGAACAGAGCGATCAGGATCGCCACCGAGATGGGCGTCCCGGCGTAGAGGCCGAACATCTCGATCGACACCGTGACGAACACGAAGATGATCGTCATGCCGACCAGCAGGATCGACAGCGCGATCTCGTTCGGGGTCTTCTGCCGCTTGGCGCCCTCGACGAGCGCGATCATGCGGTCGAGGAACGTCTCGCCCGGATTCGATGTGATCCGCACCTTGATCCAGTCGGAGAGCACGCGCGTGCCGCCGGTGACGGCCGAGCGGTCGCCGCCGCTTTCGCGGATCACCGGCGCCGACTCGCCGGTGATGGCCGACTCGTCGACCGAGGCGATGCCTTCGATCACGTCGCCGTCACCGGGGATGACCTCACCTGCGACGACCAGCACGATGTCGCCGCGGCGCAGCTGTGTGGCGGGGACCCGCTCCCCGTGCTCGTCGGCCGCCTGGCGCAGGCGCATGGCGATCGTTTCGGTGCGGGTTCTTCGCAGCGTGTCCGCCTGGGCCTTGCCACGCCCCTCGGCGATCGCCTCGGCGAAGTTGGCGAACAGCACAGTGAACCACAGCCAGGCGCTGAGCTGGCCGGTAAAGGCCGCGTGGCCCAGCGCGCCGCTGAAAAGATCGCGGAAGAAGATCAATGCAGTCGCGGCGGAGACGATCTCGACCACGAACATGACGGGGTTGCGCATCAGTGTTCGCGGGTCGAGCTTGTAGAACGAGTCGAGAATCGCCGGACGAAGCAGCGCCGGGTCGAAGATCGAGGACTTGGCTCTGGACATGGACGTAGAACCTCTAGAGAGCTTTGCCGGCCGTCATGTAGAGATGGTCGACGATCGGACCGAGCGAGAGCGCTGGGAAGAAGGTGAGCCCGCCGACGATGAGGATGACACCGACGAGCAGCGCGACGAACAGCGGCGTGTTGGTCGGGAAGGTCCCGCTCGAGGGTGGCACGAGCTTCTTCTTCACCAGCGAGCCGGCGATGGCGATCGTCGGCACGATCATCAGGAAGCGGCCGAACAGCATCGCCAGACCGCCCGTCAGGTTGTAGAAGACAGTGTTCGCAGAGATTCCCGCAAAGGCGCTGCCGTTGTTGCCGGTGCTCGAGGAGTACATGTAGAGGATCTCGCTGAAGCCGTGTGGCCCCTTGTTGAGCGGACCGGCGAGACCGGAGGGCGAGACGCTCGCGAGCGCGGTGAAGCCGAGGATCGAGAACTCGAGGATGAGGATGGCCAGGACGGCCATCTTCACCTCCTTCGCCTCGATCTTCTTGCCGAGGTACTCCGGCGTACGTCCGACCATCAGGCCGGCGATGAAGACCGCAGAGCATGGCGAAGAGGAGCATGCCGTAGAGACCGGCGCCCGCGCCGCCGATCACGATCTCGCCGAGCTGGATGTTGAGCAGCGGAATCAATCCGCCGAGCGGAGTGAAGCTGTCGTGCATGCTGTTGACGGCTCCGCAGGAGGTGTCGGTGGTCACCGCCGCCCACAGGGCGGACTTGGCGATACCGAAGCGGACCTCCTTGCCCTCCATGTTGCCGCCGCTGCGGGATCGATGCCGAGACGGGCGAACGCGGGATTGCCCGCCGCTTCGGACCAGTACGCGATGAAGACGCCGGTCGAGCAGGATCGCCAGCATCGCGCCGAGGAGCGCCCAGCCCTGGCGGGTGTCGCGTACCATGACGCCGAAGGTGTAGGTGAGCGCCGCGCTCACCAGCGAGGATCGCGAACATCTCGAGGTGATTCGTCAGCGGCGTCGGGTTCTCATAGGGGTGGGCGGAGTTGGCATTGAAGAAGCCGCCGCCGTTGGTGCCGAGCTCCTTGATGATCTCCTGCGAAGCGACCGGGTCCTTGCGCGATCGTCTGGTCCGCGCCCTCGACCGTCTTGACGGCCGTATAGGCGTTCAGGTTCTGCGGCACTCCCTGCCAGACCAACACCGGAGTCAGGAGCACGCAGATCGGCAGCAGCACCCAGAGCGTGCAGCGGGTCAGGTCCACCCAGAAGTTGCCGATCGTCTTCCCCTCATGGCGCGCGAAACCGCGCACCAGCGCGATGGCGAGCGCGATCCCCGTGGCCGCCGACACGAAGTTGTGGAACGCGAGCCCGGCCATCTGCGTGAAGTAGCTCATCGTCGACTCGGGGACGTACGACTGCCAGTTGGTGTTGGTGGTGAAGCTCACTGCCGTGTTGAAGGACGAGTCCGCCGAGATCGGTCCGAGTCCCTGCGGATTGAACGGCAGGAGGTGCTGGACCCGCTGCATCAGGTAGAGCAGCAACAAGCCAGCGACGTTGAAGAGCAACATCGCGATCGTGTAGGTCGTCCAGTGCTGCTCGACGTCGGGGCGCACGCCGCTCAGCCGGTAGATCAACCGCTCGATCGGCGCGAGCACTGGATCGAGGAAGGTGCGCTCGCGCGCGAACACCCGTGCCATGTACAGCCCGAGCGGCTTCACGCAGGCCAGTACGAGGCCGAAGAGGATCAGTATCTGCAGAATGCCATTCGCAGTCATGAGAATTGGGCCTCTAGAATTTCTCGGGATTCAAAAGGACGTAGAAGAGGTAAAGCAATATCCCGACGGCAACCGTACCGCCGAGCCAAAATTCGAGAGTCATGGCGTCACAACCTTTCGCAGCCTTCGACGTAGGCAATCGCTCCGGCGAAGAAGCCGATAACCACGACCAAGAAGAGGATGTCCATAATCAACCTGTCCCCCTTGCGACACGAATACCTTCGGCAGATCACTTGAGCAGGCTTCGTGCCAGCCCGACTCGACACGTCATCAAAGAGCTTTTCTCGGCTTCCCCCAAGTGTTTCTTGCAAATCGAAGGAACTCGATCCTTCACAATGAAATGAGGAATTCTCCCCTCTGGGAAATCGCGAGAGGCCTTCTCGGACTACCTATCGTGAGGAAGCGCCGCTTTTTCATTCTCTTATGTCTCCTTGGTCTGGCGTCCCTTTACGCCGGCCTGCACGTTCTCGTTGTGGGACGTGCCGTCCCAAGGCATCCCCTCACCGGGCGGCAGATTGCGGGCATTGCGACGGACGCCAATTTGATGGACCGGCCCGAGCGCGAAATGGATGAAGAACCTGACCGTGCGCTGCAACTCATTGCGGTCACTCCCGGGATGGTTGTCGCAGATGTCGGTGCGGGCTCGGGATACACGACCGTGCGGCTGGCTCGACCCGTGGGCCCCACCGGAAAGATATACGCAAACGATCTACAGCCAGCGAGCTGTAGATCATTCGGGACAAGGCTTGCGAACAGGGGTTGTCGAACGTCGAGATCGTGCCAGGCATTGAGGACGATGTGCGCCTTCCAGAAGGTGCGATCGATCTCGCGTTGCTCGCTGACGTCTATCATGAGCTGAGCCATCCACGCAGTAGATGTCCGTCTTGAACGGTTCGCCCTGAAACCGCTCACACACCTTTCGATCTGCAAGCCTTCCTTCGTTTTGGGGGAAGGCGACGGCAGCTGCGAAAGCGGAGACCCAAGAAAGTTCTCGAGAATCTCTCTGGCACGGTCCGTGCGTCGATCTGGATCGAGCTCGTACCATGCAGGCTGCCTCCCACACTCGTTTCGCGCCGGCTCCGGAACCAGAGCTGCCGCGGAACACCCTGCGGGGGTTTCTGGTCGCACAGTGCGCGTTCGAGCGGGCGCAACGACTCCGGCACGGTCTGCTGCTGCTCCTCGCGCCGGCGAGCGCGATCGTTTGGGCGTTGGCGATGTGGCCCGGTCTTTTACCGGCTCGCCTCGGCTCGGTCCTGCTCGGTGGCTGGTGGCTGCTCTTCGCGGCGGCCCTGTATGCCGGCTTCGCCGAACGACTGTGGCTCAGGCGCTCGCGGCAAGCGAGCAAAAATCTCGCGGCAGCCGGCGCAGGACAAGGAGATCAACGATGAAGAAGCTCGAGGCCATCATTCGGCCCGTCCAGCTCGGTGACGTGAAGGACGCCCTTGCCAGGGAGGGCGTCGGGGCGATGACGATCTCGGACGTGAGGGGCTCCGCTTCCGGCGAAGCGCGCGCCGACGGCCCCAAATCTCAGCCTCACGGTTGCCGGCACGTCGCGCGCGGAGGTCTTGGCCGGGGTGAACATGCCGATGCTCATCAAGACAGCGACCGCCCGCGGGACCATGGGACTCCGCGAGCTTGCGGGCATCACTTGCAGGTACGGGCGGGATCACATCTTCAGGGCGAGCGAAGGCAGCCGCTCGACCGACGGAGCCGTACGTCGATGAGCGAGCCGCGTACCCCGTCGTTGAAGGAGACGTTCGTGATCCAAAACCGTCTCGGGCTTCACGCCCGGACAGCCGCGCTCTTCGTGCAAGCGGTTGCGGGGCTCGACGCGGACGTGTTCGTCAGCAAGGACGACGAAACGGTGAACGGCAAGAGCATCATGGGCCTGATGATGCTGGGCGCCGGCATGGGCAGCTCGATCGACGTCGAAGCAAGCGGTCCGGCGGCCGAAGAGGCGCTCGCGAAGATCGGTGCGCTGATCTGAACCGCTTCACAGACCTTTCGATCTGCAAGCCGTCCTTCTCGCCTCGGCTCGGTCCTGCTCGGTGGCTGGTGACTGCTCTTCGCGGCGGCCCTGTATGCCGGCTTCGCCGAACGGCTGTGGCTCAGGCGCTCGCGGCACGCGAGGAAAAATCTCACGGCAGCCAGAGCCGCGGAGGATAAGGAGGATAAGGAGATCAACGATGAAGAAGCTCGAGGCCATCATTCGGCCCGTCAAGCTCGGTGACGTGAAGGACGCCCTTGCCAAGGAAGGCGTCGAGGCGATGACGATCTCGGACGTGAAGGGCTCTGCTTCCGCCGAAGCGCGGGCCGAGCTTTACCGTGGCGCCGAGTACGTCGTCGATTTCCTACCGAAGGTCAAGATCGAGGTCGTGCTCAGCGATGATCTTGCCGAGCGCGCCGCCGAGATCATCCGGTCGAGTGCCCACACCGGCCAACGGGGCGACGGGAACGCTCTCTTGCTGCCCGTGGACGAGGCGATCCGCATCCGCACCGGCCAGCGCGGCGAGGAAGCGGTCTGACCGTCCGTAGCCTTCAGCCAGGCGTTCGCGTCGGAAGACGTCAGCGGCACCGTCGCGACGAGAGAATTCGCGGAGAGGACAACGCTGGAGTCGTCGTCCTTCCGTCGCTTCTCTGCGGAATCGCGTTCGTCTTTGGCCTGGTCCTTCATTGGGCGCGCCCAGTGAGCCTGCTCCCACCGTTGATCAGCGTGCCGACGGGCCTCGTGACGTTACTGCTCGGCGGCTTCCTCGCCGTCTGGGCAAAGCGCGCGATGGAGCACGCGGGAACCAACGTGGACCCGCGATTCCCGGCGAAGGTCCTCGTGGTCACGGGGCCCTTCGCTTTCTCGCGGAATCCCCTCTACTTCGCGCGCACTCTCCTCTACGTAGGTCTCGCCCTCGCCATGAACACGGCGTGGCCGATAGTCACGCTTCTGCCCGTCCTCGGCATTATCCATTTCGGAGTGATCCCACGAGAGGAACGCTACCTCGAGGCGAGATTCGGCGACGCGTATCGTCGGTATCGTACCCGCGTCCGGCGCTGGGTGTAGCGCCGCCGAGCCACCGGCCCCTTCGGCTGGAGGAGTTCCGATCCACCCGCCCGCTCTTGTCTCGGTTGGAAAAACTGGCCAGATGCGTGCCGAGGGGAGATCCGCGCGATGGATGGAATGGCCTGGTTCGTCTTCGTCGGCGCCGCGATCCTCGAAGTCGGAGGAGACGCGTTGATCCGTACCGGCTTGCGGGGCGACAAGCTCGCGCTCGTCATCGCGGGCTTCGCGGTGCTCGGCTCCTACGGCGTAGTGGTCAACACCCTGACTTGGGACTTCACCCGCTTGCTCGGCGTCTATGTCGCGGTGTTCGCCGTCACCAGCGCGCTCTTCGGGCGCTTCGTATTCCACGAGAGCGCGTCCACGGCGACCTGGCTTGGGCTCGCGCTGGTTCTCGTCGGAGCGGTGGTCATCCAGCTGGGAGAGTGATCGCCGCTACTTCTCGATCGGCAGCCCCTTCTCCTTCCACGCGACGACGCCGCCAGCCAACGAGCGGACGTCGGTGAAGCCCATCTGCTGCAGGACGTCGGCAGCCATGGTGCGCCGCGCCGCGCTTAGTCGGCCAGATCGGCGAACAGCGGCGTGCTCAGGTAGCGCTCGCCGAACGAGGGGATGATGACCACGATCTGCTTGCCGGCGCTCTCCTCGCGCCGGGCCACCTCGACAGCCGCCCAGATCGCCGCGCCCGACGAGATGCCGACCAGCAGGCCTTCCTCCTTGGCCGAGCGGCGGGCCATCGCGAACGCGTCCTCGTTCTTCACCCGGACGATCTCGTCGTAGATCTTCGTGTTCAGCACCTCGGGGACGAAGCCGGCGCCGATCCCCTGGATCGGGTGCGGTCCCCGCTGGCCGCCCGAGAGCACGGGCGAGGCATCCGGCTCGACGGCCACGCAGCGGAACGAGGGCTTGCGCGCCTTGAGGACCTCGCCGACGCCGGTGATGGTGCCGCCGGTGCCGACGCCGGCCACCAGGATATCGACCTGACCGTCGGTGTCGCGCCAGATCTCCTCGGCGGTCGTCTTGCGGTGGATCTCCGGGTTGGCGGGATTCTCGAACTGCTGCGGGATGAAGTAGCGCGGGTCGCTGGCCGCCAGCTCCTCGGCCCTCTTGATGCATCCCGGCATCCCCTCGCTGCCCGGCGTGAGGATCAGCTCGGCGCCGTACGCGCGCAGCAGCATGCGGCGCTCTTTGCTCATCGTGTCCGGCATGATGAGCGTGCACCCGTAGCCGCGTGCCGCGCACACGAGGGCCAGGCCGATGCCCGTGTTGCCGCTGGTGGGCTCCAGGATGATCGTGTCCTTCGTGATCTTCCCCGCCCGCTCGGCCGCGTCGATCATCGACACCGCGATGCGGTCCTTCACGCTGTGGGCGGGGCTGTAGAACTCGAGCTTGGCGACGACCTCGGCGCGGGCCCCCGCCGTCACGCGCCGCAGCCGCACGAGCGGAGTGTTGCCGACGAGCTTGGTGACGTCATCCGCGATCCTCATGAGCCGGTGGTCGGTCCTCGGATCAGGTGTCGCCGGAGAAGTCGCACCACTTGGTCTTGCCGATGCTCGTGGCTCCGCCGATGATCTTCTCGAGGTCTTTCTTCGTGAGTCCGAGATCCGTCTTGAGCGTCTTGCTCAGGTTGGCGGCCTTCGCCTTCTGGGCAGGCTTCGACCGTTTCGTCATGATCGTCTCCTCGACAGAACGGTGGAACGCGACGAAGCCTAGTGACCGCCGCGATCCGGTGTCAAGCCGAGGTCACAGCCGAGGTCACAGCCGAGGTCACAACCTGTAGGCCTGGCGCCCCTTGCTCTTCGCTGACGAGGATCAACTCGCCACGACCACCCGCGATCCGGTGGTCCCCGCCAAGCGCTACCAGTTCCATTTTACTACTTCCAGCGGCTATCTTCCGTAGAAGTGTCCGCATTTCGCCTCGGAAGTGATCCTCCGTGAAGGCGCCGCCGATGCCTCGCTCCCGCCTGATTCCGATCGCCGGCCTCTTGCTCGCTCTCGCGCTTCGCCTCGCCTTCTCGCTCGGCTACTGGGTCGGAAAACCGCTCACCCACGACGAGCAGGAGTACTGGACGCTTTCACGGAACCTCGCCGCCGGCCGCGGCCTCGTCTACGATGACGACGGCCACGAGCATTTCGGTCGCGCCCCCGGCTATGCGGTGTTTCTCGCCGGGGTCCGTTCGATCGACGATTCGATCACCGCCGTGAAGGTTGCGCAGAGCGTGCTCGGGGCGCTCGGAGTCGGCGTCATCGCAATGCTCGCGGCGCGCGCCGCCGGACCGCGAGCCGCGGCCGTGGCAACCGCGATCGCGGCCGTCTATCCGCCGCTCGTGTGGATGCCCGCGTACCTCCTGAGCGAGACCCTCTACTCGCTGCTCGCGCTTTTCTCCACCGTTCTCTTATGGAAGGCGCTCGACCGGCCGACGTCAGGCAGGTTTTTCGGGGCCGGCATCGTGATCGGTCTCACGGCGCTAGTCCGTCCCGTGGCGATCCCGTTTCTAGCGCTCGTGGTGCTCGTGCTCGGCCTCCGCCGCCGCTTTGCTCCGGCAGCCGCGCTGGTCCTCGGCGCGGCGATCACGATCGGTCCGTGGGCCGCCTGGAAGACGCAGGAGAGCGGACGGATGATCCTCATCGCCTCCGAGGGGGGCATCACGTTCTGGACCGGAAATCATCCGCTCGCGATCGGCGAAGGCGACATGGCGGCGAATCCCGCGATCAAGGCTGCGAACCACGAGCTTCGCGCGTCACACCCGGGCCTCTCGCCCGATGAGCTCGAGCCGGTGTACTACCGCGAGGCGCTCGCGTTCATCCGCGCCGATCCGCTCCGGTTCCTCGCGCTCCTGTCGCGGAAGCTCTTCTACCTCTGGGTTCCGATCGGGCCTTCCTACAGGCTCCATTCCGCGCTCTATCTCTATTCGGCGCGGACAGCGTACCTGGTACTGCTGCCGTTCGCCGTCTTCGGCTTCGCACGCCTGGCCCGCTCGCGCGCGCAGCCGCTGCCGCTCTGGCTTCTCGCCGGCTCGGCCGTGCTCGCGTGCCTCGTCTTCTTCCCTCAGGACCGCTATCGCGTCCCCGCGATCGACCCGGTGATGATCGTTTGCGCCGCGTGTCTCGCATCGGGATCGGAGGATTCGAGCCGCCGGCCGCCGATCCGTCAGTCGAAGTCGTGATCCAGCATGAGGTTCACCACCTGGCCGATCTTCTCGGTCGACAGGGGCTCGGTGTGGAGGCCGGCGAAGAAACCGCGGCGACCGATCTCCTCTGCGCCGGGGAACTCGCGTGGATCGCACTGGATGCCAAGAAGCTCGAGCGCGGGCTGGCGCGTGAAGTTACCGCTGATCACCGGCCGATTCTCGATCCCGGAAGCGGAGAGGTATCGCAAGTATCGGCCGCAGTGGTGCGCGATCTTCGGCCCGAGCAGCGCGGCGAACCCGAACCAGACCGGCTCGATGTCCTTTGGCGCTACGGGGAATTGCAATTGACCCTCCCATTTCGGGTGCGCCTCGAACGCCGAAATGATGCGCGAACGATTCGCGTTGCGGATCTCGTTCATGTGCGCGAGGCGATCCAACTGGCAATGACCGAAGGCGGCCTGCACCTCGAGCGGCCGCAAATTGTACCCCACGTTCACAAATAGAAAACGCGGATCGATCTCTCGGTTCGCCCGTTCGATTTCTTCGCGGTCCGACAACTCGCGCGACCAGCCGTGTGCGCGCAGACATTTCAGCAAATCGTAATCCTCGAGGCTTCCGCAGACGACCATACCGCCTTCGCCGGTGGTGATGTGGTGCGAATAGTAGAACGAGTAAGAGCCGAAATCCCCGAGCGTGCCGAGATACTGGTCCCGGAAGCGCGTGCCGAGCGATTCGCAGGTATCTTCGATCAGCAGCAATCCGTGGTCCCGGACGAGCTTCACGACGTCCGCCATCGGCGCCGCGTTGCCGAGGATGTGAACCGCCATCACGCCACGGGTCTTCTTCGTGATCTTCCGGCGGAGATCTTCCAAGTCCATGTTGAGCGTCTCGGGCGACGCATCGACGAACACGGGTTTGAGTCCCATCTGGACAATCGGCCAGAGCGACGTCGACCAGCAGACCGCCGGAATCAAGACCTCGTCGCCAGGCTCTAGCCGTCGCTTGCGAGCGGGATTGCTCGCGGCGGCGAGCGCGAGAAGGTTGGCCGAGGAACCGGAATTGACCATGACGGCGTACTTGGCGCCGACGATTTCCGCGAAGCGCCTTTCGAAGCTGCGCACCTGCTCGGCTAGAGTGAGGCGACCGCTCAGCAGCGCGTCGACGGTGGCGATGATTTCGCGGTCATCGAAGCTCTGGCTGATCAGCGGAAAGAAGCCCTGCGGCTCGTCGGTACGGCGACGCCGGTTCCACTCGTCGCGGATGACTTGCTTCCAGTCGGCCATGCGGTTCAACCCTTCTCGCGCAGCAACCGGCGCCTTAGAAAGTAAATGTTGAGGAGGCCGGTGAGCGCATTCTTGATCTCCTGAAAGTTCACCGAGCTTTCGCCGCGCATGCGATTGACGAAAACGGTGGGCACCTCGCCCACGCGAAATCCTCGATAGTGGAGGTTCACGAGAATCTCGCTGAGCGCGATGAAGCCCTTGCCTTCTTTGCCGCAGGTCTCAACGATCAACCGGGCCGCGCGCAACGAGTACACGCGATACCCATTCGTGTAATCCGCGAGCGGTACGCCGAGAACGGCCCGCGCGAGCAGGTTCGAGCATTTCGAGAAGGTACGACGGGACAGTGGCCAGTTGCGGATCTCGCTCTGGGGAAGATAACGGCTGGCGACGAGGAGATCGAATCGGCGCTCGCCAGCTTCACGTAGCAAGTCTGGAATCTGCGACGGCGGATGGGAGAAATCCGCGTCCATTTCCAAGATCTGCGAGCAGCCTTGATCGAGCAGTTGCCGAATCCCTTCGAGAACGGCGGAGCCCCGCCCGCCTTTCGCGCCGCGATGAGTCACCGTGACTCGAGCGAGACCGAGCCGTTCGACGGCGTCCTTGGTGGCGAGATCGGGGGAATCGTCGACGACGGCGATTCGGGCTTCGGGCACGAACGTTAGAATCTCGCGGATCAGCCTGCCGATGTTGTCGGCTTCCTTGTAGCTGGGGATCACGACACCGACGAGGTTCGTTGGACTGCTTGAACTTGGCGGCATGTTCGTGCGTCGTTCGTTGGCTCGAGTCGGCCTGCTGGCGCCGATTGCTGACCCACGACCTCTTGTTCCGACGGAAGCCGTATAGCGGAAAAATCGGCGGAAAACCGTCCGTGGCCGGGTTCTCCGGCGTCAGGGGCCTCGTGAGCTCATGAAGCCTTGCTACCGATACCTTCGGTCGTGCCGACGCGTGGGCGCTCGCCAGAGCGCGAGCGGTCCAACAAGAGGCCGAAGATGCGACTGCAGTCAGAACTCTCCGTCATCACCCGCTCTCGATTCGCTCTTCCGGGAGGAGTCCAGATACGCCGTGTTGGGCTTCCCGCTCGACCAAGCGACCGGAGACGTACTCGTGAAGTAGAATCGATGTAGCAAGATCTCGTTCCTCTCGTCCATCGCCGCGCGGCCGTGACGAGCAGGTTGCGCGCCGCTCGAATGATGGGTTAGACGGCCTGCCCCGGCCGAAGACGGGGTAGCCAACGGCCGACCCGCGCGCGGTAGTGTTCGTATTGACTCCCAAACTCCGACCGGAGATGGGGCTCTTCGTAAAAAAGGATGAACAACTGGAAGCAGGTCCCGACAACGAGCGCATAGAGCACCAAATCGAAAGCCCGAAACAGCACAGCCCACCCAAGGATCACGGTCAGCACGCCCGTATACATCGGATTTCGTGTGTAGCGGTAGAGACCTCGGACGACGAGTTTCTTGGGTGCGTCAATGGGTGCGGGAGTACCTTGCCCGAAAGTGGCGAAGTCCCATACGCACCATGCATAGATGGACGCGCCGATAAGAAGAACGAGACATCCCGCAAGAAACGCCGGGCCCATAACGAAGGGCCGGTCACGGACGATTCGCAACGGAAGGTAGACAGCGAACGTGCCAGGTACGATCAGCGTGAAGAGAAGGTTCTTGAAGAGGAGCAGCATTCTCTTACTCTTCTGGCCGTCTAGACAGAATGGCTGAGAGCTAAAGAGGACCTGCCTCTTGCAGGCCGCGGGTTATGCTCGCGGTTGAGTGAACTGGCTCTCGAGCACAGAGCCACGATGCAAGGAGGCAGGTCCATGGCAAGGCGTAGCACGACGGTGGGACTCGATGTCCACAAGGAATCCTTGCCGCCGATCCTTCAGGAGATGGCGCAATCGATCAAGATCGGAGGCCGGTGCGCGCCGCTCGGGGTCACTGCCCGGACGCATCGCGAGGCAGGCGTCGAGGCTGGGGGCGGTGGGCGGCAGGCCGAAGGGCGCCGCGGAGCCGCCGAAGCAGAAACGACGGTGAGATAAGCACCGGTTCCCGAACGTAAAAACCCCCGAAGGCAAGCGGCACAACGGTTTTCGCGATTCGCCATTTGCTGCGTGCGGCGACCCGATTGCCTCTCGCGGGCCGGCTGGCACAATGGCGGCCGCCGTGGGGAGCCTCTTCCGCCGCCTTGTTCTCGCATCCCTCGCTGCCCTCGTGACTGCGTGCAGCATTCCAGCCGCACTTGCGGCGACGGGGGCGCCGCGCGACGGCGACGTCTTCACGAACCCCGGCGGACCGCGACCTTGGCCGGGACCGCAGGTGACGGTTCCGTTTTTCGTGCGGAAGGCATGGACCTCGATCGTCGGACGGGAGGGCGCCGCGCCGCTCGTCCGCTTCGACCGCGACGCCATGCTCGAGAACCCGAGCATGACCTGGATCGGCCATTCGACGATGCTCGTCCGTATGGACGGTGTGAGCTTTCTCACGGACCCGATGTTCTCCGATCGGGCGAGCCCGTTCTCCTTCGCCGGACCGAAGCGGCTCGTCCCGCCGGGTGTCCCGCTGTCCGATCTGCCGCCGGTCGACTTCGTGACGCTCTCCCACGACCACTACGACCACACCGACTTGGCTTCGATCGAGGCGCTCGCGAAGCGCGGCGTCCGTTTCGTCGCCGGTCTGCGGATGGGCGACCTCGTGCGTGAGGCCGGCGGCGAGGTGGTCGAGCTCGATTGGTGGGAGAGCGTGCAGGTCGGCCCCGTGCGGGTTCACTGCGTGCCCGCCCAGCACTTCTCGGGACGATCGCTCGCGGGTCATGACCGGCGCCTGTGGGCAGGATGGGTTGTCGAGGGCCCCACGCGGCGGTTCTACCATGCCGGCGACACCGGCTACTTCGACGGTTTCCGCGCGCTCAGCGAGCGCTTCGGGAGGATCGATCTCGCCGCGCTGCCGATCGGCGCCTATGATCCCGCGCCGATCATGGGGTTCGTTCACCTGAACCCCGAGCAGGCGGTGCGCGCGGCGATCGACCTCGGGGTGCGCCGCGTCGTCGCGATGCACTGGGGCACGTTCGATCTGACCGACGAGCCGCTGGACGAGCCGCCGCGTCGGTTCCGCGCGGCGGCGGAGAAAGCGGGGCTCGGCCCCGAGCAGGCCTGGGTGCTTGCGGTGGGAGAGTCCCGGCGCTGGTGACGGTCTGAGGAAACGAGCATGTTCCCGTATCGCGACGAGAACGAGACGGTCAGGACGCCCGTGATGACCCTCGCCCTGATCGGGGCGAACGTGGTGATGTGGATCTTCGTCCAGGGAGCAGGTCAGACGCTTCCGCTCGCCAGCTCGGTTTGCAACCTGGGGCTCATTCCAGGCGAGCTCACCGGCGCTCTTCCGCCTGGGCAGGGGTTCCCGATGGGCGAGGGGCTCGTCTGCGTCACCGATCCCGGGCCGCAGTATCTACACGTGCTCACGTCGATGTTTCTCCATGGATCGTGGATGCACCTGCTCGGCAACATGTGGTTCCTGTGGATCTTCGGCAACAACGTCGAGGACTCGATGGGCCGGGGCCGATTCGTCACCTTCTATCTCCTGTGCGGCCTCGCCGCGGCCGTACTGCAGGTGTTGATCACGCCGGATTCCGTCGTGCCGATGGTCGGCGCCTCCGGTGCGATCAGCGGCGTCATGGGCGGCTACGTCGTCCTCTACCCATTCGTGCGGGTCTACGTCCTCATTCCTCTCGGCTTCTTCCTGACGTCGGCCGCGCTTCCCGCGTGGACGATGGTCGGTTACTGGATGTTCCTCCAGATCCTGAGCGGGCTCGTCGCGCTCGGAAGCCCTCAGCTGGGCGGGGTGGCCTTCTGGGCCCACGTCGGCGGTTTCTTCGGAGGCGTCGCCCTGGTCAGGCTCTTCGCGAGGGGCGACTACGTGTCGGCGCACCGCGCCACCCACTGGCAGCCCCGGCACCTCCGCTGGCAATGACGGCGACTCGGCGCATTCATGACCGCCTTCTACATCGGTGACGTCATTTCCTGCGCGTTCGGCGGGGGGAGGCGCGTGCCAGAGGGCGTAGGAAAATTCGCGGATCCGTTCGCCATGCGGCTTTCCCGGGTGGGCTACCAGGCTCGTCAGCTGGCACGAATTCTTTCGCTGAGTGCGCCCCGATTCGCGAAGTCGTGCTGTCGCTCCGCCTCGAAGAGGCCCGAATAACGAATCGTCAGCTCCGGGACCATGAGCGAAATCCGTGCGCCATCGAGTCGAGAATTGATGTCTTACCGGATTACGAACGCCTGCTGGTTTGTCGCGCTGAGTTCTTTGCTGATCGCTTTCCTAGGTTGCACGGGTCCGCGAGTCCGCACTATCACTTCCTCACGAAGTTACCTTTCGCCAACCACCGCGGCATCGGCTATGTCCTCGACCCGAGCGCCGTCGAAAGCATTCAACGATTTCATCACCGCCCACAATAAATATCGACGGTTGCATTGTGCTCAACCAGTGGCCTGGTCGCCGGCACTAGCGGCGATCGCTCAGCGATGGGCTGATCATCTACGCGGTCGGCAATGCTCGCTCCAACACAATCCCGATACCACGTACGGCGAGAATCTGACGTACGGCTCGCCGTCTGGCTCGCTTACGCCTGAAGAGGTAGTTCAGGGCTGGTATTCGGAGGTCGGCAAGTACAGTTTCCGCCACCCTCAGTACCGCCCGGCTGCTGGGCATTTTACCCAAGTCGTATGGGCAGGCACGAGACGGATCGGCTGCGGCGTCGCCCATTGCTCGAATGCCGACGTGTGGGTGTGTAATTACGACCCACCAGGTAATGTCCTGAAGGAGTTTGCCGCCAATGTCTCGCCGACGTCATGCACAGTTAACCCCGCGGAATGACCCAGCTTTGAACGAGCTTTGAAGGGACTAATGAGTGTTCGCAATCCGCGGAGGATAGCCGGCATAAAAACCTCGGGGGGGGGCGCTGCAACGCACGCCTGGGCAACGCATCTTCATGGGTGGACAGCTTGCCTGAGTTCAACGGGAAATCGACCAGGTCGAGCTGGCGCGCACCGCGGGCGCGCCGTCGGCACTCGAGATTTCGGCTTCGAGGAAGGCGACCCCGCGCCCGTGGCGCAGGACCCTTGCGGCGCCGCTGATTGGTCCGGGTCGCAGCGGCCGCAAATGAGATACTTTGACTTCGGCCGTGACCGCCCATTCATCCGCTTCGAGCACCGAACCAATCGCGGTCGAAAAGAGTTCGTCCACAAAAACCGCGATGAAGCCGCCGTGCAACGTGCCGAACGGATTCAGCACGGTCGGCGGCTGCTCCGGCCAACTCCAGCTTGAGCTTCCCTGCCCGAACTCCAGCGGACGCATCCCGAGCGCCAACGCCGGCGACTTATAGTCATCAACGCGGTTCTCGCGAATGATCTGATTAAGCTCAGTCAGCGGCGCCAGGCGCGGCGCGGCAGTTTCGTCGGTGCTCATCGTGGTTCTCTCAATCGTACGCTAGTCGGGGCTGATTCGTCGACCGTTACCAGCCAAGAGAGAATCGCGGAACAGGATCCGGCGATCGTGGTGTGGTGGGCGACGCGGACCGAATGCGTCACGGCGCTCGCCCGCCTGCGCCGTGATGACAAGATCGACGTCGGCGGCGAAGCGCGGACGAGGCGCTTGCTGTTTCAGCTCTCGGCCGTGTGGACCGAGATCGCACCCGGCAACCGTCTGCGCGACCGCGCCGAGCGTTTGCTCTCGGTACACGCGCTCCGCGCCGCAGACGCGTTCCAGCTGGCTGCTGCGCTTCTCTGGTCCCGCGGCAAGACGACCGGTCGCGCCCTCGTCTCCTTCGACCGCCGCTTGCGCGAGGCGGCCGTCCGAGAGGGTTTCGACGCGCTTCCGGGCAGCGTCGCGCCCTGAGGCCGCGGAACGAGGTCAGCGACGGAGGTTCCGCGCAGCGCTGTGGTAGCGGGCCCTGCAGCGCGGGCCAAAGTTGAACCGGCGAGCTTGACGATCAAGGGCGAACCGGCAATGCCAGGTGCGCACTTGACGGAAGTCAAAGCGGGGAGAAGCCCGCATCCGCCTGAGTCGCCGTCGCGCTGAACGCGCTGCTACGTCTCGCGGGAGCGGGGCGCGCTAGCGTTCGAGATCCCGGGGATAGGGAAGAGGGCGCCGTCGTTGCGCATCCCCACGGGCGCAACAAATGCTCTCAAGAACTGATCCGCACGCGTTGCCTGGTTCGCGGCTCATTTACACACCCGTCTTACTGACCCACGTCTGGAATCCGCCATCGGATTCGATCAAAACGGGATCCGCTATGACCGGACCCGCAGCATCCAGGTGGGAGTCCGCGACCCCGTCCGTCGAGCTCCTCGCGTTCGCAGCACTGGCCGTTCTGCTGGCAGCGATCCTCCTCTTCAAGGATCTCGGTCTCGAGGGCATTGCCGCCGACGAAGCGACGACGACTGCCCGAGTCGTGGAGCTGCTCGAGAGCGGGCACTGGCTCGTCCCAACGCTCGACGGCGAGCCGGACCTGCACAAGCCGCCGCTCAAGCTGTGGGTCGTCGCCGCGACGATTCGCATGTTCGGCGCGAGCGAGGGGACGCTCCGGGTTTGGGACGCGACGGCGGGTCTGGCGATCGTCCTGCTCACGTTCCTGGCCGCGGCGCACTTCGGCGGGGCGCTCGCGGGATTCGTCGCCGCGCTGGCGCTGATGACCGTCCCGCTATTCCTCTTCGATCACATGTGTCGTTCGAACGTGTACGACAGCTTCTTGGTCCTGCTCGTCGCCGCCGCCGCGCTTCACTACGCGCTCGGCACCCAATCCAACCGGGCCGCCGTCTTGACCGGCTGTTTCGGCGGCCTCGCGCTCCTGTCGAAGGGGGTGGCGGCGCTTCCCTTGTTCGTAATCATCATCGTGTTCGAGCTTTCGCGAAGCGGGCCTCGCGGATTACGCAAGGGCCACCTTTGGATCACCGTTGCCACCGCGGTCGCGGTGGCGGGCCTCTGGTACGTTCCGGCTTTTCTGCTCGCTCCGAAGGTTCTCACGAGGGAGATGCGCTTCGAGGTGCTCGGTCGATTTTTCGGGGAGAGCGCCTTCGCGCACCCGACGCTCTTCTTCGAACAGGTCGGCGCGATGTTCCGCTACTGGCTGATCGCGCTGGCACCGGCGCTCCTCGCGTTGCGAGACACTCGAGCCCAAGGAGCGGCCATGCTGGTCATCTGGCCGGCGGTGTGGCTCGCGGCGTTCGGCGTCGCCAATCTTCCGCAGGACTGGTACGGCCTGCCCGCCTTTCCGCCCATCGCCGCGCTGATCGGAATCGGCCTCGGGTACGTAGCGGATTCGGTCCCACTGGGGCACGCGCGAGCGCGCCGCTTCGCAGCCGCGGTAGCCGTTCTCGCGGCTTTCGCGCCGGCGTATCGCCTCGCCTACGCGCGGACAGGCTCGGTGCGCTGGACGCACAGCGATCTGCGCGGCTTCGCCGACTGGGCCACGGCTACTTTGCCCGAAGAGGTCCCGCTCTTCGTACTCCGCGAGGAGCGGAGCATGCCGCTGTTCGCGCAGCACGAGCGGCTCGACGCCTACAAGCTGAGGCGACGAATCCGCTACCGATCCACGGCCGAGCACCTCTGTGAAGGGCTGGAAGCGGCTTCGGCGGCTTTCGTGATCGTGCCGGCGGATTCGACTGCCGCCGTCCCTTGCTTACAGACGTTCGCCCGCGTCGTTCCCCTTCGCGCGACGTTCTACTCGCACGCCTTTCCGTTCGTGCCGAAGGATCTGGTCGCCCGCGGTCGCGAGGCTCCTCCGTTTTTCTCCTCCACGGAGGTGGTGATCGACGTCGGCGCCGGCGATGCGCTCGCTGGAGAATGGTCGCGCGAAGTGGAAGAGCGCGCCGGCGTATTCGCCCGTCCGATCTCGGGCGCTCGGGCTTCGATTCGCTTTGATCTTCCTCCCTTTCCAGCTCCCGTCGTCCGCATCGAAGCCGTCGAGGTGAGTCCTGTTTCGAGTTGCGATCCCGAGCTGAGGATCAATGGAGAGGTGCTCGGTTCGCTTTCGCAGGCCCGCGGAGAGGCGGGCCTGCCGCTCCCCGTCGGACGGCTGCGCCTCACGGCGAACGACCTTGAGATCGTGCGAACGTGTCCCGAGGGCCAGGTTACCGTCTCGCGCATCGTCGTCCGCAGCGAGCCGACCGCGACGGCTGGGCACCTCGAGTT
This sequence comes from uncultured delta proteobacterium, assembly GCA_963745025.1. Classification (GTDB taxonomy): domain Bacteria; phylum Desulfobacterota; class Binatia; order JACPRU01; family JACPRU01; genus CAVQIG01. The sequence continues at coordinate 615,437 of CAVUWD010000011.1, forward strand.
CGCTCACTCGAGGCAGTACGGGAGCGGGCATCACTTGGTCGGCGCGCGAATCGTAGACCCCGGTTCTCCGACCGGGCATGCATTCGTGACCGGTGGAACTTACGGCCCGCCGGGCTTTCTCTACTTCTTGCCGATAGAGTTGTCGGCCGGCAGTTACGAGGCCACCTTCGACCTCCGCGCCGGTCGGCTTGCGACGATCGACGGGACCGTAGTGGTGGACGTCTACGCAGGGGACCGAGGCCGCCGGCTGAGCGCACGGGAGGTTCCGGCGGCAAGCCTGACTTCGGACGGGAGATACCTGCCGGTACGCTTGCGCTTCGAGATCGACGCACCGAGAAAGGTCGAGCTCCGGGTCGAGACCCGGGACGGCTCCGAAATCCGCGTGGCGCGGGTCGACGTGCGCTCAGCCTGGGCTCGGCCCTGACGCGGAACGCAAACGCGCGTCACGACCAGCGTTCGTCACAACTTCGAGAAAATGAGCAGCAAAAAACCTGGAACGGCGCTCGATGGACATGGCTGTCTTCGCGACGATCGCAGCCATCGCGTCGGCGTCGACGCGGTGTCAGTTCACGATTGCAGGAGGGTCCTCGCGTCCTGGAGGTCCAGGGTGTCGTGCCCCTCGGTGAACCAGCCGTACACTTCGGCGAGGCAATCGTGCGCTGGGCCTCTCTCCCCTGCAATCTGCTCCAGACGCGCCAGGCTCAGCGCCGCACGCAGCTCCAGAGATCTTGCGCCCCGTTCGTGCGCCATCTTCAAGGCGCACTGAAAGCACTGTTCCGGTGCCGGGCTTGCCTACGCGTACCTGCGCCCAGCCCCTGAGCGCCGTGGCGAAGTTCTGCCGTCTGCGTTGATAAGGGAGCTCAGTTCACGCCGCCCGGCCGCCATCTCACGCCCGAGGCGAGTGCGGCTGCGAGCCGCCGGTAGCCGGGCAGCGGTCGCTGGCGGCGAGTGAACGTCACTTGATGGAATCTCTCTTTGGTGCGACCATTCCGCTCGCCTTGCATGGCTTGCTCTCCTACGGGTGCGGCAGCCTGAGGACGCCATCATGCGTGAAAAGCAGACAAGGGTCCGAAGCAGGCGACGGGAAGCACCCTTCAACCCCGCTGAGATGCTGAGCGGGGCCCTTGATGCGTTTCGGCTCTCGCCCGGTGAGGTTTTATTTCGCGAGGGCGAGCAGGGTGAGCTCATGTACGTCGTGCTCGAAGGGCGTGTGGACATCCTCGTCGGGGACAGCGTGGTCGAGACCGCGAACGAGGGAGGCATCGTCGGCGAAATGACCCTCATCGACGACGCCCCACGAGCAGCATCCGTGATCGCGAACACGGGGTGCCGCCTCGTTGGAATCGATCGAAAGCGCTTTCACTTGCTTGTAGAGAGCAATCCGGCGTTTTCGACTCATGTGATGAAAATTCTGGCCAACCGGCTGCGGCATATGAACCGGCTATACCTCGCCTCACTGAAGCGCTGAGCTCATCCTCCCCGAAGAGGCCGAGCTTCCTGGCGGGGCTTTTTTCGCGAGCGCGCTACCGGCCTTGGAGCTGGACTTTCCGCGCCAGGGAAGCACGAATCGGCAATCTAGCTTTCGGGCGTTTGTCGCGGCTATCCTCCCGGCGAATGGTCATGGAATCCCAGCGGTGATTCCCGAAGAGGTCCGCACCGTGCTCGCTGCGAAAAGACTCACGGCGAAAGAGTTTGCAGGAGCAACCAACTCCACCTACGGACGAGGATTTCGAGTGAGACGAAGTGCTGCTAGTTGGGGGTGGTTCACTCCACCTGATGCGCGGCTCGAAAACGCCCCGCCTCGTCCAGCGCGGCTCGGAACGCTACCGCCGTCACTAGGCCTATCCCGGGAGCCGTGCAGAGACGACGTGCCACTTCATCCTCCCTCACTCGCTTGGCGATCCGGTCGTGCGCATATTCCTGAATCGGCGAAAAGGTCGAGAAACCGCAGTGGCTCACCCTTCGTGACACTGAGAACGTGCCCTTGAGACCAACAATACCGGTACGGATCGAAGCGAAAAACGGAGGCACGCGAAGCGGTCAGCGTGGGTCCCGGTCCCGCCCCGTGAAATCTCATAGCCAGTTCGCGGATCCGTGACATCTCGCGGAGCCATCAGTGAGGCGAAGGCTTTAGAAAACTGGCAGAACTGGCGGAGAAAACACCTAACACCTTGACTTAATTCAGAAAATCCTGAGTCGTGCGCTGTCCATAGTGCAGGGCACGCCGTCTGCTTTACCCTCACCGTGCTCAGGATCACGAAAATTCGAGAGACCCGCACGGGTTCGGAATTGCTCGTCGAGGGTAGTCTGACAGAGGCTTCCGCGCCCGATCTAGTCGCCATCTGCGCGCCCGATTTGACTGCGGGGCGCCAGGTACTCCTGGATCTCTCCGGCCTCCGATTTGCCAATGCCACCGGCTTGAGCGCGCTGCGAGCGCTGCTCGGGCGGGGCGCGGTGCCCTCGCGCTGCACTGATTTCGTCAAATGTCTGCTCGAAGCGAAGTGAGGACGAACGATGGAAGCGCATGCTCAGACGGTTCGCGAACACCAGCACGCGTGGAGCGGAGAATCCGAGCTGGTCGCGCGATTGCGCGTCGGCGAGGAGGAGGCCTTTGCCGCGCTAGTCAAGCTCCACGGAGGACGGCTTCTCGCCACCGCGCGGCGGCTTCTCCGCGACGAGAGCGAGGCCGAGGATGCGGTTCAGAAGACCTTCCTCTCCGCCTTTCAAGCCGTCGACGGCTTCAGCGGGAACTCCCAGCTGTCGACGTGGCTGCATAGCATCGTCGTCAATCATGCGCTGATGAAGCTCCGCTCGGAGCGCCGCCACCCAGAGCAGCGGTTCGACGAGCTGCTGCCGCAGTTCGACGAGGACGGGCACCGGAGCGGGCCGGTTCGCGATTGGGACGCCTCCTGCGAGTCGAAGCTCAGCCAACACGAGACTCGTCTCGCCGTTCGCCGGGCGATCGATCGCCTTCCACCGGGTTACCGCAGTGTGATTCTGCTCCGGGACATCGAGGAGTGGGATACCAACGAAACGGCGGAGGCGATGGGGATCACCGCCGCGGCGGTGAAAATCCGCCTACACCGCGCTCGCCAGGCGCTGCGCACCCTGCTCGAACCGACCTTCGCGGATGCGTAAGGTCAATCGAGACTCTAGCGTCTTGGCCGACGCGCCTCGAGAATCGCCTCGACGAGCTCCGCGGGGACCTCGTCGGTCACCGGCTTGTCCGGGTCCGTGAAGGCGGCTTTGGCGGCGCGGATCGTCAGACGATAGCTTTCGAGATATCGCCGGCAGGGCGGACAAGCGACGAGGTGTTCGTCGAACTCCGCACCTTTGCTCGGGATCAGCTCCCCGGACAAGTAATCGCTGATGAAGTCGTTCAGCTCACGACAGGTCATCGGGTTCTCTGGCGACTCAAGCAAACCGGATCACGTTCTTGATGCCGCTTGCCTTGCCGAGCAGCAGGTCCTGATAGGCGGCAGTCGGGTAGCGGCCGGTGATCAAGCCGCGCACCGCCTCCGGCCACCGCCGCATGAAGATCCCGAGATCGCGGATCGCCGCCTCGAACGTCTCGCGGCCGGCGTTCACCGTGCCGAAGACCATCTGATTCTTGAGCACCAGGTTGCGCATGATCCGATCCGTGTCGACCTCGATCGGCGCCTTCCGTCCCGGCACGCCGGTGAACACGAAGACGCCGTTGGTGCCGAGCACATTCATCACCTCGAAGGAAACCTGCGACGCGCCCGTCGCCTCGTATACGACGTCGACGTTGCCGATCCTCTCCGGCAGCGACTCGATCGGCGCCTCGGCGGCCGAGAGGTAGCGCGCGCCGATCGACTTGACGAGATCGGCCTTGGGGTTCGGCTCCGGCTCGCGGGAATAGACCGTGGCTTGGAAGCCTTCCACAACGAGGGCCATGGCGCCGAGGAGACCGACCGGCCCCGCGCCGAGCACGAGCGCGCGATGGCAGTGGCCCGCCGGCTCGCCGGGGTGTGCGGGGCAGGTCCAGGGCAGTCGCTGCTGCACCGCGCGGATCTGAGCCAGCGCCTTCTCGGCGATCGTCAGCGGCTCGACCAGTACTGCGACGTCGCGGAGCTCGCGAGGCACAGGGTTCATGTAGCGATCGTCGTCGACGATCACCTCGGTCATAAAGCCATGCGCTTCCTTGATTCCGCGTTCTTGGAAGTCGCCAGTGTAGCAGAAGTCCTGCCTGTTGGCCTGGCAGGCGACGCAATGAGCGTGCGGGCATGGGCGGCGCACCATCGGGACCACCAGGTCTCCGGGCCGCACGCGTGACGCCCGCGGGCCGACCTCGACGACCTCGCCGAGCGATTCGTGACCGATGACCAGTTCGTCCGAGCTCGGCGGCGGGGTGCCGTATTCGAAAGCACAGATCTCGCGGTCGGTGCCGCAGACGCCGACCTCGAGGATACGGACCTTCACTTGGCTCGGATCCGTGATCTTCGGTTCGGGGTGATCGACTAAATCGACGCGACGTCGATCGGGGGTGACGGCAATGGCTTTCATGCCCTTTGGGATGCCGATCTCGCCCGCAAGTTACGCGGAGGCAGTTTGCCCCGAAACTCTCCCCCCTGAGCGGCATCGGCGACGACACCGGGCGGATCTGCGGCGGCGATCGCGGCTGCAGTGAGCCATGAAGCGAGCGCGAGAAGACGGAGTCTCATTTGGATCGTTCCTCCCGCGCGTTTCGATGCCGCACGGCGCCGGCGGTTTCTCAGCGCGCCATGAAGTTTTCGGAGATGATCTCGAACCAATCGAGCGCCGGCCAGTGCTCGAGGACATAGCCGTAATGCTCGCGCCGGAGCCCGATCCCGCACCCGAGCCGAGGAAACGGCGAGATCGCCGGCGCCGTCATCCGCTCGATGACACCGGCATTTGACGGGGCGTGGGGTGGGGAGGGCGCCGGGCGAGAGTCGTGCCCGGCGCCCAGCGGGGTATTCTCAATCTTTGACCGTGCCACCCTTGTCCGTGCATTCCTTGGCCGAAGAGACCTTCGTCAAGCCCTGGCCCTTGCAGGCGTTCTTGCCGGCGCACTCGTGACCCGCGCCCGCGCACGCGCCGTGTCCCTTACAGGCGTTGATGCCGGTGCACTTCACCTCTTTCGCCTCGCTCTTGCCTTCGTCGGCCGCCCGCGCCGCATTTGCCACGAACAAGCCGGCAACCACCGCCGCGATCAGCGCTCCCTTCAACGGACTCTTCATTTCGATCCTCCTCGTTGAATTTTCGGTCCGCGGCTTCCGCGCGGACCGGTTCTATGGCCTTGGATGCCCAAGACCACACATCGGATACATTCTTAGGGTGCGTTGCCCGGATTCCTTTCGGATGAAACTGCCGCGCGGTGAGCGCCTTTCGGCCAGGCACGCCCGTGAAGACGAACACCCCGTTGGTGCCGAGCACCTTCATGACCTCGAAGGAGACGCGCGAGGCGACGTAGCGCACGCCGATCGACTTCACGAGATCGGCCTTCGGGCTGGGCTCGGGCTCGCGCGAATAGACGTGCGTGACGAATCCATCGGCGGCGAGCACCATGGCGCCGAGCATGCTCGTTGCCGAGCAGGACGCCACGCCGTGGCCAGCATCCGGCCGCATTCGCGGCGTACCAGTGCTGCGAACGCCTCCTCGTCGCCGCGTCGCAGCCCGTCGATCAGCTCGTCCTGGACCGCCGAACCATCTTGGCCGCGAAATCTTGGCCGCGAAATTCTGCGGATCTATGAAAGCTCTTCGGGACTCCGCTGAATGCCGAGCTTCTTCATCCGGCTGCGCAGAGTGCTGGGGTTCAAGTCCAAAAGCCGGGCCGCTCCGCCTGGCCCCTCGATACGCCAAGCGCTCTGCTTGAGCACCGAGATGATGTGTCGGCGCTCCACGTCCTCGAGGGGGAGCGCTTGGCCGCCGTGATGGGTCGTCGATGCTGCGGACACTGGAGGCGCCGGCTGAACCTTGACGGACGGTGGGGAGGCAGTTTCGAGATCCGGCACGGAGCGCAGCTCGGGTCCCGGCGACAGGATGACCGCACGCTCGATCACGTGCTCGAGCTCGCGCACATTACCGGGCCAAGAGTAACCGCCCAGTCGCGCCATCGTGTCCGCCGGGATGCGGGTGATCCGCCGCCCGATCTTCGTCGCGGAGCGCGAAACGAAGTAGTGGACGAGCGGGGGAATGTCCTCGGGCCGTTCGCGAAGCGGGGGCATCTCGACCGGGAAAACGTTCAACCGGTAATAGAGGTCGTGGCGAAACTTACCCGCGGCGACGGCGCCCTTGAGATCGCGATTGGTGGCGGCGATCACCCGCACGTCCACATGGATCACCTTACTGCCGCCGACCCGTTCGATCTCGCGCTCCTGCAGCACGCGCAGCAGCTTCACCTGCACCTCGGAGGTAACGTCGCCAATCTCGTCGAGGAAGATTGTGCCCCCATCGGCGAGCTCGAAGCGGCCGATACGCCGCTCGCTGGCGCCCGTGAACGCCCCCTTCTCGTGGCCGAAGAGCTCGCTCTCCACCAGGCCCGCCGGCAGCGCCGCGCAGTTGACCTTGATGAGCGGCCGGTTCTTACGGCGGCTCGCGGAATGCACGGCCCGGGCCATCAGCTCCTTTCCGGTGCCAGTCTCGCCGAGGATCAGCACCGAGGTGTCGGTGTCAGCCACCAGCCGGACCTTCTCGAGCAAGGCCGTGAGCGCCGGGCCCTGGCCGATGATTTCGCCGGCGTTGTGAACCGCGCGGATCTCCTCCTCGAGATACTCGGTCACGCGCACCGCTTCTTCGGCCCGCTTTTGAGCGGTGACGTCGACCGCGGTGACGCGCCCTCCGGCGAGCCGACCCGTAGCGTCGCGCATGGGGCTCACCGAGACCTGGATCCACAGCGGCGAGCCGTCCGCGTGGCGACATTCGACCTCGTCGCCACGGATCTCCTCCCCGGCGAGAAATCGGCGACGCAGCGCAAGTGTGGCCGGCTTGCCGCGCGGCGTGTCGGCGGCGAAGTCGTAGAGCGTGCGTCCGACGATCTGCTCGAGCGAGACGCCGAGCATCTCCGCCATGGCGCGGTTGGCGCGGTCGATGCGGCCTTCGTAGGTCGCGTGCCAGTAGGCGACCGGCGCTTCCTCGTAGAGGTCGCGATAGCGCAGCTCGCTTTCACGTAGCACCCGCTCGACGCGCTGCCGCTCCACCTCGGCGCGCGCGCGAGAGGCGAAGATCCGCAGGATCGCCAAACCGCGAGGATTGCGCATCGGCTTGGTGTCGAAGATCGCCAGGTGACCGAGCACGGCCCCCTGGGAGTCGACGAGCGGCACCCCGCAGTAGCTCTCGGCCTCCCACGTCTTGAGTCCCACGTCCTGTGGAAATCGCTGTTGGACGTGATCAGCGTAGTGCGCCATCTCTCCGTGCAGCACGCCCTCGCACGGCGTGTCGGCGATCGGCAGCTCGAAGTTGTCGAGCAAGTGACCGTGGCCCCAAACGGCGAGCGTTCGAAAGACCTCACGCTCGGCGTCGAGCTCGGACACGAACGCGTAGGCGACGCCGAGCGCCTCGGTCACGCAGCGCACGAGTGAGCGGAAGAAGCCCTCTCCGGTCTGGGCCTCGACCCCCTCGACGATCTTGCGAAGCGCGGCGTCTTCGTCGAGCGTTGCCTCGATGCCGCTCGCGTCAGCTGCTCGGCGTGCCATCTTCGTCCATGATGGCACATCGGGACGGCGGTCGACCACGGAGGCTGGGGCCCCAGCTCAGGAAGCGCCGGAGCGTGCCCGGGCCAAGTCCTCGATCGCTCGCACCGCCAGCGCGGTCCAGCCGGTCTGATGGCTCGCGCCGAGGCCGCGGCCGGTGTCGCCGTGGAAGTACTCGTGGAAGAGCACGAGGTCGCGCCAGTGCGGGTCGTCGGCGTAGCGCTCGTCGCCGCCGTGGCACGGGCGGCGGCCGTCGGCGTCGGGCAGGAAGAGGCGGGCGAGCCGCGCGGCGAGCTCGCGGGCGACCTCGCTGGAGGTTCATCCAGCGGCCCGAGCCGGTCGGACACTCGACCTGAAGCTCGTCGCCGTAGAAGTGGTGGTAGCGCTCGAGCGCCTCGATCAGCAGGTAGTTGACCGGGAACCAGATCGGCCCGCGCCAGTTCGAGTTGCCGCCGAAGAGCCCGGTGTCGGACTCGCCGGGCACGTAGTCGACCCGGTGCTCGCTGGCCGCCGGCGCGGAAGACGTAGGGCTGCTCCTCGTGGACGCGCGAGAGCGAGCGGATGCCGTACGGCGAGAGGAACTCGCTCTCGTCGAGCAGGTAGCGCAGCACGCGCTCGAGCCGCTCGCGCGACGGGATGGCGAGCAGCCGGTGGCCGTGCAGTCCTTGCGGTCGTGCTCGTCGCATGTAGGAGATGTGGCGGGCCAGGTCCGGCCGGTTCTCGAGGAACCAGTCGCATGCGCTTCGCGAAGCCGGGCAGCCGCTCGATCACCTCGTCGTCGAGCACCTCGACGGCGAACAGCGGGATCAGGCCGACCATCGAGCGGACGCGCAGCGGCAGCGTGCTGGCCGTCGGCGTGTGCAGCTGGTCGTAGTAGAAGCCGTCGCTCTCGTCCCAGAGGCCCGTGCCGCCGAGCGTGTTCATCGCGTCGGCGATGGCGACGAAGTGCTCGAAGAACTTCGAGGCGATGTCCTCGTAGGCCGGGTCGTCCTCGGCCAGCTCGAGCGCCATCGAGAGCATCGTCGCGCAGTAGAACGCCATCCAGGCCGTGCCGTCGGCCTGCTCGAGGTGGCCGCCGGTCGGCAGCGGCTTGCGAGCGGTCGAAGACGCCGATGTTGTCGAGGCCGAGGAAGCCGCCGGCGAAGAGGTGTCCGCCCCTCGGCGTCCTTGCGGTTCACCCACCAGGTGAAGTTGAGCAGCAGCTTCTGGAAGACGCGCGCGAGGAAGAGCCGGTCGCGCTGGCCGCGCGCGCCGGTCATCTTGTAGACGCGCCAGCACGGCCCAGGCGTGCACCGGCGGGTTCACGTCGCCGAAGGCGAACTCGTAGGCCGGGATCTGGCCGTTCGGGTGCATGTACCACTCGCGCAGGAAGAGGACGAGCTGCTCCTTGGCGAACTGCGGGTCGATCGCGCGCGAACGGGATCATGTGGAACGCGAGGTCCCACGCCGCGTACCAGGGGTACTCCCACTTGTCCGGCATCGAGATGACGTCGCGGTTGTAGAGGTGGCGCCAGTCGGCGTTGCGGCCGCTGCGCGCGGCTGTCGGGCGGCGGCGGCTGCGCGGGATCGCCCTCGAGCCAGTCCTCGACGACGTAGTGGTAGAACTGCTTGCTCCACAGGAGGCCGGCGTACGCCTGCCGGCCGACGCGCGCGCTCCTCGGCGGTCAGCCCCGTCGGGCAGTGCGCGCCGCGTAGAACTCGTCGGCCTTCGGCGATCCGCTCGGCGAACGATGCGCGTCGAACTCGCCGCCGAACGGCTCGCGCGGGCGCTTCGCTCTCGGCCGAGAGCCGCAGCCGCACGCGTGATCTCGCCTCCGGCCGGCACGTCGAGCGCGGTAGTGCGCCGCCGCCTTCGTGCCCGCGCCGCTCGGGATTCACCGCGTCGCGTGCGCCGCGGATCGACGTACTCGTGGAACGCGTCCTTCACGTACGGGCGCGCGTTCGGCACGCCGAAGAGCCGCTCGCGTTCGTCTCGTTCTCGGTGAAGAGCGAGCGTCGCGGCTGCCCGGCGTACCGGCGTCGGCCTGCGAAGAGTCGAATCGGCCGAGCGTCGCGTGCTCGGCGACGCAGCGCTTCGCCGTCGCGCTGCGATCGCGCGGCTTGCGTCCAGCAGCCCTCGCCGCGTGCAGCCCCACGACCAGGTGTTGCGGAACCAGAGCGTCGGCAGCAGGTGGAGCGTCGGCCGCCTCCGGGCCGCGGTTGGCGACCGTGATGCGGATCGAGGATGTCGTCGGGCGACGCCTTCGCGTACTCGGCGAAGACGTCGAAGTAGCGGTTCTCGTCGAAGACGCCCGTGTCGAGCAGCTCGAACTCCGCGTCGTGCTTGCCGCGGCGGCGGTTCTCCTCGACCAGCCGCGCGTACGGGATACTCGGCCTGCGGGTACTTGTAGAGCGCCTTCATGTAGGAGTGCGTCGGCGTGCGAGTCGAGGTAGTAGTAGCACTCCTTCACGTCCTCGCCGTGGTTGCCCTCGGGCCCGGTGAGGCCGAAGAGCCGCTCCTTGAGGATCGGGTCGCGCCCGTTCCAGAGCGCCAAGCGCGAAGCAGAGGCGGCACTCGCGGTCGGTGATGCCCAGCAGGCCGTCCTCGCCCCAGCGGTAGGCGCGGCTGCGGGCGTGATCGTGCGGAGAAGTAGTCCCAGCAGTTCCCCGACTCGGAGTAGTCCTCGCGCACCGTGCCCCACTGCCGCTCGGAGAGGTACGGCCCCCAGCGCTTCCAGTTCTTCTCCCGCCGCGCGTCTTCGTCGAGGCGGCGGGCTTCCGCGTCGTCCAGCCGGGCACTCGTCTTGGGAATCGTGCGCGACGTGGCGGATAGGGTGGGCTCGATTCTAACCGGCGCGTCCTGCATGTTGCGATTCCTATCAGTCGCCTAGTGTAGGAAGTTTCCGGCGACGACTTGCTCTCCCGCATTCGACCGTGTGCGAGCGTCCATCACCGCCTCGAAATTTCGGCGCAGCTCGGGAAGGGCAGCGACCAGCGCAGCGAATTCCCGTTTCGGCAGGCTGAGCGCGGTCATCGCTTCCGTGCAGCGGATGGTCGCGCCCCGCACGGTCTCGTTGAGCAATGCCATCTCGCCGAAGAACTGGCCGGCACCGAGCTCGGCGAGCCGAATCCCCGGCCCGCCTTCTTCGCGCACTGCCTCGGCCTTGCCGCTTTGGATGATGTAGATCCGGTCGCCGAGGTCGCCCTGGCGGAAGACTTCCTGACCCGGCTCGAAGTGCTCCTTGGAGACTCCCGCGGAGCCAGTGAACTTGAGCTCGATGAGCTCGGGTGGCAGCAAGAGGTCGAGCGTCCAGGAAGTCGCCACCTTGAGCCGGCGCCCCCATCCCGGGAGCTTCATTAGGTAGATCGTTCGCCACATCCACCAGGCGAGAAAGCCCGAGATGTTGAAGCCGAAAATCTCGGCGACGGCGGAGCGGTGCCCGAGCGAGCCCATCTTGCCGAGACCTTTGAAGTCGAAGGTGCTAGGCTCGCCGCCGCGGATTGCGGCGACGATGTTATGGGCCGCCGCTCGTGCTTGGCGGATCGCGTGCTGGGCGGTTGGGGGCGAGAAGCCTCCCTCCGGCGCCGGCACCTGGGCGCAGTCACCGAGCGCCCAGACGTCTTGTCGTCCCTCGACGCGTAGGCAACGATCGGCGATGAGCCGTCCGTTCTTCGTCTTAGGAAGCGCGAGCGCCTCGATCAGCGGATGCGGCGAGCTCGGTACCGTCGACACGAGCGTACGGGTCGGGATGCGCTCGCCGCCCGCGAGCACCGCCTCTTCGCCGGTCGCCGCTTCGAGCCTGGTGTTGAGCCGGATCTCAACGCCCCGCTTGGCAAGGATCTTCTGCGCGAAGCGGCCGAGCTTCTCGGTGACCTCCGGCAGAATGCGGTCCTGGGAGTGGACCAGCACGACGCGGATCTCTTTCGGGTCGAGGCCGCGGTAGTTGCGTGCCACCCGGCGTACGAAATCGTTGAGCTCGGCCGCGACCTCCACGCCGGAGAATCCGCCGCCGGCGACGACGAAGGTGAGGAGCTGGCGGCGGAGCATGGGATCGTCGTCCTCGATCGCTGCCTCCTCGAGAGCGCGAATGACGCGACTGCGCAGCAGCAGCGCGTCGGCGAGGTTTTTGAAGGGCATCGCGTGCTCGGGAAGCCCGCGCAGGCCGCGGAAGTCGGTGACGTTGCCGAGCGCGAGGACGAGGTGATCGTACTCGATGGCGTGCGGGTGTGGGCGGAATCCCGGGCTGGTCATCACCACCTTGCGCGCGAGGTCGATCGATTGCACATCGCGCACGTGGATCGCTGTGCGCGGCAGGAGCCGGCGGAGAGGGCTCACGGTGTCGGTGAGGCCGATCGAACTCGAGACCACCTCGGCCAGCATCGGCTGGAAGACGAAGTAGTTCTCCTTGGCTACGAGGGCGATCTCGAAGTCGTCGCGGCGCCCGAGCGCCTTCTCTAGGGACTGTGCGGCGTAGACCCCCGCAAACCCACCACCGAGAATCAGGACACGCTTGCGAATGGAGCTCATGCTGGGTTGGATGCCGCTCCGCTCGTCCCGTTTCAGGCTGAGAGCCGCATCCTCGCAAGCGCCCGAAGACCGCCACTTTGCTCGAAGCCGAGCTCGATCCGAAGCTCTTCGGCATCGTCGACCAGCTGCTCGAGTGGCAACGTCTCGAGCAGTGGCCGGCCCGAGCCGCCGTTGCCGCGATGGTCGTAGTAGACCAGTCGGAGCACGTCGCCGAGCGGATCGAGCCACTCCCGGAACTGCGTGTGATCGACGCCGAGCCCTCCGTGCATCACCAGGCAGGGTGTTCCCGCGCCCATCTCGACGTAGCGGAGGCGCGTGCCGTTCACTTCGGCGTAGCGAATCTCAACCTCGTTCATGGCTCGGTCAACTGCATGACGTGGCCATCGGGATCGCCGACGCCGACGGCGCGGTGGAAGCCGAGCTCTCCCCCGGGGGTCTCGACCTTTCCAGGCGAGACGAGCGTTCGCCCGCGAAGCGCGCTTGCCACGCGCGAGGCGTCGCCGGTCACGAGGCGGGTCTGCCAGTGCGCGAGGTCGTTGGCACGGAGGTCGGAAGGCGCCGGGCGGCCGTCGCGTGGCGCCATGTACTCGAGGAGCTCAATGCCGGGGCCTGCCGCCGCGCGCAGGCCGGTGATGCGCAGGCGAGCGCCGAACACGTTGTTCAGGTGCTCCTGCTCGGTTCCGAAGTTCTCGCTCTCCCCGGCGACACGGAAGCCTAGCGTGTCGCGGTAGAAGCCGAGGCTCCGCTCGGTGTCGGCGACAACGATCGCCGTGTGATCGATGCCGAGGAAGAGTTGGTCAGTCTTGCGGTGCCACTTCTCGGCGCCCTTGTCAGGCGGGAATTGCAATATCTCGAGCGGATGGCCGTCGGGGTCCTTGAAGTAGAAGGCGCGAATGCCGGCGGCGTTCGGAATCGTCTTCGGCAGGAGCTGCGGGCCGGAGGAGGCATATTCGACCTTGTGCTCACGCAGATGCTCGTAGGCGCGATCCATGTCGGAGACGATGATCGCCACGTGCTGGAACCAGCGGTCGTTGCTTCGCGAGTCGGGAGGGATCGGCCGCCCGCGCGGGGCGAGGTACTCGGTGAGCTCGAGCGACTCGTCGCCGAGCCGCATGCCGACGACGCGCATGCGCAGGCCGAACACGCCCTCGAGATGCTCGTAGTCGGGGCCCGCGAGCTCGACGTCCGAGACCTTCTCGAACGTCAGCACGTTGGAGAAGAAGTCGACCGAGCGATCCATGTCCGACACGGTCATGCCGACGACGCCGACGCCACTGACGAGCGCCGGACCAACCGCACCCTCACCCCACGCCAGCCCACCGCCGGCGACCGGCGTCAGGAGCAAAAGCACGGGCAGCAGCCGAAGCAGAGCGAGCCTACGGATCATGGCCCTTGGATGCAGCGGGGCGGCTTCGGTTTCCGCGCCAACGCCGAGCAAGCGCTCGCGCCGCTTCGAGAAGGCGGTATAGGATGTTGTCTGTGAAGCTCGGATTGCGCGTGAGCGCCAGATGATCGCCGACGCTGAACGTGGCGCTGCAGGCCACGATCAAGGGCGAAATCGCGACCGAGCCAACGCTGAGGAGGACGTACCCCACTTGATTACGGGAACGCCGCCGCGCCGGCTCGGGCGGCGGAAGATGGCGGCCGTGCGCGCCTTGCCGATGCCCACCTCCACGCTGGCGACCTGCGTGTCGTCGAGCCGGTAGACGACGATCGGGTAACCGCCGTCGTCGACCACGACGATGACCACAGTCGAACCGCGCTTCTTGGCCTCGACTTCGGCCGCGGCAACGATCTTCCGCGCCGACTCGAACGTCAACACCTTCTTGAGGGTCTGGCGGCCGCGGATTGGGTTCCGAACGTCAGCGAGAGAACCAGAGCGGGGAAGACGAGCAGAGCGCGTGTCGTCATCGAGGGTCCCTCTCAGCCGAGCCGCTCGGCGATCCGGTCGGCGACACGGAGCGCGTTGGCGACGATGGTCAGCGCCGGATTCACCGCCGCGCTCGAGGGGAAGAAGCTCCCGTCGACGACGTAGAGGTTGTCGAGCTCGTGCGCCTTGCAGCTCGGGTCCAGCGCCGAGGTTTTCGGATCGTGGCCGAAGCGGACGGTGCCGTTCTGATGCGCCACGCCCGCCAGCGGGATGCGTTGGCCGAGGAAGAGATTGCGGGAGAAGAGGCCCTGGTGACATTCGTGTCCGTGCTCGCGGCACTTCGTCTGCTGCTTCAGCAGGCTTTCGAGCTTGGCGATCAGCCGCTTGTGCCCCTCCTCGTTGTTCGGCTGGTAGCTGAGGACGATGTTGCCCTCGCGGTCGAGGGTCACCCGGTTCTGCGGATCAGGCAGATCTTCGGAAGTAAGCCAGAAGTCGAGCGAGTGCTTGGCCATCAAGTCGAGCGTGAAGCCGGGAGCGAGCGCCGGTGCTCCCGCTTTGAGGGTGACGCCGTCGAGCTTGCCGACGAATGAAATGTGTCCCATCGGGTGAGGCCATTCAGGCGAGCCGAAATAGAAGTCGTTGAGCGCTAGCGTCTTCTGAAAGACTGTCGGATTCGGACACTTGGAGACGGCCATGAGCACGGAGTTGACGTGTCCCATGTAGTGGCGGCCGACGACGTCAGAGCCGTTGGCGAGGCCGCGGGGATGCTTCTCGTTCGTCGAGCGGAGCAATAGCGCCGCCGAGTTGATCGCACCGGCGGAGACGACGACGATGTTCGCCGAGTAGGTCTCCGTCACTCCCTCGCGGCGGACCACGACCTCGGTCACCTCTCGGCCCGAAGCGCTGGTCTCGAGCCGCTCGACGGTTGCATTGGTCGCGAGACTCACGTTCGGGTGCTCGAGCGCCGGGTCGACGCACAGCACCTGGGCGTCGGCTTTGGCGTAGACGAGACAGGGAAAGCCGTCGCAGGTGTCGCACCGAATGCACTTGCTCGCGCGGCTGTTCTTCTCGTCGAGCTGTATACCGAGCGGCACATGGAACGGCCTGAGACCCTGCTTCGCGAAGTCGTCCGCGAGCTGCTGGATGCGCGGTTCGTGGCTGATCGGCGGGTGCGGGTAGGGCCCGCTCGCGGGGGGATCCACGGGATCGACGCCGCGCTCCCCGTGCACGTGGTACAAGCGCTCCGCCTCTAGATAGTAGGGCTCGAGCTCATCATAGGAAATCGGCCACGCCGGGGAGATGCCGCCGTGGTGACGGACCTCACCGAAGTCTGCCTGGCGCAAGCGGAACAGAGCCGCACCGTAGAACTTGGTATTGCCGCCGACATAGTAGTTCGTGTGCGGATGGAGCGGCTTCCCATCCGCGTCGCGCCAGACCTCTTTGGTCTGATAGTGCCCCTCCACGTTCACGGCGCGGGAATTCCAGTTCTCCTTCTCCCGCGGCACGTAGTCCCCTCGCTCCAGGATGAAGATGCGCTTCCCGCTCGACGCCAGCCGGTGGGCGAGAGTTCCGCCCCCTGCCCCGCTGCCGATGATGATGACGTCGTAATGATTGTTGGCTGACATCGGAGTTCTCCTGCTCGGCTTCAGATCGGAGGCTCGAGGATCGACCACGGGAAGTCCGGCCCGACTTCGCCCGGAGACTCCATTGGCGTGATCCGCTCGAGCAAAGCGCCAACATTCTCGACGAGTAGCAGGATGACAACGAGCCACGCCGCCCCGATCAGGCGTCCCCGCCGTTGATTCGTTCGAGTCTCTCGCATGCCGGTTTGGATGCCGGTCGGCTCGGAGCGTTTCATGCATTGGACCCTCTGAAATCGAAACCGGGCGATCCCGAAGAGCATCTATCGAGTCGGAGGCGCACACGGTGGACCATCCGAATGTCGATGCGAAGGTGGAGTGGCTCGAGAACGGCCTCGGGGAATTCGCCTCGGCGACCGCCGCAGGCGTTCGCGCTCGGCGCTATCGCGCGTCGCTGCTGACGGCGTCGACCCCGCCTAAGGGGAGAATAGTCCTGGGGAACGGTCGGCCTGCCGCTCGTCCTCCTTCCAAAGGACCGATCTCGCCGGCTCGTTGATCAGGTGGAGAAACATCTGTGGACTCCTTCCGGCCTGCGCTCGCTCGCCGCCGGCGATCCCAT
The DNA here is from genome assembly GCA_963745025.1 of uncultured delta proteobacterium. Taxonomy (GTDB): domain Bacteria; phylum Desulfobacterota; class Binatia; order JACPRU01; family JACPRU01; genus CAVQIG01. The sequence continues at coordinate 631,686 of CAVUWD010000011.1, forward strand.
ATATGTCGGCCGCTACCAAGGCGGGCCGCGCGAGCGCGATGGAGCCTGTCACCAGGGGACCACGTGGCCCTTCCTCGCCGGGCCGCTCGTTGAGGCGTGGGTGCGCGTGCGCGGCGGCACCGCTTCCGCGCAGGGCGAAGTGCGACACCGCTTCCTCGAGCCGCTGTTCCCGCACGTCGACCCGAGCGGACTCGGCCATCTCGCGGAAATCGCCGATACGGATCCTCCGCACGCGTCGCGCGGCTGGACGTTCCAAGCCTGGTCGGTGGGTGAGGCGCTCAGGCTCGCCCGCCTGGTCCTCGCCAAGCGTTGAGGCCTCGGTTCAGACGCTCGCGGAGGAGCGAGCGATCGTCGGAAGCGTCGACCGGGTGCGGAACGCGCAGAAGATGCAGGGCTGATCCTCCGCGTGGTCGAGTTTGGCGCAAAAGACGCCCTCCTCGCCGAAGAGCCCCACATAGGCTTCCGCGGCCGCGAGCATGCCGAGAGGCGGCGCGGTGAAGTAGATCCAAAGCGCCTGCCAATCCTGGGCGAAGAGAGCGGAGGCGAGCGTCCGCGCCGGATTCATGCTCATTCCCGAGATCGGAGCCTCGAGACTGATGTAGGCGGCGATCAGCAGGCCGCAGCACACGCCCGTGAACCGCGAAACGAGCTCGATGTTCGACACCCAGAGCACAATGGTCATCAGCACGAAGGAGATCGCCGCCTCGGCGAGGAACGCCCCGCCGCTACCGTAGCTTCCCGGCAGAGTCGCCACGTAGTTCACCGACGGGTGGGCGAGCGTCCCTCCGAGCAGGAGAGCCGCGATCCATACCCCGGCAGCGCCGCCGGCGAACTGCGCCGCCACGTAGCAGGCCGCATCTCCTGGATGAATTTTTCCGAGCCAGAAAAACGTCAGCGTCATGCACGGGTTGATGTGAGCGCCCGAGCGCTGGCCCCAGGGCGAGTAGACGATGGCGACGGCGGTGAGCCCCATGGCGATGCCCATCAGCACGCGGCGCAGGACGGGATTCGGCAGCAGCTGGTGGAGCGGCGAGCTCGTGTGCTCGAGCAGCGCGCCGAACGCGCAAGCCGAGATCATGAACGCGCCGAGTCCCGCGGCTTCGATCAGGTACTCGGGCCAGTGGCGCATGGTCGTCGCTCTCCACAGACGCCGGCTAGACCTTGTCGCGCCCTGTCATCCGCGCGATCAGGCCATCGAGCGACACCGGTCCCGGCCCGGCGATCGCCAGCCAAGCGAAGATCGCGACATAGGCCCACTCGACGAGGCTGAGGAGAGCGGGGATCGAGTCGACGTTCTCCCACTGCGCGGTACGGATCGCCACCAGCATCACGATGATCAGCGGGATCGCCGCGACCCGGGTGGCGAGGCCGAAGAGCACCAGTAGCCCGCAGAAGAGTTCGTTCGCCGAGGCGAACGGCGCTTGGTACTGCGGATACGGAACGCCGAGCTCCGTGAAGTAATCGATGATCTTCGGCAGGTTGTGGAGCTTTCCCCATCCGCTGGAGGCGAACACCCAGCCGACCGTGACCCGGGCCACGAGCGGCGCGAGCCATGCGAGCCGCGAGGCCACGGCGATCGGCAGGTCGTAGATCAAGGTTGCGATCAGCTTCATGATTCCTTCCCTTCTTGAGCTCGCCGCCACGGCGCCCGGGGAAGGCGCCTCATCTCGGTGCAACAGCTTTGCAACTGCCGTGAGAGTCTCCATGTCTGTCCTCCTCGGTCGAGTATCTTCGGTGGTGAGATGCCTCGCCACACTTTCAGGTTTCGTCGGTGATGACAGGGGCTCGAGGGCTCGTACTGGACGGCGAGAGGCCAACTGGCGTGGAGCGCTTTGGAGTTCGCTACGAGCGCCAACAGCAAGACCGTCTTCTACGGGAACGACCTTTCAGATGCGTCGTCTCCGGGGTTGCCTTTCAAGGTACTGGAAGTCTTCAACAATGTGGCGAACTGCACGACATTGCCTAGGCCGTCCGCGAACATCTCGGCGCTCTTCGACAACGTGTCCCTGAACTCGTCCGCCGTCGGGCCGTAGAATAAACGCGAGGATGGGAAAAGTCTCCGCAAAGTACTGATTGAACGTCAGTGTCCCTCCACCTGACGGCGAAAACTCTTTCCTCCCCGAGCCAAGGGAATAGCCTGTGGGCGGGTAATATCTACGACCACGATGACGGCGCGAGGAGATCGGCGGGCAGGATGACGGTGCCACGACTGTCGATTGCGCGCGCGCCACCTCGGAGAGATAACGCGCGGGCTCGACTCCGACGACTCCCGGACAGGGAACCTTGGTGGACACCACCGGCCGTAAATGACGCGACGGCGCATTGGGACATCCCGGATCCGGGATCGCTGGAGCGATCGGACACGGATCGCTTGTCGGCGTTCCGAACGACGTACGACGGGCTCGAGCGCCGCGTTCAGCGGCTCACGAGCCTGCGCATCGATCTGCAGGACCGGGTGAGGCTTCGGCACAAGCTCGAGCGCATCGACGAGCTCCCGCGCGGCGGCGAGCGTTAGCTCAGCCGTTCACGCGCGGCAAGGCACCGAGAGCGCCATGGACGGCCGCCAAATACGCGGGCGAGCGATCGAAGGCATGCTGGCGAAGGCATGCCTCCGTGAACTTGATCGCGTGCTCGTCGCCGTGAGCGATCGCCCTGTCGAGGAGCGTGTCGACGCTCTCGTTCCGCGGCTCGATGTCCACCGCGGGCGGCAGGGTACCGAACGCGGCATAGAGCGCGGCGCTCGCTTGCCAGGCGAATCGTAGCGCCGTGCTAGCCGTCACGACGTCTTCGAGGTGAGGCAACATCGCCGCGACCGCCGCGATGCTCGTCACCCCGTGAATGAAGACGATCGCCGTCAGGACGTCGTGCGCGTTGGCGAGATACACCCGCGCAAACGCCTCCGTCAGCTCGGACGCCAATCGATCCGGCGGGCCGCTCACGTCGATGAAGTCGATGACGGTCGCGAAGTCGGGAAACTCGCCGAGCGCCTCGAGTGATGAAGTGATCGTGCCGTGGAAGCGCCGCCCATCGGCGGGAACGAGCGGCACCTTGCGGATCGCGTCGCTCACGCTTGCCGGCCGTCCGCCGGGCGCGGTCGGGAGCTCCTGGTAGGTCGACGCCCAGGAGGCGAGCGCGTCCGCAAGCTCGCGGAGACGATTCGTCGACGCCGACTCCCCGAGACTCCGAACCGCGTGCCCGACCCGGATCACGCCGTGCGTCGCCGACGCCGAGATGCCCGGCGCGAGCCGGCGGAGCCACTCGTCGAGGACTCGGCTCCAGGGAGCGCGCTTCAGCTCTTCGCCGAAGAGCTCGCTCCAATCCGCGAAGCGCTCGGCCCGACCGAGCGCGCTGCGCCAGTCGCGGGTCGAGATGCGCTCGCGCGCGGAAGGCCGAGACAGCATGCCCTTCCGATAGCGCTCGAGCCAGGGGAACACCGAGTCCGGACGGCCCATCGCGCAGAGCGCTTCCACGACCATCGGCGCGTGGCTCGTGAGTCCGTTGGCCAGGTCCGGGCCGTAACCGGAGAGGACGTCGAGCGCTTCGTCGAGCGCGGAATAGTCCGCTTCGGCCACGCTAGCGAGTGTACTCTCATCGGAAGCTCAAGCCAGGATCTCGCCTCGGAGCAAGCAATCAGCCCGAAGCATGCACGGACGGCGCCGATCGTTCAGTCCTACGGCGCTCGACCGGGCTCCGTCGCCTTCACGGACGCGTCCGTACCCGATAGAGGCCGCGAAGCGGTCTTCATGCAGGCGCTTTTCATGGCTGCGATCCGCTTCCCAGCAATGTGTGGAGAGGCGTCGCCCCCGCGCCGAGCACGCGATGGCTCGTCCGGTCCTGAACGAAAGCGACGATCCGGATCTGCTCTCGAACCCAAGCCTCGCCGATGCGAACGCGCGCCTCGGCGACGAAGCTCGCATCCGGAATGCCCACTCTTTGGAGCGAGCGGACCACCGCCCCATGTCGAAGCTTGCGGCCGCCGTTCTCGCCGCGGAGGACGTCCGTGGCGAGTCCATCTTCGGTGATCGCCACCCAAAGCTCCGGGGCGCCAGCGTCACCGTCGTACGGCCCCGATTCGATTCGGACGGTGAGGAAATCGCCCGAGAGCGCGCCGGGTGTGCCGCTGATCGTTACGGCGACCGTGGGGCCTCTCGTCGCCTGCGCCACCGCTTCACGAGCGCGCGAGAGATCACTGCCGACGAATTCGGTCCTCCCGTCGACGATCATCTGCGGCGTGTAACTCCGACCGGCACCGAAGGCGTCGCCATACTCGTCCTGACGAAGACTGAGCGCTCGCGAAGAGAACGGATCCGTCCAACCGAGCCGGTTCCAGTAGTCCACATGCTCCTCGAGGGCGATCACCTCGGCGCCCGGAACCGGCTGTTCGGAGGCCAGCGTCAAGAGTGCAGTATCGGCTGGCGGGCAGCTCGAGCATCCCTCGGACGTGAAGAGCTCGACGAGGACCGCAACCGGGCGCCTAAGTGGCGCGGCGCCGTTCTCAGGCGCCGCTGCACGGGTTTCTCGTCGATCGACGATTGTGGTCAGCGCCAACAAGCAAAGGAGCGCGCCAAAACCTGCTCCGATCCAGTGTGATCGCATCCAGTTCCCCCTGAGCGGCCCGCCGATTGGGGAACATCGAAGGTCGCGGCGGAGTTCCCGTACTTCGCCTTCCGGCAGCCAGCCATCGGCACTCCGCTGTCGACGCGTCGGCGGTAGGCCACCAGCGCAACGCCCGCGGCCAGCAGGGCGAACAGCGCCACGGGGCCATTCTCGGCCGCGACCCGGGCAGCGCCCTCGCTTCGGAGCAGGACGCCGCGAGTCGCTCGCTCATCTGGGTGAGCGGCAGCGCTTCGCCGACAGCGCGAAGGTGCACGGGATCTCTAACCCGGACGATCCGGATCTGGCGTGTGAAAAACGGCTACTCCGGAGAGAAGCCGCTCTTTCGGCGTCTCGTGACGCTTCTCCGGCGCTACCTCCGTACCCGGACCGATGACAATGCGGCGCTCTTCGTCGGTCGCCAAGGGCGCCTGAGCAAGCGCTGGATCCAGGCTCTCTTCACCCGCTACGCCACTGCCGCCAACCTCCCGCCGAATCGGAGGCACGTGCATTGTCTCAGGCACAGCTGCGCGACCTACCTTCTCGACGCTGGCGAGCCGATCGACTTCGTACAAGATCACCTCGGTCATCGAAACATCGAGTCGAGCCTCGTCTATGCCCGCGTGTCGGATCGGCGGCGAAGCAAGACCATCAGCAGGCTCGAGCGGTCGCGGGAGATCGCGCTGCCAGCTTGAACGCGCGACCCTCTCTCCCACCTCACCAACCCCGAGTAACCATCCGCCCTTCTCTCACCTTTGAACGGCAGCAGCCCGAGGCCTTCGTGCCTCCGGCTGCTGCCGGTCCCGCCCTCCTTTTTTGGCCAAAATTAGAAACCTGTAAACTCGAAATTCCCCGACATCTCTCGCTGCATGAGCAGCTGCGCGGCGAGTCCGGGTTGACTCGGCTCCTGCGACACCTCCGCGCGCACGGCTTGATCGCCAAGGTTCTGTACTCGCGACGCTGGCGCGCCTCTCTCCCCGGCCGCCGCGCTCAAGCTACGCGAGGTCGCCTACCCGAGCTACTGCCTGAACCCCAGAGGATCCTCGCAAAACACAAAGAATCTACGGAGAAAGAATCTTTGAGATCGACTCATCTTGGAACTCGACGTTGCCGCTCTTTCTTGTTCCCGGTCCTTACACGCAGAATCCGTCGAACCGGTGCCGCAGCGAGAAACGCGTGGCGCAGCGGGTCGTCGGGCGCGAACGAGTTCGCGAGTGCGAGGATGATCGCTTCGGCACGCGCCCGCTGGGTTTCCGCAGCGGTTTCGTTCTTTGCCTGTCCGTACAGATCGGACCGGGTGGCGTGAACGCGCCACGCCGTCGTGGGAATCCCAAACTTGTGCAGAACCGCGAGGCCCTTCTCGATTTTCTCCTCCGCACCTTTCCAGTCCTTCTCAGCCATCGCGACTCGTGCGCCCACCTCCCAAGCCAGTGCGTGCAGGTTGGGCTCGGCAGTGGACAAGGCGGATTGCAGAAAGCGACCGGCAGCAACCCGCGCTTCGCGCAGGTTTCCGGAAGCCAGCCAAACGTTACCTAGCCCGAGCTCGGCGTGCATGCGCCAGTACCAGTGGAGGAAAAACTTGGGACTTTCCTTGGAATCAAGCACTCGGCAGAAGCTCCGCGACGCGTCATCGTATTTTCCCCGATCCAGAGCGGCGTAGCCGCTCGCGATCCCGCCAAGGGCTTGTGATTGTCCGTGCCAGTATGCGCCGGCGCTCCGTGCTGCCATCCTCTCACAGAGCTGGCGGGCGCCAGTGAAATCCAAGACTGCTGTGTGCAGCCACGCTTCGCGGAAAACGAAAAACCACGGTTCATTGTTGTTCTCCTCGGCGATCTCTCTTCCGCTGCGCAGGAGTCGCACCAGCTCGCCAAGCCGGCCTGAAAGCAACAGCGCAAGCGTTTTTCCGCTGAGCGCAAGGAAGCGCACCACCCCGCTGGTCGACTCGTTCTCATTGGGGATGCCGGTTTCGAGGTTCTTGAGGGCTCCCGTGTAGTCGCCCCGCAGCAATTGGAGATGTGCATAGATCACCCTGTCAAATGCGGGCGGGCCGGCTTCGCTCAAGCGGTGGATCGTCTCGCTGGCAGCCGCAGAGATCTCCCAGTCCTTCATTCGCCAGGTGTCGAACGTAAGCCTGACATACGCAGCCAGCAGGTCGGTGCGCGCATGCCGCAGCGGATCGTCCAAGTTGGCACTGAGGTGCACGGCCCGCTCGATTGCCGCCATGCCGCGGCTCGGATCGATGAAACAAAACGGACGGACCAAGCTGATGAGTGCGTCGACTTGAGCAGAGGTTGAACCAGCATCGGCCGCCCGCGCCGCTGCGGCTTCGTAGGCTGCGGCGCACTCGCTCATCGCGCCGCGTCCGAAGTGCGCATCGCCCATGCGTTGCAGCAGCTCAATCTCTAGTTGGCTGCGGCCGTTCCCAGCCAGGTGGTGAGTAAGCGATCGCGCCTGCCCCAGCACCCGGATCGCGTCCGCGTACGCGAAGCGCCCGGCCGCATTCTCCGCCGCCAGGACGAGGTAGCGGATGGCCCGCTGGTAGTCGCCCGCCTCCTCGAAGTGCCAGGCAAGCGACCCCGCAATCCCCGTGGCCTGCGCGCCGTAGGTATGCTCAAGCCACTCGCCGACCCGCTTGTGCAATCGCAGGCGCCAACCGGCGTGCACCCGCTCGGCGATGATGTGGGGATACAAGCTATGGGTAAAGCGGTAGCGCGCGACGTTTGTTCCGTCGGGGAGCGCGAACAATCCCGCCGCAGACAGGAACTGCCCCTCTCGTGCGAGCGCATCGCAGCGTTCCTCGACGGCCAGCGGATGCCCACCGAGGCCGATCGCAACCGATCCTATCGTGAAATCGTTCCCGAGCACGCTCGCGGCTTCGAGCACGCGCTGTGCCTCGGGTGGCAGGCGATTCATCTGCTGTTCGACGAGCGCGCGCAGGCTCTCCGGGACGGCGCGCCTGATCTCAGTGACAGGTCCTCTCAGCCGCCAGCGATCGTCCTCCAGCTCCAGCACCCGAAGGGCGACGAGCTCATCCACCACCCGCACCATGAAGAGCGGATTACCGTCCGTGCGCTGGTGCACGGCACGCGCCAGCTCGGACGGAAACGCATGCCCGCCGAAACGTTGCGCCAGATACGCAGCGACATGCGGCTCGCGCAGGAACGCGAGGGCGATGTCCTCGCATTGGCGCCGCACCCGCAGCTCCTGAACGAGCGCCCGCAGGGGATGCGCCTTCACGATGACATCCACCGGGCGATAGCTGCCGACCAGCAGAAGGCGCGCTGCTTCCTGGCGGCGCGCCAGCATGCCGAGCAGGTCGAGGGTCGAATAGTCGCTCCAGTGGAGATCCTCGATCACCAACAGGAGCGGAGTCGTGGCGGTCAGTGCCTCGACGGCTTCCGCCATCTCACGCAACATGCGCTCCTTGGTGGCCCCGAGCAGCTCGCGGCGCAACGCCTCGCGATCGCCGCGGTCTTCCAGCCACGGCAGCTGCACCAACCATGCGGGGGCGTGCGTCTTGAGTACGCGGATCACGCGCTCGGCCCCGGGTTCGCGCAGCAGTCGTCCAAACGCCTCGAGGACCGGCAGATACGCCTCCGCCGCCCCGTAGTGCTCTAGGCAGGTGCCGCGCGCAATCAACAAATCCGGATCGGACGCGGCGCGAGCCAGAAATGCGTCGAGCACGGTGGTCTTGCCGATGCCGGCTTCACCGGAGAGGAACACGAGCTGACGCTGGCCGGCGAGGGCGTGCGTGAGCCGGTCCTCGAGCTGCGCGAGCACCCTGTCGCGGCCGACCAAAGCGCGGCGCGGATCAGCCGCCGCCGGGACCTGGGCCTTCCGGGCACGGGGGCCGATGAAGCGGTACCCCCGGCGAGGCACGTTCTCGATGAAGGACGGCGCCGCCGGATTGTCACCGAGCGCGCGGCGGATCTCCAAGATGATGACCTTGAGTACGCCGTCGCTGACGTGGGTCTTGGGCCACCCGGCCAGCAGCAGCTCCTCTTTTGAGACCAGCTGCCCGCCGTCGTCGACGAGCCGGCGCAGGATCGCGAAGGCCTTCGGGGTGAGCGCGACCACCTCGCCGCTGCACAAGAGCTGCTCGTTAGCGAGGTCCAGGGAAAAATCCCCGAAGGTCACGCACCGTTCAGCTTCCATCACCCCGGAAACCGTCTTCTAACCACCTTCTAACCCCAATCTGACGCCGGTTCCATCGTGCGTGACTGCGCCGCCCCGTATTGTCGGGCGCATGCAACAGAAGCGGAACATTCCTCGATCCTCTCCACCCCCGACCGCGAAACCGGACCGGCTCGAATTGCGCCCCGACCGCGCCTTCGTTCTGCACCTGGACGTGCGCGCCCAATTGCCACGCCGAGTGGTCGGCCGGGTCGAGCACGTTACCTCTGGGCAGGTAACGCACGTCACCTGTCTTGGCGAGCTGATGGCCTTCATGGCGAAGGTGCTGCGCAACCAAGTCCGGGGCGAGCGAGGAACAGCATACGCAACTCGTGTGCAGGAGCCCTGCCAAAGCGCGGTCGCGTCGAGCGCGCGCGGTCCCCTTGATGAAGACGCCGCCGGCTCAGCGGCCCAGCAGACCCTTCGGGGTCGAAAGCGAAGAGCAGAGTCATGAACCAACGTCACGTGCATCGCATGCGCGGAATCGCCGTTGTCTGTCTCGCCCCGGTGCTCCCGGCCGGAGCAGCGACGCTGCGGTGTACCCAAGACTCGGTGAATGTCGGCTGGTGATCGCGTCGACAAGCACGAGGCCAGCGAGTGGCAGGTTCCCGGTCGATACTCCGCCCGAAGTGCCGCGTATCTGCGCGGGTAACCGTTGAAACAGAGTTGAAGGACAGAGAAACGACCGTGCATCGAACTGCGTCGTCTGGAGCGCTCGTTCGAGCGAGAGAATTCGAGAAGGAGGGCCGGCATGAACGTAGAGGAGAGCATCGAGTGTGTTGTGGCAAAACCGGGCGTTGACGGCGCGGACGCCGCGATGGAGCGCTACTCCAAGGGTGACGAGGTTGCGTTTGCCGAATTGTACGATGCGATTACGCCGCGCCTGCTTGGCTTCTTACGCAAAGCCACGCGGGATGACGTCGCTGCGGAGGACCTGATGCAACAGACGCTCCTGCAGATTCACCGGGGGCGTGGGTCATTCATACCGGGCGCCCGGGTGATGCCGTGGGCCTATGCGATCGCGCGGCGATTGATGATCGACAGCGCTCGGCGGCGCCGCGTGGAGCGGCGCCTATTCTCGGAGGCTTCGGCCGACGACGATCGGATGACGTACGAACCGACCGCAGCGATGGCTGCCGCCGACGATCTCTTGCACGCGCGCCGCCTGGAGGGGCGCGTCCGGCAGCGACTTGATGCCCTCCCCGAGGCCCAGCGCACCGCGTATCAACTTCTCCAGCAGGAAGGCCTGAGCCTCAAAGAAGCAGCGGAAGTATTGGGAACGTCAGTGGCCGCCGTGAAGCTGCGAGCACATCGCGCCTACGAGGCTTTGCGTGCCGTGCTTCGGTACGAAACCCGGCCGCAAGAGTTTTCTCCGTCAGAGAACTCAGTCAACCCGTCGATCTCAGTCGCGATCCGAAACTTTCGCCCGATCCATCCGTAATCAGTAGCCGAGCGGCACTTTCGCCGCCCTGGACTCAAAACCGGCGCACGCAGCGCCAAAGGAGAATTGTATGAAGACTTCCGAAAAGTTCGCACGTCCGCCCACGCTCCTCTTCGCCGGCGTGGCTGCTCTCACCCTGGCCGTAGCGGTCGCAAGACCGCCGCTGGCCTCAGCGAACGACGCGGCGCACCCTGCCGACGTCGAGAAGCTGGAGCTGACCCCATCCTCTGCGCAGCTGGCAGAGTGTATGCCCGACGCCACGCTGGACGTCAGGGTGGAACTCGACACCGAAAAGGCCGGCTTCGACAGGTTCCAGATCCTTGCCAAAAACCTGCCCCCCAACCGAGACTACGCGGTCTTCTTGCTTGAGCAGGCCGGAGCGCCGTTCGGCGCGGCCGAGTACATCGGCGACTTCAGCACCAACGAGCACGGAAACGGCCAGAACACTTTCAAGTTGATCGTCCAGGAGGCCTTCTCGTCCACGCTCGTCGACGGCCACCGCGTGCGCGTCGATCTCAACCAGGTCGGCGTCTGGTTCGCCGACCCGGCGGGCGATGACTTCTGTCTCGGGGCCAACAGCCCCGTTACGCCGTTCGACGGAGACAACGAGGCGGGTGTCCAGGCCTTCAACTCTGCCAACACCGACGCGCTTCCTGCCCCGTAGCCGCAATGTCCCCCAATCTGGGAGCGCCCGGCTGGGCCATCTTTGGAAAAGCAGGGCGGCAGGCCGTGTCAGCTGGGAGCCACTATATCGCCAAAGAGGTTTTCCCAAGCTGGCCGTCCCTGCCGCCCTGCGTTGAGCTTCCGCCCGGACTGCCGGGCTAGCCGCACCACTCTTGGGAAGCGATCGGAATATTCCCTTTTCAGGACGTAAACGAGAGGAGAAATTGTGATGAGAACACCGACTACAAGCCTGAGGCGCAACGCGCGTTTCGCATGGCTGCTGAGCGTGATCGGCGGCACGATCTTGATTCCGTCGGTGGCACGCGCGAAGCACCAGCAACTCCCACCCCCGTGTCACTCCAACCCCGACGCGAGCCGCGACACGGAGAGCGTACGCAATCGAAAGGACGTCAAGTCGCTACCCGACCCGCTCCGCGATCGGCTCGGCGAACTGGCCAGGCGACCGCACAGTGTCCTCCCCGTCCAGGCCTTCGCCGAAGCGGATCACCCGAGCCAACTCTTCCAATATTACTTGCTGGACACGACCGGCTTCGAGGCGAACCCGTTCACGCACCTCTTTCCCGGGTTGAACGACCAAGTGATGCTGACGGCGGCAGGATCAAATTGCGGTCTGCCGACCATCGGCAGCGTACGCGAGGTGCTCGAGCCGAAGCCGGACCTGCCAACCGACCCCAACGACGTCCGCGCCTTCATCGACGTGTTCACGGACATCGACAGCCTCTTCGTCATCAACAACGAGAGCGGCTGGTACGAGGGATGGATGATTCACGATCTGACCGTGCCGGAAGTCGGCCCGCCGCGGGCGGACGGACATGCGCAGTTTGGGCAGTTGGAGCAAGCCGATGCCGACGCTCTCAAGGCCGTCGGCGGCGGCAACAACGTGCATGGGCACGTCTTCACCGTGGACGGTGAAGCGCCTCGTCTGCCGAGCGCTTCGGATCACTTCCCCGACACGCAGACGAACGTCGTGCCCATCCAGCTCAGCATGGGCGCGTACAACTGCTTGCAGCAGAGCGATTGCCACTCTTACTGGGAGTTCAACTACACGACGAACTGGATCCATCCGCTCTACGAGTTACCGTTCACGGGAGGGATTCCCGGCACCTTCGAGGCCGGCCAGATCGGGGCGCTCTCGTCGCTGATTCCCGGGTCGGGGCCGCATGGGATCAAGAACGATCCGGTGACATACGGTGACGATCCGAATACGAAAGGCGAGATCCAAGGCGTCGGCCCGCGCGACCCGGACCGCTTCGACGGCGACGACGATGCGCAGCGGGAGTTCCGCATGCGCTTCATTCCGAGCGGTCTCGCCAACGAGATCTTCCTGGACGTCTACGAGCGGCCGGTCTCGTTCGATCCGGGCGTGACGGACTTCGCGACGCGGCTCTTCGATGCCTACGCCGCCGAGGTCGCTCGCGTGGATCAGGACCATGACGGCGTAATCTCAGCGGTCGAAGGCGACGTGGACACGCCAACCGACGGGTTCGCGGACAACGCGCGGCTGTTTCTCCCGGCCACGGCGTTCGAACGCTTCGCCGTGACCCGCGAGATCAACGATGGGATGCTGGCGCCGCGGTTCGCGCCGAGCCAGCGTGCCTGGGTGCTTTCCGGAAGCCTCGTTCCGGTTCAGCCCGCCGCGCCGGCGTCCACGGGGCGCGACGGCGACGACCGCTAGCTTTGGATCGTGATCCTCATGGCCGGCCGGCGATGTACAACGTCGGCCGGCCACCACCGAGCAAGAGAGGGACATCGACAATGGAGAGAACACGAGAAGGGACGGGCCGCGAGGCTCGCCGCGACGAAAACCAAACTTCCGCAAATCGACTTAGGGGGAACTAGGCCATGACACTCGACAAGAAATTCGCCGCTCTGATTACCTCGCTCGTATTGATGGCTGCCACCTCTGGCTACGCGCGCGCGGCGGGGTACGTGCAGTCCAACCTGGTTTCAGACATACCCGGGCTCGCGCAATTTACCGATCCCACGCTGCTCAATCCGTGGGGCATCGCGTTCTTCCCCGGCAACCCTTTGTGGGTCAACGACAACAATGCGGGGCTGTCTGCCCTCTACGACGGTCTGGGAGTTCCGTTTCCCGGACTGCCGCAGGTCACCATCCCGGCGCCAATCAGCGCCACCGGTGGAACTCCGACCGGAATCGTCGCCAACTTTTTTGTCGGCAGCGGGGCCTTCGCAATCCCCAACCCGCCGACCGGCAACTTCGGTCCGGCGCTATTCATCTTCTCCACCGAGGACGGCACCATCGAGGCATGGAACATCGCGGGGTTCCCTAGCCCCGGCAGCCCTGGCATCCCCAATCCGCTTACTGCCGTGATCGTCGTGGACAACTCGGCGGGCGGTGGACCCACCGGCGCCGTTTACAAGGGGCTCGCGCTCGAGGCGAACACGGCCAACGGACCGCTTCTCTATGCGGCCAATTTCCGCACCGGCAATATCGATGTCTTCGACACCAATTTCCATCAGGTAACTCTGAGCGGTTCATTCGCCGACCCGAACGTGCAGCACGGATACGCGCCCTTCGGCATTCAGGATGTCAACGGCGAGCTCTGGGTGACCTACGCGATGCAGGATAAGGCGAAACATGACCCGGTCAACAAGCCGGCGCATGGCTTCGTCAGTGTGTTCGACACCGACGGCAACCTCCTCCAGCACTTTGCCCAGCACGGGCACCTGGACTCGCCATGGGGTGTGGCGCTGGCGCCGGCGAGCTTCGGCCGATTCGCCAACGACATCCTGATCGGGAATTTTGGCAACGGCAAGATCAACGCGTATGATCCGGCGACCGGCCACTGGCTGGGAACGGTTTCCGGACCCGACGGCAAGCCCCTCATCAATGACGGATTGTGGTCGCTAACGTTCAGCGGTCCGAGCGGCCTGACGCCGCTCGGCGCTACGCCCGACACACTGTACTTCACGGCGGGGCTGAACGACGAGGCAGACGGACTCTTCGGCACGATCTCGCCGAATTAGCCGAGCTGTATTTGAGCCATGTCCAGCGAGAGTAAGCGCGTGCTCGATTCGCTTCCCTGGTCCTTGGATGCGGGTAAGCTCGCGGGCGTAGGGATCGGTTCTCATAAAAATCTCATTTCCAAGCGACGATCACGGCCGCGCGACGCGGTAGTGTCCGGCCATCACGCTCGGCATGTCGCCGAGCAGAGCCGCGGCGCAGACGCGCCGGAAAGGGAGACTGCAATGCCTCTAGTCAACGTGAAGGTGATCGAGGGTGTGTTTGACGAGAACCAAAAGCGAGCGATGGTGGAGAAGCTGACCGACGCGATGGTGGCCGTGGAAGGAGAGAACCTGCGGCCCGTGACATGGGTGGTCATCGAAGAGGTCCGGGGCGGCGACTGGGCGATCGGCGGCAAGCCGCTCGCAGCGCGGGACGTCAAGGCCCTCGCCGCGGGGCGCGCCGCGTAAAGTGCAAGACATGCAGAACGTGCCGAGCGGCGTCGCACTGGGATGCCGCTCGGCTCCGCCCATGATAAGGTTTCGCAGCGGATGGCGACGCGCCTGAATCAGCTCCTCGAATCTCGGGCCGCCGACGCCTTCGTCGGCCGCAGCGCCGAGCTCTCGCTGCTCGACACCGTCTTCGCCGAAGCGGGTCCGCTGGTCGTGCACATCCATGGCATCGGCGGCGTCGGCAAGACGGCGCTTCTCGATGCATTCGCGCGCCGCGCCCGGCGCTTGCGCTCTACCGCATTGCTGCGCCTCGATTGCCGCGGCGTCGAGCCCACCGAGCGCGGCTTGGTACACGCGGTCGCATTGATCCTCGGCGCGCGGGTGAAAGCGCTCGGCGGATTGACGGGGAGGATGCGCCGCCTCGGTAAACGGGTCGTGCTGGCGCTCGACAACTACGAGGTCTTCCGACTGGCGGACACATGGATTCGACAGTCGTTCGTACCCGCGTTGCCCGACAATGCGCGGCTGGTGCTCGCGGGGCGTCAACCGGCGGTTTCGGCTTGGAGCACCGCGCCCGAATGGGCGGGGCTCTTTTGTAGCATCGCGCTGCGGCCGTTGAACGAGACGGAAGCCGGCGAGCTGTTGCGTCGCATCGGCGTCTCGACATCGGACGCCGGACGCATCAACCGATTCGCGCGAGGCCATCCGCTGGCCTTGAAGCTCGCCGCTCAGACCTTCGAGCGCGCGTCGGCAGCGGACGTCGAAGGAGTTGCCGCGCATGGCGTCGTCGAACAGCTCGTGCGCCGCTACCTCGCCGACATCGACGATCCGCAAACGCTCGAGGCGCTGAACGCCGCCGCGGTCGTGCGCCGGACGACGCGTTCCTTGCTGCGGGCGATGTTGCCTGCCGGCGCCGGCGACGAAGGCTTCGAGCGATTGGCGTCATTGCCTTTCGTCGAGCACGACCGAGACGGCTTGTTTATCCACGAAGCGGTACGCTCCGCCGTCGCGGCCGCGCTGCGCTCCAGCGATCCGGCCGTCTACCGGGCGCGTCGCCGCGCCGCGTGGCGGCAGCTTCGCACGGAAGTCCGGTCGGCCGGTTTAGCGGAGCTGTGGCGCTATACCGCCGATCTCCTGTACCTGATCGAGAATCCGATCGTGCGCGACGCGTTCTTCCCGAGCGAAGCGCACCGTCTGATCGTCGAGCCCGCTCGCCGCGAGGACAGCCCGTCGATCGAAGCGATCATCGATCGCCACGAGAGCGGGGAGGGCGCGGCCGCGCTGAGACTCTGGTGGAGAGCGCTGCCGACGGCCTTCCACGTCGTGCGCGACGGCAGCGGCACGCCATGCGGCTTCTACTGCATGTTCGAGCGCGCCGCGCTCGACCGCTGGAGCCCGTCTCAAGACGACCCGCTCGTCCGCCAGTGGCTGGCACACGAGCGGTCCATGCCCACGGACTCGAGCCAGCGTACGCTCTTCCTTCGACGCTGGCTCGCCGACCAGGAGGGAGAATGCCCCTCGGCGGTTCAAGCCGCTTGCTTCCTCGACATCAAACGCACGTACATGGAGCTACGGCCGCGGCTTCGCCGCGTGTACACGACGTTCTGCGACGAGAGCGCCTGGCGGGATCGGCTCCAGAAGCTCGCCTTTCGTGTGCTTCCGGAATGCGGCGTCGCGTTCGGCGCAACTCGCTATCATTCCGCGCTGCTCGACTTCGGGCCGGACTCGGTCGACGGCTGGCTGTCCGCGTTCGCGGCCGACGAGCTCGGCGTCGAGGAAAGCGATCTCGTCGACGCGGACGGTCGGCGCCTGAAGGCCGACGGCCGCTACGCGGCGCTGACCCGACTCGAGTCCCAAGTGCTTCAGTTTCTGATGCATCGCCAAGGAAGCGCGGTTTCGCGCGACACCTTGCGCAAAGAGGTCTGGGGCCACCGCGGCGACGGCGCCAGCAACGTCGTCGACGTAATCATCCGATCGCTGCGGAAGAAGCTCGGTCCGCGAGCATCGACGATCGAGACGGTGAGCGGCGTCGGTTACCGGTTCTGCCCCGAGCGCATGCTCGCCACTCTATTGTTCGTCGACATCGTTCGCTCGACCGAACGGGCCGTGGCGCTCGGCGACGCCCGCTGGCGCGCCTTGCTCGACCGATTCCACGGGGTGGCGCGGGCACGGATCACGGAGTTCGGCGGAGACGTCGTGCAGACCGTCGGCGACGGCATGCTCGCGAGGTTCGAGGCACCGGCCGCAGCGCTGCGCGCGGCTTGTGCAATCCGCGACGCGGTGGCTCCTCTCGGCATCGTCACGCGAGCGGGCGTGCATACGGGGGAATGCGAGATCATCGGCGACAGCTTCGCCGGGATCTCCGTCCACGTCGCCGCGCGCATCGCGGCGACGGCCCGGCCCGGCGAGGTTCTCGCCTCGACGACGGTGCGGGACCTGGTCGCGGGCTCCGGCTTGCGCCTGGCCGAACGCGGGCTCCACCGCCTCAAGGGCGTTCCCGGCCCGCAGCGTCTCGTCGCGCTCGCAAAACCTCGCCGCCTTGCCAAACCTCGCAAGCGCGCGTAGTCGCAGCCGGCGACCCGGGTCCGGCGGGGGGCAGAGCGGGAGTGGGGGCGTCTGATATCCGACCGTTGTGTAGTTAGGCTGGCAGGCCGCAGGTGGGAAAGCGAAACATCTTCGCAAAACGCAAAGAAGTTACGGACAACGAATCTATCCTCGGCGCTACGCTGGCAGCCACGGTTCGCGGTGAGCGAGCGGGCGATGCAGTTTGGAATATTTGGGGGCGCCCAAGCCGAGAGCCTGCGCCCCGGCGCGGTCATGGGGCAGGGCTTCCATGATTTCATCGACTTCAACGTCGAGGCTGAGGCGTTGGGGTATCACAGCACGTTTCTGGTCGAGCACCACTTCACCGGCTGGCATCAGGTGTCGGCCACGCTGACCTTGCTCACCTGGCTCGCGGCGCGCACCCGCACGCTCCGCCTCGGCACCGCCGTGATGGTGCTGCCTTGGCACAATCCGGTTATCCTTGCCGAACAGGCCGCGACGCTTGATCTCATGTCCGACGGCCGGCTCGATTTCGGAGTCGGCAAGGGGTACAGGCACAGCGAGAGCGTCGACCCCTCGACCTACTACTTCCGGACCACGCCCCGGTTCGAGACCGGGCACCCGAAGTACGCGTTCTTGAATCGCCTCCTCGCCGTATCGAGGGGCGATAGGCGCGCCGAGGGCCCCATCTACACGATCGACGAGATTCTATGAGGCCCCCGTGGACGCTCGACGAAGAGACGTTCTCAAGCTTGCTGCGTTCGCGACGCTGACTGGATTCGGCCACGTGCCCCTCGCGGCTTCCTCTCCACCACCCGCCGACAGGAGAGCTGCCATGCGATTGCGTCCCCTGATGACACTTCGTCTGAACACGGCACCCACGCAAAACGTCGGCGCCGGACCTCACGGCACGCGCGTCACGTTTCCGATCACCGGCGGTTCGTTCGAAGGAGATGGTGAAGCGTTTGGAGCAGATAGCGCGCGACTTCGTCGAACCCGAAGCCAAGCTGTGATCGCCTTCCATTTTCGGTAGGCCATAGCGAGATCGGCAAAAGAGGCGTATCGTCCGTAAAGCCGCCAGCGACGTCGGCACGTTTGTCCGCAACGACGTCCTCGAGGAATCGACCATGGCTGCATCTGGGCGTCCGGTCATCGAGACCCGATATGAGCAGATGTTTCCCGCCTTGGAGCTCGCGGAGATCGAGCGGCTGCGGCATTTCGGCGAGCCGCGGAGCTACGGGACGGGCGAAGCTCTGCTGGCGACCGGCGAGGTCAGTCCGGGCATGTTCATCATTCTGTCGGGAGAGGCCGCGGTCACCCAGCACAACGTGCTCGATCGCGATCACCCGATCATCACGCACGGCTCGGGCGCGCTCATGGGAGAGCTCGCGCAGCTCTCCGGTCGTCCTTCGTTGGTCGACGCGCGCGCGACGAAGCCAACCGAGGCGCTCGTGATTCCTTCGCTCAGGGTCCGCGACGTTCTGGTGGCGGAAGCCGAGCTGGGGGAGCGCATCATGCGCGCGCTCATCCTGCGTCGCGTCGGCCTTCTCCAAGGCGGTATCGCGGGACCCGTGATCATCGGCCCTGCGGACGATGGCCACGTCCTTCGGCTGGCAGGGTTCCTCTCGCGCAATGGCCATCCATACCAACGGCTCGATCCCGAGACCGACTCCTGTGCGAAGACGCTCGTTGAGCGCTTCCGCATCGAGCCGTCCGATCTCCCGATCGTGCTCCTCGCGAATGGGCAGATGCTGCGCAATCCGCGCGAAGGCGAGCTCGCTCGATCGATCGGCCTCGTCCGACCGATCGATGCCGCCAAAGTCTATGACGTCGCCATCGTCGGCGCCGGACCGGCCGGCCTCGCCGCTGCGGTGTACGGAGCGTCCGAAGGTCTATCGGTGATCGTGCTCGATAGCCGTGCCTTCGGCGGCCAGGCGGGCGCGTCGGCACGGATCGAAAACTATCTCGGCTTTCCGACCGGAATCTCCGGCATGGCCCTGATGGCCCGAGCCCACAACCAAGGTGAGAAATTCGGCGTCGAGTTCGCGATACCGGACGAGGTCGTGCGGTTGGAGTGCCGCGGGGACCCTGACGGCGCGCGGTTCCAACTGAGGCTCGCAAACGGCGAAGAGGTGCGCGCCCGCGCCGTGGTGATCGCCAGCGGCGCCCGCTACCGGCGTCTCGACGTCGCGAACCTCCAGGCCTTCGAGGGCTCGAGCGTCCATTACTGGGCCTCGCCCTTGGAGGGAAAGCTGTGCGCCGGGCAAGAGGTGGCGCTGGTGGGCGGCGGCAACTCCGCGGGCCAGGCAGTGGTGTATCTGGCGGGCCACGTAGCCAAGGTCCGGCTGCTCGTGCGCGGATCCGGCTTGGAAGCCAGCATGTCGCGTTATCTTGTCGATCGCATCGCCGTGCTGCCCAATGTCGAGGTGCTGGTGCAAACGGAAGTCTCTGCGCTCGAGGGACAAGGGGGCATCCTGGAAGCGATCCGCTGGCGCCACCTGCCCTCGGGCCAAGAGACACGGCGGCCCACCCGCCACATCTTTCTGTTCATCGGTGCGGAACCGAATACTGCATGGTTGTCGCAATCCGATCTGGCGCTCGACGACAAAGGCTTCGTGCGAACGGGCGCAGAGCTCGAAAATGGACACCGACCGCTCGAGACGAGTCGCCACGGCGTATTTGCGATCGGCGACGTGCGGGCCGGATCGGTCAAGCGGGTGGCCGCTGCCGTCGGCGAAGGTGCCCAGGTGGTGGCAACGCTTCACGCCTTTCTGGCCGAGAGCGGCGATCACTCCGCCATCATCGCCAATCCCAGGAGGGCTTAATGGATAAGGAATGCACCCATACGGCGAGCATCCGCCAGGTGACCCCCAGCGCGCTGGGTTGCGAGGAGTGTCTGAAAATGGGTTCGGTGTGGGTCCATCTTCGCCTCTGCCGGACGTGCGGCCATGTGGGCTGTTGCGACAGCTCGCCGAACCGTCACGCCACCAAGCGCACGACCGCCCTCCTGTTTTGCCCGGATGATGCCACCTGCGAGCGGCGAGATGCAGAAAAGTGTTTAACCACGCACTCCGAGCCCGATCGTCGCGGAAACCTTCGTCGTCTGCTGGTCTCCCCGGGTTTCCCTTGCGAGAAGAGGCCCGAAGGGATTATCGGCAACTAGTCTTCAGGCGTCACCTTCGCTGTTCGGCGCCCCGATTGCGGAGAAGACGGTCTTGCGGGCATGTCCGACGACCACCAGTACCCTGCTGCGCGCTGGCCCGTGGAACGGTCAGGACTCGATCCTCAAGGAGCAGTGATCGTCGCGAGCTGCCGCGTGGTTGGCATGTCGGTTATTGATCTATTTCCCCCGATTCGCGAAAGAGATTCCGAAGTCGTTCACCGCCACTCGCATCAGCGGCGGTCGGCATCTTCGCCCGTGGCGATTGCCCTCGCACAGCGCTGCCAGCCTCGGTCACCAGAATATCGGGAAGCATTTGGGGATTCAGGCGTCGGAGTTCTCGCTCTTCGTTTTGGGCCTCGTCTTCGCGACCGAATGCTCTGTAGAGCGACACCAGCTCCCGGCGTGAGGATGCGATGTCCGGGTTCTGCACCAGAGCCCTCCTGTGAGCGTCGATGGCTTCCTGATACCGGCCGATCCCAGTGTATGCCAGGCCTAGCAAAGTCAGGTACCACGGCGGGTAACGCGGGTTGAGCCGCATCGCCTGCTCTACCTCGACAAGCCCTTCGTTGGGCATCGCCAGAGAATTGAAGATATCGGCCGTCCATATCCGGATATCGGCGTTGTTCGGATCCAGGGCGATCGCGAGCTTTGCCTCGGCCATTGCTCGTTCACGGTCGTCCTTCCAGATCCAAACCCATGAAGAAAGAGCGTGTGCCATTGCATCGGAATCGTCCGCGCTCAGGGCCTTCTCGGCGAGCTCGGCGATTCGCTTCAGATTCGATCCCGCTGGGACTTCAGGCTCCTGAAAAAACGCGCCGTATAAAGTGCCGAACCCCAACATGGCATAGGCGGACGCGAACTTCGGGTCGAGCTCGATAGCGTGTTCGAACATGCGCCGAGCCTTCCGATACGCTTCCATTGCTCGCTTCCGCGTGTCTCCCGGCGCAACGCGCCGGACGTCATCTATTCCCCGAAGGTACGAGTCGTAGGCGTTCAGATTCTTGGTCGGGATCCGCCGTACGCGGTCGAACTCTGCCTTGCCCACTTCGAGCCCCAGGTCCATCGCCACCTGTCGGATGATCTCGTCTTGCACCGAGAATATGTCCTTCAATTCGCGGTCGTATCGGTCGCTCCACAACGAGCGCCCGGTACTCGCATCAAGGAGCTGCGCGGTGATTCGAATACGGTCGCCGGCCCTACGCACGCTGCCGTCGACGACGTAGCGCACGCCCAATTCGCGGCCTACTTCCGCGAGGTTCATCGGTCTCGCGCGATAGGCGAACACGGAGTTGTGGGCGATCACGAAGATCCCGGAGATCTTCGAAAGACCGCCGATGACGTCCTCGGTCATGCCATCGCTGAAGTACTGCTGCTCCGGATCTGAGCTGAGGTTCACAAATGGCAAAACGGCGATGGACGCTGGGCTGACGGGAGCCATGGGTTTCGCGCCGGCTTGGAACACTGAGCGGAGAGACGGCGCCCAAAGCACGGCAACGGCCGCTAAGAGGAGAGGTACTGACACGGTGACGACGCGGGCTAGCCACCGCCATTGTGGGAAAGGGGTTGCCGGCTCCCCCCTGCTCGCGACTATCCGGCGGCCGCTTCTCACACGGTACACGTGCACGGGTCCGGCGATGTTCTTCATGGCTCGCTCGCCGAGCGACTCGTACTCGAGATCCAACTTGTTCTTGACCTGGTCGTACACCGTTCCGGAGACGCAAATGCCGCCAGGGTTGGCGAGGCCCTCGAGCCGCGCCGCGACGTTCACGGCGTCTCCATAGATTCGCTCGCCTTCCATCACGACGTCACCGGCGTTGATGCCGATCCGGAACTCCATCCGCCGATGAGCAGGAAGTTTCTCGTTTTCGGCGCGGAGTGCAGTCTGAATCGCGGCAGCCGCGCGTACGGCATCGACGGCGCTGCCGAACTCCGCGAGCAAGTTGTCGCCGGGTGAATCGACCACGCGGCCCTGATGTTGTGCAACGAGGTCCGTCATGATGTGCCGGTAGGCAGTCAGCGTTCGGATCGTTGCCGCCTCGTCGTCCGCCATGAGTCGGCTGTAGGCGTTGACGTCGGCACTGAAGATCGCCGCGAGCTTTCGGCCCGAGGTTGCTGTCGGACGAGGTAGCGGTTGCGCGGGAGCCGGCTCGTACGCATCGGCCGGCACCGCCGAGTCATCCCAGGCGACCTGGGGATCGGGATTGTACGAGCAGAAGT
Source organism: uncultured delta proteobacterium (assembly GCA_963745025.1). Lineage (GTDB taxonomy): Bacteria > Desulfobacterota > Binatia > JACPRU01 > JACPRU01 > CAVQIG01. The sequence goes on from CAVUWD010000011.1 coordinate 653,918, forward strand.
AACCGGTCTTGACCGTGGCCGCGAGGTGGCGGCCGAGCGAGGGGTGGCTCTCGCGGATCTTGGCCAGCGCAGCCTTCAGACGTTGCGTGACTGCAACCCGCGCGCGCTCCGCGTGTGATGCCGCCGGTCGATCGCGCCCGCCGAGGCCTACACTGGCCGAGAGCTGTCCCGAGATCGCCTCTATCTCCGCGCGCGCCTGCTCTATTCGCCCCGCGTCGTTAAACCGCTCTGCCTCGGCGAGCTCGTTGCGAAGGTCTTCGAGCCGGCGGCGATACTCGGCCTTGGCCCGGGCATCGAGAGCCTTGCCCGCGTCGCCGAGATCCCCGACCGCCGCCGCTTCGCCGACGACTGCGTCGCCTGCCGCCGCACTGCCCGCCCCGATCAGATCCATAGCGTGGAGCTCCCGGCCGGGATTCCGCAGGAGCTGCGCGAGACAGTGGAGGCCCTTGGCGTCCTTCAGCCTGATCGCCTGCCTCTCGTAGACGATCGTCCAGTACTCGCCGTCCTTGCGGAAGACACGGCGGTCCGCCTGCCGCGGACCGTCGGTGAGGGTCGGGCCTGAACCGTCCATCCTTCCCCTTCTCGGACCCCGCAACCTTACGCCCGCAGGGCGAAGAGCCGCAAACCGAGACCCCCGAAATCCCGCCTGCACGCAGGGTTCGTGGACGCTCCAGCCGATCCGTACGGCCCGAATGAACATCGTAAGCTCGTTTCTCACGCCCCTGCGACAGATGGTCGAGCGAGCTCTGACGTACGAATTCGATTTCGCAGCCGCATGGATCGTGGCAACGTCCCCATGTCGAGTGAGTTTCCCATCGTGAAGAACGGCATCGCGTCGGGTGCGCTTCTGCTTCTCGCCGTGATCGGTGGCGTGGTCTCCAAGCAGGGGGCGATCTCAGCCGAGCCCATAGACAACCTCTGCGCTGCGGGCGACGCGTTTACCGAACCGTTCACCAGACCCCACTGGAACGGTTGGGGCGTCACTGCATCACAACGGCGATTTCAGCCGGCGGCGATGGCGCAACTATCGGTAGACCAGGTGCCGAGGCTCAAGCTCAAGTGGGCTTTCGGATTCCCAAATGTGACGCGGGCTTTCGCGCAGCCGACTGTCGTCGGAGACAGGCTCTTCGTCGGCAGCGCCGGGGCGGAAGGCGCGAGGGAGTCTGGGCTATGAACTGCTCGTCGTGCCAATGCGAGAATCCGGCCGGTAGCGCTCTCTGCGGTGACTGCGAAGGCGTCCAATGATGAATTCCTTCGCCCGCTGGATGGTTCGCTACCCTCTCGTCGTAGTCAGCGCGAACCTTCTCGTGACCGCGGTCCTCGGCTTCTACGCGTTGCGCATCCGGGTCGAGTTCTCGACGGCGAGCGTCTTGCCCGCGGGCGATCCCCAGGTCGAATACTACGAGAGCGTCAAGAAGACCTTCGGCAGCGACGACATCGCCATCGTGGGAGTGCGAGCAGATGATCTGTTCGCCGCTCCGACGCTCGAGAAGATCGCGCGAGTGACGGATGCCCTCGCCAATATTCGCGGGGTCAGTTCTGTGGCGAGCATCACCAACGCTCCGGACCCGACCGAGGACCTGTACCGCGGCTTCCCGCGCCTCATGCCCCGAATCCCACTGACCCCGGGTGAGATCGAGGCGCTCAAGAAGAAGCTCGTCGCGTTCCCGCTTTTGGGGAAGAACCTCTTGGCCGACGATTACAAGGGGGCGGCGATCAACGTCTTCCTCGAGAACCTGACCGATGTCGAATATTCCGACCTTCGCATCGACGACAAGATTCGCGAGATTCTCGCCAAGGAGAGCGGCCCCGAGCGCTTCTATTTCACCGGAGTGTCGCACATCACCCAATCCTTGGTCAGGCTGATGACCCAGGATCTCGTTCGATTCACGCCGATCGCCCTCGCGCTCGTCCTCGCCGTGTTCTGGCTATCCTTCTGGACGGTGCGCGGCGTCGTTCTGCCCGTGGTCTCCGTCCTTATGGCCCTGTCGTGGACTCTCGGTGCGATGGTGCTCGCCGGCAAGGCGATCACCATCGGCACCTTCATTCTGCCGCCTCTCCTGCTGGTGATCGGCAGCACCTATGCGATTCACGTGATGGCCCGTTACTACGAGCAGGTCGATGCCGGAGCGCCCCGCGAGGAGCTAGTCGTGCGCGCCTTCGAGCGAGTGTGGCTGCCGCTGGTGATCTCGGCTTTCACGAACATCGTCGGGTTCGGATCGCTGATGGTCAATCGCATTACGGCGATCTGGGACCTCGGACTTTTTGCCGTCGTCGGGCTCGTATTTCTCACGGTGACCTCGCTCACGCTCATCCCGGCGGCGCTCGAGCTGATGTCGGTCGAGCTGCGGACGAAGAGATCGGGCAAGGTCTCACCGATTCTTTCACAGTTCCTGCGGCGCCTCGGCAAGCGCGCCTACGTATTTCGCCACCCGATCCTCTGGGCATGCGCGGCGACCGCGGTCGTGGCGGCGGCAGGAGCGCGCCTCATCCACGTCGATTCGAACTGGCGCTACTACTTCAAGCCGAGCTCGGAGGTGCTTCAGGCGAACGAAGCGATCAATCGGGAGATCGTCGCGGCGAACCCCCCGTTCTACCTCGTGCTCGAAGGGACCGAGCCGGATCTCTTCAAGCGCTGGGAGGTCCTGAAGCAGATCAGGGATCTGCGCAGCTTTCTCCTCACGCTTCCCGGGGTCACTTCGTCGATGTCCATCGTCGACGTTCTCGAATTGATCGAGGCAAGCCTCAACAAGAGCAAGGGTGCTGAGGGCAACGAGATGCTCGACGAGCAGGGAAACGTCCTGCCGCACGAGATACCGAAGTCCCTCTGGGAAGATCCCAAGAGCCTTGCTGACCCGCTGAAGTTCGTGGCCAAGAGATCGAAGACCTTCTACGTTACGGAGGATTTCCGAACCGCAGCGATGCTCGTGCGCACGAAGCTGACGGGCTCGGACGAGATCGAAGAAACGCTCGCCAGGATTCGCGACTATGTCGGCAAGCAGTTCCCGCCGAAGATCCATGCACGTCTCACCGGCAACGTGGTGCTGCTCACCGGTACCGCATCGGACATCGTCGCCGGACAGATCAAGAGTCTGTCGCTCGCCCTGGCTGTGATCTTCCTCGTCATGGCCCTCATGTTCCTGTCGGTCAAAGTGGGCTTCCTCGCCATCCTGCCGAACCTCCTGTCGATCGTCATCTTCTTCGGGGCGATGGGGTGGCTCGGGGTCTTCCTGAACCTCGGCACCAGCTTGATCGCGGCAATCGCGCTCGGGATCGCCGTCGATTCGACGGTTCATTACATGGCGCGACTCAACCTCGAGCTGAAGGGGGCCACCGACCAAGTTTCGGCTCTCGTCGAGACGCTGCGCATCGTCGGCATCCCGATCATCTATGCGACGGTAGCCCTGTTCTTCGGGTTTCTGACCTTTGCCTTCGCGAGCCTGGTGCCGATCCAGCAGTTCGGTCTCCTTACCGGAATGACGATGGCGACCGCGCTCGCCGCCAACCTCGTGCTGCTGCCGGCACTTCTGGCGACCACCAAGATCATCACGGTCTGGGACCTCCTCGCGGTGAAGCTCGGCAAGGATCCGGCGCGGACCATCCCATTCTTCGCCGGCCTCAGGCCCGCGCAAGCGCGGATCGTCGTCCTGATGGGAGAGATTAAGCGGTTCGCCCCCGGCGACAAGATCGTTCGCCAGGGCGAGATCGGCGACGAGATGTACGTGATCATTCAGGGCGCGGTCGACGTGTTCGCGGGGAGCGGCGGGGAGCGGCGCTACCTCGCTCGATACCGTCACGGTGAGGTGTTCGGCGAGATGGGCCTCGTTCGCCACCACGAGCGCAGCGCCGACGTCGTGGCCGCCGAGCCCGTGGAGGTCCTCGCCGTGAACGAGCGCTTCCTCGAGCGCATCCAGTTCCGCTATCCGCGGATCGCCTCCAGGGTTTTTCTCAATCTCACCCGCATCGTCAGCGATCGCCTGCAGCGCATGACGGACCAGTACGTCGCCGCACGGACGCCCGCCTCCTGAGGTTTCGTGCGCGACGTCAGACGCGGAACCGGCTTGGAACAAAGCACTCGCAAGACGTGCCCGGGCAGACTCAGTCCTGACGGGACCACCGCCTCCCGCTTGCGCTAGACTCCCCGCAGGGACTATCGCCTGCTGAGGCAAGCTGTCCTTCGATGCGATGCTCATCCTGCGGTAGCGAGAATCGGGAGGGCCGGAAATTCTGTGCCGGGTGCGGCGGAGCCCTGGGTCTCGCCTGTGCCGCGTGTGGTGCCAACAATCAGCCGGGCGAGCGATTTTGCGGCGAATGCGGGAAGCCGCTCGCCGGGGCCGCGAAGCAATCGACGCAGCGCGATCCGCGCTCGTACACGCCAAAACATCTCGCCGACAAGATCCTGCAATCCAAGTCCGCCCTCGAAGGCGAGCGCAAGCAAGTCACGATCCTGTTCGCCGACGTCAGGGGATCGACGGAACTGGCCTCCGAGCTCGACCCGGAAGAGTGGCACCGCATCATGGATCGTTTCTTCCAGATCTTGGCCGAAGGCGTTCACCGCTTCGAGGGCACGGTCAACGAGTACCGCGGTGACGGCATCATGGCGCTGTTCGGCGCCCCGATCGCACACGAAGACCATGCGCAGCGGGCTTGCTACGCCGCACTGCACCTCCGAGACGCGCTGCGCCGCTACGCGGACGAGTTGCGCATCGGCAAGGGGATCAACTTCTCGGTGCGGATGGGCCTCAACTCGGGCGAGGTCGTGGTCGGCAGGATCGGCGACGATCTGCGGATGGACTACACGGCGCTCGGCCACACGGCGAGCCTCGGCGGCGCGGATGGAGCAGATCGCCGAGCCGGGGAGGATCTACCTCACTGAGCACACGGCGAGGCTGTGCAAAGGGTTCTTTGCGCTCCGCGATCTCGGGCGGCTCGACGGTCAAGGGGTCTGAAGGAGCCGGTTCGGCGTCTACGAGCTCGAGGGGCTCGGCCGTCTTCGGACGCGCTCGAGGTCTCTCGCGCGCGCGGCTTCTCGAAGTTCGTCGGCCGCCAGAGCGAGATGGCTGTGCTTGAGATGGCGCTCGAGCAGGCGATCTCGGGGAATGCGCAGGTCGTCGGAATTGTGGCCGAGCCGGGAGTCGGCAAGAGTCGGCTCTGCCACGAATTTCTGGAGCGCTGCCGTGCACGTGGCCTACAAACTTTCGAAACCCATGGAGTCCCGTACGGAAAGGCAACGCCGTTCCTGCCGATGCTCGAGTTCATGCGGAGTTTTTTCGGCATCACCGACCAGGACAATCCTCAAGCAGCCCGGCAGAAGATCGCGGGAGGCCTACTGCTTCTTGATGAGAGTTTCCGCGAAGCCCTTCCTCTGATCTTCGATTTTTTCGGCGTCTCCGATCCCGAGCAGCCGATCACCCGGATGGATCCGGAGGCTCGCCAGCGGCAGCTCTACGCGATCGTGAAGCGGATCACCCAGGTTCGCGGTCGGCGGGTGCCGGCGGTGACGCTGTTCGAGGATCTTCACTGGTTCGACGGTGGGAGCGATGCGCTCGTGGAGCAACTCGTAGAAGCTCTTCCGGGCACGCAGGTTCTTCGTGTGGTGAACTTCCGCCCCGAGTATCACGCCCGCTGGATGCAGAAGTCATACTACCAGCAGCTTCCGCTCCTCCCGCTCAATCCGGAAGCGATCGCGGAGCTGCTGACGGATCTTCTCGGCAACGATCCGTCGCTCGCGGGTCTCGGAGGCCTGATTCGTGAGCGAACGGGCGGAACCCGTTTTTCATCGAGGAGGTCGTCCTGTCGCTCGCCGAAGCCGGAAGTCTCGAAGGGTCGAAGGGCGCCTACAGACTGACGAAGCCGATTCACGCGGTCTCGATTCCGCCGACCGTGCAGGCCGTTCTCGCCGCCCGGATCGATCGACTCCCGGAGAAGGAGAAGCGAGTCCTCCAAACCGCGTCCGTGATCGGGAAGACGTTCTCGGAGCCGGTCCTAAAGCGCGTCGGGGAGCTTCCCGAGACGGAGCTGGCCGATGCTCTGCGGGCGCTGATTGAAGCCGAGTTCCTCTACGAAGAGGCGCTCTATCCAGAGGCGGAGTACGCGTTCAAACACCCCCTCACCCAGGAGGTCGCCTATGGCTCGCAGCTCACCGAGCGAAGAGCCCACGTCCACGCCGCGATCGCGCGTGCGATCGAGGAGATCGATTCGGGGAAGCTCGGCGAGCATGCGGCGCTCCTCGCCTACCACTGGGAGCATGCGGGCGAGTCTCGGGAAGCTGCGAAGTGGCATCGCCGCGCGGCCGAGTGGGTCGGGCTCAACAATTCTTCCGAGGCGCTCCGGCACTGGGGGAGCGTGCGGGAGCTTCTGGACACGCTCCCGGAGACGCCGGAGGACCTCGTCGAGAGAGCAGCCGCGCGCGCCCAGATCATGACTCACCTCGCTCGTATGGGTGATGTGGAGGACCAGGCGACTACGCTCTTCCGGGAAGGAAGAGAGCTCGCAACTCGCAGCGGGGACCCTCACATCCTCAGCCAGCTCCTGAACGGCTTCGGCCTCGTTCGGTTCTTCACCGGAGCTCTCGAAGAAGCGCTCGATCCGCTCCTCGAGGCGATTCGACGCGCCGACGAGACGGGGGACATCGGCTTGAGAGTGGCCGTTCGGTACGGTCCGTCCAATGCCTATTTTTTTGCTGGGCGGCTACGCGAGTGCCTTGCCATTACGGAGCAGGGTCTCGGGCTCGCTCGGGGAGGTCTCGGCCTCGGCGCTGATCGAATCGGCTTTAGCCCGAGCCTCGGCCTCTCGTGTTGGCGCGGCGCTGCCCTCAGCCTAACCGGGCGTCCTCGAGAAGGGGCAGCCGAGCTCGACCAGGTGATCGAGCTCGCTCGCACGTCTCAGCAGCTGACTCCGCTCTGGTTCTCGCACGCCGTCCACGTCTTTCGGTGTGAGGTCACCGGCGAGGCAGTGCCTGCTCTGGCGCACGGCCGCGAGGCGGTGGACTACGCGGAACGGACTGGCATCCCGGTCGCACGAAACTTCGCTTACCTCTACCTCGGGATCGCCAACGTCTTGAACGGCGCATGGCACGATGCGCTCGAAGTCCTGGGAACCGCGTTGACGATCGGGAGGGAACGTCGGCTTTCCGTAGTCGAAAGCGGCGTGCTCGCCGCGATGGCGGCGGCGCATCTCGGGCTCGGTGATCGTGCAAGGGCCTTGACGCTCGCCGACGAAGCGATCGCCGTCTGCCGCCGGCTCGGCACCCGTTTCTGGGAGTTCTCGGCTCAACTCATTCGAATACGCGCTCTCCGTGAAACCCATGGCCTCGAGGCGGCGAGAGACATCGAGGCCGCGCTCGCCGAAGCCGACGCCTGGCTCGAGATGTCGGGCGCCAAGAGCTACGAGCCTTTCCTCCACGTCGAGCGCGCCGAGCTCGCAAGGCTCAGCGGCGACGACACCACCCGCGCGCGCGAGCTTCGCGAGGCGCACCGTCTGTTCCTCGAGATCGGCGCCCCGATCCGCGCGGCGGAGGTCCTGAAGGAGCTCGGCTCGTGACCTGCACCGCCTGCGGCTTCGACAACTCCGCGAGCGTGAAGTTCTGCGGGAGCTGCGGGCGTCGTCCGCCATGGGATGCTCGAGCTGCGGGGCCGAGAACCCCCCGGGCTTTCGATTCTGCGGCGAATGTGGCCGGCCGCTCGCGCCAGACGAACCTCGCCCGCCGCCACCTGATCCTCGCACCTACACCCCTAAGCACCTCGCCGACAAGATCCTCACCACCCGCAGCGCGCTCGAGGGCGAGCGCAAGCAGGTGACGGTACTCTTCGCTGACGTGAAGGGCTCGATGGATCTCGCCGAACAGCTCGATCCCGAAGAGTGGCACCGGATCCTCGACCGATTCTTCCACATCCTCACCGACGGCGTTCACTGCTTCGAGGGGACGGTGAACCAGTTCATGGACGGAGATCCGCGCGAAGATGCCGACGCCGAAGCTGTTCGGCAGCGGAGAATAGGGGCTTCCGGCTACGGCAGAGACTCTTGGAGTTCTTGCCGTAGCCGGAAGCCTTCCGAGGTCGACGCGCGTAAAACCGGGTCGCCGGCTGCGACTACGCGCGCTTGCGAGGTTTGGCAAGGCGGCGAGGTTTTGCGAGCGCGACGAGACGCTGCGGGCCGGGAACGCCCTTGAGGCGGTGGAGCCCGCGTTCGGCCAGGCGCAAGCCGGAGCCCGCGACCAGGTCCCGCACCGTCGTCGAGGCGAGAACCTCGCCGGGCCGGGCCGTCGCCGCGATGCGCGCGGCGACGTGGACGGAGATCCCGGCGAAGCTGTCGCCGATGATCTCGCATTCCCCCGTATGCACGCCCGCTCGCGTGACGATGCCGAGAGGAGCCACCGCGTCGCGGATTGCACAAGCCGCGCGCAGCGCTGCGGCCGGTGCCTCGAACCTCGCGAGCATGCCGTCGCCGACGGTCTGCACGACGTCTCCGCCGAACTCCGTGATCCGTGCCCGCGCCACCCCGTGGAATCGGTCGAGCAAGGCGCGCCAGCGGGCGTCGCCGAGCGCCACGGCCCGTTCGGTCGAGCGAACGATGTCGACGAACAATAGAGTGGCGAGCATGCGCTCGGGGCAGAACCGGTAACCGACGCCGCTCACCGTCTCGATCGTCGACGCTCGCGGACCGAGCTTCTTCCGCAGCGATCGGATGATTACGTCGACGACGTTGCTGGCGCCGTCGCCGCGGTGGCCCCAGACCTCTTTGCGCAAGGTGTCGCGCGAAACCGCGCTTCCTTGGCGATGCATCAGAAACTGAAGCACTTGGGACTCGAGTCGGGTCAGCGCCGCGTAGCGGCCGTCGGCCTTCAGGCGCCGACCGTCCGCGTCGACGAGATCGCTTTCCTCGACGCCGAGCTCGTCGGCCGCGAACGCGGACAGCCAGCCGTCGACCGAGTCCGGCCCGAAGTCGAGCAGCGCGGAATGATAGCGAGTTGCGCCGAACGCGACGCCGCATTCCGGAAGCACACGAAAGGCGAGCTTCTGGAGCCGATCCCGCCAGGCGCTCTCGTCGCAGAACGTCGTGTACACGCGGCGGAGCCGCGGCCGTAGCTCCATGTACGTGCGTTTGATGTCGAGGAAGCAAGCGGCTTGAACCGCCGAGGGGCATTCTCCCTCCTGGTCGGCGAGCCAGCGTCGAAGGAAGAGCGTACGCTGGCTCGAGTCCGTGGGCATGGACCGCTCGTGTGCCAGCCACTGGCGGACGAGCGGGTCGTCTTGAGACGGGCTCCAGCGGTCGAGCGCGGCGCGCTCGAACATGCAGTAGAAGCCGCATGGCGTGCCGCTGCCGTCGCGCACGACGTGGAAGGCCGTCGGCAGCGCTCTCCACCAGCTTCTCAGCGCGGCCGCGCCCTCCCCGCTCTCGTGGCGATCGATGATCGCTTCGATCGACGGGCTGTCCTCGCGGCGAGCGGGCTCGACGATCAGACGGTGCGCTTCGCTCGGGAAGAACGCGTCGCGCACGATCGGATTCTCGATCAGGTACAGGAGATCGGCGGTATAGCGCCACAGCTCCGCTAAACCGGCCGACCGGACTTCCGTGCGAAGCTGCCGCCACGCGGCGCGGCGACGCGCCCGGTAGACGGCCGGATCGCTGGAGCGCAGCGCGGCCGCGACGGCGGAGCGTACCGCTTCGTGGATAAACAAGCCGTCTCGGTCGTGCTCGACGAAAGGCAATGACGCCAATCGCTCGAAGCCTTCGTCGCCGGCGCCGGCAGGCAACATCGCCCGCAGCAAGGAACGCGTCGTCCGGCGCACGACCGCGGCGGCGTTCAGCGCCTCGAGCGTTTGCGGATCGTCGATGTCGGCGAGGTAGCGGCGCACGAGCTGTTCGACGACGCCATGCGCGGCAACTCCTTCGACGTCCGCTGCCGACGCGCGCTCGAAGGTCTGAGCGGCGAGCTTCAAGGCCAGCGGATGGCCTCGCGCGAATCGGTTGATGCGTCCGGCGTCCGATGTCGAGACGCCGATGCGACGCAACAGCTCGCCGGCTTCCGTCTCGTTCAACGGCCGCAGCGCGATGCTACAAAAGAGCCCCGCCCATTCGGGCGCGGTGCTCCAAGCCGAAACCGCCGGTTGACGCCCCGCGAGCACCAGCCGCGCATTGTCGGGCAACGCGGGTACGAACGACTGTCGAATCCATGTGTCCGCCAGTCGGAAGACCTCGTAGTTGTCGAGCGCCAGCACGACCCGTTTACCGAGGCGGCGCATCCTCCCCGTCAATCCGCCGAGCGCTTTCACCCGCGCGCCGAGGATCAATGCGACCGCGTGTACCAAGCCGCGCTCGGTGGGCTCGACGCCGCGGCAATCGAGGCGCAGCAATGCGGTAGAGCGCAAGCGCCGGGCGCGGCGCGCGAATGCATCGAGAAGCGCCGTCTTGCCGACGCCGCCGATGCCATGGATGTGCACGACCAGCGGACCCGCTTCGGCGAAGACGGTGTCGAGCAGCGAGAGCTCGGCGCTGCGGCCGACGAAGGCGTCGGCGGCCCGAGATTCGAGGAGCTGATTCAGGCGCGTCGCCATCCGCTGCGAAACCTTATCATGGGCGGAGCCGAGCGGCATCCCAGTGCGACGCCGCTCGGCACGTTCTGCATGTCTTGCACTTTACGCGGCGCGCCCCGCGGCGAGGGCCTTGACGTCCCGCGCTGCGAGCGGCTTGCCGCCGATCGCCCAGTCGCCGCCCCGGACCTCTTCGATGACCACCCATGTCACGGGCCGCAGGTTCTCTCCTTCCACGGCCACCATCGCGTCGGTCAGCTTCTCCACCATCGCTCGCTTTTGGTTCTCGTCAAACACACCCTCGATCACCTTCACGTTGACTAGAGGCATTGCAGTCTCCCTTTCCGGCGCGTCTGCGCCGCGGCTCTGCTCGGCGACATGCCGAGCGTGATGGCCGGACACTACCGCGTCGCGCGGCCGTGATCGTCGCTTGGAAATGAGATTTTTATGAGAACCGGTCTCGAGGAGAGCCCGAACGATGAAAAGGGGATTGCCGCCCGTGCGCTCCTGGACCTTGTTGGCATCTCGCAAGTAAGGTGCGATCGGAACTGAGTGATCTTCCGCAACAACAAGTCGCGATGGATCGGAGGGGCCGAGTTCCCGATCGCTGCCTTCATGATCGCGGCGACTTTTCGAATCCCGGCAGGCATTCGAGGGTTCAGGCGGTAGGCATCCCTACGAGCTCCGCAGCACGATCCATACGGACTCGCCGCGAGGCAGTCCGGGCGGAAGCTCAACGCAGGGCGGCAGGCACGGCCAGCTTGGGAAACCTCTTTGGCGATATGGTGGCTCCCAGCTGACACGGCCTGCCGCCCTGCTTTTCCAAAGATCACCCAGCCGGGTGCTCCCAAGCTGGGGACATTGCGGCTACGGGGCCGGAAGCGCGTCGGTGTTGGCGGAGTTGAAGGCCTGGACACCCGCCTCGTTGTCTCCGTCGAACGGCGTAACGGGGCTGTTGGCCCCGAGGCAGAAGTCGTCGCCCGCCGGGTCGGCGAACCAGACGCCGACCTGGTTGAGATCGACGCGCACGCGGTGGCCGTCGACGAGCGTGGACGAGAAGGCCTCCTGGACGATTAGCTTGAAAGTGTTCTGGCCGTTTCCGTTCTCGTTGGTGCGGAAGTCGCCGATGTACTCGGCCGCGCCGAACGGCGCTCCGGCCTGCTCAAGCAAGAAGACCGCGTAGTCTCGGTTGGGGGGCAGGTTATGGGCACGGATCTGGAACCTGTCGAAGCCGGCCTTTTCGGTGTCGAGTTCCACCCTGACGTCCAGCGTGGCGTCGGGCATACACTCTGCCAGCTGCGCAGAGGATGGGGTCAGCTCCAGCTTCTCGACGTCGGCAGGGTGCGCCGCGTCGTTCGCTGAGGCCAGCGGCGGTCTTGCGACCGCTACGGTCAGGCTGAGAGCAGCCACGCCGGCGAAGAGGAGCGTGGGCGGACGGGCGAACCTTTCGGAAGTCTTCATACAAGTCTCCTTTGGCGCTGCGTGCGCCGGTTTTGAGTCGAGGGCGGCGAAAGTGCCGCTCGGCTACTGATTACGGATGGATGAGGCGAAAGTTTCGGATCGCGACTGAGATCGACGGGTTGACTTAGCTCTTGGACGGAGAAACTTTGGTCGCCCGGTTTCGTATCTATGCTAGGGAAGAGCACCGAGCGTGTTGTGGCAAAACCAGGCGTTGACGGCGCGGACGCAGCCATGGAGCGCTACTCCAAGGGTGATGAGGCTGCGTTTGCCGAATTGTACGATGCGATCGCGCCGCGCCTGCTTGGCTTCTTGCGCAAAGCCACGAGGGATCACGCCGCTGCGGAGGACTTGATGCAACAGACGCTCCTGCAGATTCACCGGGAGCGCGGGTCATTCATACCGGGTGCCCGTGTGATGCCGTGGGCCTATGCGATCGCGCGGCGACTGATGATCGACAGCGCTCGACGGCGCCGCGTGGAGCAGCGCCTATTCTCGGAGGCTCCGGCCGACGACGATCGGATGACGTACGAACCGACCGCAGCGATGGCTGCCGCCGACGATCTCTTGCACGCGCGCCGCCTGGAGGGGCGCGTCCGGCAGCGGCTCGATGCCCTCCCCGAGGCCCAACGCACCGCGTACCAACTTCTCCAGCAGGAAGGCCTGAGTCTCAAAGAAGCTGCGGAAGTATTGGGAACGTCGGTGACCGCCGTGAAGCTGAGAACCCATCGAGCCTACCAGGCTTTGCGTGCCGTGTTTCGCGAAGCGGGAGAAACGCCGTGAGCGCGGAACTCAGGGCGCGGGTGTTGGCGGCGGCCGCGGCGGAGCCGTCGCCGACGCGCGCAGCGGTCAAGCGCCGCAACATGTTCATCAGTGTGGTCGCGGCCGCTAGCGGTATTGGCGCGTTTGTGATCTTCGCGCTGCTCATGTCGCAGGGCAAGTTGTTGGGGCTTGGCGGCGAGGTCGCGCCGTCGCAACACTTGGAGCGATCGGTCTGGCTTGTCGTGACGACGGCCGGTGGTGCAATGGGTGTTACCGCGACGGCTTTGTGGGTCGCACTCGGGAGAGGCCGATCGATGCTCGGACGGCCTCGCAGCTGGCTTCTTTACGGAGCCGTTCTGATACCGATCGGTCTGTTTGCGTGGAAGGTGGGCTGGAGCATGGCGTTCGGCGACGCGATGGTGGCGTGGCCGGAACGGCCTGGGTGGCGGTGCCTTTCGTTGTCGCTCCTCGTCGCGGTTGGGCCTCTGTTGTCTTTCCTCGCCATACGCCGGAGCGCCCCCGTGCAGCCCGCGCTCAACGGCGCGGTAATGGGACTTGCAGCCGGCGCCTGCGCGTGGGTCGCAGTTGACCTCTGGTGTCCGGTTGCCTTTGTGCCGCACTTGCTGCTCGGCCACGTCCTGCCGCTGTTTGTTCTCGCCGGCGCGGGCGCGCTGCTCGGGCAGGCGCTCCTGTCGCTCAGGCGTCGCTAAGCGGCGAAGGTCTTCCTGGAGCGACAGCGCCGCGTAGCAAGCGCGCGCCGCGTGGGCCTCGTGCGCGATCGGCGCCCCGAAGAAGGCCATGATCCCGTCGCCCATGTACTGATTGACCGTTCCCTCGAAGCGGTGAAACTCCGTCGATGAGGATCTGGACGAAGCGGTCAAGAATCCCGTGCCACCTCTCGGGATCGACTTGCTCGGCCAGCGCCATGGAGCCTTGCACGTCGGCGAAGAGCACCGTCACCTGCTTGCGCTCGCCTTCGAGGGCGCTGCGGGAGGTGAGGATCTTCTCGGCGAGGTGCCTCGGAGTGTAGGACCGGGGGTCAGGTGCGGACGAGGGCTTCGGTGCTCACCGAGGCGCCGCCCGCACTCACCGCAGAACTTTATGCCGCTCGCGTTCTCGAAGCGGCAGGTCGGGTAACGGATCGACGAGCTCTGGAGCCGTCAGCAGCCATAGACCCTCTCGCCATGCGGATTCAAGGCACAGACGCGGGCACGTCACAAAGGCCCCGCTCATTCGGCAGGCTGTCGGCTACAACGCCTGGGCCTCCCGCTCACATCGCGTCAGAGGATCGGCAACGATCGATCGGTCATTGCGGTCGGCATGCACTCCGCGAGAGCTCGCACCGGCGCATACAGGAAGAGGACATCGCCGGGTAACCGACGAGGTCGGGCCGGAAGGGCGCGATCTTATCCGTTGACCTGTCGGGTTGACCACCGGCGAAGCGCGTTCTGCTGCCTTATCCCTCCACCTGCTGCACTACGCCGCCGCCGATCGTCCCATCCTCGTTTACCGATCCGGTCACGTGCACCCGTTCTCCGTCCCGCAGGCTTTGGCAGCCAATGGGATCGCCGCGGGCGTCCTCGAGCGAGGACGTGTTCGGGCGTACGGTATAGGTGTCGGTGTCGGTCGGACTCTTGTGGGTGCTGACCAGCGTGAGCGCGTCGCCGGAGCAATCGATCTGCGTGAGTGATCCCTCGAAGTCGACAGTCTGACTCTCCGGAATGGCTTGGCCGCTCGGGTTGTCGATCCGAACGTTATTGAGGGTCAGGGTACCGCCCGCCGGGATGTTGACCGCGGTCCGCGCGGAGAGCCCGTCGTCGGCGCGTTGGAAAAGGAGAGAGAGCTGTCCCTCGAAGTCTCCATCAAACGAGAAGACGCCGTTCGCGTCCGTCTCGCCCGTCGCGCTCGTTCCCTCGAGCGTGACCACAATTCCCTCGAGTTCGGTGCGCGCCGAGGCTACCGACTCCATCCTAAAGGAACGTCGAAGCACGGCCAGGAGAGTCTTCGCCCTCCCTCGATGCGGCATGAGGAGAGCCGCCATCTGTACGCTATCGACGTTGCCCTGAGCCGTCGCGATGCCGCTGCCCCTCGAGCCACCATCCATGGCGCACGAGCAGCATCCGAGCATCAGGATGCATGGCAGCAAAAGCGCTCGTCTCCATTCCATCATTTGGCCTCGTGGGTCTTCGCTTCCCCCGCCGGCTGCAAAAGGGTACCCGACTTTGCCTTCTCGCCATCACCGGCTGATTCGAAGAAGTAGACCCCAATCCCTGCGTAGTGTCGACCGCCGCCCGGCGCCTTGGGATTGCGATCTCGGTCGTATCGCGAGAGCAGGCGATTCACGCGTCGAAGGAATCGTTCCCCCTCGCGGCGCATCTGTGCTCGGATCCGTGCAGCGGCGTCTTTGCCCAGGTTATCGTAAAAGACCTTGCGTTGGAGGAGCAACTCCTCACTCTCGCCGAGGATGTTGCGGAGGATCGTCTCGACCAGCTCCGCCGGGTCTTCTGCGAGGATCTGGAGTTTTTCCTCTGACTCGAGCCTCGGAACGTAGGCGTCGCTCTTGAGCACGACGATCTCTCCGGAGCGTATCTCCGCCGCACCGCTGCGTACCAGCTCGTCGAGGAGGATGCGTGGAGCCAGGTCTCCCGTGACTCTACGCGCGAGCTTCATGAAGGTCGGCCCGCGCGCGGCGTGATACGGAAGGGGACGGGGCCGACCGGAGCGGTCCGAGGTCTGCGGGTCGGTGCGCCAGCGGCTGATCAGGCTCGTCACATGGTTGATGCTGAAGGAGCGTGGAGCTTTGGCCCGCTGGTCCTGCGAGCGAATCCGTCGGACCTCCCCGCGGTTGATGCCAGTAACCAAAGCGATTCGGCTGTCTGTCTGACGCCGTCCCGGGAGCGCGAGCTCCCGCTCCCCCACTTCCACGAACAGTTCGCGCAGCCGCGCCTCGACTCGTCCGAACGGGACCCCCGAGGCGAGCAGGCGCTTCACGAGCGGGCGCACCGTGTCTGCCAGCGCACCGATCAATCCGTCGCGGACATCGACCGCCATGGCGCCGCACTCTACCTGGTCGAACGCGGAATGCCAAGAAAAAGGAAAAAAATGACTTTTCCTTCTTGCGTCGACTGCTAGACGGGCGTAGGAGATCTGTGAAGTGAATTATTTACTTTTCTAACTCGTCTGCAGGATAGGAGGAATTGATCATGGAGAAGAAAACGAGAGGAGACGGGACCGCGAGGCTTGCCGCGCTAGCGATCCTCGGCGGCACGATGCTGATTCCGTCGGTCGCGCGCGCGAAGCACCAGCAGCTCCCACCCCCGTGTCACTCCAACCCCGACGCGAGCCGCGACACGGAGAGCGTACGCAATCGAAAGGACGTCAAGTCGCTACCCGACCCGCTCCGCGAGCGGCTCGGCGAACTGGCCGGGCGACCGCACAGTGTCCTCCCCGTCCAGGCCTTCGCCGAAGCGGATCACCCGAGCCAACTCTTCCAATATTACTTGCTGGACACGACCGGCTTCGAGCCGAACCCGTTCACGCACCTCTTTCCCGGGTTGAACGACCAAGTGATGCTGACGGCGGCAGGATCAAATTGCGGTCTGCCGACCATCGGCAGCGTACGCGAGGTGCTCGAGCCGAAGCCGGACCTGCCGACCGACCCCAACGACGTCCGCGCCTTCATCGACGTGTTCACCGACATCGACAGCCTCTTCGTCATCAACAACGAGAGCGGCTGGTACGAGGGATGGATGATCCACGACCTGACGGTGCCAGAGGTCGGCCCGCCGCGCGGACGGACACGCGCAGTTCGGACGGTTGGAGCAAGCCGACGCTGAGGCTCTCAAAGCAATCGGGGGCGGGAACAACGTAAAGGGGCACGTCTTCACCGTGGACGGCGAAGCGCCGCGCCTGCCGAGCGCGTCGGATCACTTCCCCGACACGCAGACGAACGTCGTGCCCATCCAGCTCAGCATGGGCGCGTACAACTGCTTACAGCAGAGTGATTGCCACTCGTACTGGGAGTTCAACTACACGACGAACTGGATCCATCCGCTCTACGAGCTGCCGTTCACGGGAGGGATTCCCGGCACCTTCGAGGCGGGCCAGATCGGGGCGCTCTCATCGCTGATTCCCGGGTCGGGACCGCATGGGATCAAGAACGATCCGGTGAGGTACGGTGACAACCCGAATACGACAGGCGTGATCCAAGGCGTCGGCCCGCGCGACCCGGACCGCTTCGACGGCGACGACGATGCGCAGCGGGAGTTCCGCATGCGCTTCATCCCGAGCGGTCTCGCCAACGAGATCTTCCTGGACGTCTACGAGCGCCTGGTCTCGTTCGATCCGGGCGTGACGGACTTCGCGACGCGGCTCTTCGATGCCTACCGCGAAGAAGTCGCTCGCGTGGATCAGGACCACGACGGCGTAATCTCAGCGGTCGAAGGCGACGTGGACACGCCAACCGACGGGTTCGCGGACAACGCGCGGTTGTTTCTCCCGGCCACGGCGTTCGACCGCTTCGCCGTGACCCGCGAGATCAACGACGGGATGCTGGCGCCGCGGTTCGCGCCGAGCCAGCGTGCCTGGGTGCTTTCCGGAAGCCTCGTTCCGGTTCAGCCCGCCGTACCGGCATCCACCCGACGCGACGGCGACGACCGCTAGCTTTGGATCGTGATCCTTCATGGCCGGCCGGCGATGTACAACGTCGGCCGGCCACCACCGAGCAAGAGAGGAACATCGATAATGGAGAGAACACGAGAAGGGACGGGCCGCGAGGCTCGCCGCGACGACAACCAAACTTCGCAAATCAACTTAGGGGGAACTAGGCCATGACACTCGACAAGAAATTCGCCGCTCTGATTACCTCGCTCGTATTGATGGCTGCCACCTCTGGCTACGCGCGCGCGGCGGGGTACGTGCAGTCCAACCTGGTTTCAGACATACCCGGGCTCGCGCAATTTACCGATCCCACGCTGCTCAATCCGTGGGGCATCGCGTTCTTCCCCGGCAACCCTTTGTGGGTCAACGACAACAATGCGGGGCTGTCTGCCCTCTACGACGGTCTGGGAGTTCCGTTTCCCGGACTGCCGCAGGTCACCATCCCGGCGCCAATGAACGCCACCGGTGGAACTCCGACCGGAATCG
Organism: uncultured delta proteobacterium; assembly: GCA_963745025.1. GTDB lineage: Bacteria > Desulfobacterota > Binatia > JACPRU01 > JACPRU01 > CAVQIG01. Next base: position 671,815 of record CAVUWD010000011.1, read on the forward strand.
TCGCCAACTTTTTTGTCGGGGGCGGGGCCTTCGCAATCCCCAACCCGCCGACCGGCAACTTCGGTCCGGCGCTATTCATCTTCTCCACCGAGGACGGCACCATCGAGGCATGGAACATCGCGGGGTTCCCTAGCCCCGGCAGCCCTGGCATCCCCAATCCGCTTACTGCCGTGATCGTCGTGGATAACTCGGCGGGCGGCGGACCCACCGGCGCCGTTTACAAGGGGCTCGCGCTCGAGGCGAACACGACCAACGGGCCGCTTCTCTATGCGGCCAATTTCCGCACCGGCAATATCGATGTCTTCGACACCAATTTCCATCAGGTAACTCTGAGCGGTTCATTCGCCGACCCGAACGTGCAGCACGGATACGCGCCCTTCGGCATTCAGGATGTCAACGGCGAGCTCTGGGTGACCTACGCGATGCAGGATAAGGCGAAACATGACCCGGTCAACAAGCCGGCGCATGGCTTCGTCAGTGTGTTCGACACCGACGGCAACCTCCTCCAGCACTTTGCCCAGCACGGGCACCTGGACTCGCCATGGGGTGTGGCGCTGGCGCCGGCGAGCTTCGGCCGATTCGCCAACGACATCCTGATCGGGAATTTCGGCAACGGCAAGATCAACGCGTATGATCCGGCGACCGGCCACTGGCTGGGAACGGTTTCCGGACCCGACGGCAAGCCCCTCATCAATGACGGATTGTGGTCGCTGACGTTCAGCGGTCCGAGCGCACTGACGCCGCTCGGCGCGCAGCCCGACACGCTGTACTTCACGGCGGGGCTGAACGACGAGGCAGATGGACTTTTCGGCACGATCTTGCCGAACTAGCCGAGCCGTACTGGAGCCATGTCCAGCGAGAGTAAGCGCGTGCTCGATTCGCTTCCCTGGTCCTTGGATGCGGGGAAGCTCGCGGGCGTAGGGATCG
>CAVUWD010000012.1:0-116960 GCA_963745025.1 uncultured delta proteobacterium
ACGCAGGTCGGCCAGGCACGACGGGAGTCAAAACCGCTGGGGCGTTTCAGGTTGAGCGGGGATGCGAGACGGCAGTCCATCTGGGCGCAGACCCGCCGAGCCGTGACCATCCTCCTGCGATCGGCAGCCTCGCGACCGACACCGGGCTCGGCGCACAGGGTCGTCCTCGGGCCAGCTCGCGCGGTCGAGCCGATCCCGCTTCTCCGCCTCGGCCACGCGTCGCATGGGCTGATCGACGTTGACAAGCCGCTCGCGCGGACGTAGTCAAGGTCGAACCGCGAGGGCACGTGCCCGTCAAACCAAGAGAGGCCGACGCACCGTCACCGTTTCGACCGCTCGACGCGGGATGAACAGGAGCTGGGGGTGTCGGCGCGGCATGCGCCCACCCGGCAGTTCGAGAGGAGATGAGCATGGCCCTCAAGACGCCGGAGCAGTACGTCGAGAGCCTGCGGGCGCTGAGATTCGCGCCTACGTCGGTGGCGAGCGGGTCGAGTCGATCGTCGACCACCCGTCGGTCGCGCCGCACATCAACACGGTCGCGAAGACCTACGAGCTGGCGCACGTGCCCGAGCACCGCGACGTGATGACGGCGACGAGCCACCTGACCGGCGAGCGGATCCACCGCTACACGCACATCTTCCAGAGCGCCGACGACCTGGTGAAGAAGATCCAGATGCTGCGCCTGCTCGGCCAGATGACCGGCACCTGCTTCCAGCGCTGCGTCGGCCTCGACGCGCTGAACGCGATCTACGCGGTCTCCTACGAGATCGATCAGGCCGAAGGGCACCGACTACCACGCAGCGCTTCACGCACGTACCTCGCGCGGGTGCAGCGCGAGGACCTGATGCTGGCCGGCGCGATGACCGACCCGAAGGGCCACCGGCCAAGCGGCCCTCGGAGCAGGAGGATCCCGACCAGTTCGTGCGCGTCGTCGAGCGCCGGCCGGACGGCGTCGTGATCCGCGGCGCCAAGCTGCACAACACGGGCGGGATCAACTCGCACGAGGTCCTCGTGCTGCCCGGCACCGGCCTGGTGCCGGCGAGGAGGACTACGCGATCGCCTGCGCCGTGCCGGCCGACGCGAAGGGCGTGATGTTCATCTTCGGCCGCCAGTCGAACGACTCGCGCAAGCTCGAGGGCGGCTGCGACATCGGCAACCCGCGCTTCGGCGTCGTCGGCGGCGAGGCGATGGTCGTCTTCGACGACGTCTTCGTGCCGAACGAGCGGATCTTCCTGAACGGCGAGGTCGAAGTACGTCGGGCACGCTCGTCAACTACTTCGCGACCTGGCACCGCGCCAACTACGGCGGCTGCAAGGGCGGCAACGCCGACGTGCTGATCGGCGCCACCGCCAAGATGACCCGCGATCCTCGGCACCGACCGCAACGCCGTCGTCAAGGACAAGCTCGTCGAGATGATCCACATGAACGAGACCACCTACGCGTCGGCGATCGGCGCCAGCGCGATGGGCTACGCGCTGCCGTGCGGCTCGTTCATGGTCGACCCGATGATGGCCAACACGGTCAAGCAGAACATCACCCGCAACGTCTACCAGATCGGCCGCCTCAGCCACGACCTCGCCGGCGGCTTCCTCGCCACGATGCCCGACGAGAAGGCGCTCGAGAACCCCGAGATCGGCGACCTCGTCCGCAAGTACCACACCGCCAACCCGGACTACGACGTCGACGAGCGCATCAAGCTCGGCCGCTACATCGAGAACATGACCAGCGTCACGACCATGGTCGAGGCGATGCACGGCGCCGGCTCGCCCGCAGGCGCAGCGCATCGTCATGCTCGGCCAGGCCGCGCATCGAGGAGAAGATCGCATGGCCGACGCAGGTCATCAACGGCACCGACGACGTCCCGGGTCTGTCGATTCCCGGTGCGCCCAGGAATCGCTGACACGACAGCGGCTGTTCTCAGAATCTTCTCGCGGCGCGGCCGGTTCAGCTCCTCCTCTACCGAGTTGCGGATGCAGTTCTCCGTCGGCTCGAACTCTCGGGGAAGCTCAGCAAAGGGGGATAGTAACTATAAGCGGCCGAGTTGTCATAATGGCCGCGGAAGGGCGCCTCGCTGCCGTGACGACGCAAGGGGAGACCCCACCGTCACCCCGGATCGCCCACGGGCGCGGCGAGGCCGTCGGCGACGATTGCGCCCACGTTGCTGCCGGTAAGCGATTCGAGGAAGACGACGAGGTCGTCCTTCTCGGTGTCACTGAGGTGGAGCGGCCGGATCGCAGGGTCGAGCAGCTCGTTGGTCGCGCCACCAGCGTCGTAGAATTCGACGACCTCACGCAATGTCGCGAGCGAGCCGTCGTGCATGTACGGCGCCGTCAGGGCGACGTTGCGCAGCCCCGGCGTCTTGTACTTCCAGCGGTCGTTCGGGTCTTCGGAGATCTCGTAACGCCCGAGGTCGCTTGGCGGCGGTTCGGACGCGTCGGCGACGACGGCCGTATCCATGGTAACGAAAGTCCCCGGCGCGAGCTGGACGCGGCGGTGGCTTGGAGTGCTCGCCATCGTCTGTCGGTAGCCGACGCCGGTGTTGTGCAGCTGCTGGTCTGTGAAGAGCGCGTAGTTCTCGGCGATCGTGTGGCAATGGGCGCAGCCGGCCTTGACCGTGAAGAGTTGAAAACCGCGCGCTGCCGACGGCGAGACGGCTCCCCGCTCTTTGCCGAAGTGCCAACGGTCGAACGGGCTGTTCGCCGACAGCAGGGTGCGCTCATAGTTCGCGAGCGCCATCCCCAACGTCTCCATCGTAAGCCCGCGTCCGTCGAACGCGGCCTCGAAACGCCCGCGGTAGTCCGGCAGCGCACGGATCTTATCGAGCACGTAGCCGACCGCAGGATCGCCCATTTCGTTGCGCGCCAGAAGGGGCCCCCAGATCTGCTGCTCGAGCCGCGTCTCGCGCCCGTCGTGAAACAGGAGTTTGGCGTAGGCGGCGTTGTAGATCGTCGGCGCATTGCGCCGCACGGTCTGCCCCTCGATCCCAACCGCGGTGGCGATCTCGTTGTTCGTGAACCCCTGGTCGGGGATGTGGCACATGGCGCACGAGATCGTGTTGTTCCGTGAGAGCCGGCGGTCGAAGAAGAGCCTGCGCCCGAGTGCCACCTTCTCGACTGTGACCGGATCGTCTTTGAGCACCGGCACTTTCGGCAAGCCGAGTGGGGGGTTGATCTGGAAGCGCATGAGGTTCGTCGGCGTGCCGGTCTGCGTGGCGAGGCTGTGTGACCGCGTCTCGTAGTCGTCACGCTCGTAGCCGTGCTTGTCGTCCCCGGCAGAGGGAACTCCGGCAGCCCCGCCCGCGAGCTCGTCTCCGGGTCGACCCCCGTCGCGGTGGTCCTCACGCAGGACCGTTTGGATGTCGCTCGTCACCGTGTCCGCGTGGAGGAACGAGCTGGAGTAGATGTTGCGGATGCGTTTCCCCTTGTCGATCAGATAGACGCGGAGAATGTGGGAGATCGTGCCGAGCGGCTTACCGTTCTCGTCATACTCTCTGCGCACGGACTGGCCGTAGGCCTCCAGGATCGGGGCGAGCGCCTGCTCCGATGCGGTGGTGAGGAAGGCCCAGTCTGCTCCTCCTTTGGGAGCGAGCGTGTCTCCGTATTGGCGCATCGCGGCGGGAGGGTCGTGCGCCGGATCGAAGCTCATGGAGACGAGCCGCACCTCATCGCGGAGAGCCGGATCCTCGAGAACGCGCCGCTCAATGCCCGTCAGGACGAAGTTCGCGAGCGGACATCCATTGACGTCCGGACACGACCGGTAGACGAAGCTCAGGACGACGACCTTGTCGCCGAGAAAGTCATGGATGCGGCGGGGGCGGCCGGCGGTGTCGAGCACGTCGCCGTCCGCCGCCTCGCCGAGCGGCGGCAGCTCGTATGTGCCCGGCGCGGGCGCCGCATAGCCGAGCGCCGTCCAGCCGGGCGCCAGCACGTTGGGCGCGGGTGTGGGCTCGGCGTGCGCCAAGCCGGCGATCGCGGCGAACGCCAGGACGAGAAGTGGCGGCCCGTTACGCATCGCCGCCACGCCGCGGCGCGGCGACGCCGCTCCTCGGGTTATCGCACCGCCTCGGCGACCCGCACGTCCTCATCGCGCCGAGCGCTGCCGTACAACGCGCGGGCACCGAAGCGCATCTGGTGCGGCGCACCGAGCTTCTCCTTCTGGAAGTCGATCGCGAAGGCGGCGTCAGCTTCTTGCCGTCCCAGTCGTAGGCCTTGAAGTACTGCAGGTCCCCCGGTTTCCCCTCGGTCTTGTCCCAGTTCGCGAGCAGCGACGAGGTGAAGTACACGCGCTTGCCGTCCCAGCTTTGCGACACCATGTTCAGCTGATCGCCGATCTTCTGCTCGGAGATCTGCTTCGGATGATGCGGGTCGCTGATGTCGAACAGTCGTGTCATGCCGTCGTTCCACGTATCGACCCACAGCCGGGTGTCGTCGGCGGAAATCGAGATGTCGACCGGCAGCGGGATCTTGCTCGCGTCACCGATGTCGGCGACGGCCTCGGCCTGCCAGTCGCCTTGTCCGTCGGAATAGATCAGCCAGATCTTCGAGGTCAGCGCCGTGCTGGTGAAGCAGTAGTCGTGTCGCGCTCCCCAGGCGCAACGGATCTCCAGCGGCGCGCCCGGCACGTCGAAGATCTTCTTCGGCTTGCGCGTGTGCAGGTCCCACACCACCACGGTGTTGCCGAAGTGCTTCATCGCCTCGGCATCGGCCATCATCTTGCCGAGGTTCATCATGTAGTTGTTCCAGCCGGTGAACGACGAGGTGACGAGCACGTTGAGCCGCGGCAGCGCGCGGACGTCGTAGCCGTAGCCGTCGGCGTACTTGCCGGTCTTCTTCGCGCCCGCGAGCTGATCGTCGGTGGGCATCCAGTGCGTGGTGACGTACTCGCCGTCGTTGGTGTATTCGACCATGCCGGTCCGTCCGCCGTGGTCTTTGTTGTTCGACAGCCCGGTGATCATCATGCGCCCGGGCAGCGCATAGTGCGTGTGCGGGCCGACGACGCCGCCGCTCTTCGCCACGAAGTCGTCGATCGTCTTGTGCAGCTTCGGCTTCGCGGGATCGGTGTGGATGTCGAAGATGAAGATCTTGCTCGTGTCGAGGCCGGTCGCCCACAGGTACATGCGGTCGTCGGTCAACCCCGAGTGGTGCGCCTCGTTGCGGCCGCCCACCGAGAGCGTGTTGACGACCTTGCCGTAGTCGGCCGATTTCGGGTTCACGTCGATGGTGACGAGCTTGTCCTGCTCGTCGCCGACGCCGGCCATGCCCAGTGTCCACACGTAGATGAAGTCTTCCTGCCCCACGATCTTCGCCATGTAGGGCGACATGCAGGTCTCATCCGCCACGACTGATGCCGCTCCGAAAAGAGCCACTGCACAAAACGTCACGGTCGCAACCAGACCGGCGCTCCGACAGGTCCGCGAGTGCGTTGTTGTCATATCTCCTCCTTTGGGGTCGTACGCTTCGGGCACCCACGCCTGTCGTGGCGGAGCTCGATTCGCTTCCCGCCCGGCCGGCCGGGGCCCAAAAGCACCCGTACCCAATCGTTCAACCGGCTGCCGCTGTCAAGATCGATCACCGGGCGGAGCGGTGCCGGCGGGGGTACCGCCGACCGAGGTCGAGCCGCGATAGGGAGGGCACGTCGAGGCTTGCCTTGGGCCCGGCTCTCGGTAAGAGTCGGTGGTCGCGGGAGGTAGCTCACGAAGCGATTCGCTCCGACGGGGTAACGTTACTGCGTGTCGTGGGCTTTTGGAAGGCGGACCCACCGGTGATCGCCCTGGGCCGCGACGCCATGTTGGCCGAGCCGACTCGTCTCCATCATCCAAGCGGGCGGCGCCGACCGCGTCGCGAAAGGAGTCGCCGATGACGACACGTGAATCCGATCTGAATCCGTTCCTACAAGGTAACTTCGCCCCGTGGCGAATGGAGGGCGATGCCGACGATCTAGAGGTCGTCGGCGAGATCCCGCCCGGCCTGAACGGCACCTATTACCGAAACGGCCCGAACCCGGCTTACGAGCCCGCCGGCCGCTACCACTGGTTCGACGGCGACGGGATGATCCACGCGATTCGTCTCGAAGACGGCCGGGCGTCTTATCGAAACCGCTACGTCAGGAGCGAGGGTCTCCTCGAGGAGCGGCGAGCCGGCAAGGCGACCTTCCCGGGTCTCTTGAGCCTGTCGATGACCGAGGCGCCGCGCTTCAAGAATACCGCCAACACCAACATCGTCTCGCACGCCGGGAAGCTGCTCGCGCTGGTCGAGAGCTCGCTGCCGACCGCGCTCGTCCCCTGCACCCTGGAGACGGTCGGCGTCTACGATTTCGCCGGACGCCTTGCCGGCCCGATGACGGCTCATCCGAAGATCGACCCCGAGACCGGGGAAATGTTGTTCTTCGGCTACTCGCCGTTCCCGCCTTATCTCCAGTACCATGTGGCCGACGCCAGCGGGACCCTCGTGCGGAGCGAGCCGATCGACGTCGCCTGGCCGTCGATGATCCACGACTTCGCGATCACCCGCGATCACGTGATCTTCATCCTCTGCCCCATCGTCTTCCGCTTCGAGAATCTCGCGGAGGGTGAGGGAATCTTCTCGTGGGAGCCCGAGCGCGGCACGCGGCTCGGCGTCATGCCCCGCAGCGGCGGCAACTCCGACGTTCGCTGGTTCGACACCGATGCGTGCTTCGTCTTTCATCCGTTGAATGCGTATGACGACGGCCACCAAGTCGTCCTCGACGTCGCGCGCTACGAGCAGCTGCTCTTCATGTCGCCGCGGGCGGCACGCGACCCCGACTGGCGCGGCAAGAACGTGGCGCGACTCCATCGCTGGCGGATCGATCGCGAGCGCGGCGGCGTTCGATCCGAGCCGCTCGAAGACGGCGATGGAGAATTCCCGCGCGCCGACGAACGGCGCCTCGGCCGCAAGCACCGGTTCGGCTACATGGCCGCCACCGGGCCGGAAGGCAACGAGACGCACCACCCCGTGTTCACCGCGATTCGAAAATTCGACCTCGAGCGCGGAACGATCGAGACACGAGCCTTCGGCCGCGGCAGCGGCGTCGGCGAGCCGCTGTTCGTTCCCCGCCGAGCCGAATCCGACGAGGACGATGGTTACGTGCTCGCGATCGTCTACGATCAGTCGAGGAATGCCAGCGATTTCATGATCCTCGACGCCCGGAGCATCAACGCGGAGCCCGTGGCGCGGGTTCCGCTACCGCACCGCGTTCCGTATGGTTTTCACGGGAATTGGGTTCCGGCGGAGGCCTGAACCCGACGCCGGAAGCCCGACACTTGAACTCATGAAGGCCTTCACGCTCCATTCGCCGGCTCCGGTCGACGAGGCGCCGCTCCGCTGGGAGGAGGTCGATCTGCCGGAGCCTCGAGAGGACGAGGTTCGGGTCCGGGTCCAGGCGTGCGGGATCTGCCGCACGGACCTGCACGTCGTCGAGGGCGATCTCGCGCCGCGCCGCTCGCCCGTGATCCCCGGGCATCAGGTCGTCGGCACGATCGATGCGCTCGGCGAGCGTGCGCGCCGGTTCGCGCCGGGAGAGCGCGTGGGCATCGCCTGGCTTCACAGGACCTGCGGCCGCTGCGAGTACTGCCGCTCGGGCCGCGAGAACCTCTGCGACGATCCACTGTTCACCGGCTGGAGCGCCGACGGCGGCTACGCCGAATACGTGGTCGCGCCACAAGCCTTCGTCTATCGGATCCCCGAGGGCTTCGGCGATCTCGCGGCGGCGCCGCTCCTCTGCGCCGGCATCATCGGGTTTCGCTCGCTCCGACTCTCCGGCATCGGCAAGGGCGGCAGGCTCGGTCTATACGGATTCGGCGCCGCCGCGCACGTCGCGATCCAGGTCGCACGCCATTGGGGCGCCGAAGTCTATGCCGTGACCCGCGAGCCGCGACACCAGGACCTCGCGCGTAGCCTCGGTGCAGCGTGGGCCGGAGGCGCAACCGATCCGCCACCGCAGCACCTCGATGCGTCGATCATCTTCGCGCCCGCAGGCGAGCTCGTTCCGCCCGCGCTGCGAATCCTCAAGAAAGGTGGCGTGCTGGTGCTCGGCGGCATCCACATGAGCCCGATCCCGCCGCTCGAGTATTCGCTTCTCTATCAGGAGCGCATGATCCGCAGCGTGGCGAACAACACGCGCCAGGACGGCGAAGACTTTCTGAGCGTGGCGGCGCGGATTCCGATCCGCACGGAGATTCAAGTGTTCCCGCTGGCGCAGGCCAACGAGGCGCTCCAGGCGCTCAAGCACGATCGTGTGCGCGGCGCGGCGGTGCTGAAGGTCGCGTGAGAAGTAAGGGCTCTCGGTTCTGGATCGGCGTGACGCTCGTGGCGACGAGCTTCGCGCTCTATCCCGCCTTTGTCTTGATCGCGTTCTTGCCGCTCACTGCCGCGGGCAAGATCGCATGCGCGCTCGCCGCGTGGATGCTCAGCTGGAGCCTCTTCGCCCTCGGCAGCGCTTTGGCGGGCAAGGAAGGCGTGCGCTACGTGAGGGAGACCTTGCTCGGTCGCCGGTCTCCCACACCGCCAGGGTCCTGAGCGATGTTTCGGCGCGGCGCTGGCTCAAACCCCGAGGATCCTCACCGATGCCCGCGTCTTGTGCTTTCGGTTCAGGTTGAGGAGCAGCGCGGTCATCGCCTCGAAGACCCCCGCGTTGCGGAGGTCGCCTGCATCCACGGGGCGGAGGTCGCGGACGCGGCGAACGAGCTGAGCGACCACCCCCTTCGCGGATTCGTCGTTGCCGCAGAGGAGGACGTCTCCCTCCATCGCGTGCTCGAGCTCGATCAGATGCTGCGCGCTCTGGTGCTTGAACGCGCTCACCACCTTGGCGCCCTTCACACGCGCCTGGATCTTCTCGCCCGCCGACCCCTCGGGTGGCAGTTCGACGCCGAAGAACTTGCTCGCGACCTTGAGCGGCACGATCGTATCGATCACGAGCTTGCCTTCCATCGCCGCGGCGCAATCGGCGAGGATCGCGTCGATGCCTTCGTAGGGGAACGCGAGCACCACAACTTCCGCCTCGGCTGCGGCCTTGACATTCGGTCCGCCCGAGAGTGATGCCTGCGGCAGCTTCGCGCGCAGAGTCTTCACGGCGTCCTCCGCGCGCTCGGCGGAGCGCGAGCCGATGATCACCGACTCACCGATCTGCGCGAGGCGCGCGGCCAATCCGAGCCCCTCGGGGCCCGTACCTCCAAGAACGGCTATTCGCATGGCGCTCCCTTATCCCTTTCTCCGCGGATTGTCTGCGATCGAAATGACCAAAACGGCCATACCAAAGAGAGCGCCGGACGGGAAACCCCTCTCTGGAGCAGCGAGCCGATTCACGATACACAGTTCGTCTTGGGCGGATGACTGCGGCGCCGCCCTCCAGAGCGAGGATTCGAAGCGATGAAACTGGTGCGGATCGCCAACTCAAGCGGCTACTGGGGCGACGACCCCGAGGCGCTCTACCGCCAAGTGACCGGCGGAGAGATCGATTACGTGACCGGCGACTACCTCGCCGAGATCACCATGGTGATCCTCGAGCGTCAGCGCCGCGCCAACCCGAGCCGCGGTTACGCCTACGACTTTATCGGCCACCTCCGCCGCGCGCTTCCGGAGATCGCCCGGCGCGGCATCCGCGTCGTCGTCAACGCCGGCGGCGTGAACCCCGAAGCCTGCCGGGACGCCATCACCGAGCTCTGCCGCGGCGCCGGGGTGTCGATCCCGATCGCCGTCGTCGACGGCGGCGACCTCCTGCCGCGTGTCAACCAGCTCCGCGAGCAGGGCGTCTCTTTTCGCCATCTCGATACCGGCGAGGATTTCTCGACGATCGCCGATCATCTGGTGAGCGCGCACGCCTACCTCGGGGCGCGGCCGATCGCAGCGGCGCTCGACCAAGGCGCGCAGATCGTCCTCACCACGCGCGTGACCGATGCTGCCGTCGCGCTCGGCCCGATGATCCACGAGTTCGGCTGGAGCGAGACCGACTGGGACCGGCTCGCCGCCGGCACGGTCGCCGGTCACATCCTCGAGTGCGGCGGGCAGGCGACGGGCGGCAACTACACCGACTTCCTCGAGGTGCCTCTGTGGAGCGAGAAGGGTTGGTTCGGTTACCCGATCGTCGAGATCGACGAGAGTGGTGACTTCGTCGTCACCAAGCATGAGGGCACCGCCGGGCTCGTCAACGTGAAGTCGATCACCGAGCAGCTGCTCTACGAGATCGGTGATCCCAAGGTGTACCTCACACCGGACGTGACGTGCGACTTTACGAGCGTCCACCTCAAGGAAGTGGGCCGCGATCGCGTGCGTGTCAGCGGCGCCAAGGGCTTGCCCGCCCCACCCTACCTGAAGGTCTCTGCGGTCTATACCAAGGGTTATCGGGCCACCGGCATGGTGCTCCTCTCCGGATCGCGCACCCGGCAGAAGGCCGAGCATCTCGGCCAGCTCCTCTGGAGCCGGCTGAAGCACGAGTTCGAGGACTCGCGCGCGGACCTCATCGGATTCGACGCCTGTTGGCTCGGCGCCGCTCCCGAGCGCACGCCGAACGAAGGGATCTTGCGCTTCGCGGTGCGTGACAGCGATCGCACCAAGGTTGAAGAGTTCTCGCGTGTGCTGCTCGGCTTCGGCCTCCAGGGACCGCCCGGACTCGGCATGGTCGGTGGCCGTCCCGAGGTGCAAGAGGCGTTTGCCTTCTGGCCGACGCTCGTGCCGCGCCACCTGCTGAGCGCCCGCGTCCAGGTCCAAGGGGGGCGCGACGCCGCGCCGTTCCAGATTCCCATGCGCCTCGATGCCGCGGCCGAACCGACCGCGAGCGCGCGCTCGGTGGGTGGGTCGACGACGAGCATCCGCGGCCGAACGCACGATACGCGCCACGCCCGATTGGTGTCGATTGCCTACGCGCGCTCGGGCGACAAGGGGGATTCGGCCAACATCGGCGTGGCGGCACGCTCCGATGCCGCCTACGAGTTCCTGCGACGCGCGCTCACCGCCGACGTCGTCGCCGACTACTACAAGGGTCTCTGCAAGGGCGGCGTCGTGCGCTACGAGATGCCGAACCTCCGCGCGCTGAATTTCGTTCTCAAGGAAGCGCTCGGCGGCGGCGGCACGCTCTCGCTCCGCGTCGACCATCAGGGCAAGACGCTCGCGCAGGGGCTTCTCCGCATGGAGCTCGACGTACCGATCCAGGTGTTCGAATCCGTGAAGATCGAGAACCTGAGGGAAGCGTGATGGCCGAGTCGTCCGTCGTCGTCCGCACGGAGTCGAGGGGCACGGCCCGTTGGATCATCCTCGATCGGCCGGAGATCCGGAACGCCCTGTCCGCCGAGCTCGTTCGGCAAGCGCGCGAGGCGCTCCACAACGCGGTGGGCGACCCCGCGATCCGCTCGGTCGTGGTGACCGGCGCCGGCAAGGCCTTTTCCGCCGGTGCCGACCTCAACGAGATGAAGGCGTCGCGGAGCGCGACCTACCAGGAGAACGTCGAGAACGCGCTCCAAACCTCGAGCCTCTTCTACGAGATCGCCGCGGCACCAAAGCCGGTGATCGCGCGCATCCACGGGCCAGCGATGGCGGGCGCGCTCGGCATCATCTCCGCCTGTGACCTCACCGTCGCGGCCAGCGGCATCTCCTTCGCGTTCACGGAAGCGCGGCTCGGCATCGCTCCGGCGATGATCTCTCCGTTCGTGATCCGACGCGTCGGCGCGGCTCGCGCGCAGCGCCTGTTCCTCACTGGCGAGACTTTCAGCGCCGAAGACGCGGAGCGGTTCGGTCTCATCGATCGCGTGGTCGCACCCGAGAGGCTCGACGAGACCGTCGAATCCATCTGTTCCGAGCTCGAGCGCTGCGCCCCGGGCGCGCTCGCTGCGGTCAAGGAGATCGTCGCCACCGTGCTCTCCGGCGCGCCGGAGTCGAACCGGCGCTACACCGCCGAGATGCTGGCGAAGATGCGCGCTGGCGAAGAGGGACAGGAAGGGATGGCGGCATTCTTCGAGAAGCGGCCGCCGCGCTGGGCGCGGTAGTCGCCGGCGGGCAGAGGTCGTCGCGCTTCATCATGACTTCGCTCGCGGGGCAGAGCTCGGCGACGTCCGCAGCCAGAGGAAGCCGTTTCCCCAGGCGACGGTCAATCGAGAGAACGGCGCTCGTGCTTCCGCTCGGCGCGGGCGCGTTTGTCGCGCAAGCGCCGTTCGACCGCGCCACGGCGCGGCCGGGTCTTCTTTCGCGGCGTAGGAGCGATGGCCACCTCGGCGAGCATGCGCTGCAGGCGTTCGAGACAATCGTGGCGGTTGCGCTCCCGGTCACGATGCCGGTCGCAGGCGATCACGATCTCGCCGGCGGCCGTGATGCGCGAGCCGAAGCGCTCGAAAAAACGGCGGCGCACGTCCGTCGGGAGGCTCGGGCTCGACGCCGCGTCCCAACGGAGCACCGCCTTGCTCGCCACCTTGTTGACGTTCTGCCCGCCCGGCCCCGAGCTGCGGACGAATCGAAAGGCGATCTCTCGGTCGGGGATGCGGATGCGCACGGCTCTCAGCGATCGGCCATGACCTCTCGGCGATCGGCAAAGGCACCGCGAAGGCTCTTGCCGAAAGCTGAGAGCCCGATGGTCGATCGCTTGTAGCCGTTCAGTGGGCCGCGGTCGACTGAAGCCACGCGGATCCGGACTCGTTCGGGCACGAGCCGAGATCCGCATCCCCGACGGAGTCTGACAGCGAGGCGGGCTCGAGCTTCTCAGGACCGGCGTGCTGCAGGACCTCTAGCTCACGCAGGGCAATCGGCGGATCGAAGCGGAAGCGCGCGGTCGTGCCGCTGCTGCCGCCGTCGACGTGAAACGAGCCGCGCACCCGGACCGCTGCGGCACCGAAGACGGCCGAGATCTCGGCGGGACAACACGTGAGGGTTCCCGAGCGGAAGATGCTCGGGCAGAACGAGAGACGCAGCTCGGCTTCGACCGGTGACAGCGCCGTCAGCCGCGCCCGGTAACGGCTAGCCAGACGAGCCGGGACTAGGAAGTCGACGACGAGGCCGGCAGCGAAGCCGTTGCGCTTCATAATCGATCGGGCAAGCAAGTGCCATGCCCGTGCTTCGAAGCGCCCTATTACAAGGTAAATCTCAGATAATCTGCGTGGATTTCCGGATGGTAATACATCGATCATCGTCAAAAAAGGAACGCCCACGCAAAATCTGTAATGGTCTGTGTATGGAGTCCATCGCCCGGGTATTGTAACAACGCGGAGCCGCCATGGAGAAGATCGTCTCGAACCTGCGTACGGGGTCGGCCGAGTTCGCCGAGAACCGCCGGAAGATGAAGGAAGAGGTCGACAAGCTTCGTGAGCGCCTCGCCAGGGCGCGCGAGGGCGGACCACCGGAATCGCGGAAGCGTCACATCGAGCGCGGGAAGCTCCTCGTCCACGATCGAATCGAGAAGCTAATCGATCCAGGCACACCGTTCCTCGAACTCTCGCCGCTCGCCGCCTTCGACATGTACGGCGACGACGCTCCCTCCTCGGGGCTCGTGACCGGCATCTGCAGGATCGAGGGCCGCGAGGCGATCGTCATCGCTAACGACGCCACGGTGAAGGGCGGCACGATGTATCCGATCACCGTGAAGAAGCAGCTGCGCGCGCAGCGCATCTCGATGGACAATCGCCTCCCGACCGTCTACCTCGTGGACTCCGGCGGCGCCTTTCTGCCGCTGCAGGCAGAGATCTTCCCCGACGAAACCCACGGGGGACAGACATTCTACAACGAGGCGGTGCTGTCCTCGATGGGCGTCCCGCAAGTCGCGGCGGTGATGGGGTCATGCACGGCGGGCGGCGCCTACGTTCCCGCGATGTGCGACGAGAACATCATCGTCAAGCAGCTGGGCACGATCTTCCTCGGCGGCCCGCCGCTCGTGAAGGCCGCAACCGGCGAGGTCGTGACGGCCGAGGAGCTCGGCGGCGGGGACGTGCACACGCGGGTCAGCGGCGTCTCGGACCACCTTGCCGAGAACGACGAGCACGCGCTCGAGATCATTCGCTCGGTCTTTTCGAATTTGCCGAGGCCGAAGAAGTTTCCCTTCGAGCGGGAGGCCCCCGAGGCGCCCGCGTACGATCCGGAGGAGATCTACGGCCTAGTGCCTTGGGACACGCGCAAGCCCTACGAGTGTCGCGAGCTGATCGCTCGGCTGGTCGACGGCAGCCGCTTCCACGAGTTCAAGGCGCGCTACGGAACGACGATCGTCACCGGCTGGGCACGCCTCCATGGCTATACCGTCGGCATTCTCGCCAACAACGGCGTGCTGTTCAGCGAGTGTGCGCTGAAGGCCGCACACTTCATCGAGATCTGCTGCCAGCGGAAGATCCCGCTCGTGTTTCTGCAGAACATCACGGGCTACATGGTCGGGCGGAAGTACGAGCACCAGGGGATCACCAAGGACGGCGCCAAGATGGTGCATGCGGTCTCGACCGCGCAGGTACCGAAGTTCACGGTGATCGTCGGCGCCTCGCACGGCGCGGGCAACTACGGCATGTGCGGGCGGGCCTATCGGCCGCGGCTGCTCTTCATGTGGCCGGGCAGCCGCATCTCGGTGATGGGCGGCGAGCAAGCCGCCCACACGCTCGTGCAGGTGAAGCAGGAGCAGCTCGGCAAGCAGGGAAAGACCCTCGCCAAGGAAGAGGCCAACGCCATCATGGCCCCGGTTCTCGAGAAGTACGACTACGAGTCGAGCGCGTACTACTCGACGGCTCGCATCTGGGACGACGGCATCCTCGACCCGCTCGAGACGCGCGACGTGCTCGGGTTGGGGATCGAGATGTCGCGAAACGCGCCCGTGCCGGACGCCAAGCACGGCGTGTTCCGCATGTAGTCCCCTCGGCGCGCTCGCCGCGCCAGCGTTACGTCCGCGGAGGAGAACGGATCATGCCGAGAATCAGCGGAGTCGAGCGCGAGACGGTCGAGCCATCGATCGAGAAGGCCTTTCAGGGGCAGGAGAAGAAGTGGGGTGCGGTGCTCGCGCCCTACCCGCTCTATGCGCGGAGACCGACGATTTTCAGCGCCGTGCAGGGCATGTGGATGGGACTCGTCCGATCCGGCCTCCTCGACCGCGGGCTCGTCTCGCTGCTCAACCGACGAGTGGCTTCGCTCAATGGCTGCGTTTTTTGACAGGACATCAACGCTGCCGTCGGTAGCGAGCTCGGCGTCCCGGAAGAGAAGATCCTCGCCCTTGCCGATTACGCGACGAGCCCTCTCTTCAACGAGGCCGAGCGCGTCGCGCTGGAGTACGCGGATTCGATGACGATCACGGGTCGCGAGGTCCCCGACGAGCTTTTCGCGCGCTTGCGGCGCTTCTACGACGAAGACGCGGTGGTCGAGTTGACGGCGACGATTGCGTGGGAGAATTCTTCGAGCAAGTTCAACCGCGCGCTGCGCGTTCCCTCGCAGGAGCTCTGGAGGGGAAGGCGGTCATGACCACGGTAAGCGAAGTCGCACTCGACGTTTTTCGCATCGTGACCTACATCCAGCACCCCCGCGTTGGGCCACTGGACGTTCGTGGCCAGCTCGGCGTTCGCTGACCTATTCCAGCAGATTTTGCGCCAGGCGGCGGCCGAGGAAGAGGCCGCCAGCGGTGCCCAGCACGCTGGCAAAATAGGCTGTCATCAGGCCAGCGAACATGCCGAGCTTCCAGCCAACCCAGCCGCCGTCAACCGCGAAGACGATCGAGAAGAATCGAATCATCCGCTCAGCCGAGGATTCTCACGAGCTCGCGCTGGGGAGGCGTGTAGACCCTCGGACCTTCCTCCTCCAAGACCACGTTGATCTCGGAGCGCACGCCGAATTCGGGAAGATAGATCCCCGGCTCGATCGAAAAGCAGAGTCCCGCGACCAGCGCCCGAGTGTCGTGGGTTTCGAGGTCGTCGAGATTTGCGCCGTCCCCATGGTCGGCATGGGCTCCGATGTTGTGGCCGGTACGGTGCACGAAGAAATCGCCGAAACCGCGGGCGGCGATGAAATCGCGCACGGCGCGGTCGACCATCCAGCCCTCGAGCCGCTCGCGGACGCCGTACCTCTGACGCACGGTGTCGAGCCCGAGATCCCGAGCGCGCACGACGGTATCGAATACCTCCGCCACCCGTGCCGGCGGGCTCTGGCCCGCGAAGCCCATCCAGGTGACGTCGGCGAAGACCGCCGCGGGATCGTTCTCCTTCGCCCACAGATCGATCAGCACGAGCGAGCCTTCGGCGCATGGCCGCGCGACCTCGGCTCGCGGCACGTAGTGCGGATCCCCGGCGTGGGCGTCGACGGCCACGATCGGCGGATGATCGGTGATCAGCCCCGCGCACTCGAACGCCTCCATGATTCGGTGCTGGACCTCGGTCTCGAGCGCAGGCCGGCCGGCACGGATCCGCTCGGCGACGAAGCGAAACGCATCATCTTTGGCGCGATCGATCGCGAGCGCCGCCCGGCGATGACTGTCGATCTGATCGGCGGTCAGCCGACAGAGAAAGTGCTGCACGAGATCCGCGGACGAGACGACCTCGGTGCCGAACGAGCGCACCAGCTCGATCGTGCCGGCGTCCACCCGGGAGAGGTAGGGAATCGCGCCGAGCGCGCAGTACTCCATCGCTACCGATCGGCGCCCGGCGAGGATCTCGCGCAACCGGTCGTGAAGCTCGTGGTAGCCGGCATAGCGGACCACCCGCCCCGGCCGTCGCGGCAGGCTGCCGGACTCGATCCGGTGAACCAGCAGCACCGGCTCGCCCTCGCGCGGGACGAGATAGGCCCAGCGGCGGGTGAGCAGGTGCCCGGCGAGATCGAGAGCGGCGAGCGCGGTCGGGTTCTGCCCGCGGAAATCCCACAGAAGCCATCCGTCGAGGCCGTGCTCGGCGAGATGATCCTGGATCTGCCGAATCGGCAGCGCGGGCCGTGGGGTGTTCATGAATCACGAGGCGATCGTGTGTCGTTGGTCACCGCTTCACGATGCGACCGGTGCCGAGGTAGACGTACTCGAGCTCGAGCGAGCTGAGCGGCGTGTCGCGTTCCGCGCGCCGCACCCATTCGACGCGCGCGACGAACAGCGTGTGGTCGCCCGCCTCGTACTCTGCTTCGACGGCGCAGTCGAAACCGACCATCGCCTCGGCGAGAAGCGGAACGCCGCTCGGAGCCTCGACGGTCGCGAACCCTCCGAGGTTGTTCTCCACCCGCGCGGACGGCGAGTAGAAGAAATCCTCCAGCTTGCGGTTTCGGCGGCCGACGACGTTCAAGGCGAAGCGTTGCGCCGCGCGGATCAGGCCGTTCGAGAGATGGGCGCGGTCCACGGAAGCCAGGATCAACGGCGGCTCTCCGGATACCTGGGTCACCCATGAAGACGACATTCCGTGTCGGACGTCGCCGTGGCGCACGGTCAGCACGTAGATGCCGGTCGTGATCTCTTTCAGGTCTTGGATCAGTGCCATTGCATTCGCTCGAAAAAACTCGGAATCTCTCCGCGTGGCCGCACCGATAGAATACATCACGCGCATCCGCGAAAACTACGCCCGGCTGGGGTACAAGCCCTATGCGTGGGTCGACAACACGGCGAGTCCTCCGCCTTGGAAGCCGCTCGAGAAGCCGCTTTCCGAGTGCCGGATCGGGCTCGTGGCGTCGGGCGGAATCTACCTCAGCGGGCAGGTCGCGTTTCACTGGCGCGACGATACGACGTTTCGAGAAATCCCGGCGAATGTACGCAGCGAAGATCTCCGGGCGACGCACTTCGCCTATGACCTGAGCGATGCGCGGCGCGACCCGAACGTCGTTTTCCCGATCGATACGCTGCGGCGACTGGTGGCGGAGGGGCTCGTCGGCGAGCTCGCCGGGCACGCGTTCACGTTCATGGGCGGAATCTACTCGACACGCAAGGTCACAGAAGAACTGGCGCCGAAGATCACCGAGCGGCTCGTCGCTGAGCGAGTCGATGCGGCGCTGTTCGTCCCCGTTTGACCGGTCTGCCATCAGTCCGTCGGGCTGATTGCGAGACAGGTCGAGGCTGCGGGCATCTCGACTCTGTGCATGACGAGCGCCCTCGACATCACTCGGAGCGTGAATCCGCCGCGCGCCGCCTTTCTCGACTATCCGCTCGGCCACACCACCGGGAAGCCGAGCGATCCCGAGCTTCAGCGGGCGATCCTCGTCGAAGCGCTCGAGGCCTTCTCGTCTCTCGCCGAGCCGGGCACCGTGAAGCCCCTACCTTTCCGCTGGTCGGACGACGAAGACTGGAAGCGAATCGCATTCGCGGGCGGCGACGAGCGCCGGCCGCGTTACGACACGCCGCAATACCAGAACGAGGAAGACCGACGGCGCGCCGAGGATCCCGCCGCCTGCGCGACCTGCATCACTTGACCGGCGCGGGCGGCTGGGAAGGATTGGCGTCGGCGAGCGGATCATCCGCGGGCTCGTCGACGATCGATCCGCCTTTGTATTCCGTCTTCAGCCACACGTGACCATACTTGTCCCAGGCAGTCACGTGGCCGTCGAGCACGCCGTCGCGGTACGTGCCTTCCTCTTCTTTCTGGCCGTTGTCGTGCCAGATCGTGTAGTTGCCCTCTGGCTTGCCGTCATGGAAGAGCGCTTGCTCGGCTTGCTGGCCGTTCTCGTGCCAGGCGCGGTACCAGTCATCCACCTTGCCGCTGCGGTAGAGAATCTCCGAGCGCTTCTGCCCGTTGCGGTGCCAACTCGTCCATAGCCCTTCGCGTATACCGTTCTTGTACTCGCCCTGCTGCTCCTTCTGACCGTTGTCGTGCCACATGGTGTAGAGGCGCTCGAGTACGCCGTGGACGTAGTAGCCCTCGACCTCCTTCTGGCCGTTGCCGTGCCAGCGAATCCACGCGCCTTGCTTGAAGCCGTCCTCGAAGTGGCCCTCCTCCCATTTCTGCCCATTGTCGTGCCACGCGGCGAAGCTTTGTAGCTTGCCATCCTCGTAGATCGTGATGGCCTCGACCCTGCCGTTCGGATGCCAACGCTTCCACGTACCGTCACGGCGGCCGTTGCGGTACTGGCCGACCTCCTGCTTCGTGCCGGAATCGTAGAGCTCGACGTATGGGCCGTGTCGGATTGGATCGCCATGCGCGTCTTCGATCTGGCACCACTTCTCGGTGAGCTTCTTGAGGCCGGGGGTACCCGTCTCCTTCGAGACGACCTGCTTTGTGCCGAACGGGCACGGTGTCGTCACGTACTCGATGACCTCGTGGACGATGCCCGTCTTGCAGGCGGAGAGAGCCGCGGCGACGAGCGATACGATGATGGCGATGCCTCCGCGCAACGGCCGGACACGTCGACGAGCCGGCTGCCAACGGCTACTCGTGCTCACGCCGCATTCACCTCGTTCTCGATGCCATCGAAGAACTGCCACCACATTCCGAGCGACGTCCCGACCGCGCGCCGGACCCCGGCCTGGGCCTCCTCGCCCTGCGCATGCTTGATGACGATGTGATCGCCAACGTCGGAGTGGTCGGCGTCGGCGAAAACCTGGAGGAAGAACTGCTTCGCGAAGGCGCGAAGCCCGGCCTCTGGAACGAGGCCCTGCTCGATAGGCCGCCAGAAGGGATGGCGCCCGAAGCGGCGCCGCGCGCGAATCTCATGGCTGAGTTCGCCGGCGAACCGTCTCTGAAAAGCGCCATCAGCTCCTCCGGATCTGCGAGAAATTAGATCACCTTTCCCTTTCGGTGTGAACGGGGCACGCTCGCGCGTGGTTCAAGGAACCCTGGAACGCCCAGCCGATGGCTCCGGGCGGTATATCGGGCACCGGTCGTCGCCGATCCACTCGGGCTCGCTTGCCACGAGCACTGACTGCTTCGCTTCCTTAGATTTGCGTCGACCCGAGCAAATTGCCGCCGAGCCTTGGATGTCCGATCCGCTTGTCGCCAAACACGTTGACGAGCGAGGTCTTGCCCGAATGGAGCGCGCGCTCAAGCGCAGAGCGGATGTCGCCGGGCCGTTCGACGTGCTCGGTGTGGCAACCGAGCACCGAGAACATCTGGTCGTAGCGGATGTTCTCGATCATGTTGAACGGATCGGTCCTGCCCTTGAGGAGCGGCATCTCCTCGAAGCCGGGGCCCCAGGAGCTGTTGTTCCAGAGCACCGTGGCAATCGGCAGGCCATAACGGACCGCCGTCTCGATGTCGAAGCCGCCGATGCCGAGCCCACCGTCGCCGATGACCAGCACGACCTGCTTACCCGGGCGCGCGAGTTGTGCCCCGATCGCCATGCCAACACCGTGGCCGACCGGAGCGAGTGGACCGGCGTCGACGACCTGAGCCGGGAACCTGGAGCGAAACCACTGCGTCATCCAGCCGGAAAGCGTGAAGCTGTCGATCACCACGGTCGCGTCGCGGTCGATCACCTCGCAGAGCTCGCGGCAGAGGCGATCCGGGTGAATCGGCGTTTGATCGTGCGTCTTCCGCTCCGTCTCGTCGATCGTCCGTTCGTAGTTCGCCCGCACTTCCGCCGTCTCGCGTAGCCACTTCGAGTCCGCGTTTTTCTTCCATGACAGCCCGAGCCGTTTCGACGCCTCGATCAGCTGCCGGAGAACGAGCTTCGGATCGCCGACGATCGCGAGCTCCGCCGGCACGTGGAGCCCGATCCGGTTCGGCGTCGCATCGACCTGGATGTATCGCGCCTTGTCACTCCAGGTGGGCGGCTCGCCGAACTTCTCGCCGCTCCAGAATCGAAAGCCGATCGCCAGCACGACGTCGGCGCGGCCGGTGAATGGCTTCTTCCACACGCCGCGGATCGCGAGCGGATGATCCTCCGGGACCGCGCCCTGTCCGGTACGCCGCGCATAGGCGGGGATGCTCGTCAGCTCGGCGAACTCGCCGAGCTCCCGAGCGGCGCCAGACCAGAAGATGCCGTCGCCCGCCGCGATCAACGGCCGCTCGGCAGACTGCAAGAGTTCGAGCGCGCGCTCGATCTTCGCCGCATCCCCGGCCGACCGCAGGTCGTTCGGCGAGTACACCTTCGCGCCGCGCCGCTGCTCGCTCGCATCGTGGCTGTCGTAGAGAATGTTGGTCGGGATCTCGACGAGCGCCGGTCCCTGCGGCGGCGTCGTGGCCTCGCGGAACGCCTGACGCAGGTCGACTCCGATCGTCGACCAGTCGAGAACGCGTTTGGTGAATTTCGAGAACGTGCGGCAGATCTCCGAGCCGTACGCTTCCTGGAACGACCCGAGCTGATCCTCGGTCGTGGGATGCTGCCCGGCGATGCATACAACCGCACTGCCGGCGAGCCCGGCGCCGCAGAGCCCAGTCACGGCGTTGGTGAGCCCGCACCCCGCCGTCACGCTGCAGACGCCCGGGGCACCGCTGGTCCGCGCGTAGGCGTCGGCGGCATAGGCACATGCCTGCTCGTGACGCATGTGGATGAGCTTGATGCCGTGCTCGCGGAGGGTCGCGAGAATCGGAAAGGTATGACCGCCGTTGATCGCGAACAGGTACTTGACGCCCTGCGACTCGAGGACGCGCGAGACCAGCTCGCCGCCGTCGACCCGCTTCGCCGTCTCTTGCTCGCGTGCCGAAGCCTCACCGTTATCCAACGATTGATTCGCTTTCTTACCCTTCGGCATGATGGACTCCTTGGCTTAGGATAGGCTACGGGGTTAGAGGCTACCGGCAAAGAGAAGATGAAGTCTTTACCCGTGACCTTTAGCCAGCAGCCCATTTTGGAGCGATGCTCATGACCTACGATGAATATCAACATCTGAAATTCGATTTGAAGCCGAATGGTGTTCTGCTCGCCACGCTGAATCGGCCCGACGTGCTGAATGCCACCAACGCACGCCTGCACTGGGAGCTCACGCAGATCTGGAAGACGGTGGACGACGATCCCGCGGCGAAGGTGGTGCTCGTCACCGGCGCCGGCAAGGCCTTCTCGGCGGGCGGTGACCTCGACATGATCGAGCACATGGCCGGCAATCCCGCAGCGGTCGCGCAAGCCATGCGGGAGGCTGGCGACATCGTGTACAACATGATCAATCTCGACAAGCCCATCGTCTCGGCGATCAACGGCGTCGCCGTCGGCGCGGGGCTCGCGGTGGCGCTGATGGCCGACGTCAGCATCATGTCCGAGAGTGCTCGCATCACCGACGGGCATCTGCGGCTGGGCGTCGGCGCCGGCGATCACGCGGCGATCATCTGGCCGCTTCTCTGCGGCATGGCCAAGGCGAAGTACTACTTGCTGACGGCGGAATTCATCGACGGCAAGGAGGCGGAACGGATCGGCCTCGTGAGCCTCTGCGCGCCCGCCGACAAGCTGATGGAGAAGGCGTGGGGGGTCGCCGACAAGCTCGCCGCGGGACCGCAGCAAGCGCAGCGTTGGACCAAGCGTGCGCTCAACAACTGGCTCCGCGTCGCCGGGCCGATCTTCGACACCTCGCTCGCCTTCGAGATGCTGAACTTCCTCGGCCCCGACGTGAAGGAAGGCATCTCTGGCATCAAGGAGAAGCGGCCGCCGAAATTTCCGTCAGCCCTGTAGCCGGTGCGGAGGCATCGGCAGGCGCCGCTCGTCGACGTTCACGAGATGAATGGCCGCGACTCCACCCGCGACTCGAGTTCCGGGGTTCCTCGTCAGATTTACATCCCACTACTCGAGCTCGGCGTAATCTTATAGAGCACGCGCACCTCGCCCGGCTGCCGGAACGGATACTTGTCTTTGCCGAGATACTTCTTCGCCATGCGGTCGATATGCGCGTCGGCCCCCTGTTCGGTGACTTCGCTGACGCGTCCGCGGACTTGTAGGTGGCGGTACGCGTTGTCGGGATCCATGATCGACAACGCGACGCTGGCGCCGACCTTCATGTTCCTGTCTTTCCGCCGGCCGCGGGCGCTGTTCACGACCACGCGCTCGCCGTCGTAGTCCACCCATACCGGCGTCACCTGGGGCGTTCCGTCAGGCATCACGGTCGCGAGGCTCGCGAAGGCCTTCTTCTGGAAGAGATCGAGAAACTGGGAAGGAATGGGTTCTGTCATTTGGGCCCTCCTCGAAAGGCTCCGCGCATTCTGCCAGAACCACCGACGATGGAAAACCCCGAAACGTACTATCGCGATCACTGGCTGACGATCGAGCCGGAGCGCTTCGAAGCCTACGACCAGATGTTTCGCTGGCGACCGCAGATGGACGCGTTGCTCGCGCCCGCAGACGTCGCGAGCGGACAGACGGTTCTCGATTATGGCTGCGGGCCGGGCTGGATGGCGATTGAGCTCGCCCGGCGCGTGGGACCGCAAGGGCACGTCCACGCCGTAGACGTGAACGCTGCCTTCCTGGCGCGGGCGGAGGAGCATGCGGCGGCCGAGGGAGTGCGCGAGCGGGTGAGTTTTCATCGCCTGACGGACGATCGGATCCCCATCGACGACGCGAGCCTCGATCGCGCGATCTCCAAGAACGTGTTCGAGTACCTGAACGACCTCCACGCGACGCTCGTCGAGCTCCGGCGCACGCTCCGCCCCGGCGGCCGGCTTCACGTGATCGACAGCGACTGGGGCATGCTCGCGGTCGAGCCACTCGGCGAGAAGTCGATCGCGGAGCTGTTCGCGGCCGCGAGCCTCGCGTACAAGACGCCGCTCATCGGCCGCAAGCTCTACGGGGCTCTGCGTGCCGCCGGCTTCCGCGACGTGCGGATTCAGATCCTCGCCAGCGCCGACACCAGCGGCCACTTCGCGCCGATCGTGTTCAACATGGCGAACTATGCGCGTGTCTCGGGGCGCATGGATCAAGCCAAGATCGACCGCCTGCTCGAGGAGCTCAAGGCGTCGATCGAGGGCGGTACCTACCTGCTGGTCTTACCGCAGTTCCTAGTGACGGGGACCGCTTGAAGTCGGCAGACCTCCAAGCGGGCGGATCTGGAGCCGCGACACTCGCTTGAGAAGGTCCGCAACCTGGCATCGACAGGCGGCCAGAATAAGTAACGCAAAAGCGCATTCGGTGCTGGAAAAAGGGGAACGGAATGCTCCCAGGTCCCGCAAATTCTAGTTAGCATCAATGCAGCGCACGGGCTACGCCTGCATACAAAATGATGCGCTGGCGGTAAACGCTTCCCGCGTCGATTTTCGTTAACATTCTGAAATCGCTGTGGGGAAATCGTGATCCCTGCCAGTCGGTCGCCTGGCACCAACCCTGCTTTCCTGCCCTCAAGGTATCAGAGGTGGAGGGTAAAGTTGTGATCCCGACCGTCGATCATTCCATAAACCGTGACGCTCATCCAAGAGGTGTGACCCAGATGCCAGCCATCGCCGAAAACATGCTCCGCGAGGAAACCGTCAGTAGTTTATTCGGCCCAGAGGTGATCCTGCCGTCCCAGTTCAGTGAACAGCGGGGCTTCAAGCAAACCGACCGAGGTGAGAAGCGGCTCATGCTCGCGGTGCTCGAGGAAGCGGTGGCGACGTTTCAGCGCCACGTCGATGCAAAGAACCGACACGGCCAGCGCGTATTCCGCGAGGCCCAGGAGTGGCTTTGGTCGGACGAAACGGCCTGGCCATTCACCTTCGAAAACGTCTGTCACGCGCTCGAGATCGAGCCGGAATTCCTGCGCCGTGGGCTCGAGCGATGGAAAGAGGCGCATCTCAAAGCGGCGAGCGGTGGCGCGCGCGTGTACCGGTTCCCGTTCCGCCGCGTCAACGGCAGACGGTCCTCGGTCTCACTACGCTCTCACGGAATTCGCGCGGCGGGCTGAAACCCGAAGCGAGTGTCGGCGAATGGCGTTCGCATTCGGCCGGCGAATCTTGTAAGGTGCCCGCCGTGGGAGTGGTGACGCGCAACAAGGAGATCCGTCAGCGCCGCACGCGGCAAGCGAAGCGGCGGAAGAAGCGTCTGCGCGATCTCAAGCAAGCGCTACAGAGAGGGCGCACGCGCCCAGATCGCGTGCGGATCGCACAAGAATTTCGCGACAAGCCCGCACGCCAGACCGCTTAGCCGTGGGCGAGGCCTCGTCCGCACCCGATAGCGGCTGCTCGAGTACTCGTGGCCCGGGAACGTCCGCGAACTTCAGAACGTGATCGAGCA
Source organism: uncultured delta proteobacterium (assembly GCA_963745025.1). Classification (GTDB taxonomy): domain Bacteria; phylum Desulfobacterota; class Binatia; order JACPRU01; family JACPRU01; genus CAVQIG01. The sequence continues at coordinate 24,975 of CAVUWD010000012.1, forward strand.
CGCGGGCATCCTCTCCGAAGGCGAGAAGCCACACGTCGAGGAGCAGGAACTCGGCGAAAAGCACGAGACCGCATCGAGCGCACCCAGTATTCCGCGCGCGCTCCGCGATCGGACCCTGATCGAGACCGTGCTCGCCGCATCGCACGGATGTGTGTCCAGTCCTCGGGGAGCGGCAGCCAAGCTCGGCATTCCGGCGATCACACTCGAGTCGAAGAGCAGGCGTTTCGGCATCGACAAGGACACGTTCCGCGCGACGCACGTATCGGTTCACGACGCTGCGTAAATTCGATCGTGAATTTGCGGTTTTTCGTCAGCTTTCTCTGCGGAAAGTTACTGTAAGAACGTTGGATTCGATGCGGTAGGTTCGCTTCTTCGTGCTGCGGATCAGGATCTACAAACGAGAACGAAGCGAAGTGGGGCTTTGTCTCGCCGGTAACGTCTCCGCTGCTGACATCCCCCGAGGTCGCCCGTTTGATCGAAGAGGCGCGTGGTTCGGGCGTAGCCATCGGGATCCACCTCTCGGCGGTGAGGATCATCGCTCGCGTCGCAGTGCAGTTTCCGGTGAAACCGGACGGCCAGGAGGCGGAGGTCACCGGCTGCCCGAGGTACGTGCGCGAGTGATGCTCTACGAATCACGGCGAGGAGGCACCAGACGTGAAGCGCCCTGAGCTGCTCTTCCTCGCAGCCGCCGTGCTTGGCGCACGAACGTCACGCGCCGAGTCGATCGACCTGTCGCTCGACGACGCGGTCGCACGTGCGCTCTCCGAGGGCACGGCCGCTCGCATCGCCGCCGAGAGGGTCGAGGGAGCGAGGGCGGTCGTGGACATCAGCCGCGCCACGCTTCTTCCGAAGCTCGAGACCTCTCTCGCCGGCTCCGATCAAATTCTCAATCTGAAGACCTTCGGGATCTCTCCCCCCGGCACCTCGCCTCTCGTGGGACCGTTCACGGTCGTCGACGGACGGATCTCGGCGGCTGCCAAGCTCATCGACGTGGCGGCGATGCGCCGTTACCAGGCGGCGCGCCAGGGCGTGACGGTGAGCAAGAGCGAGCGGCGCGCCACCGAGAACGACGTCGCCGCCGCGGTCGCCACGGTCTACGTCGCCATGCAACGGGCGCAGGCCAAGGTCGAGCAAGCCGAGGTCAACGTGCAGCTCTTCGAGAAGCTGCGCGACCTCGCCAAAGACCAGGAAAAAGCCGGCGTCGCCATCAAGCTCGACACCATGCGCGCCGACGTGCAGCTCACACGCGAGCGTCAAGCGCTACTAGTCGCACACAACGATCTGGACGCTTCGCGGCTCGCGCTGCTTCACGCGATCGGCGCCGATCTCGGGGCCGAGGTACGGCTCACCGACCCTCTCGTGGAACGGACGAGCGGCTTTGCCAGCACCGAAGACGCGCTGTCGCTCGCTCAAGCGGAGCGACCGGAGCTGCGGGCATCCGAGGAGCGCATTCGGGCTGCCAAGCTGCGGCTCGCCGCTGCTCGCGCGGAGCGCTGGCCGACGATTGGCGTGGAAGCCTTCGCGAGCGAGAACGGCAATGGGCTGAGCGACCTCGATACGACCTATACGGCCGGTGGAACGCTGACGCTGCCGATCTTCACCGGCGGGCGAATCGAGGGGGAGATCTCCGCGGCGCGAGCAGAGGAGCGCGCGCTCGACCTCGAGAAGCTCGAGCTCGAGCGCCAGATCGCCGAGGACGTTCGGCGGGCGCTGCTCACCTACCAGAGCGCGAAGAGCCGCGTGCGGCTCGCCAGTGACAACGCAGATCTCGCTTCCGCGCAGCTCGAAGTGACGCGTGACCGCTTCGCCAACGGCCTCTCTACGTCGATCGAGGTCGACAACGCGCAGACGTCGCTCTCCGCGGCGCAAAATGCACGCATCGACGCGCTCGCAGACGAGTCGCAGGCCGACGTCGATCTACGCAAGGCGACGGGAAAGATCCGGGACCTCGTCCCGGGGGGAAGACCATGAAGAGCGAACGTCCGATCAAGAAGCCCGGCCCGCGACGCAGCGTCGAGGAGGCGCCGAGCTCGCGCAGCGACGCGCGAATCATCTCCGCGGCGCGATCGAGATCGGCCGGATTGGGATTCAAATCCTGGTTCGCGGGGTCCAGATAGATCGAAGCCATTGCTCACCTCCGCGAATCGGCTGTAAGCGTCCTTTCCGAATGATCGCCTGCGTGCAACGCTGTTCGCGCGCCGCCGTGCGGGTCGAGGATCAAGTCTCGGGATCGATCGGCCGAGGAGTGCTCCTGCTCGTCGGGCTCGAGAAGGGGGACGACGGCGCAGGGGCGGAGAGGCTCGCGGAGCGGCTTCTCGCCCTGCGCATCTTCGAAGACGAGTCTGGAAAGATGAATCGCTCGGTTTGCGACGTCGGCGGAGAGATCCTGGTGGTCTCGCAGTTCACGCTCACCGCCTCCCTCGATCGTGGGCGGCGACCCTCCTTCGATCGCGCCGCACCGCCGCAGGAGGCACGCGCACTCTACGAACGGATGGTCGGGCGACTGCGCGCGTCGGGCCTTCGCATCGCGACCGGATCGTTCGGTGCACGGATGGCCGTGGAGCTGGTGAACGACGGCCCCGCGACGTTCCTGCTCGAAGAACGCTCGGCCCTCGGGCGCTAGAGCTGCGCGGGGGCGGCGGTACACTCGCCTTCGTCGTCCGCCGGCGACCCGTACATGTACTCGGCCGGCACGCACAGCGCATGCATCGCCTCTGTGACCAGCGGCTCTTCGAGCACGTCCTTCTTGCTCGCGGTCTGCTGGGCCATGGAGATTGCATCCACTGCCTTTTGCGCTTTCGCGCGCTCGCAGTCCGTCGCGCTGTCGTGGGCCGACACCTGATTCCAATCGCCGACTTTCGCCGACGAATCGAGCCGGTATCCGCCGGGCGCCTTGGCGTCCTTGACGAGGGGCGGTGACATCAAGAGCCATCCGGCGACGATGAGCGCGCCGCTCGCTTGTATGCGCATCGCTCGCTTCTGTAGACGATGGGGCGCCACCGGTCAATTTCGGAAGCTGCGGCTGGCCCGATCGCTCTGCGCTCGGTAGGATCGATCGAATGATCGGCCGGGAAGTGCTGTTCGAGGAGCAAGCGTCGCCGAACTACCGGCTGCGCGAAATTCGGCATCGACGCACCGGGCAAGTGAGCTGGGAGGTTGCAGAGGCGGGCTCGGGGATGACCGTCGCGGGGGGCTTTGCGGATCGCCAAGAAGCATTGCGGGTCGTGCGCGCGTGGGAGCGTCTGAGCCAGAAGCTCGAGGGTGGGCTGGCAGGACACGTCCTCGTTCACTGAGTCGAAGATGCAGCGAAGTGCGAGAGCGCTCGCGAAGTTGATCGCGGTCGCGGTCGCTTCGGCCGTTCTCGGCGGCGCCGCAGGAGGGATGTACGCGTCGCGAACTCGCCTGCCCGCCCGAGAACCGGCGAGCGCCGCCACCGTGAAGGCGCTCACTTCGCGAGACATCGCGCTGCGCAGCTTCGCCTCCGTGGTTCTCGTGGCTACCCAGGACACGAAGGGTCGGCCGATGTCGTTCGGCAGCGGATTCGTCGTTCAGAAGGGCGTCGTGCTCACGAACCTCCACGTTCTCAAAGGCTGCACCGCGGGGGCTGTACGTCTGGTCGGCGACAAGGACTCCGCCAGGATCGCAGGCGTGGTGGCCTCGGATGCAGCCCTGGACCTCGCGCTGCTTTCCGTACCTACCCTCGAAGCGGCGCCGCTCCCTCTCGGTGACAGCAGCGCGGCCTCGATCGGCGACAGGATCTTCGTGGTCGGCAATCCCCAAAATCTCGAGGGGACGTTCTCCGAGGGCATCATCAGCGGGAAGCGCAAGCTCGATGACATTCGACTGCTGCAGATCACCGCGCCGATTTCCGGGGGGAGCAGCGGAGGACCGGTGCTCGACGGCAACGCGCGTGTCATCGGCGTGGCGACCTCCTCCTTGAGGACCGGGCAGAACCTGAACTTCGCGATCACGACGGAGTACGTGGCGAAGCTGATGCAGACGATCGGCGAGGTGCGGGAGCTCGCCAAAGTCGCGCCCGCGGACCGGCCCGTGCAGAAAGCCAAAGCCGAGGGATTCTTTCAGCGCTTGGGCCGCCTGCTTCACCTTCGCTGACGCAACGCGGCGCGCAACCTCCGAGCAGCCTCACGGGTTAGCCGGGACGGCGTCGTAGAGGGCTGCGGGCTACGGGAAGTAAGCGCGAGGTTCCTTCTTCCCGTAGCCCGTCGTCTCTTCAGGCCGGCAGCCTGAACGAAGCGGCGCTCGCGTGCTGGCCGACGCCGGCCCGCGCGATCAGCTGATCCTGAATCGGGACGTGCTTTTTCAGCTCGGGCATCACCTCGGCGGCGAAGAGCCGCATGTTTGCCTCGGCGATGTCGTACGGCATCCCCGCGTAGCTGAATACCGCATTGTACGCCTCGGCGCCGGTTCGCTTCTGGATGTCGAGGATCTTCTCGTAGCACTGCTCGGGCGTGCCCCAGACCTGCAAGCTCATGAAGAACTCGGTCATCGCATCGACGCCTCCCGGCGCGGAGGCCTTCAGCTGCATCTCGGCATAGGACTCGTAGCCCTTCATCTTGGTGAGGTGGTCGCCGACCAACTCGTAGTGCTTGACGACGGTCTTCCAGTAGCCGCCGATGTAGCGGTAGGCGAGCTCCTGGGCGCGATCGGCATTCTCGTCGCACAACGTCCAGCCGGCGCAGATCGGCGGCGGAGCGTCGGTGCCATTCACCTCGTGGAACGTGCGACGGTAGTCGCCGAGCTCCTTCGCCACCATGTCCCAGGGCTTCTGGGGAACGATCAGGATGCCGATTCCGAGCTTCGCCATGATGATCGACGATTCGGGCGACACCGCCGCGGCGTAGCTACGCCCGCGGAACGACTTGAACGGGCGCGGACGGATGTCGCGGCGGGCCTGTTTCACGAACTTGCCGTCGAGCTCGCAGTAGCCGCGCTCGAGGCCTTCGAGGATCATCTGCGCCGCCTCGGTGAAGCGCTCGCGGCTCTCCTCCTGGTTGACGCCGAAGCCCTCGAACTCCACCCGGCCGAGGCCGCGCCCGATGCCGAAGATGAAGCGTCCGTTCGAGAAATGATCGAGCATCACGACCTGCTCGGCGACGCGCATCGGATCGTGCCAGGGAAGCACGACCACCATCGAGCCGAGCTGGATCCTGTGGGTGCGTCCGGCGAAGTAGGTCAGGTACTGTAGGACGTCCGGACACATCGTGTAGTCCGTGAAGTGATGCTCGACACCCCATAGCGATTCGAAACCGAGTGGCTCGGCGAGATCGCCGAAGCGCAACTCGTTGCGGTAGACGTTACGATCCGTGCGCCCCTCGCCGCCGCCCTGAAAGATGATCGCCATCCCGACGTGCATGGTTTGCCTCCTTGTTCTTTGCCTTTCTCGTACGCCTCAGACCGCGCTCATGCGCTTTCTCGATCGTGTCCCGCGCACCGGCTGCGGCGAGGACGCGAGCATCCGTGACAATCTACCGCAGCCGCAGGATGCGGTCGCTCTTTTCCGTGGCCTGCTTCTCGCGGAACTCCATAGTTAATTGAGCGCTGTAATGCGCGATAATGCGTAGTGTCAAGAAGTTAAGAAGCGCTACAGGCTACGGCAAGAGGCTACGGGAAGAGACGGCGGTAGCCGGCGCCGGATCTCGCCGCCCGGTATCTCGACCTTGATGACGTCGGCACCAAAATCGCCGAGGATGCAACCGCACAGCGGGCCGCCCACTTGATCGTCGTCTCGAGCACGCGCACCCCTGCGAGCGGTCCGGGAAAGCCCTGGAGAACTCGGAATTTTCGCACCCCATAGTCGAAGCCGAGAAAAAACACACGAGGTCGCAAGCTGTCCGCGGTGCAGACTAGTTCGCACCGCTCGTGCCGCCGTTCCCGCGGGTGCCGCCGTCCTCACTCGTTCGGCTCGCCACCGCTCTCGCCACCGCTCTTGTGACTCTCTTCGCCGCCGCTTCCGCCCCCGCCGCTGCTGCCGCTTCCGTCCTCGCCGCTCGTAGCGCCGCCACGGTCGCCGCTTCCCTCTCCGGATCCCATCCCGCCGCCGCCATCGCCTCCGCCCGAGCCTTCTTCGACCTCGACCGAGCGTGCCTCGACCTCGCCATCACCGCCCACCTCGCCGTCCACGTCCACCGATTCGCCGGAGTTGAGGTTCGCACAACCGAGCGGGTTCCCCGCACGATCGCGAACCGATGCGCTACCCAGATCGACGGTATAGATGTTGCCGTCGTTCGGAGTCTCGCGGCTGACCATCGTCGCGGCTGGTTGGCTGCAGTTCGTGCCGTTCACCAATCCCCCGAAGCGAACGTGCTGACTGTCGGCCGTGGCCTGACCGCTACGCGCATCGACGTGCACGTTCGTCACGATCAGCTCCCCGCCCCGAGGCACGGTGATCAACAGGCGCGCGCGCGAACCGCCCTCGGGCAGCTCGAGGAGCATGCCGACCGGTCCGGCGAAGTCGCCGCGGAGCGAGAAGAGCCCCGCCGCGTCGGTCTGTGTCTCGATCGAGGTTCCCTCGATCGAGACGCGGATACCCTCGAGCGGCCCGAGCGCGCTCGCCTCGCGTTCGAACCGCAGCATGCCGAGAACGCGAGCCAGCATCGTCGGCGGCCGCCGACTCGCCGGAGTGGCATGACGCGCGCTACTGACGCTCGCCACGTTTCCCAGGGCCGCGGTGGTGATCCCGGTGCCGCTCGAGCCTCCGTCGCAGGCGGCGGCTCCGATCGCCAGCAGCAGCGCCGGCACGAGCCTTGTCGACTTGCGATTCATTTCTTCGACTCCTCGTCTCCGTGTCGCAACCGCTCTCGGGGCGCCGCGCGTACCGCTTTTTTCGAGTAGGGTGATTCGAAGTAGTAGACACCGAGACCCGCAAGATGCCGCTCACCGGCGGGCGCTTTCGGGTTGCGATCGCGGTCGTATTTGGCCAACAGTCGGTCGATCTGCCGCAGGAACGCCTCGGCGGTGGAACGAACCCGCCGCCGGAGCTTCACCATTCCGTCGGCGCCGACGTTGTCGTACGACACGCGGCGCTGCAGCAGCGGTTCGCTCACCTCCTCGAAGATGTTGCGCAGCATGGTCTCGACGAGATCCGCCGGGTCCTCGCAGAGCATCGCGAGCTTCTCCGCACGGCCGAGCTTCGGCACGTAGGCGTCGCTCTTCAGCACGACCCAGACGTCGCCGCGAAGCTCCGCGGCTCCCGTGCGCAGCAGCTCGTCGAGAATCGCCCGCGCCGGCAGATCCACTGTGACTTGCTCGGCAAGCTTGACGAAGCTCGGCCCGCGAGCCGCCTTGTACGGGATCGGCTTCGGTCGCCCCCTTCGATCGGTGGCGCTCGGATCACCGCGCCAACGACTGATCAGGCTGGCCGCCTGATTCCGGCCGAACGAGGGCAGGCGCTCCGCCTCCGGGCTCCGCGAGCGGATTCGCCGCACCTCCTTGCGGTTGATGCCGGTGATCAGCGAGATGCGACTGTCGGTCTGACGCCGGCCGGCGAGTGCGAAGTCCTCATCCGCGACCTCGATTACGAGTTCGCGTAGCCGCGACTCGAGCAAGCCGAATGGAACGCCCGCGGCGAGTAAGCGGCGAACGATCGGGCGCAAGGTTTCCGCCGCTCCTTGCAGCAATCCCTCTCCCGTCTCTTGCGACATGTTGGCATGCTAGCGGAACGACTAGAGAGGCGCTATATATCCAATGGGATTTTTCTTAATATAATGGGATTTTTGCCCATTTCGAGCTTGACCGCCACCTGGACGAGAATCAGGACGACGGTGGCATCCCGAGGACCAAGGCGGCTCTATGCGACCGATGGTTCGTCAGAGAGCAGCTCTGCGAGCGGCAGCGGTTCCTCCGAGGATGGCCGCTCGGACGGGTAGTTTCGAGCCTGCCGGATCTCCCCGGCAGACGAACGCGGAGATCTGCCTCTCGAACCGATTACGCGACCCGTGATTCCGTCGCGGTTTCCAGTCATTCAATAAGTGATATCCGTACCAAACGGCGATCATATGTGTGCAAGAATGTCGTGCTTACGACGATCCTTTGCTGCGTCGATCGTATAATCGGGAAAAAACCTCCGTAAATCCGCTCCCTGTATCGGCAAGCTAAGAGGTACGAAGCTTGCTGTAGCTCTCAGCGATCCGCGAGTGGCGTGAATCGCGGACACTTATCGTCAGTGCGCAACATCCACGGAGGAACGATCGTGCCCGAGTCCGCAACGACGACACCACGGCCACCCGGTTTGGCCTCGACGCCCCAACGGACCAACGGCGCGAAAGTAGCTCAACTCGATTCGCACGCGGGGAAGTCGCCGGTAAGCGAAAGCCTCGTCGCTGACCAGCGCTTGCTTGGATTCCTCATGAAGATCGGCAAGCTCGACCGTCGCGAAGCGGAGGCGGCAAGGAATGCCTGCCAGGCCAAGGGGGCCTCGGCGATCGAGCTCCTCGCTTCGGGCGACCCGCAGCACGAGGAAGACCTCGCCGCGGCGATCGCCCACGGGCTCGGACTGCCGCTCCTGAAGCTCGCTACCGTAAACATTGACGAATGGGCCGCCGATCTCGTGGACGAGGCGACAGCGACCCGCTTCGCGTTGATCGCCGTCGGCGCCGACGACGAGACGGTCACGCTGGTGATGGCCAATCCCTTCGATCAGGAAGCGATCAAGTATGTCGAGTTCGCCACCGAACGTCGTGTTCGCCGTGCGGTCGGCGCTCGCGGCGACATCCTGCAGGCGGTGTCCGAAGTCTACAGCCACGCAGAGACCCTGGCCACGGTGCTCGCCGGCGTGCCCGAGGATGCGTCGGTCGAGGTGATCCCGGGAACGACACCGTCTTCGGAGGCTCACGACATCGACCCGAGGAAGCTCGCGCAGGAGGCCGAGCAGGCGCCGATCATCAAGATGGTGAATCTAATTCTCGTCGACGCCATCGCCTCGAAGGCCAGCGACATTCATATCGAGCCGAGCCCGAACGTCGTGCTGGTCCGCTACCGGCTCGACGGTATGCTCGTCGAGGGGCATCAGCTGCCGAAGTGGGTACAGAATCCGCTCACCGCGCGCATCAAGATCATGGCGAAGGCCGACATCACCGAGCGGCGAACTCCCCAGGACGGCCACTTCACGATCCGCCACGACGAGAGGCTCGTCGACGTGCGCGTCTCGGTGCTGCCGACCACGGACGGCGAGAAGTTCGTACTGCGGCTGCTCGACCCGAACGCCACCTCCCGCAAGCTCGACGCGCTCGGCATGAGCCCGCAGGACCTGGCGAAGATTCGTCAGCTCATCCGCAAGCCCGAGGGCATGATTCTCGTTACGGGTCCGACCGGTAGCGGCAAGAGCAGCACGCTCTGCGCGATGATCGAGGAGATCTTCTCGCCGCACCGAAACATCGTCACGATCGAGAATCCGGTCGAGTTCAATATCAAGGGCGTCACCCAGGTCGAGGTCAACGAGAAGCAAGGCCTTACCTTCGCGAGCGTGCTGCGCTCCGTGCTGAGGCAGGACCCGGACGTCATCATGGTGGGAGAGATCCGCGACCGCGAGACGGCCGAGATCGCCTTCCGCGCCGCCCAGACGGGGCACCTCGTGCTGTCCACCCTGCACACGAACGATACGGTCTCGACGATCACTCGCCTCCTCGACCTCGGCATCGAGCCGTATCTCATCGCGCCGTCGCTGATCGCCATCATCGCGCAGCGTCTGGTGCGCAAGGTGTGCGAGCACTGCGCCGAGCCGGCAGTGGGCGAGGGCCCGACGCTCCATCGCGAGCGAAGGCTACGCGAGGGTAAAGGCTGTGCGGTGTGCCACGGCACGGGCTACGTCGGTCGCACGGGCTGCTACGAAGTACTCGAGATCAGCAAGGGGATGCAGCGCCTGATCGAGGCCAAGGCGCCGGAGAGCCAGATCCGCATACTGGGCGAGGATGAAGGCATGATCTCGCTGCGCGAGAACACGCTCGTCAAGGTCGAAGGCGGATTGACCACGACCGAGGAAGCGGCGCGCGTGATTCAGTTCGAGTCTCGCGGGCCGAAGTGTCCACAGTGCCTGAACCCGGTGGAAGAGCAGTTCGTCACCTGTCCGTACTGCCGTCATTCCCTGCGCTCGGCGTGTCGCGCGTGCGGCATGACGCTCAAGAAGAACTGGACGAGCTGCCCCTACTGCGAGGCGTCGTCGGCCGACACACCGCCGGCGACGAAGCCCGCGCCGGCCGCGCCGAGCCCGGTCGAGCAAGGCGAGACACGGCCGGAGGCCTCAGCGGGGGAGGTCGTCGGCCAAACGAGCGAGAAGGCGAAGATCCTCGTCGTCGACGATTACGCCGACGTGCGCATGTTCATCCGCACCGCGCTGCAGTCGGACGGAAACGACGTGATCGTGGAGGAAGCGGAGAGCGGGGCCGACGCGCTCGCCCGAATCGAGACGGACAAGCCGCATCTCATCATCCTCGACCTGATGATGCCGGGGATGGACGGCTACGAGGTCTGCCGGCGCCTGCGCGCGAATCTGAAGACCGCGTTCATTCCCATTCTGATGCTCACCGCGCTCGCCGACACCAAGAGCAAGAGCCTCGGCTTCCTGGCGGGAACGGACGACTATCTGGTCAAGCCCTTCGAGAACGCAGAGCTGCGGTCTCGCGTCGGCTGGCTGCTGCAGCGCTCGTATCGCCTGGCTGCGAAGAAGGGGGACTTCAAAATCGGCGAGACTCCCAGCCGCACGCCCGCGCAAGGAACGTCGCAATGAGGCTCTGACGGGGACGTCCCTTATCAACAATGCCGGCTGATGATTCCGGCTCGATACGGGAGATCAGGATGCAGCGTCCCCATCATGCGCCCGCAGCGAAGGCGACCTCGAAGACCGCGCCCCCTTCGGGCGGAAACTCGGCGGCGACGGTTCCTCCCTGAGCGGCGACGAGCGCCTGGACGATGAATAGGCCGAGGCCCGACGAATCGGCTCGCTGCGATCCCATCTCGTTGAAGCGCTGGAAGAGCTTCGGGCGCTGGTCTTCGGGAATACCCGGGCCCTGGTCCCGGACACGGACCACGACCGAGCCGTTCCGAACGGCGGTCTCCACCCGTACGCTGCTCTTCGTCGGGGAGAACTTGATCGCGTTGTTCACGAGGTTGGCGACAACGCGGTCGATGAGCCGCGGATCGAGGAGAGCCATGGGGCCCGAACGATCCAAAAGGACCTCGAGCCGGATCTGCTTCACGCGCGCTCGACTCTCCTGGTGGCGGAGCACGCGCTGGATCGTCTCGTTGAGAAAGACCGGCTCGAGCCTGGGAGCGAGCGAGCCGCTTTGGATCTGCGAGGCGTCGACGAAGTTCATGGCCAGGCTGAGTGCGGAGTGTGCGTTGGCCTCGATGCGGGCGAGAAATTCGTCGCGCTGGGGCTCGTCGGGCGGTAGATCGCGGAGGATCTCGGCAAAACCGAGCACCGCGCTCAAGAGATTCTTGAGATTGTGCGAGAGTATCGCCACGAGATCCTGGCGCACGCCGTCGACGCGCTTTCGCTCCGAAATGTCCCGCGACGCCGTAAGCACTTCGCTCGGCGCCTGCGTCACCGAATCGTGCAGCACACGCAGCGCCGTCTCCAGCCAGACGTAGCTGTCGTCGTTCCGCCGCACGCGGTAGCTCACGGTCGCGATACCGGGCTCCGCGGCCGCCGCCGCGCGGATTTTCGCGCGCACGGGTTCCACGTCGTCCGGATAGAAGAACTCGAAATAGGACTTTCCGACCATCTCCTTGGGCTCGTACCCGAGGAGCGATCGGCACGCGGGGGACGCGTAGGTCATGACCCCGTCCATCCGGTGACGAGCGATGAAGTCCGACGACTGGTCCGCCAGCATGCGGTAGCGCTCCTCGCTTGCCCGAAGCGCCTCCTCGGTGCGCCGAGACTCGGTCACGTCCTCCGTCGTGCCCACGTAACCTGCCACACGGCCTTGCGGGGAACGAACGACGTTCGCCCGCGCTCGGACCCAGCGCTCCTCACCCGTGGGCGTCAGAAACCGGAACTCGACCGACAACGCCTTGCCTTCCGCGGCGGCCGTCCTCTGCGCTTCCGCAACGCGCGGACGATCCTCGGGATGGATCGCGCGCAGGTAACCATCCTCCAAGCTTTCCTCGAGCGTGAGCCCGGCCATCTCCTGAAACCGGGGGTTCGTGTAGAGGCATTTGCCGCGCGCGTCGGTTTCGTAGATGCCGATCGGCGCGGCCGCGCTCAACGTGCGGAAGCGCTCTGCGCTCCGGCGAAGCTCGTCGGCGGTGTGCGCGCTCTCGGCCGCTTCGCGGGCGAAATTCGCCGCGCGCTCTTGGACGACTGGATCCGTCATCCGCACCGACTCATCCGTTGGCACCCCCACTTCGCGTTATTGTAACCGGAAGGGGCGGATTCTTGAAATCGTGGCGACCGCTGCGCGGAAACGGATCATTCGGAGTGGGGGGGAGGCGCCTCGGTGCGCTCGAGACGGGCCCGCAACTCCCGTTTCAACACTTTTCCGGTCGGATTTCGTGGCAGCTCGTCGACACGCTCGAAGCGGCGCGGGACCTTGTATCCCGCGAGGCTCGTCTTGCAGAACGCGATCAGCTCCTCCGTCGCGGGGATCTCCGCGGGCTTGCGAGCAACGACAAACGCGACGAGGGCCTCGCCCCACTTTTCGTCGGGGACGCCGATGACCGCCGCCTCGCGAATCGCCGAATGGGTGGTCAGCACGGATTCGATCTCCGCCGGATAGACGTTCATGCCGCCGCTGATCACCATGTCCGTCTTGCGGCCGACGAGCTGCAGATAGCCGCGCGAATCACGCAGGGCGAGGTCACCGACGCTGAAGTAATCGCCGAAGCGTGACGCGCGCGTGGCCGCGTCGTTGCCGTGGTAGCCCTCGACGGTGAGGGAGCTGCGGGCGAAGAGCTCGCCGACTTCGCCGTCCGCAACCGGGCGACGATGATCGTCGAGGAGCAAGACGTCGACGCCGGGGAATGGGCGCCCGACTGTGCCGGGGCAGGCGCGCTTGTCCTCGGGGCTAGCCACCGTGACGTAGCCCATCTCGGTCGAGCCGTAGACGTCGTAGAGCACGTCGCCGAAGGACTCGCGAGCGGCAATTTCCAAACTCTCCGGCAGCGTCGAGCCAGTGGTGACGATCATCCGTAAGCTCGAGGTGTCGAACTTCGCGCGTTCTTCGGCGGGCTCGTCGAGAATGGCACGCAACATGGTCGGCACCAGCGCGCTCGTGGTGATCTTCTCTCGGTCCACGGTCGCGAGAAAGTCGATGGGGTCGAATTTCTCGAGAATGTACAGCGTGGCTCCGAGCGAGAGATGTACCGCGGCGAATCCCGACCCCGTGGCGTGGTACAGAGGCGCCGCGATCAGGTGGCGGTCGGAGCGGCGAAACGGCACGCGCCGAAGCAAGCCCAGGACCTCCGTGAGCCTGGCCTTGGCCAGGTCACGCACCGCGCCTTTCGGCTTGCCCGTCGTTCCCGACGTGTAGAGGATCGTCCGGCTTCCCCCGCGCCGCCACTCGGCGGGCGGCTCGTCCTCCGAGCCAAGCGCGAGGAAGATCTCGTACGGGACGAAGCCGCTACCCTGCTCCGGTCCGACGGCGACCAGCCGATCCTGCTCGAAGCCGAGCTCCGCGGTCGCTTCGTGAACGACGGACGCGTACTTCACGTCGAAGAGAAACACGGTCGCACCGGAGTTCTCGAGGAGATAGCGCACTTCCGGCGCGGTATAGCGGTACGAGACGAAGACCGCGGAGGCGCCGACCTTCTGGCAGCCGGCCATCGCCTCGAACCACTCGATCGAATTCCCGAGCATGATCGCGACGCGATCACCGGACTCGACGTCGATCGAATGGAGCGCATTGGCGAGACGATTGATCCGCGCATTCGCCTGCCGCCAGGTGAAACAGCGCTCGCCCTGAACGAGCGCCGGTTTGTCGGGCGTGTCTGCCGCATAGATTGGCCAGACGACCGCGGGGTGAAAGTCTCCCGCAGCGATGCGCCGGGTTACCTCGACTAGCCCATCGAGAGACTCGAGGCCGAAGCCGGCTGCATCGTAGAGGGCACGCAGCGAATCGAGGAGATCGCAGGCGGATTCTGCCGCGCTGGTGAGGAGCTGGGTCATTGCTCGTCCCCCCGAACCGCGAGCCGCACCCGGCCGAGCAACTCATTCGCACCTGTCACTAAACAAGTCATGCGTTCCCGTCCCCGCTGAAAGGAAAACCCTTGTAACAAATCTCGTACGGCTTCTCCCGACTCACGTCATGAGATCATGGTACAAACTCGCTACAGGACTAAAGATAAATTGGACAATTTCGCACACAAACGATTGAGTTTCCCTACTATTTTACCGGAGTTCTTTAATCGTATTTGTATGCTGATCCTAGCTAAAGTCGTCATTTGTCGAGCTTCTTCCGCAGCCGATTTCGGCTGCCTTCATGAGGCACGTTTTTCGCTTTGACATGTTTGCATGATTCGTCACCTTTCCTTCGATGAAACGGTGACGTGTCCGGTGCTCAATTCGGCCTGGCCGCTAGACGCCGGAGAACAGCAGCACAACGAGACGGCGGTAAGAAGTCTGGAAGAGCGGCTCGCCATGGCGTCCGCCGAAATCCGCAACGCGCTCGTGCCGCTGCAAACCGTCGCCGCGCTACTGCAGCGGAGCCCCGACGTCGAGACACAAGACTGGTGCTCCTGGATGCTGCGCCGAGAAGTCAGACACATCGTAGACATCCTCGAAAGGCTGGCCGACCAGGCATAGCCTTCGAACGCTCGCAATCGCCCCGTGCGGCAGCGTGCCATGCGGGGCGACGGTTCGTGCCGCCGGCGATCAGGCCTCTGGTCGAGCGCCGGTAGCGCATCCTCTCCCGCGGGACGGCCCTGGAAGAAGCTGCGCGTCGCTCGAGGTCTAGCCTCGATCCGAAATTTCTTCGGTGACCTGAACACGGCGGGCTCGCGCCTGGCTTGTCCGCCACGACCTTAAGGGACAAACGGCTCTGGACCGGATCCCGGCCGAGCCTCAGCCGAGCGGATATTTGGTCGGCGACGGGACGCGAGACTCGCTGCTACTTGAAATCGCGGTCCATCAGAGTCTTGCGCCCCTCGGTGGCGGCGTGGCGGATGCCCTCGTCGCAGAGCATGCGCAGACGGTCCGAGAGCACCTCCATGACCGCGTCCGACGTATTCATACCCGAGCGGGCGCGCACGTATGCCTTGAGCTTGGAGACGACGATCAGGATGTCACGCGGGAGGTCGGTCTCGTGGAGACTGGCGATCGTCGGCTCGGCCCGGGATGGGACCGCGGCAGCCGGGCCGAGAGGAGTGGCCGACCGACTCACCGCTTCCGCCGGCCGGTGCTCACGCTCCCACTGCGATTGCGTGGGCGAACGCTTCTCCTCCGCCCACGCCTCGCGGTGTCGCATCACCGGCACGTGCGCGTCCCAGCACTCGACCGAGCAGAAACGAAGCTCGGTCCCCTTGCGGTTACAGGTCGAGACGCTGCAGACGTAATATGTCTGATCGAAATCGACGTCGCCCTTGCAACTGTTGCAGCGAGCCCAGCCGGGTGAGGCTTCCATCGGACATACCTCCGCTCCCCTTTTGACAGATTCGGGCGAGCGCCGCACTCGAAACCTATTTGTAGGCGTATTGCCTCAGTTTTGGCCACACGCGCTGGAAATTCCCGAAGCGCTGGATCTTCCGGTCGGCCCGTGCTCGGGTCGACCGGAAGATCCAGCCACTGCGCGCAAGCGCGGAGAGCAATAAACCATCTCGTGGGTTATTGGCTTCCGCGCTCCGCGCTCTTCGTCGTTCCGAAGCGTTCGAGGCGAAGACTAAGGCGTTACTCATAGGCAACCGTATCTCGAGGGCCTTTGGCCCGCTTCGCAGATTGGCTTCCCGCATCGATCTATCGATCGCCATCGATCGCAGACCTGATCGCGAACAAAGGCATCCGGGATCGTCGCGCGCAAAGATCTTCCGAACCGCCAAATTTTTGCCGCGCAAATCTGTCCGGAGCGGAAATTCTCTTGATTTTCCTGCCTAAATGCGCGGGTCCGCGGCTTGCACGAACAGTTGCCTTCATGAATCGCAGGCGGCGTATGGCTTCGGCACCCCTGTCGTTCCCACGCTACTGCGCCGAGGATATCGCCCTCCTCGCGGAGACCGCCGAGAAGCTGCTGCCTCACACCGCCGCGATTGCTGAAGCCTGGACCGAGGAGCTGATCCGCGAGCTCGAGCCGCCGCTTCGGACGTCCTTCGAAAATCTCGCAGCCGTGAACCGTCGCCTACTCGAGCGGTATTTCACGAACCTGCGCGAGCGGCGGCTCGATCGGGTACTCGAGGAGAGTCGCGGGGCAACGGTGGCCCTTCTCGAGTCCGAGCGCGAGCTCGCGCCGGGCGAGCGATCTACACTCGCTCAGCTTCACTTGTCGCTTGAAATCGGCAGCGCCCAGGTCTTCGAGCGGCTACGCGATCTCTTCGGCGCGGATCCTCGCCTGGCGGCCTTTCTCGCGCTTCACAACCGGCTCTCGCTGCAACTGGCGAAGGTTATCGGCATCGGTTTCCACGAGTTCCGCTCGGAAGCCGCGCAGAGCGCGCTACGCGCGGTTTCCTCGCTGCTCGAGAGCTCCCGCAAGCTCAACCAGAGTTCCGCCTCCGTGAACGCGGTGCTTTCCGACTTGACCGTAATCGTGCGGCGGCTAGTGCCATGCGACAAGAGCTTCGCGTTTCTCTGGCGGGCGATCGAGCGCGCATACGTCACCGAAGCCAGCCTCGGAGTTTCCGATCGCGATCTGGCCACGATCCGGCGAGCGCGGCTCCGCCGCGGCGACTTCCCGGGGATGGACCAGATCCTCGACGGCAAGGTGGCGAGCGGCACTCGCCACGACGGGCCTCTCGAGATGATGGAGCGCCTCGGCGCGATGACCTACGCGGTGGCGCCGATCTTGTCCTCGCAAGGCAAGCCACTCGGTGCGCTCGTTGCGTACCGCTGCGAGGAAGCGTCGTTCAGCGGCACCGACCTCGAGATCCTCAAGGGCGTGGCGCAGAACGCCTCGCTGGCGATCGAGAACGCGATGCTCGTCGAGCATCTCCAGGCTTCGGCTCGCTTCAAGAGCGATCTCATCAATTCGGCGCCCGACGCCATGGTCATCTCGGACAGCTCGGGACGGATCGTCCTCGTCAACGACCAGACCGTGGAGCTCTTCGGCCATCCGCGCGAGGAGCTGCTCGGCGCGTCGGTCGAGGTCCTGGTACCGCTCGGGCTTCTCGAGACCGGACACGGCGGTTTCGGAGAGCTGAGCACGGCGTCGACCCGTCTCGGACGGGACCTCAGCGGACGGCGCAAGGACGGCAGCGAGTTCCCGATCGAAGTCAGCCTCAGCCCGATGCGCACCGACGACGGAGCGCTCGTCACCATGGCCATCCGTGACGTCACCGAGCGCAAGTGCTTCGAAGCGGAGCTTGCCCGGGCGCGTGATGCCGCACTCGAAGCGGTTCGGCTCAAGTCTTCCTTCCTCGCCAACATGAGCCACGAGATCCGCACTCCGCTCAACGTCATCGGCGGGTACAATCAATTGATCGCCGACCGCCTCGCGGAGCTCGGCGACGACAGCCACCAAGAGGCCCTGGCCGGCATTCAGCGGGCGAGCAATCGCATCATCCGTACGGTGCAGTCGATCCTCGACATGTCGAAGATCGAGACCTCGACCTTCGAAATCCGCCCGGCGCTGATCCAGCTATCTGTGCTCCTCGAGCAGGTCGTCCACGAGTTCCAGGAGCTGGCGAGAGCCAAGGGGCTTTCGGTCTCGTGCGAGATCAAAGAACCGGGCGCCGCGGTGCTCTTCGACGAGTACTGCCTCGCGCAGGCGCTGATCAACCTGCTCGACAACGCCGTCAAGTTCACCGCACAAGGGACGATCACGGTCCGGCTTGAGCGCGACAGCGACGGCGACCTCTGCCTCGAAGTCCGCGACACCGGCGTCGGCATCGACGAGAGCTACCGTTCCCGGCTCTTCGAGCGGTTCTCGCAGGAGGATTCGGGATACACCCGTCGCTTCGAAGGGTCGGGGCTCGGTCTCGCGCTGGTCAAGAACTACGTGGAACTGAATGGCGCGAAGGTGGCCGTGGAAAGCGAGAAGAACAAGGGCTCGGTCTTCACGATTCGGTTCGGCAAGCCCGCACAGGAGACCGGCGGGCGCGAGCCGCGCCGGCAAGCGACTCGGCCCTGTGTCCTCGTCGTCGAAGACGACGCCGAGACCCAGAATTTCATGAAGGCGCTATTCGGCCGGAGCTACGACATTCTCTTCGCGGCCTCCGGAGACGAGATGTGGCAGCGGCTCGAGGCCCGGGCCGGGCGCATCCATCTGGTGTTGATGGACCTCTCGCTCAAAGGGACCGAGAACGGACTCGAGCTGACCCGATCTCTTCGCAAGCACGCGACCTGGAAGACCCTGCCGATCATCGCCGTGACCGCGCACGCGCTTCCGGAGGATCGAACCAACGCGATTAGCGCCGGGTGCGACGCCTACCTGGAGAAGCCGATCAACAACGAACGGCTGCTCGACCTGGTCAAGCGTTTTCTCGCGCGTGCGTCGACGCCCGCCGCTTGACGCGATTATCGCGCCCGTGATCTCCCCCTTCGAGAGATCACGGCCGACGCGAAACGGTGGGCGAGGGCAAGGCGCCGAGGCTACGCCGTGTGCCTCTTCACGAACGCGCCAATCTTCTGGATCGCGTGCTCCCCTTCGTCGAGCCGACTCGCGAAGATCTGCCAGACGTGAATCTGTCCGTTCCAGACGTCGAGCTCGACCTCTACGCCCGCCTGCTTTGCCTTGTCCGCGATCCGCACGGCGTCGTCGAGCAGCGTCTCGCGCGAGCCGACCTGGATGAGGAGCGGCGGCAACCCGCGGAGATCGCCATAGAGGGGCGCGGCGAGCGGGTTCCGCAGGTCGCCGGTCTGCACGTAGGTTTTTGCCATCTGCTCGATCATCTCCTTGTGGACCATCGGATCTTCGCCGGCCTTGCTGGTCATCGAGTCGCCGATCCCTTCGAGGTCGACCCACGGCGACAGCGGAGCGGCGCAAGCTGGCATCGGGTCGCCGTGCTGCTTGAGCGCGAGCAGCGCGGCGAAGGTGAGCCCACCGCCGGCGGAGTCGCCGGCGAGCGCGATCCGCTTCGGCTGGAGCCCCTGCTTCAGCAACCAGCGGTACGCGGCTCTCGCGTCGTCGACCGCGGCCGGGAACGGATGCTCGGGCGCGAGGCGATAGTCGAGCGCGAGCACGCGCGCCTGTGCGGCCCGAGAGAGGCGCTCGCACATGTCGCGGTGGGAGTGAATCGAGCCGAGGACGTAGCCGCCGCCGTGGAAATAGAGGATCGCGCGGTCCGGAGCTGCGCCGGGTGCGCTGATCCACTCGCCTTTGACACCGCCGGCGTCGACCTTCTCGGTCGTGGCTCCGACGGTGAGCTTCGCATCGGCGAAGAGGTCGTCCCAACCCTTGCGCATCTCGGGGAGAGTCGTTTGCGGCCCCCAGGCGCCGAACGTGGCGACGACATCGGCGATCACCTTGTCGAGTTGAGCGCTGGACATTGGCGACTCCTTTCCACGCTTGTAAACCCACCTCCCGTCTAGTCAAAGACGGCCTCGCTGCATAGGGTTGTCCTGCGAAGGAAGTTCGGCAGCCACAAGTTGACAGCCGAAGAAGTTGGGGATCAGAGTCGCTGCGCCGGACATCGGCGAGACGAGGTCACATCATGAAGCTCGATGGAAAAGTGGGTGTCATCACGGGGGGCGGAAGCGGCATCGGCGCCGCTTGCGCGCGAGCCTTCGTTACCGAGGGCGCGCGTGTCGTCGTGGCCGACCGCGACGCCCAGGCCGCGCGAGCGGTCGCCGAGGAGATCTCGGGACTCGCCGTCGGCTGCGACGTCCGGCGGCAGGAAGAGATCGAGGCGTTGGTCCGTGCAGCCGAGAAGGCGTACGGCCCGATCGACGTGTTCTTCAGCAACGCGGGAATCGCCAGCGGCGTCGACCCCCTCGAGACGCCGCTCGAGGTCTGGCAGCAGCAGTGGGAGATCCACGTGATGTCTCACGTGCACGCGGTTCGCGCCGTGCTTCCGTCGATGCTCGAGCGAGGATCGGGGTACCTGATCCAGACGGCGTCCATGGCCGGCATCCTGATCTCGCAGGGAAACTGCCCGTACACCGCAACCAAGCATGCAGCCGTCGGCCTCGCCGAATGGCTCTCCGTCACCTATCACGACCGCGGCATCCGCACGTCGCTGCTCGCTCCGCTCGGAGTCCGCACGCCGATGCTCGACACCGCTTCCCCGTTCGCGCGCTTGGCCGCCGGCCCGATCAAGGAGCCCGCGGACGTCGCCCGCATGGTCGTCGACGCCGTCCGCGAGGAGCGATTCTTGATTCTCACCGACCCCGTCGCGCAGGAGTGGATCGAGCAGAAGGCGCTCGATCCCGAACGCTGGCTCCGGGGTATGCGGCGGCTACAGGCGCGCCTCGACCAGGAATCGAGGTAACGGCGGAACCGGTTCCGCCGTGGTCTTCGGCGCGTCGCAAGACCTCATCGATCTCGGCGGCCAATCGAGTCACAAGCGGCGGATACAGGAGGTCGTAGTGACTGCCCTCGATCGACCGCTCCTCGAATAAACTCCCGACGCACCGCCTCCACGGGCCGATCCGATCCGACTCACCGTTGCTCGCCTGGCCGCGATGCCAGAGAACGATCGGCGCCTGCACCGCCGGAGGATGGAACCCCTCGACCAGCGCCACGTGGGCGTCGAACAGCGAGAAGTAGCGCTCGAGCAGCGCCGGCGAGACGCTGGCTTCGAGGAGCCCGCGCTCGGTCAGCCAGCGAACGATGGTGGCGCCGCGCGCGCTCGCCGGCGCCGCAAGCACGCGTGAGGCGAGGTCGGTGGCATGCTCCTCGAGCTTCGCGGGCTCGAGGCGCCGCAGCGGCGCGAATTCACGCGCGAAGGTGCGGTACATGTCGACGATGTGCCGCGTCACATACCCGCCGGTGCGGCGGCCCGGCAGGGTGAGCGAGAGATCCGAGTCGACGACGCCGAGCAGCTCGACGCGCTCGCCGCGCCCTTCGAGCACTGTGGTGACGGCGAGCGCCAGGATTCCACCGAGCGAAAATCCGAGCAGCCGGTAGGGGCCGCTCGGCTGACGCTCGACGATCTCGGTCGCATAGTCCGCGGCGAGCCTGGCGAGGGAGATCTGCTCGGCGACGCCCTGGGCGATCGCGCGAGACTGCAGGCCGTGGACCGGAAGGTCCGCGGGAAGGCTCTCGGCGAGGTGCTGATAGACGTTGGCGAGCCCGCCCGCAGGATGGACGCAGAAGAGCGGCAAGCGGCTTCCCTCGGCGCGAAAGGCGAGGATGAGATCCGCCCTTGGGTGCGGCGTTTGCGACACCGTAGCAGTCAGCTGAGCGGACGGGCCTGGAGAGCTCGCCGGCGCCGCCATCAACACCTCGAACAACACCGCCGCCAGCCGCTCGATGGTGGTGCCGGCCGTGAGCTTGCTGGTCGGCAGCGCGAGGGCGAACTGGGTCTCGATGCGATTCACGAGCTCGAAGGCCATCAGCGAATCCACGCCGAGTTCCGAGAGCGGCCGACCGACGTCGAGCTTCGTCGCGGACGTGCGCAGCACCCGTCCGACCTGCTCGCGAACGTAGGCGGTGACTAAGCCGAGCCGCTGCTCTGCGGGCGCCTCGAGAAAGGTGTCGCGAACGCCCCGGCCCGCCTTGCCGCCGTCGGCGGCGGCCGATACGCCGATCAGGGCGGCGTAACGGGGCGCCGAAGCGACTGCCGGCAGGAAGCTCGCCCATCGGTGCCAGTCGACCCTGACGACGCCGATTTGCCCCGCCCGGCTGCGCAGCAGCCGACCGAGCAGCCCGAGCGCTTCGGCAGGGGAGATACCGAGGATGCCCTGTCGCGTGAGGTGCTCCTTTACCTTCTCGTGCCGTGCCACGTAACCCACTTCGGAGAGCTGACCCCAGTTGACGGCCAGCGCGGGCAGGCCGAGCCTGCGGCGGTAGTGGGCGAGCGCGTCGAGAAAGCCGTTGGCCGCGACGTAGTTACCCTGCGCCGGAGCGCCGACGATCGAGCTTACCGAGGAGAACAGCACGAAGAAGTCGAGGGCGAGATCGCGCGACTGCAGGTGGAGGTTCCACGCGCCGTGGACCTTCGGAGCCATGACGCGGTGCAGCCGCTCGGCGTCGAGCTGCGTGAGAATTCCGTCGTCGAGCACCATCGCCGCGTGGACGACGCCGCGTAGCGGCGGCAGCGACGTCGCGATCCTGCGAAACAGACGGGCCACCTGCTCGGCATTTGCCGCGTCGCTCTTGGCGACGACCACGCGCACTCCGCGGCGCCGGAGCGCGGAGAGGGCGCGACGGGCTCGGGGAGTCGACGCCCCGCTGCGGCCGGCGAGCACCAGGCAACGGGCGCCGTTCTCGACCATCCATTGCGCGAGGGCGAGGCCGAAGCCGCCGAGCCCGCCCGTGATCAGATAGCTGGCGTCTTTCCGGAAGCGGGCCACCGCCGCTCCTCCCGCCGCACGCGGCCGGACTTGATCGTCGTCCATCGACACCACGACCTTGCCGACATGCTGCGCCTTGGCCATGAAGCGAAACGCGCCGGCCAAGTCCGACACGGCAAACGCGCGATGCGGCAGCGGATGGAGCTTGCGGGCGGCAAAGCGCCCGAGAATCTCGGCGATCAACGCGCGCGTGAGCACCGGATGGTCACGCATCACCTGCGGCAGGTCGACCGCGAACATCGACAGGCTTCTGCGAAACGACCGAAGCCCGATCCGCGTGTCCTGGTAGATGTCGCGCTTGCCGATCTCGAGGAAGCGGCCGTGCGGCGCAAGCACCGACAAGCCCTTGGCGATCGCCTCGCCGGCGAGCGAGTTGAGCACCAGGTCGACGCCCCGCCCGCCGGTCGCCGCGAGCACTTGATCCGCGAAGGCGAGCGAACGCGAGTCCATCACGTGCCCGTGCGCGACGCCGAGCGCGCGCAGGAAGTCGCGCTTTTCGGGGCTGCCCGCGGTGGCGAAGATCTCGGCGCCGGCAAGCCGCGCGATCTCGAGCGCCGCCAGGCCGACTCCGCCGGTCGCCGCCTGCACCAGCACCTTCTCCCCTCGGCCGATCTGCCCCAAATGGTGGAGGGCGTACCATGCCGTGAGGAACACCACCGGAATCGTCGCCGCCTCCTCGAACGAGAGTCCCCGCGGTATGCGCGCCACGCGGCCCGCCTCGAGGGTCAAGTGCGAGGCGAAGCAGCCGCTCCCCATCGCCAACACCGCGTCTTCCTCGCGGAGCCCGTCGACGCCGGGTCCGAGCGCGACGATGCGGCCGGCGCACTCGTCGCCGATCCGTAGATCGTCGTCGTTCTCGATGGGATAGATCCCGAGCGCCTTCATCACGTCGCGGAAGTTGAGCGCCGCGGCGCGCACCTCGATCTCGACCTCGCCCCGTGCGGGGCGGCGCCTCGGTTGGGCGCTCGGCCGCAGGCTGTCGAGCGCTCCCGGCGAGGGGATCTCCCATCGATAGCTCCGCGCCGCGGAGCCGTACGCGCCCAGCCGATCGAGCGAGGTCCTCGCCAGGCGGTTCACGTGGCGCACCTCGCCGCGCAGCGCGATCTCTTCCTCGACGTCCTCAAAGCGGAGCTCCGCGACCAGGCGCTCGAGTTCGCCAGCGCCGGCGCGCGGGTCGAGGTCGATCATCCGGCAGCGCAGGCGCCGCTGCTCGTTCTGGATGACGCGGCCGAGCGCCCAGAGCGGCGCCTGCGCCGGCGACACTTCCTCGTCGCCGATCTTTTGCGAGCCGCGCGTCACGAGCCAGAGCCGCGGCGTCTTCGCCGATTCGTCTGCGCACAGCGCCTGAACCAAATGCAACGCCGCAAGACAGCCGCACCGCTCGGCGTCGATCAAGGTGTCGAGCGTCGTTTCGGAAGGCGGCGGAAGATCGAGGCTCCAGAGGTGCACGATCGCATCCGCCGGCGTTTGCAGGTCGGCGAACAGGTGGCGGAGCTGCTCGGCCGATCGCGGGTCGACCTCGAAACGGCCGTCTCCCCGCTCGCGGTAGCTGCTCCCCGCAAACACCAGCGCCACGGAGTCTCCGCACACAGCCAGCAGAGCGGCGAGGGCCTCCGCCGTGCCGCCGCGATCGGCGAGCAAGACCCAGCTCCGCGCCTCGCCGCACGGCGACGGTGCTGCGGGCTGCGGGGCACGCGCAGCCGGCTTGGACCGCGGCGCGCGCGCCACCAGGATCGTCTGCCCGGAGCGGTGCCCGGAGCGGACGTCTGGCACGGCATTCACCTCGGTGAAGCCGGCCTCGACGAGCAGCCGGCGCCAGCTCGACCGCCCGAGGAGCGGGTGCCGCGGTCGGAGATCATGGTCGCGGAAGCGCCACCAGCCCGGGGTCAGGCCAAACACGAGATCGACCCACCGCGTCGGCCGGTCGATCTCGAGGGCGACGAACACGCCTTGCGGGGCGACGAGCTCGCGCACGTGAGCGAGCGACTCGGAGAGGCGGGCCGTCGCGTGCAGCGCGTCGCAGGCGATCACGACGTCGAAGGAGTGCGCCTCCAATCCCTGCTCGGCGGGCGGCTGCTCGATGTCGAGGAGCTGGCAACGAAGACGAGGGAATTCGAAGAATTTCTGCTCCGCCCGCGCGAAAAACATGGGAGAGACGTCCGAGAAGACGTACTCGGCGTCCGCCGGGAGGCGCCGCAGCACGTGCGCGGTGGTGCCGCCCGTGCCTGCGCCGATCTCGAGGACGCGCAGCGTCCTGCCGTCGGGGATTTCGCCGACGGCCTCAGCCACCGCGGCCGCGACGGCGTGGTTGTAATCGGCGAACGATGGCGCGTCCTGATAGAGCTGCTCGAGCGCGAGGAGCGACCCGCCGGGAGCGATCACAGCAAGCGGATCGCTCTCGCCGCGGAGAACTGCCGCGAGCGCGCTTCCGGTGCGGCGCAGCAGCACGAGCTCGGGATGAAACGCGGGAAAGCGCTCGAGCAGCGTTCGCCAGAGCAACTCGCACTCGGTCGTCTCGGGGAGGCGGCGTACGCGCCAGCGATCACGCGAGCGGGAGAGAATCCCGTCGTCGGCGAGAAACCCGAGGAAGCGATCGAGCAGCGGCCGATGTGCGGAAGCAATGCCGAGGCTCCGGGCGAGCGATTCGGCGCGGAGCGAGCGCCCGGCGCGGGGCTTCCAGCCGAGCTCGCGCAATGCGGCTACGACGTAGCCCCGACAGAGGCGGTCGAGCTCGCGCTCGATCGCCAGAAAGCGTGCGCGCGCCCCGCCCCTTCCTTGCCGCTGCGCGAGCACCTCGTACGCGCGGCCGGCAGCGCGAGACGCCGGACGGAGGAAGTCAGCCGGGAGCACGGGAGCCGTGGTGCCGGGAAGCGGCTTGGCCTCCCACCTCGACTCGTAGAGCCAGCTCTCGGGGTCCTCCGAGATCGCCGCGCGCAGAGCCTGGCAGCGAAAGCCCTCGATCTCGACCAGTAGCGCTCCCGAATCGTCGACGATGCGGATGTCGCCGACGATCGCGTTGCCGCCGCGGCGGACGAGCCGGGCGTGGCTCCACACCGCGGGGCCCGGACGGGAGAAGAAGCGCAGCCGCTCGATGTGCACCGGGAGGTAGAGCCGCGCGCCGCCGGCTGGCTCCTCGGGCAGCGCCGCAGACAGCACCTGGAAGCAGGCATCGAGCAGCGCCGGGTGCACGCGGTATCGGCCGACTGCTTCGGTGATGGGCTCGGGCGCGCGGACCCGACCGAGGGCCTCGCCGTCGCCGCGCCAGAGCGTCTCGATGCCCCGAAACGCCGGGCCGAACTCGAGCCCCGCATCGCGGAAGCGCCGATAGCATTCCTGCGGCGAAACCCGTTGCCCGCAACGGGCGCGCACGCGCGCGAGCGTCGACCGCTCGGCGGGCTCCGCGTCCGAGTCGGGACGGAGCCGCCCCACGCAGTGAGCCGTCCAGCGGCCAACCTCGGCGCCGAGAGAGCTCGAGATAGTGAAACGCGAATCCTGCGGTTCGAGCGAGATTTGCAGCCGAGGAACGTCCTCGCCCTCGGGAACGACCAGGGCGCGCACGAAATCGACGTCCTCGAGCCGCCACGGAGCGGCGCCGAGCTGTTTGTCCGCGGCCTCCGCCGCCACCTCGACGTAGCCCGCCGCCGGAAACACCACGTGGCCCTGCACGCGGTGATCCTTCAGGTACGGCATCGCCTCCTTGTCGATCCAACCTTCCCAGGTAGACTCCGCCGCGCCGACGTCCCGTGCCAAGAACGGATGGAGCGCGGGATCGAGGCGCCGCTGCCGGCTGCCCTCGGACTCGTGCCAGAAGCGCTCGCGCTGCCACGCATAGCCGGGCAGCGTCGCGAGGCGCTCTGCCTGCGGGTAGACTCCGCGCCAGTCCATCTCCACGCCGTTCACGTAGAGCCGAGCGAGCGAGCCGAGCATCGTCGCGCGCTCGGCTTCCGTCCGGCGCAGCGAGGGGAGGACGGCGCCCTTGCAGGAGTGATGTCGCAGGCACTCTGCGATCGAAGCGCCCACCGCGGGGTGCGCGCTCAGCTCGAGAAAGATCCGCCAGCCACGATGGACGAGCGCGCCGACCGCCGGCGCGAAGCGCACCGTCTCGCGCACGTTCCGCCACCAGTACTCGGCCGAGAGCTCGTCGCCGACGAGCTCTCCCGCCGTCACGGTCGAGATCATCGGCAGGTGTGCCGGAGCACGCGCGAAGCTGCCGAGCGACGTCAAGAGCTCTTCGCGGACGGGATCCATCTGCGGGCTGTGAAACGCGTAGTTCACCCGCAGGAAGCGGCACAAAACCTCCCGAGACTCGAGCGCGGCCGCGATCTCCTCGAGGGCGGCGCCGTCTCCCGAGAGCGTGACCGACGCCGGCGCGTTCACGGCGCCGATCGCCACGCGATCCTCGTAGGGCGCGATCACCTCGGCCGCCTCCTCGGCGGAGAGCTCCGCGGCGAGCATTCGTCCGCGCTCCGGTGCGAGATCCATGCAGCGGCCGCGCTGGAAGATGACGTGCGCGGCGTCGCCGAGCGTCAGCACGCCTGCGACATGGGCCGCCGCGACCTCACCCACACTGTGCCCGACCACGGCCGCCGGCCGAATCCCCCATGACTCCCAGAGTGCGGCCAACGCCACCTGCAGCGCGAAGATCGCCGGCTGGGCGATGGCCGTCTCGGCGAGTCGCGAGGAGCGCTCATCGCGAGACAGCTCCTCGAGAAGCCGCCAGCTCGCGTGCCGGCCGAGCTCACCGTCACACTCCTCGAGCTTGTCGCGAAAGACGGGCTCCTCGCGGAAGAGCTCGCGCCCCATGCCCCACCACTGCGGCCCCTGCCCGGAGAACACGAAGGCCACGTCTCGGCGGCCCTCCGCGAGCGGCTGACCGCAGACCACACCCGGCAGAGACTCGCCGGCAGCGAACGTACCGACCTGCACGCCGATCTCCCGCCGATCGCGGCCGACGATCGCGAGGCGCTCGCGGTGGTGCGTGCGGCGAGCGCCGGCGGTCCAGCAGATCTCGTCGAGCGAGGCATCGCCCGCCGATGACGACAAAAGCTCGCGGTAGCGGCCGGCGATGGCAGCGAGCGCGTCGCTGCTCTGGGCCGACATCACCAGCAGCCTTGCGCGCTCGGCCTCCGGTGCGGCCGCAGCGTGCCGGGCTGGCTTCGGCACCGCCTGCAAGATCGCGTGTGCGTTGCTGCCGCCGAATCCGAAGGAATTGATGCCGGCGAGCGGCGCGTCTCCGCCGCTTCGGGGCATCTCCTCGACCACCACCGGCACGCGCAGCTTGAGCCGCTCGAAGTCGATCGCGGGATTCGGGTTCTGGAAGTGGAGGTTCGGCGGGATCCGGCCGTGATACAGCGCGAGCGCGAGCTTGATCAGCCCGGCGATGCCGGCTCCCGCCTCGAGGTGTCCGACGTTCGTCTTCACCGAGCCGACGATGCAGGCGCGGTCGTCGGGCCGGCCCGCGCCGAGCGCCTCGCCGAGAGCGCGCGCTTCGATCGGATCGCCGACCGGCGTTCCGGTGCCGTGCGCCTCGACGTAACCGATCGCCGACGGCCGCACCTCAGCCTGGCGGCACGCGGCCCGCACCAGCGCGGCTTGAGCGGCGGCACTCGGTACGGTGATGCCGTTCGTGTGCCCGTCCTGGTTGGCGGCCGTGCCGCGGATCGCGGCATAGATGCGATCGCCGTCGGCGAGCGCGGCAGCGAGCGGCTTCAGCACCACGACCCCGGCGCCCTCCGCACGCACGAACCCGTCGGCGCTCGCGTCGAACGCCTTGCACCGGCCCGTCGGCGACAGCATCGACATCCGGCTGAAGGCGACGAACGGCATCGGCGCGAGCAGCGCGTTCACACCCCCGACCAAGGCGAGCGTGCAGTCGCCGCTCCGCAGGCTCTCGCAGGCGAGGTGGGCGGCGATCAGCGAAGACGAGCACGCCGTATCGATCGCCACGCTCGGCCCGCGAAGGTCGAAGCAGTAGGAGATGCGATTCGCGGCGATGCTCAGCACGCCGCCCGTGGTGCTGTAGATGTCGATTTCGCTGCGCTCGTCCGGGCTCGACTGCAAGAGCTCGTAGTCGTGCGTTGAAATGCCGATGAACACACCTGTCGGCGAGCCGCGCAGGCGGCTCGCCACCTGCCCCGAGTCTTCGAGCGCCTCCCAGGCCGTCTCGAGAAGCATGCGTTGCTGCGGGTCCATGAACGCCGCCTCGCGCGGGGAGATACCGAAGAAGGCAGGGTCGAACCGGTCGATTCCGTCCACGAAGCCGGCGAAGCGCGTGATCGACTTTCCCGTGCGCCCAGGCACGGGATCGTAGTACGCGTCGATGCTCCAACGATCGGCGGGAATCTCGCGCACGGCGTCGACCCCGTCGCAGAGGAGCTTCCAGAACGTTTGCGGGTGGTCGGCGCCTCCCGGAAACCGGCAGCCGATACCGACGATGGCGATGGGCTCTCGACTCAAGGCTCGCCTTTGGCCCCCTTCTTCGAGCCGCCCGGAATCGGGGGCTCCCGGCGCCCGCAGGTGACGCATCTAGATAGTCGACCTGCCGGAGGTTTCCAATATGGGTACCGTTCCAAATTGGACGACGGTGGCTTTTCCGATCGATCCGGTCTGTCTCGGATCGACCGGAGAAGCCACCCAACCGCGCGAAGCGCGGATCCGCTTCAAGCACCCCGGGGCGGAAGTTTTCGCTGACCCCTCAAACGGCGGCCACGCTCGATCGTCACCGCATTCGAGCTCGGTCTCAGATGCGCACGAGCGGCGTCTCGCGGATCCCGTCCGGCCAGCTCCCGAAGTGCTTCAGCGCGTCCGCATCGGGCCGTAGCTTCGACCACTCTTTCTCGAAGTCGGCCCAAGCTTTCGCGCGCGCGAGACGGCGCCGGCGCTCGGCGTCGCGCGCGAGTTTCGTCGCCGCCTCTTCGACGAGGAAAGACTGCGGATCGAAGCGGACGCAGTAGACGTTCTCCGCGGCCCAGCGGCTGACGATCCCGGCGCGAACGTCCGCGACGACGGCGGCGGGATCGCGCTGCAGCACGTCGCCGTAGCCGGCGCCGCCGGCGGCGAACTGCACGATGACGTCCCCGTTCATGCCGATGCGCGTCGGTCGATTGATGTTCTCGAACACGTACTCGCCGCGGATCGTCCGCTCGGTCGCCAGCTCGACGGCGTTCTTCGGCAGGTCCACGTCTCCGCGGCCCATCTTTTCGATGAGGTCGGTGTTCCGCACCCAGATCCCCGGGCACGCGCTCGACGGATAGCCGCCGAATAGCCCGACAGCGCAGCTGATCGCCGAGCTCTTGCCGAGGCCCTGCCAGAAGAAGTAGGGCACGTGGTACGGTACGAGTGCGGTCTCCGTCGCGCTTCCGCCCTGGAACTTGCCGAACCCGCCGCCGTCCTCGCGGAGGTTCAGGAACAGGCGCAGGAACTGGTACTCGGTCTCCGAGTCCTCGGCGTCTGGAGAGCGCCCGGCGTGCGCCCACGGGAATCCGTACGCGTGGACGCCATCCTTGTCGACACGGGCACCCTGCCCCTCGGTGTTGAGCGTCGTCGCCTCGAGCTCCGCAACCGGAATCCCATATTGATTGACGCCGGCGAAGATCACGGCGCTGCCGTTGTTCGAGTTGGGTGCGCCGACCTGCAGGCGGTCCGGAGAGTCGTACATCATCCGCGCAAAGACCTGCGGCGTGAGGCTCATCACCAGGCTGTTCACCGTGGGGCTGTTGCTGATCGCCGCGTCGGCTCCGGCGTTGAACACCGAGCCCGGCGGCACCTTCCACTCGAAGGCGGCGAGCGTCCCGTTCGACACCGGCAGGTCGTGGAACGGGTAGGCGTAGATGTAGATCGCGGCGTGGGCGGCGGCGATGTGCGGGTAGCAGTTGTACGAGGAATCGTTCTCCGGGGAGCTGCCGGTGAAATCCATGACGATCGAGTCGCCGCGCTTCTCCGCAGTGAGCACGCCGCGCACCAGCGCCGGCTCGCGCCCGATCGTGTCGATGAAGATCGTCGAGCGGTAGACGCCGTCGTTCCAGCGAGCGATCCGCTGGCGCACCGCCTTCTCCGCGACCACCACGAGCCGCCGCAAGAGCCCGCGAACGAAGTCGTTGCCCTTCTCGCGCGCGAGATCGACGATCCGGACGCGGAGCCGATCCGCGCCGGTCACCCGCGCGCGGGTGTCGACCGCCTGCATGCGCGGCGCGCGGCCGATGAAGTTCTCGAACATGCGCAGCACGTCGGCGCGGATCTGGAAGTTCTCGCCGATCTTGAGCGGCGTGATCTTCATGCCCTCGTCGTTACGGCTCCGCGCCGAAAGCGGCATCCCGCCCGGCTCGATCGCACCCGTTTCCGGCTGGTGTGCCAGCGCGCACGTCCAGGCGATCAGCTCGCCGTCGTTGAAGACCGGCATCATTGCCATCTGGTCGCAATTGTGGATGCCGCCGTAGCGGGCCTCGTTCGCGTAGAAGATGTCGCCGTCGCGGACGCCGACCGTCGGGTCGGCGTAGAACTCCTGCATGATGTACTTGACCGGCAGCGTGGCGGTGACGCAGTGAAGGTAGGTGCCGGCCGAGGCGTTGGCCAGGTCGCCGTTTGCGGTGTAGACGCCGACGATCAGGTCCCCCGAGCGCAGCATGCTCGTCACGCCGCTGCGGATGAAGATCTCGCGGGCTTCGTCGAGGAAGTTCGCGAGCTTCTCGTCGTAGATCTCGTAGTCGCCGGGCTGAAGGAGCTCCATGCACCGCTCTTCGAGCGCCGACGGCTTCTCGGGCTTGATCCACTCGACGACGCTCGACGGCGTGATCGCGAGCGGCGTCACGCGCAGGTGTTCGGGGACGTCGGCGTTCCGGTTGCGCTTGCTTGCAACGAGGCTCATCGCATCACCTTGGTGATCAACAGATTTGCCATCGGATCGACCTCGACCGCGTATCCCGGAGCCACGACGGCGGTGGAATAGGCCGCCTCGACGATCGCCGGCCCCTCGAACCGGTTGCCGGGCCGGAGCTTGTCCTCGTCGTAGATCGGCGTGTCGATTCGCTCGCAGCGCTCGTCCCAGATCGCCGGCCGCGTGCCGGTCCGCGCGGCCGAAGCGTCGGGCCCAGCGAGCGAGCCGGACGGGATCTCCCACTGCGGCTCGGCGACCTCGGCGCGCAGCACGAAGCTGTGGATCTCGACGCCGCCCTCCGGAAAGACGTTCACCGGGCTGAAGGCGGAGGCGTAGTCCTTCTCGAAGCTCTCGTAGAGCTCCATCACGTCCTCGACCGAGGAGAGCCGAGTCTTCGGCGCGGCCGCGCGGTGAATGTGGATCTGCCCGCCGTACTTGGCGTCGAGCTCGAGGCTGAAGCGGGCGCGGCTCGCATCGTAGCCTTCGCCGGCGAGGTCCTTCCGCGCTCTCTGCTCGAGCCGCTCGACGACCTCGTTGAATTCGTCGAAACGCGTCATCGGCGACTGGGTGTTCGGGGCCAGCAGCTCGAGCCGCTTCGAGGCTTCGTAGATATGGACGAGCGGCATGGTCGACGCGCCCCACGCGCAGAAGACCGGCGAGAACGGGAAGATCACCATCGTCTTCATGCCGAGCGCGCCGCCGTAGCCGACACAGTGGGTCGGGCCGGCGCCGCCGAAGGCGAACAGCGCGAAGTCCTTGGGATCGAAGCCGCGCAGGAACGTCTCGCGCGCGATCACGTCGGCCATGTTGGCGTCGACGATTCGCTTGACGCGCAGCGCCGCCTGCTCGATCGTGATGCCGAGCGGCTTGGCGATCTTCGTCTCGATCGCCTTGACGGCGAGCTCGGGCTTCAAGCGCATCTTGCCGCCGAAGTAACGGTTCGGGTTCATGTAGCCGAGCACGAGGTCGGCATCGGTCACGGTCGGCTCCTGCCCGCCAAGGCCGTAACAGGCCGGGCCGGGCATCGAGCCGGCGCCGCGCGGCCCGACCTCGAGGCGGTTGCCGAGCGCCTGGTTCAGCCAGGCGATCGAGCCGCCGCCCGCTCCGATCGAGCGTGTCTCGAGGATCGACATGTCGACCCAGTAGCGGTCGATGATCGGCCGGAACTTGTAGAAGCGGGTCGAGCCCTTGACGACGAGCCCGATGTCGAAGCTCGTGCCGCCCATGTCGGTCACCAGCACGTTGTCGTAACCGAGGCGCTTGCCGATCGCCGACCCGCCGATCAAACCGGCGACGGGCCCGCCGTTGTAGGTCTGTACCGCGGAGGTGCGGTACACTTCGGCCATGCCTCCGGTGTTGTGGACCATCATGATGCCGCGCGAGTAGCCGGCGTCGCGCAGCTCGTCCCCCATTCCCGAGAGCTCCTCCCACATCGACTGATGGAGGTAGGCGTTGAGCACCGTCGTGTTCGTCCGCGTGTACTCGAGGCGCTTCGGCACCACGTCGGAGGAGAGCATGATCGGCATCGCGCCGAGGTACGCTTCGGGAAACTCCGCTTCGATGAGTTCGCGTATTCGCCGCTCGTGGACCGGGTTCAGGTACGAGAAGAGGAGCGAGACCACGAAGCCACGCGCGCCGCGGTCGACGAGGGCCCGGAGCCCGTCGAGGAAGTGCTCCTCGTCGAGCGGACGCACGACCTTGCCGAAGCAGTCGACTCGCTCACGGACGGCGAGGGTCATCTCGGACTCGACGAGCGGCTCGGCCTTGGTGATGCGCGCGACGTTGCGGATCTCGCGCAGCACGGCCGCGTCCATCCAGGAAGCGCCCCTGGAGATGCGCAGGACGTCCTGGAAACCCTCGGTCGCGAGCAGCGCCAAGCGGGGACCGGTCCGCTGAATGAGCGTGTTCATCGCCACCGTCGTCGAGTAACGGATCGTCTCGGTCGCGGAGAGGAGGTCCTCGGTCGAGATCCCGAGCTCGGTCGCCGCGGACTTGAGGGCACGCATGAAACCGACGGCGAGGCGGAAGCCGGTCGTCGGCGTCTTGCACGCGGCCATCCGCCCATCCGGCAGGCGGACGAAGCAATCCGTGAACGTCCCCCCGATGTCGACGTCGATCGTGGCTCCGGTCGGGCCGCTCACGGTTTCGACTCCTTCTCCTCCGCGGCCGCCCCGTCTTCCTCTTCCTGGGCACGATTGCGCAGCGCCTCGAGGTCGAGCTCGATGTCGCGGGTGATCGGGTGGCCCGGCGGAAGCATCTCCACTTCGATCATCGCCGCGCATCCCGGGCAGTAGAATTCGACGAGGCGCGTCCAGCCGGGGTCGTACGAGAACGAATGCTTCTCGTCGACGAGCGGGCGCCAGATCTCGTGCGGGCTACGCTCGGCCACCATGCACCCGTGCTTGTAGTTCTCGCGAGCCGAGCCGAGCGAGTGGCCGCACCAGTGGCAGAGCCACTCGAGGCGGTCGAGGTCGACTTCGAGGTTCTCCGTGATCCGTCGCTTCATCCCATCCTCGTGACGCGGATCTCGCCGAGCGTGCCGACCCGGACGGTCGTGCTCGGCGGTACGGGAACCGTGGTGTCGCCGCTCTCGACGATCGCGGGTCCCGCGATCGTCGCGCCGGCGCGAAGCGCATCCCAATCGTAGACGGGAGTCTTCGCCGCGGTCCCCTGCCACACGACCGCACGAGAGCCGCACGGCTCGATCGTCCCCGGCTCTCGCCGGGGGAGCGATGCGCGCCGTCCCGGCACGCTCGCCTTGAGCCTGAAGAGCCGCAGCACCTCGCGGTGCTTCGCCGCGCGTTCGAGCGCGGCTCCGAGGTCGGCCGCGTCGCCGAGGTCGACCGCTTCGACGCTCCCGTCGCCATTTCCGATCTCCCCCTCGAGCACGAAGGACACGGCGTGGAGATCCACTCCTTCGCCGCGCATGTCGCGCAGCGCACGCCTCGAGAGCACCTCGAGCGTCTTGCGAACCTCGCCGTCGACTCGCGCCTCGTAGACGTGGAGGAGGTCGAGCCGGGAGAGGCCGAAGGCGCTGAAGACCGGAGACAAGGGAAAGGCGAAGAAGCCGGCGAGGCTCGCCTCCGCCGCGATCGCCGCGGCGAGAAGGCCGCCGGCACCACCGGTGGCGAAGAGCCAGGTCTTCGCGGCGACGAGACCCCGCTCGGCGAGCAGACGGCGAACGTCGGTCGCGACCACGTGCGCCGCCTGGCGGAGAATGCGGTGGGCGGCGGTCTCGACGCGGGCGCCGAGCGGCTTCGCGATCTTCTCTTCGATGATCCGCTTGGCGGCGGCGACGTCGAGCGTCTTGCGCCCGCCGAGGAAGTTCGCGGGGTCGAAGAAGCCGAGGACGCAGGCGGCATCGGTCACCGTCGCGTCGGAGCCACCGAGCCCGAAGGCGGCGGGCCCGGGTTGCGCGCCGGCGCTTCGCGGACCGACCACCAGCGCGCCACCCGAAACGGCCGCGATCGAGCCGCCGCCGATGCCGATCGACTCGAGCTCGAGGACGGGCAGCGAAATCGTGACACCGTCGATCGTCGGCTGCACCGCGTAGCGCCAGCTCCCGTCGACGACGATCGAGACGTCGCTGCTCGTCCCGCCGACGTCGATCGCGACGACCGTCTCGAGGGCGAGCTCGCGGGCGAGCGCCGCCGCCCCGGCGACGCCGCCCGCCGGGCCCGATCCCCACGTCCGGATCGCCGTCGTCTTCGCGACCCGCGAGGAGCCGCCGTTCGACTGCGCGACGAGCAGCGGCCGAGTCGAGCCGCTCCGTCTGAGCTCGTCCTCGACCCGGTAGAGGAAGCGGCTCATGACCGGATGGAGGTAGGCATCGAGGACAGCCGTCGCGACGCGGAGGAAGGGATCGGGCGAGAGTGTCACCTCGTGAGACGCCACGATCGGAACCGCGCCGAGATAGTGCCGCGGATACTCGGCCGCGATGAACGTGCGCACGGCGAGCTCGCGCTCGGCGAGATCCGGCCCGTCCGCGAGGGCGATGACGACGATGCGCGCGCCCCGCTCGAGCAGACCGCGGAGCGCGGCAACCGTCACCGCTGCGGCCTCGGCTGCCTTCGGTGACGGCAGCTTCTCGACCAGGTTTCTCGCGAGGGGGAGCGTCTCCGGAAGCCGCGAGACGATCGATTCGTAGAGATCACTGCCGACGAGGAGACCGACCTTCGCGCCGCTGCGGTTGATCAAGGCGTTCGTCGCGACCGTCGTCGAGAGCCGGACGACGTCGGTCTGCCGCAGCAGTCCAGACCGATCGATTCCGAGAAGAGAGGCCGCTTGATCGATGCAACGCAGGATTCCTTCAGTGAGATCGTGCGGCGTCGTGTCGACCTTCGACCGCACCGCCTCGACGCCTCCGCTCACGTAACCGTCGGTGAAGGTGCCGCCGGTGTCGAGCTCGATCGTGTATCGCGTTCTCGGCACCGGCTTCGAGGATCGCGGCGATCGGCCGTCAGCGCTCGGCTTTCGGCGAAGCACCGCGGGATGCCCTTCCCGAAAGCCGATGGCCGACGACCCCCTCGATCGTCAGCTGAGCTTGCAGCTCTTGGTGTGCGCGATCGCGTCGTAGACGCATTCGATCATGAGCCCTTCCCCCTCGCCGCTTCCCTTGGCGGCAACCCGCAGCGTGGGATCGGCTTCGAGATCGGGGGGATAGATCGCGAAGTGGAACGTGGGCGATACGGCTAGGTCCACACCGAGGGCCTGTTTCGTGGCCTCGGGCGAGAGCGTGCCGCTCTTGTCGCGCCAGAACTTGCCCTCGCGCTCCTTGTAGGCTCGCTCGGCCTCGATCAGCGCGTCGAGCACCGGTTGCACGCGCGCGGCGAAGGCTTCGCTCCTGCGCCTTTCGGAGCGACCGCGCAAGTAGGGCGGTGCGATGATCGCGGCGATGAGCGCGAGGGTGGCGGCGGCGATGAGAATCGACGTGAGCGCGGTTTTCGACATTCAAGGTTTCCTTTCGCGGACCTCATCCAGAGCGTAGTGAATCACGAGAAATCCTTCCCTTCTCCCCAAACGGAGAGCGGGCGAAAGCTGGCCGATCCGTGCGTGTGACGGGCATGTCGGTGGGCGTGCGCCTTACCTTCCCTTCGGCCATGGAATTCTTCTCTTCCGATCCGGCGCGGCGTCATCGCCTCACGAAGTCGCTCGACCCCTATGGCCGCGCGGCGCGGCGATCCTACCGCTCCGCGCCGCGCTGTGCGAGAGGTCGTGCGGCTTTTGTCCCCCCGCTTTCGAGCGAATCGCTCGCGACGAGCTCCCGGCATGTGTAATGGAACGATCATGAGAATCTGCTTGTGCCGACGAGGAGCCACTCGGATCCTCGAGTCGCTCCGTGCGGAGCTTCCGGAAGACGAGGTTCTGGAATGCTCGCCGGAAGAAGTGCAAGACGTCGCGCGCCGGGTGGAGGTGGTCGTGCCGATCGTCGCCCGGGTTGGCGAAGACGCTCTCGCCTCCCCCTGCCTGCGCCTCGTCCAACAGTTCGGCGCGGGGCTCGACGTCGTGGACATCGATTCGGCGTCCCGCCACGGCGTCTACGTCGCCAACGTCCCGAGCGGTGAAACGGCGAACGCCGATTCGGTCGCGGAGCTCGCCGTCCTTCTGATGATCGCGCTCGCTCGGAGGTGGTCTCGCGCTCAGGAGAGCTTGCGGGCGCGCCGCATCGGCGTGCCGATCGGAACGACGCTCAAGGGGAAGACCGTGGCGATCGTGGGCTTCGGTGGAATCGGACGTGCTCTCGCGCGGCGCCTCCGTGCGTTCAGCGTCCGCGTCGTCGCCATTTCCCGACACGGGCCTCGGGAGGCCGCGGCGGAAGCCGATCTCCACCTGCCGGCGTCCGGACTGCATGCGGCTCTCGAGCAGGCGGACTTCGTTGTCGTCGCCACGCCGCTTCAGGCAGAGACTCGCGGCCTCATTGGCCGGGACGCGTTCGCTCACATGAAGCGAGGGGCCTTCCTGGTGAACATTGCGCGCGGCGCCGTGGTCGACCGCGAGGCGCTGCTCGAAGCGCTCCGCTCGGGGAAGCTCGGCGGAGCAGGGCTCGACGTTTTCTGGGAAGAGCCCCCCGATCCGGCGGATCCGCTGTTTTCCTACGAGGTCGTAGCGACGCCGCACGTGGGCGGCGCCACCGACACGTCCCTTCAGGACATCGCCCGGGAAGTGGCCGCAAACGTGAATCGACTCCGGCGTGGGGAAGCTCCTCGGAACTGCGCCAACGCAGCGTCGATCGACCCGGCATCGCTGCGCGCGAAGCAAGACGGCACCCGTCAAAAGGCGGTAATGCCGTAGCCATGGCCAAGCGAGTGGACGCGGAGCTCGCACGCATCCTCACGGCGCTGCGAGCGGAGGAGAGCCCGCTTCGGCGGAGCGGGGTCGCGCTCATCGTCGACTTCGCGCTCGTGCGGCCGCTACGCGACTTCGTCGACGCGGAAGGACTGATCCGGCTCCTCACCGATTCGTTGCAGTCCGCGAACGTCGTCGAGGTGCTTCGCGATCGCATCCCGCAGGCCTGGAGTCGGCACGTCCGACGGAGCCGCGATCGACGCCTCCCCCTCGGCGCAGCCCTTCCGGAGAAGGTCCGCTCCCGGCTCCGCGACGTGATCGCTGCGACCCGCCCGCCGCCCGGACGCTGGATGCGTAGCGCCGTTGACCCCGTCCTCGTCCGCAAGCTCGTCGCCCCGGTCATCCAAGACGTCCTCACCGCCTTCACCCGGCAGTTGCCGGTTTTCGGCTCCGGCATATCATCGTGGCCGGGTATCGGTGCCATGGCTGCTCTCGGCAGCCGCGTGCGGGAAGAGATCGAGAGGCGCGCCGGTCAAGTCGCGGACGCCGGACGGGCGGTCCTCGGCGGAATCGGCATCGATCTCGAGGGACAGATCGAAGCGGCCACGCGCGAGTTCAGCCAAACGGCCGAGCGCGGCTTTCGCGAGGCGCTGGCGAAGCGGATCGAGACGCCGGAGGGTCGCGCCCTCCTCGGGGAGATCCAGGGCCAGGTGCTCGACCGGCTGCTCGCCGCCCGCTTCGACGAGCTCCACGAGGACGTGGAAAGCCTCCCGTGGAGCGAGCTCGTAGAGCTCGCCGCTCCCGCGCTCGATCACCTCCGGAGGCAGCCCTTCGTCCGGCACGCGCTACGTGAGGAAATCGACGCATGGCTCGCCGTCGACAGCGCCCGGCCGCTGCGGGCCCTGCTCGACGAGCTGGGTCTCCTCGCTCCCGTCCGCCAGCACGCTCTCGCGCGCGCCGACGAGCTGGCGCGCAAGCTTTTCTCCAGCACCGCCTTCGCGCGCTGGCTCGGCGCGCTGCTCGGGTCCCGCGACTAGATTCTGACCCTACCGAGCCGCAGCGCGTTTCCGATCACCGATACGGAGCTGAGGCTCATGGCAGCGGCGGCGATCATCGGGCTCAGCAGGATGCCGAAGAAGGGATAGAGAACGCCGGCGGCGATCGGCACACCGAGCGAGTTGTAGACGAAGGCGAAGAAGAGGTTCTGCGTGATGTTGCGAAGTGTTGCCCGGCTCAGCCTGCGCGCGCGGACGATGCCGCGCAGGTCTCCCTTGACGAGCGTCACGCCGGCGCTCTCGATCGCAACGTCCGTCCCGGTTCCCATCGCGATTCCGACCTGCGACTGAGCCAGTGCGGGCGCGTCGTTGATCCCGTCTCCCGCCATGGCGACGATTCGTCCCGCCTCTTGCATTCGCTTCACCGCCTGCGCCTTCTGGTCGGGCAGCACCTCGGCCACGACTTCGTCGATCCCCAGACGGCGGCCGACGGCGTTGGCGGTCGTCGGGTTGTCGCCGGTCAGCATCACGATCCGGATCCCCTCCTCGTGGAGCTCGCGGATCGCGTCCGGGGTCGTCTCCTTGATCGGGTCCGCGACACCGACCAGGCCCCCGATCCGCCCGTCCACCGCGACGAACATGACCGTCTGTCCCTCGGCACCGAGCTCGTCCGCCCGGCGCGCGAGATCACCGGTGTCGACGGCGAGCTCGTCCATCAGCGCCCGGTTGCCGAGCGCGACCGCCCGGCCGTCGACCGTTCCCTTCACCCCCTTCCCCGTGATCGACTCGAAGGCCGTGGCTTCTACAGGCACGACCTCCCTCGCGGCCGCTCCTTGAACAATCGCCGCCGCGAGCGGGTGTTCGCTGCCCCGCTCGAGGGTCGCGGCCAGTCTCAGCAGTTGCGCTTCCTCCCATCCCGCGGCTGGGACGATGCTCACGAGCCTGGGTTTTCCGACGGTCAGCGTGCCGGTCTTGTCGACGACGAGCGTGTCCACCTTCCGCATGATCTCGATCGCTTCCGCATTCTTGAAGAGGACGCCGATCGAGGCGCCCTTGCCCGTCGCGACCATGATGGACATCGGCGTCGCCAAGCCGAGCGCGCAGGGACAGGCGATGATCAGTACGGCGACCGCATTGATCAGGGCGTGCGCCAGGCGCGGGCTCGGGCCCGCAACGGCCCACGCAACGAACGTGACGACCGCGACACCGACGACCGTCGGCACGAAGTAGCCGGCGACCACGTCCGCGAGCTTCTGGATGGGCGCCCGGCTCCGCTGCGCCTCGGCGACCATCTGGACGATCCGAGCGAGCAGCGTCTCCGCCCCCACCCGCTCTGCCCTCATCACGAGCGACCCGGTGCCGTTGACGGTCGCTCCGATGATCCGGTCTCCGCTCCGCTTCTCGACCGGGATCGGCTCTCCCGTGATCATCGACTCGTCGAGCGTGCTCTGGCCCTCGAGGACGACGCCGTCGACGGGGACCTTCTCGCCCGGACGCACGCGGAGCCGATCGCCGGGCTGTACGCGATCCAACGGTGCGTCCTCTTCCCGGCCGTCGTCGAGCAGTCGCCGCGCGGTCTTCGGGGCGAGGCCGAGGAGAGCTCGGATCGCCGCGCCCGTGCGGCTTCGCGCCCGGAGCTCCAGAACCTGTCCGAGGAGGACGAGCGTGACGATGGCCGATGCCGCCTCGAAATAGATCGCGACCTCGTCACCCTCGCCTCGGAACGACGCCGGGAAGAGATCCGGGACGAGCGCCGCCACGGCGCTGTAAACGTAGGCCACGGACACGCCGAGGCCGATCAGCGTGAACATGTTGAGGCGCTTCGCCACCACGGACTGCCACCCACGGAAGAGAAAGGGCCACCCCCCCCACAGCACCACGGGCGTTGCGATCACGAGCTCGAGGAGGGAGAGCCGCCGGGCAGAGATCACGCTCATGAACGAGAGGCCGGAAATGTGATCGCTCATGGCGAGCACGACCAGCGGCAGGGTGAGCGCCGCGCTCAGCCAGAACCGTCGCGTCATGTCCGCGAGCTCGGGATTCGCCTCCTCTTCCAGGGTCGCCCGAACCAGCTCGAGCGCCATGCCGCAGACCGGGCACGTGCCCGGCCCCTGCTGGCGGATCTCGGGGTGCATCGGGCAGGTATACAGGCCGCCCTCGTCATTCGCCGCGGGCGCGTCGCCGCCGACGAAGCTCCGCGGCGACTGCCGAAACTTCACGCGACAGTGCTCGGCGCAGAAGAAGTACGTCTTGCCCGCGTAGTGCTCCCGGATAGGGGCATCCGCGGCCACCTTCATTCCGCACACGGGGTCGATCTCTCGTGGCTGCCCCGAGATCTGGAGGCCGCGGTCGGCGTCGGCATGAGGGTCGTGCATGAGAGTCTCGTCGATCCGCGCGTGCGCGCTCGGGCGACCATGTTGTCCCACAAGCTCGTCTCTCACAACATGCGGCGTGGCGACCAGCCGCACGTGGGGATATCCGGCACGACCACGGCTGCTTCTCCTGGCAATCGACCCGCGTTCGTCCTTGGCGCAGGCGAGCCTCCGCTTCGGCTTCATTTCGACGCAGAGAGTCCGGAGGAGAGTGGCAGAGTCCGCTTGACGAGAGCTGCGGAGCGCGCACTATGCGATTGCCAACCGCACGATGTCAGGAGGATCCACATGCCCGACAGCAAGCTTGAGCAGTACCCGAAACAGATCGGGCTCCCCGACGGTAAACTGGCGGAGCTGCATGTCATGACAGCCGCCGACAAGGACGCGATCCTGCGGTTTGCGAGGAAGCTGTCGGAAGACGATCTCTTGTTTCTACGCACCGACATCACCGATCCGGCGGTGGTGGACGACTGGATCGAGAATCTTCGCAAGGGGACGACGGTCACGATCCTGGCCGAGCTGAACGGCGAACTAGGCGCCTACGCGAGCCTTCATCAGGACCAGGCGCGCTGGACGCGACGGGTCGGCGAGATCCGGATCAACGCGGCGCCACGCTACCGCGGCATGGGGCTAGGGCGCGCGCTGGCGTCCGAAATCTTCGAGGTCGGCAAGGCCCAAGGGATCAAGAAGCTGGTCGCGATGGTGACGCCCGAACAGAGCGGGGCGCGAACTACCCTCGAGCGGCTGGGCTTCAAGGTCGAGGCGTTGCTCGCCGACTGGGTGGAGGATCGACGGGGGAAGCCGCGCGATCTGCTGGTGATGACGTTCGATCTGGCGGGCTTCACCGACCAGGCGGCGGCGTAAGCCTGACCGTGGATCTTTCCATCGCGCGGGGGGCAGCGACGCCAGCCCTGCCAGTGCCGATCAAGACGCAGCGACAGATAGTTCAACGGCCGGGGCCGGGACTGCGCGCAGCGCGCGGTCGCGTAGCTCGGCGAACGAATCATCGACGAACTGCTTCATCCGATCGACATCGGGCATCAGGCGCGGATCGGCGGTCAGGTGGAAGAACATCTCCTGGTTGTAGCTCGTGATCGGTACGCCAAAGCCCATGGTGCCGCCCGGCCCCACAAAACCGGTCGAGTAGAGCAGCTTGTGGCCATCCATGTACATGGGCACCTGTACGCCCGGGACATTCGTGGCGATGAAATTGATTCCCATGGCGGGTAGCGGAAAGACCCCAGGGCGCGGCGTGAGGCCAAGCATGCGCGTAGGCCGCCGACGCCCAGTCGAGAGCGGTCGTGCCGACGCGCCCCGCGAGAGCGGTGAAGAAAGCCGGGACGACGTCGAGAAGCGTCCCCATCCGATCCATCGCCTGGGGAAGGCCGGCCTTCTTGATGCGCGTGGTCTCTTCGCTGATGAGCTTGAGGCGCTCGAGTAGGTCGATCGACTCGGCCGGTATCATCGGGAACATCATCGAAACCCGATTGCCGAGGTCGGACTTTTCCTCGGGCCGACGCACGCTGACCGGACATCCGAGGCGGAACTGCTGACCTGCGGCGGGCCATCCATGATGCTTCAGGTAGCGCGCGGCGCCCTCAGTCAGAACCGTCAACACGACGTCGTTCACGGTGCCGCCGAAGGCGTTGCGGATCGCGCGATAATCGGCGAAGGGCTGACGACAGAGCGCGAAGGAGCGCCGCTGGCCGACCACGCCCGCCTGCCAGGGCGTCATCACGATCGGCCGCGCCAGCGATTCCGCCATCGCGCGCATCGCTTCTGCGGTCTCGCGCAGGCGCTCGGCGACACCGAAGGGCTCGCGAATGAACTCGAGCAGGTTGCGCGATACGGTGTCGACCTGATTGAGCAGCAGGTCGCGAATCGCCGAGACCAGCCGTTCGCCCTGGCCGGGCAGAGGCGCCGGCTGCCACGGCTTGGCGGGCGGCTCGATTTTATTGGGCGTAGGGCTAAAGTCCGACATGATGACCGACATCTCGACGGTCGATACTCCGTCGACGAGCGCGTGGTGAATCTTCTGCACGATGACCGTGCGGTCCTTTAAGCCTTCGAGCAGGTGGTTCTCCCAGAGCGGCCGGTTGCGGTCGAGCGGGGGCTCGTAGACGCGCAACGCCTCTTCGATCACCTCGGGCTCCGTGATTCCCCGCCTCAACCGGTGGCGCTTGACGTGGTTCTCGAGCTTGAAGTCGGGATCGTCCTCGAGCGTCGCATGAGCGAGATTGAAGGGCACCTCCGCCAGCCGCTGGCGATAGCGGGGCACTAGATGGATTCGCTCCTCCAGGAAGCGGAAGTATTTCTCGAACGACATCGCGCCTTCGAAAACGGACATCCCGCCGACATGCGTGGGACTGCTGCTCGATTCCAGATAGAGGAACGACGCGTCGAGCGAAGACAGGCGACGTTTCAGACTCAGCTTGTTGTCAGCCATGACATCCGCGGCCCCCTACCGCGGCTTCCGGCGCACGTTGCCAACGGCGCGACGAAGTATCCTCCGCGTGCGGCCCGCCGTCAAATTATTGGACGACTGCCGGCTCCCCTTCCGCGCTTCGGCTTCGTCGGCACCAGCGGTGGCGACGTCGGCGGGACACACCCGAGTTGACCGGCCACGCCGGAAGCCTACAATCCCCACCATGAGCCCAGCGCTTGCGATGACATCGGGAAACCCCGCCCTCCGCGCCGAGACCTTCCGCGCCGCGCCGGTCCTCGCGCGCGCCGACGCGATGACGATCGAAGGGACCGTCAACAAGACGGCGTTCTCGCTTGCGATCCTTTTCATAGCGGCGACGTGGGTCTGGAGCATCGGCCTCGGCGATCCCCGCGTCGGCGGTCTCCTCATGCTCGGAGTGATCGGCGGCGCCGTGACGGCGCTGGTGACGGTCTTCAAGCAGCCCTGGGCGCCCTACACGACGCCGGCCTACGCCGCGTTCGAAGGCCTCGCGCTGGGCGGCATCTCGACCGCGTTCGATGCGAGATATCCGGGAATCGCCAGTCAGGCGATCTTCTTGACGTTCGGCACGCTCGGCGGCCTGCTGCTCGCCTACCGCTCGGGGCTCATCCGAGCCACCGAGAAGTTCAAGCTCGGCATCTTCGCCGCGACGAGCGGCATCGCGCTTCTCTATCTCATCGGCTTCGTCTTGAGCTTCTTCGGCACGGGTATCCCGCTGATCCACGGAAGCGGCACGGTGGGGATCCTCTTCAGCCTCTTCGTCTGCGGCGTGGCCGCCCTGAACTTGGTCATCGATTTCGACATGATCGAGCAGGGTGCCGCGCGCGGGGCCGCGAAATACATGGAATGGTACGGAGCCTTCGCGCTGCTCGTCACGCTCGTCTGGCTGTACCTGGAGATCTTGCGTCTGCTGTCCAAGCTGCAGGAGGAGCGCCGATGACCAACCCGCGGCGCTGCAGCGGCGATCAGGTCGGCGCGAGCGGGCGGGGGAACAGCGCGGGCGCGGCGGCGGAACCGACGTCGCACTCGACCGCGGCGAGCTTACGATCGAAGCGCGCCTGTTCGCGGGCCAGCGCGAGCGCGAGACGCAGCGTCCGGCCAAAGCCGGAGAACGATTCGAAGCGCCCGTGGAAGGCTTCCGCGACGAGCCAAC
Organism: uncultured delta proteobacterium; assembly: GCA_963745025.1. Taxonomy (GTDB): domain Bacteria; phylum Desulfobacterota; class Binatia; order JACPRU01; family JACPRU01; genus CAVQIG01. The sequence continues at coordinate 69,665 of CAVUWD010000012.1, forward strand.
CGATCAACCGCGAGACGGGCAGCATCTCCTGAGGCCGGCATTCGCGGTCGAGCACCGACAGAAGCCGCTCGCGCATCGCTTCGCTTGCCTGGGTGCGGCGGTAGACCATTCGCGTGAAGGCGCTGTTGTAGCTCCCGGAGCCCATGTCCGCGGCCATGCGATAGAGCCCGATCGAGTCCGCGTCCCTGCCGCGCCAGTATCTCGCGTAGGCGAGCTCGCTTCCGTCCACGACCGCCTCGGCGAGCGCGATCGCGTCCCGCAGAGCGTCGGTGATGCCGAGGCCGGGTGTCGGGTCGAGGTGCAGCCCCGCATCGCCGACGAGCGCCCATCCCGGGCCGACGGCCTGCTTGACGAAGAAGCGGAGCCCGGCGAGCCCGATGGCCGGCGTGGCCTGGCGCGATCCCTCGAGAAGCGGCGCCGTCAACGCTCCGGCTCTCAAGTAGGCGAGGAGCCCGGCGTCCGGATCGCGGCGCCACGGCTCGATCGCGTCGCGGGGCGCGAGGCCCGCCATCAGCAGGAGCCCCGAATCGGTCTGGAAGACGGCGCGGGCACCGTCTCCCTGCATGTGAATGCACATTCCCCAGTCGTACCGGGGATCGCTCGAGAAGAGCGGCGTCTCCTCGAAGTAGGCCCAGTAGGCTCCATGCGGGCTCGTGTCCTCGACATAGGCGGGTGCACCGACGAGGCGAGCGATCGTCGAGTTGCGACCGTCGGCGCCGACGACCAGCGCGGCGCGGAGCTCGTGCTCGCCCGCGGCGTCACGCACCCGCACGCCGGCGACGCGGTCGCCGTCGCGGACGAGACCGATCACGGTCGTGCGCGGGCGAACGTCGATCCCCGCGTCGACCACGGTCCGCTGCAGCAGCGGATCGAGCTTCAGCCGTCTCGGACAGCGGGCGTCGTGTGCGTCATCGGAGAGATCGATTTGCAGATGAGCATCCTCGACCTGCATGCGCAGGGCGAGGGCGCGCGGCGCCAGCGCGCGAACGGCGTCACCGAGCCCGAGGCGATCGAGCAGACGCATCCCGTAGGGTTGGATGGCGTGCGTCGAGAACGGCTGATCCGTGTAGAGCTCGTCCCGCTCGAGCGCGATGACCTTCACCCCGGCTCGATCGAGCGCGAGCGCAAGCGGTGCGCCCGCGCATCGGAGCCCCACCACGATGCAGTCCGCGTCCGCCACGCTGCCCCGAGACTACCAGGACGAGAGCGGCCGTCGCACGACCATCCGGCGAGGGCTCGCCATGCCCCGCGGCGTGGATCTGGAAGAAGCGATCGAGGATCGCGTGCCGCTCCTCGGGGTCGACCCGCCCCGCCAGCTCCATCCAACTCTTTCACGTCGGCGAACCGCGCCGTCGCCTGCCTGCGTTCGCCCTCCAGGGCCGAGGTCGATTGCAGGATCTTGTCGGCGAGATGGGGCGGCGTTTCGTCGCGAAGGAGCCGCCCGCTGCGGACGGCGCTCCGCGCCGCTGCTGAACCGCCAGGCCGTTATATAGACCAGGGCCAGGAGCATTGGATCTTCCATGGGGTGCATTCGGCGAGAACTTCACGACGGAGGGTCTCGTCGAGGGCAGTGTTCACATCGGGGACCAACTCAGGATTGGTTCTGCCGAGTTCGTGGCTACACAGCCTCGCATGCCTTGCTTCAAGCTTGGGATCCGCTTTGGCCGACCGGACATGGTGAAGCACTTCCTGCGAAGCGGTGGCCCGGGAGGGCGAAGTTACCGCTGGCGACGCTGTCACGTTGATCGCCCGGCACGACCTTGCGATTACCGTCGCTGAGATTGTTGGCTTGTACACGGCGGACGTCGTGAACCAAGAGCTTCTCCGCAAGGCGAGCGAGCTCTTCTCGGCGACGAGGAGAATTAACCAACGGTTGGAGCAGACCGGCGCACAACCGGCTCGTCACGACCGGGCGGTTATGGGCGCCGGCCGCTCAACCGCCGGTCGTTAGACCGCTCTGGGTCCCGGGTGGTAGGGTTCGGGCTCGGTGGCTGGGCTCATCTTCGAGTGGGATACTGCGAAGGCGGAGAGCAACTTTCGAAGGCATGGCGTCTCGTTCGTGGAGGCGGTGACCACCTTCGCCGACCCCTTGGCGGCGATCCACGACGATCCCGATCACTCAGAGCAGGAACCCCGAGAACTCATCATCGGGGCACTCAAGCGCCGACCGGCTGTTGATCGTGAGCTTTACGGAGCTACCGAACTCGGTCAGAATCATCAGCGCCCGCAAAGCGACACGGCGGGAACGTCGCGACTATGAAGCCAGCCGAAAAGCATAAGGCAACCGACGGTCTTCGTAGGGAATACGTGTTCGACTACGCCCGGGCACGCCCCAACCGCTTCGCCCCGCGCATGAAGGGCAGGAGCGTTGCCATCGTTTTGGACCCCGACGTCGCTTCTGTTTTTCAGAGCGCAGAGGCCGTCAACGCCCTCCTACGTTCCGTGATCTCGGCCATGCCAAGGGGCGCTAAAGCCACCAGGCTGCCGAGGCGCAGAGCGGTCTAACCCCAACCTCCTAAGAAACAACGACAGTAGGGGTTTGTAATTGCACGAGTTGGAAGCCGAGAGAGGCGGCGCGCTTGGAGAGAGAGCGGACGGTGCGCTCGCGGAATTTGAGTTCGTAGTAATCGATGCCGAGATCTTTGTAGGGTTGGCGGTGCTTCCACATTCGGTAGAAGATGCGCGAGAGCTTGTGGGCGGTGGCGGTGATGGCCTTGGGGGGCCCGAGTCGGGCGCGCATGCGGCGATGAAAGGCACCCAGAGCGGTGTGGCTGTTGCCGGCAGACTGAGCGGCTCGGCGTAAGGCAGTGGCCACACGGTTGGAGGCTTTTCGGGTCTTGGAGCTTTTCACTTCTCCTCCGGTGACACGGTTGTCGGGGCACAGCGCAAGCCAGGAGGCGAAGTGCTTCTCGGAGGGAAACTTCGAGGGATCGAGGCCGACCTCGGAAAGGATGGTCTGCACGGTGAGGGCATCGAACCCCGTGATGGCGGTGAAGTCGACGCCTGAGATTCGATAGAGGTGGGTGCGCAGGTCGAAGCCAGCCTCGTTGCGCTGGGGCTTGCGGTGGGTGGCCTTGGGTTGTCCCAGGGGCGTGAGAGCAGGGTCGACTTGGGTGTCGAAGCCGCCCAGGCATTGCTCGATCCGCAGGTCGCAGTCGGCAATCATGCTGCGGTAGGTGTCATAGAGCGAGAGGCATTGCTCAAGTGCGAAGAGGTGCTCGGGTCGGTAGTCGCCCTGGAGGGATTGGGCGATGCGCTCGGAGGTGCTCTTGATGCGATGATCGCGCATCGCGGCCAGAAGCTGTGGATCTCGCTCACCGGCGAGGATGGAGCGAATGATTCTCATGCCGCTGACGCCGGTGATGTCACTGATGACCTTGTGAAGCTGGATGTTCATCTGGGTCAGGGCCTTCTGCATGCGCTGCACGTGAGCGGCCGCGTCGCGGATGAGAGTATCGCGCTGGCGGATGTAGCTGCGCAGCACGCAGGTCTGATCGTCGGGACGAAACGATCCCGAGAGTAGACCAAAGGTGTGCAGCTGCTGGAGCCACTGGCAGTCCTGGATGTCGCTCTTTCTGCCGGGCAGGTTTTTGACGTGGCGGGCGTTGACGAGCTTGACCTCGAAGCCGCGCGTCTCGAGGATCTGAAAGAGCGGGATCCAGTAGACTCCGGTGGATTCCATGACCACGGTGTCGACTCCGCACTGCTCGAGCCAGTCAGCCAGACGGTGCAAATCGGCGGTGAAGCACTCGAAGCGGCGCACGGGCTGCGGATCGCGGTCCTCGGGAACCGCCACGTAGTGCTCGGCGGATCCGACATCGATGCCGGCGGCGTTGAGGTGCACAGCCTTGAGGCTCGCGGGCAACCCCGTTCCTCGCGCGACGCTCTTTCTCTTTCGGCCTGCGCCGGGTTTGATAGACTCCTTCATCGAGTACACCTCCTTGGAGTTGGGATGTGCTCGGGCCGGGTGGGTCGAAGGTGAGAAATCTCCTAAACGGGATAACCCTCCGTGCGAGGGAGGGCTTCACCAATGAAACAACCGCAAGCCCCCCGGAACCATGCTAACCCACGGGCGCGAAGGCACCATTGGCGCTACGGTCTTAGCTACCCGAGCACATCCCGGTGTACTCGACGCACACCGGCGCAGCAAAGACACTCAGGTTTCTTCCATCAACAACACCGCGCCTCGCGCGGGGTCAAATGCTAACCTAACAAGCGGTTGGAGCGGCCCGGCGCGCAACCAGCTCGTCACGGCCGGACCTCGGTGGGCGCCGGCCGCTCAACCGCGGGGCGTTAGCCGGAAGTTCCCGCGCTCTGCCAGTGTGAAGGTGGTCTGAAAGTCGCGGTGGTTATTGGTGTTTGTGCCTGTGGGAGTGAGATATTTGGGTCCTTGCTGTAGTCACTAAATCATGCTGGGCTGGCTTGACAACACACGTGTTATCCACTAATAACACGCCGTGGCTCGGCGAAGCGGCGCAGTTCATGTAGTAACCACAAGGCGGACCTACAAAGACAAGGTCTACGAGACCCACCTGCTGCGCCGCAGCTACCGCCAGGGCGACACGGTCAAGAACGAGACGCTCGGCAACCTCTCTCACCTCCCGGGCCATCTCATCGACCTGATTCGTCGCGCACTTCAGGGAGAGGCCGTTGCGCCGGTGACGCAGCTCTTCGAGATCACCTCTTCGGCGGCTCACGGGCATGTGGAGGCGGTTCGGGCCGCGATGGCACGACTGGAGTTCGAGCCGCTGCTCGCCTCACGTGGGTGTCGGGAGCGCGATCTGGTGTGCGCGATGGTGGCCGCTCGCATCATCGCCCCGCACACCAAGCTCGCCACCACCCGCTGGTGGCACACCACCACCTTGGCCGAGGACCTCGCGTGTGGCCGATGCCGACGAGGACGATCTCTACGCGGCGATGGACTGGCTGCTCGAGCGTCAGGGGACGATCGAGAAGAAGCTCGCCACGCGCCATCTCGGCGAGGGGAGCCTGGTGCTGTACGACTTGAGCTCGAGCTACTTCGAGGGGACGACCTGTCCGCTGGCCAAGCTCGGGCACGATCGCGACGGCAAGAAGGGCAAGCTGCAGGTGAACTATGGGCTGCTCACCGATCGGCGCGGTTGCCCGGTGGCGGTGTCGGTCTACGACGGCAATACCAGCGACCCCAAGACCCTCATGCCGCAAGTCCACAAGCTCAAGAAGGACTTCGGCATCCAGACCCTGGTCCTGGTCGGCGACCGAGGGATGATTTCACAGAAGGCCATCGACGAGCTCAAGGAGCAGGACCAAGTCGCCTGGATCACGGCGCTCAAGACCCGTCAGATTCGAGCGCTGGTGGAAGGCGGGCAGCTTCAGCTCGGGCTCTTCGACGAGAAGAATCTCTTCGAGCTCTCGCACCCGGACTTTCCCGCCGAGCGCCTGATCGCATGCCGCAACCCGCAGCTAGCGAAGCTGCGCAATCACAAGCGGCAGTCTCTGCTCGATGCCACCGAGAAGGAGCTCGAGAAGGTCAGGGGCATGGTCGAGCGGGGGCGCCTTTCGGGCCGCGACGCTATCGGCGTGCGCGTGGGCAAGGTCGTCAACAAGTACAAGGTCGCCAAGCACTTCGCGCTCGACATCGAGGAGCACCGCTTCGGCTTCCATCGGCTCGAGGACGACATCGCTTCGGAAGCGGCCCTCGACGGCATCTACATCATCCGCACGAGCCTCGGGAAAAAGCAGATGACGGCCGCCGACTGCGTGCGTAACTACAAGTCCCTGGCTCAGGTCGAGCGGGCGTTTCGATCGCTGAAGACCATCGATCTGAAGATCCGCCCCATCCACCATCACCTCGCCGACCGCGTCAGAAGCCACATCTTCCTCTGCATGCTCGCCTACTATGTCGAGTGGCACATGCGAGAGGCCTGGCGCCCCTTGCTCTTCGCCGACGAGGATCCACTCGCCAAGACTACCCGCGATCCGGTGGCCCCCGCCAAGCGCTCCGCGGCCGCCGAGGCCAAGGCCGCCTCTCATCTCCTCGACGACGGCACCCCCGCCCACAGCTTCTCCACCCTTCAACAGGAGCTCGCTACCATCGTCCGCAACACCTGCCGCGCCCCCCACGCCGGCGACGATGCCCCAACCTTCAAGATCACCACCACTCCCAACCCGAAGCAGCGTCGCGCCCTCGAACTGCTCAACGCCATCCACTTGTAGACAGAAACTCGCACACCTGATTCGGTCTATCTCCCCGAATCATGAAAGGATTCCGACACCTGATTCGGTCTATCTCCCCGAATCATGAAAGGATTCCGCTCGAACCAGCGGGGAACTTCAGGTTAGACCTCTCCGAGAATACCTGGCCGAGTACCGGCGCGTGACCCAGCAATCCCTGGAGCTCCAGCACCGCGCCGTCGCTCGACGAGAGCAGGTCAGCCTCATCTACAAGCGGATCGTACTTCTGGGAGGCGTTCTGGTTGCCGGGCTTCTGAGTCTGCTCCTGTATCCTCTGGTGCGCTGGTCGCACTACCTATTTCGGTGATGCGGGAGAAGAGGTGGAGGAGCCGTGCAGGCAGGGTCCACGGGAGTGGGTCGGCGGATCGAGGCGAGGTGCGCCGGACGACCCACCGATCGGCGGGATGACCTTGGTGGCGGAGTCGGTCAGACGACAGGGCTCGCTCAAGTCGCGACGACCATGAGCCGGAACACCGATGGGTCAGCCGCCTTGCCGGCGCCGGCACGCGCGATGAGCTGATCCTCCGCCGGCACCACACTGCGGAGCTCCGGCACCACCTCGTTCGCGAAGGTCCGCATGCTGTGCTCGGCGATGTCGTACGGCATGCCCCCGTAGCTGAAGACGCCGACGAACGCCTCGGCGCCGGTCTTCCCCTGCGTCTCGACGATCTTCTGGTAGCACTGCTCGGGCGTACCGTAGACCTGCAGGCTGAGGAAGAACTCCACCATGGCGTCGACGCCGCCGGGGGCCGAGGCGCTCTCCTGCATTTGCTTGTACGCCTCGTAGCCCTTCATCTTCGTCAGGTGGTCGCCGATGAGCTCGTAGTGTCGGACCACCGATCGCCAGTACTCGGCGATGTACTTCCGTCCGAGCTCTTCGGCGCGACCCGCATCCTCGTCGCAGAACGTCCAGCCGGCGACGATCGGCGGCGGGGCATCCGTGCCGTTCACCTCGGCGTAGATTCGGCGGTAGTCGCCGAGCTCCTTCAGCACCATGTCCCAGGGCTTCTGTGGGATGATGAGCAGGCCGATGCCGAGCCTCGCCATGATCTGGGATGATTCCGGCGAGACGGCAGCCGCATAGGTTCTGCCGCGGAAGGACTTGAACGGCCGGGGCCGGAGATCTCGCCGCGTCTGCTTGTAGTACTTGCCGGAAAACTCGACGTATCCACGCTCGAGACCCTCGAGGATGATCTGCGACGCCTCGACGAACCGCTCGCGGCTCTCCTCCTGGTTCACGCCGAAGCCTTCGAACTCGACGCGACCGAGCCCCCGGCCGAGCCCGAGGACGAAGCGTCCGTTCGACATGTGGTCGAGCATGGTCACCTGCTCCGCCACGCGCACGGGGTCGTGCCACGGCAGCACCACGACCATCGAGCCGAGCTGGATGCGCTGCGTGCGCCCCGCCATGTATGCGAGGTAGAGGAGCACGTCGGGGCACATGGTGTAGTCGGTGAAGTGGTGCTCGACGCCCCAGAGCGACTCGAAGCCGAGCGGTTCGGCCAGGTCCGCAAAGCGCAGCTCGTTGCGGTAGACGTTGCGATCCGTTCGCCCCGCCCCTTGACCCTGAAAAATCACCGCCATGCCGATATGCATTGCACCTCTCCTTTCCGGCGACCGAGACTTCTGCGGCCGCGCTCGTCTGCTCGGTCGGTGCCGGGCGCCATCATGATTGCGCCCTCACCTCGCGCTCGATTTGCTCCGCGTACTTGGCTGCCGCCGCCTCCCGGAGCTTTGGCAGGTGTTGAGTCGGAAAGAGATCCCGCGTCGCCTGGTACTCGCGGAGAACCTGACGGGCGACCGTGATCTTGTGCACCTCGGTCGGGCCGTCGGCGAGCCCCATGTGGAAGCTCTGGATCACCTGCTCGACGAACGGCATCTCCTGCGTCGCGCCGAGCGAACCGTGCAGGTGCAGCGCCCGCGCCGCGACGTCGTGAAAGACCTTCGGCATCAGGGCCTTCACCGCCGCGATGTCCTTGCGCACCTTCCGGTAGTCCTTGTAGCGATCGATCCGCCAGGCCGTGCGCAGCACGAGCAGGCGAAACTGCTCGATCTCGATCCACGAGTCGGCGATCTTCTCCTGAACCATCTGCTTGTCCGCGAGCAGTGAGCCTTGGGTCGTTCGCGACAGCACCCGCTCGCACATCATGTCGAAGGCCTCACGCACCTGCCCAATCGTGCGCATCGCATGGTGGATGCGCCCGCCGCCGAGCCGGGTCTGCGCCACGACGAACGCGCCCCCGCGCGGGCCGAGCATGTGATCGCGGGGCACGTGGACGTCTTCGTAGCGGACGTAGCCGTGACTTCCCTCCCCCTCGCGCAGGCCGACCGCCATGTTTCGCAGGATGCGGAAGCCGGGCGTGTCGCTCGGCACGATGAACATCGACATGCGCTCGTAGGGCGACGCATCCGGATCGGTGACCGCCATCACGATCAGGAAGGAGGCGACCTGCGCGTTCGACGAGAACCACTTGTCGCCGTTGATCACCCAGTGGTCTCCGGAGAGCTCGGCCTTGGTCGTGAACACCTTCGGGTCGGCGCCGCCCTGCGGCTCGGTCATCGAGAAGCAGGAGACGATCTCGTTCTCGAGCAGCGGCCGCAAAAAACGCTCCTTCTGCTCCGGCGTACCGTATTTGGCGAGAATCTCGGCGTTACCCGAATCCGGCGCCTGGCATCCGAAGACGATCGGGCCGAAGCGGGAACGGCCGAGAATCTCGTTCATGAGCGCGAGCTTCACCTGACCGTAGCCCTGCCCGCCGAGCTCGGGCTCGAGGTGGCAGGCCCAGAGCTTGCGCTTCCTCACCTCCGCCTGGAGCGGCCGCACCAGCGCGTTGCGCGCGCGATCGCGCACGTCGTAGGGGTTGCCGAGGACGTGATCCAGCGGCTCGACCTTCTCGCGCACGAACCGCTCGATCCAGTCGAGCTCCTTCTGAAACTCGGGCTCCGTCTCGAAGTCCCAACTCATCAGTCGCCTCCTCTCACTCTCGACGAATTACGGCCTTTCGCCGACTACCCCGAATCAAACTGCGGCCTCGGAGGGCGGCGCACCGGGCTCCGCCGGCTTTCCGACCTTGCTCCCGCCGAGAGTCGCGGCCTTCATCTCGTCGAAGGAGTTCTGCAGACACTGCGCGTAGAAGGCTGGGTCGGGCATCTGCGTGCGACACGAGGTGGCCGCGATCGTGATCTGACCGCAGTAGCTGAAGACGGGGTGGATGAGACCCAGGCCGTCACCGATCGGTCCCATTCCGTAGGTCGTCACCATCCGCGCGCCACAGAAGTAGAGCGGCTTCTGCGGCCCGGGAACGTTGGTGACCACCGTATTGAAGAAGGGGTTGACGCGGTTGGCGAGGCTGAAGCGCGTGTACGTTCGAGCCGCCAAGCCGGCCAGCGCGGAGGGAACGAATTGGCCGTAGTCCGTGAGCGTCCGGGCGCCGATCGCTTGCGTCAACGCCTTCGACTGAACCGCCCCCTCATGCACGGCATTCAGCCGCTCCAGCGGATCGCCGATCTCGGTGTGCAGCGGGACGACCATCGCGCTCACCTGATTTCCCCCCGTTCCGCGCTGTGCCTCCGTGCGCACCGAGATCGGGGCCATGGCGAGCAGCGACTCACGGGGAAGCTCCCGCTTGCTCAGCAGGTACTCGCGTAGCGATCCGCCGCAGATCGCCAGCACCACGTCGTTCACGGTCGCGCCTTTCACGGCGCTCTTCATCGCGCGGATCGCGTCGAGGTCGAAGGAGCGCCCATCGAGCACGCGGTGCGCCGTGACCGTGCCGTTGAAGCGCGTGCGCGGCACGGGCGCGGGAGTCTTGAACTCCCGTGCCTGGAACTCCTGGCGCAGCCGCGCCATCGCCGGAGCCGACTCCCCCATGACGCGCCCGAGCCGGAACGGATAGATGATGTTGTTGAACATCGTTCTCCCGAGCAGCTCCGCCGTGCCGGGCACCGCATCGGGCGACCACGCCTCCTTCGCCCGCGCAGGCTCTGCGCCGGGCTCGAGATCGTGGAGCGCAGCGATGATCTGGACGCCGGCGACGCCGTCGATGGCCGCGTGGTGGATCTTGCCGACGATCGCGAAGCTGCCTTTCGGCAGCCCCGGAACGTTGTCGAGGCCTTCGATCACGTAGATCTCCCAGAGCGGGTGATTGTGGTCGAGAGGGCGCGAGTGAAGGCGCGCCACCTGGATGCAGAGCTGGCGCCAGTCGCCCGGCCGCGGCAGCGCGATGTGTCGAACGTGGAACTCGAGATCGAAGTCGGGATCCTCGATCCAGTAGGGATGGTCGAGATTGAGCGGCACGTGGACGAGTCGCTGCCGGAAGCAGCGCGCGAGATGCAGCCGCTTCTCGATGTTCGTAAGGATCCCTCGGAACGTGACCCTGCCGCCAGGTGCGGTCGATTGATCGTAGATCATGATGAAGCCGACGTGCATGGGAGCGTTGGCCGTTTCGAAATAGAGAAACGACGCGTCGAGGCCAGTGAGTTGCTGCATGGCTTTACCTCCTGCTCCGGGCATCAAAATCCTGTTGAAGGGGAATTTCAACCGCGACGTGGCCCCCAGTCTTCGCCACGAATGCTTGGGAAAGACGGAGGGCGCGGTCGGTTATGATCGGCCCGTACTCGGGTGGATCACAACCGACCGCAACCGCGCGGAGCGCGGAAGGCAATAGACCAGCGCCGAGAGCTGTTGCGTTGCGCGCTACGCGCGGTGCTGGAGATTCCGATCGGGACGTACTCGGCCCGATCGGAATCTCCAGCGCTCCGCGGAACTCGCGGCGTTCGTGCAAAGACTGAGGCATCACGCCGGTCAGGCCGTGCTCGCGAAAAACTCCTTCGCGGTGCCGACGAAGCGCTCGATGTCGTTTCGATCCACGTCGAGATGCGTCACCAGCCGGATCGTTTCCTGGCCGCTCACCAAGATGCCGCGCTGCCTCAGATATTCACGCAGCCCCTCCGATCGTCGTGGCTGGACGGTGACGTAGACCATGTTGGTCTGCGCCCCTCCCGACGAAACGTTCACTTCGGCCAACCGCGCCAGGCCTTCGGCAAGCGCGCGTGCGTTCTCGTGATCTTCTGCCAGGCGCTCGACGTTGTGCTCGAGCGCGTAGATGCCCGCCGCCGCCAGCACCCCCGCCTGGCGCATCCCGCCGCCGAGCACCTTGCGCCAGCGGCGCGCCTTGGCGATCAGTCCCCGCGAGCCGCACAGCATCGAGCCCACGGGCGCCCCGAGACCCTTGGACAGACACACCGATACCGAGCCGAAATACCGGCTGATCTCGGTGACGGCTACGCCGAGATCAACCGCCGCGTTGAAGATGCGCGCGCCATCGAGATGGAGGCCGAGCCCTTTGGCCGCGGCAAATTCGCCTGCCCGTCTCAGATAGTCGAGCGACAGCACTTTCCCGGCCTGGGTATTCTCCAGGCAGAGCAGCCGCGTCTTCGCGAAATGCGAATCATCGGGCTTGATCGCGGCCTCGACCTTGCCGAGATCGAGCGAGCCGTCCGGCTCGTAGTCCAGCGGCTGCGGTTGGATGCTGCCGAGCACCGCCGCTCCACCGCCTTCGTACTTGTAGGTGTGGCCTTGCTGGCCGACGATGTACTCGTCGCCACGCTCGCAATGGGACAGCAGCGCGAGCAGATTGCTCTGGGTGCCGCTCGAGACGAAGAGCGCGGCTTCCTTGCCGAGCATCTCGGCGCCCATCGCTTCGAGGCGGTTGACGGTCGGATCCTCGCCGTAGACGTCGTCTCCGACCTCCGCCGTGGCCATGGCGGCACGCATCTCCGGCGACGGCCGGGTCACCGTGTCGCTGCGCAGATCGATTCCCTTCATGGGTTTGTTAGTGGCGGCAGACGAAGATCGTGTTCTGGGGTCCGGGCACCTCCAGCGCGTCGACCCGACTGAAGCCGGCCTCGGTGAAAAAGCGCCGCGCCGTCTGCTCACCCCAAGCGGTGCCGAGCCCCGCGCCTCCCTGGGCGAGCGAGACGGTCATGCAATGAAGGACGCTCACGCCGTACATCCACGGCGCAAACGGGTTACGAGCATTCTCCTCCAATTTGCTCGAGGCCCTCGGCTCGACGGCGAGGTAGATGCCATCGGGAGCGAGCGCCTCGGCCACGCTTCGCAGAACTCCCGCCGGGTCTCGCTGGTCGTGGATCGCGTCGAAGGAGGTAATGAGATCGAATTTGGGTCCGGGCGGTAGGCGCGTTACGTCGACGATCTCGAACCGCGCGTTCGAGAGGCCCATCGCTCGTGCTTCTGCACGAGCCCTCTCGATGGCGTCCTCGGCGATGTCGTAGCCGACGAAGTCGGACGATGGGTATTCCCGCGCCATGAGATTGATCGCATGTCCGGTCCCGCAGCCGAGGTCGGCAACCCGAATGCCTGCGGCGAGCCGCTCGGGAAGCCCTTTGACGGCCGGCAGGAAGCTCTTGATGAGCAGCCCGTCATAGAGCAGTCGCCATGAGGCATCCATGTACTCCGTGAAGTCCGGCCGGAATTCCGAGTACGGCACGCCCCCGCCTCTCCTGAAGCAGGCGACGACAGCCGGCAGTCTTTTCGCAAGCATCGCCAAGCCCTGACTGTTCGCCGCGAGGTTTCGGCTGGACGTCCCCGTGAGACAGACCGCGTGCTCTTCGGGCAGGGCGTACGTCTGTGAGCCTGGATCGTACTCCATGATGCCGCCGGTCACCATGGCGCCGAGCCATTCTCGGACGTAGCGCTCGTTGAGACCGGCCCGTTCGGCGAGATCCGCGCTCGTCGCCGCTCCCTTCGCTGCCGCTTCGAAGAGGCCGGTCCTGTGGCCGACATCCACCATCAGCGCCAGCATGCCGCTGGTATAGTGACCAAAGAGCTTTCGGGCGAAGTCCTGAATCCGTTTCCGATCAAGCGCCTGTTCCATGCGGCCTCCCGGGGAAGATGATCTGAGGTTCGCCTCGCATCCCCAACAACAGAAGATCAAAGGCAAGTGTAACCCTGATCGCGACGGCAAGACACTACCACGACGAGAACCCCGGCGCGGCAGCATAGCGCCAAGCGCCGCACGCGGCTCCAAGAGGCTTCCTTCGAGACCGCGGCACGAGCGACGCGGCGGAGCTTCGGATCGCGTAGAAGATCCGGAGACCCTAAGTCAGAGGTCGAGCGCGGCGAGCCGTTTGCGGAAATCCTTGCGCTCCAGGCGCCGCAGCACAGATTCCCGCGCCTGATGAACAACCAGCCGGCGTCGACTCGGGTCCATGGCGTTCGAGCCCATCACGAGCTGGTCGGCCGGGTTGGGTTGGAAGGCCACCACGGCCGTTCCGAGGGCTCTCACTCGCTGGGCTTCTTGCGCGAGGCGCAACCGCGACAGCAGCCGGCTGGGAAAGTCGGCGGAGAAGCGGAGCGTGCCGCCGACCGTCGACATCGGAGAGCTGACGACAACGAGATCGAGTCCCAAGCCTTGGAGCAGGTCTAGATTCGTCGGGGAGTGGACTCCGCCGTCGACGTAGCGGACGCCGTCATGCTCCACGGGGGTGAAGAACCCTGGAATTGCGCTGGAAGCCGCGACGGCGGTCGCGACGGCGGTCGCGGGCGCTCCGCCCTGCCCGAATACGACGCGCCGCCCGTCGTCGAGCTTCACCGCGCAGATCCAGAGCGGTCGATCGGGCCAGCCTTCCCCGAGAGCTTGGCGGAGTCCCGCCACCATCTCCTCGGTCGAAACGCGGCCCGCCGGGAGCGCCGCCGCGAGGACGGTGCCGAAACGAGATTCCCACGGGCGAAGTGCGGCGCGGAGGAGAAATCTCGGCGAGGACACCGTCGGGAGATCGGCGAAGAGACCCGCGAGCGTGAAGGGCGGAAGCTTGGCCGGCGGTCCGACGCGAGCGAGAAAGCGCGCGCCGTCCTCCGAAGGCGGATCGCCCGTCGCGAAGGCGGCGAGATCGCCGGCACTGACTCCGGCCCGCAGCATCGCACCCACGCGCGATCCTGCCGAGGTGCCGACGATGATCTCGGCGCTCCGGGGATCCCACTTCGTCGCCTCGGCGAGCGCCGAGAGCACACCTGCGTGAAAGGCGTGGCCTACGACTCCGCCGGCCCCCAGAACGAGACCAATGCGGGTCACGGTTATCGCCCGAGCGCGACGTGCGAAAGGAGGTCTTTGAGCGGAGTTGCCATGAGATGATTACCGATCGCGTTCATCCAGTCCGAACGCCCCCTCGTGGAGGCCAGCCCTTGATCACGGGCGATAATCCTTCGGGCGCATTCGCGCGAGGAGAAAGGGATTGCGAGAGGAACGTATCGAAGTTCACTGCATCAGGATAGGATGAAACGATTTTTTCCTGCTGGCAACCGAGCAACGGAGGCGCCGATGGCATACGCCGAGAATGACGGAGCGAGGATCTACTGGGAGGAGCATGGCGGGGGCGAGCCGGTCCTGCTGATCATGGGGCTCGGCGCCACTTTGGATCTCTGGCACCGCCTCCTCCCGTCGCTTTCCGCGGGCCACCGCGCGATCCTCCTCGACAACCGCGGCGTCGGACGCAGCGCCGTGCCGGACCCGCCGTACTCGATTCCGCAGATGGCGGACGACGCGGTCGCGGTGCTCGATGCGGCGGCAGTCGATACGGCCCACGTGATTGGCGCATCGATGGGCGGAGTCATCGCACAGGAGCTCGCGCTCCGTCGCCCGGACCGGGTCCGCTCGTTAGTCCTCGCGTGCACCGCGTGCGGCGGACCCGATGGGGTCGCCGCCCCGCTCGAGATGCGCGCTGCCCTGGTCGGCCGAGCGGCCATGACCCCGGAGGAAGGGATCCGCGCCCTCGTTCCCTTCACCTATCATCCGGCGACGCCGCGCGATCGCGTCGAGGAGGACCTCCGGATCCGCCTGCGCCACTATCCCTCGGCGAAGGGATATCTCGCGCAGCTCCAGGCCGTCCTCGGCTACGAGACCTATGCTCGGCTCGGCGCGATCCGCGTTCCCACGCTTGTCCTGCACGGCGAAGACGACCAGCTAGTGCCGGCGGCCAACGGCAGAGACCTTGCCAGCAGGATCCGCGGTGCGCGTCTGGTTCTCGTTCCCTCGGCGAGCCACATTCTGTTCACCGATCAGCCCGAGACGGTGAACCGGGCGATCCTGGAGTTCCTGCACGAGGCCGCCGCTCCGACTGGGTGAGATCGGGAAGGCCGTGAAGCCGGAGGTTGCGTCGCACGCGACGTTCCTAGGAGGCTGCGCCACAGATCGCTCCCGTTGGTCGCGAACCGGCTCCGGCCAGGCAGCCTACCAAGCTAGCCCTCGCGCCGACTCCGCCCCACCTTTCGCGAGTGCGTGACCGCTACGGCTACGAAGTCAGGCGAGGTAGCTCTCGTATCGCGGCGCCCACATCTTCGACTTGACGAACTGCAGCACGTCATCGGGCCTCGCGACGCCCGCGAGCCCGTCCTGGAACGCCACCTCGGCGACCGCGGCGCCGATGGCCGCGGAGACCTCGTGGATGCGCGCCAGCGAGGGGTAGATCCGGCCAATGTCCAGGTCGGCCTCGGACGTCTGCTGCGCCAGCGCTTTGGCCGCCTGCGCGAACATGCGGTCGGTGACGTGCTTGGCCTCACTGGCGACGACGCCGAGGCCCACGCCCGGGAAGATGTAGGCGTTGTTGCCCTGGCCCGGGACGATCGTCTTGCCCTCGTAGCGGAACGGCGGGAAGGGGCTGCCGCTAGCGAAGATGGCCTTGCCCCTCGACCAGATGTACGCCTCCTCCGCCGTGCACTCCGACTTCGAGGTCGGGTTCGAGAGCGCGAAGATGATCGGGCGCTCGTTGAGCCGAGCCATCGTCTCGACGACCGGCTGGTTGAACGACTTGGCGATCGTCGAGACGCCGATGATGGCGGTGGGCTCGAGCGCCTGGACGGCACCGAGGAGGTCCGGGACCTGCTGGAAGTCGTGCGCGTAGTGGAGCTTGTGCTCGGCCAGGTTCTCACGGCCGCGCACCACGAGCCCCTTCGAGTCCACGAACCAGCACCGGCGGCGCGCGTCCTCGAGCCCCATGCCCTCATCGACCAGCGCCGAGACGATGAGGTCGCCGATGCCGACCCCGGCCTCACCGGCGCCCAGGAAGAGGATCTTCTGCTCCCGGAGCGACTTCTTGGTGAGGCGCAGCGCCGAGAAGATACCCGCCAGCGCGACCGCCGCGGTACCCTGGATGTCGTCGTTGAAGGTGCAGACCTTGTCGCGCCAGTGCTTCAGTAGGCGAAAGGCCGTGGTGTTCGCGAAGTCCTCGAACTGGATGAGGACCTTGGGCCAGAGCTCGCGAGCCGCGGTGATGAACTCGGACACGAAGGCGTCGAAGTCCTGGCCGCGCACGCGGTGCTGGCGGAGCCCCATGTAGAGCGGGTCCGCCAGCAGCGCCTCGTTCTCGGTGCCCACGTCGAGCATCACCGGCAGGCACGTCGCCGGAGGAATGCCGGCGCAGGCCGTGTAGAGCGAGAGCTTGCCGATCGGGATGCCCATGCCGCCCGCGCCCTGATCGCCCAGGCCGAGGATGCGCTCGCCGTCGGTCATGACGATCACGCGCACGTCCTTCCGCGGCCAGTTGCGGAGGCTCGCCGCGACACTGCCGCGGTCCGCGTAGCGAGATGTAGAGACCGCGCGTGCGCCGGAAGAGGTGACCGAACTGCTGGCACACCTGCCCGACCGTGGGCGTGTAGACGATGGGCATCATTGCTTCGAGGTATTCCGTCAGCACGCGATAGAAGAGCGTCTCGTTGCGGTCCTGCAGGCTCGCGAGGTGGATGTAACGCTCGAGGTCGCTCTGCTTCCTGCGGTAGTTCTCGAGCACGCGCGCGACCTGCTCGTCGATCGTGAAGACGTGCGGCGGCAGCAGGCCCTTCAACCCGAGCGCGCCGCGCTCGGCTTCGGTGAACGCCGTGCCCTTGTTTAGAAGTGGATCGCGGAGCAGCGCGACGCCCCTCGGGAGGCCGGGTTTGGGCTGCTTTTGCGTCATTTCGGTCCTTCAGTTTGCGGCGTTTCGACGGGCGGGGCAAGCCCGAGCGCCACGGCCGCGCTCGAGAGCTTGCGGAAACGCGAGCAGCTCACCGGACCCGGGCATTGGCGCATGCTCAGGATGCGCACGACAGCGCCGTGTTCGGGCTCGAGCGCGGAGGGGCGGTCTTCGTCAGAAAGTCGAACAGGCGCTGATCATCGCAGAAGGCGACATTGAACCGCATCCAAGGGCACGGCCTCTGGCCGGTTCCGAACAGATGTCCGGGAGCGAGCAATATCCGGGATTCAACCGCTTCGTTGGAGAGCACGTTGGAATCGTCGTAGCGGGGATGCCTCGCCCAGACGAACATCCCGGCCTTGGGTTCGGCGAACAGGGTCATGCCCGCGTCCTCGAGCCTGCGGCAGGTCGTCTCCTGGGCTCCGGTCAGCCTCTCGCGCAGGTTCTTGACGTGCTTACGATGCTGGCCTTCGGTAAGGATTTCGTGGGCGAGTCGCTCGGTGATCTCGGAAGTGGTCAGTCCTGACATCATCTTGAGCGACGTGAGATCCTCGATGAAATCGGGATGGGCGGCGACGAAACCCACGCGCAGGCTCGGCGAGATCGTCTTGGAAAAGCTGCTTACATAGATGACGCGATTGAGCTGATCCATGCTTGCGAGCGGGCGAAAGGGCGATGGGTCGAGCCCAGCGTAGATGTCATCCTCGACGATCAGGAAGTTGTGCCGCTCAGCGAGCTGCAAGACGCGATGGGCAGCTGCCGGCGAATAGGTAACACCGGTTGGGTTTTGCAGGCGCGGGTTGGTGAAGAAGGCTTTGGGGCGACGCTGCGAGATCAAGGCCTCCAGGACGTGCGCGTCCGGCCCTTCCGGAGTCCACGGAACGCCGACCAGATTGGCTCCATACGAACGCAAGGTGAACAGAAGAACGCCGTACCCGGGCTCATCCACCAGGACGTCGTCGCCGGGCCGCACGAGATAGTGCGCGATCAGGGCGAGAGCGTGGCTCGCTCCTGTGGTGAGCAGCGTTTGTTCCGGCGGCGCACAGATCTGATGCTCGTTGAGCCAATCCGAAATCTTCCAGCGCAGGGACGGGAATCCCTTGGAGTGGCCGTAGCCTACCAAGTGCCTTCCTGACTTGTTGGAAAGGTTGCGCAGGTTTCTACGCACACCGTCTTCATCGAGCCAGCTTTCGGGAAGCCAGCCGCAACCCGGCTTCAGATCAACCGAACGGTTCTCCCAGATATTCTTCACCAGCCACAGCGAGTCGAAACTGACGCCGGGCATTTGCAGCGAACCGGCTGCGATCGGCTCGGGCGATTTGCTGCGGACGTAGAAGCCGGCGTTGTGACGGGCGACAAGGAATCCTTCCGCTACCAGGCGATCGTAGGCCTCGACCACCGTCGAAACACTCACCTTGTTGGCCACGGCAAACTGGCGGATCGACGGGATCTTCATGCCGCCGCGCAGCCGTCGCTCGACGATCAATTTCTTAATGCCGTCGACGATCTGTGCGACCAGAGGGATCGACGAGTTTGAATCGAGGATGAGCATTCCCTCAAGGACTACGCGGTCCCGTTTGGACCCGCTCATGTTCCTGCAAGGTGGACGAAAACTCAAGGCGGGAGAAGGTGTACTTCTCAGCGAGGCATAACAGTGCCCGGGGATCTTACGGCCTCTGTGTATGGCAGTCGAGGGCGCGAACGCCTACATTTTTGCGCGTCACGACCGCCCCTATCCCACGCGAGTGGCGAAGGGCGGCAAGGCTCACCGAACCTACCAGTGCATATGAAGGCAGCGGAGAAGATCATGGTCACAAACCAAGATTTGATGGCACGGCGCAACAACGCGGTGGCGAGGGGTGTCAGCCAGTCGCACGCGATCTTTCTCGAGCGCGCCCAGAACGCCGAAGTCTGGGACGCCGAAGGACGCCGCTACGTCGATTTCAGCGGCGGCATCTCGGTTCTGAACACGGGGCACCGCCATCCGCGAGTGATCGACGCGGTTCGGCGCCAACTGGAAAAATACACTCATAGCTGTTTCCAGGTACTCGCGTACGAACCCTACGTCGCGCTGGCGGAGCGTCTCAACCGGATCACGCCCGGCGCAGGCAAGAAGAAATCCATCTTCCTGAATAGCGGTGCCGAGGCGGTCGAAAACGCCGTCAAAGTCGCGCGCCACTACACCCACCGCTCAGCGATCATCGCCTTCGCGGGCGGTTTTCACGGGCGCACCCTGTTCGCGCTGGGATTGACCGGCAAGGTGCATCCTTACAAGGCCGGCTTTGGACCGTTTCCACCCGAAGTCTATCACGCGCCCTATCCCAATACGCTGCATGGCGTGACCGTGCAGGACGCCTTCGATGCGATTGAGCGCTTGTTGCACGACGATGTGGAGCCGTCGCGGGTCGCGGCGGTGATCGTCGAGCCAGTGCAGGGCGAAGGCGGCTTCAACATCGCCCCCCCAGAGTTCTTGGTAGGACTGCGCGAGCTATGCGACCGGCACGGAATCCTGTTGATCGCGGATGAGGTGCAGACGGGTATCGGGCGCACCGGCAAAATGTTCGCCATCGAGCACAGCGGCGTCGTTCCCGATCTCATCACGCTTGCCAAGTCACTCGGCGGCGGATTGCCGATCTCGGCAGTCGTCGGTCGCGCCGAAGTGATGGACTCGGTCGATCCCGGGGGCCTCGGCGGCACCTTCGCCGGCAATCCCCTGGCATGCGCAGCGGCGCTCGAAGTGCTGGACATCGTGGAAGATGAAAAATTGCTGGAGCGCAGCACAGCGATCGGGAGGCGGCTGGTCAAAGGCCTGGAACGCTTGGCCACGCGGTACAAGGCGATCGGCGATGTGCGGGGATTAGGCGCGATGGTGGCAATCGAACTGTTCGTCGGCGGCGACCTGGCGCGGCCCGACGCGGAGCTGGCAAAGAGCCTGGTGCGCGTCGCCGGCACCAAGGGCCTGATCATCCTGAACTGTGGAAACTACGCGAACGTCATCCGCGTGATGGTGCCGCTGACGGCATCGGACGACATCCTCGACGAGGGCCTGCGAATCCTCGGGGAAAGCTTCGCGGAGCTGTTCGCGGACGAGTGAGCTTGGAACCGTGATCCACCCAAATCCTCACTGTCCACAGACCGGCGGGCGGGCGATCGGAGAACCGAACTGGTGGAGCTCGTCAGGCGGGCGCTGAAGAGCCGCTATGGCGAGGATGCGGGACTGCCGATCCGCGATCAGCTGATGACGCCCTGCCGCAGGAAGCCGGGCATGTGCGCGGCTAGCGAATCGTTCTTGAGAGAGGAAGCCAAATGACTCACAACGTCGACCCAATCACTTTGGCCGTGGTGCGAGGCGTGCTGGAGACCACGCAGCGAGAGATGACATTGACGCTGGAAAAGACCGCCCGCTCCAGCGTGTTCAACGTGGCGCATGACTACAGCAACGCGCTCTTCAATCACAGGCCGGAGATGATCCTCCAGGGGCAGGACATCCCGATCCATCTCGGCGGCCTGATCCCCGCCATGAAAGCGGTCGCTCGCTTTTTCGGCGACGAAATAGCCGAAGGCGACGTCATCTATCACAACGATCCGGCATACATGGGAAGCCACATTCTGGACTGCTGCATGTACAAGCCGGTCTTCTACAAGGGCGAGCTGGTTTTCTGGGCTGTATGTAAAGGACACGTGACCGACATCGGCGGCCCGGTGCCTGCCGGTTACAACCCTGAGGCCAAGGAGATCTACGCTGAGGGCTTGCGCATCCCGCCGGTCAAGCTTTGGGAGAAGGGCAAGCCGCGCAACGATGTGATCAACTTCATGTTGACCAATATGCGCTCGCGGCGCGACCAGGAAGGAGACCTGCGCGCGCAACTGGGTGCGGTCTCGGTCGGCGAACGAAACCTGATCGCTCTGCTCGATAAGTATGGAGCGGACACCGTTCGCGAATGCATCGATGAGCTGATGGATATGGCCGACCGCCACATGCGGCAAATCATGCACTCGCTCAAGGACGGCATCTACGAGGGAACCGCGGTGCTCGAGGACGCCGGCCACGGCTACGGCGAGTTGACGATAAAAGCTCAGGTCACGATCGCCGGCGACAGATGCGAGATCAAGGTCACGAGCCCGCCGCAGATTCCCTACTTCATCAATTCTTACGAAGGCAACTCGGTCTCGGGTATCTATCTCGGCCTGATGATGTTTGCGCAGGTCGACCCTCCGTACAACGAGGGCCTGTATCGCTGCGTATCTGTGGATCTCGGACCCAAGGGTACGCTCTGCAACGCGATCGAGCCGGCCCCGCATGTGAACTGCACCACGACGCCGATGGAGACGCTGGCCGATGCGGTGCGGCTTGCGCTTGAGCAGGCCGCTCCGGAAAGGGCGGTGGCCTCGTGGGGCCATTCAAGCGGCGTCAACATCGCCGGCTACGACGCGCGCAACAACGAAAACTACATGACGATGGTGCTCGCTTCCCTCATCTCGGGTGCAGGAGCGACACCATACATGGACGGATGGCATAGCTGCGGGCCGCAGTGCTGCTTCGGCGCGCTCAGCTCGGGCGACATCGAGATCCTCGAGTATTCCTATCCCATCGTGATCCATCGTTACGGTTTGGTACGCGATAGCGGCGGTGCCGGCAAGCATCGCGGCGGCTGTGCCACAGTTTGGGAGGTGGAACCTATCGGCCACGAGATGACCGTCGTGAGTTTCGGCGAGGGAAGATTCTATCCAGCTCTCGGCGCCAACGGCGCGGTGAGTGCCAGGCCCGATCTCAAGCTGGGGCGTATCGAGCTGAAGCGTGGCCAACAGGTGCTCGACACGCTCAAGAAGAACACCATCCTGAGAATCCAGGACGGCCAGCGCGTCGCGGCGATCAACCCGGGTGGAGGCGGCTGGGGTAAGCCCTTCGAGCGCGACCCCGAGTTGGTCGCGGCCGACGTGCGCAACGGCATTGTCTCGGTCGATGCAGCTCGCGACGAGTATGGCGTGGTGGTGGACGCCTCCACGTTTCGGATCGATGCCGGCGAAACGAGGCGCATCCGCGCGACCCCCCGTTAAGAGCGCGCCAAGCAGCAGACCCGTCAGAGGAACATCGACATGCCAACCAAATACCGACTTGGAATCGATGCCGGTGGGACGTTCACCGACTTCGTGCTGGCAGACACTCGAGGTAACGTCCGGCTATTCAAGGCAACTTCCACACCCGAGGACGGCACGGTTGCAATCTCCGACGGCTTGCAGCAGATGGCTGAAGCGCTCCACATTTCGGTCGGCAACATCACGAGGAACGCGGATCTATGCGTGAACGGGACCACGGTCGCGCTCAATGCCCTGATTCAGCACAAGGGCGTGAAGACCGGCCTCGTCTGCACGGCAGGCCACGAGGATTCCATCGAAATCCGCCTTGGTCACAAGGAAGAGGGTTATCGCTACGATGCGAAATTTCCTCCTGCGAAGATGCTCGCCGAGCGCTACCTGCGCCGGGGCGTGCGCGAGCGCGTCCTCTCCGACGGCACCGTACACACGCCGCTTAACGAGGACGACGTGCGGGCCGCCTGCGAGTTCTTCAGACGCGAAGGCGTGGAGGCAGTGGCCGTTTCGTTCGTGTGGTCCGTGGCCAATGATGCCCATGAGCGTCGGGCGGCCGAGATCGTGCGTGAGATGATGCCCGATGCATACGTCTCGGTCGGAGTGGAGGTGTTTCCGCAGATGCGTGAATACACCCGCACGTCGACGGCGGTCGTGAACGCCTACCTCGGACCGGTGCTTGAAAAATACGTGGGGCGAATCGACCAGTTCTTCGTCGACAAGGGTGTCACCGCACCGGTGCGATACTTCCAGTCGAACGGCGGGATGGCGTCGCGGGCCAACATGATCTCGCGCGCCGTCAGCGCCATTAACTCCGGCCCCGCCTCGGCGCCGCGCGCCGGGATGTTCTTCGCAAGGCCCCTGGGCTTCGACAACGTCATCACGGTCGATATGGGAGGCACGTCGTTCGACATCACTCTCACCAGGAACGGCAAGACCAACGTCAGCAAGAACATCGACTTCCTGCGCTATCGTGTCGGTACGCCGATGATCCAGGTGGAGACCCTCGGTGCCGGCGGCGGCTCGATTGCCTGGATTGATTCGATGGGGCTTCTCAAGGTCGGGCCCCAAAGCGCAGGCGCTCATCCCGGGCCGGTCTGTTACAAGCGTGGTGGCACCGAACCGACGGTGACCGACGCCAACGTCGCGCTGGGGTACCTGAATCCCGACTACCTCCTTGGCGGCCGGCTCCCGATCGACGGCGCAGCGGCGCGGCGCGCGATCGCCGACAAGGTGGCGCGGCCGCTCGGCCTGTCGCTCGACAAGGCGGCCTACGGGGTCTTCAACATCGTCAACAACAACATGGTCCACGGCATCCGCCGGGTTTCGATCGAGCGCGGCTACGACCCACGCGACTTCGTGCTGGTTGCCGCCGGCGGTGCTACCGGCCTGCATATAACCGCGCTTGCCCGCGAGATTGGCGTCCGGACGGTCCTGGTGCCGAAGCTGGCCTCGGGCCTGTGCGCGTTCGGCCAGATTATCTCCGACGTCAAATACGACTACATGGCGGCCTGCCCGATGCGTATCGACGAGTACACCAGCTTCGACCGCATCGAGGGCTTGTTCCGCGAACTCGAAGCATCCGCGATGGCCGAACTCGGCAAAGAAGGCTTCACGCGCGACCGGATCAAAATCCATCGCAGCCTGGACATGCGCTACGTCGGCCAGGTGCACGAATGCTCGGTGGATATCGGCGGCTTGTCCGTCACCAGGGAAAGCATCGGGCAAATCCGCGCTGCGTTCGATGAGCGCCACAAGCAGCTCTACACCTATGACGAGCCGGAGAGTTTGGTTGAGCTGGTCAACCTCGAGAGTACGGTATACGGCGAGGTGAGCGCGGTCGCGCCGATGCGCATCGCCGAAGCCAAGGGCGATCCGGACGCGGCGGTAAGGACCTGCCGCAAGATGATCTTTGCCAACGGCAGCGGCATCGAGGCAGTCGAATCGCCGGTCTGGGACGGAGACAAGCTCGGCACCGGCGATATTTTGACCGGCCCCGGAGTTATCGAGGAAGTCACCACATCGATAGTCATCGAGCCCAACTGGGAAGCCAAACTGCAGGAGACCGGCGTCTATATCCTGCGGTATTTGGTGTAGTTGTTTGCGGACGTTGCGATCTCGCTTCCGTAGCTGCTCGTACAGCGTCCCGCGGGAGGCCAAGGCACGGGTCACATCGGTCGTGGCTGCCAAGTACAACCGGCCGCCGACGTTCATCTACGGCGGGCTGACGCAGCACATGGGAATCACGGGCAACTTCTACAGAGCCGAGAAGTACCACCAGCGTTACTGTGGGCCACTCCGCGTGGCCGAGTTCCGCCTCGGGGCGTTTCTCACCGTGCGCAGTCGCTGTGAAGCTCAGCGGCTGGTCGCCTCCGCGCGGTGAGGTTAAGGAAACGGCCAACGAGCAGCCATTGATGCGTAACATCGATCTCGATTTCGTCCGTGCCCAGTTCCCTGCCTTCGCCGAACCCTCGCTCGAGCGCCAAGCGTTCTTCGAGAACGCCGGCGGCTCGTACGCATGCCGGCCCGTGATCGAACGCCTGAACGAGTACTACCGTCGCCTGAAGGTCCAGCCATACTACGGCTATCCCGCCTCGCTCGAAGCGGGTGAATGGATGGATGCGGCGCGCGTGCGTCTCGCCGAGTACCTGAACGTGACGCCCGAAGAAGTGCACTTCGGTCCTTCCACCTCGCAGAACACCTACGTGCTCGCCCAGGCCTTTCGCAAACTGCTGCGGCCGGGCGACGAGATCATCGTCAGCAACCAGGACCACGAGGCCCACAGCGGCGTGTGGCGGCGCCTGGCCGCGGATGGTGTTGCGGTCAAGGAGTGGCGCGTCGATCGCGAGAGCGGCGCGCTCGATCCCGTGGACCTCGATGCTTTACTCAGCGAGCGCACGCGGCTGCTGGCTCTTTCGCACTGCTCCAATGTCGTCGCCCACCTCAACCCAGTGACAGAGATCACCCGCAAGGCACGCGCCGCCGGCGCCGTCACGGTGGTGGATGGCGTTTCGTACGCGCCCCACGGGCTACCCGACGTCGACGCGCTCGGCGCCGACCTCTACCTGTTTTCGCTATACAAGACCTTCGGGCCGCATCAGGGCCTGATGGTGGTGCGCAAACCAGTGCTCGAAACGCTCGGCAACGAAGGGCACTACTTCAACGCGGCCTACGGCCACAAGCGCCTCGTTCCTGCCGGCCCCGATCATGCGCAGGTGGCGGCCGCGCGCGGCGTGGCCGAATACTTCGACGCGCTCGATGCTCACCATGAGGCTTCCGCGACGGCCGCGGGCCGGCCGCAACGCATCCGACGATTGCTGCGCGATGCGGAGCGGCCCCTGCTCGCGCGGCTGCTCGATTACCTCGCGGCGCACAAGGGCGTGCGCCTGTTGGGATCGGCCGACCCGGAGCAGCGCGCCGCCACCGTCGCTCTCGTGCCGCTGCGGCGCGCGCCGGCCGAGCTCGTTCCGGCGCTGGCCGAGCGCGGCATCATGGCCGGCGCAGGTCACTTCTACGCAGTGCGGCTGCTGGAGGCGATGCGTGTCGATCCGAATCGCGGCGTGCTGCGCCTATCCTTCGTGCACTACACCTCGTCCGAAGACATCACTCGCTTGATCGAAGCGCTGGATGCCGCACTCGCATGCCCGGGACCATGAACCTGACGCTACCGTGCAGGAAGAGAGCCGAGCGCGAAGCGGAACGAACGATGCAGCCAGGCCCAGCGCCGAAGTCATTCTCGGGGAGACGGCGACATCGGCGAGATGCTAAAGGTGAAGCTAGGCAGGAGTCCGGCGATGCCACAGCTGAGAAGCCTATCGCCCCCCAGGAGGTACGTACTTGGATTCGTCCTTCTTTCGCTCCTAGACGCGCGGAGTCGGCCAGTCAGTTCCGGTGTTGCGGTGACCAATGACTACTCACAGTTCGAGCGATTTGAGTTCCGCCAGAAGAGTGGGTTCGGATTTTGTCCCCTTGAAGGGGCACCGTACAAGGCGACGATCGTTCGACGCCCAGCGGGCAGCTATTCATTCGGCGAGTCCGTTCTCGAAGAGAAAGTAATGAAGTCTGCAGACTGTATTCCCCTTGTGCGTAGCGACACATGCTTGGTGGAGCGACAGCTGCCGAGTCGAGAGCTGGCGCCCGAGGAGGTCAGTCGGTTAAAGGCCGTGTTCTCACGGATCGTTGTCCGAACGTCACCGGACGCAAAGTGCCAAGGGCAGCTCGTGATCGACTATTGCCGAACGATTCGTTGTCGGTGGGATGATCACCTTCACAACGACACCGAATGTGAGAGAGACTCGTTGCCAAAGAGCCAGATCGATCAACTTCTCGTGCTGCTCGAAGAACTTCACCGCAGAGGAGTCGCGGACCGTGAGAAGTCGCCTACCGGCAAAGCTACGCTTGATGAGTTGCCGATGCCAAGCTAACCCCGAACGGAGGATGCATGACCCGACGAGCAATCAAGAGCTACGTGATCGGCTGGGAACCCGCCCGCCGTAGGCCGCTTGCCAGCATACAGCTGGAGGACGGTAGTCATCATGCCCTCAAGGTAGGGACAGCCGCTGAGCTTGCGGCCCTTGCGGCAATTCTCAGGGAATCGCCAGTCTTTCTCTATGAGAATGGTCTGATCGTGAGCGGCTGGGAGCAAGTCAAACCAAAGAGGCCCTCGAAGCAGCGACGCCCCGTGCGGCCGACGGCCCAGTGAAGGCTCGAAAGCCTCGACGAGGGCCGAGACGCGGCCTCCCTTTGTTTTTCTTTTGGCCGGCGCTGTGGGACGATCTGCGGCGGTGGAGGAGAACCAATGTCGCGTGAGATCCGCAACGTCGCATTCCTCGGCCTCGGCAAGATGGGCTCGCCGATGGCGGCCAACATCGCCAAAGCAGGCTTCGAGCTGACCGTCTACAATCGGACGCCCGAGAAGATGCAGCCGTTTCTCGCTCGCGGCGCCCGAGCCGCAAACAGCCCTCGCGATGCAGCCCGGCGCGCGGACGTAGTGGTGACGAACCTGATGGACGACGCGTCGGTGCGCGCCGTCGTCAGTGGTGCCGAGGGTATCATCGCAGGCCTCCCAGCCGGTGCGATCCACATCGGCACGACCACCAACTCGCCCGCCTTGGCCGCAGAGCTGACGACCCTCCACCGCGACCACGGCAGTCACTACGTCGCTGCGCCGGTGCTCGGGCGGCCGGATGCCGCCGCCGAAAAACGCCTCGTCGGCCTGGTAGCAGGCGATCATGAGATCGTCGAGCGCTGTCGGCCGCTTCTCGCCTCCTTCACCGCAACACTGACCTATCTCGGCCCCGAACCGCGCGTTGCCAACAGCGCCAAGCTCGCGCTCAACTATTTCATCATATTGCTGATCGACCTGATGGGAGAGGTGTACGCTTGGGCGGAAAAGAGCGGCATCTCGACCGAGGTCATGGGCGGCTTCTTCCGGGCCTTTCTCGGGCATCCCGGCCTCCAGGCGTATGCCGCCAAGATCCGCGCTCGCGACTTCGCCGACGCGGGCTTCGAGCTCAGCGGCGGACTAAAGGACCTCGACCTCATGCTCGCGGCGGCCGAGGAGATCGCGATGCCGCTTCCCCACGCGGCCATGCTCCGGGACAAGTTCGCCGAGGCGCTGCGACGCGGCATGGAGCACCAGGACTGGAGCGCAATCACCGAGGTGACGCGAGCGCGGGCGGGAATTCCTTGACCCTTTTCGTCATGTCCGTCCGCTCGTCGAGCGGACGGACGCGCTTTCCATGCGCGCGGTCAGGCGACGCAGATCTTCCCGTCGCGTTCGTGTAGTCAGGAACAGGAAGAAGCTCGTGGCGGCGAAGTCGGGTGCGGGCTCGGCACGCTCCACGGGTCCGAGTATCTTCGCTTCAAGGTTTTAGGCGCCGTAGGTTTGGCTGCCTCCTCGGTCAGTACTTCGAGACGATGTAGTCGATCGCAGGCTTGAACGCTTCCCGCCACAACCTCTCGGTTTCGGCACTATACCGACTGTCGCAGCTCTTGACCGTTCGAAGGAGCGAATCGAGCCAGAGGTCATAGAGGTGAGGCCGAATGTCCGCCTTGGCTCGGCTGTGGCTGATCGCGGTAGGCTCGAGCACGGAGAAGTCGTTGGTCTTGTGCACGACGGCGTCCATGACCAACAGGAAGGAAAGCCGGAGCGCCATCTTCTGGCGGGCGAAGTCCGTCCGCTGAAATTTCTGTTGGACCTCGACCGACGAGTTCAGGAAGTCGTCGTAGAAGAGATCGAAGAAACGTCGGTGGATCATGCAACGCTGGAACGAGGCGTGGAAGTCTCTGATCTGTGTCTCCGTCATGCCCTCACTCTTGTCCAAATTTAGCTCTTGAAACGGGGTGCGCCTGCTCGGTTAGAAGTGGGGAGTCAGCACACAGCCGCCTCACTACACGAGCCCCTGCTCGCTCAGCTCGCCCTTCACGTAAGCGTAGATGATCGGCGCAACGACCAGGCCTGGAATTCCGAAGAGGCTCTCCATCAGCAACATCGCAATCAGGAGCTCCCAGGCCCGCGCTTTGATCTGGCCTGCGACGAGGCGTGCGTTGACGAAATACTCGAGCTTGTGAATCACGACGAGGAATATGAGGGAACAGATCGCGACCCGTACCGAATGGTTCAGGCTGATCACGACGATGATCGTATTCGTGATCAAGTTCCCGACGATTGGGACCAGGCCGACCACGAAAGTCGCGAGGATCATGGTCTTGACGAAGGGTAGCCCGATCCCGAACAGCGGTAGCCCGACGAAGAGATACAGACCGGTCAGGAACGTGTTCCCGGCTGAGATGCGGGTTTGGGCGAAGACGACGTACCGGAATGCATCGCTGAAGCGACGCACTTGGGTAGTCAGCGCGCGCGCGAGCGGTGCCGTGACGGCCGGCGACGATTCGCTGCGCAGCGAGACCAGAGCTCCCAACACCATGCCGATCAGCGCGTGCATCAGGGCGGTGCCGGCCTCGCCACCGATCCTCGTGATCTCGGTTGCATGCTCTCGGAGCCACTGCGCACTCCACTCCTTCAGGGCATCGGCGTCGCCTTTCGGCGACCAGGCCCGAATCCAGCGTGGCAGCAGCGCGCGGGAGCTTTCGACGGTCTCGGCCATCTTCTGGAGGAGCGCCGAAAAGCCGCCGCCCTCGCTGCGCATCTCGGAGATGGCTGCAGCGCTGGCGGCGATCGTTACGCCGACCACCAACAACGTGAGCAAGGCGACCGCGACGAGTCGGGCATTGGCGGCGGAGATCCTGCGGCCGACGACGCGAGGCGCGAGGGTATGGACGATCTCGAAGATCAACAGGCCGGATAGGAGAGTCGGGATCAAGTGAAGCGAGAGCGCTGCTACGATCAACGCTGCCATGATCGCATACGCCGCCCAATCGTAGCGGGTCTGGTTGTCGGGCGTGACCCCCGCGCGGCTTTCCCTCTGCTCCCGCGCTATCCGGGAAAGGATCGGGTCATTCATCGATTCGTGGTCCGAATTCACCGCGTCCGCTGCCACCGGCCAGCCGGTGATTCGCTTCTTTGCGTGTTGCGAAGATCCTGTCCAGTCAGGCAACTCTTCGGAGATCTCGTCGGGCGTCAGTGAAGGGTCCGGAGGAAGTCGACGAGTATGCGATTGGTCTCCGCCGGCATGCTGCGACACCTCTTTTGTAGCCCTACCGGCGGCTTCACTCACCTCGGAGGGCGGCGTGCCTCGCGAAACCACTGGCGATACGCCGCCATGCGCGCTCGTTGCTCCGCGGGGGCCTGGCGCCGGCAGGGTGCGTACTCGTCCGTGCCTTCGGCGGCGCCCCAGCGGATCTCGACGCAGTCGTTCGGATTGTACGTCATCTCGAAGGCCGCCTTGCGCGCCAGGATGTCGGCGACCGTGAGCGTCCACGGACTTCCGTCGCTGCGGCCGTAGACGATCGTCCGCTCGCGCACGCGCCGCGCGTGGAGTGCCTCCACCTCGGCACGCGCCTCCTCCGCGGAGCGGCCGCTCAGTACATAGAGTTCGGGGTGACGGACCATGCGATTGGGCAAGCCCGTGAGCACGTTCATCGCGATGATCAGCCGCATGTCGCGTGACGGCGTCGAGTAGTCCTCCCACGGCCCGACGGTCTCGAAGATGCGCGCGCCCTGCGGCATCGGTACCGGCGGGTTCGGATGCGCGCTCATGTAGCGCTCGCCGTTGTCGACCGAGCCGACGCGCGTCTGCAACTGCTCGACCAGCGCGTCGAGCATGTCCTCGTACGCACGCACGGGGTCGAGGCCCTGCGGATTGATGAGCGCGCCCATGCGCGCGTAGAACTCCTCCGCGGAGAGACGCGCCTGCTCGTCCGAGAACGGCGCAAAGCGCGCGTCGTCCGCGAGCGCATCGTTCGTCAGCGGGCGAAGTCTGCCGGCTGCGTCGCGCACGATGGGCCGGAACGCCTTGAATCCCGGTCCTGCGCTCGGCGTGTCGCTCTTGAAGAGAAAGGTTCCCTCCCAGAATCGTTTGCGCCCGACCGAGTTGTCGGGTTGGGCGTCGATTGCGAGCAGCAGCCCGCCGTGCGCGGGCGTCTGCGCGACCCATTTGACGATCAGCAGCGTGTGGCCGTAGGGATCGGCGAAGATGACGCCGGGACGCAAAACGTCGTGCGCGAGCTCGACCGGATAGAAGTCGGTTGCGTCGTCGTTGAGGGCCGTACGCGCGCTCCCGGACTGCACGGTGTCCATGAGCCGGGCCGCGTAGGCCTTGAAGGCCGCGAGAGGGTCTGCACCCTGACCCGGCCGCTCCGTAATCTCGGGCGCGCCGCAGCGGGGCGAGCTACTAGCCGTCCCGCGGCTGCACGCGCGCACGCCGACGGGTAGACCGATCTTCCACGCGAAGTAGGCGCGGAGAAAGTACGGCAGGTCGGCACAGTCGGGGGTGGCCGTGAGTGCGGTGCGGCTGCGCGCGTCGTCCTCGCCGAGTTGGAGGTGATCGTGGAGAAAGTTCCGGCGCTCGTCGCGCAGGGCGTCCTGCAGCGCGGCGAAGCCGAGTTCCTCCGACGCGGGGGCGTCGAAAAGCCGTTCGATCCACGCCGCGTAGAACGCCTCCGTGCGCCGATCCCACGCGAGGCTCGGCTCGCCGAGGCCTCGCCCGGAACGGAGGTCCGCGTCGCCGACCGCAACCATGCGGCAGGCGACCACCGCACCGCCACGGAGCACCTCGATTCGATACGTTCCCGTACGTGCGCTCGTGATCGTGGCCCCGAGACTCCACGGCGGCCCGCCGAGGCGCACCGTTTCAGGTTCGGCTGCCTGTCCGGTGGAATCGGTAATGGCGAGTTCGGAGGCGGCCTCGGCATCCGCGACGGCGAGGACGCGCAGCGGTCCGCCCGCAACCGGCTGGCGGGGGGAGGTCCAGACGGCAACGCCGGTTCCCTCGCGGCACGCCTCGGGAGCGTCGGACGCCGCGCGAGAAGCAACGGAGGGCAAGAGAAGAAGCGTGCTCGCCAGGATGGCGCGGCGCCAAGTCGTCGGGACCATGCTTCGTCAAGTCTTAGCCTGCGGACACGGGTGTCGAAAACCCGTGTGCCGTGATGGGTCGAGAAATCCGCGAAATCTTACCCCAGGGGACTGGTCAACCGCTTCCCGAACTGTTTCGGTGATTCGGGCCAGCAGTGATCGAGCGCGCTTATCCTTCGAGCAGCTCGTCGATTCGCATGCGATCGAAGCCGATCACGAGCTCCCCGTCGACCGAGATCACGGGCGTGGTGCGGATGCCGCGGCTCTCCAGGAAGGCGCCCGCTTCCTCGTCCATCATGACGTCGATCACCTTGAAGGCGACACCCTTCTCCCGCAGATGGCGTTTGAGCCGTTCGCAGGGCGCGCACAACGGGGTCGAATACACGGTGACGTCCTTCATCGCGGTCTTCCCCGGGGCGGCCTCAGACCTTGCCCTCGGTCTTCATCTGCCGGTACTTCTCCTTCGCCTGGATCCAATGCTCGTAGGCCTCGCCCTCGAGGAACGGCTGCTCCTTAGTGAAGATCCGCCGCTTCCAGCCATCGTCGTCACTCCACACGTAGGGCGTCACCAGCGTCGGCGCGGGAGCTTCCGCGGTCTCGAGCAGCCGGAGCCCGGTCTCGACGATCTCGCGCTGCATCGCGGCGTCGAACGGCCTGCCGCACGGGTTGCCGAGCGGGAAATCGGTAAAGACGAAGCGCGGCACGCCCACGGACTCGACGATATCCCGGGCGCATCCCAAGACTACCGTGGGAATTCCGTTGGCCTCGAGATGCCTGGCGACCAGACTCACGGTCTGGTGACAGACCGGTCAAACCGGGGTCAGCAGGACGACGTCGACGCCGTCCTCGCGGCAACGTTTGAGCACCTCCGGCGCGTCGCGCTCCATCGTGACGCGCTGGCTGTAGGACGTGTAGACGCCGTGAAGGCGCGCAGCCGTGCTGCCAATTCGCCCCCGGGCCGCCATCTCGCGAAGCCGCGTGACCGGGCAGTACGCGTTGACATCGTCGAGGGTCGTCGCGTGCTGGTCGTAGTGCTCGCTGCGGCTGTAGAGCCGCTCGGGCGCGACATCGACCGGGATCGAGTAAACGTTGCCGATCAGCGTCGCCGCATCGCCGCGCCCGCGCTCGCCGGTCTCCGATAGGACCGCGACATCGCTGGTCGTGACCAGCCCGACGCGGCACTCGGCGAGCGGCCTTCGCAGGCGCGTGAACGGCACATCCTCGAAATGCGCCCACTTGTACGGCTTCGCGTATCCCTCGGCGAGATAATACTCACGCGTCCTTTCAATATAACGAACGGAATCGTCGCCCATCGTCGTGAGTCCTCAAGAAGGTCAGGGACGTCCTCAAAGTCTCCCGTCCTTCCTCCGGATACAGTAACACCACCCGAGAGACAATGAGAGACAATTGCGCAGCGAAGCCGTCCGATCCATGTGGGCATCGGGAAGCGTGCCGAGCCCGGGCCCGGCTGGGAGGCGTAGCGAGATCCCGGAAAAGGGAGTGTCCATCCGCTTCCCTCCGCAAGCGTCGCGCCGGAAAAGACGGATCGAACAACGTCGAGCTGCCTCTCCCGGATACACGACCGCTTCATTCGGAACCATTGCGACACTCTATATCTGTAGGATCCCTACCGCTCTGAATGGCATCTTTCTTGCGTCCCTAAGAATCAATGTCTGATTCCAAACCGCCGCCGACGGGAAACACATCTACGAACGATCGGTACTGGAAATGGGACCGCTGCCGCTGGGGCAGCCACCGGGTCAGTTGCTACCCGGGGAATTGCCCGTACCGTGTCTACGCAGAGGACGGGCGAGTGATCCGCGAGGAGATCTCCTGCAGCTATCCGGAGTTCTCCGATCCGAGCCTCCGTGTCCCCGATTACAACCCGCGGGGCTGCCAGAAGGGGGCGCAGCACTCGAGGTCGATGTATGGGCCGGACCGCGTCCTTTACCCGATGAAGCGGGTCGGCGAGCGCGGTGGCGGGCGCTGGCAGCGGATCAAATGGGCGGAGGCCTTCGACGAGATCGGCGCGCGGCTCGCCGACGTCATCATGACGCACGGCCCACAGGCCTTTCTCGACGACCATGGCAACAACGGCATCGGCTTCGTCCGTGGCGGATCGGAGGCCACCGGCCCGGCTCTCGCAGGCCTCCTCGGCGGGGTCAGCTTCGACATGAACTTCATGGTCGGCGACTTCCCGGTCGGCCAGTACTTGACGTTCGGCCAGATCGGCCACTCGCCGGGGATCGAGACATGGTTCCTGCCGGACACCATCGTGCTCCTCTCGAACCCCGTGTACTCCAACATCCCCGACGTCCACTACTTCCTCGAAGCGCGCTACCGTGGAGCGAAGCTCGTGGTCATCGCTCCGGACAAGAGCCCGACGGCGCAGTTCGCCGACTGCTGGGTGCCGATCGATTGGTCCGCCGATCCCGCCTTCTGGCTCGGCGTCTGCCGAATCCTGATCGACAAAGGATGGGTCGACCGGGAGTTCGCGAAGGAGCAGACCGATCTGCCGATCCTCGTGAGGCAGGATACCCGGCAGTACCTCCGTGAGTCCGACCTCCGCGACGGTGGCGATCCGGAACTCTTCCTCGCGATCGATTCCGCCGCCGGCTCTCCGACGCCGTTGCCGAAGGACACGCTCGAAGTGCCGTTCGACTGCGCCCTCGAGGGTACGTGGACGGTCCGCTTGAAGGAGGGGCGCGACGTCGCGGTGACGACGGTCTACACGGCGCTGAAGAACCGCGTCGCCGAGTACACGCCGGAGCGCGTGCACGAGCTGGCCGGGGTTCACCCCGACATGCTGCAGGCGGTCGCCGAGCTTTGCCGACCGCCACGGAAGGTCTTCGTCTTCGCGAACTGGATCGGCGGGAAGCTCTACCACGGCGATCTGATCGAGCGCAGCTACTGCTACATGCTCGCCCTGACCGGCAACTTCGGCAAACCGGGAGCCGGCACGCGAGGCTTCGCCGCGGGCGTCGAGATGCCCGCGGCAATGTCGGTCGTGACCGGAATGCCGAAGCCCGTGCTCGAGTCGGAGAATCCGATCGCCGAGAGCGCGAACATGTTTCAAATGCTGCTCGACGACTACCGCGACCGCGTCAAGATGGACTCCACGATGCCGCCGTACGAAATGGCGAGCGGCGGCCTCCGCGAGGCGCTGCGGGGCGGCGCGACGCTCGCCCCGCCGATCTTCCTCTGGTACCACCATGCCGGCTACCGTGACGTGTGGGACCGGCATCTCGAGGACCCGAACGCCCGCAGGAAGATCAGCGAGTACGCCGACGAGGCGATCCGGCAGGGTTGGTGGAAGGGGTTCGAGCGCCCGGCGAAAGCCGTCACTCCGCGCGCCCTCTACGTCACGGGCGGCAACCCGCTTCGCCGCCACCGAGGCGGCATGAACACATACTTCAAGACGATGTGGCCGAAGCTCGATCTCATCATCGTCGTCGAGCCGCGCTGGAGCACCACGGCGCTCTTCGCCGATTACGTGCTGCCCGCCGCCTCCCACTACGAGTACGCCGACACGTCCGTCTCTTCGCCGCACAACAGGTTCGTGGTTCTCACCGACCAGACGGTGCCGATGCGCGGCGAATCGAAGTCCGACCGACAGATCGTCCTCGGCATCGTGAGAAGCGTCGAGCGGCATCTGAAGGAGCGCGGGATCGAGCGTTACCCGGTGGAGCCGGGCGGACGCGAGATCGTGGTCGACGAGCTCTATTGGCGAGCCACGTACGGCGGGCATTACGGGGACTCGAACGAAGAC
The DNA here is from genome assembly GCA_963745025.1 of uncultured delta proteobacterium. Classification (GTDB taxonomy): domain Bacteria; phylum Desulfobacterota; class Binatia; order JACPRU01; family JACPRU01; genus CAVQIG01. The sequence continues at coordinate 105,175 of CAVUWD010000012.1, forward strand.
GAGGAGCGCCTCGTCGACGACGTCTACCACACCCTCTCCGATCTCGGCTGGGTGACGAGCGTCGACGAGGGCGCGGTCGGTCTCGAGAACCTCCGCAGGCACGGGAAGGCCTGGCTGAGCGGCCGTCCGCCCTTCAACGCGATGGTCGCCCAAGGGAGCGACCTCGTCCCCGGTGAGATCCACTATGCGTTTCGAGATCAGGTGGAGCGGAAGGTCCCGTATTCGACGACCACTCGCCGCATCCAGTTCTACGTCGATCACCCGTGGTTCATCGAGGCCGACGAGCACCTGGTGCGCTACAAGGAGCCGCCGTACATCGCGGGACGGCATCCGCAGCGCCTCACGAGCGGTCACCTCCGCTGGAGCATCCACGCGAACTGGGTGACTTCTGAGGAGATGCTGAAGCTCCACCGCGGCGAGCCGTTCGCGTTCATCAACGACCGCGTCGCGCGCGAGAAAGGCATCGGGGATCACGACTACGTTCGCGTGTTCAACGACTACGGAAGCTTCTTCGTCCGTGCGAAGCTGAGCCCTTGCGTGCGCCCCGACCAGCTCGTGATCTACCACGCGTGGGAGCCGTACCAGTACCCAGGCTGGACGTCTTACGACACGCTCCTGCCCGGCCCGCCGAAGGGGATTCACTTCGCCGGCGGTTATCGCCACTTCGAATACACGCTCTGGAACTGGGCGCCGTCGCAGTCGGATCGGCAGACGAACGTCTCGTTCGAGCGGGCGGACCCCGACCTTCCGGGAGAGGCGCTCCCGGGTTCTTGAGCGTTGGCATTCGCCCATTGCCCGGGAATGATCGCTCGCGGCGATTCGCACGCGACGGTCCGTGAGCTCCGCCGGCCGATCGCCGCGGCCGCGTCGCCGACCGCATCACGCGGGCGGTGCGCGACGCCGGCACGTGAGGGCCGCGCCCGGGTTGCTCCGCCCGGCTACTCCGCGGATCACGATTATGACGGCGGGCTTCGAGGCTTGACCGGTCGTTTCATATCAGGCCGAGTCGCAGGTGAGCGGCCGACGAACGTGGTAAGAGGGCTTCCGAAGGGCGGCGCCGACGCCTAGCTTCGGGATGCCCGGCCCGACGTGAACGGAGGAGGTTTGCAGGTGGACGCAAAGGTGAGCGGTCTCGCCAGGCCCGCTCCGGGTGGCGCACGCACGGGTCTCAACGTCGACGATCTGCGGCGCGACTTTCTCGACAACCTCTTCTTCCTGCAAGCGCGGTTTCCAGCCGTCGCCACTGCGAACGACAACTACATGGCGCTCGCCTACACGGTGCGCGACCGATTGCTCGCGCGCTGGATCAACACCGTCCAGACCTACTACCGCAAAGCGAGCCGCACGGTCTGCTACTTCTCGGCCGAGTACCTGCCGGGGCCCCAGCTCGGAGCCAACCTCGTCAACCTCGGCATCTTCGAGGAGGCACGCGAGGCGGTGGCGTCGTGCGGACTCGATCTCGAGGATCTGCTTGCGCAGGAGGAGGAACCGGGCCTCGGAAACGGTGGCCTCGGGCGCCTCGCCGCGTGCTTCATGGATTCTCTGGCCACGCTCGAGATCCCCGCGATCGGCTACGGGATCCGTTACGAGTTCGGCATCTTCGATCAGCAGATTCGCGACGGCTGGCAGGTCGAAGCCACCGACAAGTGGCTCCGGCTCGGAAACCCCTGGGAAGTGGCGCGGCCCGAGATCGCCTTCGACGTCGGCTTCGGGGGCCACACCGAAGCGTACCACGACCCAAACGGCCGCTACCGGGTGCGTTGGCTTCCGGAGACCGTGGTCAAGGGGATCGCCTTCGATACCCCGGTCCTCGGCTACCGGGTGGGCACGGCGAGCTTTCTGCGCCTGTGGAAATCGGAGGCGGTCGAATCGTTCGACTTCCAGTCCTTCAACGTCGGCGACTACTACGGGGCCGTGGACGAGAAGGTTCGTTCGGAGAACCTGACCAAGGTGCTCTATCCGAACGACGAGCCGGCCGCCGGGAAGCAGCTTCGCCTCGAGCAACAGTACCTCTTCGTCTCCTGCTCGCTCCGCGACATGATCCGCATCCACCTTCAGCGTGCACCGGACGTCGGCGGCCTTGCCTCGAAATACGCCGTGCAGCTGAACGACACCCACCCGGCGATCGCCGTGGCGGAGCTCATGCGGGTTCTCGTCGACGAACACAACATGGAGTGGGCCCCGGCGTGGGAGCTCACCCGCGCGATGCTCGCCTACACCAACCACACGCTGCTGCCGGAGGCGCTCGAAAAATGGCCCCTGGCCTTGTTCGCGCGCCTGCTGCCGCGCCATCTCGAGATCATCTACGAGATCAACCGCCGATTTCTCGAAGAGGTGCGCACCCGCTATCCGCAAGACGCCGCGCGCCTGAGGAGGCTCTCGCTCATCGACGAAGACGGCGAGCGCTACGTGCGCATGGCGCATCTCGCTTGCGTCGGCAGCCATCGCGTGAACGGCGTGGCGCGCTTGCACAGCGATCTCCTCACCCGCGAAGTGCTGCGCGACTTCCACGAGCTGTGGCCAAGCAAGTTCACCAACGTGACGAACGGAGTGACACCGCGACGATTCATGGCGCTCTTCAACCCGGGGCTCGCTCGCCTGATCACGGAGCACATCGGCGAGGGTTGGCTGACCGATCTCGAGCGGCTGAGGGCTCTCGAGCCCCTCGCCGAGGATTCGGCCTTTCGCACGGCGTGGCGCGCGGCGAAGCTGCGCGTGAAAACCGATCTCGCCGCGCATCTGCGCGCGCGCACGGGCGTCGTCGCCGACCCGGGCTTTCTCTTCGACGTGCAGGTGAAGCGGATCCACGAGTACAAGCGCCAGCACTTGAACGTGCTGCACGTGGTGAGCCGCTATCTCCGGCTCAAGCGCGATCCCGGCCTCGACCTCGTCCCGCGGATGGTTCTGTTCGCGGGAAAGGCGGCGCCGGGGTATTTCATGGCGAAGCTCATCATCAAGCTCATCCACTGCGTCGCGGAGGTCGTGAATGGGGACCCCGAGGTCGCCCGGCGGCTGCGCGTGGCGTTTCTTCCGGACCTCAGCGTCAAGAACGGGCAACGCGTCTATCCGGCCGCCGATCTCTCGGAGCAGATCTCGACGGCCGGGAAGGAGGCGTCGGGTACCGGCAACATGAAGCTCTCGCTCAACGGCGCCCTCACGATCGGCACCTTGGACGGCGCAAACGTGGAGATCCGCGAGGCGGTCGGCGCCGAGAACTTCTTTCTCTTCGGCCTCACGGCCGAGCAGGCGGCGAAGCTCCGGGCGGAAGGCTACAGGCCCTTCGACGTCTACCGCAGCGACCCACTTCTGAAGGATGCTCTCGACCTGATCGCCTCGGGACGGTTCTCGCGCGGCGACGCTTCGCTCTTCCGGCCGCTCGTAGACTCGCTGCTCGGCGACGATCCCTACCTGGTGCTCGCCGACTTCGCGGCGTACGTCGACTGTCAATCCAGCGTCGACGCCGCCTACCGTGATACCGACCGCTGGACGCGCACGTCGATCCTGAACGTGGCGCGCATGGGGCGCTTCTCCTCCGACCGGGCGATCCGGGAGTACTGCCGCGACGTCTGGAGGGTGGAGCCGGTTCCGGTCGAGCTGCCGGATCTCCCGGGGGCGGGCGGAGCGACGAGCCGTGACGGGCTCGACCTCGCTTCGCCCAGGTGAAGCCGGGCGTTCAGGGAGCGGCGGGCGTTGCCGGGATCGTTTCTAATTCTTCCCGTGACAAAGACATGCGTTCGGGGTCGCGAATGCCGAGCGGCTCCGCTACCGGGCAGAGGACGGCCGAGAGCGGACCTATCTCGGGGACTTCGACAGCTATCTCTTGGAACAACGCCGTGTCCCCCTCTGGCCGATGAGATAAAGTCCTCGGGGTTGAGATTGGCGCCCTCGCCCGGTGCTTTTGGCTCGGACGGTACTCTGAGTCGGGCGAGGCAGCCCGGACGATGAACCCCCCGGTGACGACCACGGCCGCCGACGTGCGAAGGCTTCGAACCGTCGAGCTCCTGCTTGCCGCACTCCTCCTGTGCATCGGAGTGGCACTGGGGCGGGCGGTGGCGTGGCCCTTCATCGCCTGGCCGATGTACGCAGGGCCCTTTCCGCCGCCGCCCAAGCGCGTCTCGGAAATACAGCTGCGCCTGGTCGGCCGTGACGGTCGCGTGACGAAGGTCATGCCCTACGCCATCTTCGGACACGTCGAGATCGCTCTCGGGCGTGAGGTTGCGGCGCGCGCGTTCGAGGATCGTCCCGACCGAAGCGCTTATCGCGACGTCCTCATGCGCCGGCTACAGCCGCTGCTGTCGGCCACCGGTGCCGTCCAGGTGCAGAGCTGGCGGCTGGCGTGGCACACCCAGCCGCGCGAGCTGCCTCCTCTCGATCTCGAACGTCCTTCGACGGAATTGATGCTCGGACGCATCGATTGCACCGCAGCCCGGGACGCGGCCTCGTACCGGCAGGACGCGCCGCGATGATCACCGGTCGTCTGCGCGCGCTCCACGCCTGGCTCGAACGCTGGCTCGCCTCGCCCGAACCGCGCGCGGCCGGTCGCCTAGGCCTGTTCCGCATCCTCTACGCGCTGTTCTACCTCTGGCACCTGAGCTGGATCCACGCGGCCGACCTCGGTCGCTTGCCGGCGGCATCCTGGCACCCCGTCGGTGTGCTCCGGCTGCTCGGCGTCGAGGCGCCGAGTATGGCTCCGGCCGTGCTCGAGCCGCTGCTCGTCGGCCTTCTGGTGCTGCTGATGATGGGGCTGCGGGTGCGCGGCGTGACGGCCGCGGTGCTGGTGATCGGCGTCCTGCTCGAGACCTTCCATCAGAGCTACGGGAAGGTCGAGCACTCGACCGTCTTTCCGGTCTTCTACATACCGCTGTTCATGACGGCGTCGACCTGGGGCGAGAGCTGGTCCTTGGACGCCCTGTTGCAACGAGGAGCGGATGGCGCCGTGGCGCGGACGGACGATGGCGGCTGGCGCAACGCCTGGCCGATCCGTGCGACCTTGTTGATGTTGGTGGCGCTGTTCGCGAGCGCGACGGTGGCGAAGTGCGTGTTCGGCGGTTGGGTGATCGGCGCGAATACGGTTCCCAATCTGCTTCTCGACAAGAACGTGGAGGCGGTTCTCAACGGGGTGCCGATCAACCCGCTCGCGCCGTTTGTCGCCGCCACGCCGCTGTTGTCGGAGGCCTGCCGCTGGGGCCTGCTGCTCTTCGAGGCGCTGTTCGTCGTCGTGATGCTCGGGGGCCACGTCCGCGACGCGTATCTCGCCCTCACGCTCGTGTTCCACGCGCTCAACGGCTTGCTGCTGGTCGTGACTTTCACGCCGATCCTGATCACGTACGCGCTGTTCGTGGACTTGCAGGGGATGGCGCAGCGGCTCGAGCCGCTGCCCGCGTGGCCGACGCGTATGCTGGAGCGGGCGCCGTCGGGGCTGCTCGTGGGGTCGGCGATTGCCGTCGCGCTCGGCGTCGCGGCTTCGTGGAACGCGACGTCCGTGCCGAGAACGTTACTGCAACTCGACGGCCACCTCGACTGGCGCACGATCTGGTATCCGGTCCTGCCGGTGGCCGTCCTGTGGTGCCTCCGCGAGTGTGCCGCCCTCGTTCGAGAGTTGCCTCGCGGCAACACCGGCAGACCTCAAGAAAAACGGGCGTTCCGTGGGAGAAGTGGGAGGGGTGGTGGTTAGCGTCGGAGATCGGTCCTTACGCCAACTTCGGCCGTCGCCGATAGTCGCCAACGTCGACAACGGAGGGCGGAAAGAAGGCTCTCTAGCGCGCCAGGGGGGTGCCGAGCAGGCTCGCCAGCCACGGCGACAGGTCGGTGACGTGCATCTTCGACCCCAGATGGTCGATCAGCGATCCTGCGGCGATCCATATCCCATCGGGAGTGTGATCCCCCGTGCGCGGGCCGACGTACTCCTTGCGGATCGTGCTCTCACCGGGATTCCCCGGAAAAGGCTGCGTGATCGCAGCGCTCGGCTCGGACATCGTTCGACAGCCGAAGAGAGTCCGCGATGCGTTTACCGTCGGGTTGAAGGACTCGCTCGCATTTCTGGCAGGCTTCGTTCCGGCCCCCGATGCCTCGCATCGTAGCGAACACGCGATCGTGGCGCTTTCTTGCATGGCCGGGGCGCTGATTCTCGCGCGCGCGGTCAACGACGAAGCGCTTTCGCGAAGGATACTCGAGACGGCTGCGAAACCGCTGAATCGCTCCAGGAAGCGTCGTTCAGCGTTCCGTCGTTCCTGACCAACTTCACAGTCCGGTTTTCGAATGGAAGATCGGTGGGGACGTCGTCACGATATGCGCGGGTGAAGCGGGCGGCCCAGATGCTCGGGAAGCCCAGGAGCGCCTAACTGGCGATCCGGTCGTAGCCGAAGCGAACTACATCCAGACGCGGGCCCACTCCTCGAAGATGAGGAGGTGCCAGAGCTCCGTGGCGGCGCGGCGGTCTCCCGTGCACCCCAGGACCACCGAGTCCTTGAGCTCACCCGAGGCGAACAGGTCCGCACTCCGGCTGCCCGGGCCCAGGAGACGCGCCCTCGCGTGCCCGCCGAGGGCCCCCTTGAGCCAATCCACCAAGGGGACCGGGAACCCTCGCTTGGGCCTGGAGAGGATCTCCGCCGGGAGGCGCGAACGCGCGAAGTCCCGGAGGATCCGCTTCGTCTGGAGGGCCCCGTTCGAGTCGGGCGCCACCTTGAGCTCCGCCGGCTGGGTCGCGAGCCACTCCACGATGCGGTAGTCGAGGAAAGGCACGCGCAGCTCTAGGGAGGCGGCCATGGTCATGCGGTCCGCCTTCATGAGGAGGTCCTCCACCAGCCAGTCTTGCGAGTAGACGTACAGCATCTGGTGAAGGGGGTCCCGGGTCCCGGCCTCACGGTAGTGGCGGCGCAGGACTTCCCCGGAGTCCTGCATCGTGCCCGCCCCGGGCCAGAGGCGGTGCTTCTCCCGGCTGGACGAGTAGTTCGTCATATGGGGAAGCAGCTCGAGGTTCGCGTCGGACAGGGGCAGATTGCGGACCCGCACCCTCTCGGCCAGGTCCTTCAGTCCCAGGGCCGAGAGGAGCCCCTCGGGGATCGTGGAGCGGATCAACCTGGGAAGCCGCTGGTAGCGCTTCACCTTCCGCCACGTGGCAACCCGGTCGTCGAACGTGTACCCGGCTAGGATCTCGTCGGCCCCCTCCCCCGACAAGACTACCTTGACCTGTTGCACCGTCTCACGGGCCAGGAGGCCTAGAGGCACGCACGAGGGGTCGGCCAGCGGCTCGTCTGTGGACGTCACCATCTCTGGGAGGAAGGGTATGAAGTCCTCCAGGCCGATGACCAGCTCGGTGTGCTCGCTCCCGAAGTGCTCCGCGACCTGGCGGGCAAAGGGGAACTCGCTGTACTCGCCTCCCTCCCGGAAGCTCACCGAGAAGGTGGCGAGGGCGGCGTTGCGGACCTCGGAGACGGCGGCGGCCACCGCGCTCGAGTCGAGGCCGCCCGAAAGGAAGATCCCCACAGGCACGTCGGCCACGAGCCGGCGCTTCACCGAGTCCAGGAAGAGCTCGGAGAAGCGCTCCAGGGCCTGGTCGTAGGGGAGGGGTGAGACGTCGTCCCGGTAGTCGATCCGCCAGTAGCGCTCCACCGTCAGCTTCGGCGAGTCCCCGCCGGCGTCCAGGATGAGCCGGTGCCCGGGCGGGAGCTTGCGGATGCCCTTCCACATGGTGGTCGGGGCGGGCACGTACCGGAAGGTCAGATAGTGCCAGAGGCCCTCGCGGTCCATCTCCCGAGGGACGAGGCCCGAAGCCAGCAGGGCCTTGATCTCCGAACCGAAGACCAGGCAGCTGCCGTCCCAGTAGTAGTAGAGCGGCTTGATTCCCATCCGGTCCCGGGCCAGGAACAGGCGCTGGCGGGCGTGGTCCCAGATGGCGATGGCAAACATACCGTTGAGGCGATGGACGCATTCGACGCCGTCTTCCTCGTACTGGTGGAGGATGCACTCGGTGTCCGTCCGTGTGCGGAACCGGTGCCCCTTCGCCAGGAGCGTCTCGCGCACCTCCTGGAAGTTGTAGATCTCACCGTTGAAAACGATCTGCAGGGTCTCGTCCTCGTTTGCGATCGGCTGCGCGCCGCCCGCGAGGTCGATGATGCTCAGCCGCCGCATGCCGATGCCCACGCGCTCCTCGACGAAGAAGCCGTCGTCATCGGGGCCCCTGTGCCGAATGGAGCCGGCCATGGCGCGGAGTATTTCTGGGGCAACGCGTCCGTCGGACGTGAAGACTCCCACGATTCCGCACATTCAGGCAGTCACGTCTTTGTCGGTGAGCGGACCGTGCCCGGCAATCACGACGTCGATATGCGCACGACCAAGGTGTATTGGGAGACGTGGTCGAGGCTGCGCGCCGTGGCCACGCAGCTGGCGTTGCTCGAGGCGGCGGACGCAGGCGACTATTCGATCGACCACGTTCTCAGGCAGTTGACCTTCCCCCTGCGCAGGCAAGCCTGAGAGCCGGCTACTTGTCGAGGGCCATGGCGACTGTCCACCTTCTCTAGATGATCCCTTGCCTGGCACGCTCCGATTTAATCGAAATTAGACAGTCTAAGTCACTCAGCCACGCCGAGTCGATTCTTGACCACATCGACCTTGGTGGAGAATACCCTTCCCCTCCGGCTATCGCCAGGAACGGCGGCGCGGGGACGGCCCTCGGGCTGCAATTGATCAAAGCGTTCGAGCTGAAAGCAGGCGGCGCCGTTTTCGTCTTTCCGAAACATGTGCGTGTCTTCGTCGAAGACCACCAGATGCTGAGCGCCTGGGTGTGATGAGGCGAGGGGGTCCCGGCCTTCTGAGGCCTGACCAGGAGACGGCGTGAGAAGGTCAGGCCTCCAAGGTGGCAGCCCTCCGTGGTGGTGCACATGCCGGTTCCTGTTCGGGCTGGGGGCCGGCGTCTGCCTGATGTTTTTTGTGGGCGTGGGCTGGCGCGGCACGCACTGCGCATTCATCCAGGGCGACGGGCTCGGCTACTACGCGTGGACCCGTTCCGTGCTGCTGGACCGCGACGTGGACTTCACGAACGAGTACTTGCTGACCGAAGGGCACACGGCGGCCTCCACCCACCTTGCTCACACCACGCCGAAGGGCCTACCGCTGAACATCTACTCGATCGGCCTGCCGCTGATTGAAATGGTGCCGGCAACGGTGGCGCGGACCGCCGAGTGGCTCTTGCAAGTGCCGCCAACCGGGCGGCCGGGCTACGGTCCCGCTTATCAGTGGAGCGTAGCCCTGTTCCTTTGCCTGGGTAGCCTGAGTGTGCTGTACGCCGCCTTCCGACACCTCGAGGCGACGGCTGGTCGGTCCGTCGCTTTCCTGCTCGCGTTCGGTACGCTGGGCGCCACCAACCTCCCTGAGTATCTGACTCGGGGCGTCACATATACTCATATCACGGACGTCGCCCTCGTCTTCGCGGTGTGGCTCGTGGCCGACCGCGCCTTGCTCTCGGTACGCTGGTATGCGTTGCTCGGCCTTCTTGTCGGGCTCGCCGTAGTCGTTCGGTACACCAACGTACTCACGATGCCCTGGGCGTTGGCGTGGCTGTGGGCCCGTGGACACAGACCCCGCTGGCAAGACGCTGTCGCCTTCGGGCTCGGGATGCTGCCGCCCCTCGGCGTGCAGGTCACAGCAAACGTCGCGCTCTGGGGAATCCCGTTTCCGCAACGCTTGTACGCCGACCGCGGGTTTCGGTGGCTCCATCCGCGAATGTGGGATTCGCTCCTCTCGGTCGAGCGCGGGTGGCTGGTCTGGCATCCGTGGTACGCGCTGCTGCTCATGCTCTTCGGCCTCTCGTGGCGGCACTATCGCACGTGCCGTGCCGGCCAGCTCGTCTACGCGACAGCCGCCCTGGCGTGTATCGGTCTGTGGTATGTCAATTCGGCCTGGAGCGTGTGGACCTTTGGCTTCAGCTTCGGCAACCGGGGATTTCTGGCCGCCACACCCGTTCTGACGGTGACGGTGGCCTTGGCCGCGCCCACCCTGCTCGCACGGATCCGGGATGAGCCGGAATCTCGCGTCGCCTTCGCGCTGGGATTCGGCGTCGTCACCGCCTTCGTCCTATGGAACGCTCCTAAGAAACAACGACAGTAGGGGTTTGTAATTGCACGAGTTGGAAGCCGAGAGAGGCGGCGCGCTTGGAGAGAGAGCGGACGGTGCGCTCGCGGAATTTGAGTTCGTAGTAATCGATGCCGAGATCTTTGTAGGGTTGGCGGTGCTTCCACATTCGGTAGAAGATGCGCGAGAGCTTGTGGGCGGTGGCGGTGATGGCCTTGGGGGGGCCCGAGTCGGGCGCGCATGCGGCGATGAAAGGCACCCAGAGCGGTGTGGCTGTTGCCGGCAGACTGAGCGGCTCGGCGTAAGGCAGTGGCCACACGGTTGGAGGCTTTTCGGGTCTTGGAGCTTTTCACTTCTCCTCCGGTGACACAAGCGGCCGCCGGGGCACAGCGCAAGCCAGGAGGCGAAGTGCTTCTCGGAGGGAAACTTCGAGGGATCGAGGCCGACCTCGGAAAGGATGGTCTGCACGGTGAGGGCATCGAACCCCGTGATGGCGGTGAAGTCGACGCCTGAGATTCGATAGAGGTGGGTGCGCAGGTCGAAGCCAGCCTCGTTGCGCTGGGGCTTGCGGTGGGTGGCCTTGGGTTGTCCCAGGGGCGTGAGAGCAGGGTCGACTTGGGTGTCGAAGCCGCCCAGGCATTGCTCGATCCGCAGGTCGCAGTCGGCAATCATGCTGCGGTAGGTGTCATAGAGCGAGAGGCATTGCTCAAGTGCGAAGAGGTGCTCGGGTCGGTAGTCGCCCTGGAGGGATTGGGCGATGCGCTCGGAGGTGCTCTGACGCGATGATCGCGCATCGCGGCCAGAAGCTGTGGATCTCGCTCACCGGCGAGGATGGAGCGAATGATTCTCATGCCGCTGACGCCGGTGATGTCACTGATGACCTTGTGAAGCTGGATGTTCATCTGGGTCAGGGCCTTCTGCATGCGCTGCACGTGAGCGGCCGCGTCGCGGATGAGAGTATCGCGCTGGCGGATGTAGCTGCGCAGCACGCAGGTCTCATCGTCGGGACGAAACGATCCCGAGAGTAGACCAAAGGTGTGCAAACCTGCTGGAGCCACTGGCAGTCCTGGATGTCGCTTCTTCCGCCGGGGTAGGTTTTTGACGTGGTGGGCGTCAACCAGCTTGACCTCGAAGCCGCGCGTCTCGAGGATCTGAAAGAGCGGGATCCAGTAGACTCCGGTGGATTCCATGACCACGGTGTCGACTCCGCACTGCTCGAGCCAGTCAGCCAGACGGTGCAAATCGGCGGTGAAGCACTCGAAGCGATGGGCTGCTGGATCGCGGTCCTCGGGAACCGCCACGTAGTGCTCGGCGGATCCGACATCGATGCCGGCGGCGTTGAGGTGCACAGCCTTGAGGCTCGCGGGCAACCCCGTTCCTCGCGCGACGCTCTTTCTCTTTCGGCCTGCGCCGGGTTTGATAGACTCCTTCATCGAGTACACCTCCTTGGAGTTGGGATGTGCTCGGGCCGGGTGGGTCGAAGGTGAGAAATCTCCTAAACGGGATAACCCTCCGTGCGAGGGAGGGCTTCACCAATGAAACAACCGCAAGCCCCCCGGAACCATGCTAACCCACGGGCGCGAAGGCACCATTGGCGCTACGGTCTTAGCTACCCGAGCACATCCCGGTGTACTCGACGCACACCGGCGCAGCAAAGACACTCAGGTTTCTTCCATCAACAACACCGCGCCTCGCGCGGGGTCAAATGCTAACCTGTG
>CAVUWD010000013.1:0-484556 GCA_963745025.1 uncultured delta proteobacterium
CTCGGTCGCGAATCCGCGCCCGCTCCGTCACTCACTCGTCTCGCCGGCACGTACGTGCCCTCGACCGTGGCGTTCCAGAGCACTGCCGACGTTTGGGAGGTGCCGAGCGTGACGACGTATGCGAGTCGGCTCGTCGCCGCGCCGAAGCCTGCGAAGACGATCTTGCCCGGCACGTAGGGCACGTCGCCGAGAATCGCTCCCGCATACGCGCTGACTCCGCACGACTCCTGTCCGGAGGCTCTAGTTCTAGCGGCTTCGCACCCGCTCGAGCGCCGCGTCCAGGTCTCCGAGCCCGCTCGATCCGAGATTCGGCCGCACCACCTCGATCGGATCGCGCAGGTCGTCGACGTAGCCGAGCGCGTAGGCGCCGCGCGAGTAGCCCATGAGGCGCAGCAGGTCCACCGGCAGCTTGCGCGCCGTCTCGAGCGGCACGGCGAGATATTGGTTCTCCTCCTGGCGGAGCCAGGAAACGCTGTAGGTGATGTTGATGCCGCGGCGAGTGTGATCGGAGCGATTGGCGCCGGCGCCGTGATAGAGGCTACCGGTGTAGAGCAGCACCGAGCCCTTCTTCATCTCGGCGGGGATGGTCTCGGCGGCGTCGAGCTCGAGGCGATCGTCGAAGCGGTGGCTTCCCGGAATCACGCGCGTCGCGCCGTTTTCTCCCGTGAAGTCCGTCATCGCCCAAAGGGTGTTGCACGAGACCTCGTATCCTTTTGGGAACGGGAAGAAGGCGAACGCCCACTGATCGCGATGGATCTTCTGCGCCGGCTCGCCGGGGTCGATCGAGATCACTTGCGTGAGGTGAAGCTGAAAGCTCGACGAGTGCGAGAGCACCTTGTCCACCCCGCCGAGCACCAGCGGGTGGACGACCAGATCCCGGCACGTCTCCGAGCGCGCGATCAGAGCTCCCGTGCGCTTGGTGCGGCGCCCGGCGAAGTCGTCGGGGCCGAAGGAAGTGGCGGCGAGGAACGGGTCGAGCTCGCGCTTCGCGCGATCAAGCACTGCGGGATCGACGAGGCAGTCGACGATCGCGGCGCCGTCCTCGCTTAGCACCATGGCGACTTCCTCGGCCGAAGCGGTTGCGGGCAGATGGCGGATCTCCATAGCGCCTCCTCGAGCAGGGACGTTGCCGCATTATTGGAAATTGTTTCCATCGCTGGCAAACGGGGGACGACGATTTGGGGACGTTGTAACCGCGGGTGGCAAATCCCGCGGCTTCACCCTCGGGCATTTTGTGATAGGCAGCCGCAGGCAGACGATTGGGGGACCCTATGGAGAGAGACGTCCTGATCCGACTTCAGCGCCTCGAGCGCGATAACCGCATCTTCAAGTATTCGTTCGTCTCGTTGCTCGGCGTCGTGTTCCTCGCATGCGTGGTCGCTGCGACGTCGGTGTCCCCGATACCCGAGGAGATCGTCGCGCGATCCTTTCGAGTCATCGGCAAGAACGGCGAGAACACCGGGCTTCTCTCCGCGACCGACGACGGCTACGTGGGTCTCTTCTTCCGTGACGCCAAGTTCAAGATGCGGTTCATGACGCTGATGACGCCGGGGGGTGATTTGACCATGTCGTTCGCGGACGCAGCCTTGAAGAACCGCCTGGAGATCGGCGCGATCCCGGAGGGCTCCGGCAAGGAATATTCGCTCCGGCTGCTTCGCAGCGATGGTTCGGAAGCCTGGAAGCCGCCGGTGCGGAATGAAGTGGTGTCGACCCCGGCTCGCTGAGCCCGCCGCTCACTCGACCCCCATCGATCTCCGGTGAGATCGCCGGGGTCTATGTCGGGTTTCATCCTCCTCGCGCACCTGTTCACGGCGCTCCTCGCGCTACCCGCTGCGGCCGAGACCAAGCCGGTCCCCGCCCGCGTGGTGCTCGAGGTGTTCACCCGCGAAAGATGCCCGCACTGCGAAGAGGCGAAGCGGTTTCTCGAGGCCTTCCACCGCGAGCGACCGGACGTGGAGGTGGTCGAGCACGACGTGCTGCGCGACCCGCGTGCGCGCGAGCGTCTGCGGAGCCTCGCCTCGGAGCATGGCGTCGAGGCACCAGGAGTGCCCGCGTTTTACGTGGGAGGCGAGCTCGTCGTCGGCTACCGCGGTGCGGATGTCACCGGAAAGCGCCTCGAGGCGCTCGTGGAACGGGCCGAAGCGACGCAAGGCGAAGCGCAGGCTCCCGAGGGAGCCTGTCTTCCGGAGGACACTGCGTCGTGCGAAGGCGCCGTTTCCGCGCCGGCCCGCGACGCCGAGGCGATCGAGATTCCTTTCCTCGGCCACCCGATCACGGTTTCCCAACTCGGGCTCCCGCTCTTCACGTTCGCTCTCGGGCTCCTCGACGGGTTCAACCCTTGCTCGATGTGGGTGCTGATCCTCATGCTGTCCATGCTGGCGAGCCTCCGGGATCGGGTGAAGATGCTGCTCATCGCGGGCACGTTCGTTGCCGTCGAGGGTATCGCGTACTTCGCCTTCATGGCGGCGTGGCTCAACGCATTCCTGCTGATCGGTTTCTCCCGCACCTCGGAGATCGCTCTTGGAGGCATCTCCTGCCTGGCCGGGCTGATACATCTCAAGGACTTCTGGGCGCTCGGTCGCGGGATCTCGCTCAGCATTCCGCAGGGGGCGAAGCCTGGAATCTACGCCCGGATGCGCCGGATCCTCGTCGCCGAAAACTTGCTCGGCGCGCTCGTCGGCACCGTCGTGCTCGCCGTTCTCGTCCAGGTCGTGGAGCTCCTCTGCACGAGCGGATTTCCTGCGCTCTACACGAGAATCCTCACCTTGCGGCGGATGGACCGGTGGTCTTACTACGGTTATCTCCTGCTCTACGATCTCGCCTACATGCTCGACGACGTGCTCATCCTGGCGGTCGGAGTGGTGACGCTCAGCCGGCGGCGACTACAGGAGCGGGAAGGGCGATGGCTGAAGCTCGTCAGCGGAGCGGCAATGGTGGGCCTGGGCGTCTATCTGCTCGTCGCGCCCTGATCCAGGAGCGGCTGACCGCGATGGCGAGAGGGAGCGAGGATCTACCGACGCTCGCGCTCTTCGCGCACGCGCCCGAGGAAGTCGGGATCGCCTTCGCCGCCGAGGGCGAGCAACCCGCACTCCCGCAGGCTCTCTCTCGCACGCGCGAGGATCTCGTCGTCGCAGGTGAACGACGAGCCCTCGAGCGCGCGAGCGACGTCGACCTCGTAGGCCTGGCTGTGAAAGAGCGCGATCGCGCGTTCGGATAGCGGCAAGACCTGGTAGCCGGCGCGCCACGATGCGGGATTTCCGGACTGCTCGCGCACGGCCCCGCAGGCAAGAGCCACCGAGGCGTCGGTGAGCGATAGGCGCGCGAGGTCACGCACCAGCGCCTCGAATCGCCCTTGCTCGGCTCCGTCGAGGAACAGGAAGAGACGCGAGCGGTAGAAGAGGACGGCATCGTGAAAGAACTTGGGTACGCTCGCCACGCCGTCCTTGCCGAGCTCGGTCGCCATCGACACCACGACGCGAAAGGCACTCCGCAACACTCCGAGGCCGGGGTGGCGCTGCAGCGGCAGCGGCGGCCGGACGGGCGAGAACCGGCGCGTCGGATCCTGCTCGCGTAGCCAGTAGACGAGCAGGAACTCGAGCGGGCGATCGGCGGGGTATCCGCGCCGGGCGAGGATCTCCGCGTCCATCGTCAACTCTCCGAGGGATGCCTCCAACAGGAGATGACGATCACCTGCTCGGCAGGCGGAGAGCAAGACGGATGGCAATGCGTGCGATGTGGCGTCGATCGTGAGGTCGAAGGCCTCGAAGCCCTTCCCCTCCAGGGCGCGGAACACCCCCGCTGCGGCCAGTCGCTCGCAGAGGTCCCGCGCGTCGTACCGACCGAGCAGCTTGGCCTCAGAGCTCGTGGTTTGCATCGCGGAGCAGCCATCGGAAGTAATTGAAATGAATCCGCCAGCTCGCGGCGCCGTAGCCTCCGGCCGTGACCACGGCCATCGGGACGCCACTGCCGAACACCTCGCGAGTCACCAGCCGATCGCGCTCGAGGAGCCCCGCCTCGCTGAGATCGAGGTCACCGAGCGTGTCGTCGACGTACGGGTCGCTTCCCGCGAGATAGACGGCGAAATCCGGCCGAAACTCTTCGAGGATGGCGGGCAGGTGCGCGCGCAGCGTGGCGAGATACGCGTCGTCGGAGATGTGGGAGGGCAGCTCGATGTCGCGGTTGTGCTGCTTGGTGATCCAGCACCAGTTGCCGTTGTGCATGGAAAAGGTGAACACCGAATCGTCCTCGCGGAAGATCTCGGCGTTGCCGTTCCCATGGTGACAGTCGAGATCGACGATCAGCGCCCGCTCGATTGCCTGGGCGCGCTGCAGCACGCGGACTGCGATGGCGACGTCCGCGATGGCGCAGAAGCCCTCGGCCTTGTCGGCCTGGGCGTGATGGAAGCCGCCACCGAGATTGACGGCGATCGAACGCTCGGCGACGGCCCGGCGTGCCGCCGCCACGGTGCCCCCGGCGGCGTAGAGAAACGGCTGGAGCAGACGTTCGTCCCACGGGTGCTCCGAATCGAGCAGCAACAGGCTCGCGAGCCGCTCGGGCTTGCGGATCTCGGTGAGGTAGGGGGCCGTGTGGACCAAGGCGAGCTCCTCGTCGAGAATCGGCCGCGGGGCGATGAAATCCTCCGGACGCGCGCAGCCGTCCGCGACCAGCGCGTCCCGGATCCGCCGCGGCTTCTCGACGTCGTACGCGTGGCGAGGGCCGGCTTCGACGGCGTCATAGAGGTAGGAATCGCAGTAGAACAGTCGTACCGGTCGTGCTCGCGTCATCGCCTCGCGTCCGCTGGACCCCTATGACACACTTTATCGCGAACGGGGACGCTGCTTGCCCGCTCGCCGCGCACCTTGTCGCACGCGCACCCGATGTGTCATCTAGCAACCAAGCGGAAGGGGAGAGCCATGAGAATTCGGAAGACCCGCATCGCACTCGTGGCCGCCGTTGGAGCGCTGATGTTCGCCCTCGTCGCTTCGGCGCAGCTGGACGAGCTCAAGAACACGACTCCCGAGCAGAGGGCGAAGGCGCTGACGGAAATCATGAAGACGAAGGTCGGCTTGACGCCGGAACAAACCGGCAAGGTGATGGATCTCAATCTCGAGTACGCCAAGAAGATGGATCCGCTCATCAAGGGCTCGGCAGGCCCGCTCGTCCGGATGCGCGAGATGAAGCAGATCAACGAGGCGAAGGAAGCCGAGCTGAAACAGATTCTATCGCCGCAGCAGTTCGAGAAGTACCTCGCCTCGAAAGAGGAGATGCGCGAGAAGCTAGTCGAGAAGGTAGGAGAAAAGTCCAAGGCTGGCGCCGAGTAGCGCGCCAGCGCGCCTGGCACGGGGCCTTTCAACGGACGCGGCCCGCGGGTCAGGAAGACAAGATGCTCACTTCATCTGCCAGGATGTCTCCGTGATCGTTCGTTCCTTGAACGCTTGCGCGCGTTCCTTTGGTGAGATCGACGCAAGGCGCGGGCTTCCCGCTCGAGGCGTGGACGATCGTGGTGTCGTCCGTGACGATCACGATCACGACGAGGCCATCCTGCTGCTCGAGCGGAAAGCTGCCGCCCCCTCCCGAGCACCTCGCGTCGTCGGCGACCGTGCCGGAGCTGAAGTGCACGGAGACCGAGGTGTCCGACCCGCACGACACGAGCCCGAGCAAGAGCGAGGAGAGGAGCCACGGCATTTTCGAGCGCGGGGCGTTCATCAGGCCGAGGTATCGTCGAAGTCGACGTCGACGAAGCGGCCGGCGGCCGAGAAGCCTCCGTCGACGGCGATGTCTTGGCCGCTCACGAACGACGCCTCGTCGCTCGCGAGAAAGAGAACGAGGCTGGCGACCTCTTCCGGCCGTCCGAAGCGCCCGAGCGGCGCCATCTTCCGCCAGCGACGGGCGAAGCGGGGCTCGGGCTCGCCCGGCGATCGCCACCGCGGGGTCTCGATGATTCCTGGGCAAACGCAGTTGACGCGAATGCCGCGGGGGCCCAGGCGCTGTGCGAGCTTCCGCGTGAGGCCGACGACTCCGCCCTTCGCGGCGCTGTACGCCTCGCTCGCGAACTCGATCGCGATCTTCGCGCCGGCGATCGATGCGTTCGAGACGATCGCGCCGACACCCGAGCGCTCGAGCAGCGGCGCGGCCTCGATGGAGGCGGCCCAGTAGGCGGCAAGGCCGCTCTCGAGCATCACGTTCCAGCGCTGGTCGTCGCCATAGTCGTCGCGCGGGTCGGCCATCGCGTTGTTGAAGAGGACGGCGACGCCGCCGAGGAGGCGCTCGGCGTCGCGCACCATCTGCCGGACGTCGCTCCGGTCGGCGACGTCCGTGTGGCGGAAGTGGGCCCGCCCTCGCGCCGCTCGAATCTCTTGGGCGATCTCCTCCCCCTTGCGGTCCTGGATGTCGGCGATGAGGACGCTCGCGCCTTCGGCGGCGAAGCGCCGCGCGGTCGCTGCTCCGATGCCCGAAGCGCCGCCGGTCACGATCGCCGGCCGCCCGTCGAGCCGTCCGCTCTCCGTCATTCTCCCCCCTACTTGAAGTCCGGATAGTAGCGATCGCGCATCCGATCGCAGTACGCGACCAGGTTCGGAAGCGAGTTGCCGTAGTCCTTGATGGGGCCTGGGAACGGTACGCGCATTGCGTGGATCAGCCAGGCGTAGAGAGTGGCGTCGATCGATCGCGGCTTGCGGCCCATGAAGTAGGGCTTGTCGGCGAGAAACGCCGAAAGCGCGTCGTACTCTTGGCGAGCGAGCTCCTCCACCTCTTCGGCCGAATGGCGACCTTTCCCGCACCAGTAGAACTCGTGGAGGATCCGCTCGCGGAACTCCTCGACCGGGCCGGTACGCTGTTCCGGCGGGACGAAGTCGAGGAATTCGACCCAGATGGGATCGTAGACCTTGAAGCTCTCGTCCCTTCGGTAACGCATCTGCACCAGGTACCAGTAGAAGCTCTCCTCGAGCATGCGACCGAAGGCGACGGCGATCGCCCGGTCGCTCGCGCTCATGTCCGCATCCAGCGTGTCGCCGTATTCCTTCTTCAAGTATTCGACGATGAAGACGCTGTCGCAGACGGTCTTGCCGTCGTCTTCGATGACGGGGAGCTTTCCCTTCGGCGTCTTCGTCAAGTCGCCTCGCTCGAGCTTCACGAGCTCGTAGGGGAGGTCCACCATCCTCAGATAGCAGTCGATCTTGGTGACGAAAGGGCTCACGTCCGGGACTCCCCACGCCGGTATGTAGCCGTGCATCTTGATCATCTGTGGCTCCTCCGTACCCGCCCTCCCGGCGGGCACGCTACCAGGGAAGCGTTTCGCCGTTTGCGTGGCGGAAGGTTCCCGTCGTCTCGAGCGTCAGCTCGTCGATGCGAGCGAGGAGGCCTTTCGCCGCTTGCGGAGGATCGACGAAGGGTCCCGCAACGCCGCCGGTCAGTCCTCGGGTCATTTCGGTTCGGACGCTTCCGGGGTGGAGACAGATGACCGCGATTCCGCGCTTCGCGAGATCGCGTGCCAGGCAGATCCCCGCCATGTTCGCCGCCGCCTTCGACATGCGATAGCCGTAGAGGCCGCCCGAGAGATTTTCGCCGAGCGAGCCCACGCGGCTGGTGATGATCGCGACTTTCGAGCCTTCGTCGAGGCACGGCAGCAGAGCTTGGGTCACGCGCAGCGGGCCGAGCGCATTCACTTCGTACTCGCGCCGGAGCTTCGCAAAGTCGAGCCGCCCGAGCTCGCCGAGCTCGACGACCCCCGCGTTGCTGATGAGCACGTCGAGACTGATTCCCGCGAGCCGCTCGGCGAGCCCACGGATCGCCACATCGGAGGTCACGTCGACCGCGGGCTCGACCCACATGCCATGATCGCGAAGCGTCTTGGAATCATCGAGGCATGCGGCGATCACGCGGTCGCCGCGCGCGTGGATCTCGCGGCAGAGCGCTTCCCCGATGCCTCGATCTGCGCCGGTCACCAGGAAGGTCTTCATCTCGCTAGAACCTCCGGCACGTCAAGAGCATCGGTCACCGCGATAGTCGAGATGCTCGGCGGCGGTCAAGCGGGACTGTCGGTCCTCTGTAGAGAGCTGCGGATGTCTGGGTCATGGGCGGTGCCGCGCGTACGCAAATTCACCTTGCGGTGCGCGAGTATCGTTTCGAGCAAGACCATCTACATAGCGTTGACTTCGTCGGCTCAAAGCGAGTACTGCCGTGCGATGATCCGCATCGACGCGCCGCGGTTCCAGAGCTTCAGCGGGTATCCCGCGACGCGTGGGTGCCTTGTTTTTGACCGAGCCCCGTTCATGAACGCCGACCCCGTGGGTGCCGCGACGCGAAAAAGACTCGTGGCCGATGGAGGGGCGTGCGGAGCGGTTTCTGCCGACCAACACATGGGGGGGACGGGATCCGAACGAAGCGCGAGGGTTCGTGGGAGGTTCCGGGCCTCGAGTGGCTCGATTGAGGGGGCGGCAATGATTCGAAACCGATCGGTTCGATGGGCGCTGGTCGCGCTTGGGATGCTGTTGTCCGTGAACGGCTACGCCGCAGAGAAGCAGGCGCCGCCGCACGCTGCGAAGACGAAAGGACCGCCCCCGCCGGCCGTCGGGGTCATCCAGACCGGCCTCGAGCCCAAGGCGGTCGACCTTCTGAAGGCGGCGAGCAGCCGCTTGGCGGCCGCGCACTCGATGTCGTTCACGGCGGTGATCTCTTACGAGAACCCGAGCACGCTCGGTCCGCCGCTGCTCTATACGGTGAAGAACGAGGTCACGCTCCAGCGGCCCGACAAGCTTCGCGTCATCGCCTCGGCCGACGGACCTCCGTCCGAGTTCTATTACGACGGCAAGAACATGGTGGCATACGCGCCGGCCGAGAAGCTCGTCGCCGTGGCTCCGGCGCCGCCCACGATCGACGCCGCCTTGAAGGCCGCCTTCGACTCCGCCGCGATCTACTTTCCCTTCTCGGACTTGATCGTCGCCGACCCGTACCAGGACATCGCCCCAGAATTGAAAACGGTTTTCTACATCGGCCAATCCAACGTGGTCGGCGGCACGACGACCGACATGCTGGCATACGTCAGCGACGCCGTGTTCGCGGAGATCTGGATCGGCGCCGACGACAAGCTGCCGCGAAGGATCCGCGCGGTGTACCGCGACGATCCGTCGCGGCTGCGCCACGACATGGAGCTCTCCAACTGGCAGCTCGACGTGGCCGTCCCTGCCGACGCTTTCAAGGCTCCGACCGAGGGCGCGAAACCGATCGAGTTCGCCCGGCCGGACCCGCAGATCCCAGCCGACCTGAGGGCCGAGCCGCCGCGCAAGGGTGCGGCGAAGAGCACGTCAGCTAAAGGTCAATGAGGAGGAACGGGCAATGATGAAACCTCTCATCGTCGGCTTCGCCGGTCTTTTGATCGCAACCCTGGCGCCACGTCCTGCGGCAGCGTGGAGTCACAGCGGATATCACGGCAGTGCGTCTGGTGGGGGCGGATCCTGGAGCGCTTCGGGGAGTCACGGCGGCAGCGCGTCCGGTGGCGGCGGCTCGTGGAGCGGGTCGGGTGCCCACGGCGGCTCCGCATCTGGCGGTGGGGGCTCGTGGAGCGCCCACGGCGCGGCCGGCGGCTCCGCATCCGGCGGCGGCGGCACCTGGAGCTCCCATAGCGCCTATGGAACCTCGACGTACCACACCAGCGGGTATTACGGCGGATCAACGACTCACACGAACTACTCCGGAGGATCGACGACGACGGCTCACACGACGAACTACTACGGTGGAACCTATTCGTCGTACCATCCACCGACGACCGTGAACTACTACGGATCGAGCTGCACCAACTGCGGCGGGTGGTCGACGGGTGGCGCCGCCGCCGCTGGTATGGCGGTCGGCATGGTGACGGGGGCGGCGATGGCGTCGTCGCAAGCCAATGCGGCCTCGGCGAACGCTTACAACTCCGGCTACGTCGCGGGTACGAGCACGGCGAGCTCGAGCAACGCGTACAACGCGGGCTACGTCGCGGGGAGCTCGAACACCGCAGCGATCGCGACGTCTAGCGGCAGCGCGAGCTACCCGGTGGGCGCGATCTACGCGACGCTACCGGCGGGATGCATGCAACCGAGCGGCCTCAGCTCGACGTACTACCTGTGCGGCAATAACTGGTTCCAACCGTCCTATGGCGCAAACGGCGTCTATTACCGTTCCGTATCGGCGCCTTGACGGTCGACGCCTCGAGACTCGAGAAAGGGAGAAAGAGAATGATCAGACGACGTTCGTATTGGCTCGCAGTGCTGTCCGCGCTCGCCTGTGCCGGTGCCCTCTACGCGCAGCAATATCCGGTCATGGACATAGTCGCGGACGAGCTCGTCCAGAAATACCAGAGCGCTACCTGCGAAACCCTCTGGCAACAGAAGCAACAGCCGAAATCAGAACGCCAGAAGGAAATGATCCAGCTGCTGCGCGACGATCCGCAGATGCGTGCCGCATTTCTCAACAAGGTAGCGGCTCCGATCGTCAACAAGATGTTCGAATGCGGCATGGTTCCGTGAGCTCGGATCCCCAAGGGCGCCACTGTCGATGGGTCGGCGCGGAACTCCGGTCGTCGCCGCAACGCTTCTGTTGCTCGCCGGCTGCGTCTCGTTCCGCGACATGCGAGCCAAGAACGCATACCTGAAGGGCGACATCGATACCGCGGAGGCGCTGACCGAGAGCTCGTTGCAAAGCGATCCGAGCGATCTTCAGGCCCGGAAGCTCGGGGCCAAGATCGCGACGCGGCGCGGCACCGATGCGCTCGGCCGCGGCGAGATCGCCGTTGCCCGCGGCTATTTCCAAAAGGCGGTGAACCTCTATCCCGCGGATGACGTTGCCGAGAAATACCTCGACATGATCCAGCGGGAAGAAGCGACTCGTCAAGTGAAGTAGCGGTTTGCCTCTTGCGTCGGGTGGCAACGAGGAGGAGAGAAGTGGCCTGCTGCGGCGTCCTGGCCACGGCGGTGTGATCGAAGGAGAGAAGAGATGAACAGATCGAAACAGGTCCGAGGAACCGCGTTGGTTCTCGCGACGGCGCTCTTGATGGGCATGAGCCCGGCGAGGGCGCTGGCAGACTCCGCGGAAGACATCGACAGTAGCGTCGATGCCACCCTGCAGCGGCTCTACCAGAACCAGCCGTCGGCGCAGATGCTCGCGCAGAGCGCCAAGGCCGTCCTCGTCTTCCCGAACATCGTCAAGGCCGGGTTCATGTTCGGCGCTCAGTACGGCGAGGGTGCCCTTCGCGAGCACGGCGCCACGGTCGGCTACTACAGCTCCAGCGCCGTCTCGTACGGATACCAGGCCGGCCTACAGGTGTTCGGCTACGCGATGTTCTTCATGAACGAGAACGCGCTCAGTTATCTCAAGAAGAGCGAGGGCTGGGAGGTGGGCGTCGGTCCGAGCATCGTCATCATGGACGAGGGCATAGGCAAGTCGCTGACCAGCACGACGCTCACGCAAGACGTCTATGCCTGCATCTTCGATCAGCAAGGGCTGTTCGCGGGCGCCGGCATACAGGGGTCGAAGATCACCAAGATCAATCGCAATTGATGGCGGTCCGAGGTGAAAGGAAAATGACGATGACGCTCTCACGAATGCTGGTCACAGCTTCTGCGGCAATGCTCCTGTTCGCGGCTCCGGCGGTTCGCGCCGCCGATGCCCCTCAGAGCAACATGGACATCGCCCGCGAGGCGATGCGCGCCGACAAGAAGGCACTGGTGGCGACGAACCTGCAGTTGACCGACGCGGAAGCCAAGGCGTTCTGGCCGGTTTACGACAAGTACGAAAAGGATCTGCTCACGGCGAACAACAAGCTCTACCAGGTCATCGAGGAATATGCGCTCGGCTACAACAAGGACAAGCTCACCGACGCCAAAGGGCTAGATCTCGTCCGCGGCTACCTTTCCGCCGAAGAGGCTCGCACCAAGGTGCGGAGCTCGTACCTGGAACAGTTCTCGAAGGCTCTTCCCGGGCTGAAGGTCGCCCGCTTCTACCAGATCGAGAACAAGCTCGACGCGATCGTCCGCTACGAGATGGCGGGGCGGATCCCGCTGGTCAAGCAATAGCCGCATCCGCGGCAAGTTGCCGCGGGAATTCAAGTCTGAAAGGCACGAATCGCAATGGTTGGACTTCCACAGAGGAGGAAATCATGAAGAAGCAATCGATCATCGTGTCGGCGACGGTGGCTTCGGTGCTCGGCGGCCTGGTGGTGGCTCTACCGGTGCAGGCCGGCGAGAAGCAGCAGGTAGACATGATCACGTGCGAACAGTTTCTGAAAATGGCTCCCGCCGCCCAAGAGCGCGTCGCCTACTGGGTAGACGGTTACCAAGAAGGTACCGGCAAAGCCGCCATAGAGGTCATCGAGCTCGACAAGTTCGGCCAGCCGGTCGGTGAAATCGTCGAAGACTGCAAGACGACTCCGAAGGAGACGCTCTGGCAGAAGCTCAAGAAGCATCTCTAGAATCCACACCTAACGGAGGGCCACTACGGCCACTTGATGGAGGCATGCCAATGAAGATGCTCCGTCGTGCATTGACGATGGTGGCTCTGGCTACCGTGCTCGCGGTTACCGTTGGCAAGGTGGCAGCCGCGGAGGTCACCGGCACGCTCGGCTCCCCGAGCGCAACGACGACGATCGACGGCAAGCAACTCCCGCCGCCCGACCCGAAATTCGGCGGCGTGATCAAGGAGAACGCGGCCCAGTCGAAACCGTGGTGGGCACCGCGCATCGTGCCGCCCAAGGGCGCGCCCAACGTGCTGCTCATCATGACCGACGACTCCGGCTTCGGCGTCCCCAGCACCTTCGGCGGCGTCATCCCCACGCCGGCGCTGGATCGCATCGCCAAGACCGGCCTGCGTTACACGCAGATTTGATTCCACCGCGCTCTGCTCGCCGACGCGCGCCGCGCTGATCACCGGCCGCAACCATCACTCGGCCGGCTTCGGCGTGATCTCCGAACAGTCCACCGGCTTCCCCGGCTACAACAGCATCATCGCCAAGGACAAGGCCACCATCGGCCGCATCCTCAAGGACAACGGCTACGCCACCTCGTGGTTCGGCAAGGACCACAACACGCCGGCCTTCGCGGCCAGCCAGGTCGGGCCGTTCGACCAGTGGCCGATCGGCATGGGCTTCGAGTACTTCTACGGCTTCGTCGGCGGCGACACCAACCAGTGGCAGCCGAACCTGTTCCGCAACACGACCCAGATCTATCCCTTCGAGGGCAAGCCGGGCTGGAACCTGACCACCGCCATGGCCGACGACGCCATCGATTGGCTGAACCGGATCAACCAGATCGATCCGAGCAAGCCGTTCTTCTTCTACTACGTTCCCGGCGGCACGCACGCGCCGCATCATCCGACGAAGGAATGGGTGGACAAGATCCACGACATGCACCTGTTCGACGAGGGCTGGAACAAACTCCGCGAGACGATCTTCGCCAACCAGAAGAAGCTCGGCGTGATTCCGCAGGACGCCA
Source organism: uncultured delta proteobacterium (assembly GCA_963745025.1). Classification (GTDB taxonomy): domain Bacteria; phylum Desulfobacterota; class Binatia; order JACPRU01; family JACPRU01; genus CAVQIG01. The sequence continues at coordinate 13,461 of CAVUWD010000013.1, forward strand.
AGCTGACGCCCTGGCCGAAGGACATCCTGAAGGAGTGGGATCAATGCACGCCGGACGAGAAGAAGCTGTTCATCCGGCAGGTCGAGGTCTTCGCCGCCTACGTGGCCTACACCGACCACGAGATCGGCCGCGTCATCCAGGCCGTCGAGGACATGGGCAAGCTCGACAACACGCTCATCATCTACATCAACGGCGACAACGGCACCAGCGCCGAGGGCAGCCTGATCGGCACGCCCAACGAAGTCGCGTTCTTCAACGGCGTCAACGTCCCGGTCGAGGACCAGCTGAAGTATTTCTACGACGTCTGGGGCACCGAGAAGACCTACAACCACATGGCCGTGCCATTGGGCGTGGGCCTTCGACACGCCGTTCAGTTGGATCAAGCAGATCGCCTCGCACTTCGGCGGCGTCCGCCAGGGCATGTGCGTCTCCTGGCCCGGCCACATCAAGGACGTCGGCGGCATCCGCAACCAGTTCCATCACGTCATCGACGTCGTGCCGACGATTCTCGAAGCTCGCGGCATCCGCCGCCCGAATATGTGGACGGCATCAAGCAAAGCCCGATCGAAGGCGTGAGCTTCGCCTACACCTTCGAGCAAGGCCAACGCCAACGCGCCCTCCCGGCACAAGACGCAGTACTTCGAGATGATGGGCGACCACGCCATCTATCACGAAGGCTGGATCGCCAGCACCAAGGTCATCCGCCCGCCGTGGGAGGCCTTCGGCCCGGCCAATCCGGACCCCGTCAACAACGTCACCTGGGAACTCTACGACCTGACCAAGGACTGGACGCAGTCCGACGACGTGGCGGCCAAGCATCCCGAGAAGGTGAAGGAGATGAAGGAACTGTTCCTGCAGGAAGCCCGGAAGTATCAGGTGCTCCCGCTGGACGCCTCGGTGGCGGCCCGCATCGTGGCCCCGCGCCCCAACATCACCGCCGGCCGCACCGAGTTCGTTTACACCCGGCCGCATGACCGGCCTTCCGCAGGGCGATTCTCCGTTCCTGCTCAACAGCTCCTACACCATCACGGCGGACATCGAAGTGCCGGAGGGCGGCGCCGAGGGCATGATCCTGACCTCCGGCGGCCGGTTCGCCGGCTACGGCTTCTACCTGCTCAAGGGCAAGCCGGTGTTCCTCTGGAACCTGATTGACCTGAAGCGCATCAAGTGGGAAGGCCCGGACGCGCTCACGCCCGGCAAGCACACCGTCGAGTTCGACTTCAAGTATGACGGCCTGGGCCTGGGCACGCTCGCCTTCAACAACATGAGCGGCCTCGGCCGCGGCGGCACCGGCACGCTCAAGGTGGACGGCAAGGAAGTCGCCACGCAGAAGATGGAGCACACGCTGCCCATGATCCTGCAATGGGACGAGAGCTTCGACATCGGCTCCGACACCCTGACCGGCGTGAACGACGCGGACTACCAGCCGCCGTTCACCCTCACCGCCAAGCTCAACAAGCTGACGATCAAGGTGGACCGGCCGAAGCTGTCGCCCGAGGACGTCAAGAAGCTCGGAAGCGGCCAGCGGAACAACCGGGCGAGCGAGTAGCGGAATCTCGGGAGGCGGGTCTTGCGCTGCAACACGCCAATTGCAGCGCGAGACCTGCGGCATACGGCAACTGCCCTTTGCCGCGATTTTTTCGCACCCCAGAATCAACCGCAAGCCCTCGAGGCATTCAATTCCGTGAGCGACACCAAAGAACCCAAAGAGCGACTGGCAGCGATTCTCGCCGCCGATGCCGTCGGGTTTTCGCGCTTGATGCACGATGACGAAAGAATCACGGTCGCGACGCTGGATGAATTTCGCGGTGTCTTCCGGCAACGGATCGACGCGCACGATGGTAGGGTCGTCGACATGGCTGGCGATTCCATCCTGGCCATATTCGACAGCGCGACCGGCGCGGTCAATGCGGCGACAGAAGCCCAGCTGGAGCTATCAAAGCGGAACGAAGCGCTGCCACCACAGCGCCAGATGTGGTTCCGCGTCGGCGTCAATCTCGGCGACATCCTGCTGAAGGACGACGGCACGATCTATGGCGATGGGGTCAACGTAGCGGCACGCCTGCAGTCCATGGCAAGCCCCGGCGGTATCAACGTCTCGGGCAGCGTGTTCGACAGCGTGCGTGCAAAAATTGGCGGACCGTTCGACTTTCTCGGCGATCAGGAACTGAAAAACATCGCCGCACCGGTACCGGTCTACAGTGTCGGCATCGCCGCGGGCGACGCGGGCAAACGTCAGCTGCCCCCACCCAGCAAGAAACCCGCTGGCAAGACGCGGCCGACAGTCCGCGTCATGCCGCTCAAGGTGATCAGTGGCGGAGACGACGTAGAAGAACTCGCGGCGGGGCTTTATCAGGACATCGTTGGTGGCCTGACCCGACAGACGGCGATTGATGTCAGCGGCGACTCCGTCCGCGCTGGTGGCCGGACTAATCCCGAGGATGCCGGCGATTTTCAGCTTGAAGGGAGTATCCGCGCGGCAGGTGAACGGCTCCGCCTGTCCTTCACCCTCCTCGACACCGCCGCGCGGCGCCAGATCTGGTCGGAGCGATACGACCGCCAGCTCCAGGATATTTTCGAGCTGGAAGATGAAATCTCCCGAAGCGTGGCGTCTGCGGTACGCATCAGAATCAAGGCGGGCGCTTTCGAGAAGCTGCGCGACACGAAGAACGATCAGCTCTCCGTGCCTGAGCTGTTGTCGAAAGCCGCCGGATATTTCGTCAACTCGTATGCGCACAACGAAGAGGTGGCGGAAATTCTACGCCTCGCCCTGGAGCGGATGCCGGATAACTCGATGGCAAACGCGATGGCGGTCCTCTGTCGCTATCGCATGTTTGAATTTTCACCCTTCGCAATCCCGGATGACGCTCAAGAGGCGCTGTTCGCACAGAGCGGTCGCGCGCTTGCGCTGGACGCCTCGAGCTACTTTGCGCACCTGATTGCGGCACTGATTCATCAGGATATCAGGGGTGATTACGAGGCGTCGTTGGTACACGCGGAAACCGCTCTGAGTCTCAATCCGAGTTTTTCGCAGGCGACGGCCATGGCCGGTATCGTCAAGATTCACCTGGGCGAGCTGGATGCCGGACTCCGCATGTTGCAGAACGGAATCGACGCGGCACCGGAAGATCCGCACCGCTTCCGTCACCTGCGAGAATTGGCGATCGGTTGTCTCATTGCCGGAGATGCGCGCCGAGCCGCTGCGGTGGTCGACAAGCTGATGCACCAGGCGCCTGACCTGCTGCGCAATGAGCTCGTATTCGTCCCCGTCCTCTGGCACGCCGGACGACAGGAAGAGGCAAAACGACGCGTTGAGCAATTGCTCGCCCGTCATCCTGATCTCACTCAACGGAATATGCGGCCCGTGAACGTCCGGGACTCCGGCCTCGCTGCTCGCTTGGCAGACGGTTTGACGCTGGCAGGTCTGCCCGCACACCTCCGTGATGCGCGCAGATTGAGGTCGACTGGTAGTGTTCGGGGTCGCGCAACGGCGGCGGAGGTTCCTCCGAAATGTCGGAGGTCGGGTTCGAGCTGCCCGGGCGGTTGCGTGTCGAAAGCATCCGTGAGCTTTGATAGATTTAGTTGAATTCGGCTTGTCGCCACGGCAGGCCGCGCCTGGCTCGGAACTGGCTTCTCGCAGAAGACGACACGGCCGGGCATTCGGCGGATCAGACAATCGATGGCGATGAAGTGAAGCCATGAAACTACGTTGGACCTCGCACCACGTCGAGGCGGTCGGGCTCGCTACAGCCTCGCTGGTGACCGCGTGCGTATCCAAGCTGCTTCGCAACTTGAACGTGTGAGACTCATGCAAAGCCCCCAGACTTCGGACCTCGCTCGTACCACACTCCAGCTGCTGGCCCTCGGCGCACTGATCGCCGCTAGCGTTTGGATCGTGCGGCCATTCCTCGTCGCCTCGACCTGGGCAACCATGATCGCAGTCGCCACGTGGCCGCTGTTGCTGCGTGCGGAGGCATTGCTATGGGGCAGGCGCTCTCTCGCCGTGGCATTGATGACGCTCGCGTTGCTGCTGATGCTCGTGGTGCCGCTCTACCTCGGCGTCGCGACGGTCGTGAACAATGTTGCCCAGATCGCGGACTGGTCGAGATCGGCCGCGACGCTCACCGTCCCGCAGCCTCCCGCGTGGGTCGCGGAGGTTCCGCTGGTGGGATCGAAGCTGGCGGGGCGCTGGCAGCAGATCGCGGCTGCAGGGCCGGAGGGGATCTCTGCGCACCTCGCGCCCTTGACCGGCGAGCTCGCCCTCTGGTTCGTCGGCCAGGTCGGCAGCATCGGACTGCTGCTCCTCCACTTCTTGCTCACGGTGATCATCACCGCGATTCTGTTCGCGAACGGCGAAACGGCGGCCCGCGCCGCGGACCGTTTTGCTCTGCGGCTTGCTGGACCGCAGGCCGAGAACGCCGTCCACCTCGCGGCGCAGGCGGTCCGAGCCGTCGCGCTGGGCGTCGTCGTCACGGCCATTGTCCAATCCGGTCTTGCTGGACTTGGGCTCGCGATCGCCGGCGTGCCCTTCGCCCCGGTTCTGACCGTGGTAATGTTCGTTCTAGCGGTTGCGCAGATCGGCGTCTGGCCTGTGCTGATACTAGCGGTCATCTGGGTCTACAAGACGAGCAGTTTGTTGTGGGGCACCGTGTTTCTCGTCTGGGCGAGCTTCTGCGGCACCTTCGACAACTTTTTACGCCCGATGTTGATCAAGCGCGGTGCCGACCTGCCGCTGCTGCTGATCTTCGCGGGTGTCCTCGGTGGGCTCGTTGCATTCGGCGTCGTCGGGCTCTTCATCGGGCCGGTGGTGCTGGCGGTGGCTTATACGCTGCTGGCGGACTGGGTGTCCGAGAGCGCTCCGTAGGAAAGACCAGGCCGTGCGAGTCGACCGGCCTTCACGGAGCCACCTCCGAAGCTTCGCAGGGAACTCCGAGATTTCAGAGGCGCCGACCAGCTGCTGGCTGCTTGATTCTTCTCGGCGAATCGTATTGATGCGAACCGATAGGATTTCTTGGATGTGACGGACTAGTGGACTCGTGACCCGAGTCGTGCTTCATACAGCCGGTCGGAGGTAATTCCAATGACGAACCCGTTCGTACGCTTGGCACTCATCGCGACGATGGCAGTGGCTGGATGTGCCAGCCAGAGCCAGATGATCGCCGACAAACAACCGATGGCGATCCAGGCGGCCCTAACCCGCGGAAAATTCGATTTGAATTGCCCGCAGGCGACCGCGGAGATCCTTTCCACAGAGGTCACCCAGCCCGCCGTACAGGGGCCCTTCGCCGCTGGGATCCAACGCGCCGAGTACACGGTCGGCGTGAGCGGCTGCGGGCAGCGCGCGACGTTCCTCGTGCTTTGTCCGCAGGGTGGAGAAGGCTGCTTTGCCGGAGATCCCGGCGCCAGGATCAGATAGTTCGTATCCAGAAGGACTCGCCGGGGAGGGACAGGAGTCGAACTCCCTGCGCCGAATGGCCCGAGCTACATGGTCATGCGGCTCTACCGGCCGAAGCAGGCGGCCGCTCGATGGTGGGTGGAAGCAATCCGACGGCCAGCTCCGGCCAGGGCGAACGACGTCGGCTCCGCGAGCATTCATGTATCTCGCGTCTGACCCAGCGCGCTCTGCACGATCTCCTGGGCCTCGCTCACGATGGAATTCAGATGAGCCGCGCCTTCGAAGCTTTCCGCATAGATCTTGTAGATGTTCTCGGTGCCGGAAGGCCGCGCCGCGAACCAGCCGCTCGGGGCGACCACCTTCAGGCCACCGATCGGGGCGTCGTTGCCGGGCGCATGGGTCAGCCTGGCGCTGATCGGCTCGCCCGCGAGCACCGATCTCGTGACTGCCTCGGGCGACAGGTTTCCGAGCTTCGCCTTCTGCTCGGGCGACGCCGGCGCGTCCCTGCGGGTGTAGTATGAAGTGCCGAGCTCCGCGGTCAGCTCGCGATAGCGTTCCCCGGGGTCGCTTCCGGTCCGGGCGGTGATCTCCGCGGCGAGCAGGTTCGGGACCAGCCCATCTTTATCCGTCGTCCACACCGTGCCGTCGCGCCTCAAGAACGTCGCTCCCGAGCTCTCCTCGCCGCAGAAGCCGATCGAGCCGTCGATCAGCCCGTCGACGAACCACTTGAATCCGACCGGAACTTCGATCAGCCGCCGCTTCAGACGCGCGGCCACGCGATCGATCATGCCGCTGCTGACGACCGTCTTGCCGACGGCGGCCGACGCCGGCCACTGCGGGCGGTTGGCGAACAAGTAGTCGATCGCGACGGCAAGGTAGTGGTTCGGATCGAGCAATCCCTGAGTATGGCTGACGATCCCGTGCCGGTCGGCGTCGGCGTCGTTCGCGAAAGCGACGTCGAAGCGCTCTTTGAGGGCGACCATTCCCGCCATGGCGTATGCCGACGAGGGATCCATGCGGATCTGCCCGTCCCAATCCACGGTCATGAAGCGGAACGTGGGGTCGACGGCGTGATTCACGACTTCGAGATCGAGGCCGTAGCGCTCGCCGATGGCATCCCAGTACGCGACGCTCGCGCCGCCGAGCGGGTCCACGCCGATGTGCATCTTGCTCTCCCGGATCGCTTGCAGGTCCACCACCGCAGGGAGATCGCCGACGTAGGTGTCGAGGTAAGGATGCTCGTGCGTAGTGGAGGCTTTGCAGGCGCGCTCGTAAGGGACTCTCGTCACTCCGCGTAGCTCGTCGGCGATGAACGCGTTGGCCCGCTGCTCGATCCACTGGGTCACCCGCGTGTCCGCCGGTCCCCCGTGGGGCGGGTTGTATTTGAAGCCGCCGAATTGCGGCGGATTGTGTGACGGCGTGATGACGATGCCGTCGGCGAGCCCGTGCGTGCGGCCCCGGTTGTATGTGAGAATCGCGTGCGAGATGACCGGGGTTGGCGTGTAACCCTTGCCCGCGTCGACCATGACCTCGACGCCGTTGGCCGCCAGTACCTCCAATGCGCTGGCGAAAGCCGGGGCCGAGAGCGCGTGCGTATCGATGCCGAGGTAGAGGGGGCCGTCGATCCTCTGCTCCTGGCGGTAGAGACAGATGGCCTCGGTGATTGCCAGGATGTGCGCCTCGTTGAAGCCATTCTCCAGCGAGGAGCCGCGATGCCCGGAGGTTCCGAAGGCCACGCGCTGGGCGGGCACGGAGGGGTCTGGCTGCCCCGTGTAGTACGCCGTCACCAACCGCGGGACGTCGACGAGAATCGAGGGTTCGGCGGGCTTTCCTGCGAGCGGACTGACGTGCTGCATGCCTGGTGCTCCTCGGATGCGGGCGATCGGACCTCTACTTCACGGGGCAGGGTTTCGCGCCCCAGATCTCGGCCGCGTATTGGGCGATCGTGCGATCGCTTGAGAACTTCCCTGAGCTCCCGTCGATGGTGGCGGCCATGGGCGTCCCTCATCAACCGGCGAGAGGCCCATTCCAGATTCTCACGGCGGGTATCCCGCGATAGTAGGCGAGCACGTTCAACGTACCCGTATCGAGCAGAAAGTGCTCCCCGGCGCGGGCGGGCAGCCCGACCCAACGGGCCACGAGCACGCGCAGTAAGTGTCCATGGGCGAAGAGCGCGACGTTGCCTTCGACGGCACGTGCGCGGGCAATCACGCGATCCACCCGTGCGGCCACCTCGGCCGGTGTCTCGCCGCCCGGGCACCCATCCCGGAAGATCAACCAGCCGGGCACCTTTTCGTGGATCTGTCCGGGCGTCAGTCCCTCGTACTGCCCGTAATTCCACTCGACCAGGTCGGAATCGATGATGGCATGCTCACCGAGACCCGAGAGCTCGCAGGTCTCCCGCGCGCGCTGCAACGGGCTGGTCAGGACGAGCGCGAATTTCTCCTTGCTCAGCACGGGCCTGATCCGCTCGGCGAGCCGACGCCCGTTGTCGGTCAAGGGGATGTCCGTCGTGCCCGTGTGCTGCCCGGAGAGGCTCCACTCGGTCTCCCCGTGCCTGATTGCAAAGACCTCTTGTTCGGGACTCGCCATGAGTCGGAAGATTCAAGGTCCTCTCATCGAACCCGCAGGCCGCCTTGTCTCGGCTCAGACGTTGTCGGACTCCGTTGAGCTGCCCCGTCGGCCGGCGACCGGCGCGGCCTGCCCCCATTTCCATCCGGTGATCTCGGGCATGTCGTCGCCGTGCCGGGCGATGTACTGCTTGTGCTCCATCAGTTTGTCGCGGATCGCCTGCTGGGCATAGGCGGCCCGGGCTCCCAGCCGCGGCACGCGGTCGATCACGTCGCTCACCAGGTGGAAGCGATCGAGATCGTTCAGCACGCACATGTCGAACGGCGTGGTCGTCGTGCCTTCTTCCTTGTAGCCGCGCACGTGCAGATTCGGGTGGCCCTTCCGCCGATAGGTCAGCCGGTGGATGAGCCACGGATAGCCGTGGAACGCGAAGACGATCGGCTTGTCGGTGGTGAACAGCGTGTTGAACTCGCTGTCCGACAGGCCGTGCGGATGCTCGCTCTGCGGCTGCAGCTTCATCAGGTTCACGACGTTGATGACGCGGATCTTCAGCTCGGGGACGTGGCGGCGCAGCAGATCGACGGCGGCGAGCGTCTCCAAGGTCGGCACGTCGCCGCAACAGGCCATGACTACGTCAGGCTCGCCGCCGCGATCGTTGCTGGCCCATTCCCAGATCCCGAGCCCGGCGGTGCAGTGATTGATCGCCTCGTCCATGGTCAACCACTGAGGGGCCGGCTGCTTGCCGGCGACGACGAGATTCACGTAGTTGCGGCTCCGCAGGCAATGATCGGTCACCGAGAGCAGGCAGTTGGCGTCGGGCGGCAGGTATACGCGGACGACGCCTGCCTTCTTGTTGACGACGTGATCGATGAAGCCGGGATCCTGGTGGCTGAAGCCGTTGTGGTCCTGGCGCCAAACGTGAGACGAGAGTAGATAGTTGAGCGAGGCGATCGGCCGGCGCCAGGGGATGTGATCGCATACTTTCAGCCACTTGGCGTGCTGGTTGAACATCGAGTCGATGATGTGGATGAAGGCTTCGTAGCACGAGAAGAAGCCGTGCCGGCCGGTCAGGAGATAGCCCTCGAGCCACCCCTGGCACTGGTGCTCGCTCAACATCTCCATCACGCGGCCGTCCGGCGCGAGATGATCGTCCCAGGCGTAGGTCTCCGCGACCCAGGCTCGATTGGTGACCTCCATCGCGTCCTGCCAGCGGTTCGAGTTGTTCTCGTCTGGACTGAAGAGCCGGAAGTTACGGGCCTCCATGTTGAGCTTCATCACGTCGCGGAGAAACTTGCCCATGATCCGCGTCGACTCGGCATTGCTCGCGCCGGGGGTGGTCACCTTCACGGCGTAGTCGCGGAAGTCGGGTAGGCGCAGGTCGCGAAGAACGGCGCCGCCGTTCGTGTGCGGGTTGGCGCTCATGCGCCGGGCGCCCTTCGGTGGCAGCGCGGCGAGCTCGGGCTTGAGCCGGCCGTCCGCCTCGAAGAGCTCTTGCGGTTTGTAGCTCTTCATCCATCGCTCGAGGATGCGCACGTGCTCAGGCTTCTCGTGCATCTCGCCCATCGGCACCTGGTGGGATCGCCAGTAGTCCTCGGTCCGCTTGCCGTCGATCTCCTTAGGGCAAGTCCATCCCTTGGGCGTGCGCAGAACGATCATCGGCCAGAGTGGGCGCTTCTTGAAGCCGTGCTGACGCGCGTCGGCCTTGATCCGCTGGATGTCCTTGACGATCGCGTCGAGCGTTTCCGCCATGAGCTGGTGCATCGCCTTCGGCTCGTGGCCCTCGACGAAATAAGGCGTGTAGCCGTAGCCCCGGAAGAGGTGGTCGAGCTCCTCGTGGCTGATGCGCGCGAGTATGCAGGGGTTGGCGATCTTGTAGCCGTTCAAGTGAAGGATCGGCAGGACCACTCCATCGGTGACCGGATTCAAGAACTTGTTGGAATGCCAGCTCGTCGCCAGCGGGCCGGTTTCGGCTTCGCCGTCGCCCACGACGCAGGCCGCGATCAGATCGGGGTTGTCGAAGACGGCACCGTACGCGTGCGAGATCGCGTAGCCGAGCTCGCCGCCCTCGTGGATCGAGCCGGGCGTCTCGGGAGCCACGTGGCTCGGAATCCCGCCGGGGAACGAGAACTGCTTGAAGAGGCGCTTCATGCCCTCCTCGTCTTGCGAGATGTTCGGGTAAACCTCGCTGTACGTCGCCTCGAGGTAGGCGTTGGCGACGAGGCCGGGCCCGCCGTGCCCGGGGCCGGTGATGTAGAGCATGTTGAGGTCGTGCTTCGTTATCAGCCGGTTCAGATGGACGTAGATGAAGTTGAGGCCCGGCGTGGTTCCCCAGTGGCCCAGGAGCCTCGGCTTGACGTGCTCCTTGGTCAGAGGATTCTTCAGCAACGGATTGTCGTACAGGTAGATCTGGCCGACCGAGAGGTAGTTGGCGGCCCGCCAGTACGCGTCGATGAGACCGAGTTCCTTGTCAGACAGCGCTTTCGTCATGATCTCCTCCGTGATCCATTGCTACGATCGCGGCCCAGGCTTTCGCGACTCCGCTAGGGGGTCCGCACCACAGATCGCTCTCGTTGGTCGCGACTTGCTTCGACCGAACACCCTGCCGAGCCGGCTCTCAGGTCTTCGCCCTGGCTTCCGCGGCGTTGGATGCTGCGCGTAACAGGCCAGTCACCCTTCAATCGTCGTCCTCTTCTCCGCGACGCACCGCAGTATGCGTACCCGCGGGCGCCGGCTCCATCTCGTCGGAGTAGGCCCCGAGGCTGGCCGCGACATTGCACCTGGCCCGGTGGGACAGGGCCTCCTGTCCCGCCTTCAGGTTCTCATCGCCGCCGCGCCACGCCGCGAGCGCCGGGTCTTGGAGAGCGCGCCCGTAGGAGAAACCGATCTTCCAGGGTTTGGCCCCGGGCAGTCGATTGATCGCGTTCAGGTGGGCGGTGGCCATGCGGCCGCTCTGGCCGCCCGACAGGAACACGATGCCGGGAACCGCCGCGGGAACGTGCCGGCGCAGGCAGCGAAGCGTCGCGGTCGCGACCTCCTGCGCGGAGGCCTGGCGGGGACATTCCCCGCCTGCGATGATCATGCTGGGCTTGAGCAGCATGGATTGCAGCGAGACGCGCTGCTCGAAAAGGGAGTCGAACACCGCGTGGAGGACCACGCTCGTGACCTCTTCGCACCGCTCGATCGTGTGGGGCCCGTCCATCAGCACTTCCGGCTCGACGATCGGCACGAGGCCCATTTCCTGACAGAGCGCAGCGTATCGCCCGAGGGCGTGTGCGTTCACGTTCACGCAGGTCGAGCTCGGTAACGAGTCGGCGATGCGAATGACGGCGCGCCACTTCGCGAAGCGGGCGCCCATTCCCCTGTATTCGGCGAGGCGGTCGCGGAGCCCGTCGAGCCCCTCGGTGACGCTCTCGCCGGGGCAGGCGGCGAGGGGCTTCGCCCCGGTATCGACCTTGATGCCGGGGATGATGCCTTGGTTCGAGAGGACCTGTGGGAGCGGTATCCCGGCGGAGCTCTTCTGGCGGATGGTCTCGTCGTACATGATGACGCCGCTGATGAGCTCCGCCACGCCGGGCGACGTGAAGAGCATTTCGCGGTAGGTGCGCCGGCTCTGCGCGGTCGACTCGATGCCGAGCGCGACGAATCGCTTGGTCAGGGTCGGGGAGGTCTCGTCGGCTGCCAGGATGCCCTTCCCGTCGGCCACTAGCGCGCTTGCGGTGCTTTCGAGACCGTCGGCCGTCGGGAATGTCATGGGCAGGGTCTCCCGACTGCGGAACGATCGACAGCAATTGAGCTAACGTCACGCTGAACACTCCGCGAAGTACGCCGCCGCAACGCCTGCTGAAATCGCAACCGAATCGCGGCCGCGGTTTCTCGATGAGTCGATTCCTCGCGATTGCGCCTCCGTCGATCTATTTTATCTATTGGAGGGCTCTCCAACTCTTTCGGGTACTGGGCGAAGAGTGGGAGCCGCGGGGATGGGTTTCGGCAACGCCCACCCGCGGAGACGTACCGGATCACCTTCGTAGCGCGCACGCCGTTGCCCGCGCCGGTTAGGCGCGTGGAGAGCCAGGAGCCCTGAAGTGGCGAGAGCTCCTGCTCCCAGCGCAGGGTTTACTTGCTGATTTTCATATCGACGCCGCCAGCACCTAACGTGAACTTCAAGCCTTGGGTAGTTGCCACCAAGTTGATCTTCACTCCGTTTTGGTTCTTCATGGCGGTCGCCGAGGCTCCTCCGGCCACCGTCGCCCCGATGCCCGCGGCCGTGTAGTTGCCGTCAAAGTCGGCAAGTTTCTTCAGGTTGTAGACGCTGCCGGACGCCTCTACCTGGCTTGCGCCCACGTCACCGACCGAGAGGCCCTTCACTGAGATCGGATAGTCCTTGCCCTTGTAAGTGAGTGTGCCGCCTCCCCAGCTATACCCAATGCCGACCGCGACCGACCCTGCGCTCAGCTTGAGCGTTGCATCGGGTGTCTCCTCCTCCGCCTGAGCCACGCTCAAGGCCAAACCCAGGGCGGCAACTGCCATCAACGCGCTGATGCTCCGAATCTTCATACTTTCCCTTTCTCTTGCATCGTTAGACTAACCCGATGCGTCGTTAGAGTAACCCGAACGTGACCTCCGCCCCAGCTGGCGACCGCGCCACTCGCTCTCTCCGCTGAAGCACGCCGACGCTCGATTTCAATCTCTCCGCTTGCCGTCAGGGAAGAGGTTTGTCAATGGTCGTTGGAAAATGACTGCCGACGTCGGTATGAAGATCAATTATGAAGATCAATAAGGCGAGTTGCAGAAGGAAAGGTCCCTTGACCCGACGGCCCCCCAGTGCCCGCCGCGGCGTGGTCATGCTCACCGCCTGGAGCTTCCTATTCTCGACCAGCGTCCCCGTCGGCGCGCAGACGCCCCCTACAGCCGCACCTTCCGCCGCCGGTACAGCCACCACCGCGGCGGCGCCTCCCGACGGCGGCTGGCCGCGCGGCTACAGCACGTCGAGCGGCGGCCACATCCTCATCTACCAGCCGCAGGTCGCGAGCTGGAACGCTCAGAAGCACATGATCGCCCCTTCCGCGGTCGCGTTCACGCCGAAGGACGCCGCGAAGGCCGAGATGGGCACGATCCGCATCGAAGCCGACACCTCGGTCGCGATGGAGGAGCGGCTGGTCCGCTTCACGAACTTCCAGATCGCCGAGGCGAGCTTCCCGACGCTCGACAAGGACAAGACCCGCGAAGTCGTGACCGAGATCGACAACGCGTTCCCGGACGACGAGCGCGTCATCGGGCTCGACCGCGTCCTCGCCGCCATCGACCGCAGCCAGATCATGCCCAAGAACGTCGAGGGAGTGAAGGCCGATCCGCCCAAGATCTTCTTCAGCCAGAAGCCCGCTTTCCTCGTCAACCTCGATGGCAAGGCGATCTGGAGCCCCATCAAGGACAACGACCTCAAGTACGCGGTCAACACCAACTGGGACCTGTTCCAGCACGAGCCGTCGAGCAGCTATTTCCTGCGCGTCGAGTCGTCGTGGCTCGAGGCCAAGGACGTCAACGGGCCCTGGGTGCCGGCGGCGGCGCTACCGGAGAGCTTTTCGAAGCTCCCGAGCGATGACAACTGGAAGGACGTGAAGGCGGCCGTCCCGGGCACGGCGCTCGATCCCGCGAAGGCCCCGATCGTGTTCGTCAGCGAGGAGCCGGCCGAGGTGATCCTGCTCGACGGCGAGCCCAAGTACGCGCCGGTGCCGGGGGCGGGCAATCTCCTGTGGGTGAGCAACACCGAGAGCGACGTGTTCCGGCTCGGGGCGGGGGGAGCGGTGTACTACCTCGTGTCCGGCCGCTGGTTCACCGCCCCCAACTTCAACGGTCCGTGGACCTTCGCGACACCGAGCCTGCCGGGCGAGTTCCGGAAGATCTCGCCCGAGCACCCGCGCTCCCGCGTGCTGGCCTCGGTGCCGGGCACGCCGCAGGCGGTCGACGCCGTACTGCTCGCCCAGGTGCCGGAGACCGCGCGCGTCAAGCGGAGCGAGATCAAAGCGCCGGAGGTCACCTACGCCGGCGAGCCGAAGTTCGAGCCGATCGAGCAAACCTCGCTCCAGCGCGCGAGCAACACCGACAAGGCCATCATCAAGGTCGGCGACATGTACTACATGTGCTTCGACGGAGTCTGGTTCATGGGCAGCAGCCCGCAGGGGCCGTGGAAGGTCACCGACTCGGTGCCCGGCGAGATCTACCAGATCCCGGCGAGCTCGCCGGTACACAACGTCACCTACGTCACGGTCGAGGATCACGACGACGAGTGGGTCCAGTTCGCGGCCGTGGCCGGTTACACCGGCATGATGATCGCCTGGGGCTGTGCGGTCTCGGGATCGGGCTGGTACTACCCGCCGTATTACGGTTGGTACGGAGGCTATCCGGCCTACTATCCGTACTACCGAAGCTACGGCTACGGCTCCTACTACAACCAATGGACGGGGGCGTACGGATCCGGCGGCCGCGTATACGGGCCATACGGCAGCGCCGGCTGGGGCAGAAGCTACAACCCCTCGACCGGCACCTATGCGCGGGGTGCCTCCGCCTACGGGGCCAACGGCTCCCGCTACGCCGGCCAGGCTTACAACCCGCGCACCGGCGGCTACGCGCAGACGCGCGGTGGCTCGAACGTGTACGGGAGCTGGAACCAGACCGCCGTTCAGCGCGGCGACAGTTGGGCGCAGAGCGCGCGCTACACCAACAGCGCGACCGGCAGTACCACGCGCGTGGCTACCGGCAGCGGCGGCAACGTCTACGCCGGCCGCGACGGGAACGTCTACCGCAAGGAGGGCGGCTACTGGCAGAAGTACGACAACGGCGGCTGGGACAGCGTGCAGAAGCCCAGCCAGTCGCAGACCAATCAGGCGCGGGGCCAGGCGCAGCAGCGTGCCGCGCAGGTCGATCGGAGCACGTACGAGGGGCTGAACCGCGATTCGGCCGCCCGCGCCGACGGGGCGCAGCGCACGCGCGACTTCAGCAGCTACCAGAGGAGCGGCGGGAGCACCGCCGGCAGCTACCGTTCGAGCGGGGCGAGCCGGCCGAGCGGTGGGTACCGCGGCGGGGGAGGGCGCGGCGGCGGAGGCGGCCGGCGGCGCTAGGACGGTCCGAGATCGCCCGTCATGTAACTTCCGGCTCGAGAAAGAAGCTCGTGGCGGACAAGCCAGGCGCGAGCCCGCCGCGTTCAGGTCACAGAAGAAATTTCGGATCGAGCTAGATCGATGGTGTGCCGACTCGTTACGACGGCGCTCGCGGTTCTCATCGCGACTGCCCTAGTCGCACCGCGGGTCGGTCGTGCCGAAGAAGCGCGGGCACCGGATGCGACCATCGTCGTGTCGAGTAGCGGCGCGGCATCGGTGCTCGGCCTGACGCTGGTCGAAGGTACATTGCGTCATCGCGGCAAGGTTTATCTGCTGACGTTGCGCGGCGCGCAGCCCTCGATCGCCTCGGCGGGCAAAGTGTACGGTCTCGGACAGCCGCGCGATATCGAAGGCTCCTACAAGCCGGCCGATGGCGGGCTGCGCAGCGACCGCGGGGTGACCATCGTCTTCGAACCGCCGCTCGATCTGCCGGGCGGCCACCTCGAGGTCGATCTCGGCAGCCGCGTCTATCCGAAGGCCTCGACCGGCCAGCGCGGGACGGTCGACTAGAGCCAGGATGAGATCGCGCCCTGGAGCTCTGGGCGGCGTGCTCGGCGTCCTCTTCGTCGTAGTCGCGACTCGCTTTCGCGCAGACGGAAGCCCCACCGCCGCCAGCCGTTGCCGATGCCACGATCACGCTCACCGCGCGCTCGGCGGCTGTCGGCGTGGGATTTGCTTGGGGCGCAGGGACGCTTGAGTACAAGGGACAACGTTATCCGGTGCGCGTCGACGGCATGGGGATCGGCGCCGTCGGTCTAGCTTCGGTGACGGCGCGCGGCGTCGTGTATCACTTGAAACAGGTCGACGATCTGAACGGGCAGTACACGGCGGTCGGTGGAGGCTTGGAGGTCGGGCGGGGTGCGAACCGGCTGCGCATGCGCAACGCCAAGGGTGTCGTGATCGAGGTCGACCGCCGAGGGCACGGGCGTCTATCTCGGTGTCGGGCTGCGCGGTGTCACGCTCGAGGTCGGTACCGCGGGCGGGCCGCCGGCGTCCGCGGGATTCGCGCTGCCGAAGACCCTCGGGTTCGGCCAGGCGGCGTTCGGACCGCTGTCGCTGCAGCCGACCCTCAACGTCCAGCTCGCCGGCTTCGCCGAAGGCAACGCGGGGTTCGGGGGCGAGTGGGCGGCAGGACCGATCCAGAAGAGCGATTTGTCCATGCAGCACTCCAACGAGGTCGGGATGAACGCGGGGGTCGATCTCGGCCAGTACGGGAGCGTGCGGGGGCGCATCAGCGGCGTCTTTTCGCTGTCGGGCGGGGGCATCGACCCCGGCGCGACGAGCTTCCCGGACTTCAACACCAACTCCTACTCCATCGAAGCGGCCTTCCTCAGCTGGCAGTCGGGGAACGCCTTTCCCGGCCTCGGGTACAACGCCATCGAGATGGGCTACGGCAACCAGAACTATCAAGTGTTCGACGGGCTGCTCTTCTGGGAGGGAGGGGTGGATTGCGGCACGCGCGGCGCCTGCTGGCTCTCGCCTCGTAAAGCGTTCCGCGAAGCCGGCACCCTGCGACTGACGCTCGGAGGTTGGCTGATCGAGGGCTACCATCTGAAGCTCAACGACGACCCGAGCACCGGCACGCGCCTCGGCGGCGGCCGCATCGAGTACGCGTTTCAAGATTGGCTCGTGAAGGACATGAAGAGCGGGTTCATGTACTTCAACATCTACGAATCGGATGAACCGTCGCGTGATGGACTGAACGGTTTCTACTTCTACCAGGAGGCGACGCCGGTCGCGCGGCTGCCGGATTTCCACTACACGACGAGCTTCGTTGCCGAGACGAACTCGGCAGCGGTCGGTAACGCGGAGGCCTACGGCTGGTACGTTGCTCCCGCCTACACCATCTCGGAGTTGCCGTGGTCGCCGGAGCTCTCCTATCGCTTCGCTTCGTTCAGTGGCGGCGCCGCGCGCAACTTCGATCCGCTGTTCGCCGGCCTCTCCGACTGGGGGTACTGGTCCCAGGGAGAGCTGCTCGGCGAGTGGGTGCTGCCCAACAGTAATCTGAAGTCGCACATGGTGCGGCTCAAGCTGACGCCCAACGACGTCTTGACGCTGAACCTCTTCTACTACAAGTTCCTGCTCGCCGACCTGGAGGAGAGCTTCGGCGCGACGCCGATGCGCGTCAGCAGTCACCAACTCGCCGACGAGTTCGACACCATTGTCGACATCGCGGCGACCAACTGGTGGTCGATGACGGTCGATCTCACCCTGGCAGTGCCCAATACCGGCTTTCGCGAGGCCACCGGCGGTAACGCCACCTGGGTCAATGCCATGCTCTACACGAACTTCAACTTCTGACGGTGGAGACGAAGAGAATGACAGTCTCCCGCGCGCTTGACCTGTCCTACCGGGCGGTTCAAAACGCCGGGACGATGGCGGTGCGTGCGGACGTCGCAGCTCCACGCGTCCTCGCACCCGGCGACGTGCGCAACGTGGAAGAACGCACCGCGAAGTCCGTAGGCGAGCCGGTGGATCTGACGGTGCGGGCCCGTACGGACGTCTTGGTCACGGGAAGGCAATACCAGGCGGTGGGAGACGTGCCGCTACCGGAGGAGAGAAACGGCATGCCGACGCCGGAGGCGCGATCCCCGTGAGCGCCCCGAAGAGCTGATCGGCGCCACTGTTGGGCGGGTGAGTCGGAGCAGACCATGAGCGACGGGCCAAAATCAGAATGGTTCCTCGAGAGATACCTCGATCCCGCCAGTCGGTTGGGCGAGGTGCTGTTCGGGCTCATCATGGTGCTGAGCGTTACCCTCACCGCCGGATTGACCGTGGCGGAAGGCGCCGCTGGCGTGCGCCAGCTGCTGGAGGCGGCGCTCGGCTGCAACGTCGCCTGGGGCATCATCGACGGCATCATGTACGTCATGAACTGCATGACCGCGCGCGGGGAGAAGGCGCACTTCATCCGGGCGATTCAAAACGCCCCCGACGCACGCGCCGCCCTCGACATCGTCCAGGTCGAAATCGAGCCGCGATTCGAAGCTCTGACCGGACCGGAGAGCCGCGAGGCTCTGTGCCGGTCGATCCTGGAGTACCTCGCTCGGGCCGAAGCCCCGAAGATCGGCGTGACGAAAGACGATCTCTACGGCGCGCTCGCGTGCTTCTGGCTGGTTTTCCTGTCGTGCCTGCCGGCGGCAGTGCCGTTCCTGATCTTTTCGGAGCCGAGATGGGCGCTGCGCGTCTCCAACTTTCTCTTGATCGCGATGCTCTTCGTTGTCGGCTACATTTGGGCGCAGTATGCGCACACCAACCGTATCGTCGCCGGCCTGGTCATGGTGGCCATCGGGCTCGCGCTGGTCGGGGTAGCCGTGCTTCTCGGTGGATGACGACGTAGAGGGGATGCCATGTCGATGGAAGTGCATATCGAAGGTCAACGCCTCCTGGTGGTGCGGATTCACGGTGTCTTGCGGCTCAGGGAGCTCGAGGAAATCCAGCGCGCGGCAGCGAAGTTGATCGGGGAGGTCGGAAAGATCACCCCCCTCATCCTCCTAGACGAGTTCCAGGGTTGGGAGCACGGAGAGGAATGGGGTGACGTGAGCTTCCTGATCGAATACCAAGACGACATCGAGAAGATGGCGATCGTCGGTCAAGAAAAGTGGCGCGAGGAGGTGCTCCTGTTTGCCGGCGTCGGGATCCGCAGAAGCCCCGTGCGCTATTTCAACGACTCCGAGAGCGCTCGAGCTTGGCTCGCTACTTCCCGGTGCGAAAGCCGCCGCTGAGAGCCAAGATCGGCACCAGGGGCCCGAGGCGGCGACGCCCAGGCAATCACCATCGAACGCGGGCCGGAGCGGCTCGCTCACGTCAACCTCTGCCGCGCTCATCGCCACCGTGTCGCAAGCGCGCGAGGCGATTCGAGAGAGCCCGGGCGAGCGAGTACGGTCCAGCGATCAGACACGGTCCCACGACGAGCGCTGCGCCAGGATACGAGGCGCCGAGGATCAGCCATTGGCAGACTGCATCCAGGAGGATGCCCATCAACAGGAGGTTCCCGACGCTCTCGAAGCCGCTCTTCATGAGCTCCCGCCGAAGACCGCGATGGAGGAGGACCCCCTGGAGAAACGGCGGCCGCCCCGCCCGTGCGTCGACCATGCCACCGCGGATGCCGAGGAGAATCGCGATCGCGGGTTGCAAGACGAAGCGGAAACGCCCCGGCCCCGTAAGCCGTTTGGGGAGGTCTTCTAGGAACGCACGCGAGAACAGATAGATCCCTCCTCGGTCGAAGGCATCACGCAGCGACCCGGGCAGCGACAGCGCAAACACGAGTAACGTGAGGACTGCGAGCGTGGAGCTCACGTATCGACCCCTCATGATCGGCACTCGGATCACGCCGGCTCTCGTCCCGCGACTTTCAGCACGGCGGCGCCGGTCGGGGCGCCGCGTCGAAGAACCGTCTTCAACGCCACCGTCCTTCTGAAGAAGTCGCCATTGGTTCCGGCTCAATCGAGAAAGCGGACGCGGCCGGTCCTGAGGTCGTAGATCGCGCCGACGAGCTTCATCTTACCCTCGGCCCTCCGCGCTCGCCCTTCCGGCGACTCGAGGAGCCGGCGCATGGACCAGCGCACGTTGGCCTCCACCGCGGCCTGGAGCCGCTCTTCGGGGGGCAGCGCGGGATCCACGTCCGCGAGGCCCGGCAACATGCTCTGTATGATCACCTCGATGCGGCTGCGCTGGCGGACGCCATGAAGCTTCGCGGCGAGCGCCGCTTCGACCGCTCCGCAGCGTTCGTGCCCGAGCACGACGAACAGCGGCGTCGCGAGGTGGATGCCCGCGTATTGCAGGGTGCCCGCGACCGCCGGCAAGACGACGTTCCCGGCGACGCGCACGATGAAAAGCTCGCCGAAACCGGCGTCGAAGACCAGCTCCGGCGGCACCCTCGAGTCGCTGCAGCCGAGGACCGTCGCGTAGGGATGCTGCTTCTTCGCGAGGCTGGCGAGCACCTCCTTCTGCACGGTAGGGAAGCGCGCCGTGCCGCGCACGAAGCGCCGGTTGCCGGCGGCGAGCCGTGCGAGAGCCGCGTCGGCGGAGCGGGGGTATACCGGTTTGCGGGTCACGCTCGTGGCGAAGCGATGGGCCTGCGGAGCGGAGGACCAACCGAAGGAGGACCCGCTGCCTGCCGGCGGCGAAGACCTACGGGGTCAGCGCCTTCTCGATCGCCGCGAGGACCACCGCTCGCCGCCCACGTCGAGGAGCAGCCTCTCGAGGTGGCCGGTCGCGGCGACGATCCCCCGGGCGCGCTCCAGGAGGTCATTGCGAAAAGTCTTGAGCTCGCGGGGAGAGAGAATCTTCTTCAGCTCCTCGGCATAGAGAAACCAGATCTTCCTGAGCTCGGGGTCCGGGCCCTTGTGCAGTCGGTCCTCCAGCATCCGGTACGGCCTCGTGCCGGGACGGACACCTTGTTTTTCGCCCGCGGCGAGCACGCTCTTGGCCTCGCTCTCGCTGAGATCCCCGTCCGCCCAGGCGATCTCGACGAGGGGGTAGAGCTGGAAGGCGTTCATCAGCTCGCCGTTGAGCTGCGCCGCCACCAACCGGTCGAGGACCTGCTCGTTCGTCACGCCGGTCGCCTTGCGGATGCTCTCCTTGTCGACCTTCTTCTGAAAGACCGCCTTCAGCTTCTCGAGGAGCTCGAACTCCTTCTTACGGAAGTACTCCTCCTCCAAATACATCTCTCGGTTCCGGAAGATGTCCTTGGCCATGGCTCGCTACCTCGTGTGGTGATTTAGCACGGTGCGCCGAACTTGCCGAGCGGAGCTATGCTTCCGCCGCGAGCTGCCGGCGGGCGGCGGCGAGTTCCTTCCGCTGCGCGGCGCTCACCTCGGGATAGCGCAGATCGAGCGAGGCGAGCGCATCGATGATTGCCGCCGCCACGACCACGCGCGTGAACCACTTGTTGTCGGCGGGCACCACGTACCACGGGGCCCCCTCGGTGGCAGTCTCGCGGATCGCTTCCTCGTAAGCGTCCATGTAGGCGTCCCAGTGGCGGCGCTCGCGCACGTCGTTGGCGGAGAATTTCCAGTTCTTCTCGGGATTCTCGAGGCGCTCGAGGAACCGCCGCTTCTGCTCGTCCCGCGAGACGTAGAGGAAGAACTTGCGGATGAGCACGCCGTTGCGGCCGAGGTAGCGCTCGAACGTCCGGATGTCCTTGTACCTCTCGTCCCAGATCTTCTTGCCGACGAGCTCGGCGGGCACTTTCTGCGCCGCCAGGATCTCCGGATGTACCCGCACGACGAGCACGTCCTCGTAGTAGGATCGATTGAAGATGCCGATGCGGCCGCGCTCGGGCATCTTCACGTGCGTTCGCCACAGGTAGTCGTGATCGAGGTCGATGGACGTCGGGGCCTTGAAGGACGTCACCTCGCATCCCTGGGGGTTGACGCCGGACATGACGTGTTTGATCGCGCCGTCCTTGCCGGCCGCATCCATCGCCTGGAAGACCAACAGGAGCGCCCAGCGATCCGCGGCCCAGAGACGGTCCTGGAGATCGGTCAACGCCCGGATGCCGATCTGCAGCGCCTCCTTGGCGCGCGGCTTGTCCTCCGAGCCGATCCCGGCCGTGTCGCCCGGATCGACGTCCTTCAGGCGGAAGCCCCTTCCTTTGCTGATTCGGTATGGCTCGGCGAACTTGTGAGCGCGCTTGACGAACTGCTTCAGCGAGAGATCGGCCGGAGGCTCGTCGCTGGACGGGGCACGCTTTGCGTCATTGGCCATGGCTCTGCGAAGCTCCTCTGTGTCCTACGGGAAGAACCGGAACGGATCGTCGGCCTGCTGCGCTATTCCTGGAACGACGAACTCTCCTGCTCGTGATCGACGATCACGACATAGCACCGCCACTCGATCCCGAACTCCTCGCCGCTACTCGGGATGCACCTGCCGACCTTGCTTCGGGACGAACGCATCGAGCGCCTCGCGCCGCAGCACATAGATGCCGGGATGCGCGGCTTCTTCCTGGCGCCATCCGCCGCCGAGCGCCTTGTAGATCTGAACGGCGGAAACGAGCTGATTGAGCTCGTTGCGCGCCAGCAAGATCTCGGCGGGAAACAGCTCCTGCTGTGAGTCGAGCACTTCGAAGTAGCTCGAAAAGCCGTCCATGTAGCGCACCAGCGCCACCCGAACGGCCTCCTGAAGCGCCGCGACCTGACGCCTGCGCTCGACTCCCGCGGCCGCGAACTTCTGCCGCGCCACCAGCGCGCTGGAAACATCGCCGAGCGCGTTCAGCACGGTCTGCTCGTAGGCGAGCACCGCCGCCTGCCAGTCGACGACGCTGCCCTTGTAGCCATAGTAGAGCCTTCCACCCTGGAACAGCGGGCCCGTGATCGAGGCGCCGATCGCCCACACGTTGCCGGCGCTCTTGACGATCTTGTCGATGTCTCCCGACTGCCCGCCGTACAGGGAAGTGAGCCCGAAGCGGGGGAAAAAGTCGCCGACGGCGACGCCGACCAGGGCGTTGGTCGCGACCACGTTTTGTTCCGCCGCCAAAACGTCCGGGCGGCGCTCGAGCAGCGTCGACGGCAGCCCCGGAGGAACGTCGGGTGGAGGAGGCTGATCGCCGAGATCGGCGCCGCGAGCGATCTCACCCGGCTGGCGGCCGAGCAGAATGCTCAGCTGGTTCTCCTTGGCGACGATCTGTCTCTCGATCTCCGGGATCGTCGCCGCGGCGTCGGCGAACGCCGCCTCGGCTCGCGAGGTCGCCAGTTTGTTTCCGACTCCCCCGACCAGCTTTCGCGTGAATAGGTCGAGCGTCCCTTGGAACGCGTCGCGCGTGCGCTTGGCGATCTCGAGCTCGAGATCGAGCTCGCGGAGCTCGAAGTAGGCCTGCGCCACGTCGGTGATCACGTTGAGCACCACTGCGCGACGAACGTCCTCGGTTGCGAACAGATCGGCCAGCGAGGCTTCGGTCGCGCGGCGAATGCGCCCCCAGACGTCGATCTCCCAAGCCATCTGGAACGCCCCGAGAAAGACGTTCCCCGTCTCGTTCGGGAAGTCCGGGGATACGAAGAATTTGCCGCGCACCGCTTCGCCGGTGTAACCCACCTGCGGCATGAGATCCGCGCGCGTGACGCCGACGCTGTAGCGTGCCCGCTCGACCCGCGCGGCGGCGATGCGGGCATCGTAGTTGGCGACGAGCGCCTCTTCGACCAAGCCCTTGAGCGTGGGATCCTGAAAGACCTCCCACCAGGGCAGATCCGCGAGCGACTTTTCGTCCGACGGGGCTTCCGCGCCGCGGTAGCCGGCCGGCGCCTGAACCGTCGGCCGCGAGTAGTTCGGCCCCACCGCGCACCCGGAAAGCGCGAAGGCGACGACCGTGGCGAGGACCAGCGCCGAGTGCTTCATGAATGTGCCCGCTCGTGCGCAGGGACAGCCGCGGCGGGGACTTCGACCCTCTCCCCCTTCTTTCTTCCGAGGCCCTCCACGAAGGCGAAGTTGCCGGGGATGAGGAAGACGCCCATGAAGGTCGCTATGAGCATTCCGAAGAACACCGCCGTGCCCATGACGTTCTGAGCCCCCGCGCCCGCGCCGCTTGCTATCATCAGCGGCACCACGCCGAGGATGAACGCGAACGCGGTCATCAGGATCGGCCGGAAGCGCAGCCGTGCGGATTCGAGCGCGGCCTCCTCGACCGGCATGCCCTCCTCGTGCTTGGCCTTGGCGAACTCGACGATCAGGATCGCGTTCTTGGCGGCGAGGCCGATCAGCATGATGTTGCCGACCTGCACGAAGACGTTGTTGTCGTAGCCCATGAGCCAGACGCCGAAGAACGAGCCGAGGGCGACGAGCGGCGAGCCGAGCAGCACCGCCCACGGCAACCGCCAGCTCTCGTAGAGGGCCGCGAGCAGCAAAAACACGAAGACGATCGCGAGCACGAACGTCGGGCCCGCCGGCGGTGCGACCTTCTCCTGGTATGACATCTGACTGTAGGCGTAGCCCATTTCCTTCGGCATCGTCTGCGCAAACACCTCCTCGAGTGCCGCCAGCGTCTGGCCCGAGGCGTAGCCGCGCCCGGACGCTCCCTGGAGCTCGACGGAACGGAGCATGTTGAAGCGCGTGACGAGCTCGGTGCCGTCCTGGGTGCTGATCCGGACGAGCGTGGAGAGCGGGACCATCTGGTCCGTGGTCTTGCTGCGCACGTAGATCTTGCCGATGTCGTCAGCCTTGCGTCGGTAGTCCGAATCGGCCTGGACGTACACGCGGAACAGCCGCCCGAAGCGGTTGAAGTCGTTCACGTACGTGCCGCCGAGCACGGCCGACATCGCCTGGAAGACTTCGTCTATCGGGACGCCGACTAGCCGCGCCTTCTCGCGGTCGAGGTCGACCTTGACCTGCGGGTAGCGGGGATCGAACGAGGTGAACAGGTTGCCGATCTCGGGTCGCTGCCGCGCGGCCTCCATGAACTGGCGGCTGAGCGCGCCGAGCTGGTCCACGCTGAGCGTCCCGCTCCGGTCCTGGAGGAGGAAGTTGAAGCCCGCTGCGGCGCCGAAGCCCGAGATCGTCGGGAGGTTGAACGGGAAGATGATCGCGTCCGGGATGCGGGAGAACTCTTTCTGTAGCCGCGCCATGATGCCGGTGACGTGCAGCTCGGGGGAGTGGCGCTCATCCCACGGCTTCAGGCGAACG
Source organism: uncultured delta proteobacterium (assembly GCA_963745025.1). Lineage (GTDB taxonomy): Bacteria > Desulfobacterota > Binatia > JACPRU01 > JACPRU01 > CAVQIG01. The sequence continues at coordinate 38,193 of CAVUWD010000013.1, forward strand.
AAGAGCGTGCCGAAGTTCGGCTGGTAGGTCGAGGTGACGATGCCGTAGCCGCCGACCGTCTGAAAGGACTCGACTCCCTCGGTCTTTTCGACGATCTGCTCGACTTTCGCCAGGACCGCGCTGGTGCGCTCGAGCGAGGAGGCAGGCGGCAGCGTGACGTTGATGCCCATGATGCCCTGATCCTCGTCGGGAACGAAGCCCGCGGGAAGCGCGCTGCCGAAGAGGCCGGCGCCGACAGCGACCCCCGCGACGATGACGATCGTGAGCGTGGCCCGCCGCACCAAGAGGCGCGTCCAGTTGACGTACCCTCCCGTGGTCGCGTCGAACGCCTTGTTGAAGAGCGAATAGAACTTGCCGAGAAGGCCGGTGGTCTTTGCGTGGTGCGGCTTCAGCAACATCGCCGCAAGCGCCGGCGAGAGCGACAGCGCGTTGAAGGCCGACAGCAGAACCGAGATCGCGATGGTCAGCGCGAACTGCTGGTACATCCGGCCGGTGAGACCGCCGAGGAACGCCACGGGAATGAACACCGCGGAGAGGATGAGCGCGATGCCGACGACGGCGCCCGACACCTCCTTCATCGCCTGCTGCGTCGCTTCCTTCGGCGCCAGGCCGTGCTCGATGTGATGCATGACGGCTTCGACGACGACGATCGCGTCGTCGACGACGATGCCGATCGCGAGCACGAGGCCGAACATCGACAAGGTGTTCACCGAGAAGCCGAGCAGCGGGAAGAAGATGAACGTGCCGAGCAGCGAGACCGGGACGGTCACGAGGGGAATGAACGTCGCGCGGAAGTTCTGCAAGAAGACGAAGACGACCAGCGTGACGAGAACGACCGCCTCGAAGAAGGTGTGGACGATCGACTCGATCGACGCTTCCACCGCCGGCGTCGTGTCGTACACGATCTTGTAGTCGAGGTCGGGCGGGAAGATCTCCTTGGCGTGCTTCATGGTCTCGTAGATCGCCTCGGAGGCCTTCAGCTGGTTCGCCCCGGGCAGCAGATAGACGGCCATCGCGCCGCCGGGCTTGCCGTTCAGCCGGCCGAATGAGTTGTAGTCTTGCGAGCCGAGCTCTGTCCGCCCCACGTCCTTCACGCGGATGATCGCGCCGGTTTCGGTCTCGCGGATGATGATGTTGTCGAACTCTTCCGTCGTGACGAGGCGCCCGGGAGCGGCCACCGTGTAGGTGAACTCCTGGTCCTTGGGCGAGGGCGCCATTCCCACGCGCCCCGCGGGAGCCTGCAGGTTCTGCTCCTTGATGGCGGAAATGACGTCGGAGGGCGTGAGGCCGAGCTTGGCGAGCTTGTCGGGGTTGATCCAGATGCGCATGCCGTAGTCGGTGCCGCCGAATAGGTCGACCTGGGCGATGCCGGGGATGCGCAGCAGCTGGTCGCGCAGGTTGATGCCGCAGTAGTTGATCAGGAAGTTCGCGTCGTAGCTTCCGTTCGGTGAGTAGAGCGAGATCACCATGAGGATGCTCGGGCTCATCTTCTTGACCGTGACGCCCTGAGCGATGACTTCCTGGGGCAGGCGCGCCTGGGCGATGGAGACGCGGTTCTGGGTGAGAACGTTCGCCGTGTCCTGGTTGACGCCCACGGTGAAGTTGACGTCGAGCTGCATGCGGCCGTCGCTGGTGTTGGACGACTTCATGTAGATCATGTTCTCGACGCCGTTCACCTCCTGCTCGATCGGAGTGGCCACGGACTGCTCAACGGCCACGGCCGAGGCGCCCGGGTAGGTCGCGGTCACGCGTATGTTCGGCGGGGCGAGGAATGGGTACTGCTCGATGCTCAGCCCCTTGAGGGTGAAGAGCCCCATGATCACCGTGATGATCGCGATGACGATCGCGACGATCGGCCGCCGGATGAAGAACTCTGCCATGGCCTGCTCCCGCCCTAGTGGCTCGCTGCCGGTTCTGCTTTGGCGCTCGTCGCCGCCTCTGCCGACTTCGGGTTGACGGTCGCGCCGTCGCGCACCTTCTGTAGGCCCTCGACGACGATTCGTTCTCCCGGCTTGAGGCCTTCGTTGATTACCCAGAGATCGCCGATGCGCGCACCGGCCTTGACCGTCCGCATGGCGACCTTGTTGTCGGCTCCGACCACCGCGACCTGATGGCTGCCCTGGAGCTCCTGCACGGCGCGCTGCGGCACGAGGAGGGCGCCTTGCCTGGTCTCGGTGGTCGCGCGCACCTTCGCGTACTGGCCGGGCCGCAAGAGATTGCGAGGGTTCGGGAAGAGGGCCACGATCGTCATGGTGCCGGTCTTTATCTCGACTTCGCGGTTGGCGACCGATGCCCTCCCTCGCTCCGGGTAGACGTTGCCGTCGGCAAGGATCAGCTCGAGCTTCGCCTCACGTGGCTTCGGGTTGTTGAGTTCGATGCCGTCCGCGAACCGCAGGTACTCTTGCTCGCTGATCGGGAACGAGACCTTGATCGGGTCGACCTGCGACACCGTCGTGAGCAGCGTGTTCTCGCTCACGAGGTCGCCGATTTGCGCGACGGCGATGCCCGCGATGCCATCGATGGGTGATTTGACCTGCGTCCAATCGAGGTTCAGCTGCGCCTTCTCGACCACGGCCCGAGCCGAGTCGACGGCCGCCTTGGCGGCGCGCCTCGCCTGAATGGCGTTGTCGAGCTCCTCCTGGCTGATCGCCTTCTCGGCGGCCAGCGGCGTATAGCGCGTGACGTCTTGCTCCGTCTTGGTCCGTATGGCTTCGTCGCGCCCGAGGTCGCCCTTGGCCTGATCGAGCGCCGCTTGATACGGCCGCGGATCGATCAGGAACAGCAGGTCGCCGGCGCGGACGAGGGTGCCTTCCTGGTAGCTGCGTTGCTGCAGATAACCCTGAACGCGGGCTCGAATCTGAGCTGTGATGTTGCCCTCGGTGGTGCCGACCCACTCGGCGAAAATGGGCACGTCCTTTTGGATCACTTCGGCGACGACGACGTCCGGGGGCGGGGGTGGAGGCGGCGCGGACTTGGCTGCACGCAGAGAGTGTGAGCGCTACGACGACCGCGGCTTTGAAGACGGCAATCTCCAAGGGGCCGCGATCGGCAGCGGGAATCGCTTCGACCGTCGCACGGCCGATTCTTCGGCTTGTCATTCGTGATGCTCCTTGCCCACCAGATCCCGGATGGGCTTCGTGGCCTCCATCGAGGTGAGCAAGACGCAATCCCTCCAGAGCGGGTGATGGATTCCCCCGCATTCTCAGGGAATTTCTTCGCTCCTCCAGTGGGGTGCTGGTCGTCCCGGGCACTCGCCCCCGAGATTTGGGAGACGAGCGGATCGGTCGGAGCCATTTCTACTTGTACCATTTGTCTTTCCACTCGCACCTCGCACCGATGCTCGGCGCTCCTCTAGCAATCGCGGGGGATTCTCGCTAGCCCCGCTTCCTCAGTAGGCGTAGCTCGTCCCAGACCTTCTTGCCGATGAGTTCTCGCCCCTCCTCAAAGGCCGGTGAACAGCAGCACCACGGAGCGCGACTCGGCCCGATAGGTACGACCCGGAATGAACTGCGCCGTTCGCCAAGACGGCATCGCGGTAAACCTGGCGCTCGTGACGTGGCCTGCGCCAGGCGCGAGCCCGCCGCGTTTCGCCCCACCGGATAATTTCGCTTCGGGGCTATCATGACATCTTCGCCGCTATGCCACTCGATTCGAGGCTTTCGTCAAGGCGCGGATCGTGCCAAATCGAGGGCATGGTGAGCTATAACCAGCCGCTGGGCGATGCCTCGCTCATCGCCTGCCCGGACTGCGACCTACTGCAGCGCCTACCCGAGCTCGCGCCGGGCGCGTCGGCGCGCTGTCCGCGCTGCGACAAGGAGCTCTGGCGCCGCCGCGAGGACTCGCTCAACCGCACGCTCGCGCTGGCGACTCGCGGCCGCGGTTCTCTACGTGGTCGCGAACTCCGTGCCGATGCTCGGCCTGACCGTCGTCGGGCGCGAGGCCTCCACCACGGTCGCCGGCGGCGCGCAGCAGCTCTGGCACGACGGCCACGAGATCGTCGCCGTGCTGGTGCTCTTCACCGCGGTCGTCGCGCCGGCGCTGCAGATCGGCTTCATGCTCGCGATCGTGCTCGGGGCCCGGCGCCAGCGCCCGCCGGAAGTGGGTCGGCGACGCTGCTCCGCCATCACCCGACGGCCTCGCACCTGGAGCATGATCGAGGTGATGATGCTCGGCGTGCTGGTCGCGCTCATCAAGATCGCCGACTACGCGACGGTGATCCCGGGGCTGGCGCTGTTCGCGCTCGGCGCGCTGATCTTCCTGCTCGCCGCGATCCAGGCGAGCTTCGACCCCCGGGAGGTGTGGGACCGGGTCGAGTGGGCGGAGACGGAAGCGCGACGCGCGACGTCGCCTGGGCGCAGTGATCGAGGCGCCGTCGTGAGCGCGACCGCGATGCAGCACGGCCTGCAGGGCTGCGAGGTCTGCGGCCTGCTCTCGCGCCCGGCGCCGGGCGAGAGCGAAGGACGCTGCCCGCGCTGCGACGAGGAGCTCGTCTTCCGCAAGCCCGCGAGCCTCCAGCGCACCTGGGCGCTTCTGATCGCCGCCGCGATCTGCTACGTGCCGGCGAACCTGCTTCCGGTGCTGACGACGATCACCGCCGCGGGCGCGCGAGTCCGACACCATCCTGCAAGGCGTCGTGCTCCTCTGGTCGCCGACCGGGTGGCCGCTGTCGCTCATCGTGCTGTTCGCCAGCATCATGATCCCGAGCGCCAAGATCGTGGCGCTCGGCTACCTGCTGGTCACCGTGCAGCGCGGCTCGATCGAGAACAACGAGCAGCGCATCCGGCTCTACCGCATGGTCGAGCTCATCGGACGCTGGTCGATGGTCGACGTGTTCGTCGACACCTTCACCGCCGCGCTCGTGCAGCTCCAGCCGCTCATGTCGGTCGAGCCGGCGCCCGGTCTGTTCTTCTTCGCGGCGGTCGTGGTGCTGACGATGCTCGCCGTCGAGTCCTTCGATCCCCGCCTGATCTGGGACCCGGCCAGCTCGCGAGAGGTCCGACATGCCTGATCCGAATACGCCGCCCGGCGTCCCCGAGTCGCGGACGGTCGTCAAGAAGAAGACGCGGCTCTCGCTCGTCTGGATCGTGCCGATCGTCGCCGCGCTCGTCGGCGCCTGGGTCGCCGTGACGAGGATCCTGAGCGAGGGGCCGACGATCACGATCGTCTTCAAGTCCGCCGAGGGCCTCGAGGCCGGCAAGACCAAGATCCACTACAACGGCGTCGACGTCGGCACCATCACGACGATCCGGCTCTCGGACGACCACCAGCGGGTGATCGCCACGGCGCAGATGGCTCCAAAGACGGAGGACTTCCTGGTCGAGGACACGAAGTTCTGGGTCGTGCGACCGCGCGATCTCCGGCGCCACCGTCTCCGGGCTGGGCACCCTCATCTCCGGGGCCTACATCGGCATGGAGATCGGCAGCTCGCACAAGAAGAAGCGCGAGTTCGTGGCGCTCGACACGCCACCGGTCGTGACCAGCGACGTCCCGGGCCGCTTCTTCGTGCTGAAGACGCCGGACCTCGGCTCGCTCGACAACGGCACGCCGATCTTCTTCCGGCGGCTGCAGGTCGGCGAGGTCGCGTCGTACGAGCTCGACAAGGACGGCCAGTCCTTGAGCGTCAAGGTGTTCGTGAACGCGCCCTACGACCAGTACGTCAACCCGGACACGCGCTTCTGGCACGCGAGCGGGATCGACGTGTCGCTCTCCGCGAGCGGCCTCAACGTGCAGACGCAGTCGGTGCTCTCGCATCCTGATCGGCGGCATCGCCTTCGAGACGCCCGCCACCGGTGCGGTCCTGCCGGCCGGCCGACGCGAACACGGTCTTCACCCTGTTCCGCGACCGCACCCACGCCTTCAAGCCGCCCGCCTCGCGATCCGCAGACGTTCGTGCTCGTCTTCAAGCAATCGGTCCGCGGGCTTGCACCGGGCGCACCGGTGGAGTTCCGCGGCATCCCGATCGGCGAGGTCGTGGAGGTCGACCGCCCAGGTCGATGCGAAGACCGTGGAGTTCTCCGTGCCGGTGACGGTCCGCGTGGACGCGCAGAGGCTCGGAGTCAAGCTCCTGAACGCGCCCTCGCCGGAGGTCTTCGAAGCCGCGCGGAGAAAGATGATCGACACCATGGTCTCGCGTGGCTTCCGTGCACAGCTGCGCACGGGGAACCTGCTGACCGGGGCGCTGTTCGTGGCGTTCGATGCGTTTCCCGACGCGCCGCCGGCGACGGTCGACTGGTCGCAGACACCGCCACAGCTGCCGACCATTCCGGGGGAGCTCGAGGCGATCGAGGCGAGCATCGTCAAGATCATCAAGAAGTTCGACAAGCTGCCCATCGAGGCGATCGGAGCCGAAGCCCAGAAAGCACTCGTCGATCTCCGAGGTACGCTTGCATCCGCGAACGCGCACGCTCGACACGGCGGACAAGACCATCGCGCCGAACTCGGCGCTCAGCAACGAGCTGATCGGAGCCCTGGGAGAGGTGAGCGGCGCCGCGCGGGCAGTGCGCGTGCTCGCGGACTATCTCGAGCGTCATCCCGAGTCGCTCCTGCGCGGCAAGAGCGGGGAGGCCAAGTGATCGCATATCGTCGCATTGCACAGCTGCTCTCGGTCGCGCTTGTGGCCACGACCGTAACTGCTTGTGGGCCCTCCGCGACGGCACGGTTCTACACCCTCACCTCCACGGCGACGGCGGAGGGTACGCCAGCTGCGAACTACGCGGTCGCGGTCGGGCCGGTCTCCGTCCCGGGTTACGTCGACCGCCCCGAGTTCGTGGTGCAGGTCGCGCAGAACCGCGTCGAGCTCGAAGAGTTCGACCGCTGGGCCGCTCCGCTCGACGACGGAATCGCTCGCGTCGTCGCGGGCGACCTCGCCACCCTGCTCGGCACGACCCAGGTCGCCGCGGCCCCGTTGCCGCCGGGCTTCGCCCCCGCCTATCAGGTGACGATCGACGTCCAGCGATTCGAGTCGACGCCGGGCCAGGGTGTGCTGATCGATGCCGTCTGGGTAGTACGGAAATCGGCGGGCGGCGATCCTCGCATGGGCCGCACGGTTGCCAGCGAAAGCGCCGGAGGCGAGGGTTTCGAGGCGCTCGCCGCCGCGCACAGCCGCGCCCTCGCGAAGCTGAGCGCCGATATCGCGGCTGCGATCCGAGCGGCGGCCTCGATGAAGCCATAGGGGCCTGCTGACGAACGAAACGAGAGCGGAGTCGGCGCGGACGGCGAAGAGTCCCAACCAAGCCAGCCCTCATCGACCCCGCGCATACCGCCGCTTCGGTTGTTTCGTCGTGACTAGTTGCAGATATTGCGAAAACCGATAGGAAGCCAAAAAACAGCGGGTAGAATTCGCTCAACCAACGAAAGGGAGGAACGAATGAAGACCACGATTGGAAAAGGCCTCGCACTCGCGGCCATCGCCGCGTCGATCGCCGGCTTCGCACCCAAGGCGATCGCGGCAGACGCCGCGCCGTCGGCGAAGGTCACCAGCGGGAAGGTGGGCGGAACCGTCACGGTGACGGCGACGGTCGAGGACGTCGACGTCGCCAAGCGGGTCGTCAAGCTGAAGGACGAGAACGGGGAGGTCACCGAGCTTCAGGTTCCCGAAGGAAGTGAGGAACTTGCCACAGGTCAAGAAGGGCGACCTGGTCGTAGCGACTTATCACGAGGCGGTCGCCTACGAGGTGTTCAAAGCCGGGACAGAGATGCCGGGCGGGCAAGGCTCGGTGGTCACCGAAAGGGCCAAGCTTGGGGAGAAGCCGCACGCCGGCGTCGCGGAGATTTCGTCCGTGACGGCCACGATTCAAGCGATCGACAAGGCGACCTCGAAAGTCACGTTGAAGGGGCCCGAGGGCAACGAAGTCACCGTGAAGGTCAAGGACCCGAAGAAGCTCGAGGGTGTGAACGTCGGCGATCAGGTCCAGCTCACCTACACCCGCGCGCTGGCGATCTCCGTGCGTCCGGCACCGAAGAAGTGATCGGACCGAAGTTCGAGCCGGCGGCGAACGAGGAGTCGACGATGTACCGAGTGAAGAGAGCCTTCCTCGGCGCAGCGCTGGGTCTCGCAGCGGTCGTTTTCGCGGCCGGAACCGCCGCTGCGCAGCCCTACATCTATCCTGCCAAGGGGCAGTCGCCCGCGCAGCAGCAGAAGGACGAGGGGGAATGCCGCAGCTGGGCAATGCAGCAGCCCGGCGCGCAACCGCCGCCTCCTCCGGCGCCCCCGCCGAGCGCGCCGCAGGGCCCGCAGGGTCACGTGGTTCGGGGTGGCGCGAGGGGCGCGGCGCTGGGCGCCGTCGGCGGCGCGATCGCCGGAGACGCGGGCAAGGGAGCCGCGGCGGGTGCGGCGATGGGAGGAATGATGGGAGGCTTCAAACACATCGATCAGCAACGCGCGGCCCAGCAGTCCCAGCAGAGCTACTACCAGGCGCAGTCCCAGGCCCAAGCGCGGGCCAACGCGTCGTACGAGCGCGCCCTTGCCGCCTGCCTCGAGGGCCGCGGCTACACGGTCAAATAGAGCCGCGAGGGGAGATCGATGCGAAGCGTCATTATGTTCGGTGCGTTGGTCGGGCTCGGTCTGGCTTCTTCGGCTCTTGCGGCTCGCGCCTTCGATGGCTCGGTGCCCCTGATCTGCGCCGTCACGTCGATGTTCGATTGCACGCGCGAGGCGGGATGCGAGCGCCAAGTTCCGGGCGAGGGCGAGGAGCTCTGGCGGGTCAACGTGGAGAAGCGCGTCGTCAGCAACCTCGATGGCGCCCGCAGCTCGCCCATCAACACGGTCGAGCACAAGGACGGGCAGCTCCTCCTGCAAGGCATTCAGAACGGGTGGGCGTGGAGCCTCGTGCTCTACGAGGAGACCGGCCGCATGTCGGCAGGAATCGCCGACGCCGACGGTGTCATCGTGATCTCGGGCGGTTGCGCCGCTCCGTGAGACGATGCTCCCTCTCGACGTGCTATCTCCATGAGTTTCGTTCTCAGAACTCTGCTGTTCGATCTCGGCCTGTTCCTCGGCATGCTGCTCCTCCTCGAAATCGGCCGGCGGATCGCCGAGAATCGCGGGGCAGCACCCTCGGGCGCCGGCGTGGTGGACGGGGCGGTCTTCGGCTTGCTCGGCTTGCTCATCGCGTTCACCTTCTCGGCGGCGGCCTCGCGCTTCGACACGCGACGGCACCTGGTCGTCGAGGAGGCAAACGCGATCGGCACCGCGTACCTGCGGCTCGATCTGCTGCCGGAGAGCGCACGGCCGGCGCTGCGCGAGAGCTTCCGCCGCTACGTGGATTCGCGGCTCGCGGTCTACCGGAAATTGCCGGACGTTCAGGCGGCGAAAGAGGAGCTGGCCCGATCCACGAGCTTGCAAGGCGAGATCTGGGCGCAGGCGGTGGCCGCCTGCCGCACGGACGCTCCTCCCTCCGCGGCCATGCTGCTGCTACCCGCGCTGAACGAGATGATCGACATCACGACCGTGCGGACGGTGGCGGCTCTGACGCACTCGCCGGTGATCATCTTCGCGATCCTCGCCGCGCTGGCGCTCGCCAGCTCGCTGCTCGCCGGCCACGGCATGGCGGGGTCCGGCAGGCGGAGCTGGCTTCACATGCTAGTGTTCGCGGCCACGATGTCGATGACCCTATACGTCATCCTCGACCTCGAATTTCCGCGGCTCGGGTTGATCCGCCTCGATGCGTTCGACCACGTCCTGGTCGAAGTGCGTGAAAGCATGAAGTGACCGGGCAGGATGGGGAGGGCACGTGAAGCTTGACGATCAGCTTGATGGTGTTCGCGTGCGTTTTTGGCGGTGCGCTGTTTGGCATGCTGCTTCGCGCCGCTCTGCCCGAGCATCATCTCAATAGCGATTCCAAAGACATCGTGAAGCGCAGACCCAGGCATTGAATATTGCGGTTGGTGTCGGTCAAACGCGCTGGTCGATGTACGAACAGGGAACCACTTCGGTTTCGGTGCCTTTGCTGGTCGTACTGGTCCTGTGGCTCACCCTCATTCTCGGCAGTTTTGGACTCTTCGCTCCTGCCAACGGCACCGTGATCACCAGCTTGTGCCTCTCCGCGCTGTCGGTTTCGGGCGCGATCTTCCTGATCCTGGAGATGTACTCTCCCTATTCGGGGGTGATCCAGGTCTCCAGCGCCCCGCTGCGCGCCGCCCTCGCCCACCTCGGCCAGTAGCCGCTTCTATCTCCAGGGTCGCCACCCGGGAAAGGCGATAGTCAACCCGAATCGAATGGTCGTTTGAGGAGCCACCGGCGCGAACTGGCGATAGGCCATCCATTCGCCGGTCACGAAGACGTTGATCGGCGGCAACCCCTCGCGAACCGTCACGTGCCCGATCCCGAAGCTGAGCGGCAACAGCGTCGCGGTGTGATGCTGCCAACTGATCGTCCAGCTGGCGTCGCCGGATTTCACATAGAAGCCCCGCCCGACGTACGCGAGCAAGATCGGTTGAATCGCGAGCACGCTCGTCCTCCTGCTATCCGGGGAGGTGTAGGCGAACGAGATCGGGTTCTGGATCAGGCCCCCCAGCAGGATGCCCGGGATGCCTTTGTAGATCGCCCCAAACCCGGGACCGACTTGCCACGAGCCCTGCCCCGCGGATTTGTCCGTCGCGGTTGGAAAGGAGAACACCGGCCCAACGCCCATCATCAGGCCGGTCTCCCTGCCGGGCCACGGGAGCACGGCGAAGTCGAAGAGCTGCATGTCGCCGAACTCGGTACGTGTAGCGCTGCCTCTGCCGGTCGGCACCGTCACCAGTTGGAAAGTCGGTCGGACGAGCTGGACGAACGGAAGCAGAGAGAAGCTCGGAATGCGTGGAATGATCGCCCGCGCAATCACTCGGTTGGTCTGGGCGTCCGTGCCGTAGTTCGCTGGCGTGTATGCGTCCTGAATGAAGATTTGCGGCAGGGTCGTGAGCGGATCGGTGAACTCCCGAGCGAGCTTGGAGGTGTCACTGCCTACCTCCTCGTCCTGTGCGGAGGTGTCACTACCTCCCCCCTCGTTCTGTGCGGCGGTGTCGCTGCCTCCCGCCTCGTTCTGTGCGAAGGCGGTTGAGGCACAAGAGAGCATCAAGCCAATCAACAGCGCGTGGGTCAGGCGGGGCATACTTACCTCAGTGTGCAAGCAGCGATCCAACGGGGCTTGGTAAGTTGCGCTATTCTTTCGATTGGCATGCCTCTGAAATGGCGGAATCTCCTCCGACCGGCAACAACGTCAAGGTCGACCTCACCTTCCGCGGCCCCTCGTCGGCTTCGGCGGGCGATTCTGACGCGGCTACCGGAGCGCGCAAGGGGGCTCTTGGCTTTCTTGCCTTCGATCTGCACGCCGCGTGCGGGCCGGCAGCCGTCGGTAGGCCGTGAGGCTTGCATGTCGCCCCGCGGGATGATTCGAAAGGCAGGGGGCGGTGGGGTTCTGGCTGCGCGCGAATGGGAACAGGAGGGCTCTGAATGAGCAAGATCGCCGCGGCGGTCGGGGTGCTGGTCCTCGTGATCGCTGCGTATCTCGCGTACCGCTACTGGCAGATTCAGAGCCTGGCGAAGAAGTACGCGACGGCCAGCGAGATCGCCGCGGCCTCGATCCAGAAGAATGGCCCCACGTGGACCATCCACATCGAATCCGTCATCGCCGACCCGATCGACGCGGTCTGGAAGGCGCTGCGTCAGCCGGAGCGATCGGCGGAGCTCGTGCCCACGGCGTTCCATCGCTCCACCCTGGTTAAGGAAGAAGGGAGCAAGAAGACCGTAGAGCTCGAGGTCACGCTTCTCTCTCTGCCCTCGCAGAAGATGCTGGCGGAGCTCGCCTACGACGACGCCGCCCGCCAGGTGAAAATCGAAACCTCGAAGGGGTTGCAGGACATGCGCGGGCGATACCAGCTGACCGCGCTATCCCCGGAAAAGACGCTTCTCGTGTTCGAGGGAACGGCCGTCGAGAAGGTCTCGCTGCCGCTTCCGCAGTCGGTCGTCGAGGGAGCCTTGCGAGAGCTCTTCGTCGTGCAGGTGAGAGCCGTCCAGGTGGCGATTCACGGCAAGTCCACGGGGGGCACCACCACGCTAGCCGCGGCCGAGCCGCCGAAGCTCTGCGCGGGCCCTCCCCCGCCGGATTCGTCGAAGCTGGTGACGGTGACCGTCGCCCGCGCGGCGACGAGCGAATCCGCGCCTGCGTCCGAGACGGAGTTCCGCCGCGATGTGCCCCAGGGGTACGACCGCGGTTATCTCGTGGAGGGCGTCCCGGTTCGCGAGAGCTTCCGGGCCGACACGAGATGCACCACGGCGACCGCCACCGTCGGCACGCTCACGCTGCAGGTTCAGTCCGTCCTGCTCTCGCCCGACAACCTCGAGTCTTGGGTGAAAAAGATCGATCTCAAGGCGCTCGCGTCGCTTGCCCCTTCGGGGGAAACGCAGGCGGATCAGCAGCAGAAGCTCCTCGCGTCCTTCCCGACGCCGCCTCTCGGGTGGCAGATTGTGCCGCCGACGACGGCCCCGACGCTGCCGGGGCCGCTGGCGTTTCAGGTCTACGAACAGGGGCTTTTCTGAGACGGCGACGGGAATACTCTTCCGCCAACTTTGCGAACGCGCCCGGAGGCGGACAGGCGACCGTCGGCGTGCTAGGTTGGCGTCACTGGAGGTGGCATTGAGCAAGGCACGTCCGTCGGTTCTGAAGCGTCGTAAGGAGGAAACCCGCAGGGAGCGCCAGCGGCTGAAGGCCGCGCGCCGCGCCGAGCGAGCCGCTGAACAGCGCGAGCAGCCCGACCTCAAGCCAGGGGAAGATCCGGACATCGCGGGCATCGTGCCTGGTCCGCAACCCCGGCACGAGGAGGATTGAGGGTTCCCGGGGCTTACGGACCTGCGCGCGCCTTCCTTTCGAGCAGCCGCGCATATTTCTGGATCCGCTGCACCAGGACCTCGTAGAGCGGCGGGGCAACATACGGAAGATTGAGTAGCAGCAGGGTCGGCGGCTCTCCGCAGACGAGGGAGGCGTGGGGCATGCCGATTTCTCCAGCCCCGTGCCGATCGCCGCCGACCGCGACTTCGACGGTCTTCTGTGAGCTCACGCGCGCGAGGAGCTTCCGCCGTGGCGCAGCTCCTAGGCTGCGATCGCGTCACGCACGCGGCCGATGAAGCGATCGACGTTTCCGTATTCGCTCTCGGCGTACTGGCGGCCTTGACGGCCGAGCGCCAGGCGAAGCTCCGCCGAGCGCAGCGCGTCGAGGCAAGCGCGGAGTTGCGAGTCGCTCTGATACCACAAGCCGCCGTTCCCCAACTCGGCGTGCTCTCGAGCAGCGCCACCATGAGCAGGAACGAGCACGGCCGCGCCGCAGAGCATCGCTTCGAGCACGTCGAGTCCGAGCATGCGATCGGGCTCGGCATCGAGAAACGCGAAAGCGACGTTCATCCACCTCCAGGCATCCAACCGCGAGACGGTCTCTTGGCGGACGAGACCCGCAGACGAGGGCAGGCTTCCCGCACCTGGCCCGATCAGCGCGAGCGCGATCTCCGGAGTCTTGCGCGCCAACGAATCCGCGAATTCGAAGAGCCATCCGAGCCCGAACGGCCGCCGCCAATCACGGGCGAGCACGACATACGATCCGTGCAGAGAGTGATAGGGGAGCGTCGTCGCCGCGAGCGAGTTGATGCGGACGGGAAAGCCGACCCGCCGGATTCGCCCAGTTGCGCGACCCTTCAGGCGATTCACGATCAGACGACGCTCGCGCTCGGTGAAGACGAGGATGCGCTCGGCGCGCTCGAACAAGCGATCGTACACCGAGAAGTAGAGACGGGGCTCGTCCCGTGCGAGCGGGACGAGGACGACGCGCGACCGCCCGAGCGCGTCTTCGAGAGCGTGATCGAAGAAGGCAGCGTCGAAGCCGCCGAACAGGACGACGTCGTAGCGGCGATCTCGCAGATGAGACACCAGCTCGGGGGATGTCGGTCCGGTTGTTCCCGCAAGCCTTTGCTGCAAGGCGCGCGGCAAATTCTCCGCCAGCGCGCCGGCCAGACGCTGTGTACAGTCACACGCCGTCGGCCAGCAGAGATCTTCCGGGCCGATCGCGTTCTCGAGAGCGGCGCGGCGATCGTGCGCCGAGAGGACCGGAGCCTCGAAGCGCAAGATCTTCAGAGCCCCGTCGTGCTGATGGCCCCCGGAGGCTGTCGCCGGGACGAGCACGTCGATCTCTGCGGCGGAGACCATGGCGCCCACGACGCGCCGCAGGGCGAGGCACCGCTCGCGCCAGTCGTCCTTGTCCCAGGACGAAGCCAGGACGGCGATTCGCATCGGGTCCGCGTTGCTCCTCTCGCTGTCCTGACTCCGGATACTAGGATTGCCCGTGCAGTTCCGCCTCGAGCTGCGCGAGCCGAGCTTCGAGCAAGTGATGGCGGAGATCGGCTCTCTCGCGCTCTGCCCGTGCCACGATCCGGATCTCGTCCGAGAGCCGGTCGCATCGTCTGGAGAGATCGTTCTGGAAACGGACCAGATTCTCGACGAAGTCTCGCTCGTCGCGGAGGTATCGCTCGAGAACGTTCCACACGAACCGTGCCAAGCGGATCTTCAAGCGACTGAACAGAGAGTCGGCAAGGCCACCGGTTTGCGGCGGGGCGTAGCTGGCGTCCCAACACCAGTGCCGATTCAGATGTGCCAGCTCGGGGCGGTGCAATAGATGATCACTCGGAGGTAGCTCCGTCATCATGGCCCTCGCCATGGGATCCTCGTCAGCGCGGGCTTCGGCGCTCAGTTCCGCAACCAACTTGCGAGTGTTTACGGGGGTGGCGTGCACGATTCGGCCTCCTATTCCAACGCAAGCCCGAAGCCCGACTTGCTGAGATTCGGATTGAAGTACGGATCAGACCTGCCTGAGGCGCCCCAGCGCTTCGCCAGCTGGCCTGCGTCGTCGATCTCGTCGGCGGCGCCTCGAGTCATCGATTCGAAGTGAATCAACTCTGCGAACGGCGTGTAGACGATCCAGTAGCCCCGCTCGCGCAGCCGCAAACAGAAGTCGATGTCGTTGAAAGTGACCCCGAAGCGCTCGTCGAAGCGGCCCATCTCCTCGAAGACCCTGCGGCGGACCATCATGCATGCACCGGTGACGGCGCTGCAGTTGCGGATGCTCCTGGCGAGCGCCAGATGTCCGGGAGCATCCGCCGGGAGAAACCGGAAGGCGTGGTCGGCGACCTTGTGAAGTCCGAGGATGACCCCGGCGTGCTGCACGAGCCCGTTCGGATAAAGAAGCCGCGCGCCGACCGCGCCGACTTCCGGACGCTGCGCGTGCTCGATCATGGCGGTCAGCCACCCCTCGCGGCACGCCTCCGTGTCGTTGTTCAAGAAGAGCAGCAGATCGCTGCCGGATCGCTCGACCGCCCAGTTGTTGATGCCCGACCAGTTGAACGGCTTGTCGTAGTGCAGAACGCGGCAGCGCGAATCGCTCTCGAGGCGGGCGAGCAGCGCGTGAGTCTCGGGTTGCCAGGATTGATTGTCGACGAGCAGCGCTTCCCAATGCTCGTACCCGGCGAACCGATGGATCGATTGGAGGCAATGGGCGAGAAGATCGGGCTCGTCACGAAACGGGATGACGATGCTCACTCGGGGCGTCGAGGGGATCGCCCGTCTCACCCGGAACGTACCCGGAGCGTCCCCATCCTCGACGGTCGCCTCTTCGCCTCGCCGCAGCAGCGCGTCGGCGATGGCCGCGCGCGCGCTGGTCGCGGAGGACGATCCGGCTCCATTCGAGATCTCCCGCGCCAAACCATGGCAGAGGATTTTCGGCAGATGAGTCACCTGGCGCGCACGCTCGGTCGCACGCAACGCGAGATCGTAGAGCTCCGCACGGTCGAACCCGGGGCGGAACCCATCCATCTGTTCCACGAGGCCGCGGCGGACGGCGAGAAGCCCGCCGAGGTAGGGCTGCGCGAGCAAGAGATCCGGCGACCAATCCGGCTTGAATCGCGGGTCGAAGCGCCCGCCCGAGGCATCGAGGCTGTCCTCGTCGCTGTAGAGAACGTCCGCTTCGGGCTCTGCGCTCAGTTGAAGCGCGATCTCGCCGAGTGCTTCGACGTCCAGTCGATCGCCGTCCCGAAGGAAAACGACCCACTCTCCGGTTGCGCGCTCGAGAGCCGTTTGCAGCGCCCGCCAGAGCTCGCGCGTTTCGGCGCGGTGCGAGACCAGCACCCGCGGATCAGAGCGACTCGCCTCGTCGAGGAATCGCGGGACGGCATCGTCGCCACGTTCGGCGCAGACCGAGAGCTGCCAGCGGGGATAGATTTGCGCGCGCAGCGAATCGACGACGGACGCCAGCGGCTCGAGAGCGGATGACGACGGCGCGAACACGACGCTGATCTGGGGGCGGTCCGCGAGAGCGGCGAGGCGTTCGGCGAGCCGAGTGCGCCGCTCGTCGACACGCCCCGTCTCGCGTTCCAGCCACCGGTCATACTGGGCGCGATCGTCGCGCCGCTCGGCGGCGGGCGGCGCAGCCGACGATCGCAGCATGCTCCACGACGGCGTCTGTCGAGCCCGGTTCACCACGTCGTCGAAGAGCGACATCGTCGTTCGCTCAAGCCGCTGGCACTCGCGCCGCTCGCGCAGAAGCTCGAGCTCGATGCGGCGCCGCTCGGCGAGTAGATCCTCGGTCGTCGCGCTCTCGGGGCCCAGCGCGGGCGGCGCGAACGCTTCGCTCGCCTCCGGGAGCTTCTCGAGCTCGCGAAACAGATCGCGTTGCGGCCGGGTGAGGTCGGCGTCGTCGGCGACGGCGGCGACCCCGTATTCGGCGTGCCGCAGCTCCGGCGCGAGAAAGCCTTGGATCTCCGCGCGGCGATCGGCGGGGTCGCAGGGAATCCCCCGCGCGATGAGGAAGGAGCGCAGCGCGCCGCAGCGCTCCTCCGGATCATGGAGCAAGCGCTCGTACGCCAGCACGAAGACGGGCAAGCCCGAAGCGTGAACGAGAGCTTGCCGCGTGTATCGTTCCCAGAGCGCGATCGCTGTCGGCTTCGAGAGGGCGTCGCGCCGAGCGAGCGAGCGCCAGATCTCCAGCGGATTGCGATGAACCAGCACGACGACGGGACGGATCCCGAGAGTCTTGACCCAGAATGGAAGGAGAAGGCAGTTCCGGGGATCCTTCCAGATCCACACCGAGGTTCGGTAGACCGATGGAAAGAGCAGGCGCGCGCGTATCGACAGGAGCCGGAGATCCGCCGAAGATTCCCAGCCGGGCTCGAGCCGCGGCGGAGCGGACCAGGTGCCGCCGAGCCGCTCGAGCAGCTCGTCGTTCAGCAGGTGCAGCGCCGAGCTCTCCCAGTAGCCGCGGGGGTTGGCCTCGTTCGCCGGCATCAAATCCGCTTCCTCGCCGAGCGAAACGCCGAGCAAGTTGACCGTGCGCGCCACGGCGGACGTGCCGCTGCGATGCATTCCTAGGACGAAGACGGCCATCCGTACGCCTCGATGTGCGAACTCTCGTGCGATTCGACCCATGCCGAATCGACGCGCCGCGCTTCTGCGCTCTTACAGAATGAGGTGGGGACTGCAAGCGTGGGTGGCGGCGCTCCGATTGATTTCGCGGCCCACCCTCAGCATAAGAGCGTCAGAGCGGAATGCCCGTGGCGGAGCTGCAGAAAGACTTCCGATCCCTCGGGGGTCTTCGCTCACCGGGATGAACCAGGCGGGCGGAAGCGTGGGCCGCGATGTCGCAGCCGCGGCGCTGTCGGCCGTCGATGCCGAGCTTCAAGCGGCGCTGGCGATCCTATTCGACCGGCGTTGCCGCGACGGAGCTCAGGCATGCGTTCATCTCGCCAGGGCGTGGCGCGGCCTCGCCCGCTTCGCGTCGACGAACGATGGCGATACCGGTTCGGCGAACGACGATCTCGTGAGCCGCCTCCAGGCAGAGGACCTGGTGTCGCTCGGTGCTCGCGAGCGAGTCGAATGGGAGCGCTCGTTGCGTGCGATCGTCGGGATCGGCGCGACCGAGCCCTGGGAGCTCGCGCACGAGCACGAGGTGGCTCCTTCGCGTGGTGAGCTGCTGCGGCATTGTCGATGGCTCGAGCGGTCGATCGGCACTGCTCGAAGTCGATTCGGGGTGGAGATCGGAGCACGTCCGAGACGGATCTGGCTTCTGTCGATCGGTGCGCTGGCGACCGTGGTCGCGATCTCCGCGTGGATCTCGCCACGCGGTGGATCAGCCGGCGCCGTATGGCGAGGAGCCTACTATGCCAGCACGGAGCTGACCGGCGAGCCGATCATCCGCAACGACCCGGATGTCTTCTTCGACTGGGGAGACGCTTCTCCCTTGCCCGCAATCCCAGCCGACGGCTTCTCGGCCACGTGGGACTCGTGCCTCCATCTCGACCGGCGGGCGACGATTCGATTCGTGCTGGGTTCGGACGATGGCTCGCGTCTGTCTGTCGCTGGCAAGCTCGTGGTCGACAACTGGGGCGCGCACGATTTTCGCATCGCCGAAGGGGAGATGACTCTCGGCCCAGGTGTGTACCCCGTGCACATCGAGTTCTTCGACAAGCTGGGCGCGGCTCGCGTGGCGTTGCGGGGCGCATTCGACTCGGGGCCGCTGCAGGCGCTGCCAACCGACCACCTATCGCTCCCCCGCCTCGGCGGCGACGGAGCGCCCGGGTGCCCCGCGCCGTGATTCGCGAAGCATTGTGGCGTCTGCGCCGACGCGACGGGGTTCTCGAGTGGGCGGCCCTGCTCGTTTGGCTGGCGATCGCCTTTCGCCTCGTCGGCTCGACGGGGATCTCCCGAGCGGGTCTGTTCGACGACCTGGCGGTGGTTTCGGGCGGTCTCGTTCTCTACGCGCTCCTCGAGCACGTCTCGCCTCGGCTACGTGCCGCCGTCCTCTTCGCCGTGGGCTTCGGACTGATCACGGCATACGCCTCTACGCTACTCTTCTTTCGCTTCTATCAGAGCTACATCCGCGTCGGGACGCTGGCGATGACGGGAGCGGTGGGGGGCGGGGTGAGCTCCGTCTTCGCGCTCTTCACGCCGGCGTTCCTGATCGGATGCGTGATCGGGCCGATCGCGTTGCTCGGGTCAGCGACCGCCGGCGGGAGCGGTCGGCGCGGTCACGCCGTTCGCGGTCTCCTGCTCGGCGCCCTGGCGGTATGTGCGGCGACGCTGGCCTTCGGCCGCGGCTCTGCAGAGAGCTTCGTGGCCGCTGACAACGACCCGGTGATCTACCTGCTACGCGATGCCGTTCACGCTCTGCGGGAACGGCAATCTCCCCGGACGGCGCTTCGTCCGCTCGACATGTTGATCAGTCGGGACGAGACCTACAATTTCGCATTCGAGCGCGGGCTTCGCAGCGGAGCGTCGAGCGCGTACCCCTTGCTTCGGTTGCCGGTTGCGACAGCCGAGGGCGGTCGAAGGGGGAAGGGCTGGAACGTCGTCCTGGTGCTCATGGAGTCCGTTCGTGGCTTCGAAACCAATCTCACCCACGAAGCCCCCGCCGTGGCTCCGAATCTCACCCGGCTCGCCGAGCAGGGAGTGTTCTTCAGCAACGTGTATTTCAACGCCACCCAAACGGCGCCTGCCGAGGCGTCCGTCCTCTGTAGCGTGCTGCCGGATTCCGCCGGAGGGCCAATCTATCTGAAGTCTCCGCGGCTTTCGGTCCGCTGCCTTCCCGAGATTCTCTCCGACCACGGCTACGAGACGCACTGGATCAGCTCCTTTCACGCCTCGTTCACCAACAAGCGCGAGTTTCTTTCCGCCCACGGGGTTCGGTTCATTCATGACCAGACGGACCTCGAACGGAGGGGCCTCAAGCGAGAGAAGATCGGCTGGGCTGCCGCAGACGACGATCTCGCGGATTTCGCCACCGAGATCCTCGACCGGGCTCACGAGCCCTTCTTTGCGGAGGTGATGACGGTATCGAACCACTTTCCATGGGAGCTCGACTCGTTCGGAGTTCCCGTGCCGGCGGCGATCCGATCGCTCGGCGGATCCGGCGACTATCGCGGCTATCTGATGGGGATGCACTATACCGACCACGCCGTCGGGCGCTTCTTGGAGGGGGCCCGATCGCACCGGTGGTTCGATCGCACGCTCTTCGTGATCGTCGGCGACCACGGTGTGTGGATCTTTCCCGAGACGGCCGACGGTCAGCGCGTCGGCTTTCTGGAAAAGACCGAGATCTACTACCGGTCCGGGCTCCTCTTCTGGGCGCCCTCGCTCCTCGCGTCGCGACGAGTCGAAACGCTCGGCAGCGAGATCGATCTCGCGCCGACGATTCTCGATGTGCTCGGAATCGCGGAAGCGAACAGCTTCGAAGGAGTGAGCCTGCTTGCGGAGGTTCCGCCCGAGCGGCGCTTCGCGATGATGGTCAGCGAGAGCTCCTGGAGCGTCCGCGCGGGAGATCGCTACTGCTATGCTCTCGGGCAAAGCTGCTTTGTGGACGCCGAGCCCCGCTGTGCTCTGGGAGAAAAGCCGCGAGCCGCTGCGCGAGCCTGTTTTCGCTACACGAAGGACCTTCTCGATTTCACCGTTCGGCCCGGCGAGCTCATGCCCCTCTCGGAAGCCGAGAGGGCAGCCCTAGTCGCGCGCGGTGACCGGCTCGTCCGCTACAACGACGCGCTCATCCGAAGGGATGGCTTCTTCCCGCCGGAGCTGCGCGCGGGCGCTCGCTGAGCGGGCGCAGGGCCGATTCACTTGCGGCCGGGGAAGTGGCTCAGCCCGATCGTGAAGAACACCGAATTGAGGCCGCGGTTCTCGTTCGAGATCCCCAGATTTGAGATGTGCCGCAGGCGAACGTCGAAGGACAGAGCGTTCTCGTGGGAAAGGTGATCAAAGAACAGATGGAAGCCGCCGCCTGCCTGCGAGCTGAACTCGAACGGCCCGCCGATATGCATGTTGCTGAGGGTCGTGAGCACGATTCCCTCCCCGCCCTCGACATACGGGACGAAGAAGCTGCCGGTGTCGTATCGGTAGTTGAAGATCAGCGGGCTGAACGCGAACTCGCCGTTCCCGTCGTGGCCGCGGCCGTAGATGATCGAGCCGGTCGCCTCGATCGCCAGGCGGATGCGATTGCCCAAGATCGCCGGAACGAAATCGGGCAAGCCGTACGCCACGCGCGGGCCGAACGTATAGAAATCGATCGCGTCGCGCTCACCGTATCCGTAGGCGAAGCGGAACGATATCTCCTGAGGCGAAAGCAGAGGGCACGCGGGAGCGCCTTGGCTGCCCTGCGTCGAGGGCTCCGCGCGAGCCGGCGCGTCCGCGAGAACCGTGCCGAGAATCGCCGCAAGCAGGAATCCACCGCAGCCCCTCGCCATCTTTGCTCTCGTCACCCTGGGAGTCCTCCCCTCGACACTCACGCCCGATTGCCGAATAAACGGTGAAATGGCCCAGTCGAAGCTCTGCAGCCTGATGCCACCGCTCTTACAGGGGCGAGTTCCCGAGCGTCAAGAAAGCCTCTATGGAACCTGATCGTGCGGTTGCGATAGTGCAGCGAGCGTCGTCCAGGTCGATGACGGTCAAGCGCTGGCTCTGGGGCGAATCCGCGACTATTGTCCTGCTCCTCACAGTCTCCGCCGCCGTTCTTCTCGGCAGGCTCGGGGCCGCCGAGCTCTGGACCGAGGAGGGGCGATGGGCGGCGATCTGCAGCCACATGATCGCCTCCGGCGACTACTTTCATCCCTACCTGTTCGGCGAGCCCTACTACGACAAGCCGCTGCTCTCCTACTGGCTGATGATCGGCGTGGCGCGGCTCCTCGGCGGGTTGAACGAGACCGCGCTGCGCCTGCCGTCCGCCCTCGCCGGCCTGTTGTCGCTCTGGTGCGTCTATCGCCTCGGCAAGGGCCGGTTCGATCGCCCCACGGGCTTGATGGCAGCCACGCTCCTGGCGAGCTGCTACATGTTCGTCTTTTGGGCGCGCGTCGCGAGCGCGGACATGTTGAACGTCGCGGGAACGCTCGCAGCCGTGACCTGGTATTTCGAGCGGAGAGAGCGGCCGGGATTCACGACCGCCGCGGTCTTCTTCGCCCTGCTCGCGATCACCGCGTTGATGAAGGGCCTGGTCGGTCCTGCCGTCGCCATACTCGTCTTGTTGCCCGACCTGGCTCGCGAGGGTCGGTGGCGAGCCGTGCTCCGCCCCTCGCTCGTGCCCGCGCTCCTCTGCGGCGCCGCGGTCTACCTCGCGCCGTTCGTGGCCTCGGGCCTCAGCCAACCGCAAGGGTATGCGGAGAGCGGTCTGGCGATGGTCTTTCGGGAGAACGCGGTCCGGTACTTCGACGCGTTCGACCATGAAGACCCCTTCTACATCTACTTCACCGTTCTGCCCGTCTATCTGTTGCCCTGGTCTCCGTTCTTGCCGTTCGTCCTCTGGAGCCTCGTGCGGCGGTGGCGAACTTTGCCCGAGGCTTCACGGTGGCCGGCGTTCGCCTGCCTGTTCATCTTCCTGTTCTTGACGGCGAGCAGCTCGCGCCGCAGCTATTACCTTCTGCCAATCGTTCCTTTTGCGGTCCTGATGATCGCCGAATGGCTTCAGCATGAGGAAGCGGGCGCACGTTGGGCGACAGTCTCGGCCTGGGGGGTCGTCTACGGACTGGCGGGCATGTTCGTGTGGTTTGTCCTCGTCGTGCCGGTCAGCTTTCGCTACGGCGGCGAGAGGCTCCTCGCTCGCGAGGTTCGCGCGCAGGCGGGGAGAGAGGCTCCGTGGTCGACGTGGCACGTCCTCATCTGCGGCGCGCCGCCGTCGGCCGGGTACTATTTTCGCGCCAGCTACGAAGCCGAGGTGATCCCCGCCGAAGATTCCGGAAAGGTCGGGCGCCTCGTTGCCGAGAATCCCCATACGATCGTGTTGACCAAGCGCCGCTTCGTGGAAGCGGTGCGCTCACAGGTCCCGGCGGCGAAGATGTTCGTGCAGCGACCGCGAATCCCGAGCTTCCTCCGGCCCCGGCAAGGCTCGGATCGGGATGTCATTGCCCTCGTCCCTTGAACTCGGCGGCGGCCGGTTCGAGGGCGCGATCCGGAGCAGGTGAATCGCCATGGAGCGCCGCGCGAAAACTCGCGCGTACCCCGACGCGACGGTCTCGGCGTCGGCGAGCCAATGGGGGGGAACCTCAGAGGCCAGCGAGTCGGGAACGATCAGATAGAACGGCTGCGCGGGCCGATCGACATCGGGGTCGCGGAGCGTCGGAATGCGGCGCTCGGCGTAGAGCGCGACCGCCGGAAGCGGCCGGCGGAAGAAGAGCACCTGCTCGTCTGCGCCGACGTGGTCTCGGATCTCCTGCGCAAACCGCTTGAGGGAGTGACAGTCGGCGAGAAGGCCCCCGACTTGATCTGCCAGCATCACGAACGCAGCCATCAAGGCGAGCGAGAAGGCGAGCCCGGCGCCCCAGTGCCGCCACCGAGCTGCCGAGGCGAGGCCCCAGACGGAGCACGAGAACAAGCAGAGGCTCGGGATCGAAATCAGCGGTTGGCCGCGGATTCCGCTGGCGACGGCTTGAACGTCGCAGGTCGCGCCGCGGACCGCGAAGGCCGCGAGCCAGAGGAGAACGCTCGCCGCGAGCAGGCACCCGGCCCGCCACCGCGAAAGACCGAAATCGAAGGGTTCGGAGGCAAGCGAGGCGTGCACCCGCTCGAAGATCCAAGCCGCCGCGAGCAGCGCTGCGGCTGGCGCGAGCGGCAACAGGTAATAGGGCGACTTCCGCGACACGAGCGTGAAGAACGCGAGGCCGGCGACGAGCCAGACGGCGAAGAATCGCAACGGTGACTGCCCAGGCGCCGGCTTCCGCAAGGCGAGAAGAGCCCCCGGGAGCAGAACGCTCCAGGGAAACATCTTCGAGAAGAGCGGCGCTGCGTAGTAGACGAGATGCGCCGCCAGCGGGGTCTTGCCCGAGCCGCTGTCGGAGATGCCGCCTCCGCCGAAGAGGTGATGCAGGTTCTCGCCGACGAGCTGTTCGTCGACGAACCGCGCGCCCCAGTGCGCGGCGGCGATCGCGTACCAGCTTCCGCCAATGACGAAGAGCGCGGCGACGGAAGGATGGACGAGCTCGCGCAGCCGGCGCGCATCGCGCTCGACGAGCGCCGCCGAGACGACGATGACCGCGACGAGCCCGAGCCCGGCGCCGCCCTTGGCGAGCACCGCGAGGCCGAGAAGCGACCAGAAGAGCCAGCGGGCGGGGTGCGACATCGGCGGGGCGCGCGCGGGGCCGACGAGGAGAAGGCAGGCCGTTACCAGGAACGTCAGCACCATGTCGCAGCGTCCGATGCGCGATTCCCCGACCATGATCGGCATCGTCGCGAGCATGGCACCGGCGAGCGCGGCCGGACCAAGACCGACCGCCGGCGCGGCGCCCGCGACGGTGATCGCGACGGTCGCCGCCCCCGCCACCGCCGAAGGCACTCGCAGGCTCGCTTCGTCGACGCGGCCGCGCATCTTCGAGACCGCCGCCGCGGCCCAGTAGAAGAGGGGCGGCTTCGGTGGAAGATACTGGCCGTTGAATTCGGGAAACATCCAGTCCCCGGTCCGTCTCATTTCCCAGACGATCCCCGCGTCGAGGGACTCATCGTCACCGACGAAATCGCCGATCCCGATGCCGGGAAGGTATAGCGCGAGCGCGAAGAGACCGGTCGCCAGCGCCAGCGAAAGTCGAGCACGAAGGCCGGGGGGATGCGTCACAGATCGCTCCCGTTGGTTGTGAACCGTCTCCGGCCGGAGCAGCGTGCCGAGCCAGCCCCCGCAGCATGTCCTGCGTCGCTCATGGCGGCGCCATTTGTACCCGCTCCCGGAAGCAAGTACACACCCTCCTCGTGCTTCGTTGGCTCGTGGTCTCGCTGGTCGCGCTGCTCGTCTATCTCCCGGGGGGGAGTGAGCGCTTCTCCAACACGGCCGAATGCCAGGAGGCGCTCGTCGTGTGGGAGATGGTGGACAGCGGGGACTGGGTGCTGCCGCGAATCAACGGCGAGCAGATTCCCTCGAAGCCACCGCTCTATCACTGGATCGCCATCGGCTTTGCCAAGCTGACCGGCGGCGTCAGCGAGCTCTCGGCCCGTCTACCGTCAATGGTCACGGCTGCGGCTACCGTAGGCTTGGTATTCGTGGCCGGCTCGGCGGAGTGGGGGGCCGTCGCAGGGACGGTCGGTGCGGTGGTGCTCGCCACGTCTCCGGAATGGGTCAAATGGGCGACCACGGCTCGGACGGACGCAACGTTCGTGTTCTTCCTGACCTGCGCTTTCCTGCTCGGCGAGCGCTGGCTCCGCAGCGGCCGATCGAGCGCGCTCGTCGGGCTCGCCGCCGCCACCGGGGCGGCGACCCTCGCCAAGGGCTTTGCCGGGGCCGCGCTCGTCGGCGTCGTCCTCGTCGTCGAGATCTGGCGCCGGGGCGAATGGCGGCTCCTCCGCCTTCGTGACCTCGCGGCCGCCAGCGTGATCTTCTCCGCGATCGCCTGCAGCTGGTATGCGGCGGCGCTCGCGCACGCGGGGGGCGCCTTCTTTCAGAAGCAGATCATCCTCGAAAACGTGCTCCGCTTCTTCCCCTACGAGAAGGGCGGCCCGAGCCGTCGGCACTCGCGGCTCTTCTACGTGCCGATGCTCTTCACGGGCATGCTGCCGTGGAGCCTCGCGCTACCGGCGGCGCTCTGGCGCGGTGTGGGCGAGCGCGCCCCGACGGCTCGAAGCTCGGGCTTTTCCGGCTATCTCGTCGGCTGGCTGACGATCGTCTTTCTCGTCTGCACCGCAGCATCGGGCAAGCGCACCAACTACTTGTTGCCGCTCTATCCCGCGGCGGCGCTGCTCATCGGCCGCGAGCTGTCGGTCTTGTTGGACCGAAGCCCCTCGCGGGCACCGTCGAGAGCGCTCTCGATTGCCGGCGTGCTGGCGGCGTTGGTCGCTCTGCTGGTTGCGTCGCTACTCGTCGCCTGGCGTCTCGGCCTCGCGCCTTGGCAACCGCTGATTCCCTTCCTCCACCCGCAAGACCGTGTGCTGCTGCCGCGGATAATCGATCGCCTCGGCCCGCCGAACGCAATCGTCGTCGCGCCGGCGATCGTGATCGCTCTGGCGCTTTCGGCTGTGACTCTCCAGCGTGCGTGGCGGGGGCTCTACGTTCTCATCGGCTCGACGGCGGTGCTCCTGACTCTGGCGGGATGCTCCATCGCGAACGTTCTGGAGGCCGAGCTGAAATCGTTCGCGCCGTTCACCGAGCGCGTGGCCTCGACGGTCGGTGCGGCGCCGCTCGCCTTCTTCCGCGCGCCGGACCTCGCCGTGCTCTTCTATCTCCGCCGACACGTCGCCGTGGAGAGCGGAGCGTTCGCCACGATTCACCGGCCGGGATGGGCGCTCGTCTGGCAGAAGGACTGGGATGCGCTCGCGGCGACGGATCGCGACCCCGCCGAGATCCTCGACACGAGCCCGCCGGCGTCCGTGGGGCGACCGGATACGCGGCTGCTGCTCGTTCGCCTCGGTGAGCGCGCCCATCGCCCGACTCCACCTTGAACCCCCCTACCCCGTGTGGTAGCCCGACCCAGTTTCTCGACGCCATGCATAAAATCAAGGTCGAAACCGCCGGCCCACGGGAGATCGTCGACGTGACGGCGTCGGTCAGTCGGTTGCTTCGCGAAATCGGGGTGATGAAGGGGGTTTGTCACCTGTTCGTGCCGCACACGACCGCCGGGATCACGATCAACGAGAACACCGACCCGAACGTGCGCCGCGACATGCTCCAAGCGCTCGAGCGCATGGTGCCCGCGAACGGCGAGTATCTTCACGCCGAAGGGAATTCCGCGGCGCACATCCTCGCCAGCCTGGTCGGTAGCTCGACGATGGCGTTCGTCGAGAACGGCAAGCTCGTGCTCGGCGCGTGGCAGGCGATTTATCTCTGCGAGTTCGATGGGCCGCGAACCCGCACGGTGCTGATCCGGGTTCTACCCGAATAATCCTTTCGCATGTCTCGTCTCATCAAGCGCTACGGGAACCGCAAGCTCTACGACACGCAAGAGAGCCGCTACGTCACGCTCGAGGCGATCGCCTCCTTCGTCAAGCAGGGCGAGGAAGTGCAAGTCGTCGATAACGACAGTGGCGAGGATCTGACCGCGGTCACCTTCGCGCAGATCATCCTCGAGGAGGAGCGCCGCAAGAACGGCCTGCTGCCGCTGCCGATCTTGCGCAGCATCATTCAGCAAGGGGAAGCGACACTGCAGGATATCGCCACGCGCGTCGACCGCGGGATGGAGGCGATCGGATCGATCGGCGAAAAGGCCGGCAAGCGCGTTCAAGAGCTCGTTGGGCGGGGAGCGCCGCAAGGGAAGGCGCTCCTTGAAGACCTGCTCGCCTCCCCGCAGCGGCAGCTCGAAGCCCTGCAGAAGCGGATCGACGAGCGCGTGAAGAAGTCCGTCGAGCGCTTCACCTCTCTGCCCGCCGTTCAGAAGGAGCTCTCTCGCATCGAGAAGAGCATCGCGCGACTCGAGGAGCGGCTCGGGAAGCTGCGCGGGCAGAACAGGTCGTAGCGCCGGCAGTCTGCGTCACAGATCGCTCCCGTCGGTCGCGATCCCGTCTCCGGCCGCGTAGGCTGCCGAGCGAGGAGGGTGCGTCACGGATCGCGCCCGACGGGCGCGATCAAAGGGGATGCAACATCCTCCCGAGCTAGCGTCCCGCAACGACTAGGACTAGCGGTTCAAGAACACCGGGCAAGGCGCGTTCCGCAGCACGTACTCCGTCGTGCTGCCGAGCACCATCTCGACGATGCGGCTGTGGCCGTAGGCGCCGATGAAGAGCAGGTCATGCCCCTCGCTGCGGATCGCGGCGACGATTCGCTCCGGGGCGTGCCCCGACAAGGAGGCGAACGAGGTTTGGATCGTGTACGACGCGAGGTAGCGCTTGGCTTCGTCGAGGACGCGCGTCCCCGTCGCCTCGTCGCGCGCCACGTGAGCCACCGTGAGCGGCAGTGCGAAGGACACGCAGAAGTCGGCGGCCGCCTGCATTGCGCTCGCCGAGCGTTGGCTGCCGTCGTAGGCGAGGAGCGGCTTCTGAATACCGCCCTTCCATTCCGTCGGGCAGACGAGCAGCGGCTTCGGGCACTTCCGCGTCACGCTCTCGGCGGTGCCGCCGAGCAGCCCGGTCGAGAACTTCTCGTTGACGCCGCGATGTCCGATGACCACGACGTCCGCCGTCCGTGCCCGCTCGCAGATCTCGTTGGCGATGACGCCCACGTCCATCAACGTCTCGAAGCGCACGCCGGCCTCGGCGGCGCGTTCGGAAAACTCGGCGAGCATGGCGCGGCCGCGCTCCTCCAGCACCTCTCGCATCTTCGACGAGAAGTCGAGGTACGGCTCGAACCCGAGCGAGCCGGAGATGTCGTGGAGGAACGAGCCCTCGATCGAGACGATGTCGATGACGTGGAGCGCGGTCACGCTGGCGTTCACGCGTCCGGCGATCCAGAGCGCATGCTCGGTTGCCGAGCGGGCATGCTCCGAGCCGTCGATCGCGACGAGAATGTTCTTGATCATCTCCGCTCACTCGCCTGTTACCACCGGCACCTCCGAGCGGCAAGCAACGGAGCCGGCCCCGCAGGCGTCCTGGGTAGCCGCTTGCTTTACAAAGTTCGGACCACCCTTTACAAACGAGCAGTGGCCAGGCGAGAGCGTCCGAACGCCGCGCGACGATCGAGTTACAAGATCGAAGCCGTCCTCGAAGAGCTGAAGGGACTCGCTACACGTGTGGGTCTCGAGGTCCGAGAGGAGCGGCTGCTGCGCGAGATCGGCTATCAGGTGCGCAGCGGCTCTTGCCGCGTCCGCGGGCAGAACATCCTGTTTCTCGATCGCGACCTGCCGCCGGCGGGGAGGTTGGAGGTGCTGCTCGAGGAGCTGTCGCGGCGCGATCTCGGAGAGGTTTACGTCTCGCCGGAGCTGCGCCGGATTCTCGGCAAGGACGAGCGGTCCGGCGCCGAGAGCCCGTGAAGCATCCGGCCTCGCCGGCACCGGCAGAGCGTCCCGTGGCGCGGTCTCTGGAGACCTTTCGCGAGTGGCTGAAGGAGCGCGGTCTCAAGACTACCTCGCAGCGCGAGGACATCGCGCGCGTGTTTCTCTCCGCCGACCGGCACATCAGCGTCGAGGAGCTCTACGCGGAAGTGAAAAAGGTCAACCCACGGGTCGGCTATGCGACCGTGTATCGCATGCTCCGTCTCCTGAAGGAGTGCGGCCTTGCGGTAGAGCGTCACTTCAACGACGGGGAGGCGCGCTTCGAGAGGGCGGAAGGCGAGAAGCGCGCCCACGACCACTTCATCTGCGAGCGCTGCGGCCGGATCATCGAGTTCTCGAGCTTCGAGATCGCAGCGCTCGACGAGCGCATCGCCAAGAAGCTCGGCGCGGTGATCACACGCCGCCGCCTCGAGCTCTACGGCATCTGTCGCGAATGCCGCGAGGGCGATGGGCCGTCGCGGCGAAGCGAGGCTCATTGAAGCCGAAACAGCCGGCGCGTGTTCTCTACGGTGCGCTCGGCCAGTTCCTCGAGCGGCTGACCTAGCGCGACCGCGAGCCCTTTCGCGACGTCGACGACCCTCGAGGGCTCGTTCCGGCCCCCTCGCCGCGGCTCCGGGGCGAGATAAGGCGAGTCGGTCTCGACGAGCAGACGATCGAGCGGGACGAGCCGAGCGGCCTCGCGGAGGTCGTCCGCATTGCGGAACGTGACGATGCCGCTGAACGAGACGTAGAAGCCGAGATCGACCACGCGCCGCGCGACCTCCGGTCCGTAGGTGAAGCAATGCATGACGCCGCTCTCGACGCCCTCCTCGCGAAGCACCCGCAGAGTCTCGTCGGCGGCCGCGCGGCTGTGGATCACCAGCGGTAGAGAAGCCTCGCGGGCGAGCGTAGCGAAGCGGCGGAACTCCTCGACCTGCCGCTCGCGCGGCGAGTGATCGTAATGGAAGTCGAGGCCGGTCTCGCCGATCGCGACGACGCGCGGGTGTCGCGCCCAGCCGCGAATCTTGTCGAGAAGAGAATCGTCGACGAGCTTGGCGTCGTGAGGATGGACGCCGACGACGGCGCGACAATCGGGCTCGCGCTCCGCGACCTCGAGCGCGCGGATGTTGGTCTCCACGCTTCCGCCGGCCGCGGCGACGATCAGCTGGCAAACGCCCGCCGCACGCGCCCGCGCGAGCACCGCGGCACGATCCGCGTCGTACTCCGCTTCGCCGACGTGGCAGTGCGAATCGATGAGCAAGACCACGTCAGCGCCGCGGCTCGATCCGCGGGAAGAGGACGACGGAAGGCTTCACGTGGTGCTCCGTCGGAAATCCCTCCCCCCATGGTCGGCTGGGGCTTCGCAGCGCGCTCTGCGGAAGGTTCAAGAGATCGACGATGCGCGCGGCGGTGTCGGGAACGAACGGCGCCGCGAGCCGAGCGGTTCGCAGCAGCGACTCGGCGAGATGTCGAAGGATCGCTCCCACGCGCGGCATCTGCTCGGGCGTTTTCGCGAGCGTGAACGGCGCGGTCTCGGCGATGTACTTGTTGGCGCGATCGGTGGCGCGGAGCAACGCCCCGAGCGCGCGATTGAAGCCGAGAGTCGCCATGTGCTCGTCGATCTCGCGCTCGGTGCTTTCGAAGGCCTCGGCGAGCTCCCGATCGATCGGTTCGAGAGCGGTAGGCGCGGGCAGTGCGCTCTGGAAGTATCGCGCGAGCATCGACAGCGTGCGGCTCACCAAATTGCCGACGTTGTTGGCGAGGTCACCGTTGTAGCGATTGACGAGGGTCTCCTCCCGGAAATCGGCGTCGAGACCGAAGACGCTCTCGCGGAGCAGGAAATAGCGGAACGCATCGTTGCCGTACTTCTCGATCATCGCGCGCGGCGCGATCACGTTGCCGAGGCTCTTCGACATCTTGTCGCCTTCGACCGTCCAGTAGCCGTGCACGTTGAGATGGCGGTAGAGCGGGAAGCCCGCGGCCATCAGCATCGTCGGCCAGTAGACGCCGTGCGGCTTCAAGATGTCCTTGGCGATGAAGTGCTCGGTCGTCGGCCAGTATTCCTGAAAGAACCTCTCGCCTTGGGCAGCAGCGGCGCTCGTGTAGTTGAGCAGCGCATCGAACCACACGTACGTGACGAAATCGCGGTCGAAGGGGATCTCGATTCCCCAGGCGAGGCGGCTCTTCGGGCGCGAGATACAGAGATCCTCGAGCGGCTCACGGAGAAAGCCCAGGACCTCGTTGCGATAGCGCTCGGGCCGGATCCAGTCGGGGTTGGCCGCGATGTGCTCGAGGAGCCGCTGCTGATAGCGGCTCATGCGGAAGAAGTAATTGTTCTCCTTTACGAACTTGGGCTCGATCTTGTGATCGGGGCACTTGCCCGCGACGAGCTCTTTCTCCGTGTAGAACCGCTCGCAGCCCGTGCAATAGAGGCCGCCGTACTCGCCGAAATAGATGTCGCCCCCGCGGTTGACCTCGTCGAGCACGTGCTGGACGAATCGCTGGTGATGCTCGTCCGTGGTGCGGATGAAGTGGTCGTAGGTGAGGCCGCAGGCGTCCCAGGTGGAGCGGAACAGCGCCGAGATGCGGTCCGCGTAGGCCTTCGGCGTCTCGCCGGCCGCGGCCGCCGCCTCGGCGATCTTGTCGCCGTGCTCGTCGGTGCCCGTCAAGAAGAAGGTCTCCGTGCCGCGGCTTCGGTAGTAGCGGGCGACCGTGTCGACGACGACCGTGGTGTAGGTGTGACCCAGGTGCGGCTCGGCGTTGACGTAGTAGATCGGGGTGGTGAGGTAGATGCGATCCATGGAGACGGCTACAGGCCACGGGCTACGAGAAACGACTTCATGATTCCTTTCCGGTAGCCCGTAGCCTACTCAGATTTCTTCTCCACGAGATCCTCGAGCGTGGCCTCGACCTCGGCGCCGTCCTCGTCGCGCCGGATGATCACCGACTCGCGGATCGGCAGCTGCTTCACGACGACGCCGTCTCCCTTGACGCAAGTGACCCTGCGCCCGACGCCCGGGAGGGCCCGCCGGAGCTCGAGATAGGTCTCGTATTCGTAGCGGAGGCAGCACTTGAGCCGCCCGCACATCCCGGCGAGCTTCGAGGGGTTCAGCGAAAGATCCTGCTCCTTCGCCATCTTCACCGAGATGGCGTGAAACTCGCGGAGCCACGAGGAGCAACAGAGCTCGCGGCCGCAGGGTCCGAGCGCGCCGACGAGCTTGGTCTCGTCGCGCGCGCCGATCTGCTTCATCTCGACGCGGATGCGCAGGCGCTGTGCGAGCTCCCGCACCAGGTCGCGAAAATCCACGCGGTTCTCGGAGAAGAAGTAGACGGTCGCTTTGCTGCCGTCGAAGCCGTATTCGACCTTGATGAGCTTCATCGCGAGGCGGCGCGCGTGGATCAGCTCACGCAGCATTTGGTACGCCTCGTGCTCGCGCCGGCGGTTCTCGTCTTCCCCGGCGAAGTCGCGATCGTCGGCCTTCTTCAGCACCCGCAGGGGCTTCGCCGAGCCAGGCTCGGGTGACCACGGACGCGGCGGTGTGGCCACCATCGCCAGCGCCATGCCGCGCTCGGCTTCGACCACGATCGAGTCGCCGACCGCGACGTCGATCGTGCCGGCATCGAAGTCGTAGATCGTGCCCGCGACCTTGAATTTCACGCCCACCACACGAAGCGGTGTCGCGACTGTTTCGGAAACGTTTTCGTCCATATGGGTGCTCAGCTCAGGCTGGCGCCGATGCGTAGCGCCATTCGCTCCGCGGCCAGCGCCCGGTTGGCGTTCCGGCCGAAATCGACCAGGGCGGCGTACGCAGCCTCTGCGGCGTGCAGTGCGCCGACGAGAGTCCCTGTTTTGCCGCCCGGAGTCAATTCCGCCACGTCCTCGAGGCCGGCCCGTGCGCGCAGCTGCCGGCGAAGCAGGAGGAGAACCATCTTGAGCTCCAGCGGCACGCCTCTCGGGGTGGACAGAACCTCTCTCACGGCGGAGACCACCTCGGCATAGTTCCCGGCGCAGGCGGCAAGGAGATCGGCCGCGCGCGCATGCGCCTCGCGCAAGCGCGTCACGTCGGCGGCGAGAACCACGCTCCCTTCGGAATAGGAGGAGAGAAATCGCGCGTCGTCGGGGCTCACTCGGAGCCGATCCCGCAGGATCATCTCGACCGTGGCGCGCGCGAGCGGCACAAACGTGACTCGCTGGCAGCGCGACCGGACCGTCGGCAAGAGGCGCGAGCCGTTGTGGCAGACGAGGATGAGAATCGAGCCGCGCGGCGGCTCCTCGAGGATCTTCAGGAGCGCGTTCTGCGCATCCTCGGTGAGCGCCTGCGCTTCCTCGAAGATGGCGATCTTGCTGCCGCCGCCGAGCGCTTGCCCGGCGAGGAAGAGCTGCACGGCACGCACTTGCTCGATCAGCATCCGTTCGCGCGGCGCTCCTTTGTCGTCGAGAGGCAGGGTCTCGCGGCGGAAGTCGGGATGCGTTCCCGCCGCCACCTGGACGCACGGCGCGCAGCTTCCGCAGGCCTCCTCGCCCCGCCGCTCGCAGAGCAGCCGGGCGGCCAGCGCAATGGCGGCCGAGCGCTTGCCGACGCCTTCCGGCCCGACGAACAGCAAGGCGTGATGCAACGTCTTCCGGGCCAGTGCCTGCCCGAGCATGGCGACGACGTGATCCTGCCCGAGGATCTCGGAGAGCGAGAGGACGCGCTCGACGTGCTCGGAGGCCGCCGCGCTCATGGCGTTCGAACTCCGAGCTTCTCCGCGCTCCAGGCGAGAATCTCGCGGTGCACGTCGTCGGCCGCCCGCGTGCCGTCGATCACGCGGATCCGCCGGGGATCTTCGCGAGCGAGGGCGAGAAATCCCTGCCGCACGCGCTCGTGGAAGCTCGCCTCTTCACCCTCGAAGCGATCCGCCGCGGCGTGCCCGCGGCGCCGACGCGTGCGGGCGAGGCCGACCTCGATCGGACAGTCGAGCACGAAGGTGAGATCGGGCAGCATCCCTTGACGCGCCACGGATTCCACGGCGCGGACGGCTTCGAGCGGCAGCTCGCGGCCGTAGGCCTGATAGGCGAGCGTCGAGTCCGCGAATCGATCGCAGAGCACTACCTCGCCGGCGCGAAGCGCGGGCTGAATCAAGCTTTCGACGTGCTGCGCACGATCGGCGAGGATGAGAAACAGCTCGGCGAGTCCGCCCACGCTCGTGGCCGAGTGCAATAGCAAGGAGCGGATTTCTTCGCCGAGCTTGGTTCCGCCCGGCTCACGCGTCACTCGCACGACGAGCTTCGCGTGCTCGAGCGCGGCAGCCAGAAGACCCACCTGCGTCGTCTTTCCGCCGCCTTCGATCCCTTCGATCGTGATGAACAAAGTCAGTCAGGCGTCTTTGCCGGGGACCAGACGCACGCCGTAGGGGAGCCGTTGCGAGGGGTGAATGGCTTGATCATGTGGTCATCCGTGCCCGTCAGCTTGGGACGGGCTCGTCTTACTGGTTACCAGACCTCCCTCCAGGCTCCAAGGATCGCAGCTCTGGGCAACGCCCCGCGCCCCGCCACGGCGCTCCGATCGAGCGCCGAGCCCGCATAGCGGACGACGAGCCGGCCCGCAGCGGGAACGCGCATCTCGCCCGCAACCCAAGCGGCACCGCCGATCACCAGCTCCCCTTCGACGTCGATCCCTTGCGGCGCGAGCAGCAGCCCGTCGACTTCGAGGCGACCGCGCACGCGAAGCGGCGCGTCGGCAAGCACGATGCCGCTCACGACGACCGTTCCGGAAATCTCCGCCTGGCCCGTGAAGCGAACCACCACCGGCTCCCCCGTGCTTCCGAAGGTGCCGCCCTCCTGCGTTCCGTCGGGCGCGACGTCTGCAATCTCGCGCAAGTGGTCGATTGCGTCCGGAAGACCGCTCGAGCCGACGATTGCGACCTCTGTGGCGTCACCGCGGGCTCTGCGGAAGGCCGCGGCGGCTTCCCGGCTCTCGGCGCCGTACGCGGGCAGCTCGCCGCCGGTCTCGTCCGCGGAGACGTCGAGAGCTCCGGAGATGTCCGTCGGCGACGTCGTTGCGGCAATCGTCACGGCCGCGGGCGGACGGAACCGTGGCTCGCGGACGAATACGGCCTCGACCTTGCGTCGAGCGCCCCGGTGGCTCGTCCCTTCGGAGCTGGCGCGCAGGCTTCCGTCTGCGAGCCCATCGACGCGAACGCGATAGGTTCGCGGCGACTCGGGAAAGCCGACGGGCGATCCGAACGGAGGGGCTCCGGCCGGCCAGGCGAGCTCGCGCGCGAAATCGCTCGCCGGCTCGAGCAGCGACCACAGGTGCTGGATCCCGGCCTCGGCCACGAAGAGCGCGTCGTCCCCGGCCGAGACGTTCGAGGCCGCCTGGGCGTCGAGAAACAACGAGAGAAACAGCGTCGCGGTCAGCGCGAGAAGGCCCACCAGCATGAAGAGGACCGAGACGAGCGCGATCCCGTTTCGACTCACCCGCATCGGAGGCTCCGCCGGTTGCGGAGCGCGGCGGTCAGCTCCTCCGCCACCGACTCCACACCCTCCTTGATCGTCAGCCCAACGGCGATGCTGCGCACCCGCGGTCTCTCATCGGCCGAGAGGTCCGTGCCGGCGGCGGGCAGAATCTCATCGCCGCAAGCGTCGAGATAGCGAAAGACGAGGCCCCCCGCGGGTACCGTCGAATCCAGCGTGAGTGGCAGCGTCTGCCGGCCGACGGACTCCGAGACGGTCCCCCGGCTCGCATTCAGGAAGAATCCGATCCGCTCGTCGGAGTCGACGTCGAGGGTCCCATCGGGGGCATCCGTCGTCGTCGCACCGTGAAGATCGGAGCGAAGCTCGATCCGGTCCGGTGCGGCGACCGCGAGGCCGTCGCGGCCTCCGTCGAAGCTTCCCACAACCGGCGCAAATCCCGCGCCGCGGACCTCGCGCGCGATCATCTCGAGCACGCGTCGATTCGCCTCACGAAGCCGCAGACGGCGTGATTCGCGGTCGGCCATGCGGCTCTCGGCGCGCGAGAAGCTGCCGACGGCGGCGATGATCAGCAACGACGAGGTGACCGAGACGAGCAACTCGAGCAGCGTGAAGCCGCATCGCGTGTTCATGGCAATACCCATCTCCTTCGCAGCAGCGTGTGAAACCGGACGGGAGCGCCTCCGCGGGGCGGAGTTGCCGTCACGGACAGGTGCCAGAGATTCTCGCGTGGCCCCGGCTCGACGAGCGTTCGCAAGAGAAGCGCTCCCGTCGCATCTGCCACCGATTCCGACGAGTCTCGTGCCGTGATGTCCTCGGCGGCGTTGGCCAGGAGCTCCTCCAGGCGCCGCTCGGCGATCAGCGTGGCCGCCTGCTGGAGATCGCTCGCGCGCCGGCCGAGGACGATGCTCCACGTCGAATGGGCGATCGCCGCCAGCGACACCGAGGCGACGCCGAGCGTGACGAGGACTTCGAGCAGCGTAAAGCCTCGTCTCATTCCACCCTCACCCTGCCGGCAGCACTGACGATCACGCGCCGCACGGCGCCCCCGGTCGCGGTGAGCGCGATCGTCGCGTTGTCGAACGTGTGACCGCGCGGAAGCCAGGTGACCGAGACGCGGCCCCCGGAGACCCTCGTCGACGACGCCGCATCGAAGGCCACGCCGGAGGGGAACGTCCGAGCGCCGCCTTCCGGATCGAAGCGACCCTCCGACTCGATCTCGACTCGATACTGAGCAGCGGCGAGGTCGCAGATCGTACGCACGCGGGTATTTCGGTTGACCGCCTTGACGCGCGCGAGCTCGAGGTCCGAGACGAGTCGTCGCGCCGCTTGATCGAGAAGCAGACCCGGCAGAGCCGCTGAAACCCTCGGCAGGGCGATGGCGAGCAGGACGGAGAGCACGCCGAGCGCGCAAAGCAGCTCGAGAAGCGTGAACCCGTCGCGGCGAATCGGAGCGCGGCCCATTGCCGGATCGGTAGAGCAAGCCGCGCGCCAGCGCGTCCACGACCGAAACGCCGCGAACCGCCGAGCCTGGCCTATCAACGCCCGCCCGAATACGGGTGGCCGCGCCCGGCGGCGATGCCCGAAGTCGGGCTACTTAATGCCGTACTCGTGCATCTTGTAGAGCAGGGTGCGGTGGCTGATGTCGAGCAGCTTCGCGGCCCGCGTGCGGTTCGATCGGGAGAGCTCGAGCGCGCGCCGGATCAGGGTCTCCTCGAGATTGCGCACGCCTCGCTTCAGCGAAAGCGGATTGTCGCTCTCTTCCGTCGCCTGCACGCCGGTCGTCGCGGCCGGCGCGAGCAGGTGCGGCGGGAGGTCGTCGGGGGTGATCGTCTCGCCGGCGAGAATCACCGCGCGCTCGATCGTGTTCTCCAGCTCGCGCACGTTTCCCGGCCAGCGGTAGTCCAGCAGCATGCGGAAGGCCGCTTTGGCGATTTCCGGCTTGTGGATCTCGTGCTTGCTGCTGTGCTTCTCGAGGAAGTGCTCGATGAGCAGAGAGATGTCCTCGGGACGATCGCGAAGCGGAGGCAGGTGGATCGAGAGGACGTTCAGCCGGTAGTAGAGATCGTCGCGGAATCGTCCCTCGCGCACCTCGCGCGGCAGGTCTCGCACCGTGGCCGCGATGATTCGCAGGTCGATCCGCGTCCCCACGCTGCTGCCGACCTTGCGAATCTCCTCTTCCTGAAGCGCGCGCAAGAGCTTCACCTGGAGCCCGAGCGGCAGCTCGCCGATCTCGTCGAGAAGCAGCGTGCCGGTGTGCGCCATCTCGAAAAGGCCCTTCTTGTCGCGCACCGCGTCGGTGAACGATCCCTTGACGTGCCCGAAGAGCTCGCTCTCGAGGAGATCCGAGGGGATCGCGCCGCAGTTCACGGCGATGAAGGGATTGTCGCGGCGGGGCGAGTTGAAGTGCAGCGCCCGGGCGATCAGCTCCTTGCCGGTGCCGCTCTCCCCCGTGATGAGCACGGTCGTCTTGTAGTCCGCGATCTTTGTTATGATCGCAAAGATCTCGAGCATCTGCGTGCTACGGGCGACAATGTTCTCGAAGCCGAACTGGCGGAGAGCGTCCTCCTTGAGGCGCGTGTTGTCGCGCCGCAGGTGCTCGCGCTCCTCCGCCTTGCGCAGCGTGAGCAGCACCTCGCCGGTCGTGAACGGCTTGGAGACATAGTCGTAGGCGCCGCGCTTCATCACCTTCAGTGCCGTGTCGCGGTCGCCGTATCCCGACATCATGATGACGACCGGCGGGCGGCTTCGCTCGGCGAGGGCCTCGAGGAAGCCCCAACCGTCGAGCCGCGGCATGCGAATGTCGGAGAGCACCACGTCGAAGCATTGGTCGGCGAGGAGCGCGAGCGCCTCCTCTCCGTCGCAGGCCGTGACGACCTCGTAGCCCTCCTGCGTCAGCATATCGGTGAGGAGACGGCGGAGATTCTCCTCGTCGTCGACGATGAGAACGCGGGTGACCGAGAGCGGCGATGGAGTTCGTAGTCGGCGCTCGGGCATGGAGGTGTCAATCCGCTGACACTCGGTTTTTATCCGGTGCCAGGCGAAGTTTCAAAACGTAGGTAATTTGCACCGACGAGGCTAGTCCCGCAGTTGTCAAGGCCGAACGGGAATCTGGACGTGGCGCCGCCGACCCGCCTTTCGACTCGCATGCGGCCTCGAACCGCGCGCACAAGCGAGAGCGATGGCGGAAGACCGAGTCCGGTTAACCTTTCCGAGCGGCTTCGTCTTGAAGGATGGACCGAATACCTGGCCGCGTCGGCTTTTTTCGAGACCCACGGCTTGCTTTCGCCGCTCGCACTCAGCGCGCCCCGAGGCCGAGATACCAGCCGATGACCTGATCGCCCCAGAAGATGTAGGCGATCGCGCCGAGCGCGAGGAACGGCCCGAAGGGGATCGCGTACTTGGTGTCCGAGCCCGTCCACCACATGAGCGTCACGCCGACCATCGAGCCGGTGAGCGAGGAGAAAAGCATCGTGAACGGCACCGACCGCCAGCCGAGAAACGCGCCGACCATGCCGAGAAGCTTGATGTCTCCGCCGCCCATGCCCTCTCGCCCCGTCAACGCGTGGTAGCCCCAGGCCACGGCGAGCAGCAGTCCGCCGCCGGCCAGAATGCCGATGGCCGAAGAGAGAGGCCCCGGACCGGGCGCGCCACGAAGCGACAGCAGGAAGCCCACGACGATCCCCGGCAGGCTGATGACGTCGGGGATGATGCGGTGGTCGAGATCGATGAACGTGATGACGATCAGCGCCGCCACGAACGTGAAGAGGACGAGCCACTCGACGCCGAGGCCGAACCGCAGGTAGAGCGCCACGGCCGCGAGCGCGGTCACCAGCTCGACGACGAAGTACCGAAACGAGATCGGCTCTTGGCAGCTCCGGCAGCGGCCGCGCAGCACGAGCCAGCTGAGGAGCGGGATGTTGTCGTACCACGCGACGGGGTGCCCGCACTCGGGGCAGCGCGAGCCCGGGAAGACGATCGATTCCTCGGCGGGGACTCGGAGGATGCAGACGTTCGCGAAGGAGCCGATGATCGCGCCGAAGAGGAAGAGGATTATCGATGTGAGAGGGGACATTTCGGGACCCGCACAACTTAGAGGAGGCAGGAGCGTCGAGGCAAGGGCGATGAGCCCCTCTGGCCCGCGGGGGACCAATTCTGCGGGCCGCCCGGCGCGCCTCGGTCATGTATCGACGACGGCCTCATCACGAGCCATCGATTTTCCCATTCCTCCGGGGCTTCGGACAGACAACCTCGGCCGTTGGCTCTTGCTCGGCTTCCGAAATTTGCGCGCTTTAGTGCGTTCCGCCCCGCTCCGGGTCGGGCACCGAGCCACTTGCGAATTGGTATAACTATAGTTATACCACAAACCATGAAAACTGCGGTGTCTCTTCCCGACCCTGTCTTTCACGAGGCCGAGCAGCTGGCTAGGCGGCTCCGAGTGCCGCGTAGTCGGCTCTACGCTACGGCTATCGCGTCCTACGTAAAGCAGCATCGCCGTAAGAGCATTACTGAAGCACTGAACGAAGTGTACGGAGACAAGAAAGAGAACTCCGAGGTCGATCCCGTTCTTCAGAAGTTGCAAGAGCGCTCTCTTCACCGTGAGAAGTGGTGATGCGTCGCGGAGAAATTTGGTGGGCATCTCTTCGCGAGCCCCGAGGATCCGAACCTGGTTACCGCCGTCCGTTGGTAGTCGTTCAATCCGACGACTTTACTGAGAGTCGAATCCAAACCGTTATTGGTGCTGTCGTGACGTCCAATACCCGACTTGCCCTTGCGCCCGGTAATCTCCTTCTGCGGAAAAAGGGTAGCGGTCTTTCGCGCGATTCGGTGGTCAACGTTTCGCAGCTCATCACGGTCAATAAATCGTTCCTTACCGAATGTATCGGGCGCCTCTCTTCGCCGCAGCTTCAGCAGCTTAACGAGGGTCTGCGCCTTGTTCTTGAGCTGTAGGACGCCCAGGCGACCGCCGCAGGATAACGAGATCGACGCTCCGCAGCTCGCAACGGCCGCGGAGCATGAACCAGCTGACGAGCGGCACGTCGTCGTACCCAGGCGACGGCGCGCCTCGGTCATGTGTCGACGACGGCCTCATCACGAGCCATCGATTTTCCGCCCGAGCGACGTTCTTCAAGACGACACCTCCGGAGAGCCGCCGTCGTCAGCACGCACACCACGATCAAGAGCGGCAAAAGGCTCAGCCGGCTTTCAGGTGCGAGAAACTCGCCGACGTTGAACGAGTTCCAGCTTGCGACCGCGGAATGAGGCGGAGACAGCTGGTTGATCGCTGCCTCGAAAAAACCGCAGGGTCTTGCCGAGACGGGGCCGTGAAATGCGGCAATCGGAACGATCTGGGGAGGGACTCGTGGACCAAGGGCGCGAAGCTCGCTTCTCAGCTGTGCGACAGCCTGATCGATTTCAACCCGAGACTTCCCCGCCGCCTGCATCCTTCTATCATAGCCGGCTAGAGCGGCCTCGATGCCGGCATTCGTGAGCTCCACCGGCGCTTCTTCGAGAAACAGCCGGACGTGATAGTCGAGGAACGGGTCGTACCGCACGAGCGGCCTTCCAGGATAGAGCGCGATGTCGCGGTTTCCGAGCGGACTGAGCGGGTCTACGGCAGTGGCGAGCAGCATGACAACGGCAGACCATGCCGCGAAGAGGCAAGTCGTGCGCCGCCACCTGGCAAAGCCGTAGACGGCTGGCAGGGCCACGAACGGCACCGCCGGGAGCAAATAGCGGGGTCCGGTCGCCGCGCCGCCTTGCCAACCGTTGAAGGCCGCCGTGAATGCCAGGAAGAAGGCGAATATGGCCACGAAGACCACGGCTTCGGCTCGCCAACGGCGATCGCGATAGAGTCGAAGGAGTCCCGCGATGCCGAAGGCCAGAAACGGCGAGCCGTAGAAGAGTCCACGATAGGGTGAGAAGAGGATCGCGGAAAGCACATCGAGCCGAGGCGCGCCGAGAACTCCGAGCAGCAGCCCGGTGTTCTGAAACCCAGGATGCGTCGGGGCGTAACTCGTCGCGAGCGGCGAGCCGAAGCAGGCTAGATCGTAGAGCCCGATCACCAAGAGCGATGGAATGACACCGACAGCGAGCCACGCGACCTGTCGAACGCCGAGACGACGGAGCGCGTACACGGCGAGCATCAAGACCGGCACCGCGCCGATGTAATTGGCCAACACGCTCCCACCCGCGTATAGGCCGGCGCGAAGCGAATGTGACCAAGCCCCCCGCTTCCCATCGCCTGCGTCGAGCAGAGCCGAAAAGGCACCCAGGAACGCGACCGCCATCACATCGTGCTCGAAGAGCATCGTCGCATAGGGAAAGTAAATCGTGCCCCACGCGAAGGCGAGCGTTGCTAGCAGCGTCGCTTCGAGGCTCCCCAGGCGGAGCTTCGTCGCAACACGGAAGAAGATGACGCAGCCGATTGCGGAGACGAGGCCGACGCTCAGGACCGACGTCAGCCAAGCATTCACGGTGAGAGTCCACCAATCGTCTGGATCCGCTCCCGACCAGGTCTCGAGCCGATGGAGGAGCCAATAGCCGGGCACGGCCAGCAGCGTGACTCCCGGCGACTTGTTCGGATAGAAGTGGCCACCGGCGTAGGCGACGTCTCCGCTGACCGCAACCAGGTGCAGCGGGCGCATGGGCGCTTCGCTCGATGCGTCCGCTGCGCTGAGCTGTCCGCGCTCGTCCACGACCCAGGCGAGCGCATAGGGTCGACCGTCGATGCGGACCTCGCCGTGGTCGACTGGCAACCGTTTCAGATGCGTCTCGACGGGGGTCGAGCGATCGATCTGGTAGACGAGGAACGAATCGATCGAAAGGCTTCCGCTCTCGACGATCGCCCGCACCTGGGCAAACCTAGCGTTCTGGTTCCAGCCTCCGCCCGGCTGGAAGTACGCGAAGGAGGCGAGGGTTGCCGCGAAGAGCAGCAACTGGACCGAGCGCGGCGGGCTCACGTGCCTCACCAATCACACCCCTCTACCAATCCGCGCGCGACTCACGGCAGGTCGAAGACGAACATCGAGCCCACGCGAGCGATCGGTTTCTCGCCCTGGAGCCAGGTGTACGCTCCGTGATGGGCCCATTCGAGATCGCTCGGCGCGAACCAGATCCAGTAGGGGCGCCCCATCAGAAACGATGCGGAAACGACGGAGATCCCGTGCGACTCGCCCTTCACGAGCGGCGTGAACTGAATGTCGTAGACGCGCGGATCCACCCGGCCGAAGTAGGCCAGGTTCACCTTCTGGAGGCGATGGGCTGTCATGTAGGTGCGAAGCCGGAGGAGATCCTGGCCCCAGTCGAGGTTGGAGTCGATGAGCCAGCGGTGGCCGTTCTCGGGCCCGCCGGCGAGCTCGTTGAAGTATTCGAGGTAGCGGGGCGCGATCGATACGCTCGACCAGGCGAACCACCCTAGCAACGTGACGCTCACCGCCGCGCCCGCCAGGTCTTTGGCCGCCCGCGATCGGGATAGAAGACGCTCGATTGGACCCGCCAGCCAAGGCGAAGCTCCGATGGCAAGGAGGGGGAACGCCGGCAGGGCGTGCCTCACGCCGATGTTCAAGGGGTTCAGAAGCGCATTGGCGACGAACACGAAGATCAGGGTGATGAACACGCAGTAGTCATGAGCCCCTTTGCTTCGTCCCAGCAGCCACGCGCCGAGCGCGAAGAGACCGCTCAAGAGAAGCGGCAGCGGAGCCTTCAGCAGGAAGGCGGCGAGGTGGTAGTACCGCCAGCCCACGAGCGACCACATCCCCGCGAGGTAGTACGCGGGCTCCGTCGGCTGGTCGCCGACGAAGAGCGCATCGAGGCTCTTGAGGAAGGGCTTGGGGAGCGGGAGCCGGAGCCAGGGCATCGCCCGCTGCACGCGAAGCAGCTTCTGCGAGTCGAAATCGATGTCGGCGAAGGCTCGGCCGAACCCCTCGAAGCGATAGAGGCCGTTCAGCACTCCGAGCGCGAGAAGGTTGACGAAGATCAAGAGCCCCAGCCATCGATACCAGCGGACGTCCCTCGGCTCGGTGACTGCCCGCACGAGGACGAGAAGAGCCGTGACGATGGGTACCGTGAGGCCCGAGAGCTTGAGCGCCGGAGCGAGGCCGAGTGTCAAGCCGAGGAGGATGGCTCTCGAGACCGAAGGCTGATCGAGCATCCTCCACGTCAGGTAAGCGACCGCGGTCCATCCGACGGCACCAGAAACGTCCAGAGTCACGAGATGGCCGTGCGCCAGAATCGTCGGCGAGAACGTGAACAGGAATAGCGAGACGAGGCCTGCCGCGTATCCGTAGAGCTCGGTCGACCACTGCAGGACCAACGCCCCGAGCAAGACCGTGGTCAGAATGACCATGCAGCGCGCCGGCACGAAGAGCTGGTGGTAGGTCGCGCCGTAGTCTTGCATGAAGCGGTATCCCATCGCCCAGTCGTTGATCTCGTTCATCGGCGGGATCTGCGGCGTCAGCGGGCCGCCCATGAGCAGTGGCAGCGCCGCGAAGCTCCGGAAGAAGGGGGGATTCATCGACTCGGAACGGAAGTCGACCGCCTGCAGCGTGTAGAGCCCGACCGGCAGGCCGACGAACTCGTCGATCGTGACCGAATCGCCGAGCGCCGCGACGGTGGATCGAGCGACGAAGAGGATCAGCAGCAGCGCATAGAGCAGCCGCAACACTCGCGGTGCGGTCGCCGTGTCGGGGAGCGGAATCGTCGACTGCGGTCGCGCGGCGGTCGTTGGTGCCTCCATTCAGTGTGTGCGCTGCGAGGTCATCCCATGAGCGTTTACAACGATGCGTTTCTCGACTATCTCTTCGCGCGCTGACGCCGATGCCCCATCGATGCTTCGTTCCATCGCGAGGCCAATGACTCCATGGCGGAGCGCACCATCGTCGTCATGCCCGCCTATAACGCGGCAAACACAGTCGAGCGTATCTTCCATGATCTGCCCGCGGGTTGCTACGACGAGGTGATCCTCGTCGACGACTGCAGCCGCGACGACACGGTCGC
Source organism: uncultured delta proteobacterium (assembly GCA_963745025.1). Classification (GTDB taxonomy): domain Bacteria; phylum Desulfobacterota; class Binatia; order JACPRU01; family JACPRU01; genus CAVQIG01. The sequence continues at coordinate 82,505 of CAVUWD010000013.1, forward strand.
CGTCGCCTCGCGCCTTGGTCTGACCGTCCTTCGCCATGACCGCAACAAGGGGTATGGCGGAAACCAGAAGACCTGCTACGACGCGGCGCTCGAGCACGGCGCCGATTTCGTGGTCATGCTGCACCCGGACTACCAATACGATGCGCGCGTAATTCCCGCGGCGCTCGACGTCCTGCGCCTCGGCATCTGCGACGTCGTGCTCGGCAATCGCATTCGTACCCGTCGCGAGGCGCTCGCCGGCGGTATGCCTCTCCCGAAGTACCTTGCCAACCGTGCGCTCACGATCATCGAGAACGTTCTCTCCGGACAGAATCTCGGCGAGTGGCACACCGGGTTTCGCGCCTACCGCAGGAACGTGCTCGAGACGATCCCGTATCACCGAAATAGCGACGACTTCGTCTTCGACTCGCAGTTCCTGCTCCAAGCCGTTCACTTCGGCTTCCGTGTCGGCGACCTCCCCGTCCCGGTCCGCTACTTCGACGAGGCGAGCAGCATCGACTACCGCCGGTCTGCGCTCTACGCGCTTCTCACGCTCTGGACGTTCGTGCAGTGGTACGCCTACCGGCTCGGGCTCACGCGCTGCCAGCTCTTTCTGCCTCCCGGGACCGCGTGATCGACGGTCGACGCACGCGCCTGGCGCTCGTGGCGATCTCCTGCGGCCTGGCGGCGTCGGCGCTCTATTGGCCGACGCTGGCGGCGCAGTTCGTGTGGGACGACCACGTTCTCATCGAGCGCAACCCCGAGCTCGAGCACTGGAGGGGATTGTGGCGCGGTTTCACGGACGTGAGCGGGAGTCTGAGGGGCGCCTCCTATTACCGGCCGATCTTGATGGCGAGCTATTTCATCGACCGGCAGATCTGGGGTCTCGACCCCACGGGGTTCCATCTGACGAACGTCGTGCTTCACGGCCTCGTCACCGGTCTCGTGTGCGTGCTCGCATACGCATACTTCGACAACCTGGCGGCGGCCGCGATCGGCGCGCTGCTGTTCGCGCTCCACCCGATCCAGGCGCAAAGCGTCTCCCTCATCCTCGGCAGAAACGATCTTCTCCTGGCTCTCCCCGTCGTCGCGATGCTGCTCCTCGCGCGTCGCCGGCGCCCCGTCGGAGCGCTCCTTCTTCTCTATGCCGCCGCGCTCTGGACGAAGGAGACGGGAATCGTGGCGCCGCTCCTGCTCTTCGCTGCCGACGCGATGCTCGGCGGGAAGAAGGGCGAGAGCGGGTTGCGATGGGGCATCCTGGCCCTCGGCTTCGTGGCAGTGACGGCTCTATATCTCGTCGCTCGTTTCGAAGCTCTCGGCTCTCTGGCGAGCCCGAGCCACGGCGGCCTCTCTCCTTGGAACGAGCGGCTCCCGCAAAGCATTGCCTTCTTGGGGTACTACATCGGCCACATCCTCCTTCCCTGGAACCTCTCGCCTGCTCCCTACGCTCCGCGCCTGGCGGCCGGCTGGATGCTGCTCGCGTCGGCGGGCTTCTGCCTTCTGCTCGCGGGAGCCATCGCTTGGGCTCTACGGAAGCGTTCCCCGGCGGGTTACGGGCTCGTCTTCTTTCTCGTGGGCATAGTGCCGGTGTCGGGACTCGTTCCGATACAGGTTCCGGTGCTCGAGCATCGGCTCTACTTGCCGATGGTCGGCGTGGCGCTCGCCGCTGCGGCGGCCGTCTCTCGGTTCGATGAACAGCGGTCTCTCGTCGTCACGTTGCCGGTTCTCGCCGTTCTCGCGTTCGCTACGTCGGCGCGTCTTCCGGCCTTCCACGACGATCTCGCGCTGTGGTCGACGGCGATCGAGCGGGTCCCCGATTCCGCGTACGTCCACCACGGGTACGCGCTCGCACTTGCGCGCGTCGGCCGGGATCCGGAGGCGATCGAAGTCTTGCGTGCGGCGATCCGGCTCGCCCCCGGCTTCAACAGAGCTCGCTACGAGCTGGCGCTCGCCCTTGGGCGCACCGGACAGCGGGAGCAGGCGATCGCCACGCTTCAGGATCTGCTTCATCGCGACCCCAAGGACGTGGACAGCTGGAACGCCCTCGCCTTCTTGTGGAAGCAATCGGGCGACCTCCCGAAGTGCAAAGACGCTCTCGAGCAGGGCCTGCGCATCGATCCGCAGAACGCGGTCCTCCTCGAGAATCTGGGCGACGTTCTCACCGGAGAGGGCGACATCGTGCGGGCTCGTTCGACGTTCGAAGACCTCGTTCGACTTCACCCGCAGAATGCTGCGTACCGTCAGAAGCTCGATCGTCTACGCGGGCGAGAGGGCCGCCCGAATTGACCCGCGCCGCGCGGAGCTTCAACCCTTCTTTTCGCCGATGAGGAGCGACTGCACCCGCTCGGGGCCATACTCGAAGTGGAACATGATTCTGTCCAGCGCGCGCTCCATCTCCTTCCGTCGCTCTGAAAGAGTCGGGTCTTCCCCCCGATTCCGTTGCTCGCCAGGATCTTCGATCAGGTCATAGAGCTCCTCGAGCGAGCCCGCGCGCTCGTAGATGAGCTTCAGCGGATAGTCGATGAGAGCGAAGCTCGGCGGCTTGCGGCCGAGACTGTTCGAGGACGCAAACACCGGCAAAGTGGCTCGCGCGCCGGCGCGGAGGCTCACCGACTCCACCGAGCTGCCTTCGAACCCGAACCAGTCGAGAATCGTCGCCGGCAACCGGTAGAGCGCCACAGGCGCCGCGATGCGCACGGCGGGGAACGTTTGGCCGTGGACGATCAGGGGGACGTGTATGGCTTCCTGGTACAGCGTCCCGCCGTGAAAGAAGCCGCCGTGCTCGTTGAACTCCTCGCCGTGGTCGGCCGAGACGATGAGCAAAGTATCGGCGGAGCCGGGCTCCTTCTGAAGCTCGGCGAGCAGCCGCGCAATGGCGGCATTCACCCGGGTAAGCTGCGCGTCGTAGACGCCGCGGAGCTTCCGGCTCATGTCCCCGAGATTCATGAGGTCCAGCAGGATCGAGAGGTTGATGCCGGCATCTCGCAAGTTGGTCACGTCCCAGGCGAAGACCGAATGCTGCCCGAAAAGATCGTAGTCATGCAGGTCGGGGATGTGCAGCCAGAGAAACAGCGACTGATTCCGAGATTGTCGCAGGACCCTGATCGTCTCGTCGACCAGCTGATCCGCGCTCCAGGAGTACTGTGGCGGAGGCAAGCGCTTGTCGAACGAGTCAATGTAGGGATCGACGAGGCCCCACGGCCGAGCATCCGACAGCACCGCCACGGATGGGACCCGCGCGGAGGCGAGAATGTTCGGCAGACGGAGCTCGGGCTTGTGGATTCCCGGCGCACGGGTGGCGAGCGCGAGCAGATACGGAATCGAATTCTGCGTGTACGCCGAAGGCGCAATCGCGTTCTCGTAGAGCGAGCTCTCGGCGCCGAGCGCGGCCAGCACCGGCGCGAGACGCTCGCCGCCGGGGCCGGTCTCGCCCAAGGCATCCGCGCGCATGGCGTCGATCGTCACCAGGATGACTTTTCGCGCGCCACGCGGTTCCGTCGGCGGGACGAGGTCGACCGGCAGGCTCAGATAGGGGTCTACCGCTCCGTCGAAGTCGCCTCCCATGCAGTTCTCGTCGATGCCATTGCCGGGGATGTCGAGCTGGTTTGGATTCACGCCCGGATCGCCGTCATTGCAATCGCCTCCACCGAAGAGAGACGAGAAGCCATCGCGGTCGCGGTCGAAGAAGCCCTGAGCCCGCTCCACGAGCCAGCGGGTTCCCGACAACGTTCGCTGCGTCTCGAGAAGCAGCCGCGGCTCGGCGGCCATCCGCTCGCCGACGACCCAGCTGCCGGTGAGGAGCAGGAGCAACAGACAGGGGAGCGGTTGAGGGCGCGACAGGAACGAGACCAGGCCGGCACGGTGCGCCACCGCGGCGATCGCGACCCAGAGGCACAGTACGCTCCCGACCAGGGACGCCACCGTGAGATAGTCCATCGCGGGGAAGACCGAGAGCCGGACGAGCAGAATCTGTGACGAGCGCTGTATGGCGAAGGATACGAGCAAGAGAACGATTGCGGCGAGCAAGTCGGTGTAGCCTTCGTGTTGGCGCGTACGGGTGCCGTGGAGCCCGAGGAGGACCACGTAAACGAACATCACCAGAACTATGGAGAGGATGGGCTCGACGGTCTCGGGCGAGTAATTGACGAAGGTTCCCTTGAGCGCGATTCCGGTCAAGAGTGGATCGAAATAACGGAGTGACGCGAGGCCGAGCAGCGATGCGGCGACTGCGCACGCTGGACCCGGAAGCAGGGCAGCGGGCAGACCAACGGCGCCGACCAAGAGACCGCCGACAGTTCCGGACGCGGTGCGAAAGAAGAGTAGCGCGCCGACGATGAGGAGCGCCCCCAGAGCTCGTAAGACGAGGCCGCCCGTCCTCTCCCGAACGGCCCCCGTCCATCTTTCCAAGACCGAAACGACACCCAGAACGGCGAGCGCCACCGTCGCCACTGCAATCGCGAAATCCCCGTGGAGACAGATTCCGATCAACAGCAGTCGCCCGGATTCGAGATCGCCGCCCCAGCGGCTTCGGGCGTAAACCACTTCGAGGGCCCCGTTGAGCATCCCGGCCAGCACGGCGGTCGATGCGAGGAAGCGGACGACGTCCCGGAATCGCCGTCGCTCAGGTGCGGATAGCAGAGAACGATCGCGGACCGGAGCCATCCTCAACCGCGCAGCGAATCGCCGAGAAAGTCGCTAACGCCGCACATGACCCGTCAGCTCGGTGTAAAGGTCCTCGTAGCGGCGCACGATGTTCGACAGCTCGAAGGTCTCGACCACGCGTCGTCGGGCGGCTTCGCCGAGACGACGGTGGGCGCCAGCGTCGAGAGACAGCAGCTCGCAGATCGCATCCGCCAGCGCCCCCGGGTTCCTCGGCGAGACCACTCGGCCGGTGTCTCCGACGATCCACGAGGAGTCACCGACGTCGGTAACGGCGCACGGGACTCCACAGGCCATCGCCTCGCCGATCGCGTTCGAAAAACCCTCGCCGAAGGAAGACGACACGGCGACGTCGCACGCGGCAGTCAGCCGGGCGACATCATCTCGTACGCCGAGCAGATGACATGCGTCGCGGATCCCGACCGTCTCGATCCATCTGGCGAGCGCAGCGTTCTGGCGGTCGATGCCGTGTCCAACGAGGAGATAGCGAGCTTCCGGAAAGCGCTCGCGGACCAGCCCTGCGGCGCGAACGAAGGTTTCATGGTCCTTGTGAGCGTCGAAGCGTGCGACCAGTCCGATCAGTGGCGATGGGTGCGGGACACCGAGCTCGTCTCTGACCGAGGCGCGGGCAGCTTCATCGGGGTGGAACTCATCGGTGTCGAACCCGTTGGGAATCACGATCATCTTCCGCTGATCATAGCCAAATTCAGCGTGGTTGCGCCGCCCGGTCTCGGAACAGCAAACGATGCGGTCGGGAATCCAAGGCGAGAGCCAGGCGCAGAGCCGCGCGACGGCAATCGTCGGTCGCTTGAACGCCAGAGGGTCGACGCGGCTCATGCGGATCCCCCAAACGACCGGGACGCCGACGAAGAGTTTCGCCGCCAAGCCGCCCGCGAGGTCGGCGTGGTAGAGCCACGTTTGGACGAGATCCGGTGCACTTTTCCGAAGCCGTGCTCGCAGCAGGAAGAGCCGTCTCACGTCGGAGACGCGAGCGCCCATGCCGACCGATTCGACCGGGACGCCGAGCTTACGAATGCGGTCCGCCACGGGGCCTTCTTCCCGGAGACAGATCACCGCCGACTCGAAACGAGAGCGGTCCAACCGCGAGAGCAGCTTGTAGAGCATCATCTCGGCGCCGCCACGGGTGAGGCCGGTGATGACGTGGACGACGCGTCGAACCATCGGGGCGGGGTGAGTCGAGAGCATCCTCGTGGCTTTACGGCGGTGACGATCTCATCCCCATCTCGCTCTCCACGCCTGGAACATGAGGACGTCCCACAGGTGATAGTGCCAGTTGCGGTGCCCGGAGAGATGCTCGAGCCATTTCTCTCGAACGAGCTGCGGATCGAAGAACCCCTCTTGGCCGAGCCGCCTCTCGTCGAGGAGATCCTCGGCCCAATCTCTCAGCGGCCCCCGGAGCCACGTGTCGATCGGCACGCCAAAGCCCATCTTCGGCCGCTCGACCAGCTCGGTAGGCACGTAGCGCGAGAGCACTCTGCGGAGTAGCCACTTCCGCTGCCCCTCGTGCACCTTGAGGGAGAACGGCAGCCGCCAGGCGAGCTCGACCACCCGATGGTCGAGCAGAGGCACGCGGGCCTCGAGACCGACCGCCATGCTCGCGCGGTCGACCTTGGTCAGTATGTCGTCCGGTAGGTACGTCACGAGATCGAGAAACTGTGCTCTCGGGATGAATTCTAGGAAGTCCTGAGCCAGGCTTTCGTCCCAAAGGATCCCTTTGGGCTCCGTTGCTCCGAGAACGAGGCGTTCGGGTTCCTCCCAGTGTGAAAGCAGCCGCCTGTAGACAGCGTCGACGCTGTCTAGCCGCAACGTGCGAGCAAGCTTCTGAGACTTGTCCCCCGGGTGGGGAGGCCTCCAACGGCTGGGAAGGAATGCCGCGATTCGATCTACGGTTTCCGGGGAAAACCTCGTCAGCAAGCCCGCGAGCCGCTCTCGCCAGCGTTCCGGAATTCCGCCCACGGCTCGCCAGATCGACTCTGCCCAGAAGTAGCGATCGTATCCGGCGAACAGCTCGTCGCCCCCGTCACCCGACAGCGCGACCGTCACGTGGCGGCGCGTCATCTGCGAGACCAGGAACGTCGGCAGCTGGGACGAATCGGCGAACGGCTCGTCGTACCACGTCCGGGATCTTCGGGATCAGGTCGAGCGCGTCGTCCGGCTCGACGTAGAGCTCGGTGTGGTCGGTGCCGAGGTGTTTGGCGACGGCTTTGGCGTGCGCCGCCTCGTCGTAGCCGGTCTCGCGGAAGCCGATCGTGAAGGTCCGAACCGGCCGGGCCGACTCGGCCTGCATCAGGGCCACGACGGTCGAGGAGTCGATCCCTCCCGAGAGGAATGCCCCGAGGGGAACGTCCGACTCTAGACGGAGCTTGACCGCGTCGCGGAGAAGAGCCTCTAGTGCACCCTCCGCCTCGGCCACCGGTACGTCGAGCGGATCGGCAAGTCCGCTCTTCGCGATCTCGCGGGCCGACCAGTAGGTCTCGGGCTCGAGCGGAAGATCGTTGGCGCCGCTCTTCAAGCGGAGAATAGCGCCCGGAGGGAGCTTGAAGCATCCATTGTAAATCGTTCTCGGCGCCGGGATGTAGTTGTGACGCATGCAGGCGGCAATCGCGTCGCGGTCGATTTCCGCCCTGAATGAAGGATGAGAGCGAATCGCCTTCAGCTCGGAGGCGAAGAGGAAGACGCGTCCGCTCCAGCCGTAGTAGAGGGGCTTGATCCCCAGGCGATCGCGAACCAGCGAGAGAATTCGCTGCTCGCGGTCCCACAGAGCGAACGCGAACATGCCGATGAAGCGCCGAACGGCGGCCTCGAGCCCCCATTCGGAGATCGCCGCGAGCATGACTTCGGTGTCGGAATGGCCCCGAAAACGGTGCCCGCGCGGCTCGAGCTCCGCTCGAAGCGCCCGGAAATTGTAGACCTCGCCGTTGAACACGATCACGTAGCGGCCGCAAGCGGAGAGCATCGGCTGGCGCCCCTCGGTCGAGAGGTCGATGATGGACAGGCGGCGGAATCCGAGAGCCACTCCCGCCTCCGCGTCCACCCATGCACCTTCGTCGTCAGGTCCACGGTGGCGAAGAGTCTCTGCCATGGCGCCGACGATGGCTCCGAGATCGGAAGCAATGATGGAGTGATCGAGGTCGAGAAATCCGCTGATGCCGCACATCGGTCAGTAGCTCCGGTCCGACTGCTGGGCTGCATCCGCTCGCGGGCGGCAGAGGGTCATGAGCGCTCCGAAACCACCTGCCGCAGGACCGCGGTCGTCTCCTCGACTAGCCGTTCGACGCCGAGATTCTCCACCACGCGCCGGCGGAGCTCCTCCCGCCACGCGGGTGTTCGCGGGCGCTTCAGCAGAGCCTCGATACCGTCGGCCAGTGCCGCAGGCGCCGACGGAGGCACGACGATCCCCGTCTCTCCGACCACCCAAGCTGCGTCTCCGACGTCGGTCACGACACACGGAGTTCCGCACGCCATCGCTTCGGCAACGACGTTGGGGAGTCCTTCTCCCGTCGAGCAGAGCGCGAGGGCGTCTAGCGCGTTGTAGACTGCAGGCATGTCCGACCGGGGGCCCGCCCAGAGCACGCGGGCTTCGATGCCGATGGACTTTGCGAGATCGCGAAGCTCACGGACGTATGGCTCCGGCCCATCACCGACGCAGACGAATCGGATGTTCGGAGTCCGGTCCTTCAGCAGAGCCGCCGCGGCAAGAAAAGTCCGATGGTCTTTCATTGGATCGATTCTACCTACCAACCCCACGAGCGGTTCATGCGGTGACACTTTCCACTCCGAGCGGACCCGATCTCGGCCCTCCGGATCGGGCCGAAACCGCTCCGTATCGACTCCGTTTACTACTACGGTCATTTTGTCGCGCGGAAAGCAGCTCGCAACAGCGTGAGTCAGCCCCGCTTTGGAGTTGACGATGATGCGGTCGCTGAAACGCGACAGCCAGGGCTCGACCGCCGAGGTAAGACGCATCCAGCGACCGTAGCGCTGAAGATCCATGTGTCCTGCCCGGAGCGTCCAGACCACGCGGATTCGCGGAACCAACAGCCGCACCGCGGCACCGAGAAGATTCGCCGCGGTCAGCGCCGTGTAGATGACGTCGATTCGCTCGCGGCGAACGACCCGCGCCAATCGGGCGGTGATCCCAGCGAGCTCGTAGCGCCCCCGCTTCTCGAGGGAAATGATCGGCACGCCCGCTTGGCGCAACTCCGCTTCGAATGGTCCACCCGGATAAAGCACGGCGACGACGACGGAGTGCCCTGCGTGCCGCAGCCCGCGAGCCAGTAGGCCGAGCTGTCCCTCCGCGCCGCCGACTGCGAGCGAACGTATGAGAAGAAGGATTCGCATTCGACGGGGCTCGGAGGGCGAAGTCGGCTCTCGCATCAGCCCTTTCGGAACACGAACTGATTGCAGCCTTCGCCTCCGCCGTTCGTCGTCAATCGCTGCAACGAAAAGCCCCTCCGGCGGAAGAAATCGAATATCTCTTCCGGCTTGGCGACCTCGAAAGGATATCCTCCCAGCCAGTCGAACCAGTCGTAGACTCGTGACATGCCCCGCGCCTCGCGGCTGTAGCTTCGGTAGGCCGTCAACGGGTTTTTGCCGGCGCGAAGGTCGGAGCGAAGGCCTAGCAAGGCCAAATACGGTAGAAGCAGCGCGCAAACCACCAGCCGGCCGGCGACACCGGAGCAATAGAGTCTCTTGATTCTTCTCCAGCGAACCGAACGGGTTCCCTGGTCGTTGTAGATCGCTACGAATAGCGACCCCTTCGATCCTACGAGCTCCGCGACGTTTCCCAGCGCCTCCCTCATTGCTCCCGTGTGGTGCAGGACTCCCCAAGCGTAGACCACATCGAAGGTACCCAGCGAATTCAAGTACGTCCGATCGAGGACGGAACCCTTCTCGATGCGCCAACGATCGTTATTCGGGAAGAAGCGCCGACGGAGCTCCGCCGTGCACGCGACCGACTGTGGGTCGTAGTCGAAGGACGAGACGTCCGCGCCCATCCGTCGCGCCGCGAGCGAAAATAGGCCGCTGCCTGAACCCACGTCGAGAAACCGCTTGCCGCCGAGGTCATGGATTTCGAGCATGTCGCGAAGCGATTGCTCGGCATGCTGGATCCGCTCGTCGTCGAGCACGCCTAGGAACCGCTCCCAGTTCCTTCCGAAGGCGAAGCGCTCGCCTGCGGCGATCTCGCCTGCCACCGGGGAGTTGTCCGGATCGCTGCTTCGCTGTTCAGGCATCGCGTTCGGGCCGCGCTGCATTTTCAGACTGCCGTCGCCGCCATCAGTACGCTGTCCCACATCCGCACGACTCGTTCGACGGAGAAACGATCGACGACAGCCGGCGCACACGCGCCGAGACGCTTGCGCTCCGCGTCGTCAGACATCAGCCGGTCCAGCGCCTCAGCTAGCGCCTCGATGTTCTCCGGCGGCACGAGCAGACCGTCCACCCCGTGCCGAATCACTTCTCGCGGACCACTCGGGCAATCGAAGGCGACGGCGGGTAGGCCGCAGGCCATCGCCTCCAACAGAGCATTCGGCAGTCCTTCGAACCGAGACGAGAGCACGAAAAACTCCGAACGATGGAAAATTATGTGAGGGTTCTTCACTAGACCGAGGAAATGCACGCGCTCGGCGATGTCCAGCTCGGAGGCGAGCGTGCGGAGGGCTTCCTCTTCGGGCCCCTCGCCCATTATTTGTAGCACCCATTCGGGGTGGCCCTCCGCACAGCTAGCGAACGCTCGAAGCAACAAGTCGAAGCCCTTCTGTGGGACCAGCCGGCCCATCGAAACTATGGCCCGCTGCATGGCTCCGGGCGGAGCGGCATCCATGACGTCTGCTGCTTGGCAAGGCAGGACGGGGTTGGGGATTACGTACAAACTCGATCCCCGGACGTGTTCGCGCATCCATTCGCGAATCTGCTCCGTCTGTACGACGACCGCGCGAGCACGAGGATAGAGCACCTTTCGCAAGACGGATCGGACCGGCCCGATGGGATGATGACCGGGGTGAACCTGCTCGCAGACTACGACGGACTGGCGAGACAAAGCCGTCGAGAGGAGCGTGAGGAGATTCGAATTGTCCACGAAGCTGATGACCACGTCTGCTCTAGACGCTCGTATGTGGCGCCGCAGCGCCGATACCCGAGACCAGTTGTTGCGGAGCGCTGCCCACAAGCCCGAGGAGCGTCCGCTGAGCGCCAGACCGATGCGATGCACCGACGTTGGCAAATCATAGAAGTCGGAGCCTCCCGGTTCCAGAGTGATGAGCGTCACCTCCCTCCCTCGAGCCGCCCACTCCGCGGCTAGGATCGAAACCAGGCGCTCTGCTCCCCCCGCACCCATCGAATGGCTGACGATAGTCAGTCTCGCAGGTGGTCGTCGCAACGAGTCCTCGGGAAGGTTCGAGTCAGAAACGGCCGGCTGCACTTCAGAGCGTCCTGTAGACATCGACCGCCTGCGCCGCGACCTTGCGCATGTCGTAGCGGCCCTCCGCGTGCGCTCGCGCTCGCTGCCCCCACGAACGAGCGAGCCCGGGCTCGCCGGCAAGCGCTTCGAGTGCTTCCCTCAAGGCGCGATGATCGCTGACGGGCACCAAGATTCCGGCCCGGCCGTCGTCCAGGGCTTCTCGGTTTGGAGGAATATCGTAAGCGACGCATGCCAGTCCGGAGCCGAGGCCTTCCAACAGAGCGTTGGACAGACCCTCGGTGAAGGAAGGCTGGACCAGGCAGTGTGCCCAGCGACGCCACACCTTCCCATCACCCAGCCCGGGAACCTGGATTCGGGTGTCGTCTCCGTGAGATGCGACGAGGCCGCGAATCTCCGCCAGCCTGTCTCCGTCGCCCACGACAGCGAGCTCGACTCCAGCGCGGCTCCGGGCCATCTCCGAAAATACCTCGATCAATCCCGGGATATCCCGGGGCGCCGTATGGCCCAGGCGCCCGAGGTAGAGAAAGCGCGACGCCAAAGACGGCAGCTCATTTGGGCCGTCGTCGAGGAAGACGCCGTTCGACAACATCGAGATCTGCTGGCAAGGGATCCCTGCTCGGCGCAGTTCCATCTCGGCGGCTTGGGAGGTGGCCTGCCACTTACCGACGTACCGCTTCAGCCACCGCCGGGCGATCTTTCCCCAAATGAAGTAGCCGTTCAGAACGCGAAGGTCGAAAAGCTCTCCGGTGCACACGGTCTTCGCGAGTGTGCCGAGGCCCGAACGACGAGCCGAGCGGACGGCGAAGGCGCTCATTGGACCCGAGACGTTGTGGGCATGGAGCACGTCGAACCGGTTCGCCATCGCCTCGATCGCTCGGGAGATGCCCAACCCTAACAGAGCCGTGTTGACGATCCCGAGCCCACGGATCTTCGGGAACCTCCGGCAGAGATCGTCGAAGGGAATGCGGTGAATCGTCACACCGGTTGGCGACTGCTCAAGCTCCGGCCAGTCGCGTTCATATCGGACCGTCAAGACCTCCACCGGGACCCCCGCCTCGTGGAGAGCCGAAGCAAGCGACGCCGCCTGCAACTCCGCTCCACCCACGAGCGGCGGAAAGCGGGAGCAGAACATCAGCACCCGAGGCAGGCCTGGGCTCATGTTCTGGCTGCTTGCGAAATGTTGTAGGGTGCCATCTGCGAGTAGGATAACCGACCCGGCGAGGGTGAGGGAAACTCGAGGGCGTGGATGAGTTAGGGTTGCAGGCGGGCGGGAAGAGGTCCGGAGCGTTTTCCGCTCTGGGAAATGCCTCGGTGCGGCTACTCGCGATCGCCGCTCGGTTCCTGACGGCGCCCTTCACCAACCGAGCCCTCGGGCCTATCGGGCGAGGCCTGCTCTCCATCGTTGACAATGCGAGTGGGACGTTCTCGGTTCTGGTAGCACCAAACGTTTCCGCGTCCTTCTATCGGACGCTCGTTACCGGCCGCTTCACGCGCGCTGAATATGCCGGCACGGCCTTGCTCCTCGGGGTCCTTTCCGGTCTTGCGGTGCCGCTCGCCTTTGCAGCGTCCTATCCTTGGCTCGCGGACTCGGCGTACCGGAACGTCTCACCGGCCTACTTCGCCTTGGGTTTTTCCGCGTGCCCGCTGCTCCTGTCCAAGAATTATCTTCACGCGCTGTTGCAGGGTCTGGGTCGTCTTCGTGAGGCCAATCGCGTGCTTCGAAACGAGGCACTTGCAAGCCTGGGAATCACCGGAGCCCTTCTTGCCTTCGGGGTCTTTCGGGTCGGAACCGCGCTCCTCGCGTCGGTCGCCTTGGCGGCATTCACGCTTGCCAACGTCGCGACCTTGCTGCTTCGCGAAGTGAGGTTTCCCTGGCGGTTCTCGCGCGAACTTTTCCGTATTTCCCTCCGGGACGCGGCAAGAATTCACCTTTCCAGCGTCGCGACCTTCCTGCTGCTTCGCGTCGACGTCCTGATGTTGAACGCCTATGAGCCGGCCTCTGCGGTTGGCAGCTATGTCGTCGCCGTTACCGCCGCCGAGACCCTTCTGCTCATTCCCTATGGGACGCAGTCAGTCCTGTTCTCGCGGTCGAGTGACCGGGACGTCGAGGCCAGCGTTGTGGCTTCGGTGACCCGCGCGACTCGCCACACGTTCTACTGGATGGTCTTGGGGGCCTCGGTTCTGGCCTGGTGGTCTCCGGTCGCGATTGCGATTCTGGGCGGAGAGCAATTCCGCTCCGCCGTTGCGCCGCTTCGCCTGCTCCTGCCGGGCCTCGTGTTGTACGGCATCAGCATGTCCTTGGCGCCGCTGTGGATCCGGGGCGGCATGTACGGCACGCAGAGCGTGCTGGCGTTGACGTGCCTCTTGCTGAACGTGGGGCTGAATGTGGCGTTGATCCCGGCGATCAGCATTGCGGGCGCCGCCGTTGCGTCGACTCTGGCGTACGGAACCGGAGCCGTCGCCTGGTTGTGGATCCTTGGCCGTACGACGGGGATCTCTCCAAGAGACATTTTCGGGCTCACCGGTGACGACGTTCGCTACTACCGAGATCTTTGGAAGGAACTCCGGGGTCGCGGCTAGGGTTCGCGATTTGCCGGAGCCCCCGCGCGTATTCTAGGATTCGTCATGGTGTTCGAGTGAGCCTCCGCAAAATTGCGATTATCGGAGCGGGTGGGTTCGGTCGAGAGGTGCTGGACATCTTCGATGCGATCAACGACATCGAGCCCACCTTTGACGTTCTCGGCTTCATCGTTGATCCGGAGTATGGAAGCCCGGGGACCATCGTGAACGACAAACCGATCCTCGGAAGCCTCGACTGGCTTGCCGGCCGACAAAACGATGTTGAGCTTGTGTGCGCAGTCGGCGCGCCCGAGCTTCGCCGTCTGTTGGTGGAGCGGGCCCGAGCGATTGGAGCGCGCTTCTGCTCGATCCGACACCCTACCGTCGTTGCCTCTCGCTGGATATCAGTCAGTGACGGGAGCCTGTTGGCGGCGGCGTGTGTCCTCACGAATCAGATCCGTATTGGAGGCCACGTGCAGGTTAACTTGGATTGTACGATCGGTCACGACTGTACTCTAGATGATTTCGTTACAGTGGCTCCGGGTGTTCACATCTCTGGCAACGTGACGATCGGTGAAGGCGCCTTTATCGGCACTGGAGCCAACTTGCTCGAGCGTGTAAAGATTGGGCGCTGGGCGGTCGTTGGCGCTGGAAGTACTGTTTTGGATGAAGTGCCAGCGAACTCGATCGTCGTCGGCGTTCCGGCGCGAGTCATCAAGAGCCGCCCGGAGGGGTGGCACCTCCCCTGAGCCCAATGACAAAGAGCCGGCTCGAAGAGCTCGCGATCCTCGGCGGCAAGCCGGTATTTGTCGAGCCGTTGCACGTCGGCCGTCCGAATATCGGCGATCGTCGCAGGTTCATGCAACGTGTCGACGACATACTCGACCGTCGCTGGCTCACGAATGATGGCCCGTACGTCAGAGAATTCGAGAGCCGAGTCGCTGCACACATCGGCGTCCGTCACTGCGTGTCGATGTGCAACGGCACGGTGGCTCTCGAGATCGTCTCTCGTGCGCTAGAGCTGCGGGGAGAGGTCATCGTACCCGCGTTCACTTTTGTGGCCACGGCGCACGCGCTGCAGTGGCAGGAGATCACGCCCGTCTTCTGTGACGTCGAGCCTGGCGGTTACACGATCGACCCTGCCCAGGTCGAGCGACTCATCACGCCGCGGACGACCGGGCATCGTCGGCGTGCACGTCTGGGGTAGGACGTGCGGCGTCGAGCGTCTAGCTGAGATCGCCACGCGCCGGCGATTGAAGCTCGTGTTCGACGCGGCACACGCCTTCGGCTGCAGTCGTCGAGGCCGTATGATCGGCAACTACGGGGATGCGGAGATATTCAGCTTTCATGCGACGAAGTTCTTCAACACTTTCGAGGGGGGGGCTGTCGTCACCAACGATGACGCGCTGGCCGAGAAGATACGCCTGATGCGCAATTTTGGCTTCTCCGGATACGACAACGTGATCTATCTCGGCGTGAATGGAAAGATGACGGAGATCTCCGCTGCAATGGGCCTAACCGGGCTCGAGAGCCTCGAAGAGTTCGTCGCTGCCAACCGCCGGAACTATGGAATCTACCGCGACAAGCTTGCCTCGATCCCGGGGCTTCAGGTGACCGAATACGATGAGCGAGAACAGAATAATTATCAGTACGTCATCGTAGAGATCGAGGAGGAGGTTGCCGGAATTGGTCGCGATTTGATCATGCGCGCGCTGCATGCCGAGAACGTTCTCGCGCGCAGGTACTTCCATCCGGGATGCCACCGTATGGAGCCTTACCGATCGTATTTCCCTCATGTAGGGCTACTTTTGCCACGCACCGAACGGCTCACCGAGCGCGTGCTGTCGCTGCCGACCGGAACCGCGATTACCGCCGAAGACGCAGAGGTGGTGGCTGGGCTTCTCCGGTTCCTCGTGGAGAATGGACCTGCGCTACGAAAGCGACTCGACCACGACGTCAGGACTTCCTGAAGGCTTGCGGCGCGGGCCCTTCGTCATTCTGGGCAGCCCGGACAGCATCTTCGTGCGGCAGCTGTCTGCGGAGTGGCGCAGGCGTGGTGCCGACGTCGTCATCGTCAAACTACGAGGAGAAGACGGGGCTCTTCCGGACGGGACGCCGGTGCTCAGCGGTGAACGCGAAGCCGGCGGGCTGAGTCTTTCTCGTCGCCTGGCCGGTCGCTGCCTGCACGAGGTGTGGCGCTTCCATTCTCGTCTGAGGCACCGTCGTTACAGTGGAGCAGACGAGGGCGGGGTCCCATCGTTCGTCGACCCCCTCATCCTCGGTCCTTTGGCGGCGCGACGGGCGCGGCGACTTCATCCCGCGTTTGTCTTCGGGCAAGAGGCGTTTTCTCATGGCGTCGCGACGGCGCTTTGCCGAGGCTTTCCGCGGATCTTGATGCCGTGGGGGGGCGACATCATGCTCTACGCCGAGACGTCGGCGATCTCGTTCTCGATGGTCCGCTGGGCGTTACGGTCTGTAGATTTGGTCTGCCCAACTTCAGTCGCGGGGGCCGAGCATGTGATCCGCCGGTTTGGCGTTTCCGATGAGCGAGTGCGTTCGCTCTCGTGGGGGGTCGACCGCCAGCTCTTTCATGCCGCAAGTGCCGAACAGCGAATCGCGACGCGTCGCAGCTTCGGCCTCGAGTCGACCCACCCGTTGGTTATGAACGTTCGCCGCTTTCTTCCCGTTTGGGGCAGCGAGGCGGTCGTCGAGGCCTTCTTGCTTCTTGCCAAGGAGCTGCCGCATGTCTCCTTCGTTCTTCTCGGAGGCCATGGCAGCGAGCCGTTCGTGCGGGCAGCGCGGCAGCGAATCGCACAGACAGCCTTCGCTAGTCGGTTCGTCTTCTTCGACGGAGATCTACCCCTGGCAGAGTGCGCCCGATTGATGGCCGCCTCCGATGTATTCGTCTCCCTCATGAGACTGGGCGACATGCGCTCCGCGAGCGTCCTCCAAGCGGCGTGTACCGGTGCTGTCCCAGTTCTCGGCGAGCACCCGGAGTACCGCGAGCTCGAGAAGCTTGGGTTTCGAGCGCAGTTCGTAAACCCTGACCGCCCTGCCGAAGTCGCGGCTGCCGTGCGACTATACCTAGAGGACGGGAACCTTCTGAAAATGACCCGTGACGCCAATCAACTCTACATCGCCGAGTATGAGGATCTTGACACCCAGATGCAGCGGCTACTGGACGCGATCTGCGCGACAGCTGACCGCGCGTTGCGGAGAGCTAAACCTTACGGCCACGGGGTTGACGACTCGGCGGCGCCCTTCGGGAACGAGTGAGGATCCAAGTCGACGACTTCCGTAGCGAAGTTCGCGCGCGCCTCAGAAATGCCGCCGCAGCCAGAAGTACTCGTTGAGCGGTCGATCGTCGGTGAGCGCCGGCGCGGCCGGAGCCTTGGCAAGCAGCGCGGCAATGGGCAGCTCCTTGCGGAGCACCGCCGCAAACTGGTCTCGCGGCGCGGCGTAGGGGCCCCACTCGGTCAGATCGGCGGCCGCCTTCGCGGGCAGTCGATGCGCCATCTCGTCGGCGGTCAGTCCCTCCAAAGGCGTGTCGCTCGCGAGGAAGTGCACGCCCCAGCCCTCGACCGAGCTGAACGCGCGAACGTGCGGGAAGGACTCGGCCAATGCACGCGTCACCGACGCGATGGTCACCCCATCGCCGTATGGAAGCCACTGTTGCAGGATGCCGCCGGGGACGATCCGCCGCCGTGCCGCCAAATAGAATTCGCGCGAGTAGAGCAGGCTCGAGCTAGCGGCCTCGACGGGAGGCGGCGGATCGACGACGATGGCATCGAATCGTTCGACAGTGCGCGCGAGGAAGCGCCGGCCATCATCGATGACGACGCGCGCATCCGGGCCCGCGAGCAGCGCCGGGCCGTCGGGATGGAAGTACCCGAAGAGCGCCGGAACGCTCGGCACGAGCTCGACGGCAGTCGTGGCGATGTTCCACGACCGCATCGAACGGAAGGTGGTGCCCATGCCGAAGCAGATCACGAGCCCGCGCGCCGGAGGCTGCCGCAGGGCGGCCAGGGGGAGGTGAGCCATCATCTTCGTGATCGGGGTCACGTAGGTCGTCATGCTGATCCCGTTGACGAGCAGCCGCTTCCTCATGCCCTGGCCGATCGCGATCACGTTGGCGGTGTGGTCGCGTCGCACCTGCGCTGCCGGGAAAGATTCCTCGAAGTCGCGCATTCGCACCGCTAGGCCGCAGGCGATGGCGGTAGCGAGGAGTGAGACGGCGATGCGTGGGCGCGTGGCCCGGCGGGTCAAGCACCACGCCGCGGCGATGGTGGCGGGGAAGGCGACGGCAACGAGCGCCCCCCGGGTGCCGAGTACCGGCAGCAGCCAGAAGCCCGCCACCAGCGGCCCAAGGATGCAGCCGACGGCGTTGATGGCGTAGGCCAGGCCAGCGCGCTCGGGCTGGCCGACCGACCAGCGATCGATCAGCATGGGCGTCAGATAGCCGAGGAGCGCGCTGAACGGCGCCACGCCAAGCGGGACCCGTAGCAAGGGGTCGATGCGCAACCGGGGATCAGCCGCGGCGAGCGGCAGCAATGCCAGCGGCGCCACCGCGGCGAAGAAGACCGCCACCCCTACGCCGCCGCCGCGGCGCAGGCGGTACGCTGCTGAGCCGACGAACGTCGCACCAAGATAGCATGCCAGGATGGTGGCAAATGAGTATACGAAGGTGCCCAAGAATGGCGTGAACTCGCGGATCCAGATCACTTCGGCTGCCATGGTGGCGAAGCCCGTGAAAAAGAGCAGTGCGAGCATGCCCGCCTCCGAGAGATCCTCGAAGGGCGGCGTCCCTCGGGGCAATGGCGCCTCGATGTCCTTCGTCGCCGCGGCTGCAACGCGGCCCGACGCCACGAGCGCGGCCATCGCGATGACGAGGTTGAAGACGGCCGTCAGGTGGAGCGTCTGCCGGAACCCGAGCACCTCGATGAGGATGAACGCGGATACGAGTGTACCCAGGACGGCCCCGAGCACGTTGGCGAGATAGAGATAGCTGAACGATCGCCGCTCGCGGAACGAGGCCATCGCCAGCGGTATGGTCGCGCCCATGCAGAGGGTCCAGGGCAGCAGCGCCGCCGCGGTCAGGACGCCGGAGACGACGTAGTGCTCGGCGGATCCGAGGGCTGAGCCGCTGGCCAAAGATTCGATCAGCCGCTCCGCGAGATCCAGCTCGACGGGCACGATCATACCGGAGAGACCGATGAGCAGCTCGGCGGCGGCGTAGGCGCGCAGCGAGTGCCGCGGCGACCATGCCGCCCGGCGCACCAGCCGGCCGGCGAGCCAGGAGCCGGCGGCGAGCCCGGCCATGAACACCGAGACCACGATCGAGATGGACGCCGTGGTCACGCCGAACGCCGCCATGGCGAGGCGCGTCCAGATCGTTTCGTAGACGAGGCTGCAAAATCCAGAGATCAGGAACAGGAGGAAGAAGAAGCGCTCCGTGGGGGCCGCGGGCGCGTGGTGGCCGGCCGGTCGCTCGACTTGGCGAAGCATCACTGGGTCAATGCCTCGCGGCTGGGTGCGCTGCGTCACTCCTACTGACGATAGCACAGCGCGGCCTATCGCCCGGCACACGCCGTTCACCCGCGCAGATCATCCGTCAAGGTTGGGCCTTACTGTTGGCTGTACCCGTTGCTGGAACTCACGAGCGGTGCGTGCGCCCGGATGGAAGTACGCGAAGGGAGAGACCGTGGCTGCGAAGAGCGGCAACCCGACCGAGCCCGGGGTGTCACGTTCCTCTCGGAGTGGTCATCCGGCAATCGGAGGCATCAGTTGACTGCCGCCACTCAAATCTGTTGCTATCGTTCTCAGTGACCTCCCGCCTCCCGTTGTCGCTGAGGCTCGCGCTGACGGGCCTCTTTCTCATCTCGATTGAGGTAAGTGCCTACCAGGTGGCCTGGTACTTCTCCCATGGTCCGGTGGTTTCCGATCTCAGGATCTTCATGACCGGTGTGGAGATGGTACGCACCGGCGAGGGTCAAGAGCTCTACCATTTCGACGCCCAGCGAAGAGTCCAGATGCGCCTCTATCCGCAGACTAAGCAGGCTGGCCTACTGCCGTTCAATCATCTCGCCTATGAACTGCTGTTGTATTGGCCTCTCGCGCATTTTTCCTATCGCAGCGCCTTGACGGTCTGGGCGCTGATCAATCTCGGACTCGTCTTCTTGATCGCGTTGTTGCTTCGGCCCTACACGAAGGCTCTTCGAGAAGCGACAGCTCTTCCCGTCGCGCTCTGGCTACTCGCGTTCTATCCAGTGCCCTATGTTCTTGCAGAGGGACAGGATTCGCTCATCTTCGTGTCATTGGTCGTGCTGTCATTACGCTGCGCGGAGAGCGGCCGCATGTTCCCGTCCGGGTTCCTTCTGGGGCTGGCATGCTTCAAGTTTCATCTCGCTCTCCTAATCGCGTTCTTGGCTTTGTTTCTCCGATGGAAATGGCGAGGGCTTGCGGGATTTGCCACGGCTGGTGCTCTTGGTCATTGGCATCTCGCGAGCGATCGTGGGGCCGAGCTTCGCGACATGACTACATCTCCCTGCTGCGCAACCAAGAGGTCAGGACGCCGTGGGGATTCGTTCCTGGGTTCATGCCGAATCTGCGTGGATTCCTGTCGGTGGGCGCTCGCGTCGTGGCTGGATATTGGGGTCATCCAGCCCATCGTCTTCGTTGTTTCAGCAGGGCTCGTCGTGTCGGCTTCATGGATCATCTGGCGATCGCGCTCTCGACAGAACGAGAGCCTCTACTACGCGGCCGCCATCCTGAGCGCGGGTTTGGTGAGCTATCACCTACACATGCAGGACCTGACGATGGCAGTGCTGCCTATGCTGATTCTGCTCGATTTGGCGGTGCGCGGTAAGCTCTCGCGCGCATGGACGGTCGGGTTGGTGGTTGCGGTCGCGGCACTCTACGCTTTCAGGATCACGGCAGAGTTCGTCCCAATTCTGCTTCGCCACGGATGCATCCTGGCCGGCCCCCTTCTGCTGCTGTGGCTGATGAGCCTGCGGGCGCTCGATGAAGCCGGATTGCAAGAGAGCGAGAGCGCGCCGGCTGCACGGCTTGCTTCAGTGGACATGGAGTAGACGTCAGGCCGGCCGCGGCGGTCCTAGCTGCGAATCGTGGCACGACGCCAACAGGCGTGCGAACACCACGACCAGGCCCAAGCTCACGAGCGAGACGCAGGCCCCGGCGTAGAATGATCCGGGCCGATACCGGAACTCGATCGAATGAGCTCCCGCAGGAACGACGACGCCCCGGAAAAACACGTCGGTCCGGTAGATCGTGCTTCGGCGCTCCGTCGACTGTCGCTTCCCAGCCTGGAAAGAAGGAATCGTTGAGGACCAGAAACGTCTCGCCGTCGCTCTTCACGTCGATCTCGACGCGGCTGTCCTCGTACGCGACGAGTCGCGTGAAGCCCACCGCCGCGCCGTTCTGCCAGCCTGGAGGGAGGCTCTGCACGATGGCTTCCTTCTCGGCCTGGAAGCTCGGGTCCGTCATCGCAAGCAAGGCGTTCTGATCCGAGCCGATGGCCCGTAGCCGCGAGACGAGTTGCGCCACGGGAAGAGGCCGAGGAATCCGATAGGCGTAGAAGGACGATGGTGACTCACGGACCACGCGCTCCAGCCCCGGGGTGTCGAGCGGGGTGGGGCCGATCAAGTAGCCCACGCGGCACAAGCGCAAGAGCTCGAGGGCTCGCTCGCGAGGCAACGCGGCAAGCGTGGCAAGGAGCAG
The DNA here is from genome assembly GCA_963745025.1 of uncultured delta proteobacterium. Taxonomy (GTDB): domain Bacteria; phylum Desulfobacterota; class Binatia; order JACPRU01; family JACPRU01; genus CAVQIG01. The sequence continues at coordinate 103,881 of CAVUWD010000013.1, forward strand.
CTTGTCGGAGGCGCGCGCGATGGCGTCGCCGCCCGACACGTTCGCGACCCCGAAGAACATGCCGCCATTGAACGGGAGTGAAGACCAGAGAGCCTTATAGAACGGGTGCAAGTCCTCGCCAGTGGCGATGCTCTGGGACCAGGGCGCGAGGCCGGGAATCGGGGGTGGGGAGGACGTGGCCCGCGGGGCCGAGGCGACCGTTTGGTAGTGAAAGATCCGCTCGTGGCTCTCGCGGAGCGAGTCGGAATCGACGAGCAATGGCGTCGCTCGGAGCTCCTTCCAGTCCATGTTCAAGTTCAGGTGGCGGTGCGCGGAGAAGAGATCGACGGCGACCAACGCCACCAGCAGCACCCGCAGCGTCCCTTCGCCAAGCGCCACACCGCGCAGGACCAGGATACCGACCAAGGCGGCAAGCAGGAGCAGCAGCCGTTGAGCCTTGTCGGCGACATCGATCGCGAGGGGGAGGAACTGCCAGAGCGGCCGATCCTCGCCGCAGAGGATCGCGATCAAACGTAGGTAGCTCTCGGGATCGACGGTGCGCAGGACGATCACGGCCAGTGCTACGACGGCCAATGCGGCGCTCGCCGCAAGCGCAGCGCGCCGAGCACCTTCCCGGCGATGGAGAAGGGCCTCCATTCCCTCGGCTGCCAGGAATGCCAACGCGAAGCTCACGATGAAGAGAAACTTTTCCGGGTAGCGGAGCTTGCCGAACACGAACGGTACGATCTGGTAGAGCAGCTTGAAGACGGGGGTGTGATTCCCGAGGGCGAGGACCAGGCCGCCCGCCGCGACGGTCGCCCAGAGAGCGCGGTCCCGGCCGCGGGCGAGGCCCACGACCGCCAGGACCAGTGGGACGGCCCCGAGATAGATGCTCTGAAGGAAGGCCAGGCTCGCCTCGAAGGCGGGTCCGAGCCGCTGCTCGCCGTGCGGCAGCGAGATCGACGAATGCGGGAAAAGAAGCTGCAGCAGGGAGACGGGCTGCAGAGACCAGGCGGTGACGTCGGCGTACGGCAGCCCGCCGCTTCTGGCGGAGTGACGGGCGTACTCGATCGTGGGCAGAAGCTGGACTCCACTGAGGCCGGCGGCGAGCGCGAGCGAGCCGACGAGCAGAAGGCTTCGTCGCATCGCTTGGCGCCTGTCTGTGCATGACCGGTGGAGCTCCAGAACGCCGAGCAAGACGAGAGTGAGCAAGAAGTTCTCCGGAGATCCGCTGAGGATTTGAAGGCAGAGCACGAGCACGAAAGCGAGACCGCGCCGGGGCGTGCGGGCTTCGCCGAGGCGTTCCCAGGCGTGAAGCACCCACGGAGCCCAGGCAGCACCCTGGAGGTGCGGGGTCACGCTCATCGTCGAGACCAGGTAACCGCTGAGCGTGAAGACCAAGCTGCCCACAGCCGACGACGCCGGAGATAGGCAGCGACCCCGGAGCCACATCCACATCCCGGTCAGCGCAATCACGTAGTGAGCGAAGATGAATAGGTCGCTGCCGAGCGGCGGCGGCAGAAGAAGCAGCACGCTCGGCGGGTAAAGAACGCCGCTCTGCAAGTTCGCGAGGAAGGGCGTGCCCATGTACGTCAGCGGATTCCAGAGCGGAATCTCGCCGCGCCTGAGGTGCTCGGCGAGGTAGTGACGCATCGGCAGAATGATGTGGAGCAGATCGCGGTAGACGGGGACCCGGTCGCCGGTCAGCAGATCGTCGAAGGTGAGGGCGGTGGCCGCGAAGGCAGCCAGAAGCCATGTCAGGCCGCTGCCCGAAGCCCGCAAGGCTCGCCCCCGTGCTTCGGCGGGTCGATCAACCCGGAATATCGTAGACGTAATAGACATGCCCAATGATCGCCGTGGGCTCGGTATGCGCGATCCAGTTCTCGGGTCTGTCGCCATAGACGCTGTTCAGACGCGCGCGGATGCGCGCCACGCAGTGCGAGCTGAGGATCCAGGCACCGGGCGCGGGAGGAGCGAGCGCGTCGTCGCTCGAGACCAACGTGACGCCGAGGTCGTAATGGGATGCGTTGAAGGGGGTGACGACGTTGCAGAGGCGCGCATCCTTGCGAGGATGGCGAGACAAATAGTCACGAAGCTCGATGAAGCCCTGACCCCAATCGACGTTCGAGTCGTCGACCCATGCGATCCCTCCGCGCCATCCGCCGGCGATCTCGTTGAAGTAGGAAAGGTGGTCGGGCCAGATCGAGACGAATTCCGCAACCTGCCAAGTGACGAGCAGCCCCAGTAGCAGGGCGAGGCTCCGCGTCATCGCCGCCAAGCGCATGCCGAGCCGGCCCACGAAGATGTAGAGGAAGGGAAAGCACGGGATCAGATAGCGAATGCCGATCGGATGCGCGAACGCCGTGCTGGCCGCGAACAGAGCGACGGGAGGAAGGATGAGCGCCGCCTCGTCGAACCAGGTCCGTCGGTGACCGTAGAAGAAGACGACCACTGCGGCTCCGGAGAGCAGGAGGAAGGGGATCGGCGCTTTGATGAGCCAGGCGACGAGAAAGTAGGAGGGCCAAGGCGTCTTACTGAATTCACCGAGGAAGAAGTAGGAGTACCTCGGATACTTGTCGCCGTAGAGGGATCTCATGCCGTGCCAATAGAAGAGGGGATCGGGAGTGAACAGGTAGACGGCCCAGACAATCGTGCAGGCGACGAAGGCCATCAGGCCGAACGCCGAGATTCCACCTGGTATGCGAAGCGAATGCTTTGCGGACGCCGGGTTCAGGTCCGCCTCCGTAGATTGTTCCGTCCAGGCGTAGATGAGAACGAGGAGAACGGCGACGGGCAAGAGCACGACCGCGGAAAACTTGGTCGCCAGCGCCAGCCCGAGGCCGAGCCCTGCGCGGATTGCCCGGCCCCTGCTCGGCGCCCGCAGAAAGCCGCGAAGCCAGTAGATGAAGAGAGCTCCGAAAAGCGCGCAGCCGACGTCGGTGGTGACGAGCTGGGCGTGGGCGACGACCGTCGGATCGAACACGTAGCAGAAGAGCGAGAGAAGTCCCCCAGCCGTTCCCCAGAGCTCGGTCGACCAGCGGAGGATGAGAATTGCGAGCGTAAAGGACAGCAGTACGGCCGGGAGGCGGGACCAAAAGAGCACCCGCTCGACGTCGACCGTGGAAAAGAAATCCTCTCCGAACTTCCATTGATAACGAATGTCGCGGCCCATCTCACGAATCGTCTTTTCCTCTACCGGCAGTCGAAGATCCATGAACAGCAGCGGCAGAGCGCAAATCTCCTTGATGAGCGGCGGATGCATCGGGTTGAGCGTGATGCGGCCGGTCTTGAGATAAGAGTAGCCAGCGGGGATGTGAACGATCTCGTCGCTGGTCACCGACTTGCCCATCATGAGCACGAGCGGCAGCCCGAGGGCGAGGACCAGGAGCGCGGACCGGGCGACGCGGGCCGCGGAGGCAGCCGAGGCGGAACCAGCGACAGGACTCTCTTTGGAAGGATGCATCCGCGCCTCACGAAGCCCGAAGGCGCAACAGACGCAACGTAGGCGTGATGTCGGCGCTCGCTTCGGGGCGGAAGCTTTGGAAGAAAGCCCGCCGAGCGGAACCCGAGAGGCCGTGCCTGCGCGAGAAGTGCTCGTCGAGCGCCTCGTCGAGAACCTCGGACAGAAGGTAGGCGCCGCCGTCGGACGAGAGTTGGCGGATGCGGTCGCCGAGCGCCGCCAGCGCACGCTCCGGTGGCGCCGTCTTGTCGGCGAACTGGAAGTCGAGAACGATCATCCGGCGCCGCGCGATGTACGGCACGTACGCCTTGAGCTCGGAATATTGCCCTTCTCCGGAGATGATCACCGTGGCGTCCGGCTCGGTGCGCGCGCCGATTGCTTCGGCGATGGGCAAGAAACGGTTGCTCGTGGGCACGATCTCGCTCTGGAATGGCCCGCCGAAGAGTGCGAGCGCGACCAGAGCCGGGGCCCACCAGGCAACGCCGAGCGGCCGCATCATTGCTCCCCGGCCAAGCCGGGCGGCACCGACGGCGGCGAGCAAGCACCAGGCGGGCAGGGCCATCACCCAGAAGTGCACGTTGCCGACATCCCACCAAGTGAAGACCGCGGCGTGCAGCATCAGCCAGAAAACCAGTGATTCGCGCAGGATCGCCCACTCTCTCCGCTCGGCGGCGGTCTGGTTGCGCAAGGCAGCGGCGATCGCGGAGAGGAGCACAGGGACGGCGACGTAAGACGCTGCCTTCCATAGCACGCTCGCCGCGCCGGGCTGGTCCGGTGGATGGCCGACGAACATCGCGAGCCAGGCACGCGCACTGGCCAGTAGGTTCGAGGGAGCGAACGAACCGTACTCGACGTAGTAGCCGGTGCGCGGGTCCGGGCCGAAATAGAAGAACAGCCAGGAGAAGAATTGCCGAGGCGTGTGCACGCCGAGGATGGTGGCGGCAGAGATCACGTAGGCGGAGACGGTCAGCAGAGCTGCGATCCCCACGAACGCCAGACAAGGGGTCCAACGCCGCGAGGATGGGGCGCCGCGCCAGACGAGCCACAGAGCAGCCGGTGCGAAGACGGCCGTCGTTTCGTGCATGAGAAGACTGAGAGCCTGTAGGCCGCCCATCACTGCGGGCAGCGCCAGCGAGCTCGAAGAGCGAAGGTAGCGCACTGCGACTGCCAGCTCGGCAATGAGGCTGACCGTGGCCGCCATCGTGGTGTCGCCCGTGGTCGCGAAGTGCCAGTAGCCGTAGCTGAAGCCGAGCAGCACCGAGCCGGCCAGAGCAGCCGCGGACGGAAGCCCGATGTCGCGCAGCACGCCATAGAAGAGGCGGAGGCCGAGCGTCGCGAGCAGCGATGACAACCATTGCATCACGAGCAGGGCCCGTGGTTGCACTCCCGCTGCTGTGACTAAGCAGAAAGCCGCGTAGGCGAGGAAGTTGTAGAGCAGGTGATGCGGATGGAGTAACCACTGCGGTGATGCTCCACCCGCCACCCCCTCCACCGCCATCGCGAAGGTCACGCCATCGAAGTAGTAGACGTAGGAAGGATACGCCAGATAGAGCGCCGCGAAGCCAAAGAGCACGCCGCGGAACCACGGGTCGAGCCGGTCCTCGCTCATCGCGCTCGCATCGGCCAGGGCAAGAGCCTTTCCGTTCCGGCCAGCTCGGCCATGAGAAATACCGACAATGGCGCCAGATGCAGGAGCAGGCGATTCGCCGTCGAGTCCATGATCTCGCCGAGCTCCCATGGCGTTATCACGTACGCGAATCCGTACGCGCCGAGCGCGAGCACCAGCCCCGTGAGGAGGAACATGCAGTCGAATCTTGGCGAACGTGTCATGGTGATCAGGAGCACCAGTGCGAGTAGCGGCCAGAACACCAGCCAGTCCGCGAAGTCTCCAAAGTAGGTGAAAGACCGTAACGGCACTTCCCATACCCGGGAGCCGTCCTGCGCGAGGATCCTGAAGTCGATTCGCGACGCGTAGTCGATGTTCAGCTTGGGGATGGTCAGTCGGAACGACAGCCAGGGCGCTGCCAATCCGAGAGGAACCGCTACGAGCCAGGCCGATGCGGAGCGCCACCGAGATCGCAGGGGCGTCGTGGCCATGGTCACCGTCGCGGCGATCACCAAGACCACGAAGAGCCCGATGCCCTCGTTCTTCGTCAGCAGCATGCCGCAAGCGAACGGCGCCGCGATCTTCAAGTTCTGCTCGTCGCCTGATCTCAGCCAGAGATACGTGCACGCAAAAGAGGCCATCACGAAAAAACCGAAGGGAACGTCGGCCGAGAGACGCGACGTCTGGCTCAATTGCATCGGAAGCGCGAACAACACCGCCGTGAACAGGAGAGCACGCGCTCGGTCCGCCCCGGTCCGGACGAGACCGTAGAACGCGCCGGCCACGGCGCAGAGCATCGCCGGCGTGAGCCACTTGATGGCCTGCAGGTCCGCTTTGCCCACGACCGCCCATATCCAGGCCATCGTCAGCGGCCACAACAGGGGATAATCCAACTGAGAGTACGCCTTGGAGGGATCGACGAAGTAACTCGCGGACGAAAGAGGCTCGTGCAACAGCACCTTGGCCTTCAGGGCCCAAAAGGAGACCACGTCCCACTCGGCCAGGGGCTCGACGACGCTCGTAGCGGTCACGATGAGAAGCGTGCTTGCCAGCAGCACCGCCGCTGCACACTCGAACCATCGAAGCCACGCGGGTGCGTCGGGAGAAGATGTCGTCTGCGAGTGCTCCAGCCAGCCGCTCGCCGCCCGCCTGCGAAAGGTGCCGACGGCTATCCACAGGACTGCGCATTCGCCGACGCCGAGCCACCAGACCGGCTTGAAGCCAAGCAAGCTGGCGACGAACAACCACAGAGTCAACGCGACCTGGCCGAGCCCGAAGCTCAGGCCCAGGCGCGCCGGCAGTCCCCAGCGCCTGAGGTTGGAGCACAAGAGGGTCAGCGTCCCGGCGCCAACTAGCTCGATGATCGCGAGGGCGAGCCAGGAGCGGATCGCCACGGTCATCGGGATATCGCCCGGGCGGAACGCAGGTCGATCAAGGTCGGGCCCTCGGGAGTCGCCTCGACGGCGTGGGTATAGCCTCGTCGAGCCAGCGTGTCTCGCTCCGCCGGGCGGAGCGGTACTGCGCTTTTCGCGAGAGTGACCGCATCTTTGATCAGCGCCGGCTCGGTGCCCACGTCGATTCGACGAGGAAACCAGAAGAACGTCGCGTAGTAATAGTAGAGGGTGGTCGGCACGTTGAGGTAGACACGAGCGTCGGCCGGCAAGTCCTTCTCCCGGTCGACGATCCACGCCCAGGCGGTGGCGACGTTGGACCGCCCGCGCTCACCCCGCTCCCGAGCCTCGTCGAGCCGTCGTCGCAACTCGACGCGGCCGGCTCGCGCCAGGAAATTTTCCCACTCGTCGGAGGCGATGAAGCCGCGCTCGACCAGAGATCCGTGCCGAAGCTTGACGAAGAGGCGCCCGTAATCGATGACGGTTCGCACGTCATAGGCGAGCATGCCTACGAGCACGGAGAAGATCGCCCATGCTACCTTGGAAACCGAGCGCTCGCTTTCGGGGATCTCTTGTCCCAAGGCCACTCTCCGACATCCATTGCGGGCGTGCTTGCAGAAGCGCGTCAACGGCTAGTTCTATCGAACGCGATCATGTTCGAGGATCGTAGCCCGTCCCGCTCGCATCGGCTCCAGCTTACCTGAGTGTCGCGTTCGGCTTCCAGCGCGCCTCCCGTCGACCGAACGGGAGCGGTTTCGAAGCGGCGCAAGCTGGAAGGCCTCGTGTTCGTAGGGGCTCTTCTGGCCTTCGCGTACTTCCATCAAGGCGGAGGCTGGGGCCAAAACGCACGCTTCGCGCTGGTCCGGTCGATCGTCGAGGAGGGGCGCTTCGCGATCGATTCCTACCTCGTCTATCGCGGTAGCCGCGGCCCAGGTGACTCGGCGAGGCTCTTACGTCTTCCGGTCCGGAACGGCGAATTCTCCTTCGACGGCAAGGTCTACGCGGTCGGCTGGCGAGACGCAGAAGGACAGTTGATTCCAGTGGCCTCGTCCGTCACGGCCGGCGCAACTGTCGTGCCGATCGACACGGTTGCTTGCAGCGAGGATGTGTCCTTCCACGGAGGCCATTTCCACCCGAACAAGGCTCCCGGAACGTCATTTTTGGCGGTGCCCGGTTACTTCGCGATCTACTGGCTCGAGCGTCTCGCCGGCAACGATCCCGACGATTGGTGGCGATTGACCGTCAATGCGTGGCTGACCTCCGTCTTGAGCGTCGGCGTTCTGTCTGCATTCGGCTGTGTTCTCTTCCTGCGCTTGTCAGGCATGATCTGGGAAGCGCAGCTCGTTCCGGCACTCCTGACCACCTTTGTCTTCGCTTATGGGACGATGTTTCTTCCCTATGCGACCATGCTATCCGAGCACGACGTCGTTGCCGTGGCATTCATTGCTTCTGTCTATTTCCTCGTGGCTTGCCAAGACGAGCGAGACGTCGGGGTCCGTAGGCGGTCAACCCTGGTTATATATTCTCTCGGCCGGGCTTTGCGCCGGCTCCGCGGCGATCACGAACTACATCGCAGTGGCCGTGGTCGTGATGATCGGCGCCTATGTCGTGTGGGGCCTCCGAACCAAGGGCGGATGGCTCTGGTACGGCTTGGGTGTGTCGGGGCCATTGCTGTTGCTTCTCGTCTATCAGTACGTCTGCTTCGGCACCCCCTTCGCGACCAACTATGCCAGCGAGAGTCCGATGTTCCGCAGCAGCGGCGCCGCGCTGGGCGTCTTCACGCTACCTCGCGCAGACGTTCTGTTGGTGATTTGCTTCTCGCCGTTTCGCGGCCTGTTCTTCAGCTCCCCTGTACTGTTGATGGGGCTGGCAGGCCTGGGGCGCCTGTTTCGCTGGCAGAGCCGCCGTGCAGAAGCGGCCTTGTTCGTCGCCATCATAGCTTTCTTCGTGCTGTTCAACATCTCGTTCAACGGGTGGCATGGCGGGTGGGCCACCGGCCCCCGGTATCTGGTCCCCGCCGTGCCGTTCCTCGCCGTTGGAATGGTCTTCAGCTTCCGGCGCTATTTCAAAACGACTTGCGCGCTCGCAGTCGTCTCCATCGCGATCAGCCTTCTATATACGGCAGTCGACCCGCAGTCACCGTTGGGCGTGCATCCGATCGCGCTCATCCCCGGTCGAGCCCAGTGGTCCTACAATCCTCCGGCAGAGTATGAAGCGCCGCTGTTTCTCACAGGGCAAGCCAAGCCGATCCTGCGCGCTCGGCTCGAGGCGACCTTGGACGAGCTCGACAAAGAAATGAGCGCCCAGGGTCTTGCACCGAGCGAACGTGCGGGACGGCTCGACGCGGCTCGGCGCAAGATCGACGACGAGATCGAAGCGGGCGATCCCTCGACCTTCCTCCTTGCCTCGATGCAGGGGCCGGTGTCCGTCAACCCGATCGGTGTCTACGAGGGCTGGTTCTACCGAGTCTTTCCGCCGGGCTCGGAGGAATCCCGTTGGAACTCCTTCAACGCGGGCGAGCTCCTCTTCCCGGGCAGCCGCTGGAGCATCGTCCCGCTGTTGCTCGTATGTGGTCTGGTTGCGGCGCTCGCCGTGCGCACGGCTCGCGAAATCGACGACTCGTGACCTGTGACTGGTGATGGTGCTTAGGGCAGGTCGAAGATGAACATCGAGCCGACTCGGGCGACTGGACGCATGCCGCGCAGCCACACATACTCGCCCTCCGACGGGCCGGCGTGACGGCCGGGCTCGGACCAGATCGCGTAAGTCGATCCCGTCAGCGTCGACGCGGAGATCGCCGCCGGCCCGTGCGAGTCGCGAGTCAACGGCGTGAAGTGAATCCCGTAGACCCAAGGATGCACGGTGCCCATGTAGGCGAGCGCGATGGAAGGAAGATGCTTTTCCTCCATGTATCGTGAAAGCCGAATCAGGTCCTGCCCCCAGTCGAGGTTGGAATCGGTCAGCCAGGCGTGACCGTTCGCGGGCCCACCGGCGGCTTCGTTGAAGTACTGGAGATAGCGCGGCGAGACGCGGAGCGTGCCGGCGATCAGCCAGGCGAGCGCGAGAACGCTCGCGGCCGCTCGGGCCGCCACCGCGAAGGAAGGTGGGCCGGAAAGGAAGCGGGCGATCGGCGCGGCAAATAGCGGTGAGATCAAGACGAGAAGGAGCGGCTCCGCGGCCAGCACGTGTCGGACCCCGATGTTCAAAGGGTTGAACACGCCATTGACGACGAACACGGCGAGCGCCGCGACGAGGAGGCAATGCTCGTTTCGACGTCTGTCGCGACGAAACGGAAGGCTCGCTAGGACGAAGATGCTCGCAAGCAGGATCGGGAGAGGGGTCTTCAGCGCGAACGCGACGAGGTGGTAGTACCACCAGCCGGTCTCGGAGAAGGTGCCGGCGAGGTAGTACGGCGTGCGCAGCGAGTCGCGGCCCGTCATCGCGAGGTCGAGGCCGGTGAGAAACGGCGCCGGCAGCGGAATCCGTAGCCATGGATAGCGAGCGTCGAGGGCGGCGACGGCCCCGCCGCTTCGCAGATCGACCTCTTGCAGGCTCCGACCGACTCCCTCGAATCCATAGCCCAGGTCGATCACGAGCGTCGCCGCGACGCAGGCCACGCAGAGACCGAGCATCAGACGAAAGGCGAGTCGCAGCCGCGGCTGCCCTTCCGCTCGCAGGACGTCGATCGCAGCGCAGAGCAGGATGACCGCGGCGAGAAGCAGGGAGGAGAGCTTCAGCAGGAGCGCGACGCCGAAGGCGAGCCCGAGGACCGCGGCGCGCAGCACGGATCGGCTGTCGAGGTACCGCCAGAGCGAATAGACGGTCGCGGTGAAGCCGAGGGCGCCGGCGACGTCCGTGGTCACGAGGTGACCGTGCGCGAGGAACGATGGCGAGAACACGAAGAGCAGCAGAGCGATCACCGACGCCGCCTGGCCGTAGAGCGCGAAAGCGAAGCGGCAGACCAGCGCGCCGAGCAGGATGCTCATCACGATCACGACGCATCGCGCGCGCACGAAGATCGTCTGGTAAGAATCGAAGTTTCGATCCATGAATTCCAGGCCCATGCCCCAGTGATTCACGTTGAAGGACGGAGCGACCACGTCCGGGCTCGGCGCGACTGCCAATGCGGGAAGCATCCGCGAGAGCGGCGGATTGATGGGGTCCGGTGTGAAGTCCCGTTGACGGACCATGTAGAGGCCGATCGGCAGGTGGACGAACTCGTCGACCGTCACCGAGTCTTCGCGGGCGGCCATGCCGGCCTGCACGGCGAAAAGCACGAGGAGCAGCCCGATCAGCGCTCGAGCGATCATGGGCGCGGGGCGGCGGCGGGAATCTCGTAGACCCAGTAGACGTGTCCGACGATCGTCTCGGGCTCCGCGTGCCGTAACCAGTTCTGCCGGCCCTTTGCGGCGTGACTGTCGAGCCACGCACGGACGCGCCCCACGCAGTGGGAGCTCAAGATCAACGTTCCGGGCTCGGGCGGCTCGAGCAGATCGTCGAGCCAGAGGAGCTTTCCGTCGAAGCCGTAATAGACGGGATTGAACTTGCCGAAGTTGCAGAGTCGAGCGTTCGTCAACGTGCGGGTCTTCAAGTATTCGCGAAGCTCCAGGTATCCCTGCCCCCAATCGACGTTCGAATCGTCGAGCCATGCGATGCCGCCGCGCCAGCCGCCGGCGATCTGATTGAAGTACGAGAGGTGGTCCGGCCAGATCGCGGCGAACTCGGCGACGGACCAGAGCACGAGAACGCTTGCGGCGACGGCGACCATTCGCGGCGCGGCGAGCAGCGCCGGGCCGATTCGCCCCGTGAAGATGAAGACGAAGGGAAGGCACGGGATCACGTAGCGGACGCCGATCGGGTCGGCGAGAAGCGAGTAGCCGGCAAATAGTCCGAGCAGCGGGACTGCGAGGAAGGCCTCCTCCCGCCAATCCTTCCGCCATCCGGCGATCGCGAGAGCCACGGCGGCGGCGACGAAGACGAGCTCGGGTAGCGGCGTCTTGATGAGCCACGCGACGAGAAAGTACGACTGCCAGCTTTCGTGCCGGAACTGGCCCATGAAGAAATGCAGGTAGCCGGGATCGTAGTCTCCTTTGACGTCGCGGAGCCCCCGCAAGTAGAAGAGCGGATCGGTCGGGAAGAAGTAGATCGCCCAGAGCACCACGTAGGCGACGACGCACATCGAGAGCAGCGCCGCCGCAGAGGCGACCAGGCGCGCGACGGGCTTCGCGGAAGAGAGCGCGATCGTTCCCAACAAGAGCCCGGCGAGCGGCACGAGCACCACGCACGAAAATTTCGCGCCGAGCGCCGCACCCAGAGCGACGCCCGCCGCGAGCAGTCGCACCCGACTCGGAGCCAGCGCGAAGCGGCGGAGAAGGTAAACGAAGAGCGTCGAGAAGAGCGCGCAACCGACGTCGGTGGTGACGAGCTCGGCATGGGCCGTGATGTTCGGATCGAATACGTAGAGAAAGAGCGCGAGAAGGCCGCCGAGCGGCCCCCAGAGATCCGTCGCCCAGCGCATCACCAGCAATGCGAGGGCCAGTGACAGCAGTACCGCGGGAATGCGGCTCCAGAAGAGCACGCGCTGCACGTTTTGCCGCCATAGAAACTGCTCTCCGAACTCCCACTGGTAGGTGAAGTCCTTGCCGATGGTGCGAATGCTCGCCGCGTCGATCGGGGTCTCCAGTCCCAGGAACAAGAGCGGCAGGGCGCAGATCTCTTTCACGAGCGGCGGATGCATCGGATTGAGAACGATTTCCCGAGTGACCAGATAGGAGTACCCGGCAGGGATGTGAGCGATCTCGTCCCCGGTGATCGACTTGCCGATCATGAGGACGAACGGCAGACCGAACGCGGCCGATAGGAGCAGAACGCGGACGACGCGAAAGCGGGTGGATCGCGCTACGGCGGTGTCATTCGCTTTGCGGATGGCGGGCATCAATGACGGCGGCGGCGGTGCACGACAGCGTATATGGCTGCGGCGAGCAAGAGAAATGCCGCCGCCGCCGATATTCGACAGCCGAGTCGGAACGACTGCGGCTCGTAGCGCATCTCGACACGGTGCGCTCCGGCGGGCACGCGCACGCCGCGAACCACTCCGTTGACCCGGAGGATCTCCGTCGGCGCGCCGTCGATGGTGGCGCGCCAGCCGGGAAACCAGGTGTCCGAGACCACCCAGAGGCCCGAGTCGGGGAGAACGAGATCCGCGCTCAGCGCTCCCGCCCGGTTCGTCAGCGCCTGGACTCTTCCGCCGCGAAGCTCTTCCGGGGCGGCCGTGGCCGGAGCGACGACGACCGCGTCCCGGCCGGCGCGGAAATCGGCGGCCGCCAGCCGCTCCAGGGCCGACGCCACGTCGGCAGCCTGCAAAACGCGCTCGGCAAGGTAGGTGCGCGGCGCAGCGTCTGGAAGGTCGTACTGCCAAGGAGGAGCGGACGGGGTGAACGACGTTCCGGCCGGAGGGAGCAGCGGATCGGTCCCGATCAGACTGCGGATGCCGAGCGCCGAGAGCAGATGGATGCCCCGCTCGCGCGGGAGCTCTGCGAGCACCTGGAAGACGGTTCGTTGGTCTCGCGTCGCGAACCCGTCGCTGCCCGACGCGGCGCCGAGTCCGTAGACCATCGGCACGTCCGGGATCAGCGCCGACCAGAGCGAGCGTGCTCGCTCTTCGACGTTCTCGCCCGGGAGCAGCCCACCCGACCAAGGTGCGAGACCGCGGCCGACGGCCCGGTAGTGAAAGATGCGCTCGCCTTGCCGGAGCCCGCGCCCCTCGGGGCTGACGGAATCGACGAGCGACTGCCAGGGCGTGAACGGCACCGTCGGGCGATGAACGCTCACGAGATCGAACACGGTGAGGGCGACCAGCGCGAGCGTGAGGCTCCACGAGGAGAGCCGACGGCGCTCGAATTGCCAGAGAAGGCCCGCGGCGATGAACGCCAGCGCCGCGCTGCGCAGCGCGATCAGTGCCACGCCGGAAGCCAGCAGCCGCCGAGCGGCGGCGCCGAGCTCGGGCGGAAGGTCATATCCCGTGATGCGAAGCGATGCGGCCGGAGACACGGAGGCGACTGCGGCGAGCGCCACTCCGAGAAGCGCCACACCGGAGAAGACGGCAATGGCCGCGCGTCGGGCGCGCGGCTCCGAGACGGTCTGCGCGAGCGCTCTCGCCGCGATCAGCGCCAGCGCAAAGTGAGCGACGAGGAAGAATTTTCCGGGAAACCGAAATGCGCCGACGATTCTCGGCGCCAGTCCGTGCAGAATCGCGAAGAGTGCCGTCGAGGAGCCGAGCGACAGAAGGAGCGAAGCCCAGAACGCGGTGGGCCAGAGACCCGAGGAAAGGCGAAAGAGATTCGGCAGGGCGAGGGCAAGAGGCACGATCCCGACGTAGAGGCTCCAGAAGAGCGGCACGCCGCCTTCGGGCACGAAGCCGGGACCGCCCGCGTAGAACACGTGGGGAAGCAGAAATTGGACGAGCGAGCGCAGCGTGAGCGATTCGGCGGTGACCGTCTCGAGATCGAGGCCCGCGGAACGGTCCGTCGCAGCCGCGTATTCGGCGGTCGGTAGGAGCTGCGCGGCGCAGAGAAGGAGAGCCAGCGCGACCGCCATGCAGAGTCCGAGCAGCCGGGTCCACCGCGCGCCGCGCGCGGCCTCGACGGCCGACGTAGCCGCGAGAAGCAGCAGAGTGAGGAGCAGCGCTTCGGGCGCGCCGCCGAGAGCCTGGAGAGAGACGAGGATCGTCAACTGGAAGAACCGGCGCCACCGGCCCGAAGCGACGAGCTCTTCGCCGGCAAGAAGAGTCCAGGGAAGCCAGGCCGCGACCTCGAGTTGATTGGTGAGCGGGACGAGCGAGGTGACGAATCCTCCAAAGGCAAACACGACGCCGCCGAGCAACGCTTGCGGGGGTTCGAGGTGGCAGCGCCGCCCGAGATAGCGAGTCATTCCCCAGCCGGCGATCGCCAAGTGGAGCGCGAGGAAGAGAGAGAAGCCGAGCGCGAACGGCAGCGCGTAGACGAGCAGGGAAGGCGGGTAGAAGACCGCCGACTGGTAGTTGGCGAGGAAGGGCGCGCCCCAGAAGAGATCGTCGGTCCAGAGTGGCAGCGTGCCCGCGGAGATCGCGCTCTTCGCAAAGCTCCGCAGCGGAATCGCGAGAATCAACAGATCGCGGAAGATCGGCACCTCGCCGCCGAAGATCCCGGGAGCGAAGAAGACGACGGCCAACGCTCCGACCAAGAGGCCGGTCAGGAGCCCCGGGGATCCGCGGTCGGGTCTCATCCCAGCCGAGCGAGAAGGTCGTCGTAGAGTCGGTCGAGCTTCGCGAGCATCACGGGCGCAAGGAAGGGGCTCAGGCGCCGCCGGCCCTCCTCGCCCATGCGCCTCGCGAGGATCGGATCCTCGAGCAGGCGGCCGATGCGCTCGGCGAAGCCGACGACGTCCCGGGGCTCGAGGAGAAATCCGCTCTCTCCCTCCGCAATCGCTTCGGGCGTGCCGTCGACGCGGGTGGCAACGATCGGTTTCGATGCCGCCATGGCCTGCAGGACGACTCGGGGGAGACCTTCCCACAAGGACGTCAGCACGAGAACGTCGGCCGCGCCGAGCAGGCGGCGGACGTCGCGCCGCCATCCGAGAAGATGCACGCGACGCTCGAGACTGACCCTTCGGACCTCGGCCTCGATGGCCGGCCGGAGCACGCCGTCGCCGGCGAGAAAGAAGTGAGCTGCCGGATGAGTCTCGCCGAGCCGCGCGGCCACGCGCACGAAATCCAAAGGAGCCTTCTGTGGCTTGAAGCACGCGATCATGCCGACCAGCGGAGCGTCGAGCGGGATGCCGAGCTCGCTGCGGATCTCGCTTGCATCGCCCGGCTCCGGCTCGTACTCGGCGGCGTCGATGGCCTCGGGGAGCACGACGGTCGGCTGGCCCCCCCGCAGCAGTCCGAGTCGTTCGGCAACGCGACGGTTGGCCTCGGAAGCGGGACAGAACGCTTGCGTGATGGGTGCGGTCACTCGCTCGGCGAGCTGAAACGCGGTGCGTGTCGCCCAGGGCTGCGCGGCGTGGAATCCGAAGCCGTGGATCGAGTGGATGCGTATCTCCGCACCCGCTCTCCAAGCCGCCCAGCGGCCGACGATCCCGGCCTTCGAGCTGTGGGTGTGCACGATCATCGGCGCCGCCGCACCGCGGCGGAGCTGGCGCAGCAGCTCGGTCAGCGAGCCGAGGCTGCGCAGATCCTCGGCGGGACGCACGGGTCGCACGAGATGGTCGTCGTGATGGAACGAGATGCCCGGCGAACGTCTCGCTTCGTCGTCGAGTATTCCCCCGCGACCCGTGACGAGGTGTACGTCGAAATCGCGCCGAGCGAGGTGGCGACAGAAGAGGAGCGCGATCTCCTGTGCGCCGCCGAGCTCGAGCTGGGTGATGACGTGGACGACCGTGGCGCGCGGCATGGTCACGCCGTCGCCCGCGCCGCGGCCATTTGCCCGTGCCAGAGCGCGTCCTCCATCGCCGAATATTCCCAGGCTCCGTAGCGCCCGACCGAGAAGATCCCGCAGTGCTCCAGATCCCGCGTCGCCTCGGGGAGAAATTCTCGCCGGTGGCGATCGTGGATGACGTAGCCACAGGGGATGGCGAAGGTCTGCGCGCGCAGCAGACGCGCCGATGGCGGTACGAGACCTGCGCGACGAAGATCAGCGACGACGCGCTTCTCGAGCGCTCGGACGTCGGGCGCTCGCTCGGGAGGGTGAGAGACCTCGACGTAGAATGCGCTCGCGTCGGGCGGTACCGTCGCCGGACACAGGTTCGAGTACACCCCGACGCGGTAGAATGGAAATTCATCCTCGGGAAAATAGAGCCAGTGGTGCGGCAGGGGGCACGGAGCATCGAATCCGAGGTTCAGGTTCAGAACCGACACGTGCCGGAGCCGCCGCGCGCCCTCGGCGAGCTCCGCCGGAAGATCCTCGATTCGCTCGAGGAGCCGCGGAAGCGGCATGGTGGAGATCATCGTCGCGTACGGCGCCACTTCACCGTTCGAGAGCCGCGCCTGGCGCCGGCCCGCGTGAATCGCGACGACCGACGTCGACAGTCGCAGATTGCGCACGTATGGCAGAAATGCGCGTGGCAAATGATCAATGCCGCCGGCGGCGGGGTAGAGAAAGCTCGGATTGTAGCCGAACGCTTTGGAATTGCGGCCGAGCGCACCGGCGATGACGTCGGCCCACGTGGGCTTCGGAATCGACCACGAGACCCAGTCCGCCGTCACGGAGGCGAGATCGGTGCAGAAGAGCTTGCGGTTGTAGGGGATCATGAAATGCTTGCAAATGCCCTCGCCGAACGTCGCAAGCGCCCAGCGGTCGAAGCTCGGATCCTCGCCGAGATCTTCGCCCGTTTGCAGCGTCTCGGCGAAACCCATCACGCATTCACGCATCACCGGCTTCGGCAACCCGTGGGTGTTCACCTGAAAGGGGTAATCGGTGATCGTCCCGTGCGAGTACACGCCCGAGCGGCGGTCGATCCGTAGGAACGTCTCTTCGGGCAGCAGGCGGAAGACGAGCTCACGGATCTCCGGCCGCTTCATGTGCAGGAGGTGGCCGGTGAAATCGAAGGTGAAGCCGTCGACTCGCAGGGAACGGCAGAGCCCGCCCACGCTCGCCTCGCTCTCGACGACCAGATGGGGTCGGTCGCGGAGCGCATAGGCGGCGCTCAGGCCGGCGAGGCCGGCGCCGACGATGAGCACCGGCTGCGACGCCCGGGTCAAAGCCCGGTTCTCCGCAGCATCAGGGCGATGAACAGCAGCAAGGCGGAAAACGTCATCAACACCAGCGTGGCGACCGCCTCGTTTGTGGATTCCATCACAGTGCATGCCGCGAAGCCGAAGACCACACCGGTAGTGTACGCGATCGCAACGGTCTGACGCACGCTCATGCCGGCGCGCCGGAGCCTGAGCGCGAGATGATCCGGGCTGCCGCGGAAAGGGGAGAGTCCCTTCTGCAGGCGGACCACGAATACGAAGGTAAGATCGAGAAGCGGCACGCCGAGGATGATTGCCGGCACCAGCATGCCGAGCGAATTTTTCGTCGTGTAGTGGCCGTTCATCGCCAGCGCTCCCAGCGTCAGGCCGATGAACAAGCTCCCGGAGTCTCCGAGGTAGATGCGTGCGGGCTGGAAATTGAAGCGCAAGAACCCGCACAGGCTGCCGGCGAGCGCGGAGGCCATCGTGGCAACCATCGGCTCGCCATTGTGAATCGCCACGCCCGCCAGAAACACGGCAGCGATCGTCGCAACGCCCGGGGCGAGACCGTCCATGATGTCGATGATGTTGAGGGCGTTCGTCATCGTCAGCAGCCAGACGATCGAGAGCGCGAGGGCAACGAGCGGAGAGAGAAATATCAGCTTCACGTACAGGCCGGCCTTGAGGAGGGCCGCCACGGCGACGAACTGTCCGGCGAGCTTTTCCCAGGGGGAGAGCACACCGAGGTCGTCGATCAGGCCGAGCAGCAGCATCAGTGTCCCGGCGAGAAGGATGCCGAGCACCTGGTATCCGAACTCGAAGGTGAGGGCGAGCGCGATCAGATACGCGAGAAAGACGGCGAGGCCGCCGAGATACGGAACCGGCTCGGATTGCGTCTTCAGCAAACCGTTCGGTCGGTCGACGATTCCGAACTGAATCGCGGCGCGCCGCATGAGGGGCGTCGTGTAGAGGGAGAGCGCGAGGCCGAGCGCGAACGCGAGCACGGGCCGTACCATCAGACACCCCCGTCCAGGGCGTTCGGCGTGCGAGGGCGATGCGAAGGTGCGGAGAGCGTCACGGTTTCGTCCAGAGTGGAAGATGCTGCGCGAAGCCGAGCAGGACGAAGAGCAGGATCGGGTTCGCCGGGGCGTGCCAGTCGATGTCGAGCAGAGCGTGTGCGATCAGCACCACGGAGGCGACCGTGGGAGCCAGGAGAGGCCAGGAGGTGTCACGTGTCGGCTCGCTTCGTAGCCGTGCGATGGACCTCACGGGTGCCGCCATGGCCGCGACCAAGAAGCCGACGACCGCTGCCCCACCGACGATTCCCAACTCGGCGAACACCTCCAGCAGGAAATTATGAGGATACCGCGTGTAATAACTGGTCACACGATAGCTCGGAAAGTGCTCCCAGAAGCGGCCGAGCCCGACACCAAAGAGCCAATGCTCGCGGATCATTGCAAGGCTGCCTTGCCATATTGCCATTCGCCCCAGCAGGCCGACCTTCCAAAGTTCACGTAGGTCGACCGTTGCAACGACCGCGCCCGAGAGCACCGTGGCGGCGACCAAGCCCCACGACAGTGGACGCCTTACTGCGTGCCACGTTGCCGACCGAAGCCGAAGCGCGCCCCACGCGACTGCGGCGAGCACGAGCAACGCCAGGGCGGAGCGCGACTCCGAGAGCAGGAGCGTGCCGACGAGAGGCAGAAGAGATGCCGCCGCGAACGGTCGGGAAGAATCGCCGGGCGCCGCCGCCAGACCGACGGCGAGCAGCATCGTCGCGGCCAAGAAGGCCGCGTAGCAATTCGCGTTGTAGAAATTGGCGTTGACCAAAGTGATGGCTGGAATTCCTGCAGCCGTGAGCAGCGGTAGCGTACGCGGAAATGCGATCCAATATTGATACTGGCCGTACAGGGCGGTTACCAACGCGCCGAGCAGCAGGCCGCGGGTGAAGCTCCAGAAAACTTCGGAACGCAGCGGAAGGCGCGAGAGGCTCGCGAACAAGAGAATCGCCGCGAAGATCCCCTGCGCTTCGAGGACGGCCCGTGGTCCTCGAGGGCGGAGGACGAGCGTGCCGGCCCACCACACGAAAAGCACGAGAAGACACGTCACCGCCCACCAACCCGACGAGTACCGGCTGCCGCTCGAGCGCAGGGGTCCAGCGCTGCGCGCCAACACCCCGGCAACTGCAACGGCCACCAGGTCGAAAATGGCGATGCCGTCCTCCGGTCGGAGTCCGACGAGGAAGTTTCCTCCGGCGAGGAGGGGGAGAACGAAGCCGACGGCGCCGAGACTCATGCCGACATCTCGTTTCACGTTTGCTTGCTCTGCTGGCTGCACCTTGCTCACTCGTGACGGCGGTTACGGGAAGAAAAAGGCGTTCTCGCTGCCGTCGCGGGTTCTCCGTTCCCAGGCGGGCGGACCCGGGAGATCCTTGCGCACGAACACCAGGGCCGTGGCGTCGGAGTAGACGTACTGCCAGTCGGGTCGATCGAACATGAGCCGGGCGATGGGTTGGCGTCGGTCGATCAACGCGATCGAAGCATCGTGCAAGCTACGCTCCCAGCCCGGCCCTGCGACCAGAAGTCGATTCGATTGATCGAGGACGGCGTCGGGGTAGGCAGTCGTGTACCTGCCATCCACGCTGACCCGGCATCGGGGGTAGAGGTGCCAGATTGCGTATTCCCCCCAATCGAAGGGCAAGAGCAGATTTCCTCTGAGGTGATTCCGCGAGATGAAGCGCACGGCGTCCACGGGGAACACCCGGGGAGAGACGAAGATCTGGCAGTAGAGCCCCCGATAGACGGCCCCCACCTGCCAGAGCTGCCAAGCGGCGATCGCCAGCATCGTGCCGAGTAGCATTACGAACGCCGGCTGTCGCCCGGAGCGGTCCAGACTGGCGTGCAGAGCCTGCAGAAGATCCGATACGGTACGCGCGAGAAGCGGCGCAGCAAGGATCGCGAAGAGCGGCGCGTGGCGTTCGTGACGGAACGCGGCGATCGCGCCGAGCGCGATGATGCCGCTTTCCCAAAACGGCCGCCCGCGGTTGCTGATCGCGCCGACCAGGCATAGCGCCACGGCGAGCTTGAAGCGTAGATGCGAACCGTCGAAGAGCGGAATCGGGCTCCACTCCGAGATCTGTCGAACCCGTGTGAGATCGTGAGCCAGGAAGGCCGGCAGGCGGTATCCATAGGGGTTTACGAAGAGAGCAGCCGCGCAAAGCAGGAACGAGAGAACGAGCCAGCGTCGTTCGCGCGAATCACGCCGAACCCCCTCGAGCACGAGATAGGCTGCGAAAATCGCCAGGCCGGCGATGCTGCCGCCGTGCGTGTTGATCCAGACGAGGAAAAGAAGCGGCAGCGTCGCGAGGCAGGATGCTCCGCGGCCCGCGGCGTCCGCATGGAGACGATCCCACAGCAGCGCGACCGCCAGGAACGTGAAGAGCTGGGGTCGGATGAGGAAGCCCCACGACATGATCGAGGCGGAGAGTCCGAGCGCGAGTCCCCAGCCGAGCGGCTCGGCGCCTCGCCGTTCGGCCGTCTGCTTCATGATCAGGATCGTCAGCATGCCTACCGCGATCTTGAAGAAGAGAAGGCCGGTAGATCCGAGATGGTCGTAGAGCCATGCGAAGACGCATTCGGCGAGGATCTCGTGGTTGATCCAGGGGTGATCCGGAGCGGTGTAGGCGTAGCCGTTGCTGGACGGAAGGGCTCCCGATTCGAGGATCTGCCGGCCGAAGAGGACATGGCCCCAGAGGTCGTTGTCCGCGGCGGGCGCGGAGGAGAAATACAGGGCGCCCACCAGTGCAAACACGAGGCAAATGAGCTGCCGCCGACTCACGAGCGGTGCGCCTTGGCGCTCGATTCAGCGCCGAGCTTGTCGCCGAAGGGTGCCACCTCAGGCCGAGAGCCGCCTCGTCGCGTCGAGCTCCCCGCTGGTCGAGACGCCGAGTCGGCAGAGAGTCAGTAGGGTGGCGACCACGGCGGCGAACGCTGAAATTGCTGCGCCGATCTTGACCGACCTCGGTCGATAGAGGAACTCCACGGTGTGTTCCCCCGCCGGCACTACGACGCCGCGAACGAACGCGTTCGTCTGGTATATCTCGAGGGGGACCCCGTCGCTGTCTGCGGTCCACCCCGGAAAGTCCGACTCGTTCAGGACTAGAAACGCCGCCGCTTGCGAGCGGACGTGGATGCGCACGCGGTCGTCTTCTTTGCTGACGAGGCTCGCTTCAGGATTAGCCGCCTCGCCCTGCCGAGCATTGGTCCAGCCCGTTGGAAGCTCGGGGACGATGGCCACGTCCTCGCAGGCGAAGTCCGGCTGCGCGATCGTGTCTACCGCTTTCGACGTCAGTGGCTCGGCACGTAAGGTAGTGACGGCCGTAACCAGCGGGCAGGGGTCCGGGATGCGATACACAAAAAACGGAGAGGGCGCCGACGGCGATAAACGCTCGAGGCCTGGCACATCCAGAGCCTCGGGGCCGATCAGCAACCGCACGCCGTACGCTCGCGCGAGAGCCACGGCGCGTTGGCGAGGCAGATGGATCAACGATTGCAGGAGAAGCTGGTCCGAGGTCCGACCCACGGCATCGCCTCCGGACAGTGCCGCGACGTCTGCGGCCAGGCCGATGTCGGGGTAGAGAGCTTGCCAAAGCTCCTCGTATAGGGAGCTCAGATCCTGCGAGGCACTGATCTGCTCCGCCCAAGGAGTCAGCCCCGCAATTGGCACGCTTCGGTTCTTTTGTTCGTCAAATGCGGTCAACTGGTAGTGAAAGATCCGTTCGTGCTTCGCGCGCAGTAAATCCGGGTCGACCAGGAACCCTCTTTGCTGTAGCCGACTCCACGGCATGCTCAGATTGAGGTTGCCGTGCACGGAACCCAGATCGACGGCTACGAAGGCAAGGAGGAGCGCCGAGAAGCTCGACGGACTGAGCACTCTCCGATGAAGAAGCAAGAGGAACAGCAAGATGCCCATCATTGAGAGCAGGCGCCTGAGCTTCAGATCGATGTCGATGGCGAGATCCACGAACTGCCAAGGGGGGAGATACTTCCCAGCGATCACCGGAAGGATCTCGAGGTAGCGCTCCGGATGAGCCCAACGGAGGCCGAGCAGCGCGGCAGCGACCGTCACGAACGTGAGCGAGACGACGTAGGTCAATCGCTCCGCCTCGCCTCGCCGCCGAACGATCTGCTGAGCCCCTTCGGCCGCTAGAATGGCGGCAGCGAAATGAGCCGCAAAGAAGAACTTCTCGGGAAAGCGAAACTTTCCGACCAGCGCAGGAAACATATGGTAAAGCCAGACGAACACCGGATTGCGCGCGCCCAAGGCGAGTAGGACCCCGGCGAGCAGCACGGCGGCCCAGAACCGCCGCTCGGCGCCATAGACGACGCCGACGATCGCCAGGCAAAGCGGTGCGATACCGATATAGAAGCTGAGGATCCAAGGGAGGCTGCGCTCGAGTTGGGGTCCGAGAGAGCTCGTCTCCGCTCCCCCGATCAAGGTTCCCGTGTGCGGGATGAGAAGCTGAAGGAGAGATACCGGCTGGAGCGACCAGGCAGTGACTTCGTGCAGGGGCAGCGCCGAGCCGCGAGGCGAGTGCCGCAGGTACTCCGCTGTCGGGACGATTTGCGCCGCCGTCAGAGCCAACGCGAGAGCGCAACCGAGACCGAGCATGAGCTCCGTTCGCACCACGGCCACGGGATCCGGAGCCGCGGCGTACGCGGCCCAAGCCGACACGATCGTCAGGGTCATGAGGAGCGTTTCGGGCGATCCCGCGAGAAGCTGGAGCACGATCGCCAGTGAAAAGACGACTAGGCTCCTCGGCCCGGGCTGCTCGAAAAGACGCATCGCCGCCAGGAGGACCCACGGCGACCAAACCGCGCCCTGAAGATGGTTCGTCAGGTTCATCATCGAGACGAGGTCGCCGCCGAGGGCGAACGTGATCCCGCCGACCGACGCCGCAAGCAGCCCGAGCCCGCGCCGGCGAAGAAGCGCCCACATGCCGCTCATCGCCACCAGATAGTGGGCGACCAGATAGAGGCCGAAGCCGAACGGGAACGGAACCAGCAAGAGCAAGCTCATCGGATAGAAGACCCCCGCTTGAGGGTTGGCCAAGAACGGGGTTCCCATGTTGATGAGCGGATTCCACAGCGGGATCTCGGCATGACGCAGGTGCGCCGCCAGGAACAGCTTATGTGGAACCGTGAAGAGCAGCAGGTCACGGTAGATGGGCACCTCGCCTCCCCAGAGGATGTGACGAAAGGTGCCGACGACGAACGTCGAGCAGAGCATTAGACACGCAGTGGCGACGATTCGTGAGGACGGCTTCATTCGGCCTGCTGCGCCTCGATCGTTCTCGCTGTCCCTTTACGCGTTCCTGTTCCGAAGAGAACGAGCAGGAGCACCACGAGCGTGATGCCGCTCGTGGCGGCTCCGATCCGGAACGAGGCAGGGCGGTATGCGAACGCCACCTCGTGCTTACCGGCGGGCACGACGATGCCTCGGACGAGAGAGTTGGCGCGTAGAATCTCCGTCGACTGTCCATCGAGGGTGGCTGCCCAACCGGGGAAATAGGAATCGTTCACCACGAGGAGCGCGGTGCAGAGGGACTCGACCTCGAACCGTTGTCGATCATCCGTCTGCTCAGCGACGATCACTCTACCCGGCGAAGGAGCGGACGCCGTCACAGAGGTTCCGCCAATCCTTCGGGGGGGAGCTCACCACCGCGTCGGCGCCGGGCTGGAAAATCGGCGAGATCATTCGATTGAATGCCTCGAGATCGCTGCTGACCGAATGCACTCGAGTCGCCAGGTAGGCCTGAGGGAGGACTTGGTCCAGCTGGTAGACGTAGAATGGAAAGTCATGAGGGGTCGGAACCCGATGCAGGGAGGGGACGTCGAGAGGCGTTGCGCCGATCAAATAGAGGACTGAAAATATCCCGAGAAGCTTCACCGACTGGGGGCGTGTCGGCAGCGACAGCGCGTCGCTCAACATGTTTTCCGAGGCGCGAGTGATCCCATCGCCTCCACTCAGGGTCCCGATGCCCTCGAGCATCGGAGTGTTGAACATCAGTGCTTGCCACGCCTCTTCGAAAAGGCTGCGCGCCGAGTCGCTCCTCCAGCCCAGCCGCGAAAGATTTACGAGGCCCCGGACGGGCTTTGGCTCCTGGCCGGGAAAGGCGGCGGAGTCGGTCTGGTAGTGAAAAAGTCGCAGGCGGTCCCGGCGAAGCGCCGTGAGATCGACGAACACCGGCCGATCTTTCAATCTGGCCCAAGGGAGCGCGAGATTGAGGTCGTAGTGGGCCGTGGCAAGGTCGGTGGCTACCAGGCCGGCCAGCAAGACGGAGATAGTCGACCGTGAGAGGAATCCCCGGCGCCGGAAGAGTAGTAGAGCCGCGAAGGCCCCGAGGATGAGAAGCGCCCGCCACGCGCGGAAAGCGACGCTCTCCCCGAGCGATGCCAGCGCGTCGGCCCCGCGAAAACCGCCGCTCAGGAAAACGATCCCTTGCAGGTAGGCGGCCGGAAAAGCCTGCCGCGCTAACACGAAGACGGTGCTGATGGCCGCCAGCGTCGCCGCTGTGATCCACGCCAACCTCTCCGCGCGCGGCCGCTCTGCCAGCACCTCGTCTACGCCGAACGCGGCGAGCATGGCGACGCCGATGTGGGTGACGAAGAAGAACTTCTCGGGGAACCGAAACCGACCGACGATCTGTGGCGCGATTTGAAGAAGGAACGGAAGCACCGGTAGATGCCTCCCTAGAGCGAGAAAGATCGCCGCACCGGCAGCGGGTGTCCATAGCCAGCGCTCGCGAGCGAAGGCGGCCCCGACCACGGCCAGGCACAGCGGTACCAGGCCGAAATAGAGGCTCACGATCCACGGCTGCGTACTTTCGAACATGGGGCAGAGATCTCCGGGACGGTCACCCGGCCCGAGCGCGCTGCCATGGGGGAACAGGAGCTGGAGGAGTGATACGGGCTCCATGGACCAGCTCATCACCTCGACGTAGGGAAGTGCCTGGTTTCGCGCCGATTCGCGAATGTACTCAGCCGTGGGAAGGATCTGAACCGCGGTCAGGCACGCCGCGGTGAGCAGCGCAACGGCTAGAGAAAGAGTGGCGATGGGTAGCTCGCGCCATTTTCCGATGGATCTGTAGCCGGTCTCGGCTGCGGCCAAGCAGAGCGTCATCAGTAGGCTCTCGGGTGCGCCGGCGAGAATCTGCATCGCAACCAGAGCGGTGAACGCTAGCCAGCGGCCCACGGACGCCTTCTCGAGATGACGTTTCCAGGTGAGGAGAACCCATGGTGCCCACACGCCTGCCTGAAGATGATTCGTGACGTTCATCATCGACAGGAGATAGCCCCCGAGAGTGAACGTCAGGGCTCCGACGGCGGCTGCCGCAACGGAGCATCGGCGCGAGCGAATCAGGAACCACGCGCCGAGCAGCGCAACGAAGTAGTGGAATACGATGAAGACATCGAAGCCGAGGGGAAGGTCCAGAAGCAGAAGAATGCTCGGCGGATAAAACACTCCGGTCTGCAGACCGGCGAGAAATGGCGTGCCTAGAACGATCCACGGATTCCACAACGGGATCATCCCCTGGCGCAGGCGACTCGCCAGAAACTCCTTGAAAGGAACCGCGAATACCAGCAGGTCGCGGAAGACGGGAATTTTTTGCCCGAGGAGCAGATCGAAGAAGAAGAGGGCCGTCCCGAGCAGGAGCGCTAAAATCGCGATCAGCGAGGATAACGGAAGACGCGGACGACTTGATGCAGGGAAGGGCTGGATGGGCACGGCCTGCGTCGCATTTCGCTTATCCAAAAAAGACGAGGGGGGCAACCGAAAGGCCGCCCCCCTCATGCTTTGTTATGCTAGGCGAGATCCGAGTCAGTTACTGGGTGATGATCTGGCCGGTCGTGGACTGGAAAATCCAAGAATCCGTGCCGCCGGTCGGGTCCGCGGAGAGCGTATACGACGTCGCACTCGAGGCGGAGACCGAATCGTTGACCGCGGTGCTCTGACGGAAGCCGAAGGTCTTGAGAGTGGCAACCGTGGCACCGCCGTAGCTGTTGCCGTTCGACCCGTAGTACGCCTCCATGGCGGTCGCCATGTTGTGGAGGTCCGACTTTGCCTTGGAGTCGGCCGCCTGCTGCTTGTACGTGGCGTACTGCGGGATCGCGATCGCAGCGAGAATGCCGATGATCGCCACCACGACGAGCAGCTCGATCAATGTGAAGCCCTGTTCGTTCCTCTTGTTCATTTTTTCCTCTCTCCTTTGTTGTGGCAGACCGTTCTGGTCGCTTGCCTCTCGCGATTTTGGTAGTCCGTCACTCTGCAAACAGAGGACCAACGCCAGGCCGCCTTAGCATGGCTCTCGAACATCTGATTATTACTCTGTGATTTCAATTTGTTATAGTGCATTCGGATTGCCTTGCACGTGTCTTCACAGCTCAGTGAGGTAGAGAGCAGAAAACGTCACCCGACCATTTTTTGACAAAAATCGACGAGGCCCCGTCAATCTCGCACCTCCCGCAGATCGATATCGCCAAATCCGTACTTACTGAGCCGATGCCGGAGTGACCGATAGTTGATGCCGAGGATCTCGGCAGCCCGCTTTCGGACGCCGCCAGCCCGTCGTAAAGCCTCTTCAAGAAGGCGTTTTTCGATGGCTTCGAGCTCCGCGTCGAGGTTCGATGATCCAGCCTCCATCCATTCGACTTCGGCCGTCGACGTCGCGCCCTCGCTGCCTGCCCCCGTCGCATTGTTGACAGTGGCCGGAGCCGCGCCGTTTTTTCGTAGGTCGGCCGGCAGGTCTTCTTCCGTGATTATCTCGCTCTCTGCCAGGGCGACGGCGTGTTCGATGATGTTCTCGAGCTCACGGATGTTCCCCGGATAGGAGTGACTCAGAAGACGTCGCATCGCCGGTGCAGAAAGCTTACAGACGGGGTGGTGGAGGGATTCGGCGAACTGAGCGAGGAAGTGCTCGATCAGCATGGGAAGATCGTCGGTTCGCTCGCGTAGCGGGGGCACCTGTATGCGGATCACGTTCAGCCGGTAGAAGAGGTCCTCGCGGAAGGTTCCCCGGCTGACCTCGCCCTCGAGGTCCCGGTTGGTGGCAGCGATGACGCGGACGTCTACCGCGATCTGGGTCTGTGCGCCGACGGGCGTAAATGACCGCTCCTGCAGCACCCTCAGCAGCTTCACCTGCAGCGCGAGCGGCAGGTCGCCGACCTCGTCGAGGAAGATCGTGCCGCCGTCGGCTGCGCGGAATAGCCCTCGACGGTCCGCGACCGCGCCTGTGAACGCTCCACGCACGTGTCCGAATAGCTCGCTCTCGATCAGGTTGGCGGGAATGGCCGCACAGTTCACGACTACCATCGGCTTTTCGCGGCGAGGGCCGAGCGCGTGGATCGCGCGGGCCACCAGCTCCTTTCCAGTACCGCTCTCCCCAGTGATCAACACCGTCGATTCCGTCGGGGCCACCTTGTGAATGAGCTCGACGATCTGCAGCATTCGCTGGCTGCGTCCGAGGAATCCGACGATCTCCGGTACGTTCGGACGCGGCCGCTGATCGTCGAGCGCCGCCGGCTCCTCGAGCGACTCTGACGAGAGCTTCCTGAGCTGTGTGACGTCCTGCAGGATGAAGAGCGATCCGATCAGGTTGTCATACGTGTCCGTGAGCGGGGCCCGGGTGAAGCGCAGGATTTGCTCCTCCGCGTCGGGCTGCGCCCGATGCGAGAGCTCGATCGGGATCGGGTCGATCACTCTCTTGGCTCCGACCGGAGGTCGAAGCGCCGGAAAGACGTCGGAGATTCGCCGGCCGATGAGCTCCGCCCCCGGTCGTCCGATGATCGTCTCGATGGCTTGATTGGCGGACTTGACGAAGCCCTCGGGGTCGGTGGTGAGAACACCGCTCTCGAGGTTCTGAACCAATACCTTCTGCAGATTTTCGATTCGCTGGAAGTCCTCCTGCGACTCGCGCAGCTCTCGCTGCGTGCTGGCGGCACGCTCGACGAGGATCGACGACAGGAAGGCGATCGAGAAGAAGGAGGCGATGTTGGCGGCGATGTAAACCACACCGAGGCCCGTCGCCGGCGCCGGCGGCGCGAATCCCAAGACGCTCGGCAACGCGTGGTAGTAGACGAGGTTCATCAGCGTGCCGTAGGTGAGCGACGACAGTGCCGCGGCGGTGTAGGCGCCATGGCGGAGCAGCAGGAAGGCCGCGCCGATGATGGCCAGGTTGTACCAGACGCCCATCGGGCTCTCGAGCGCGCCGGTCAGCAGCACCGCGATCGAGTTCAAGAGGATGTCGAAGACGACCTGTGCGAGCGCGAACACGCGCAGGTTGTCGATGCGCGCCACGCCGTAGGCCGACGCGGCGGAGAACGCGTAGGCCAGGACGATCAACCCGGTGACCCCGCGCAGCGGAAAATTCGGGTCCGAATCCGGAGCGACGTGGGTGCCGGCGACGGCGCCGAGGAAAACCGTGACGATCAGCACGCGCGCGAAGAGCCAGCCGCGGAGACGCGCGCGAAGAGCCTCCGGGGCGAGGTCGGTGCTGTTAAGAGCGTGCGTCACAGATCGCGCCACATGTCGCTCCCGTTGGTCGCGAGAGCTCTGCCGTGAGCGTTACCTCGGTAGCTCCCGTTGGTCGCGATCAGGCCCGTGTCGATGCGCTCTACCGAGCTAACCCGCATTTCTCGCCGGGCCTTCTGCTGCACGCGCCGATTGCGCGCCGTCTCGGCCCGTGCTCGCCCCGCCCTCCTCGACGTACGGAGAGAGTACGCCTCCGTCGGTCGGTTCTGCGCTCAGGCCGAGACGGCGCACACTCGGTGCGTTCGCGACGAACGCCGACGAGAAAAGCGGGCTGAGTTGCATCCTCTCTACTGACTGATCACGGCGCCCAACTGGAAGATCGGCAGGTACATCGAAATCACCAAGCCGCCGATGACCACGCCGAGGAACACGATCACGATCGGCTCCATCAACGCCGTCAAGTTTGAGATCGCGTTGTCGACTTCTTCCTCGTAGAAATCGGCGATCTTGGCGAGCATGGAATCGAGCGCGCCGGTGGTCTCGCCGACGGCGATCATCTGGCAGACCATCGGCGGGAAGACCTTGCTCTGGATGAGCGGCTCCGCGATTGTCTTGCCTTCGGAGATCGACACGCGCGTGGCGAGCACCGCCTTCTCCACGACGCGGTTGCCCGCGGTTCGCGCGGTGATGGCGAGCGCATCCAGAATGGGAACACCCGAGGCGATCAGCGTACCCAAAGTCCGGGTGAAGCGAGCGACCGAAGACTTACGGAAGAGGTCACCGAAGATCGGCAGACGGAGGAGAATCCCGTCGATCGCCAGCTTCCCTTGATCCGTGCGGTAGAGCCACACGGTGGCCACCCCGATCAACACGAACACAACCGCGATGTACGGAGCATATCTGACGGTGAAGTTGCTCAAGTTGATCACGAACTGCGTCGGCGCGGGCAGCGCCTGTCCGAAGCTCGAGAACAGCTCGGCGAACACTGGGATCACGTAGATCAGCAGGATCGCCGTGACGGCCATCGCCACCGTCACGATGGACGCTGGATAGATCATGGCGCCCTTGATCTTCGCCCTGAGCCTGGCGGCCTTCTCCATGTAGATGGCCAGCCGGTTCATGATGTTGTCGAGAATACCGCCGACTTCGCCGGCCGCCACCATGTTGATGTAGAGCTCGTCGAAGAGCTTCGGGTGCTTGCGAAGGGCCTCGTTGAACGAGGCTCCCGCCTCGACGTCGTCCTTGATCTGCTGGATCGCGCGTCGCAGCGGCTTGACCGTGGCCTGCGCCTGCAGGATGTCTAAGCACTGGACGATCGGCAGGCCGGCGTCGATCATCGTCGCGAACTGCCGCGTGAAGACGACGATGTCGCGTGTCTTCACGGTTTCGCCGAGACCCGGAATGCTGATCTGCCGATCGAGCCCCTTGCCCTTTTCCTTGATCTTGGCCGGAAGCGGCTGAATGCGCTGTGTGCGCAGGCGCACGATCACTGCGTCGCGGGTCGTAGCCTCCATCTCGCCCCGCATCACCTCGCCCCTGGGCGAGATCCCTTCCCATCGGAATACTGCCATGACGTTCTGCCTCGTTTTTCGAAATTAGTGAGCTGGACTCAGCGTCGCATCACCTTCGCGGCCGTTGGGGTCCCGGTCAGCATGGTATGCAGCTCGTCCGGCTCGGTCGCGTGACCCAGCGCCTCTTCGAAGGAGATCAGCCGCCGGCTGTGGAGATCCAACAAGGACTGGCTCATCGTTTGCATGCCGTGCTTGGCCTGTCCGACCTGCATCTGCGAGTAGATCTGATGGATCTTCTGCTCGCGGATCAGGTTGCGGATCGCCGGGTTCGGGATCATCACCTCGGCGGCGAGCACGCGGCCCTTGCCGTCCTGGCGCGGCAGCAGCTGCTGCGAGATCACCCCCTCCAGCACAACCGAGAGCTGCGCGCGGACCTGCGGCTGTTGGTACGGCGGAAAGACGTCGATCACGCGGTTGATCGTCTGCACCGCGGAATTGGTGTGCAGGGTCGAGAAGACGAGGTGACCGGTCTCGGCGACGACCAGCGCCGCCTCGATCGTCTCGAGGTCGCGCATTTCACCGATCAGCACGATGTCGGGGTCTTGCCGCAGCACGTGGCGGAGCGCGTGGTTGAAGCCCTTGGTGTCCGCGAATACTTCGCGCTGATTGACCAGGCAGCGCTTGCTCTCGTGCACGAACTCGATTGGATCCTCGACCGTGATCACGTGTTCGCGCCGCTCCATGTTGACCTTGTCGACCATCGAAGCGAGGCTAGTCGACTTGCCGCAGCCGGTCGGTCCGGTGACGAGCACGAGCCCGCGGGGCTGCTTGCAGAGCTCGTTCACGATCATCGGTAGGCCCAGCTCCTGGAACGACTGGATCTTGTAGGGAACGGCGCGGAAGGCGCCTCCGGTGGAGCCCTTCTGCAGGAAGACATTGCCGCGAAACCGTGCAACACCGCGAACCGCGAAGGAGAAATCGAGCTCGAGGTCCTCCTCGAAGCGGTGCTTTTGCGCCTCGGTGAGCAGGCTGTAGCAGAGGTTCTTGGTATCCGTCGGCGTCAGCGGCGGATAAGGCAACGCCGTCAGGTCGCCGTTGATGCGAACCAGAGGCGGGCTGTCGACCGCGATGTGCAGGTCCGAAGCCCCTTTCTCGTTCATGATCTTCAGAAATTCTTGGATGTCTGCCATGGCGCTGCTCCCTCGCTACGAGTTCGCCCGCTAGTGTACATGACGCGCCCTTCAGTCCGAAACGGTGACGCGGACTACCTCGTCGACCGTAGTAATCCCCTCTCGCACCTTGCGAAGGCCGGCGGCCCGCAGTGTCTGCATGCCGAGCGACACGGATTTGCGCTTGATCTCCACCGCGGAGGCTCCTACCAGCACCGCTTCGCAGATCTCCTCCCGCATCGGCAGCACCTCGTAGAGCGCGATCCGGCCTTTGAATCCGGTCGCGCTGCACTCGTCGCAGCCCGTCCCGTGATAGAATTTCACCCCGTCGAGATCCGCGAGGCGGAAGCCGACCTGAAGTAGCGCCTCGCGGGGATATTCGGTCTCTGTCTTGCAGCGCGGGCAAATGACCCGAGCCAGGCGCTGCGCGAGAATGAGGTTGAGCGACGAGGAGACGAGGAATGGCTCGACGCCCATGTTGAGCAAGCGATTGATCGTCGAGGGAGCATCGTTGGTGTGGAGTGTCGAGAGCACGAGGTGGCCAGTGAGCGCGGCCTTGACGGCGATCTCGGCGGTCTCGAAATCGCGAATCTCGCCGACCATGATCACGTCGGGGTCCTGACGCAGAAAGGAGCGAAGCGCCGCAGCGAAGCTGAAGCCGATGTCGTCGTGGATCTGCACTTGATTGATGCCGACGAGGTTGTATTCGACCGGGTCCTCGACGGTGGAGATGTTGTCGGTGATGCGGTTGAGCTCCGAGAGCGCCGAATAGAGGGTCGTCGTCTTGCCGCTGCCCGTGGGGCCGGTGACGAGCACCATGCCGTGCGGCCGCGAGATCGCCTCCTTGAAATCGCGAAGCGCCGCGTCCTCGAATCCGAGCTTCGTCATGTCGAGCTGTAGGCTCGACTTGTCGAGCAGTCGGAGCACGATCTTCTCGCCGAAGATCGTCGGGATGACCGAGACGCGGAAATCCATCTCCTTGGAGCCGGGCAGCCGGAGCTTGATGCGTCCGTCCTGCGGCAACCGGCGCTCGGCGATGTCGAGCGACGCCATGATCTTCAGCCGCGAGATCAGGGGATTCTTAAACTTGAGCGGCGGCTTCATGATCTCGTAGAGCACGCCGTCGATGCGAAAACGCACGCGCAGCATCCTCTCGAAGGGCTCGATGTGGATGTCGCTCGCGCGCTTGCGGATCGCGTCGGTCAGCAAGGCGTTCACGAGCTTGACGACCGGAGCCTCTTCGGTTGCGCGCTCGAGCTCCTTCAGGTCGATCTCTTGTTCGTCGCGGACGAGCTCGAGGTCCTCGCTCTCGATCTTCTCGAGCACTTCCTGGATGGCGCTTCCGCCCTCGTAGAAATGGTCGATCGCTTTGCGGACCGAGGACAGCTTGGCGAGGACGACGCGGACGTCGTAGCCGGTGAGGAACTTGACCTCGTTGATCGCGACCAAGTTCGAGGGATCGGCCATGGCGAGCGTCAGCGTGGATCCGGCGAGATTGAAGGGCAGCAGGTGATGTTTCCACGCGAGCGAGACCGGGATCAGCTGAAGGACTTCGGAGGCGATCTCGAGGCTCATCGGATCGACGATCGGCAGCCGGTATTCCCTCTCGAGATGGGATACGAGCTGCTCCTCGTTGACGACGCCGAGGCGCACGAGATGCGCAGCGAGGATCCCCCCCTGCTGCTCCTGGTCCGTGGTCGCCGAGACCAGCTGATCTTGGGTGATCAGCGACCGCTTGAGGAGGAGTTCGCCGAGGCGCGACATTGCTACCGGTTCGTGAGGCGATCGATCCGTCCGAGGCGGTTGCGCGGACGACGTCTTCGATCGACGTGATCCCATGTCGGAGCGGTGTGCCGTCCTCTCATGGCGACTTCTTTCTCAGCGGTCTTCATCCGACGGTCACCAAGAAAAGGCTAACGTAGCGCCGACGCGGGAGTCAAATCGGGCGCCGACGACTCGTTCCCGGGCAGGAGCGCCGGCGCGATCGTCATGAGTTGCTCGAGGAGGGCACCCTGCGTGCCTCGAGCGCGTCGAGATTCAACGCCAGGAACATCCACGCGAGGAAGAGGCTCTTGTAGAGATAGAGCATCGGGTCGTGCTGCTCGAAGAGCTGGGTGACATACAGGAGGAGCTCGGCGGCAAATATCCATAGGAGCTCTCGCTGCTGATTTCGATGGGCTACGACGAGCAGGACGAGGAACGTGTAGTAATACCCAGATAAATTGAGGCCGGTGAAGACCAAGAGCGTTCCCAGGCCGAGCAACGAGACGAGGTCGTCTTGCTTTTGGCTGCGTAGCGCAGTCCATACGACCGTCGCGAGGAATACCGTCGCGAGCTGCACTCGATAGACGCTTCGCCGCCAATCGATGGCTTCGGTGAGGGCGGAGGAGGATCCGGGCTCGAACGAGCGACCGTAGGCGAGCCAGTTGGTCAGTCCGATGACGTTTGCCGAGGCGCTCTCGCCGTGTCCCACGACGTTGCGGCCGAAGGCCAGCCAATGCTCGAGGCCGTGGGGTGCGAGCAGCGTCGCCCCGAGCAGCAACAGCGAGACGCTTGCAAAGCCGAGCAGGAAGCGTCTCAGAGAGGGAGAGACCTGCTCGCCGCGAACGAGTTGGCTGGCAGCTCGCAAGCCCGGTCCGACAATCAAGAATGCAGGGTAGACGCGCAGCAGGGCGGCGAGCGCGAGGCATCCCCCGGCGGCTGCACTCCACGAGCACGCGGCTAGAACCGCGCACAGCAAGATCGCCGAGAACGAAAGCTCGCGCAGGAATGCCCCTCCCGTCCAGGGGAACCCGGCGCCGTAGCAGATGCAGAAATAGACGATCGAGAGCAGCGCAGTCTCGGCGCCGAGCGTCGCGGCTACGGCAACGAACGTCGCGCCGACCAACAACGGATCGAGAAGCGTGAGGAGAAACACGCCTCGCCGACTGCCTGCAGGCACGTGATTGGCGAAAGCCCCTCCGACCAGGGACCAGACGGGAGTAGGATTGTATCCGTGGTCCTTCAGGACCTCGCCCCAGGACTGGCCCATCGCGTCGCGAAAGAGCCTCACGTCGGTCCGAAAGTCCGTCCATCGCGCCGCTGAGAAGCGAGCTTTGACCGCATCGCTCCGGTCGAGCAGCCGATCGACCGGCAGGAGGTAGCTTCCCGATAGATCGCGAGCCTCGCCGGTCAGGAAGTAGCCGTACTCTTCTTGCTCCGCACGGAGCAGTCCGACGTAGAGGTCTCCGTAGCCGAGCTCGGCGAAATACTTGGATCCGAGGTAGTAATGCGCGACGTCGTGGAAGTGGATCCACGAGCCGCCGTGGAAATGTAAGAAGTTCGTGTAGGAAATGGCGGCCGCGAGCGCCGCCGCGGTGAGCGCACGGCGATAGCGGCTCGGCTCACACGCCCAGGCTGCCCCGAACCTCCGCATCCAGAGTATCAACACGACCGCGGCGGCGATCAGCAGGTCGATCCGGCCGAGTGAGATCGAATCGACGCCCGTCCGAGGGAAGCGCAGCACGATGAGCGCCAGCAGGAAGAGCGTGACGGCGAAACGGAGAACGGGCGTGGAGGTGAGGCCGAGGCGGGGAGCGAACCAGGCGAGAGGAAGAACTAGCGATAGGAGAAGGCAAACGAAAGGCTCGTCCATGTGAGACCGGAGTCAGCGTATCGGGAAGCCGATCGCGGCCACAAGGCGGCGGCTAGTCGAGTCGGCGGAGCGCTTCGGCCATCACGTCGGCCGGCGGCTCTCGCCCGGTCCATAGCCGGAAGCCGAGCCCCGCTTGCTCGAGCAGCATGCCGAGACCATCTGCAGCCTGCCGCCCATGCCGGCGGGCTGCGCGCACGAGCGGTGTAGGCTGAGCGCCGTAGACGAGGTCGTAGAAGAGACAGTCCTTCCGGGTCGTGGCGATCGCGATCGGAGGGACGCTCCTTCCGTCGAGTCCGAGCGAGGTGCAATTGACGATTAGATCGGCGGTGGCGACGGCTTCGCTTCGTCTGGCCGCACTCAGCGCCCCCGTATCGATCGCGGGGCCTCCGTGCGCGCGGATCGCCCCCGCGAGCAGTTTGGCCCGGTCGACGGTCCGATTGAGGATCGTGAGCGCACCGATCCCTCCGTCCGCCAGTGCCCACGCCACGGCGCGCGCCGAGCCCCCTGCCCCGAGCAGCAGCGCGGACTTCCGCCGCGGGCGAAAGCCGAGCTTCTCGATTGCTCGACGAAAGCCTTCCGCATCGGTGTTGTGGCCCTCGAGCCGCTGGCCACGCCGGACGACCGTGTTGACCGCGCCGATTCCTCGCGCGGCGGGCGACAGGTGATCGAGAAGCGGCACGATCGTCTCCTTGTGAGGAACCGTGACGTTCAGCCCCGCGAAGCCGAGCGCCCGGGCGCCGAGGACCGCGCGGCGAAGATCGGGCGGCCGCACGCGCAGCGCGACATAGACGAAATCGAGCCCGAGCGCCGCGAACGCGGCGTTGTGCATCGCCGGCGATCGAGAGTGCCCGACCGGGTCGCCGAGGATCGCGACGACGCGCGTCGTGCCCCGTATTTCCCTCACTGGCCGAGGAGCCTGCGTCACGAGTCGCTCCCGATGGTCGCGATCCCGTCTCCGGTCGAGCATCCTACCGAGTCATGGGCGCGCGTCGCAGATCGCGTCAAATGTCGCTCCCGGTGGTCGCGAGAGCTCTGCCGTAAGCGCTGCCTCGATCGCTCCCGGTGGTCGCGATCCATCTCCGGTCAAGCCTCCTACCCGGTGAGCGCCGCATGCGCAGCGGCGAGCCGAGCGATGGGCACGCGGAACGGCGAGCAGGAGACGTAATCGAGGCCGCCCCGATGACAGAAGGCGACCGAGCGAGGATCACCGCCGTGCTCGCCGCAGATCCCGATCTTCAGCTTCGGCTTGGTGCGACGGCCACGCTCGATGGCGATCTTCATGAGCTCGCCGACGCCGGACTCGTCGAGCGACGCGAACGGGTCCTCGGGGAGGATCTTCTGCTGGAGGTACGTCGCCATGAAGCTCCCCGTATCGTCGCGCGAAAAACCGAACGTCATCTGCGTCAAGTCGTTGGTGCCGAACGAGAAGAACTCCGCGTGCTCGGCGATCTGATCGGCGAGCAGCGCCGCGCGCGGAACCTCGATCATCGTGCCGACCGAGTGAGGAATCCGCTTGAGCCCCGTCTTGTCGAGTGCCTGGCGATACGCCCGCTCGATGATCGCATATTGATGCGCGAGCTCGGCGGCGGCCGAAACGACCGGGATCATGATCTCCGGCTCGACCTTCTTTCCGGCGCGCAGAAGCTCGGCGGCGGCCTCGAAAATCGCCCGCGCCTGCATCTCGGTGATCTCGGGATGGCTGATGCCGAGCCGTACGCCGCGATGCCCCATCATCGGGTTCGTCTCGTGCAGCGCCTCCGCACGCTTGCGGAGTACCTCGAGATCGATGCCGAGCTCGTCGGCCAGCTCCGCGAGCTTCTCTTCCTGCTTCGGCACGAACTCGTGAAGCGGCGGATCGAGGAGCCGGATCGTGACGGGCAGGCCGTTCATGACCTCGAGGGTTTTTCGGACGTCCTCCTTCACGTCGACGAAGAGGTCGTCGAGCGCCGCGCGGCGCTCCTGCTCGCTGCTGGCGACGATCATGCGCCGGAGCTTTTGCAGAGGCTCCTCCGCTCCCTCGCCGTAGAACATGTGCTCGGTGCGGAAGAGGCCGATGCCTTCCGCGCCGAAGGCTCGCGCCCGTCTTGCATCTTCGGCGGTATCGGCGTTGGCGCGGACGCGCAGGCGGCGCAGATCATCGGCCCACCCCATGAGGGTCCGGTACTCGCGATTGCGCTCGAGGTCGGGTTCCACGAGCGGCAGCTTTCCCGCGTAGACCTTGCCCTCGGTTCCGTTCAGGCTGATCCAGTCCCCGCGCTTCAGCACCTGACCGTTGACGCGCACGGTTCCGGCGCCGACGTCGATGTCGAGGGCGTCGCAGCCGACGATGCAGCACTTGCCCCAGCCGCGCGCCACCAGCGCCGCGTGACTCGTCAGGCCGCCTTTGGCGGTGAGGATCGCCTGCGCCGCATGCATGCCGTGCACGTCCTCGGGGCTCGTCTCGTTGCGGACGAGAATCACCTTGGCGTCCTCTCCGGAGGTTTGTTCGACGATCTGCGCAGCCTCGTCCGCGGTGAGCGCGATGCGCCCATGAGCGCCGCCCGGCCCGGCGGGGAGCCCTTTGGCCAGCGCGGAATTCGCCTGCTCGGCTTGCGGATCGAGCATCGGCAGCAGCACCTGGACGAGCGCCGCTGGGCTGACGCGCAGCACCGCGTCTTTCTTCGAGATCAGCTTCTCGCTCGCCATGTCGACGGCCATCTTCACGGCGGCGACGCCATTTCGCTTCCCGACCCGGCACTGAAGCATCCACAAGCGCTCTTCCTGGATCGTGAACTCGACGTCGAGCATGTCCTGGTAGTGCCGCTCGAGCTTCCGCTGGATCATCTCGAGCTCGCGGTAAGCCTTCGGCATCGCCGTTTCGAGGCTCGGCAGGTGGCGCGTGTGGTCGGTCTTGCCAGCCTCGTTGATCGGTAGCGGCGTGCGGATTCCCGCGACCACGTCTTCGCCCTGGGCGTTCGACAGCCATTCGCCGTAGAAGATCTTCCGGCCGGTGGCGGGATCGCGCGTGAAGCCGACCCCCGTCGCCGAAGTGTCGCCCATGTTGCCGAAGACCATCGCCTGGACGTTGACGGCCGTGCCCCACTCGTCGGGAATCTTCTCGATGCGGCGATACTCGATCGCACGCCTGCCGTTCCACGACTGAAAGACCGCGCCGATGCCGCCCCAGAGCTGCTCCATCGCATCCTCGGGAAACGGCTTGCCGAGCACTTCGAGCACCTTCTGCTTGTAAGTCCCGATCAGCGCGCACAGATCGTCGGCGGAGAGCTCCGTGTCTTGCTTGACTCCGCGCGTCCGCTTCAGCGCCTCGAGCTCGTGCTCGAGCTGCTGCCGGATCCCCTTGCCCTCGGCGGGCTCGACGCCCGCGGCCTTCTCCATCACCACGTCGGAGTACATCTGGATCAGGCGGCGCTGCGCGTCGTAGACGAACCGTGGGTTCTGCGTCTTGTCGATGAGCCCCTGGCGCGTCGTGTCGTTCAAGCCGACGTTCAGGATCGTCTCCATCATCCCCGGCATGGAGCTCCGCGCGCCGGAGCGGACCGAGACGAGCAGCGGGTTCTTAGGATCGCCGAAGCCGGCGCCGATGATCGATTCGACGCGGCTCAGGTTCCTCGCGACGTCGGCACGCAGCGTCGGCGGGTACTTCCGGCCGTGCTTGTCGAAATAGGTGCAGACCTCGGTGGTGATCGTGAAGCCCGGGGGCACGGGGAGCCCGAGTCCCGCCATCTCCGCGAGATTCGCACCCTTGCCGCCGAGCAGTTCCTTCATCTTCGCGGTGCCTTCGGCCTTGCCGCCACCGAAGGAATAGACGTGCTTCGACGTGCTGCGCGCCCTGTTGGAAGACCTAACGTTCTTGCGAGAAGGCTTCTTCGCGGACTGGCGAGCCATGATGATCTCCGTTCGCTCCCGTAAAGTCGGGCTGAGTACCACGCGGGCTGGAACGCCGCAACGAAGCAACCGCCGTGTTGCGACGCTACATCCCCAAGATTTCCCGCAGCAGCGCCGGGGAGCGCAGTGGCCGCCTCACGTGATGCGCGATGAAGGTCTGCAGGAGCACGCGGATCTCGCCGGCGCTGGCAGCCGGAGAAATCTTGGCGGAGCCGTTGCGCAGCGCCGCAAGATACTGCACTGCCGCGCTCGAGACCGCCATCCCCGATCCATCGGCGCAGACCTGACAGAGCATCGTCCCGGTTCGCGGATTGAAGTGGAATCCGGAATCGTCCGTGGGCAATTGCTGGCAGCGCACGCAACGCTCGAGCTGCGGCTCGAGCCCGGCGAGCGTAAGCAGGCGCATCTCGAAATAGCGGAGCCACTCCGGTGCGGGCGCCTCAGGAGACGAGTCGATGCGCTGGAGCATCTCCTCCGTGAGATCGAAGATCGCGGGCTCCGCCTCGCGGCCCTCGACCATCGAGTCGATGAGCTCGACGACGTAGGTCGAGTACGCATAGCGCTCGAGATCGAAGGCGAGCTTGCGCGCGGCCCGCACGATGTCGGCCGATTCGATGAAGCAAAGATCACTCTGCCCACGCGTGCGGAAGCCGAGTCGGACGTGGGTGAAGGGCTCGAGCGAGGCCACGAATCTTCGCTTCGAGCGCATCGCTCCCTTGGCGATCCCCGAAATCTTTCCGAAATCCCGCGAAAGGAAACCGACGATCTTGTCGCTCTCTCCGTAAGCGCGCGAACGCAGGACGATGGCAGGCGATGAATGGGAAACCGTGGTTCGGATGGATATTCTCCCGTTACCGCACTGGCAAACGAATTTACCGTGATTAGGTTCGACAAGAAAGATCGGGCGTACGACGGTTGCGTTCGAAGCTCCGGCAGGGAGAAGGCGCGAAGCGAATGACAGACCCTAAAGACGAACCTCGATTCCAGACCGAAGCGGAGAGCGCCCCGCAGCAGGAGGGCGTTTCGCCGACGGCGAAGGAGCGAATTGCCGAGCTCGAAGAGGAGCTCCGACTCAAGTCGGAGGAAGCCGCCGCGAACCGCGATCGCCATCTCCGAGCCATTGCGGAGGCAGAAAACTTCAAGAAGCGCCTGCAGAAGGACAAGGGCGACGCGATCCGCTTCGCCAATGAAACCCTGCTGCGCGACCTTCTGCACGTTGTTGATAACCTGGAGCTTGCGATCGAGCATGCGGGATTGGAAGGCAACGGCAAATCCGTCGTGCAGGGAGTCGAGCTCACCTTGCGGCTCTTCCATGACGTTCTCGAGCGCCACGGCGTGAAAGAGCTCGGCGATCCGACCGGCGCAGCCTTCGATCCTTCTACCCAGGAGGCGGCAGAGGTCCAGACAAATCCGGAGTTCCGCCCAAACACCGTTATTAGGCAACAGATCAAGGGCTATCGCTATAATGATCGCTTGCTCCGGCCGGCGAGAGTCGTCGTCGCGGGAGAGCCATCGTCGATCGACACGGAGCCCGGCGAGGACGAGAAGGAGCCCATCCACTAGCTTAGCTCTGCGGGTTGCAAGTGGGCGCTCGATGGTTACTTAGCCGGTTACTGACGAGGAAATTCGTCGGAAGACGAGGGTGACTGTATGGCAAAGCTAATCGGCATCGACCTCGGAACGACAAACTCCGTGGTCGCCATCATGGAAGGGGGAGACCCCAACGTTTTGACCAATTCGGAAGGCGCGCGGACGACCCCATCGGTCGTTGCCTTCACTGAGAGTGGGGAGCGCCTGACCGGGCAAGTCGCCAAGCGTCAAGCGATCACGAATCCACAGAACACGGTATCGGCCATCAAGCGGCTGATCGGCCGTCGTTACGACGACCCATTGGTGCAGAAGGCGATGAAGGTTCTTCCGTACAAGGTCGTCAAGGGAGACAACGGTGACGCATGGGTCGAGATCCGCGGCAAGAAGTACAGCCCCGCGGAGATTTCCGCCTTCGTGCTCCAGAAGATGAAGCAGACCGCCGAAGACTACCTTGGCGAAAAGGTCAGTGAGGCGGTGATCACCGTCCCCGCGTACTTCAACGATAGCCAGCGTCAGGCGACCAAGGATGCCGGTAAGATCGCGGGCCTGAGCGTCCTGCGCATCATCAACGAGCCGACCGCAGCGTCGCTGGCATACGGCCTCGACAAGAAGAAGGACGAGAAGATCGCCGTTTTCGATCTCGGCGGCGGCACGTTCGACATCTCGATCCTCGAGCTCGGTGAAGGTGTCTTTGAAGTCAAGGCCACCAACGGCGACACGTTCCTCGGCGGCGAAGACTTCGACCAGAGGGTCATGGACTATCTCGCCGACGAGTTCAAAAAGGACCAAGGCATCGATGTGCGCAAGGACCGCATGGCCCTGCAGCGCCTGAAGGAGGCTGCGGAGAAGGCCAAGTGCGAGCTGTCGACGGTCCCGGAGACGGAGATCAACCTCCCCTTCATCACCGCAGATCAGTCCGGACCGAAGCACCTCAACATGAAGCTCACGCGCGCCAAGCTCGAGGCGCTCTGCTCCGAGTTCCTCGAGCGCCTCGATGGCCCGTGCCTCACGGCGCTGAAAGACGCTGGGCTCACCGCGAGCGACATCGACGAGGTTGTGCTGGTGGGCGGCATGACGCGCATGCCGGCCGTGCAAGCTCGCGTGAAGAAGCTCTTCGGCAAGGAGCCGCACAAGGGCGTGAACCCCGACGAGGTGGTCGGCATCGGCGCGGCCATCCAGGCCGGGGTGCTGAAGGGTGAGGTGAAGGACGTCCTGCTTCTCGACGTCACCCCACTGTCGCTCGGCATCGAGACGCTCGGCGGCGTGTTCACCAAGTTGATCGAGAAGAACACGACGATCCCGACGAAGAAGAGCCAGACGTTCTCGACGGCGGCCGACAACCAGTCGGCGGTGACGATTCGAGTGTTCCAGGGCGAGCGCGAGATGGCCGCGGACAACAAGCTGCTCGGCCAGTTCGACCTGGTCGGCATCCCGCCGGCACCGCGTGGCGTGCCGCAGGTCGAGGTGACGTTCGACATCGATGCCAACGGCATCGTGCACGTGAACGCCAAGGATCTCGGAACCGGCAAGGAGCAATCGATCAGGATCACGGCGTCGAGCGGCCTCAACAAGGAGGAGATCGAGCGCATGGTGAAGGAGGCCGAATCGCACGCGGAGGAGGACCGCAAGCGCCGCGAAACGGTCGACGCAAAGAACCAACTCGACAGCTTGGTCTATCAGACGGAGAAGTCGCTCAAGGACTACAAAGGCGACCTCGACGACGCGACGAAGTCGGCCATCGAATCGGCGCTCGAGCAGGCCAAGAAGGCGATCGAGCAAGGCGAGATCGACGCGATTCGCTCCGCCACTGAAGCGCTGAGCCAAAGCTCCCACAAGCTCGCAGAGGTGATGTACAAGCGGACGGTGAAGGAGGGGCCGGCGGGTGCAGACGGTGGAGCCGCCTCGGGTGGAGAGAGCGCGCAGGGCGGCGGCGGCAAGAAAGGCGACGACGTCGTCGACGCCGACTTCGAAGAAGTGAAGTAAAGAAGAGAAGGGATCCGATCCATTTTTACCGCTGTGCTGGAAAATGGGACCTGGTCCCGTCATACATAGATCTCGATGCCTCCGCCCAAGCGGGACTACTACGAGGTGCTCGGCGTCGGTCGCGAGGCGTCGCAGGACGAAGTCAAAAAGGCCTATCGGCGCCTCGCGCTGAAGCTTCACCCGGACCGCAACCCGGGAGACAAAGAGGCCGAGGAGCGCTTCAAGGAAGCCTCGGCCGCGTATCAAATCCTCGGTGATACCGAGCGCCGCGCGCAGTACGATCGCTTCGGTCACGCGGCGTTCGATCAGCAGAGCGGGTTCAGCGGATTCGATTTCAGCGCGGGCTTCGAAGACCTCTTCAGCGACATCTTCGGAGACTTCTTCGGCGGTGGGCGCGGCCGCTCGCGCGGCCGCTCGCGGCGTGGCGAGGACCTCCGCTACGACCTCGAGATCCCGTTCGAGGAAGCGGTGTTCGGCTGCGAGAAACAGCTCTCGGTGCCGCGCTGGAAGACCTGCGATGGATGCGCCGGCAAGGGAACCAAGAGCGGCAGCGCGCCGCGCACCTGTCCCTCCTGTCGGGGGAGCGGGCAGATCCGCTTCCAGCAGGGATTCTTCTCGATCGCCAAGACCTGCAGCCAGTGCGGTGGAGAGGGCTCGATCATCGCCGACCCCTGCGCGAAGTGCGGAGGCGGCGGGCGGGTGCGCGTCACACAGAACCTCAGCCTCAAAGTGCCGGCCGGCGTCGATGACGGCTCGCGTCTCAAGCTTCGCGGCGAGGGTGAAGCCGGAATCGGTGGAGGGCCGCCGGGCGATCTCTACGTGGTGATCTCGGTCGCCGAGCACCCGCTCTTCACGCGACAGGGGAAAGACGTCATCTGCGAGATCCCCGTTTCGTTCACCCAACTCGCGCTCGGCGCCGAGATCGAGGTGCCGACGCTCGAGGACAAGTCCAAGCTGAAGGTCCCCGCGGGGACGCAGACGGGCACGGTGTTTCGGCTCAAGGGGAAGGGCATCCCCGACCTGCAGGGGTACGGCAAGGGCGACGAGCTGGTGCGCGTGCACGTCG
Organism: uncultured delta proteobacterium; assembly: GCA_963745025.1. GTDB lineage: Bacteria > Desulfobacterota > Binatia > JACPRU01 > JACPRU01 > CAVQIG01. Next base: position 147,392 of record CAVUWD010000013.1, read on the forward strand.
AAGTCCCTCATAAGCTGACCGCGCGCCAGCGCGAGCTTCTCGAGGAATACGCACGCAACGGCGGCGAAGACGTGAGCCCGCTCAACAAGGGCTTCCTCGACCGCGTCAAAGAGATGTTCGGGTAAGAAGAGCGTGGGTGGGATACCGGAGTGCAGCTCCTGGTTCGACACCTGCTCATGCTGCTCCTACTGCTGATCGCACCGTCCGCAGCCGCTGACGAGCACGGATCCGTAGCCATTACGCGTGGCGAGCCCGGCCCCGCACCGGCGCTGGGCGCGAGCTCGGCAGCGTCCGTTCCCAGCGCGCATTACCAACCGCCAGCGGCCAACGTCGGCCTGCCCGCGATCGGCGTTCTTCTGCCTCTCTCCGGTCGCTACCAGCCCTTCGGCGAGTCTTGCCTGCGGGGAATCCGCGTCGCCCTCGGCGCGCTCGAGGGCCGTACGCCGGTCCTGCGCGCCGTGATCCTCGATACACGAGGTGAGCCAAACCAGGCGGTCTCCGCCTATCAGAAGCTCGCCTCCGATCCGGGCGTCGTCGCCGTGCTCGGGCCGATGCTTTCCCCGGAAGTCGATGCCGTACAGTCGTACGTCCACGGCTATGAGCTGCCGACGCTCAACTTCTCGCAGCGCCCCGTCGCTGAGGGGGGGCCGCTCTACCGCTTCAGCTTGACCAAGCAGGACCAGGCGAAGATCCTGGCTCAGTACGCGGTCGGCGAGCTCGGCGCGCGGCGCTGGGCGGCGTTCCATCCCGACGATGACTATGGACGCGAGATCTCCGCTTACTTTCGTCAGTGGGTCGAGAGCCTCGGCGGGCGCGTCGTCGCCGACGTCGGCTATGATCCGCGCAAGAACGATCTTCAGACGGAAGCGAAGCGCCTACAGGCCAAGCTCGGCATCGTCGAAAACCCGCCGCCGCCGGCGCACGCCAACGCCGCCCCGCCCGTCGATGGAGTCTTCCTGCCCGACGCGGCCGATCGGCTGAACCTGCTGATCTCGTACCTCACCTTCGTCGACATCCGCGGCGTGCTGTTGCTCGGCGCAAGTGGCTGGAATCGCCCGCAAGAGCTTCTCGCGGTGGGGCCGCCGGTGAACGGCGGGGTGTTTGTCGACGGCTTCTTCCTCTACAGCTTTCGCCCCGAGGTACGAGCGTTCGTGGATGCCTACCGCGACGCGTATCACGGGGATCCGGGCGCGCTCGAGGCCTACGGGTACGACGCTGCCGTGCTGGTGCGCGAATTCATCGCCGCGGGCGCCGTCACCCGCCAGATGATGCTCGCGGAGTTTCGCCGTCCGTTCTCGCGTCACGGCGCGACCGGAGAGACGCTCGTCACCGCGGACGGGCGCATCGAGAAAGGGCTCTTTCTTTTGAAGGTCGAAGACGGCGCCATTCACGAGATCGAGACGCCGGCGACGGGCGATAGCGTGGCTCCATCGGCGCCGTCCGGGTCATCGCGTGGGCGCGAATGGGATTCGAGGTCTATGGAGAATCGAGTTGCCCACTAGCCGGCGCCACAGATCGCTCCCGTTGGTCGCGATCGGCTCCGGCCGAGCAGGCAGCCGAGCTAGCCTCTCCGAGATCGGGGAATTCGGATTTCTGGAGCGCCTTCGAAGGCTGCGTATCCCGCGCCGCGGCGTCGAGCTGGGCATCGGCGACGACTGCGCCGTCGTCCGCGCCGGTCGACGCCGGCTGCTGCTGACGACCGACGCGCTCGTCGAGAATGTACACTTCCGTTGGGCGTGGGACACGCCGGCAGGGCTTGGCCAGCGTGCCTTCGCGGTCAACGCCAGCGACATCGCCGCGATGGGCGGTGCACCGCGATTCGCACTGCTGTCGATCGTCGCGCCGAGGACCGCCCGCATTGCCCGTCTCGAAGGGATCGTGCAGGGCTTCGTCGCCGCCGCTCGGGAGAGCGGCTGCGCGCTGGTGGGCGGGAATCTCAGCGCCGGTTCCCATTGGATGATCTCGGTCACCCTTGTCGGCGAGCCGTTCGGCGCCCCACTGCGGCGCTCCGGAGCACGAGCGGGGGATCACGTTTACGTGAGCGGTGTTCTCGGAGCCGCGGCGTTCGGCCGGGAAATCCTGCTCCGCCGAAGGCGTGGATCGCCGCGCCAGACGCTCGCCTTCCGACGGCCTCGAGCGCGTCTCGACGTCGGCGAGATGCTCGCCCGCACGCGGAGCGCGAGCGCCGCCATCGACCTGAGCGACGGCCTCATTTCAGACCTCGGGCACGTCTGCCGCGCGAGCCGAGTCGGAGCGCTGATCGATCCAGAGAAGCTACCGTTCGCTCCCCCGCTTCTCCGGCTGGCAAAGGACGAGCGCCTGGCGCTCGCGCTCGGCGGCGGCGAGGACTACGAGCTGCTGTTCACGATTCCGCCCGGACGGGTTCGCCGTCTCGAGGAGTTGGCCCGCGGGCGATCGCTTGCCGTGACGAACATCGGCCGTGTCACACGCGGGCGAGGGGTCCGGCTCGCGGGCGCGTCGCGCCCTCGTCGGCCGTCTTCGCCGGCGGGTTCGATCACTTTCGGCGGTGAAGTCGGGGACGTTCCAACCTTCGTAACCTTCGTAACCTTCGTCGCGTCGCTCTCCTTACAGGATTTCCTAGCGCGAGGAACGCGATGAAGGTTACGAAGGTTAGGAACGTCCCCGAGCAGCCCTTTCGGCGGTGACGCCGCCCACTTTTCGGGCCGAGCGCAACCTGCGATAACCGTTCGCGCTTGGACCCGACTCGTCTCAAAGGCATCCTCGAAGAGGTGCGCCGCGGCAAGCGCAGCGTGGGCGCGGCACTCGAGGCGCTGCGTCACCTGCCATACGAAGATCTCGGCTTCGCCAAGATCGATCACCACCGTTCGCTCCGTCAAGGCATCCCGGAGGTGATCTTCGCGCAGGGCAAATCGCGATCGCAGATCGTCGAGATCGCCGAGCGGATCGCCGCCGGCGGCCACGACGTGGTCGTCACGCGCATCGACAAGTCGGATGCCGACGCGTTGCGCGAGCGCCTCGCGGGCTTCTCGTATTCGGAGCAAGGGCGGATCGCGTGGCGAAAGCAGGAACGTAAACCGACGCGGCTCGGGCGCGTTTTGGTTGTCTCCGCGGGGACCGCGGATCTACCCGTCGCCGAAGAGGCGGCCATCATCGCCGAGTGCGCGGGATGCGACGTCGAGAGGCTTTTCGACGTTGGCGTGTCGGGGCTGCATCGACTCTTCGATCAGGCGGAGCGGATCCGCGCGGCCGAGGTCGTGGTCGTGGTGGCCGGAATGGAAGGGGCGTTGCCGAGCGTGGTCGCGGGATGGATCGATCAGCCGGTCATCGCGGTGCCGACCAGCATCGGCTACGGGGCGAGCTTCGGGGGCTTGGCTGCGCTCCTCTCGATGCTCAACTCCTGTGCGGCGGGCACGACGGTCGTGAACATCGACAACGGCTTCGGGGCGGCAATCGCCGCGGTGCGAATCCTGCGGGCACGCAAGGCGCCGAAAGCCGAACGCCGATGACCGCGCCGATCACGTCGGGCCGGACGCGGCGCATGCTGAAGGTGGGCGCGCTCACGGGGCACGTCGGCTCGAGCTATCTCTGGCAAACGCTTCTCAAGCCCTTCCGCTCGATCGATTCCCACCAGCGTGAGCTGCTCGATACGCACGTCCGCAACGCGCTGCGCGTCGTGGAGAGCTCCGCGGAGCTCCGCGGAGCGTTCACCAAGCTGGTGCAGATGCTGTCGATGCGTGACGACCTGCTGCCGACCCAGGCGCTCGAGATCCTCGCTACCGCTCGCGCGAACGTTCCACCGATGCCGTATCGAGTGATTCGCGAGCGGATCCGCGCGGAGCTCGGCAAGCCTCCGGAACGACTCTTCGGGAGCTTCGAGCGCGAGGCGTTCGCGGCCGCATCGCTCGGCCAGGTTCATCGGGCAGAGCTGCGGTCCGGCGAGACCGTGGTCGTCAAGATTCAGTATCCGGGCATCGAGGAGACCGTCGAGCAGGATCTGCAGAACGTGCACGGGCTGCTCCACGTGCTGACGCGCATCGGTCGCGACGTCATGCGACGGCGGATCGACACCGCGGGCGTCCATCGGGAGCTCGAGGCGCGACTTCGGGAAGAGCTCGATTATCGCAAAGAGGCCGAGAACATCGCGCTCTTCCGGAGCCTCCTCGGCGAGGACGACGAGATCGAGATTCCGTCCGTCGTCGCGGAGTTGAGCACGCGCCGCGTGCTGACGATGAGCTTCGTCGAGGGTTATCCGCTGGCCGACGTGCTCGTGCCCGGCGTCGATCAGGAGCTGAAGGATTGGGTGGCGATCAAGTACTTCCGGACGGTCTGCCGGCAGATCCTCCGCTTCGGCGTGCTCCACACCGATCCCCAGCCAGCCAATTATCTCGTCACCCATCATCCGAAGCTCGGCATCCTCGACTTCGGCTCGATCCGGGTCTTTCCCGAGCACCTCCGCCGCTCCTACCTGCGTCTGGCCCGTGCGCTGCTCGAAGACAGCCGACGTGAGATGATCGCGGCGTGCCGCGCGCTCGACTATCTCGGCGCGGACGATTCACCCGAGGCGATGATCGAGATCCTGCAGACGCTGCTCGAGCCCCTCCTGGAGGATCGCGAGCACGCGTTCGCGCACTATCGCTCGCTCGACAAGGCGATGCGCGTCGCGGCGGTCGCAATCGAGAAGGGGCTCTATCGTACGCCCGGCCACCGCGTATTCCTGGTGCGCGCGCTCGTCGGCCTCGAGGCCTACGTGAAGCAGCTCGGCACGGTCGCCAATTGGCGGAGGATCTTCGTCGAGGAGGTGGAGGCGGCATCCGCCGAGCGGGAGCATTCGCAGCGCGCTTCGGAATGACTCGCTTGAGCAAGCGAGCCACGCCGCTCTATCCGCTGCTCTTGGCGATTGCCGTCCTCGCTGCTTTCGAGGACTTCGCGAGTTCCGATCGGGTTCCTGCCTACCGCGATCTCTTGGTCTTCGCGATTCCGTTCAAGCATTTCCTCGCGAGCCGCCTGCAGCGCGGGGAGCTGCCGCTGTGGAATCCGTGGATCTACATGGGGACTCCGTTTCTCGCGAGCCTGCAGAGCGGCGTCTTCTATCCGCCGAGCGTGTTTTTCTTGCTTCCGTTCCCTCTCGGCTTCAACGTCTTTCTCTTCGCTCACCTTCTCATTGCCGTGAGCGGATTCTGGTTTCTGTCGCGCGAGAGAGGTCTCTCCGCGCCTGCCTGCGCCATCGGCAGCCTCACCTTTGGTCTCGGCGGTTACCTGGTTTCGATGATCAATTTGACGAGCCACCTGCAAGCCGCCGTCTGGCTCCCTTGGTGCCTGTTCTTTTGGATTCGCGGGATGCGGCCCTGGCGAGATGCCTACCTGGTCCTCTTCGGTCTTACACTGACGATCGCCATGCTCGCTGGTGCGCCCGAGATCCTTCTCATGATCCTCGGTGTTCTCGCAGGCTGGACGGCGTTTGCGGCTCCGTGCTCCTGGACCGATCGTCTGCGCCTCGGAATGATGCTGGGGCTTGTCTTGCTCGCGGCTTTGGGCGTCGCAGCGTTCCAAATCGTTCCCACGCTCGAGTACATCGGACAATCCGATCGCAGCGGCGCGCTTCCGCTCGTGGAAGTCACCACGTGGTCGCTACAGCCCGTTTCATTTTTCCAGTTGCTGCTTCCTCATTCCGTGACACCCGGCGCCAGCCTCGACCCCTCGCATCAGATCCTGGAGGCCGGCAAACCTTGGATCCGGAGCATCTATCTAGGAATCGTTCCGCTCTCTCTGGCGATCGCGAGCGTCGCCGTGGGGCGGGAACGGCGCTTCTGGGGCACGGTGATCTTGGTCAGCGTCGTACTCGCATTCGGCTCGGCGACCCCCGTCTTTCCGATGCTCTATTCGGTCTTGCCGGGCGTCTTTGGAAGATTCCGCTATCCTGAAAAATTCTACTTTCTAACCCATTTCGCGACGGCACTGCTTGCAAGCGAGGGAGCCGAACAGTGCGTGCGCGGCGACCGACGGTCCACGAGGCTCGCTCACGTTGCGGCGTTCACGTTCTTCGCCGTGGCATTGCTGCTCGTCTTGGCCCGATGGCTGTGGCCGGCTCTCTATCTACTGTTCGTCGCCGGCCTGAGCGGTACGTTCGCGCCGATGACGCAGTACGTGCCGCTTGCCGAAGACCTCGCCAGCAAGTCCTTGCGGAGCGTGCTGCTGCTCGGATGCTTCCTCGGAACACTTTGGCTTCGGCGCGTCTTACTCCTATCGGAATCGATCTTCCGTGCGGCTTTGGTCGCGCTCGTCGCCGTGGATCTCGCCTCGATGGCGCATGGACTCAACCATACGGTCTCGTGGCGGGCACTCGAGGAGCAGCGCGCGGACCTCGACGTCGATGCGCTTCGAGCCGCGCATCAGCGCATGTTCCTCTACCAGACCCTATCCGCTCCGTTTGCCGGGCAAGAGCCGCAACCGATCCCGGGCCTAGAGCACTGGTTGCGCTTCGAGCAGCAAGCGAGGAGCTTCGAAGAGGCCGCGGGTGCGCTCTGGCGGACGATGCTCTTCGACATCCCCATGGTGCGAGAGGTCGGAACGTTGAGTGGAGGCGACGGCATCATGCGGAGCTCCGACAACGCGCTTCGCGCCGCCGTCTCGACCGCTTCCCGCGATCGCGCGGTGAAGTTGCTGCGCATCTTCGGCGTCGCGCAGTTCGCCGGTCCGGTGCCGCTCGAAGTTCCGGAGCTAGAGCCGGTCAAGCAGGTCGGCAATCCCCCCCTATTCATCTATCGGGTGACGAAACCGGTGCCCGCAGTATACCTCGCGTCGCGTCTCGTTCGCGCGGCCACGTCCACGGAAGCGTTCCAGCGCATGGTCGAGCCTGACTTCATTCCGGGTGTCGATGCGACCGTAGAGGAGCTCCCGCGTGACTGGAGCCAGGCGTCGGACGTAGCGGGCGCCGGCGAGGTTCGAGTCGTCACGTGGACGGACGACCGCGTGGAGCTCGCCGTCGATGCCTTGCGGCAGAGCTTCCTCGTCCTGAACGATTCGTTCTTCCCCGGATGGTACGTTCGCGTCGACGGCCAGCCCGCACGAATCCATCGTGCGAACTCTCTCGCGCGAGGCGTTGCCATTGCCGCAGGCAACCACCGAGTGGAGTTTTTCTACGCGCCGCGGTCGTTCGCAGTCGGAGCGGCGATCTCGCTAGCGACCCTCCTCGCCGTTACCATCGTTGTCGCGATTCGACGAGGTCGCCGCGACCCGATGCCGATGCCGCCTAGGGCTTCGGAGGTGCCGAGGCCGCAAACGCCGCCCCAAACGACTTAGGGTCGAAGACCCGTGCCGGTACGGCCGATGCCGGGTGCCACTCGAGCGAGATCACGTCCTTGGTCCGGACCTTGAAGTCTTGCATGACGATTCGCTTCGGCCGCCACTTGGATTCGACCTGGATGAAATCGTCGTTGCGCAGCATCTTCACGAGGTTCGTCATGGAGTCCTTGTAGAGCAGGGCTTGCAGCATCACGGATTTCTCGCGGTCGAACTTGTAGACCATCAGCCTGTACTGAGACGGCGGCGTTTTCGGCTCGCAGAGGACGGTGAACTGCTCCGCGTTGATGTCGACGATACGCATCGCCGCGCAGCGCGCTGCGGAGAACGGCAGCCAGTCCTCGGTCGTGAAGCTCGTCGAATCGACGGCAGTCTCCGGTGTGGCCTGCCGACTCTTGCCGTCGGCTGAAATGTACAGCTCCGACGGTCCGAGAGCGAGGAGGTGGACCTTCGCCTTCTCGAGCTCGACGTAAACCTGCGCCGGGACCTTGGTGTCTGCGCCGGCACGCTCGACGAGGACGAGCCGATCTTGCTTGTTACCCTCGAGGCTGTCGCTTTCGACGCTGCCGTCCGCGCGGAGCGGCGTAGACGGCCGGAGAGACTCGTTCACGCCTTGGAGCAGCGTCGCAAGCATGTCGGCAGACGCGGCTTCGCAATGGAAAACGACCGAGACCAGAAGAGCCGCCAGCGTTCGCGCGCGCATCGCGGCATCATTCGGTGCCGGCTGCCGCGAAGTCAAGGCGCCTTTCGAGAGCCTCGGACGTGGCGTTTCTCTCCCTGGCGAGCGCCGAACATGACGTCGCGACCGGGCAGGTGTTGATCGTGGATGGCGAGCTGGCGATGATGGGCGCAATGATCCGCTGGTTCGCCGTTTTCGCGCTCTGCGTGATTTTTTCGGCGGCGGCGCACGCGGCGCAGACGGAGCTGCGCTTCGTGCGCGACGGCGAGGTCGTCAAGCGAACCGATCTCGAGTCGCTGAAGAAGGCGTGTCCGCTCGCCGCGGTGGTGATCGAGGATCCCTACTACAAGAAGACGAAGTCGTTCCTCGCCTTTCCGCTGAAGCAGGTGCTCTCGTTCGGTTTCGGCCAGCCGGCCGCGGAGCTCGTCGAGGAGGATCTCTTCTTCCAGGCGCTCGATGGCTACGTGAAGCCCGCCTCGGGCGAGCGCGCCCTCGAGGACGGCGGGTATCTCGCCTTCGCCGACGCGGACCACACCCGCGGCTCGGATCCCGGATGGGAGCCGATCGATCGGCGGGGCGCCGATCCGGGCCCCTACTACGTCGTCTGGGCGAAGCCCGGTCAAACCGATGCCAAAGGGTACCCTTGGCCCTTCGAGCTCGCCGCCATCGAGGTCGTGCACTTCGACAAGAAGTATCCCGACACCCTGCCGCGCAGCGCTCCCGCGGACTCGGCGGCGTGGAAAGGATTCGCGACCTTCCGCATGCAGTGCATCTCCTGTCATTCGGTCAACGGACAGGGCGGCAAGATCGGGCCTGATCTCAACGTGCCGCGGAGCATCGTCGAGTACCGGCCGATCGATCAGGTCAAAGCCTACATCCGCGATCCCGAGACGTTTCGCCATTCGAACATGCCCGCGCACCGCGATCTCACGGAGGCGGAGCTCGACGACCTGATTGCCTACTTCTCGACCATGAAGACGCTGAAGCACGACCCGGGCAAGTGACCCGCCTCGACGCCCGGCGCTTTGGCGTCAACGCGACGTTTCACTGCTAGTTGCCGGGGTTCGGTTTGTATGGGAGAGAGCCGATGTGGCGCCCTCGCCCGGCGATCATCCCTTCACTCCCGATCTCTTCGCGCGCGCCGACGAGAGCGACGACGCGCTTTTCTACGCCATGGCGCGAAAAGTCGTTCACCTCGACGAGCCGGCGATCGCAGCGGTGAGCGGTTTCTTTGCCGAGAATCTACCGCCGGACGGCGAGCTGCTCGACGTGATGGCGAGCTGGCGCTCGCACTTGCCGAAGCGACTCCAAGCAAAGCGCGTCGTGGGTCTCGGCATGAACGCCGAAGAGATGTCGGACAACCCGGACCTCGACGAATTCGTCGTCCACGACCTCAACCGAGATCCCGAATTGCCCTTCCGGGAAGGTGAGTTCGATGGCGCGATGCTCACCGTCTCGGTCCAGTACCTGACTCGACCGATCGACGTCTTTCGCTCGGTTGCGCACTGCCTACGGCCCGCCGCTCCGTTCATCGTGGTCGTCTCGCATCGTTGCTTCCCCATCAAGGCGGTGAAGATCTGGCACCAGTGCCAGACGATGCGCGAGCGAATGGAGCTCGGCATGGCCTATTTCAGCTTTGCCGGTGGCTTCAGCGATGTCCTCGGCGTCGATCTGAGGCCGTCGGTTCCTGCCGGCGAAGACCCGGTTCGCGCGATCATCGGTCATCGCCAGGGCTCTGCAAACCCGAGCAAGCGCGCAAGCGTCACCTGGCGGCGCCGATGACGCCGGAGCCACGGTTTTGCCTATCGAAGATGCAACGTGTGCCGAGAAATGGATACATCCGTGAACCCGACGGTTTTCGAGGCCGGTCTCCTTACATAACCGGGAAATCCGTGCATGTCGTCGAAATGACAGAGCTATTTTTTTTGCGGAGTCCCGGGGTGAAGCCGCGTGTTAGAAGCACGTTAGTGAGGGAATGAACCTTGCAATTCAGCTCGAATATGAAGATGACGATCCCCGCGAGAAACCGAGGAATGGGTTTCGGGGGAGGTGCTGCAGAAGTGGGAGGCCGTATGTTGAACGACCTGCGTGACATCTATTCCGATCCCGACACGATGTTCGTCATAAGCGTGATTTCCGACGCCATGCGGCGAGGGGTTCGTCACTTCAAGCTCGACGGCACGCCGCTCGGCCGGCTGAACGAGATCATCGATGCGTTGGCGGAGGACGGTGAAATCCTCATGGACGCCGACGGATCAAAGGACTGCCCACGACATTGAGGGGCGAGCGGATCGATCGAGGCGGCGGAGCGCACTCCACGAAATAGACCGAGCTGCCGGGTCGCGAAATCGTGCGGCGCCTTCTTCGCGGCTCTGCAAGATCGCGTGCCACGAGCCGTCACGACTTGACAATCCCGCCGCTTTGCGAATCAAGCTCGGCTCGTGCCGCTGCTCTCGCTCGATGTGATCCGCTCGACGTGGAACGCAATGGGTTCGTGGACCTCGGCCGAGGCGGATCGCGAGGCGAAGCGCTTCGTCGATCGCCAGCCGATCGTCAACGCCGCCGTGCTCGCGCTCACCGAAGACGCGGGCGAGGACGTCGCGTCGATCGCGCTCTATTGCGCGTGCGCGATCGCGGAATGTTACGAAGCGGCGCGAGGCCGCGCGCTGCCGCGCGTCCGCGAGCGCATCATGGACGAGGCGCTCGAAGGCATGGAGCGCTGGGGGCGCGACCTCGAGAGGATGGAGGAGCAATTGTTCGCGCGCCGCGCGCTCTATGGCCGGGACCATGACCAGCCCTATCTCGTCGCCGAGCTCATTCGTTACCTCATCGATGCCACCGACGAGGGCGAGTTCGATGGCGAGGACCTGGGCATCATCTTCTCGGTCCTGCTCGCCGTCATCCGCGCGTTCGATCGCGTGTCCGGCGTGCCGCGCCGCGTGCCGTCGATGGAGCAGGTGCTGAAAGAGCTGACGGGTCGGCCGCTGCCCTGCCTGTATCGCTTGAGCCCCTGCCCGTGCGGCAGCGGGCGCCGCTATCGCGAGTGTTGCCTGCGGAAGCGGGGCCCCGCCAGCGCACGGAATCGCCTTCCCGCCCGCCTGCAGTGAAGTTCGCCACCTGGAACGTCAACTCGATCCGTGCCCGTCTCGATCGCGTGCTCGAATGGCTCGACCGTGTCGCACCGGACGTCCTCTGCATGCAAGAGACCAAGGTGACGGACGAGCTCTTTCCGCGCGAGCCCTTCGAGCGACGCGGCTACCGCGTGATGGCCTTCGGTCAGAAGACCTACAACGGAGTGGCGATCGCCTCGCGTCGGCCGCTCGAGAGCACGGAGCGAGGCTTCGCCAAGCATTGCGCCGACCCCAGCTGTCGGCTGGTCGCTGCGACCACCGCGGACGTGCGCGTGGTCAACGTCTACGTGCCGAACGGGCGGGCCGTGGATTCTCCCCACTTTGCGGCGAAGCTCGAGTGGCTGCGGTCGCTGCGGCGGTATCTCGATGACGTCGCGCGATCGACCGAAGCGATCCTCGTGTGCGGCGACTTCAACGTCGCGCCCGAAGACCGTGACGTCTACGCGCCCGAGCTCTTCCGCAATCAGGTCCACTGCCACCCTGAAGAGCGCAAGGCATTGGTCGAGATCGCGGAGTTCGGTTTGGTGGACGTGTTCCGACGCCATCACGCCGAGTCCGGTCTCTACTCGTGGTGGGACTACCGCCTCGGCGCGTTTCATCGCAACTGGGGCTTGCGGATCGACCACATCTGGGCGAGCGAGTCGCTCGCCGCGCGCTGCACGTCGGCGTCGATCGATCGCGAGGCGCGAAAGGGCAAGCAGCCTTCGGATCACGCGCCGGTCGTCGTCGAGATCGCGTGACGCTTTCGTCGGAGCGGTGGTGGGTCATTTTGGGATTTGGAAGGATCGCGAAGGGGGCGGAGATCGCCAAAATGATCCACTGCCGTCGGAGGACAACGATGGTCAGTCGGCATGAATTTTATCTCTCCTTGGTCGCCGTCGGCCTGCTGGCCGGTTGGCTCGGAATGCGCTGGGAGCGACAGCCGCCCGGCGGTATGTTCGTGCGCGCCGCAGAGGCGCAAATGCTCGCGTCGAAGCCGTTCAGCTTCGCCGCCGTGGCGCGGCGGGCGACCCCGTCGGTCGTCAACGTCTTCACCACGCATCACGTGCGGGTCCCTGCCTTCGGCTCGCCGCTCGGTGAGGGTGATCCCTTCGATCAGTTCTTCCGCCAGTTGCTTCCGGAGCTGCCCCGCGAGATGGAGCAGAAGAGCCTCGGCTCGGGTGTGATCGTCGATCGCGAAGGCTTGATCGTCACCAACCATCACGTGGTCGCCAACGCGGACGAGATCCAAGTGAAGCTGAGCGATACGCGGAGCTTCCCCGCGGAGCTGGTCGGCAGCGACGCACGCACCGACGTCGCCCTCGTGCGAATTCACGGCAACGGTCTGCCGCGGGCCGAGCTCGGCAATTCCGACGAACTCGGGGTCGGCGACTGGGTACTGGCGATCGGCAATCCATTCGGTCTCGAGGAGACCGTGACGGCGGGAATCGTCAGCGCCAAGGAGCGCGTGATCGGCGCCGGGCCGTTCGACAACTTCATTCAGACCGATGCCTCGATCAACCCGGGCAACTCCGGCGGGCCGCTCATCGACGTCGACGGCAAGGTCGTCGGCGTGAACAGCGCGATCTACAGCCGCAGCGGCGGTTCGGTCGGCATCGGTTTCGCGATCCCGATCAATCTGGTCATGCAGGTCGTCGGCGAGCTGCGAGCGCACCGCCGCATCGTGCGGGGCTGGCTCGGTGTGGCGATGCAGGACGTGACGCCGGAGCTCGCCCGTTCCTTCGGGCTCTCGAGCGACGAGGGCGCGCTGGTCTCGGACATCTATCGGGGCGGTCCAGCGCACCGCGCGGGTGTTCGCCGGGGAGACGTCATCGTCGCCTTCAACGGCCGGCCCGTGAAGAACTCGCGCGAACTCTCGCGCTGGGCCGCGGAGGTGCCGATCGGCACGTCGGTGAAGGTGGAGGTGGTGAGGGAGGGCGGGCGGCGGAGCTTCGAAGCGGTCATCGAGGAGGCACCGGTCGAGCGCGGCGCGTGAAGAGCGGCTACCGGCTACCGGCTTCCGACTACCGGCAAAGACATCGCGAAATCTTTTGCGGTAGCCGGTAGCCGGCAGCCGTATTAGGATCGCCACCATGGCCGAACACGACCTGAAGATTCTCGATTCGACGATCCACTACCGCGAGTCCGGCGCTGGCGATCCGATCGTCTTCCTGCACGGCAATCCCACCTCGTCGTACCTCTGGCGGAACGTCATTCCGCGTCTCGAGGGCGAAGGGCGCTGTCTGGCGCCCGATCTCATCGGCATGGGCCAGTCCGGGAAGCCGGACATCGCCTATCGCTTCGTCGATCATGCGCGCTATCTCGATGAATGGTTCGACGCCCTGGCGCTCTCGCGGTTGACGCTCGTCGTTCACGACTGGGGCTCCGCGCTCGGCTTCCACTGGGCGAGTCGTCACGCCGAGCGGGTGGCCGCCATCGCCTTCATGGAAGCGATCGTCAAGCCGCTCACCTGGAGCGAGTGGCCGGAGAAGGCGCGCGAGGTGTTTCGCGGCTTTCGCACGCCGGGTGTCGGTGAGACGCTCATCTTCGAGAGGAACGTGTTCATCGAGAACGTGCTGCCGGGATCGATCCTGCGAACGCTCACCGCCGAGGAGATGGACGCTTACCGTGCCCCGTTTCGCGACCCGAAGTCGCGGACTCCCGTGTGGCGCTGGCCGAACGAGATCCCGCTCGAAGGCGAGCCGAAGGACGTGGTCGAGAGCGTGACGACTTATGGCCGATGGCTCGCGGTGAGCGAGGTTCCGAAGCTCCTGCTGGCATTCGAACCAGGCGCGATCCTCGGGCCGGAGCTGGTCGACTATTGCCGGGTGCATTTCCGCAACCTCGAGATTCGCCATCTCGGCCGGGGCAGCCACTTCGTCCAGGAGGACCAGCCCGAGGCGATCGGCGACGCGATCCGCGAATGGCGTCGGCGCATTCTACCGCCGCGCTCGTGAGCCATCCCCGTCTCGCTGGAATCTCCGTGCCGCTGTCCTCGCTCCGTTCCGAGAGCGACTGCGGCATCGGCGATTTCGAAGACCTGACGATACTAATCGACTGGGCCGCGCGCTCGGGGCAGCGGATCATCGCGCTGCTTCCGCTCGGCGAGTCCGGGCCCGGCGAGGCGAGTCCCTACAACGCGCTCTCGTCCTTCGCCCTCGATCCGATCTACCTGCGACCCTCGGCGATCGAGGAGATCGGACCGGATCGGAGCACGCCTCCGTCACCGCCACGCTCGGCGGTCGTCGACCACGCGCGCGTGCGCGCCTGGAAGAAGCCGCTCTTTCAAGAGGCGTTCCGGCGCTTTCACGCCCGCGGCGCCGTCGATCCACGGCGCGAGCGATTCGAGGAGTTCCGCCACGCAAGCGCGGCGTGGCTCTCCGACTACGCGATCTTCCGCGCCCTTTTCGAGGAGCAGCACGGGCGCTCGTGGAAGCACTGGCCCGAGCCGCTTCGCCATCGCGACGCGGCTGCGCTCGCCAAGGCGCGCGTTCGGCTGCGCGAGCGGATTGCCTTCTTCGAGTTCCTGCAATTCGCGGCCGAGGAGACGTGGCTCGCCGTGCGCCGCGTCGCCGCCGGGCGCGGCGTGCTGCTCATGGGGGATCTGCCGTTCGCTCCGTCCGAGAACAGCGCCGACGTCTGGGCCAATCCCGAGATCTTCGACCTCTCGCGCTCGATCGGTGCGCCGCCCGATGCCTTCAGCGAGACGGGGCAGCGCTGGGGCCTGCCGATGTACCGCTGGCAGGCGATGCGCGCGGGCGGATGGCGCTGGTTTCGCGCCCGCGCGCGGCGAATGGCCGAGCTCTACGACCTCTTCCGAATCGACCACGTGGTCGGGCTCTTTCGCACGTTCAACTTCGTCGGCGAGTCGCCGAACGGCTTCGATCCACCCGAGGAGGCGGCCGAGATCGCTCAAGGGCGCGAGATCCTCGGCATCGTCGCCGAGGAAGCCCATCCGGCGAAGCTCGTCGCCGAGGATCTCGGCGTGATCCCGCCGTTCGTTACCGCGATACTCTCCGCGCTCGACGTTCCTGGATACAAGGTGCTGCGCTGGCAGCGCGACGACGAGGGCTTCGAAGACACCGAGCGCTATCCGGAGTGCTCGATCGCAACTACCGGAACCCACGACACCGAGACGCTCGCCGCCTGGTGGGACGACCTGCCTCCGGCCGATCGCCGCTCGCTCGTGGACCTAGTCGGTGCGCCTCCCGAGGCCGCGCGCGGGACGCTCGCGCGTCCGCTTCGCCACGCGATCCTCGAACGACTCTACCGTTCGCCCTCGCGCTACGTGATTTTGCCGATTCAGGACCTCTTCGGCTGGCGCGAGCGGATCAACACGCCGGCCACCATGACGGAGGACAACTGGGTGTTTCGCTTGCCGCTGCCGCTCGAGCGCTTCGCGACCGACACGGGGGTCGCCACCGAGACGGCGGCTCTGCGAGCCTTGATTGACGCGTCGAGACGATTGCGGAAAATAGACCGGACGACCCCCCGCGAGCCGTCTCGTCGCGGAAGCCGCGTGAAGACGCGAGAAAGTCCCGAGGGCGCAATGGGCGAATTCAAAGCCGCAAGCGTACGAGCCGGCGGGCTCACATTCCACTACCTCGAAGCCGGCACCGGCCCACTCGTGCTCTGTCTGCACGGCTTTCCCGATCATGCGCGCTCGTTCCGGTTTCAGTTGCCGGCGCTGGCCAAGGCGGGCTTCCGAGCGGTTGCCCCGTACTTGAGGGGGTACGCGCCGAGCGACGTGCCCGCCAATGGCCCCTACCAGTCGGCGGCGCTCGCCAAAGACGCGGTCGCGCTGATCGAGGCGCTCTCGCCGAAGGAGCCTGCATTCGTTTTCGGCCACGACTGGGGCGCGCTCGCGACGTATGGCGCGGCGCAGATCGCGCCGCAGCGCGTTCGCAAGATCGCGACAGCCGCCGTGCCTCACGGCCCGCAGCTCATGCAAGCGATCGTCGCGAACTATTCGCAGATGAAGCGGTCCTGGTACATGTTCATGTTCCAGATGCCGACCGCCGAAGCCGCCGTTTCCAACAACGGGTTCGAGTTTCTCGACCGGATGTGGGCGGATTGGTCGCCCGGCTGGACGCTGCCGCGCGAAGAGATGGCGGCGCTCAAGGCGACGTTCGAAAAGCCCGGAGTCCTCGCCGCGGCGCTCGGCTATTACCGGCATGCCTTCAACCCTGCCCTCCAGGTCGCCGAGCTCGCCGATCTGCAGGCGAAGCTGATGACCGATCCGATCCCGGTTCCCGCCCTGGTGTTCCACGGGCAGCGCGACGGGTGCATTGGCGCCGAAACGCTCGAGGGTATGGAGGCCCTGTTCCCGAAAGGCTTGAAGAAGGTGGTTCTTCAGGACGCCGGGCACTTCCTCCACCAGGAGAAGCCGGAGCGCGTCAACGAGGAGCTGATCGCGTTCCTGAAGGCATGAACGTCCTCGACTTCATCGCCCGCGCCAATCCGGAATACGTCGAAACGCTCTATCGGCAGTTCAAGGGCGATCCGAAGTCCGTAGACGAGCGCTGGGCGCTGGTCTTCGCCGGCTACGAGTTCGCCGAGCAGAACGGCGCGAGGACGACGGAGGCGGGTCCCGCGCTGCGCGTATCGGACCTCGTGGACGCGTATCGGCACTTCGCTCACCTGATCGCCGACCTCGATCCGCTCGGTCACAGCGAGCGCTCGCACCCGTTCCTCGAGCTCGGGCGCTTCGGGTTTAGCGACGATGACCTCGGCCGCATCGTGTCGTCGTCGACGTTCTTGGTCTCGACGACGTGCCGCTCGGCGAGCTGATCGCTACGCTGCGCGAGACGTATTGCGGGACGCTCGGCGTCGAGCTCGTCGACATCCGCGAGCGCGAGCAGCGCGACTGGCTCGTCGAGCGCATGGAGTGCTGCCGCAACCGGCCGGATCTTCGCCCCGAAGAGCGCGTTCGGCTTCTCGAGCGGCTGATCGCGGCCGAGACCTTCGAGCAGTTCCTGCAGACCAAATACGTCGGCCAGAAGCGCTTCTCGCTCGAGGGCGGGGAGGCGCTGATCACGGTTCTCGACACGATCGTCGAGGACGCCGCGACCTC
The DNA here is from genome assembly GCA_963745025.1 of uncultured delta proteobacterium. Taxonomy (GTDB): domain Bacteria; phylum Desulfobacterota; class Binatia; order JACPRU01; family JACPRU01; genus CAVQIG01. Next base: position 164,535 of record CAVUWD010000013.1, read on the forward strand.
TGGTGTCGAAGAGATGGTCATAGGGATGCCGCACCGCGGGCGCCTCAACGTCCTCGCCCACATTCTCCACAAGCCCTACGAGATGATTCTCTCCGAGTTCGAGGGCGTGTTCCTGCCGGCGGGAATCCAGGGGGACGGAGACGTCAAGTACCATCTCGGCTACTCGCGCGACCACCAGGCGCGCGGTGGCCGAAAGATTCACCTCTCGCTCAGCTCGAACCCGAGCCACCTCGAGGCGATCGACCCGGTGGTCGAAGGCATCGTGCGCGCCAAGCAGTCATATCTTGGCGATCGCGAGCGGCGGCGCGTCGTTCCCGTGCTCATGCACGGCGACGCTGCGTTCACCGGGCAAGGGTTGGTGTACGAGACGCTCGCGCTCTCGGAGCTCCAGGCGTTCACCACGGGAGGGACGATCCATCTCATCGTCAACAACCAGATCGGTTTCACCACCTCGCCGCGCGAGTTCCGTTTCACGCGCTATCCCTCGGATCTCGCCTCGGTGATCCAGGTTCCGATCTTCCACGTCAACGCCGACGACCCCGAAGCCGCGCTGCAGGCGGCGCGGCTCGCCATGGCGTTCCACCGCCGGTTCGGTGTCGACGTGGTGATCGATCTCGTCTGCTACCGCCGCCATGGTCACAGCGAGCTCGACGATCCGACGTTCACCCAACCGGTGATGTATCGCGAGATCCGCGAGCAGCCGACCGTGGTGGCGCGCTACGCGGAGCGGCTGGAGAGGGAAGGCGTCATCGACGGCGCGCGTGCGGGCGAGATCCGCGCCGAGATCAAGGGGACGCTCGAAGACGCGCTCAGCTACGCCCGCGACTTCATGCCGCGCCAGCAGGTGTTCGCGCTCGGCGGCGTCTGGAAGGGATTCGGCTGGGCGGGGGCGGATTGGAGCGCGGATACGCGCTTCGACGCGTCCCGGCTGCTCGAAGCCGCCGAGGCGCTGCGCCGGTTTCCAGAGGATTTCACGCCCCATCCGCGCCTCGTGAAGCTCCTCGAGCAACGATACGAGATGGTGAAGAAAGGCGAAGGGATCGACTGGGGTGCGGCGGAAACCCTGTGCTACGCGAGCTTGCTGCTCGAGGGCACGCCGATCCGGCTGACCGGTCAGGACACCGGTCGCGGCACGTTCAGTCACCGACACGCGATTCTCTACGATGCTCAGAGCGGCGCCGAGTACGTTCCGCTCAACCATCTCGCCTCCGGTCAGGCCGAGATCGAGGTCGTCAACAGCCTGCTCAGCGAGGCGGCCGTGCTCGGGTTCGAGTACGGGATGTCGAGCGCGGATCCGCGCCGGCTGGTGATCTGGGAGGCGCAGTTCGGCGATTTCGCCAACGAGGCGCAGGTCATCATCGACCAGTTCGTGTCGAGCGCGGAGTCGAAGTGGCAGCGCATGAGCGGACTGGTGATGCTGCTGCCGCACGGCTACGAAGGCCAAGGTCCGGAGCACTCGAGCGCCCGCCTGGAGCGCTTTCTGCAGCTGTCGGCCGACCAGAACATGCAGGTTGTCAACTTGACCACTCCGGCGCAGCTTTTCCATGCGCTGCGCCGCCAGATCCATCGCCCGTTTCGGAAACCGCTCGTCGTGATGAGCCCGAAGAGCCTGCTGCGGCATCCGCGCGCGGTGTCGACGCTCGCAGACCTGGCCGAGCAGACGTTCCAGACGGTGTTCGCCGACCCGGCCGCGCCGAATCCTTCGGGGGTGCAGCGCGTGCTGATGTGCTCGGGGAAGATTTTCTACGCGCTCGACAACGAGCGCCACGAGCGGGAGCGAAACGACGTGGCCATCGTGCGCGTCGAGCAGCTCTACCCTTTTCCGGCTACCGAGCTCGGCGCACTCGTTCGCGGCTACCCGAACGCGACCGAGGTTCGCTGGGTCCAGGACGAGCCCAAGAATCAGGGGAGCTGGCAGTTCGTTGCGCCGCTCTTGCGCGCCATGCTCGGCGGGGACGGCAATCTCGGCTACATCGGGCGAGACGAAGCCGCCAGCCCGGCGACGGGCAGCTACAAGATCCATCAAGGCGAAGAGTCGGCGATTCTCGACGAGGCGCTGAAGCGTCCACGTCCGTACGCCGCAGAGACGCCGCGGCGCGCGGATCGTGCCGCGGGGTGAGGTCTCAACATGACGGTGGAGGTACGGATTCCTTCGTTGGGCGAATCGGTGAGCCAGGGTGTCATCGCCCGCTGGCTGAAGGAGAACGGCGAGGCCATCGCGGTTGACGACGCGCTTTTCGAGCTAGAGACCGATAAGGCCACGATGGAGATTCCCGCCGAAGCGGCGGGGCGGCTCGAAATCTTGAAGGCCGCCGGCGAAACGGTCGCGGTTGGCACGATCGTCGCGCGCATCGCCGACGGCGCGGGCGCCGCGGCCGCGAAGCCGAAGCCCGCTGCGCCAGCGCCGGCCGCGGCGCCGAGCCCGCCCGCCGAGTCGGAGGAGAAGGAGGACGTGCAGCTGAGCCCCGCGGTGCGAAAGCTATTGGTCGAGAACGGCATCGACGCGGCCGAGGTTCGCGGAACGGGAAGGGGCGGACGGCTCACCAAAGAGGACGTGCTCAAGGCGATCGAGGACGGCAAGAAGGCCGCGGCGGGGGAGCCGTCGGCGCCGAGGCCCCCCGAAGCGCCTGCCACGGCTCGTCCCTCCGCTCCGGCGCCGCCCGCGTCCGCCGGAGCCGACGTCGAGCGCGTCGCGATGACGCGTCTTCGCAAGCGCATCGCCGAGCGGCTGGTCGAGGCACAGCGTACGGCGGCCATCCTCACCACCTTCAACGAAATCGACATGTCGGCGGTGATCGTGCTCCGCAAGCGCTACAAGGAGCGCTTCGAGAAGGCGCACGGCGTCGGGCTCGGCTTCATGTCGCTCTTCGGGCGAGCGTGCATTCAAGCCCTTCGCGAGCTGCCGATCGTCAACGCCTCGATCGAAGGTGACGACGTCGTCTATCACAAGCGCGTGCATCTCGGCATTGCCGTCGGCACCCCGCGCGGCTTGGTCGTACCGGTGGTGCGGAGCGCCGATTCGCTCTCGGTTGCGGGTCTGGAGAAAGCGATCGGCGAGCTCGCCGCGCTGGCACGCGACGGGAAGCTGCTTCCCGATCATCTCGCCGGCGGCACTTTCACGATCTCGAACGGCGGCGTCTACGGCTCGCTGATGTCGACGCCGATCTTGACGCCGCCCCAGTCGGCGATCCTCGGCATGCACAAGATCGAGGAGCGGCCGGTGGCGATCGACGGGCAGGTGGTGATCCGGCCGATGATGTACGTCGCGCTCTCCTATGATCATCGTTTGGTCGATGGCGAGCAGGCGGTGACCTTCCTCATCCGCGTCAAGGAGCGGCTGGAGGATCCGTCGCGCATGGTGCTAGAGGTCTGAAGGAGCAAGTCCTCGTGATCAACGCGGTCCAGACGAAGTGGCGCATCGCCAGTGAAGAGGCCGTGTCGTGCAACTGTGCGCGACGACGCTCGCCGGTCTGCGCTTCGCGCGGGTGATCTCCTGGCCGGACCGCATCGACCACGGCAACGGCACCGACTGCTGGTGATCGACGAGCAGGCTTCGCCGCAGCAGCGGAGGTGCTGGTGGGGCGGCTCCTACCTCGAGATCTTCGCGGCCATAGAACTGGGTGGCCGCCCACGCTAGAAATCGTCCATGGCGAAGAACGGTATCCATGACCTCGTGGTGATCGGCGCGGGGCCGGGCGGCTACGTCGCCGCCATCCGCGCGGCGCAGCTCGGCATGAAGGTGGCCTGCGTCGAGAAGGAGCCCGCGCTCGGCGGCACGTGCCTGCGCATCGGCTGCATTCCATCGAAAGCGCTGCTCGATTCGAGCGAGCTCTACGAGCAAGCGCGCGAGCGGCTCGGAGCGCACGGCGTGAAGGTGTCCGGCGTCGAGCTCGATCTCGCGGCGATGATGCGCCGCAAGGACAAGGTCGTGAAGGGGCTGACGGCCGGCGTCGCGTCCTTGTTCAAGAAGAACGGCGTCGCGCACGTGCGCGGCAGCGCGAGGATCGCCGCTCCCGGCTCGGTGTCCGTGGACGGCGCCGACGCCGGCACGCTGCCGACCAAGGCGATTCTGATCGCCACCGGCTCCGAGCCGACGCCTCTTCCCGGCGTCGACTTCGACGGCCGGATCATCGTCAGCTCCGAGCAGGCGCTGTCTTTCACGGACGTACCCGCGCGGCTTCTCGTCGTCGGTGCCGGCGCGATCGGCCTCGAGCTCGGCTCGGTCTGGGCGAGGCTTGGATCGAAGGTGAAGGTCGTCGAGTTCATGGATCGGATTCTGCCGATCATGGACAAGGAGCTCGGCGCGACGCTGAAGAAGGTGCTCGAAAGGCAGGGTCTCTCCTTCCAGCTCTCGGCGAGCGCGAAGAGCGCGACGATCGAAGGCAAGGAAGCGCGCGTGACGATCGAAGGGGGCGACAAGAGCTCCACCGAGTCGTTCGACATGGTGCTGGTGGCGATCGGCAGGCGCCCGTATACGGCCGGCCTCGGTCTCGACGCGGTCGGCGTCACGCTGGACAAGAAGGGGCGCGTCGAGGTGGACGAGCATTTCCAGACCTCGGTCGCCGGCATCTACGCGGTCGGTGATGCGATCCGAGGTCCCATGCTCGCGCACAAAGCGGGGGACGAGGGCGTGGCGTGCGTCGAGATGCTCGCCGGCCAGGCAGGTCACGTGAACTACGAGGCGGTTCCGAGCGTCGTCTACACTTGGCCCGAGTTCGCCTCCGTCGGCAAGTCCGAAGAGGAGTGCGCCGAGCAAGGCCGCGAGGTGAAGATCGGCAAGTTTCCCTTCTTCGCCAACGGGCGGATGCGCGCCATGGAGGAGCGCGACGGCCTCGTCAAGGTGATCGCCGACGCCAAGACCGACAGGGTCCTCGGCGTCCACATCCTCGGGCCGCGCGCCTCTGACCTGATCGCCGAAGGGGCGCTGGCGATCGAGTTCGGCTCGAGCGCCGAGGACATCGCCCGCACCTGTCACGCGCATCCAACCCTGCCCGAGGCCGTCAAGGAGGCGGCGCTCGGCGTGGCCGGGCGGAGCATCCACATTTGAGGTACGGTCTCACCACGCGTACGCTTCCGGCGCTTCTCCGCCCGGGCCCGGCCAGATCTCGTCGAGCGTCGCGAGCGCTTCCTTCGAGAGCTTGACCTCGAGGCCACGCAGGCTCCCTTCGAGCTGCGCGACCGTGCGCGGTCCGATGATCGGCGCGGTGATCGCCGGATTGGCGAGCATCCAGGCGATCGCGACGTCCGCCGGCTCGGCGGCGAGCTCGGCGCAGAAGCGCTCCCAGCGCTCGAGCTGGGGGCGCTTCTCCGCGATCCGCTTCTGGATGCGCTCGGCCGAGCGCCTGCCCTCGCGAATCTTCCTGAGCGCGCCGCCGAGGAGGCCGCTCCCGAGCGGGCTCCAGGGAAGGATCGCGACGCCGTGCGCCCGGCAGGCCGGGATCACCTCGAGCTCGATCGTCCGCGCATTGAGATTGTAGAGGCTCTGCTCCGAGACGATGCCGAGGAAGTTCCGCCGCGCGGCGGCGGCGTTCGCATCCACGATGTGCCACGCCGCGAAATTGCTGCTGCCGACGTACAGCACCTTCCCCTGCGCGACGAGCTGCTCCATCGCCTGCCAGATCTCGTCCCATGGCGTGTCGCGATCGACGTGATGCATCTGGTAGAGATCGATGTGATCGGTCGCGAGCCGCCGCAGGCTCTGCTCGCAGGCGCGGCGGATGTGAGCGGCGGAGAGCCGCGAATCGTTTGGACCGCCACCCATCCGTCCGTACACCTTGGTCGCGAGCACGATCTTCTCGCGCCTGCCTCCGCCCTGCGCCAGCCAGCGGCCGAGGATCTGCTCGGTCACGCCCTCGCCCGTCTTCCACCCGTAGACGTTGGCGGTGTCGAAGAAGTTGAAGCCGCAATCGAGCGCGCGATCCATGATCGCGAAGCTTTCCGGCTCGGACGTCTCCGGCCCGAAGTTCATCGTGCCGAGGCAGAGCCGGCTCACCTTGAGTCCCGTGCGACCGAGTTTCACGTACTCCATCGTCGTCACCCCCTGTTCACCACTCGAGCGGCTTTCGATCCTGAAACAGCCGACCCGAGGGACCGTCGTCGGGCAGCATCGCGAGCCAAACCGCAGTATCGGCTCCTTCCTCCACGGAGCGAGGCGCGCCGGAGCCGCCCATGCGCGTGCGCACCCAGCCCGGGACCGCCGCATTGACGAGGATGTTCTCGCCGCGGAGCTCTGACGCGAGCAGGATCGTCAGCGCGTCGAGCGCCGCCTTCGACAGCCGGTAGGCGGGCGAGCCGCCGCCGCTTCGCTCGAGATCGTCGAGTGTCCCCATGGCGCTCGAGACGTTGACGATCCGGCCGTAGCCGCCTTGGCGCATCTGTGGGATGACGGCCTGGCTCAGGCGCCAGGCGCCGAGGAGATTGATCTCGAGCGTCTTTGCGACGACGTCGAGGCTCACCGTCGATGCTGTCTTGCCAGCGTCGATCAGGATTCCCGCGTTGTTGACCAAGACGTCGAGGCGGCCGAAGCGGTCGCCGATCGCCCGAAGCGCGCGCTCGACGCCGGCGGCATCGGTCACGTCGAGGGGCTCCGCCGCGACTGTTCCGCCGAGCTCGGCCGCCGCCGCTTCGCCGCTCTTCGCGTCGCGCGCGCCGATCACGACCGTGAGGCCATGTCGGGCGAGCTGGCGCGCGATCTCCAAACCGATCCCGCGGTTGGCGCCGGTGACGAGCGCGACACGCGAAGAATTCTGCATCGTTCGACTCCCTCAGCTCATGTACATGCCGCCGTTGACGTTGATCGTCTGTCCGGTGATGTAACCGTTGACGGCGAGCAACGCGGCCACTTCGCCGACTTCTTCGCTGGTGCCGAACCGGCCGACTGGAATCATCTCCGGGCGCACCCGTGGATTGTCGCCGATCATGTCCGTTGCGACTAGCGCCGGAGCGATCGCGTTCACCGTGATCCCTTGTTGCGCGAGTCGTGCCGCATACCCGTGCGTGAGCCCGAGAATGCCCGCCTTGGACGCGGCATAGTGCGGCCCGACGACTCCGCCGAGCTGGGCCGCGGTCGACGACACGTTGATGATGCGTCCCCAGCGCCGCGCGCGCATCCCGGGAAGCACCGCCTGGGTCACGAGGAAGATCGACGTCAAGTTGACCGCGAGCGTCTCCTCCCAGTCGCGGAGGGAGATCTGTTCGATGGCGAGTGGGCGCGCAATCCCAGCGTTGTTGACGAGGATGTCGATAGCTCCGAGCCCCTGCTCGACCGCGGCGACGGCGCGAGTCACCTCCTCGGCGACCGATACGTCCGCGCCGACGACGATCGACCGCCGCCCGAGCGCCCGGATGGCGGCGGCGACTTCTTCCGCCTTTTCGAGCTGGCGGCGGGCGTTCACGGCCACGTCCGCGCCCTTTCGCGCGAGCGCCATGGCGATCGCCCGTCCGATGCCTCGGCTTGCGCCCGTCACCAGCGCCACGCGTCCGTTCAAACCATCCATGACGTTATTTCTTCTCCTGGCCTTTCGTAATAACTTTCTCGGATCGGCGAAGAAAGACGAAGGGGAGGACTCCTCATGACCGTTCGTTCGAAAGACAGCTTCCACGCCCGGCAAACGCTGACCGTCGGCGGGCGCCGCTACACGATCTACAGCCTCGAGCGGCTCGAGGCCGCCGGCCTCGCCGTTCAGCGACTGCCCTATTCGCTGAAGGTCCTGCTCGAGAACCTGCTCCGGCACGAGGACGGCAAGGCCGTCGATGCCGACGACGTGAAGGCGCTCGCCGGGTGGCAGCCGAAGAGCGTCTCGGAGCGAGAGATCTCCTTCCTGCCCGCGCGCGTGCTGTTGCAGGACTTCACCGGGGTTCCCTGCGTCGTCGACCTCGCCGCCATGCGCGACGCCATGAAGAGCATGGGCGGAGACCCCAGGAAGATCAACCCGCTGTTTCCCGCGGAGCTGGTGATCGATCACTCCGTGCAGGTGGATTTCTTCGGCTCGCCGGATGCGCTGCGCAAGAATGCGGAGATCGAATTCGAGCGCAATCAGGAGCGCTACGCGTTCTTGCGCTGGGGGCAATCGGCGTTTGCGAACTTCAAGGTCGTGCCTCCGGATACCGGCATCGTTCACCAGGTGAATCTCGAATATCTCGCGCGGGTCGTGTTCGAAGGCGTCGAGGACGGAGCACCCACCGCCTATCCTGATACGCTCGTCGGCACGGACAGTCACACGACGATGGTGAACGGTCTCGGCGTGCTCGGCTGGGGCGTCGGCGGCATCGAGGCGGAGGCGGCGATGCTCGGCCAGCCGATGCCGCTGCTGATCCCGGAGGTCGTCGGCTTCAAGCTCGCCGGCACGCTCGCCGAGGGCGCGACGGCGACCGACCTCGTGCTCACGGTCACGCAGATGCTGCGCAAGAAGGGTGTCGTCGGGAAGTTCGTCGAGTTCTACGGCGCCGGGTTGTCGAGCCTCTCGCTCGCCGACCGCGCCACGCTCGGCAACATGGCGCCCGAATACGGCGCGACGTGCGGCATCTTTCCGATCGACGAGGAGACGCTCGAGTATCTGCGCTTCACGGGCCGGAGCCCGGAGCGGGTCGCACTGGTCGAGGCGTATGCCAAGGCGCAGGGGATGTTCCGAAGCACGGCCAGTGTGGATCCCGACTATTCCGATACCCTCGAGCTCGACCTCGCCACGGTGGAGCCGAGCCTCGCCGGCCCGCGCCGGCCGCACGACCGCGTGTCGCTGCGGCTCTCGAAGCGGGTCTGGCTCGATGCGCTCCCCGAGCTGAAGGCCGCCGCCGGCGCGAAGGGCGAGGTGAAGGACGGGGTGGGCACGCGGCTCGACGGGGAGGAGGTGGAGATCCGCAACGGGGCGGTCGTCGTCGCGGCGATCACGTCCTGTACGAACACGTCCAACCCCTCGGTGATGATCGGCGCGGGGCTGCTCGCCAAGAAGGCCGTCGAGCGCGGCCTCGCCGCCAAGCCCTGGGTGAAGACGAGCCTCGCACCCGGGTCGAAGGTCGTGACCGAGTATCTGCGCGAGTCGGGCCTTCTGCAATCGCTCGAGGCGCTGAAGTTTCACCTCGTCGGTTACGGCTGCACGACCTGCATCGGCAACAGCGGGCCGCTTCCGGAGCCGGTATCGAAGGCGATCGCCGACGGAAATCTCGTGGTCGCTTCCGTGCTCTCGGGGAACCGGAACTTCGAGGGACGCATCCAGCCGCAGGTGCGCGCGAACTATCTCGCCAGCCCGCCGCTGGTCGTTGCCTACGCGCTCGCCGGCCGCATGGACGTCGATCTCTACGGCGAGCCGCTCGGCCTCGATCGCAGCGGCAACCCGGTCTACCTGAAGGACATCTGGCCGTCTCCCGAGGAGATCCGTTCGACCGTTCGCAAGGTCGTGAAGACCGAGATGTTCCAGAAGCAGTACGGCGAGGTCTTCCGCGGCGACGAGCGCTGGCAGGCGATCCGCGTCCCGGAAGGGGATCGTTTCGCCTGGGATGGAGACTCGACCTACGTTCGCAAGCCCACGTTCTTCGAGGGCATCGCACCGATGCCGTCGCCGGTCACCGACCTCGTCGGCGCGCGCGTGCTCGTCAAGCTCGGTGACTCCGTGACCACCGACCACATCTCTCCCGCGGGCTCGATCGCCAAGGAGTCGCCTGCGGGCCGCTATCTGATCGAGCACGGCGTCGAGCTCAAAGACTTCAATTCCTACGGCGCGCGTCGCGGCAATCACGAGGTGATGATGCGCGGCACGTTCGCCAACATCCGCCTCCGGAACGAGCTCGTGCCGGGGATGGAAGGAGGCTGGACGCGGCACCTCCCCGATGGCGAGAAGATGACGATCTACGACGCCGCCGTGCGCTACGAGAAGGATCGCGTGCCGCTCTTGGTGATTGCCGGCAAGGAATACGGCTCCGGCTCGTCGCGCGACTGGGCCGCCAAGGGCACGATGATGCTCGGCGTCCGCGCCGTGATCGCCGAATCGTACGAGCGTATCCACCGCTCGAATCTGATCGGCATGGGGGTGCTGCCGCTCGAGTTCCGGGCCGGCGACCGCCGGGAGACGATCGGGCTCAGCGGCGAAGAAACCTACGAGATCACGGGGATTGCGGACGGTCTTTCGCCGCGAACGCTCCTCACCGTCAACGCCGTCTCGGCGGACGGCAAAAAGAAGAGCTTTCAAGCGCTCTGCCGGATCGATACGCCGGTCGAGCTCGATTATTATCGCCACGGCGGCATCCTGCCGTTCGTGCTGCGACAGCTCCGTTAGCGCATTCGCGTTCTGGGACGCTCCTGCTTCGCAGGAGCCCCCTACGCAGCACGCCTCCCCCGTCCCTGGCCCCGCTTCGCGGAGCCTCTTGGCGGTTTCCGTGGCGTGATTGTCATTGCCGCCGGACCTGCGCGCGCGGATAGTTCCGGGCGAGGGACGTGAACCATGGAACAGAACGACCGCCGGCGCACCCTCGGTGTCCTGCTGTTTCCGGGCTTCGAATTGCTCGACGTGTTCGGGCCGCTCGAAGCGTTCGGCATCCGTCTCGCGAAGGATCACTTCGACACGGTTCTCGTCGCCGAGCGTGTGGGGCCGGTCGAGAGCGCTCAGGGGCCGAAGGCTTTGGCCGAGGCGGCCCTCGACGACATCCGCCGACTCGATCTGATTCTCGTGCCTGGCGGCTTCGGCACGCGCAAAGCGGTCGACGATCGCGGGCTCCGTGACTGGATCGTACGGCGCGCGGCGGACGCGGAGCTGGTGATGTCGGTCTGCACGGGCGCGGCGATGCTCGCCCGCGCGGGAGTGCTCGACGGCCGGCGCGCGACCACCAACAAAGCCGCCTTCCAATGGGTGCTCGGGCAGGGCCCGCGCGTCGAGTGGGTGAAGGAGGCGCGCTGGGTCGAGGACGGGAAGTTCTACACGTCCTCCGGCGTATCGGCGGGAATCGACATGGCGCTCGCCGTCATCGGCAAACTCACCAGCCGTGAGCTCGCCGAGCAGATCGCCGTCTTCATGGAATACGACTGGCACCGCGACGCGAGCTGGGACCCGTTCGCGAAGATCCACGGGTTGGTCTGAAAGACGGCTACCGGCTACGGCTACCGAGAGAGACGCCGTGGCTTCTCTTGCGGAAGCCGGTAGCCGGTAGCCGTTCCTCCACCGCGTCGAGTAGCGCCTCGAAGTGCGGGAAGAAAACGCGGTAGTCTTGCCCGATTCGATCGAGGCTTCACGACGGGAATCGGATGATCGCATCGATCGCGCTCCGATCTTCGGAACGGAGGCTCGGTAGTCGCTTCCGGGTCGGCTCGATGTGCTCGAAGGGATCGCCTTGCCGCGAGCGATCGCCTGCAGGAGCCCTTGTCGGAGAACGGCGAGAGCAGACCGACGATGAGTTGGTGATCGCCCATGCGGAGCGATGCTCGCGCATCGCTCCGCGCAGGTCAACGCATCCGGCGAGCGTGAAAGAGGATGGCGAGGGCAGCGCAGAATCGCTAGAAAAAGGCGGGGGGGTTGCGATGAAGCGTTGCGGTGTGAAGGCGAAGGTGCTCGCGGTCGCCGCGGGCGCGGACATTCGCGAGATCGCTTCCGCGGTTACGTCCGACATCCGCGGCGACGTGACGGGGCGGCCGCCATGCGCCGTCGTGCACTTCGACGTCGAAGCCGACTTCGACGTCTCGCTGCTCTGAGTGTCCCCGCGGCGCCTCGACCGGAACGTCGTTGCGCTCGGCGTCGCGAGCCTTTTGAACGACGTCTCGAGCGAGATGATCTTTCCTCTGTTGCCGGCGTTCCTGACCTCGGTGCTCGGTGCGGGCCCGACGTTTCTCGGCGCAATCGAGGGTACGGCGGACAGCGTCTCGAGCCTGCTGCGCATCCCGTCGGGTTGGCTCGCCGACCGGCACCGCCGGAAACCGCTCGTCGTCGCGGGATACGCGGTAGCGAACCTCGTGCGGCCGGCCGTGGCGGTGGCGACGGCGCCGTGGCACGTGCTCGCGATCCGCCTGCTCGACCGCGTGGGCAAGGGAGTTCGGACGGCGCCTCGCGATGCGCTGCTCGCCGATTCGGCTCCGCCGGAAGATCGGGGTCGCGCCTTCGGCTTTCACCGTTCCATGGACCATATCGGGGCGGTCGTCGGTCCTCTGCTGGCGAGCGTGCTTTTCGCCGCCGTCGGCCGAAGCTATCGTTGGCTCTTCTTGCTCGCGTCGTTGCCCGGGCTCGCGACCGTGCTCTTCACGATGACTCTCGTCCGCGAGCCGCGAACGGCTCTCGGCGATCGGTCCTCTGCGGTTGGCGAAGAGCCGGCGGCGCCTGTCGCCGTGGGCCGAAAACCGGCGGCCGCGAGCCGGCGCTTCTATGGGCTGCTGTTGGCGATTCTCTTCTTCGGGCTCGGCAACTCGACCGACGCCTTCCTGCTCCTCCGTCTCGAGCAGGCGGGTGTGGACGTCGTGCTGCTACCGTTCCTCTGGTCGGCGCTCCACGTCGTGAAGGTTGCGAGCGCCTACCCGCTCGGTCGCCTCTCCGATCGGGTGGGTCGGGTACCGATCATCGTCGCGGGCTGGAGCTACTACGCGATCATCTACGCGGGATTCGCCGCGGCCTCGAGCCCGCTCCTGCTGTCGGTCGTCTTCGTCGCCTACGGACTCTTCTATGGATTCACCGAAGGGGCCGAGCGGGCTCTGGTGAGCGACCTCGCCCCGGCCGAGCGCCGCGGCGCGGCCTTCGGGCTCTACAATGCGGCGGTCGGCATCGTGGCGCTGCCGGCGAGCCTCGCCATGGGGGCCATCTGGCAGGCATACGGGCAGGCGGCGGCCTTCGGCTTCGGCGCGACGATGGCCGTGCTCGGAGCCGTCGTGCTGATCGCCGCTATTGGCCCGCGCCGTAGTCGAAGCAGGCGACCTGCCGAGTGAAGAGTCGGCGACCGGAGCGCTTCGCGAGCTCGCTCTCGGAACGTCCGAGAGCGTCGGCCGTCCTCGGCGAACGTTTTGCACCCCTTCGTCGAATCGGGCGCTGCCGAAAAAGAAGCAATCGCGGGCGAGAGCTCGCGAATGACTTCTTTGTCCCTGAGCACGTCGGACATCGCACCCCGGAAGAGGGACCCGGCCGCTCTTTTACGAGCCAGAAAAGGGACCGGATCCGTTTTCTGCATTGAGCGTGATCGCTTCGAGCAAAACCTCCGCCGCGAGCACCATGTCGTTGACGTCGAGCCACTCCTTGACCGTGTGAATGTCACGCATGCCCGTGCCGAGATTGGCGACTTCGAAGCCGCGACGGTTGAGGATGTTGGCATCGCAGCCGCCCCCCATGCCGGTCACGGTCACCCGGGCATCGACACGCTCCCCCGCGGCGACGATCAGCCGCACGATGGCCGAGGCGTCGGGCACGTTCATCGCCTCGTATTCGCGTATCGCGGTGAACTCGACGCGCGCTCTCTCGGTCTTGCCGCCGATCGTCACGCTGTGGCGGGCGGCGGCGTCCTCGAAGCATTTTCGCATGTGCGCGGTTTGAGCCTCGAGCTTGTCGTCTCGGTGACTGCGTGCCTCGCCGCGAATCTCGACGAGATTGGGCACGATGTTCACGGCCGCGCCGCCGCGGATGATGCCGAGATTCGCGGTGGTCTCGTCGTCGATGCGGCCGAGGCGCATGCTTGCCACCGCCTCGGCGGCGATCTGGATCGCGCTCATGCCCTTTTCGGGCGCCATTCCCGCGTGCGCCTCTAGGCCATGCACGCGCACGCTGATCGCGTTCGCGCCCGGCGCGCGCGTGAACAGAAAGCCCGGCGAGTCGCTGTCGAGGACCACGCCGCGCTTCGCCCGCAGCGGGCGGACATCGAGATGCTTGGCGCCGGCGAGGCCCTTTTCCTCGCAGATCGTGAACACGACATCGATCGGCCCGTGCGGGATCTCGCGCTCGTGAAGCACCCGGAGGACCTCGCAGACGATCGCCACTCCGGACTTGTCGTCGCCGCCGAGCACCGTCGTGCCGTCGCTTCTCACGATGTCTCCGTCGACGATCGGCTTGACCCCCTCCCCGGGCACCACGGTGTCCATGTGTGCGGACACGAGGAGGGCCGGGGCTGCGGGCACGGTCCCCGGAAAGAGGGCGATTAGGTTGCCGGTGTTGCCGCCGACCTTTTCACCCGCGTCGTCGAAGAGGATGCGGTCCGCGCCGAGATCGCGCATCTCGCGCTCGAGCCGCAGCGCCACGTCGCGCTCCTTCCGCGAGTGGCTGTCGATCCGCACGAGATCGAGAAGAAGGTCGCGGATTCTGGTCTTGTCGATGCGCGAGGTCATTCAAGGCCCGGTTGGCGCGAGGCGCTTCGCCGGGCGCACGACGACGAGAAAGCTGTTGCGCGCCGTCGCCCATTCACCGTCGATCGGAATGTGCAGCTCGCGGCGATCTCCCGGCGCGAAGCCTTCGTCGACTCGCCTGCGGTAAATGCGCAGGGCCTTTGCCTTCTCGGGTCCGAGTACCGTCACCGTGGCCGAAACCGCCGGGATGTGGAACATCGAGCGGTTCTCGACGACGGCGACCACGCTCGGAGGATGGGCCGCGAAGTCGGTGGAGATCTTCACGACCTCCAGCGCGTTGGGGTCGAAGCGAAAGGTGTCATAGACCCATGCTTGTGGCCCCGGCGGGAGCGAGATGCTGCGCAGAACGAGGCGGACCTCGTCGACGAGACCCTCGTCGACCTCGGAGTAGACGGGCGTAATCGCCACGATCTTGCCGTCGAGGTTGACGCCGAGGCGGATCTGCAGACGCCCTTCGAGCACGGAGTAATGGGTGAGAGAGACGTCGCTTTGTCGGTACGTCTCGTAGGCGGTCAGCACGTCTGGCTCGGCGGCGCGCAAGCCCTCTTCGATCTCGCGAACACGGCTCTCGGGGAGGGCGTCTCCGTAGATACGGATCTTCCCCGGGACGGCATCGGGAGGCGGCGGCACCGCGAGTGACATCGGTGTTGGCGGTGGGGCCTCGGCGAATCGGGCGCATGCGCCGAAGAAGACGAGTCCGACCCACCAAGCCCTCCGCAGGGATCGCATCATCGAGGGACGGGATAGTTCAGCGGGGCGCCGGGGTCAAATCGGCTTCCGTTCGCGATCGAACCAGTCGATGGCGAGCTTCGCCGACTCGTCGAGCCAGGGGGGTAGATCTCGTCGTGCGTGATCGGCAAGCCGACGAGCTTCTCCGGCTCGCGGGAGCGCTCGTAGAGCCCCCGGTAGCCCTCGAACTTGCAGAGTGACCCTGTTCCCGTCCTCCCTAGCGCGACGTCCCCGCAACCCAAAACGCGCCATGGTGACGATGCCTCCTATCTACACATGTTCGTCGAAAAACGAGAATTCCTACCGTGGTAGCTCGGATGCCTCCGCGCGCAGCATGCTTGACGCTACTCCCCGCCGCGACTACGGTCCGCACGCTAGCTCGGTAGGCTGCGTCGGTCGGAGATGGTTCGCGACCAACGGGAGCGATCCGTGGCGCAGTCTCCCAGCTCGGTAGGATACTGGAGCCGAAGGTGGTTCGCGACCGACGGGAGCGATCTCTGACAAACCTCATCGCCATGTCGCGCTACCGCTCGCTCGCGATCCTCGTGCTCGCGCTGATGCTCTCGACGGGCTCCGCCGGCCTCACTTCGCTGGCGCTTCGCTGCGCGCGCTGCGGCCCGCACTGCCCGATGTCGGCGAAGCACCTCGGATGCCACGATCGCGACAAGCCTGCGCACACCTGCCACGACCGAGGTGGAGCGCGGCTGACGTCCTGTGTGCACTCGGGCGAGACCGCGCCCGGTCTCGCCTGGCTGGCGATTCCGACGCCCGGCGCTGAGGCGCGGCCCCTCGTCGCGCTTCGCGAGCACCTGTCTCCGACCGATTCTCGCGGCGGCCGCGACGTTCCCGAGCCGCCGACCGAGCCACCGCGCCTTCTCGCGTAGCCGCCCAATCCACCACTACGAACCCGGGCCGCGGAAGGAGCGGCCCGCGAGGAGGATCTCATGCGGAAGGCCGTTCTCGGCCCCGCCGCGGCGCTCGTCTTGGGGATTTACGCTCCCCGAGCGGATGCCCACGGCGTGGTCGGACAGAGGACGTTCATCGAGCCGTTCATCACCGAAGACGTGAACCCGAAGAACGAGTTCGTGATCGCGCGGCCCGAGTGGCACGACTCACGCGAGGGTCACGACCTGAGCGAAGGATTCAGCCTGGAAAAGAAGCTTGCCGACCGTCTCAGCCTGACGCTCGACTCGGCGTGGATCCACATCGCGCCCGAGGCCTCCGACGAGCCGAGCGAGAGCGGCTTCGACAACCTCGGGATCACGCTGAAGTATGCATTCTTCGAGAATCCCGATCACGAATCGATCGTGTCATTCGCCGTCGAATCCACGGCCCCGACCGGCGGCGCGGATGTGGGGGCCGAGGAGTACTGGGCGTTCAAGCCGTTCTTCCTCTATGGTAGAGGATTCGGCGACCTACCCGACTCCCTCCGGTATCTACGGCCGTTCGCCGTGCAGGGAGACTTCGGGCCCGAGGTGTCGACCGGGCCGGGAACGGCGACGACGTTCGCTCACAACATCTGTCTGGAATACAGCATCCCGTACCTCCAAGCTGTGGTCCGGGATCTCGGCATCGGCTGGCCGTTCAACGACATCATCGCCGTCACGGAGTTCAACTTCGAGCACGGAGTCCACGGAGAAGAGGCCGGCAGGGACGTCATCAGCATGACGCCGGGCATCGTGTACATGGATCGCTACGTGGAGATCGGCTTCGGGGGGCGGGTTCCGCTTAGCGACGGCGCTCGCGACGACTTCGATTGGGGCCTCATCGGCATCGTCGATCTCTTCATCGACGACCTCTTTCCCTGGTCGCGATGGCAACCGTTTTGAAGGAGTCGCGATGAGGGCACACCCGCTTCTGATCGGCAGTCTTTACGTTGCGGCACTGCTGTCGCACCCCCGTCCCGGCAACGCTCACGCATTTCTCGATCATGCGGAGCCGAAGGTGGGCTCGACCGTCCGCTCGCCGCCTGCTTCGGTGATGCTCACGTTCACCGAAGATGTCGAGCCGGCCTTCTCCAAGATCGAAGTCGTCGACGGCCAGGGAAAGGGACTCGCCATCGGCACTCTCGAGCATCCCGAGGCGCCGACGCTACGGGTATCACTGCCCGCCCTGTCGAGCGGGAAGTACCAGGTGCGGTGGAAAGTCGTCTCGGAGGACACCCACGAGACGCAAGGGACCTTCGAATTCTCGGTGGAGGCCCCATGAGCGTCGTCGAGGTCGCGATCGGCTGGGCCGACATCGCTGCGGCCACGGTTCTGGTGGGCGGATCGGCCTACGCGGCTCTGGTGGAAACGCCGCAAGCCTCGGGACGACGATGCCTCCGCTCAGCGGCGTCGGTTCTCGCTGCTGCGCTGGTGCTCGAGATCACCGTGAATTCGTTGCGCATGCACCGCCTCTTGGGGATGGGCGGCGCGACGCTCCTCGCGGACGTGCTCGAGATGAAGTGGACGCGTTGGTGGGCGCTGCGCAGCGTGGCGCTCGCCGCGCTCGCCATCGGCCTCCGTGCCGCTCGTCCGCGCTGGAGCTTGCTCGCGGGGATCGGCACCGTGTCGCTGCTGGCGCGTAGCCTCCAGGGCCACGCGGGCGCACACGGGATCCTTCCCGCCCTGATCGATTGGGCGCATCTCTCTGCGGCGACCGTCTGGGTCGGTGGCCTCGTCCAGCTCGCCCTCCTCCCGACCATCCCCCCGGCGGTCGCGTTGCGGGCGAGTAGGATGTTCACGCTGGCGCTTTGCCCGCTGGTCGCCGGCGGAGTCTATGGATCTCTTCTCCACGTCGCGGCGATAGAGCAGCTGGTCGCCACGCCCTACGGTCGAGTGCTGCTGGCGAAGATCACGCTTGCCGCCGTGGCGATCACGCTCGGGGCGATGAATCACTACCGCCACGTTCCGTGGTTGGTGCAAGGGAAGGCGGATGCGAGCGGGCTGCTGCGCGCCGTGAGGGCGGAAGTCGTCGTGCTCGCCGTCGTCTTGTTGCTGAGCGCTCTGCTCGGCAGCCTGCCGATGCCGCACGCGATGGCTCCGTGAGCCGCCGCGCTCTCAATTGCACAGAATCAGGTGGCAATTCTTGGGCAGCCGCCGCGCGAGCCCCTTGACGACCTGGCCGCGCAGCAGCCGATAGAGCGCGTTTCGCCGGCTGACGCCGACCATCACGCCGTCGACGGCGAGCGCGTGGGCCGCGCGCGCGATGGCCTCGGCGGCATTGTACGAGATCATCCAGATCGGGATCAGCTCCACGCCGAGCTTGTGCGCCTCCTCGAACGCGTGGTGCAGGCTCACCACGCCGTCGGGATTCGGCTCGAGCGGCTCGTTGCTGAGGAACAAGCCCGGCACCTCCTCGACGTACACGCAGTAGAGAGCGAGCTCATCGCGCCCCTTGACACGAGTCACGGCCTCGCGGATGAGCGTCGGCGCCTTGCCGCGCACCGCGACCAGCGTGTGGCTCGGGAAGAGCGGCTTCAGTTCCTTGGCCTGGGCGAGACTGACGATCTCGACCGCGGCTTCTTCGGCCTGACGCTCCGCCTCGGCGGCGGCTCGGGCCGCGAGCCGGCCGACGAAGCCGACGCGATAGACCGCTTCGGTGAGCCAGCCTTCGCGCATGCCGAGGGCGATCGCCATGCCGATCAACGTGACGGTTCCGCCGAACAGGGTCGCCAACGGCTTGGCGAAGAGGTTTACCGTCCACGCGAGCGAGACCATCGCCGTGGTGAGGAGACCGAGGTAGAAGTTTGGCCCCCGTCGCCGCAGGCGCCAACGCATCACGTCGAGGCCGAAGGATGACAGCACGAAGGCGCCGAGCAGGCCGAAGGCGTACATGTCGCCGAGCAAGACCATCTGGCCTTGCGTGGCGATCACCACCGCTACCGGAACGGCGGTGGTGATGGCGATGGCGATGTGCGGCGTGCCGAACGTGCGGTTGCGCGCCAGGATCGGCTTCGGCAGGAACCCTTGATGCGCGAGCGCCAGAAACACGTGGTAACCGCCTATGATCGCCGTGTTGGCGGCGAAGATGAGCAGCGTGGTGGCGGTCAGCACGACCGCCGCTTTGGTGGTCGTCCCCCCTACGACCTGACCGAGCTCCGAGATGAATCGCTCGGTCGCCACGTTGCCGGGCGTCAGCAACCCGATCGAGAAGAGCGTCAAGACCGGCGCCGTGAGGATCACGGTGACGATCACCGCCAGCATCGCCGTGCCGACGTTGCGACGGAGCGGCTGGCGCATCGTCGGTGACAGCTGGGCGATGCTCTCGAGACCGGAAAACGCGAGCCAGGCGCCGGCGAAGCCGATCAGCGCGCTCCGCGGCGTCAGCCCCTCGGTGTGGTGGAGCGTGGCCATGATGCGATGGAATTCGGCTGGTCCGAGCCGGAAAAGGGTGCAGAGGATCACCCAAGCGTCGGCGGAGAGCGCCGCGACCGCCATGCACAGGGCCACGCCGGCGCTCTCGCGGATTCCCACGACGTTGAGCATCGCCAGAAGGACGATCCCGAGGCACGAAAACGCGACGACGTGCTCTTCGAACATCGGAAAGAGGCTTCCTGCGTAGTAGAACGCCGAAGTCGACGAGATCGACGAGGTGAGGAAATAGTCGACCGTGATGAGCATCCCGCCGAGAGCGCCCCAGCGCGGGCTGAACGCCTTGCTGGCGACGGTGACGACGCCTCCGCCCTCCGGGTTTCGCCAGCTGATCTCGACGTACTTCAGCGCCAGCAGCACGAAGCCGACCGTCACCATGGTGACGAAGAGCGGCGCGTATTGGCCCACTTGCTCGTAGAGGATGCCCGGAACGTAATAAACCGACGTGCCGATGTCGCAGAACACGACGGCCCAGGCGAGGACCCAGGTCAGCTGCTGGGCGTGAACCGTCGGACGGGGCGTGGCCGTGATGGCGACGGACGGCGCCGGCTGAGTCACCTGATCCATTGCGACGAGATTGCGAGCGCGCCGGGCTGGCTTGCCGGCTCGGTCTGGCGCTGCTTATATGGCGGGAGCCGTTTTTGCCAGTATGACTACAAGTGAGGGAAGCGTCGGTGTCGAAGAGAATGGCCCGGAAGGCTTCGAGCGCTTCCGCCGCCGTCTCTCCTGGGTCTGCATCGCCGTGTTCACCCTGTCCTTCGCCGGGCTTCTCGGCTTGAGCGCGACCGTTTACTGGACGTCGGACAACGCCTGTATCACCCTTCTCGACCGCGCGTGGAGGATCTCGGGCTTCACCGGTCTCTGTCTTTGGGCGGTTCCTTACGTCGTTCGCGGCGGCCGCTGGGTCGGAGAGGTCTTCTCCGGCAAGAGCTAGGCTTCCGCGGTCAAATCGCCGCTTGGATCGGCATCACCACCGTGTGCAGACCGACGAGCTGCAGGCGCCGCTCGATCTTTCCGGCGGTCTGGTTGTGGAGGTAGCGCTCGAAGAAGGTCTCGCGTCCGAGGATCAGCTTGCCGGCAAAGAACGTGACGCGCGGGAAGCGCGTCGCGGCTTCGAGGCAGAGCTGCTCGAGCTCCGCCACCGCGTCCGTGCCGAGCCGGTAGCTCGACTCCGCGTAAAAACCCATGTTGCGGGCGAACTTCTCGTACTCCTGGAGGTCGTCCTGCACCGCCTTTTCGAGCCGGCGCACCTCGTGGCGGCCCTTGAACCGGCTGGAGTCGATGATGCCGACCTCGAGGAGGACGATGTTCTTGAAGTAGTTTGGAAAACAGCGGTGGATGGAGAGCAGCGAATGGAGGCCGAGACCGTTGAAGCCGCCCACCATGAGCACGGCGGTCGACGCCTTGCGATCGCAATCGCGCGCTGGCGGGATCACCTCCGGCGGAAAGGCCACGTTGATCAGCGTGTCGTCGAGCTTGCGAAACGCACGGTGCACGCTCCTGTAGTGGCTCTTCACGAGCAGGCAAAGGGTGATCGTCGCTCCCGTCATCACCGACGTCACCCAGCCGCCCGCGCCGAACTTGAGGACGAGCGTCACCACCAAGATGAGCGCGGTGAAGGAGAGCCCAAATCCGTTCAGGGCGAGCTTTCGCAGCCACGACCGCTCTTCTCCGCGTACCTGCCACCAGTGGATCACCATGCCGAGCTGAGAGAGCGAGAACGTGAGGAAGACGTTGATCGAATAAAGGACGACGAGCACGTGGACGTCGCCCTCGGTGAAGAAGAGAACCGCGAGCGCCGAAGCGCCCATCACCAGCACGCCGTCCTGGGTCACTAGCCGATCGGAGAGATGGGCGAACCGCGTCGGCACCCAGAAGTCGACGGCCATGTTCGCCAGCACGCGCGGGCCGTCGAGGAATCCGGCTTGCGCGGCGACGAAGAGGAGCGCCGACTCCGAGAGCAGCGTGAACATCACGAGGAAGTGCCCGGGGTGAAGGCTTCCGACCGCCCAGTTCTCGGTCAACCCGTAGAAGAGCGTCGCGTTCAGCGTGCGGCCCGTCTCCCCCCTTACGCCGATCAGCAGGAAGGAAATCAACAACCCCGCTGCGGTGAACGCCAACGAAGTCGCCATGTAACGCATCGTGCGCTTGCCGGTCTCGACCTTCGGCGCTCGTAGGATCTGCAGGCCGTTGCTCACCGCCTCGATCCCGGTGAAGGTGCCGCCGCCGAGGCTGAAGGCGCGGAGCAGGATGACGATCGTCGCGAACAAGCCGAGCTGTGAGACGCTGCGGTGCGTCTCGGCCGCCGTCGCCGTCACCACCTGCGGCAGGTTTCCCACGTTCACCACGAGCGAGTAGGCGATCATCAGCGCGTGAGTGATGACGAAGGCGACGAAGATCGGCACGAGCGTCAATACCGATTCGCGCACTCCGCGGAGATTGAGCACGATCAGGAACACGATCGCCGCCGTCGAAGTCCACAGCTTCGTGTGGTGCCACCCGACCGGCAGGAAGCTGAAGAGCGCGTCCGAGCCGCTGGCGATCGAGATCGTGATCGTCAGCACGTAATCGACGAGCAGGGCGCAGCCGGAGACCAGGCCGACGTGAGGGCCGAGAAGGTGCGAGGCGACGAGGTAACCGCCGCCGCCCGACGGAAAGAGCTCGATGATTTGCGAGTAGCTTGCCGAGATGACGAACACCGTGACGGCGGTGAGGATCGCCAGGAACAGTGCCAAGTACTGATGCTGCCCGAGCGCGAGAAAAGCCTCTTCGGGACCGTAGCAGGAGGACGAGAGGCCGTCGGCTCCGAGGCCGACCCAGGCGAGGAACGCGATTAGAGAGACGTGGTGAAAGACTCGGGGGTCGCGGATGTCCTTCGGCGGCCCGAAGAGCACCTTGCGGAGCCGGCCGAGCGCACTCGCTCCTCCCGGCGTCGCGGCCGCCCTCTGCGGCCTGGGCGAATCCATCGGCGCGGGAGGTTAGCCCCTGCCGAGGCACGGGGCAATCGGTCTCCGCAAGGGGTTGTTGATGGGGAAGTTGAGGCACTAGCGGAATGATCATCCGTACTCACCCCTCCTCGGCGCGGTGGATCTCTCGCCCCGGATCGCGCCCGAACGCGAGCGCCGCGCAGTCAAGCGCCAGCGGAACACCGCCGGGATGGAGAACGTAGACCCGAGACCCGCGGACGGAGAAGCTCAGCGTTCGACGCAGTCGAAGCCGAGGGCGCGTGCGGCGAGGGCCTGGCGGGCGTCGTGCGTCGCAAAGATGACGGAGGCACCCGCGCGCTCTTGGAAGAGAAGGGCACTCGCCAGATGAACCGCATCGAGCGTCTTCACCTGGGTGGCCATCGGCTGCGAGGCGCGCCGAAGCACCGGGCGGTTGACTGCGATTCGTCGGATCGCGACCTCCACCATGCGAAGCTCCTGCTGCGCCTGTGCGACACCGTCGTCGTCGAGCGCGGCAGCCAGGCGGAGTCGATCGATCGACCGCCTCGCTTCGACTCCCATCAACTCGCTCGAGCAGGCTTCCTGCCAGTTTCCCCAGATGGAAAGCCGGCCCGCCTGACGCAGGATCACGCGCAGGACGATGCTCGTATCGAGGTAGAGGGTCACCGCTGATCGCGACTCTCTCGCAGCAGACGCACGACGTCCACCCGCTTTCGCAAGCGGACCCCGCGTACCCGCTTGAGGCTCGCCGTCGGAGCGGTGGGCTCTTCGATCGCCAGGGCGTCGCTTCCGGCGTCATAGGGAACGAGGACCGCGATCGGTGTCCTCCGGTCGGTGACGATTACGCTCTCCCCCTGACGAACGGCCGCCAGGAACCCGCTGAGGTGAGCCTTCAGTTCCGAGACCTTCGCGCGTTTCATGACCCTGTTATGTCCTGATCTAGTCTCAGCAGCAAGAGACGGTCCGGGCGGATGAGAATCAACATCCGGTCGTCACCTTTCCTCGACGGAACAGGAATCGAGAATTCGGATCCAGCGGTCACGCTGGTCGCGTCCGCGTTTTGCGGCTTTGTAGACCGACTCCGGCTTCAAGCCGAGGTCAAGTGCGAGCTCGCGTCCGCTCCGACCAAGGAATTCGACCCAGAGGTATGCAAGCCCTTCGCGGGCCTCCGAGATGACGCGAGTCCGGCCAGGCTCGCAGATAGCGCGAGGGCTCACGCCGCATGCGGCACAAACCACGTCCTTCACGGAGGAGAGGTCGGATGGGGTCAGGGCCGCTGAGCGGCTTCGCTTGGCGGCCTCGCCGCGGATCTTGTCGACGAATCGACTGCTTCCGAGCACGCGTTCATCTGAGGTAAAGTCTTCGCGTCGCCGTCTCGACTCCGACACGGCTGTCCAACCACCCGCGCTCCGGACGAGCCGGCCGCCGCTGAGTTCCGATCGCTTGCCGAGAAGCGCCCCTTCGCAAACGAACTTCCGGTATGCCGCACGCGCCCAACCAAGATACCTACCGAAGCGCGCGAGCACCTCTTGGGTGGACTGCCAGGCACGCGGAACCGTCGATAACAGAGCCGAATGGCCCGTGTAGGGATAGTCATCGAGCTCGTCGACGTGACCGACGATGCCCGCGCGTAGCGGATTCAGATGGATGTAACGAACCAGCTCGAGGAAGTAGCGCTCGGCTTCGCAAGCAACCGATTTGTAGCGATTCTGAAAGAGGTGGCCGACTCGCTCGTGCCGTCGATTGAACACACTCGCGAAGCCGGTGAGAAGCGAGCACATCGAGCGCTCGAGTGGGAGCTCGTCGATTCCGACGAGGAGATGGAAGTGGTTCGGCATCAGCACCCAGGCGTAGACCCTCAGTTGGCGATCCTGGACGAGCTTGGAAACGCGTAGCAAAAGGTCCTCGCGATCCGCGTCGTCACGAAAGATCGTTTGTCGGTCGATTCCGCGCGCCATGACGTGGTGGAGCACGCCGGGCGCGTCGAGTCGGGGTCCGCGAGGCACGATTCCTCCACAACCCTAGCGGGGCCGTGGAGGGCAGCGAGTTACACGTTAGCAGTTCTCGTTCGTCGAGATCACGCGAAATCCGGCTGCGCAGGGCAGCAACGATTCCGTTAATGCCGCAACGTCCCCGTCGCTTCGGCGAAGCGCCGCGGCAGCCCCCCAAAGGACCCGTTAGACATAAAGACGACGACGTCGCCCGGGCGAACGGAGCGGCCTAGATGGTCGAGGATGGCGTCGTTGTCGGGAAGCGTCTCCGCCTCGCGTCCCGCCACGCGCAAGTCCTCGACGATACGACTGACCGAAAGGCGATCTGACTCCGGCAGCGGATCGGTTTCCTTGAAGAAGACGGATGCCACGACCCCCGCGTCCGCGCCGCGGAGAGCCTCGGCGAACTCCTTCTGAAAGGTGCGCCGGCGGCTCGTGTTCGAGCGGGGCTCGAACACCGCCCAAAGCTTCCTTCCTGGATAACGGCGGCGCACAGCTTCCAAGGTCCCGGCGATCGCCGTCGGATGGTGCGCGAAGTCGTCGATCACGATGACCGGTTCCTCGCGGACCACTTCCTGGCGCCGACGCACGCCGCGGAACGACTCGAGCCCGGGTCGAATGTCAGTCGCGGACAAACCGAGCCTCCGGCAGAGCGCGAAGACGCCGAGCGCGTTCCGCACGTTCATCTCGCCCATCGGCGAGATCGCGAGCTCGGCCTCGGCCGCCCCGTCGAAGCGCACCGTGAAGCGGGTTCGCCCGCCCTCGTCGCGGACGTCGACGGCTCGCCAGCTTGCGCTCGGCGCGAGGCCGAAGCGCTCGACGCTGCGGCCGCTCTCGCGCACCGTTTCTTCGGTCTGGGGAAAGTCCGTGCAGGCGAGGACGGGCGCGCCGCGGGGCACGATCTTCAAGAGCTTCACGAACGCCGCCTTCACCTGCTCGAGATCGCGGTAGATGTCGGCGTGGTCGAATTCGACCGCCGTCAGGATCAGGCCGTGCGGCTGGTAGTGCAGGAACTTGGGCCCCTTGTCGAAAAAGGCCGTGTCGTACTCGTCGCCCTCGATGACGAAGTCCTGCCCCTTGCCCAGGCGGAAGTTGCCACCGAAGTCGAGCGCTTCGCCGCCCACCATCAGGCCCGGATCACGCCCCGCCGAAACCAGCACCCACGCGAGCATGGCGGTCGAGGTGGTCTTGCCGTGCGTGCCGGCGACGACCAGCGAGCGCTTGCCGGCGAGAAAGAAGCGGCGGATCGCGTCGGGCATGGAGATGTACGGCAGGCCCCGCTCGAGCATGGCGGCGACCTCGGGGTTGGTGCGCGAGACGGCGTTGCCGACCACGACGAGGTCGGGCGGGGGGTCGAGATTCTCGGCGCGATAGCCGATCCGCACGGGAACGCCGAGCCGTTCGAGCAGCGTGCTCGCCGGCGGGTAGATGTCTTGGTCCGAGCCGCGGACCTCGAGCCCTCGGCTCTTCAGCATGCCGGCGAGCGAGGTCATCGCTACGCCGGAGATCGCGATGAGGTGCACCCTGCGGATAGCGCTCAAATCGCCGACGATCCCCGGCTCGTTCACCGGCGTCGTCGTAGCGTAACGACGCCCCTCGAACAACCGTCGTGCTCTGTGCCGACGACGGCTCCCATCACTACGAGCGGTCGTTCACCTAGCGGGCGGCGGAGTTTTTCCACCGGCAGTCGGCGCGTCGAGCCTTAACCTCAGTGCCGGACTTCGTGCCAGCTGACGAGCGCCGTGGTGGCCCCAGGCAAGCCCGCAAGAGCCTCGTCGTAGTGGAAGTTCGCGGCGCCCATCGAGATGGTTCCGCCGATCGCCGCGCCGTAGTAGTCCGTCACGCTGCCCTGGAAGTTGAGCGCCGCTTCGGGAGCATAGATTGCCGCGTAGACGGCGCTACCGCCCGCGAAGGTAATTCCCTGATTCCCGTTCGGGCCCGCGTTGTACGTGGAGAAGATCTGGAGGTTCGAGGGAATCGGATACGAGTTGCCCGGAGGCACGTAGTTGATGATGCCTCCACCCCCGAAGTTGCTTGGGCTCGTGAGATAGATCTGTACCTGCCCTTGCAGTGACACCGTGGCCTGCCCGGTGATCGTGATGCTGCTGAAGCAGTAGGTCCCCCCGGTGAGTATGATGTTGTCGCTGCCGTTGCCTCTGAGCTGCCCATTGCCGCTGTTGAAGCTTCCGCCGCCGATGCTACCCCCATCGTACGCGCCGTAGCCGCTCTGCGGGCACGACGGCGCGGGTGGCATCGCCACCTGCGGCGCACCGCTCGTCGTGTCTCCGGTCACCGTAGATTGCCCGATCGACATATTACCGCCGGCTGTCGCTTCGCCGTTGATCGTCGTCGGCGAGCCGTTGTTGGTGATGTTGCCGTTGCTGCCGACGTTGCCGTTGCTGCCGGGATTGCTCGGATCGTAGGGCCCGTTGTTGGAATTGTAGCTGTCGGTGTACGCGCCTCCGCCGAACGTATCGCCATATTTGCCGAAAAGACCGTTTCCGAACAGCGGGTACTGTTGCAGCCGGGCCTTCAATTCGCGCTGCGCGCTCGCGAGGGAGCCGGGAACGGAACCGATCGACGTGATCACGAGGCTCGTCCGGTTCGGGCCCGGGTCGTCGGAGCTGCCGTCGAGCCGA
Source organism: uncultured delta proteobacterium (assembly GCA_963745025.1). Taxonomy (GTDB): domain Bacteria; phylum Desulfobacterota; class Binatia; order JACPRU01; family JACPRU01; genus CAVQIG01. Next base: position 191,487 of record CAVUWD010000013.1, read on the forward strand.
ACGTAATAGCCGTTTCCCGATGCTCCGCCGAAGGAGACGAATCGATAATTGGTGCCGTTCAGTGACTGATCGCTGCCGGTGCCGAGGAAGCCCGTAGGGTTTGCCAGTGCTGTATCGAGCGTGACGCCCGCCGTGAGCTGCGCCTCGATCTTCCGCCAGGCGTGATCGAGGCCGGCCTCGGCGACCTGCAGGGCCTGTTTTCGCAGGTAGTCGTTGCGCGCGATGCCGATCTCGACCCGCGTGCTCCGTGCGGCGAAGGCGGCGATCGCCAGCAGAATCGACGTCAGAAGGAGGATTTCTACGAGCGCGATGCCCTGTTGCCCGAACTTCTGCACATTCAGTTCCTGAGCGTGATCGTGCTTGCGAGCGACCGCTGCAGGGGAGCGCCGATCATCGGATCGTTTCCCTCGGAACGGCCGCGGAGGGTCACCTGGTAGGTCTTGGGAGGCGTCAACGTAATCTGCAGGTCGTTGATCCCCTCCGCCGCTGGCTGCGCGCCGCCTCCTTGGTTCTCGTCGCGCAGCAGCCGCGGCAGGCCGGTGGTCGGGTCGTTGCCGATGCTGAACGTGATCACGTCCACGCGACAGATCTGCGCGCTGGCGGGATGCGCCTTCTGAATGCCCTGCGCACCGGCGGCGGTACCCGTGTCGACACCGATCGATGTGCTGTTGACGCTCGTGACGAACGCGAACTCGGTCTCGCCGACACGGATGAGACCTTTGTCGCTGGTGTCGAGGAGATCTGTGAGGTTTGTGTTGGGGTCCCTAGGAGTGACCGAAACGCTCGTGACGCCGATGGCGGCCGGGCAGCCAGGCATACCAACACAATCGGACAGTTCCGCCACCGGCTCTTGAAAGCACGCGGCGACCGAGAGCGAATCGGGATTCGACCCGCTTCCCTGGGTGACAAGAGGATTGCTCGTGAAGTTCGCCACCGACGTGATCCACGACGATGGGTTGCTCCCCCCCGGTGCCGCATACCGAGCGTTGCGTAGCGTGTCGCCGATCATGGCCGATGCGAGGCGCAGGTTCTCTTCCAACGTCACGCTCTGGTCTTGCTGCGTGTTCGTGCGGCTCTGCACCAGATACAACCGGACGGCCCCGGCCATCATCGTGGCGACCATGATCATGCTGACCAGCAGCTCGATCAGCGTGAAGCCGCAGCTCTCGTCAGCTCGTGACATAGGTCGTGAGCTGAACCGCTTCCGGCTGGGGCTCCCGCCAAGTGACGCGCACGGTCACCTGCGTCGTCCCGGGAACGGGACCGGCGGCCACGGTCCAGGTTCGCGTGTACACTGCGTTGTCGAGCGTGACCGTGTCGTTGCCGTTGGTCGGAGCCGTTGGCGAGCTACGGAACGCCTCGATCCGACTCTGCGCGACGCTGGTCGCGGCAGTCATTTCTTTTGCGATGCGATTGGCGCGGACGTTGAGGAGCAGCATGGAGGTGAGCGCTGCTGCCATGGCGCCGAAGACGAGAAGGGCGACCAGCACCTCGGGGAAAGTAAAGCCCTCGCACGAGGCGGGGCGTCTCACTGGATTCGAACCCTCCCCGCCGGCGAAACGGCCACTCCAGCGGTGTCGCCAGCGGAGTTCGTAATCGTCACCGTCGCCGTGGTCGAAGCGGTGCCTGTCGAGGTGAACGTCAGCGCGTTCGGTGCGGAGATCGTCACGCCCTGGCTGGCGACATCGAGAGGCTTGCTGACCGTCGCCCCGGTCGGCCCAATGGAATAGCTCGCGCCGCCGCCGTCGACCGTGAACGTGTAGGGGCGGTTCTCCGTCACCGCTGCCATGCGTACGGACTGGAGCTCCGAGTAGACCTGCCGAGCGGCGGAGCGCACTCCGTAAATTCGTGTTACGCTGGCGATGTTCGGGCTCGCCGCGGCCAGAAGGATCCCGACGATGCCTATCGTCACCAGCAGGCGTATGAGGGTGAAGCCGTCTCCGTTGCGCAAAAGGCCGACACCTGGGCGCGAAGTCTGACAGCATGCCGATTTCATCTTTTGAACCTCACTAGAGGTACGCATCCTGCGTGCCAGATGCACTCTTCAACGAAAATACAATGAATTCAGATAGTTAACTGTTTACGCACTCTCGATATGCGCCCTCGAGTAACGAAAACGAACAAAAGGACGCGGAATAGACCGTTCACCACGGCGATGCCCATCACGATTCACCGCCAATCATAATCTTAGGCGTTCAATTGAGGTGAACGATTCGTTCGCTCCGGCGCGCAACCACGAACGAAATGTTGGCTGATACCTAGAAACTGCGCGTTGTCGGCCCGCTGACGAAGGTGCCATCCCCGGCAGGGGAACCGATCCCCGCGCTCAAATTCCTAGGACAGCGACACGCTCTTCAGAATCATCGGACCCGTCGGTGCCGTCACGCCGTCTGCAGGTTCGAGGGTGACGGCAAAGACGGACGCACCGCGACCTTCCGGCGGAACTTCCTCGCTCCACCGGCCACGGCCGGTCACGTCGGGCTCGAAGACGAGTCCCGGCAGCGGCGTTTCCGCCGGCGATGAACCAGAGCTGGTAGCCCTTGCCCTCCGGCGCCGGCGGCACGTCGTAAGCAAAGAGCAGCGCGCGCCCGGTGCGGCGATCGTAGGCGATCTTCAGTCGCGCTTTCGACGCTTGTTCCGTGCCCGCCAGCAGGATCGTCGCGGTGTCGGGTGATGCGAGGAATCTCGCTACCTCGCGTTCCGCCGCGAGCTGGGTCTCCATGGCCCGAACCCGCGCTGCGAGGCCCAACGCATACATCGTCAGCGCGATGACGGCGGCCGCGGCGGCGAGCCCGCAGACGGCGCCGACGGTCCTCGAGAGCGTACCCGACGTCTTGCCCTGCGTTGGACTCGAAGTCGCACTCTCCAGAATGCGCGCCTTCTGCTGTTCGGCCGAGGAGCTCAACGGGCGCGCCTTACACTAGGCTTCACTTTGGGGTCAACGAAGATCGCAGCGCGAAGATCGCAACCGGAAACCCACGAATCCGCCCGCCACGCGCCGACGTAGCGTTCGCGCCCAGGCGCCGCGACCGTTGTTGCCGCGCACGGCGGACGACCGGCGCGATCGTCTGGAGTGCCGCGATCACGTGCGGAGCACCGCACGTCGCCGGCGTGCAAGATCCGCTCGACGCCGCGTAGCGCCTCGAGCGCTTCTGGGCGAACGAGTCCGTGCGTGTCGGAGACGAGGCCGAGAGAACGGGGCATGAACGCCGCACGCGAAGCGATCGAGGAAGGCTCGGGGCGAGACGATCCGCACGTCAGTCTTTTTCGAACTCGCTGCGAGAGTCGTGACCGCTCACGGTTGGCGCGACTCTCGCGACCCGAGGTTCAACAGCCGATCGCCTCCATGACGAGATCGTGAATCACCGGCCGAAAGTCCTTGATCTTGTCGTTGTTCCGACTCGGGTGCACCCGATTCGACAGCAAGACCACGTGCACGGCCTTGTCGAGATCGAGCCACACCGACGTCCCGGTGAATCCGAGGTGACCGATCGTGTTCTTGGAAAACCGAGTGCCGGCGGCGGAGCCGGTCGGCGAGGGCGTGTCCCAGCCGAGCGTACGAGGCGATTGCGCAACCGTCTTGTCGCGTGTGAACGCCTCACGCACGATCGCTTCGGGAAGGAACGAGTTCCTGCCGAAGTAGGCATCGCGGAGGCTCGAGAGCAGCAGGTTGACGTCCGCAGCCGACGAGAACAGGCCCGAATGACCGGCGACCCCGCCCATGGCGTAGGCGTTGTCGTCGTGGACCTCGCCGCAGAGAATCTTCTTTCGCCATTCGCATCGCTCCGTCGGCGCGATCATTTCGGTCACGGGTACGAGTCGACGAGTGCGAACGAGTGATAGGTCGATGAACGACGTCGAGCGCAAGCCGAGCGGCTTGAACATCCGATCCTGGCAGAAGCGGTCGAGGTTGAGTCCCGAGATCTCTTCGATCGCTTCGCCGAGAAGCATGAACCCGAGGTCGCTGTAGACCATGCTCAGCCCTGGACCGCCGTCGGGCTTCTCGCGGTGGATCATCTCGAAAACGTGCTGCTTCGCGCCCTGGCTGCAGAGAAAGTTCACGCGGCCGCCGCGCTCGACCTTGATGAGCTCCTTGTAGTACGGACGCCAGCCCGGCAAGCCCGAGCAGTGCGCGAGCAGGTGACGGAATGTGACGTGCGTTTTTCCGTGCACGCCGAAGTTGTGGAAGAGGCGCGTCACGCGATCGTCGATGCGCAGCTTCCGCTCCCGCACCAGATGGAGGAACGCGGTCGCCGTCGCCAGGGGCTTGGTGAGGGAGGAGAGGTCGAAGATCGTGTCTTCGGAGACCGGGGTGACCTCGGGCTCGAGGCTCCGATGTCCGAACGCTCGGTGGTAGACGACCTGCCCTTCCTTGTTGACGAGCAGCACCGCTCCCGGAAAGATGCGGGTCGCGACGGCATCGTCCATCGCCTTTTCGACGTGAGTGAAGCCGGTCATCGGGCGGAGTTTACGACAGAGCAAACGGTATGGCTATGCAGTGTTCGTCCGAGTGGGCCATTTCGGCCACCATCTGCTCAGATCGCCGAAATGACCCGCTACCCGGATGATCTGCGACCACTCGAAACGCCGGACTCGAGGATCTCGAGCGTTCGCCGGCCAGTGTCCAGGCGAGCGCGTACGCCGAGCGGAACGGTGCGCTTGCCGCGGCCGTGGCCGCTCGGCAGACCGAACGCGACGGGTATGCCGAGGTCGGCGGTTCGCTCGCGCAGCACGCCGAGCAGCTCGCGCCGCGTGCCGCAGTTCGACATCTCGCCGAAGACGATGCCGCGTGCCTTGGCGAGCTGGCCCGTCTGTCGGAGCTGGGTCAGCATGCGGTCGAGCGAATAGGGCTCTTCGTTCACGTCCTCGAGAAACACGATGCGGTTCGACAGGTCGACCGCGTACGGTGTGCCGAGCAACGAGACGAGGATCGAAAGGCAGCCGCCGAAGATCTTGCCTTCGACCACACCACGACGAAGCGTCACGCCGAGGCGAATGGGTGGCGGGCGCTCGCCGCGCAGCGCACCGAGCAGCGAGACACGGTCGACGGCGGCGAGTCTCGGAAAGTCCGTAGCAACCATCGGCCCGTGAAACGTCACCCAGCCGAGCTTGCCGGTCGCGAACGTGAGCAGCGACGTTGCATCGCTGTAGCCGACCAGTATCTTCGGCCCGCTCTCGGCGAGATCGCGGCCGACGAGCGGCAGCAGACGTGCCGCACCAAATCCTCCGCGCGTGAGAAAGATCGCCCGGACCGATCGGTCGCCGAGCGCCTGACGCAGCGCGGCCGCGCGGCGATCGTCCGTGCCGGCGAAGTGGCCGTTGCGGGCAAAGGCCTGCGGAAGCACCCGCACGTGGAAGCCGAGCCGTTCGAGGTTTCGCGCCCCGCGAAGGATGCGCGCTCGTTTGGCGGCGGAAGCGGGGGCGATCACGGCGATCGTGTCGCCGGGCGCGAGAGCGGGGGGGCGGCGGGGCGGACGGCGCCAGTCGGGAAGAGGGCCGCTTCTGCTCCGCCTCACAGCGTTCGACCCGCGGCCTCGGCGAACTTCTTGAGCCCCTGCATCAAGCTCTCGAAGCGGGCAGGCTTGAGGGATTGACCGCCGTCCGAGAGCGCATGCGCGGGATCGGGATGGACCTCGATCATCAGCCCGTCGGCGCCCGCCGCGATGCCGGCGTAGGCCATCGGCGTCACGTATTGCCAGTAGCCCGTGCCGTGGCTCGGATCGACGATCACCGGCAAGTGCGTCCATTCCTTGAGGACCGGAATCGCGTTCAGGTCGAGCGTGTTCCGCGTCGCCGTCTCGAACGTGCGGATCCCCCGCTCGCAGAGGATCACCCGCGGATTCCCTTCGGAGAGGATGTACTCGGCCGCCATCAGAAACTCCTGGAGCGTCGTCATCATGCCGCGCTTCAAGAGCACGGGCTTGCGGAGCTTGCCGAGCCTGCGCAGGAGCGCGAAGTTCTGGACGTTCCGCGCGCCCACCTGAAGGATGTCCGCATGCTCGGCCACGAGCTCGGCGTCGTGGGGGTCCAACACCTCCGTGACGACCGGCAAGCCGGTTTCCGCGCGCGCCTTTGCGAGGAGCTTCAGACCATCCACCTCCATGCCCTGGAAGCTGTAGGGTGAGGTGCGCGGCTTGTATGCGCCTCCTCGGAGAATGTTCGCCCCGGCCGCTTTGACCGCTCGTGCCGACTGCATGATCTGCGACTCGCTCTCGACCGAGCAAGGCCCGGCCATGACCGCGAGGCGCGTGTCACCCACGCAGACGCCGAGCCCGACGTCGATCACCGAGTTTTCCTTGCGTACTTCGCGGCTCGCGAGTTTGAAAGGCTTGAGGATCGGAACACAGGCCTCCACTCCCGGCATCGACTCGAGCGCGGTGAGGCGCGCCTTGCCCCGCTCGTCCCCGATGCAGCCGATGATCGTTCGCTCGACGCCGTGAATCGGGTGCGATCGGTAGCCGAGGCGCTCGATCTCGGCGATCACGCCGTCGATCGCAGCGTTTGTCGCTCCCGCGTGCATTACGACGATCATTCGTCCGAAGTAACGGCCGCTCCGGAAGATTGTCAAGCGACGCCTGCCGGGATATCTAGGACGATTGTGACTCCGAGCGACAAGAACCTGCATCGCGCCGCGGGACGGGTGACCAAGGCGTTCGTGGACGGGAAGATCGTGGCGGCGAAGGCACCGTCGGCCGAGATCGAGAAGCGCATCTTCGAGGCGCTGCGGGCGAATTTCCAGGAGGAAGCAGCGATTCAGCGCGAGGCCGAGCGCATTCTCGAGGAGAACAAGCACCAGACCACCGGCATGGACCAACGCACGCTTCTCGTGAAAATCAAGGAGAAGCTCGCGCGCGAGCGCGGCTTCGTCCTGTGACCGGTCGCTTCGATGGCGCGGCTTTCCGACGATCGCATCTCCCATCTCGCGCGCAAGGTGGTCGAGGCGGCGCGCACGAGCGGCGAGATCAAAGACGAACGCCGGGCGCTCACCCTAGCGAAGCAGGCACTGGCGGAATGCTTCCAGCTCGAGGACCGACTTGACGGGGTGGTGCGGTCAAGGATACCTCATAGAGTCTACCCCGGGACGGCGGAATGGGAAATCCTCTACCGCCGCTACATGGACGAGGAGATAAGGAAGGTTCAGGGAAACTAGCCGCCGCTGCAAAACCTCGTTAGTTCACCACCCGCCGTTGACAAGCCCATATCGATGATTAGTTTTCGTCCGCTGTTTTCCAAACAGCGTCAAGTCGATCGAGAGAAACTGCCAGAGAGCGAAAGGGGAGGTCGTTGTCATGAAGATCAGGCCGCTGGGTGACCGAGTGCTGATCAAGCGCGTCGCCGAAGAAGAGAAGACCAAGGGAGGGATCATCATCCCCGATACCGCCAAGGAGAAGCCCCAAGAGGGCAAGGTGATCGCGGTCGGGAAGGGCAAAACGAACGAGGACGGGAAAGTAACGCCGCTAGACGTCAAGGCGGGCGATCGCATCCTGTTCGGCAAGTACTCTGGCACCGAGATCAAGCTGATCGGTGAAGAGCATCTCATTCTGCGCGAGGAAGACATCCTCGGCATCATCGAAGGATAAGACCTCGCCCACACGCGGCCCAACGGGCCGGGTGCAGAGGCGGATTCGACAAGCTCTAAGGAGGAGTGATGGCAGCCAAGATAGTCAAGTTTTCCCAGGAAGCGAGGGACAAGATCCTTCGCGGCGTGAACGTCCTGGCCGATGCGGTGACGGTGACCCTCGGACCGAAGGGGCGCAACGTAGTCCTCGACAAGTCCTACGGTGCGCCGACGGTGACCAAAGACGGCGTCACGGTCGCCAAAGAGATCGAGCTCGAGGACAAGTTCGAGAACATGGGCGCCCAGATGGTGAAGGAGGTCGCTTCCAAGACCTCCGACGTCGCCGGCGACGGCACGACCACCGCGACCGTGCTCGCGCGCGCGATCTTTACCGAAGGCGCGAAGATGGTCGCCGCTGGGCACGATCCGATGAATCTCAAGCGGGGCATCGAACGCGCCGTGAAGAAGATCATCGAGGAGCTCAAGTCGCTCTCCAAGCCAACCAAAGATCCGAAGGAGATCGCCCAGGTCGGCACGATCTCGGCGAACAACGACTCCACCATCGGCTCGATCATCGCCGAGGCGATGGAGAAGGTAGGCAAGGAAGGCGTGATCACGGTCGAGGAGGCGAAGGGCCTCGAGACCCAGCTCGAGGTCGTCGAGGGCATGCAGTTCGACCGCGGATATCTGTCACCCTACTTCGTCACCGATCCGGACCGCATGGAAGCCGTGATCGAGGACGCGCTGATCCTCATCCACGAGAAGAAACTGTCGAGCCTGAAGGACATGCTGCCGATTCTCGAGCAGGCGGCGAAGAGCGGACGGCCGCTCTTGATCGTCGCCGAGGACGTCGAAGGCGAGGCGCTGGCAACGCTCGTCGTCAACAAGATCCGCGGCACGCTCCACACCGTGGCCGTGAAGGCGCCGGGCTTCGGTGACCGGCGAAAGGCCATGCTCGAGGACCTCGCGATCCTAACCGGCGGCAAGGTGATCGCCGAGGAACTCGGCATCAAGCTCGAGCATGTGAGCCTCTCGGATCTCGGCAAGGCCAAGAAGGTGTTGATCGACAAGGACAACACCACGATCATCGACGGCGCGGGCAAGAAGGCCGACATCGAGGGCCGGGTGAAGCAGATCCGTTCCCAAATCGACGAGACCACTTCGGATTACGACCGCGAGAAGCTCCAGGAGCGGCTCGCCAAGCTGGTGGGCGGCGTGGCGGTGATCCGTGTGGGCGCCGCGACCGAGATCGAGATGAAGGAGAAGAAGGCGCGCGTCGAGGACGCGCTCCATGCGACACGCGCGGCCGTCGAGGAGGGCGTCGTGCCCGGCGGCGGCGTGGCGCTGATCCGTGCGGCGTTAGCGTCGCTCGAGAGCCTCAAGGGCGTGCCCGAGGAGGAGCAAGTCGGCGTTGCGATCATCAAGAAGGCGGTGCAGGAGCCGGCGTGGTGGATCGCGCACAACGCCGGAGTCGAAGGTGCGATCGTCGTCGACCGTATCCGCAACAACAAGGGTAGCTACGGCTTCAACGCGGCAACCGAGGAATACGAAGACCTCATGAAGGCGGGCATCATCGACCCGACCAAGGTCGTTCGCACCGCGCTGCAGAACGCCGCGTCGGTGGCCGCCTTGCTGCTCACCACCGAAGCGATGATCGCCGAGAAGCCCGAGGAGAAGCAGGCTCCGGCGATGCCGCCCGGCGGAATGGGTGGAATGGGGGGCATGGGCGGCATGATGTAAGCAGCTCGCGCCCAAGACCATCGTTCGAAGAGCCCTCTTCTACCGGGGAGAGGGCTCTTCGTTTTTCGGCCGCCTTGGGATAAAGTCGCCCGCTTATCCGATGCTGGAATCCCTGAGCGACAAGTTCGAGGCCATCTTCAAGAAGCTTCGCGGCGAGGCGAGGGTCCGCGAGCGCACACATCGAGGAGACGCTGCGCGAAGTGCGGCTCGCGCTCCTCGAGGCCGACGTCAACCTCCAGGTCGTCAAGCAGTTCACGGAGGCGATCCGCCGCCAGGCGCTCGGCCAAGAAGTCCTCCAGTCGCTCACACCGGCCCAGCAGATCATCAAGATCGTTCACCAGGAGCTGGTGACGCTGATGGGGGAGGCGGGGCGCGGCCTCGACCTTTCCGCCGCTCCGCCGGTGCCAGTCATGCTCGTCGGCCTGCAGGGCTCGGGAAAGACCACCACGGTCGGCAAGCTCGCCCGTTACCTGAAGCTCGAAAAAAACCGTAATCCCTACCTCGTGCCCGCCGACGTGCAGAGGCCGGCGGCGATCGAGCAGCTTCGGCTGCTCGGAGAGCAGGTGGGCTGCGCGGTGCACCCGTCGACGAGCGATCAAAATCCGGTTGCGATCTGCCGCGCCGCGCTGACGGCGGCGAAGAATCAGGGATATGACGTCTGCCTCTTCGACACCGCGGGACGGCTCCACATCGACGAGGAGCTGATGCAGGAGCTCGCCGACATCCGCACTGCGGTGTCGCCGCACGAGATCGTGCTCGTGGCCGACGCGATGACGGGTCAGGACGCGGTCAACGTCGCGCAGTGGCTTCCACGAGCGCCTGGGTTTGACCGGCGTGATTCTCTCCAAGATGGAGGGCGACGCCCGCGGCGGCGCCGCGCTCTCCATCCGCGCGATATCGGGGGCGCCGATCGTGTTTCTCGGCGTGGGCGAGAAGCTCGATGCCCTCGAGCCGTTCTATCCCGACCGCCTCGCGTCACGCATTCTCGGCATGGGCGACGTGCTGTCGCTCATCGAGCGCGCCGAGCGTGCCTTCGATCAGAAGGAGGCGGAGAAGCTCGAACGGAAGCTTCGCCGCGCCGAGTTCTCGCTCGAGGACTTCCGCGACCAGCTACGGGCGATGAAGAAGATGGGCTCGGTCGGAGATCTCCTCGGCATGATCCCCGGCCTCGGCAAGATGGCCCGTGCGGTGGATGCCGGCAAGGCAGAAAGGGATCTTGCGCGCGTCGAGGCGATCATCAACTCCATGACTCGACAGGAGCAGCAGAATCCGAACATCCTGAATGCGGGCCGGCGCCGGCGCATCGCCCTCGGCAGCGGCACCTCCGTCGCCGACATCAACCGCTTCTTGAAGCAATACGCGCAAATGAAGAAGATGATGAAGAAGTTCACCAGCGGCGGTCGTGGGCTCGGGATCGGCCTGCCGATCTGAGCCGCGAGCCGTCAGGAGGAGCGAAGAGAAATGCCTGTTACGATTCGACTGTCCCGGCACGGGGCGAAGAAGCACCCATTTTACCGGATCGTGGTCGCCGACTCGCGCTTCCCGCGTGACGGCCGTTACGTCGAGCAGCTCGGTACCTACGATCCCGCCCCCAACCCTGCTCGCGTGACGGTCAAGCGCGAGAAGCTCGAGGGTTGGCTCGCGCGTGGCGCAAAGCCGACCGACACGGTGGCGCACGTGCTCAAGCGCGCTGGCTTTCCCGCGCGTGCTCCGGCTGCGCCCAAGGCGGCCTGAGCTCCGGCTTCCGTGGTGAAGGAACTCGTCGAATACGTGGCGCGGTTCCTGGTTCGGAATCCCGAGGCGGTCAGCGTGACCGAAACGCTGCGCGACGGAGTGCCGACGCTCGAGCTGCGCGTCGCGGATGAGGATCTCGGCAGGGTGATCGGCAAGGAGGGGCGCACGGCGAAAGCGCTGCGCGCGATCCTCAACGTCGCGGCCGCGAGAAAGAACCAGCGCGTCATTCTCGACATCGTCGAGAGGGATCGACCGAAGGCTTGATTGGAGCCTCGGACCGTCGGGGCTCTTGGAGTCGCTAGTCGGAACGAGGAAGTCGTGAGACCCGCGCCATCCGCCTCGGCAAGCAAGCCGCCGCCGGCGGGAGTCGTTCCCGGCCCTGATGGCGAGCGGCTCGTCGTCATTGGCGAGCTCGTCGGCGCGCACGGGGTGCGTGGCGAGGCGCGCCTGAGGCCGTTCAATCCGGATTCGTCCGTGTTGGCCGGCGTCTCCGAGGTCTTCCTTCTCGGCAGCGAACCGGCGACACGCCGGTTGCGGCTCGAGCATGCTCGCCCGCACGGTGGCGTCTGGTTGGTGAGCCTGGAGAACCTGACGACTCCGGAAGCGGTGCGCTCGTTGCAAGGGCGCCGGGTGGCGGTTCGTGAGCAGGAGCTTCCTGTCTTGGAGGCCGGGCAGTTCTACTGCTACCAGCTCATCGGCCTCGAAGTCTTGGATGATTCGGGCCGCTTACTCGGCAGAGTCTCGGAAGTTCTCTCGACGAGCGGCAACGACGTCCTGGTCGTCCGGGGGAGTGGGAAGGAGCGGCTCATCCCGATGATCGACCGGACGGTCCGCGAGATCGCTCTCGACGTTGGGCGCATCGTCGTTCACCCCATCGAGGGGTTGCTCGACTGACCCCGGTCGCTGATGCGCTTTCAAATCCTCACGTTGTTTCCCGATTTCTTTCCCTCGCCGCTGGCGGCGAGCTTGATCGGCAAAGCGATCCGCCGTGGACTCATCGAAGTCGAAGTTCTCGACATCCGCGATTTCGCTATTGGTGCGCATCGCGTCGCGGATGATGCTCCCTACGGCGGCGGACAAGGAATGGTGATGAAGGTCGAGCCTGTGGTGGCGGCGATCGAGGCGGCGGCTCGAAGCGCTTCCTCCGCCCGCCGGCTGCTGCTCTCTCCGCGCGGGCGACCCCTGACCCAGCCGCTCGCCGCGGAACTCGCCCGCGAAGCGGCGGTCCTGCTTCTCTGCGGCCACTACGAGGGCCTCGACGAGCGCGTGCGGCAGTTCGTCGACGACGAGCTGTCGATTGGCGATTACGTGCTCGCCGGCGGCGAGGCCGCCGCGCTGGTCGTGATCGATGCGGTCGCGAGGCTCGTGCCCGGGTTCGTCGGCAACGCGGGATCGCTCGCCGAGGAGTCGTTCGACGACGGGCTTCTCGAGTACCCGCAGTACACGCGCCCGGAGGTCTTCCGGACGATCGCCGTGCCGCCCGTTCTCCTCTCCGGGAATCATGCGGCAATCGCCCGTTGGCGGAGGAAGGAGCGGCTGCGCCTGACCCGCAGGCGACGACCTGATCTGCTCGTGCACGCCGATCTCGGCGAGGAAGACCGCAAGCTCCTTCGCGAGATCGAGGAAGAAGAGAAGTGACGTCGGCACCGCTCTACGTGGTGCTGCTTCACCATCCGGTCTACGACAAGCACGGCGACGTCGTGGCCACCGCCGTCACCAACATGGACGTCCACGACCTCGCGCGGATCGGCAAGACCTACGGGGTGAGCGGCGTGTACATCGCCACGCCGGTGCGAGCGCTACGCCTGCTCGCGGAAAAGATCCTCGAGCACTGGCGGAGCGGTTTCGGCGCCGAGTACAACGAGACCCGGCGCGAGGCGCTCGCTCTGGTGCACACCGTGGTCGATCTCGATGCGGCGATTCTCGAGGTCGAGCGCAGCGCGGGTGATCGGCCCGTGCTGGTCGCGACCAGTGCCAGGGATGCCGACGAACGGATCTCCTTCGCCGATCTTCGTTCGCGTCTGGCGACGAGCGGAGCGCCGCATCTGCTGATTCTCGGGACCGGCTGGGGACTGACGAAGGAGATTCTCGAGCGTGCCGACCTGATCCTCGAGCCGATCCATGGGGTAGCCGGCTACAACCACTTGCCGGTCCGAGCCGCCGCGGCGATCATGCTCGATCGGCTGCTCGGCTCGGCCTGATCCCTTTCCTTCATGGGGATTCTTCGCTACGATCGATGGGTTGCGAAGTTCCACCCGAGGGACGGAGAAGGCATGGCCATGGCAAATCTCATCGACAAGATCGAAGCCGAGCAGCTCAAGGCCAAGGTGCCTGATCTCAAGGCCGGGGATACGGTGCGAGTCCACGTGAAGGTCGTCGAGGGTGAGAAAGAGCGAATCCAGGTGTTCGAGGGGATGGTGATTCGGCGCACTCGCGGATCGAACCGCGCGACGTTCACCGTCCGCAAGGTGTCCTACGGGGTCGGCGTCGAGCGTACGTTTCCGCTGCACTCGCCTCGCCTCGACAAGATCGAGGTGATGTCACACGGTCTGGTACGACGCGCCCGGCTCTATTACCTTCGCGAGCTTTCGGGGAAAGCGGCGCGCGTCGAAGAGGCTCCGTAGCCGGCTAACGCTTCGCGGCCCCGATTCCCGTTTGCACGGGCTCGTCCGCGAACCAGGCCTCCGGGCCCACGGCGCTCTCGCCCTCGAGCACGCCACCTTCACGGACGACGAGTAGCCGCGCCGTCACTCTGCCGACGAACCTCCCCCTCTCGCAAATTTCGACCTTGCGCGTCTCCGTGATCTCGCCCCGGACGACGCCCTCGATGCGCAACTCGTCGGCCTTCACGCAGCCTTCGACGATGGCGGTCGCGCCGATGATGAGCAGCTCGGTGCAACGGAGCTCACCCTTGAGCTTGCCTTCGATCCGAGTCGGGGTGTTGAACGAGAGCTTGCCGTTGATGATCGCGTCGGCGCCGATCGACGTGCGCACCTCGGTCTCACGGAGGAATTGCGGAGGCGGCGCCGGCGGCGCCATCGGCTGCGGTAGGCGCTGCTGGCGGCGGTGGCTGAAGACTCGCGAGCGGGTTCTCGGGGGATCGCTTTTGGAAAAACGCCATGAGAAGCTCCTCCCAATCCTACGATGCTTCCGGGTCCGGTGGGAAGACGTGGCATGCGACGGCGTGGCCGCGCCTCCCGGTCACGAGCTCCGGCTCTTCCTTACGGCACACGTCTTGTGCGTGCGGGCAGCGTGGATGGAACGCGCAGCCGGCGGGTGGCGTGATCGGGCTCGGCACGTCACCCGCGAGCGGAATCCGCTGTCGTTTCCCTCGGGGGGTCGGCATCGGCACCGCCGAGAGCAGCGCCCGGGTGTAGGGATGTCGCGGTGAGGCGTAGATCTCTTCGCTCGGCGCCAGCTCGACGACCTTGCCGAGATACATGATGGCGACGCGGTGACTGATGTGCTCGACCACGCGAAGATCGTGGGCGATGAACAAATAGGCGAGATCCAGCTGCTGCTGCAAATCCTGTAGCAGGTTCACGATCTGCGCTTGAATCGACACGTCGAGGGCCGAGACCGGCTCGTCGGCCACGATGAAGCGGGGCTCGACCGCGAGCGCGCGGGCAATCCCGATCCGCTGCCGTTGCCCGCCGCTGAATTCGTGCGGGTAGCGCTCGTAGGCGTCTTCGTGGAGCCCGACCTTGGAGAGGAGCTCGACGACGCGGCGACGTCGCTCCGGCCCGCGGGCGAGACCGTGGATCGCCAAGCCCTCGCCGACGATCGCGCCCACGCGCATGCGTGGGTTCAGCGACGAATACGGATCCTGGAAGATGATCTGCATGAAACGGCGCTTGCGGCGCATCTCGGCGGCGGAGAGCGAGGCGAGATCGGTCCCCTCGAAGCGGACCGTCCCGGCCGTCGGCTCGATCAAGCGCAGGATGCACCGACCGAGCGTGGATTTGCCGCAGCCCGACTCGCCGACCACTCCGAGCGTTTCGCCGCGGCGGACATCGAGGTCCACGCCGCGAACCGCGTGCACGAATTCCTTGGCGGCGAAGAGACCGCCTCCGACCGCATAGTTCTTGACGAGACCGCGCACCTCGAGGAGCGGCGCTCCGTTCGTGGCGTGGCTCACGGGCGCGCCTCGACGGAGCGGTCCGCGGTCTCGCCGCGCGCGACACGGATGCACGCGGCGGTGTGGCCGGGGAGCTTCTCCTCGAGCGGCGGATCGATTCGCGCGCAGTCGCCGATCGCCCAGGAACAGCGGTCGCGGAAACGACAGCCGCTCGGCAACCGGGTGAGCGGCGGCACGGTTCCCGGGATCGGCCGCAAGCGCTCGGCGCGGGCGGCGCCGACTCGCGGAAGCGAGTCGAGAAGCCCACGCGTGTACGGATGGAGGGGGCGCGTGAAGAGATCCTCCACGGAAGCTCGCTCCACGATCCGACCCGCGTAGAGGATCACCACCTCGTCGGCCTGCTCCGCGACCACGCCGAGATCGTGCGTGATGAGGAGCAACGCCATGCCGAGGCGTTGCTTCAGGCTGGCGAGAAGGTCGAGGATCTGCGCCTGGATGGTCACGTCGAGAGCGGTCGTCGGTTCGTCGGCGATCAGCAGCTTCGGGTTGCACGACAGCGCCATCGCGATCATCACGCGCTGGCGCATGCCGCCGGAGAGCTGGTGGGGGTACTCGTCGACCCGCCGGGTCGGTTCCGGCATCTCGACCAGGCGGAGCATCTCGATCACTCGCTCGCGCGTCTGGCGACGCGAGGTCTTCTGGTGGAGGCGGATCGCTTCGCCGATCTGATCGCCGACCGTGAACACCGGATTCAGCGACGTCATCGGCTCCTGAAAGATCATCGCGATCTCGTTCCCGCGAACGCGCCGCATCTCGGCTTCCGGCAGCTCGAGAAGGTTTTGGCCTTGATAGCGAATCTCCCCGGCGACGATCCGCCCCGGGGGGGACGGGATCAAACGCAAGATGGAGAGCGCGGTCACGCTCTTGCCGCATCCCGATTCACCGACCATGCCGAGCGTCCGTCCGGCGTCGATCGAGAAGCTCACGCCATCCACGGCGCGAACGATTCCGTCATCGGTAGCAAAGTGCGTCGCGAGATTCCGCACTTCGAGAAGCGCCGGCATCACGTGCGTAGGTACACTTCCCGTCGCGCCCGGACAAGGAGGGTAACGGGGACGTTCTTAACCTTCGTAACCTTCATCGCGTTCCTCGCCCTAGGAAATCCTCGAAGCAGAGAGGCGCGATGAAGGTTACGAAGGTTAAGAACGTCCCCGTTACCCTCCTTGCCCCGCGAGGGACGACCCGGCATTAGACCGGGGGTGTCTCGGCGGCTTGTGCGCTTGTTGGCGACCCTGGTGGGGCTCTGCCTGCTGATCGAGTGCTCCAATCGCGAACCGTCCGCCCCGCCCGCCGAGGAGCCCGAATCGACCCGCGAAGGCGCGGGACCGCCGGTGCGCGGCGACTGGCTGGTGCAGTGGATGCTCGCCGATCCCCAGAGCTTGAATCCGCTCACGTCGACCGACGCGGCCTCCGCCGAGCTCCAGGGCTGGGTCCTTTCGTCGCTCACCACGCTAGACCCCCAAACCTTGGAGCAGCGGCCCGTGATCGCGACCGAGCTGCCGCAGGTTGCCCCGGATCATTTGACGTACACGTTTCACATCCGCAACGACGCGACGTTTTCCGACGGCAAGCCGTTGACCGCCGCAGACGTCCTCTTCTCGATCAAGGCGATCAAGGACCCCGAAGTGAACGCGCCGTCGCTGCGCAACTACTATTTGTCCGTGGCCGATGCGCGGGCGGTCGACGATTCGACGGTCGAATTTCGCTGCTCGGAGCCGTATTTTCGCAACGACGTCATCCTCGGCGGAATCTCGATTCTCGCCAGGCACTTCTACGACCCACACGGCGAGCTGGACGGCGTCTCCGTCGCCGACTTGAACCGCTGGGATACGCTCGCGCCCGACAAGAAGCAGCGAGCGCTGCGCTTCGCGCAATCGTTCAACCGCGACTTCCATCGCAAGATCCTCGGTTCGGGGGCGTATGATCTGGCCGACCCCGACCGCGACCTGATCACCGGCGAGCGCATCGTTCTCCGTCATCGCAACGACTTCTGGGCGCCAGGAGACGTCATGCGTGGCGACGGCTACGTCGACCGACTGCTGTTCCGGGTCATCAACAACCCGGATGCAGCGCTCATCGCGCTCAAAGCCGGGACGCTCGACATCATGGGACTACTGCCGCTGCAGCACTTGAAGCAAACCGACACTCCGGGTTTCCGCAAGCGCTTCGCCAAGCAAATCGCGTTCACGCCTTCGTACACGTACGTTGGCTGGAATGAGCTACGGCCGATGTTCCGCGAGACGGCCGTGCGCCAGGCGCTGTCGCGCCTGGTCGACCGTGACCGCATCATCTCCAAGGTGCTCTTCGGTTACGGGGAGAAGATCGACTCGCCCGTCTATCGATTCAGCCCCGAATACGACGCCGACTTGAAGAGCTATACGTTCGATCCCGAGCGGGCGAAAAAACAGCTCGACGACGCAGGATGGACGGACCATGACGGTGACGGAATTCGCGACAAGGTCGTCGATGGCGTGCGCACGCCGCTTGGCTTCGAGATCATCTCGAACTCCGGAAACACCACGCGCAAGAACATCGGCTTGATCGTCATCGACGAGATGCGTCGCGCCGGAATCGATGCGACGTTTCGCGAAGTGGACTGGTCGATCATGCTCGAGAAGGTGGAGAAATTCGACTACGACGCGGTGATCCTCGGCTGGCAATTCTCGCCCGCCGACCCCGATCTGTATCAGGTCTGGCATTCGAGCCAGGCGGTGCCCGGCGGTGGAAACATGGTCGCCTTCAAGAATGCCGCGGCCGACGAGATCTTGGTGGACTATCGGCGCGAGTTCGACAAGGACAAGCGCATCGCGCTCTATCGCCGCCTTCAAGAGATCATCCTCGAGGAGGCTCCCTACACGTTTCTCTACATGCCGAAGTCGATCACCGCCTTCGATCGGCGGTTTCGCGATACGAAGTGGTATCCCACCGGCGGTCCTCGCTTGAGCGAGTGGTGGGTGCCGCGTGTCGCTCAGAAGTACGGGATGTAACTCACGATGCTGCGCTACGCGCTGCGGCGAGTGCTGTTGATGATCCCGACGTTCGTCGGGATCACCTTCATTGCCTTTTTGATTATGCACCTCGCACCCGGTGATCCGGTCGAGCTCTATTTCCACGGGGGCCTCGCGGCGGGAATCCAGGGGGCGAGCACGGAGCGCTTGGCCGACATCCAGAAAGCCAAGGAGGCCGAGCGCCGCCGCCTCGGTCTCGATCGGCCGCTGCCCGTGCAGTACGCGGTCTGGTTCGAGCGGCTGGTGACGCTGGATCTCGGCGAGAGCTTCAAGGACAACCGCCCCGTCTGGGACAAGATCCGCGAGCGGCTGCCGGTGACGATCACGCTCAATCTGGTCTCGATCTTCCTCACGTACCTGATCGCCATCCCGCTCGGCATCTATTCCTCGGTGCGCGCCGGATCGTGGCTGGACTCGCTGTCGACGACCTCGGTCTTCATGCTCTACTCGCTGCCGTCGTTCTGGGTGGGGACGTTGATCCTCATCTACTTCTGCGGCGGCGACTATTTTCTGTGGTTCCCGCCGGCCGGCCTTCATTCGCTCGACTACGATCCTTCCTGGCCGCTGTTGCGGCAGCTGCGCGACTACTCGTGGCACATCGCCATGCCGGTCGTGTGCGAGACCTACGCGGCGTTCGCGGCGCTCTCGCGTTACATGCGGAGCTCGATGCTCGAGAACGCGCTGCAAGACTACGTGCGCACCGCGCGCGCCAAAGGTCTCCCCGAGCGCGTGGTGATTCTCAAGCACATTCTGCGCAACTCGTTGATCCCGATGGTGACCATGCTGGCCGATCTGTTGCCGTCACTCATCGGCGGATCGGTGATCATCGAGACGATCTTCTCGATTCCCGGCATCGGCCAGCTCGGCTATCAGGCGGTGCTGGCGCGCGACTACCCGGTGGTGCTCGGCCTCTTCGCGATCAGCTCGGCGCTCACGCTGGTCGGCATCCTGCTCGCCGATCTGCTGCTCGCGGTCGTCGATCCGCGCATCAGCTTTGGAAGGGCGGAGCAATGAGCAACGAGCGGTCGCAGAGCTACCGCGCGCTCGTCTGGCGGCAGTTCCGCAAGAACCGCCGCGCCGTGGCGAGCCTCTACGGCATCTTCGCGCTGCTCGGCGTTGCGCTCTTTGCCGACCTCATCGCCAACGACATGCCGTACTACGTCGTGATGAACGGCCGCACGTACTTCCCGATCGCGATCGACTACGGCGCGCGCCTCGGCCTCGTCTCGTGGCCCGGGGCGCTTCGCGGGGTGGACTTCAAGAAGCTCCCGAACGAAGGGGCGCTGTTTCCGCCGATTCCGTACTTGCCCCGGCGCGCGGATCTGTCGGAGGAATCGTTCTCACCGCCGACGGCCCGACATTGGCTCGGCACCGATCAGCTCGGCCGCGACGTGGCGAGCGGCATGGTCCACGGCGCTCGCATCTCGCTGACGATCGGCATCGTCGTGGCGGGCATCCAGCTCACGGTTGGGATCCTCCTCGGCGGACTCGCCGGGTACTACGGCGGCTGGGTCGACCTGGCGCTCTCGCGCGTCTTCGAGCTCATGCTGGCGATCCCGACTTTCTTCCTGATCCTCACGGTCGCGGCGGTGCTGCCGCCATCGATCTACAACGTGATGGCGATCCTCGGGCTCACTGGCTGGATCGGCGTCGCGCGGTTCGTGCGGAGCGAGTTCTTCAAGCTGCGCGGCCTCGATTTCGTCACCGCGGCGCGCGGGCTCGGCGTGTCGAACTCGGCCGTGATGTTCCGCCACATCCTGCCGAACGCGCTGGCGCCGGTGCTCGTCTCCGCGTCGTTCAGCGTGGCTTCCGCGATCCTTGCCGAGTCGGCGCTGTCGTTTCTAGGCATCGGCGTTCCCGCCGACCTCGTCACCTGGGGATCGATCCTCGCCGTGTCGGAGCAGAACACGTTTGCGTGGTGGCTGGCAGTGTTTCCCGGATTCGCGATCTTCGCGACCGTGACGGCCTACAATCTGTTCGGCGACGGCCTGCGCGACGCGCTGGATCCGCGGCTGAAGGTCTGAGAGACGGCTACCGGCTACACGGCTACCGACTACCGCAAGCGACCTCGCGAATTCTGCCGGTAGCCGGAAGTCGGTAGCCTCTTTTCAGCCCGGAGGCTCGCCCGCGATCTCGTCGAGGTCCACGATCTTGGAGCCGGGCGGCGGGGCGAACGAAAAAAGCTCGGGTGGAAAGTGGCCGTTCAGCGAGATCTCCGAATAACGTAGGTCGATCTTCGCCGACTGCTCGGGCACCTCGAAGCGCACTTCCCTCGGAATCGCCACACCCGAGACGGTCGTGTAGCTCGCATAGGTCGCCCTGTAGAGCACGTTCCCTTGCCGATCGGACTCTTCGGCTCGCACCGGGAAGAGCGTGTCCGGGTCGAACCAGACCGTCTGCGATCCGCCCTCGGCGACCGTCGCGGTCACGCGCCAAAGCCCCTGCGGCGGCTCGAAGGCGATCGACGGATGCCCGAGTCGCTGCCGCCCGGGCGGGAGGCCGATCAGCAGGTCGGCGACGTCGCGAAGAGCGAGCTCGAGGCGCGTGAAGCGCGCGAGATTGTCCTTGGTCGCCCTGCCCCGGTAGTACGTTCGCTCACCCCGGTGATACGCGGACAAGCGTTCGCCATCCGAAGCGATCTGCAGGGCGACGCCGAAGGCCGACATCATCTCGATGCGCAAGCGATCCGGCCGCTCGACGGCGACGATTTCCTTCACCGCGAGCTTGTCCTTGGGGCCAACGTAATGCATGTCGGCGAGAGCGCGAAACGAGTGGAGCGAGGCGGAGCGGTCGTCGACCGTGCCGAGAAGACCCTCCGCGGAGACCGCGGAGGGCGGCGCCGCGCGGGGTGGTGTTGGCCGCGCCCGCAGCGCCGTGCAGCCGGCGAGCAGCGCGACGACAGCAAGCGGCAGCAGCGGTCGAGCGTGAGCTCGGCTCACGCGCCGGTCAGATACTGCTCGACCACGCTGATCTTCCGCTTCAGCCGCTCCATCTGGTCGGCGTCCTTGGAGCGGGCGAGCGCATCACGGTAGATGCGCAGGGCGTCCGCCCGTCGTCCGAGCTTCCGGTATGCGTCCGCCAGGTGCTCCGTCACGGTCGGGTCCTCGCCGGCGAGCTCGATCGCGTGCTCGAGCTGCTCGACCGCCTTCTTGAAGTCGCCGCGCTGGTAGTAGACCCACGCGAGGCTATCGAGATAGAAGCCGTCGTTCGGCTCGAGGGCGATCGCCTGACGGATCAATTTCTCCGCCTTGTCGAGATCCACGCCGATCTCCGCCCATGTATAGCCGAGGTAATTCAACGCCGCGGCGTTCTTGGGATTCAGCTCGATCGCCTTCTCCATCGCGCCGATGGCTTCTTCCTTTTGCTTGCTCTCGTCGTAGACCGCGCCGAGCGTAAACCAGAGCTTGTCGTTGTTCGGCTCGAGCTCCACGGTCCGTTTGAGCACGGCGATGGCCGAGTCGTTGTCCTTCTTCTCGCGGTAAAGCGAAGCGAGGAATCCAAGCAGATCGACCGAATCCTTCTTGATCTCGAGAGCGCGCTTGATCTCGACGATTGCCTCGTCGGTCTTCTCGTCCCGCTGCTTCACATAGGCCGAGTGGATCCGAGAATCGACGTAGTAATCCGAGGTCGCCGGGATCTGATCGAACTCGCCGGCGGCCTTCTGGTACTCCTTGTTTTCCGCATAGACTGCGCCGAGATAGTACCGCACGCGGTCGTTCTGGGGCTCGGCCGCGAGCACGAGGTTCAGCTCGGTCGCCGCTTTGTCGTAATCGCCCTTCTCGAAGTAGATGAGCCCGATCTTGACGCGCGCCTCTTGCGGATCGTTCTCGATCTTCTCGAGTTCGCGGAACTGCTCGAGCGCGTTGTCGAGCTTCTTCGCGCCGACGTAGAGGCCGGCGAGACGCTTGCGCGCGACGGTGCTCCGCGGGTTCATGGCGAGCACCTTCTGATAGATCTCGACCGCCTTGTCGGTTCGCTTCTGCATCTCGTAGACAAGCGCGAGGTCGAGCAGCACGAGCTCCGACTGCGGATTGAGTTGCAGCGCCTGCTGGTAGAACGCCTCGGCTGCGTCGAAGCGCTGCGCGGCGGCGTTCACGCGACCGAGGTAGTAGTAGCCGAGGATCGAGTTCGGGTTCAGCGCGATCAGCTTCTGAAGCGTCTCGACCGCCTGCTCGGACTTCCCCTGCTTTCCGTAGAGCGCACCGAGGTAGAGGTAGGCCTCCTGGTTCTCGGGGTCGAACTCGAGCACCTTCTCGTACGCCGCGATCGAGCCGGCCTCGTCTCCGGTGGACGAGAGCAGGCCGGCGAAGAGCAATCGGGCGTCGGTGTTCTTGGGATCTTGTTCGACGACCTTGCGGCATTGCTCGAGCGCCTTGTCGAGCATGCCCTTGCGCACGTAGAGCGTCGCCAGGCGCAAGCGCAGCATCGGCGTTTCGGGATCTTCCTGGACCGCCGCCTCGTATTCCCCAAGCGCGGCGTCGTAGTCGTTCTGGTTGAGCGCGATCTGGCCCTTGAGGAAATGGCCGAGCGCGCGATCGTCGGACGTGAGCGCCGTCGGCTGCGCGGTGAGCGCGGCTGTCGCGGGTGACCAACCCTGCAACGCGGGTTGCGGCGTGCCCGCTCGCGGCTGGAGCGCGCAGGAGGCGAGGATCAAGAATGGGAGCAGAGACCAGATGCGGATGCGATCGTGCATGGATTGGGCGGCGAAGGGCGATTCAGGTCGCGAACCGCTCGCGCGCGGGGGGTGGCCCCCCTTGCTGAGGGCCGATCCAGATCTCTCCACCGCGGTAGTGCTCCTTCTTCCAGATCGGCACGATTTCCTTGAGGCGATCGATCGCGAAGCGACACGCGGCGAACGCGGCGTCACGGTGGGCCGCGGACACCGCAATCGCGACGCTCGTTTCGCCAATCTCGACGACGCCTACACGGTGGACGATGGCGACTGCCTTGGCGGAGAATCGCTCGATCGCCTGGTCGCCGATCCGCCGCATCTCGCGAAGCGCCATCTCCGGATACGCTTCGTACTCGAGACGGATCACTTGCCGCCCGGCATTGTGATCGCGCGTGGTGCCGAGAAAGGTCGCGATCGCGCCCGCGTCCGGTCTGCCGACGGCGACGATCAAGCGGGAGAGCTCGATCGGATGTTCGACGACTTCAAACATGGCATCGCGGGCACCCGCCGCTCACCGGGGGAATGAACGCAATCTCGTCATTATCTTGGAGGGTCCTTTTGCTGTCAACGTACTCCTGGTTGACGGCGAAGGCGACGGCGCCGCGAAACTCCGCCAGCCGGGGGCGTTCGCGGCGGAGATCGTCCCAGAGCGCGCCGACGGTGGTCGGCCGAGCAAGCTCGCGGGTGAGCTCCGAGGCTCCCGCGCGCTCGCGCAACGCCGCAAAGAAGCGAAGCCGAACCCGCACGGCTATCCCTCAAGCAGACCGAGCGCGTGGCCGAGCTCGGGAAGCGCGAGCTTCTGCATGGCGAGCTCGACGGCAGCGGTCGAGCCCGGCATCGAGAACAGGATCTTGCCCGCGACGATTCCCGCGGTGGCCCGCGACAGCATCGCCGCCGCGCCGATCTCCGCGTAGCTGAGCATGCGGAAGAGCTCGCCGAAGCCCTCGATCTCCTTCTCGAACAGCTCGCGCACGGCTTCGAAGGTCGTGTCGCGCGGCGCGATCCCAGTGCCGCCGGAAAGAAAGATCGCCTGGATGCTGGAGTCGGCGAAGAGGGGCTGCAGCGCGTCGCGGATTCGCAAGGGATCGTCAGGAACGATCGTGTAGGCGAGAACCTGGTGGCCGGCGCCGGCGAGCAGCTCCTTGAGTCGCGCTCCGCTCTTATCGTCCGCCTCCGTGCGGGTGTCGCTGATCGTCAAGACCGCGCACCTCGCGCGCTGCTTACCTTTGCGGTGATGCTCCCCAACGCTCATCGGAGAAATCGTATCAGCCAAGCCGCGCCGCGCAAGCCGATTCGCGAGGCTCGCGGCAGGATCGCTGCGAATTCCGAGAAGCGCTGGAGTTTCCGGTCGGGACGTACTTGGCCCGACCGGAAACTCCAGCCACCGCGCGGAGCGCGGAAAACAATAACCCACGGAAGTGGTCTATCGCCTTCCGCGCTTGCGCGCGGTTGCGGTCGGTTTGCATCGACCCGAGTACGGCTCGATGCAAACCGACCGCGCACTGCGGATTGCCGAGCGTGCTAATGAAACTGAAGGCCTTCCGGACCAGGTCGCCTCGCTACCGTCCGGCCGTCACTCTCCGCGCCAGCGCTTCGTGCTCCTCGCGGATGGCCCGCGGAAGATGATCGCCGAATTTCTCGAAGTACTCACGCTGGCCGTGCACGGCTTCGATCCAGTCGGCGCGATCGACCCGCAGAACCTCGCGCATCGCGTCGCCCGAGAGGTCGAGGCCCTCGCTATCGATGGCCTTCTGCGTTGGAACGTAGCCGATCGGGGTTTCCTCCCCCGATCCGCCTCCCCGGCAGCGGTCGAGCACCCACTCGAGGACGCGCAGGTTCTCGCCGAAGCCCGGCCAGAGAAACTTGCCGTTTTCCCCCGTGCGGAACCAGTTCACACGGAAGATCTTGGGCGGGTTCGACGTGCGGCGACCCATGTCGAGCCAGTGCGCCCAGTAGTCGGCCATGTTGTAGCCGCAGAACGGGACCATCGCCATGGGATCT
The DNA here is from genome assembly GCA_963745025.1 of uncultured delta proteobacterium. Lineage (GTDB taxonomy): Bacteria > Desulfobacterota > Binatia > JACPRU01 > JACPRU01 > CAVQIG01. The sequence continues at coordinate 216,338 of CAVUWD010000013.1, forward strand.
CGTCGCAGGACACCGACCTTGCCGACTGCCGCCGCGGTCGTCTCCGACGCGAGGGTTGCGCCGAGGAAGGTGCCGTGCTGCCAGTCGAACGACTGGTATACCAGTGGCACGACGCGCTGCCGCCGCGCACCGAATAGAATGGCGCTGATCGGTACGCCCTTCGGATTTTCCCACTCCGGCGAGATCACGGGACACTGCGAGGCCGGCGCCGTGAACCGGCTGTTCGGGTGCGCTGCAACCTGCCCGCCGGAAGCGTGCCAGGGCTTCCCTTGCCAATCCAGCATGCCGTCGCCGGGCGGATCGTCGTGACCCTCCCACCACACCGTGCCGTCGGGCTTGAGGGCGACGTTGGTAAAGATCGCATTGTGGTTGATCGTCGCCATCGCGTTGCGGTTGGTCTTCGTTCCGGTGCCCGGCGCCACGCCGAAAAATCCAGCCTCGGGATTCACCGCCCACAGCCGCCCGTCGTCGCCGATGCGGAGCCAAGCGATGTCGTCGCCGACGGTCCACACCTTCCACCCTCTGGCCGCCAATGGAGCGGGCGGCACCAGCATCGCCAGGTTGGTCTTGCCGCATGCGGAAGGAAACGCCGCCGTGACGTAGTGGATGTCGCCGTCGGGTGTCTGGACCCCGAGGATCAGCATGTGCTCCGCCATCCACCCTTCCTTCCAGCCGAGGTAGGAGGCGATGCGCAGCGCGAGGCACTTCTTGCCGAGGAGAGCGTTGCCGCCGTAGCCGGAGCCGATCGACCAGATTTCGTTGTCTTGCGGGAAAGTGCAGGATGTAGCGGCGATCCGGGGACAGATCCCCGAGCGAGTGCAGGCAGCGGGTGAAGTCGGACCCGGTGCCGAGCTCGCGCCAGCGCGATCGTCCCCATGCGGGTCATGATCCGCATGTTGAGCACCACGTAGATGCTGTCCGTGATCTCGACCCCCACCTTGGCGAAGGGCGAGCCGGCCGGTCCCATGAGGAACGGGACGACGTACATCGTCCGCCCACGCATCGAGCCCTCGAACAGCTTCCCGACCTTGTCGCGCGCCTCGCCGGGATCCATCCAGTTGTTGGTGGGACCCGACTCGTCCTTCGTCGGCGTACAGATGAAGGTGAGATGCTCGGTGCGCGCCACGTCCGACGGATGGCTACGGTGCAGATAGCAACCGGGAAGCTTTTGCGGGTTCAACCGAATCAGCTCTCCCCGCCGGACCGCCTCTTGCGTGAGGCGTTCCTTTTCCGCCTCCGAGCCGTCGCACCACACCACGGCATCGGGCTTGGTTCTCGCTGCGATCTCGGTGACCCACCTCTCGACAGCTGCGTTCTCGCTCATGGGTTGGGAGTCTAGCGCAAATGGCAGAGGGTGTTGAAGATGGCGTGTGCTCGTGGGAGTGGACCCGCTCCCGCGCCTGTTTCGCTCGGTTCGAGCATTCGATATGCTGTTTGTTTACCCATGGGCCGGCGCGTCTACCTCGAAACCTACGGCTGCCAGATGAATCTGGCGGACAGCGAGATCGTGCTCGGCCATCTCGGCCGTCATGGCTTCGTCGAGGCGGGCTCGGAGCTGGAGGCGGACATCATTCTGCTGAACACGTGCGCGATCCGCGAGCACGCCGAGGAGCGCGTCGTCGGGCGGCTCACCCAGCTCCTGCCGCTGAAGCTTCGCGATCCGCGCGTGAAAATGGGCGTCCTCGGCTGCATGGCCCAGCATCACCGCGCGCACCTGCTCGACCGTCTGCCGTTTCTCGATTTCGTGCTCGGCCCGGACGAATACCGGCGGCTGCCGGCGATTCTCGAGCGGCAAGGCTTCGACGATCCGACGATCGAGGTTCGGCTCGGCCGCGAGGAGACCTATGCGGACGTGGCGCCGGCGCGTCGCGACGGCGTGCGCGCGTGGGTGAGCGTCATGCGCGGCTGCGACAAGTTCTGCAGCTTCTGCATCGTCCCCTACGTCCGCGGACGGGAGCGGAGCCTGCCGCTACCGCTGCTTCTCGGGCAGGTGAGCGAAGCCGCGCGCGCGGGCTTTCGCGAGGTCGTATTCCTCGGCCAGACCGTCAACGCGTACCGCGACGGCGATCTCGATTTTGCCGACCTGCTACGCGCCGCGGCGCGCGTGGCGGGCATCCTACGGGTCCGCTTCACCTCGCCACACCCGAGCGGCATGACCGAACGAATCCTCGAGGTCATCGCCAGCGAAGAGACGATCTGCCCGCAGGTTCACCTGCCGCTGCAATCGGCGTCCAATCGCGTGCTCGAGCGCATGGAGCGTGGCTACACGATCGAGCAGTACGACCGTTTGCTCGAGCGACTGCGCCGCGCCAGGCCGGGAATCGAGTTCTCGACCGACATCATCGTCGGCTTTCCAGGCGAGACCGAGCACGACTTCCAAACGACCGTGGATTACCTGCACCACGCGGGCTACGACCACGCATTCTCGTTCGCGTATTCGCCGCGGGAGGGAACCCGCGCGGCGCGCTGGCCGGAGACCGTCGATCGCGAGGAGAAGCGCCGGCGGCTGCAAGCCGTCATCGAGCTTCAGGAACGGATCTCCCTGGAGCGGAGCCGCGCCTGGTGCGGGCGAGCGGTCGAGGTGCTGGTGGAGGGACCTGCCAAGCGAGGGCAGGGTTGGCTCTCCGGAAAGAGTGCGCAATTCAAGACGACGGTCTTTCCATCGACTCGACATGCCCCGGGCGACCTGGTCTCGGTCGGGGTGCGTGACGCGACCGCCCACACGCTCATCGGAGAGGTCGCAGACGGCCCGCGTCTGGAGCCTTCCGCGAATGCGTAGCCTCGCGAAGCGCTCCATGTCGGCGATTGCCGCTTCGCTGGCGCTTGTGGCAGCCAGTTCCTGTGCGGCCGTTCCTTCGGTCGGAGGGAAGCCGCCTTTGTTTTCCGGTAGCGGCAACGTGCAGAGGATCGACTTCGAGGACGGCGCCCTGCACGAGCCGCCCGAAGGCTTCGAGACGCGCCTCGGACGCTGGTCGGTCGCCGACTCGCCGACCGCGGCCTCGGGCACGCAAGTCCTGGTGCGCGGCGGCGACGGCGCCGCGGTGCTGGTCCTGAAGGATGCGGCGGGCGTGGCCGCCGCCGCTGGCGAGGTGGCGGTACGCGTGTTCCTGGGCACCTCGGGAGCGGGCATCTGGTGTGATGCCGATCAGGGAAACGGGGGATACCTGTTGAAGCTCGAGCCCGACGCGCACCGGATTGCGCTGTACCGCAAGTCGGGCGACTCGATGACGGCGGTCGATCAGGCTACGGTATCCGCGCAAAAAGGCGAGTGGACCCGGCTCGGCATCCTCTGCGAGAACGATCGCGTGATCGGCTATCTCGACGGAACGCCGGCGGTGATGAATCGTGGGCCGATGTCGGCGTTCGATCTTGCGCTCTACGCCGATCCCGGCGTGACGGTTCAGTTCGACGATTTCAAGTACTGGGCGGCCCGCTAGCGGGTCGGTCGTATCACCCGGCGACGATCTCGACGGCGGCGAAGTCGCGCCGCTCGGGATCCCAGGCGACGGCGAGATGGTCGCGGACGCCACCGTCGACGACGGAGACGACGAGGTAGAAAGTCCCCGGGTAGGCGGGCTCGTCCCATGCCATGGCGCGTGCCTTGTCCTCGGCGGAGAAGTACGCGTCGTGATCGGGATGAGAATGGTAGAGGACGCGGAGCGGGCGGTTCCGCTCCTCGGTCTCGCGAAGCACGGAGTAGAGCTCCTTCGGATCCATGAAATAGGCGGTGCGAGCATCGCGCGGATGCTTGCTGGGATCCTCGGAGTGCAGGCGGTCCTGGATGTTGGTGATCCGCCGCACGATCTCACGCCTATCCTCGGCGAGCACTGCTCCGCAGCATTCGTTCGGATAGGACTCCGCAGCGTGGCGGTCGATGTCCTCGAGCGTCGACTGGCGAAGGCGAAGCACCACGCTCGGCTCTGTAGCGAACTTCGATCGCTGCAGGAAGCGAGCAGAGCAGATCCTTCCTGGTGCCTCAGTCTTGGCTACGAAGCTCCGGTGGAGGGATAGCGGTGGATGTTCCCGTCGATCCGGGAAGGATCCGCTCCGCTTGCCACGCGAGACGGAAGCGGCACGCGCTTCGGGCCTGCTCGCCAGCATGGAAGAGGCGGCGCGGTGGGCTCGCGCCTGGCGCAGGCCGCGTCACGAGCGCCAGGTGTACCACGCTGCCGTCTCTTGGGGCATGAAAGGCTTCGAGAACGAAGCTCGTGGCGGACAAGCCAGGCGCGCGCTCGCCGCGTTCAGGTCACGGAGGAAATTTCGGATCGAGACTGAGTTCTGCTTCACTCGTGCAGGATCTCGTCTTTGGCGTTCCACCATCCGCCGCCGAGCGCCACGAAGAGAGCCACGCTATCCTGCAAAACGTGGGCCCGTCCCCCAATGCTCGCGATCATCGCCTGATTCTGTTGGACGTCGCTGATCAAGACCTCGAGATAGTTGGCCACCCCTGATTGATAGTTCACCGAGGTCAGCCGCAGCGCTTCATGCGCTGTCGCTTCTTGCCGCGCCTGCGCTTCGACCTGCTGTGCGTCGTGCTCCAACGCGCGGAGCAAGTCGGCGACTTGGGCGAGGCCGGTAAGGACCGTCTGGCGATACGTGGCGAACGACTGCTCGTAGCTGTCGATCGCGGAGCGGCGCTTGAACCAGAGAGCGCCGCCGTGGAACAGCGGCGCGGCGAGCTGCGCACCGTAGAGCCAGATCGCGTTCGGCCCGGCAAAGAGCGGCGACGGGGATGTGTTGCTCCAGCCGTAGGTGCCCGTCAACGTGAGGTGGGGGTAGAGTGCTGCCGTGGCGACGCCGATCTGGGCGCTTGCCTGGTGCAGCTGCGCCTCGGCTGCGAGGATGTCGGGGCGTTGCTGTACGAGCTCGGATGGCAGGGCCACCGGCACCTCGCGCGGCAGCTCGAGCGCGGTCAGCGTGACGGGAGGAGAGGCCCACGTGGCCGGCTCTTCCCCGAGCAGCGTCGCCAGCAGGTGCCGGGTCTCGGCGAGCTTCTGCTCGAGCGGCGGCAGTTGTGCCTCGGTGGCGGCGAGCTGCGTCTCGAGGACGAGCATGCTCGAGTAGGGGATCGTCCCGGCATCGGCCTGCGTCTGGAGGATATGGACTTGATCCCGCTCCGTGGCGATGAGCCTTTGCGTCGCATCGATCTGTGCCGCATAGGCGGCCTCGGCGATCGTCGCGTTCACGACGTTTCCGATCAGCGTGAGGTATGCCGCCGCGGTCTCGTACCTCTGAAAGTCGACCTGAGCGCCCTCGCTCTCTACGGTCCGCCGCTCTTCGCCGAACACGTCGAGCGCATAGTCGACGGTCGCGGTCACCGTGTAGAGATCGAACGTTTGCCTCGGCACGGCGATCCCGGTGAAGGGATGCTGCCGCGACGCGGACGAGCCTGCGTCGATCTGCGGCAGGAACACCCCGTAGCCTGCGCTCAAGTCGTCCTTGCTCCGCCGTAGGCTTGCCCGCGCCGCCTGAAGGGTCGGATTCGCTGCAAGGGCTCGCTCGATCCGAGCCTGCAGCTCGGGGGAGTGAAAGAGTTGATACCAATCGGTCGGCACGACGGCTCCGGGTGCAAACCGTTGGCTGCGGCCATCGGCGAGGACGGTCTCCGGCGGAAGACCGCTCGGCGTGTATTGGGTCGTAGCCGGGGGCTTCGGCGATACGAAATCCGGTCCCACGGCGCACCCGAATGCGAAAACGAGCGCCGCCGCCGCAAGGGCGGAGCGAAGCCTCCCGAGGTCATCGCGCGCGCACATATACGTCTACCAGCTGGCCCGGATAAAGCTCGATCTCTGTGCTTCGCTTGAAGCGAAAGACGACCGGCAGCACGCGGAGATCCACCCTCTCGGTCCGCGCGTTCGACAGCTCGATCTTGGGGGAGACGTAGGGCTGCACGCGCACGAACTCGAGGGGAATTCGCGCGTCGGTGCCACGCACGTACATCGTCGCCTCGAGGCGGTCCAATTTGCCGAGCTTGGCTATCAGGATCTCGTCGATGAAGGCGCGGACGGCCAGCGTGCTCTCCTGACGGCCCATCACCGCGATCGGCGTCGCGCTCCGCGTGTACGTGTCGAGCGTTCCTTGCGGCGAGACGTAGCTGCCGACCGCGACGCTGAGCGACAGGACCGTCCCGTCGATCGGCGCGCGGATCGTATACTTGGCGAGCAGAGCTTCGGCCGTCGCGCCCGCCCTCGCCTGCGCCGCGCGCTGGCGCTCGGCGACCCCGAGGTTCGCCTGGGCGACCCGCACGGCATTGGCCGCGTCGTCGAAAACGGCCTTGCTCACCGAGCGCGGATCCGCCTCGAAGGAGCGCTGCTGTTTGGCGAGCTGATCGCTCGCGGTCTTGAGAGTTGCGCGGGCGGCGACCACTTGAGCCTCGGCGACCTCGACCTGAGCCTCCTGCTGCGCGACCGTGGCCCGCTGGACGGAGTCTTCGATGTGTAGGAGCGGCGTCCCGCGGCTCACTTTCCGTCCCTCTTGGACGGAGACCTCGGTGACGGTGCCGGCCACTTCGGGAAAAACGTTGACGTTGGCGCCGCTCGCTTGCTCGCTCTCGATGATGCCGTTGGCGTACACCCCGTGCTCGTACGGGTTCGAGGCAGGATTGAAGACCGGCGGATTCACCTTGGCATGAACGGCGAAGAATGCGGCGCCGCCGACGGCGGCGAAGACACCGAGGATCGACAGCAGGAAGAGGAACCGCGTCCGCATTTCAGGCCGCTTCGGCCGTACCCGTGATGCGGCCGTCCTCCATCGTGATCGTGCGGTCGGCGAACTCGGCGATCCGGCTGTCGTGCGTGACGATCACGATCGCCCGCGCGTCGGTCAGCACGTGCCTGCGAACGAACTCGACGATCTTCCGTCCCGTCTCGCCGTCGAGCGACGCGGTCGGCTCGTCGAGGATCATGATGTCGGGCTCGCTGACGATTGCGCGCGCGATTGCCACGCGCTGTTGCTCGCCACCGGAGAGCTTGATCGGCGGCAGCTCGGCCCGGTCCTTGAGCCCCACGATCTCGAGGTAACGGAGTGCCGCGGCGATCGAGTCGGCCCACGGCCGGCGCTTGAGGATCAGCGGCAGGGCGACGTTTTCGGCGGTCGTGAGGCGCGGGAAGAGGTGGTAGTCTTGAAACACGAACCCGACGGTGTTCAGGCGGAACTCCGCGAGCGAGTCGTTGCTCAGTCGCCAGATGTCCTGGCCCATGACGGTGACGCTTCCTTCGTTCGGCCGCAGGATTCCCGAGAGGATGCTCAGGAGCGTGGTCTTCCCGCTGCCCGACGGCCCGACGACGTAGAGCATCTCTCCGAAATACGCATCGAGATCCACGGAGCGTACCGCCACGGTCTTCGTGGCTCCCTCCCCGAACCACTTGACGAGCGCGCGTGCTTGGATCGCCGGTGTCTTCATCCTCTAGCCTCGGAAAATGTCGAACGGTTCGACACGGATCACCTTGCGCACGCCGACGTAGCCGGAGACCCCCGCGATCACGACGACCATCAGAAGCGCAATCGACAGGTTCCAGTACGAGACGATCGCCGCGTAAGCGGGAAGCCGGAGCTTGGCGAGCGCGATCACGAGCGTGCAGAGGCCCACGCCGAGGCCGTAACCGGTCAGGCTCGTGAGCGACGCCTGAAAGAGGATGACGTAGACGAGCTCGCGCGACTTCGCTCCGATCGCCTTGAGGGCGCCGAAACGCTCGAGGTTCTCGAGGATGAACGTGTAGAACGTCTGGCCCGAGATCGACAGGCCGACCACGAAGCTGATGACCGTCATGATGAGGAGGTTGGTGCCGAGACCCGTCTGGTAGATGTAAAAGGACTTCGTCTGGCTCACGAACCCGTCGGCGGTGAGCGCGCGGTACCCGAGGTGCTGCACCGCGGCGATGATGTCGGGGACGGCGTCGGCGCTCTGCGGCTGCACGAGGACGTAGGAAAGCGTGTAGCGAGCGGTCGGGATGTCCTCGATTGCGCGCCGGTAGGTCGTGTAGAGCGTGGGGATGCCGAAGAGGCCGCTGATCGGCACCCTGGCGATGCCGACGACGACGCCGCGGTGATCGTTGATCTCGAAGGTCGTACCGATGGTCGGGTTGTTCAGCTTGGGAAACTCCGAATCTCGTACCACGACGAAGGCGTCATCGGCGTAGAGGTCCTCTATCCGCCCGGCGATCAGCTCCGGTCGCCCGAAGAGGCTCGCGTCGTCGAGCCCGATCACGGCGACGGATTGAAACGTGCCGTCAGTGAGCTTCACGAGCGCACCGCCCGAATAGAGCGGCACGGCATACTTCACGCCCCTCAGGCTGCGCACGGCATCGAGGACGTAATCGGGCATCGGGATGCTGTTGGCGACGGTGTTGACGGCGGGATCCATGACCCAAACCGCCGCGCCCGTGTTGATCACGGTGGCCGAGGCGCGCTGCATGATCCCGATGAACATCGAGGTCACGAGCAGCATGAGGAAGACAGAGAACGTCAACCCGACGATGAGGGCCGTGAACTTGGGGCGATCATTGACGAGTAACTTGAGGGCGAGTGTGAGGATGCCGCGCACGAGGATCAGACCATCTCTGGGTTCTTGCAGTGCAAGGCTCGAACCAGTGGGACCTTACCTGTCTCGACGGTCCCGCTGGCTCTCGCTTTGTCAGGCACGGTAATTTCCGCCGATAGCATTCTCATAATTGGAGACGCGCGGAATGCGCTCGCCAGCCTAGCGCATCCGCCCTAGGTCCCGGGAGCGAGCGGGGGAAGCGAGCGCAAGTATAATAGAATGGCCTTTACGTCGTCGGTCGTGAGAGTCGATTCGAGGTGCGGCATGTCCGGCCGCATCTCCCGCCACATGTGCCAGATTTTTTCGCGCAGATCGTTCTCGCCGGTATTTCGGAAATATGCCGAGTCGAACGCGAGCCGCTTCACATGGCGATGATTGTCTCTCTGCGAAACACCGTGGGGACCGTGACAAGAGACACAGTAACGATAGTACAGCTCGTAGCCGGGGGAGAAGAGACGAATGAAGTGGGTGACCTCGTCGGATTCCGAGTCGGTGACGGCAGGAAACTGAGCGGGCATCCCCGGCCGACCGTGCCGAACCAGCACCCGAAGCTCGTGGTCGCTAAAGGCGGACTGGAAGTTCGGGTCCGAGAGGTCGCGCGAGCTCGGCCGCCCCGCGCTTTCGACGTGTCCGTACCGGCCGTGACAACCGCTGCAGCGCCCGAGGTAGATCCTCCGCCCAGCATCGGCGAGCTCCCAGCGAATGGAGGGAAGGCGGCGCAGAAACTGTTCGAGAGCCTCGGTCTCGGCGCTTCGGTCTGGCTTTGGCGCCGGGACCCTGAGCTTCGGGCGATCTTCGCGGATGCTTCCTGCTAGCTCGTCGTCCGAATGCGTCGCGATCAAATCCGTACGGCGGAGATCGGTGGGGGGCGGATTGAAGATGGCACCGTCAGGTCCATCACCAGTTCCCTCGTCTCCGTGGCATCGCGCGCAGCTCAAGAGGTAGAGGAGCTTTCCGTGCTCGAGTCCTCCGCGAGGCGGCGAACCGGCTAGAGACGATGCCGCCGAGAGCAGTGGTAGAGCGAGTGCGAAGATCATCCAGCGTCTTGCTGCCGGTTCGGCTTCGTGGCGAACACGCATCGTCGAGCTCGACCTTCGAGAAGGGGCGGGTGCTTCAGGGCGAACCGATGCGCTGCGGCTTCGTGCCCGAAGGCCCCGCGACGCGCTCATCGGCGCCTCGTTGCCCTCGCGGCGAGGCGACCGGAGTTCACTCCTCCTCGGGGATCGGCCCTTCGGCGGGCGTCTCGGGCGCCTCGCCCTCGTCCTCGGGAACCACCGGCCGCTCGGCGCCGAGCGGCGTCATGCCGCGCCCCGCGGGAATGCGCTCCTCGGTGTTCTGATCCTCTTCCGGCGTGCGCTCGCTCTCGTCCGGGAACTCGCGGTCGACGCCCGCGATGCGGAGCCGGTCGATCAGATCGAGTCCCATCCCGTCTGCGATGATCTGGCGGAGCACCTGCCGTTGCGGCTCTCCGGGGATGGCTCCCGAGAGCCGCACCACGCCGCCGTGACAGCGGATGCCGATCTTCAGGAGATCGGCGTCGCCGTGGGCGTGGATCCGCTCGCGCACGGCCTCGGCGAGCTCCGTATCGTCGAGCTCGCGGTACTCCTGCGGCACCGCGCGGTGTGCACCCGGTTCGAAGGGGCGTGGCGGCGCTCCGCGAGCGCGCTCGCGCTCCCCAGCGCAGTCGACGCACCAGCGCGTCTGCGGGATTGCCTCGAGGCGCGCGCCGCCGATCAACGCGCCGCAACCCTCGCAGATTCCGTAGCGTCCCGAGGGGATCTTCACCAGCGCGCGGTGAATCTCCTCTAGCTCGTGGCGGTCGCGCTCGCGGACGCAGTCCAAGAGTCGATCCATCATCTCCTGCTGGCCGCCCGCTTCGACCTCGGGCTCGCGGTTCTCCTCGATCGCTCGCAAGTTTTCCTCGACGCCGTCGACTTCGTCGAAGAGCGCGCGCTGCCGGGCCAGAAGGGCGCGCCTCAGGGCGTCGACGGTCTTCTTGTTCAGCGCCATTTTCGCACTTCGGCTCATTCGAACCTCCTTCATCGGACGGCGACTCGGCGCGCTAGGAGACCGCGCCGCCGGGCTTCGCGCCCGCGCGGGTCGGCGGTCCGAGCGCCGCCTCGCTCAGGAGTCGACAAACGTCGTCGTCCGAGACCTGTGTGAAATCTTCGTAGAACGCGCCGACCGCCCAGAAGAGCGTCGGCGTCAAGAGGACGATCAGCTCATCTACCATCGGGCGGAGCCGCTCGACGGTGTCTGGAGGCGCGACGGGAACGGCGAGCACGATGCGGCCGACCCCCTGCTGGCGGAGCGCCTGGATCGCCGCGACGACCGTCGAGCCTGTGGCGATGCCGTCGTCGACCAGGATCACGGTGATGTGCGGCCCCAGCTGGAGCGGCGCGCCGCCGCGGAAGAGCTTCTGGCGCCGAGCGATCTCCTCACGTTGCCGCTTCGTGGCGCGGGAGATGAATGTCTTCGATGCGCCCGTCGTCTCGACCCCTTCGGCGTTCAGGTACGGCTCGCCGCCTTCGGCCACGGCGCCGATTGCGAACTCGGGATTCTCCGGAGCGCCGAGCTTGCGGGAGATGATGACGTCGAGTGGAAGCTCGAGGCCACGCGCAATCTCGGCCGCGGGCGGCACTCCACCGCGCGGCAGCCCGAGGACGACCGCGTTCTCCCTGCGGCGGTAACCAGCGAGCCGCGAGGCAAGCAGCCGGCCGGCCTCCAGCCGATCGCGGAAGCGACTGCGGCGGAGCACACGGCCTTCATCGAGATCTCCGCTCCGCGCAGGAGCGCTCGTGACGGGGTCCAACGAAGACATACGAGCACCGCGCCTGTCCATGGCCTTTATCTCTTCGCTTCGATCGCGACCCTCTTCGATGCCGTCTTCTTTGGTGCCGGCATCGTGATCTCGAAGACGCCCTTGTCGAAGCTCGCGGGGGGCCATGAACACGGAGCCCTCTTCCTCAGACGTGCCATGGTCGTTGTTTCTTGCAAGTCGGGGACCAGACGGAGACACCGTCAAATCGGGACGACCTTCCCAGAACTGATAACTAACCTCGGCTGGAATCGCGGAACTGAGAATTCGGTCGTAGTCGCCGATCCCCGAGGGGCCGTGGTCCTCGGCAGGCGTCTCGTTCGAGGTGGCACGATTGTTGGTTCAATTGAGGGGGGCTGATCGACCCTCGAGGTATTCGTGACCACGAAACGCTGGGAGCACTTCCCTCACGGGGCCGACGTCGGCGTGCGCGGAATCGGCGCCTCGATCGAGGAGGCCTTCGAGGCGGCTGCCGAAGCGCTGATCGCTGTCGTCGTCGACCCCGGCAACGTCGCTCCGCTCGAGCGCGTCACCATCCGCTGCGAGGCGCCGGACGACGCGCTTCTCCTCGTCGATTGGCTGAACGCGCTCGTTTACGAGATGGCAACGCGCCGGATGCTCTTCTCCCGCTTCGACGTGCGCATCGGGGACGGGAAACGCCTCGAAGCGAGCGCCTGGGGCGAGACGCTCGATCCCTCGCGGCACGAGACCGGCGTCGAGGTGAAGGGCGCGACGTACACGAGCCTTCGGGTCGAGCAGCAGCCCGACGGCACATGGCTCGCCCAGTGCATCGTCGACGTCTGACTAGGACGAAAATGGATCTCGGGACTCTGGAGCAGGTTTCGAATTTCGAGTGGCGAATCCCGGCGACGGGCGCGATGCGCGTTCCGGGCGTCCTCTACGCGAGCGAGGCTCTCGTTCGCGACATGGACGAGAAGGTCCGGGAGCAGGTCACGAACGTTGCAACGCTTCCCGGGATCGTCCGCGCCTCGTATGCGATGCCCGATGCGCATTGGGGCTACGGTTTCCCGATCGGGGGCGTGGCCGCCTTCGATCCCGACGCGGGAGGCGTGATCTCGGCGGGCGGCGTCGGCTTCGACATCTCCTGCGGCGTGCGGCTGCTTCTCACCGGCCTTTCCGCCGCCGGCCTCGAGACCGTGAAGGAGCCGCTGGCGGAAGCGCTCTTCCAGGCCGTTCCGGCCGGAGTCGGCAGCCGAGGCGAGCTGCATCTCGACCGGGGCGAGATGAACGCGATGCTCCGCGGCGGCGCGCGATGGGCCGTGGAGCGCGGCTACGGCGAGCCCGCGGATCTCGAACGGATCGAGGAGCGCGGGACGATGGCGGGTGCCGAGCCGGACGAGGTCTCGGAGCACGCGAAGCAGCGCCAGCAGGACGAGGTCGGCACACTCGGGTCCGGCAATCACTACCTGGAAGTGCAGCGAGTTGCGCGAATCTTCGACGCTCCGACCGCAGCGCGCTTCGGTCTCGCCGAGGGAGACGCGGTCGTCAGCATCCACTGCGGCTCGCGCGGCCTCGGCCATCAGATCGGCACGGAGTTCCTGAAGGAGATGGTGATCACCGCGTCGGAGCGCCGGATCGTGCTTCCCGATCGAGAGCTCGCCTGCGCGCCCATCCGCTCTTCGACCGGTGCACGCTATCTTGGCGCGATGCGCGCGGCCATCAACTGCGCGCTCGCAAATCGCCAGGTGATCACCCACCTCGTCCGCGGCGCCTTCGCCGAAGTCTTACCCGAGGCGCGGCTGCGGCTGCTCTACGACGTGTCGCACAACACCTGCAAGGTCGAGGAGCATCGCCTCGAAGGCCGCACGGTCACGCTCTACGTCCATCGCAAGGGCGCGACACGCGCCTTCGGCCCCGGGCACCCCGATCTTCCGGAGGCGCTGCGTGACGTCGGGCAGCCTGTCCTGATCGGCGGCACGATGGGAACGGCGTCGTACGTGCTGGTCGGCACGGCGCGATCGATGGAGCGCGCCTTCGGATCGGCCTGTCACGGCGCGGGGCGGGCCATGAGCCGCCACGCCGCGCTCCGTCACTGGAGAGGCCGCGCGCTGGTCCACGAGCTCGCGCAGCGCGGGATACTCATTCTCAGCCGCTCGATGCGCGGCGTGGCCGAGGAGGCGCCCGGCGCCTACAAGGACGTGGCCGCGGTCGTCGACGCCGCGGAGGTCTCCGGCCTCGCCCGCACGGTGGCGCGGCTCGAGCCGATCCTCTGCGTCAAGGGGTGATGCATTTGTTCGCGGGGAAGCTAGGTCTTATCGTCGGGCACCGATTTGTCGGAACCCGTGACCTTGCCGGGAGCTTCCAAGAATGCCTTGAGAATGTCGGTCGTGGTGATGATGCCGACGAGCTTCCCGTCTTCCACGACCGGCAGGCTATCGAGCTTACAATCGAGCATTTGCCGCGCGGCCGCTTCCAGTGGAATGGCGGGTGTGACGGTGAGTGGATTCTCGGTCATCGCCGCCGTCACCCGCGTGTCTCGGAGGTGACCGGAATGCGCTCCGAGATCGCGATCGGTGATGATGCCGACCAGCCGATCGCCCTCGACGACGGGGAGGCGTCGAAAGCCGCCCGCATTCATCTTCTCCTGTGCGTCGATGAGGGTGTCGCGCGAAGTGATCGTGACCGGCCTTCGAGTCATATAGCTCATCACTAGCAGCATGGTCTTTCCTCGCTGATTGCCATGATAAGCGAACTGCGTGCCAGGCGAAACATTCGTTGAGAAATCGCTGCTCGTCCTCTCAGATACGGGAAAATCTGCAGTGGCTTCTTTAGGAGCGCTAGAGTCAACCAGCGGCGCGCTTTAGGCGGACCGCGGTGGCCTTGTACTGTGGGCACTTCGAGCGCGGATCGTGATGCGGACCGACGACGCGATTGGCGTGAGTCTCGGGATAGTGGAAGGAGAGGAATACGGTGCCGACGTTGACGCGCGGACGACAGCCGCGCAGGCACGCGCGTGCGGCCCCAGCGGCTCTCGACCTCGACGGCGTCGCCGTCGGCGATCGCCACGCGCGCGGCGTCTTCGGGGTGCGATCTGAGCTCGTCGACCGGCGCGAGCGTGCGGCTCGGGGTGCGGCGGGTCATGGTGCCGACGTTGTAGTGCTGGAGGACGCGGCCGGTGATCAGCAGCTAGGGATAGCCGGCGACGTCGTGCTCCGGGCTGGCGCGATAGTCGACGGCAGTCAGTCGTCCGCGGCCGCGCAGGAACTCCGTCGCGTGAACGCGTCGCTGTCCCCGGGTGATCGGGGCTAGGACACGGCCACTGTAGGCCATCTCCGCCGAGCCGGTCGTAGCGCACGCCGCCGAAGAGCGCGGGCGCAACGCGGCGCGATCTCGTCCATGACGTCGCCGGGTTGGCGTAGGACCAAGGCGCAGCCGAGCGCGTGCGCCACGTCGCGAATGATCTGCCAGTCCGGCTGCGCTTCTCCCGGGGGTACGACCGCCGGCCGCACGTGCTGGATGCGGCGCTCGGCGTTGGTGAAGGTGCCCTCCTGCTCGAGAACGCCCGCGGCGGGGAGCACCAGATGCGCGCGCTCGGCGGTCGGGTCAGGAAGAGCTCCTGGACCACGAGAAGATCGAGCGCGTCGAGGGCTTCGAGAACGCGGGTCTCGTCGGGGTCGCTCTGCGCGACGTCTTCGCCCTGGATCCACAGCGCGCGCAGTTCGCCGTGCTCGCGCGGCGTCGAGCATCTCCGGAATCGTCAGCCCGGGCTCGAGCGGCGGAGCGCTGGCCCCAGAGCTCGCGGAAGCGGCGCGCGCACGGCCGGATCGTCGAGCGGCTGATAGCCGGTCAGCTGGGTCGGGCATGCCGCCCATGTCGGCGTTGCCCTGCACGTTGTTCTGGCCGCGCAGCGGCAGCATGCCGGCGCCCGGGCGCCCGATGCTGCCGGTGAGCAGCGCCAGGTTTGCGAGCGCCATCACCGACGCCGTGCCCTGCGTGAGCTCCGAGAGGCCGAGGCCGTGCACGAAGAGGATAGGCCCGGCGCGGCCGATCGCTTCGCGCGGCTCGCCGAATGTCGCGAGCTCGCGACCTCCGTGATCGCGCGCCGCCTCCGCGAGCGTGACCGACGCGAGAAACGCAGCGAGCTCTTCGAGACCCGCTCGCCGCGTGCGCGAGGTAGTCGCGATCGACGAGCCCCTCGTCGAGCAGGATCTTCGCGATGCGCGTTGAAGAGCGCGACGTTCGTGCCCGGGCGGAGCGCGAGATGGAGCGTCGGCGAGCGCCGCGAGCTCGATGCGCCGCGGATCGATCACGACGAGCGCGGCGCCGCGCGAGCACCGCCTGCTTGATGCGCGCGCCGACCACCGGGTGCGCCTCGGTCGGGTTGGCGCCAGCGACCACGATCAGGCGCGCGCGCTCGATGTCGACGTAGGACGCCGTGGCGGCGCCGGTGCCGGTCACGAGCTGCAGCGCGGCCGCCGTCGACGAGTGGCAGACGCGCGCGCAGCAGTCGACGTTGTTGGTGCCGAGCGCGGCTGCGGAAGAGCTTCTGCAGCAGGTAGGCCGCCTCGTTGGTCGAGCGCGACGAGGTCAGCGCGCCGAGCGCGTTCGGGCCGTGCGCGTCGCGGATCTCGCGAGCCGGCGTGCGGCGCACGCGATCGCCTCGTCCCAGCCGACCGGCGCGGAGCGTTCCCCCGTCGCGCAGCAGCGGCGTCGTCAGCCGTTCGGGCGAGCTCTGCCAGCGCGTGCGCGTAGCGGCCCTTCGCGCACAGGTGGCCGCGGTTCACCGCCGCCTCGGCACGCCGCGGATCCGCAGCACCCTGCGCGTGCGCCCGTTTCGATCTCGACCCGGCAGCCGACGCCGCAGTAGCCGCAGACGGACTCGGTGACCGCGATCGACGGAGTCGATGCGTCCGCAGCCGCCGGGCGTGCGACCTCGCTCCCGGTCTCGATCGAGGATCGCTCCGGTCGGGCAGAGGTCCACGCAGGCGCCGCACGCCGTGCAGGCGCTCTGCGCGAAGCGCTCGCCTGGACCGAAGACCAGGTCGGGCTTCGCCGCCGCGGCCGGCGATCGCGTAGACGAACTGGCCCTGGATCTCCTCGCAGACGTGCAGGCAGCGCCGGCACGTGATGCAGCGCGTCGGGATCGAAGCGGAGGTAGGGATGGCTTCGATCGATCGCGGTCTCACGCGCGTGGTAGCCGAACGGCGATCGGCCTGCGTCGAACTGCCGGAGCAGCCGCTCGAACTTGCTTCCTCGCTCGCTCGGCACGAAACGTCCTTCGCGATGCTCACTCGCCACCAGGCCGAGAATCTCGCGGCGAAGCCGACCGAGGCGCGGGCTCTCCGTCCGCACCGACATCCCCGCGCCAAGCGGCGAATGGCAGGCCGCGTGGGGCCGATCATCCCCGTCGATCTCGACGAGACAGATCCGGCAGTTCCCCTCCGGCGCGAGGCCTGGGTGGTAGCAGAGCGTCGGAACGTCGATACCGTGCCGCCGTGCCGCCTCGAGAATCGTGTCGCCGTCGCGGACTTCGACGGTCGTGCCGTCGATGATCGCAGTACGCCTCATGCCGTTTCGTCCGAGGGCTCGCTGAAGATCGCTTCTCCGAAGTGCTCGATCAGCTCGCGAATGGGCCCCGGCAGGAGCTGCCCGAATGCGCACAAGCTGCCGTCGTGCATCACATCGCAGAGACGGAGAAGCAGCTCTCGTGCATCGGCGCGGTGGAGGTTTTTCGCGAGATCCGCGGCACGGCGCGAGCCGATCCCACAGGGCACGCATTTGCCGCAGGATTCGTCGCGCATGAAGGCGAGCCAATGGCGAAGGAGCGCCGCGAAGTCGGTGTCGTGCGGGACGGCGACGATGCCGCCATGACCGAGCTGGATGCCCCGCTGCGCCATCGCCGCGTAACAGACCGGCACGTTCCACGCCGGCGGAAGTAACACGCTTCCCATCGGGCCGCCGAGCAGCACGGCGGCCAGCGGCTTCCCGTCGCGCCCCCCGCCGCCGGCTTCTTCGATGACCACGCGGAGCGGCGTGCCGAACTCCACCTCGACGATCCCGGGGCGCTCGAAGCCCGGTTCAAGCACAGCGCCTTCGTGCCCGAGGACTCTGCCGTGCCGAGCGCGCGCGAATGCCTCGGCCCCGCGGAGCATGATCCACGGCACGTTGACGAGCGTCTCCACGTTGTCGATCACGGTCGGCTTGCCATGGAGCCCCGCGACTGCCGGGTACGGCGGGCGCAGGCGGACCTCGCCGCGACGCCCTTCGATCGCGTTCAGCATCGCCGTCTCCTCGCCGCATACGTAGCTGCCCATGCCGGGGAAGACCGTTACGTCGAAGGCGAAGTCGCTGCCGAGAGCTCGCTCGCCGAGAATGCCCGGCGCGCCGTGCGTCGCGAACCGCGCGTCTCGACTCTTTCTTGAGCGCGCGGATATTCGGAGCGGATGAACACGATGCCTCGCTTCGCGCCGACCGCGTAGGCGCAGATCGCGAGGCCTTCGAGCACCGCGTGTGGATCCTCCTCCATGAGCGCGCGATCGATGAACGACCCTGGATCGCCCTCGTCTCCGTTGGCGATCACGAAGCGCATGTCGGTCTCCGTCGAGGCGCACACGCGCCACTTCGTCCCAGTCGGGTAGGCCGCGCCCCCTCGGCCGCGCTCCCCGGAACGCTCCATGGCCTCGAGGATCTCCGAAGGCCCACGGCGAAGCGCGGCGGCGAGCCCCTCGTAGACTCCAGCGGCGCGCGCCCGCTCGAGCGTGGAGTGGTCGCCACGGGAGATTCGCGCGGTGACGATCGGCTCACTGACGAGACTGCGGATGTTCGGCACCGCGGATGCCGAGGCCGTGGCGGCGAACAGCGACTCGGCCGTTTCGACGTCACAATCGGCAACCACGGTGCCGTTCGGCCGGAGCACGGCCGGCGAACGGTCGCAGTAACCCACGCAGTACACGCCCTCGCAGGGTCCTTTCGCCGAGAGGCGTCGGTAGATCTCGTCGGCGCCGGATAGAGCGCACGAGGTGCCGCGGCAGACCCGCGGCCCGTCCGGACGCGAATGGAGATCGGCGTAGTAGGAGACCGTGCCGCGGACCTCCGCCGCCGGGAGGCCGAGCTCGAGAGCGAGCCGCCGCGCAGCGCCCGCGTCGAGCGGGCCTTCGCGGCGAACGCGGTCACGAAGCGTGAGGAGCGGAAAGTCGGGTCGGTCGTGCTTCATCGCGGGGGATCTCACCTCGTCGCAGTCTATCGAGCAGCTGCCAAAGCATGAGTCGTGCCGGAGGCGCTTGCCAAGCGATATGCGTAGCGAACTCTTGACGTAGAGGGTAAACCGAAAGCGCCACCGGCGACAGCCACGGCCATGAAGAACCCACAGGTCGCGCAAATCTTTCGGGAGATCTCGGCGTTGCTCGACATGGAGGGCGTGCCGTTCAAGCCGCGCGCCTACGAGAAGGCCGCGGCGTCGATTGCGGCGCTCGAAGATCCCATCGAGGAGATCTTCGCGCGCGGAGGCGTCAAGGCGCTCGAAACGATTCCCGGCATCGGCAAGTCGTTCGCCGCCAAGATCGCGGAGTTTCTCACCAGCGGAAAAGTCGCGGACCACGAGAAGCTCCGCGCCGCGACGCCGGTCGATCTCGATCGCCTGCTCGGAATCGAGGGCCTCGGCCCGAAGGGGATCAAATCGCTCTACGAGCATATCGGAGTCCGCACGCTCGCCGATCTCGAAGCGGCCGCGCGCGCCGGCAAGATCCGGCACGTTCCGGGGTTCGGTGAAAAGAGCGAGCAGAAGATCCTTCAGGGGATTGGCTTCCTGCAGGCCCGCGCCGGGCGGCTGCCGATCGGTGCAGTGCTGCCGCTCGCGCGCGAGATCGAAGCGCGCCTCGGCGAGATCCGCGGGGTCAAGCAGGTGGCGATCGCCGGCAGCATCCGCCGGCGAAAGGAAACGATCGGCGACATGGACTTCCTGGTCGTCGCGTCGGATCCGGCGCTCGTCATGGAGCGCTTCGCGACCATGCCCGAAGTCGCCGTCGTCCACGCGCGGGGCTCGACCAAGGGGTCGGTGCGATTGTCGATCGGCATGGATGCGGACTTGCGGCTGGTTCCCGCAGGGAGCTTCGGAGCCGCGCTGCAGTACTTCACGGGCAGCAAGGATCACAGCGTGGCCTGCCGCAAGATCGCCATCGAGAAGGGCTTGAAGCTGAACGAGTACGGAGTCTTTCGCGGGTCGCGATCGATCGCCGGGCGCAGCGAAGAAGAGGTCTACGCGGCGCTCGGCCTGCCGTGGATCGCGCCCGAGCTGCGCGAGGACCGAGGAGAGATCGCTGCGGCGCTCGCCGGCAAGCTCCCGCACCTGCTCGACTACGGAAGCCTGCGCGGCGATCTGCAGACGCAAACCAGCTGGACCGACGGTGCCGACTCGATCGAGGCGATGGCCCGGGCCGCGAAGCAGCTCGGCCTCGAGTACATCGCGATCACCGACCATACGCAAAGCTTGGCGATGACGCGCGGCTCGGACGAGAAAAAGCTGCGCCGCCAAATGGCCGACATCGACGCGATCAACGGCAAGTTGCGGGGCATTCGGATCTTGAAGGGAGCCGAAGTCAACATCCAGCGCGACGGGACGCTCGACATCGACGACGCGACGCTCGCGGTGCTCGATGTCGTCGGTGTCGCGGTTCACTCCCACTTCCATCTCCCTCGCAAGGAGATGACCGCGCGAATTTGCCGCGCCATGCGGAATCCCCACGCCGACATCCTCTTTCACCCAACCGGGCGGGTGCTCGGCAGGCGCGAGCCCTACGAGGTCGATTTCGAAGAGATCGTCCGGGTGGCGCTCGAGACCGGGACCGCCTTGGAGATCGACGCCTTCCCCGATCGGCTGGACCTGAACGACGACCATGCCCGGCGCGCGGTGGAGGCCGGGGTGAAGCTCACCATCGATTCCGATGCCCACTCGGCGGCGCATTTTCCTTTCCTCGACTATGGTATCGCGGTCGCGCGGCGTGGATGGGTCGAGGCGAAGAACGTGCTCAACACTCAGCCCGTGGAGCGGCTGCTGGCCTCGCTGAAGGGCGGTCCGGGCCCGGGCCGAAAGGGTAGCGGCAGGCGCCATTCTCAACGGTAGGAACGAGGGCGAGACGGTTTCTCAGCGCTTGGAAGGATCGGCGGGTCCCCGGCTTCGCGAGCCGGGCACGGTCCATGCTTTTCGACGGTACATGATGCGAAAGACGGATGACCAAATTCGCAAGGAAGTGCTCGACGAGCTCGAGTGGGACAGCCGGCTCGCCTCGTCCGAGATCGGCGCCCACGTGAGAGACGGCGTGGTGACGCTGATCGGGACGACCGGGAGCTATGCCGCAAAGCTCGCGGCCGAGGAGGGCGCGCACCGCATCCCCGGTGTGCTCGACGTGGCGAACGACATCCAGGTGAGGACCGTGGGCAAGGCCGCGCGCAGCGACAGCGAGCTCGCCCAGGCCGTGCGGCGAACGCTCGAGTGGGATGCGCTCGTCGACGACGAGAGCATCCATTCGACCGTGTCGGACGGCTGGGTGACTCTCAGCGGCACGGTCGATCGGCTGCGTGAGCGCGAAGATGCGGAACGCGCGGTGCGACATCTCACCGGTGTCCGCGGCGTCACCAACGCGATCGAGGTCCTCGGCCCGCCGCCGAACGCGGAGAAGCTCCGCGAAAAGCTTCTCGGTGCTCTCGAACGGCGCGCGCGCCGCGAAGCGCGACACATTCGCGTGCAGGTGGAGGAGCATTCGGTGACGCTGTCCGGTAAGGTCGACTCCTGGCTCGAGAAGCGCGCCGTGCTCGGCATCGTGTCTCACACGCCCGGCGTCCGGCGAGTCAACGACGCTCTCGAAGTCGATCCGTACCACTCCTAGAGCCAAGGGTGCGCGTCGCTTCCGAAACGCCCGCCTCGATTGCGCTCGGCATCCGCGCGAACCTCGCACAGTTCGTACTGCTCGTCGTCGTCAATGCCTTCGTCGGCGCGATGGTGGGGATGGAGCGCAGCATCCTGCCGGCGATCGCCGAGCAGGACTTCCATCTCGCGGCACGGACCGCGATCCTCTCCTTCATCGTCGTTTTCGGGGTCACCAAGGCGCTGACGAACTATCTCGCCGGCCGGCTGTCGGACGTGTACGGTCGAAAGGCGATCCTCGTCGGCGGCTGGCTGGTCGCGGGCCCGGTGCCGTTTCTGCTCATGTGGGCGCCCTCCTGGAGGTGGGTGCTGATTGCCAACGGGCTGCTCGGAGTCAGTCAGGGGCTCACGTGGTCCACCACGGTGATCATGAAGATCGATCTCGCCGGGCCGAAAAGCCGCGGGCTCGCGATGGGGCTGAACGAGTTTGCCGGCTACCTCGCCGTCGCTGCGTCCGCTCTCGCGACGGGCTACATCGCCTCCCGCTTCGGCCTGCGGCCAGAGCCCTTCTATCTGGGGATCGGCTTCGTCGCCGGCGGTCTCGTGCTCTCTGCGGCCTTTGTTCGCGAGACCCACCACCACGTTTGCCACGAGGCGAAGCTCGACGGTGGGCTCCTTCCGGAAGAGATTCCGTCACCCCGCGCGGTATTCGCGCGCACCTCGCTCGGCGACCGCGACCTCTCGGCAGTGAGCCAAGCGGGGCTGGTCAACAACCTGAACGACGGGATGGCCTGGGGGCTGTTCCCCCTGTTCTTCGCCGCCTCGGGCATGACTCTCGCCGAGATCGGCTGGCTCGCCGCCATCTATCCCGGGGTGTGGGGCATCGGGCAGCTCTGCACCGGCGTGTTGTCCGACCGCGTCGGCCGCAAATCGCTCATCGTCGGCGGCATGTGGGCACAGGCGCTCGGAATCGTCGTGACGGTGCTCTCGAAGACGTTTCTCGGCTTTGCCACGGGCGGTCTGTTCCTCGGCGTCGGTACCGCCATGGTGTACCCGACCTTGCTCGCCGCGATCGGTGACGTGGCGCACCCGACGTGGCGCGCCTCGGCCGTCGGGGTCTACCGCCTCTGGCGCGATCTCGGATACGCAGTGGGCGCCCTCCTCGCCGGCGTCGTGGCCGACGCGCTCGGGGTTGCCACGGCGATCTGGACGATTGCGCTGCTGACGTTCGGGTCGGGCCTTGTCGTTGCCTTCCGCATGAGCGAGACATTGGCGAGGGCGAGGACTGCTGCCGCCCAGGGACGGACGGCTTGATGCGCTGGGTGCTTCTGTCGCTCTTGCTTGCGGGTGTGGCGTCCGCGGCAGGGCCGGTCGATAAATCCGAGATCGAGCGTGGGCGTAAGCTGTACGTCCTCGACTGTGCTCGCTGCCACGGCAACGGCGCCACCGGCGATGGTCCAGACGGACGCGCGCTCGAAGCCCGTCCCGCGGACCTCCGCCGCGGTGACGTCCTCGGCACGCACACCGACGAGCAGCTCATCACCCGCATTCGCGAGGGTCAGCCGAGACTCCGGCTCGTGTTGCCGATGCCGCGCCGATCGAGCGAGACCGAAGCGATCGAGGAATTCCTGCGCAGTATCCCGTCCGTTCGCTGGCCGCTCGCAGATACCGGTCGCGCGCTCTATCTCAGTCGCTGCGACGACTGTCACGGACGCTACGGACACGGCGACGGCGCGGCGCTGGATCGATCGCGTCGCGCTCCGCGCGACCTTTCGGATCCGAGCTTCCAGCATCAGGTGACGGATCGAGAACTCGCTCTGTTGGTTCGCCATGCGAAGCCGGGAATGCCCAAGCTTCACCCTCCACCGAGTGAAGCGGAGGCACCTCCGCTCGTGAGCTTCGTCCGGCTTCTCTCTCCGGGCTACGAACTCTATTACCGCTACTGTGTCACCTGCCACGGTCCTCACGGAAGAAGCGGCGAGACCAAAGCCGGTGGGCGGCCGCGCTTCGTCTTCGACGAGCGCTACTTCCGCAGCCTCTACGCCGAGGATCTTCGCGAGCGGATCTGGCACATGCTACGCGGCGTGAAGCCCGAGATGCCGCACTTGGAGGCCGCGCTCACCATCGGCGAAGTCAAGGCGATCCTCGCCTACCTGCGATCGCTTCCCAAGCTTCCGACAGGGGCGCCGGGCTAGGGGTCTATCACCCTACGTTCGCAGAAGAGAACAGCGCGGTCGGTTGTGATCGGCCCGTACTCGGGTCGATCACAACCGACCGCAACGGCGCGAAGCGCCGAAGACAATAACCCGCGAGGTGGGCTATTGCCTCCGCGCTTGCGCAACGGCGCGAAGCGCCGAAGGCAATAACCCGCGAGGTGGGCTATTCGCGCTTGCGCGCGGTGGCTTGATCTTCCGGTCGACCCGAGTACGGGCCGACCGGAAGATCAAGCGCTTGACGGATTTCCGAAGTTCTTGGCGAAGACTTAGGCCTTGCGTAAGGCGTTTTGGACGGACTCCATCAACCTCACGCCCCTTGAGCGAGCTGTGCGAGCTGTCCCAGGCTCGTGCGCTCGCCAATCACCACCAGGTAGTCGCCCTCGCTGACCGGGGTCGAACCGTCGGGCGTGATGCGCGTCGGCTCCCCGTTCCGCTTGAGCGCGACGATGCGTAGGCGCGGACTCTGCTGCTCGAGCGCGCCTATCGTGCGCCCGACCATCGCGCATGCCGCGGCTACGCGGATTTCCTCGAGCGCGACGTCCTCCTCGCCGCGCCCGAGCGTCGAGATCTCGAGGAAGTCGACGACCGCGGGGCGAAGGATCGAGGCCGCGATCCGCGCCCCGCCGCTCTGGTAGGCGGAGATCACTTGAGTGGCTCCGGCGAGCCGCAGCCGGCGCGCGCCGGCTTCCGATTCCGCGCGCGAGTGGATGCGGATGCGGGAATTCCGCTCACGAGCGGAGAGCGTGATGAACACGTTGTCGGAGTCGGACGGCGTGGCCACGACGATCGCGCGTGCTCGGTCCACGCCTGCGTGATCGAGCGTCTCGTCCAACAGCGCCGAGCCGATCAAGTAGGGAACGCCGAGCGAGGCGAGATCGTCCTTCTTGGCCGAATCGGTATCGATGATGACGAGGGGCGAACGACTGCGCAGCAGCTCCTCGACGACGGCCCGACCGAAACGGCCGAAGCCGCAAACGATCACGTGGTTTTCGAGCCTGGCGATCTCGCGTTCCATCACGTTCCTCCCGAAGACTTCGCGCAGTTCGCCCTCGATGACCAACTTGGCGAACTGAGAGAGCAGATACAGGGCGGCCCCCACCCCGGTCATGATGAGGAAGACGGTGAAGAGCTTGCCCCCGGCGGTCACCGGGACCACGTCTCCGTATCCCACCGTAGAGATCGTGACCATGGTGAGATAAAAGGCATTCACCACGGTCAGGCGCTCGAGCACCATGTAGCCGACCGTTCCGAGCACGATCAGCGCAAGGAGCGCCGCCAGCGGCGTCAGGAAGCGCCAGCGCAACATGGTCGATCCTCGAGGTGCGGTGCCCCACGGGACGGGGCCAGATTCTCGGAAACGAGGACGATTCCGCCGTTCTTCTCCCACGGATGAGAAGATATCACTCTTTTGTGGCGATGAGGGCGGCCATCATGCGGTTCTGTTCGCTGCTGGAGCGGGCACGCACCATCTCGAGAAGCGCCTCGTGATGCCGACCGATTTCGGCGCGGCGGGTTTCGGCGATGTCGGGGAAGCGAGCGATCGGTGAGCTTTGCAGCAGGGTCGTGTAGATGATGTCCAACTCGCTGCTTTCCAAGGCAAGAGCGATTGCGAAGGCATCGTCCGGGGTTTCCGCGACCGTCGCCCGGGTTCGTAGCTCGCGGGCGAGCCGCTCGAGCTCACCGATCGTCTTGCCAAAATCCGCCAAGATCGGCTGTTCGGTGACCGGTCCCTGCTCGAGAAGTTGGCGCCAGGTGCCGAGCTTCTTGCCGTGCTTTCGCTCGTCCGCGGCCATGTTCGACCAAAACTGGTGAAGCACTGCGTCATCGGTGAACCGCGCGGCCAGAGTGTCGTAAATCTCGGCCGCGGCTTGTTCGATGCCTGCTGCCCTCCGCAGCAGCCGAACTGCCTCCATGTGGGCAGGCATTCCAAGATCCATGCCGGGCACGAGGGTTGCTTGCTTCGAGCTCGTGAGTCCGAAGGCCGACGGTCAGCACAAGGCGGAAAACTCGTGGTCGACCCAAGCGACGATTCGCTTCGGTGACCTGCTGCGCCTCTATCACCGGCACCAGGTGCTGGGAATCGCCAATCTTCGCAGGGCGCTCGACGCCGACCGTCCCGTGCTTCTGATCGGCAATCACAGCATGGACGTTGCCGATCCCTTCATGCTCCGCGCGGCGATCTACCGTGAAACCGGGAGGCTCGTGCAGTTCATCGGCCACGAACTCTTGTTATTCCGCCTGCCCGGCATTCGCTCATTCGCAGCCGAGGCGGGCGTGATCCCGAGCCAGCATCTCGAGCTCGCGCTGCGTGTGCTCCGCGAGGATGGGATGCTGATGCTCTACCCGGGGGCGGGCTCGGAGGCGGCGTTGCGGTCGCGCCGGCGAGAGCCCTACCGGCTCAAATGGTACGAGCGGCTCGGCTTCGTCGAGCTCGCGCTTCGCAGCCAGGCGACGCTTCTCTTCGTCGCCGCGGTCGGTGTCGACGAAATGTTCTACCAGACGGACATGCGTGTTCCGTCCCGGCTTTTCGCGCTCGTCGACGGCACCTACCTCGAATCGTACCGCGGCTTGCGCCTCGAGGTGGGCAGCGCAGGTCTTCACCTGATACCGGGCATCTTCCCGTGGCCCGTGAAGGTCACGCACGAAATTTCAAGACCCCTGCGCCTCGATCGGTCGATCGATGTGACCGACCGCGCTGCGCTCGAGAAGGGGCAGATCCGCATCTGGGCGAAGTGCCAGAAGCTCCTCGATCAGGCAGTCGCGGTGCGCGATCGTCGATCGGACTGGCTCGACGCGGCACTGCGCCGCGGGGTGCGGGCGCTTCAGGCGATCGGACTCTGAATGCACACCAACGGCACGAACCTTGGACGGTCGTGGCCAGGACTTTGAAGCGAAAGTAGACACAATCATGTCACTGATACGCTGGGATCCGTTTCGAGCGATTCGTCATCGAGCCGAATCCTTCGACGAATTCTTTCGCCGCTTCGAACCTGCGTTGGCCCGCGGCGAGCCCAATGGCGAGTCGATGGAGCGCGCTACCGAGGTCGCCGGATCGGAGAACCAGGTGACCGTGAAGATGACCATTCCCGTCAGCTGAGTGCCATGACCAAGAAGCGTCCGCGCAAACCGATTCTCGTTCGGGACTGTATGAGCCGCCCTGCGATGACGTTGCGTGCCGACAGGAACGTGCTGGTGGCCAAGGAGATCATGGATTGGGGAAACGTCCGCCACGTTCCTGTCGTCGATCAAACCGGGGCCGTCGTCGGGCTCGTCAGCCAGCGGGACGTGCTTCACGCTTCGCTGTCCTCGGTGGAGGCGATTCCGGATGCCGCGCGGAACCTCAGTCTTTGTACGATCGAGGTACGCAAGGTCATGCGTTCGCCGGTGCGCACGATCGCGCCGGATGCGCCGGTTCAAGAAGCGGCCCGCATCATGCGTCGCCAGAAGGTCGGCTGCCTGCCGGTCGTAGACCAGGGAAAGCTCGTCGGCATCGTCTCCGAGCACGACCTCCTCCGTCTGGTCGAGGAGCTCTGAGCTACTAGTTCCGAGAATCGTCGCGCCACGCAAAGAATTTTGGGGAACCTGTGACAAATTTCGGCACTTGGGTTGCGGGCGTCAGCCCGCGCTAAGGGGTAACGCCTTCCGTTGCCGTACGAGGGCTGCGGTATGCTGGAGAACGCGGCTGGTTTGTGGTCGGATCCGTACTCGGGTCGACCGCAAATCAGCCGCCACCGCGCGAAAGCGCGGAACGCAATAACACTCGAGGCTGGTCTATTGCTTTCCGCGCGCCGCGCGGTGGCTGGAGTTTCCGGCCGGGACGAGTACATCCCAACCGGAGACTCCAGCGCTTCTCGGAATTCGCAGCGATCGTGCAGAGACTTGGATACCTCTGAACGCTCGCGCCGTTACGCCCGCTCTGCCGTGAGAGCCCGGTAGATTTCCGGGAGGCGGAGCGGAAGCTCGGCGACGGCGGCGACGACGGCATAGCCGTGCGGCCCGAACATGTGCGGCAGATACGCGGATCCTTCACGGTCGACCGTCAAGCAAAACACGCTGAGGCCTTGCAGGCGCGCTTCGGCGACGGCTTGCCGAGTGTCTTCGATGCCGTAGCGTCCCTCGTACTCGTCCTCGTCGTTCGGCTTGCCGTCGGAGAGCAGGAAGAGCAGACGCACACGGCTGCGCTGCCGCGCGAGGAGCCCGGTGAGGTGGCGGATCGGTGCCCCGAGGCGGGTGTACGCGGAGCCGGAAAGACCGCCGATTCGCGCTCGCGCCGCGTCGCCGTAGCGCTCCTCGAGCGCCTTGGCACGCTCCACCCGGACGTCGCGCGCCCCGCGTCCCGAGAATGCGTAGATACCGTAGCGGTCGCCGAGCGACTCGAGGGCCTCGCAGAAAACTAGCGTCGCCTGCTTCTCCACCTCGAGCACGGTTCGGCCGCCGCTCACCCACGAGTCCGTCGAGCCGCTCGCATCGACGAGGAAGGCGACCGTCACGTCGCGCCGTAGCGGATGCTCGGCGAGGTAGAGGCGTTCGCTCGGCGTCCGGCTCGCCGAGCGGTCCGCGAAGTCTTCGACGAACGCGTCGAGATCGATCTCGTCTCCGTCGCGCTCGCGCGGCCGCCGCTCGCGCCGCGGCCGCAACCTCTCGAAACGTCGCCGCAACCCTGCCAGCAGCGGGCGATGCTCCTCGAGCACACGCAGGCTCCACGATAGCTCGCCCGGAGCTGCGGCGACCTCACGAACGGCACAGTAGGCTCGCCGATAGCGATCCGTTCGGTAGTCCCATTCAGGGTAGCGAAGGCCAAGCGCGTCGGAAGGCGCGGCGTTTGTCGGTTCGGTCGTGCTCCGCGCCCGCTCGCTCTCGGATTCGAGCGCCTCGTGGACCCGAGCGGAGGAGCGTATGCGAGGGAGCCGCCCGAGCCGCTCGAGCTCCTCGGCGAGCGCCTCGAGGTCGATGTCCTCGTCGCGGTCCTCGGGCCTACGGAGGCCCGCCGGATCCTGGATCGACTGTGGCGGATCGCCGAACGGAACGAAGAAAGGCCCCGACCGGGAATTCTGTTCCTCCTCGTCGACCTCGCGTGCCTCGAGCCGGCGACCGAGACGCCGCGAGCGGAGGGGGCGAGTGCGCGGCGCCGTCGGCGGTGACGGGTCTCGCCTCCGTTCGCCTGCGGAGACGAGGTCGGGCCGCGGAGATCCCCAATGCGGAACCGGCGCCATGCCTCGATAGGGCCCGGCAAAGCGTGGCTCGCGTGTCAGCCGGGTCGCCCATTCGGCCGCCTGGGGCGCCTCGCGCTCGATGCGGGCGGCGCCCGCGAGAAAGTCGCGGACGATCTCTTCGACGGCGCGCTCGGCAGCGGAGAGCGAATCGAGAGGTGGCCGGCGCTCGAGCGCCATTCGTCGGGCGGCGCCGACCTGGGGCTCGAGGCCGGGGAGCTCGACGGTGAG
This sequence comes from uncultured delta proteobacterium, assembly GCA_963745025.1. Classification (GTDB taxonomy): domain Bacteria; phylum Desulfobacterota; class Binatia; order JACPRU01; family JACPRU01; genus CAVQIG01. The sequence continues at coordinate 245,172 of CAVUWD010000013.1, forward strand.
CCAGGCATCGATGCGCGCACCGTCCGCCGCCCAGAAAAGATCACGCGCCGGCGCCGGCGCCGGACAGACCTCGATGGAGCCGCCGGCGAGCCGTGCGCCGAGCGACAGGGCGATGAGACGGAAGAGCCCGCGATCCTCCGCCTCGGTTCCGAAGATCTCGAGCCATCGTGGCAGGAAGATCTGCGTGCCATCGGTGAAGCCGGTCGGCTCGGGCGTGATCTCCCATGGCGCGGGAGTGCCGAGCCGGCGGGCCAGCCAGCCCGCGCGCGGCGGGGGATCGCTCGGCACCAGCGGCCACTGACCTCCGAAGCACGCCCTCAGCAGGAAGCCCAGCCGACGCTCGAGCTCTTCGAGCGTGGCTCCGCGCGCCCGCGCGGGTGCCTGATGCCGCCGCCACAGGGATCGCGCGGCTTCGGTTGCGCGCTCGGCCGCGTCGAGGAGAACGTCTTCGGCCTCGGGCATCGCTAGTGTCCCGTCCTCTCGGCCCCTCAGGCAAGGACGGCCGCGATCACTTCCGAAACCGCCGCGAGTAGATCCGGATCATCGGAGAGCGGTCCGGCGATGGCCACCTCGCATGCGCGGCGCGGCTCGACACCGCCGGCGATCAGGCAGGCGGCGTGGACGAGCAGTCGCGTGCTCGCGACCTCGACGAGCCCGCGGTCGCGCAGTCGCCGCACGCGCTCGGCGAGCTTGACCAGGCCCGCTGCGATCGGCCTCTCCACGCCCGCCTCACGACCTACGATCTCGATCTCGTCGTCGGGCTTGGGAAAGTCGAAGTCGATGGTGACGAAGCGCTGGCGAGTGGAAGGCTTCAGGTCCTTCATCACGTTTTGATAGCCGGGATTGTACGACACCACGAGCTGGAAGTCGGGATCCGCTGCGACGAGCTCTCCCGCCTTCTCGACGGGAAGCACGCGCCGGTCGTCGGTGAGCGGATGGATGACGACGACCGTGTCCTGGCGCGCCTCGACGATCTCGTCGAGATAGCAGATCGCGCCGCTCCGCGCGGCGAGCGTCAGCGGGCCGTCCTGCCACACGGTCTCGCCTCCGTGCACGAGAAAGCGACCCGTGAGATCGTTGGCGGAAAGGTCGTCGTGGCAGGCGACCGTGACGAGCGGGCGACCGAGACGCCACGCCATGTGGCGAACGAAGCGGGTCTTGCCGCAGCCAGTCGGCCCCTTGAGCATGATCGGCAAGCGCCGGAGGTGCGCGGCGACGAAGACCTCGATCTCGTCGCCTCGCGGCCGGTAGTAGGGCTCCTCCGAGGGGCGTTCGAGCGCCCGCTCGCGCTCCGGGCTCGAAAGCTCGTGAATCGGCCGCCGTGCGTTCACGCTTTCGCTTTGGCAGGGGCCCTCGGAGGTCCCGCGGCGGCGAAGTCCCAGATGAAGGCGACCAGGCCGAGCGAGAACACGACCGAGGTTGCTAGCCACATCAGGTAATGGACTTGGATCTTCTGCTGGGTCTCGAGGTAGCCGAAGCCCATGATGCGCTCGAGGTAGGTTTGCGCGAGGCCCGCCGCCGCCAGAGCCATCGTCATTCCGAGCATGCCACCGACCATCAACCAGAAGGCGGCGATCCCGAGCTTGGTCTGCCGCTCCTCGGCCGGCGTGCCGGTCAGCTCTGGAAGCGCATAGGTGATCATGCCGAGCGTGATCATCGCGTAGGCGCCGAAGAACGCCATGTGGCCGTGCATGGTGGTGATGTGGGTGCCATGTGTCCAGCGGTTCACCTGCGGCCAGGTGTGCGCGAGTCCGAGGATACCGGCGCCGAGCGTCGAGAAGATCGCCGAGCCGATCGTCCAGTGAAGCGCCAGTGTGTTGGGGTGTCCAAGACCCGAGCGCCGCAGAATGCTGTAGGCGTAAGCCGCCATCGCCAGGAAGGCGAGCGGCTCGAGCGCCGAGAATACGCCGCCGATCCACAACCAGTACGGCGGTACGCCAATCCAATAGTAATGGTGGCCCGTTCCCAGAACGCCGGAGAGAAATGTCAAGCCGACGATCACGTAGAGCCACTTCTCCATGACTTCCCGGTCCGCTCCGGAGAGGCGGATCAGCAAGAAGGCGAGCATGCCTCCGAGCACGAGCTCCCACACGCCCTCCACCCAGAGATGCACCACCCACCAGCGATAGAAGCGATCGAGCGTGTAGTTGTCGAAATTGATCAGCGCGGGAACGAAGAGAAGCGCGGTCGCCGCGAGCCCACCGACGAGGATCCCTTCGGTCGTCGTGAAGCGTCGGGCGCTGCGGATCGTCATCACCAGATTGACCAGGAACATGGCCATGACGACGACGACGCCGAGCTTCAGCACGAAGGGCATCTCGAGCAGCTTCCGCCCCTCGGTCACGCCGAAGAGATAGCGGTCGACGGTGATCACGCCGATCGCCAGCCAGAGACCCAGCTGAAGATAAGCGAGACGCGTGCTCCAGATCTCCGTGCGCGACTCCTCCGGAACGATGAAGTACGCGGCGCCCATGAAGCCCGTGATCGTCCAGACGAGCAGCAGGTTCGTATGGATCTCCTTCGAGGTGGCGAAGTTGAGCGCGTCGATCAACGGGTCCGGGCCGAGGTACTTGGCGAGGCTGAGAAACCCGAACACGACCTGCAGCCCGAAGAGCAATATGGCGGAGAAAAAGTAGGCGTAGGCGATGCGCTGAGATTCGTAGGTCATGGGAAGGGTGGCTCCTTGGGTTACTGCAGGGTCTTCAAGTAGGCGACCAGGTCCTTCACCTGCTCGGGCTTCAACACCTTTTCGTAAGTGTCCGGCATGAGCGAGGTCCCCGCGGGGGTTCTATATTTGTCACCGGGAACGATGAACGCGCTCGGCTTGAGGATCGACTCCTCGAGATAGTCCGCGCCAATCTTCGCCGAGCCCTTGTACTGCGGGTCATGAATGCGCTCGTCGGCGTGCTTGCCGATCGCGGCGAGCGATGGACCGACCAACACCACGCCCGGCTCCGTCGCGTGACAGGTCAGGCAGATCCCTGCGCCGTTGAAGAGCGCCTTGCCACGGCTCGATGGCTCGTCCGAGGTGGCAACCCCGGCCACACCGGGAAGCCCGCGACTCGACACACCCGAGACGAGGATCGGCCGCGGCGGCCAGCCATTGGTGTCGATGTGTCCGACCCAGTCGAGAAACGCGACCACGGCCGCGATCTCGTCTGGGGAGAGACCGAGTGTGGGCATTAGGCGCCCGTCGCGAGCCTCGGAATAAAACTTCGACGGGTCGGCGAGGAACTGGGTCAGATAGGCAGGCCCGCGTTGCGAGACGATCTGCGTCAGGTCGGGCGCATAGTAAGCCCCTTCCCCGAGAAGCGTGTGGCAGTTCTCGCAGTTGTACTTCCCCCATACGTGCTTGCCGTGCCGCACCGTTTCGGTGAGGCCCTCCTCGTGGGTGCGCGCGGCGATCGTGGTGTGCGTGTGGATCGTCAGCAGGATGAACAGCGTGACGAAGAAGAACGTGCCGGCGAAGAAGAAGCCACGCGTGGTGGACTTGGTCATCTCAGGTCCTCTTCGCGACTCGCCTGGCGCGGATTCCGCGCGGCGCGCAGCGTATTGTAGGCCGCCGCGAAGAAGGCACCGACACCCGCGGCGGTCGCCCCGCCGACCGCGACATCGGCGGCGACAGGCGCTCCGTAACGGCCGAGGAGCGGTGCCGCCAAGACGAGACCAGCGGCGACGAGCACGAGGCTAACGATCGCCAACTCGAGACGATCCCTCATGACCCTACACTCCGATGCGCGTGATGTTGTTGAGCCCGATCCCGACGGCGTAGAGCATTGCCGCGACGATCAGAGCGATGACTACGCCGCTCAACGACCAGACGAAGACGTTGCCATCTGCCGACGAAGGAGTCGTTTGCATGCCTCGGCTGTTACGGCAATTTTCCGTGGTGAGCAAGCGGCGGAACCAGCGAGGGCGCTTCCGATGGTCAAATGAAACTCCATCCCACGTAGTGGTCGCTTCTCGCTTTCAGGAAGCGTCCGAGCGTGCCTTCGCAAAAACGGGAATTCGTCGGTGCTCGACCGATCTAGCCGGGAAGCGCGTTTCGACGATCGTTCCGGTGTTGCCGCCCGGCACTCGTGTCACCACGGCGAGGCATCACGTGCAGCACGTGGCGACCGAATACGGAGTCGTCGACCTCTCGTTGCTCGCCGACACGGAGCGTCCCGCGGCGCTCATCGCGCTTGCGCATCCGGACTTTCGGGACGAGCTGAGAAGGGCGATCGCCGAGCGGCCTTCCGCGAGTCGAGGCCGTCCCCTTCCGGCAGTGGCATCATGGCCCTACCGAAGATTTCCCAGGTAGCGCAGGCAGAGAGCGAAGGTAGACGAGAATCGCCTTGACCTCGGCAGCGCTCAGGGTTTCCTGGAAGTGCGTCATCGACGCGGTCTTGTCCTCGAGCATGTGCCAAATCCCTTGGCGGACCTCGTCGGAAGAGTGCGTGCTGAAGAAGCGCTCGTCGAAGGCAAAATGCGGCGCGGGCCGAGTCAGGAGCGCGCCGGTGGCGCCTTCGCCGTGGAGGCCATGGCAAGATGAGCAGAAGCGGTCGTAGAGCTCGTAGCCGGGTGAGAGGAGACGAATGAAGCGTGCGAGATCTGCGGCTTCTCGCTCGGTCACGCGCGGCACGAGCGCCGGCATGCTGCGCCGGCCGTGTCGGGCCAGGCCGCGTAGCTCGCGGTCGCTGACCCCGGCCTGAAATGCCGGAGCGGAGAGATCGAGCGGCCGGTGCTCCACGCCCGGAGGGAGCTGCGCTTGGGGGTGACCGTAGCGATCATGGCAAGGAGTGCAGCGCTCGTAATAGATCTGCTCGCCAGCATCGACCCATCGCCACGATACCGAGGGCAGGTCGTGTAGAAACTGATAAAGGGCTTCCGTATCCGCCGCCTGCCGCGCGATCGATTCGGGGCGGAATTGGAGCTCCATCTTCTTTCCTGCCTGGATCCTCTCGATTAGCTTCTCGTCGGAGTAGGAGCTCAAGACGTCGTCGCGCCGAAGATCGGCGGGGCGGTTGCGCAGATAGGTGGCATCCGGACCGTCACCGATCGCGGTCGGGCCGTGGCAATGGGAGCAATGGGCCATGTAGAGCGCCCGTCCCTTGTCGATGGCGGCTACGCGGGGAATCGGCGAGCCGAGATCGAAGAGCAGGAAGAGCACTACCGGGACAAGTGTCATCGCGCTACCGCAGGCTTGCCGCGCTCAGTTTCATGCTTCGAAGGGTTAGCAAGTAACCTGCCACGACATCGGAGCCGAATTGCGTCACCTCGGTCGATCGAGTCTCGTAGCGCCGGGAAGCCTTCACCCGGCGTTTCTCATTTCTTGGACGAAGCGACGCCGTATCCTTAACTGGAGGATGAGCATAGGATGGTACGAATCCTGCTGACTTCGGACAAGTGGAAAACGTAACGGAGCTGCTGCCTTTCGTACTTTCGGTTATGGCGATCGCAGGCATCGTGTTCCTCGCCACGATCACGATCTCGGCGGCGTGGGTGTATCGATCCTTGCGCGGCATTCACCGAGCCGAATGGCCATTGACGGGCAAGCTCGCGGCGATCGAGCTCGACGCGGTTCGGCGGCTGCATTCTTTGGCATCCAGCACCGTCGCGTCTCATTAACGACAGATTTTCTGGAGGGCTCCATGGACTTCAGCATTCCCGACGAGATCCGCGAGCTTTGCGACGGCATCCAACGCTTCATGGACGAGCACGTCTATCCGCTCGAGCGCTCCGAGCGATGGCGCATGGAAGCTGGGCGGCCCGGCGTATCCGCCGCGATGAAGGCGGTGCAGGAACGGGCGAAAGCCCTCGGGTATTGGGCGTTCCACCTGCCGGCCGAGGCCGGAGGCGCAGGCATCCCGTTCATGCATTACGTCTACGTCAACGAGATCCTCGGCAGGAGCCCGTTCGGGCCGGCTTGCGTGGGCTCCCAGGCGCCGGACTCGGGGAACGCGGAGATTCTCTGGCGCTTCGGCACGCCGGAGCAGAAGGAAGCGCTGGCTCGAGCCGCTGGTCGCGGGCGATATCCGCAGCTGCTTCTCGATGACGGAGCCGGAGGTCGCGGGCTCCGATCCGCGCTGGCTCCGCACCACCGCGGTTCGCGACGGCGATCACTACGTCGTCAACGGTCACAAGTGGTTCTCGAGCGGTGCGCACGGCGCGGCGTTCGCGATCGTCATGGCGCAAGACAATCCCGCAGCATCCCGACCCGCATCGTCGCTTCAGCCAGATCATCGTGCCGACCGACACGCCGGGCTTCACGATCGAGCGCGGGCATCCCGGTGATGGGCGACGACGACAACCATCACGCCGAGATTCGCTACGAGGACTGCCGCGTGCCCGGTCACCAATCGTCTCGGCGAGGAGGGATCGGGGTTCGCGATCGCGCAGGAGCGCCTCGGCCCCGGGCGGATCCATCACTGCATGCGCTGGCTCGGCGTGGCCGAGCGCGCCTTCGAGCTGATGTGTCGCTACGCCACCGAGCGCGAGGTGTTCGGCTCGGCGCTCGCGCGCAAGGCGAACATCCAGGACTGGATCGCCGAGGCGCGCGCGGACATCCATGCCGCGCGGCTGATGACGCTCCACGCGGCCTGGAAGATCGACACCGCAGGGCAGCGAGGCCGCGCGCGAGGAGATCTCGCTCATCAAGTTCTTCGGCGCGCAGCGTGCTGCACGAGCGTGGTCGACAAGGCGATCCAGGTGCACGGCGCCGCCGGCGCCACCGAGGATCATGCCGCTGTCGATGTTCTATCGCCAGGCTCGTCTCGCGCGCATCTACGACGGCCCAGACGAGGTCCACAAGATGGTCGTGGCGCGGCGGATCCTCGCGCCATACGAGTCGTCGCGCCGCATCACCTAGGTGTCTTTGCCGCTACCGTTGGGGAGAAGGCGCCGACTGGCCGGGTGAGGGGGCTACCTTCTCAACGGTCGGGCGCGTCCACTTCCGCGATTCTTCGTCGCCGGCCGCGAGATCTCGCTCGCCTTCGACTCCGTGGTCGTTTTCGGCGGCGCGCGGCGCTCGCCCCAAAGGCGCTTCGAGATGCCCCGCAGCGCAGCGCCGATGCTCGCCGGCGGTGCCGCTTCGCGGCTGCGTCGATGGGCTTCCACACGTCGCCGCAATCCTTGGTCGGTCGCGCGACGCTCGATCATCGCGAGCAGCAGCTCGACGTGCTCTTCGATGCTGCAATGCTCGTCGGTGCTGGCGCCTGCGGATTCGACGCCGCTGATGCGCAAGAGCTCGGCGTAAACGCGATCGAGCTCCAGCTCCTCGAGCTCCAGCGCAGTCTTCAAAGCGTCGTCGACGTTCGTCGGCGCGGGCCACGAAGTCAGCGCACGCACGAAGCCGCGAATCGAGGCGAGGCTCGTGGCGTCGATCGCCTCGAGCCGTTCGGGCTTCTCGATCGCGAGCGCCGCGGCCGCCGAGAGCAACGAGGCGTGCTGTCGCTCCGCAGACGCCATCTCGGTCCAGAAGGATGCGAGGTCTCGATCGGCGTGCCAACGAGCCGCGAAACCTTGGTAGAGCTCGCCGATATGGCTCTCCAGCTCCGCGCACTCGCGAAGTAGATCCGCCAGCTGCACGTCACGCCTCGCTTCGCCTCACGAACGAGCTTCCGGAACGGTCGTCAGCACTGGACAGGTGGAGCTCCGAACCACCTTTTCGGCTACGCTACCGAGCGCCACGCGCCAAACACCCTTTCTCCCGTGCGTCGCCATCACCACCAAGTCGATTCCCAGCTCCTTCTCCGCGCGAAGGATCTCGGCGATAGGATCGCCGACTCGCGTCATCGTCGAATAGGGGACTTCGCCGTCGAGAGCTTCGAGCGCCGTCGCCTCGAGCTTGCGCCTCGCCTCGGCCTCCACCCACGCTTCCGCCCCGGCGGCCTGCTCGACCGCGCAGTAATGCTGCTCCGAGAACGCAGCCTCGCGCAGCGGGATGACGTGTAGAAGAACGAGCTTGGCGTGGTCGTGGATCGCCAGGCCCTTCGCGAGTTGAAGCGCGGCGAGCGACCCGTCGTCGAACTCGAATGGGACGAGAATCGACTGAAATGGATGGGTCATTGGCGTTACTCCGTATCGAAAGGCATCGAAGCGAATCAGTGATAGAGGAATAGGGGAATGGGACTGTCACGGAGCACGGTCTTCGTTACCGACCCGAGCAGGAACTCCTTCAGCACGGGTTGCCCGTAGGCGCCCATCACCATGAGCTCTGCGCCGAGCTCTCGTGCCCAGTGGAGGAGCATCTCCGCGGTCGATTCGACCGGCGCCTCGTCGACGTGCATCTCGGTCTTGACCTCATGGGCGACCAGAAAGTCGAGCGCCCTTTGGGCCGAACGCCGCGCCTCCATCTTACTCGCGCCGATTGCGACGATGTGGGCCGATTGCGATCTCTGGAGGCCGAGGCCGTGGAAGAGCTGGAGCGCCCGCGACGCCTGGAGGCTTCCGTCATAGGCGATCACCGTGGCGCTGCCCGCGATCAGCTTGCGCGGCACGGTGACCACGGGCCGCGGGGCGCTTCTCAATACCCGCTCGAGAGTCTCGCAGGGACGCCGCCGCGTCTCGAAATGAAAGTACGTCTGCTGGCCGAGCAGGATCACGTCGTGCGATTGCGCCTCGAGGTTGATCTGCTCGTGAGGCAAACCGACGTCTTCGAGCGCGCGCCAGGCGACGCCGCTTTCGCGACAGCGATCGCCGAAATGCTCCAGGAATTCTTCGACCCGACGCCTCGCATCGGCTAGCAAGGTCTCGTCGCGGTGGTGCTTGAAGGCCGCTCCGCCGATCGGCGCCGGCGCGCTCTTGACGATCGTCGGCTCGTCGACGATCCCGAGTCCGACGAGCTCCGCCCCGAAATGGCGCGCCCAGCCGATGCCCAGATCGACCGCGCTCACGCTGAACTCCGATCCATCCAAACCGACGAGGATCTTGCGGATCACTTGGGTGCCCCTCGTCTTGGCGATGCTGCGAGAGAGGGCGTCGCCCTCGCCGTGGCGAAGCCACCGATCGAGACCCAAAAGGCGCCGAAGAGCATCAGCGTCACCACGAATGTCAGCGGGAGTGCGGACGTCAGGGGTCGATCCTCCTCAATGCTCGTAGCCCGTGTGCGGGCATCCAGCTTCGGCAGCGGCGTCGAGCACGCGGTGGCCTCGAGCAATCAGCGCTGCCACAAGACCCTCGAGGCTGGGCGTGCGGACGCGCAGTCGGTACGCTCCGTTCTGCATGGGATCCTTTGCTGGCGCGGTCGCCACGAGGTCGCCTCCCTCGTCGCGGATGATCGTCGAGACTTCCGATAGCGATAGTCGCCCGCGCGATGGTCGGACGACGATCGTCTCGACGGTGCCGATCGCGTCTGCGACGATCATCCGATTCTCCTCTTCACACGACCGCGTCCTCTGCGGCGGCGAGCACGAACTCGAAAGCCGCCGTCGCCTGAGCGAGCTTCTGCACCGCGAGTGACGCAAACTCCGTACCGAGGTCGATGGCTTTGTTGGGATTGTAGCGTTCGAGCGCCGCACGGTAGGCGTTCTCGAGCTCGACGCGACTCGCGCCCGGTCTTACGCCGAGCAGCGCGAAAGCATGCGCTAGCGCAGAGAGCGGCCCGAGCCCGAGACGGTCGAGTTGCTGCGCAGCGGACAACTCATTCGGGGTGATCCTGCCATCGGCGGCCGTCATCGCGACCGCGAGCCGGACGATCATTCTTCGCGGGTCTCCCACGCCGCTTCGTGAAGCGAGCGGCGTGCCACGCGATTTCCGGAGTTTTTCTATGGTTTTGCCAGAACTCTTCTCATTCCTGGCAAATCTCGCGATGCGATTCTCTCGGACTTCGGAATTGGCGAGGAGAGGGGCGGCGCCGGCGCTCCGAGCGTCAAGCGATGCGTCGCGCGCGCCGGCGCGTCCGTTTTTGCGTACGAACGCTCGTGGCCGGCAGCGTCAACACCGGGCAGCGCGCGCCGCGCAGGACGCGCTCCGCCACGCTTCCGAGAAAAAGGTGGGATAGCCCGCTGCGCCCATGCGTCGCCATCATGATCAAATCGGCGCCAAGCCGCACCGCGGTGTCGACGATGGCCGCCGCAGCCGTGCCGTTGACGAGGACGCTCCGGCAGCGAATGCGGCGCCTCTTTCTGAGGCGCTCGAGCCGAAGCGCCAAACCCTGCCGAGCACCGCGCTGCAGTTCTTCCATGACGTTGGCGACCGCCGAAGCGCCGAACAGGTCGCCCGCCAACACGACGGGCTCGACCGCGTGGAGCAGCACGACCTCCGACCCGAGGGTACGAGCCAACTCGACCGCCTGCTCCGCGCAGCCGTCGGAGATTTCGGAGAAGTCCGTGGGCACAAGAATCCGTCGAATCTTCATGCCAATCTCCTGCGAGGGGGGGCTCGATGGCTCCTATCGGCTCGCACCAGCACGCACCGTGAGCACGGGACAACCCGCGCTCCGTACCACACGCTCGGCGACGCTGCCGAGCAAGAGCCGCCCGACGCCGTGGCGGCCTTCGGTCGCCATCACGATCAGATCGGCGGAGCTTCGCTTGGCGAGATCGACGATGGCGCTCCACGCCGCTCCGATTTTGAGCTCAGTGCGGCAGTGGACCCGTCGCCGACGGAGGTCGGCGGCCAGCTGGGCGAGGCGGCGCTGGGCGGCACGCTCCTGCTCCTCGCGAAACCTGTCGAGGTCGACCGCGGAGCCGATCATCGGTGCGTACGTCACGGCTTCGACGACGTGGACGATTTCGAGACGGGCCTTCAACATGCGGGCTAGATCCACCGCGTAACGCAGGGCCGCGAGCGACGGCTCGGAGAAGTCTACCGGGACTAGAATGCATTTGATCTTCGGCAAGGCTTTCCCTACACAGAATCAACCGTCGGGTAATCTATCCGCAAATCACATGCCACGATCTGGCCCTGCGATCGAGGCAACTTCATGTGCGTTTTTCTCGTCGCTGAGAACGTCTCCAAGCGTGTTTCTCAGAACTGGTTACCCCGGCGCTTGGAAAGCGAGGTGCGTCCGGTCTGGCAGTCCAATTGCAAGGCTTGATTGGCAGGGAGTAAAGGTCATGCACGAATTTCTCGAATACCGCGTGAGCGACTTCATGAGTCGTAACGGCGTCATGGTGGGGTCCAAGACCCCGCTTAAGGAGGCGGAGCGACTTTTCGAGCGGCACGACTTCAACCTGCTTCCCGTCGTCGAGGGTCGGCGCTTGGTGGGAGTGCTGACCAAGCTGGACTTCCTGAAGGCGTTCAGCTTCGGCCCAGATCGGCTGGTGCCGCATTACCAGGAGATCCTTGAACAACAGGTTGGTGCGTTCATGATGCGAAATCCCATGACCGTGTCGCCTGACATGCCACTCACCAAAGTGCTCGAGAAGATCGTCGCGACTCGTTACCGATCCTTCCCCGTCGTCGAGGGTGACACGCTGGTGGGCATCATCTCCCGCGAGGACGTCGTCACGGCGCTCCGCCGCGCCGCCGCATCCAAAGCCACCGCCGCGCGGCCCGCCTGAAACGGCTTCCGCAGGCGGGCTACCGGCGACCGACTACCGCAAAAGCCCATGGTGTCTTTGGCGGTAGCCGGTAGCCGTTTCTCAGAAGAACGTGAATCCCGGAGACAGCAGTTTCGGCGGGATGTGCCGCACGAGGAATGGCCCGTACGCCATCGCGATCAGCACCAGCACGGTCACGACACTGTAACGCAGCCGGTCGAGGTGGACCTCCCAGCCGCTCGCTGGTGGGCCTTCGATCGTCTCGGTAAATGGAATGTCGACGCCCTCGCTCTTCTCGCCGAAGACGACCGTCATCGCCAGAACGAAGAAACACGCCATCGCGCTGACGAACATCATCGTACCGCCCACGCCCGTGAGGATTGCCGGGAGGCGCCAATCGGCCTTGTAATAGGGCGCGGCGAGCACCAGCGTGCGCCGCGGCATGCCCAACAGGCCGCCCGAGATCATGCCGCGGGCGAAGATCAGCACGCCGACGAAGTAGATCCAGCCCTGCCAGCACGCGAGCCGTGAGCCCCAAAGCCGCCGCTCGCTGAGGTAGGGAACCAACCAATACGCGATGCCCATGACCGACAACGCCACCGCGGCGCCGACGGTGAGGTGGAAGTGGCCGGGGATGAACGCGGTGTTGTGGACGACCTGGTTCATGCTGAAGCTCGCGTTCATCAGCCCCGTGATGCCGCCCAGCATGAACGCCAGCATGGCGAGCACCTGCGCCGAAAGCGCCGGGTCGTGCCACGGGATCTTCAGGAACCACGCCGCTAGCCCCTGGCCGCCGCGACGGCGAGCGCCGATCTCGAGCGCGTACATGACCGAGAAGGCGGTGGCTAGGCTCGGGAAGAAGACCGCGAAGGTGAGCACGGCGTGGGCGAACTTCATATGACCCGAGATACCGGGATCGGTGAATTGGTGGTGGAAGCCGACCGGGATCGACAGCACGATGAACATCAGAAAAACGACGCGCGTGAGCGTATCGCTGAAGAGCTTCCCGCCCGCGAGCTTCGGCACCATCGCGTACCACGACACGTAGATCGGCAAGAGCCAGAAGTAGACGATCGGGTGGCCGCTGTACCAGAAGAGCGTGCGGCTGAGCAGCGGATCCGCACCGGGGAGGAGCCCGAGCGACCACGGAAGCAACAGAAACACGACCTCGACCGCGATGCCGATCGAAGCGATGTCCCACATCACGTACGTCGCAACCGACAGGAAGGCGAGAAGCGGGATGCGCTCGCCTGGATTGTCTCGCCGCCAGCCGCGCAGCATCACGAGCTGCGTGGCGGACGTCACCCACGTGCTGACGACGAGGAGCGCCAGCCCGAGGTAGAACGTCCAGTGGGCCTGTAGCGGCGGATAGAACGTGAAGAGCACGCTCGCCCGTCCCGAGAACATCGCGAAGGCGGCGAGCAGCGAGCCGAGGACGAGGCAGGCGAACATCGCGATCATCAAGCCCTCGTTGCACTTCCGTCCGAGCCCGCGCGCGGTGGTGAGCAGCAAGAACCCGTTCGAGAACGAGAACGTGAACACGATTGCGTTGAAGACGCCGTGGACCGTCAACCCCTGGTAGTACGTGCGCATGCCCGGAAAGAACTGCAGGATGTTGACGCCCGCGTAGTTCAGAGCCTGGCCGAGCCCGTTGATGACGCCGACGGCGAGGGCCGCGAGGCCGAAATAGATCGTCCAGCGGATGACCGCCCGCTGCGAATCGGGCAGCGCGAAGCCCTTCGGATCATGAACCACCGGTGTGCTCATTCCACGACCACCTTTCCGAACATCAGATGATGACCGACGCCGCAGTACTCGTGACAGATGAGCAGGTGCTCGCCGCGATCCTCGAAACGATATTCGAGTTCGGTGATCTCACCGGGGATGAGCATCGCGTTCAGTCGCGTGCCCTCGATCAAGAAGCCGTGAATCACGTCCGCCGACGTGGCGCGGAAGCGCACGTTGGTGCCGGCGGGGACGTGGATTTCGTTCGGCTCGTACGCCCATGCGTGACCGACCAGGACGACCTCGTAACGACCCGGCGCAACTTGGCGAACGCCAGGCGAGTCGAAGGGCGGCGTCTGGCGGACGGTCCGGGGGTCGACGCCGCCAGAGTGACCGGGGAGATGAATGCCCATGCCGATCGCAGCGTAGGCCAGAGCGGCGAGGAAGATCACCAATAGCGCTGCGCCGAATGAAAGAAAGATCTTCTCGTAACGTTGTGGGTCCATTCGTCACCTAGACAGCATGATCAAGTACATCGCGCCCCACATGCCGGCGAGGGCCGCGAGGTAGAGCGTCATCAGAAAGAGGGTGCCCGTCGGCGGCGGCAGGTCTTCTTCCGGTTCGTGTTCCTGATTCATCGCGGTACTCCCTTCATGACGCGTGCGAGGATGAGTGCCGTGCCTGCGAACGCGAGCGAGGCAGCGAACCCACGGAGCAGCGAGCCGGTCTCAATGTTGCCGTTCAACACTTCGCTGAGCTCATGCCACGCAATCATGGCGAGCGGAGCGGCGATGATCAGGAACGCAGCGAGATAGGCGATTAGAAGAAAACTTTGAGGCGAGAAGCCGTTCTGCCGCATTCCATCGCTCTCCGAGTACGACCGTTTACGAACAACGGGTTAAGCCCGCAAGTGGTATGCCTTCCTTTATGGCTGGCTGATTTTCGGCAGCTTGGGCAAATCCCTATTCCCAAAAGCGAGAGGCAGCGGCCGACTGTATCTGCATATTGCGAAGTCAGCCCGTGGCGATCATGCGAGAGGCACGGTTCCGCCATCGGAGGCCACTTCCACCTCGCTAGCCAAGACGTGCGCGGACAAGCTGTGCGAGGCTCTCGGCGGCTTCAGGCTCGCCCGATTGCCCGTGCAGAGCACGTATTTCGAGCCGGTGACGGTGCCGGCGCCACCCGCGAACCGAAGCGACGGCGGGCCTTGGCTCATCGACTCGCTCAGTGGCCGAGCGAGATGTGCAGTTCTTCGATCTTCCGATAGAGCGAGGACAGCCCCAGACCGAGCAGCTCCGCAGCCTTTCGCTTGTCGTGGCCGATGCGGCGCAGAACGTTCTCGATGTGTATCTTCTCGTAGGCGTGCACGGCTTCCTTCAGGTTGTCGCCGACGGCCGGCATGTCGCCCGTCTCACGAGGAACCGAGCGGGGTAGGTCCGCGAGCGTAATCCACTCGCCGTTGCCGAGAATCATCGCGTGCTCGATCACATTCTCGAGCTCGCGGATGTTGCCCTTCCAGGGGAGCGACATGAGCACCTTCATGGTCGCGTTGTCGACGCCCTTGTAGCTTTTTTTGAGCTCCGCGTTGTGTCGCCGCACCAGGTATTCGACGAGTCGCGGGATGTCGTCGCGGCGCTCGCGCAGCGGCGGGATCTCGATGTTCACCACGTTCAGCCGATAGAAGAGATCTTCGCGGAAGCGGCCCTCCTCGACGGTCTTCTGGAGATCGCGGTTGGTGGCGGCGATGATCCGCACGTCGATCTTGATCGGTGTGGCCGTGCCGACGGGCAAGATCTCCTTTTCCTGGATCGCGCGCAGCAGCTTGACCTGCAGGTTGAGCGGCAGATCGCCGATCTCATCGAGGAAGATCGTTCCTCCGCGCGCACGCTGGAACAGTCCTTCCTGTGCGGCGACGGCGCCGGTGAACGATCCCTTCGTGTGCCCGAAGAGGTGGCTCTCGAGGAGCTCGGAGGGGATGGCTCCGCAATTCACGGGCAAGAAGAGCTTGTCGTGGAGATGGCTGTAGTGATGGATGGCGCGTGCCACGACTTCCTTGCCGACGCCGCTCTCGCCGGTGATGAGGACGTTACTGTTGGTCGGCGCGACCTTGCGAATCAAGCCGAGGATCTCGCGCATCGCCTGACTCTGGCCGATGATCATCTGCTCGAAGTCGTAGCGTGCCGCGAGCTCCTGCCGCAGCATCTGGCTCTCCCAAGCGAGCTGACGATGCTCGAAAAGCCGGTTGATCTTGCCGAGGACGTCTTCGAGGATCAGAGGCTTCAGAATGTAGTCGTGAGCTCCCCGTCGCAGCGCTTCGACGGCCGTCTCGACCGAGGCGTAGGCGGTGATCAGCAATACCAGCGTCTGCGGAGCGATCTCGCGCACGCGACGGAGCACGGCCAGTCCGTCGGCGCCTGGCATGCGCAGATCGGTGATCACCACGTCGTAGGTCTTTTCGCCGAGCGCGGCGAGCGCTTCCAGGCCATCGGCGGCCGTATCGATCTCGTAGCCTTCTTCGCGCAGCACTTCGGCGAGGGTCTCGCGGCTGGTATTTTCGTCATCCGCCAACAGGATGCGGCCGGTGGCGACGCCAGAGGCGGTCGGTGTCGATTGCTTATCCAAGGGGTCCTGTACGTCCGCTTCTTGTGGGTACATGGTCAATCAACTCCATTCTTGATTCAGAGAATTCGTGTCGGAAAATTCTTGATATTGGGAATTTTTCAATGGATCTGCCCACCGGGTACCTCCTTGAGAAATCCGGCCAACACCTGAAGGCAATCCGTCTCGGTCAGGAGTCCAACGAGTCTTCCGTTCTCGACCACAGGTAAGCACCCGAATTTCTTGGAGATCATCAAACGAACGGCCTCTTCCAGTGTGTCTTCAGGCGAAACCGTCGAAAGCTCCGTGCTCATCACCAAGCGAACTGGGATTGCCTTCAGCCAGTCGTGTTCGATCGATCGGCTGAGCTCGAGCACGGATGCGACGGACGCTTTCAAGAGATCTCGCTGGGTTACGAGACCGACGAGACGCCGATTGTCGGCCAATACCGGAAGATGACGAACGCGGCCGAGGGTCATGATGTCTTCGGCGACGTCTAGAGAATCTTCGAGGCCGAGAGTGGCGACTTCCTTCTGCATGATCTCCCGAACTTTCATCGTAGCTGATCCTTTCGGGCGCGGATGCGCCACGAGCTTCTTCCTAGCAACCTTCGTTCCGAGGCGGTGGAGGGCTGAGATCCGCTGTCGGCGCCTAACCTTAGGAGCGAAAATACTTAAACCCGTAGAGCGTGCCGAGCCCGCACCCGACTTGGCCGCCACGAGCTTCTAGGCGCCTCGCGCGCCTCCAAAGACGGCTCCGCGACTCATCTGGCGCTTGCGACGCGTCCCAGTCGGGTGCGGGCTTGCGTTTGCTCTTCCCTACTGCGGGGCAACTCGGATCCGCGCGTCTACGGCGATCGCGCCCTTCGCCGGCTCGAGCACCTTGACCGGGTTCAGGTCGAGCTCGCGAATCTCGGGCACCAACTCGACGAGCGCCGACACGCGCTCGATCACACCTACGAGGGCCTGGCGATCGCCAGCCGGCGCGCCGCGGTAGCCGTCGAGCAGCCGTGCCGAGCGCAGGCTGCCGACCATCTCGAGCGCGTCGAGATCGCTCACCGGCGTGAGCCGAAAGGCGACGTCGCGCAGGAGCTCGACGAGAATCCCACCGAGTCCGCAAACCAGCAGTGGACCGAAGACGGGGTCCATCGTGACGCCGACGAGCGCTTCGATGCCCCCGCGGATCTCGCGCTGAAGCAGTATGCCTTCGAAGCGAGCCCCGTGGGCTCGAGCACGTTCGGCGAGGGTGGAGGCGGCGCGGGCGACGTCCTCAGCCGAATCGAGGCCGAGGATCACGCCCCCGACCTCGGTCTTGTGGAGTACGTCCGGAGAGATCAGCTTTGCGACCAGCGGGTAGCCCATGCGCTCGGCGGCGGACGCGGCGTCTTCGAGGGTCACTCGCTCCGATGCGGCATGCCCGATCCCTGCTGCGCAGAGCACAGAGGCGACGTCTTCGGGAGTAAGCCACGCCGGGCTGCTGTCCGCCGCGATCGCGCGATCGATCACCGCGCGGATGCTGCTGGCCGCGAAACGTTCGAGCTCGAACATCTGGCCGGGCGGCCGCCGGCGCCAGCGCGAATAGCGCGAGGCTGCGGCTAGCGCGAGCGCGGCGTTCTCCGGGAATACGTAACAGGGAAGCGAACCACGCTTGCCCTCGTGGAGCGACACCGGCGCACCTTGAGAGGAGATGTAGACGACGAGCACCGGCTTCTCCGGAGGCATCTCGGCGACGCCGCCTGCGATACCCTTGCCGATCTCCTCTGGGACGCTGACCATCGTCGGCACGTGCGCGACGACGATCGCATCGACGTTCGGATCGGTCCCGACGGCGGCGATCGTTCGCGCGTAGTCCTCGGGGCTCGCCGAGGAGATCATGTCGATCGGGTTTCCGAGCGCGGCTTCCGCAGGTAGGAAGCCGCGGAGCTGGTCGAGGGTCTCTGGGGCAAGCGAAGGGAGCTCCAGACCGCGCGCTTCGCAGGTATCCGCCGCGAGGATCGCCGGTCCCCCGGCGTTGGAGATGATCGCGACTCTCGGCCCGGCCGGGATCGGCTGGGAGGAGAAGAACTCGATGACGTCGAACAGTTCCTCCATCGTGTTGGTACGAATCACGCCCGCTTGATCGAAGAGAGCATCGACGGCTACGTCTAGCTCGGCGAGGGCCGCGGAGTGGCTCAACGCCGCGCGCGCCCCGGCCCTCGAACGACCCGACTTGACCGCTACGATCGGCTTTTGCCGCGCAACCTCGGGAGCGACCCGGGCGAACTTGCGGGGGTTTCCGAAGCTCTCCAGGTACAGGGCTATGACCCGAGTGCGCGGGTCCTCGGCCCAGTACGCGAGCAGATCGTTGCTCGAGACGTCGGCCTTGTTGCCGACGGACACGAACGTCGAGAGCCCGAGGTTTCGGCCGCGTGCATAATCGAGCAGGGCGAGCCCGAGCGCCCCGCTCTGCGAGAGCATCCCGATGTTGCCGGCCGGCGGCCAAGGCGGCGCGAACGTGGCGTTCAGCAAGATGGCGGGATCCGTATTCAGCACGCCGAGGGAGTTGGGGCCGATCATCCGCATGCCCGAAGAGCGCACGAGATCACGCAGCCGATCCTGGGCGACACGTCCCTCGGGTGAGACCTCGGCGAATCCCGCCGAAACGACGACGAGGCCGTGGACCCCCGCACGGGTCGCATCCAAGACCACGTCCTCGACGGCCCGAGCCGGAACGGCGACGATCGCGAGATCGACCGGTGCGCCGATCGCGGAGATACGCGGATACGCCGGCAGGCCTTCCACCTCGCATGCTGCAAGGTGAACCGGATAGAGCCGTCCGGTGAAGCCGCAGCGCTTCAGGTTGCGGACGAGCGCGTTGCCGATCGTGCCTCGGCGAGGGGACGCACCGACGACCGCGACCGAGGCAGGATTCAGGAACGGCCGAATGCTGCTTGCGACGGCGGAACGCTCCCGCGCGGCGCTTGCCTGATCGGCTTCTTCGGTGGCTTCCGTGGGGAAAGTGACGTAGAAAACGCCACCGTCGATCGCGCGCCGGACGCGAAAGCCGCTCGTGCCGAAGACTTCCAACATGCGGTTGTTCTCGCCGAGCACGTTGGCCTCGAACTCGTCGATGCCGTTGCCTCGGGCGATACGAGCGAGCTCTTCGAGGAGCAGCGTCGCGATGCCGCGGCCCTGATGCGCATCGGGGACCGCGAACGCCACCTCCGCGCGCTTCGGCTCGCCGCTCGCGGTCGGCACCACGATGTAGCGGGCCACGCCGATGATCTGCTCCTCGCCCCGCTCCCGCAGCGTCGCCACTAGCGCCACGTGGCGAACGAAGTCGAGCTCGGTGAAGCGCCGGAGTTCGTCGTCGGTGAGCCGGAGCTTCGAGCCGAAGAACCGGAAGTAGACCGAGCGCGCGCTCAGCCGCTTGAAGTGGTCGACGAGCCGAGCCTTGTCGTCCGGGCGAATCGCGCGCAGGTGGATCGATCCACCGTCGCGCAGCACCGCATCCGCGGCGAATGTTCGCGCGTCGATCAACGACCGCGAACTACAGGAAGACCTTTGGAAGCGAAAGAGCAGTCAGGAGTGCTGCGCCACGGATCGCTCCCGCTGGTCGCGAACCGGCTCCGGCCAGGCAGCCTGCCGAGCTAGCATCTGGCGATACTGAGCCTATGATGCCTATGATGCAGTTACTGACACCGCCGCGCGGGACAGCGGCGATCCGATGATGAAGGCGCAATGAACGCTGCCGACGTCCTGCCCGCGGAGTTCAACGCGGCGGCCCATTTCGTCGATCGGAACCTCGCCGAGGGGCACGGCGACCGGCTCGCGTATCTCTGCAGCCAGAGTACAGTCGCCCCTTCTTCTGCCGGCGAACGCTCGCTTCGTTACCGAGACGTCGCGGAGCTCGCCAACCGTACCGGCAACGCGTTTCGCGAGTTGGGCGTTGGTCTCGAGGATCGCGTGCTGATGGTCTGCCTCGACGCCCCCGAGTTCCTCGGAACGTTCTGGGGCGCGATCAAGATCGGAGCGGTTCCGGTGCCGGTCAACACGCTCATGCGCTGGCGCGACTATGAGTATTTCCTGAACGACAGCCGTGCCAAGGCGATGGTGGTTTCGGCGCCGCTCTTCGCGGAGGTCGCTCCGGCGCTCGGCCAAGCGCCCGGTCTGAGGCACGTGCTGATCGCGGGAGGCGATGCTCCGGGCTGTCTCTCGTACGAGGCCCTGCTGGAACGCGCCTCGTCTGCGCTCGAGCCGGCGCGCACCTCGCGCGATGACGTCGCGTTCTGGCTGTATTCGTCGGGCTCGACCGGTTTTCCGAAGGGCGTCGTTCATCTGCAACACGACATGGTGGTCGCCGCCGAGTGCTATGCCCGCCACGTACTCGGCCTCACCGCGAACGACCGCATCTACTCCGCCGCCAAGCTCTTCTTCGCCTACGGTCTCGGCAATTCGGGCTACTTTCCGTTGAGCGTTGGCGCAGAGGCGGTGCTCTATCCCGAGAGGCCGACGGCAGAGCGCGTCTTCGAAGTTCTGAGCCGCCATCGTCCGACGATCTTCTTCGGCGTGCCGACGCTCTATGCCGGGATGCTGGCGCTCGCGGACGCCGAGAGCCGCTATGATCTCTCCTCGCTCAGGCTATGCGCCTCTGCCGGCGAGCCTCTTCCCGCCGAGATCTACCGCCGCTGGCTCGATCGCTTCGGCGTCGAGATCCTCGACGGCATTGGCACCACCGAGATCCTGCACATCTTTCTCTCCAATCGTCCGCGGGCCGCGCGTCCGGGCTCCTCCGGGGTCCCCGTGCCGGGTTACGAAGTGACGATCCTCGACGAGCAAGGAGCGCCCGTCCGCTCGGGGACGATCGGCAACCTGCGCGTCAAGGGCGATTCGACGATGGCCTTCTACTGGAACCAGCACGAGCAAACGAAGGACGCGCTGCGCGGACGGTGGATCGAGACCGGCGACAAGTACTATCGCGACGAGGATGGCTACTACTGGTACTGCGGTCGCAGCGACGACATGCTCAAGGTGGGCGGCATCTGGGTCTCGCCCGCCGAGGTCGAGGCGGCCCTCGTCGAGCATCCCGCCGTGCTCGAATCGGCGGTCGTCGGTCGTGACGACCGGGACGGGCTCCTCAAGCCGCAAGCGTTCGTGGTGCTCAAGGAACGCGCGCTCGCATCGCAGGCGCTCGCCGAGGAGCTCAAGGGATTCGTGAAGAGCCGGCTCGCACCGTACAAGTATCCGCGCTGGATCGACTTCGTCGACGAGCTTCCGAAGACGGCGACCGGCAAGATCCAGCGCTTCAAGCTGCGTCATCGATCGCCAGAGGAGCGCCCCGTATGAAACAGCGGATCATCAACCCGACGGCCCTCTCGCGGCCTTCCGGCTTCAGCCACGGGATCCTCGTCGAAGGCGGGCGGATTCTCTTCCTCGCCGGGCAGACCGGCAGCGATGCCACGGGTCGGATCGCCGATCCGAGCGATCTCGTACGCCAGTTCGACCTGGCGATCGCCAATCTCGGCGCGGTGGTGGGCGATGCCGGAGGCGTGCTCGGGGACGTGGTGAAGCTCAACGTCTTCGTGCGGAGCCGCGACGACTACGTGGCGAAGCTCAAGCCGCTCGGCGAAGTGTTCCGCAAACACTTCGGCGGCCACTATCCCGCGATGGCGCTATTCGAGGTGAGTGGGCTCTTCCAGAAAGAGGCGCTCGTCGAGATCGAGGGGATCGCCGTGCTCGGGAGCAAGCCCCCGCGGCGATCCCGTTAACAATCCGAAGGTCGACGGCAAACTCCCGAGGACGAAGGACGAGGACGACGGGTGGTACGCTGGTTCGTCTCGAGCGAATCCGCTCATCGTCTTGAAGGGGGGACTCCACCCGATCGAGCTCGGACTTCTAGAGCAGGTTCCGGGCGACGCCCTGCTGCTCGTTCGGGCTGCTCACGTTGTGTCCAAGAGCGTTTTGAGACAGGATTTCGGGATAGTGGTGGCCATGGAGCTTGACGCTGGTGTTGCAGTTCGAGGGGAAGGGCCTCCTTCGGCTCGCCAAGCGATGAAGCCACGCGCCACGAGCGGCGTGGGGACGATGGCCTGGCTCGCTCTCCTCGTTTCGCAGTCGATCGCCGGGGCCGAGACGGTGCTTCTCACTCGTGACATCAACCCCGGCGC
Organism: uncultured delta proteobacterium; assembly: GCA_963745025.1. GTDB lineage: Bacteria > Desulfobacterota > Binatia > JACPRU01 > JACPRU01 > CAVQIG01. Next base: position 267,105 of record CAVUWD010000013.1, read on the forward strand.
GGCTTCCTCGAGCCCGAGTGACTTCGCCGTCGTCGGCGACACGCTCTTCTTCTCCGCGAACGACGGCGTCAACGGCTTCGAGCTCTGGAAGAGCGACGGCACCGAGGAAGGCACCGTGCTCGTCGCCGACATCAATCCGCCCGGTGGCCTCGGCTTCGGCCATTCCTCGCCGTCGTCGCCCGTCGCGGTCGGCGCGGTGCTCTTCTTCGCCGCGAACGACGGGGTCACGGGTCGCGAGCTCTGGAGGAGCAACGGCAGCGCCGAGGGCACGGACCGCGTTCGCGACATCGTTCCTGGAGCGGTCGGGTCGGATCCCGAGGATCTCCTGGCGGTCGACGGCACGGTCTACTTCTCGGCCATGGGGCCCGGGACGGGACGCGAGCTCTGGAGGAGCGACGGCACGCGAGACGGAACCCGGATGGTCGCCGACATCGCTCGCGGGTTCGGCGCCTCCTCAACACCGCGCTTTCTCACGCGCGTCGGCGACGCGATCTTCTTCTCCGCTCGAAACGCCCGGGGCCGGGAGCTCTGGAAGACCGACGGGAGCGAATCCGGGACCGTGCTCGTCGAGGACATCAATCCGTCGGGCAACTCCTTCCCCGAGAGCTTGATGGCGGTCGGCGGCCTCCTCTTCTTCGCAGCGAACGACGGCCACCACGGGAAGGAGCTCTGGCGGAGCGATGGCACGCCGCAGGGCACGAGAATGGTCCGCGACATCGCGCCCGGTACGACGAGCTCCAACCCCGCGGCATTCGCGGTCTTCGGGGAACGTCTCTACTTCTCGGCCTTCGATCCGGCGCACGGGCGCGAGCTCTGGACGAGCGACGGCACGGGGCCCGGCACGACGCGGGTGAAGGACATCTTTCCGGGTTCCACCAGCTCCGAGGCCGCCGACCTCGTTCGCGCGGCGGGACGGCTCTTCTTCGCCGCCGCGCATCCCGATCTCGGGACCGAGCTCTGGGCGAGCGACGGGACCCGAGTCGGAACGCAGGTCGTCGCCGATATCGGGCCGGGCTCGGCGAGCGGTCTCGGCGCGGGCTTCGGCTTCTTCTACCTGACGCGCGTCCCGGGCGGGGTGTACTTCGCCGCCGACGACGGCGAGCACGGGACCGAGCTCTGGCGGAGCGACGGCAGCGAGAACGGTACGACTCTCGTCGCCGACATCGCACCCGGCCCCGACGGCGCGCTCGCGCATCTCGAACCTGTCGGCATCGTTCGCGCCGGGTCGCTGGTCTTCTTCCTCGCCGACGACGGCGAGCACGGCCTCGAGCTCTGGGCGACTCCGCTCTGAGTTGAAGTTCGCATTACGCACCCTGAGGGATGCGACGTGCTCACCCGCGGGGAAGGAGAGGGGCGCTTCGCGCTCTTGGTCTGCGCGTGTGCGCGCCCGGAGGGCCCCGAGGACAGCACTGGGGGATAACACCGTTGACTCCATCCAAGTTCACCCGCTAGCATTGGATGGCTAAGAGAGCGAACGGAGACTTGAGGATGCTCGTCCAATCGATTCGGTGTCCACCGTACGGTGGACTGAGGAAAAGACCGTGAAAGTGCTCATGCTCAACCCGCCGTTCCTGCGGCGTTATTCACGGTCGCAGCGTAGCCCGGCGGTGATCAAAAGCGGGACTCTCTACTACCCGATCTGGCTCGGGTACGCGACCGGTGTCCTCGAAGAAGCCGGCCATGACGCACGTCTCATCGATGCCCCGGCGCGCGGGTACGAGCTCGAATGGGTGAAGGACTTCACCCGGGACTTTCGACCGGACGTCATGGTCCTGGACAGCAGCACGCCGAGCTTCCAGTCGGACGTGCGCGTCGCTGCGGAGCTCAAGGCCGTCGCTCCCGAAGCACCCGTGGTCTTCGTGGGCAACCACGTCTCCGCAACCGCCGAAGAGTCACTCCGCAAGGGCGAGGTGATCGACGTCGTCGCGCGCGAGGAGTACGACTTCACGCTGCGCGAGCTCGTTCCTGTGCTCCACGAGCGCGGGGATCTGAGCACGGTGGGGGGCATCTCCTTTCGCCGAGGCTCGGAGATCCGGCACAACCCTCGACGCGAGTACATCTGGGATCTCGACAAGATTCCCTGGGTCAGCAAGGTGTGGAAGAAGCACCTGGACTATCGCGATTACTTCTACTCGATCACGCAGTACCCGGAGATCACGATCGTCACCTCGCGCGGGTGCCCATATCACTGCTCGTTTTGCGTGTATCCCCAGGTGATGCACGGTCACAAGTACCGCCGCCGTAGTGCGCAGGACGTCGTGAACGAGTTCTGCTACGTCGAGCGCGAGTTCCCGAACGTGAAGGAGATCTTCATCGAGGACGACACCTTCACCATCGATCCGAAATGGCTCCTCGACTTTTCGCAGTGCATGGTCGCCTCCGGTTGCAAGCTCCAGTGGACCGCGAATTCGCGCGTCGATCTGAAGCCGAACGTGCTGCAGGCGATGAAGCGGGCGAACTGCCGGCTGCTGTGCGTCGGCTTCGAGAGCGGTAACCAGGAGATCCTCGAGCGCATGCACAAGGGGATCGATCTCGACGAGACGAAGTCGTTCGTCCGAGACGCGCAACAGACCGGCATCATGGTCCACGGATGCTTCATGTGCGGGAACCCTGGGGAGACGCGCGCGACGTTCGAGCAGACGGTTCAGCTCGCGATGGAGATCAATCCTGACACGGCTCAGTTCTTCCCGATCATGGTCTATCCCGGCACCGAGACGTACAACTACTACAAGCAGAAGGGCCAGATCCGCAGCGAGAACTACGAGGACTGGATCACTCCCGAGGGCTGGCACAACTGCGTCGTGAGCACGCCGGATCTGTCGCACGAGGAGATGGTGCGGCTGTGCGACGAGGCGCGAGACCGCTTCTATCTACGACGCGAGTACGTTTGGTCGAAGCTGAAGCAGGTCTTGCATCACCCGAGCGAGTTCACTCGGGTCAGCATGGCTGCGAAGAACTACTTCCTCAGGTACATGACCAAGCGGTGGAGCCAGCGGAGTCACCTCGAGCGGTCTCTTCCCGCGGGTTGACCGGCTCCCCGCCATGTCGTTCTCGCCGGTCGGTCAAGCCGAAGAGCCCTGGGTCGGTCGCTTTAGGGGAGCGGAGTGATCTCGGTCGTGGTGCCAGCGTTCAACGCAGCGGAGACCATCGATTCCTGCCTCGTCGCGCTGGCGAGGCAGACGGTCCCCGAAGACCGCTACGAGGTGATCGTCGTCGACGACGGCTCGATCGACGGGACCGCCGCGTGCGCGGAAAAGCGCGGGGTTCGGGTCCTGCGTCAGACGAACCAGGGACCGGCGGCGGCGCGCAATCACGGCGCCCGCGAAGCCCGCGGCGAATTGCTCCTCTTCACCGACGCCGACTGCGTTCCGGCGGCGAACTGGATCGAGGAAATGGCGAAGCCTTTCGCGAACCCCGAGGTCGCGGGGGTGAAAGGGATCTACCGCACGCGACAGCCCGAGCTGGCGGCGCGCTTCATCCAGGTCGAATACGAGCACAAGTACGAGCGCATGCGCCGACGTCGGGAGATCGACTTCGTCGACACGTACTCCGCGGGGTTCCGGCGCGACCTCTTCCTGAGCTACAAGGGCTTCGACACGAGCTTCCCGTCGGCGTCCGTGGAGGACCAGGAGTTCTCGTTCCGTCTCGCGGAGAACGGCCGCAAGATGGTCTTTCAGCCGACCGCGGCCGTGTTCCATCGCCACCAGCCCAACTTCGCGGGATACCTGCGCCGCAAGTTCTACGTCGCATACTGGAAGGTGCGCGTGCTGCTGAAGCATCCGAAGAAGGTCGCCGGCGACGCGCACACGCCCGGGTCGCTGCGGCTGCAGATCGTTCTCACCTATGCCTTCGCCGGAGCCCTGCTCGCGGCCCTCCTCTTTCCCCGGGCGCTCGTCCTCGCCGGCTTGAGCCTCGCCGCCTTCCTTGCAAGCACGCTGCCGTTCGTCTCCTTTGCTCGAGGCCGCGATCCCTCGGTCGCGCGCCTGGCGCCCGGTCTGCTGTTCCTGCGCTCGATTGCCTTTTGTGCCGGGCTAGTGGCGGGCGCGTTCGGCCGGATCGCGAGACGATGACCGGCGGCGAACGAAAACGCGTTCTCGTCTTCGGCGCCCCGGCCGCGGCCGCGACAATCGCTCGACGCTTGGAAGGCGAATATCCGATGCAGTTCGAGTACGTGGGCTTCTCCGACGAGAACGGCCGCGATGGACGTCCGAGCGGAGGAGAACGGTTCTCGCCCCACGACTTCGACGGCGCCTCGTCGCAGGCGGCGTCTCTCCTCGGCCTCCTCGAGCACACGGGTGCAGAGGTCGTCTTCTGCGCCGCGCCGCTCCGTTACGCGTCGTTGACCGACGTCACGCTGCGGCTGTCACCGGCGAGCCGGGTCGACTTTCGCCTCCCGCCAGAGGTGTACGCGCAGACTGTCGAGCCGGTCCGAGCCCCGACCAACGGCTTCTTCGGATCGCTGAGCCTTCGCGAGCCCAATCTCCCGCCTTGGCACCGACGGCTCAAGCGCGCCATGGACATCGTCCTCTCGCTCCTCATGCTCGTTGCCTGCGCCCCGATCTTCCTGGTGGTTCCGATCCTCATCAAGTTGTTGAGCCGCGGCCCGGTCTTCCACACGCAAATCCGCGCAGGCCAGAACGGCTATCCATTCCGCCTCTACAAGTTTCGCTCCATGGTCGCGAACGCCGAGCAGCTGCTCTCGCAGCAGGTCGCACTCGACGCCGGCGGCGAGCCCGTGTTCAAGCTCGTCGACGACCCCCGCGTTACCGCCTTAGGGAAGATACTCCGGCGCACGAGCATCGATGAGCTACCCCAGATCTTCAACGTGCTGCGTGGCGAAATGAGCTGGGTTGGACCGCGACCGGAGGAGGTGCACATCGTCGAGAAGTACAACGGCTACCAGCGCCAGCGGCTGCGAGCGCGACCCGGTGTCACGGGCCTACAGCAGATCCGTTGCCGCGGCGTCCCCTCGATGGAGGAACGCATGGTTGACGACCTCGAGTACATCGAAACGCAGACGCTCTGGATGGACCTGAAGATCCTCGTGAAGAGCGTCTTCGTGGTGCTGTCGCTCAAGGAAGTCCGCTGGCCGAAGCGCGCCGCCCGCCGTATGGTCGTGACCCGATGAACGACGCACGTCGCCGGCGCCTCGTCACGGGTAGGGCGCGGTGGCTGGCGGCCGCGCTGACGCTCGCGGTCCTTTCCGGGTGCTCGGCCCGCCGAGCCCAGTCCGCGAAGGAGATCTCGGCTGCTGCGGCTCCGCCTCCGGGCGAGGCCGCGTTTCAAGAGGCGGGTAACCTCTCGATGGCGCAGTCACTCCAAGCGGAGACCCCCGAGGACTATCGCCTGGGCCCGGGCGACACCGTGGAGATCTCGCTCCTCCGCCATCCAGAGTTCCACGCCGACGTCACGATCGGCCCGACGGGTAACATTCTCTACTACCTCGTGGGCGAAGTCGCGGCACGCGGGCTCACGCTGCTCGAGCTGCGCGAGGCACTGCGCAGCCGCCTGACGGCCTTCGTGCGGGAGCCCGAGGTGCTCGTGCGTATCACCGAGTACAGGAGCCAGCGCGTCTACGCGCTCGGGCAGGTGCGCAACCCCGGGTTCTACCCCCTGCGCGGCCCGACGACGCTCGTCGAGCTGATGGCCATGGCGGGAGGGTTCACCGACCGCGCGTTCCTGCGCGGCGCGTACCTGGTGCGGGGCGGCAAGCTGACGATCATCAACTTCCCCGCTCTGTTCGAGAAGGGAAACATGGGGGAGAACGTCCCCGTTCATGCCAACGACATCGTCTTCATCCCGGACCAAAACGACCAGAAGGTGTTCCTCCTCGGCGAGGTGAGTCATCCGGCCGCGATCATACTCGAACGCGACCTCACGCTGCTCCAGGCCATCGCCGTCGCCGGGGGCTTGACCCGGGACAGCGACTGGAAGAGTGTGCTGCTTCTCCGCGGTGGCCTGAGCAACCCGCGCTACGTCGAGCTCGATGTGAAGGAGATGCTGCGCGGAAAGGACCGCCGCGGTGATCTCCTCCTCGAGCGGGGCGACATCATCTACGTGGCGAGCACGCCGATCACCGACGTCGCGCACTTCATGGCGCAGATCTCGACGATCCTTTCGCCGATCTTCAACGGCTTCCAGGTCCGCTACGTCATCCGGCCCTAGTAGCGGAAACGCGCCGCACGAAAGGACGCATAGATGGAGCTCCAGCAGATTCTCGACATTCTGCGCCGCCGGAAGCGGATGGCTCTGCTGACGTTCCTGGTGGTCACGGTGACCGCGATGGGGATCACCTTTCTCCTCACGCCGACGTACACGGCGTCGAGCAAGATCTACATCAAGCCGGTGACGGAGGTCGCCGCCAGCCTGAAGATCCCCGTCCTGACCGAAGTGGCCTCCCTGCTCACCCAGAGCAGCGACGCCGACGTCGGCATGGGGCTCGCGCTGTCGCGGCCGTTGATGGACCGCATGGCGTCCACGCTCCAACTGCGCAACGACGTCGGAGACGTGCGTAAGGCGGACGACTTGATCGTTTCGACCCTGCTTTATCCGCTCTTCCCGAAGCCCCTCGTCGAGATCATCAAAATCCCGGCAACGAGCCTCCTCCAGCTCTTCGTATACGACACCGATCCGCAAGAGGCCGCGTTGATGGCCACAACGCTGGCCGACCTCATGGTCGAGGAGAGCCGCCAGGACACCCGCGCGGAATACCGGAGCGCGCTCACCTTCGTGGAAGAGCAAATCCAGGGCGTCAAGGGCCAGTACGACGCCGCGCTCGACGCGGTCCGACGCTTCCAGGAGGAGCATCAGACCGTGAACCTGGGCACCGAGAAACAGCTCGCAGCCGACGAATTCGCGGGTCTCCTGAAGCAGAAGGAGAGCGACCTGGTCCAGATGGCGCAGGCGCGCGTCAAGCTCGAGACCATTCGAAGCCAGACGCAAAGGCCGTCCGGGGAGGGTGTCGCGACGTTCGTTCTCGACGAGAACCCCCAGGTACGAGCGCTGAAGGAGCGCCTTTCGACCCTCGAGGTCGAGCTCGCGGCCGCCCTCACCGAGTTCACGGAGGCTGCTCCTCAGGTAAAGGTGCTCCGCCAGGAGATCGCTCGCGTCCGCAGCGAGCTGCCGAAGGAGCTACAGGTGCAGCAGGCGACGGGCGTCGCAGCCGCGACGCTCGAGCGCGAGATCGATGGCCTCGGGGCGCACCTCACCGGCGTGGACGCCGCCATCGACAAGCTCGTCGGCTCGTCGTTTCGCGGATTGCCCGCAAAGTCCGCCGAGCAGGCACGGCTCGATCTCGCGGTGAGCGCCACCGAGCGCGTGTACGAGTCCCTGCTCGAATACCGAAACCAGATCGGCGTGGCCGAGGCGTCGGTGCTGTCGAACATCCGGGTTGTCAATCCGGCCGTCGCGCCGCTCTGGCCGACGAGCCCGAACAAGCTCTTGAACCTGGCGGTCGCATTGGCTCTCGGCGCGTTCCTGGGCATGGGCCTGGCATTCCTCCAGGAGACCCTCGACGACTCGTTGAGGAGGCCCGGGGACCTCGAGCTTGGGCCGACGAAGGGGCTCCCGGTGCTGGCCACGATCCCGCGCTTTCGCGGCGCCGACGCCGCTTCGATCGCCTCGCTGCCCCCAGCCGCCCCGCCTTGCGAGGCCTATCGAGCGCTGCGCCACGCTCTCGAGTTCGCGAGCCCCGAGCGGCCCCTAAAGCGGCTCCTCTTCACCAGCGCCTGGGCCGGGGAAGGCAAGACGACCACCGTCGCCAACCTCGGCGTCACCCTCGCGCGCGACCACAAGCGCGTGCTGCTGGTGGACGCCGACCTGCGTCAGCCCGGCCTCGATCTCTTCTTCCACGGCCAGCCGGCACAGCTCGGGCTGGGCGACGTCCTCGCGGGCGTAGCCGAGCTCGACGAGGTGATCCGTAAGACCGACATCGAAGGTCTGCACCTCCTGCCCGGCGGTCGGCCGCCGGTCGATCCCGCGGAACTGATCGAGTCGAGCCGTCTCCGCGAGGTGATCGAGACCGTCTCTGCGCGCTTCGACGTCGTGCTGATCGACAGCCCGCCGGCGCTCCTCGTGAACGACGCCCTGATCCTCGGGGGAGCCGTCGACGGCGTGGTCGCCCTCTTCCAGAGCGGAGGCGTTTCGCGGGAGGACGCTTTGGCGTTATGCGAGCGCTTGCGGCGCGCGAGGGTGCCATTGGTCGGCGCGGTGCTCACCAAGTTCGCCCCCCAACGGGGATCGGCTCCGCATGGCTACTATTGATTCCTGAGGACTCCGCGATGACTCGACGTTCGGTTTTGTGGATGGCATGCTGTCTGCTCGCCGCCGCATGCGGCCGCGACGCAGGACTCGTCAAGCGGCTCGAGAGCGACAACCCGATCGTGCGGCTCTCGGCGGCGCGCGAGATTGCGATCTACGCTGCCGCCACTGGGGTTTGGGGAGTGGCCGTATGGGTGCTAAAGGGCGTTCCCGGTTCCTCCGTCACCCGTGTGCTCGTCGAGCGCCTCCAGGACCCCTTGGCCGAGATCCGCCGGACCGCAGCTCAGGCGCTCGGCAACCTGCACATCCGTGAGGCCAGCGAGCCTCTGGCGGCGGCGCTGCGAGACGAGGTCCTCACGGTCCGGCTCGAAGCCGTCTCCTCTCTCGGCAAGATCGGTGATCCCCGGGGACTGCAGCCGCTCGCCGCCGTCCTCCGCGATCCTGAGCTCCAGGCGTCCGCGATCTGGGCGCTCGGCGCGATCGGCGACCGCCGGGCGGTTCCGCTGCTCAAGCCGCTTGCCGAGCACCCCGACGCAGCGGTCCGCTTGAACGTGCGCCGCGCGCTCGCCAAGCTCGGCTGATCCACTGCTGATCTGGGCCTGCGAATGGGTCTCCTCGAGAAACTCTGGCGCGGTCGGAGGCGACGCCGTGTCTGCGTTCTTGGCCTCGACGGGGTCCCGGTCGGGCTGCTGCGTGAGCTCGCCGCCCGCGGGCAGATGCCCTGCGCCCGGGAGCTCTTGCAGAGCGGAACACTCGTCCCGATGCTCTCGACGCTGCCTACGATCTCGAGCGTCTCGTGGACGAGCTTCATCACAGGAGTGAATCCCGGCCGCCACGGGGTCTACGGCTTCACCGACCTGAAGCCGGGCAGCTACGACGTGTACTTCCCGGACTTTCGGGAGGTGAAGAGCCCGACGCTCTGGGACCTCCTCGGCAAGGAGGGCCGCACGTCGTTCGTCCTGAACGTCCCCGGCACCTATCCGGCCCGGGAGCTGCGCGGCATGATGGTCTCCGGCTTCGTCGCCGTGAACCTCGCGAGGGCGGTCCATCCGCCCTCGATCCTGCCGACGCTGCAGGGCATGGGGTACAGGATCGACGTCGAGTACGCTCGCGCCGCCGAGGAGCCCGAGAGCTTCTTCGCGGATCTCGAAAGAACGCTCGCCGCGCGCCGCCAGGCGTTCCTCCATTTCCTCCGGCAGCCCGATTGGGACCTCTTCATCGGCGTGGTCACGGAGACCGACCGGCTGCACCATTACTTCTGGGGCGACTACGTCGATCCGACGGCGCCGCGCCACGCAGCGTTCCTCGAGCACTACCGCCAGGTCGATTCACTCGTCGGCGAGGTGGCGGCGGAGGCGGAGCGCGCCGGTGCCGAGCTCCTCATGGTGTCGGATCACGGCCACTGCCGGATCGAGCAGGAGGTGTATCCGAACGTGTGGCTGCGCGATGAGGGTTACCTTCGGTTCCGCTCGCCGGTTCCGAAGTCGGTCGCCGACCTGGACCCCGCGTCGCGGGCCTTCGTTCTCGATCCCGGCCGGATCTATCTGAACGTGCGCGGAAGGTACCCCGGCGGTTGCGTCGAGGAAGCGCAGGCGGAGGGGCTCCGGCTCGAGCTGGCCGAGCGGCTGCGCAATCTCACGGATCCAGCAAGCGGCGAGCGGCTGGTCGGCGAGGTGTGGACCAAGGAGCAGCTGTACGCGGGCCCCCAGGTGAACCGCGCCCCGGACCTGGTCCTGCAATGCAGGAACGGCTTCGACATCAAGGGCGCCGTGGCACGACGGAATCTGGTCGGGAAGATGAAACTCACCGGGATGCATACCTACGACGACTCCGTCTTCTACGTCCGCGGCCGGTCGGTGGCGCCGGGCGACGTCCGGATCGTCGACATCGCCCCCACGATCCTCGGAATGCTCGGCGTCGACACCCCGCCGACCATGGACGGCCGCCCGCAGGTGCTCGCGGCATGAAGGCCGTCACCGTCGACGTCGTCACAGGCTTCCTCGGCAGCGGGAAGACGACGCTCATCAAGCACGTGCTCGAGAACGGCCTGCAGGGCCGCCGGGTCGCCGTCGTCGTGAACGAGATCGGGGACCTGAACCTCGACGGACGAATCATCGAGGGCGTGAACGTCGACAAGATGGTCGAGCTCAGCAACGGCTGCATCTGCTGCTCGATCAGCTACCAGTTCGGCTACGCGATGCAGGAGATCGTCGAGACCACCAAGCCCGAGCTGATCGTCATCGAGACCAGTGGCGCCGCCGATCCCGGTCCGCTCGTCGACGAGGTGCGCGCCGCAGGCCTGCGAGTGGACGCGGTCATCACCGTCGTCGACGGCGAGCAGATCCAGCGGTTCTGCAAGGAGAACGTGGTGGCGCGCCACCAGCTAGAGGCAGCCGACTTCCTCGTGCTGAACAAGCGGGACCTGTTGACCCCGCGCGACCTCGACCGCGTGGGGCGCCTGCTCGGGCGATACAACCGCCGGGCCCTGGTGGTACCGACCGAGTTCGCGCGCGTCTCGACGGACCTCCTGTTCGCGACCGGAGTGCGTCGCTTCCGCGACGAGGCGGCCGCGACTGGGCGCCGCGCGAGTCACGATCATCTCGGTGAGGACGAGATCCAGGCCTTCACGTACGAGACGGCGGCTCCGCTCGACCGCAAGCGCTTCGAGCGGTTCCTCGCGCGGCTGCCGCACGAACTCTACCGCGCGAAGGGGATCCTCTGCTTTTCCGGCGACGATTGGAACTCCATCTTCAGCTACACCTGCGGTCGCTACGACATCGATTGGTTCGTGCGGAAGCAGTCGCTGCCGGCGAAGTCGCAGGCGGTCTTCATCGGCAAGGGCATTCTGCGGAAGCAGGAGCGCATCCTGGCGGAGCTCGTCGATTGCCAGCTGCGCGAGATCGAGACGCGCAGCGGCGACCGCTGATCATGGAGACCGCCGGCGATCCGGCGCGGGGCTCGAAGCGACGCATCCTCTTCGTCAACGTCGGCGAGGGCCGGCACGGCTCGACCTACCGCGCGCGCAAGCTCTCGGAGCTGCTCCGCGCCGGCGGGCGCGACGTGTTCTACGTGGAGTCGAACTACGAGGATACCGAGACATCGTGCTCGATCGCGCAGCCCGACACGACGATCGGCCTGATCGCCGCCACCGCTCGCCGAGTCCGGCTCTGCTGGCAGAGGGACTACGACGTGCTCTTCCTGCAAAAGCCGTTGCCCCCGACCGGGCCATGCGTGCTCGTGGCAAAGCTCAGGGGGAAAAAGGTGGCCCTCGACTTCGACGACCTCGACTCGCGCTGGCAGTCGACGGTGGTGCGGCGTAGGCTCACGGCCCTGTGCGAGCGGTGGATCCCGCGGTGCGCCGACCTGGTCACGACCCACAACCGCTACCTTCGCGAGCACATCGAGCGGACGACGGGCGTGGCAGCGGCTCTCGTGCCCCAGGGCGTCGATGCGCACCTCTTCGACCCGACGCGCTATGATCGCAGAGCCGAGAAGGAACGCGTGGGCGTCGCCGGAAAGACCGTGTGCTGCTTCCTCGGCTCGTTCACGGCGGGCAGCGCGCGCGATCTCGACGTGATTCTCCGCGCGGTGGATCTCGCCGCCCGCCGCCGCCGGGACCTCGTGCTGCTCATCATTGGCGGGGGTGGGCCACTCGAGGATCGCTATCGGCGTTTGATCGGCGAGCTCGGGATCGATGTGCGCATCACCGGGCGGCTGGCTCAGAGCGAGGTCCCGAGATTCCTTGCGGCTACCGACCTGGGACTGATATACATGGGGGACGATCCGGCCAACCAAACGCGGATGTCGCTGAAGGTGCTTGAGTACCTAGCCATGGAGCTGACGGTCGTTGGACGCCTGGTGGGAGCGACGAAGGATGCCTTCGCGCCCTACTGCTTCGCTTGCGGGCCGTCGGAGGGGTCAATGGCGAGCCAAATCGAAGAGGTGCTCGGCGAGGGAGCACGAAAGCCGAGCGCACGAGAACTCATCTCCCGCGATTACGACTGGCGCGTGATCGGTGCCTCGCTGGAAGAAGCAGTCAGGAGTATCGAACAGTGAAGATCGCGTACCTCGATGGTCCATGGCCGGATTTCGGCCATCGCACGCAGCGTTGGGCTCACAAGAATCCGGGTGGCAACATCAACCCGCCGCCCCTCTTCCAGATGTACTCCGCTTCGATCGCCCGGCAGCGAGGGCACGAGGTCGCGCTGTGGGACGCACCGGCGCGCGGCCTCGACTACGACGAGCTCCTCGGGCAGGTGGGCGAGTTCGGCCCCGATCTCGTCGTCGTGAACACCTCGACGCCGAGCTTCGATCACGACATGACGCTCGTCCGCAAGCTCGAGAAGAGCGTGAAGGCGGTGCGCGTGCTGGTCGGCTCTCACGTCTCCGCCCTCCCGGACGACGTGATGGCGAAGCACCCGGAAGTGGACATCATCGCCACCGGTGAATACGACGACACCATCAGCGACATCGCCGAGAACCTCTCGGACCTCTCGAAGATCGGTGGCGTCGTCTATCGCAAGAGCGGCGGACACGCGCGCACCGGCGTGCGGCCCCTGATGAAGAATCTCAACGAGCTGCCGTTCCCCGCCTACGACCTGGTGAACGTCAACGATTACCGGGAGTCGATGTTCCCGGCGCGGAAGAAGCCGATCGCGACCATGTGGACGAGCCGGGGCTGCAACTTCCACTGCAACTTCTGCCTGTTCCCGCAGATCTTCTTCCAGGACCGCATGCGCATCCGCACCCCGGAGAACATCGTCGCCGAGATCCGCTGGCTGAAGGACAAGTTCGGCGTCCAGTTCTTCTACTTCGAGGACGACAACTTCACGGCTTCGTGGAAGCGCGTCGAGACGCTCGCGCAGCGCATCATCGACGAGAAGCTGGACATCACCTGGGGATGCCTCTCCAGGACCGACGGCGTCACTCCCGAGCGGCTCGGGCTGATGAAGGAGTCCGGCTGCTACATCGTCAAGTTCGGCATCGAGACCGGCGTCGAGGAGTTCCTCGAGCACATGGAGAAGTACAACAAGATCAGTGAGATCGAAAACGCCTTCGAAGTCGCGAAGAAGGTGAACATGGTGACCCACGGAACGGTGATGATCGGCAACGCCGGCGAGACGTGGGACACGATTCGCCGCACGCGCCAGTTCATCAAGAAGCTCGCGCCGGACTCGGTCCAGTTCAGCGTGTGCACGCCGTTCCCGGGGACCCGCTTCTTCGACGAGTGCAAGGAGAAGGGCTGGCTCGACTACGAGAAGTGGGAGGACTTCGACGGCGTGACGGGCGGTGCGATCAGCTATCCCGGCCTGTCGAAGCACGACATCCAGCGCGCGGTGAAGGACTCCTACCTAGACTACTATTCCTCGTTGCCGCACGTCCGGCAGCGCTTCCGGCGGATCCTCTACGGGCCGGAGCGCGGATCGCAGATGATGCGCAATCTCTGGCTCGCGAAGCGCTTCTTCCGGATGGTTCTCAAGGAGCGTCGGCAGGTGTTGCAGGCGGCTCACGCCAGAGCCTGATGGAGCCAGCGACCCACGTCGAGCCCGAGAAGCTGTTCGTTCTCGGGCTCGACGCCGCAACCCTCGACCTGATTCTCCCATGGGTGGAGGAGGGTAAGCTCGCTAACTTCAGCCGCCTGCTGCGGGAGGGGGCATGGGGTCCACTAGAGTCCACCCTGCACCCGCTGAGCCCGCCTGCGTGGACGTCCTTCATCACCGGTCGCAATCCCGGGAACCACGGCATCTACGACTTCGTCGTCCACAAGCCCGGCACGCACGAGCTGATCTACACGAACGGTGGCATGCGCCGCGGAGCGTCGCTCTGGCGCCTGCTCAGCGATGCCGGGAAGCGCGTCGTGATTCTGAACGTGCCGATGACCTACCCACCCGAGCCGGTCAACGGGCTGCAGGTCTCGGGCTTCGATGCGCCTGGCATCGACTCGGACTTCATCCACCCGCGTGCCGCACGTGACGAGATCACGCGCGCGCTCGGCGAGTTCGTCCTCCGGGACTACCCGCAGGGTCACAGTCCGGAGTCCTTCCTGAGGCAGATCCACGTGATCCTCGACTTTCACCGCCGCCTCACCTTTCACGCGCTCGAACGGTACGAGTGGGACTTCTTCATGGTGGTGTGGAGTGCGCTCGACCTCGTGCAGCACGGCTACTGGCAGTACATGGACCCGAAGTTCGCGAGCGTGTCGGCGGAAGACCGTGCCCGCTTCGGAAGCGCGATCCACGACCTCTACGTGAAAATCGACGGCATCCTCGGCGAGCTGCTCGAGCGCCTACCCAACGGGGCGCGCGTCGCCGTGGTCTCGGATCACGGCGCCGGGCCCTGCTACAAGGCGATTTTCATCAACAAGTGGCTCGAGTCGCTCGGCTACCTGCGCTACGTGGGGGGCGCCCGGTCGGGCTCGGTCGCCGACCGAGCGAAGACGGCGGGGCTTGCGGCGCTGAAGCTCCTCCACGGCGGGATCAAGCGCCACGTCCCTCCGGCGGGTCTGGAATGGCTGAAGCGCAGGTTCCCGGTCCTTCGCGAGAAGGTCAAGTCGCGCCTGGTTTTCTCCGAGATCGACTGGAGACACACCCGGATTTATTCCTTCGGCCGCGAGAGCACCAACCTCTTCGTGAACCTCAAGGGGAAGTTGCCGCAGGGTACGGTCGAGCCTGGCGAAGAGTACGAGCGGCTGCGCGAGACGGTGACGCGGCAGCTTGCGGAGCTCCGCGATCCCGACACCGGAGAACCGGTGGTCGATCGCGTCTACCGGAAGGAGGAGGTCTACCACGGGGAGTGTTTGGACTTCGCCCCAGACCTGCTCGTGACGTGGCGCGATTCCACCTACACCTCCTGGCCCGGGTACTCCGACCGAACGCGAGCGATCTTCGAGTCGAGCCTGAACCACAGCGACTACAGTGATTGGTCGAGCCTGCAGAAGGGCGGGAACCATCGGCGCAGTGGCATCCTCTTCCTTCGCGGCGACGGCGTGCGCGCGGGGCACGCGCTCGCGGGCGCACGCATCATCGACCTCGCGCCGACCCTTCTGAACCTCATGGGCGTGCCCGTCCCGTCGGACATGGACGGGATCGTGCTCGCCGACGCGTTCACGGCCGAGTTCCGGACGGCGCATCCGCCGCAGTACACCGCGGCGAAAGCGCCTCCAGCGCCCCCGGATCGACCGACGAGCGGGTACGACGAGCGCGAGAGCGAGCTGATCGCGACGCGCCTGCGCAGCCTCGGCTATGTCGACTGAGCGAAAGATCCTCGCGATCGGGCTCGATGCCGCAACCTTCGACCTGATCGACCCGTGGGTGAAGGCGGGCCAGCTTCCCGCCTTTGGGCGATGCCTCGCCGCAGGCACACGAGCCGATCTCCGCTCCACGCCTTTGTCGAACAGCGCCCAAGCATGGTCCTCGTTCATCACCGGAAAGAACCCCGGGAAGCACGGAATCTACGACTTCTTCGAGCCGCGGCAGGACGGCTACGGCGTTCGCTTCGTCAACGCGAGCTTTCGAAAGGGAAAGAGCCTGTGGGGGATGCTCGGCGAGGCGGGCAAGCGAGTCGTGGTGATCAACGTGCCGATCACCTACCCCGCGGAGGCCGTGAACGGAGTCCTGATCGCGGGTCTCGACGCACCGGGCGTGGACAGACGCATCGCGCATCCCCCCGAAATTCTGCGCGAGCTCCGGGAGCGCGTCGGGCCCTATCGGGTCGAGGCGGGCGTCTGGGGATTCATGCGCAACGGCCGCCCGGACCTCGCCCTCGAGGGGCTCCTCGAGACGATCGAGTCGCGCGCCGCGACGGCGAAGTACCTGATGGCACGCGAGCCGTGGGACTTCTTCCAGGTCGTCTTCACCGAGACGGACAAGGTGCAGCACCATTTCTGGAAGTACGTGGATCCCAGCCGTGCGGCGAGCGTGCCGCCCGAGGAGCGGCGCTACGGCGAGGCGATCTTCAGGGTGTACCAGCGGCTCGACGAGGTCATCGGCGAGCTCTGCGCTCTGGCTCCGGCGGACGTCACGGTGCTTTTGATGTCGGACCACGGAGCGGGACCGTCGAGCCATCGCACGCTCTACATAAACCGCTGGCTCGCGCACGAGGGCTTCCTCACGTACCGGGAGCCGGGAGGTGGGCGCGGCGCCGCGGCGACACTCCTCGACGGGGCGCTCCGGGGCAGCGATCTGTTCCTCAAGAAGGTGCTCCCGCGACGCGCCAAGGAGCACCTCCTTCGCCTCTTCCCCGGCGTACGCGACCGGGTGGACTCGATGCTGCAGCTCGGCGGCATCGACTGGTCGCAGACAGTCGCCTACTCGCGCGAGAACCATCCCGCGATCTTCATCAACCGTAAGGGCCGGGAGCCTGGCGGCATCGTCGAGCCCGGCGAGCCGACCCTGCGGGTCCGTCAAGAGATCGTGGACCGCCTCCTCGGGCTGCGCTGCGCCGAGAGCGGCGAGCCGATCGTCGACCGAGTCACCTTCGGGGAGGAGGTCTTCCACGGGCCCGAGTCGTGGCGCGGTCCGGACATCCTGTTCTCCTTCCGCGGCCACGCGTACGTGCAGCGACCGACCGGCCCGGACCGGCGCGACGGATTCTTGAAGCTACTGACGCCTGCTGAGCGCGAGCGCGCGGAGATCACCGACCGGCCGAGCGGCATCCATCGCGACCTCGGCGTGTTCGTGGCCGCCGGGCCCGCGATTCCGGCGTCCCGCGAGATCGGGTGCGTCGACCTGTTCGACGTGACGCCGACTATCCTCTACCTGCTCGGTGTTCCCGTTCCGGACGACATGGACGGCCGAGTGCTCGTCGAGCTGTTCGCCCCCGCGTTCGTCGAGGCGAACCCCGTCCGCATCGCGCCGAGCGGCCCGACCGTGTCGGGCGACCGGCACGCCGAGCGCGTTCGAGGAGGACGAGGAGCGGATCATCCGGGAGCGCCTCGAGGGCCTCGGCTACATCGACTGAGGCGACGCGCCGTGAGCACCGCCCGACCTTTGATCCTCCTCGGCATCGACGGAGGGACCCTGGACCTGGTCCTGCCGTGGGTGGACGAGAAGCACATCCGCGAGTACCTGCGCGGGCTGGGATACACGGATTGAAGAGCCGCATCCTCATTTTCGGTCTGGACGGCGCCACCTTCAGGGTCGCGCGGCCGCTCGCCATGGCGGGGCGGATGCCGACGCTCGCCCGCCTCCTCGAGCGTGGCGCCTGGGGCGAGCACGCCTCGACCCACGAGATCAACAGCCCGAACGCCTGGTCCACCTTCATCACCGGCAAGAACGCGGGAAAGCACGGGATCTACGGCTTCTTCGAAACCGCGCCCGGGAGCTACGACGTGCGTTTCGTCAACGGCTCCTTCCGGGCGGGGAAGTCGCTCTGGCGGATGGCGACGGAGCACGGTCGGTCGGTCGGTGCGGTCAACGTGCCGATGACGTACCCAGCGGAGGAGGTGAACGGCTTCGTGATCGCGGGACCCGACGCCCCGAGCCAGGACGCTCCTGGCTTCTGCTCGCCGCCCGACCTCGTCCGCGAGGTCGTGAAGGCGACGGGGCTGTATGTCATCGAGGCTGGTGCCTCGTCGCTCGTCCGGCAGGGGCGCCCGGCGGAGGCGCTACGCGCGCTCGAGGAGAGCATCCGGGCGAGGACGGAGGTCGCCCGCTGGCTAGTTCGGCACCACCCAACCGACCTTTTCATGATCACCTTCACCGAGGCGGATCGGGTACAGCATCACTTCTGGAAGTACGTGAATCCGCAGCACCCCGCGAGTCAGACGCCGCAGGCGCGGGTCTTCGGAGAGGCGATTCACCGGGTTTACGAGCAGCTCGACAGGGCAGTCGCGGCGATTCTGGACGCCGCCGGCGGCGACCCCACGGTGATCGTCGTCTCCGACCACGGGGCGGGCCCGTCGAGTGCGCGAACCTTCTTCATCAATCGCTGGCTCGAGTCGATTGGGCAGCTCGGCTTCCGTCGTGACGAATCCCTTTCCGCCAAACTTCGCCGGCCGGCCGAGCGGATGATGAACGCCGCATATCTGTACGCCCGCCGCCGCCTTTCGAAGTCGTGGAAGCGGCGCTTGCGGAGCCGACTCCCGGGCGTCAAGAACAGGATGCACACGAACCTGCTCGCCTCGTCACGGATCGATTGGCCGTCGACGCGGGCGTTCTCTCGCGAGAACCTCCCGACGATCTACGTCAACGTGAAGGGCCGCTACCCGGCAGGCACGGTGGAACCGGGAGGCGAGTACCGGGACCTCTGCCAAGATCTCGCCGGCCGGCTCATGGCGCTCCGCTGTCCGTTCACGGGAGGGCAGATCGTCGAACGCGTGCGGATGCGGGACGAGATGTACTGGGGGCCGTTTGTCGACAAGGCGCCCGATCTGCTCATCGAATGGAAGGATGGCGGCTACACGGAACGTCCCGAATACGTGAACCCGGGGGCCGCCTTTGTCGCAGAACTCCGGGGCCGAGAGCTCGCGCGCGCCGAGCTCGCCAGCCGGCCGAGCGGCATCCACGCGCGGGAGGGCATCTTCGTCGCGAGCGGCGAGGGCATCGTCGCCGGGCGGTCGCTCGCGGGGCTCGAGCTCTACGACGTCACGGCAACTCTCCTCTATCTCTTGGACGTCCCGGTTCCGCCTGACCTGGATGGGAAGGTGCGCACGGATCTCTTCGACGCCGACTACGCCGAGGCACGTCCCGTCCGGTACTCCGAGGAAGAGACGAGCGCACAGGCCTCCCCCCGGGAATTCTCCTCCGAGGACGCGGATCGCATCGAGGAACGACTCCGGGGGCTGGGCTACATCGAGTGAACGAGAACGGAAGCGGGAAGCCACTGATGGGACCGGGCCACGTGGAGCCGGCGCTGCGTGTGATCCGCAACAGCGGTCTCCTCATGGCGGGAGAGATGTACGGCGTATCGGTGAACCTAGTCACCGTCGGCATTCTCTCCCGCTACCTGCCGCTCGATGTGTTCGGGGACTACGGCTTCATCCTGGCCGTCTCGATGACGTTCATGGTGCTGACCGATATGGGCGCCGGCCCCATCGCGATCCGAGAGATCGCTCGCGACCTGCGCAGTGCCGAGAAGGTGTTCGCCGCCACGGTCATTTTGCGCTGTCTGTTCTCTGTCGTGACGTTCATCGCGATCATGGGGATGGTTCGGATGACTTCCGATTCGCCCGCGGTGCTGAAAGCGACGTTCATCTCGGCGATCGCCGTGGTCGTCTTCTTTCTCGGCGACGTTCCGCCGATTGTCTTCATCGCCTACGAGCGCATGCAGTTCAACGCGATCGTCAAGGTGGCCGCGGAAACGGTCTACCTGGCCGGGATCGTGGCGGTCGCGTTCTTCGACTTCGGCCTCAACGGGGTCTTTCTCGTTTCGCTCGCGTCGTACGCGGCGCGGCTCGCGATTGGACTGTTGATCCTGAAGCGATGCTTCTTTTCTCCCCGTCTCACATGGGATCCAGCTCTTCTCCGGTGGCTCTTCCTCGAGGCTCTGCCGGTCGGCGCCAACCGGCTTCTCCGGAAGGTCAGCTTCCGGATCGATACGATCCTTCTCCAGGTCCTGAGGACCCGGGAAGAGGTCGGAATTTTCCACGGGATCTACCGAGTGGTCCTCGGGGTGCTCTTCGTCCCGCGGATGATCACGGACGCGCTCTTCCCTCTCTTCGCGCGCTACTCCGAGGGATCTTCCGTCGCGATGGCGGTCTCCTTCGAGAAGTCGATGAAGTTTCTTCTGATCCTCGTGCTCCCGCTGATGCTCGTCGTCTTCGTCGACGCGGAAGGCATCGTCGTGCTCCTCCTCGGCAAGAACTTCGCGTCCACGGGCGGGCTCTTGCAGCTCTTCTGTCTGGTCTGGGGGGTGTCGTTCTTCAGTGTGCTCTGCGACAAGGTGCTGAACGCGTCGAACCACCAGCGCCTCGCGACCATCGCCACCGCCTGCTGCGTCGCCGTCAACCTCGCCCTCGATCTCGCGCTGATCCCCTCATTCGGTTACATGGGGGCGGCGGTGGCGACCCTGTGCGCGGAAACGGTGCTTTTGGTCGTCGGATTCCGTTTCGTCTCGACCCGGATCTGTCGCGTAGCGGTGGTTTCCGTCCTGTGGAAGCCGGCCTTCGCAGGTGTATCGGCCGCGCTCGTGGCGTCCGTGCTTTCGTCCTCGGCGCCTTGGATTCGGGCATCGATCGCCCTCGCGGCGTACGCCTCGCTCTTGTTGGCGCTCGGCGCGTTCGACCGATCGGAGATCGACGTGCTCCGCGCCGCGGGCCGACAGCTGCATCGCCGGTTCACGCACCTCGCGGCCGCGCCGCGCTAGGATCGACGAGGGCGCGAACCGGCCGCTGAGAAAGGATCATTCCAGGCCATGAATCCCGAACCGAAGAAGGTCTTCGTACTGGGCCTCGACGGCGCGACGCTCGACGTGCTGAAGCCCCTCGCCGAGAGCGGACGACTGCCGAACATCGCCGCTCTCATGCGCGGTGGCGTGCACGCAAAGCTGAACTCCACGATTCTCCATCACTCGGCTCCGGCGTGGACGTCGTTCGCCACGGGAAAGAATCCGGGTAAGCACGGGATCATCGGCTTCACGAAGATCCAGCGGAACACCTACAAGCTCGCGCTGGTCAACGGCGCCTCCAACCGGGCGAGAACCGTGTGGCAGCACCTGAGCGACCTCGGCAAGGACGTGATCGTCGTCAACGTGCCGATCACGTACCCCCCTCGAGCCGTCAACGGAGTGATGGTGAGCGGCCTGGACACGCCGAGCACGAAGACAGCCTTCACCTATCCGCCGGAGGTGAAAGACGAGATTCTCCAGGTGTCACCCGACTACAAGATCAACTTGCATCTGGGTGGCTATCTCCACAACGACCGGCGCCGGCTGCAAGCTCTCGAGATCATGGCGGCGGCCACCCGCGCCCGGGCGAAGGCCGTGGTCCACCTGATGACTCACCACCCGTGGGACTTCTTTGCGGTGCGCTTCAACAGTCCCGACAATGCCCAGCACCAATACTGGAGCTTCATGGACGAGACGCATCCCCAGCACGACCCGTCGAGCCCGCCCGCTTTGAAGAACGCCATCCCCGCCACCTACGAGCTCCTGGACGAGGTGGTCGGGGAGGTGCTGCGGAGCCTCGACCCGTCGAAGACGATGCTTCTCATCATGTCGGATCACGGCGCGGGCCCGCGAACCGGGAAATCAATCTACGTCAACGAGTGGCTGCGGAGCTTGCACCTCCTCGCGCGACCCAGCGATGACAGCGGCGGCGGCCGCGTCTACCGGGCGTTCGACGACGCTATGTTCCTCCTGAAAGGCCGCGTGCTCGCCTTCCTGCTTCGCACGCTGCCGCCCGATGTGAAGAACGCCCTGCTGCAGTACGTGCCTTCCGCCGCCGGCACGACGGCATCGTACCTGCGGTTCTCGAGCATCGATTGGTCGAAGACCAAGGCGTTCGTCGGCGAGGTGGAGGGAATCCGGATCAACCGCCAGGGCCACTATCCCAACGGTATGGTGAGCGACCAAGAGTACGAATCGCTACGCGAACGGCTCGTCGCGGAGGCGAAGCAGATCCAGGACCCGGAGACCGGAGCGCCGATCTTCAAGGGCGTCTACAAGCGGGAAGACGTCTTCCACGGAGACTCCGTCGGGGAGTTCCCGGACATCATCCTCAAGCCCCACGACAAGTACTACGTGAGCCCGCGCCTGTTCCGCTTCGGCGAGAGCCGTGGAGGATCCTTCGTCGTGCGAGACGAGCACTGGCGCAAGATCAGCGGCTCCCACCGCCAGTATGGAATCTTCATCGCGAACGGGCCGGACTGCCCCGCCGGCCTGGAGATAGAGCCCGTCGACATCATGAACGTCTTTCCCACCGTCCTCTACCAGATGGGCTTGCCGATTCCGGATGATCTCGACGGTACGGTCGCCTGGGACGTTTTTCGCGAAGAGTTCCGCAAGGAGAACCCACCCCGCTATGCGAAGGCGTTCGAGGCGCCCTCCGACGCTCCCGGCGCGGACTACACGGACGCCGACAACGCCAAGCTCATCGACAGCCTGAAGGGGCTCGGCTACATCGAGTAGAATCTTGGCGCGGCGCGTCTTCTGCATCGGTCTCGACGGCGGTACCTTCGATCTCGTCGACCGCTTCGTCGGGGAAGGACGCTTGCCTCATCTCGGGCGATTCTTGAGAGAAGGCACGCGCGCCGAGCTGCGCTCCGTCCTCTTGCCCTTCACGCCCCAGGCCTGGAGCTCCTTCCTCACCGGCGTGAATCCGGGCCGGCACGGCATCTTCGGATTCAAGGAGAAGTCGGCCAACGACTACTCCTTCCAGCTCGTCAACGCCCGGCGACTGCGCAGCAAGACGCTCGCGCAGATGCTCGGCGATGCCGGGAAGAAGGTGATCCTCCTCAACGTCCCGATGAACTATCCGCCGCCGGCCGTGAACGGGATCGTCGTCGGCGGCATGGACTCCCCGGGAATCAGCTCGAACTTCACCCATCCGCCCGAAGTCAAGGACGAGATCCTCGGGCTCGCCAAAGACTACGTGATTCATCTGCACGTCGGGGCCGGTTATCTCGATTCGGACGTCAAGCGACGCGAGGCGGTTCGGGCGTTGCTCGCCGTTGCGGCGGCGCGCGAACGCGTGATCCTCCACCTGATGGACAAGTACCCTTGGGACCTTTTCGCCCTGAACTTCGGCGAGACGGACCAGGTGCAACATCACTTCTGGCGTTACCTCGAGAGCGGGGGTGAGTTCCAGGACGCGATCCGCCAGGTCTACGAGAGGATCGACGAGGCCGTCGGTCGGATCACGGCAAAGCTCGGCGACGACGTGGTGCAGCTCGTCGTCTCGGACCACGGCGCGGGCGCGGCCTCGAACCTCGTCTTCTTCATCGACGAGTGGCTCCGGTCCGAGGGATTGCTGCAGTTCCGGAACGTGGCAGTCGCCAAGCGCGTCGCGCGGGGGTTCCTCGGCTTCGCCCTGGACTCGTTGTCGCGAACGTTGTCGTCGTCTGCGAAAGACGCTCTCATGCACCGGTTTCCTCAGCTGCGCGCACGTACCCAAGGGTTCGTTCGTCGCTCACTCGTCGACTGGTCGAAGACCAGCGTCTACTCCGGCGAGCACCCGGCAACGCTTCGCGTGAACCTCGCCGGCCGCGATCGGAGCGGCATAGTGACCGGGACCCAACGGTACGAAGAGCTGCGGACGGCGCTCATCGACAAGCTCCGAGGACTCGTGGATCCCGTGAGCGGGAAGGCTCTCATCGAAGAGGTGTATCGGCGCGAAGAGGTGTACCACGGACCGTTTCTCGAGTCCGCGCCCGACCTGATCCTGGTTCCGAAGGACTTCGCCCATCAGATCCTCGGCGGGCCCTATCCCCGCAACCGCCACTACCGACAGGTGATCTCCACGAAGGACACGCGGAAGTTCTTCGTCAACGGGACCCATCGGATGAACGGGATGTTCATTGCGCGAGGCAAGGACCTGCATGCCGGCCGGAGCCTTCCTCGGCTCGAGATCACCGATCTCTGCCCGACGATCCTCTACTCCCTCGGCATGGCGGTGCCGAACGGCCTCGATGGGCGTGTCGTCACCGAAATTTTCACCGACCGCCATCTCGCCGAGAATCCGGTGCGGTACGTCGACTACGATCTCCGGTCCGGTGGAGTGGACGGCGGACAACCGTCTTACACGGACGAGGAGTCCCGTGTCGTGGAGCAGTCGCTGCGCAATCTCGGCTACATCGAGTAGATCGTAGCGCGACCTCACAGCCACAACGAAAGTCGGAAGCCTATTGAAACATCTTCATCTCACATGTGGGTGTGGAAACGAGAAATCCTACCCTAGTCGATCGGAGGAACGGATCGCGCGATGAGGACCATCGTCTTGGGAGCCGGGTTGTCCGGCCTTGCATGCGCGACCGCGCTCCGGCTCCGCGGCGCGGACGTCGTCCTGGTCGAGCGGGAAGCGGAGGTGGGCGGGCTCGCAAAGTCATTCCGCATCGACGGTTACACGTTCGACTACGGGCCCCACTTCCTGTTCGGTCGGGACGTTCTACCCCTGCTCGCGGACACCCTGTCGCCCGGCCTCGACCTGCTCCCCATCCGTCGGGCGAACGAGAAGATGCACTTCCGCGACCGCTACTTCACGTTTCCGTTCGACCCCAAAGACCTGCTGCGTCAGATGGAACCGCGCCTGATGCCCGGGATCCTCTGGGAGCTTCTCCGGCGCAACATGTTTCTCCAGTTCAGCGACGAGAGGGAGCGCGGCAACGTCGAGGAGTGGGTGATCCGAGGAGTCGGCAGACGCGTCTACGATTACATCTCGCTCGGCGGTTACATCAACAAGCTCTACGGCCTGCCGGCCACGCGAATCTCGCAGGATTGGGGCATCCAGAAGCTCAAGTTCCTCTCGCGCTGGCGGGAAGCGAACATCCTCCGCCTGGCGACGAACGCCCTGCGGGAGGAGCGACGGGTCAAGCAGAACGTGATCCATTATCCTTCGGGTGGCGGAATCGATGCGATTGCCAAAGGGATCGCGGCCACCTATGCGGGCCTCGGAGGGGAACTGCTGTGCGGCGCCGAGATCTCCGGCGTCGAGCGACGCGGCGAGCGAATGCAGGTCCACTACCGGAGCGCCGGCGGCGAGGGGACTCTCGAGGGGGAATTCGTCGTGTCGACGCTTCCGGTCGGCAAGTTCGTCGCGATGCTGTCACCCGAGCCCGCGAAACCGATTCTCGAGGCGGCGCGCTTCCTGCGGCATCGAACGCTCCTCCTCGTGCTCCTTTGTCTCGGCAAGGAGCGCGCGCTAGAGTACGCCTCGATTTACTTCACCGAGCCGCAGTTCCCCTTCCGCAGGATCACCGAGTTCAAACACTTGAGCGCTTCCATGGCGCCCGGGGAAAAGACGTCCTTGTGCGTGGAGATCACCTGCTTCGACGACGATCCGGTGACCCAGGAGGACAGATCCAAACTCCTCACCAGCGTGATCGGGCCGCTCGAGCGGGGAAAGTTCATTCGAGCGAGCGAGATCGATACGTGCCACGTCCTTCGCGTCGCGCACACCTACCCGGTGTACGAGGTCGGCTACGAGGCGGCGCTCCGGACCCTGTTGGAACACCTTGCGGCGCTCGAGAACGTCGTGTCGATCGGGCGGCAGGGACTCTTCTTCTACAACCTGATGCACAACTGCATGCTCGACGGGTATCGGCTCGCGGAAGGGATCGACGGGCGCGACGGCGCCGGCAGGCACGAGGTCATCCAGCGGCTTTACGCGGAGCGCCTTGAGAAGTACGCCTCCGCCCGGTCTTCGGGTCCATCGGAGAGCCATGCGGACTGATTCCATCTCCCGGTGGGCGATGCTCTTGGCGGCCGAGGTGGTCCTCGCCGCGAGCCTCGCCGTCATGACGCCGCTCGTCCCGCTCGCGGCCCTCGGGGTCGCTGCGGGGCTGCTCGCGCTCATCTTCATGCCGCGTTGGGCCGCCGTGGTGGTGCTCATACCTTGCCTCCCCGCTTACGACTATCACTTCTTCACGATTGGCCAAGACGCGGACGTTGGCTTCCTCGAGCTCGGCGTGCTGATCGCTCTGTTGAAGTGGGGGCTCGACGCGGTGCGCGAGCGGCGGTTCCACTTCGACCTCACGGGGTTCGACTTCCCCGTCTTTCTCCTTCTCGGCTATGCGCTGCTGACGCTCTTCTGGGCGCCTACGGCCGCGCGAGGCATCCATCAGTCGATCAGAATCTTCCTTGGGTTCGCGGTCTACTTCCTGCTCGTGAACCTCATCCGCGAGCGCCGCGACTTCGAGTGGGCGATCACCGCCTGGGTGATCCTGGGTACCGTGATCGCGTACGTAGCCTTCTTCTACGTGGAGCATAGCAGTATCCCCGCCACGGCGGGGATCCAGCTCCCCGAGGGCGGATTGACCGAGCTCCACAAGACGGTGCGCGTGACGCTCATGTTCACTGACCCCAACGCGTTCGCCTTCTTCCTCACCATCTCGGTCCTCTTCACCTTCATCCGGTACTACTGGGCGCGCTCGATCTTTCAGAAGCTCTTCTTCGGGGCGGCGATCATAGTGATAATGCTGACGCTTGCAGCGACCTTCTCGCGCAAGAGCTGGCTCGCGATCTTCCTCGCGCTCGGGATCGTCGGCCTTCGCTTCCCAAGGGTCCTGGTCGAGGGGGCGCTGGCCGCGGTCGGCGGCGTCCTCGTCCTCTTCGTGAGCGACACGGCGAACTTCTCGGAAGCGCTTTGGCAGCGCTTCATGACCCTCTTCATCGATCCCAACGTCTCGATCTCGGAGCGCGTGGTGGCATGGGAGGTCGGCATGCAGCTCTTCCACAGGAGCCCGCTCATCGGTGACGGGGTCGGCTCATTCTGGACGTTGTCTTGGCGACTGGGATCGCCGCTCCTCTTCCCGCACAGCTTCTACGTGTACCTGCTGGCCGAGGTCGGGCTCGTCGGCCTGAGCCTGGTCATCATCCTCGCGGTGCACTTCGCATGGGCACTCTGGACGGCGATGGCCCGGCTCACCGAACCGTACACGAATTTCCTAGCGACGCTGCTCTTCGCCGGCTGGTTGTCCATCCTGTTCCAGGCGGCGTTCAGGACGATTGGCCTGACGGACACGCTCTTCTGGGGGTTCCTCGGGCAGGCTGCCAGCTTCGTGCGCCTGACGGCCGCGGAAGGGCGTGCGGCGCTTCCGGGGAGGCCGGAGGAGGACGAGCCCGTAAAGGCCCCTGTGGTGCCGGCTGTCCGCGTCGCTTGAGCGATCGACTGCCTGCCTCACGAGGCAGTCGAGAAGGTTGCACCGTCATGATCGCACGCCTCGTCCAAGCGCTCGCGGCCTGGGCACTGTTCCTGTGCGTGGCGTCGCCGGCCTTCGCCGCCGACACGCCGAAGCCGAACGTGCTCTTCATCGCCATCGACGACCTGAACGACTGGGTCGGCTACCTCGGCGGCCATCCGCAGACCAAGACGCCGAACATCGACCGGCTGGCCAGGCGGGCGTCACCTTCACCACGCCTACTGCGCCGCGCCGGTCTGCAATCCCTCGCGCGCGGCGCTGATGTCCGGCCTGCGGCCGTCCACCACGCGGCGTCTACGACAACAACAACGACTGGCGCACGGTCATCCCCGAGACCGCAGCACGCTGACCGCTGCACTTCAGCAACAACGGCTACTACGTCGCCGGCGCGGGCAAGATCTACCACGACGCCTTCCGCCGCGCACAGCGACTGGAACGACTATCGCCAAGGAGAAGGACGGCGACCGCCGAAGCCGAAGGGGCATGACGACGGCGTCGGCGGCATCAAGTTCGCCCCGCTCGACTGCGAGGACGAGGACCTGGCACGACTACCAGATCGTCGATCTGGATCGATCGAGCAGCTCGGCAAGAAGCACGACAAGCCGTTCTTCCTCGCCTGCGGCCTGCACAAGCCGCACATGCCCTGGAACGTGCCGCAGAAGTACTACGACATGTACCCGCTGGACAAGATCATCCTGCCCCAAGGTGCTCGACGAACGACCTCGACGACGTGCCGCCGGCCGGCGTGAAGATGGCCAAGCCCGAGGGCGACCACGCGGCCATCGTCGAGTCGGGCCGCTGGAAGGAAGCGGTGCAGGGCTATCTGGCGGCCGTCACCTTCTCCGACGCCATGGTCGGCCGGCTGCTCGACGCGCTCGACAAGAGCCCGTACAAGGACAACACGATCATCGTGCTTCTGGGGCGACCACGGCTGGCACCTCGGCGAGAAGCAGCACTGGCGCAAGTTCGCGCTCTGGGAAGAGGCCACCCGCGTCGCCGCTCATCTGGGTCGTGCCGGGCGTGACCAAGCCGAACGGCGTCTGCGAGCGCACCGTCGATTTCATGAGCATCTACCCGACGCTGTGCGACCTGTGCGGCCTGCCGACGCCGAAGCACGTCGAGGGCCAGAGCATCCGCCCGCTGCTGGCCGATCCCGCGGCCGCGTGGGACCGCCCGCGCTGTCACCACCTACCAGCTTCAACAACCACGCCGTCCGCACCGAGCAGTGGCGCTACATCCGCTACGCCGACGGCGGGAGGAACTGTACGACCACGCCAAGGACCCGCTGGAGTGGACCAACCTCGCCGGCGAAACCCGAGTACGCCAAGGTGAAGGAAGAGTTGGCGGGGTCGCTGCCGAAGATCAACGTCCCTGAACCGAAGTTGCCCCGGTGGCTGAAGAAGATGTGGACTCTTTGGCGCCGTCCTTGACCACGTCGCCAAACTTCATGAGCTTCTCGACGATATGCAGACTTCTCTCAGGAATTGACTCCGCGAATCTCGACATAGACGGGAGATTCTCCAAGGTCGAGCTGCAGAGTGCCGTTCGCAACCTTTGCTTGGGTGCGGCGAAACGACTCTGCGGAGACACTCGCCTTCAACGGTGTCCCACCGGAGGGGACCGCGGGAACCGCGTCCGTTACCCAGGCGGTCTCACCGGGAGGCAGTGAGCCAACGTTGACGGCGACGGGTGCGTTCTTCGCCGAAGAAGCCTTGCGCTGCCATTCGTCTCTCCAGACGATGAAGACTGGTTTGCCCCGGGCCTCTAATCGATAGACATGCACGGAATCGTCGCCGCTCTTTACCACGGACAACTTGCTCCAATCGGCATCCTTGAAGCGTTCCATGAAGAACTTGAATGCATAGTAGGAGAGCTTCTTCACGCCATATCCCGGATCAGGGCAGGGGTCTTCTTTCGTCGGGTCACATTGGCTTTTTTCGGGGATCCCGTTGTAGACGAGCCCGTTGTGGCAGTACGTGTCATGCCTGCGGTTGCGGAACTCGGTTTCGACGACAGTCCCCCAAAGAATCAAGGGACTGCCATCTGCCGCGACGCGGACGAATCTCTTGATGAGATATGCCGCTTGCTCGGCCTCCGTCTGTTTTTGGTGGAGACGTTGGTTCTTCGCCTCGAGATCCCAGCCAGAGTGCGTGGCGCCGGCCTTGATGAGAACGGGCTTGTCGGCGAATCCTACCTCCGCGAGCATCTTCTTGAAGAAGTCGAGGTTCTTGCCGCACGTGCCCGCCTCGTAGTTCTGAATTACATTGAAATTGTGATAGTCGAAGAAATCGAAAGCTCCACCCCAGCGCTTCTCCTGGAGCGTCTTGAGGATCGGCTTCCAGTACAGTTCGAATTCTTCGTCGGGAGTATTGCCCGGAACCCCCCCCAGAACGATCTTGGCTTGGGGATCTACGGCGCGAATCGTGCGACTGGAGTACTCCAAGAGGCGGGCGTATGCCATCGCGGCATCCTTGCCGCAGGATGGATTCATCGCCTGCCCTCTTCCGTGGCAATACGCCTCGGCGAAGAGGTCCGCGTGCTCGTTATCGATGCTCCAGTAGAGCACCTTCCACCCGGGGACGTAACTGTTGACATGCTTCACGAGCTCGCGGAGGAACTTCCCGTACGCCTCGTAGGAGACCGGACCATCGGGTAAGTACTTGCCGTGGCTCTTCCAGCCGCTGCCGATCAATTTGCCGTCGGTAAAGGCGTCTTTCGACTCGACGTTGATGACGAACCACGCTTTCGTTCGCGCCTTCCGCCCATACTCGTCGAGCATCTTGTCGATCCTCTCGAATTGGTAGAAGACGCCCTTCGGCTTCACCTTCTCGATCCTTCGTCGAGGAAGGTGATCGGAGATCCATGAGACGCCAAGATCGCGAATGTAGTCGGCGGTCTCCCCTTTCGCCCCCTCGAAGACGTCGTTCAGCCCGAACTCCGTGGCCCGGGCGCCAACGCTTCCGAAACACAACGTCAAGCTGGCAAGGACCAAGACTACGCGAACCCTCATGAGTCGTGTCTCCTGTCGAACCCGTCGAGCGCCCGGGCGTCCGGCGATCCGCGTCGCGGCGCCGAACGAGTAAATCGAGGGAAGCCACAGCTGTCAATGCGAGGAGACGTCGCAGCGAGTCAGTGCAAGACCTCGGCGTTGTCCGCGCCAGGCGAGCGGGAAACGTCTGCTCGGCGAGCCCGGCTCCTCGAGCTTCTTGAAGCGCAGCTTCCTACGAGCGACGAAGAAGCCCGCCCGAAACGGTGTGACTCACTCCTCGACGAGAACGGGGCTCTTGCCGAGCGTGATCTTCACTGAACCGTCGGTCACGGGCTGCACGGACGTCGGGAAGGCGGTCGCGTAGTCGGTCACCGCGGCCCCGCTGTCCTGAGCCGGGAGGAGCTCGGTGACGACGACGGCCGGAGAAACGAGGCCGTCAAAGCTGACGGTCTTGCTCGTCGCGCCCGTCTTGTCCTTGAAGTAGTCCCACCACGCGAAGATCGACCTCTGCACCGCGCCGGCGCGCCGCAGCCTGTAGGCGTAGACGTCTGCGTGCCGTCACGCAGCGTCTCGACGTGCTCCAATCGAGCGGCCAGGCTTTTTCCATCAGGTGCTTGAAGGTGAAGTAGGAAAGCTTCTTCACGCCGTCCCCGGGATCCGGGACACGGGGACTCGACCGCAGGGTTGCAGGTGGCCGTGCGGGTGAGGCCGTTGTAGACGAGGCCGTTCTGACGAAAGAGTATCCTTAGATGTCTTCCTCGCCGGTCTCGTCCTCGCGGATCGTCCCCCACAGCGTGAGCTTCACGCCGTTGGCGGCGTGATGCACGAAGCGCTTGACGAGATGCTCGGCTTGCTGCCTTCGGTCTGTAGCCGTCGCAGCCGGCGATTTGACGAGGCGAGGTCCATGCCAGAGTGGGTGCCGCCCGCCTTGACGAGGATCGGCTTACCCGCGAACCCCGTATCGTTGAGCAGCGTTCGAAAGAACTCGACGGTTCGCCCTTGGTCGAGGACGGCTCGTACCTCGTGAAGATGTTGAAATCGTGATAGTCGAAGAAGTCGAAGTACCCGTCAGCGCTCTTGGCTTTGAGCTCGAGGAGCGCCTCACGATAGTAGAGGTCGATCTCCCCGTCCGGCGTGCTGGCGGCGACGCCGCCGAACACGATCTTCGCCTCGGGATCGAGGCCGCGGATGACCTGGTACGAGCGCTCCAGCAGATCGGCGTAGGCTGCGCGGCCGCATGCCGCGCACACGGGTTCGATCGTGGCGCCGCAGAAGGCCGGGAGGTAGAGGCTCGAATGCTCGTTGTCGACGCTCCAGTAGCGGACCTTCCAGCCCGGCCACCTGCGCGTTCACCCAGCGCACGAGTTGGTCGAGAAACGCGGCATAGGCATCGAGGGAGACGGGACCGGCGGGAAATACTTTCCCGTCTCGGAACCGATGCGGATCAGCCGTCCGTCCGTGAACGGGTAGAGCGACTCGACGTTGATGACGAACCAGGCGTTGGAGCTGCGCTCGACGGCATACTCGGTGATCAGCGGGCCGACCACCCTGTCGAAGTCGTACCGGGGAACCCCGTCGTCGTTGATCTTCTCGATATCCCGGCGGGGCAGGTGGTCGGAAATCCAGGAAACCCCGAGCTCATCGAGCCAGACGTTGGTATTGCCGTCGCTGGCGTCGAAGGCGTTGTTGACGCCGAAGGGCGGCTCCAGATTTTGGGCGCGGGCGCTGAACGGCGTGAGGACTAGGATGCTCAGGATGACGGCGTAAAAGGTTTTCATATCGCTGAAAGAATAGCAGGAATCGGGCCAACGAAGGAACGAAGAAAAAACGAGAAACTGGGATGACAGTTTCTGTCTACGGTGTAGCGCTCGTTAGCGAACGGCAAGAATTTGACGAATCTCGTGCCGAAGTGGTATGGTTATTCCTCCTCCTCGGTGGTGTCGGCCTGCTCTTGGCTAGAGGGCAAGCTCTTCGACGGCGTCGGGGCGTCGCCGTCCGCGGCTGCCGTGAGAGTGGCGCCGGGCCTGATCTGCACCAGGACGAGCCGGTCGCGGCCTTTCGGGCCGGTGCCCTCGCTCCTGTGGAGGAACTGAAGCTCGCCCTTCCGTGCGGCCGGGAGAGAGTCCCATTGACTCTCCCACAGGAGCGCGTAGCTCCGCTGCCCGGCCGGCACCGAATCGCCGACGCTCTCCTCGAGTGGCGGGATGCGCCGCCGCGCGTAGAAGACCGCGCCGTAGTCGAAGGCGCGAAAGAAGAAGAGGCGATCCCTCTCGCCGACCTCGCTGCGCACGATCTCCATGAAGGGCTTGAAGCTCCGCCCGCGGGCGAGCTCCGGGTGCAGCACGCCGTTGACCAAGGCGAACGTGCTGGCGACGAAGGCGACGACGCAGGCGAACACGGTGCCCCAGCGACCGCGGTTGGCGCCGCGTGCCAGGAGCCCCATTAGCGGCAGCAGCACCGCCCCCCAGACCAGGAAGACGGCGAAGCGCGAGCGGAGAAGGTCCTGGAAGAGGGGGACGTTCTCCCGGTCCTTGGGATGGAGGAGGGGCTTCAGCCATTCGAGCGGGTCGGCGCCGAGAGCCGAGGCGAGGAGCAGGGCGACGACCAAGACGACCAGTCCGGCGAGCAGCCAGCAACCGAAGCGCAAGACACGCGCGACGAGCGGCGGCATCGGCACCGAGCCCTCGACCACGCCGCTCCACCAGCGGCCGAGCAGCAGGGCCGCCGCCGGATAGAGCGGCAGCAGGTAGACCGTGCGCTTGCTCTGCGAGATCGAGTAGAAGACGAACACGACGCCGAACCAGACGAGCAAGTACAGAGAGCCCTCCATCTCGAGGCGTCGTCGCTCGCCCCAGAGATGAATGGCCACCGGGATGACGAAGAAGCTCCACGGCGCGAAGCCTGTGAAGAAGCCGCCGATGAGGTAGTAGAAGGAATGCACGTGGCCGGCGCCGCTCGCGTCGGCAGCGAAGAAGCGGCCGACGTTCTCGACGAAGAGCTGCTTGTAGACGAAGGCTTCGCCGCCCTTGACGATCGCCGCAACGTACCACGAGCCGGCGATGACCAGCGTCAACGCGCCCCCGGCCAGCGGGCGCATGCGCCGCAGCCGCCCGAGGTCTCGGCGCACCGCCAAGAAGACCAAGGCCACCAGTGCCGGCAGCAAGATGCCCACCGGACCTTTGCCGAGCGCGGCGAATCCCATGCAGGCGTATAACGCCAGCAGCGCACGCGGCGACGGAGCGGGCATCGACACGACTCGATCGAGAGCCACGAAGGCGCCGATCAGGAAGGCGGTGAGCGACATGTCGACTCGCGCCGTGGTCGCCGCCCTCATCCACTCGAAATTGGTCGCCAGCACGAAGGCGGCGAAGACCCCCGCAGAGGTTCCCCATTTTACCAAACCCAGCCAGAAGACCAGCAGTACCGACAGCGTCGCCAGCAAGGCCGAAGGGAAGCGGATCGAGAACTCGTCCACGTGTCCGGTGATGAAGGAAGTCACGCCGCCGAGCCAGTGGAAGAGCGGCGGTTTGGAAGGCACCTCGCGGCCGTTGCGCATCGGCAGGACCCACTCGCCGGAATGCACTTCCTCCCAGACCTGCACCGCCTCGCGCGGCTCGCCCTTGGTGTAAAAGGGGATGCGCCCGAGGCCAAAGAAGGAGAGGAAGAGCGTGAAGAGGAGGACGGTGGCCGCCCACGGCAGGGGCTTTGAGGAGATCACTCGTGAACTTCCCATCGATGGAAAAGCTACTCGAGTCCAATGAGGGCGATCCGGACGATCCCGTTTCCCGGCCGCGATCCCGAGCGGCGAAGTTCGGCAAGATTCAGGAAGCCGAGAATCAGATCGAGGGCCACGAGAATCCACGGGATCACCAAAGCGGCGACCACCATCCTCCGGGGTCCTCTTCCTCTATGGCGCCGTCGGCGCCGTCGCCGACGACGGCTCGCCAGGCCCGCCACCCGCGAGCTCGCCCAGCGATTCGGCGGCGACATCACGGACGTCCTCGTCCTCGTCGGAGAGAGCCCCGCGCAACGCCTGGATCACTTCCGGCCCGCCGATCCGTCCGAGGGCGTAGACGGCGCTCTCGCGGACGTCGGGCGATTTGTCTTCGAGGGAGGTTTTCAAGGCATCGACGCTTTGCAAGCTGGCGATCTGTCCAAGAGCGTCGGCCGCGCTCTCGCGCACGTCCTCGTCCTCGTCCTGGGTGAGCGCGCGGGAGAGAAGCCCGACGGCGGCCTCGTCTCTGGCGTCTCCGAGAGTATCGATGGCTCGCTCGCGGACATCTGGCTCCGGATCCCGCATGGCCGCCAGCAAGGCGTCTCGCGCGCTGGTATCCCTGGAGTCGGCGAGCGCGTCCACGGCCTGCGAGCGTTCTTGGTAGTCGTCCGCCGAGCGGGCCCTGCGGATGCTCGCCTCGAGGCCGCCCTCGGCCTCGGCGGCAGCGTCGCGCCCGGCGCCGGTTCCCGCGCTCGTGGCGAAGATCCAGACGCGGACGAGGCGTCTCGGGTTGTCCGGCTCGCCCTTCGATCCGGCATAGAGCAAGCCCACGTTCGCGCCGCGAAACAGTCTTCGCAGCGCCTGCTCGGTGGGAACCGCCTCGAACGTGTCGGTCACGGTGGGCGGCATGGGCCCCTGAACCTCGAACTCGGCGTTCGTGGCACGGTGGAGCTCACGGAGCACCGAGTTCAAGGGCGCTTCGCGGAACCGAACGCTCAGGCGCTCGTCCCGTATCTCGACGGCCGCACCCGCCGAGTCATCGGCGACGCTCGATGGCGGCGGTGAGGAATGAGAATCGGCGCCCGACGAGCCCGCGATCACGACGATGCCGGCGAGCGCGGAAGACGCAACGATCGCGAAGAAACCCTTCACTAACCGAAACCTATACGCCCTTCACTGGCGCTTGGCGAGCCTTGGTGGACCCCAAGCCTCGACCCATGATCCTAGCAGGATTTCGAGGCCTAATTTATCCGGTTACCCGTCCAGAAGACGGAGGAAGAGAACGATCGGAAACAGAGCGGCGTTTCAGTAGCTGATCCAGACGATCTCGAATCCCTTCGCTTGGAGAAGCGCCCGCACCTCGCCGCGCGTGAATCGACCTGCGGTGGGGGATCGCCGCCTCGACGCTCGAGCGTTGCTCGTTCCACCCGTACTCGCGGAGCCGCCGATGCCGCAGGCTGCGAGCGCGAGTCGCACAGCGTCGGTCCCAGACGCCACGCCCACGGCCCAGCGAGTTCCGAGCCAGGCAGCGAACTCCTCCTCGAACGCGGCGACGTTCTCGCCAGGACGTAGCGGCCGCGCTCGAGCACGAGAGCGATCGCCGCATCGATCTCCCGGCGGTGGGCGACGTAGCTGCGGCGCGGGTCGGCCTGAGCTGAGGGATGAGTTCGCGCGGCGGCACGCGGGTCACGGCCAGTAGTGTTCGCCGTGCTCGCGGAAGTAGGCCAGCGTTCTCGCGAGCCCCTGCGCGAGACCGACCGTCGGTCTCCAGCCGAGGACGCTGCGGATCCGGCCGCAGTCGGCGTAGTAGTCGCCGATGTCGATCGCCTTCCGGTCCTCGGGAAAGGGCACGATCCGGGACTCGCCGCCGCCGTTGAGCTCGATCAGCAGGGAGGCCAGCTCGGCCAGCGAGATCCGCTCCTCCCCACCCAGATTGAACACC
Source organism: uncultured delta proteobacterium (assembly GCA_963745025.1). Classification (GTDB taxonomy): domain Bacteria; phylum Desulfobacterota; class Binatia; order JACPRU01; family JACPRU01; genus CAVQIG01. The sequence continues at coordinate 302,801 of CAVUWD010000013.1, forward strand.
AGCCCGTCGCTCCGCGGACTCGCGCCGGCGGAGAGAAGGGCGTCCACCGCGTCGTCTACGTAGTTGAAGTCGCGAACCAGGCGGCCGTCGCCGTAGACGTCGATCGGCGCGCCCTCGATGAGCCGGCGGATCCAGATCCCGAGGACGTTCTGCCTGGCGTCCCGGGTGCGCATCGCCGGTCCATAGGTGTTGGTGAGGCGAAGCGCACAGGCGCGAATCCCGTGCACGCGGTTGTAGAGGATGTGGTACGACTCGCCCGCGAGCTTGTTGATCCCATTCACGTCCGTCGGCCGGAGCGGATGCTTCTCGTCTACGGGCAGGTAGTTTGGAGCGCCATAGATCTGCCGCGTGCTCGCGAACACGATCTTGATCCGCAGGTTCTCCCGGCGGCAGGCCTCGAGGATCGAGAGCTGGGCCCGGCAGTTGATCTCGAGATCGGTAAGGGGGTCGGTCATCGAATCGAGGTGGCTCGTCTGCCCGGCGAGGTTGAACATGTAGTCATGGCCGCGCACGAGATACTTCATGCTGTGCTCATCGCGCACGTCGGCGATGTTGAGCCGAACCCGGTCCTCGATCCCGGAAAGGTTGAAGAGGTTTCCGCCGTACTCCGGGATGAGCGAGTCGACGATCGTCACCCTGGCGCCGAGTTCCAAGAGCCGGCGTGCCAGGTGGGAGCCGATGAAACCCGCGCCGCCGGTGATGAGCACGCTCCGCTCGCCATAGGCCTCTGCGCTCAACCGGCGCTCCTCAAGCGCGCCGCCCCACTCGGTGCTGCGACGGCGGATCCGGCTGGCGCCGCCGCCCCGTTCCTGACCAGCGTCTTCAGCACGCCCTGCGGCATGCCGTTGGCCGTGAGCAGCACGCGCCCGACATACTCGCCGATCGTTCCCATCAGCACGAGCTGCATACCCGAGAAGATCACCAGCGCGGTCATCAGCGACGACCAGCCGACGGCGTTGTTGGGCCAGAAAATCTTCTCGATCAGCACCTCGATGCCGAGCAGGCCCCCGAGCGCGGCCATGCCCAGGCCGAGGACGACGGTGATCCGCAGGGGAAGGATGGAGGAGCTGGTCGTCATGTTGAGCCATACGGCTACGAGCTTCGCCAGATTGTAGCCCGAGGTGTCGACCGCCCGCGGCTCGTGGCGAACGACCACCGAAGAGATCGAGTTCGTAGTGCGGAACACCAGGCTGTCCACGTAAGGAAAGGGACCCTGATAGCGGGTGATCTCGTCAACCAGAAAGCGCGACAGGCTGCGGAAGGTGGAGAGGTAGAAGTCGCGGGGTTTCCCGAGCAGCAGGGTTGCCACGCGATCGTTGAAACGGCTACCGAGGTTACGAAACCAGGGATGCTCCTTGCGCTCGAAGCGCGCGTAAACGGCGTCGAAGCCGCGCATTGTCTCGGAGACGAGCTTCTCCACCTCTTCCGGCGGGTTTTGCAGGTCGTCGTCCATGGTGACGACGACGTCGCCGGTGGCGAGGCGGAGCCCGGTCATCACCGTGTTGTGCTCGCCGAAGTTCCGGGCCATGGCTGCGTATACGACCGTCCGCGGGTACCGCTGCGCGAGCTCGAGGCACGCCCGCTCGCTCGCGTCCGGGCTCGCGTCGTTCACCAGCACGATCTCGAGCGGGTACTTCGGGGCTAGCGCAGCGATCAGACGGTCCACGAGTGCGCCAACCGTCGCCTCCCCGCGGTAGACGGGGATGACGACCGACAGCTTCGGGACCTGCTCCTGCTGCACGATCGCTTCCATCCGAGTTTCGGAAGGGGTCACTGCACGCGTGGAACCTCTAGAGATGGCTGCCGGCGATGTCAAGGCAGTCGCAGGCAGTCGCCGAGCCGTGACCGGCGACTGGAGAACGCTCAACTTCTGGGTCTCCCGGGTCGGCTGGATTGACCCATGAGCGGAGCATCGCGGCGATCGGCTGCCCGATCGTTGGCGACGGGAAGTACGGCGCCGCGGCCGGTGCGAACTCTCGCGCCGCTCGGTGGGGTTCTGCGACGCGGAGGAATTCCGCCGGCGGCTCGCGACCGACTGAGGAGATCCGCTGGGGTCAGCGACCCGAGCTCCGCCCGCGGTCGCGTCGCTCCTCCCGGTTCATGTCGCTCCAGCGCCGGCGCAGCTTATCGCGCTCGTCGCTCGGCAGCTCGCGCCAGCGTTGCCAGTTCTGCATCACCCGGTCGCGCTCCGCGGGCGGCATCTGCTCAAGCCGGTCCAGGTGGTCGAGAAGCCGCGTCCGCTGCTCGGGAGGCATCCGTCCCAGGCGGTCGTGAGCGCGGCCGAGCTGGCGCCGGCGCTCCTCGGGGAGGTCGTTCCAGCGCCGTAGGTCGCGGAGGTCGTCGAGCGGCCTGTCCGACGACGAGACGAGCCGAAAGCTCCGCCGGTCCCGGGCGCCGGCGCCGGGCGCGGTGGCGAGGAGGCCCACGACCACGAGGACGCCGAGGAAGATCCGGCGGTTCATGGCTTCACCCCGCCGCCATCACCCGGTCGAGGTCCCGGATCACCTCGAAGTCCTCGAGGAGGTCGAGATCCTCGTCGGCCGCGTCCTCGCTCGGCACTCCGCTCTGCGGGGAAGCGACGTTAGGCGGAGCGACGCGCGGAGTCGCACCCCGGCGCGCGAGACGCGCCGCGCCCGGCTCCTCGCCCGGCGTTCCCTCGGGCGGTCCGGAACGGAGCGCCACGACGAGCACGAGCGCGGCAAGCGCGAACGCCGCCGCGGCCGGGATGAGCCGCGACCACGCCGAGCCCGGAGAGGCGTCCCCCCGCCGCGCCTCGAGCTTCGTCCGGAGCTCGGCCCGGTAGCGGCGCCAGTCGATCTCGGGCGGTTCGGGCATCGCCTCGCGGAGCTCGCCGAGAAGCCGGCGGAGCGCCGCGGCCTCGCTTCGGCACTCGACGCACGAGACGACGTGTCGCTCAGTACTCTCTCGCTCCTCGCTCGAGAGCTCACCGCGGAGCAGCGGGACGAGGAGCGTCTTCGGATGAGTTGCGGTCGTCATGCTTCACCAGCTAGCCGCCGGCGCAGCGCCGAAAGCGCCCGATGCAGGTGCACGCGCGCAGTCGCCTCGGAGCAACCTAGCACGGCCGCCACCTCCGCGCCCGAGAGGTCCTCCTGGACGGTGAGAACGAGCGCGGCGCGCTGCTGCGCCGAGAGTTCCCGGGCCGCTTCCCAGACGCGCTCGACGAGTCGCTTCCTGCCGAGGGCGTCCGCGGGGTCCGCGGCGCTCGTCGCGATCGCCTCCGCCGGCACGGCCGCCGCGCCCTCGGCCGCGGAGCGCCGCCACGCCCACCACCAGCGCTCGCGCCGCCTCCGGTCCAGGCAGAGGTTGACGAGGAGGCGGTGGAACCAGGTCGTGAAGCGCGCCCGGCCATCGAACTGCCCGGCGCGCTCGAAGAGGCGAAGGAAGGCCTCCTGCGAGACCTCGCGCGCCTCTTCGGCGTCGAGCAGCACGGTCCATGCGATCCGGTGCGCGCGCTCCTGGTGCCGACGCACGAGCTCCTCGAATGCGGCGCCGTCCCGCGCCGCTGCGCGCTTGCAGAGCTCCTCGTCCGATGGTCCCTCTCCGAAAGCAGCCGCCGCGCTCGCATCGTCCGATCCCATGCCACCCCTGTGAACACACGCGCCGCGAGGACGGCGCGCGCCACCGGAGCGACGCGCGCCGCGTCTGGCCGGGAGGTCCTAGGCATTGGGGCGGTGGAAGCGACGGAACCGGTTGTAATCACCTTGGTAAACGCGGTTCTGGGAGAAGCGGTAATAGGGCCGGTTGTGCCAGCGCTGGCCGACGTCGCGGCGATCGCCGCGCAGGTCCCGCCGGTCCTGGCGGTACTCCCGCCGATCGCTCCGGAGATCGACCCGATCACCCCTCAGCTCGTGCCAGTTGCCGTGCTGGGGATCGTAGGTGCGGTCTCGCCGATCATCCCACAACTCGCGGCGATCGCCGCGCAGGTCCCGCCGGTCCTGGCGGTACTCCCGCCGGTCGCTCCGGAGATCGACCCGATCACCCCTCAGCTCGTGCCAGTTGCCGTGCTGGGGATCGTAGGTGCGGTCTCGCCGATCATCCCACAACTCGCGGCGATCGCCGCGCAGGTCCTGCCGGTCCTGGCGGAGCTCCCGCCGGTCGCTCCGGAGCTCTCCGGCCATCGCGGGGGCCGCGAGCGAGACGCAGAGCGCACCCCCGAGCAGCAAACTCCTCATTCGGTCCATGATCCTTCCTCCTTTCGGCGGCTTCGCGCCGCGCATCCGGCCCGTACGACGGGGGCAGCGTGTGCGTCGTTTACACGGGGCGCAACCGTTGAACTTGATGGGCAGTTTAGAGTCCCGCGGGAGGAAACGGTGAGCGCACACACGACCGGGACAGTCGTCCTTCAGGGCTAGACGCAAGCTCCGGCCGGCGCCAATTCGGCATACCCGTCGTCGCGCTCGTGATCGAGCCGCTCGCCAGCCGACAATCACTCCGTTCCACAGGAACAGCAGCAGGCAGAGCGAAGACAGCGCGATCGCGTCGGCGGGCGAGACTCCGCGGCTGGCATGGAGCCGGGTCGCTTGATCCCGCGGGGGTGCTCTTCTAGAGCTTGTCCGGCGAAGATGGAAGAGAACCCGCCGCGTGGCGAAGCCGACCCGCACGACCCGCTCCGTGTGACGATGGTCATTCAGCGGTTTCGGCCGTACTTCTCCGGTCAGGGTGTGCAGCTCGAGGAGCTCTCTCGCGCGCTCGCCCGCCGCGGCGTCGAGGTCACGGTGGTGACGGCGATGCGCGACGGCGACGCGCCGCGCGCGGAGGCGACCGACGGCTACCGCGTGCGGCGGCTGCGCTGCGATCTGCTCGGCAACGCCGCGGTCGTTCGCCGGCTGTGGTCACCGACGTTCGCGGTGCGCGCAGCGATCGATTTGCACTCGCGCCGGCGCGAGATCGACCTCGTGCACGTTCACGGCGTGAACGACGCGCTCTACACTTCGTGGGCGCTCGGGCGCGCGCTCGGCTTTCCGGTGGTCTTCGAGCTCACGCTGATGGGCGCCGACGACCCCGCGGCGGTTCGCGCCGCACGGAACCACTTCTCGGCGCTGCGCCATGCGATCTACCGCCGCCAGGACGGCTACGTGGCGATCTCGCCGCAGCTCGCCGAGGCGGCGCGCGCCGGCGGCGTGCCGGCGGCCCGGTTGCGGACGATCCCGCAGGGCGTCGACCTCGAGCGCCATCGCCCCTGCGTCGACCGTGCCGCACTTCGGCGAACGCTTGGGCTCGCCGAAGAAGGACCGCTGTTCGTGTTTCTCGGCTCGCTCGTCGAGCGCAAGGGGATCGACGTGCTGCTGGCCGCTTGGGAGCGCATCCACGCGCGCGCGCCAGCGGCGCGCCTCGTGCTCGTCGGACGCGATCGTTTCGCCGACGACGCAGCGGCGGAGGCGTTCCTGCGCCGAGCGCTCGAGAGGTTGCCGGCCTCCGCGGCCGCGGGCGTATCGCGGGTCGGCGTGCGCGACGACGCCGAGCGCTTCCTGCAGGCCGCCGACGCGTTCCTCTTCCCGTCACGACGCGAAGGCTTCGGCACGGCGATCATCGAAGCGATGGCCTGCGGCTTGCCGTGTGTGGTGGCCGAGCTGCCGGGGATCACCGACTTCATTTTCCCCAAGCCGCCGGACGGCGCCGGTGGCGTCGTCGTGCCGCAGGAAGATCCCGCCGCACTCGCCGATGCCGCGCTCGCGCTCCTCGCCGTGCCGGAGCGAGCCCGCGCGCTCGGCGCCGCCGCCCGCACCCGCGCCGCCGAGCGCTTCGGCATCGACGCCGTCGCCGAGCAGTATCTGTCGCTCTATGCCGCGCTGCTCGGCAGGCCGGGGGGCGCGCCCCCTTGAAGATTCTCTACGTCGCCTCGGACATCGCTCTGTCGGCGACGCACGGCGGAGCCGTCCACGTGCGTGAGGTGGCCGGCGGTCTCGCCGCGCTCGGCCACTCGGTTCACGCCGTAGTGAAGGGCCTCCCGGGCGAGCAGGCGCGCTCGGTCGAGGCCGGCTTCGAGGTGCGGCGCGTGCTCCACCACGTTCCGCCGCGCATGCTCCGTCTGCTCGCGCTGCCCGCCGTGGCGCGCGAGGCGCGGGAGCTCGAGCCCGACGTCGTCATCGAGCGCTATTACAACTTCGGCGGCGAAGGCGTGCTCTGCGCTGCGCGCCGCGGCATCCCCGTGGTGCTCGAGGTGAACTCGCCGATGGTCGAGTACGCGGGCTCGCCGAAAGAGCGGCTCGATCGGCTGATCGGCTCTCCGCTGCGGCGCTGGCGGGAGCACCTGGCGCGAAGCGCGGTGGTGTTCGTCACCCCGACTGCGGCGATCCTGCCCGAGTTCGTTCCGGCCGAGAAGGTGCACGTGCTGCCCTGGGGCGCGAACACCGATCGCTTCCGGCCCGACGTCGAGCCGGCGGCGACGCCCCTGCCTGTGGGACGGCCCGTCGTCGCGTTCGTCGGCAGCTTTCGGCCGTGGCACGGCGCGCGCACGCTGGTCGAGGCGGCCACGGTGCTTCGGCGCCAGGGCCGCCACGCTCCGCTCTTCCTGATGATCGGCGACGGCCCGGAGCGCGCGGAGATCGAGGCGCTGGTGCGCAGTCGCGGCCTCGCCGACGACTTCCGGTTCGTCGGCTCGCTCGCGCACGCCGAGGTCCCTGGGTACCTGCGCCGGGCGACGATCGGCGTCGCCCCGTTCGAGACCCGCCGGCACCGCTACCTGGAGATCGATTTCTACTGGTCGCCGTTCAAGATCCTCGAATACATGGCGATGGCGTTGCCGGTTGTGACGATCGACGTGCCGGCGCTGCGCCGCCTGGTGCGCCCGGGGATGGAGGGGCTGCTCTATCCCGAAGGCGACGCGACGGCGCTCGCCGACGCGTTCGGCGAGCTGCTCGATTCGCCGGAGCGAGCCCGCGCTCTAGGGGCTTCGGCCCGGCGGCGCGCCGTCGAGGAATTCTCCTGGCGCGTGCATTGCGCCGCGCTCGACCGCATTCTGCGAGCGCTCGTGCTCGGCAGCGATCCGTCGTAGGCTGAGGTGCAAAATCCAGCCGCGGTCGGATTGGCAGGTCCCCCGCGGCTGCGCGAGCTCGGATCGCGTCCGTCACGGTGACGACGCCATCGATGCCGGCCTCGCGGCACGCCTTGCGGGCTTCGTCGCCGGGAACTTCGGTCGTCACCATCTACTCGCTGAGTACGAAGCCCAGGCGCCTCATGCGTTCCTGATGCGAGACGTACGGCCAATTCGGGATCGACACCGCGAGCAACACGCTGACGGCGCCGTCCGCGAGGCCTCGAAGGCCCCGCGCGAGGATCAGACGGCGACCATCATCGTGAGCACTTGCCCGAGCGGGCATCGACCGGTCGCTAACGGAATTCCATCTCACGCACGTCGGAGGCCACCTGCAGCGGGGCGGCCGTCGCGCGCCGTACGTCGTCGACGCTGACTCCGGGTGCGACTTCGCGAAGCACGAACCCGCTGCCGCGGACGATCTCGATCAGCGCGAGGTTCGTCACCACCTTGGAGACGCAAGCGAGCGCGGTGATCGGATACGTGCACTCGGCTACCAGCTTCGACTCGCCGTTCTTCGACGTGTGATACATGAGTACGATGACCTCGCCGCCGCCCGCAGCGAGATCCATCGCGCCGCCGATCGTCCCGGCGCGCTGATGCGGCGCCTTCCAGTTGGCGAGGTCGCCGTTGCCCGCGACCTGAAAGCCGCCGAGCACGATCTTCGCGACGTGCCCGCCGCGCGCCATCGCGAACGAGTCCGCCGAATGGAAGAACGACGCGCCAGGCAGCGTGGTGACCAGCTGGCCCCCGGCGTTGTAGAGATCGACGTTTTCTCGGCCGGGCTCGGGGAAAGGGCCGTAACCGAGGACTCCATTTTCGGCGTGCAGCACGACGCCTCTCCCGTGGACGTAGTTCGAGCATTGCGTGGGCAACCCGATGCCCAGGTTCACGACGTCTCCCTCGTGGAAGAGCGCCGCCGCCCGCATCGCCATCAGGTCGGCGGGGATGCCCGGCAGACCAGCCGCTTCGGGCGCCTGGCGACCCAACTTGCGGATCATCTCGATGAGCTCCGAACGCTCCATCCGGACGGTGGCGCGAAACACGCGATCGACGAAGATTCCGGGCGTGACGACCGCCTCGGGGTCTAGATCACCGAGGGCGACGATCTCGTCCACTTCCGCGATCGTCCGCTTGGCGCCCATCGCCCAGATGGGATTGAAGTTTCGACTGCCTCCCCGAAAGACCAAGTTCCCCGCGGGATCCGCCGCGGCGGCGCGCACCAAAGCCACGTCAGCCCGGATCGCGCGCTCGAAGACCACCCGGCGGCCATCGATCTCACGGACTTCCTTGCCACGCTCGATCTCCGTACCGACGCCCGTCGGGGTGTAGAACCCGGCGATCCCGGATCCGCCGGCGCGCACGCGCTCGACCAGCGTACCCTGCGGCACGAGCTCGAACTCGACCTCGCCGCGGCCGATCATCTCCTCGGCCGGCGTCAAGCGGTAGGGAAAGCCGCCGAAGGACGCCACCAGCTTGGCGACTTGCCCGTTCTCGAAGAGGATCTGGGGCGAGGACGGACCGAAGCCCGGAGTGTTTGCGATCAGCGTGAGCTTGCGCGTGCCGCGATCGCGAAGCGCCTCGATGGCGCTCGAGGGCCAGCCCTGGAGCACCCCGAAGCCACCGATCGACACGATGGCGCCGTCTTCGATTCCCTCGACCGCGAGCGCTGGGGATTCAACGACCTTGTTCATGATAGCAGACCCTCGGAGCGGCAACCGAAACGTCGTCGGCCTACTGAAGTATCGTATCTCATATCTTGGTGTGGAAGTGAGACATCGTGCCCTACTAGCTCATTCCGCGTCCGGCTGCACTTCGGGGCGCGCCTTGGCGAAGGCGGGCAGGCTCTCGAGAGATTCGCTCACGCGGACCAGCACGGGATACGGAGCGAGATCCACCGCGAAGCGCCGCGCGTTGTAGACCTGCGGCACCAGGCAGACGTCGGCCAGGGTGACCGCGTCGCCGAAGCAATGCCTGCCGTCCCCCGTATGCTTGCCGATCGATTGCTCGAGCGCCCGGAAGCCTTCGGCAATCCAGTGCCGGTACCAGAGGCTCGTCGCGTCCTCGTTCTGCCCCATCTGCGACTTGAGATAGTCGAGCACGCGCAGATTGTTCAATGGGTGCATGTCGCAGGCGATCGCCTGCGACATGGCGCGCACCCGCGCGCGATCCGCCGGACTCGCTGGGAGCAGGCGCGGCGTCTCCGGGTAAGCTTCCTCGAGGTACTCGAGGATCGCCAGCGACTGGGAAACCACGACGCCATCGTCGTCGAGCGCCGGGATCAATCCCTGGGGATTGACCGCCAGGTACTCGGGCTTCCGGTGCTCGCCGCAGCGCAAGTGCTTGGCTACGTACTCGTACGCGAGGCCCTTCACTTCGAGCGCGATGCGCACGCGGTAGGCGGCGGAGCTGCGGAAATAGGAATAGAGCTTCATCGTCCTCTCGTCGGCGGAAGCAGGTTTCAGCCTGTCCCGGCTTGGATCGTCGTCACAAGCGTGTCGAGGCCTTCGACTGCGCCCTCCATGCGGTCGCCGGGCTTGACCGGGCCGACGCCGGCGGGCGTTCCGGTGTAGATGAGGTCGCCCGGCGCCAGCTCGAACAGGGCCGACAGCTCGGCGATCAGCTCGGGTACGCCCCAGATCAGCTCGCGGACGTCCGCCTTCTGACGGATCTCGCCGTTGACCGCGAGCCAGATCGCGCCGCTTGCGACGTGCCCGCCGTCGGCGACGGGCCGGATGGCGGTGATCGCCGCCGAACGATCGAACGCCTTGCCCGTGTCCCAGGGGCGGCCCTTGTCTCGTGCCTCGAGCTGCAGATCGCGCCGGGTCAGATCGTTTCCCACCGCATAGCCGTAGACGTGATCCAGCGCTCGAGCAACCGCAACGTCACGACCGGGCGCACCGAGGGCGACCACCAGTTCGATCTCGTGGTGGAGGTTCCTGGTGCGCGTCGGGTAGGGGATCGTCGCGTGGTTCGCGACGATCGCGTCCGGCGGCTTGGTGAAGAAGAACGGCGGCTCGCGCGTCGGGTCCTTGCCCATCTCGCGGGCGTGCGCCTCGTAATTGCGCCCGACGCAGTAGATGCGATGCACGGGAAATCGCTCGCTCCGACCCTTCACCTCGACGGAGGGCCGCTGCGGCGGCGTGAAGACGTATGCCATCCCTGTCTCCTCTCGCTACTGCGCTCTGAGGTCCTTCACCCGCTTCGCCTTGAACTCGGTCTTCGGCAGCGAGCCGGGTGCGACGATCTCCACCACCGGACGGAGTTCGCAGCGCGAGACGATCTCCGACTCGACCGCGCGGCGCAGCGCTTCGCAGCGGCCGCCATCGAGCGCGGCGCCGGGCTCCACGAGCACGGTCAACACGTCGAGCTCTCGTACACGCGTGACGCGGATCTCGAACTCGTCTCCGGCCTCGGGGACGCGGCGGATCGCATCTTCGATGTTGCTCGGGAAAAGCGTTACGCCGCGCACGTTCAGCATCTCGTCGGCGCGTCCGAGGAAGCCGCCGAGCGCCCGCGGATGGCTCCGACCGCACGCGCAGCGTCCTCCCTGAAGGACGGTGAAGTCGCCGACCAGGAAGCGGAGCTGCGGCGAGGCCTCGGAGATCAGGTTGGTCGCGACCGAGAGCCCGCGTTGTCCCTCGGGCACCGGACGGAGCGTATCGGGATCGACGGTCTCCCAGATGTGAGCGTCGGCCATCAGGTGCGTGGCGACCGAACCCTGCTTGGCCCGGGCGATTGCGCTGCAGGTGTAGCCGCCGCCCGCCGGGGCCGCCTCGGTGCAGCCGTAGAACTCGTGCAGCTCGGCATTCCATGTCCTCTCGAGGCGCTCGCGCGTCGCGGGGACACCGAAGCCCGGCTCGCCGGCACAGAAGAGGAAGCGCACCGCCGTCGCGGCCGGGTCGATCCCCGTCTCGCGCATCACTCCGGCGAGATACAGAGCGTAGGAGGGCGTACAGCAGAGAATCGTCGGCGCATAGTCGTGGATGAAACGAGCGCGAGTCCGCGTGTCGAGACCGCCGCCGGTGACGATCGGGATGCCCATCAAGTTGAGCGCGTAGTGGACCCCCCAGAGCCACACGTGCGGCCCGTAGCCGAAGGCGAGCAGCGCCGAATCGCGACCCGGCCGGAATCCCATGGCCCACATCGCCCGCGCGTTCACCCACGCCCACATGCGGCGATCGAACTGCGTGTAGCGGAAGAGCCGTGGGCGCGACGTGGTGCCGGAGCTGGCGAACGTCTGCCAGCCGCTCTCGCGCCAGCGCCGGTCGTCGACGGACGTGTACGTTCCCCACGGCGGATTCGCCGCCACGTCTTCGGCCATCTCCTGCTTCGTCGTGACCGGGATCTTCACGAGGTCGTCGAGCCCGCGGATGTCACCGGGTTCGAGGCCGATCGCATCGAACTTTCGGCGGTAGAAGGGGATGCATTCGTAGACGAACCGCACGGCCACGACGAGCTTCTCGCTCTGAATGGAGCGGATCTCGTCCGCCGACGCGAAGTCGAGCGCGGGCGACCACGCATCGGCGGAACCGGGCCGTTCGAGATCCTGCTGGAACCGGACGATCGTTCCGAGCCACGCGTTGCGGATCGAGTCCGTCATCCCCAGATGGCCCGCGCGCCGGCCACCACGAGACCGAGCTTCGCGCGCATGTCCGCCTCGCTGACGGGATTGCCGGCGACCGTGCTGGCGAAGCCGCACTGTGGGCTGAGCGCGAGGCGATCGCCGTCGACGTACCGCGCGGCCTCCGTCGCCCGGCGCTTCAGCAGGTCGATGGGCTCGAGCGCGGCGACCTTGGAGCTGACCATGCCGAGAACCACACCCTTGTCCTTCGGCACGAAGCGCAACGGCGCGAAGCCGCCTGCGCGCGCCGTGTCGTACTCGAGTAGAAAATGGTCGACGTTCGCCCGCTGGAAGAGCGCCTCCGCGACCGAGTCATAGCCGCCCTCGGAGAGGTACAAGCCTTTGTAGTTGCCGCGGCACATGTGGACGCCGATGACGAGGTCCGCGGGACGGTTGGCGACGGCCTGATTGATCGCGTCGACGTAGAGCTCGACGAGCGAGTCGGGGTCCTGCCCCCCTGCCGCCACCGTATCGCGCACGGCCGGGTCGCAGAGCATCGCCAGCGGTACCTCGTCGAGCTGCACGTACTGGGCCCCGGCGGCCGCGAGCGCAGCGATCTCCTGTCGGTAGACTTCGGCGAGGTCGGCGAAGAACTTCTGCGCGGTTTCGTAAACGCCAGGATCGGCATACTGCGCTCCGCGGTAGAAGTGCAGGGTCGACGGCGATGGTAACGTGACCTTCGTGATCGCTCGGGTTAGGCCTCGGACGAACGCGACTTCGTCGACCGCGATCGGCTGCCCGCGACGGACCTTGCCGGTCACGTGCGGCCCAGTGAAGTCGAGTACACGGCCCTGGTCGTCGCGAAAGGTGAACACCGCCGGCTTGACGGCCAGGCCTTCCGTGAGCTCGACGAACCGGCCCCAGTACGAACCGCGTCGGAACTCGCCGTCGTTCACGACTTCGAGGCCGACGTCCTCTTGGAGCTTGACGATGTCGCGGATCGCGGCGTCCTGAATGGAGTGAAACTCCTCGCGGCCGAGCTTCCCGGCGTTGAAGTCGCGAAACGCTTGGCGGAGCGTCGCCGGACGGAGAAGGCTGCCGATGTGGTCGGCACGAACGGGCGGACGGCCGTGGGTCGCTGACACCATCGCTCAAGCCGCTCTGTTCGGGGACGTTCCGCTCTTGCTTCCCTCGCCGTTCCTGGCGGTTTTCGATGCAGGCGAAGCGCCCGTGAAACGTTCGTCTTGCTCGACGATCTCGGCGACCCGTTTCTCCGCGGCAGGGCCGAGCCCGCGGAAGAGCTCTGCGAAGAGAGCGCGCGCTTCTCGCCGCGGCCAATCGGCAGGCAGGAACGCGTCGGGGAGGTCCGGATCGACGCGCGGGAATTTCCGCCATTCGTCCATGACCCGCGTGCGCATCACGAGCGCCTCGCGAGCCGTGATCCTGCCGGCGCGCATCCGCGCCCGCACCGGCCGAAACCGTTCGAGGTAGCGGACGTACGACTCGCGGAGCGAATCGAGATCCCAAGCTTCCCGGAAATCGCCGGGCCTCGAGCCCCAGCTCGGCACGATGCCCTTGAACACGGTCATATTGTGGATGCCGAGATCGTCGAGGGCCTTCGCCGCCTCCTCGAGATGGGGATGGGGCGAGATCCACAGCCCCGGATAGAGCGGCCCGAAGCCCAGCCAGCGAAGCCGGGTGCGCAGCAGGTGGCGACGGTCGCGATTCGCCTCGGCCACCGAGAACGCCACCACCGACCACGTCCCGTCCCATCGCGCCTGCTCCAGACCGAAGCGAAAGATCCGCTTCGCGCCCTCGTCGAGGAGCGCAAGGCCCCGGTTCGTGAGGCCGTACGAGGTCCGGCGCCCTCGGCGCGATCGCGCGAGAAGGCCCCGCCGGACGAGTCGGCTGAGCGCGGAGCGAGCGCCGTTCGCGCTCACGCCGAACTCGGCGAGCAGACGCAGGAGCGCGGTCGAGGGGATGTGCTCGGTTTTCCCGCGCCAGTGGTCGCCGAGCAGCGTGACGAGGAGTCGTTGCGGCTTCGCGCGCGGCCGGTCGTCGGCTCTCTTCATCGCGGTTGGAACCGCTCGCGGATCTTCTGCGGCTCGTCGAGCCGCGCTTCCCGAAAGAGCGCGAGTCGCTCGAGGAGCGGGCGATCGTCGATCGTGAAGAGGTCCGCGGGCTCGGCGGCCTGGTGTTCGACGGCCGCCCACGAAGGAGCGACGAACGAATCGCCGGTTGCCCACTCGAGCTCGACGCCGTCGACGACCGAGACGCCGCGACCGCGGAAGACCACGTACACGGAGCTGCCGACTTTGCGGACGGGCCGTGTGCGCCGGCCCTCGAGAAGCCGCGTCATCTCGCAGCCGAGGGTCGGCAGCGCGGCCTCGCCCGTCAGCGGATTCACGTAGCGAAGCGTCGCCATCGGTTCGCGGCTCTCCGTAAGCAGCGCGGCGAGCGACGCGTCGGTGTCTCGCCAGCGGTAGACGAGCAGGGAGTGCGGCGCCTCGTGTCGCGCGTCCGCCGGGATCGTGGCGCGGCCGCCAACCGCGCGCTCGGAGACGTTCCGACCGCGCACGGCTTGCGCCGCGTCGGGGTGGGGCTCGAAGAACACGGCGTCGAGCGCGATCACGGTGGGCATGTCGAGACCATCGAACCAAATCATCGGCCGGTCGCTCCCGTTCTTGTGATCGTGCCAGCACCAGCTCGGCGTGAGGACGAGGTCGCCGGGCGCCATGTCGCACGCGTCGCCGTCGACGGTCGTCCACGCGCCTTCGCCCTCCATCACGAAGCGAATCGCACCCGGCGAGTGCCGGTGGGCGGGGGCGGATTCCCCGGGGCCGAGGTACTGAAACGCTCCCCAGAGCGTGGAGGTCGCGAACGGCAACCCGCCGAGGCCCGGGTTGGAGAGCGAAAGCACTCGCCGCTCACCGCCTCGTTCGATCGGAACCAGCCGGCCGGCGCGCTCGCAAAGCCGGCGCACGGCTTGCCACTTCCAGAGCCAGGGCCGCGTGGCGGGCGTGGGCTCGTCGGGCATCAGATTCCGTGTCTGCGTCCAGAGCGGCTGCAGATCCAGCGCGGCGACGTCCGCGTAGAAACGATCGAGCTCGCGCTCGTGATCCGTGGCGGAAACCAAGCCCATCCTACCAATTTATCCCACTTCTCGGTGAGGGTCGCAACGTACTTTGCGGATCGCTTGACGAGGGTATTCTTCAGTGCAAAAGACTTCGACTCCGTGGGCTCGCCGGAGAGGATCCGCGAGACGCGGCGAATGCGAGCCCGAGCCTGAGCCGACCGCGACTTCGCAGCGTGCTTTCCTCGCGCGATTCGAGCGCGCCCGCCGTCGTGCCGCTCATCGAGGCGCATGCGGCGCGTCTCGAGCAGCTTTCCGACGATCGCTGGTCCGCCGACGCGGAGGCGCAGGCGCGCATGCTCCGCTCCGTCCAGGCGCTCTATGGGCTCGATGCGGTGACGGTCGGAGCGCGAGGCCTCGCCGCCGCCGCGCGAGAATGCCGAGCGCTCGGGCCGGCCTCGGTCGGGGAGATGGCGAGCGTCACATTGGCTCGCGACGTCATCCGCCGGCTGCGGTCTGTTCTTGGTGAACGAGCGGGCATTGCGGCGGTGCTTCCCGACGCCTCCCGCCTCGCTTCACTGCTCGGGGCTCCGGGCGAGACCGCATGGGCCAGCGCCGTTCTCGCCGAGCTCGTGCGCGCCGTCGGCCCCGAGGAGCCGGATCTGATCCTCCTCTGCGGCGACGACCCCGTCGATCCGACGCTCGAGACGATCGCCGAATTCTTCGGTGCGTCGTTGCTGCCGATCGGCCGCTCGGCTCCTGCAGGAATGGTGGCCGTTACGCAGGCGGAGTTGATCCGCGGCGATTTACCGCCCGGCTGGCTCTACACGACGACCACCGAGATCGAACCCGCGGCCGACCCGGCGACCGTTCGAGCGGCGATCGAGCGTTTGCGGGGCCCGCGATGAGTGTCGACCCGCGCTCGCGCCATCGCCCCGTGATCGTCGTCGGTGCCGGGCCGGTCGGCTTGAGCGCGGCGTTGGCCGTTCGAGCCGCAGGCCTCCCGGCGACGATACTCGAGGCGGGGCCGGAGAACCGGCTCCGCCCCGGAAGCCGTGCGATCTACATCCATGGCACGACCCTCGAGACACTCGAGCGCGTGCACGCCGGCCTCGGCCGGCAGCTCGCCGAGCGCGGCGTCGTATGGCCGACCCGGCGCACGCTCTGGCGCGGTCGCGAGGTGTTCTCGCGCACGTACGATCCGGCCCCGAAATCGAAATTGCCGCACTTCACGAGCCTCCCGCAGACCCAGGCCGAAACGCTTTTTCTCGAGGCGTGCACGCAAGACGGGGTGGAGCTCGTCTGGGGCGCTGCCGTCGCGGGAGTGGACTCGCGCGCCGACGGAGTGACGATTCACCTCGCTTCCGGGGACGGGTGGACGGCGGATTACCTCGTGGGTGCGGACGGCGCTCGCTCCGCCGTGCGCCAGGCGATCGGAGTCGAGCTCGAGGGCAACTACTCGGTGAATTCCTACGTGATCGTCGACGTCGCGGAGGATCCGAGCGAACCCCTCCCGGTCGAGCGCGTCTTTCACTACGAGCACCCGGCGGTCGGCGGTCGAAACGTTCTACTGGTGCCGTTCGCTGGGGGTTGGCGCGCCGACCTGCAATGCAAAGAAGACGACGATCCGGAGGCATTCAGCAAGCCGGAAGGCGCTCGTGCCTGGGTGGCGAGCACGCTCGGCGAGAGGTACGGCGGGCGCGTGACCTGGGTCTCGACCTACCAGTTCCTGCAGGTGATCGCCCAAAGCTTCGTCGATCGCAATCGTCGCGTCCTGCTGGTCGGAGAGGCGGCGCACCTGTTCGCTCCCTTCGGCGCTCGAGGCATGAACTCCGGAATCGCCGACGCCGCGGCGGCAGCGACCGCCATCAAAGCAGCGATCGGCGCGCGTTACACGGCGGCGGCGTCGGCGGCGATCGATGACTTTGCGCGCGAGCGTCACGCGGCCGCGGAATGGAATCGGGCGGCGGCGGGCGAAGCGCTCGCGCACTTGCAGGCGCACACGCCGTGGCGGCGCGTCAGGCGGATCGCCGCCGTACTCGCCGCGCCGTGGTGGCCGAGAGCTGGACAGTGGCTGGACACCGCGCCCTACGGGCCGCGCGGCGGACCCCCGACGGCGGGGCGTACGAAGTACTGAGCAATCGAGCCGGTGTTTCCGGCCTCTCCCCTCGCAGCGACGCCCTGCGCCCCGGGGCGAGACGTCACCGTCTTCCACGGATGCCGTTGTCGCGGATGATGCGCACCTCGACCGCCCACGGGCAACTATTGACGGAACGGCGCCCGCAAGTGTCGCCGCGTCACACGATTGCGCGCGCCGCGGCGAGCCCGTCGACCTCCTCGCTCTTGAACCCCCAGTCGCGAAGCACCTCTCGGGTGTGCTGTCCGGGGATCGCGGGGGGGCGCTGCACTCTGCCCGGCGTACGGCTGAAGCGCGGAGCGGGTGCCGGCTGGACGACGCCTTCGACCTCGACGAACGCCTTTCGCCGGGTGTTGTGCGGGTGCGCGGGCGCCTCCTCGAGGGCGAGCACGGGCGCGAAGCACACGTCGGAGCCTTCCATGACCCGGCACCACTCATCGCGCGTCTTGGTGCGGATGACCGCCGCGACGCGCTCCTTCAGCGCCGGCCACCGCGCGCGGTCGTTCTGCGCCGGCAGGTCCTCCTTGTCGAGGCCGCTCAGGCGGAGCAGCTCCGCATAGAACTTCGGCTCGATCGAGCCGAGTGAGACGTACTTTCCGTCACGGGTCTCGTAGGCGTCGTAGAAGTGGGAGCCCGTGTCGAGGAGATTCGTCCCCGGCTCGTCGGTCCATATGCCCGCTGCACGCATCTCGTAGAACATCGTCATCAGGTGCGCGGCGCCGTCGACCATCGCCGCGTCGACCACCTGCCCCTTGCCCGAAGTCCTCGCTTCGAGCAGTGCCGACAAGATGCCGACCGCCAAGTAGAGCGCTCCGCCGCCGAAGTCGCCGACGAGGTTGAGCGGCGGGACGGGCTTCTCGCCGCGGCGCGCGCAGGAGCGGAGCGCGCCGGTGAGGGCGATGTAGTTGATGTCGTGGCCGGCGGCGAGGGCGAGCGGGCCCTCTTGCCCCCACCCCGTCATGCGGCCGTAGACCAGGCGCGGGTTTCTCTTCAGGCAGACGTCGGGCCCGAGACCGATTCGCTCCATCACGCCCGGGCGGAATCCCTCGGTCAACGCGTCCGCCCGCTCGATCAGCCGCAGGACCGCCTCCACCCCCTTCGGGTTCTTGAGGTCGACGGCGACCGAGCGACGGCCGCGCAGCAGAACGTTGGGAACGCTTCGTTTGCCGGCGACCTCGAGCCGATCGATGCGAACGACTTCCGCTCCGAGGTCGGAAAGCAGCATCGCGCAGAACGGCCCCGGGCCGATTCCCGCGAACTCGATGATCTTGATTCCAGCCAGAGGGCCCATGAGCTACCTCCCGCGATACCTCTAGTGAGGAGACGGCGGCGCCACAAGTGCCGCCCGCCGTGGAAAGTCTCCGCGCAGCACCACATCACCTCGTCGCGCCGGGAATGAATATACGCTGACCGACCTCGATGTGCGCGGGATCCTCGATTCCGTTCTCGCTGGCGAGGTCGCGGTAGTCGACGCCGTACGCCCTGGCGATGCCGAAGAGGGACTCTCCGGCAGCGACGACGTGGTAGAGGCCGCCGCCGCGGGTCGGCTTCGCGCCAGGCAGGCTGCCTGCGAGCGCTCCGCTGCCCTGCTTGGCGGCGTCGCTCCTCGTCTTCGGTACGGCCTCCGCAGATTCGCCGCTGTCTTCGCGCGGCTCGCCGGCCGCTTCCGGCAGCGTGACGCCGATCTCGCGCAGTTGCTCTTCCAGGGCCTGCAGCTGGTTCTTGAGACGCTGGTCCTCGCCTCGGCTCTTGGTCAGGTCGCGAAGCAACGAGTCGACTAGCGCGCGTAGACGTTTGTTCTCCTTCAAAAGCTCTTGCGAGCGGGTGTCGCCTCGAGCGACTTCCTGGCGGAGCGTGTCCACGGCCGCCGTGAGTATCTCGAATTGTTTGTCGGTGGCGTCGGTCGACGGCGTGGCGGACGTGGGTAGCGGGGTCTGCGCCTCTGGCGGTGGCATGTCGGGCTCGCGGACCACCCGAGTCTCCAACGGCGATGCGCGTCGGGGCGGTGTCTCGGGAGCCGAGGAAGCGCCGGGGAGCATGCCGCTACAAGCGGTCAGCCACGCGGCCGGCGTGAGCGCGAGCGCGACGTGCCGACGTCGAGCGGATCTGGCAGCGGCAAAGGGAAGAGGCAATGAACGGTCTCGGCGCTTCGTTTGCGATCCCGGAACTTTTCGCGTGAGCGGGCCTTCTGCATCCGCGAGCTTGGTATTGAACTAGCGGACCCTACTCAGCCTCGCAACAAACGCCCGATTGGACCAGGGCCCGAACGCAACCTTCTCCCCGTGGACGAAACGCGCGTGTGGGAGGGGCCGCGGTCGAGCCGTTGTGGACAGGTGATGCCTCAGTCTTCGCCTCCGGCGCTCGAGATCCGGGAGCGCTGGACTTTCCGGTCGGCCCGGATTCGGGTCGACCGGAAAATCCAGCCACCGCGCGGAGCGCGGAAGACAATAGACCAGTGTCGAGGGTTATTGTCTTCCGCGCTCCGCGCGGTTGCGGTCGGTTGTGATCGACCCGAGTACGGGCCGACCACAACCGACCGCGTCCGTCTCCTCGAGCGTGGTGCGAAAACTGATCGGGTGCGGGTCACAGTGGACGGCGAAGATTCGGTTTCGATTTTCGAGCGCGTCGAGTATGGTGCGAGCGAGGGCGCTTGGACGAATCGAACCCGGGAGGATGCCATGATATCGCTCGACGACTACACCCGCCACGACGCGCTCGGCCTCGCGGAGCTCGTCGCCCGCAAGCAAGTCACCGCCAAGGAGCTAGCGGACGCCGCTCTGCAAGCCGTGGAGAAGGTGAACCCGAAGATCAACGCGGTGCTGCAAACGCTTCCGTTCGATGGAGCTTCCGCCAGCCCCACGGGCCCGTTTGCCGGAGTGCCGTTTCTCATCAAGGAGCTCGTGCTGCACGCCAAGAACGTGCGCTGCGGCATGGGCTCGAAGCTCGCGCAAGGATTCGTGCCATCGGAGGACACGGAGCTGATGGCGCGCTTCCGCCGCGCGGGGCTGGTGCTCGTCGGCACCACGCAAACTCCCGAGTTCGGCTACAATCCGACCACCGAGACGAAGCTCTTCGGCCCGGTGCACAACCCGTGGGACCTTTCGCGAAGCCCCGGCGGCTCGAGCGGCGGGTCGGGCGCCGCGGTCGCGGCCGGCATCGTACCGCTCGCCCACGCGAACGACGGCGGCGGATCGATCCGCATCCCGGCGTCGTGCAACGGTCTCGTCGGCCTGAAGCCCTCGCGCGACCGCGTGCCGACGGGGCCGGACTACGCCGATCTGCTCTGCGGCCTCGCCTGCGAGTTCGTGGTGACGCGTAGCGTCCGCGACGCGGCGGCGCTGCTCGATGCGGTCGCCGGGCCGGACGTCGGGGCGCCGTCGCATCCGGTGCCGCCGGCGCGCCCGTACCGCCAGGAGGTCGGCGCGAAGCCCGGTCGGCTGCGCGTCGCCTGGACGACGAGGCCCGCGTCGGGGGCGAAGATCGAGCCCGAGTGCGAGAAGGCGGTACGCGAGACGGTCCGCCTGCTCGAAGAGCTCGGCCACACGGTGGTGGAGGACGCGCCGCGCTACGACTGGGACGAGTTTCTCGAGCGCGTTCACGTGATCTGGACGGCCTTCACGGCGCTCAGCGCCGATGCGGTGTGCGCCGCGCTCGGACGGAAGCCGGGGCCGGACAATCTCGAGGCCGTGACCCTCGCCTGCTACGAGGATGGCAAACGCTACACGGCGCTCGATCTGTTGAACTCGATGGCCCACGGCAACGTGCTGTCGCGGCAGGTCGGCGCGTTCTTCGAGAAGGTCGACGTGCTGGTGACGCCGACGATCGCGGCCCTGCCGGCGCCGCTCGGCGAGCTCGATCAGAACCGCAAGGGAATGACGGCGATGGAGTGGACGAGGCAGGTGTTCGCGTACGTCCCGTTCACGCCGCTGTTCAACACGACGGGCCAGCCGGCGATGTCGTTGCCGCTCCACTGGAGCGCGGGCGGCGTGCCGGTCGGCGTGCAGATCGCCGGGCGCTTCGGCGACGAGGCGACGCTCTTTCGATTGGGGGCGCAGCTCGAAGAGGCGAGGCCATGGGCAGGCAAGCGGCCTCGTGCTCACGCGGCCGCGTGAATGAGCCGGAGCGCCGGGATCGCTGAGCAGAGCGGCTGCGGCGTCCCCTACGCCAAGAACTCGCGGACGGCCCGGAGGAAGACGTCGAGCTGGTCGTGGTGGACCCAGTGGCCGGCCTTGGCGATGTTCACCAGCCGGTAATTGCGGAAGGCCGTCGCGCGCCCGTCCTTCTCGGGATCGGACGCCCAGGAATCCATGCCGCGAAGCAGCAGCACCGGGCAGGTGATGTGCTGCCAGAGCTCGCGGGCATCGCGAACGTTGAAGAGGTAGGGGGAGACGGCGCGGACGTAGTTGTCGAACTTCCAGAGGTAGGTGCCGTCTTCGTCCCGGTAGCAGCCGTGGATCGTCAGGTGGCGCGCCTGATCGACGGAGAGGTGAGGATTCGCTTCCCGCATGCGCACGACCGCTTCGTCGAGTGTCTTGTAGCGGTGCGGGTGGCGGCGGGCGAGCGCCTGCATCTCGCCGATCCATTCGTGCATGCGCTCGTGCGCGGGTCTGTCCTCGCGGATCATCTCCGGCGGCGGACCGAGGCCTTCGATGGCGACCACCTTCTTCACCCGGTCCGGGAACGTGCCGGTGTACTGTAGGGCGATCGCGCCGCCGAGCGAGTGGCCGATGATCGTGATCGGCCAGAGCTTCAGCGCGTCGAGCAGCTGCGCCACGTCGAGCGTGTAGTCGACCATCGAATAGCTCGAGCCGATCGCCCACTGCGAGTCGCCGTGGCCGCGGAGATCGGGGGCGATCACGTGGTATTCGCGCCGCAAGGCGAGCGCGACCCAGTCCCAGTTCCGCGCATGATCACGCCCGCCGTGGATGAGCAGGAGCGGCGGCTTGTCGTGGTTCCCCCAGTCGACGTAGTGAAGCTTCAGCCGCAGCGAATGGAAGTAGTGCGAGGTTGGACCGACCAGGGTCGTCATGAGGGAGCTCCTTTCCCTGCTCCGTATCACATTCGGACGGAATCAGCGCGGCTCGCCCGGCGAGCACGAAACGGCAATCGGGCTCGACCGGAATGTCACGGATCGCACGGGTCAAGGGCGCGACCGTGATCGCGGTCCGGAGGGCGTCGAAGAAGCCATGTCCCGCCGGGCGACTGTCCGACGCCCTGCGCTAGCGACGCACTTCCCACGACGCGTCGCAGGGCGTAAAAGCCGCGACCATGCGCTACCGAGACCTCCGACTCGGCTCCTTTGGCTGTTTCTCGTCGTGCTCTTGGCCTCTCCGGCTGCGGGTGGAGAGCTGCCAAAGGATCTTCAGGACCTCCTTGCCTCGAGCACCTACGTTTACATTTCCTCGACACGAAAAGACGGGGCGCTCTCGCGCCCCGCCGAGATCTGGTTTCTCTGGCACAAGGGATCGGTCTACGTGGCCTCGGCGCCTACGACGTGGCGGGTGCGCAGGATTCGCTGGGGACGCCCGCAAGCGAAGATTTGGGTCGGCAAGCCCGATGGACCGTCGTTCACGGCGGCTGGTGCGGTGGTGAACGAGCCGCAATTGTACCCGATCCTTTTCGAGACCTACGCGCGGAAGTATCCGGACCGCTGGAAGAGCTGGGAAGAGAACTTCCGGAAGGGGCTCGCCGACGGTAGCCGCGTGCTCGTCCGATACGCGCCGGAGTGATCGGCGAAATGGCTCGACGCCGTCGTGGCCGAGGCCCCTTCTTCTCGGCATGGGGACGACCGGCCACGTCGGTGCCCGTCATCGTGTAAGCCAGCAGATGCCGGCCTCTCTTATAGCGTCGAGAATCTAGCCAGTGCGGTAGTCCATCTCCGCGAGAGCATCTGCCCAATCACCGTTACCGGTCTTGCCGGCGAAATTCGCATTGGGCAGCGTTGGCATGTGAGCAGAACGCCCGTTTTTAGGATGAGATCGACGGTTCCTGTTCGCCGACAGCAGCTCCTTGCGTCGATCTCGCGGCGGATAGAAGCCAAAGGCGTCGCTCCCACGCAAAGCGCCACGGACCATGCGGTGATGCTCAGGTCAGTACGTGTCCGCCCCGCCCGTGTGGCACTCGACACAGTTGGTGTACTCGTCGAGATGCTCTTTACCGGCAGCGTGGTAGAAGACCTGCCCCTTGGCGAAATCGACAACGCCGCTGCCGTCGCCGTCACCTTGGCTCAGCACGACGTGGCAGCCGGTGCAGGTCGTGAACACGCTCTTGCCGGAAGCGTCCTTCAAGGTCTTGTTGTGGCAGCGGAAGCATCCCGCCGAATCGCGGTGCCCGAGGTTGTCGGGATACGACGACCAGCGAACCTTCATCTCGGGGAACATGCTGCGCTCGTAGATCTCCTGCACGGCCGCCACCGCAGCGGCCACCGAGTCGGGCTTACCGAGCGTCGGGAACTCCTTGGCGTAGTAGTCGTTCAACGTCTTGGCGATCTCCGTCTTCGCGGTCGCAGTGTCCGGGTAGTCCGCGGAGAGAACCTCCACGCCCTTCTTCTTGATGGACGGCAACGACCGATCGATGCGACCGCCGGCGAGGTAGGCGTTCATCGTGTTCATCGGAGCGACGAACCGATGCGCCGGTCGGTTGTGACAGTCGAGGCAATCCATGCGGTACAGCGTCGCGCCCTCGGGCGGCGCGGTGTAGCTGCCGGCGCGGACGCGTCTGAACACTCTCTTCGCCCCGTCCGGCTCCGTAACCCGGACCCAGTTGATGTGCTGTTTGGCCGCGTCGGCCGCGGCGAACTCGACCGTGCGGCCGAGCATCATGTGATAGTGGATGCCCTCGCCCGAAATGAGTCCGGCGTGCATGCCGCCGACTTTCACCAGCAGGCGCAGACCGCTCTCCTTGTTGTCCGGCTCGCTCGAGAAGTAGGTGTTCACGACCTCCTTGTAACCCACCCACCGATCGCGCCAGTGGCAGCTCTCGCAGATCTCGCGCGCCGGACGCATGCTGTGAATCGGCACGCCGATGGGCTTCGGAAACGCGCCCGTGATCACGTGGAGAAGCTGTCTCGCGCCGCGGAGCTTGCTCTGCGCGAATGAGCCGGCTCCGGTGCCCACGTGGCACTCGGCGCATCCGACCTTGGCGTGCGGGGATAGCGCGTGCGTGGTCGCCTCGGGCCGCATCACCGAGTGGCAGGCGCCGCCGCAGAACGCGTCCGATTCGGCGTACACGACCGTCTTGTACGACGCCGTCGTCATCGCGCCCATGCCCATCACGAGCAAGAACACCGAGCCGAGCGCGAGATAGCGATCGCGCTGGCGGTTGAGGTCCAGCGTGAGAAGCGCGAGCGGCTTCCAGGGCGTGCCCTTCCTACGACGTCGCGCCGCCATGAGCGCTCCGAGGATGACCAGCGCGAGCGCCGCAGCCGCGAGTACGCCGAGCAGGAGGTAGACAAGTCCGACATACGGGTTCTCCTGGGCGCCGAGGAGGTCCGCGACCCACATGACGACCGCGAGCGACCCGGCGACGACGAGCAGCGCGATGCCGACGATGCTCGTCCAGTTGTAGAGGAGGCGCCGAACGCCCGCCTCGCTGCTGCTGTTCTCGGTCGCTGCCATCGCGCTTCGCTCTAGCGAGTGTCTCGAGAGGCGCCCGAACGCGGGCTCACTGCAAACATTGCGAATCCCCCAAGCGGCGGCTTACGTACCATGGTAATCGCGTGAAATCCACGATCATTCCCGTTCCCCGCCTCTCGTCCCATACGGGCGGTACTCGATGCGCGACAGATCAAAGTAAAGGGGGACTTTTCGGGGAGCTTTGAGCCTGGCCCCGATACCAACGGCGATACAATTCCCAGTGTAGTCGGCGCGAACGAAGTACAAGAGCTGAACAAGCTCGGGACGTTTCTTGCCGATTACACGGCGGAGGTTGTTCCAGTGTTGACCGCGCCTGCGGATGCGTTGCCCGCGCCGTCGTCGTGCTCGCCGGGTAAGGCGGAATACCGCTATTTGTACGACGAGGGTGTCGCCACTCACAGTAGCGAGAGCCCCGTGCCATGGAACTGAGCCGGGTCCAGACGAATGTAGGCGGTTGTGACCGTGATGTTCGGCGACGGCTTCGAGCAAGCGACGATCCTCCGCACCGGCGAGCATTCTCTCATGGCGCGATCCCGACCGCCGCCCAGCCGGCGAGCACCGCCTTTTGCTCGAGGCTGCCGGCGCCGTAGATCTCTTTGGCGGTCGCCAACGTCAGGCGCGCGGCGTCTGCGAATGAAGACCGCGGTCGGAGCTTGTCTCGCAGCGTCACGTACCAGATCTTTCCCGCCTTCACCCACGCGTTGCCGCCGAGGCGAATCGCCGTCTCGTAGAAGGCCCGGTTGGGGATACCGGAATTGATGTGCACGCCGCCGTTGTCGTCTTCGGTTCGTACATAGTCCTTCATGTGGCCCGGCTGCGGATCCTTGCCGAGGACGCTGTCGTCATACGCGGTGCCCGGCTCTTTCATCGAGCGCAGGGCCTTTCCCTTCACACCAGGGGCGAGCAGGCCCTTTCCGATCAGCCAGTCGGCGTCCTTGGCGGCTTGGCCGCGCTTCCACTGCTTGACCAATGATCCGAACACGTCGGAGAGGGACTCGTTCAGAGCGCCCGACTGGCCCTGATAGTCGAGGTCGGCCTCGTACTGCGTGATGCCGTGGGTGAGCTCGTGACCGATGACGTCGATGGCGATGGTGAAGCGATTGAAGAGCTCGCCGTCGCCGTCGCCATATACCATCTGCTGGCCGTTCCAGAAGGCGTTGTCGTACTTGCGGCCGTAGTGAACCGTCGAGTCGAGCCGCATGCCGCGATCGTCGATGGAGTTACGGCCGAAGACCTTCGAGTAGAGATCGTAGGTCGCGCCCGCGCCATCGTAGGCTTCGTTCACCGCCCGGTCCTTGCTCTTCGGGTCTCCCTCGCCGCGAACCAACCGGCCCGGCAACCCTTGGCTGCTTCCCGCATCGTAGACGGTGCGGCGCTTGGTTCCCGCAGGGGTGACCGCAGCCATCCAGGCGAAGGCCTGGCGCTGGCCGCGGAGCTGCTCGGAGAGAGTCGAGGTCCGCCAGGCCCAGCTCTGCTGAGCGGCGCTGCCACGCTTGGCAATCTCCTTCAGCATGTGCGGGGGAATGATGCAGCGGATCGAGAGAATCGTGCTTCCGGTGCGTTTTCTGCTCGCCATTACCACCCCCTGCGCTGGTCCTGCTTACGGGTTGCGTCTCGCGCTCCGAGCCAGCTCGACGAGATGGTCGAGCAATGGTCGAAGCACTTCGGAAACGGATGATTCATCGGTCTCGAGCTCGCTCTTCCGTCCCCGGTTCTCCACGCTGAGCCGATACACGAAACGGTCGGCTCCGCGTGGCGGCGCGCTCCGCGGCGGCTGATCGAGGGGAGAAGCAGCGTCCACGAGCTCGCGCAGCCGTTTCGCGTCCCTTGGTCGAAGCGTCTCCGTTTCGATTTCCAGGTTCAATCTGGTGCCGGCGACTCCGCCGCTGCGTGAGAAGTGAATCTTCACTGGGCGCTTCCGTTCGACAGTTTCAACTAGTTTTCAACCAGTCAAGCGCCGGGAAGACAATCGAGCGGAAATCGCTCCACTGACCGACGCACTTTCCGCGTCGAGGTCGTCGGAACCCCGCTGACGGTGAGAGGCGCGGCTCGAACTTCATCGTGTCCATAGTGCGGATCGTGGTAGCGTCCCAACAACGGAGGCGGGCCCTTCGGCGAATGCGGGTAGCCTGCCAGCCGAGCGCTCGCGATGACCGCTCAGCAACCAGACTTCTCCCCGGCGACACCCACCAGCAGGAATCGTGGCTGCCTCTTCTGGGCGCTCGCTCTGGCAGTCGTCGTCGGTGGCGGCGGTTACCCTCGTCTACCGCTACGCGATCGACTGGATCGTCATTGCCTGCACCGAGGCGGCGACCCCGCCCTATCGCCAGCCGAGCTCGGAGCGCTGGACGGACGGCTCGCGTCCTTTGCGCACGCGGTCCGAAACAAGACCCGGGTCGAGCCGATCGTCCTCACCGGCGAAGAGCTGACGGCTCTCGTCGTCCGCATCCCCGAGTTCCGCCGGTTCGGCGGACGCGCGCGGTTCTCGATCGACGAGGGGGAGATCGGGGCGAGCTCTCGGTCCCGCTCGAGCGGATGGGCTATTCGGACCGGTGGTCGCCTTGCGGCTCGCTCTGCGGAGCGCCCACAGCTCGGCGTCGGACACGCAGCGGAGATCTCGCTCTACCGTATCCATCGTGCCGCGCCAGCGCTCGGCCCCGCAGGTCTTGGTCCAGACGGCGTCGGCCTCGGCCGAGTCCCATGTCGGCGTGTGGACGCCGTTGGTCACGTGTGCGACCGGAATCTCCGCCCGTGGCCAGCGAGGAAACAGGCTCTCGAACAGCCGCCGGGTGACCGAGCCGTGAAGGCGGCTCACTCAGCGCCCTTCACATTGAGCCGCACCTTTCAAGCTGCGCGACGAGTCGGTATCCGCGCGCCGCTCGAGCCTTGAAGCAAACGAGCGTCTTGGCGTAGAGTCCGCGCTCCCGAAGGCCGGGGCGCGCAAGATCGCAAGATCGATGGAACGACGAGGTGCTCTCGAGGGTCTACGGGTACTCGACCTGACGGACGAAACCGGGCGGCTCGCCGGAAAGTTGCTCGCCGAGACCGGCGCCGACGTGATTCGACTTTGCCGCGGCGTGCCGGGCCCGCCGATGAAAGGCGTGGCGGGCGGCCGAGGGGGCCTGCTCGATTGGTGGTTCGATCTTGGAACCCGGAGAATCGAGCTCGACCTCGACGACGAAGGCTGCCGACGGCAGCTCCGCGCCCTGGTCGCGCGCGCCCACGTCTTCATCGAGACCGAGCCCCCCGGCCGCCTGGCGCATCTCGGTCTGGACTTCGACGATCTGCGAGCGCTGAATCCGCGGCTCGTCCACGTGTCGCTCACGCCCTTCGGGCGCCGCGGGCCGCGCGCCGGCTGGCAGGTGAGCGATCTCGTCGCTTCCGCTCTCGGAGGACCGCTCTCGATCAGCGGCACGCCCGACGAGCCGCTCAACGGATACGGCCGGCAGTCCTTCAACATCGGCGGATTCTTCGCCGCCATCTGCGCGCTCGCGGGCGCGCATGCGGCGCGTGAGACCGGGCAGGGTCGACACTTCGATCTCTCTCTCCACCAGAGCGTGGCGAGCTGCACCGAGCAGCTCCTCATGTATTGGTTCTTCCGCCACACGATCTTCTTCCCCGGCGGCATCGCCAAGCGACAGGCAGCGCTTCACTGGACGGGCCTCTTCGACGTGGTGCCGTGCCGCGACGGCCACGTCATGATGACACCCTCTCCGAACCCACGAAATCTGTTCGATTGGCTCATCGAGGAAGGCATGGCCGGCGCGTTCGCCGAGGCGGTGCCGACGACGGTGGCGGAAGCGCTCCCGCGCGCGGCCGAGATCATGGCCACGCTTCGCGCCTGGGCGAAGACGAAGAGCGTCCGGCCGCTTTTCGAAGAAGCGCAGCGGCGTCGCATTCCGCTCGGCGAAGTGATGTCGATCGCCGAGGCGGCTCGATCGCCGCAGCACGAAGCGCGCGGCTTCTTTCGTGCCGTCGCGTGGGACGGTGCCCCCCTGCGCGTTCCGGGGCCGCTCTTCCGGCTGTCCGACACGCCGGCGCCGCCTCCGACCCCCCCGCCCGCGATCGCAGATTCTGTCGATTCGGTGCTCGCGTCGTGGCCTCAGGAGCGCGGTGGCGAAGGTGCCGCTTCGTCGGCGAGTGCGCCAAGGAAGCCGCTCGCAGGGGTGAGGATCCTCGATTTCACCTGGGTGCTCGCCGGCCCGATGGCGACTCGCGTGCTCGCCGATCTCGGCGCCGACGTCGTGAAGCTCCAGACCGAGGAACGCTCGCAGGGGGTGAATCACAACGACTTTCCGTACTTCTCGATGTGGAACCGGAACAAGCGGAGCGCGACGCTCAACATGAAGCACCCGCGCGCCGTCGAGACGTTTCGCCGCCTCGTCGAGCGGTCGGACGTCGTCATCGACAACTTCAGCGCGGGCGTGCTCGACCGCTGGGGTATCGGCTACGCGCAGGCGAGCGAGTGGAATCCGCGGATCATATACGTCTCGCTGCCGGGCTGTGGCCGTGACGGCCCGTGGCGCGACTTCGTCACGTTCGCACCGACGATCCAGGCGCTCTCCGGGCTCACGTACTTGACGAATCCCGAAGGCCGCCACGACATCGGCTTCGGCTTCGCCCTCATGGATCACTTCGGCGGTCTGAGCGGCGCGCTCGCGGTCCTGGCTGCGCTCGAGGCCCGCCGGCGAACGGGCCGCGGCCAGGACGTCGACATTTCCCAAGTCGAGGTCGGCGTGCACTTGCTCGGGCCGACCTTCAGCGACTATCTCAACAACGGCCGCGAGGCCGAGCCGATCGGCAATCGCGATGCCTTCGAGGACCACGCCCCGAACGAGGTCTATCGCTGCGGGGATGGCGAGTGGCTGGCGATCACCGCTCGATCCGACGCGGAATGGCAAGCGCTCTGCGCGACGATCGGCGACGCTCGCCTCGCGGACGACGAGAGCCTGCAGACCGTCGCCGGCCGACGGCGCGAGCGCCGCCGCGTCGACGAGCGACTGGGCGCCTGGGCGGCGGGCCAGACGGCGCGGGGCGCGATGCAGCTCCTGCAAGAGCGCGGCGTGCCCGCCGGCAAAGTGCAGAATGCCCGCGACCTCGTGGAAGAGGACGAGCAGCTGACGTTTCGCCGGTGGCTCGTCGAGGTGGAGCATGGCTCCCACGGCCGACAAACGATCGACCGATTTCCCGCGGAGGTCACTCCGGGCGCTCTCGACCCGTACGCGGGGGCGCCCACCTTCGGACAGCACACGCTCGAAGTGTACGAGGAGCTCGCCGGGATGTCGGTCGAGGAGATCGCTGCCGCGATCGGCGAAGAGATCTTCAGCTGATCGTCGGGCTGACGTCGGCACGCGGTTCTCACCGGAGAGTGCTTCGTCCGGCGACGGCATCGAGCGGCCGGTCGATCCTCGCGGGGATCGCGAAAGAGCGTGTGCAGGCCCCCTCCCTTGCCCGCGCCGTACGAGTCGATTAGTTCACCGACGTGGCTGCCATCGATCGCGCTCAGGTGAAGCGGCTCATGGATCGCGCGCGGCGAGAGATCGACGCGGGGTTCTTGCCCTCTTGCCAGATCGCGCTCGGCTTCGAGGGCGAGATCGTTGCCGCGGAGACCTTCGGCGACGCTCGGCCCGACGATCGTTACTGCATCTTCTCGGCCACGAAGCCCTTCGTCGCCTCCACCGTCTGGACGCTCATCACCGAAGGCGCGCTGCGAGTCGAGGCGCCGGTCGTCGCGTACTTCCCGGAGTTCGGCGCCAACGGCAAGGAGCACGTCACCGTCGAGCAGGTGATGCTGCACACCTCCGGCTTCCCGCATGCGCCGATGGGAGCCCCCGAGTGGTACGAGCGCGACGCTCGCGTGCAGCGCATGGCCTCGTGGAGGCTCAACTGGGAGCCGGGCACCCGCTACGAGTACCACCCGACGTCGGCGCACTGGGTGCTCGGCGAGCTGATCGAACGAGTGACCGGAAGGGACTATCGCGACGTCGTCGAGGAGCGCGTCACGCGGCCCGCGGGCTTGCCGCGGATCCTCGGGATCCGCCGCGACCGGCAGAGCGGCATCCGCGATCTACGCCTGATCGGCGAGCACGCGACCGCCGACGAGCTCGAGCAGGTCTTCGGCGTACGAGCCCTACCCGAGACGGAGGTCACCGACGATGCCGTCATGCAATTCAACGAGGCGTCGGTTCGCGAGCTCGGGGTTCCGGGCGGTGGGGGACTCGGCCGCGCCGTGGATCTGGCGCTCTTCTACCAGCGTCTGCTGCACGACCCGGACGGCATCTGGGACGCGGCCGTGCGCATCGACGGCATCGGCCGGGTGCGCAACTCGCTCCCCGATCCGATGGGCGTGCCCGCCAACCGATCGCTCGGCTTGATCCTCGCCGGCGACGATGGCCGCTCGCACATCCGCGGGCTCGGCCGCACCGTGTCGCCGCGCGCGTTCGGTCACAACGGAGCCGGCGGGCAGCTCGCCTGGGCCGACCCCGCGACCGGTCTCTCGCTCGGCTACGTCACCGACGGCTACGACCGCCACGAGATCCGCCAGCCGCGGCGCGGTACGGCGATCTCGAGCCTCGCCGCCGCCGTCATTCGCGCGTGACGTCGACCGGCATGCCGCTCTTCTCGCGGACGGCGGATCGAAGGCGCGCTGGGTCGACGCGGTCGGCAACGCCCGCCCTGCGGACTTCCTCGAGCGCGAACCGGGCGAGGTTCGGGATCCGACGGTAGATGTCGGGATGAACCTCGACGTAGATCCGGCCGCGGTCTTCGCCGAGCTTGACGGGTTGATAGAGAATCTCGCCTGGGGTGCCCACCCGAACGCTCTCGTAGAGCTCGCCGATGTCCTCCGGGTAGAGCCGGATGCAGCCGTGCGTCGCGAGTCGACCGATCGACCAGGGTGAGTCGGTTCCGTGGATCGAGTAGAGGCCATAGGAGAGCCGCATCCGATACGCCCCGAGTGGGTTGTCCGGGCCTGGCGGGACTACGCGTCGCGGCGGATCCATCGTCTTCAAGATCGAAGCGGGAACCACCCAGGTCGGATTCTCCTCTTTCGTGCGGATCGAAAAAGAGCGGACCGGGCTCGGTGTCTCGTCGTCGCCGATGCCGATCGCCCAGGTGCGGATCTCGAACTCTTGCCCCGGGGTCGTCGAGTCGGGGTAGAGGTAGAGGCGCATCTCCGGAAGGTTGATGACCACGCCGCGATGGCGCGACCGCGGGAGGATCCATCGAGAGGGGAGCACGACCTCCGTGCCCGGCTTTGGCACCCACGCGTCGACGCTCGGGTTCGCGTCCTGGGCCTGCTGGTAGCCGAGGCCTGCTTGGCGGGCGATGTCGAGCAGCGTATCGCCGTTGGCGACGCGAACCTGCTGCTCGATTCCGACGAGCCCGGGGAGCTCGCCCGTTCGCGGCACGCGGCTCGTGACCGTCGTGACCTTCTTCGGACCGGCGACGACGGGCGGGATGGGCTCTCGGACCGTTGCGCAGCTCGACGCCAGAAGCAGCAGGACGGCCTTCGCGCGGAGTCGCGCACGTCTTCCCCGCATGGACAAACGCACTACCAGAACGGGGCGTTGGTGTCCCGACTCCGGAAACTCGGCAATGACATCATCGACGGCGAAGCACGTCGTCGCGTCCGATCAGATGACGGTCGCAGCATCCCTATCGGTGACCGAAGGAAATCGGTGGCGGACCCGCGGCGCCGATCGGTGACGGACCGCCGGGCCCTTGGAGGAACCGATCATCGCGGCTCGGCGGCAGCCGGCGTGGGGGCGGGGGAAGAACGCGGGGAACGAAGGCTGGCCCGACCACCACGAACGATGGAATCTCGGGCGCGGCCTCGAAGATCTGGACATTCTGCACGATTGGACCGAGCTGTGCGGGGGCCGGCTCGGGTGGAGCGGAGACGCGCGCGGCCGCCATCCCGGCCCAGTAGCCTTCCGCGAAGCTGCTCTCCATGCGCTGCGGCTCCTGCCGCGCGGCCGTGTCGGCGACCGGTTCCGCTAGGGAAGCCGGCGGGGGTGACGATTCTTCGCGTGGCAGCGGTGCGGGTGGCGGCAGATCCGTGACGAAGGTTACGATTTGGTCTCGATACTCCACGGGCACCTTATCCGGGTCGTCCACGTAATGCGTCACGCCCTGCGGATCGTACCAGCAGTAGATCGCCGCTCGAGCCACCGGCCCTACGAGCAAGGTGACGAGCACTGCGGCGAATATCGCGAGACGCACATGACTATGATCGGACGTCGCGGAGTACTCGTCAACTTCCGCCAAACTCTCCCGACGTCTGGAAAAGCCGATGATGACGATCCGGCGCTAGAAGCCGAAAACCGTAGCGTCCCATTCACCAGCTGCGCAGATCCCAAAATGGCCCACTTCCGCTCTCCCAGGCAGCTCGCATCAGTAGTAGAACCGACACAAGAGCAAAGGTCAGAATCCTCGCACCATGCGCCTATTGTTGATCGAAGACGACCACTCTCTGGCCAAGGCGGTTCGCGAAGGTCTCGTCGCCAAGGGCTTCGCGGTCGATCGGGTCGAGAGCGGGGAAGCCGGGTTCGAGCTCGTCGCGCTCAACCCGTACGATCTGATCGTTCTGGATCTGGGCCTTCCCGGCGCCGACGGTCTGGCGTTTCTCGACAGGCTCCGCGCGCGGGGAGACGCCGTCCCGGTACTGGTGCTCACGGCGCGCGGCAGGGTCACGGATCGGGTCCATGGCCTCGATCGCGGTGCCGACGACTATCTGAGAAAGCCTTTCGCGATCGCCGAGCTCGTCGCGCGGATCCGTGCGCTGCTCCGCCGCGGCAACGGCCTCGCGCCGGTCGTCTTGCGAGCCGGCGACATCGAGCTCGACGCGCGTCGTTTCGAGGTGCGTCGAGCGGGCTCGCCGATCCCGCTGACCGCCAAGGAGTTCGCGATTCTCGAGTACCTGCTCCGCCACGCCGGCGAGCTGGTGACCCGTACGATGCTTCTTGAGCACTGCTGGGACGAGAGCTATGAGGGGCTGTCGAACCTCGTCGACGTGCATGTCAGTCGGCTGCGGCGAAAGTTGGAAGCAGCCGGGGGCCCGGCGCCGTTGCGTAGCGTCCGAGGCGCTGGATTTATATTCGGGGTTCCTTCGTGAGTCGGCCGTCGAGCCTGCGCGGGCGCTTGACGGCGGTGTTCGCCGGCGTCGCGGGGATCGTCGTCGTCGCCGCCGCGTTCGTCACGGAGGCGCTGATCGAGCGTGCGTTCTGGGCGGCGCTGGACGGAGCGCTCGCAGAAGAAGCGGAGACGCTGGCCTCGATCCTCGAGGTGGGTCGTATGGAAGAGATCCCGAGGCTGGTGGCACGGATCGAAGCCGAGCGGGAGCCCGGGCCGGGGAAGTTCGTGCTGGTGCGCGAGCGAGCAGGGCGGATCCTAGCGAGCGCAGGTCAGATACCCGAAACGATCGCCCGAGAATCCATCGAGGCTGGCGGACCCGCACGAATCCTCTGGTACGGCGTGGAGCCATACCGTGTCGCTTTCGCGCGGGCGTCGAACGGAGCTGTGTGCACGATCGGCATACCCGTGCGCGGCGAGATCGGCGTCATCCGCCGAGCCCGCTGGGCGATCGCCGGCGGTGCGTGCGTACTGATCGGCGTCTTCTCGGCGCTCGCATGGGCGGTTACCTCGCGGGCCACGGCCGAGCTCGATCGCCTCGCCGACGAGCTCGAGACTGTCGAGGCGGGTTCGCTCCACAGGCAGCTCTCGCGCCGTGAGACGAGCGAGGTCGGCCGTCTGGTCGCGGTGCTGAACCGTCTGCTCCAACGCTTGGATTCGGCGATGGTGTCGCTCCGGCGCTTCAGCGCTGACGCCGCCCACGAGCTGCGCACGCCGATCGCCGCGCTACGGGCTCATATCGACCTGGCGATCGCTGCGGCCGGGCCAACCCCGCCCGCGAGCCTTCTCGATGCCGTAGAGCAGGGCGAGCGGCTCAGTCACCTCGCGGAGGACTTGCTGACGTTGTCCTCCGTCGAGGCGGGGGAAAGCGCTCGCCGCGACTCCGTCGTCCGCCTGGACGAGCTCGCCCGGGAAGTGATCGACGTCATGGAGCCGATCGCTAGCGACCAGGGCCGCAAGCTCGTGCAGACGGTAGACGCCGACCTCTCGATCCAGGGCGAGCCGACCCTATTGCGGCGTCTCGTCGTGAATCTCGTCGACAACGCACTTCGCCACACACCCGCTGCCGCTCCGATTTCCGTCACGCTCCGAGCCGTGGACGGTCGGGCGATCCTCGAAGTGCGTGACGAGGGGCCGGGGATCGACCCGGGGGACGCTCCGCTGGTGTTCGAACGGTTCTATCGCGGCAAAGGGGGTGGCAGTGGCTCGGGTCTCGGCTTGGCGATCTGCCGCGAGATTGCCAAGCGGCACGGCGGGGAGATCGAACTCGCGAGCGTGCCCGGCCGCGGCACGACCGTCCGAGTCGAGCTGCCGCTCGCTTCACGGTAACTTCATGGTTTCCACGCTAGGGTGGCCCCGTGCGAGGCCGTCGATCGACACATTCGATCTGGCTGGCGCTCGGCGCCGTAACCCTGGTCGCGGCAAGCGCGGCCGGCGGCGCGATCACGCTCGAGGAATGCGCCCGGCATGCGCTCGAGCGCTCGCCCTCGATCCACGCCGCGGCCTTCGACGCCGAGGCGGCGATCGCGCGCGTGCGAGCGGCGCGCGCGAGCTACGCACCGCGCCTGGAGGTCCACTCCGAATACGGGCGGTCGGAAGGCTTCGACGCAGCGGTGACGAATGGCGGGAGCACCCAGGGGGTCGTTCACCTCGAGGCGACCCTCTTCGATGGCGGCGCTCGCGGGGCCGACGTCGCAGGAGCCGAAGCTCATGTCGCTTCCGCGGGCGCGGCAGAAAGGCAACGGCGCGCCGATCTCCTCTTCGAGGTGCGCTCCGCGTACTTTCAAGCCGTCGCCGCGGATCGCGAGGCCGAGATTCACCACGAGGCGCTCTCGACTTTCGACGACTACCTCCGGGTTCTCGCCGGACAGGTGAGGATCGGCGTCGCGCCCGAGAACGACCTGCTGCGGGGGAAGCTCGCGATCGAGAGCGAGCGCACGGCGGAGCGCGCGGCCCGCAGTGAAGCGGAGCAGGGCAGAGCGGCGCTCTCCTCGCTCGCCGGCCTTGACCTCTCCGGGACGTCGCTCGCCGAGCCGACGGAAGGGACCCCGCGCCACGCCGGCGAAGCGGCGCTCGACTCGTCTCCACTGCTCGACGAGGTCCGCGCGGAGCTCGCCGCCGCCGAACGCGAGGCGGACGCGGTCCGGGCCGAGCGTTCGGGCCACGTGACGCTCAGCGCCGACGCCGGCGCGCTCGGCGTGAGGCCGGCGGACACGTTCGAGCACGATGCGGGCGGCCAGTTCCTCGTCGGCTTCACCGTGCCGCTCTTCGACGGTGGCGCGCGCTCCGCGCGGCTGGCGGCGGCGGCCGCCGCCGCGAACAGCGCCCGCGCCAAGCTCGAGGAGGCGAGCCGCGCGCTGCGCCTGTCGTGGGCCCGCGCCGAGGCCGAGGCGCGCCGCGCGCGCGAGGACGCGGCGGCCGCGCGCCGCGCGATCGAGCTCGCCAGAGCGCATTTCGAGCTCATGCGCGCTCGCCACGCGGGTGGCGGCAACGTGCGCCTTCTCGACGTGCTCGATGCGCTCACGCAGTCGGTCGAGGCCCCGCTGTCCGAGGCTCGCGCGAAGCTCGCCGAGCGAATCGCCCTGGCGGCCGAGGATCAGCTCGTCGGCGAGGTCGAGCCGTGAGGATCAGAGCCTTCGTCGCGGCTGCGTTCCTCGTCGCGCTGACCGACTGCCGAACGACACCGGAGGAGGCTGGGGAACCGCAAGCGGCGCCCGCGATCGTCAGCATTGCGCCGGTGCGGAGAGGCGACGTCGACGAGACGCTGCGCGTGAGCGGAGAGACCTCGGCGCTGAAGGTTCTGCGGCTCGCCTCGCCGGTCGCGGGCCGGGTGACGTTCCTCGCGGCGCAAGCCGGTGACCGTCTCGCGGCGGGCGAAACGGCGGTGCGGATTCTGCCACTCGAGAACGAGGCGGCGGTCAACGGGCTCCGGCTTCTCGATCGAGGCCGCGCGCTGGCCGCAGGCGAGCGGGACTCCGCTGCCAGGCTCGCGCGTGATCTCGCTCGGCGTCAGGTCGAGCTCTCGGCGCCGTTCACGGCGGTCGTCGCGGAGCGAGTCAAGAATCCCGGCGAGCAGGTGGCGCCCGGCGATGTGATCCTCGAGCTCTTCGATCCGCGCTCGCTCGTGGCGATCGCCCAGGTGCCGATCGACGTTGCCCCGAGCCTGCGGAAAGGAATGGCCGTCGCCGTCCGGACGGCGAGTGGTAGCGCGCGTGGCGAGGTGGACCGGGTGCTTACATCTCTCACGCCTGCCACGTTGACCGCACCGGTGCGCGTCGTCTTTGCCTCGCCGCTCGAGCCGCCACTGCGGGGCGCCGCCGTCGACTGTGAAATCCTGCTCTCGACCCATCGCGGGGTGCTGCTCGTTCCCCATGCGGCCCTGGTCGCCTCCGCGTCGCGGAACGCGGCCACGGTGGTCGTCGCCGCCGACGGCCACGCGCACGTTCGTCCGATCGAGACGGGGACCCGCTCGGGCGACCTGGTCGAGGTGCGGAGCGGTCTTCAAGCCGGCGAAGAGATCGTCGTCCAGGGCCAGTACGGTCTCGCCGACGGCGCTCCGATCCGCGTGTCGGCGCCCGAGGCCTCCCGGCCGCCGCCGGATGCGGAATGATCCTCGGAAGGCTCATTCGCCGACACCGGACCGCGATTCTCGGCCTCACGCTCCTCGTTGCCGCGGCCGGGATGTGGACGACGGCGACGATGCCCGTCTCGATATTTCCCGAGATCGCGTTTCACCGGGTCGGCATCATCGCTCGCGCTGGAAACCTGCCGGTCGAGCAGACGCTCACCGCTTTGACGCAGCCGCTCGAGTCGGCGATCACCGGCGTCCTCGGCGTCGAGACCATCCGATCGGAGACGTCACGCGGCGGCGTCGAGCTCGACCTCCGATTCGGTTGGAGCGAGGACATGGGGGTCGCGCTGCAACGCGTTCAGGCCGTGGCGGACGAGGCTCGCGGAGAGCTGCCGGCGGGCACCGAGATCGAAACGCGCCTGCTCGACACTTCGGCCTTTCCGATCATCGGCATCGCGGTGACCTCCAAGACGCATACGCTCGCGGAAATCTCCGACACGGTGCTTTACGAGATCGCGCCGCGACTGCGCACCGTCGCCGGCGTCTATCGCGTCGAGCCGACCGGCGCCAAGATCCGCGAGTACGCGCTCACGCTCGATCCGGCGGCGCTGGTCCGCCATCGTGTCGATCTCGCGACGATCGAGGCCGCGGTCCGGGCGAGCAACGCGATTTCTTCCGTCGGGCAGGTACGCGACGGGCATCAGCTCGTGCTGACGGTCATGCAGGGCCAAGGGACCGCGCTCGACACGCTCGGGAGCGTCGTCGTCAAGCGGCAGCAGGGCGTACCGGTCACGCTCGGCGATCTCGCCGAGATCCAATCGGTAATCCGTGAAGACTTCACGCGTGCGGCGGCGAACGGCGAGACGGCCGTCCTGATCGGCGTTTCGCGGCAACCGTCGGGAAACGCCGTGACGATCTCGCAGGGGGTGGAGCGCGAGCTCGCGGCGCTTCGTACGGCCCATCCCGACTACGGCCTGTCCACCTACTACGACCAGGCCGACCTGGTGAGTGACGCGATCGCGAGCGTCCGCGACGCCATCGCCATCGGTCTCGTGCTCGCGGTGGCGACGATCTTCTTCTTCATCGCCGACGTGCGGGCGATCGCCGTCGCTGCCGCCGTGATTCCCGCGACTCTTCTCGCCACGACGATCGTGCTTCATGCGTTCGGCGCCACGTTCAACCTCATGACGCTGGGCGGGATCGCCGCCGGCATCGGCCTCGTGCTCGACGATGCGATCGTCGTCGTCGAGAACTTTCATCGCCACCGACTCGGCGGCGAGGACGCGATCGAGGCCCTCGCCGCGTCGACGTCGGAGATCGCGCCGGCGCTCGTCGGCTCCACGCTCACTCCGATCGCGGTGCTCGTGCCGCTCTGCCTGCTTGGCGAGGTGCCGGGCGCGTTCTTCCGACCGCTGGCGCTGACGATGTCGGTCGCGCTCCTCATCTCGCTCGCGTTCGCGCTGAGCTTCACGCCCGCGCTGACCGCGGCTCTCGAGCCGGCGGAGCATCGCGACGTCCGTCGCGGTCCGGGAGATCGGATCGCGCTCTGGCTCTCCGGATGGTACGCGAGGGCGCTCGGTTGGACGCTCGCTCACGCATGGGTCGCGTTCGTCGGGGGCGCCGTCTTCGTCGGCATCGCCTGGCTCTCGTACCGCAATCTCGAGAGCGGCTTCGTGCCGCAGATGGACGAGGGCGCGTTCATCCTCGATTATTGGGCGCCGGCCGGGGCGTCTCCCGACGAAACCGTGTCGATGCTCGAGCGGGTCGACGAGGTCTTGCGGCGGACGCCCGACGTCGCCTCGTTCGCGCGCCGCACCGGCGCCGAGCTCGGCTTCTTTCTCACCGAGGCGAACCGGGGAGACTACGCGGTGCGGCTGCGACGCCGCGGCCGGCGGCCGATCGAAGCGGTGATCGCAGAGGTCCGCTCGGCGATCCAAGAGCGCGTTCCCATGCTCCGCACCGAGTTCGTGCAGATTCTCCAGGACATGATCGGAGACCTGAGCGGCCAGCCCGCGCCGGTCGAGCTCAAGCTCTTCGGCTCGGATCCCGCGGCGCTCGAGCGGACGGCCGCCGCTGCCGAGGCGCTCGTTCACCGCGTGCCCGGGGTCGTCGACAGCTTCAGCGGGATCACCCCGCTCGGACCTGTGCGACGGCTGACGGTCGACGAGCGAAACGCCACGCTCGTCGGCCTCGACCCGTCGATGGTCGAGCACTGGCTGGAGACGGCCGTCACCGGAAGCCTGGTTGGACGGGTGCTCGAGCGCGACCGCGCGATCCCGCTCCGGCTGCGCTACCCCGACCGCTTCCGCGATCGCAGCGACGCGCTCGCCGACGTCACGCTCGTCGCCCCGGACGGCCGCCTGGCGCCGCTTCGCTCGCTCGTTCGCTTCGAGCCGACGGCGACTGCCGTCAAGCGCGAGCGGGAGAATCTCCGCTCGCTCGTGCGCGTGACGGCGCGAATCGAGGAACGCGATCTCGGGTCGGTGATCGCCGACGTCAAGCGCACCGTTGCCGACGAGCTCGAGCTACCGGCAGGGGTGAGCGCGGAGTACGGTGGCCTCTATGCGAGCCAGCAGCGTGCGTTCGGCGAGCTCGCGCTCGCCTTCGCGGCCGCGCTCGGCTCCGTTTCGGCGATTCTGCTCGCCGAATTCGGCTCGCTCGCGGCGGTTGTGGCCATCGTCGTCGGCAGCGCGACGGCGCTTTGCGGGAGCCTCCTCGCTCTGTGGACGACCGCAACGTCGCTCAACGTCTCCTCCGTCGTCGGCCTGATCATGGTGCTCGGGATCGTGGCGAAGAACGGGATCTTGCTTCTCGACTTCGCGAGCCGCGAGCGCGCCGCGACGGGCGATCTGGCCGCTGCGCTCGTCGAAGCCGGGCGCATTCGGCTGCGGCCCATCCTGATGACGTCGGCGGCCGCGATCGCCGGCCTCGCGCCGCTCGCCCTGGGAATCGGCGCCGGCGGCGAGATGCAGCGACCGCTGGCGATCGCGATCGTCGGCGGCGTATCCCTGTCGATGATCTTCTCGCTGGTCGCCGTGCCGTTATTCTACTCGTTGCTGGTGCGAAGATCCGGCTGAGACGGATTTCAGCCCGAAGCGGTTTTCTGTACTTCAGGAAGAAGCGGGCCGGGTGCTCGCGCGCAAACACGGGAAAGGAGGACGGCGATGCGAATGTTCATCCATGGCGCCGCACTGCTGGCGATTCTCGGGGGCGCGGCGTGCGCCGCATCCGAGAGCAGCGGCGCTGCGGGTTCGCTCGACACGGCGCAGATCGAAGCGCTCACCGGCGTGAAGGGCGCGTTCGACGAGAAGGAGCAGGTTTACAAGGTCTCCGTCCCCCGCAAAGACCTGAAGGTCGTCGCTCGGGGCGTGCATCTCACGCCACCGATGGGCCTCACGTCCTGGGCGGCGTTCAAGCGAGCGGGGAGCGAAACCGTCGTCATGGGCGACATGGTCTTGGGCGAGGACCAGGTCGATGCGGTGATGAGCGTGGCGCTCGACAACGGTCTCGAAGTCACCGGCCTTCACAACCATTTTCTGTGGGAATCCCCGCGGGTGATGTTCATGCACGTCGGAGGCATGGCCGAAGAGGCGAGGCTTGCGAGCGCCGTCGGCAAAGTCTTCCAGAAGATTCAGGAGACGAGCGGTGGCTCCGGTCGGATGCCGACGACCGAGATCGACCCGGCAAAGACGACTCTCGATCCCAAGAAGCTCGATTCGATCCTCGGTACGAAGGGCGAGCTCAAGGACGGCGTCTACAAGGCGACCTTCGGCAGAATCACCCACATGCACGGTCACGAGATCGGCAACCTGATGGGCGTCAACACTTGGGCGGCGTTCGCCGGGTCGGACGACGAGGCGGTCGTCGACGGGGACTTCGCGGTGCTCGAGTCGGAGCTGCAGCGTGTTCTGAAGGCGCTGCGCGGTCACGGGATCGACATCGCCGCCATCCATCAGCACATGACCGGAGAAGAGCCGCGAATCATGTTCCTTCACTACTGGAGTCGAGGGAGCGTGGACGCTCTCGCGAAAGGCATCCGCGCGGCTTTGGACGCGGCACGAACGACGTAGTGCGGCACCGAACCGGTCTCCCCATCGTCATGGAACCTCCGATGGACTCGACGGCTCGGGCCCGCAAAGTCCCGATTCTCGAGCTCGTCCGCTACTACCTTCGGCTCGGCGCTCTGGGATTCGGCGGCCCGGTCGCGCTCTGCGGACAGATGGAGAAGGATCTCGTCGAGGAGCGCCAGTGGCTCACTGGCGCAGAGATGCGAGAAGCGATCGCCGTCTGCCAGTCGCTCCCGGGTCCCTTGGCGATCCAGGTCGGCATCTTGGTCTCGTATCTCCGCGGCGGCTTCTGGGGGGCGTTGGCCGGGGGATGCGCCTTCGTCCTTCCCAACTTCGTCATCGTCGCGGCGCTAGCGGCGCTCTACGTGCACTTCGGGGGCCTACCCCCGGTCACCGCGATTTTCTACGGCGTCAGTCCCGCGGTGATCGCTTTGATCCTCCACTCCTGCTACCGCCTCGCGAAGCTCGGCATGGAGGATCGGCTGCAGTGGTTGATTGCCGCGGTGTGCCTCATCGTCACGATCGCCGTCCAGGCGGAGGTCGCGCTGCTCTTCGTCGTGGCGGGATTGATCGGAGCCATTTGCTACGGGTCGATCGGCCGTCGATACGCCGCGTCGGCGCTGTCTTCGCTCGCGATTCCGCTGAACGTGGGCGCTCCGCAGGCGGCGCCGGGCATTCTCGCGAAACTCGCGTTTTTCTTTCTGAAGGCCGGGTCGCTCACGTTCGGGAGCGGGCTCGTCATCGTCCCCTTTCTCGAAAAGGGGCTAGTCCAGCAAACCGGCTGGCTCGACGAGCGGCAATTCCTGGTCGCGGTAGCGATCGGCATGATCAGCCCCGGGCC
This sequence comes from uncultured delta proteobacterium, assembly GCA_963745025.1. GTDB lineage: Bacteria > Desulfobacterota > Binatia > JACPRU01 > JACPRU01 > CAVQIG01. The sequence goes on from CAVUWD010000013.1 coordinate 344,874, forward strand.
CGTCGTCATCACGGCAACGTTCGTCGGCTACCTCGTGGCCGGGTTCTGGGGCTCGCTCGTCTCGACGGTCGGAATCTTCCTGCCGTCTTTTCTGCTCGTCTTGATCGTCGCACCCGTCCTCGTCCGCCACCGCGCGAATCCGAACGTTCAGGGTTTCGTCAAAGGCGCCTACGCCGCAGCCATCGGCACGATTCTGGGCGCCTGTCTTTTGCTCGGGCGGATCGCGATCGGGGACTGGCTGACGGCTCTCATCGCGTTGGCGAGTCTCGCCGTCCTCTCTCGGTTCAAGGTCAGTAATCCCGCGCTCGTCGCAGCGACGGCCGTGGTGGGTCTGATCGCGTTTCCGATCCTCAAGCCGACGTGGGTGTTCGTTAGATGACGGAGAAAGGCAAAATGCGCACGACGCATCTCTCTCGTCGGACTTTCCTCGGGAGCGTCTCCATCCAGGCCGCTAGCGTGGCGATCGGCAATTCGCTCGGGCATGCCTGGGAATCGTCCGTGCCCAGAGAGACAGGCCTCTCGTCGGAAGGGTTACTCGTCGGCAAGCCGGGATTCCAGCCCCGGACCGTGGCGCCGCTGCTTCACGACGAGCTGCCCGGCTTTCTGTCGCGCGCTCAGCTTGCCGAGCATCATGCCGAGTACGTCCGCAGCGTCGGGGCGCTGAAATCCGCCGAGCAGGCGCTTGCGAGCGCTGACCGAAGCCCGGCTGCAGGTGCCACCTATGCCGAGCTTCGCCGCAAGCAGGTCTCGGCGGCGAACGACACACTGCTTCACGAGCTCTACTTTCTGAATCTGGCAACGGAAGAGGTCGAGCTACCCAAATACTTGCGACCCCACATGCGTGAGCACATGGGATCGCTGGAGAGCTGGGCTGCGGATTTCACCGCATGCGCCTTACTGGCAAAGAAGTGGGCGGCACTGATTTACGATCCCTACGACGACCGCTGGCACAACGTCATCATGGATAGCGACGTGGATGGCGTGTGGATCGGTGCCAACCCTCTCGTCGTTTGCGACGTCGAAGATCGCGCGTACCGAAAGGATTACGATGAGACGCGAGGACTACGTGGCGAAGTTCCTGAAGCGGATCGCTTGGGACGAAGTAGCGGCACGATACAAGAGCGTTGATCGGATGTGATCTGCAGGCATCGCCGACGAGACCCGGGAGCCGAGCCGGCGGCGCGCAATCCGCCGGCGTTTCGCGTCCGCGTAGGGCCTCCGTCTTGGCCACAAGGCCGCCGCCCATCCACGCGCGTGCGCGCCTCGACGAGGCCGTCGCCGACAACGACAGCGAAGCGCTGCAACGGTCCGCGCTTTCGCGCTATCCCTCCACCGGAGCTCCGTAGCCAAGACGGAGCCGTTTCGCGGCCGCAAGGATCTCGATTTTCGTCCTGGAATGCGTTCTAGTAAACGGGATGCTGACAGGCGAAACCACACGGGCGAGCTTCGCAACATCCTCTTCGACGCCACGGTGGGCTACCGCGGCTGGGAGCTGTACCCGGCCTACATCGGCATCGGCTTCTTCGTTCGTGGCGAGCGCCCCACACCCGGGCCCTTCGGAGTTCTCAACTCGCCGCAGACCTTCGGCGGAGTCGGAGCGGGCTCGACGGGATTCTGGGTCGATCGGGAGCGCGAGCTCTCGTTTGCGTTCCTGTCAACCGGGTTGATGGAGGACAGCCACCACTTCGAGCGCCTCGGCAGGCTGTCGGATCTGATCGTTTCGTCGATCGTGCGCTGAGTCAGACTCCTGCTCACTGTCCTCGGGAAATCTCGCCGAACAGCGGCGGGGCGGTGAGCTTCACCTCTCGCTTGAGGCGGACGCGCTGGTGATCGCGGATCGCCGTCTCGATCTCGCTCGCGCGTCCGGCCGGCAGCGTCTGCCGATGCTCGGCGGTCCAGCGCAGGATCTCGCCGAGGTGTTCGTCGAGGCGGTCGCGCATCGGCTCGAGTTCGGCCGCGGTCAGCCGCGAGGTCGCGAGACGTTCCGCCGGCGCGGGCGGCGGGACGGGCTCCGCATCCTCGAGAAGCGCCGCGATGCGCTCGACCAACGAAAGCCCCTCCGCGACGTCGTCGTGCAGCGGACCGACCGCCCACTCGACGCGCGGCTTCAAGTTCCGAAGCATGTCGAGGGCGCCATACGCCTGGCCGCGCGCGGATTCCTCCTGGATCTTGGGGATCACCCTCGAGTGGAGAACGTCGATGATGCCGTCGAAGATTCGCTCGAGCGAGTTCGTCATGTCTTTCCCTCGATCGTCGCCTCGAGCTGCAGGATGAGGCGCGGCAAGTGGACGCCCATCACCGCGAGCCGAAGGTCGTCGAACCGTCCGTCCTCGAAGCAGCGGGCGGCGCCGACGTGGATCACGGCGAGCTTGAAGGTGCCGAACGCCTCGTAGAACTGCACCGCGGCGGGGGACACCGCGACTCCGCTCAACTCCTCGTAGCGCTCGTACAGGCGCGGACGTTCGATCAGATGACACATATACGGTGAGCGGCCGCGGAAGGTCCTCATGCAAATCCATCCGAGGTCTTCGAGTGGATCGCCGAGATGGACGAGCTCCCAGTCGAGGATGGCGGTGATGCGGCCGCCGCTCTCGAGAAAGTTTCCCGTGCGATAATCGCCGTGGACGACGGCGACCCGCGAAGCGGCCGGGCGATGCGCCTTCAGCCACACAATCCCCCATTCGAGCATCGGATAGGGGCGAAACGCCCAGCGTGCGAGGAGCGCCTCCCAGAAGGCGATCTGCAGGGTCGCCGCAGAGCGCTCGTCTACCCCGGGTCCGAGGGTCTCGAGCGGCGTGCCACGCCACTCGAAACGGTGGAGAGCGGCGAGCGCCGCCACGAACTGCTCGGCGAGCGTTTCGCGGAGTGGCGTGGGAAACGCCTCGTGACCCTCGGCGACCCAAGGAAGAGGCGCTTCGCCTTCGACCTTCTCGCAGATGAAGAAGGGAGCGCCGAAGTGTTCGAGCTCTTCGCTATACCAATACGCGCGCGGGACCGGCACTGCCGAGCCGGAGAGCGCGTCGAGCGCCGCGAACTGCGGGAATGCGCGATACGGCGCGAAGAGTCCCTCCGGCGGGCCGAGGCGCAGGATCAGGTTCTCGTGGCGAAGCCCGCTCGCTTCGCGCCAGCTCGCCTCGAAGCCGATGGTGATCCAGGAAAAGCCCACGGTGTAGCGCCGGAGTCCGGAGACGGCGACTTCGGCGCCGACTTGACGGCGCAAGAACGCCGCGAGGTTCTTCGCGACCTTCTCGTCGTCGAAGGCCGAAGCCTGCTCCATCGCCCGTTTCAGGCTACACGCCCGAAGCGACTTCGTAGATGCCGAAGCCGCTGCCGGCTTCGGTTTCGAACCGACAGAGGTGATCGTTCAGGCCGGTGACCGCGGCGACGAGCGCCGGATCTCCGGTCGACCAGCGCTCGCTCTCGCAGACGAGAGGGCCGCGGCGCATGCCCTGCGAGAGGCCGCGCCACCCGCCGTAGAGGCCGCCTCGGAGATAGATCGTCGCCGCGGGCGGGCTCGCGCGGAGCTCGACCGCTTCGCCGGTTTCGGTGCGCAGCGAGGCGTGGGCTCCGCGGAAGCGGCCGCGCTCGTCCCAATCGAGGATGCGCTCGACCGACGTGACCTTGGTCTCGCCCTTCGGCCCCGCGAGGCCGGCGCCGAGCAAGTGCGGCCCGCGGCTTCCGCCTCCGGAGAGGAGATAGAAGACGGCGCGGTCGCCGACGCGTGCGACCACCCAGTCGTGACGACCCGCGGTCGGGGAAGGCGGCTCGCTCGGCGGCGCTTCGCTCGCGCCCGGGCGGATGCCCCAGGAGCGGTCGCGCAGACCGAACCACGAGTCGGCGGTGAGCTCGCGCGCGACTCCGTCGATCGCCAGCCGGCCCTGCACGCGACCGAGCTCGACGAAGTGGGACCAGTCGAGGAGCGCTCCGGTCCTCCGCGAGCGGCGCTCGATATGTCCCGCGTCGATCGGAGGGAGGTCGGCGACGAACTCGAGGTCGTAGGAGACCTTCGCGTCGTTCTCGCCGAGCCGCAGCCGCCAGCGCCGCAGCGGCTCGAGAATCTCGGCGGAGAGGGGCCCGGCCTCCAGCCGCCGCTCGCTCGGCGCGCGCTCCGCAGAGGCGCGAAAGTTTCGCTGCGCGCCGCGCTCGACGAGGATCGCGAACCCGTCGACCACGCCGGCTCGCGGATAATGGCCCATGCCGAGCGAGAGCGTGACGTCGCCCGTGGGCGAGTGGACGTTCATGTAGAAGCGATCGAACCAACCGGGATCATCCGTCTGCGGCTGATGGGAGAAGAGATCGTCGTTCTGGCTCGGCATGGATCACCTCGTCTGGGCGCGCCGCGACTCGCGCTCGGTCTTCTCGGACTCGCTCTCGCCGAGGTGCTCGACGAAGAAGTCCGTCGCGTGGCGGAGCGACACGGACAGCCCCGGCTCGGAGTAGAGCCCGAGCTGATCGAACGGGAGGAACTCCAGCCGCTTCGGCTCGCTCGCTCGCTCGTAGGCTTGGCCGACCGCCCAGGCCGGATGGACGACGTCGCGGCCGGCGGTCGTGACGATCAACAGCGGCCGCGGCGTGATGCGACCGACGAACGAGATCGGGGTCCACTCGAGGATCCGCTCGACCGACTCGAGCGTCATCGTATCGTCCCAGGTCTTGAGCAGCGCTTTTGCCCCGGCGAAGAAGTCGACGATCGACTGGTCGGAGGGAAGCCCGCAGAGCTCCCCGGGCCGTCCGCCAACCGGTATCCGCCGGCTCTTCTCGCCCCGGTAGCGGCGGGCGCGATCCTCGTCGAGGGCGGCGAGCAGCTCGTCGAATTGATCCTCGCTGCGGAGGAGCTTCATCCAGCGGTAGCCGTCGACGACCGGCACTTGCGACACCACGGCCTTCACGCGGCGGTCGACGGCGCCGACGAACATCACGAGTCCGCCGGCGAAGCTCGTTCCCCAGATCCCGATGCGATCCGGATCCACCTCGGGGCGCGACTGCAGGTAGCTCACGGCGTTGCGATAGTCCTCCGCCTCGTTCAGCGGAAACAGCTCGGCGCGCGGGTCGCCCTCGGAACGGCCGAAGCTGCGGTAGTCGATCGCCAGCGTGACGAAGCCGGCTCGCGCGAACCAGCGGCCGTGCTCGACGAGCGCTTCCTTGACGACCGAGAAGCCGTGGCCGATCACCAGGCCGGGACGCTTCGCTCCGGAGCGAAGATCGTCGGGCAGGTAGAGATCCGCCGCGCAGCGGAGCCCACCGCTACGAAAGAAAATCTCGGTTTCCATGAGCATCACCTCCTCGGGTTCGTGGACGCCCGGGCTCTCCCGCACCCGATACCACGGCTCCGTGCGCACGCGCATACTGGTTTCTCGGCGGGGATGTAGGGCGGTTCCCCTCGAATGCTTCGGAGCACGGAGAACGTGGTCGGTTGTGATCGGCCCGCACTCGGGTCGATCATAACCGACCACGACCGCGCGCAGCGCGGAACGCAATCACCGGCGACTTGGTCTATTGCTTCCGCGCTTGCGCGCGGCGGCTGGATTTTCCGGTTGACCCGAGTACGGGCCGACAAGAAAATCCAGCGTTTCGGAATCTCGAAGGATCGAGGTGAAGACTGGGACGCGCAACGATCCCCCTTGAATCGCACACGCCGTTGCGAGATGCCTCGACACGCTCCCGGGGTAAAGCACGAGCACGAAAAGGCGGACGCAGATGACCGAGCACGATGTGAGAGCTCTCGACTCGTCGATCCACCACGTCGAGACCGGACAGGGCGATCCGATCGTCTTCCTGCGTTCCGTAACCTGACGGCTCGCAAGATTGGTCCTGGGCTGCACTTCGTCCAGGAGGACCACCCGGCCGAGATCGGCGACGCCGTGAAGGAGTGGCGCCGGCGCTCGGTGCCCGCTCTCGATTGAGTGGCGGCGGATGCGCACGGGCTCGCTCAGAAGCCGTGCTTCTTGAGCTTCGTCCAGAGCGTCCGATCCCCGATGCCGAGGAGCTTCGCGGCCGCGGACTTGTCGTCGTCGGTCGCCGCGAGCGCGTCGAGGATCATGCGCCGCTCCAGTGCCGTCAAGGCCCGCTCGAGGTTCAGATCGTCCCGTTCCGCTCTTCGCAGCTCGGCGTCGGTTCGCACGAGCGGGCCGATGAGCGACGGGCCGACGACCTCGCCTCGGCTAAGGACCGCCGCGCGTTCCATGAGGTTACGAAGCTCGCGCACGTTGCCGGGCCAGGCATAGGCCTGGAGCATCGGCACCGCCTCGGGAGCGAGCCGCAGCGCGGGCTTCCCTAGGTCGCGCGCGAAACCGGCGAGGAACGTCTCGGCGAGCAGCGCGACGTCTGCCGCCCGCTCGCGCAGTGGCGGAAGCTTCAGCTGGAAGACGTTCAATCGGAAGTAGAGGTCCTCGCGGAATCTGCCTTCCCGCATCGCGGCTTCGAGGTCGCGGTTCGTCGAGGAGACGATGCGCACGTCGACGGGGATCCGGCGGTTGGTGCCGAGCGGCTCGATGATGCCCTCCTGGAGCACGCGAAGCAGCTTCGCCTGGAGCCGCACGTCCATGTCGCCGATCTCGTCGAGAAAGAGCGTGCCCTCGTCGGCCGCCTGGAACTTGCCGACACGGTCCACGTGCGCGCCGCTGAAGGCGCCGCGCACGTGCCCGAAGAGCTCGCTCTCGAGAAGATCGGCGGGGATCGCGGTGCAGTTGAGCGGGACGAACAGCTTCTCCTTCCGGGGTGAGAGCTCGTGAATCGCGCGAGCGACGAGCTCCTTGCCGGTGCCGGTCTCCCCGGTCACGAGGACGGCGCTCCGGGTCGGCGCCACTTGCCGCACGAGCTCGAAGACGGAAACGATCGCCGGCGAGCTCCCCACGAGCTCGCCGAACGGCCCGCTGCCCCGCGTCTCCGCTCGCAGAAAACGATTCTCGAGCCGGAAACGCGAGAGGTCGAGCGCGCGGCGGATCACCATCTCGAGCGCGTCGACGTCGAAGGGCTTCTGCAGATAGTCGACGGCGCCGAGCTTCATCGCCTCGACGGCGGTCGGCACCGTGCCGTGCGCCGTCAGCACGATGACCGGCACTTCGGCGTCGATCTCTCGGAGGTCGCGCAGGAGATCGATTCCGCTCCTGTCGGGCATCTTGAGGTCGGTCACGACGAGATCGCTTTGCTCGGCGCGAAACGACGCGAGCGCCTCGTCGGCGCTCGCGGCGGCTGTGGACTCGAGCCCGATTTTGTGGGCGAGGATCTGTAGTACCCGCCGCATTCGGGCGTCGTCGTCGACGACGAGGAGCCGCTTCATGCGCGCGCCTCGGCAGCGGGAAGCTCGACCCGGAAGACCGCGCCGTGCCCCGGCGCGGTGTCGACCGAGATGCGGCCGCGGTGCTCCTGAACCACGCGCTGCACGAACGTGAGCCCGAGGCCGGCGCCGCCGTCTCGGCGCGTGAAGAACGGCTCGAAGATCCGCGCGCGGACCTCCTCGGTCATGCCCGGGCCGTCGTCGCGCACCTCGAACCCGGCGTAGCCGTCGCGGGGCGCGAGAATCCGCGCCTCGACCGACCCGCCCTCGGGCAGGATCTGGACCGCGTTCACCAGGAGGTTGAGCGCCACCTGATAGATGAGCTCCGGGTCGCAGAGCGCCTCGGGCTCGGGCTCGATCGTGTGGCGGCGCACCGAGACGCGCTTCTCGCGCGCTTGGGCCTCGACGAAGTCGGCGGCGCGGAAGACGACGTGGCCGAGCGGCGTCGGCTCCGGACGAAGCTGACGCGGCCGTCCGAGCTCGAGCAGCTCGGACACCACGCGCTCGATGCGGTCGACCTCGGCGCGAAGGAGCTGGAAGAGCTCGCGCGACTCCTCGTCCTTCGGCTCGAGCGACCGCTCGAGGAGCTGCGCGGAGCTGCGCAGCACGCCGAGCGGCGTGCGCACCTCGTGGGCGATGCCCGCGGCGAGCTCGCCGACGAACGCGAACTTCGCCGCGTCGACGAGCTCGTGCTCGGCACGCCGGAGGTCGACCGACATGCGGTTGAACGCGGAGGTGAGCGTGCCGATCTCGTCGCCCGAGCGCAGCGCAACGGTCGGCGCGGGCCCGCCGCCGCGGCCCATCTCTTCGGCGGCCGCGGTGAGCTCGGCGAGCGGCCGCGTGGTGCGGCGTGCGGCAAAGAGCGCGATGGCGAGCGCGACGACGAGCGTCGCGCCTAGGGCCGCCCCGAGGCGACTCGCCGTCCGGTGCACTGGCGCGAAGGCTAACGCGAGGGGCTCTGCCACGACGATCCTCCACGGAGGTAGATCACGCGGCAAGCGCGCCTCGCCGAAGAGCATGGCGGCGCTAGAGTCGACGTGGGCGACGGGGGAGGATCTGCCCGCATCGAGCGCGCCGAGCGGGACGGATCTGCCCTGAGGCCACGGCGTGTCGGGCCGCGCGGCGGCGCCGATCACGAGGCCTCGGGCGTCGACGACGAGAACGTCCGCATCGAGTCCGACCGATACCAGATTGGCCCTGGTGTGCGAGATCACCTCCATCTCCCGCTCCCAGTCGAGGTGCGCGACGAGACGGCCGAGCCGCACCCGCGGCGCCTCGGGCTCCGGGACGGTCGTCGTAAAGCGGAGGACGGGCGCGGCCGCGGCGGCGGTCGCGAGCGGTCCTTCGATCGACGGCGCTTCTCCGCCGTCGCCGAGCGTCGCGCGCAGGCTCTTCCCGATCCACGCCGGGTCGCTCGAGGCGACGGCGCGATCGTCGAGGTCGACGACGACGAGGTCGACGCACGCCGCGGAGCCGCGCTTCGCCGAGGCGAGAAAGGAGGAGATCCGCTTGTCGAAGTCGCCGGTGCGGATCTCGCGCATGACGTCTTGCGCCGCGACCGACTCCAGGCGCGCGAGCTCCGACCGGAGCGCGGTCGCGAGCCGATCGGCCGCGTTGCGCGCCTCTGCGACGAGCTGGCGGCCGACGACGTGGGTGAGTGCCGCACGGCTGCTGGCGACCGTGATCGCGCCGTAGATCGCGCCGGGAACGAGGACGAGCGCCGCCGCGAACACGAGAAGCTTGGTCCGAAGCGAGAAAGACTGTACGCTCGGCGCGCTCAAACGACCGGCTCCCGTCGGCCGACGTTCTCATGAACGACCCGAGATCGCAAAGCGGCTCGCGGCATCAGAGGCCGCGCCCGGCGAGTCGGGCCGCGGCGGGCGTATCGCTGCTTGCGGCGCTCGTCGTCGCCCTCGGAGCGGCCGTTGCCGGCGAGCCACCTGCCGCGAACCTCGACGGCGCGGAGACCCTCGGCGTCGACTCGCCGATCGGGCGGATCGAGTATTACCCGGGACGCGGACTGCGACTCGGCGACACGCGGATCACGCTCGGCGGGTTCACGAAGGCGGAGGTCAACCTGCTCGAGGGCGGCGACAACCGCGGCGGTCTCGAAGGGCCCAACTTCTTCCTGTTCTTCGACCCGCTTCCGTTCGTGCACGCTTTCTCGGAGCTCGAGACCGGCACGCTGGTCGGTGCGGAGACCGGGCGAGAGGGCGTCCGTACGGGTCTCGCGTTCGGCGTCGAGCGCGCCTACGGCGACTTCGGCGCGAGCGATGCGGCGACGCTCCGCTTCGGGAAGTTCCTGACGCCGGTCGGGCGCTGGAACACGATTCTGGCCGAGCCGCTCACCTGGACGACGTCCACTCCGCTGATCGTCGAGGACGTCTTCGACGAGTCGACCACGGGAGCGATGCTGTGGGGCGCGGCGTTCCCCAAGGGAGGGGCGCTCTCTTATTCGTTGTACGGGGCGTTCCTCGATCCGCTCGACCCGGATCCCGAGGCGCCGCCCGCCAAGCACACCGCGGGGGCGCATCTCGATTGGGCGAGCCTCGACGGCTGGGCCGTCGGGGCGTCCTACTTCGCCTCGCAGTCCCCGACCGGGGCGTGGCACCAGCTCGGCGGAGTCGACGGTCTCTGGCGGCCGAACGCACGGGTCGAGCTGAGCGGCGAGTCCGTCTTCGGGGAGGGCTCGCTCGAGGACGGCGCGCTCTGGGGCCTCTACGCGCAGGCCGTCGTGGAGACGGTCGATACGCTCTACGCGGTCGGGCGCTACGAGCGATTCGATCCGCCCGATGGCGGACGCTCGGTGGATCTCTTCGACGTCGGGCTCACCTGGGTCCCCGTCTATTACCTCCGGCTGAAGGCCGATTACAGCTTCGTCGATCACTCCGACGAGTTCACGACACCGGGCTTTCAGGCGTCGTTCTCGATCCTCTTCTGACGATGGCCACGCGGACGATCGCCGTCCTCCTCGGACTCGCGCTTCTCGCTCCGGCGCTCGCCGGCGGGCGCGATCGGGTGGCCGTCATCGTGAACCGCGAGCGACGCGCGGACCTCTCGATCGACGACGTGGCGCAGATCTATCTCCGCAGAAAACGATTCTGGGAGGACGGCGCGCCCGTCGTGCCGCTGAACCTGCCCTCGGCGAACCCGCTTCGCGAGCGATTCTCACAGCTCGTGCTCCGAGAGACCGAGACCCGTCTCGCCGACTACTGGAACCGTCTGTATTTCCGCGGCATTCTCCCGCCCGCGACGCTCGTCTCGACCGAGAGCGTCCGGCGCTATGTCGCCTCCGATCCGAACGCGATCGGATACGTGCCCGAATCCGAGGTCGACGGGTCGGTCCGCGTGCTTCTTCGCCTGGAGTGACATCACTGGAAGCTCGTCGGCTCCACTCCTCGCGGCAGAGCTGCAGCCAGTCGTCATTCTTGCTCCGCGTTTCACGGATCCTCGACGAGATTCCGCTCTCCGACCGGGCGCTGGTTAACCCGCCGATCGGTTAGTCTCCCGTCACGGCTGGGGGAGGTTTACGCACTTCGCATCGAAGTTGCAGTCGGTGAGCTGGTTGACCACGCCCTGCTCCACCTCGAGAAAGACGCCGATCCCCCGCGCGTAGTATTTGCGCGCGAAGACCCCCGGCTCGAGCAGCGAGAAGTTCTTGGTCACCACGCAGTCGCCGGCGGAACACAGGCGCTCGGCGAGCTCCTGCGGGACCAGCTTGTCGAGCTTCGGGTCGTTGCCGAAGGCGTACGTAGTGGACAGGATCTCGGTCACGTCCTCGGCGTTGGCGAGCGAGAACTCCTCGCGGTAGACCTCGCCCGGCGACGGGGACGCTAGGAAGATGATTCCCGCCTTGTCGCCGTTGCGCCCCGCCTTGAAGGATCCTTGGTTGCTGACCAGCTCGGGCTTCCGGGGATCGTCGCCGTCGAAGCTCTCGAACACCGTCGTCTCCTCGCCGCAGTACCAGGTGTTTCCATCCCTCGCGTGGGCGAACCAGTCGTTGGTGGCCTCGGTGAGGTCGCCGCCGCTGGTGACGAGATCTCTGACCGTGATGCAACTCACGCCACCGGGCATCAGCTTGGTCTCGTCCAGGACCTCGACTGTGTTGATCTCGCCGCCGCCGCTGTATTTCCACGTGTTGCCGACGTTGAGCGGGTAGTAGGGGTTCTGGTGCGCTGGGTGCCTCGCGTCGTCTTCGAACAGAGCCGGGTCGAATTCCGGGTCGTAGCGGGCCTCGCCGGTGGACTTGCAGGCGTGGACGCGCCAATCACGCTGGTCCACGCAGAGCTTCTTCGCCTCCTTCTGCGCGTCTGTCGCCTCCGCTGAGCACTGCTGCCGTTCCTGGCTCTCCGAGACGTTCAAGCAGACCGCCTCCTTGACGAGGCTGTTGTTCTTGACCCCGGCCTTGCACGCATCGAACAGGATGAGCGCGGTGTCGGAGCAGACGCTCGCGGCCGCAGCCACCCCCGTCAGCGCCAAGACCATCCCGGCGGCAATCGCGAGCACCCCTGACATACCTCTGGTCGTCATCGTCGTTCTCCTGTGCGCCGGTCACACCGGCGAGGTGTGGGTGACCATGATTCCTACTGCGACTTCCCAGTGTCTTCGAGATCCATTCGAGATCCATAAGAGCAAGCGGCGGGCCACGGAGCGGGCCGGCGTTGCGCCTCGGATTTTTTGTGGCGGGAGGCCCTACCGCGCGCCGAACCCGGCACGATCGCTCGCCGGTTTCGGCAGTGAGGAAGAGGGGGACTGGGGAGCCCCGTCGACCGAGATCACGCAATCGACCTTCTCCCCGAGAACACAGTCCGCGTCGACGTTGTGACCGTCGTACTGCCCGTGAAAACGGTCGCGGCGTTTCGCGGCCGACAGCGAGCCCTCGATCGTGCGCCGGCCGTTGACGAGGATTTCGACCAGGTACTTTCCGCCACCGGTGGGTTGGTAACGTCCCTGAATCGACAGGTTCTCCTGCGGCGACACCGGCACCGGCTGAACGATCGGTGTGGGAACCGGTGGAGGAGGAGGCGGCGGCTCGGGCTTGGTGCAGCCCAGGCCGATGAGCGCGATCAACGCGATCGCAGCGATACGGCCCTGCGAATCGATGGCTGTCACCCGCTCTTCGGGCGTCGCTTCCGCATTTCGATTAGGCGACCGTCGGTGGTAATGCAAGCGTGACCGGGCTTGGACGCCCGTCTCACGGTCGATTCCTTCGTCGCCGGTACTGCTCGACCATGTAGGCGCCCGCGGCGACGGATCCGCCGTCGACGACGAGCACGGCTCCCGAGACGTACGCGGCTTCCGGGGAGGCGAGGAATAGAACCGCATGCGCGACCTCGTCCACCGTGCCGAGCCGGCGGATCGGGATGTGATTGGCGCGCTCCTCCAGCGCCTCCTTGGACCACGCCGATCGCAGCAGCTCGGTGTCGATCGGCCCGGGCGCGACCGCGTTCGCCGTGATGCCGTGGTCGGCGAGCTCGAAGGCCATGGCGCGCGTCAGGCCCATCATTCCCGCCTTGGCGGCGCCGTACGGCGCGAGATCGAGCGGTCCCATGAGGCCGGCGACCGAGGCGATGGTGACGATGCGGCCGTAGCGGCGCCGGGCCATGTCGCGGGCGGCGGCCTGCGAGCAGTAGAAGCTCCCGAAGAGGTGAGTGCGGAGATGATTCTCCCAGTTCTCCGGGGTGATCTCGAGGAAGGGCTGCGCCTTGGCGACCCCGGCGTTGTTGACGAGCACGTCGATCTTGCCGAGCGCGCCGATCGCGTCGGCCACGAGCCTCTGAACCGCGGAATGCTCCCCGACGTCGCAGGCCGAGGCGAACGCGCGCCGTCCGAGGTCGCGCACCTCGCCGGCGGTCTTCTCCGCGCCCTCGCGGTTGAGATCGGCGATCGCGACGTCCGCTCCTTCGCGGGCGAGCGCGAGAGCGATCGCCTTGCCGATCCCGCGGCCGGCTCCCGTGACGAGTGCTACCTGGCCCTTGAATCTCATGATTCCTCCTTGACGCTCAGGCGCCCTTCGGGGCCGCCATCGATTCGCGTTGCCGGCGGCGCTCCACCACCAGCCGGCCGATCGCCTCGACGATCGCGGGCATCGACGTGCCCGGGCCGAAGACCGCCGCCGTGCCGAACGCGCGCATCTCCGCGGCGTCGCTTTCGGGAATGGTTCCGCCGACGACGATCGCGGCGTCGAGGCCATTCTCGCGGGCGAGCTCGCAGACCCGGCGGGTGAGATGGACGTGTGCGCCGGAGAGGATGCTGAGCCCGATCACGTCGACGTCTTCCTGAAGAGCGGCGGCGACCGCCTGCTCGGGACGCACGCGCGTGCCGAGATTGATGACGTCGAAGCCTGCATCGCGCAGTCCCAGGGCGACGACCGCGGCGCCGGTCGTGTGGCCGTCGAGGCCGACCTTGGCGACGATCACGCGCCCTCGGCTCATCGCATGGCCTCCTCGGTTGCATCCATGCGGTCGAAGGTCCGGTCGCGCGCCGGCACTTCGCCGTAGACCGCGCGCATCGCCGCGAACATCTCGCCGAGCGTGACGCCGGCTTTGGCGGCGGCGATCGCGTAGGGCACGACGTTTTCGCCCGCCCGCGCGGCGTCGCGCATCGCGTCGCAGACGCGCTTGGCTCGAGCCGCGTCACGACCCGCGCGCAGCGCGCGCAGGCGCTCGACCTTCTCGCGCTGTGCCTGCGGGTCGGGCCGCAGGAAGTGGATCTCCTGCGTCTCTTCGACTCGGTAGTCGTTCACGCCGACGATCGTGCGCTCGCCGCGGTCGATCTCCGCCTGGTAGCGCGCGGCCCAGGCATGCTTCTGCGCCATCACCCAGCCGCTCTTCGCGGCGTTCACCATGCCGCCGAGCCCGTCGATCTCGGCCAGCAGCGCCGCTGCGCGCGTCTCGAGCTCGTCGGTGAGCGTCTCCACGAAGTACGAGCCGCCGAGCGGATCGACGGTGTTCACCAGGCCCGCCTCGTGCGCGAGGATGTTCTGCGTATTCAGCGACACGCGGATCGCGTCGTCGGTCGGCAGTCCGTAGGTCTCGTCGTAACACGAGATGTGCAGCGACTGGGCTCCGCCGAGCACCGCCGCCATCGCCTCGACGGCGCCGCGGACGATGTTGTTGTGCGGCTGCTGCGCGGTGAGCGACGCCCCCGACGTCTGCGCGTGGAAACGGAAGCGCTGCGCGCGCGGGTCCGAGCACCCGTAGCGGTCGCGGATGATGCGTGCCCACATGCGGCGCATCGCGCGCATCTTGCAGAGCTCCTCGAAGAAGTCGATGTGCGCGCAGAGCATGAACGAGAAGCGAGGCGCGATCTCCTCGACGCCGAGGCCGCGCTCGAGGCAGGCGTCGAGGTAGGCGATGGCGTCGCCGAAGGTGAACGCCATCTCCTGAACCGCCGAGCAGCCGCCGTCTCGGGTGTTGTAACCGGAGATGCTGACCGGGTTCCACATCGGCATGCGGCGAACGGCGAACTCGCAGACGTCGGCGAAGAGCTTCATGTTGCCGGCAAGCGGCAGGTCCCACCACGGGCACGAGTGGTAGTACATGAGGACGTCGTTCTGCGTCGTGCCGGCGAGCTTCTCGTACGCGACGCCGCGCTCGTCGGCGAGCGCGAGCAGGAACGACAGGATGTACGGGCCCCAGTGCGAGTAGGAGATGCTGATCTGGTCGAGCTCGATGCCGTCGAGGAGCGTGCGCACGTCGTCGAGCGAGTCGATCGGGATGCCGCTCACGCCGATCTCGCCCTCGGCGATCGGATCGTCGGAGTCGTAGCCGCCGAGCGTCGGATAGTCGAACACGAAGTGCAGGCCCGTCTGCCCCTGGCGGAGCAGCTCCCGCACGCGCCGATTGGTGTCGGCCGGCGAGCGAAAGCCGGTGATCGGCCGGCGCGTCCAGAGCTTGGCGCGGTAACCGGTGGCCTGCGCGCCGCGCGTGTAGGGGAACTCGCCCGGGAAGCCGATGTTGTCGAGATAGCCCTCGGGCGGGCGATCCGTCGGCCCGTAGAGGCGCGCGACGGGAATCTCGCTCCAAGTGCGGAGGTTCTTGCGCTCGGGAAGCCGGCGTAGCGACTCGGCCACGGGTCCCGTCTCCCAGCGCTCGCGGGCCTCGTCGATCGCGTCTCGCTCGTCGCTCGGTTTCATGGAGTGGGTCCTTTCTTCATCGTTGCGACTTCCGCTTGCGGCGGGTCGCCTCCTTCGGCCGCCCCGCGAGGATGCCGCCGAGAAAGGTCGAGGCGATCCGCCGCGCGATCTCCTCGCCCGAGAGCTCTCCCGCAGGGTCGAACCACGCGTACATCCAGTTGAGCGCGCCGATGATCGCGAAGGCGATGATCCTGTCGTCGAGCGGCGCGAAGCGGCCCGACCGCACCCCTTCGCGAAGGATTCGCCGCCACAGCGCCGTGTAGGCGGCCTTTTTGCGCAGAATCTCGCGGAACGCCGCCGGCGACAGATGCCGCTCGAGCTTCTCGCGAACCAGGATCTCCATCCCGCTGCGGTAGCCGTCGAAGGCTCGCCCGAGCGCGACCATGGCGTCGGCGACCTTCTCGGCGGGCACCGCGGAGCCCTCGGCGATCGCGCGCAGCTCCTGGTACGGCTCGTCGACGAGCGGTCGCAGCACTGCGCGCAGCAGTTCCTGCTTCGAGGGGAAGAAGTAATAGAGGCTCGGCTTCTGGATGCCGACGGCGTCGGCGATGTCGTTCATCGACACGTTGGCGACGCCGGCATCGGCGAAGAGCGTCGTCGCGCGCGCGATGATCTCGCTCCGCCGGTCCGGGCGCGCGCGGCCGAGACGCCGGCGGTCCCGCGGAGGCTCCGTCGCCCGGGCCGCTTCGCGCACGAGGCTCGACGCCGGATCGGGAGATTCGAGGGTGCGTCGCTCGTCGGGGATCATGTCATCTATCTACCGGTAGGTAGATAACGGGAAGTGGCGTGTCAATCGCCAGAACCCGGAACGCAAAGACTGTCAGCCGTCGGCTATTGCCTTCCGCGCTTGCGCGCGGTGGGTGCCTGTTCTTGTCGACCCGAGCACGGCTCGACAAGAACAGGCACCGCTACTCTCGTTGTGTTTCTCGAGCCTTGCTACGGAAACCGACGCCTTACCCGAAAGGAACGGGCAAGTGGGAGGAGGCTCATCGGCTCGGTCCCCAAACGCTTGACGGCGGCCGAGCCGTGGAGCATCGCTCTTGTGGCATTCGCCAGGAGGGCCGCGGAGATGGAATCCACCGCTGCAGTCGCCGGTCACTACGGAAAGGAAGGGCTCCTCGAATCGATCCTCGAGGCGCTCGACGGCGCCGGCAAGGATGTCGATCGGCTCACCGCCGACGACCTCACGCCCGTCGATCAGTTCCATCTTCGCGGACGCGACGCAACGCTCGAGCTAGCCCGACTCGCCGGGCTCGGGCGCGGGGAACGTGTGCTCGACGTCGGCGGCGGTATCGGCGGACCCGCACGGACGCTCGCGGCTGCGGGTTCCGCCGTGACCGTGCTCGATCTGACGGAGGAGTTCTGTCGCACAGGAGCCGCGCTCACCGAGCGGGTCGGGCTCGCGGGCAGCGTCGCGTTCCGCCACGGGAGCGCGCTGGCGATGCCGTTCGAGGACGCCGCGTTCGACGTCGCATGGACGCAGCACAGCTCGATGAACATCGAGGACAAGGAGCGCCTCTACGCCGAGATCGCGCGCGTGGTGCGGTCGGGCGGGCGGTTGGCGATTCACGAGATCATGGCCGGCCCGGAAGCGCCGCCGTATTTCCCGGTGCCGTGGGCACCGGTGCCGGCGATCAGCTTTCTCCGGCCGCCGGAGGCGGTTCGCAGGCTGGTCCAAGCGAGCGGCTTTCGCGAGCGCGCCTGGCGCGACGTCTCCGAAGCGTCGCTCGCCTGGCTCCGCGAGCGGCTCGCGGCTCCGGCTCCGCCCCTCGGTCTCCATCTCCTTCTCGGGGCGGCGGCCGGAGAGATGCTGCGGAACGTGGCGCGGAATATCGACGAGCGCCGAATCACGGTCATCGAAGGCGTGTTCGAGCGAGAGAAGACATCATGAGCAACGGCGACCTCGAGCGACGGATCCGGCGCCTCGAAGACCTCGAGGCCATTCGCGACCTCAAGTACCGCTACAGCACCTATTGCGACGACGGCTACGACGCCGACCGCCTCGCGCCGCTCTTCACCGAGGACGCGGTCTGGGACGGGGGTGTCCTCGGTCGTTTCGTGGGACGTGAGGCGATTCGGAAGTTCTTCGAGCAGTGCTCGAAGATCGTCCCGTTCGCGATCCATCAGGTCACGAACCCCATCCTCGAGGTCGACGGCGACCGTGCGACCGGCCGCTGGTATCTCTGGGAGCCGATCGTCTTCGCGAGCGGGAACCGCGGCCTGTGGATGGCGGCCCGCTACGACGACCGCTATCGGCGCGAGCGCGGCGGGTGGTCGTTCGAGAGCGTGACGGTCGACCTGCGAATGCTCTCGCCTTACGAAGAAGGGTTTGCCAAGGTGCGGATCGCCGAGATTCCGCGCTGACGAAGCACGATCCTCCGTCGCCCGCGCCGGGTGCCACGTCGAGACGGCACCGCGCCCGTCGTCGCCGTGACACGCGGCACAAGGGGTCATGAACAAATTCTTCTCCACTGTGTGTACGCGGCTTTGTCGCTTTCCGCGCGTAGCGGCGCGCCGCAGAGGAGGGCGACTCCGATCGCTCCGAGAGCAACACGACGCAGTTTCACGTTCTTCGGCATCGACCCCCTTCTCGAGAAGCGGGAGCCGAAGTTCACCGGGCATTGATCGGCCGACTGACTCACTGGCGAAGCAACCGGGGGCCGAGGAAGCCGAGCCATGTGGCCGACCCGAGAATCCAGCAGGCAGCGGCCCAGCCGAGGTGGTCGAAGTAGGTGTGGCTCAAGTCGGCGGCGACGCGCGCGGCGAGCGCGAGGGCGAAGCAGACGCCGAGCACCGCGACCGCCGGCGGGCGGCCGGCGGCGAGCCGCTCGAGACCGAGGTGGGCGAGTGAGACGTGCGTGGCGACGGCGAACGCCAGCAGACCGAAGCCGCCGATGAAGAGGATGTGTAGCGCGGCGACACGATAGTCGGGAAAGAGACCCGACGCGGCGAGCCCGATCGGCATCATCCAGACCGACGCCCACGCGAGCCGGCGGTGGAGGCCGGGCTTTCGCGGCGGCCGCCACGCGCCGGCCAAGCTGATTCCCAGCGCGCCGACCAAGGCGCGCAAGAGCGGCGCGCTGCGGCTCCATCCTGCCCCTTCGAGGACGAGGGTCGCGAGGAACGCGAAGCCGACAGCGGCGTACCCGAGAGCCTTCGCGCTCTCACGCGGCGACGAGCCCAGGTCCACGGGCGGCGGCGCGCCGCTCATCAGCGGCAGGATGAGGCTGCCGACTCCGACCGTGAAACAGAGAAAAACGCCCTGCTGTACGAAGAGCGGTCCCAATCGCAGCGTCCACGGTAGCACGTGGAGCGCCGGCGCCGCGGCGACCAGCGCTGCCCCCAAGAGACCATGCAGCACGCCGATCGGGATCAACACGAAGGCGGCGGGCGGGCGCCTGCCCGCCGAGCGACGGGAGAAGCGCCGCAGGGCGAACTGGAGGAGTAGCGCGAACAGCGCCACGTAGGCCGCCTGCGCGGCGATCCAGTGCCCGGACGCCAGCAGAGCGGCGTCGAGGATCAAGGCGATCGCCGCGCCCGCCATCTCGAGACTCGACGGCGGAGGGCCCTGCGTGCGGCGGGGCAGCGCGGTGAACAGGAATCCGACCGCGAACGCCATCAGGAACGCCTCGACCTGTACGAGGCCATGGAGCTGGCAGGAGTAGCTCCCAGTCAGGCCGGTCGCGTAGAGGAGCCAGTGGCTGATGCCTACCCACGCGAGCACTACGCCGAGCGGGAAGAAGATGCGGAACGGCTCGCGCCGCCAGCGACCCGCGTCGTCCGGGTCGCGGAACGGGTCTTTGGTCTCGGCCGCGCGCTCGTTCATCGAGCGCGCCCGACCGCCGCACCGGCGAAACGATTTTCAGGCGCTTGCTTCATCGAGCGGATCTTCGCGCAGAGCGGCTACGTGGAGATCGTCACCATGCCGGCGACGCGGATCGAGGACTTCATGAAGACGGTCGCGGAAGTGCCCCGGCCGTGACGATCGGAGCTCAGCGGAGCTCGATCCGCAGCGGCACCGCGCGGCTCAACGTGTGGCCGACGGGGGAGGAGCCGACGACTTTCTCATGGAGCAGCTTCCGCTGCTCCGGGCTCGCGTCGGACTCCAGATGCACCGTAGCCCGGATCGATTCGTAGCCGGCGTTCCCGCCGCGCAGGCCGAGAAACGCATGCAAGTCGATCTCGCCTTCGAGCTCGATGCGGAGTGAGCGGATCCGAACGCCCGCGACGGAGGCGTTGGCCGCGTATCCCACGGCGAGGCAGTTGCCGAGCGCGGCGAGGAGCTGCTCGACGGGGTTCGGCGCGGTGTTGCTGCCGCCCAGAGCGAACGGCTCGTCGGAGGGCACCGGGCCGAGATCGCGGCTGCGAGCCTCCGAGCGGAGGGCGCCCGTCCAGCGCACGTCTACTTTCCATTGAGTCTTTGCAGCTTCCGGCTCGCGCCGGATCTTCTCGATCAAGGCGCCCATGGCCTCGAGGTTTACGTCGTTGAGCTGGTGGCTCTTGCTCTCCGTCATGCGATTCCTCCCGGTGAGATCTCGTGTGACCTACCACGCGGACGAGCTCGAAGACACTACGTCTTGCTCCGGCGACAGCGCTTCCACGGATTGCGGCATGGTGCTTCGCTCTCGTGCGAGCGCACGAGGAAAGACGAAGGCCCTGGCGGACGGGGCGCAGATCGTCCGCGCGGAGCTATCAAGGTAGCGCTTACGGCAGCGCTCTCGCGACCAACGGGAGCGACAGGTGACTCGAAGGTAGCGCTTACGACAGAGCTCTCGCGACCATCGGGAGCGACAGATGACTCGATTTGAGGTAGCGCTTATCGCAGCGCTCTCGCGTTCAACGGGAGCGACACACGACGCGATCTGCGACGCACCCACCCAGCGGCCGGTCAGGCGGTCTTCGGCTTTACGGGCTTCTCGTACGGCTTGACCGGTCCCCCGGCCTGCTTCCACGCGCCAAAGCCGCCGGCGATGTGAGCAACCGGCTCCAGGCCCATGCGCTGGACCTGCTGGGTGGCGAGCGCCGAGCGCAGACCGCCGGCGCAGAAGAAGACGAACTTGTTACCGGTGGCGAAGACCGGCTTGAAGTAAGGGCTCTCGGGATCGACCCAGAACTCGAGCATGCCCCGCGGCGCGTGGAAGGCCCCGGGAATCACCCCTTCGCGCTCGAGCTCGCGAATGTCGCGCAGATCGACGAGGGTCACCTTC
Organism: uncultured delta proteobacterium; assembly: GCA_963745025.1. GTDB lineage: Bacteria > Desulfobacterota > Binatia > JACPRU01 > JACPRU01 > CAVQIG01. The sequence continues at coordinate 365,494 of CAVUWD010000013.1, forward strand.
GGGTCGGCGGCGACGGCCTTTGCCTGTTCGACCGTCAAGGTCTCGATCTCCGCCTCCGCCTCGGCGACCAGCTGCTTGATTCCCTTCTTCATCGGCATGGCGAGTATCTAGCATCGGCTACGGGCTACAGGCTACGGGAAAAGACTCCTTGCGCCTTTCCCATACCCCGTAGCCCGTAGCCTCCTACCGTTTGCCGAGCGGCGGCCCGGTGTAAGCATCCACCGTCGCGAATTCCTCCACTCTTTTCCGCTTGAGCCGGGTCAGCTGCTTGACCGGCTTGCCGATCGGCAGCAGCGCCGAGACCGCGTAGTGATCCGGCAGCGCGAAGATCCGCCGCACCTCCGTTTCGGCGGGCGCCACGAACGTCGTGAGCGTTCCGCCGAGCCCTTCGTTGCGCGCCGCGAGCAGGATGTTCCAGACGAACGGATAGATCGACGCTCCCGAGATCACGCCAACCCGCGGCAGCGAGGAATCGAACGACGCCACGACCCGGAGATCGACGGCGACGAGCAGCAGCACGGGCGCGCGGACGATGCGTTCGATCATGGCGGGTGGAAGCGGCGTCGCCGCGATCGCCGCGGCATCGACCTTCGTCGGCACGACCGTATTCCAGGGGTTTTCACCCGCCATCACCTGTGCGACGTAGCGCTGCATCGTCGGCCGGATGAGGTCGATGAGCGCCATCCGCTTGGCCGTGTCGCGGATCACGATCACTCGCCATCCCTGCCGGTTGCCGCCGCTCGGCCCGAAGCGGGCATTGTCGAGGATGCGGTAGAGGGTGGCTTCATCGACGGGGTCGGCGGTGAACTCACGGGCTGCGAAGGTGGTGCGCATGGCGTCGTAAACGTCCATAGCTCGTTCCTCTCCCGGCGCCGCTGCTTCGGGGACGACCCGCCGGCCGGAGCTGCCTGCGCAGGTCGGTAGAACGGATCGGCTCAGGGATCAAGGCTCAGCACCGCGGACCCGGAAGGTCGAACGGGGTAGACGATGGGAGAGCTCCTCTTGTGCGAGCCGGATGGCCTGTGTCATCTCGGCCGAGCCGGTCCGATCGCCATGAACGATATCGAAGGGCTTCGCCGCATCCTGAAGGAGAATCGCACGATCGCCATGGTCGGGCTTTCCGCCCGGTGGTTTCGACCGAGCTTTTTCGCCGCGGCGGTCGCTCCCGACATGATCCGTTTCTCGATCGGTCTCGAAACGCTCGACGACACCCTCCGGGACATCCTCCGGAACATCGGCCACGCGCTCGAGGAGTCGCAGAGATGAAGCCCGGCGCGGACATGCGCCGCGACGGGCGGGGGGGTTCGGGGGCCATCGGAGGACGCGCAGGCGGCGAAGCCGCCGAGCACCGGACGGGGCCCCCGAGTCGAGAAGCCGACGAATCCGGCGAGGCCCCCGTCGTCATCATCGAGGAAGGCTCGGTCGGCATCGTCGCGACGCGATCGCTCACCTTCGACGACGGCCTTCCCCTCGATGAGGGCGGGCACCTCCGGCCGATCACCGTGGCCTACGAGACGTACGGTGAGCTCAACGCCGCGGCCGACAACGCGATCCTCGTCGAGCACGCGCTGACCGCGAGCGCGCACGCGGCCGGGCGCCACAATGCGGACGACCGTGCGCCCGGCTGGTGGGACGTCATGATCGGCCGGGGACGGGCCTTCGACACCACGAAGCATTTCGTGGTCTCCTCGAACCTGCTCGGCAGCTGCTACGGGACGACGGGACCGTCGTCGACGAACCCGCAGACCGGAAGGCCGTACGCGCTCGCGTTTCCGCGCGTCACCGTCGGCGACATGGTTCGGGTGCAGCGCGAGCTCGTCCGGAGGCTCGGCATCCGGCGTCTTCGGACGGTCGTCGGCGGCTCGATGGGCGGCATGCAGGCGATCGAGTGGGCGCTTCGCTACCCCGACCTCGTCGACTCGATGATCCTCGTCGCCTCCGCGGCGCGCGCGACGCCGCAATCGATCGCGATCCACAAGGTCGGGATCGAAGCGATCCTCGGCGACCCGAATTTTCGCGGCGGCGATTACTACGGGGAGGAGCCGCCGCGTCACGGTCTGGCGATCGCACGCATGCTCGGCCACATCACGTATCTGAGCGACCCATGGCTCTGGGAAAAGTTTGGGCGACGGCGCGCGGCGGCGGACAACGCCGGCTTACGGACGCTCTTCGAAGTCGAGCGCTACCTCGAGCATCAGGGGCAGAAGTTCGTCGAGCGATTCGACGCCAACAGCTACCTCTATCTGCTGCGGGCGATCGACCTCTACGACGCCGGGGAACGGTACGCGAGCCTCGCCGATTCGTTCCGCAGGATGCGCTGCCGCAAGGCCCTCGTCGTGTCGTTCTCGAGCGATTGGCTCTACCCGACGTACCAGTCGCGGGAGCTCGTCGACGCTCTGCGCGCGAACCGAATCGACGTCCGGAGCCACGAGATCGAATCGGGCTACGGTCACGACTCGTTCCTCCTCGAGCACCGTAAGCTGACGCCGCTCTTTCGCGAGCTGCTCGAAGGGTAGCGGAGGCTGCGACCTGCTCGAAACCGGCGAGCGCCCCCCTGAGTGCCCGCTTCCGGGGGCTTACGAAGGGCGACCGCGTAGAGTAGAACGTGCGTGTCAACGAAGCGCACGACCCCGATGCAGGAACTCGCGGTTCAATCGATCCCCGGCGCGAGAGCGCCGGATCGAGGCCAAGGTCTGCTCCTGCACGCGCTTTCGCCGCTCGACTTCACCACGCATCAGCCGCGAGCAGGCTGCGCGACTGATCGAGTGACGGCCTTCGCTTCGTGCCGAATCCGGCGTCGACCGATCTCGAAGTCGCAAAGCTCCTCGCATCGATCTTGCGACGGATCACGCAAGCGCCATGGGATCGTGCTCCCGTTGCAACTCCCGTGTCGTAAGCTCGGGTCGAATTTGATATTCGAACTCCCCTTGCCTATGGTTCGTGCCGCCGTCGTCGTTCCGACCGCGGATCCCCATCCATAAGCAAGGGCGGAATTCGTCATGGCCAATACCTTTCCCACCAGCGCCCACGTCGTCGTCGTCGGTGGTGGGGTCATCGGCGGCTCCGTCGCCTACCACCTCACGAAGCTGGGATGGAAGGACGTGGTGCTGCTGGAACGCAAGCAGCTCAGCTGCGGGACGACGTGGCACGCCGCCGGTTTGCTCACCACTCTGCGCGACACCGAAGCGCAGACCCGGCTCGCCAAGTACACGCAGGATCTCTATCGCCGGCTCGAAGCCGAAACGGGCCAAGCAACCGGCATCATCAACTGCGGCTCGATCCAGCTCGCGATGACGGACGACAAGGCGCACGAGATGCGGCGCGGATGCGCGATGGCGCGTTGCTTCGGCGTCGAGAATCGCGAGATCAGCGCCGCCGACGTGCAGGCGATGTGGCCGCTGGCGGAGGTCTCCAACGTCAAGGCGGCGTTTCATTTCCCGCACGACGGGCGGGTCAACCCGACCGACGTGGCGCAAGCGCTGGTCAAGGGCGCCCGCATGGGCGGGGTGCGCATTTTCGAGCAGACCAAGGTCATCGGCATCGAGCGGCGGCAGGGCAGGGTCACGGGGGTCCGCACCGATCGCGGCGATATCCAGACGGAATACGTCGTGAACTGCGCCGGAATGTGGGCCCGCGAAGTGGGCAGAATGGCCGGCGTCAATGTGCCGCTGCAGGCCTGCGAGCACTACTACCTGATCTCGGAACCCATCGAGGGCGTGCACAACATGCTGCCCATCCTGCGCGACCCCGGCAACGCCGCTTACATCCGTGAGGAGGCCGGCAAGATCATGCTGGGCTTCTTCGAACCCATCGCCAAACCCTGGGGCATCGACGGCATCCCCGAGGAGTTCTGCTTCAACGACATCCCGGCCGACTGGGACCGCATGATGCCCTACGTGGAACGCGCCATGCGGCGCGTGCCGTGCCTGATGGACCATGGTATCAAGCTCCTCTTCTGCGGCCCGGAATCCTTCACCCCGGATCACAACTATCTGATGGGGCCGGCCCCCAATCTACAGAATTTCTTCGTTGCCGCTGGCATGAACTCGCTGGGGATCCTCTCCGGCGGCGGTGTCGGCATGGTGATGGCGCACTGGATCACCGAAGGCCTGCCGCCCATGGACATGTGGTCCGTCGATCTGCGGCGCGCGCATGCCTGGCAGGACAACGATCGCTACCTGCGCGATCGCATGGTGGAATCGCTCGGCATCGGTTACCAGGATCACTGGCCGAACCGCCAGTGGACCACGGCGCGCGGCGTGAAGAAGAGCATCCTGCACGATCGCCTGGCAGCTGCCGGCGCCTGTTTCGGCGAGTCGGCCGGCTGGGAGCGTCCCAACTGGTACGCGCGGCCCGGACAGAAGGCCGAGTACGAGTACGCGTGGGGACGCCAGAACTGGTTCGAGAACAACGCCGAGGAGCACCGCGCCGTGCGCGAGCAGGTGGGAGTGTTCGAGCAAACTTCGTTCTCGAAATTTCTGGTCCAGGGGCGCGATGCCGAGCGCGTGCTGAACAGGGTGGCAACGGCGAATCTGTCGGTGCCCGCGGGCAAGATCGTCTACACGCAGTTCCTGAACGAGCGCGGCGGCATCGAAGCCGATCTCACCGTGACGCGTCTCGTCGAGGACAGCTACCTGGTGGTGACCGCGGCCTTCACCCATACGCACGTCGAGGCGCTGATTCGCGCGCGGATTCCGAACGATGCCCATTGCGTCGTCACGGACGTGTCGGGGGCCTACTCCATGCTCAATCTGCAGGGGCCCAACTCCCGCGCGCTCCTGGGGCGCCTGACCGGGCGCACACTGAGCAACGAGGAGTTCCCGTTCGGCACCAGCCAGCAACTGCAGGTCGGCTATCAGACCCTGCTGGCGCTGCGCATCACCTATGCCGGCGAACTGGGCTGGGAGCTCTATATTCCCACCGCCTTCACGCTGCCCGTCTACGATGCCCTGGTCGAGGCGGGACGCGACTTCGGCCTGCGCCACTGCGGCTACCACACGCTCAATTCCCTGCGCATCGAAAAGGCTTATCGTGAGTGGGGGCACGACATCGGGCCGCACGACACCCCGTTGGAAGCCGGGCTCGCCTTCACCTGCGCCTGGCAGAAGCCGGAGGGTTTCATCGGGCGCGAGGCCTTGCTGCGGCAGCGCGAGGTCGGCCCGCTCAAGCGCAGGCTAGTGCAGTTCGTGCTCGAAGACCCGGAGCCGTTGCTTTATCACAACGAGCCGATCTATCGCCATGGCGTGCTGAACAGCTATACGACCTCCGCCATGTACGGCCACACCTTGGGCGCGTCGGTGGCCATGGGCTACGTGGTCGACGAGCGCGGGGTCAGCGACGATTTCATCCTCGGCGGGCGCTACGAAATCGAGATCGGCAACACCCGTCATCCGGCACGGGCTTCGCTGGCGCCCCTCTACGACCCGAAATCCACCCGCGTCCGCGTCTGAGTGCGTTGCGTCGGCGGCCATGATATTCGAATAGCTGGGAGCGAGGAGACGCATCATGTGGCGTGTCGGAATCGACGTCGGTGGAACCTTCACCGACCTCTTTGCTTGGGGCGACGATGCGCGGGCGCAGGTCAGCTCCAAGGTGCTCACCACCAAGCACGATCGCGCCGTCGGCGTGATCAACGCCATCCGTGAGGCGAAGATACCCTTCGATCGCATCTCGCATCTGATGCACGGCACGACCACGGCCACCAACGCGCTGATCGTGCGCGATTACCCCGACCCGGCAATGGTCACGACCGAGGGCTTTCGCGACACCATCGAGATCGGACGTCAGCACCGCGAGTTTCTCTACGACCCCTACCAGACCAAGCCCAAGCCGATCATCAAGCGCCGCTACCGCTACACGGTCAACGAGCGGATGGACGTCCACGGCAAGGTCGTGCGGCCGCTGCAGCGGGCGGAGGCACTGGCGGTGGCCGAAAAGATCAAGACGCACGAGATCAAATCGGTGGCGGTGGCCTTCATCAATTCGTACAAGAACGGCGCCCACGAGCGCGAGATGCGCGACATCATCCGGGAGGTGACTCCCGACACCTACGTGGTGATTTCGTCGGAAACACGCCCGGTGTTTCGCGAGCATGGCCGCTTCACCACCACCGCGATCCGCGCCGCCACGATCCCCGTGATGGAGGTCTATTTCAACAAGCTGGAAGCCGCGCTCAAAGCCGAGGGCTTCCGGGGCTCGCTGCTCATCCTGAAGAGCAGCGGCGGCATCACGGGCGTCGACTACGCCAAGCAGCATCCGGAGGAACTGATCGAATCCGGTCCCGCCGGAGGCGTGGCATACGCCGCGTACCTGAGCAAGCTATTGCCAGCCTACCCTAACATCATCCACACCGACGTGGGCGGCACGAGCTTCGACGTCTCCATCGTCGAGGACGGCAAGGGCCTCATCACGCGCGATCACGAGATCGAGTGGGAGATGCCCTGCATCGTGCCGATGCTGGACATCCACAGCGTGGGGGCCGGCGGCGGGTCCATCGGCTGGGTGGACGAGGGCGGCTCGCTGCGGGTCGGACCGCGCAGTGCCGGCGCCAGCCCAGGACCGGCGTGCTACGGCCTCGGCGGCACCGAGGCCACCATCACCGACGCCAACCTGCTGCTTGGCCGCATCGAACCGACACTGGGCGGCAAGATGACGCTGGACCGGGCCCGCGCGCAAGCGGCCACGGAACGCCTGGCCGGCGAGATCGGCCTGTCCCCGATCGAGACCGCCGACGGCATGATCCGCATCGGCTGCGAGAACATGGCCCAGGCGGTGAAAAAGGTGCTGGTTTCACGGGGCCGCGACCCGCGCGATTTCGTGCTGGCGAGCTTCGGCGGCGCGGGTGCCATGCACGCCTGCTTCGTGGCCGAGTCGATGAACATCCCGCGGGTGGTGATGCCGATCCATGCCGGCGTCGCCTCGGCTTTCGGTGCCACGGCCATGGACCTCCGCCACGACCTCGAGGCATTCTATTTCTCGCCCGTGGCGAACGCCGATTTGGAAGAGGTCAACGCGTTGTACTCGAGGCTGGAGGCGGAGGCGGTGCGCCTGCTCGAGGCCGACGGCGTCGGCCGCGAGGACATCGAGCTGCACCGCACGGCGCAGATGCGCTACGTCGGCCAGACCTACGAGGTGGAAACGCCGATGCCGGCCGGAAACCTGACGCCGGGTGCAGTGCCGGGGATCGTCGAGACCTTCCACCGCTGCCACGAGCGGGAATACGGTGTGAGTTCGGACGATTTCGCACCGGCCCTGGTGTCGCTGGGCGTGACCGCGATCGGCCGCACGGAGTCCCCGCCCGCGGTCGAGATCGGCGGCGGCGGCAATCCGGTGAAAGGCGAGCGGCGGATCTATTTCAATCGCGAGTGGCATGTGAGCACGGTCTACGATGGCCACGCGTTGCCGCCCGACGCGACCCTGGCCGGGCCCTGCATCGTGGAGTATGAGCATGCCTGCGCGGTGTTGCCGCCGAACGCGGTTGCCACCGTCGACAGCTTCGGTAACTTGATCATCGACATCAGCAACCTGACGTCCAACGAGTGAGTGAGGAGCCAGCCGAGATGGACAACAAGATCAAAGTCGATACTTCGGTCATCGCGCAAACCAAAGTCGATCTGGTCACCTTCGAAGTGCTCCGCAGCATTTTCGAGTATGCCAGCGACCGCATGTCGACGGTGCTCCGGCGCGCTTCCTTCTCGCCGATCCTCGCCGACATGGTCGACTTCTCGAACGCCATCTACGACTACGACTGCCAGCTGCTGTCGCAGGCGGCGAACTGCCCGATCCACCTCGCCGCGATGAAGTTCAGCGCCGAGGCCATCATCGCCAAGTTCGGCCTCGACGACATCCACGAAGGCGACATCGCGTGCGTCAACGATCCCTACAAGGGCGGCACGCACATCAACGACATGACCTTCCTGGCGCCCATCTATTACGACAAGGAGCTTCTCGGCTTCGCCGTGAGCCGCGGGCACTGGATGGACCTCGGTGGCGGCGCCGCCGGCGGCCAGGCCTTTACCGGCACGCACATCGCGGGCGAAGGCCTGCGCCTGCCGCCGATCAAGGTCTGCGAGCGGGGCCGGATGCGCGAGGACATCGTCGACATCCTGGTCAACAACACGCGCACGCCGCATTTCGTGAAGGGCGACCTCCAGGCGCATGTCGGCTGCCTGCGCGTGGGCGAACAGGAAATGCAGCGCGCGGCCGCGAAGTACGGCATCGTGACCGTCAAGGCGGCCATGAAGCAGTTACAGGCATACACGGAGCGGATCGTCCGCAAGAGCATCAGCGAGATTCCGGACGGCGTCTACGAAGGCGAGGACTACGCCGACACCGACGGCTTCTCCGACCATCCGATCAAGATCAAGGTCAACCTCACGATCCAGGGCTCGGACATCCAGGTCGATTTCACCGGCAGCGAAAAGACGGTGAAGGGCGCCATCAATTCGCCCTACGCGAACACCGCCTCCGCGGTGCTCTATTCGCTGCAGTTCTTCCTCGCACCGCATGCGCCGCAGAACCAGGGTATGTTCAATCCGATCCAGATCAAGATTCCGGAGAACTCCTGGCTCAACGCCAAGTGGCCGGCGCCGACCATCGGCTGCACCACGCTGACCTCGGCGAAGATCACCAGCGCCATCTGGCAGGCGCTGTCCAAGGCGATTCCCGGTCGCGGCATGGGTTCCACCAATGCCGACTGCAACTGGTTCGTCTCCTCGGTGGTCGCACCCGATGGCTCGACCGACGTCTTCTCGGATCTGCCGGCTGGCGGTTGGGGCGGCAGCCCCTACAACGACGGCATGAACGTCACCGAGGATCCGCTGGGTAACTGCATGAACATGCCGGCGGAAACGGCGGAACTCCTGTTTCCGATCGCCTATGAAGCCTTCGAACTGCGCCAGGACAGCGGTGGCCCGGGGTTCTACCGCGGCGGCTTGGGTGCGGTCTTCAAGGTTCGCTATCTCGCGGAAGGCGCGCTCAGCATGGAAACCGCGCGCACGCGCGAGGGCAGCCCGGGCGTTGCGGGCGGCGAGCGCTCGGATGTGCAGCGGCAGATCAAGATCCACACCGATGGCCGCCGCGAAGTGATCGGCGGTCTCGATGGCAAAGGCAACTGGAAGAACCCGCTACTGTGCTCGCATCCTTTCAGCTACGGTGAGACTTTCATGTTCGAGAGCACCGGCGGTGGCGGCTACGGCAAGGCCTTCGAGCGGGATGCCCAGGCGGTGTTGGAGGACGTGCTGGACGAGTACGTGTCGCTCGCCGCGGCGCGCGAGCGCTACGGCGTGGTCATCGATCCGGCGACGATGCGCATCGACGAGGCGGCGACCGCGCGCCTCCGGGCCAGCATGGGCAGCAAAGCCGCCGCCTAGCTTAGACCAGGGAGCGGAGCTTCTGAGGAAGCTAGCCGTTCAGTTGGCGACCAGTCTTAGCCCGGCGGCGCGCGCGAAGTGGCGAAAATCGCGGTCGCGGGTGATGAGGCGGACCTTATGATCGAGGCAGCTCTGCGCAATCAGCGCGTCGCCGAGCCGGGCCCGGCGCTTGGCTGCGAGCACGCGGGCGCGCAGCGCTCCCGCACGCTCCCAATACCCTTCGTTCACGCCAAGCAGCGGAACCTCCCGAAGGCGCGCAGCGACTTCGCTCGGCAGGAAGGGAGCGCTGAGCAATTCCGTCAGCACTACGGGCGGAAGGCAGAGCTGACGGTCTTCGAGGGCCGCCTCCATGACCTCGACGTCGTGCCCCGCGGCGCCCGACAGGTAGGCGACGACCGAGCTCGTGTCCCCTGCGATCACGAGCGGTCGTCGCGTACGCGGCGCAGGTCGAGCGACAGCTTCACGCGCCCGCGGAGCTTGCGCAGATCCTCATAGGCGCGTCCCGCGGCGACGAGCTCGAGCCCCTGCCGGATCGTCTGGGTGATTCCCGCGCCCGTGGCCGCTTGCGCCTTGTGGAGGAGCTCCTCTGGAAGCTGGACCGTGATCTTGTGGGCAGCCTTCATGGCGGAGACGGTACCAGCACGGATACCATACTTCAATATGGCGCCGGCCGGCCGGCGATTGATTTTGGCCCTGTGCGATGCATCCCCGCGGGCTCGCTCTCGCTACCCTCGGGGAAGTGCGCCGACGACAGGACCGGTGCGAATTTCGGATCGACGGGGCATCACGGCAATTTCGCATCGGGGCTAGGGACCGGGATACCCGATGCTGCTATACGTCGGAGCGGAGGATCGGACATGGATCCGAGAGGCCGACTGCTCGACAAGGCGAAGGCCGGCCGCGACCGAGAAGAGAAGCGCCGCCTCGCGCTGGCGCTCGAGTGGTTCTATCTGTATTTCAACAAGCAAACCGATCTGGAGTTCGAGAGCGAGCTCGACCTCCGTCAGAAGGGACAGGCGTAGCCGCGCGGCTGCGCTCCCCGCGAAGGAAATTCATGACTCCATTCATCGCCATCGCCGTCGCCTTTTGTGCCCTCGGGTTCACGCTGTTGTCTCTGCGCCGCGCGCAAGAAAAGATCGAAGCGCTGGAGAGCGACATCGATGCCGTGGAAGGCCACAACCGGACTCTCCAGGAGCAGCGCGACACGCTGAAGAGCACGCTTGCGCAAACGTCGACGGCGCTCGAGACGGCGAAGCAGCGAGTCGAGACGACCGAGGCGGAAAAGCAGGATCTCGAGAGGCAGCGGGCGGCGCTGGCGGAGACCGCGGCGCGCCTCGAGAAGGTGCGGGCCGAGCTGGAGAGTGAGCTCGGCAAGCTCCGCCGCGAGCATGAGTCACTCGAGCGACGGGTGGTCGACTTCCAGGGACAGTGGTCGCATCAGCTGACCACGCTCGAGGCCGAGATTTCGACCCTCATCCGGCAGCTCGGCGAGTTCCGCAAAGGAACCCAACTGCCGCTTCCAAAGGCGGAGGCAACGTTGCTGGCGTCTGCACAGGTGCCGGCTCCGGTCGCGGCTGCCGATCCCAGCTGGGCGCCCGCGGCGGCCGGCGGTCCCCGGCTCGCGGGTGCCCGGCCGCGCCCCGTCAATCCCGAGCCGGCTAGCCCCGATCCAGCCGCAGCTCGGCCACTCCGGTAATCCGCCGCTCGCCGTCTTGCTCGAGGATGAGGTCGCACTCGAGCTCGACGGCGGCATCGCTGTCGCGTCGGTCGGTGACGAAGCCGCTGCAGACGATCGGCGTGCCGGGCTGGACGATGCCGCGAAACGTGACGCCGAGTTTTTCGAGCCGGGCCTCGGGAAGCCATTCGGTCAGCATCCGCGAGAGCAGGGCCATGCCCATGTTGCCCGGAAGGATCTGTCCGGGAAGGCCTTCCTTCCGCGCGACCTCGTCGCTGAAGAACCGTGCCCCAGGCATCTGCGCCGCGGTGGCGTAGCGGCGCACCTGATCGCCGGAGAGCACGATCTCGAGCCGCGGGATCTCGTGGCCGATCTCGAGCGACCCGGCGCTCACGTCTCCTCCTTCGGGCGCAGCATGAAGCGATTGTCGATCCTCGCCACCATCTCGCCGCGCTGGTTCGTCATCGTCTGACGCGAGACGATGAACACCATCGATCCGGTTCGTCCGGTCTTTTCGTAGACTTCGTGGAGGATGTTGCTCGCGTGGATGACGTCGCCAGCGCGGATGGGTGCGCCGAATTGAATGTCCTTTCCCGCATCGAAGCCGCGAAAGAACGCCTGGCGTGAAATGCTGGGATGAAAGAAGCGGTTGCCTCGGAACCTCACGCAGAAAGTCGGCGGCGCGACCGGGTTGGGACCGAAATAGGCGGGGTGGGTTTCGCCGAGCGATTCGGCGTACTCGCGGATCTCCTCGGCCGTGACGGGCGCCGACGTGCTCGAGTCGAATTCCGTGCCGATGAGCGACGGATCGAGGCCGAGAGGTAAGGTCTCGCTCATGGGCCCTTCAGTCGGTCGCGGAAGTCAAGCGCGCGGTAGCCGCCCTCGCGCAGCGCACGCACCAGATCTTCCTCGTCGCTCACCTCGCGCGGAAACTCCGTCGCGCAAATACCGATGAAGGAGACGAGATGCGAGTCGCTACCGCCGATCGTGCCGTAGCCGTACTTCTTGACGAGATTTTCGACGCGCTCGTTCTCGCCCTTGCGGCTGCCGCCATTCAGGATCTCGACCGCGCGCACGCCTTCGAGCGGCGGTTTGGTCTGGTAGTGCTCGCAGAGCCCGACGGTCGGTCGGCCCGGATGGCAAGGGACGGCGATGCCGCCGAGCTCCTCGACGTCGGTGATGAGCTCCTGGGCGGGCAGGCGCACGTTCGAGAAATCGAAGCGCTCCAGCATCGCATCGTTGACCCCGTAGACTAACACGTGACCGTAGTCGGTCTCGACCTCGGAGCCTTTGAAGATGCGGATGCCGTACTCGTCTTCGAGGTGCCGATAAACGCTGTCGCCATCGAACTGGCGGTGCTCCGTCAGCACCAGGCCGTCGATCGGCAACACCCCCTTCTTCTTCAACAGCCACTGCAGGTAACCGACGACCGTCGCGCGGCTGTCCTCGGACTTCTTGGAGTGGACGTGGAGATCCAGTATCACGCTCGAGCCCTCTGAAATTTGGGGATTGCGAGCCCCTCGTCGATGTCTTCGAACACCACCTCGACCGGCATGCCGATCGTTACCGCATCCGAGGGAGTCTTGACGACGTTGGTGAGGATACGCGGACCCTCATCGAGCTCAACGTAGGCCATCACGTAAGGCAATTCATCCCGGAAACCCGCTGCCTGGTTCTGGTAGGTGACGGTGAACGTATACACCGTGCCGCGTCCGCTCGCGCGGAGGTACTCCGTCTTCGAGGAGAGGCACGAGGGACAGAGGGCCCGCGGATAGAAGCGAATCGTCGAGCAGGACGCGCACTTCTGGAGATAGAGCTCATGGCGCGCGCAGGCGTCCCAGAACCAGCGGTTCTCCTCGTCGAGATGCGGAAGCGGCTTCTTGTAGTCCTTGCGAGCCATCAGAACGAGCTGCCGAGAACGAGCGTCGCTCCGCTGTGCCGGCGGGAGATGACGCCTCCCGTGCCGTGGCAGAGTACCACCGCGCATTTCTTCACCTGCCGCGCTCCGGCCTCGCCGCGGAGCTGCTTGACGCCTTCGATGACCAGGAAGATGCCGCGCATGCCGGGATGGTTCGACGAGAGCCCGCCACCGTCGGTGTTGGTGGGGCAGGGCCCGTCGAAGCCGAGCCGTCCTCCGGAGACGAACGCACCTCCTTCACCGCGCTTGCAGAAGCCCAGGTTCTCGAGCGTGAGCAGCACGGTGATCGTGAACGAATCGTAGATCATCCGCAGGTCGACTTCGCGATGGCTCACTTCCGCCATGGCCATTGCTTTCGGGCCCGACTGCGCCGCCGCAACCTCGAGCAAGTCCTCGTGGCCGACTCCGGTGTGGCGCACGGCTTCGGCGGCACCGAGCACGAACGCCGGCTTCTTCTTCGCGTCTCGCGCGCGCTCCGCCGAGGTGACGACCAGCGCGCCGCCTCCATCGGAGATCATGCAGCAGTCGAGAAGGTGGAGCGGAGAGGAGACCACGCGCGAGGCGAGCACGTCCTCGATCGTGATCGGATCGTGATACTTGGCCGCGGGGTTGAGCGAGGCGTGGCGGCGCGTGGTGACCGCGATCTCGGCTAGCTGCTCGGCGCTCGTGCCGTATTCGTGCATGTGGCGCATTGCCGCCATCGCGTAGTTGCCGACCACGGTGGGGCCGTAGATCGCCTCGTAGGCGTCCGGCGGGTCGCCGAACGCACCGCTGCCGCCGGTGCCGACGGCGAAGCGCTCCGAGGCGGCGGTCGACCCGTAGAGGATGAGTACCGTGCTACAGAGGCCGGCGGCGATCGCCGCCGAGGCGTGCCCGACGTGGGCCACGAACGAGGAGCCGCCGAGGTTCGTCGAGTCGAGATAACCCGGCCGCAGGTTCAGGTGGTTGGCGAGCGCGATCACCCCCATCGGCCCGACGCCTGCGGTGCAGAGCCCGTCGACGTCGCCGATGATCAAGCCCGCGTCTTCGAGCGCGCCGCGCGCAGACTCGGTCATGATCTGGTACTGCGTCATGTGCGGCGCGTAACGAGTCGGGTGTTCGTAGACCCCGACGACGGCCGTCTTTCCCCGCAGGCTCACGGCAGCCGCTCCAGGAAGGAGTCGATCGCCGCGTGCAACGCATCGGGGCGCTCCCGGTAGAGATAGTGCCCCGCGCCCGGAAGCTCCACCCGCTCGGCGCCGGCAATAGCGGCGGCGAGCGCTGCCGCGTCCGCGGGCGCCGCAATCGTGTCCTTGGAGCCGTAAATCACCAGCGCCGGCATACGCAGCTCACCGAGGCGCGGGCGGAAGTCCGCTCTGCGGACGGCCAGGAGGTCGAAGTAGCGCACGCGCGGGTCGGTCTGCACCTGCAGCGCCCATCCCTCGCGCATGACCTCGAACGGTACGTCGTCTCCGTATCCGGCATTGCCGAACGGCTGGGGCGCCCGGCCGGTCATCACCGTTCGCCACATCTCGACCGACTCTTCCGACAGCGCGATGCGAGCTGCCGTGGACATTAGCACGAGCGCCTGGACACGCTGCGGCGAGCGCAGGGCAAGGTCGAGCGCGACCAGACCACCCATGGAAGTGGCCACGAGGATGGCGCTAGCGATACCGAGTCGATCGAGGAGCGCGATTGTCGAGCTGGCGTAGGCTTCGATCGAGGGGAGCGCCTCGGTCCCCGAGGATCGCCCGTGGCCTGGCCAATCAAAGGCGATCGGGCTGTGTCGTGCCGCGAAATAACGAAGCTGGCGCTGCCAGACGGCGCCGGTCGAGCCGGCGCCATGCAGAAACAGGAGCCGCTTACCGCGCGACAAATCGGGCGGCACGCCGGGCAGCGTGGTCGGCGGCGCATGGAGCACGTTCACCGCGTGGCCGGCGATCTCGAAGTATTTGCTCGGCATGGAAGGGCTGAATGCAATACCACCCGCGACGGTAAATCAACCGGACCATTCCGTCGGATCGAGGGTTTTGAGCGCGAGCGCATGGACCTCGTGCTTCAGGAGATCGCCGAGCGCTTGATAGACGGCTCGATGACGCTCCAGCGTCGAGCGGCCGCGAAACGCCTCGGAGACGATCACACACGAGAAATGGCTTCCCCCCGCGGCCGCTCCGGCGTGTCCGGCGTGCTGGCCGCTCTCGTCGAGGATCTCGAGATGGGTAGGTGCGAGGGCTTGTTGCAACCGGCTTTCGATTCGTTCGGCTGTAGTCATCGGCTGCTCAGTCGAGCTCAGTCAGTGGCCACGATCGAAAATCGCGCTGGTAGATGACCCCGCCTTCGCGGCTGAAGACGAGAAAACGGTCGACCGGCTCGGCCAGCGAGCCGTCCTTCAGATACTCCGCGCGCCGGTGCGCGAGCACTTCGTCGCCGTTCCCACGGCCCGATCTGGCGAGCGTCCAGGCCTGCTCGTCGTCCCAGACCGAGAGCCGCGCTCGCTCCTCCTTCTGTGCCGCCCGGGCGACGTAGTTTCCGAATCCCGCGAGTTTCCGCTCGCCGAGCGTCGGCGCCACGAGCACGGCGTCATCGGCGAGCCATTGGAACGGCACGGGCGAGAGCTCGAGATCGAGCCCGAGGCGCGCCGGCGCTGGGTGGGGGGCCCGCGCCTGCGGTGCTCCGCGGCGGATCGAAGCGCAAGCCGCGGTGACGACGAGCAACGCCAGAACGACCGTCGAGGCGGTTCTGGGAGTCGGGCGCCAAGCTGCAAGCATGCAGCGAGCGTAGCAAGCGGAGAGGTGAAAATCGACGCGGCCCGTGGACCCGCCGCGTGGCGCCTGCTACATGCGGCGGGGCGACCGGATGCTCGACTGGATCCTGCAATTTCTCCATCAGCTCTACGACGTCCGCGGCCTCATCGAGTGGGGCGGGCTCGCCATGCTCACCGGGATCGTGTTCGCCGAGACCGGCTTGCTGTTCGGCTTCTTCCTGCCGGGCGACTCGTTGCTCGTCACGGCCGGAATCTTCGCGGCCGCCGGCGCGCTCGACGTCGTCACGGTGATCGCCATCTTGAGCGTCGCTGCGGTGAGCGGCGACCAGCTCGGCTACTGGATCGGTCTCACCACGGGACCGAAGGTCTTCTCCCGCGAGGACTCGATCTTCTTCCACAAGCGCCACGCCGAGCGCGCGCAGCAATTCTACGACCGCCACGGCGGCAAGACGATCATTCTCGCCCGCTTCATCCCGATCATCCGCACGTTCGCTCCGGTGGTCGCCGGCGTCGGCAAGATGGAATACCGGCGCTTCGTCGCCTACAACGTCGTCGGGGGCGTCGCGTGGGTCTGGGGCTTGACGCTCGCCGGCTACGGCCTCGGCAAGACCATCCCCAACATCGAGAAGAACATTCACCTCGTGATCGCGATCGTCATCTTCCTGTCGATCCTTCCCGGCATCATCGAATTCGCGAAGGCGAAGCTCGGCGCCGCGGCCGAGTCGTAGGGGCCTCCGGAGGAGGCCTTTTTCTTCAGTCCGCTTCCGTGTTCGCCTCGGCCTCGTCCGGCGCGTTCTTGCTCGTCAGGAATTCGATGAAACGCTCGGCGGCGGGAGAGAACTGCTTTCCCCTCCGATGGATGATGGCGAGCGGGCGAGAGAGCTGTTCATCGCTGAACTGCACGACCGTCAACGTTTCGCTCTTGACCTCGGACTGAACCGCCGGCTCGGGAACGATGGCGACCCCTTGACCGACTTCGACGAAGCGCTTGATGGTGTCGATGTTGTCGACTTCCGAGACGTAGCGGAGCGCCACACCGCGGGCCCGCAGCGCACGATCGATCGCACGCCGCGTGGCGATGTCACGCTCGAAGCCGATTGCCGCCTCCCCGTGGATCCTCTGTATCGAGATCTGCTTGTAGGAAGCGAGCGGATGCTGCGGGTGGCAGATCAACACCAGGCGGTCCTCGCGGAAGGGCATTATGACGAGCTGCGGGCGCCGCGCCGGGTAGGCGACGATGCCGAAATCGATCGAGCCGCGCAACACGTCTTCCTGGATCTCGCTGGAGCGACTGTAAGCGAGCTGGACCTTCACCTGCGGGTAGGCGCGCAGAAAGCGCCGCAGCGGCGACGACAGCTCGTAGAGGCCTACGCTGTAGACAGTGGCGATTCGCAGCGTGCCGCCGACGCGATGACTCAAGGACTGCAGGCCGCCCTCCATCTCGAGATATCGCTGGACGATCTCTTTGCTCGCTTGGTAGACGATCTCGCCCGCCGGCGTGACCCGCACGGCGCCGCGCGTGCGCTCGATCAGCTTGCAGCCGTACTTGGTTTCGAGTGCGCGGATCTGTTGGCTGACCGCCGATTGCGTGATGAAATTCTGGGACGCGGCGGTCGAGAAGCTGCGCGTCTCGGCGACGTCACAGAAGACCTTCAGGGTCTCGATGTGCATGAATAAGTTTTTTTTGTTGGAAACCGGCGTTGAAATTAGATTAACGTTGACCGCCAATGCAAGGGGGAGCCGCATGATCCGACCGGGTAAGCTCCATCATGCAGCGCTACGCGTCGCCGACTTCGAGCGGTCGAAGGCGTTCTACGAGGGGGTGCTCGGGATGAGCACCGTGCCGCGTCCCGATCTCGGTTTTCCAGGGGCTTGGTACGGTCTCGGCGATGGACAGCTGCACCTCATGCAGTGCCGGAAGTACGGCGAGGGGCCGATCGACCCGACCGAGGCGCACGTGGCAATCGAAGTCGAGGACTACGAAGCCACCAAGGCGACGCTTCGCCAACGCGGCGTCGAGTTCCTCGAACTCGGGCCTCAGCTGTGGATCCACGATCCCGACGGCTACACCGTCGAGCTCCGGCAGAAGGGGAAGCGGCCTTCCGCTCGGCCGGTCGACTTGGCCCGCGGGATGAGGAACAGGGGCAAGCACTGGCTCTTCAAGACCGAACCCTCCACGTACTCGTTCGCTCAGCTCCGCGCCGAAGGCCGGACCACCTGGGACGGGGTGAAGAATCCACTCGCGCTGAAGCATCTGGCGAGCGTCGCCGACGGCGATTCCGTGTTCATCTACCACACGGGGGACGAGAAGGCGGTCGTCGGCGTCGCGCGCGCCGCGAGCGACCCCTACCCCGACCCGAAGACGAAGGATGCGAAGCTCCTGGTCGTCGATCTCACGCCGCTGCGGGCGCTGGCGGAGCCGGTTCCTCTGGCAGCGATCAAGGCGAGCAAGCGCTTCGCCGGCTTCGATCTCGTGCGCCTGCCGCGATTGTCGGTCATGCCCGTTTCCGAAGCGCAGGCGGACGAGATCGAGAGGATGGCCAAGGAGCGCTCGATTCGATAGAAGCCCTCTTCTTCCCGCGCGGGGGGTGGACTCTGCGCGGCGGCGTTTGGGGTGAGGCCCGATGGAATCGCGCAAGCTGAAGTTCGGCGTCACGCTGCCGCAATGGGGGGCGACCTGGTCAGAGGTGAAGGAGATCGCGCTCCTCGCCGAAGAAGTGGGCTTCGACTCCGTGTGGGTGGCGGATCACTTCCTCGGCGTCGGCTCGGAGGATCCGCTCGAAGCCTGGACGGAGATGACGGCGGTGGCCGCACTGACGAAGCGGATCGAGATCGGCTTTCTCGTGCTCTGCAACAGCTACCGGCCGCCGGCGCTGCTCGCAAAGATGGCCACCACGTTCGACGCCGTCTCTAACGGCCGTTTGATCGTGGGTTACGGCGCCGGCTGGTTCGCCCAGGAGTACGAAGCCTACGGTTACGAGTATCCGCAGATCCGCACTCGCCTCGAGCAGCTCGAGGAGGGGCTCGAGATCTTGAAGCGCATGTGGACGGAGGACGCGCCGACGTTCCACGGCGTGCACTACCACGTCGAAAACGCGCGCTGCTGGCCGAAGCCGGTTCGCAAGCCGCACCCGCCGATCCTGGTCGGCGGCGGTGGCGAGAAGATCCTCCTGAAGCTCGTCGCTCGCTATGCGGACATCTGGAACAACCTCGGCGCGTTCCACGCCGACGTCGGCCGGAAGCTCGCCGTCCTGCGGTTGCACTGCGAGAAGATCGGGCGGAGCTTCGAAGACATCGAGGTCTCGCAGCAGACCATCGGAGCGATCGGGCTCGACAAGGAAGAGGCGCGCCGGCGCACCGACGCGGTTCACCAGGAAGTCGGCTTCCTGACCGGCGCGCCGGCGCTTTGCCCGACCGGAACGCCGGGCGAGATCATCGAGCGCTTGCGTAAGAGCGTCGCCATGGGCGTGACGACCTTCATCATCAGCTTCGGCCGCCACGTCACGGCGGAGAGCGTTCGGCTGTTCGGCAAAGAAGTCCTGCCGGCGCTCCGCTCTTGAGTCGGACCGTGCGAGCGAGATGCGTGTGGCTCGCGTTCGCGGCCGTCGTCGTTGCGGGGTGCCGACATTCGCCCTCCCCGGAAGTGCCGCGACCGATCGAGCGGCCGGAGCGGTTCACCTGCTGCAACCTCCCGTACAGCTCCGAAACGATCAGCGACGCGAACTACTGGACGGGAACGAAGCTGCCCGCGGGCACCCCCGTGCGGATCGAGCGGCTGACCAACGATTCGGTGACGTTCTCGGCGGGCGAGGTCACGCTCACGCTCACCCACGAGTACGGTACGAAGCAGGAATCCTTCCAGCAGTATCTCGACAAGGTGCTCGTTGCCGACGACCCGCGACCGCGGATCGCCGTCTATCCCCGCGCCGTGCGCCGCGCGATCGGCAACGCCAAAGTCGAGCGGGGAATGACGCGTGAGCAGGTGCTGCTGTCGCTCGGCTATCCGCCCACCCACCGCACGCCGTCCCTACAGGATCGCGAGTGGACGTACTGGTGGAACCGCTCCCTCACCTACACGGTCGTTTTCGACAACGCGGGCAAGATCGCCGACGTCATCGGGCGGCCCGCCCCGACCGCCGAGGTGCCGATCGCGAATGCCGATCGACCGCCTCCCAAACCCGATTCAACCAAGGCCTCGAAGAAGCACAAGGGGCAGTAGCCGGCGAGCAGCGGCCAGGACCCTTTTCCGAGTCGTGGGCCATTTTCGGATCTGCACGAATGGTGGCTTCGATTGCCCAAATGACCCACTCCCCTCTTTCGGGTGCCGTCCTAAGCGGACAGCACCCTCTTTCGGGCAATCTTGACTTGGTCGCCGACATTGAGGAAGGAATGCTCGGTTATTTTCACGAGACAACGCGGAAAGAGATTCCAAGGAGGATCGCAATCATGGCTCTACTCGATGGCAGGGTCGCGCTGGTCACCGGTGGCGGGCGCGGAATCGGTCGCGAAGAGGCGCTGCTTCTCGCCAAGCACGGCGCGGCGGTCGTCGTAAACGACCTGGGCGGCGGCTTCGACGGCAGCGGCAACGACGTCGGTCCCGCGCAGGAGGTCGTGAACGAGATCAAGAAGGCGGGTGGCAAGGCGGTCGCCAACGGGGACAGCGTCTCGGACTTCAAGGGCGCCAAGCGCATGATGGATTGCGCGGTCGACAACTTCGGTTCGATCGACATCGTCGTCAACAACGCGGGAATCCTCCGCGACCGGATGATCTTCAACATGTCGGAAGACGATTGGGATGCGGTGATCGCAGTGCACCTGAAGGGCACGTTCGCGGTCACGCGTCATGTCGCCGAGTACTGGCGGAACAAGAACAAGCAGAGCAGTCAGCCGGTGAACGGCCGCGTCATCAACACCTCCTCCGACTCGGGACTGCTCGGCAACCCGAGCCAGTCGAACTATGGCGCGGCGAAGGCGGCGATCGCGGCATTCTCGGTGATCGTCGACCATGAGCTCAAGAAGTACGGCGTCACCGTCAACGCGATCGCGCCGGTCGCGCGCACCCGGCTCACGGTCGATGCGACGCCGGCGACCGCGGCGATCATGGGCCAGAAGCCCCGAGAAGGCGAGTTCGACATCTTCCATCCTGCCAACGTCGCGCCCCTGGTGGTTTGGCTGGCGACCGACGATGCCAAGGACGTGCACGGAATGGTGTTCCGCGTCGGCGGCCGGTCGGTGTGGGTCATGCAGGGCTGGCATTCCGCGGCGCAGGTCAAAGCCAGCGGAAGGTGGGATCCGGCGGCGCTCGGCAAGGCTCTCAAGCCCGAGCTCGGCAAGGTCAAGAAAGAGACCACGAACGACATCTATGCGGGAGGGCTGTAAGGAGAAGAGGCTACCGGGCACCGGCTACCGGCAAAGACGCCTGGATTCTCTTGCGGTAGCCGGCAGCCGGCTACCGGCAGCCTATTTATGAACGTCCTCTTCGTCTGCCACGCCAATACCAGCCGCTCGATCATGGCGGAGACGCTGCTGCGGCAAATGTTGCAAGAGCGCGGACTTGCCCATTCCATCAAGGTCCACTCCGCCGGCGTCGCACCGTTCGCCCGCGACGGCGCCCTCGTCTCGCTCGATACGCGCTTCGCGCTGCGTGACCACGGGATCGAGCTCGCCGAGGGGAAAACTTCGACCGCCCTCAAGCGCAATCTCCATCTCCTGGAGACGGCTGACCTCGTGCTCGCCATGACGGCCGAGCAAAGGTCGATCGTGGAGCGCTATCCCCAAGCGGCGGGAAAACTGATTCACACGTTGCGAGAGTTCGCCGGCGACGGCGGCGACGTCGCCGATCCGGCGAGCCGCGACGAGAGCTTCTTCCGCGAGACTTGCGCGCTGATCAAGCAGGCGCTGGAGCGTTCGCTCCCTCGCCTGCTTGCGGCTACCGGCTACCGACTACCGACTACCGCAGCGAAACCGTGAAGTCTTTGCCGGCAGCCGGCAGCCGGTAGCCGTCTTTCCCTCCGGTCTGTCGACTCTCTCTTCAGGCGCTGGTACACGCTTCTGTTCAGCGTGGTCGAAGGACGGAGCATCGCCGATATCGTCTGTGCCCTCGCCGACACGGGAGTCGCTCCCCCCCGGCGGACGCGGCTCTTCGGCCTGCGCGGCGGAGCGCGCGCGTACCTCGTGGCGCGGTTCCTGACGGCGCGGCCGAGCCCATCCGTGGTGGTCGCTCCGTCACTGCGAGACGCCGAGGGATGGGTACGGGCGCTCCGCTTCTTCCTCGGCGACGATGAAGGCGCGTCGCCGCTCGAGCGGCGCGTCCATTGGATGCCTCCTTGGGATGCCGAGCCGCTGTCGAGCGCATCGCCGACCGAAGAGATCGTCGCCGAGCGTCTGTCGACGCTCTATCAGCTGAATCAGGCCAAGGCGCCGATCGCCGTGACGACGGCCGAAGCGCTGCTGCAGCGGGTTCCACCGCGAGAAATGCTTCTCGAGCTCTCGCAGTACTGGGTCGAGGGCGAAGAAGCCGGATTCGAAGTTGTCGCCGAGCGTCTCGCGCGCGCCGGTTATCAGCGAATGCCGCAAGTCGAGGACCGGGGCGAGTTCGCGGTGCGGGGCGGCATCATCGACGTTTTCCCGGCCGTGGTGGCCTTGCCGCTCCGCCTGCAGTTCGACGGGGACGTGCTCGAGGCGATCCGTACGTTCGATCCCGCCACGCAGTGCTCGCTCGGCCGCGTTCCGGAGGTGCTGATCACGCCCTGGCGTGAGTATCCGCTCGAGCGTTGGCGCGACCCGGCGGTGCGTCGCACGGTGGAGGCTCGGGCGCAGGACCTCGATGTCGCCCGCCCCGAACGGCTCGCCGCGCTCGATCGCATGGAGGTCGGCCTGGCGTTTCCCGGCAGTCCGTTCTTGCTGCCGTTCCTCCATCCGGCGCTCGACACGTTCGCCGACTACTGTCCCGCGGGCGCGCTCTTTTGGATCGATCAACCGGTTGCGGTCGAAGCCGGCGAGGAGGCATTCGCGCGGAGTCTCGCCGAGCACGCAGCGCTGGCCGCCGCAGCCCACCGCCTCGTGCCGCGCGTCGAGGAGCTCTATCTCGAGCCTTCCGTCGCGAGGTCACATCGCGAGTCGTTCGCCCGGGTAGAGCTCGACTCCATCGATTTGCTCGCGGGCGAAGACGCGCGGCAGGGGGTTCTTCGGGTGAAGAGCTTCACGACGGGCGATCTCGGCGTCGTGACGAAGGCGAGCGGGCGTGAGACGTCGATCCGCCCACTCGTCGACCGCATCCAGGGATGGGAGCACGACGGCGAGCGCGTCGTGCTCGTCGTTCACGACCGCGCCCAGGCCAATCGCCTGAAAGGACTCTGCGCGGTTCACGAGCTCGAGATGCCGATTCTCGATCGCAAGTTTCCCGAACTCCCCGCGGAGATCCGCCGGGCGATCCTGATCGGCGAGCTGGGAAGCGGCTTCCGTCTACCGATCGATCGATTGGTGATCGTCTCCGAGGAAGAGATCTTCGGCGAACGTCGCCACCGGCGGGGTCGCGTGGTCGACGTCGGCAAGTTCCTGGCCGGCCTCGCGGAGCTCAAGCCCGACGATTACATCGTGCACATCGATCACGGCATCGGCCGATACAAGGGCCTGCGGCACTTGACGGTCGCAGCTACCGAGGGGGACTACCTGCACCTGGAATACCAGGGTGGAGACCGACTCTACGTGCCGGTCGATCGCATCAACGTGGTCGAGAAGTACGTCGGCGCCGACGGCTCGGCACCGGAACTCGACAAGCTCGGCGGCACGTCGTGGGAAAAGGTCAAGGCGAAGACCCGTGAGGCGGTGTTTGCGATGGCCCACGAGCTGCTCGACATCTACGCCGCGCGCGAGGTCATGGAGGGGCACTCCTTCGCTCCGCCCGATGACTATTTTCGCGAATTCGAGGCGCGGTTTCCGTTCGAGGAGACTCCCGACCAGGAACGGGCCATCGTCGACGTGCTCGCGGACCTGCAGAAGTCCCGTCCGATGGACCGCCTGGTGTGCGGCGACGTCGGCTTCGGCAAGACCGAGGTCGCGCTGCGCGCTGCCTTCGCCGTCGTCATGGAAGGCAAGCAGGTGCTCGTGCTGGTGCCGACCACGGTGCTCGCGCAGCAGCACTTCGAGAGCTTCCACAAGCGGTTTGCCGGCTTTCCGGTGCGCATCGAGCTGTTGTCGCGCTTTCGCCGAGGGGAGCGGGCGAGAGAAGTGCTGCGCGCGATGCGGCGGGGCGAGGTCGACATCGTGATCGGCACGCATCGCCTATTGCAGAAAGACGTCGAGCTCGACGACCTCGGGCTGCTCGTCATCGACGAAGAGCACCGGTTCGGCGTGACGCACAAGGAGAAGATCAAGAAGCTCCGCAAGCTCGTCGACGTGCTCACGCTGACGGCGACGCCCATCCCGCGCACGCTGCACATGGCGCTGTCCGGCATCCGCGATCTGTCGATCATCGAGAGCCCGCCGGTCGACCGGCAGGCGATCCGCACGTACGTGACCCGCTATGACGAGGGGCTGATTCGCGAGGCATCGCTCCGCGAACTCGCTCGCGGCGGTCAGGTTTTCTTCGTGCACAATCGAGTCGAGACCATCGACAAGGCCGCCGCGCGCCTGCGCGACCTCATTCCCGAGGCGCGCTTCGGCGTCGCCCACGGACAGATGCCCGGGACGCCGCTCGAAAAGGTCATGCTCGATTTTCTCGAGAAGCGGATCGATGTGTTGGTCACGACGGCGATCATCGAGTCCGGCCTCGACATCCCGAATGCGAACACGATCTTCATCGACCGCGCCGATCACTTCGGCCTGGCGCAGCTCTACCAGCTGCGCGGCCGCGTCGGGCGCTCGCACCAGCGCGCGTATGCGTATCTCCTGCTACCCGGAGAGACGCTGATCGGCCGCGACGCGCAGAAGCGGCTCGAGGTGCTCGCCTCGCTCGACGACCTGGGCGGCGGTTTTCGACTGGCCGTCCACGACCTCGAGATCCGCGGCGCCGGGAACTTGCTCGGCAAGCAGCAGTCGGGTCAGGTCGCCGCCGTCGGCTTCGAGCTCTACACGCAGATGCTCGAGGACGCGATCCGCGAGCTCCGCGGCGAGCGGCGGCGGGTCGAGGTCGAGCCCGAAATCCAGCTCGGCATCTCGGCGTTCATTCCCGAAGACTACGTGGCCGACGTGAGCCAGCGCCTCGCGGTTTACAAGCGCATGGCGCGCGCGGAGAGCCGGGAGGAACTCGACGAGCTCCGGGGCGAGCTCGAGGACCGATTCGGGCCCGTGCCGGCACGCGTCGTCGCGCTGATCGCGGTCATGGACCTGCGCCGGCACTTGAAGCGAGCGATGGTCGTGCGCCTGCGTCGTCAGGCGACGAGGCTCGTGCTTCGCTTCCACGAAGCGAGCGAAATCGATCCCGCTCGTCTGGTCGAGCTGGCCCGCTCCCGCCGCGACGTTCGAGTGATGCCCGACAACGAGGTGTCGATCCCCGTGCTGCACATCGATCTCGAGGGCATCACCCACGCCGTGCTCGCCCTACTGGGCGAGCTCGGCGTGGGACTAGAGGGCGCGATGGACAGGGACGAGAAAAACCGACAAATGGCACCCCTGGAGGTCCGACAATGAAATCGACATGGATGCTCGTCGCGGCCGGATTGGTCCTCGCGGCGGCGCCGCTCCGCGCGGAGGTCGTGAACCGCATCGTCGCCAGCGTCGACGGCGATCCGATCACGCTCTACGAACTGAATCAGTACGAGGAAAAGCAGCGGGCCTTGATGCCGAGCGTGCAGATCCCGAGCCAGAACGATGCGCTGCAGGCGCTGATCACAGAGAAGCTCCTGGCCAAAGAAATCGCGGCCAAGGGAATCCGCGTACGAGACGAGGACATCGACCGTTACGTCGATCACATCAAGGAGTCGAACCATCTTACCGACGATCAGCTGAAGGAAGCGCTGAAGCAGCAGGGCGTGGACTACGCGAAATACCGCGATCAAATTCGTCAGGAGATCGAGAAAGTACAGCTCCTGAACCGGGAGATCCGCGGCAAAGTGAACATCTCGCCCGAAGACGTCCAGCGCTATTACGAGGCGCACAAGAAGGACTACGAGCGCCCCGCCCGCGTGAAGGTTCGTCAGATCATGCTGCGCCTCGATCCCAACGCCCCCGATGAGATCGCACAAGCGGTCACGCAGCGGATCGAGGGTCTGCGAGCGCAGATTCTCAAGGGAGAGGATTTCGCCAAGGTCGCCAAGCAATACTCCGAGGACCCCGCCGCCGCCGACGGCGGTGATCTCGGCGAGGTCGAGCCGTCGAAAATGTTGCCCGAATTCGAGACCGTGCTCACGAAGATGAAGGAAGGCGAGGTGAGCGAGCCGGTCCGCACCAATATGGGAGTGCATCTGCTGAAGCTCGAGAAGCGGATCGCGGTCGGCTACCAAGCGGAAAGCGAGCTTGCGGCCGAGATCAAGGAGAAGCTCTACAGCGAGGCGCTCGACGAGCGTTACAAGCGTTGGCTGCTCGAGGACATCCAGAAGCATCACTACATCGAGACCAAGCTTTGAGAAGGCTACCGACTACCGGCTTCCGGCAAAGACTCCGCGATGCCTTGCCGGTAGCCGGCAGTCGGTAGCCGGTAGCCGGTAACCATGGCCGATAAGCCCACCATCGCGGTGACCATGGGCGATCCGGCCGGGATCGGGCCGGAAGTGGCGCTACGCGCCGCGGCGCGCCTGCGGCGTCATGCCCGCTTCGTATTCGTCGGCGATCGAGCCGTGCTCGAGGCGGCGGCGCACAGGCATCGGGTCGGCGGCGAGATCGCGGTCGTCGAGGTGTCTTCGCTCTCCGGCGCAGAACGTCGCCCGGGAAAGCCTTCGCCGGGCGGAGCCGCGGCCGCATACTCCGCCGTCCTCCGCGCCGTCGAGCTCGTGCAGCGCGGCGAAGCCGATGCGATCGTCACGGCCCCGGTGAGCAAGCACGCGATCCAGTCGCTCGGCATCGACTTTCCAGGCCACACGGAGGTGATCGCGCGACTCGCGGGGGATGCCGAGGTGCGCATGATGCTGGCCGGCGCAACTCTCCGGGTCGTGCTGGTGACGACGCACATCCGGCTCCGCGACGTGCCGGGGGCCGTCACGACCGCAAGGGTCGTGCGCACTGCAGAGATCGCCGCCCGTTCCTTACGACGCCACTTCGGCTTCCGCCGCCCGCGTCTAGCGCTCGCCGGGCTGAATCCCCATGCCGGTGAAGGCGGCGCGTTCGGGGACGAGGAGATCCGCACCCTCGCTCCCGCCGTTCGGTACGCGCGCACACACGGGGTGGATCTCGACGGACCGTATCCGCCGGACACCGTCTTTTTTCGAGCTCGCGCCGGCGAGTTCGACGCGGTGATCTCGCTCTACCACGACCAGGGTCTCATCCCGTTCAAGCTCGTCCACTTCAGCGATGGTGTGAACGTGACGCTCGGGTTGCCGTTCCCGCGCACCTCTCCCGACCACGGCACGGCGTACGACATCGCCGGGCGAGGGGTGGCGCACCCGTCCAGCATGGCGAGCGCGATTCGTCTCGCCGCCCAGATGTCGGCGCGCCGGGGCGGGGCCTGATGCCCGGAACGATCCGGATCCAGGGCGCGCGACAGCACAACCTGAAGAACCTCTCGCTCGAGCTGCCGCGCGACCGGTTCATCGTGATCACGGGGCTCTCGGGGTCGGGGAAGTCGTCGCTCGCCTTCGACACGCTCTACGCCGAGGGCCAGCGACGCTACGTCGAGTCGTTGTCGGCGTATGCGCGTCAGTTCTTGGAGCAAATGGAGAAGCCCGATGTCGATGCGATCGAAGGCCTGTCGCCGGCGATTGCGATCGAGCAGAGAGGGCTCGGGCGAAATCCCCGCTCGACGGTCGGCACCGTCACGGAGATCTACGACTTTCTGCGGCTTCTCTACGCCCGGGTCGGCGATCCGCACTGTTTCCAGTGTGGCAAGCCGATCGGTGCGCAGACGATCCCCGAGGTCGTCGACCGGATCCGCGAGCTGCCCGAGGGAGGCCGCATACAAGTGCTGGCGCCGATTGCGCGTGGGCGCAAGGGCGAGTTCCGTCGAGAGCTTCAAGAGCTCCGTCGCGCGGGATTCGTGCGCGTGCGCGTCGACGGCGAGGTCCACGATCTCGAGGAAGAGCTGACGCTCGCCAAGAATCAGCCGCACACGATCGAGGTGGTCGTCGATCGCCTGGTGTTGAAGAGCGGCGTGGAGCGCCGCCTCGCCGACTCGCTCGAGGTCGCCTTTCGCTACGGCGAGGAGTTCTGCCGAGTCGTCGTCGGTGATGGGGCGGACTCGATCGAGACGGTGTTCAGTCAGCGCTTTGCCTGCCCGGATTGTGGGGTCTCATATCCCGAGCTCTCGCCGCGACTGTTTTCCTTCAACAGCCCGTACGGCGCTTGCCCGAGTTGCGGAGGCCTCGGCGCGCACAGCTATTTCGATCCGGACCTGATCGTTCCCGACGAGCGGCTTACGCTTCGTCAAGGGGCGATTGCGCCGTGGGGCCGCAAGGCATCACCCTATCACCTGACGCTGCTCGCCTCGCTCGGCCGAGCGCTCGGGTTCGACCTCGATACCCCATTCGGCGAGATCCGCGCCGAGGTGAGGAAGGCGATCCTCTTCGGAACAGGGAATCGCGACGTCACCTTCGAGCACGACCGAGACGGGCGGAGCTTCACGTTCACGCGGCCGTTCGAAGGCGTGGTCGCGCTCCTCGAGAAGCGCCGGCGGGAGGCGAAGCCGGAAAACGACGAAGAGGATTTCGCTTCGTACCTCACCGCTCGGCCCTGTCCCGTCTGTAAGGGCTCGCGGCTGCGGCCCGAGGCAGAGCACGTGACGGTGGGCGGGCGGTCGATCGTCGAGACGACGCGGCTCTCCGTGGGCGAGGCGCGTGGTTTTTTCGCCGAGCTCGCGCTCGCTGCGCAGAAGCGCGAGATCGCGCGCCGTCTTCTCGACGAGATCGGCGCGCGTCTCGGGTTTCTCCTCGAGGTCGGTCTCGATTATCTGACGCTCGATCGGCCCGCGGCGACGCTGTCTGGAGGCGAGGGACAACGGCTGCGCCTCGCCACCCAGATCGGCTCGAGCCTGGTCGGCGTCCTCTACATCCTCGACGAGCCTTCCATCGGCCTCCATCCGCGCGATAACGCTCGACTGCTCGGAATCCTGCGGCGGCTTCGCGACCTCGGCAACACGGTGCTGGTCGTCGAACACGATCGCGACACGATCCTGGCGGCGGATCACATCGTCGACATGGGGCCCGGGGCGGGCGAGCGTGGCGGACGCATCGTCGCAGAGGGGACGCCCGCCGCCGTGATGTCGGCCCCCAGCTCGCTGACCGGGCAATATCTCTCTCAGCAGCGGCAGATCCGGCTGCCGAGCGACCGCCGCCGGGGAAATGGTTG
Source organism: uncultured delta proteobacterium (assembly GCA_963745025.1). Classification (GTDB taxonomy): domain Bacteria; phylum Desulfobacterota; class Binatia; order JACPRU01; family JACPRU01; genus CAVQIG01. Next base: position 394,635 of record CAVUWD010000013.1, read on the forward strand.
GGCCCTCCGGCTGCTCGGCGCGCGCGCCAACAATCTTCGCGGGGTCAGCGTCGAGATCCCGCTCGGCACGATCACCTGCGTGACCGGGGTCTCCGGGTCGGGCAAGAGCTCGCTGATCGTCGACACGCTCTATCCCGCGATCGCCCGCAAGCTTCACCAGGCGAAAGCACGCGCGGGCGAGCACGACGCGCTCGAGGGTTGGCAATTCCTCGACAAGGTAGTGGACGTCGACCAGTCACCGATCGGCCGCACGCCGCGCTCCAATCCGGCCACATACACGGGCCTCTTCACGGTCGTGCGCGAGCTCTTCGCCGAAACCCCGGATGCCCGCGTACGCGGCTATGGGCCCGGGCGCTTTTCCTTCAACGTCAAAGGCGGTCGCTGCGAGGCTTGCCGCGGCGACGGCCTCCTGCGCATCGAGATGCACTTTCTTCCCGACGTGTTCGTCGTCTGCGATCAATGTGGGGGCAAGCGCTACAACCGCGATGCGCTGGAGATCCATTACAAGGGTCGGACGATCGCCGAAGTGCTCGACCTGACGATCACCGAGGCGCTGGAGTTCTTCTCGGCGATCCCCGCCGCAGCGACCCGGCTCGGCGTGCTGCAAGACGTCGGGCTCGGCTATCTGCGGCTCGGCCAGCCGGCAACCACGCTCTCCGGCGGAGAAGCGCAGCGCATCAAGCTCGCGCGCGAGCTCGCGCGCCGCTCGACCGGCCGCACGCTGTACATCCTCGACGAGCCGACGACGGGCCTCCACTTCGCCGACATCGAAAGCTTGCTTGGCGTGCTGTCGCGCCTGGTCGACGCCGGCAATACGGTACTCGTCATCGAGCACAACCTCGACGTCATCAAGACCGCCGACCACGTGATCGACCTCGGCCCCGAGGGCGGTGCACGCGGTGGCGAGATCGTTGCGGTGGGGACTCCCGAGCAGATCGCGGCGAACGAGCGATCGTACACCGGGCAGTTTCTGCGCAACGTCTTGTAGCGGCTTCCGGCTACCGGAAAAGTGTTCACTTGTATCTTACGGTAGCCGGTAGCCTCGACCTCGTTGACAGCGTCCCTCGGGGGTCCTATACAGGACCAGAGTGGTCCGGTTAGTGCCGGACCACTCTATTGGCTTGGCCATGGCTAGACCGATCTATATGGACTATCACGCGACGACGCCCGTGGACCCGCGGGTTCTCGATGCTATGCTCCCGTTTTTCAAGGAGAATTTTGGGAACGCGGCGAGCCGGAACCACCCCTTTGGATGGCACGCTGAGGCGGCCGTCGAGGCGAGTCGGGAGCAGCTAGCCAAGCTCTTCGGGGCGCGCGCGAAGGAGATCGTGTTCACGGCCGGAGCCACCGAGTCGAACAACCTGGCGCTCAAAGGGGTACTCGAGTTTTACCGCGAGAAGGGAAACCACGTCGTCACCTGTGCGACCGAGCATCGCTCGGTGATCGACACGAGCCGCTCGCTCGAGCGGAAGGGTTTGGCGCGGATGACCGTGCTCCCCGTCGATCGCTACGGCCGGGTCGATCCCGATGCCGTCGATCGGGCGATCACCGCCGACACCGTGCTCGTCTCGATCATGGTCGCCAACAACGAGGTCGGCACGATCCACCCGATCGCAGAGATCGGCAAGATCACCCGGCGGCGCGGCGTGCTCTTCCACACCGACGCCACCCAGGCCGTCGGCAAGGTTTCGGTGGACGTCGAGCAGATGGGGATCGATCTCCTGTCACTGTCTGCGCACAAGATCTGCGGGCCGAAGGGTGTCGGCGCGCTGTACGTTCGCTCCAAGGATCCGCGCGTGCGACTCGCACCGCTGATCGAGGGCGGAGGACAAGAGCGCGGTCTGCGCTCGGGAACGCTGAACGTGCCGGGGATCGTCGGCTTCGGCAGGGCGTGCGAGGTCGCCGGCGAGGTGATGGCCGACGAGGCGCACCGGCTCACCGCTTTGCGTGACAGGCTCGAGCAGATGCTCACGAGCGAGCTCGATCGCGTGACGCTGAACGGCCATCCCCGCGAGCGTCTGCCCGGCAATCTCAACTTGAGCTTCGCCTTCGTCGAGGCCGAGTCGCTGCTCATGGCGCTGAACCGCGAGGTCGCTCTGTCCACCGGCTCGGCCTGCAGTTCTGCCACGCTCGAGCCCTCCTACGTTCTGAAGGCGCTCGGCCAAGGAGACGAGATCGCGCATAGCTCGATCCGCTTCGGGCTCGGTCGGTTCACGACCGAGAGCGAGATCGACACGGTCGCGGAACGAGTGATCGCCGAGGTGCGCCGCCTGCGCGCGATGTCGGCGCAATACGCGATGGCGAAAGCCGGCTAGCTCTTCGGAGTTTGAAAAGAACGATGATTACGATCTCGGAAAATGCGGCCCGCAAGATCAAGGTGTTGATCGGCGAGCAAACTGGCAAGGTACTCCGCGTGAAGGTCGTCGGCGGCGGCTGCTCAGGGCTCCAGTACAAGCTCGACGTCGATGAGGCGCGGCCGGGAGACCGCACGTTCGAGAGAGACGGGGTGTCGGTCGTCACCGACCGCAAGAGCTATCTCTATCTTCATGGGACCGAGCTCGACTATTCGGAGGCCCTCATGGAGTCAGGCTTCAAGCTGAGCAACCCAAACGTCAAGAAAACCTGCGGCTGCGGTGCCTCGTTCACGGTTTGAAGCGGGGCTTCCGGGGGGCCGAACTGCGCCGTCGAGGCGTGGGGTTTTATCGGCACACTCGAATAACCCGAAACTTGGAGCGTCTAAATTAGATGAAGGCAGTTCGACGATGAGTGACGTTAGACAAGAGGCTCTCGAGGAGACCGGTGGTCCGGTCATCCAGCCGGATACGCTTTTGCCGAGTCAGTTTTTCACGGGTCTGCGGCAGAAGGGCTTCGTCGAAGGTGAGAAGCGTCTGATGGCGGCCGTGCTCGCCGACGCCGTCGAGGTCTACATGAAGCAGGCGTTCAACACCGAGCCGCGCGGTCATCAGCTCTTTCTCGACGCCGAGGCATGGATCTCCGAAGACAAGCCCGGTCCATGGTTCTTCTCGTTCAGCAACATCTGCGACCTGCTCGGCCTCGAGCCGGAGTACATCCGTCGCGGTCTTCTCGAATGGCGTCGCAGCCGCGGGCCGACGATTCGCCCGAGCGAAGCGTTTCGCCGCGCGCCGCGCGCCACGCGATCCGCCCCGCCGCGTCAGCTATTGAAAAAGGCCGTCGGATAAGAGGCTACAGACTTCCGGCTACCGTAAAGACCCTGTGGAGTCTTTGGCCATGGCCTGTAGCGGGTTCGCAAATCCCCGAATTCATTGAAAGCCCTCGGCTCGGGCGGTATAGATTTACCGATTACTTCGGAGGAGATCACCGATGTCCGTCCCGCCGGGAGAAGCGCAACACGCCAAATCGATCCAGGAAAAGGACTCAGTCGTTATCCGCTTTGCCGGCGACTCGGGCGATGGCATGCAGCTCACGGGCATGCAGTTCACGACCGAGTCGGCGCTCGCGGGGAACGACATCGGCACGTTGCCCGACTTTCCGGCCGAGATCCGCGCCCCGGCCGGAACCCTCGCGGGCGTGAGCGCGTTTCAAGTCAACTTCGCCAATCAGGAAGTCTTCACTCCAGGCGATGACGTCGACGTGCTCGTGGCGATGAACCCCGCCGCGCTGCAGCACCAACCTCGGCGAACTGAAGAGCGGCGGCATCCTGATCGTCAACACCGAGGCCTACAGCGAGCAGAACCTACGGCGCGCCGGCTATGCCAAGAACCCGCTCGAGGATGGCTCACTCGACCGCTATCAGCTCTTCAAGGTCGACATCACCAAGCTGACGGTCAACGCGATGCAGGATCTCGGGATCAGCAACCGAGAAGCGTTCCGTTGCAAGAACTTCTTCGCGCTCGGGCTCATCTCGTGGCTCTACCACCGACCGATCGAATCGACCGAGCACTGGATCCACATTAAGTTCAAGAAGAGCCCCGAGCTCGTCGAGGCGAATCTCCGCGCGCTCCATGCGGGTTACAACTACGGCGATACGGCCGAGCTCTTCGCCGTGTCATACGAGGTCAAGCCAGCGCCGATCGCTCCGGGCTTTTACCGCAACATCACCGGCAACAACGCGACGGCGATGGGATTCGTCGCCGCCAGCCGCAAGGCGGGGCTGCCGCTGTTTCTCGGCAGCTATCCGATCACGCCGGCTAGCGACATTCTGCACGAGCTGTCGGCCTACAAGCACTTCGGCGTGACGACGTACCAGGCCGAGGACGAGATCGCCGCCGCTGGTGCCGCGCTCGGCGCGGCGTTCGGTGGCTCGATCGGCATCACCACGTCGAGCGGTCCTGGCATGAACCTCAAGATGGAGACCATCGGCCTCGGCGTCATGGTCGAGCTGCCGATGGTGATCGTCAACGTCCAGCGCGCGGGTCCGTCCACGGGCATGCCCACCAAGACCGAGCAGGCCGATCTTCTCCAGGCGATGTACGGCCGGCACGGCGAATCGCCGCTCCCGATCATCGCGGCGATGACGCCTTCGGATTGTTTCTACGCCGCGTTCGAGGCCGTCCGCATCGCGATCAAGTACATGACCCCCGTCATTCTCTTGACCGACGGCTATCTCGCCAACGGAGCCGAGCCCTGGCTGGTGCCGAGCTTCGGCGATCTGCCGACCATTCCCGTCGAGTTCCGCACGGACCCGCAAGGATTCTTCCCGTACATTCGCGACGAGCAGACGCTGGCGCGGCCGTGGGTGCGGCCGGGCACACCGGGGCTCGAGCACCGCATCGGCGGCCTCTCGAAGGAGCACATCACCGGCAACGTCAGCTACTCGCCGGCGAATCACGAGCAAATGATCCGCATCCGCGCGCGCAAGATCGCCGGCATCGCTCGCGAGCTCCCGCCCACGAAGGTTGGGGGTGCACAAGAAGGTGACGTGCTGGTGGTCGGCTGGGGCGGCACCTACGGAGCGATCGCGGGGGCGGTGAAGGACATGGTCTCCCGCGGCAAGGCGGTTGGCCACGTGCACATCCGCTACATGAATCCGCTGCCGCCGGATCTGGCCGACATCTTCGCGCGATTCAAGAAGATCCTCGTGCCCGAGCTGAACATGGGTCAGCTCGTCAAGATCATCCGCGCCGAGTTCCTGGTCGACGCGATCGGCATGAACAAGATCCAGGGCCGTCCGTTCAAGATCTCGGAGCTGGTGACGCGCATTCAGCGTCTCTTGGACGCGTGAAGGAATCGATGATGAGTGAAGCATCTGCCGTCAAGCTCTCGAAGAAGGACTTCGCATCCGATCAGGAAGTGCGCTGGTGCCCGGGCTGCGGGGACTACGCGATCCTCGACCAGGTGCAGCGCGTGATGCCCGAGCTCGGCGTGGCGCGCGAGAATCTCGTGTTCATCTCCGGAATCGGTTGCTCGAGCCGCTTCCCCTATTACATGAACACCTACGGCTTCCACACGATCCACGGGCGCGCGCCGGCGATCGCCACCGGCCTCAAGGTGACCCGTCCGGAGCTGCAGGTGTGGGTGGTGACCGGCGACGGCGACGCGCTGTCCATCGGCGGCAACCATCTGATCCACGCCCTGCGACGCAACGTGGACCTGAAGATCCTCCTATTCAACAACCGGATCTACGGCCTCACCAAGGGCCAATACTCGCCGACGTCGGAGACCGGAAAGGTCACCAAGATCGACGCCCAGCGGATCGCCCGATTATCCCTTCGATCCGATCGCCATCGCCCTGGGCGCGGAAGCTTCGTTCGTGGCGCGCTCGATCGACGTCGAGGCCAAGCATCTCCACGACATCCTGCGCCGAGCGCACGAGCACAAGGGAGCGGCGTTCGTCGAGATTCTGCAGAACTGCAACGTCTTCAACGACGGCGCCTGGGCCGATCTCACCGAGAAGGCGACCAAGGCCGATACGCAGCTTGTGCTCGAGCACGGCAAGCCGCTCGTCTTCGGCAAAAATCGTGATCGTGCCATTCGCTTGAACGGTCGCTTCGAGCCCGAGGTCGTGACGCTCGGCAACGGCGTCAGCGAGTCCGATCTGATCGTCTACGACGAGCGCAATCCAGCGCTCGCGTACTTGCTCTCGCGGCTCGAGCCGCCGCAATTTCCGACGCCGGTCGGTGTTTTTCTCGCGGTCGCGAGGCCGACCTACGAGAAGCGCGTCGCCGAACAGCTCACCTCGGCGCGGGAGAAGCTCGGCGAGGGCGACGTCGACTCATTGCTCCGCGAGGGCGATACCTGGACCGTGCGAGGATGAAGGCGGCTACAGGCTCCGGGTACAGCTCCGGGAACGGCTCAGGGCATCCTTTCCTGCAGCCTGTAGCCCGAAGGCCGTAGCCGCTCCTTCACGCCCCGTCCCTACTCTTGGCGACGTCGAGCCCGGGTTCGGGCGGCACGTTGTGCACTTCCTTGGAGAAGAACTCTGCGATGTAGTCGACGATGTCCTTGACGGAAATCACGCCGACCGGCTGTGCCTCATCGTCGACGAGAGGGATGTGGCGAAATCCGCCGAGACTCATCTTGTTCAAGGCGAACACGATCGAGTCGCTAGGCCGAAGCCGCTCGGGGTTTTCCGACATGAATCGATCGACCGACGTGGTCTCGGGATCGAACTTCGAGCCGAACACCTCACCCAGCAGATCGCGCTCCGTGAAGATACCCACCAGCTTGCCGACCTCGACGACCAAAACGCAGCCGATGTGATGGTCTTGCATTTGCCGGACGACGTCGGCGACCGGGGTGCCGCGGTCGGCGCAGACGGGGCTCGGCGGCTGAAGCACGCTGATCGGCTCGCGCAGAAACCGGTCGTCGAGCGTCCGCGGTGCTCGCTCTTCGGTCTCGAGGTATTCTTCGGATTCGGGGAGCACGTAACTCATGAAATACCTCCACGGTCAGTCGATAGGAGGCGAAGGAAATCATAGGTCGGATGCCGGATCAACCGCGGATCCACTCCCCCCCGGGACGGAAATTGGCTATGGAACCGAATGCCGGCTCGAGGAAGCTCGCACCGTAACGGATCGCTGGGAGGTCTGCGTGGTCGAGATCCGCTTTTCAACCAGACGCGTTGCTGACCCGTCCGCGGTGACGGCCGACTTCTTGATTGTTCCCATCGTCGAGGGTGAGGGGGACGCGCTGATCCTGCGCCGACTCGACCGCAAGCTCGGCGGGTCGTTGCTGCGTCACGCACGGGAGCTCGACTTCCGCGGCCAGGAGGGCAGGGGACTCCTCCATCGCGTGGAGGATCGTGCGACGCCCAGGAACATCTACCTGGCGGGGCTTGGCAAACCCGCCGATCGCACGCTCGAGCAATGGCGGCGGATGGCCGCGGTCGCGGTGCGAGCGGCACGCAGCGAGAGCGCTCGTCGGGCCGCCGTATTCTTTCCGAAAGCCAAGACCGAGGAGGTGGTCGCGGTCGCCGAGGCGATCGCGCTCTCGGGCTACCGTTTCGAGCGCTACCGGCAACGGCCGAAAGAGCGCAAGCCGGAGCTCTCGCAGGTCTCGCTCGCCGGACCGCACATCGACACTCGCCGCGCCGGTGAGGGGCTCGAGGACCTGAACGCCGTGCTTCCGTCCGTGTTCGCGGCTCGCGACCTCGTCAACGAACCTCCTTCGGTGATGACTGCGTCTGCGCTCGCCCGTCGCGCCGTCGAAATGTGTCGCGGTGGTGCCGTGCGCGTCGAGGTGATGGGCTTCGCCGCGATCCGCCGCCTGCGGCTGAACGGGCTCCTCGCCGTCAATCGGGGCAGCGTCGAGGAGCCGCGCTTCGTTCGCATGCGCTATCGCCCGCGCGGACGGCGTAAGCTCAAGGTGGCGCTGGTCGGAAAAGGAATCACGTTCGATTCGGGCGGCCTGTCGCTCAAGCCGGCAGGCTCGATGGAGACGATGAAGCAGGACATGGCGGGCGCCGCCGCGGTCTGTGGGGTCATGGCCGCCGTCGGTCGGTTGAAGCCGGCGGTCGAAGTGACGGGATACGTCTCGTCCACGGACAACTTGCCGAGCGGCAGCGCGCAGAAGCCCGGCGACGTCATCCGCTTCCGCAACGGTAAGACCGTCGAGGTGGTGAACACCGACGCCGAGGGGCGGCTCGTTCTGGCTGACGCGCTGGCCCTCGCTTGCGAAGAGGGGCATGACGTGATCATCGACCTTGCTACCTTGACGGGCGCCTGCCGCATCGCGCTCGGGACTCAGGTGGCCGGCATCATGGGCAATCAAAAGGAGCTCGTCGACCGGCTCGTCGAGCATGGCCGCGAAGCGGGCGAGATGCTCTGGCCGCTGCCGCTGGTCAAGGAGTACCGCGACGATCTCAAGAGCTCGGTCGCCGATCTGAAGAACGTCGGCGGCGGGTTTGCCGGCGCCATCACTGCCGGGCTATTTCTCCAGGAGTTCGTCGTCGGCGGGGCCTGGGCGCACCTCGACATCGCCGGCCCTGCATTCGCCGATAAGGATTGGGCCTATTGCCCGAAAGGGGGAACCGGTTTCGGAGTGCGAACGCTGATCCGATACCTGATGAGCCTATGAAAACCCGCGCGCTCCTCTCGTTGCTGATCGCCCCCCTGATCCTTGCCGTCGCTTCGTGCGTCCCGCATCGTGGGTCTTCCCAGGAGGTCGTGACCGACCTCCACAACTACAGCGCCGAGCTGCAGAAATGGGAGGAGAAGGAGAAGGCGATCTTTCAGGCGATCGACGACGTCGAGGAGTCGCAATACGTCGACGACGACTTCGTGCTGCGGACGCTGAAGGGAGCCTTGCCGACGCTCGATGAGCACATCCGTGAGGTGTCGGCGTATCGCCCGCTGACGCCGGAGCTCGGAGACCTTCACAACCATTACCGTAAGGGCTGGGAGGACCTGCGCTCGGCCCTCGACTCGATGATCGGTGCCGAGTCGAAGAAGGACTACGTGGCCCTGGCCAAAGGCAAGAGTCAGCTGAAGGCCGCTCGCGGCCTGCTGCTCAAGGCCATCGCGAGCATGGACGCGTTGATGGAGGAAAACGACGAGGCGCTGAAGAATCTGCACAAGTCCTGAGCGGCTACCGGCTACCGCAAGAACACGCCGCGGAGTCTTTGCCGATAGCCGGACGCCGGTAGCCGATTCATGTCCGACCCCTTTCAGCGCATCGAAGCCCACGTCGTCGCGATTGGCGAGCTGCTCGAGCAAAGTCGCCGCTACCGGCCGCTGGCTGCCGAGGCGGAGCGGCTATACCTCGCCGCGACGCGGATCGCCGCGGGGGTGCGGCGGGTCAGTCGGACCGCACGCGCCGCCGAGGAAGAAACCGCTCAGCTCGAGCGCGGGATCGAGTCGGTCGCCGAGGCGGCACGACGAATGGTCGGCGATTTTCTCGCCGGTCCGACCTACCGCGCGATGCTCGCGAGCCTCGACCGCGAAGATCCCCGCGAGTCGTCGCGGCTCGTCGCGGAAGTCTTCGCCGACGTCGAGCCGACGTCGGCCCGAGGCGTCCTCTACCTCCCGCTGTCCGCCGAGCGCGGGCAACGCGTTCTGGATCCCGAGACGGCCGCCGAAGCGGTCGGGCGGATGGCGCGAGAGGGCATCGGGCCGCAGTCGGCCCCCGGGGTGGGCAGCGACGCGAACGTGCGTCCGATCCGCCTGTTCGAAGGCGTGACCGGCGTGGATGCGGCGGTGCTCGTGATCGTCTCCGGCGAAGACGTGCAGGCGCCGACCTTTCGTGCGCCTGAAGTCGGCGAATTGCTCGTCTACGCGCGGCGACTGAACGTACCGTTGTCTGCGGGCCTGCGCGCTGAGAGCCCCGACGACTGGCTGGGCGTCCGCGCGGGCGGCTACGCGGAATATCGCGAGCGGTGCCGCGAGCTCATCGCGGCGCGAGGCATCTCGATCGTCGACGTGTAGGGCCTAGGAGCTGAGGCCCCACTTCTTCTTGTTCTCGGCGACCTGATCGGCGCTCGGGTGCGGAATCTTCTCAAGCTGCGCGACCTTGAAGTCGGCCATGTTCTCCATGATCGCGTAGTTGAGCTTGGTATCGTCTTGCCAGCCGGCGGGAACCGCCTCTTCCTCGTAGATCGCCTGCCACGGGCATTCCGGCTCGCAAGCGCCGCAATCGATGCACTCGTCGGGGTGGATGTACAGCTGATTGGGAAACTTCGCGGTGTCGCTTCCCTGATAGCGGTAGATGCAATCGACGGGGCACACGGCGACGCAGCCTGTGTCTACGCAATCCCGGCACAGTCTGGTGATGATGTAAGCCATCCGGCCTTTCCTCCCGTTCTCAGCAACTTCTCGTCAATCTCGGAATATAGCTTGCCAGCCGCGCCTCCGCCCGTCGATGACGAGAGGAGGTGCATCTAGCACGTCGGTTTTTCTGGGGGAAGAGTGTCTGAAGATGCTAACGCGTCCGCACGTCGAATGCCTGAGGGCCTTTCTCGCCGGGCCGTACCTGGAACTGCACCTCGTCACCCTCACGTAGGTCTTCGAACTGGGTCTTCGCTCCGAGGCGTGAGCGGTGGAAAAAAACGTCGTCGCTGCCGTCGTCGGGCTCGATGAAGCCAAACCCCTTGTCCTTGAGAATCTTCTTGATGCGGCCAGTCATCGGGGGCGAGGGATGCTACTTCGGCGCGGTAGGCATTACCGGATTCCAGCGGTCGACGGGCTCGCGGCCCCAGCGATCGAGCATGCCGCCGACGCGCCGGCGCAGCGCCGTCAACGCATAGGTACCGAGGAGCATTGAGGTGCCGGTGATGAATGCGAGAAGCTTCACGAGCGCGTCCCTCTGTAACCCATAGCTTGCCTCCGCCGTTGCCGCAACCGCAAATCGGCTATCGGCAATTCCGAGCGCGTGGCAAATTGACGGGTTTCGGCGAAGCTCCGGGTCGGCAGCACGACGTTGAAGCGCGGCTTCTGCGTCGCTCACCTCCGGCCGAAGATCTTCTCGTTCTCGCGAGCGTCGCGTGCGACCTCCGCGACCCAGTCGCGCGTGCGCGGCCGTGCGGAGCGGAAGCGCGCGTAGATTTCGCGGGCCATTTCGATCCGGCTGACGCCTTCGGGCGCCATCATGATGTCGACCTGCGCATCGGCCATCTCGAAGTCGCTGTGCACCATGACGTCGGGGTCCATGCGGAAGTCGGTGAGCAGCTGACGAATCACGCCGGCGTTCGTGCCGAAGCGCCGAGCCACCTGGTGAATGTTCTGGAAGCGGTATCCGCCGTCTTCGGTAATGCCGAGGTGGTAGGCGCAGAAGAGACGGAAGGCATCGATGCCGTAGCGCTCGGCGAGACCCACGACGGTCGAGTGTTTCAGAGCGTCTCGCGCGACTCAACCGGCGCATTGCGGCGCATTGCGGGGCGCCAACCAGCGTCACGTCCAGACCTTGCCGAGGTCGATCTCGAGGCCCGGCAACGTCTTCGAGCGGGCCTTCACCGCGCCAGCGAACCGGGCCGCGCGGTGGTACGCGCGCCCGCGGAGCTCGAGGATGTCCAGCGTCCGGGCGTCCGGATCCACGATCCAGTACTCACGGACCCGGTATCGAGAGTACAGCCTCGCCTTAATGACGCGGTCCTGCTTGCGAGATGACGGTGAAACGATCTCGACCACGAGGTCCGGGGGTCCTTCGATGGCCTTCTCGGTGATGATCGACTTGCGGTTGCCGCGCACGAACACCAGGTCGGGAACGGTGATCGTGGTGCGGGCGAGAATCAAATCGACCGGCGCGTCGAAAAGTTCCCCGAGCTTGTTCTCGAGGACGTGATGGTCGAGGATGCGCTGCAGGTTTCGCGACACCGCCTGATGGCGGATGAGCGGCGACGGCGTCACGCAGAGCTCTCCGTCGAGGATCTCGTAACGGCGGCCGTCGTCGAGCGGCAGCGCGACATACTCGTCGTAGGTGAGCTTGAGCGCTTTCGGCAGCGCTCGATGCGAAACAGGCATGGACGGCGAGCGTAGCACTCGTCCGGTGAAGCGGAAAGTTTCAGCCCCGCCGATCCGTGATCAGGCTCCAGAAGAACGTCTCGAGCGTGCCGAGGTCGCGAAGCGAGGCGGGACCGAGCTCCGGCTCCGTGGTGATCCAGAGGCCTCTCGCGGGATCGGCGACGAGGATCGATTCGAGAACGGCCGGCGCGCTTCCCCCGTCACGCAGAACGAAGATGCGGGCGAGCGGAGTGCTCGCCCCGAAGAGCTCCCCGAGCGCCGTCTCCTCCGGGCCCGGCGGCGCACAGCGGAGCGGGCATTCGACGCGCAGACGCGCGCGGCCGATCACCAGCTCGCCGATTTCTCGGTCGCCGTCACCGTCGAGGCGTCGCACCGCGAGAACCGCGTCGCGGAGGTGGCTCGCGAGGACGTTGCGGGTCGCGGCAACCAGCTGCTCGATCTCCGGCCAGACGCAGTCCCACACGCCGCGTGCGGCGAGAGCCGCGAGGTGCTCTTTTGCGTTTGCGCCTCCGACCCTGTGCATGAGCAACCGCACACGCAAGTCGCGTGCCGCGGTCGTCCGACGATGGTTTCGCGGAGCGCGTACGGTCCGCCGGTATCAGCAGCGAAACGCTGAAACGAAGGGTTTCAGCGCGTGGCAACGATCGCCGCGAAGAAGCTTTCGATCGCGGTGATCACCGCGTTGGCCTCGACGTCCTCGGTCACGATGTGGCCGCTCAGCGGGAAACGGATGCGCGACTTGATCGACGAGCCGAGTGCCGATTCGATCGCCGCCCCGGCCTTCTGCGATACGGTATCGTCGAGACCGCCCTCGATGATGAGCGCCGGTGCGGTGATGTCGGGAAGCTCGGCGCGTACCCGGCGTTGCAGCGCGACCATCGAGGCGAGCGAGCGAAGCGGAATCTCGTCGTAGGCGGGAGTCAATCGTCCGACCCCTGGCAGCTTCGAGCTGCGCTTCGGGACGATGGTGAACCGGCGGGGAAGCGGCGGAAGCCGGCGTACCCAGAGCGCGATCTCGGCACTCCGCTGGCTGGCGAGCTCGAGCGCCGGGGCGAGGGCCGCCACGGCGCAGACCTCGTGGGGTCGCGCGTGGGCGAGATGGAGCCCGAGCAGCGCACCCATCGACAAGCCGGCGACGACGCGCGCCGACGTCTTCGCACCGAGCTCTTCCCAACTCGCCAATGCGGTCGCGTACCAGTCCTTCCAACTCGTGTGGACGAGATCCTCGACGCGGGTACCGTGCCCTGGCAAGAGCGGCGCGCGCACTGCGTAGCCGCGCTTGGCCAGCCGCTCGCCGAGCGGGCGCATCTCGGAAGGCGTGCCGGTGAAGCCGTGAAGGAGGAGGCAGCCGACCGGGCCACCCTCGAAGGCGAATGCCCGTACGCGCTCGTCGCCGGAGAGGTCGATCATGGAAGAACGGCTACCGGCCAACGGCTACCGGCCACCGGCAAAGACTTCACGGATCCTTTCCTGTAGCCCGTAGCCCTTCTTCAGATCGACGCCATCGCCGCCGAATTGATCTGGATCTTGGCGCGCCGCTTGAGCTGGTTCAGGAGGGCTTCCATGGCGGCTTGTCGCTGACCATCGACGTGCCGCTTCACGAGCTCCGCCTTCTTCCTTTCGAATTCGTCCATGTCTGCCGGCTCGTGCTCCTTCAGCACGACCACGTAGGCGTCTTCGCCGACGACGTACGCTTGCCCGCTCACCGGGTTCTCCTTGGTGAGCGCGAATGCTTCCTTCTTCAGCTCGGGCGCCGAGCCGATCCTCGGCACATAATCGCCGAGCCGGGTGAAGGGGCCGGTCTCCTCGACGGTGAGCTTCTCGGCAGCGGCGACGTCGTCGAGCGCCTTCTTCTCCAAGATCACCTTGCGCAGCGCCTCCGCGCGGTCGCGTGCTTTGGCGGTCGCCTGCTCGGCACGGATCGCGCCCGCGACTTTTTCGTGGATCTCCTTGAGCTCCGGCACGTGGGTAGGGATCTTTTCTCGGACGCGGAAGAGGATCAGCGAATCGCCGATCTGCACGACCGGCCCGACCTGTCCCGGGGCTGTCGTGAAGGCCGACTTGACGAGCTCGGAGGCCCGCGACAGGCCGGAGATCTCCTCATTCTGCGCAAACGGTGGCGGGCTCTCGACCTGCAGCCCGCGGGCCTTGGCGAGCTCGGCGAGAGACGTACCACCGTTCGCCTTCTCGGAGTCTACGAACGCGGCATCCCGCGCCGCCACGCGTGCGCGATCCGCGCGCAGGCTCTCGACGATCTCGTCCCGCACTTCGGCGAGAGGCTTTTCGCGAGCGGCCTTGCGTTCGTCGACTTTGATGATGTGCAGCCCGTGGCTCGTCTCGACCACGCCGGACAGCTCTCCCGCTTGCAGCCCGAAGGCCGCGTTCTCGAATGGCTCTTCGGTGTGGCCGCGGCGGATGAATCCGAGGTCGCCGCCCTTGTCCTTGTTTGCCTCGTCCTCGGAGACCTCCTTTGCCACGGCGGCGAAGTCCTCGCCCTTCTTCAGGCGCTCGAGCATCACGGCCGCATGCGCGCGGATCTCCGCGCGCTTCGCTTCGTCGGTATCCGGCGGCACGCTGAACAGGATGTGGCGAGCGTGAACCTCTTCGGGCTCGCCGTAGCGCTCGGTCTTGTACGTGTTGTACTCCAGCTCGATGTCGGCGTCGCTGACGGTGGCGTCCTTCTCGAAGTCCTTCGCGTCGTAGCTGACGGTGTCGATCGCCACGCGGTCCGGCTCGCGGAACGCCTCACGATGCTCTTCGTAGTACTTGGAGACGTCAACATCGCTTGGCGTGATCTCCTTGACGAGATCGGAACCCTTCACGCGCACGAACGCCAGGTTCACCTTCTCGTTCTCGAACGCGTAGACCTCGCGTGCCCCCACGTCGTCGGCGCGGATCGAACTCGTCACCAGCTCCTGGACCTTCTGCGTGAGCAAGCGGTCGCGCTGCTCCGACTCGAAGTCGGTCGGGGTGACGCCCTGCATGCGCAGGTAGCGAAAATAGGCCTCGCGTTGAAAGCGGCCGTCGACGTTGAGCCCCTGTATGCCCTCGATCGCGGCGCGCACTTCCTCGTCGGTGACCGAAAAGCCGAGGCGCTGCGCCTCCTGCTTGAGCAGCGCCGTGTTGACCATCTGCTCTAGCGCCCGATTCTTGAAATCCAGAGCCTTCATCAGCTCGGGCGTGAGGTTCTCGCCGTAGAGCTGGCGATAGAAGAGTTCGAGCTGCTGGGCGGCGCGACGGACTTCCTTCGGCTGGATCGCCTCGCCATTGACCGACGCAGCGTAAAGCGAGTCGCTGCCGGTGAAGGTGCCGACACCCCACAGGACGAAGACCGCGATGATGATCCAGAACAGTATCTTGACCGTCGTCCCCTGAGCGTGACGACGCATGTAGTTGAGCATGGGTGGTTCCTCGGAGAAAACGGCTACCGGCTTCGGGCTACCGGAAGGGCTCAAGAAGTCTCTTGCGGTAGCCGGTAGTCGGTAGCCGATGACCTATTGAAGCTATTGAAGCGCCGTGGGAAAAGCAAATTCGCCAGCTCTATGCGCGATCTCATCGAAGTCTTCGTCCGTCTCCGCCCCGAAGACATCGCCTACCTGAAGTTCATCTTCGAATCGTACGAGATGGTTGGCTTCCTCCGTACGGTCGATCCCAAAGCGGCGACGCTCGTCGTCTTCCTCGTCCCCGATTTCGCGGAGGTAGGTCTCAGGATCCTCGATTCCGTTTCCCGCGAGATCCAGATCGAGCGAATCGACTGCCCGGCGGATCTCGGCGATGACTGGCTCGTAGGCGTCGTCGCCCGCGCAGTGGGCGACTGATCCGCGAGCGATGTGATCCAATTGCGATCTGCGCTCTCACCCCGCTGAGCCCCCGTCATCGCGGGAGGTGCTCGATCCTCAGCCCCACCGCCGTGTTGGCCCTCGACGTCCCCTACCAGCGGGCCCACTGAGCCGGCATCCCGACGCTCAACCCCCTGCGCTCGGCCGCTCGTCAGCGGGCGAGTCGGTAGCTCCCCGCGCAGGCCTGCCGAACGCGTAGGCGACGCCGATGCTCGCGACGTAGAGCACGAGCAGCGGAGTGGCCATCAGCATCTGCGAGGCGACGTCGGGTCCCGGGGTCAACACGGCCGCAACGATGAAGATGCCGACCATGGAATAGCGCCACGCGCCGATCATCATCTTGTGGTTCACGATGCCGGTTCGCGCGAGAAAGAATGTGAACACCGGCAGCTCGAACACCACGCCGAACGCGAGCAGCATGCGCGAGGCGAACGAGAGATATTCGCTGACCTTGAGAAACGGCTCGATCGAAACGCTCGCGTACTCGTCGATGAAGAAGCCAAATGCGGTCGGGAAGACGAAGCGGTAGCAGAAATACGCGCCGGACACGAAGAAGAACGTGCCGAAGAACACGAACGGCTTCACGTAACGCTTCTCGTGATCGTAGAGCCCCGGCGCGACGAACTTCCAGATCTGGTAGAAGATCACCGGGCTCGCGAGAAAGATGCCGGCGAAGAACGCCACTTTGAGCTTGGTGAAGAAGGCTTCGGCGACCCCCGTGCCGATGACCTGCACCTTCTCGGGGTCGAACTGCTTGATTGGCGCGATCAGCCACCGCATGAGCGGCTCAACCACCTGGTAGCAGGCCACGAAGGCCACGCCGACCGCGACGAGCATTTTGATCAGCCGGCTGCGCAGCTCCTCGAGATGCGCGGTCAGCGGCAGCTTGACGTCTTCCATCGGAGCGCGCGCGGTGCGGGCGGAAGGCGCCTGGGATTCAGGCTAGCTCGCGGCCGACGGCGGTGTGCCCGCGTCCGGCAGTGCACCGGACCGAGGCTCTGCCCCGGCTGTTGCCTTCGGCTCCGCACCCGTGGCTGCCGCGATCCGGTTCGGCGTCGGCTCGGAGGCCTTGCGTGCCTCGTCCTCGAGCATCGCCCTGGCGTTCTCGAGCTCCTGGCTGATGCCGGAGGTCGCCTTGCGGAACTCCGCCATGGCCTTGCCGAGCGCTCGGGCGATCTCCGGAAGCCGCTGAGGGCCGAGCACGATCAGAGCCACGGCCAGAATCACGACCAGCTCCGGCATGCCGATGTTGAACATCGACATCGAACGCTAATGGAATCGATCGAGCGAGTCAAAGGTGCGCCGACGGTGAATTCCAGGGTTTGCCTCCTCGGTCAGCGGTCGCTATAGAGACGTTTCTGTGAAATCCAAGACGGCCCCCGTTTTCTCCGCTAGGTTCGGGGTTTCGCGGAGTCGGGTCGCGCCTCCCGAGACGCCGCATGAGGGGAGGCTTCCCCGCTTGCGGGCCGCACTCCGATTCGACGGCCTGTGGTGGCGGAAGCTCGCGTGGCTCGGCTGCGTGTACGGTCCCGAGTGGTGGAGGCGCGGGTCGCCGCCGGTGATCGCGTTCATCGTCTTTCTGCTCGTCGGGCAGAATCGGCGGGGCGCGATCGAGAATCAGGCGCGAGCGCGCGTGGAGCGTCGGCGATGGCGCGCCGCGCTAGCCGCCTACCGCATGTTCGCGACCTTCGCGCGCTGCTTTACCGAGACCACGGAATTCTACGGGCCGCGGCCGCGGCGTGTCCGGATCGACGAGCCCGAACGGAACTACGTAGCCGAGGCGCTCGAGCGGGGTCGGGGGGTGATTCTCGCGACCGCACACGTCGGCAACTGGGACATCTCGGGCCGCGCGCTGCACGCAACCGGCCACCCCGTCAACCTCGTCATGGGCCGTGAGCCGAACGAAACGACCCAGGAGTACGCGCGGCGAAACCGCGAGCAGACCGGTATGCGCGTGATCTATGCCGATAGCTCCGTCTTCTCCGCCTTCAACATGATCCGGGCGCTTCGCCGAAACGAGATCCTGGCGATCCAGATCGACCGCGGCAACGGCGCGCCCGACTCGGCGAAGCCGATCGAGTTCTTCGGTGCCCCCGCTTTGTTCCAGGAGGGGCCGTTTCACCTCGCGCGGCTGTCCGGCGCGCCCGTCGTGCCGGTGTTTACGCTGCGCCGCGGGCTCCGCCACTATCAGGTCTTGCTCGGCGAGCCGCGCTGGGTCTCGCGCGAAATTTCCGACGACACCGAACGGGCTCTCCGCGAGACCGTGGCGTTCTTGGAGGCCACGATCCGCGAGCATCCAGAGCAGTGGTTCCAGTTCGCGCCTTTCTGGCCGCCGGCGCGATGAAGATCTACCTGATCTCGCCGAGTCACTACAATCCCGACGGCTCGATCCACAGGACGACGCGCTACTGGACGAGCGGCACGACGCTGCCGTACCTGAAGCGGCTCACACCGCCGGAGCACGAAGTGGCGATGGTCGACGAGCTCTTCTACGACGTCGACCTCGATTCCGACGCAGACGTCGTCGGGCTTACGGCGATGGGTCCGCAGATCGCCCGTGCCTATGATCTGGCCGATCACTTTCGGGCACGCGGAAAGAAGGTCGTGCTCGGCGGTACGTGGGTGACGCTCACGGCCGAAGAGTCGCGCAGGCACGCCGACGCCGTCGTTGCCGGCGAGGCCGAGCTCGTCTGGTCGACCGTGCTCGCCGATCTCGCGGCCGGCGGCTCGCAGGGCATCTACCGCGCAGCCGAGTGGCACTCGCTGCGCGACCTGCCGGCGATCGATTATCGGGAGCTGCCGCTGCTCAAGTGGGAGGCGTTCCAGAAGAGCCGGCTCTACCGCATGTATTTTCACTGGCCGATCGTGTTCTCGCGCGGCTGCCCTCACCCCTGCGAGTACTGCGCGGTGCAGACGTACTACCGCCGGAGCTACCGCACCCGGCCGATGGACGACGTGCTCGCCGACATCGAGCAAATCCGCAGCCTGGGCGGCGATCGCCTGCTGTTCTTGGACGACAATCCGATCGCGCGAGCCGAGGATGCCAAGCAGCTCTTCCGGGCGATGATTCCCTACAAGATGAAGTGGGCGAGCCAGTCGACGATCAACATCGCGCGCGACGACGAGCTTCTCGACCTCGCCGCCCGCTCCGGCTGCGTGAGCCTTTCGATCGGGCTCGAGAGCGTGAACGAGGAGAGCCTCGAGGGCGTGGGGAAGGGGTTCAACTCGCCGAAGCGCTTCAGCCGCGATCTGAAGGCGATCCGCGACACAGGGATCCAAGTGATCGCGCTCATCATGGTCGGGCTCGACGGCGACGACGTTGGCACGTTCGGCCGCACGCTGGAATTTCTGATCGACAACAAGATCGCGTTTCTGAAAATGTTCACGCCGTGCCCGTACCCTGGCACGAAATACCACGCCGACTTGAAAGCGGCGGGCCGGATCCTGACCGACGACCTCCGCCGCTACGATTACGGTAGCCCGATCATCTCGCCGCTCCACATGACGGCGAGTCAGATGATGGACGGCTTCAAAGACGTCTATTCGAGGTTCTATTCGCTCGGGGCGATTGCTCGCCGGCTGCTGCCGCCGCCGCGGGGCAATTGGCTCGAGACCGCGGCCTACGCGGTCGCCAACGTCAAGGTGAACCGCTTCTTGCGCCGCAACCCCGAGGCATGGGGGACGATCAGCTGAACGAATCGCTTCGGGCTACGGGCGCCGATCGCCACGGCGCCCCGCGACGCGATTTGCCGCGTGATTGACAATCTGCGGCGCGCGCGGGAGGTATCGGTCGTCCCGATCCGACCGCCCCACCCGTGAGCGACCCGCAACCCACCGCCGTAGACGTCCGAGAGAGCGTCACGAGCGGCCTGCGCGTCGCCGTCAACCGGCAGATCTTTCGCGGAATACTCTTCAGCATGGGGGCGACCGCCCTGGCGATGGCGCGCCTCGGCGTGCCGCAGTCAATGATTTGGTCGTTCGCCAAGCTTCAGGCGCGAAACGCCTGCCGCGCCCTCGGCGTGCGCGTGACCATCCGCGGGAAAGAGCTCGCCGCCGAGGGCGGTCCTTACATCTTCACGCCGAATCACCAGGCGCACATCGACATCGCGGCGCTGCTCGGCTACCTGCCGGGCAACAATCGCTTCGCGTCGAAGAAGGAGCTCTTCGACGAGCCCGTGCTCGGAGCGGTGATGCGCACCCTCGGCATGCTGCCGGTCGATCGCGACGATCCGATGCAGTCGATCGACGTGCTGAACCGCGCGCTGAGAGAGGGGCACTCGATCATCATCTTTCCCGAGGGCACTCGCAGTCGCGACGGCCGCCTGCTGCCGTTCAAGAAAGGAGCGTTCGTGGCGGCGATCGAGATGGGCTACCCGATCGTGCCGGTGATCGTGAAGGGCACGCGGCGCGTGATGCCGAAGGGCGGCTATCTGTCGATCCACCCGGGCAACGTGGAGATCGTGGTCAAGCCGCCGATCGCGACGCGCGGCCTCGACTACCACGACCGCGAGCGGCTGCGCGATGCCGTGCGCGAGATCATCGCCGAGGAGTTTTCGCGGCCGATGGCCGCATGAGCGACCTCCCGCCGTCTTATGCCGTGCTGATTCCGGCCCTCGACTGCGCGGCGACGATCGGCGACGTCGTGCGCGGCTGTCGCGAGCACGTGCCCGTCGTGCTCGTCGTCGATGACGGTTCGAGCGACGCCACGGCGGAGGAGGCCCGCTCGGCCGGCGCCGAGGTCTGCTCGCACGGCGAGAACCTCGGCAAGGGAGCCGCGCTCCTTTCCGGCCTTCGCCATCTCGCGGAGCGCGGATTCTCCCACGCGGTGAGCCTCGACGGAGACGGACAGCACCTCCCGTCGGAAATTCCGAAGCTCGTCGCCGAATCGACATCCCATCCGGGGGCGCTCATCACAGGCTCGCGGGAGATCGAGTCGGCGGTCGCCGTCATCAACCGCTTCGGCAACGAGTTCGCCAACCTCTGGGTGTGGATCGCCACGGGGCGCGATCTCGGCGATACGCAGTGCGGCCAACGCGTCTATCCGATCGCGCCGACGCTTGCGCTCGGCCCCGTAGGTCGCCGCTTCGAGTTCGAGACCGAGATCCTGATCCGTGGCGTGCGCGCAGGGATGGAGATCCGCTCCGTGCCCGTGCGCGTCTACTACCCCCCGCCCGAGCTCCGCCGCAGCCACTACGACAAGCTCTGGGACACGGTGCGAATCGTCGACATGGTGGTGGGGCTCATGCTGCGGTTGCGCTGAGACAGGCGATCACGTCGCCCGCGTTTCATTCGAGTCCCTCCTGATGCGATAGACGCCCAGCGAGTCAATCGTCGGAATCGCCCTGGTCCGAATCGTCCGATCCGGAATCGTCGGAGGAGGAGCCGTCCGCGTCTTGCGATGTATCGCTGGCGACGCGGTGGCCCTCCGAGATCGCCGCACCCCGCCAGGCCGATCGCCGTCCCTCACCCGGCAGGTACAGGCAGAGCACCATCGCCGAGATCGCCATCCAGCCGAAGAACGATGAGGACATAGAAATCTCCCTTCTCCAGAGCCACGCTTCGGGCTCTCGAAGGTCAGACGCTCCAACCCGCGAATCGGTTTACCGCAAAAAGGGGGCCAGGCCCGTTTCTATCGTTTGCGGATTCTTTCCAACCGCTCGCGAATCGTCTTCTCGAAGCCGTTCTCGGTCGGCTGGTAGTACGTCCGCCCCTCGAGCTCCCCGGGACGATGCTGCTGCCGCACGACGTTTTCCGCGTGCGCGTGGGCGTACTCGTAATCCTTGCCGTAACCGAGATCCTTCATGAGCGATGTCGGCGCGTTGCGCATTACCAGCGGCACGGCGAGCGCGCCGTGCGACTTCACGTCGGCGAGGGCCTCGTTCATCGCGGCGTAGGCCGCGTTCGATTTCGGCGCGGTCGCGAGATATGCCACCCCCATCGCCAGCGGGATGCGGCCCTCCGGCAGGCCGACGAAGTGCACGGCGTCTTTCACGGCGTTGGCGACGACGAGCGCCTGCGGGTCGGCGGTGCCGATGTCCTCGGCGGCGAGGATCACCATGCGCCGGGCGATGAACAAGGGGTCCTCGCCGGCCTCGATCATGCGCATGAGCCAGTAGACGGCGGCATCGGGATCGCTGTCACGGAGGCTCTTGATGAATGCGGAAATGACGTTGTAGTGCTCCTCGCCCGCGCGATCGTAGAGGAGCGTCTTCTTCTGCGCGGCCTCCTCGGCGGCCGCGAGATCGATCGTCTTGCTGCGGTTCCGCGCGACGATCCCGGCGGCGACCTCGAGCGCGCCGAGCGCACGCCGCGCGTCCCCTTGCGCGGTCGCGATCAGGAAGTCGCGGGCCTCGGGAGAGAGCGCGAGCCCGAGCGTGCCGAGGCCGCGTTCACGATCGGCGAGCGCCCGCTCGAGGATTTGCCGCAGCTCCGCTTCGCCGAGCGGATGGAGCACGATCACGCGCGAGCGTGACAGCAGCGGCGCGATCACCTCGAAGGAGGGATTCTCGGTCGTCGCGCCGAACAGCACCACGGTGCCGCGCTCGACGTGCGGCAAGAGCGCATCCTGCTGCGCCTTGTTGAAGCGATGGATCTCGTCGACGAAGAGCACGGTCTTCCGGCCGTGCATCGCGAAGCGTGAGTCCGCTTGCTCGATGGCCTGCCGGATGTCCTTCACGCCGGCGAGCACGGCGGAGAAGGAGGCCCACTCGGCGCCCGCCGCCTCGGCGAGCAGGCGGGCGAGCGTCGTCTTGCCGCTACCCGGCGGCCCCCAGAGGACGAGCGAATGGAGCGTCTTGGCATCCACCATCTGGCGGAGCAGGTGGCCGGGCCCGAGTAGATGCTCCTGGCCGACGAAGTCGTCGAGCGCCGCCGGCCGCATGCGCTCGGCGAGCGGCGCGGTCTCGGCGCGCTTCTTGTCGGCAGCAGCGGTGAAAAGGTTGGGCATGGCGCGCGCTTTATTCTAGAACAACCGAAGATGAAGAACATCGGCATCGTTGCCAAGCGAAACCAGCCCAAGGCGGTCGCGCTCGCCCGGCGGCTCGTGACCTGGCTTCGCCGCAAGCGCCGCACGGTCCTGCTCGAGGCCGAGGTGGCGAAGGCGCTTCGCCTTGCGGACGGTGTCAGCAAGCAGGAGATGATGGCCCGCGCGGACCTCGTCATCGTGCTCGGCGGCGACGGGACCCTGCTCAGCGTGGCGCGCCATTCGGGAGCCCGGCGCGTGCCGGTGCTCGGGGTGAACCTGGGCGGCCTCGGATTTCTCACCGACGTCCGACCCGAGGAGATCTTTCCCGCGCTCGAGCGCGTGTTCGGCGGCCAGTATCAGCTCGAGCAGCGGAGCATGCTCGAGGCCGCGGCGATGCGGAACGGGAAGGTGGTGCAGCGCTTCCAGGCTCTCAACGACGTGGTGATCAACAAGGGAGCGCTGGCACGCATCCTCGACCTCGAGACTTCCGTGGATGGAACGCCGATCTGTACGTACAAGGCCGACGGGCTGATCGTCGCCACGCCGACCGGGTCGACCGCGTACTCGCTCTCGGCCGGGGGCGCGATCGTCGAGCCGTCGGTCGGCGTGGTGCTCGTCTCGCCGATCTGCCCGCACACGCTGACCCAGCGGCCGATCGTTCTGCCCGGCCGGTCACACTTGCGCATTGCCGTGCGCTCGCCGGACGAGGACGTCGTGCTCACGGTCGACGGACAGGAAGGCATGAAGCTCGCGAACAACGACGTCGTGGAGGTGCGCGCGTCCAAGAATCGCGTCTTGCTGGTGCGCTCGCCGACCCACAGCTTCTTCGAGCTACTGCGCACCAAGCTGCGCTGGGGCGAGCGTTAGGGTTCGGACGCGAGATGCTGAAGGAGCTGCAGATCCGCAACTTCGCGCTGATCGACGAGCTGGAGCTCAGCTTCGAACCCGGCCTCAACGTCATCACCGGCGAGACCGGGGCGGGAAAGACGATTCTCATGGCCGCGCTCGAGCTCGCGGTCGGCGGCAAGGCTTCGGCGGACGTGATCCGCACCGGCGAGGACGAGGCGGCGATCGAGGCGGTGTTCGCGATCCAGGCAGACCCGCTGTGCGAGCGACTCGCGACGCTGGGCTACGGGGGAAACGGCGACGAGCTCCTCGTCCGACGAGTCCTCGCCCGAAGCGGCCGAAACCGCGTTCAGCTGAACGGGGCGCTCGCCACGCTCGCGGTCCTCGAGTCGATCGGCGACTGCCTGATCCGCGTCTACGGTCAGCATGAGCATCACACACTGCGTCAGTCGGAGACGCATCTCGGCTGGCTCGACGCCTTCGCCGGCCACGCCGACCGCCTCGTCGAGATGAGCGAGCGTTTCGGCGCGTACCACGAGCGTGCCGAGCGCGTGCGCAGCCTCGTGACCGGCAAGGAGACCGCGCGCGCTCGCGCCGAGATGCTGCGCTTCCAGGTGAAGGAAATCGCCGATGCGGCGCTCACGCCCGGCGAGGAGGACGAGCTTCGGCAGGAGAAGCAGGTGCTCGGCGGCGCCGAGAAGCTCGCCGATGCGGCGCGCTTCGGCGAACAGGCGCTCTATGCCGGGGAAAGCGCCGCCGCGACGACGCTCCGCAAGCTCTCGACGCGGCTCGCTGAGCTCCTAGAAACCGATCCGCGGCTCGGCGAGATCGCCAAGCTCGTCGAGGAGTCCAGCACTCTCGTCGAGGAGGCCGGCTGGCGCCTGCGCGAGTACGCCGACAGGGTCGTCTTCGACCCGGGGAGGCTCGAGGCGATCGACAACCGTCTCGTCGAGATTGGCAAGCTCCGGCGGAAGTACGGCGAGTCGATCGACGCGATCCTCGCGTTCCAGGCCGCCGCCGCGCGCGAGCTCGCGGATCTCGATCTCGGCGAGGAAGGCCTGGCCGCGCTGGAGGCGGAGAGCGCCGCGGCGGAGAACGCCGCGCGGCAAACCGCCGCGGCGCTCTCCCAGTCGCGCCGGGCGGCCGGCACGCGGCTCGAATCGCGGATCGTCGAGGAGCTCACCGCGCTCGGCATGAAGGACGCGCGCTTCGAGGCACGATTCGCTGCCGAGCCGGCCACGCTTTCGGCGCGCGGGACGGACTCCGTGGAGTTCTTCTTCTCGGCCAACCCGGGCGAAGACCCCCGCCCGCTCGCTCGCATCGCGTCCGGCGGCGAGCTGTCGCGCATCATGCTGGCGATCAAGTCGGTGGCTCTCGAGGAAGCCGACGCGCCGACGGTCATCTTCGACGAGGTCGACGCCGGGATCGGCGGCGCGGTCGCCGAGGTCGTCGGCCGGAAGCTCGCCACGCTCGCCCGCCACCGTCAGGTGCTCTGCATCACCCATCTGCCGCAGATCGCCGCCTTCGCCGACCACCACTTTGCCGTCGAGAAGACGACCGCCAAGGGCCGCACGCGCTCGAAGGTCCGCAAGCTCGGGCCCGACGAACGCGGCGAGGAGATCGCGCGAATGCTCGGCGGCGTGAAGGTGACGGCGGAAGCGAGGAAGCACGCCGAGCAGCTTCTCGCCACGGGGCGCAGCCGGAGGAAGGGATGAAGCGAGGCACGCGGCCGCTATTCACGACGCCGATACGCAGTGTGCTCGACAACGCGCTCGAGGACTTCCGTCAGGCGCTTCGCGAGCGACGCGTCTACGACAACGACGAGAACCTGTCCCGCGCCTGGAACGGCGCCCGCGACTTCGTCGACTTTCTCCTCGACGGTCCGGGCGTGCTGAAGAAGTGGCGGCAGCGGCAGCGGTGAGGACGGCTGGTGGAGCGACGTCGCGGTCCCAACCCTGATTGCCATCTCTACGGTCTGGCTGATATGGGTACCCATATGAAGACGACGATCGAAATCGCGGACGCGCTGCTGCGAGACGCCAAGCAGCTGGCCCGGAGCCGCGACACGACGCTGCGGGAGCTTTTCGAGACGGCGCTGCGCCGCGAATTGGCGGCAGCTCGCGCGCAGCCGAGAAGGCGATTCAAACTGCGAAACGTCAGTGTCAAAGGAAAGGGAGTACAGCCGGGAATCGATCTCTCGAACTGGGCGCAGATTCGTAGCCTCGTCTACGAGGGCCGCGGCGGGTGATCGCCGTAGACACGAATCTTCTCGTCTACGCCAATCGTGAAGATTCGCCATGGCATTCGGCCGCGGTTCGCTGTCTCGAATCGCTTGCAGAATCAGCAGCGCCGTGGGCGATACCTTGGCCTTGCGTGCACGAGTTCCTCGCCGTGGTCACCCATCCACGCTTGTTCAACCCACCCACGGCGCTCGAGATTGCGCTTGCGGCCGTCGATGCCTGGACAGAGTCGCCGTCGGTCGTGTTGCTCGGTGAAGCGCCGGAATACTGGGTCACGTTTCGACGACTGGCGGAATCCACCAAGATCATCGGTCCGCGTGTCCACGACGCGCGCATCGCGGCAGTCTGCATGCAGAATGGCGTGGATGTGTTTTGGACGGCCGACCGTGACTTCGGCAGATTTGGCGCTCTCCGCGTCCGCAACCCGCTGATCGATCCGGGGGGTGAGGTGCACGAGCGCCGGCAGCGCTACGGGCGCCGCCGCCTCGCGCGGTAGCGTGACTCGTCCGCTGCCGATCGATCCGCTTCTATCCGAGATCGTCGACACACTGCGATCCCGCGCGCGGCTCGTGCTCCGCGCTCCGCCGGGCGCGGGCAAGACCACGCGCGTGCCCGCGGCGCTTCTCGATGCGGGCATCGCGAACGGAAAGCACGTGGTCATCCTCGAGCCACGGCGGATCGCGGCGCGCGCGGCGGCCGAATTCGTGGCCGGCGAGCGGGGCGGTTCGATCGGAGGCGAGATCGGCTACCGCGTCCGCTTCGAGCAGAGAGGCGGGCGCGAGACCCGCCTCTGGTTCGTGACCGAAGGCGTGTTCTCGCGGAGCCTGGTCCGCGATCCCTATCTCGACGAGGTCGGTATCGTAGTCCTCGACGAGTTCCACGAGCGTCACCTCCAGGGTGACCTCGCGCTCGGCGTCGTACGAGAGCTCCAGGAGACGGTGCGCCCGGACCTGAAGCTCGTGGTGATGTCGGCGACGCTCGAAACCGACGCGCTCGCGGCGTATCTCGGCGGCGCGCCGGTGCTGACCTCGGAGGGTCGGGTGTTTCCCGTCGAGATCGAGTACGAGCGGGAGCCGTCGCGCGCCCGGCTCTCGACGCGCGTTGCTGCCGCTGTCGCGCGCACTCTTCGCGCCGATTCCCGGGGCGGCGATGTGCTCGTGTTCCTTCCCGGTGCTGCCGCGATCCGCCAGAGCGCCGAGGCGCTCGCCGCGCTGGCCGAGGCCCAGGGAATCGACGTCGTGCCGCTCCACGGGGACCTGCCGCTCGACGCCCAGCGACGCGCGATCCTCCCCGGGCCGCGGAGAAAGGTCGTGCTCTCGACGAACGTCGCGGAGACGGCGCTCACGATCGAAGGCGTGACGACGGTCGTCGACTCGGGCCTCGCGCGCGAGGCGCGCTTCGATCCGCGCCACGGCTTGAACCGTCTCGAAGAGGTACGCATCAGCCGCGCCTCGGCCGAGCAGCGTGCGGGGCGCGCTGGCCGAACGCAGAGGGGTCGCTGCCTGCGCCTGTGGACGACCGCCGAGCATGCCGAGCGCCGCGAGCGCGAAGTGCCGGAAATTCTTCGGCTAGATCTGACTGCCGCCGCGCTCGAGCTTCGCGCATGGGGTGCCGGCGATCTACGTGCGTTTCCTTGGCTCGACTCGCCGCGCGACGGAGCGCTCGAGGCCGCGGAGCGCTTGCTTGCCTCGCTCGGCGCGCTGGGGGCCGAGCGGGAGCTGACGGAGGTCGGACGGCGCATGCTCGACCTGTCGGCACCGCCACGTTTGGCCCGTATGCTCGTCGAGGCCGAACGCGCCGGAGTCGCGGAGGAAGGCGCGCTGGCAGCGGCTCTCGCCTCCGAGCGCGACATCCTGCTCGAGCGTCGAACGTTCGCCGAAGGAGGCGCGGCACCATGGCCGACCGGGCCATCCGACCTGTTGCTGCGGATGGATCTCTATCATCGCGCGGAAGGCGCCCACGGTCTCGATCCCCGAGCCGTGCGCGCGGTCGAGCGCGCCCGCCGCCAGCTCGCTCGATCGCTCGATCGGCGAGGGAGCGCCGACGCGGACGAGGGCGCGATCCTTCGTTCCGTGCTCGCGGGCTTTCCCGATCGCGTCGTCCGCCGGCGCGGGGCGGGATCCATGCGCGGTGTGATGGTCGGCGGGACCGGCGTGGCGCTCGATCCGGCCAGCGTCGTCCGTGAGGCGGAGCTCTTCGTCGCCATCGATCTCGACGGGGGTCCGCGGCGCGAGCGTTCCGAGGCGCGCGTCGGTATGGCGAGCGCGGTCGAGCGGCGTTGGCTCGAGGAGATGTTCCCGGAAAAGATCCGCAAGGTTCGCGAGGTCGTGTTCGATCCGGCCTCCGAACGGGTCGTCGGGCGTGCGCGCGAGCTCTACGAGGATCTCACGCTCCGCGAGACCGTACGGCTCGACGTCGATCCGCTCGCCGCCGCAACCAGGCTCGCGGAGGAGGCGAAGCGTGATCCCGCGCGTGCGCTCTCGATCGGGCGCGACGAACGGGCGCTTCTCGACCGCGTGCGCTTCCTTGCGCGGATGATGCCGGAGCTCGGCGTGCCCGACTTCGAGCGGGACCTTCTCGCTCGCGCCATCGACGTGCTTTCTGCCGGAAAGCGAAGCTTCGCCGAGCTGCGTCGAGCGGATCTCGTCGGCGCGATTCGCGCCGAGCTGACTCCCGGCCAGATCCAGGCGCTCGGGCGCGACGCGCCTGAGCGCCTGGATCTGCCCTCGGGCCGCTCGACGCGAATCACCTACGAGCGCGAGAAGCCCCCCGCGGTGGCCGCGCGTATCCAGGATCTCTTCGGCCTCGCGACCACGCCGCGCGTCGCCGCCGGCCGCGTCCCGCTCGTGATCGAGATTCTCGCGCCGAGCAACCGCCCCGTGCAGGTGACCGACGACCTCGAGAGCTTTTGGCGGCGGACCTACCCCGAGGTGCGAAGGCAGCTCCGCGGGCGCTATCCCAAGCATGCCTGGCCGGAGTCACCGCTCGACGCGACGCCCGATCCGCCACGGCGTCGCCGCTGACGATCTCGTGCCAAATTGCGACCGCATCGGGTCAAAAAATGGCGCCGCAGGTGTCATAGAACAGGCAGATCGTTCGCGGAACCTGACCAGAAACCTACGATTTCGATATTCCCCAAGACTGGTACGAGTGTTGCTTGATCTCTCACTCGGGAGTAGCGAGTCAATGAGTTCTTCACGAGACTATCTCACCGACACTGACATCCGCTTCGAGTTCCGCGTTATGATGCGGTGGTGCCGCCTGTTCCGAAAGACCGCTGTCGACTGGGTGAACCTTGAGGCGAAGCGGTTCCGCGAGCGCTATCCCCTGCCGAGCCGCGAGCCTGACCGCGAGGGGCGTGGGCCTCTATCCGAGGCCCAGCCCCTCCGCTAGAAGATCGCCCGCGCGCGGTGCGCGGGTGGCATGAACTGGCTCACAGCGACGATCTCGCTCTACGTCTCGGTGACGCGTCGCGCGGCCCGGATCGCGATCGTCAACTGGCCGGTCCTCCTGTCCGTCTTCGCCTATTTCTTGCTGATGAGAGTCACGCTGCCGATCGCGCTGGCGCTTGGCGTGCTGGGTGGCTTCCTCCTCGGGCTCGTCTGGGCCGCGTGCATCGCGTCGTTTCTCTATCTCGTGGAGCGGCTCGTGCGGCACGGACGGGTCTCGTTCGAGGAGTTTCCGGCGAGCTTTGCGCCATACTTCTCGGACGTGATCGGCGTGATGTTCGTCCTGTGGATGCTGCGCACGGTCCTCTCGCTCGCCGTCATGACGAATCCGCAGGGCATGCTCATCCTACTGGTGGTCCAGCTCTTCATCTTCGTCTTCTTGAATGCCGTTCCCGAGCTCATCTATCTGGGGCATCACTCGTCGATGGATCTCCTGACCGAGAGCTACCGGTTCATTTCCGAAAACTGGATCGAGTGGTTTCCGCCGACGCTGCTGGCGGGCGCGATCCTCGTCTTCCTGACGGAGGTGTCCCTCGGCGGATGGGCAGATCTGCTGAAGTGGGCGGTCGTCGCTCTCTTCGTCTACTTCACGATGGTGCTGCGCGGGCTGCTCTTCGAAGAGCTCTCCGGCAGCACGCGCCGCGGTCGCGCGTTCCGCTACCGATTCCGCTAAGCGGCTTGAACGATCACGAAGACGACGATGCTGCCGAAACACAGGAGGTGGTCTCGACAGATCGATCGCGCCAAGGCGCTCTGCCCGAGCGGGGAATCGCTGCGCGAACCGAGCCGAACGGCATTGGGATAGACGCGGAGAAGCGCAAGCACGATCGGCCCGCCGCCAAAGACCAGGGAGACACACCCGATCCAGGCGGACGCGTCCGAGGCGATCTGGGTGATGACGGCGGCGATCGTCACCAGCATCACGAGCGCGATCGCGTAACCCATGGGCCGAGCTTCGGTGGTGACTCGCCTGTAGTATGCGGCGATCGAGCGCAGGACTTCTTCCGGCAGCTCGGAATTCTCGTCCTTGTAGCGAAGGACTTGAACGTCGAACATCAGATCCATCCAGAGGACGGCGAGCAGGAAGCCGCCGCAGAGAGCGGGGACGGCAGACATTCAAGTTTCCTCCATCAATCTTGAACTCGCCGCAAGCTTCTGATTTCATCTCCCTTCTCTGGGCACGGGGCTGTAGCTCAGTTGGGAGAGCGCCTGAATGGCATTCAGGAGGTCGAGGGTTCGACTCCCTTCAGCTCCACTTTAAAATCAATGGCTTATCCAACTAGCGAATCTAGCGTTTCATCATAGGTAACAGATAGGTAGCAGCCCCTTTTCGCCGGAGCGGCTCGTCCCACTGCTCGCTGGCGTCGTCGAGCTTCTCCCATGGCTCCGGCAGTGGCACAATGAGGTCGACCCGGAATACGGCGTTCGCATGGGCGACTTCTACGGAGACTTCGTTCGCGAGGAGGCGCGGAAGCTCGGCCTCACCGAGGAGAAGATCCGGGAGTGGCAGCCGGCATGAGAGACGAACCGCCCATCGAGCTGAAGCTCGTCAAGGACGCGGCGCTTCTCGACCTCGAGGTTCTCGACACCCAGCTCGAACCTACCGTCGGCGACGAAGACTGGCACGTCCGAATCCGAATCCGGGCTGAAGAGGATCTGATCGAAACCTGCGCGCTCGGGCTGATCTTCACGCTCGGGATGCTCTCCTTTCATGATGCGCGCCCCCGAGGTGTTTCCGACAAGTGGTTCGAGACCAATGACGAATGGACCGTCGCCGACATGCTCCAGCATCTGGAATTCGCCCACAGCCGGCTGCACTTCCACGCCGACTACGTTCGAGGCCGGTGCGTGAAAACAACGATTGAGGTGTGGAGCGACGGCCAGGTCCTGTTAGAGACCGTGAACAGGGGGCAGGCGGCGACCCGGTGGCTCGATCGACTCCGTGGCAAGAGGCTCCTCGAGGCCGTGCCGGGCGAGCGGTAGACCGCGGTCGAGTATCCCTTCGGGGTACGTTGGTTGGTGGCGCATAGCGGGGACCTTAGGGGCTGCCCGAGTTCCGCGGAGCTTCTCCGCGTGGCGCCGGCGGCGCTTGCAAACCGCCGGGGGGCGGTCGTAACCTTGAACGAGTATGCGTTTCGAGGAGCACATCACGGTCACTCCAGGCGTCCGGAGCGGTAAGCCCTGCATCAAGGGGACCCGCATCACCGTCTACGACATCCTCGAGTACCTGGCCGGGGGCATGACCGAGGAGCAAATCCTCGAGGATTTTCCGAGCCTGAAGCCCGAACACATCCGCGCCGCCCTGGCGTTTGCGGCCGCCCGCGAACGACGTGAGCGCCATCTTCGAGCCTCGGGCGGCGGGTGAAGCTGCTTCTCGACGAGAACCTGAGCCCAACCCTCGTCGATCAGCTGGCGGCGGAGTACCCGGGCAGCCGGCACGTGGATCAGGTCGGGCTCCTCGGCGAGCGCGACGATCGAATCTGGAGCTTCGCCCGTGATCACGACTACGTCTTGGTTTCGAGCGACTCCGACATCCGCGTGGCCTCCGAATCCACGGCCGCGTGGCTGATGGTGGCAATGCGGGAGCGCGATTCGGAACTCCTGTTCTCCGGCTGACCGAAGGGGTGGCCGCGTCGGAGCTCGATAGCCCGTTCCGATCGGGGCTTCGCCGTCGCTGGGCTGCTATCGGGCGAGAGGCTACCTCGGAGCCGGAGATGTGCTATCCGACGCGACGCCGATCTCTGCGCGTGGAAGGATTCTGATCATGGACGTCACTCGAAACGATCCCGCTCAGCCGACCGCTGCCGACGCGCCGATTTCATTCCATCGCGACACTCTCCCCGAAGACGATTCCGAAGCAGCGCGCGTCCTACGCTCCATCGCGCATGGCAAGACCGGGCGAATCGCTCCAGATCTGCTCGTGGAGCACGTGATCGCGATCACCGCCGACGCCGGGTGGCCGGTCCGCCGCGCCGCGATGGAGGCGTTGCTGCGCCGCCTCCAATTCGCAGAACGCGATGAGCTCAAAGTCGCGACGCGCCCGCCCCGGGGGAAGCCCTTCGGTATCTATTCGACGCGCCGCCCCGGCGGGGGTGAGCGCCCGTACCGGAGCTTGCTCGCGAGTGTTCACCCGCTGCGCGGCAGTTGCGATTGCGCAGACTTTCTGCGGAGCTCACTCGGCCTATGCAAACACCTGCTCGTGGTCCTCCAAGACCTCGCGCTTCGCGACCGGGGTTTTCGTCGCTCGACGGGTTCCTGGTCACCCGGCCCCGGCGAAGCCATTCTCGCCTGGGATCCGCTCCGGCCGCTGAGCGGTCTGGGAGACAGTCTCGAGCGCCTGTGGCTAGTCAGTGGTGGAAAGAGCGTCGCGGCCGCTCGCGCCTGCGCGCGACTCGAGCGCGAATGGTTCACTCGAGATCGTGGGGGCGAGCTTCGTCTCCGCTTTGCGCACTCGGATGATCCTTCGAGGCGTCTCGGCCTCGTGCGCGACCTGCTCGGGAGCCTAGCAGGAAACGGGGCGGCCGGGTTTGTCGCCGAGCCGGCCGCCCGAGCGCTGCTCGAGGCAGAACGGCAGCGGCTCGAGCTCGTGACCGCCAACCTCGCAGGCTTCGGCTCCCTGCGTGCCGCGCTTCGCGGTCTTAAGCGGAAGCTCTACCCGTATCAGCTCGAGGGGGTGGAGCGGTTCTTGAGGAGCGGGCGGCTGCTACTCGCCGACGACATGGGCCTCGGCAAGACGGCGCAGGCGATCGCGGCCTGCCATGCGCTTCTCGAGACCGGACGTGTCGAGCGTGGGCTCGTGATCGTGCCGGCCAGCCTCAAGCCCCAGTGGCTCCGTGAGTGGCAATTTTTCACCGACGCTCCGGTAGCGGTCGTGGAGGGCCCGCCGGCGGAGCGAAAGCGCACGTACCGCGCGCGCTCCCGCGGTTTCTTGGTCGTGAACTACGAACAGGTGCTCCGCGACCTCGATCTGATGCGCGCCTTCGAGCCGGGGATAGTCGTGCTCGACGAAGCGCAGCGGATCAAGAACTGGGCGACGCACACCGCCATGACGGTGAAGACGCTCAAGCCTCGCTACCGCCTCGTCCTGACCGGCACGCCGATGGAGAACCGGCTCGACGAGCTGGCCTCGATCCTCGACTTGGTCGACGACGTGGCGCTCGAGCCCAAGTGGCGACTGGCCCCCTGGCATTCGGCGCAAGCCGACGGGAAGCGCGAGGTCGTCGGCGCGCGGAACCTGGACACGCTGCGCACTCGCCTTAGGGGCGGCATGCTCCGCCGCGTCCGCAGCGAGGTGCTGAAGCAGCTCCCCGACGAACCGACACCGTCGTGCCGGTCGAGTTGACCGACGCCCAGCGTGCCGAGCACGACGCACTGAACCAGCCGATCGCGCAGCTCGCGGCGACCGCCAGCCGGCGCCCGCTCACGCAGACGGAGTTCCTTCGCCTCATGAGCCTGCTCACCACGCAGCGGATGATCGCGAACGGCCTCGCGCAGTACCAGTTCGAGCGGGTCTGGGATGGGATCTCGCGGGTCGCTCCGGACGAGGCGGTGCTGCGCAGCCTCTCCACGCCGAAGCTCGCGGAGCTCCGTCAGATCGTCGCGCAAGTCGCGGTCGAGCAGGGGCGCAAGGTCGTGGTCTTCAGCCAGTGGCGGCGCATGCTCCGGCTCGCCCATTGGGCCGTGGCGGATCTTCTCGCCGACGCCGGGCTGCGCGCTGTGTTCTTCACCGGTGAGGAGGGGCAGCGGCAGCGCACGCAGAACATCGTCGACTTCCACGACGATCGGGCAGCGCGGATGCTCTTCGCGACCGACGCCGGCGGCGTCGGGCTCAATCTGCAGCGCGCCGCGAGCTGCTGCATCAACCTGGAGCTGCCCTGGAACCCGGCCGTGCTCGAGCAGCGCATCGGCCGCATCTACCGCCTCGGCCAGAAGCGACCGATCGATGTGTACAACCTGGTGACCGAGTCGAGCATCGAGGCGCAGATCGCGGGGCTTGTGGCCGACAAGAAGGCGCTCTTCGCAGGGCTCTTCGACGGCACGAGCGACGAGGTCCGCTTCGACCGTTCGGCCTCGTTCCTCGGGCAGCTCTCGAAGATCGCGGAAGCGGCGCCGGCCTTGGTTGCGAATGACCCAGAGCAGGAGCTCGACGCGCTTTCGGATGACACGGAGGTCGAACGGGCGATCGACGCTGGTGACGGCGGAGATCCTCCGGCCGCCCCGGCGCGCGCCGAAATTCCGGTCGCCGCTCCGGCGCCCGCCGAGGTCGTGGTCTCTGCTCGGCAGGTGGAGCAGATCTTCGCCGGTCTCGAGGTTCGAGCCCGAGCTGGTGGCGGTCTCGTGATCGAGGCTCGACCGGAGACGGCGTCAGCGCTGCTCGCGGTGTTCCAGGGAATGGCGAGCCTGCTGGGAACCGTCCGGGGCGCGAACACCCCGGCCCGATGAGGCTTCATCGGCTTCACCCGCGAAAGAGCGAGGTGCGGATCTTCGACCACGTAGACCGCGATGTTCCGGTCCTGCTGCGAATGTTCAAGCGGCCTTTCCGCGTGTATCGCACCATCGGGTACGCCCACGGCGAGACGCCGCTCGGCTGCTCGCAACCGCGCGACGAGCCGACGATCGAGTGGGACAAAGATGCCCGTCGCCATTTCGATGAGTCGGGGCGGGGATCGTCTTGACCCGCAAGTCCGGACCCGCCGTCGTCGCTCTCGCCGGCTCCAACGGTGCTGGGAAGTCTACGACAGGGCCTCTCCTCCTTCGGGACGCGCTCGGGATCACGGAATTTGTCAACGCCGATGTGATCGCTCAGGGTCTTTCAGCGTTCAATCCGGAAGGCGCGTCGATTGCGGCCGGCAGGGTCATGCTCGCGCGCCTTCACGAGCTCGCGGACCGCAGAGTAGACTTCGGTTTCGAGACTACGCTCGCGGGTCGTGCCTACGCCGGTTGGATTAAGGAACTGCGAAGGAGAGGCTATAGCTTCCATCTGATCTATCTCTGGCTACGGGACGTCGATCTCGCCATCAAGCGAGTCAGAAAGCGCGTCGATCTCGGCGGCCACGATGTCCCAGAGGAGACGATTCGCCGTCGCTACCGGGCCGGATTGGTGAACTTCTTCGGCATCTACCGACCTCTTGCGAAGACCTGGCGGTTCTACGACAACTCCCTCGAGGGAGGACCCCTCTTGATCGCCGAAGGCACGGGGAGCAAAGTCAGGACCATCCGAGATCGAGACACTTGGCATACGGTGAACCGCGAGCTGAAGAACAAATGAAGCGCAAACCTCGTCGCTCCGTCGACGAACTCATGGACGAGGGGACGCTCGTGGATGCCGCTCTGCGGCGTGCGGCTCGCGAGGCACTTCGGCGTCACAAACTTGCTGGTGTACCGATCGCCGTCTGGCGCGACGGGAGGACGGTTGAGATCCCTCCCGCACGGATCAAGATTCCGGTTGACCGTCCGGAAGGAACGATGTCCGTGCCCGGGAGAATGCGCCCCAGCCCCGAGGTTTCCGAGTCAAGGTAACGGTCGAGACGAACAAAAGCCCATAGGATAAAGGGATCCGTTCTGAGACGGGGATGGTCGTTGATGGCATTCAGGAGGTCGAGGGTTCGATCCTCCCTTCAGCTCCACTGTTATGTCAATAGCTTAGGCAGTGTAGATTCAAGATTGTTAGCCATAGGTAGCAAGTAGGTAACAACCCGGCCCAACGGCCAGAGCGCCGATCCGCCCTTCAACCAACTTCTCCTCCCATCGGCAGCACGGAATCTAGCCATAGGGGCGACCGTCGGGCGGAATCGGGAACAGCTCGGCCCGCGCCGCCCGACGGGAGGGGTCCGAAGTTCTGGAAACGAGGAGTGAACCGAGACGAGGACGGCGGTGACCGGGGCGAACGCGATACGACTGGCCGACGCGATCCACGCCACGCGGGCGGAGTTCGGTGAGGTGCGGAAGCGTGACTGGCGACCGCGTCCCGCGGACCTCGCGGACGTCCTCACGGAAACCGTCGCGGCGGCGATCGGGCTGATGGTCCGGCGGGTGAACGCGATGGTTACGGAGGGAATCCTCCCCCGGCCGCGGTCCGTGGTCATCACAACCTTCCAGCTGCCGTCGCGGCCTACGTCCGCTGGCGCGAGTAGGGCCGCGGTCCCGCGGGCGACGAGCGGATCACCTAGATCCGGCGGAAGCGCGAGGCCGAGGAACTGCGGATCGCGCGGACGAAGGCCAACCTCGCCGAGGGGAAGGTCGTGCTTCTCGACGACGTCGGGCAGGCGATCGACGAGGGGTTCGTCATCATCACGTAGGGACTCAACGGGTTGGGCGGACCTCTCGCATCGGAACTATCCGACGTCTCCGATCGATGAAATCCATCTCGCTCGAAGTTCCTATTCAAATTTAATTCAAGATGCAGGCGGAGTGCGGCGGTCAGCCGTCAAGAGAGATCGGAAAAGTCGGAGGTCATGAAAAACCTTTCACGGCGGATCCGTGCTCGTCAGCTCGCGGCGATAATCACGCCGGCTCCGACGAAGAGCGCCCTCAGAACGAGCCGCGACACGCAGCCGCCATAGCACGTTCCGTACATCGAAAAGCTCTATCTCCTGTCCCCACCCGGCTTGACTGGCTGGATTGCGCTCGTCATGATTCATCCGCTTTCATGACGATCGTCATCCAACAGCATAGACGCTCGCCGACGAGGCTGCAACTCCGCCGGCAGCTTTAGCTCCAATCCGAGAATGACCGGCGAACACGACCTCTTGCAGCACCGCGACCAACCCACGGAGCTTTCTGCTCGTTCACTCGGCTGGCTGCGATACCTCCACCGCAAGGCCCACACTCCCGACGACTGGGATCGTGACGGGCGCCCCCACCCGCATTGGGACAATCGGTCCGATCCGCCGATGGCGAGTTGGCACCGCTTCGACCTCGTCGACTCGTCGTACGCGATCGGGCTCATGGCGCACCGCACGCCCGCGTGGACGCGAGCCGTACGTCGCGATCCTCGATCAGCTGATCGAGCGGCACACCGGCTGGTGGTCGGCCGCCGACTGGCTCACCCAGTTCGGCCACGACCCCGATCGGGCCAACTACCCCGACGTCTACCGGCTGTTCATCCCGCGCGAGCTGTGGGGGACTACGACGTGCCGGGCTGGACCGCGAACGGGATCGAGCCGTGGGGCGTCCAGATGGACCCGATCGCCGCGGACGGCATGCTGTTCTACAAGGGCTTCTTGCTCGTGCTGCTCGGCATCCGCGTCGATGATCGGCCGACGACCGGTGGAACCGAGCCGTTCGAGATGATCCGCGACGGCGAGCACACCTTCACGTGGTCCCACGCCGCGATCGCCGACACTTCTGAACCGGCAGTGGATGGCGGCGCCGATCGGCTGCCATTGAGAGAACACCAAGATCTGGCCGTTCTGACTGGCCGGCGCGGGCCTCGGTCTGAGGCTCCACGACAACCGATACGGCACCGACTACCATCAGCAGGCGTTCGACCCGTGGTGGGCAGTACGCGCGGCAGCACTACCTCGATCTCACCGGTGAGCGGGGCGCCGACAGACGACGACCTTCTACTACGACCCGATCATCGACGTGCACCATCGACTGCCGGTGCGGGCGGCGTTGTTCAGCTGCTTCTATTCGTCGGCGCAGGTGCCGGACGACGCACGCCGGCTGTTTGACGCGGCGAGCAGGTCAGCGGGGCTCACCGCCGACCCGCTCGAGAGGCTGCGAGACGTGCGGGGACCGGCGATTGCCCTCGCGCTGAGCCGTGAATGGAGGATCACCGACCTCGAAGCACGGCTCAGCCGCGCGATCGACGCGCAGTTCGAACCGACCTGGGATCACGAGCGAGGCGAGTTCACCTGGGGCCTCGGCCTGGGTGAGGAGCATCCACGGGGCCAGTACAACGCGTTCCTCGCCACCGCCGAGGCCGCGTCGCCAGGAGCCTGGACCCGCCTGTCCGCGGCGCCGCTCGGAGCGTGCCCGCAAGTGGTCGGAGTCGACTTCCCGAACGTGGCTCTCGCCCGGGCCCTGTGGGTCAACAGCGTGCTCTACCTCCGGCTCGACGTCCACCGACCCGATCCCGCCGTTCGCACAACCTTTCGGATTCTAGATGCCGAACCCGGTCGAGCCTGGTCGCTGGTAGGAGCGGAGCGCTCCACGATCGAGCGCGATGGCAACACTCTGGTCGTTACGACGCCCATGCGATCAGGGGATCTCCGGATCGAGCCCCTCGCGGATCCCTAGGCCTCGACGCTGCTGTAGAAGGTACCGTGAGTGAGGCCGGCAGCCTCGGTGATCGCGTCGACCCTGGCGCGATCGATCCCGTGCTCCCGGAGCAGTTCTGCCCGGCGCGTCGAGGATCCGTCGGCGGTTCTCCTCGCTGCCTGCTTCGATACACGCATCAAAAAGCCCCCTCCGTTCCGCCACCCGCTTGATTGAATTAATTGCGACCGTCATGATTAGCCAAGGTAGCTGCTAACCGGCGGGCCGCAATTCCGTCGCGAGAGGAGGAAGAACCCGATGGCCGAGAGCAACCGCAAATGGGTGCTGAAGTCGCGTCCGAAGGGGATGATCGACCGCGCCAACTTCGAGTGGCGGGAAGAACCGAGGCCTGAGATCCACGACGGCCAGTTTCTCGTGCGCAACCTCTGGCTCTCCTGCGACCCCGCGCAGCGCGCGTGGATGGAGATCGACACCTACATCCCGAAGATTCCGCTTGGCGAAGTGATGCTCGCACTGTCCGCCGGGGAGGTCGTCGAATCGAAGCATCCCGGCTTTCAAAAGGGCGACCGCGTGACCGGGTCATGGGGTTGGCAGGACTACGCCGCCACGGACGGATCCGGTCTCCTCGCGGCGATGAAGATTCCACCCGGCGTCGATTTCCCGATCGCCCTCTCGCTCTTCGGCGTGACCGGACTCACCGCGTATTTCGGCCTTCTCGACGTCGGCGCACCCAAGCCGGGCGACACGGTTGTCGTCTCCGGTGCCGCCGGCTCGACCGGGTCGTTCGCGGCGCAGCTCGCGAAGATCAAGGGTTGCCGCGTCATCGGCATCGCCGGCGGCGAGAAGAAGTGCGCCTGGTTGACGAAGGAGCTCGGCCTCGACGCGG
This sequence comes from uncultured delta proteobacterium, assembly GCA_963745025.1. Classification (GTDB taxonomy): domain Bacteria; phylum Desulfobacterota; class Binatia; order JACPRU01; family JACPRU01; genus CAVQIG01. Next base: position 433,954 of record CAVUWD010000013.1, read on the forward strand.
CGATCGACTATCGGAAGGGCGACGTCGGCGCCCGCCTGCGCGAGTTCGCGCCGCGGGGCATCGACGTCTACTTCGACAACGTGGGCGGCGAGATCCTCGACGCCGTGCTGGCGAACCTGGCCGTCGGCGCTCGCATCGCGCTCTGCGGTGCGATCTCCGGGTACAACGACATGCGGCACCCGGTGGGCCTCACCAACACCACGAACTTGATCGTCAAATGTGGGACGATGCGCGGGTTTCTGGTGATGCAGTTCGCGGCGCGGTTCGGCGCGGCGATCGCCGAGCTCGCGGGGTGGGCGGCCGCTGGCAAGATCAAGAGCGAGATCGACGTCGTCGAAGGGCTCGAAAACGCGCCCGCGGCGCTGCGGCGGCTGTTCGCCGGCGAGAACCTCGGCAAGCAGCTCGTGAAGGTTGCAGCGCCATGAAGACCAAGACGTCTCTCGTGACGGGGACCTGAGGGGCCGATGCGTCAGCATGGAATAGAAAGGAGCTCGCATGGTCGTCTTCGTCCACGGAGTCCCCGAAACCCATCATCTCTGGAGGGGCATCCGCGAAGCGCTCGGTCGCAAGGACACGATCGCCGTCGCCTGTCCCGGTTTCGGCAACCCGCGACCCACCCGCTTCGCGGCGACGAAGGAAGCCTACGTCGATTGGCTCGTCGCCGAGCTCGAGAAGATCGGCGAGGCCGTCGACCTCGTCGGCCACGACTGGGGCGGCGCTTTCACCGTGCGTGTCGCGTCGATTCGTCCCGACCTCCTCAGTTCATGGGTGAGCGACGCCGCCGGCATCTGCGACGTCAACTTCGAGTGGCATGAGTTCGCCAAGGTCTGGCAGGCCCGGAGCTGGCGAGGAATTCTGGCGGCGGCAGCTCGCGATGCCGCTCGAGGACCGCGCGCAGACGTTCGTCGACTTCGGCGTCCCGCTCGAGAAGGCGCGCGATCTCGCCGGCCGCATCGATCGCACGATGGGCGAAGTGATCCTCGCGCTCTACCGCTCCGCGGTGAACGTCGGCCTCGAATGGGCGCCGGCGGTCGCGCAGATCAAAACGCCGGGCCTCGTCGTGCTCTCCGAGCTCGACCCGTTCGTGAACGCCGATCGCTGGGAGGAGTCGGCGCGCAAGTCAGGCGCGAAGGTCGCACGACTCGAGGGCCTCGGCCACTGGTGGCCGCTCCAAGACCCCTCGCGCGGCGCGAGAATGCTCCGCGAGTTCTGGTCCTCGCTCGGACGTGCGTGACGACGGCACCCGCTGCGGCGAGTGCGACGCCGAGTGCTCGCTGCGGCGTCACCGAGACCTGCAGCGCGCGCTCACCGCATCTCCTGCGAGGCTCGAGGCGGTGGCGGCCCAATCCGGCTCGGCCAGCGCGGAGGTAGTGCGCCGCGTCTTCCTGCGCCTGCTCGGCAACACGCCCTCCGACTACCGCGTCCGCTTCGCCGAGCGAGAGCCCGCTCCATGAGGCACCCCGTCCACTACGCCTGGAAGGTCGCCGCGGCTCACGACGTCGCGTCCGAGCGCCATCATGTGTACCTGGTCCCGGCCATCCGCCTGACGGCACCAGCGGGCGTAGTTGAACGCTTCGGCCATCGGGTAATCGGCTGTTAGGCCGGCGGCCCCGTGGATCTGCATGCAGTGGTCGATCACCACCTGCGCCATCAGTGGCGCCGTGATCTTCGCGGCGCCGATCCTGTCGCGTGCCTCCTTGGGCCGACCTCGTCCATGCGCTCTCCAGCCACCCGCTGCCGATTATCGATGACGCTCGTCATCAAGAAAACTTAGTCAAAGATCACAAACCCGCTTGACTGAATTGATGGCGATCGTCATGATTCACTTACTTTGATGACGGGCGTCATCGAAAACGGAAACCATCGGGGCCGCGGCTCCACCGCGAGCGCAAGGAGGATTCATGCCGCAGGACGTCGATTTCTTCTTCGACTTCGTCAGCCCGTACACGTACCTCGCGCAAACGCAGTTGGCCGCTTTGAACGAGCGAACGGGCGCTCGCTTTCGGCTCTGGCCGATGCCCCTGCTGAATCTCATGAAGCAGGTCGGCAACGTCCCGACGACGGTGCTCTGCGCCAACAAGCTGAAATACGCGACCCAGGACATCGGTCGCTGGGTGGCGCGCTACCGCGTGCCGTTTCAAATGAACCCGCACGTATTCAAGGCGGACCCGAGCCTTGCCCTGAGGGGGGCACTCGTTGCTCAGAAACAGGGCGTGGAGGACGCGTACAACCGCGCCCTCTTCAACGCCTTCTGGAGCGAGGGTCTCGACGTGAACGACCGAGCGGTCTTGGCGGGGCGATTGGGCGCGGCGGGCTTGGACGGGAAGGCGATTCTCAAGACCGCCGACGAGCCGGCGTATGGCGAGCAGCTCGAGAAGAACACGGCGCTCGCCGCCGAGCGCGGCGTCTTCGGCTCTCCGACGTTCATCGTCGGTGACGATCACTTCTTCGGCAACGACCGGCTCGGATTCCTCGAAGAGCGCCTCCTTCGCCGAGCGTGACCCCTCACTGAAAGGAGCCACCGATGGAGGAAGAACTTCCCGTCGCGTTGATTACCGGCGTAGGCCCCGGTACCGGAGCCGCGATCGCCCGCCGTTTCGCCCGCGGCGGCTACTCGGTCGCGATGCTTGCCCGGAGCCGGGACAGACTGGACGCGTTGGAGCGTGAGATCGACCACTCGCGCGGCTACGGCTGCGACGTGACCGACGAAGCACAACTCGACGCCACGATCGAGCGAGTGCGCGCGGACTTCGGCACGCCGAAGGTCCTCGTCCACTACGCCGTGGGCGGCGCTTTCGCCACGTTCCTCGAGGTCGACCCCGCGGTGCTGAATCAGAACTTCCAGGTCAACACGATGGCGCTTCTGTATCTGGCCCGGCGACTAGCGCCCGAGCTCGTGTGCCCCGAGTGCGGAGAAGCCGTCCATCCCGACGACGTGCAGCTACGCATCAGTCCGGCATTGAAGCAGTCATAGGAGGAGACATGGCAGAGAATAAGAAGACCAGGTGTGTCCTGTGCGGAAACCTCTGTGGGCTCGAAGTGCAGGTGGAAGACAACCGAATCGTCAAGGTCCGTCCGGATAAGGAACACCCGCGCAGCCAGGGCTACATCTGTCGTAAAGGCACATCCGTCGCCCATTATCAGCACCACGCGGACCGACTCCTGTACCCGATGAAGAAGGTTGGCGACGCCTTCGAACGAATCTCGTGGGAGCAAGCCTTGGACGAGATCGCGGAGAAACTGAAGGCGATCGTCGGTGCTCACGGGCCTCGCTCCTTGGCTCTGGTGGGCGGGGGGAACCTGGCCAGTACGATGCAGTTTGGGTTCGCGGTCTCTCTCCTGCATGGGCTCGGTTCGCAGTACTTGTACATCGCCATCGCGCAGGAGCTGACCGGCCGTTACTGGGTGGACGGGAGAACCTTTGGCCGCCAATCGATCCATCCAACCGTGGACGAAGAGGAAACAGACATGCTGCTCATCGTGGGAAAGAACCCCATGATGAGCCACCACTTTCAGCGGGCCCGGATCGTCTTGAAGGAGATGGCCAAGGATCCTAACAGGCTCCTGGTGGTCGTCGATCCGCGCCGCACGGAGACCGCGAAGATCGCCGATATCCACCTCGCCATCAGACCCGGGACCGACGCGCTCTTCTATCGCGCCATGATCTCGATCATCCTGCAGGAGGGCTGGCACGATCAGGACTACATCGACCGGCATGTCGCCGGATTCGAGGGGATTCGCTCCTGGTTCACCGATTTCGATGCCAAGGCTGCGTTGGAGGTATGCGAACTGGACTTCGGACAGGTGAGAGAGGTCTGCCGGCTCTTCGCCACCAGAAGATCCAGCCACGATAGCGACCTAGGTGTACTCATGAATCGCCACAGTACCCTGGTGTCCTATCTCGAAACCGTTCTCCGGGCGGTGTGTGGTCGAATCGGGGTGCCCGGCGGGAACGCGTTCCCGAGCAGTGTGGTCGGACTCGACGTTCACTCCGACGAGAGAGATCCGGATACCTGGCGCACACTGGCCACCGACTTTCCGGCCATCAACGGACTATTTCCACCCAACGTCATGCCAGAAGAGATCGTGTCCGACCATCCCGAGCGGTTGAGGGCCGTGATCGTCAGCGGCGCCAACCCGCTTCGCTCCTTTGCCGATACAACGGCCTACGAGAAAGCCTTCGCAGAGTTGGATCTATTGGTCACCGTCGACGTCGCCTTGACCGAGACGGCGGCCGCATCCCACTACGTGCTGCCGGACCTTTCTGGATTCGAGTCGTGGAACACAGGACTTGTATTGGGCAGCTATCCCAAGGTGTTCTTCCAGATCAACCAGCCGGCAGTCCAGCCGGAAGAAGAGCAGCTGGAGGCGGCGGAGATATTCACGCGGCTCGCGGATCGTCTCGGTCTGATCCCAGACATCCCCGATTCGCTATTCGTGGCTGCTGAAAGCGGCGATCGACTGAAATTCGGTCTGGCCTTGATGGAGTTCCTGGAAAGCAATCCCGATGTCGCGCCTCGGATTCCCTTCGTCCTGGCCAAGACCCTGGGCAAGAGCATGGGTTCGGTCAACCTGGCCGCCATCTGGGCCGCTCTGCAAACCCTGCCTCCGGAAGCTCACGCAAATGCCGAACGGGCAGGCTTCACCCCCGGACCACTGCTGGGTGAAGAGATCTTCAAGGCGAGTCTGGAGCATCCACAGGGGCTCTGGGTCGGGGAAGTGGACAGGGACAACAACCTTCAGGGATTGGCCACCGAAGATGGCCGCATCAACCTGGATATTCCCGAGCTGAGGGCGTGGATGGAAGAGATCGATCCGGCGAAGGAAGCCGAAGCGCTCAAGCTGGATCCGGCTTTCCCCTTCATCATGTCTTCCGGCAATCACATGGATACAAACGCCAATGCGGCCATGCGCGATCCCGTTTGGAACGAAGGCAAACGGGCCTGCACCTTGTACATGAATCCGCGCGACGCGGAGGCGAACGGCCTCAAGGACGGGCAGACGGTACGTGTAACGACCGAAGTCGGTCAGGAATCCATCGAGCTCGAGGTGACGGAGGCGACCCGGCCCGGATACCTCGTGATGCCGCAGGGATTCGGCTTGGTCCACCAGGGGAAGACGTTCGGAGCCAATGCCAACCGCCTGGCCAAAAACACCTATCGGGATCGTTTGGCGGCTACTCCCTACCACCGCCACATCCCCTGCCGCGTCGAGCCGTTGAGCTGACTCGAGTATGGGATCGAGCCCTGCAGCTTTTCGAACACTCGAGGAGGATAGGATGTTTATGGCGGAACTTGGCAAGGAAGTAGTGGATCTCTTCAATCAGCCTGGCCGGATTGGGACCTTGGCGACAGCTGACAAACATGGACAACCCAATGCAGCTCATTTTGGCAGTCTCAGACCGATGGCGGATGGAAGCATCACAGTGGGGCTGACAAACAACCGGACGCTGAGGAACCTGCAAGAAAACGCCCTCGCGGTCTTCTTCATTGTTAAGGAGGGACCGGTGACCTTTCAAACCCAAGGCTACAGACTTTACCTCAAGGTGCGGGGGATCCATCGAGAAGGACCGGTGCTCGATGAGATCAAACATCTTATCAGCAGACATGCCGGGCCGGAAGCGGCAAGTTCGATTGCGGCAGGAGTCGTGTTTGATGTCACTGAGGTGAGGCCGCTGGTAGCGATGGGCTGAAAGTTGAGATCCATGGCTGAAGGGAGGAGGGACCGCAACAGTTCAGCACGCGCGCCATCGACGGCCGCAGTAGGAGCAGCACGGAGCCGGGCGTCGTCGCCGAGGTCGTGCTCGAAGCTGCCAGTGCGGCTCGCCCGAAACTCAGATATACAGCCGGTGGCGTCGCGAAGCGCCTGAGAGTGTTGCGCAGATTTGCGCCCGCTCGGCTGGTGGACGCTGGGATTCGAAGAGATCTGCAGCTCGATTGAGGAGAGATCGAACGTGAAACCCGTTTGTTTGGTGATCGGTGCCGGTGCGGGTATCGGTGGAAATGTCGCTCGACGCTTCGCCCAAGAGGGTTATCACGCCTGTCTGTGTCGGCGCAGCGATTCGGAGGGACTGAATCGACTGGTGGACGCGATCAAGAGCGACGGAGGTTCAGCAACGGGATTTCTCCTCAACGCCATCGAGGCAGACTCGATCGAAGGGCGAGTTGCCGCCATCGAGGCCGGCATCGGCCCGATCGAGGTCGTCGTCTACAACCTGGGCGCCCAGATTGGCGATAGGGCATTGAAGGACACGTCGCTCAAGGCTTTTGAGACAGGCTGGCGTCTGGGGACGTTTGGTCTCTTTCGCCTTGCGTCGGCCGTGTGCCCCCTGATGGAAGGGCGAGGCAAAGGAACAATCCTCGTGACTTCATCGACAGCGGCAATGCGCGGGAACGGCGGTCAACATTCTCATGCGGCTGCCATGGGAGGACGACGAATGCTCTGCCAGACACTCAATGCGGAGTTTGCGTCGAAAGGAATCCACGTCGTACACATCGTGATCGACGGCGCCGTGGATGCGCCCGACACCTTGGGGAAGATGCTGGGACCGGAAAGGTTCCAAGAGCTGAGAGAGACCCGAGGCAAAGAACATGACGGACTCATGCTTCCCACGCACATCGCGGAGACCTACGTCCACCTCGCGAAACAACACCGATCCACGTGGACGCACGAGATCGACCTGCGGGCATTCTCCGATCGTGCATGGTGGAATCACTGAGAACATTCGAAGACGAAGCGGCTGAAGAAGAAGCCGGGGGAGTGCACGAAACATGACTCAATCCGACGAACACGACACTCAAGCTTCACAAGACGTTGCACTCATCATCGGGGGCGGCCCCGGCATAAGCGCGAGCTGTGCCCGGCTGTTCGCGGAGAGCGGCATGCGTGTCGGCATCGCAGCCAGGAATCCGGACAAGCCGGTCCTGCAGAATCTGGAGAAGGCGCACGGTGTGCGCCGATACGCGTGCGATGCAAGCCAACCGGCGGCCGTGGAGTCGCTGTTCCAGAATGTTGTCCGAGACCTCGGGCCTCCTACGCTCGTCGTGCACAACATCGATGGCAGGATGCCGGACATCTTTCGCAAGGCGATTGCCGAGGCCGACCCGGGCAATGCGCTCGACACGCTCCGGAACTCGGCGTTCAGCGCTTTTTTGGTAGGTCAGCAGGCAGCTCGGCTGATGCGTGAGAACAACCCCAACGCCAACGGCACGAAAGGAACGATCATCTTCACGAACGCAAGCGCAGCGCTGAAAGGCTTCCCGTTGAGCGGTGCCTTTGCGATGGCATGCCATGCCAAGTCGGGACTCGCACAGAGCATGGCAAGGGAGTTGATGCCGCAGGGTATCCACATAGCCAATGTGCCGATCGACGCCGCGATCGGCTGGAGACAGGACGACGGTACCCGCGCGCACAGACTCGCGGGAGTCGCCGTCGACGACAACATGGCCGACCCGGACTACATCGCGGAAACCTATCTGCAGCTGCATCGCCAGCATCGGTCCACGTGGGCGTTCGAAGTCGTGCTACGACCGTGGGTCGAGAAATGGTGACTGGCGCTCGCTCGCGACCGCTATCTTGACCCAAGCGCGGGGCGGTCACACACCGATCCTTTCCGAGGCGTTCTTGTGGCCCGACCATTTGGGCAGGTCATCATCGACGTCGACGACGCGCTGTCCATAGAAGATGTGGCAGGTCGGCCGGAACGCTTCGGGGATCTCGCCCGCCGCGCCGAACTCGAACAGTGTCGGGAACGCGAGCCACATGCGGCGGCCTTCATCGGCGACCGGCGTGCCGCAAAGCGCGCAGCTCACCTTGCAAGGAGGCACGCGCCGGGCCGGTCGAGCATGCCGGCATAAAAGCGGAGATGCTCGATCCCGCGGATCATTCGGACATGGCGCTTGTGGAAGATCGCGGCCCATTGCATTGGCGCACCGTGTAATGCCTGGCAGGTCCGGCAGTGGCAGATCTTCGCATCTACCGGATCGGCGCCGACCTCGTAGGAGACCGCGCCGCAATGGCAGCGCGCGCGGTAGCGCGCGACGAACGTATCGTCATCGACCGCGGCGTAGTCACGGCCGAGGTCGTTCATCGGAACCACCAGGCTGTGGAGGCATGGCGTCGCCTGTGGGCCATGAGGAAACCTTGCGATGGGCCAGTGTCGACGACGGCATGCACACCCATCACCGGCCCAAAGCCGAGTCCGTGGTCCGGGTCAGCTCCTCGCCCACCTCGCGCAGATCGAACCGCCCTCTTGATTCGTTTGATGGTGATCGTCATGATTGCCACCGATCGGTAACGCCCAGCTCACGATCGGCGTGCCGGTGTGGATCGCAACCAGTCTCTAATCACGGAGGATGTATTCATGTCTGAAATCAGCCTCGACGACTACAAGGCAATGGTTGGTCAAGAGGTCGGCGTCTCTCGTTGGTTCGAGGTGTCGCAGGGGCGCATCGACACCTTTGCGGATGTCACGGAGGACCACCAGTTCATCCACGTGGACCCGGAGCGCGCCAATGTCACCCCGTTCGGCGGCACGGTCGCGCACGGCCTTCCTGACCATGTCTCTGCTTGCGCCAATGGCCTTCGACGCCCAGCCGAACGTCGCCGGAACGGTGATGTCCGTGAACTACGGCTTTGACCGTGTGCGCTTGATGGCGCCAGTTCGCGCGGGGAGCCGGATCCGCGGCCGCTTCGTGCTCAAGGAGGTGGTGGACCGCGGAGCAAACGAGATCATGGCCGAGACGCAGGTGACCGTAGAGATCGAGGGCGGCGACAAGCCGGCCTTGGTGGCGGATTGGCTCGGCCTGTCCCGTTTCGCCTGATCGCTGTGCGCCACGCCGCGCCCCGGAGAGGCCCGAATGAACCCTTCGCGGCTCCCGGCTCCTGTCGTCCCACCACGGATGTGGCTTGCCGTTGCGCGACCAGTCGTCGGGCGTCATCGCCTTGCGACAGAGGTGACGGAGCCAGCCGCGCACTTCAGGCTTCAGACGGGAAGCACCGCCTGCCGTCACAACTTCCCTCATGCTGGTCGCTAGCCGGAAACCACCTTGAAAACGCCGCTGGCCCGGGCGCAGACGGAATCATCCGCCAAAACCAGCGCGGTCGCAAAGCAGAGCGACTTGCCGGCCCTGATCACCTCAGGGCGAATCTCGAGCCATTGCCCCACCTTCGCGAAGCCGACGAAATCTACAGAGAGACTGACGGTGACGAGGCCGGACGTATTTGCAACTTGCTCGCCGCAGCTTAGTCCCATTGCGTTGTCGGCGAGCGCGGTGATCAGCCCGCCATGGACGAACCCACGACTGTTCGCATGCGCGGCGCTGGCCCTGATTGCCAAGCTCACGCCGTGGGTGGACCGCCGCGCGTAGATTGGCTCCCACGGCTCCGTGAGGCCGCTGCGGCGTGTATGGCGCTCGAAACCCTCCAGCACGAGCCCTTCGGGCGCAGGATTACTGATGGTACGCCTCCTTCATCTGCACGACGACCTTCCCCTTGGCTCGGCCTTTCTCGACATACGCAAGCGCTTCCTTCGCTTGATCGAATGGAAATACCTTGTCGATCACGGGCCGGATGCTCCCCGTCTTCGAGAAGCTCACCGATCTCGGCGAGTTGGCTACCGTCGGGATGCACGAACACGAATGAATACTCGACGCCTCGTTTCTTGGCGTGGCGATTCATCTTGAAGCTCAGCAACCACATCGCGAACACCATGACAAAGTTCATGCCTCTCGAGCGACCGAATGCAGCGTCGGGTGGCCCGATGAGCGAGACGACGATGCTCTTGGGCTTCAGAATGTGGAGCGATTTCTCCAGCGAATCGCCTCTGAGGGTGCCGAGCACGGCATCGTAATCCCGCAGCACATCCTCAAATTCCTGCTTCTTGTAGTCGATCACCTCATCGGCTCCGAGGCTCCGCACCAGCGCCACGTTGCCCTCGCTGGTCGTCGTCGCCACCTTGGCTCCGAGATATTTGGCGAGTTGGATCGCGAACGTGCCGATGCCTCCGGCTCCTGCGGGGATGAACACCTTTTGGCCGGGCTTGAGGTGGGCACGCTCTTTCAGCGCTTGCCACGACGTGAGTCCGACCATCGGGATCGAGGCCGCTTGCACGAAGTCCAGATGCGCCGGCTTGAGCGCGGCGGCGTTCTCGGGCACGATCGCAAACTCAGCGAGAGCGCCCGTGCGCAGCTCGAAGATACTGGCGAAGACGGCATCGCCCGGCTTGAAGCGGGTGACGCGACTGCCCACCTCCACCACGACACCCGCCAAATCGCTGCCCAGCGTGGCCGGTAGCTGAGACCGGAGGATGGCCTTCATCTTTCCCGCCCGAATCATGTTGTCGATCGGGTTCAAGCCAGCGGCGTGGACCTGAACGAGAATTTCGTCCGGCTTGGGCACTGGGCGAGGAATGTCAGCGAACGCGACCTGATCCGGTCCGCCATAGCTTTTGAAGACGAGTGCTCTCATATCGTGGGTCTCAGCCGGAGGCGCTGTCCTTCAGCCCATTGGCCGCCGTCTGGAGGATCCGTTGCGAGAGCGTTTCGTCCCCCGCTGCGCGCGCGAGGATGAGCGCGCCGACCATCGTCGAGAAGAGCCGAATCGCCGCGTCATAGCGGCGCGACGCCGTCCTCGCCGGAACCAGCCCGGCCAGGATCTCGAGACTCTCTTCGAGCCTCTTGGTGAATACGTCACGAATCTTCCTCGGCTGACGCGCCATGTCCGTGCCGAGCGCCGCGACCGCACACCCCGCACCGGGCGAATCCCGATGGCGCAGTGACAAGTAGCGGTCGATGATCCTCTCTAGGGCGTCGCTCTTGTCTTGGCCGCTCGCGTCGCGCGCCCAGAGATCGCGCGACTCGTCGAGTACGAGGCGCAAGGCCTCCGCGACGACCGCCTCCTTCGAGTCGAACTGGCTGTAGAAGGCGCCGTGCGTGAGGCCGGCCGCCTCGGTGATGGCGTCGACGCCCGCCCCGTCGATCCCCTGTTCACGGAAGAGCCGCGCCGCCGCGGTGAGGATCCGTCGTCGATTTTCGGCCGCCACCTGCTTGGTCACACGCATCGAAGAAATTCCTCCTCAGGACCTCTTGACTCCATTGATAGTGGTCGTCATGATTGCCGGTGATTGGTAACGCTCGTCATCAAAAACGAAGTTAGCCGCTGGCCGGGAAGATAGCAATCTCCCCGCGAGCAATCGGGAGGGTCCATGCCGCAAGACGTCGATTTCTTCTTCGACTTCGTCAGCCCGTACACGTACCTCGCGCAAACGCAGTTGGCCGGTTTGAAAGAGCGAACGGGCGCTCGCTTCCGGCTCTGGCCGATGCACCTGTTGAATCTCATGAAGCAGGTCGGCAACGTCCCGACGACGGTGCTCTGCGCCAACAAGCTGAAATACGCGACCCAGGACATCGGTCGCTGGGTGTCGCGCTACCGCGTGCCGTTTCAGATGAACCCACACGTCTTTAAGGGAGACCCGAGTCTCTCCCTGAGAGGAGCCCTGGTCGCCCAGAAGCAGGGCGCAGAGGACGCCTATAACCGCGCGATCTTCGGTGCCTTCTGGAGCGAAGGTCTCGACGTGAACGACCGAGCGCTCTTGGCGGGGCGACTGGACGCGGCGGGCCTGGATGGGAAGGCGATTCTCAAGACCGCCGACGAGCCGGCGTATGGCGAGCAGCTCGAGAAGAACACGGCGCTCGCCGCCGAGCGCGGCGTCTTCGGCTCTCCGACGTTCATCGTCGGTGGCGATCTCTTCTTCGGCAACGACCGGCTCGGATTCCTCGAAGAGCGCCTGCGCCGCTAGGTCCCACGCTGCACGGAAAGGAGTAACGATGAAGGAGAATCGTCCCGTCGCGTTGGTCACCGGCGTCGGCCCCGGCACCGGAGCAGCGATCGCCCGCCGTTTCGCCCGCGGCGGCTACTCGGTCGCGATGCTTGCCCGGAGCCGGGACAGACTGGACGCGTTGGAGCGCGAGATCGACCACTCGCGCGGCTATGTCTGCGACGTGACCGACGAAGCGCAACTCGACGCCACGATCGAACAAGTCCGCGCGGATCTCGGGGCGCCGAAGGTCCTCGTCCACAACGCCGTGGGCGGCGCTTTCGCCACGTTCCTCGAGGTGGACCCCGCGGTGCTGAATCAGAACTTCCAGGTCAACACGATGGCGCTTCTGTATCTGGCCCGGCGACTAGCGCCGGCGATGACCGAAGCGGGGGAAGGAGCCATCATCGTGACGGGGAACACGTCGGCGCTTCGCGGAAAGCCGAAGTTCGCAGGCTTTGCGCCGACCAAGGCGGCGCAACGGATCCTCGCCGAAGCGATCGCTCGCGAGGTCGGCCCGAAGGGCGTGCACGTCGCCTACGTGGTGATCGACGCCGTCATCGATCTCGAATGGACCCGGGCGATGTTTTCGAAGCCCGCGGGAGACCCGTTCTTCATCCAGCCGGCGGCGATCGCCGAGGAAGTGTGGCACGTCGCCCAGCAGGACCGGTCCGCGTGGTCGTTCAACGTCGAGGTCCGGCCGTTCGCGGAGCCGTGGTGAGAACGCCATGACCGAGCTTCGTATCTTCTCGTACCTGCCGAACCCCCGGATCTGGAAGGCGACGATCGCCGCTCGCCTCTGCGGGGTCGAGATCGAAGTGCGCGGAGCGCCGCCGACGGAGCTCCAATCCTGGCTCTGGGATTTCGACGCGCGGCCGCTCTCGCCCGCCGACGAGTCCACGCCCGCGGGCGAGCAGATCGGGCGGACCGGCTTCAAGGGAGTGAAGCTGCGGAAGACGGCCGCCTTCCTCGAGGCCCATCCGTTCGGCACCGTTCCGGCCGCGTTCAGCCCGGACGGGACCGTCGGCATCTTCGAGTCGAACAGCATCATGCGCGCGGTCGCCCGGCTCGGCGAGGGGCGTTTCCCAATCTACGGCAACGGCGCCTACGAGGCGTCGCGTGTGGACAGCTTCCTGGATGCGAGTCTGGTGTTCGCTCGCGATGCGCAAACGTACTTGCTGTCGCTGCTCGATGGCTCCGTATCCGCCGAGATCCACTCCCGGGCCAAGGAGGCGCTCGCGACCTATCTCGGCGGCATCAGTCGAGCCCTGCTTCCGGAGCGCCGCTTCCTGGTCGGCGAGGGGGTGACCCTGGCCGACATCTGCTTCGTCGCCGAGCTGGCGCTCTTCTCGAACGAGCGGGCGCGTAGGGAACCGCTCGAGCTAGCAGGCCTCTCGCCGGTTCTCGACGGCCTGAGGAACGACGCCGCATACGCGCAGGCCTTCGCGCATTTCGATCGTCTACGGCGGCATCCCGCATTCGCTCGCGACGTCGAGCCTTACCTGGAGAAGATCGACCGAGCAGCGTCGTGAGCGCCCACTGAGCACGAACGGAGGAAACGAGCCATGCCCGAGCCGACCTGGAACCAGACCTTCTGCATCCTCTGTTACGTGAACTGCGGCCTCGAGGTCCAAACGGAGGGGCGAAAGATCACGCGCGTGCGCGGCGATCGCGCGAACGAGCGGTCGCAAGGATACCTCTGCCAGAAGCCGCAGCGTCTGCAGTGGTACGGTGACCACGCCGATCGTCTGACGACGCCGCTTCGCCGCCGCTCCGACGGCACGCACGAGCCGATCTCGTGGGACACGGCATTCGCCGAGATCGCCGCTCGCCTGAAGGCGATCCACGCCGAGCACGGCGGCGAGGCGTTCGCATTCTGGGGCGGCGGCGGTCAGGGCAACCACCTCGGCGGCCCTTATTTCCTGGCGCTCTACGGCCTGCTCGGCGCGACGAAGTACTTCAACGCGCTCTCGCAGGAAAAAACCGGCGACTTCTGGGTGAACGGGCGGCTCTTCGGTGACCAGCTCTGCCACACGGCGGAGGACGTCGAGCACACCGACTTGCTCGTCGTGCTCGGGTGCAATCCCTGGCTGTCGAACGGCTTCCAGGGGGCACGGGACGAGGTGAACAAGATCAAGAAGACGCCCGGCCGCCGCATGATCGTGATCGACCCGCGGCGCACGGAGGTCGCGGACATCGCCGACCTCCACCTGCCGCTTCGCCCCGGCACGGACGCCTACCTGCTGGCCGCGATCCTGGCGATCATCCTCAAGCGTGGCGGCGAGGCCGCCGAGTTCCTCTCCCGCCACACCGTCGGCTGGGACGACGTGCGCGCCGTGCTCGGGCGAACGCCGATCGAGGCGTGGGTGGCGCACGCCGACGTACCGCTCGCCGACGTCGAGCGGGCGGTCGACATGATCCTCGAAGCTCGGTCGATGGTCGTCCGGGTCGAGCTCGGCATCCAACAAAGCCGGCACTCGACGCTGAACTCTTACCTCGAGAAGCTTCTCTACCTGGTGACCGGGAACTTCGGCCGGCCGGGAACGAACGGCATCCACACCTGGCTCCTGCCGCTCTATCGCAACTCGCAGGGCGAGCGCTCGAACGTGACGGGCCAGAAGATCATCGGCGGGCTCCTGCCGACGAATCGCTTCGCCGACGAGGTCCTGAGCGACGATCCGCGGCGCGTGCGCGCCCTCTGGGTGGAATCCAGCAACCCGGCGAACACGACCGCCGACACCCCCCGGTTCGAGGCCGCGGTTCGCGCGCTCGACCTCTCCGTCGTCGTGGACGTCGCGTACACGGAGACGGCTGAGCTCGCGGACTACGTGCTGCCGGCCGCGGCGCAGTACGAGAAGTGGGAGACGACGGTGTTCACGTTCGAGTGGCCGCGGAACTACTTCCATCTCCGCGCGCCGCTCTTCGAGCCCCTCCCGGGGACGCTCCCGGAGCCCGAGATCTACACCCGAGTGGTCCGCGCCATGGGCGTGCTTCCCGACGACGAGGTGCTCGCCGAGCTGCGCGCGCTGGCCGCCGAGAACCGCGGCAAGATGATGAAGCGCGCCGGCGAGATGTTCGCAGAGAATCCGAAGCTCGTGCCGCTCGCACCGGTGCTGCTCTACCTGACGCTCGGCCCGACGCTACCGGACGGTGCAGCCGCCGCGGCGCCGCTTTACGCAGGCTGCCATGAGACGGCGATGAAGCACACGGTCGCGGTCCAGCGCGCTCTCGAGACGACCGCGGAGCCGCCGATCCTCGGCGAGATGCTCTTCGGGAAGCTGCTCGCCAGCCGCTCGGGCTTCGTCTTCACGGCGCACGAGTACGACGAGATCTTCCAGCTCGTGAAGCACCCCGACCGGCAAGATCCACCTCGCGGTGCCGGAGATGCTCGACTGGCTCGCGCGGCTCGACCCGGCCGCGGAGCAGCCCGATCCGGCGTACCCGTTCACGCTCGTCGCCGGGCAGCGCCGCATGCACAACGCGAACCAGATCTTCCGCACTCCGGCGTGGCGGAAGACCGACCCCGACGGCGCGCTGCGCATCCATCCCGACGACATCGCGGCGCTCGGCGGCCGCGACGGTGGCTGGATGGCGGTGGCGACCCGGACGGGGCGCATCGTCTGTCGCGTCGAGAGCGATCCGTCCATGCGCCGCGGCCTCGTCGCCTTGCCGCACGGCTACGGTCAGTCGTATCCCGACGGCGCGGGCGGCCGCATCGTCGACGGCCCGCGTCTCAACCTGATCACGGCGCACGACGACTGCGACCCGATCGCCGCGACGCCTTACCACAAGAACGTCGCCGTCCAGTTGGCTCCGGTCGTCGGCCCCGAAGCCGAGGCCGCCGAAGCGGCGTCGGCGCGGGTTCGCGCGGTCGCAACGGCGCAGGCGAGCGCGGCATGAATGAGTGCCTTTGACGGCGCGGCAACGAACTCAGGAGCGAACGCAATGACGCTGGAACAGAAGACGCCGGAAGTGAGAATGACCGTCGACGGTCACATCTGCGTGATCTCGCTCGATAACACCGCGAAGAAGAACGCGATCACTCCGGAGCTGATGTCCCAGCTGTCCGCACATCTGACAACCTTCCAAGACGACGACGATCTATGGGTCGCGGTCGTGGATCCGGCGGGCGAGCATACGACCGCTGGCCTGGACATGCCGAAGTTCTTCGGTCCGACCGCGACGGCGAAGCCGATCCCGAAGGATCAGGTCGACCCGTTCGCCCTCTACAGGCGCACCACCAAGCCGGTGATCTCCGTCGTGCACGGCATCACCTACACGATCGGCATCGAGATGATGCTCGCGGGCGACATCGTCATCGCGGCCGACACCGCACGGTTCTGTCAACTCGAGTCGAAGCGCGGCATCGCGCCGTTGGGAGGCGCCCACTTCCGCTACCTGACCCGCACCGGCTGGGGCAACGCGATGTACCATCTATTCCTCTGCGACGAGTTCGGCGCGCAGGAGGCGTTGCGCATCGGGTTCGTGCAAGAGGTCCATCCGTACGGCAAGCACCGCGAGCGCGCGATGGAGATCGCGCGAGGGATCTGCAAGTGCGCGCCCCTCGGGTTGCGCGCGACGAAGAAGGCGGCGCTGAAGTACCTCGAGCACGGTGAGCGGGCAGCCGTCGAGGCCATACCGTTCATCGAGAAGGCCGTCTTCGGCACCGAGGATTTCAAGGAAGGCCTTCAATCCTTCATCGAGCGGCGCGAAGCGCGCTTCCAGGGGCGCTGAAACCCCAAACGCGTGAGGTACCGATGGCTCCTGAGAATCGACCGCTCGTGGAGTTCTTCTTCGATTACGGAAGCCCGTTCAGCTATCTGGCGGACACGCAGATTCCCGGGATCGCCGCCCGAACAGGGGCATCGATCGCTTATCGGCCGATGCTCCTCGGCGCTGTGCTGAAGGCGACGGGAAACTCCTCGCCGATGACCGTTCCCGCGAAGGCCCGATACATGGGCCGCGATCTCGAGCGCTGGGCGAAGCGCTACGGGGTCGCCTTCCAGCGCAATCCGTTCCCGTTCCTCGGGAATACGCTGCGGCTGATGCGTGGTGCGGTGGCCAGCAAGAAGCTCGGGGTCTTCGACCGCTATCATCCTGCGGTCTTCTCGGCGGCGTGGGGTCATCCGGCAGATCTCGGCGACGAGGAGGTCTTTCGGGCGGTCCTGCTTCGTGCCGGCATCGATGCCGGCGAACTCGTTGGTTCGATCGACGACCAGAGCACGAAAGACGAGCTTCGGCAGGCGACCGAGCTCGCCGTCGCGCGGGGAGTCTTCGGCGCTCCGACGTTCTTCGTCGGCGACGAAATGTTCTGGGGCAATGACCGGCTGGATTGGGTCGAGCGAGCGCTCCGCGCTTGAACGCCTTGGAGGTCTTCTGATGCCTTTGCCACCCGTCCTGCAGTCCGTGCCCTTCCCCGTGATTGGAGCGCCGCTGTTCATCGTCAGCAACCCCAAGATGGTGATCGCGCAGTGCACCGCTGGCGTGGTCGGCTCGATGCCGGCGCTGGAACGCACGCCCGGCCTCGTTGCTCGACTAATGGCTGGCCGAAGATCACCGAAGGGCCTCGCGGCCTGGAACCGCGCGATCACCCAGGGCGTGCCGGCGGCGCCGTTTGCGATGGACCAGATCGTGCACAAGACCAACGACCGCCCGAGCACGACATGCGGGTGTGCGCGAGAATACGAGGTGCCGATCGTGATCACGCCGCTCGAGAAGGGCGCCGACGGGCTGATCGCGGTGGCCGCAGGCGCTGGTGGTCAACCGGCGGCGCGGTGCTCGCGGCGCAGGCGATGGGCGCGGACTTCTCTACTGCATCGGCAGCATCGATCGACTTGGGCGTTCGAAATCGTGTTGCGGCCGTGGGTCGAAAAATGGTGACGCCAAAATGTCCGGTGTTCGTTCGCGGAGATCAGTTGTGGGCCGCGGCGACGGCTTGCCCGGATCGGCTATTCGTTTCGGGGTACTCCAGCTCGAGCCGTACGATGCGCGCCGTCCGCGGACCGTAGATCGGGATAAGGACTACGGAGCAAAGGAGCGCGAACATGGCGACCAAAGCCTGCCGACACGGCGACCTCGAGCGTGCCCTCGATCGCATCGTTGACAGCTACGATGGCCCCGAGGAGATCAACAACCTGGAAAGCGCGGCGCTCCCCAACAAGCGTGCGGTCATCGATGCGTTCAATCACCTCAAGCCGCTGATCTACCTTGGCTTCTACAGCACGCGTTCGCTGAATCGTGACAATCTTCGTTATTCCCTCAGCGAGCATCTCTATCCGGCTTACGAGATACTGGTCGAGCAGATCGATCGGGCCGTCACCTACGAGGCCTGCCTGGGCCGTTCTGCACCACGCGATCCGAACTGGAGCGACGCCGCGGTTCTCCGCCTCTTCGACGCGCTCCCCATGTTGCGCCAGAAGCTGAATCTCGACGTCGTCGGAGCCCAAGAGGGTGATCCGGCGGCGCAGAGCATCGAGGAAGTCATCTTCAGCTATCCGGTGATCGAAGCTATCACCGCATACCGGCTGGCGCATGTGCTGTACCAGGAAGATGTGCCGATGATCCCCCGCATCATTTCCGAGTACGCGCACAGCAAGACTGGCATCGACATTCATCCCGGCGCGCAGATCGGAGATCGCTTCTTCATCGACCACGGCACGGGCGTCGTCATCGGCCAAACCTGCATCATCGGCAACAACGTCCGCCTGTATCAAAGCGTGACCCTGGGTGCGTTGAGCCTGCGCGGAGCCGAAAGCGCGGCACTGCGTTCGCATAAGCGCCATCCGACGATCGAGGACGACGTGACGATCTATTCCAACGCGACGATTCTCGGCGGCGATACCGTCATCGGACGCGGCTCGATCATCGGCGGGAACGTGTGGCTCACCCACTCCGTCCCGCCGAACTCGAAGATCACCTACGACGCGCAGCGCCAGGCGTAGGGAACTCCGTCCTTGGTCCCGCTTCCGGAAGTGGTCACCGGGGAGGAGGATAGGAACGGAGGAACGACTAGCGGCCGATGTCCACATGACGGTCGATCCCGGACGTTGGGAATTCTGGGAACTCTACAGGTGTCCCCAGCGTGTCGAAGCGCCACCTCCCGGTATGACGGATCGGTCGTCGCCGTGGTCGCCGGCGGAATCGGCGCCGTGGCGGTGGTCATGCTCTGGGCCTGGCACTTGCTCGAGTTGCGCCTTGCAAGAAGCTTCGATCCACCCGATGTAGACGCCGCCCCCGCGAAGGAGACGCCCGCATGAAGGCCGCGACCATCCTCGAAACGATCGGAAATACCCCGCATATCCGCCTGCAGCGGCTGTTCGGCGACACAGCTGAAGTGTGGATCAAGTCGGAACGGTCAAACCCCGCGGCGTCGATCAAGGATCGCATCGCCCTGTCGATGGTCGAGGATGCCGAACGTTCGGGCAAATTAAGGCCCGGCGGAGTCATCGTCGAGCCGACCAGCGGCAATACCGGCGTCGGGCTCGCCATGGTTGCGGCGGTCAAGGGCTACAAGCTGATCCTGGTCATGCCGGACAGCATGTCGATCGAGCGCCGCCGGCTGATGCTCGCCTATGGCGCGACCTTCGACCTTACGCCGCGCGAAAAGGGAATGAAGGGGGCGATCGCCCGAGCCCAGGAAATCCTGGCAGAAACACCGAATCGCTGGATGCCGCAGCAGTTCGACAACCCCGCCAATATCGACATCCATGTCCGGACCACCGCGCAGGAGATTCTCGCCGACTTCCGCGACGAGCCGTTCGACGCGCTGATCACCGGCGTGGGAACCGGCGGTCACATCACCGGCTGCGCGCGGGTTCTCAAGCAGGCCTGGGCCTCGCTCAAGGTATTCGCGGTCGAGCCGACGCTGTCACCGGTCATTTCCGGCGGCGAACCCGCTCCGCACCCGATCCAGGGCATCGGCGCCGGCTTCATTCCGGCCAACCTCGACGTCTCGCTGCTCGACGGGACCATCCAGGTCGCTCCCGACGATGCCAAGGAAATGGCCCGGCGAGTTGCCCGCGAAGAAGGCATTTTGGTCGGGATTTCCTCTGGCGCGACCCTTGCGGCGATCGCCCAGAAGATTCCGGAATTGGGCGGAAATCCGCGGATTCTCGGTTTCAATTACGACACGGGAGAACGATATTTATCGGTTCCCGACTTCCTGCCGCAGGAAGATGCTTAACCGCCGCCGCTTACGTGGCCCAGAAGACGGGAGCTCCTACCCCAGTCGGCGGTCGCCGACGCAAGCCGGCGCGTTCAGCGTGGAGTTCTTTTCCGAGCGACGCTGCGAAGCGCGGCGGCATCCGGAGCGCCGACGCTCCGCCGGCAGAACCGGACGAGCGTCACGATGATCTCCTCCTCCGCCGCGATCTGCCCCGCGACCGGCGACAACGGCCCGACGAGCGATTCGGCGATCGCTCCGACCCGGGCTGCCGCGCCGAGCTCGACGTTCTGCTCCGGGATCTCCCCCGCGGCGATCGCCTGTCGCAGGAGACCCCCCATGTGCCGGCAGTACGTCCGCCGATAGACGAGACGCTCCTCGTCCACCAGCGGGTCCACCGGCTCATAGAGAAGCGCCCAAGCCAATCGGCGACGACGGAGCGCCCGCCTCGCGTGCGTGGCGACCGCGGCCTCGAGACGCTCCACGCACCGGCCGGTGACCGCCGCCTCGTCAATCGCGGCGAGATCCCTCCTGGCGACAGGGAGCCATCATCCAGCGCCGGTTGACGAGCGATGGAAGGCAAGGCGTGAATGTGCTCAATCGCGAATTGTAGGAGCAGTTAGAAAGCCCGGGGGGCCGACAAGCCCACTGCCCCGGCCGGTGATCGCGATGGGCCCCTGGTGGAAGGCGCTTCTCGACTCTCTCGAGTTCCGCTGGACCGAGGTTCTCTTCGGTTTCGGCGTCTTCCTGCTCGCTTCCGTCGGCGGTCTCACTCTCATGAGCGTTCTGCTCGTCCGCCTTCCCGCCGCCTACTTCACCGACTCGTACTCGCGCGACTTCTGGGTTGACCGGCATCCGGTCCTTCGCTGGGCGGGATTGATCGCGAAGAACCTCCTCGGCCTCTTCGATGGTCGCGGTGGGCGTCGTGCTCGCGATGCCGGGAGTCCCGGGACCAGGATTCTTGACGATCCTGATCGGCGTGTCCCTGGTCGACTTCCCTGGGAAGCGACGCCTGGAGCGCAGATTGATCCGGCGCCCCCGGGTCCTCGCTGCGGTCAATCGACACCGCGAGCGAATGCGACCGTCCGCCGCTCGTCCTGGACGAGGCCGCGGGTAGCCGCGACGAATCGAAGAAGAGCTCCGTCGCTCACTGAGGGTTCGGATGCCCATGTCCTAGCGCGGCCTACGGCTCAACCGGAATGCTGACGAGCACGGCACCGAAAGCGATCAGCGCCACTCCGAGGCTCACGTGCCAGCTCGGCCGCTCCCCGAGGAACAGCACGGACAGGATCACGACGAGCACCACGCTCAGCTTGTCGATCGGTGCCACCTGTGAGGCCGGACCAAGCTGAAGTGCCCTGAAGTAGCAGAGCCACGAAAGTCCCGTGGCGACGCCTGATAGCATGAGAAACGCCAAGGCACTCGTGCTGATCTCCTCCGGGCGTTTCCACTCGTAACGAACGGTGACCAGCAACGCCGTGACCACCAGGATCACCACGGTCCGGATGAGCGTCGCCAAGTCGGAGTTGATTTCAGCGACGCCCACCTTGCCGAAGATCGCCGTAAGCGCCGCAAAGAACGCCGAGCCCAGGGCGAAAACCTGCCAGTGCTGGAGAAGTTGAGCCATGCACTCTTCTATCCCCCTCGCGAGGCTCTCCCAAGACGACAGAGTCTAGCGCCGAACCTTGATCGTGCCGGATGAATCCGTCCATGATGCGACCGGCCTTACAATGCCGGTCACCGGAACAACCGCGGGGACACGCGCAGCCCGCTTCTTCTTCATGCACATGGGGAGCCTCGTCGCCGTCGTCGTCTACTTCTACGTCTACGGCGCCAGTGGCTACTCCGCTGACGGTCTGCGCTCGGCGCTGCGTCACGGCGCTCATCGTGAAGAGCGGCTACATGGCGCTCGCCTACTGGTACGGCGAGCACAAGTATTTCGACTTCGGTATCTGGATCATGTTCGCCGTCGGCACCGTGGCGGCTTATGGAAGCATCGATCCCGTAGTCAGACTGTTCCGGGTCTACTCGGCTGCGATTCTCTTCACGACGCTCGGTCTGACCGCCATCGTGCCTCTCCTCCTCGGCCGCGAGCCCTTCACGTACTACTTCGCGCGGCGCCAGCTTCCGCCTTGGCAGCTCAAGACCGCCGAGTTTTACGCGATCAGCCGCGTCATGACCGCCTACTGGGCGCTGATCTTCTTCGCGGCGGCCGCGCTCTGCGCCCACGCTCCGCTCGATCCGCGCTTCACGTTTCTCTACCCGAACCTCCTCGTCTTCGGTCCCGGTATCACGGCGCAGTGGTGGCTGCCGCCGCTCTACTTCAAGATCTTTCCGCCGAAGCTGCCCGAGGCGATCGAGCCCCTCATCATGGGGATGCCGATGGCGTTCAACGCCGAGACGGCGAGAGACGCGCGGGCATCTATCCAATTCCACGTCAGCGGCACCGAGCCGGGGGACTATTGGCTACGAATCGCCGACGGAAAGTGCGAGAGCTTCGAGGGCGTCGCCGATCGGCCCGACCTGACCGTGCATACGCCGGACACCGTCTGGTTGCAGATCGCGCACGGCAAGCTCGACGGGGGGAATGCGTTGGCGGAAGGCCGCTATCGGGTCGATGGCGACTTCGCGATCCTCGGCAAGATGCGCGAGTGGTTCGCTCGCTCTGGGTGAACCGGCCGGTTGGTGATCGACCTGTAGTGGTCAGCGAGCGCGACGGCGATGACGATACCGACCCCGACTCGTGGCGGACTTCCCCTCGCCCTGAATGGTGCCGCCGTTACGCTGACCCGGCAAGCAGCTCGACGGATCGTGGGGAATCCCGATCCGCCTTGCGGTAGCTTCGCGGATCGTGAAAGACGACCCTTGCCATGGGACGAGCCCGAACGCACTGTAAATGATCGAGCCCCACCCGAAACCCCTGCCCGAGGACACGACTGCGGTCGATAAGCGCGAGGGGCACGTCGCCTCGCTCGAGCGTGACGCCGGCGCCCGGGGTGATTTTGCGGTGGTCGCCGAGCTGCTGCCCTACCTGCGTCCCTATCTCGGCCGCATCGTCCTCGCTCTCGGACTGATCCTCGGCGCCAAGCTCGCCAACATGCTGGTGCCGATCGCGCTCAAGAAGATCGTCGACCACCTCGGTCTCGAGCCCGGCATGCGGACGTTGCCAATCGCGCTGCTGGTCGCGTACGGGGGTTCGCGCGTCGGCGTCACGCTCTTCACCGAGCTCCGCCAGGTCGTGTTCGCCCGCGTGATGGCACGGGCTTCGCGGCAGATCACGCTGAAGGTGTTCCGCCATCTCCACGGGTTGAGCCTGAAGTTCCATCTCGCGCGGCGCACCGGCGGCGTCGCCCGCGACGTCGAGCGCGGCGGCAGCGCGATCTCCGATCTCCTCGACTGGACGCTCTACACCATCCTACCGACCGCGCTGGAAGTGACTATGGTCACCGCCGTTCTGGTCTGGGCCTACGATTGGAGCTTCGCGCTGATCACGCTCGGCACGCTGGCAGCGTACTCGTCGTGGAGCATCGCCATCACCGAATGGCGCACTGGCTTCTACCGCGCCGCGGTCGAGGCCGACACGCGCGCCAACGAACGGGCGGTCGATTCGCTGCTCAACTACGAGACGGTCAAGTACTTCAACAACGAGGCCCACGAAGCCGCCCGCTACGACGAGAATCTGCGCCACCTCGAGAACGCGAGGATCAAGTCGCAGAAGACGCTCGCCGTGCTGAACCTCGGCCAGACCATGATCGTGGCGATCGGCGTCACCGTGATGATGTGGCACGCCGCCGCCGGCGTGGTCGCCGGCAAGCTCACCGTCGGCGACCTGGTGCTCGTCAACGCCTACCTGCTGCAGCTCTCGGCGCCGCTCGCCATGCTCGGCATGGTCTACCGCGAGGTGAAGCAGGCGCTGACCAACATGGAGCGGCTGTTCGGTCTACTCGACGAGCGCCAAGACGTGCAGGACCGACCCGACGCGCAGCCACTTGTCACGCGTCACCCGCGCGTCAGCTTCGAGCGCGTGCGCTTTGGCTACGACCCGCGCCGCGAGATTTTGAAGGGCGTCGACTTCGACATCGCTCCCGGCGGCACGGTTGCCGTAGTCGGTCACTCGGGCTCCGGCAAGTCGACGCTGGCGCGGCTCCTCTACCGCTTCTACGACGTCGACGCCGGCCACATCCGCATCGACGGCCGTGATCTCCGCGATCTCACCCAGGCGTCGCTGCGCGCGGCGATCGCCATCGTTCCGCAGGACACGGTGCTGTTCAACGACACGATCTTCTACAACATCCGCTACGGCCGCCCGGAGGCGAGCCGCGCGGAGGTCGAAGGCGCCGCGCGCGCCGCGCACATCCACGACTTCATCGTACGAATGCCAGATGGCTACGAGACCGAGGTCGGCGAGCGCGGCCTCAAGCTCTCCGGCGGTGAGAAGCAGCGCGTGGCAATCGCCCGGGCCCTTTTGAAAGACCCCGCAATTCTGATCTTCGACGAGGCCACCTCGGCGCTGGATTCGAAGTCGGAAAAGGCGATCCAGGCCGAGCTCGACCGCATCCAGGTCGGCCGCACGACGCTCGTCATCGCGCATCGTCTGTCGACGGTGATGGACGCCGACCAGATCCTGGTGATGGGCTCCGGTCGGATCGTCGAGCGTGGCAGCCACGGCGAGCTCGTCGCCGCCGACGGCCAGTACGCGCAGATGTGGCGCCTGCAGCAAGCGGAGCGGATCGCGGAAATTTCACCCACTCGGGTGAGCCCCGAGTAGGCGCGCGTGAAAGAAGCCAGAGGGACTATCCCCTGGCCGCTCTCAACGTGCGCACGCTGCGGAGGAAACGCTCGGAGACGACGTTCGGGGCCCGTACCGGCGTGCGCACGACGTGGATACTTGTCGCCGCGGCTACCGAGAGTCGAACCGGCCACCGAACTTGTCGTCATGGTCGCGGACGAACCGCTGGCAAGCGCGCCCCACGCGGTGGCTTCCCGTCTCTTTCCTCGCCGGATACAATGGATCATCTTCAGACGCATCGCCCGCCACCGGAGGCCCGCATGGACTGCCCGAAGGATCGGACTCCTCTTGAGGTCATTCACTTTCACTCCATCCCAATACACCGGCTCGGCGCGACCGAAACACGGCGTTTCTGAAGGATCGTCTCCAGTCTCAATTCGCCGGAGCTATTGGAGGCACTTCACCGAGGACAGCAGTCCGTGGACGGAATCGCAGTGGAGGAACGACATGGTTTCGTGGAGGCCTTCGGCGCCAACACTCGCGACTGATCGGAGCAGGCTTCGGCGGGAGGTGGTGGATTTGGCGGCGGTCGTGCACGCAAACGACGACCTGCTGAAACGGGTGAAAGGCCGCGACGGTGTCCCTAAAGGCCGCGTCATGAAGCCTCATATCCTTCCGTTCTCCGAATCGGCGTCGGCGGCATGGATCACGCCGCTAGTTCGGGGGAACTTCGGATTAGGAGCACCGTGAAGACCACTCGTCATTCCCCCCGCAGGCGCGGATCAAAGAAGGCCACGACTAAGGGGGTAGCGGACCGTGTCAGAACGGCTGCGGAACGAGGAGAGACCGCGATGTCCAACGGTGTGACCGATGAGATGCGAGACTCGAAGACTCCGAGATCCGTGAACGTTGTCGCCGAGGCCCCGCCTCAGGTTACCGACCCAACACTTGGGATAGCGGTTTCCGTAACCCGGAAGGGCACCCCTCGTCATCGGCTGGTCACCATCGGTGACTCTCTCACCCACGGGTTTCAAAGCGGCGCGATATACAACACCGACATCTCCTACCCCATGATGATCGCTTGGGAGATGGGCTGGGACGACTATTTTCGGCGACCTCGCTACCAGGGTTATGGAGGACTTCCGATCAACATCGAATTCATCATTCGCCACCTCGAGCGCGAGTATGGGGAGCAGCTCAATTGGTGGGAAATCCCTTTGGCACTCTTCGACCTCCGGCACCAGATGGACGAGATCGAGGACTGGTGGGAGCGGGGACCAGGATCGACCGTCCCCAACGAGGTTGGCATCAAGCACAACCTCGCCGTCTACGGCTGGGACCTCCGCGACACGCTCTACCGAAATGCCACCAATCTTGCCGCCCTCATTACAAAACCCAAAGATGAACTCTTCCGGCAAATCGTCGAGAACGCCAACGAGCGTGCGGCTCTCCGCGTACTTAACTCAGCCCGTGACAAGAACAACGGAGCGCTCACGCCGCTCGAAGCCGCCGCCGCGCTTGGAGCGGAAGGTTCCATCGAGGACGGAAACGGTGACGGGATCGAGACGCTCATCGTATTCCTCGGGGCGAACAACGCGCTGGGAACAGTGGTTCGACTCGAGGTTGTCTGGAGTACCGCGCCGGATTTCAAAGATCCCGCGAAAAAAGCCAGTTTCACGGTCTGGGATCCCGTCCACTTCGACGAGGAACTCAGAGAAGTGGTGAGCGCGGTCAAGAAGATTCGCGCCCGGCATGTGATCTGGGCAACGGTTCCCCATGTGACGATCGCCCCGGTTGCGCGAGGGGTGGGCAAAGACAAGGTGCGACCCGGGTCACGATACTTCCCGTACTATACGCGTCCCTGGATCGCCGATAGGGACTTTGATCCGTCAGAGGATCCACACATTAGTGAACAGGAAGCGCGTGCAATCGATAGCGCCATCGACCAATACAACACGGCGATCGTAAAGGCTGTGCAGGATGCCCGTAAAGAGACACCGGCCCCACGAGATTGGTACCTGCTCGATGTATGCGCGCTGCTCGATCGGCTAGCGGCGCGCCGCTACGAAGAGGACATCGCTGCTAGACCCACGTGGTGGACAAAGTATGAACTCCCGCCGGCACTGCAGGCACTCTCTCCGAAGCCGGACTCTCACTTCTTCACCTCGGGACCGGAGGGCCGGGTCAAGGGAGGACTCTTTTCCCTGGATGGGGTCCATCCAACGACGATCGCTTACGGGCTCATCGCTCAGGAGTTCATTAACATCATGCGGCGGGCTGGCGTCGTCTTCCATATGGGCGACGGCAAGACCCCCCGGTCTGGTCCGGTGCTCGTCGATTTCAAGCGCCTGATCACCCTCGATACGCTCATCTCCGATCCACCCCGCTCGCTCGGAAGCGACCTCGCCCTCATCCGGTGGGTCGACCAGAAGCTCGACGTGCTGAAGCGTCTCTTTCGCTTCGGTTAGTGACGGGCCAGCGGGAAGGTTTTTCGTTGATGTGAGCCGAGACCTGAAGGGCTCGGATAGGTTCTAGCCGATAAAACCCTTTGAGCTTACCGTGAAGACGCGCTGCGAACGCCAAAGGCCTGCATTGTCTGGCGCAGCTCCTGCGGAATCCCGGCCGGGAGCTCCACGCCACCGATCTGATCGGGGTGGGCGCTACGGCGGCAGGTGACACGGTCGTCGGCGAAACGGCGGCGGTCGGGGATCTCGGCGACGCGGGGAAGGCTCTCACGGATCTGCGGGCACCTCTCTTTAGACGATTCATGAGGCTTCCGTATCCACCGGGACAGGGTAGTCTCGCTCTCGGCGCTCAGATGACCTCGCGGTCCGGCGCCGGCAGCGTGCTGGCGAGCGCGCGGTACACGGCCGGATTGAACGTCAGCCCGATGTGGCTGCCGGACACTTCGACGTTCGTTGCCCGAGGATCGCGCTCCATCGCCGCCGGATGGCGCACGATGCGATCACCGCGGCTGTAGACCGCGTTCATACGCACCTCGTCCGGCAGGCGGCTTCGGGCCATCGTCAAGGGCGACCCGAGCGCGATCAATAGGTTTCCGGAGCCTGGGCGGCGGCCATGACGCGACGGCCGGAGAGGGTGACGCGCCAGCGTCGCGCGTGTGGAATCTTGGCGATCAAGCCGTAGGAGCCGCCGGCGCGGAGGCCGATCGGCGATCGGACGCCTCCTGCTGGACGAAATGGATCGCGCGCTCGCGAACACGTCGCCGCTCAAGCGGAGGTAACACTCTCCCGTGCGGCACAAGATTCACTGGCAACAACGCTGCTCGACCGCGTCATCGTCTCCTTCGGAATCGAGACGATCCGATCCGGTGATCGGTAGCCGGGTCATGGGCATACAGGGAAAGCACGCGGAGTGCGCTTTTCGGCAAGAGTGTGCATCTCGGCGCTGGCCGACGTCTCGGCCGGTCTCGATGCGCTCGTCGCGCGCGTCGAGCGCATGCTCGGAACCGCCAAGCGGGTCGCCGTGCTTGCCGGGATGCGCTCCGCGAAGGCCATCGCGAGGCGTTCGGCGACCAGAGTCTAATCGATTAGACTGCTGTCATGGGATGGGGCCGGGGAGGCCGACCGGAGCTTCGCCGCACGCTGGTCGTCTGCCTGTTGTGGATGCTCCCCAGGGTCGCGGGTGGCGAGAACGTGCCGGCTCCGCCGCCCGGACTGGACCGCTCCTATGCGTTCGCATATCGTCGATAAATTGCGGACCTGGGTCGCCTTGGACGCGGGTCTGTTCGAATCACGAGGAGGAGGTGTCCATGATCCGTTTAGAGTTTGCGCTGCGGCGCAAGCCCGGCATGAGCCGGGCCGATTTTCAGCAGTACTGGCGTGACGTGCACGGGCCGCTGGTGGCCAAGCATTCGACCACGCTTAAGATCCATCGCTACATCCAGCTGCACACGCTCGACGATCCGATCAACGAGGCGCTGGCGGTGGCGCGTGGCGGCATGGAGCCGGAGTACGACGGCGTCGCCGAGCTGTGGTGGAAGTCGCCGGCCGATCTGACCACCTTCGGCAATGCCGCCGGCCAGGCCGCCGCGCTCGAGCTGCTCGAGGACGAGAAGAACTTCATCGACCTGCCGAACTCGCCGCTGTGGTTTGCCTACGAGTATCCGCAGGTCAATCCGTCCGAGTACGTCATCGCGCACGAGCACGGCCCGCTGGTGAAACTGTTCTTCTGCCTGCGTCACCTGCCGCAGCAGTCGCTCGCCGAGGGCCAGCTGTACTGGCGCACCAACCACGGCCCGCTCATCCGCAGCGTTGCGCCCGGTTTCCGCATGCAGCGTTACCTGCAGGTACATTGCACTGACGACGTCAGCATCGAGCCGCTGCGCCAGCAGCGCGGGACGGTGACGCCGGCCTATTCAGGACATGCCGAAGCGTGGTTCAACCGCGCCGACATGATGACCATGGCCGACATCCCGGAGGCGAACGGCGCGATGGAGATCGCGATCGAGGACGAGCGCAAGTTCATCGACTTCAAGCGCTCGGCGATGTGGATCGCCAAGGAGCGGGTGTTCATCGATCGACGCTGAAAGCGGTACGGGGCCGTTGCGCGGCCTTGCATCAGCGCAGCTGACCTCGTGGCACCTCGGCTCACTCGAGGCGCGCACCGCCTGAGCACGTAAATCCGGCGCCGCCAGCGCCCAGTAACAGAGACTATAGTAAGCAGAGCGCCTACTCGTCACCACGAGAAGGGGCTCGCGGACGTGCCCAAATCCATCCCTCTCTGCGGGTGACCTCGTCGATCGGCGGTAACAACACGTGCCCCGTCAAAAAATCGACGGCAGCAAGAATGCAGACAATCGCGTCGAGGGTATCCGCCCTCTTCGCTGCCAGTTCGCTATGGCGAGGATCGGTGAAGGCGACCTCTCGTTTGAGACCCTCCAGAATCAAACCCCGCTCTCGCTCGTTTTCCCGCCTCTTGTAGCGGGCTGAGGGGAGGCCGTGACCGAGCAGCGTCGCGGCTGGATACACTTCGATCGCAACGGCATCGGATGGCGGTGCTGGTGTCCACGCGAGCGGAATCTCTCGCTTTGCGGTCACACGGATCTCGTCGAGGAGTCGTAGACTCGCGACGGCGGTACGCGCGATTCGGTCCGCGCCAACATCCAACGGCTGTTTGCCGAGCTTCTTCTTAATGAAGCGATCCGTTCGGCGCCGGAACAACTCGTCTGGCGGCGTATCGATGAGCTCGCCCGCTCGGTGGCCGGACAGAACTCGGCCGAGAGCACCCGGCCACCCCAACGGCGAGTCCAGTGCCAGAACACAAGCGCCGCGAGCCGGTAGTCGGGCCTTCACCCAGTTAGCGGCCGACATGGTCGCAGAGCGCTCTCCGATGTCACGCAAAATGCAGCGCGAGCCATCGAAGTCGCCGGCCGCCAAGCCGAGGTTGGAGGAATCCACGGCGCAGTCGATCCCGATGATTCGAATCGTCACAGCGGCAACTACCCCGTCTCGCCAGGGGCACCGAGCGCGGCGATCACGCCCTCGTAGTCGGCGGTGTTACCAGGGTTGTAGTCGGGGTTGGCGTGGAGCAGCCGGCCATCGCGGCCGACGACGAAGACCGCTCGCTTGGCACGCCGAGAATCTTCGTCAGCGACACCGAACGCGCGAGCGACGGCGAGGTCGGGGTCGCTCGCAAGGGGGAACGCAATGCCGAGCCCGCGTGCAAACTCAGCGTGGCTCTCGAGGCCATCGCTGCTAATTGCTACCACCTCGGCGCCCAGAGCTGCGAGGGCGGTGTGGTCGTTGGCGAAGGGCGTGAGCTCTCGCGTGCAAAGCGGTGTCGAGTCTTCCGTGTAGAAAACGACGATGACCGCGCCGCGGCTGCGCAGGTCGGTGAGCGAGACAGGAGCGGGCACGGCAGGGAGCGCGAAGTCTGGGGCAATCTTCCCTGCGGCAATCATAGCGGTTCCTGTAGAAGGGTGACGATCCAAGGCCAAGATCGGGACTCGTTCTCGTTTCGCAAATCACAGTCGAGCGAGCTCGACGAAGGGGGCGACGGTGATTTCACCATCTTCGATCCGAATAGACTCGGTACGTCTTCTCCCCGTCTGAGTGAACCCAGTTGCAGGCGAGCCCCCAAGACTAGTTGCCGATAGTCCCTTCGGGCCTCTTCTCGCAAGGGAAACCCGGGGAGACCAGAAGACGACCAAGGTCTCGGCGACGATCGGGCTCGGAGTGCACGGGTAAGAGGTTTTCTGCAGCTCGCCGTTCGCGGGCGGCAGCATCTGGGCAAAAAAAAGAGGGGTGGGCGACCGAGAGGACGGGGAGGTCCTCTCGGTCGTGTTCTGGGTGGGTAGCAGCGTACGGTCAAGTCTCGAGCGAGCGCTCGAGTCGGCGGATCGTTCGTGAGCGGCGCCGATCGGAGATTCGTGCGTAGACGAGCGTTGACTCGATCGTCCGGTGCCCGAGGTGATCCTGAACAAACTCGGCCGACTCCCCCGTCGGAACCGGCTCTTTGAAACGGCCGCTCAGTTGACCAGTAGTTCCCGCGCGAGTGCTTCACGTGCTGGAAGGCGCCGGCGCCAGGGTCCGCCGCACTCACCTCATGCACCTGAACCGAGGCTACGTGCATGACGGCGGAGCATACCGGCTGAAACGGCTCTTCACTTCCGAAGATCTGACGAGAGGCGCGAGGGCGCTACAGAAGGATGTCCGAAAGACGCTGGCCCGGATGCGGTCGACGCTGGGTGCAGAAGAGCCGCCACCGCTAACGGTAGGCCCCCATTGCGAGACACCTTATACGTGCCCCTTCTACGATCACTGCCACGATGGCCTCCCGCCCGTGTGATAAACGAAATGCGGAGCCGCGGCGTCGGAAACCTCGATGCACCTGATGTCAGGCTCGCGCCTGCCGGAGCGAGTCGCCGCTCGGTGGCGAGCGGAACCCGATAGCCCTGCGCCGCTGCCGTGGAGCGCAACCGAGTACTCCCGGTTTCCCGGCGGCCGGAAGAAGCTCGGCGTCCTCGCCCGGCTCGTGCGCGACGGGTTTCGCCATCCGCCACGTGTGCTCGACGTCGGTTGCGGAAACGGGGCAATCAGCTTTCCGTTGGCGGCACTCGGGTGTGAGGTCGTCGGCGCGGACGTCGATCCGGCATCGATCGACTGGTGCGTCCGGCACAACACGTACGAGCGCGCGACGTTCGTGTTGGTCACGGAGGAGCTTCGCGGAGTGAAAGGCTCCTTCGATCTGATCGTCTGCTCCGAGGTGCTCGAGCACCTTCACGAGCCGCGCCCGCTCGTCGCCATGAGCGACAAGCTCGCGCCTTCGGGCTGGTTGTTCGTGACGGTTCCGAACGGCTACGGCTTGCGAGAGATCGGCGGCCGTTGCGAGCGCTTCCTTCGCGAGCGATGCGGCCTCGACAGCGGCTTGGGGGCGCTGCGCGAACGGCTCGAGCGGTTGGGCATGCCTTCGGCGCGCGCGAAGTACGAGATGCACACCTCCAATCCCGAGCAGGACCACGTACAGAAGTTCACGCGGAGCCAGATGACGCGACTCCTCGAGAGCGAGCACCTTCGCATCGTCGACTGGCGGAACAGCTTCGTGATCTTGAACGTGTTCTACTGCCGATCGGGGCTCAGCACGGTCGAGCGCTTCGACAACTGGCTCGCGGACCGCTTGCCGGCCTCCTGCGCGAGCGGCTGGTACATCTGCTGTCGCCACTCCACCGCGACGGACCCGCCCGACCTCGCGGCCTGAGCCGCGTCAGTAGCCGAAGAACACGCGTCGCTCGCCGACCACCTCGGTAGCGGCGAGCGCCTCGTCGAGCGGCACGCCGTGCACCTCGTGCAGATGGTGCACGAAGCGTCCCTCGTCGGTGAAGCCGATTCCGTCTACCCAGCAATAGTACGGGGCGGTGTTCGTCGACGGCGCAGCCACGGAGGCCGGCGGCGTGCCGAACGAGTAGAGCCAAGAGTAGGGGTAGGAGGGGGAGTACGGATACAGCGACGAGTAGGGATAGAGCCCCGAAGCCGAGTATGGGTAGTACGGAAAATACGGGCTGAACGAATAGCCGAAAGGCTGCGTCCCGAAGAACGGGGGCTGGACGAAGACTACGACCGACCCGTGGTGATGACCGTGACCGCGCATGCCGGGGGCTCGCTGGAAGGGAGGCATCGGGCGGATAACGATGCCGGGGGCTCGCTGCAAGGGAGGCATGGGGCGGGTGACGATGTTCGGGCGAGCGATGGGAGCGGGGCTCGCTCGCGCCCCCGAGGCCACCGCGGCGCCCGAGCGCACCAGCGCCCCTTGGTAGCTGCCGCCGAGGGCCGGAGCCGCCGTTGCGAAGACCGTAACGGCAATCGTGAGCGCCCAGGCTGAAAGCGACCGACTCATGAAGCGGGCCCGTCCGGACGGTGTCCATGCTAGGCCCGTTGCCTTCTGCGGACAAGTGAGCGCGAGCAACCTTCGCTGACTGCCGAGATCGGCACACCCCCGTCGGAATCGGCACGGTCGGCGGCGATCGAGAGGCAGGAGTGTCAGGAATTTCGTGTATGAGCCAGTGGTTTCACAGTCAGTCGGTCAGAAGGAATGTGTGCTCGAATTGGATGGCCATCAGGCCGGCAGCGAGCTCCGCGAGCTGTTTTCGCAGAGGGTATTCGACAGCAGTAGCGAGGCGCTCGCCGTCAAAGCGGGCGTAGAGCGGTAAAGCGGCAGTGCCGGTGTCCGAGATCCAATCTTACGTCACCCATGAAGACGGGCGTGTCAAAGGTGTTCGTGAAGTTTGGTCTGTGGTCTGTCCTCTCCTCCTCTGGAATCGGCTTCGTCTCGCCTCGTTCATCTCGGCACCGTCGCTCACCATTCACCCATCCGGGGTCGATACGCCCCATGTTTCAGTGCTGCGAGCAGGGCCCCATACAACTTCATGGGCTCGAGGCCCACTGACGTAACCGGGGTCTCCTGTTCGATCTTGAGCACGGTTCACCTTGGTTTTGGCGATATCCACTCCGGTGCCTACTGGCTGCTCGCCTTGAGGCGGTAGGCGCGAACGACCTTGCGCTCGAAGGGTCCGCGTTCAACGCCGAGCTTACCAACGTCGAAATCGCTCTGATCCCGCAGCATCGCGAAGATGATCCGACACAGACGGTGGGCCACGGCGACGATGGCCATCTTGTAGCCTCGTTTCGTGCACTGCCTTGCGAAGTAGGGGTTGAGCGGATGGTAGGGCCGATTGGCGTGATGGGCCGCTTCACATAACATCGCCCGCCTTGACGGCACCCACCTGCGCCGCCTGCAGACGCACGAAGTGACGGCGCCGCGACAGCGTGTCACGCAGACGCGAGATCTCCTGACCTGGAACGTGCACGATCGAGCGGTAGATTCCTCGTCGCAATCCCTCGCACAGCTCCAAAGCATCACGTGCGTCGCTTTTCTGGTTCGGCCGGTGCGCCTTGATTCGTACCTCGTGCGCGTCGACCACGATCGGATCGAGCCCTAGTCGACCGAGCTGGCGGGCGACGAAGAAGGCAACGGTCCCCGTCTCGAGGCCACCTGGGTTCCCCGCCCAAAGTGATACGTCGTCTGCAGCTGCGAGAAGCCTTCCCGTGTCGTAGGTATCTCGCCTGCGCGATCACCTTTCCCCTCTTGTCCTCGATCACGAACGAGGTCTGCTTGCTGTGAACGTCCAGTCCAACGTAGTAGGTTGTCATCGGGCTGCTCCTCCCTTGTTTTGGGCTCCTTATCGGATGACCCCGTGGTCCTCCGCGAACCATATCGCGGTTCGCGGAGGGGCAGCCCGTCTTCATTGATACAACTTCGAGCGCTCATACCGGCTATCCCCACCTCAAATCTTAACCACGTACAGGTTCAAAATGTCCGTATTGCCGCGTTCGATGGTGCGAAGCAGCTCTGCCGGCGGTTTTCCGTCGAGATTAATGCGCGCGATCGCGGCTTCGACGCCTTCGAAGATGATGTTCTCCGTTTCCTGTACGTTGAGGTTGCCGGCGCGCAGATGATCGAAGATGTGCGCAAGCACGCCTGGACGATCGCGATGCCGCACGACGAGCATGTGCGTCGCTGGTGTCTTGGTCGCAAGGTTGACGACATTCGGCACTTTGCCGGTGTCTTTGTAAGTCCGAACAATCCGGGCGGCTTCCGCGGCAATCGCTTCCTGCGCCTGCTCGGTTGATGCGCCGATGTGATGCGTACCGATGACGCCGGGGAGCGCGAGCAACGGGTTGCTGAATTCACCGGTTGCGGATGCGGGCTCCCGCGCAAAGACGTCGAGCGCTGCCCGGATACCACGGGTCTTTACGGCGTCGGCGAGCGCTGAGTGATCGACGACCTCCGCCCGTGACGTGTTGACGAAGTAGGAACCCGGCTTCAGCCGATTGAGGATTCCTGCGCCGACAAGGTCGCGCGTCTCGTTCGCCAATGCGAGGTGGACCGAAAGAATGTCTGCCTGCTCCGCGACTGCTTCGGGTGAGTGGAGGATTGTGACGCCGGGATCCGGGATCCGGGATCCCGGATCCGACAGTTCTTGAAACCGTCGACTCCAGACGACCACCCGCATGCCGAAGGCGAGGCCCCGCTGCGCCACCTCCCGGCCGATATTGCCGTAGCCGAGAATGCCGAGTGTCCGCCCGAACAGTCCTCTCGCCTTCGAGTACTCCTTCTTGTTCCATTTGCCTGCGCGGAGATCGAAGACGTTGTCCGCGACTCGCCGATCCAGCGCGAGAATCAACGCAAAGGTCAGTTCCGCAACCGCGATCGCATTCTTGCCAGGGCAATTCGACACGTAGATGCCGCGGCGCGACGCGGCGCTGACGTCGATGGTATTGACCCCCGCACCGGCGCGAACAATCAGCGACAGAGAGGCGTTCGCGAGCATCGCTTCGGTTACCTTCGTGCTGCGCACAACGAGAACGTCGGCCTGCGTGGCGATGAGCGCGTCGGCGAGCTGCTGGTCGGCCAGCGAAGGCTGGTAGAGCACCTCGCACCCTCCGGCCGCAATGGCGTCGATGCCGTTCTGCTCGAACTGGTCAGCGATGAGGACTTTCATCGGTGAGGTCCGCCTTTCGGCGGACTAAATCACGTGCGACAACAAGCCGTCAAAGCGGGCGTAGAGCGGGCGTAGAGCGGTAGGACGGCAGTGCCGGTGTCCGAGATCCAACTTCGGGCGCTAGTACCGGCTATCCTCAGCGATACGGCTCCGCAAGCGAGAAAATCGCGGCGAGTGAGGCTCGGCATCGGCATCGGCGTCAGCCTAACACCGCTCACCGCCCCGGACGAGACGCGATCAAGGCATGGAGCCTCCTGGACGCGTTCGGGGCGGTCGGGCGACCGAGCTCAGCTCGAAGCACGCTCTGCCCTCCGCGCCGACATCCAAGGGGTGTTTGCCGAGCTTCTCCTTGATGAAGCGATCCATTCGGCGCCGAAACAACTCGTCTGGCGGCGTGTCGATGAATTCGCCCGCTCGGTGAGCAGACAGACCTCGGCCAAGAGCGTCCGGCCAGCCCAACGGCGAGTCGAACGCCAAGACGCACGGGCCGCGAGCAGGTACTGGCTCGCTCACCCGCACTCACCGCAGAACTTCATCCCCGCGGCGTTCTCGAAGCTGCACGCGGGGCACTTCATCCGGCGAGCTCCTTCGCGACCTGCTCGGCGCGGATCGGAGCGCCGATCTCGAGAAAGAGGCGATGCGCCTCGCGGAGCTCGCGCTCGCGGTTTTTTTCGTCGCCGAGCCGCCTCGCGACTTCGGCGCGCTCGAGATGGACGAACGGTTCCCAGGTCTTCGCGCCGCACTCGCGGCTGAGCGCGAGCGTCTCTGCGAGGAGCCGCTCGATCGAGTCCCGCGCCGCCGTCCCTTCGCTCTCGAGCCGGGCGCGAGCGAGGGCCACTGCCGCCATCCACTCATGCATCTTTGCTTCGTACCGGCGTGCGATGTGGAGGGCCTCCTCGGCGTGCGCGCGGGCCGCGCCGACATCACCGAGAGCGAGGCGAACGGCGGACAAAAGCGCTAGACACCTTGGCTGAGTCGCAAGATTGGTGGTCGCCCGAGCGAGATCGAGCGCCCGGGCGAGGGTGTCTAGGGCCTCGCTCCAACGCCTGTTCCCCACGAATGCACCCCCCAGGGCCGCACCAGCGAACACTACTTGAAACTTGTTTGCCGAAAGCTCGGCAAGCTCGACAGCCCGGCGCGCGTGGAAGAGCGCACGTTCGAAATCTCCTACCAGTTCGAAGATCACCGCGCGGTTTGCGTGAAGAAATCCAACAATCGACGCCTG
Organism: uncultured delta proteobacterium; assembly: GCA_963745025.1. Taxonomy (GTDB): domain Bacteria; phylum Desulfobacterota; class Binatia; order JACPRU01; family JACPRU01; genus CAVQIG01. Next base: position 470,904 of record CAVUWD010000013.1, read on the forward strand.
ACTTTGGCCCCGAGCCAAGTCGAGCGCATGGTCGAGATCTCTCGCCGCTTCGTCGAGTCGGCCCATGTAAGAGAGGGCGATGGCACGGTGGACAAGGAGGGAGAGGTACGGGCTGAATCCGAGCCGGGCTGTTCCGGGCTGCGTATCCTCGCGAACGAGCGCGAGTCCTTCGTCGGCACGCGCTAACGCCTGCGCGAACTTTCGGGAGAACAGGTAGCCTAAGCTTAGACCGTAGCGAACGGCAGCTTTGAGACCGGCGTCCTCGGTTGCATCGGCCGCTCGAACGGCGCCGCGAAGCGCATCGAGCGCATCGGGCTGTCCGCGCATCGCTTTGAGAAAGCCGCACGCGTGAAGCACTAGGGCAACGGCGTGGGGATCCTCGGTCCGGGCGGCGAGGGCAGTCCCCTCGCGCGAAAGCGCCTCGAGCTCTTCCGGTGATCCTCCGGCGCGCATCACGATCTGCATCATCTGGGCACAGGCGATTGCGCGCTGCACAAGAACCCCGGGGCTCTCCGCGACGGAGCCGAGAAGGCGGCGCAGGCTCTGCCAATGCCGCAGAGCCTCGGCGGGATGGTTCATCCCCGCCCACTCGGCGGCTCGCCGGTGCCAGCTGGCGGCCTCGAGTGCGTCGCCCGCATGCTCCCAATGGTAGGCGAGGAGTGCGGCTTGCTCGTCTAGCTTCGCGGCCTCGAGCTCGGCGATAGTCCGGGCGACGGCAGCGTGAGTTCGCGAGCGGCGGTCGGAGAGCTGCGATTGGTAGGCGACCTCCTGGGTGAGCCGATGCTTGAAGGCGTACTCGGCTTGCGGATAGAGCGCCTCTTCGTACAAGAACTCGGCGCCGGTGAGACTCGTCAGAGCGGCGGTGAGATCCTTTTCCGGTAGATCGACGACACGTGCCAGGACTGCCTCGGCGAAAGTCTTGCCGATCACCGACGCCGTTTGCAGGACTCGCTTCTCTCGTTCCGGTAAGCGATCGATACGCGCAGCGAGCACGGCCTGCACGGTCGGCGGAATCGAGATCCCGCCGATCCCCTTCACGAGGCGGTAGGCGCCCTTCGGGCCTGCGAGGTTGCCTCCCTCTGCGAGGGACTGCACCACCTCTTCGACGAAGAACGGATTGCCGGACGTGCGCTCCCGGATCAGCTCTCCAAGACCTTCGAGCGACGGATCTGTCCCGAGGAGATCCGCGAGCAATTCCGCGATTGCCTCTGGACCGAGCGGAAGTAGCGGCAGTTGCTGGTAGTACGACTTCTTCATCCAGCGGGCGTGGTACTCGGGGCGGAAGGTCACTACGCGAAGGAATCGTGTACCGGGCAGAGCCTCCACGAGTTGCTCGAGGAGCGCTTCGCTCCCACCGTCGAACCAGTGAAGGTCCTCGAATAGTGTTACCGCGGGCGCCCGTTGGCCTCGGAGCTGCGTGACGCGTTTGATGACGGTATAGAGCTGCCGCTGGCGCGCCTCCGGATCCATGCGCGCCGAGGGGAGGTCGGGATCGGGAACGCCGAGGAACTCGAACATCATCGGAAGGGCCTCGCGGAAGCTCTCGTCGAGGAGAAGCAGTAACCCCGCGATCTTTCTGCGCACCGCCTCGGCGCTGTCCTGGTCGGTGATTCCGAAGACGGTCCGCGTGTAGTCCAGCATGGGAAGAAACGGGATCGACTTTCCGTGCGGGATCCCGTGGGTCTCGAAGGTCTGAACACCACGCGCCCGACAGCGCTCGAGGAACTCGTAGCAGAGCCGGCTTTTGCCGACGCCCGGCTCGGCGACGACGCCGACGACCTGTGCATTTCCCGCAATCGCTCGCTCCAGAGCGTCCTCGAGCGCGGCCATCTCCCGCTCCCGCCCGACGAATCGCGAGAACCCGCGCGTGCGGGAAACCTCGAGCTTGGTGCGAAGCTGTCCGATCCTCTCGAGCTCGTAGACCCGCAGCGGATCGTGAGCCCCTTTCACCTCCAGGAGTCCGAGATCGTGGAGCTGAAAGAGTCCTTCAACGAGCTTGGCGGTGTGCTCGGTGAGGTACGCCTTCCCCGGCTCGGCGATCTGTTCCATCCGCGCCGCCAGGCTCGCCGTGTGGCCGAGGGCCGTGTAGTCCATGCGGAGATCGTCGCCGATAGTCCCGACGACGACTTCCCCTGAGTTGAGCCCCATCCGCACCGAGAAGCTGATCCCCTTCTGGATTCGCAACTCGTTCGCATAGCGGCGCAGATCGTCCTGCAACGCCAGCGCTGCGTAGCAGGCGCGCGCCGCATGGTCCTCGTGGGCGATCGGCGCGCCGAAGAGCGCCATGATCCCGTCGCCCGTGTACTGGTTGATCGTCCCCTCGAAGCGGTGAACTCCGTCAGTGAGAATCTTGAAGAAGGCCTCCATGATCCGGTGCCAATCCTCGGGGTCGATCGACTCCGAGAGATCCATCGACCCCTTCACGTCGGCGAACAGCACCGTGACCTGCTTCCGCTCGCCCTCGAGGGCGGCGCGCGAGGTGAGGATCTTCTCGGCGAGGTGACGCGGAGTATAGCTTCGGGGCTCCGGCGCAGAAGGTCGCGACCGGGTTTCCGCTGCCGGCTTTCCACACCGATTGCAGAACTTTACGCTAGGTGGGAGCTCAGCTCCGCACTGCCCACAGACGAGGGATAAGCGCGCTCCGCACTCGAAGCAGAATTTCGAGTCGGCAGGATTCTCGAACGCGCAACTCGGGCACCGCATCGATCAGTCTTCTCAGGACATCTGGGCGAGGGGACCGTAGACCCGGGGGCCGGCTACGCGCAAGCGACCAGGACGGGGAAACCCAAGGAGATCAGAAGACGACGAAGGTCTCCGCGACGATCGGCTCGGAGTGCAGAGTTCAACACTATCGTGAAGTTTCGCCCGTCGACCGGGCCGTCGTTGCCATGGGGTGGGTAGCTGCCGACACAGCGTGGGGGCCCCGCCAACGAGGCGGAGAAGGGCAAGGCGAGCGCCGGCCCACCCGATGCAGCACCTCAGCCGGACGAAGTTGTCATCTGCGCGCAGCCGTGTCATGAGCGACAACGGCTCGAGGACGAGCCACACGGTGAGGCGATGGACGCGCCGGATACGAGGTACGTGGCGGTCGGAGATGCCGAGGTGGCCTACCAGATCGTCGGCGAAGGCCCCCTCGATCTCGTGTACCACCACGGCCTTTGCCATCTGGATCTCCAGTGGGACGTGGCTCCGGAGGCTGCATTCAACGAGCGCCTCGCGTCGTTCAGCCGGTTGATCCTCTTCGACCGAAGGGGCACCGGGGCATCCGAGCGGGGTCCCCGCGACTTCGTGCCGACGTGGGAGGAGTGGAGCGAGGACCTTCGTGCCGTGCTCGACGCGGCGGGTTCCGAGAGCGCCGCCATCTTCGCCGAGGGGGAGGCGGGGCCGACCGCGATCCTTTTCGCGGCCGCGCATCCCGAGCGCGTCCGCGCGCTCCAACCGCCGTTCACATCGGTTCCGAACGATCCCTGCTTGCCGGTGATGCTCGACGAGCCTTTCCGAGAGAACTCAAGTGATCGTGATCGAGCCGAACCCGGTGACGCCGATCTGCAGAGAGAGTTTTTCATCGCTGGGATGAACTGGCTACTCTAGTTGCTCACGTACTACCTGCCAGTGTGCAGCGGGGAGGCCGCAGATGCGAATCCCTCACGCGTTATTCGTTCTCCTCGTTGGAGTTTTTGTGAGTGTCCCTGGCTGCGCCCCCACGATCGATTTCGGTACTGGGAGCGTCTCGTCGCCCGGCGCTGTGACCGGGATGGACCACATCCTGCTCACCGTCTCGGACATGAGTCGCTCGGTTGAATTCTACCGAGACGTGCTGGGCATGCGCATGGAGTACCGGTCGCTGCACTTTGCCATGCTACGGGCAGGCAACTACGGTGTTGCGCTGAGCACTCGCCCCTGGCCCTTCGAGAAGCAGGGCGAACCCAACGGTATCGGCATGATTCCCCATTTCACGACCGCCAACATGGACGAGTTCGGCGTGCGGTTGAAGAGGAACGGGGTCTCCTGGCTCCGCGCGCCGGTGCGGGAATCGTTCGGGATCGAAGCGTTCCTCACTGACCCTGATGGATACCAGTGGGCGGTGCTGGCTCCGCTCAGCTCCTGATGAGAGGGACCGCCGAAAGCCGACAGATTCTTCGCCAAGCTGCCGAGCAAGTTCACGATCGACGACGTCCGGAAGCTTGCTGGGAAAGCGACCGGAGTGAGCTTCGCCCAGTGGGGGCGAGCGAAGAAGGTGAAAAAGACTTCCGGCGGATATCAGAAAGTCGCGTAAGCGCTAGCCGCCTGCAGGGAATAAACGCGGTGAGCGCATAGTCTAGATAGGCGAGAGCGCCGAACGGGGATGGCATCGATTGAGAGAAGCCAATCAACGGGCGGATTTCGAAGCCAGCGTGCTTCCGCACCTCGACGCCGCCTATAACCTTGCCCGCTGGCTGCTGCGCGACGAGCACGACGCCAAGGACGTCGTACAGGATGCGTATCTCAGAGCCTTTCGCTTTTTCGACAGTTTCCGGGGCGGAGACAGCCGTAGTTGGCTGCTCACGATCGTGCGCAACGCCTGCTACAGCTGGCTTCGCAAAGCTCGCCCTGACGAGCTTCGGGTCAGCTTCGACGAGGAGTCTCATGGCCGCGAAGGCGGCGGCAGTAGCCCAGAGGAGAACCTGTTGCGAAACGCGAATGCGCGGTCGCTGAAGGATGCCCTCGAGAGGCTTCCGGTCGGACTGCGCGAGGCAATCGTTCTCCGCGAGCTCGAGGGCCTCTCTTATGGCGAGATAGCCGTGGTCGCCGACATTCCCATCGGCACGGTCATGTCGCGGCTGTCGCGCAGCCGCAAGCGGCTTCAAGAGTCTCTCCGCTTGAGCAGGGGAAAGGAGGTCTAACCGTGAGTTGCACGGAACCCCGAGACCTCGTCCAAGCCTATCTCGATCGTGAGCTCGATCTCGCGAAAAATCTCGAGATGGAGCAGCACCTCCCCGAATGCGTGACCTGCTCCGAAGCGTACGAGGAGGGGCGACGGCTTCGCACCGCACTCAACGAAGGCGAGCTTCATTTCAGTGCTCCACCCGATCTCCACAAGCGAATTCGGGCGGTGGTGCGAGACGAAGTGAGAGGCAGCGCTCACTCACGCTTGTTCAGATGGCGTGCGATGGCGTTCGCTGCGCCCGTTGCGCTCGCCGCCGTGATCGCCTTGAGCATCGTTCCGCTTCTGAGGCGGCCGATGACCACGGACCTCTTAGTCGACGAGATCGTCTCCGGCCATGTGCGCTCGCTGATGGTCGACCACCTCGTCGACGTCGCGTCGACCGATCAGCATACGGTGCGCCCCTGGTTCAACGGCAAGATCGCCTATGCGCCGCCCGTCGCCGATTTTACGGCGAACGGCTTTGCGCTGGTCGGCGGTCGGATGGACTACATCGCCGGGCGGCCGGTTGCCGCGCTCGTCTACCGGCACCAAGCGCATCTCGTGAATTTGTTCATCTGGCCGGATCGCGCGGGTGCTTCGAGCACCGCGACGTCGACGTCGGACGGCTACTCGTTAGTGCACTGGAACGACACGGATCTCGCCTATTGGGCCGTCTCCGACCTCAATCTCCACGATCTCGCCAGGCTTGCCGACCTCGTGCGGCAGTCGCGTCCGCGCGCCACGCCGGGCGGGGAATAAAAGCGGCCCGTCGAGGGTCATGACTGGCAAAGGAGGCAGTATCATGAACGTACGCCAGTTGATGAAATGGTTGTGGAGCCCGCCGCTAACTGCGCCGCGCTCGACGGTTCTCATCCGCTCGATGGCCGGGGCCGTCTTCCTGTGGGAAGGCATCCTCAAGTTCGTCTACGTCAATCAGGGCGTCGGACGATTCACGAAGCTCGGCTTTCCGTTTCCCGAGCTGACCGCGCACTTCGTCGGCGGGCTGGAGATCGTCGGCGGAATTCTGTTGATCGCAGGTCTCCTCACCCGCGTCACCGCGATCCCCTTCGTGGTCGAGATGGTGGTGGCCATGCTCTCCACCAAGATCGCGATCTACCTCGGAACGTCGCCCCTGCCGCTGCCGCCGGTTCCCCCGCAGATCGGCATCTGGGCGGTGCTGCACGAGGTTCGTTCGGAATATGCCCAGCTCATGAGCGTGCTCTTCCTCTTGGCGGTCGGACCGGGACCGTGGTCAGTCGATGCGCTCATCGCACGGGCACGTGTGCACACGCTTGTGCCGGTGCCGCGACGCAAGGCCGCCGCAGCCTGACGGATCAGGGTAGGCCGTGCGACGCCGACCTCGTGCGGCGTCGCACGGCTGGCTTCATGGGCCGCCGTGACCGACAGGTCGATCCGACCGGCATACGGGACGGCTACTTGCTCTCTTGAACGATGCGGTCGCTAAGCGGCTGCACCGGCCTAGCATTGTGCGGATACAATTTCGCGAACTGTGATAGTTCGGCTTCCGACAGCGTGTTGACGGACTTGAGCACAAACCAGGTCACGTTCTCACTGCAAGGCGGCGTGGTCAGCGAGCCCGTAAAGGTGTAGTAACCATGATCGGAAGGTAGCAGATCGGCGGCATTGATCTGAACGTTATCCACGGCCACCTCTTTCTCTTTTTGCGCTGGCACGTTCTTCCACAATTCGTCGAGCAATGGGCTAGCTTGGCCCTTTTCCAGCAGCACGGCAACGACGGCAAGGTTGCCATCCTGATCGGCGTGCACAAGATGGGCCACCATGTCGTGACGTTTGCCGTTGATCTCTTCCTCGCTCGGATGGTGGAAGTGAAATTGTTTCAATTGGTATTGCTTGTCACCAACCCGAATAAAGCTGCCCGAGGCGTAGTTGACCTGGATGGTATGGCCGTTATCGATGATATGGAACGGCGTCGGTTTGTAGTCGAACTGAATCGCGGGCAGATCAGCTTTCTGCGGCTTGCGGATATCGATTGGAGACTGGTGCTTCCCATGCTTGCAGGTGGCGTAGTCGGATTTCAGGTCGCCCCAGTGTGCGGGTCCATCTGCTCCGCTATAAGTCCACGCATGGCCCGCACTATGCTCTTGTGCATGCAAGCACGGTGAGGCAATCGCGATCGCCGCAACGACCAGCCAATTCCAGGTCCGCATGGTGTTTCGCTCCTTTCTAGATATCCATCACGACTTAATTGACCCGAGAAGGCGAGCCAATGTACCCCGCCAAAGGGTTACCATGCTGAGTCCTCCCGGAGGAATCAACTTGAATGGCTGGTCGCGCGTCGGTGTGATGTTCAGGAGCAGGCCGGTCTCCTCCCTCAGCCTACCGCCTCCGGAACATCCCAGCCCCCGTAGTTCTGCGTAGTACGTAGACACGACCGGCGAGGACATGGCGTACCTCCAAGGGTATGTTCCGCAACTTTTACTAAGAGACGGCAACGCGATCCAGAGGATGTCCCGAAGGACGTGACATACACGAAGACGACGATCACCCACGAGCTTGCCGCCCGGAGAGTAGCGGCGGCGATCACCCGCGCAAGGAGCTCGGCGTGAGACAGAACTTCGCCGTGCTCGTTGAGGGTGGCAACCTGAAGGCCTTCGGCCGCATGGACGGTGCGCCGATCCTGGAGATCGACGGGTGTCAGCGGAAGGCCTGCACCGCGCTCTACGGGATAAGCACCGAGGACCTGTACCAGCGCATCAAGGACGACCCGTCCCGGCTGATCGGCCTTTCGCACTTTTCGCGGGCGACCGTCGTGGGCGGCAGTTTGCCGATCCGGCGCTGCTGCCACCGACTCCGATGCCGCCGACGATCTCCCCGTCCACCCGCTTCGAACGAGTTCGCTGGGGGTTACGGCTTGAGACTCTGCCGCCGTTGAGGTTCAAATGGCCGCCATGAACGTCACGCCCCGTCGCCGGTGGGGACGCAATATCTTGCCGGTGCGGATCGTTCGCGCTCGACCGCGCTTGTTCGCTTCGGGCTTGTTCGGGCTGACCGTCATCGCGTTGCTGCCTGCGGTCTCGCGGTTCGCGACACGGCTCCTCGTGGGGTGGGATGCCGGTGTCGCCCTCTATCTCGCTCTCGTGTACCATCTGATGGCGGTTTCCCACGTCGGCCACATTCGGCTACGCGCGAGAGTCGAAGACGAGGGCAGGACTGCGATCCTGGTACTCACGGCCACGGCGGCACTCGCCAGCCTCGGGGCCATCGTAGCCGAGCTCGGCTCGTCTTCCACCGCTGGCTCCGTGCGTCCACCAGCCCACCTGATCCTCGCAACCGTTACGATCGTGATGTCGTGGGCGTTCACGCACACGATCTTCGCGTTGCACTACGCGCACGATTTCTACCAGGAGAACGGCGGCAAGGGCAGCGGCCTCGCGTTTCCCGGCGGAGAGGAGCCTGACTATTGGGACTTCGTCTACTTCTCGTTCGTGATCGGGATGACTTCGCAAGTTTCCGACGTGGCGATCCTCTCCAAGCCGATGCGCCGGACGGCAGCCGCGCATGGAATCATCTCCTTCGTGTTCAACGCGGCTTTACTGGCGCTGACCGTTAACATCGCCGCGAGCGCGATCTAGCCTGACGGTGCGGCGATCGTTGCGTACGGAGGGACCGTGGGCCACCGTGACCGACAGGTCGCTCGGGCTTCCGAAGGAGCCCACAGATGGGGGCCCGCGATGAGGGAGCGAACGCGCCGTGCGTCATCGTAAGATAATCGCGACCGCCGTTCTCCTCGCAGGGCTGCTCGGCGCTTTTGCCACTGCGCGGTCGCGTCACCGCCTGCCGCAGGATGCCGGAGCCGGACAGTTCGACCATTTCGTCCTGAGTCTGTCGTGGTCTCCCGAGTACTGCGCCAGCACCGAGCGCGATGCCACTGACCCGCAGTGCGGCAGCTCCAGACGGTACGGCTTCGTCGTGCACGGCCTCTGGCCGCAGCACGAGAGCGGCTTCCTGGAATCGTGTGCGGCCGGTGGCAGGCTGGATCAATCCATCGTCGACGGCATGCTCGACATCATGCCGAGCCCGACCTTGATCCGTCACGAATGGAAAACGCACGGCACGTGTAGCGGAATGCCGCCCGCCGACTACTTTGCCAAGGTGCGCGCTGCCTACACCAGCGTGCATATCCCGGAGCCGTACCAAAACCCGCAAGGTGTGAGGCACATCGACGCAAACCGCATTCGGCGGGAGTTCTTGCAGGCGAATTCTGGCTTCGATGACGATGATCTCGCGGTGGTCTGCAGCCAGAGATACCTACACGAGGTGCGCATTTGCCTCGACAAGGAGCTGCGGCCGCTCGCCTGCGGCCGTGACGTACGCGATCGGTGTCGCGGCGAAGTCGTGGTGCGACCGGTACGCTAAAGTTCGGTATCGCCGTGGCATGTACACCGTCGTGGCGATCTCCTAGGCGGCGGTAAGAAACCAGCCCCTCGGCGATCGCCGGGCCACGCCGACCTTGCTCCATAGCCGCCTCCGGGCGCGGGCGACGCGCTTACGAGGCGTCACACGCGAAGTACGGCCCTGCAGATGCGCCTGCTCGATCTCGATCGGCGGGCGTATCGGTCGGCGGGGGCAAGAGCGGTCTTCCGTTGGTCCTGGGGTAGCAGGATAGAGCATCGAGGCCCGCAAAGCGCACGCGGAGTGGCGGGATAAGGTAACCGCAGCACGAGAGGTGTTTTCCGCGCATCGAGCTTCGGCGCGTAGAAGACGCGTTGCAACACCAGGCGCGGAACCGCCCTATCAACGCCAACGCTCGTCGGCTTGACGAGCGAAGCGCATCTGCGGTTTTATTACCTCTTGCGCTACCCCTCCCTTCGCGTCGAGCATCAGCCAACTCGGTCAACCGGCGAGCAACGGCTCTGGGTTGCGCTTCTCGACGACGCGTTGAAGATCTGCCGTGGGCGAAAGCCAGCCTCGGCCGACGAAAGGTAGAGAGCTATGGCCTGGATCGCTCGCGGGTCGGACGATGTGGCAGGCCTCGACTGGTGCTGCCGGGCGGTCGGTATCGACCCATCGGCCGGGCATGCCTGCATCGGTGAGCAAGGGCTCAAAGCGTAGCGCGAGATCCCCACGCCGCCGCTCTACGACCGGGGGGTGTGGCGCTACAAGCACGTCGGGGCGGTGACTTTTGCAAAGGGGGCTCAATGAGGCCGAGACAACCTGCAGTGGTTGCAATCACAGCGCCTGGCCTCCTTTCGAGCCGGTGCTCGATTTGCTTGCGGTCGAACATAATGAAACGACCCGGAGGGGGACCCGATCACTTTAAGTTCTCGCTCCGCTCCTTCTATCGGCTAATAGCTCGCTCGCGTTGCTCGCTTTATAGCTGATGGCAAGAGAGTCTCCCTATAAAGCGACCGCAGGGTGCGAGCCATCTGCCATACGCCATAACGCGAGTGTAACGAGCAAGCTATAGAGCGACCGCAGGGAGTGAGCTATGCGCGATAAAGCGAGTGCAACGAGCGGGCTCTAGAGCGCGCTCTGCGCGCGAGCTACAAAAGCAAAACTAGTGAGCGAGCCACAGCACCAGGAGCACCTATGTCCTTCCCACCTTTTACTTCAAGCGACCTCACGAAACGTGACCTGTTCGCCGAGCCGTATCCGCTCTACCAAGCGCTGCGTGCGCAATCGCCCGTACGTTATATCGGCGTTCCGGCTAATGAATTCTCGGGAATAAAGGAACCGATCTGGTCTTGGGGATTGCTGAAGTACGATGACGTCTATGCTGCGCTGCGTGATCACGAGATGTTCTCATCAGACAATCCTCAAGCTGGACAGTTTGGACCAAAGCTTGTGTTGATCCAAGACGATCCCCCACGTCATACCCGATTTCGTCGATTGGTGAATAAGGCGTTCACCCTCAGACGCATCGAAGCACTTGAACCGTGGATGACGGAAATCGCCAACGCTTTGCTCGATGATAGTGGGGGAGGGGAAGTTGATTTTGTCGAGTCGTACACTATACCTTTACCAGTAAAGATCATTGCTCGTCTGCTCGGCATCCCGGGTGAGGATTACCTCACTTTCAAACGATGGTCCGATGCTTTTCTTTCCACGGTGTCCGTGCAAATGGGGGAACGTGTGCAAAATTTGCAAGCCATGGTTGCATACTTCGGACAAATGGCTGCGGCTCGGCGCGCGCACGGTGCGGAAGATCTCATCACCGCATTGGTGGAAGCCCATGTTGAAGGAGAAGCGCTGCAGGATTGGGAGATCCTCGGTTTCTGTATCCTCTTACTTATTGCCGGGAACGAAACGACCACCAACCTACTGGGAAATCTATTCAATACGCTGGCCGAGCGACCGGATTTGTGGCGGCAAATGCGCGACAATCGCAGCCTCGTGGAAACGGTGATTGAAGAAACTCTACGCTACGAGAGTCCCGTACAACGATTATTCCGTTGGGCCACGCGTGATACCGAGGTTTTGGGAGTCAAGATCGCAAAAGGAGATCGACTAACCATGTTTTATGGTGCTGCGAACCGAGACCCTGAAGCTTTTTCGCAACCAGATGAGTTCCGGCTCGATCGTGACTTACGTAACCACGTCGCCTTTGGCGCTGGAATTCACTATTGCCTGGGTGCGCCGCTAGCGAGAGCCGAAGCGAGGATTACCTTAAACGCGGTTCTGGATCGTTTTCCTGTTCTTCGGCCTGGACAGGCAGGAGCAGTCCGACAAACTGAAAGCCCTGTTGTGTTTGGCTTCAAACAGCTACCGCTCGTGTTCGCGCATTCGTAGCTGGAAGTATCTGCCTCTCTCCGTAGTGCGGCGATGTGGGAAACGGCGAGCGCCTTTCATGTGGCGGGGTGTTCGACTTCGATGCTGTCTCCGTGGATGATCGCATCCTTGCGTCCATCTCCACCTCCGGCGGCAAGACTTCGAGCGGCAAACTCGGCGTGGGCAAGCTCCACAAGCTTCGATCGGATATGCTTTTCCTGATCATGGCCTCCCCCTCTCTGCCAATGACGGTGAGACAGTCGGGGTGGCATAATTTACTGTAGAGGGCGGGGGGTCGAATATGGATGAAGGTGGTTGAGAAGAAGGCGAGGGATGAGATGATCGAGGAGGCCGGGGAAACGGAAGGAGCCCGTAGGGCGACTGGAGTGTTCCCGGCCGGCGCGCCGCCGGCGGGGGCCACCCCCGACGCGGAGGTGGTGGCCAAGGCGGAGCGGCGGCGGTTCACGGCGGAGTACAAGCGGCGGATCGTGCGCGAGGCGGATCGCTGCACGAAGTCCGGTGAGATCGGGGCACTGCTTCGGCGCGAGGGGCTGTACTCCTCGCATCTGGTGACCTGGCGCGCCGCCCGTGACCGGGGCGAGCTCGAGGGGCTGTCGGCGAAGAAGCGTGGACCGAAGGTGGCACCGCCCGATCCGCAGCAGAAGAAAATCGCCGAGCAGGAGCGCGAGATCGCGCGATTGACCAAGCGCGCTGAGCGAGCGGAGGGGCTGGTGGAGCTCCAAAAAAAACTCGCAACTCTTCTGGGGACCCCACTCGAGAGCGAGAAGTGACCATCGAGACGGTGCGCGAGGCAGGAGCGACGCTCGGGATTGCGCCGGCGTGCGCGGCGCTCGGCCTGCCGACGGCGACCTACTACCGGCGGATCGGGCCGAAGCCACCGCTCGAACTTCGTCCGAGTCCGCCTCGTAAGCTCGCCGCCCCCGAGCGCGCGGCCGTGCTCGAGGTCCTGCACGAGACGCGCTTCGTCGATCTGGCTCCGCCCCAGGTCTTCGCCCAGCTTCTGGACGAGGAGCGCTTTCTCTGCTCGGAGCGGACGATGTACCGGATCCTGGAGGAGAATCACGAGGTGCGGGAGCGCCGCGATCAGCTGCGCCACCCGCAGTACCCGGCTCCCGAGCTCCTGGCCACCGCACCGAACCAGGTCTGGAGCTGGGACATCACGAAACTGCTTGGGCCGGCGAAGTGGACCTACTTCTACCTCTACGTGATCCTGGACATCTTCAGCCGCTATGTCGTGGGCTGGATGGTTGCCCACCAGGAGAGCGCGGCGCTGGCGAAGAAACTGATCGAGCAGAGCTGCACCCGGCAGGGAATCGTTGCGGGCCAGCTCACGCTGCATGCCGACCGCGGGTCCTCGATGAAGTCGAAGCCCGTGGCACTGCTGCTCTCGGACCTCGGGGTGACCAAGACCCACTCGCGGCCCTACGTCTCGAACGACAACCCCTTCTCCGAGGCGCAGTTCAAAACCATGAAGTACCGTCCCGAGTTTCCCGAGCGCTTCGGATCGATCCAGGACTGCGCAGCTTCGGCCCCGACGTTTTTCCCTTGGTACAACACGAGCATCGTCACTCGGGCTCGGGATGCTCACGCCCGACGAGGTCCACTACGGGCTTGCTGAGAAGCGGGTCGAGGCGCGGGCCCGAGTGCTCGCGGCTGCCTACGCCGCCCATCCCGAGCGCTTCGTCGCAGGGCTTCCGCAACCGCCGGCACTGCCGACCGAGGTCTGGATCAACAAGCCCACGGCGCCGCTCGCCGAGCCCAAGTACGTTTCGGATCCCGAGGTCGTGACGACCTTCGCGCTCAGAGCCCCGAACAGCCCCGCAGCGGACTCGACCCAGACCCAGGTATCCCCCCGAATCGGCACCGGTGAGCCATTCGCATCGATCGACAGCGGACTCCACAGAGCGGCCGTGGTGCCGCTCAACACGGAGGATCTACACTAAACTCGGAAACCGACTGTCTCATTGTCATTGACA
>CAVUWD010000014.1:0-304338 GCA_963745025.1 uncultured delta proteobacterium
GTCGTCGCTCGTACTCGGCGCCGCCGAGCCCGCCGTAGGACCGCATCTCGGCGAGCTTGTGCGTCGGGTTGGTCTCGGTGAAGTACTTCTCGAGGATGTAGCCGCGGACGAGGTCGTGGTGATCGGGGAACGCGTCCCATTGGTCGAGATCGCGCGCGAAGATGTTGGCGATCCACATGCGCTGGCGGCCGAGCGCCTCAGCCCACGGCGCACGGTAGGCGGCGCAGTAGACGGCGGCGGCGCCGCACGGGCTCGTGACGCGGTTGTCGACCTGCACCGGCCGCTTCTGTCCGCCCGCGCAGAGGCAGTAGTTGTCGCCGTACGGCCCCTTCAGCTTCGCCTTGCAGAGGGCGAAGTTGGCCTTGAGATCGGCCTGCTGTACCTTGGTGAGCACCGGCGCCTGAAATGCCGCGGCGCCGGCGGCGACGACGAGCGTCGCCACCGCGGCCATCCACACGAGCCCCGACCGGCTCGATCCCCTGGTCCCCGAGTGATCGTTCACGGAAGGGCTCCCTTATCCTTCATCGATGCCGAGCAGAACCACGATGGGCGTTGATCGACTGCGGCAGCTGGGGGTGCTGGCGTCGGTCCTGCTGCTCGGCCTCGCCCGTGCGGACGGGCCCCCGTCGAAGGCCGCCGACTGGCTCGAGACCGTCCGCCCGTCGCCCGAGCTGCAGGCTTTCCTCGATCGCACGATCGACGGGCTCGAAGCGCACGACGCTCGGCTCCGCGAGGCGGCTGTCCGCGTCGCCGTGCTCGACCTCGCGCACGGCGAGCCGCCGCGGATCGCGGATCATCACGGCGACGCGCCGATCTACCCCGCGAGCGTCGTCAAGTTCGTCTACCTGATGGCGGCCTATCGCTGGCAGGAGGAGGGCCGGCTGCGGATCGAGGGCGACTTCGACCGCGAGCTCACCGAGATGATCCGCGTGTCGAGCAACGAGGCGACGCAGAAGGTCTTCGCGCGCCTGACCGACACCGAGCCCGGCCCCGAGCTCTCGGCCGAGGCCTACCGCGACTACCGCGAGCGACGGCAGGCCGTGAAGCGCTGGCTCGCAGACGCTCGGCGTGACGGACCTCCACTGCGTGAACCCGACCTACGACGGCGGCGGCGATCTCTACGGCCGCGACGCACAGTTCATCCGCGACGCGAGCGTCGCGGGTGGCCTCGGACGCGGACACGGCGAGGCGCCGAATCGCCAGGCGATGACCGCGAACGGCACCGCACGACTGCTCGCGCTGCTCGCCACCGACCGCGCGCTCTCGGCGGAGGATTCGGCGACCGTGCGCCGGCGGATGCGACGCGATCCCGCCGAGCAGCCGCACTTGGTCCATCGCATCGCCGGCGGTGCGTCGCGGCTCCCGGGCCTCGAGATCTACGCGAAGAGCGGCACCTGGGGACCGATCTACGCCGACGCCGGCATCGTCCGTCAGGTCGCCTCCGGCCGGCAGGTCGTGATCGCGGTCTTCACGGAGGCGACGCCCATCTACCACGGCGACTTCATCGCCGACCTGACCGAGCGCGTCGTGCGACACGTGCTGATCGAACGCGACGGAAGCTGAACGGGGTTCAGTCCGGCTCGCGGAGCACGCGCAGGAATGCCGCGCCGTAGCGCGCGAGCTTGGCCGGTCCGACGCCGGGTGGTCCGGCGCGTGCCGCCGCAGGATGTCCACCGCCGCCAGCGCCTCGAGCGTCGGGACGTCGCCGCAGCAGGCCATCACCACGTCGGGCTCGCCCCCCCGGTCGTTGCTCGCCCACTCCCAGATGCCGATGCCGGCCGTGCAGTGCTCGATCGCCTGCTGCATCGTCAGCCACACCGGCGCGGGCTGCTTGCCGGCGACGATCACGTTCACGTAGTTGCGGCTCCGCAGGCAGTGGTCGGTCACGCTGAGGAGGCAGTTCGCGTCGGGCGGGAGGTGTACACGCGGATCACGCCGGCCTTCTTGTTGACGACGTGATCGATGAAGCCCGGGTTCCTGGTGGCTGAAGCCGTTGTGGTCCTGTCGCCAGACGTGAGACGAGAGCAGGTAGTTCAGCGACGCGATCGAGCGGCGCCACGGGATCTGGTGGCAGACCTTCAGCCACTTGGCGTGCGCCCGGCGAGGAGATCGCGCTGGAAATCCGGCGGGATGTCCAGCGCGAACGTGTCGTCCCCGACGTCCATCCTCGCGTCCATCTCCTGCTGCGTGATGAGCGACGGCGGCGTGAAGTACGGCAGGTAGAAGGCGCCCGGGGGATAGCGGGTACAAGGGGCCTGGAAGGGACATAAGCTTCCATCTCGGACGCTGACTGTCGTACGATCGGCCCGAGTTTAGCGGATGCGAAGCTCGGAGCGCCTGCTCGACGACCCGGGTCGACGGCAGCCCGCGTCCGAGTTCCCATCGGCCCGCGACGTGAACGCGTAACGTCCGATCGGCGCCGAGCTCGACGTCGATCTCGGCCCTGTTCGCGGGCCCGTCGGTGCTCCGCTCGGTTGGGGCGTCGCGCATGCAGACGTTCACGATCGCACTCGCGTGGCGCGATCGGAGTCATCCATCGGCGCGATCGGAGTCATCCATCGGCGCGATCGTACGTGGAGGATCCCGATCGTTCTTATCAATACGCGCCAAAAAAACCGTCCGGCGCGATCGTGCAACCGGAAGAGCTTGGGAGGCGGCGAGTGGCGTGAAACGCCAAGAAGAGATGCGAAGAGACAGAGTATGAGCGCGACGAACGTCGAACGGTTCGACGGGATCGAAAGGAGAAGCGTATGAAAAGACGGATAGTGGGAATCGCAATGATTGTCGCGCTCGGTCTGTGCATGAAGATGGCCCGGGCGCAGGACAAGCCCGACGCAACACTCAAATTGAGCGGAGGCTCGATCGGGGCGGGCGTGGGCATCGTTTGGGAATAGGGGACGGAAAAAAGACATCAATGAAGCTCGCTACCTTCACGGATCGGGCCTCGACGAGGATCGGCGTCGTCGTCGGCGACGGCATCGTCGACCTCGCCGCGGCGACGCCCGGATTGCCGACCGAGATGACGGCGCTGCTCGCGGCCGGCGCCGATGCGCTGGCCGTGGCGGGACGAGCGGCGGCGTCTCGCGCGCCGCGCCTCGCGCTCGGCGACGTGACGCTCGAGGCGCCGGTCCTTCGGCCACCGAAGTACCTCGCGATCGGCCTCAACTACGCCGATCACGTCGAGGAATCGGGATTGGACGCGCCGGCGTTCCCGGTCTTTTTCAACAAGCAGTCCACCTGCGTCGTCGGCACCGGTCGGCCGATCCATCGCCCGCGGGTCTCGGCGCTCCTCGACTACGAAGGCGAGCTCGCGTTCGTGATCGGCCGGCGCTGTCGGCACGTGCCGCGCGAGCGCGCCGCCGAGGTCATCGCCGGCTATCTCGTGGCGAACGACGTGAGCGTGCGGGACTGGCAGCTTCGCACCCCGACCATGACGATGGGCAAGTCCTTCGACACGCACGGCCCGCTCGGCCCGTGGCTGGTGACGCCGGACGAGATCGGCGACCCGCACCGCCTCGAGCTTCGTACCTGGGTGAACGGCGAGCTCCGCCAGCATTCGAACACGAGCCAGCTGATCTACGACTGCTTCGCGCAGGTCGAGCACCTCTCGACGGCGTTCACGCTCGAGCCAGGCGACGTGGTGACGACCGGCACGCCGAGCGGCGTCGCGGTCGCCATGAAGCCGCCGAGATTTCTCGTGCCCGGCGACACCGTCAAGGTCGAGATCGAGAAGATCGGCGCGATCGAGAACCGCGTCATCGACGAGCTGGCCGACACCACCCGATTCTAGGAGAACACGCATGCAGACGAACGAGGATCGCAAAGCGAAGCTTGACCCCGCGCGCGGCCGGGTGGCGCCCGTGAAGCTGGCCCACGTCGTGCGCCGGACCTCTCGCTTCCCCGAGATGGTCGCGTGGTACCGGACGGTCTTCGGCGCGGAGATCGTCCACGCCGACGAGATGCTCGCCTTCCTCACCTACGACGACGAGCACCACCGCTTCGCGATCGCGGCGATCCCGGGGCTGCCGGACCCGTCGGAACTCGCCGCGGGCACCGATCACGTGGCGTTCACCCACGCCGATCTCGGCGACCTCCTCTACACCTACGCGCGCCTCAAGCGCGAAGGCATCGAGCCCTTCTGGTGCATCAACCACGGGCCGACCACCTCGATGTACTACAAGGACCCCGACGGAAACCGGATCGAGCTGCAGGTCGACAACTTCGCGACCGCCGAGGAGGCGAACGCGTGGATGCGGAGCGGCGACTTCGCGCGCAATCCGATCGGCGTCGTGTTCGATCCCGACGAGCTTTACGCGCGCTATCGCGCCGGAGAGCCGATCGAGACGCTGGTCGCGCGGCCGCCGCTTCCGCAAGGCGTGACGCCGTTCGACATGCTGCGCCTCTGAGGCCGCCAATGAGCGAATCGCTGACCCTCTACGACGCCCACGGCTCGCCCTGCGCCCGCCGCGTCCGAGCGGTGCTGTCCGAGAAGGGCCGTGGACGACCCGGCTCGTCCACCTGACACGCGGACTCTGAGGCTTGCATGAAGCGCTACGACGTCGTCATCGTCGGCTACGGTCCCGTCGGCCAGACGCTCGCCATCCTGCTCGCGCAGCGTGGCTGGAACGTGGGCGTCTTCGAAAAGCAGCCCGTTCCCTATCCGCTGCCTCGGGCGGTGCACCTCGACCACGAGGTCGCGCGCATCCTCCAGGCGGCCGGTCTCGGCGACGACCTCGCGAAGCTGACCGAGCCCGCCGACACCTACGAGTGGCGAAACGCCGCCGGCGAGACGCTGCTCGTCATCGAGAGCAAAGGCGAGAGTCTCTCCGGCTGGCCGGAAGCCAACATGTTCGCGCAGCCGGATCTCGAGCGCGCCCTCGATCGCCGGGTGCGCGCGCTGCCGTCCGTCGCCGTCCAGCGCGGCCGCGAGGTCGTCGACATCTCGCGCGGGCCGCACGAGGTCTCACTCGTTGTCGCGGGCGCGGGCGGCGAGCGAGAGGAGGTCGCGGCGAGCTGGGTCGTCGGCTGCGACGGCGCGAAGAGCTTCGTTCGCGGCCGTCTCGGCGCGACCGTCACCGACCTCGGCTTCTTCTCCGACTGGCTGATCGTCGACGTGGTGCCGCGCACGCCGCGCGAGTGGACGCCCGTCAACCTGCAGGTCTGCGATCCGGCCCGGCCGACGACGCTCGTGTCGGGCGGCCCCGGGCGGCGGCGCTGGGAGTTCATGCGCCTTCCTGGCGAATCGATCGCCGAGCTCGATGACGAGAAGACCGCGTGGCGCCTCCTCGAGCCGTGGGGAATGACCCCCGAGACCGCGACGCTCGAGCGCCATGCCGTCTACACGTTCCAAGCGCGCTGCGTCGACACGTGGCGCAGCGGCCGACTCCTCATCGCCGGCGACGCGGCGCACCAGATGCCTCCGTTCGCCGGCCAGGGAATGTGCGCCGGGATCCGCGACGCCGCCAATCTGGCATGGAAGCTCGATCTCGTGCTGCGCGGGCGCGCCGACGAGCGAGTGCTCGACACCTACGCCTCGGAGCGCGTGCCGCAGGTCCGACAGGCGATCGACTTCTCGATCGAGCTCGGCAAGGTGATCTGCGTTCCCGATCCGGCCGCGGCCGCCGCGCGCGACGCGGCAATGACCGCCGCCGTGAAAGCGGGCGGCCCGCCGCCTCCGCTGCCGAAGACCGCGCTCGGTCCCGGCATCCTCGCGGACGGCGATCCGCTCGCGGGACACCTCTTCCTGCAGAGCCGGGTGCGGCGTGGTGGGGTCGAGGGCCGATTCGACGACGTCGTCGGCCGCGGCTTCACGCTCGTCGCCTCGGTGGTCGATCCCGTCGCTTGCCTGTCGCCGGACCGCGCCGCGTACTTCGCGTCGCTCGGCGGGATCGGTGCTTACGTCGGCCGCGGCGCGCCGGTCGAAGATCTGGGCGGGTCCTACGAGCGCTGGTTCGCCGAGCACCACGTGGACGTGGTGCTCCAGCGTCCCGATTTCCACGTCTTCGGGTGCGCGCGCGACGCCGGCGGCGCCGATCGGCTCGTCGATGCTCTCCGTCTCGCGCTCCGCGGCGGCGGCGCATCGTAGGCGACAGGAGCGGTCTCCTCGCAGCTTCGGCGCGCCGTCCGCTCGAGCGCCAGTTCACGGATCTTCGCGACCAGGTCGAGGTTGTTCTGGAGGTTCGCGTACTCGTCACTTCTACCCCGGATCCACGCCCGCAAGGCACTCCTGGGCATGACCGACCAGCGCATCCTCGTGTTTGACGGGCCGCGGCCCCCGTACTACCAGACCGTGAGTCATGTCAAGTGCCGACTCGGACGGACAGGCAACGGCCACTGAGGACCGGTACCGGGCATTACTCGCCGTTTCGGAAGCGATCGTCTCGCACCGGGATTTGCCCGCGCTGTTCCACGAGCTGGCCGGCCGGCTCGTTCAGGTGGTGCACTTCGATGCCCTCTCCCTGGTGCTGCACGAGGCGGCGACCAACACCATGCGCCTGCACGTCCTGGAGACCCTGGAACCCGTCTCACCCCGGCCCGTGATCGATCTACGTCCGGAAGACGACCCGGCGGGGTTGGTGTGGCAGACCCAGCAGCCGCTCATCACCTCGAACGTGGCCGAGCTGAGGCGCTGGCCGCGGTTGCTGGAACGAGTGCAGCCGTATGGAGTCCAGAGCTACTGCTGGCTGCCGCTGACCACGGCCCGGCGGCGGCTGGGCACGCTGGTGTTCACGTCCAAGCAGCCGGCGACCTACGACGGATCGGACGTGCACTTCCTGCAGCTCGTCGCCAACCAGGTGGCCGTGGCCGTCGAGAATGCCCTGGCCTTCGAGGAGATCGAGGCGCTGAGGGACAAGCTCGCCAAGGAGAAGGCGTACCTGGAGGAGGAGGTTCGCACCGAGCACGATTTCGGCGACATCGTCGGTGAGAACGCGGCGCTGCGCCCATTCTCAAGCAAGTCGAGACGGTCGCTCCCACCGACTCCACGGTGCTCATCCGCGGGGAAACCGGCACCGGCAAGGAACTGATCGCCCGAGCCGTGCACGACTTGAGCCCGCGCAAGGACCGCACCTTCGTCAAGCTCAACTGCGCGGCCATTCCCACGGGACTGCTCGAGAGCGAGTTGTTCGGCCATGAGAAAGGCGCCTTCACCGGCGCGATCAGCCAGAAGAGTCGGCCGCTTCGAGCTTGCGCATCAGGGGACGCTGTTCCTCGATGAGGTCGGCGACATTCCGCTGGAGCTCCAGCCCAAGCTGCTGCGCGTATTGCAGGAGCAGGAGTTCGAGCGCCTCGGCGGCACGAAGACGATTCGGGTGAACGTGCGCCTCGTGGCCGCCACCAACCGCGACCTGGCGGAGATGATCGCCGACGGCCGCTTCCGCAGCGACCTGTACTATCGGCTGAACGTCTTCCCGCTCGTGCTGCCGCCGTTGCGTGAGCGCCCGGACGACATCCCGCGTCTGGTCCGCCATTTCACACAGCGCTTCGCCCGTCGCATGGGCCGGCGGATCGAGACCATCCCGTCGTCGGTCATGGATGCCCTGGTTCGCTACCCCTGGCCGGGCAACGTGCGCGAGCTGCAAAACGTCATCGAGCGCGCGGTGATCCTCTCCAAGGGCCCGACGCTCCAGGTACCCGTTGCCGACCTGCAGCCGGCGGCTGCGCCGGCCACGGCGCCAACCGCCGCTGCTTCCGCTCACGCTGGCCGACGCGGAGCGAGAGCACATCCTGCGGGCGCTGCGCGACACCAATTGGGTTCTCGGCGGCCCCAAGGGGGCTGCAGCCCGCCTCGGGATGAAGCGCTCCACGTTACATTGGAAGATGAAGAAGCTCGGCATCTCCCGTCCCGAATAGCTCGCCAACCTGCCGGCGCAGGTGGCAAACCGCCGGCACTTGGCCGCTGACACGCCGTTGCAGGCGTCCACTGCCGTTGGACGCCTAAGTCCTTCACCCTGCGGCTCTTTCGAAACGAACGGCGGCCTATTTCCATCGCTGGAACGGTCGATGCGTTCTCTGTGCTGCGAGGCGAACAGCCGCGAGATCGCCGGTCCAAGAAGCACACGAGTCGGCGATTCGCGGTCTCAGAGCCAAAGCCGGGCGTATCGATGTTGCGAATCACAGTGGAGGGTCACGCGCGGGTTCTCACCTTGCGGCTGGAAGGAAGATTGGAAGGGCCATGGGTGCCGGAAGTCGAACGGTGCTGGCGCACCATGTTGGACGCCGTGAACGAGCCAACGATCACCATCGACCTCACGGACGTAACGTACATCGATGCCGCGGGGAGGGCCCAGTTGGCGGAGATGCACGAGCAAGGGGCCCGGTTCATCGCCGGGGACTGCATGACGAAGGCCGTCGTGGCGGAGATTGTCGGAGATGAGTAACGCCTCAGGCATGATTTCCACACCCAGCGCGGCGCTGTTCGCCTACGCACTCGCACGCTTCCGCGCCACGATCGGAACGATGGTGTGAGGCTCGCGTGACGGAGCCGAGCCACGACCCGTCCGGCGCCTCCGGCTGGCGGCAGGTGCTGCCGATCGTGCGCGTCTTCGCTGACCGCCGCGGCGAATCGCTCCGCGGCGACGTCATCGGCGGCATCAGCGCCTGCATCGTGATGATCCCGTCGGTCGTCGCCTACGCCGACCTCGCCGGTCTTCCGCCGGCCCACGGGCTCTACGCGGCGCTCGCCGGGATGCTCGGATACGCGGCGTTCGCGAGTTCGCGGCAGGTCATCGCCGGGCCGGACGCGGCGATCACGCTGCTCGTCGCGAGCGCCGTCGGGCCGCTCGCGGGCGGCGACCCGGCGCGTACCGCCCTGCTCTGCGCCGCGACGGCGCTGATCGGCGGGACGATCATGCTCGTCGCTGCGCGGCTCCGCCTCGGCATGATCGCCGACTTCCTCTCGAAGCCCGTGCTCGTCGGCTACATGACGGGGGCCGCGCTGATCCTCGTCTCCACGCAGCTCGAAAAGCTCTTCGGCGTGAAGCTCCACGAGCACGACTTCTTTCCGCTGCTCGCCGAGCTCGCCGGCAAGCTGTCGGAGACGCACCGACTGACCTTCGCGCTCGGGATCGGATGCCTCGCGGTGCTCGGCGTCCTCCACCGGGTCGCGCCCCGGCTGCCGGGCGCGCTCGTGGTCTTCGCCCTCGCCATCGCGGTGTCGGCGGCCTTCGGTCTCGACGCGCTCGGCGTCAAGGTCGTCGGGGACGTGCCGAGCGGACTGCCGCACCTGGTGCTCCCCGTGATCTCGCGCGCCGACCTCCGCGATCTGTTTCCCGGGGCGATCGGCATCGCACTGCTGACGTTTCCGGACGGGATCCTCCTCGCGCGGGCGTTCGCGAACAAGAACGGCTACGACGTCCAGCCGGAGCACGAGCTCCGCGCGCTCGCGGCGGCGAATCTGGCGGCCGGCCTCTTCCAGGGCTTTCCCGTCGGCGCGAGCCAATCGCGCACGACGGTGAACGACGCCGCCGGCGGCCGGACGCAGCTCGCGAGCCTCGTCGCGACGGCCGCCTTGGTGCCGTTCCTGCTGCTGCTCACCCCGCTCCTGAGCCTGCTCCCCATGGTGGCGCTCGGGGCGATCGTCGTCTTCGCGGGCGCGCAGCTCGTCGACATCGACGAGTACGCTCGGCTCTACCGCATCGCGCCGCTCAGCTTCGTCAACGCGCTGCTCGTCACGCTCGGCGTGCTGGTCATCGGCGTCGTGCCCGGGATCGTCGTCGGCGTCATGCTGTCGCTGATCGTGCTCCTCGGTCGTCTCGCGCGGCCGCCGGACGCCGTCCTGCAGCGGCTGCCGGGGACCGCAAGCTTCCACGACGTCGGCGACGACTCGGCGACGGAGACCGTGCCCGGGCTGATCGCCTACCGATTCTACGCGCCGCTCGTGTTCGCCAACGCCGACCACTTCATGCAGCGCGTGCGCGCGTTGGTCGCCGCGCGCCGCGGCCGGGTCCGGTGCGTGGTGGTCGACGTCCAGGCGGTGACCGAGATCGACGTGACGGCCGCGGAGATGCTGCAACGGCTCGGCGCCGAGCTCGCGGCCGAAGGCATCGCGCTCAAGTTCGCGCGGGCGAATCGGCCGCTCCGCGTGCAGGTCGAACGGCTCGGCCTCGGCGAACACCTCGACCGGAGTACCCTGTTTCCGTCCGTGCACGCCGCGATCGAGGCGTTTCTCCGCGAGCCGAGCGGCGCCGCGCCCGCGGACGTCGCCGCGGTGGCGGCGCGCCAGGACGTCCGCTGAAGCCCGCGCGCGAGGAGGACCGAGATGTCATCACGAGAGAGGCATCGCACGACGGCGACCGCCGGAAGACGACACCGGAAACGCTCGGACGCAAGGAGTACGAGAAGCATCTCGCCAAGCTGCACGTCGAGCTCGTGAGCTGCAGGAATGGGTCAAGCACAAGGGGCTCAAGGTCTGCATCCTCTTCGAGGGCCGCGACGGTGCCGGCAAGGGCGGGACGATCAAGGCGATCACCGAGCGGGTGAGCCCGCGCGTGTTTCGGGTCGTCGCGCTGCCCGCGCCGACCGAGCGCGAGAAGAGCCAGATGTACCTGAAACGGTACGTGACCCACGTCCCTGCGGCGGGTGAGGTCGTGATCTGGGACCGCAGCTGGTACAACCGCGCCGGCGTCGAGCGCGTGATGGGCTTCTCCTCCGAGGAGGAGACGAAGCGCTTCCTCGAGCTCACGCCGGCCTTCGAGAAGATCATGGTCGACGAGGGGATCATTCTCCTCAAGTACTGGCTCGAGGGCCGAGGACAGTGGGTGTGCCGCGTGCCGGGATTTGGGAAACGTGCCGGATCCTTGGTCCCGCCTCGGCCTCGCCGAGATCTCGTCCCCGAGGAAGGAGGGACGCATCTTCGCCCCGTACGGTCGGTTCATTCATCCAGTGCTCCTGAACGGGCGGTAACCCGCGATGTAGACGTGTAAAGTCCCGCGGGGATTTGGTTCGTGCGCGCCGACGCAGCGGAAAGTCGTTTCGGAAGTAATGCCTCACTGTCTCAAGATCGACGGCGAAGTTGACAGCCACGGTGACAGCCAAGCCGGTGAAGGCATATGAAGTTTCTGCCGCTCTCTCGCGGCTTCTTGTTGGCTCCGTGGACGGATCGGGATGGCACACGTTCGTTTTTTCAACGCCCTACGGCGGTGTGGACGCGGGCGGACGTTGATCCTCCGGATTCGTAAGGTCGCCGGTTCGAATCCGGCGAGCGTCGCGCCGACCGGCCTAAGCGCACAATCGGGACGTCGGTCTCGATCATCGCTGTTGTCTACGGCTCGGGCACGATCGTCGCTTCGATGGCGCCGATCTTGTCGATTTCGATGCGCACGACGTCGCCGGCCTTCATGAAACGCGGCGGCTTCATCGCGGCGCCGACGCCGCCGGGCGTGCCGGTGAAGATAATGTCGCCGGGCTCGAGCGTCATCGCTTGCGAGAGATGCGCGATCTGGTCGTAGACGTTGAAGACGAGATGCCTTGTGTTCGACTCCTGGCGCTTCTCGCTGTTGACGAGGGCGCGTATGGCAAGCGCGTGCGGGTCGCCGACTTCGTCGGCGGTGATGATCCACGGACCGAAGGGCGCGTGCGTGTCGAAGCTCTTGCCCAGCATCCATTGCGGCGTCTTGAACTGCCAGTCGCGCACGGTCACATCGTTGCCGACGCAGTAGCCGACGACGACCTCGTGCGCCTTGTCTTTCGGCACGTGCTTGCAGCGCTTGCCGATGACGGCGACGAGCTCGGCTTCGTAGTCGAGCATCATCGACACGCGCGGCAGCTGAATCGGGTCGAACGGCGCATTGACGGCGGTCACGTGCTTGCAGAACCAGATTTGCTGCTCCGGTGTCTGCTGGCCGCTTTCGGCAATGTGGTCGGCGTAATTAAGACCAATGGCAAGGGTCTTTCCGGGACGCGGGACTGGCGCCTCGAGTTTCACCGCGCTGAGGGGCATGTCGGCCTTGCGAGCCGCGGCGCGTTCGATCGCCGGGCGGAGCTGAGGCCAAGCGCTCATAAGGCCGATCATATCGCGCGGCAAATCGCGGTCGGCCTTCTTCAGGTCAATGACGCCGTCGGCTGTAGCGACGCCGATGCGTGTGCCAAGGTTGTCGGTGAAGGTGACGAGTTTCATCGTGTCCTCCTATTGGCCCATGTTCGGGGGCATTGGCATGCCCCATTGCACGCCGGCCAGATCTTGCAGCGTCGCGTCGCGCGAGCCCCAGCTTGCGGTCATCAGATCGCCGTCGGTCCAATGCTCCAGCGTGTGGCCCCATGGGTCGCGCCAATAGTCGAAGATCTGGCTGCCGAGGATGTGGCGGCCGACGCCCCATTCGTGCGCGTAGGACTTCGATTTAAGAAGGTCGTGACCGACCATCAGATCATCGAAGTCGGCGACCTCGAAGGCGGCGTGATTGAACTTTGCGCTGCCAGTGCCGGCGAGGAAGAGCGTGTGGTGATCCGTCGGCTGCTGGCCGCGGTCGCAGCGCAGGAAGGCACCGAACGCGAATTCCGGCGCGAGCTTGATCTCATCCGAGGTGATGAAGCCGAAGCGATCTTTGTACCAGGCTTCGCTGGCGCGGAAGTCCGACACGTTGAGCACGCAGTGGCCGAGCCGTTTGACATGCGCGGCGCCGCCGCCCACGCGCTTGGTCGCATTGTTGCGCTGCTTCACGCGTCCGTCGTTGGTGGGCGATGCGAAAGGGAGGGGCAGCACCGCCGCCGGCGTGCGGTGCGCGACCACCTCGACCGCAAAGCCGTCGGGATCGGTCAAGCGCACGCGATGACCGCCGCCGGGCCCGTCGAGCGCCTCGACCTTGGCGTCGTTCTCGCGCGCGAACTTCTGGAGATCGTCGATGTTGCGGCCCTTGAAGGCGACGCCAGCGAAACCCGGCGCGCCCTTGTGGGTCACGTGCAGGAACGGGTCGCTGTCGGCGCCGCGCATGTAGAGCGCGTTCTCGTCGCGATGGGCGCGGGTCAGGCCGAAGTCGACGAGGAAAGCTTCCATGGCGTCGAGATCGGGCGCGGTGAATCGCACGAAGGCGATGTCGTCGGCTCTGATCATGGCTTTAGTTCCTTTCGACGGTTGTCCATTGCGGTCTTTGCGAAGCGCGCGGCCTCGCCTCGTTTTAGTCCC
This sequence comes from uncultured delta proteobacterium, assembly GCA_963745025.1. Taxonomy (GTDB): domain Bacteria; phylum Desulfobacterota; class Binatia; order JACPRU01; family JACPRU01; genus CAVQIG01. The sequence goes on from CAVUWD010000014.1 coordinate 13,118, forward strand.
AGCGCGACCAACGCGGTCGTCAGCACTTCGCTGGAGAAGGCGTAAGGATCGGCGACGCGATGCGCGGCGTCGGTCAGCCGCATTGCGGCGGACGAGGCCATGCCGAGCAATGTGACCACGGCTGCGTTCACCGAGGCGGCCCAAAAGCGCTTGGTCTTCAGGCCGAGCGTCACGTCGCTGCGAATGCCGGCGTTGATCGGCATGTCCGGGTCGACGACGCCGGGGATCAGTCGGATCAACGCGCGCGCTCGGACGGGCTGAGCGATGGCGAAGGCGAGAAACGTCGACAGGCCGTTGGCCATACGAACCGCGGCGTCGTCGACGCCCTCGTTCGCCGCGGTGATTTTCTCCTCCAGCTCGATGCGAATGTGGTTCGCGATCGCGGCGGCGAGGTCCCCTTTGTCGGCGAAGTGCGTGTAGAACGTTCCTTTGGCGACGTCCGCCGCCTCCGTGATCTCGTCGATCGAGATGGCGTCGAGGCCGCGTTTGGCGACGAGTTGCTCGGCCGCGGCGACGAGCTCGCCGCGGGTCCGAGCGCGCTTGCGGACGGCGCGCGGCATGATTCCGTTGTTAATAGGCGCAGACACTAGGCGCGACCCAGAATGCTCGACAACGTTGAACGGAGCACGGCGGTCGGACTCGGGGCGGCGTCAATGCTGCGCCAGGCCACGACGCGATCAGGCCGGACGAGGACGGCGCCTTTTGCGGAAATCTCGCGTTGGCGCAGCCAAGAACACCGCGGGTCGCGGTAATCGCCCTCGACGTGACCAATGCGAAGGGCGTCGAGCGGCGCTTTGAGATCCCTCGCTACGCCCTTGGCGGCGTCGCACCACGCCTGCCCCTCTTCGCCGGCGATCAGCAGGAAGTGTCCGGGCGCCACCAGATCCATCAGCGGACGGCTCCGGCCGTCGGCGTCTTCCACATCGGCGTGCGGCAGCGGCGCGCCTGGGCGTGTGCTCGGCGTGTAGACGCGCACCGGCTCGATCGGCGCCGGGCGCAGCGCCATCCGGCGCGACGGCTTTCGAGGTGTAAGTGTAGCCGTACTCGACGTTGTGCTCGTTGAACTCCATCGATTGCGTCGCGATCGCGCGTAGGACGTGTCGGCGATGCGCGACATCTTCGGGGCGGTCGCTCCACAGGCGATCGAGCTGCTTCCAGTTCGCCTCCACGCCCGCCTCCGGGTTCAGCCCCAGGGTGGCGCGGAGGCCGAACTGGTTCATGCGTTCTCCACCGACCGCCTCACGTTGTTTTGGGTGGCGGCGCGACGCTCCGGCTCATAACTGTCGAGCAGCGCGTCGCCTGCATAACCGTGCAGGACAGCCGCCACCTTCCAGGCCAGATTGTGAACGTCTTGGATGGCGCTGTTGAGGCCGAGCCCGCCCGTCGGCGGATGGCGATGCGCAGCGTCGCCTGACCAGGAAGATGCGTCCGACGCGAAAGCGCGATGCGACGACGCCTTCGAGCGCCCAGCGGCGAAATGCAGTGGATCTTCACGGCGATGATCGCCGATGCCGAGCGCCGTGCGCATGTCGGCCTCGACGCGCGCATCGTCCAGCGCGCGCGGGTCGTCGAACTCGATAGTTCAGGTGGTAGACCCACTCCTCTGACTGCGGGCCCCAGTGCTTCGGGCCCATCGGCACGAGAACGCCGAGCGAGGCGGTCTCCGGATGCCAGATCCAGCGGATCGAGCACATCCGGATCGTCCGACCAACGGGAAAGGTCGGCGGTCATATGGATCGAGACGTCGCGCAGCAAGGTTGCGTTGGCCTTCGAGCGCGACGCCAAGTCTGCGGCCCGACGGTTCGACCGCCGTCGCCAGCGATCATGTAACGCGCGCGCACTCTGTACTGCGCGCCGTTCGCCTTGTCGCGGATCACGGCGCTGACGCCCTCGGCGTCCTGGTCGAAGTCGATGAGCTCGTGCGCAAATCGCACGCGGCTCGGGCGCCAGTTCCTCAGCGCGGCGCTTCATGATCGGCTCGAGGCGGATCTGCGGCAGGTTGGCCGAGGGACAGGCGCTCGCGATGGCCCAGTGCGGATCCTGGCCGCCTGCGCCCCAGGACTGCATGCGCGCGATGCGCCGGCCGGCGTTGCGGTGGGCACCGCCGAATCCTGCGTACCAGGCGGTCGCGCGCATCTGCTCGAACGGCGTGCCTTCGCGGTAGATCTCATCGGCGATGCCGATCTCGCGCAGGATCTCCATGGCGCGCTGATTGAGCACGTGCGCTTTGGGTAGGATCGATGTCGTCGGCTGCGCGCTCACAAGCAGAGAGTCGACGCCGAGCCTCGACAGCAGGGCCGATGCGGTGAGCCCGGCGCCGCCGCCGCCAACGATGAGAATAGGGATGCTGATGTCATTCACGGTTCGTCCTCCGGCCTCGTCTTGGTGAATTGACTATATAGTCAATAATGACTATTAAGTCAATCAGAATCTTCGCGCCGTGCAGTCAAGGCTTTCTCATGCGGAGTGCGCTACCTGGGCATCCCGGCGGAATGCCCCGAGCCCCTACCCGCCCGATCTCCGCCCGGTTTCCCGGATCTGTCCGAGGTGAGAGAGAATCTTCCGCACCACAGCCGGCTGCTCGACGGTCGCGAGCAGGCGCAGCCGCCCGCCGCATTCGGGGCAGGCAAGCACGTCGATCTCGATAGCTCGCCAACCTACGGGCGCGGGTGGCAAACCGCCGGCACTTGGCCGCTGACACCCGTTGCAGGCGTCCACTGCCGTTGGACGCCTAAGTCCGTCACCCTGCGGCGCTTTCGAAACGAACGGCGGCCTATTTCCATTGCTGGCACGGTCGATGCGTTCTCTGTGCTGCGAGGCAACAGCCGCGAGATCGCCGGTCCAAGAAGCACACGAGTCGGCGATTCGCGGTCTCAGAGCCAAAGCCGGGCGTATCGATGTTGCGAATCACAGTGGAGGGTCACGCGCGGGTTCTCACCTTGCGGCTGGAAGGAAGATTGGAAGGGCCATGGGTGCCGGAAGTCGAACGGTGCTGGCGCACCATGTTGGACGCCGTGAACGAGCCAACGATCACCATCGACCTCACGGACGTAACGTACATCGATGCCGCGGGGAGGGCCCAGTTGGCGGAGATGCACGAGCAAGGGGCCCGGTTCATCGCCGGGGACTGCATGACGAAGGCCGTCGTGGCGGAGATTGTCGGAGATGAGTAACGCCTCAGGAACGGATCATGAACGAACAGATTCGCAATGAGAATGGGGTCGGAGGGTGGAAGTCGTCCGCGCCGGCCCGCGATTTCATCGGGGTTATCCGCCAGGCCATCGAGACGTTGGCGAGCACAGACTATCCGAATATTCGGATGACCGCCGCCTTCGCCGGCTTGAGCGTTCGCACGCTCCAACGGCGTCTCGCGCAAGCCGGTGTGAGCCACGATATGCTCGTCGCGCAGGCACGATTCGCGACAGCCGCGACGGTGCTCGAGCAGACAAATGCCAAGATTCTGAACCTCGCGCTGGACCTCGGCTACTCCGACCATGCGAACTTCACGCGCGCGTTTCGGCGCTGGGCGGGCTGCTCGCCCCGCCAGTATCGATTGAGGTCGCGCACGGCCAGGTGTGTCGTGAACCCTTTCGCCACCGAGGGGGAAGCAGCGCACCCGGCGGTCCCATAGTCCAGAGTCGTGCAGTAGTGGGTAGCGGATGACAGGTGGCTGTCGGACTCCTGCTCTGTCCAAAAGAGAGGATGCATCCCATGAGACATAATGCAGAGATCTTCACCAGGAACGAGCGGAGCGAGATTCTTCCAGCGCATGTCAGCGATCCGTCCATGGCACCGCTCGAGCCCGAGAAGCGGCTCATGCTCGCCGTGCTCGAATGCGCAATAAACGACTTCCAGACCTACGCCATCGTCCGGACGGGACGCGGGAGAGGGATCTTCATGGAAGTGGATGCGTGGTTCCGTTCTTCCGCGACCGGCCCCTCCGATTTCGAAAGTATCTGCCACGCAACCGGACTCGATCCTGACTACATCAGGGATGGTCTGCGCGGGTGGCATGACTCGAAGCGGCGAGAGAGCGAATCGGCGGCGGCATAGTCGTCCGCTCACCCGAAGACGACCGCACTGCGCGCGCTGTTCGATGCCGACCTTGCCGAGCTGGAGCGCCTTGCGTTCAGCCGCCCGTGCGCCAGAGCGCCGCGGCGTGCCACGCCGCGGCGCCGATCGTCGCGCCGATGAAGCACCGCGCCGCCGCAGCTCTGGCTGCGCTCGGGGAAGTGTGATTGATGAAGCGGGTCGTATGACAGAGGGAGGAGACGAATGGCTACCAGAACAGTGAAGAAGCGATCCCGGGCGAGGAAGACCGCACACGTCGCGATGCCGCGCGACGTTCGAGCCGCCTACGGGGAGATCCAGAAAGGCGTCCAGCATCTGGATCTGTCGATCGGGCAGCTCCGGGTGGGTCTGCGCAGGGCCGAGGAGCAGATCGAGGCCGACGCGCGCCGGCGCATCCGCGATCTCCGCAAGGAGGCACGCGGGCAGCTGGCGGCGTTGCAGAACAAGCAGCGCGAGGCGGCGCGCACGCTCAGGAAGCTGGCGGCCGCGGCCGGTGAATCGTGGCGCGACATCAAGCAGTCTGGCGACTCGATCCTCGCCGATGCGCGGGCGACCGCCACCGCGATCGGCAAGCGCTTCCTCAGCGCGCTCAATGCCTGACGGGGTCGCATGCACTTCCCGCGCTTCATGCGTCGGGTGAACCGGGCGTTCACGAACCCGTTGCTGGGGCGTCGCGTGGCTGGTGCCGCCGCTGGCGGTGGTCCACCATGTGGGGCGCAAGAGCCGCCGGCACTACCGCACGCCGGTGGTCGCGTTCCGCACGGCGACGGGTTTCGTGACCCCCATGACCTACGGACGCGACGTCGATTGGGCGCGCGACCTCGTCAAGGCGCGCGGCGGTGAGCTCGTCCAGATGGGCCGGCACTTCCGGTTGCGCAGCCCGCGCGTCGTCTCTCAGAAGTTGGTCTGGTTCGACTTGAGCACAGCGCGGGCCTCGGACACGGCGCCGCGTGCGCTCGTCTCATCCGCAACTGCGCGCGCCAGTGTTGCCTCGTCGGTCTCCATTTCCGTTTTCGACGGCATCTTGCCATCCTACTTGCCTCGCGAGTGGCCACCAGTTTGAATGGCGGTATCCAAGGCGATGAATAACGAGACGGGAATGCCGGTCGAGACTATGGCGGAGCTGAAAGCGCTGCGGCAGGAAGTGTCCGCGCTGCGGCGGCGGGTCGCCGGGTTGAAGGCGTCACCAGACGCCGATGAGATCAGCTACCGCGAGCTGGTGCAGAGTGTGAACACGATAGTCCTGCGATGGGACCTGCAGGGTCGGGTGACGTTCCTCAACGAGTTCGGCCTGGAGTTCTTTGGCTTCACCCTCGACGAGTTGGCGGGCCGGTCGGTGGTCGGGAGCATAGTGCCGGAGACCGACACGTCGGGGAACGACCTACGACAAATGATCGCCGAGTTGTTGGAGCATCCGGAACGCTACGTCAACAACGAGAACGAGAATGTGCGGCAAAACGGCGACCGTGTCTGGATCACTTGGCGTAACCGCGCGTTACGCGACGAGACCGGCCGCGTGCGGGAGCTGCTCTCGATCGGCATGGACACCACCGAACGCAAGCGAGCCGAGGAGGCCCTGCGGGACAGTGAGCGACGCTACCGTATTTTGTTTGAGTCCACGCCGATCGCCCTTGTGGAGCATGATGCTTCGGCGCTGAAGCTCCACCTCGAGACGTTGCAGGCGGCGGGAGTGGCCGACTTCGACGCCTACCTGCGCGAGCGCCCAGATATCTTGCCGGCGTTCCTGGCGATGGTCAAAGTCACCGACATGAATGCAGCGGCCATGGAGCTGTTCGAAACGAAGGAACTCGCTGACCTCCAGCGCTTTCCCTACATCGCCGAACCGGAGCGCTTTGCCAGCATGGTGCGCAGCATCATCTCCGATCTCGCAACGGGCAACATCGCGTCGCAGGAGCGTGAGGGGACGATCGGCACCTTGCGCGGCGCGGTGCGAAGCGTGGTGACGCGCACCACCGTCGTCCCTGGTTTCGAGACCACCTTGTCACGTATCGTGACCGCGCTGATCGACGTCACCGAGCGCAAGCAAGCCTGGGAGGCGCTGCGCGCCAGCGAAGAGCGCTTCCGCTTCCTATCCGAGCACGACAACCTCACCGGCCTGTTCAACCGGCGCTACCTCTATGACACGCTGGAGACGCTGCTCGGCGCTGCAAGCGGGCCATGCTCGCTCCTGTTCTTGGACCTCGACGGGTTCAAGTCCGTCGTCGATAGGTACGGCCACCTCCATGGCAGCCGCGCCATCCAGGAGGTCGCGCAGGTGATCCAAGCCTGCATTCCTGAGCCGGGGTTCGCCGTGGCGTATGCGGGCGATGAGTTCGTCATGGTGCTTCCCGGCGTCAGTAGAGCGCAGGCGATGATAACGGCGGGCGAGGTGCAAGCGCAGATCGGCGCTCACGCCTTTCTGACAGATGTCGGGCTCACGGTCCGCATGACCGCAAGCTTGGGTGTCGCCACGTACCCCGAGGACGCCGCGGACATGCGGACGCTGCTTGCGGTCGCCGATCGAGCGTTGTTCAAAGCGAAGGAAATGGGGAGAAACCGGATCCTGGCCGCAGGATTCCGAAGCACGTGCGCCGAAACGGCGTGAGGGCGCGCCGGTTCCGGGAGTCCCGATCGTGGCACCTTGGCGATCGGCCCACGGCGCGCCCGACCAGGGGAAAACGCTCATGCGAGAGGCGTTCGCGATGCCGTCTCCCCGGGGATCGCGAATTGTCGCTTTGGCCGTGTTGGTTGCTCCCTGGTGCTCTCCTTCAGGTTCTGAAGAGAATTCGCAGCCAAGCAGGTCGCCGGTTCGATTCGGGCGGGCAGCTTCACTCTTTGGGCCGGCCTTGCCCGGGCGCGTGTAGTTCGGCCCGCGTTCGAGCATGCGGTCGGCGGTCCAAAGCAGGGACAGCTCCTCGCCTTCGCTGGCCGGATTGCCGCTTGGCAAGGGTCCCTACTGGACACAACCCGATGGCAGCTTCAGTAAGACGCGGTCGAGGGATCTCTAGATCTTCGCCGAGCTGCTTCGAGGGGAGGGAGTTCCTCGTCATGCCGCGTTTGGGGATGAAGCGCACGACGCTGCAGTACCGCATGCAGCGATTGGGAATCGCGCCGCGCGCCCGGTGAGCGTGCCGGGATTTGGCACGGTGCCGGATCCCGGGCACCCCGTTCGGCACGGGCGGCGGTGCGGCGCTTGGTGTTGCGCGGGTTTCGGCGCGGCCGCACGCGGCACGCGCCTTGCGACGCGAACGGGCATGTTCCGCATCGCGACCAACACCAAGACGGCACCGTGGTGCTCCGGCTCGAGGGCCGGCACCGAGGACCCTGGGTCGCCGACCTGCGCGACTGTCGATGTACGTCGACGACCCCGACGGCTACCACATCGAGCTCACGGTGCCGTTCGACGACCCCGAGGTCGCCCGCCGCGAAATCGATAAACGCGGCCTGCTCCAAGACGTGAACCGCCGTACCCCGTGGCGGAGGTAGCAACAGTGCGGTCGCGCACCGACGCGCCGCCCGCCGCCACGGCCGGCGAGGCGGCGCCGGTCGTCCTCGTCGAGCACCAGGTTAAGTCCTACGGCAAGGGCAAGCAGGCGGTCACCGCCGTGCACGACGTCAGCTTCGCCGTCTATCCGGGCGAGGTGTTCGGCTTCCTCGGGCCGAACGGCCCCGGGGTGCCGTTTCCCGCCGCCCGTCAACGCTGCGAGCGGCCGCGCGCGGTGTCTACACGCGACCTGCCGCGCTGGTGGCGCGACCGCCAGCGCTTCCTGCCGTCCCTGTTCCAGCCGATCCTCTACCTGTTCGTGTTCGGAGTCGGGCTCGGCTCCGCGCTCGGCCGCGACATCGGCACGGGCGGCGCGGCCGCGGGCACACGCCTCTGGCGGGTCCCTACACGACGTTCATGTACCCGGGCATTCTGGCCATGAGCGTGCTGTACACGGCGATCTTCTCGTCGATCACGATCGTCTGGGACCGCGAGTCTGGCTTTCTGAAGGAGATCCAGGTCGCGCCCCTACCGCGCACGGCCGTGGCGGTGAACAAGGCTCTGGGCGGCAGACCTATGGATGAACGGCTTCCACCAGTTCCCCACCTGAAATCGTACGAAGCGTTGCTCCTAGAATGCAAATAATAGACTTGCGAAGCGAAAAGAAATCGAAACTTGGGTACGCGCTGCTTAGATTTGCTACCCCGTCTGCTACCCTGAGTACTCCTGGGGAAGACATCAGCAACCTAACTAACTGAAAACAAAAGAGCCACCCGCCGGAATCGAACCGGCGACCTGCTGATTACGAATCAGCTGCTCTACCTACTGAGCTAGGGTGGCAAACTAATTTTTTACGGATAGCAGAGCGGCGGCAGCGTGGAAAAGGGGCGGGCGAATTTTTCTGGCTCGCAACGCTGCATCCGCGAACACGCCGTGCCACCAACTAAGAGAAAAGCGAAGAAACATCGGCTTGACATCCCGCTGCACGCGGAGGGATAGCGCCTGACAAGCGGAGGGCCGCCGTGCCATGAGTCGCGTGATCGATGCCGACGGACACGTCGCCGAGCCAAGCATCGTATGGGAGAAGTACACCGAGCCCGCGTTTCGCGACCGCGTGATCCAGATCCGCCCCAACCCGGGAGCCCCCGACGATCTCTGGATCGACGGCGTGAATCTCACGAGCGGCACGCTGAACGTGGCGGCCACGTGCATCCCGGGCGGGCTCGCCGACGCCGAGATCTCGCGGCGCGCACGCTGGAAAGACGTGCCGCGCGCGGCTTCGGACCCGCGAGCCCGGCTCGACGTCATGGATCAGGAAGGAATCGACGTCGCCGTCCTCTACCCGACCCTCTGGCTTCTCTACGGCGACATCCACGATCCGCTCGTCGCCGCGGCCGCCTGCCGCGCTTACGACGACTGGATCGCCGACTTCTGCAGCACCGATCCGCGCCGGCTCTTCGCGGTTGCGCCGATGCCGATCCAGAGCGTCGAGGAGGCGGTTCGCGAGATGCGGCGGGTCGTCAAGGAGCTCGGCTTCAAAGCGGTGTTCGTACGACCGAACCCCTTCAACGACCGGCGTCTCTCCGATCCCGCGTACGATCCCTTCTGGCGTGAAGCGCAGGATCTCGGAATTCCGGTGGCCGTGCACTCGAGCTTCGGAACCCGCATGCCAACGCTCGGCGGCGACCGCTATCGCAAGAACCCGTTCTTCTTCCACATGGTCTGCCACACCTTCGAGCTGATGGCGGCGGCCATGGACGTGGTGTGCGGCGGCGTGCTCGCGAAATTTCCCCGCTTGCGTGTCGGCTTCCTCGAATCGGGAGTCGGCTGGCTCGGCTACTGGCTCGACCGCATGGATGGTCACTTCGAGAAGATGGGCCCGTACGTGCCTTGGCTCAAGAAGAAGCCGAGCGACTATTTCCTCGAGCAGTGTTTCCTGTCGCTCGATCCGGACGAGCGCACCGTGGCGGCGATGGTCGATCTCGGGGCGGAGCGGACGATCCTCTGGGGATCGGACTACCCGCACTTCGACTGTACGTTCCCGGGTCTCCTCCGCGAGGTCGAGCACGCCTGCGCTGGACTCTCGGAGCAAGCGAAGAAGAGCATCCGCGAAGAAAACGCGGCGCGGTTCTACCGGCTCTAAGAGCCGCAGACTACAAGATCTGCGCCGCTGAACCGCTCCCGTTGGTCGCGGGCCCTTCTGGAACCACCCGCGCCACGTTCTAATGCATTTCCTGTCCGCCCGACGTGTTGATCGCGGAGCCGGTGATGTAGCGACCCTGATTCGAAGCGAGAAACAGTACGAGGTCGGCCACGTCCTCGGGCTTCTGGAAGCGTCCGAGCGGAATCTGCGGCAAGATCGACGACTTCAGCTGGTCGACCGTCTGGCCCGAGAGCTTCGCGTACGCTTCCCAAAGGCCGCCGCGCAAGTCGAGAAGCGGCGTCTCCACCGTGCCGGGGCAGACCGCGTTGACCGTGATCCGGTGCCGGCCGAGCTCCTTGGCCGCGACCTGGGTGAGGCCGACGATCGCGAACTTGGCCGCGCAGTACGCACCGAGCAGCGGCCAGCCCGTCTTTCCCGCCTGGCTCGCGACGTTGATGATCGCGCCGCCCTCGCCCTGGCGGATCATCTGCCGCGCGGCCTCGCGGATGCCGAGCATCGTGCCGAGCGCCATCACGTCGAGGTTCTGGCGCCATGCCTCGACCGTGAGCTCGGTGATCGGCACGAGCCCGAGGCCGATGCCGGCGTTGTTCACCATCACGTCGAGGCGACCGAAGCGATCGACGGTGCCGCGAACGAGGGCCTCGACGTCCGCCTCCTTCGACACGTCGGCGAAGACGATCTCCGCTTCCGCGCCGCCGCCGCGGAGGTCGGCGCGGATCTTCTCGATCTCGCTCCGGGCGGCCACCTGATAGTCCGGAAACCGCTCGAAGGAGCGGCCGATGTCGGAGAGGACGATCTTCGCCTTTTCGTGCGCGAGAGCGCGGGCGATGGCTTCGCCGATGCCGCCGACCCGGCCCGCACCGGTGACCACCGCGACTTTTCCAGAGAGTCCACCGTCCATGGGATCCTTTCCCGCTTCACGTGCGCAGTCGAAGCGTCACCACCGAACAGATCGAGCGCCGCGCCACGGTCTCCGCCGTGCTGCCGAGGACGAGCTGGAAAAAGCCCGTGAAGCCGAACGTTCCCATCACGATCACATCCGGCTTCCACGTTTTCTCGTCCTCGAGGATGGCGCCCGCGCGATCGTAGGCGATTGCCACGGCGGTCTCGTGCGGGATCTCGCCGAGATTCTCCGCTGCGAATCGATCGAGTCGCTCCTTTGCGGCCCGCTCCGCCCGGCTGATGCTCACGGGCTCGTCGGGCGCGAAGCCGTAAATCTCGCGGCGCATCTCCAGGAAGGCCGGATCGGTGAGGATCACGTGCAGCAGCCGCACGCGCCCTCGTTGCGCCTCGCCGATCGATCCCGCCAGACGCGTGACCGCAACCGAGGGACGGTCGAAGGCGACGGGTGCGAGCACGTTCTTCAGCGACTCTTCCGTTGCGAACTGCGGCAGATCCGACGCGCTCCAGACCGCGCAAGGACTGCTGCGAATGAGCTTTTCGTGAAGACCGCCCTGGATCCGCGCGGAGAGCTCGCTCGCCACCGACTTCGACACGACGATCAAGTCCGACCCGAGCTCCCCCTGCGCCTCGAGAATCGCCGTCGCCGGATTCGACGCGTGCCGGACGAGCGCGCGCCAGCGCACTTTGCCGAGATGCTTTCGGCCGAGCTCTTCGAGGAGGCCGCTCGCGACCTTCGCGGCGTACTCCTCGTCCGCTCCGCCCGATTCCTGCGGACGATAGACGGCGCGGTGGAGACGGTAGGACTGCGTGGGAACGACGTGGAACAGGACCACCTCGCCTTCGTTCACTTCGGCGATCCGCCGCACGAAGTTGATCACCGCGTCCGTCTTCTCCTCGAGACTGATCGGCGCAAGCAGCTTCGTGAATCGTCGGGTCGGTTTCATGGCGTGCCTCCCACGGACCGCGAACGGTCGGCGAACGCGCTAACGGATGACGGCACGGTAGAGCTCGTCGATCTCGGCTTCCCCCGCCTCGGCGAGGATCCAGCAACATTGGTTCACGACGATCACCCAGTCACCGCCCGCATAGAGCCAGGCCTTCACGGGCGTCCAGCTCGACTTCGACAGATAGGAAAAGGCGCTCGCCAAGCCGTGAAACGCCATCGTCGTCGAGGCGACGAGCCGGGTCGCCGTGGCACGCACGTCCGGGCGGAGGCCGATCGTCTGTTTGCAGGCGATCTCGCCGCCGTCGACGGTGTAGTAGCCGGCGAAGCGGACGCCGTGCAGCCGAAGAAAATCTTCGAGGCCGCCCGGCTCCGCGGCGGCGTCCGGCCGAAACTCAGACTCGCTCGTGCGCACGATCGCCCAGTGATCCTGTCGGATCACCGACGACATGTCTCCGCCGGAAAACATGAACCCATGGTACGGCACCAGCGGCAGCTCGGTCAGATGAGAGAACGAGGCGGCGACGGTGCTGAGGAACATGCGCGTCGTGGCGGCGAACTGCGACGTCATCATCGCAAGTTCTGCCGAAAACGCTTCGTTCGACTTGTAGGCGACGAGCTTGCCGTCCGGGGTGAACTCGCCGACCGCGACCGTTCCAGCCTTCCCGATGGCTCTCTCGAGGATCATGGCGGAACCTCCTGCGCTGCGGCGCCTGCGTCGACGCTCGAACTCGTATCCTAATGCCGTGGCGAAGCAAGCGTCAAGTCGCGCAGACAGTCGCGCAGACAGTCGCGGAGACAGGCGGTTGACGGCATCCGCGCGGCCGCTTATCTCCCTAGCCGAGGAGAACTGATGGGCTATCGCGCTCCGATTCGCATGCTGCCTTTGGCGCTCGGCCTTCTGATCGTGCTCCCGCTTGCGGGGCAGGCCCAGACGCCCGACCAGGACGCGGCACGCAATCGGCCGGGCGATTTCGTCATCAATCGTCCGGCGAGCCTCTACGCAGAGCCGAGCGCGGAGGCTCACATCATTCGCCAGCTCCATCCCCGCACCATCGTCCACGTCGTCGAGGTGCTCGACCAGTGGTACAAGGTGCAGTCGACGAAGGGGCACGAGAACGGCTTCGTCCGCCGCTCGTACGCGGACCCCTACGGTGGCGGAGACGGCGGGGCCTCACACGGACGGCGCTTCCGCGTCGGCACCTTCCGTTTGACCGATCCGGTCGTCGTGCGTGAGGAGCCGAGCACCAGCTCGCAGAAGATCGCGACGCTTCGGGCCGGCGCCGAGGTGCGTGTCGTCGACAAGGACCCGAGCGGGCTCTGGTACAAGATCGAATCGGAGACCGGAAACCGACCACCGGGATGGATCCCGACGCAGGCCGCGAAGCGCCTCGGCGAGGGACAGTAGACCCACCCGCCACACCCAACACCCGGGGCTACGGGAAGGGATCCGCGGAGTCTTGCCCGTAACCCGTAGCCCGCTCAGCCAGGTAGCGTGTAGTCCTTGAACCGTTCCCGCAGGTCCTTCTTCGAGAACTTGCCGACGCTCGTCTTGGGAATCGCATCGACGAAGACGACGTCGTCCGGCAGCCACCACTTGGCGAACAGCGGCCGCAGGTGAGCGAGGATCTCCTCCTTGTCGACCTTACCGCGGAACTCCTCGCGCACGACCACGCAGGCGACCGGCCGCTCCTCCCACTTCGGGTGATGGATGCCGATCACGGCGGCCTCGAGCACCTTGGGATGGCCCATGATCGCGTTCTCGAGCTCGACGCTGGAGACCCACTCGCCGCCGCTCTTGATCACGTCCTTGGCGCGGTCCTGGATGTGGATGTAGCCCTCCGGGTCGACCGTGGCGATGTCTCCGGTCTTGAACCAGCCTTCGTGGAAGGACTGCGGGCTTCGCGAATCATTGTAGTATTCGCCGACGATCCACGGCCCGCGGACCTCGATCTCCCCCGCCGCCTTGCCGTCCCACGGGCAGGGGCGCCCCGAGTCGTCGACAATGCGAAGCTCCGTGCACGGCGCCGTGAGCCCCTGCTTGGCGAGCAGCCGCAGACGCTCCTCCCGGCCGAGGCCCTCGAGGCCGACCTTGACGCGCCCGACGGTCACCAGCGGCGAGGTCTCGGTCATCCCCCAACCCTGGATGAGTCGAATGCCGCGGCGGTCGAACCGATCGATGAGCGCGAGCGGGACTGCCGAGCCACCGCAGAGCACCCGCCGCAGGCTCGAGATGTCGCGCGGCTCGCGGTCGAGGTGATCGAGCACCCCCGTCCAGATCGTCGGCACGCCTCCGGAGAGCGTGATCTCTTCCCTTTCCAAGAGCTCGGCGAGGTCGGGCGGCTGGAGAAACTGCCCCGGGAAGACCTGCTTGGCACCGACCATCGTGCACGCGAACGGCATGCACCAGGCGTTGGCGTGGAACATCGGCACGATCGCCAGGACCGAATCGTACTCCGACAGCGCGAAGCCATCCGCCATCGCGTGGGCCATCGATTGTAGGAAAAGCGCGCGATGACTGTAGAGCACGCCTTTGGGATTTCCCGTCGTTCCCGACGTGTAGCACATGGCCGCGGCTTCGTTCTCGTCGAAGACCGGAAACTCGTAGTCGTCGGTGCCGCTGGCGACGAGATCCTCGTAGCGGACGAGCGGAGCGAGCGACGTCTGCGGCGCTGGGCCGTCTCCCATCACCACGTAGGCCTTCACGTGCCGGAGCTCGGGCGCCACCTTCTCGAGCAGCGGAACGAGGACGTCATCGACGAATATCGCGCGATCCTCGGCGTGATTGGCGATGAAGACGATCTGCTCGGGGAAGAGCCGGACGTTGAGCGTGTGGAGGACCCGCTGCGACGCGGGAACGGCGAAGTAGAGCTCGAGATGGCGGTAGTGATTCCAGGCAAAGCTGCCGAGGCGGTCGCCCGGTTCGAGCCCGAGCTTCGCCAGCGCGGAGGCGAGCCGCCGGACACGGCGACCCACCTCGCCGTAGCTCGTGCGGTGCAGGCCCTGCAGCGTGCGCGACACGATCTCGCGCCGCGGATAGAGCTTCTCGGCGCGCTCGAGAAAATGCGTTAGCAGAAGCGCGCGATCCATCATCAGTCCACGCATGGCCGACGTCCTCCTGGAGCCGGAAGTATTCGCAAACTCCGCTACGGAGGTCCAGGAGCCGGGCCGCCGACGAGGCAGCGCGCCACCTGCGCTTCGACTCCATCGTCGATGGCTGCGAACTTCCTGCCGAAGAGCTGATCGACGACCCGCGTGAGCGCCTCGCCGCGCCGCTGGGGATCGAGATAGCGCCGCATCTGCCGCGGCCCTCCGTTGTAGGCAGCGTAGACCACACGTGCCGTCACGTCCGGGGGAACCGGCTTCGCGTCATCGCCCCGCTCCTCCTCGGCCGCTTGGAGGTAGTGAATCAACACTTCCGCGCCCGCCTGCACGTTGTAGGCGATCTTCCAACGAAGCCTTTCGACCTCATAGAATCCCCGCCAGATCCGCTCGCTGATCTGCAGCATCCCGACCGAGCCCTGGCTCGAGCGCAGGTACGTCACCGTGCCGTTCGCCTTCCGGAACTGCCGCCAGCAGCTCTCCTGCCACGCCGTCGCCGGCAAGAGCTTGCGGAAGAAGTCCGCGTCGGCGCGCGACAGCTTCTCGCGGACGGCGATCGTCGACGCGCCGCGGGTGAGAAGCTCGTCGACACGCTTCAGGTAGGCGGTGACCTCCGGCTCTTCGTCCACTACCCATCCCTTCCAGTCGTGGGAGTGATCGACCGGAGTTTCCGCCCACGCGCTCTCTCCCTCGAAGAGCGTCAAGGGCCAAAACCGCAGCACCGGGTCCCACCAGCTCGTCGGCTCCGCCACCGGGACGTTCGCATCCGTATCCGACGGTGGCGGCCCGAAGCCCAGCATTCGCCGCAGCACGGGATCGATGTCGGGGCTGTACTCCAGGGGATCGCCGGTCGCGGTCGGGGTGATCATGCGCGCCATTCGCCGCAGTCCATCCGCCGAGATCTCGATCCCGAAGGCCGGTCCGACTTGATCCAGCGCCGCGAGCGCATCTCCCGCAGCGAGGAAGGTGACGACCGCGACCGCATCCGCTCCCGGAAGGTCGCGGGCGATGTCGTCGGCCACGGGCCGCAGGCGGTCCCAGCTCTTGAGAAAGAGCTGCCGTACCGGATCTTCCTTCCGCGATGGAGCCGCCAAGGCCTCGGCGATTTGGTAGCGGGCGTCGATCAAGGTCTCGAGCAAGGCCTGACGCGCCGGCTTGCTCAGCGTCTTGGCGCCGAGGCTCTTGATCACGAAGGTGAGGAACGCGTCCCACTGATTGACGCGCGCGGTGAAGGCATCGATCTCGGCTTCGCTGAGCGGCGCCTCGGCCACCGACGGCGCCGGCGTGCCGGGCGCCTCGGCGACCTCGAAGGCGGCCTCGACGACGATCCCTTTCGGCAGCGCATTGACGGAGACGGGACGGAGCGAGTCGATCGCCCGGCGGGCCTCCTCCGCGTGGGACGGCGCGACGATCATCGACAGGAACTCGCGCAGATCGCGAAACGGTCCGCCGAGATCGACCGTCACCGCGCCGAAGCGCGGTTGTATGCTCTCCTTGATCCGGTCCCAGAGTTCGCCGACGAAGAGCGTCTTCTCGCCCTGTTCGTTGTAAAGATTGGAGTCGACCACCTCGAAGCGCAGCTGCCAGCCGTCGACGCGCGGCCGCTCGTAGAGCTCGAGGGAGCCGCCCCAGGCGATCGGCGACAGACATGCCGCACCGAGGTCGGTGCCGAGCCGCGCTTCGCCGTGCGCGACGACGCGCAGCCGTCCGACTTCCCCTTCGACCTTGGGATCTTGCAAATAGAAGAAGCTGCACTCCCCGGGCTGGCCCCAGAACACCGCACGCTTCTGCGGATCGTTGAAGAGCTCGCGAACCAGCGCCTCACGAATCACCGTCGGCTCGATGGTGAGCGGGATCCGGACTTCGCGGGCCGAGACGGAGGAGCCGCCAAGCGCGATCAAGAGCCCCAGGAGTCCGGCGGAGCGGGCAGCGGTCGTCACGCAATTGAGGGAGTTATCGCCCCACCCCCGTTCTGACAAGGCCCAGGAGTCGGTCCGAGGAATTCGCCGGGGCGAGTCGAGCGAGTCGAACGTTCTACTTGAAATCCCTCCGTCGATCCGGCATTTAGGCGAACGGGGGGGTTCGGAGATGCAGTCGAACCGATGCCTTCGGGCGGCGTTGCGGGCTCTGCTGGTTGCGTTCGTATGCTGGGTTCCATCGGTCCACGCCCAGTACGGCGGCGGCGGAGGGATGGGCACGAACGACCTGGTCAGCTCGGGCGGCGATAATGGCGTGCAGTCCCGCTACAACAAGGCCACCAAGGGCAGGAGCCTGACGGATTTCATAAAGTACCTCGGCGACGACGATCCCAATAGGCGGCTCGACGCCGTCAAGTCGCTCGGCGACTCGAACGACCCCAAGGCGATCGACTACCTCATCCAAGCGGTCAACGACCCCGATCCCCGTGTCGAGTCGAAGGCCGTAGATTATCTCGGCAAGCTCCATGCTGCCGATTCGACACCGTTTCTCGTCCAGAAGCTGTTCACCGTCGGGACCAAGGACAAGCTCCGCCAGCGGATCGTCATGACGCTCGGCAAGATCGGCGATCCGCGGGCAAGCCAACCCCTCCTCCAGTACGTCTTGCAGGACGGCAATCCCGACATTCGCGGGGCGGGCATCTACGCGATCGGTGAGATCGGCGACCAGTCGATCCACGAAGACCTCCAGCGGCTCAGCACATACGAGGACGATCCGCGGCTGAAGCGGCTCGCGAGCGAGGCGTTGACCAAGATCACCACGCGCCAGCTTGCGCCCGCTCCGCGCAAGGCCGCGACGTTTCCGACGGCGCTCGAGGCGGCCCTCTCGACCGAACGCTAGCTCGGCAGGATGTCGCATCCCCTTTGATCGCGCTCGTCGGGCGCGATCCGTGACGCACCCTCCTAGCTCGGCAGCCTACGCGGCCGGAGCCGGGATCGCGACCGACGGTAGCGATCTGTGACGCAGCCTCCTAGCCTCGTCGGCTCGCGGCGATAGCCGCTCCCCCGCTCCGGTTGCCGCCGCGCTCCCGCTTGCGTAGAAGGAAGCATGCTCGCCATCCGCCTGAAGCAGAAAGAGAGCGTCTTCTACCTCGCCGCCTATCGGGCGGCGGATCTTCTTCGCAAGGTGCAGTTCGTGGGCAAGGCCTACGAAGGCGAAGACGACTCCGACACGACCGACGACGAGTCGGTCGTGTCCTTCTTTCGTAAAGTTCAGTCCGGGAGACAGTTCTTCCAGCGTCGCCCGTACGCGCGCAAAGTCCGCCAGATCGCCGAGTTCTACCGCGACCCGATGGGCCAGCCGCTGATTCCGGGCGCCATCCTGCTGTACACGCCCGAGATGCTCGCCTTCGATGCGAGCGGTACTTCGCAGCTGATGGGGAACTTGCACGATCCGCGCGAGCCCTTCCTCGTGATCGACGGCCAGCATCGTCTCGCCGGCCTCGAGGTGCTCGGCCAGCGCCAGCCCGAGACGCTCGAAAAGATCGACGTGCCGTGCGTGATCTTCGACAAGTCACAGGCGGAGTTCGCGGTCGAGATGTTCGTGATCATCAACTCGACGCCGACGCGGCTCAATCGCTCCCACCTGATCGATCTCTACGACCGGCTGCAGCGCGCCACACCGATCGAGAAGGCGGCGGCGAAGGCCGTGGCGCTCTGCTACTCGGAAACGGACTCGCCGCTCCATCGCAAGATCGACATGCTCGGTCGGCGCCGCAAGACCGAGCGCTGGATCCGCCAGGCGAGCCTCTTTCGCGAGCTCCGCCGGCTGGCCGAGAAGAACCAGAAGCTCTTGGGCGAAGAGCCGAACGCGAAGGCGCTGTACGAGGTGACGCGCGATTTCCTACGCGCGGTGCGCCGCACGTTCGCCGACGCCTGGGACCACCCGCGCTATCATGTGACGACCGACGTGACGCTGATGGCGATGATTCGCGTGCTCGGCGACTATCTGAAGAGCGCCCGCGGCCCGCGGACGTTCGAGGCAACCGAGCGGCAGCGTGCCTTCGAAGGGCTCATCGATCCGTGGCTGCGAATGGTCCCCGAGTTCCGCGGGGAAGGATTCTACGAGCGCTTCGCGGCGCGCGGGCAAGTCGAGCGCGTCAGTGTCATTCACCGGGCGCTCGCCAACGCGATCGGCGTCGGCGCTCGCGCGGTCGCCGAAAGATAACGGCCGGGGCGTCGATCAATCGGAATCGTCGCCCTCGTCGTCTTCTTCTCCGCTACCCGAATCGTCGGAGTCCCCATCATCGTCGGCAGCGACCGCTCCCGGGTGGACCGCAGCCGGGTGGGCGAAAGCGGCCGCTTCCGCGGACGGCACCGATACTCCGCGTCCGGCGATTCCGAGCGAGAGCGCGAATCCGAACAATGCCAACAGAAAACGCAGTCCTTCTGGTTTCATGTCCAACCTTTCTCGCCGAGGAGCCGAGGCTCGAGGGCTATCTCGGTAGCCTGCGTCGGCCGGAGCCGGGTCGGGACCAACGGAGCGACCTCAGACGCAAACTCCTAATTTCACTGTTAGCATACGGCGTCGGCCAGACGAAGCGGGAATCGTTTCCCTCCGTGTGATGCCTCAGTCTTCGCCTCCGGCGCTCGAGATCCGGAAGCGCTGGATTTTCCGGTCGGCCCGGATTCGGGTCGACCGGAAAATCCAGCCACCGCGCGCAAGCGCGGAAGACAATAGACCAGTGTCGAGGGTTATTGTCTTCCGCGCTACGCGCGGTCGCGGTCGATTGTGGTCGACCCGAGTACGGGCCGACCACAACCGACCGCGTCCGTCTCCTCGAGCGTCGTGCGAAAACTGATCGGGTGCGGGTCACATTCCCTCCGGCGACCCTCCCCTCCGTAGATCGAGGACCCGAGTGAGCATCCGAGCTCACACCTTACCGATCAAGCCCTTCTCCGCCTCGTCGATCAGGGTCAGCAGGCTCGCTTCGTCGCGCGCTCGGGGCGCGTAGACGATCAGCCGGGCGACACCGAGCGCGGCGAAGCGCTCCGCGGTTTCGCGGTCGGGGAGCAGCCGGTCGCGCTCGGGAACCGGCGTCACGCTGATCTCCACGTCCTCGAAACGGCGCCCCTTGCGCTCGCAGGCCGCGCGCACGCCCGCGATCGCGCCCTTCGTGCGCTCGAGGTCGAGGGCAAAGCCGTACCAGCCTTTGGCGAGGCGTGCGGCACGCGAGTACGCCGCCGGCGTGTGTCCGCCGAAGACAATCGGTGGATGCGGCTTCTGCGCGGGCTGCGGTCTCGCCTGGATGTTCGAGAAAGAGACGAACCGGCCCTCGAAGCGGGGCTTCTCCATCGTCCAGAGCGCGAGCATCGCGCCGAGATATTCTTCGCTGCGCGCCCCCTTGTCCTGGAACGACACACCGAGCGCCGCGAACTCGGGCTCGAGATAGCCGATGCCGATACCGAAGATCAGCCGCCCGCCGGAGAGCACGTCGAGCGACGCCAGTTCCTTGGCGAGAACCAGCGGGTTTCGCTGCGGCAGGATGATGATCCCGGTCCCGAGCCGGATGGTCGTCGTGTGCGCGGCGAGAAACCCGAGCGCGACCGTTGGATCGAGCATCGCCGAAAGCGGTGGGAGCGGCGACGGCGGCGCCTGCGGGTCGGGAAGCACGATGTGCTCGCCGGCCCAGAGGCTCTCGAAGCCAGCCGCTTCGGCGGCGCGCGCCACCCGAGCCGCGACCTTGGGGTCGGCGCACGGCCCCATGTTGCAGGCGAAGAGTCCGAATTTCATGACAGCTCCTTTCGGCTCCTGGCTACGGGCTACGGGAAAAAACTCCGCGGCTTCTCTCCTGCAGCCTGTAGCCTCTTCAATAAAGCACCTTCTCCGCGCGCAGCCGCGCGATCTCCTCGGCCGGCATGCCCAGCAGCTCCCGCATCACGCGATCCGTGTGCTCGCCGATCAGCGGGGCGGGTGAGCGAACCCCGTTCGTCGTTTCGGCGAAGCGCCACGGAACGCCCGCGTGCGCGCGCACTCCGACCTCCGCGTGCTCGAGGCGCGTGAAGAAGCCACGCTCGTTCAGATGCGCATCCTCCACTAGATCGCGGCTCGACATCGACGGGAATGCCGCCACACCGGCTGCCTGCAGCGCTCGCGTGATCTCCCAGCGGTCGCGCGTCTGCGTCCACGCGGTGATCTCTGCTTCGAGAGCATCCTCGTTGGCCTTCCGATCCTCGGCGGCCGCGAAGCGCGGATCGCTCGCCAGCTCGGTCCGCCCGATCACGCCACAGAGCGCTTGCCACTCGCGGTCCGTGGCGCAGGCGATCGTCACCCAGGCATCCTCACCTGAAGCGCGAAAACAATTGCACGGCGACAGCAGCGGATCGCGGTTGCCGATCCGCTCCGGCAGACGTCCGCTCATCAGAAACTCCAACCACCCTTCGGCGACCAGCGCCGCCGTCGCTTCCCAGAGCGCGAGATCGATGTGCTGGCCCTTGCCCGTGCGTCGGTGCACGACGAGCGCCGCGAGCACTCCTGCTGCCGCGGTGATGCCGCCGGTGGGATCGCCATAAGAGATCCCCACCTCTGCGGGCGGCCCGCCGGGATAGCCGGTGAGCGATGCGAGCCCGGAAAGCGGCACGATCGCCGGGCCGTAACCCATGTAACTTCGCTGCGGCCCGGTATGCCCGTAACCGGAGATCGACGCCATGATGATGTCGGGCTTCACCTGGCGCAGATCCTCGTAACTCAGCCCGAGTCGCTCCATCACGCCGGTCGCGAAGTTCTCGACCACGACGTCGCTCTTGGCGATCAGGCGGCGGGCGATCTCGATTGCACCCGGCGCGGCGAGGTTCAAGAGCACGCTCTGCTTGCCCTGATTCCACTGATTGAAATAGCCCGAGCGGTTGAGGCCCGGCTCCATGCCGGCCGGCGTGATCGGCAGCCGGCGCGCAGCGTCGGGCCGCGCCTGCGACTCGAGGCGGATGACCTCGGCGCCGAGGTGGGCGAGCTGCATCGCGCAGAATGGGCCCGCCCAGACCCAGCTGAAGTCGACGACGCGCACGCCCGCGAGCGGAAGTGGCTGCTCCGCGCGCGGGCCGGGAGCCGATGACTGCGCCGCGCTCGCACCGTTCGGCCTCGACGCGAGCATCTCACGGTTGTGCTCGCCGAGACGCGGCGCGGGGCGACGGATCCGCCACCACGGGTCGTGGAGACGGTAGGGCGGGCCGGGCAGGCGAAGCGTTCCCGCGCGCGGATGCTCCGCCTCGACGAAGAATCCGCGCGCGCGAAGCTGGGCCTCGTCGGCGAGGGCGGCCATCGTGAAGACCGGAGCGAAGCAGACGCGCCGCTCCTGACCCGCGCGGAAGAGGTCCGCCACTCTCCATTGACGCGTCCACTCCGTGAGGTAGGGCTTCATCACGTCGGCGTTGTCGGCGCGTCCCACCAGCCCGCGGAAGATCTCCCAGCTCGCCCATTCCGGATTGCCCATCAGCTCGACCAGCCGTCTCCACTGGTCGTCCTCGACGATCACCAGGAAGATCAGCCCGTCCGCGCACTCGAAGATTCCCCACGGAAAGAGCAGTCGCTGCCCGAGACGAGACGCGACCTTTTCGCAGTAGGTGAAATAGACCAGGTTCTGCTCGATGAACGAGGCGACGTGCGCCTGGACGGAGAGATCGACGTGCTCTCCGCGGCCGGACGCGAGCGCGCGGAAGTAGGCTCCGAGAGAGGCGACGGCGGCGCTCAGGCCCGCGTGGAAGTCGGATTGGTGGCCGAAGGCCTTGAGCGGCGGCAGGTCCGGGCGGTCCGAGGCGCCGGGTGCGACCCAGGCCCATCCGCCGCCGTGCGCCATCGTGATCTCCTCGGCCCGATAGTCGCGATGCGGTCCGGTGAGCCCGAACGGCGTGATCGAGCAGAGCACGAGGCGGGGATTGATCGCACGGAGCCGCTCGTAGTCGAGTCCCCGCGCCGCCATCTCTTTCGGCGCGTAGTTGTGGACGACGATCTCCGCCCACTCGGCGATCCGCTCGAGCTGCGGCCGCTCGCGCGGATCGGTCAAATCGAGCGTCACGCCCCGCTTGTTGGTATTGAGATAGAGGAAGAGGCCGCTCTTCTCGGGGTCGGCGATGCCTCCCGGGAACGGTCCGCGCATCCGCGCAACGTCCCCGGTCGGCTCCTCGACTTTGACCACGTCCGCGCCGAGATCGGCCATGATCTTCGTCGCGTAGGCGGCCGACACCAAGTGGCCGAGCTCGGCGATGCGGATGCCTTCGAGCCCCTGCATCGTGACGACGCGGTCGTGGGTCATCTTGGCGATCGACTCCGCGGAGGGTGGCGTCGCGGTATCATCGGAATTGTTCCCCGCCGCCGCATAGCGCTTGTCGCGGGAGAGCCGCAAGGAGTAGAGGGGAGTCGCGTGAAAATTCGCACCGACGAGCGCTGGCGCGCGCGCTGCGGAGGCAAGCTCTGCAGCGCGGCCGAGGCCGTTCAGGTGGTCGCCAGCGGACATTCCGTCTACGCGGGAGGGTGGACCTCCGTGCCGGTGATGCTCTGCCGCGCGCTGGCGGCGCGCCGTGGCGAGCTTCGCGACGTGACGATCGGGACTTACCTCGCGCCGTTTTCCTGGGATGACGCCGCGACGCTCGAGAGCTTCCGTATTCGCACCTTCTACGCGGGACCCTTCGAGCGCCCCGCCGTCCAGACAGGCCGCTTCGACTACGTGCCGATCGCGCAGTGGCGTACGGGCCAGATGCCACCAGGGTTCGGCGAGCGCTTCGACGTGGCGATGATCCCGATCTCACCGCCCGACGCGGAGGGGTATTGCTCGTTCGGCACCGGCGTCTGGTTCGGGCCGACGGCGATGGCCAACGCCGAATTGGTGATCGGCGAGGTGCATCCGGAGTTCATCCGCACCGGCGGGCAGAACCGCGTGCACGTCTCGCGCTTTGAGCGGCTCGCCGAGATCGATGCCAAGCCGCCGCCCTCGCCCATCCCCCCGCGCTCCGAGGAGACCGAGATCGCGGCGCGGGCGATCTGCACGCTCGTCGCGGCCGAGATCGTCCGCGATCGCGCAACCCTGCAGATCGGGATCGGAGACGTGTCCGCGGCGCTCCTCGCCTTTCTCGACGACAAGCACGATCTCGGCATCCATACCGAGCTCTGTCCGGCAGGCGTTGCCGATCTCGTCCGGCGCGGCGTCGTCACCGGCAAGTACAAGTCGCTTCACCCGGGAAAGGTCGTCGCCTCGGCGCTCGGGCAGATGTCCGACGACGAGCTCGACTTCATCGATGGGAACCCGGCCTTCGAGCTCCACGACTTCACCTACACGGACGACCTGCGCAATCTGTTGCTGATAGAGAACTTCATCGCCATCAACAACGCGCTGGCCGTCGACCTGACCGGCAACGTGTGCTCCGAGACGCGCGGCCCGGAAGTGTTCAGCGGTCCGGGAGGCCAACCGGCATTCGCGGTCAGTGCGTCGATCACGAGCGGCGGCTCGGTGATCGTGCTGCCGTCATCGCAGCTGCGGCCCGAGGGACGTCAGCCGCGGATCGTCGCCGCGCTCGCGCCCGGCTCGACCACGACGCTGCATCGGGGCTTCGTCGATTGCGTCGTGACCGAGCAAGGCGTGGCCCGACTGCGCGGTAAGAGCCTCCGCGAGCGGATCGGCGAGATGATCGCCGTCGCACACCCGGATTTCCGCGGCGAGCTGCGGAGCGAGGCCAAGCGGCTATACGGCGTGACGGTCTGTGGCTAGCTCGGCAGGATGTTGCATCCCCTTTGATCGCGCCCGTTGGGAGCGATCCGTGACGCAGGCTCCTCGTCCGCGTAGGCACTCTGTGGCGGCGTGACGCGGGCCGCGGAAGGTCTATTCGGACGGCCGCCGCTCGGGGGCGTCGATGCTGGCCATCAGGCGGAGGAGCTTGTCGCGGCGCAGCGGCTTCACCATGTGCTCGTTGAAGCCCGACTCGAGCGCGCGGCGGCGGTCGATCGGCTGACCGTAGCCGGTGAGCGCCACGAGATAGACGAAGTTGGTGCCTTCGGAGGCGCGGATCTCGCGTGCGACGTCGTAGCCATCGAGCCCCGGCAGGCCGATGTCGATGAAGGCAATCTCCGGCGCGCGCGACAGCGCGAGCTCCACGGCCTCGTTGCCGTTGCTCGCGGCGTCGACGCGGTGACCCGACGCTTCGAGCAGCAGCCGCAGCGACTCCCGCGAATCGGCGTGATCCTCCGCGATGAGGACGTGGCGGGCCACGACCTTACCGAGCTCCGGCGTCGATTCGGCTGCGGCGCGGTCGTCGGAGGGATGCGCCGGCAGACGTACCCGAAACTCGCTCCCCTGCCCCACACCCGCGCTCTCCACCTCGACGGAGCCGCCGTGTAGCTCGGCGAGTCGGCGCACCAGCGTGAGCCCGATGCCAAGCCCCCCGCGCGGACGATCCAGCGACTGCTTTCCCTGAACGAAAAGATCGAAGATGCGCGGCAGCAAGTCCGGCTCGATCCCTTGTCCGTTGTCGCGTACGCGAAGCTGCGCCCCGGCGCTGCCGTGACGCTCGACGGCGACCTCGACCTCCCCCCCGTCCGGCGTGTACTTGAGCGCGTTCTCGATGAGGTTGGTGATGATCTGCTCGAGGCGGACGGGATCGGCGTCGACGAAGACCGACTCGCCGCCGCAATGGACGAAGTGCCGCGACGCTTTGCCGGCGGCTCGCAGCGACTCGAGGGTCTGGTTGGTGAGCTCCAGTAGATCCACGAGGCGCGTCCGCAGGCGGATCTTCCCCGAGATCAGCCGCGTGACGTCGAGCAGGTCGTCGACGAGCTGGGCGAGCGTCTCGGTCTGGCGGCCGATGATCGAGCAGAGCATCTCACCTGCCCCGTCGCCGCTCCGTGCTTGCGAGATCTCAAGCGCCTCGACGCTGTTGCGGATCGCGCCGATCGGGTTGCGCAGCTCGTGCCCGAGCATGGCGAGGAACTCATCCTTGGCTCGACTGGCGGTCTCGGCCGCTTCGCGTGCGCGTCGCTCCGCCTCGTAGAGCTCGGCGTTGTCGATCGCCACCGCCGCGTGGGCCGCGATGCCGGCAACGACGCGCTCCTCGCGCTTGGTGAAGGCACCCGGGTCCGGATGGGCGAGCCAGAGGCCGCCGAGGATCCGGCCCGTCCGGGAGACGACGGGGACTGCAAGAACGCTGGCAACCGAAGGCCCGGCGAAGGGAATCTCGACGCCGGACGGCGGCGGTCCGCTTCTCAGGTCGTCGATTCGCAGTGGCCCATCGCTGGAGAAGAGGCGGATCGGAAAGCCCGTCGAGCGCAGCGCCGGCAGCCCGAACGTAGCCCGAGACGTTCCCGCCGACGTATAGCTTCGGTACCCTTGTCCCTGGCCGTCGCGCGAGTGGTAGAAGAACGTGCCGAATTGGGCGTTGGCGAGCTTCGTCGCCGCGTCGGTGATCTCCTGAATGAGCTTGTCGACGTCGAGCGTGCCCGAGGACATGGACGAGAGGCGGGTCACCGTCTCGAGCGCGGCACCCTCCTCGCGCAACCGTTCGTCGCCTCGCTTGCGTTCGATGAACTGACCGATCTGATTGCCGAGCGAGGCGACGAGCGCGAGCAGGCGCTCGTCGGGGAGGAGCGCATCTCCACTGTAGAGCTCGACGACGCCGATAAATTCCTCGCGCGCACGGATCGGTGCCCCGATTGCGGCATGGAGGGCTTCCCGCTCCGCGGCGGGGGCGCGCAACAGCCCTTCCTCGCGCGCGACGTCGGCAATCCACAGCGGCTGACCGCTCGCCCACACGCGTCCGGGAAATTCCTCGCCGCGAGCGAACGTGAGGTCGCGGGCCGCAGCTGCGAACGCGGACGTGCCGTTCGCCGACGCTTGCCAGACCTCGGCGCAGCGAAGCACGCCGAGCTCGCGGTCGAGCGTCCATACCGCCGCCGTCTCCCAGCCGAGCGTCGAGCCGAAGGCGGCGAGAAGGCGCGGCAGCGCCGCGTGCAGGGTTTGAGACTCCGCGAGGATCTTCGCCGTCTCGTACTGTGCGGCAAGCCGCTGCTCGTGCTCCTTCCGGTCCGTGACATCGATCATGACGCCGCGTTGCCAGTGTCGATCGCCATTTGCCGGGCCCGCGTAGAGGCGACTCTCGAGCCACCGGACGCGGCCATCCGCGGTGACGGTTCGGAACTCGAAGTCGCAATCCCGCCGCTCCTCGTCGGCGGCGCGGAGCGCGGCCGCGATGCGCTCACGATCGCGTGGGTGCGGGAGCCGCGACCAAACGTCGCCGCTGGCGAGCAAACGCTCGGGTGAATCGCCCAGCATCTCCCGGACAGCAGAGCTCACGAACTTGAGCCGGCCGCTCTCGAGATCGGCTTCCCAGACAATCGCGTCGAGATCGCGCAGCAGTTCCAGATAGTGGGCCCGTGAACGTTCCGCCTGCTCACGAGCGGCATTCGCGCGCATGAGCCGCGCGTGCGCTCGAGACGCTACCTGCAGGGCTTGCTCCGCCCGACGCATGCCGTCCGAGCCCAGCCAGATGATGTCCACGAAGCTCGCCATCGCCAGCGTGACGAGCAGCGAGATCGCTCCCGCGTGATCGAGCCACCCGGACCGCACCCCGACGATCGCGAACAGGCCGACGAGCAGCGGTCCGCCGATTGCCAGGGGCAAAAGCCGCCGGGCCACCCGACCGGCCGGGCTATCGCTGCCGAGCAGCCCCACCGCGGCGGACTCGATGCGCGTCGAGAGCAGCGCCGCGGCGGCGAGCACGAAGAAGAGTGTCGAACCAAGGCCCACGCCCGTGCGCGGTTCAAACGCCCCGGCCGCTCCGCAGAGCCTCGCCAGGCCAAGTTGCAGGAGCACGAACAACGAAGCGAGCACGAGAAAGTCGGAGAGGCGGTGGTGCTGCGGCGTCTTCACGTCGATGGCGAACGCCGCAGCCCCGAGTAAGACGAACTCTACGGCGCTCGGCAAGCTCATGCGCACGTCGGCGGCGGAGCCGCCCCCGCCCGCGAACAGCCGATCGATGCGAAGATCGACGCCGAAGAGGTGCTCGGCGGCGGTCGCGGCGCCGAGAAGAGCGACGACGAGCCCGAGCGCCTTGCCCGCGACTTGCCGTCGCGAGTTCTCCTCTGCCACGAGAAAGGCCGCGGCCGACAAAGCGAGGAACGGGACGGCGGCGCTCGGTCCGAGAGGGGACGAACCGGGAAGAATGCGCGCCACGAGACTCGCCCCGAGAAGATGGTCCGCGAGGGCGAGGGCTGTGAAGGCGAAGAGCAAACCCGTGGTGATACGAACGAACCGGTCGGCCGTCTTCGAACGCAGCGAAGATGACTCCACGACCGACCCCTCCACGTTGCTACCAACCCACACGAAAGGCTCGCCCACCGGCGGCGCCTTTCATTATCACGTTCTTCGCGGCGACCGATAGGGCTCAGCGGCGGCGGTAGTGGGTCGTTTCGGGATCTGCTCAAATGAGGAAGAGGACGTTGCCGCACAATCGGAATCGTTTTCCTCATTTGGCGCGAGCGATGAAAACAAATCCGGCGATGCGGCGACGTCCCCTTCCTCTGCGGCTTCGGGCGCCAAAATGGCCCACCACCTCGGCGGCGGGCGCCTATACACTCCGTAACCTCGAGTGGTAAGACCGCGGGCGGGGACAAGGCGACGAACGGCTTGATCATCGCCCTCGGCCTCGGGGTCGTCTACTTCGTCACGGGCAAGCTCGGTCTCGCGGTTGCGTTCGTTCACCCGAGCGCCACGCCGATCTGGCCACCGGCGGGCATCGCCCTGGCGGCCGTCTTGGTGCTCGGACGCAGCATCTGGCCGGTCATCACCATCGGGGCGTTCCTCGTCAACTTGACGACGTGGGGCTCGTGGGAAACGTCGCTCGCGATCGCGCTCGGCAACACGCTGGAAGCGCTGGTGGGCGGCGCCCTCGCCGAGCGATTCGCAAACGGCGCCCGCTGCTTCGTGCGCGGCCGAGACGTCGTGCGCTTCGTCCTCTTCACGGGGTTCGTGAGCACGATGGTGAGCGCCACGATCGGGGTGACGGCTCTCAGCCTCGCAGGATACGCGAGGTGGTCGGACTGCGGCTCGATCTGGCTGACGTGGTGGCTGGGCGATACGGGGAGCGACCTCGTCGTCGCTCCGTTCCTCGTTCTCTGGGCGACGAACTCTCAGCTGGATTGGGACGCGACTCGAGCGCTCGAAGCGTCGGCGCTCCTCTTGGCGATCGCCATACTCAGCGTCTTCGCGATCTTCCCGTGGCCTCCGCTGCCGGGATCCGGCTACCCCGTCGCATTCCTCTCGTTTCCGTTGATTCTCTGGGCGGCCTTTGGATTCGGGCCTCGCGAAACGGCAACGGTGGTCCTGCTGCTGTCGGCGCTCTCGGTGTGGAGCACGCTGCATGGCCTCGGTCCCTTCACTCTGACCTCGCCCAACGAGTCGCTTCTGCTGCTCGATTCCTTCCTCATCGTCGCTTCGCTCACGGGAATGGGCCTCGCCGCGGTGGTCCACGAGCAACAATCCACGGCGCAGGCGCTGAAGAACGCGGAGCGCCGGCTGCAGGGCCTTCTTCGTTACGAGCAAGCCGAGCGGCGGCAAGCCGAAGCGATCAGCAAGGCGAAGGACCAGTTCCTGGCGGTTCTCGGCCACGAGCTGCGGAGCCCGCTTTCCGCGCTCAGCCACGCGATCGCGGCGCTCGGGCGAGGCGCCGAGCAGGAGCCGCGGGTCGCTCGACTGCACGCGATCATCGAGCGACAGGCTCGCTACCTGACCCGCCTGGTCGACGACCTCCTCGACGTCTCGCGCCTCGACTCCGGAAAGATCCGGCTGGCCCCCGAGGTACTCGACTTGAAGGAGGTCGCCGAACGCTGCCTCAGCTCCTTCGGCGAGACGGGGGCCTGGGGAGAACGCATCGTCTCCACCGCGCTCGAGTCGGCGTGGGTGCGCGCGGACGCGACCCGGCTCTACCAGGTCGTCACGAACCTTCTCGACAACGCGACGAAGTTCACGCCCGCGGGCGGACGAATCGAGGTGGCGGTGCGTCCGGACGACGGCCATGCGGTGCTCGAGGTCAAAGACAATGGACGGGGAATCGATCCGGCTACGCGGCCACGCATCTTCGATTTCTTCGCCCAGGCCGATGACTCGCTGGATCGCTCGCACGGCGGGCTCGGCATCGGGCTTACCATCGTTCGCCGGCTGGTCGAGATGCACGACGGCAGCGTCGAGGCGCGGAGCGAGGGGCCGGGCCGGGGCAGCGAGTTCGTCGTGCGGCTTCCGCTTCGCGCCGCGCCGCCCGTCGCGCGGCCTGCCCCGAGCCCGGCGCTCGCGTCAGCCGCGCGGCAGTGTCTCCGCGTGCTCGTCGTCGAGGACTACGAGGATTCTCGAGTCGCGCTCGAGGTCTACCTCGGGCTACTCGGCCACACCGTGCAGAGCGCCGCGGATGGGTTGCGGGGCGTAGAGCTCGCACGCGAGTGGCGGCCTGACGCCGCTCTCGTCGACATCGGCCTTCCCGGCCTCAGCGGCTACGACGTCGCCAGGAGAATCCGCACCTCCGCGGGCGGGAACGACATGCTCCTGATCGCCATCACCGGCTACGGGCAAGCAGAGGTGAGACGACGCGCCCTGGACGCGGGGTTCAGCGATTGTCTGGTGAAGCCGGTGAAGCCGCGAGAGCTCGCGTGGCTGCTCTCGAGCCGGTTGCGGCCGGCCGCCGTCGGATAGGCGAGCGGGCGCGCCGACGAATGGGGGCACGACGGATCACCCGTTCGGCCGTGGTTTCGAGTATTGTCCTCGAAAGAGCCTCGTCGCTGACCGCGCGCGCGAGAATCAGGCCACCGGCCATTACACAGCTTCGGCCACGGCGGCCGTCTGTGGCCCTTCGATACCTGACGGTACGGCCCTCGGATCGGTCAACCAAACCGGCACGTCGCACGTCTATAGGGGCAAGCGCTCGATAGCGGGCGCATCGATGAACCAAAGGATCATTCTATGAGACCACTCAAGCTCATCACTCTGGTTGCGCCGATCACCATGGCGCTCATGGCCGCACCGGCCTTCGCACATGGCGGAGGTGATCGAGGCGCGTGTCGCGCGGACGTTCAACGGCTGTGCCCGGACATCACCCCCGGCCCGGGCAGTCGGAAGAGCGTTCATGACTGTCTCGAGCGGAACACCGCCAACCTGTCCCCGACGTGCCAACAGCAGCTGACTCGAAGGCAAGCCAAAATGGACCAGGCCCGACAAGCCTGCCAGGCCGACATCCAAAATCTCTGCAGTGACGTCGGCTCCGATCCGCACGCGACGTCCAAATGTCTCTTCCAGCATCGGACCGATCTCTCTGCAACCTGTAGCGATGCACTTCCGCACCATCACCGCGATGGCGGCTCGTAGTTGGTGGAAATGAGAAAGGGCGCGAGGGACATCACCTGTACCTCCACGCCCAGCGACTACACCCCGCGCAGCCCTGGCCCTGTCCGCTGGTGATCTGGGCGCGGTGTCGGACGTGCTCGTTCCTCGACTACGATAACGCCGGCACGCCGTAGTGCGCGGCGGCTGGAAGATCTGGAAGATGCGGAGTGTGATCCAGGGATCCGACTCGGGTGAGAGCCTCCTTGTTCTCGTCGAATCGCACGGCTCGCCAGGGCGTTCCGATCGTCACCGAGTCGAGCGGGGTTCTCCTTTACGGATGGGTCCAAATGGCGCATTGCACCGGACCAGGGATCGAGCTAGGTCCGTCGCCGCACCTGTCGGCCCCGTCGGCGATATGAGGCGGCGCCTTCGAACCACGGAGATTGGGATGGACCGAGCAGGCTTCACACAGTCGTTCTCCCTGCCAATCGGAACGGGCGGCGCGTACCCACCGCCCCCGTACACGTATCGCGGCGTCGAGGACATCTTCGTCGCCTACGAGAGCTCGCGAGTGGGCGTCGACGCGCTTCTACCGCCCGGGGTCACCGCGGCCGACCGGACGCCGACGTGCATCGCCTGGGCTCGATGGGTGCCGTTCTCGACGTTCGGCCCCTATCACGAGGCCTACATCATGATCCGCGCGTCGTTCGAGGGGCAGACCTATCTCTACCAGCCGTTCATCTTCACCGACAACGAGATCCCGCTCGTGGCCGGCCGCGAGATCTGGGGCTACGCGAAGAAGCTCGCCGTCATGGAGCGTTCATGGGGCGGCGCCGGATCGCCGTTCGGCGAGCAGCTCGTCTTCACCGTCGAGCGCCCGCGAGGGCAGCGGATCCTGACGGTGTCGATGGCCTGCGACCGGCTCTGCGACCCAGCGAGCCTCGAAGACCTTCCCGTGCTCTCGACCCGCCTCATCCCCAACGCCGAGCACGGCCGGCGCCCTTCGGTCGCAGAACTCGTGCGGCTCGACGTGGCCGCGCCCATCCACCGAAGTGCGGACGGCACGCCGAAGCTCTGGACCGGGCGGGCCTCGATCACGATGGATGCGCGCTCCGAGGTCGACCCCTGGCACCTGCTCGCCCCGACGCGGGTTCTCCAGGGCTGGTTCGGCGTCTTCGACTTCGATCTGCACCACGGCAAGGTCGTCCACGACTACCTCGCGGACGACGACCTTTGGGCGGACGGCCGACGTGCCGGCAGCTCGAAAGCGACACCCTCCGCCCGCACGAAGTAGTCCGGCGGGTGGGCGCGATCCCGCTCCCCTGCGCATTGCCCCACGTGCCCATGTGGTGGGCAGCGCCTCAATATTCGGCGAGGCTCGCGGCGATTTCGGCAACGTCGGCGGCCGAAATCGGGGCTACCCGCGGTGGTCGGATTTTTGCAGGTGACATCTCGAGACTGCAATGGGGTGAGGCCGCCGCGCAGGGACGGCATCCATGAGGCTCCAGTACGTGCCGGGCGCACCAAAAGCGGCCATCGTCCGTTCGCCGATCGAGATGCATCTCGAGGCGATCCACGCGCGATACGCCGATCTGCGCGAGGGCACGGTCGCCACCTACATCCCCGAGCTCGCCAAGGCCAATCCCGACTGGTTCGCGATCTGCTTGGCGACCAACGACGGGCATCTCTACGAGATCGGAGACAGCGGCCGGACGTTCACGATCCAGTCGATCTCCAAGCCGTTCGTCTATGGTCTGGCCATCGAGGACCGGGGTCGCGAGACGGTGCTGCAACGGATCGGGGTGGAGCCGACGGGCGACGCCTTCAATGCCATCAGCCTCGAATCCAACAGCGGTCGGCCCTTCAACCCGATGATCAACGCCGGAGCGATCACGGCCAGTTCACTGATCGCGGGTCACTCCCCCGACGACAAGCGCGAGCGGCTGCTCGCGCTGTTGTCGACGTATGCCGGTCGCCCGCTCGCCCTCGATCATGCAGTCTACGAATCGGAGCGCGGCACCGGGCATCGCAACCGCGCGATCGGTCACCTGCTGCGCAACTTCGACATCGTCACCGAGGATCCGGAGCCGGCGCTCGATCTGTACTTCCGCCAGTGCTCCGTCGCCGTGACGTGCCGCGATCTCGCCCTCATGGCGGCGACGCTCGCCAACGGAGGCGTTCACCCGATCAGCGGCGAACGCGCGATCCGCGAAGACGTCGTGCCCGACGTGCTGAGCGTGATGACGACCTGCGGGATGTACGACTTCGCCGGCGAGTGGGTGTATCGCGTCGGAATGCCGGCCAAGAGCGGTGTGGCGGGGGGCATCCTGGCGGTGCTGCCCGGGCAGTTCGGAATCGGCGTCTTCTCGCCGCCGCTCGACGCGCGCGGCAACAGCGCGCGAGGCGTGGCGGTCTGCAGGGACCTGTCGCTCGATTTGGCTCTTCACTGCCTGCGTGCCACGCCCCTGTCGCGCTCGACGATCCGCTCCAGGTACAACGTGGCCAACGTCCGATCGAAGATGCGCCGCCCGGAGCACGAGCGCACGCTTCTCGATTCGGTGGGCGATCGCGCCGCCGTCTACGAGCTACAGGGCGATCTCGTGTTCGGCACAGTCGAGCCGATCGTTCGGCGTATCTCGGAGCAGAGCGGCGACGTCGATCTCGTTCTTCTCGACATGCAACGCGTGAAGCGCGCCAACGCACCCGCCATGCGAGTGCTCCGCGACCTCTGCCTCGAGGCTCGCGCGCACGGCAAGCCGCTGCTTTTCGTCGGTGCCGAGCGCCAGCCGGGATTCCTGCGGGTGATCGAAGAGGCGCTGGCGGAGCGCGGTGAAGCCGCGCGCAGCCTCAACTTCGCCGATCTGGATCCGGCGCTCGAATGGTGCGAGGAGCAGTTGCTCCGCCGCCACGGCAGCGCCTTGCCGGCCCTGCGGGCGAGCGCGACGCTATCTGCCCAGGAGATCTGCCGCGGCCTCGACGACGACGCGCTGGCCGTGCTCGAGGCGCTGATGGTGAGAAAGCGATTCGCGTCGGGCGAGCTCGTCGTCCGCGTCGGGGAGGCCGCCGACGCCATGTACTTCCTTCTGGAGGGCCGCGTGAGCGTGGTGATGAACCGCGACACCGGGGAACCGCAGCGGCTGACCACGCTCTCCCCGGGCATGGCGTTCGGCGAGCTGGCTCTAGTGACTCGCGCGCGGCGCTCCGCCGACGTGCGCGCCGACACCGTCGTCGACTGCTACGTGCTCTCGGCCGATGCCTTCGAGCGGCTCGGCAAAAGGCACCCCGCCGTCAAGATGCAGCTCCTCGAAAACGTGCTCCGCCAGGCGCTCGACGTAGTCGCTCGCCTCAACCAGGAGGTCGTGGCGCGACAGCATTGATCCGTTCGCCGCTCACGTGAGGGCACGCACGTTTCGTTGATCGGGCCGCAAGGTTGCGGTGGATACCCTGGCGCAGATCGCCGCGCGCATACGGGTCCCCTCGGATTACGGCGTTGACTTCCAACGCTGGCTCTTCGGGCGCTAATACCGACTATCCGCAGCCGGCGCGCCGGCATTCTGTGGGTCGTTCACTTGAATCGAGATGGTAATAGGTAAGGAGGTTCGCGATGGACTTCAGCTTTACTGAAGAGCAGGAGCTTTTTCGGCAAACAGTGCGCCAGTTCAGCGAGCGCGAGGTGCGACCGCACTACGCGGAGCGCGAGCGAATGGACTATGATCTGCCGTCCTTCCTGCAGAAAATGGCGCAACTGGATCTGCTGGGGCTTCGCGTTCCGGTGGAATACGGCGGCGTCGACACTTCTTATGTCAATGTGGGTATCGCCACGGAGGAGCTCTCTCGCGGCGATTACAACGTCGGTACGCTCATCGTAAGCAACGTGATCAGCGCCGAGATCCTGAGCCGGCATGCCAGCGAGCGCGTGAAAGAGGAGTGGCTGCGCGACATCGTCACCGGCCGCCGGCGCGTCGCCCTCGCACTTACCGAGCCCCACAGCGGCTCCGACGCCGTTGCGCTGACAACGCGGGCCGTGCTCGACGGCGATGAATATGTGATCACGGGCGAGAAGTCCTCCACCAGTCAAGTTGACGCCGACGCCTGCATCGTATTCGTGCGCACGCGCCAAGTGGCGGGTGCGCGCGGCGTCAGCGCGATCCTCGTGCCGCTCGACGCGCCGGGACTAGGCACCTCACGCTTCACCGACCTTGGTATGAAGCTCAGCCGTCGTGGCGCGCTGCACCTTGACGGCGTGCGCGTCCCGGCGCACAACCTGGTCGGCGAGGAGGGGCAGGGCTTCTACGCTGTGATGAACCAGTTCGACTACAGCCGCGCGGTCATCGCCATTCAGTGCGTGGCCACGGCCATGCAGTCGGTGGACGAGACGATCGAGTACGTGAAGACGAGGACCGCCTTCGGGCAGCCAATCGCGCGCTATGAGGGTGTCTCGTTTCCGATCGCCGAGGCGATGACGAAGCTGGAGGCGGCGCGGCTGCTTTGCTACAAGGCGCTCTGGCTCCGTGATATGAACCTGCCGCACGCCAAAGAGGCGGCGATGACGAAGTGGCTCGGACCGAAGCTAGCGGTGGAGGCGATACACCAGATGCTTCTGCTGCACGGGCACGCCGGCTATAGTAACGACTACCCGCACGAGCAACGGCTGCGCGACGTGATCGGCCACCAGATCGGTGATGGGACCGGCGAGATAATGAAGCTGATCATCGCGCGCGAGATGTTGGGGCGTGAGTTCCGGCCACGCTAGTGGTGGTGACGGCGGGGATCGACATCGGCCACGAGAGCGTCAGCGTCGTCGTCCTGGACGACGACGCGATTCTGGGCCAAGCGACGTTCGTCATTTCGGGAGAAGTGGGCGCGACGGCGAGGCTCGCATTCGAACAGACGCTCGATCGACTGGGGATCGCGCGGGCCAGCATCGACCGCATCTTCGCCACCGGGGTCGAGCGAGAGAAGGTCGCGCTCGCCGACGGTCACCGAACGCAGATGCTGAGCCATGCCCGCGGGGCGCACTGGTGGTTCCCGGGCGCCCGTACCGTCATCGACGTCGGCGCCGAGGGCAGTCGCGCAATGCGCTGCGACGCCAGCGGCCAGCTCACGAACTTCGCCCTCAACGACAAGTGTGCGTCCGGCTCGGGCGTGTTCCTGGAGACCGTTGCCGGGATGCTCGACGTCCCTCTCGCCGACATGGGCGCCCTGTCGTTGCGAGCGCCCAGACCGGTCGTGCTGACCAGCACCTGCGCGGTGTTCGCCGAGTCGGAGATCGTCGCGGAGATCCATCGCGGTACCTCGACGGAAGACATCCTCCGGGGGGTGAACGAGTCGATGGTCTCGAAGATCGCCGCCATCGGCCGGCGCGTGGGCATCGTGCCCGACGTCGTGCTCACCGGAGGGGTTGCCCGGAACGTCGGCGTCGTCCAGGCGCTCCGGGAGCTGCTCGAGATGGATGTGGCGGTGCCGGAGCATCCCGAGATCACCGGCGCGCTGGGCGCGGCGCTGCTCGCCCGGGAGCCCGCGGGAGCCGCTCGAGCATGATCGTCTGCGGGATCGACGTCGGCGCTCGCACCGCCAAGGCGGTGGTGCTGGCTGATGGCAAGATCGCGGCCCATAGCGTCATCGGCACGGGTCCGCAGAGCGCCGCGGCGGCGGTGGCAGCATTCGAAGCGGCCATGGCGACGACGTCCCTGCGCCGCGAGGACGTCGAGTTCACCGTGGCCACCGGGTACGGCCGCGTCGTGGTGCCGTTCGCCCAGCGGAACGTGACCGAGATCGCCTGCCACGCTCGGGGAAGCCATCACTTCTTCCCCGAGGTCCGGACCATCCTCGACATGGGGGGCCAGGACTGCAAGGCGATCCGCTGCGACGAGACGGGAAAGGTCACCAATTTCCTGATGAACGACAAGTGTGCGGCGGGCACCGGCCGCTCCCTCGAAGTCATGGCGTCCCTGCTCCAGGTGCGTCTCGAGGACGTCGGTCCGCTCTCCCTGGAGGCGAACAACGGG
Source organism: uncultured delta proteobacterium (assembly GCA_963745025.1). Lineage (GTDB taxonomy): Bacteria > Desulfobacterota > Binatia > JACPRU01 > JACPRU01 > CAVQIG01. Next base: position 50,054 of record CAVUWD010000014.1, read on the forward strand.
CTCGCGAAGATCAGCAATACCTGCGTCGTCTTCGCGAAGTCCGAGGTGCTGGCCCTCGCGCGTCAGGGCGTGCCCACGCGCGACATTCTCGGCGGGTTGTGCGACGGCGTCGCCGACCGCGTGAAGCGGCTCCTCCGCGCGGTGGGCGTGGAGGAGGACTTCGTGATCAGCGGCGGGATCTCGAAGAACGTCGGCGTCGTGCGCCGCATCGAGCAGAAGCTCGGCGTGATGTCGCACATCTGCTTCGAGCCACAGATCGTCGGCGCCGTGGGCGCGGCGCTGTTCGCGCAGGCCTTCCTGGAACGGAAGGCTTCGACGGGACCGTAGCGCTCTACGCGAGCGATTCGATGAACGACTGGACTCGCACGTTCAGCTGCTCGATCGAGCCCGGCGTCGCCTCGGCCTCCAGCTTGAGGTGCGGCAGCTTCCAGCGCTCGAAGCGCTCCTTCAGCACGGCGTACTCGAACGCGTACGCGTCGCAGTAAAGCTGGACGAGATAGATCAGGCCCTCGGCTCCCGCCCGGCTCATCGCTTCCCGGATCCCGTTCGCCCGATCTTCCACGGGGTACATCCCCGGCGCCGGCACCGTGCGCAGGTAGCCCCGGGCGAGAGCCCGGAACGGGTCCCCGTCGGTCGGCACGTCGGCGGAGCCGTACCGCGCGTTGCGGATGAAGTCGTCCGTGACCACGGTCGCGCCGTACTTCTCGACCATCCGGATCACGTCCAGTGACATGGGAATGTTGAGCGCGGACAGCATCAGCTTTGGGCCGGACTTGGGCTCCCCCGGCGACAGCGAGGCGAGCAGCTGCCGCAGCAAGGCGTTGTGCTCCTCCACGGGCGTCGTCAGCGCCGACGCGAAGACGTACACGGCGTCCTCGGCCGAGATGCCCGCGGTCGGACGGGTCTCGTAGAAGCGGCGGAACAGGGCACGGTTCTCGTTGAACAGCGCAATCGACTCCCGGAGGCTGTCGTCGGCGACCGGCTGGCCCGACACCCTTCCCAGCTCGGCCGCGAGGCGTCTCAGCTCCTTCGTGAAGTAGTCGATGGCCCCCTCGTCGTTCTTCGCCGGCGTGCGGACGAGCCAGTGGTTCGAGAACGCGCGCTGGTGCACCCAGATGTCGAGCATGTGCCGGTTGGTGTCGCAGACGGTGGACACCATGACGCCCTCCATGTAGCCGAGGACGCTGGACGCGATCTGGCCCGCCAGGTTCTTGCTCATGCCGCACATGTACGGAAGCAGACCCGACTTCGCCTCGTACCGCGAATCCCGGTCCTCGACGAGCTGGACGGGCACCATCCCGGCCGCGTGCACGAGCTCTTTCGGCGCCAGCCCATAGAAGCACGCGACGATCTTCTTGCCCCGCTGCTCGAGCGCGCGCGCGCGCTCGTGTCGCGTCTCGAACCGCTCTCTGAATCCGACGATCGCGTTCGTCACTTCTTCCGGCCCTCCAGGATCTCGATGAACCCGTCGATCCGCATCCGGGCGTCGGCCCAGCTGAATCCCTCGGGATCCGCCTGGTCGCCCTCGAAAATCAGCACGGGCAGATCGTGTCGCGCCGTGATCAACTCGATGAGCTCCTGCTGGCCCAGGGACATGGGCCGACAGCTCCGGTTCGAGAACATGACGAGCCCGTCCACCGCGTAGTCCCGGATCGCCTCATCGAAATATTCGAACCGCTTCGCGATCGGCTTGTTGGTGAAGACGTTCGTGTACTTCTCGGCCATCGTGTGGAAGGGCCGGTGGAGATCCAGCCGTCCCGTGCTGGTCTTGTTCCCCCAGTTCAGCGAGGTGTACGGCTCCCACACGAAGTTCGCGCCCTTCTCCTCGAAGTAGTCGATGATCTGCAAGTGGTGCCAGATCGGGATGCCGTTCCAGATCAGACGATATCGCTCGCCATCCCGCGCCGGCGTCTTGCCTTCCTTCGCGTCCTGCACGTACCGCTCATACAGTGCCTCGTAGAAGTCGGCCGCGTCCTGCTCGCCCAGCGACGTGACCAGTGGCAGGACCTGGCCGGCGAGCGCCCGGAAGCTGATCGGGGAGGGGCGATGCCGCCGCAGCTCCATCATCTGCTTCCAATAGTGGCCGGCACGATCGGAGTTCCCCAATGACTCGTCCAGCCGCTCCCGCTCGAGCCGGCAGGGAGTGGTGCGCTCGATGAACGTCACCATCTGCCGGATCTGGCTCTCGTAGTAGTCGATGTACTCCGGCGCACCCGGGTCGTCGGTCGACGGCATGTCCATGTAGAACGTCGGCAGCGCGAAGTGGTCCTCGAGATAGGACCACCACGTCTGGTGCAGCGAGCACATGTTCACGTCGGTGATGGAGATGGTGGGCTGCGGAATGGGTCCGAGCGCGGTCTGGCGGGTCCAGCAGATGCCGAGCCCGCACCGCGTGTAGGAGCAGATGGTGCTGGACATCCCGCGGTCCTTCGCCTCGTCGAAGAACGGCTCCGCCTTGCCGACCCCCGCGGAGATCGCGGCCAGGCTCTCGGGGTAGATGGCGTGCACGCCCATCGCGTGCAGGACCTCGTTGGGGATGCCGGCGCTCGCCACGCAGACCGGCTGTCCGGCCTCGGCGGCCGCGATCAGCTTCCGGTGGTTCGCCCCAGCCGTCACTCGTCGCTGGATCGCCTTTAGCTCCAGTTCGGCCATGCGGTCCTCCCTCGAATCGACTGCGTAACCCAGGTCCGAAACAATCTTCCGCCCTTTGCCCGATCGGTCCGGAGCTCTGACGCCCGGCCGCACTCCGAACCTCGGCCGGTCAGCCGCGCACGCGGGAGTATAGCAGAAGCGACGGGCGCGCGTAGCACTTCCACACCCGGCCCGGTGGGAGGATGCGCGTGAACGACGAGGCACCCGCGCCGAGCCGGCGACGGCGGCCTCGGTTTGCACGGGGGCGCCTCAGACGAGCCGAAGAGTCCCGCCCGCGAGCGTGGCGGTGGTGGCGGTAGCACACACCGTCGGGAGTGCCGCCGTTACCTTCCCTAGCCCGCCGCCCGGTTGCTATGCTGGCAGGATGACACATGGGACGCCGGCACTTCCCCATCTCTTGCCCCGCTTTGGCTGATCCAAACTTCGCGATCATCCACGATCGGTCCAATCCTTGTGCACCGGGGCCGGAATCAGACTTCCCCGCAAGAGGGCCGTTTCAATTCCGGAACTCGCCACGGACAACGCGCATCTACGACCATGGACCGGAAGCTTCGCTGGATAGCTGCCGCGGCGCTGGCCGGCATCGTTGGCTTCGGCGTTGCCGCGGATGCCCGTGAAGGCGATGCCGCGGCCGAGACCCCCTCGCAGGTTTGCCTCACGCCCGCTGCCTGGACGGTGCCCGACGGCGAGCGGTCGCACGTCACGAGCGCCAGCGCGTTACTGACGGAGATGGCGAAACGGCAGGTCGTGTTGCTGGGCGAGGACCACGACGAGGATGACCATCACCGCTGGCAGCTACAGGCGCTTGCCGCGCTGCACGCCCGGCGGCCTGACATGGTCATCGGCTTCGAGATGTTCCCGCGCCGTGTCCAGCCGGTGCTGGACAGCTGGGTGGCCGGGGATCTCACCGTGCGGCAGTTCCTGGAGCAGTCGGAGTGGCGCAATGTCTGGGACCTTCCGGCCGACCTGTACCTGCCCCTGTTCCAGTTCGCCCGCATCAACCGCATCCCGATGGTGGCGCTCAACGTCGACGAGAAGCTCAACAAGGCCGTCGCCGCGAAAGGCTGGGATGCCATCCCGGAAAGCGAGCGTGAAGGCTTGGGCCGTCCCGCGCCGCCGTCCAAGGCCTACCGCGACTACCTTTTCGAGATCTACCGCGAGCACGCCACCGTCGGCGGAAACGATACCACGAAGGCAGAGGTGACCGACCGCGCCTTCGGCTACTTCGTCGAGGCGCAGACGACGTGGGACCGGGCCATGGCGGAGCCGTTGGCGCGGTACGCCCTTGCAGGCTCGGGCGGCGGAAAGCCACTGACGGTGGGCATCATGGGCAGCGCCCACATCCGTTTCGGCCACGGCGTGCCGCACCAGCTGCGCGTCTTGGGCGTGAAGAACATCGGTACGCTGCTGCCGCTCCCCTTCGACGCCGATTGCAGCAAGGATCTGCCGACCGGTCTGGCGGATGCAGTATTCGCGTTGCCCCAAGTGGCAACGGCAAAGCCCGAGCCACCGCGACTTGGCGTCCGATTGGAAGAGAGCGAGGGTGGCGTGCGAATCGTCGACGTCACGGCCGGAAGCCTGGCCGACGAGACCGGACTCAAAGTCGGTGACCTTCTCGTGGAGGTCGCTGGCATCGAAGTGAAGCAGCTGACGCCGGTGGTTGCCGCAATCCGGCAGCAGCCTGCGGGCACCTGGCTGCCGATCCGGGTGAAACGTGGCGACGAAACGTTGGATCTGGTGGTCAAGTTCCGCGCCAAGCCATGACGGTCGTGTTCGCCCGCCCGTCCCGCGTGGCGCTCCTGGCGGTCGTCACGAGCATCGCTTCGACTTCGGTCCGGGCCGCGCCGCCATTCCTCGATCTCGAGGTCGAGCTCGACCCCGGCACGCGCCACTTGAAGGTTTCGGCACTCGTCGTGCCGGAGTCGCGCGACTTCCGGTTCGCGTTGCACGAATCCCTGCAGGTAACTGCTGCCTCCGCGGACGGCAAGATGCTGCGCATCGTTTCGACGGGACGCGCGGGGGCGGTTGGCGGCTGGCAGGTGCAGGTGCCGGCAGACTCTGCCGGGCTGCGGCTGGAATATGGCGGTACGCTCCCGGTACTGGACCGAAATCTCGATGATCGCGGCGTGCTGCGGCGCCTGCCGCCGATGGCGTCGAACGAGGGTAGCTTCCTGCCGGCGGGCGGTGCCTGGTATCCGCAGCCGGCGGCACGATTCATCTACCGTGTGAAATTGTCGGTGCCCGCCGATCAACGCGCGCTGGTGCCCGGCCGGCTCGAGTCCGAGGAAGTGCCCACCGAGGCTTCGGGACGCTATCGTGCCCGCTTCGAATTCTCGCGGCCCGCCGAGGGCATCGACCTCATGGCCGGGCCCTGGGTCGTTCGCGAGAGGACGATGACGCGCGCGAACGACGGGCCGGTGCGGCTGCGCACCTATTTCTTCCGCGACCTCGATGCGACGGCGGGGCTGGCTGACGGTTATCTCGAGGACACGCGCCGCTACCTCGAACGCTACGGCGGCGAGATCGGCGCCTATCCCTTCACCGAATTCTCCGTCGTCGCGAGCCCGCTCCCCACGGGCTTCGGCATGCCAACGCTCACCTACATGGGCGCTGATGTGCTGAAGCTGCCCTTCATCCGCGCCACTTCGCTCGGCCACGAGGTGCTGCACAGCTGGTGGGGCAACGGCGTCTACGTTGACTACGCGCAAGGCAACTGGTCGGAGGGACTGACCACCTTCATGGCCGATTACGCGTACAAAGAGCACGAGTCGGCGGAGGCCGCACGCGAAATGCGGCAGGGGTGGCTACGGGATTTCGCCGCGGTGCCGCCCGGCGGCCACCAGGCGTTGGCGTCCTTCCGTTCCCGCACCCATGGCGCAGCGGCTGCCGTCGGGTACGGCAAGTCGGCCATGCTGTTCGTGATGCTCCGCGATGCCATCGGCGAGGATGCGTTTCGGCGTGGCATTCGCAGGTTCTGGGAGAACCACCGATTCCGGGCGGCTGCATGGAGCGACCTGCGCGCCCGCTTCGAGGAGGCGTCGGGCAGATCGCTGTTGCCGTTCTTCGACCAGTGGCTCAACCGGTCCGGAGGGCCCGCGGTGAAGATCGCCACGGCCAGCGCGAAAACGGAGGCGGCCAGAACCCGCCTGACCATGGCCCTCGAGCAGACCGCACCGGCCTACGCGTTGCACGTCCCGCTGGAAATCGTGTTCCCCGGCCGCACCGAGACGCGCTGGATCGATATCGAACGGCAACGGGACGTAGCGACGATAGACGTGGATGCAATGCCCGAAGGCGTGCGGCTCGATCCGGAGCTGCGCGTCTGGCGCATGCTGGACCGGGAGCAGCTGCCCCCGATCCTGCGCCAGTGGGTCATTGCTCGCGCGCCCCGGATCGTGCAGGCCTCGACCGCCGGCGACGTACGCGAGGCGGCGCTGTCGCTGGCGAAACGCTTCTTCGAGGCTCCGCCGCAGGAGGTGCCGCCAGACCAGCTGAATCGGGGCCGCGAGCCGGTGTTGCTGATGGGCCTGCATCCGGACGTGGGCGCGGCACTGGCCCGTGCCGGTTTGCCGCGGCAGCCCGCAAATCTGGAGGGACGCGGCAGCGCCCAGGTGTGGACCGTCGCGGGCGAGGCAAGCGCACCGGTGGCGGTGATCTCGGTGACGGACGCCGACGCGATGCGGGCGCTCCAGCGCCCCCTCCCGCATTACGGCGCGCAGAGTTGGCTGGTGTTCGAGGGCGCTCGCATGCTCGAGCGCGGCGTGTGGTCCGCGTCCGGCCGGCTGACCCCAGTGCACAGCATTCGTTAGAGCGATCATTGCCAACGCCAGCATCGACTCCACACGGCTGGGATGAACGGCCGGCGAACGGCGAGCACTGGCCAAGAACGATGGGACCTTGCACGGCCGCCTCGGCCGAATCACTCGACTGGCATGCAAGATTTCTCTGGAGTTGTTCCATCGAGTACGACCGCGTAGATCGTCGAGAACTCCATGTTCATCCGCGGCGACCCACGTGACGTCCGCGCCGCAGGCGAGTACGCTGTTCGCGTGTTGCTGTGGAGGGTTCACGCATGCCTGCCAATCTCTCGCCCGACTACAAGGCCGCGGAGGCCAACTTCCGCAAGGCGCGCGACCCGCAGGAGCGCCTCGAGTGGCTGCGGGAGATGCTGCGCGTCATTCCCAAGCACAAGGGTACGGATCACCTGCAGGGCGACATCAAGAGCAAGATCCGGCAGTTGTCCGAGGAGCTGGAGGCGCACAGGAAAGGCGCGACGCGCGGCGGCCCCAGCATCGTCACGCACCCAGAAGGCGCCGCCCAGCTCGCGTTGATCGGCCCGCCCAACTCGGGCAAGTCTTCGCTCCACGCGAGGCTGACAGGATCGAATGCACACGTGGCGCCCTATCCCTTCACCACCCAGTTCCCCGAGCCGGGGATGATGCCGTACCAGGATATCCACTTTCAGCTCGTCGATCTGCCGGCGATCTCGCCCGAACATCCGGTGGCGTGGATTGCCGACGCTGTGCAGACGGCAGATGGGTGCCTGCTGGTGGTCGATCTGAGCGACGCCGATTGTGTCGACCAGGTGCAGGCGCTGCACCTGGTGCTCGCAGCGCGGCATGTCACGCTGAGCGAGCACTGGGCCCCGGACGAAGAGGCTCCGGACACCGAGACAGACGTCTTCCGAGTGCGTCTGCCGACGCTGCTGGTGGACAACAAATGCGACCGGGAAACGGAGCCGGAGGAAGACCTCGAGGTATTTCGCGAGTTGACCGGGTTGCGTTATCCCGCGCTGGCCGTATCGGCCGTCACCGGACACGGCCTCGGCGAGCTGGGGGCCTTCCTGTTTCGCAACTTACGTATCGTGCGCGTTTATACCAAGACGCCGGGGCATGCCGTCGATCGCCAGCGCCCGTTCACGCTGCGGCAGGGGCAGACCATCGAGCACGTGGCGCGCCTGGTGCACAAAGATCTCCTGAACACCCTGCGCTATGCCCGCGTGTGGGGAAAGTCGGGGTTCGATGGTCAGCACGTGGGAGGCGAGCATCGCGTCGAAGATGGGGACGTGATCGAGCTTCACAGCTGAGCGAATGAGGCGCACACGCGGCCGCTCTATTCCTTGCATGCCCGCTGCGCGGGAGTTTCTGAGGGCGTGGTTCTGATGACCGGCGGTTGGAAGACGCGGCCGATCTTCGAGCGCTACAACATCAAGAGCGAAGACAAACTGCGCGACGCCGCTGCCGCGGTTGCCGTTTGCGCCCTTGGGAAAGAATCGAGAAAACAGCTCGCACGAAACCCATCGGGAAGACTTGGAGGTCTCGCGATACACCGTGACTTCCAGTTTTTTTGAGTGCCGGAAGGGGGACTCGAACCCCCACGGCCTTGCGACCACCGGATTTTGAGATCTGGATAATATCGAGCAGTACGGTCAAATCCGAAGGAACTCAAGGCCCTTGGCGGGTTCGAGCCGTAGCCGTCCGTACCTGCCCAGCACGGAAATGGGTCGGAAATGGGTCTGTCTAATCGCGCGGCGCTGAGTCCCGCGAGCCTTCCTCGAAGCTGCAAATGGCGGTGCGCTCGGGCCCCCTGGGAAACCCCTACGGGGTGCGCCACCCGCGGGTACGCTGCCGTACTGTGCCGTCGCCCTGTTGGGCAGAGGTTGGGCGCGCCCTCGTGCGTCTTGACAACACTCTCGGCGCGGGCAAACGTCTTCACTGATGAGCTGAAGAGGTCCGTCGTCGGCGCTGTTCCAGCGGATCGAAGGAGATGGAAGGGTCTCGAGGATAAAAAGAATTACTTCAAGTTGCAACAGGCGGTTCGTGTCCACTGTGCCGCATCCGGCATTGGCGAACATGTCACGTGGGCCCCACCGAAGACGCAGCCAGCATGCACAGCCGACGGCCTGCTCTACGAACGCGAGAACGGCAAGAATCGAGTGACACCGATGCAATCCCATCGCAGGTGACAGACGCCGGGGAGACCATCGTCGAAAGGGAAAGGGCGTACATCATGGCAAAAGATTCCAAATCGGTAACAGCAACAAATCCCGAAGGAGCCAACGGAGAGAAGTCCCTTTCCGTGGCCGACCTGGGCATGGGCGATGCCCGCGGCGTGGACAAGATCCGCGATCTCCTGTTCGGAAACCAGATGCAGGATTACGATCGCCGGTTCTCGATGCTCGCGGAAGGCTTCCATCAGAAGCTGCGAGACGTGGAGTCCGAGACCGCTCGGAGCCTGAGTAGCCTAGAGGCCAACCTCAAGAAGCAGCTCGACTCGATCGCGGGCCAGGTTCGGGAAGAGAAGGATCTGCGAACCGACGCGGACAAGGAGCTCGATCACAAACCTGCGCGAGTCGAGCCAGGCGCTGGAGAAGCGCATCGGACAGCTGTCCGACCAACTCGCGTGCCTGGAGCGGGACATGAACGATCGCGTCAGCCACGATGTCCAGGGCTTGCGTGAAGAGATCAAGCGCCGGAGCGACGACGCGCGTGCCACCCTCGATCGGATGTTCGCCGAGCTTCGCGACGTGAAAACGGACCGGAGCCTGCTTGCCGGCTTATTCGTGGAAGTCGCGCGCTGCTTGAACCAGGAGCTGCCTCCGTCGCTCGCGACCAAGAGCGGAGGCGGCGAGCGGAGCTGAACCGCGCCGCGCAGGGCGCCGGTCATGTCGGATTCCCCGCCGCTTCGCAGGCCGGGTTCGGACGTCAACGGGCAGACGCCGAACCCTGATCGGCTCGCCAACCTCTTGATCGGGATCGCACGGTACGTCGATCCCGCGACCGCTCCGAGCATCCCGGCGCCGAGCGGCGATCCGAGTCTCGACGCGGTCCGGCACATCCTGCTCGACCGGGAGCTGCAAGTTCTCGCCCGGCTTCGGAGGACGCTCGACGAGCCCGAGCGCTTGGCCGCGGCCGTCGGTGACGTCCTGTCGCTGGCCGTTCAGCGGGCCGCGGCGCGCGACGGGCGGTTGGGTGAGGTGCTCACCCCGGCGGTCGAGCGCGCCGCGCAATGCTCGATCAAGAAGGACCCGCGGACGTTCATAGGCATCTTCTCTCCGCTGATGGGCGCCACCATCCGCAAGTCGATCGCGGAGGCTCTGGAGAGCACGCTCCAATCCCTCAATCAGGCGCTCAAGCACAGCCTGTCGTGGCGAGGGCTCATGTGGCGGATCGAGGCGCGTCGCGCCGGCACGACGTTCGCGGACGTGGTGCTCCGGCACACGCTCGTCTACCGCGTCGAGCACCTCTTCCTGATCCACAAGGAGAGCGGCCTCCTCATCAGCCACGTCGCGGCGGACGACGCCGCGAGCGAGGACCCGCAGCTCGTCTCGGGAATGCTCAGCGCCATCCAGGACTTCGTCCGGGACTCTTTCGGTCGCGCCGACGCCACCGGCCTCGACACCCTGCGTCTGGGTGATCGGGTCCTGTGGTGCGAGCAAGGCGCGCTCGCTTTTCTCGCGGCCGTCATTCGCGGCACGCCGCCCGAAACGCTCCACGTCACTCTCCGCGAGACGTTGGCGAGCATCCACGACGAGTGGCGCGCCCCACTCGCGGACTTCGCCGGCGACGATGCGGACTTCGCCGGCGTCGCCGAACGCCTGCGGACGTCTCTGCAAGCGCAGGCGAGCGCCCCCGAAAAGCGCCTGTCGCCTCTCCTCTGGGTGCTGCCCCTGTTGTTGGTCGCCCTCGGCGGCTACTGGCTGTACGAGCGACACGAAGCCCGGCGGCGGTTCGACCGGTACGTCGCGCAGCTCGAAGCCGAGCCTGGGATCGTCGTAACCAGCGCCGGAAGGCGCGGCGGCGTCTGGCAGGTGACCGGCATGCGGGACCCGTTGTCGCCCGACCCGACGACGCTGCTGGCCGCGGCCGACCTGGCACCGGCCGAGGTCGATGGACATTGGCAGCCGTATCTCGCGCTCGACCCGGCCCTAGCGCTCAAGAGGTTCCAGACGAGCCTGCAGCCGCCGCCGACCGTCTCCCTCGCGCTCGAGGATGGCACGGTACGGGCGCACGGGTCTGCGCCGCACCATTGGATCGAGCGGGCACGCGCCCTCGTTCGCACGTTGCCACCCGGATCCCCCGGGCTCGATCTGGCGAGCCTCGAGGATCCCGAGATGGCGGAATACGAGCGCGTACGCAGCGCCGTCCAATCCCACGTGATCTACTTCGATCACAACGTCCCGAAGCCGGCGAGCGGCCAGGAGGCCGAGATCGACGCTCTGGCTGGCGAGCTGCTCGAGCTCGAGCGGGTGGTGCGCGAGATGCGCGTCTCCGCGCGCGTGACGATTGCAGGCCATGCCGATTCCACGGGCAAGGACACGCCGAACCTCGCCCTCAGCATGGGGCGAGCGGAGGTCGTTCGCTCCATGCTGAGGGCGCGTGGCGTCGATCCCGACCTGTTGGCGGTCCGGGGCGCGGGGCCGCTCGAGCCCTTGAAGCCAGAGACGACCGAAGAGGATCGTTCCATCAATCGACGCGTGTCGTTCACCGTCGGCATCGGAGAGTGATGCAGCAGAAGAAGATCTGCATGCTAGGTGCGTTCGCCGTGGGCAAGACGAGTCTCGTGCGCCGCTACGTCGACAGCATCTTCTCGGACACCTACCTCACGACGGTAGGGGTTAAGATCGACAAGCGCGTGGTCACGGTCGGCGACGACACGCTGAACCTGATTCTCTGGGACATCGCCGGCGAGGACGATGTGTCTTCCGTCCGGATGAGCTATCTCCGCGGCGCGAGCGGCTATTTCCTGGTGGTGGACGGGACACGTGCCGCGACGCTCGACGTCGCGCGTTCCATCCAGCAGCGCGCCGAAAGCGAGATCGGCAGCGTGCCGTTCATCGCCCTCGTCAACAAGCTCGACGTACGCGACGAGTGGGCCGTCACGCAGGAAAGCCTGGCCGAGCTCGAAGACGCCGGGTGGTCGGTGGCGCTGACCAGCGCCCGAACCGGCGAAGGCGTCGAAGTGGCGTTCCGCACCCTCGCCGAACGCATGCTCCGGCCGAACCCGGCGACGTGATAAACCTGCCCGGCAGCCTGAGGGAAGCGCTGCTCGGCCGCGTATGCGCCGAGCACGAGCCCACGTATCTCCTGCTCGATTCCAGCTACCGAGTCGCCCGGGTGGGCGCCGACATGGAGCGTTACGGCCTGAACGAGCTCCGGATCGGCGAACCCGCCAACACGCAGGTGCGGTTCCTCGAAGGCCTGCTTCCGCCACGAGACCTGCCGTTCACACTACCTGCCGTGGAGATGCCCTCCGGTCGCGTCGCCGACGTGCTGCTGCACGGCGACGTCGACGGCCTCTGGGTGGTCCTCTTGGACGTGACCGGCGAAATCGAACAGGCCAGGCTCTTACAGCAAAAGGCATACGACATCATGCTGCGGAGCGAGCGCGCGGCGCGGCGCGGAGAAGCCTGGCCCGCCGCAGCTACCGATTATCTCAATCGGCTGCTGCAAGAGCAATTTCGCCCGGCCTTTCTGCAAGTCGATGTGGACGGCAACGTGATGGCGGCTGGCGGCGCGCTCGAGCTGTACGGACTTTCGGTGGTCCAGGTGGGCGCGTCCATCGTTGACTACCTGCCCCTCCTGATGGGCCTCTTGCCGCTGCAAGCGCCGGGCGATCCGTTCGTAATCCCCTGGGTCAACATCGACGGCGGCGGCTATATGGATGTCCACCTCGTTCCCGGCGACGGCTCCGACTTCGTAATCTGCGTCGAGGCCCTCGTCGAAAGGCAGGAGCGCGTGGCATGGCAGCAGAAGGGAAACGAGCTCGCCCTGACCAAGCACAAGCAGGCGCAGCTGCTCGAATCTCACGTGGGAAAGTACGTTGCCGAAGAGCTGCTGCGGGGTGGTTTGGTGCCGGACGAGGAAGGCGAGCGGTGCGAGGCCTCGCTTCTCTTCTGTGACATTCGCGGTTTTACCACCTTCGCCGAGCGGCAGCCACCGCAGGTGGTCTTCCAGACGCTGAATCAGCTTCTCCAGGCCATGGTTCAGCCCATCCTCGATCACGGTGGCTGGCTCGACAAGATGGCCGGAGACGCCGTGTTTGGCGCGTTCGGTCTCATTCCCTACCAGCGACCTGACGGAGACGAACTGAAGACCACAGCGCCGATTCGCGCGCTGCTCGCCGCGCAGGCCATCATGCGCGGGCTGCGCGACTGGAACGACGAGCGGCGGCGTAGCGGAGCCGAGGCGCTGCACGCCGGAATCGGGATCAGCACTGGAGCAGTCGCGGTCGGAGTTCTTGGCACGCGTGAGCGGCGGCAGTTCACGATCATCGGCCACCACGTCAACCTCGCGGCGCGGCTGCAGACACAGGCGCTGGCCGGCGAGATCATCATTGATACGTCGACCCACGAGGCGCTTGGCGAGCTCGCGCAGGGCTTTAAGCCGCGACCGCTTCGTCTCAAAGGCCTGCAGGACCTCGTGACTGCCTACGTACTCGCCGCGGATTTGTAGACGCCGCTTCGCCGACGTTGCTGTACAGTGGGCGATGCGACAGCGTGATCGGCATCCCCGAATCGACTTCCTCGATCGCGCGCGGCGGTTGAAAACGGCTACCTGCAGCTAAGCGAGCAGGGCCTTCGCGAGGCGGCCGAGAGAGTAGCTAGCGCCTCTGTTGGTAGCGTCGGGCAAAACGGCCGATGTAGTGCCACCCCTAAGAGATCCTCGGCGGGCGACGTACCCCGGAACTACGTGAGTGCCGGAAGGGGGGACTCGAACCCCCACGGCCTTGCGACCACCGGATTTTGAGTCCGGCGCGTCTACCAGTTCCGCCATTCCGGCCTAGTTTGCGGGTATCAGCGAAGCTCTTGAGATTCAAGGTGATTCTTGCCGGGGTACGCGGCACATTGCGGTGCTACAGCGCGGATTTCGTGACGTTCATCCCCTCAACTCGGGCTTTTGCCCCCTTATCTCGGGCGGCAGCTACCTGCGCTGCGGCATTCCGCAGATCATCCTCGTTCTTGATGTCGTAGCGGTCGAACATCTAGTGCGTCCTCCATCCGCAGATCTGCATCACGATCCCTTCTGGCACGCCGCGCCGCCATCTCATTCTGCCTCGTCGCCGGGGCTGCTCCTTCCGCTCGTCGCGAGTCAATGTAGAGATCCATCCGCGGGTCCGTCACGGCACACCGGCATCGCCGTCAAAGCGGGACAGGAGATGGGGAAGTGCCGCGTCCGAGATCGACCGTTACGTAGCGTTTCGGCCCTTGTAGCCGCTAACCTAACCGCGACCTAGCACCTCCACCGCCTCACCGGCACGTCGAGCAACCGGCACTCCTTTTCAGCAACGGCTTCTCATAGTATGGCGGGGCGGCATCTTCGCCGAGCGGAAGGAGCTCGCGCGGATAGGAGGACCAGCGGATGAGTCGGATCGACGGGAAGGTGGCGCTCATTTCGGGCGCGGCGAGCGGCATCGGCGCGGAGACCGCGCGTGTGCTCGCCGAGGCGGGCGGCGTGGTGGTGCTCGCCGACATCGACGAAGCGGGTGGCGTGCGTGTAACCGCGGCGCTCAAGGCGGCGGGGCACGGCGCACACTTCCACCGCCTTGACGTCACGCGCGAGCAGGACTGGGAGTCCGTCACGCGCCGCGTCTGCGGCGAACTCGGCGGCATCGACGTCGTGGTGAACAACGCCGGGATCGAGCTGATCAAGCGTATCGCCGATCTCACCCTCGACGATTGGCACCGCGTGAGCGGCGTGAACCTCGACGGTGTATTCCTGGGCACGAAGTACGGCATTTGGGCCATGACCGAGGGCAGCACCCGGCGGCCGAAGGGCGGCTCGATCGTGAATCTGTCGTCGGTGGCGGGTCTCGTCGGCACGCCCGGCCAGTCCGCGTACAACATGAGCAAGGGCGGCGTGCGCCTCTTCACGAAATCGGCGGCGCTGGAGTGCGCGCAGCTCGGCTACGGAATCCGCGTCAACTCGGTGCACCCCGGCGTGATCGAGACGCCGATGGTCGCGGCGGCGTGGAAGGAGTGGTCGGCGGTCGGCTTTGGCGCGACGGACGCGGAGACGCGAGCGAACGTCCTCGCGCTGCACCCGATCGGCCGGCTCGGCCGCGCCGAGGACGTCGCGCGCGCGATCCTCTACCTCGCCTCCGACGACTCGTCGTTCGTCACGGGCGCGGAGCTTGTGGTCGACGGCGGCCTCACCGCGCAGTAGCAAGATCGACTGATCGTCCGGCAGCGACTTCCCGCCGCCCGCACGCGACCCGCGCGCCTACACGCCGAAGCACCTTGCCGAGAAGATTCTGCCATCCAAGCGACCAACTCGACCCGCGCCATCGCGCGGGACAACGTGGCAGTCCAACGAGCCGCTCTGCTATGCTGCGGTCGCGGCTTTCGTCATGGTTGCGGCAATCCGGGAGGGATGTCGATGGAAACTTCAGCGCTTCTGAAGGCGTTCTGCTCCGCCGTCGAACGGCGTGACGGCAAGGCATTCGCTGCCCTGTTCACGTCCGACGGCGTCTATCACGATGTGTTTTACGGCGCGTTCAAAGGACCCGAAAAAATCGTCGAGATGATCGACGATTGGTTCTATCGTACGGCGCGCGAGCTCCGCTGGGAAATGTTCCGGCCGGTGAGCGACGGCAAGACACTCTACGCCTACTACACCTTCAGCTACGTCTCGACCTTGCCCGAAGCTCGGGGCAAGCGCGTGGGCTTCGAGGGCGTCTCGATGATGAGCTTGCGCGACGGCAAGATCGCCGAGTATCGCGAGGTCGCCAACGTCGGCCCGGGCTTCGTGCAGATGGGCTTTGCTCCGGAGCGCATCGCCAAGATCCTCGGGCGCGAAGGCGAGCAACTGAGGAAGCGGCCAGAGTGGACGCGGCACTCGGCGTAGCTCCGCGTCCGCCCTTCGGGCACGTCACCCACCCATATGGTGGGGGAGGAAGGGACTCTTCGTTCACGGCCTTAGACCTCGGCCAGAGACGGTCGCCGAAGTGATCAGGGAGTCGACAGTCGAGCGGCGGCAGTCTAGAGTGCGTGCGGTCGGTGCTGTCGGCGGGGGCTACGGCCACGTGAGTTGCGGCTGCCCTTTTACCATTACCATCTCATGACAGGTTCACGCAGCGAAAGGAGCTGACCTATGCGCTTCAAAGCGGTGGTTGGCGGCGTCGGCATGACGCGATTCGGCAAGCACATGGACACGGGGCTCAAGGCGCTCGGCGCCGAGGCCGTGCAGGCGGCGATCGCGGACGCCGGCATTCAGGCCGGCGACATCGAGGCCGCGTTCGTCGGCAACGCCGCGGCCGGGCTCGTCACCGGCCAGGAGTCCATCCGCGGCCAGGTGATCCTGCGCAGCATCGGCATCGGCCGCATTCCCGTGGTCAACGTCGAGAACGCCTGCGCCAGCGCCTCGACGGCGCTCCACCAGGCCTGCGCGATGGTGTCCGCCGGCATGCTACGACGTCGTGCTCGCGCTCGGCGTCGAGAAGCTCTACCACGAGGACAAGCGCAAGAGCTTCGCGGCCTTCAGCGGCGCGGTGGATGTCGAGATCCTGCAGATGCTGCTCGAGGGCCTCAAAGCGAGCGCCAAGCGCAGGGGCGCCGAGGCCGCCGAGGGCGGCGCCGGCGAGAAGCGCTCGATGTTCATGGACATCTACGCCGCCGCGGCGCGCAGCCACATGCAGCGCTACGGCACCACCGCCCAGCAGTTCGCCGCAGTGGCGGCCAAGAACTCATTCCACGGCAGCATGAACCCGCGCGCGCAGTTCCGCGAGGTGCTGACCGTGGACCAGGTGCTCGCCGCGCCGATGATCGCCGAGCCGCTGACGCGGCCGATGTGCTCGCCGATCGGCGACGGCGCCGCGGCGGTGCTCGTGGTGAGCGAACGGAAGGCGCGGGAGCGCGGCGTGCGCGCCCCGGTGCGCGTGGTCACGCATGGTGCTCCGCTCCGGCTGGGATCACGGCATCGACGAGCCGGGCACGGTCGAGGTCTGCGCGCAAGAAGCCTACGAGGAAGCCGGCCTCGGCCCGAACGACGTCAACGTCATCGAATGCCACGACGCCTCCGCGCCGGCCGAACTGATGGCCTACGAGTCGCTCGGCCTGTGCGCCAAGGGCGAGGGCGGGGCACTGGTCGACAGCGGCGCGACGAGACTCGGCGGACGCATTCCGGTCAACACCTCCGGCGGCCTGCTGCGCAAGGGGCACCCGGTCGGCGCCACCGGCATCGCGCAGATCGTCGAGCTGACCGAGCAGTTGCAGGGCCGCAGCGGCAAGCGCCAGGTCGCAACGCCCGCATCGGTCTCGCACACAACGGTGGCGGCACGATCGGCATCGACGCCGCCGCGATGTGCGTCACCATCCTGCAGCGCGATTAGGGCGCCTGTGGAATCGTGCACCCTACACCGCAGGGCCGGCCGTGCCGGCCGAACCATAGTTGCTGCAGTTGAGGCTTGGAGCCCTCTCTCCCACACTCGCGGTGGGAGAGGGCCCTCCCGGAGAGAACGCACATGCGTGAACGCAACGAACTGATCCTGACCGACCTGATCGCGGCGCGCGCCGAGGCCCGCCCGGACCTCGACGTGCTCACCTTCGAACGCTGGAGCATCGGCGACGGCGCCTCGCCCGACGAGGTGCGCACCTACGCGGCACTGCGCGAGAATGCCAACCGCATCGCCGCCGCGCTGGTGCGCCACGGCATGGCGCCGGGGGCGCGCTTCGGACTGATGATGCGCAACCATCCCGAGTTCGTGGAGACGATGATCGCGGCCTCCATCACCGGCTGCGTGTTCGTGCCGATCGAC
Organism: uncultured delta proteobacterium; assembly: GCA_963745025.1. GTDB lineage: Bacteria > Desulfobacterota > Binatia > JACPRU01 > JACPRU01 > CAVQIG01. The sequence goes on from CAVUWD010000014.1 coordinate 67,460, forward strand.
CCGCGCACGCGCGGCGAGAAGCTCGCGTACATGCTGCGTCAGTCGGGATGCCAGGGCCTGGTGTGCGCCGACTATTGCCTCGATCAGGTCCGCGACATCCGCGCCAAGGTGCCCGACATGCGCTGGGTCCTGGTGCTCGAGACGGGCGAGAACGGCGCGCCGGTGCCGCTGGACGGCGTCGATTCCCTCAACGAGGTGCTCGCAAAGGCGGCGGCAACGGTGGACGTGCGCCTCGAGCACGCCGACGCGCCGCTGCAGATCATCTACACATCGGGGACGACCGGCGACCCGAAAGGCGTCGTCTTCCCCAACTCGCGCTTCGGGCTCTTCGCCATGCTCGGGATGATGCTCGGCTACCAGCCCGACGACCGGCCATACACCGGCCTTTCGCTTACGCACGGCAACGCCCAGGCGGTGACCCTCGGCCCGTCCCTGCACATGGGCTTGCGCGCGGTGTTCAGCCGCAAGTTCACCAAGTCGCGCCTGTGGGATATCACCCGCCGCTACGGGTGCACGACCTTCTCGATGCTCGGCGGCATGGCCACGGCGATTTACAGCGAGCCGCGCCGCCCCAACGACGGCGACAATCCGGTGCGCGTGGTGATCGACGCCGGCATGCCGGCGTCGATCATGGGGGAGTTCGAGCGGCGCTTCGGGGTGCGCATCTTCGAGTGGTACGGCGCGGTCGAAGGCGGACTGGCCTTCAAGCCGATCGGTGTCGGGCCGATCGGCAGCTTCGGCAAGCCGGTGCCCGGACTCGATATGAAGGTCGTCGACGAGCAGGACAACGAGTGCCCGCCGGAGGTGGTCGGCGAGATCGTCTCGCGCCCCGCGACCGGCGAGTCGGCCAACGTCGAGTACTTCGAAAACGAGGAGGCGTCGCGCAAGAAGACGCACGGCGGCTGGCTGCGCAGCGGCGACATGGGACACCGGGACGCCGACGGTTGGTTCTTCTTCGATTACCGCAAGGGCGGCAGCATTCGCCACAACGGCGACTTCGTCAACGCCGGCTTCGTCGAGAAGGTGATCGCCGAGCACCCGGCCGTGGCGGACGTCTTCGTGTACGGTGTCCCGGCGGCATCGGGGGCACCGGGAGAGAAGGACGTGGTTGCGGCGATCGTGCCCGCGGCCGGCGTGGGGTTCGATGCCGACTCGGTGTTCGCGGCGTGCCGCAAGGGGCTCGAGCCGAACTTCGTGCCGTCCTATTTGCAGGTGGTGGACGAGATTCCGAAGACGGCATCGGAGAAGCCACAGGAGCGCTTCCTGATCGAGCGCTTCGCCCCCGACGGACCGGGGATCTTCACCCAAACGCAAGCGTAGGCGGCGGAGCGTTCAGCGAATAGGCGCAGTGTCCCCCGGCACCTGCGCTGAGGGGAAGTGCGCCCGCTCAGAAAGCGAACTTCCCATCAGTCGCCGGTGCGGCCGACGGGCTGCCACAAAAATCGCCGCCACATCTGCCGATGACGCTATTCTCCGCCTCCCGAAGGAACGACATGACAGTCGCTACACCTATCGTAGGCCGGCATATACGAAATGAAAATTTTGTTGCCATGGCATCTGGCGCACGGTTTATCGGCTTCCATATTCACATTCTGAAAACCGACTAAGCTGGGGGGGACCATTGGCCCGGCACCCGTATTGACATCGGTATGGCAATCGGTGCAGCTGCCCGCGCCTTCCGAATTGTACATCTCAATATGCCTCTTGCCGATGTCGGCCGTGGGTTTCCATAGGAGGCCCGCACTTTCACCACCACCACTACGACGACTACCAGTGCCATCCGCCAGGGCAATCCCTGCAAAGGCGACGAGAACAACCGCCACTACAAGCAACTTCACAGACAGACTTTTCATCTCAAGCACCTCCTCTTGATTGGTGGAACCGTCAATGAACCTGAATGCACCGCGGCCGCCCGCAAATTGCCCATGTGTTGGGCGACGTGACGCCTTCTCGAACCTTCGACCTTGTCCTTCCGGCAGCTTCCACATCCATGGCTGCTTCCCCCCTTTTCGCGATCTCAAAATGGGAATTTTACCCATTCACAATGCATCTGATAGCAACTAGCCGTGAGCCGAGCAAGAGGAAAAATGCGATGAGTTGGGGATCAACGAAGGACAGCGCTTTGGCGAGAGCCGACCAGGAATCGTAAACACGGGCCGGTCTCCCCCACGATCTCGGGCTCGATGTGGTAGCCCGAGTTGTCGAGGTAGCGCCTGGCGATCGAACCCGCAGGCGGCACACCTGCCGCAGGCCGATCATCGCGCCGTTCGGCACCGGCGTCGCGCAGGGTGCGTCAAGAAGGCCCGGGCGAGCTCTAAGACAAACGGCGAACCTTACCGTGCCCGTTCCGGTAACCCGCCGCCGCATCCACCACTACCCCGCCGCTCCGGCTCGTGCCGCCCGAGCAGATCGGTGATCTCTTCCTCGAGCAGATCTTGGATCCGGCCCTGCAACCTGATCCGCGCGAATCCGGGGGACGACGTCTATTTGACGACGCCGCAGGCGATGCGGCCGCCGCCGCCACCGAGCGGCTTCGGCTGGTCGGATAAGTTGTCGCCGCCTTCGTGGATCACCACCGCGTGTCCCGCGAGGTCCGCCACCTTGAGACGCGGGGCCGTCAGCTTCTCCTCGGCGATGCCATTCTTGTCCACGACGAGGGGCGGCAGGTCGCCGAGGTGCCCCTGGCCATTCGGTCCTTCGTGCTTGCCGGTCTTGGCTGGATCGAGGTGGCCTCCGGCCGCCACCCCGGCCGTCATCTTTCCGTCCTTCTCCTTCGGGCCGCAGTCGCTCCCCTCATGCACGTGGAGGCCGTGCTCGCCCGGCGGCAGACCAGTGAGCTTGGTCTCGATGACGAGCCCCTCCTTGCCGTCGTCAAAATGGATCGTGCCGAGCGCCTTACCAACCCCCTTTTCATCGATCTGGTTCATCGTCACGGTGACGCCCGCCGCCAAAGCGAACGGGCTCATCGCAACCGTCGCCGCGATCGTGAGAACGCTCGTTTTCCTCAGCATCTTTTCTCTCCTTTCCCGTTGAGAAGAGACTCTCTACTCTTTCTCCGGTTTCGTCGCCATCGCCGGGTGGCACCACGCCTCCTTGCTCATCTTGCCCGCTCGGCCTCGCGTCTCTTCCCGCGCGCAAGCCTTCTTGTGAACCACGGGCGGAGCCAAGACAAACGATGCGAATCGTCATGCTGGATCTCTTACAAGATTTCGCGCCGCGCAGTCGATCGGACGGTTCCCTTGGCACGCAACTATGTCGGCGACAGCGACCTGATCGCCTTCGAAAGGTGAATCTTTGCCAGCGAGGCCGTGAGCGTCGCTCGCGCCCGCGGAACTCGGGACCGAGCGACCAAGCGTCCCACATCGCCGCGGGGCACGCCGCGTCGAGCGTCCGCTCGCGGCGCCCGTCGTCACGGCAGATCCTTCGAAGGAAGAGCAGCCGACCGTCGTCCTGTGCGAAAGCATAGTCGCAGAGCTCGCACCGCGTCGGCCATGGAGGATCGTCACGAAAGCCGCCGCCGCCAAAGCGCTGTCGGGGCTACGGAATCCGGTCATCGAACCGGCATCGCACTAGCCAACATCGTTCGCGGGAATTGCAATCGCTCGGTTGCTCTCAGACAATCGCCGCCGTGAACGCGTTTGCCACCACCACGCCGCAGAAAGCGATCGCGCTCAATCTCGACAGCAGCAAGTACGGCACCATCGCCGAGATCGGCGCGGGGCAGGAGGTCGCGCGCTGGTTCTTTCGCGTGGGCGGGGCCGCGGGCACCGTGGCGAAGAGCATCTCCGCTTACGACATGGCGGTGAGCGACGCTATCTACGGTTCCGCGCCGCGCTATGTCAGCCGGCAGCGGCTGCAGGCCATGCTCGACCACGAGTTCACCCTGCTGTGCGATCGCCTGGACGCGTCAAGGGGCGCGACGACGACCTTCTTCGCCTTTGCCGATACCGTTGCGACACGTAGCTACACGCGCGCAGAGGACGGGCGCGGGTGGGTCGGTGTCCGCTTCCAGCGCGCGCCGCGGGAGGCGCCATCCGACATCCTCATCCACGCCCACCTGAAGGACATGACTGCGATGCACCAGCAGGAGGCGCTGGGGGTGCTGGGAGTCAACCTGATCTACGGCGCCTACCACCGCCACGCCGAGCCGGCGGCCCTAGCGGGCTCGCTCATGGACGAGCTCTCGCGCGAACGCCTCGAGGTCGACATGATCAAGTTCTCGGGGCCGGCATTCGAGGGCGTCGACAACCGGCTCATGAGCCTGCAGCTGGTCGAGCAGGGGCTGACGGACACGGCCATGTTCACGGCTGACGGGGAGGTCGTTCAGCCGTCGGAGGTGCTCTACAAGAAACCCATCCTCGTCGAGCGTGGCAGCTTCAGACCGGCGACCAATCTCACGCTCGACATCCTGGCCGGGGCACGCGCGCAGTTCGTCGAGGAGCCGGCCGTCAGGGGGCAGGAGCCGATCGTGCTCATGGAGATGACGCTGCGGAATCTCACCACCGAGGCCGGCGTAGACCACGCCGACTTCCTCGCGCGGGCGGACATACTGGGCGCCCTTGGCTTCGACGTGCTCATCTCCCGTTTCGGGCAGTACTACCGCCTCGTCGATTACCTCGCCACCTACACCGACAAGCCGATCGGCATCGCCGCCGGCTTGCCGAGCATCACGGAGATCGCCAACGAGCGATACTACGACAACCTCGCCGGCGGCATGCTTGAGTCGATCGGGCGTCTCTTCAAGCGCTCGGTCCGGATGTATGTCTATCCGCTGCGCGACGCGGCCGCGGGGCACGTCGTCACCGTCGAGACGCTGCCGGTGACGGGGGCCTGGCGCCACCTGCGCGACTTCCTCCTTGATAGCGGCCATCTCGTGCCGATCCACCGCTACGACGAGCTCTTGCTGACCATTTCCACCAAGGATGTCCTCGCGCGCATCCAGTCGGGCGACTCCGGGTGGGAGGCGATGGTGCCCCCCGCGGTCGCGGACACGATCAAGGCCAAGCGTCTCTTCGCGAGCAATCCGTAAAGCGGGCGCGAAAACCGTGAAGAGCGCCCGGGGACATCATCGCCCCGGGAAATCCGTGAATGGGTGACGGAGTCCATGCGAGACCCCTTTTGATGGAACCGGTGTTCGATTGACTTCGGCGCGATGTCCGCAGGAGACTCCGCGCACTTTCGTTTCCTCTCACCCAGGAGAAGAGTCCATGAAGCGTCCTTCGCTGGTAGAGGTCGGTCTTTGGGGGCTGTCGATCGTGCTCGTCCTTTCCCGCCAGAGTCTCGGTGCGGACGAGGCGGGGACGCGGAAGCCTCCGACCGTCGAGGAGATCCAGGCCGCCACGGCCCAGGTCGACGACGAGCGGCTGAAGCATCCGCAGCCGGGGGAATGGCTGACCTACAACGGCAGCCCGAACGAGCAACGCTACAGCCCGCTCGATCAGGTCAATGACAAGAACGTCACCGACCTGAATCTGGTGTGGAGCTTCTCGACGAACTCGATCCGCGGGCTCGAGGCCACGCCGCTCGTGGCCGGCGGCGTGATGTACACGACCGCGCCGTGGAGCGTGGTCTTCGCGCTCGACGCACGCACCGGCAAGCAGATCTGGAGCTACGATCCGAAGGTACCGAAGGAGTGGGGACAGAAGGCGTGCTGCGACGTGGTGAACCGCGGTGTGGCGGTCTACAAGGGCAAGGTCTACGTCGCGACGCTCGACGCGCGGCTGGTGGCGCTGGATGCCGCGACCGGAAAGGTCGTGTGGGAAGAGCGGACGACCGAAAAGGACAAGCCCTACACGATCACCGGTGCTCCGCGCATCGTCAACGGCCGTGTGGTGATCGGCAACGGCGGCTCCGAGTACGGCGTGCGCGGCTACGTGTCGGCCTACGACGCGGAGAGCGGGAAGCTTGCCTGGCGCACGTACACGGTTCCGGGCGATCCCGGGAAGCCGTTCGAGTCGGAAGCGATCGAGGAGGCCGCGAGGACCTGGAAAGGCGCCGACAAGTGGCTGAAGGAAGGCGCGGGCGGCACCGCGTGGGACGCGATCACGTACGATCCCGAGCTCAACCTACTCTATTTCGGCACCGGCAACGGCGTGTCGTGGGATCGCGATGACCGCAGCCCCGGTGGCGGCGACAACCTCTATCTGAGCTCGATCCTCGCGGTGTTCGCCGACACCGGCGAGGTCAAATGGCACTATCAGGTCGTCCCCGGCGACACCTGGGACTTCGACGCCTGCCAGCAACTCGTGCTCGCCGATCTCAAGATCGACGGCAAGGTGCGAAAGGTCTTGATGCAGGCGCCGAAGGAGGGCTTCTTCTACGTCATCGATCGCGAGACCGGAACCCTGATCTCCGCGAAGCAGTACGCCGACACGGTCACCTGGGCCAAGGCGATCGACATGAAGACCGGCCGGCCGATCGAGAATCCGGATCAGCGCTACGCCAAGGGCGTATCGCTGGTCATGCCCTCCAATTTCGGCGCCCACAACTGGCACCCGATGTCGTTCAGTCCGAAGACGGGGCTCGTCTACATTCCGGCTCAAGAGACGGGGGGGGCGTTCGCGAAGGAAGAGAATCCGAAGATCAAGCCGGGCGCCTGGAACCTGGCGATCGACCTCAATCAGTTCCGGGCGTTGAATCGCCAGAACGCAGGCACGGGGCACCTGCTCGCGTGGGACCCCGTGAAGCAGAAGCCCGCGTGGCGCGTGCAGCATGCGTACCTCTGGAACGGCGGCACGGTCGCCACGGCCGGCAACCTGGTCTTCCAGGGCACGTCCGACATGCGCTTCGTGGCCTACAGCGCCGACAAGGGAAAGAAGCTCTGGGAGGTGCCCGTCCAGAGCGGCATCATCGCCGGGCCGATGACCTACATGCTCGACGGCGTGCAGTACGTCACGGTGAGCGCCGGCTGGGGCGGCGCGTTCGCGCTCGCCGGCGGCGATGCCGCGCTCGCGACGGGAGCCCGGCCCGGTGGCGCGGTGCTCACCTATGCGCTCGCGAGCAAGGTGCCGCCCATCTCTGCGGCCGCGGTGGATCCCGACGTCGCGAGAGGCGAAAAGCTCTACCACAGCTACTGCGCGGTCTGTCACGGCGCGGGCGCCGTCTCGGGCGGCCTGGTGCCGGATCTGCGCCACTCGAACGAGGACGTGAAGAAGAACATGCTGCTGATCACCAAGCACGGTCTTGCGGGAACCGGCATGGCGCCCTTCGGGGCATGGGTGAGCGAGGACGAGGCGCAGCTCATCCAGAAGTACATCCGCGCGCGCGCCGACACCGAGAAAAGCGGGAGGTGACGGTCTCGCACCGTCTCTGACGAGGAGGTTCTGGTGGCGCTGCCGACGTGGCGGTGGTAGTCGGAAAGTGTAAGCGCGACAGCGCGCGACGCAACGACAACAAGGTCCTGATCGGGGCAACGCCGCTTCTTCGTTATGGGATAGGTCATGGTGCGCGCCCGCATCATCGGAACCGGAAGCTATGCGCCCGAGACGGTCGTGACAAACCACGATCTCTCGAATCGCATCGAGACCAGCGACGAGTGGATCTTTACGCGCACCGGAATCCGCGAACGCCGGATCGCCAAAGACGGCGAGCAGACGTCCGACATGGCCGTCGCTGCGGCGAGGCGTGCGCTCGAGATGGCCGGTGTGAAGCCCTCCGAGCTCGACCTGATCATCGTCGGGACGATCTCCGGAGACATGAAGATGCCGTCTTGTGCGGTCTTCGTCCAAGCGAAACTCGGCGCACGCGCGCCCGCATTCGACGTCTCCGCCGCATGCGCCGGATCACTCTACGGTCTTTCTATCGCCGACAAGTTCGTGCGCACGGGTGCCGCGAAACGCGTGCTCGTGGTCGGTGTCGAGCTCCTCTCACGCCTCCTCGACTGGGAAGACCGGAGTACTTGCGTGCTCTTCGGTGATGCAGCCGGGGCGATGCTGATCGCGCCCGAGACCGAGAGCGACCGCGGTGTTCTCACGACTCACCTCGATGCCGACGGCACCCTCGCCGCGATCCTAACCATCCCGGGTGGGGGCTCCGTCCATCCGACGACCCACGAGACCGTGGACGCGCGCCTTCACAAGGTGAAGATGAATGGGCGCGAGGTCTATAAGATCGCAGTGCGCGCGCTGGTCGACACGGTCGAGAAGAGTCTCGCTGCGAACAAAATGACCGCCGCCGACATCACCCACGTCGTCGCGCACCAAGCGAACATCCGCATCGTGGACGCCGTGTTCGAGAGGCTCGGAGTTCCCAGGGAGAAGGCGATTCTCAACATCCATCGCTATGGGAATACCTCGAGCGCGTCCGTACCGGTCACGCTCGACGAGGGGGTACGGAGTGGCCGCATCTTGAAGAACGACATCGTTGCGATGATGGCGATCGGCTCGGGGATGGCCTGGGGGAGTGCTCTCATCCGTTGGTGATCGGCCAAGGGGGGGGCAGAGCACACTCGATGACACGAGGAGAAGGGAAGCCGGTTGACGTTCTCATCATCGGCGCGGGCATCGCGGGCGCATCGCTCTCCTACTTCCTGAGCGAGCACGGCGTGAGCGACGTGCTCGTGATCGAGCGCGAAAGCCAGCCGGGCTACCACGCCACCGGACGAAGCGCTGCGACTCTCGTCGAGCTCGATTCGATCCCGGAGCTCCAGAAGCTCAAGATGTTGGGTGCCCGCTTTCTACGCGAGCCGCCGGCAGGCTTCGCGACGAACCCGGTGCTCGAGCGCACGGGCGTGCTCAGCCTGCTTCGCGAGCCGCAATGGAGCGGGCTGCGCCAGGCGGCAACCGCATCCCAGCCAGACGGGTTGCGCTTCGAGCTGCTGACGCCCCGGGAGGCGAGCGAGCGCCTCGACGGAGTGTTGCAGGAGGGCGAACTCACCGGCGCAGCCTGGTTGCCCGACGACGGCTTCATCGACATCCACGAGCTGCTCACCAGTTACATGGGTCACGCGAAGCGCCGCGGCATCGAGTTTCGATTCGGCGTCGAGGTCGCCGGCATCGTTCGCGAGGGCGGCGAGTGCCGGGGAATCTCGACGACGGCCGGCCTCATCCGGGCGCGACGCGTCGTGAACGCAGCGGGGGCGTGGGTCGGTGAGATCGCCCGGGCGGCGGGTACGACTCCGATCGAGTTCCGGCCGTTACGCCGCAGCATCGCGATCCTCCCAGCCCCGGCGGGCATCGATGTGCGTCGCTGGCCGATGGTGTGGAGCGATCCGCACAACGTCTACTTTCGCCCCGAGTCGGGCGGGCTCCTCTTCTGCCCGATGGACGAGGTGGCGATGGCGCCGTGCGATGCCAGCCCCGATGAGGAGATCATCGCCGAGGGGCTCGAGCGTCTGCGCGCACTCGCGCCCGCGCTGGTGCCCCGCGTACTGGGCCGGCGCTGGGCCGGTCTGCGGACCTTCTCTCCCGACCGCGTGCCCGTGGTCGGCGACGACCCCGCCCTGCCGGGGTTCTTCTGGCTCGCCGGTCAGGGTGGCTGCGGAATAGAAACCAGCCCTGCTCTCGGCCAGATCGCCGCCGACCTCATCGCCACCGGCAAGACGAACCTGTTCGACGCCGCCGCCCTGTCACCGGCGCGATTCGCCGCCTTGCCGGCGTGAACGGTGCGACTCGGGGTCTGGAGCCATCGGATGGGCCGCCTTCCTGCCGGCCCATCACCGCGCGATCATGGCCCACCTTCCGGCAGCTGCTCGCTCGCCTGGGTCACACGGTTCCCAATTCTGAGAGCGTTGTCCGTAACGATTCTCATGGCTCGGAAGCGCGAGCTAGGGAACGCACAGAACCGGAACCCGCGCGCCGCGCAGGACTTTCTCGGCCGTGCTGCCGAACAAGAGCTCCTCGACGCTCCCCTCCGCACTGCGGCTGCCGATCACGATGAGGTCGCACTCGAGGTCGCCGGCGATCTTGATGATCTCGGCGAACGGCACGCCTTCGACGACCATGCGTTCGAACTTGCCGGCGACCGATCGCTCGACGTCGTCGAGCTGGCCCTCGGCGCGTGCGCGCATTCGCGTCACCGCCTCCGCGTACGAGCAGATGCCCGTAGCCTCGAGGTGCCGCGCGAGTTCCACGTCGACGACGTGAACCGCAGTGATCTCGGCGGCCGGGGAGTACCAGGCGATCGCGGTCTCGAGCACGCGTCGCGAAGATGCCGAGAGATCGACCGCGACCAGCACGGCGGTAGGCACCGGGCGCGCGCTCACCGTCCGCCTCTCGGTGCGGCGGTTCGGCAGCCGCGATCGGGGAGCGCGCGAATCGCGTCGGCGGGTACCCGCCGGGTCAATGGTCGTACCTCCTCTCTCGAGCGCATCTGCTCCAGGTTCCGATCCGCGAGCACGAGGGCGCGGGCAATCCAGAGTATGGTGATCATAGTTCAATCTCCCCTGGCTCGTAAGCAGATGCACGGATCGTGCCCTGGGAGAGGGCTGACGGCTTCTACGAGCGGCGGAAGGACGTCGATCGGACGTCTACTTCGCTGTACCCGGGCCAATAGCGAAATAAAGACCAAAACGGTGCTTCGGTGCGCCTCGGGTCGCTTCAAGTATACGCCGTGGGATATCGTCCGGTCCTCACGAAAGGAGATCTCATGAACCCCAACGATGCCATCCGCCTATTCGCCAAGACCCTGCAGAATCTCGAACGTTGGATGGACAAGGCCACCGCACACGCGAAGGCCAAGTCCTTCGATATCGACGTGCTTGCCCAGGCACGGCTGGCGCCGGATCAGTACGCCTTCGTCGGCCAGGTGCAGTCCGCCTGCGACCAGGCGAAGTACGCGGCCGCGTACCTCGGCAACAAGACGGCGCCGTCCCACCCGGACACGGAACAGACGTTCGCCGAGCTCCGGCAGCGGATCCAGAAGTGCCTCAGCTTCGTCGAGACCGTGCAGGAGAATGATCTGGCTGGAGCGGACGAGCGGAAAGTGGCTCCGCCTTGGCTCGGCGGCAGATGGCTCCGCGGCGACGACTACCTGGTGCACATCGCGCTGCCGAACTTCTTCTTCCATGCGACGATGGCGTACGCGATCCTCCGCCACAACGGCGTCGATCTCGGCAAGATGGACTACATCGGATCGATCCCGACGAGGGAAGGCTGACGTCAGGCGGCATCGATCTCTTGAACGCTCGATCGCCGGTGGCGTCTACGGGAAACACTGACAGCACGGGTGAAGGCGGCTTCCCCTGAACGTCGGATCGAAGTAGTCGAACTCCGGGAGACCGAGATCGGCGACGAGCGTGGGAGACTACCCACCATGAACGAGAAGCCCGCGTGGCTCCGTGAGCTCTTCCCGTGGGAGCAGCAAACGCTCCGCGTGAACGGGCGCTCGATGGCATACGTCGACGAGGGCGAGCGCGGGACGCGGCCGGTCGTCCTCCTCCACGGGAACCCGACGTGGGGCTTTCTCTATCGCGACTTCGTCGGGCCGTTGAAGCGCGCCGGCTACCGCGTCGTCGTCCCCGATTGGATCGGCGCCGGCTACTCCGACCACCCGCGCCTCGACGCCGCGTACTCGCTCGCGCACCACGCGGCCGACCTCGTGTCGCTGATCGACCAGCTCGATCTCCGGGGCTTCGTGATCGTCGGGCAGGACTGGGGCGGACCGCAGGGCGTCGGCGCCGCGCTCCGGCGGCTCGACCGCCTGGCGGCGCTCGTCCTGATGAACACTTGGCTCTTCACGGGTTATGCCGGGAAGTTCCATTCCTCTCCGCGGCCGTGGACGACGTGGCACGCGCCCCTGGTCGGCCAACTGCCGATGAAGCGCTGGAAGGTGCTGTCGCATGCGGGGCCCTCCGCCGTCACGCGGCGGGGATTGAGCGAGGCGGAGAAGCGCGCCTACCATCACGTCTTCGACGAGCCGGAGTCGGATACCGTGGTGCTTACCTGGCCGCGGACGATCCCGATGCGCGAGGGGGACCGCGGCTGGGCGGACATGAAGGAGATCGAGCGCCGCCTCCCCGAGCTCGCGAGCACGCCGACGCTTCTTCTCTGGGCGCCGGAGGACAACGTCTTCCCGATCGAGTACGCGAACCGGATGAAGGAGCTCCTGCCGCACGCGGAGGGCCCGATCCTCTTCGACCGCGCGGCGCACTTTCTCCAAGATGATCGTGGCCCGGACCTCGTCGCCGCGATCGTGCCGTTTCTCGACCGCACCGTCGGGAGCCGCCGATGAAGTTCGTGACGGCCCCGACGCCCGAAGAGCTCGCCGCCCTCCGTGCCGATCCTCTCCTCTGGGAGCAGGAGCTCGACGTACGACCCGAGGTCGCCGAGTCGATCGAGCGCGCGCTCGGGTTCCGCGCCGGGCGGGCCTACTGGCAATCGGCGCGTGGCCACCTCTACGCGCTCGAGCTCGCGGATCTCGGGCGCGGCCGGCCATCGATGGCGATCGTGTACGGCTTCTGGTCGCGCTGGGAGCCGCGGCCGGCCGAGGACGTCATCGACGCCGATCTCGTCGACTTCTGCCTGTGGTTCGCCGAAGCCGCCGACGGGCTCGAGCGGGAGGACGTCGAGCGGGTGTTCGAGCGCGCACGGCGACGGCCGGCGTGACGCCGTGCTTCGGCGTCGTCATTCCCGCGGGCCGCTTTCCATCTCCCGCTTCAATGCCGAAGACGGTCGCCCGGTCCCTCTTCGGTTCGCCTCGGTCCGGAATTTGCGCCGGTGGCGTCGGCATCGGGCGCCCGAGCCGCGCGCAGCGAATGCGGGGCGAAGCCCCGGGGCGGCAAGACGAGCGTGACGGCGGCGTGGAATGGAATTCGGTCGAGCGGTCAGCCTGCGGTTTCGCTGAGCCGATCGGTCGGAATGCATCCTTCTCGGCCCCGAAGGTTCCCGGACAGGATTCTAACCTTTGCCATCAGCCCGCATTCGCCCAGGATCTCTACCTTGGTCCCATGCGCGACTTCGCCGAGCTGAAAAGGCGCGCATGCGTCCTGATCTTGCCGGTCGGCCGAAGGACTCACCTCCGAACGTACCAGGTCGTCGATCCGCCTTTTCGCATCTCGCTTCCTCGCCTCGATCACCTGAGCGCAATCCTCGAGGGCCGTGGACGTCTGCCAAGCCATTGCGTTCGGTTGGCTCGCGCCGTCCCTGTTCTCGCCGGCATTCACGAACCGAAATACCGGCGTGACGGCAGCTTCTCGACTAGCGGGTGCGACCACGCTTTCGATCAACCGGCCTATGGCAAGCCACGCCACTGCGCCGAACAACAGCACCGCTCCGAGGACCGAGATGTTCTTCGTCTTCACAACTCCGATTCGAAACGCAGCTTCTCCCGGGTGAGCACTGCGACGGCTCCTCATGGGCGATCGGAGCGCCGAACGGCGCGAAGATCAAGGACCCGGCATGCGATCCCCCGCGAAATTTCGAGACACGACGTGTTCTTTGCCGGTGGCCGCATGCCAAGAGCCGTCCGTTCAGCCGCCGGCCGCTCTTGCGCGGCTCTCTGTCGTCGGAGAGAGTCCGGCAGGCACCCTCGTGGCTCTCCTCGGCGACGTCATGGCGGCACACCGCGGCGCTCGATCGCTCGATCACCGGGTCGGCGCGTGACCGGCCGCCTCGACTTCGCCACGAAGCTCTCCTACGGCCTCGGCTCGGTCGCCTTCGGCGTCAAGGACAACGGCTTCTCGTTTTTCCTGCTCCTCTACTACAACCAGGTGCTCGGTCTGCCGGAAGCGTGGGTCGGTCTCGGCATCATGGTAGCGCTCATGATCGACGCCGTCGTCGACCCGGTCATCGGTCACCTCTCCGATCATCTCCACGCTCGCTGGGGCCGCCGACATCCGTTCATGTACGCGTCCGCGGTCCCGGTCGCGGTCGTGTACTGGCTCTTGTGGAATCCACCCACTCACTTGCCGCCCGCGCCGCTCTTCGGCTACTTTCTGCTCGTCTCCGTGATCGTGCGGATCGCGATCTCGGTCTACGAGATCCCCAGTGCGTCGTTGGCGCCCGAGCTGACCGACCACTACGACGAACGCACCTCGATCATCAGCTATCGCTTCTTCTTCGGCTGGTGGGGCGGCCTCGGCATGACCGTGCTCGCCTACGCGTTGTTCCTGCAACCCGACGCCGCGCACCCGGTCGGCGTGCTGAATCCGGAAGGCTACCGCCGTTACGGCCTCGCCGCGGCGATCCTCATCCTGCTCGCGATCCTCGTCTCTGCCGTCGGGACGCATGGCTTCATCCCCTATCTGAAGCAGCCCCCGGCGAAACGACACCTCGGAGTCCGCGGCATATTTCGCGAGCTCGGCGAGACGCTTTCGAACCGTTCCTTCCTCGCGCTCTTCTGTGCCGGAGTGTGCGCCGCCATGGCGGCCGGTCTCGCGGCAGCGCTCTCCATCTACGTCAACACGTACTTCTGGGAGCTGACGTCGAGCCAGATCTCGGTGCTCGTCTTGAGCTCGTTCGTGTCGGCCGTGGTGGCCCTCGCCGCGACGCCGATCGTATCGAGGCGGTTCGGGAAGAAGCGTGCGGCGATCGGAGTGTCGCTCGCCGCGATCACCCTCGGTCCGGCGCCGATCGTGCTTCGCCTGTTCGACGCTTTCCCCGCGAACGGTTCGCCGAAGCTGATGCCGCTCTTGCTCGTCGCCAATCTCGTCACCACCACGCTGGTGATCATGTCCGGCATTCTTGGCTCCTCGATGGGCGCGGACATCGTCGAGGACAGCGAGCTGTCGACGGGCCGCCGGTCCGAAGGAGTCTTCGTGGCCGCGAACGCCTTCGTGCAGAAGGCGGTATCCGGAGTGGGGATCTTCGCCTCGACCCTGCTGCTCGGCTTCATCGGCTTCCCGAGGGATGCGAAGCCCGGCGCGGTCGATCCGGCGGTGGTGCGGCACCTCGGCCTGGTCTTCGCACCGGCGACCGTGGTGCTCTATCTGATCGCGATCGGCTTCCTCGCGACGTATCGGATCAGTCGGGAGCGCCACGAGGCGAACCTCGAGAAGCTCGCCGAGAAGGCGCGCTCGTGAAGGTCGTCCGCGAGACGCCGAACCCTGGCAAGGCCTGGACTCTCGACCCCTATGACCGAGGCAAGACGTGGTCCCATGGCGCGGCCGAGATCGAGACGAGTCACGATGGCGGACGCACGTGGAGCCCGCCGCTCACGTGTCGATTCGGAGCGACGAATCCCGATCCGCAGCGCTCGGTCTCGAGCGCTCGGCTCGGTGAGCATCGCCAGCGCGAGGGCATGGCAGAGAAGCGACTCCCCTCGTTCGGCTGGCTCATGCTCGTGCTTCTCAGCGCGACGGTCGCTCGGGCCGCCGGCGAAGCATCGAAGGCGGGCCAGGGTGTGCCGCGCCTTCAGCACGTTTTCGTCATCATCGAAGAGAACATGGGCTTCGACGAAGTCGCCACCACCCACGCCGGCGAAGCCCCGTATCTGAACGCGCTGGCGGCGGCTCACGTGCGGCACGAAGCCTACTACGCGATCACTCACCCGAGCTTGGGTAACTACACGGCGCTCGTCAGCGGGCAGCTTCCGAGCCCGCTCGAGCGACGAAATTGCCCTTTTTATAACAATTGCATCCGCGCAGGGCCGACGCTCGCCGATCAGCTCACGACCAAAGGCCTCACCTGGCGCGGCTACTTCGAAAGCATGCCCGTTCCTTGCGCCCGGCCCACCGGCTTCTGGGACGACTACCAGGACGGCTATGCGACGCGGCACAATCCCTTCGTCTATTTTCAGGAGATCGTCCGCGACGAAGCCTACTGCCAGACACACGTCGTCCCCTACGAGAAGCACTTCGCGGCCGATCTCAAGGCCGGCCCGCCGAACTTCGCGTTCATCGTGCCGAACACCTGTAACGACGGCCACGATACCGGCTGCAAGGTCGGCAAGACGGCGCTCGAGGTGCTCGACGGCTGGCTGCAGAACAACGTGCCGCCGATCCTCAAGTTCGTCTACGAGAATCCGGGCTCGGCGCTCGTCATCACCTTCGACGAGGCGGAATTCAGCGACGGCGCGGCCTGCTGCAAGCAGAAATCGGGGCGCGGCGGCGGCCACATCGACTTCGTGCTGATCGCGCCCGGCCTCGAGCGAGCTCCGGGGCATCGCTCGCGGGTGCCGGCCAATCACTACTCGTTGCTGCGAACGCTCGAGGACGCGTTCGGCCTCGCACCCCTCGGCGAAGCGGCACACGTCGAGCCCATGAAGGACCTGTTCGCCTCGGCGCCTTGAGGGTCGTTCAAGTGCTCGACCGCGCCGTGACCATACTCGACACGCTGGCTGCCGACGACGATCTGTCGCTCTTCGAGCTCGCCGAGCGGTTGAGCCTCCACAAGAGCACGATCCATCGCCTGCTCGTGGTGCTCGAGCGGCACCGGCTGGTCGAGCGCCGTTCTACGTGACCGGCGGCACCTTCACACACGGTAAGGAGTCGCTCGGCGAGAGTTACGTCGAAGGAACGGCGATCGAACCCCCGTGGACGGCGGTCGCTTTGAGTGTCGCTTTCACATTGCCAACGGTCGGCCGACGTGCTTGCCTGCGGTCGAGCCGATCATCACCGATGCCATGGCGGTGGTCGGGGAGCTCGGGGGTCGATATGCGCGGGTTGAAAGACAAGGTAACGCTGGTGACCGGCGCGGGTCGTGGCATCGAGCGGGCGATCGCGGAGCGGTGCGCCGACGAAGGCGCGAAGGTTGCGGCGCTCGACGTCGCCCCGGACAATCCGAAGCTCATCGAGGCGCTGAAGCGAGCTGTGCCGTTCGGACGAATCGGCGAGCCGCACGAGATCGCTGCGGCGGTCGCGTTCCTCGCCGTAGCCGACGCCGCGTTCATCACCGGGCAAACTCTGTCGGTGAGCGGCGGCCTGACCACGGTGTAGGAGCATGTACGAGACGCTCCGCTTCGAGGTGGAAGAATCGATCGGCTGGGTGCGGCTCGCACGGCCGCAGAAGCTGAACGCGATCAGCCCGCAGATGGTGCGCGAGCTCCGGGCGGTGGTCGACGCCGTGCGGGCCGACGCGTCGATCCGTGCCGTCGTGTTCACCGGCACGGGGCGCGCCTTCTCTGCAGGCGCCGACATCGCCGAGCTCGTCGGTCTCGCGAGCTCGACGCGCTTCCTGCAATTCCTCGAAGAGATCCAGGGCGTGTACGACGAGATCGAAGCGCTCGACCGTCCGACGCTCGCCGCCGTGAATGGCCTCGCCTACGGTGGCGGCTGCGAGCTGGCCATCGCCTGCGACCTACGCATCATGGCCGAGAGCGCCACGCTCGGCGTACCGGAGATCCTGATCGGCATGCTACCGGGGGGCGGCGGCACGCAGCGGCTCTCGCGTCTGCTGCCACCGGCGATCGCCAAGCAGTTGATCTTCTTCGGCGAGCCGCTCGACGCGGCATCGGCGGCGCGCCATGGCATCGTCAACTCGGTGGTGCCCGACGAAGCGATCGAGCCGACGGCTCGGCGATGGGCAAAGAAGCTCGCGTCGCGACCGCCGCTCGCGCTCGCCGCCGCCAAGAGGCTCGTCCGCGCGGCGGGCAATGCCGACCTCCAGAGCGGCCTCGACGCCGAACGAACCGCCGTCGGGTTCCTCTACGGCACCGAAGACGGCCGTGAAGGCCTCACGGCGTTCCTCGAGAAGCGTGCGGCGAAGTTCCGCGGGCGGTAGAGCGTCGCATGTTCTTCGAGACGACGCTCGCCGCCGAGCGAATCGAGACGCTCACCGCCAACGGCAGCTATACCGATCGGCTGCTCAACGACTTCGTCGAGGACTGGGCGAAGCGCCGGCCCAACAAGACCGCGATCGTCGACGCGCGCGGCCGCTACAGTTACGGCGAGCTCCGCGCGCGCGCCGACACGGCGGCACTCGGCTTTCTCGACTGCGGCGTGCGTCATGGAGACGTCGTCACGGTTCAGCTTCCGAACTGGAACGAATTCGTCGTCATCGCGCTCGCGCTCGAGCGCATCGGAGCCGTGATCAACCCCGTGGCGCCGATCTTCCGCAGCCACGAGCTGCGGAGCATCCTGCGCCTCGCCCGCAGCAAGGCGGTGGTCATGCCGGCGAGCTTCCGCGGCTTCGATTACGCGCCCATGTATCGCGCGCTTTGCGCGGAGCTTCCGACGGCCGCCACGCAAATCGTGGTCGGAGACGGGGGATCGACGCCCGACTACCTCTGCTGGGACGAGCTTCTCGATCGCGGCACGAGCCGCGATCGGCTCCGCGTCGCGCTCGACGTGGTTCGTCCCGGGCCAAACGAGGTGCGCGAGCTGATATTCACCTCGGGAACGACCGGTGAGCCGAAAGGAGTGATGCACACGGCGAACACGATCTCGGCGGGCGTCGATCCCATCATGCGCACCCTGGGCATGTCGGGCGACGACGTCTGCCACATGGCTTCCACGCTCGGTCACCAGACGGGGTTCCTCTACGGCATGGAGCTCGCCCTGCGCAGCGGCGCGCGCCTGATCCTCCAGGAGACCTGGGATGCCGTTCACTTCGTGAAGCTCGTCGAGGCGGAGCGCATCACCGTGACGATGGGCGCGACGCCCTTCCTCGCCGACACGCTGGCGGCGCCGAACGTGGCGCATCACGACATGACGTCGCTCCGCGTCTTCATCTGCGGGGGGGCGCCGATTCCGCGCCCGCTCGCCGAGCGCGCGAGCCGCGAGCTCGCCTGCCGGCTGGTGCCGGTCTGGGGGATGACCGAGATCGGCATCGTCACCACCGTCGGCCCACAAGACCCGGCGGCGAAGATCTCGACGAGCGACGGCAAGCCCTACCCCGGAGGGGAAGTTGCGGTGCGCGCCGACGACGGCACGCCGGCGCCGGCCGGGTGCGAAGGCGAGCTTTGGACACGGACGCCCGCGATGTTCGCGGGCTACAGCCAGGGCCGCGCGTTCACGGCGAAATTCTTCGACGCGGACGGCTGGTTCCAGACGGGCGACCGTGCGACCATGGACGGCGACGGGTACATCCGCATCACCGGCCGCAGCAAGGATCTCATCATCCGCGGGGGCGAGAACGTGTCGGTCAAGGAGATCGAGGACGTGTTGATCCGCCACCCCAAAGTGCGAAGCGTCGCGCTCGTCGCCGTGCCGCACCCTAGGCTCGGCGAGATCGGCTGCGCCTGTGTGGTGCCCAAGACCGGGGCAAGCCCCTCGCTCGAGGGGCTCTGCGCCTTGCTGAAGGAGGACCAGGTGACGCGACAGTTTTGGCCCGAGCGGATCCTCGTGCTCGACGAGCTGCCGATGACGCCAAGCGGCAAGATCCAGAAGTTCCGCCTGCGCGAGCTCGCCGCGGAAGCGGGATGCGTTGCCGCTTCCGCAACGGGGGGTTAAGCCGACTTCGAGGATTTCCGTGGACTTCACGTTTTCCGACCCGGAACGCCAATTCGCCGAATCGCTCCGTCGCTATGCGCGAGAGCGCCTGCGTGCGGAGTACGCGCAGTGGGACCGCGGCACGCCGTACCCGCGTAGCCGCATTCGCGAGCTCGCGGAACTCGGTATCACGGGCTTGCGCATCCCGGCCGAGTACGGCGGCGCCCAGGCGACCTACGTGATGGCCGGGATCGCCGCCGAGGAGCTCGCGCGCGGCGACTACAACGTGACGCTCGTCCTCCAGATCGCGATGATCAGCGGCGACATATTGAGCGCGCACGCGACGGCAGCGGTGAAGGATGCGTGGCTGCCGGCGATGGCGAGCGGTGAGCGTCTGGTCGCCTTCGGCCTGACGGAGCCGGGTGCGGGATCCGACGCAGCCGCCCTCACGACCACCGCGGTGCGGGACGGCGACTCGTACCTCGTGAGCGGCGAAAAGGCCTCCATCACCTTCGCGGGAATGGCCGACGCATGCATCGTCTTCGCCCGCATGGGCGGCACGGGAGCGCGCGGCATCGGCGCGGTCCTCGTGCCGCTCGACGCGCCGGGAGTCTCGCGCCGCATCTACCGCTCGCCGGGAGAACGATTGAGCCAGCGAGGCTCGCTCTGCTTCGACGGCGTGCGCGTGCCGGCGGAGAATCGGATCGGCGACGAGAGCGGCGGCTTCATCCAGGCCATGACCGCGTTCGACTACAACCGCGCGGTCATCGCGCTCTGCTGCGTCGGAGCCGCAGAGCAGTCGCTCGACGAGACGATCGAGTACGCCAAGCAGCGCCACACGTTCGGCAAGCCGATCGCCAAGCACGAAGGCGTATCGTTTCAGATCGCCGAGCATCTGACGATGCTCTCCGCCGCCCGTCTGCTCGCCTATCAGTGCCTGGCGCTTCGCGACCGAGGACGACCGCACACCAAGGAAGCGGCCATGGCCAAGTGGCTCGGTCCGAAGGCGGCCGCGGAGGCGATCCACGCCTGCATCCTGCTCCACGGCTGGATCGGCTACGATCAGGACTTGCCGCACGAGCAGCGGCTGCGCGACGTCATCGGTCTCGAGATCGGCGACGGAACCCCGGAGATCATGAAGGCGATCATCGCCCGCGAGACGTTCGGGCGCGAGTTCTCCGCCTACAAGTGAGGAGCCAAATTTCCTTCGACGACATCCTCTACGACAAGCGGGACGGCAGCGCGACGATCACCATCAACCGTCCCAATGTAGGGATCTCGGCGCTCGGGATGTCGTCGCTCGCGCTCTGCTAAATCACGGAGGAAGCGATGGAAGGCCGCAACGCGTTCATCGAGAAGCGCAAGCCAAACTTCCGCAAATACCGTCGATCGCCATGAGACTCGCCGGAAAGATCGCGCTCATCACCGGGGCGTCGCGCGGCATCGGCCGTGCGACGGCCGAACGTTTCGCCCGCGAGGGCGCTGCGATCGTCGTCAACTACCGGCGCGGTCGCGAGGCCGCCGCCGCAACCGTCGACGCAATCGTTGGCGGCGGCGGAACGGCGATCGCCGTCGAGGCCGACCTCGGGAGCGGCGACGCGATCGCGGCGATGTTCGCCGAGGTTCGCAGCCGCTTCGGCGCGCTCGACGTACTCGTCGCCAACGCGGCGGCGACCGCGTTTCGCCCGCTCCTCGAGACCAAGCCGCATCACGTCGAACGCACGTTCGCGATCACGGTCTCGGGCTTTCTCCGCTGCGTGCAGGAGGCCGTGCCGCTGATGGACGGGCGCGGCGGCGCGATCGTGGCGGTCTCGGGCTTCGACACGCTGAAGACGCTCCCCGGCCACGGCACACTCGGTGCGGCCAAGGCTTCGATGGAGATGCTGGCCCGCTACCTCGCCGCCGAGCTCGCGCCGCGTGGGATCCGAGTCAACGCCGTGAATCCCGGTTACGTCGACACCGACTCGGCGCGCTTTTACGCGGGAGAGGACTACGAGCGGCGGGTCCGCGAAGAGTGGATTCCATCGATCCCGGCGTCGCGCATCGCGTCGCCGGAGGAGATCGCCGCGGCGATCCTCTTTCTCTGCTCGGCCGACGCGAGCTACGTCTACGGCCAGACGCTCGTCGTGGACGGAGGGCTAACGCTCGCTTGACGGACGTTCACGGCGTCGCCCAAATTCTGGGGATCTCATCTCGTAATATAAGACGGCGGATCGGGTCATGGATTCGGGGCTGAGAGTCGCGGTCGTCACCGGAGCGAGCCACGGCATCGGCCGAGAGATCGCGATGACGCTCGCCGAGCACGGTTTCATGGTGCGCGGCATCGGTCTCTATGCGCGCGACATCGCGGCGGCCCACGAGGAAGCGAAGCGCCGCTCGCTCGATGTCGAGATCTACGAAGGCGATGTCAGCCGCGCCGCGGAGGTCGCCAAGTTCCAGCGCTGGGTGGAGAAGACGGGCGGCCGGCTGCGCGCGATCTGCAACAACGCCGCCATCCGCCCGGCCGGCACCGTCCTCACCACGTCGGAGGAAGACTGGGATCGCGCGTTCGCGGTCAACGTGAAGGGGGCGTTTCTCGTCCTGCGCGCCTTCGTTCCTAGGCTGATCGCCGCCGGCGGCGGCTCGATCGTCAACATCGCGTCGTGCTCGGCGATGGGTGCCGCGAACCTCCTCGCCTACTCGGCGAGCAAGAGCGCTCTCATCGCCATGACTCGCTGCCTCGCGGAGGACCACAAGGGCGACCGAATACGCGCCAACGTGATCCTTCCCGGGCCGATCCGCTCCGGCATGACCGAGGGCTTGCCGAACGAGCGCCTCGTCTGGTGCGAGCACAACGGCGTACAGGGGCGCCTCGGGCTGCCGCGCGACGTCGCCAACGCGGTCGCGTTCCTGGCCTCGGACGAAGCCGAAACCATCAGCGGAACCGAGCTCCGCGTGAATTACTGGCCTGCCCTCTTCGGCTGAGGCTAAAGCACGAGTATGTACGGGCGGAGACGACTCGCGACCAACGGGAGCGAGCAAACGAGACGGTAAGGCGCAGTGCCCATGGACTCCACGAAGATCGAGCACTACGGCGACGAGCTCTACCGGGCGTTACGCGAGCGTTTCACCGTCGCGCCGCTCACCGAGCGGGAGCCGGAGATCACGGTCGAAGACGCCTACCGCATCCAGCTCGCGATCGTGGCGCGGAAGCTCGCTCGCGAGGGCGTTCGCCACGTCGGCAAGAAGATCGGCGTGACGAGCGAGGTCGTGCAGAAGGCGCTCGGCGTCGACCGGCCCGACTTCGGCCACCTGACCTCGGAGATGTGGCTGCGCGACGGCGACTCCGTACCGACCGATCGCCTGCTCCAGCCGCGCGCCGAGGGTGAGATCGCCTTTGTGCTGAAGCGGGACCTCCGTGGCCCCGGCCTCACGGAGGCCGACGTGCTCGCGGCGACCGATTGCGTCAAGGCCTGCTTCGAGATCGTCGACTCGCGGATCCGCGACTGGAAGATCAAGATCCAGGACACGATCGCCGACAATGCTTCCTCCGGCATGCTGGTGGTGAGCGACGGCGCGGTCTCGCCGGCGTGCGTAGACCTGCTCGGCTGCCGCATGAGGCTCGAGAAGAACGGTGGCGTCGTCGGCACGGGGACCGGCGCCGCGACGATGGGATCGCCGCTCCGCGCCGTGACGTGGCTCGTCGACACGCTCGGCGAGCTCGGCGTCGTGCTCCGCGCCGGCGAGATCGTGCTTTCGGGCTCGCTCGGGCCGCTCGTCCCGGCGCTCCACGGGGACCGCATGCGGCTCGCCATCGAGGGGATCGGCGAGTGCGCGGCGCACTTCGGGTGAGCGGCCGGAAGCCGCCTGCGCGATCACCGGATCGGGCGACGTCGCGACCGACCGCCTCTACCTGCTGCGGTGCTTCGCGCCACCCCTCGTCCGATGCCGGATCGGCTGGTCTCGGCTTCTCAAAACCGCACCACGGCCCGGATCGACTCGCCGCGGTGCATGAGATCGAAGCCCTCGTTGATTCGTTCGAGCGGCAGCACGTGGGTGATGAGGTCGTCGATGTCGAGACGTCCTTGCATGTACCAGTCGACGATCTTCGGCACGTCCGTGCGGCCCCTCGCACCGCCGAACGCGGTGCCTTTCCATACCCTGCCGGTGACGAGCTGGAAGGGGCGCGTCGAGATCTCCTGACCGGCGCCGGCGACGCCGATGATCACGCTCACGCCCCAGCCCTTGTGGCAGCATTCGAGCGCCTGCCGCATGACCGTCACGTTACCGATGCACTCGAAGCTGTAGTCGGCGCCGCCTCCGGTGAGGCTCACCAGGTGGGGCACTAGATCGCCTTCGACCTCGTTCGGGTTCACGAAGTCCGTCATGCCGAACTTCTCGGCGAGCGCCCGCTTCGCGGGGTTGACGTCGACGCCGACGATCCGGTTGGCGCCGCAGAGGCGCGCTCCCTGAATGACGTTCAACCCGATCCCGCCGAGCCCGAAGACCACGACGTTCGCGCCGGCCTCGACCTTGGCGGTGTTGATGACCGCGCCGATACCCGTGGTCACGCCGCAGCCGACGTAGCAAACCTTGTCGAAAGGCGCGTCCTCACGGATCTTGGCGACGGCGATCTCGGGGAGCACCGTGTAGTGCGCGAACGTCGAGGTCCCCATGTAGTGGTGAACTTTGGTCCCGCCGAGCGAGAAGCGACTGGTGCCGTCGGGCATGACGCCCCTCCCCTGCGTCTCGCGGATCGCCTGGCAGAGGTTCGTCTTGCGGCTGAGGCAGTACTCGCACTGGCGGCACTCCGGCGTGTAGAGCGGGATCACGTGGTCGCCCTTCTTCACGCTGGCGACGCCGGCGCCCACCTCCACCACGACGCCGGCGCCCTCGTGGCCGAGGATGGCGGGGAACAATCCCTCGGGATCGGCACCGGAGCGCGTGAACTCGTCGGTGTGGCAGATCCCGGTGGCGTGGATCTCGACCATCACCTCGCCCGCGCGCGGGCCGTCGAGATCGACGGTCTCGATCGCCAAGGGCTCGCCCGCCTTGTGCGCGACTGCGGCTTTGACTTTCATCGATCTGCCCCCTCAAGACGAGATGTCCGCCACTCTGACGTCGTGGGCATGACCGTTTGTCAAGCGATTCGCCCTGACGACAGGCCATCGTCGCGGGGCGCTCGCGAAGTCACGGCGAGCGTTCGGATGGTTCCGGAACGCCCTCAGGCGCGCATCGCGTAGAGGCCGGAGAACGGATCTCGACGGCAGCCTGCCGAACTCTCGAAAGCGCGGCCTCGGCGAGCTCACGCGCCTTGCTCGCCGAGCACCGCGTCGATGCCCTCGCTCTGGGCGAGCGACTGCGTCATGCGGTAAAGCGTGCTCACGCTGTAGAGAAGCTTGCCGATGAAGTTGATGTTCTCGTCGACGTTCGCCGAGCAGTTCATCTCCAGCATGAGGTAGGTGCCGCCGGGGGCGAGCGCGCGCCGGATCGCCTTCAGCAACGCGACGGGATGGGCCGATTCGTGCACCATGTCGAAGGCCGTGATGAAGTCGAACTTCGGTCCGCGCATCCGTTTGGCGTCGAGCACTTTGAAGGTGATCCGCTTCCCGATGCCTTCGAAGCGGGCATTGGCGCGGGCGCGGCCGATCACAACCGACCGCGCTCTTCGTCGTCCCGAAGCATTCGAGGCGAAGACTGAGGCGTTACGCGAGCGAATAACGCCTGAATCGCTCCGCAAGACAGGCGACTCGACGCCGAGGATTTCGGCGACTGCCGGCAGCGCTCAACTATCTCAGCGACCGCGGAAGACCGGCCTTCGCTTCTCGAGAAACGCGCGTACGCCTTCGCGATAGTCCTCGCTCGCGAAGCAGGCCCGGATCGATTCGGCGGCCGCCTCGGTTTCGTCGCGGCCTCGCGCCAGCGCGCCGAGCATGCGCTTGGCGCTGCGGATCGTCAGCGGCGCGTTGGAGGCGATGTCCTCGGCGGCCTTGCGCACGAAGGGCTCGAGCTCGCGCTTCGCCACGACCGCGTTGACGAGCCCCTTCCGCGCCGCTTCCCCGGCATCGAAGCGGCGCGCCGTGAAGAGGATCTCCTTTGCGACCGATTCGCCGACCACGGCCGTCAGAGCCGCCAGGCCGTGCGCCGGATAGCCGAGCCCGAGCCGAGCCGCGGGGATCGCAAACGTGGCGTCGTCGGCGGCGTAGCGAATGTCGGCACAGAGGGCGAGCGCGACACCGCCGCCGACGCAGAATCCGTGAATCATGGCGAGGAGCGGTTTCGTCACCGCCCGCAGCGCCTCGAACGCCCTCGCGTTCTCTTCCTCGTACCGGCTGCCTGCCTCGCCGGTGCGCAGTCGCTCGAACTCGGAGATGTCCGCGCCGGCGACGAACGCTTCCTCGCCCGCTCCGCGGAGGATCACCACGCGAACGGCGTCGTCCTCGTCGACTCTCTTTGCCGCGGGCGAGATCGCCCGCCACATCTCGCCGGTGATCGCGTTTCGTCGCTCGGCGTGGTCGAAGACGATCCAGCCGATAGCGCCCTCGCGAACGATGCGCACTTCGCCGGGCATCAGCAGCCCCCTCGACGCGGTACGGTGCCTTGCATTCTTGGCTCTCTATCTCGTTCGAAAGATCGTGTCGATTCGCCTTGACTGCATGGCCGGCGACGCGCGAAACCTTGGTTCGATGCGCTCGCTCCTGCTTTTTTGCGCGCTGCTTCTGCTACCGGCGAGCGTGGGCGCCAACCTGCTCAAGGAAGGCGACAAGGCGCCCGATTTCACGCTCACGGATCAGGGCGGAAAGCCCGTCCGACTCGCCGATTTCCACGGGAAGTCGAACGTGGTCATCGCCTTCTACGTGATGGCGTTCACGCCCGGCTGAACGCAAGAGCTGAAAGCGTATCAGGCCGATGCGCCCGAGCTCCGGAAATCCGAGACGCGAGGTGTTAGCGATCAGCGTCGATGATCGAAAGACCGTGCGCGAATTTGCCGACTCGCTCGGCGCGTCGTATCCTCTTCTTTCGGACGAGACGCGGGAGGTCTCCAAATCCTATGGCGTCCTCGATGCGAGCGGGCGAATCGACCGGCGCGTCACCTTCGTCGTCGATCGTGAGGGAGTCATCCGCAAGGTCGACGAAGGCATGGCCGCCGTCGATCCGAGCGCCGTCGTGAAGTTCTGCAGCGTCCTCAAACGCAAGTGAACGGAGTCCCTATGCGCGCCGCCGTCATGAGACAGAAGAAGCTCGTGGTCACCGATCTCCCCATGCCGGAGCCCGGCCCCGGCGAGGTGCTCGTCAAGACCCTCGCCTGTGGGATCTGCGGCTCGGACCTGCACGCGCTGAAGCACGCCGAGAAGCTCGTCGACAGCGCGCGACGGTCGGGCGGGCCGTTCGTAATGGACCTCGCACGCGACATCGTGATGGGTCACGAGTTCTGCGCCGAGATCGTCGACCACGGCCCCGCGACCACCAAGGCGCTGAAGACCGGCACGCGCGTCTGCTCGCTGCCGGTGCTGATCCGGCCCACAGGCGTCGAGACCGTCGGCTACTCGAACGACAACCCGGGGGGTTACGGCGAGTACATGCGACTCACCGAGGCCCTCCTGCTCGAAGTGCCGGCGGGCCTTTCTACGGAGCACGCCGCCCTCACCGAGCCGCTGGCCGTCGGCCTGCATGCCGTCGAGAAATCGCGGCTCGACAAGCAGGACGTGCCGCTCGTCATCGGCTGTGGGCCCGTCGGTCTCGCGGTGATCGCGGCGCTCCGCCTGAAGAACGTCCATCCGATCGTGGCCGCGGACTTCTCGAAGCGCCGGCGCGAGCTCGCGACGGCGCTCGGCGCCGACATCGTCGTCGATCCGGCCGAGAAGTCTCCCTACGAAAGCTGGAAGCAAGTGGCGACTTGGAGCGATCCCGCCGAGGCACCGCCCTTGCCGCCCTGGATTCCCGGACCAGCGCTGCGGCCTGCGGTCATCTTCGAGTGCGTCGGCGTGCCCGGCGTCATCGACAAGATCATGATGTCGGCCCCGCCGGGAGCCCGCGTCGTGGTCGTCGGCGTGTGCATGGAGCGCGACTCGATCGAGCCGATGTTCGGCATCAACAAGGAGCTGAATCTGCAGTTCGTGCTCGGCTACACGCCCGAGGAGTTCGCCGCCACGCTCTACAACATCGCGGACGGCAAGATTCTGACCGAGCCGCTGATCACCGGCAAAGTCGGCGTCGAGGGAGTGGCCGGCGCCTTCGAAGAGCTCGCCTCGCCCGAGCGGCACGCGAAGATCCTCGTCGAGCCCTGGCGGAGCTGAGCGCCGAGCGCGCGCCACGGAACTCGGCATCGGGCGCTTCCTCTCGCCGACGCTCGAGCGAGGCGGTGGCTTGCGCCAGACCCGCTCGAGCGTATAGTCAGCGGATGTCGATATCGAATGCCGATGGGAATGATCGAGACCTCTACGCCGGGCTGATCCGCCTCCACATCCTTCACCACGCGGCGCTCGAGTCGGTGTTCGGCTCGTGGATCACCGAAGAGCTCGCACGCCACGGATACCGGCTGAGCGCGGGAACCTTGTATCCGCTGCTCCATGGGCTGGAGCGTCGCGGCTATCTGCGCTCGAAGATCGAGCGCGCGGGCCGCCGGTCTCGGCGGATGTACCGGGCGACGCCGCGCGGCCGGCGGGCCCTCGTCGCCGCCAAAGGAAGAGTGCAGGAGCTGTTCGGCGAGCTGTTCGAAGAGAGGCTTCGGCCGAGGAGGTCGCGATGAATGCTGTACGGGAGCGGTGGCGCCTCGCCGCCGGCTTGCTGCTCGTCCGCGCGATGATCGGTGGTGTCTTCCTCTCCGAAGGCATCCAGAAGTTCCTCTTCCCCGAGGCGCTCGGCGTCGGGCGCTTCACCCAGATCGGCATCCCGGTCCCCGCGCTGTCGGCGCCGTTCGTGGGAATCGTCGAGATCGCGTGCGGCGCGCTCACGCTCCTCGGCCTCTGGACGTCGCTGGCCACCCTGCCGCTTCTCGCCGATATGGCTGTCGCGATCGCCACGACCAAGGTGCCGATTCTCCTGCAGAAGGGCTTCTGGAGCATGGCCCATGAGGCGCGCACGGACTACTGCATGGTGCTCGGGTCGCTGACGCTCTTCCTCTTGGGCGGCGGTGCCTGGTCCGTCGACGCTGCGCGATGGCCGGAAAGAGAGCCATGAGGAGGCCTGCAGGCTCGTCCGTGTCAGGGGCAGCGCTCGGCGCGCTGGCGCTCGTCGGTTCGGTCGTCGCGGCCGAGCCGCCGACGGGGGATTACCTGCCCGAGAACGCATCGGCGGCGGCGTCGGCGGCGTTGGCTCACGCACGAGCAGTTTCTCGATCTTCTCGGTGCGACGAATCTGATTCCCGGGCCGAACTCGACCGAGATGGCGATCCACGTAGGCTACCTGCAGGCGGGCGCGCCAGGACTCCTCGTTGCCGGGGTCTCCTTCATCGTGCCAGCGGTGGTCATCGTGACCGCGGTCGCATGGGCGTACGTCCAATTCGGTTCGCTCCCGGTCGCCGTCGGATTGCTGTCCGGCGTCAAGCCGGTGGTCGTCGCCGTCGTCGTACAGGCGCTTTGGGGACTCGCGCGGAGCGCCGTCAAGACGACCGAGCTCGGTGCTCTCGCCGTCGCGGCAACGATCGCCAATGCCATGGGCGCGGACGAGCTGCTTGTGCTGTTCGCTGCCGGGCTCGTGGCCCTGGCGCTCCGCTCGCAGCGCAACCGCGTACGTTGCGCCGCCGCCGCCCCGCTCTTCCTCTCTCCAGGAGCGATAGCCGCGGCGCCGCTCAGCCTGGGCGCGCTCTTTCTCTTTTTCCTGAAGGTGGGCTCGGTGCTGTTCGGCAGCGGTTACGTGCTGATCGCCTTTCTGCGAGCGGACCTCGTCGGGCGATGGCATTGGCTGTCGGAAGCGCAGCTGCTCGATGCCGTGGCGGTCGGCCAGGTCACGCCGGGCCCCGTGTTCACCACCGCCACGTTCATCGGCTACGTCCTCGGCGGACTCTCTGGAGCGGCGGTCGCGACCGTCGGAATCTTCCTCCCCGCCTTCGTCTTCGTCGCGCTGAGCGGCCCGCTGGTGCCGCGCTTGCGGCGCTCCGCCGTCGCCGGCGCGTTTCTCGACGGCGTGACCGTCGCGTCCCTGGCTCTCATGGCGGTGGTCACGTGCAGGCTCGCGGCAGAGGCGATCGTCGACTGGCCTGCCGCGCTCTTGGCCTCGGCGAGCGCGGTGCTGCTACTCCGATTTCGCGTCAACTCGTCGTGGCTGGTGCTCGGCGGTGCGGTGGTCGGGCTGCTGCGATGACGATCGACGGTCGAGCGCGGGTCGGGCGAGCTCGCTACGCGCGCTCGATCCGGCAGCGCACGTAGCGGTGGTGGGGAACGCCGGTGAACGGGTCGCGGTCGGCCACGTCGGTGAGCTCGTTCTGATTGGCGCCGTCGAGGTGCGTGCCGCCATTGCCCTCGACGGCGACTCTCATGCCAAAGCCGTTCGGCATCCATACGTGTCCCGGGAGCAGCTTACTGTCGATCCGCGCGGGCAGCGTGACCGAGCCGCGCCGCGTCGAGATGCGCAGCGTGTCTCCGTCGTCGATGCCGAGATGCGTGGCATCCGCGGGCGAGAGATTGAGCGCGCAGTGCGGTCCGCGGCCCTTCCGCCACTTCGGATCGCGGTGGATCGTGTTGGCGGTCCAGCGCGTGCGCAGGCCGGCGGCCAGGACGAACGGGTAGTCGGCATCGCTCGCCGGAGGAGCGGCCGCAGCGCGGCGGATTTCTTCGATCATCGCCTCGGGTGCGAGCCGGACGCGGCCGTCTTCGAAGCCGACGTGGTCCTCGAGGTTTCGCTCGGGGTCGATGCGCGCGACCTCCACGCCTTCCGGATGATCGAGGATTCGGCGGAAGATCTCGGTGCCGATCTCGAACGGGCTCTTCTCCCGCCACTCGGCGCCGAGCGTGCGCAGAACGCTATCCCTGCGGAGCATCGCGTTCAGGTGACACTGGAGCCAGATCGCCGCCAGCGACGGCGCCGCGAGCTCGCGGCCGATCGTGCGGTAGCTCCAGAAGAGCACTCGCTCCTTGGCGATCTTCGCGTACTCGGGCTCGCTCGCCGCCAGCGCTTGCGCCGCGGCGAGGAACTTCCCCG
Source organism: uncultured delta proteobacterium (assembly GCA_963745025.1). Classification (GTDB taxonomy): domain Bacteria; phylum Desulfobacterota; class Binatia; order JACPRU01; family JACPRU01; genus CAVQIG01. The sequence goes on from CAVUWD010000014.1 coordinate 97,821, forward strand.
CCCCCTCTGCATCGAGCGCATCCGCGCGCGAGCTCGGCGAGCGCCGCCGGCGGCTCGCCGAAGAGATTCATCGCCTCGGCCAGGCGCGCATAGATTTCCGGCTCCGGCAGCGCTTCGCCGAGCGCCGGAACGACGGGCGGCCGCACCTGGACGAAGATCTCCGGGTAGCCCTTGGGGAAGTTCGCCATTTCCCACTTCTCGTAGCCGACCGGCGTCGGCAGGACGTAGTCGGCGAGCACGCGCGGTCTCCGTCATGGCCGGCTCGATCACGACGAGGAGATCGAGCCGTTCGCGCGCCTCGCGCCAGCGCGCGGTGTCGGAGTACGAGAGAAGCGGGTTCGATCCCTCGACGATGAGCGCACGCAGGCGCTCGGGGTGGTCGGCGAGCACCTCCTCGGGCACGAGGGTCGGCGAGAACATGGCGAAGTTGCCGAGCGCCGCGATCGCCGGAATGCCCGAGACGAGCGCGCGCTCGAGCTCGCGCCCGCGCGTGCGGCTCGCGTCCTTCACCGGCGGCAGCAGGGTCTCGATGAAGATGTTGCCGCCCGCGTCGCCCGACGTTGTCGGTCAGCGTGAGCAGGACGCGGATGAGGTAGGAGATCAGCGTCGAGAACGGCGTCTGCTCGACGCCGAGGTCGTAGAAGATCGCCGCCGACTCGGCGCGCGCGAAGCTCGGACGCCGTCTCGACCAGCGCGGCGGTGTCGATTCCCGAGCGTCGCGCCATCTCGTCCACGTCGACGGTCGCGAGCGCCTCGCGCAGGATCTCGAAGTCGCGTGTGCGCTCGCGCACGAACTCGTCGTCGACGAGCTCGTTTCGCACGATCGCCGCGGCCATGCCGAGGAGCAGATAGGCGTCGGTTCCGGGCCGCACGCGCAGGTGGCGGTGAGCGCCGCGGGTGGTCTCGGTCTCGCGCGGGTCGACCACCACCATGCGGCGCGCTGGGATCTTCGACGAAGCGCTTGAAGCTCTCGGTCGGGTTGTGGCCGCGGTTGCGAGATCCGCGGGTTGGTGCCGAGCACGAGAAGGAAGCGGGCGTTCTCCATGTCGGCATGGAAGAACGTCGCCGGCGAGGCGTCGAACATCCACTGATCCATCAGGTTGTGCTGGGTCTTCTCCTGAGCGAAGGCGTTGAACCAGCGCCGCGAGCCGAGCGCGCGGAGAAACCCGAGACCGTAGGGCGCGTCCATGTGGTTGCCCTGGCCGCCGATGCCGACCAGGCCGATCGATCGCGGCGAGTGCTCGGCGCGGATCTCACGGAGCTTCGCGCCGATCTCGGCGATTGCGGTGTCCCAGCCGACGCGCTCGAAGCTGCCGTCGGCGCGCCGGCGCAGCGGATGCTCGAGACGCTGTGCATGGTTCACGTAGAAGGGAATGCTGACGGCCTTGTTGCAGATGTAGCCGGTCGTGATCGGGCTCGTTTCGTCGCCGCGAACGGCGGTGATCTTCCCCGCGCGGACGTCGACGCGCACGGCGCAGTTGTGGCTGCAGAGCACGCAGACGGTGGCGAGGTCGTCGCCGTCGAGCGCGAGCGGCGTCTTCGAAATCGAGGGATCGAGGGTTCGGGTCGCGGTCATGAATGGACTCCTTTCGCAATCGCCGAGCGGCGTCCGCGGAGGGCGGGCCCCGGCCGCACGGTCATGTCGCGCGCCCCCACGGGTTCTCCGCACTCGGGACAGGCCAGCGCGGGCATGACGTGGCGGCCGCAGCCACGATGGACGAGCTCGATCGGCGGCCCGGCCTTGCCGGCCATCCAGCGGTCGCCCCAACGCGTGAGCGAGACGATGATCGGATAGAGATCTCGGCCCTTCTCCGTCAAGCGGTACTCGAAACGCGCCGGATGCTCCCGGTAGCGGACGCGCTCGAGGATCCCGTGTCGCACGAGCTTTCGCAGGCGGTCGGCCAGGCGGTGACGCGTCGTGCCGAGATCGCGCTGGAAGTCCTCGAATCGACGGACGCCGAGAAACGCATCGCGCAGCACGAGCAACGTCCAGCGATCGCCCACCACCGACAGAGCGCGCGCAACCGAGCAGGTCATGTCCCCGATCTGGCTCCAGCGCATGGCGGGCACTATAAGTTCCAAATTAGAACTGAGTCAAGCGAATCGGCAGTTTCTCCGTACGGTCGTCGGTGGATTGCCGGATCGGCGCGTGCGCGCCACGTCACGACCAGTCGAGGTGCTTCACCGCGACCGGGACTGCGGGGCGCTCGCGAGAGTTTCCGGCTTGCGCGAGCGATCCGCCTGCGGGGTCTGATTCGTTCGAACTTCCGCCTTGCGAGGAAGGAAGCAATTTCGATCGTGCCGCAACGTCCCCCCCTCGGGCACTCACGCGAGCGGCGGGCCAGCCGGGAGGCCCGACGGCTCGCGCCAGCGACCCAGGAACTCCTCGGCGAGAGCACAGCCGCCGGCGAACGCTCCGCGCGGGTGTTTCATCGCCATCGCGATGAGGTCGACGATCCGGCGTTCGACCAGGTCGAGCATCTCGCGATGTGTCGCGACCGACGTCGACACGTAGCCGAGCACTGCGCCCGCGTTGCAGATGAAATCCGGCAGGGCGAGAATGCCGCGCTCGCCGAGGACCTCCGGCGCGCCGGCCACGTACGGAACGTTCGCGGCGGGCGCGATCACCCGAACCGCGACTCTCCGCGCCCGCTCGGCGTCGATCACGCCCGTTCGCGCTCCGGGCACGAGGACGTCGGCTGCGACGTCGAATAGGGCAGCGGGCGAGCGGACCTCGAGCCCGAGATGCCGGACGAGTTCGTCGCCGTGACTGGCCCGCAGCCGCCAGAGCTCCTCCACGTCGATCCCGCCCGCGTTCGCCACCGAGCCTGCGAGGGTCGACAGAGCAACGACCCGCGCGCCTCGTCGCACTGCCTCGCGGGCGGCGCCGCCCCCGACCTTGCCGAAACCTTCGATGGCGACCGACCGTCCGTGGAGCGAGCCGAGCGCCGCCTCGGCGGCGATGACGACGCCGAAGCCGGTGAGCACGTCCTCGAACGAGATTCCATCCATCGGCTGCGACATCACGCCCGTCTCACCGGGACGCCGCAGCGGCGCAAAGTCGGCCTCGAACGTCCCGAGGTCCGGACCGGTGAGAAAACGCACGGATTCGACGAGCGGCCGGATCTCCTCGCAGTAGCGCCGCATCAGCTCGACACGGTCTTCGGCATGGCCACGGACGACCGCTTTGGCTCCGCCCATTTCGAGCCCGAGCGCCGCGAACTTGTAGGTCATCGCCCTCGCCAATAGGCGCGCCTCTCGTTCGCTCACGTCCGGTGCCAGCCTCGTCCCGCCGGCGTTGACGCGGCAATCGTCGAGATCGAAGGCGATGAAGCCGTCGACGTTCTTCAGTTGGAGAAGACCCATGGAAACTGGCTCTCCACTGCCGTCCGCACCACCCGCATTCGCACGTCATCCACTCACTACTTGATGGCCTGCGGATTGATCGGCGATCCAACCGCTCCGGTAATCGGCAACGGCGGGGCGACGAAGAAGAACTCATAGACGCCGTCCTGCGCACAATCGGCGGCGAGCGGATCGAGATCGAAGATCTCGCCGATCAGGATTCCCGTGTGCACGAGCGACACGCAGTGGATCGGCTGCAAGACGTCGGGCGTCTCGTTGGGCAGGACCTCGGTGCCCCACGTGTCGGTGGCAAAGCCGGCGATCTCCTTCTCGTAGATCCATTGGGCGCAGGCGAGGCTCAAGCCCGGCGCATCGCTGGTGCCCGCGTAGCTTCCCCAGGCTCCCTGCTTGCGGCACATCGCCATCTGCCCCGTGCGGATGAGCACGATGTCGCCACGCTCGACCGATACGCCTTCGGCCTTGGCGGCGCCGTCGAGGTCTTCGGGATAGACCGCCTCCCCCGGCTCCAGCCAGTCCTTCTTCTTCAGGCTCGGGATGTCGAGGAGCACGCCGCGCGTGGCGAGCTTGTTGCGGAGCGGCACGATGCTGTTCTTCTCCGCGCCGTTGCTGTTGACGGCCGATGGGGGCCGGTCGTTGTACATCTTTCCATCGAAGAAGATGTGGGCCAGGGCATCCCATTGCGTGGCGCACTGGAGCGGCATGACGATCGCATCGTCCGTGTAGCGCAGCGTCGGGATCCAGTCCTGCGCGCCCGACACGACATCGCCGCCGTCCTGCATCATGTAGTGAATGGGATTCACCCGCCCGGCGAAGCCCGTCTGTGGCCCGTCCTTGTCGAACGGAATCGCCAGCCCGAAGATCCTTCCCTGGCGCACCAGCCGCGCGGCCGCGCAGACCTTCTCCGGGGTGATGAAGTTCACGGTTCCGAGCTCGTCGTCCGCGCCCCACCGCCCCCAGTTCGAAAACCGCTTCGCCATCTCGCGGACGTCGCGCACGGTGAACGACAGCTTCTTCGCACTCATGGCTCGCCCCCCTCTGTTGCTCGCCTAAAAGTCCCCCAGGAGGAAACGCACCGGGCTCCTCCTAGATGATCCTCTCGGCAAGGAACACCCCGACCCTGTCGATCGCGATTCGCTCCTGCCGGCCGGTGTCGCGATAGCGAACCGTCACGGTCTCGTCCTGGACGGTCTGACCGTCGATCGTGAAGCAGAACGGCGTGCCCGCCTCGTCCATCCGCGCGTAGCGCTTGCCGATCGATCTGCTTCACGTCGAACTGCGACGGACGACTCGATTGCGGATGTCGTGGTAGAGCTTCTCGGCGATCTCGGGCATGCCGTCCTTGTTCACGAGCGGGAAGATCGCCCGCCTTGATGGGCGCCAGGCGCGGGTGGAAGCTCATGCAGCTCTGGCTCGGGCGCGAGCTCGTCGACGCGTGTAGGCCTCGCAGAGCACCGCCAGCAGGCCGCGCGTGAGCCCCGCGGCCGGCTCGATCACGTGCGGGAGGTAGCGCTCGTTCCGCTCCTGGTCGAAGTACTCGAGGCCGACGCCGCTCGCCTTCTGATGCTGGGCGAGATCGAAGTCGCTGCGGTAGGCGATGCCCTCGAGCTCGCTGAAGCCCTTCTCCCCGGAGAACGGGAAATGCGTACTCGACGTCGCAGCAGCCGCCGTTGTCCTTCGCGTAGTGCGCGAGCTCGTCCTTCTCGTGGTCGCGCAGGCGAAGGTTTTCGCCCGCGAGGCCGAGCTTGCACCACCAGTCGTAAGCGGTTCTTCGCGCCAGAAGTGGTACCAGTCGTTCGCCTCGCTCGGGTGGCACGAAGAACTCGAGCTCCATCTGCTCGAACTCGCGCGAGCGGAAGATGAAGTTCCGCGGCGTGACCTCGTTGCGGAATCCGCTTGCCGACCTGGCGATGCCGAACGGCACCTTCACGCGCGTCGAGTCGAGCACGTTCTTGAAGTTGTAGAACATCCCCTGCGCCGTCTCGGGCCGGAGATAGGCCTTGCTCTCCTCGTCGACGCAGGCGCCGACGTAGGTCTCGAACATCAGGTTGAACTGCCGCGGCTCGGTGAGCGTCCCGCCGCAGACCGGGCATGGGATCACGAGCTCGCTCCCGCCGCTCGCCAGCAGCTCGAGCAAGCGCTCCACGCGCCGATCGGCCGGCGGGTGCTCGTTGAATGGGACGATCCATGCCTCGATCGTCGACGGGTCACGCACCGCGAGCAACCCCGGCGCGAGCTTTTTGCCCTTGTGCTGGACCCATTTCCTGAGCGCCGCCGCGGTGATCGGATCTTCTTCGAGCACGTCCAGCAGCGAGTCCACCCACTCGCTTTCCTCGTAGAGGAGCGGCCAGACCTGGTCGGCGCGATGGCGGGCTTGCAGTGCCTGCAGTCCTGCATCGGATCGGCGAAGCCCGCGACGTGGCCGCTCGCCTCCCACACTTTGGGATGGCTGATGATCGAGCAGTCGAGACCGACGATGTCGAGCTCTTTGCCGTCGGGTCCGGTCGGCGGGGCCAGCACCATGTCGCGCCACCAGCGGTCGCGAATGTTGTTCTTGAGCAGCACGCCGAGCGGGCCGTAGTCCCAGAACCCGTCGATGCCTCCGTAGATCTCGGACGACTGGAAGATGAATCCGCGCCGCCGGCAGAGCGCGACGATGGCATCCATGCTCTTGGTGGAGTTCGAGATCGCTCCGGTCATCGCAGCTCCGTCCGTCGAGAGAAGAAGGCGCGGACAATACGCGAATCGATCGCGCCCGACAACGACGATCGCGGCGCTTACGGGGTCGGGGTGGGTGTCGGGCTCGGGGGCGTGGCCGTAGCGGCCGGCACCGGAGGGGGCGCCAGCCTCGCTCGGAGGGACATGTCGAAAGAACCCGATTGCGTCGACGAGCAGTTGCTTTCGGTCACGTAGGTGCCGCTGATCTCGGTCGGGCTGACCAGCGTGCCCGTCACCTGATATTCGCACGTCGTGATGCTGAAGCAGTTCGGGTCGATGCATTCCAAGAGAGTGAGCTGCACGTTCGTCGTTTCCGGAGGACTACCGGTGATCTGGAAATTCTTGTTGAGGGTAGGGGATTGAAACGTGAAGTTCCACGACCCGCCGAGCTCGCAGCCACTCTGCAGGATCGTGGCTTCGATCGTTCCAGGATTGCCCCGCGAGACGTCGTCTTGAAGTACCGGGCCGCTCCAGGCTCCGGTGATATCCGTGGTCGAGCCACATGTGCTGCCTCCGCCGCCGCCTCCGCAGCCGACGAGCAGCAATGCGATGATGCCGAATAGGGGGCGCCGCATGGTCGTGGGTCGCAGACGCATATCGTAGTTGGCGGTCGAGGTCACGCGCCGGTCAAGACCGCAGAGCCGCCTTGCCGAGCGGCATTCACCGCTCTTCGCTCATCGTCGCCGACCGGCGACGAACGCTCCCCAGGTCTTCCGTGCCAGTTCCTTGTTCTTGCTGGTTCGCATGTGACGCCGCCACCCCCCTCCTCGTATGATCACGGCGGCGCGGATTCAAGGCCGGACGGAATATTACGAACATTGACCGGCTTTCTCATCAACAGTAATATTTCGTCTCGCGATAAACCTGACGCCAAAGAGCTTGATCCTCGACCTGCTCTCGACGCTCGGGGGGGCGCATGAGGGAAACGACCATGACCTGGCAAGAGGCGCTCACGCGCGACGAGATTCGCGAGCTCATCGAGATTCGTGATTGGCGCGCCTGGCTCTCGATCGTCCTCGATTGGGGACTCATCGGCGCGTCGTTCGCGCTCGTCGCCGCGTTCCCGAACCCGCTCTCGATCGTCGTCGCGATCGCCGTGATCGGCAGCCGCCAGCTCGGCCTCGCGATCCTGATGCACGACGCCGCGCACCGCGCCCTTCTCCGCAATCGCTCCTGGAACGACTGGGTCGGCAACTGGCTCTGCGCCTATCCGGTCTGGAACGACGTGCATCCCTATCGCAAGTATCATCTCCAGCACCATGCCAAGACGTGGACGGACGAGGACCCCGATCTCGAGCTCGCCACTCCCTTTCCGATCAATCGAGCGAGCCTCAAGCGGAAGTTTTGGCGCGATCTTTCGGGACAGACCGGTTGGAAGCGCTTCCAGGCGATCCTCAATCGCGATGTCGGGCGCTCGCGCGGGCGCGTCCAGCGCGACTTCGGCTCCGGCCTTCAGGCGCTGCACGGCGTGGTGATCACCAACCTGGTGCTGCTCGGGCTCCTCACCCTCTTCGGCCACCCGGCGCTCTATCTGCTCTGGATCGTCGCCTGGTTCACGACCTACAGCCTCGTCATGCGCATCCGCTCGATCGCCGAGCATGCGATGGTCCCCGACATCAAGGACGAGCTGCGCAACACCCGTACGACGCTCGCCCGCTGGTGGGAGCGCCTGCTGATCGCGCCGAACCGCGTGAACTTCCACCTCGAGCACCACCTCTTGATGACGGTGCCGCACTACAACCTGCCCCGCCTGCACCACATGCTGCGCAGCCGTGGCGTGCTCGCCGACGCCTGCGTGACCGACGGCTACTGGAACGTTCTGAATCTCGCCGCGTCGAAAGCAGCCTGAGGCTAGCTCCGCAGGATGTTGCATCCCCTTTGATCGCGCCCAACGGGCGCGATCCGTGGCGCACGCTCCTCGCTCGGCAGACCGCGTCGGCCGGAGAGGGTTCGCGACGAATCGGCCGAAAGATTTGCTAGGGTGCGCGGCCGGGAGGACGAACCATGAACTTCTCTTCGCTGCTGTACGAGACCCGCGGCCGGATCGCTCGCATCACGCTGAATCGCCCCGAGCGTCTGAACGCGATCGACCCGAAAATGCCGCGCGAGATCCGCCAAGCCGTCGAGCGCGCCAACGACGACGACGACGTCCACGTCATCGTCCTCGCGGGAGCGGGGCGCACATTTTGCGCCGGTTACGATCTGAAGATATGGGCCGAGGGTCACAGCGAAGGCATCCAGGAAAAGATGCCCTGGGATCCGATGAAGGATTATCGCGGCATGAAGCGGAACACCGACGACTTCTTCTCACTCTGGCGCTCCTACAAGCCAACGATCTGTAAAGTGCAGGGACACGCGGTCGCCGGCGGGAGCGACATCGCGCTCTGCTGCGACCTGGTCGTCATGGCCGAAGACGCACGCATCGGCTACATGCCGGCACGGGTATGGGGTTGTCCGACCACCGCGATGTGGGTGTTCCGTCTCGGAGCCGAGAAGGCCAAGCGGATGCTCCTCACCGGCGACACCATCGACGGCAAAACGGCGGCGGCGTGGGGGCTCGTCTATCAATCGGTGCCGGCCGCCGAGCTCGATCGAGCCGCGGATGCGCTCGCCGAGCGAATGGCATCGGTGCCGAAGAATCAGCTGATGATGCAGAAGCTGATGATCAACCAGGCCTACGAGAACATGGGCCTTGCCAATACGCAGATGATCGCCACGCTCTTCGATGGCATCACCCGCCACTCGCCGGAAGGGTTTTGGTTCAAACGCTACGCCGAGAGCCACGGCTTCCACGCGGCCGTCGAGTGGCGCGACTCGGGACGAGCGATTCCCGAGGGGGGCGTCGAGACGGAAGAGAAGTGATCGGTCTTCGGCTTTCTGTCTTCGGCGCGCATCATCGAAGTCGATCTCGGGGCGAATCTGCCGGGCTCGGGGTCCGGAAGCTCGCCTCGCCGCAAGACCTCGGCGGCGGGACCGACCCGCTCGTACCAGACGGCCTTCATGACATCACATCGCCTCCGACCCGAGGGTGATCGCGGACGTCAGCCGCGCTAGACGAGGATCTTCGCCCCTTGCCTCGCGAGCTCCTCTTCCTTGTTCTCGAGCTTGATCATCTCGGGGATCCCCCTGCCCTTTACGACCGCCGGGCGCTCCCCGACACGCTGGATCCATCGTTCGAGATTCGGCAGATCGTCGATGTCGACGCCCGCCCAGCCGTGCAGCGTCGCCCAGGGCCAGGTCGCGATGTCGGCGATCGAATAGTCGCCGGCGAGATACTCGTGATCGGCGAGCCGACGGTCGAGGACCTTGTAGAGGCGCTTGGTTTCCTTCTGGTAGCGCTCGATTGCGTAGGGAATCTTCTCCGGGGCGTAGCGGTAGAAGACGTTCGCCTGGCCTTGCATGGGCCCGATTCCGCCCATCTGGAACATCAGCCACTGGATCACCGTGGAGCGGCCCTTCGTATCTCTGGGCATCAGCTGGCCGGTCTTCTCCGCGAGATAGATGAGGATGGCACCGGACTCGAAGACCGCAAAGCCACCTTCGTCGTGATCGACGATCGTGGGAATCCGGCCGTTCGGATTCAACTTGAGGTACCACTCCTGCTTCTGCTCGAGCTGTCCCAGGCGGATCGGCTTGACCGTATAGGGAAGGCCGATCTCCTCAAGCATGATGGAGGCCTTCCAGCCGTTCGGTGTCGGCGACGTGTAGAGGTCGATCATGGACCCTCCTCGATGGCGAACCTTCGCAATCTATGCCCGCCCGCTACCAGACGGAAGCCTCGCAAGCGAGTGGCGACCTAGCGACGGCTGAGAGCCTCTGTTATCTTCGAGGCATGCTTCGGTGAACGGAAGGAGCCGGATCGATGAGCGCTGTTCAAGAAGTCACCGACACCAACTTCGAAAACGAGGTCATCAACTCCGATCTGCCGGTGTTGATCGATTTCTGGGCCCCATGGTGCGCGCCATGTCGGGCAATCGGCCCGGTCGTCGACGAACTGTCGCGCGACTACTCGGGCAAGCTCAAGGTCGTCAAGATGAACGTGGACGACAACCCGCTCACTCCGTCCCGCTTCGGCGTGCGCTCGATTCCCAATCTGCTCATCTTCAAGAACGGCCAAGTGAAGGACCAGATCGTCGGCGCCGTTCCGAAGCAGGTGTTCGAGCAAGCGATTCGTAAGGTCGTATAGCCTACCTTCAGCGCGCTGCACGCCCGAAGGCGCCGTTCCGTCGAGGCAGGACCGTGGCGGCACAGGCCGCGCTCCGCACCCAACCGCGCGATGAGGGCGCATCTCTGCGGCTCAGAACGTGAACCGCCGCATCGAGACGTTGAGAAGCAGCCCGACGCCGAGCAGGAGCGTGATCATCGACGACCCGCCGTAGCTGAAGAACGGGAGCGTGATGCCGACCACCGGCAGGAGCCCCGTCGTCATCGCCACGTTGACGAAGGCCTGCCAGAAGATCATCGCGACGACCCCGAAGGCGACGAGCGCGCCGAAACGATCCTTCGCACGCGCAACCACCTGAAGGCCGCGCAGGAGAAGCGCCGCGTAGAGGAACACGAGCGTCGCGCAACCGACGAATCCCCATTCTTCGGCGAATACCGAGAAGATGAAGTCGGTGTGCTGCTCCGGCAGGAACTGCAGCTGGTTCTGCGTACCGTGGAGAAAACCCTTGCCCCAGAACATGCCCGAGCCGACGGCGATCTTCGACTGGATCAGGTGGTAGCCGGAGCCCAGCGGGTCGGACTCGGGGTTCAGGAAGGTGAGGATCCGCTTCTGCTGGTACGGCTTCAGATGCGACCACAGGCTGTGACCGGCGACGAAGATGCCGATCAGACCGACGAGCACCAATGTCACGAACACGCGCCCGCGTAGCCCGGCGATCAGCAGTACGCTCACGAAAACGAAGCCCATCACCGCCGCCGAGCCGAGATCCGGCTGCGCCAGCGTGAGGACAGCCGGAACGGCGCAGAGCGCCGCGGGAACGAGGATCTCCTTCACGCCGTAGCTCTCGCGCGCGCTGTCGCGATGGAAGAAGCGAGCGAGCACGATGATCAGCGCGAGCTTGGCGAGCTCGGAAGGCTGCAGCGCGAAGAACCCGAGACGGATCCATCGACGCGATCCGCCGCTCAGATAGCCGGCGAGCGGAACCAGCACGAGGAGCTGGAGCACCGCAATATAAATCACGTACGCGTAGCGCTCGAGCTTGCGATAGTCGACGAGCAGCAGCGCGAACATCGCCACGGCGCCGCCGCAGGCCCAGAGCGCCTGGCGCCAGACGAGCGCGTGCATCTGGTTCTGCGCTTGCGCGTAAGTCGCGCTGTAGACGGTCGTCACGCCCATCGAGATGATGGCCGTAACCAGCACCAACAGCAGTGGATCAATGTGTTGCGCGAGCCTCTTGTCGATCATCACGAACCGGCGAACCCTTGTGAGAGAAGTAATAGGTGAGCACTTTTTGCACGACCGGTGCGGCCATCGCCCCGCCGCCCCCGCCGGCGTGCTCGATCAGGCACGCCACCGCGACCTCGGGCGCGCCGACCGGCGCAAACGATACGAACCAGGCATGGTCGCGCTGCTCGCGAGGGAGCAGAAGCTGATTCACCTTTCGATCGGTCTTCAGCCGCACCGCCTGCGACGTTCCCGTCTTGCCGGCGACCTCGATGCCTTCGACCCGCGCCTTCTTGCCGGTGCCGTGATCGCTCTCGACGACGTCCCGCAGCGCCGCTTGGACCTGCGCGAGCGTGCTCGAGCGTACGCCCAGCTTGACAGGCTTCTCCGCTTCGGTGGAACCCGCCTCACCCCCTTCCGGCACGTCGAGCCGCTCGACGTAATGCGGACGATGCCGAACTCCGCCGTCGGCGACGGTGGCGATCAGGTTCGCCATCTGTAGCGGCGTCGCCGTCACGTACCCTTGGCCGACGGCGACCGAGAGCGTCTCTCCCGAATACCAAGGCTCACCATAGCGTTGACGCTTCCATTGCGTGTCGGGGATCGTGCCCGGGCGCTCGTGATCGAGGTCGACGCCGGTCGGTTTCCCGAGGCCGTAGCGATGCGCGTACTCCGCGATCGTGTCGACGCCGAGGCGCTGGCCGACCTGGTAGAAGTACACGTCGCACGACTGCACGATCGCCTCGTGCAGATTCACCCAGCCGTGCCCGCCCTTCTTCCAGCAATGGAACTCGTGATTTCCGAAGTGCAGGCTGCCGGTGCAGAAGATCCGTTGGAACGGATTGATGATGTTCTCTTCGAGCGCGGCGGTCGCGACCACGATCTTGAAGGTCGAGCCCGGGGGATATTGCCCCTGGATCGCCTTGTTGGAGAGCGGATGCAGCGGATCCTCGGTCAGCGACCGCCACTCGTCTTCGGTGATGCCCCGCGCGAAGAGGTTCGGGTCGAAGGCTGGCTTGGAGACCATCGCCAGAATCGCTCCGTCGCTCGGCCGCAGCACGACGACCGATCCCTCTCGGTCGCCCATCGCCTCCTCCGCCGCCTGCTGGAGCCCGATGTCGAGCGTGAGATGGATGTTCGCTCCGGGGGTCTCGGGAACCTCGTCGAGCACGCGGAGCTTGCGGCCGAACGCGTCCACCTCGATCTGCTGCCCGCCGTTCTCGCCGCGCAGACGGTCTTCCCAGTATTTCTCGAGCCCGTACTTCCCGATCGTGTCGCCCATCTGGTAGCCGGAGAGCCGCTGCAGTTCGTCGACGCTGACCTCGCCGACGTAGCCGAGCAGAGGGGCGGCTAACGGACCGTAGAGATAGTTGCGGCGCGGACCGATCTGCATCGACACGCCGGGAAGCTCGATCTGCCGCGTCTCGACCGCGACCAGCGTGTCCCAATCGACGTCGCGCCTCAGCACGACGTTCTCGAACGGCGGTCGGTGACTCGCCGAGGCCGAGGCCAGTGCCTGCCGAGCATCGCTCATGTCTTGGTGGAGAAACCCCGCGAGCCGGCTCAAGATGTCCTGGGGCCGCCGCGCATCTTCGGGCACCATCACCACGTCGAAGGAGGGGCGGTTCTCGACCAGCAACTGCCCGCTGCGGTCGTAGATCAAGCCGCGCGTGGCGTTGACGCGCTTCAAACGCACGCGGTTGTTCTCGGAGAGGGTGCGATGGTACTCGCCCTCGACGACCTGAAGCTGCCACAGGCGCAGGATCAAGAACGTGAAGGCGACGACGCCGAGCCCGAGGGAGATTCCGAGCCGGCGCTGAAAGCCGTTGGGGGCCTCGCGGGGATTCGGCAGCGGGACCGACGGATTGTCCACGGTGGTGATTCTACCGAGCGGCGGGGCGAGTGAAAGGGCCGCGCGCGAGCGCGCAGATCCCCGTCAATCGAGCCCCCACACGCGTCTCCCGCCATCCAAGACCGAGAAGACGAACGGCGAGAACGCCGCGGCGAGGGCGGCCTCGATCCAAACCGTCGAGACCAGGTGGCGCCAGGGATAATCGGCGGACAGGCAGAACACCAGCAGCAGCGCGATGGACAGCGCCTTCAACAGCGAAGCGGCGAAGACGACGGCGACGTTGGCGACGACGTTGTCCATCCAGAGTTGCCGCGCGAGCAGATAGACGAGAAGGAAGATGAGGCTCATCGCAAAGGCGTGCAGACCGATCGCGTCTCCGGCGAAGCTATCGACGAAATAGCCGAGCAGGAATGCGCCGAGCGCGCCCGCGACACTTTGCTCGCGGAGCGCCAGATAGACGCAGAGGATGACGACGAGGTCCGGCATGACCGGTCCCAGGGGGAGCAGATGGAAGATCGTGGTCTCGAGCAGCACGCCGCAAACGGCCGCGATCATCACCAGGGTGAGGAGCCCCATCGCCGGTCCTCTCATGCGTGCGGCTTGGGCTGCGGCGCGGGAGCTGCCGTGGCTCTCGCTGCGGGAGGGGAGTGCGCGGCGGCGGCTGGCGGGGGCGTGCCGCGGCGGCGCACCGCGGGTGGAGGCGTGGGGGTTGGCTCGGGCGTAGGCGTCGCGGTTGGCTCGGGTGTAGCGCGGGCGCGCTCCAGGGCATCGATCGCGGCATTGACTTCGTGCGGCGGCGACTTCAGCACGAGCACCTCCTCGAGCTTGGCGAAGTCCGCGGACGGCACGACCTCGGCGACCCGAGAGAGCCCGAGGTCCTTGCGGGTCACGCGGCTCACGCGCCCGATCAGAATCCCCTTGGGGAAGAGCCCATCGAGACCCGAGGTGACGACGTCGTCGTTCACGTCGATCTCGTCGCCGCGCTTGATGTACTTCATCGAGCAGGTACGGTTCAACCCACCCTCGACGATGCCGCGGGCGCGGGTGCGTTGCACGAGCGCGTCGACCCCGCTGTTGTGGTCCGAGATCAGCAGCACGCGCGAGGCGTGCGGGCTGACCTGCGCGATACGCCCGACCACTCCATCGGCGCAGACGACGGCCATGCCGGGCTCGATGCCGCTCCCCTCGCCACGATCGAGCGTGAAGCTCTGAAACAGACCCTCGGCATCCTTGGCGATCACGCGTGCGGTCACGAACTGCGATGGCACGTCGCCTTGAAAATCGAGCAGCCGCGCGAGGCGTCGATTCTCGAGCTCGATCTCGGCATCGCGCCGATGCTCCGCCTCGAGGCTGCGTAGCCTGCGCTTCAGCTCGCGATTCTCGGCATCGACGCCGACGAGGCTCACGTACCGGGTCCAGAGATTACCGAGCGCGCCGGTCGTCTGCGTGGTGACTGCCTGCAGCGGCCGCAGCACCTCGAGAAACACCGCACCGAGCGGATCGAAGCGCCTCACCCGGCCGCGGTTCACCGTGAGCAGAACCAGCGACAGCAGAAGGAAGAGCCCGGAGCTGAGGAGAACCTGATTTCTCCGGAGAAACTCGAACATGACGGGTTACGGTCCTAGGGACCCCGGCGGGTCGTCTCGCCACGCAGTCGCCCCAGGGATTCCTGAGCCGTACCCAACTTATTGAATCGTCACGTCCTTTAGCAGCGACAGCTCGTCGAGCACCTTGCCGGCGCCCATCACGACGGCGGTCAGCGGATCGTCGGCCAGCATGACCGGCAGCCCGGTCTCCTCGCGCAGGAGCACGTCGAGGTTGCGCAGCAGCGACGCCGCCGCCGGCCAGCACGATGCCCTTGTCGACGATGTCGGAGGCCAGCTCGGGCGGCGTGCGCTCGAGCGCGATGCGCACCGCCTCGACGATCTGGTTGATCGGCTCGAGCAGCGAGTCGCGGATCTCCTCGTCGGAGATCTCGACCGTCTTCGGCACGCCCGCGACGAGGTCGCGGCCCTTGATCTCCATCGTCTGGATCTCGTTCGCCGGGGTACGCCGAGCCGATCGTGATCTTGATCAGCTCGGCGGTGCGCTCGCCGATCAGCAGGTTGTACTTGCGCTTGATGTACTGGACGATCGCCTCGTCCATCTTGTCGCCGCCGACGCGGACCGACTTGCGAGAAGACGATGCCCGAGAGCGAGATGACCGCGACCTCGGTCGTGCCGCCGCCGATGTCGACGATCATGTTGCCGGTCGGCTCGGTGATCGGCAGCCCGGCGCCGATCGCCGCGGCCATCGGCTCCTCGATCAGGTAGACCTCGCGCGCGCCGGCCGACTCGGCCGACTCGCGCACCGCGCGCTTCTCGACCTCGGTGATGCCGAAGGGCACGCAGATGATGATGCGCGGCCGGACCAGCGTGCTTGCGGTTGTGGATCTTCTGGATGAAGTAGCGGAGCATCGCCTCGGTGATCTCGAAGTCGGCGATGACGCCGTCCTTCAGCGGCCGGATGGCGACGATGTTGCCCGGGCGTGCGGCCGAGCATCTTCTTCGCCTCGGCGCCGACGGCGAGCACGCGGCGGCCGCCGCGCGCGTCCTTCTGCACCGCGACGACCGAGGGCTCGTTGCAGACGATGCCCTCGCCCTTGACGTAGATCAGGGTGTTGGCGGTGCCCAGATCGATCGCCAGATCGTTGGAGAAGAGCCCCAGGAGAGAATCCAAAATCATAACGTTATCCTCCGCCGTCCCCCCGCCTAAAACCCTGTTGAAACAGTGGTTTTGGCCATGGCTCGGCCAGTATCAAAATTCGTCACCGAGGGCAAGAAAAAACTGTTTCCAAAATTCAGGGGTGACCAAATCGGGTTGAAGTGGTCCAAGTCGCCGGTTTCGATCACCCACAGTAGCCACAGTACTCAATGAGCAGCAGGGAAGTCAAAAAAGCTGCCCGCTATCGGCCAAACAGCCCCTCGAGGCCCTTCTTGAGCAGCTCCCGCTCCGGATGCTTCAAATCAGGAGTCGGTTTGACTCCGGGTGGCAGCGCTTTCTCCTTGCCGAAGAGCTTGTCGAGCCCCTTGCCAACCGCCGCGCGGCCGAGCGCGCGCACGATGAACTCGGTGTCGGGCTTCGGCTTGACGTGGGGCAGCGCGCCGGTGAGACGAAACGGAATCGCGATCCTTCCCTGCGCGTCCGCAATGTACTTCGCTTCACGCACGTCGGCGATGACGTCGTCGGAGAGCTCCTTCGATGCGACGAGCGTCGCGTTGAAATCGAGCTCGTTGTCGAGCGAGTAGGTGCCCTTGCCCAGCATCGCGTAGTCGCGCGCGGCGAGCGTGAGATCGTCGCTTCGTGCCACGCCGTCGGCGATCTGCACGCTGCCGCCGAGCTTCTCGAACTTCGTGTCCCCCATCTCGAACAGCTCGGGATGCCTGGCCCGCACCCGCGGCGAAATCAAATTCGACAGGCCGCCGATTCCCGTCACGCTGGCGAGCACCTGATCGGCGATGTTCACGTCCTTGATCATGCCGTCCTTGACCTCGATGCGTCCGTTGCCGCGCATCTGTCGCTTGATCGTCTCCCACTGCTTGCCCGCGCCGGCGAGCGCGAGAGCGGCGTCGAGACGCCCCTCGATGCGCTTCTCGGAGCCCGGCGACTGGCTCGCCAGCACGCTCTTCAGATCCATGCCGCGAATCGTCGAGCGGAAGTCGAACTTGGGATTTTCCTTCTCGCGCATGTCGTAGCGGCCGCCGCCGCTGTAGCTGCCGTCGAAGGCACGGAGGTCGAGCTTGGTGAGCGTCGCCACTTGATCGCGAAGATTCACGTCGGCGGCGAGATCGCGGTAATCGAAGTCACGGAGGCTTCCGTCGCTCGAGCGCAGCGTCCCCTGGAACTCCGGCGGGGACTTCTCCGGCGCGCGGAATTGCCCCTGAATGTCGACGCCGTGCAGCACTTCGGCCTTCTTCACCGTCGGGCTCGCGAAGTTGAGCGAGGCCGCCGAGAGCTGCGGCGACTTCAGCGCGAAGGTTGCCGCCATCGGGCGAAAGCTCGCGACCTCCCCCTGCACGGATACGGGCGAGCCGGAAAGCTTGAACGTCGTCGGCGGCACGCTCGCCGACGCTCCCTTGAGCTCGATCGCGCCGGTGAGGTCCTCGATCTCGTAGGGGGAGCCGCTCTGCTTGGCGGAGACGCCGTCGAGCGCGACCCTGCCGAAGAGCTGCGGGGGCTCGTTGCTGCCGCTCTTGCCTTTGGCGCGAACGTGCACCTCGGCGTTGCCCGAAATCTGATGACCCCTGAACGCGGGGAGCAGCTTGTCCCAGCCCGCGAGCGGCGTCCTCGGGCTGTCGATCTGAAAGTCGAGCGCGCCGCCGGGGCTCGTGTCGACGCTCCCTTTCCCCGTGAGGTTCAGCTCCGCAAGGCGCAGCGACAGGCTCTTCACGTCGATCGTGTTGCCCGCCCGCTCGGCGCTCACGGCGAGCTTCATCGTCACGCTCTTCGGCTTCTGAAAGGTCGCGCCGTAGCGGATCGCCGCGGCGGTGCCGTCGAAGTTGGCGTCGACCTTCAGGCGGTCGCCGAGCGTGCCGGACACCCTGGCATCGAGCGATACCGGATCCGGCGACGACAGATCCGGCGGCAATGCCTTCGCGAGGGCCTCGAGCTTCTTCATATTGTCGACGACCAGCGGACCGACCTGAATCGACAGATCGAGCGCGGCGTTCTTCACATTCGGCGGCGAGCCGACCGGACCGAGCGAGCCGTCGAGCTTGACGTTCTGCTGGTCCGCGCCGAAGAGAGCGGTCGCAAGCTTCAGGTGGATCGGTCGGTCGAGGCTGACGTCGGAGGCCGAGAAATCGAGATCGCGCGCGCGAAAATCCCCCGGCGGGCTCGTCGTGCGGTCCAGAAAGCGGAACTGCCCTTTCTCGATGTCGACGAGCGACACGAGGAACGCCGCCTTCTCACCGCGGCTTTCCTCCTGGCTCGGCGGTTTCGCGGCGGGCGGCGCCTTCGGCGCGGCTTCGCGAGCGGGAGGCCTTTCCCCCTCCGCTTGCGGCTTCTTGCCGATCGAATCGTAGTTGAACCCGTCCTTGGTGCGTACGATCGTCACTTCGGGCTGAAGCAGCACGACGCGCTTGACCTCGTAGCGGCCGAAGAGCGCGGGCCAGAGACGGATCGACACCTGGACGTCGCCTGCCTTCACGAAATCGCCCTTCGCGAAGGCAGGATCGTCGGCGATCCTCAGGTCCTGGATGCGTGCACCGAACCCGCCGAAGAGCTGCACGCCGATCTCGGAAAAGCTCACCTTGCGGCCGAGAGCATTCTCGACCTGGCCGGCGAGCCAGTCCTTGTTGCGGTTCAGGTACGAGTTCAGGTTGGCGAGCGCGAGCGCCACCGCGCCGACGATCACTGCGAGAATCACTCCGAAAATGATCCACTTGCGCATTCGTCAAGCTCCTCCGTTCGGTGTGAACACCCGCCCGTCGTCGATCTCTCGGGCCTACTTCTTGCGAAACAACGCGTCGAGCTTGGTTCGGGCGTCGCTCGCCAGACTACCGGTTGTGCGCGGCGCGGACGAGAGGCGGAAATACTCGCAAAAGTTTCCCTGCTCCTTGTCCGCCACCACCTCGGCGTTCGGCTCGCGGCAATCGTTGTGCGCGCCCGGCTCGTAGAATTCGCAGTTCCGGCAACAGTGGAGGTATGCGCCGCAACTCTCGCAGACGTCGCGCACGCCGACCGCGCTCTCGGCGACTTCGGCGCCGCAGCGCTGACAGGCTCCCCTCATGCCACCCCGTTCCTCGCCAAGTGACGCTCGAGCCAGGCGGCACAGTCCTCGAGCAGGGTCTCGAGATCGGACGGCTTCGAGAAGCGGTGATCCGCCCCGGGGTAGATCTTCAGGAGATGCTCGCCGCCGAGCGCGGCGGCGATTTCCTCGGCATCGGAGCACGGCACGACGCGATCCGCGTCGCCGTGAGCGAGAAACGTCGGGCAAGCGATCCTCCGGCACGCGCCGATCACGTCGAGCGTTTCGACGTCGTCGAGAAACGATCGCTTCAAGCGCACGCCGCCGAGCGACAAGATTCCTTCCGTCCGCCAGCGCTCGAGCTCGGCCGGACGAAGCTCGGCAAGCGCGCGGGCGGGGCGCGCGACCGCGGCGATCGTCGCCAGCGCGCGCACGCGCGGCTCCGCCGCCGCGAACAGCAGCGCCACAGCCCCCCCCATGCTCGAGCCGAGGAGACCGATCGGTCCGCCGACTCGCGTGCGAAAGAAATCCCAGGCGCCGACGAGGTCGTCGACTTCGCCGCGAAACGTCAGATCCGCGAATTCGCCCTCGGACTCGCCGACGTAGGAGAAGTCGAAGCGCAGGACGGACATGCCGGCCCTCGACAGCCGTTCACCGAGGAGCCTTTGCTTCGCTCCGTCCTTCGTCGACTCCATGCCATGGCAGAGAATCACGCCGGCAGGGGAACCGGCGGCGCCTTCGCCGGCCGCGGTGTGAACGACGCCCACGAGGCGGTTGCCGCGGCGGCTCGCGAAGGCTACGCGTTCTTCAGCCTGCATTGCTGCCACGCAGCGGCACAGCTACCATAGGCTCGCGCACGCGGCTATTCCCGCAAGGGCACGTGTCATGCGCGAGGAGATCGAACTCTACATGCACCACCTGCGCGCCGAGCGGCACGTCTCTCCGCACACGCTGCGGAGCTACCGAAGCGACCTCGAGGAGCTGCGGACGTTTCTCGCTCCGGACGGCCCGAAGCCCGGCGACGTCAGCGTCGGGAGGGTCTCGATCGACGATCTGCGAGCCTACGCGGCCGCGAAGCTCCGCTCGTCACGGCGCGCGACCGTGTCTCGGAAGGTGGCGGCGATCCGCGGCTTCTTTTCGTTTCTCGTCGGCTCCGGCAAGGTCCGCCGTAACCCCGCCGCCGAGCTCGTCGCCCCGAAGATCGAGAAGCGGCTACCGGTCTTCCTGCCGATCGACGATACCGAGCGCCTGCTGAACGGCATGACGGACGGCGATGCCTGGGCCGAGCGCGACCGGGCGATTCTCGAGACGCTCTATTCTTCGGGGCTTCGCGTGAGCGAGCTCACCGGGCTCGACTGGCAACACGTGGACTTCGAGAACGAATGCGTGCGCGTCTTCGGCAAAGGGCGCAAAGAGCGCATCGTGCCGATCGGCGAGGTCGCCCTCGACGCGCTCCGATCCTTCCGCAAACGGCTGCGCGACGACGGCATCGAGACGGCCGCCGTGTTCGTCAACCGCCGCGGCGGGCGCCTGACGACGCGAAGCGTGGGCCGCTTCGTCAAGCGCTATGCGCTTCGCTCCGGCACCCCGGTTGCGGCGAGCCCCCATTCGCTGCGGCACAGCTTCGCCACCCATCTCCTGAACCAGGGCGCGGATCTGCGCTCGATCCAGGAGCTGCTCGGCCACTCGAGCCTCTCGACCACGCAGCGCTACACGCACGTGAACCTCGATCATCTCATGCAGGCCTACGATGGTGCGCATCCCCGAGCGAAGTGAGGGCGGGCGCGGGGACTCCCCCTCGCCCGCCCTCTCCACCACGGCAGAGGCGACCCGCGTGCGGGCAACCACGATCCTTGCCGTGCGCCACAAGGGAAAAGTGGTGATCGCCGGCGACGGCCAGGTGAGCCTCGGCCAGACGGTGATCAAGCGCCGCGCGCGCAAGGTGCGCCGGCTCTTCGAGGGCAAGGTCCTCGCCGGCTTCGCCGGCGGAACCGCGGACGCGCTGACGCTCTTCGAGAAGTTCGAGGCCAAGCTCGAGCAGTATCACGGCAACCTGAAGCGCGCGGCCGTCGAGCTCGCCAAGGATTGGCGAACCGACCGGGTGCTGCGGCGGCTCGAGGCGCTGCTGATCGTCGCCGATCGCGACGCTTCGCTGCTCGTCTCCGGCAACGGCGACGTGATCGAGCCCGACGACGGGATCCTCGCCATCGGCTCGGGCGGAAACTTCGCGCTCGCGGCGGCGCGCGCGCTCGCGCTGCACTCGAGCCTCGATGCGCGCGCCATCGCCGAGGAAGCGATGAAGCACGCGGCGGCGCTCTGCGTCTACACGAACGAGGCGATCGTCATCGAAGAGCTCGCGGAGTAGGATTCCCTCCATGGCCGAAGGCGCTCCACAGATCGGTTCGAAGAACGAGGCTTCGCAAGCGTCGCCGATGACGCCGCGCGAGATCGTCTCGGAGCTCGATCGCTACATCGTCGGCCAGCAGGCCGCCAAGCGCGCCGTGGCCATCGCGCTTCGCAACCGCTGGCGCCGCCAGCAGGTCCCGGAGGATCTCCGCGACGAGATCGCGCCGAAGAACATCATCATGATCGGGCCGACCGGGGTCGGCAAGACCGAGATCTCGCGCCGGCTCGCCAAGCTCGCCCAGGCGCCGTTCCTCAAGGTCGAGGCCTCGAAGTTCACCGAGGTCGGCTACGTCGGCCGCGACGTCGAGTCGATGATCCGCGATCTCGCCGAGCTGGCGATCAGCATGGTGAAGGAGGAGGAGAAGGAAAAGGTCCAGATCCGCGCGCGCGAGCACGCCGAGGAGCGCGTCCTCGACCTGCTGCTGCCGCCGCGTCCCGCGGGCATCCGCCCGGATGTCCCTCCGAGCGTGGAGCGCGAGGAGGACACGCAGGGAACCCGCGAGAAGCTCCGCCGCATGCTGCGCGAGGGCAAGCTCGACGACCGCCTCGTCGAGGTCGAGATCACCGCCTCGGGCGGTCCGATGCTGGAGATCATGACGCCGCAGGGCATGGAGGACATCGAGCAGAACCTGAAGGATCTGTTCTCGAACTTGATGCCGAAGAAGACCAAGCGCCGGCGGCTGAAGGTCCGCGAGGCGCTGGACCTGCTCGCACAGGAGGAGGCGAACCGACTGATCGACATGGACGCGGTGATCAAGGAGGCGATCGCGCGCGTCGAGCACTCCGGCATCGTCTTCATCGACGAGATCGACAAGATCGCGGGCCGCGAAGGCGTGCACGGGCCCGACGTCTCGCGCGAGGGCGTGCAGCGCGACCTGCTGCCGATCGTCGAAGGCTCGACGGTCAACACCAAGTACGGGATGGTGCGGACCGATCACATCCTCTTCATCGCGTCGGGCGCCTTCCACGTCGCCAAGCCGTCCGACCTGATCCCGGAGTTCCAGGGCCGCTTCCCGATCCGCGTCGAGCTCGAGGCGCTGACCCAGGCCGACTTCGTCCGCATCCTCACCGAGCCCGGAACGCGCTGATCACCCAGTACATCGCCCTGCTGGAGACCGAGGGCGTGCATCTCGACTTCTCGGCGGATGCCGTCGACGAGATCGCGCGGATCGCCGCCGAGGTGAACGAGCGCACCGAGAACATCGGCGCGCGGCGCCTCCACACGGTGCTGGAGCGGCTGCTCGACGAGGTGTCGTTCGACGCCCCGGAGATGCATGGGCGCACCGTGTCGATCGACGGAACGTACGTGCGCGAGCGGCTCGACCCGATTTTGCAGGATCAGGATCTGAGCCGGTACATTCTGTGAGAGGCCACGGTCTACGGGAAAAGACTTCTCGAGTGTCCCCTCAGTCTTCGCCTCCGGCGCTCGAGATCCGGAAGCGCTGGATTTTCCGGTCGGCCCGTACTCGGGTCGACCGGAGGATCCAGCCACCGCGCGCAAGCGCGGAAGACGATAGACCAAGTCGAGGGTCATTGCTTTCCGCGCTCCGCGCGGGCTCGGTTGGGATCGACCCGAGTACGGGCCGATCACAACCGACCGCGCCCTCCGTCTTCCCGAAGCATTCATGGCGAGGACCGAGGGGTTATCTTCTCGATGCCTTCCCCGTACCCCGCAGCCCTACTTCTAACGCTCGTCGCGGTCGATCCGCTCCGGGGACGTCGTTTGTTGACTCGGCCGTGAAACCGGGTACCTTCCTCTCTTTTCGCGACACGTCGATGATCGAAACGTTCACCGAGAAAGCCGACGTCCTGCTCGAGGCGCTGCCCTACATCCGGCGCTTCACCGGCAAGACGTTCGTCATCAAGTACGGCGGCCACGCGATGATCGACGAGGAGCTGCAGTCGAGCTTCGCCCAGGACATCGCGCTCCTCAAGTACGTCGGCATCAACCCGGTCATCGTGCACGGCGGCGGCCCGCAGATCGACGCATGCTCGACAAGCTCCGGATCGAGACCCGCTTCGTCCGCGGCATGCGGGTGACCGACGCAGCCACCATGGACGTCGTCGAGATGGTGCTCGGCGGCAAGATCAACAAGGAGATCGTCACGCTGCATCAACCGCCACGGCGGCCACGCGGTCGGCCTCTCCGGCAAGGACGGGGAGCTGCTGCTCGCGCGCAAGCTGCTCGTGCGGGTGGAAGAGGCCGGCAAGCCCGCCGAGACCGTCGACCTCGGGCAGGTCGGCGAGGTCGTCGGGGTGAACGCGGCGGTCATCCGCTCGCTCGACGCGGCGGACTTCATCCCGGTGATCGCGCCGATCGCCGTCGGCGAGAACGGCGAGAGCTACAACATCAACGCCGACATCGTCGCCGGCAAGATCGCCGAGGCGCTCGCGGCGGAGAAGCTGATCCTGCTGACCGACGTCGAGGGCATCAAGGACGGCAGCGGCGAGCTCGTGCGCACGCTCTCGGCGAACAGGTCGGCGAGCTGATCGCGAGCGGCGTCATCGGTCGGCGGCATGATCCCGAAGGTCGAGTGCTGCCTCGAGGCGCTCCGCGGCGGCGTCAAGAAGACGCACGTCATCGACGGCCGCATGCGCCACGCGGTGCTGCTCGAGATCTTCACCGAGGAGGGCGTCGGCACCGAGGTCACCTGGCCGATCCGCAAGCGCTCCGCCCGACGCTCGCTCGGCAACCGATGACCAACCGAGAGATCATCGATGCCACCGATCGGACGCAGGTCGGCGTGTACGCGCGCCACCCGGTGGCGTTCGTCCGCGGCAAGGGGGCTCGTCTCTGGGACGCCGACGGCAAGCGCTACCTCGACTTCTTCGCGGGACTCGCCGTCAACAACCTCGGCCACGCCCACCCGCGGTTCGTCGACGCGATCCGCGAGCAGAGCGAGACGCTGCTTCACGTCTCGAACGTCTACTACAACGAGCCGGCGGCGCGCCTCGCGGCATCCTCTGCGGAGCACTCGTTCGCCGAGCGCGTCTTCCTCTGCAACAGCGGCGCCGAGGCCAACGAGGCGGCGATCAAGCTCGCGCGCGCACGGCGCCGACGAGCGCGACGGCCGCTACGAGATCCTCACCACCTACGGCTCCTTCCACGGCCGCACGTTCGCGACCCTCAGCCGCGACCGGCGCAGGAGAAGTATCAGAGTGGCTTCCAGCCGCTGCTCCCGGGTTTCCGCTACGTCCCCTTCGGCGACGTGACGGCGACGGCCGAGGCGGTGCGCGACGAGACCGTCGCGATCCTCGTCGAGCCGATCCAGGGCGAAGGCGGCGTGATCGTTCCGCCGCGAAGCTATCTGCGCCAGCTGCGCGGGCTGTGCGATCAGAAGGGACTGCTCTTGATTCTCGACGAGGTCCAGACCGGCATGGGACGCACCGGCACGCCTCTTCGCTCACGAGCACGACGGGATCCGGCCCGACGTCATCACGCTCGCCAAGGCGCTCGGCGGCGGCTTACCGATCGGCGCCATGCTGACGACGGAGGCGATCGGCCGCGCACTCGACACCGGCGACGCACGGCTCGACGTTCGGCGGCAATCCGCTCACCTGCGCCGCGGGGATCGCCGTTCTGCAGGCGCTTCTCCAAGACGGGATCCTCGAGAACTGCCAGACGATGGGGCGGCGCACTTCCGCGCACGGCTCGACGGGCTTCGGCCGAGCTGCCGATGATCCGCGACGTGCGCGGCCTCGGCCTCATGCTCGGCATCGAGCTCGATCGGCCCGGCGCGACCGTTCGTGGCCGCGGCGCTCGAGCGCGGGCTGCTCATCAACTGCACGGCCGACACGGTGCTCCGGCTGCTTCCGCCGCTCGTCGATCTCGGCGGCCGAGGTGGACGAGGGCCTCGGCATCCTCGAAGACCTGCTCCGCAACACCCCATGAAGCGTGACCTGCTGTCGATCGGCGACCTCACGCGCGCGGAGCTCGAGACAATCTTCGCCCTCGCCGGACGTTGAAGGCGGCCGTCAAGGCGAGGCGCACGCACCGTCTGCTCGCGGGCCGGACGCTCGCGATGATCTTCGAGAAGCCGAGCCTGCGCACGCGCGTCACCTTCGAGGTCGGCATGGTGCAGCTCGGCGGCACCGCGGTCTACCTGGCGCCCGGCGACATCCGGCTCGGCGAGCGCGAGTCGGTCGGCGACATCGCGCGCAACCTCTCGCGCTGGGTCGACCTCGTCGTCGCGCGCACGTTCTCACACGACACGGTCCGTGCGAGCTCGCCGCCAATGCGCACGGTGCCGGTCATCAACGGCGCTCTCCGATCTGCGACCATCCCTGCCAGGTGCTCGCCGATTGCTTCACGTTGCTCGAGCGGCGCGGCAGGCTCGACGGCCTCCGCGTCGCGTTCGTCGGCGACGGCAACAACATGGTGCACTCGTGGATGCTCGCGGCGAGCTTGCTCGGGCTTCGAGTTTCGTCTCGCCTGCCCGCCAGGCTACGAGCCCGACCCGCGAATCGTCGCCGCCTCGCGTCACGCGAAGGGCTCTCGCGTGACGGTCACGCATCGGTGGACGAAGCCGTCGATCGGCGCCGACGTCGCTCTACACCGACGTGTGGACCAGCATGGGCCAGGAAGCCGAGGAGGCGCGGCGCCGTGAGGCCTTCCGCGACTATCAGATCAACTCCAGGACGCTCGCGCTCGCCAAGCGCGACGCGCTCGTGATGCACTGCCTGCCGGCGCACCGCGGCGACGAGATCACCGACGACGTCCTCGACGGGCCGTCACTCGATCGTGTTCGATCAGGCCGAGAACCGTCTGCACGTGCAGAAGGCGATCATGGTCTGGCTGGCGGGGGAGAGACGTCGCGCTGTCCCTCGCGGGAGGAAGTGACATGAAGGACTCCGTCCAGAAGATCGTGCTCGCGTACTCCGGCGGTCTCGACACCTCCGTGATCCTCAAGTGGCTGATCGAGACCTACTCCTGCGAGGTCGTGGCCTTCTGCGCCGATCTCGGCCAGGGCGAGGAACTCGCGCCGGTCGAAGGCAAGGCGAAGAAGACGGGCGCCACCGAGGTATTCATCGAAGATCTGCGCGAAGAGTTCGTCCGCGATTTCGTGTTCCCGATGCTTCGCGCCAACGCGGTCTACGAGGGAAGCTATCTGCTCGGCACGTCGATCGCGCGGCCGCTGATCGCCGCGCGACAGATCGAGGTCGCGCGGCGGACCGGGGCGGATGCGGTCGCGCACGGTGCCACCGGCAAGGGCAACGACCAGGTGCGCTTCGAGCTCACCTACTACTGCGCTCGAACCCGACATCCGGGTGATCGCCCCGTGGCGCGACAGTGGGCGCTCACCTCGCGGAGCCTGATGATCGAGTTCGCCGGCCGGCACGGCATCCCAGTACCGGTGACCGCGGAGAAGCCGTACTCCATGGACCGGAACCTCCTCCACGTGAGCTACGAGGGCGGCGATTCTCGAGGATCCGTGGCAGGCACCCGTACGAGGACATGTTCCAGCTCACGGTCTCGCCCGAGAAGGCTCCGGACGAAGCCGAGTCGATCGAGATCGACTACGAGGAGGGCGAATCCCGGTGGCGGTGAACGGCGAGCGGCTCTCGCCGGCGGCGCTGCTCGCCAGGCTGAACGAGATCGGCGGCCGACACGGCGATCGGCCGGGTCGACCTCGTCGAGAACCGCTACGTCGGCATGAAGTCGCGCGGCGTCTACGAGACCCCGGGCGGCACGATCCTCCACGCCGCGCATCGCGCGGTCGAGTCGCTGACGCTCGACCGCGAGGTGCTGCATCTGCGCGATTCCTGGATCCCGCGCTACGCCGAGATGGTCTACTACGGCTACTGGTTCGCACCCGAGCGCGAGATGCTACAGACCGCCATCGACGAGTCGCAGAAGGCGGTGACGGGGACGGCGCGCCTCACGCTCTACAAAGGAAGCGCCCGGGTGACCGGGCGCAAGTCGCCGCGGAGCCTCTACCGCCCGGACATTGCGACGTTCGAATCCGACAGCGTCTACCGCCAGGCCGACGCCGAAGGCTTCATCCGCCTGAACGCGCTCCGACTGAAGACCCGCGCACGAGTCGAGAAGAAGCGCTGACGCCTCCCTTTCGTCGCTCTCATGGTCCATATGGTCCATACTGAGCAACGTGGGTACGCGCAGCTTTCGCCCGACCAGACGCCGGCGCGTGCCGAGCGCCGACGACATCGACCGCGTGATCCGCGAAGCGAAAGCAGCGGCGCGAGCCCGCGGGCTCGACTACCGCGCCCGCTCGCTCGCGCTCCACGGCTGGATCTGCGCGCGCTGTGCGCGCGAGTTCGACGAGGCGAATCTCCATCTGCTGACCGTGCACCACAAGGACGGGAACCACGAGAACAACCCTCCCGACGGCCGCAACTGGGAGAACCTCTGCGCCGACTGCCACGAGGCCGAGCACACGCGCGGGCTGCTCGGTGACTACCTCACCGGCAAGGCGCCGCGAAAATCTTGACAGCACGCGGTTGGCGTGGCACGTGCCACGGTCACCATGGCGATCAATCCGGACAAGCTGAACGAGTTCGTCGCCAAGGCCGTCGGTGACCTCGGCGCCACTCTCGGCGCCGCGCTCGTCGCGATCGGAGACAAGCTCGGCCTCTACCGGGCGATGAAGGAAGCGCCGGTCACGTCGGCGGAGCTGGCGAAGAAGACCGACACGCACGAACGGTACGTCCGCGAATGGCTTGCCGCCCAAGCGGCTGGCGGCTACGTCTCCTACGATCCGGAGACCAGCCGCTACTTCCTCACCGAGGAGCAGGCGGAGTGTCTCACCAACGAGGAGAGCCCCGCCTGCGTGCTCGGCGGCTTCCAGGCGATGCTAGCCGCCATGAAGACCTCGACGAAGGTGATGGACGGGTTCCGCACGGGCAAGGGCGTGGCTTGGCACGAGCATGACGCCGACCTCTTTCGCGGCACGGAGCGCTTCTTCCGCCCCGGCTACAACGCGAATCTCGCCGGCTCGTGGATTCCCGCTCTCGAAGGCGTCCTCGCGAAGCTCGAGTCGGGCGCGACGGTCGCCGACGTCGGCTGCGGACACGGCGCGTCGACGATCATCCTCGCCAAGGCCTTCCCCAAGTCGAAGTTCCGCGGCTTCGATTACCACAAGCCCTCGATCGACGCGGCCACCCAGCGCGCACGCGAGGCCGGCGTCACCGACCGCGTGACGTTCGAGGTCGCCTCTGCCAAGGACTATCCCGGGAGCTACGATCTCGTCGCCTTCTTCGACTGCCTCCACGACATGGGCGATCCCGTCGGCGCGGCCGCCCACGTGCGACAGTCTCTCGGTCGCGACGGGACCTGGATGCTCGTCGAGCCGTTCGCCAACGACACGGTGGAGGAGAATCTGAACCCGATCGGGCGTATCTTCTATTCGGCCTCGACGCTCATCTGCTGCCCTGCCTCGCTCTCGCAGGAGGTCGGCGCCGCGCTCGGCGCCCAAGCGGGCGAGGCACGGATGCGCGAGGTCATGCAGAAAGCGGGCTTCACGCGGTTCCGGCGCGCAACCCAGACGCCATTCAATCTCGTCTACGAGATCAGGCCGTAATCGGCTACGGGCTTCAGGCTGCTACGGGTAAGACGCCACGGGGTCTTAGCCCGTTAGCCGCGATTCATCCTTGCAACTGCTTCTTGAAGAACCCCTTCGTCCGCTCCCAAGC
This sequence comes from uncultured delta proteobacterium, assembly GCA_963745025.1. Lineage (GTDB taxonomy): Bacteria > Desulfobacterota > Binatia > JACPRU01 > JACPRU01 > CAVQIG01. The sequence goes on from CAVUWD010000014.1 coordinate 126,928, forward strand.
GAGCTTCGCCGCTTCTTCGTTATAGTCGGCGCGCTCGCGACAGAAGAAACCGTGGCCTGCGCCCTTGTACACGTGGATCTCGTAGTCCTTCTTCTCGCGCACGAGCGCCTGGCGGATTTCCTCGACCGCCGACGGCGGAATGTAAGAGTCGTTCTCGCCGAAGTGAAGCTGGATCGCGGCGCGCATCTTCGCGGTGCGCGACACCGGCGCCGCGGCGCCCGGACCGAATTGCTGGCCGGCGATGCCTCCGCCGTAGAACGGGACCGCCGCGCGGATCGCCGGGACCTCGCAGGCGGCGAGGTAGCTGACGCGACCGCCCATGCAAAAGCCCGTGATGCCGATGCGATCGGCGCGAACGCCGCCGTCCGATTCCAGCGCGGCGACCGTCGCGCGCACATCGGCGACGATCTGCGCGTCGGTCCAGCGCCCCATCAAACCGATCGCCTGCTGCAGCTCGCCGTACCCCACCGCCGTGCCGCCTTCGCGGTAATAGAAATTCGGCGCCACCGCGTGGTAGCCCTCCGCGGCGATGCGCTCGGCGATCTCCTGGATGTTCCGGTTGAGGCCGAACGCCTCCTGCACGACGATCACCGCAGGCAGCTTGGCGCTCAGGCCTTTCGGCCGTGCCACGTGAGCCGACATCGTGCCATCGGGCGTCTTCACGCTCGCGCTTCGCGTCTCCACGTTCATGGTCTTTCCTCCTCTTCGATCGATGGGTCGCGACCGCAACTATCGCATTCGACCAACGACGCCAACCGACCTTCGGGCAGCGTCGTCGATTGCTTTCCCTCGTCTACGAAATCGGTGTCTACGAAATCGGCTTGACTACCGGGGTACGACCAGTTACTCGCCGTGGCTGCCACGCGGAAGGAGGATTCGCGGATGACTGAGCCACTGTCGACGGAACGCACGTTCTTCAGCGCGGGGACCCGCATCCAAGGAACCCTGGAGCTCGACGGAGAGGTCAAGCTCGAAGGGCAGATCAAAGGCAAGGTGTCGGGTACCGGAGTGGTGATCGTCGGTGAGCAAGCAAATCTCGAAGCGGATGTGTTCGCGCCCTCGATCGTCGTGCACGGCGTCGTGCGCGGCGAGATCCACGCGACCGAACGCCTCGAGCTGCATCGCACGGCTCGTGTGAAGGGATTGATCCGCGCGCCGCGGATTCGCATCGACGAAGGAGCGGCCTTCGAAGGCGAGTGTCGGATGGCGTCCAAGGACGCGGCGGCTAAGGCGGAGCCGCCGAAGGAAGAGAAGCGCTCCACCCCGCTGGCGCTGACCCCGCCTGCCGGGCAGGCAGGCCCTGCGACGCGGCCGCCCCCGAAGACCGCCGCCCAGAGCTAGAACGGAGCTAAGATACTAGGACGGGGCGGAGACGATCGAGGCCCCTCCCGACCGCTCGTCGCTCTCGTGCCGGAGGCGTGAGATTTCTTCGTCCCGCGCCCGGAGCTGGCGCTCGAGGATCTGCACGCGCAGCTCGAACTGACGAAGCGTTCCGATCTCCTGAACCGCCTCGGTCAGCCGGCGCTCGAGCTTGCCGCGCACCAGGCGCAGGCGGCGGACCTTTCTCTCCAGGGCCTCGACGGCTTGCCGGCCGAGCGGCGCCGCCTTCCGAGCGCGCCTCGGCTTCTTCGCGGATCGCTTCGGTCGCGGCGACTTCTTCGCCCCTCGCCGGCTTCGGCTCGGCGCTTTCGCGCGTCTGCGGGTCGGCTTCATCGACCGCCGCTTTTACTGTGGAAGCGCCGCCAGCGGCAAGCGTGAATTCAATAGATCGAGGGCTCGCCGAGCGGGCGGGTGCGCCAGCGCTTGTGCATCCAGATCCAGTGGTCGGGATGCTGGCGGACCATCGCTTCGAACACGCGGTTGAAGCGGCGCGTGTTCTCGACCGTATCGCGCTCGCGGCCCCCGCCGCGCACGGTCTCGACGCGCGGCAGGATGACGATCTCGTGTCGCGGCGATCTGTCCTTTCGCACCAGAAACACCGGATAGACCGGTGCTCCCGACAGCTCATGCAGGCGCGCCAGGCCCGGATGCGTCGACGCGGGGACGCCGAAAAACTCCGCAAAGACGCCCCAGCGGCCGGTGGCGTTCTGATCGAACGGCACGGCGACGATCCCACGCTGCCTGAGCACCTGGATGATCTCGTGCGCGGCCCGGCGCTTGGAGATCAGCACGGTCCCGGAGCGTCGTCGCTCGGCGTTGACGAAATCGTCGAACCGCGGATTGCGAAACGGCCGGTGCACCAGATGGATCGGGTTCCCGTAGATGCCGATTGCGTGCGCGAGGAGCTCCCAGTTGCCGAAATGGCCGGTGAGCACGAGGATGCCGGTCGAGCCGATGATCGTCTGCGCCTCGCCGTACCAGAATTCCGGATCCTGGAACGTGACGCGCTCGCCGATTGTTTCCTTGGTCAGCCGGTACATGTGACACCACTCGGCGGCGAAGCGGCCGAAGTTGCGCCAGGACTCGCGAAGGATCTCGAGGCGCTCGGTTTCGGGCTTCTGCGGGAACGCGATCCGGAGATTGACGAGCGCGACGCGCCGCTGCGGGCGGGCGATCACGTAGGCGAGATCGCCGAGCCGCTCACCGAGCCGGAACGCGTTGTCGAACCCGAGCCCGCGAAACATCTTCACCGGCACGGAAAAACAGGCGAACTCGAGCTTGGCTCGCAGCGGTGACAACGGGCGCGGCAAGAGGGCTTGGTTTAGCCTTCGCGAGCGTCTACTTCCAGAGAGGGACGGAGGAGATTCCATGATCCGCATCCGAAAGAGCGCCGAGCGCGGCCACGGAGAGCATGGCTGGCTCGACACCCGACACACGTTCTCGTTCGCGGATTACTACGATCCGCGGCACATGGGCTTCCGGGCGCTGCGCGTGATCAACGACGACCGCGTGGCGCCGCGAATGGGATTTCCCTCGCACCCTCATCGCGACATGGAGATCCTCACCTACGTAATCGAGGGCGCGCTCGCGCACGAGGACAGCATGGGCAACGGGTCCGTGATCCGCGCGGGCGACGTACAGCGAATGAGCGCCGGCACGGGAATCGTCCACAGCGAGGTCAACGCCTCGCCGTCGCAGGCGCTGCGTCTCTTACAAATCTGGATCCTGCCCGAGCGCCAGGGACTGCCGCCGAGCTACGAGCAGAAGACCTTCTCGGAGAGCGAGAAGCGCGGTCGCCTGCGGCGCGTCGTCTCGCGCGATGGCGCCGAAGGCTCGGTCAGCATCCACCAGGACGTAGACGTCTACGCCACGGTCCTCCGCGCCGGCCAGGTGGTCCGGCACACGCTCCGCCCCGGCCGCCACGCCTGGCTGCAAGTCGCCGAGGGGGCGGTGACGTTGAACGGCCGGGTGCTCGAAGCCGGTGACGGCGCGGCGGCGAGCGACGAGACGACGCTCGAGCTTGGCGGGGAGGGGCCGCAAGCAGGGCGTGACGAGGGCGGAGCCGAGGCCCTGCTCTTCGACCTAGCGTAGGGCGGGTGGCATGCGCGCAGCCTACGCAGTGCTCGCTGGCGACTCCGCCACGCGCCTCGACGACTGCGGCAAGTCGGGCGGCGGAGCCCACACGAATCCGGGCAGCCACGGCAGCTCCAGCGGCTACCAGCACCCCGGCGGAAGTAGCCCCCGCCGGGCGGCACCCTTCCAGCGTCCACCCGGTTATTCTAGTCTCCCCGCCGCGTGGGCCGGACTGGGCGGATCATTCTCTGGCTGCTGCTCCTCGTCGTCGGCGCCTTGCTGGCGCTCGTGCGCTTCACGCTCGGCGGCGGCGAACGCATGAAGGACCGGACGACCTATCCGACGCTTCCCGCTTCCGCATTGCAGGTCGTGGCCGACTTGCCACTCCCGCCCGGAAACCTTGCAGTGTCGAAAGGTGGCCGGATCTTTTTCACGTTCCATCCCGAAGCGAGCCCCGCGATTCATGTCGCCGAGCTGGTCGACGGCAAACCCGTTCCCTATCCTGACGAAGCCTTCCAGAAGGCCGAGCGCGCAACGCCTCACTTCCGGACGCCGCTGGCGGTACGGATCGACCGCCAGGATCACCTGTGGGTTCTCGACCACGGCGGCTACGGTATCACGGGTCAGCCACGGATCCTCGCGTTCGACCTGAAGACCAACCAGCTGATCGATCACTACGAGTTCCCACCGAGCATCGCGGGCATGTTGTCGATGCTGAATGACTTCCAGGTCGATCCGGAAGGAAGAAAGATCTACATAGCCGACACGAGTCTCTTCGCCAGGCACCCGGCGCTCATCGTCTACGACGCCAAGAACAGAACCAGCCGTCGCCTGCTCGATCGCCACTCGTCGGTGATGCCGAAGGACTACCTCATGAACGCTGCCGGTCGCGACATGATCTTCTTCGGGCTGGTGACTCTCGAGATCGGCGTCGACTCGATCGCCCTCGACAAGCAGGGGAAGTGGCTCTACTTCGCGCCCGTTTCCGACAGCCGCATGTTTCGGATCGCCGTGCGCGACCTGAACGACGAGTCGTTGAGCCCCGGGGCACTCGGCGAGAAGGTGGAAATCTGGGGGCGAAAGACCCTGAGCGACGGCATCACCATGGACCTCGAGGACGACATCTACATCTCGGATATGGAGCACTCGGCGATCTTGGAGCTGCGGCCAGACCACACGCTGGTGACTCTTCTCAAAGACGAACGCCTGCGCTGGCCGGACGGCTTCAGCTTCGGGCCCGACGGCTGGCTCTACGTGAGCTGCAGCGCGCTCCACCAGGTGATCCTGCGAAGCAGCCGCGCGATTCACGCGCGTGCGCCCTATCAAATCTTCCGCTTCAAGCCCGGGCCGGCCGGCGTGCCGGGGCACTGAGCTTTTCGCGAAGCCAGGAAGGGGCCTGCGGAGAATCGGCCAGAAGTACGCGTGCGCGTCCTCCAAATGCGTCGGCCAATCGACGAGGAGTGTAGCAACAAGCTCGCCGTGAAGAACTCGCCCGTACGGTTTCTTCGCCATAGGAACCACGCGCCGAGCAGGAGAAAGATCGGGATCGAGTGAAACGCATCGAATACCGTTTGCCAGCGGGGCTCGAAGTAGAGGGTTCCGAAGATCCGCTCCATCGGCTCGCGTCGGACCGCGGCTTCGAACAGGAAGAATGCGAGTATCGGTAGGTCGGGCACTACGGCCCCCAGCAGGATCCAGCCGCGGGGAGCCCCGCGCACGATTCCGAGGGCTAGCTCGGTAAGATGTGTGTATCCCCTTTGATGGCGCCCAACGGGCGCGATCCGTGAGGTACGCTCCTAGGACGTTGAGGGCGGCGTGAGTCGGGGTGTGCACCGCCGCGCGATCAGACGTCTCGCTTGAGCGTCCGTTGCTCGGCGGCACGCAGCCGCTCGAGGGGCCTGTCCGCCGCAGCCCGCGGGACCGAAGGCGTCCGGCTCTTGAGGATCTTCAGCACCTCGCTTTCTACGTTTCGTTCCCTCGTTCGTGACAGCTGCCGGCCGCGACTGAGCATCCACAGAATCGCCAGGACTGCGAGGATCGGAAAGGCGTGCGGCACGACCGCCAGGATCACGAGCACGGCGACGATCCAGACGATCCTCGGTACACTGCGCAGCTTCGGCGAGAGCTCCTTCAGCGCCTGAGCCGAAGCCGCCGAGCCGGCGCCCGTTTTGGTCGCCTGGCTCGCCGCCTCCGTTGCGACGGCGACCGCGGAGGCGAGGCTCAGGCCCGCCGGCGATCGGCCGCAGTTCGGGCAGCGCTCGAGTGAATCGCTGGTGTCGATGCCGCAACTTTTGCAGCGAACGAGCGCCATCCGAAATGGCTCAGAAGTTCAGCTGGAGGCCGGGCCGCGGACATTCATCGACGCGAGCTTCCCGGTTCCCGAAAGCGTGATGTAGGCGGTGCTGAGATCGCGGCCGCCGAAGCAGATGTTGGTGGCGAGCGGATCGGGCATCGCAACCGGGCCTTCGGGAAACTGGAGTCCTGAGGCGATCTCGCGGATCTCGGCCATGGGGCTTCTCCTCGTTCGTTCGCTGCGACCCTACGATACACGACGTCGCCGTGGACAACGAGCATCGCCGAGGCCGCGCCGACGCCGTGGACTCGGCGGCCTCCGAGTCGCCGCCTCTCGCCAACGGGCAGAGGGGATTCGTGGCGACCAGGGCCACTACACGCGGGCAGCAAGTGCGGCGCGGAAATCCGGATGCGCGATCGCGACGAGCGCCTCGGCTCGCGCGCGGAGCTCTTTGCCTCTCAGGCGAGCGACGCCGTATTCGGTGACCACCGTGTCGATGGCATAGCGAGGCGTGGTGACCGGCGTGCCCGGCAGGAAGCGCGCGACGATGCGCGAGCGTTTGCCGTCCTCGGTCGTCGACGGCAGCGCGAGGATCGAGATCCCGCCGCGGCTCTGGGTTGCGGCTTCGATGTAATCGAGGCTCCCGCCGACCCCGCTGATCTGCACGTCGCCGATCGTCTCACCGTTCGCCTGCCCCTGAAGATCGACCTCGACGGTCGAATTGATCGACACGAAGCGCGCCAAGCGCGCGAGCGTGGCCACGTCGTGCGTGACGCGGCTCGTCGCCATGCGCACGAGGCGCGTCCGCCCGCAAAACTCGTAGAACTTCGCGTCGCCGACGAGTTCGCCGGTCGTGACCTTCGGCGTATGCTTCGCCGATTCGACGAAGGTCTCGAGCCCTTGAGAAAGCATGCCGGAGAAGAGATTCACCCCACGCTTTTCCGCCAGGCGCGAGAGTACCCGGTCGGGGATCGCGCCGAGGCCGAGCTGCACCACGGCGCCCTCGGGAACGAGGTCGAGCACGCGATCGACGATCTGCCGGTCGCGCTCGTTCGGCGGCGGCCTGCGGTACTCGCCGAGCGGCGCATCGGATTCGACCGCGAGGTCGATACGCTCGACCGGCACTCGACTGTTTCCCGCGGTCCACGGCATGTGCGGGTTGACCTCGGCGATCACCAGCTTCGCCGCGCGCACGAAGTCTTGGTTGAGGGCGACCGAGATGCCGAGGCTCACCTCGCCCCTCCGAGGCGGCGAGACCTGTACGAGCAAGACGTCGGGGCGGATCGACCCCGCTCGCGAGACCACGCGATGGATGTCGCCGAAGCGGATCGGCACATAGCCGATCTTGCCGGCGGAAACGAGCGGCCGCAGGCGCGGCGATGCCTGCCAGGTCACGTAGTGGAAGTGTTCGCCGAGGCCGCGATCGAGGAAGCGATAGTCGCCGAAGGACAAGCCCGAGTAGATCGTCAGATCGCGAAACCGCTCGACCTCGTCGCCGAACGCCCGGTAGAGCTCGACGAGATCGACGGTGCCGTGCGGGAAGATCACCGCCGAGCCGTCGGGAATGGCGCGGATCGCCTCGCTCGCGGTCACCTTCCTCACGCGGAGGTCTTCCCAGATCGTAGTTCTCGTGTCTATGTTTCCGGGCGAGCAGAACCGCGGAGGACACGATGGACTTCGAGCTCACGGGGGAGCAGCAAGACATCCGCAATCAGGTACAGGCGCTCTGCGCGCGATTCCCGGACGAGTACTGGCGGGAGCGCGACCGGACGGCCGAGTTTCCCTGGGAGTTTTACCAGGCGATCGCCGGCGCCGGCTGGCTCGGCATCACCATCCCGCGCGAGTACGGCGGAGCCGGCCTCGGTATCACCGAGGCGTCGCTCGTCATGCAGACGGTGGCCGAATCGGGCGGCGGCACGCAGGCCTGCTCGTCGATCCATCTCGGCATCTTCGGCCTCGAGCCGCTGCTCAAGTATGGCACCGAGTCCGCCAAGGGGAAGTACCTGCCGGAGATCCTGAGCGGCAAGATGCACGTCTCCTTCGCGGTCACGGAGCCCGATGCGGGCACCAACACGACCGAGATCACGACCTTCGCGACGCGCAAGGGGGACGGGTACGTCGTCACCGGTCGCAAGGTCTTCATCACCAAGGCGCGCGAGTCCCAGAAGATGCTGCTGCTCACGCGCACGACGCCGATCGAGCAGGTGAAGAAGAAAACCGACGGGATGACGCTCTTCTTCGCCGACATCGATCGCAGCGCGGTCGAGGTCCGCGAGCTCCACAAGTGCGGCCGCTCCGCCGTCGACACCAACATGCTCTTCATCGACAACCTCTACGTCGCGCTCGAGGATCGCGTCGGCGAAGAGGGCAAGGGATTCTCCTACATTCTCGACGGCATCAATCCCGAGCGCATCCTCATCGCCGCCGAGGCGATCGGCATGGGCAAGCGGGCGCTCGACCGCGCCGTGCGCTACGCCAAGGAGCGCGTGGTCTTCCACCGCCCGATCGGCATGAACCAGGGCATCCAGTTTCCGCTCGCGGACTCGGCCGCGAAGCTCGAGACGGCGGAGCTCATGGTCTACAAGGCCGCCTGGCTCTACGACCACGGCCGGCCCTGCGGCAAAGAGGCGAACATCGCCAAGTACATGTCCGCCGACGCCTGCTTCGAGGCCGCCGACCGCGCCATGCAGACGCACGGCGGCTACGGCTACATCAAGGATTACGACGTCGAGCGCTACTGGCGCGAGTGTCGCCTCTTCCGCATCGCGCCGATCTCGCAGGAGATGGTGCTCAACTATGTCGGCGAGCACGTGCTGGGGCTGCCGCGATCGTACTGAGGGGAACCCGCTTACGTCTCGTGGTGCTCAACTCTGGAGGCGAGCACGTGCCGGGGTTGCCGCGGTCGTGCGGATCGAGCTGGTCGAGTTCTGAACCAGCGAGGGCTCGGTAAGCGGGACGTCAGCAGGAATCGGAAAGCGCAGCGTGAAGCGTGACCCCTTGCCGGGCTGAGACTGCAGGGTCACCGCGCCGCCGTGCGCTTCCGCGATCAGGCGCACGATGAAGAGCCCAAGACCGGTCCCCGCTTCTTCGCCTTCCGAGACGTAGGGCTCGAACAGTCGCTGCCGAACCCCTACGGGGATTCCCGGACCGTTGTCGCTAACCGTCACCGTCACGGCGCTGCCGTCGATGCCCGTCGCGAGCTCGACCCGCCCGCCGACGGGCACGAACTTGACCGCATTCCAGAGGAGATTGGCGATCGCACGCTGAAGATGACTCCGGTCTCCCGAAATCGCGGGCAGATGCTCGGCGAGCCGAGCTTCGAGGCGGATTTCCTTTTCGGCCGCCGCTCGGCGCTGGTGGTGGAGCGCTTCCTTGGCGACTGCATTCAGGTCGACGAGCTGCCGTGGAGTGGCCCTCGCACCCGCCGCCGCGGACGCCATCGCGAGGAAAGTGGCGACCAACTCGGCGCTCTCCGTCGCCGCCTTCTTGATGGATTCGCAGAGGTTTCGCCGCGCGGCCTCTTCCAGCGTCTCGGGGTCGGCGAGCAGGAGATCGGCCATTGCCGCGATCGCCGAGAGCGGCGTCTGCAGGTCGTGCGTCAGCGTCGCCAGCAAGTCGGTGCGGAACCGCTCGCGCGCGTGTGCAATCTCGGCTACGCGCCGCTCCTGTTTCGCGATCGTCACGAGGTAGCCGTAGAACGTGCCGATGCCGAAGAGAAACGGGAAGCGGAGCAGCACCGAAGGCGTCAAGATCTCCCGCAGCGGCTGGGTGCGGAGCAGGAAGAGCAAATACAGGAAGCCGATCAGCGCACAGCCACCGGCGATCATCCCCACGCTCTCGCCGAGGGCCGCTAGAAACAACACGGAGAAGTAGAGCAGGAAGAGCTCGCCGCTGTGCTCGCCGGCGAGATACATGCCGAGGCTGATCCAGCACGTGTCGAAGAGCACGAACGTCGAGCGCAGCCACACGCTCTCGTAGGCCCGCCCCGGGAGCGCCGCGCCGACGAGGTTCGTCGCGAAGAAGATGGCGATGAACGCGAGAATCCGCGGATCGGTGCCCGCAAGGGGCCTGTCGAAAAGGACGAGGTAGGAGGCGGTGATGATCACCACCCAGCGTAAGAAGAGGAGCGTACGCTTCTTCGAGCGTAAGAATTCGGGGACGGTTGCGAACGATTCGGCGCGGCTCACGCCTGCGACTCCCTGGCCAGCTTGTTGTAGACGAGAGCCGCCTGCAGGCGGCTGGCGACGCCGAGCTTCTCGAAGTTGTGACTCAGGTGGCTCGTGACCGTCTTCTCCGAGATCGACAGCTGCGCGGCGATGTCGCGGTTGGAGAGCCCGTTGGCGACGAGCTTGATGACCTCCATCTCTCGCTGGGAAAGAGCCCGCAGAGGATCCGGCGCACCGTCCCCTTCCCGCCCGCGAACCGGATGAATTCTCGATGCGACGTGACCGAGAGCATGGGTCCGCCCAGACTTCGCCGCGAGCCACGTGCTGAATGGCTTCGAGGAGCGGCTCCAGAGGCCCGCTCTTGAGCACGAACCCCTTGGCTCCCATGCGCGCAACCAGCGCTACGCTGTCAGGGTCGGCAAAGCCCGTCAGGATGATGAGCCGGGTCTTCGGCGACGCAGCGCGGATCCAACGACGCGTGACCGAATTGGATGTCAGAAGCCGGGAAAGGTTCGGCCGACGGTCCGAGCGAAAAAGCGATCCGGTCCCTTTTTCAGCCACCGTAGTCGCGGCTGACGATCTTCCCCGGCTCTTTGGCGTCGCGCACCAGCGCCAACGCGTCACCGAGGATCCGCTTCTGGAGGGCCGGGTCGTTCGGCCTCCCCAGCGAGTGACCGGGAACGAACGGCCGCGGGTGGAGCGCGCGCGGCGGATTGGCCTGCGCGCTCTGCTCGGGATCGACGGTGATCAGTACCGTCGCGATTCCTCGAAGCTCGATCAGCCGCTGCACCGTCACGACCGTGCGGTGGCAGAGGCCTCAACCGCCGGTCAGGACGACGATGTCGGGTCGAGCCGCCTCGATCTCTTTCAAGAGCTTCGGAAACGTGTCGTCACGAAGCTCGCGAAGCTTCATCGAGAAGCCGTAGGAGAAGTGCTTCGCGGTCGGCCCCTTGATCGTGCCGTCGGCCTTCATCTCGGCGAGCCGATCGATCGGGAAGATGCAGTTGATGTCCCGATCGGCGCAGGCATGATCGTAGTGACTGTCATCGTAGGCGAGGTCGGAGCCCGCGCCCTCGATCACACGGAACGTGCTGTCGCCATCGGTATTGAACGGCGGATCCGTCTTCTTGCGAACGCCCGCCGAGGAGACGATGCACACGGTCGAGTCGCCAAGGCTCCCCTTGAAGGGCGTCCAGGGAATGCAGTGTCGCGAGAGCTCGGGCTGATCCATCGGGAAAAGGGGACGACCCGCCGCGGGTCGCCCCCATCAATCGATTATTTCAACTTCTTCAACGCCTCGAAGATCTTGTCAGTCGGCGGCTGCTTGGTGATGTCGTGAATGTTGATGTAGGCGATCTTCCCCTGCTTATCGACGACGAAGATCGCTCGCTCGGAGATTCCCGCGTCGCGCAGCGAGTTGTACTTGAGCGAGACCATGCCGTGCGGGAAGAAGTCCGAGAGCAGTGGGTACGAAAGGCCGCCCATACTCTTCGCCCACGCCTCGTTGCAGGGAACGTTGTCCACGGAAATGCCCAGGACCTGGGCATCGAGCCGCTCGAACTCGGAGAGATCCTCCTCGTACGAGGGCATCTGGACCGTTCAGACCGGTGTCCAGGCAGCGGGGAAGAATGCGAGCACCACGTTCTTCTTGCCGCGATAGCTCGAGAGCGTGATCGCCGTCCCCTTTTGCCCTTTGCCGGCAGTCTGCCCGGTTGCCGGCAGAGTGAAGTCGGGAGCTTCGTCGCCGACTTCGAGTCGATAGACCGCTTTCAATGTCCACCTCCTCTGTTCGTGTCGTTCCCGGCTCCATGCCGGTGAACGCAATTCGAATTTTAGGATAGCACCTCATTCGAAAGCGGCAACCCGGCCGTTCGGGAGCGCTGCGCCGACCTAGGCCGTCGAGGACGCCATGCGCGCGTGAGACTCGATCGTCTCGAGGAGCCGCGGTCCGATCTCCGCGAGCTTCTTCTCGCCGAGGCCGCGGATCCGCCGCAGATCCTCGAACGAGGTCGGCCTGAGGCGTGCCAGCTCGCGCAGCGTGGAATCGTGCAAGACCACGAACGCCGGCACGCCGCGCGCGGCAGCGATCTCCCGCCGCAGCCCCCGTAGGCTCTCGAAGAGACCCGGATCGACGTCCCGCCACGACGCCTCCTCGAGACGCGTCTTCTCGGCCTTCCGCCGGCGTGGCTCGACGAGCTCGACCGTGCGACGCCCGCGCATCACCTCCCACGACGCCGCGTTCAGCCCGAGCACCGGCCGGTCGCCCGAGGTGCGCTCGAGGAAGCCGGCGTCGATGAGCTGGTAGATGACGTTCACCACGCTCCTCCGCGGCATGTCCCGAAGCAGACCGAACGTCGATAGGCGGTCGTGCCCCCACCGCCGGACTCGCTCGCTCGTCCCGCCCATCAGCACCTCGGCGACGTGCTCGATGCCGAAGCGCTCCTCGGTGCGCGCGACGCAGGAGAGGATCTTCTGCGCGAGCACGGTGGCGTCGGCCAGGCCCTCCACTTCCCCCAGGCAGACGTCGCAGGCGCCACACGACGCCTCCTCGTAAGGCTGGCCGAAGTACGCCGTGAGCGCGGCGTGGCGGCAGCGGAGCGCGTTCGCGAAGCGGCGCATGTCGTCGAGCAGGCGCTTGGCCGTCTCGATCACGGCGCCGCCGCCGTCGTCGGTCGTTCGCTCGAGCAGCGCTTGCCAGCGCAGCACGTCCGCCGCCGAGTAGAAGAGCACGCACTCGGCGGGCAGGCCGTCGCGGCCGGCGCGGCCCGTCTCCTGCTGGTAGTGCTCGATCGACTTCGGCATCGTGGCGTGGATGACGCAGCGGACGTCGCTGCGGTCGATGCCCATGCCGAAGGCGACGGTCGCCACGACGACGTCGATCTCTTCGGCGGCGAAGCGATCCTGCGTGCGCCGGCGCTCTGCGGCCTCCATGCCGGCGTGATAGTGCGCAGCGCGAACGCCACTCCCCGCGAGATGCTCGGCCATGTCCTCGGCGTCGCGGCGGGAGAGGCAGTAGACGATCGCCGCTTCCCCCTCGTGGCGGCGCAGAACGTCACGCACCTGGCCACGGACGTCGACGCGCGGCACGACGCGATAGACGAGGTTCGGACGATCGAACCGACCGACGAGCATCCGCGGCTCGACGAGCCGCAGCTGCTCGACGATGTCCTTGCGCACGCGCTCGCGTGGCCGTCGCGGTGTAGGCATGGAGGCTGGCGGCCGGGAAGAGCTCGCGAACCCCCGCGAGCTGACGGTACTCCGGCCGGAAGTCGTGCCCCCATTGGCTGATGCAGTGCGCCTCGTCGATCGCGAAGCTCGCGACGCCGAGTCGGGCGGCGAGCTCGAGGAATCGCGGCGTCAGCAGCCGCTCGGGGGCGACGAAGACGAGATGGTGGCGCCCGCCGGCGATCTCGCGCTCGGCGGCGCGGATCTCGCCGGCGTTCATGCCGCTGTGGATGGCCACGGCCGGGAAGCCGCACGCCCGTAGCCCATCGACCTGGTCCTTCATCAGCGCGATCAGCGGCGAGACGACGACGTCGGTCCGGCGGGCGACCGCTGGGGGCACCTGGTAGCAGAGCGACTTGCCGCCGCCCGTCGGCATCACGACCAGCGAGTCGCGCCGCTCGAGGCCGGCGTAGATGGCCTCTTCCTGAAGCGGGCGAAGAGCCTCGAAGCCCCAATAGTGCTTCACGACGGCGAGCACGGCGTCGCGCGACCGCTGCGCAACGTCCCGGGCCACGCTCGCCGACGGCTCGCCGCTCTCCACGCCCGCATCATGACGGGACCGAAGCGGCGGCGCCAGCACGACCAGCTCCAGGTCGAGCCGAAGCCGACGCTTCTCGGCCCACATCACGATCTTCCGACTCCAATCCTAACGATCCACTCCCCCAGTGACCATGATCGTGACCACTCGGCCGGTCCCGAGAACGCGACAAGCCCATCGACGAGCAGCCGGTCGTTTGGCCGATCAACGCCGCAGATCAACGCCACGACCATCGAGCCGTCTTCCCGGCCATGCTAGTCTGCGCGGATCACGGAGGCTCGCCCATGCCGTATGCCGAAGGCCGCATCATCCACGACGCCGACTCGCACGTGATGGAGACGCCGGACTGGCTGGTGCCGTATGCGGATCCAAGCATTCGCGACCGTCTCGAGCCGCTTCGGCTGACCGGTTGCAAGCCGGGAGAGGAGACGTTCATCGAAGAGCTCCAGCGACGCCATCGCGACCCGGCGGAGCGCCCCGAGGCCGAGCAGAAGATCATGATCCGAAAGAATTGGAGCGCGATGGGCGCATTCATTCGCGAGGATCGGCCACGGGCGCTCGATTGTCTCGGCTTCGCGAGCCAGCTCGTCTTCAACACGTTCCTGTCCGATCACTTCGTCCGTTACGAGCATCGAGGAGACCCAGACTTCACCTACGGCGCCGCGCGTGCGCACAACCGCGCCATCGTCGACTTCTGTTCGGTCGATCGCCGTCTGCTGCCGGTTGGCTTCGTGCCGCTCGTCGATTTCGAGCGCGCGCGAGCGATGGCTTTCGAGGCGGTCCACATGGGCTGCAAGGCGCTGCTCGTCTCCTCTGCGTGCCCGCCAGGGCACTCGCCGAGCCACGTCGGCCTCTTTCCCGTTTGGGAGGTCTCGCAGGAAGCCGGCCTGCCGATCGTCTTTCACGTCGGCGGCGGCGGACGGCTACTCGATCCGAATTATTTCGAGAACGGCCTTCCCCCCGTGCCGGACTTCCACGGCGGCGCCGAGAACTTCCGCTCGATCGACTTCATGGCGATCCCCTACCCGCCCATGCAGACACTTGCGACGATGATCTTCGACGGCGTGCTCGACCGCTTCCCGCGCCTGATGTTCGGCGTCGTCGAACAGGGCGCGGTGTGGCTGCCCTCGTGGATGCGCCAGCTCGACACGGCGCTCCACGCCTTCGCCAAGAACGAGGAGCGACTGCGCAAGCTGCGGCTGCGGCCGAGCGAGTACGTGCGGCGCCAGATCCGTGCGACCCCCTACCCAGCCGAGCCGGTCGGCTGGATCATCGAGCAGGCGGGTGAGGAGGTTTGCCTCTTCTCGACGGACTACCCGCACGTCGAGGGCGGGCGGAATCCGCTCAAGCGGTTCGAGGATTCGATGGCGGGCCTCTCCGAGCGCGCCAAGCAGAGGTTCTATTGCGACAACTTCGTCGATCTGATGGGTAGCGGCATGCCGGGTGAATAGTCTCTCTCTTCGGGAAGAGGCCGCCGGCGAAGCAGGCGGAGAGGGAGAGCCGTTCGCGGAGAGACCATGATCGATTTGTTGAATCCGACCGAAGAGCATGCGGCGCTGCGCCGCACGCTGCGAGAGTTCGTGGAGCGCGAGGTCGACCCGCAGGCAGCCGCCCACGATCGCAGCGAGTCGTTCAATCTCGAGCTGTTCCGCAAGCTCGGCGATCTCGGCGTTCTCGGCATCACGGTGGCCGAAGCGTTCGGCGGCGCCGGCATGGACGCCGTTGCCGCCGTGCTCGTTCACGAAGAGCTCGCGGCCGCCGATCCCGGCTTCGCGCTCGCTTACCTCGCCCATTCGATGCTCTTCGTGAACAACTTCTACCAGAACGCGAGCGACGCACAGCGCGCCCGCTACCTTCCCGACGTCTGCTCCGGAAAGAAGATCGGCGGCATGTGCATGAGCGAGCCGTCGGTCGGCACCGACGTGCTCGGCATGAAGACGACGGCAACCCGCAAGGGCGACGTCTACGTGCTCTCCGGCGCCAAGATGTGGATCACCAACGGCGCGGTGAGCGATACCGAGCTCGGCGACGTCTTTCTCGTCTATGCGCGGACCGGCGACAAGGGCACCCGCGCGCTCTCGCTCTTCCTCGTCGAGAAAGGCCTCCCCGGATTCAAGCTCGGCCAGAAGCTCAAGGACAAGCTCGGCATGCGCGCCTCGACGACGGCGGAGCTCGTCTTCGATGAGTGCGAGGTGCCGGTCGCGAATCGCATCGGCGAGGAAGGCGATGCCGTACTGCACATGATGCGCAACCTCGAGATCGAACGCCTGACGCTCGCCGCCATGAGCCTCGGCATCGCCCGGCGCTCGATCGAGGTGATGAACCGCTACGCGAGCGAGCGGCACGCCTTCGGCCAACCGATTCGCGAGTTCGGGCAGATCCAGAGCCACATCGCGACCTCGTACGCCGCGTGGATGGCGGGACGCTGCTACGTCTACGACACCGCCGCCCGTCTCAGCCTCGAGCGCGGCGGAAACCGAATCGACTCCGACGGCGTGAAGCTCTTCTGCTCGACGATGGCCAAAGAGGTCGCCGATCGAGCGATCCAGGTGCTCGGCGGCTACGGCTACGTCGGCGAGTACCAGGTCGAGCGCCTGTGGCGCGACGCCAAGCTCCTCGAGATCGGCGGCGGCACGGTGGAAGCCCACCAGAAGAACATCGCGCGGGACCTCGCGCGGCTGACTACGCTGCGGTAGCGGCCTACGAAGAGCACGACGCGAAGCGGGAGGAAGAAATGAGAATCTTCGTTTTGCCGAGGCCCCAATGAGCTTGGAACCTGCCGAGGAGCTGGAGCACCTGAAGCTCGCGACCGACCTCTCGGGCGTCGCCGTGTCCCAGATCGTGCGTCCCGAGAGCTGCCACGTCGTGGTCGGCGGCATGCGGCTCCACTATCTGGACTGGGGAACGATCGGGCAGCCGTTGATCCTCTTTCTCCACGGCGGCGCTCTCAACGCCCACACCTGGGACGTCGTCTGCCTCGTCCTCCGCACCGAGTACCACTGCGTCGCCCTCGACCAACGGGGACATGGCGACAGTGAGTGGTCGCCGGGGATGGACTACGCACCGGAAGCCCACCTGCGCGACATCGAGGGCCTCGTCGAGCATCTCGGCCGCGACCGCTTCTTGCTCGTCGGCCAGTCGATGGGTGCGCTCAACGCCTTCGTCTACGCCACCCACCACGCCGATCGGCTGGCGGGGCTCGTGCTGATCGACGCCGGTCCCAACGTTCGCGCCGCTGGCGCGCAGCGAATCGGCGCGTTCGTCTCCGAAACGGCGGAGATCGATTCGATCGACGCCGCGATCGGCAAAGCGCTGGCGTTCAACCCGCTGCGCGATCCACGATTGCTCCGCCGGAGCCTGCTCTACGCGTATCGCGAGCTACCGAACGGACGCTGGGCGCGGAAGATCGACATGAGGCATTGGGGCCGCGAGGACTTTCGGAGCCGCGCCGCGCAAGCCGCCGCGCGCTGGCAGCACACCGCGCGAGTGGCCTGCCCGACGCTCGTCGTCCGCGGCGCCGAGAGCGACGTATTTCTCGACGAAGACGCGGAGAGCTTCGCGCGAGCGCTGCCCGATGCGCGCTGGGTGAAAATCGCCGGCGCGGGGCACACGGTACAGGGAGACAACCCGCGCGGTCTCTGCGAGGCACTGCGGCCGTTCTTCGCCGCGCGTTCAAGGTAGACCCACGGGAGACAGACGCCATGTCCGAAGATCTCTATTCCACCCCCGAGCACGAGCGCTTCCGCCGGACGGTGCGCCAGTTCGTCGAGCAGGAGCTCGCGCCCGCGCGCCCGCGAGTTCGATCAGATGGGCCGCTTCGACAAGCAGCTCTATCCGCAAGATGGGCGACCTCGGCATGCTCGGCCTCAGCTACGATCCGAAGTGGGGCGGCGCCGGCCTCGACTGGTCGTACACGGCGGTCATGTTCGAGGAGCTCGTGCGCTGCGACAACGCCGGGCGTCGTCATGGGCATCAGCGTGCAGACCGACATGGCCACGCCGTCGCTGCACCAGTTCGGGAGCGGACGAGCTCCGTCGGCGCTACCTGGTGCCGGCGATCCAGGGCGAGATGGTGGCGGCGATCGCGGTGACCGAGCCCGACGCCGGCTCCGACGTCGCCGTCGATCAAGACGCGCGCGGTGCGCGACGGCGACGACTGGGTGATCAACGGCCGCAAGATCTACATCACGAACGCGGCCACCGCCGACTGGCTCTGCCTGCTCGCCGTCACCGATCCGGAGGCCGGCTACGGCGGCTTCTCGCAGATCGTCGTGCCCACCGACTCGCCGGGCTTCAGCTACGAGCTGCTCGACAAGATCGGCAACTGGGGCTCCGACACCGGCCTCATCTTCTTCGAGAACGTGCGCGTGCCGGTCGCCAACACGATCGGCGAGATCGGCCGCGGCTTCCAGCAGCAGATGATGCAGTTCCAGGACGAGCGGCTGGTCGGCGTGCGTCAGCTCGATACGCGGGCGCGCAGGAGCTCTGGGAGAAGACGCGCAAGTACTGCGAGGAGCGCGACGCTCTTCGGCGAAGCCGCTGATCGAAGATGCAGGTGACGCAGTTCAAGTTCGTCGAGATGCTCACGCAGATCATCGCGGCACGTGAGCTCACCCACGCCTGCATTCGCAAGCGTCTGCGGGCGAGGACGCCACGCTCGAGATCTCGATGGCGCAAGCTCTTCTGCGGCCGCATGAGCCGCTACGTGGCCGACGACTGCATCCAGCTCCACGGCGGCTTCGGCTACATGAAGGAGAGCGCCGCCGGGCGCGCCTTCGTCGACACGCGGCTGATCTCGATCGGCGGCGGCGCGGACGAGACGATGATTCACTACATGGCGAAGATGCTCCGCATGTAGTCCCGTCCTCGTGGCGCCCGCACGGATCCGCCACACCATCCGGCGTGGAGGTTCACGGTCGGCGCGCTTCGAAGAAGCCTCGTCGACGAGACTTCCGGCTTGACGACCCGTAAATATGGGTTTACGGTACGCGGTGTGAAGACGACGATCGAGTTGCCCGACGCGCTGCTGATCCGCGCCAAGCAGCGCGCGGCCGAGCTCCGGCGGCCGCTGCGGGCGCTCGTCGAAGCGGGGCTGCGGCGCGAGCTCGAACAGGGCCGAGCAAAGAAGCGCGAGCAACGCGCCAGGATTCGCTGGGTGACCGCCCCTGGCGGGCTGCCGGACGACCTCGACGTCGCCGATCGCGAGCGCATGCACGAGTGGCTGCGAAGGCACCCGTGATCGCAATCGATACCAACCTCCTCGTCTATGCGCACCGATCCGGCGTTCCCGAGCACCGCCGCTCGCGTCGCGCGATCGAGTCCGCAGCGCGCTCCGAGCGGGGCTGGGGGATCGCGTTGGCCAGCGTCGGCGAGTTCTGGAGCATCGTCACCCATCCGCTCGTCGGTCGAGCAGCGGCAACGGAACGCGCTTCGGCGTTCCTGCGGACGCTCGCCGCCCAGGCTGACATGCTCGTCTGGATTCCGGGGCCGGGCTTCGAGGCGCGACTCATGGAACGCGCCTGCGAGCTCGACGTCCGCGGGACACGGGTGTTCGACCTGCAAATCGCGCTCACCGCTCTCGATCACGGGGTCACAGAGATCTGGACGCACGATGCCGGCTTCGTGAGGGTTCCGGGGATCATCGTGCGCGACCCGCTCACGTGAATCCTGCGCCACGCCTCGGTGTCCTCCGCCCACGATTTTCGCTCGCCGGAGAAGGGGACGTTGTAACCGCTGGTAACCGATCAGGCGGAATCACAGAGGCGGTTACCAGCGGTTACAACGTTCCCTTCTCTTGTCCCCGCATTCGTGTCAGCTTCTTCGAATCTGAGGAGCCTCGACGATGACCGCTAGCGAAAGTGGCAGTCGGCTCACCGCTTCCGTCTCCCCCGCTCACCGCGAAGGCCCGACCGAGGTGGGATCCGAGCTCATTCGCGCCGGGGATCCGGTCACGGTCGTGATCTTCGGCGCCTCCGGAGATCTCGCCAAACGCAAGCTCATCCCCGCGCTCTACCGCCTCCAGGAGTCCGGTTACCTGACCGATCGCTATGCGGTGATCGGCTTCTCGCGCACGCCGATGAGCGACGAGGCCTACCGGGAGGGGATGCGCAAGGTGCTGTCCGAGACGGTGAACGACGGCGGCGAGGAGGTCTCGGCCGAGAACCCGCTCGTCGGCGCGCTCTACTACCACGCCGGCGACGCGGACAAGCTCGAGTCGTTCCAATCGCTCAAGGCGAAGATCGAGCAAGTGGAGCGCGAGCGGAACCTGCCGGGGAATCGTCTCTTCTACCTCTCGGTGGCGCCGGAGTTCTTCGCGGTCATCGTCGGGCATCTCGCCGCGGCCGGCCTCATCCACGACAAGAACGAAACGGTCTGGTCTCGGGTGATCATCGAAAAGCCCTTCGGCCACGATCTCGAGAGCGCCCGCACGCTCAACACGGCGGTCACCAAGGTTCTCGACGAGAGCCAGATCTACCGCATCGATCACTACCTCGGGAAGGAAACGGTCCAGAACATTCTGTCGTTCCGCTTCGGCAACTCGATCTTCGAGCCGCTCTTCAACCAGAAGTACGTCGACAACGTGCAGATCACCGTCGCCGAGACGCTCGGCATGGAGGGCCGGCGCGGCGCTTACTACGACACGCGCCGGCGCGCTGCGCGACATGGTGCAGAACCACATGCTGCAGCTTCTCTGCCTGATCGCCATGGAGCCCCCGTCGGCGCTCGAAGCGCAGTCGATCCGCGACGAGAAGGTCAAGGTGCTGCGCGCCCTCGACCCGCTGACGCGCAAGGAGGTCGCCGACTCGACGGTGCGCGGGCAGTACGGGGTCGGAGAGCAGGACGGCAAGGTCGTCAAGGGGTACCGTCAGGAAGAAGGCGTCAACCCGAAGTCCGTGACCGAGACCTACGTGGCGCTGCGCATCCGCATCGACAACTGGCGGTGGGCCGGCGTGCCGTTTCTGCTGCGCTCCGGAAAGCGTCTCGGCAAGCACGTCTCCGAGATCGCCGTGGCCTTCAAGCAGCCGCCGATGCACCTTTTCCGGCAATACGACGACGCCAGCGACGAGGTCGTCGTCGCGCGGCCGAAATCGAATCTCCTCGTGCTGCGCATTCAGCCCGACGAGGGCATCAGCCTCTCGTTCGCGTGCAAGCGGCCCGGAATCAAGATCCAGCTCGACGAAGTGCACATGGATTTCTTCTACGGGCGCGCCTTCCAGCAGCGCTCGCCGGAGGCCTACGAGCGATTGCTGCTCGACGCGCTCCGCGGCGATCCTTCGCTGTTCACGCGCTCCGACGAGGTCGACTACGCCTGGCGGTTCATCAGCTCCATCCATGAGGGTTGGGTGAGCCTGCCCCCGCCCGCGTTCCCGAACTATTATCCCTTCACCGACGGGCCCGACGAAGCGAATCGGCTACTCGAGGGCACGCAGGCCCGCTGGCGTTCACTGGCCGAGATGTGAACCGTCCGCCGCTTCGGGAAATCGTCGCGCGGGATCGGAACGAGCTCGCCGGGCACGTTGCCGAGCGGATCTCGCCGGTGGAGGGGGAGACTCCGTGAAGTTCATTCTCGCCGGGGACATCGGCGGCACCAAGACGGACCTGGCGATCTATTCGGTTTCGGCGGTCGAGCGAAACGGCGGCCCCTCGGTCGTCCGCGAAGGCACGTTTCCGAGCCGGCGGTACAAGGGGCTCGACAGGCTCGTCGCGGAGTTCCTCGCGGTCGAAGGGGAAACGATCCGCGCCGCCGCCTTCGGCATCGCCGGGCCGGTGCTCGACGATCGGGTGAAGACTACGAATCTGCCGTGGGTCGTTCGCCGGGCGAGTCTCGCGCGCCTGCTCGGCACGGAGCGCGTCCGCCTGATGAACGATCTCGAGTCCATGGCGTACGGCGGCCTGTTCCTGCCCCCGAAGCAGATCCATCGGCTCGCCCGCGGCAAACGGCGCGAAGGCACGATTGCGGTGATCGCCGCCGGCACCGGGCTCGGGCAAGGGTTTCTCTTCTGGGACGGCGAGCGCCACCACCCGGTGGGCACCGAAGGGGGGCACATCGACTTTGCGCCGCGCAACGACAAGGAGCTCGCGCTGCTCGTCTACTTGCAAAAGAAGTTCTCGCGGGTGTCCTACGAGCGCGTGCTGTCTGGGCCGGGGCTCGTCAACATCTTCTCGTTCTTCGACGAGGAGCTCGGGCGCCCCGTGTCGCCTCGCGTGCGCGAACGGCTGAAGACGGAGGATCCTGGCGCCGTGATCGGCGAGTCCGGCGTCGCCGGGAACTGCCCAACGTCCGTCGAGGCCGTCGAAACGTTCGTGAGCCTCTATGGCGCCCAGGCGGGCAACCTCGCGCTCACCGTCATGGCACTCGGCGGGGTCCTCGTCGGCGGGGGAATCGCTCGAAAGCTGCTGCCGAAAATGACGGACGGTCTCTTCATGAGGTCGTTTCTCGACAAAGGCCGCTACCGCGCTCTCATGTCGACGATACCGGTCGGCGTGCTGATGGACCGGAAGACCGGGCTGCTCGGCGCCGCACACGCGGCTGCGGAGCTCCTTCGGTAATGGCAGGGACGGGGGAAGAGCGGGGGCGTGGGGGTGGTTCCTCCGAAGGAGGAGCGTCCCGCGAACGCGCATGCGCTCGCGAACAGAACCGCATCGACGAGGCGGCTCGCCGCGCGGTGCACTGGCGCCGCTGGGGGCCGTATCTCAGCGAACGCCAGTGGGGAACCGTGCGCGAGGACTACAGCCGCGACGGCGCAGCCTGGGGCTACCTGACGCATGATCACGCGCGGTCGCGCGCCTATCGATGGGGCGAGGATGGCGTCGGCGGGATCTGCGACAACCACCAGCGGCTGTGCTTCGCGATCGCTCTGTGGAACGGCCGCGATGAGATTCTCAAGGAGCGCCTGTTCGGGCTCTCGGGGGCCGAGGGAAACCACGGCGAGGACGTGAAGGAGTACTACTTCTATCTCGATTCCACGCCGACCCACTCCTACCTGAAGTTTCTCTACAAGTATCCGCAGGCGCCGTATCCCTACGCCTTGCTCCTCGACGAGAGCCGCCGCCGCGGGCGAACCCAGCCGGAGTTCGAGCTGCTCGACACGGGTGTATTCGACGGCGATCGCTATTTCGACGTCTTCGTCGAATACGCCAAGGCGACGCACGAGGACGTGTTGATCCGCATCACCGCGATCAACCGCGGTCCGGAGCCGGCGACGCTCCATCTCCTACCCACGCTTTGGTACCGTAACACCTGGTCGTGGAGCCACGTCGCGCGGCGGCCGCGCCTTCGTGACCGCACGGCGAGCGCCGATTTCGCGACCATCGAGGCCGAGCACGAGACGCTCGGCAAGCGTTGGCTCCATGCCCGCGGCGCTCCCGAGCTGCTCTTCACCGAGAACGAGACGAATCTGAAGCGCTTCCCGACGCGCGCGATCGAGCGGCCCTACGTGAAGGATGCGTTTCACGAGTACCTCGTCCGCGGCCGACGAGAGGCGGTGAACCCGCAGCGCGTCGGTACCAAGGTGGCGGCGCACTATCCGTTGATGATGGCGCCCGGCGCGCAGGTGACGCTGGAGCTCCGCCTGCGCGAGACGAATCAACCGCGCAGGGGGTCTTCGGGGCGGAGTTCGACACCGTCTTCGCGCAGCGTCTCGCCGAGGCGAACGAGTTCTACGCCGCACTGCTTCCGTCCGCGCTCGACACAGACCGCCGCAACATCTGCCGGCAGGCATTCGCCGGGCTCTTGTGGGGCAAGCAGTTCTACAATTACGACGTCCCGACCTGGCTGCGCGGCGACCCTACGGAGCCGCCTCCGCCGGCGGAGCGGCTCCATGGCCGGAATTCCGACTGGACGCATCTTTACAACGAGGACGTGCTGTCGATGCCCGACAAGTGGGAGTATCCGTGGTACGCCGCCTGGGACCTCGGTTTTCACTGCGTGGCGCTTGCGCTCGTCGACCCCGATTTCGCGAAGCGGCAGCTGAAGCTCTTGCTGCGCGAATGGTACATGCATCCGAACGGCCAGATCCCCGCTTACGAATGGGCATTCGGCGACGTCAACCCGCCCGTGCACGCGTGGGCGTCCTGGCGCGTCTACAAGATCGAGGAGCGCCACGGCGGCCGCGTCGATCCGGTGTTCCTCGAGAAGGTCTTCCACAAGCTCCTGCTGAACTTCACCTGGTGGGTCAACCGCAAGGACCTCACGGGTAACAACATCTTTCAGGGAGGCTTCCTCGGTCTCGACAACATCGGCGTCTTCGATCGCAGCGCGGAGCTCCCGGTCGGCGGATTCGTCGAGCAATCCGACGGCACGAGCTGGATGGGAATGTACTGTTTGAACCTGCTCGAGATCGCCATGGAGCTCGGCCGCCTGAATCCGAGCTACGAGGACGTGGCGAGCAAGTTCTTCGAGCACTTCATGTACATCGCGCACGCGATGAACACCCTCGGGCTCTGGGACGAGGACGACGGCTTCTTCTACGACGTGCTGCGCCTGCCGAACGGGCGGGTCCAGCCGCTCAAGGTGCGCTCGATGGTCGGGCTGATCCCCCTCCTCGCGGTCGGCACCGTCGGAGAAGAGGATCTCGTCAAGCTACCGCGCTTCCGCTCGCGGTTACTCTGGTTCGTGCGCAACCGGCCCGACATCTGCGAGACCGTCGCCAAGCTGAATCAACTCGGCCCGAGCAAGCGCCGCATCCTCTCGATCCTCAACGCCGAGCGCTTGCGGCGCGTGCTCAGGGTCATGCTCGACGAGACCGAGTTCCTCTCGCCGTACGGCGTGCGCGCGCTCTCGCACTACCACCGGAACCAACCCTACGTGCTCGCCGTCGACGGCACCGAGCATCGTGTGCAATACGAGCCCGCCGAGTCGTCGACGGAAATCTTCGGCGGCAACTCGAACTGGCGCGGTCCGATCTGGTTCCCGCTGAACTTCCTGATCATCGAGTCGCTACAGAAGTATCACTACTACTACGGCGACGACTTCCAGGTGGAGTTCCCGACCGGATCGGGCAACATGCTGACGCTCTGGGAGGTCGCCCGCGAGCTGTCGAAACGCCTGGCATCGATCTTCCTCCGCGACGAGAGCGGACGCCGACCCGTCTACGGCGGCACCGAGAAATTCCAGAGCGATCCCCACTGGCGCGACTTGATCCTCTTCCACGAGTACTTCCACGGCGACAACGGCGCCGGTATCGGCGCGAGCCACCAGACCGGATGGACCGCACTCGTCGCCAAGCTGCTGCTGCAGATCGCGGGTCAAGCATGAAAGCCGGCCACCGGCTTCCACCAAGGGTTCGCGGAGTCGTTTGCGGTAGCCCGTGGAAACTCGAACAGGTCGATCAGTTCGGAGCTGAGCGGGATACGGAGACGTGCCGAAGATCCTGATCGTCACCGGCGCTAGCCGCGGTATCGGCGCTGCGACCGCCCGTCTGGCGGCGCTACGCGGCTACGCCGTTTGCGTGAACTATCGCCGCAATCAATCCGCGGCGGACGCCGTAGTCGGCGACATCGTCCGTGAGGGCGGCACGGCGATTGCGGTCGGCGCCGACGTCAGCTCCGAGGCCGAGGTCGTCCGCTTGTTCGAAGCCGTCGATCGATCGCTCGGTCCGGTGAGCGCACTGGTGAACAACGCCGGCATCGTCGAGCGGCAAACGCGCGTCGAGCACATGGACGGCAACCGGCTGAGCCGCGTGCTCGCGACGAACGTGACCGCATGCTTCTTGTGCGCTCGCGAGGCCGTCCGGCGCATGTCGACGAGGAACGGCGGCGCCGGAGGGGCGATCGTCAACGTCTCTTCGGCCGCCTCGCGCATCGGCTCGCCGAACGAGTACGTCGACTACGCCGCCTCCAAGGCTGCCATCGACGCGCTGACGATCGGCCTGGCGAAGGAGGTCGCCACCGAAGGCATTCGCGTGAACGCGGTACGCCCCGGCGTGATCTATACCGAGATTCACGCCAGCGGCGGCGAGCCGGACCGCGTGGACCGCGTCAAGGAATCCATCCCCATGAAGCGAGGCGGCCAAGCCGAGGAGGTCGCGAAGGCGATTCTCTGGCTGCTGTCCGACGAAGCCTCGTATTCGACCGGCGCGATCATCGACGTCGCCGGCGGCCGCTGACCGCACCGGGAAAAGGGGGCGGTCCCGTCTCCCCGCCACAGCTCGAGCCCGCCCCGGCGGCGCAGCCGAAGCAGTGGCTCGCGGTGGCAATCGGCCGTCGGCCGCAGGCAGCGGCCGCCGACCCGCTGTTGGTTGCGTGCCTACGGCACGTCGACGTTCTTGATGGTGACAGGGTGGTTCCCGGTCGGCACGCCAGCCTTCGAGAAGTTGCCGCTGCCATTCGTCGTCGTCGAGCCTCCGCCGTTGCCGATCTTGATCGTCTTGCCGACCTCGCCGACCCCGTCGACCGAGACTTTGCCCGAGTATGTGCCGGCGCCACAGTACTGCTTGATCTTGATCGTGTAGGTGCCGGGGCTCACCGACGAGAAGGTGTAGTTGCCGCTGCCGTGGGTCGTGGTCGTCGTGACAGTGGAGCCCCCCTGCCTGAGCAGCACGGTCTTGCCGTTCTGGCCGACACCGTTGACGCGGAGGTTACCGGTCACGGCCGTGGCCGCGCCGATGCTGGTCTGGGCAATCCAGGTGCCCCATTCGGCGCCGCCCTCGATCCGCGCGTACTCGCCGGAGACCCAGGCTTTACTCTGGTCGGACGGATCGATGGCCACCGAGGAGAAGTCACCCCAGCGCGGGACGGGGGGGTCGTAGTGGGCCGTACCCGCCTTGATCAAGGTCGGGGACTGATAGGTGTTCAGGGCGTTGCTGGCTGGGCCGGCCGCTGGCCCATACCCCGGCGAACTCGTTCGCCGAGGAGCGCGAGAAGACCGAGATCACGTCACCCGCGCTGGTGATCGTGAGCGCCGGGAAATACATGTAGATGCCGCTGAGTCCGAAGTCGAAGTCTTGATTGACGGTCGCCGTCGTCGCCGGGTTCAAGATCTCGATCACCCGCAGGCAGGCGCGCGTCGAACCGTCCCCGGGGGGAATGCAGCCCGAAGTGCCCGTCGTGAAGAGCGAACCGTCCCGGAAAGCGGCATCCAGCAGCCGGTTGTCGTTGGTAGCGATCCGTGGCGCGCCGCCACTCTGCTTGGCATCGGGCGGGACCGCGATGCTCCCGATGGTGCGGTCCACCGTCGAGGAGCTGGTGCCACCACCCACGCCCGGAACGCCCGTGACCCGGTAGACCCGGAGGGTCGTGCCGATGTGCGGGTACATCGTCATGTAGATGGTGTTGTCAGACGACAGGTTCTGCGCAGCGCGGATCGTGAAAGCGGTGTTGTCGGGCGCGAAGAAGTCGGCCGCCGCCGCCGCCGCGCCGGCCACCAGGCTCGCCTTGTCGATGACGAGGAACTCGGCGCCCTGGAAGGTTGTGCCGCACGGGTTCGTGCACAGGAAGGCGTTAGCCGTCAGAACGACCTTGTCGTCGCTGATCCCCATGTTGGGGAAGTCGGGCAGGCTGTCGGGTGTGATAGCCTGGTACAGTACGAAGGAGCCCGTGGGGTCGTTGCTGGTCGAGACCGCCAGCAGCCAGCGGGAACCGCCGTTCTCGACGGTGATCATGCCGACGAACCAGCGGTTCGTGGTCGGGTCGAAGCGCATGATCGGGTCCGTGAGCGCGACCCCGGGGACGGCGAAGAACGTGTTGAGGTTGATGGTGGAGATGGTTCCGCCGGTGGTCTTGTTGAAAATCCGGCCCGCCACGTTGACCGCCTCGAAGACATGGTTGGGACCAACGGCCGTAGCGTTGTCCGGCGGGATGAACCCGGCGGTGTCCGAGAAGCGCAGGCCGATGAAGTTGGTGAGCAGGTTGACGTTCAGCGGCCCGACAGTCACTTCCGGCTCCTCGGCGCCCTCGGCCCCACCAGCGTCGGCTGCCGCCTTCTCGTCCTGCAGACGCTCCGAGTCGGGGTGGAGCTGCCGCTCCCGTTGGAAGAATACAGGCGGATTCGGGTCCACATCCGCCTGTGGTAACTGGCTGACGTTCACCGTCGCATAGGGCTGGATCACGACGTGCTGGCCCGACTGGGCCTGGGCCCCGAGGGGCGTCAAGAGCAGCAGCAGCGTAGCGAGGACAAACATCGTCGCGACGACACCCGTCGCCTGTCGAATGCTGCCACCCTGTCTATGAAATGCCTCCTCGGAGATCGATACGGAATTCGGACGCTTGCGGCGCCTTTCCTCACTACCCAACCAAGCTCGCGACGATCGCGTCGACCGCGTGCGCCGCCATGGCGCGAAGCTCGTCGTCGGTCCGGTCCTGTACCGGATGCGGGACGTAGACGGCCGCTGGATCGGAGCCGAGCGCACGCGCCTGACGCTCGGCGCCGTCGACGAACGCTTCGGTGGCGACGAACACGCCGGGAATCCCGCGGCTCTCGAGGTCGACGATGTCGTGCACACTGCACGACGTGCACGATCCTCAATCGGCGAGCGCTTCGATGACCGCATGGCAGCGCGCGGCGATCTCGTGGCGGAGATCGACCGGCGCCGGCTTCGTGAAGGTCGGCTTCGTGAAGCGCACGACCTCGGCGCCGCGGCTGCGAAGTAGCTCGCCCACGCGGTCGAGGAAGACGTCGCCGCGGGGCTTGGAGATGTCGAGAAGGCCGAGCTTCCGCCCGGCGAGCGAGGCAAGCCGCGGGGCGCGCGGTCGGATCGCGAGCGTACGCTCGCTCGTGGGATCGAGCAGGATACGCGTCTTTCCGTCGTTCGCGACAGCGTTACGTCGCTCCCTCTGGTCGGCACGCCGGCTCCGGCTAAACGTCCTACCAAACTCGCTCATGGCCGAATCTCCTTCAGAACGGGCGTGCTGCCGATCGCGCCGCTCGCCCAGCCGCCGATCATGACCGAGAAGAGACCCGCCGGTCCACCCGCGTGGACGACGCGAAGGCCCCCCGGACGGAACTTTGGCAGCGTCGCGCCGGCGAGATGCGCGGGCACGCCCTCGGCGATGCCGCCGGCGCCGCGGACGAGCTCTTGTCCCGGTATCTGCAAGAGCTCGCCGAGCCGTGCGAGCAGCTTGTCCTTGCTCCAGCCCGCCTCGCGGAAGACGCGCGAGTGCTCCGGGCCGATCACCAAGAAGCAATCGAAGACCATCACCAGCTTCGGGTGATGGAGGGTCCGCAGATTCACCGCAAGCGTGCGCGCCAGCGATTCGGGGTCGCGCGACAGCTGATCCACGATGCAGCGAGGGCCTTCGCCCGCGAACAGCGTAACCGTGTTCGCTCCCGGCTTCGCTCCGAAGTCCACCGACAGCGGCGGCCACGGAGAGCCTTCTTCGTCCTCGGCGAACGACAGCCCGACCTTCCCCGGGTTTCCGTGGGTCGCGCGGTCGACCTCGCCGGGCCGTCCACCGCCGACGTTGCGGACCACGAGCTGAAGCGCGCGGCCGATCGTCGAGTTCGCCCGGTTTCCCTGACCGAGCACGTTGATCCCAGAGTTCATGCCGATCGCCCGCCGGATCGGTCCGTTGACGATGATGACCGGGCCGACCGGCATCGTGGTCGCGAGCACTCCATGCGCATTGAACTCCTCGGTGCAGGCGGCCTCTACGGCGGCGAGCACGACGGGCAGGTACTCGGGCTTGCATCCCGCCATGACGGCGTTCACCGCCACCTTCTCGACCGTGCACTCGACGAGGTCCGGCGGCACCACGGCGACGATCTCGTCCGGCCTCCGTCGCGTGCCTTCGAGCATCGCCATCACCCGGCGCTCGGTCGGCGGCACGACAGGAAGACCATCGGTCCAGCCGCGCCCGAAGAGCGCCTCGTGCTCGTCTTCGAGCGCGGCGAGCTCGACGCGCCGGGAACGCAGGCGCGAGCCCCCGAAACGGACGAGCAGCTCCCCTTGCCGGTCGGGATCGACGCTCAACGAACCGCATCCGGGGCGGTACGGAGGCAGCTCGGGTCCGAGGTCGGCGACGCCAGTCAGCTCTTCCCATTCGCCACGGTGCCAGCCGACTGCGCGCCCCGTCACCTCTCCGTTCTCCACGCGGAGGAGCGTCGGCACGGCCTCGATACCGTGATGCCACGACAATTCGAGCAGGCGGTCGTCGATGATCTTCGTTCCGGGCGGAAACGCGGGGTCGTCCTGGCTGACGACCGTGATCTCCGCGTCGCGAGCGAGCCGAGCGAGAACCGGCGCCACCAGGACGCAGGTCGGGCAATCGTGCTTGACGAAGGCGACCAGACCGGAAGGAAGCGACGGCTTGACGGTCTCCGACATTCCCGAGTTATGCCTTCAGCTCCCTTACCAGAACACGAACGAGCTCGGCCACGCTCCACGCCTGTGCGACGCAGCCCGCGGGCGGGTGCGGCGGGTCGCCATCGAAGATCTCGGCCAGCTGCCCGACGCCCTCGCTCGACAGGTGACGAAGCAACGGCTCGACGAGGCTCCGCGCGTGCTGTCGGGCCATCACCGTGCGCCCGTGGACCTTCAAGTACGCGCTCACGTAGGGACCGATCAGCCACGGCCAGACGGTGCCTTGGTGATACGCGCTGTCGCGCACACGCGGGTCGCCGCCGTAGTGGCCGACGTAGCGGTGATCCCGTGGTGAGAGCGTGCGCAAGCCGAACGGGGTGAGGAGCTCGCGCTCGACGAGCGCCACGACGGCTCGCGCCTTCGCATGGTCGACGAGTGGCGTGCGCGGTAACGCGAGCGCGAAGATCTGATTCGGCCGCAGCGTGGGGTCGTCGCGTCCGTCTGGGCAATCGACCACGTCGTAGAGGTATCCGCCGTCGGCATACCAGAACCGTCGTGCGAACGACTCGCGCGCGGCGCGCGCCAGCTCGACGCACTCCGCTACGGGGGCATCGTCGCCGAGCTTACGCGCGAGGGCGGCGGCCGTCTCGAGCGCATCGATCCACAGCGCCTGCACCTCGACCGGCTTACCCGCGCGTGGCGTGACCGCCCAATCGCCCACGCGGGCGTCCATCCAGGTGAGCTGGGTCGTCGGGTCTCCCGCGCGAAGGAGACCGTCGGTATCGACACGGATGCCATAGCGAGTCCCGCCGCGGTGCTGGCGCACCACCTCGAGCAGCGCCGGCAGCAACACGGCCTTCGCCGTCTCGAGGTCGCCCGTGGCGTCGACGTAGTCGCCGCATGCGCGCACGAACCAGAGCGTGCCGTCGACGTTGTTGTACTCGGGGCTCTGTCCCCCATCGGGAAAGAGGTTCGGAATCATGCCGCGGTCGAGCGCGCGAGCGAAGGTGGACAGGATGTCGCGCGCCTCGGAGAAGCGTCCGGTCGCGAGGCAGAGGCCCGGCAGCGAGACCATCGTGTCGCGGCCCCAGTCCGTGAACCACGGATATCCGGCGACGATGGTCCGCCCACCCCCGGCGCGCTCGACCACGTAGGCGTCGGCGGCGAGAGCCAGCTGCGGATCGAGTTCGGGCGCGTGCCGGCGCGCGGCCGCGACGACCTCTCGCCGCCGCTCGAGCTCCGCCCGCTCGAGGCTCCGGGCGTCGGGCCTGACGGCGCGGTCGAGTGAGGCGGCGACGAAGACCGAAGCGCCCGTGGAGAGCTCGAAGCGCAGCGCAAACGGGCTGAAGAGATCCTCCTCGAAGTCGAGCCCGCGCTCCGCCTCGCGCGGGTACTGGTTGCGCATCCACCAGTCGCCATAAGGAAGGACCTCGCGCGCGTCGTGATGAAAATGAAGCGTGGGCAGGTCTGCGTAGGGCCGGATCGAGACCGTTCCGTTCTTCCGCTCCATGCGTCGGTCCAAGGCATCGTTGCGGTGCGTGAGCGAGTGATAGTCGCGAAAGGCGATGAATGGACGGACCTGGAGGAAGCAGCCCGGCCCCGCAAACAGCGTGTAGCGGATCACCACCGTGTCTTCGCCCCCGACGAGGAAGACGGCCTTGTCTAACCCGCGCTCGCCCACCCAGTAGGTGAAGATCGGGAACGGATCGAGGCGGAACGAGCTGAGAAATTGGTTGCCGCGCGGATGCACGACGCCGGGGTAGAAATTGCAGGCGAGCTCGACCGCCTTGCCCTCGGGCTCGATCGTCTCTTCCACGCGCGAAAGCAAGACGTGGCGGCGAACCGGCGGAGACAGCGCCGCCGTGAGCATGCCGTGATAGCGCCGCGTGTTCGCGCCGATCACGCTCGAGGACGCGAACCCGCCCTTGCCGTTGGTCTCCAGCCACTCGAGCCGGCCGGCGCGCTCGGCGTCCGACAGCAGGCCGCTATCGAACTCGATCGGCATCGTCAGCGGCTTCCCCCCACCACTTCGACAGGCGAGGCTCGGAAGGTATCGCCTTCCGCGCTCCGCGCGGTTGCGGCTGGTTGCGGTAGACCCGAGTACGGCTCGACCGCAGCCAGCCGCGTTCTCCATCATATCGGAGCGTTCTAATCGAGACTGAGGCCGAGCTCACGAGCGTCGTTTCCGCCTCGCCGCGCCGGAGCGCGCGCGCGCGGTCGTCTTTGGCTCGGCGAGACGGAGCCTTGCGCATCGACTTCGTGCGGCGCGACTTCGTCTTCACCGCGCTCTTGCGCGGCTTCTTCGCGGCGCTCCCCTTCTTGCGGCGGGCGCACCGCCTTCTTTCGCGGCGGCCTGCGCCGCGGCTTCGCCCGCGCCGGCCGCCTCGCCGCGAGGGCCTCCTGCCGGCGCTTCTCGACGGTGACGATCAGCGAGTCGAACGATTTCGTGAAGGAGGCCACACCGTCAATCTCGAGCTTCCTGGTGACCTCGTCCATGTGAATCCCGGCCTCGGCCAGCTGGTCCATCGCGCGGCGAGCCTCGTCCAGGTTCTTGTCGATGCGGACCTCGGGATTGCCGTGATCCTTGTACGCGGCGAGCGTCGCCGGCGGCATCGTGTCCACGGTATCGGGGCCGACGAGCGCTTCGACATAGTAGGTATCAGGATACGCCGGGTTTTTCGTCGAGGTGCTGGCCCAGAGCGGCCGCTGCAGTCGCGCGCCGTGGTTCCTGAGCCCGGCGTACGCCTCGGTCGAGAACTTCTTACGAAACTCGGCGTACGCGAGCTTGGCGTTGGCGATCGCCGCCTTGCCCTTGAGGCTCGCGAGAAGCTCCTTCCGCTCCGCCCCCGCGGCGATCTTCTCGTCGAGCAGCTTGTCGACCAGCGTGTCGACGCGGCTCACGAAGAAACTCGCGACCGACGAGACGCGATCGATCTTCTGGCCCGCCTCGAGCCGGCGAATGAGCCCGCGCAGATACGCGTCCATGACCTCTTCGTAGCGCTTGAGCGAGAAGATCAGCGTGACGTTGATGCTCAGGCCGTCGGCGATCGACTGCTCGATCGCCGGGACGCCCGGGGCGGTCGCAGGAATCTTGACCATCAAGTTCGGCCGATTGACGGTGCTCCACAATCGCCGCGCTTCTCGAATCGTCGCCTGCGTTTCGTTGGCGAGCTTCGGCGCGACTTCGATCGAAACGAAACCGTCGGCGCCGCCGGTGCGTTCGAAGACCGGCGCTAGCACGTCGGCGGCGTTCCTGATGTCGTCGATCGCCAGCGCGTCGAAGATCTCTTCCGCGGTCTTGCCGTCGCGGGCCAGGCGATGAAGATCCGCGTCGTAGTCCGTCGAGCCGCCGATCGCCTGCTCGAAGATCGTCGGGTTGGAGGTGAGGCCGGTGATGTCCCCGTCGTCCACCATCCGCTTGAGCGATCCCGAGGTCAGCTGCTGGCGCCGGATGTTGTCGTGCCAGGGAGACTGGCCGAGCTGCCGGAGTCGGATCAACGGATTCGCCATTGCGGTCTCCTTCCCGTCCGAGCGGAGCGATCCTCCCTGCCCGGTTACCACAGGGATCGGAGGCGGCTCAATCCGCCCCGGATTACAGCATCCCGAGCGCTCGGGCGACGACGTGCTCCGCCGTGAAGCCGAACTCCTTCATGAGCGTCGGCCCGGGAGCGGAGGCGCCGAAGCGGTCGATGCCGATCGTTTGGCCGCACTCGCCCACCCACCGGTGCCACCCGAGCGTGATTCCCGCCTCGACCGAGAGGCGGCGCCTGAGCGCCGGAGGCAGCACGCTCTCGCGATAGTCTTTCGGCTGCTCCGCGAAGAGCTCCCAGCACGGCATCGACACGAGCCGTGTCTTCACCCCCTTGTCG
Organism: uncultured delta proteobacterium; assembly: GCA_963745025.1. GTDB lineage: Bacteria > Desulfobacterota > Binatia > JACPRU01 > JACPRU01 > CAVQIG01. Next base: position 160,709 of record CAVUWD010000014.1, read on the forward strand.
GCGAGCACCCGTTCGGCGGCGACGATGTGCTGCACCTCGGAGCCGGTGGCGATGAGCGCGATGTCGGGCGCGTCGAGCTTCGGATTCAGCACGTACGCACCGCGGCGCAGTCCCTCGGCAGGGGCGTACCGCGAGCGATCGAGCGTCGGCAGGTTCTGCCGCGTCAGGGCCAACACCGTCGGCCGATGGCGATTTTCGATCGCCACTCGCCACGCCCACGCGGTCTCGTTCGCGTCGGCCGGGCGAATGAAGACGAGATCGGGGATCGCCCGCAGCGCCATGTAGTGCTCCACCGCCTGATGCGTCGGTCCGTCCTCGCCGAGACCGATCGAATCGTGGGTATAGACCCAAATCGCACCGAGGCGGCTGAGCGCCGACAGGCGGATCGCGGGCCGCATGTAATCGGAGAAGATGAGGAACGTCGAGCCGTAAGGGATAAGCCCCCCGTGGAGCGCCATGCCGTTCACGGCCGCGCCCATGGCGTGCTCGCGCACGCCGAAATGGAGGTTTCGCCCCTCGTAGCCCCACGCCCCTCCGACCCGGCCTTGCGCTCCGTCGGGAGAGACCGCCGCGCTCTCGAAGTCCCCTTCGCCCTTGAGCCAGGTGAAGGTCGAGGGATCGAGATCAGCCGATCCGCCGATGAGCTCGGGGAGCGCTTTGGCGAGCGCTTGCATCACCGCTTCGGAGGCTTTTCGCGTGGCGAGACCCTTCCCGTCGGCGGGAGAACGTCGGCAGACTCCGCGTCCCAGCCCTCCGGGCAGCTCCGCGCCGAAGGTCCGGCGGAGCTCCGCGGCGAGATCCGGAAAAGCGCGGCCGTAGGCGTCGAGCCGCTGCTCCCAGCTCCGACGCGCCTTCTTCCCTTCGTCCAGGGCGCGCCGGAAATTGGCGAGCGCGGCGGCAGGAATGTGAAAGGGCGGCTCCAACGGCCAGCCGAGCTTCTGCTTGGCCGCCTTGACCTCGTCGGGGCCGAGCGGCGAGCCGTGCGCCTCGAACGTCCCCGCCTTGTGGGGCGCGCCGTAGCCGATCTCGGTCCGCACGATCACCAGCGAGGGTCGGCGCGTCTCGCTCCGCGCGCTCTTCAAGGCGCGATCGACGCCATCCGGATCGTTACCGTCCGCGACGTGCTCGACGTGCCAGCCGTAGGCCGCGAACCGCGCTCCCACGTCTTCGCTGAAGCACAGCGACGTCGATCCCGCGAGGCTGATGCGATTGTCGTCGTAAACGACGATCAGCTTGCCGAGCCCGAGATGCCCGGCGACCGAGCAGGCCTCGGAGGCGACGCCCTCCATCAGGTCACCGTCGCTCGCCAGCACGTAGGTGTGGTGATCGACGATCGCATGTCCCGGGCGGTTGAAGCGCGCCGCCAGGTGCGCCTCGGCGATCGCCATGCCGACGGCATTGGAGATCCCCTGGCCGAGCGGGCCCGTCGTGGCCTCGACGCCGGGGGTCAGGTGATTCTCCGGATGCCCGGGGGTGCGGCTGCCCCATTGCCGGAATTTCTGGATGTCCTCGAGCGACAGGTCGTAGCCGGTCAGATGAAGCAGCGAGTAGAGCAGCATCGAGCCGTGTCCGGCCGAAAGCACGAAGCGGTCGCGGTCGGGCCACTTGGGATCCGAAGGGTCGTGCTTCAAGAAGCGCGTCCACAGGACGTATGCCGTCGCCGCCGCACCCATCGGCAGCCCGGGATGGCCCGAGTTGGCCGCCTGCACCGCATCCACCGAGAGAAAGCGGATCGTGTTGATCGAAAGCGAATCGAGCTCCGTTGCCGGCATCGGAAGACCTCTTTCAGGATACTCGCTCGCGAACGCGGACGGCGTTTCCGTCCTGCACGAGCACTCGCTCCGCCATACCGATGAACAGGCCGGTCTCCACCACGCCGGGAATTTCCCGGATGGCGCGATCGACCACGGCGGGGTCGTCTATACCTCCGAACCCACAGTCGAGAATGTAGTTTCCGTTGTCGCTGACGAACGGGCCCTGGGCAGCCTTGCGGAGCACCGGATTGGCACCGAGCGCCGCCAGGCGCCGCTCGCAGAGCGCGAGCCCGAACGGAACGATCTCGACCGGAAGCGGGCAGCGCACGCCGAGACGCTCGACGATCTTCTCGGCGCCGACGACGACGATCAGCCGCTGCGACGAGGCGGCAACGATCTTTTCGCGCACGAGCGCGCCGCCGAGGCCCTTGATGAGGTCGAGACGAGGATCGACCTCATCTGCGCCATCGATCGTGAGATCGAGTTCGCCGGTTTCGGCGAGCATGGTGAGGCAAAGACCCAGCCTCTCCGCGCGTCGACGGGTCGCCTCGGAGGTCGGCACGCAGATCACCGTCAACCCTTGGCGCACCCGACCAGCCAGCGCAGTGACGAACGCCATCGCGGCTCGGCCGGTCCCAAGCCCCACCTTCATCCCATCCTCGACGTATGCGGCCGCCGCCTCTCCCAACGCCCACAGCGCGCCTTCCGCGGTCGTGCCCATCGCTCGAGCACGATATCAATTCGACACCACCGCTAGAAGCCCCCGCGAGTCATCGGCTCGAGCGTCGCCGAGCGTCGTTCCCGATGCCGAACGATCATGGAGGATCCGCCCACGAGACGCATGGCTGGGTCGCAGATCGCTCCCGTTGGTCGCGCATCGGCTTCGACCGTGCCGCCTATCGAGCGAGCGCTACACCCCCGCCTCGGGGATCGCCTCCTCCGGCGCTTCTTCCGCACGCGGTCCCATCAAGCGGATCGCGAGGAACCCGGCCAGGCCGACGAGCAGGGCGCCGGCCAACGAGAACGTGTCGGGCACCTCGCCCCAGAAGAGCCATCCGAACAGCGCCGCGAACACGACGGAGCTGTACGTGAAGGGGCCGATATGCGCGGCCGGAGCCAAAGCGTAGGCGCGCGTGAGGAGAAGCTGACCGGAGGTCGCGAGCACGCCGACGAGGACGAGCAGCGCAAGCGTGGGGAGCGATGGGGTTCGCCAGCCCCAGAGAAGCGGCGGCGCCGACGCGAGCGAGCAGACGGCCCCGAAGTAGAAGACGATGCGCGTGGTCGGCTCTTCGCGCGCAAGTCCGCGAATCGCGACCATCGCGGTCGCCGTGAGCACACCGGACGCCAGCCCGACGATCGAGGCGAGGGACAAGAACCCGAGACCGGGCTTCAGGATCAGGGTGATGCCTGCAAAGCCGGCACCGATCGCCCAACCGATGCGCCCCGGGATCGGCTCTCCGATCCAGAGCCAGGCGATGAACGGGATGAACAGCGGCGAGGAGTAGTTGAGAAGCATCGCTTCGCCGAGCGGCAGGTGCGCGATCGCGTAGAAGAAGCAGTACATCGCCGCGAGGCCCGCGAGCGCGCGTGTCACCTGTCGGCGCGGATAGGGGGTGCGCAGCGCCGCAGAGCCGCCGCGGACGAGCCACGGTATCAGCGCGACGAGACCGAAGAAGCTCCGGAAGAAGACCACCATTTGGTTTGTCGCCTGCGCCGATGCGAGCTTCACCGCGGCGCCGGCCGAGGCGAACAGGAAGGAAGAGCCGAGCAGCAGAAGGGCGGCGAGATTCCGATCTTCGCGGTCCATCGTTGGAAAAGCGCCAGACTCTGTCATGGGTGGATGCCTGCGGCAATCCAGGGGCGCGGAACGACACCGTGATCGACCGCTCGGATGTGCTCGAGGACGCCGATTCGGAAGTCGCGCTCACGCGCGCCAAACGATTGCCAAGCGGACCGGATCCGGCTCAAATCCGTCCGGATGGCGCAACCAAGCCGCAACTTCGCACCGATCGTTGACGCGGCGGCATGAGCCTCCGCGACCGGCTCGATCGCCGCTTCGCGGTCTCCGCATCGGGCTCGACGCTCGGGCGCGAGACGCTCGGCGGCTTCACCACCTTTCTGTCGATGGCGTACATCGCGGTGGTGAACCCGGTGTTTCTCGCCGCCGCCGGCATCGCTCCCGAGGACGCCATCCTCGCGACGATTGCGGCCGCGGCATTCGCGACGATCCTCATGGGGCTCGCCGCCAACCTTCCCGTCGCGCTCGCGCCAGGAATGGGCCTGAACGCCTTCTTCGCCTACACGATCTGCATCCAGCACAAGGTCCCGTGGCAAACCGGGCTCGGCCTGCTGGCAATCGTGGCGATCGTGTTCTTGGGGCTGACCCTCGGCCGCATTCGCGAGATCCTCACGGAGGCGGTGCCGAAGACCCTGCGCTTCGCCTCGGCCGTCGGCATCGGTCTCTTCATCAGCGTCATCGGCCTCGAGCACAGCGGTATCGTCGTCGCGGATCGCGCCACACTGGTCACGCTCGGCGATCTGCGCGCGCCGCCGACACTCTTGGCGCTCGCCGGTCTCGCCGTCACGCTCGCGCTGATGGCGCGTGGAGCGCGCGCCGCGGTCTTCTGGGGCATGGCGACCACGGTCGCAATCGGTTGGGCCTCCGGCGTCGTCGACATCGGCCCGCCCTGGATGCGGCTGCCGCGCGGCCGGTTTCCGGGCCTCGAGATGGATCTTGCCGGAGCGCTCCGGCTCGATCTTCTGCCGCTCGCCGTCGTTCTCCTCTTCTTCGCGATCTTCGATGCCATGGGGACGCTCTTCGCGGTCGGCGCCGAGGCGGGTCTCCTCGACGAGCAGGGACGGTTTCCTCGCCTGGGCGTGGCGCTGATGGTCGATGCGATCGGTGCGCTCGCCGGCGCGCTCGCCGGCACGTCCTCGGTCACCTGCTACATCGAGAGCGCCACCGGCGCCGCCGTGGGCGCGCGCACGGGCCTGGCCAATCTCGTCACCGGGGGTTGCTTCCTCGCGGCGCTATTTCTCATTCCGCTCGTCGCGCAGATCGCCGCCGGGATTCGCGTCGGCGACCACGTCTTCTATCCGGTGACCGCGCCGGCGCTGATCGTGGTCGGCGTTCTGATGGCGCAGACCGTCGTGCGCATCGACTGGAGCGACCTCACGGAAGCGGCGCCAGCGTTCCTGACGCTCGCGCTGATGCCCGCGACCTTCAGCATCTCGCACGGACTGGCAGCGGGCTTCGTCAGCTACGCCGGCATGAAGCTTGCCGCCGGCCGCGCGCGCGAAGCGCACTGGCTCGTCTATGCGATCGCGCTGCTCTTCACCTGGCGCTACCTCTTTCTGAGTTGATCGGGGCGCTCGCTCGACAGGCTGCGCCGGCCGGAGACGGTTCGCGACCAACGGGAGCTACCGGTTCGGGTGGAATCTCTCGGGCAGGGTCTCGTGCTCGGCGCGACCCGGGTAGAGGGCTACGCGCGTGGTGCCGTATTCGACGCCGCACTTTCGGCACACGCGGCGGTGTGGGAGGCGCGCGGCGCGTTGATCGGCGGCATCGACGATGATGCCGCCGCCGCAGTTCCGGCAGATCTCGCGGCCGATCTGGCCGACGGGGGGCTCCTTGCCGAGAAGGCTTGCGCTCAATCGCTTGGCCATCGTCGTTTCAGAGCCGGCGGTACTCGACGTAGATGTGGTCGACGCGGCCACGGTCGTTGATAAACACGTTGAGAACGAAGCTCACCAGGCTGAGGACCAGCGCGCCGATCAGCGCCGAGCCGAAGCTGTCCACCGTGAAGCCCCGGACGATCGACCCGGTGAGCTCGAGCATCACCGCGTTGATCACGAACGTGAAGAGGCCGAGGGTCAGGAGATTGATCGGCAGCGTGAGCAGCAGGAAAAAGGGGCGCACCAGCGCGTTCAGGATGCCGAGCACCAGCGCGGCCACGAGCGTGGCGACGGCGCCCTCCGCATGGATGCCGGGCACGATCTCGCTGACGACCCAGAGCGCGAACGCGTTCAATACCCAGCGCAGCGCGAGGCCCAGCATGGACGATCAGGATCCCGCTTTCGCCGATTCGAGCCGGAAGCCGACCTTGAGCACGACCTGGAACTCGGCGACCTTGCCGTTCTTGATGAACCCTCGCTGATTCACGACCTCGAACCAATCGAGGTTGCGCAACGTCTCGGACGCTTTGGCGACGGCGTTCTTCGTCGCCTCCGCGTAGCTCTTGTCGGAAATGCCGCAGAGCTCGATGATCTTGAAGGTCTTCCCTGGCATGGCTTCCTCCTCGTGGGCGGAGAGTCTAGACCAACCTGCTGGCTACCGGCTACGGCAAGGGGCGCCACGGGCTCATGCGCCCCCCTTTCAAAGTCTCACTTGTAGTGCCGGCCCGATGGGCGGGTCAATCGGCACGGGAATCTCGGCACGGGAATCTCGTCACGGGAATCTCGTCACGGAAATCTTTCGTTTGACGGATGCTTCGGCTCTTTGTCAGGCCTCGCGAGCCAGATCACGATCGGTCGGCCTTGAAGTTCCCCCGCAAGGTGGCGGTGATGAAGGCCTTCACGCAGGCGCTTTCGCATAGGCGGAGATCAGCCATGCGGAGAGCTGGATGAGATGCGCGCGAATGCGACGAGCGATCTCCGGATCCGCGATGCGTCCGCCGAGAATGTGCGCGTACTGCTGGCTGTCGAGGGTGAAGAGTAGCAGCGTCGAATTCAGCGTGAGGATCAGGATCTGCGCATCGACGTCGCGGATCCTCTTGCCGCTGTACTCCTTCACCCAGCCACCCAACTCCTTCCACGACGGTAAGAGAACGCCGCCCTCGGTCGTGTCGCCGAACTCCTCGTTCTCGAGGGTCCGTCGCAGCAGCAAACGCGGAATGTTCGGGTTCGCCGCGAAATGATCGAAGACGCGGCCAACCGAGGCTTCGTGCACTCCCCGCGGCGAATCGCCTCGGGCCGTCGTCGGCAGCACCGAATCGCGCGAGATCTCGATCAGCTGGTTGTAGATGTTCTGGAAAACCGCGTGGTAGAGCGTCTCCTTCGATTCCCAATGATAGTGGAGGCTCGAAATGTTGACGCCCGCCTTGGCGGCGATTTTCCGCGTCGAGGCACCCTCGAAGCCCTTGGTCGCGAACACTTCCTCCGCGGCCTCGAGGATGCGCACCTTGGTCGATGCCGGTACGTCCCGGATCCTTCGCGACGACGCCTTCGCCATGAGTTCCCTCCCGTTTCCCTCGAGAACAGCAAATCCTGGTTCGATTGATTAAATCGTTTGATTGGATATGTCGGGCAGAGGCCGGCTCGTCAAGAGACCCGGCCTCGGGCTTCGGGCTCCCATCGCGCCCCGGGCGCCGATGCGGCGAGACGTCGGCGAGCGCAGCCTATGAACGTCGCCCCAGGCTATGGCGCGCTGAGAGGCGCAACCGACGGCTCGACCCGGAGTTCCACGGTTCCCTTCTTGTACGTTGCTTGTCGGGCCCGCCAAAAGTCAATCACCCACTCCCGAACTTTCGGAACTTTCGATTGAGGCGCGCCCCCCTCACCGTTAGGATACTCTCGTGTCCAAATCGCGGTTCGAGGGCGGACGTCCGCCGGTGCGGGAGGTTCGACGATGACGCGATCGAGGGTTCTCCTTCGCCTCCTCGCGTCCTTTCTGCTCGCCGCCGCGTGCGGCGGCGGGCGCAGCGACACGGGCGTCGCTGACAGCGCCTCCGATCTCGTCTCGAACCAGCCCGCGGCCGCCAAGACCACGCGCCGTTCGAGCACGGCGCCACAGAGCGTGGTATCGACGATCCAGGGAAACGTGTCGAACCTTCAGGTCGCGCTCCACCCACCGCGGCAGCCACGCGCGGCTGCCCCGTCCCTGCTGGCTTCGCTGCGTGGTCTTCCGCCCTTCGCGTCCGTAGCCAGTGCTGGAACCGGTTTCGAGGGCATCCACGTGAGCATCGACGGAGCCGACGTCCGCGCGGAGACCGATGCCAGCGGCGTTTTCTCGGTCGTGGGCCGCTATTTTGGCCCGACGACGCTTCGCTTCGACCGTGAGGAAGACGACCTCCATGCGCACATGCTGCTCAACGTTCCGAACGGTGGCTCACTGTTCCTGCGCGACGTGACACTCGACGACTCGACGGGCCAAGCCAGCGCCGCAATCGAGGATCTCACGTTCGACGGTGTCGTGCTCGACAAAGAGTGCCTCCGCAAGCAGATACAGGTGGCGAGCCGATACGCCGCCGGGGGACAGCGCTACGTCGTCGATCTCGCGGACTCGGTGGTGAGCGACGACTCCGGTGAGCCACGCCGCTGCATCCAGCTTCGAAGCGACGCCGAGGTCCTCGTGCACGGCCTGGTGCAACCGGACGGAAGCATCGGCGGCGGCAACGTGACCGTGTACGACGAGGATCGAACGGCCGAGGCCACGTCCTCGAATCCCGACGTCACGGGGTCGCCGGCGCGGACGCCCGTGTCGGCGCCACCGGCATTTCCCGATCCGCAAGCTCCGACGCCCGGGCTGCGGACGCAGTAGAGAGTGGGGACGTTGTCCCCCTTGCGGCGAATCGAAATCCGCAGGCCGTTCTCGGCCCAGCCGCCTCGGTCAAATCCGGTACGGCGGCAACGTCCCCGCTCCCTCAGCCCATGAATCCCACGATCCAGCCGCGCGTGAGGAAGTCACTCAATGTGAAGGTGAGCAGGAGCAGCAGCCAGACGAATCCGGCCGCGGCGAAGACGGCGACGAGCGCGGGAGCGTAGCGCACGTGCATGAAGTAGAGAATCACGAGCGTCGCTTTGGTCGTCGCCACCGCGAGCGCGATGTAGATGCTCAACATCCCGAACTTGTAGGTCGCGACGTCCACGGTGACGAGCGTCAGCAGAAGCAGCGTGGCGAAGATGACGGCGTAGATCTTGAACGGAACGACGTGCTCGGACATCAGCCCCCCCGGATCAGGTAGAGCAACGGAAAGAGATAGATCCACACGATGTCGACGAAGTGCCAGTAGAGTCCGCCGAGCTCGACCGGCGTGTAATACTGCGAAGAGAAGTTTCCGCGCCAGGCGAGCACGGTGAGCGTGCTCAGCATGCCGATGCCGATGATCATGTGGACGGCGTGCATCCCGGTCATCGCGAAATACAGACTGAAAAAGATCTGCGCTTCTCGGCCGTAGGGTCCCTCGAAGTGGAAGTCGCTCCCGGGCACCAGGTGGTGGAGGAACTTGTCGTGGTACTCGACCACCTTGATGCCGAGAAAGGTCGACCCCAGCACGATCGTCAGCAGCAGGAATACGACTTGACTCCGCCGGTTGCCGAGCTGGGCCGCGCGCACGGCCAGCGCCATCGTCATGCTGCTGCCGATCAGCACGCCGGTGTTGATCGCGCCGATGATGTAGTTGAGGTGTTGGCTCGCCGCCGAGAAGGCCTGCGGATACAAGTAACGATACACCGTGTAGGCCCCGAACAGGCCCCCGAAGAACATCACCTCGGTGACCAGGAACGCCCACATGCCGAGCGTGGACGTCTCCTGTTGCTGCTCCATCGTCTCGAACTGATGCTGCTGATGCGGAGCCAGCGTGTGCGGTTCCGCCTGCGCGTGATCAGCCAACGTTTCTCTCCATCGCGGGGTAGTCGTAGGCTTCCTGAGTGACCACCGGAACACGGTCGAAGTTGTGTGTCGGTGGCGGCGACGGTGTCTGCCACTCGAGGCCGGTCGCGTTCCAGGGATTCGAGCTCGCCTTCGGCCCGTAGCGCATCGACCAGATCAGATAGACGATCGGCAGGAAGTAGCCAATGCCGAGGATGGACGCGCCCGCGGTCGACATCACGTTCAGCACCTGAAACTCGGGTGGGTAGGCGTGATAGCGCCGCGGCATTCCCAGGTAGCCGAGGAGAAACTGCGGGAAGAAGGTCAGGTTGAAGCCGAGGAAGATGATCGCACACGCGATCTTCGCCCAGAATTCCGGGTAGAGCCGGCCGGTGATCTTCGGCCACCAGTAATGCAGGCCGCCGAGATAGGCCATGATCGCGCCGCCGACCATGATGTAGTGGAAGTGCGCGATCACGAAGTAGGTATCGGTGAGGTGGACGTCGAGGCCGATGGCGGCGAGAAACAGCCCCGTCAGACCCCCGATCGTGAAGAGGCCGATGAACCCGAACACGTATAGCATCGGCGTCTGCCAGGAGATCCGGCCCTTGTAGAGCGTCGCGGTCCAGTTGAAGACCTTGATCGCCGATGGGATCGCCACCAGGTACGAGAGCAGCGAGAAGAGGACGCCGGCATACACGGATTGGCCGCTGACGAAGAGGTGGTGGCCCCAGACGAGGAAGCCGATGACGGCGATCCCGAGGCTCGAGAAGCAGATGAACTTGTAGCCGAAGATCTGCTTGCGCGAGAAGCAGGTGACGATCTCGCTGATGACTCCCATGCCGGGCAGGATCATGATGTAGACGGCGGGATGGGAGTAGAACCAAAAGAGGTGCTGGAAGAGGACCGGGTCGCCGCCCAGATTGGGGTCGAAGATGCCGATGTGGAGGCCCCGCTCGAGCAGCAACAGCACGAGCGTGATCGCCAGCACCGGCGTGGCGAGCATCTGAATCAGGCTCGTCGCGTAAATCGCCCAGACGAAGAGCGGCAGCCGGAACCAAGTGAGGCCCGGCGCGCGCATCTTGTGCGTGGTGACGATGAAGTTGAGCCCGGTGAGGATCGAAGAGAAGCCGACGATGAAACCGGCGAGCACCGTGGGGATCACCTGCGTCTGCGAGGACGAGGTGCTGTAGGGCGTGTAGAAGGTCCAGCCGGTGTCGACGCCGCCGGCGATGATCGCGTACGTGCCGAAGATCGCGCCGACGATGTAGACATACCAGCTGAGCAAGTTGATGCGCGGGAAGGCGAGGTCGCGCGCGCCGAGCATCAGCGGCAGCAGGAAGTTGCCGAGCACGGCGGGGATCGACGGAATCAGGAAGAAGAAGATCATGACCACGCCGTGCATGGTGAACAGCTTGTTGTAGGTGTCCGCCTGTACGAAGTCGCCCTTCGGGGTCAGCAGCTCGACGCGGAGCGCCGCCGCGAAGAGACCGCCGATCGAGAACATGATCGTGATCATCACCAGGTAGAGGATGGCGATGCGCTTGTGGTCGATCGTGAGCAACCACGACCGGATGCCGTAGTCGGCGTTCAGATAGTTGAACTCTTGGAGCGCCGAGCCCGGGTCTTCGGCCAACGCGTGCGAAGTCTTCATGGTGTCGGTTCCTTCGCCGCCGCGACGGTGGAGGGCGGGGCGCCTCCATCCTTCGCGCCGAGCGTGCGGATGTAGGCCATCAGCTCGAGGAGCTGCTCCTCGCTGAGCTGCCCTTGGAAGGTCGGCATCTGCGGCACGTAGCCGGCGACGATCTTCGCCATCGGATTGAGGATCGATTCGCGAACGTAGCTCTCGTCGGCCTTGACGGTTCCGCCGCCTTCGAGCTTCACCGTGGAGCCGAGAACCCCGACGAGCGACGGGCCCCTGCCCTGGCCGTTCGGTAGATGACACGTGATGCAGGCGCGTTCGTTGAACAATCGCTCTCCGAGCTGCGCCAGAGACTGGCCGGGCGCCGCGGCGCCGCCGCCTCCCGCGAGCCACGCCTCGTAGTCCCTCGGTTCCATCACGGTCACGCTGCCGATCATGCCCGAGTGCTGGGTGCCGCAGTATTCCGCGCAGAAGAGATGAAAGGTGCCCGTACGCGTGGGATGAAACCAGGTCTGCGTGTAGCGTCCGGGCACGACGTCTTGCTTCACCCGAAACGCGGGAACGAAGAAGCTGTGGATGACGTCCTCCGAGGACATCGTGAGCCGGATGTCTTGGCCGAGGGGCACGTGCAGCTCGTTGATCTCCCGGACACCCTCGGGATGCTGGAACTTCCACATCCATTGCTTGCCGACCGCGTACAGCTGCAGCGCGCCGGCGGGCGGCCGCTCCAGCGTGAAGTAGAGGCTCGTGCCCCAGGCGAACATCACCATCGCCAGCGCGAACGGGATCACCGTCCAGACGATCTCGAGCATGATCGCGCCCCGGCCGTGCCCGTGCGTCGTCGCATGCTCGAGGTCGTCGACGGCCGGGCGTCCCGCCTCGACTCGAGTCTCGTGATAGCGAAGCGCGAAGAACACGATCAGGCCGGCGATCAGCAGCGAGAAGAAGCCGCTCACCGCGACCATGAAGTAGAAGAACAGGTCCACCTGCGCGGCCACGCTGGACGCTTGCTCGGGGATGAAGAATAGGAGTCTGTTCATCCGATGTCCCTGAGGAGTCTGTTCATCCGATTTCCGTCACGCTCGCGAGCCCTCGTGGCGGAGCTGCAAGGCGACGAAGGCCACGAGACCGACGAGCGTCAGCACTCCGCCGATCCGGACCGCCGCCATCGCGGCCGGCCCGTATTTCCCCGTCGCGGGATCGTAGTGATAACAGAAAAGAAGCAGTTGATCGGCGAGCGTTCCGATCTTCCGCTCCGACGCCTCCACGAGAGCGAGACGCAGGTCGCGCGGGGCATAGTCGATGCCGTAGAGGACTCTCGAGATGCGCCCTTGCGGTGTCAGCACGAAGAGACCCGTCGCGTGCGCGAACTGGTCGTTCGTCGCCTCGTAGCGGTAGCGGAAACCGACGGCATCGGCGAGCCTGCGAACCGTCTCGTCGTCTCCGACCAGGAAATGCCAGCCCTGCGCCGCTCCCGGGCGCCCGTAGTCGGAGACGAGCGTGCGCTTCTTCTCGGCGGCCTGCGCGGAGGTTTCGCGCGCGTCGATGCTGACGGTCACGATCTGAAACTCATCCCCCACGTTCCACGCGAGCGGCCGAAGGCTTCGCACCAAGCCCTCGAGCGCCATCGGACAGAGCATCGGGCAATGGTAGTAGGCGAGCGAGAGCAAGACCGGCTTCTGGCCGAAGAAATCGGCGAGCCTCACGGCGTTGTCTGATTCGTCGCGGAAGGAGAGATCGAGGGGCACGACGTGGTCGAGCTTCTGCTCGATGCCGACGTCGCGGAGCGCCGGGGGAGGCGCCGTCGTGTCGGCAAATGCCGGAGCGGCGAGCGCGCCGATCGCCAGCCAGAGACTCGCCGCAAATCGTGTCGCTTCAAGGCCCGGGGTTTTCATGGGGATTTGCCCGGCGACGGACGGCTCTGCAGGCCTTCCTTGGCGACGAGTTCCATGGCGCGCACGATCGGAATGCGGACGATTCCGCGCTCCTTGTCGACCCAACCGTAGGTGTCGAGAAGCTCTTCTTCTTCCTTGCGCGCCGAGACGAGAGCGTCGTGCTCCTTGACGAGAAGACGAGGCTCCGGGGGCAGCTGGCTCTCGGCGGCGGCCAGCGGCGAGACCTTGGGGTCCCGGCGCGCGGCCCGTTCGGCGAGCACATTGAAGAACACCCACGCCGCGACCACCGAGACGATGATCACCGCGACCAGCAACCCGACCCACGCGAGCAGGGTTCCGGGATCGACGTCGCTGGTCTCGTAGCCCGAGTTCGCCGATGGCTCAGTGTCCGACATTTTCGAAGGTTTCCCGCAGGTAAGGGTCGTGAAGGGGCAAGAGCGGCCGCGCGCGGAGCTCGCGCAGAAACATCCACAGCCAAACGCCGCCGATCCCGGCCGGCGCGGCTACGTCCAGCCAATGCACGGTCAGGCGTTCGGGATGGAAGAGCGGCACGATCGTCCAGAACAGGTCGACGAAGCGCATGACCATGACGAGCAAGGCCACGCCCGCGAGCAAGCGCATGTTGCGCTTCAAATCCCGTGAGAGCAGCAAGAAGAACGGCACGAAGAACTGAAAGACGATGATGAAGAGTCCGAGCGCCAGCCAGCCTCCCTTCGAGTGCCCGAGGTACCAGTGGATCTCTTCGGGGAGGTTTCCCGCCCAGATGATCAGGAACTGAGAGAAGGAAAAGTAGGCCCACACCATCACGAACGCGAGCAAGAGTTTGCCGAGGTCCTGAAAGACGCTCGGCTGGATCACTCCCGCAAAGGGCGCGGAGCCCGACAGCAGCGCGAGCAGCAGGATCGCGAAGGAGAATGCATTCAGCACCTGGCCGACCGCGATCAGCGGCCCGAAGATCGTCGAGTACCAGTGCGCATCGATCGCCATGACCCAGTCGATCGCCGCGAAGGTGACGGCCAGGAAGTAGAAGACGATGCCCGGGCCGCTGAGAACCTGCATCCGGCGCGCGAGCGCGGCGTCGCCCGTGCGGTCCTGCTCGCGCGACCAGGCCGTGAGGCGGGAGCCGAGACCGATCCAGATCGCGAAGTAGACGACCGCGCGCGCGATCCAGAACGCCCGATTCAGATACGGCGCCTTGTGGCGCAGCACCTCGTCGGCGGCCACCACGTCCGCATGCGTCCACGAATAAGAGATGGAGTCCATGCCGAGGACGATGGGAACGAACAGCAAGACCATGAAGGGAAGCGTGCGCGTGGCGGCTTCGAGCAGTCGACGGATCGCCAACCCCCAGGCGCCGCCGGTCAGGTGCTGAAGCATGACGAGCGGCAGCGAGCCGAGCGCGATGCCGAACCAGAAGAGGTAGCCAATCAAATACGACCGGAAGAACTGGTCGGGGCTCGTCATCCAGCCGATGGCCGAGAGACCGATTCCGGCCACGCCGACGCCGAGGGCGAGCGCCTGCGGACGGTCGAGGTCCGAATGTGCGGTGGTGGAATTCGTCATCGTCTGCGCTCGTCTCGACTCATCCGCCAGACTTGAGCTTCGCCGCCTCCTCGGGCGGCACGTCGGCGAGGGTCGCCTGCTGGCTCCACTGCAGCGCGCGGATGTAGGCGACGATCGCCCAGCGATCCGCCGCCCCGACCTGGGCTCGATAGTCGGGCATCGCCCCGAAGCCGTTGGTCATCACGTCGAAGAAGTGCCCGACCGGCGCCTGCCGCAGGCGGTCGATGTGGTACGAGGGCGGCGCCTTGAAGCCGCGTCGCACGACCATTCCCCGTCCGCTCCCGACGCGATCGTGGCAAGGGCTGCAATAGATGTTGAATCTCTCCTGACCGCGCTTCAGCAGCTGGGGAGTGAACGGCAGCGGCAGCGCTTCGACGAGCGTTCCGCTGGCCGTCTTCCCCGTGTAGAACTCGACGTCGTCGTCGAGGTGGCCGCGCGCGACGGTGTTCTCGACGAGCGGGCGCGCCGACGCACCATTGTCCCAGAAGCGGCTCGCCGCCAGCGGCTTGTACTTCGGCTGATCTTGCATGTCTTGGCGGCAACCGACGACGAGCGCCAGCGACGCCGCCATGCCGAGTGCCGAGAGCCGACCGACGAACGTCATTTACGGCGCCACCTCCAGGACCGAGCGCGGGGAAAACTGCTCGAGGAATTTCTGGGTCCCTTCGCGGTCGAACTTTGGATCCGCGGATTCGATGCAGAGGAAGAATCGATCGCGGCTGGCAAGCGCGAAGCTCGGCACGTTGAAGACCGGATGGTACGGCATCGGCAAGCCGTTCAGCGCCAGCATCCCGAGCACCGCAGAGAGCGCGGCGATGAGAATCGCAAGTTCGAACGTCACCGGAACGAACGCCGGCAGGCTGAAGAACGGCTTGCCGCCGACGTTGAGCGGGTAGGCGACGACCGAAACCCAGTATTGCAGTCCGAGGCCGCCGAGACCACCAAGGATTCCGCCGCAGAGCACGATGAGCGGCATCGCGTTCGCGTCGAGCCCCAAGGCCTCGAACACCGCCTCCATCGGGAATGGCGTGTAGGCGTCCATGCGCCGGTAGCCCGCTTCACGCGCGGCGCGACAGGCCCGCACCAGATCGACCGGCTTGTCGAATTCGGCCATCAGCCCCCAGGGGCCCGGCGTGCGGATCGGCGCGCTCATAGCGGGACCTCCGCCGACTCCCGAGCCCGACCGCTCATGCGTGATGCCTCAGCTTCCGCCGAGAACGTTTCGGCAAGACGGAAGGCGCGGCTGGTTGTGGTCGAGCCGTACTCGGGTCGACCACAACCAGCCGCAACCGCGCGGAGCGCGGAAGCAATCACTATCGGTGCTCGTCTATTACCTCCGCGCTCCGCGCGGTGGCTGGAGTTTCCGGTCGGGCCGAGTACGTCCCGACCGGAAACTCCAGCGCTTCTAGAAATTCGCAGCGATCGTACGGAGACTGAGGTGTTGCCCCTCACGCGTGCTCCCCCTTCACCTCGGCCTCGGGAAGGATCGTGCGCAGCTCGAAGATCGAGATCATCGGCAGCAGGCGGATGAAAAGGAACAGAAGCGCGGTGAAAAAGCCGAGCGTGCCGATGAACGTCATCCAGTCCCACTGCGTCGGGGAGTACATGCCCCACGACGACGGCAGGAAGTCGCGGTGCAGGCTCGTGACGACGATCACGAAGCGCTCGAGCCACATGCCGATCGAGACGATGATCGAGACGATGAACAGGCAGGCGATGTTCGACCTCGCCCACGAGAACCAGAAGATCTGCGGCGCGAAGCCGTTGCAGAAGATCAGCGCCCAGTAGATCGGGCCGTACGGCCCAAGGACGCGGTTCACGGTCATGTACCACTCGTACTCGTTGCCGCCGTACCAGCCGAAGAACGCCTCCATGATGTACCCGTAGAAGACGATCAGGCCGGTCGCCATCATCACCTTCGCCATGTTCTGCAAGTGCCGCATGGTGATGAAGTCCTCGAGCCCGTAGGCCCAGCGCAGCGGAATCGCGATCAAGAGCACCATCGCGAAGCCCGCGTAGATGGCGCCGGCGACGAAGTAGGGCGGGAAGATCGTCGAGTGCCAGCCGGGCACGATGCTGATGGCGAAATCGAAAGCACACCACGGTGTGCACCGACAGCACGAGCGGCGTCGCCAAGCCGGCCAGCAGCAGGTACGCGGTCTCGTAGCGATGCCAATGGCTAGCCGAGCCGCGCCATCCCATCGCCAGCATGCCGTAGATGATCTTGGCGGCCCGATTTTCTGCGCGGTCGCGAAGCGTGGCCAGGTCGGGGATCAATCCCACGAACCAGAAGAGCGCCGAGACGGTCGCGTAAGTGGACACCGCGAACACGTCCCAGATGAGGGGACTGCGGAACTGCGGCCACATCCCCATCGTGTTCGGATACGGGAACAGCCAGTAGCCGAGCCACGGGCGCCCCATGTGAGCGAGCGGAAAGAGCCCCGCCTGCGCAACGGCGAACAGCGTCATGGCCTCGGCGAAGCGGTTGATCGACGTCCGCCACTGCTGGCGCAGCAACAAGCAGGATCGCCGAGATCAGCGTGCCGGCGTGACCGATTCCGATCCACCAGACGAAGTTGATGATCGCGAATCCCCAGCCGACCGGGACGTTGACGCCCCAGATGCCGATTCCCGTCAGCACGAGGTAGCCGAGCGAGTAGAAGCAGCATCATCGCGACCGAGAACGCGATGGCAAAGCCGAAATACCAGCCCTTCGGCGTGGCTCGCGTGAGCACGATCGAGCTGATCTGGTCGGTGACGGAGGCGAAGCTGTGCCCCGGCTCGATGATCGGCGGGCGTTGTGCCTCGGGATGATCCGGTGCGGGTTGTGTCTCGACGGCCATCGGCGGAATCAGCCTCCCTCGCGCTCCGCGCGCGTCGCGTCGAGCGTGGCGATCTCGGGGTTCGGGTTCCGCACGCGCGCCAGGTAGGTCGTGCGCGGTCGGGTGTTCAGCTCGGCGAGCAGCCCGTAGTTGCGGGGATCCGCTTTGAGCTTCGCGACACGGCTTGCGGCGTCGTTGACGTCACCGAAGACGATCGCGTCGGCGGGGCAGACTTGCTGGCACGCGGTCACGATCTCGCCGTCGCGCACCTTGCGATCCTCCTTCTCGGCCGCGATCTTCGCGGCGTTGATGCGCTGCACGCAGTAGGTGCACTTCTCCATCACGCCGCGGCTGCGCACGGTGACGTCCGGGTTGCGCATCAGGCTTTCAAGCTCTCGGTCGCCCAGTCGGAGTAAAGGAAGAAGTTGAACCGGCGCACCTTGTACGGGCAGTTGTTCGAGCAGTAGCGGGTGCCGACGCAGCGGTTGTACACCATGTCGTTCAGGCCCTCCGCGCTGTGGACCGTCGCACCGACCGGGCAGACGACCTCGCACGGGGCGTTCTCGCAGTGCATGCACGGAACCGGCTGGACGTACGTCTCGGGGTAATCGGCGCTGCCCTTGTAGTAGCGGTCGAGGCGGATCCAGTGCATCTCACGGCCGCGGCCGACCTGGTCCTTGCCGACGACGGGGATGTTGTTCTCCGCCTGGCAGGCGATGACGCAGGCATTGCAGCCGATGCAGGCCGATCAGGTCGATCGCCATGCCCCAGGCGTAGCCGTCGTAGGTCCACGGAGGCTTGTACATCGTGTCGCCGGGCGCCGGCGACTCGCCGAGCTTCTGCGCGAACTCGGGGTCCTGGCGAAACTCCGCGAACGAGGCCGAGCGAACGACGTTCCGCCCCTCCATCGACTGCTGGTACTGCGTGCAGGCGAGCTTCGTCCGCCGCGCGGTCTTGCGGACCTCGAGGCCGGATGCCGCCCAAGGCGCCTTGGAGCTTCGGATCTGGTAGGCGTTGAAGCCCGTGCCGGTGCCGACGCGCCCCGTCGTCGTCCGGCCGTAGCCGAGATGGACGGTCACGCAGTCCTCTGCCTGGCCCGGCTGGATCCACACCGGCGCCTCGACGCTGCGGCCGTCGATCGTGAGCTTGACGACCATCTCGGTCTCGAGCCCCAGCCGATTCGCCGTGCCCGGGCTCATCATCGCGACGTTGTCCCAGGTGAGCTTGGTCTGCGGCTTGGGCAGCTCCTGGAGCCAGCCGTTGTTCACCCAGCGGCCATCGAAGATCGTCGGGTCCGGGCGGAACGCGAGCTCGAGGGCATGCGGCTTCGGCTCTTCCGCCTTCGGCAGGCGACTGATCCAATCGGGCTTCAGGGTCACGGTCTTGGCGCCTGCCGCGCTCCCTTCGACGACCCCGTCGTGGAGCGAGCGTCGCCAGAAGCGCTCGAGTGAGGCCTTGTCTTTGTCCGTGGCGTAGGTCTCGCGCACGAGGTCGTAGCTCGTCTGATCCCCCTGCGCGCCGAACAGCGTGGCCAGGAGCTCGTGCTCGGACTTTCCTTCGTAGAGCGGCGCGATCAGCGGCTGAAGGATCGTGATCGTGCCGTCGTAGGCGCGAGCGTCGCTCCAGGTCTCGAGCGGGTGAGTCGCCGGAACGTTCCAGTGGCAGAGCTCGGCGGTCTCGTCGTTGCGGAGGGTCCAGTAGACGCGCAGGCCGACCTTGGAGAGGCGCTTCCCGAACTCGAGGTCGGCGGGCGCCGTGAACACGGGATTGCCGCCGAGGATCACCAGGACGTCGACGAGCCCCTTGTCCATCTCGTCGACGAGCTGCTTGAGCGCCTCGAGTTGGTTCTGCGGAGCCGCCTCGACGGGCTCGGTGTAGACGATCGTCTTGCCGACGTTGTCGAGCGCCTGGTTCATCGCGTGCGCAAGGAGGTGGACGGAGGCGGGCTGCTCCTCGCCGGCGATCACCAGGCTTTCGCCCGCGTTCTTCTTGAGATCGCGGACGAGCCCCTCGATCCACGCCGCATGCTCCGGCGCGGCAACCTCGGCGCCGACGCCGAGCCCGAGGCCTGCGGCCACCGCGCGCGCGAACGCCTCGACCTCGCTCGGCTTGAGCGCGAGTCGATGATCCGCGTTTCCTCCGGTCGCCGTCGGCGAGGTCTCCACGCAGTAAAACCGGCTCATCTCGCCATTCTCGGGATCCACGCGCCGCGCGGCGACGAAGTCGCGGGCGTAGCGCAGGCTCCCCGGCATGCTGCCGACGAAGTCCGCGTCGATCGACAAGATCAGCCGCGCGTTGCGGAAGCGATATTGCGCCTCCACCGGCTCGCCGAACGCGAGCCGGGCGCCCTCGCGAGCGCCGTCCCGCGTCGCCGGCTCGTATTGGATCCATTTCGCCTCGGGGAGCTGCTGGAGCGCTTCGCGGATCTGTCGAGCGAGCGTCGGCGAAGTGACCGTCTCGGTGAGGAGACGCAGGCGGGCCCCCTTGTTCGAGCGCTGCGCGTCGATCGAGGCCCGCAGGACGTCGCGGAACGCCGACCAGGGGCGGATGCGATCCACGCGTCGGAGCGCCTGCAGGCGATCGGGATCGTAGAGGTCGAGCACCCACGCCTGGCCGAATACGTCGGTGGCACCGAGGCTGGCGGGATGATCGGGGTTGCCCTCGATCTTGGTCGGCCGTCCTTCGTGACTCTCGACGATCACGCCGTTCGCATAGCCGCGCAGCGTGACGGCGGTGGCGAAGAACAGCGGCTTGCCGAGAACGAGCTCCTCCGGCTGCTTGACGTAGGGCACGATCGACTCGCGCGGCTGACGAGTACAGCCGGAGAGTCCCGCGAGGGCGATCGAAGCGCCCATCAGGTTGAGGAACTGGCGGCGGCTGACGGGGTCGAGCCACTCCGAGGCCGCTTGCGGGAACTCGCGATGGATGAGCTCGCGGAACTCTTCCGTGTCGGCGAGCTCCTCGAGACCCCGCCAATACTCCGGGCCCCGCGCGCCATCGAGGCGGGCCCGGATCGCCTCTAGATTCCGTCGATCAGCCATTGGGTGATCTTTCTACCGATGACACGTCGAGCACGAGACCAACACCTTCGTCGGCTGGATCGCATACGCCTTCACGAGCCGCGCGCCCTGCTCAAACTGGTCGGGCGGCGGAATCCAGTCCATGTTGAAGACCTCCTCGCGCGGGCGCACATACTGCGCCGGATTGCCGTGGCAGTTGACGCACCAATTCATCTGCAGCGAGCTCTCCTGCCAGGTGAGCGGCATTTGGTCGACACGCCCGTGGCAGGTGGAGCAGCCGACCCCTTTGTTCACGTGGATGCTGTGATTGAAGTAAACGAATTCCGGAAGGTCATGGACGCGCGTCCATTGCATCGGCTTGCCGGTCTTGAAGCTCTCGCGCACCGGCTCGAGGGCCGGGCTGTTGGCCCAGATCTGCGAGTGGCAGTTCATGCACGTCTTGGTCGGCGGGACCCCAGCGAATGCCGACGTTTCGACCGAAGCGTGACAGTAGCGGCAGTCGAAGCCCTCGCCGCCGACGTGGTGCTTGTGACTGAACGCGATCGGCTGGACGCGGGCGGTGTTGGCCTGCGTCACGTACGAGGAGCGGCTGATGGTATCGAGCAACCAACCGAGTCCCGCCACGATGAACACCGCGCCGAAGATGCTCACACGCGAGATCGTGTTCGTACTGCGGTGGAAGACCTGCGACATTCTCCTCGTCCCTTCGCGTCCCCTGCGGTGCTCCGCCTAGCCGGTCGTCGGGAAACGTCGGATCGCGCCATCGGATCGGGCACCTCGGATTGCGTGCGAGTACGGCGTGTGGGATGCCGCGCCGATTGTTGGATGTATGGTGACCACAGTTCGCAGCTCAGCAGCCGGCTGAAGGCGGCGCACTATTCAACGGAGCGACGAAGCTTTCAAGTGGAACCCATGTCCCGCGGCGGACCGGCCGGACGCTTTCTGGAATTGACGGCGGTTTCCAGCTATTCCCCATCCACCCGTGGGCCGTAAAACCAAAAAGCTCTGGCAAGGAAGATTCTCGGCGCCACCCAGCCGTTTGGCCGAAGAATACACGGCCTCGCTCGGCTTCGATCGCCGCCTGTGGTCGTACGACTTGCGTGGCAGCGAGGCGCATTGCCGGATGCTGGCGCGCCAGAAAATCATCCCGGCGAAGGAGGCGGAGAAGATCCTCGCCGGGCTCGCGCAGATTCGCAAGGAATTTCTTTCCGAGCGCTTCCGGTTTCTCGCCTCCGACGAAGACATCCACTCGGCGATCGAACGACGCCTGACCGAGATCGTCGGCCCGCCGGGCGGTCATCTGCACACCGCGCGCAGTCGCAACGACCAGATCGTTCTCGACGTCCGTCTGTATCTGAAGGACGTGATCGGCAACCTTCGGGTGGCGCTCGACGAGGTCCGTGAGGTGCTCGCGCGCCTGGCACGCCAGACGATCGACCTGGTGATGCCCGGCTACACGCATCAGCAGCGCGCGCAGCCGGTGCTGCTCGCCCACCACCTCTTCGCTTACTACGACATGCTCGGACGCGACGATGAGCGCTTCGCGGATTGCCGCTCGCGCGTCGACATGATGCCGCTCGGCTCGGGCGCGCTCGCCGGTGTGCCCTACCCGATCGATCGCGCGTTCGTCGCGCGGCAGCTCGGCTTTCACCGCATCTCGGAGAATTCGATCGACGCCGTGTCGGATCGCGACTTCATCGCCGAGTTTCTCGCCGCGACGTCGATTCTCTTCGTGCATCTCTCGCGGCTCTGCGCCGACCTCACGCTCTGGGCGACGGCGGAATTCGGATTCGTCGAATTTCCCGACGAGTTCTCGACCGGCAGCTCGATCATGCCGCAGAAGAAGAACCCCGACGTCGCAGAGCTCGTGCGCGGCAAGAGCGGCCGGATCTTCGGCAGCCTGGTCGCCGTGCTCACGGTGATGAAGGGCCTGCCGCTTGCCTATCAGAGCGACCTGCAGGAGGACAAAGAGCCGATGTTCGACGCGGCGGACACGGCGCTCGCCACGCTGCGCACGCTCGCGGCGATGCTCCCTGCCCTGCGCTTCGATGGCGAACGCATGCGCGCGGCTGCGCAGGGGTTCCTGCTCGCAACCGAGCTCGCCGATTTTCTCGTCGAGAAGGGCTTGCCCTTCCGCGAGGCGCACGGGGTGGTCGGTGCGGTGGTGCGACACTGTCTGAAAACGAAGAAACAATTGGAAACGCTGACGCTCACCGAGCTTCGTCGCTTCTCTCCGCGGTTCGACCGCGAAGTGCTTCGCCGCCTCACTCCCGAGGCGGCGATCGCGCGCCGCCGTGCCCCCGGCGGCACGGCACGCGAGAACGTCGAGCGGCGGCTGGAGAAGCTCGGTGTCTGACCAGAGGAGACTCCCGTTGCGACGATTGACGACACTCGTTCTCTGCGCCGCGATCTTCGCCACGTGCGGTCTGAAGTCCGACCCGCGCGGCGCCGATCAGGTCCGCCCGAAGACGATCTCGAGCCTCACCGGCAAGCTCGCGGCCGACGGTGTGCACCTCGCCTGGCAGCGGCCCGCAACGTACGTGAACGGCCAGCGCATGGACGACCTCGGCGGCTTCCTGGTGTTTCGCGGGTTGCCGGGCCAGCAGGCCGAGCAGATCGGCGAGGTGCCGGTCATCGATCGCGACCGCTTCCGCCCCGAGAAGAAGTTCGAGTACGTCGACAAGCAAGTGTCGAAGGGCGCGACGGTCTACTATCGCGTGATCACCTACACGACCGACAAGTACTACAGCCTCCCCTCGAATGAGGTGACGGTTGCCGCCCAGCCATGAACTTCTTCCGCTACCAGGGCAGCGAGCTCTTCGCGGAGGAGGTGCCGCTGCGCACGATTGCCGACGAGGTCGGCACGCCCTGCTACGTGTACAGCCTGGCAACGCTCCGACGTCATTACCGTGTCTTCGACGAGGCCTTCGCCGCCGCGCCGCACGTCGTCTGCTACTCGGTCAAGGCGAACTCGAATCTCGCCGTGCTCGCGGCCTTCGCGAAGGAAGGCAGCGGCTTCGACATCGTTTCGGGCGGCGAGCTCTATCGCGCGCTCGCGGCCGGGGCCGACCCGCGGAAGATCGTCTTCTCGGGAATCGGCAAGACCCGCGACGAGATGGCCTACGCTCTCGGCGTGGGGATCCTCGCCTTCAACGTCGAGTCTGCGGCGGAGCTCGACCTGCTCGACGCGGTCGCCGCCGAGATGGGCAGGAAGGCGCCGGTCGCGCTGCGGGTCAATCCCGACGTCGACCCCAAGACCCATCCCTACATCTCGACCGGCATGAAGAAGTCGAAGTTCGGGATCGACGCCCGTCGCGCGCTCGACGAATACGAGCGGGCGAAATCGCTCGAGCATCTCGACGTGATCGGCATCGATTGCCACATCGGCTCGCAGCTGACCGACGTTTCGCCGTTTCGCGACGCGCTCTCGCGCGTTCGCGGCATCCTTCTCGAGCTCCGCGCCCGCGGCTTGAGCATCCGTTATCTCGATTTCGGCGGCGGCCTCGGCATCACCTACAGCGACGAGACGCCGCCGACGCCGAAGGACTATGCGGACGCGGTTCTCGGCGATGGCATCGAAAATCTTGGCGTCACACTGCTCCTCGAGCCCGGGCGCGTGCTGGTCGGCAACGCCGGCATCCTGCTCACGAAGGTCCTCTACTTGAAGCAGACCGAGACCAAGAAGTTCGTGATCGTCGACGGCGCGATGAACGATCTCATCCGCCCGTCGCTCTACGGCGCGCACCAGGAGATCGAGCCGGTGATGCGCAGCGAGCGTCCGTCGGCCGTGGTCGACGTCGTCGGACCGGTGTGCGAGAGCGGCGACTTCTTCGCCAAGGATCGCGAGCTCGAGGAGGTGACGCCGGGAGAGCTGCTCGTCGTCCGCAGCGCCGGTGCCTACGGCTTCGTGATGTCCTCGAACTACAACACCCGACCGCGGGCCGCGGAGGTGTTGGTCGACGGCGGCGTCTACCACGTGGTGCGAGCACGGGAGACGCTCGCCGACCTCGTGCGCGGCGAGTCGATCCCGGAATCCCTCCGATGACCTCCAAAAGGGACCCGGTCGGTTTTTTGGAATGAAGATCCCATTCACGAAGATGCACGGGGCCGGGAACGATTACGTCTACGTCGAACGGCTTCGAGGTGACGCTCGCCGATCCGGGAGCCGTCGCGCGTGCGGTCAGCCCGCGCCGCACGGGCGTCGGCTCCGACGGCTTGATTCTGATCCAGCCGTCGGCGGTCGCCGCCGTGCGCATGGAGATGTACAACGCCGACGGCAGCCGCGGCGAGATGTGCGGAAACGGCATCCGCTGCGTCGGCAAGTACGCGTACGAGCACGGCCTCGCCCAGGAGAACCCCCTGCGCGTGGAGACCGACGCGGGCGTCAAGACGCTCGAGCTCGACGTCGCCGATGGCAAGGTCGCGCAGCGTCAACGTCGACATGGGCGCGCCGATTCTCGACCCTGCGCGCATTCCCGCGCGGTTCGACGGGACCCGGGTGGTGGACGCTCCGCTCGAGGTCGAGGGCGAGACCTGCCAGGTCACCTGCGTGTCGATGGGGAATCCTCACTGCGTGCTCTTCCTCCCGGAGATCGCCGCGCTCGATCTCGAGGCGATCGGCCCGCGCTTCGAGCATCACGAGCGCTTCCCGAAGCGCGTGAACACCGAATTCGTCCAAGTATTCTGGCGAGGCGAGGTGAACATGCGCGTGTGGGAGCGCGGCTCGGGCGAGACCGCCGCGTGCGGCACCGGCGCGTGCGCGGCGGCAGTCGCGGGGGTTCTCACCGGTCGCACCGACCGCCGCGTCCTCGTCCACCTCGCCGGCGGCGACCTCTCGATCGAGTGGCGCGAGCGTGACGGCCACGTGTACATGCGCGGCGAGGCCGTCGAGGTGTTCCGAGGCGAGGTCGAGGTCTAGTGCGTACTCGTTGCCGCGCGGAGAAGAACGAGAAGACGATCGACGGCGCGTCCGCCATTCACCGATCTTAGGATGTCGCTGGACGATGCCCTCGAGCTCCGTCTGGCCACGCCGGCCGATCTACCGGCGCTCCATGATCTCATTCCCCTCTCCGTTCGCGGGTTGAGCCGCGGGTTCTACTCGGACGCCCAGATCGAGAGTGCGATCCGCCACGTCTTCGGACCCGACACCCAGCTGATCGCCGATCGAACCTACTTCGTCGCCACGGCCGGCGGCATGCTGGTCGGCTGCGGCGGGTGGAGCCGGCGGCGGACGCTCTTCGGCGGCGATCAGATGAAGACCGCCGAGGACCCGCTACTCGACCCGAAGGCGGAGCCCGCACGCGTGCGGGCTTTCTTCGTCCACCCCGATTGGGCGCGACGCGGCATCGCTGGAGCGATCCTCGAGGCCTGCATGAACGCCGCGCGCGCCGCGGGATTCCGCCGCGTCGAGCTCGTGGCCACGTTGCCGGGAGAGCCGCTCTACCGGGCGTTCGGCTTCGACGTACTCGAGCGCTTCGAGGCGGCGATGCCGGACGGCCTGACGCTCCCGGTCGTCCGCATGATGCGCGTCCCCTGAGCACCGGAGCCCTTCACGCTCTGGCTCGGAGGTAAGAGCGAAATATAGAGGAATCATTTTTTCGTTACCAATGTCAAAAAAATGCCGCTTATATATGCGACAATTGTCTGATATTTCCACCTGACATCCAGTCATTTCTCACTTTTTCTATCCGGCCAAAGTGGGCACGAGAAATGCGTGGGTCTCTGTCAATTGCGCAAAAGGAGGTGGAAATGGCTCCGCTGAGGTCTTTGGCCTGGCTCTGGGGCCTGACTCTGCTTGGCCTGGCCGGGATATCCGCCGCTCAGCCCTTAAATCCACAGGCACTAAACGCGCCGCGGTTTGCGCCCGACAGGGTGCTGGTCAAGTTCAAGCCCGGCACGGCTGCTTCGGCGGTCGGCGAGGCCCATCGACAGGCCGGGGGTCACAAGCTCAAGACCATCCCCGGCATCGGCGTGCAGGTGGTCGCGGTTCCCGCCGGCACGGTCTTGGCGAAGGTGGCGGCGTACGAGGCGAATCCCAACGTGCTGTACGCCGAGCCGGACCAGTATCGTGTCTTGGTCATCCCCAACGAAGGAGCCGGGACCCACACCCGCGGGACAAACCAACTACTTCGGCGAGCAGTGGTACCTGAACAACACCGGACAATCGCACACCCGTGTGAGCAGACGATACTCGGACCGGACCTTGCGACGTCACACAGGGACCACGGACGCCGATATCGATGCGTCCAGAGGCTTGGGACCGTACCAAGGGGTTCTTGACGACCGACCCCACGGCCGCGAACACCCCCAAGGTGGCCGTTCTCGACAGCGGCGCCGACTGCGACACGCTCGAGCTACAGGGCAAGTGTCTCGAGCAGACGAATCTGGTCGGGCTGAATCCGGGCTTCTTCGAGTTGGATGCCTGTCCGCCCGAAAAGCCCGCTTGCGACAACTTCGGGCACGGCACCTTCGTCGCCTCGGAGCTGGCAGCCAATACGGACAATGGCGAGGGCATCGCCGGCGCCGGCTGGAACACCAGTTTCGGCGTATTCAAGGTCTGCTACCTGGAGACTAGTTATCGACGACGCGGGGAACATCTTCCGCAGTCGGCCTTTGCCCGCTCTCGGCCTCGGCGGAGGCCATCACGCTCGCCGCAAGCGACCAGTTCGATGCCGCGGGCAACCTGACCAGAAGCCAGTACCATGTCATCACCATGAGTTACGGCAGCGATCTGATCGATCCCGATACCGGTGAAATGACGCCGAGCTCTCCGCCCAACACGGAGTGCGATGCAGTCCTCTACGCATGGAACCACGGCGTGGTCGTGGTGGCCGGCGCGGGCAACAACGGAAATACTGACAAGTTCTATCCCGCAGCCTGCACCGACGATCCGGCTGACTGGCACCGGCCAGTCCACCGTGATCGCGGTGGCGTGCCTCCGATCACGACGACAACCGTGCGAGCTTCTCCACCTACAGCACCGACGCGGACGACTGGGTGTCGCTGGCCGCACCCGGCGAGGCGATCGTCGGCGTCTTGCCCGACGCGCAGTGCGAGCTGCCGACCGGCACGGATACCTGCGTGAACTGGTTGGACGGGACCTCCATGGCGACCCCGCTCGTGGCGGCAGGAGCGGCGCTCGTCTGGGCGGACCTCTACCAGTCCGATGCCGTAGACGGTGCTCCCGCGCCGTTCGGATGCACGGTTGGCGGCACGCCCTGCAATCGAGTGGTTCGGGAGCGTCTCGAGAACGGGGCGGACAAAGTGGGAGCACAGGGCCAGGACCTACTCCAATGGACCCGGCACGGCCGATTGAACATCGCGAACGCCGTAGCCAACGTTCGAAGCGATGCCACGCCGACAGTAACTCCGACGTCGCTTCCACCGACCGCGACGCCCACGTCACCTCCGCCGACCGCAACTCCGACCTCGACGCCGACGGCGAGTGCGACAAGCACGCCGACACCGACCGCGACGCCCACCTCGCCTCCGCCGACCGCGACTCCGACCTTGACACCGACGGCGACTGCGACACGCACGCCGACACCGACCGCGACACCCACCTCGCCCCCGCCGACTCCGACTCCACCAATCGCCCCCACGGCCGCGTTCACCTCCAGCTGCAGCGCCCTCAAATGCCTCTTCGATGGGGGCACCAGCACCGACGACCAGGGAATAACGCGCTACAGGTGGGACTTCGGAGACGGAAAGGGAGGCCGCGGCGTAACTGTCTCACATAAGTACGCAAGCGCGGGTACCTACACGGTAACGCTCACGGTGCGCGATGCCAGCAACCTGACGGACACGGCCACGGCCACGGTCAGCGTCAGCAGGCGGTGACGGCAGCCGCGGAGGGATAGTAGGGGCAACTGTCCGCCCGGCAAGGCCGCTAAAGGGAAGTGTGGAGCCGGGAGCCTGGCACGAGCGGTTCCACAGAGAGGTTCGCGCCGGTAGAGCCGCTGGCTGCAACGGCGATCATGCTCGGCACACAACCAAATGGCTCCAGGCCGCCTCCGCGGCCTGCTCCCCCGAACGGATGCAGTCGGGGAGCCCGACGGCGCCGAGCGTGCTGCCCGCGACGACCAGACCGCGATGCGCCGCCGCCCGGCGCGTGATCGATTGCGCTCGCTCGGGAAAGCCGACCTCGTACTGCGGCATCGCGCGCGGGAAGCGGATCGTGCGGGCGAAGAGCGGCTCTCGCGCGATCGCCAGCAGCGAACGGAGCTCCGCATGCGCGAGCTCCGCAAGAACGTCCTCGGGAAGGTCGGCGAGCGCGGGCCGCAGAGCGCCGCCGAGAAAGCAGCGCACCACGAGCTCGCCCTCGCGCACCCGCTTGGGGAATTTCCGACTCGTGAAGCTCGCGGCCAGCAGATCGATGCCTTCACGGCGCGGCACGAAGAAGCCGTATCCCGCGAGCGGCTTGCCGACGTCGCCGGCGCGATAACAAAGGCTCACGGTGGCGCACGAGGCATAGTGGAGGCGGCCGAGCTCGTCCGCGAGCGCGCGATCGAGCTCGGCGAGGGCGGCAGCAGTCGCATAGGCCGGGCACGCGAGCACGACGGCGTCGGCGAAGACCGGATCCGAGTCTCCCACACGGAGCCGCCAGCGACCCTCCGCGCTCCTCGTGAGACCGTGAAGCGGTGCCTCGGCCCGCACCGCTCCCGCGGGAAGCCTCGCGAGAAGCCGCTCGACGATCGTCGCGGTGCCCGACGCCACATAGGCGAACCCGCCTCCACCGTGGGGACGCCCCGGGGAGACAGCGAGCGCCTGAAGCAGGCCACGCGTCACGCTGCCGAAGCTCCGCTCCATCTCGACGAAACGCGGCAGCGCGGCCGCGATCGAGAGCTTGTCCGCGTCGGCCATGAAGAGGCTCGCCGCCACCGGCTCGGCCACACGCTCGAGCGCCTCGCGGCCGAAGCGGCGAACGACGAACGAGGCGAGGCTCTCGTCGCCGGTCTGCGGCGACGCGGGGAGGAAGCGCTCGGCGGCGATCCGCAGCTTCGCCGCCGGCGAAAAGAGCGAGGAGCACACGAACGGCCAGAGCCGGGTCGGCGCCATCATCAAGAACCCGGCGGGAATCTCGTGCAGCCGACCGCCGACGAGAACTCTCGGCCCGCCCGTCCCCTCGATGCGCACGAGCTCGCTGCCCAGGCCGAGCCGCTCGCAAAGCTCCAGGCCTGCAGGCTTGGCCGTCAGGAAGGAGTCGGGCCCCCCCTCGATCAGCATCTCCTCGACGCGCTCGGTGCGAATGTGCCCACCGAACCGCTCGCTCGCCTCGAGGACCAGCACCGACGGGGATTCTCCGCGCTCACGTGAGAGCTCACAGAGCCGATGGGCAGCGGAAAGACCCGTGATGCCCCCGCCCACGACCACGAATCGGAACACCGCGGAACTCATGAGGCGAGCCAGCCCGAGGCATCGCGGGCGATCGCCACCACCGCATCAGCCCACGAATCGCGTGCGTTGAGCGACGGCACCAGGCGAAGCCGCTGGCCGCCATGTGCCCGCCAATCGGCCTCGGCCCGGATGCCGATCTCCTCGAGCGTCTCGAGACAATCGGCGACGAACGAGGGGACGACGATCACGGCTCGCCGCACACCGCGCCGAGCCGCTTCACGCACCTCGACGTCGGTGAACGGACGGATCCAAGGCGTGCGACCGAGCCGGGACTGAAAGCAGACGATGCGCTGCTCGCCGGCGATGCCGAGCGATTCGGCGAGTAGCCGTGCGGTCGAGAAGCACTGGGCGCGATAGCAATCCCCGAGCGCCGTCGGGTTCCGCTCGGGCGCCTGCTCGCAGCAGTCGTCGCTCTGCAGGCAGTACGCCCCGTTTCGGTCGCTCTTTCGAATCTGTCGCTCGGGAAGACCGTGGAAGCTGAAGAACACGAGTTCCGGCTCGACCTCCTGCAAGCACGGCGCGGCCGCCTCGGCGAAGCAAGCAATGTAGCGGGGGTGGTCGTAGAACGGTGGCACGACCTGCAACTGAGGAACGTTCCACATCCGCGAGGCGGCCACGAACACGGCCTCCTGCGACGACCCCGTCGCCGCCGAGCTGTATTGCGGATAGAGCGGAAAGACGACGATGCGGCGAACGCCCCGGCGGTGGAACGAGTCCAACGCCTGGGCAATCGAGGGCGACCCGTAGCGCATGGCGAGCGCGACCACGGCCGACCCGCCGAGCCGCGCCTGGACCTTGGTCGCGAGGTCTCGACCGTGGACGAGGAGCGGCGAGCCCTGCTCGGTCCAGACCTTTGCGTAGGCTTCGGCCGAGCGTTGCGGACGAAACGGAAGGATGAGGAGATTCAGCACTAGCCAGCGGAGCGGTGCCGGCATGTCCAGTACGCGCGGGTCGGAGAGGAACTCGCGGAGATAGCGGCGAACTTCCACCGTCCGCGGCGCATCGGGCGTCCCGAGATTGACGAGCAGAAGGCCGACGTCGGGGGGAGGCATCGAGGCTAACCCGACCGCGCTTCCTCGAGCACGCGCCGCGAGCGCCAGAATACCTCGTCGAGGCCCATCGCGTCGGAGCCATAGTAGCCGCGGAGCCCGCCGCTGCCATCGACGAGGAGGATCTTCCCCGTGTGCGCGATGTCGAGAAGGCCCGCTTCGGTGCGCTCCGGCTCGCCGAGCGCGACCTGAAAGCCGCCGACGGCGAGGGCGCGAATGCGCTCCCGCGGGCCCGTGAGCAGCACCCACCGAGTCGGATCGACGCCGTAGTCGCTTTCGGCCTTTCGCAGGCGCTCCGGCGTGTCGCGCTCGGGATCGACGGTGATGCTCACCAGGCGGATCGAATCGAGCTTCTCCTCACGATAGCGCTGCTGGAGCCGGGCCATTCCCTTCATCAGCGTCGGGCAAACCGACGGGCAGTCGGTGAAGAAGAAGCTCACGATGTAGACGTGCCCGCGGAGCTCGTCGCTGCCGAACGGCTGGCCGCTCGACTCGACGAGCTCGAACCGCGGCAGCTGACGGAGAACCGGCGGAGGCGGCGGCTCGCGACGGAGCAGCGGCCGCATCAGTGTCATCACCGCGCAACCCACCACGAACGCCCACACGAAGGGGTTGCGGAGAACCGGCTTCATCCTTAGCGAACGAGCTTCTCGAGGATGGCCGCGTACTTGTGCTGGCGCAGATTCTGTCGGGCGTTCAGCAAGATCAGCAGAATGATGACGGCCCGCGGGGCCAGCGAGAAGCTCGGATCGCGCGCCCGCTCGATGCCGTAGACGATCGCCAGCAGCGCGGCGACGGCAATCGAGACGTCCGAGATCCTGCGAAAGAGCCCTTTGCGGCGAATCGCCTTGGCGGCGAACGCGCGCTCGGCGTCCGTCATCGTTTCGGGCTCACCCATTCGTGAGCCGCTGCTTTTGGCAGAGTCCGCGCACGAATTCTAGCCCGCGGATCGCGCGTCGCGGTCGGCGGGCGAGATGCTGAGAACCCGGGGAAAATCACCTTGACCTGTTCCCGGTCGCTACGATAAGCACGCGGGCGAAATTCAGATTCCTGCATCAGAGGAGGGAGTAGGAACATTGCTTCGATCCGTCGCACTGGAAATCGAGACAGCCGATCGGCAGCGCGACTAACCGAAGCAACGTCCCTACTCCCTTCAGATTCCTTCCGGACACGCGGTTCGATGTGAGGAGGAGAGACGTCGGGTTGAGGGCAAGAAGCCGCCCTTCGGGCGGCCTCGCTGCGTAAGCTGCAGCGACGCGGGCGGTCGGGTTCAGGCCAGTGGCACAAATCTTCCCCGAAAGGATGAATCAGCTTCCGCTGGTCCTCGGCGTCGCGCTGCCGCTCGGGCTCGTCGTCGTCGTCAGCTTCGTCTGGTACTACTTCTCCCCCTGGTACACCGACGTCGGCTACCAGCCGACACAGCCCGTCGCCTACAGCCACCGCCTCCACGCCGGCGACCTGGAGATCAACTGTCGTTACTGCCACGCGATGGTGGAGATTTCGCCGGCCGCTGGCGTGCCACCGACGCAGATGTGCATGAATTGCCACACGTTGTCGATGAAAGACAGCCCACTCCTCCAGCCCATCCGTGACAGCGCCGCGACCAACATGCCGATGCGGTGGGTGAGGGTTCACGAGCTACCGGACTATGCATATTTCGAGCACGCCTCCCATCTTCGCGCCGGTGTGGGTTGCGTCAGCTGTCACGGACGCATCGATCAGATGGAGGTCGTTCGGCAGGAGAAGCCGCTCAGCATGAGCTGGTGCCTCGATTGCCACCGCGACCCCGGACCGGAACTCCGGCCGGTCGATCAAGTGACGAACATGCGCTGGATTCCGCCATCGAACCATTCCGAGTGGGCGAGACGGGCGATCCAGGAACGCCACATCCAGCCGCCCGTAGACTGCTCGGGGTGCCACCGGTGAAGCCGCGAAGCGGGGCTACCTTGGTAGGTTGGATGGGCGGAGACGAGGTCGCGACCAACGGGAGCGATCTAACGACGAACTCCCCCAGGGACGGGGGAGCGGTCGGTGGTAGCGGTGGGGTTCCCGCGAAGCACGAGCGTCCCATGCCGCGAAGCGGGGCCAGGGACGGGGGAGGCGCTGGTGGCAGCGGCGGGGTTCCTGCGGAGCAGGAGCGTCCCAGAACGCGTATGCGCTATTGGCGGAGCCTCGCCGAGCTCGAGAGCGACCCGGAGTTCCGCACCGCCGCGGGCCGCGAGTTTCCGGAGGGGGCCGCCGATCCGCCCGATGGCATCACGCGCCGGACGATGTTGCAGCTGATGGGTGCGTCGCTCTCGCTCGCGGGTCTCGCCGCGTGCCGACGGCCGGTCGATGCGATCGTTCCCTACGTGAACGCCCCGGAGGGGATCGTTCCTGGCGTGCCGCTCCGCTACGCGACGACGATGCCGTTCGGCGTCAACGCGCTCGGCCTCGTCGTCGAGAGCCACGAGGGGCGGCCGACCAAGATCGAAGGAAACGAGCTCCATCCCTCGTCGCTCGGCGCGGCCAGCGCCTGGACGCAGGCTGCGATCTTCGATCTGTACGATCCCGACCGCGCACGCGCCTTCCTCTACCAGAACTTCGAATCCACTTGGGCGAAGTTCGTCGCGTACTGGAAACAAATCCACGAGGCTCTGGCCGCGGATCAGGGAGCGAGCCTCGCGGTGGTTCTCGAGCCGTCTTCCTCGCCGACCACCGCGCGCCTGGTCGCGGCGCTGAAACGCCGCTTCCCGAGCGCGCGGATCGTCGCGTACGCCCCGCTCGGCGACGAGAACGTCTACGCGGGCGTCGCGGCGGCGACCGGCGCCCTCTACGAGCCGGTGCATCATTTCGACAAGGCGCGGGTGATCCTCTCGCTCGACTGCGATTTCCTGCTCGAGGACCGCGACTCGCTGCGCTACGCGCGCGGCATCGCCGACGGGCGGCGGATGGCGTCGGCGAAGGAGTCGATGAATCGCTCGTACGTGGTCGAGAGCACGCTGACGATCACCGGCATCGCCGCGGATCATCGGCTGCGGCTCCCGAGCGCTCAGATCGCCGCGTTCACCGCCGCGCTGGCCGCGGCGCTCGGGGTCGGAGCCGCAGCCGCGCCCGGCGGCGACTTCGATCGGAAATGGCTTCAGGCGCTGGCGCGCGATCTGCAGGCGAACGCGGGAAAGAGCCTGATCGTCGCCGGCGCCCACCAGCCCGCCGCGGTTCACGCCGCGGTCGCGGCGTTGAACGGCGCGCTCGGCAACGTCGGTGCGACGGTCACCTACGTAGACGCGAAGGAGACGATGCGCTCGAGCACGGCCGAGCTCGGGCAGCTGGCTGCCGACATGCAGGCGGGCAAGGTGAAGGCGGCGGTCGTCGTGGGCGGCAACCCCGTCTACGACGCGCCGGCCGACTTCGAGTTCGGTAAGGCGCTCTCCAAGGTCGAGAAGCGGATTCGCGTCGGCCGCCACGCCGACGAGACGTCCGCGAAATGCGACTGGCACATTCCCGAGGCGCACTTCCTCGAGTCCTGGGGTGACGTGCGCGCGGTCGGCGGCCCGCTTTCGGTCGTTCAGCCGCTCATCGAGCCGCTATTCGGCGGCAAGAGCACGATCGAGATACTCGCGCTTCTCGAATCGGCCGAGGAGAAATCCGGCTACGACTTGGTGCGCGAGACCTGGAAGCCCATCCTCGGCGCGGATTTCGACCGCAGCTGGAATCGCGTGCTCCACGACGGTCTGCTCAAGGGCAGCGAGCCGTCGCCGGCCGCACCGCGGATCGACGCGAAGGTGGTCGCGGACCTCGCCAAGAGCCCGCCGGCCCCGAGCGCAGATAGCTTCGAGGTCGTATTTCGCGCGTCCGCCGCGGTCTACGACGGCCGCTACGCCAACAATGCGTGGCTGCAAGAGCTGCCCGAGCCGGTGAGCAAGCTCACCTGGGACAATGCGGCGATCGTCTCCGCCGACACCGGGCGCGCGCTCGGCGTGAAGACCGGCGACCTCGTGCGGCTGAAGCTCCGCGACCGCGAGCTCCTCGCTCCGGTGATGATTCTCCCCGGTAACGCCGACCATTCGGTCACGCTGGCTCTCGGTTACGGCCGAACCGCGGCCGGGAGAGTCGGCAACGGCGTGGGCGTTAATGCCTACGCCCTGCGCATCTCCGCAGCGCCCGGGTTCGCCGTCGGCGCCGAGCTCGCCAAGGCGGGCGGCACGCACCGGCTCGTCACCACGCACGATCACTGGTCGACCGAGGGCCGCGTGATCGTCCAGGAGGCGGCGCTCGAGGAGTACCGCAAGCACCCCGACGTCGCCCATGAGCACGAGGCCGAGGTCCATCCCCAGGAGTCGCTCTGGAAGGAGCGCAAGTCCGAGGGCCCACAGTGGGGGATGACGATCGACCTGAACTCCTGCATTGGCTGCAACGCCTGCGTCGTCGCCTGCCAGAGCGAGAACAACATCCCGTCGGTCGGCAAGGACGAGGTCTCGCGCGGGCGCGAGATGCACTGGATCCGCGTCGATCGGTACTTCGCGGGCACGAAGGAAGACCCCGAGTCGATCGTCTTCCAGCCGGTGCCGTGCCAGCATTGCGAGAACGCCCCCTGCGAGCAGGTCTGCCCGGTAGCCGCGACCGTTCACGACGAGCAGGGCCTGAACGTCATGGTCTACAACCGCTGCATCGGCACCCGCTATTGCTCGAACAACTGCCCTTACAAGGTGCGCCGCTTCAACTTCTACAACCTCACCAAGGACACGCCCGAGATCCTCAAGATGGCGATGAACCCGGACGTGACCGTTCGCGCGCGCGGCGTGATGGAGAAGTGCTCGTACTGCGTGCAGCGGATCAACCGCGGCAAGATCGACGCCAAGCTCGCCGGCAAGAACCTCGAGGACGGCGACGTACGAACCGCGTGCCAGCAGACCTGCCCGACGCAGGCGATCACCTTCGGAGACATCCACGATCCGAAGAGCATGGTCTCGACGCTGAAGGGCTCGGACCGAAACTACACCCTGCTCCCCGAGCTGAACGCCCGCCCGCGCACGACGTATCTGATGCGGCTGCGGAATCCCAACCCGGAGATCGAGAAGTCATGACGATGACGCTGGGGATTGCTGAGCGCTGGATTTTTCGATCGGCCCGTACTCGGGGCGATCGAAAAATCCAGCCCCCGCGCGGAGCGCGGAATGCGGCTCTCCCGCGCTCCGCGCGGTTGCGGGCGGTTGCGGTCGACCCGAGTACGGATCGACCGCGACCGCCCGCGCGTTCCGTCTTACCGAAACGTTCGTGGGCAGAGACTGAGGGGTTACTTCTCCTCGTGTTGCTCTCTTCCGCCGCCGCGGTCGTCAGTCTCGAGGGCTGCATGCGGGGGTGCACCTCGTCGAGCCCGCCGATCCATGTGAACTCGAGCATGTTCAATCAACCGAAGTATCGGCCTTATGCGTCGAGCGACTTCTTCTACGACGGCAAGGCGATGCGCGCGCCGGTGCCCGGCACCATCGCGCGCGGCCATCTGCCCGAAGACGTGGCGCTCGAAACCGGCAAGAACGCCGACGGCTCGCCGCTCGCCACCTCGCCGATCAACGTCGACGAGGCCCTTCTCTCGCGCGGCCGCGAGCGCTTCGACATCTATTGCAGGCCCTGCCACGACGAGCGCGGCGAGGGCAAAGGCATCCTCTTCCAGCGCGCCAAGGTGCCGACCGCCAACCTGCTCGAGAAGCGGTTCCGAGAGATGCCCGACGGCACGATCTTCGACACCCTCACCAACGGCAAAGGCCTGATGCCCGCCTACCGCTACCCCGTCCGCCCCCGGGACCGCTGGGCGATCATCGCCTACGTGCGGAGCCTCCAGAAGGCGGAGACGGAAAGGGAGGCGTCACGGTGAATCGCCGCGTCCTGATCGGCTTGACGGTCGGCGCCGTGATGCTGGTCGCGGTGACGCTGCGCGTTTGGGTGGCGCTCAACGACCATGCGTACCATCCGCCGATCCGTTCCACGGAGGTCCAACCCGTGCCCCGCGATCGAGGGATCGCGGACATGCGCAACGCGCAGGAAGAGAAAGCCAAGGCCAAGAAGTACGAGCCGCCGTCCTACCGAACCTTCCCCGTCGTCGGCAGCCGCGTGGCCGTTTGGGTGGTCGCCGAGCTGCACCTCATGTTCGCGGCCTTCGTGCTCGCCGTCCCGATGTTCGCCTTCATCATCGAGCTCATCGGCTACATCACCGGCGACAAGCGCTACGACCGGCTGGCGTTCGAGTTCACCAAGCTCTTGTCGACATCCTTCTCGTTTACGGCGAGCTTCGGCGGGTTCCTGACCTTCCTGCTGATCATGCTCTACCCGGCCTTCACGAACTATTTGATGGAAGTCTTCTCGCCGACGTTCTTGCCGTACGTCGGGCTCTTCTTCTTCGAGGCAGGGTTCCTCTACAGCTACTACTACGGCTGGGGAAAGTTTCACCCGCTCGTCCACCTCGGGCTCGGCCTCGGCATCAACGTCGTCGGTACCCTGATCATGGCGATCGCCAATGCCTGGGCGTCGTTCATGATGACGCCGCAGGGCGTCTCCGACAGCGGAGCGCTCATCGACCTCTACGCCGCATTCGACAACTACTCGTGGATGCCGATCAACATCCACCGCTTCATCGGCAATATCGCCTTCGGCGGCTCGGTGGCCGCGGCCTACGCGGCCTGGAAGTTCCTGCACGCCACGAGCGACGAGGAGCGCGCGCATTACGATTGGATGGGCTACATCGGCAACTTCGTTGCGATCAGCGCGTTCCTGCCGCTGCCGTTCGCCGGCTACTACCTCGCGAAGGAGATTTACGCCTACAACCAGGCGCTCGGCATCATGATGATGGGCGGCGCGTTCTCCTGGCTGTTCATGATCCAGGCGGTGCTGATCGGCAACCTCTTCCTGGCTGCAAACTACTACCTTTGGCTCGGCATGGGCCGAGTGGAGGGCGTACAGGCGTACCAGAAGTACGTAAAGTACCTGCTGGCGACGATCGCCGTTTGCTTCGCGGTGTGGGCGACGCCGCGTTCGATCATCGCTACCACCACCGAGATCCGCGCGATGGGCGGCACGCTGCACCCGATCCTCGGCTACCTCGGCGTGATGTCGGCGAAGAATACCGCGGTGAACGTGCTGATCCTCACCACCTACGTGAGCTTTCTCTTCTACCGCCGGACCGGCAAGCGGCCGACGGTGTCGTGGGCCAAGCTCGGCAACCTCGCCCAGTTTCTGATCTTCGCCGCCGCCACGTCGACCGTGATCTTCTACGGCATCTACGGCTACTTCGTCGAGGCGGCGGTGCGCATTGGTTTCTCCGTGCCGCAGGTACTGTCGGTGCTCGTGGCGATGGTGGCGATGACGGTGATCGACATCTTCCTGATGCGAGGCGCCGAGGCCACGGGCGAGACGCACTGGGGCAAGATCCCCGCGATCTCGCAGTACGTTCTGATCTTCATCGCCGTGACGTTCACGTGGCTCATGGGGCTGATGGGCTATGTCCGCTCGGGCCTCCGCCAACACTGGCACGTGTACGGCGTTTTGCAGGATTCTTCTCCCGATGCCTTCACGCCCACGCTGGGATTCGCTGCCAACGTCGTCTCGGTCTGCGTGATCCTCTTCTTTGCGCTCATCGCCTTCGTCTTCTGGCTCGCGAGCCTGCACGACAAGAAGGACTGGGGCGGAGAGCAATCCGACGAGCAGAGTCACGCCGGCCACGCACCGAAGAGGGTGTCGGCGGCCTCATGAGATCCCCGGTCGGCGTCAACGTGGTCTTGGTGGTGGTCGGCACGACGCTCTTCTACACCTACGTCGGCCAGCTCGTGCCGCAAAAGCAGCTGCAGCCGCCGCCGAAGGTCGAGATCACCCAGGACATGACGCCGGCCCAGCTCGCCAAGATCGGCGACCAGATCGCGCATAGCAAGGGCCTTTGTACGACTTGCCACACGATCGGCAGCAAGGAGGCGACGCTTCGGTTCCCCGATCTCGCGGGGGTCGCCGAGCGCGCGAAGACACGGGTCGCTGGTTTCGACCAGCTTCAATACTTCGCGCAGACGCTCTGCGACCCGAACGCCTTCATCGTGCCGGGCTTCACCCCAGGGATGCCGACGATCAACAAGGCGCCGGTCGGG
This sequence comes from uncultured delta proteobacterium, assembly GCA_963745025.1. GTDB lineage: Bacteria > Desulfobacterota > Binatia > JACPRU01 > JACPRU01 > CAVQIG01. The sequence continues at coordinate 199,546 of CAVUWD010000014.1, forward strand.
CTCTCCGACGAGGAGCTCCACGCGGTGATCGCCTGGCTGCAGAGCCAGGGTGGGGAGCCGACGATCACGCTCAAGGAGAAGCTGCCGTACTGCGGAGGAGCGTCGTGAAACTCGCGGTCGTCCTCCCGATCCTTGCGGCGATGGTATTGCTCCGCCTGCTGCGGGCGGGCGTGCTCCCGTGGATCGTCGCCTGGTGGGTCGGGCTGTACGTCACCTTCAACTACGGCTTCGTGACGCCGATCCCCGCTTCGGCCGTCCACATCTACATGGCGATCGCGACGCTCGCGCTCTTCGCCTACGCGATGTCGAGCCGCGAGCGCTCGCGCGGAACGTTCGCACCGATCCTCGAGTTCGCCACCAATCGTCGCTACACGCTGCCGCTCGCCCTGGTCGCGGCCGCGATCCCCGGCCTCGTCGCCTGGGGCGTGTACGCGAGCCTGAGCCAGCCCATCCAGCCGCCGTTCTTCGGTCGCACGGTGCACCCGTCCCCACCCGCGGACATCTCCTCCCACGGCCAGAAGATCGATCTCCTGCGCGGCGAGGATCCCTTCCGCGCGCTCGAGAAGACTGACCCGAAGGCGTTCGTGCAGCACGTCGAGAACGGCCGGCGCATTTACTACAGCAATTGCTTCTTCTGCCACGGCGACGCGCTCGGCGGCGACGGCATGTTCGCCTACGGACTGAGCCCCGTGCCGGCGAATTTCCAGGACTCCGGCGTGCTACCGATGTTCCAGGAGACGTTCTTCTTCTGGAGAATCGCCAAGGGCGGCCCCGGCATGCCCGATGAAGGCGCGCCGGGTGACTCGGCCATGCCCGAGTGGGAACGCTTCCTTACCAACGACCAGATCTGGGAAGTGATTCTCTTTCTCTACAGCGACACGGGGTATCGGCCGCGCTCCTGGGAAGAGGCGGCCAAGTGAGACGCATCCGCGTTCTGGGACGCTCCTGCTTCGCAGGAACCCCACCCTCCTCCGCCCCTCCCCCGTCCCTGACCCGCAAGGTGTGCGGCTTCCTCTCGAGTCTCTCCCTTGCGGCGTCGCTCGCCGCGTCGGCGGCGCTGGCCGCCGCACCCGCGCCCGATGTCGGCACCGACGCCCAACGCGAGGCCGGAAAGAAGCTCTACGCGGTCAATTGCGCGCAGTGCCACGGGGAAAAGGGCGACGGCGAGGGAATCGCCACGCCCTTCGTCCTGCCGAAGCCGCGCGACTTCACCTCCGGCAAGTTCAAGATCCGCACAACGCCGAGTGGCGCGCTGCCGACCACGCAGGACCTGAAGAACATCATCCGCGCAGGCATGCCGTACACCGCGATGCCCGCGTGGCCGCAGTTCAACGAACAGCAGCTCACCGACCTCGTGTACTACGTGAAATCATTCGCCCCCGATTTCGCCAAGGCCGAGCGACAGGCGGAGCCGATCCCGATCCCCCCCGCTCCAGCGCTCGGCAAGGATTCGATCGAGAAGGGCAAGAAGCTCTACGCGGATCTCGGCTGCGCGCGTTGCCACGGCGACCTCGGCCGTACCGACGGCATCTCCGCGCCGACGCTGAAGGACGACTGGGGGAACACCATCCGCACGGCCGACCTCACTCGCCGCTGGACGTTTCGCGGCGGGCCGAAGCGCGAGGACATCTTCCGCGCGTTCTCGACCGGCCTCAACGGAACGCCGATGCCGTCGTTCGTCGACGCGCTTTCGCTCGAACAGCGCTGGGATCTCGCGAACTACACCTACTCGCTGTCGGAGAGCGACACGCCGAGCTACGCGACGGTCGTGATGGCGAAGAAGGTCCGGAAAGAGATCGATGCGAACGATGCGAAGCTCTTCGAGGACACGGAAGCGGCGTACTTTCCGGTGATCGGTCAGATCGTCCAGCCCGGCCGCGAGTTCCATCCGCCGTGCAATGGCATCTCGGTTCGCACGGTTTACAACGAGACCGACATCGCCTTCGAGCTCACGTGGCACGACATGCGGGCGGAGACGAGCGGCAAGAACGGTCCGGAGATCGCCGTGCCGGCCGCCGAGGACGAAGGCGAGAAGCCCGCCGCGAAGCCGGCGGTCGAGGGTGGCGGAAACGTCTGGGGCGAAGAGGAGCAAGCCGCTCCGGCTGCGAAGTCCGAAGGCAGCGTCTGGGGAGAGGAAGAAGCCGGCGCCGGCGCTCCCGCGGTTGCAGCGAGCGAGTTCTCCGACGCGGTGGCGATTCAGCTTCCGGTCGCGCTCCCGACGACGATCCGCAAGCCCTACTTCATCTTCGGCGACAAAGGGAACCCGGTGAACCTCTGGTTCGCCGACCTCGCCAAGAAACCGGCTGGCCTGTACCTGGCTCAAGGCAGCGACAGCCTCGAAGCGCTCGGGCCGCGCAAGCTCGAGGTCGCGAGCCACTACGACAAGGGCGAATGGCGAGTCGTTTTCAAACGCCCGCTGCGCAGCCAAGGCGAGATCAGCTTCGAGGAAGGCGCGTTCATCCCGGTCGCCTTCTCGTTGTGGGACGGTCTCGCCCGCGAGCGCGGCAACAAGCGCGCGCTCACCAACTGGTGGACGGTGTACCTGTCGCCCGCCGAGAAGCAGTCGCCTGCGGGTCAGATGGCCAAGTGGGCGGTCGCCGCATTCGCGCTCGAGCTCGTGTTCATCGGCTGGGCGCGGCGTCGGGCGCACCGTTCGACCGGAGCGACGTGATTTGGAGGAAGCAATGTACAAGACGATCTACGTCCCGGTAGACAATTCCGAACATTCGAACCAGGCGATTCGCCGCGCGGTTGACCTCGGCAAGGCCTTCGGATCGAAGATGGTCGGCTGTCACGTCTACGCGGCGAAGATGCACGACTACCGCTTCAAGCAGATGGAGTACACGCTGCCGGAGGAATATCTCGAGGAGACCGAGCTCGAGCGGCAGCGGAAGATCCACGACAGCTTGATCACGATGGGCCTGAAGCTCGTCTCCGACAGCTACCTGGCGCCGATGGCCGCCGCCTGCGCCACGGCGGGCCTCGAGTTCGAGCCGCGGATGATCGATGGCAAACACTCCACCGAGATCGTCAAGGACCTCGCCGCGGGCGACTACGACCTCGTCGTGATCGGCGTGCTCGGTCTCGGCCGCGTGCGCGACAGCCAAGTGGGATCGGTCTGCGAGCGTGTGGCGCGGAAAGCCCGACAAGACGTGTTGGTCGTCAAGCAGCTGCCGGACGAGAATGGTGGAGCCGAACGCGACACGATCCTCGTCGGCATCGACGGCAGCCCGCAGTCCTTCGGCGCGCTGATGACCGCGATCGACCTCGCCAAGCGCTTCGACAAGAAGGTCGAGGCAATCGCCGTCTACGACCCCTATCTACACTACACGGTCTTCAACAGCATCGTGAACGTGCTCACCGAGAAGGCGGCCAAGGTCTTTCGCTTCGAGGAGCAAAATCAGCTCCACGAGGAAGTCATCGACACGGGCCTCGCGCAGATCTACCAGTCGCACCTCGAGGTCGCCGGTACGATGGCCGCCGAGGTCGGCGTCGAGATCCACAAGACGCTCCTCGACGGCAAGGCGTTCCAGAAGGTTCTCAACCACGCGCGGAAGATCGAGCCGTGGCTCCTCGTCGTCGGACGGACCGGCATCCATAGCGCGAACGACGAGCACGAGCTCGGCAGCAATTCCGAGAATCTGTTCCGCAACTCGCCGTGCAACGTCCTGCTGACGACGCGTCTGGAGGTGCCCGAGCTCGACGTCAAGGCGGAGCAGTCGATCCGTTGGACCGCGGAGGCGGAGGAGCGCATGACACGCGTGCCGCCGCTCGTCCAGGGAATCGCCCGCACGGCGATCTTCCGGCTGGCCCTCGAGAAGGGCCACAGCGTGATCACCAGCGATCTGCTCGACGAGGCGATGGACCGTTACATGCCGAAGGGTGCGAAGGCCGCGACGAAGCTCGCCGAGAGCGTGGTGCTCGGGCACGCCAAGGACAAGCCGATCTCGATCTGCCGGAAATGCGGCGTGTCGGCAGTCGAGGCGAGCCCGGTCGTGTGCGCGGTGTGCGGCGGCCACTCCTTCCAGGTGATCTCGCCCGAGATGGTCGAGGAGATCATCGAGACCGAGGGCGGCGCGCAGCCCGAGACGACCTACGACGGACGAAAGCTCACCTGGACGCGCGATGCCAAGCGTGGACTCTGGACGATCCAGGATGGCTACAAGCGCCGCCGCACCAAGGCGCGCATCGAGAAGGCCGCGCGCCTTCGCCGGCTCGAGACCGTGGGTTTCGAGTTCGCCAAGATGATGGTCGAGGAGGAGACCGGTGCGCCGCTCGTGCTTCCCGCCGACGGAGCCGCGGCAGCGCCCGTCGAGACGCAGGACGGAAAGAAGCTCATCGCTCGCGACGACAAGCGAAATCCTCTCTTCTCCGAGCTCGATTGGGCACCCGACGCGATCGCACGGATCCTTCGCGTCCCGGCCGGCTTCATGCGGAGTCGCACTCAGGCGAGAATCGAAGACCTGGCGCGCGAGCGGAGCCGAAGCCCGATCGACCTCGCGCTCGTCGAGGAAGGCATCGAGCAGGGCCGGAAGCTCATGGAAGAGATGATCCAGGGCTACAATCGAAACCCAGAGAGCGTGCGCGAGGCCGCCGCTACGGCGAGCCCGGTTCCCGCGACGCGGCCGGGCAGCCTAGCGCTCAACGAGGTGGGCATCATGGCGATGATGGAGGCGAAGAGGCAGGGCGACGAAAAATAGGCTACAGGCTACAGAAAAGGATCCATGATGTTTTTGCCTGTAGCCTGTAGCCCGTAGCCAATCTTGGCATGTCCGGCTACCGCTTCTGCCGAACCGACGACATCCCGCTCCTCGTCGAGGCGTACAACGCCTGCTGCGGCGATCGCCGCCAAACCGAACCGCCGCTGACCGTCGACGGCTTCAAGCACGGCGCGCGCGCGCTCGGTCTCTGGGCGTCGAGCTGCATGATCGCCTTCGATGGCGAAACGCCGATCGCGGTGCTGCTCGGCGCCAAGCGCGAGGACTCGAACCTCGTCTACCGGCTCGCCGTGCGCCCCGGCCACGAGCGCCGGGGGCACGGCCGGCATTTGCTCGATTCGCTGCGCCGCAAGGTCGCGATCCTCGGTCCGCGGCGCCTCGTCGTCGAGGTTCCCGCCGAATCGACGGGCGTGTGTCGCTTCTTCGAGCGCTGCGGATTCGCCGCCGAGAGGCGCTACGGCGATTTCGTCTCGGATAGGACGCCGGCGGCATTCCCGGTGGAGGCGAGCCTCGTCTCCGCCGTAACCGTTGAGGAGCTCGTCCAGAGCGGCGCGCTCGACCCGTCGATCCCGCGCCCCTGGGAGCGCTCGCTCGCGACGATGGCGAGCCGGAGCCGAGAGATCGATGGATTGGCGATCGCGTCGGACGAGCGTATCGAGGCCTACGTCCTCCATCGAGCGAGATCCGCGGCCTGTGAGCTCGTGGCCCTCGGCGCCACCCGCAACGAGCTCCTGGCCCCGCTGTTGGCCGACCTTCACCGGCGCGCCGGCGTGACGCCGCGGATCATCCGCAAGGTCGCGGAGGACGAAATCCCCGGAGCGCTCCTGGCGGCTCTGGGCTTTCACCGCGAGACCGAGTACATCGGCTACGCAGCAGACATGCAAGCGCCGTGAAGAGCTACTACGACATCGCCGGCGACGGCGGCTCGAACGTCGGGGCACAGGTCGTCGCCAGGCGGGGACGGATCGCCGCGAGCCTCGCCGGGGTCCGCCACATGCTGGCGATCGGATCCGGCAAAGGCGGCGTCGGCAAGAGCACGCTGACCATGCAGCTCGCCCGCGCGCTTCGCGCCTCAGGTGCTGGCGTGGCGATTCTCGATGCGGATCTCAACGGTCCGAGCCAGGCGCGCATGGCAGGCCTCGGGCGCGTGCCGATCATTCCCGGGCCGGATGGGATCGTCATGCCGCGCACGCCGTCCGGAATCGGCGTGGTGTCGATGGGCGTCCTCGTTCCGGAGTCCGAGGCGCTCGATTTCGAGACCGTCGCCCGCGGCGATACCTACCTGTGGCGCGCCACACGGGAATTCTCCCTGCTCGGCGATCTGCTCGCTGGCGTCGCATGGGGAACGCTCGATTTCCTGCTCGTCGATCTGCCGCCGGGCGCGGAGCGCACGTTTCAGTATGCGGAGTTTCTCGGGCCTGCGGCCGCGCTCGTGCTCGTCACGATTCCCTCGGACCTCTCGCGCGGGGTCGTCGCGCGCTCGCTCGCGGCGCTCCGCAAGACGCCGAACCGGATTCTCGGCTACGTCGACAACATGAAGGGCTACGCCTGCAGCGGCTGCCACACGATCCAGCCGCTGTTTGCGGAGTCGGGCGCGATCGACCTCGGCATCCCCTGTCTCGGCTCGGTACCGTTCGATCCCGATCTCGCCGCCGCGTGCGATCGCGGCGAAGCCCTGCCCGACGATCCGTCGAACCCCACCCGGCAGGCCATCCGCGAGGTCGCTCTGGAGATCCACCGTCGCATGGAGGTGACATGAAGTTCCTCTGCGTCCTCTGCGATCAGCCGATGAAGCTCGTCCAGGTCGCGCCACCCGACCGCGGTAGCCTGTCGGTCGTCTACGAATGTCCGGAGTGCGCTCACCGGATCGCCATGCTCACCAACCCGCTCGAAACGCAGATGGTGACGTCGCTCGGGGTCGAGATCGGCCCGAGCGGTGAGAAAACCGAATCGAAGTGCCCGTTCTCGGGGATGATCCAGGGCATGTCGGCGCCCTCGGCCGACGGCGAGCTGCCGTGGACGGCCAAGGCGCTCGAGCGGCTCGCCAACGTTCCCGAATTCGTCCGTCCGATGGCGCGGGTGGGCATCGAGCGCTATGCCCGCGAGCAGGGCCTTCGCGAGGTCGACGAGCAAGTGCTCGAGCAGGCGAAGAGCTCCTTCGGAATGTAGAGACGCGTTCTCGAAGTCGCCGTGCCGACCGAAAGCGTCACAAACCGCGAAACGTCGGCGTTCTCCCGCCCGTACGTCATCTCCTGGAATCTGACGTACCGCTGCAATCTCGCCTGCGAGCACTGCTACCTCGATGCGGGCGGCAAGCCCGAAGTCCATACCGAGAGCTTCGCCGATCGGAGAGAGCTCTCGACCGAGGGCTGTTTTCGCGTGATCGACGAGGTCGCCGCGTTCGCTCCGGACTGTTTGCTGATCCTCACCGGCGGCGAGCCGCTGCTCCGGCGGGACATCGTCGAGATCATCCGCTACGGCGCGGGCAAGGGCCTCTGGGTCGTGGTCGGCACGAACGGCGTGAAGATCACCGAGAACCTCGCGGCCGTCCTCCAGCGCGAGGGCGTGCGCGGCCTCTCGCTTTCCCTCGATGCGCTCGACGAGCGCCGGCACGACCTCTTCCGCCGCGTCCGCGGCGCTTGGCGCAACACGATCGAGGGAGCGAAGATCCTCGCCCGAGCCGGCCTCGCCTTCATCGTCCAGACGACGGTCGCGCGCCACAACGTCGCGGAGCTCGCTGCGATCGCCGACTTCGCCCACGACGAGCTCGGCGCGAAGGTCTGGAACCTCTATTTCCTGGTACCGACCGGGCGCGGCGCGCACGTCTCCGACCTCGACGCGAAGGACTACGATCATGTGCTCACGGAGCTGCGCGCGATCCAGAAGCGCTTCGCGGGCCGCATGCTGGTCAACGCCAAGTGCGCGCCGCACTACGCACGCGTGCTGGTCGCCGAAGAGCCCGAGTCGCCCGCCTTGAAGGGATACGCCGGCGGCGCCGGCGGCTGCCCCGCCGGCACGCACTACCTCGGCATTCGTCCGAACGGCGACGTCACCCCTTGCCCTTACCTGCCGCTGTTCGGCGGGAATCTTCGAACGCAGAGCCTCACCGAGATCTGGCAGTCCTCCGACCTCTTCGTCGAGATCCGCAGCCGCAGCCGTCTCGGCGGGCGCTGCGGCGACTGCGAGCTCAACGCCGCCTGCGGCGGCTGCCGCGCACGAGCGTTCGGTATGACCGGCGACGTCATGGCAGAGGACCCGCTCTGCACGCATCAGCCGGGGACGTTCCCGAAGCCCGCCGCGCCCGCCGTCGAATACGGCTCGCCGGCCGACGTCACGCTCGCGTGGGACCCGGCGGCGTGCGAGCGGATGAAGCAGATCCCCGCGTTCGTCCGCGGCATGGTCGCCAAGCGCGTCGAAGCCTACTGTCGTGATCGGCAGATTGGCCGCGTCAGCGAAGAGGTGCTCGCGGAGATCCGCGCGAAGATGCCGACGCCGAAGCTCTTCGGCACCAGAGGATAGGGGCTACGGGCTACGCGCTACGGGAAAGGCTTCCAGGAGTCTCTCCCCGAAGCCTGCAGCCCTACCTTCAGAGACCGACCGGCGCCGAGCCGAGCTGCGCTACCGCGTGACGACCCGCTGATCTGGTCTTGCCGCGGCAAGCGGGGGATGCAACACGTGTCCGCGATGGCGCCGCCGCTCGTGCTCCCCGTCCACTACGACTTCGCGTCGACGATCTGCTTCGTCGCCTACCGCGTGCTCGAGCGCATGCGGGAGGACCTCGACGCACTGGGTGTCGTCCTCGAGTGGCGGCCGATCGATCTCGTGGCGATCACCGGCTGGCGGCGCGGCATCGTCGTCGATGGCCCGCGGCGAGACAACGCGCTGCGCGTCGCCGAGGAGCTCGGCGTCGGGGTACGCATGCCCCCCGTGTGGCTGGACTCGCGGCCCGCGCACGCGGTGGCCCTGGCGCTCGCCGGCAGCGCTCGAGAGGCGGTTTGGCACGAGCGGGTGTGGAGCGCCGTCTTCGAGGAGGGGCGCGACATCGGCGCCGAAGGCGAGGTCGAGCGGCTCGCCGCCGACCTCATGCTCGATCCCGCGGCCCTCGGCGACACTCACGATTTTGGCCGCCTCGAAGCCTTGACCGAGGCGGCACGTGAGGCCGAGGTCATCGGCGTACCGACGTTCCACGTCGGCTTCCCGCTCGGCGGCATCCAGGAGCCGGACACGATGCGGCTCCTCTTTCAGCGCTGGGTCGAGAAGCGCACGCGCGAGCGGGATCGCGGCTGAGCGATCAGGCGAGCGCGACGCATTCGATCTCGATGTCGAACTCCATCGGCCACGAGCCGACGGTGACGAAGGTGCGCGCCGGCGGGTCGGTGGGGAAATACCGCGCGTAGACCTTGTTGATCGTCGGGTAGTAGGCCGAATTCGCCGCGTAGATCGTCACCTTGACGACCTTGTCGAGCGAGGATCCCGCAGCCTGCACCGCCGCCTTCACGTTCTCGAGACAGGTCTCCGTCTGCTTGACGATGTCGCCGCGGACGAGCTGGCCGGTCTTCGGATCGGCCGGCGGCATGCCGGAGACGAACACGAATCCGTTCGCCTTGATGGCGGCCGAGAGCGGGACGCCGAGCTTCTCGGTCACGTCGGAGATCGGTGATACGCGAACGACTTCTTTCTTCATACCGCTTCCTCCGATACGCGACCTTCGCACGGAAGCCGGGGCAAGGAAAAGATCTACGCGACGACCTTCCGCGCGCGGAGGCCCGCGATCTCCCCCGGCGAATAGCCGCACTCCGCGAGCACCTCGTCGGTGTGCTCGCCGCGCGCCGGCGCGTGACGGCGGACGGCGGGATCGATCGCGGAGAAGCTGAGCGGCATGCCGATCACCGGGATGTCGCCGAGCTTCGGGTGCTCCATGCGCCGCATTGCCGGCCGCGATAGCGTCTGCGGCTCGCCGAGCAACCGATCGACCGTGTTGACCGGCGCCGCCGGCACCTCGACCGCGGCGAGCCGCCGGAGAAGATCGGGGCAATCGAAGCGCGCGATCGCCGCTTCGACGGCGCGATCGACCTCCTGCCGATGCTTCACGCGCTCGAGGTTGGTGGCGAAGCGCGGATCGTCCGCCATCGTCTCGAGACCGATTGCCCCGGCAAGCCGCCGCCAAAGACGATCGTTCGCGCCGGCGATGAACACCCATTGTCCGTCACGGCAGCGAAAGTTTCGGTACGGCGCGAGCGACGGATGCGCCGAGCCGAGCGCCCGCGGCACCTCGCCTGCGAGCAGATAGCTTTCCGCTTGATAGTTGAGCAGGCCGAGCGCTGTCTCGAGAAGCGAGCCGTCGACGCGCTGGCCGACGCCCGTGCGCTCCCGAAGCCGCAGCGCCGAGACGATGCCGAGCGCGCAAAGGATTCCCGTCGTCAGGTCGACGAACGAGACGCCACAGCGAACCGGCGCTCCCCCCGGCTCGCCGGTGATCGACATGATGCCGCCGAAGGCCTGCATGACGGCTTCGTAGCCCGCTTCGTTGGCCCGCGGTCCGCTTCGCCCGAACGCCGAGACCGAGCAGTAGACGAGGCGCGGATTCACCGCCGCGAGCGCTTCGTAGCCGAGGCGGAAGTTCTCCATGGCGCCGGTGCGGAAGTTCTCGACGAGCACGTCGGCCGCACCGGCGAGCCGCCGGACGATCCCCACCCCTTCTGGCACCTTCAGATCGACCGCGATGCCGCGCTTATTGCGGTTGTTGACGATGTAGGTCGGCGACTCCCCCTCGCGAAGCGGCGGCCAGGTGCGCGCCTCGTCCCCCGCGACCGGATCCTCGATCTTCACGACGTCCGCGCCGAGATCACCGAGCAGCGCCGCGCAGAACGGCCCGGCGAGCAGGCGCGTGAGATCGACCACACGGACGCCGTCGAGCGGGAGCATCACGAGAGCGCTTTCTGCAGCGCCGGCCGCGCTTCCAGGCGCGCTAGATACGCCGTGAGCTTCGGGTAGCGATCGTCGAACGCCTTGAGGCGCCGGGCGATCAGCAGCGTCACGCCTATCATGACGTCCGCCGCCGAGAACTGACTGCCGAGCAGGTAGTCCTTGCCCTCGAGGGCGCGCTCGAGGACCGCGAAGCAGGCCGCCACCCGCGCCCGCGCATCCTCGACCACCGCCGGGATCCGCTCCGCCTCGGGCTTGAAGATCGTGTGGCGGACGATGTCACCGAGCGGCGGCGTCGCCGTCGCTTCCGCGAAGTGCACCCACTGGAGGAACGCAGCGCGCTCCGGCGTCCCCGGCTTCGGCGCCAGCCGCCCGTTCCCGTAACGCTCGAGCACGTACTCGAGAATCGCTCCCGACTCGAACATCGTGACCCCGTCGTCCTCGATCGCCGGCAGCTTGCCCCACGGCACGGCCTGCGAGAACGGCAGCTTCGCCGGCGTGAAGGACACGAGCGAAAGCTCATAGGGTATGCCGAGCTCCTCGAGCAGCCAGTAGATGCGGATCGAGCGCGTCATCGGTGCGTGGTAGAGCTTGATCATCTGATCCTCCGGCGGTTTGACGGACTTGCGAAGCGCGAGGACGCTAGCACGGGCGTCGAGCGAGTGCGACGCAGGCGTCTCAGCTGTAGCCCCTCACGGCCCGCGGCAAACCCGACTGCGGTGTTCCTCACACCGTTATCGTCCCCTCCACAACCGTCACCGCGTGCCCTCCGATCTCCGAACGCCCGTTTGCGTCGAGCACCCGCACGTGGACTCGGCCGTCGCGCCCCATCTCGGTCGCCTGCGTGGCGACGTATTCGCGGCCCGTTCGCTCGAGCAGGCCGTGGCGCGCGAGGTAGGCCGGTAGCGCGGCGTTGGCGCTCCCTGTAACCGGATCCTCCGGAACCCCGAACGCAGGCGCGAAGCAACGGATGTGTACGGCGAACTCACCGTGATCGACGAGAGCGAAGGCGGCGACGCCGCTGATCGACAGCTCCCGGCTGAGCTTCGTCACCGCCGACATGTCCGGACGCAGAGCCGTCACCTCGCTCGCGTCTTCGAAGCGCACGAACAGCCAGACCGGCCCGTTGCGGAACGCCGTGGGCGCCGGAGATGCGGCGATCTGACGTCCGAGCACTGCCGACAGCCCTTGTGTCAGCCCGGCGAACTCCCCTTCGAACCTCGCCTCCGGCGCCTCGACATGGATCCGCCGCTGCGACCCCTCTCCTTCGACCCGCAGTGGCAGGTTCCCGGCCCCGCACTCCTGCACGAGCCGTCCGTCTTGCGCCGCCACGATCCCCGCCTCCAGGACGGCGTGGCATGACCCGATCGTCGGGTGCCCGGCGAAGGGCAGCTCGTGCCCCGGCGTAAAGATGCGCAGCCGGTAGGCGGGCTGCGCTACGGTCGGCGTTAGCACAAACGTTGTCTCCGAGAGGTTCGTCCATTGCGCGATCCGCTGCATCTCCTCCGGCGCGAGTCCGTCCGCTCCCAGCACTACGGCTACCGGGTTGCCGAAGAGCGGCCGCGAGGTGAAGGCATCTACTTGCTTGAAGTAGTAGGTCGACACCAGAAACCCCAGGCCGGCGGCCTCACCGCCCCCCATGAGCTTGCCCTTCTTTCCCGCCTGAACGCACCAAGGGGCGTGACGTCGAAGCGGCACGCCCCTTACCCAACCCCGCTGCACGAATCGTGACGAGCGGAAACCGCTCGGCGCGATTCGTGCCAAGGCGCTCGGCTCAGCCCCAGAAGCCTCCGCCCCCTTCCCCACCCTTCGCCTTCTTCACCTCCGCATCCATCCAGGCCTGGTACTGCTCCGGCGTGTCGATCGTCACGTAGCCGACCATGCGATAGTGGCCGAGCCCGCAGAGCTGCGCGCAATTGATCTGGTAGCTCCATTTCTCGTCGCTCTTTTGCTTCTTCATGTCGTCGCTCGTCACCGTCGGCACGAACCACACCGGCGTCGACATACCCGGAATCGCATCCTGCTTCACCCGCATCTCCTGGATGGCGAAGCTGTGGATGACGTCGAGGCTCGAGATTTGGATGATCGCCGGCTTGCCGACCGGCAGATGGAGCTGGTTCACGGTCGTGACGTCGTCGGCAGCCGCCGGATCACCGCGATCGAGGCCGAGCGGATTCGATTGCGGATCGACGAGCTTGGGATCGGTCCTGCCGAACTTCCCGTCAGGCCCGGGATAGTGGATGTTCCAGGCAAACTGCTGTGCGACGGCCCGCACCACCGTCGCCTCGCCCTCTGGCGGGAATTGATTCACGCGCTCGGCCCAAAGCGGAATCGAGAATCCGAGGAGCAACACCGCCTCGGCGACGATCACGCCGATTTCGACGTAGGTCGAGGCGTGGTTCTGCACGCCTTCGGGATTCGCCTTGGGATTCTTCGAGGCACGAAAGCGCAGCAGGGCGAACACGAAATAGATGCTCCAGCCGACGAACAGAACGAGCATCAGCAGGTGCACCCAGAGCGTCATGCGGTCGAGCGCGCCGCCATGCGCCGAAGCCAGCGCCGGAAGGTAGAGAATTCGCTGAACCACTCTAGACCCCCTTCTTCACCAAGCGGAGAGCCGGCCGCGGCATCGGATCGCGGAATTCGCGCGCCCGCCGCCGCAGGTAGACCAGGAAGAACAACCCGAAGCCGACCTCCACCAAGACGATCACGGCGAGCAGGAACCACACCCCCATCTCCGCGCTCTTGGTGAGAGGCGAGTTCGGGTCGCCGAAGCAGATCGGGCACGCGGTCGCAGAGCCGCGCGAAGCGAGCAAGGCGGCGAGCGCCACCCCGAGAAGCGCCGGGAGCGTCGGTCGAGGCGGCCTCATGGCCGGATCCCCTTCATCTTCTTCAGGAACCAGTTGCCGTATGCCGAGAGCCCGACGGCGATCACGAACGAGCCGATACCCGCCGCGAGGTAGCGCTCCGCCACCGACGTCGCGAAACCTCCATACGCACCACGCCCCGAACCCGATGCACGTGGCGATCGCCATCGAGATGAACAGAAGATGAATGTTCTTGAGCCCCATCGAGCCGCCACAGGATCAGACATGAACGTGGTCGAGGGTCGTGAGAATCGGCAGAAACATCAGCACGAGGAAGAACGCCACCGTGAACGCCAGGATGAGGAAGATCACGTGCCGCTCGGAGATCAGGTGCATGAAGAAGAGCGCCACCAAGCTCGCTTTGAAGATCGCGATGGCGAGCGCCACCAGCACCGCGTTGTGCACCTCGAGATGCAGGTACGAGACCCCCACCGTGATCGCGGTCAAGGCGATCAGCGCCACGAACACGACCATGTAGCCGCGGACTTGCCTGTCGATCTCAGCGGGGTGGCTGACTGTGTGATTTTGCATGTCCACCTCGGCGGCTCAAAGTAGGTACAGCACCGGGAACAGGAAGATCCAGACGATGTCGACGAAGTGCCAGAAGAGGCCTGCGTTCTCGACGCGATTGATGAGCAGCTGCCGCTCTCCGGCGTCCCAGTAGCTGCGGCCGGCGAGCCAGAAGAAGCCGTTCACCGCCATGCCGCAGATCACGTGCAGCGCGTGCAGGCCCGTCATCGTGAAGTAGACGGCGAGGTACGTGCTCGTCCACGGGAACATCTCTTCGTGGAAGTGGCTCGTGTATTCGACGTACTTGATGCAGAGAAAAACGAAGCCGAGCCCGACCGTGGCGCCGGCGAACATTTGAAACTTCTTGAGGTCGCTTCGCTCGAGCGAGGCCCACGCCATGACCATCGTCACGCTCGAGGTGATCAGCACGACCGGTGTTCAGCGTACCGAGCGGAACGTTCTGCGCCTCCCAGCCGCGCGGCCACGTCACGGCGCCGAGCCGCATCACGATGTAGGTTGCGAAGAACGCGCCGAACAGCATGATCTCCGAGGCGAGGAAGAGCCAGATGCCGATCTTGCCGTTGGTGAGACCGGTGTCCTCCCGGGGCTCGGTGATGTACGGAATCAATCCTTCCATCGGTCACGCCTCCTGGGTCTGCGGAGCGAAGTCCTCGGCGTAGCCCGCGGGGCTGTAGTCGTACGGGCCGCGATAGACGACCGGCGGATGATCGAAATTGCCGTGCGGTGGCGGTGACGGAGCCTGCCACTCGATCGTCGTTGCGTGCCAGGGATTGCGATCGACGGCCTCTCCGCTCCGTAAGCTCCAGAAGAAGTTGATGATGAACGGGATCTGCGCGAGGGCAAGGAACCACGCCGACCACGAGCTCAGCGTGTTCAGGCCAAGCACGTGCTGCGCGTAGGCGTATGACGCGCCGCCGTCGTAGAGCCGGCGCGAGACGCCGGCGAGCCCGAGCCAGAACATCGGCATGAAGACCCCGTTCATGAAGATGAACGACATCCAGAAGTGAACCTTGCCGAGCGTCTCGTTCATCCTCCGGCCGGTCGCCTTCGGGTACCAGTAGTAGATGCCCGGCGAAGAGCGCGAAGATCGTTCCCGGCGCCACCACGTAGTGGAAGTGGCCGATCACGTAGTAGGTGTCGTGCAGGTGGATGTCCGCCGAGGCGAGGCCGAGCGGCAGTCCGGTCAAGCCCCCGATGCCGAACATCGGCAGGAACGCGAGCGCGAACAGCATCGGCGTGTTGAAGCGAATCGAGCCGCCCCAGAGCGAGAGGAGGAGCGCCGAGCAGGATCACCACCGACGGGATCGAGATGATCATCGTCGTCGTCTGGAAGAACGTCGCCATCGCGTGCCCATGCCGGTGATGAACATGTGGTGCGCCCAGACGATGAACGACATGAAGCCGAGGAAGAGCAGCGAGTAGACCATCGGCGCGTAGCCCCAGAGCGGCTTGCGGGTGTTGTTGGCGATCACCTCGGCGACGATGCCCATCGCCGGCAGGATCAGCACGTAGACCTCGGGGTGGGCGAGGAACCAGAAGAGGTGCTGCCAGAGGAGCGGGTTGCCGCCGCCGGCGACCGGCAGCGCCTGGCCGCTCACCACGAGGCCCGTCGGCAGGAAGAAGCTCGTTCCGGCGACCCGGTCCATGAGCTGCAGGACCGCCGCGGCCTCGAGCGGCGGGAAGGCGAGCAGCAGCAGGAACGAGGTCACGAACTGCGCCCAGACGAAGAACGGGAAGCGCCAGAAGGTCATGCCCTGGCGCGCGAGCTGGATCGTCGTGACGATGAAGTTGATCGAGCCGAGCAGCGACGAGGTGATGAGGAAGCACCATGCCGATGAGCCACCGGTCTGGCCCGGGATCGATGTCGGCGAGCGGCGCGTAGGACGTCCAGCCGGACTGCGCCGCGCCGCCCGGGAGGAAGAAGCTCGCCAGCATCACGAAGCCGCCGACGCACGAAGAACTAGTAGCTCGCCATGTTGATGCGCGGGAACGCCATGTCGGGGGCGCCGATCTGCAGCGGCAGCACGAAGTTGCCGAAGCCGCCGACGCCGAGCGGCACGACGCCGAGGAAGACCATGATCGTGCCGTGCATCGCGCCGAGCTGGTTGTAGAACTCGGGCAGCATCACGCCGCCCGGCATCCGCGCCTCGCCGAGGAGCGCGCCGAGGAGCGGCAGCGGCGGCCCGGGTAGGCGAGCTGCCAGCGCATCAGCATCATCAGGCAGAAGCCGAAGAACAGGAACAGCAGCCCGGTCACCGCGTACTGGATGCCGATCGTCTTGTGGTCGGTCGAGAAGACGTACTTGCGCCAGAACCCGGGCTCCTCGTGACGTGCTCGTGGGCCGCGGCGCGCGTGCGCGTGCGGCTGTCTCGCCATGCGCTTCCATGGTTACTCCAGTCGCTCGTCTCCCGATGCACCGCGGCGGATCGCGGCCGCGGTGCGTCGCTACTTGGCGGCCGGGGCGCGAGAACTTGAAGTCGACGGTCTTCGTGTCGCGTCGCGCCGACCGTCACCTTCGCGGTCTTCGTGCCGAGCTTCTCGTGCCAGGCCTCGATCTCGTACGTGCCCGCGGGCAGGTTCGCGATCGTGAACTTGCCGTCGTCCTTCGTCACCGCGAAGAACGGGTGTCGAAGACGCCGACGGTAGGCGGTCATCCAGGGGTGCACGTCGCACTTGACCACGAACATCGCCCTCCTCCTTGCCGAAGGTGCTCGCGCCTCCTTGCGGGTCGGCGGCATCGCCATGTTGAACTGGCGGTTCACCTTCGGCAGCGCGTGCACGTTGTGGAGGATGCCGTCGCAGTTCAGCACCTTGACGGCTGGCCGACCATGATGCCCATCACGTGCGGCACGTACTGGCAGCCCTTCTGGTCCATCACCACGGGCTCCTTCGGCGCCGGATAGGTCTTGCCGGCCGGCAGGCCGCTCATCACGCGCACCATGATGTTGGCCATCGTGTTGCCGCCGGGCCGAGCACGAGCATCTCGTTCGGCGACCGGTCGTGTGCTTCTTCGCGCAGATCGGCTCGGCGTCCATGGCGAGCGGCTTCAGGTTCGGGACCTTGCCGTCGTAGGTGACGGTGCCGGTGACCGTCCCGGCGAAGGCGGCCACGACGAGAGCAGCAACGACGAGCCGGCTCCCGACGGCCAGCAGACTGCTCTCGAACACGCTCGGTACAGACCGGAACATTGTCTCCCCTCCCGATCGTTCTCACACGTTTTCGAACGCCAGCGACTCGGCCAGCCGCGGGTCGCCCACCGGCACCAGCGGCGCGCCGACTCGACACCCACCCGAAGGCGGCGAGAAAGAACCCGCCGACCGCGAGGACGGGTCGGCGTCCAGCGGCCCCGGACCGCGCTCCGCGCCGTGGATGCGACGGGCATCACGACACCAGTAGACGTCCACGAGGTGCATCAGCGAGCAGCCAGAGCGCCGCCGCCACGAGCAGTCGGCGCGGTGCGCTTGATGCGCCGCGGCAGCAGGAAGAAGAACGGCATCACGAAGTGCCCGACCGCGAGCAGCGTCGCCGATCGCCGGCCACGAGCCCTCGGACCGACGTCATGATACCAGATCGTCTCCTCGGGGATGTTGCCGTACCAGATCAGGAAGTACTGCGAGAAGGCGATGTAGGCCCAGAAGACCGTGAAGGCGAAGAGCAGCTTGCCGAGGTCGTGCAGGTGCTCGACGGTGACCACGCCGCGGAGCAGGCCCGCGCGATGGACGAACGGCGAGCGAGCGACCAGGAACGCGAAGGCCGCGAGCAGCGAGCCGGAGAAGGAGTAGACGCCGA
Source organism: uncultured delta proteobacterium (assembly GCA_963745025.1). GTDB lineage: Bacteria > Desulfobacterota > Binatia > JACPRU01 > JACPRU01 > CAVQIG01. The sequence continues at coordinate 217,376 of CAVUWD010000014.1, forward strand.
AGATCGTCGAGTACCATCCGGGCTCGAGCGACATCAGCCAGTCGAACGCGGCGAACGTGTGCGTGAGGCCGAACGGGATGAGCAGCGGCGCCGCCACCGCGCCGAGGCGCGCGGCGATGCGCTCCGTCACCGGTCTCGTCCTGCTGCCGCGACAGGCGCGGGAACCAGAGCGCGAGCGCCGACCACGACGGCGAAGTAGAAGATCGCGCGCAGGAGGAAGAACGCCTCGTTCAGGTACGGCCGCTTCCTCTGCAGAACGGGGTTCTTGGCGACCTCGGCGGCATCGGTCCAGGGGTAGAGCTCGTGCCGGCCGAGCCAGATCGGCACGAAGAGGAGCGCGAAGACGGGCAGCGTCGCCATCGACGTTCTCGGCCACGCGGCGCACCACGACGCCCCAGGCCGCCCTGCGTCGCGGTGTGGATCAGCACGAAGTAGAGGCAGCCGAGGGCGATGGTCAGGAAGTAGACGAAGGCGACGAGCCAGGCGAAGTACGCGGCGCCGTGGCCCGACGAGAGCGCGAGCGAGCGCGACGAGGCCGACCGCGCCGAGCGACGGCCAGCCGAGCCGAGGAACGGCAGGCGCGTCCGACGGGTGCCCGGCCGGGAGGCGGGCGGCGCCGGCGTCGACGGCACGCGAGCTCGTCGCTCACCGCTTCGTGCGCTCCTCACGCGGCCAGCCACTCGATCCCGGCCGCGCCCGGCGTCGCGCAGCGAGCTCGCTCGGTCTCGTCGGGTCGAACTTCGGGTCCCCGGCCTCGATCGAGATGAAGAAGCGGTCGTCGGTGACGCGCTCGAACGCGGGCGAGCCGAAGAGCGGGTGGTAGTGCCGCGGCAGCTCGGTTGAGGGCGAGCATGCCGAGCGACCGCGCCGAGAGCGCCGCCGAGCAGCACGCCGAGCTCGAACGTGACCGGCACGTACGCCTGCCAGGCGAAGAGCGGCTTGCCGCTGATCACGAGCGGGTACGCGATGCGCGTTCACCCAGATCTGCAGCGCGAAGCCGCCGACGCGCGCCGCAGAGTCCGAAGACGAGCACGATCCACGGCAGCCGCGAGCGGCCGAGGCCCATCGCGCGGTCGAGGCCGTGGACCGGGAACGGCGTGTGCGCGTCCCAGCGCGTGTAGCCGGCGTCGCGCACCTGCTCGCAGGCCGCGGTAGAGCGCCTTCGGCGAGCTCGAACTCGGCGAGCAGCCCGAACGTCTCTGCCCGCGGGAGCGCCGGAACGACCAGCGGCATCAGACGGCTCCCTCCGGCGCTGGGCTCGCGGTCCATGCCTGAGCCACGTGGCCTTCGTCGCCGAGATGCGGGTTCGCCGCGGGCAGCACCGCCTTCACCTCGGCCATCGCGACCATCGGCAGGAAGCGGACGAACAGCAGGAACAGCGTGAAGAACAGGCCGAAGCTGCCGACGAGCGTCGATGATCGTCCCAGATCGTCGGGTAGAACATGCCCCAGGTCGACGGCAGGAAGTCGCGGTGCAGCGAGGTCACGATGATGACGAAGCGCTCGAACCACATGCCGACGTTGACGAAGATCGAGACGACGAACATGCACGGCCATGCTGCGTGCGCGACCTTCTTGAACCAGAAGAGCTGCGGCGACGAGCACGTTGCAGGTGACCATCGTCCAGTAGGCCCACGCAGTACGGGCCGAACGCGCGGTTGACGAACGCGAACCGCTCGTAGGGGTTGCCGCTGTACCAGGCGATGAAGAACTCCATCGCGTAGGCGTAGCCGACCATCGTGCCCGTCGCGAGGATGATCTTGTCCATGTTCTCGAGGTGGCGCATCGTGATGATGTCCTCGAGGCCGAAGACCTTGCGGCGGGATCACCATCAGCGTCACCACCATCGCGAAGCCGCGAGAAGATGGCGCCGGCGACGAAGTAGGGCGGGAAGATCGTCGTGTGCCAGCCGGGCAGCTGCGACGACGGCGAAGTCGAAGCGACACGATCGAGTGCACCGAGAGCACCAGCGGCGTCGCGAGGCCGGCGAGGATCAGGTACGCCTTCTCGTAGTGCCGCCAGTGGCGCTGCGAGCCGCGCCAGCCGAGCGCGAAGATGCCGTAGACGATCTGCGCGCATCCGGGTCGTGGCGCGGTCGCGCAGCGTCGCCAGGTCGGGGATCAGCCCGACGTACCAGAACAGCAGCGAGACCGTGACGTAGGTGCTGACACCGCGAACACGTCCCACAGCAGCGGGCTGCGGAAGTTCGGCCAGATGCGCCATCTGGTTCGGGCAGCGGCACCATCCAGTAGGCGAACCACGACCCGCCCGACGTGGATGCCCGGGAAGATGCAGCGCGCACATGACGGCGAAGATCGTCATCGCCTCGGCGGCGCGGTTGATCGACGTGCGCCACTTCTGGCGGAAGAGGAAGAGGATGGCCGAGATCAGCGTGCCGGCGTGGCCGATGCCGATCCAGAAGACGAAGTTCGTGATGTCGAAGGCCCAGCCGACCGGGTCGTTGAGGCCCCAGACGCCGATGCCTTCCCAGAAGAGCCAGGCGATGCCGAGGAGCAGAAGCCCGAGCAGCGAGGCGGAGCAGGCAAGACGCGATCCACCAGCCGAGGCTCGGCGTGCGCTCCGACGGGCGCCGCGACGACCTCGGTGATCGAGTGGAAGTCGTGCCCGCCGAGGATCAGCGGGGCGCGCCCCACGACGGGTTCGAACGAGACGTTGTCCTCGGGGTGCATCGACCTAGGGGCCCAGCCTCCTCACGCCCATCGACCGCCCTTTTCGAAGGATTGGTCGGCGGTTAACTATAAATCCCTCCTCGCGGGGTCAAGGCATTTCTCAACGTTTCCGTGATGCCTCAGTCTTCGCCTCCGGCGCTCGAGATCCGGAAGCGCTGGATTTTCCGGTCGGCCCGGATTCGGGTCGACCGGAAAATCCAGCCACCGCGCGCAAGCGCGGAAGACGATAGACCAGTGTCGAGGGTTATTGTCTTCCGCGCTCCGCGCGGTTGCGGTCGATTGTGATCGACCCGAGTACGGGCCGACCACAACCGACCGCGTCCGTCTCCTCGAGCGTCGTGCGAAAACTGATCGGGTGCGGGTCTCAACGTCCCCTTCCTCCGCGGCTTCGATCGTCAAGATGACCCACCACCCTGGAGGTGGCCTCCCCGCCCTCCTAGTCTCTTGGACGCCACTCTGATAGCTACGGTCTCGTGTTTACTGGCTCGCTCGTTCCCATCATCACACCGTTCAAGCAGGGTAAGGTCGACCGCGATGGTCTCGAGCGCGTGATCGAGCACGTGCTCGCCGGCGGCTCGGACGGGCTCATCCCCTGCGGCACGACCGGCGAATCGGCAACGCTCAGTCACGAGGAGCACGAGGAGGTCATCCGCTGGACGATCGAGATCGCCCGCAAGCGGGTGCCGGTGATCGCCGGCACCGGGTCGAACTCGACGGCCGAAGCGATCCGCCTGACCCAGAGCGCCGAGAAGGCAGGCGCCGAGGGCGCGCTGCTGATCTCGCCCTACTACAACAAGCCGACCCAGGAAGGGATCTTCCAGCACTACAAGGCGGTCGCCGAAGCTACGCGCTTACCGATTCTCGTCTACAACATTCCGGGGCGGACCGGGTCGAAGATCGAGCCGGCGACGCTCGCGCGCATGGCCAAGGTGCCGCGCATCGTCGGCGTGAAGGAGGCGACCGGGGCGATCGAGACGACGATCGAGATCATCGCCGCCGCGGGCAGCGAATTCGGAGTTTACAGCGGAGAAGACACGCTCAACTTCCCGATTCTCGCCGCGGGCGGCAAGGGATTGATCTCGGCGGTGGCCAACGTCGCGCCAAAAGCGCTCGCCGACATGGCACATGCCGCGGCCGCGGGCCGGTGGGAGGATGCCCGGCGCATCCACTTCGAGCTGCTCGCGCTCGTCAAGGTCTTGTTCGTCGAGACCAACCCGATCCCGGTGAAGACCGCGTGCGCGCTGCTCGGGCTGTGTAGCGCCGAGATGCGCTTGCCACTCACGCCGATGTCCGAGGGAAACCTCGCCAAGCTGAAGCAGGTTCTCGCCGACTACAAGCTCGTGCGCTGAGATGAGCGTCAAACTCGTCGTCTGCGGCGCGGCCGGCCGCATGGGGCGGCTGATCGTCGGCCTGATTCGCGACACCGAAGGCGCAACGCTCGTCGGCGCGGTCGAGGCGGACGGGCACACGGCCCTCGGGCGCGACGCCGGAGAGCTGGCCGGGGGCGGCCCGCTCGGCGTCACGCTCACCGCCGACTATGCTTCGGTCGCCAAGCCCGACACCGTGACCTTGGATTTCACGATCGCGCCGGCGGCCCTCGCGCATCTGCGGACCGCGTCCGAAACGGGTGCCGCGATCGTCGTCGGCACGACCGGCTTCTCGGGCGAAGAGAGTCGCGAGGCACAGGCGCTCGCTACGAAGACGCGGACGATCATCGCCGCCAACATGAGCGTCGGCGTGAACGTTCTCCTGAAGCTCGTCGCCGACGCGGCTCACCTGCTCGGCCCCGGCTTCGATGGCGAGATCTCGGAGCTCCACCATCGCATGAAGGTCGACGCACCGAGCGGCACGGCGATCGCGCTCGCGCGCGCCGTGGCGAACGCGACCGGCCGCGAGCTCGAGCGCTCGCAGGTCTCCGCGCGCCAAGGGATGACGGGCAAGCGGCGAGATGACGAAATCGGCGTGATGGCGCTCCGTGGTGGCGACGTCGTCGGCGATCACACCGTGTATTTCCTCGGCCAGGGCGAGCGGCTCGAGCTCACCCATCGCGCGCAGAGCCGCGAGTGCCTGGCGCGCGGCGCGGTTCGCGCCGGCCTCTGGCTCGGAGAGCAGAGGAAGCCCGGGCTCTATACGATGGCCGACGTGCTCGGAACGGGATGAACGGACTTCCGACTTCAGGCTTCCGAAAAACAGTCCTCGAGGTCTCTGCCGAAGCTGAGCTCAGAAGCCGGAAACCCGTTTTATGAAGCTCGGCCTCTGCATCCGCAACATGGGCCCGCAGTCCACGCGGGCGACTCTTCTCGAGTGCGCACGGCTCGCCGAACAGGCGGCGATCGATCACCTCTGGGTCGCCGACCACGTGGCGATTCCGCCCGACCAGGCGGAGGGATCCGGTGGGCGCTATCTCGACCCGCTGGCCACTCTCGCCTTCCTCGCTGCGGCGACGGAGAAGATCGGTCTCGGCACCGGCGTCCTCGTCGTCCCCTACCGCCCCCCCCTCGCGACGGCCAAATGGATCGCGACGATCCAGGAGCTCTCGGGTGGACGGTTCCACTGCGGGGTCGGCGCGGGATGGATGGAGCCCGAGTTCCGCGTCGTCGGTGTCGCGCGGGAACGGCGCGGAGCGATCACGGATCATACGCTGGAATTCCTTCATCGCTGCTTTGCCGCCAACGAAGTCGAGGAAGCCGGTGTGCGCTTCCTGTTCTTGCCGCGGCCGAAGCGCCCGCCCATCTATGTCGGCGGTTCGGGTCGGCCGGCGATGCTGAGAGCGGCGCGGTTCGGCGACGGCTGGATGCCGAGCGGGGGCGACCCGCAGAAGCTCGGGGTCGCGATCACCGAGCTTCGCGCGCTCTTTGCAGCCGCCGGCAAGCCCGCTCCCGAAGTGATCGCGCTCACCTCGCTACCGCTCGACGAGCCGGACAAGGCGACCGAGAGAGCACGCTCGCTCGCGGCCGTCGGCGTGACCGCGGTCGTGCATGCGTGCTCGCTACTCCGATAGCGCTGCGTTCGGCCGGAACGCAGACGTGCTGGCGGAGCGAATTCGCCCGGCTCTGGAGGGGACGTGAGCCAAGTGCCGCGGTTCGGTACGTCGGCGGCGCCCCGCCTCACGGTCTCCACGAATTGCCCGAACTGCGGCGCCGCGATCGACTTCGGCGAAGGGACCAATGCGCTCGAGTGCGACCACTGCCGCTCCCGCCTGCTCGTCACCGGGCACGGGCGGGTGCTCTCCTATTTCGTGTCGCCGAAGCTGGATGCCCCGCTCGCCATCTCGATCGCACGATTCGCCGAGACGGAAACGGCTGGGCCGTTGCGCACGGGCGAGGCCCGTCTCGTCTTCCTTCCTTATTATCGGCTGACCGCGATCGATCTCCGCTGGCAGCGGCCCGAGCCCGAGCGTCGCGAGGAGCCTCCCGATCCGTCCGACTACGATCCCGACAATTTTCGCATCGCCGCGCTGATGGCTCGGCTCGCCGAGCAAGACCTCGCCGACGACATCGAGTGTCGCGATCGTGCGATCGAGCGGAATTTCCTCGCCATCGACATCCCGAGCCCCGCTCTATACTCGCTCGGCATGCGCCCGAATGCGCTGCGGCTCGAGCTCTATCGGTGCGAAGCGCTCGCCAGTCTCGGGAGCCTCGTCGGGGCGGAGATGACGGTGGACGCGGCGCTGGAGATCGGACACAAGACGGGCGAGGGACCCGACGTCGCCTGCCGGGCGGTGGTCGGCGCGGTCTTGTCGATCGTCTACTTCCCCTTCTGGTTCGTCGAAATCCGCCGCCCGCAATCGCGCTCTCTGACGATCGTCGACGGCGTCTCGCAAGCGATCGTCGAGCGGGGCTTGCGCGCGGAGCTCCTCCAGCGGCTCGGCCGCCCGGCGACCGGCTCGCCGAGCGTCGTCGGCTTCCGGCCGCTGGTCTGTCCGAACTGCGGCTGGAACCTCCCCGTCGAGCCGGAACACGTGATCTTCTATTGCGGCTCGTGCTCGCGCGCCTGGCGAATCGTCGGCGACGATCTCGTCGAGATGCCCCACCGCTTCGCCGGGCCTCGCGAAACGATCACCGAGAAGATCGCCGAGCACTTGCCGTTCTGGGCGCTTCGCGCGACGATCGGCGACGGCGACGCGCAGCCGTTTCTGATCCCCGCGTTCCGCCATCGCCGCGCGCGGTCGCTCGTCGACCTCGCAACCTCGCTCTCGCAGCTCGCGCCTCATCTCGCGTCGACGGCGGCGCCGCGCCGTGCGCGCGGCGGATACTTCGACGAGGCCGACGCTCGATCGCTGGCGCTCTTCGCCCACGCCGGCGCGGCGCCACGGAGTTTCGAGCGCGCGGAGCGCTGCCGCTGCGAATCGATCCGCGTGGAGGAGAACGAGCTCGTGTGGCTTCCGTTTCTCTCCGACTCGTATTCGCTCCGCGACCCGTTCCACGGCATGGCGATTGCCCGCAAGCTCCTCTTGTAACGATGGTGCTCGAGCCCGGCGGCGATCGTGTCGTCGGACGAGGTCATCGCACACCTCGCGGGATGATCTCCCTCGTTTCGGTGACGATTCGATCGACTCGCTCGTCGTGCGCGACCCGCGGGACCTCCGCGACGATTTGCAGCTCGAAGGCGACGCCGATCGCCTCGATCGGCGCCGCGCGCCGCGCCTCGCGAAGAAACCGGTCGTAATGACCACCTCCGCGCCCGAGCCGTCCGCCGTTCTCATCGAAAGCGAGGCCGGGTACGACGACGACGCTCCGGCCCGTACGCAGGTCGGCGGGCTCCAGCGGATCGCCCGCTTCGGGCTCGAGCACGCCGAGCGTCGAGTGACGCCACTTTGTCTCGAACGCGACACGCACGAAGCGGAGATGCGGGCCGTCGACGCGCGGCGCGAACACGCGCTGGTCCCGTCCGAGCGCCGCGGCGAGTAGCGCGTCGGTCGCGACCTCGCTCGGAAGCGAGAGATGGACGAGCAGGGCGTGAGCGGCGCGCACGGTACCGAGCGCATCGAGCCGCGCGACGATGCGCTCGCTCTTCGCCGTCCGATCCGACGCCGCCACGCTCGCGAGCCGCTCGCGCACCCGCGCGCGCAGACGAGCCTTGAGCGAGGCGGCGGCCTCGCTCACTGCAGCGGACGCGCGACCGTGAGCCCGATGTCGTTTTGCGAGTAGCTGACCGTCAGCTCCTTGCCGTCGGCGGCCGACGAGAGATCCGGCAGATGCTCGAGGTCGTCGACCGCGACGCCGTTCATCTTCTGGAGCACGTCCCCGCTCCGCAGCCCGAGCTTGGCGAGGAAGCTCGCGGCATCGACCTTGCCGAGCTGGAGCCCGTGTCCGCCGCCGACCGTCACGCGCTTGGCATCGGCCTTCTCGAGAAGCGACGAGAGATCCTTCAGCGCCGCACGCGCCTCGGCGCGCGACAACGGCTCGGTCGCGCGCGGTGCGTGCCGCTTCCTTGGTGGCGGCGGTCGCTTCGACGATCTCTTCGACTGGCGTCTGCGCGGGCGCGGCGGTGACCTCCTTGGCGAGCTTCAACGTCACGTCCTGACCACCCGAGCGGATGACGACCGAGTCATCGCGGACGTCCTTCACGGTGCCGTGATCGAACACGGCGTCGCCCTTGCGGAAGATCTCCTGTCGCCCCTTGAAGCCGATCAGCGCCGACGGGGTACCGCCGCCGCGCACGATGCCGATCAGCTCGAGCTCCTCCGCCGAGCTTTCCTTCGCTTCGGGCGGCGAGGTCGGCAGCGGGGACGGTGAAGGCGCTGTCGTCGCTGTCGGCGCGGGCATGGGCGTCTCCGTCGGCGGGGCCTTCGTCGGGACGGTCACCGCAGCAACGGTCGCCCCGGCCTTCGCGGTCTCCGTCTTGGAGGTTTCGCCTTCCTTCCCTCGGCAGGCGGGAATCAAGAGCAAGAGCAACAGTAACCCCGACCACAGCAGTCCGCGATCTCGCATGGGGTAATGCTAGTGACTCGCGTGCGACGCTGTCAACGGAAGCACGACAGGGAAGCACGACGTGCCGTTCTAGGCCACGGCTACCGGCTACCGGAAAGCGATCCGGGGGTTCTTGCGCGGTAGCCGGTCCTCATTCCCCCGAGATCAGGTTCGCGCGGATCGACTCGACCTCGTCCTGCCGGAGCCCTAGATCCTCCAGGAACCGCTCGATGCCGCCGGCACGGTCGATGGCTCGAAACAGCGGCTCGAGCACCTCCGGCTCCTGCACGTTCTCCTGAAAGACCTCGTTCGACAGTAAGTAGTCGGCGACGATTTCCGCCCGTGGCACGCGGAGAGTCTCGAGCAGCAGTAGAGTGGCCACGCCGGTGCGGTCACGGCCGGCGGTACAGTGATAGAGGATGGAGTAGCGCTCGGCTTCCGCGAAGAGACGAAGAAAGCGCGTCCACTCTTCGGCATGGTCTCGCACCATGGCCACGTAGAAGGCCCCTTGCGACGACGTGTCGTCCGGAAGCAAGGTGCCATTCTGAAACCAGCGATCGCCGATCGGGATGTGTTCCCAACGCGCCTCGGGGAGCAAGGCGGCGATCGGGTCACCGAGGATGTCGATCTCCTGCCGCGTCTGCAGCGTGACCACGGTCCGGAGGTCCAGGGCAGCCACTTCCGCGCGGAGCTCGTCAGCAAGCGTCCCGAGATGTCCCGAGCGAAACACGCGGCCGCGCAGCACGCGCCGGCCCTCGAGGTTCACCCAATCGCCGATCGTCCGGAAGTTCCGACCGCCCCCTCTCGAGGCGGCAACGAGGAAATCACGCAAGCCTTCCATCCCAAAATTGGTTGCACGTCACCCGCCAGCATTCAACTGGGTCGGAAAAGGGAGCAGGTCCCTTTCGGCGTTTTTGACAAAACGCATCACGCGGGCAGCAGGTCGCAGAACGCGAAGGTCGACTCCTCGCGAACCGCGCCCGGCGCGAACGCGACCGCGGCGGCGAACCCCGGCCCGTCGAACACGAACGTGTGGAACTCCCCGTTCTCGCCGCACGGATCGACCGTCGGCGGCAGGTCGTCGAGCAACGAGCGATCGAGAACCCGCCCGGCGAACGAGCGATCGAGCGCGCGCAGGTCGACGCACACGAGCACGGCGCGAAAGCCGAGATCGACGAACTCGCGGGCGAGCGCCGCGGTGTCGCGCCGCCAGACCGGATAGAGCCCGCGCATGCCGAGACGGCCAAGGGTCATCTCGCGATAGTCGCGGATATCCTCGAGAAAGAGATCACCGAAGCCGACCGTCCGGACCCCCTGCGCACGGTATTCCTCGAGCACGCTCCGCATGCGCGCCTCGTAGACCTCGTTCGAGGGAACGGGCGGGATGCGGATCTCGCGCAGCGGCACGCCAAGCGCCTCAGCCTGTCGCGCGATCAGCTCGCGGCGCACGCAGTGCATGCCCACGCACTCCGTTCCTTCCGTGATGGTGGTGAGGAGCGCCGCCACCTCGTAGCCCCCCGAGCGCCGGATCTCGTGGAGCGCCAGCGCGCTATCCTTGCCGCCGCTCCAGGAAAGGAGGATTCGTTCCTTCATCGCGGTGGCTGATTGACGACGAATCGGGCGATCGCTTCTGCGAGCGCCCGCGGCTCTTCGACCTGAAGAAAATGGGCGGGGCGTGGAATCTCCATCCCTTCGACCCGCGGCAGCCACTTCAGAAACATGGCGTGGCTCTCGCGGAAGGGCGGATCGCTCCTCTCGCCGACGAACGAGAGCGCGGGGGCTTTACGCGCGGCGCGTCGGCCGCGCTGAAGAGGCCCTTCTCGAGCTCGGGGAATACCGTGCCGAAGAGCGTGTCCGCGTCGTGCGACGCGTCGACGACCGACGCGCCACGGATCAGCAGCATCGGCTCGCCGCCCCCCTGTGCTTCGTACTCGAGCTTCACGGCATTGACGGTTTCCGTCGCGTCATTTCCTCCTCGAACAATACTCCCCACACCGCGTCTAGCGAATCGACGCCGAGGAGCTCGCAGCCGTCGGCGGAGCCGATTCGGCGCTCGCTCGCCGCTGGCAAGATGCAGCGGCGAAAGCCCATCTTCTGCGCCTCGCGCACGCGGAGCTCTGCCTGATGGATCGCGCGCACCTCGCCGGCGAGGCCGACCTCGCCGATCACCAGTGTCGTCGGGTCGATCGGACGATCGAGAAAGCTCGACGCCACCGCGATGATCGCACCCAGGTCCGCGGCCGGCTCGTCGATCGAGAAGCCGCCGGCGACGTTCAGGAAGATGTCCTGGCCGGTCAAGTGAAGGCCGACCTTCTTCTCCAGCACCGCGACGAGCAGCGCGAGCCGGTTCGAGTCGATGCCGAGCGTCGTCCGGCGCGGGGTGCCGAACGCGCTCGGCGTGACCAGCGCCTGGAGCTCGACGAGAATCGGCCGCGTTCCCTCCATCGCCGCGATGACCACCGACCCGGCGACGCCCACCGGACGCTCGGAGAGAAACAACTCTGAGGGATTGACGACGGGAGCGAGCCCGCTGTCCTTCATCTCGAAGACGCCGATCTCGTTCGTCGAGCCGAAGCGGTTCTTGACCGCGCGGAGCACGCGAAACGCGTGCCCGCGGTCGCCCTCGAAGTAGAGAACCGTGTCGACCATGTGCTCGAGGACGCGCGGTCCCGCGAGGTAGCCTTCTTTGGTCACATGGCCGACGAGAAAGCATGCGGCGCCGCTCCGCTTGCTGAAGGCGACCAGGCGCGCCGCCGACTCGCGCACCTGTCCGATCGAGCCGGCCGCGGAGGCGAGATCCGCGCTGGTCACCGTCTGGATCGAGTCGACGGCAATCACCTGCGGCCGAGCGCCGTCCGCGGTCTCGAGGATGCGCTCGAGGGAGGTTTCGCAGAAGACCGACGCCGCGGACCCGCCGAGCCCGAGCCGCTCGGCGCGCATGCGGATCTGCTGCGCCGACTCCTCACCGGAGACGTAGAGCGTCTTCACGCCGGAGGCGGCGATCGCGGCGGTAGCCTGCAGCAGAAGCGTCGACTTGCCGATCCCCGGGTCACCGCCGATGAGGATCGCGGAGCCCGCGACCATTCCGCCGCCGAGCACGCGATCGAGCTCGCCGATGCCGGTGGAGCGCCGCTCCTCGCCGTCGGCGACGATCTCCGAGAGCGGCGTCGGACGCCCTTCGGATACGGCCGGCCGGCGCCCCCCCTTTGCCGGCGGAGCGACTCGCTCCTCGACGAGGCTCTCCCAGCGCCCGCAGTCGGGGCAACGGCCGAGCCACTTGGGCGTCTGATGGCCGCAGTTCTGGCAGGAGAAGAGCGTTCTTTCCCGGGCCACGGTCGCCGTGTATAGCACAATCCCATACCAGACCCCGTCGCTGAGCCACGAAGCCCTCGTCGTCGTGCTCCGTGAGATGATGAACGGGAGCTGGGTGCTCAAGGCGATCGCCGCCGCCGAGCTCGGCATGGCTGGCTGGGCTAGGTACATCGACGTTCGGCAGACCGGCAGCTGCTACCGCACGCTCTACGGGTCCAAGTATTTTCGCTCGATGGGTGAACCACCCCGCTGCCGAGCCGGATCTCGCGCAGCGACTGAACGCACGGGCGCTCGCACGCCTCACCGAGGTTTCGTGCCTCGGCGAGCCCGGGTTCATCGACGCAGGCGACGCGCTTTCGCGCGAACCCCTGCGCGCGGTCGGCGAACCACCGGCCTCGCGGATCGTAGCGCGCTGAGCGCAGCCGCCGCCGCTTCTTGATAAACGATCTTCAGTGGTGCACCGCTCGCGACGGCGATTCGCCTGCAGTCTTCATATTCCGGCGACACGTTGACGTGCCCGCCCGGGTCGCGCCCGAGCTTCACGCGTACGCGTCCGAAACGGGTTTCGACCTCGCGGCTCTCGCGCTCGATGCGCAGGCGCTCGACCGGCGAGACGCGGACGCCGAGCGTCGAGGTTTCGCTGAAGAGCGTGGCGACGAGCCGTTCGCGGCGCTCGTAGTCGGCGAGGACCGAGAGCAGCGTGGCCGGCCGGTTCTTCTTCATGTGGATCGGCGTGAGAAACACGTCGCGCGCTCCTTCGGCGAAGAGCCGATCCATGACATGACCGTAGAGCTCCGGGTTGAAATCGTCGAGGTTCGTCTCGAGCACCAGCAGCGAATCGACGCCGATGGCGGTGGCGCGCTCGCCGACGAGCACGCGCAGCAGATTCGGTCGGTCGGCGAGCTCCCGTTCTCCCGCGCCATACCCGATGCGCTCGACGCGCACGCTCTCCGGCATGGTCCCCGGGCGGGCGAGCGCCGCGACGATCGCCGCCCCTGTGGGTGTGACGAGCTCTCCCTGCCCGTCGCCGATCCGGACCGAAAAGCCGCGCAGCAGCTCGGCGGTCGCGGGGCCGGGCACGGGGAGGGGACCGTGCGCGCTTCGAACCATCCCGCTGCCGAGCGGCAGCGGAGAGACCACTAGCTCCTCGATTCCGAGCGCGTCGATGCCCCATGCGGCACCGACGATGTCGACGATCGAGTCGATCGCGCCGACTTCGTGAAAGGCGACTTCGTCCGGCTCGACGCCGTGGACTTTTCCCTCGGCCTCGGCGAGACACACGAACACCTGCAGCGCGAGCTCGCAGACGCGCGGCGCGAGCGCGCTCTGGCGGATCAACTCGCGAATGTCGCGAAACGATCGATGGAAGCGCTCGCCATGCGAGTGGCCATGCGAATGCCGGTGCGGAGGATGGTCGTCGTCGATTTCGACCACGAACTTCGTTGCCCGGATTCCGCTGCGCTCTCGCGTCTCACGCCGGACGCGATAGCCGCGGACGTCGAGCTTGGCGAGCTCGCGCTCGAGCGCGGCGACGTCGAGCCCACAATCGAGCAGGGCTCCGACCGCCATGTCGCCTGACAGACCCGAGAATGCGTCGAGGTAGGCGACCTTCATGCCTGGATTCTGCTCACCTGTACCTTTACTCGCAAGGGCGCGCGATGATAACAATTGCGGTTAAACGTAGGTGCCCATGAACAAGCGTGACCTCAAGTTCTTCAAGGAACTCTTGAATGAGCGCCGTGTCGAGCTGTTGCGTGAAGCCGGGCGTTCGGTCGACGGCATGTCGGACGACAAGGAGAACTTCCCGGATCCCGCCGATCGCGCCTCGCTCGAGTTCAATCGAAACTTCATGCTGCGCATCCGCGACCGAGAGCGGAAGCTGATCACCAAGATCGACGAGGCGCTCGCGCGGATCGAGGACGTCAGCTACGGCCTCTGCGAGCAGTGCGAGGAGGAGATCGGCGTCGAGCGCTTGAAGGCGCGCCCGGTCACCACGCTCTGCATCGACTGCAAAGCCGCGCAGGAGGCTCAGGAGAAAAAGCTCGGCACCTGAGCCGTCGGCCCGTGGTCGCTCCTACCACCTTGAAGCCGCCGAAAACGGCTGCTAGGAGGATCGCTTCGGCGTTCCGGCACGCGGACCGCCCTTCGGTTCCCGATACGGGGCAGTAGCTCAGCTGGGAGAGCACCACGTTCGCAACGTGGGGGTCGAGGGTTCGAATCCCTTCTGCTCCATTAATTCCTTCAATTAATTCACATACTTACGAGACAGATTGAACCACGTGGTTCAAACTGCCCTTGTTTGAACGCAGCGAAAGCATATCGCGGCCGGTGATGGCGCCGATGGAGACGGCCGCTGTACTGAATGAGAGTCCCCTTCCACGAGATCGGCATCGCGAGAAAGAGCGTATCAAGGCGGGCGTCGTCGAATCCCTCACCGACGTACCGGCCGGTCGCCAGCACCAGCCGCTCTGCGGTATCCGGGATCGCGGCGAGGCGTTCGGCCGACACGCGCCGTTCCTTGGGGCTCGTCCCGCCGTGGAGCAGAACGAGATGCTGCACGAACGCGCGGAGGTGGTCGGCGAAGTACTCGACGTGGTCCTTCCGCTCGGTGAGCAGGATCGGTGAGCGACCCTCGTGGATGGCCGCGATCACGTCATCGAGGATTTCTCTGTTCCGTGCGTTGTCGTGAGCGAGCGCACGATAGACCTCCTGAATGCTCGCGTCGGCACTGTCACCCGCCATTCGGAACGCGGTCTCACGAACGATCAGCCGGTGGTCGAACGGGCGGCGCGCGGCCTGGATCTTCACGTCCACGCTGAAGCGGATCGGCCCGAGCTGCATCTCGGTGATGGGTTGGTGGCCGTCGCGCCGCTCCGGTGTTGCCGTGAGGCCGACGAGGTAGCGCGCCTTCACCTCTGAAAGCACGCGCTCGAAGGAGACGGCAGGCACGTGGTGACACTCGTCGACGATGACGTGTCCATAGACGGCGACGAGGTCGTCGACTTGCCCCTTCCGGACGAGGCTCTGGATCATCGCCACGTCGAGGCGACCGTTGGGCTTCCGCTTTCCGCCGCCGATCTGGCCCACCTCCTTCTCGTCGATGCCGAGAAACATCGCCAGCTGAGCGATCCATTGGTCGAGGAGAGGCTTGCGATGGACGAGGACCAAAGCGCTTCGGGCGCGCTCGGCGATCAGGTACGTGCCGAGCACCGTCTTGCCGATCCCGGGCGGACCGCAGAATACGCCCGTCTCATGCGTCAAGAGCGCGGCAGCCGCGTCTCTCTGGACGGCGGTGAGATCACCGTCGAATGTGAAGTCCAGAAGAACGCCGTCGTGCCTACGGTCCTCAACGGCCAGCTTCACGCCGAGCTGTTTGAAGAGCGCTTGCGCCTCCGACAAGCAACCGCGCGGCAAGGCGATGAAGCGCGGCAGATCTTCGAAACAGGCGACGACACGCGGCGTCGTCGCCGTCGAGAGGCGCATCCTCTGCTTCTTGTAGAACTCGGGATTCTGGAAGGCAGCGAGCCGCTTCAACTGGTTCAGCAACTGCGAGGGGAGACCTGCCTTCTCGACGAAGAGTCGTTGCGCAAGCACGGCCGCTACTTCCGACGGCAGCGGGCCCTCGACGCGGGGCGGTCGAGGCCGTCCTGGTGGCCTCGACCACGGCGCCGCTATCTCCTGTTCGTCGATGACGTCTGCGAAGCGGATTCCAACCACTTGTCGGGTGCGAGTCGCCTCTTTCGCGATCGCCTCGACCGCTGCGGGCTCCAAGCGCGGTACGGTCGCGAGGAAGGCCCACTGGTCGGAGAACGGCTCGAACCGCTCGTCGACGAAGACGCTGTTCCCCTGTTCCCTGGCTTCGTGCTGGAGAGGCAGCGCGATCAAGTTCCCGAAACCGCCCCGCGGCAAGGTGTCTTGGTTTGGAAAGAACCGGTCATACGACTCCATGCTGAGCTCGTGTCGGCGGCTCATCGTCTGGGTGATGAGGTAGCAGCCCATTCGCCGCGCCACGTTCGCTCGCACCGGCGCGGTGAAAAAGAACCACGCGTGGGCGCCGTTCCCCGAACGAGAGCGCTCGATCGCGATAGGGACGCTACGGACTCGACAGGTCTCCGCGAAGGCTGCGACATCCTCTTTCCACGAGCTCTTGTCGAAATCAGCAGCGAGGAACCAGCACGTCTCGTCTTCGAGGAGCGGGTACACGCCCATGACGTGCTTGCCCCGCAGGTGGTCGAGGACGACCTGGTCGCTCACGGGCAAGAACGCCTGGTTCGGGCACTCGCTGCACTTGCCTCCGGTCTTCAGGATGCAAAGGCCCGCCTGGAACTTGTTCGAGCACTCGGGAGCGTACCCGGGCTTGCCGGTCCTCTTGCTCACGAAGCGAGTCGGGAAGATGTCCGGCCGCCCTCGGAAAAGCGACCGGAAGAGCTTGACCTTGTCGGCTGGCGTGTGAGGCGTTTTGCCGTTCCCCGCGGACGGGAGCGACCAGACCGGAGACGTCGTGCTCGAAGCTGCCTCGAGCTTCGACAGCAGCTGCTCGCGCCTTGCTCGCGCCTCGGCAAGAGCTCGCTCGAGATCAGCGAGGCGTTGCTCCTCGCGAGCTATCTCCACGAGGATCGTTTCCTTCGACCGGCTCATGCTCGGTGCTCGCGGGGTCAGCGCCGCTTTGAGTCGCGATTATACACGCGCAGTGCCTGCCGCATGAAACCGAGCCGTCGACCCCATTCAGGCAACCGGCGGACAGCAACGGGCGCGATCGGCCGACGGTTCTGGCGCGCTGCACTAGCCCCCGGAATGTGAGTAGGATAGCCTTATACCCCACGATGAGGACACGATGCCGGAGCCGCAGCGAGTAGCGTCCTACGAGGAGTACCTCCGCGAGGCGATGCGCCGCGCCGAGTACGATAAACTCGATGCCGGAGGATGGTTTGCGCGGATTCCTGGTTTCCAGGGGCTCTGGGCAAGCGGCCCTACGGTGGAGGATACGCGCAACGACCTCTGGGAGGCGCTCGATGGCTGGCTCTTCGTAAACGGCTTCGTCAGCCATCTCCCACCGCCGCACATCGAGGGCGTCGAGTTCGACGTTACGAAGCGCGGCGAGTGAGGCGCGGATGACCGCGCGCCTCACCCCCTGCTCGCGGCGAGAGTTCATCCGCAAGCTGAGTGGGCTTGGTTACGACGGCCCGTATCCGGGTGGGAGGCACGAGTTCATGGCGGCTCAAGGAAAGCGACCGATCAGAGTGCCCAATCCTCACGGCGGCCAGGACATCAGCGTTGATCTCCTCTCGCGAATCTTGCGGGAAGCCGGAATTGACCGTGACGAGTGGGCGCGCCTGTGAACTTTGAACCACGTGGTTCAAAGTCGGGCTCCATGTAGGACGAAGTAGGACGATTAAACCGAGAAAACCCTTAGAAATCGCGGTCAGAACTAGGGTTCGAATCCCTTCTGCTCCATTTCGTTTCCTTCGGAAGGGTCAACACTTTCTTCGTCGCCCGTCTCTCCGTGGGACAAATCGTCCCGGATTTTGTGGTGATCGGTCATCTCCTCCGTGCTCTTCTCCATGACCATGCCGGCGTTGTTCACGAGGATCTCGATCGCGGCGACGACCGCGGCAACCTCCTCCGGCCGGGTCACGTCGAGCCGGAATGCGTGGGCGGCCCCCCGGCCTCGCGGATCTGCATGCGGCCCCCGAGAGGAAGCGCTGGGGAGGGAGTCATCGGTCTCGTCGCGCGAGCACGATGACGTGCTCGCCCTCCTGCACCGTGCCCCCGCGCTGGTTGAAGAGCGTCACCGCGAACGTGACGACTCCGCGATCGGCCTTCTTCAGCTCGCCCTTGGCTTGGATGCCGATCCGGGCATGGACGGTGTCGCCGACGAGGACGGGGGCCAGGAACTTCCAGCGGATCTCGAGGAAGGCGAGCGCGGTGCCTGCGAAGAGGCCGAGGCGGTCGACGAGACCCAGGTACATGTCGTGGATCAGCGGCCCGTGCGGCACGCGCGTGCCGAAGGGGCTCGCTGCGCGAGCGAACTCCTCGTCGGTGTGGAGCGGATTGAAGTCGCCCGTGAGGCCGGAAAAGGCCAGCACGTCGCCCTCGGTCACGGTCCGGCCGCCCGTCCAGAATTCCTGGCCGACAGCCAGCTCGTCCCAGGATCTCCCGCTGTAGGTCTTAGGCATCGGGTGCCTCGCTGAACGTGTGCTGCATTTTCCGGTTCCTTGACGACGGCGTGCGGGAATCCGGCCGTAAAATTTGCGTAGAAAGGGAGATCCCGCCAGCGTCTTAGATCGAAGGTCATGTCGACATCGGCCCGCTAATCGTTCCTATCTCCTCACGGCAGTTATGAGAAGCGCATGTGTTCGCAAATCGCCGGTGAAGTCGTGGGCGACGGCGAGACGCCGTCCTAGCCACAGACGATCACGCGACAGGAAGCGCGCGAGACGATCTTTTCCCACTTACCGCGCTGCGGGAGCGTGGGATCATCTGACGCGCTGCTGAGCGCGCGGCGCTGCTAGCGCGATGAACCCGTGGCCTTCGGTAGGCTGTCAAGGAAAGAGCGGACCGTCCGCGTGAACACCTCGGGTTGTTCCCAGAACATCCAGTGTCCTGCGTTCTCGACGATTGTCAGCTGGCATCCGGGGATCTGCGCCGCGAGGAACTGATGATACTTCACGGGCGTGAGCCGGTCCTCGGCGCCGCACACGGCCAGGGTGGGAACGCGGATGTCCTTCAGCCGGCTCATGACATCGAACGTGTCGTCGGCAATCCAGTCCTGGTATGTGACCGCCGGGTCCGTGTCCGCCGTCAACTTCTGAACCGCGTCGACCACTGACTGTGGCGTGGCGCTCGCGAAGCCCCACGAGCGATCCGTCGCAAGCGCGCGCCCGGCCTCGGCCGCTGCGCGCGCGTCGCGGAGCAGGCCGGAATCCACCCGCAAACGCGCTCCCGTGTCGACCAGAATCAGGCCGTCGAGCAGATCCCCATAATAGAGGGCGGTTAAAAGCCCGACGGCGCCCCCGAGGGAGTGGCCCGCGACCACGAGGCGATCCCATCCCAGCCCCTTGGCCAGCTCGACGACGAAGTGGGTGTAGTCGGCGATCCCGCGAAAGCCGCGCCCAGGCGATAGCCCGTGCCCCGGCAGGTCGATCGCCACGGGCATGTGCGCGTCGGCAATCGCGGTCATGTGCGGGACCCACACCTGCCCATTGCAGCCCGTCCCGTGCACGTAGAGCACCTTCCGCCATGGCCGGGCGGTGCGACTGTCGACCGTGTGATAGTGGATCGTGCGCTCGGCGATGACTGCAGATCCCATCGAGGCGTCCTCTCTGGTCGTATTCGCGCCCGCCGTAAGGCCTGATCTCTCGGAGGAGAGGCTTGCTCTCGGGGTGATAGTCTTCTGCGGTGGCTCTGCGCAAGGAGAAAGGGTTCTACGTCCGGCCGGATAGGAGAGGTGCGCGTTGTGCAAGTAGAACGAAACCAGGATCGGGACGTGCACTGCATCGAGGGAGCGTGCGATGAACCCGGCCCTAGGTCAGCGGGAATTTCTGGCCGACGAGCTTCTCCGACACCTCCCAGAGCCGCTCGGCGTTGGCGGGGTCGAGAGCGTAGGACTTCACGCCGTCGAGCGCGTCTTCCGCGTCGTTTACTGTGGCGACATGGCAGTCCTCGAGATAGAGGCCGCCGCGTCCTTCGAGCTCCGGCGCCGTGGCGGCAAAGGTCTCCGTTGCCGCGCCGGCTTCGACCGTCTTGAAGCTGACGCCGCCGCGACTCATGCGCGAGCGGATGAACTCGAGATCCTCGGGCTGCAAGTGTCGGCCGAGCTCGGTCATGATGCCGCCCGGATGCAGAGCATTGGCGTGCACCCCACGCGAGCCGAGCCGCTTCTCCAGACCGACGGCGAAGAGGATGTTGGCCGTTTTCGACTGACCGTATGAGAGCCACTTGTCATACGGCCGCTTCTCGAACTGAATGTCGTCGAAGACCACCGGCGACATGTGATGCCCCCGCGAGCTGACCGAGACGATGCGGCTCGGCGCGCCGCGCAGCAGCGCCGGCGCCAGCAGACAGGTGAGGAGAAAGTGGCCGAGGTGATTCGAGCCGAATTGCAACTCGAAGCCGTCCTGGGTCTTCATGAACGGACTCGCCATCACGCCCGCGTTGTCGACCAGGATGTGAAGAGCGTCGTGCCGTGAAAGAAGGCGCTCGGCGAAGGCGCGGATGTTTTTCAGCGAACCGAGCTCGAGCTCCGCGACCTCGACCCGGGGATTGCGGGTCGAGCTGCGGATCGCCGCGGCGACAGTCTCGCCTTTCGGCACGTCGCGAGCAGTGATGATCACGTGCGCGCCCCGCTCGGCCAGGACGCGAGCGGTCTCCTGTCCGAGTCCGCTGGACCCGCCGGTCACCAGCGCGAGCTTGCCGCGCAGGTCGATGCCTTCCGCGACCTCGCTCGCCGTCGTCTGCGCTCCGAACTTCGATGCGTCTCGCATATAACCTCTCCGTCACTCGAGGTTTGCGTCCGTGAAGCTCAATTACGATGCGGAAGCGGCTCGTCTGCGCCGTCCGCTGATCAAGTACACCGCCGCCCGCAGCTCGAGCAGCGGATCCGCCGAGGCCTCGATCCCGTCCACCCTCGGGATCGGATCGAAGATGATGTGCTTCTGCTCGCGCGCGTCGTTCGCCACCGGCGCCGTCAGCTCGATTCTACCGAGCTCGACGAGCGCTCGGCTCTCGGGCCAGTGAACCGTAGCATCGTCGAGGACGTCGCCGCGCTCCGCCAGCTGCACCGTCAATTTGAAACGCACCGGCCCGTTCCCCACTCGCTTCGCGATCTCGTCCAAGAGATAGGTCGCGCTCTTTGCCTTCGTCGCCGCATCGTCGAGGTGCGCAGCGCCAGCCTCGGGAACGATCCGGTAGCGCCCGAAGCGGCTCACGCCATCCGCGTTCGTGAAGCGCATCGCGGTCACGCCGAAGTACGTCTCCGTCGCGAAGCTCACCGGAGCCGGCTTCGGCGTCTGCACGAACGCCAGCGCCGCGGGATGGCTGCCGAGGAACGCCTCGAGCGGCGAGCCCGCGACCTTCGCCGGATCGCTCGACGCCACCGCCCGCAGAAACTCCAGGAACTCGGCGCCCGTGTGCGTCGGGAATCCGTCCGTCGAGTGGCTCACGATGTCGGTGTGCACGTGCTCCGCTAGATGGAAGCGGATCGCGAGCCCGCGTGGGTTGGCATTCGGATCGTTGTCCGGCAGCAACGGAACGCCGGTCGAGTTCGAGAAGCGCACTGTCACCGGCGTCGACGAACGCAGCACGTGCGGCGCCCTAGTGAGCGAGGACGCACCCGCTGCGGGGGTGAACGTGCCCGTGAACATCGCTCCTTTCGCGTGTGCTGGACGGAAGCCCGGATACTCTCCGAAGAGCTTCTCCAACTGGTGAATCAGGTCGTTGGCCAGAGCCAGCAGCTTTTCGTCGTTGGGAAGTGGCATCGTCGTTTCTCCTCATCGTGATGGCTGCGCTGCAAAGCTGGTGACTACCAATCCAGTAGTTTCGCGCAAGCGGGAGCGCGGTTCCACGACCGCCCCTTACGGAGAAGCGGGGGCGGGTCGGTCAGAAGCGGCTCTGCCTATCGACCTCGAACAGGTCGTGCCGGAGGCCGGCGTGCATCACCCGAGAGCGATGGCCGTGACCCGTAGCCGGAGCGAGGACACCGCAAAGGCGTGCTCTACCAGGGCGAGCGCCGCGTCGGTGGCAAAACCGCGATGCTGTCCGCGACGGGCGAAGTGGTAGCCGAGTTCAACGTCACTCGGCCGGCTGCAGCATCAAAAGAGAAGCGCGCGTTTGGAGGATTGGTCGCGTCGCAGGCGGCGCAGCGGGCCTCGATACTGATCCCGCATTCGACGCAGTGGACCGAGCGCCCCGCCGCCGGGGTCGAGCACTTCGGACAGACCATCGAAACGACTCTATGCCATCCCCCGCGAACCCCGCGAGCCCCTTTCGCGCTCGCCTCCGACGGCCGCGGTTTGGCGGCTATTCGCGTGGTCGCGCGTAAATGAGATGGCGCACCCGGGGATCAGCACTCACGTAGATGCGTATTCGGTCCTCTAGTTCGCGATCCGCCAATGTCTGGCGATCGTGTTGGCGCAAGTGCTCCGCCCACGAGTTCACGAGAAACGTCTCCACGTAGCGATCCGGTGTCTCGGTATCGTGAAAGATGCCCCAACGCGACGCCCCATCCCGACGCCGGACGCGTTGGTATTGATGCATTGCCTCCACAAACTCTGCGACGCGTTGGCGATCCACGATGTATTCGACCGTCACGAGGACCGGCCCCTCGTCGAGTCCTGGTTCCATCTCTTTGAGGATCGCGGGGAGTCGCCAATGGTTCCACGGACTCAGGTCCGTCGTTGCGTCCGGCAGCCGCGATACGAGCCCGAGCGCCGTGGTCGCGATCGTTCCCAGCCCCGCCCACAGCAGAGCTGTCGGAATACCTGCCCGCTCGCCGACCGCACCCCACACAGCGCTGCCAACGGCCATGCTACCTTGAAAGACCAGCATGAAGACCGCCATGACGCGGGCGCGAACCCAGTCGGGCGCGAGACTCTGGACCAGCGCACTGATCAGCGAGATGAAGCTGATCCAGGCTCCACCTCCCACCAGCATTGCAACTCCGAGCGCTCCCATCACGTGAAAACTGCCAATCGCAACAATCGTCGCTCCCAGGATTGCCACGCCGGCTGATACTACGGCCTCCGTCGACCATCGCGAGCGGGCTCGCTGCATAGCCAATGCGCCCAGCACCGCACCCACCCCGAAGCATCCCAAAAGAAGCCCATAGGCTATCGGGCTCTCGCTGATGCTGCGAGCGATGGTCGGCAGTAGTGCGAACAGCGCGCTCGCAAAAAACATCGCCGTTCCAGCCCGAAGCATCAGCGAACGGATCGCGGGCGAGTAGCGGACGTAGCGGATCGCCGCGACCGTTGCGCCGCCCACCGTCTCGACCGGTGCGGTTCGCGGACGAATAGGCCGCTTCCATCGAACGACCACCACGATCACTCCGAGGAACGACACGGCATTCAAAGCGAATGCCGTGCCGATGCCGGCGGTCGCGATGAGGGCGCCGGCGAGCGCGGGCCCCACCGCCCGCGCGAGGTTGAATTCGATCCCGTTGAGCGCTGATCCTGCCGCGAGATCCTCTTTCTTCACCAGTTCGGGAAGAATCGCCCGCCAGGTGGGTGTTTCGAACGCGTCTCCGGCCGAGAGCGCAAACGTCAGCGCGAGCAGCAGCCAGGGCGACATGAGGCGACCGATGGTCAGGACCGCGATCGCGGTCGCGACGACAACCATCCAGACTTCCGTGTAGAGAATTAGTTTGCGGCGATCGACGATATCGCCGATCGAGCCAGCGGGCAGGGCGAGGACAAAGAATGGTAGCGTGGATGCGGTCTGCGTCAGCGCCACGTAAAACGGGCCGGCGCCAAGCGAGAGCATCAACCAGGCTGCGCCGACGCTCTGCAAGAACGTCCCGATGTCCGAGACGATGTTGGCGATGAGCAGATTGCGGAATGTGGGCGCCCGCAGCGGTCGCCACAGACTGCCCGAGGTGCGATCGAGGGCCATGTGCGGAAATCTCACCCCGCTTGGGGGGACGTCAACTAACCCTAATGAAAGTGAACCTCCTCATGGCGAAGAACGCGAAGAACACTTACGCGAAGTCTCGCCCGTCGACTGCGCCGTCGTTGCGATTGCGTGTATGAGGCGCCGCAACCGCGAGCTGCGCGCAAAAAAAGACAAGGCGAGACGGCAGCAGCGCGGGCACGAAGGCCTCGGGCTGCTGCCGTCGAAAGGTGAGAAAGCGCGGATGGTGAAGCGGGGTTGATGAGGTGGAAAAAGAGGGCGGCGCGTTCAGACCGGCTGTTCAGACCGGCAGCGCGATCTCGCGGGATCGCTCGAGCCTCTTGACCGTGTTGCTTCGTGTTGGGTTTACCAGTAGCCGGCGTCAACGAAGCTGAAGTGGGTATCGGCACCGATGATCACGTGGTCCAAGACACGGATTCCCACCAACTCGCCGACCTGCCGGAGCCTGCGAGTGATCTCGAGATCCTCTGAAGACGAACTCACGTCATTTGACGGGTGGTTGTGCATGAGCAGGAAGCACTCGGCATTGCCGGCGACCGCGCACTTTTCTCCAGTGTCGGCGAGATGATCGGCCGCGCGGCTAAATCGACGCGCAAAAACTCGCAAGGAGCGCCTGTAACGCCGGGGCGGCGCAAATGATTGACCATCAGCCGGACAAGAGTGTCCCGCTTACTTTGCCGGCGGGGGAGGATTTTTCGCTTTCGCCGCACCGCGCTTGAGCAGATCGAACAGATCGCTGTCGGTGGAGAGCACGAGCGTGGAGTCCTTCGCGAAGATCTTGCGGTAAGTTTCCATGCTTTTCATGAAGGCGTAGAACTCGGCGGCCTGCGGGCTTTGCGAGTAGGCGCGGGCGTAAATCTCGGTGGCCTTGGCGTCGGCCTCGCCGCGGATGGTCTGCACCTTGAGGTAGGCGCCGGACTGGATTTCGTTCATGTCGCGTTCTTTCTTGCCGGCGATCTTGGCCGCCTCGCCCTCGCCTTCCGAGCGGAACCGCTGGGCGATTTGCTGACGCTCGCTGATCATGCGCTGGTAGATGCGGTCGAGCACGTCGGGGTTGTAATCCACGCGCTTCAGGCGCAGGTCCAGCAGCTCGATGCCGAACTCGGCCAGCTTGCCGGCGGCGGCGGTCTTGATCTCGGTCTCGACCTTTTGCCGGCCCACGGTGATGGGCGGCAACACGCCGATCGTGGGACATCCTCCACGGCGTCGTGGTCTTCCCGTTCGAGGAAGAGCCTACGGTGTTTGCGCTCGCCTACTCCTTCGCCGCTCAGGCCGCGGCGCAGTCCGTGATCGAGGATGTGCGGTGGGGCGCGGGGATCAACCACGGTGCGATCGTCGACCGGCTACGGGAAGGAGGCTTCGAGAGAGCGACGATCGGGATCTGCGACAGCCTTCCTCACGATATGTGGCTCTACCTCCGTGAAGCGCTTCCCGAGGCGAAGCTCATCGAAGCACGGGATCTAATGTTCGAGGTGCGCCTTTGCCCGAGCGAAGAGGAGCTCGAGTGGTATCGGAAGGGGGCGAGGTTCTGCGACCTCGCGTTCGAGGCCGCCGTCGACGCGGCCCGCCCCGGGATGAAGGAGTACGAGCTCGTCGGGGTGATCCACGGCACCTACCTCCGCCTCGGAGGATCACTCTACGGAGCCGCGATCGGCGTGAGCCCCATGGACAACCCGTCGGTGCCTTACTCGTGGTGGATCGCTGGCGGCTCTACCCGCGAGCTCCAGAGAGGAGACCTGATCCTCACCGAGATCACGGGAACGTACTACGGCTACCCCGGCCAGCTCATCCGGCCGATCGCGCTTGGCGAGCCGCCAGCGGAGCTACGAAAGATGGCCGACCTCGCCATCCAGCTCTACCTCGACGTGCAGAAGGTCGTGAAGGTCGGCAACACCCCGAGAGACGTTTATAGCTGCTCGCAGCGGATTCTGGATGAGGGCTACACGATTCAATGCCCGGTGATCCATGGCTATTCGCAGGTCCTCCAGCCGCCCTTCGCGTCGGTTCCAAACGATCCCTGCTGGTCGGTGATGCTCGACGGGCGTTTCCGAGAGAACCAACTGATCGTGATCGAGCCGAACCCGGTGACACCCGACCTGCAGAGAGGTTTCTTCATCGGTGACATGAACGTGGTGACAAAGGACGGTGCGGTGTCGCTCCACGACGTGCCGCTCGAGCTTGCTGTGAAGGACGTCTAGGGGCTGACGCTTTTTCTTTCCGTGCTCAGCGAGTCGCGTCACGGTCCGGGGTTTGTCTGATTCGACCAGTTCCTCGAATTTTCCCTTCGGCACGTTAGCGACATTGATCGCCTGTTCTCCTGGTCCTTCGATAGGCCTGCGTCGCGGGCCGCAGAGCGTTGCGTGGAAATAGGGTGGGCGCCCACCCCATTTGTTCCGGGCTTACCGACGCCCTTGTTGAAGCCCTTGAGGAGCTCGGCGCAGCGCCTGATCGCGCGCGCCTGGATGCGCACGGCCATCTTGAGCAGGGCTTCGTCCTGAGACTGGCGTGCGTAGCTCGCCAGGGCTGCAGTCTTGTCCGCCCTCCTCGAGCCATCCAACTCTACGAATTCCGATCCGTCGGGCGTCTTTCCGAAGGCACGCCTCGATCCCCTCGGCTTCTTCATGGAATGCGCGCGACGCCATGGCGACATGACCTCCATGCGATTCGGCAGGCGCCAGGTTCCTCTCTGCCGCTCCCTTTGACGGGTGCCGGATCGGTGTTATCAGGACGCGAGTCACGGCCATTCTGCGGCCGCTTCTAGCCTGCCAACTAAATTGGCGACTTTCATCCACCCCAACCGCGCTAGACTCCGCAGTACTCATCTTAAACACCAGAAAGGACCACTCTATGGGCAGCCTCGGCGATGTCGGCTCCACCAAGTTATTCGAGAACGACAAGGTCATCCTATGGGAATTCGTACTCGAACCTGGCGAGAGAACCCCGCTCCACACCCATAAGCATGACTATGTGTGGTACGTGCTGGAAGGCACGACGCTCGAGGTCTTCGATAAGGACGACAAGTACCTCTATTCGTTCGAAGCGCCGGCGGGCGCGATATTCCCGCTGCGCCTGGAAGGCGACGAGCTCGTGACCACCGATGGTAAAGGGCTCCGCGCCCCGGCGACCCACAGCGCCCGCAACCGCGGCCCCACGCGTTATCGCGAAATCCTCGTAGAGACCAAGAATTAAGGAGGTCCTCGGCCATCGGCCCGAGATGCTCGAATAGCGCCCGAAGTTGATGAGGCGACCCGCGTTTCGCGCCGCCCTGTCCGCGCTATCCGGTCCAGTCCGCCAGTTGAAAATCCTCGGGTACCCGCATGAAGAGCAGCTTCGCGGGGCCCTCGAGCACGCGGGTCTGGTGGCCCCTGCCGCGCGGATCGTCGGCCATGAACATTCCACCCGCGCTCCAGCGCCGCTTCTCGCCGCTGGTGACCTCGACTTCGAGGACCCCGCTCAGCACGAAAACGATCTGCCGGTTGGGAACAACGTGCCAGTCCTGATCGAGACCGTGCGGCATCTCGGCGATCACCACGCTCGGCGGGCTCAAGGGCTTCGTGAGACGGTAAGTGTTTCCAAACTCGTCCGTGTAAGGCTGCGGAAAGGGGATCTCGACTTCCTCGAAGCGAGAGCCGCCCTCGGGCGTGTTGAAGAAGCGAACGATCTTCATTGGGCACTCCTCCTGCTTCGCGTGATTCGGCAGCGGAGGATAGCCGCTTAGCCGCTTAGTGAAATGTGAATACCAACATGTTGTAAGTGGCAACGCCGTTCAATCTTCATGCGGCTAAGGCTAGCTAGCGAAGCGCGGCCTCAGACCAGGAAGCATGCGCCACGGCGCTCCTCGCGCATATGGCTATCGCATAACGGCACATACAGTCCGAACCATCAGCGATATGCCATAGGCCACGAGTGCGGCTGCAATGGCATCCGAGCTTCGTCCGTGACGCCTGCCCGTCAGCCCTCGCCCGGATCGCCCCGGCTGGCCGCGACACTGACACCGAGAGGGCCGCGGGGTACCTGGATCTCGAACCGCCGGCCTTGGCGGAGGATCTCCATCCGCACGTTCTCCCCGGCGGTGCCGGCGCGGGTGGCGGTGACGAGCTCGCTGGGAGCGAAGATGCGGGTCTCGCCGTAGCTCAGAACCACATCCCCGGCCTGTAGGCCTTCCGCCGCCGCCGGTGATTCGAGCAGCACCTCGTTGATGGCGACGCGGTTCGGCTGGTCAAGGGCGGCGAGATAGCGGTCGTACCTCTGGTCCCCGATCTCGTCTCGGATCGACGTGCGTTGCCCCTCGATCTCCGCCATCTTCGCGGCGAAGCCGGGCGTGTCCAGCCATCCCTCCCGCTCTGCCTGATTGCGCAGGTAGATCTCGGACAGGCCGAGTCCGTCCTGCCGCCGCCTGATCTCGGTCGCGGTCGTCGTGTCGATACCGGCGGCGACCAGCGCGCGCTCCATTGCCGTGCTGGCATCGTAGACGGGCGCCGGGTCGGCTGCGCTGCCGGGTGCGGCCCGTGTCGCCGGCGCGGCCGCTACGGGCTCGGGCCTTGAGGGCACCGCGCGCGGAGTCTCGTGGCCGCTGCCGCGCAGCGCGGCAAGCTCGGTCGCGAGCACATCGATCCGTTCCTCGAGGCGGCGCCGCCCATCCGCTTCCGCTGCCAGGTTCGCCGCTAGCAGCTTGAGCCGCCGTTCCAGCCCGATGGCGTGCCGATCGCCTCCGCCCTCGGTCTCACGGGCACCTGGGCTCTGCGCAGATGCGGACACCGAGCCTCCGAGGCGCCCCTCCGCGGGCTCGATTCGGCCTCCTTCACCCCGCCAACCGAGCCAGACACCTGCCGCCAGGCCGAGAGCGACAAGCAGAGCACCGTACACAGCTGTCCTGTTCATTCACACGATCCTTCGAGCGCGCTGATTGTGGCGGTGTCGTGCAGGCGACGCAACAGGCTGTCTCGTCCGCGCGACCTTCGACGGCGAGGTCTGCCATCTGATCGTCCATCCGAGCGGGCGCTACAACCGCCACCGGCCGTATCCGATTCCCAAGGGCCTCGTCGAGCCCGGCGAGCTGCCCGAGAAGGCGGCGCTGCGCGAGACCCGCGAGGAGGCGGGCCTCGACTGCCGGATCCTCGCGCCGCTCGGCGAGATCGACTACGTGAAGCATCCGACATTCCGCGTTTCGTCGTCAAACACCCCGCTCACGACAGCCCGCTCAGGACCCATAGCACCGTATCGAGACGCTCGGTTTCCAGACCCGGTTGAGGTAATATCCATACTTGAGATAATGTGCATTTTGTGCGACTGCGTCCTCTCCCGCCGAACGCGACGCTGTCGCAGATCGGCGCTCGCGTTCGCGAGATCGTTCGGCGAGCGGAGAGCCTCAGCCTCTATTCGGCACATGCATTACAAGCCATGCGGGACGATCACGTCAGCGTTCGGGATCTCGAGACGGTTCTCGGTGGTTGCGCGATCGTCGAGCGGGAGGAAGAGAGCAAGTTCAAGGCGCAAGGCAGGACGATCGACGGCGCGGTGGTCTTCGTGATCGTAAAGCTCGTCGAACTCGACACCGGCCTCTACGTCATCACCGTGTACCGAGCCGACAAGCGGCCGGAGGCAACCAAGGCTGCGACGGGCACCGTCGTCGTCATGAAAAAGAAGAGGAGAACTCCATGACGAAGTGCCCCGAATGCGGGAAGAAGATCGAAAAGAGGACGATCCGCGAGTTTCGCGACGACGTACTCCTCGGGCTGTCGGGCGTCGTTCTGGTGGACTCCGTGGTCCGCTATCGCTGCCCGGCCTGCGGGTTCGAGGCAACTTCGATCCCGCGCCAGGGCGAGCTCGGCACGGCGATGGCAGTCGCGCGCGTGAAACACCCGCAGAAGCTGGCGGGACGAGACGTCCGGTTCCTACGCAAGGAGATGGGCCTCACGGCCAAGGCACTCGCGGCGAAGATCGGCGTCCACGTGGAGACCGTCTCTCGCTGGGAGAATGATCGGGAACCGATCGGCCCGTCGAGTGAGAAGCTCTTGCGGCTCATGGTTCTTATCGAACTCGGCGACAAAGCCCTCGGCGTCGACTACGACGAGCGGGCTGTCGCAGCGATGCGCGTCGAGGCGGTGCGCCGAGGCAGAGGCTTCGAGGCGCGCTTGCAGCTCGCGCCCATGCGCGTCGAACGCAAGCGGCAGCCGGTCTGGAGCGAACTTCTTCCGCAGGCGGCATGACCGTGGCGCCCCCTAGACTTCAGATGCCCCTGAGCAAATCACCCACGGAATCAGCGCATCAACCGCGTCACCAAACGCTTGGCGCGAGATTGAACCACGTGGTTCAATCTCGGGCTCTATGTAGGCCGATGTAGGACGCATATGCCACGCGGTACGAGCGCACGGCTCCGAATGTAACGGTGGCGGCCGTCACACGGGCAGGATCGGGCGTCCTCGTCGGATGTGGATACGTCCATCGGAGTCCTTGAATGTTCCCGACCCGATACCGGGACACCGAGCTTGTTCGATGAATCGCTTTGTGCTCAGGTGCCGCTGGACGTCGACAGCGCGACCGACGCGATCACCGCAGGGGGAGTCAGTATGACAACCGCGCTCATCACCGGATGCGCTTCGGGCTTCGGCGAGCGAGCTGCCCTGGCGCTGGCACGCAAGGGCCTGCGAGTCGCCGCAGGCGTTCGCGACTTTGGCCGCGCCCAGGGTCTGGTCGATGCCGCGGCCCGCGAGAAGCTGCCCGTGGAGTTGGTGAAGCTCGACGTGCGCAGCGACGAGTCGGTTGCGGCCGCCGTCGCCGACGTGCATGCGCGCATGGGCCAGATCGACATCGCGATCAACAATGCAGGGCTGCATCTGATCGCACCCGCGGAACTGTGCTCGATTCGCGATTGCCAGGCCATTCTGGATACCAACGTGCTGGGCGCACTGCGCGTCATGCAGGCTGTCCTTCCGGAGATGCGGCGGCGCCGCGCCGGGCGCATCGTCATCGTCACCTCCGCCGGGTCGTTCGTGGCCGTCCCGCACATGGCGATGTACACGGCGAGCAAGCACGCGCTCGACGCTCTCTCGGCTGCCATGGCCAACGAGGTGAAGCCGTTCGGCATCGTCATCACGACCGTCGCACCGGGAACGTTCCACACGGCCATGGCGCAGAAGGGCCTGCTGCCGCGCGAGACCTACGACTACAGCCCATATGCCGCCGCCCAGTGCCCCCAGCACATCAAGGACATCGAGGAGGGCCCAGACCCCGAGCCCGTAGCCAACGCCATCGTGCGTGCCGCGCTCGATCCCGATCCGCCCCTGCGCGTCCTGGTTGGCAACGGGTTGGACGCCTCGCTGGGTCCCGTGGTCGCCATGCACGACAGCTTCCAGTCGTGGTTCGCCCCACGCGAGGCGGGGGCGGCTCCTTCGTCCCCCTTGCTGAAGAGTGCGCCGTAGGCGGTCGCTCGCAACGTCGTGTAAGGTTCGCTTCCGCACCAACATGCTCCACACCTACGTACGTCATGCCAACGAGGGAGAGTTCCAACTCGCTACGCCAGGGACCTTTGTTCGCGACCTCGGCGTCGGCGACATCACCGACGGTGAGCTCACCGCTCAGGTGGTGCGCATCGAGCCGGAAGGCGCGTACATCGAAGAGCTGCACCGGCACGACGAAGGGTTCTCGCTGGCCTACGTACTCAAAGGCTGGCTTGACGTGGAATTCGAGGAGATCGGGGTGCAGCATCTCGGTCCGGGCACCGTCATCCCCGCCTACAACGGACCCAGACACCACGAGCTCGCCTGCGGCGACGGATTCGAGCTCCTGCTTCTGGTGACGCGGAAGTCGATGAGCGGAGACGACCGGCAGCGGATCATCGTGCAACAGGAACGCGACGCGCCGTACAAAGCAGGGCTCAGGGACAACTTCCTGTGTCGCGACTTCGGACTCATGCCGTTGACCGGTGGACGCATGGTGGCGCACTCGATCAAGGCGCTGCCTGGTCAGGATCCACACCGGCGGTGGCACGCGGGCACCTCCGACTTCCGGTTTGTCTACGTGGCCAACGGCTGGGCGGAGTTCGAGTACGAGGACATCGGCGCCGTTCGGCTGGAGAAAGACTCGATGGTCTATCACCCGCCGATGATCCCTTACGTCGAGGTGGCGTGCAGCGACGACGTGGTGATCGTGGAAGTGGTCACACCCCCCGAATTCGAACCCGCGCCGGCGAGACTCCGGGCTCCGTCGGCGAGCCGAACCGGTTAGCGCGGCACATTTCCTCCGGCAGGCCGCACGGCCGCGCGAGAATGGGGCAAGTACAAGATCAACGTCATCTGGGGTGACCCCGTCAAGGATGCTGGAGGGCTCGCCGTCTTTCTCGCGTCGAGCGATGCCGACGACTACTTGACGGGCATGACCTTTCAGCTCGACGGCGGCGGCAGATGCATGCATGCATGCATGCATGCATGAGATGCGTAGACGGACGACTCCTGTATATCTGGAGCTCCTAGGATAAGAACATGAAAAAGTCGGGCGCGAGCCAAGGCCAATCGGCATCGGAGCTCATCTCGAAAAGAATCGCCGAACTCGGAGACTGGCGCGGGGAAACCCTCAGTAGAATGCGCAAACTCATCAAGGAAGCAGACCCGGACGCCGTCGAGGAGTGGAAGTGGATGGGCACTCCGATTTGGTCGCACGACGGCATCATCTGCACTGGCGAATCCTACAAGAATGTCGTGAAGCTTACCTTCGCCAAGGGCGCGTCTCTGAAGGATCCGGCCCGTCTCTTCAACTCGAGTCTCGACGGAAACGTACGCCGCGCGATCGACATCCACGAAGGAGAAGAAGTTGACGAGTCCGCCTTCAAGGCGCTCGTTCGCCAAGCGGTCGCCCTCAACAGTTCTGGCAAGTCCAAACCTTCGAAGAAGGCGAAGTCCTAAGGGATTCCACCCTTGTGTCGCTTCTCGACGCCGTCTCTCCCGAACCGGACGAGATTCGGCGAAGACTCGATACCTACTTCGGAGCCTCCCTTGGGTTGGACCTTCAGACGCTCGTCTGGAAGCTCGTGGACGCGATCAAGCGACTCCAAAGCCTGAAGAAGGAGCGCATCCCGATGGATCTGAACCTCAAGGACAAGATCGCCGTCGTAACCGGGGCCAGCAAGGGCATTGGCTTGGCGGTCGTCAAAGCACTCGCCCGCGAGGGCGCCCGTGTTGTTGCCGGTAGCCGGACCACGTCAGCCAAACTCGCTGCCGTGCGCGATGCCCACGGGGTCACCGTCGTCGGCGTTGACTTAGGCACCGCCGACGGCCCGGTCTCGCTTGTCCGCGCCGCCGTAGACTGTCACGGCAAGATAGACGTGCTGGTCAATAATCTCGGGGCAACCAGTCCTCGGACCGGATTCTTGGAGGTCAATGACGGCGAGTGGCAGCGGGTCTTCGATCTCACCTTCTTCAGCGCGGTCCGCGCGAGCCGGACGGCGCTGCCGTACCTTCTCGCTGCCGGAGGCGGCGCGATCGTCAACATCAGCTCGATCAACGCTCGGCTGCCCTTCCCCATGGTGGTGGACTACTCCGCGGCCAAGGCTGCGCTGACCAACCTCACCAAAGCGCTATCGGAGGAATTTGCGGTGCGAAAAGACGGGCGTTTCGTGAGCCCCTCCCGCCGCACTTTCACAAGACTCGTCATGCTTCAGGGGTACCACTACGATTGTTTGACGGCCCCTTCGAAGCGGCGAGTTCCCCCGCCGGCCCACCACGGGCGTCATGCTACCCGTCGTTCGGGGTTAGATAGCTGAGGCGTCTTTCGTTGGCGCACACGCTTTCGGGTGTCATACTCGCCCTGTGGGCAATCAGGGATTCGCCGTAGAGCTGGAACGCGAAGAGGATGGTCGCTGGATCGCCGAGGTACCGAGCCTTCCTGGCGTGATGGTCTACGCCAAGACGCGGGACGAGGCGATGGCGAGGGTCGAAGCGCTAGCGCTGCGCGTGCTCGCCGATCGACTGGAGCACGGTGAGGCGGTTCCCGAGGTGACCCGTTTGTTCTTCGCCGCGTGAGCGCCTGGCCTGCGTCGAAGGCGAAGCGGGTTCTCGCGGCGCTACTCAAGATAGGCTGGGCGATCAAGCGCACCACAGGATCGCATCGGGTCCTGACACGTGCGGGCTGGCCCGACTATGTTTTCGCCTTCCACGACCAGGACGAGATCGGTCCGCGGATGCTCGCACGGATCGGCAGGGCGACGGGGCTCGCGCCGAGATCCTCGTCCGTGTCGACGTAGGCTGAGCACGCCTCGCTCGCCGGTGACGTCGTCAAGCCGGTGCTGCTGCCGCAGGCCTGATCGGGAACGAACGCGGAATGGTCTGCGCAACCACCCGGCTGTCGCGCGCCTAGCGTTTGCTCGACTTTTCTTTACTCGACGCAATGGGCCGGATCCTCACGCGGCGGCCGTACGCCAAGCGTCGAGGTCACGTACTCCATGGATCGACGAAGATCCCGTCATCCATGCCTGCTCAAGCGAGTCTTTCCGCAACCCCGCGGTCGAGCATTCCGTCGAGGATCGGCCAGTTCAACTGGGTAGCCGCGGCGTCGGCGACGATGACCGCGCCGTTGATCATGCGGGCCGCCGGCGAGCAGAGAAACAACACGATGGCCGCCATGTCCTCGGGATCGGCGTAGCGCCAGCGGCTCGGCTGATCTCTCACTGCCTCGACCGTGGTCCCATAGTTCGCCATTGCCGCGGGGCTCAGCGTCAACCCCGGCGCGACGGCGTTGATCGTCACGTTCTTGGCCTCGAGGTAAGGGGCCAGGCTTCGCGTCAGGCTGACAACGCCTGCGCGCGCGGCGCCCGAATGTGCGAACATCGGCGCTCCTCGCTCGAACACGTAAATGTGCACGATGTTGACGATCGATCCACGGCCCCGCTCCATGAGGTGAGGCATGAAGCGGTTGCACATGTTCCAGGTGCCGTTGAGGTTGAGGTCGACGACCGCCCGCCAGCCGTTGTCGCTGATGGCGAACGGACTCGCCGTGAATTGGCCGCCCGCGTTGTTGATGACGAAGTCGACGGAGCCAAATCGGTCGAGCGTCGCGTCGCGCAGTCGCTCGACGGATGCCACGTCCCGGATGTTGACCTCCACGTGGAGGCAAGGGGCGCCGGTGGATTCGACTTCGCGGGCGACCTCTGCCAGCTCGGCCGGCTCGTTGCTGGCGATGACAACGTTCGCCCCAAGGCGAGCGAAGCCGAGAGCGGTTGCCCTGCCGATGCCGCGGCCGCCGCCGGTGATGAGCCCGGTCGTTCCCGAGAAGAGCCCCGGGGCGAACACGAGAAGCGGATTGGGTCTCTGCGTTTCCATTGGCATGTCCCCCATGAGAACGTGCGCCTCTAATATCGTGTCACTATGATTCGCTTGCCTTATGTGCCCCCGTTTCTCAGACCGGGGGTCGCTGACCTCGCCACGGCCGCGCTTCCTCGCGGATAGCCGGCGGATACCGGCGATCACAGAAACGAGCCCGTGGCACTCAACCCGAGCTCGGGCCAAGCCCCCGTGGCGATCGATTCGAAGATACCGAAGCCCTTGGCGTCGCCCTCGCGCACGCGCACGATCGAATCGCGCAGTTGATGGATGCGGCGAAGCGTTTGCGGCTCGGTCGTGTCGGGGATGCGCTCGCCGTCGACATGGCGCTCGCCGCGCCACATGCCGTGTTTCTTGCCGTCGAAGCCGAGATAGAGCGCCGTGCCGAGGTAGAAGCCCGAATCGCCGACTACTTCGAGCTCGACATTGCGGGTCTCGCCGGAGAGCATGTCGAAGGAGATGGTTCCCTTCTGCGGGCGGCGCGTGCGATCGTCGTACTGGAGCTTGGGGCGCACGCGGCCGACGCGCTCCTGGGTGCCGTCGGGGTGGTTCAGATAGCCGGAGAAGTAGAAGGGACGGCCGTCACGCATCTGCAGGTAGTAGTGGAACTCGTAGCGGGTGCCGTCCGGCCGCTCGAGCAGCAGCGGCGTCCACTGCAGAAGGACCGACGAGTCGGCCAAGGACCGATCTCCGAAGTCCCGCGCCGGGCGGAGGTCGGTCGGCGGAGCGCCAACGTCGAGGCGGACACCCCACGAGTGGTCACGAAAGGCGAACCAATCGTCGGGACGGACCTCTTCCTTGTTCCCCTCGACTCGCACCCAGCCGGACACGGTGCCGGCCTGATGGTAGCGGATGACGTCGGAGACCACGCGGAAGCCGCGCTCGTCGCGTTGCGCGTGGCGGTCCTCGAAGTAGGGAGGAAGCTTCTTCTCGAAGGTCACATCGAACGTCAGCGGCAGGACGTCGTTCTCGTCGAGCCGGATGCGGACCTTGTGGAGCGGCTCGACGACCTCGTAGCTGAGGGGACTGACCATGCTCGTGGTGGGATCGCCGGCGAGCTCGCGGCTGGCGCGGACCGTCCACTGCTCGTTGCCGCGCGAAATGCCGCCGAAGGCGTCCATGACGTTGCGGTTTTGGTAGCGGCCGAGGCCGAAGTCGATCTGCAGCGAGCCGTCCTTCTTCGGGATCGACAACCAGATCTTCTCGGTCCAGGAAAGATCGGACTCGGCGACGGTGGCGAAGGTATCGACGATTTGGTGGTTCAACCCTTCGTCGATGGACAGGAGCTTGCCGATGTTCGGGGTCATGTTGGTGGTCCTCCGATGCCGCGCTCGTATCTCTGTTGGCAGACGGCAGGCAAGTGATCGAAGGGACGAAGAAAATGACCTGAGAGGGCGGTGGGACTCCTGCGACGGAGATCTGATCCGGCGCTGGTCAACCGATGCGTCGCCGAATCAGCTCCACGTACTTCGGGACCACGGGGCCCCAGGCCGCGAAGCGCGGATCGGTGGCGCGGCCGGTTCGATGGAGATGGAAGCCGAGACCGATGATCGCGGCGATCTTGCACATGCCGAGTGCCTCGTACCGACGGATCTCACGAGCCGTGCGCCCGGTCCCTGCCTCCCAAGCCGCGATCATGCGGGTGCGGTCCCACCACCCCGGCAGATCGAGACCGGCGGTCGCGATTGCTCCCGCTCCCTGATCGTAAAACGAGGCGAGGTAACCGAGATCGGTGAGCGGCTCACCGACGTGCGCCATCTCCCAATCGAAGAGGCCGACGAGTCGGCCGTCCCTCTGCCAGAAGCAATTCCCGTGCTTCGGATCGCCGTGCACCGGCGTCGGCGCGCCGGAGCACGGCGGGGGGTTGATCGTCAGATCGTCCAGCAGCTCGAGAAGCGGCTGCGGAGCCTCGGCGCTTCGCGCCACGTCGCGCCAATGGGACGCCTCTTCGGCGGGCGTCTTTTGCGGCCCAGGCATCAATTCGACCGGCATGCGGTGGACGGCGACGACCGCGCCGATCCATTGCGACGACATGTACCCTCGTACGTCTTCGGACGCCGCCGCCAGCCAGGCGGGAACCTGGTATTCGAACGCCTCCCCGGAGAGCCGCTCCATGATGAAGAAGGGAGCGCCGATGACGGACGGATCGGTGCAGAGCTCGAACACTCGGGGTACCGGCGGACCACCCGAAAACGTGCCGACGGCGGATAGCACGCGGTGCTGGAAGGCCATGTCGTAAGGAGGCAGCAGGCCTTCTTCGGAGGGCTCCGTCCGCAGAATGCGGTCGAGCCCCTCGAGCAAATACGTCTCGTTCGAGTGACCGGTCGATAGCGGGACAACTCGTGTGATGGCCTCGCCGCCACTCAGGTACTGACGAAGCCCCCGCAGCAGCCGCTCGGGATCGCGCGCCATACGACCGCGGCCTTAACGCCCAGCCGGTCGCAGGTCAAGCGTTCGGCGACGTCGTGACGGACGGCGCATCGGAAGCACTCGTGCTCGCTGCCCTTTCGATAGTCGTGTTCTTCAGCTGGTTCGGCGGGGTAACGGGGTACCTGTCCGGCTGGGGCGCCTATTACTTCGGGATGAACATCCGCTCCGGTTCCTGGCCTCGGCGCTCGTCATGTGCGCCTTCGCGGTGCTCCACATGAAATCGGAGTCGGGTCCGCTAGGGCGGTATCGCGGACTCTCGAAGATTTGGCTCTCGGCGGGCGTCTTCTTCGGAGAGATGTCTCTCTGGATACTCTCCATCTTCGGGAACTTCGGCGACATGCACAACTACCGCTACCAGGCGGACGGATTCGAACTCCTCGTCTTCAACCTCCTCTGGGGCGGCACAAACGCGTTGCTCATCTGGTTCGGGGCCGAGCGCGCTGCGCGAATGCTCGTCGGCTATGGCGTCACCTTTCTCGTTATCCAGGTCTACACGCTCTTCTTCGAGTACATCGCCGGGGCTCTCGGACCGGTCGTGACGATGTTTGTCGCCGGCGGAATCGCCCTCTGGCTCGCGTTCTATCTGGAGGGGAAACGAAAGGCCTTCCTCGCCCGCCGCGCCTTCGCGCCGCCTTAGCGTAGTCACCCTGTCATTGGGGGGAGGCCGAAGGTCGACGAGGTCTCTCCAAGCCCGGCGTTGCCCAAAATCCGCACGGCAGCGACTCGATGCAGGCGATCCCGCCGAGCATTTGTGCCCCGACCGCCGCCGTCAGTCTGACTGCACGGTCTTCGGGCATCAGATATTCCAAAGTTCCGGGAACTCCCGCGCAAGCCATCGGGCGATCGCCGCATTGACCGACGCGGGCCGCTCCTGCGCCATCCAATGGCCGGATCGAACGACGGCTTGCGACAATCTCTCGCAATCCTGACGCATCGGGTCCGCGAGCCGCGAGTCCACGGTTTCGCAGGTGTAATCGTAAGCCGCGTGCAAAAACAGGACGGGCATCGCGAGTTTGCCGCCGTTCACTGCCAGTTTACCAAATTCACCGTTGCGCTCGTGATTCATGTACCAGGAGTCCGGCCCGAAAAAGCCGTTGCGCTCCAGCGCAGCGGCGTACTTGTGGAAGTCCTCCTCGCTAATGACCGTGGTATCGATCGGCACGTCGGGAACCACGCCGCCGGGGAACCATCCACCCTGATTGCGCACGTGCGCGGTGACCGAAGGTTTGCCCCTCCCGTCTGGGCTTCCCGCCCTGAAGAGCAGCTTGACCACTTTCGCGGGTGCGGCGTCGAATCCGGAGCGTGCCTGCTCGAAGCTCTCTTCGTAAAACCGCATGTACTCCCACTGGCCGTATGGGTATTGCGCCTCTGGATAGACGGAGCGATCGACGAGCGACACGAAATTCTTGAGCGTAAAGCCCTTGGCGAAGTAGGGGACGCAGAGGTTCGCGACACCGGTACATCTGTCCGGATGATGGCTCGCGAGGCTCCATACGACCGGACTTCCCCAGTCGTGCCCGACCCAAATCGCCCTCTCGGCGCCAAGCTTGTCGAGCAGTTCGAGCATGTCTTTGACCGTTTGCTCGATCGCGTAATCTTCGTGGCGCGGATAGACGCTTGATCTGCCGTAGCCGCGCATGTCGGGAGCGATCGCGCGAAACCCAAGCGCCGCGAAGCATGGCAGTTGATGCCGCCAGCTAATCGAAAGCTCCGGCCATCCGTGCACGAAAATGATCAGCGGAGCGTCTTCGGCGCCGCAGGCTAGATAGAAGGTCGTGTGTCTTGGCGATCTTGCAATATGCTCGGTGACCGCGAACGTCATCGTTTTTCCTCCCACGCAATCGTTTCAGGCCTGGTTGTCTTCTGAAAAATTAGAACGTCGGCAGGTGCTCGATGTCCTTGAACTCGTGCGGATACGTATAGTTCGTATTCGCTGCCAATTTGACGCAACGCACTCTATCAGATGTTACCACCACTGCCCCAAGGCCACATCGATGCCGCGCCAGGACGTGGATACTCCTTGCCGCACGGGCTCGTCAAAGGGAAAAGGCCACTGTGCGTTCAGCGATGGCTGCAGCGGTTGTGCCTCGCCCAATATTCCATCGACCGCGCCGTGGTGCCAAAATGACAGCCCCCTAACGAACGACGCAAAACGCGAGAATCCTTCGGAGGCTCAAGACAGTGCTCGTCATGTCCCCAATCGCATGGTTCGTCTTCGTTGGGCTTGTTCTCGGCGCCTACGGAGTCGTGCTGCTCGGGCTGGGTCGCTGATCCCCCGCCGGTTAGTGACGATCAGGCGTCGCGGCCGCCGAGTCGGTTGGTAGTGGTTCCGGCGCGCCGATCTCGGCACAAGTAAAGGCCGTCTCCACAAGGTCGATTGGGAGAAACAGTGGCGTGAATGCGAGCGCAAAACCCGCAACAACAGGCGGCGTAACTGGGATCATCGAGCAAACAAGAACCGCTCGCAAAACTTTGCCGGGCAAGCCCTCGTCGGAATCCGAACGAAAGCAAGTGGACACTTGATTGTTCGTCGCGTCGCCGACGATATGCCAGAGCTTTTTGGTTGTGGGAATGCGACTCGCGCAAGGTGGGGGCTCAGGCTCCGCCGAGCGCATCGGTGGCGCTCCCCCGATACATCCACCGAGTCCTCCGATGAGCAGCACGAGGACTGCGGTTTGGAACGACGTGCGTTGCCGTTGATGTTTCCGATTCGCCGATGGCTCGAGTCGAAGCGTCGAGTCTGACGGGGCGGTTTCGGTCACGCTG
The DNA here is from genome assembly GCA_963745025.1 of uncultured delta proteobacterium. Taxonomy (GTDB): domain Bacteria; phylum Desulfobacterota; class Binatia; order JACPRU01; family JACPRU01; genus CAVQIG01. The sequence goes on from CAVUWD010000014.1 coordinate 257,422, forward strand.
CGTTCCTCGGGGAAGCGGTTCGTACCTGACCTCCTGCGGTGTCTGCTGCGGCTGGAGACGGGCGTAAAGGGCACGTCGGGGCGGGGGCTGCGATTCGTTACGACACCCGCTTCACGCCTGGCGGCTTCCAGGTGCCTTCACCCGCCGGCAGGATTGAGGGTGGTGTCTCCTTCGGCCAGTAGAGACGCATCACCAGATAGATCGGGCCGTTCGGTGCGGGGAGCCAATTGGATTTCTTTTCCGCGCCCGGCGAGTCTTTCTGAATGTAGAGCATCAACGAGCCGTCCGCATTCCTCTTCATGTTGCGCTGCATCGGCGAATTGATGAGGTAGCGATTGATCGGGTTCTCGATCAGGAACTGCGTCTTGCCGTCGTACATTGTGATCGACCAGAAGGCGTTCACCGGCGGCAATTGACCGGCCGCGAAGGTGAGCGTATAGTTGTGCTTGCTGCCGTCGAGCGGCTCGCCATCTGCATCGCTCCGAGTCATGGGGTACATGGCTTCCACGGCATCGTTACCGTATATGCCGGCTTGCGCGGCAGTGGCACGCAGCAGCCAGTTGCCATTGAAGAAAGCGCGGTCGCCAGTGATCGAGCCGACGCGCCATCCGTTGATGTTCTTGCCGAAATCGCTTACGGCCTTTGTCACCTTCTCCTCGCCATCTTTCATGCCCAGGCCCACTTCCGCTTTGTGCTCAAGCGAGAGGTCTTTGAAGTCGAACTGCTTGCCGGGCCCGATGCCGATGCTGGCAAGCTTGCTGCGGATTTCCTTCTCCTCCGGACCCGGAGGGGCGAACTGGAGCGAGAAGTCGAGGTATTCGAAGAAGTTGGTCTTGGCGAGCTCCTTGTCGATCTTGGGGAAATTCACGGCGGGAGCCGCGGGCGGCGCGGGCTGCTTCAGGTAGGCCGAAAGTGCCTGCACTTGATAGCCGGCTTGGATCTTCTCGACGTTCTTCATGTCGTTCGGGTTGAAGAGCTGGGTGCGGTAGACGGCCAAGGAGAACTGCGTGCTAGACCGGAACATCTTCTTGATGCGCGGCGGGGTCTCGCCTTTCCAATCGGGTCCGACGACCATGTAGTCGCCCGCCCCACTGCCGGTGGCGCGGCTTCCGATGTAGCCGTAGTTGAAGGTATTGCCGTCGCAGAGCATCACCGAGTAGTAGCGGGCCTTTTCCACCGCTGGGACGGACAGGACGATGGGCTCTGCCCGCAGATCCATCCACACCAAGGAATACGGCGTGTCGCTGTTGGGGGTGACGACGGCCGTGTCCTTGTATGTGAACACGCGGGGCTCATTGCGGATCTGATTGAAGGGCGCCTTGAACTGGCCCGAGGTGCGGTCAACGGCATACTCGTACATGACCGCGTAGTTCATCACGATCGGCAAGCCGTAGATGAACCCCTCCTCGGCGATCGTTTTGGTCTCAGCGATACCCGGCTGGGTCTTTTCCGACCGTTCCGCCAGCGAGATGGCATCTTTTCGAGTTGCACAGCCGATCAGTAGCGTGGTGCTAGTGATGGCCGCCACGGCGACAAACATCCCGGCAGTGCATGCTCTAGCGAACACCCACAATCGAGTCATCGACCGTCCTCCCGTTTTCGGTTTGCGCTTATCCTAGCCGTTTGGCCGACGAGAAGGCTGCTCCCCCGGCGGGTGCCAGCGTTCAATCTAGCCCAACGCCCAGCCGAACTTGCTCTGCGGGGTGAGCTCGACGATCACGGAATCCTCCGATCCGAGCGGCGCTGCGGATTCGTATTTCGGATACTGCTTGTAGAGCTTGCGGCGGATCTTCTTGAATTCCGCTTTGTCCACGATGCGTACCGTGCAAACCAGCATCAGCCCGCGGAGGTCCTTCCACGAGTCGCGATAGACGTCGAAAACGATCGTCGCCCGTGGATTCGCTCGGAGGTTCTTCATCTTCCGCGCGTTCGTTTCCGAAGCGAAGTAGAGTTTTCCGCCGTCGACCAGCGGGCACACCGGAATGTTGTGCGGCGTACCGCCGCTGCTCACGGTGGCGAGGCGAGCGACACCCTGGGACTTGAGGAACGCCGTGTCGCTTCTCGAAAGCTTCATGATCCTCCCTCTCCGCGCATCGGCGGCTGCAGTCCGGTGATGCTACGCTGCGCCGCCATGGGATCCATCGAGAGGACTTTACCCCTGCCGCGGCTCGTTCGCCACTCGATTTCGGCGACATCGCGAACATGTCTCAGGAGTTTGAACCACGTGGTTCAAACTCGGGCTCTACGTAGGACTAAGTGGATGATAGAATGGAGAAAACGCTTGAAAATTGCGGCCGTCGCTAGCTCGGCATCCTCTGGCCAGAGCGTCCGCTTCGTAGGAACATGGCGGCGTGAGCACGCCAGCGCTTCGCTTCGACAACAGCTACTCCCGCCTGCCCGAGACCTTCTATAGCCGCGTCGAGCCGGTGCGGGTGCCGGAGCCGCGTCTCATCCGCGTGAACGAGGCGCTCGCAGAGCATCTCGGGATCGATCGTTCGTGGCTCCGATCCGACGCCGCCGTGCGGACGTTCGCGGGAAACGAGATCCCGGCGGGCGCCGAGCCGATCGCGACCGTCTACGCGGGGTACCAGTTCGGCACGTGGAACCCGCGCCTCGGCGACGGCCGAGCCATCCTGCTCGGAGAGCTGATCGGCCGGGACGGCATTCGCTACGATGTGCAGCTCAAGGGATCGGGCCGAACGCCCTATTCGCGCACCGGGGACGGCAAGGCCCCGCTCGGGCCGGTGCTGCGCGAGTACGTCGTCAGCGAATGGATGGCCGCGGTCGGGATCCCGACGAGCCGAAGCCTCGCGGCCGTGACCACCGGGGAGCAGGTCTTCCGCGAAACGGGGCCCGTGCCCGGCGCCGTGCTCACGCGCGTCGCTCAGAGCCACATCCGTGTCGGCACCGTCCAGTACTTCGCGTCCCGCGGTGACGAGAACGCCGTCCGCATCCTTCTCGACCACGTCATCGAACGCCACTTCCCCGACGCGCGCCGTGCGGAGAATCCCTACCGCGCGATGCTCGACGGCGTGATCGCCCGCCAGGCCGAGCTCGTCGCGCGATGGCTCGCCGTCGGATTCATCCACGGCGTGATGAACACCGACAACATGCTGCTCTCGGGAGAGACGATCGACTACGGCCCCTGTGCCTTCCTCGACGAGTACGACCCGCAGAAGGTCTTGAGCTCGATCGATCACGGCGGGCGCTACGCCTACGGGAACCAGCCGCCGATCGCACACTGGAATCTAGCGAGCCTCGCCGAGGCGATGTTCTTCCTGCTCGACGACGATCGCGAGCGGGCGATCGCCGCTGCGCAGTCGGCGCTCGACGAGTTCCCCGGGCGGCTCCTATCCGCCCGGCGGCGGACGATGCTCGAGAAGATCGGCCTCACGACCCACCGCGAGGGAGACGACCGGCTGATCGACGATCTCCTCTCGACGATGGCAGCGGCGCGCGCCGACTTCACGCTCACCTTCCGGCGTCTAGCGGAGCTCGCCGACTCCGAGCAGGCGGCCGAGATCGACTCGATCTACGAGCTCCCCGAGACACTCAGCCCCTGGCTCGCCCGCTGGCGCGAGCGCATCGCCCTCGAGAGCGCGGTCGCTCCGGCCGAGCGGCGGCGTCGCATGGCGGCGATGAACCCGCTCTTCCTCCCGCGGAACCACCTCGTCGAGGAGGTCATCGCCGCCGCCGTCGCCCGCGAAGACTTCCAGCCCTTCCACGACCTCGTCGACCTCCTCGCACGCCCAACCGAGTGGCGCCCGGAGAAGGCCCGCTACGCTCGACCGCCCCGCCCGGAGGAAGTCGTCCAGCGGACGTTCTGCGGCACCTGAACTCGGACGATGCGTCGCGGTTTCGAGTAGCTCTTGGCCCCCAGCCGAAACTGAGGATGGGTGGCAAGGATCGAGCGCGGACGGCTTCGCGAGGCCGAACGTGCCGGGCGCCTCCGCCATTCGATCGTCGAGCTCGCGCCGAGCTACGTTCACATGTACGTGAACCGCATGGTGCGCTCGGTGGCTGACGTCCGAGTAACACCCGGAACGGCGTTCAAATGCTATGAGGAAAATGAAGGGAATCGAGGAGGGAGTTCACAGTGGGTAAACCGCGAAGTCGCACGCGCAAACAGTTTCAGCCATATTCCAAAGCCGACCCGGTAGATGTCGCCATGAACCTCGACATAGATGTCCCCATCACGCCCGCCGATCTTGACGGGCTCTTAGACGAATTCCGGAGGCGTGCTCACCGGCACGATCGCGAATAGGGCGGACCCCTGCCAGGCAAAGATCGCCTGCGGCCCTGCGGCGAGCAAGATGGCCGCGAGAAGTCGACATACCTTCGCGCTACTGCCCAAGGAATCGCGCGTGGTACACGGCCCCTGCATCGGAACTTTGTATATCGCTCCTGACGGCACAGACTCCCTGCACATTTTTCGCGGTCTCTATCGCGCGCAGATGAGCGGTGAGGCTATTTACGGTGCCGGCGAGCAATACCGTGCCCTTATCGACCGATTGCACGGAGACATTGCTCCCGCTGAGAGGGCTATCCTTCTTCAGGCCCGCCGCAATCAGAGCGACCGCAACCTCACTCTGAAGCTCCGAGTCCGAGGGGGCGGTGGCGTGTTCCTCCGCAACGGGAGCGATCATAAGGAAGTTGCGAACCTCTCTCACGCCTTCCATGCTCCTCGCCAACTTCTCCACGTTCTCCTTATCCGCCGGGGAGGTAACCTTTCCGTACAGCGTCATCGTTGCGTTCATCGTGTCGACCTGAACCGTGCTTCCACGAGTTCCAATCGACGTAAAGATAGCGATCTTGGCCGTCGTGGTGAGCCAGGCGTCGGACGGTCCGTCGGCTGCCCTGCCACAGGGTGGCGTAGCTCCGACGACCGCGGCAAACAGACCTATGGCTATCATCCCGACTCTCTGCATTCTCTTACTTCCCGTGTAGATCAAGCGTTCTTACCCTTCCCATCGAGCCAACCGACGGCCCGATCCGAACGGCAAGAGCGACCAGCAGCCAGCCGAACATACCGAGCAGAACAAAGACGATACCCATTCTAGTGTGGGCCCTCCTTCGTAGAGCCCGCCTACACCGTCTTCAGAGCTTAGACCTTACAATCCTTTTCATATTGCCGAGAACGAAAGCGAACAACCGAATGATAGTGCGGCAGGGCCCGAAGGCTATGAGGGAATTTCCCTACTGCTTAAGAAAGGCAGCCCCTGCTTCTACTCTGGTGTACGGCTCTCGCAACTTGATCGGCGCGGCGTGAGGCTTCCGCGCTTTCAAGTTGAGGATTTCTACGAACACAGCGAACGACATCGCGAAATAGGGCATCTCCGATCAGCGATCCTGTATGCTCGCCACGGCTGCGTCCTCCGACGTCTCAGTAATGCTCGGAACGGCACAAGGATTCGACCGGAGGAAGTCCCCTATCTGGGCGAGCAAGGGGTTTTCCCTTACTTGCGCGGCGCTCGCCGAGGCGTAACGTGGTTCTTGGCAGTGCAGAATTGACTGGCGGTCCGAACGAACAAGCCGTTGGAGGTTCACATGACGCTCACACATCTGCTCATTCTTCTTTTGGTAGGAGCCGTGGTCGGACTGATCGCGGAACGGCTCGTCAACCGAGCACTCCCCTACGGATGGATCGGCGCCATCGCGGCCGGCCTGCTAGGCGCGTGGCTGATGACGGACCAGCTCCATATCATCATCGCTCCCAAGGTGTCGGTAATCGGGATTCCGCTGATCTCGGCGATCCTCGGCGCAATGATCGTGGTCTTCCTGTTCAGCTTGATCACCGGTGCCGGCCGATTCGGCTACCGGCGTGCCCGCTGGTGATCACGGTTCGGGATTCGCAAGCGCGGTGCGCTACTGAAGATATCCGGATATGCGCTCGCCGTCATTCATGATGAAAATATGAACGGTACGTTGGATATCGACTGGAGTGATGCCGATCGCAGGTTACGGCGTTTCAAACGATCCGCAGCCTTTGATCAGCGTGTCTCTATTCTCGGCGCCGTGATGCTGCGCTCATCGACCGCATTGCTCGCGCTCACGGCTGCCATCGCTTCGTCGGCGATCTCGATGTCGGTGCGGCCGGCGATCGCCGCCGACTCGCCTCCCGAGGTGGTTCGCAAGCTCACCGACGCAGTGATCGCCGTGCTCGAGCAGAAGGATCTGCCTGCCGCCGCGAGGGTCACGAAGATCCGCGACGTCGTTTACGACTACGCCGATTTCCCGACCATCTCGCGATTGGTGCTGGCCCGCAACTGGAGGGGACTCGACGAAACCCAGCAGGAGCACTTTGTCGAGGAATTCAAGAAATACCTCGCGAGCAGTTACGGGAAGAACGTCGACACCTACAACAACGAGAAGGTGGAGATCGTAGGCGACCGCGACGAGGGGCGCGGCGACTGGACCGTGCAAACGAAAAACCTGCGCCCACAGGGTGGAGGCGACGTCCTGGTCGAGTACCGCTTGCGGCAGAGGAACGGGGAATGGAAAATCATTGACGTGCTCATCGAGCGTGTAAGCCTGGTCTCCAACTACCGCTCGCAGTTCCAGGCCCTCATGGCCAACGGAGGCATCGACCACCTGCTCGAGCTCCTGCGCGAGAAAAACGCGTCCGGCGAGGGGTTGAAGTCGTAGCGTGCCGTCTCGATGCGACCCCCTTCGATAGGGGATTTTGCTTATAGCACCGTTTCGACTGGAGAAGCATTGTTGCCTGTCCGTGCAACCCGACCGATCGCCTTCAACGCAGGGACCGGGCCACGAAGAATCGAGCCTGGTCCCTGCTTATCCAAATGAGGAGGCGCGAATGGATGCCTTCGTTCCATGAAATCCCAGGAGCCAACCGGATCGCCGCTCAAACGACTTGTCCGACCTGAGATGGTCAAACAGGTCTTCGCCTCTTTCGTCGTCGCCCCGAACGGAGGGAATGCCATGAGAACCCAACCCGGAGGAATCGCCAAAGTGATTCGTATTCCGAACGCACAATCGGAGGCACCAGCTCCGCTACGTGCCGACGAACCCGCCGGTGTCGATGAATGGCTTTCCTCTCACCGCGAGGAGACCGTACGCCAGCTCGCGACATGGCAGGCCCCGGCCCTTCCGAACGAGGTCGTCGAAGCGCTGGCCACGATCTTCCTGATGCAGCCAGGACACAAGCTCATACCATTCTTTGTTTGGCTCGAGGATCGATTGAGGCGATAGCTTTCTCCGCAAGCCGTTCTCGTCTACGACGGCCGAGTCGGATTCTTCAAGCTTACTCTGAGTCGACGCCGTCTGCCTGATTGGCTCTGCAAAGCAGGTCCAGGCGCACCAGCTCTGCGACGGACTCCACCTGCATCTTCTCCATGACGCGCCCGCGATGAATCTCCACCGTCTTGGGGCTGATGCCGAGGTCCGCCGCGATGATCTTGTTCGGCTTCCCCTCGATGACGAGGTCCATCACCTCTCGCTCCCTCGGCGTGAGGTACGTGAGCAGGGCGGCAAACTTCGCAGCCTCCATTCGCACTTGCCGGGTCCGGCGATCGAGGTCGATCGCCTGGCGAATCCGCTCCAGCAATGACTGATCGCTGAACGGCTTTTGTATGAAGTCGATCGCTCCCCCTTTGAGGGCGCGGACGGCCATCGGCACCCTGGCGTGCCCCGTCATGATGATGATCGGCGGCGGCACCCCGCGCCGCCTGAGCTCTTCCTGCAGATCGAGGCCGGATAAGCCTGGCATCCGCACGTCGAGAAGCAGGCAGCCAGGCTCCTCAGGGTTGTAGTCGGTCAAGAATTCTTGTGCCGTCGAGTAGCTCTTGAAGCGAAGCCCGGCGGATTCGAAGAGCCAGCCCAGGGATTCCCTGAGGTCAGCATCGTCGTCTACGACGAAAACAGTCGACTCTGCTTCCTTCATGATCCCGGCCTCCGGCTCTTCGCTGCGCCGGGCGGACGTCTTCCGGCAAGGTCAGCCACCGCCGACACCAGTGCGCGCTGGCCGACGGGCTTTGTCAGGTGCAAACGATATCCGGCGGCGAGAGCCAGCTGCCGATCCATGGCGCCGGCGTATGCCGTCACCGCGATGGCCGGCACGGTTGCGGCGTCGCTCGAGCTGTGCGCTCGTATCTCACGCATGAGCGCGTAGCCGTCGAGCTCGGGCATGCTGATGTCGCTGACCAGAACATCTTGCTGCTTCCCTCCTCGTCGAAGGACTTCGAGAGCCTCGCGAGTCGAGCCCGCCGTCGTGACCGTCGCCCCACATACCGTCAGCAGGGTCGCCATGGCCTCCAGTGCGTCCTCATCGTCGTCGACCACCAGGACACGAACCCCCCTCAAGTCCTCCATCTCGACCGCGCGGTCTCGAGCGTCCTGGAATTCACGCGAAGCGGGATCAGTGCTCGAAGGCAGGAGGGGCAACGTGATCGCAAATGTCGAGCCGCGGCCCTCTCCGGCGCTCTCGGCGGTAACTTTGCCACCGTGGAGCTCGACGAGGTTGCGAACGATGGCGAGTCCGAGCCCGAGCCCGCCGTACTTCCTCGTCGAAGACTTGTCGACCTGCCGGAAGCGCTCGAAGACCTCGGGAAGCGCTTCTGCAGAGATCCCAATGCCCGTATCGCGAACGGTGATTCGTGCCTCGGCGCCCACCCGCTCGAGCACGACGTCGATCGAGCCTCCTCTCGGGGTGAATTTGATCGCGTTCGAGAGAAGGTTCTCCATCACTTGCTGTAGGCGAGCCTCGTCGCCGTTTACGGGCGCGTCGATCTCGTGGGACGTGAACCGCAGGCGAGTTCCCTGTGCCTCCGCGGCGGCGCGAGCACTCTCTACCGCAGCGCCGACGACCGTGGCGAGAGGCACCCTTTCCAATTCGAGGGAGACCTTCCCGGCGTTTATGCGCGCGATGTCGATGAGGTCGTCGACCAGGCGCACCTCCAGAGCGATCTTTCGCTCGATCGTCTCGAGGGCGCGAGCAGACTTTTCTCGATCGAGGATGCCCCGACGCAACATCTGAGCGCACAGCAAAGCGGAGCTGAGCGGCGAGCGCAGCTCATGAGACAAAGTAGCCAGGAACTCGTCCTTGATGCGGTTCGCCTCCTGCGAAGCTCGGTAGAGTCGCGCGTGATCGACCGCGAGCCCTGCCCGCCGTGCGAGCTCCTCGGCAAGCGCCAGATCCACCGAGCTATAACTGTGCCCCGGCTTCGAGCGAGCGATGCTGATCGTCCCGAGGATCTGCCCGTGGACCGGAAGCGGAACACAAATGAAGGAGCGGAACTTCAAGCTACGGATCACGTCGGGGTCTACGTCCTCCGGCAGAGCGAGACATATCTGATCGGTGACCTCTGGCAGCCATGTCGATTCACCGGTGGAGAGCACCCTGGAGTGGCTGGGCGCAGAATGGACGCTCAGCGGATGCTGTCGCGCGATTCTCCACACGAGCTCTTCTCGCTTCGGGTCGATGTCTGCCACCGCGACGCGACGGATCCTCTTTCCTTCCTCGGCCAGATCGACCACGCAAAAGTCCCCAAGCTGCGGTACGACCAAGCGCGCCAGATTTCCGAGTGTCGTTTCGTAGTCGAGCGAGCTGCCGAGAACCCGGCTCGCCTCGGAGAGAAATGCGAGCCGAGAGCTCGCCGCTGCTGCTTCGCTACGCGCCGCTTCTTCGCGCTTCAGCAGCTCGTCGCGTTCCGTTTTGGGAGGCATACGGTAAATGCGCCTTCTCTCCAGCCTCGGCGGAGATGTATACCCCGAATCAAGTCGCGGTCGTTATAAGGGTTTTCCCCGAGCCGCTGCGCCGGCATGGGCAGTCTGAGCGACTGCACCTCTGAGGCGTTCGATCAGAGAAGAGAGAGCCCTCTATCGTGTTCTCACGGCCACGCGCGCGAGCTCTTCGAGAGCCTTCGCCCGGCGAGGTCTGCAACCACCGCGACGAGCGCTTCGGGATCGATCGGCTTTGCGAGGAGAGTCCGGAAGCCCGCCGCGACGGCCTGCTCGCGGTCCGCCTCCTTCGCGTACGAAGAGAGCGCGGCTGCGGGCGGCGCATCGCTGCCCTCGCGGGCAGCGATCTTGCGCATGAGGTCGTAGCCGCTTTCACCCGGCATGACGACGTCGCTGAGGAGCACGTCCGGCCTCGAGCGCTCGATCGCTGCGAGTGCGTCGGCAGCCGACGCCGCGGTCCTCACCTCGGCGCCGCAGCTCTCGAGGAGGTATCGCAGGGCGTCGCACATGTCCCGATCGTCGTCGACGATGAGAATACGAATCCCCGCGAGCGCGCCGGGTTCCGAGCGCTCGCCGGCCTCAGCCGCCTCCGGCCGCACGGCCGCCTCTTTGGTGAGCGGGAGCTCGACCGTAAAGGTCGTGCCCTCTTCTCCACCCGGGCTCTCCGCGCGGACGCGACCGCCGTGAAGCTCGACCAAATGCTTCACGATCGCCAGCCCGGTCCCCAAACCGCCGTAGCTACGGGTGCTCGAGCTCTCCGCCTGGCGAAAGGGCTCGAAGACGTGCGGCAGAAACTCGCGACTGATCCCCTTCCCGCTGTCGATCACCTGGATTCGGGCGTCTGCGCCTGCGCGCTCGAGATGAACCTCGATGTGGCCGCCGTTCGGCGTGAACTTGATCGCGTTGGCGAGGAGGGTAGCGACCACCTGCTCGAGCCTGTCCGGATCGGCGGAGAGCAGCTTGACGGACCGATCGAAGGCGGCGTCGAGGCGGATCGACCTCCGCTCCGCCTGCGGCCGCAGTCCCTCGATCGCGGCCTTGATCAATCTCACCGGCTCGACGGCCCGTAGATCGAGGCGCAGCTCGGCGGTCGCGATGCACGAGAGGTCGAGCAAGTCGTCGATGAGCTTCGCCTGTGCGCGGACGTTGCGCTCGATCGCCTCGACTGCGCGGGCACGCTCGGCCTCGCCAGTGCCCTTCGAGCGCAGGACGTGAGCCCAGGTGAGCGTCGAGGAGAGCGGCGTTTTCAGCTCGTGCGACACCAGAGCGAGGAACTCGTCCTTCGCCCGGTTCGCCGTCTCGGCGGCACGCCTTGCCGACTCGAGCTGGCGGGTTCGCTCGGCCGCCTCGGCGCGAGCGAGCAGCATCGTCAAATAGGCGGCGAGCTTCGCCGCGACCAACGAGAGCGCACGGAGATGCCCCTCCCCGTACGCGCCTCTGGCGCGACGGACGAAGAAGACTCCGATCACCTCGTCGAGCCCGACGAGCGGAACGGCGAGGTGCGACCCCGACGGCCTCGTGGGGGCTTGCGGCGCGCGCGTGTGCTCCTCGACGAAGAGCCCGAAGAACCTCATGAGCGTCTCCGTGAGCTGCTCCCGCTCGTCCGGCGGCGCCGGCGGCGTCACGACGAGGCGCGGCTCGCGGCCGGGCTCGGCCTCGAGCAGTGCGCACTGGTCGTACGGCAGGAGCTGCCGGAGGAGCTCGAGGACGCGGAGCACGCGCTCCGCCGATCCCTCCGCGGATTCGAAGACCAGCGCGATGTCGTAGAGCGTCTGGCTGAAGCGCTCCCGCCTCCGAGGCTCGCGCCGTCGCGTCCTCACGGCTGTTCCTCTTCGGACCCAGTGGGAAGCCCCGTCAGTACCCCGCGAATGCTGGGGAAGCGCGGTCCGACCGCGATCCCGTCCGCTTCGAGGGTCATCCTGCGCACGTCGGTCGCGTGCCGCACGCCGCGCGCCTTCAGCACCGAGATGCCGCGCTCGAGGCGCCCTTCCACCTCCACGTACTTGAGCTGGATCACGTTGTCGGCGGCGAACGAGATCCCGTGGCCGGAGAGCTGGGCAGAGCCCAGCAGCTCGGCGATCTCCATGTTCATCTGGAGCGTGACGCCCCGGGCGCGGAAGTGTTTGGTGATGGCGTAGACGAGCTCCTTGAAACGCCGCTCGGAGGGAACGCCGAGCGCCATGCTCGTCAGGCTGTCGAGCACGGCGCGTCGCGCCCCGAGCTGCTCCACTTGCTGCCGCGCCCGATCGAGGAAGGTGTCGGTCGAGAGCTCGACGGGCGAGACGTAGCTCAAGGTGAGGAGCCCGCGCTCTCGAGCGGCGAGGAGATCCCACCCGAAGCCCTGGGCGATCCCGCGAAGCTGGTCCGGCGTCTCCTCCAGCGTGAAGTGGATTCCCGCCTCGCCGCGCCGCGCTCCCTCGAGGAGGAACTGCAGGCCGAGCGAGGGTCTTGCCCGTCCCCGTCCCGCCCTGGACGACGGTCGCGCTGGCGCGCGGCAGCCCGCCGCCGAGCATCGTCGTCGAGCCCGCCGATCCCGGTCGCGACGCGCTCGGCGGTCGAGACCTCCTCGATGGCGACGGCATCCGGGCTGCGCACCCGCGGGAAGAACGCGAGCCCGTCGGAGCCGATCTCGAAGAAGTGGCGGCCGGTGACGTAGCCCGCGCCGCGCAGCTTCAGGACCTCGACCTCGCGGACCGCGGTCAGCTCGTGACGCCGATTGGTGAAGCCGGATGATGCCGTCGGCGATCGCGAACTCGGCGCTCGGTCGAGATCTCCTCCTCCGTGTACTCGCCGACGAGGAGGCTCGTCGCGCCCCAGCTCGCCATGTGGACGGCGAGATCGTAGACGAACGTCCGCATCGCCGGAGCGTCGCCGAGGATGTCCCGGAGCGCCTTGAAGCTGTCGATGACGACGATCGCCGGCTCCTCGCGCTCCACGCGGCTCGCGATCTCGCTGAGCGTCGCCTCCGCGCCCTTGCGCCCGGATCACCGAGCCGAGGTCGGCGAAGACGACCTCGCTTCATCGATCAGGCGCTCGTCGAAGAAGGAGAACTGCTGCATGTAGTCTGATGAGCTTCAGCGACGGCTCGGAGAGCGTCGTGAAGTAGAGGCCCTTCTTGCCCTGCCGCGCCAGGTGGAAGAGCATCTGGAGCGCGAAGATGGTCTTGCCCGCGCCAGGCTCTCCGGCGATCACGTTGACGGAGCGGAGCGGGAGCCCGCCGCCGAGGATGCGATCGAAGGCGGCGCTCCCCGTCGAGAGGCGCTCCGAGGCGTGGACGGCTCGACGCTCATGGCTGTTCCTCCTGCGCGAGAGATGACTCCCCGCTCTCGAAGCTCGGGGATTTGCTCGAGACGGCGGACGACGACGGACCCGGTCAACTCCACGAGCAGCGGCCAGAGCTCGGCGACCAGCTCGCGCAGCGCGAGCGGCGTGCGCCCCGGCCCCGTCCGCCCACGCAGATGGGACCATGTAACGGTATTCGAGTTTCTCGCGCACGATGGCGAGCTGCAGCGAGCTCCGCGCAACGGGGCGCCGCACGCTGCGCCGCGCGACGCACGAGCGTAGCCGTGGCGGCGGTGCCGAGGACGTCGGCAAGCGCATCCCAGATGAGCGTGAAAAGGGCGGCCACAGACGGCTCGGCGCCGGCAGCGGCACTGGTCGCTCGTTCGCTCCCGAGAACGCGTCTAGAACTCATGTTTGTGCCCGGCGATCCCCACACTCTATATCTATCTATATCTATCCAGACCTCGGTTTCACTTCACCCGATGACGGCGCGAGGTTATATAGGGAGTTTCCCTGATGACCTCGCGCCTTTGTGCAGGAAGCTGCTGGCGAGCAGTTCCGACTGACGTTGGCGCCGATTTTTCCTCTATACGGGACTGTCCTAATAGCGCTCGCGCACCACCTCGGCATTGCTGCGACATTGCTGATGCTCATCAAGAAGGTCACTTCCGATGCAAGCCCGATTTGATATCGCTACTGTCCTGTGTTTCACGGCCGCCCTCTTGGCCGAGTGTGCGTTGGGGCTCCCAAAACCGGAAGATGGAGCGCTGGATGACAGGGCCTCGGGCACAGGCGCGGGAGCGGCCGTCGGGCAGGAAACCGGCCGCAGGCAGGAGAATATGGAGGGGCAGCCCGATGAGGTCCACTGGCTCGGGAGAGCAGCAGAGTTTCATGACTACGGGCGCTACTACAAGTAGGCTTGCAGCGGTTCCGCGTCAGCCCAACCCGGGCGGGACCCATTGAACGCCGGGCTCAGCAGCACCGTGATCGCCAGCGGTGATAACAATTTCCGCTTCGGCGCTTGCGCCCCGCTCTGGAGATCCCGAGGACTCTTCCAGGACCGCCGACATGACGGAAGCGCAGCTTTTCACGCACGGACGGAGCTCTTGCCTATCTCCAAAACGGCCACCAGGAACGGCTGTAGCTCCGGTCGCGAGCCTCCTGCTCTCTGTCCAGGCTTCGCTGCTCTTCCCGTTGATGAGCGGCGAGCTCGCGCTGCTCGTCGCTATCCCGGTTCCCGTAATAATCAGACGAACCGGACCAGTTAGAATGGCGACGCGGCATGTCACAGCCAAGAAGCGGCGTAAGCAGCAACCCGGCGAGGGGCAAAACGGCGAGAAACACAGGGCGTCTTCGACGATTCATCTCAGGTTATCTCCTTGAGCCATTGATGCAGTTTGGCCACCCCTCATTAGCGCCGGAACGGCACACTAATACTATGAGGGAATCCCCTGACAGGTGACCGTCAGTCCATCCTCCGACCCGGGCCAGGACGAAGGTCACAGTGATCTTGTTGTCCTTGTTCTTCAGGGAGGCCACGGCGAAGTCACGGGGCAGGCCCATGAAAGTGCCGAACGCGCCCTTCCCCTGAACGAGCTCGAGGCCCGAGATCGTGAGCTTCCCGGGGGCCTTCAGCGGCTCCTTGCTCACGTCCGACTGCAGATCGAGGTCGAGCGTGCCCTCTGAACACGCGTCTCGTGGGCCTTGATGAGGATAACCCTTGGTGTCTTACGAGCGGGAATTCCTTCCCGAATTCAGGAAGCTATCCAGTGCCCCGTCGAAGTGACTCCCGAGTTTCTTAGTGAAGAGCCGACGCCTTGACCCTGGCACGCAAGGTGTGCTTTGCGTTCGTAGAAGAGGATCGACGCGCATTGGGGGGCGCCAACTAATACCGGAAGCAGCTTCGCAGGAGGCCCTATGTCAACTCTGCTATTGATTCTGATCTTGCTTTTGCTGTTCGGCGGTGGCGGCGGTTATTACGCCTATGGACCGCGTGGTGGAATCGGAATCGGCGGAATTGTCCTCATTATCCTGATCGTGCTGCTCCTCACAGGGCGTTTGTAGATACGGCGCTTCGGCCGCGGTCGAATCTGCGTGTGGAGCTTTCACCTCCGGCACCAAGGGACAGGGTTCAAACCGCGCTGAAGCGGTTCGGCGCCTTGGGGGGTGAAGCCGTTGTGGTCCTCCTCCAGCGTGCGAGGTGAGCAGGATGTTCAGCGATGTTTGATCGGCCGGCGCCAAAACATCTGGCGCGTCACCTTCCGCCACTTGGCGTCCTGGTTTCACCTTGCCGAATGACCGAGAGGTCGACGGCCTGAGCGAGATGGCTTTTCCCGGTGCCGGGTGGACCGAGGAAGAGAGCGTCTTATCGGGCGGAAGGAGACGAGATGAACGCAGTCAAGATCGCGGCAATCGTGCTGATCGTGGCCGGCATCCTCGGGCTGGTGTATGGCAAGTTCAGCTACACCAAGGAGACCCACGAGGCCAAGCTGGGCCCGATCGAGCTCTCGGTGAAGGATAAGGAAACGGTCAACGTCCCGGTCTGGGCTGGCGTCGGGGCGATCCTTGTCGGCGGGCTGCTGCTTTTCGTGCCCAGCAAGAGCTAGCTGCTGCATCAGGGCGCCTGCCCCTCGTTGCGGCGGACTCGCTCCGATCACCGCTCAGCTCGAACGTTGGGCGCACTCCTCGTTTCCTGATCATGCCGCAAACGCCGCACGTTCTCGGACAGACACGACTTGCCTTCGACCCGCCAGGCGCACAACCTAGGGAAGTGGCCCGCACGAAACAACTCGCTCCCCGTCGCACCAAGCAGGCCACGGAGCGCGCCTCGGTCGATGAGCCGCCGGTGGTCGCGCGACTCGTGGTCGAGATCCGCTCGGACGGCAGCCGCACGATCGCGCGCGGCGCACTCGAGGACGGGCAGCTCGGCGAGCGCACCTCGCTCAAGGTCGAGGGCGCGACGCCGTTTCAGCTCGCCCTCTCGCTGGTGAAAGCGCTCTTCCAAGCGCCGGCGTTCGCCCGCTCGGTGGCGCGGGCGCTGCTGGCCGAACGCACGAAGGACGCGACGAGCGATGATGAAGCGCAGGTGCATGCAGCGGCTCCGGGGCCCGGCGCAGCACGCCAGCGCGTCCCGAGATCAGGCCGACCCCCCACCTCCGGTACCACACCGTGAACACCGCGCACGCCAGCTGCCAGGCGATCGGCAACCCATATTCATCGATGCGCTTGAAGTTTCCATCCCCTTTGATGCAATGGTGGATTCCGATGCCGCGTTCAGCGATCCGGTTAATCCGTCGCGCTGGAGGGGGAGACTGAGCGCCGACTCCCTCCATCGGTCCGATGCTGGGGCGAAGGTTCTTGCCGATGCGATTGATCTCTCGCTGTTTCAGTCGGATGCAGCAGGTCCTCGACTTGGTCCACTGCCGCCCGGAGCGACCAATGAGAAGAACACAGGGACCGTTCGCGCTTCTCATCATCGTTTCTCTGACCTCGCCTCTGCTCTCCTGCCGCAGCGCTCCACCGCCCGCGCCGCCGCCACCCCAGGTCGCCGTGCCCGAACCCAAGGGGCAGCTCTTCCACGCAACGGCGTATTCGATGGCAGGTAAGACCGCATCAGGCAGCCGTACGCGCCAGGGAATCGTCGCCGCCGACCCCGCCGTCTTGCCGCTCGGCACTCGCGTGCGCATAGAAGGCGCGGGTCAGTACGATGGAGAGTACGTCGTCACCGACACGGGTGGGAAGATCGACGGGCGCGAGATCGACATCTATGTCCCGAACGACGAGGAAGCGAAGCGCTTCGGCAACAAGACGGTACGTGTCGAGGTGCTGCAGAAGGGCGACGGGCGGCGCTCGTCGGCCAATTGAGGTGAGGTCATGCGCTCTCTGAGCCCGCCAACCCTGGGTAATCGATTCGGCGGGGCGGCCCATGCCGCCGGTCCCGATCTAAAGTGACTCCACCACCCCGAGCACGGCGGCGTCCGGCACGGCTGGCGTCTGGACTGCGGGAGTAGTCGGGTGCTGTACCTCGACGGTATAGAAGCGGATGAGTTCCGTGGTGACCTCGGGGCCGCCAAGGAAGGTCGGTCCCTCGTGCTTGAGCAGCCGGTAGGGCGGCATCGCCTGGAAATAGAGCGTGTTCTTGGGAACGACCGGCTGGATGATGTGCAGGAGGAAGTGCGGCCAGTTCGGCAGTATCGTCGCGACGTCGACCTGTGCGGTGACCTTGAGCGCGGAGAAATTGCCAGCCGATACGCGTATCCGCTCGGTGCCCTTGGCGCAGACGTCCTGGCCAACATAGCTGTACGGCGTAATCTGCTGATTCAGCGTGCCGCCGGCGCCTTCATGCGGCGCATCGAGAACGCGTAGAAACGCCACCCAGGGAACCGCATCAGGATACAGGTCAAGCGGCAGATTGCGCGCCCCGGCCAGCCGCGGCGATGCCGCATCGTTGCGCCAGAACCTGCTCTGCAGCGCGCGGCCGCCGTCGTACAGTGCCCATTGGAACATCGCGCACCCCGGTCGATGATTGGAAAATAGCCAGAAGGCGACTTCATACTGATGGCTGGGCAGGGTGGTCACCTCGATATGGATCGTGTCGTCACCGACCATTTCGTTCCACGACTTGATCTGCTTCAGTACCTGGCCAGTCTGGTTCTCCGTCTGCCGGGTTTCGTCTACCTCGACGCCGGACGGCGGAGTGATCATGTCACGGCTGGATTGCTCGCGGAACATCGCGCCGTCTAGGAGGCCGCGCGACACGAGCCACGCCTCGGTCGCGCCGGCCGTCGTGCTCGGCGCGGGCTCCGACTCCGGCAGACTCACTCACTACTCCCGAGTGGTCCTGGCCATTGCCAACACGATAGAGACCAGCCGCGTCCCTCGACCGCAAGAGCGGCCGCGTAGCCGGAGGCAAGGCTCAGCTCCTTTAGAGACCAACGAAGGGCTTCGGCTGAATCTGGTTGGGTCCTCAGCAACGCTGCTGGTTCTCCGGGAATCAGCGAGACGTCGAACTGGTCCAAGGGCAATGATAGTCCTTGGCCTCTGGCCTTGATGTAGGCTTCTTTGCGAGTCCAACCGAGAAAGAAGGCGTATTTCTGAACGTTTGTTGGAAGCGCCCGGAGTGTTACGGTCTCCGAATGCGAGAAAAATCTCTCGGCGATCTGCTCTACTTCTAAATCGCAGCGGATGAGCTCAAGGTCGACGCCAACCTCGCGACCCCGAGTGATTGCATAGATAGACACGCCGTTGGAGTGGGACATGTTGAAGCTGAGCGCATCTCCGGCATGTTCCCAGGCCAACGCGGGCTTTCCATGAGAGCCGTAGCGGAAGGCCAGGCATTCCGGTGCTCTGTTCAAGTAGAGGCCGAGGATGGCCCTGAGTACTCCGTGAGCCGTGATAAAGCGCTCGCGGTCTCTCCGAAAGTAGAACCGCTCGGCCCTCGCTCGCTCATCTGCCGCAAGGGTATGTAGAAAGCTATCCATCTGCCACGCGGGCTCGTCCAGAGAGGCTCGCCAGACATGTACTTCGTCACTACCTAATACTATCGTCGCCGGTGGACAGCTCCACAGTGGACGAGTCATTGCAGTTCCTCTGAGAGTACCCGAAGGAGAAGCGGCTGGTTCAAGAAGAAATGGTCGCCGGGAAACATCTGCAGCGAGAAAGAACCATTCGTCTGAGTCCGCCAGGCGTCAAGCTCGCGATCGTTCACTCTGTGATCCTGCAAACCGCCAAACGCGGAGATGGGGCAGTTCAGGGGCGGCTCGCTCGAGTACACGTAAGTTTCGTACACCGCAAAATCTGCCCGCAAGAGAGGAAGCATGATCTCCATCAATTCTTGGTGGTCCAGGAGCTCGCTGGGCGTGCCGTTCAGCCGGCGCAGCTCCGCCACAAATTCTTTTTCTGGCAGGGTATGGATCGGCGGACCTCGATGGGGGACCTGAGGCGCACGACCGGCAGATACAAATAGGTGAATAGGATGCACGCCATATTGTCTGCGGACCCGGCGGGCGAGCTCAAAGCTGACCAATGCTCCAAGGCTGTGGCCGAAAAAGGCAAAAGGCCTGTCCAGGAGTGGAACTAGGGCTTGGGCGAGGGCTTCGACGAGAGGCGAGAGTCGAGTGAAAGGACGCTCCATCAGCCGGGTTCCCCGTCCCGGGAGTTGAACCGGGCAGACCTCTACATCCGCTGGCAAGCCGTCCGACCAGGTGCGAAAAATCAAAGCGCCGGCCCCCGCGTACGGGAAACAAAACAGGCGAAGACGGGCCTCCGGGCCAGGCTTGCGGAATGAAATCCAGGAGTCGAATGCAGCGGCGGTTGCTGACCGATTCATTTGGATCTGCCGGCACGAGGTGGAGCATACAAGTCAGCTCTTTGATGAACGGTTTTGCTTTTCCAGCTGCTCCATTTTCCTTCTCAGGCTGAGTGGTCTCATGTCGGTCCACGCTTCTTTAATGTACGCCAGGCATTCGGTCTTAGAACCGGTCTTGCCCGTATCCGTCCAACCAAGAGGGTTTTCCTTTTCGGCAGGCCAGAGGGAGTACTGCTCTTCATGATTTACGACGACTTTGTAGGTCGTCGTATCTTCCTTGCCGTCCCAGTTCATTCAAGCGTCCTTCATCAACCCGGTCGACGGATTGACTCCATCGGCGAACCATTCTTCAGTCGCTCGCACCTGATCGAGGCAAGCCTGTAGCTTCTCAGCCAAGACTACGACGTGAGGCTTGTAAACCATCGTTGCGTGATTACCCGGAACGACGTGGACGTCCGCTCCTCCAGCAGCCCACTCACTCCAGCCCAAGGTCGGGTCGGACGAGGTTCCCGCTTCGGGTCGCGCTCGCTCGGTCGCCGGCAGAGCGCGCCCAGCCGCAGCGGACTCTCCCGAGGCTTCGCACCATCGCAAACCACAGAAACTCCTATAAGAGAAATCCCCTAGGCGCCACAAGCGGCCGCGGAGCGAGTGCGCGAGACGTTGATCCTGAATGGGCGGGATGATCGTGCGTTCCGTTCTCCTGCGGACTCGAAGGGAGAATCCGCTGATGGATGACGCCGAGCTCCAGCGTAGGGGAGACCGGAGACCTGCTGACGTGAAGCTGCGCGGAGAGCAACGAGCACAAGGCGGCGGCCGGTGGCGCTCCTCGAGCTCTATCGTTGGCGGGGCACGGCCGAGGAGGAGCCCATGGGAGAGCTGGCAGCAGGGCTCGACCCGGCGCTCTCCTCGCGCCGTCCCAGGAGGGGATTCTCCTGACAGGCGCCGTTCGTGGATGCATCGTGTACCGCGTCCTCGAAGTGTTGCGTGGCCCGCTCCAGGTCGCCGAGGGGTGCCTGCGAGTCCGCGTTTGCTGCGATGACCGTTTCCACTCGCTCCACGGCCTGCTCGACGTCTTCCGTCGCGCCCTCCAGCTTGCCGACGATTGCGGCCCGTTCCTTGGCGGCTAACGGCTCCGAAGTCTCCTCCGCGGCCGAGATGATCCTTTCGACCTGTACGCCCGCCATCTCGATTTGCTGATCCACCGCATCGGCCACATGGTCGGCCGTCGCGGGGTCGATGCCCATGCGACTCCCGCGCGCCCGCAGTCGCATCCGTCCTTGCTGCCGAAGAGCCCGGATCCGCGCGCGAAGACCCGCCCACGGATTCAGAGCCGCGTCCTCTGCCGCTGCGGGGTCTGTGTCGATCACCATGCTCTCGAGCAACACCTGGATGACGGCCGTCATCGGAATTGCGATGAAGACCCCGAGAAGGCCGTACAGGGTGCCGAAGGCCAGCACCGCGAAAATGCCGACGAGGGCGCTCACGCCAACCGCTCTATGCATGATCCGGGGGATGAGCACGTTGTTCTCCATGACCTGGACGACCACTGAGAACCCGATCACCAGGAGTACGGTGCGCAAGCCGAGCGGGAGGGCGACGATGACAGCGGGCCCGGAAGCGAGGGTGGGTCCGATCAACGGCACGGCCTCGAGCAGGCCCGCGAGGAATCCGAGGGCCAGGGCGTTTGGCAGGCCGATCAGCGTGTAGCCGATCGCCGAGGCCACGCCGATGGACAACATCGCCAGCCCCTGAGCACGCAGATAGGCGCCCAGCTTGGACTCGATCTCGTGCCAGACATTGAGCACGTGGGCTCGCCGCCCGACCGGGAGGAGGGACAGTGTCAGTCGTTCGAAGCGCGGCACTTCCATCGTCCAGTAGAAGGCGACGGCGAGGACGGTCACGAAGTACGCGAAGAGGTGAACGACGCTCGTCGTGATTCCGACGACGCCACGGGACAACTCGGCTATGAGAGCGTCCGTCGAGCGTTCCAACGTGGGGAGCCGGTGCCCGATCAACTGGAACGGACCGGGCGCACTCGTCAGCAAGCGCAAGCGAAGGGTCGCATAGGTTTCAGGCAATGCGGCCGCGGTGGTGCGGATCTGCTCGATCAATGCCGGCCCGGCGAGGAGCGCGATCGAAACGAGCCCAATGGAGAACAAGAGGTAAATCAGCAGCACCGCGAGTCCCTTCGGGACGCCCCAGCGACAAAGCTTCACGTGCGAGGGCTGGAGCGCCGCGGCGACCGCCATGCCGATGAAGAGCAGGAGGAAGACGTCGATCAGCCGGTAGGCGAGAGCAGCCACTGCCACCGTGCCGATCACCACGGCCGTCGCGGCGGCAGTCTTTCGCAGGTCGATCGTCCGCGAACTGAATTCTCCCTCGATCTTGTTGGGGGTGCTCACGCGGGCTTGCTGGAATCGGCTGCGCCCTCTGGGGTCTTGGCGGTCTTGGCGATCTTGTCACGGAGATCGCCGACTCTTGCGCCAATCTCTTGGCGCAGCTCGGCGCCCGGCTTCGGCGCGAACAGGACCGCGAGCGCGGCGCCGGCGAGGATCCCGGCGGCGAAGATTCCAAACCCGGCTAGCAGGTGTCCCGGCGCATCGCTGCGGCCGGTCAGTTGTCGCAGCGCGTCCGCGATGTCGTCCTTGCTGGGAAGCAGGTCCAACGTGCTCATGATGTCTCCCTTTGTCGGGAATCAGCCGACCGATTCGTAGGCCGGAAGGCCGAAGCGCCTTTCGCCTGGCTCGAGATCAGCTCCTGAAGAACGGCGGTCATCGCCATTTGCCCGCTCGCCGCCAGGAGAAGGCGAACGAGGCGCCGAGGAGGAACGCCCCCTCCGAGGAGGTAGCCGGCGCCGGCAGCCGCCGCCAGCATCCAGTATGGGCTCCGTACGATGACTTCTCCGCTCATAGTCTCGACACCAGCCGGCCGAGCAAGAAGCCCGCAGCCGCGGCGACTCCCACCGCGACGAACGGATGTGCGTCGATGTAAGGGCGTACCCGGCGGTCGAACTCCTTGAGCGACGCTGCCGCGGAATCGACCCCCCGAGCGATCTCCTCCGTCGCCGTGCAGTCGCCGTTTTCGCCGCTCTCCTTGGCGTCCTGTTCCATCGTGTCCTCCTTCCATCTTCCTCGCTGTGTCGCGGGCTGCGCCTATCGTTTGGTGCCGAGCCACAGGCCCAGAACGAACCCGCCCAGCAACCATGGCAGAGGTCGCTCCGTGACCCACCTCGCCGGATCGACGCTGCGCCGGGCGATGCCCTCGAGATCGCCCAGTGCCTGACTGAGCTCCTGCTGACTATTCTCGACTTCGCGGATCGTCGCCGCGCGGGCTTCCGAATCGGGCTCGCTCATCTACGATTCCTTTCCGTCAAAGCGCCGAGCCGACGCGCTTGATCTGCGCAGCGTCGGGTTCGACCTTCAGGCGGCGAAGCTGTTGAATTCCCGCTAGCGCGAGCCCTGCTCCGATCAGCCCGGTGAAGCTTCCGACGATCGCCAGGCTGGCGAGCAGGGACATGTGCTCGTCTAGTCCGTGGAGGGTGAATGCCATCAGCGAGAGCCAGGCGCCGTTGATGAGAATCACGCCTCCGCCGATGAGAAGAAGGCTGCTCAGGGCGCGACCCAGGTCCTCCTTCACTTCGAGGCGGAGCGAGGAGATGTGCGCCAGCATCACGTTTTGACTGCTGTCGACGACTCGCTGCAACGCTCCCGAGAGAGAGAGGTCGTTGTTGACGTCTTGGTTGGCCATGGTCGTTGACGCGTATCCGCCCAGTCTCTCCAGTAGTATCGCCCAAGACTGTACGAACGGCGATCAGGGAAAGCCCTTATCATTGGTGATTGGCAAGAGACGCAAATTCCGCTCGATCAACCACCTGCTGCGCACGCCGGCGATCGCTACTTCTTAACGCGCTTGGGCTTCAGGTAGACGGCCGCGCCGCGCTCCAGCACGCGGAAGGCGAACGACTCGGTCAGATAGAGGTAGACTTTGTCTTGGTCGTGCCCCGCGTATCCGATGGACAGATCCTGTCCGACGCTGAGCTGATAGTCGCCGCCGCGATGTGACAGCAGCACTGCGCCGTCGACCTTTGGTGCCAACACCATCGGCCCGTCAAGGAAGTGTTCGACGCGCTCGCGGATCGGATAGCCGTCCTGCGCCGCCTGCGCCAAACCCGCGTAGCAGTTCGGTCCAAGCGCCAAGGCATAGGGACCATTGATACCCGCGCGCCGCAGCGTTTCGACGGCGTCCACCACGACGGACGGATAGTCTGCGTAATCGTCCGGGATGGTAAGTGCCGGGTGCGCAGCGGTGGCGATGATGCCCTCGATGCCTCCGGCCTTGAAACCGTTGAAGATGGCGTTGTCTTCGGCGTGCGCCGTCTTCTCCGCAGCACTGACCACTGCCGGAAGATCCAGCACGGCGCCGCGCGATGCGTTGTCGAGCTCCATGATTGGCAGCTCGAACGGCACCCGCACCTCGATCAATGGTGCGACCTCGCGCACGCCCCAGGGCACGCCGAGGCCGCCGTCGGTCCGCAGGGTCAGATGACCCGTGTTGATCGCGGCGTACTGCCACCCGTGCGGGCCGTCGAAGTCAACCAGCTTCCGTCCCGCCAGGTTGAGCTGCAGGACCCGCTTGGCTTCGTCGTCGATTTGCTTCCAGGCTTCGGGGGTAATCGGTGCGTGATTGCGCTTCAATAGATCCATGGCTCACTTCCCTTTCATGCTGCCAATGCCGAGCGTCGCGGCGGCCGCAGAAGTCGGGCCGTCCGTTTCAGCACCCTTCTCGATGCCGGTGATCGGTTGCTCGGTGAACAGGTACTTCCGCATCATCTCGTTGAAGTGGTCATTGTGACGGCGAATCCATTCCATGACCATCGTCGCGTGCTCGATCTCTTCGTTCTTGTTGTGTAGCAGCACGTCCTTCAACTGCGGATCGGAACACGCGTCGGCGCGTTGCTGATACCAGTCGATTGCCTCGAGCTCCTCCATCAGGCTGACGATCGCACGGTGCATATTGACCGTGTCCGCCGTCAGGAGATCGAGCGATTCATGATAAGCGTCACTGGCCATGTGGCTTTCCCTCTCTGTCCGTCTAGATGCTTGCCGAGGCACCGGGACCGGTGCATCGAAACTATGAATCCGAACCGTTTAGACCGCCTACAGCGCGAGGTCCAGTGTGCGCACCTTCTGAAAGCGCTGCGCCACGTCCTCCCAATTGACCACCTTCCAGAATGCTCCAACCCAGTCGCCCTTCACGTTTTGATACTGCAGGTAGTAGGCATGTTCCCACATGTCGAGAACCAGCAGCGGCACCGTGCCATTGCCGATGTTGCCTTGGTGGTCGTAGACCTGCTCCACGACCAAGCGCTGGCCGACGGGCTCCCACGCCATGGCCCCCCAGCCCGAGCCCTGCACGTTGAGCGCCGCTTCCGTCAGCTGACTCTTGAGGGCATCGAACGAGCCGAACGACTCTTGGATGGCCGTGGTCAGCTCACCCGCTGGTTGCCCGCCGCCGTGCGGGCTCATGTTGCGCCAGAAGAGTGAGTGCAGCACGTGGCCGGAAACATGAAAGGCGAGGTTCTTTTGCAGCTGGTTGATCGCCTCGAAGTTCCGTTGCTCGCGTGCCGCAGCGAGCTTCTCGAGGGTGGCGTTCGCGCCGGCGACGTACGCGGCGTGGTGTTTACCGTGATGCAGCTCGAGCAGCCGCGCGGAGTAGTGTGGCTCCAGCGCCGAGTAGTTGTATGGCAGTTCAGGCAGTTTATACGTCCTCATGGTCTCTCTCCTTTGGACGAGTTGCTTCGATGAAATCCGCCTTGGCATTGGTGCCCGTTCATCTCAGTCGATCCGCGTAGATGCTGGCGGTTGATGTACGTCGCGGGGAGCGTAGCCGTGACGGCGGTGCCGAGGACGTCGGCAAGCGCGTCTAGACCCCGTGTGTGCCCGGCGATTCCCACATTCCATCCAGACTAGGTTTCAACTACACCCGATGACGGTGGAATGATTATAAGGGGTTTCCCCGAGAGGACTCGCACTTGCGGTGCTCGTCCAATAATCGGCGGTTTATGGCAACTCGGCCGCCGACCTGGCGCAGCTCTGCGAACGCTGGCTGCACCCCGACTGCGATCAGTCGATCCGCGGTCCATGCCGGCGGTTGACATACGCCGCGATGACCGAGCCGACGACGATGGAGAGCACCGCGACCAGCAGGGCGTGAAGATAGGCGACGATGCCGAGGACAAACCCCTCGATGAGCCACGTGCCTGCGATGCTCACCCCGAGCAGCAATACCACGGTGGCGGCCCACGGCTGGCCGCGCCACACGCCGGCCGCGGCCGCGAGCGCGCACATCACTTGCAAGACGAAGCCTATCAGCAGCAACGGCACGGGCGGGCCGAACCAGCATCGCGGGCACGTAGCCCGCGATGTACACGCCGGATCCCGCCAGCGCGACGGCAATCAGGAGCAACGCAGTGGATCGATCATCCATGGCGCCCTGCCTTTTCAGACATCCACCCCGCGTTTAGCAGCCGAATGCGCTGCGGAAGCGCTTGACGGCTGCGGTGGCGGTCGCTCGGGCATCAACGAGGACGGAATCAACCGTGCGCTTGATGTCTGCCCACGAGCCGCCGGCGGCTGCGGACACGCGCTTGAGGGCACCTGCAGCCTCGCGCTGCTTCGACTTCAAGGCGCTCAAGTGAGTGCGCGCATCCTTGCGCAATTCGCGAATCCGCGCGCGCGCATCGGCCTCGAGCTTATGCTCCGCCTCGCGCAAGCCCCGCTGGACTTCACCGATCGATTTTTCCAGGTGCCTGACGCCCTGTCGAATCTCGGCGTACATGGCCCGCGCCTCGCGCGACATCGCCTTCTGCGCCCGCCGGGGCGCGCTCATCGTTTTGGAACGCTTCTTTGGTGCCTTGGGGGACATGGTCTTCTCCTTCCCGCGCAGCTCGATCGCAGCACGCGCGTCGTTGCCCTGGTTTCTGTCAAGCCAGAATCCACCTCAAGTAATGATCTTCCGCCGCAATCGCCTCATGAGATCGCTCTGGCGATCAAGAATGCCGCCGCGGCGGCTAATCCGCCAATCAGTACCGTTTGGAGAGAGCTGCGCACCGGTGCCGCACCGGTGAAGTGCCCCTTCACGTATCCAAAGATCGCCAGCGCAAGCAGTGTAATGCCGACCGAGGCAGGAAGCGCCATGGTCGCTTTCAGAGCGATGTAGGGACCCAGCGGGATGAAGCCGCCGACGATGTACGCCAGCGCAATGGTCACCGCGCTGCCGAGCGCTCTGCCTGGATCGGGCTTCTCGAGTCCCAGCTCGAATCGCATCATGAAATCAACCCAAGCCCCGGGGCGCTTGCGCAGCGCGTCGACCACCGGCTTCGACTCCGCCGACGTCAGACCATAGGCGCGAAAGACGTCCGCCACCTCCTCTGCCTCGACCCCGGCTCTCTCCCGCACTTCCGTTTCTTCGCGTACCCGCTCCGCGTCGTAGTGCTCGGCATCGCTCCGTGCGGCCAGATAGCCGCCCAATCCCATCGCGATGGATCCCGCGGCGATCTCCGCTAGCCCCGCCGTGACGATGATGCTCGTATTGTCGACGGCGCCGGACAGGCCGGCCGCGAGCGCAAACGGTACAGTTAGCCCATCGGACATCCCAATCACGATGTCTCGCACCGTCGCCGAACCCGTGAAATGTCGTTCAACGTGCGGTGTTTGCGGCATGATGCCTTCCCGAGTTGGTGGGGACAGCGAACGATTCGAGCTCGGCGGTGAGCGAGACTGCCTCGGCAGCGCTGAGGCGGCAGCTAGCTCTTTTTGGGCACCAGCAACAGGATCCCGCCAATCACTATCGCCCCGACGCTAGCCCAGACTGGGACGTTGACCGTCTCCTTGTCCTTCATCGACAGTTCGAGCGAGCCGATCTTGGCCTCGTGGGTCTCCTTGGTGTAGCTGAACATGCCGTACGCCAATCCCAGGATGCCGGCTACGATCAACACGATTACCGCAATCTTTCTTGATTGCGCTCATCTCGTCTCCTCCGCAGAGAAACCCGGTCGCGGGGCCAGAGTCTAGGTCACCCCAAGGGTGCTCGACCTTGAACGACACGAACCAGAATCACCACGACCGCGACGACCAAGAGGAGGTGAATGAACCCGCCCATTGTGTAGGAGGAAACAAAACCAAGTAGCCACAGGATGATCAAGATGACCGCGATGGTTTCGAGCATTTTTCTCCTCCTTCGCCCGTGAGGTGGCGCCGATCGGAATCATATCCCCAGCGACCCGCCGCCGCTGCCGTGGGTCGCTATCCCAGAGAATCAACTCAGGACGCGACTCAGCTGATCGCATCTTTGACCTTGTCGATGACCTTCTCCACCTTCTGCTTTATCTTTCCGACAGCCTGGTCGGTTTTCCCCTCCCGCTTCAGCTTCTTGTCCCCGGTCAGAACGCCCGCAGCTTCCTTCACGCGTCCCTTCAGTTCATCAGACTTGCCGCTCGCCATGGTCGATCCTCCTTAACTTTCCTGTAGCCCTTGAGTGCAACGGTTGTGCCCGGACCTGCGTTTCATCATGCGTAACAACATGTCTTCCGGATGTCGTTCGATGCGAATCTACTGTCGCGCAAAGTTTGCCCGGCCATCGAATCGGGCGAGGCCGGGCGGCACGCCCAGTCGCACAAGAAAAGTGGTTTCGGGGTTAGCATGGGTATGATCGGATCGATGAACCAGTTGACGGTCGGGCGCACCGCGAAGCGCACGACGTCGATTTTCCCGGCGACGGTTCGTTGAAGATTGCCGCCCTCACTTTGGCAGCAATGGATGGAGGCGTCAGAAGTTCAGCCGCCCAGTCAGAAGCAGGATGATAAGGATGATCAGGATGATGCCGCCGAGCCCGGACGGTGCATACCCATAGTTATGGTAACCCCAGTTGGGCAAGCCACCGAAGACGAGGAGCAACAGGACAATCAGAAGCAGCAGTGACATGACGTTCTCCTTGTGCCCGAGGTACAGGCGTTGGGTGGGTTAGCTGGCGCGGCTGGCGTGGTGCCTTCGCGCGCCAGTTCATTGGACTTGCCGCTCGCCATGGTCGATCCTCTTTAACTCTCCTGCAGCCCTTGACTGCAACGGTTGTGCCCGGACCTGCGTTCGTCATGCGCAATATGCCGCGATGTTCCTCAAGCCTCGAATTCTCATTGCCGGAAAATTGTTCTCTCTCCGATTCTCACTACTGGGAATTATTCTCTCTCCGATGCGAGTGCAACCGAGCTGCCCCTCCGCTTAAAGGCAGTCGTCATCCGTGAGCGCACCTGCGGCCTCTTTTGATCCGCCCTTTGATCTCTCTTGCCACCCATGGGCGTGCTCCCTTCCGCTTCCTGCTGCGACCGCCCGCGCCGCGGTCGCAGCAGTGTGGTTGTGCCACGTCGTGCGCAGCGTTGTTGATGAAGTAGCGTCGTTCCGTACCTGTCGGTCCACGATAGAGCCTGCCTGCACTGCCCGGCACATCCATACGAACGCGGTAAGCCAGTACGATTAGTGTCCAGCTGCCTTCAAGCGCAGATCGTCCTCGACCGCGCGCACCCCCGGGACTGCACGCGCCGTCACCGCAGCCTCCAGGCGGCGCGCCTCGCTGGGGACGGTCCCCGTCAGCCGCACGACCCCGTTCTTCACCTCTATGCCGATGTCCTTGAGGTCAGGAGTGTCAAAAACCTGCTTCACCGCGCGCTCCAACTCATCGTCACGCATCTTCCCCGCGGCCTGCTTGGCGCTCGCCACCACCTGCAGTTCGTTCTCCACACGCTTGACGCCGCTCACCTTCTGAGCATCGGCCTCAGCAGCTGCCTTCGCTTGCTGCGAGGGCACGATCCCGAAGAGCGTCACCACCCCCGCCCATGTGTCCACATTGATGTCGAGTGCCGGGGTCTGGCTGTCGGCAAGCAAGCGCATCTTGACGGCCGAGGTGATCCAGATGTCGCTGGCCGTATCCCACACGCCCTTCCCCTCACCGGGTGGTTGCGGCGTCGACTCACGCCAGATCTCTGCATCGGCCAGCGTGTCGGGGCTCTGCACCTCACTGGCGACCCGCCGCACGCCCGGCACTTCAGCCGCTACCTCGACAGCGCGCAGGTGCGCGCTCAAGGTCTTGGCCGTGCCACCCAGCAGCACCACGCCCTGGTTCACGGACTGCACGGTGATCTGGCTGCTCTTGAGGGAAGGATCAGCCTGTAACTCCTGCTCGATGCGCTGCTTGAGGGCGTCATCGGACACCTGCATCGCCTTCTCGTGCTGCGGGGCCACCACCTGGAGCAGATTGCGCACGCTCTTCACGCCGTCGATCTTCTGAGCGACGCTCTCGGCTTTGGTCTTCTCTTCCGCAGAGCCCACTTTGCCGTGCAAGGTGACCCGGCCGAGGACGGTATCCACCTTGATAGCCGTCCCGCTGACTCCCTCCGTTGTCAGGAGCGCGAGCTTGGTCTTGAGGGTGATCCAGGCGTCGGGCGTGGCCGCCCCGGCTGGGGTGGCCAGCGCAACGCCTAGGACCACCGCGAGTAGGCTGGACCGAATCCATGAGGTCCTCTGCATGAATCTTCTCCTTTGGGTTGTGTTGTGACGTGAAATGCGCGGACCGCCGTTCCACGAATCAACATCGTGATGCCCGCGCTCGAAGGCCTACCTGCTTTGGCCCGGCCCCGACGCGCTCACGCGCGCCGGATCACCTTCAGCTTTTCTCGGCGCGGGGCAGCGCTGCTCCCGGCTCGTTACCGAAGGGACTCGAAGTTGAGGATTGACGACAGAATGTCGCCTAAGATGGAATAGTTTCCGTTAGAATAGCTGCCGTATTGATGGCGGCTGTCGTAGCCATCTTCATAGCCGCGACGGAAGCCCTCGCGGAAGTAGTAGTTGTAGTCGTCTCGGTCTACATAAAAGCCATTATAACCGTAGTTAGCATCCCGATAGGCATAAGAGTCGCGGTAGCTGGAAGCCCAGCGATCCTCCCGGTCTGCCTGTCCAGCACGAAAACCCTCTTCGTAGCCGTAGTTCACGGCTCGCCGAAGCAACTCTGCGCCGTATTGATTCGTCTGGTAGTACCTACCGCTGCGCAAGTACCGATAGCTTGGGGGCGTGTAGAAGTACGGATCACTACTGTAGTTGTAGTTACGTTCATTCTCGATACGTATTTGCTGCTGACGTAGGCGCTCTAAGTACTGTTGCTGAAAACGGTACTGCGCCATACGCTTCTCTTGCTGTAGCTGCGCCGACTGCTGTTGTAGCACGCGCTGCTGCTCCTCTAGATGTTGACGGTACTGCACGAGACTTTGTTGTTGCTGATTAATAAGCTGTTGCTGCTGCTGTTGTGACAGGCGTTGCTGCTGCAGGCGCTGTTGGTCCTGCTGCTGCGCCTTTTGCTGCTGTTCCTGTTGCTGGCGCTGCTGCTCTTGCTGCTGCTGCACCTTTTGCTGCTGTTGCTGTTGCTGCTGCTGCTCCTGCTGCTGCACCTTTTGCTGCTGTTGCTGTTGCTGCCTGCTGCTGCTGCTGCGCCTTTTGCTGCTGTTCCTGTTGCTGGCGCTGCTGCTCTTGCTGCTGCTGCGCCTTTTGCTGCTGTTCCTGTTGCTGGCGCTGCTGCTCTTGCTGCTGCTGCACCTTTTGCTGCTGTTGCTGTTGCTCCTGCTGCTGCTGCGCCTTTGCTGCTGTTCCTGTTGCTGGCGCTGCTGCTCCTGCTGCTGCTGCCCTTTTGCTGCTGTTGCTGCTGCTCCTGCTGCTGCTGCGCCTGCTGCTGTTCCTGTTGCTGGCGCTGCTGCTCCTGCTGCTGCTGCACCTTTTGCTGCTGCTGCTCCTGCTGTTGCTGCGCCTTTTGCTGCTGTTCCTGTTGCTGGCGCTGCTGCTCTTGCTGCTGCTGCACCTTTTTTTGCTGCTTTTCTTTTTCCTGCTGCTTTTGATCTTCCTGCTGCTGTTGGTCTTGCTGCGGTTGTTGCTGCGCGTTGGTCGGTACACTTATTCCCACTAAAGACACCGCGGTGATTGCGACCACCGCCACTACGTTCAACATGGCAATTTTCATTGTAAACCTCCTTGAAGCTAGGCGGCCTCACGCCGCAGAAGGTTCCTCCGCCCGTATCCCACCGTCACCGCGGGTTTCGGTATCGACGCCTCGCGGCTAGAGCAACAGGCACGCCAATCAGGAAGTTGCACGAGCTGTTTCATGAACGGTGTTTTCTGAATGACAATCTAAGCGACGTCGGCGGCAGCTGAAATCAGGGAATTCCCTTAGCCGCGGATCCTAGCGCAGACCGGAACGACGTTGTTGATGGTCGGGGGTTTCCCTACTTCGCCGACTCGACAGCCGCAGACCAGGCGAGAGGAAGCTTTGAACGATAGCTGGAGCTGCGGCGCTGTGGGCCCGTCCGACATCCCGGTTACCACGTCGCGTACGAAACTTCTGCTCCCATAGGGGACTTCCCTCATAGCGCTCTCGGCTATTTCGAGCGTTAGTGGCTGCTGAGGCGTATCTGCGCAATCGCAGCGCCCGAGAGAGACAATCGGACACAGGTGACACTTCAATGAAGACCACGACAATCGCCGGCATCCTTCTCATCCTGCTTGGGGCAGTCGCGCTCATGTACCAGGGAATCACCTACACGAAGCGCGAGAAGCTACTGGACCTCGGCCCCATCCACGCAACGACGGAGACGCAAAAGACGATTCCGCTGCCGCCGGTGGTAGGTGGCTTGGCCCTCGTCGGGGGCATCGTTATCCTCGTGCTCGGCGCAAGGCGTCCCGAGGGGAAGGGAATACTATGAGTCCTATTCTTTTCGTCCTGGCAATCCTGTTGGTCCTGGGAGGCCTGCCGAACTGGAAACTCCACTCGTACGGGTATGGCCCGTCGGGCGTTGGCGGTGTGGCCCTCATTATCCTGTGCATCGCGCTGCTGGCCGGTGCCTTGTGACGTAGACCCGGACAGCAGGACCGTCCGTGGCTAATTGCTTCGTCCGGGTGGCCGCGGAAGAACCCTGCCAAGTAGCAGCGGCTCGGCGGAACCGTGCCGAAGGGAGGGCTGTTGGTCGGTGCACCCGGAACGGAAAAGACCACTGCTCGCACGGGCGGTTGCCGGACAGGCGGGCGTCCCGTTCTTCAGCCTGAGCGCCTCGGAGTTCGTGGAGATGATCGTTGGCGTCGGCGCCTCCCGCGTCCGCGATCTGTTCCGGAGGCGCGCGAGGCTGCGCCGTCGATCATCTTCATCGACGAGCTGGACGCCATCGGCCGCACTCGTGGCAGCGGCGCACAGCTCGGCGGCCGTTATTGGGACTCGAGCGTCCCCCTCGAACGATAGGTCCATATGGGAGAGGAGAGAGCTCGAACGTCATCGCCACCTCTGATTTTTAGCCACCGTACGCCGCTAGCTCGATGGGCTCTGTCTTTCGAAGGATTTCGCTGGCTTTGGAAGCTTCACCATTTGCACCGTGAACTACCAGGAGAAACTTGTTCGCCCTGAGTGCGCTTTCGTAGTTGATCACACTGCTCTTGGGGATGCCCATGATGTGAAGAGCCGATCCTAAAGCAGTTAGGCCATTGTGGACCGTCGCTCCCTCCAAGGCGCCCACGATGGACTCAACCAGCGGGCCGCCCACCAGGATCGGCCCTACCCCTGGCATCCAGAAGAAGGCCTCCGCTTTGAGGAGCCTCCAGATTCCGCCCCAGAAGGCTCCGAGCTTCCCCCAGTATTTCAAACGGTCGCCCGTCTTGTAATAGCCGACCACATGGTCTTCGGTACGGTAGTCTTTTCCAACGATGGAGAGCAGCTTCATGTCGATTCCAGCGGTCTGAAGCTCCTCGACGGCCGCTTCGGCATCGGTGTGCGTATTGTAGATGGCCACCGCTGAGTTTTGACTCTTATTCTTCTCGTTCAACATCGGTCTCCTTTTTGGCGTCGCTTTGTACTGTAAGATTTTCCCTCATGGAGCACACTCGGGGATAACCCCTATTCTGGTCCGGGTTTCTCCTTATAGCGTCCGCGTACCCCTCCGTGCGTTACTCACGTGTTGGTGACGCTCGGCTTCACGGAGGTGACCGAATGTTCAGAGACCAAAGGCGACGAGCAGACCCCGATCAGGCCACGAGGGATTACTCTACGATCGCCGATGACGGCATCGTTTTTGCCGCGAACCTCCCGGCCCACGGGACACGCGCGTGCCTCCCGGAGATATCTCTCGTCGCGGCAATATTCGAGGACGCTGTCCGATGCCTTCAGCGAGTTAGCCGCGGCGTGACGTACCGCCAGTCCTCGGAGGCTTTCGAATGGATCGCATCCGAGCGGCGCGACTGGCCGTTTGCTTTCGTCAATATCTGCGATTTGCTCGGAATTGATGCGAAGGCGGTGCGGAAGCAACTTCGAATTAGCGACGAAGGTAGCGGTAATGGTCTCAAGCGCTCGAGTGGTACATCACCGACGTGATCCTGCGCGCTGTCAGCGGCATCGAGTTTGTTCGCGAGCTGGCGGAACTCGGCCTCCTTTCTTGGAGGCGTCATCGCCGTCGAGAGACATACAATTGACGAGAAGGCGTCGAAGAAATCAGCGCGCCTCGCAGTCCTCTGGAGCGCACTGAAGCTCAAAGCAGCGCGTGCCGGCGATAGAACCAGGACTTAACGGCCTGCACCAGCAGGAGGTAGGTCACGGCGAGAAACGCGATCGCACCCAACAGCGACACCGGCAGCGGGATAAACCCCAGCAGGCTCCCGAGCGGCGTGTACGGCAGCACAGCGGCGATCGCCACGACGGCTAACACGCCTGATCAGCAACGGCCGGCTGGGACGGCTCTTGAGCGGGTTGCCTGCCGTCCGGATCACAAACACCACCAGCGTCTGTGTCGCCAGGGATTCCACGAACCATCCGGTGTGGAATAGCGGCGCGTTCGTGGAAGCGTGGAACACCCAGAGCAGTACCCCGAAAGTGAGGAAATCGTAGATCGAGCTGATGGGACCGATGATCATCATGAACTGGCGAATGAACGCGATCTGCCATCGCTTGGGCCGGTGCAGCAGGGCGGGATCGACATTGTCGCTGGGGATGCTGATCTGCGAGATGTCATACAGAAAGTTGTTCAGCAGGATCTGCGTCGGCAGCATAGGCAGGAATGGCAGGAAGAGCGACGCCGCGGCCATGCTGAACATATTGCCGAAGTTCGAGCTCGTGCCCATGATGATGTACTTCATGATGTTGGCGAAGCAGCGCCGCCCCTCGATGACCCCGTCGTTCAAGACCGCCAGGTCCTTCTCCAGCAGGATGATCTTCGCCGCGTCCTTCGCCACCTCCACGCCGTTCACGACCGAAATGCCGACATCCGCGGTGTGCAGCGACGGAGCATCGTTGATGCCGTCACCCATGTACCCGACGACGTGCCCACGCGCCTTCAGAGCGAGGATGACCCGGTTCTTCTGTTCAGGAGACACGCGGGCGAAGATGGCGCCATTCTCCGCCTGGTAGGCCAGAGCGGCATCGTCCATCGTGTCGACCTGGTTCCCGGTGACAATGCGGTCTGCCGCCAGCCCGACGTCGCGCGCGATCTTCTGTGTCACGTACTGGTTGTCGCCGGTCATGATGACCACGGAGACGCCATTCTGTTTCAGCGCCTCGAGAACGGAAGGAATCCCTTCCTTGGGCGGGTCGAGGAAGGCCGCGAACCCGACCAGCGTCATATCCCGCTCGGCCGCCGGCGTGTAGACATCCTGCTTGTCCACCTTCAGCACCGCGACCCCAAGCGTGCGGTAACCGTCGGCGCTCAGCTTCTTGAAGGTCTCCTCCGCCTGCGCGCGCCGGCTTTCGTCGAACGGCTGGGGCGACCCATCGATGCTCACGGTCTGGCAGATGGCCAAAATACGCTCTCTGCCTCGCCCTTGGTGATGAGGAGGTGCTCGTCACCATGCCGCACCACCACCGAAAGGCGCTTGCGGTTGAAGTCGAAGGGGATCTCGTCCACCTTCGCGTACTCCGCGATCGTAGGGTGCTCGTGCTTCAGGATCGGCATCGTCCAGCGGGCTCTTGATGCCCGCTTCAAAGTAGCTGTTCAGGTAGATGAGCCGCAGAACGTTCTCATCGTCCTTCCCCTGGACATCCACGTGCCGGTCAAGCACGATCTCCCCTTCGGTCAGTGTGCCCGTCTTGTCGCTGCAGAGGATCGTCACGCTGCCGAAATCCTCGATGGCCGCAAGTTGCTTGACGAGAACCTTCTTCCTGGTCATCCGCCTCGCGCCCTGGGCCAGGGTGACGGTGATGATCATCGGCATCATCTCCGGCGTCATCCCGACCGCCAGCGCGACGGAGAAGAGGAACGACTCCAGCAGCGGGCGGTGGAAGTACGATGTTGACCAGCAGAACGAAAAGCACGAGCAGCATGATCACCCGCGTGATCATCAGCCCGAAGTGGCGTATGCCACGGCCGAACTCGGTCTCCGGCGGCCGCGCAGCCAGGCGCTGGGCGATCTCGCCGAAGGCGGTGTCTCTGCCTGTGCGGACGATGACCGCGGTGCCAATCCCTGTCTGAACCGCAGTGCCCAGGAAGACGCTGTTGCTCGCGTCGGCAATGCCGTGCTTCCCCTCCGGAAGATCATGCGCTGCCTTCTCGACGGGCAGAGACTCCCCGGTGAGCGCCGACTCGCGCACGTGCAGGTCCTTTACCTCCAGCAGACGGGCGTCCGCCGGCACGAGGTCTCCGGCATTGAGCCGGACGATGTCCCCCGGGACCAGTTCTGCTATCGGCAGTTCCTGTTCTCGCCCGTCACGCATAACGGCGGCCGTTGTGGCGACCTGCTTCCGAATCTCCTCCACCGCATGTCGAGCCTGGAACTCCATGAAGAAGTTCAGCAGCACGCTGAGCAGGACGATCGCGATGATGATCAGTCCGCCGACCGGGTCACCCAGCGCGAGGGATATGGCGCTGGCCACGAGAAGGATGATGACGAGGGGATTGGCAAAGAAGCGGAGGAAGGCGAGCAAGCCCTGCGAAGCGCGACTCCCGCACCAGGCTGTTCGGGCCATAGAGACGCAAGCGCCGTTTCGCCTCATCGGAGGTCAGCCCGGCCGGCGTTGCCTGCAGCAGTTCGAGCAGGTCCTGCAGCGGCCTGTCCCAAAACCCGTGTAGAGAAGTGTCCGGTTCTGTCACGGCGTCTCGGCCTCCCCTGTCGGCCAGCGCTCGCCGTCCCGCACGCACCGTCTCAGTACTGGCCTGCAGCCCCTGACACCAGATCGCAGGCAACGTCGGTGCTAGCCCTCCGGTAGATACCGGCATGTTACCACAACCACCGTCGACTATGCTCAAACGAGGCTGGCTCCGTCGGCCGCAGTCGGTGTGTGGCGCGGCCGGCCGTGGGCCGCCGGCGCGGTGGTGCTGCTGGCGGTGAGCATCGCAGCCACGGCGCTCATCGAGGGGTTCGCCCTCGGCATCGTCGCCTATCTGCGCGCCCTGCTGGTCGCGGTGCTCTCCATCGTCGTCGGCTTGGTCGTCGCGGCGTATGTCAACCAGCAGCGCGGACCGGTGTCGCGGATCGACTGATCGCGGTTCCAGCAGTCCCGGCTCCAGCCCAGCTGCGTGGATATTCACACGGCTCAACGGCCTGCCAGCTCACCCCCTTGGCGGCCGAATCCCGCAACTAGGGGCTTGTCCGTACTTGCGCGGCGCAAGGCGTAGCGTCACTTTGAGCTGATTGACAACTCGAGAGCGAGGTGAAGACATGTCTGCCGACGGCTACACTTACCGCACACACCTGACGCCGAGAGGTTGGGAAAGGGGCTCTCGCCCGAGCGATGCCCTGGAAACCTGGGAAGTCAAAGTTGAGCAGCGCCAGGCCCCTGAGCCTGTGCGGTCACACCCTAGGCGCGTGCGGACGAACCCGCAAACTTCACCGCAGAATCCAAACGATCTAGAGCGAGCGCGCAAAGATCACGGCGAGCGCCCGCGCATTTGAGATTGGGACTCACGGAGATTCGGTCAACCGACGTGTCGGGCCACCACCGGGCGGGCGATCTGTGCGGCCCGCAGCTTATTCGGGCCCCGGGCCCTGTCGGGAGCCCGGGGCCAGGCGCTCTGCGGCTGCGTAGGCGCAGTGGCGTGGGCTTCGCAGCCGGTAGCGAGCGAGGTCGCATCCCGCATGGCGAGCTCCGATTCGCCCTGGTCGTACCGTTACCTTCGCGGCACGTTGTCGTAGTACGGGATCACGATCGTCTCCGGATCGTCGGTGTAGCCGACCATGGAGGGGGTGATGGGATGCACCACCTCGCCGGACACCGAGAGGTTGATGCAGGTCGGCTTTCCGGAGGCGAGCGCGCGCCGGATCGCGGGACCTACGTCCTCCAGCCTCGACACCCGCTCGCCTGCAGCCCCTAGGCCGCGCGCGACCTGCTCGTAGTCCGAATCGGCGAGCCTGCTGATGATCCCGGCATCGTCGCCGTAGACTACCTGCTGGCCGTGGATCGACATGCCCCAGCAGACATTGTTCACGACGACCGTGATGATCGGCAGATTGTGGCGGGCCATGGTGTCGAGCTCTTGCAGATGGAGGCCGAAGGCGCCGTCGCCCATCAGAGCCACGACGCGGTCACGAGGCGAGGCCACCTGCGCGCCGATCGCGAGACCGGGCCCGATGCCGAGGAAGCCGAGATAGCCGCCGAAGCCGATGATCGTCTTCGGCCGGGCCTCGTGCGCCGATTCGTCGACCCAGGAACCCATCTCACCGCCGTCGACGATGAGCGTCGCTCCCGGATCGAGCGCGCGAAGAACCTCGCGGATCGCGTGATAGGGATGGAGTCGTCCCCCGACCTCGAGCGGGTCGCTCGCATAGGGCCGCTCCCTTCGGTGAACGAGCACCGCCTTCTCCGCCCACCCCCGCCAGTCGGGCCACTTGCCTCCGTCGGCGGCGAGCAGCGTGCGAAGCGCCTCGCCCGAATCGGCGGTGATTCCCACCGCGAACGGGCGGAAGCGACCGATCTCCGACGCGTCCACGTCGACCTGTATGACCTTGGCGTCGAGCGGGATCACGGTCCCGCTCCGGCCACCGAGGAACAGCCCCGGCCGCGCGCCGAGGAGAAGGACCACGTCGGGACCCTTTCCCGTCATCGCCTGGAGGACGGCGAGGTTTCCCGCCGCGAACCCGTTGAGCGGGTGATCCGCCGGCATCGCGCCGAAACTCGTGATCTGGTTGAAGACGGGGATCCCAGTCCGCTCCGCGAACGCGACGAGACGCTCGCGGGAGACGGGGCTACGCACTCCTCCGCCCGCGATGATGACGGGGCGCTCGGCTTTGCGGAGGATGGCGATCGCCTCGCTGATGGCGTCGGGCGAAGGGGCCGGCGGGGCGGCGACCTTCGAGCCGCCGCCGCGGTCGATGCGAGACTCCTCCGCGGGACGGAAGAGCACGTCGATCGGCAGGTCGAGGACGACGGGTCCCGGGGGCCCGGCGAGCGCCTTCCGGATCGCGAGGGAGACTAGGCTCGGGATCTCCTCGACGACCGTCACCCGGTGCGCCCACTTCGACACGGGAGCCGCCATCGCGATCTGGTCCACGGAGCCCTGGAGGGCATTCGTCTCGGCGTCGCGGAGCGGCGGCGAGCTCGTGAGGAGCAGCAGAGGGCTCCGGTCTGCGTATGCAGTGGCGAGGCCGGCGATCGCATTCGAGTAGCCGGACGCCGCGGTCGCGAAGGCGACGCCGAGGCGGCCCGTGACCCGCGAATATCCGTCGGCGGCGTTGACCGCGACCGCCTCATGCCGCGTGTCGACGAGACGGATGTCGTTTCGGCGAAAGCCTACGAGCAGCGAGTCCAGATGCCCGCCGTGCAGCCCGAAGGCGACCTCGACGCCGAATTCCTTGAGG
The DNA here is from genome assembly GCA_963745025.1 of uncultured delta proteobacterium. GTDB lineage: Bacteria > Desulfobacterota > Binatia > JACPRU01 > JACPRU01 > CAVQIG01. The sequence goes on from CAVUWD010000014.1 coordinate 296,560, forward strand.
GTGCGGGCGACGAGCTCGCCGCCGTCGACGCCCCTGAGCCGTGGTGCTTGCGTCGTCATGACTCCCTCCTCGTTAGGGGACGCTCCTGACCTTGATAACCTTCGACCTGAGAGCCCGATGCCCGATGAAAGTTGCGCATGTTAAGAACGTCCCCAATCAACGTTCACATCTCCAATCAACGTTCAAGCGCGACCGCTCTGGACGCGAATCCGAAGCGGGAAGGTGGGAACACCCCACTCCCGGAGGGCACGTCGATGATCGTCCCGGATCTGACGAACGGCGGAAGCTCGACTTCGACCGTCTCCTCCCCCGCGAGAAAACCCCACTGGCCGAGGATAAATTCTTTGTCCGTAGATTTCAGATCTGCGTTGTCGGGGAGAACGCAGAGGTCCTCGAGGAACGGAGGATCCAAACAGATCGAGAGCGATTTGCGGCGGTGCTGGGAAAGCGGCCGAAGGCGCGAGTGCTGATCGAGGCGTCGACGGAGAGCGAGTGGGTTGCGAGGTGGCTGGAGGAACTCGGCCATGAGGTGATCGTGGCCGACACCACCGCGCGATGGGAAGGGCCGTGAGGTACCGCTCGGTTCAGGCGAACAGGGCCCGCGCGACGACGAGCAATCGCTATCCTCCCGTTTAAGTTCGCTTGCGTCCAATCGCGAAAATCGAGCCACCGAATGGCAGGCTCACGCCACTGGCGATCAATCGATTCTCCACCGACAGGACGGATCGGAGGGCACCGTTAATCCGCTTGCCCGGCGGGCGCTGGAGATCGGAGCGGACTGGGGCATCGCGCTTCACTTTCGATTTGCGAGCAATGCGCGAGAGTGCCATCGCGGGAAACAGGAAGCAAAGGCGATACGTCATGATCTCGGGTTCGAGTCCGAGTGTCCCGAATACGCGGCGTATCTCGCTCACGGTAAAGCGTTGTGTCGTGTGCACCGCCGCGTCGTGTTCGCTGTACATCCAGTTGTAGGACGGCACGTGGATGACGAACAGACCCTCGGGTCGCAACGCGCCAACCAGCTTCTGCAAGCCGGGCAGCGCGCGCGCCGTACCCGGGATCTCCAAAACGTCGAACGTCGTGACGAGATCCAGCTGGTCCACGTGGATCTCTGGATCGCAGAGGTCGCTTTGATACAGCTCGTCCGCTTCGGCCTTCGTGCGCGTAAAGGCAAGCGCCTCTTCGGACAAGTCGAAGCCGCCCAAGTAGGACGGCGAACAGAGCTTGCGAAGCAGGCGCAGATTTTCTCCGGTGCCGCACCCAGCATCCAGAACCTTTGGGTGTTCAGGCAGCCTCAAGCGTTTGCTCGTGAGAGTGCGCGTTACGACGTCCCTGAGGCCCTGGTACCACCAGTGACGCTCTTCGACACCGGACATTACTTCATATTCGCCGGGGTTCATGCGTCGCTCGCTGGCGCTGAGTCGTTGACCGCGAAGAGCCCTCGCTCGTTCGGAGCGGTGCCGGGCCGCAAGACGTACCTGACGACGAACTGAGGTGTTTGTGAATGATCCAAGAACAGCCTTCCGAGGATCACTTCCAATTCCAACTTGTCGTACTTGGCGTGAACGCGGCGCACCACCTCCGCGATGGTACGCGCACCATTGTAAACGGGAATCACCAACGATAGTCTGATGGGTCTCGAATGAACCGAGCCCTCCGTACGTTCGCCGGCACTTTCAGGGGTCGTTGGCTCGCTCCGCACGAAGTGCGGTTACAACAGCGGGGCCTGCCTACCACGGGGGGCGTCGGATGGGAAGAAGTTGCACGCCCTCATTAAGACGTCTCAGCCCGACCACGCGGACCCCTTATACTGCGGCCCGACGGAACTCGTGATGGCAAGTAGGATGAACGAGGTGAGGTGGCTCGAGCTACCCTCGGTGAGGGACGAGCGGGGAGTGCTCACCGCCATCGAGGCGGGGCGAGATGTCCCATTTCCAATCTTTACGCGTGTTCCTCGTGCACCACACGACAACCGATCGGGGCGGACACGCGCACAAGGACACCGACCAAGTCGTGACCGCGGCTGCTCGGTGAGCTGACGCTCGAAGTTACGGACGGCCATAGTTCACAAAGCTTCAAGCTGGACGATCCCACCCGGGGCGTGTACGTGCCTCGGATGCTCTTCGTCCGGCCTCCAGAGTTTCTCTGCGGATGCAGTTTGCCTCGTGTTCGCAAGCACTCACTACAACACGAAGCAGTCGTACCGCAGCTGGGAAGCCTATCTGGAAGCGATTGCGGGAGGCTCGTATGACGGAGCGTGAGCAGATGACTCCCGGAATGAGCCTGCTTCACTCTGCGCTCGCGCCGGAGCGGGACACGGGACCGGCCCTCGAATGGTTGAGCGAGCGCGAGCGGGCTTCGCACTTTCGCGTGCGGCGTATACCTTTCGGCTCCTTCGACCAGTGGAGTTTCTTGACCCGAACACAGACCACCTCGTGCATCGTTCGGGCAAGTTCTTTCGCGTCATGGGGCTTCGAGTGCGAACCAACTTTGGTCCGGTAGCCGAGTGGGACCAGCCGATCATCAGTCAACCTGAAATCGGCATTCTCGGCATCCTGACGCAAGTGGTGGACGGAGTACGCCGCTTCTTGATGCAGGCCAAGCCGGAGCCGGGCAACGTGAACGGCATTCAACTCTCCCCAACGGTGCAAGCGACCCGCAGCAACTACTCGCAGGTGCACCAAGGAAAGCGCCCCAACTACGTCGAGTACTTCGCCGATCGCGCGCGAGGAACCGTCCTCGTGGGGACCAACTTCAGACCGAGCAGGGGTCACATCGCTTCTTGCGCAAGCAGAACCGAAACATGGTGGTCGAAGCGACCGGGCACGTCCCGGTGCTGGACGACTTCCGCTGGCTTACGCTCGCCGAGATCAAAGCGCTTCTGGCGATGGATGACCTCGTCAACATGGACGCCAGAACCGTGCTCTCGTGTCTTTCCTATGCCGACCACGGGTTGGACGGCTACTACGCGGACCGTTCCCTCGAGGCAGAAGACGACGTCGAGTTCTTGGGTCGACGGCTCGAAGGTTTCCAAAAGGATCTGCTGGTTTCGCTGTTGCGCCGCAAGCGGGCCTGCCACACGTTGGATGAGCTCCTGAGCTGGTACGCCGAGATGACGGTGCAGCTACGATCTGGTGACCGAGGTGCTGCCCCTCTCGAGCACGCGCGGTTGGCTGCGCACGGAAGACGAGATTCGTCATGAGTCGGCAAGTATTTCTCGGTGATCGCGGTGGAAGTTCAGGCCGGTGCGCGGGAAGTGACCGCTTGGACTCAACCCTTGCTCAAGCATGACGGAGTGGGACTCGCAGGTTTCCTGGTGCAGAAGATCGACGGAGTCTTGCACTTTCTGGTGCGCGCCTGCGTCGAGCCGGGCAGCTTCGACGTCGTGGATCTCGGACCCACCACGGTCGCTTCCTCCGCCGGCACGGCGAAGGACATCGCTCCACTACCCCCGTTCTACGAACGCTTGGCGCACGCGCAGCCGTCAGAAGTGCGGTACTCCGCGATCCAGTCCGAGGAGGGCGGGCGTTTCTATCACTGGCGCAACCGATACGTCGTCGTCGAGGTGCCCCCAACCGAAACGCTGACCTTTCCGCAGAACTACGCCTGGATGACCTTCGGACAGATCCTCGAATTTACGCGTTTCGGTTTCTTCAATATCGAGGCCCGCAATCTCATCGCTTGCCTGGGGCCGGCGTGAGGGTTCTCGTTCTCGGCTGTTCTCGTATCGCCCAGCGCCGTGTCATTCCTGCGCTCGCGGGACTTGCCAACGTGGAACTCATCGACGTGGCGACCCGGCGCGCGAATGCAGTGCCAGCAGGTGTGATTTCGGGTCAAACGTTCGACGACTACGGAGCGGCGCTCCAGAAGAGTAGCGCGGAGCTGGTCTACGTTTTCGACCGTCAACGCCGATCATTTCGCTTGGACCCAAGCGGCCCTCGACTCGGGGCGCCACGTGATCGTGGATAAACCATCATGCCTCGAGTACCGCGAGGCAGAGCAGTTGTGCGAGCTCGCGGAGCGTCGAAACCTTGCGCTGGCCGAGGCGACCGTGTATCTGAGCCACCCGCAGTTCGCGCTCTTGAGAGCAGCGTTTGGGTGACGCTTCTCCGAACTATCTCGTATCGGTGTTCGTGTTTCCTTCGCTCGACCCCGGGGACTTTCGCTATCGCGGTGCTTCGGGCGGGGGGCAGTCTACGACCTGGGGCCTTACGCAGTATCCGCCGGGCGCTTCCTCTTCGGAAGCACACCGAAACCGTTGCATGTCAGGTCACTTCGCACCAAGCCGATGTGGATACGGCGTTCAGCGTACTCATGACGTATCCCGGTGGGCGCTCCTGCGTCGGGACCTTCGCGTTCGGTGGGGCATACACCAATCGACTTGTCGCACTCTCGCCGTCGGCCACCGTCACGCTCGAACGCGCCTTCACGTCGGTGCCTGCCGAAGGTTGTCGAGTACGCGTTCAGACCGAGGCGCGCGACGAAACCGTCGTATCGGACAAGGCAGATGCCTTTTCAGGGTTTCTCGGAAGCGTGCTTCAGGCAATTCAGGCCAAGGAAATCAGGAAATTTCGCCAAGACTTACTGCATGATGCGCACGCCATCTCCCAACTGCGTCAAGCTGCAGGGTTGATTCAATGACCATCAAAGTCTGGGACTATCTGTTGGAATTCGAGCACGAAGAGTCGGGGTCTAATCTTGCCCTCGCCAAGGTGTTTGGGTCTGGCCGCCTGATCCTTGGCGAGAGTGTGAAAACTTTCGAGGAGCGCTTCGCTGCCTACTGTGGGGTCCAACACGGTGTCGGAGTGAACAGCGGCACTGACGCGCTTTTCTTGGGGCTCAAGGCGCTCGGTGTACAAGCGGGAGACGAAGTCATCACCGTACCCAACACGGCGGTACCAACGGTTTCCGCCATCGTTTCGGCCGGCGGGACCCCACGCTTCGTCGACGTGCATCCCGATACACTGTTGATGGACGTGAGCGCGGTCGGAGCCGCGCTCACGCCTCGCGTCAAGTGCGTATTGCCCGTTCATCTCTACGGGCAGTGCGTCGACATGACTGCGCTCACGCGGGTGACTCGAGAGCGTGGAATCCCGTACTGGAAGACTGCGCTCAAAGCCACGGCGCCCTCCACCATGGACGCATCGCTGGATCGCTCGGCAACGCCGCAGCGTTCTCGTTCTATCCCACGAAGATACTGGGCGGATACGGCGATGGCGGTATGGTCGTCACCAATGACGGGTCGCTGCGGGACAAGCTGCGACGTCTACGTTTCTACGGGATGGAAAAGACGTACTACGCCATCGAGCACGGCTACAACTCACGCTTGGATGAGCTTCATGCGGAGATCTTGCTGCGCAAGCTCGACCACCTACCGACCTACGTCGAGCGTCGACGCGAGCTAGCACGACGTTACGATGAGGCCTTGCGCCATATGGACCTCGGGCTACCGGTGCAAGCGGACGGCAACGTGCTACTATCTATACGTATGCCGGCACCCCAAACGCGATGCGATCATCGAAGCCCTCAAACAGCGCGATATTCTCGTGAATATCAGTTATCCGTGGCCCATCCACACCATGACCGGCTACGCGCATCTTGGATACCGGGAGAATCGGTTCCCGCACGCAGAAGCGGCTTGCCGTGAAGTGTTCTCGCTGCCGCTGTATCCGACCTTATCTAACGCCGAACAGGATCGAGTTATAGAGGTATTGCACGAGATCCTGAAGTTGCTCTGACGGGTCGAAAGCTCGTCAGCTGGACTCCTTCGCCCAAGCTTTTGCGAGTTTCTTGACGTCGACCAGAAAGTACTCCTCGTGCTCGAATACGATCGCTTCGGAGGGGACGCGATGACCGGGCGGGCAGCGGCCGCGACGTGGCGCGCTGCTGATTTCGAGATGCGAACGGGCTGGTCCGACCGCATTGCCTGCGCCATCCTCTGCTGCCACCAGATCCCGGAGCGTCCTTGATCGCCACGGCAGTTCAGCGTCCCCAGTCTCGACCGGCTGTTCCGCCTCGTCCCGGCCGTCGACTCGCTGCGTCGATATGGCCTCGCCCGACGCGCGCGCTGACGCGCTCGCCGGGCTCACGGTCGCCGCGGTCGCGGTGCCGCAGGCGATGGCGTACGCGCTGATCGCCGGGCTGCCCGCGGAGTACGGCCTCTACACCGCGATCGTGATGACCGCGGTCGGGGCGCTGCTTCGACTCGTCGCGGCAGCTCATCAACGGCCCGACGAACGCGATCTCGATCGCTGCTCCTGAGCGCGATCGGCAGCATGGCCGACCGCAGGATGCGGAGTGCAGGCGGCGGTGCTGTGTCGCCTGCTGGTCGGCGCGATCCAGCTCGGCATCACCCTGCTCCGGCTCGGCGACCTGACGCGCTACATCTCGCACTCGGTCATCGTCGGCTTCACCGGCCGGCGCGAGCCTGCTGCTCGTGCTCGACCAGATGAAGAACCTGCTCGGGCCTGCGGGCGGTCGGCACGGCGCACGACCACTTCCTGGTGCGCTTCTGGCTCACGATGACGGAGGGCGGGTCGGCTGCACGGACCGACGCTCGCGGTCGGGCTCGGCGCGATCGCGCTCGTGCTCCTCCTGCGCGTGATCAAGCGGCGGCTCGGCTGGGCGCTCCTGCCGGAGTTCCTGATCGCGGTCTTCGTCGCGGCGACGGCGACGGCGTGGCTCGGGCTCGACGAGCAGGGCGTCACGGTCGTCGGCGAGATCCCCGCGTCGCTGCCCGCGTTCGCAGCTGCCCGTCATCGACGCGGTGCAGGTCCGCATGTTCTCGACGAGCGCGCTCGCGATCGCGCTTCTGGGGCTGCTCGAAGCGATCTCGATGGCGAAGGCGATCGCGGCCGTCACGCGGCAGAAGCTCGATCTGAACCAGCAGTGCCTCAGCGAGGGCGTCGCGAACCTGCCGGGCAGCTTCTTCCAGTGCATGCCCGGCTCGGGCTCGCTCACGCGCTCCGCGATCAACCAGCAGGCGGGCGCGCAGACGCAGTGGTCGGGCGTCGTGTCGGCCGTCGCCGTCGCGCTCATCGATGCTCGTGTTCGCGCCATACGCGCGGTTCATCCCGCGCTCCGCGCTCGCGGGCCTGCTCATGCTGACGGCGGCGCGGATGGTGAGCTTCCACGACCTCCGCTACCACGTGCGGCACGTCGCGCTTCGACGCCGCCATCGTCGCCGTGACGGCGATCGCCGCATTCGCCATCTCGATCGAGTTCTGCGTCCTGATCGGCGTGTTCATGTCGTTCATGCTCGCCGTGCCGCGGACGGGGCAGATGCATCTGACCCAGTTCGTGGTGACGGGCGAGGGCGTCGTCCACGAGCGGCTGCAGGACGATCCGGTGTGCGGGTGCCTGCTGATCTTCGGGCTCGAGGGTGAGATGTACTTCGGCTCGGGGGTCAGCCTCGAATCGCGGCTCGAGGCGATCGACGCGAAGATCGAGCCGTGGACGAAGGCAGTCGTCATGCGCATGAAGCGCGCACGCAGTCCCGACGCCGTCGGCCTCTCGCTCTTCGAGCACTTCGTCGACCGCGTGCTCGAGCGCGGCGTGCGGGTCATCGTGTGCGGCGTCCGCGACGGGATGTTCGCCGCGATGGAGCATTGCGGGCTCGCCGAGAAGATCGGCGCGGAGAACGTCTTCCGCGAGGAGCCCGTGCGGCAGACGAGCACGCTGCTCGCGATCCGTCACGCCTACGAGCTGATCCCGGATCGCTGCCCCACCTGCCCGCGTCGCAACGTGACGGTGAACGAGAAGGACCTCTACTACAGCATC
>CAVUWD010000015.1:0-100440 GCA_963745025.1 uncultured delta proteobacterium
TGAGCCCGACCATCGAGGCGCACCTGCAGACGCTGGCGCGCATCTCCTTCGTCCTGCAGGACGGCACGTTTCGTCGGTTGCTGGAGAAGCGCGCGACCCCGGACGCGATTCTCCAGCGACTCGCCGATCTCCGGCCAGCGGGAGAAGGCGCGCGCCGGGTAGCGCGCCCCCGGCCGAACGGCGCCGCATGACGCTCGGCGTGCTCGCAACCGCGCTCGCCGCGTTGCTGGTCGGCGCGTTGGGCGCCGGTGCGGTCAGATCGGCGAGCCGAGCGGGCGCTGCGCTTGGGCGCCGCGGTCGGTGGCATCGCGTGCGCGCTCGGCGCGGGTGCCAGCGTGGCGCTCTTGTCGTCGGGCGCGGAGCGAACCTTCCGCCTTGCGTGGTCTCGCCGATCGACACGGTGTCCTTCGGAATCGATCCCCTGTCCGCATTCTTCTTGCTCTGCATTTTCGCCGTCGGCGGGCTGGCCATATGCTATGCAGCCGGCTACTTCGCCGATGTCGCTGCCCGGCGCGCCGTCGGCCCTGCCATCGCCTGTGATGGAGATCCTCATCGCTGGCGATGGCGCTGGTCGTGCTCGCGCGCGACGCCATCGCCTTCCTGGTGGCGTGGGAGGTGATGTTTCTTGCTTCGTACTTTCTGGTCACGTTCGACGCGCACGAGGAGCGCGTGCGTGCAGCCGGCTTCACGTACCTCATTGCCTCGCACATCAGCGTGGTGCTGCTCTTCATCTCGTTCGGGATTCTGGCGCGCGAGACGGGCAGCGTCGAGTTTGCCGCATGGGCCGCGGCGCGGCCCTCGGGCACCGCCGCAACGCTCTGCTTCGGCGTCGCTCTCGCGGGCTTCGGGATCAAGGCCGGCGTGCTGGCCGCTGCACGGCTGGCTTCCCGAGGCGCACCCGGCAGCCCCCAGCCCGGTCTCCGCGCTCATGTCCGGCGTGATGATCAAGATGGGTATCTACGGGTTGCTGCGCACCTTGACGTTCCTGGGTCCACCGCCGGTGTCGTGGGGAATCGCTCTCTTGGCGGTCGGCGCATCGTCGGCGCTTGGCGGCGTTCTGCTCGCGTTGGCGCAGCACGACCTGAAGCGGCTGCTCGCCTACCACAGTGTCGAGAACATCGGCATCATCATCCTCGGCCTGGGCATCGGGGTACTCGCCAAGGGAGCCTCCGCGCCGGACATCGCGCTCGCTGGATTCGCGGGTGCGCTCCTGCACACGCTCAACCACGGCTTGTTCAAAGGGCTGCTCTTCGAGGCGGCGGGAGCCGTGGTGCACGCGACCGGGTCGCGCGACATGGAATCGCAAGGCGGCCTGCTCCGCCGCATGCCGATGACGGGTGCCCTGTTTTTCGTCGGCGCCCTGGCGATTTCCGGCCTACCGCCCTTGAACGGCTTCGCCAGCGAGTGGCTCATCTACGTCGGCGCGCTGCATCACGGCCTTCTCGGTACCGGTCACGGTGCGTCTCGCGTGGCGGTCGCCGTGGTGCCCGTGCTCGCGTTGGCGGGGGGCTTGGCTTCTGCGTGCTTCGTGAAGGTGTTCGGTGTGGTGTTCCTCGGCGAACCGCGCAGCGCGTCCGCAACCGAGGCTCACGACGTCGGCATCTCGCTCTGGATGCCGATGCTGCTGGGCGCCGCGGCATGCTTGGCGATCGGCGTGGCACCCGCCACGGCGGTCCGACTCATCTCCGGTCCGGCGATGATGCTCGCCGGTGCCGGCGCCACCCCAGCCGGCTTGGCGCTCTCGTCGTTGAACGCGATCAGTCTGGTTGCTCTGCTGCTCGGCGCGAGCATCGTCGCCGTCGCGCTCGGGCGGCATCTGCTGCTCCGCCGGCGCGAGGTCAGCGACGCGGTCACTTGGGATTGCGGCTATGCGGAGCCGACGCCGCGCATGCAGTACACCGCGGCGTCGTTCGCGGGACCGATCCTCGACCCGTTCGTGGGGCTACTCCATGCACGCGTCCGCCGCGCTCCCGTCGCCGGATGGTTTCCGCAGCACGCCTCCGAGGAGGTCGAGCTCGAAGACCCAGGCGAAGCGGGAGTCCGCTGGCTGACCGCCGCGGTCGTCGCTCCGTTGATGTATCTGCGAGCGCTGCAGCGCGGCCCGGTACAGTTGTATCTCCTGTATGTACTCGTGACGTTGTTGCTGCTGCTGGTGTGGCAGGCGGGCGCGTGAGGCCGCTCCTCGCATGGTCGGCGCACGGCCTGCTGCTGTTCGGCCTGCCACCGTTGCTGCTCGGTCTCATCGGGCGGGTGAAAGCCCTCGTCGCGGGGCGAAGTGGACCGCCGATCCTGCAGCCTTACTGGGATCTCTTCCGCCTGCTGCGCAAAGGAGCCGTCTACAGCCGGACCACGACGTGGGTCTTCCAGGCAGCGCCCATCGTCGCACTCGCGTCGACGATCGCCGCGGGTGCTCTGCTGCCGCTCGCCACGCCGCACGCACCGCTAGCCTTCGACGGCGATCTGGTTCTGTTCGTCTATCTCCTCGGGCTCGGCCGCTTCTTGACGATGGCAGCCGCGCTCGACACCGGCAGCAGCTTCGAGGGCATGGGAGCGAGTCGTGAGGCGGCCTTCAGCGCGCTGGCCGAACCGGCGATCTTTCTCGGCTTGGTCACGCTCGTCGTCGCCACGGGTCAGGTTTCGCTCAGTGGCATCTTCCTGAGCCTGTCGGCGACCTCCGGGGCGAATCCCGCGCTGTGGCTGGCCGCCGCCGCCCTCGGCGCAGTACTGCTCGCGGAAAACTCGCGCATGCCGGTCGACGACCCGAGCACGCATCTGGAGCTGACGATGATTCACGAAGTCATGGTGCTCGATCACTCCGGGCCTGACCTCGCGTTGATCGAATACGGCAGCGCCATGAAACTGTTCGTGACCTCCGTGACGCTGATCGGAGTCGTCGCGCCGGCGGCGCTGGGACATCCTGTCTCGGTCGCGGCCGCAGCACTGGGGATCGCCGCGGCCATCGGCGCCGCCGAGTCGACGATGGCCCGCTTGCGTCTGCCGCGGGTGAAGCAGTTCCTGATCGGCGCCACCGGCCTCGCGGCCGTCGCGCTGGCGGCCGAGCTGCTGGTGAAAGGAGCCCCATGAGCAGCGTCGCCGACTTCTTGGTGGCCGCCATGATCGTTGCGGGCCTGTACATGGTCGCCACCAGTCGCCTGGGCGCCTGCGTGCGCGCGAGCGCCGTCCAGGGAATCATTCTCGGGGCGTTGCCGGTGGCGCTGTGGTGGACCCAGGCGGTCCGGCCGCTGTCCCTGCACGTGATCGTGCTCGCGCTCGGCGCCTTCGGCATCAAGGGCATCGCCATTCCGCGACTGCTGCTGCGCGCGATCCGTGAAGCCGGCGTGCGCCGCGAGGTCGAGCCGATGACCAGCTTGCACGCCTCGATCGTCGGCGCAGCCGTGCTCGTCGGAGTCGCGTTCTGGATAGCCAGCCAGATGGACCTGCCCTTCCCCGTCGGATCGCGCTTGCTCGTGCCCGCGGCGATGGCGAACGTGCTGCTCGGCTTTCTCCTGCTCGTCGCGCGCCGGCAGGCAATCACGCAAGTGGTGGGCTATCTCGTGCTCGAAAACGGCGTGTTCGTCTTCGGCCTCGGGCTGGCGGCGGAGCAGCCAATCCTGGTGGAGCTGAGCGTGCTCCTCGATCTGCTCGTCGGCGTGTTCGTCATGGGAATCGCCATCCTTCACATCAGCGAGACCTTCGATCACATGGACACCACGACGCTCGCGAGCCTGCGCGAATGACGGTGATCATCGGGGCGGTCGTCGGCGTTCCGGCCGTGGCGGCGCTCGGCGCCTGGGGCGTGCGCTCGGTGCGCGTGCAGCTCGCGGTATTGATCGGGACCGCCGCCGTGCACCTAGGCAGCACGGTAGCCTTGTGGTGTAGCGCCGCGCCGATGCACAGCGGGAGCCTAATCGGGATGGACGCACTCGGGCTGCTGGTCTTGTCGCTGGTCTCGTTGCTGTTTCTGGCGGCAGCGCTCTACAGCGTGCCCTATCTGCTCGACGGCACACACGAAGAAGCGGCGGCCCCAGAGCGCTTCGTCCCGTGCCTGCTCGCGTTTCTCGCGGCGATGTCTTTGGTGACCGTGAGTCGAAATCTCGCGCTGCTCTGGGCGGCGGTGGAAGCCACGACCCTGGCGAGCGCTCCTCTCATCTACTTCTACCGGCGGCCGGGAGCGCTCGAGGCGACCTGGAAGTACCTTCTGATTTGTTCCGTCGGCATTGCGCTGGCGTTGCTCGGCTCGTTCTTTCTCGGCGTGGCGTCCACCACGCCGGACGGGCGTGCGCCGGGTCTCGGCCTCGACGAGGTGCTGGCGATTGCGCCGTCGCTCGATCACCGTTGGCTGCGGGCTGCGTTCGTCCTGGTGCTGGTGGGATACGGCACGAAGATGGGGCTGGCGCCGTTGCACACTTGGTTGCCCGACGCGCACAGCCAAGCACCGTCACCGGTGTCCGCGCTGCTCTCCGGAGCGCTTCTCAATTGCGCTCTGCTCGGCATCCTGCGCTTCTACGCGGTCTGCGTCGCTGCGGGAGACGGGGCGTTCGCGCGGACGTTGTTTCTCGTGCTCGGCTTCGCGTCGTTGCTCGTCGGCGCGGGCATGTTGCTCGGGCAGCGCGACTACAAACGGTTGCTGGCATACTCCTCCGTGGAGAACATGGGCGTCATCGCGGTGGGATTGGGGGTGGCGGGCAGCGCGACGTACGGCGCGTTGCTGCACATGGTCAACCATTCTCTGGTCAAGGCGGCTCTCTTTCTGCTCGCCGGGAATGTGCTGCGGGCCTACGGGACTACTGCGGTCGCCGAGGTCCGCGGGGTTGGACGCCTCTTGCCGGCGAGCGCGGCCCTGCTGATGCTCGCCAGCTTCGCCATCGGCGGATCACCGCCATTCGGGCCGTTCGTCAGCGAGTTCACCATCTTCCTCGGTGCGATGCGGGGTAGTGCCCCATGGCTCGGCGTCGTCTTCGTGGCGCTTCTCGGCATCGCCTTCATCGGTATCGCCGGCGCGCTGTTTCCGATGCTGCACGGCGACGTGTCGGCTTCCGCGGGCGACGTCCGGGGAGAAAGGCCGTTGGCGCTGGCCCCGCCCGCAGTGCTGGCCTTCCTCGTCGTCGTGCTCGGTCTCTACGTTCCGGCAGGCCTCGACACCCTGCTGCGTCACGCAGCCGCAGCGCTCGGTGGGTGACGTGACCGAACCGCAGGCACACAGGCCGAGCTCCGTTCCTCGGGGCACGATGGGGCGCGCTGGGCAATCTCACGCGCTCGATGCGATCCCGGTCCACACACCCGAGATGCTCTACACAGGCATCCTCGCCGGTACGCGCGCCGGCGCGCGGCTAGTTGGCCTGTGGGGGTGGCCGGCAGCGGACGACGTAGTGAACCTGCTCGCGGTGCTCGCTGCGGATGCGGCCGGGCGGTTGAGCATCTTTCGTACGATCGTACTCGCCGGGGCGGCGTTCCCCTCGCTCACGCCGGAGATCCCCGCGGCGCAGGCGTTCGAGCGCGAGATCTTCGAGTCGCTCGGCGTGCGCCCGGACGGCCATCCATGGCTGAAGCCCCTGCTCCGGCACGCGGAGTTGGAAGAACGGGGCGCCGGGGCAGACGCTCACCCCTTCTTCCGCGTCGAAGGAGTAGGAGTGCACGAGGTCGCCGTGGGCCCGGTCCACGCCGGCATCATCGAGCCGGGCCACTTTCGCTTCCAGTGCAGCGGCGAAACGGTGCTGCACCTAGAGATTCAGCTCGGGTACCAGCACCGCGCTCTGCAGGCGCTTCTCGTCGACGCCTCTGCGGCTCGCCGGTTGGTGCTCGCCGAGTCCATCGCCGGCGACACGGTGATCGGGCACGCCACTGCGTATTGCCAAGCCTTGGAGACGCTGGCCGGAGCTCAGGCGCCACCGCGCGCTCAGGCATTGCGGGCGATCGCGCTCGAGCTGGAGCGGGTCGCGAACCACGTTGGCGATCTCGGGGCGCTATGCGGCGACGTCGGCTATCTGCCGGGAGCCGCCTATCTAGGCCGATTGCGGGGCGAGCTCCTGAATCTGCTCTTGTCGATCAGCGGCAACCGGTTCGGCCGCGGCCTGGTCGTCCCCGGTGGCGTGCGTTTCGACTTGGATGAGCCCTCGCGGGCAGACGTTGCCGAGCGCTTGGCGAACGTACAGCGGGATTTTGAGGAAGTCGCGGACCTGGTGTTTTCCGTGCCGTCGGTGCAATCGCGCTTCGAGCGGGCCGGTCCGCTCTCTCGGGAGGCGGCGGAGCAGCTCGGACTCGTCGGCCCAGTGGCGCGCGCCAGCGGCTGCACTCGCGACGTGCGCGCCGATCACCCGTCCGGCTTCTACCGCTTCGGCCACATTCCCGTGGCCCACTTCGAGGGCGGGGACGTGTTCGCGCGCGCGATGGTCCGATACGTCGAGGCCCGCCGTTCGCTAACGTTCGTTCGGGAGGAGCTCGAGCGGCTCCCGAAGGGAGCGCTCGCGGAGCCGATCGGGCTGCTGGCGGCGACGACCTTGGTCATCGCTCTCGTCGAGGGATGGCGCGGCGAGATCGCACACGTCGCCGTGACCGATGCGAACGGCGCGCTGCGAAGCTATCACATCGCCGATCCATCGCTGCACAATTGGCTCGGGCTGGCGATGGCCATGCGCGGGCAGCAGGTCTCCGACTTCCCGCTCTGCAACAAGAGCTTCAACCTGTCCTACGCCGGACACGATCGATAGAGGCAGTCATGCCGAGCCTGATTCTGACGCGTTGGCATCAAGGCAAGCGTACGACCCGTTTTCCCGCTGCGGCGCCGGACCTCCCGGAGCGTTTTCGCGGCCGGCCGCTGCTCGATCCGTCACGCTGCGTCGACGGCTGTCGCGCGTGTGTGGAGGCCTGTCCGACCGGCGCCTTGCAGGCCGATCCGCTGCGCGTCGATCTAGGCGCGTGCGTCTTCTGCCCGGCGTGCGTGGAGACGTGTCCGGCTGGAGCCATCCGCTACACGATGAACCACCAGCTGGCGGCGCGCACGCGCGAAGCGCTCGTGGTCGCTGGCGACGCCCCCGCGCCCCGAGTCGCGGCGCTCGATCAGCAGGTGCGTCGGACCTTCGGGCGTTCGCTGCGCCTCCGTCAGGTCTCGGCGGGCGGCTGCAACGGTTGCGAGGCGGAGCTTGCGGCTCTCGGCAACGTCGTGTTCGATCTGTCGCGCTTCGGCATTCAGTTCGTCGCGTCGCCGCGCCATGCCGACGGTATCGTGATCACGGGGCCGGTGACTCGCAACATGGAGCTCGCGTTGCGGAAGACTTACGAGGCGGTGCCAGCGCCCAAGATAGTGATCGCGGTCGGCGCCTGCGCGATCAGCGGCGGGGCCTTCGCCGGGTCGCCCGCCGCGCGCAATGGCGTACCGCGTGACATTCCGGTTGACCTGTACGTGCCGGGCTGCCCACCGCATCCAGTCACGATCGTGGACGGCTTGTTACGACTGCTGGGCCAGATGGGATCCGATCCTGACGCGGCATGATTCCTCCTTCCTGAAAGCAAGAAGGGCCGGGCGCCCTCACGAGCAACATGCGCAGCGGCCAACGGTGATCCAGCGCGCGCTGCCTTTGGGCGCTCAACAGATCAGCAGCCATACCACGATCGAGAGAGTCCGCTCTTACCTGCTGCCTGCTGGGGACGGCGGATTATCGCCGGAAGGAAGGCAACGCGGCCGAGAGGGGCCAGGCGCGTGATGACTTCCTGAGAGCCAAATCTCACGAGCCGGGGAGGCTCGGGGTCGGCCCCAGCGTGGGGAGCGTGATGGCGAACGGCTTGCAGGTGCCATCGACGCAAATCTCGCCTGGGCCGCGAGATCTTCCGATCTTCCATGATCTCCCGACGGTCGACGAGATCGTCCTCTCAGCGTACTCACAACGACTCGACCGGGCGACCCCGAGCAACTTGCCCTCGCGGGCCGTCCCGGAGGAGACGGGCCGCGCGTTTCACGAGCGTGGATTACTGCCCGAAGGCGAAGACTTTCTTGGCCGAGGCGGAGAAGGATGGCTGGGTGGGCATCAGCATGAATGACGACCGGAGGTTTCGGATCGACTGCTCAGAAGGTGCGCGATGCACCAGACGCCCATCGCCGCGTGCAGGAGGACGCCGGGCCACAAGGCGATGCCGGTCGTCTGCGACCCGATCCCGGCCGCCCCGAGGATTAGCACCGCACCGAGATTGTAGAGCACCATCGCGCTGACCAATCCGCGCGCAGCGCAGCTTTGGCTGTCGTGCGACGCGAACCACGCGGCCGCGCCGAGCGTGAGCAGTCCCATGCCTCCGACGCGGGCGACGACCAGCGCCGCAACGCTCTCCAGAGGCACCGCGAGCAGCAGCCACGCGCAGACCGAGGGCCAGCCGAGCAGGAAGAGTCCGGCTCCGGCTTCGAGCCCGGCGGTGGCGAGGAGAAGTGGCTTCATTGGCAAGGAAAGGTTTGCTGGTAAAGTCGCGGGTCGCCCTGTAGCAGGCGGCCCGTGCGTTTCACAATCGAAGCGTTTGACTTACTGGCCTGGCAAGGACAGCTTGCCGCCGTCCTTCTTGACCTGCCCCGCGCAGCCACTCGAGCTTCTGGAAGTTCGAGTTGGTGATCGGGCCGGAGTAGGTGTCGCTCTGCATCTTGCGCGGCGGGCTCAGCCGATCTCGCAGCCGTCGGGACACCCCCTGGATCGCGTTGCCGTCTCTTAGTAAAGTTGCGCGACATACCCTTGGAGGTACGCCATGGCCTTTTCGCTCTACGCCGCCACAGTCCCGAGCTATCGACAGATCCTGGAGGCCGTTTCCGGCCTGCTCGTCAGAGCAGAGGGCTTCTGCACCGAGAAAGGGATCGCGCCGCAGGAGCTAATTCAGGCGCGCCTCGCCGAGGACATGCTGCCCTTCGCCTACCAGGTGAAGTCCACCGCCGTACACTCGCTCGGCGCCATCGAGGGCGTCCGCAAGGGTGTTTTCTCGCCCGATATGACTCCGCCACCTGAGACTTTCGCGGCACTCAAGACGCGGATCGCCGAAACACTCGCCGCACTGCAGGCAATCGATGTCGCCGAGGTTGACGGTTTCATCGGCCGCGACATGCGCTTTTCCTTCGGCGACCGTCATATGGAGTTCACCGCAGAGAACTTTCTGCTCTCCTTCTCGCAGCCCAACTTCTACTTCCACGCAACCACGGCCTACGACATCCTCCGCTGGAAGGGTCTTCCCATAGGCAAGCGCGACTTCCTGGGGAAGCCCCGCGTGAAGGGCTGAGTGCGATCGGCACTTCCCATGCAACCTTTTCGTATCCGCTCGCCGTCTCTTTGATCTTCTTCGCCCTCGCCCACTGCGCCAAGCTCACCCCGGTTGCTTTCCCGGCAAGCTTCCGAACGTCGTCGATCGTGAACTTGCCGGGTAACCTCACAAAGCACCTGTCCGCCTTCGGTGGACACGCTCTCCCCGGGGGCGGTGCGAGACGGTTTCCTCCGAGACCCCCGGGGGGTTGCCAGCACCCTCGCCACTCGATCGCCTTCCGCGCGACGCGGATGTCCCGACCGCGAAGGTTGCATGACAGATTCGACGGGTAACGCTGGTGGTCTCCAACGGTCGCATTCGCTCTTGCCGAAATTGACTCCGGCGGGGCAACGAGCTATCCGCACCCGGAATGTCTTGCCCGCGCCAAGCACGCTCGCTTTTCCATCTCGCCGCGGGATTGGGGTTCTTGGTATTCGGTTCCTTTCCCCAAATGGTGCTTTGCGTCGCTGGACAGCATCGTGCCATCGAGGTCGTGGCCGGTGAAGGCTGTCACATGCTGGGACAAGCGGGTCAGGTTGCGAGTCTGGATTTATCGGGCGTCATCCCATTCGTTGGCGATGGCTGCCCGCAGGGCTGCTCCGATACGGCACTAGGCGGCGGACCGTCGGTCGGTGCATCGAAGAACAAGAAGGCCTCCGAACTCCGCCAAGCTGCGAGTCTCCCCCTCTCTTTCGGCGACGGCCCCGGGCTACGGCTAGTCCACCGTCAGCCTTTCGACTCCGCGCGAATCGACTCGCCGCGCGCTCTCCGCACGATCATCCTTCTCTGTTGATCTGACCCACCACTGAACAGCGCCTCGGCCATCGGGGTCATCGGCGCGTGGTGGAAGTGTGTCCGGCGTGCGCCGGTCACGCGATTCCCGATCGTCGCCAAGGATCGGGACGACTAGCACCTCGCTTCGCGGGCGAGGTGGGGAGATTCACATCCACGAAATGGGATTCGAGAGAGATATCGCGGTTCAAGAACCGCTTCGGCTTCATCGCTACGTCGCTCAGCAATGGCGTCGATGCGCACCCGTGCTCTTCTTCGTTCTTGCGAGCCGAGCCTTCGTCGCCGCCCACGACACGGCTACGGCGCCGTTCACGCTCGACGAGTTGGTAGGGGAAGCCCTGAGAGAGAACCCGGAGATGCGAGCACTCTCCGCGAGCATCGACTCCGCTCGTGGCGAGGTGACAACCGCCGCGACGTGGCCGAATCCGGAGTTGTCCCTCTCGCCGAAGGTGGCCCACGTGAAGGGCGACGGGAGCCGCGGGACGACGGAGTTCGACGGCCAGTACGGGTTCACTCAGACCATCGAGTTTCCTGGGAAGCGCGCGCTCCGTCGCGCGCTGGCGGAGAGGAACGTGGACATCCGCGAGCTAGCTCTCGGCGGATTCCGAAACCAGCTCCGCGTCCAGGTGACAAACGTCTACTATCGATTGCTCGCGTCGGCGGCGCTCGTGTCGCTGAAGGAGAAGCGGCTGGCGTTGGCGCGCACGTTCGTAGCGGCCGCCCGAAGGAAGGTCGACGCAGGGTTTGCTCCCGAGTTCGAGGCGACGAAGGCGGAGGTGGAAGTGGTCGCAGGGGAAAAGGCACTTCGCGAGGCGCAGGCGGAGCACCTGGCAGCCCGTGCGGTGTTGAATACCCTTCTCGGGAGAAAGCCCGGCGATGCGTTGACGATCGCCGGGACCATCGACGCCGGCGCTGCGGCGCCGGACGAATCCGTGCTTCTCGCGGAGGCACAGGCGCGAAATCCCATCCTCAAGGTCCAAGCCGCCGAGGTCGAGCGAACGCGCGTTGCCCTCGCGCTGGCGCGGCGATCGCGCCTTCCGGACTTCACGGTCGGGCCGAGCTATGAGACTGAGCCGGACACGAGCTTCTACGCCTTCGGGATCTCGCTGCCGCTACCGCTCTGGGACCAGAAGAAGGGCGAGATCGCCACCGCCGAGGCGGAGGAGCGCCGGGCATCGGCCGAGCTGATCAAGCTCCAGCTGGAGATAGCGCGCGATGTCCTGACGAGCGCCCAGCAACTGGCAGCAGCGCGAGACGGCCTCTCCTATTACACGCCGGAACTCCGCGCCAAGCTGGCGAGTGCTCTCGACGCACGCCGCCAGCACCTACGCGGAAGGGAGGACGACGCTTCTCGTCTTCCTCGAGACGCAGCGGACATACTTCGACACGCAGACCGACTACTTCCAGACCCTGGAGAAGCTCTACGACGCACGGGCGGCGCTCGAGGGCGCGCTCGGGGTGCCGTTGACGGAGATCCAGACCCCGACGTCCGACGGAGGGAAGGGAATTCAGTGAAACGAGAGAAGCTAGTACCCCGCCTTGCGGCTGCCGCGCTGCTCGCGTTGGTTGCTGGATGCCGAGGCGGGACCGAGCCGACCGGCGCAACGGCCGCGGTCGAGACGGCAGAGAAGCAGGCGCCGGACGTCGTCAAGCTGAGCGAGGAGAGCCTGCGGCTCGCCAATCTCGAGATCAACCCGGTCACTCGCGGGCACTTGAACATGACGCTCAGGAGCCCAGGCCGGATCAGCGTGAACGTCAATCGAACCGCGAAGGTAACTTCCACGCTCGAAGGTCGGATCTCGAAGATGAACCACGACATCGGGGCCGAGGTCCGAGCTGGAGAGGTCATGGCGCTCGTCGACAGCCCGGAGCTCCTCAACAAGCCGCTCGAGCTGAAGGCTCCCGTCGGGGGACGGGTGATCGAACGGCACGGCACGGTCGGCGAAGCCGTCGACCGCACGAAGGAGCTCTACGCGATCAGCGACCTCTCGAACCTCTGGGCGATCGCCGAAATCAAGGAAAAGGACGTCGCGCTGGTGCACGTCGGCCAGGAGGCGACCCTGCGGGTCCTCGCCTACCCGCAAGAGACGTTCACGGGCAAGGTCACGCTGGTCGGCCACGAGATCGAGGAGAAAACCCGAACGCTCGAGGTCCGGCTCCAGGTGGACAACGCCGGCGGCAAGCTGAAGCCCGGGATGTTTGCCGACGTGGAGATCGTGACCCACGTTCTCGAGAACGTGCTGGTGATTCCGGACGGAGCTGTCCAGATGCTCGAAGATCAGCAGGTCGTCTTCGTTGCCGCGGACCGCAACGCCTTCGCCAAGCGAACCGTGAGCGTCGGCCGCGAGCAGAACGGACGCACCGAGGTCGTCGACGGGCTCGGGAGGGCGAGCGTGTCGTCACGAAGGGCAGCTTCCTCCTCAAGTCCGAGATGCTGAAGAGCCAGCTCTCCGAGGAGTGACGCCGCCATGATCGACAGGATCCTCGAGTTCGCGGTCAAGCAGCGGCTGCTGGTCCTCCTCGGCACCCTCGTTCTCGTCGGCGTCGGCCTCCTCGCGGCTGCGCGCATCCCGATCGACGCGTTCCCCGACGTGACCAACGTTCAGGTCCAAGTCCTCGTCAAGGCCGGCGCAATGTCGCCTCCAGAAGTCGAAAAGCTGGTCACCTACCCGATCGAGATCGAGATGGGCGGGTTGCCGCGCCTGCAAGAGATCCGCTCGGTCTCGAAGATCGGCCTCGCGATGATCACCGTCGTCTTCGAGGACGGCGTCAACGATTACTTCGCGCGGCAGCTCGTCTTCGAGCGGGTCTCGCAAGCCAAGGACAAGATGCCTGCGGGGGTGGAGGTCGTGCTCGGGCCGATCACGACCGGGCTCGGCGAGATCTTCCAGTACACTCTGAAGAGCGCGGATGGCCGATACTCGGCCATGGACCTTCGCACGATCCAGGACTACATCGTGCGGCCGCTTCTCCGAACGGTCCCGGGCGTCACCGACGTGAACAGCTTCGGCGGCGTGGTGAAGCAGTACCAGGTGATCGTCAATCCCGATCGCCTGACCTCCTACGATCTGACGCTCAAGGAAGTGTTCGAGGCGCTCGAGCGCAACAACGCGAACGCCAGCGGCAACTTCATCGAGCACCGGAGCGAGCAGTGGGTCGTCCGGGGTCTCGGGCTCGCGAAGTCGACCGATGACCTCGGCAACATCGTCGTCGCCGCACAGCACGCGCCCGTCTACGTGCGGGACGTCGCCGAGGTGAGGATCGGCCCCGAGCTTCGCCAGGGAGCGGTATCCATGAACGGCGAAGGCGAGGTCGTCGCCGGCATCGTCCTCATGCTCAAGGGGGCAAGCGGCCGCGATGTCGTGAACGCCGTCAAGGAGAAGCTGCCCGCCATCCAGAAGGCGCTACCGAAGGGCGTCGAGCTCGAGCCCTTCTATGACCGTACCGATCTCGTGAAGAAGTGCATCGGTACGGTGACCAAAGCGCTCGAAGAGGGCGCCGTCCTCGTCCTCGCCGTCCTCGTCGTGCTCCTCGGCAGCATCCGCTCGGCGGCCATCGTCACGCTGGTGCTGCCGCTCTCCGCGCTCACCGCCTTCATCATGATGAGCTGGGTCGGCATGTCGGCGAACCTCATGTCGCTCGGCGGCCTGGCCATCGGCATCGGCATGATGGTCGACGGCGCTGTGGTGATGGTCGAGAACGTCTTCCGTCACCTCACCGCGAAGCAGGATCCGGTCAAGCACCACCACACCGACAAGGCGCACGCCGTCCTCTACGCCGCCAAGGAAGTGGGCCGGCCGATCGTGTTCGGCATCGCGATCATCGTCATCGTCTTCCTCCCGCTCTTCACGCTCCAGGGCTTCGAGGGGAAGATGTTTTCGCCGCTCGCGTTCACCATCTCCTTCGCTCTCGCCGGATCTCTCGTGCTCTCGCTGACGCTCGTCCCTACGCTCTGCACGTGGTTCCTGCCGCAGAAGGAGATGGAGCACGACCCGCGGATTCTGCGCGTCCTGAAGCGTATCTACGTGCCGCGGCTTCGCTGGGCGGTCCGCCACCCGAAGACGGTCGTCGGCACGGCCCTCGTCCTCCTCGCGGGGAGCCTCGCTCTCGTCCCGCTCATCGGCACGGAGTTCCTGCCCTCGCTCGACGAGGGATCGGTCGCCGTTCAGACCTTCCGACTGCCGAGCATCTCGCTCACGCAGTCCCTGGATCTCCAGAAAGAGGCCGAGAAGATCCTGAAGCGGTTCCCGGAGACGATCAACGTGGTTTCGAAGACGGGCCGAGCCGACATCGCTTCGGACCCCATGGGCGTCGAGGTGAGCGACGTCATCGTGACCCTGAAGCCGAGATCGGAATGGACGACGGCCCAGGGCAAAGACGAGCTCGTCGAGGCCATGCGGGAGGCTCTCGAGAAGTTGCCTGGCGTGGCATCGAGCTTTTCGCAGCCGATCGCTCTCCGCGTCGACGAGCTGGTGAGCGGGGTCAAGTCGGCGATCGGGATCAAGATCTTCGGCGAGGACCTCGGTGTCCTCAAGAAGAAGGCCGAGGAAGTGGCGCGTGTCCTTCGCAAGGTGCGCGGCGCGGCCGACGTCAACGTCGAGAAGGTGAGCGGCCTCGCCTACCTCGAGGCCGACATCGACCGCGACCGCATCGCCCGCTACGGGGTGAACGTCGCGGACGTGAACGAGATCATCGAGATTGCGATCGGTGGCAAGGAGGCGTCGCGCGTTTTCGAGGGGCAAAAATCCTTCGGCGTAATCGCCCGGTTTCCCGAGTGGCAACGCGACGACGTCGAGCCGATCAAAGGCATCCTGATCAACGCGCCCGGCGGCGCGCGGCTGCCGCTCGGGCAGCTCGCGCGGGTCTCTCTCAAGGAAGGACCGGCGCAGATCAGCCGCGAGAACGCGCAGCGGCGGATCGTCATCGAGTGCAACGTCCGCGACCGCGACATCGGCGGCTTCGTGGCGGAAGCCCGTGCCAAAATCGACGCCGTCGTGAAGCTTCCGCCCGGCTACCTCGTCACTTGGGGCGGTCAGTTCGAGAACCAGCAGCGAGCGATGCGCCGCTTCACGATCGTCGTGCCGCTGACGATCGCGATGATCTTCATACTGCTCTTCTGTAGCTTCAACTCTCTGAAGCAGGCGGCTCTCATCATCACCAACATTCCGTTCGCTTTGATCGGTGGGATCGTCGCGCTCGTGCTCGGCGGGTTCAACCTCAGCGTGTCGGCGAGTGTCGGCTTCATCGCGCTTTTCGGTGTCGCCGTCCTAAACGGCGTCGTCATGGTGAGCTACATCAATGAGCTGCGCGACCGCGGGCAGATCGTCGAGCACGCGGTCGTCCAGGGTGCCGCCCTCCGTCTGCGGCCGGTGCTGATCACCGCCCTCGTTGCCGCGCTCGGGTTGGTACCGATGCTCTTCGCCACCGGCCCGGGATCCGAGATCCAGAAGCCGCTCGCCGCCGTCGTCATCGGCGGTCTCGTCTCGTCGACGGTGCTGACGCTCTTCGTTCTTCCCGTGCTCTATTGCTGGTTCGAGCGTGGACCCGTCGCCAAAGGACGGGACTCTTCTCAGCCCCAAACAACCTCCTGAACGACCTCCCGGCGACAGCGTGCAGCGGCGGTCGGGGGCGCTACTACGGCTCACGGAAGGCCGGCGCCCGGCACATCGACCTCGACGGTCTCGATCCGGCCGCTTCGCTTCGCGAGCGCTTCGGACGGGTCGTGCGTCTCCGCCGTGACGAGGAAGAGCGTCCGGCGGTCGGCCCCGCCGAGCATGCAGGCGTAGGGACGACGTGACGGCTTGAAGCGGTGCGTCACGGCGCCGCCCTCGCGAACGCGGAGTACTTCCTCGGAGAGCGGCGATGCCACCCAGATCGCTCCCTCGGCGTCGAGACAGATGCCGTCCGGGACCATGTTCTCGACGGCCGCCCAGACTCGGCGGCCCGCTAGCGAGCCGTCGCTCTCGACGTCGAACGCGGTCAGCTTGGCGCCGAAGCTCTCGCCGACGACGAGGGTCTTCCCGTCGGGTGTGATGACGGTGCCGTTTGGAAACTCGAGGTCCCGCGCGACGACGCGGGCCTTACCATCCGGCGTCACGAGCAGGAGCTCGGCGGGCTTTCGGGCAGCGTTGGCGTGCAGGTCGTAGCCGAAATTGCCGACGTACGCGCGCCCGAGCTCGTCGACGACCATATCGTTACAGTCGAACGCAGCGAGCTTCGAAAGGTCGGCGAGCGTCGTGAGCTTCTTCCCGTCGAGCCTCAGAAGCTGCCGGTCCCTCATCGATACGACGAGGAGCCGGCCGTCGGGGAGCCAGCCCAGCCCCGAGGGAAGGTTCGGGACCTCGACGATCCTTTCAGTGCGTCCCGCGAGGTCGACCGTCATGACCCAGCGCGCATGCATGTCCGAGAACCAGAGCTTCCCATCGTGCCAGCGGGGTCCTTCGCCGAACACCAAGCCTTCGAGGAGAGTTTTTGTCTTCATCCGTTCGCGCATATCCGCGCCCAACGCGAGTTACAAGACGCGCACGCTCTGCGACCGGCGGAACGAGGCGGGTCACGCGGAGGACGCGGGCTACGTAGGTCTCGGTCCCGCTGTAGGGCGGGTTCCCGTAGCAGCCGTCGACGAAGCGGCTTTCCACGTTGTAGACGGAGCCCCCTGGGGAGGTTGGCGCTATGAAGGTCGAGGAGGAGATGGCGTCGGCGCGAACGTTCCCGAGAGCGTGCTGCGCTTCTTGAGAGCTCCCTTCGCGAGCGGGGGTATCAAGGAAACCTCCGGTGGGTCGGCGGCGCACCGCCTTGGCAGGACGAGGGGCTAACTCGTGCTGCCGAGCGGAGAGTTTGGAGCGATCGGTGTGCCGCAGCTCGGTGTCGCGCCGCTTCGTGGCCCTGCCGAGCTCTAAGCTGGCCCGCGGTCGGGATAGGGGACTTTCCTCATCGCACTTGTGTGCCGTTCCGCGCGTTACTGAGGTGTGATTCTCATTGCCCTCAACAACAGGGAGGAAACGTCGTGTTCTATGGAGCTCGTGGACTCATTCATTGTGATCATGCTCTTGACGGGTCGGCTGTAACTCAGCGGGGGCACCCGGATGACGATCCTACGTCTTCGGCATGCCACCCGTTGTCCCTTAGCGCGCTCGGGCGCGCCTATCTGAGGAAGCGTCGAGGTCATCGGGGAATCTCAAGGAGATCAATCATGCCGCGAATCACTCGTGTCAGCTCCCAGGACATGGTGCGCTCGGCCGCCATTGTGTTAACGGCGACTCTTGCCTCATGCGCCGGGTTCCGTCAGCCGGCCGTGCAAACAAGCGCAAGCAAACCAACCGTAAGCTACGTTTATAACGACGATCAGGGGCTAGTGGAAGCCACGAGTCAAGCCGAAAGCTACTGCGCGCAATACAGCGCTTGGCCGAGATCCTCGGACATCGTTACACAGTCTGACGGTCGGCATGTCACCTTCTTCTGCGACCAGCCGCGTACCGTGATGTCGGCTCCGGCCACAGTCGTCGTGCCTCCCGCTCAGCAGGTCGTCAGCTACCCTTATCGCGACGACCGCGGTTTGATCGAAGCGGCCAACCAGGCGCAACGGTATTGCATGGGATTCAATGCCAATGCGCGGTCGACCGTTGTAGCTAACAATGCGGATGGCAGCCGGACTCTCAGGTTCGAATGTGTGCGCGAGTAGCGGATGTTTGCCAGCGCCCGATGCGTTGACGTGGAGTCCGGACCGATGCGGCGTTCTCACGGATCGTCGGGAAGACAGCCATAAGCAAAATCCTTTATGATCCTCCCGGTGGCCTTTGAGCAACGGAGCACCGCACACTGGAGAGGTCCAGCACTCCGACGCCCTTGTCGACGAGCTATCAGCTATCACAGAACTACATCGGCGTCATTGGCCACTGTAGCTCAGGCGGACGATCACGTCGTCGCGTCTGCGGTGCGCCGCGCGGGTGTCCCGGAGAGAATTCGTAATCAGTGGTCGTGGCCCTTTGGCACACCCTCGACGGATGAAAATGGGGCTCGTGCCGACGTCTGCAGGACTGCCGAAACGCCGTTCGAAGTTATTTTCTAAGCAGGCAGCAGGTGGCCGGTTCGATTCCGGCGGGTGGCTCTTGCAAATCTACTAGGTAGGGGACAATCGTAGGATCGTGCTCTCGTCAGGCAAGGAGTGGAGCCCGCTCTCGTATAGTGTCCGTGTTCCATGCGCTGGCAGCTAGGCAGACGGAGCGAAAATGTCGAAGACGCACGAGGCCGCGGCGTGGGCCTCGGCGGACTTTCCGTCGGCGGCATCGTGGTGGCGCTCCTCGCCTCGTACTTCTTCGGCGTCGATCCGATGCAGATGCTCGGCATCATGGCGCAGCTGCAGGGCGATCTGCCGGTCGAGTCACGCCGCAGCACGCCGCCCGCCGACGATGCGGGTGGAGATTTCGTGCGCGCGATCCTCGGTGACACCGAGGACACCTGGGCGCAGATCTTCGAAGCGAGAGGCAGGAAGTACGAGCCCGCTCATCTCGTGCTTTTCAGCGGCATGGTGCGTTCGGGGTGCGGCGGCGCGAGCGCGGCGTCAGGCCCGTTCTTTTGTCCCTCGGACCACAAAGTCTATCTCGACCTGAGCTTCTTCGAAGAGATGCGCGATCGGCTCGGCGGTGGCGGAGAGTTCGCCGAGGCCTACGTGATCGCGCACGAGGTCGGGCACCACGTGCAGGCGCTGCTCGGTCTCAGCCGAGACGTCGACGAAGCGCGCCGCATGGGCGAATCGGTGAGCGGGGCCGAAGGCCCGCTCGTGCGTCAGGAGTTGCAGGCGGATTGTTTCGCCGGCGTGTGGGCCTACCACGGGCAGTCGCGCCACCAGTGGCTCGATCCCGGCGACGTCGAGGAAGCGCTCGCGACCGCAACCGCGATCGGCGACGACCGCCTGCAGCGCAAGAGTCAAGGGAACGTCGTGCCCGACGCTTTCACGCACGGCACATCGGAGCAGCGCGTGCGATGGTTCACACGAGGCCTCGAGAGCGGTGACATGGACCGCTGCGATACGTTCTCGGCGCGCTCGCTCTAGGCATGTAATCGGCGAAGCCGCGAAACGACGCGTTCCGCCAACCTCGATTGACCGTTGAATCGGCGCGAGCGTGCCGAAGGCCGCCCAGGTCCTTCATGTGCCTATAGTTGATGCGACGATCGCGAAGCGCTTTCCCCAGCGTGTCCATATTGAACTGGGGATTATGCCGGGAACGCGGGATAGTTCGCACATCGATCAATTGCCGGATGCCATAGGTCCGAAGGCTTTTAACGAACTCCTCAAGCCCGTGCGTCGAGTGGCCGATTGTGAAGATCGTCATCGCGGCTTTTCTCATGCGGCTATGGCCAATCGTAGCCGGGGAAGTAGTCCGTTTTGATCCGGCCTTTGGGCACCTTCATGCCCTTGAGCATTTTGTCAAAGGCTTCGACCATCGGCGCCGGCCCCGACACATAGAAGATCGGTTTCTTCAAGTCGCCGACTGCCTCCCGAATGGCTCGCTCATCAATGCGCTTGGGTTTCACGAAGTAGCGAATCTTAAACTCCGGATGTTTCTTGGCCAGCGCCTCCAGCTCTCGGCGATAAACGAAGTTCTCGTCGCGATTGGCGTAGAGCAACTGAACGTTGATGGGGAGCTTCTTGTGGTCCAGATCGAGCAGGATCGCGCGGTAAGGCGTCACGCCTATGCCGCCGGCGATGAAGAGGTGCTGCGTCTGGGCATCCTCGACCACGAAGTCGCCTTCCGGGCCGTCCGCCCCGATGCTTGCTCCGACGGCCAGCTTCTTGAGCGCTTTCTTGAAGGTGCTGCTCTTGTGCGCGAAGCGAGTCGTGAGCATGATGCGCCCTTCGAAAGGAGAGGAGGCGATGGTGAAATAACGTTCTTTGCCCCGGCTGTCCGGCTTTTTGTGATCGAGGGTGTAATGCAGATACTGGCCGGGTTTCCAGGTCTTCAGCCGGTTGCACTTGAATTGGAATGAGAAGGTGTCAGGGGTTTCCTGTTTCTTGCCGGCCACGACCAATGTCATCGGTGCCTTCTTAATGGGACTAGTCATCATAGCCTCCGACGGTTCGCCGGGTTGTGCCAGCCGTCGAAGCGGGAAGCGAGCCGGTCGGCCTCGGCGGGCCCCCACGTCCCGGGCTCATATCGGTGGAGCGGCGTCTTGCCCCCCAAGACAGGCTCCACCACGCGCCACTGTGCCTCGACGGCGTCCTCCCGCGCGAACAGCGTCGCGTCGCCCCGCATCGCATCGCCCAGAAGACGCTCATACGGACCGATCTTCCCAGCGAGGCCTTTCACGGCGAGTAGCTCAACCTGCCGGCCGACCATCGCTTCTCCAGGCGCTTTGGACCGCACGCCAAGCCCGATGTTCACGTCGGGTCCCAGACGAAATCGCAGATGATTCGCCTGGCCGCGGCCGACGAGCTGCTCGCCGAACACCGAGCGCGGCGGGGCCTTGAGCTCGACGAACGCCTCGGTGCAGGTGACCGCGAGACGCTTGCCGGCGCGGATGAGGAAGGGCACGCCCTTCCAGCGCTCCGTGTGGATGTGAAGGCGCACCGCGGCGAAGGTCTCGACGCCGGAATCGGCCGCGACGTCGGGCTCGCCGCGATAGCCGCGGTACTGGCCGCGCGCCGCGTTGCGCGCGTCGAGCGGCTCGATCGCCTCGAGAATTCGCACCTTCTCGTCGCGCATGGCCTCGGGGCCGCTGCTCTTCGGCTGGTCCATTGCCAGGCAGGCGATCACCTGCAGCATGTGGTTCTGGATCACGTCGCGGATCGCTCCCAGATCCTCGTACAGGCGCCCTCGACCCGCCACGCCGAAGCTCTCAGCCATGGTGATCTGCACGCTGTTGACGAACTTCCGATTCCAGATCGGCTCCAGAAACGAGTTGCTGAACCGGAAATACATCAGGTTCTGGACCGGCTCCTTCCCGAGATAGTGATCGATGCGAAAGATCGCCTTCTCCGGGAACACGGCCAGCAGCAAGCGGTTGAGCGCCTTCGCGGAGGTCAAGTTGCGCCCGAACGGCTTTTCCACCACGACGCGGGCTTCCTTGGTGCAGCGGGTGCGTTTGAGCCCCGCGATCACCGTCGGAAACATCGCGGGTTGGATCGCCAGATAGTTCATCGGCCGCCGCGCGGGGCCGAGGGCGCGGCAAAGCCGGTCGAAGGTCGTGGGGTCGTTGTAATCGCCCCCGACGTAGCGAAGGAGCGAGCATAGCTTCCCAAAGGCAGCCCGGTCGAGCCCTCCGTGCTTCAAGACGCTGTCGCGCGCGCGCGCACGCAGCTTCTCAAGATTCCAGTTGGGCCGAGCCATGCCGATAATAGGGACGTCGAGCCGGCCGCGCTTGATCATCGCCTGAAGCGCTGGAAAGATCCTCTTGTACGCGAGATCGCCCGTGGCGCCGAAGAACACTAAGGCGTCGGAGCGCGCCGGCGTCTTCACGAACGCTTCTCCTCGTGCCCGCCGAACTGGTAGCGCAGGGCGGAAAGCACCTTGTCGGCGAAATCCTCCGCGCCGCGCGAAGCGAAGCGCTGGGTCAGCGCCGCGCTGAGGACCGGCGCGGGCACGCCCTCCTCGATGGGGGCCTGCAGGCTCCAGCTACCTTCTCCAGAGTCGGAGACGCGGCCTTTGAAGCCGAGCAGCCGGCGGGTCTTGTCCGAAGTCGAGCTGCAAGGCGACGGCCTCCTGCTCGCCTTTGCGAGCGTGAGCCGCGCCCTCGACTGTGCAATCGAGATCCAGAAGGCCTTCGCGGCGTACAGCGCCGAGCATAGCGAGCAGCCTGTCCGAGTCCGCATCGGTATTCACACCGGTGAGCCAATCAGGGATGCCGACCGATTCTTCCGCAAGACAGTCATCTTGGCCTCCCGCATCGCCGGCGAAGCGCAAGGCGGAGAGGTCTTCGCCTCGTCGCCTCTCTCTTAAACTAAAGAGCAGTCCTCCTTGCACGGTCGAAAGCGGACTTCGCCTTTTAATCGTTCGCGATCCTCACGTCCAAACATCTCTACCTCGGAAGCAGCGCGGTGAATTTCTCGGCCTGCGCGTTTTGCTTCTTCATGGGGCGTCCCTCAAGAAGTTCAGCTTCTCCATCCATGGAGAAGCTGAACATTTATGAGGTTCAACGCGGTCGTGAATGCGGGAGGTGAAAGCTCCTCGCGCAGATTCGAGCGCGGGCCGAAGCGATCGTATCTACAAACGCCCGGTGAGGAGCAGCACGATCAGGACAAGTAGGATGATTCCGCCGATTCCGATTCCACCACCCGGTCCTAAGGCGTAATAGCCGCCGCCACCGCCAAACAGCAAAAGCAAGATCAGAATCAATAGCAGAGGTGACATAGGGCCTCCTACGAAGCTCAACAAATTCTACAGTTTTGCACCGACGCCCATCGCATCGTTGAGTTCAGCAATGTCTATGCCGATAGAAGTAATTCGGGTTCGACGGACCGGTTTGGGATCGCTTTTCGGTCTCGACGTCTCGCGCCAAGCGCGACCGGGACTCCAATCAGGGGTAGCACTAGCAGCACCCAGAACTTCCATTCCCATGCTCCTCCACCGCTGCGCGAGAGCGGCTTCGCTATCTGCCCACACACCCTCCTTCGTTCCTATAGGGGGTTTCCCTTAACAAGCTGATCGTCGCGGGCGTAGTTGGTCATGTAGCGGCGGAACACGTCGAGAGGTTCGGCGGGAGGTGCGGAAGCGGGGATTTCTCTACCGAACACGCCGCGCAGCCGCTGGCCTCCAGCACGAAGGGCGTCGGAAAACGAGACGAGGCTGGGAAGCTACTTGTCTTCCATCCCCTTCATCCCGCCCATGCCCTTATCGCCCATCATGCCCTTGCCACCCTCCATGGCCTTGCCACCCTCCATCACCTTCCCGTCCATCGTCATCATCTGCCCTTCCTTCATGTGCATCTCTTTCCCGTCCTTCATTTTCATGGTGCCGTCAGGCATGACCTTGCAGCCGTCGGTCATCGTCATCTCGTGGTCCATCGGCCCCGTCGCCTTGCCGTCCTTCATCATCATCATCTTGCCATCCTTCATCATGACGCCAGCCATCTCCGCGGCCAGAACGCGGGAGGCAAGGAAGGAAACGGAAAAGAGCGCAACAACTGCGAGTGTAACGGTTCTGTACTTCGTAATAGTTTTTACTCCTTCAGTTCCTAATCTATAGGTAGTACGAATGAATTGTCCTGACGGCACCCAACTGGCTATCAGAGAAATCCCCTATGGTAGGGGCTCGTCGTTGGTGGAAAAAGAAAAAAGCGTCATTCTCCGGCGAGTTGATCCACAACTCGCACCCGCCTGGGGAACCTCTGCACAAGTCGATCGATTGAGGTAAAGAGAAACGGGTCGATCGAGGTGTGAGGAGGTGTGGGGATGAATGATCAGCGGACATTTGCATCGATGGCTTGGAACCAGAAGGGAAAGGTAACGCGACGGAAACGGTTCCTTGCGGAGATGGACGCCGTGATGCCGTGGGCGCGGCTGGTGGCCCGGATCGAGCCGCACTACCCGAAGGTGGGAGCAGGGCGCCAGCCGTCCTCGGCTCGACGCTCCACTGGCGGATCGCGCACGCTCGCAGAGTATTGCTAGCCGAGGGCCACGCGGAGCTGTCGGAGCTCATGAAGCGCAAGCCCTGGGACTATGGCGAGGGTCTGACACCGTGGACGACGCCGTCATCGTCGGCTCGGGTCCGAACGGGTTCGCGGCCGCGATCGAGCTCGTCCGGGCGGGTGCCTCGGTGCGAGTGCTCGAAGCCCGTGAAGAGATAGGCGGCGGAATGCGCACCAAGGCGCTCACGCTTCCCGGCTTCGCCCACGACGTCTGCTCCGGCTGTCACCCGCTGGGCGCGCTGTCTCCGTGGTTCCGGACGCTGCCGCTCGCAGATCACGGTTTGCGCTGGATTCGCCCGCCGGCTTCCGTCGCGCACCCGCTGGACGATGAGCCGGCTGTGCTGCTTCGGCTGTCGCTTCGCGAGACGGCGAGCGAGCTCGGGGAAGATGCTCGCGCTTACGAGACGCTGTTCGCACCGTTCCTGCGCGACCCGCACGGGCTGCTCGCCGATCTGCTCGCGCCGCTCGGCATTCCCAAGAACCCGATGCAGATGACCCGCTTCGGGCTGCCCGGTTTGCTTCCGGCAACGGTCGCGCTGCGTGTGCGATTCCGTGGCAAGCGGGCACGCGCGCTCTTGGCCGGCTGCGCGGCACACTCGATCCTGCCGCTCGAGAGGCCGCTGACCGCGGCCGTCGGGATGATCTTCGCGCTCACCGCGCACGTCGAGGACTGGCCCATCGCCGCGGGCGGCTCGCAGGCGATCGGCAGCGCGCTCGCCTCGTACCTCACGTCGCTCGGCGGCACGATCGAGACCGGCAGGCTCGTGCGATCGCTCGCGGATTTTCCCCCCTCGCGGGTCGTGCTGTTCGATACCAGCCCGGCACAGCTCGCCGACATCTGCGAGCCGGTGCTGCCAGCGGGCTACGTTCGCCGGCTTCGTCGCTATCGCTATGGCCCCGGCGCGTTCAAGCTCGACTGGGCGCTCGATGGGCCGATCCCGTGGAAAGACCCGCGTGTGCTGGAGGCGTCGACCGTTCATCTCGGCGGCACGCTCGATGAGCTCGCGGCCGCCGAGGGCGCGGTGTGGCGCGGAGAGCACCCCGAGCGGCCGTTCGTCCTGATGGTGCAGCAGAGCCAGTTCGATCCGAGCCGCGCTCCTGCGGGCAAGCACACCGGCTACGCCTACTGCCATGTTCCCTCGGGGTCGACTGTCGACATGACCGACAGGATCGAGCGGCAGATCGAGCGCTTCGCCCCGGGCTTCCGCGACCGCATTCTCGCGCGCCACAAGATGAACACCGGCGATCTGCAGAACGAGAACTTGAACTATCGGGGCGGCGCGATCACCGGGGGCGTGGCCGACCTCTTCCAGTTCTTCACGCGACCGGTGGCCCGGCTCGATCCCTATTCGACCCCGAACCCGCGCCTGTTCATCTGCTCGGCGTCGACTCCACCGGGCGGAGGGGTTCACGGCATGTGCGGCTACTTCGCGGCGCGGAGCGCGGCGCGGAGGCTCGCCCGCCTACCGGAGAATCTTGTGGCGATTGCTGCCGCGTAAAGGCGCTCAGGTAGCGCCAGGTCCATGCGACTACGATCCCAATGAGCCAAGTCGAGCTGACGTTCAGTACCGAACTTCGCGATCTACGAGACCGCACGTTCAAGCCGTGATTTGCCACGCCCCTAACAAAGTGGTTCATCCGGACCGTGTTCACCCATCGACACGCGGTCCTGCGGCGACACTTCGCGTGAGAGGTCGGACCATCGCGGTTACGCCGCCCTACGTGCGCGCCCTGGTTCAAGCCCGACAACGCCAACACGCGAGGAGGTTCGACCATGATTCCCCGGCCCCTACGCAGTACTACGTCGACTGCGGCACTAGTGGTGGCGCGCATGGCCTCGAGCGCGGGCACTCCCTGATGATCGGCGGCGAGCGCGAAATGGTGGTCTTCGCCATCCTGGCCCCGGGCACCGGCTCCGTGCCGCGCAGACTCCCAGGGGGCACATGAGCGAATTGTCGCCGAGCGTGGAGGATCTCGAAAAGCTCCAGCAGGATGCCGTCGGATATTTCCTGCGAGCTGCGAACCCGGACAACGGGCTGATCGCCGACAGCTCGCGAGAAGGGTCTCCGTGCAGCATCGCTGCCACCGGGCTCGGCCTCGCCGCCTACGCCGTGGGTGCGGAGCGGGGCTTCCTCCCCCGTCGCGACGCCGCCGCGCGAACGCTGACCACGCTGCGGTTCTTCCGCGACAGCCCCCAGGGCGAGGAGCCGGACGCCACCGGCCATCGAGGCTTCTACTACCACTTCCTCGACATGAAGACCGGCCGGCGCAGAGGCACCAGGCCATGCACCGAACCGCCACGATGTGCCGCACGCTGGGCGTCTCCGCCAGCGGGTATTGGGCACGAGCGAAGCGTCCGATGTCGGAGCGCGAGCAGACCGACCGTGCAATCGAGGCGCAGATCCGCGAGATTCATCATTGGTCCCAAGGGACCTACGGCGCTCCGCGGATGCACGCTGAGCTCGGCGCTCGAGGGACGCTTGTGGGCCGAAAGCGAGTCGCTCGTCTCATGCGACGGAGTGGCTTGCAAGG
Organism: uncultured delta proteobacterium; assembly: GCA_963745025.1. Classification (GTDB taxonomy): domain Bacteria; phylum Desulfobacterota; class Binatia; order JACPRU01; family JACPRU01; genus CAVQIG01. Next base: position 26,212 of record CAVUWD010000015.1, read on the forward strand.
CGTGACGCGGCGAAAGGGGACGTTCACGACAGTGCGCGATCGTGACGCGCGATCCGCGCCGGACTTGGTTTCCCGCAACTTCGTCGTCTCGGCTCCGAATCGTCTCTGGATCGCTGACATCACCTACATCCCGACGTGGACGGGCTTCCTCTATCTCGCGGTCGTGCTGGACGCGTGGAGCCGCAGAGTCGTCGGCTGGGCGATGGAGACCCATCTGCGGACCGAGCTCGTCCTCCAGGCCCTCGACATGGCGCTGTTCCAGCGGCGGCCGAGCGAGGTGATCCATCACTCCGATCAGGGCTGTCAGTACACCTCGGTCGCCTTCGGCAAACGCTGCGGGGAGGCCGGCGTGCGGCCATCGATGGGATCGGTCGGCGACGCATACGACAACGCGATGTGCGAGAGCTTCTTCGCCACGCTCGAGTGCGAGCTTCTTGATCGCAACCGCTTCCGCTCGCAGGTCGAGGCGCGCATCGCGGTGTTCCAGTTCATCGAAGGCTGGTACAACCCGCACCGCCTGCACTCCGGGCTGGGCTACCTCTCGCCGATCGAGTTCGAGCGTCGAGCATCTGCCGAGGTCCTGCTCGATTCAGTCGACGTCATCCGAAGCGAAGAAACGACCGCCGAAGACCGAAGGGGGAAGGTCCCCCTCGGGCTCCCCCTGAAAGACGAAGATCGATTCCATCGACCTGAAGAGGAAGAGAAAGAAGAGGATCAAGAACGGGGGCTGAACCCAAGCCGTAGTTTGGCAATGCGAGCTATCGATGATCGACACCGCGATCTTGATTGCCGGAGCCCTCGCCAGCGGAACCTACTTCTCGGCAGCGGCGGACGACGAACGGGAGATCCGGGAACTCGCCCAGTTCCTCTACGAGCGAATCGATTGGCCCTGGGCCGCCGCAGACGGCCCCGTGGTGCGCATGGGATGGAAGGCTGGGGCCGGTTTCCTGAGCTACGGCTGGGAGGGATACAGCGAGGCGATGCTACTCTACATTCTCGGCCTGGGCTCGCCCACGCACCCGCTGCCCGCGGAGAGCTACGGCGCGTGGACCGGGACCTATCAGTGGGAGAACCTGTACGACATCGATTTCCTCTTCGCGGCGCCGCTGTTCATCCACCAGCTCTCGCACGTCTGGATCGACTTTCGCGGCATCCAGGATGCGTTCATGCGGGAGAAGCGGTCCGACTACTTCGAGAACAGCCGCCGGGCGACTGCCGTCCAGCGGCAATACGCCCTGCGCAACCCCATGTGGTTCAAGGGGTACGGAGAGAACTGCTGGGGGATCACCGCCGGCCCCGGCCCCGGCTTCTTCAAGCGGCGAGCCGAAGGGGGCATCGAGCGGCAGTTCTACGGCTATGTGGCCCGGGGAGTGCCCTTCGGACCCGATGATGGAACCCTGGCGCCCTGGGCAGCCGTCGCATCCCTGCCTTTCGCACCGGAGATCGTTTTGGCCGCACTCCGGCATTTCCTGGACGCTTATCCGGAAACCCTCAGCAAGGACGGGCTGCTGACCAGTTTCAACCCCACCTTCGACGCCGGCGACGGGGCCCCCCGGGGTTGGCTCTCCCCGGAACACTACGGGCTGGACCAGGGGCCGGTGGCCTTGATGATCGAGAACTACCGCTCGAGGCTCCTCTGGCGCGTGATGCGCGAGTGTCCTGCCATCGTGACCGGCCTCCGCCGCGCGGGATTCCGCAAGGGATGGCTGAGATCGAGCAACCGATGAACGACGCGGATCCCACCGAGTCACGCTCCACGCTGCTGCCGAACGACGCCTACGACGCCAAGCTGCTGGCCAACACGCGACCGACGGGCTGGAAAAACCCGCAACCCGCCCCCAGCTACAACCTCGTCGTCCTCGGCGCCGGCACCGCCGGGCTGGTCACCGCGGCCGGCGCCGCCGCCCTCGGCGCCAGGGTGGCGCTGGTGGAAAGAAACCTCCTTGGCGGCGATTGCCTGAACTTCGGTTGCGTACCTTCCAAGGCGCTCCTGCGAGCAGCGCGATTCTACGCCGACCTCCACCACGCGCCGAGATTCACCGGGAGCGCGCCGGTGCCCTCGGAAGCCGATTTCGCTGCAGCCATGGAGCGCATGCGCCGCCTCCGCGCCCACATCAGTCGCCACGACTCTGCCTCGCGGTTCCAGGCCCTGGGCGTCGACGTGTTCCTGGGCGACGCGGCGTTCGCCGATCGCCACACGGTCGAGGTCGCCGGCGCCACGCTCAAGTTCAAGAAGGCCGTCGTCGCCACCGGCACCCGCGCCGCCCGCCCGCCGATCGAGGGCCTGGAAGCAGCCGGCTATCTGACCAACGAAACGGTCTTCAACTTGACCGAGCGCCCCCGGCGTCTGCTGGTAATCGGCGGCGGGCCGCTAGGCTGCGAGCTCGCTCAGGCATTCGCGCGCCTGGGCTGCACGGTGATCATCGCCAACCGGGAGCCCTACTTCCTCCCCGGCGAGGAGCGGGACGCCGCGGAGATCCTAGCCGACTCATTGCGCCGAGACGGCATCGAGGTGCGGCTCAATACGGAGGTGAAGAGCGTCACCCGACGCGACGGCGAGAAGCGCGTGCGCCTGGTCAACGACAACCAGGAAGCGACGGTGGCGGTGGACGAGATTCTGGCTGGGGCTGGGCGCGTGCCCAACGTCGAAGGACTGAACCTCGAAGCGGCTGGCGTCGACTACGACCACGGGCACGGCGTGCGGGTGAACGATTACCTGCAGACCAGCAACCGGCGCATCTACGCCGCGGGCGACGTGGCCTTGGAACGGAAGTACACCCACATGGCAGACGCCACGGCGCGCATCGTGATCCAGAACGCGCTTTTCTGGGGCCGCAAGAAACTGAGCTCCCTGACGATTCCCTGGTGCACCTATACCGACCCGGAGATCGCCCACGTAGGCCTCTATGTGAAGGAATGCTGGGACAAGGGCTTCCCCATCAAGACCTTCACCGTGCCGATGAGCGACGTGGATCGGGCGATTCTCGACGGCGAGGAGGAGGGTTTCGTCAAGATCCACGTCCACGAGGGCACCGACACCATCTTGGGAGCGACCATCGTCGCGCGCCACGCGGGGGAGATGATCAACGAGATCTCCCTGGCCATGGTGGCGGGGATCGGCCTGAAGACCGTTTCGCGCGTGCTCCATTCCTATCCGACCCAGGCGGAGGCGATCCGAAAGGCCGGCGATGCCTACAATCGGACGCGCCTCAGCCCGTTCCTGAAGGCACTCAGTAGCCGCTGGCTCGCCTGGTCGAGATGATCGAGAGGAGGGCCGTGAAGGACAGTGCCATGCGAACCCGAGCAGGGTAACTACAAAATCGGGCAGAAAGGAGAGGACACCATGGAGAAGGACATCCCGGCCGCGCGTCGGGGTCTCCTCAGGTTCATCGCGAAGCAGGGAGGCTCGATTCCGATGCGGGCGCTCCACACGCACAGCCTCGTTTTCCATCAGGCGGGGCACCAAGCGTTTTCGCAGATCATGGAAGGGCTGGTGGCAGACGAGCTCGTCGTCTTCGAGGACGGGGTATTCCTGCTCACCGAAAAGGGGCGTGCATCGCTCGGCGCGGAAACTCCGAGATGAACGAGCTTCCCCTCGCAGCTCAACAAGCCGCCGCAGATCTCTCGCCGGCTCTGCGCTACAACGTGACGACGGGCCGATCTGCTGCTCGTCTCACGCTTATGGGAGCCCACTGACCTGCGCGCCCTACTGCGCCCGAGCGCCGCATGAGGGACTCACTGCGAGCACACGCGCGTTTTCGGTGCGGTGGCGCTGGCCGGATGGCGCGGCTTGGGGGGGTATCCAAGAAGTCTGGGACGTTCCGCACAACAAGAGGCGGCAGTTTCACCTCGAGCATGCCACGACGCCACACGTCCCAGATTCACCGACAGCGTCGGGATTCCGGAGGATCAGTCTGACCCTGCGAGCGGTGGAACGCTAAGCGTAAGCCCCTTTCGCTTCGTTCGCTCTCTGGTCCGGTTTGGTGAATCCTCGGCGCGTCTCGCTCCGTTCCTTCGCCCGTGACGGAGCAGTGATGCCCTGGCGCCGCGGCCCGCAACTGTGGCATTGAGTGCGTGACATCGAGGCCGGACATCGGTGCAGCGGAGATCAGCGAACGCGAGACAATTCGTGGCCGTCACCTGTCTCCTGCTGGCGCTGGCCGAATCGCCGGTGTTGGCGAGCAAGAAGAAAGGCACGCAGACGAAGCACGGGGACGTATCGGTCAACATATTGTCAGACCTGCCCCCGCGACAGCCACGGGCGCATCAAGTGCAGCAGCACAGCCCGGCGCGACTCCCTGAGGTCGCAGGGGCTCCCGGACACGCCGAAGGGGTGCCAGATGGATCATAACCAGCCGTTGGCGACGGGTGGTGTCGACACGCCGAGCAACATGCAACTGCTCTGTGGCGAGGCGCTCAGGGAGAAGGAACGCGCCGAGCTGAAGCAGAGCGGCCCCCCGGGGGGACGACCAACGACCGCGAAATGGGAAATGGTCACCGAGCTGTGGCTCGCGGTCATGCAAACGTGGCGACCGCACGCCATGCATCGTTCGGCGCTGGGGTCGCGAGGAGCTCCGTCACCATCCCTTTGCCTCACGGCGGCTGGCTGAAACGCCTGTCGTCGGGAGATGAACGATAGAACGGTCCAGGCAGCAACCTGCCCACAGTGCTGCATTCAGAACGGAAACGTCTCGGTGACGTTAACTCACAATGCCTTTCTCATGATAAGTCTGCAAAAGGGAGTCCTAAATGATGTACCGGTTCATTTGCATTCATGGGCATTTTTATCAACCTCCAAGAGAAAGCCCCTGGCTCGAGGCAATCGAGATCCAAGATTCTGCGTTCCCATACCACGACTGGAACGAGCGGATTACAGCCGAATGCTACGCCGCTAACGCCGCGTCGAGAATCTGGGACACAGAAGGAAGAATCGCCCAGCTGGTGAACAATTATGCAAGCATAAGCTTCAACTTCGGTCCAACACTCTTGCTCTGGATGCAGAACTATGCCCCCGACGCGTATCAGGCAATTCTAGAGGCGGACAGGCAGAGCCTAAAGAAATTCTCAGGTCATGGATCTGCCTTGGCCCAGGCTTACAACCACATGATCCTGCCGCTGGCCGACAGCCGCGACAAGAAGACCCAGATCATCTGGGGAATAAGGGATTTTGAGTATCGCTTTGGACGTAAGCCGGAAGGATTGTGGCTCCCGGAAACGGCGGTTGATCTTGAATCTCTGGACATCATGGCACAATACGGCATCGGATTTGCCATACTTGCCCCTAATCAGGCAAAGCGGATTCGGCCCATTGATGGTAATGAATGGCAGGACGTCAGTGGTGGAAGAATCGACCCCGGCATGGCCTATCGCGTGTCGCTGCCCTCAGGCCGCCTCATGATTCTGTTCTTTTACGACAGTCCCATTTCACATGCTCTGGCATTTGAAGGATTGCTCAACAACGGAGAGACATTCGCCAACAGACTGCTGGCTGCGTTCCCCGACGACCAGTCGGCTCCTCGCCTCGTCCACATCGCAACGGATGGCGAAAGCTATGGGCATCACCATCGCGGCGGCGACATGGCCCTAGCTCATGCCCTCCATCACATTGAGTCCAACGGGCTTGCACAGTTGACGAATTATGGCCGGTACATGGACGAGCACCCACCAACGCACGAAGCGGAGATCTTTGAGAACAGCTCGTGGAGCTGCATTCACGGAATAGAGCGTTGGAAGTCGGATTGCGGGTGCAACAGTGGAGGCAACCCGGGTTGGAACCAGGCCTGGCGAGCCCCTCTGCGTGAAGCACTGGACTGGCTTCGAGACGCCGTTAACCCCGCGTATGAGCAAATGGCCAGACAGTTTGTGACCGATCCCTGGGCGTCTCGAGACGACTACATCGACGTCATCGTGGACCGATCACCAGACCGGGTCAATGCGTTTATGAACCGCCACGCAACCCGCCCCTTAAACTCCGGGGACGAGATCACCGTCCTGAAGCTTATGGAGCTCCAGCGCAACGCCATGCTCATGTACACAAGTTGCGGCTGGTTTTTTGACGAACTTTCCGGGATTGAAACAGTTCAGGTCATGCGATACGCGGGCAGAGTTCTTCAGTTGGCTGACCAGCTTTTTAGCGAGTCCTTCGAATCTGGCTTTCTCGAACATCTTGAGCGTGCCAAGAGCAACATACCTGAACACCGTGACGGCCGCACCGTTTATGAGAAATGGGTCACGCCTACCATGCTCGATATGAAAGATGTGGGCGCCCACTATGCCTTAAGCTCGCTGTTTCAGGATGTCGGTGAACGCAGCTCGATCTATGCGTATTCCGCCACCCGAGAGGACTACCGCAGCTTTCAGGTAGGACGGTCAAGGCTGGTAATCGGGCGGGCCACGGTCACTTCAGAGGTTACGCGGATATCCTCCAGCCTGTGCTTTGGCGTTCTACATCTTGGTGATCATAGTATCGCCTGCGGCACTGGTGAATATCAGGGCGCGCAAAAATATGAAGCGCTGGCCAAAGAGATTTCAGCGGCTTTCGCCACAGCCGACTTCCCGAAGACCATACTTCTGCTGGGTACACACTTCGGGACGTCCACGTACTCTCTGACCTCGCTCTTTGCCGATGAGCGGCGAAAAGTCCTGAACATCATCATGGGGCCGACTCTGAGAGAGGCTGAAGCTGCATATAGCTCGATCTACGAGCATCATGCTCCCTTGATTCGCTTTCTGACCGGATCGGGCACGCCACGGCCCCAAGTCCTGTCGGTCGCCGCGGACTTGTGCTTGAATGCCCAGCTTCGCAGGGTGCTTCAGGGGGACGGGCTGGACCCCGAAGTCGTAAGACCTCTTCTCGAAGAAGCTCGGTTGGCCGGCGCAACTCTGGATGCGACTGCTCTAGGCTTGTTACTGGCCGTCAACATTGAGAGTCTAGCCGACCAACTTCTCGAGCAACCTGACGACCTTTCTCGCCTAGAGAGGTTGAATAAGGCTGCACAACTGGTCCGAACCTTGCCGTTCGAGGTTAATCTCTGGAAAACCCAGAACATCTGTTACAAGATCCTTCACATCCATTTTCCCAACTTGAACGAGAAGGCCGGCCTGGGCGACCAAAGCGCGCAAGACTGGCTACGCCATTACACGGTTTTGGCTGAGAATTTTTCGCTACGAATGCCCATATACCCCGTAAATAGTAGACCTGCAAATGGATAGAAGACCGGGCAGTCTCTCATGGATATGCCAATCGCTACCTATCGGATTCAATTCAATTCTGCGTTCGGCTTCCAGGCCGCGCAGCTAGTCATTTCCTATCTGGCGGACCTGGGTATATCCGACCTGTACGCTTCTCCCATATTCAAAGCCGTCAAGGGCAGCCTCCACGGCTATGATGTGGTTGACCCCAATAACCTGAATCCTGAGTTGGGAACGCTCTCTGACTTGGAGGGGTTGGCCGCGGAGCTCAGAACATACAGTATGGGGTGGATTCAGGATATTGTTCCGAATCATATGGCGATAGATTCGGAAAATCGCCTGCTGATGGATATTTTGGAGAATGGCTCCAACTCCAGGTACTTTCAGTTTTTCGACGTGGATTGGGATTATCCGGCCGCCAGCCTCAACAAGAGACTTCTGGCGCCATTTCTTGGCAGGTTTTATGGGGAGTGCCTCGAAGATGGAGAGATCGCCCTCCAATACGGTCCCGATGGCTTCAAGGCCGCTTACTACAACCTCGCCTTCCCGTTACGAATCGAATCTTATCTAAATCTTTTTAACAACTTGTCCCTGTTAAAAAAGAAACTTGCCGAAGACAATCCCGACTTTATTAAACTCTTAGGCATTCTCTATGTCTTGAAGTCGCTCCCTGCGAGCGATGAGCCGGAGGAGCGCAATAATCAGATAAAATTCATCCAACGCACTATGTGGGAAGCTTACAATAGCAACGCTGTAATAAAGGCGTTTGTTGATGAAAACGTGCGGACCTTCAATGGTAAAAAGGAGAAGCCCGAAAGTTTTAATTTTCTTGATGACCTTCTTTCCCAACAAGTCTTCAGGCTTTCATTTTGGAAAGTGGCCGCGGAAGAAATAAACTATCGCCGCTTTTTTTGTGTGAATGGTCTGATTTCACTCAAAGTGGAGGACGAGCAGGTACTAAACTACACTCACGGCCTGATTTTCGATCTGATTGAAAGACGAATCGCAACCGGTTTAAGAATTGATCATGTTGATGGGCTGTACGATCCGACAAGGTATCTTCAAAGAGTGAGAGACAGGGCACCGACAACCTATATCATCGTTGAAAAAATACTCGATCTCAATGAAGAGCTGCCACCTTTCTGGCCCGTCCAGGGAACCACCGGTTATGATTTTACAAATTATGTGAATGGGTTGTTTTGCCGAAAGGAAAATGAGCGAGAATTCAACAGAATCTATGCCAGCGTAACTGGCTTGACGAATTCTTATGAAGATGTCGTGCGCGACAACAAAAAGCTGATGATTCAGGAAGAGATGGCGAGCGACGTCCACAACCTCGCTCAGCTCCTGAAGAAGATCTCCAGCCGGGACCGCCATGGAAGCGACATAACTCTCACTGCGCTGCGAAGAGCCTTGACCGAAGTCCTCGCAGTATTTCCCGTGTACAGGACCTACATCCGCCAGGTTGTGGTCTCGGACGACGACAGCAAATGCATTGTGGCAGCCGTGGACCGGGCCAAAGCCAATTTCCCCGCCCTACTACACGGACTTGCGTTCGTACGAAGGTTCCTTCTCTTGGACTTTCCCGATTATGTTTCTGAGGAAGAGAAGCGGGACTGGCTCCACTTTGCCATGAGGTTTCAGCAACTTACCGGGCCGGTAATGGCGAAGGGAGTCGAAGATACCACGCATTATGTGTACAACCGGCTCTTGTCACTCAATGAGGTAGGTGGACGGCCGGGTAACTTCGGCTTCTCGCTCGAAGAATTCCACAAGTTCAACACGAAGAAAAGGGATTTGTGGCCGGATTCCTTAAATGCAACCTCGACTCACGATACCAAAAGAGGCGAAGACGCGCGTGCCAGAATAAATGTATTGTCCGAGATGCCGGACGAATGGCTAAAACAACTCCAGACCTGGATTAAGATAAACAGGGGCAAAAAGAAGCACGTCCAAGGCCTGGCCGTTCCGGATAGAAACGACGAGTATTTTTTATACCAGACACTGATTGGCGCCTGGCCATTTGCAGATGCCGATTATCCCGACTTCGTTCAAAGAATTAAGGCGTATATTGTGAAAGCTGTCCGGGAAGCCAAAGTCCATACCGCGTGGTTGAAACCCGACACTGACTATGAAGACGCTTACGTCTCATTCGCTGAGAAAATCCTGGTCCACTCAAGAGCCAACGCATTTCTGAAAGAATTTATCCCGTTTTGCCAGAGAGTTTCTCACTATGGGATACTCAACTCCCTCTCGCAGACACTGATCAAGATTTCCTCACCCGGTGTGCCTGATTTCTATCAGGGATCTGAACTATGGGACCTGACCTTGGTGGATCCTGACAATCGCCGGCCGGTAGATTTTGAGAAAAGGCGCGCCATGCTGGCTGGCATCCGTGAGCAGGCTGATGCTGATATTGGCCGACTGGTCCAAGACGTTCTTTCCACGAGAGAGGATGGAAAGATTAAACTCTTTCTCATTTATCGGGTGCTCAAAGCAAAAAAAGCAAATCGAGAGATCTTCCGTTGCGGCGCTTATCTTCCCCTTGAGTCGACGGGAAGATTCAGGAGCCATGTCATCGCCTTTGCCTGGAGGTATCAGCGAGAATGGGCCTTGGTCATTGCTCCGAGGTTTCTCAGCCACTTGATTCAAGAGGGAGATTTCCCTCTGGGAAGACAAGTCTGGCAGGACACAGAGGTGATAATGCCCAACGGAGCACCTGCTGCCTGGCGGAATGTTATCACGAGCGAGGCATTATCTGCGGGCAAGGCACTGTCCGTCGGAGATATATTACTCAGTTTTCCAGTGGCGTTGCTCATGGGTGAAGGAAAGGAGGGGTCTGTGCAAACCACTTGAGTGGTACCGCCTCGACGGTGTTCCCAGGAGTGCCTGCGAACTGCTGAGGGTCAATGCGTATCCTCCTATAAGACAATGCAGCGCTTTTCATCGGCCGCCAGGACCGCCTGGGAAGCGCCAGATCCAGACGCTCTTCATCCGCTATGCCATTCCCGCGAATCTCCCCCCAAATCGCAGGCACGTCCATTGCCTACGTGTGGGAACACGCGTATTACATCGATTACCGCAATGCCAGGAAGAAGTATCTCGAGGCGTTCTGGAGCGTGGTGAACTGGGATGTCGCCGCCGGACAACTGTGACGAAGGGGGCTATCGGCTTTCGGCGCTCAGCCATCGGCAAAAGATGCACGGGATTGTCTTTTGCCGAAAGCTGATAGCTGACAGCCGAAAGGCTTGTACTCTGCACTACGTGCGCCGGTAGACGAAAGCTGTATAACCCGGCACGGAAAGGACGAACGTGCCGTCGTGCGCACGAAGCGAATTGGGCGCTGCGCGGCCGCTGCCGCCATAGCGCTCCTCATCGGTCGCGAGCACGCGGTGCCAGATTCGCTCTCGATCATCGTCTTCGAGAAGGACGCTCTGCGGCATTGACGAGACGTTGAATACGGCCAGCAGCGCTCGGCCATTCGCGCCGCGATACCGCAGCGCGATCCAGCCATTCGCTCCGCCCGTCACGCACGCGTCTGCGCCCAAGAGCTCAGGCTCCTCCCGGCGCAGCGCCAGTAGGTCCCGGTGCAAGCGAAGCAGCTCGGCGTGGCCCGGCGAACCGGCAGACGGCCAATCGATCCGGGATCGCTCGAACGTCTCGACCGCTTGGGGATCCGGCACCTCGCCTTCCCAACCGAGGCTCACAAACTCTCTCTGGCGGCCCGTCCGCACGGCTTCTACGAGATCACGATTGCCGTGACTCACGAAATAGAGGAACGGCCGCGTCTCGCCGTACTCTTGTCCCATGAAGACGAGCGGCGTGTACGGCGAGAGCAGAAGCAACGCGGCGCAGAGCTTCTGCGCCTCGAAGGAAATCAGCGCGGCGAGCCGATCCCCACGGGCGCAATTCCCGACCTGGTCGTGATTCTGCGTGAAGACCACGAAGCGCTCCGCCGGGAGGTCTCCGGCTGGGGCGCCGTGCCGACGGCGGCGAAACTTCGAGTGTCCGCCTCGTAGCACGAACCGTTCGCGAAGCACCTCGGCGATCGCACCGACGCTGCCGAAGTCGGCGTAGTACCCGCGACGCTCGCCGGTGAGCGCCGCGTGTACGGCGTGGTGAAAGTCATCGCTCCATTGACCATCGAGGCCGAAGCCGCCATGCACCGGCGGTCGAACGATTCTCGGATCGTTGAGATCGCTCTCCGCGATCACCAGCGTGCGCCGGCCGAGGTTTTCGCCAAGCGCGTGAACGGCCGCGGTGATTTCGGCTAGAATGTGCTCGGCGGAAAAATCGAAGATGCTGTGAACCGCGTCGAGCCGAAGACCGTCGACGTGGCACTCGCTCACCCAGTAGAGTGCGTTGTCGACGAAATAGCGGCGGACCTCATCGCTGTCGGGGCCGTCGAAGTTGACGCCTTGGCCCCAAGGCGTGCGATAACGGTCCGTGAAGTAGGGGCCGAACTCGGCCAGGTAATTCCCTTCCGGCCCGAGGTGGTTGTAAACGACGTCGAGAATCACCGCGAGCCCCACGCCGTGGGCCCGATCGACGAGGCGTCGCAGCCCCTCCGGGCCGCCGTAGGTGCTTTGCGGCGCGTAGGGATGAACTCCGTCGTACCCCCAGTTGCGGCCGCCGGGAAATTCCGCGACCGGCATCAGCTCGATTGCGGTGATGCCGAGACCGCGAAGCGCAGGCAGTCGCTCGATCGTGGCGTCGAAGGTGCCCGCCTCGCTGAACGTCCCGACGTGCAGTTCGTAGATCACCAGGTCTCGCATCCCCACGCCATGCCATCCAGCGTCGGACCAACGGAAGCCGCTCGGATCGACCACGCGCGAGGGCCCGTGCACACCGAACGGCTGATGGCGGCTCACAGGGTCCGGGCGGGCTCGGTCGCCGTCGACGACGTAGAAATAGTCGCTGCCGATCTGCGCGGCCTTCACCACGCCCTGGAACGAACCGTCGTCGCGACGCTCGAGCGGATGGTCCACGTATCCGCGCGAGCCCGCGAGCCGGACGGCGATTCGCTCCGCGTGTGGGGCCCAGACGGCGAACCGCACGGCATGGTCGTCGCCGACGTTCGCCCCGCGCTCGAGCGACCACGAGAGCGTCACGGCGCTCTCACTGCGGCAACCGTGGGGGGTCGGACAGAACGCGCGCGAACGGCGCGGCGCGGAAGTAGCCGCCTCGAAACGCCCCTTGCATCTCCGTCGCCAGCGCAGCCGCTTCGGCTCGGAACGGGCGCGCGTCCGCGCTGGCGGGAGCGTCTTCCTTGACGGTGACGGCGGCCGCATTCGCGAACGAGCGCAACATGCCGGCGACGTCGCGAAGCGGGCTGTGACGCCGCCGGCGCTCGGCGAGCGGACGCGCTGGCTCGCCTTCGAAGTCGAGAATCACGTAGCATGGAGCTGTTGCTCTGCTCGCCTTCGAGGAGGCGCGAGGGAGTCTCGGGCTCCGGCAGCGACTCACCGTAGGGCGCGGCGATCCAGCGTGTGCCATGCGCCTCGAAGCGCTCGCGATCGCGGAGCGCGCGCAGCAAGCGCGCGCGGAAGCCCGCGTCGCGAACGGCGTCGACGAGGACGCCGCGCCCGGCACCCGACTCGACCACCGCCAGCACACCGGCCTCATTCGCATCACCGCGCCGAACGGTGAGGGGGAGCTGGTGCGTGGCGATCGACGCCTGCTGAGCAGTGATCTCGACGCGTGCGATCGCGGCGTCGATCGGCTCGCGGAAGAGTGGCATCACGTCGCGGAAGCGCCCCGTCGGATCGGCGAGACCCTTCGAACCGAACCTGCGCTGCGGGCGGAGAAAATCGATCAGCGGCTCGCCGTCGAGCTCGCGGAGCGCGGAGAGGCTCAAGGCGTCTCGCAAACGCCCTTCGACGCGAACGGTCGCGGGGGCCACCATCAAACCTTCCCCGAATCCGCGAGCTTGAACCAGTAAAAGCCATGCGGGGCGAAAGTCAGCAGGTACGGAAGCTCGCCGATCCTCGGGAACGGCGTTTCCCCGAACAGCTCCACCGGCACGCAGCCGTTGAAGCGCCTGAGGTCCAGCTCCGCGGCTTGCGCGAAGCGGGAAAGATTGTTCACCGCGAGCAGCACGTCTTCACCCGATCGGCGCACGAAGGCGAAGATCTTGCGGTTGGCGGGATGGAGGACTTCGAACGTGCCTCGGCGAAACGCCGGGTGGCGCTTCACGATCCGAATCAGACGCTTCATCCAAGAGAGCAGCGACGAGCCCGAACGTTGCTGCGCTTCGACGTTTACCGACTGATACCCGTAAACCGGGTCGACGATCACCGGACTGTAGAGCGCCGCCGGGTCCCCCTCGGAGAAGCCGGCGTTGCGGTCTCCGGTCCATTGCATCGGCGTGCGGACGCCGTTTCGGTCGCCGAGATACATGTTGTCGCCCATGCCGATCTCGTCGCCGTAGTAGAGGATCGGCGTTCCCGGCATCGACATCAGCAGCGCGTTCATCAGCTCGATTTGCCGCCGACCACCGCCCATCAGCGGCGCCAACCGGCGACGAATGCCGAGATTCAACCGCGCCTTCGGGTCACTGGCATACTCGTTGTACATGTAATCGCGCTCTTCGTCTGGTCACCATCTCGAGCGTGAGCTCGTCGTGATTGCGCAGAAACGTCGCCCACTGGCAGTTCTCGGGGATCTCCGGGGTCTGCGCCAGGATGTCGACGATCGGCTGACGATCCTCCTTGCGGATCGCCATGAACATCCGCGGCATCAGCGGGAAGTGAAAGACCATGTGGCATTCGTCGCCGTTTCCGAAGTAGGGCCGTACGTCGTGCGGCCACTGATTGGCCTCGGCGAGGAAGATGCGATCGGTGTAGTACTTGTCGAGCTCGGCGCGCAGCTCCTTCAGCACTCGATGCGTCTCGTCGAGGTTCTCGCAGGTCGTGCCTTCGCGCTCGCAGAGGTATGGAATCGCGTCGAGCCTGAGGCCGTCCACGCCGAGGTTCAGCCAGAAGCGCATCACCCGCATAACCGCGCGGCGCACTGCAGGGTTGTCGAAGTTGAGATCGGGCTGATGATGGAAGAAGCGATGCCAGTAATAGGACCTGGCGACGGGATCCCAGCTCCAGTTCGAGTTCTCGAAGTCTTTGAAGATGATTCGAGCCTGCTTGTACTTCTGGCCGGTCGCGCTCCACACGTAGAAGTTTCGCCTCGAGGAGCGCGCCGGGGCCTTGCGCGCGGCCTGGAACCAGGGGTGCTGGTCGGAGGTGTGGTTGATGACCAGCTCGGTGATCACGCGGATGCCCCGCTCGTGCGCCTCGCCGACGAACCTGCGAAAGTCCCGGAGCGTTCCGTACTGCGGATGAATCAGCGTGTAGTGCGAGATGTCGTAGCCGTCGTCGCGCAGCGGCGAGTGGTAGAATGGGAGTAGCCATACGCAGTTGATGCCGAGCTCCTGGAGATAGGGCAGCTTCTCGATCAGGCCAACGAAGTCGCCGTAGCCGTCGCGATTGCTGTCCCGGAAGGCTTTGACGTGGAGCTCGTAGATGATTGCGTCTTTGTGCCATTCGATCGATCCGCTCATCGTGCCGCTCCCCGCTCCACTCGAAGGACTTGGCCCGCCTGACCCATGGTCGGGTCCAGGCGCACGTAGTTCCGGCTTCCTCTCCAGCTGTAGCGAGTTCCGCTCAGCAAATCGTCCACGAAGTAGGTCTCGTCGTGCGTGATGCCGAGGTCGCCGAGAGGAACATGCACCATGGTCTCGTGTGGACGGTGCGGGCAAACTCAGGCTATCAGCAGCTCGTTGCCGGGCGCGGATCGACGATAGAACAGGATCTGCTCGTTCTCGGAGTGGAGGAACGTCACGTTCCCATAGAGCTGCAACGCTCGATTCTCACGGCGGATCCGGTTGAGGAGGGCGATGTCCGACTTGAGATTGCCGGGGGCACTCCAATCCCGGACCCGGATCTCGAACTTATCGGCATCTGGAACTCTTCGGCGCTCCAAGTCAAACGCTCTCTCTTTTGCTGAACAGTTTCACCTCCACTGCTGTCGTTGATGCGAATACTATTGTTGCTCCACGAGGTTCGTCATCCTTCTGTTCGCGCTCTCGTTGTGGCGATGCTTACAGGTTCGCCGGCCATGCTGGGGGTGCGAGGGTCGGAGGCGCCATCCATCCATCGGCCTCGATTGCGGCCAAGCCGGTACGCGCGCTCTCCAGACGCTTGCGTGGAACCAGTGGAAACATCCTTCGCTTTGTCGCTCTTGGTCCGCTCGATCAGGCCGCCTCCGGCGCAACCGCTACGGTTCGAAGCTTCCCTGGCTCGACCGTCTACCACGTTGGAGTGGTGGCCAGCCGCTTCATCCTCTATCCTCTCTATCCTCGGATCCCAGGCCCAGTTCGAGGGCTCGAAGTCCTTCAAGATGATGCGCGCCTCGGGGTAGCGCTCGGTCGAGTCGCTCCAGACGTAGAAGTCGCGCTCGACCGACCCGGGGGGCGCGCGGCGCGCGCGCTTGAACCACGGGTGCTGGTCCGAGGTGTGGTTGAGGACCAGCTCCATGATCACGCGGATGCCGCGCTTGTGCGCCTCGTCGAGCAGCAGCTCGAAGTCGGCGAGCGTCCCGCAGTCGGGGTGCACGTCGGTGTAGTCCGCGATGTCGTAGCCGTCGTCGCGCAGCGGCGACGGGTAGAACGGCAGCAGCCAGATGGCGGTGATCCCCAGGTCCGCCAGGTAGTCGAGCTTGGAGGCCACGCCCCGGAAGTCGCCGATGCCGTCGCCGTTGGCGTCGAAGAACGAGCGCACGCGCAGCTCGTAGATGACCGCGTCCTTGTACCAGAGCGGGTCCTTCCCCAGGTGCGGCGCCCGCCGCGGCGGCGCGATCAGATGTCGCTTGATCAAGACGTTGGCTCCGCGGACATCGGGCCCAGGCGGTCGTACGTGGTGGCCAGATCGCGCAGGCGTGCGGCGATGGCCGGCGTGAGCGCGCCAGTCGGGAGCTGCCAGCTCCAGTTGCCGGTCTCGACGCCGGGGCGGTTCATGCGCGCCTCGGAGCCCACGCCCAGCAGATCCTGCGCCGGGATGACGGCCAGGTTGGCGACCGAGGCGAACACGGCGCGGATCATCTTCCAGTGGATCTCGCTCGGGTCGCCGTCGGCGCCCAGGTAGTGCAGCGCCAAGCGCCGCTCCTTCTCCGTCTGCGCGCCGTCGCGCGTGCCGCTGCCCGCGTCGCCGAACCAGCCGACGGTGGTGTCGTTGTCGTGCGTACCCGTGTAGACGACGGCGTGCCGCGTGTAGTTGTGCGGCAGGAAGTCGCGCGCGTTCGGATCGGTGCCGAACGCGAACTGCAGGATCTTGATCCCCGGCAGATCGAATTGGTCGCGCAGCGCGCGGACCTCGGGCGTCACGACGCCCAGGTCCTCGGCGATGAGCGGCAGCTGCCCCAGCGCGTCGCGCACGGCGTGGAAGAAGTCGGCGCCGGGGCCCTGCCTCCAGCGTCCGTTGACGGCCGTCGGCTCGCGCCCGGGGATCTCCCAGTACCGAGTGAACCCGATGAAGTGATCCAGGCGGACGGCGTCGAAGCATGCTCAGCGCCGCCCGGAAACGCTCCACCCACCAGCCGTACCCGCCGGCCCGCAGCCGCTCCCAGCCGTAGAGCGGGTTGCCCCAGCGCTGCCCCGTCTCGCTGAAGTAGTCCGGCGGCACGCCCGCCACCAGCGACGGCTCGCCGGTCTCGTCCAGCGCGAACAGCTCGCGGTGCTGCCACACGTCCGCGCTGTCGTGCGCCACGAAGATCGGCATGTCGCCGATGAGGCCGACGCCTCGCGCGTGGGCGTGCGCGCGCAGCGCCCGCCAGTCGCGCGCGAACCGCCACTGCTGGAAGCGCACGTACGCGATCTCGTCGGCGAACGTGGCGCGCGCGCGGGCCAGCGCCGCGGGCTGGCGGTCGCGCAGCGCGGGCTCCCAGCGCGTCCACTGCACCTCGTCGTGGGCGCGCTTGAGCGCCCGGTAGAGCGCGAAGTCCTCCAGCCAGCCGGCGGTTTCCGCGCAGTACCCTTCGAATTCGACGTGGTCGCGGTCACCGGCGGCGCGCTGCCCAAAAGCGGCGCAGGCCGCCCGGAGCTGGTCGTCGTGGGAACGTTTCCGGTCGCCCTCGGCCAGCAGCCCGTCGTCGGCGAGGTGGTCCGCGCTGACCAACGCCGGGTTGCCCGCGAACGCCGACTGCGCGCTGTAAGGGGAATTGCCGTAGCCAGTGGGCCCGACGGGCAGCATCTGCCACCAGCGCTGGCCGGCCGCCACCAGGAACTCCACGAACCGCCGCGCCTCCGGCCCCAGGTCACCCGCCGCGCCTTCCCTCCCCGGCAAGCTGGTCGGGTGGAGGAGGATGCCGCTCGTCCGATCGTCCAGCTTGGGAATCATCGCGGCGCGGGAGGGGAGGCTCCCGCGGGCCCCAGCTTAGCCAGCGTCTCGTTAATCACAAGACCGGTGCGCACGGGGCCAACGCGCGCGACACACAGATCACCCGGGTTTTCATCTCGATTCCCTTCCACGCTCCGGTTTCAAGTCCCGGGGTTAGTGCTGCACGCCCGGAGGAGCGCCCACGACCTCGGAGTAGACCATGAAGCGGATCGGCGCGGCAAAAGAGAGGATAGCCACCGAATTCTACATACACCATCTGCGATGTCGGACGCTGGCGGACTGCCCGTCCGCCTGCGGCAGCGAGAGGACCTTGACCTCGAGCGGCGCACGATCCGGATCTGGCGGGTGAAAAACGGTTACTCGGGGGAGAAGCCGCTGTTTCGGACGCTCGCTATGCCACCCTCGCCGATCTCCCTCCCAACCGGAGCCTTCGCGCTCGGCGAGACGATCTTCGTCGTGGTCGGTTTCGCTTCCACTTCCACGTGCATGGAATTGTCCCTGCTACCTGGTGGCGAGCCAAAGCGCGCCGCTACTGCGGCTTCACCTCGATGGTGGTCTTCTTGACGGTGATCCAATCGTCGATGACGTCGTCGAGAGTGCCGTCCTTCCTCCAGCGCTTGAGGATGTTGTTGAGCTGCGCCAGCAGCTCCGGGTTGTCCTTTGGCACCGCCCAGGCAAGATACTCGGTGGTCAGCGGCCGGTAGAGCCCCGTCAGCGTCGGGTGCTCGTTCATGAAGCCGCCGGTGACACGCCACACCGCCGGCGCATCCTGGATGAAGAAATCGATCTGGTCGTTCTCCAACGCCGCGACGCCTTCTCCGGTGTCGGTATAGCCGTGCAGCTTGGCCTTCTTCAGATTCGCGCGCGCCCACTGCTCACCGGTGGTGCGCGAGACGTAGCCGACGCGCGACTTCGGCCGGTCCATCGCCTTCGGATCGCGCAGGGCGGGGTAGTCCGCCTTGCGCACGATCACCATCTGCCCGACGGTCAGGTACGGCTCGGTGAAGTTGACCTTCTCCTTGCGCTCCTCAGTGATCGACGTGCCCGACATCACCATGTCGATCTTTTTCGCTTCTAGCGCCGGGCCGAGCTCCTCCCACTCCGTTTCGACGATCTCCACCTTGCGGTTGAGCGCGCTGCGGAGCCGCTTGGCGAAATCCACCTCGATGCCCTTGAGCTTCCCGTTCTGCTTGAACGCCAGTGGCGGATAGTTCGGTGCCATGCCGACGCGCAACGGCGGCAACTCTTCGGCGGTCGCGCCGCGGCCCAGCGCCGCCACCAGCGCCAGAGCCATCGCAGCGCGCCTCAGGGGAATACTCGACCGCACGTCGTACATCATCTCCTTCCCTCCCTGCGCGGCCCGAGCTTTCTCGCAAGCGACCGCCGCCTGTCAATCCGACACGCGAGCACGTCGGACGCTCTCTGACCTCCACGGTGAAGGCCGCCCTCGAGGCTCGCCGGTCGCAGGCGGGAAAGCTCGGCGTGGAGCGCGCACGTGGTCTCAGCGCAGCCGCGTGCTAGAGAGCGGGTGAAGGCGTCCAGAGTCCCTGTCGTCCAGAGAAGAGTGGGAACAATCGCGCAGAAGCGCGGGTTCTCAACCGCGCCGAGCGTGATCGTCAGCCTCGTTGGAACCCTCTGAACTGCGGCGGTTGGCGCCGTCGGTCCCGCGTTCGCCGAGATCGCTGGCCCGCGCTTTTCGACGCGCGTTTCCACTGTTAGAGAAGAACAGGTGTGCGTCGCTGTCGCCGCGTCGCCACCGACGTCGCCAAGACCACGAGCCGAGATCCCGGGAGGAAAGTATGGGCGCCAACAAGCAATGGATTTATGCGCGCAAGCCAGTCGCAGAAGTCGGTCCTGAGAACTTCGAGCTTCGCGAGACCGAGATGCCCGAAGCGAAAGCCGGGGAAGTGCTGGTCCGTTCGACGCTGCTTTCGCTGGATCCGGCAAGCCGGGCCTGGATGCAGGGCACGACGTATCGCTCTCAACTCAATCCTGGTGAGGTCATGGCCGGCTGGGGTGTGGGCGAAGTGGTCTCCTCCACCACGAAGGGCTTCGCGCCCGGCGACCTGGTCAGCGGCGAATTCGGCTGGCAGCAATACGCCGCCCTGCCCGCCAGTCTGCTGACGAAGCATGATCGCAAACACAAGCCCGAGCATATTCTAGGAGTGCTCGGCATCACCGGGCTCACCGCCTATTTCGGCATGCTCGATGTGGGACGGCCGCGCCCAGGGGAGACCGTCCTCGTCTCGGGCGCGGCGGGCGCCGTCGGATCGGTTGCCGGCCAGATTGCCAAGATCAACGGTTGCCGCGTGGTCGGGACCACGCGCGGGGCCGACAAGTGCCGATGGATCGTTGATGAGGTCGGCTTCGATGCCGCCGTCGACTACACAGGCGAAAATCTCGACAAAGCCCTCAAGGCAGCCTGCCCAAACGGAATCGACGTCTATTTCGACAATACCGGCGGTGATGTGCTGGCTGCCGCACTGCGCCGCATGAATCCCTTTGGCCGTGTGTCGTGCTGCGGCGCCATTTCGCAGTACAACACGAGCACGCCCGCGCCTGGGCCGTTCGGCGTGCCCGGCTTTCTCGTCACCAAGCGCATCCGCATGGAAGGCTTCATCGTAATGGACTTCTACAACCGGCGCGCACAGGCCGAAGCCGCCCTCGCGCGCTGGGTCGCCGAGGGCAGACTGAAGGCGGCAGTCGACGTCATCGAGGGCTTCGCGAAAATGCCCGCAGCGCTCGCTGGTATGTTCGCGGGGAAGAATCGCGGCAAGCTGATGATCCGCGTATGACGGGCAAGATGGGCGACGGAAGGGTCGCTCGTCTGGGTACCCGAAGATCACCAACCGGCTCACAGTCGGTGCGCGCGCAAGCGGCGTATCTCCGACGGGGAGATGCCGACACGCCCGAGCCTAGGGCGAGGACAGCTCCGCGACGGACAACTGTCAGGCGGTAACCAATCCGCGGATATCAGCAGGATCAATCGTCACTAGAACCGGCGCCGCCGAAAAGGGCGACTCGACGAAGAACTCACGGATCAGTGAGGCGGGACCACTGTCGCCAGTTGACAAACAACAGCCATATCAACGCTTGGCGAGTAAAATGAATCTGCCGTGTCTCGTTGTAGTCCTTTGTGCCAGGTGGGATACGAGACGGATGAAGCGCGTGAACAGGGCGGCGATCTTTTCGCGAAGAAAGCGCTCAGGAACTTGATAGTTTGCGAGCGATTGGGCCGGTAGGCAGCGAGAAATCGTCGAACCAACATGCCGCCGCAATCAAGCTCATCCAAAACCGCAACGTGCAGCCGAGGCTGCCGGTCGATCGTCACCTCAAAGCGCGATATCATCGAGACGTGAACGCGAATCGCACAGAGCGCGATTTCGGCCTCGCCGACCTCGCGGACGAAGCATGGAAGCCCGCCGCCGAACTGGGCCTGCTCCTGGTCGATCGTGTCTTCTGGGGCTTCGGCGTGCGCCGGGGCGACGGGCGGCCCGTGCTCGTGCTGCCAGGGCTCTATGGCGGAGACCGCTACTTGGGTCCGCTGCGCGACTGGCTTCGCCGGATGGGCTACGGCCCTGTGCCTTCTGGTCTAGACCGAAATCCAGGATGGTCGGAGCCGCTGGTCAACGACCTGGGAGAACTGGCGGAAGCCCACTTTCGGCGGAGCGGTCAGCGGGTGACGATCATCGGCCACAGCATGGGTGGCTTGCAGGGACGTGCGGTAGCGGCTCGCCGCACACGAGCCGTCCGCCACGTGATCGCGCTCGGTTCACCCTTGACGATGGCCCGAGGCCGCTTACCGGACGAGGTGCGGATCACCGCGATTTACAGCCGAGGCGACCGCATCGTGCGCTATCCTGCGGCGATGGAGCGCGATCCCCGGGCAACGAACATCGAAGTGCCCGGTAGCCACATCGGGCTGACCTTCAATCCAGCGGTGTACCGTGTGCTCGCCCGCATCCTGTCGGAGCCGGACCGGGAAGTGATTTGAGCACCGAACGCGGGCCGACCCTTTGGCCGTCTCGCCGGATTCACGTCCGCGCTTCTCACCTTCGAACGACCTCCTGAACGACCTCCCGGCGACAGCGCGCAGCGGGGCGAGAGGATAGCCGGGACAAGCGGCCGAGTTGACGTAAAGCCTCAATCTCCGACGCTGCCCAAACACGAGACGCCCATTTCTACGGCTCGGCCGTCGTGTCCTGCAGCACGAAATCGATCGGCGTGCCCTTCTCGACGACGCGGAACATGATGGGCATTGCCTGGTTGTCGAGCCAGACGTCCTGCCGCTTGTCGCCCAAGACGACGAAGTGTCGGGCGGAGACCGGAATGCCATTAATGGAAATCGTTTCGTAGTCGCCGCCGGATATGTGAACGGCGATGATCCTGCCCGTGTCCGTGAAAACCATCGTCCCCTCGCCGGTGCGCTTGAGGACCCATGGGTCCGAGGGGGCGATGGTCGCCGGACCGGCGAATGAGCCAGCCGTCGCATTCACCACGAACTGGTCGCCTTGAGCCTCGCCATGCACTTCGGCGTGCTGGCCGTCCTTCTCAGTCACACTTTGCAGAGAAACCAGCCGATTACCGCGCATGATCTCGGTGATGTCGGACTCTTGCCGATAGACGACGATGCCCAGAAAGGTCACCGCCACGCGCAGACGTGAGTCGATACGCGTCGCTTCGCGGCTGCGGTCGATGGTGTCGGTGAAAGTGCCGATGTCGCCGTAAGTCGGATGTATGATGGAGTACGTGTAGATTTGCTGTTCTGCCAGCGCCGGCGTAGCGCCCGCTGTGATGCTCAAACCGATTGCGATGGCAATTGCCCTGACTCGAGTCATCGGATGTCCCCCTCTCCCGTCGACTCGACGGAATCGCCATAGGCGCCGGTGGGGGGGTTTACAC
This sequence comes from uncultured delta proteobacterium, assembly GCA_963745025.1. GTDB lineage: Bacteria > Desulfobacterota > Binatia > JACPRU01 > JACPRU01 > CAVQIG01. Next base: position 48,690 of record CAVUWD010000015.1, read on the forward strand.
ATGGATCCATGGCCGCTCGCGACGCCTGGGCGACCTCAGAAGTATATGTGGGCCCCGAACCCTACATATTGGATCGTCCGTTCGAAGAACTGCCCGTTCGGCGAGTTGCCGTCATAGTACTCGCCGAGGAGCTGTAGCTTCGTACTCTTGAATCTCGGGCTCTCGAGCTGGACGCCGGCGCGTACCGAAACGTCGGTATCCCAGTTCGTGTCCTCGTGGTTCTGGACGTCGACAGCCGCCAGCGGGCGGACCACCTCGCCGAGAAACGTCCACGGGCTTTCGAGCTCCGCGCCGACTTGGGTCGACCAGGGCTCCAAGTTCGACGGATCCGCATCGAACAGGTATCCGGCGCCGCCGTAGACTCGCAGCCATCGGCCGAACTCCTGCGAGAGGACCGTGTCGAATTCCTCGTAGCTCAGGTTCACGCGCTTCACGCTGGTGTTTTGCAGCAGGAACTCGTCGCCAAGATGCGAGCTCTGGTGAAACACTCTGGTGAGCACCGAGAAGCCGCCGAGCCGATAGACGAGCGGAATGCCTACGAAGTAGTCGGCGTTGATCAGGTCCTTCGAGGCAGCGTCGAGGTTGAAGATCGTAAACACCCCGGCCTGGAGGCTGAACTCCCACTGCCCGGCGGGAAGATCGCCGCGCAGGATCGGAAAGGTCTCCCCGAAGCTCGCCGCGCCCACGTTCTTCAGGGCCGGGTCGTTGATGTAATATTGGTACGCGACGGAGAAATGCGGCCACCTCGGGTCCGCGAGCAGCGGGCGGAAGAGCATCTCCCGGTGGGAGAGAAACACGAACTGCGGACGCCCGACCCGCGCCGACGTCGTCCCGCCCTCGCGGCTCGCGGTCGCTGGCTGAGAAGCCGCACCGACTTGGGCTTGGCTCGCGATCTCGACGCGCACCACACCGCGGATCGCCGAAAGCGAGCTCACGATCTTGTCCCGTGATTCGCCTGGAAGCTCGTCGGCGACCAGCGTCACGACGCCATCCTTCACCGTGATCGTAGCCGACTTGACGTCGAACTCGCGCTCGAGGACTGCCGAGGCGTAGCCGGAGATGTAGGAATCCTCCGTGGGGCTCGCAAAAGTGGGACCGACAGAGACGAGCAGCACCAACAGAGTCCCCAGGGCCAGCTTTCGCCGCAACACCATCAACACGACCATCACGACCTCCTCCTTCTCATTGTCGAACGCGTCAGGGACGCAGACGGCAGCCGCAGCAGCATCAGCGGCGAGCGACGGCGCGGTAGGCGGCGAGCAACAAGATGCTGCCGACCACGGCGCCGATGAAGCCCGCCCCCTCGCCGGCGCGGTAGAAACCGAAGAAGTGTCCGAGGTATGTGGCGATGATCGAACCGGCGATACCGATCAGCACCGTCACGACGATGCCACCCGGATCATCGCCCGGCATCAAGAACTTCGCCACGGCACCGACCAACAGGCCAATGAGAATCACCCATACAAGTACCATGTGCCTCTACCCCCTCATGCTCTTCGATCGCTCATTTCCGGTCCTGCCAGATGAAGTCCCAGGGATTACGGTACGTCCGCTCGCGGCTGGCCGTGGCGAGCGTTTCGGCGGTGAGCCTCCGGATCCAGATCGGATCGCCGTTCGAGCTCCGCACGGTGAGCGTCGAGCCGGGCGGAATGCGCACGTCGAGCGACGTGCCGTCGCCGTCCCAGTCCTTGGCGACGTCGGTGCGCCAGACCAGTCGGTCGTTCACGTAGATCTCCGCGTTGGCGCCGCGGCCGAAGTCACGCCATTCGCCGTCGAGGCGGCTGATGACTGCGATGTCGCGCGGGATCCTGAACGTCAGGGAATCGCGCGGAGTGGGGCAAGGCCTGCCGGAGCGCCCGGTCCCGACACAGGTTTCTTGGTCGATGAAGGAGATGCGCCCTCCGGAGCCTACCGTGCCTCCGCTCGGAGGCGGTGCAGATTCGCTTGCGTACGACCTGACGAGCAGGTCTGCCTCGGCGAGATCCTCTTGGAGATGCGACACCAGGAAGGTGGTGCGCGGGTCATCGCGCCGCGCGCTTCGGCGAGCCGCCTCGAAGGAGCTGCGGACCTCGCGCCAGTCGTCGTCCAGGTGTTTGCGTCCCCGCCCGAGCGATTCTTCGAATGTATGCGCACGATCGTGAAAGGCCTGGGCCGGGCGGCTCGAGGCGACGTCCACGAGGAGCGCTGCGCCGCCGGTGATCTGCGCGGCGAGCTCGCGGAGGTCGCGCCGCGTGTGTCCCGGCGGGCTGTCGTCGCGATCATCGGCGACGACGGCCGAGGAAAGACCGAGCAGCAGAACGATAACTGAGAGGATTGGGAGAACTGGTCTCATTTGAGCTTCTTTCATTTTAAAGCATATCGACTCATCTCGCGCTGCTAGGCGAGGGCAGCCAGTGCCACCGTGCCGTTGCGACGGCCGTCGCGGCTGCAGTCCTTCGCAGGTCAGTCGTCCGCGACCTGAAGTTAAGCGGCTGCCCGGCACTGCTACTACCCCCACCACGACGACCGGTGATGGGCGCGATAAGCATGAGCCGGCTCCCGATAGTATCCGTCGTCGTACGAGTTCGAGAACTCGTCGTAGTCGTCGCGGTCGCGATAGTACCGGCCGTAGTTGTATCCTCGATCCCGGTACGGATTGAAGCCGCCGTAGTAGTCATCGCGGTCGTAGCGGCCGTAACCGTAGTACCCGCGGTACGAACCGCGATCTCGCCCATCGTATCTGGATCCGTCGTAGCCATAGGCATCGCGATCCGGGTAGCGGTAGACGCGATCGACGTGTCGACCGTTCGTGTAGTCGTGGTCGATGTGTTCACCGTTCGGACCGTATTCGTGATCGACGTGTCGACCATACGAGCGATCATGGAAGACGTCTCCATCCTCGTGGCTCGTACCATCCTCGTAGGCAAAAGCAGGCGCTACAGACGTCAGGGCGAGGGGAAGAGCAAGGGCCATGAAACTTGCAAGAAGACGAATCTTCACAGGCGTTTTTCTCCTGGCTCGTAAACACGAGGAGCCTCCTCTCGTTGTTAGAGTTGCTAGGCTCGGCAAGTCGCCGGTTTCTTGCGAGATAGTGCGGGCCGTGCTCCGCAACTCCTTGCACACTACTGGTAGGAGTCGATTTCCGAGGTATTGTCAAAAGGTGTGGATCGGTGATTTAGTGCGCCACCTTCGCCTCCTGCTGGACGCCGTCCACGAGGAGGAACCCGGCGCGGACGAGCGGCAGCGGCCTTCACGCTGGTTGGAGCCGCTTCGGCAGCTTGTCGAGGATGTTGCCGAGCTTATGGAACCGATCCCGCTGCGTGCGGGTCTTCGGCCACACGTCGCGCACCGCTGCCCAGAAGCCGAGGGCGCCATCGCCCACGGCGACGACGGGCGCGTGCATGCCCCGGCGCTTCAGGTCTCGGAGCACGGTCTTCCAACTCTCGGCGCTCTCGCGGTAGCCGATCTTCGACCGTGATCAATTCCTTCGTCCCGTCCGGCCGCACGCCGATCATCCACGAGCGTGCAGAGGCGGTCGACCTCGATCTTCATCAAGGCGACGGCAACGCGAGCATCTTCGAGAACGCGGACGACGTGTTCACGTTGTCGATCCACGAGCAGTACCTCTTTCCGATGCCGAAGATGCGGAGCGACTTGGACATCGGATTGTCAGCCGGTACAGGCGACACGGACTACCTCCGTCATCTTGACGATGCGCTCGTCCACGTGCGCAACAACTTCGAGCCGCAGATCGTCGTCTACATCGCCGGCAGCGATCCCCACGAGGGCGATCCTCTTGGCTCGCTACGCCTCAGCAGGGCTGGACTTCTCGAACGTGACCGCCGGGTGGCGCGCTTCGCGGCGGCCGGACAGTGCGCGCTGGTTACTCTCCCAGCAGGCGGCTACTCCGATGAGAGCCCGGCGATCGCCGCCGCTGGGTTCCAGGCGATCGCCGAAATCGATGCGGGACACGCGACGTGACGCTCGCCGTTGGTGTTGACGTCTCGGTCTCTCGCGGCATGGATCTCGTCCTGCTCGACGAGCACCGATGCTTGGTCGGGCCACCGCTTCGCCACCAGTCCCCGGAGGACCTCGGCCGCATCCTCGCCGAGCGGAAGCCGGACATCGTCGCGATCGACTCACCGCCGAAGTTCGGGGCCCACGGCGGGTCGCGCCTTGGTGAGCGAGAGCTGTTCCGGCTCGGTATCCGATGCTACTTCACGCCGTCCGACAGCGAGAAGGCGAAGAGCAAGTTCTACGATTGGATGCGAGTCGGCTTCGCCGCCTTCGTCGCGGCCGTGCGTGCCGGCTGTCCGCTCTTCACCGGCAATGGGACGCTCCAAGGTTGCTCTGTCGGGCTTGGAGGTAGGCCACGGGCTCGGCTCCTCCACAATGCTCACCGCGTCGTGCCAACGCGCCTCGCGTAGAAGGAGGATTGCGCCGCCAACTGACTCCACCGCCAGCGTCGCTTCGCTCCGATCATGATCAACCGGAACTGCTGATCACGATGCCCCGGATTGAGCGATCACGATGGGCGGAATGCGCACCCCGCTTGGGTTGCGGGCGTCAAACCGGCGCTATGTAGCTTTCCGGCCCTTGTAGGCGGTATTCTCTCGGTTCGGCATGTCAGCTCCGGGCAATGGAGACATTCGCTTCGGCGACCATGATCCAAAACAGAAGAGGGTTCTAAATGGCCGTGTACGGAATTGCGTTAATCAACATCGATGATCGCTCCGAGTACTCGAAGTACGAGCAGGGCTTCTTCGAAATCTTCTCCAAGTATCAGGGAGAACTACTCGCGGTCGACGAGGCGCCACGCGTCAAAGAAGGCGAATGGCCATTTACGCGGACAGTGATTGTCCGGTTTCCTTCCGAGGAAGCGTTCAATCGTTGGTACGGCTCCGACGAGTACCAGGCGCTTGCCCAATACCGATTCCGCGCTTCATCGGCTCATCTCGCCGTGCTCAGCGCCTTTGAACCCGGCTGATCCTGGAGTCGGGCTTCCTCATCTGATCGACGGACCGTAAGACGCGGTGCGCTACATCGATCAGGTATGATCGAGAGGTGTGGAAATAGAGAAAAGGTGGTACAGACCTTCCGAAACACGCCGAGGGCCACGTTTACCGCGGGTTCAGCAGCGACCAACGCTGCCGGACCGGATGGCATCATGGACGGGAAGGCCACGTTCAGTATCGGAACGACGAACGTCACCTTGGTTGCTGATCCTTCCTGCCGCAGCATGTCTCTCATCTATTTTCACGCGCCGGAATTCTTCTGAGTCATGCGAAAGTCGCCGCGTAGAAATCATTACGGCATTTGAATGCGCTCAGGGCTGCTGTACGGCGGGACTAATCATAGTGTTGGCGCTCGTGACGAAGGGATAGGCACGATGCCATTAAGGTTCGCGACAAGAACGGCAAGTGATGGCTCTTCGTCGACTGGCACGGCGAGCGGAATGCGGGAGAGGTCCGAGACGTGACGAAAACGCGTCGCGAGAAGCGGATAGAGAAAACCTTCTCGCTCCACTGGGGAAGCGGGGTGATCGAGGAAGAAGTGCAGATCGTGACACCGTACCACGTGCCGACGATCCAGCTCCTCAAGTTTACGGCTGGACAGGCGGCGGGGAGCCGAGCGGTTCGCTTCTGCCACTACGACGCCCGCGGGCGCTTCCAGCGCTCGCCGCTGATCGTCGACGAGAAGGACATCAACATATTGGCGAACGCGCTGGAGAGGGCTCCGAAACTACGGACGATCCTGCTGGCGGCGCTTGGGTCCCGGCGCCGCAGAGCATAGCCGGAAGACGGCCCGATGACGGTGTCACAGGAAGCGCAAAGGGAATGGTTCGCTTGAGTCGCGCGTGAGGAGGGAAGGCTCCCCGAGGAAGTGCCTTGGCTTTCAACCGGTCTGGGAAATCTCGCCGTCCGGGATGATGGGGGGGACGCAGGAAACGGCCTGCGGCACGGATCGAGACACCGGCGAACTCCCGATGAGGGGCCGGAAACAGCGACTCCCCAATGCCCACCAGTACCGCGCCTGTGTGCCACCCGACCCGCTCTGTCGCATCATTTTTTGCGCCTTCAAAGTCCCCTACCGGGACGGCACGCGCTGGCCGGCCTTCACCGACCCGGTTGACGCTCATGCTCCGCCGCCCAGAAGGCGGGCGGTGCCATCTCCTACGTCCAGCAATCAATGGCTGTACATAGGTCGGATGGCACCAGCGGGGGGAGTTGGCTGAGGTGCTTTGTGTAGCTCGCGCTCAGCGACTCCCGCAATAAGGGAATACCTTAGAGCCCGGCATCCTCTTCGTATGAGGGATTTCCCCAATTGTGCCTCGAGCCTCTCCGGCAGCCAATGGTAACTGAATGGAATCGAACATCGTGAATCACGTCGACGTCGCCCACTTCGAAGCCGTGCCTGTCCCGACGGGCGATGGGCTCGTCAGGAAGTATCCACGTCATTTGAAGGCGAAGGAACTGAAGCTTCTCGAAGTGAAGGATGACTACCTTCCGACGTTTCTGAAGTGGGCGAGGCCGTCGGCTCGTCTATCGGAAGGAAGGACGATCTTCGAGCGGGGGCGGTCCTAGTCGTCGACGACGAGGAGGGACAGCGCGAGTCTTCGAGTGCTCCTCGAGCGCTGACCGCCGAACGAGGCGACGAGGCTCCGGAAATGATTTACTCGCCGCACCGCGATGTCGAACTCACTTTGCGGTCCTGTCGTCGGCAACGATGGGTCGGGAGTAACGCGAGCCCCAGCATCTCGACGCGGTCGCCCATTTTCTCGATCTCGGGAATCATTGGACCCTTGAGATCTCTTCGGTTCAGATAGTTGGTGGAAGGAGGGTTCACCATGGCCACACGCATCTCGATCCTCGGCGCACTGCTGAGCATTTTCATCCTGCCGGTGCATGAGTCTACCGCTACCGCGGCAGTGGTGCCGTCTTCTGAGGCCTCTCAAGAGATTGTCATCCAGGACGTGACCGCCAAGGATCGTTCGGTCTCAGGCACCGTCGTCAACAACGCGTCCAAAACTGTTCGGGATGTTGAGTTGCTGGTCCGGCAAGAGTGGCTGTGGAACGACGAGCGTCATCCCGGCACCGACAGTCCCGGCAGGACGCTGCCCTTCACGCTGCGTCAGGATATCGCCCCGCACGCCAGCGCATCGTTTACCTTCCAAACTCCGCCGTTGGCTCGGCGCTCTGACGGTCGGTTCGTAACGACGGTGGAGGTCACCGGTTTCAGTGAAGTGGGTTTGTAGGGAGGAAGTTTTTTAAGCTCTCTTAGCTGAGATGCGAGAGAACGGATTTGGCCAACGGAAATTGTAAGAGAAGAGCCGTAACGGGCAGCCATGCGAACCTGCGGTACGCGACCTCGATGGTGGAGACCTTCGCAGCCACCAATAACCCATGACGAGAATGGCTATCGCCAAACAGCCGACAACGCCGATGGTTATCACATGAGACCTCAAATTCTCCTTGTCGCCATCGGCCGCCGACGGAAGCAATCCGGCGAATCAGACGGACTCCGGCGCGGTATGTTCCGCCAACGGCTCTTTCACATATCACGTGGCCGTGGCGAACTGGGGTGAAGCCGGAGAGGTACGAATCACGTACAAGGATGGCGACATCGTCCGATTCCCGATAGCGGCGGGTGCGTCCTTCGCCTTCTCGCAGGCCGCAGGTAGCAAGGGGCGAGCAGACAGAGCTGTCCGCGTGTCGAACGGAGGGAGCGTGGCGCAGCTTGCTGGCTCCATGAGCGCGAGCGGTCAAGGGAATGTGAACTGCATCAGCTGCGACGCCGACAGCAGCGGAGACGCGGGGTGCGACAACCGCATTCCTGGAAGCGAGGTGGGTGCCGGTGTCGGGTCGCGTCACCTCGGAGCGATGCCTCAGGATCCTAATTACGGTTCTTGTAGGCGCCGCTTTGCCCAAAGCCGGAGATCGATACGTAGATGAGACGAGGATTCCTAGCCTTCAGAGCTTCGTAACCGAAGCCAAGGCGCTCCATGGTGCCCGGTCGAAAGCCTTCGAGAAATATGTCCGCATTGAGAGCGAGCTCCGCTAGGCTCTCGCACCCCTCGGGAGACTTGAGATCGAGGCAGATGCTCCGCTTATTACGCGCAAGCGATGCAAAGAAGCCTGGAAACTGACGAGCCGGGTCTCCGGTCGTCGGCCGTTCGACCAGAACAACGTCCGCTCCGAGATCGGCAAGAAGAAGTGTTGCATAGGGTCCAGGATATTGCTCGGCGAGCGAGAGAACCGAGACGCCTTCGAACGGGCGGGACTTTCCGGGTTCCAATCTGCTATTTGCCCCACTCTCTGGAGTCCGAGATTCACACGGCAAAGGAGTAGCCTCCATTTACGGGATAGGTCTGACCGGTAATCCATTCGGCTGCGTCCGACGCGAGAAAGAGGATCATGTTCGCTGCATCGTCCGGCTCGCCCATCCTGCGGATCACGAAACCGCGCAGCACCTTCTGCAGCGCCTCATCGGTGCTTACGAGACTTTTCACGCCTGGAGTGTTAATGCCCCCGAGAGATACGCAGTTCACGGTAATGGCCGCGCGGCCCGCTGCCTTGGCCAGAGCTCTCGCAAACCCTGCGGCGCCTGCCTTGGCAGCGGAGTACACGGCAAGGTGTGGCTCGCCGACCCGGCCCGCATCTGAGATAACCGTCACGATCCGTCCGTAGCGGCGGGTCATCATTCCCGGAAGCGCCGCACGGCATGTATTCAGGACGCCGTAGAGGTTGGTGGCGAGCCAGGGGCGCCATTCCTCCGGGCCCGTCTCCCAGAAGGGCTTGATGTTTCCGACATCCTGAACGGGGCCCGCGTTGCCGGCGTTGTTCACGAGGATGTCGAGGCGCCCGAATTTCGCTTCCGCTAGGCGCACCATCTCATCGACGCTTTCGAAGTCGCTCACATCGCAGGCGATCGCGAGCGCATCGCAACCCACTTCGCGAACCTCCGCGGCGACAGCCTCCGCTCGTTCGCGGTAGTAGTCGTTCACAACAATCGCCGCTGCCCGATGAGCCGCAAAATGGAGCGCCACTTGTCGTCCGACTCCCTGGCCGGCGCCGCTGATGAGCGCCACACGACCTTCCAAGTTGAGGATGTCCTTCATACCCAAACCTCGTCGAGGACTTACGATGCCCCCGCCGCTGGTCGTGCGGGAATGCTGGCCTCTGCGCGCTGTCGCCGCACGGCAGGGCGCCCCGCCCCGATTCCTCCGTCGACGAGAAACGTCTGCCCGGTTACGTACGACGAAGCGTCCGACGCGAGGTAGACGATGAGGCTAGCGACCTCCCCCGGCCGTGCGAAGCGGCCCATCGGAACCGTGCGAAGGAGCGACTCGGTCAACTCGCGGTTTTCTTGCATCTGGCGCGTGAGATCCGTCGCGACATAGCCAGGCGCAACGCCGTTCACACGGAGGCCGTGCTCGGCCCATTCGACAGCGAGCGAGCGTACCATGGAGTCGAGGCCGCCCTTGGAAGCCACGTACGGTAGTCCCCTCGCGACACCGACCATGGAGGTGACCGACGAGACGGAAATGATGCTGCCGGCTCGCTGAACGAGCATCTGACGAGCGGCCGCCTGAATGGCGAAGAACGTTCCGCGGAGGTTCACGGCCATGATCTCGTCCCACATCGCCGGGGTAACCTGCTCCGCGCGCTGCCAGTAGGGATTGATCCCCGCATTGGCGACGAGCACGTCGAGGCGCCCGTAGCGCCGCACAGTCTCACTCACGGCGCCGACAGAACCGTCCGGATCGGCAACATCGAGAACGACGGGAAACGAATCGACCCCAAACCGCCTCGCCTCCTCTGCGACTATGTCCCCGTTTTCGCGCGAGCGCCCGGCAGGAACGACGTTCGCACCCGCCTCCGCCAGAGCGAGGACCGTCGCCCGTCCGATCCCTCTGGTTCCGCCGACCACCAGGGCGACCTTTCCCTCGCACGACCGCCGCATCACTGATCCCACTCGTAGCCGGAGAGAAACTTCTCTGCGGCCACGGCGTATTGGATCGTCGGCGGGCCTTCCTCGAGCCAGTTCAGGCGCGCGTCTCGATAGAGCCGCTCGATCGGGTGTGCGCGTGTGTACCCGATTCCCCCGTGGACCAGGAGCGCCCGGTCCGTGACGCGGCCTACCGCCTCCAATCCGAAGAGCTTACACATAGATGCCTCTGCAGGAATGCGCCGTCCCTCGTCCCACTTTCGCGCCGCATCCGCGATCATCCCCCGCAGCGCATAGATGTCCGTTCCCATCTCGGCGAGGTAGCGTTGGATCGCCTGGCGGGCCGCGAGCGGCTTTCCGAAGGTGACTCGTTTCTTCGCAAAGGCAAGCGAGAGCTCGAAGGCGCGTTCCGCCGTCCCGAGCGAGGTCGCCGCTATGAAGACACGGCTGATCTCCAGAACCTCTTCCATCTGAAAGATCCCGCGGCCTTCCTCGCCAAGCAGGTTCGTCACGGGAACCCGAACGTCCTCGAACTCGAGCTGCCCGTGCTCTCCGCCCTTGCAGCCCATCGTCTCTGGAAGCGGCCGAATCAAAAACCCCGGCGTCTCGCGCTCGACGAGGATCGCACTGACCCCGGCTGCACCAGCGCGCGGATCGGTTTTCGCAAAGACGACAAAGTGAGAGGCAAAGTCGGAGTTTGTAATGAGCCACTTCCGACCGTTCACGACGTACTGGTCGCCGTCGCGGATCGCAGTCGTTCCGAGATCGGCCCCTGTCCCGTGATCCGGCTCAGTGAGCCCGAACGCGATTGACTGTTTCCCCTCGGCGACGCTCGGAAGGAGCTGCCTGCGCCGCTCCTCGTTCGCCATCGCGGCAAATCCGTGCGCGAGCGAATTGTGCACGTGCACCAGGACGCGGATCCCACCCTGTATCTTCGAGAACTCCGCGAGGATCGGGAGGTACTGCGATGTCGAAAGACCTACGCCGCCGTACTCCTTAGGCACGAGCAGGCCAAAGGCGCGCATCCGCCGCAGGAGCGGAAAGACCTTTTCGTGTGGGACGTGCTCGTTGTCTTCGATCTCTGCTTCGAACGGATCCAGGTCGCGCCAGATCGCCTCACAGATCTCTTCTCGGAACCGCGAATACTCGGCGCTTGGAAGCCCCGGCTCGACGCGCTCGCGTTGGGCGGGCCGGCCGCTCCGGCGGCCCAGCTCGGCGAAACCCTTTCCGGTATTTGAACTCATCTAACGACGTCCTCTTCTGTGTTGCGCCTGCGAATCTATGGATTCGTCTTTATAGTTGAGTTATTTACTTCAGAGTAGAATCCATTGTCAAGCTGAATACCGAGGAGGGAGAGCCGATGGGCCAAGTGGAAGGCAAAGTCGCACTTGTCACGGGTGGTGCTTCGGGTATCGGCGCTGCTTGCGTACGAGCAATCGCTCGCGAGGGCGGCAAGGTGCTCTTTACGGATCTCGATGAACCAAGCGGCGTGACGCTATGTCGCGCGATTATTTCGGCGGGCGGCGACGCTCTTTTTATGCGCCACGACGTAACACAGGAGGAAGAGTGGCCGACCGTGATCCGTGCCGCCGAGGAGCGCTACGGCCGTTTGGACGTCGTTGTTGCCAATGCCGGAATCTGCCTCCTCGCTTCCACCTCTGAGATGTCGCTCGCCGATTGGCGACGCCAGAACGCCGTGAACCTCGATGGCGTCTTCCTTTCGGTAAAGCATGCGCTTCCGGCGCTACGGCGATCAGGGGGCGGCAGCATCGTCATCGTCTCGTCGGTGGCTGGGTTACGAGGATCCGCGCGATTCGCTGGCTACTGTGCGTCGAAGGGCGCCGTTCGCTTCTTCGCAAAGGCCGTAGCGATGGAGTGCGCTGAGGCAGGCGACGGGATTCGAGTGAATACCGTACATCCGGGCATCATCGACACGCCGCTCTGGGCAAATCTGTCGACGGGTGAGGCGCGACGCCAGATCGACCCGCACCGGCTCGGTCGCGCTGACGTACCTCTTGGACGAAGCGGTCTCGCGGAAGAGGTCGCGGCGGGCGTCCTCTTTCTCGCGTCCGATGCGTCGAGCTACGTGACCGCCGCCGAGCTGGTCATCGACGGTGGCGTCTCCGGCGGAGCGCTCCCGCGTAGGCGCTAGGCTCTCGCCAACTTACCTTGGGCTGAAGCTCCTTCGCGAGGCATCAAGCCGCGGAAGAGAAGACCGATGAAGTGGTCGGCGATCTCGGCCCCCCTCAGCGGACCCTCCGGAGAGTACCAGCGGGTTAGCCAATTCACCGAGCCCATCAGGAAGAGCTCGGTCATCTTCGGGTCCACGGCGGAGAGGCTCCCCTCCTTCACTCCGTCTGCGATGGTCTTCCGAAGTCTTTTGCCGAAGGCGTCGCGGCGAGCGAGAATCACCGCTCGGTCGCGTGGCAGAAGCGCATTCACCTCGAGAAGCACGGCGCACGACCCCAGCGCGCTCGTGAGCGCCTCGATGTAGCGCTTCAAGAAGAGGCGAAGCACGTCGAGCTTGTTCTTGCCTTCAGCTTCCGCCCTGCGGAATGCGTCTTCGCCGACTTCGAAGGAGAGCTTGTGGCATTCGAAGAGAAGCTCGTGCTTGCTCCTGAAGTAGTAGTAAAGGGCGGCCTTGCTGACTTTCAGATTCTCGGCAACGTCATCAAGAGAAGTATCGTGGAAGCCCTTGCGGCTGAAGGCTCGGCCCGCAGCACGCAGCAAGGCCATTCTCTTCTTCTCAAACTGCTCCTCCCCGCTCAGGCCAGTATCTTGCCACGCGCGTTTCATCTTTTCGTCTCTACGGATGAAGGTTTGCCTCACCAGTAATCGAGGAGGTCGCGATCGTCAACTTCGTCGCGGGAAGTCGGCACTCACTGGAGCAGGGGCTTCGCGAAGGCCCCTGCGGTGATCCCTCTGACCGGCCCATCGTTCAACTGCCGCCAGAGCTCGGGGTCGTGACCAAAGATCAGGCGGGCTCCCTTCGCTTCGAGCGCACGAAAACGCTTGAGCGCATCGAGCATGAGCTCCCGGTCATCGAGGAAGCTCGGCGGCAAACGCATCTCCTCGAGCGTCCGGCGCATGTAGCAGGCATCAGCCGTGAGAACGATCTCCCCGCCGTCGGTCTTCACCTTGAGTGACTGGTGTCCGGGAGTGTGCCCGTATGTAGGCACGCAGACGACCGCTCCGTCCCCGAAGAGATCATGCTCGCCGTCCACCTCGAGCCGATCGTGTCCCAGGTTGTAGTTCGTGGGATCGAAGTAATTCCGCTGTTGTGCTTCGGAGATCTGACCAGCGGCCCATTCCCGGCGCTGAATCACGAGCCGTGCGTTCGGGATGAGCGCGTTTCCACCGACATGGTCGAAATGCAGATGCGAGTTTACGAGGAAGTCGATCCTCTCGGGATCCCGTCCGCTCGCTCGTAGGCGGGTCGAGAGCTCTTCGCCTGGCGAAAACCCGACCGTCGCCACGTCCGCGAGTGGTCCCAGTCCTGCGCGCCTCGCTTCGTCGCTCCCTTGGAGCGCGACCGAAAGGCCCGTATCGAAAATGACAGTGCCTTTCGGATGCTCCACGAGGTAGCTCGGGATCGGCACGGCGATCACTCCTCGACCGCCCTCGATCAAGAGCTCTAGCGGCATCGTCAGCGAGCCACACGTCATCCCATAGAGACGAACACTCATTGCTCCACCCTCGTAGTCGATCCGGTGAGTTCAGTCCCCATCACTAGGCGCCGATGAACCGCGGCCTTCGTTTCTCGGCGAAGGCCTCGAGCCCTTCTTTCATGTCGTGGCTCTGAGCGTGCACTTCGCTCGCGAGGAGCTCGAGGCGAAGCGCTGTCGCGATTGGCTGCTCTAGGCCGTCGTCAACCAGTGCCTTCATCCGCCGCAGGACAAGCGAGCTCTTGTCCGCGAACTTCGCGATCAACTCCTCGGTAGCAGCAAGCAGATCACAGTCGTCCACAACCTTATGGACGAGTCCCATGACGAGCAGTTCTTCCGCGGGAAGAGACTCGCCGGTGTAGAGAAGATACTTCGCCCGTCCCGGACCAATCTTCCGCGGCAAGCGCACCGAAGCACCCCCACCTGGAAGCAGACCGTAGTTTGCATGCGCGTCGCCTAGCCTTGCCGACCGCGCGGCGACGACGAGATCGCAGCAGAGGACCAGTTCGAGGCCTCCCGCGAGGGCCAACCCGTTCACGGCAGCCACGACGGGGCGCGGAAACGACTCGAGCCGGCCCATGACTCCGAGAACCGAACGGAGAAATGTCGCGATCGCGGCCGAGTCGCCTCCCGCTATTCCGCGTATAAATTTGAGATCCGCCCCTGCGCAAAACGCCCGCCCTACTCCGGTCAGAACAACCGCCTTAATTGCTGGATCGGTTTCGGCCGTGTCCAGCGCTGCATGGATACCAGAGACTACATCTGGTGATATCGCGTTCATCGCCTCCGGGCGGTTGAGGCGGATCCAAAGGGCTCCGTTCCGCGCATCTACTACAACTTCTCTACCGAAGATGGTGGGCATCTCTCTGATTAGTCTCCGTAGTCACTACATTGACTTTAGGGTTGAATTACTATCTAAATAGTCACATGATGTCAATCGAGAAATTGCTTGAGGAGCCGTGCTTGACGGTTGTACCGTTCGGTCGGTAAAGAGCGCCGCATGAAGCATCACCCTCGCAGCAGCTTCACGCTGTGGAACGTCCTGCACAAAAACCGGATCGCGCAACCCACGCGCGGGGACCGTGTGGCGCTCATCTTCGAGAATCGGAAGTTCACCTACCCGGAGCTCGAGGAGCGCGCGCAGCGTCTGGCGTCCGCGCTGCACGCCGTCGGCTTCCGCCACGGCGACCGCGTGGCGATGATCTCGTTCAACCGCCCGGAGTGGTTCGACCTGTTCTTCGCCTTGGCGAAGCTCGGCGGCGTGCTAGTGCCGATTAACTACTATCTGAAGCCCGTCGAAATCCGTGACATCATCCGCGACGCCGGCGCGTCCTGGGTCGTCTGCCAGGACGAGCTCTGGGAAATCACCCGCAAGCTCCGCGGGGAGCTCCACGCCGGGACCCGCTACGTGATCATCGGACAGGCCCGGGAAGACGCCACGTACACGTTCGACAAGCTCAAGGAGCAGGGCTCTTCCGAGGGGATCGACGTCCAGGCCGACCTGCATGACCTGTTCTTGCTACAATACACATCGGGCACGACGGGCCTGCCGAAGGGAGTGATGCACACCCAGGAAACGATCCTGTGGAACGTGCTCACGCAGATCGCCGACTTCCGGATCACCCGCGACGACGTCTACCTCAATGTCCCGGCCCTGTGCTGGGCGGCCGGCTTCCACGACTTCACTCTGGAGACGCTGTGGGTGGGAGGAACCGTGGTGCTGAGCGCCTCGCGCGCGTTCGACGGCGAGACCTTCTGCCGGTTGGTCGCCGAGCACGGGGCGACGCGGGTGCTCCTGGTGCCCTCGGCGTTTCGCATCGTGCTCGGCTCGGACGCGATCGAGCGATACGACATGAGTTCGCTCCGATACGTGCTCTGCGGCGCCGAGCCCGTGCCGGTAAGTCTCATCGAGCGGGCGAAGGAGCGACTGCCGAACTGCAAGGTCCAGCAGGGTTACGGTCTATCGGAGTTCCCGGCCATCATGCTGTTCCTCGACGAAGCCGACGCTTTCGAGAAGAAGGGCTCCACCGGGAGGGCCACACTCACTGCCGAGGTGCGCGTGCTCGACGAGAACGGTCACGACTGTCCTCCCGGCAAGAACGGCGAAATCGTCTGCCGCTCACCGCAGACGATGCTCGGTTACTACAACAAGTCGGATGCCACGGCGGATACGATCCGTGACGGTTGGCTCCACACCGGCGACCAGGGCTACGTGGACGAGGACGGCTACGTCTACATCTCGGGTCGCAAGAAGGACATGATCATCACCGGCGGTCTCAACGTCTATCCGGCCGAGATCGAGCGGGTCCTGGAGAAGCATCCGGCAGTGAAGGAAGTCGCGGTGATCGGCGTACCCGACGAGAAGTACGGCGAGGTCGCGCGCGCCGTGATCGTGCTCCAGGAGGGCCGCTCGGTGAACGAGGAAGAGCTCACGAAGCTGCTGCGCGAGCAGCTGGCCAACTACAAGGTCCCGCGCCAGTTCGCTTTCCAAACGGAGCCTCTGCCCCGCACTACTTCCGGCAAGGTGCAGAAGTTCGTGATCCGAGAGCAGCAGGGAGTGCCGCGATGACCATGGCCGCTAGCGCCTACGCCACCTTTCGGCGGTAGCTCCATCCGCCGCCCGCTTCTTATCTCTCGCCGCACTGCCTCCGTCACTCCTTACGCCTCACTTCTCCTCCAGCGAGGCGAGAGCCCCAAATACGTGAATCGCCAGCTCGGTCACGCGTCGATCGAGCTCACGGTCGACACGTACGGGAAGTGGCTGCCTCGAGGGAACAAGGCAGCGGTCGACCCTGGAGCGCTGAACCTACCTACGAAGAAGCCGCGAGGCATGTTGGCGTGCGACAGCACAGAGGATCGCCGAATATCACTCAGCGTTCCCCCTTCTCACCTTCGAACAACCTCCTAAACGACCTCCCGGCCCCTAGACACACCGATCGACCTGAGCTAACTCCCTGATTTCGCAGGCGGGGAGATGGAAGAGGCCCGGCGGCCTCAGCGGTCTTCAAAACCGCATCAGGGCCGATAAGGTCCTGGGTGGGTTCGACTCCCATCCATCTCCGCCATTTTCCGCGGGGTTACGTCGCGATTGGCCCTCGCGAGGGCCAAACGTTCCCTCTCTTGCCCAAAGAGCGACGCACGGAGCCCTCCCGAACCCGTAGTGGCTAGCACAGCCATCCGGCTCGGAACTCCATGGAATTCGTCGTTCGACGGTCCGGTGACCCTTGTTCGGGATGAGCCGAGAACGCCGCGATGCCCATGCGCCTGATGTCCTGCCTTGCCACGGCCATCGCCTCGCTTCGCGACCGGATACGCCGATGGACGCGCCCCTCGACCCGACCCATCGTTGGGTACCTCATCGACCGGTTCCGCTCGCCCGCGGACCTGGCCCGCGAGAATGCGCTCCTGCGCAAGCAACTCGAGGTCGCCTACCGACAGATCACGCGCCCACGGTTCACCCGGGCGGATCGGGGGATGCTCGTGCTCCTCGCACAGCTCTGCCCGACCTGGCGGAGCGCCACACTCCTCGTCCAGCCCGAGACCATCCTGCGCTGGCACCGACAAGCCTTCGAGCTCTTCTGGCGTCGCAAGTCCAAGCGGGCAGGAGCGCCGCCGCGGATCGGCGTGGACACGATCGCCCTGATCGAGACAATGGCCAGCAAGAACCGGCTCTGGGGCGCCGAGCGGATCCGCGGGGAGCTGCTGAAGCTCAACGTTCGCGTCGCCAAGCGCACGATCCAGCGGTACATGCGGCGAGTCCGGCAGCCACGACCGCCCGGCCAGCGCTGGGCGACGTTTCTGCGCAACCACGCGCACGCAACCTGGGCCTGCGATTTCCTGCAGACCTACGACCTGCTCTTCCGACCGATCTTTGCGTTCTTGCTGATCGAACTCGGGTCGCGGCGGGTTGCGCACGTAGGGGTGACGCGCTCACCCGTCGAGCGCATGGGTGACCCAGCAGCTCCGCGAGGCGACGGCGTGGGGTGAAGGCCCGCGTTTCCTGATCCGCGACAACGACGACAAGTTCGGCACGCGATTCGACGACGTGGCGGAGGGGACCGGGATCAAGATTCTCCGTACGCCCGTCCGAGCACCGAACGCGAACGCGTTCTGCGAGCGCTTCCTGCGAAGCGTGCGCGCCGAGTGCCTCGACCACGTGCTCATCCGCGGCGAGGATCACCTCGGGTTTATCCTCCGGCGCTACGGCGCCTACTTCAACGACGCACGGCCGCACCAGGGCATCAGCCAGAAGATTCCGAGCGGGCCACCCGAACCACCGGCCGGCGGCGGGAAGATCAAGGAAACCCCCATTCTCGGCGGCCTCCACTACGACTACCGGCTGGCTGCCTAGCTCGGATGGATCAGGTATCCAGTACGGCCTCGAGCTCCGCCATCGTCTCGACCCGAATTCCCGCCTCGTTACTCATCGCCGTGGATACCGCCATTCAAACTGGTGGCCACCCGCGAGGCAAGTAGGAAGGGACGGTCTTGAGGTCAGCAGCGCCCGGCGATCACCCGCCCGTGGATGGCACACGGTTAGCGTTCCGGCGCCCTTCACTACTGCCCGCTTGAGTCCAGCGCCTTGGCGGCCACCATTCCCATCGCGTGATCGACGACCGAGACTCGGCTCCGACACCGACCGTACCCTCGCCGCCGCCGTCGGCGCCGTCGACTCCAAACGACACGCCGACGAAGTCCTCCGCGACATCCCGCCACGCCACTAGCTCGATCGTCGTCCGTCCCTGCATGCCGCGCCGACTCCGCCGGCCCGGCACCCCGCCACCGCGAGCCCACCCGCCGCCCTCTCGCCTCCGCCTTGTGGAAGGCCGTTCGGCTATTCCACATACCCGAGTGCTCGCAGCGCGCGGACCTTCTCGGGCGGGACCGCCGCGCTCGTGTCGCCGGTCGCCGCGAGGGACGCGCGCCACTGCTCGAGTGCGCCGCGCAGCTCCGCCTCGACCGCCGGGAGCGCGCGCGCGAGGTCGTGCGCCTCGCCCGGGTCGTCCCTGAGGTCGTAGAGCTGCGTGCGCGCGAACGGCGTCGACAGGATGAGCTTGTAGCGCCCGTTCTGCACGCTGAACTGCTCGAAGGAGCGCCACCGCATCTGCTTCGAGAACGGCAGGAGGCGGCGCTCGGAAAAGACCAGTCGGGCACCGGCCGGCTCTTGTCCGCCGATCTCCGGGACCAGGCTGCGTCCGTGGACCGCGAATCCCGGCGCTCCCACCAGCTCGACGATGGTCGGCGCGAGGTCGATCAGCGACGCCGGACCCGGCAGCACGTGCCCCGCCGGCAGCACGCCGGGCCGGCGGAGGATCAACGGGACCTCGAGCACCTCCTGGTAGAGGAGCTGGCCGTGGTCGAACGCGTAGCGGTGCGTGCGGTCGCGCTCGGCGAGCGTCTCGCCGTGGTCGGCGGTCACCACGACCAGCGGTGGATTGCCGGGCGGCGCCAGCTCGTCGGCGAGGGCGACGAGCTGGCCGGCTAGGTCGTCGGCGTACGCGATCTCGTCGTCGTAGAGGGCGGTCATGACCCGGATCTCGGTTGGGGGATAGGGATCGCGGCTGGCCCCGTTGCCGCGATAGACCGGCGCGGGATCGCCGGGGGTGCCGAAGCGGAAGAGGAACGGCGTCGGGGCCCCGTACGGGGTGTGCGGGTCGAACAGATGCACCCACACGAACATCGGCTCGGAGCGGTGGGCGCGCATCCACGCCATCGCCGACGTGACCGTCTTGCCGCCGATGCGCTGCGCGCCCTCCGGTCCCTCCTCGTGCTCGAACCCCTGGAGGCGGAGCTCGCTCGGGACCAGGTGGGCGCGCGAGACGAAGGCGGCGGTGTGGTAGCCGAGCCCGCGTGCCCAGGACGCGAGCGTCGGGATCGACGGGTCGGCGAGCGTGTGCCCGTTCATCCGGATGCCGTGCGTGCGGGGCTGGAGCCCGGTGAGGATCGACGCGTGCGCCGGATCCGTCATCGGCATCGGCGTGATGACCTGCTTGACGCGCACGCCTTCGGCGGCGACGCGCGAGAGCGCCGGGGAGGTCGGGCGGGCGTAGCCGTAGGTTGAGAGGTGGTCGGTGCGGGTCGTGTCGAGCGTCACCAGCAGGATGACGGTCGGTCGCGGCGGGGCGGCGACGGCGGCGCCCCTCCCCACGACGGTGGCCAGCACGAGGACGAGCAGACGGCGAGGGCACGACACGCGGGCGCCACTCTGCCCGACGGTCCCGCCGCCCACAAGATCAGGTGCGCGTCGGCAGCGCGGGCGGCTCGGTCGTGATCGAGGGCACGCGCAGCTCCTGCTGCGGGAACGGGATCTCGATCCTGGCCTCGCCGAGCACGCCGTGGATCGCGATGCCGAGCCGGATCACGAAGGCCGCTCGCCGAGATAGAGGATACGTTGCAGCGGCTCGAGCACCGCGCCGCCGGGTCTGGGCTTTCGCCGGAAAGCCAGACGGTAGCAGGATGCGGGTCCAGTCGAACGAGGAGGTGCCCTCATGAAGGTCGAAGGGATCCTGCGCTCGAAGCGGACGAACGTCGTGACGGCCAATCCGAGCGCGACGGTCGGCAGCATCGTGCAGCGGCTACACCAAGAGCGTATCGGCGCAATCGTGGTGACGGAGAACGGCCGCGTGCTCGGCATGATCTCGGAGCGCGACGTGATCCGCGGCCTCGCGGATCGCGGACCCGCCATTCTCGACAGACAGGTCGCAGACCTGATGACCCGCCCCGTCCACAGCTGCAGCCTCCACGACTCGGTCAAGCACTTGATGTCGGAGATGACGCGAAAGCGCATCCGCCACCTCCCGTCATCGACGACGGCGTTCTCTGCGGCATCGTCAGCATCGGCGACGTCGTCAAGAACCGTCTCGACGAAGTCGAGATGGAGGCGAACGTGCTCCGTAGGCACGGGCGGGCGTCTCTAAAAAACCCGGCGTCCGATATCGTCGCGTTACGTCAACCAGGCCGCTTGTCCTGGCTATCCCCCGGCGGGTGGGTCGATTCGAGGCGCGCGCACAAACTCTTCGACATGAGGCGCGCCAAGTTCGGCATGTCGGCGCGGTGCTTGCCGAAGAAGAACGCCGGCGGCATCGAATCGAGCCCGAGAAATCGCAACCTTCGCCATCGCGCCGCCTCGAGGCTTGTACTATATAGTCGGCGCCGATTCGACAATGCTCATCCGCCGCGAAGAGACCATCGGATGCGCGCAGGCCGTCGGCGCAGCGCTCCTCACCTCGTTGCTGCTCGCCCCGCCGGCCGACGCTTACATCGGCCCCGGCGCTGGGTTCGCGTTCGTCGGCTCGTTCTTCATGCTGCTGTGGGCGTTGGTGCTGGGAGCCTTCACGCTCGCTTCGTATCCCCTGCGCCTTCTCTGGCGCGCGCTGCGGCGCCGGTCGCTTCCCGCCTCGGCCCCTCGCCGTGTCGTAGTCATCGGCTTCGACGGTATGGATCCGGCGCTCACCGAGCGCTGGATGGCCGAGGGCAAATTGCCGAGCTTCGCGGCGCTCGCGCAGGAAGGCGCGTTTCGCCGCTTGCAGACAACGCACCCGCCCCTCTCTCCGGTGGCGTGGTCGTCGTTCATGACCGGCGTCCATCCCGCCCGCCACGGCATCTTCGATTTCCTCGCCCGCGATGCGCGGAGCTACCTGCCGTTCCTCTCCTCGTCTACCGTCGAGTCCGCCAAGCGCTCGCTCGCGATCGGCAAGTTCCAGGTGCCGCTCGGCCGCCCCCGCTTGCGGTTGTTCCGCAAAGCGCCCCCGTTCTGGAAGATCCTCGGCGCCCACGGCGTGTTCTCGTCGGTGGTGCGCGTGCCGGCGACGTTCCCCGCCGAGCGCTTCCACGGCGCGTGTCTCTCGGGAATGAGCGTGCCGGACCTGCGCGGCACGCAGGGGAGCTTCACGTTCTTCTCCGAAGCAGCCGACGCGGGAGAGACGACCGGCGGGCTGCGCGTGACGCTACGCCGTCAGGGCGACCGGCTCGCCGGAGCGATTCCCGGGCCCGGGCATCCGTTGCGGCCGGATCGCGGCGCGCTCGAGATCCCCTTCACGGTGATCCGCGCCGGCGGCGAAGCGGTGCTGACGATCGGCGGCAGTGAAGTCCGTTTGCGGCCGGGCAAGCATTCCGAGTGGATTCCGCTGACGTTCCATGCCGGCCTCGGAATCAATCCGTGCGGCATCGCCCGCTTTCGTCTCGCACGTCTCGAGCCCTTCGAGTTGTACATGACGCCGATTCACATCGACCCGGATCGCCCGGCGCTGCCGATCTCCCACCCGCGCTACTATTCGAGCTACCTCGCCAAGCTCCTCGGCCCGTTCGCCACGCTCGGTCTGGCCGAGGATACCTGGGCGCTCAACGAGCGGGCGCTCGATGAAGACGGCTTCCTCGAGCAGGCCCATCTCTTCCACGAGGAGCGCGAGCGCCACCTCTTCGACGCGCTCGACAAGACGCAAAGCGGCGTGGTGGTCTGCGTGTTCGACGCCACCGACCGCATTCAGCACATGTTCTATCGCTACAGCGACGCCGATTCCCGCGCCGACCGACCGGGCGACGGCGAGCGCTACGCTCGCGCGGTCTTGGATATCTACCGCCGCTGCGACGACCTGATCGGACGCGTGCGCGAAATGCTCGATTCGAGGACGGTACTGCTCGTTCTGTCGGACCACGGGTTCGCCGCGTTTCGCCGCGGCGTGAATCTCAACGCCTGGTTTCTCCGCGAGGGCTATCTCGCGCTCCGCGACGGAGCGCAGGGAGACGCCGAGTATTTGCGCGACGTCGATTGGAGCCGCACGCGCGCCTACGCGATCGGTCTCGCCGGCGTGTACCTGAATCTCCGCGGGCGCGAAGCGCAAGGGATCGTCGCGCCGGGTGCGGAGGCGGGTCGATTGAAACAAGAGATCGCCGCCAAGCTCGAACGGCTGCGCGACCCCGAGAGCGATCGGCCGGTGGTCGTGGAGGCCGTCGACATGGCGGCGCGCTATCGCGGCCCCTACCTCGATCAATCGCCGGACTTGGTCGTCGGCTACGCGAACGGCTACCGCGTGTCTTGGGAAGCGGCGGTCGGCAAGGTCGCCGGCGACGTCGTCTCCGACAACCGCAAGTGCTGGAGCGGCGACCATTGCGTCGATCCTCGCCTGGTTCCGGGCGTGCTGTTCTGCAATCGGCCGGTGCCCGTCGAAGACCCGTCGATCGTCGATCTCGCGCCGACCATCCTGGGACTCTACGGCGTGCCGCCTCCGCCGCACATGGAGGGTCGCTCGCTGGGAGTGTCGCTCTCGGCATGAAGGCGGCGCTCGCCACGCTGCTCGTCGCGATCTTTGCGGCCGGGTGCGCCAAGCCCGCCCCGACGACGTCACACCGTGTCTTGATCCTCGGCTTCGACGGCGTGGACCCCGAGCTACTCGACCGCTTCATGGCCGCCGGACAGCTCCCGTCGTTCGCCAGGCTCGCGGCGCTCGGCCACTACCAGCGGCTCGGCACCACGATCCCGCCGCAGAGCCCGGTCGCCTGGTCTACGTTCACCACCGGTCTGGATCCCGGCGGTCACGGCATCTACGACTTCATCCACCGTGACCCCGCGCCGCCCGGAGGCGGCGCCTTGGCACCTTTTCTCTCGACCTCGCGCGTCGCGGACGACGGATGGAAGATCCGCTTCGGCTCCTACGCCTTGCCGCTGCGGTCGGGAACGACCGAGCTCTTGCGCCGCGGCAAGGCTTTTTGGAACGTGCTCGAGGAGCACGGTGTCCCTGCCACGGTGCTGAAGATTCCTTCGAATTTTCCGCCCGAGCCGACGAAGGCACGGACCATCTCCGACATGGGGACGCCAGATCTGCGCGGCACTCCGCGCACGTTCTTCTTCTTCACCGCCGATCCCAAGGATGGTGTGACGCGCACCGTGTCCGGCGGTGTGATCCGCACCATCGCGGTCGAGCGCGATCACGCGCACGGCAGGCTGCCGGGACCGCCGAACCCGTTTCTCGCCGGCGGTGCCTACGCCGAGCTTGACTTCGATGTGTGGATCGATCGCGGCTCGCGCGCGGCCAAGCTCGAGATCGGCGGCAACGAGATCGTGCTCGCCGAGGGCGAGTGGAGCGGCTGGGTGCCAATTCGCTTCGCCCTCGTCCCGCACCTACTTTCGGTTCCCGGCATCGTCCGCTTCCACGTCGCCTCCGTGGCACCGTTGCGGCTCTATGCGAGCCCGGTCAACATCGACCCCGCCGAGCCCGCGCTGCCGATCTCGACGCCGCCCGACTACAGTCGAGACCTCTACGACCACGTCGGCTACTACTACACGCAGGGCTTCGCCGAGGACACCAACGCGCTGTCGGCGGGGATGCTCTCGGACGGCGAGTTTCTGGATCAAGCTCGCGACGTCTACGAGGAACGGCGAAGGCTCTTCTCGGTCGAGCTCGCCCGCTTTCGTTCGGGGCTGCTGTTCGCCTACTTCGGCGGCGTGGACCAGGTCTCGCACATGTTCTGGCGGACGCTTTCTCGCGACCTCGGCGGCAGCGCGCCGACGCCGACGGCGGAATCCGACGCCATCCTCGACGCCTACCGCGAGCTCGATCAGGCGCTCGGCGAGGCGCTGCGGGCGATCGAAGGCGATGCCGACGCGACGCTTGTGGTGATGTCCGACCACGGGTTCGCCCCGTTCGCGCGCGCGGCCAACCTCAACGGCTGGCTCCGCGATCAAGGTTTGCTCGCGCTGCGGCCCGGAGCGGCGGCCAGCCGCGAGCTGTTCGCCGACGTCGATTGGCCTCGTACGCGCGCGTACGGGTTCGGCCTAAACGGCCTCTATCTGAACCTGCTCGGACGGGAGCGCTTCGGCACCGTCAGCCCCGCGGAGCGTGAACGCCTGATCGCGGACTTGACGTCACGCCTTCTCGCCTGGGCCGATCCCGCGAACGGCGCGCATGTGGTGCGCCGCGCCTACCGGCGGGAAGACGTCTACAGTGGCGCGCTGCGTGACCTCGCCCCTGACCTCGTCATCGGCTACGAGCGGGGTTATCGCGTCTCGAATCCCTCCGCGCTCGGCGAGGTTCCGCCTGGGGTCCTCGAAGACAATTCCAAGCGCTGGAGCGGCGATCATTGCATCGCCGCGGACGTCGTCCCGGGCGTGGTGCTGAGCAACCGGCCGATCACCCGTAGCGACGTATCGCTGCGCGACATCGCTCCGACGGTGCTCGCGGAGTTCTCGATCCCCGCGCCCGCCGCGATGACCGGCCATCCTTTTCTCGAACGCTAGACGGAGTACCGCATGTTCGCTTTCGACAAGCGCAAGATCCCCATCGACAAGGCGCTCTACGAACGCGCCGCGAAATTCGCCGCGCAAGCCGGCTACGCGTCTGTGACCGCCTTCGTTGCGTATCTCCTCGAGCGCGAGCTGCGACACCTCGAAGAGGCGCAGGACGAGGAGCAGGTGAAGAAGCGCCTCGAGGGGCTCGGCTACATCGATTGACCGCCGCTCACGACCTTCTCGCCCGCGCCTTCGATCTGCTGCTCGGCCCGCTTGATCGCTGGAACCCCGTCGCGGGACTCTGGGCGGCCTCCGTCGTGGCGGGGGTCGCCCTGCTGTTCATCTTCCGCTGGACGTCGAACCCCGAGGCGATTCGCGCCGCGCGCCGGCGCGCGCAAGCGGAGCTCCTCGCCGTGCGTCTCTATCGCGAGGAGCCCCGTGTCGTGCTGCGCGCCCAGGCGAGATTTCTCGCCGCCATCGCCCGCTACCTCGGGCAGATGCTCGTCCCCTTCGCGGCGCTGGCGCTCCCCTTCTCGTTGCTCGGCGCCCACCTCGACGCCCACTACGGCTCGCGCGCGCTCGCCGTCGGCGAGCGTGCCGTCGTCGAAATGCTCGGTGCGTCGGCAGCGATCGATGCCGCTTCGCTCGAACCCTCGGAAGGACTGGCCGTCGAGGCTGGGCCGGTGAGAATCCCCGCTCGCGGTGAGGCGAGCTGGCGCATCCTCGCCAAGGCTTCCGGCCCGCAGTCGGTCGTTCTCGTCGTCGGCGAGAGGCGAATCGACAAGCAGGTTTCCGTGTCGACGACGGCGCGAGGGGCGGCGCCGCGGCGCATGTGCGGCGGCTTGATGGCCTTCTTCCTCGCCCCCGCCGAGCCCGCCATCGGCGAAGGCTGCGTGGTAAGACAGATCGAAGTCCGCTATCCGTCGCTCGAAATCGATGTCTTCGGCTGGAAGGTGTCCTGGATCGTCGTGTTCCTCGCCGTCTCGAGCGTGGTCGCGCTCGTGCTCCGCCGCCGCGCCGGCGTGGAATTCTAAGTGGCTCCCCGGAACCGGAGGCGCCGGCCTCATCGGCAGCGGGGCGATACCCGCGAGCGTCACCCGTGGCTCGACCCTACCGACACGCGTCCACTTCGCAGGGCCGGCCCGTTTCCTATCCGATCACGCTGCAGCCGAGGGTGCGCTCCAACGAGCCGCTGGGTGGCGGGCGAGACGATAGGTGACCACTTCCACGTTACCATCCCGAGAGACGCCCCCGCTGGACTCTACACCGCCGAGGTCGGTTTGTGGGATACTAGCCGTCCCGCACGGCTGCGCTGCGGCTGGTTCGGCCCTTCCCATGCCGACGCGTTCACTCTGCGAGTCGCCGAGTGAGCTTGGGACTGCGCGCAGCTTGGCGCGACGAGCGTCCATACGTACTGGCGCTCGTCTCGAGCATCGTCGTCGGGATGGCGATCCGCATCACGCTCGCGTTCGCAGCCCAGGGCAAACACTGGAGCGACAGCGCGACGATCGGGCTAATGGCGATTCACGAGATGCGGGGCAACTTCTACACGTTCTACTGGGGCCAGGCGTACATGGGATCGCTCGAGTCGCTCGCCACCGTCCCGTTCTTCGTGCTCTTCGGCGTCAGCGACGTGACGCTGTCGATGGGGCTCCTCCCCTGGTACGTCCTCTTCGCGATCGCGCTCTATCTGGTCGTGCGTCGCTGCGGCGGTCCTCTCGCCGGGGCGATCTCGGGCTGGCTGCTCGCCTTCGCGCCTCCCTACATCCAGTACCAGCAGTTCATGCCTCGCGGCGATTATCCGGAGACACTCGCTTTCGGCACGGTGCTGCTTTGGCTGACGCTGCGAGTGACGCACGGCGGTCTGCCCCAGCGCTCGGAGCGTCGCCACCTCTTGGCCATCGGATTGGTCGCCGGGCTCGCGTTTTGGACCAACTGGCTCGTGTTCCCTTACTTCGCGGTAGTCGGAGCCTACCTGCTTCTCCACGATTGGCGGCTGCCGCTGCGGCCGGTCATCTTGCCGGTGGTCGCCTGCTTCTTCCTCGGCAGCTTGCCCTTCTGGGTATACAACATCCGCAACGGCTTCCCCACGTTCTCCTTCGTGGAGAGTCTGCAGGGGACCGAGGGCCAACACGCGGCGCTAGAATACGCCGTGCGCGGTGCCATCCCCCTCTTGTTCGGCTTCCGCGACCTGGACGAGAAGTTCGCGTTCGGCTGGCCGGGCCGCATGCTCACGTGGCTCATGGCGCTCGGGCTGGGCGTGCTGCTGCTCGGCTTGTGGCGGTCCTGGCTGGCGCTCCTCCGCGGGCGCTTGCGCGAGACCCAGCCGGTGATCTCGCTCCTCCTGTTGATCGTTGCGATGGTGTGGATCTACACGGTCGGTCTCCCTGGCCGCTTCCACGTCGCCCGCTACCTCCTGCCCATCACCACCGCGACGTTCGCGCTCACGGCCTTGGCCATCGGCTGGTTGGCGGCGCGGTCCCGCATCCTCGGCGGGGCGGCGCTGGCTCTGCTCATCGGCGTCTACGCGGTGCAAATCGCGGAGTTTCGCCGGGGCCTCGTCTCCTCGCCGCGCCCAGGAGTCGAGGGACCCGTCGACGAGCTGGCCGAGCATCTCCTGCGCTCCGGCATCCGCTACGGGTACGCCGACTACGGCGATTCGACTATCACCACCTACCTGACCCGCGACCGGGTCGTTCTCACGGACTTCTCGGGCGAGCGCTACCCGCTCGACGAGGTCGACTTCCACGACCCGGCCGTGATCGTGCGCGAGAGCGCTGGGACCGCCGACGGGACGCTCGCCTCGCTCCACGCGAGCTTCTCGGCGAGCCACATCCCCGGCTACCGGATCTACTGGCCGATCCGTTACGACGGTATTTCGCGCGCACCCTTGGCGAGGCGCGGATGGAAGGTGACGGCGAGCGAGCATGCGGCCGACGCGCCGTCGATGCTCGACGGCGACCGCTGGACGTACTGGTCGGTGCCCGCCGACGGCAGCTTCCCGACGGTGACGCTCGATCTCGGCGGCTCGCAGACCGTGACCGGCATCTTCTTCGACCTCGGCGAACGCAACCGTGACACCTTCGGGAAGCTCCGGATCGAGTCCTCGCTGGGCGGAGGCAACTGGTCGCTCGTCGAGGATGCGGAATGGGGGTTCCCCGTGCAGTTCGATTCCCGCGGCCAGGTGACCACGGTGCAGAGCGGCGTCCAGTACGTGCTGTTTCCCCCGCTCGTCGCCCGCGCGTTGCGCCTCACGCGGCTCGAGAGCAACGACGGCTACAACTGGTCGATCGGCGAGCTCGCCGTGCTTGGCCCGGGCTGGGGCGACGTCGCGCTGCGCCTCCCCGAATTCGCCGACCCCACTCTTCCGGCTCTCGCCGAGCGGCGGCTGCGCTCGCAAACCGAGCGCGAACCTGAAAACGATAGGCCCCTCGTTGAGCTCCGCCACCTGTATCGATCCCTCGGGGAAACCGCCAAGCTGGCCGACGTCGAGCGCATCGAGGCCGAGCGCTTCCGCCCCCGGGTTTCCCTCGGTTGGCGCTTCGGAAGCGACCTGAAGCTAGTCGGATACGACTGGCGAGTGCTCGGACCGCGCAGACTGGAGGTGACCTACTATTGGCAGGGGATGCGACGCATGGACGGGGAGTACGCGGCATACGTGCACTTCCGCGGTGCCGGCCAGCAGTTCCAGGACGACTACTTGCTCGGATCACCGCTCAGCACGCGGTTCTGGGCCGCAGACGAGATCGTCAAGCAGCGTCGTGTGATCTCCGTCCCGCACAAAGCCGCCGACGGACCCTACGCTGCCGAGGTCGGCGTCTGGGTGCCTCAGAGCCGGCGGCACGTTCGGCTCGGATCCCTCGGGCTGCGGGGGCCGCGCACCCGGGCGCTGTTCCGCCTCGAGGTTCGAGGCCCTGAGGTGACGATCGGGAGGCAAGAGCCGTGAGCCCGGTCGAGAAGGCTCGTCCATTCATCCCCGTTTACGAGCCGTCAAGGACGCCAAGCTCTTTCCCGGCGGAGCGAGAGAGTGGCACTGGGCTGAGACCGGTACTGCGCACGTGCCCGGAATCCAGCCCTCCGACGTCACCGAGTTGCTGGAGCACGGCGCCACGGTGGTCGTGCTTACCAAGGGTGTATACGAGCGGCTTCGGGTCTGCCCCGAGACGCTCAAGCTGCTTAGCGATCGAGGCATAGCCGTTCACGTCCTACAGACCGAGGAAGCCGTCCGAGTCTACAATCGGCTGGTCGAGACGGATGGGGTTGGCGGACTCTTTCACTCGACCTGCTGACCTGAAGAGTAGCCCTCATGCTCGACTCAGTTGTCTACCGGCGATTGAGGGTTTCACCCTCAACGTCTGTCCGGTAATAAACGGTCGCTCCTCTTTCGCTTCGGTGTCGTTCCAGATTGGAGTGCGCCCCGCGATCACGGCGCCAACCTGCGGAAGCAATCGGGAATTTCAACCCCGGGCATAGAACTCGAGATCGGGCGAGATGAAGTATCCCGCGAACATCGGATCGAGCCGCCGGTAGAGCTCGCGATTCAGGAATTCGCCCTCGAACCGGCGCACGAGGTGAAAGCCCGTCTCGCCGCGGCGCAGGCGCTGGTAGGCGGGCTCGAACGCCGGGTGATGGTGGCGCTGGTGGCGCCAGTAGAGAAGCGAGGTGATCTCGACGAGGTCGAAGTCGTTGCGCTCGTGAAGGCGATCGACCCATGCCTCGCTCACGCCGGTGACGACGATCCGCCGGTCGGTCGGAATCGCCATGTACGGACTGAAGCCGCAGGCGAGCAGGCGCTCGCCCGGCTTCATCGTCGTGTCGAGCCACCGCGCCGCTTCGATCCGCGTGTCGTTCCGCAGGCGCGACGTCGTCGAGAGCGTGAAGAGGCTCGTGTAGCCAAGCGTCACCGCGACCGCCGCGACCGCCGCCGCACGGCGCCGGCGCGAGGGGTCCTCGAGCCATTCGCCCTGCCAAACGCCCGCAAGCATGGCGCCGACCACCACGACGGGCATCTGATAGCGGAGTGGCGTGAACGTCCAGCGGCCGAGGATCGCGAAGAAGAGAGCCGCGAACCCGACCACGATCAGCCGTTCGCGTCGTGGGTGACGGAGCGTCCAGAGCGTGCCGGCCGCCGCGCTCAGGTAGAGCGCAAAGCCAAGGCTGAAGGGGAACCCAGCGAACAGCTCGTAGACGTACTTGTGGTACTGCCATCCCGGAGCCGGCAGGCTGAAGCCGTAGTGCAGGCTGTGGACGTGCTCGTACTCGGACGCCATCGCCGCGCGGAACTGCGCGAAGTGGAGGAAGCTGAACGGCGTCGCGGCGAAGCACGCCAGCAAAGCGACCACGCCGAGCGCGAAGAGGCCCGCGATCGTCGAGCGCTCGCCTCGGCCGGAGAGCGCGGCCGCGGCGAGCGGCGCGACCGCGACCAGCGCGGCGGTATACTTGCTCGCGACGCCGAGTCCGATGGCGAGCCCCGTCCAGGCGTAGTCCGCCCATCGTCCGTGCGAGAAGAGGCGCAGCGACAGCGCGAGCGCCGCCACGATCCAGAACGTCATCACCACGTCGGTCACCGCGAAGTGGCTCTCCCAGACGTGCAGCGGGAGCAGCGCCACCCAGAGGCCGGCGAGCGCCGCGCCGAGCGTCGAGGCGCCCATCTCCGCCACGACCCAGAACGCCGCCGGGGCGGTCGCCGCACCGAACGCCGCGACGATCGAGCGCGCGACGATATACGACTGCCAGGTCTCGGAGACGAGCCCGACTCGCGTGGCGAGCCCGTTCGCGATCGCGATCAGGTAGATCAGGAACGAGGGGTAGTTCAGGAACTTCGGATCCGGCTGGTCGATGGAGATGGCGAGCGCGTGGCTCATCACGTGTTCCATCTCGTCGGGATGGAGGTCGATGCGAGTCGGCGCCCCCCACTGGAGGCCCCAGAATCGAAACGCCGCGGCCAGCAGGAAGAGCGCCAACGCCACCCAGCGTTGGTTTCCCGCGGTGCCGGCGCTACGCATCATCGAGCTAGCGTCCATGGAGAGCGCACGTCACCTCTGCGACACGGTCTCGGATGGATACGAGCGCCCCGCAGGCAAGCGCCGTGCGCTCTTCGGCGCCCTGCTCTCGCTCTGCGGCCTGCTCTTCCCTGCGCTCGCGGCGGAGGCCGCGACCCACGTGATCGGCTATCACCCGCCGGTCTTGCTCCCGGACTCGGTCCGCGCGCAGTACCAGACCCTGCCCGACGCCCCCTTCGTCCCAAAGTGGTATCGAGACCTTCGGGTCCATATCTCAAACGCGCCATTCCCAGGGGCTCCGCACCGATACCGATGTAGATGTTACAGGCCACTAGTCGCTTTCTAAGGTAGGAGCTCGAGGCCGCCTCCTGTTTCATCCAGCCCGCGGGATCAACCCGCCGGTCGCCGCCCGACCACCTGCGTGCTCGGCTTCGTCCGCCGCGCGACGACCGTGAACATCGGCATCGGACGACCGCTGTGCTGTTGGCTATGAAGGGCCACGCGACTGTCCTCGAAACCTAGAATGCCGAGAAGCTCCCGGACGACGTGCGGGCTCAGCTGCCACCAAGCGTCCTTCGGCTCGCGGCGCCGATAGTCGGGCAGAAGCGTCAGGATCGGCAGCGCTGCCATGCGCTCGCCATACTGCCGCAGGTGCTCCTCAAACTGGCGTAGCCAGACTTCGTTTTTCCAGAGCGGATCGCCGCAGATTCGCTGCGCGAGCCGCAACACGTGCCTCCGCCAGCCGGCGATGGCGGGCAGCCTTGGCGCCGGCGGGGGCAGCGTCACCGGCGGCATCCAGAAGGGCTCCGTGACGATCACCGTCTCGCGCACCATACGGAGCGCACTCGCCAACGCTAGAAACGGATCGCGGAGGTGAAGGAGGATGCAGCCGAACATGGCGACGTCCACCGTACCGATGGCTCCGGGAACGTCGTAAACGTCGCCGTAGACCACGCGGGCGGACGACTGGAACGCGCGATGGCAGAGCCACCAGCCGTTGTTCACGAGGTGGATAAGCGAGCTGTACTCCGCCGCCATGCGGCGGAGGTCATCATCGGGAAACACTACGACGTTCTGCAGGTGCGCGTGCTCGGGCGAGAGATCGTAGGCGACAACGTCCGCCCCTTGCCTTTCCATGTGGAAGCACACGAAGCCGCTCGCCGTACCGAGCTCGAGTACTCGCTTGCCGCCGAGGGGCACGTGGCCAAGATAGTCTCCGATCGCCGCGCGGAGGTCCCACGGACCTTCGACGAGCCCGTACCCCGGAACCTCGATCGTGTGGTAGAAGAAGCAGTCCTCCAGCCGCGTCACGACGCGCGGGGCTGCGTATGGCGCTTGGCCGGCTAAGAGGCTTTCGCTCATCGCGTATTTGCGCGGCCGTCAAAGCGCACCGGTCGCTCGAGGTCAAGTTGACCTCGGGACTCATTTCCGTCTTCTTCTCGGCGAACGACTTTGTCGGGCGTTGGTCGCTCTGCTCGATGCGCATCGGCTTCGACCTCACCCTGCTCGCCGGCGCCTCCGTTCATCTGATTTCGATGCTCGCCTGGCCGTACTTGCAATCGTCAGCCTGGCCGATTGCCTCTGGCAGTCCAAAGCCCTTTGGGTTGAGCGATGCGTTCACCCTCCAGAGCGTGCGGCGACCGCTACCGAGTTTGAACCACGTGGTTCAAACTCGGGCTCTACGTAGGCCGAAGTGGGACGATCCGAGCAAGAAAACCCTTAGAAATTCGCACCTACTCGAGGGTTCGAATCCCTTCTGCTCCAACCTCGCCGATGCCTTAGAGCTTTGGAGTGCCCTCAGGCGAGAAAGGGTTCGGTTTTTTCGCTGCGTCGGCAGACGATGGATCCGGTGCTTGATCTGTAGTTTGGCCCTCGAGGGCTAAGCTACCCCTGAACAGCCACATCCAGCATCATCGGCGGCGAAATTCTCTTGATTTTCCGCGGTCGGCTGTGGGTTCGACTCCCATCCATCTCCGCCATTTTCCGTCGGGGTTACGTGGCGTTTGGCCCTCGCGAGGGCCAAACGAGGGCCCAAGGTTCCCTTTTTTGCCTGAAGAGCGGTGCACCGAGCCCTCTCGAACCACGCTCCGGATCGCCGAGCCGCTCGGCCTCCTCGAAGCTCTTGAGCCGGGCGAGCTTCGCCCGGCTCATTACGGTGGCTACCGCCCCGAAGCTCACCCCGAGGCTGCGCCATGTGAGTTCGCTCGGCGGGCAAGTCGCAACGCCGCATGTGGCCAAGCGGGCTCCCACCTCGATGCGCCGCGACGACGATCGCCTCGGGAGGGCTCGTAGGCAAAATGCGGCCGCACAATGGCTAGGCGACTTCTGGGACTTTGTTCCGGCTCAGAAACTGAGCCAAGGCTAGAGAAAATGTCTGGAGTTTGGGAGGTTGGGAGGACGTCGCACCTGAGGGTGAGTGCTCAGGGCGGATCACCTATGTTCCCGGTTCAATGTGTTACCCATGTTCCCGGTCGCAACCGCCCCGTTCCACGCGATGCCTCACCCATTGCTCGGCGCCGGGCCGTGACGCTCCCGGAACGAGCGGTGCTCTGCGTCTGGCCCGTCTCGTTCAGCCGCTACGCCGAGGTCGACTGGGTCGAGATCTCGCACTCGCTCGTCGGTGATTGACGCCGCGATGCTCGCAAAAGACGATCTCGCCGGTCTGCCGGGTCCCGCGCTGCTCCTCGCCGGAGGCGTCGCGGTGCTCATAGGAGGCTTCGGCGCGACCGCGTCGATCACCGGGATCGCCTGGGGCGCCCTTGCCGCGGCCGCGGGCGCCGCGCTCGTTGCCGCTAGCGTCCGGCGCGGGCGCGCGCCCTCGGATGCCGTCTGGATCGCCGCGGGAGCGATTGCGCTCGCGTTCGTCGCGTTCTCGGAATCGAGCGCGCGGACGTTCGCGCACCTGAACGCGCGCTCGGTGCGCGGGGCCTGGCCCTACCTCGCGGGAGGCGGCCTTCTCGTGGCGCACTGGTTCGGGCGCGATCCCGATCGGCGTGGCTGGGTCCTGTTCGCCGCCGTTCAACTCTGGCTCGTGCTCACCTTCCACGACGCCACCGGCGGCGCGCTCGTCACCTCCGACGACCTGCCGTCGTTCCTCTACCGCCTGCATCTCGAGCGCGACGCGTTCCCGCACCTCGTCTTCTGGAACCCGGAGTGGAACGGCGGCTACGCCAGCTACGAGCTCGTCGCGACCGGCGCGATCAGCTTCTTCCTGCTTGCATCGCCGTTCCTCGCGCTCGGTGAACTCGTCGATACGTTCTCGGTCGCGCTCCCGCACGTGTACTTCGTCGTGCTCCCGTGGAGCTACTACCTTGGGCTTCGAGCGTTCGGTGTCGCCGCCGGGGCGGCCGCTCTTGGCGGCATCGCATCGCTCGCGCCGACCACGCTGCTATTCCTCTACGCGCTCCACTTCGGCCTGCCGCCGTTCGTGATCTCCTGCTACTTCGCGGTCGTTGCGACCGGCCTCTTCGCGCACGCGTTTCTCGTCGGCCGGACCGATCTCGCTGGTCTCGTCGCGCTCGTCGCCGCAACGAGCTTCGTGCTCCTCTGGCCGCTCGGCGCGCTGATCCTGCTGCCGGTGATCGGCAGCGCGGCGCTCGCCGCGCGGCGGTTCAAGTCGGCAGACTGGAGGCGCGCAAGCGCGGTCGTGGCCGCCCTTCTCGCGCTCCACCTGCCCTGGGTCTACTGGCTCGCGATCTACGGCGACTCGCGGCAGCATCTGGCGCGCCAGGCGAGCCCGATTCTCGGCGGCGTAGATTGGCCGGGGACCACGCTCGCGATCGGCCGGACGCTCGAGCAGTTGAACCCGGTCGTCGCCGCGTTCGCCCCGGTAGGCGCCGTCCTAATGCTCCGCTGGCCGCCGGGACCGAAGCGAGCCGCCGGGGCCCTCCTCGTGGCACTTGCGGCCTGGAATTTCGTGATCGGCATCTTCGCGAACCAGATCCGTACGGACGTCGGCCTGGAGCGCTTCGCGATTCCGGCGAGCCTATTTCTCGCCGCGCTCGCGACGGTCGCGTTCGACCGCCTCCTCGAGTACGGCGCATCCTGGATCCGGACGGCGATTCTCGGCACTGTCGTCGCCGTGCTCGGGGCGAGCGTCGCCGGCGCCGCCTCCTTCTACCGGAACGAGGGTATCTATGGGTACGAAACCTCGTCGCCGGCGCTCGAGCGCATGGTCGACGCGATCCGTACGCATTGCGACCCCGAGCGCCGGGTGCTCGTTCCCGGCATCTCGGTGCACTGGTTCGGCGGCGGCCACATGGCGCCCCTGCCGCTGCTCACCGGCCGAAGCTTCGTCGGCAACGACTTCTACCACCGCCGCGACTTTCGCGACGCCGTGCCGAGGAAGTTCCAGAGCGGCGAAGCCTTCCGCCACTTCCTCGACCTCTGGAACGTCGGCTGCGTCCTGAACCACCTGCCGACCTGGGCCGAGACGCTCGCGGCGAGGCCCGATCTCGCTGCGGTCGCGGACGAGGGCGGTATCACGCTCTACGCCGTACCCGGGGCGTCGAACCGGTTCCTGCGGGGCTCGGGCCGCGTCGAGGAACGGCCCGGAGCGCTCGTCGTCGAGACCGGGGACTCGGAGGTCGTGATCAAATATCGCTGGTCGCCGGCACTGCGCACCGATCCGCCAGTGCCGATCGCAGGGGAGCGGATCTACGGCGACGTTTCGTTCATCCGACTTCGCCCCGGCGGGCACCAGCGCGTGGAGATCACACTCCGATGAGCGCGCGATGGCTGACCGGGGAGTCTGCGAGAGCTCCTTGGCTCGCCCTAGCCGCGGTGGTCGTGGTGTTCGCCGCGGCGCACCTCGACCTCGGCGCGATGGACAGCTTTCGAACGACCTGGGAGGCGGTCGCCTCCGGCGCCGAGCGCATCCCCGCAAGCGGCCAGGTGGCGATCTGGGAGGTGCCCCGCGACGTCGTGGTCGCCGAGCCGGCCACGGTTCTCCACCTCGCGGAGCGCGTGGGCTTCGCCGGGTCGGCGTCCTTCTGGCTGCTCGCCGCCGCGCTCGGGGTCGTCGGGGCCGCCGGCGCGTTCGCCATCGGGCTCGACCTCGGGCTGGCGCCGCCCACCGCCGGTCTCGCGGCCGCCGCCGCGGGATCGCTCTTCCTCGCTTCCGGACAGGGCCTCTGGGGAACGCTCGCCGCGGCGCCGCTCATCTGGGTCGTGCGTGGCGCCGTCGGCGGCCGCGGTCTCGCCCTCCCGATCGCGGTCGTGGCGCTCGGCGTGCTCTCGCGCCCGGGAACGCTCCTCGCCGTGCCGGTGCTCGTCGCCGGGATCCTCGCACGCGGTACGACGTCGACGGTGGCGCTCTCGCTCGCGCTCACGCTCGGTTTTGCGATTCCGCCCAACGAAGTCGACTGGGCGCGCTTCCTCCGCCTCGACGCCGGTCACTACTTCGCCTACGGCGCGCCGTACGGGCTTCCGGACCGCGGCTACCGCGCGACGCTCGCCGCCTCGATTGGGGCCGTGCGGGGCGACGGGATCGCGCTCGCCGCCAGCGTCGCTGCGTGGGGCGCGGCTGCGGTCGGAGCCGTGCGCACCGGGCGACGCGGATGCGCGTTCTTCGTCGCGGCTGCCGCCTTCGCCGCACTCGTGACCCATCCGCCGGGTCGCCTCCACGAGTCGGCGTCGTCGCCCGCCGCGTTCCTCGCAACGATCGCTCCGTCGCTCCAGGTCTACGACCTCGCGCGGATCGGCGGCTCGATCGCCGCGCTGCTCCTGCCGCCGCTCGCGGCGCGCGGGATCCGGAGGACGCTCGCCGCCGCCCTCGCGATGCTCGCGCTCGTCGCCCTCGGCTGGCGCGGTGGGAACGAGGCGGGAACCGGCGTCGAGCCGATCGACCGGCAGCTCGCCGAGATGATCGCGGCGAACCCGGGCCGCGTGCTCGTGCTGCCGCTCGGGGTCGCGTCGGACGGCGCGTGGCAGAGGGCAATCCCCCCCGGGACCGGGCTCGCGAACGGATCGCAGGAGCTGCTCGCACGGAACGCGCCGATCCTAGCGCGCGAGTTCGCGCTCGCCGATGTCGCGAGCCTGAAGGAACTCGCCGGCAGGCTCCACGTCGACCGCGTGCTCTTGCCGCGCGGCTGGACGTGGGAGCGGGGGCAGGTGGTCGGCGCGGGCGGGGGACGGCTGCTCGTTGGGCTGCCGCAGCGCCAGCCTGCGAAGGCTCCGAAGCCGCTCGAGTGCCTCCCGACCACTGGTTGGAAGGCGACCTCGAGCGTCGGCAATCCGAGCGTGTCGATCCCGGAGCGCGCGATCGACCGCGACGTCGACACCCGCTGGGGAACCGGAGCCCCGCAAGAGCCCGGCTTCTTCTACGAGATCGACCTCGGCGGCGAATACCGGCTCGACCGCCTGCGCATCGACTTCACAGGCTGGCGGCGCGACTTCCCGCGCGGCTTCCGCGTGCTCGTCAGCCAGGACGACGGCTCGGTCGCCGTCGTCGCCGAGCGCGATCCTTACTTGGGCGAGCTCGCCTGGGGGCTCGACGGCTCGTTCCCATACGACGACGGCGCTCAGGGCGGCCGGATCGAGATGGGTCTCGGGCGCACCCGGGGGCACCGCCTCAGGATCGAGCTCACGCGCGGCGCGCGCTTTTACGACTGGTCGATCGGCGAGCTCTGCCTCGCCGGCGAACGGATCGAGCCGTGAGCGCGCGCGCCCGCACGCTCGCCGTCGTCGCGGCGGCTGTCGCGGTCGGCCTCGCATACCGGCTACTCGTGCTCCGTGGCCTGTTGGGCAGGCTCCGCGGCGACCACGCGGTGGTCGCGCTCATGGCGAAGCACATCACCGAGGGCCATCACTACATCTTCTACTGGGGCCAAAACTACATGGGCTCGCTCGAGCCCTACACCATCGCGGCGCTCGTGCGGCTCTTCGGGCTTTCGGACGCGGTTGTGATGACCGGCCCGCTCCTCTGGGGCCTCGTCCACCTGCTCACGTTCTATCCCCTCGGCCGCCTACTCTATGACAGGGCGGTCGGCGCGGTGACCCTGGTTGCAGCCGCACTCGCACCGCCGCTACTAGCGCTGTGGCACGTGGAGCCGCGGGGCGGCTACGCGGAAGGTCTCGCCCTCGGGCAGCTCGCGCTCGTGATCGGGATCTGGCTCGCGCGCGACCGCCCGCGCGACTGGGGCACCGGGGCGGCGCTCGCGCTCGGCGTCGTGGCTGGTCTTGGTTTCTGGACGAACCTCCTGGTCGTCGACTATCTGGTCCCGGCGTGCGTTTTGCTCTTGTCGCGCGATCCGAGCGCGCCGCTCCGGCGCCACACCTGGGTAGCGCTCGCCGGCTTCGGCCTGGGCAGCCTGCCGCTCTGGGTGCACACCGTCGCACAGGGCTTCTCGGCGTTTGCGATCATCGGCGGTCGGGACGGCCATGTGTCGGTCGCGAGGAATGCGCTTCACCTCTGCTCGCAAGAGGGGCCGGTTGTGCTCGGCGTCGCGCGGCTCGACGGCTTCGGGGGTCTCGTCGGCGGATCTGCAGGAATCGCCGCCGCTGCAATCATGGTCGCGGGGATCGGCTGGAGCACATGGCGAGCGCGCCACGGCCTCCTCGACCTCGTCCGCCTGAGCCCCACGGCGCCGGGCGGGGAAATCTGCGTCCTATTGCTAGCGACCGTCCTCTGCCTCTACCTGCCGACGCACTTCGCGACGTGGAACGCCCCCCGTTATCTCCTGCCGGCGTACGCGGGCATTCTGCCGCTCCTCGCCGCGGCCGGCGTCGACCTGTGGCGCCGCTCGCGGCTCGCGGCGACGCTCGCAACGCTGTTCGTCGCGGGCGTGGTCAGCGCGGGCGCTCGGGCATATCTCGTAGCTCTCGCGGCACCGGATGTCTATGCAGACCGTCTCGGCCGGGTTCTGCAGCTCCTCGCTACCGAGCGAGTGCACCAGGGCTTCGCCGACTACGACGAGGCGTTCCTCCTTACCTACCGGTCGAACGAGCGCTCGTTGATGCTCGAACGAGAGATGCACCGCTACCCCCACGAGGAGATCGCCGACTGGAGGCCCGACGCGGTGCTCGCCCGACGCGAGTTCGCGGGGGCCCTGCAGGACGCGTTCACAGCGCTCGATTGCGCGTTCGAGCACCGCGACGTCGGCACCTACACGCTCTTCTACCGGATCCACCCGAGGCACCAGACCGCGCCGATCGCCGACCGATCGGCGTGGACCGCGACTGCGAGTGATGCGCCGGAGAACGCGCACTTCGCGATCGACGGCGACCTCCAAACCCGCTGGGGTTCGGCTCGGCCTCAATCGCCCGGCATCTGGTTCGAAGTCGACCTCGCCGGCGAGACCGAGGTCGGCGGCGTCGTGCTCCGCTCGGGACGCTTCGGTCACGATACGCCGCGTGCGATCCGGGTCGAGACCCGCGCCGAGGATGGCGTCTGGAGCCCAGCGGTCGCCCTCGACACGCCCGCTGTCGGCCTCGTGCTCTCGAACGGAGCGATCGATCTCCGGAGCGAGGCGACGATCGAGATCGGGTTCTCGCCCCGTGCGGCGCGCGCGATCCGGATCTCGCTCGCGGCCGCCGACCGAAAGTGGGACTGGTCGATCGCCGAGCTCGCGGTGAAGGAAGCGCAGCCGGCAGCGGCACGATGAGCAAGCGTGCGTGGAAGAGCCCGACGCACGAAGCCCAGAAGACGCACAGTTCGATCCAGAGAAGGAAAAACCCCCGCGGGCCAAGGCCAGGAAGCGGGCCAGTCTCGTGCGGAATCTTGGCGATCAGGATTCGCTGCGTCGCAGCTCTCGCCGGCTTACCGTTGCCTGGCCCATGTGGGCCAAACTCGGGCTCCGAAGCGGCCGATACGGCACGTTGGAGCAGAAGGAATTCGAGCCCTCGATCGAAGAAGCGCCCCGATTCCTTACGGCTTTGGGGTCCCCTCGGGAGACGAAGCTTCCGGTCTTTTCGCCGCGTCGGCGCACGAGGGATTCGGTGCGTAATCTTGAGTTTGGCCCTCGAGGGCTAACCTATCCACTGAAGAGCCACATCCAGCATCATCTGCGGCGAAATTCTCTAGATTTTCCGCAGTCGGCTCCGGGTTCGACTCCCATCCATCTCCGCCATTTTTCGCGGAAATTCGAGTGGTCGATAGACCCCGAGGAGGTCCAAAGTGTACCTCTTCGCGCCGAATCGCGAAGAGTACCGAACCCTCGAGCGTTCGGCCGTATTGGCCTCGGCGTAAGCGCCGAAGTCCTTGAGCAGCACATGGCTGTACGCCAGGAACACGCCGAGGGTCCGCGCATCGCGCAGTTTGAGGTGCCCGCGGAACAAGACCCGATCGGGCAGGGTCACCCTTCCGAGCAGTTCGCCCTGGTGGATCTTCTCGAAGGCAGTCGGTCTTTTCATGGTCGTGCTGCATGGACCATCTCCCGATCCGGTGTCCAACACCGCAGCCTTCGAGCGACGTCAGGCCCAATGCCCACCGCCGCGGCAAACGCCTCGCTTGGGTTGCGGGCGTCAAGCCCGCGCTAGGTAGAATTCAACCGCTTGTGGTGGCTATCCTTACTTCTCGGAAACCGGTGAATTGCCAGAGGTCTTCCGACTCATCGACCGCAGGCCCGATCTCAATCCAGAACCGTGGTACACGGAGAAGATCGTGAGTAAGAAGGGCCGTATAGTCCGCGATGTCTCCGAACCGCTTCGCAAGCATCGCGCGCGTGGAGTTCACGGTCGGACTGACGGTGAGGCCCCGCGACGTAAACCCCGCCAGCCCTGATCGCCGCGAGCTGGCCATCGCGGTTCGCCGCAGCAGTCAGCCGAGTGCCCCGGCGATTTCGGAATTTTAAGTCCGGTGGGTCCACAGCCCTGCTGCCAAGCCGCCCCAAGCCGCGGCTCATGCGTCGGGGCTTACTTCGGGCCGTGTCGCTGGTAACTTTGCTGCAAGCTGCGACGACGCTCGCGCAGGCAAAGCCGCAGGCGAGTATGGCTGGAGCAGCTAAACAGTCTCCGAAACCGACACCCGCCCATGCCTACGCCACGGCTCGGGTAGTGCGGATCAAGGTGATCGTCGAGGATTAGGCCGGGGCGGTGCTGACGGCTCCTGAGGGGTGACCCGCCCGCGGCGGACGTTCGGTGTTCCTAGTGCGCGCCGCGGGGCCTTTTGAACGTCGGCTTCGGTAAGCGTCACAGGCGGAACGGATCGAGAAGCACGCTCCGGCCATGGCCTCTCCTGGAGATGCTGGAAGGGTTTGTCTTGGCGACCGATCGCCTCGTCCACTTCAACAAGGCGATCGCGCTCGCCGTGGAGATGGGGACAACACCTCCCGCAAGCTGCTGGCCGGCATGCTCAAGTCGGAGGAAGAGCACCTCGACTGGCTCCTGTCGCAGCTGACCGAGCAGGTCGGCGAGCAGAATTACTCAGCGACCGACCATTCGCTTCAGATGTTCCGGATAGCGTTCGCCCTGCACGGTGATCTTCGAGGCGGCGCCTTCGATCTCGCGAAGGTCGTCCGGTGTGAGCTGCACGTCGGCTGCTCCGATGTTCTCCTCGAAGCGTTTCAGTTTCGTGGTGCCCGGGATCGGAACGATCCATGGCTTCTGCGCGAGCAACCACGCGAGCGCGATCTGAGCAGGCGTCGCCTTCTTCTTTTCTCCGATCGTACGAAGCAGGTCGACCATCGTCTGATTCGCCTTGCGAGCTTCGGGCGTGAAGCGGGGGACGATGTTTCGGAAGTCGGAGTTGTCGAACGTGGTCTTCTCGTCGATCTTTCCCGTCAAGAACCCCTTCCCGAGCGGGCTGAACGGAACGAAACCGATTCCGAGCTCCTCGAGAGTCGGCAACACTTCCGCTTCAGGCTCTCTGAACCACAGGGAGTACTCGCTCTGGAGGGCCGTGACGGGCTGGACGGCATGAGCACGACGAATCGTCTGTACTCCTGCTTCGGAAAGTCCGAAGTGCTTGACCTTGCCTCGCTGGATCAGGTCTTTCACCGCTCCAGCCACGTCTTCGATAGGCACGTCGGGGTCGACGCGGTGCTGATAGAAGAGGTCGAGCGCTTCGACCTTGAGTCGCTTGAGCGAGGCCTCGGCAACCTCCTTGATGTGCTCGGGGCGACTATCCAGGCCAGCCTGCTTCAGCGTCGTGGGATCGAATCTGAATCCGAACTTCGTGGCGATCACGACTTGCCCACGAAACGGAGCGAGGGCTTCGCCCACGAGCTCCTCGTTCGTGAACGGACCGTACACTTCCGCGGTGTCGAAGAAGGTGACGCCTTTTTCGACCGCCGTGCGAATCAACGAGATCATCTCCTGCTCGTCTGCAGGCGGACCGTACCCAAAGCTCATTCCCATACAGCCCAACCCGATCGCCGAGACTTCCAAACCGCTCTTTCCAAGCCTGCGCTTCTGCATTGCGGGACTCCTCTCCCCGTCGAGTTGAACGTTGTCTACTTCCTCGCCAGCGGTTCTTTCGCTCGCGTCGCCGCCGACATCACATTCGGCCAGCCGGCATAGAACGCGAGGTGCGTGATCAGCTCGACCAACTCCTCCCGCGTCACGCCGTTTTCGATCGCTCGCGGAACGTG
The DNA here is from genome assembly GCA_963745025.1 of uncultured delta proteobacterium. Lineage (GTDB taxonomy): Bacteria > Desulfobacterota > Binatia > JACPRU01 > JACPRU01 > CAVQIG01. The sequence continues at coordinate 91,036 of CAVUWD010000015.1, forward strand.
CAAGGACATCTGCTCGGTCTTGCCCGGTCGGCGACGACGAGGAGGAAACGCTCGACCTCCTCACCAAGACGGCCGGAGCCAAGGCCGCGGTCGATCATCAACGGAAGATGGCGGAGCTCACCCGGGCCGTCCACGCATAGCGCGATTTTCCTCAATTCCTTCCGGCTCTCCCCGTACCGCTGGTGAAACAGCGACGCGGTAACGTACCATACTCTGGATGAAGTATGCGGCCGCGCTGTTCGTGACGTCGATCGCGAGTCTTCAGTCTCTTGGAGTCGGTTTTGCCCAGACCGCGTGTAACGCGCCGGCGCTACCTCTAGCAGGCACTCGTGTCGTCAACGTCGCGACTGAGCCGGCTCTGCAAGCCGCGATGAACAATCTTCAACCCGGAGATACGGTCCTGATCGCCGACGGCACGTACAACCTCACGAGCTCGCTCTACATCAACGGGAAGGACAACGTCACGATCCGCGGCACCTCGGGATGCACCGGCGTCGTTCTGGCGGGAAAGGGAATGGATACGTCCAGTGCGAGCGTGCCGTTCGGCATCTGGTCGAACTCGCGAAACACCACGATCGCCCATCTGACAATCCGGGATACGTGGGACAACGAGATCATGTTCAATTCCGGGGCGCAGGCGCCGCACGTCTACAGCGTGAAGCTGTTGAACGCCGGATCGCAATTCATCAAATCCAACCCGACCGATGCCACGATGGGAATCGGAGTCAACAATGGGCTCGTAGAATACTCCTGGCTGGAATACACAAACGGTCCTCCCGGTGATCATGGCGGAGGAGCCGGATACACGAACGGCATCAGCGCACACGCTGCCGATGATTGGATCATTCGCGGGAACGTGTTCAAGAATTTTCATACGCCGGATTCCGCAACGTATCTCTGGAACCCGGCGGTGCTCATGTGGAATCACTCCGCCAACACCCTTACGGAGCGCAATACGTTCATCAACGTGGACCGATCGATCGCATACGGTCTGCAGCTGAATCCACCCGGGAACGACCACTCGGGCGGCACGATCCGAAACAACTTCGTGTATCTCCAACCCGGCTTGATGAGCGCGGCACGCAAAGCAAGCTCGGACGGCACCATGATCGTTTGGGATTCACCCAACACGAAGGTGTACCACAATACGGTCCTGGCGAATGCGAACATCTTCTACTCCATCGAATTCCGCTTCAGCACGACAACGAACGGTGAAGCGCGCAACAATCTCGCGGACCTGCCGATTCACGTTCGGGACGGAGCCGGGGTTACCCAGTCCGGAAATCTCGGGACTGCGACGTCTGGAATGTTCGTGGATCCTGCATCGGCGAATCTCCATCTACAAGGAACGGCCACGGCGGCGATCGATCAGGCGCCGTTTCTTGCTGCGGTGAGGGATGACTTTGATGGAGAATCCCGACCGCAAGCACCCGCCTACGATATCGGAGCGGACGAATTCCTTGGGCCAGCCAACACACCGACCCCGGGCAGTACGCCGACGAACACTCCGACCCGGACCCCGACGAACAACCCGACTCATACGCCGACGAGCATCCCGACGAAGACGCCGACCAACACATCCACGGCCACCCGCACGCCGACCTCCACCCCTGCGGCACCGCCGACGCACACCCCGACACCGACCAGCACCCCGGTGCCGACCGCGACGCCGGGCAAAGAGGTCTGCCGCGGGCCGAGCTTCTGGGCTGCGCACGCACGGTTCGATCCCACGCAGCCGCGCAGCCGCAACATCGCCTCGGCGGCAATCCTCGCCGGGGGCGGCTGCCTGAACATCTGCGGCGAAGTCATCGTGCCGACCGGCAGCCACTCGAGCTCGACGGATTGCTCGAGCACGGGCAACAACTTCAACTGCCCGAGGATCGTCAACGACGCCGACTCGGCCGAGGAGGCGCTGTGCGCGGCGCCGACCGGCGACAAGAGGCTGCAGCTCGTGCGGCACCTGACGGCCGCGGCCCTGAACTGCAGCGTCACGACCGGCTCGAGGGACTGCACCGGAACGAGCGGGGAAGACGCCTTCAAGTCGTGCAACGCGGCATGCGCAAACGGACTGACCAGCGCCTCGATCGACGGCCACCCGCCGGTGGATTGCGTCCGGGCACTGAATTGCTTCAACAAGGGAGGCCAGTTCGACTCGGTGACGGGAAAGAAGTGTCGGCTCGGGACGTGCTCGACCAACGATGCGCAGGCGTGCGGCCCGGGGTTCCCTGCCTGCCCGGGCGGCGGGGGCTGCGTCCCGGCCGTTGGAAACTGTAGCCAGGCCGTATTCGGAGCCTGCTCCGACGCGCCGGCCGATGGCAATCCCGCGGTGCTGTGCAGCTCGCTGATCGATCCCGGCACGGGGCTCGGAACGTGTAAGAACGGGTCCACGTGCGTCCCGGGGCCTTCGGGAAGCTCTAGTCAGTGCAACAGCGCCATCGCCAACAGCTGCACCGTGGTCCCGCCGGGCGAGACGAGCTGCGCGGCGGGGAACACATGCCCCGACTCGGAGGACTGCTGTGATCCGGCCGGCCCGTGCCCGATGTGTCTCAACGGCGACACCTGCACGAGCACCTGCCTGTGAGCGGCCACGGGACCCTCTTGCCCGCCTGGGTGCTCGCTACGGGAGCGCGCCTCGTTCGTAGGCGGCCACCACCCAATCCAATGCTGCGCGCCGCGGACGGGCCCATCCAATTTTCCTCATGCTAAGACTCGCTAAGATTCGACGGTTTACGATGATTTGTGTGTTGATCGGCTTTGGGTCCGTCGCCGGTTTCTGCGTTTTAGAGGGCATGAGCAGCTTGGCTCTTTTTTCCGCTGACCTTCTCTCGAAGACAGGCGTCGCTGATTGGCCAAGCATGCGCTACGATTCCGAGCTCGGCTGGGTGAACCGGCCGAACGTCTTCATGTCTGATCTCTATGGGCCTGGAATTTTTCTTCGAACCAACGCACGGGGCTTTCGAGGTGACCAAGAGGTGACGCGCGAGGCTCCGCGCGATCGCCTCCGAGTCATCTGTTCGGGAGACTCGTTCACGCTCGGTTATGGCGTTGATGACTACCACGCGTGGTGCCACCTGCTGGGATCGATGGACCACCGATTCGATACAGTCAACTTGGGGGTGGCGGGCTACGGTATCGACCAAGCCTACCTGAGGTACGTTCGGGTGGGGCATTCGCTAGAGCACACCGTCCACGTGTTCGCGCTCATCACGCTAGACTTTTACAGGATGAGGTGTGCGACGTTCTCCGGCTACGGCAAACCGATGCTTGCGGTCAAGGACGGCTTGCTGGTGACCAGGAACGTTCCGGTGCCGCAATCTCGATTCGCAGTCTTGTTCTCCACTTTCCTGTACCGCCTGAAGAAGGCCGCTCACGCGCTCCGCAGTATCGAATTGGTGAATCGGGCTCGCAAGCGATTGAGCTACGGCGCCGCTGCTCGAGGCGGCGTAGCTCGCGATGAGAGCATGCACTTCGACGAGGAGACCTGGCAAGTCACCGCGAAGATCTTCGAAACCTTGCAGCGGATGGATCGCGCCGTGGGTAGCACGCTCTTGATCGTCTACCTTCCCATGGAGTACGACCCCGAGGCTGACGCGTGGCGCGAACGGCTGCGCGCGGAATCCGAGAAGAGCGGCTTCTCTTATCTCGACCTAGTGCCGGCGCTACGGCAGCTACCGGCGCAGCAAAGGGCCGCCATGTTCCTGTCGGAAACCACTCCCGCAGCCGGGCATTACACGGACGCGGGCAACGACTGGGTGGCGGAACGAATCCACGACGAGCTACTGCGCTTGGCGCCCGTCGCTGCTCGTCTCGCCGGGACTCCGGATGTTGGCGGCCAGGAAAGCGACCTCTCAGGTAATCAAGTACTTATGGCGCCTCGGTAGAAAGCTCCGTCATTGGCGTAGAAGTTGCCCTTAGCCTAGTTCCGCGTCGAGCAATAGCGGATTGAACGAATTGTTCACTCCGACTGAACGCCTATGCTGTCGGAGCATTCCTGCTGGGGAGGGTCCCGGTCGGAAAGCAAATCAACCAGCTGCCGGACAGGGTATTCGGTAGATTGCGAGGGCAAGTCATGCGGCGATATTTGACGTGGAAAGGGCTGGGTCTCGCAGTTCTCACGATGGGGCTAATGTTACCGCCGTTTGCGAGTGCAGGTTTTTGTCCGATCCCCGCCGTGCCGGAAATTGACCCGAGCGTTGCGCAAAGTGCGCTGACGGTGCTCGTCGGCGGAGTGCTCGTTCTGCTGGGACGTCGCCAGCGCGTTTGATCTTGCCGGGTCATCCGGTCGATTTCGCCCGCAGGGGGATACCTATGCAACGATTACTCACAGGGCTTGGCATCGCTGTGCTCACCATCGGCGTAGCCTCACCGGCGTTTGCGGATGTTCCTGTACCGGAGATCGACCCGAGCGTTGCCCAGAGCGCGCTCACGCTTCTCGTCGGCGGCGTCCTCGTTCTGCTGGGACGTCGCCGGGGCGATTGATTCGCCGCTATTCCCAGCGAGAGCGATGGGGCGCGGGGCCCCGATGAGAGTTCGTGCTCCGAAACCCTACCTGGTCAGAGATCCCGAGCGTTGAGTCAGGGCGGCCGAGACCGGTCGTAGTGTTGAGTGCCCTCGGCGCGTTGTTAGTCGCCGAAGGGATTTTTCTGAGCGGCCGCTTCGAGGCCCCCGACGCCCCAATCCTCGGCTCCGCCTTGTGGGCGGTTGTGCTGTCTCAGGCGCACGTCGCGCTGCGTTTCGCGATTGCGCTCGCAGCGGCCGCGCTGCTGCTCGGCGGCGAAGATCTGCGCACGTGGGTGAAGCAGGCGTTACCCGCAACGTCCGAGCCCCGTTCGGCCTGGCCGTGGCTGCTGGCTCACCTGCTGGCGTTCTTAGCGTTCTATCAGCTGACCGCGGTAGTTGTGGAAGGCGATCTGCGTGCATCTCCAACCCCGGGGTGGTGGGTCGGAATCTGGCTGTTGACCGGCATCGTCGCCGTGATCTGCTGCGCGGCGGTCGTTCTGTCGGGCCGTGCCGTGCTGACCTTCGTTCGCCGGGCTTCGAGAATCCTGCTGATCAGCGCCGCCGTCGGCGCCGTGGCTCTGCTGGCCGGCAGCTTCACGGACTCCGCTTGGCGTCCGCTCGGCGGTCTGACGCTGCGCATGGTCGCCGCCCTCATCTCGTGCGTGGCGACGGACGGGGTCATGGACCCGGCGCACATGGTCGTGGGTACGCGACGGTTCTCGATCAAGATCTCACCGGGGTGTTCGGGATACGAAAGCATCGGACTGATCTGGGTGTTTCTCGGCGTGTACCTGTGGGCCTTCCGCAGATCGTTGCGTCTGCCGCGCGCGTTGCTGCTCCTGCCGCTCGGAGCGGTCCTGATGGGTCTCCTCAACGTGTTTCGTATTGCCTCCCTCATCGCCGTCGGGACCTGGGTATCGCCCGACATCGCGATCGGGGGGTTCCACTCCTACGCCGGCTGGCTGCTCTTCTGCGGCGTGGCGTTGGGAATGGTGGCGACGACACGTCGCTCGTCGTTCTTCACGGCCGTGCCGCTCGTTAGTAGCGAGGGCATCGGTCCAAATCCCACGGCAGCGTACTTAGGGCCGCTGTTGGCGCTGCTTACGGTGTCGATGCTCGGCAGTGCGTTTTCAAGAGGGAGCGGGGGCTTCGAGATTCTATACCCGCTGCGCGTGTTGGCTGTGGCCGCAACGCTCTGGATCTTCCGGCGGCAATACCAGGGGCTGGGATGGACCTGGTCCTGGGCGGCGGTGGGCGCGGGTGTGGCGGTTTTCATTCTGTGGATGGGACTGGAGGGCACGCCAGCCGCCGCCGGCGACCACGCACTCCAGGAGGGAGTGGGGCAGCTACCTTCCAGCTGGCTGGCTGTCTGGCTGGCGTTTCGCGTTCTGGGAACCGTGGTCACCGTGCCGCTTGCCGAGGAGCTGGCGTTTCGAGGATATGCCCTGCGCCGGCTGATCGCTGCGGATTTCGAGAGCGTGAGCTTTCAGCGATTCACCGCGTTGTCGTTCTTTGGATCGTCGCTGTTGTTCGGCGCCTTGCACAGCCGTCTACTCGCGGGCTCCCTCGCCGGCGCTGCTTACGCCCTCGTGCTCTACCGGCGCGGCGAAATGAGTGACGCGGTCGTTGCACATGCGACGACCAACGCTCTGCTGGCCGCGTGGGTACTCCGTACGGGAGCATGGTCATTATGGATTTAAGTGCCGTCCGAGGCGCGGAGAAGACACAGGCGAGCACGGAGCGTCTCGTGAATACCACGCCTGTACGGTCATGCCCGAATGGCATGTAACATTATGGTTGACAAGTCGTCGCCTACCATGTTACGCTACGTTTCGTGATCGGTGGCTTCCGGCATCGCGGCCTTGAGGAGCTGTTCAAAACCGGAAAATCGCGACGGGTAAGCGCGGATCTACGAAAACGAATCCAGGTGCGCCTCGACGCCATCGCGAACGCCACGAACTTCAAAGACTTGGCGCTTCCTGGCTTTAACTTTCATCCGCTCGTCGGAAAGCCAAAGAGATATTCGATTCATGTGAACGGCCCGTGGACGATCACGTTCGGTTGGGAGGCCGGTGAGGCCGTTGACGTGGACCTGGAGCAGTATCATTAGACGGGAGGCAACGAACATGGTGATCCGACGTAATCCCGAACGCCGACCGACCCATCCCGGGGAGTTGTTGCGCGAGACCGTGCTTCCCGCGCTTCGCGTTTCCGTGAGCAAGGCCGCGCGCGAGCTCGGCGTCACGCGCCAGACGCTTCACCGCATTCTTGCAGAGACTCAGCCGGTCACCCCAGACATGGCGGTTAGGCTCGGCAAGTTTTGCGGGAATGGCCCGCAGCTGTGGCTCACCATGCAGGTCGACTTCGATCTCTGGGAAGCCACGAACCGGTTGAAAGGCGAGATCAAGAAGATTCCGACGCGGCAGGCAGCATAAGGATGACAAAGCCTCAAGGAAGAAGAGCAGCAAGCTCGCGCCGGTTCATCCGCGAGAGATCCTACACTGGCACCAAGCCACTTGCGAATTGGTATAACCATAATTATACCACAAATCATGAAAACTGCGGTGTCTCTTCCCGACCCTGTCTTTCACGAGGCCGAGCAGCTGGCTAGGCGACTCCGAGTGCCGCGTAGTCGGCTCTACGCTACGGCTATCGCGTCCTACGTCAAGCAGCATCGCCGGAAGAGCATTACTGCAGCACTGAACGAAGTGTACGGAGACAAAAAAGAGAACTCCGAGGTCGATCCCGTTCTTCAGAAGTTGCAAGAGCGCTCTCTTCACCGTGAGAAGTGGTGATGCGTCGCGGAGAAATTTGGTGGGCATCTCTTCGCGAGCCCCGAGGATCCGAACCTGGTTACCGCCGTCCGTTGGTAGTCGTTCAATCCGATGACTTTACTGAGAGTCGAATCCAAACCGTTATCGGTGCCGTCGTGACGTCCAATACCCGACTTGCCCTTGCGCCCGGTAATCTCCTTCTGCGAAAAAAAGGTAGCGGTCTTTCGCGCGATTCGGTGGTCAACGTTTCGCAGCTCATCACGGTCAATAAATCGTCCCTTACCGAACGCGTCGGGCGCCTCTCTTCGGCGCAGCTTCAGCAGCTTAGCGAGGGTCTGCGCCTTGTTCTTGAGCTGTAGGGCGCCCACCCGACCAGCATGTCGGAGCGGTCCAGCGCGCCGCGGCCGCATCTCCGGCATGGGTGGGGCAGCGATCTCTGCGATCATCGTGACAATCAACGACGCGCTCGCACTCGAAGCGGCTGAAGGAAGCCGTCGATTGCCGCATCGCGGAGCACGCCGCCGATGACCCGAGCCCACCTTTCGAAACTTCCCAAGGTTCGCTCCGCGAATGATTCAGAGTCGCCAGGCAAGCGGGATCACCGCGATGGCAACCACCCCGCAGAGCACATCGAGCGGCAGCCCGATGCGCACGAAGTCCGTGTAGCGATACCCGCCGGGCCCGTTGACGATGAGGTGGGTGGTGTAGCCGAACGGGGTGGCGAACGCGCAGCTCGCGGCCACGGTGATCGCGATGACGAAGGCGCGGGGATCGACGCCGAGGTCGCCTGCCGCCGCGACTCCGATCGGGAACATCAACGCCGCCGCGGCGTTGTGATTGATGACCTCGGTCAAGGCGACGGTCGCGAAGTAGATCACCGCGAGTGTTCCGACCGGACCGAACGAGGCGCTCGAAACGAGGGTTCGGCAGCTCGTGCTTCTTCCAGTAGCCCCAGATGTGCTCTGTCGCGGTAGGGACCGGAGTCGCCCCCGGAGAGATCGCGGATGCCGCTCGCAGTCTCGAGAAGCCAACGAGCTTGGCTAAGGACGGATGCGTAGCGTCGTAGGGAATCGCCACGACAGCGGGACTCCGTCCCGAACCTGCTTTCAATTCCTTCATTGCCCTTCCTCCAAACGCTGAGGCCGAAAACGAAAAAAGCCCCGGGAGGGCATTCCTCCCGGGGCTTTCGACAGACACCTCGGCCGTTGGTTCTATCTGACTAGATTATGACGCGGCTTGACCAGAAAGTTTACTAATTCTGAGCAGATATCGTGCTTCGCGAAGGTGCGGGGAAGAATGACGCTACTGGGCGGAAAGGGTCGTCGCGGTTCGATCAAAGGTTTACCTGCCCCAGACGTCTGCCTATTGGCGTATGGGACTCAAGATTGCAGTCTCGTCCGGGGCTAGCCTTCTCCCCGACGCCCAAACGTTCGACCGTGAGCGAGCCCTAGACGCTGGGAACTCCGGGAACTCCACAGGTCTCCCAGCAGATCTATATATAAGCGCCACCTCCCGCTATGATGTTATCTGACGCCGCTCGATGGCGCGGTGGCGATCGAGATTGCGCCAGTGCCGGAGTGAGCTGCTCAGCGTCTTTCGTGCTGATTATTCTGTCTATGCTGTCTCGTGCGGCCCGCCGGTTCCTCCTCTGGGCTCCGCCGCTGGGCTACATGTATTTCATCTTCTTTCTCTCGAGCGAATCGGATCCCCTGCCGTCGCTGACGCGCGTGGTCTGGGACAAGGCGCTCCACGGGACGGGGTACGCCGCGTTGGGTGCGCTGATTGCGCGCGGATTCGCGGGCGAAGGGCTGTCGTGGCGCCGCGCCTGGCTGCTAGCGGCGATCGCCTCGTCGACCTACGGCGTCAGCGACGAATATCACCAGTCGCTTGTAGCGGGTCGCGACGCCGATGTGCTCGATTGGGTGGCTGACACGATCGGATCCTCAGTCGGCGCAGGCGTCTTCGTCGGGTTCCTGGGAATCTGGCGCCATCAGCTCGTCTCGCGCTGGCCAGGCCTAGGCCGATGGCACACCCTGGTCGGCACCGAGCCCCCGCCGCTCTAGTCCGAGACAGGCCTGCAGGCCGCTTCCTGCTGACTCCCCTCTCCGCCTGGTCGATGAGGTTATGTCGG
>CAVUWD010000016.1:0-515000 GCA_963745025.1 uncultured delta proteobacterium
GTACGAGCGCGGCATGCCGAGGACGTGCTCCCCGACGTACGCCATGATGAGGTTGTTGTTGATCGGCGCGGCGCGATAGAGGCGCGACTCGCGGTACTTGCGCTCGATGTCGTACTCCTCGGCGAAGCCGTAGCCTCCGTGACAGTCCATGCATGCGTTGCCGGCGTCGATGGCGGCCTCGGAGGCTAGGTACTTGGCCATGTTGGCCTCGGCCCCGCACGGGATCCCGGCGTCGAACATCTTGGCGGCCTTGGTGCGCATGAGGTCGGCGGCCTCGACGGCCATATGCGCCTTGGCGATGGGAAACTGGACACCCTGGTTGGCGCCGATGGGCTTGCCGAAGATCACGCGCTGGCTGGAGTAGGCAACGGCCTTCTCGATGAACCAGCGCGCATCGCCGAGCGAGTCCGAGGCGACCAGGATGCGCTCGGCGTTCATGCCGTCGAGGATGTAGGAGAAGCCCTTGCCCTCCTGCCCCACGAGACTGTCGGTCGGGTATCTCCATGTTGTCGAAGAACAGCGCGTTGGTCGAGTGGTTCATCATCATCCTGAGCGGCCGGACGTCGAGCCCCTTGCCCTTGAGCGGCCTGATGTCGATGAGAAAGACGGAGAGACCATCCGTTTTCTTCTTCACTTGGGCAACGGGTGTCGTCCTCGCCAGCAGGAGCATCAGGTCGGACTGGAGCACGCGCGAGATGAACATCTTCTGCCCGTCGACCAGGTAGCTGTCGCCCTTGCGGATCGCCGTGGTCTGGAGCTTCGTCGTGTCCGAACCCGCGTTGGGCTCGGTGACGGCGAAGGCCTGGAGGCGCAGCTCCCCCGTGGCGATCTTCGGCAGGTAGGTCTTCTTCTGCTGCTCCGATCCATGGCGCAGCACGGTGCCCATGATGTACATCTGCGCGTGGCAGGCGGCGGCGTTGCCGCCCGAGCGGTTGATCTCTTCCAGGATCAGCGCTCCCTCTATGATCCCGAGCCCCGCCCCGCCGTACTCCTGCGGTATGAGGACCCCCAGGTACCCCGCCTTCGTGAGGTCGTTGACGAGCGCCTCGGGGTACTCGCGCTTGCCGTCGAGGTCGCGCCAGTACTCGGCCGGGTAGTGCTTGCAGATGTCGTGGACCGCGGCCTTGAGGGCCTGCTGCTCCTCGGTCAAGGCGAAGCTCATGTCCTTCATGTCATTTCCCCTGGAAGCGCGGCTTGCGCTTCTCGTTGAAGGCTCTGACGCCCTCCAAGCGGTCTTCGGTCGTCACGGTGACGTTGTAGGCCTCGATGGCCAGCGCCATGCCGGTCTCGAGATCGGTCTCGCTGCCCCAGTTGATGGCCTTCTTGGCCTGGCGCACCGCGACGGGACCATTCGCGGCGATCGCCGCCGCGACCTCGAGCGCCTTCGCGCGCGCCTGGCCGGCCGGCACGAGGTGGTTCACGAGGCCGATGGCCTTGGCCTCGGGCGCGGCCACGCGCCGGCCGGTGAAGATCATCTCTTTCGCGAGCGGCCCGCCGATGATGCGCGGGAGCAGCTGTGTCCCGCCGATGCCCGGGAAGATGCCGAGTGTCACCTCCGGCACGGCAAAGACGGCCGTCTCCGACGCCACGATGAAGTCGGAGAGCACGGCGAGCTCGCAGCCACCGCCCATGGCGAAGCCCTCGACCGCCGCGATCACGGGCACGGGGCAGTGGAGCACCCGTGCGGCGCTTGCCTCGAAGATGACGTGCTGGGCGCGCCAGACCTCGTCGGTCATGCCCTGGCGCTCCTTGAGGTCGCCGCCCACGCAAAAGGCCTTGGTGCCCGAGCCGGTGAGGACGACGACGCGCACCGCCTTGTCCCACTGGAAGGACTCGAAGCAGCGCAGCAGGTCCTCGCCCATGGCCGTGTTCATGGCGTTGAGCGCTTCCGGCCGGTTGAACTCGACGGTGACGACGTGGCCGTCCGGGCCGGCAGTGACGTTGAGGGTCTTATAGCTGGATGACATGGCGCGAGGCGAGCTCCTTGATGGTGGCCTGGTCGTATCCCAGCTCCGCGAGAACTTCAGCCGTGTGCTCTCCGAGGAGCGGCGGCACTCGCGAAACCGGGGGGCGGACGCCGTCCCAGCGGATGGGAAGGCCCACTGCGCGATAGTCGGGCAGGCGTGGGTGCTTGGCCGAGATCAGCATGCCGCTGGCGCCGGTCTGAGGCTCGCCGGCCACCTTGTCGAGAGTGAGGATGGGCGCGCACGGCACGCCCACCTTCTGGAGGCGATCCAGGACATCTGCGCTCGAAAGCGTTCGCGTGACGGCCGAGAGTGCGTCGAAGAGCTCCGCGCGATGGGCGACGCGCGCCGGATTGTCCTTGAAGCGCTGGTCGCCGACGAGGCTTTCGGTGCCCAGCGCTTCGCACGCCTTCGCGAAGAGCGCATCCGACGCGGCGGCGATCATGACCCAGCCATCGCGGGTGGGGAAGGCCTCGTACGGGCTGACCATCGCGGTGCCCGAGCCTTGGGGCTTCGGCACTTCGCCCGTTCCGAAGTACTGATTCAGCTGGAGGACGCTCCAGGCCAGCGCCGTCTCGTACAGCGCCGTCGTCACGTTCGCGCCGCGTCCGGTGCGGTCGCGCTCACGCAGGGCCCCCAGGATGGCGATGGCCGCCCACATGCCGGTGCCCATGTCCACGATGGAAACGGGCACGCGCGCGGGCGGCTGCCCCGGGTGCCCGTTGATGGAGATGATCCCACCCAGCGCCTGCATGAGCGGATCGTAGCCCGGGCGATCGCTGAGCGGTCCTTCGCTGCCGAAAGCCGTGACCGAACAGTAGACGAGCCTCGGATTGATCGCACTCGCGCGCTCCCAGCCGAGCCCCAGCTCCTCGACCGCGCCCGCTCGCAGGGACTGGACCAGGACGTCGGCGCGGGCGATGAGCCGCTCTATGACGGCGCGCCCCTCGGCCTGCTTCATGTCCACGGCGAGGCTCCGCTTGTTGCGGTTGATGCTCATGAAGGTGGCGCTCTCCTCGCCCCAGTAGGGCGGCGCCCAGGCGCGCGCGTCGTCGCCGCGCCCAGGGCGCTCCACCTTGACCACCTCGGCCCCCATGTCGCCCAGGATCTGGGTGCAGAGGGGGCCGGCGACGTTCTGGGTCAGGTCGGCGACGAGAAGTCCGGTCAGCGGGGCATCCATGGAAGCCCGATCATAGCCCGGGGACGGCGCGGCCGCAGGAGGTAAAGCATAAGGGGCTACGCCTTCTCCAAAGGCATCGCTTGGAGAAAGAGGTTCTCCTTCGGAGAACAGCCGGCGCGAGGCGGATCTGGTAGAGCGGCCTTCATGAAACAGCGCGATGATTTCTCTTCCTATCACGATGACCTGCTCGATGGCTGCCACGACTGCGTCGATCGCATCGTGCACCTAAGGCCTGAATTGCAGCGCCCTGGGCACGAGCCGAGCCGGCTGCGAGACCACCTTGTATGCGCTCTCCACCCACTCGCAGACCATCCGCCGAGTGTCCCTCGGGTCGATCATCTCCTCGATCTGGAACTGGACAGCGGCCCGACCGGTCCCCGGGCGCTCTCGATGCGCGCCATGAGCTCGGCCCGCAGCGCCGCCGGGTCCTCGGCCTCCGCGAGCTGCCGCTTGTACGCGGCCTCGATGCCGCCCTCGGGCGGGATGCCGCCCACGTCCGCGGCCGGCCACGCCACGCGCACCGAAGGCCGCTCCTGCGGCGTGGCGAAGTTGTTGCCGGCCACGCCGAAGCTACGGCGCATGAGCACGGTGAAGATGGGCACGCTCACCTGCGCGAATGCGATCATCCACTCGCCGCCCCGGCGGATCGTCCCGGCGAGCTCGTGCTCGAGGCCCACGGCGAAGCCGGGGTTGTCGACGAGGTTCAGGATCGGCACGTGGAACAGGTCGCACAGATCCAGATGGCGCGTGAGCTTGCTGCAGCCGTCCGCCGTCAGTGCGCCGCCGTTGACGTGTCGACTGTCCGAGGCGATGACGCCGAGCGGGTGGCCGTTGAATCGCACGAAGCCGGTGATCTGATCGGTGCCCCACAGCGGCCCGATCTCGAAGAACGAGTCGGTGTCCGCCATCAGCCGGATGGCCCTGCGCATGTCGAACGTGGTCGTGCGCTTTCGCGGGATGAGCGTGAACAGTTCCTCCTCGCGACGGTCCGGCGGGTCGCTCGGGTTGGGCGGCAGAACCGGGGGCGGCTCGTAGACGCTGGACGGCAGATACGAGAGGAAGCGCCTGGTCATCTGCGACCGCTTCCTCCTCCGTCTCGGCCAGATTGTCGACCGAGCCGTTGCGGCAGTGGATGTGCCAGCCGCCGAGATCCTCCTTGGTGATGTCGTACCCCATCGCGTGCTGCACGACGGGCGGGCCGGCCACGAAGAGCTGCGCGATGTCGCGCACCATCACCGAGAAGTGGCCGAGCACGGCCTTGGCGGCGCCGATGCCGACCACGCTGCCGAGCAGCAGGTTGACGACCGGCACGGTGGCGAGCTGCTCCGCGTACAGGGAGCTGCCCAGGTGCCCGGGCAGGAACGATCCGCCGCGAGCCCGCGACGCGCGGCCTGCCCGGCCTCGATGGCTCCCGTGCTCTCCTTCGCGCTGCTCTCGCCTTCCTTCTTCTGCTGCGGCACCATCGCCGCCACGCTGCCGCCGCCCGACGAGCCGTCCAGCATCCGCACGGAGGGCGCGCGCAGCTCGATCGAGAGGCGGTCCAGGTAGGCGCTCTTCACGCCGATCGCGCCGTCCGCGTGTCCGCCGCGCGACGTGAAGTCGTCGGCGCACACGACGGCCGTGCGGCCGTCGATCTTGCCCCAGCCGCCGACGTGGTTGGCCGGGCGTGAAGGCCGTGACGCCGCCCTCTCTCGTCGTAGGAGGCGAAGCCGGCGACGCTGCCCACCTCGCGGAACGAGCCCGTCGTCCAGCAGCAGGGCGATGCGCTCCCGGCAGGTGAGCTTGCCGCGATTGCGCTGGCGGACCACGCCGGGGTCGGTCGAGCCCGGCGCCAGCCTCGCGAGTGCAAAGCGTTGCAGGGTGCGCGACCTCGTCCAGAACGCGGCCCCCAGCTTTCCTCGTCGCCTTGGATCGTGAGGGTGCGTCGCGCTCGGCGTCGCCGTCCGCCGGCGCGATCACCGCCACGACTTGTCCGGCCGCGACCGTGTCACCGGCGCTCAAGCGGCTGCACGGCGGTCACCATGCCCGAGCACGGTGCCGCGACGAAGAGTCTCCATCTTCATCGCACTGATGATCAGCACCGTGTCACCGGCGGCCACCGTGTCGCCCTCGCGCACGCGAAGCTCGACGACGGCGCCCCCCATGGGGCACTCCACGCCTCGTTCGCCGGTTCCCACCTCGAGGCCCAGTACGGGAGACCCGCGCACGGCGCTCGACGAAACCGCCTGGCCGGCTCGGTCCGCGCGGAGGGTCGTGGCTTGCCTTCGTAGCAGGTCCAACGCACCGCCGTTTGCGCTGGCGGCAGAGGCGGCTGCGCGGAGGATCTCGGGTGCTTCCTCCAGCAGCGTCGTCCGCGCGTCGCCGGCCCGAACGTCCGGGTGCAAGAGGATGGCGCGCAGCTGCCGGCAGGTTCGTGGGCAGTCCAGCGATGTGGAACTCGTCGAGCGCACGGAGCGTGCGATCGACGGCGGAGGCGAAGGACGAGGCGGAGCTGGACGAGCCGATGACCTTCGCGAGCAGCGGGTCGAACTGCGGCGGCGGCGCGTAGCCCAGGTAGCCGCAGGCGTCGACCCGCACGCCGGGCCCCGAGGGCTCCTTGTAGGCGCTGATCGTGCCCGCGCCCCGGGCGACGACGCGGGCCTGCGACCGCAAAGCCGCGAGGCGCGCCGACGGCGCGCTGATCGCGAAGGCCGAGCTCGGCGAGCGACGCGCCAGCGGCGATGCGGAACTGCGCCTCGACGAGGTCGACGCCCGTCACCTGCTCGGTGACGGTGTGCTCCACCTGGATGCGCGGGTTGCACTCGATGAAGAAGTGCTCGCCGGTCTCGGGAGAGACGAGGAACTCGACGGTCCCGGCGTTGACGTAGTCCGCGGCGCTCGCCAGCTTGATCGCGTCCGCGAGGATCTGCTTTCGCAGCGCTTCGTCGAGCCCCGGCGCCGGCGCCACCTCGACGACCTTCTGGTGGCGGAGCTGCACCGAGCAGTCGCGCTCGTGGAGGTGGACCACGTTGCCGTGCGCGTCGGCGAGGATCTGCACCTCGATGTGTCGCGGCCGAGCGATGAGCCGCTCGACGAACACCGAGCCGTCGCCGAAGGCCGCCTGCGCCTCGCTCTGGCAGCGGGCGAAGGCCTCGGCCATCGCCGCCGCATTCTGCACGGCGCGCATGCCGCGCCCGCCGCCGCCTGCCGACGCCTTGAGCATGACGGGGTAGCCGAGCTCGCGCGCCAACTCCAACGCTTCGCTCGGGGACTTCAGGGGCTCACCGCTTCCGGGCACGACGGGGATGCCGAGCGACCGTGCGAGCGCGCGTGCGCGGATCTTGTCGCCGAACAGGGCGAGCACCGCAGGCGGCGGACCGATGAAAACGAGACCCTCGGCCGCGCACAGCTCGGCGAATGCAGCGTTCTCGGCCAGGAATCCGTAGCCCGGGTGGACGCAATCGCAACCGCTCGCTTTCGCGATCCGGATGAGTGCCCCGGCGTCGAGGTACGCTCCCACGGAGTCTCGGGCGCGGCCTCCTTGCCCTGCGATCTCACGCGCTTCGGTGGTGAACCGGGTGTGCAGCGAGAGCGCATCGACCGGCGCGTACACGCCTACGGATTCCACACCGAGCGCGGAGGCAGCCTTGGCAATGCGTATGGCGATCTCGCCGCGGTTACTTATCAAGACGCGTTTCAGCAATGCCAATTTTCCCGCCGACGGACACTGAATGAACGAGGGTTAGTTGTCCAGCCAGCTCGGCCCTGATGCGGCCGATGGCCGCCTCGGGCGGCCCGTTCGCCGATCACGCGCCGAACTGACCGTTCTTGCGCATCGGCCCGGGGAGAGCCGGGGATTTTCTCGGTGCGGGGCGTATGCCGGCGTCATGCATCGCTTTGTTGCGCCTCGCCGAGTGCTCGAGGGAGAACGAACCGTTCGACTCGCCTGGCAATGCTTCTCGAAATGAGCGCATTCCCAGTTCAGGCGTGCATATACGTGCACGCCGACAGATTCCGGAATCCTATCCGTGTTGGCGTGGCGTCGAAGGCTCTCGACCCCCGCCACCACGCGGGTTCGGGTTCTCGCTGGATGTCGCCATGCACGGTTCGAGCAATCTCATCTCGTCGCCGCAGTGGATGCCGCTCTATGCGGTGCGGGTGGGCTCGTCGTGCCAATGACCGTCCTGATCTCGCCCGGCCTGCGCTCCCCAGTCGCCCGTGGTCTAAGGTTGCGGCGGGGTTTGCTCGGAGGGGCCGTGCGCGAGTCGCTCGCGGACATGTTGCACGAGCTCTTCCTCGAGGGCACCGTTCGAGTCGAGCGCTACGGGCATCGGCGCGCCCGCGCCGCCCCGTCGGCGGAAGACGGCGGTGATCTTTCCGACTACGTCGATGCCCGTCTTCCCGTGCTCGGACGAGCCGATCCGCGCGGTGAGCGTCACGTAGTACTCGGACATCCCTCGCACGTCGATCCCCACGCGCGGCTCGGCACGGGAGATCTGCTTCAGCTCCTTGGCCGCATCGTCCTCCTTCATTCTCCCCACGAGACGCGTGCGTCGACCGGAGACGGAACCCTGGGCGCGACGTTCTTCCGAAACCTTGTAGCCCGTGTCGCGCAGCGACGCGATGGTAGCATCCCAGACCGCGTCGACCGACGCGTCGAGAATCGTGCGCGCATGTGGCGGCGGCGCCGCTGGAAGCGACGAAGACGTCGCGACGAGGAAGAGCGCCAGGCCAACGTAGAGCGACAGCAGCCTACAGGGGTTCATGGTTGAATCTTGGCTCTCCGATCAGCATCCGGGGGGGCGACCCACGGAACAATGCTACCGAACTGCACCTAGGTGCAAGCGCCGCGTACATGTTCGACAGCGCTTGCACGCTCGCCCCGTGTGGCCTCGGGGCGCCGGGCTGCCTGACAAGTGATGCTATTTCCTTCACAGAATTTCGGCACCAGAAAACGGTTGTGCTGGCGGAGCGGGTGGAAGCTTTGGTACCGCCGACCTCTCGGACAGTTGCTTGTCGCAAGCGATGGAAATCCGCTTCTCCTCTACCTTACCCATCGGAAGGGGTGGCTGGTGTCGCCGTTTCAGATGAACGAAGCATTTCTGGAGGGACTACGGCTACGAGGTGCAGAATTCGTGGTGGGTAGTTCAGAAGTGGTCGCGAAGGCCCAGGTCCTGCTTCGCATTCCTCTGTCGGCGCCCCGAAAGGTCCTCGTAAACCAGCCGGGCGCACTCGTTGTCGAGGTCCTGCCGGCGGTTTCAGGCTGAGCGACGGACACTCCTATCGCGCACCGCTGCTACCGCTCGGACTAAGTGGCGATCCACTCGCGGGCGGCCGCCGCTCGCGACACTGCGCCATCAGCTCTCGATGCTCGACTCGATGAACTCGATCGACGGCTTCGTTGAGATGCTTAGCTCTTCGTCGCCGTGCTCGGGGCATCGAGCTTCAGCTGGCCGACGAGCTCGCCTCGCCGGTGGACCTCGTCGTGAGCACCGGGAATGCGATGTGGACGGAAGGCGTATGCTGCGCGCGCATCGGTAGACTGGCGGCAGTGTCAAGAGGATCTCGCTCGCGGGAGGAGCCGTGACAGTGCCGGCCGGACCCCGGAGTTGTCGCGGCGGTCGGGGCGAACGTCTATTGGGTGGAGGATGGGCCATCGGCGCGGGCGAGGGCTTCGGGCAGATCGCGAGAATCCGATCGACGGGGGGGCTGTGGGCGTTGTGGTGGGCGGATCGGCGGCGGTCTAGCTCCCATTGCCGCTGACGACACGAACCTCTGACGTCGCCGATCAACTCACGATCAATAAGGTGCCGCTTCAGGGGGTCCAGCAGCGACTCGACGTCCCGTACCCCTACCTCCGTTCGCCGCTCTTGATCCGCTCATTCATGGCCGGTTTTGGGTGTCGATCGAGGCAAGATTTCCACGCCGCCGCGGCAACCGCTGGGCGTGCAAAGTGCAGGTCGGCGACCTCGCGAATCCGGGTGCGGCGTCTGCCGATCGCGGCGCTGGCGGGCGAGCGCGTTCACGCTTCGAAGGCGAAGGAGCTCCCGGCTGGCCGGGTGGCGGCATTGCGTCGACGGTCGCGAACTCGGGAGCTCGCAACGGAGGAACGCGATCAGATCGCGCCGAGGAGGCTGGCTAAGGTGAGCAGGCAGCGCGGATTTGTTCGTCGGAGATGCCGGCGTTCTTCATCGAGAGGATGTAGCCCGGGGAGCACGCCGCCGTCTTCTCGGGCGCGGGCGGGGCTTTCGCCGCCTCAGTTCGGGCGGCAGGCCCTGCGGGCGCGGAGCCACGGGCGCGGCGGTGAAGGACGAGCACCGGCGGGTAAGCGGCGTGTTGTTCTCCGTATCGTCTTCTCGCGGGAAATAGTCTCCCCCGGCTGTCAACCATGCCGGCGCGCACGGATCTTTCATGATGACCGCCTTACCGCTCGCCGTCGGGGCGGCCCGTGCACCGCCTGTCACACGGAACCATACTCCTGCGTCTCGATGATAGCGTCCGCTCCCGCGTCGCGTGCCGCCTCGGCTAGGAGGTCCCTTGCCTGATTCGCCGTCCCGTAGAAACTCTTCCCAGCGGTTACTTGCTTGACGAAGATGAACTGGTCCGCTGGGACCGTATTCGGGCTAACCAGAACCTTCCGCACGTGCGGTTTGGCTTCCGGCACCGCACCGGCTTGCGGTGCCGAACTTCGAACGTATGAAGGCTTCGGCCAGATCGCGGCCGACCGCGCGCACGCACAGGACCAACCGCGTGTCGTCGCCCCGTAGCTGCTTCGAACTTCTTCGGCTGAGGCCGTCTAAAAAGCACGACGCTATTCTGCGCATCCATCATGTGGGCGTGCGCAGCGAACGTCGCGGGCAATCCTTCCTTCGCCTCTACGACGTCGCCTTCGATCAGATAGCGTGCTCCTGCGGGGCTCTCCGCGAGGCGGGTGATCAGTGCCGCGGATTGCCCTTGCTACCTGAAGCCATTGGACGATCCAGGTTGCCACTTGCTCGCCAAGCTTTGCTGTTGTTCCATTAAGGTCGGAGAACTCCCGCACGGCGACCGTGTCGGCAGTGATGGTTGTCTGCTGCAGATGGGGCCTAGTCGAAGCACAGGCTGCGCAGAGTAGGGCCGCGCTCAGGAGGAGACTTGCCTTCAAGCCGGACACTTCGAACACGCGCTGCACCGCACGAAGATCACTTGGCTCTGACCTTCCGCAATCTGCGTCGTTTGCTGAAACGCTCCACCGAAGGAACAAACGCCGCCGGTGGCATTCGCGACGACGTTGTACGCGGCCGGCACGCTGAGCGGGATGCTCTGGCATGGTCTCGCGCTGACGAGGAAGAGCGGCTCGGATTCTCCTTGCTAGGTAACGCTCCAGTTTAGGCCGCAGGCGCCGAATACCGACGTGTTGCCCTGATTCTCGACGATGAGGGTTCCACTGCTGGTCCGTCACCGCCGCCTCCACCACCGCAGCCGAGAATCGCGATCAGCCCGAGTAGCGCAACAGAAGACCCTCGCATTGCTCACCACCTATCGGTGAATGATCCTGAGCCGCCCTCGCCTCTTGCCGTCCCCGATGCCACGTCCACGAATCACCCGCCATCCTTTCCCGATCGCTTTTTCGTCACACGCGTGCGCGTGAGTTCTTCGAGCCCGCGCTTTGTCGTCACTTCGACGAAGTGAATAGGCAAGCGCAATTTCTCCGCGTCCATGCGCGCGAGTTCACGCAGGAAATCCGGCGTCAGAGTAACCAGTAACACAAGAAGGAGCGTCCGCAACAGAAAAGCTCCATGGGGCCGGGAAATTTATTTTGGGATGCCGAACTGGAGAAGTTAGACTAGAGGGCAAGACGTCAACGCGACGCTCAAATCGAGCCCGGCTGAGCGCGTCAGGCGGGCGGTCAGGCGGGCGGTCTTGACCGCCTGTGCCAATTCCGGACGTTCGCTCGGTTCTTGCAGCGCCACGAGCAGAATTTTTTCAACGCGTTCGACTTGCGGGCCGGGAACAAGGCTTCGCAGTCCTCGCACACGCGAAGCGTCGTCGCAGGGTCCACGCTGACCCGCCAAAGCTCGAGAAGAGATCTCGATCAGCCATGCGGGACGGAGTTCCGCTCGAACCCGCCCGCGACGATCCGACGATAGGATCGGGCGGACCGCCACGTCGAGGCGTCGCGTTTCGTCGTCGAAGGCGAAAGCGTATTGCCGCCATCGGCGCTGCAACCGTTTCCGTGCGGGAACCTTTTCGAACCCTGACGGTGGCGCGGGAAGATGAGGCGACTTCCAGCGCCGCGCCTGTAGCGCCTCGCACCAGCGGGCGAACCGTTGCAGCCTCCGAAGCTCGTCACGAACCCCTGCCACTGGCTCCACGCCGCCGCCGTGGAGGCCGAGAAGCCCCCACTTACCGACGACGCTAGGAGCTGTTTCGGGTCGTCGGGATCGAGCCTCATCGCGTCACTGAAAATCTCGGGAGCCTGCGTGGCGGCGTCGTAGTCGTGCGGCACGCTCGTCTCCACGAGCACCGTCATCGGAATGTCCGCCGGGAGCACCCACCGGTGCCCGCGAGGGTCCTCAGCTAGGCGGCGGCGAAGGCGCGGGGGCGCGGGGTCGAGAAGCTCCACGCCGAAGACGGTTCTCTCCCCCCGTAGTAGTGCCCGCTGAGTGTCCCACCGTGCTCCATGATGAACTATCCTCTTAATCCGAAACCCAACTCCAAACCCAACTCCTTGCGGCTTAGGAGCGCAAGGGCTTAAAGAAGGGATGAAGTCCATGGCCGCCTGCACGCATCTGAAGCAAATCCGATCAAATTCGCGACCAGTTTCGTCTTGATGCTCGTCGAGCGCGGGCTCCTGGGTTGCGGGCGCAGCCTGCTAGGCTTTTCCAACGTCATGCTGACGCACGACTACAGTGGTGCGCGAGCCTATTCCCAGAGCAAGCTTGCACGAATCATGTTCATCATCGATCTGGCCGACGACCTGGAGGGCTCGGAGGTCAGCGTCAACTGTCTCCATGCGATCAGCTTGGAGCTGGCCGGTCTTTCTTCAAGAGCCAGACACATCAAGCCCACTCGAGTGGTGCTGGACGGGCCGATCGGGCTGACGCATGCGCCTTTGAGAGAAGTTCAGAACCCAGGAAGCGAGGTTCGCCTTCGTGACGGGGATCGGAAGCCGGGCACCATCATCGACGAGAGGGCGGTGAGCCGGTCAAGATTTCAGCGAGACGGTCGCCGCGGCATTGTCGACACCCATCGTGTCGTATATGGATGTCGCAAGCACCAAACTGCTTTGGGGGTCGACATGAATCTCGAGCATGAATTCAGCTACCAGGCCACCCTGAAACCGCCGCTCGACGTCGGCCCGGGGCCGTACGGTACCCGGCTGGTGGTCGAGGTCACCGGCGGACGCTTCGAAGGCAAGCGCCTCAAAGGCAAGATCCTGACCGGGGGAGGCGACTGGCTGCTCGTCGGGAGCGACGGCTTCGCGCGGCTCGATGTGCGCGCCCAGCTCGTCACCGACGACGGCGCGGCGATCTACGTGTCCTATTTCGGCGTGCTCGAGATGAACGCCAAGACGCAAGCCGCGCTCGCCGATCCCGCTATGGGTACCGATTTCGCAGACCAATACTTTCGTACGAACCCGCGATTCGAAACCGGCGATCCGCGCTATGCGTGGCTCAACCAGGCGCTGTTCGTCGGCGAGGGGCGGGTTCTCCCCAATCGGACGGTCGAATACCGGGTCTATCGCGTGACGTAAGCCCGCCGCGGAGAAACGGCGGACGCGCGAGTGGGCGAGCCGCCCGCGGATCGCGGCCGTGGGCGGGCGAGCGCGACGTACCTCCCCGACTGCCCCCGGCCACGGCGGGGAAAACTCCAATCACCCTGCGGGCTCCTTCCGTTTCCCCCGCCGCCATGATCACCTCTCCGTTATGATCGAAAGGTGGACATGATCACCGATCCATTAGCCCGGACAGGATCACTGACCTTCCGCAACCCGATGGGTCCGGCTTGACGGGCGCACTATCCGCACCGTAAAGGCGCAGCGTCGGTGAGAAGAGGAAAGTGGAGTCGGCGAAGGGAGCCGGCCAGGCGGGATTCGCAAGTGGGCGCTTGACCCCAAGATCCGCGAGAACCGAACGGGATGCCGACGTCGAGGTCGCCGGTGGCGATGTGCGTTGCGTCGGTGCCTGGACCGTCGACCACATGGCCCGACTGGAAGCTCGGCTCGATCACATCGGTTGGCCGGGTGGGACAGAGGTCGTGATCGAGGGCTCGGCCGTGAGCGCGATGGACACGGCCGGCGCGTGGGTCCTTCGCCAGATCCTCCAAACCCTCGAGCGCAGCGGACGGCGGGTATCGCTACGGGGCCTTCGCGCCGAGCATGAGGCCCTGCTCCGGATGGTGGGATCGCCCGACGTGGGGGACGTGCTCGCCACGGCCGTAGCGAGGCCTTCATTTCTGGAGCGGGTTGGGGCGACCGCCTGGAAGGGCGCGGAGCAGACTCTCGAGATGCTCTCCTTCGTGGGCGAGACCGCGCTCGTGGGCCTTCGGTCCGTCTCTCGACCCTCGCGGATTCGCTGGAAGCCCATCCTGTTCAACATCCGGATCGCCGGAGTCGACGCGTTGCCCATCACGGGACTCCTCTGCTTCCTCATGGGGATCGTCATCGCCTACCAGGGTGCGACGCAGCTCCGGCGCTACGGCGCCAACATCTTCGTGGCCGACCTCGTGGGGCTCGCCATGCTGCGCGAGCTCTCCCCGCTGCTCACCGCCATCATCGTCGCCGGCCGCTCCGGATCGGCGTACGCGGCGCAGATCGGCACGATGAAGGTGACCGAGGAGATCGACGCGCTGCGCACCGTGGGCATCGTTCCGATCGAGTTGCTGGTGCTGCCGAAGATCGTCGCTCTCGCGATCGCGCTGCCGCTCCTCAGCGTCTACGCCGACATCCTCGGCGTAGCGGGCGGCATGGTGATGGCGAAGAGGGAGCTCGCCGTCGGCTTTCCGGACTTCCTGGATCGGCTGCAGTACGCGCTGCGCCTCTCGGATTTCCTGGTCGGGATCGGCAAGGCGCCCGTGTTCGCCGCAATCATCGCCCTGGTCGGCTGCTTCCAGGGCTTCCAGGTCACGGGCGATGCCGAGAGCGTGGGGCGCAGGACGACGGTGAGCGTGGTCCAGTCGATCTTCCTGGTGATCGTGGCCGACGCGCTCTTCTCGGTGGTATTCGACGCCCTCGGGATCTGAGATGGAAGGAGGGGAAAGCACGTCCGAGCCGATCGTCGAGGTGCGCGATATCCACACGCGCTTCGGCGACGCGATCGTCCACGACGGCGTGGGCCTGGAGGTCCGCGAGGGAGAGATCTTCGCGCTCGCGGGAGCGAGCGGGTGCGGGAAATCCACCCTGCTGCGGGAGATCATCGCGCTCCTGCAGCCGGCTTCCGGATCGATCCGGGTGCTGGGACGCGAGGTCGTCGGCATCGATGACGAAGAGGCGCTGCCGCTTCGACGTCACTGGGGCGTCATGTTCGAACGGGGTGCCCTCTTCGGCTCGCTGACGGTCCGGGAGAACGTGGGCCTGCCCCTCCGCGAGCACACGCGGCTCGGCGATCGCCTCATCGACGAGATCGCCGCCGTGAAGATCGCGCTCACGGGGCTGCCGCCGAGCGCCGGCCCGAAGTACCCGGCGGAGCTCTCCGGCGGCATGCGGAAGCGCGCCGCGCTCGCGCGGGCGATCGCCCTCGATCCGAGGATCCTCTTCCTCGACGAGCCGACCGCCGGGCTCGATCCGCTCAGTGCCGATGGCTTCGACGAGCTGGTGAGGAACATGAAAGAGCTGCTCGGGCTGACCATCTTCATGGTCACCCACGACCTCGATCTCCTCTGGCGCGTGGCGGATCGCGTCGCCTTCATGGTCGAGGGGCGGATCGCCGGGGTGGGAACGATGCAGGAGCTCTCGAAGTCGGAGCAGCCGCTCGTGCGAGAGTATTTCTACGGCCCGCGCGGCCGGGGAGCCCGGGAGCAAGCATGGAAACGAAAGTGAGCTACGCGGTCGTCGGGGCGTTCGTACTGGTGCTGTCCGTGGCCATCGTGGGCGGGGTGCTGTGGATTGCCTCGGGTCGGGTCGCCGGCAAGGATTACGACACTTACCTCGCGTACTTTACCGAATCCGTCTCCGGCCTGAACCGGCAGGCTCCCGTCAAGTACAGGGGCGTCGACGTCGGCTCCGTGCGGGAGATCGGGCTCGACCCGGGCGATCCGCAGCGGGTCCAGCTCGTCCTTGCGATCGAACGAGACATCCCGATCAAGCAGGACACCGTGGCGGTGCTCAGCGTCCAGGGGCTCACGGGCATCGCCTTCCTGGACCTCGAGGGCGGTTCGCGGGAGTCGCCGCTCCTCGCGTCGAAGGAGCCCGGCGGGTACCCGGTCATCTCGACCCGGCCCTCGCTGCTTCGGCGGCTCGACACGGAGGTGAGTGGACTCGTTGCCGACGTCTCGCGCACGGCGCAGAGCATCAACCTCCTTCTCGACAAGGACACGCGCACGGCGCTCCAGCGCACGATCCACGACTTCGAGAGCGCGGTCCACGTGGTCGCCGGGCGCTCGAAGGCGATCGACGCGAGCCTCGTCGACGGGGCACGAACGATGGAGAACAGCGCCCGGGTGAGCGAACGGCTGACGCAGGTCGTCGAGCAGATCGGCCGCAGCGCAGATGCCGTCGAGAGCGCGGCGGGGGACACCGCGCGAGCGAGCGAGGCGGTGCGGCACGCTGCGGGTGACGCCTCGAGCGGACTGGCAGGGCTCCGCGCCGAGATGCTGCCCGAGCTGCAGAGGCTCATCGTCGAGGCGCGGACGGTCACGGCCTCGCTCGGCCGTGTGACCCAGAAACTCGAGCGGAACCCGAGTGTGCTGCTGACGGGACCAGAGACGACGCCGCTCGGCCCCGGGGAGTGAGGCGATTCCGACTCTCATGATCCCTTCGAAGCTCGTGCCGACGGCGGTGCTCGCCTTCGCGCTCGCTGGCTGCTCGGCGCTCGGGCTTGCACGCACGGAGGCTCCGAGCCTCTTCACTCTCGAGGCAACCTTCGACGGTATCCCTCGGCGCGGCGCCGCGGCGCAGGTGATCCTGGTCGCGGCGCCCCTTGCGCGGCCCGGCTACGACGGCGCACGCATGGTCTACGTGACGAGAGCGTATGAAGTCCGGTTCTTCGCGCGCCACGAGTGGGTGGCGCCTCCTGCGCAAATGCTCGCCCCCCTCTTGGCCGAGGCGCTCGAGCGAGTCGGGCGGTTCCGTGCGGTTCGGAGCCCGGCAGACGTTGCGCCAGCGTTCCGTCTCGAGACCGAGATCATCGCGCTTCAGCAGGAGTTCACGCTGCAGCCGAGCCAGACGCGGTTTGCGCTCCGGGCGCAGCTCGTCGACGTGGCGGAGCGTCGCGTCGTCGCCACCGAGGAGTTCGATACGGTGGAGCCTGCGCCTTCCGACGGCCCGTATGGCGGTGTCGTGGCCGCCAACCACGCCGTGGCTCGCGTCCTCGACGACCTAGCGAAGTGGTGCGACGCCCAGGTGCCCCGTCCGGCCGCACTGGGTTGATCTCCATGGCGTGATTCTCAGGGCGGTGCGGCGAGCAGGCGACCTGTGGAAACGTGGCGCGGGATCATGCGACCCCGTGGTGAATGTTGGTCCCGCGCAGCATCCGAGCGCAAGGCGTGACGCGCTCGATGGGGGCCCGGCAAGGAAAGACCGCTCAGGGCGTCGACCGCTCGGAGATCCGGCCGGGTTTGGCCGTTCGGATCACCGGAAAAGATGTCCATTCTGCAGCTTGAGCGAGAGAGTTGGCTGCCGCGACTGGCTTCGCACGGTCCCCCGCGGGTTCGGTCCTGCCTCAGTCCGCAATCGGTTGAATGAGCAAGAAACCTTCCGGGGCCAAGCTCGTGGCAAGCATCACGTCGTTGATGTCTTCGTGCTCGAGCCAGGTATCTGCGCGGCGATGCTCTGGCTGAATCCAGAACGCCTCGATCTCGCGGCGCACCGGCGCGTACCGCATCAGGGATGCGAGTCGCCCACCCACGTTAGGGTCGTCGGCGAACCACTCGGGCGCCTGCCGGGCGTTCCGATCCATGAAGCCGACGGCGGCAAGCCCGATGGCGAGGCCGAGCTCCCGGAATGCCAGGCGACGATGGGCGGGTGACCGGAGATCCGGCTCTTGCAGGTATTGGTGCAACCCGACGAGCGCTGCGTCGAGCAGCGCCCCGAGCAGCGGGTCGCCTTTCGCCACCGCGCCTTCCTCGATGAGCTGCTCGACGCGAAACGCATCGACGAGCAACCCTCCAAGCCCGAGCGGATCAGCCGTCGCGAGCGCTCCCGGCTCCATCATGGCAGCGAAGTCCGCCGTCGCGTACGTCAGATCAGGCCCCGACGCAGGCGCGCCCATCCCTCGAGCGGTCGCGTCGAGCTGCGCGTACGTGACGAAGCCGTCGAGTGGGTCGTGATGTCCCATCGACGCGACCAGCGGTCGCGACAGATCGATGCTCATCTTCCAGTGCATGCGCTTGCCGACGCCACTCGGCGGCGCGTAGGTGAATGCGCGGTGCGCCACGTCGGCGAGCTCTCGGGCCCAGGCATTGAAGATCGGCTGCCGCGTCGAACGCGTCACCCGATCGAGTGCGTGCATCCACTTCGTCAGATAGTGAAAATACTGTCCGTCGCGGTCCCATTCGAGGCGATCTTCGGCGCGCTCATCCGGCGGGCGCTCGGGCAGCGACTTGCCGATGCGGAGGCCGCCGCGCGTTGGGTGTGCCTCGCCCTCCTGCTCGCTGAGCCCGCTCAACCATCCGGTTCGCACATCATCGGAGCGGTGCCGACCGAGCGTGTGATGCACGTGATCGACCAGTCGGAGCGCGCTCTCTCGGTGGCGCCCGTCGCCGGTCGCACGCTCGAGACCGAGGAGATTGCACACGGCGAACGCGTCGGTCCAAAGGTAGCGACGCGGCGCGCGCTGGCCGGTTCCCTCCGTGCGCTCCCCGAAGCGGGTCATCAGTTCGAGGGCTTGCGCCGTACGCGCTTCCAGCATTCCGTCGCCTCGAAGAAGACATCTGCGCGCACGTCGGGGCGGAGGCAAGGATGGGCCCGATTCTCACGGGCGGGCATGCGAAGACGGAAGGGACGTATCGTCACGCAGACCCGCGCACGGCGTTGTAGCCGCGATTGCCAACACGATCGACCGGCACCTCGACGTGTTTTTCCTGATGTTGGTCGCATCGCCGAGCCGCCTGCCACGTTCCCTGCTGCGAAGTCGATTCGTCAAGGGCCGGGAAATATGAGAGAGACATGAAATTGATCGACGGGACAGCGATGATCGAGGCCGGAGGATCGACATGAAAAAGTTTGAGAGGGGAAGCATGAGGATGGCAGTGGCGGCCACCGCTCTGGCGGTGGCGATGCCGGCTTTTGCCGGCGGGCCTGACGAGGAGGCGTATCGCGCCTGGGGAAAAGAGCTCTTCGCCACGCATTGCGCCACGTGCCACGGCGCAGACGGCAAGGGTGATGGGCCCGTGGCCAAAGATCTCAAGACTTCGCCGAAGGACCTGGCGCGTATCGCGGAACGCAACGAGGGCAAGTTTCCTCCGAACTTTGTCGAAGAGATCGTCGACGGTCAGCGTTACTTCATAGCGCACGGGGATCGGGTGATGCCGATCTGGGGCGACGTCTTCGCGCAGGGGAAAGGGCAATACGCCGGCGGTATGCGTGTCTACGCACTGCGGATCTACCTCCAGTCGATCCAGGAGCCTGCGATGTCACACGCACGCTGAGAACGGAGTCGCACATTCGCTGCGGCGCGAGAAGCGCGCCTCGGGGAAGCCGCGGAAGCTCCTCTCGACGGCCGCTCGCGTTCCGCGCCTTCTTCGCCTTCAACCGCTTGGGCCGGCCCGCCCGCGATGCGTACGGCCGCTCCCAGACGGTTCGACCACGTCTTCGCGTCGGCCTCTCTCAAGCCAGTGGAGGGTGCATACCTGCATGATCTGAGAAAAGCCGGCCTCAGCGATCATTCCCCGGTCGGAGTCTTGTTCGCTGCAGGATGCTCGGACAGCCGGCGAAGCAGTGGGAGCCCGAGCTGTCGAGCCACGCTACTTCATAGCGCACGGGGATCGGGTGATGCCGATCTGGGGCGACGTCTTCGCGCAGGGGAAAGGGCAATACGCCGGCGCTATGCGTGTCTACGCACTTCGGATGTACCTCCAGTCGATCCAGGAACCTCCGATGTCACACGCGCGCTGAGAGCGGAGTTGCACATTCGCTGCGGTGCGAGAAGCGCGCCTAGAGGGGAAGCCGCGAAGGATGGCTGGAAGCGCCTACGAGCTGGTTCAAGAAGCACCGGGTGGCGTAGGGGCCACCGCCGGTGCCTTGGGAGCCAAGCCCCGCTGGCGGCATTCGAATCCTTCGCTCTTCAGGGCGAGCGGGCTGCGTAACGTCCAAACGCCTTCGGCGCTGCGCTCGAAGCGCGCGGCAATGTTCCGGCCCGCCTTGAGGAGCACGACGTCGAAGCTCGAGTCGGAGCCCCAGCGCTTGAACGTGACGCCGAACGACGAGCTCGCGGTGCGCGCGCCGAGGCACTGGAGATCGATGCCGGGCTCGTCTCCGCCCAGGCGCGTGACGAGGAGCGTGGTCGCGTCGTTCAAGTCCTCCGCGCTGACCAGCAAGGTCTCGGCGGGATTCACGAAGGTCTGCTCGCTGCCGTAGTGGACGGCGACGACCTTGCCGTCGTTCGGATCGAAGAGCACGAGCGACGGCGAGTCGTGCTCATACTCGACTTCGACGGCCTGGTATGCGGAGCGGCCGAAGCGGACCGAGATAGAGGAAGCGCTCGCCGTCGCACTCGCCTTCCGGCGAGCAGTTCTCCCAGTCGGCGAGCACGAGCTTTGCTCCAGTCTTCGGGCTGAGCGTCAGCGTCGAGGCATTGCGCGACGCGATGCCCTTGCCGTGGGCGAGGTGGGTCGATTCCCACTGCCGCTCGCAGCGACCGATCTTCGCGTCGTCGCCCTGGCAACGTCCCTCCGGGATCTTCGGTCCGTTGTGCTGCTCGAAGAGGCCCGGTGCTTGCGGCGCGCCCAGGATCTGTGCGGCTTCACTGCGCGAAAGCATCGCCGCCGGGACCGGCTCTTGCACGACGAAGCCACGCTTCAAGCCGAGATCGCTCAGCCAGAGCATGCCCGGGCGGCGCGATTCGTGAAAATAAGCGGCCGGCGCGCTCGCGGCAAGCAGCGACACGGTCAACGCCGTCGCGACAATGCTGCGCGTCGTCGTCGCCGTGCTACATGCGGAAGATGCGATGGTCGGTATCGGGGAGGAGCGCACAACGTGGGCGCCCGATGGCGAGCCCGTCGCGCGTCTCCAGAGGATCGAGAATGCCATCGTCCCAGATGTGGGCCTCGCGTTCATGCTGCGTAGTCTCCCTTACTCGTCACCGATCTCGATCTCCCCGAGTTCGATTACTTCGATCCGGCACTCAGGGGAAGCCGCCTTCACCCAGGTGCTGAAGGAACTCTGCGCGAGGCATTGGGTCACGCGCGGGCCGTTCGGTTGGCTCGCTCTCGACCGCCAGGTCACGATCGAGCTTCTCCGCGCGCACGCGCTCGCCGTGCCGCTCCGGACGCTCTTCGTCGCGAGCCCCTGCCTTCGGAGCCCGTCCGAGTAATCGCTCCCGTCGCGGATGAGCCGATCGCCTGCGCCTCGCGCCCGCAAAATTCCTCGGAATACCGCAAGAGTATTCGTCGGAATTTTGCGGGCGCGATGCTTGGCGCTCGGCTCATCCGCTCGGTCCGGATTACTCGGACGGACTCCTAGGGCCGGTGCTCGGCAAAGACGGTGACCTTGCCGTCCTTGTGCACGGCGAAGACGGAGTATGCCTGGGGGTTCGGGCCTTCCATGCCCGGCGACCCGATCGGCATCCCAGGAACCGCAAGGCCGGCAATGTTCGGGCGCTCGGCGAGGAGACGGGAGATGTCCTCCTCCGGCACGTGTCCCTCGATGAAATACCCACCGACGAGGGCCGTGTGGCAGGAGGAGGCGCCGGACGGCACGCCGAGATCCCGCTTCACCCGACTGACGTCCGAAACGTCCGAGACCGTGACGTTGTAGCCTCGGCTCCGCAGGTGGTCGACCCACTTCTGGCAACACCCGCAGGTCGGTGACTTGTAAACCTGCATGGCCTGCGGATCGGCTTCGGCCGGATGAGCCAGAAGCACGAGCCAGGCCGCGAGAACGAGTGTACCGATTCCGGAGATCCGAATCATGATCGCTGTCTCCCCCCTTCGTTCATAGCACAACGAGGCGGGGCCGGCTCAGCGTCGGCGGGCGGCGAGGCACAGCGAAAGGGCGAAGTCGCGGAGCGCATGCTCTTGGACAAGGCAGAGTGACGGGCGACAGGGTCAGCCATTATGGCCCTGGCCTTCTCGGTAGTGCCTCGAATGCGGCATCCGTGAGCCGTCGGCTGGCTCGTACGGCGGTCTGCGTGGTAGGAAAATAAGCGGTTGTTCGTCCACCCCATCCGCCGCGCGCGACCTCGTACGGCCTGATCGGGATCGTGGGCAGAAATCCTAGCGGAAGGAGCAGGCTATGAACTTGGGGCTCAGCGACCGGGCGAAGCAGTACCTCGAGAAGCTCCGCATGTTCATGGATCGGTACATCTATCCGAACGAGGAGGAGTTCTACCGGCAACACGACGCGCAGCCCGACCGGTGGCAGGTGCCGCCGATGCTCGAGGATCTCAAGAAGAAGGCCAGGGTCGAAGGCCTGTGGAACCTCTTCTTGCCAAACAGCCCGCACGGCGCGGGCCTCTCGAACCTCGAATACGCGTTCCTCTGCGAGGAAACCGGGAAGGTCGGCTTCGCGCCCGAGGTGTTCAACTGCTCGGCGCCCGACACCGGCAACATGGAGGTGCTCGATCGCTACGGCAACGAGGAACAACAGAAGCAGTGGCTCGAGCCGCTGCTCGAGGGCCGCATCCGTTCCGCCTTCGCGATGACCGAACCCGCCGTCGCCTCCTCGGACGCGACGAACATCCAGGCGACGATCCGGCGCGAAGGCGATCAGTATGTGATCAACGGGCGGAAGTGGTTCACCTCGGGGATCCACGACCCCCGCTGCAAGATCCTGATCCTCATGGGAAAGACAGACCCGAAGGCGGAGTCGCACCGCCAACAGAGCATGATCCTCGTGCCGCGCGACACGCCGGGGATCAAGCTGAACCGCTGGCTCCCGGTCTTCGGTTACGACAACGCGCCCCACGGCCACGGCGACGTCACCTTCGACGACGTCCGCGTCCCCGCATCGAACCTCCTCCTCGGCGAGGGTCGGGGCTTCGAGATCGCGCAGGGGCGGCTGGGACCCGGGCGAATCCACCACTGCATGCGGACGATCGGCGTCGCTGAGCGGGCGCTCGAAAAGATGTGCCGCCGGTTGCTGTCGCGGACCGCGTTCGGGAAGCGGATCGCCGAGCACTCGGTTTGGGAGGAGAGAGTCGCGAACGCGCGCATCGAGATCGAGTGCGCCCGCCTACTCACCCTGAAGGCCGCTTGGATGATGGACACGGTCGGCAACAAAGTCGCCCGCGGCGAGATCGCGATGATCAAGGTGAAGGCGCCGAACGTGGCGCTGCGGATCATCGACGACGCGATCCAGGCACACGGCGGCGGCGGGGTGACCGAGGACTTCGGCCTGGCCCGCACCTGGGCTCACATCCGGATCTTGCGACTCGGTGACGGCCCCGACGAGGTACACCGCCGCGCGATCGCACGGCTCGAGTTTCGGAAATACCGCTAAGCGGCGGGAAGACAAAGGCCGCGGAGGACCGCCGCCGAATAGCGTGCTCTCGCGTCAACATCTGCGATCGGCGAGACGCAAGACCTCCTTGAGGATCAAGTCAACGTCTCGACGAGTTGTGCGCAGGTTCGTGAAGCATGCCCGGATACAGGAGCGCCCCTTGACGCGAGCGGGACCCAGGAAAGCCACGCCGCCGGTGATCAGGTCTCGAACCACCTGCTCGTGCCCAGAGTCGTCGAGGCCGCGGTGCCGAAAGCACACGGCCGTCAGCGTGACGGGCGCGGCGATCTCGAGCGTCGGCTCCCTCTGGATTCGCTCGCCCATGTACGATGCGAGGTCGAGGACGCTCTCGATCACGCGAACATAGGCTTTGCGTCCATAGGCGCGAATCGCCCACCAGACCTTGAGCGCCTTGAAGCTTCGCGAAAGCTGCGGGCCGTATTCGGCGAAGTGGACAAGGTCGGGATCCGGGTTCATCGCCAGATAGTGCGGCACGAAGCTGAAGGTCCTGCGCCAGCGTTCCTTGTCACGAAAGAGCACGCACCCCGCTTCCAGTGAGGTGAAGAGGAGCTTATGCGGATCGAGGGTCAGGGAATCGCCGCGTCCTGAATCGAGGAGCTGGTGACGGAGGCGCTCGCTCAGCACTGCGAAGGCGCCGTAAGCTCCGTCCACGTGCAGCCAGAGGCCTTCCCGTCGGCAGTAATCGGCGAGCTCTTCCAGCGGATCGATCGCTCCGGTGGTCACGGTTCCGGCGGTTCCAACGACGCAGAACGGAGTCTTGCCGTCCCTCCGATCCTTGGCCACGGCATCCCGCAGCAGATCGAGCCTAAGCCGGCAGCCGTCATCTGTGCCGATGTGACGGAGGTTGTTCAAGCCGAGGCCGAGGAGGGCCACCGCCTTGTCGATGGAGTGGTGAGCCTCCTCGGACGTGTAGAGGACGAGCGGACTCCGAGTGCCCTGCAGGCCTTCCCGCCGTGGATCACCCGGATGGTAGGCGTCCCGAGCGACCGCGAGGGCCGAGAGATTTGCCATCGACCCGCCGCTCGTGATGATGCCCCCTCCTTCGGAGATGTCGAAGAGCTCGAGGAACCAGGAGAGAACCTTCTGTTCGATCGCGTTCGCGGCCGGTGAGAGCGTCCACAGGTTGCAGTTCTGGTTCAGGACGCTGGCGAGCGCGTCGGCGAACGGCGATACGCTGTTGGGTGAGGGCAGCACATAAGCGAGGAAGCGGGGATGAGCGATCTGTGTCGAGTTGGGGATCACGATGCTCCGGAACTCGTCCAGGAGCTCCCGCATGGGCCGGCCGTCTTCGGGGAAGGGCTCCTCGAGGATTCTGCGAATCGCCGCGCGATCGATGTCCGGGAAGACCGATCGGGTGGCGAGCTCGGCTTCGTAACCAGCCAGCACCTCTCCTAGCTCGCGTGCTGCGGACCGAAGCTCATCGGGACCCCACAGGAGATCCCGCACCGCGTGATCAGGTGGCTCCACAGTAGTGGCGTCGCTCTTGGTCTTCATCAGAGCAATCTAGACACTATGGCTGTTGGGTGAAGCGAGAGGACCTGCCTCTTGGAGACCGTGGGCTATGCTCGCGGCGAGTCGTGCAAGCGGCTCTCGAGCACACCGCCACATGCTAGGAGGCGGGTCCATGGCGAAGCGTAGCACGGTTGTGGGTCTCGATGTCCACAAGGAATCGATCGACGTGGTGGTGGCGCGGGCCCGGCACGGAGGGAGATGTGCGGCACTTCGGGAAGATCGGAGGGAAGGTCGGTCATCGACATCGCCCGGAAGGTGCAGCTTCGCCTCTCGACTCGATTCCGCCGACTGGTGCGCGATGACGGTCGGGTGCACGCCAGCAGGGCCCGGGCGGGCGGGCCGCCGTTCCCAAGGGCAGTGCCGATGTGCAATCATCGCCATGGCGGCCCCGGAACGAACGCGCCGGGTCCGCGCCGCCCCGGCCCCCCTCAAGACAGGAATCCGCGTATGCAAACCCAGGTCATTCGAGTCAACGGCGATCGGCTCAGCATAGGCGACCTCATGTGCGTCGCCTTCCTTCACTTTCCGGTGGAGCTCGATCCGGACTCTGCTTGGCGCGAGCGGGTGTTGGCCTCGCGCGCACTCAATGACCGGCTCATCGCCGAGGGCAAGCCGATCTATGGCGTCACCACCGGTTTCGGCGACAGCTGCGACCGCCACTTGTCGTCGAAGGGGGTCGCGGCCTTGCAGCGCAACCTGCTGCGCTTTCTCGGTACCGGCACCGGCGAGTTCTTCGCCGTGCACGAGGCGCGCGCGATCCTGCTCGCCCGGCTGAACTCCAATGCCAAGGGCTACTCCGGAGTGCGCATGGAGTTGCTCGAGCAGATGGCGCAGTTCCTAAATCGCGGCATCACCCCGTGCATCCCGGTCGAGGGCTCGGTGGGAGCGAGTGGCGATCTGGTGCCGCTCTCTTATCTCGGAGCGACGCTGTGCGGAGAGCGCAAGGTCTGGTACGATGGCGAGATGATGGACGCCTCCTCGGCGCTGTCGCTGGCGGGACTGAAACCGTTGCGGCTCGAGGCCAAGGAAGGTCTGGCGATCGTCAACGGGACTTCCGTGATGACCGGCCTGGCGGCGGTCAACGTGTTTCGCGCGGCACAGATCGCCGAGTTCTCCGCGCTGACGACCGCCATGACCGCAGAGGCTCTGCTCGGCGTGCGCAACGCCTTCGAACCACTCGCGCACACGCTCAAGAACCATCCGGGGCCGTGCTCGTTCGCCGCGCAGGTGCTGGCATGGCTCGAGGGCAGCCGGCTCGCGCGGGATCTCGACGCCGTCTTCGGCGAGGTGGGCGTGCTCGACGGCGCCGAGGCGAGGCGCCTCCACCTGAAGATCCAGGACCGCTACTCCATCCGCTGCGCGCCGCAGATCGCGGGCGTGCTCGACGACGTGCTCGAGTGGGCGACCACCTGGGTGGAGCGTGAGCTCAATTCCGCCAACGACAACCCGCTCTACGACGCCGACAGCGGGCATCTGTTCAACGCCGGCAACTTCTATGGCGGCCACGTCTGCATGGCGATGGACGCGCTGAAGGTCGCGGTCGCCAACGTCGCGCATATGTGCGAGCGCCAGCTCGAGCTCATCGTCGACGAGAAGTACAGCAACGGGCTGCCGGCGAACCTGGTCGATCCCAATCAGAGCGAGGAGCACCGTGCCGTGCAGCATGGCTTCAAGGGCGTGCAGCTCGCCTGCACCTCGCTGCTGGTCGAGGCGCTGATGCGCTGCAATCCGGCCTCGGTGCACTCGCAGTCGACCGAGTGCCACAACCAGGACAAGGTCTCGCTCGGGCTGCACGCGGCGCGCGATTGCGCGCGGGTCATCGATCTGACCGAGAAGGTCGTCGCGCTGCAGATGATCGCGTTGGCGCAGGCCTTGGAGATCCGGGGTGCGGACCAGCTCGGTCAGACGCGGGCGGCGTTCGAGTTCATTCGCGAGCGCGTGCCGTACATGAGGGAGGACAGCTGTTTCGACGAGCCGGCGCGCCGGGTCGTGCAGAGCTTCCGCGACAACAGCTTCTCGCCCCTGTTCCGGGTCGGGCGGCCGCAGCCACTGCTCGAGCTGTTCGGGCGTCTGTACCGCTGAAGACGAACGAGCCGCCGGCCCGGTGAACCCTTGCGGATGGAATAGATGGGACGATGCGGCCGGCCACTACTTTAACGGGCACCGATCTCGGTTGACATAATCAGGTGCTCGGGTACCCTCTATCCACAATTCTAGTCACGCACAGGCTCGGCGCGTTTCGATGCTCGGTGAAATTTCGCTTCAAGGGGCTAATTTATCCCTCCGGTAACCCCTTGGTTTTTCGAAGGGCGGTGACGCGGGCCGTTGCGAAAAATTCTTGGGCTCTGTCTGGCTGCGAACCGGGCCATGAAGACTGACGATCTACGTATCGTCAAAACCCGGCCACTGCTCTCGCCGGCTATACTCGCCGGGGAGATCCCTCTCACCGATACCGCGTCAACAAGAGTGTACGAGGCGCGCCGAGCAATCGAAGCGATTCTCGACGGCAAGGATGCGCGGCTCCTCGTGGTAGTCGGGCCTTGCTCCATACACGACACCAAGGCCGCGCTCGAGTACGCAACCAAACTCAAGCCGATCGCGGACGCCCTATCCGATGCGCTTCTCGTTGTCATGCGCGTCTACTTCGAAAAGCCGCGAACGGTCGTGGGCTGGAAAGGACTCATCAACGATCCGGACCTAGATGAGTCCTACCACATCAACAAGGGCTTGCGCCTGGCTCGGCAATTGCTCGCCGATGTTCTCGAGCTGGGGGTCCCCGCCGGGACCGAGTTTCTCGATACGACCTTTGGCCAGTTCTATGCCGACCTCATCAGCTGGGGTGCGATCGGAGCCCGCACCGCGGAGAGCCAAATACACCGAGAGCTGGCGTCGGGTTTGTCGATGCCGGTCGGCATCAAGAACCGCACAGACGGTAACGTTCAGGTGGCTGTCGACGCGATACAGGCCGCGCGCAGCCGACACCTGTTTCCGTCTCTCACCAAGGAAGGCGTGCCTGCCATTCTAGAAACCACCGGAAATCCCTACGCTCATCTCGTGCTCCGTGGTGGTAGTGAGACCGGGCCCAACTTCGATGCTGTCTCCATCGAAAGCGCGGTTCGACTGCTCCGCGCGGCCGAGCTTCCCGAGGTCCTCATGGTGGACTGCAGCCACGGCAACAGCGAGAAGGATGCGGCCCGGCAGATCGACGTGGCGGACGCAATCATGGAGAACCTGAGAGTTTCCCCAATTCGAGGGCTGATGCTTGAGAGCCACCTTGTCGCTGGACGTCAGAATGCACCCGTAACGTATGGTCAGAGCATCACCGATGAATGTCTTGGATTCGAGGAAACGGAAGACTTGCTATACCGGCTCGCAGACGCCGTTTAGGGGCCCGTGGGGACGCTGACCAAGTATCCGTCAAGTGAAGAGCGATCTGGGAGGCTGTCCGTGGGGTCATCGGAAGTGTTGGCGGTGGCGGGGGCGGTGACGCCGCGGCGGCTACTGCTCTCGGGGAACGAGGCCATCGCGCGGGGTGCGCGGGAGGCGGGGGTTCGGGTGGCGGCGGGTTATCCGGGGACGCCGAGCACGGAGATTCTCGAGGCGCTGGTGAGGCTGGACCCGGGGCGGCAGGTGTACGTGGAGTGGTCGAGCAACGAGAAGGTGGGGCTGGACGTGGCGCTGGGGGCGGCCATCGGCGGGGCGCGGGCGCTTTGCACGATGAAGCACGTGGGTCTGAACGTGGCTGCCGACACGTTCATGACCTCGGCGTACACGGGAGTGCGGGCAGGGCTGGTGGTGGTGAGCGCGGACGACCCTGGGATGCACTCATCGCAGAACGAGCAGGACAACCGTATTTTTGCCCGCTTCGCCGGGGTGCCGCTGCTGGAGCCTGCGGACAGTCAGGAGGCGCGCGACTTCACCGTGCACGCCTTCGATCTGAGCGAGCGGTTCGACGTGCCGGTGCTGGTGCGGACGACCACGCGCGTTTCGCACGCCCGCGGGGTGGTGGCGCCCGGGGCGCTGCGGGTGGCGGCCGGGCTCGGCTTCGAGCGCAACGCGGCGAAGTTCGTGATGCTGCCGGGCTTTGCGCGGCCCCGCCACGGGGTGATGCTGGAGCGGCTGGAGGCGTTGGAGCGCGAGGCGGAGACGAGCCCGCTCAACCGCATCGAGTGGGGCGACCGGGCGCTGGGCATAGTGACGAGCAGCATCGTCTACCACTACGTGCGGGAGGTCGTGCCGGGGGCGAGCATCCTGCGTTTGGGCTTCAGCCATCCCCTGCCGCGTGCCCTCGTGCGGGAGTTTGCGGCCGGAGTGCGGCGACTGATCGTCGTCGAGGAGCTGGAGCCGTTTTTGGAGGAGCAGCTGCGGGCCCTGGGCCTCGCGGTGGAGGGCAAGAAGTACTTCCCGCGCGAGGGTGAGCTTGGCCCCGAGGTGGTCCGGCGGGGGTTGGTCGAGGCGGGCGTCGTGGCGGAGGCCTTGGGGAAGCCGCTCGTGTCGCCGCCCACGGTGACGCGGCCACCGGTGCTCTGTCCCGGCTGCCCGCACGTGGCGCCCTATCTGGCGCTGCGCCAAATCGGGGCGGTGGTCAGCGGCGACATCGGCTGCTACACGCTGGCGGCCACCGAGCCGCTCGCGGCGATGGACACCACGGTGGCCATGGGGTCGAGCATCGGCATGGGCATCGGGCTGGCCCGTTCGGGAGGCGCCACGGGTCCGGTCGTCGCTACCATCGGCGACTCCACGTTTTTGCACGCCGGGCTGCCCGCGCTGGCGGACGCGGCCTACCACCGCACGCACCTGACGGTCCTCATCCTCGACAACGGCACGACGGCGATGACCGGTGGTCAGGCCCATCCTGCGGCGGGGGTGACCATCCGGGGCGACGTCGCGCCCGCCGTCGACCTGCCCGCGCTCTGCCGGTCGCTCGGGGTGGAGTTCGTGCGCGTGGTCGACCCCTACGACTTGGCCCAGACCCAGCTCGCCCTCGAGCAGGCGGTAGCCTTCCCGGGCGTCTCGGTGGTCATCACCAATCGTCCCTGCGTGGAGGCGCCGGTCAAGGTGCGCGACCACCCCTACGCGGTGGTGGCCGAGCAGTGCATCGCCTGCCAGTCCTGCATGAATCTGGGCTGTCCCTCGATCACGTGGACGGCCGAGTGGCACGAGGGTCGGCGCAAGGTGCAGATCGATCCGGTGACGTGTACGGGGTGTACCGTGTGCGCGCAGACGTGCCCGACGGAAGCGATGGTGCCTCTGGCGGGCTGGAGCCGGCGGTGAAGATGGAGGAGCGTGGCAGCATCCTGCTCGTGGGGGTGGGCGGGCAGGGGGTGGTGCTGGCGAGTGCGATCGTTGCCGACACGGCGCTGCGCGTGGGGTGGGACGTCAAGCAGAGCGAGGTGCACGGCATGTCGCAGCGGGGCGGGGTGGTGTCCTCGCATCTTCGGTTCGGGCGGCGCGTGCACTCGCCGCTGGTGGAGATGGGCCAGGCGGACGCGGTGGTGGCGATGGAGTGGAACGAGGGGTTGCGGGCGCTGCCGTACCTGCGCCCGGGGGCCCCGCTGATCATCAACCTGCAGCGCGTGATCCCGCCGGGCGCCTGTCGCGACCGGCTCTCGGGCGAGTCGACGTACCCGGCTCTCGCCCTGGACGCCCTGGCCGCGCAGGTGGGCGACGTGCGCGCGTGCGACGCGATGGAGATTGCTCGCGAGGTCGGCAGCGCCAAGGCGCTCAACAGCGTGCTGCTCGGCGTGCTCGCCCCGCTTCTGCCGTTTCCGCAGGAGGCGTGGCTGGCCTCGCTGGAGGATCACGCGCCGCGGGGGACGTTTGCGGCCAACGAGCGGGCGTTCCTGTCCGGCCAGGCGCTGCGCTATCCGGACGAGACCCGGGCCCAGGCGGCACGCGCGGCGGCCTCCCCCGACGGCCTGCACGGCCAGGCGCGGCTACAGCGGCCGCGGCTGGAGGTGATCGAGGCGTGGTGCAAGGGGCGTGCGTGCGAGATCTGCGTGCGCACCTGCCCCGAGCGGTGCCTGGCCTTCGACGGCGCCGCCGCCGTGAGCGTGGTCCGGCCCGAGGCGTGCACGGGGTGCCGGCTGTGCGAGCTGCTGTGTCCCGACTTCGCCATCGTGGTGCACGCGGCGTGAAGACTGGCGCTGCGGCCTTCGAGCTGCTGCAGGGCAACGAGGCGTGTGCACGGGCGGCCGTGGACGCGGGCTGCCGCTTCTACGCGGGCTACCCGATCACGCCCTCGTCGGAGATCGCCGCGGCGATGGCGGCGGCCCTGCCGCCGCTGGGCGGGGTTTTCGTGCAGATGGAGGACGAGATCGCGTCCATGGGGGCTATCCTGGGGGCCTCGCTGGCGGGGGCGAAGGTGATGACCGCCTCCAGCGGTCCCGGCTTCTCGCTGATGCAGGAGCACATCGGCTACGCGGCATACGCCGAGATCCCCTGCGTGATCGTGGACGTCATGCGGGCGGGCCCGAGCACGGGGCTGCCCACGAGCCCGGCCCAGGGCGACGTCATGCAGGCGCGCTGGGGCACGCACGGCGATCATCCCATCGTGGTGCTGGCGCCCGCCTCGGTGGCGGAGGTCTACGAGCTGACGGTGCGCGCCTTTGCGCTGAGCGAGCGTTACCGGACGCCAGTCATCCTCCTCTTCGACGAGGTCATCGGGCACGTCCACGAGCGGGTGCCGGTTGCGCACGCTGCGGACGTGGTCGGCGTGGAGCGTGCGCGGCCGCAGGGTGGGTCCGAGACATTTCGCCCCTACGCCGCCGTCCCCGGCGGCGTGCCGCCGATGGCGGACTTCGGTTCCCGCTACCGCTTCCACGTCACGGGGCTCGCCCACGACGAGCGCGGCTATCCCACCCAGAGCGCCGCCGAGGTGGCGCGGCTCCAAGAGCGGCTGCACGCCAAGATCGAGCACGGCCGCGCCGACATCGTCGAGTGGGAGGGGGTGGGCCTGGAGGACGCGGACACGGTCGTGGTGGCCATCGGCATCGCGGCACGGGCGGCGCGCGCGGCGGCGGCGCGGGCGCGCGCGGGGGGAGCCAGGGTCGGCGTCTTCCGCCCGCGCACGCTCTGGCCCTTCCCCGACCGCGAGGTGGCGGAGGTGGCGGCGCGTGCGCGAACCGTGGTAGTGGCCGAGATGAACATGGGGCAGATGCTGCGCGAGGTCGAGCGCGCGGTGGGCGGGCGCGCGCCAGTGGTGGCGTGCCTGCGCGCCGACGGGCAGCCGCTGTCGCCCGAGGACGTGCTGGCCCGGCTGGAGTCCCTCGACCAGGCGGGAGCACGACGGTGAGCGTGGTTACGCCCGAGTTCGATTACCGACAGTACCTGCGGCTGGACATGATGCCGCACATGCTGTGCCCGGGCTGCGGCCACGGGATCGTGCTCAAGGCGATCCTGCGAGCCGTGCACCACCTCGGTCTCGCGCGCGAGAACGTGGTGTTCGTGTCGGGGATCGGCTGCTCGAGCCGCATCGTTGGCTACGTGGACTTCTGCACGCTGCACACCACGCACGGCCGCCCCCTGACCTTCGCCACGGGCCTGAAGCTCGCGCGCCCCGAGCTCAACGTGGTGGTCATCACCGGCGACGGTGACGGGCTGGCCATCGGGGGCAATCACCTCATCCATGCCGCGCGCCGCAACATCGACCTGACCTGCCTGCTCCTCAACAACGCCATCTACGGCATGACGGGCGGACAGGGTGCCCCCACCACGCCGCCGGGCGCCCGCAGCAGCATCGCGCCGCGCGGCACGGTGGAGCCGGCCTTCGACGCGTGCCGCCTGGTGACCGGGGCCGGGGCCACGTTCGTCGCCCGCGGGCTCACCGCCTCGCCCCTGGCCCTGGACGACCTGATCGCGCAGGCGATGACGCACCGGGGATTCTCGTTCGTGGAGGTGCTGAGCGACTGCCCGGAGTACTTCGGCCGCTACAACGCGCTGGGGCGCGGGCCCGAGATGCTCCAGGCCCAGCGCAGTCACTTGGAGTGGGTGGGGGAATCTCTGGGTGAAAAGAAGTTCGTTCCCGGGCTGGCCTGCGACACCGCGCACGAGCCCCTGCCCTCGGTACCCTCTGGCGTTCTGCATCGCGAGACGCGGGCCGAGTTCGTCGAGACGCTGCGGCACGCCGCCGCCACCGCTTCGCGGCCCACCGCGAGACCCGTCGAGCCGGTGACGACGGCCGTGGACGAGGAGGCGCCGCGGCCGGGCCTGGCGCGGATCCGCCTGGCGGGGGCGGGCGGTCAGGGCATCGTGCTGGCGGGCCTGCTGCTGGCGGAGGCCGCGGTCGCCTCCGGGCGCAACGCCACTCAGGCGCAGGTCTACGGCCCGGAGTCGCGCGGCGGGGCGAGCAAGGCGGAGGTCATCATCAGCGACGGGGAGATCGCCTACCCGTACGTCGAGCGCGTCGACCTGCTGCTCGCCCTCACCCAGGAGGCGCACGACCGCTACGTGGGGCAGCTCGAGCCCACAGGCGTGCTGCTCGTCGACGACGGCCACGTGCGCCCGGCGGCCGGCGCGGGGGCGGCGTGTCACCAGCTGCCCGTCACGGCCACGGCGATGCGCGTGCTCGGCACGGCCATCGGCGCCAACCTCGTCGCCCTCGGCGCGCTCGTCGCGCTCTCCGGCGTGGTGTCGCTGGAGGCGCTCGAGCGCGTCATCGCCGCCCGGCGCCCGGGCGGCAGCGCCGAGCGCGGCCTCGCCGCCCTGCGCGCCGGCCTGGAGCTGGTGCGCGCGCACTGAGCCCTTCGCCCTGTGGGATGTGACCCGTCCCGGGATCGGGGCCCGCACACTGCGAGCCGCCACGCCCCCGCAAGGACCCAGGCGACGATCAAATCTCTCGACCGAACTCGACGGCCGACGCCGTTTGTGCAAGCGGGTTGGCTGGTCTCCAGGACGACGATCGTGATAGGCGACTCGAGAATCCGGGAAGGGAGGCGGCGATGAACGCGAGATGGTATCGACGGCGCGGGGCGGTGTTGATCGTGACCTCGCTGATGTTCCTGCTGCTCAGTGCATCTACGGTTCGTACCGATGAGGCGGCACCGGCCTCCACGGTGCTCGCGGCCGAACAGCATGAGTCGGGGAGCGAAGTGTCGTTGCTCG
Source organism: uncultured delta proteobacterium (assembly GCA_963745025.1). Taxonomy (GTDB): domain Bacteria; phylum Desulfobacterota; class Binatia; order JACPRU01; family JACPRU01; genus CAVQIG01. The sequence goes on from CAVUWD010000016.1 coordinate 33,554, forward strand.
AGCTCAAGCGCGCTTCCGGCGCGGTGGGGGCAGGTGCGGGTGGCGTAGCATTCGAGGGTAGCATTCAAGGCGTGGGCATTTTATCGGCGTAGGGAATAGGTAAGTCGAGGCCTTCTCGCGGGGGCTTCACCAACACGAAAGGAGCACCGATGGAGTTCATGCAAGTGCTGGGCAACCGGCGCACGATCCGATTCTTCGAGCCTACCAAGCCCGTGGAGCGCGAGAAGATCCAGGTCATCCTGGAGGCCGCGAACCGGTCGTCCCGGGGGATCAACGTCGACTTCTGCAAGAGCATCGTCGTCTACCGCGACGAGATCAGCGACAGCGTCCGGCAGCGGCTGAAGACGCCGACGACCAACGTGGCTCTAGACCTCGCCCCCGTTTGGATTTTCTTCTACGGCGACATGAAATACCCCGCCCAGGGAAAGACGAGTCTCAAGCAGCTGGTCGACCTCGGCGCTCTCCCCGCGACCCATGGCTGGTCCCATGCCTACGTCGACGACGTGATCTGGGGCAACGTCATCGGGGTATTCGCCAACGACCCGACGCTCAACATGTGGTTTCTTTCCGTCGAGTGCGGCTTGGCCATCTGCCAAGCGATGCTGACCGCCTACGAGGAGGGGCTCGGGGCAGGCCTGCATGCGTTCGACGCAAACGTGGCCAAGGAGGTGCTCAAGGTCCCCGATCACTGGTTCCCCATGTGGATGCTCCTCGTCGGCTACCCCGCCGAGGACCCCAAGGCGGGCGGGCAGCGTCCCCGGCGTCCCTTGGGCCAGAACAACTTCCTGGGACAGTACGGCGTTCCGTTCCCCGAGGATCCGGCGGTGACGGAGAAGCTCAAGCAGCGGGGGTTGATCCAGGAGCCCATGTCGCCGGACAGCCGGGCGCGCAAGGCCGAGATTCGCAAGCTGGCGGAGCGCTTCGGCCTGCCCATGTAGGTGTGGGGCAACCCGATTTTGAACGTCCCTGGCGAGACAGATCTCCGCTCGTTTCCAACGGTCCAGCGCTGGTTTGCCAGTGCAGGCCACGACGAGGACCCACCCGAGATGCAGGAGCGTCTACTGGGCATCCTTGCCGACTTCTGCGAGCAGACTGGCAAGTCGCCCGACGAGCTCGTCGATGGCAGCTTCTTGCGCAGGAAGACCACAGGCGATTTATTTATCAGCGCCAAGGCCCGGCAGCGAATGAACGAGGCCATCGCCGAGTTCGTGACAAAGAAGGGCTGGAGCGGGCGCGACGCCGTCGCCAATGGCAACGTTGTGCGTGGCTTCCTGATCCACAATGGTGTCCTGATCCAGGGAGGTGCCTGGACCGGGTGATACATCCACGCGCGAGAGCCGATGCCAGCAAGCGGTCGTTGTCGCCGGATGTCCCAATGGTTTAATTAATTTATTCGGTACACCACGGGCTCGGGATGAATCCACGGCTTCTACGTGGCAAGCTGGCCAGTCGATAATGTTTTGCCGAACGATCGCGCGAGTCAAGCCCTTCGACGAGCACGCCTTGGCGACGAGCCCGCGACGGCGGAGCGCCGCGATTCTGCGCCCAAGTCCTTGAAGAGCCCGTGTCCCGGCGCTAAAAGGATCGGCCGGCCGATGCGGCGGATCGGCGGCTGACCCCACGCGCCCGTAGCTCAACGGATTAGAGCATCAGACTACGGATCTGGGGGTTACAGGTTCGAATCCTGTCGGGCGCGCTTTCTTCTAGACCTTGTGCCGCAACGATTTACGGCGTTTTTCGAGAGCGGCTTTCGGTACGCTCCGGGCGGCTCGAAGTGGCTACCTATGGCGAGCCTATGGCAACGCCGAAACGTCGGCCGCCTAAGCCGCGGTTCGAGCCGACCAACGCTCGGCCGAGAAGATTGCCCGCCTCACAGTGCTCGGCTCCCAGCCGAGCCAGCCGCACGCCTCGTTGAAACTGACCACGCCAATGTTGCCGTCCTCTATCCAGGCGCGTGCGGCCGCCACTTCGGCCGGCTTCGTCGTCGCCACGATATGGGCGAAGTCTTCGCCCCGCACGAGCCTGACCGCGTCGAACATTACCTCGGCGTAGAGGTTTTGCTCCGGACGGGCGGAGACGTTGCGCCACAGCGACATGGGAATCAACGGCTCGACGACAAACATACGCCGACCGTGGCACGAGCGCGGGAGCGCGGGTATAGGGTGTTGCCCTTACCAGCGTCGCCAGAGCTCTCAGGCACGACGAAGCGACTCTAGGTGTTTTCCCTTACTGGTGCGGACTCTCGTCCTCGTGGCAGGTGTACGCCGCCACGACCAAGCGACCCCGATAGCGTGGGCTGAACGGCAGAATCACTTCACGCTTCGGGGTCGCCCCCACCCCGAGACTCGCCACGGTCTTGCGGCTCATAGCTCCTTCACGTCCGGTAGTCGCTGACGATCGCGCCAGCGATGCAAAATCTTCCTCCCGCGGGATCGCCGTGCCGACCTGACCGCCCACCAACCGATTTCCACCAATGCTTTCTTCCTACCTCCTCGTCACCCAACCCCGTTTACCGGCAGCAGCCGTGAGGCCTTCGTGCCTCCGGCTGCTGTCGGTTTCGCCTTCTTTTTTTGCCAAAAATCCGCAACCCGCAAAATCGCAATTCGCCGCACGGAGCAACTGACGCTACCTCGACGACGTTGGCCCACATCGATGACTCCACGCCCGCCATTTGCGCCATCGAAGGCGAGCGCAAGCAGGTGACGGTGCTCTTCGCCGACGTGCAAGGCTCCATGGCGCTGGCCGAGCAAGTCGATCCCGAGAGGTGGCACGGGATTCTTGACCGCTTCGTCCAGATCCTCATCGACGGAGTTTCACCGCTTCGAGGGAACGGTCAATCAGTACATGGGCGACGGGATCATGGCCTTCTTCGGGGCGCCGATCGCGCACGAGGCCCACGCGGCGCGCGCTTGCTACGCGGCGCTGTCGCTCCAGGAAGACCTTCGCCGCTTAGCGACGCCTGAGCGACAGGAGCGCCTGCCCGAGCAGCGCGCCCGCGCCGGCCAGAGCAAACAGCGGCAGGACGTGGCCGAGCAGCAAGTGCGGCACAAAGGCAACCGGACACCAGAGGTCAACTGCGACCCACGCGCAGGCGCCGGCTGCAAGTCCCATTACCGCGCCGTTGAGCGCGGGCTGCACGGGGGCGCTCCGGCGTATGGCGAGGAAAGACAACAGAGGCCCAACCGCGACGAGGAGCGACAACGAAAGGCACCGCCACCCAGGCCGTTCCGGCCACGCCACCATGGCGTCGCCGAACGCCATGCTCCAGCCCACCTTCCACGCAAACAGACCGATCGGTATCAGAACGGCTCCGTAAAGAAGCCAGCTGCGAGGCCGTCCGAGCATCGATCGGCCTCTCCCGAGTGCGACCCACAAAGCCGTCGCCGTAACACCCATTGCACCACCGGCCGTCGTCACGACAAGCCAGACCGATCGCTCCAAGTGTTGCGACGGCGCGACCTCGCCGCCAAGCCCCAACAACTTGCCCTGCGACATGAGCAGCGCGAAGATCACAAACGCGCCAATACCGCTAGCGACCGCGACCACACTGATGAACATGTTGCGGCGCTTGACCGCTGCGCGCGTCGGCGATGGCTCCGCCGCGGCCGCCGCCAACACCCGCGCCCTGAGTTCCGCGCTCACGGCGTTTCTCCCGCTTCGCGAAACACGGCACGCAAAGCCTGGTAGGCTCGATGGGTTCTCAGCTTCACGGCGGTCACCGACGTTCCCAATACTTCCGCTGCTTCTTTGAGACTCAGGCCTTCCTGCTGGAGAAGTTGGTACGCGGTGCGTTGGGCCTCGGGGAGGGCATCGAGCCGCTGCCGGACGCGCCCCTCCAGGCGGCGCGCGTGCAAGAGATCGTCGGCGGCAGCCATCGCTGCAGTCGGTTCGTACGTCATCCGATCGTCGTCGGCCGGAGCCTCCGAGAATAGGCGCTGCTCCACGCGGCGCCGTCGAGCGCTGTCGATCATCAGTCGCCGCGCGATCGCATAGGCCCACGGCATCACACGGGCACCCGGTATGAATGACCCGCGCTCCCGGTGAATCTGTAGCAGCGTCTGTTGCATCAAGTCCTCCGCAGCGGCGTGATCCCTCGTGGCTTTGCGCAAGAAGCCAAGCAGGCGCGGCGCGATCGCATCGTACAATTCGGCAAACGCAGCCTCATCACCCTTGGAGTAGCGCTCCATGGATGCGTCCGCGCCGTCAACGCCTGGTTTTGCCACAACACGCTCGGTGCTCTTCCCTAGCATAGATACGAAACCGGGCGACCAAAGTTTCTCCGTCCAAGAGCTAAGTCAACCCGTCGATCTCATCCATCCGTAATCAGTAGCCGAGCGGCACTTTCGCCGCCCACGACTCAAAACCGGCGCACGCAGCCGCCAAAGGAGACTTGTATCAAAACTTCCGAAAGGTTCGCACGTCCGCCCACGCTCCTCTTCGCCGGCGTGGCTCTCTCAGCCTGCCCGCGTCCTCGGACCGAAGCCGCGCAAGCGATCGAGTGTACTTTTTCAGATGCTCGCGATCTTTGTCGGTCAGCTCTCGACCGAAACGCGAGAGACCCATGTTTTCGTTGGGATCGGCGATCTTCGGCTCTCGCTCGATCGGGTTCAGCGCTACTCGGTCGCTGAAGGAGTCGTAGCTCTCGCCCTCATCGTGGTGCCTGGGGCGTTCGGTGCTGCCGGGCCGCGATGAAGGGGGGATACCACCGGCGGCCAGAGTATCGCTCCGATACGCTTTGCGTCAAAAACTTGTGTTTCTGATGCAGCGGATGCGCACGGGTGGCTGCGCGGAATCGCTCGCCCTCGAAGCGCCTCTCTTCACGGCCCGCTTCAGCGTGCTCAGCCCATGGGATTGATGCGCTCCGAGCTGCTCCTCGTGCTTAGGATTGGGGATCATGCACGACCCTCGAAATGGGGCAAAAATGGGCAGGTGCCTCGCAAACCCTTATCCTGTGCGGGTTCTCTGAGTCCGATGCTGGCCAAAGTGTCTGTTCGGGTCGGATTGACATTACCTGCGCGTGGGGGAAATCCCACGTCGAATTTGACAAAATTTGGTAACTTGTGACGAGATCTCGACGCCTATCCCCTAAACTTAGTCCGTTTTCAAAACCCAAAGTTCGGCACTGCTCTTGCAACCATAGAAAAGTGAGCGTGTTCGTGGCAGAACACGCTTGCTCGAACGGCTTGCGATGACAATCAAATCCGCCATCTATCTCGTCATCCAGCGGCTACATTTCACAGCAGAGGGCTGGCCCGGATATCTCGATGTCATCACTGAGCCCTCATACATGGATTCCCACGCGGCTCGGGCCCGTCTGGAGGAACTCGCCGCTCTCTACGAGACGGAAGAGAAGCGCAAGGCGCTCGCAGCTCTGGGCGCTGAAACCCGCTTCTATCTGCGAGATGTCTCGCTCGTTGAGGGAATGGAACAGTAAGAACCGCGCGGTGGGGGAAGGTTTCGCCTCGTGGCCCCAGGTCGAGCAGCTCCACCCGCGAAATGCGTGAAGCACGCTGAGCGGCGGAGTGGTGCGGAACTTTGGCGCTTCGGCCCGGTGAGATCGTTTCCGGCTGGACCGACGGCCTCATGTTCGATGCCTCGCAGAAGCTGGTCAGGCTGATTGGGAGAATGCCGCCGCTTCTGAAACTTTTCGTGACCTGGTACGCAGTTCGATACCCCACCCGCCGACTAGGAGTTCGAGCGGGAGATTTCGATCCCAGGCGCCGGGTTCACTCCTTGATCTTCATGCTGATGCCGCCGACGCCGAAGGTGAACTTCAGGCCTTGCGTAGCCGACACCAGCCTTACGTTCACTCCGTTCTGGTTCGTCATGGTGGCTGCCGATGCGCCTCCAGCCACCGTCGCCCCGGCCGCCGCAGCCGTGTAGTTGCCGTCGAAGTTCGAGAGGTTCTTCAGGTTGTAGACTACCCCGGTTGCCTTCAGCCTAGTGGCGCCAACGTCAACCACGGAGAGACCCGACACCTCGATCGGATAGGTCTTCCCCGCGTAAAGGAGATCGCCGCTTGCCCAGACGATCCCCACGCCGACGGCCATGGAGCCGCCGCTCAGCCTGATCGTTGCATCGGGTTTGTCCTCTGCCTGCGCCGCAGTCAGCAGAAAACCCAACGCAGCCGTCATCATCAAAATGCTTACAGCTCGCATTTCATATTGCCTGCCTTTCTCTTCTTGGTGTCCCGAGTTCGCCGAAGTTAGGCTCGACGAGGTGATTCTACGGCCCGCCGCCGCATTGCGAGGCCGCGTCGGCATGCTCGAGGAGGACGCGGCGTACTTCCTCGATGGTCTCGGGGTTTCCCTGCGTCGAGTGATCGGACCGCACGACCGTCTCCGACTCGACGCCCTCGATGTGCGCGCTCGTGTACTCGACCACGCCATCGTTCCCGGATTCGATGGGGCCATCGCCCTTGACCGGAATGATCGAGTGGACGACCACCCCCGGAGCGATCGGGGTCTCGGAGATCAACCTGATGAACCGATGCTTCGGCGACATGTTGTCGACGGCGGTCATGCTGCCGAGATCCGCAACCGTGAAGGCACTCGGGTTCGCGCCCGTCACGTCGCCCATCAGGCCGGTCAGTCGCTTCGGAAGGCTCACCAGGCTCGCGATCAGCCGCCGTACGACGTCGCGCGAGGCGAGGTAGCTGCCGCGGTGAGGGGTGGCGATGAACACGACGCGGCGCACGAACGGCAGCGGCTTCACGAACGCCATTTGGCGAATCATCTCTCGCTGCTCGTCGGTCATCTGCACTTCTTCGAAGGGCTTGTTGCTGACGGCCCTCCAGAACCGATCGCCGGAGTCGATGACCGTCATTTTCGTCAGCAGACCGCCTTGGCTGTGGCCGATCACGACCATGTCGCGAAGGCACGCATCGCGACCGGACGGGTCCATGCTGTCCACCGCCTCACTGAGGTCCTTCCGGAACAAATAGGACGAATAGGCGATTGGACTCCCGGAATTGTAGAAGAAGAACCACGGCTCGAACTCGCGATGGATGCGCGGGTCGTTGTCGAGAACGTTGAGCATCTCCGCCCAGCGGCCGGGGCTCGAGTAGGTGCCGTGCACGAAGACGACGGGGATTCTACCCACCCGATGCGGTCGCAGCCCGAACAAGCGGCCTTCATCTATTTTCAGCGTGGTCAGACCGCCGAAAAAAGCCTGCAGCTCCTGCTTCCAGACCGGCGAGTCGGCGAGCATCGCGGCGATAGTCGCCGTTTGCTCGCGCTCGAGAGGCACACCCTGCGCCCCGATCGACAGCGTCTTCGGATCGGGGGTGGGGTGCAGGTCGAGCCTCGCGTGAACCGTTCCGGCGGTGAGCTGCTTGCGGACGTCCTCGACGACGAGCACCGCCGTGACCGGGATCTTCAGACGCGGCGCGAGAAAGTCGGTCGAATGATCGGGGTCTTCGGCGGCCGCGCTGGCGGCGAGCGGCGCGCCGATGCCGCCGGTACGAAATCGGCTGCGTAGGCCGTGGACCTCGAGCTCGGCGACGGGAACGAAATCACGAAGGTGGCGGCCGTTCCACTCCAGGCTTGCTTCGTCGAATTCGATCTTGAGCTGGCCGAATGGCAGAGGGAACGTCCCTCCGTGAAGGTCGACGTATTCGCCGTCGGCCGTCGACAGGCCTTCGGTGAGGGCCCGGTTATACAGATCCGAGGCGACGCGCAGCCGCGGGTCGAAAGGGTCGGGCGCATGGTCGCCGAACAGATAGCTCCACGCGTAGAGCGCGGCGGCCAAATACCAGGATCGGTTTTTCGTCTTTTCGGCGTGCAGGAACGAGAGCTCGGCGAGCGCGAAGTAGAGATCGTTCTCGCCGGTGCCGAGCGCGAGGGAGCGTAGGTCGGCTAGAGCCTGCTCGGGATCCTCGTCGAAGCGGTCCGCGACGTCGAGTCGGTTGAGCTCGTTGCGCGAGAACAAGCTCGGCTCGTCGCCCGAGAGCGCGCTCGCCGTGAGCTGGCGGCCCACCGTGCGCGCATCGGCGCGCGTGACGCCGACGGGAACGGCCGCGCAACCGGTCACGGCGAGCACCGCGATCAGCGCCAAGGACCAACCAGAGCGATTGAGGAGCCCGCGTGTCATTTCTTCGCGGAGGACTCACGTCACAACAACGTGAGCTTGCCAAGGGGGTAGACCGAGGGTGGGATGCCGCAGGGTCACACAGGGACTCCGACACTTTCGCGGTGGGTACTGGAGGCGTCGAGGGCGCGGTCGTGGCGCCTCTCGGCTTGCTGACCGCTTTCAAATTCTCCGGCGCGTACACCCCGCTCGACGCCCGTCGGCAGTAGTTTGCCCCAGTCCTCGACGGGGCGATTGGAGGTCATTTGCGTCGTTCCAGCCCATCGTGATCACTGATTCCGGGCGATGGAGACAGTCATCTATAGGGCTCGTAATCGCCGCTGAGAGGTCGCCCCTGACGAGGGGATGACCGGGAAGAGGATCACATCAGGCCGACGCCTTGGCCGCCGCCGCGCGTGCCGCGCGAACGGAGTCGTTGGTCTGATTGAAGAGGATCGCGCGCGCTTTTTCCTCTTCCTCCGGTGTCCGTTGGCGGTCGCGCCACTCTTTCCCGACGTTGAAACCCCGCTCGACGGCGGGGCGCCCCCGCAGTTCCTCGACCCAGCGCTTCACGTTGGGGAACATCTCCCACAGGGACTCGTCGATCAGGCGTCCGAGGAGCATCGCCCAGGGCCAGGTGATGATGTCCGCGATGCTATAGTCGGCACCCGCCAAGTAGCGCTGCGCCGAGAGCTGCGCATCCATGACACCGCACAGCCGTTCGACCTCTCCGACGAAACGCTTGGTGCCGTACTCGAGCTGCTTCGGGTCGTCGATCAGCCGCTTGGCGTAGTTCTTGAAGTGGTTGGCGTTGCCCATCATCGGCCCGAGATTCGCCATCTGCCAGTAGACCCACTGCAGCACCCGGTAGCGGCCGCGCGGCTCCCTCGGCAGGAACTTGCCGCTCTTGTCGGCCAGGTACTCGAGGATCGCGCCCGACTCGAAGATCGTGATCGGATCGCCGCCGCCGAGCGGCACGTGGTCGACGATTGCCGGCATGCGGTTGTTCGGACTGAGGCGCAGGAATTCGGGCTTGAACTGATCGCCCGCGCCGATGTCGACGGGGACGATCGAGTACGGCAGGCCGCACTCCTCCAGCATGATGGTCACTTTCCACCCGTTCGGGGTCGGCCAGTAGTAGACGTCGATCATGATGCGCAAGATGCGCTGGCGGCGAAGCCAAGGCAACCGTTGCAGAGGTCTGCCTTCGTCTATCCCCCAAGGCTGGGGTTGCTGCTACAAACTGCCCGCAACTCTTCAAGCCACCCCGTGCGTAACGAGCCACTTCGAGACTGCTTCTGGATCTTCCTCGCCGGCCCTTTGATCGCGCTGACGCTGCAGCCGTTCCAGGACACGCCGCTGATCGACGACTGGACCTACGCGTGGTCGGTGGAGTGGCTGCTCGAGCACGGCCAGTTGCGGATGCTCGATTGGAACCTCCACATCAACCCCGTTCATGTAGCCTGGGGCTGGCTGTTCTGCTTGCCCGCGGGATTTTCGTTCGTGGCGCTGCGGGTCTCGACGTTCGTGTCGGCGCTGGCGTGCGTGTGCGGCGTTTACATGCTGCTGCGCGAGCTGGAGGTGTCGCGGCGCGACGCGCTGCTCGGCGCGGGGGTGCTGGGACTGAACCCGATATTTTTCTTCCTCGGGATTTCGTTCATGACGGACGTGCCGTTCCTGGCACTGACGGCGTGGGCGGGCTGGGCGATGGTGCGCGCGTTGCGCGAGCGCAGCGACGGCTGGCTGGTGGCGGCATCGGCGTTGGCGGCGCTGGCGCTGGGCGTGCGTCAGGTGGGCGTGGTGATGCCGGTGGCGATGGCGATGGCGCTGCTGTTTCACGCGGAGAATTGGGGACGGCGACCGCGGCGCGTGCTGGTGGCATTGCTGCCGCTGGCGTTTCTGGGACCGTTGCTCTGGTGGAGAGCGACTTGCACGGTGCACGTGGCGGACCTCTCCGACCTGGAGGCTGCACCGATGAACAAGTTCTCGAATCTGCGTTACTCGCTGCCGCTGTTGCCGAAGATGTTGGCGTGGAACTTGGCCTTCACGGCCTCCGCTCTCGGCGTGGCGATGTTCCCGCTGGCGATGGCGTGCGTCCGGCGCGAGTTGTGTGGGCGCGCGTTGCTCGTCTTCGCGGTCGCGCTGGCCGCGCTGGTGGCAACGGTGTGGTGGCTGAAGCTGGCGTTCGCGCCGCCGTTTGCCGCAAGACAGACGTGGGCGCTTGGCGAACTGGGCACGACGGAGCCATTCGTGGCGAATTACACGTCGTTGACTGCTCCCGCTTGGGCGCTCTGGTCAGCGACGGTGGCGGCCGTCGCGTCGTTCGCGGTCGTGGTGGCAGCGTCTTGGCGTCGGCTGCGCGTGCGCGGCGAGGCATTCATTGCGTGGCTGGCGCTGGGTCTGTTCCTGTTGTCGGCGGTGCTGTGGTTGTTCTACGACCGCTACTCGCTGCCGTTGGTGCCTTGCGTGACGGCGTTGTTGCTGGCGGGCCAGCCGGCGCTGCGGCGGCGCGCGGCGGCGCTGGCGCTCGCGTTGTTTGGCGTCGCGTCGTGGATCGGCGTGCGCGATCACCTCGCCTACAACGGCGCGGTGTGGGACGCGGTGAAGTCGTTGCGTCAGTCGGGCGCGCGGGTATCGGAGATCGACGGCGGCTATGTGGTCAACGGCTGGTTCCAATACGCGCACCCACAGGACGCGCCGCGGGACGCGCAGGGGGGTATCGTCGTGCCCGGCATGACGACCAATTTCGTCTCCCTCCGCTACAAGATCGCCAACGAGCCGATGTCCGGTTGGAAAGAATTGCGCGCCTTCGGTTACCGGCGCTGGCTCGGCCGCTCGGGGAAGATTTACGTGCTCGAACAAGAGTCGGCGCAGCGGTAACGTACACGACCAAAATGGTCATCAAAGGAGACGCGATCAACATGCAACATCTCGCTTGGATTCTTGGCCGGGCCGATGCCGCTCTAGTGCCGGCGGAGCGGCGCCACCGGATCCAGCCTCGCCTCCAGGAAGATCGCCCCCGGGATCGGATTGTGCCGGTACGGCAGGATGGGGGCGAAGCCGAGCGAGTAGTAGAGCGCGAGCGCTGCGTCCATGCCCGGCACGGTATCCAGCCGCATGAAGCGGTACCCGATGGCGCGCGCCTCCGCGAGGCCGCGGCCCAGGCCGAGGCCACGGTACGCCGGCCGCACATACATCCGCTTCATCTCGCAGTGCTCGCCATCGATGCGACGGAGCGCCACGCAGCCCGCGGGCTGCCCGTCCACCCAGGCGAGCAGGATCCGGCCGGACGGCGGCGCGTACGCGCCCGGGAGCGATTCCAGCTCGGCGTCGAAGTCCTGGAACTCCAGCCCGAACGAGAGCGAGCCTGCGTACTCGAGGAAGAGATCGTGTGCGGTGTGCAGGTCCGCGCCCTCTTCGGCGGGGCGAATGTCGCAGGTTCGACTCGGCACGCGCCGCGGGCGTGGCGCCTATGGAATCGCCACGTGGTGGCTGCAGGGTTCGGTCGCTTGGGCTGAGCGACCTTGCCGTAGCCCTGGGGCTAGCGACCGTAGGTCTTGACGGCTCGCTCGATGGCGGGGCCCGCTTTGGCAAGATCCTCCGGGATCATCACCGGATGGAGCTCGATGCTGGCGTTGAAGGCGAGGAACCACGGCTCGGCAATCGCGGGGATCTGTGACGCGTCCTTCATGTCGAGCACGATGAACCCCGTGCGTTGGCCGTTGTCGTCGGTGAAGTAGGCGGCCTCGGGCTTCAGGCCTTTCAGAATGGATTGGATGGTTTCGCCGAGCTTTCCGGCCTTCGCGGCCGCATTGCCCGCGTCGACGGGGATGTTCACCTTGAGCAGGAAGCGCATGGATTACCTCCGGTTTGAGCGTGCACGTACTATCGACAGTGCTGCGTATAGCCGACTCGGATCAACGATAGCCACTGGTGCGCTGAGAAAAAACAACCGGGATCGCGTTGGGCTTCGTACACACCGTTGCACAGCGGCCGTCCGGGGATGTGCTATTAGCCCCAGGGGGATACTGGAGAATCACGTGAACTCCTTTCACGGAGAGCGGGGTCTCGCAGGACGGCTTAGCGCTCGCCGCCGAAATCAGGTTGAACGGCCGCGAGTTCTTCCGCAGGCGCTGGCGGCGGTGACCACCGGGTGCCTACCTTCAAGAGTTGGGATCGATCTGGTGACCGCCGCCGCCCGTTCCCGGCGCGGTCAACAGCATCGCCGGAGGAGACGATGAACGATTTCATGCTGGATGAGCAGGGACGCGCGCTGCAAGACAAGGCGCGCGAATTCGTCAAGAACGAGGTTGACCCGGAATACCTGCGGCGCATGGACCGCGACGAGATCCGCTTCCCCCGTGCGCTCTACGAGTCCTACTCGAAGCACCAGCTCCTCGGGCTGCGCTTTTCTCCGCAGTACGGTGGCCAAGGAGCCAGTTGGGTCAATGAATGCGCCGCCATGGGAGAGATCGGCGCGCTGGGGATGGCCGCCGGCTGCGCCTACGTCATGCCCTCGATCGTTGGCGAGGCGCTGAACACGTTTGGAACCGAGGAGCAGAAACGAACGCTATCTCAAACCGATGCTGGAGGGGAAGTTGGTCTCCGCCGAAGCTCTGACCGAGCCGCGCGGCGGCTCGGATTTCTTCGGCGCCAGCAGCCGCGCCGAAGACAAGGGCGATCACTTCGTCGTGCGCGGCATGAAACGCTTCATCGTCGGCGCCGAAGGCGCGGACTTCTTTCTCGCGTACGTGCGCACCAACTCCGCCGTCGAGGCGCCGGCGCATCAGCGGATCAGCGCGATGATCATCGACCGCGGCCCCGGCGTGGAGGTGAAGTACCTCTACGGCCTGATGGGCACGCGCGGCGGCGGCACCGGACGCGTGGTGTTCCGTGACGTCAAGGTGCCCAAGGCCAACCTCATCGGCCCGCTGCACGGCGGCGCCTTGGTGTTCAACACCATGATGATCCCCGAACGCCTGACCAGCGCGGCGCCGTGCACCGGAATGATGCAGGCGTGCCTGGACGTGGCGATGAACTACGCCGACCGTCGCAAGGCCTTCGGCACGCCGATCCGCAAGTTCCAGGCGGTGAGCTTCATGATTGCCAAGGCCCAGGTGCTCATCGACGCCAGCAAGGCGATGATCTATCAGGCGGCGCGCGCCGCGGATGTCGGCGCCCCGACGGTGCGTCGCATCGTCTCCGAGACCAAGAAGTTCGTCACCGAGGCGGCGTGGGACGTCGCCAACCTCGCCATGCAGATCACCGGCGGCATCGGCTACACCGACGTCTACCCGATCGAACGTGCCGTGCGCGACACACGCCTGGCGCAGATCTGGACGGGCACCAACGAGATCATGAGCGTCATGATCCAGCACGATCTCTACCAGGAGTTCCACGCCAGCCGCGGTCGCTACCGCGACTTCGAGCACGACGCCATGCACGCCGACGACTCGGAGAAGATCTTCGACGACGACGATATGTGGAAGGTCTACGACCAGCAGAAATGACTGCTTGGCCGGTTGCTTCGCGCGTGTCGGTCGGGCGAAGCTGGGGTGGGTCATGGGTCATGTCGGGCTCCTCAGCCGCCACCGCCGCACCGCGACGAACGACCAGATGGCTTCCACTACTCCGAACGGCCACGCCCCTTGAAGGAATCCGTAGGCCGACCCCAAGGCACACGCCGCGGCGAATCCCAAAACAAACCAGTGGCTATGATCCTCGAGCGCGTAGCACACCAGCATCGCCGTCACCGCGAACAACCCAAAGAGCGTCAGCGGATCCATCGGTCCGAGTGCCTGCTTGAGACGCCGTGGTGGGCGGTGGCGTCACTGTTCCTGCCTGCACCTACCCCGGGAGGGCGCGCGATCCACGACCTGTTGATCGCCGGCTCCACCGAGGCTACCGCGAAAGACCATCGGCCCCGCTCGCGTTCCCTGGCGGCTCGGGCCCCATGGCGGGCAAACGCTCGGCGAAGACGACCGGCGTGCGCGCGCTCTCGCCGCGCTCCTCGCCCGCGAAGCGCTCGCGCCACAGCGCCGCATCCGCTCGCCGAGCGGCTCGCCGCCATTCGACGTCCGAGAGCACGTAGAACCCCGGACTGGGATTCTCGGCGCACGACCCTTCGGACGTGACCCGGGCGCGCTCGGGTTCCGCAAGGTAAAGGAGCAACACCAGGCTCGTGTCCTCGCCGATGCCGCAAATCCTGAGGTCGCTCGCCGCAGGCATGGACCGGTCGATGCTCGTTACGAGGGTCTTCGGTGAGAGCTGCCTGGCCATCACGGCCCCGACAGTCGGCACGACGGCGGCGTAGAAGATTCCGAGACAGACCCATGCGGCGACGAGCGCCGCGCCGCGATCGCGCTTGCCGAGCGCGCGCAGCAGCGCACCGAGAGCGATCAGGCAGGCGGCGCCAGCGCCGAAGCCGACGGCCGCATCGAGCGGGCCGAGCGACCCGTTTTCCACCCAGGCCCGCACGGCCGGCGGAGCCGCCACGGCGCCAATGAGTGCGGCCAGCGCGCAGGCGAGCGCCGGACGTGCCCCGCGGCGAAGCTCATCGCCGATTCCGACAAACGGCAGCGGCGCCCCAAGCAGAACCACGCGATCGAGATACCATCCGACGAGCAGCGCTTCGGCGGGCAGCGCCGGCAGCAGATACGCGCGGCGCTTGTACGCGGCGATCTGGAAGAAGGCGATCACGGCGATCCACCAGGCCGCGCAGAACACCGCCGCGGGCTCGCGTCGGCGCCACACGGCGACGAGCGCGACGAGCGCGACGAGGCTCCAGGGAAACGAGTCGAGCAGCCAGGGCAGCAGGTAGAAATCCTCGCGCATGCGCCCGGTCATGCCGACGAACTGGTTGAAGTTTTCGGCGACGAGCTGGGAGCGCACGACCGCGCCGCCGCTCGCCGCGTTCGAGAGCACGTACCACGGCAGCGCGACCGCGAGCGCCGCGAGCAGCGCCGTGAGCCACGCCAACCCGCGCGGCGCCGCCGGGGGGCCCGGCAGAAACGGCGCCACCGCGAGGAACGTGCCGCAGGCGAGCCCCGGAAGAACGATTCCGAGCGGCCCCTTGGCCAGCACGGCGAGGCCGGCGACGGCGCCGGCGAAGGCAAGCCAGCCCGAGCGCCGCTCGAGCAGCGCACGTCCGGCGCACAGCGTGGCGAGCGTCGTGAGCGAGGCGAGCAACATGTCCACGCGGCCGAAGCGCGCCTGGTACGAGAACTGGAAGGTCGTGAGCAGCACGGCGGCGGCGAACAGCGCGGCGCGCCCGCCGACGAGTGGAGTGCCGGCGGCGGCCACCGCGAAGATCAACAGCGATGCCGCCAGCGCCGAAGGCGCGCGCAGCGCCCACTCGTCGAACCGGCGTGCCAGCTCCTTCCTCGAAGCTGCAGGCGGGCCGAAGAGCCGGGTGCGTGCCCACACGGCTGACGCCGCCAACCAGTGGAACAGTGGCGGCTTGTCGGGGATCCTTTCGCCGTTCTCGAGGTGGTTCGCCACCGACGGCGCGACGAAGTTTCCCGAGGCAAGCATCGCTCGCGCGTAGACGCCTTCGCGGGCTTCGTTCGCGACGTAGACCGGCGCCTCGCCGAGGCGGTTGAAGCAGGCCACCACGGCCCAGGCGACGAGCGCCGCGATCCACGGCCCGCGCCGCCGCGATCTCGCTGGCTCGGCGCAGCTCGAGACCGATGCGCTGCAGTCGATGGCGGGTGTCGGCAAAGGTATCGGCGAGGAAATCATTGATGCGTTCGCCCGCATCTCCCCAAGGTCGGTGACGCCGCCCTACTCCCGCTCTCCGCCACGGCGTTGATCGGCGAGTTCGGCGAAGTAGATCTCGGGTGCCTCCGCTCCGATCGCAATGTTGATCTCGCTTTGCGCGAGCACATAGTCGCGATCTGGTTGTACCGCCCACGGCTCATTCCCTGGCCCTTGAGGTATTTTCTCGGCAAGACGTGATGAACAGTCGAGCCGAGATGGAGATCAGGGCGAGAACTGCCAGAGTCACGGCCGATACGAACGCTCCGAGGCGACGAGGTACGGTCGGCTGCAGCGCGAGAACGATGCGATGCGTGCCCGCGGGGACCTCGAACGTCATCGTGCCGCGCGTCGGCACCACCGATATCGGTGTGTTCTCTCCGTCGATTGAAACCGTCCACCCGGGATAGAAGAATGTGCGCGTCTCGACCGGTGTCGCTCGTGGCGCAGTGACCCAGATCTCCTGCCGCTGTGCTCGCATGACGGTCTCCCCGACGGTGACGGGGTGCTCGAGACCTCTGAGCGCCTCCTCGGTGAACGGCGGCCGGGCTTCGACCGCCTGCGGCTCGTACTCTTCGCGCGTCGTGGTATTGATGCCTTTGCGGGCGATCGAGTCGGGCGAGTAGAACTCGTCGTCGAATGTGAGGTAGCCCTTGGGCTCGGTGTGGGCTACGTTCAGGGCGACGAACGCAAGCGCCGCGAAGGTCTGCCACCGCGGGGCGAGCCGCTCGAGCGCAGGGGCGGCGGCGAGCGGCAGGAACAAAGCGGGCAGCATCAGCGCACGCCAGGGGTAGGCAAGATACTGCAGCGTCGCCACCCGCTCCCATAGGGGCGACGACCAACTCGTCGCCAGCCATGCGCCGATGGTGGCCAATGCGGCGAATGCGATCGCCTCTGCCCGACGAGGGACGGGAGCCTGTTCGTCGCTTTCCCGCCTGCCGAGTGCGAGCGCCACCCCGGCGACGCCGAGGAGGATGTGGAGCGGACCGATGGCGAACGAGAGACCGTCATTCGTGCCCGGCACGGAAAGGCCATAACCCCATCGCGACCACAGGAGTTGCCAGACGGCAACCGTATGCTCGCTCCAGCGTAAGAATCCTTCGCGCAGGAGGTTCGTCTTCACCAGGTCCTTATCGAGGAGGGCAGGAAGCCAAAAGAAGGCGCTCGAGCCGAGGCCGCCAAGGACGCTCGCGCAAGCGGCGAATGTACCCGCGACACTACGCCTTCCGATAGCACTCGCGACGCCGGCAAGGGCCAGCGAGGGGACGAGAAGCAGCGCCGCCCCGTTGTGGGCGAGTGGAATCAGTCCGAACGCGATGCTCGCAGCAGCGATCCGTCCCGCCGACGGACGGTCGACCGCGCGGAGAAGAAAAAGAAGCGCCAGGGGTGCGATCAGAAGCGCGGACGCCTCGGCGAATGCAGCGCGCACGTAGAGATCGAGCGAGAGATAGGGAGCGAAGAGCCAGGCAGTCGCCACGCCGAGCGCCCCCACCGGGCTCGCGATGGCGCGACGGCCCAGGCAGAACATGGCACCGGCACCGACGGCGACGAGCAGCACCAGGCCGAATTGCAGCGCGTCCGTGAGCCGACAGCCGATCGCATAGAAGGGAAGCGCCACGAAGTAGAGCAGTGGCGGCGCAAACTCGAACAGCGGTTGCCCGTGGCCGCTCGAGAGGTCGGGAGCCCAGATGGGCGGGAAGTGACCCTCGTGAAGTACCCGCGCCATCTCGACGAGCCGGGGAGAATACTCCCGCGCGTCGTGACCATCGACGAGCCTCCCGCGAAGGAGGGGACGCGCGGCGACCACGACGAGCAGAGCGGCCGCTCCGATCATGCGCCAGCTTGGCGTGTCGAGGCGGGCGCCGAGCCGCGAAAAACCCCGGCCGGCGGCCCGATCGAGTGCCTCCACGGCGCGGCGGCGAGTGAACAGGGCGACGAAGCCGGCCGCTCCGACGAGGAAGAGCAGCGGCTTCAGAGGTCCCGGCTCGTAGCGTAGCTCGACCTCGTGCTCGCCGGCGGGGACGGGAAATGCCGCGAACCCCGGAGTCACCGCAATGATCTGCACCGGACTGCCGTCGACGGTAGCCGAGAGATCCGGATGCCACGAGAGCTTGGCGAGAACGTGACAGGGGCGCTTCGCCGAGACTCGGGCGTGGTAGATCTCGCCTTCCTTCGTCTCGCCGAGAACCCGTCCGCGAGGGGCGAGCGCCTCCGGCCCCGGCATCGGCAGCCCCTCCCAGCGTCCGATCGTAGGTAGTGGGGCAGCGGGCCCGCCGAGGGCGATCACGGTCCCTGCCTGTGGAAGGCTCGTGCCGAGCCACGTCGCGCTCGGCTCGTACCAGGTCGAGCGCGGCCCGGTGTAGCGGGCGACCACGTCGACGAGACCGAAGTATCCCTCCGGCGATGCCTCGTAGACGGCGAAGCGGCCGTGTGTCGCGCGAAGCCTGAGATTCGGCGGCATCGCCTTTCCCGCCGGGGCGACGACTGCCCGCACGGCGAAGACCAGATCGTGCACGGCGCTCCCCTCGTCGCGCAGCGTCATGACGTCCGAGCCGAGCGACATCGAATGGTAGAGGAAGCTTGCTTGATCGAGGTGGGCGCGGGTGAGAAACGCGTAGACGGAAACCGAGCCGACGCGAAAGCCCTTTCCCCAAGTCGCCGCCTTTCCGGCCGCTACGCGCCCCGGCCTCTCGGCGAGAATGGCCCGCACGTCGCCGAGCGCGGCGTCGAGATCGGGGCGCTCCCGCTCGACGGCGGCGAGATTCTCCTCGCCCCACTCGGCGTTGAGCCTCAGGTAGCGCCCACGATCGACGAGGGCCGGAGCGATCGCGGCGATCAGCGACAGCGCACCGAGCGCGCCGAGCGCCGCGTGGCGCGATGCCAACGCCTCGATCACGCGCTCGACACCGAAGGCGGCGAGAAGAATCGCCGACAGCTCGAAGGCCGCCTGCAGGCGGTGGAGGTGAAAGTCGGCCGGCACTCCGACGAGTACGAGGAGGTGTCCCCAAGTCGTGCGTCCGAAGTAGAGAGCGAGCCACACGGCCGCGAGCGCGAGGAGGCGGCGCGAGAGGGAGTCACGAAAAGTCGCGAGCGCGGCGGCTATACCCACGACGGCGAGGAGCGACAGTGCCGCAGAGCGCCCAGAGTCGAAGAAGCGGCCCGAGAGGATCTCCGCGAGGAGAAATCGCGCGCCGAGGGAATCCCACTTGAACCAATCCTCGAAGCGGCTGTGGTTCACTGCAACCCGGCCGAGAAAGAGCGGGACGACGAACCAGAGAACGAGGAGCCCGGCGGGAACGAGAATGGTCGTGAGCCGTGCGAGCCGCTCCGCGCGTTTGCCCTCAAGCCCGAACATCGCGAGGACGACCGCGGACACTACGGCCACGTAGCCGAAAACGATGTGCGAGAGGGCCGTCGCGGCGACCAGGAGCGAAGCCGCCGCCCGCCCGCGGCCGCAATCGACCGCGTGCCGGGTCGCCCCGAGCGCCCAAACTAGGAAGTGCAGCGCCACCAGCTGGGTGAAGAGCCCCGAGCCCCGCCACACCTCCGCCCCGTAGCCGAGGCCATAGCGGTCGAGATCACCCGAAGCGCTCGGTAAAAGGACGAGAAGCGACGCGAGACCGCAAGCGACTGGGGAGAGGCCGAAGAGCCGCCCGCCGCCGTAGACACTCGCGGGAAAGAGGACGATGAGTGCGTAGACGAGGGCAGCGAACGCGCGGTCGTGTGTCACCCAGCGCTCGCTCGCTTCGAGCCAAAGAGCGCCCGCGAGGTGCGGCAGCGGCTGATAGCTCCGCCATACGGGATAGCCGAGGGACCACTCCGAGACCCAAGGATCGAGAAAGGGCTCGTTGTGCGTGCAGGCTAGCTTGAGCCTCTCCGAAGCCGCGAGGTGAAAGACGACGTCGTTCAGAGGCGCCCGCTCGATTCGAAGCTCCGGCGCAAGAAACACGGCGCCGAAGAGAATCGCCGAGGCGAGAAGGAGCGGCCCGATGAGTTCTCGAGGCAACAAGCTCCGGTGGGGCACGTCGATCCTTTAGCGCTTTTCGTGCGCGAGTTGGATCACGCTCCAGAGTCGGGGGCCTGCGCCCGCTCCATGAACGAACGCTTCGTCCCGGATGGCTGGGAACTTCACCGAGCGGTTGCTCGGCTCGACCTGAAGCGCGGGTGCTCCGTTTGCAAAGGCACCCCGACAGGACCCTCATCCGGAGCGACGAAGGCTTCGAATTCTCGGGTTGTCACGTCCACGGCGGGCGGGATGGAGATCGCCCCGAACACGGTTGTCCGGGTCTACAATCGAAGGCCGGGAGGAGAGCCTTGCGGCGTCTCCTCCCGACTTGGGGAGGTTGGTCAGCGTTCCACGCACTGGGCCGGTGCCGAACTCAGCGTGGATCTGCCTCACTCACTCCCGTGTCCCGCTCGGCTGGCGGGTCACAGCTCTCCGCTGGATTCCAGGCGAGGTCTACACGGGACCGGACGCGCCGGACGGGCCGGTCGCCCCAGTCGCTCCGGTTGCTCCGGTCGCCCCAGTTACTCCAGTCGGTCCAGACGGGCCAGACGGACCAGACGGACCAGACGGACCAGACGGACCAGACGGTCCACTGGGCCCCGTATCTCCGGTCGGGCCGACGATGTTCCATACGATCGAGTGCTCGTGCTGGCGGCACTCGCTGGGGTCACTGACGTTACGCATGTTGCCGTTCGTGTCGTTCACGCAGGCGAAGATTATGTTGTCGTCGATCGCCGCCGGTGTCGGTGCTGGCTTGGGCTTGGCCCAACTGCTTATCGCGGCGGTCAGCACGACCGCCAAAGCTAAGCCGAGCAGCCCCATCACCCTTCTCGTCTTCGATTCTCTTCGCTCGTCCTTCATAGTCGTCTCTCCTCTCGTCGTCTCGTCTTGTTGCGAAGCGCCTTTCGCCCCGCATTCACCGTAGCCGAATAGTTCGCTTCGTGCCAGAAATTAAATCCGGTCTGCTCCTGAATGTTGCGGTATTAACGAAGAGCAGGTTTTGTGCCACTAAGCCATTGAAAAAACAGCTGAAAATTCCGTAGATCGGCGATCAAGATCACGCGCAATCGATCAAGAATGTACCTAAGTGTTACAGATTCAACACTAGTCGCCTTCCATCTATCGATAAATACCGACAGGCGATTTAGGAACTGGGCGCGACTAGAAGAGTCTCCAACTCATGCCGCTCCGACGGGAGTACCACGTACGCGTACTCGCTGCCCTGCACCCTGTGGATCGAGCCCGCGTTCGCGAGAACGACTTCGTCGCGGTCGGCCGCCTCGAGGGTCGTCGAAGACTCGTGCCAAGCTGTAGCGCGCGGCAAATCCCCACGGACGAATTCATGCACGACCGGTCTAGCGCACGAAGCATTTTGCTGATAGGCGGTTCGCCCGCCGAAGGGGCCTGGCCGATTCGAGACTGAGCGGTCGAAGAACATCGCATCGGGTCCCATGGCAAAACCGGGATGGACGGGATGGACGGCATGGAGAAGATGGCGTGATCGTTGGTGTCCCTAAAGAGAGCTACCCCGGGGAGCGGCGCGTAGCGTTGGTCCCGAAGGCCGTTCCCAACTTGGTCAAGGCCGGGATGCAGGTCGTGCTCGAAACGGGCGCTGGCATCGAAGCGGGGTATCCCGACACCCAATACGCCGAGAAGGGTGTGAAGATCCTGCCGGACCGAGCTTCGGTGTTCGCGGCCGCCGACATCATCCTTCAGGTTCTCTGTTACGGCTCCAACGACGTGGCGGGAAAGGACGACTTGCCACTCTTTCGCCGCGGCCAGGTCTTGATCGGTTTTCTCCGCCCGCTCGGGTCGATCGAGGTGCTCCAGCAGATCGCCTCGACCGGCGTCACTTCGTTCGCCGTCGAGCTGATGCCGCGCACGACGCGGGCACAGAGCATGGACGCGCTCTCTTCGATGGCGACGATCTGCGGCTACAAGGCCGTGTTGATCGCCGCCGACACGCTGCCCCGGATGTTTCCCATGTTCACGACGGCGGCGGGCACCATCACCCCCGCGCGGGTCCTGGTGATCGGTGCCGGCGTCGCGGGACTCCAGGCGATTGCCACCGCCCGTCGGCTCGGCGCGGTGGCCTCGGCCTACGATTTGCGGCCCGCCGTCAAAGAGCAGGTGCAGAGCCTCGGCGGGCGGTTCGTCGAATTGCCCATCGAAGCCAAGGATGCGCAAGACGCGGGGGGATACGCGCGCGCCCAAGACGAGACCTTCTATGCACGCCAGCGGGAGCTCCTCGGCAACGTCATCGCCGAGAGCGACGTCGTCATCACGGCCGCGGTCATTCCCGGGAAGGCGCCGCCGATACTGGTCACTACGGAGATGGTGAAGAGGATGGCGCCGGGATCGGTGATCGTCGATCTGGCCGCCGAACGGGGCGGCAATTGCGAGCTCACGCGAAAGGGCGAAACGGTCGTCGAGCACGGCGTGACGATTATCGGGCGCATCAACATTTCGAGCGGCACCCCCTACCATGCGAGCCAAATGTACGCGCGGAACCTCACCGCCTTTCTCCTCCACCTGATGAAGGACGGCGAGCTCCGCCTGAACCTACAAGACCAAATCGTTCGAGAGACGTTGTTGACGCACGGAGGAGAAATCGTGAACGAGCGTGTCCGGGAGTTCTTCGCGCTGCCTCCGCAGGCGTCTCGCGAACCAGCAAGCAGGGAGGACCGATCGACGTGAGCTTGATCGACGCGCTCTACACGTTCATGCTGGCCGGCTTCATCGGCTTCGAAGTCATCCGCCGCGTCTCGCCTCTGCTCCACACTCCGCTGATGTCCCTGACGAACGCGCTCGATGCCATCGCCGTCGTCGGAGCGATCGTGCTCGTCGGCAAGCGCGAGAGCACGTTCTCCACCGTGCTCGGCACTGTCGCGATCATCGCGGCCACCAGCAACGTGGTCGGCGGGTTCCTGATCACCGATCGCATGCTGCGGATGTTCAAGCAGAGCCGTCCAACCAAGAGGTAATCGTGGGACCCGTGTCCGACAACGCGATCGAGGTCGTCTACCTCGTCGCCAGCGCTCTCTTCATCTTGTCGCTCAAGTGGATGAGCTCACCGGCGACGGCGCGGAGAGGCGTGTTGGCGGGCGAGACGGGGATGGTGCTCGCGATCGGCGGCACCCTCTTGCATCACGGCATCGTCGATTACAGGTGGATCGCGATCGCCCTCGTGCTCGGCATCGTGATCGGCGTCCCCCTCGGCATGGTGCAGATGACGGCCGTGCCGCAGCGAACGGCGCTCAGTCACGCGGCCGGGGCTCTGTGCGTGACGCTCGTCGGCACGGCGGAGTTCTATCTGCGCTCGCCGGACGTGCCGCGCTTCATGATGGCCGTGCTCTCGGCGGAGGTGATCTTCGGTGCGCTGACCTTCACCGGGAGCCTCATGGCCGCGGGTAAGCTGCAAGAAGTCTTGCCGCAGCGTCCGATCACCTACCGCGGGCAAAACCTCGTCA
Organism: uncultured delta proteobacterium; assembly: GCA_963745025.1. Lineage (GTDB taxonomy): Bacteria > Desulfobacterota > Binatia > JACPRU01 > JACPRU01 > CAVQIG01. Next base: position 56,852 of record CAVUWD010000016.1, read on the forward strand.
ACCTGTCGCTGCTCGGGATCTCCATCGCGCTCGCGACGTACCTCGTCCTGCACCCCGGGGCGAAGCAGGTCTTTCCGTGGATGGTCGTCATTCCGCTCGCGTTCGGCGTGCTGATGGTCATTCCGATCGGCGGCGCCGACATGCCGACCGTGATCTCGCTCCTCAATTCGTACGCCGGGCTTTCGGCGGCGGCGATGGGCTTCGTGCTGGACAGCCGGCTCTTGATCATCGCCGGCGCGCTCGACGGTTCTTCGGGTTTCATTCTGTCGGTGATCATGTCCAAGGCGATGAACCGATCGTTCACCAACGTGCTGTTCGGAGCGTTCGGACAGGTCCAGACGTCGGTGGCACAAGAGCAGGAAGCGAAGACCGTCCGCAGCGCGACCGCGGAGGAGGCGGCTTCGATCTTGGAGGCGGCCAACAAGGTGGTGATCGTGCCCGGTTACGGCATGGCCGTCGCCCAGGCGCAGCACAAGGTGCGCGAGCTCTACGACTTGCTCACGAAGCGCGGGGTCGACGTCTGCTTCGCCATCCATCCGGTCGCGGGACGCATGCCCGGCCACATGAACGTGCTCCTCGCGGAGGCCGACATCCCCTACGACAAGCTGATAGACATGGACGACGTCAACGGCGACTTCCCGCAAACGGACGTCGCGCTGGTGATCGGCGCCAACGACGTGACGAATCCCGCGGCCCGCAGCGACACGTCCAGCCCCATCTACGGCATGCCGATCCTCGACGTCGACAAGTCGCGCACCGTCATGGTCATCAAGCGCAGCATGAGCCCGGGCTTTGCCGGCATCGACAATCCGCTCTACTACCTAGAGAAGACGCTGATGCTGTTTGGCGACGCGAGAGGCTTCGTCGGCGACATCGTGCAGGAGCTTGCGGGCGGAAAGGGCGAGTAGGTCGCGCGGCGAGTTGACGAGCGTAGGCCTCCAGCTCCTCGGCGCTGCACCGGCCGCGCCGCGGAACACCGCGGTCATCGTCCCTTGAAGGCCGCCGTCGAGCGGCCCAGGAAAGCCTGCTGGCCCGCGAGCCAATCCTCCGAGCGGCACAGATAGCTGAAGGTTTCGGTCTCGAACGCGATCCCGTCTCGCAGCGGCCTGCCGATGCCGTGGAGGACGGCCTGTTTGGCCGCGCGCGTGGCCAACGGCGCGTTGGCTGCGATCAGCTCGGCGATCTGGGTCGCCTTTCCCATCAAGTCCTTGGCCGGCACCACGTGATTGACGAAGCCGATCCGGTACGCCTCCTGGGCGTCGTAGATCTTGCCGGTCAGAATGATCTCCAGCGCCCGACCCAGACCCACGATTCGCCACAGCCGTGAGCATCCGCCGTCACCCGGCATCAGACCCCACCGTATTTCCTGGTGCCCAAAGGTCGCGTGATCGGCGGCGATCCGGATGTCGCAGAACTCCGCGAGCTCATGCCCGCCGGCGATGCAGTATCCATTTATCGCGGCGATGATCGGCGTGTAGATCTCGTACCCTCCAGAGATTCCGCACCAGCCGGGTCCTTGGAAGGCGCGTTGGCGGTTGTCCTCTTCCGATGCGGCACGGATATGAGGAATGAGCTTCTTGAGGTCCGCGCCGCTACAGAACGCGTCGTCGCCGGCCCCGGTGAGGATGACTGCGCGAACATCGCGGTCGCGCTTCACCTCCTGCCATATCGCGATGAGTTCGTCTGAAGTCTCGACGTCGATGCAGTTGTGCACCTCGGGACGGTTGAGAGTCACGTATGCCAGGGCACCACGCTTTTCGTACAACACATTTTGTTTGGCCATTTCGCCGTCTCCTCTGGGCCGAGAACGACTTGGGTACAGGGAAGGTGGCGGTGCGCTCGGCGGGCGTGCGGAGCCACGAAGACGCCGACTCGAGATCCGGCCGCTCACGGCGACGCGACGCCCAGCACGCGGTTTCTCCCTCCATCGGCCACCGTCGCTTCGCGACTACCGGACCGCGTAGACGTCGTAGCGGACCTCGGAACGCTCCAGGAATGCCTCGCCGATGCCGACGCAATGGAGCCGGTTCAGCCACTGATGATCGGGGTAGGAGGTATGGAAGCGCGGGGAAGTACGGATCGGCGTCCCGCTCGGCGGCAGCTTCCCTTCGAGGAACCTTTGATAGCCGTCCTCGCCGAAGTCGAGGATGCCGCCATAGGTCACGTAGATGAGGGCCCCGTCGTCGGCCTCGAGGGTGGCCCGCACGTCGATGATTCCGACCCCATCGCGTCGAATCGTGAGCCAATCCGCTCCGACCGGCCGGACCCTTCCGCGGAGCTTCGGGCCGGTCACCTCGCCTCCGCTGATGTAGCCGTTGACCCGCAAGCCTTCGGCGAGGGGGCCGATCACCTCGAAGGGGGTGTGAAGCGTCCCCCGGTAGGAGAAGATGTGCTCCATCCGATAGTCGATCATGAAAGACTCCTTTTCTCCGCTCGCCATCCTCTTCCGGGAATAAGCGGCCGTCGGGACGGACGGCGTCCTGGATTGGGCTTCCAGCGGGCGCCCACGACCGCTACTTCCCACGCACCTCGAGGAAGCGCGTCTTGTGCGCGCTCCGCTCGAGCTGCCCGGGCTCGAGCCAGGAGATGTCGGGCGTGATCCGGAGTCTCTCGTGCATCGTGTGAACGATCTCGGCCGCGAGCTCGTCGAGCGCCGACGGCGGGGTCTCCGCTCCGCGCTCGACGCGGAGCTTGAGCGGAGGCACGACCCGCGGCGGCGGCTCGTCGAGCGAGATCCGGAACTCGCCGGTGACCCGCGGGATGAACCCCGAGATCACCCCGTCGATGGCCGCCGGATAGACCATCACACCCTTCACCTTCAGCATGTCGTCCGCACGGCCGACGATGCGGTAGCGGAGCCCGGTCGCGCCGCAGGGGCACGGCGACACCTCGACGCGCTGGATGTCGCCCAGCGACGTGCGGACGAACCCGAGGCCGCCGCCGAGGAACGAAGTGAAGAGCGCCTCCCCCTCGGCGCCATCCGCGAGCGGCACCGGCTCGCGCGTCACGGGATCGACGAGCTCGTAGAGCTGGAGGTCCTCGGCGATGAAGTGCATGCCCTGATACTCGGGGTGGTCGCAGGAGATGCCCAGACCCGCGCCGAGGTCGTAGAGCTTCCCGCCGTACGCCGACTCGATCCGCCGCCGCACCTCCGGAATGCCGGCTCCCGGCTCGCCGCCGCACAGCAGGATCTTGATGCCGAGCGAGGCGATCGGCACCCCGAGAATCTCCGGCGCGCGCTCGATCAGGTGCTCGGCGAGCGACGGCGTCGACGAGAGCACGTTGCCGCGGAAGAAGCGCGCCGTCTTCAGGATTCGCGCCGCCCCGGCCTCGGCGCCGACCGGAATCTGCATCACGCCGCCGTCGCGCGCGCACTGGAGCCCCGGCACCCCGCCGATGAACATCGAGAGCGCCATGCCGTGGATCATGCGATCGCCGGGGCGGACTCCCGCGCGCCAGCGGGCGCGCAGCAGGTATTCTCCCCAATAGTCGTCGAGGTCGGTCCGCGTGAGCGGGTAGGGCTGCGGCTCGCCGGTCGTGCCCGAGGTCGCCGCCATCGTGACGAGGTCGCCGATCGGCACGGGAAGCGTCTCGTCGAGATAGCGATAGACGTCGCCGCCGCACTCTTCCATGAGGCTGCGGTAGTCGACCTTCGTGAACGGCGGGAGCGCGCGTCCCCAGTCCTCGAGCGTCCGGATGTCCTCTGGGCCCGCCACGCCGTTCTCCTGCATCCGGTGGCGGAAATAGGGGGCGTGCTCGAAAATCTCCGCGACCCGCGAGCGAAGCCTCCGAAGCTGCAACGCCCGCATCTTCTCGGTGCCGAGGAGCGATTCCATCTTCGGGTTCCAGTACCGACGCTCCGACATGGTCGTCCCCTCCGTCGCCCCGAGGCGGCTGACTCAGAGCCGAGTGGCTCCGACGAGGCTGAGGACGTCGTTGCAGCCGTCCTCGATCATCGACGCGCGCGCGTCGCGGAGCAGCTTCTCGATCGGGTACTCGCGGCTGAGCCCGTTTCCCCCGAAGATCTGGAGAGCGCTGCTCGCGATCTCGAACGCCGCCGTGGTGCAGAAGACCTTCGCGGCGATCGAGTAGTGGAGGAGCGGCGGGTTCACCGCGTTGTATGCCATCACCCGGCGGGAGAGCGATCGCGCGGCCTCGAACTGCGAGAACATCCGGAAGAGCCGGGCCTTCACGCTCTGATGCCGGATGATCGGGACGCCGCCCTGGATCCGCTCCTTCGCGTAGTGAACGGCGTGCTCGAGCGCGGCGCGGGCCACGCCGGTGAAGACTGCCGACATCGCGCCGTTCGCCATCGTCAGCACCGATTCCGACGCCGCCACATAGGCTTCCGGATTGACGGCGACGTACTCGGCGGGGATCCGGACGTCGTCGAAGAAGATCTCGCTCTGGTTCAGCGTCCGCTGGCCGATCTTGTCGAGCGGCTTGCCGCGGCTGACGCCGGCAAGATCCAGCGGAACGATCGCGACCACGAAGCGGCGGAAATCGTCGCCGGGAGCGACGGCGCAGTAAAGCGCGGCCACGTCCGCGACGCTGCCGTTCGAAACCCAGGCCGACTTCTGACCGGAGATCACGTACTCGTCGCCGTCCCGGCGCGCGACGCAGTTTGCGCGCCCCTTGGCCGGCGGCGCCGAGGAGTCGAGGGCGATGATCAGGTCGCTGCCGTGGTCGGGCTCCGTACCCGCCCAGCAGCCGATCTCCCGCTGCGTGTAGCGGCCGCGACGCCCGTTCGTCCCGGCGAAGCGCTCGATCAACGCGGCGTTGCCGGAAAGGCCAGCGAACATCCGCGGGAAGTCCGCGACCATGAGACCGAGGCCGAGCCCGGCGTCGCCCCAGCCGAACTCCTCCAGGATCAGCGAGCGGAGCCGTGCCACCCGTAGCGCCTCGTCGCCGGAGAGCCCCACCCCCTCGAGGAACTCGAGGCCGAGGGTCCGGTACCTCTCGTGCACCTGCCAGAGCGCCGAGCCGGGAGCGATGACGCCCTCCGGATCCGGCAGCCGGTCGAGCTCCGCGCCGATCGGCCGCAGCACCTCGTCGGCGAAGCGGTGCGCCGTGTCGCGGACGGCGCGCTCCTCGTCCGTGAAACCGACTTCGAGGTCAACGATTCCGTTTTCCATGGCTACTTCCTCGTCGACTCCGCGGCGGCTTCCTGCGCCGCCTGGGTCATGTCCTCGATGATCGCAGCCACCTCGTCCCCGAAGATATCGCTGAGGCCGTACTCCTTAGCGAGGCCTCGGAGCTCGTCGCGGCGCCCGGGAAGCGGCGCGGGCCGCTGCAGCATCTTCGCTTCCTCGAGCGCGCGGACGACGCGCTCGTCCCGCCGGAACGGGTCGCCGCACCGGTTCAGGAAGAACCGGTGTTCGAACGGCACCCGCGGCCGCTGTCCGCCGGCCTCGGGATCCTCCTTGGGATAGCCGACGGTCTGCAGCACGAGCACCTTGGAATCCGCGGGCAGACGGAGGACCCGCCTGAGCTTTCGGTCGTTCATGACGCCGAGGAGGCAGGTGCCGAGCCCCTCCTCGAAGGCGACGAGCGTCGCCTGAGCGATGCCCTGGCCGCAGTCCATCTCGGTGAGCCCGGTCGTGCGGATCTTCTCGTTCCCCATCTGGAAGAAGGGGATCAGCGTCTGATCGAGGTAGGCGTGGCTCTTCGCCACTTCCACGCCGGCCGCGCCGGCGTCGACGAGCTCGTGTAGGCGGTCGCCCTGGACGCGCACCGCGTCCCAGTCGAGAAACCACACGATGATGACGGGAGCGGCGCGGAACTGGAACCCTCCGAGCGCCGTCCCGACCGGCAGCGCCTCGATCACTTCCCGGGGTGCGCTCGAGCGTTCGATCACGACCGCCTTCAGCGCCTGCACGTTTCCCCAGAACGACGCGAGGCGCGCCGCCTCGAGCATCTTCTGGATCTTCTCGTGCTCCACCGGCTTGTCGGGGCGGATGAACCGGATCGAACGGCGACGACCGATGACTTCCTTCAATTCCATGGACGTGGCTCCTCTCCGCTATCGCACTGGTGAGCTATCGGCTTCCGGAAAGCATCTTGCGTACCAATCCGGAAAGAACGCATTGCGAATAGGCTTCACTCGGCGGGTGTGGCGAACGGCGTCATTGTGAATCGGATCGTCCCATCCATGTGGCGGTCGGCACCATCATGAATCGGCTTGCGGCACGCCGGAGGAACCTCCGCCCGCTCGGCAATCGCCGGTTCGCAGCCTCAGACCGCGAACACGTGCACCGCGGCGGCTCCCCCGAATCCCTGGCAATGGGTGAGCGCCGACCGGGCGTTCGCAACCTGACGCGCACCCGACTCGCCGCGGAGCTGCTCGACGATTTCCACCACCTGCGCCACACCCGTTGCGCCGAGCGGATGACCTTTCGAAAGGAGCCCGCCGGATGTGCTGACCGCGACGTTGCCGCCGATCCGCGACAGGCCCGCCTCCACGAATTTTCCGCCTTCGCCGCGCGGGCAGAGGCCCAGGTTCTCGTAATGGATGATCTCGGCGATCGCGAAGCAGTCGTGAAGCTCGATCACGTCGAGATCGTCGGGACCGATGCCGGCCTGCGCGTAGGCGCGGCGGATCGCATCGGTATTGATGCCGACGATCATCTGGAGAGGATCGCTGGCGTCTCCCGGCGGATCCGACCGCAGTACCGAGGCCGCGACCGTGATCGGGCGCCGCCGCCCGCGGGCGACGTCGGCGCTCGCCACCACCGCGGCGGCGGCGCCCGAGCCCGTCGGGCAGCACATGAGGAGAGTGAGCGGGTCGGCGACCACGCGCGAGCGAAGGACGTCCTCGATCGTGATCCGCTCGCGATACTGGGCGCGCGGATTCTCCGCGGCGTGATCACGGTTCTTGACCGACACCATCGCGAGCTGCTCGAGCGTGGTTCCGTAGCGGCGCGAGTGGGCGCGGAAGATCTCGGCGAACATCCCCGGCATCAGAGGAGCGCCGCGTCGCGGGGTCATCCGCACGTCGCTCGAATCGACGGGGATCGGCCCCCGCTCCATTTTCTCGAGGCCGAGGGCGAGCGCGATCTGCGCCGCTCCTCCGCGCACGGCAGCCACGGCCTGATGGAAGGCCGTGGAGCCGCTGGCACAGGCGTTCTCGACGTTCACCACCGGCGCGCCCGCGATCCCGGTGCGGGAGAGGGCCCGCTGGCCGGCGGTGATCCCCTGAAGCACGTGCCCGCAGAAGGCGATCTCCACGCCGGATGCGTCGATCCCGGCGTCGACGAGCGCGGCACGCGCGGCATCGGCTCCGATCTCTTCGATCCCGCGCCCTTCGTGGCGGCCGAAGGGGGTCATTCCGACACCGATGACGAAGACCTCGCGCTCGTCCATTCGCCTACCTCCGAGATGGTTCCCGGACGAATCGATGCAGATGTCGTGCCAGATGCGGGGTGCGGAAATCCCGCCTCGGTGCCACGCCCGATGAGCGACTGCTGCCTACAGGATCAGGTTCTGTCGCCGAAGGAAACGCTCGCGGCGTTGTCGAGGGTCTTGGGCAGCGCGCAGCAAACTGGCTCCGGCCCGAGAACCGCGCCGATCGGGCGAGGAGGGGCACTGTTTCACGGTGGGATAGCGGCTTCCCGGAAGAGAGCTGTCCTGCGCGCCGCGGTCCGCGAGCGCTTCAGGCGCTGACGCAAGTGGAACGTGGCTTGCAGCTCTCCTTTGCCGGGTCCGCTGCGGGCGCTCGTCGGCAGCCGGGGCCACCCGAGCGCCGGACGCGCAATCACCGAGAGGACAAGGGAGAACCGTCATGACCAACCGTGAGAAGCTGAAGCACGCCTTCCAGAAGACGCCGTCGGTCTTCGATCTACTGAGCACGGTACGCAGCCGGCGCGTCGGACGCGGCTACCGGATCGACTCGGGGACCGAGATCGCGCATCCGGTGACCGGGCGGCGGATGAAGCAGGACGTCGGGCCGATGAAGTTCGTCTCCCGCAAGGAGCCAAAGCCTCTCACCAAGCTCGAGGAAGCGCTGGTCTGCTGGGCGGCGTGCGGGCCGAACGGGCTCGTCACGGCGGAGGTGTCGCTCGACGGGGGGTTCAACGAGGTCACGTGGATGTCCGGCCGGACCGCGCCGGGCGCCGGCACCTCGCAGGCGACCGACCTCCTGGTGATCAACGACGACGGCGCGTTCATCTACAAGCCGACGCGGAAGCGCGACAAGCCGATCGAGATCGAGAGCGAGGAGGATTACGACAAGATCCTCCGCTGGTACGAGGACGGGATGATCCGGATCCTCGACGAGCGCCCCGACGTCGACTGGGCGCTGCGCGCGCCCGGTGCGCCGAACGCCACCCTGATGGGGCCCTACCAGTTCAACATGAACTTGCCGGGCTCGACCTGGATCATCCCGATCACGGACGCCGGCTGGCTCAACTCGGCGCTCATGAACATCTTCGGCTTCTGGCACAGCTATCTCATCGACGAGTGGAACGGCGGAAGGCCCGCCGGACTCGGCAAATGGGTGCGCGAGGGGATGCTCGAGCTGCCGACGACGATCTCGAGCTCGGAGCAGCTCGTCTTTCAGATAGAGAGCTATCCGACCGGCTGCATGATCCAGAACATCCGCCTCGCCGCCGAGGCGATGGGGCTCGGCACTTGGGTCTTCTGCGGCTTCAACCCCGACATCCTCTTCGGCGCGATGCCAGAAGTGACGCGCGGGCTCGGGTTCCACGTCGAGGCGCTGAATCCGAAGGCGCCGGTGGCGACGGGCCAGCTCAAGATCTTCGGCATCGAGGGCGTGAAGGAGGCGACGTATGTGCCGTCGCCGCGCTTCAAGAACGGGCGCGAGCTCGTCGAGCACTGGTTCGCCGAGAAGTACGGACCGGGGGGCGCGTTCCTCGACGGGCCCGAGGGGTACCTGCGGAAGACCGGCGCGCCGTGGAAGGAGAAGACGGTCGAGGCGATCCTCCGCGACCCGCGGATCCACATCGCCGAATGGGTGAAGGAGGCGACGACCTGCTACATCGACTACTGCGTCGAGAACTTCGGCCAATGGCCGGTCACCTACAACCCGATGCAGGCCCACTTCGGCGCCGTCGTCCACAACGTCGACGAGGAGTTCTACGACACGTACTACCGGCCGGGGTACATGAACGAACGGATCCGCAAGCGATCGGAGATCTACTGATTTACTGATGATTTACTGATCATGGAGGCCGTATTTCGATCTTTCCCGCCGCGACTGAACGAAGAGAGAAGTGGATCATGCTGCGGATCTATTTCCTGCCGCAATGGTTCAATCCGTCCCACCCTCAGGCCGAGGACGCGATCTACGATAGCGAGTCGGGACGGTGTTTCGCCGATTTGAGAACTCGCTGCGCCTCGATTCTCAGCAAGAAGAATCGTTCTCCAATAAGCGATCGCATACTCGCGACCTGCAGCTGGCACGATTGTTGTGAGTAAACGCGATAGAGGTTTGCGCAGATGATCACAGGATCAAAGTTGATCAAGGCTGTGACCCTCGGCGGAGCGTCCACGCTACTCTCGTGGGCGATCGCAATTCCAGGGGCGCAGGCCGCGCTTCCCGGCGGCTCGCTGGACCCCGCCTCGATCACGAAGTACGTGACCCCGCTGGTCATCCCGCCTGCGATGCCACCGGTCCCGCGGAGCGGAGCCAGCGACTACTACGAGATCGCGGTCCGGCAGTTCCAGCAGCAGATCTTGCCGCCCGAGCTGCCGAAGACCACCGTCTGGGGCTACGGCTCGGCTGCCGACCCCAGTACCTTCAACTATCCGTCGTTCACCATCGAGGCGCAGGTCGATAGACCCGTGCGGGTCAAGTGGATCAACGACCTCGTCGACGCCTCCGGCAACTACCTGCCGCACCTCCTCCCCGTGGATCCGACGTTGCATTGGGCGAACCCGCCAGGCGGGCCGGACGGAAGGGACATGCATCCGACGTTCAGCTCGACCCCCGGTTCCTACACGGGGCCCGTCCCCATCGTGACGCACCTGCATGGGGGGCATAGCGCCGAGGAGAGCGACGGCTTCACCGAGGCCTGGTACCTGCCGGCTGCGGCCAACATCCCGGCCGGCTACGCGACCGTCGGCTCGTACTACGATGAGTTCCGCAACAAGTTCTTCGCCAAGTTCGGCGAGGCGTGGGAGCCGGGCACGGCCGTGTTCCAGTACGAGAACGACCAGCGGGCCTCGACGCTCTGGTTCCACGACCACACGCTGGGGATGACCCGCGCGAACGTCTACGCGGGCCCCGCGGGCTTCTATCTCCTCCGCGGCGGTCCTCGGACCTCCCCGAGGGCGTGCTCCCGGGGCCGGCCCCGAAGCTCGGCGACCCGCCGGGAACGCCGTACTACGAGATCCCGATCGCGATCCAGGACCGCTCGTTCAACAGCGACGGCTCGCTCTTCTACCCCGACAGTCGCGCGTTCTTCGACGGTTTCACGGGCCCCTACATCCCCGAGAGCGACATCGCACCGATCTTCAACCCAGAGGTCTTCGGGAACACGATGGTGGTCAACGGCCGCACCTGGCCGGTCCTCCAGGTCGAGCCGCGCCGCTACCGCTTCCGGTTCCTGAACGGCTGCAACTCGCGCTTCCTCGTCCTGAAGATCGTCACCGACCCCCTCGCCCGGAGACCCGCACAAGCGGCACTCCCGTTCTGGCAGATCGGCAGCGAGGGCGGCTTTCTGCCGGCGCGCGTGCGGCTCCGCGACCTGCTGATGGGCCTGGCCGAGCGCGCGGACGTCATCGTCGACTTCAGCCGCCTGCCAGTCGGTACGGAGCTCTACCTCATCAACGAGGGTCCGGACGAACCCTTCGGCGGCGGGGTAGCGGGGAAGGATTTCGCTGCGGCGGATCCCGGCGACGACCGGCCAGGTGATGAAGTTCGTCGTCGTGCCGCTCGCGTCGACGGACACCAGCGTGCCGCCCGCCCGGCTGACGCTACCCGCGTTCACGCCGCTCGGGCCAGCCACCAACACGCGTCGGGTGTCCCTCACCGAGGAGGACTCTGCGGTGCTGGAAGGCGTCGGACCGAGGGAGGCTGAGCTCGGCACCGTCGATGAATTCGGAAACCCTGTGAACCTCAGCTGGGATGAACCCGATCACCGAGAACCCTGCGCTCGGCGCCACCGAGATCTGGGAGATCCACAACTTCACCGCGGACGCTCACCCCATCCACATCCACGAGGTGCAGTTCCAGGTCGTCAACCGGCAGCGGTTCGCCCCGGGCGTGCCATCCGACCGCCGGAGCGCTGGGAGACGGGCTTCAAGGACACGGTGATCGCCTACCCTGGCGCGATCACCCGGGTGAAGGCGAAGTTCGATCTGCCCGGCCTCTACGTGTGGCACTGCCACATCCTCGAGCACGAAGACAACGAGATGATGCGGCCGCTCCGGGTCGGGCCGTAGGGGTGGTGGGCCTTTGCCTCTCCGTCGCGGCTTGCGCCAGCGGCGCAGCGCGCAAGGCGCGGCAGGCAGGAGGCGCTCGGCGCGGCCTCTGAAACCTTCACGGGCGGGACGCTGCCACCCGCGTCGCTGGGGATTTGGCGCGCCAATCATCGATCGAAGGAGGAGCTCATGACGAGGCAGGCAGTCATCGTCGCCACGGCTCGCACACCGATCGGCCGCGCGTTTCGCGGCGCCTTCAACCTGACGCACGGCGCCGACATGGCGGCGCACGTCATCCGCGCGGCGATCGAGCGGGCGGGAATCGAGCCAGGCGATGTGGAGGACGTGGTGCTCGGCTGCGGCCTGCCGGAAGGCGCCACCGGGAACAACGTGGCGCGCGTCGCGGCGATCCGCGCGGGCTGTCCCGTGACCGTCGCGGGCACCACGGTCAATCGGTATTGCTCCTCGGGACTGCAGGCGACCTCGATTGCCGCGCAGCGGGTCATCGTCGATGGCGCGCCGGTGATGGTCGCCGGCGGCGTCGAGTCGATCTCGAAAGTCCAGAACAGCATGAACGTGAGCGACTTCACCAACGCCTGGATGATGGAGCACAAGCCGGAGATCTACATGCCGATGGGGCAGACGGCGGAGGTCGTGGCCAAGCGGTACAAGGTCTCCCGCCAGAGCCAGGACGAGTACGCGCTGATGTCGCAGCAGCGCACCGCTGCGGCGCAAAAGGCCGGAAAGATCGGCGAAGAGATTGCGCCGATCGACGTGACGATGGAGGTCCGCGACAAGCAGACGGGGGAGACGTCGCAGAAGTCGCTGCACTTCGCCATGGACGAGGGGAATCGCCCCGATACGACGCTCGAGGGCCTGGCCAGGCTGCCGCCCGCATTCGATCCCGAGGGCACGGTTACGGCCGGCAACTCGTCGCAGCTTTCCGACGGTGCCGCCGCGCTGGTGCTGATGAGCGACGCGGAAGCAAGGCGACGAAAGCTGAATCCCCTCGGCGCGTACCACGGCCTCGTCGTCGCGGGTTGCGAGCCCGACGAGATGGGCATCGGGCCGGTCTTCGCCATTCCGAAATTGCTCGAGCGCCACGGGCTCACGCTCGACGACATCGATCTCATCGAGCTGAATGAGGCCTTCGCGGTGCAGACCGTCTATTGCCGGGACCGCCTCGGCCTCGATCCCGAGAAGCTCAACGTGAACGGCGGGGCGATTTCGATCGGGCACCCTTACGGCATGACGGGGGCTCGGCAGGTCGGGGCGATCCTGCTCGAGCTCCGCCGGCGCAAGAAGCGGTGGGGCGTCGTCACCATGTGCATCGGCGGAGGGATGGGCGCCGCGGGGCTCTTCGAAGCGTTCTAACCTCGATCGGGGCTAGCGGGGCCGGTCCCCGCGCGATCCATCAGTTCCGCAGCGGCGGCTCAGGCGGGCAGGAAAACGAGCTCGAGCTTGATTCCGTCCGGGTCTGCGAAGAACACCGCATAGTAGCCGTTCGCATACTCGGGATATTCGCGCGGCGGATCGAGTATCCTCCCGCCCCACCGCTCGACGTTGCGCGCCAGAGCATCGACCTCCTCGCGGCTCCCCGCGCGGAACGCCACCTCGCAGAGGCCGACGCGGTCCTTCGAGAAGGTGTCACGGGCGTAGCGGGCGTCCGCTTGCTTGATCCAAAAGCTGCCGCCCTTGCCCGACCAGCCGAAGACTGGAGCGCCGTCTGCCTCCCACTTCTCCGTGTACCCGAGGCTCGGCATTAGCGCCGCGTAGAAAGGCCGCGAGCGAGCGAGGTCGTTGACGGTCAAGATGACGTGATGGACCCCGCTCGTCGTCGGGATGCACGGACTCGTCGGGGGACAGCCGCAGCCTCGAGGCGCCTCGCTCGCCACGGCGAGACCCTAGCACAGCGCGGGCAGCCGCGCCGCTCGAGCCGCATCGAGCGACTAACCGTCCTTGCTCCGCCTGCGCTCCTGAAGGATTCGCTTGGCTCGCTCGAGCGTCCGCCGCCGCGAGGCCGAGAGATTCTTGCCGCCGCGGTTGATGAAGTACTGGATCATGCGAATCCCCGAGCCGATCCCCTTGGGGCTCACTTTCTTGCTCGCCATTGCGCGGGCGATCGTCCGCGCATCCTTGGTGAACAGGCCCTCGGCTGGAAAGGTGGATTCGGTGTTGACGCTCCGAACCCACCTCTTGCCGCTCCTGCGAGCCCGCGTCCGTGTCCGCTTGCGAGTCACTGGGTCCGATTCTCTCCGCTCATCGGTGCCGAACGATTGCGCCGTCCGTCAACCGCAAGCGGGCGAGCGAAGACGGAGCGCTACGCTTCGAGAGCGAGGGCGATACGGAGGGCGTCATTCAAGGCGCGTAGACGCTCTGAAGGAAGCCCTCCGATGAAGTCGGTGAGAGCAGATTTGGGCAAAGTCACGAGGGCATCGCAAAGGATGCTCGAGAACCGCGAATCGATCAATGTCAGCCGGCTCACCACCACGAAGACGCGACTCTGTCTGGGGTCTCCGCCGCCGGGACGACGAACGTATGGCAGGCCCGCCTGCTGTACGATCGGGGCAAGGTTTGGTAGGGTTTCGAGCGAGACGATAGCCGATGCCACACCTGCTTGACCGGATCACCATCAACCCCAACCAGTGCGGCGGGCGGCCCTGCATTCGTGGCATGCGGATACGTGTCATCGATGTGCTCGAGCTCTTGGCGGCGGGTCAGACCCACGCTCAAATTCTGGCGGACTACCCCTACCTCGAATCGGATGACATCGTGGCCTGCCTTCGTTACGCAGCGCGTCGCCTTGACCATCCCACGCTGGCCGCGTAGGTGACCGACCCGAGTCGCCCGCTCCTCGTTTGGGTCGACGCGCAGATTCCCGCCGGCTGCCACTCGTTGGATTGATGATCCCGGTCTGGTTCAGGCGATTCACGTATTCGATCCAGGGTTGGCCACAGCCGAGGATGCGGAGCTCTTTGAGAAGGCGCGCAACGGCCGGAGCCGTAGTCTTCACAAAGGACCACGACTTCGTGCAGCTTCAGGAACGTCGAGGCGCACCACCAAAGATCCTCTGGCTGACCTGCGGAAACGTGAGCAATCGCGAACTTGGGCGGATCCTTGCCACGTGTTGGCCGCGCGCGATGGAGCTTCTGCGCGCTGGCGAGAACCTCATCGAGATCAGTGACGCGCGGCCGGCCGTCTAGTCGAGCCGATAAAGTGGCAACCGGTGCCGACGGCGATCGTACGTGAAACATGTTAGACATCGGCCCATGACGCGCATGTCCGTGCGAGACGTTCGTCACAAGTGGCCCGAGGCGGAGCGCAAGCTTGCCGCGGCGGGAGAGATCGTCATCACTCGCGACTCGAAGCCGGTCGCTCGCCTGCTTCCGTACGGCCCGCAGCGCCGGACGAGCCGGGCCCGATTCGATCCGGCGGCGCACCTTCGCTGGCTTCGGGGATTCTGGAAAGGCCGTGCCGTCGGCATCTCGACCGACGCGTTGCTCCAGCGCGACCGTTCGGAGTGAGAGCCGAGGCGTCATCGAGGTCGCCGAGGCACAGGTCCGTATGCTCCTCGGTGCCGAACCATTGCGCCGCCTGTCAACCGCAAGCGGGCGAGCGAAGACGGGGCGCTACGCTTCGAGAGCGAGGGCGATACGGAGGGCGTCATTCAAGGCGCGTAGACGCTCTGCAGGAAGCCCTCCGATGAAGTCGGTGAGAGCAGATTTGGGCAAACTCACGAGGGCATCGCAAAGGATGCTCGATTCGTGCTTCAGACTTTCGGCGCTCCCGACCGGAACTTCGGTGGCGAGGCCTTCACGTCGCGTGTAGACCGGAGCGCATACCACCGTCGAGAACCGCGAATCGATCAACGTTTGCCGGCTCACCACCACGAAGACGCGACTCCGTCTGGGGTCTCCGCCGCCGGGACGACGAACGCGATAGAGATCACCGCGTTTCACGGCTCCACCTGGAACGCCAGAACATCCTCGGTCTCTCGATTGAGGCGTTTGGCCGAACGGTTGAGAATCTCGAGGTCTCTCGCTTCGCGCAGCTGCCGGCGGCGGCGCTCGACGAACTCCAGCACCGCCTGCTCGACGACCCGCGACCGGGGCATATCCTTGCCGGCCAACTCGTCGATTGCCTCGATTGTCGAGGGTGACAGGGTGATTGATGTCTTGACTTTCATACCACCAAGATACGACCGACATAGCGAACCGTTCAGCAACCCGCAAGCAGGAACGCTCCTGCATTCCGCCGTTGTCAGGTTCGAGTCAGCCGGGACCTCGAGCCAGATCGCGGAGCGCTCGTCGCAGGCGTCCGTCTCGGTTCCGGTGAAAGCCGCCTTACGAAGTCGACGACCTGCTCGGAGAGCTCGACCTTCACCGCTCGTCGAGCGCGGAAAGCGGCAGGAAGCGGGTCTTTCCGGCCCGATGATCCTCGAGCGCTTTCCTCGCGGCCGGATTGGCGAGCAGCTCCATCGTCTCGACGATCGCGTCGAGACGCTCCTGCGAAAGGATGTAGGCGACCGTCCGATCGCGCCGGCTGATCGCGATCGGACGCCCGCTTTCGGCGTCGCGAATGAGGCGCGGTAGCTGACTCTGAGCCGCAGTGACCGTATACGTATCCTTACCCATGGCTCTGCGTACACTAGCGCTACAGGCGGGCGGTCTCTAGCCGGAAGACGTCGGCACGCAACGGGCTGGCGGATCGCCCCGCGGCACTCACTGGACTTGCCGAGGGTCGCGATCGTCACGTCGTCGGCGCTCCGCGTCGCGTAGCCGAGAACGATTCGTGGAAGCATGGCCGTTGCCTCGCGGCGAGGGACAAGGCGCTGTCGGCTTCGAGTTCTCGCATGCTAAGGTCGTCCTCGTGAAGAAGCTCGAGCGCTTCCCGGTCGGGGTGTTGCGCGAGGGCGCGGACCGAGCGGCTGCTTTCTTGCGGCGTGATCGGAGAGTGCGCCTGGTCTACGTTTTCGGCTCCGCGGCGGATCCGACTTGCAAATTTGGTCGCGATCTCGATCTCGCCATCCTTTGCGTCCCGTCGCCGTCTCTCGACGAGCTCATGAAGCTCCGCGCCGACGTGGTTGCCGAGGCTCGCTGCCCGGTGGACCTCGTTTCGCTCGGTGAGGCCTCGGTGGTGCTCGCGAAAGAGGTGGCGGATGCCGGTCGTTGTCTCTTCGCGGCTTCGCCGGACGTCGAGGTAGAGTTCGTCACACGCGCGCGTGCTCGCTACTGGGACTTCAAGCCGTTTCTGGAAGAGCAGTGGCGCTCGGCCGGCCGCCGCGCGGAGGAACGATCGCGTGGTCCTCAGGCCTGAAGCGGTCCGCGAACGGCTGCTCAAGCTCGAAGAGGTGATCTCGCGCCTCGATGAGCTCCGCCGGTCCGCGCGGAAGAATCGCGGCTTTCGCGACGAGTGGGCGGCCGAGCGCGGTTTGCAGCTCGGAGCCGAAATCATTCTCGACGCGAGCAACCACATTCTCAGCGCGCATTTCGGCGTGAGCGCCGAGGACTACGAAGATGTTCTCCGCCAACTCGTCAAGCAAGGCGTGATCGACGACGCGATGGGAGGCCGGCTGAAGGGCTTGGGAGGTTTTCGCAACATCTTGGTTCACGGATACCTGCGTGTCGACCCGGAACGGGTGGCGGAATTCCTCGCGCGGGCGCCGCGGGATTTCACCGACTACGCCCGAGCGGTTCGCGGGTGGCTCGAGCGGGTTCTGGCTGAGCACGCGACGCCTTCGGTCTCCGGATAGACTTCACTCGCGTTGGGCGAAGCCTGAAAGTGCTCCTGCCTTCTGCCGGCGTCGGGTTCGAGTCGGCCCCTCCAACGCCTGCTGACGAACGACGACCGTCAGGCAACGGCCGCGCGGACGCTCGGTCTCCAGGTCGGCGTTCCGCGCCGAGCTTCGTACCCGAGCTTTACTTCGCAGAGCCGAGGGCGGGCGGCTGGAAGTGCGCCGAGAAGTCGGCGTCTTCGTCGCTGCCGCCGTCGAGCCCGTCGCGGCCGAGAGTCGCAATCGTCACGTCGTCGGCGCTCGGCTCGTAGCGGTAGGGCCGGCCCCAGGGATCGTAGAAGCGCGGGTCGGCGCGCTCGGCGAAGCGCCGCCACATCGCCTTGTCCGGGTAGGCGCCGTGCTCGGTGTGATAGCGGTCGGCGAAGTCACCGAGCACCTTCATCTCCCGGTCGATTCGATGATGGAGATTCGCGAGCCGATCCTCTGGAGTCGGCAGAGTCGATACCAAGCCCAAGAGCGCGAGCGAGGTCAGGCCGATCGAGATCCACGTGAGCCAGAATTTCTCTTTCGCGGTGTGCGTTTCGCTTCGCTGGATCAGCAAGGGCCCGACGAACGGGACGAGGGCGAAGTACGACGACAGGCGCTTGTCGGCTGCGAGCAGCTCGCCGACCATCTGCGGCGCTTCGGAAGAGGGGCCGTTGGCAATGAGCGCGGCGAGGGCGTCGCGCGAACGAGTCATGGGAGGCAGAGTGGCCTGCTTCGCCAGGGGCGTCTCCTTCCCATTCGGCGGCGCGGCGGGAGCGTCTTTGGTCAGCGCAAGCGCAGAGCACGCCGCGCACAGGCCCGTCACTCCGGACGAGAAGCGGCCGAGCTCGACGTCGCAGCGGAGGCGAGATCCATGTGAGCCGGAATTTTTCTTTCGCGGTGTGCGCTTCGCTTCGCTGGATCAGCAAGGGCCCCGACGAACGGGACGAGGGCGAAGTACGACGACAGGTGCTTGTCGGCTGCGAGCAACTCGCCGACCATCCGCGGCGCTTCGGAAGAGGGGCCATTGGCAATGAGCGCGGCGAGGGCGTCGCGCGAACGAGTCATGCGAGGCAGAGTGGCCTGCTTCGCCAGGGGCGTCTCCTTCCCATTCGGCGGCGCGGCGGGGGAGCTTCCGGTCAGCACGCGCGCGGAGCACGCCGCGCAGAGGCCCTTCACTCCGGACGAGAAGCGGCCGAGCTCGACGCCGCAGTGGAGGCAGGTGGTTTGCGTGGAAGGCGAGGGTGAGCCAACTCCTTCGGCCGGCTCGGCCATCAGAAGTCGTGCCAAGCGAGCGCGGTGTACGAGCTGCCCCCGCAGGTCACGTTGCCGGGCGTCGTGGAGGGGTAGCCAAGTGTGACATTGGAATTTCCGTTCAGCGTAAGCGATCCGACGATTAAACTGGTATTCATGACCTGATTGGCATGTCCCTGGAGCTCCGCCGGCGCACCCCACGCGTAGATGACGCCATCGAGGGTGTAATTGCCGTTTGTCCCACCCTGCAGATTGATGCACCCGAGCGGCGTGGGATTGCCGCATGTGGGCTGGTTAGGACTGATGGAGGGATTAGGCAAATTGCCGTTGGAGTCGGTCCGATTCTGGTAGATCAAGAAGCCCGCCATACCCGTGCCGACGAGGCCGTAGTTGTCGGGGCCCGTCGGGGGGTTTGTGGTCGGATCCGTGGTCGGCGCTATCAAGGTGACCGTTGCGTTCGCCGGTGCCTAGCGCGTTCACGGGGCCGTAGTTGCCGCTCGCTGCACGTGGGACAGAGCGGGTCGAAAGTGTTGACGATCGTTACCCCATTGCCGGTGATCGTCGGGGTGCCGCCACCGACGTTGAGGCCTCCCCCGGCCATTACGTAGAGGCCAGGGTCGAGCGTGACGCTGTTGTTGAGGTGGAGCCCTCCCCAGTAGATCCCGGGGCTCAACTGCGTGACGGTTGAATCGGGATTAGATGTTAGCGGAGCGTTCGCCGTTCCCGCGCAGCCCGAGCACGACGGACTGCTGAAAGCAGAATTCGCGGGTACCGGACTCGGGACCGGCCCCGCGGGCAGCGACGGTGGATTCACGTTGCTGAACGGGTCGACTATCGTAGGTTGGTCCGTCTGCGGCGGGGGACTGTACGTCGGGCTCCCGTCGACCCTCGAGCCGGAGACATCGATGCCGCAATTGGTGAGACTGCTGTTGGTGCAAGCAGTGATCGAGTTGTTGTTAACACCAGAAGTCGACTCGCTCGAGTTACAGCTCGCGGGCGGCGACCCGCCAAAAACGGGAGGCGCGCCGGCATTTATCTGGACCGAGCCCTCGGCGGTGATGGTAGCGCCACCGTTCATATCGATCCCAGGACATCCAAAGTTGGAAGTCAGAAGGCTCCCGAGAGGATTACCGGGATTCGTGTCTCCGAGATCCACCGCGCGAACCTTGACCGTTCTGCTCGCGACGACGGAGCCATCGTTACGCCTGACCTCGCCCGTCGAAGTGATCTTCACGATGTTTCGCGTATTGCTACAGCCGGGTTGCGTACGCTGGCGGATGTCGCCAGCGGCGGTACATCCGTAGCGCACGCCAACGTCGGCAGGCTCGCAGCGATCCCACTCCATTTTCAGATTTGTCGATGAGCCTGAGCTTCCTGTCGAATACGTGACGGGATACGCGGCCTGCTGCAGCGTCGGAACCTCAACGTTCGGAACGGAGACGGAAGGCGCCGTGGAGTTGAACAATACCTGGATGCTTGGAAGATCAGAAAGCAGACGTCGAGACCGTAGGGAGAGCTGTTCGCTGAACAATGGACCGGCCGGGCACGGCGTCGCTCCGTCGCGATATCGCGTGTAGAGAGAGGCGTCGAATGTACCCGGGCCGGGGCTGATCGTCACGTTGCTCTGCCACCGCGCGTTCCCAAGCGGAAGAGAGCCTCGTTGATCCCTGCCTCGGCGGCGTAGATCGCCTGCTTCTCGTTCTGGAGGTTGCTGACGACCTGAACGTCGGTGCGGGTGAGCGTGCCGCGAAGAACGCTGTCAGGCTCAGTACGACGAGAAAGACGAGAACGGTGGCAAGTATAAAGCCGCCTTCTCGGGCGATCCTCATGGACGTGGGCAGTTCTTTCATAGGGGCCTCTCGTTTGCTCAGCAGGGCTTGTTTCGCAGACGAACACTCTCCGTCTCCGTCCGCGTCAAGGGCAAGCCGCCGATGACGGAGCGAGTCACGGTCAGTGAGATATCGATCGCAGCGATGAGGTCTCGATCCGCCTGGGTCGCCGGGCTAAAGGTGGTGCCGTCGCACCGCCGATAGGTCAATGTCAGGCCGGCGCCGCCGTTCGGGAGCACTACGTTGTCGGCGAGCACGTTGCCGGTCCACGGGTCGCCGCCCGCCGTGGCGTCGAGCTTCAACAGATCCGTTCCGGAAAGCTCGAAACCCTTGTGCTCGTTCGGAGCGGTCGCGGTGACGACGCCGTCATCGTCCGCGTCGAGCTGGAACTCGATCGTCTGTGCGTCCGCAGCCAGAATCTTGGGGGCGGCGCTACCCGAGAGGTCCATCCTCGCGGAGCGGAGGTCGCGTGCCATCTGGTCCATCGCGGTGCGGAGCGCCTGCGAGGTTTCGATCTCGATCTGGTGGTGCTTTGCCGCGCGCTGCTCGGAGACGTAAAATCCCGTGAAGCCCGCCATCAGAAGCGCACAGACCACGATCACGACCAGTAGCTCGACGAGCGTGAAGCCGCGGTTAGACGCCGAGATTGTATTTGAACCGGACGATAGTTGCATTCACCAGTCGGTTGTTGGGCATCGAGACGGTCACCGTGATCTCGTTTCACCGGATCCTGCAGGGCACCACTCGGGTCAGGTGTAGGGATGACTAGTGGAGAGCTGCCAGTCGCTCGGCGTTCACTACCGTCCACTGCACGTGGTAAGGGCCGCTGCCAGTGCCGTCCGCGTTCACGGTGACAGGCGGGATGAGCGCCGGCGCATTGGCTACGGACGAACACGTGATCAGAGAAGCTGGCGCTGGGCAGCCAGTCGGCGTTGCGTTCGGATCGGGCGAAGCAGTGTCTCCATTCGGTGCTCGGCGAGACTCATCGCCGCCGAGTTCGAATCGGTCGTGATTCGATGATGGATCAGTCTCTCGGTGAGTCCGCCAACCGCGATCACGACGAACGCGCCGATCAGCATGGCGACTACCGCCTCGATTAGCGTGAAGCCCTTGCTACTGAACATTGATGCGCCCGGTGGGTTGAACGAAGATCGTTCGCCAAGCGCCCGCCTCGTTGGTAATGCGAATGACTGGATATGCATTCGAAACAGCCTCGGGGTTTCCCCGTGGGTTCAAGACCGCACTCGTGGGGGTTCCGCCTGAACCGTTGTCGATACCAGCAGAATCGATTTGTTTTGCGCCGACTTCTAGGGTGTCCGCGCCATAACTAGTCGTTCCACAGGTTGGGGCACCGGTTTTGCTTCGGACGAGATAGGTCTTCGCCGACGTATCGAAGCTCACCATGAAACATTTGTTTTCCGCGATCGCACGCCCGCGCACCTTCTGCAACTCCGCCGCGAGATCCCGGGCCGCCCCCTCGAGCCGATAGATCGGCACCAGCGTCGACATCCGCACCCACGCGATCGTCAGCAGGATGCCGCCGATCGTGATCACCACGAGTACCTCGATCAGCGAGAAGCCCTTCATGGCTTCCCTAGAGAAACGTGTGTTCGTCATGCTGAGATCTGGGCAGGCCAACTGCGGCCCCCCTCCTCGCCGAATAACAGAGTAGCAGAGGGGAGGCCTTTCGCAAAAGAAAACAAACTCAGGCAAACGTCTGATCGCTCGGAGAAAATCCCCAATCGATTCCGGTTACTCGGGGAATTTCGGCTCAAGGTCAGGGTCATGGTCCGGTGCGACATACCACGTTCCTCCTACGCCCTGCCGGTTGAGACAACAGAGTAGCAGAGGCGAGGCCTTTCGCAAAAGAAAAGAAAATCAGGGGGATGTCTGATCGCTCGGAGAAAATCCTCAATCGATTCCGGTCACTCGGGGAATTTCGGAGCAAGATCAGGGTCATGGTCCGGTCGGACATGGCGACGTCCATCCTACGCCCCGCCGCTTCCCTGTATACGGCGCCGCGACTCTCAGGGGCGCGAGCGGCGTCGTTGCGACCTGGCATGAAGATCGATATCACCCGCGACATACGACAAGAGGATCGATCGGAGAGGACATGGAAACGGTTACGATCTCGCCCAAGTTCCAGGTGGTCATCCCAAAGGAAATCCGCGACACGCTGAAGCTCACTCCGGGCCAGAGGGTACAGGCGATCCTCTATGAAAACCGCATCGAGTTGATTCCCGTCCGGCCGATCAAGAAGATGAGAGGATTCTTGAAGGGAATCGACACCTCCGTGCCTCGTGAGGGAGACCGGGTCTGAACGTCGTCGACTCGTCGGGCTGGCTGGAGTACCTAGCCGATGGCCCAAATGCGAAGTTCTTCGCCCCGCCGATCGAGAACGTCCGAGCGCTTCTCGTACCGTCGATCAGCGTCTACGAAGTTTTCAAGCGCGTCCTGCAGCAGCGGGGCGAAGGGTCCGCGCTGCAGGCCGCGGCCCTGATGCAGCAGGGCGAGATCATCGACCTCACCACGCCCTTGGCATTGGCAGCCGCGCGGGTGAGCCTCCAGGAGGGGATTCACATGGCCGACAGCGTCATGCTCGCCACCGCGCGGGCCTTCGGAGCCACCCTCTGGAGCCAGGACGCCGACTTCGAGAGGCTGGCGGGGGTGAAGTACGTTCCCAAGAGGGCCGCAGTCGAAAACCGCTAGGCGCCCGGTCATGCGGCGGGGCTGGTCACGGCGGTTTGCACGAACCCAATAGACGCGCGCGGGGCCGACCCATCTCGAGAGCGTGGAAGAGCGCTTCGATCCGAATCTGCCGCGACTCTCGCCAAGACGCGCTCGTTACCGATCATTCGATTCCGGTCACTCGCAGCACTTCCTCGATCGTCGTCATGCCCCGGCGGACCTTGTCGAGGCTGCTCTCGCGCATGGTGCGCAAGCGAATGGCTTCCGGTGACCCGATCCGCTACGCCCGCGCCTTCGTTCGGAACCGCGCTTCTACGGTGGCAGCTGGAGCTCCACTACCGAGCCCCTCGTCAGGGTGGGGAGAATTTTCTCGATCTCTGGCAGCAGCTTGACCACCACCGGTACCTGATTGCTCGGTAGAACCATCACGCCGAGGCTCCGCTTCGAGAGATCTTGCTGGTGACGCAGGTTCTGGTCGGTGGTCACGAGGACGTCGAACCGCTCACGTTCTGCGAGGCTCAGCAGCTCGCCGTTCTTCACGCCCGCCCAACCCATGTCCTGGACGGTCTGGATCTCGTGTGATCGCAGTCGCGCCTTGATCACACTTGGCGTACACTCGTCGAGCAGGACCTTCAAGCCGCCCGGCCGAGCTTCCGGAGCGTCGCCCGGTAAAACTCGAGGACAGCGACCGCTTGATCTCGGGTCACGGTCGGAAAGTTTTCCAGGAACTCGTCGAGCGTGAGCCCCGCTTCAAGATTGCTGATGAGGGCGTCGACCGGGACGCGGGTTCCCCGAAAGACCGGCGCGCCGCTAATGATCTCCGAATCAACGGTGATCGGCAGTCGATCGATTTCGTTCTCCGGGATGATCAGGGTCATGGTCCGGTCGGACATCGTAAGTCGATCCTACGCCCGGCCTCTTGCCCTGTCCACGGCGCCGCGACTCTCAGAGCCGTGAGCGGCGTCGTTGCGACTTGGCATCAAGATCGATGTCCGCGACATCTGACAAAAGGATCGATCGGCGAGGACATGAAACGGTTACGATCTCACCGAAGTTCCAGGTGGTCATCCCAAAGGAAATCCGCGGCACGCTGAAGCTCACGCCGGGCCAGAAGGTACAGGCGATCCTCTATGGAAACCGCATCGAGTTGATTCCCGTCCGGCCGATCAAGAAGATGAGGGGATTCTTGAAGGGAATCGACACCTCCGTGCCTCGTGAGGGAGACCGGGTCTGAACGTCGTCGACTCGTCGGGCTGGCTGGAGTACCGAGCCGGCTACTCGCTCGTTACGCTCAATCGATTCCGGTCACTCGCAGCACTTCCTCGATCGTCGTCATGCCCCGGCGGACCTTGTCGAGGCCGCTCTCGCGAAGCGTTCGCATGCCGAGAGTGAGCGACTTCTTGCGGATGTTGGCGGCGTCGGCTCGGGCCACGATCATCTCGCGGATCTCATCGTTGATCGGCAGCACCTCGTAGAGCGCGGTCCGTCCGCGGTAGCCGGTCTGCGAGCACTCGTCGCAGCCCTTCCCGTGATAGACCTTGAGATCCTTCACCTCGCTCTGCGAAAAGCCGAGATCGACCAGCGACTCGGGAGAGGGAGGGTTCTCGATCGGACTCCTGCAATCGGGGCAGACGAGCCGCACCAGCCGCTGCGCGGCGACGAGCAGGATCGAGGATGATACGAGGAACGGCTCGACGCCCATGTCGAGCAAGCGGGTGATCGACGTCGGAGCGTCGTTGGTGTGCAGCGTCGACAGGACGAGGTGGCCGGTGAGCGCCGCCCTGATGGCGATCTCCGCGGTCTCGTAGTCGCGGATCTCGCCGACCATGATCACGTCGGGGTCCTGTCGGAGGAAGGCTCTGAGCGCGGCGGCGAACGTGAACCCGATCTCGAAGTTCACCTGCACCTGATTGATGCCGTGCATGTTGAGCTCGACCGGATCCTCGGCGGTCTGGATGTTGCGCACCGATTTGTTGATCTCCGAGAGCAGCGAGTAGAGCGTCGTGGTCTTGCCGCTGCCGGTCGGGCCCGTGACGAGGACCATCCCGTAGGGCCGCTGGATCGCGCGCTGGAAGTGCCGGAGCTCCTCGGCCTCGAAGCCGAGGTTGGTGAGGTCGAGCTGCAGGCCCGTCTTGTCCATCAACCGCAGCACCAGCTTTTCGCCGTTGATCGTCGGCAGCGACGAGACGCGGAAGCTCATCTCCTTGCCGGCCGGCAGGCGAATCTTGATCGCCCCGTCCTGAGGCAAGCGCCGCTCGGAGATGTCGAGCGCGGCCATGACCTTGATGCGGGACGCCAGCGCCGCCTTGAAGCGGGGCGGCGGCTGCATGATGTCGTAGAGGATGCCGTCGATACGGAAGCGGATGCGGAGGTCGTTCTCGAAGGGCTCGATGTGGATGTCGCTCGCGCGCCGCTCGACGGCGTCGGTCATGAGCGCATTGACGAGCCTGACGAGCGGCGCTTCCTCCGTCGCGCGCTGCAGCTCCGCGAGATCGATCTTGGCCTCGTCGCGCACGAGCTGGACTCCGTCGCCGTTCATTCCCGTCAGCGCATCCGAATAGGCTTTCGCGCGCTCGTTGTAGTGCCGGTCGATTCCCCTGCGAATTCCCCGTGCGGGCGCGAGCACGATGCGGACGTCGCAGCCGGTCAAGAACTTGCACTCGTTCAGCCCGGCGAGGTTCGAAGGATCCGCCATCGCCAGCGTGAGCGTCGACCCCGTGAGGCTGATCGGCAGCAACTCGTGCTTGCGGGCGAGCGTGTCGGGAATCAGACTCAGCACCTCGGCAGATGGCTCGGCGCTCAGCGGGTCGATGATCGGAAGCCGGTACTCCTTGTGGAGAAACGAGGTGATGTCTTCATCCGAGACGAAGCCGAGGCGAACGAGCGCCGCCGCGAATTGGCCCCCGTTCTTGTGCTGATCCGCCGCCGCCGCCGCGAGCTGCTCGGCGGTTATCACCTCACGCCGGAGAAGGATCTCCCCGAGCCGAGAAGAGGGTGGGGGACGGATCGGCGAGATCACGGGAGAGGACGTGGAGGGCACGGCGGGTGCGCCTGTATTTTCGGGGAGGTGCTTGCCCTGCCGTTCCGCCTGTTCGTTGGTCGCCATGATTTGGTCGCCTATCATACAGAAAGAAGTGCCGCTGATGCGAGCGCGATGACCATCGACGCGCATCGGCGCGAATCACGCCATATTATTGACGAATTGGTTCGGATTTGTGCGGGTCGCCTAAAACGGTGCGTGGAGAAGGCAACCTGCCTCTGATAGTAGGCGGCGGGCGCTCGCAAGAAAAAGCGCTCAGTTACCCAGGATTTTGACCGAGCGCGGCGTCGTCGGGAGATCCGGTATGAAAGTTGCGAAGCGAGAAGGCACGGCTCGCCGAACCCGCTTCGGCGCACGGCGATCTATCCGGGTGAGGAAGACAACGATCCCAAGAGTTGGGTGGAGGTGTTCGACGGGCTCGAGACGAGGAAGGCGGCGGCGGTAAAGGAAATGGGGACTCGAGCCCGATACGATCGAACGATGGAGGGGCAGGGCTGATGGGGTCGGCGAGCCGTTCCGCACTGGGTCCGGCGCTCTTCCACGGGTGCTGGTCGACACGCTTCTTGGCGACGTCACCTACGCCTAGCCTCGATCAGAAATCTCTTCTGTGACCTGAACGCGCCGGGCTCGCGCCTGGCTTGTCCGCCACGAGCTTCTTTCTCGAAGCCCTCCATGCCCCAAGAGACGGCATCGTGGTAGACCTGGCGCTCGTGACGCGCCGGACCGTGGCTCGCGGCTCGCCACAGCCGCTGCGGTTGACCCCGCCGCGGCTTCGATGAATTTTGAGCTGCGAACTCGAAGGGAGCTTTTTCTGAAGACCGCTCTGTTTCCACGCCTCGTCAACGGCCCCTTCGGGGATCCGGGCCTGTTCGTCGGCCTGCGCTGGCAGGGGCGTGCGCTGCAGTTCGATCTCGGCCGGCTGGGACGGATGGAGCCCGGTGACGTGTTGAAGATCTCGCACGCGTTCGTTTCCCACGCTCACATGGACCACTTCATGGGTTTCGATCACCTGCTGCGCCTGTTCCTGCCGCGCGATGCCGTCCTGCACGTCCATGGCCCCGAGAATTTCCTCGCTCGCATGGGCGCTCGGCTCGCCGGCTACACGTGGAACCTCACCGAGGACTATCCGCTGGTGATCGTCGGACACGAAGCGCGGCCCGACGTCGTCGTCTCGGCCACGTTTCGCGCCGCGACCGGCTTCCTCCCCGAGGAGCGGAGCGAGCGCCCGTTCGACGGTCTGCTCCTCGACGAGCCCGCGCTCTCCGTCTCGGCGGCGATCCTCGATCACAAGATTCCCTGTCTCGCATTCGCGCTCGCGGAGAAGTCTCATCTGAACGTGGATACGTCGGTGCTCGAACGCCGCCACCTTCAGCCGGGCCGATGGATCGACGCGCTGAAGCAGGCGATCCGCACGGGCGCCCCCGACGATCAGCCGCTGACCGCGCTCGTGCGGGAGAACGGCGCGGTGCGCGAGCAGCCGCTGTCGGTCGGCTCGCTTCGCGAGCTCGTCATCGCCTCGCGCGGTCAGAAGATCGGTTACGTCGTGGACACGATCTACAGCGCGGGAAACCAGCAAAAGATCGTCGAGCTCGTGCGCGAAGCGGATCTCTTCTATTGCGAGTCGCCGTTTCTCGAGGAGGACGTCGAGCAGGCAACGAAGCGTTATCATCTGACCGCCCGGCAGGCTGGGCTACTCGGCCGGGAGGCGCAGGTGCGCCGGCTCGAGGTGTTCCACTTCTCGCCGCGGTACGAGGGCCGCGCGGACCAGATTTACGCCGAGGCCCGCGCCGCGTTCCTCGGCGGATGAGGCGTCCTTGCCGCAAGTGCTAGCCGACGACGTTCGCGCGCTGCTCGACCGGAGCCGGATCGGTCACCTGGCGACCGCCGACCGGCAGCTCCGCCCGCACGTCGTGCCGCTCTGCTACGCGCGCGAAGACGATCGGCTCTACTTCATCGTCGACGAGAAGCCGAAGCAGGCGGGCCAGCGCCTCAAGCGCCTGCGCAACATCGCCGAAAACCCGGCGGTGGCGCTCGTCGTCGACGTTTACGACGAGGACTGGCGAAGGCTCGAATACGCCCTCGTCCGCGGGACGGCGGAGATCGTCACGCTCGCCGAGGAGCACCAGCGGGCTCTGGGGCTCCTGCGGGCGAGGTATTCGCAATACCGAGCCATGCGGCTCGAGGCGGGAAGGAACGAGGTCGTGCGCATCACGGCGACGGGCGTCCACCACTGGAAAGCAAGCGCCTTCTCCCAAAAGGGGACCAGGCCCCTTTAGGGAGAAGACCGATCAGGCGGAGAGGAACGTCTTCAAGATGGAGGTTGCTCGCAAGGCGAGGAGAGCCGCTATCGCAAAACCGATGACGGCAGGCAGGATTCTCTTTCGCGCGACGATCCTACCGCGCCCCCAGCTCGCGAGCACGATGGCCAGGTAGTACGAGAGCACGACCTGCAACCAAGGCGGGATCATCGCGACGTAGAGGTCGAGCAGGTGAAGCAGGTGTCGGTAGTCGACATCCATCTCAGGGGCCCATGATCGACGGCGGACGGGGGCCATGTCCAGCGAACCGCACCCAACGTTTCCTCCTTCACCTGCTTTACCTGCACCGGGCGGGTGATGCCTCAGTCTTCGCCTCCGGCGCTCGAGATCCGGAAGCGCTGGACTTTCCGGTCGGCCCGGATTCGGGTCGACCGGAAAATCCAGCCACCGCGCGCAAGCGCGGAAGACAATAGACCAGTGTCGAGGGTGCTGTCCTAAGGACAGCACCGTGTCGAGGGTTATTGTCTTCCGCGCTCCGCGCGGTTGCGGTCGCTTGTGATCGACCCGAGTACGGGCCGACCACAAGCGACCGCGTCCGTCTCCTCCAGCGTCATGCGAAAACTGATCGGGGATCTTTCGCTTTTCTCCTTCGGATGGGTATGTTAGATGCTCGGCAACATCCGTAGACGAGGAGGAGAACTAGAGCCCAATTCGAGTGCTTCAGCCGCTTGGATCTAGCTGGACCGAGACGGAGTAGCGCTTTCCAAATCGCCTGAGGGCTGCCGCGAAACGATCCGCCGATCCCGCCAGAGACGGCGAGAACGTGACCTTCGCACGGAGCCGCCGACAGGCGAGCATGAAGAGCCCTCTGGATGCCGGTCCGGAGGGCTCTTCTGCTTTGCGGCCACGAGGAGGACCCATGAACCCGCAAAAGGTGACGGTACCCGAGATCCTCAAACGCAAGCGAGACGGCAAGAAGATCTCGATGCTCACTGCCTACGATTATCCGTTCGCGCGGATTCTCGACGAGGCGGGCATCGACGTGCTGCTCGTCGGCGACACGCTCGGCATGGTGGTACAAGGTCTCGACACCACGCTGCCCGTCACCGTCGACGAGATCATCTATCACCTGAAGATGGTGACGCGGGCGCGCACGCGGGCGCTCGTCGTCGGAGATCTGCCGTTTCTTTCGTACCAGATCTCGGCCGAGGAGGCGCTCCGCAACGCCGGGCGAATGATGAAGGAGGGCGGCGCCGAGGCGGTCAAGCTCGAGGGCGGCGTCAACGTCGCCGAGAAGATCGCTGCGCTGACGGCGGTGGACATCCCGGTCATGGGCCACGTCGGCCTCACCCCACAGTCCGTGCACCGCATGGGCGGCCACAAGGTCCAGGGGAAGAAGCACGGGCGTGCGCCGGGTGAGCGCGAGCGGTTGCTCGAGGACGCGGCCGCCGTCGAGGAAGCCGGTGCGTTCGCGCTCGTCCTCGAAGGCATCCCGCTCGACCTCGCCGCCGAGATCACCGAGCGCGTCTCGATCCCGACGATCGGCATCGGCGCCGGAGCGCACTGCGACGGTCAGGTGCTCGTGCTTCACGACCTGCTTGGCCTCTTCGACAAATTCGCGCCCAAATTCTCCAAGCGCTACGTCAACCTGAAGGACATCGTCGGCGGCGCGGTTCGCGAGTACGTCGCCGAAGTTCAGAGCGGTGCGTTCCCGACCGACGCGCACTCGTTCCACTCCCCGAAGGTCGTTCCGCCTCTCGCCGTTCAGGAGAGGCCGGTGCGCAGCGCCGGGTAAGGGGAGGTTTCGTTGCAGACGATCCGTACCATCCGCGAGATGCAGCGCTTCGCCGACGGCGAGCGGCGCGCCGGCCGCACGATCGGCTTCGTGCCGACGATGGGAGCGCTGCACGCCGGGCACTTCTCGCTCGTGCGCGAGGCGCGCCGGCGTGCCGATTCGGTGGTCGTGTCGATCTTCGTGAACCCGATCCAGTTCAACTCGCGAAGCGACTTCGACAGCTACCCGCGCGACGACGCGCGTGACGCGGGGGGTCTCGAGCGCGAGGGCGTCGATGCGCTGTTTCTGCCTACGGCAGAGGAGATCTACCCGCCCGGCTTCCAGACCCGGGTCGAGGTCGCCGAGCTCACCCGGCCACTCTGCGGTGCCCATCGGCCGGGCCACTTCGCCGGCGTGACGACGGTCGTCGCCAAGCTCTTTCTCGCCGTGAAGCCCGACGTCGCGATCTTCGGCGCGAAGGACTACCAGCAGCTCCAGGTCGTACGGCAGATGGTGCGCGACCTGAACTTCGCGATCGAGATCGTCGCGGGTGAGACCGTCCGCGAGGCCGACGGCCTGGCGATGAGCTCGCGGAACCTCCGGCTCTCGGAGGCCGAGCGCGAGCGGGCACGAGCGATGCCGCGCGGCATCGAGCGGGTCAAGCGGGCCGCCGCGGCGGGAGAAGGCGATCCTGCGACCCTCGTTGCCGAGTTCACGAGCGAGATCGAGGGTGCCGGCGCTCGCGTGGAATACGCGGAGATCCGCCATCCCGACACGCTCGAAGCCGTCACGAGCCTCGAGGACCGAGCGCTTCTCGCCGTCGCCGTCTGGGTCGGTGAGGTGCGGCTGATCGACAACGCCGTCATCGAGCGCGGAAGAGCGCCGCGACCCGTGGCAGCGGCACAACGATGACGCGGAAGCCAATAACCCACGAGCTGGTCTATTGCTCTCCGCGCTTGCGCGCGGTGGCTGGATCTTCCGGTCGACCCGAGTACGGGTCGACCGGAAGATCCAGCGCTTCAGGAATTTCCAGCGCGTGTGGCGAAAACTGAGGGCTTGCGGACCATGCCCCTTTTGGGTTGACAGCAGAAAAGGGGTCTGACCCCTTTTCCCGCGCATGGCCGAGACGCCGAAGCACGCCGGTGACCGCCCGGTCACCGAGAACCGCAAAGCCCGCCACGACTACGAGATCCTCGAGACGTTCGAGGCCGGCATGGTGCTCACCGGCAGCGAGGTGAAGTCACTCCGAGCGGGTCGCGCCAACCTGAAGGACAGTTACGCCCGCGTGGATCGCGGCGAAGCCTTCCTGATGAACGCGCACATCAGCCCCTACGCCGCGGCCAGCCACTTCGGCCACGAGCCGGAGCGCAACCGCAAGCTCCTCCTCCACCGCGCCGAGATCGACAAGCTGCTCGGCCGGATCCAGGAGCGCGGCCTGACGGTCGTGCCGCTCAAGATCTATTTCAAGAATGGACGCGCGAAGGTCTTGCTCGGCGTCGGCCGCGGCAAGAAGGCCTACGACAAACGCGAGTCGATCAAGAAGCGCGAGATGGAGCGCGAGGCGGACCGGGCGATCCGCGTGCGGAGATGAGGGGTGACGTCAGTGCCGACGTTGGCGCTCGAGGATCTCGAGGTCGACGAGATCTTTCGGGCGCCCGCTCGCCCGTTTGTTGCGGACCATGTCGTCGAAGCCGATCACGGGAAACCGTACCGCCTCGAAGACCCCCTCCGTTCGTCGCTCCCACGCCTCGGCGAAGGTCACCCCGCTAATGCCCATCAGAACGTCGATTCTCACCGGTGCGATGCCCATCTGGAAGACGAGGTCCCGGTTGGTGAGGTCCTCCTCCCGCAGATTCGCGAGCGGCGCACCGAAGTCACGCAGCGCGCCGTACGCACGCCGGGCGTTCGCCGGAGTCGGGTCGATCCAAACGTCGAGATCGCCCGTGGCTCGTGGCAGGCCATGCACCGCGAGCGCGTAAGCGCCGACGATCAGAAAGCGTACCTCAGCGGCGGCGAATGCACGCAACAGATCTACAAAGTCCTGATGGAGGAGCTTGTCCGCCATTCGCCAATGCCCATTGCTCCAAACTCAGCTGCCAGGCAAACGGGATTCGCTCTTCGACCGGGATCCTCGTCCACCACTCCGCATCCCATTGCGCTTCCTCTTCGGAGCCGAGCCGGAAGACCCGGCTGATCGCATTCGCGCGCCTCGCGCGGTCGTCGTCCTTCACGTGGTCAGACTAGCACGTCGGACGTCATCTGACGACGCGCTCACGGCCGGAGCACGATCTTGATGGCCCGCGAGGTCGCGCGGTCGAGGCCGGTCTCGATGCCACGGCGGAAATCCGCGAGCGGGAACTCGTGAGTGACGAGCGCTTCGGCGGGGAAGCCGGTCTTGGCGATGATCTTCAGCGCGCGGTCGATCGAGTGCGCGGTCGAGCCGCCGTGCGGGCCGGCATCCGCGGCATGATTGAGGGCGCCGACGAACGCGAGCTCCTTCAGCCAGATCGGCGAGAGGTCGACGTTCACGAGACCGGTGATGCCGAGGAAGAGCACCGTGCCGCGCCCATCGGCGAAGCGGAGCGCTTGGGTGATGGACTGCGGCGTGCCGACGGCTTCGACGACGTACGGGAAGCCGCCCGCGAGCATCGCCTCGTTGCCGGCGCCGATCGTCTTCGTGCCAGCGATCCGTGCGAGCTCCGCGATGTGGCCGCCGCCTGCGTCGAGCCGAACCACGTGCTTCGCGCCGAGGCGCTCGGCGGCCTGCGCCTGGTGCTCGTGCTTGGCGAGCGCGGTGACTTCGGAGGCGGGAAAGAGCGCGCGCAGCCCCGCGACGGCGCCGAGACCGATGATCGCGGCTCCCGCGACGAGCACCGGCGCACCGTCGGGCGGGGGAGCGCGCAAGAGGCCGTGAATGGCGATCGACAGCGGCTCGTGGAGCGTCATGGCGAGATCGGACACGCCGTCCGCAAGCGGGTGAAGCATCGAGGCGTGGGCCACGACCTGATCCGACCAACCACCGCCGAGGCCGTAGGTGAAACCGAGGATGAGGCCCGGCGTGACGATCTTCGAGGTGAGATTGTAGCAGACCGCGGGCGCGCCTGCCGCGCACGGCCGGCAGGGTGGATCGATCTCGCGCGCCACGCACGAGATCGTCGGGTCGATCGCGACCCGCGTACCCACCTTCACCGGACAATCGGGGCCGGTCTCGATCACCACCCCGCCCACCTCGTGACCAAGCTCGATCGGGATCGGCGCGAACGCCGCGAGCAGCGGAATCGGCCCCGTGGTCTCGCGGAACAGGTGGAGGTCGCTGCCGCAGATCCCGCCGCCGAGGACCTTCACTCTCGCCCAGCGCCTTCCGGGCAACGCTGGCTCGTCGACCTCGACCAGCCGCGCGGGAAAATTCGGATCGGCGAAGTCGAGCTGGACGGAGCGCATGCACCCTCTTACGCGTAGATTCGCGAGCTTGACAAGCTCCGCGTTTCCTTCGCCAATGCCGCCATCATGAGCGACGCTGCGAGCCTCCACGCCGTCATTCTCGCGGGCGGCAAGGGAACGCGCTTCTGGCCGAAGAGCCGCGCGCACCGCCCGAAGCAGCTGCTGTCGATCGTCAGTGAGCGGACGATGGTGCAGGAGACGGTGGAGCGGCTCGAGCCGCTGATTCCGGCGCAGCGCGTCTGGGTGGTCACCGGCACGGAGCACGCTGCCGAGCTCCGCGAACAGCTCCCCAGTGTGCCCCCGGAACAGATCGTCGTCGAGCCGTTGGGTCGCAACACGGCGCCTGCCATCGGTCTCGCGGCGGCGCTGATCGCGGCGCGAGACCCGCAGGCGACCATGGTCGTGCTACCGGCCGATCACCACATCCGTCACGCGGACCGCTTCCGCGAAGTGCTCGGACGAGCGATCGATCTGGCCGCGAGCGGAGAGCGGCTGGTCACGATCGGGCTCGAGCCCACCACACCCGAGACCGGCTACGGCTACATCGAGCGCGGCGAGGAAATCGGGCCGGGGGAGAACCGGGTGCGGCGCTTCACCGAGAAGCCGGACCGAGCCCGCGCCGAGCAGTTCGTCCGCAGCGGACAGTATCTCTGGAACAGCGGCATCTTCGTCTGGAAAGTCGGGGCGATCCGTGATGCGCTCGCTCGGTATCTCCCCGAGGTCGCGGGCCCGATCGACGAGATCGTGTCGGCCTGGGGCGACCGCGCGCGCTTCGCCGCCGCGTACGAGCGCATGCCCGAGCAGTCGATCGATTACGGCGTCCTCGAGAAGGCCGAGAACGTTGCCGTGGTCGCGGGCGAGTTCGGCTGGGACGACATCGGCAGCTGGGCGGCGCTCCTCCGCCTCGGCCCCGCCGACGCCGACGGCAACGTCGTGCGCGGTCGCGTGCTCGCCCTGTCGAGCCGCGGAAACCTCGTCGCCAGCGACAAGCGGCTCGTGGCGCTGGTCGGCGTGGAGGGGCTGGTGGTGATCGAAACCGACGATGCCGTGCTCGTCTGCTCTGCGGATCGCGTCCAGGACGTGAAGCAGATCATCGACGAGCTTCACCGTCGCGGATGGAAGGAGCACCTGTGAGCCAGGTCGCGGAGGCTCGCCGGAGCCGCCTCGCCGTCACTGCTTCGGCGGGCGCGGCGCCGCGTGGCGCTTCGGGCACGTGAAGCTCGCGATCTCGAGGAGGTGATCCGTGGAGTCGCTCTACTTCGAAGACTACGGACCGGACCTGTCGCTTCGCACGATGGGGCGGACGGTCACCGAGACCGATCTCGTGATTTTCGTCGGGCTCTCGGGAATGTACGAGTCGCTCTTCATCGATCGCGAGTTTCTCGGGCGGCAGTCGACGTACTCGGGACGACTGGTTCCGGGCGCGCTCGTCTACGCGATCTCCGAGGGGCTCGTCGTCCAGTCCGGGATCCTCCACGACCGCGGCCTCGCCTTCCTCGGCCTCGAGATGACGATCCACCGCCCCGTCTACGTGGGCGACACCCTCCACGTCGAGGTGGGCCTCGCCTCGAAGCGCGAGACGCGCCACTCCGATCGCGGCATCGTCACGACGGAGAATCGCGTGGTCAACCAGCGCGGCGAGGCGACCATGACCTGCACGATCACGCGGATGATCCGCCGCCGGTCGGCCGCCTGAGGACGCCCCTTGCGCGGCGCGCTCGCGCGCTCGGATGAGCGACGCCTGACCTTCCTCGCCGCTGCGGCCGCAGGCGATCGAAGCGTTCCTCGGCTCTCCGTGACGGCGGGTGCGGAACGCGGCGCCGGCGCGGCAGAGCTGATCGGTCGGAGCCGGGATCGCGACCAACGGGAGCGGTCTGCGACGCAGCGTCCTAGGTTGCGTTACGTCGCCCGATCGACCACGTTGATCGGCGTGCCGTCGAGGAACGCCTCGACGTTACCGGCCGTGATCGCCATCAGCCGTCGCCTCGCCGCGAGGCTCGCCCACGCGATGTGCGGGGTGAGGATGAGGTTCGGAGCTCCGTGCAGCGGGTTCGCCGGATCGATCGGCTCGCTCGAGGCGACGTCGAGCGCGGCTCCCGCGATCTCCCCGGCGTCTAGCGCGGCGCGCAGCGCCGCTTCGTCGACGAGGCCACCGCGCGCGGTGTTGATCAGGAACGCGCTCGGCTTCATGCGGCGCAGAAGCGTGCGATCGACGAAGCGGGCGTTGTCGGCGGTGAGCGAGCAGTGGAGGCTCACGACGTCTGCGTCCGCGAAGAGCCGCGTGAGCTCCGCGCGGTCGGCGGCGCGAGTGCTCGTAGTGAGGACCCGCATGCCGAAGGCTCGGGCGATCTCGGCGACGCGACGGCCGATCGAGCCGAATCCGACGATGCCCATGGTGAGGCCGGCGAGCTCGACGATCGGCGCCTTCCAGAAGCAAAAGTCGGCGGAGCGGCTCCACTCGCCCGCCGAGACGGCCGCCGCGTGCAGCGCCGTGTGGTTGCAGAGCTCGAGCAGCAGCGCGAAGGCGTGCTGCGCGACGGAGTCTCGGCCATACTGCGGCACGTTGGAGACGGCCACGCCCCTCGCACGCGCCGCGGCGAGGTCGACGACGTCGTAGCCGGTCGCGAGGACGGCGACGAACCGCAGCCGGGGAAGGGCGGCGAGGATCCGCGCGTCGAGCGGCGTCTTGTTGGTGAGCACGATCTCCGCGTCGCGCGCTCGCTCCACGACGAGAGCCGGCGGCGTACGCTCGAAGACGACGAGGTTGCCGAGGCGGGCGACCGGATCCCAGGGATTGTCTCCGGGATTGAGCGTGTGCCCATCGAGAACGACGATGCGCACGCTAGGATTCTGATCGGGCGGCGCCGAAAAGCGCGGATGAATCTGGAGTTCGACCATTCGCGTCGGTGATAGCCACAATCTCGCGCGCGCGGTCAAGCCAGGGTTTACTCCTGTGTCAGCCATGGTTACACTCAGTCTCGAGGGGGCGATCGGGTTCGACGGGGGTTGGAAAGTCAGAGCTGCGTGCACGAGTCCCGGAGTCGCTCGCTAAAAATGCTCCGGCTGCGAAATTTAAACGCAGACAATAACTTCGCTCTCGCGGCCTAAGGGCTGCGACGTCTCACCGGTTCGAGCCCGTAGGGCCGACTGAGGCGACGCAAATCGGGATAAGCTCCGGCGGGCGCTCTCACCGCCGGCGACGAAAAATCAGATGAGCTGGCCTCGGCGAAGCCTGTCGGCGGGCGACAACGAGGCGAGATCAAATCACCGACTAGGCTACGTAGACGCTCTAGATGGACCGCTCTCGGACGGGGGTTCAATTCCCCCCGCCTCCATCCAAAACCTCCCGATTTTCCGGGCTGTACGGCTACCAATCGGTGAACGTCGAGGCCCAGCAACGCTCGGGCTCGTCGCTGCTGTCCTGGATGAAGCGGCTGATCGCGCTGGTGAAGCGACATCCGGCATTTCGCCGCGGCAGCTTCGAGATCCTCCAGCCGGCCAACCGCAAGATCTTCGCCTTCGTCCGGCAGTTCCACGACGACGCGCTGCTCGCCGCCAACAACCTGTCGCGCTTCGCGCAGGCGGTGGAGCTCGATCTCTCCCGCTTCCAGGGATGGACGCCCGTCGAGCTGTTCGGGGATACGCCGTTCCCGAGGATCGGCGAGCCGCCGTATCTGCTGACGCTAGGCCCGCACGGCTTCTTCTGGTTCAAGCTGGTTCCGCCGCGGGACGTGTGACTCTAGGAGACGCGGGCTGGCGACGCGGGATCGTTAGCCCGAGCGTGAAGTGCGATACTCGGCGATCGCCTTCAGCATGCCGGCCGTCTCTCGCGGCGTGCGCAGATAGTAGGCGGCCTCGCTCGTGCGCAGCGGGTTCATCACCGCGACGGTGAGGTGGTCCGGGAACGCGCGGAACACGTCCTCGTCGGTGAGGTCATCGCCGACGAAAGCCAGACCGCCGGCGCCAAGCGCCTGGAATACCTCGCCGATCGCGCGATGTTTGCATGCGCCGAGCGGCCGAGCCTCGACGACCATGTGGCCGGAGAGACATTCGAGAGGTGCTCCGTCTTCGCGCTCGCGCTCGACTTCGCGCACGAACGCGGTGATGGCCGTGGCGGCACGCGCAGGCTCGAGGCCCCGCACGTGCAGAGCGATCGAGTGAACCTTGTCCTCGATGCGGCCGCCCGCACCGATCGCGGCGTCGAGGCGCGGGCGCAGCCGCTCGAGCGCGCGATCGGAGAGCAGCGGATCGAAGCGCAAACGGTGCGGTTCGTCGGCCATCGCCACCTCGAGCCCGTGAAGGCCGATCCAGACGTGCAGCGGGGGCAGCAAGCGACGCAAGTCCTCGATCGCGCGGCCGCTCGCCACGCCGATGCGGAGACCCGGGCTGGCCTCGGCGAGCAGCCGGCCGAGCGCAATCGCCGCGGTCGTCTCGAGGCGTGCCGCATCCGGCGTCGGCGCGAACGGGGCGAGGGTGCCGTCGAAGTCCAGCATGAGAAGCGCATCCGGCAGGCGCGCAAAGCGATTGAGGACCTCCGGCGCCTCTTCGAGCAGGTGGCGCATCAGCGACGCGTCGGACGCGCGCGCCGCGCCGTGGGCCCTGCGCGCCTCGTCCGCTTCTTCGCGGCTCGACCACGGCCGCCGTCCACGGTGGCAGCGGCGGCGAGAAACCATCCGAGCCACCACTGCATGTCTTCGCTCACGACCCGCCGGCGCATCGCGCGCATCGCCGTCCGGCGCTCGGTTGGCTTCATCGCCAGGGCGCACTCGATCGCGCGGCACAAACCGTTCACGTCGTAGGGGTTGACGATCAGCGCCTCGCGCAGCCGCTCGGCGGCGCCGGCGAAGCGCGACAGGATCAGCACGCCGTCCTCGTCCGCGCGCGTCGCGACGAACTCCTGGGCGACGAGGTTCATGCCGTCGCGAAGCGGCGTCACCAAGAGCGCGTCGGCGGCGCGGTAAAAGACCGCGACCTCGCGCCGGCTGAATCCGTGACAGATGTAGCGCAGCGGCGTCCACTCCACGGTCGACAGCCGACCCGTGATGCGGCGACGGAACGAGAAGGGTGCGCGGTTGGAGATGATGAGCAACCGCTGGTTGCGTGTCGCCGAGCTCGCCGTCATGGCATTTCGGGAGCCGAGGCCGGCAATGCGAGGTGGCCGACGCGGCACCCGTATTCCGCCGGCGCGCGGCTTCTGCGCCGGATCTCCTGCTGATGCCCGGATTGTGTCGCTTGCGGACGCCGCGTTCAAGGCATGAAACACGCGATGCTCGCCGAGATCGAAGCCCAAGAACGGAGCCACGAATTGTGAAGCGGTTTGATTACGCCTTGGTGCGCAAGCACGGAGAATCTGTTGCTGTTGGCGGGCACGAGCACCGGCAGCGCCGCCGCGAGCAGAAGACCGGCCCACCCACGATGGAGCGCAAGTCGTCGGTAGTCGCGCCGTGTGGCTTGGGGCATACTGCCGCCAGCGTCATGGCTCGCGCGCCTTCGCTGACTACCCTGAGCGCGACGCTGCGCTCGCTGCCGAAAGAGGTACGGCTTCTCGCCGCGCTCTTTGCCGCTGCGTTCTGGCTGTGGGCCGTGGTGCTCCTCGTCGCCACCATCGGCTATGCGCGCATTCAGAAGTTCGACGAGCGCGTCTTGCTGTGGTTCCGCAATCCCACCGACCTCTCGGTGCCGATCGGCCCCGAGTGGCTGCTCGGCGCCGCCAGAGAGATCACCGCCCTCGGCAGCGCGACGGTGCTGCTGATCCTGATCTTCAGCGTGGCGGGCTATCTGCTGCTCGAGCGCCGCTACGGTCTGGCGTCGCTGGTGCTGGTCTCGACGTTCGGTGGCATGCTGATCAGCACCCTGCTCAAGGGCTTTTTCGGCCGCCCGCGGCCGACCGTCGTCCCCCACCTCGTACCTGTCAGCTCGCACAGCTTTCCGAGCGGCCACTCGCTGCTCGCGGCCGTAGTCTATTTGACGCTCGGGGCTTTGCTCGCCCGCGATGCCAACGACCGCGTCACCAAGGTCTACTTGATCATGCTCTCGACGACGCTCACCGTGTTGATCGGCTTGTCTCGAATGTACGTCGGCGTCCACTATCCAACCGACGTCCTCGGCGGCTGGGTCGCCGGCACGTTCTGGGCGTTGTGCTGCGGCTTGAGCGCCCGCGAGCTGCAGCGCCGGCGCGTCATCGCGCCGATCGAGAAGCCCGACCCTCAACGGGTGACCCGCTCGAGCTCGGCCACCTGAAGGGTGCCGCCGATCCACGCGAGCACGACCCGGGTGGGCGGGCTCCAGCGGTCTCCCGCGTCGTGGCTGGTCTCGATCTCGACCTGCGTCTCGGCATCGCTCGCCGCCAGCGGCACGAGGGGCTCGCGCGTCACCGTCCACTCGCGGCCAGGCGTGCGGTAACGGTACTCCACGACCGAAGGGTCGACGACGCCGCTCGGCACTACGAGGTCCTCGAATCGCAGCGACGATTCGCCGACGACGAGGTGGTCGATCGGATTGATCCGCAGCCAGTCGAAGTACTCGCGTGCGATGCGCTGGCGGCGCTCGACGAGGATCGCGGTCAGCAGGTCCGCGACCCGCGGATCCGCCCACTCCCCCGTGTGCGCGATGATGCGGACGTCCTGGTCGGTGAGCGAAGCGACGAGCTTCGCACCCCAGAACTTGTCGCGCAGCGTGGCGCGATCGAAAGCCGGATTGATGTAGGTCGGCTTCCAGCCCTCTGGATCGAAGGTCGAGCTCTCGAAGTAGCCGAGCGCCGGATGCGTCAGCGGCAGCCGCGCCCAGTCCGGCGTGAGCTGCCACAGCGTGAGCGCCCGGAGCAGTACCTTGGGTAGATCGAAGAAATACTCGTGACCGAGCTTTGGGTCCTTGTAGTCGACGTTTCCGGCGCCGAAGCCGCTCGAGAAGTCGAGCACGTAGTGAACGATGTGCCCGCCCGAGCCGGGCTCGGTGGAATCCGCAACGAACGTGTCGAGAAAATTGCCCCGCCGGCCGTCGGTGAAGCTGATGAACGCGGCCACCGTACGCAAGCCGCGTAGCTCCCGCCTGTCCTCGTGGCGAACCGTGTCGTTGGGGTCGTCGCGACGCACCCCGATGAGCGGCGGCGATCCCTTGGTCGTGCCCGGGATGAGTCGACTCGCGAGCACACGCATGCGTCCGTCGGGCAAGCGGTACGCCCGCGCGAGCAAGCGACGCAAGCCATCCTCGGTGAGCGGGGTCTTGCGCCCCCGCTCGTTCTTCGCGGTCGCATCCGAAGCGATCGTCAGCCGCTTTTCGTCGAGCGAGAATAGATAGTACTCGGGAACGTTCCAGCCGAGCGCCCAGATGATCTTGGAGCACACCAGCTCGGCGCCGGTCGCGAGGTCGGGGTAGTCCGGCGGATCGAACTTCACGACGTAGCGGTCGCCCTTCGCGTCACGCATCACGAAGCCCGGCGTCATGCCGAGCGACTTGCCCGACAGCACCACGAGCGGCCCGGTTGCAGACGGCGGGTGCCCGGTGTTCGGCCCCTGCGCGAGCGCTTGCGCGCTCAGACGCCGGCGCGCGTGACGGTTGGTGAACCACGTGGAGTCCGGAACCTCGTCGAGGGCGTTGGTATTGGCGGCTTCTCTCGGGCCCACCACGCGCGCGATCTCGCCGACAGTACGTACCAAGTGGCCGAGATCGAGCACCTTGCCGAGCGGGTAGAGCGCCATGTTGTGCACGCCGTCCCACCAGACGTAGTCGCCCTCGTGGTCCTCGGCGGGCTCGGCAATCGGTAGGTCGTCGTTATCCTTCCAGAGAACGGGCTCGCGGATCGGCACCGCGGCTGCCGAAGCTACGAGGATGAAAACGACGAGCGCCGATGTGGGGAGCCGCTTCACGGCTCGGAACGCTCCCGGCGGACAGGCCAAAGGACGACGTCGGCGATGCGTTCATCCAGCCGGGCCGCTTCGGCCCAGATGAGCGCTTGCTTGAGCGGCCAGGCTGCAAGCAGCACGATCTGGTTGGGAAGCGCCAGCGCCGCGCGCCACAGCGGCCACTCCTCGCGGACGAGGCGGCGCTCGCGCACCTCGTTGGGCGGAAGCGGCGGAGCGGCCTGCGCCGCGGAAGCGAGCGCGCCGATCACGAGCAGCATACCGAGCCCCACCTGCGCGGTAGCGAATCGGCGACGCGTGCGTTCTAGAGCTCTAGCCACGGCGATCAGAAGGTGTGACCGAAGACCACGTAGACGAGGCCCTTCTCTTCGTCGCTGAACCCGACGTCGATCCGCGCTACCAGCGCCTCGCCGAGAGCGATGCGCGTGCCGCCGCCGTAGCTGTAGCGAAACTCGTTGTCGGTGCGCGGAATTGTGGCCGGTGGCTCGCCGAGCTCGCGCGCGATGTCCTCTTCGTCCATGAAGACCCGCCCAGCGTCACCGAATGCGACACCGTCGATCTGCACCTGCCAGATGCCGAAGAAGTTGAAGTCGAAGAGCTTCAGACGGTACTCGCCGTTGATCATCACGTTGCTGGTGCCAAGGAAGCGATCCTGGAAGAATCCGCGCAGGTCGCGCGAGCCGCCGAGTGAGGCGAGCTCGTAGAATGGCACCTGGCGCGCCTTGGCATCGATGTACTGCCCGCCGATGTGCAGTCCGATCACCTGACGGCGCGTGAACAGCGGATAGAGATAGCTTCCCTCGAGGTTGTAGCGCGCGTACTCGAAGTCGTTCCCCAATCCGCGCGGGACCCACGTCGCCTTGGCGATGATGCTCCAGCCGCGCGTCGGCCGTGCCAGCTCTTGACGGTCGTTGAAGAGCACGGCGAATGCCAGTGGACTCGACCGCCCGCCGGCGATGCCGGCCATATCCGGAAACAGCGCCGGTGTGGAGGGAGTGGAGTCCTCGAGGTGGCCGTGACTGATTTGCACTTCGTTGTACGCGCCCGACGCGACCAAGGTGAAGCGGCGAGACAAGCGAAGAGCGAGCGCGAGGGTTCCGGTGATGCGTTGGTAGCGATTGGTCGACAGCTCGTCCGGCCCGACGTCGTTGTTGCCGAGACCGAAGAACTCCTTGGTCGGATCGGTGTAGTACTCGCCTTCAGCGAGCAGCATCAGCCAGTCAGTGCCGAGCGACGGCGAGATCAGGACTGTGTCGAGATGGTACTGACCCTTTAGGGCGGCGCTTGCGGCGAAGTCGAGCGTCAAGTGAAGCGACGTCATGTCGCGGTTCGTGAACTTGACGCCACCATTCGGGCCCTTTTCCGGGCTGTAGCCGACCTCGGGAAGAACCGCCCAGTGCCGCGCTGTCGCCGTCTCGCCTCCAGGTTTGGGCGGGGGCTGGGTCTGTTGACCGCCGCCTGCCGGCTCGCTCGGCGTCTCACCTCCAGGTTGGGGGGGCGGCTGTTTCTCGTCCCCGCGGCCCGCCGGCTCGCTTGTCCCCTCACCTCCTTGCGGTTTCTCTGCTGTCGCTTCCGCTTCCTTTGCACGCTCCGACTGGATGACCTCGAGGATGCTTCGCTCGCTCGCGATCGGATCCTGCTCGGCCCAGACCGTCATCGCACCGGGCGCGACCAGCCACGACACGGACAATGCGGCAAAACCGGCTACTGGTGACCGACCCACGCCTCCTCTCCCGTAGCTACGAATTCTCACTACGCACCTCCGTCACCCTCACATCCGAGCTCTGTCGACGAAGACGATTCGCCCGGCGCGTGTTCACCGATTGGAAGTCCTATAGTAACAACCGTAGGCACGCCTAGGTTTCGCTGATCTCTGGGCGAGCAACTCGAACGAGGCTTTGGGGGTTGAGAGCTGATGGCTAGGCAATCTCAGTGGCCACCTGCGGCTTCCACCCGTAGGCTGGAGGAGCTGCTCTACTCTCCCGCCGATCGGCTGTTGGCGATCTTCAGCGACATCCAGCCGGGTGAGGGCATCGTCGGCTTCGCGATGCTCGGGGCCGTGTTCCTGCTGCTCACCTCCGTGTATTTCCTGAAACCCGCGCGTGATGGTTTGTTGGCCATCTCGGGTGTGCCGGGCCTGTCCGACATGGAGCTCAAGGCGTACTCGAGCTTCGGACAGAGCCTTCTCCTGCTCGGTATCGTCCCGCTCTACTCACGCTTCGCAACGGCGCTCGATCGGCGCTCGCTCGCGCGCGGCCTCACGCTGTTCTTCGTGTCTAACCTCATAGTGTTCTGGCTCCTCCAGCCCGGTTTGGTCGTCGACCACGCGCCGTTTCTCGGCATCGTCTTCTATCTCTGGTTCGGCGTCTTCAACCTACTCGCCCTCGTGCAGTTCTGGTCGTTCGCAGCCGACTTCTACAGCGAGGAGGGGGGACGGCGGCTATTTCCGGCGATCGCCGTCGGTGCGACCGCCGGCTCGGCGGCCGGAGCCTGGCTCGCCAAGATGTTGGTCCGCTCGGGCATCTTCTCGACGTACGCGCTGCTTCTCGCCGCCGCCCTGGCGCTGATCGGCTCGCTGGCGCTGCTGATGTTCGCCGAGTCGCGCGGCGGGGTGACGAGCGAAACGCCTGCCGCTGCGGCTTTAGAAGCAGTCGAGAGACGTGGCGCATTTCGCCTGGTGCTGTCGCACCGTTACCTGCTCGCCACGGCCGTCGTCATCCTGATTGCCAACTGGGTGAAGACCAACAGCGACAACCTGCTGTTCGCGATCGTGCAGGAAGTCGTCGGCCAGGAAGCTAGCGCCCGCGGCCTGTCTGGCTCGGCCGCGCTCGACCGCTTCACGGCCGACCAGACCACGACCTTCTACGGTGACCTGTTCTTCTGGGTGAACGTGGCGGCGCTGTTGGTGCAGTCGCTGTTCGCGTCGAGGATCCTGAAGTATGGCGGCTTCGGGGCGCTATTCCTCGTCCTGCCGACGATCTCGATGATCGCCTACCCACTGCTCGTCGTGGCGCCGGTTCTGGCGCTTTTCCGCATCACCAAGGTCATCGAGGACGCGACCAACTACTCGTTGCACAACACCGCCACCCAGGT
This sequence comes from uncultured delta proteobacterium, assembly GCA_963745025.1. Taxonomy (GTDB): domain Bacteria; phylum Desulfobacterota; class Binatia; order JACPRU01; family JACPRU01; genus CAVQIG01. Next base: position 101,228 of record CAVUWD010000016.1, read on the forward strand.
GCTGTGGCTGCCGACCACGCGGGAGATGAAATACAAGGGCAAGGCCGCAATCGACACCTTCTTCGTACGCCTCGGCGACGCGCTCGCCGCGCTCACGACGTTCGTTGGCATCCAGCTGCTAACGGTGCCCGCGAAGGAGTTCTTTACGCTGAACACGGTGCTGGCGTTTGCCTGGCTCGCGGCGGCGCTCGTCGTCGTGCGCGAGCACGACGTGCTCGTCGCCGCCTCGGGGGCGAGCGAGAGGAGCGCCGCAACTTCGGGTGCAATCGCGTGATTACACCAAGGACCCGCAGACAGAATCGGCCGGGGCTCGCTCTTTGCTCCGAGACATGGACGGCTCGACGTGAGTTCTCATGGGGCTAAGCAGACGCGGACAAGAAGTCGCTTGTCCGTGCTCGAGCGCACGCTGAGTGTCTTCACCGAGATCCATCCTGGTGAAGGACCGACCGGCATATACATGCTGATCGGCGTGTTTTTTGTCCTGGCCGCCTATTACTTCGTCAAGCCGGCGCGCGACGGCCTGCTCGCCATCTCACCGGCCGGCGGGCTGTCCGATACCGAGCTCAAGGCCTACTCGAGCTTGGCGCAGAGCGTATGTCTGATCGGCGCGCTGCCGCTCTACGATCGGATCTCGAAGCGGCTGCCGCGGCGCTCTCTCCTGACCGTCGTCACGCTGTTCTTTGCGGCGAATCTGCTGGTGTTCTGGGCGCTGCAGCCCGGGCTCGTGTTCACCAACGTCACCTACGCGGGGCTCGTCTTCTATCTCTGGGTCGGCATCTTCAACGTCTTCATCGTCGCTCAGTTCTGGTCCTTCGCCGCCGATCTCTACAGCGAGGAAAGCGGCAAGCGGCTGTTTCCGCTGATCGCCATCGGTGCCACCGCGGGGGCGGCGAGCGGCGCGTGGATGGCGAAGCGCCTGGTCGGGTCCGTGGGCACCTACGGGTTGCTGCTGGTGGCGGCAGCCGTGCTGGCGCTCTCGCTGATCGCCATTCGCATGGCGGACTCGCTCGGTGCCGAAGGCCCCCGACCGAGCGAACCAGAAGCTGCGCCCGCACAGCCGCGTGACCCCTCGGGGGGGCTCCGCCTGGTCTTCCGCCACAAGTACCTCATCGCCACCGCCTTCCTCGTGCTCGTGCTCAACTGGGTGAACACCAACGGCGAGAATTTCCTGTTCGGCGCGGTCGAGAAGCACATCCACGCCGAGGCCGTGGCGCGCGGCATTCCACAGGGCGAACCGACCGAAACCTTCATTCGTGACCAGACGACTCGCTTCTACGGCGACATGTTCTTCTGGGTGAACGTGACAGCGCTGTTCCTGCAGACGCTGGTGGCCTCGCGGCTGATCCGCTACGGCGGCTTCGGCGCCATCCTGCTGGCATTGCCAGCGATCTCGCTCACCGCCTACGTCGTCATGGCGCTGCATCCGACGCTCGGCACGATCCGGCGCATGAAGATCGCCGAGAATGTCACCGACTACTCGATCAACAATACGGCCAAGCAAGTGCTCTGGCTGCCGACGACCTTGGACATGAAGTACCGCGCCAAGGCGACCATCGACACGCTGTTCGTCCGGGCAGGAGACGCGCTGGCCGCTGTCACCGCCTTCGTCGGCGTGAAGCTGCTCGAAGCGCCGCCGCGTGCGCTCTTCGGCTTCAACGCTGTGCTGGTTCTCGCCTGGCTCGCGCTCGCCGTGGTCATCGTCGCTGAGCACGAGCGTCTGTCGAGCCGTCCGCGCTCGTGCCGCAAGGCTGCCGCGTGACCCGCGTGCGCCTGCGAGGCCTCACGCTCGTGTCGGTCGTGTTGCTCGCGCTCGTCACGAGGCTCGGCCACGCCGCCGGCTGGGTATCGGACGCGTGGATCACCGTGAAGACCAAGATCGGGCTCGTCACCACAGAGGAGCTGGCAAGCTCGGAGATCTCCGTCGACACGGTCGACGGACGGGTCACGCTCTGCGGCAAGGTGCCCGGGTCAACGCAAAAGCAGAAGGCGGAGGAGGTCGCCAAACTGGTCTCAGGTGTACGCGACGTGCGCAACCTCCTGCAGATCGTGCCGCCCGAGCACGCCGAAGTCGCGAAGGAGACCGACACCAAGATCCAGCACGACGCCCAGGAAGCGCTCGCCAAAGACCTGGAGCTCGCCGGGTCGGGCATTCGGGTCGCTTCGGTGGCGGCGGGCGTGCTCGTGCTCGGCGGCACCGCGCGCAGCTCCGTAGAGCTTCTGCGCGCGCTCGACGCCGTCCGGCACGTCCGCGGCGTGCACCGCGTCCAGAGCGCGGTCGAGATCGCCGCTGGCGATCCGGAGGTCGACATCTGGAGCGGCCACGAGCTTCGCCAGGACGGGCGCGGCGCGCTCGACGCCGCTTCCGATCTCTGGTTGACGGCCAACACGCGCCTGCGGCTGCTCGCCGACCCCAAGCTTCGCGGCCTCGACATCAGCGTCGACAGCGGGGGTCAAACGGTCACGCTTTTCGGCATCGTTCCCTCCACCGCAGCGAAGCGTGCGGCCGAGCAGGACGCGCGGCAAGTGTCCGGCGTGCGCGCGGTGCGTAACGAGCTGCAGGTTGTGCCGGCCTCGAAGCAGCAGATCGTACGCGCGCGTGACAACGACCTCGAGCAGAAGGTGACGGCGGCGATCTATCGGCGCCCGGAACTGAAGCACGCGGCGATCGGTGTGGCGGTGCGCAACGGGGTCGTGCGGCTGTCGGGTACGGCGCCGAGCCAACAGCATCGCCTGTTCGCGGCGACCGCGGCGCATGCGGTACCGGGCGTGCGAGCCGTCGAAGAGAACATCAAGGTGACGACCGTAATTCAGGGAAAGGCCTCTTCGGCCTCGGCGGCACATCCGGCGCCGCCCGAGCACTAGGGGCCCGCAACAGCCACGTCGATGTCGACGCGGAGCCTTCGAAGACAGATATTTTAGAGCCGGCTTCACGCTCCGATTTTATCGGCGCGACCGATCTCGTCTCGAAATGTTTATATCCATACGTCCGAACGCCACGCGGACGACGCTACTCGTTGCCGGTTTGACCGGCGCACGGAGGACTCATGCTACACTACGCCGTCGTCTTCTTCGTCATCGCCATCATCGCCGCCGTGCTCGGTTTTGGCGGCGTGGCCGGACTCTCCGCGGAGATCGGGTACACCTTTGCAGTGCTTGCCGTAGTGTTACTCGTCGTCGCACTTCTGTCCGGCCGGGCGCCGACGCCGTGAATGTCCCAGCGCCCGAGCCAACCTCGAAAACTCCCCTCGGGGAGGCTCGGGCGCCCTCCCGCGGCGACGCCCTTCGTGGGGCGTCGCGAACAAGTCCCGTACAGTGTCGCGAGCGAGGCGATGGCAGCAACGATACCTACGCAGCGAGGCACTCGATCGTCGCCCCGAGTGCTCGCCAGAACCAGCTTGGGCGCGGTGCGACCACCTCGCGGATGGAGGTTTTAATCGGCCAGTGCTGATCTCCAACCCAGGCCTTCGTCCCGCATCCTCGCGACGGACGGATCACTCACGACGGCCCGGCGGGATCGCGAAAGGAGTTACGGACGATGAAGGTCACGAAGTCTCTTCCGTTGGTGCTCTCCGGAGCGCTTCTCGTCTTCGCACTCGGCTGCGAGAAGAAGGAAGGTCCGGCCGAACAGGCGGGCAAGCAGATCGACAAAGGACTGGGACAGATCGGGGACCAAATGAAGGATGCCGGCGAGAAGGTGAAGAACAAGGCCGAAGGATACTGATCGTTACGCCGGATCGGATCGGTGCCGTTTTCCGTGGAGATCGATCGCGGAGCTCGACGCGTTCGAGCCCGAGTCCTTCACCTTCTCGTACTCGACTGTTCAGAGGTGATCGCTCTGGCGATCACACCCGCTGCGCCGCCCATGGCGGCTCTCACTGGTCAAACCGTCGCAAAGACCCGATAGATCGCCGCCTCATAGGGCTGGAGCTCGAGCGATCGGGTGATGCCACCCGCTTTCCCTCGCCCGCCGAACTCCGTCGCCGCCGTCGAAAGCAGCAGGCTCCACCCTCCCTGAGGAACGGGGGTGACGTCGGGGGCGGTCTTGTCCCTTGATACGTTGAACAGCGTGAGCAACTCGCGGCCGGGCCGACCGTAGTGTCGAACCGCGATCCAGCCTTCGGGCGAATGCTCTGCCGAGGGCGAGTACTCGACTTGGACTTCCGCGGAATCGGGGTGAAGCGCCGGCTCCGCACGACGGAGCCCGAGAAGGCTCCGGTAGAGGTGCAGCATCTCCCGATGCGGCGAGCGATCGCCAGTCGATACGCGATCGCAGAAAAGTCTCACGGCGAGACCGGTCTCGTGTGCGGCATCGACGAGCCGTTTGAGGCCAAGCGGTCCGCCGTAGTTGCTGTGCGGCGCGTACGGATGGACGCCGTCGTAGCCCCAGTTCCGCCGACCCGGAAACTCGGCGACGGGCATAATCTCGATCGCGCTCACGCCGAGGTCTCGGAGCGCGGGCAGATGCTTGACGACGCCGTCGAAGCTGCCAGAGATCGTGAAGGTGCCGACGTGGAGCTCGTAGATCACCAGATCGGACATCGCGATGCCGGGCCAGCGCTGGTCGGACCAGGCGAAGTCACCCGGCGCCACGATGCGTGACGGGTTATGCACGCCGTACGGCTGAAAGCGGCTTACGGGGTCTGGCCGATTGCGCGAGCCATCGAGGCGGTAAGAGTAGTGTCTCCGACCCGCTCGCGGAGTGAAACCGCAGTGCAGAAAAGCTACGACGAGACTTCTCGCACGTACGTTGAAACGAGGTGAACCAAATCGGGTTTCGCTGTCTCGAGGCTCACGCTGTAAGAACGAATGAGCGCCTCGCCCCGGAGGGCGCGAGGCGCCAACCAAGGCCATCGGATGGAGTGTCGAATTCCTGCGAGCACGTATCGCGTGCAGCTCCACGCGGGCTTCACGTTTGCGGATCTCCGCGGAGTGCTCCCGTACCTCGCGCGACTCGGGGTGACCGATTGCTATCTCTCTCCGTGCTTGCAGGCGCGGCCCGGCAGCCAGCATGGCTACGACATCTGCGACCACACGCGGCTGAACGTGCAGCTCGGCGGCGAGCCGGAGTTCGACGCGCTCGCGGCCGAAGCCCGACGGTTAGGGATGGGGCTCGTGGTCGACTTCGTGCCCAACCACATGGGCATCGATCCGAAAACCAATCGCTGGTGGTGGAACGTGCTCGAAGACGGCCCGTGCTCGCGGTACGCCCGCTTCTTCGACATCGACTGGCATCCGATCAAGTCGGAGCTCGAGGGGAAGCTGCTGCTCGCGATCCTTGGCCGGCCTTACGGGGAGGCGCTCGAGCGCGGAGAGCTCGTACTCGCAGTTGACGAGGGCCGGCTCGTACTACGCTATTTCGACCACGAGCTCCCGATCGATCCGCGGCTCGCTCCACGGGTGCTCGAGCGGAACGTCGAAGCGCTTCGCGCGGAGCTCGGCGACGAGGACTCGGCCCTCCGCGAGTTTCTGAGCATCGCGGCGGCGCTCCGCAACCTTCCGACCGAGCCCGAACCCGATCGCATCACCGAGCGCGAGCGCGAGAAGGAATTCGCCCGTGAGCGCCTGGCGCGGTTGCTCGAGCGCTCGCCACCGATCGCCCGCCACGTGGACGACGCGATCGCCGGCGTCAATGGCAAGCCCGAGTTGCCCGCGAGCTTCGACGATCTCCACGATCTGCTCGAAGGCCAATCGTATCGCCTCGCCTACTGGCGAGCGGCGTCGCACGAGATCAACTACCGGCGCTTCTTCGACGTGAACGATCTCGCTGCTCTCCGCATCGAGGATCCCGCCGTGTTCGAGGCGACGCACGCGCGCATGGTGCGCCTGGTACGAGAGGAGAAGATCACCGGACTTCGGATCGATCACATCGACGGCCTGTTCGATCCAAGCGGCTACCTCTCGCGCCTGCACGAGGCGACCGGTCCGTGCTACGTCGTCGTCGAGAAGATCCTGACGGGCAACGAGACCTTGCGCGAGGGGTGGTTGACGCACGGTACGACGGGCTATGAGTTCCTGAACGATCTGAACGGCATCTTCGTCGACTCGCGGGGCGAGCGGCCGCTGCGCCGCTTCTACGAGCGCTTCACTAAACGCACGGCGCCGTTCCCCATCCTCACCTACGTCGGCAAGAAGCTCATCGTCGAGACCTCGCTCGCGAGCGAGCTCGCGATGCTCGCGGATGCGCTGAACCGCATCTCCGAACAAGACCGCCGCTCTCGTGACTTCACGCTGCAGAGCCTTCGAGACGTGCTGATCGAGGTGACGGCGACCTTTCCCGTCTATCGCACGTACGTCGACCGGAGTGGAGCCCGCGACTTCGATCTCCGTGCGATCGACAGCGCGATCTTGCGCGCGAGGCGGCGAAATCCGGCGATGGAGAAGTCGATCTTCGCGTTCGTGCGCAAGGTGCTGCTCGCCGAAGCCGACGGATTCCCTGAGGCCGAGTACTTCCGCCGCCTCGAGTTCGCGATGAAGTTTCAGCAGTACAGCGGCCCGGTGCAGGCCAAAGGCCTGGAGGACACTGCCTTCTATCGCTACAACCTGCTCGTCTCGTTGAACGAGGTGGGGGGTGATCCGCAGCGCTTCGGACGGTCGGTCGCCAACTTCCACGGCGCGAACCGATACCGGCGCGAGCACTGGCCTGCGACGATGCTCGCCACCTCGACGCACGACACCAAGCGGAGTGAGGATGTTCGCGCGCGAGTCAACGTGCTCTCGGAGCTGCCCGACGAATGGTCGCGGGTGGTGTCGCGCTGCAGCCGATGGAATGCGCGCAACCGTACGGCGACCGAGGGCGACAAGGCTCCCGACCGCAACGACGAGCTGCTCTTCTATCAGTCGCTCGTCGGCGTCTGGCCCTTCGGCGCGACACGGGCCGACGCGACGCTCGTCGAGCGCTTGGTCCGGTGCATGGGCAAGTCGGCAAAGGAAGCGAAGCTCCACACGAGTTGGATCAATGACGACCCGGCGTACGAGGGGGCGCTGAAGAGCTTCGTCGAGAAGACGTTGACCGGCGAGCGGACGGCGAAGTTCTTCGAGTCGTTCCTGCCGTTCCAGCAGCGAGTGACGAGACTCGGCATGGTAAACTCACTCGCCCAGGTGCTGCTCAAGATCGTCTCGCCCGGCGTCGCAGACTTCTATCAGGGGAACGAGGTCTGGGATTTGAGCCTCGTCGATCCCGACAACCGTCGGCCGGTCGACTACACATCGCAAAGGCACCTGCTCGACGAGATGGAGTCCGCACTCGTGGACCCGGCGGCGCGGGGGGCTGCGGCGGCGCGCTTGCTCGAGCAGTGGACGGACGGCGCGATCAAGCTCTACGTGACCACGCTCGGCTTGCGCCTGCGACGCGAGCACCCGAAGCTCTTCCTGGAAGGAGAGTACGTGCCGGTGCCGGCGTCGGGCGCGCGCTCTGAACACGTGGTCGCGATCGAGCGGAGTTTCGAGGACCACGCCGTCGTTGCGATCGCGCCGCGGCTTTCGAGCAGCCTGACTTCGACCGAGCACCCGTGGCCGCTCGGCGAGCCGAGCTGGGGCGATACCACGGTCGCGCTCTCCGACCTCGCCGGCAGAGATCTCCTGAACATCTTCACCGGCAATCGATTCCGCGCGGCCGAATCGCTGCTCGTTGCCGAGCTCTTGCAGGCCTTTCCTGTCGCTCTCATCGTCCCGGTCTGACGCGGATTCCGCGCAACATTCTGCCCGCAGCTCCCGCTTCAAGCGTCTAGATGTCCGCTCATCTCCGGGGAGATGCGTCGCGGGTCGTTTCCACGGCCGCGGCGCTCGAGAAGGTCCGCCGTCGAAGGTCTATCGATCTCGACCGTTGGTCGTGCTCGTGGCGTCGATCCGGGAAATGGCCGCGGCAAACAGCCGAACCGACCCCCTCGATGAAGTGCTTTTCTCCCCACGGCCCCAGGCCCGCGTCGAACGTTAGCGGCCGGGACCTCGCCGGCATGCCGGCGACCACTTGGTGCTGGGAGGCGTCGCCCCCTGTCAAAAGAAGCTTGTAATGCCTCAGTTTTGGCCACACGCGCTGGAAATTCCTGAAGGGCTGGATCTTCCGGTCGGCCGGTGCTCGGGTCGACCGGAAGATCCAGCCACCGCGCGCAAGCTCGGTCATTCCGAAGCCTTCGAGGCGAAGACTGAGGCGTTACATAAGCTTTTGCACCTCTGGAGACGCCCGTGGTGCGGTGAATCTCCGGGCAGTTCGCATTTGGGGCGTCCCAGATCTTCGCTAGCTCCGACAGTCACGACGCCCGGGGGTCAGCAGAAGTAGAGGCCCCGCAACCGCGTCTGATTGATTGTGTTTTGCTGTAGAGAAGGGGGGGTGCCGTCATAGGCGGCGCGATGCAGAGTACGAACACCGCAACACTAGAGCGCCTGCAGGGCCTGCGGGTCCTTATCGTCGACGATGATCGGGACAGCAGTCAGGCGCTCGGCGTACTTTTCGATCAAGCCGGTTTACAAGTATCGCTCGCCGAATCGGCGCCCGCGGCCGAGCGATCGTTCCAAGACGCTCATCCCGACGTGATCATCGTCGATCTCGCGATGCCCGGACAAGACGGCTTCGCGCTGGTCCGCCGCCTCCGCGCGCTCGAGCGCGATTCCAGCCAGCATTCCGTCGCGGTCGCAATGACCGGGTTCAGGGATCCGGAGATCCGACGCCGTGCCTCCCACGAGGGATTCGACGACTACTTCGTGAAGCCGATTGACTTGGCTGCGCTGATTGCGCGGTTGGCTCAACTCTGCGGGAAGGGCGAGCGCACCGGCGATTCAACGGCGGACGACTCGGTAGCGCCGCGCTCCTTCGATCCCTTCGCGCGGTAAGACGCCAGCCGGTTGTAGAGCGTCTTCAGGCTGATCCCAAGCATCTCAGCCGCCTGATGTTTGTTACCGCCGCACCGCTCGAGCGTCGCGAGAATCAAGCGCCGATCAGATTCCGCCAGGGAAAGCCCCGGGCTCAGTGCGGGGGCACTCGCCGCCGACTCGTGCGACTGGGCGATCTCGGGCGGCAGCGATGCGGGGGAGATCTCGGCGTCGGCTATGATGAACGCTCGCTGCACGACGTTATGGAGCTCCCGGACGTTCCCCGGCCACGCGTATTCCCGAAGCCTATCCAGCGTCGCGGTGCTGAAGCGCTTGCGGGTCTTCTCGGCGCGGTTCAGCTCCGCCAGGAAGTGGTCCGCGAGGAGCGCCACGTCGTCTTGGCGCTCGCGGAGCGGTGGTAGATGGATCGGAAACACGTTCAACCGGAAGTAGAGGTCGTGACGGAGCTTGCCCTCGGTCACGGCGGCTTGCGGATCGCGGTTTGTCGCAGCGACGAGCCGGACATCGATGGAGGTGAGCCCCTCTCCCCCGAGCCTTTGCACCTGACCCGTCTCGAGCACGCGAAGCAGGCTGACCTGGAGATCGAGAGGCATCTCGGTGATCTCGTCGAGGCACAGCGTGCCGCCGGCGGCTTGCTCGAAGAAGCCACGACGGCCCCGGACCGCGCCGGTGAAGGCGCCGCGCTCGTGACCGAAGAGCTCACTCTGGATGAGCCCCGAGGCGATCGCGCCGCAGTTGACCGGCACGAAAGGCTGCCCGCGTCGGCGGCTGAGATCGTGCAGCGCCGCGGCGATCAGTTCCTTGCCAGTGCCGCTCTCGCCGACGATGAACACCGGCACATCAGTCGGGGCGGCGCGCGACACTAGCTCGTAAACGGAGAGCATCGCCGCGGACGCTCCGACCACCGGTCCGAACCGCCCCACGTCCAGCAATGCGCGGCGCAGGGACGAGATCTCGTGTTTCAGCTCGCGGGTTCGCGCCAGGTTGGCGAGCACCGCTCGGAGTCTCTGGGTGTCGACCGGCTTGACGAGATAGTCCATCGCCCCGAGCCGTAGCGCCTCGACCGCCGTCTCTACGCTCGCATTTCCGGTCACCACGACGATCTCCCCCCCTCCGGAGTGCCGCTGGATGTCCCGTACGATCTCGAGGCCACTGCCATCCGGTAGCGAAAGATCGACCAGCGCCACGTCCATGCTTTGCTGGGACACGCATTGTCGAGCTTCGGCCAGCGTCCCGGCTTCGAAGGTCTCGAAGCCCTGGAGGCGGACCAGCGACGAGATCGCGGCGCGAGATTCGGCGTCGTCCTCGAGGATCAAGGATCGAAGCAAGCGAGATCTCCTCTCCACGAAATCTGACGCATCGCGACCAGACAACCGGGGAATCTATTACAAGAGCTGTAATTCTTACAATTCATTTGAAGGGATTACCTGCGATTGACGGCTAACCGCTGGGCGGAAGAATTTTTTTTCAACTGTTTTCAGGTGGTTAGTCGCCCCCCATCGCTGGCCCTGGTCTTGCTGTTCAAGGCGGGCCAGGGGGACACTAAGATGCGAACCCAAACAATCAACGAAATCCCGACTACCGAAACCTACGATCTGCCCCTCCTTGCAGAGAACCAGAGTGAGGCAACCGAGTGGCGGAGCGATCCCGACGTCGTGCTGATGGAGCAGGTACGGGACGGCGACGTCGAGGCGTTCGAAGCGCTCTTCCACAAGTACAGCTCCTCGGTCGTGAAGCTGGCCTACCGGTTCGTCCGCTCCCGCGAGAGGGCCGAGGAGCTAGCGCAGACGGCGTTCCTGCAACTCTACCGGGCGCGCCATCGCTACGAGCCGCGCGCGCGATTCCTCACGTATCTCTACCGGATCACGACGAACATCTGCCTGAACGAGCTCCGGCGTCGCGAGTACTCTGCGACGATCAAATCTCTGGATACTCCGATCGACGACGGGAGCGGCAGCAGCCCGGCGTCCTCGCGGATCCCCGACGAGATGTCCGAGGATCCGGCGCAGCAACTCGCCGCCGCCGAGATCACTGGAGAGGTCCGGCGCGTGCTCGATCAGCTGCCGTTGAACCAGCGCACCGCCTTCCTGCTCGGGCGTGTCGACGGCATGTCGTATCGCGACGTCGCCGACACGCTGAACACGTCGGTGAGTGCGGTGAAGAGCCTGATCTTCCGGGCGACGAGTACGCTGCGCTGGGAGCTCCGCGGCGTCATCGAGGGCTCTGAGGCTCACGCACGCGGCAACGCTACGCGCTCACGCGCAAATTCGGCCGCGCGACCGGAAGCCACCGAAGCGATGGCGAGCAGTAGCTCCGGCGCCTCGATCGGCTTCGTGAGATGGAGAGCGAAACCGGCTCGCTTCACGAGAGCCCGGTCCTCACAACTGGCCGACGCGGTGAACGCGATGACTGGAACGGTCGCGCTCCGTTCCCGGAGAGCCCTTAGGAGCTCGTAGCCGTCTTCCTCGGGCATCGCGAGATCCGAGATCACAATTGCGCACGGCCGCTCCTCGAACAGGCGAAGCGCTTCGCGCACGGATCCGGCGCCTCGCACGATCGAGCCTGCGGCAGCGAGCACCAGCTCCAGGGCGTGGGCTGAGTCGGAGTCGTCGTCCACGACCAGGACCTCGAGTCCGCGAAGCACGGCGCTAGGCGAATCCGACGCGCATTTCGATTCGGCCGCTTCTGCACCCTGATATGGAACGAGCGGCAGGCGGATCCGGAATCGCGCGCCGTGGTCTTCCCCGTCGCTGCTCGCGTCGATACTCCCGCCGTGCAGCTCGACGAGATAGCGTGCGATCGAGAGGCCGAGCCCGAGACCCGAATGCCGGCGGGTGCTCGACGAATCCCCTTGTCGAAAGGACTCGAACACGTAGGGCAGTACGTCCGGAGAGATGCCCGAGCCTGTGTCGGTGACGCAGATCTCCGCGACCCCTTCGCGGCAGCTCAGTTCGACGGTCACGCGCCCACCGGGGGGCGTGAACTTGAGCGCGTTCGACAGCACGTTGCCGATGACCTGCTGCAGCCGGGCTGAATCGGCGCGCATGGGTAGGCGCTGCACGTCGAGCCGACACTCGAGATCGATCTTCCTCTCGTCTGCAGGGACGGTTGCGAGGTCCACGGCGCCGCGAATGATCGCGACCAGGTCCGAACTCTCGGGCTCGAGCGACAGCCGGCCCAAGACGATGCGCGAGGTGTCGAGTAGGTCTTCGATCATCCGCGTCTGCAACTTGGCGCTGCGCTCGATCGAGTCGAGCGCTTGGCTGTAAGTCTCCGCCGGCAACCGGTCGCTGCGAAGGACTTGGACCCACGTCAGGACCGAATTCAACGGGGAGCGCATCTCGTGAGACAGGATCGCGAGAAACGCGTCCTTCCGGCGATTGGCCTCCTCGGCGCGCTCGCGAGCCTGCCGCTCGAGCACGAGTTGGCGCTCGAGAGTGCGAACCGATGCGTCGGTCGCTTTGCTTTCTGAGGAGACGTCGGAAGGCAACTGGGCTTCCCTCCGCCGCGGCCCTGGAAACCACCGCGGCGGACCGAGCATCCGCCCGACCCTCGGTGAGGTCAAGACACGAAAAGCTCGAATGGCGCCCGCCTTCAGGATTCGGCGGCCGGGCGCGCGCCTCGCATTCCCTCGCGGAAGCGATTCACCTGGTCGCCGCTCTCGCGCCGTATCTCCTCGCCGCTCTTGGGAGTGATCAGCAGCACGAGCGCGGTGCCGATGGCCAGGCCGGCACCAAAACTCGCGAGTGCGGAGATCAGCGAGTCGCTCTCGCTCCGCCGTTCGAGGCCGAGAAGGGCGAGGAGATCAGAAGAGCGAGGGATTCGGTCCCATTGGTTGGCGAGTGTCGATTCGTCGTCGATGGCTGAAGCAATGGCCCGCGAGACCGCGCCTTGGAGCGCCGCGGACGCGAGCGCGCGGCCGGACAGCACGACGATTCCGGTGAGCAACCGGCCGCTCAACCCGCCGCCAGCGACGAATCCGAGGCCAGCCGCAGCGCCGAGCGTAAGGTACGGGCTGCGTTCCAGGCCGTGCTCGAAAGCGCGGGCGGCCCTGGGGGGCGAGGCGCGCGGTTCCCGGGCGCGGCTTTTCGTTCGCCTGCTCGTCTCCGTCTCGTTCATCTCACAACCTCGAAAAGATGCGGCCGGCGACGAAGCCGGCGAAGATCGCCAGTCCGAGCGTGAGCAGCGGGCGCTCGCGCACGAAGCCGCGCACTTCGCGATCGAGACCCTGGAGCGGTCGAGCGGAGAGGCTCCCCGCCAATACATCGTTGCCGTCGTTCTCTCTAGAACCGCCCGAAGCTTCCGTCGTCTGTGTCATCGTTTCTCCTTCCCTTTTTTCGAGCGCGTTCAGCGGCGCGAGATCCAGACGCCCACGGCAAAGCCGCAGATCAGCCACGGGCAGGGGTTCGCGGCGATCCGCCCGCCGAGATCGACACGGCTCTGGGCGGCGGCTGCGAGCTCGTCGACCGCTTGCCGGAACTCCTGCTCGTTGCGCTCGACCGATTCGCGCAACGCTTCCTTTCTCTCCTCGAGCGATTCCTCGGACCCGTTCGCCATTCGAACCTCTGTCGTCAAGCCTTCCGGAGCGCGTCACCGCGGCGCGTTTTCGGCGGACGACACCGTGGCATCGATCCTCGACAAGGCCACACGCAGCAGCACGGCTCCGACCACGCAATTGACACCGGCGACCAGTCCGAGCGCGGCGCTCCGCGACATCACCTCGATCAGCAGGAAGACGAGCATCGCCGACGTCGAGACCCACGCAAGGAGAAGCAAACCGATCGCTAACCCGAGCGCGAGCAACCCTCGGAACGTGAGCACGAGCAGATCTCGGACCTCTAGAAACACGAGGTCGATGCGGTCGCCCACCACCCGCTGGCTGGCGAGCATGACCCGCTCCAGAGCCGACACGACGGACGGTTCGTTCTCGACGGTCTGTGCGTTCAATCATCCCCCTAGATCGTGATGTCGAAGCTCGATTCGGCTGAATCCCAATCCGTTTCAACAGCGGAAGCGGCAAATCGTCGCGCCGGTCTATACCGGCGCACCCGGCGTGCATCCCGATGTCGACTGCTCGTCAGTCGCGGCCCGACTACCATCGGCGCCGGCACGGGCTTCTGCATTACCACCTGATCGCTTCCACTGGGTCGCGAGAGAGCACCTATGCTGGATCTTTTCCGGTGCGGCATGCGTCGCTGCTCGAGCAGCCTCAACGGGGGTCCAAACTAGTACTAGTGCGACCGGGAGGCCGGTTCGGGGTTCTCCCTTCAGGAGGATGAAGCCATGCTACGAACTTCGATCGCAATTCCCATTCTGTGCCTTCCGCTCCTGTCGGCCTGTGGGTCGGCGCTGGGCGACACCGCCGTTGGCAGCGGCCTCGGCGCCGGCGCTGGCGCGGCGATCGGCTCGACGATGGGCGAAACCAAGAAAGGCGCGGCCGCGGGCGCCGCCGCGGGAGCCCTCGGTGGCTACATCGCGCACGAGGCTAACAAGCGCGACTGAGCCGCTTTTGCCTTTGCCGGACCGTCTCTCGATCTCGGCGCAACGTCGCGCAAATGAGAGTATAACCTGCGCGGCCCGCGTGGCAGAGCGTGCAAAGGGTGTCGCCGGCATCCATCGCACCCCAGCGCCGGAGGTCGATACCTGGCACCGGGACTTTTCCACGGCCGTGCGCCTCTCCGACCATTGAACATGCTGATGAAGAGTGCAGCGCGGGAAACGCAGCTTCACTTGCTATCCTTCGAGGGGGCCTAGCGGGGCGTTTGTAGATTTGCTCGCTTCACCAGCGGTTGTATCTCCGCGCGATGTGAGTGTGCGCCAGATATTTCGGGCGGCGTGGTTTGCCAGCAGAGGGAACAACTGTGAGGCGCGTCGGAGCTGTCACGGTGGCTTTGCTTTTCATTTCTGGAGCGGGTGCACGCACAACAGAAAATCGGGAGGTGTGCCCCTGCTGCGAACCCGGAGCCTTCGTAGCGCCGCAGGCCCGCGCTCACTTGTCGTTCAGCTCCACCACACCCGGCTCGTCGGCACCGCTCGGCGGCTCGGCCTTCGCCTTCAGCTTCTCGGCCTCGGCGTTGCCGTGCCGCGCGACCGCCCGCTCGAGCTCGCGGTGGTCCGTGAGATCGAGGCGGAGCGGGGTGATCGACGTGAAACCGCGCGACACCGCCCAGCGGTCGGTGCCCTCCTCGGTCTCCGTGATCGGCACCACGGTGAACCAGAAGTGCGGCCGTCCCATCGGGTCGCGACCGGGGACGACCTTGCCGTCGTAGAACCGCACGGACTGCTTCGTCCACAACATCCCTTTCGGATGCTCGTTCGGGAAATTCACGTTCAGCAGCATCGACGGCGGTTTTGGTAGCAGCAGCGACAGCACCTCGTAGAGGGCGGGCCGCAGCGCCTCGAAGTCCGGCTCGCCTTTCCCCACCGGGATGCTGAGCGCGATCGCCGGCAGGCCCATCAGCGCCGCCTGCTTGGCCGCCGCTAGCGTCCCGGAATGCCAGATGCCGTTGCCGAGGTTCGGACCGAGATTGATCCCGGACAGCACCACGTCGACCTTGTCCCATTGCGAGATGCCGAGCGCGACGCAGTCGGCGGGCGTGCCGTTCACGCGGTAGGCCTCGACCACGAGATGCGGCGTCCGCTTGTATGAAAGCGGGCGAGAGGAGGTGATCGAGTGCCCTGCCGAGGAGCGCTCGACGTCCGGCGCGACGATGCGCGCCTCGCCGAAGTCGGCGGCGGCGCGGGCGAGCGCGGCGATGCCGGGGCTGTAAACGCCGTCGTCGTTGGAAACCAGAATTCGCATGGCGTATTTAGAAAAGGCAGTCGGTTCGTTTTGAGGCTGTGCTTGCGCGTAACCTTAATACATAACCCGGAAGCGGGCGACGAGACTCGACCCACTCGCGGTCAGCTCGAGGCTTTGATCAAGGAGGCGGGGCACAAGGTCCGCTACCAGTCCGTGAAGGACAACGGCTGGTCGAAAGCGCTCAAGAAGGAGGCCGACCTGATCGCCGTGGCCGGTGGCGACGGGACGGTCGCTAAGGTGGCGCGGCAGATGATCGGAGAAAAGGTCCCCATCACGGTGCTGCCGATGGGCACCGCGAACAACATCTCGCGGACGCTCGGTATCGCCCACCTGCCGATCACGCTGCTGATCGCGTCCTGGAAGAAGGGCCGGCGGTTGCCGTTTGACGCGGGCATGGCCGACGGCCCTTGGGGCGAGCGGCACTTCGTCGAGAGCTTCGGCATAGGGCTCTTTCCGCGTGCCGTCCCGCACATCGACGCGAACGAAACGATCGCCGAGATCGCCGACGTCGAGGTGAAGGTCACCTACACGCTGCAGATCCTGCGCGAGTATCTCGAGAAGTGTCCGGCGACGGAGGTGAAGGGCACGCTAGACGGCGAGAACATCTCGGGGCGCTACCTCCTGTTCGAGGCGATGCTGATACAGTTCATGGGCCCGAACCTGCACCTCGCGCCGAACATACTCCTCGACGACGGAATGTTCGACGTCGTGATGGTCCACGATCGCGACCGCGAGAAGCTGCACGAGCAGCTGGCGACCTGGCAGGAAGGCGCTCTGTGGCCGTCGGAGTTCAAGACCCGGAAGGGCGCGCACCTCGAGATCGAGTGGAAGGGGTTCCCGGTCCACATCGACGACAAGGTCTGGCCCGGGGAAGGCGAAAAGCCGAGGCCAGCCGGCGAGGTCGAGCTGACGATCGAGCCGAAGGCGCTCGAGTTTCTGGTACCAAAGGATCTGCCGGAGCCCCAACTGCAGCGCTGAGCGCCTATGCCGCGCCGCACCCCGTGCTCGATCAGCAGCGTGGCAACACCGTTTCAAAACGTCGCCCCGAAAAACCGCCCGACCGAACCGCTTGAGGGCCACAAATTGTGACGGGCGCCCGCGGCTACGAGTGCGCGCAGGCGTCTCAGGAGCGAGCCGGGCGTTCCACCGCGAACAGCCGCCACTCCCCCGGAACCCCCTTGAGGACGTGAGCTCCTCGATCCGCGAAGCTGATACCCGAGCCCGTCACCAGGTCCTTCACCGTGCTCGATACGACGACTTCGCCGGGGCCGGCGCTGCTGGCGACGCGGGCTCCGATAACTTGAGCGCGGCGGCCATGACGCGACGGCCGGAGAGCGAGACGCGCCTGCGGCGCGAGTGCGGAATCTTGGCGATCAAGCCGTAGGCGTGAAGGCGGCGCAGGTGCTGTGCGCACCGTGAAAGCTAGCGTAGAGCGGTAGAGTGGCAGTGCCGGTGTCCGAGATCCAACTTTACGTCCGCCTGCGAGCTGCAGAAAAACTTAGGACTGTGCAGCTCGGCGCTGCACGATGAGGCGTTCGAGCGCCTGCGTGGCGCTGGTCCCGACATTTTTGCGAAGAGAACGCGAGCCCTTAGCTCCGAGTCTGTATTTTTGCGGGTCATCGCTCCAGACATAATAATTCCGCCAGCGGCTGCCCGGCTTGGCGCGGCGGGCGCGCTGAAACCAGGGATGCTGGTCGGACGTGTGGTTCAGCACCAGTTCCGTGATGACCCGCAGGCCGCGCTGATGCGCCGCGCCCAGGAAAGTTTTGAAGTCGCCGAGCGTGCCACACATCGGATGCACGCCACAGTAATCGGCGATGTCATAACCGTCATCCTTGAGCGGCGAAGGATAAAACGGCAGCAGCCAGATCGCCGTCACGCCGAGATCCTTGATGTAATCCAGTTTTTCTGTCAACCCGCGAAAGTCGCCCGAACCGTCGCCGTCCGCGTCGTAGAACGCGCGGACATGCACCTCATAAATGACGCCGCTCTTATACCAGAAAGGATCCTGGTCGAGCTCTTTGCGAGTGTGTTTGGAAGTGGGCATGAGATCAGGTGGCCGGGATGGCTCCCTTGTTTTTTTCGCGCGGGCCTTCACCTAATTCGCGCAATATCCGCCGCACGGCAATGTGGTTGCCGAGATAAAAACGCGCGGCGGTGCTGGCCACGCCGACGCGCACGGAAAAGGCGGTGGGCGGCAAGGCTCGGAACATGTCTTCGTCCGTCCAGTCGTCGCCGATGCCCAGGATGAATTCCGGTGTCTGCCCGGAAAGCCACTCCTGTGCGGCGGTGCCCTTGTTGATGCCAGAGTTGCGCACTTCAATGACCTTGTTGCCCTCGAACACCTGCACGTCAATGTTCCGCGTGTAGCCCGCCAGGTCGTCGAGCAGTTCCTTGGCCCGGAGCGAAGCCTGCTCCAGGTCGGCGTGGCGGTAATGCCACGCGAGGGAAAACTCCTTCTCCTCCAGCAGCGCGCCCGGCAGGCGGTCCACGAAGAGCTGGAGAATCGGGCGCACGCGCTCCTTCCAGTCGTTGGTCATGGTTTTCAGCATACGCCAGTCGGCGTTCTTATTTCGCAGCCAGACGCCGTGTTCGGCGATCAAAGAAATCGGAAGCTTGCCGAACCAGTCTTCGAGTGTGCTCCGAGGACGGCCGCTGACGATGATCAATTCGTTGGCGCGATCCGAACCCAGGCTTGAAAGCAGCTCCAGGAGTTCCGCATCCGGTTGCGCCAGCCTCAACTCGGCGGCGAACGGCACCAGCGTCCCATCGTAATCCAGCAGCAACGCCCGCTGCGCCGCCGAACGATACTGCTGGGTCAGCGCGGCCAGCGCCTTGCCCGTCAACACCCGCGCTCGCCGGGCCGCCTCGGTTTTCTGCGTGGACAACAAAGCTTGCACGAAGTCATCCGCCCAGCGGACCACGTCGTAACGCCGCAGCCGTTCCTGCAAAAGTTGGTTGCGCCGGATCTGCTCCTCGACCGGCATGGTCAGCGCCTGCTCCAGGGCCCGCGCAAAATCCTCGCGGTGAAACGGGTTGATGATGAGCGCCTCGCCCATTTCTTTGGCGGCACCGGCCATCTCGCTCAGGATCAACACGCCGGTCTGGTCGGGCCGCGACGCGATGAATTCCTTCGCCACCAGGTTCATGCCGTCGCGCAACGGCGTGATCAGCGCCACGTCGCACAATCGGTAAAGTGGCGACGATCTCGTCGAAGGTCAGGTTGCGGAACTGATAGATCAGCGGCGTCCACTGCACGTTGCCAAAATCGCCGACGATGCGGCCGACCGTTTGCTCCAGTTCCAGCTTCATCGCCTGGTAGCTGTCCACGCCGATTCGCGACGGCGCCACCGAAACGATGAACACCACCTTGCCGTGCCATTGCGGATTGTTCTTCAAAAACAATTCGTAGCCGCGCAGCCGGTTGATGAGTCCTTTCGTGTAATCCAGCCGGTCCACGGAAAAGATCACCTTCTGGCCGGCGCTCTTGTCACTCAATTCCTCCACGCGCAATTCGGTTTCCTTGGACGCAGCGGCTTGGGCAAAACGGTCGAACTCCACCCCCATCGGAAACGTGTCCACCTTCACCACGCGGTCGCGCAACGTCAGGCTGCCGAGCTGGTGCTCGTAGCCGGACGTGCGCAGCACCGAGGTCAGAAAATACCAGACATAGTCATGCGTGTGAAAACCGACCACGCTAGAGCCGAGCAGCCCCTCGATGATTTCCTCGCGCCACGGGCGCGGCAGCATCCGGAAAATTTCGCAGGATGGAAACGGAATGTGCAGAAAAAACCCGATGGGCATTTCCGGGAATTTTTCCCGCACCAGTTCCGGCAGCAGCATCAGATGATAATCCTGAATCCAGAGCAGGTCGTCCGGCTGCAAGACCTTCACCACCGACTCGGCGAAGACCTGGTTGACCTGCTGGTATTCCTGCCAGTGATCCTCCTCGTAGTGCGTCAGCGTGGGGAAATAATGGAACAGCGGCCAAAGGGTCTTGTTGCAGAAGCCCAGGTAAAACCGATCCATGCTTTCCTCCGGCAAAAAGACCGGGCTGGACTTGAATTGCTGCCCGGCATACGCCTGCACCGCCGACTCGTGCTCCGGCGGGACGCTCGCCCCCGGCCAGCCCATCCATAAAAAGTCCGGATGCTCAACGCCGTCCGCTACCGTGCGATTCAAGTAGCTCCACAACCCAGTGGTGAGGCCGCCAGCGCTCTCAGTGAAGTGCGGCGCTCCATCCTTGAAGGACACCGTAAACGGCAACCGGTTTGAAACGATAACCAGCCTCATATCGGAAATCTCCGCTCTGGTCGCAATGTTTCAAGACAACTTTAACACATTTTCATCTTCCTGGGTTCCGGCAAGCATGATGGTTGATCAACGATTCACCACTCGCAGTCCCGATCATCAAAGTGGCGAATGATACCATCTTCGAAAACAAGAGATTAACGGCCGACCGCGTGCCGCCGGTTTGCGCGGCTCAAAAGGCGGTGCATTACGAGGTCGCCGGTTGTTTGAGCCGGGCCCTTCGGCAGCCGACAGGAACGGTGGCGGTCGTCTTCAGGCGCACCGCGGGATCACGCACCGACGTCAGTGGAAACCGCCGGGCCCTCGTGGAGCGCGTCCTCGATGTAGAGCATGTTAGTGACGATCAGCAGCGTGGCCGCGATCGGGCTGGCGAGTGCGAGTCCCCACGCGCCGGCAAGCGTCCAAAGGATCAGCTGGGCGGCGATCGACAAGCCCGGTGGTAGCTGCACCGCCTTCTGCTCGATGAGCGGCGTGATGAGATAGCCCTCAAGAACGTGCACGCCGACATACAGCAGCACGACGTACATGGCGGTTAGCGAACCTTGCGTGAATGCCAACAACAGCGAAGGCAGGATAGAGACGATCGCCCCGACGTAGGGAATGAACGTCAGCAGTCCGGAAAGCAGACCTAGCGTCAACGCGAGCTGCACGCTTAACAGCCAGAGACCCAGAGCGGTGACGCTGCCGACGATGACCATCGCCAGCATGCGGCTGAGCAGCCAGCGCTGAAGCGCTTGCTCAACGACCTGAGCGACCTCCATGGCGCGGCGCCGGCCCGGCGGGGGGAGCAGCCGGAGTAAGCCGCTGCAGTACGGCCCCGGATCCGCCGCGAGGTAGAGGCCGATGAATGCCACGATCACAAACAACGCGACGTTGTGCAGGACGATCGCGAGCACACCGGTGGCGTTGCTCACCACCGCTAGCGACTCCTCGACTTGCGGTGGGTGCGCCAACGCCCGGCCCCACTCGGTGTGCCGCAGGCTCGCGAGCAAGCTTTGCCAGGCGCGAGGCAACTGCTGCAGCAACTCGTCCGTTTGCGCGGAAATCTCCGGTGCCAGGAGCCAGGTCATGGCGCCGACGACGATCGCGAGCGCCGCCGCGACCAGCGCCAGGGCAACGCCTCGGCGTGGGACGCCGAGATCCATCAGACAGTTCGTCGCCGCGCTGAGTGCGACCGCAGCCAGCGCACCCGCGCCGAGGACCAAAAGGACTTCACCGACGAGCCACCCGACCACGACGACGGCGACCGTCGCGAGGACGAGCTTCGGCGCCCATGTCTGTGTCGCCGCCGGCGGCAGGTCCGTTGGCCGCTCGCGGCGACCCGCGTCGGCGCGAGCGAAATCGGTAGGCATGACCTAAATAACACGCGAGATCTTCGAAGGAAGCGGTCGCTGGAGCCGTAGCTTTCCGGCCGTCAAAGCGGGCAGACATGGGGATGTGCCGGCTTCGGACCGGAACGCGATCCATCGGCCCGCGAGCCTCGCGGAAGCCGACAGGCGATCCTTCCCATGCGGTCGCGAGAGAGGCACGCTGCTCGCGATGCGGCGGACAGCGATCGCTCTCGGCGTCATCTTCATCGCATTCGCCGCCGTGGTGGCGGCGCTCATCGCCTGCCGCTTTCGCCTGACGGCCGCCGCGCTGCGCTACGGGCTCTCACGGGCGGGCTTTGCCGACACCCGCTTCGACGTCGAGCGGCTCGACGCGAGCAGCCTCGTCGTCGCGCGCCTCGAGTCCGGCGCGGCGCTGCGCATCGAGCGCTGCGAGGTGGATTTCGACTGGCGCCGGCTGCCGCGATTGCCTGTCGAGCGCGTGCGCATGACGGGCCTCCGCGTCGACGCCACCGAGCGTCGCGGCGAAGCCGAGCCCGCGAGCGAGACCGAGGCTACATCCCCGGCACCCCTCCCCCTCGGCATGCTTCCGGCTCTCGAGCTCGACGATGCCGTCGCGAAGGCTCCTTCTCCGATCGGCCCCGTCACGATCCACCTCGATTCGCAGGTCACTCCCGAAGGCCGTGGATTGAAGATGCACCTCGAAGGCAAGGTGGACGGAGAGGCCGCGAGCGCGGCGTTCGTGGGGACTGCGCGACTCGGGGAGGGGGGGGCGGTTTCCATGAACGTGCATGTGTCGGCCATGGAGGTACGGCATCGCCGAGGCCGCGTCGCGGACGGCTCGATGACGGCCGTCATCCAAGGGGAATCGTCCGGGCTCGCGCTTCGCAACGCGACCTCGACGCTCGATCTCTATGCCCGTGAAACGTCTTTAGGCGAGACGAAGATCGGCGCCGTCGCCGCGCAGATTTCGGCGAAGCTCTCGCGTAAGAGCGGTGCCTGGGTCGCCGAGCTCACCGGCGCCGACGTCCGGCTACCCGGGAAGGATCTCCACGCGTCGGAGATCTCCGGCGAAGCCTCCGCCGCCTCCGCGAAGCTCCTCGTAGCGCGGCTCGAGGACACCGCAAGCGCGCGGCGCTTCGAACCGATCTCTCTCGACCTGCGCGTCCTCGAGACGAAGCCCAATCTGACGGTCAGCGCGGATCTCGGTGCGGCGGGCGGACGGGCGGTGCTGCACGCGCAGGGCAGCTACGACTCCCTCCGCGGCGTCGCGCTCGCCGAGCTCACGCTGCCGCGCCTCGCGCTCGATCCGAAGAAGCTACGCCTGACCGACGTCTCCCCGCTACTCGCCGCGGCAGGCGAGACGAGCGGCGCGATCGAAGCGCGCGCGCAGCTCTCCTGGAGCCCCGCGAAGGGCGTCTCCGGAGGCGCGCGGCTCCGCTTCGACGACGTCTCGGTGAACTCGTCGCGCCTTCGTGTCGAAGGGCTCGACGGCGACGTGAATTTCCGCGAGCTCCTTCCTCCGGCGACGCCGGGCATCCAGACGCTACGCGCTCGCGAGATTCATCCCGGCCTGCTCTTGTCGGACGCCACGCTGCGCTGGGCGCTCGAGCCGGCGAAGGACGCGTATGGCTCGCGGCTGCGCATCGAGCGCTTCGAGGCGGGGTTTGCCGACGGCAAGATCACCGTCCAGGATACGGTGCTCGATCCGCACGCAGAGACCAACACCATCGTCTTCCATCTCGAGGCGCTCGACCTCGCGAAGCTCTTCGCGATCGTGAACCTCGAAGGCATCGGCGGCAGCGGACGGCTCTCCGGCGCGATTCCGGTCGCCGTGCGCGAGGGTGGCATCGCGATTCCCGACGGCGAGCTCGCCGCCAAGGGAGGCGTGCTGCAGGTCCGCTCACAGCAGGTGGCGAGCCTCCTCTCTGGCGGCGGTCAATCGGTCGGGCTCCTCCTAGACGCGCTCCGCGATTTCCACTACGACGAGCTTACCCTGACGGTCGAGAAGGCATTCGAAGGCGAAGCCGCGGTCCGGCTCCGGCTCGCGGGCGAGAATCCCGCGGTGATGAACGGCCAGCCATTTCGCATCAACCTGAACCTGACGGGCAACCTCGACCGGCTCGTCGCTTCGCTGCTCGAGGTGGCGCGATTCTCGGACCAGGCCGTGCGCGCCACCGTTCGCGCGGTGCAGCCGGAGGGCCATCGATGAGAAGAGCGTCACTGCTCGTCGGCTGCCTGCTCGCCCTGCCCATCGGCGCCTGCTCGCCGGTCGTGCGCGTCGAAGCGCCGCGCGAGCCGGTCACCATCAACCTGAACATCAAGCTCGACGCCGACGTCCGCGTGAAGCTCGAGGAACAGGCGAAGAAGGACGTCGCCAAGAATCCGGAGATCTTCTGAGGTGACTTCGTTATGAACCGATCCGCCTTCACCGTCGTCGCTGCGGCTCTGCTACTCTTTGCGCTATCGCTCGACTCCGTCGCGCATGCCGAGGAGAGCCTCGACCAGCTGCGCAAGAGCGGCGCGGTCGGCGAGCGCTACGACGGGCTCCTTGTGGTGCGGTCGCAGAGCGACGCCGCCGCGCATGCCGTCGTCGACCAGGTGAACGCCAAGCGCGGCGCCATCTACGAGGCGCGGGCGAAGAAGGACGGCGCCGACGTCAAAGAGGTCGGCAAGGTCTACGCGCTCGAAATCGCCGCCAAGGCGCCCGCCGGCACCTGGTTCCTCGGCGAGGGCGGCAAGTGGGTGCAGAAGAAGTAAGTCGCGTTCCTCTTCCGCGAAGCTCGATGCCGTAAAAACGGGCGTTCCCTGAGAGAAGTGGGAGGGGGGTAGCGTCGAGCCGTCGCCATCGCGCCTGCGCCATGTCGAGGAGCTTGTAGGCCATCAAGAGTTCCTTCGTGCGGGAGCCCGCGCCCTTCGTCACGCGCTGGCGTAGCCGCACGGTCGTGAACGGGGACTCGATCACGTTCGTCGTCCGCAGGTGCTTCCAGTGCTCGGCGGGGAAGGGAAGGGGCCTCACTTCTGGAGCGCTTCGGATGAAGACGAGGACGGGGAGATTGGCGCAATGAGCCTTGAGCCTCCCGAGAAGGTCCGGAGTCTTCGGAGGAGCTCTACGAGAAGGCGAAGCGGGAGCCCGACTACCGTTTCTACCTGCTCTACGACAAGGTGTACCGCGAGGACGTCCTCGAATATGCGTGGCGGCTTTGCCGTGCCAACGGCGGAGCGCCGGGCGTGGATGGGGAACGATTCGAGGACATCGAGGCGCGGGGCGTGGAGGAGTGGCTGGGGCGCTCGAGGCCGAGCGCTTGGAGCAGTCGAGCTCGAGTCTCCACGAGTGCGTTGCGCTGCAGCACGAACCGAAGCATCTGATTCCGATCCCGTAGAGCCGCAGTCTTGAGAGAAACGACAATCCTCGACGCTCTCAACGACGAGCTTCTGTTCGCTTCGTCTTATCGCATCCCGATGTGGAGCACGTGGCGTGCGCTCCTCGCCGCTCTCTTCGGCCTTCCGCTCGATGCCGAGCAGCTCGCGCTCTTTCAGAAGTTCACGGGACGCTCGACGTCGCCAACCCAGCAGGCGAAAGAGGCGTGGCTCGTCATCGGGAGGCGTGGTGGCAAGTCCCGCATCGCCGCGCTCGTTGCGCTCTATCTCGCGCTCTTCGGCGATTACTCGAAGATCCTCGCCCACGGCGAACGCGGAACCCTCATGGTCATCGCCGCAGATCGCAGTCAGGCGCAGAACGTGATGTGCTACATCAACGAGCTGCTCGACTCCGTGCCGATGCTCGCCGAGCTGGTCGAGCGACACACCGAGGAAGTGATCGACCTTTCTGCTGCGTGGCCACGCGTTCCACCCTGATTGGAATTACAGACTGTTGCCCAACTGGCACTGACACAAGGCCCCGATTTGTCGAATGGCGATAATTTGATTGTAAATGTTCTTGTTTTACAAGCCCTTACCTACCTGGCCGCGACCCATTGGCCTTCGAGGGCCACACGCCCCCCCGACGGCCGCTTCGTACATTGGATTACGCAACCACGTTCGCGACGACGTGTTTATCGACTTTACGCCCCGCCGGGCGATTCGCTGCTGAAGGAGGCCAGAGATGCAGGCACAAAGTCTCGATGCGATGCGTGTGGCCATCTTGAAGGTTCCACTGACGATCGCGCTCTCTCTGATGATTAGTCTCGGCTTGGCTGCCCCTCGTGCCTTTGCGGCCGGACTGCAGGATGACGTCGATCAGGCGACCACGATCCTACAGCGTTTCAAGGAGATGCCAGAGAAGTCGATCCCGGACCACGTCATGAAAGATGCGAAGGGGTTGACGATCATGACTGCGGTCAAAGCCGGATTCATTTTTAGCGGCCAGGCCGGGAAGGGAATGGTCATCGCGCGCACGGAGCACGGTTGGAGCGGGCCATCGGGTATAGGTACCGGCAGTGCCGGGTTCGGTTTTCAGGCCGGTGTACAAGTTACGGAGTTCGTCCTGGTGCTCAATACAAATGAGGCCGTAAAGGCCTTCACCCATAGAGCCAACGTGAAACTCGGCGCCGACATTAGCGTAGCAGCCGGGCCGGTTGGTCGGGCCGTCGGTGCCGGCGTCACGCCACTGGCAGCAGTGTATACCTACAGCCGAAGCCAAGGACTGTTTGCAGGTGTGTCCCTGGATGGAACGGTGCTCGTTTCAAGGAATGATGCCAATAAGGAATATTACAGCCGCGTGGTGACCCCCGAGGAGATCTTGACGGGCAAGGTGCTACCCCCGCCGGGCGCAGAGAAATTGATAGCGGAGCTGAACAAGCAAGAAGCACTAAAGGTGTCCGCGCTGAAGGCGGTCCCTCCGTATCTCATCAAAAACGACGTCGAGTCCTTCGCCGAGGAAATTGGCCGCACCATTTTTCGTGGCGGACACGAGCCGCGATCGGAGGCGCGGCTGGGGCTCTCGGCGATGCGATCATCGGCGACCAATCGTATGCCGCAGCACGGGAACGCGATTGCCATGATCTCAGACACTAAGCTTTCGTTCGGGCGCGCGTTCGTCGTCTGATAGGCATCGTGGTTACGAATCTCCACGTCCCAAATTCTCGAACGCGCCTCTGCGGAAACGCGCGTCTGATCGGGAACAGGGAGTCGGCGCGGATCGGCGAGGTCCTCAAGCGAAAGGCCACCTGGCCTCAAGAAGCTCGAATCGTCGAACCTTGATTTCATGACCCTCGAAGAATTCGGATTCGAGAGAGCATGAGAACGCGCGCCGTGGGTTTGATCCTGCTCTCGTTGTCGGTGCTGGCGGCCTCGGCTTGCGCCACCCCCGCGGCGAGGCCGTCACGGCACCGGGGTTTCTTCGCCGCGCTGTCGGAGGAAGGGGAGCCCACGCACCGGCGCGGCGCGTGGTTGGCCCGAGCTCGCCCGGCTGATCCGAAGCTCCAGACCGTGAGGCTGACCACGCACCTGTGGCGGTGGCCCCTCGACCGCGTTCGCATGACGTCGACCTTCGGCGAGCGTTCCGGAACCTTCCACGAGGGAATCGATCTTCAGGCGCCCGTCGGCACGTCGGTGCACGCGGCGGAGGAGGGACGCGTCGTGTTAGCAGGAAGCCAAATCGGCGACTACGGCAGCTCACCAGTGCGGCGACCTTCATCGGCGGATCGCATCGGATCGTAGAGATTTCCGTACACGCATTCGAGCAAGCTAACGCGGACTTGCTGGGCGTTCAATCCGAGGACGTCGCACACCGCCTGGAACGAGAACGGCGAACCGTCGTCGCGGCAACGAATCCACCGTTCGGCCTCGCGAAACAGCTTCCGCCCCGTATTGTCGGGAGCGTGGCGGTGCTTGAAGAAGCAGCTCGCGGCATCGAGCAGCATCGCCCAGAGGAGCCGTCGTTCCCCCAAAGCGATCCCAAACCGATTGCCGAAATCGATTTGGGCCGGGAGAATGACCTGGAGAATGACCTCCGGAAAGGACTCGAAGGCCTCGGCGGCCCCGGCTGCATCACGGTCGATTTGCATAGCGTTCGGGGATTCGAACCCTGCCTCCGAGAGGAAGTTTCGAAGCTGAAGTGCAGGAAATTCATTTTTCTAGTTGCACACCCGCCGGAGCCCCGCCCTTCTGCCGGTACCAGCGCAGGCCCCGCAGGTGGAGGTCAACGAGGGCCGTCGCCGGCGTCGCGGATCAGGGAGCTTCCGGGAAAGATGGTCGCGAGGATCCAGCCCGGCGCCACTGCTGCGTCGTCAAAAGGCTGGCGCCGCGACACCCGTTGCCCACGCCCCGCGCACGTGCAACGCTCGGCATGAGTTGTTCGAGCTGTCGATTCCCATGTGCATAGCTACCATCGTGATTCGCCTACGTCGTGCCGCGACAACCGGGATCATCTCGGGGTTCATGCTCGCGGCGGCTGCTCACTCGGGCACCGCAGACGAAATTCAGCACCTGCTCGACTACATCAGCGGCTCTGGCTGTATCTTCGTACGAAATGGCGTCGAATCCGATGCTGCCGCAGCGCGGAAACACATTGAGTCCAAGTACGCGTATGCCAAAGGCCACGTGGGTTCGGCGGAAGATTTCATTCGCTTGCTGGCTTCTCGAAGCAGCATGACCGGCGAGCCCTACGTCGTGCGCTGCGGGAGCTCGCAGTTCCTGAGCGGGGATTGGCTCACGGACGAACTCCGCCGCTACCGGCCGGATCCGGGTCAGTGAAACACACCGCCGGTGCCAGAAACGCCGTCGGAGCGCGGCTTTACGCGGCGAGCGCGTCGAGGCATCGAGGCCGAACGAAATGTCTGCGAGCAGTGCCTCCGTAGGAAGGGAGGTGCTGCAGCGGCGTGCGAGTGTCTGCATCGCCACAGGGGGGGGTGGTCCTTTCGACACGATCCAGGTAAGGTGTCTCGGACACTGACTCCAGCCCCGAATCACCTGTCACGTCGTGGCCGGGGCTTCTCAAGCGGACATGGCTCTCACCAGACGAGAATTCATCAAGGTAACAGCAGCCGCGGCGGTTATGGGTGGGGGCGGCCTGGCTGCGGCTCTACCCCGGCCGGCTTTCGCCGGCTCCTTGGAGAAGACCGAGCCCGAGCATCGGGTCTTCATGGTTCACGACCTCGACCCGGCGCACGACGGTCTGCGCGTGGCCCAGCTCTCCGACATCCACGTCGGGGCGCGGACGCCACCTGAGCGCATCCGCGACGCTATCGCGCTCGCGAACGCATTCGACCCCGACCTGGTGGTGCTGACGGGCGACTACCTCTCGCGCGAGGAGCGTGGCGTGGGACTTATCGGCGAGCTCATGGGCGGCCTCTCCGCTCCAACCTTCGCCGTGCTCGGCAACCACGACCACTGGGTCGATCCGCTCGGCGCCACCGGAGCGCTGATGGCGCTAGGATACGAGGTGCTCTGCAACGAGAACACGACCATCACCTTGCGCGGCGCGCCCCTCACGGTCATCGGCATCGACGATCGCCTCACCGGCAACGCCGCACCTGAGCGAGCCTTCGCGGGCGCCGGCCGCGGCTCGCGCATCGTGCTCGCCCACGGTCCGCGCACCGCCGACGACCTGGTGTCGCTCGGCGAGCCGCTTCTGTGCCTGTCGGGGCACACCCATGGCGGACAGATCCACATCCCGGGTGTGACGCCTCTCATGCTCCGGGCTTTCGCGCACGAGCCCTACGATCAAGGGCTTTTCCAGGTGGGCCCGGTGCAGCTCTACGTGAACCGAGGCGTCGGGAACGCCGCGTTTCGCCTCAGGGTCAACTCCGCGCCCGAGGTCACTCTGGCCGTGCTGCGCCGGCCTCAGGCCGCCTGATCGCGCTCCGCACTCCCCTGAGATCGGGCCGAGAGCCTCGGACATTCAGTTGACGGAGAAAGACGCGCTGCCCCGGCTGCACGACGAGACGTCACATCCTTGTCATCGTGCACGCGGCCCGCTAGCGTTCGACCGTGCGGGGGGTCTGTAATCGGGCCACACGCCCCGCTCGAGGGGGTGGATTGGGAGCAACTTTGCAGAGAAGTCGTTATCCATCGCCGTGGGAATGGCTCTCAAATCGCATGCACTAGTGGAACGACCTCGCCCGCAAACTCATGCGCTACGTACGTCATCACGACCGCAACGCCAGGCCGATCAAGTGGGCTTATCGCGATCTCTCTCACAGGATTCTTCCGACTCTCGATTCCGCCGTTACAGTCCACTAGTATGTCGCGTTCAACCCAGGAAACGGTCAGCGCAGCAGGACAAGCTCCCGGTACGGCATCAGCGCGGGTCCGGAGTGGGGCAACGATACGGATTGCGGATTTCACGACCCTACCAAACCTCTTGTCGCTGACACGCATCGCCGGTGTCGCGGCGGCGGTCCTGCTCTACTTCGCGGGTCATCCCCGCGTTACGGTGATCCTGGGAACGGCAGCCTGCCTGACCGATCATCTGGACGGTTATCTGGCCCGCCGCCTGTCGCAGGAGACCATGCTCGGAGAGATGCTCGATCAGGCCGCTGACAGCTTCACCATTGCCATCGCGATGGCGATGCTCGTGATCGCCGGCGGCGTCCCGTTCGTGTTCCTACTGATTTTCCTGCTGCGCGAGTTCTGGGTCGCGACGATCCGGCGGTACGCCGCTCTGGCCAACGTCGAGATCCCGTCGCATATCTCGGGCAAGCTCGCGACGGCTGTCATTTACTGGGCCATGCTACTGATGGCGATCGCCCTGATGCTCGACGTCCCCGAGGCGATTGCCGCGTTCCTGCGCCCGCTTGCAGGATTCGGCATGGCGGTCGGGCTGGCGCTCAGCTGCCTGGCGGGCGTGCGCTACACGCTCGTACTTGCAGGGAAGGCGCAGTGACATCCGGAACCGTGCCGCGAGCAACGGCGGAGGTGCTGCTTTGTCCGGGTCCCGTCATGCTCTCGCCGGGCGTCAAGGCGGCGCTCGCACAGTGCGAGATCGGCCACAGAGACGCGCGCTTCTCCGAGCTTGTCGCACGCCTGCGCCGCAACTGCGGCCTGGTGCTGGGTGCGAACGAAGGGCACAGCGTCGTCTTCATCACGGGTCCTGCGACGGCAGGAATCGAGGCGGCATGCGCGTCGCTTTTCCCGGCAGACGCGTCGGTGATCGTCCCGGTGAACGGGACTTTCGGGGCGCGGATCGCGGACATCCTGAAGGTCCATGGTGTGCCTTGCGTTCCAATCGACTTCGGATTTGGGCAGCCTTTCGACCTCGCACGAATCAAGGCCGCGGTGACTGAGCAGCGCCGGGCGGGATTTCCGGCGGCTCTGGCGATGACGCACCACGAGACCTCCGCCGGCCTGATCAATCCGGTGGCCGAGGTCTGCGCGCTCGCGCGCCGCTACGGACTGAAGACACTGGTCGACGCGACGTGCAGCGCGGGTGCCGAAGACCTCGACGTCACGCGCGACGGGATCGACGTGTGCATCACTTCTTCGGGGAAGTGCCTGCACGCTCCGCCGGGCGTCGCTCTCGTCTGCGTGCGCCGTGACATGCTCTCGGCGCGCGTCGGGGCGTCCCCGCGGAGCTACTCCCTGGACTTGTTGCGTCACCACGACCAACTCGAGGCAAATTTACAAACCCCGTTCACGCCTGCGGTTCCGCTGTTCGTCGCGCTGGACCGGGCCGTCGAGGAACTGCTGGGACAGGGAGTCGCGAACCGCCGCCGCTCGTACCTGCATCGCCGCGCTTTTCTCGCCGCGGGTCTGCGACGCCTCGGGCTGCCGCTACTCCGTCTGCCGGCGGGCAACGAGGCCTGCTCGATACTCACGGTCGGGGTTCCGCAGCCGCTTGGCTTCGACGCTATGTATCGGGCGATGCGCGAACGGGGCTACGTCATCTACGGGGCTAAGCCGCCGCTGGCGCCGAACTATTTCCAGCTCGGCGTCATGGGAGACCTGACCGAAGCCGACCTGTCCGGTTTCCTCGAGGGACTCGAGTCTTTCCTCTCCAGGCCAGCCGGGCGTTGCAGCGCCGCGACGGCTTAGCGTGACGGCACGGGGGTCGCGGCCAGCGCGCCGCCCGATGTTCGACCCGGCCATCAACCGGAGAGTGTTCGGCGACTGGCGCCACTGCCTGGCATTCGGCTTCGGCAGCGGGCTTGCCCGCTTCGCGCCCGGCACGTTCGGGACGCTGGTCGCGATCCCGCTGTACATCTTCATGGCTCACTTGCCTGCGCGGTCGTACGCGGTCACAGTGGCCGGTGCATTCGCCCTCGGGGTCTGGGTGTGCGACACCGTGTCCCGTGATCTGGGCGTGCACGACCACGGCGGCATCGTGTTCGACGAATTCGTGGGCTACTGGATTACGATGTTCCTGCTACCCGTCAACTGGACCTGGGTGCTGGCAGGATTCGCCATGTTTCGCCTCTTCGACATCTGGAAACCCGGGCCGATCCGGTGGTGCGACCGAAACGTGGAGGGCGGCTTCGGCATCATGCTGGACGATGTCGTCGCAGGCTTGTGCGCGTGCCTCGTGCTGCACGGTCTGCGCATCGCAATGGGCGCGTCGTAGCAATGTGGGCATGCTTGCGCTTAGTGTGAAACTCTCCCCGGTGATTGATTCACTGAGGAGCAACATCAACGACCGGAACTACGACTTGCGCGATGTCGCCTTCACCATCAGCGTCTTCCCCTCTTGGACGACCTCGTCCCTCTGGTTCAGGATCTGAAATCCGTAAGTGATGATCCCGCGGTCTGGTTTGCTCCGCGAGACCCTCGTTTCTGAAATCCTGTACAGGCAGCGGATCGTGTCGCCGATCCTGACCGGCGCGTGAAACACCGAGTTGTCGTTGAGATGCCCGGCGTCTTTCGAGCTGTCGCTGCTCTTCGTGCGCATGACGCCTCCGTCGCGGGTCCAGAGCCCGAAAGCCGCGGTGAAGACGAGCATGGCCGGCACGATCCTCCCCTTGAAGGGCCCCTGTCCGGCGAAGCTCTCGTCCACGTAGAGCGGGTTGTAGTCTCCGGTGAGCCCGGCGAAATTCACCACATCGGTCTCCGTGATCGTTCGTCCGGCGCTGACGCCTCCTTGTCCTACGGGGAAGTCCTCGAGGTTGTAGATTCCATCCGCATCGAACTCGAACTCCTTCACGGCCCACCGGGCGGGCGACTTGAATTCGAGGGGCGCCGCGACACTGGCCGCGGACCTCCTCGGCACTTCGAGATCGAAGGAGCCGTCGTACATGGCTCGGTTCTCCTGGGTCACGAGCCGAAAATCGGTTCGCACGATTCCGAGCGCGGGGTGAAGGGGGGCGTCTCGCCGCTCGGCAACTTTCCACTCGACACGAACCGTGTCGCCGAGCCGGATCGCGTCGCGGTAGTTCGCGTCGAACCCGCAAAGGTAGCTTCCGGGCACGTTTCGGCCGACCGCGTGCGGGGCATCGAGCGAGAGTAGGCCGGCCGCGAGCGAGGTGCCGAGGAGGCCGTGGGCGATCCTGCCGCCGTACGGCCCTTCCATCGTGGGGTGGTGGGCCAGATGCACGTAGGAGTAGTCGCAGGTGATGCACCCGAAGCTCACGATCTCGGGTTCACCGACGGTGCGCATCCGGCTGACGCCGGTTTGGCCGGGTTCGTAGTCTTCAAGGAACTCGTGCCTCTTCTTCATTCGAACCCCCTTCCAACGCAGTTGGTTGCCGAAAGCCGTGCTCAGAGCCGCTCGCGTCGGCATCTCTTTCGATGAGCCCCAACGCCGCGCGAGAAGCGAGCTCGAGACCGTGCGATGCGACAGCAGCCGCCAACGCCCGCCCAGCTTCGCATAGACGCGAACGTACTCGATCGAGTGCTCGGTCGGATCAGCCGGCGGCTCACGAACCACACGAAGCGTCCCGCCCGCGACGGCGACGTCGCCCGATTTGAAGGTCGCGGGCGTTCCATGGCTCTTTTTCCGCACGTCTTACGGCGGAAGTCGAGTCAACGGGTAACGGTGGCGTCAGGTGCGGCACCAAGCGGCTCTAAGCGTTTCCGACGGGCGACGAGATGCTCGCTCTCGTGCTCGAAGCTCGACCGTAGCAGGGAGGGAATTGGCACCGGGCGCGTCACTCGTGGTACGGAGGCGATCGGTGCGCTGTTCGGTCTGCTCCACTGAGAATCCCGCGGAAGACCGCTCTTGCGAGCAGTGCGGAGCGGCTCTTTCCGCGGAGTGTCCCGGCTGCGGGCGTCCGGTCCGGGCGGGCGCCCGCTTCTGCGGCGGATGCGACCACCGGCTCGGGCGCGAGGAAGCGCCCGTGTCGCCGCCGCCGCCACCGGTCGTCGAGGCGAAGCGGCCTTACACCCCGAAGCATCTCGCCGAGAAGATCCTCACCAGCCGAAGCGCCCTCGAGGGCGAGCGGCGCGTGGTCACGGTACTCTTCGCCGACTGCGCGGGATTCACCTCGATTGCCGAGAAGCTCGATCCCGAGGACGTCCACCGGATCATGGAGGGCTGCTTCGAGCGGATCGCCGCCGAGATCCACCGCTTCGAGGGAACGATCAACCAGTATCGGGGCGACGGCGTCATGGCACTTTTCGGCGCGCCGATCGCGCACGAGGACGGACCGCGGAGGGCGGCGCACGCGGCGCTCGGCGACGGCCGATCGTCTTCGTGTTCGAGGACCTCCACTGGGTCGACACGAGCAGCGAGGAGTTCTTGAAGCAATTCTTCGACACGGTGGCGGCGTCTCGGGAGCGCGCTTCCCTCTCCCAGGATTGCGGGCTGAATCCCGCAGAGTTTGGACACGTGGTTGCAGCTCCGGCGCGAAGCGCCATAGCTGCGGAAGGAAAACGCAGATGACCATCGAATTCAGCGACGTGAAATTGGACTACATCACAATCGCCGAGGCACGCCGGATGTCAGGCCTGCGTATCGTGCTGGGCGCATATCCGATCCCGGGGCCGTGGCGTGAATCGTGTAAAGGCGTCTTTTACGTGAAGAGCCTCAAATACGTGCCGGTGCGCACCGGGAACGAGGGCTCGTCCGATCTCGCGCTCGGCATGGGCGGCACGCAGACGGAACTGATCGAGTGGACCGGACAGGCTAGCGCCCCGGTCGTCGCCTGGAACGACGAACGACCGCGCGGGAGCTGGATCGATCAGTTGAACCTCGCCGAGCGCCTGGCCCCGAATCCGCCCTTGATTCCAGTGGACGTCGACGAGCGTGCCCGGATGTTCGGTCTCGCCAACGAACTGCTAGGCGAGAATGGGATGGTCTGGGTCAAGCGCCTGCTGATGGTAGACGGTCCGCTCAAGTCCCTGTCCGCCGACGACCCGCAGCGCGGTTTCTGGATCTTTCTCGGCGAAAAGTACGGGTACAGCCGGGCGGCGGCCGGACGGGCCGCGCAACGCATCGAGGCCATCGTGACTGCGTTTGCGAGTCAACTGACCTCCCAGCATGAGCGCGGCAGACGCTATCTCATCGGCGACCGCCTCTCTGCCCTCGATGTCTACTGGGCCGCCTGCTGCGGCATCCTCGATCCCATGCCGCGCGAGCGATGTCCGATGGCCGACGCCTTCCGTGGAACCTACGGCAACACCGATCCGCGCATCGACAAGGCGTTGACACGGGAGCTGCGTGGGCATCGGGATTTCATCTACGACGACCACCTCGAAATGCCGATCGTGTTCTGAATTCCCCCTCGGCGCGTGTCCACGCTCTTACGCCCGAACGTCAGCACCGCTTGGCGGTCTGGCGGCTCCTCTTCTGTCTCTACCTTGCGTGCCACGACCTTGCCGCGGGTGTTTTGCCTGGCCTGGGCTTTGTGGGCTATATCGAACCGGCGCGTCCAAAGCCTTACTTTGCGAGCCGGGGATCGTCGCTAGCGATGCACTGCGCTTCGATGAAGTCGATCCAAAGCAACTTCTCAAGCTCCCGCTCGCCTCCTGCGGGATGGAATTTCTGTTCTTTACCCTCGCGTTGGCCCCGCGCCTTTGCCTGTTGGCATGAGTCAGCGCGATCGAAGGCTCCGGTAACCGTCCATTGGTTCAACGGTGCTTCAATATCTACGTACGACCTCCCGCCAGGCGCTTCGCGGATGGGAGCTAGCATTAAGTACCACCCGAGCAGAGCGAGTGCGGCGGCGTGAGGGGACTTCATGTCTTCCAGTACATTCTTCGTCGCACGGCCACTCGCTGGCGGCTGATCTTCGCCCGTCCGTCGCCTTAAAGCCACCAACGCGGACCTTCGGCCGCAACCAAGGCGGCGGCGCCCGGGAGTGCCTGCATGACGCACCGCGAAAGTTCTTTGCAAGCCGCAAAGAATCTATACCATGAGGCGTACCACGAAGATGCTCGTATTTCAGGGCTCTCGTTGTCGCGAGAGAAGTTCGACCGCGTCATCGCGGCTGGTGAACGTGCCGCTACTTGTGCACTGGAGCGCGTCCCGGCGAGTTTGAAGGCTGCCACCACGCTGCGCGCCCGGATTTCGCGGCCAATTGGCAGCTCCGGGTCCAGGTGATACTCCTATTTCCAGAGTGAGGTGACCATGGGAACAAGAGTTCGTCTGTGGGGATCGATCGCGATGCTCTCGCTCGTCGCGCCGGTGACCGCCAGATCGCAGGCGCTCGCCCGCCCCAAGGGGGTACCGCAAAACGACCGTTGGGTGAGCTCATGCTCGCCCCGCTCTTTGCTGGGAGCGAATTTGGATTGCATGCCGCTCAAGGTATGGCGATCCTCGTCATGGTTGCGGCACTGTGGGCCGCCGGTGGGCGAGCGGCATCGGAGCGGGACATGACACTTAAATTGCTCTTCTGGGGATTATTGGCGCTCGCAATTCCGGCGGAAATTTTCGCGGCGCCCTCGTACGACGGAAACTCCGGCGCGTTAAAAAACGCAGTTATTCTCATCATCCGGCACGCCGAAGAACCGGATGATGGCTATGGGTTGTCCCCAGTGGGCGACGCTCGCGCTCAGGCTTACGTTAATTATTTCAAGAATTTCACGGTTGACGGACAGCCGTTGAAACTGGACTACCTGTTCGCCGCCAAGGATTCCCCCAACAGTCATCGCCCGCGCCTCACCATCGAACCGCTCGCCAAGGCACTCGGTCTCACGGTTGACACCCGGTTCGATAACAAACAATTTCTGAAATTGGTCGATGAAATTCAGAGCCGGCCACACGGTACCAACATCTTGATCTGCTGGCATCACGGGACAATTCCCCAGCTACTGAGCGCGCTGGGTGCTGATCCCAAAAAACTCCTTCCCGACGGCAAATGGCCGGACGATGTGTTCGGCTGGCTGATTCAGTTGCGCTACGACGAGAACGGTCGTTTGTTTGAAAGTAAACGCATCAACGAAAATTTGTCATCTGATGATTCGGCCAAACATGTCCGGGCTGCGGCTTGATAAACGCTTGTTGGCCGGCGATGGAGAAATAGACGCATTCTCAATTTTTCAGACACTCTGACTCCGGAACACGCAATTTCCTCTAGATGCGGAGAGGTGATAGGGCGAATCCCAACCAGTTCGGAAAAGACGGAGGAGATCATGTCATCGCATCTGTCTCGCACGGGCCGCCATGGCGGAAGAGCGTTTGGCATCATCATCACTTTCGCCATCACCGCGCTCGCGTACGTGTTGCCGCCGGCAGCGTTCGGCGCCAACCCCGTAGAAGAAATGGCCAAGCAAAAATTCTCCATTGGCGGCGGTATAGACCCGCAGGGCGATTCGTGGCTCGCCATGCAGAACAGCTTCGAGCAGTTCCTGCATCCGGAGTTCGTTCTGCGACTCCTTCTTAGTTTAACGTTGGCGGTGGGTTGTGCGTGGGTGTTCGCGTGGCATCCGCGCCACTCGTCGCGCCTCGATTCGCTTTCCGACCTCGAGGAGCGCAACACGCTCGTCCTCCTTGGCATGGTCGGGGCGATCGTCGCGGAATTGAGCGGGACCAGCCAAACGCTCGCGTTTGTCATCTTCGGGATCGGAGCACTGCTGCGTTTCCGCACCGTGCTCGACAATCCGAAGCTCACCGGAAAAGCCATCACGGTCGTGGTGATCGGGCTCGCGTGCGGCATGGGGTCATGGGTGATGGCGATCTTCGTCACCGCTTTCAGCTGGATCCTCATCTTTTGGCTGGATTCACACATCGCCTGCCGGGTCCGGATCCGGCTCGCCGAGGACGTGGATCCGGAGGCGGTTTTTGGCAGGGTGCAATCGTTGCTAGGCTCGCGCGGTTGTCGGCTGCAAAGTTCCGCGCTCTACAAAGACAAACGACGGTTGGTGTTCCTTCTGCACATTCCAGCGGGACTCGACCTAGAACAATTGAAGTTGGATGTACGCGCGAATCTGCCGGAGGCCGATGACGCCCGGATTAATATTGATTTGGAGTGAACGCGCGGACACGCGAGCGGCAGTGTGCTGGCTATCGCGCGGCCATCGCCGCGCGAGCTAGGAGACGATTGCTCGAATGCTGCAGTCCCGCCCTTCAGCACGTCGCGCAGGACTGGGTCGCGCTGGGCACGTCCAAGGCCGCCGCGGTATCGCTTGAAGGGCAACGCGCAGACGGCGCAGAGTGAGGTCTGACTGTCTTCATGGACATCACGGCGCGCGATCTGCAATACGTCACCTCTCTGGAGGAAATCTGGTGGGGCGGAACGCTTGTTGCGCTCACCCTGGCCATGCACGGCTTCGGCATGATCTGGACGATGCACGCGACCAACGCGCTGAAACACCGGTTCGCGCGCAACCAGTCCTTCGCCCTCGGCATGGGCGTCATCATTCTCGCGAGCTGGATGATCATCCTCGTCCATCTCCTCGAGGTGGTACTGTGGGCCGGATTTTTCCTTTGGCGGGGTGCGATGCCCAACGGCAGCCTTTCCTACTACTTCGCATTGATGGACTACACAACGCTGGGCAGCAACTTCAACCTGCCGTTGCGCTGGCGCCTGCTCGAGGGCATGATCGCCATCGCCGGGCTGATGACGTTCGCCTGGTCCACCGGCGTGTTGCTGACGCTGGCGCAGGAGTTCCAGGATCAGCAGCTGAAACGCCTCAAAGAGCGGCTGGGAAGACATTCGTCTAAATCGGGCTCGCCGCCGCCGCACCGGCCGGGGGACACGGAACACAGCGTCTGATATCGAGGCGTTAAGTAGCTTTCGGACCCTCGTAGGTGGTGGAGAACTAGCGGGGCGAGCTTCTCCTCGGGGTTGGGCCGATGGACCTCAACACCCGGCAAGCCGCTTGGGCAGCTCGGCGACTCTCGTGTCGCGCGAAGACGACGTCGTCGGAGCTATCGCTCTCGCGGTCGATCGTGGCACGCATCGAGTCGATCGATTCGGGCTCGACGATCGCCCGTAAGACCGCCGCGGGCTAGGGGATCCGCTTCTCGACGGTCCTCGCCACCGGTGTTCCCGTAGCGGAGGACCAATCGGCTCGGTTACCCCGGCGTTCCGCCGGGGTCAGATCGAAGCGGCCTTCTGTGGGATCCTGCACGACGCCCCGATCGCGTCGACTCCTAGCGCGTAGACGAGCCGACCGTAGCCGATGAAGACGCTCGTACGCCAGCCGAGCTCGACGATCTGCTCCTCGGTGTAGTGAACACGCAGCTCGGCGAAGATCTCGTCGAACGGCGCTCGCTTGTGCTCGCCTGCCATCGCATCGGCGAGCTGCATCGCCGCCTTCTCAGCCGGGGTGAAGAGCGGACTTTCGCGAAAGTTCGGAACGGCGTCCACCATCTCGTCGGTCAAACCTTGATGCCTCGCCGAGGCATACACGGCACCCCTTCAAAGGGTGCACGCGTTGTGCACCGCCACGGTGTGGCGGACGAGCTCGGTCAGCTTCACGCTGAGGCCGTTCCCGTCGGTCATGATGCGCGAGTAGTAGAACTTCACGAAGTCCTCGTAGAGCGCGGCCGGGTGACAGAAGTACTGGATCCACTCCGAGCCACCGAGCGCATCGTCGCTCGCCTGAACGATCGCCTGGATCTCGGGCTCCATCTTCTCGTAGGGGACCGGTGCGACTCTCGGCATTGCGACCTCCCTGGTGACGGAAGCTATTTCGCTCGATCGGCCGGCGTGGGCAGCGGGCACGTCTTACCGATCTCGAGACCGAGCGTGTAGATGAAACGTCCGTAGCCGACGAACGTCACGATTCGCCAGCCGAGGTCGACGATTTCGGCTTCCGTGAAGTGCTCGCGCAGCTCGTCGAAGAGCTCGGGGCCAGCTTGTCGATGGTCTCCCGCGAGCACCTCGGCGTAGCGTACCGCCGCCTTCTCGCGCGGGGTGAGGAGCTTGCTCGCGCGGTACCGCGGGAGCTCGGCGATCATCTCCTCGGTGAGGCCTTGTCGCGCTGCCAGCGCGAACCGGGCACCCTTTCAAAGCTGGCAGCCGTTGATCTCCGCGACTTTCAGACGCACGAGCTCGGTGAGCTTCATGTCGACCGTGCCGCGCGTCTCCGTGATGAGCGGGAAGTAGAAGCGGATGAAGGACTTGAACACCTCGGGCGCATGGGCGAATACGCGCACGAACTCCGACCCGCCGAGCTCGTCGTCATAGTCGCGCATGACCGCCTGAAGCTCGGAATCGACGGCGTCGAAGGGCAAGTAACTGACGTGCGGCATGCGGATCCCTCTCTTGCGGCGAGACTTATCACCCGTCACCGATGGTCACAATCTCTTGTGAGGTCCGTGCGTATGGAATCATTACACCCCCGGACCCGACGAGATCTCGCTCGCCTACAGCGAATCAAGGGAGCAACGCTTCGAACTCAGCGATCACTTCCTATCGGCCGATGGGTTCTCACCCTGGCAGCGGACGTGCTAGGTCTGTGGCCGGGAGTCGAACAATGCCAGAGCGTCAACTACGGATTCTCGAAGAGGGACAGGGGCAGTACCTGCCGGTCGACCCGGACGGCTTCCGCGATGCCACGGGGAAGAAGAGCCGCGCGCTCGTCTCGAAGCTCGTCAGCGCGCGCGAAGCGGTCGAGCGTTACGTCGCCGACGGCGACTACGTCGTGTGGGAGTGCAATTACCTCCAGCGCGGCCCGTCGGTGCTGATCCGCGAGATCGTCCGGCAGCGAAAGCGCCGGCTCTGGGCATGCGGCAAGTTCACCTGGGTGGCGATCGCGCTTCTCGTCGAGGCAGACTGCTGCGACCGCGCCGACATGGGCTTTTTCATGGGCGGCCCCGGGCTCAACCGAGCGGTGCTCGATGGCCGGCTCACCATCTACGAGTACAGCAACGTGGTGATGACCGCGCGGCTGCGCGCCGGCGCCATGGGCGCTACGTTCGTGCCGGTGCGCTCGCTCGGCGGCACCGACAACTTCCGCTACTCGGGCGCGAAGCTCATCGAGGATCCGTACACCGGCAAGCCCACCGTCGTGGTGCCAGCGCTGAACCCCGACGTCGCGCTGATCCACGTCCACCAGGCCGACGTCTACGGCAACGCGCGGATCTTCGGTGCCGGCATCACCGACGTCGAGTCCGCGCTGGCGTCGAAGAAGGTCGTTCTCAGCGCCGAGGAGATCATCGACACCGAGGACATCCGCCACAACCCGGGCCTCACCAAGATCCCCTACTACGTCGTCGACGCCGTGGTGCATGCGCCGTTCGGCGCGTATCCGGGCGAGACCCCGGGTCGCTACGCCTCGGACACCGAGCACGTGGGCGAGGTCTTCCTGTCGATGCACTCCGGCAAGCTTGGCGAGTATCTCGAGAAGTGGGTGCGCTCGGTCGCCGACGATCGCGAGATGCTCGAGAAGCGGGTCGGCACCGCCAAGCTCGAATCGCTGCAACGGCGCTCGACGCGCAAGGAGGGGTTTCGGCCATGATCTCACGCGGACCTTGGAACGACGCCCCGAAGGCGGCGGCGTTCGCCGAGCGGGAGTTTCAGGTGTGCATCGCAGCGCGGCTCGTCGAGGACGCGCGTACCTACTGGGTGGCCGCGGGCGGAGGGCCGATGTACACGGTGCTGCTCGCCCGCCAGCTGTACGCGCCGAACGCGATCTACGTGACCGAGGACGGCATCGTCGCCGCCGAGCCCGTGCTGCCGCTCGACCCGGTGATGACCGTGGTGGCCGAGCGGCCGTCCTTTCGGGCCCTGCAGTGGACGACGATGAACGGCATCGGCGACCAGTGCGCGACCGGCTACATGGATTACGGAATCCTCAACACGCTGCAGCTCGACCCCTACGGCAACATCAACTCGACATGGGTCGGCCGTTATCCGCAGCAGGGCAAGCGCATCAACGGCCCGGGCGGCGCCGACACGATCGCCGCGCAGTGCCGGCGCGTGATGCTGCTCACCGACCACCACAAGCGGAAGTTCGTCGAGAAGGTCGACTTCGTCTCGTCGCCCGGCTTCCTCGACGGCTCGCCGGGGGCCCGCGAGCGGGCCGGGCTGCCTCGCGACACGGGTCCGTGGGCGGTCGTCACGAACTGGGCGGTATTCGACTTCGACGAGAACACGCATCGGCTGCGCCTGCGCGCGATCGCCCCGTTCGTGACGCTGGACCAGGTGCTCGGCGAGATGTCGTTCACCCCGGTGCTCGCCGACGCGATCGAAACGCTCGACGCGCCGACGGAGCGCGAGCTCGACGTGTTCCGTGCCGAGATGGACACGCGCGGCCAATTCACCGACGCCAGCGACCACTGGATCATCCGCGAGGAGGATCGCTGGACGATGGTCGCCAAGGAGAAGCCGGCGGGCACCGGGCTCCTCTAATTGAACGACATCGAGCTCGCCATCGCCGTCGAGCGCGCGGCTACGGCGCGGCGCTGCTTTTGCAATAAGCTTGCAGCTCGGGGCTCAGCCTGAAGTCGATCGCCATGGGGTCAGGCTCCTTGGATTCAGGCAGAGCCGCCGTCGACCGCGATGACGGCCCCGGTCGTGAAGCTCGAAGCTCGGCTCGCTAGGTAGACCGCGGCCCCGACGATCTCCCCCGGCTCACCGCCGCGCTGCAGGGCGATCGCCGATTTCGCCCGGCGCTCGAAGGCCTCCATGTCCCAGGCCTTGCTGATGTCGGTGAAGAATGGGCCGGCTTGGATGGCGTTCACTCGCACCTTGGGCGCAAGGGCGTGCGCGAATCCGACGGTCATCGCCTCGAGCCCGGCCTTGGCGGCGGCGTAGGGAATGACGTCCGGCGTCGGCCGCTTCGCCGCACCGCTGCTGATGTTGATGATCGATCCGCCGTCGCCGCGAGCCATGCGGCTGCCGACCAGCGCGGTGAGGCGAAAAGGCCCTTTGAGATTCACGTCGAGCACCTTGTTCCAGAGCTCTTCGCTGACCGCGTCCACGCTCGGATAGACCGGGGACATGCCGGCGTTGTTGACCAGGATGTCGACCTTGCCGAAGTGCGCGTAGGCGGCATCGGCGAGCGCCTCGAGATCCTTCCACCGCCCGACGTGGCATGCCCGGCCGATAACGCGTCTGCCGGTCGTCTTGGCGATCTCCGCGGCGGCATCGTCGCAACTGTCTTGTTTGCGGCTGGCGATCACGACGTCGGCGCCGAGCTCGGCGAAGGCGAGGGCCATCTCGCGGCCGAGGCCACGGCTGCCTCCGGTGATGAGCGCGACTCTGCCCGTCAGGTCGAAGAGGTCGGTTGG
Source organism: uncultured delta proteobacterium (assembly GCA_963745025.1). Classification (GTDB taxonomy): domain Bacteria; phylum Desulfobacterota; class Binatia; order JACPRU01; family JACPRU01; genus CAVQIG01. The sequence continues at coordinate 143,988 of CAVUWD010000016.1, forward strand.
TTTTGCGGTCTTCGATGGCGTCATGGCTCCATCCCCTCGCGGAACCGGTCGTCTCTAGGCAGTCATGAAGCGCGTCACGACGCAAGTGTAGGGGACGTTCTTAACCTTCGTAACCTTCGCCGCGTTTCTCGCTTTCGTGAAATCCCGTTCGGAAGAGAGGCGCGACGAAGGTTACGAAGGTTAAGAACGTCCCCTACACCGCTGGAATTCTTCGAGTATTTACTCTAAGCGTAGTCACTCATGAGGTATTCACTGCCGGAATTCGTACTGGCTTCCGGGGTTCCGGTCGATACCGTCCGCTACTATCAGACCCTCGGTCTGCTGCATCCGCCGCAGCACGAGGGGCGCAGCGCCGTCTACGAGGCCGCTCATCTCGATCGACTGCGGCTGATCCGCTCGATGTCGAAGCGCGGCCTGTCGCTCAAGGTGATCGGTATGCTGCTCAAGCGCGGCGGCGCAGGGCTCGAATCGGACCAAGCGTTGCTCACGGCGATCGAGGAAGAGGCGGCCGAGCCCTCGTACTCGCGCGCCGAGCTCGCGGCCGAGATCGGCGTTCCCCAATCCCTGTTGCTGTCGATCGAGAAGGCCGGGTTGGCCGAAGCACAGGAGCAGGAAGATGGCTCCACGCGCTACACCGAGTCCGACCTCAAGGCAGCGCGTGGCGCGCTCAAGCTCCTCGGATACGGCTTCCCGCTCACGCGGCTCCTGACGCTGGCGGTGCGACATCACCGCGCAACCCGCCGCTCGGTCGACGAGGCGATCGAGCTCTTCGACGCGCACGTCCGCAAGCGCAACGGTGCGCACGAGAATCCGGAGGACGTCGCTCGCGGGTTCAAGGAAATTCTGCCGCTGGTGACCGCCCTCGTCGCCCACCACTTCCAACGCCTGCTGATCAACCGGGCGCTAAAGCGACTGAGGAAGAAGGGCGACCGCGACGCCCTGCAGGTGGCCGTCGAGGTGTCGGCCCGCACGCGGCTTGGGCTTCGCTGGTGAGCGCCGTGCTTCCACGAGCGGACGAGAAGCAAGCCCGAGTCGAGGCGATGTTCGATCGCATCGCGCATCGCTACGACCTCATGAACCGTCTGATGACGCTCGGCATCGACCGGGCCTGGCGGCGGACCACGATTGCCGCACTGCAGATCTCTCCGCGCGATCGTCTGATCGATCTCGCGTGCGGCACCGGCGATCTGGCGCTCGAGGGTGCGCGCGCGGGGGCGCGAGTGATCGGCTTCGACCTGTCGGCAGGCATGCTGCGCGAGGCGCGCGAACGCCGCATCGCCTGTGTGCTGGTACGGGGCGACGCGCTTTGTTTGCCGCTCGCCGATGCCTGCTGCGACGCCGTAGTCTCGGGCTTCGCGCTGCGGAACTTCGCGGATGTGGCCGTCGCGTTCGCGGAGGCCGCACGCGTCCTGAAGCCGGACGGGCGGTTGGCGCTCCTCGAGGTCGACACGCCGGGGAGCCGGCTCCTTCGCTGCGGTCATCGGCTCTACTTCCACCACGTCGTTCCGCTCCTCGGCCGGCTTCTCTCCGACGGCGACGCCTACTCCTACCTGCCGGCCTCGGTGGCGTACTTGCCGGCAGAGCGGGCCCTCCGCGAGATGCTCCAAGCCGCGGGCTTTCGGTCGATCGAGAAACGTCGGCTGTCGGGCGGCGTGGCCCAGCTCGTGACGGCTCGACGCAGCCGAGAGCGAGAGGACGACGGTGCGTGATCGGCTCCACAGCGCGCAGGAGCGCTCGAAGCTCCGGCCCGCGGAACTCCTGGCACTCGCCGGTGCGACTCCCGAAACGCCGATCTTCCATTTGGAAAAGCCGGTCGAAGGGCTCGCGCTGCTCGCGCTCGGCGCCGCTTGGGAAATCCGCACGTCGGGCGTGGAGCGATTCGGCGAGGCGTCGCGGGCGGCGATCGAAGCGCTCGCGCGGCTGCCGCGATCGACCGATCCGCGTTTCGGCCCGCTCGTGCTCGGCGGCTTCGGGTTCTCGGACGCGGATTGTCTCGAGCCGGGATGGCGTGAGTTCCCGTCCGCCCGGCTGTGGATCCCGGAGCTTCTCTGGGTTCGGCGCGGTGGCGAATGTCGACTGACGCGGATCTGGCGAGACGGAGCGCAGCGTGACATCGAGCGGCGCTTGTACAGGGCGACCCAAGCGGCGTCTGGCGCGGCTGCGCACGGTGTGCGATCGGCGACGCGCGTTCGCCCCGATCCGGACGAGCGGCGTCGCTGGGGCGAGCGGGTCGAAGCCGCCTGCGCGCGGATCGCCGCGGGCGGGCTGGACAAGGTGGTGCTCGCCCGCCGCCGCGTGATGCATCTCGACCCGGCCGCGGAGCCCGTGGCGATCCTCCGCGCGGCGCGCCGCCGCCGCCCATCGTGCTTCAACTTCTGGATCGGCGGACGGGAGACGAGCTTCGTCGGATCGAGCCCCGAGCGGCTCGTCGCACTCGACGGCGACCGCTTCGTCGCGGGCGCGCTCGCCGGCTCGGCGCCGCGGGGGCGCCGTGTTGGCGAGGACGAGCGGCTGGGCGAAGCGCTGCTCGCCTGCCCGAAGAATCGCCGCGAGCACGAGCTGGTGGTCACCGCGGTGCGCGAATCCCTCGCCCCGGTCAGCGCCTCGTTGCGAGTCGGCGAGCACCCGACGTTGCGACGCCTCCCCGAAGCGCAGCACCTCACGACGCCGATCACCGGCCGGCTCGCGGAGCGCCTCACGGTCCTCGACCTCGCGGGGCTTCTTCATCCCACGCCCGCCGTGTGCGGCGTACCGCGCGACACCGCCCGTCGCCTGATCGAGCAGCAAGAACCGGGACGGGGATGGTTCACCGGCGCGGTCGGTTGGATGGCGGAAAATGGCGCGGGTGAGATCGCCGTCGCGCTCCGCTCGGTTCTCATCGATGGCGCTGCGGCCACCGTTTGGGCGGGTGCCGGAATCGTCAGTGGATCGAGCGCCGAAGCCGAGTTCTCCGAGACCGAGGCCAAGATGAGCGCTCTCTTCGAGACGCTCGCTGCCACCGCCGATGAGTACGCTGCGTAACCCGAACCGCCGCATGGGGCAGGCGATCGCCGAGGAGCTCGAGCGCTCGGGGGTCGTCAGCGCCTGCATCTCCCCGGGTTCGCGATCCACCCCGCTGGCGCTCGCCCTCGACGCCGCTCCCGGTATCCGAGTGTTCGTCGTGACCGACGAGCGATCGAGCGGCTTCTTTGCTCTCGGGCTCGCCCGCGAGGAGCGCCGACCGGTGGCGCTGCTCTGCACGTCGGGGACGGCGGCGGCGAACTATCTCCCGGCGATCGTCGAAGCGTCGCTCGCCCGGGTCCCGCTGATCGTGCTCACCGCCGATCGGCCGCCGGAGCTTCGCGACTGCGGCGCGCCGCAGACGATCGCTCAGGCGAGCCTGTTCGCCGGACACGTGCGCTGGAGCTTCGACGTGCCGGCTCCGACCGCGGGCGTCGATCTGGATCGTCTCTACCGCACGCTGGCGTGCCGCGCGGTCGCGGCGGCGCTGGAGTGGCCGGGCGGTCCCGTCCATCTCAACCTGCCGATGCGCGAGCCGCTCCTCGACGTGGAAGAGGAAGTCACGATCGTCGCCGTGGAGCGGGGCGCCGCGGAGGCTCGACCGTTCACGACCGTGCACGCGGCGCGTGCGGTGACCGCGCCGCAGACGCTCGAGCGGTTGGCGCGGACGCTCGAGGAACGAGAGCGCGGGCTGATCGTCGGCGGCCCCGGCACCGACGCTGCGGCGGCCGGTGAGATCGCGCTCCTCGCGCGGGCTCTCCGCTGGCCGATTCTCGCGGACCCGCTCTCGGGGCTGCGCTTCGGCTCGCACGATCGCTCCGCGCTCGCCGATAGCTACGACGTCTTGCTGCGCGACCGCGAGTTCGCCGCAGCGCACGCTCCGGACGCGATCCTGCAGATCGGCTCGCTTCCCGCCTCCAAGCCGCTCGCGCAATTCCTCGGGGAGGCGCCCCGCAGCTGCCATGTGATGGTGGCGGCGCCCGGCAGCTGGCCCGATCCGCTTCACCGCGCGACCGACGTCGTGCGCGCCGCTCCGCAGGAGCTCTGTGCGGCGCTCGCCGCGCGGCTCCCGGCGCGGCCGTCGACCTCTCCCTGGCTCGACGATTGGCTCGAGAGCTCCGTGGCGTTGAGAGCCGCGCTCGACGACGAGGTCGCGGCCGTCGACGAGGTGCTCGAGGGAAAGCTCTTCCCGCTGCTTTGCGACCGCCTGCCGGGGGAAAGCCTCGTGGTGTTGGGCAACAGCATGCCCGTGCGTGACGCCGACACCTTTCTCGGCTCGAGCGATCGCGCGCTTCGCTTTTGCGGCAATCGCGGCGCGAGCGGCATCGACGGCGTGACGTCCAGCGCGCTCGGGGCGGCGGCGGCGCGACGCGAGCCGACCGTCCTCGTGGTCGGCGACCTGAGCTTCCTCCACGACCTCGGCGCGCTGCAGATCGCCGCGCGCTATGCGGTCCCGCTCCTCATCGTCGCGGTTCACAACGACGGCGGGGGCATCTTTTCGTTCTTGCCGCAGGCTCGGCTCGACGGTCCCTTCGAGGCGCTCTTCGGGACCCCGCACGGGCTCGAGCTGGAGCCCGCGGTCCGCATGTGCGGAGGACGTCACGTGCGGGTCGCCTCATGGCGGGGATTCGCGGCCGCGATCGACGCGGCGCTCGGCGAGCGCGAACTCTCCGTGGTCGAGCTCGCGAGTGACCGTGCGCGGAACCACACGCTCCGCGAACGGACGATCGCGGCGGCGCTCGCGCGCTGGCGGCGTCGCCGGGAGTACGCGGCGTGATCCGGCGGCTTCAGGTTCGCGGCCGCACCGTCGAACTCGCCGACGAAGGGGCGAGCGGCGCTCCTGCCGTCGTCCTTCTCCACGGCTTCACCGGCAGCAAGAACAGCTGGCGGACGCTCCGCCGGGAGTTGCGGGGACGATACCACGTGGTGGCGATCGACCTTCCCGGGCATGGCGGCACGCCGGCCGCGCGCGATCGGCACGCCGACTCGCTCTGGCGCGCCGCCGATCTCGTCGTCCGAGCGCTTCAGGCAATCGCGGTCGAGCGGTTCTCGCTGGTCGGTTACTCGATGGGCGGACGGCTCGCGCTCGGGCTTGCGCTCGCGCATCCGCAGCGCGTCGAGCGCCTTCTCCTGGAGAGCGCGTCCCCGGGTCTCGCGGGGGCGGAGGAGCGCGCCGTGCGGCGTGACGCCGACGAGGGGCTCGCCCGTCTGCTCGATCGCGAAGGCATCTCGAGCTTCGTCCGGTCCTGGGAGCGGATGCCGCTCTTCGCAACCTTCGCGCGGCTGCCCGATGCCGTTCGCACGGACCTTCGGCGCCAGCGGCTCGCCTGCTCGCCGCGTGGCCTCGCCGCGTGTTTACGCGCGCTCGGTACCGGGAGCCAGCCCTGGCTCGGCAACCGGCTGAGCGAGCTCTCGCTCCCGGTGACGATCGTGGTCGGCAGCCGCGACGATAAGTTCCGCGCGATCGGCGCCTGGATGCGGAGCCGACTGCTCGCCGCGCGGCTCGAGATTGTGCCCGCCGCAGGGCACGCGCCACACCTCGAACGCCCGCAGCGGTACGGCGCGATCGTCGCGCAGTTCCTGAGCGTGGGCGATTCGGCAAAGGAGGACAATCGATGCGCTGGGAAACGGTTCGTGAGTACGAGGACATCACCTTTCGGCGTGCCGAAGGCATCGCTCGGATCGCGATCAACCGCCCGGAGGTGCGCAATGCCTTCCGGCCGCAGACGGTGACGGAGCTGATCGACGCGTTCGCGCGCGCGCGAGAGGACTCTTCCGTCGGTGTGGTGATCCTGACGGGCGAGGGCAGCGAGGCCTTCTGCAGCGGTGGCGATCAACGCGTGCGGGGCGAAGCGGGATACGTCGGCGGGGATGGCGTGCCGCGGCTGAACGTCCTCGATCTGCAGAAGGCGATCCGCAGCCTGCCGAAGCCGGTGATCGCCATGGTCGCCGGCTATGCGATCGGTGGCGGCCACGTGCTCCACGTCGTCTGCGACCTGACGATCGCCGCCGACAATGCGGTGTTCGGTCAAACCGGCCCGCGCGTCGGCAGCTTCGACGGGGGGTTCGGCGCGGGTCAGCTGGCGCGACTCGTCGGCCAGAAAAAGGCGCGCGAGGTGTGGTACCTCTGCCGCCGGTACGATGCGCGCAAGGCGTTGGCCATGGGCCTGGTGAACGAGGTCGTTCCGCTCGCGGAGCTCGAAGAGACGACGGTGGGCTGGTGCCGCGAAATTCTCGCGCAGAGTCCGATGGCGCTCCGCTGCTTGAAATCGGCGTTCAACGCCGAGCTCGACGGCATGGCCGGCATCCAGGAACTCGCTGGCAACGCCACGTTGCTCTTTTACATGACCGAAGAGGGGCAGGAGGGACGCAACGCGTTTCTCGAGAAGCGAGAGCCCGACTTCCAGCGGTTTCCACGACTTCCCTGAAGCGCTCTGCGCCGTGCCGACTCCACTCGTCGCCTGGCTCGCCGCCGCCCGCCCGCGGACGCTCTCCGCGGCGCTCGCTCCCGTGGCCGTCGGCCTCGCGGTGGCGATGCGGGAGCACCCGATGGATTGGCTGACAGCCGCTGCCACGCTGGTCGCGGCGCTGCTCATCCAGGTCGGCACGAACCTCGCGAACGACTACTACGACTTCGTGAACGGCGCCGACACGCCGGATCGGCTCGGACCGTCTCGCATCACTCAAGCCGGTCTCGCCTCGCCGGCGGCCGTGCGGCGTGCGGCACTCACGGTCCTCGCGCTCGCCGGCGGAGTCGGCGTCTATCTGGTGGAGATCGGCGGCTGGCCGATCCTGACGATCGGCGTGCTGTCGCTGATGTCCGCGCTCGCCTACACCGGCGGGCCGTGGCCACTCGCCTCCCATGGGCTCGGCGAGGTGTTCGTCTTCCTTTTCTTCGGCGTAATCGCCGTCAACGGCACCGTCTGGCTGCAGACGGGGGAGGCCTCGATGCTCGCGCTCTTCGCCTCGTTGCCCGTGGCCTGCCTGGCGACGGCGATCCTGGTGATCAACAACCTCCGCGACATCCCGACCGATGCCCGCGCCGGCAAGCGAACGCTCGCGGTGCGGCTCGGCGCCACGGCGACGCGCGGCGAATACCTGCTGCTCGTCACGGCCGCGTTTCTCTGCGCGATGCTGCTGTCGCGGCTCGCCGGACCACGCGTGCTGCTGACGCTCGGCGCGCTGCCGCTCGCCCTCGTCGAAGCCCGGGCGCTCCCGCGGCGCACGGGAGCGGAGCTCAACCGGAGCCTCGCCGGAACCGCGCGCCTGCATCTGGTCTTCGGCGTGCTGCTGGCGATCGGTCTCGCATGAACGTCGTTCGCGCGGAGTTCGCGCCGTTCTCGCTGCCGCTTCGCCGTCCGCTGGTGACCGCGCAAGGCTCGATCTCGCGGCGCGCGGGATTCTTGCTGCGCCTTCACGCAGAGGGCGGGCTCGTGGGAGTCGGGGAGGCGAGCCCGGCGTTCTGGCTCGGTGGAGAGCAGCTCGAGGAGACCGAGCGGTCGCTCCGCGAGATCGTTCGCCGCGCGCGATTCCGCTCCGCCGGCGTGCTCGCATCGGATGCTGCACGCGCTGCGGCGTGCGCTCTGGAAACCGCCCTTCTGGATCTCGACGCCCGCGCCTCGGGAGTATCCGCGGCCGCGCGGCTCGGTGGAGGGACGCTACAGCCGATTCGCCAGAGCGCGCTGCTCGTCGAGTCCGGTCTCGAGGGCCTCGCGCAGGAGGTCGACCGGGCGCTGGCAGAGGGCGTGCGCTCGCTCAAGCTCAAGGTAGGCGGCTCGCGGAGCGAGGATCTCCGGCGGCTCGAGCGGGTTCGCCGGCACGGGGGACCGGCGGTGGCGATCGCGCTCGACGCCAACCGCGCCTGGGGCTTCGACGACGCGCGTGCGGCGCTCGAGGGATTCGCGCCATTCGCGCCCGCGTTCGTCGAAGAGCCGCTACGTTCCGACGATCTCGGCGATCTCGCCCGCCTGCGGGCGGCGACAGGCGTGCCGATTGCCGTGGACGAGTCGCTTCGAGACCTCGAAGACTTGGAGCGCGTCGCCGCAGCGCGTGCTGCCGACGTCGTGGTGCTGAAGCTCGCCCGCCTCGGCGGTCCGCGCCCGCTGATGACGATGGCCGGCCGAGCGCGAGTCGCCGGCCTGCGCGTCGTTCTCACCGACTCGATCGACACCGCAATCGGCCGGAGTGCCGTGGCGCACGTGGCGTGCGCGCTGTCGATTGCGGAAGTCGGTCTTGGCGGCGCCCGGCTGCTCGCCGAGGACGTGGACGGCGGCGGCCCGAGCGGCGCGGCGATCGAGCCGCGCGGTCCGGGTCTCGGTGTCACGCTCGATCCAGGCTTCGAGAGGAGCCTCGATTGGCATGCCTGAGCCGCTCCTCGACCCGGCGATTCCCTGGCTCTTCGCGCGTGCCCAAAGCGATCCTCGTGCGCTCGCGATTCGCTGCGACGGCGGGGAGATCTCCTTCGCCGAGCTCGCCGCTCGTTCCGAAGCCGTCGCCCGCCGGCTGCGGACCCTCGGCGTCGAGCCGGAGGATCGCGTGGCGGCTCTCGTCGGCTCCTCGGTGCGCTTCGTCGAGCTCGTTCATGCCGTGCAACGCTTGGGCGCGGCTCTCGTGCCACTCAACACTCGGTTGACGACGGCCGAGATCCTCGCGCTCCTCGACGATTGTCGGCCGAGGCTCCTGATCGTCGATCCGCAATCGACGGCGCTCGCCTCGGAGGTTGCGCTGCGGCGTTCGGGGACTCGCACGATCGAGGCGGGAGTCGGGATCGATCGCGTCTCTCCCTCGCGCGAGCTGCCCGAGGCGCGCCTCGGTGCGCATTCGATTTGCACGATCGTCTACACTTCGGGCACCACCGGCAAGGCGAAAGGAGCGATGCTGACGCATGCCAATCACTTCGCGTCCGCATCGGCCTCGCGCGCCAATCTCACTCTGCGTCCCGGCGATCGCTGGCTCGCCGTGCTGCCACTCCATCACGTGGGCGGGCTGTCGATTCTGCTGCGCAGCGTGATCGACGGCAGCGCCGTCGTGCTCCACCGCGGCTTCGACGCGGGGCGGGTGGAACGCGCGATTCACGAGCAAGGGATCACGCTGCTCTCGCTCGTGGGGACGACGCTCCGGCGCCTGCTCGACCATTCGGCAGGCAGGCGGTACCCGCGATCGCTCCGGGCGGTCCTGGTCGGCGGCGGGGCGACTCCGCCGGAGCTCTTGGAGCGGGCTCGGGCGCTCGGCCTTCCGGCGCTCGCGACCTATGGCCTCACCGAGGCGGCTTCGCAGGTCACGACCGAGCCCCTCGGAGGGGATCGCGATGCGGCGGGAAGCGCGGGGCGAGCGTTGGTGGGAACGCGCGTGGCGATCGCCGATCCCGACGTGCACGGCGATGGCGAGATCCTCGTCGCGGGACCGACGGTGATGGCGGGCTACCTCGGTCGCAGCGAGGAGACCGAGCGCCCGCTTCGGGGCGGATGGTTGCACACGGGGGACGTCGGCCGGCTCGACGCGTCCGGGCGCCTGTACGTTCACGATCGGCGGAGCGATCTCATCGTCAGTGGCGGCGAGAACGTCTATCCCACGGAGATCGAGGTCGTGCTGCTCGGCCATCCGGACGTGAGCGAGGCCGCGGTCTATGCCGTGCCGGATCCGGAGTGGGGACAGCGTGTCGGCGCGGCGGTGGTGCTACGAGCGGGGCGTCATCTCGACAGCGGTGAGCTTCGGGAGTGGTGCGCGGCTCGGCTGGCACGCTTCAAGCTCCCCCGGACGATTCGCTTCGTCGACTCGCTGCCACGCACGGCGTCGGGAAAGGTGAAGCGTCACGAGGTCGCTCGGTCCGGAACCCGTAACGACAATTCGAACAGGCTGCCGCCGTCGACGTTGAGCGAGCGGCCCTCGAAGCGCTAAGAGAGTGCCGTGGATCCTCTGTCACTGACCCTGGCGCTCGCGCTCGGGGCTGTGGCCGCGGTGCTCGTCGGGCTGGCGCTGCGCGCGGCCGGATCGGGCGCCGGGCCCGCGGCGATCGCCGAGCTCCGTGTGCGGCTCGAGGAGCGCTCGGCACGCGCCGCCGCGCTCGAGACCGAGTGCGCCGAAGCGCAGCGGAGAATCACCGAGCTCGCCGCCGCCAAGGAAAGGCTTTCCGCCGAGCTCGAGCACGAGCGGCGAACGGGTCTTGAGAAGCTCGCGCTGCTTGCGGACGCCGAGATGAAGCTTCGCGAAGCCTTCCAGAGCCTTTCGGCCGAGGCCCTTCGCCAGAACAATCAGTCGTTTCTCGATCTCGCCAGGACGTCGCTCGGCGAATTCCAGAAGAGCGCCGTCGCCGAGCTCGAGGGCCGCCGGCAGGCGATCGGCGAGCTCGTCAAGCCGGTTCGCGAGTCGCTCGACAAGGTCGACTCGAAGCTCCAGGCCGTCGAACGAGAGCGCCTGGGGGCCTATGCGTCGCTCAGCGAGCAAGTGAAGTCGCTCGCTCAGACCCAGCAGCAGCTGCACTCGGAGACGGCGAAGCTCGTGCGCGCCCTGCGCACGCCCGCCGTGCGGGGGCGCTGGGGAGAGATCCAGCTGAAGCGGGTCGTCGAGCTCGCGGGCATGGTCGATCACTGCGACTTCTACGAGCAGCAGAGCGTGACGACGGAGGACGGTCGCCTGCGCCCCGACCTTCTCGTCAAGCTGCCCGGCGGTCGAAACATCATCGTCGACGCCAAGGCGCCCCTCGGCGCCTACCTGGAGGCCTTCGAGGCAAGCGACGAGGCGCTGTGCGAGGTGATGCTCCGCGACCACGCGCGCCAGGTCCGCGATCACATGACGAAGCTCGGCACCAAAGCCTATTCCGCCCAGTTCGAGCCGGCGCCCGAGTTCGTCGTCATGTTCTTGCCAGGCGAGACCTTCTTCGCCGCGGCGCTGCAGCACGACCCCGAGCTCATCGAGTTCGGCGTCGACAAGCGCGTCATCCCCGCGAGCCCGACGACGCTCATCGCACTACTGCGAGCCGTTGCCTACGGCTGGCGCCAGGAGCAGCTCGCGGAGAACGCTCAGGCGATCAGCGAGCTCGGCCGGGAGCTCTACGACCGGCTTCGTTCCATGGCGGAGCACTTCGTACGACTCGGCGGTCAGCTCGACAGGGCGGTGTCGGCATACAACGACGCCATCGGGTCGATCGAGCGCCGAGTGCTCGTCACCGCCCGCCGCTTGAAGGATCAAGGAGCGGGGACGGCCGACGAGATCCCCGTGCTCGACGCGCTCGACCGATCGGCGCGCGTTCTCCAACCGGCGCTCCCAGAAGGGGAGAGCGAAGAGTCCTGAATGCCGACGCTCCATGCTCGTGCTCGCTGCGGCGAAGGTCACTCCGTGCTGCGAGCGCCAGGGCGATCGCCGCGACGGCCCGCGTGTTCTTCGTTGAAGAGCCCGAATTGTCGATTGAATTGATCCTCGATTTCACGAGACGCCGCGCTTCGACTTGACTCTCAATTGCGGCGGACGCACGTTCGTGGCGTGAAGCGGCTCGTCGCGAGCACCGTGCTTGGGTTGATCGCCATCGCGGCGGTGGCTGCGGCGGACGCGATTCAGAAGTGGCGGACGCCCGAGGGGTCTTTGTATTTCGGCGATCGCCCCCCCGCCGGCAGCACCCTCCTCGACACCTATGCGGATACGCCTGCGCCGCCCGCGACGGTCGTCTCGTCCGACGTTGCCAGCCTGTCGCAGGCGGCCGCCGATGGTCGTGAGATCATCCGTCGCCGCGAGGCGTCGCGGGAGGCGGAGCGACAGGCCGACGCGGCGCGGGAAGCGCGGATGGCAGAGATCGCCGCCATGCAGGTCGGCGAATACGTCCCCGCACCGTCTTGGTTCATCACCAGTACGGTTCCCCCATGCCGCTTTGGTGAGCCTTGCGCGCACGAGGACGTTCGAACCCACCGCCATCAGGGTCCGCACCACGGTACTGTCGGTGGCTTCGTCCTCGACCACTTCGCCACCGCAGCGGTTCCGCCGTTTCGTCCCGCGCCAGCTCCGCCGCCTCGGACCGCCCGCGGGTCGTTTCAGATGTCGCCGCGGCTTGGCGGAGCGCACTGAGCTGAGGCTGGAAGCGGAAGTACCTCTGACCTCTCCCCGTCGTCGGGGAAAGGGGATTCATGACTGCTTGTCCTATTTCCCGTTGAGACCGAGGGCGACGCGGATCGATTCGATCGACCGCTCCTTCCAGTACCGGCCATGGTTCGTCGTGGTCATGAAGGAGCGCCGCTCCATGCGGTCGATGTAGAGGCAGCCGTTCAAGTGGTCGATCTCGTGCTGGAGGATTCGGGCGTGCCAGCCGTGCGCCTCGATCACCACGGGCTCGGCACGCTCGTTCAGGCACTCCACGCGCACGGCTCGGGCGCGAGCCACGAGGGCAGTGAACCCGGCCACGCTGAGGCATCCCTCGAAGAATTCCACCCGCTCTTCGGCGATGACGGACAGCCTCGGGTTGATGAGAACGCAGAACGGAACGACCGCGCGCTCACGCTCCGCGATCCAGACCGGATCGGCGCCGTGCACGTATTCGGCGCGGTCCTCGATGACGGCGAGCTGCAGCGACTCACCGATTTGCGGCGCCGCGAGACCGACGCCCGGAGCATCGCGCATCGTGTCGCGCATCCGCTCGATGAGGTCCTGGATTCTCGGGCTGCCGATCTCATCGGTTGAAACCTCCCGCGCCCCCACCCGCAATACGGGCTCGCCAACCTGAAGAATCTTCAGCCGGAGGGCCGAATGCGCGTCCGAGGGTTCGTTGGCCATCGCGGTCGTCTAGTCGGGCCGGGGCCAGGTTGACAAGTCACGGCGAGGATATAGTATTTGAAACAGTACCGCTTAGGTACTCTTTAAGCCGAGGCTGCGACGTGATCCGCATAACCAAACTCACCGATTACGGGATCGTGCTGCTCACGCACTTCGCGCGCCATCCCGAGCGGCTGACGCGCAACGCGCCGGAGATCGCGGCGGCGGCACGCCTGCCGCTACCGACCGTGAGCAAGATCCTGAAGATTCTCGCTCGCGAGGGGCTTCTGGTGCCGCACCGCGGCGCCAAGGGTGGATTCAGCCTCGCCCGTTCCCCGCGAGACATCACAGTGGCCGATATCATCAGCGCGTTCGAGGGGCCGATTGCGCTCACCGAATGTAACACCCATGGCGCGGACCGATGCGGCATCGAGTCGCTCTGCCCGGTGAGCACGAACTGGCAGCGTATCAACCGCGCCGTGCTGGACGCGCTCAGCGGGGTCACGCTCGCGGAGATGGCCTCGCCGCGCCCGGCTCTGCCCCCCCTGCTCGCGTCGCGGGGCTCCCGCGCCGAGGCGCGAACAGGATCCTAACCGCGTTGGAGACGCTCATGGCATCCGCTCCGAATCCGCTCGCCGATCTCGCCCGCCGCGAATACCAGTGGGGCTTCGTCACCGACATCGAAGCCGACGTCGCCCCGCGCGGGCTCAGCGAGGACATCATCCGGCTGATCTCGGCGAAGAAGAACGAGCCGGAGTTCATGCTCGAGTGGCGGCTCAAGGCGCTGCGCCACTGGCAGACGCTCGAGCGCGGAGCTGGCGAGCCGAAGTGGGCGAACGTCCATTACGCGCCGATCGACTTTCAGGACATCATCTACTATTCCGCGCCGAAGCCGAAGAAGCAGCTCGGCAGCCTCGACGAGGTCGATCCCGAGCTGCGCCGCACCTTCGAGAAGCTCGGCATCCCGCTCGACGAGCAGAAGCGCATGAGCGGGGTCGCCGTGGACGCGGTTTTCGACAGCATCTCGGTGGCGACGACGTTCAAGGAAAAGCTCGCCGAGAAGGGAGTGATCTTCTGCTCGTTCTCCGAGGCGGTGAGGAACCATCCGGAGCTGGTGCAGAAGTATCTCGGCTCGGTGGTTCCCTACACCGACAACTTCTACGCGACGCTGAACTCGGCGGTCTTCAGCGATGGCTCGTTCTGTTACGTGCCGAAGGGCTTGCGCTGTCCGATGGAGCTCTCGACTTACTTCCGGATCAACGCGGCGGACACGGGTCAGTTCGAGCGCACGCTGATCGTCGCGGACGAAGGAGCCTACGTGAGCTACCTCGAGGGTTGCACGGCGCCGATGCGCGACGCGAATCAGCTGCACGCCGCGGTGGTCGAGCTCGTGGCGCTCGAAGGCGCGGAGATCAAGTACTCGACCGTGCAGAACTGGTACCCCGGCGACCGGGAAGGGAAGGGCGGCATCTACAACTTCGTCACCAAGCGCGGCGCCTGCCGCGGCCGTCGCTCGAAGATCAGCTGGACGCAGGTCGAGACCGGCTCGGCGATCACCTGGAAGTATCCCTCGGTGATCCTCCAGGGCGAGGACTCGGTCGGTGAGTTCTACTCGGTGGCGCTCACCAACAACTTCCAGCAGGCCGACACGGGTACGAAGATGATCCACATGGGGCGCAACACGCGGAGCACGATCATCTCCAAGGGGATCTCCGCGGGGCACGGCCAAAACACCTATCGCGGCCTGGTGAAGGTGCTGCCTGGCGCGAAGAACGCCCGCAACTACTCGCAGTGCGACTCGCTGCTGCTCGGCGACAAGTGCGGCGCGCACACCTTTCCGTACCTCGAGGTGCGAAATCCGACCGCTTCGGTCGAGCACGAGGCGTCGACGTCGAAGATCAGCGAGGATCAGCTCTTCTACTGCCGGAGCCGCGGCCTCTCGAGCGAGAACGCGGTCAACATGATCGTCAACGGCTTCTGCAAGGCAGTCTTCAAGAACCTGCCGATGGAATTCGCCGTCGAGGCGCAGAAGCTGCTCGGCGTGAGCCTCGAAGGAGCGGTGGGGTGATGGAACGGCTACCGGCTACCGCCTTCCGACTACCGCAAAAGACCCCAAGAAGGCTTTGCCGGTAGTCGGTAGCCGGAAGCCGGAAGCCGAAGGGAGTCGAATGCTACTCGAAATTCGCAATCTCCACGTGAGCATCGACGGCAAGCCGATTCTCCGCGGTCTCGACCTCGCGGTCGCCGAAGGCGAAGTCCACGCCGTCATGGGCCCGAACGGCTCGGGTAAGTCGACGCTTGCGCAGGTGCTCGCGGGGCATCCCGCCTACGAGGTGACCGCGGGAGAGGTCTTCTACCTCGGCACGAACCTGCTCGAGATGCCCGCCGAGAAACGGGCGCGGGAGGGCATTTTTCTCGCCTTTCAGTATCCGGTCGAGATCCCGGGAGTGGCAAACGCATACTTCCTGCGCGCGGGGTTGAACGAGATCCGCGCGTACCGAGGGCTCGAGGAGCTCGACGCCATGGAGTTCCTGGCGCTCCTCAAGGAAAAGCTGAAGATCGTCGATATGGACTCAGCGATGATGTCGCGGGCCGTGAACGAGGGGTTCTCCGGCGGCGAGAAGAAGCGGAACGAGATCCTGCAGATGGCGGTGCTCGAGCCGAAGCTGGCGATCCTCGACGAAACCGACTCGGGGCTCGACATCGATGCGCTGCGTGTGGTGGCGACGGGAGTCGAGAAGCTTCGTCGTCCCGACAACGCCACGATCCTCGTCACGCACTACCAGCGGCTGCTCAACTACATCACGCCGGATCACGTGCACGTGCTCTATCGGGGCCGGATCGTGAAATCGGGCGGCAAGGATCTCGCGCTCGCGCTCGAGGCCAAGGGCTACGACTGGCTCCGCGAGGAAGCGGCGACGTGAGCGGCACCGAGCATTTCGTCGGCGATTTCCGGAGATTCGTCTCGCGCGCCGAGCGTCCGGTGCCGCCGTGGGTCGCCGCGGTGCGCGAGACGGCGATCTCGCGCTTCGCGGAGGTCGGCTTTCCGACGACGCGCGAGGAGGACTGGAAATACACGAACGTCGCTCGGCTGGTGAGCGTTCCCTATCGCGCGGAGCTCGAGAGCCGTGAACGGCGCGATGCTCGACGCATCGCCGGTGCGAGCCTGGTCGGCGGCGCGGCGACGAGCCGCCTCGTCTTCGTGAACGGCGGCTTCGTGGCGGACGCTTCGGACCTCGGACGATTGCCTGCGGGGGTTCGCGTCGAGAGCCTGGCCGCCGCTCTCGCCCGCGATGGCGAAGTCGTCGCGCATCACCTGGCGCGGCACGCCGCCTTCGACCAGAATGGCTTTACCGCGCTGTCCACGGCGTTCCTCGAGGATGGAGCGTTCGTCTTCGTGCCCGATGGAATCGAGCTCGAGGGACCGATCGAACTGGTGTTCGTCTCGAGCGGTGGCCGTGGCGAGGTGGTCGCGTATCCGCGCCTGCTCGTCGTCTGCGGCCGGCAAAGCCGCGCGGCGCTCGTCGAGCAGTACGTGGCCTCGGGAGACGGATCGACGCTGACGAACGCGGTCGGTGAAGTCGTGCTCGGGGATGGCGCTCGCCTCGATCACGTGAGGATCGCCCGCGAAGGCGCGCGCGGCGCGCAAGTGGCAACGACGGAGGTCGTCCAGGGGCGTGACAGCCGGTACCGATCTTCGGCGATCATGCTCGGTGCGGCGTTTCTGCGCCACACCCTGAACGTGACGCTCGGCGCCGAGGGTGCAGACTGCGTGCTCGACGGCCTCTACCTGGCCGGAGGGGAAGATTTCGTCGACAATCACACGACCATCGACCATGCCGTGCCGCACGGCACGAGCCGGGAGCTCTACAAGGGTATCCTCGGCGGCAAGGCGAAGGCTGTATTCAACGGCAAGGTCATCGTCCGCGCGGACGCGCAGAAGTCGGACGCGCAGCAAACGAACAAGAATCTGCTGTTGTCCGAGAGCGCCGAAATCGATACCAAGCCCGAGTTGCAGATCTTCGCCGACGACGTGAAATGCGCGCACGGCGCGGCCATCGGCCAGCTCGATCCCGACGCGCTCTTCTACCTGAAGAGCCGCGGAATCGGCGAGGCGACGGGCCGGCGCCTCCTGACCTATGGATTCGCCAACGAGGTGATCCAGCGGGTGCCGATCCCGGAGCTCCGGCCGGTGCTCGAGCGTGCCTTCGTCGAGCGCCTCGAGCGGGATCTAGTGGGGGAGCGATGAGAGCCGTGCGTGGAACGAGCTCTGCGGTAGAGGCCGGAGCACGATTCGACGTCGAGCGAATCCGGCGAGATTTCCCGGTGCTGCAGCGCAAGGTGCACGGCAAGCCGCTCGTGTACCTCGACAATGCCGCGACCAGTCAAAAGCCGAAGGCGGTGATCGATACGCTGACGCGCTACTATTCCGAGTTCAACTCGAACATCCACCGCGGTATCCATCAACTGAGCGAAGAGGCCACGAGCGCATACGAGGACGCTCGCGCCAAGGTGAAGAGCTTCCTGAACGCGGCCGATGAGCGTGAGATCGTGTTCGTGCGCGGCACGACCGAGGCGATCAACCTGGTCGCGCAGAGCTACGGCCGGGCGTTCGTCAAGCCCGGCGACGAGATCGTGATCACGGCGATGGAGCACCATTCGAACATCGTGCCGTGGCAGCTCCTCGGGGAGCAGACGGGCGCGCGGCTGCGCGTCGTGCCCATCAACGACGAAGGCGAGCTGCTGATCGACGAGCTCGAGCCGATGCTCACCGGCAAGACCCGGTTGATCGCCGTCGCTCACGTGTCGAACGCCCTCGGAACCGTCAATCCGGTCAAGCGGATCGCGAAGATCGCACACCGGCGCGGCATCCCCGTGCTCGTCGACGGAGCGCAAGCCGTGCCGCACATGAAGGTCGACGTCCAGGATCTCGACTGCGACTTCTACGCGTTCTCCGGCCACAAGATGTACGCGCCGACCGGTATCGGCATCCTGTACGGCAAGTCCCGTTGGCTCGAGAAGATGCCGCCCTACCAGGGCGGCGGCAGCATGATCAGCCTGGTGACGTTCGAGAAGACGCACTACAACGTGCCGCCTTACAGGTTCGAGGCGGGCACTCCCGACATCGCCGGCGGCATCGGCCTCGGTGCGGCGATCGACTATCTGAACGCCATCGATCTCGAAGCGGCCGCCGCCTACGAGCAGGAAGTACTGGCCTATGGCACCGAGGTGCTCTCGGCGATCGAGGGACTGCGCCTAATCGGTCAGGCGAAGGCCAAGGCGAGCGTGCTCTCGTTCGTGCTCGAGGGCGTTCATCCGCACGACATCGGTACGATCCTCGATCGCGAGGGAGTGGCGATTCGTGCCGGCCATCACTGCGCGATGCCGGTCATGCAGCGCTTCGGCGTGCCGGCCACGGCGCGCGCATCCTTGGCCTTTTACAACACGAAGCAGGAAATGGACGCGCTCGGTCGCTCCATCCGCAGGGTGAGAGAGGTGTTCTGCTGATGTCGGAGCTCACGGATCTCTACCAAGAGGTCATCCTCGACCACAACAAGAGGCCGCGCAACTACCAGAGACTCGCGGACGCGAACCGTACCGCCGAGGGCTTCAATCCGCTCTGCGGCGACCAGCTCCAGCTCTACGTGAAGGTCGAGGGCGGCGTGATCCGCGACATCGGTTTCCAGGGGTCGGGCTGCGCGATCTCGAAGGCGTCCGCTTCGCTGATGACGTCGATGCTGAAGGGCAAGACGTGCGCCGAGGCCGACGAGCTCTTCGAGCGCTTCCATCGCTTGGTGGCGAGCGACGCGGTGGCGGATCCTGCGGAGCTCGGCAAGCTCAACGTCTTTTCGGGAGTCCGCGAGTTCCCCGCGCGCGTCAAGTGTGCCAGCCTCCCTTGGCACACGCTCCGCGCCGCGCTCGAGGAGAAAGCCGATCCCGTCACCACGGAATGAGGATAGAGTCATGTCACCGCACGAATCGATCACGCTCAGCCGCGATTGCGAGGCGATTCAAATCCCGAGCGGCGCCAAGATGGTGCTGCCGGCCGGGACGATGGTGATGATCACGCAGTCGCTCGGCGACACCTACACGGTCACCACGGATCACGGCTACATGGTGCGGATCTCCGGCAAGGACGCCGACGCGATGGGCCTCGAGCGCGCGCCCGCGGCGCCGGTCGCCGCGACCGGGGCTCCGCAGGGAGCGGGAGACCTCGAGAAGCTCGTGTGGGAGCAGCTTCGCACCTGCTACGACCCGGAGATCCCCGTCAACATCGTCGACCTAGGCCTGATCTACGAGTGCACGGTCACGGCGCTCGAGGGCGGCGGTCACCGCGCGGAGGTCAAGCTCACGCTGACCGCGCCGGGCTGCGGCATGGGCGGCGTGCTCGCCGCGGACGCGCAGGCCAAGATCGGCGGGATCGCCGGCATCCGCGAGGCCAACGTCGAGGTCGTCTTCGAGCCGCCGTGGAATCCCGGCATGATGTCGGAAGCGGCGCGTCTCGAGCTCGGGATGATGTGAAACGACGGCTATCGGCCACCGGCTTCCGGCTACCGATAACGACACCGGGGATTCTGTTGCGGTAGCCGGTAGTCGGTAGCCGTCTTACTCGCGCCCCAGTAAAGCCCTGAGCCGCACGTACAGAATCGCGCTCGAGGCGACGTTGCCCGTCGCCATGGCGAGAAAGATCGACCATACCGGCGCGCCGAGCGCCGCCAGACAAACGGCCGCGGTGACCACGATCGCGGTACGGGCCGCGACCAGTACCAGCGGAAACACCGCCCGTCCGAGCCCCTGGAACGTGAACGAGCAGGCCATCGACATGCCGAGAAAGGGATAGCTCGGCGCGAGGATCCGCAGGTAGATTCCGCCGGTCGCCAAGATCTCCGGCTCGCGGGTGAAGATCGCGAGCCAGAGCGCCGGCTTCCAGATCAGCAAGACCGACAACAGTGACAGCATGACGGTGACGAGCGCGACGGCGCGCGAGACGAGCGCCGCCACGCGACGAAGATCGCCGGCGCCGGCGGCCAAGCCGACGAGTGTCAGCACCGCCGAGCCGACGCCGAAGGCGAGCGTGATGATGAGGAAGTCGAGCCGCGTGCCGAGCCCGAAAGCGGCGATCTCATGGGTGCCGTAACGAGCGACGATGGCGGTGAGGAGTAACAGTCCGAGGTAATTCGCGAGCGTCGCCAGCGAAGCCGGGATGCCGACGCGAAGGATGTCGCGCATCGGACGGGCAGAGAGCGGACGGGGAAAGAGGCTGGGTCGCACGATGCCTTGTCCGCCGAACACGAAGTACGCGCGCGGCAGCAACCCGACGAGCTGCCCGATGATCGTGGCCGCCGCCGCACCGGCCAGCCCGAGGCCGAATGAAAACATGAACAGCGGCACGAGCAGGATCTGCAGCGAGAGCGAGACGGTTGCACAGAGCGACGCCACTCGTACGTTG
The DNA here is from genome assembly GCA_963745025.1 of uncultured delta proteobacterium. Lineage (GTDB taxonomy): Bacteria > Desulfobacterota > Binatia > JACPRU01 > JACPRU01 > CAVQIG01. The sequence continues at coordinate 164,173 of CAVUWD010000016.1, forward strand.
CCCTCGCCGCGCAGAATGCTGTCGAAGGTCGACACGGCGAAGCTGACGAGCACGCCGCTGAAGAGAACGCGCGCGAAGAGGATCGCGCCGTCGAGGACGGCGCCCGTCCCGCCCATCCAGCGAAACAGGATCGGCGCACCGCCGACGAAGAGCAGCGTGAGCACTGCCGAGAGGGCTCCGGTGAGCACGAACGCGTGCTCTGCGACTCGCTCGGCATCGCGCCCACGGCCGCCGCCGAGCGCCTGCGCGACCGCTGCGGAGACCCCGGCTCCGACGCCTCCTCCCATCATCGTCAGGACGATCAGGTGGACCGGGAAGACGAGCGAGAGCGCGGCAATCGCATCGGCGCCGAGACGCGAGACGAAGTAGGTATTCACCACGCCGGAGGTCGCGCCGAGCACCATCACCGCGGTGGTCGGTACGGCGAGGGCGGAGATCGCTCGCAGCGGCGGCAGCGTCAAGAGGCGCTCGGCGCGGCTCGACACCACGTTGCGGGTCAGGCGCCGAAGCTGCGCAGCTGCAGCCGCAGAAGCGAATCGAACGCGCGGTCCGGCAGCAGCCACTTGAGGCCGAGGAGAATGATCAACACGGATTTCGAGATCGCTGGGGCCGGCATGAGAGTTTCCTCGCTGGCGATGGGGGCCGATCAATACAGTTACCGCACGTCCACGCAAGCGTCCGCGGGGGGATGCCTGCGGCGAGGGCGGGTTCATGATATGGTGCGTCATTCCGCGGCACGATCGAGGCCCGCGCCGAGGAGGTGAACGATGGCGAAGGACTTTTTCCATCCGGACATGGAGCGGTTCATCGATCATCGGTTCGACTGGGAGCGCTACCTTCGGCTGTCGGGCCGGGTGGGCAGCGTGGCCGACGAGGTCGACGCCTTCAAGATGATCCTGCGCACCGTCGGCGAGATCTGCGAGGACATCGACGCCGATGCTCGCGATCACTGGCACGAGGAGGCGCGGCTCGCGCACGGAACCGTGGTGGTGCCCCCGCACATCGCGCAAGCCTATGAGAAGCTCCGCTCGGCCGGGCTCGTCTGCCTGACGCTCGATGCGGAGTACGGCGGTCAGAGCCTCGGCGTTCTGCTGAACTGCTTCTACCTCGAGATGGTCGCGCGCGCCGATGCGAGCCTGATGACCATCGTCGGTCTGCAGACCGGGGTCGCGCACGACATCCAGCACTTCGGCTCCGCGGAGATCAAGGAGCGCTACCTGCCGCGCTTCGCCTCCGGAGAGCTCCAGGGCGCCATGGATCTCACCGAGCCGCAGGCGGGATCCGACCTCGGGGCCATTCGTACACGCGCGACCGAGGAGAACGGCCGCTACTTCGTCGACGGCGAGAAGATCTTCATCACCAACGGCGGCGCGCCGGTTCACCTCGTGCTCGCGCGCGACGCCGCCTCCTTCGAGCAGTCGAAGGGAACGACCAGCGGCCTGTCGCTCCTTCTCTGTCCGACGACGCTCCCCGACGGCACGCCGAATCGGATCCACGTCACGCGCATCGAGACCAAGCTCGGGATTCACGGAGCGCCGACGTGCGTGGTCGAGTTCGATCACGCCGAGGGCGTTCTGCTCGGAAGCGCGGGCGCCGGGTTTCACGCCATGCTCGAGCTCATGAACAACGCGCGCCTCGGCGTCGCAGCGCAGGGGATCGGCATCGCGGAGGCCGCGTATCGCCAGGCCCGCGAGTATGCGGCCGCGCGCGTGCAGTTCGGCGCGCCGATCGAGCAGCAACCGCTCGTCAAGTCGATGCTGGCGGCGATGGCGATCCACATCGCCGCGGCGCGCGCCTTGGTCTATCGAACTTGCGCGCTCATGGATCAGACCGAGGCGTTGCGGCGCCATCTTCGCAGCGAGGCCGGAGTGAAGGATCCCGAGCGACCGCGTCTCGCGAACGAGGTCGAGCAGAACACGCAGCTCGTCCGCTTCTTCACGCCGCTGTGCAAGTACTACGCGACCGAGATCTCGAGCCACGTGACCCGTCAAGCGATCCAGGTGCACGGGGGCATCGGCTACATGGCCGAGTCTCGCGTTGCCCACTGTCACTCGGACTCGATCATCACCACGATCTACGAAGGCACCTCCGAGATCCAGGCGAGCTTCGCGCTGAAGGAGATGAGCAAGGGGGCGCTGTTCGCGGCGCTCGACTCGGTTCATGGCGATCTCGACAAGCGGCGCGCGAGCTTCCCCGAGCTGGTCGACCTCGTCTGCAAGGGGATCGATTGGATCCAGCAATCGGTTCCGGCGTTGATGGGCGACCCGCAGTATGCGCTGCTCAACGCCAAACGCGTGTGCGAGATGGTCATCGACGTCGTCGTCGCCGCCGAGTTGCTGCTTCAGGCCGAGGTCTCCGAGCAGCGACACGCGCTCGCCACGGCTTTCATCCGCCGTCAGATGTTGGCGGTCGAGCTCAACGCGCGCCGCATCTCGACGGGAGACGCGACCCGGATCCGCAACTACGATCGGATTCTCGGGCTTTGAAGACGGCGACGATGCGCGGAACGCTCTACGCCGGTACTTCGGGCTTCGCTTACAAGACGTGGAAGCCCGGTTTCTATCCGCCACGGCTCAAGAATCGCGACATGCTGCGCTACTACGCCGAGCGCCTTCCGTCGGTCGAGATCAACAACACGTTCTATCGGATGCCGAGCGAGAAACTGCTCGCCGGCTGGCGCGATGAGACGGCCGAGAGCTTCGTGTTCACGCTCAAGGCTCCGCGACGGATCACCCACATCGCGAGGCTGCGCGACGTCGCCGACCCCCTCGGCTATTTCCTGCAGAGCGCGCGCTCGCTCGGCCGGCGCCTTGGCTGCATCTTCTTTCAGTGCCCTCCATATCTTCGCTACGACGCAGCTCTGCTCGACAGCTTCCTCGCCGCGCTCCCCGACGACGGCCTGCGCTTCGCCATGGAGTTCCGCCATGCGAGCTGGGGCGATGGAGAGGCGCGCGCCAAGCTGGCGGCGCGGTCGATCGCTTGGTGTACGGTTGACGCGGAGGACGGCGCGCCCCGCGTGGAGCAAACGGCGCGCGATTTCGTCTATCTTCGGTTACGCAAGCCCGCCTACGACGAAGCCTCGCTCGCTTCGTGGGCCGACCACCTCGATGCGGTCCTCGATCACGGCGTCGATGTCTACGTCTATTTCAAGCACGAGGACGATCCGGCCGGCATCGAATATGCCCGCATCCTGCTCCGCCGCCTCGTGGTAGGATGGCAGGCACCATGAAGTGGTCCTCCACCGTCTCGACCGAGCCCGACCTCGAGGATGCGATCGTAGAAGCGGTCTCGCGTGTCCGGCAGGTTCTCGGTCAGCCGCCAGACCTGGCGGCCGTGTTCGTCTCGGAGCACCACCGTAGCGGCTACGATGCATTACCCGGGGAGCTTGTCAGGCGCCTGGGCGCGCGGGTGGTCATCGGCTGCTCCGCGGGCGGCGTGATCGGCGGCGGACGGGAGGTCGAGCAGAAGCCCGGCGTGTCGCTCACGGCAGCGGTTCTGCCGGGTGTGGAGCTTGCGGGCTTTCACGTTGCGGATGTCGAAGAGCTCACCCAGCCGGCATGGCGGCGACAACTCGATCAGCTGAGCACCGCGCCAGATTTCTTGCTCCTCGCCGATCCCTTCACGTTCGACGTCGAGACGCTCATCCGCGGCCTCGACGCAGGGTTTCCGGCCAGCGCGAAGGTGGGTGGGCTCGCCAGCGGCGGGCACCAGCCCGGCGAGAACGTGCTTTACCTGAGCGGCAAAGCGCACCGTGCCGGGTGTGTAGGCGTGGCGCTTGCGGGCGACGTCCGCGTCGACACGCTGGTCGCGCAGGGCTGTCGACCGATCGGCGAGCCGATGTTCGTGACGCGCCGTCAGGGTAACGTGATCTTCGGCCTCGACGGCCGGACGCCTCTCGAGGTGCTGCAGGGGATCTATGCAGGGCTCGATCGACGAGACCAGGAACGCTTCCGGCACTCGCTCTTCGTCGGGCTCGTGATGCGCGAGAAGAGCGAGGTCTATCGGCAGGGGGATTTCCTGATCCGCAACATCGTCGGCCTCGATGCCGAGCGGGGGACGCTCGCGGTCGGTGCGGTTGTGAGCGAGAGCACGATCGTGCAGTTCCATCTGCGCGACGCCGCGACCTCGGCGGCAGACCTCGAGGACATCCTCTCTCAGCTGGCTCCCGAGCAGCGCAGCGCGACGCGTGGCTCGCTGCTGTTCTCCTGCCTCGGGCGGGGCCGGCATCTCTACGGGCGCGCCGACCACGATACCGACGCGTTCCGACGCCACCTGGGCGACGTACCGCTCGGCGGTTTTTTCTGCAACGGAGAGATCGGACCCGTGCACGGCACCACGTTCCTGCACGGCTACACGAGCTCGTTCGGACTGTTTCGGTCCCGGGACCGCGGATCGCGCTGAAGAGCGGATTCGGGCGACAGGTAAAGGGACGGCTACCGGCTACCGCAAGAGACTTCGCGAAGTCTTTGCCGGAAGCCGGAAGCAGAAAGCCGTTCTGTTGCCCGAAGCCCACAAATGCCGCCCAAAGGGATTGACTGGCACCGAGGCAAGGGCTAATAACCAATTGAAAATGAATTTCACTATCTCAGGGCGCGCGGGACGATGGGCTCCGGTCCACCGGCTCTTGCTCGCCGCCGCGCTCACCTTCACGGGTGCAGTCGGGCCATCCGTGGCGCTCGCCGCGCCCGAGTCGCCGGCGGCGGGCCAGGCTCTGCGATCGATCATCGAGCGCTATTCGGTGGAGGACGCGAAGCAGGCGAAGCAAGCGGCTGCAGATGTCTTCTTCGAGTTCGAGGGATCGACGCTCGACCGCGATCTCGCGGCGCGTGCCCCCGCGCTCTATCGCCAGCTGGAAGGCGAGTGGATGCGTCTATTGGCGGCCATGGACGGCGGGCGTTCCGAGGAGCAGGTGCGGGCGCAGGGCGAGCAGGTTCTCGCGCTCCTCGAGCGCGGCGGCGCCCAGGCTGCCGACGGCGGCGGCAGCGTCTTCGTCGATTCGCTGCTCATCATCCTGCGCGAGGGGTTCGAGGCGATTCTCATCGTGTCGGCCCTCGCCGCGTATCTCGTGCGCATCGGCGAACGGTCGCGCGCGCCGTATCTCTACGGCGGAGCGGCGCTCGCCGTCGGCGCGAGCGTCCTCCTCTGGATTGCGGCGCGCAGCGTTCTCGTGCTCTCCGGCGCGGAGCGGGATGCGCTCGAAGGCTGGACGATTCTGCTCGCCACCGGTGTTCTCTTCTGGGTCTCGTACTGGCTCGTGTCGAAGGCCGAGGCCGATCGCTGGCAGGCGTTCGTCAAGAGCCGAGTCGACCGCGCCGTCGGACGAGGGGCGCTCTTCGGCCTGGCCTTCCTCTCGTTCGTGGTCGTGTTCCGTGAGGGGCTCGAGACCGTGCTGTTCTACGAAGCGGTTGCCGCGCGTACTCGGGATGCCTCGGACCAGTCGTTGCTCGTCGCGGGATTCGTCACGGGCTGCGGGGCCCTCGCGGCTCTCTCTGTGCTGTTTCAGAAGCTGGGACCGCGCATCCCGATGCGCGCCTTCTTCAACGTCACCGGCGGGCTTCTCTACTTCATGGCGTTTCGCTTCGCGGGCGCCGGCGTCCGCGAGTTGCAGGAGGCCGGTGTTCTAGGGCAGACGCCGCTCGATTTCGTGCCCGAGTCGAGAGCGCTCGCGCAGTGGCTCGGTCTCTTTCCTTATCTCGAGCCGCTCGCCCTCCAGGGCGTGCTCGTCGTTCTGGCTCTGTTCGCCTTCTTCCAAACGTGGCGCCGCCGTCGTGTTCCTGCCGCCGCCGCGCCGCCGGCAGTCGAGCAGCAGCGCGCCGTGGCCGGCCGCCGCTGATGAAAAAGCGCCGCTGAAAAAAGAGACCGGATCTCTTTTTCGTCGGCGTGAGCCGTTTTCACGCGTGGTCTGTCGTTTCGCAGGTGGTTTCCGGCCCCCATTCGACCTGGATCGTCGCGTGGTCGATGCCGGCCGCTTCCTTGAGGAGCTTCTGCACCGCTCGTAGCACCTCGCCGCGCGGGCTCTCCTGGGCGGCGCGGATGTGCACCGTCGCCGAGTGCAATCCCGACGTGAGCGTCCAAAAGTGCAGATCGTGAAGCTCGACGACGCCGGGAACGGCGAGTATCCTTTGGCGGACTTCCGTGAGATCGACCTCGCGCGGCGTGCCCTCGAGCAGGATGTGTGCCGATTGGCGGAGAAGGGTTACCATCCGCGGCAACACCAGGCAGCCGATTCCCGCAGACACCAACGGATCGACCCAGAACCAGCGCGTGACGCTCATCAATATCGCGGCAAGCGCGACTCCGAGCGCCCCGAGCGCGTCGCTCAGCACCTCGAGGTACGCCGCCTTCAAGTTGAGGCTATGCTCGCTTCCTTCGTGCAAGAGCGCGACCGACACGACGTTGGCGGCGAGCCCGGCGACGGCGACGGCCGTCATCAGGCTGGTATGGATCTCGGGCGGCGCGAGCAGCCTCATGTAGGCCTCGTAGAAGAGGAACCCGGTCACGATCAAGAGCAGCTCCGCATTGACGAACGCCGCGAGGATCTCCGCGCGATACAGCCCGAAGGTGTATTTCTTGGTCGGCACGACCTCGGCGAGCGTCATCGCGCCGTAGGCGAGTATCAGCGCCGCAACGTCGGCGAACAGGTGGGTCGCATCGGCGAGCAGCGCGAGGCTGCCGGAGGCGAGCCCGCCGGCGATCTCGATCACGAGGAAGACGAGAACCAACACGAGCACGCCGCGCAGGCGGCGCTTGTGGAATTCCCGGTTCCTTCCCCGTTCGGCGTCGTGCGGTTGCACTGCGATCATCCTGTGCGATCTCGCGAAACTTGCCAAGCGTCACTCGCTCGGCGGGGGCCGCGATCTACGCAGCAGCGCGAGCCTCTGCTACGATCCTCCACGGGTGATCCGTCTCTACCATGTCTCCAAGGTCTATCCGCCGCGGTTCACCGCGTTGAGCGACGTCTCGCTCGCGATCGAGCCCGGCGAATTCGTGTTCCTGACGGGCCCGAGCGGGGCGGGCAAGACGACCCTGCTTCGGCTGCTGCTCGGCGCCGAGACGCCGACCGTGGGACAGGTCGTGATCGGTGGCAGGAACCTGGTGCGCCTCGGGCGCCGGGGGATCGCCAAGTTGCGCCGCTCGACGGGAATGGTGTTCCAGGACGCCAAGCTGCTTCCCGGGCTCCCAGTGCTCGACAACGTCGCATTGCCCGCCGAGGCGGCGGGCGAATCATCGAAGGAGGCGCGCCGCAAGGCATTTGCGCTGCTCCGTGACCTCGGATTGAAGGACTTGGTGCGCCGCTACCCGCGTTCCTTGTCGGGGGGAGAGCAGCAGCGAGTGGCGCTCGCGCGTGCGCTCGTCAACGAGCCTGGGTTACTCCTCGCCGACGAGCCGACCGGCAACTTGGACGAAGAGTCGGCGCGCCGGGTCGTGGAGCTCATGGTGCGCGCCCATTCCGGAGGGGCGACGGTCGTGCTCGCAACACACGACCCGCAGCTACTGGGTGCGGTGTCCGGTCGGCAGATCACGCTGCGAGCGGGACACTTGGTCGACGGTGGGGCCGCGGCCGAATGAGACGGTTCCACCCCTTCTATTTCGTCCGTCGCGCGCTCGCCAACCTGCGCGGCGCCCCGCGGCCCGCCGCGGTCACCGCTTCGACGATCGCGATCGCGATCTTCCTGTTTGGTGCGTTCTGGCTCTTCGGCGAGAACCTCTACCGTACGCTGGTCGGCTGGGCGGGGGAGGGAGATCCCCTGGTCGTCTACGCGAAGCGAGGCCTGCCGCCGGCGACGACCGAGGCGCTCGCCCGCCAGATCCAGACGCAGCCGGAGGTGGCGCGGGTGCGCGTGATTCCCCCCGCGGAGGGGCTGAAGGATCTCCGCCGCACGCTCGGCAGCGACGCCGACGTTCTCGAAGGAATCGATGCCGAGGTGCTGCCGGCCATCGTCTCGGTCGGGCTGCGCCGAACGACGCTCGACCCGACGGTCACGGAGCTGCTCGCCGCCCGCATCCGGCACTTCGAAGGCGTGGAGACGGTCGATTCGCAGGTCGCGTGGATCGAGCGCTTCGCCAAGCTCGGCCGCTGGCTCATGTGGGTGGGCTTCGGCTGGGCCCTGATCCTTGGCTTCGGCGCGTTGCTGGTGATCGGGAACTCGGCGCGCTTGGCGGCGCTGACCCGCAAGGAGGAGATCGAGGTCCTGCGGCTCGTTGGAGCGTCGGAAGCCTTCATCGTTGTGCCGTTCTTCATCGAGGGTGCGATCCAGGGACTGGCCGGATCGCTGCTCGGGACGGGCGCGCTCGCGGCGGCGTTCTTCGCGCTCGAGCGATCCCTCGAGGATGGCTCGCTTCTCCCCTTGTTCACACCCTCGCTCGCGTTTCTCGAGCCGCGTTTGATCGGCGTTCTGCTCACGGCCGGGCCGCTTCTCGGAGCAATCGGCAGCGCCGGCTCGGCGCGCCGCTACCTCCGCGGGGTGGAGCTGTGAGGCCTGCTCGCGGGCTCTGGCTGCCGACACTCGCGACGCTCTCGGTAGCGACCGCGATCGGCGCCGGAGACTCCGCCGATCGCCTGAAGGAAGTCGAGCAAGAAATCCAGCGGACCGAGGAAGAGGCGAAATCCATCGAAGCGCAAGCAGAAGGGGTGCTCGGCGAGATCGATACCGTCGATCGCTCGATCAGCGACCACGCGCGGCGCCTGCGCGATCTGACCACCGAGATCCGCGCGGCCCAGGCGCGCATGGATGCCGTCGAACGCACGATTGCCAAGCTCGACGCCGAGGAACCGCGCCTGCACGCACGCTTCGTCGCGCGAGCCCGGGGTCTCTATCGTCTGCGCCAGCGAGGGCTCGCACCAATCGTCTTCCAAGCGCCGCGCGATTGGGGCGAGGCCACTCGCTACCAGCGAAGCCTCGAAGCGGTGCTCGCATACGACCACGCGCTCGCAGCGGAGCTGCGCCGCAATCGTGGCGAGGCGGCCGCCGCCCGGGAGCAGGCGGCTTCCGAAGCGGCGACGCTCGCGGCACGCCGCAAGGACAGCGCTCGGGAGCTCGAATCCCTCCGTGCCGAGCGGGCCAAGAAGCAAACGATACTCGCGTCGCTGCGAGGCGAAGGGCAGAAGCGCACGCGTCTTCTCGACGAGCTCAAATCCTCGGCGGAGAAGCTTCGGGAGCTGATCGAAAAAGAGGAAGCGTCAAAGACGCCGCCGTTCGAACCTCCCGCGGGTTCGGCCGTGCACATGCGGTTCCCGATCCGCTCGGTGGGCGAGGCGGTCACCTCGGTCCGTAACGGCGTCGAGATCCGGGCTGCGGCAGGGACGTCGATTCAGGCGGTGAAAGCCGGACGCGTGGTCTTTGCCGGCTGGTTTGCCGGCTACGGCAAAATGGTGATTCTCGATCACGGCGACCATCTCTACACGGTGTACGGCTACGCGGAGAGTCTGCTCGTCGAGGCCGGCCGGGTCGTCGACGCCGGCGATCTCATCGCCACCGTCGGCGTGACCGGACCCGTCATCGCGCCGAGCCTCTACTTCGAGATTCGCGACCACGGCGTGCCGCGCGACCCGGCCTCCTACATCCCCGCGCTCGCACGGAAGTGAGCGCAGTCGTCCTCACTCTCACGGGGCAGTGTAACGTCTCAGTCTCGGGTGCGAGCGCTCGAAATTCCTGATGCGCTGGATCTTCCGGTCGGCCCGTGCTCGGGTCGACCGGAAGATCCAGGCACCGCGCGGAAGCGCGGAAGGCAATAGACCAACTCGCGGGTTATTACCTCCCGCGCTCCGCGCGGTTGCGGTCGGTTGTGATCGACCCGAATACGGGCCGATCACAACCGACCGCGCTCTTCGTTGTCCCGAAGCACTCGCGGCGAAGACTGAGCTCTCACCGAGCGTCACCATCGCGTTGACTGGCTGCGGACCCTCGGTTAAGACAACGGCCCAATGCCCGATTCCGCCAGTGATCTGCTGGTCGCGCGCCGGCGGAAGCTCGAGGCGCTGCGTGCACGCGGCGGTGTTGCCTTTCCGAACGATTTCGTCCCCGATCGGACGACCGGCGAGGCACGCACGCGCTTCGGCGATGTGAGCGCCGAGCGTCTGGCGGATGCGAAAGAGACGGTGCGCCTCGCGGGACGCATCGTCGGCATGCGCGACTTCGGCAAGGCGGCATTCTTTCACTTGCAAGATCGCAGTGGCCGGCTGCAGGTCTACGTCAAGCGCGAAGAGCTCGGCGAGGAAGGATTCGCGGTCTACCGGCACTGCGACGTCGGCGACGTCGTCGGTGTGGAAGGCGAGCTCTTTCGCACGCGAACCGGGGAGCTGACCCTGCTCGCGCGCCGCTTCCGAATCCTCACCAAGTCGCTTCGGCCGCTTCCCGAGAAGTGGCACGGTCTCGCCGACACCGAGATCCGCTATCGGCAGCGCTACCTCGACCTGATCGCCAACCCGCAAGCCGCCGAGGTCTTCCGCAAGCGTGCCGCGATCATGCAGAAGATTCGCGACTACTTCGCCGCACGCGATTTCATCGAGGTCGAGACGCCGATGATGCAGCTCACCGCCGGGGGCGCCGCGGCCCGGCCCTTCGTCACCCACCACAATGCGCTGGATCTCGATCTCTACCTGCGCATCGCACCCGAGCTGTATCTGAAGCGTCTCGTGGTCGGCGGATTCGAGCGCGTCTTCGAGCTCTCCAGGGTGTTTCGCAACGAAGGCGTGTCGACGCAGCACAATCCCGAGTTCACGCTCCTCGAGTTCTACATGGCGTATGCGGATTACCACAGGCTCATGGAGATCACCGAAGAGCTCTTCTGCGAGCTCGCGCGGGAAGCGGCCGGCGGTCTCCGACTGCCGTGGGGAAAGCACGAGATCGATCTCACGCCCCCCTGGAAGCGGCTCACGCTGCGCCAGGCGGTGCGCAGCCACGCCGGAGCTCGTGACGCGGACCTCGCCTCGGAAGCGTCGCTACGGGCGTTTGCCGCGGGTCGGGGCCTGGCGCTCGACAAGAGCTGGGGCGCGGGCAGGATTCTTCTCGAGCTCTTCGAGGCCTTCGCCGAAGACAAGCTCGTCTCGCCGACCTTCGTGTTGGGATATCCGGTGGAGGTCTCACCTCTTGCGCGGCGCAATCCGGACGACCCCGAGATCACGGACCGCTTCGAGCTCTACATCGCCGGACGGGAGATGGCGAACGCGTTTTCCGAGCTGAACGATCCCGACGACCAGCGCCGCCGTTTCGAAGCCCAGGCACGCGCCAAGGCCGCTGGCGACGAGGAGGCGCAGGAGATGGATGAGGACTTCGTGCTCGCGCTCGAGCACGCCATGCCGCCGACCGCGGGAGAAGGCGTGGGGGTCGATCGATTGGTGATGATGCTCACCAATCAGTCGTCGATCCGCGACGTGATCCTCTTTCCGCTGCTTCGCCCGCCTGCCTGAGCCGCTTTCCGTGCGGTACGAGCTGTTCATCAGCCTGCGCTACCTCCGCGCGAAGCGCCGAGAGGCGTTCATCAGCCTGATCACGCTGATCTCGATCCTCGGCGTGACGATCAGCGTGACGACGCTCGACATCGCGCTGTCGGTGACCACCGGCTTCGAAAACGATTTGCGAAACCGGATCCTCGGCTTCACGCCGCACGTGATCGTCACCAGCTACGGCGGGCCGATCGCGGATCCGGCAAAGGTGATGGGCCCGATCCTGCGCACGCCCGGCGTGGTGGCGGCTGCTCCGTACGTGTACGTGCAGGCCATGGTCTCCTACGGCAGCGCCGTCACCGGCGTTTTCATCCGCGGCGTCGAGCCCGAGCGGGCGCACGCGGTGGTCGACGTGAAGCGCTTCCTGCGCAGCGGCAGCTTCGACGAGATGGGCAAGCCGCACGACGTGACGATCCACGAACAAGGGGAGGAGAGGCGGGTGGCGCTGTCCGGCGTGGTCATCGGCGTCGAGCTCGCCAAGCAGCTCGGCGTCAGCGAGGGCAGCGCGGTCACGGTCATTCTGCCCGTGGGTACGCCCTCCTCGCTCGGGATGGTTCCGCGCATCAAGCGCTTCGCGGTCGTCGGCCTCTTCGACTCGGGGATGGCCGAGTTCGATTCGAGCCTCATGTATATGGCGCTTGCCGACGCGCAGGGCTTGGTCGGCCTGAAGGACGCCGTCACGGGAGTGGAAGTCCGCACGGAGCGAATCGACCAAGCCGCGGAAGTCGCCGCGCGGATCGCAAAGAGCGGACTCGGATTTCCCTACGAAGCGCGGGATTGGATGCAGATGAACCGCAACGTGTTCATCGCGCTGCGGTTGGAGAAGCTCGTCTATTTTCTCGTGCTCTCGCTCATGCTCGTGGTTGCGGGCTTCTCCATTCTCGCGACGTTGATCATGGTCGTGATGGAGAAGCGAAAAGACATCGCGATTTTGAAGTCGATGGGGGCCACGGACGGCTCGGTGGCGCGAATCTTCGTCTTCAAGGGGTTGGTGATCGGGCTCATCGGTACGGTTCTCGGTAACATCGGCGGTCTCGGCCTCTCCTGGTTGATCTCCCGATACAAGCTCCCGCTGCCGCACGGGGTGTTCTTCACCGAGACCGTGCCCGTCGAGATCGTTCCCGCCTACTTCGTGGCGGTGACCGTCGCGGCGTTCGTGGTCTGCTTGTTCGTCACGGCCTATCCGGCGTCACGTGCGGCGCGCGTCGCCCCCGTGGACGTCATTCGCTATGAATGAGGAGCTTGCTTCGGCGGCGGTCGGCGAGCCGCTCGTGTACGTCGATGGGCTCGTCAAGCACTTCAGCGACGTCGGGCGGGTCGTGCGCGTGCTCGAGGGGGTGCATCTCGAGGTACAGCCAGCCGAGAAGATCGCCATCGTCGGCGAGTCGGGCGTGGGTAAATCGACGTTGCTGCACATCCTCGGGGCGCTCGACCGGCCGACCGCCGGGGTCGTGCGCTATGGCGGCGCCGACCTTCAGTCGCTCACGCCACGGGCGCTCGCCGCCTTCCGCAACCGCGACATCGGTTTCGTCTTCCAGTTCCACCACTTGATGGCGGATCTCACCGCCGAGGAGAACGTCATGATGCCGGCGCTGATCGCCGGTCTGAGCTGGGATCGCGCTCGCCAAGAGGCGCGCGCCATCCTCGAGCGCGTGGGCCTCGCCGATCGGCTCGCGCACAAGCCTGGTGAGCTTTCCGGGGGCGAGCAGCAGCGGGTGTCGGTCGCGCGGGCGGTCGTGCGGTCCCCTCGGGCGCTCCTCGCCGACGAGCCCACGGGGAACCTCGATCCTGCCACGGGCGAGGAGGTCCAGCGCCTGCTGATCGAGCTCAACCGTGAGCGCGGCGTGGCGCTCGTCGTCGTCACCCACAATCCACGGCTCGCCGCGGCGATGGATCGCGTACTCCGTCTGCACGGCGGCCGCCTCGAGGCGGTTCGCGATCTCGGAGCACGGGTTTGAAGACCAGACGCCCGCCGCACGTCGAAGGGCCGTGCTGTACACCCCGCAAACCATCTGATACCACGGCGCAATTTCGTGAATTCCACATGACCGTCTGCAGGTTCCTGCTCTTCTGGGTGCTGGCGCTCGCGTCGTCAGGGGCTGCCGGGGAAGCGCCAATCGAGGCCATTTCGGTCACCGGCAACAGCCGCGTCGAGCAATCGGCGATCCGCGTCCGCATCAAGAGCCCGATCGGCAAGCCGCCCGACCCCGCCCTCATCGAGCAGGACGTACGCTCGATCTACGCCATGGGTTTTTTCGAGGACGTACGAGCGTCGGTCGAGGACGGCGACGGCAGACGCACGCTCACGTTCCACGTGGTCGAGCGGCCGATGATCAAAGAGATCAAGCTCGAGGGCAACAAGAAGATCAAAGACGACGATCTGCAGATCGCGCTGAAGGTTCGGCCGCACACGTTGCTCGACGTCGAGAAGATCCAGCGAGGCATGGAGGAAGCCAAGAAGCTCTACGACCAGAAGGGCTACAAGGACGCCGCGATCACCTTCAAGACCTCCGAGCCGGTGGGGGGAGAGGTCACGCTTACCTTCCATGTCGTCGAGGGTAAGGTCGTCCGCATCCGGCACATCATCTTCGAGGGCAACAAGGAGTTCTCGGCGCGTGAACTGCGCCGCATCATGCAGACGAAGCAGGCGTGGTTCCTCTCCGTGCTGACCGGTGCCGGCAACCTCGATCCCGAGGTGCTGAAGACCGACGTCGAGCGGTTGACCGCCTTCTACTACGACAGCGGACACGTGAACGTGAAAGTCGACGAGCCGCAGGTCGAGCGCAAGGAAGACGGGCTCGATGTGACGATCCGCATCGAAGAGGGCGCTCAGTACGTGGTCGGGCCGGTGAAGTTCGCCGGGGACATCGTGGGTGACCCGGACGTCACCATGGCGCACCTCGAGATGAAGAGCGGAGATGTGTTCCGCGCGAGCCGGCTCCGCAAGGATATCCTCTTTCTCACCGAATCCTACGGCGATCTCGGCTTCGCCTTCGTCAACGTCGAGCCGCTCACCGAAGTGGATCCCGACAAGAAGCAGGTCGGGCTCACCTACAAGATCGACAAGGGCCCCGTGGTCTATTTCGATCGCATCGAGATCACCGGCAACACCAAGACCAAGGACGAGGTGATCCGTCGCGAGCTGAACGTTCAGGAGCAGCAGCTCTTCCGCGGCAGCGATCTGAAGACGAGCCGGGCCCGCGTGCAGCGCCTGGCTCTCTTCCAGGAAGTGAACATGACGACCCAGCGCGCGGATCAGCCGGACAAGATCGATCTGCTGGTCGACGTCAAGGAGTCGCAAACCGGTGCGTTCACCGCCGGTGCGGGGTTCAGCACGGCCGACCAATTCCTGTTCAACGTGCGGCTCTCCGAGAACAACCTGTTCGGAACCGGCGACCGGGTGGTGCTCAACGCGGACGTCGGCTCGCAGCGGCGGAACTTCACCCTCGACTACACCAACCCCTACAGCTTCGACACCTACTTCACCTCGATCTTCTCGGCGTTCAACTACCTTACCGAATTCGACGACTTCGACCGTGGCGGCACCGGCTTCTCGATCGAGGCACTCTATCCATTCACCGCGCTCGGCGTGCGCCGGGTGCCGTTCGTCGGCGCCTCGCTCGACGAGGTGCGCTTCGGCATGCGCTACAGACTCGACGATACGGACATCAGCAACGTCTCGAGCTTTTTCCGCGTGCCGAGCATCGACGCCGAGGAAGGCAAAATGCTGGTGAGCAGCGTGATTCCCACGCTCGTGCGCAACACCCTGAACCATCCCTTCGATCCGACCGACGGCTCGATCCAGGACATGTCGGTGCAATTCGCCGGCATCGGCGCGGGGGCGGGTTACTTAATCGTCGAGGGGCGAGGGCGCTGGTTCTATCCCTTCTACAAGAGCCCGACGTTCGGCACTTTCGTGCTCTCGCATGGGACTCGCGTCGGTTGGGGCGTCGGCCAGGAAGACCGTAGCGGAAAGGAAATTCCGCTGTTCGAGCGGTTCTTCCCCGGTGGCATCAACTCGGTGCGCGGCTACGAAGCTCGCACGCTCGGCCCCCGCGAGCCGGTGTTCGACCCAGAGAACAACATCGTCGACACCACTCCGGTCGGAGGCAGCACGCAGCTGATCTTCAACAACGAGCTGATCTTTCCGATCTTCGAGCAACTCGGGCTGCGCGGCGTGCTCTTCTTCGACCTCGGTAACGCCTGGCGGCACGACCAGGGAATCCCCTTGAGCGATTTGCGCAAATCCGTGGGATGGGGCGTCCGCTGGCTGTCGCCGATCGGTCCGCTGCGCATCGAACTCGGATATCCGCTGCAGAAGAAGGCGAACGAGAAGAGCAGCGTCTTTCAGTTCTCGTTCGGCGCCCCCCTATAGATCCCGAATGTTTCTCGAGGAGGTTTGAATGAAGCGATGGATTCTACCGTTTGCGATTCTGCTGCTCGCGGCGCCCCTGGTCCGGGCCGAGGAGCTGAAGCTCGCCACCGTCGACATGCAGCGAGCGCTGAACGAGTGCGACGCCGGAAAGAAAGCGAAGGAGGACTTCAAGAGCCAGGTCGACAAGCTGCAGGCCGACCTGAACAAGCAGAAGACGGACATCGAGAAGATCAAGGAAGACGTCGAGAAGAAGGGGATGGTGCTGAAAGAGGACGAGCGCAAGAACATCGAGCGCGACTACCAGAGGCGCCTGCGCGACTTCCAGCGGACCTACAAGGACTCGCAGGCCGAGCTGCAGCAACGCGACAACGAGCTCACCTCCGAGATCCTACGCCAGCTCCAAGAGGTGATCGCCGAATACGGCGCCAAGCAGGGCTACACGCTGGTCCTGGAGGCCTCCAACACCGGGGCGGTGCTCTACAACTCGCGCTCGGTCGACATCACGGATCTGGTGATTCAGGAGTACAATTCCAGGCGCAAGGGCGCGACGGCCAAGACGAAGTGAAGCAACGCTGACGGTGCGACTCGACTATCCAGACATCATCCGACGATTGCCGCACCGCTATCCCTTCCTGCTCGTCGATCGCGTGATCGAGCTTACGGACGGACGGCGCCTGGTGGCGATCAAGAACGTGACCGCCAACGAGCCCTTCTTCGGTGGGCACTTTCCCGGGCGTCCGATCATGCCCGGGGTATTGATTTGCGAGGCGCTGGCGCAGGCGGGGGGGCTGCTCGCCAGCTGCTCGAGCGACGGCCTGCCCGCGGGGAGGGGGATCGTGCTCGCCGGCCTCGAGCACGTGCGCTTCCGCCGGCGGGTGGTCCCTGGAGATCAGCTACGGCTGGAGGTCGAGCTCGTGCACAAGCGCCGTCCGCTCTGGAAGATGAAGGGACGGGCACTCGTCGACGGAAACGTAGCCACCGAAGCCGAATTCCTCACCATGGAAGTCGACAGCTCCGAGATGGGATTCTGAGCGTGTCGATTCATCCCAAAGCGATCATCGCGCCGGGGGCGGATCTCGCCGGGGATGTCGAGATCGGTCCCTACGCGGTGATCGGCCCCGAGGTGCGGATCGGCCGCGGCACGAAGGTGGGCGCTCACGCGGTGATCGAAGGCCGCACGACCATCGGCGAGCGTAACCGCGTCTTCCAGTTCGCCGCGCTCGGCGCGATTCCTCAGGATCTGAAGTATCACGGCGAGCTGACGACGCTCGTCATCGGCAACGAGAACCAGATCCGCGAGTTCACGACCCTGCACATCGGCACCGAGGGGGGTGGGGGCGTGACCTCGGTCGGGGACCGCAACCTGTTCATGAACTTCTCGCACGTTGCGCATGATTGTCACATCGGCAACCGCGTGATCTTCGCCAACGGCGCCACGCTCGCGGGACACGTGGTCGTCGAGGATCACGTGATCGTCGGCGGCCTCGCGGCCGTTCATCAGTTCGTGCGGCTCGGCGAATCGTCGATGCTCGGCGGCGGCGCGATGGTCGCGCAGGACGTGCCGCCGTTCTGCGTCGTGCAGGGCGACCGGGCCGGTCTCGTGGGACTCAACGTCGAGGGGTTGCGCCGCCGCGGCTTCTCCGATGACGAGGTGCGCGCGCTGCGCGTCGCCTACCGTACGCTCTTCCGCTCGGGCCTGACCGTGCGCGACGCGATCCGGAAGATGCGCGAGGAGCACGCCCTGGGGGTGGCCGCCGAACGGTTGCTGCAGTTCGTCGAGAGCTCGAAGCGGGGAATCTGCCGACTCCGCGGCGAGGCCGGGGATGACGCGGACCCCGAGTCGTTGTGAAAGGCTACGGGCTTCGGGCTACGGCCTACAGGAAAGGCTCAGGGAGTCTTTGCCCGTAGCCCGAAGTCTGTAGCCGTCGTATGAACGAACCCATCGGCCTCATCGCCGGCAACGGACGCTTTCCGTTGATTTTCGCCGAGACGGCGAAGCGGGAAGGCGTGCGCGTGATCGCCGTCGCGCACCGCGGCGAGACCGACCCGGCGCTCGACGGCATGGCCGAAGCGGTCACCTGGGTGCGGGTCGGGGAGCTCGGCAAGATGATTCGCGCGCTGCGCGACGCCGGCGTGCGCCGGGCGGTGATGGCGGGCGGGCTCTCCAAGGCCGGTGTGTTTCGCGGCGGCCGCCCGGATCTTCGTGGCGCCATGTTCCTCGCACGGATACGAAGCTTTCGTGACGACACCCTGCTGCGCGGCATCGCCGGCGAGTTCGAGAGCGACGGCATCGAGATCGTTCCTTCGACGACGTTCCTGTCGACGATCGTCACTCACGAGGGTGTGCTCGGGCGGCACGGGCCGAAGCAGCGCGAGTGGGCCGACGTGGCCTACGGCTTTCGCGTCGCCAAGGAAGTCGGCCGCTTCGACGTCGGGCAGAGCGTCGTGGTACGCGGGGGCGTGGCGCTGGCGATCGAGGGCATGGAGGGTACCGACGCGTGCATTCGCCGCGGCGGGGAGCTCGGACACGGCGGTGTCGTCGTGATCAAGGTCTCGAAGCCCGGGCAAGACCTGCGCTTCGACGTCCCGGCCGTCGGACCGCGCACGATCGAGGCGATGACCGAGGTGAAGGCGCGCGTTCTGGCTCTCGAGGCCGAACGCACGATCCTGCTCGACCGCGCGGAGCTGCTCGCCAGCGCCGATCGCGCAGGGATCGCCGTCCTCGGCGTGAGCGAGGCGAGCCTGCGGGAGCGTGCGTCGTGAGAACGCGCGTTGCCGTCGTCGGGGTCGGCTACCTCGGTCGGTTCCACGCCGAAAAATACGCGGCCGAGCCGGGGGTCGAGCTCGTCGGCGTGGTCGACAGCGACACCGAGCGTGCCCGCGAGGTGGCGGCTCGCTTCGGCTGTCGAGCCTTCTCCGACGCCCGCGAGCTCTACGGCCTGGTCGATTGCGCGAGCGTCGTGGTGCCGACGCCGCTCCACCGCGACGTCGGGACGGGGCTCCTCGAGGCCGGCATCGACGTGCTCGTCGAGAAGCCGATCGCCGCCACGCTCGAGGAGGCGCGGGCGCTCGTGCGCGTCGCCGAGGAGCGGGGTCGGATCCTCCAGGTCGGACATCTCGAGCGCTTCAACCCGGCGATGCGCGCGGTCGCCGAGGTGCTGACGCGCCCGCGGTTTCTCGAGTGCCATCGCCTCGCGCCGTTCGTCGAGCGCGGCACCGACGTGGACGTGGTGCTCGATCTCATGATCCACGATCTCGACGTGATCCTCAGCATGATGACGAGCCCCGTGGCGGCGGTCGAGGCGGTGGGGGTTCCGGTGATCACGAGCTCGCCCGACATCGCCAACGCGCGGATCCGCTTCGCCGACGGCGCGATCGCCAACGTCACGGCGAGTCGCGTGTCGTTCAAGCGCGAGCGCAAGCTGCGCATCTTTCAGCACGACACCTACATCTCCCTCGACTACGGCGAGAAGCGCCTGCGCATCTGCCGTCGCGGCCAGGCGCCGCCCGGCGGACTCGCTCCGATCGAGGTCGAGGAACGCATCGTCGAGGGGGAGGACGCGCTCGCCGAAGAGATCCGCGCCTTTCTCGCCGCCGTGCGCACGCGCCAGGCGCCGCTGGTGAGCGGTCGCGAGGGGTTGCGAGCGGTCGAGCTCGCCTATCAGGTTCGCGAGCGCGTCGAGGACGAGATACGGCGCTCGCGATGAGCGTCGAAAGGCGTCTGCTCGCCGCGGAGGAGGCCGGCACTCCCTCGTCGCGCGTGATGCTCGTTGCGGGCGAGGCTTCGGGTGATCTGCACGCGGCCGGGCTCGTCGCGGCGATGCGGCGGCGGGCGCCGGGAATCCAGATCTGGGGAATCGCCGGAGGCGAGGCGCGCTCCCAGGGGATGGTCACCGCGGTCGACATCGCCGAGATCGCCACCTTCGGCCTCACCGAGGTCGCCGAGAAGGGGCGCGCACTCTGGCGCAGTTACCGGATGCTCCGCCGTGAGATCTACGAGCGTCCGCCACGGCTTCTGGTGCTGATCGATTTTCCGGAGTTCAATCTCGCGCTCGCGGCGGTCGCCAAGCGGCGCGGGGTGCCGGTCTTCTACTACGTGAGCCCGCAGGTCTGGGCGTGGAGGCGCGGGCGCGTTCGCAAGATTCTTCGCCGGGTCGACCGGCTCGCGGTCCTCTTTCCCTTCGAGCCCGCGGCGTATGGAAACGCCCCGAAGGTCGTCTTCGTCGGTCACCCGCTACTCGATCGGGTGCGGGCGACGGCGAGCCGAGAGGAGACGCTCGCGCGGCACGGCCTGGATGCCGCGAAGCGGTTGGTCGTGCTTCTGCCGGGCAGCCGGCGGCGGGAGATCGAGCGCCTCCTGCCCGAAATGGCGGGCGCCGCCGAGCGGCTCGCCAGGCGTCGCCCGCTCGAGTTCGCGGTCGTTCTCGCGCCGACGCTGCCGCGCACGCTCGCGGAGTCGCTGACCGCCGGCTGCGGCGTGCCGCTTCCCCTGGTCGAGAGCGATGCCTATAACCTGATCGCCGCTGCGGATCTGGTGTTGACGGCCTCGGGCACGGCGACGCTCGAGGTCGCGCTCCTCGAGCGGCCGATGGTGATCATGTATCGAGCCTCGCCACTGACCTTTGCCGTTGCCCGCGCCCTCGTCGACGTCCCGTGGATCGGCATGCCGAATCTGATCGCCGGCCGAGCCATCGTGCCCGAGCTGATTCAAGGTCGGGCGCGCGCCGCGGAGATCGCGCGCGAGGCGGAGGCCATCCTCTCGGACCCGGCACGCACGCGAGTGATGCAGGCGGATCTCGCTGCCGTTCGTGCGTCGCTCGGCTCGGGAGGCGCCGCCGAGCGTGCCGCGGGGCTCGCCTTGGCTCTGATGGGAGCGGGGACGTGAAACTCTACCGCCGCCTGCTCGGCTACCTGCGGCCATACGTCTGGCCCCGCTTCACGCTGGCCGTGATCTGCATGGTGTTCTACAGCTCCACGAACGGCGTGATGCCGTATCTCGTGCGCAGCGTCTTCGACGACGTCTTCTTGCAGAAGAAGGAGTGGGCGCTGCGCGTGCTGCCGGTTGCGATCGTCACCGTCTTTCTGTTTCGCGCCGTGATGAGCTTCAACCAGAGCTATCTGATGGAGTGGATCGGGCAGCACGTGATCGCCGACATCCGCAGTCAGCTGAACGCGCACTTCCAGCGCCTGTCGCTCTCGTTCTACAACCGCACGCCGACCGGTACGCTGCTCTCGCGCATGACCAACGACGTCGAGCTCATGCGCAGCGCGCTCACGGATGCGGTCGCGTCGGTGATGAAAGACCTGACGTCGCTCCTGGTGCTGCTCGCGGTCGCGTTTTTCATGGATTGGACGCTCGCGCTGATCGCCTTCGTCGCGTTCCCGCTCACGGTGCTGCCGATCTTGCGATTGTCACGGCGCTTGCGGAGGGTCACCCGCAAGGGTCAGGTGACGCTCGGCAACCTGGCGACGCTGCTCCAGGAGACGATTCAGGGGAACCGCGTCGTCAAGGCCTTCGGCATGGAGGACTACGAAATCCGCCGCTTCGATGCGGAGAGCGAGCGGCTCGTCGGGCTGTACATGAGGGCGGCACGCATCAAGGCCTTCACCACGCCGATGATGGAAGTGCTCGCCTCGTTCGGCATCGCCGGAGTCGTCTGGTACGGCGGCTCGAGCGTGATGGCCGGTGGGCGCACGCCCGGCTCGTTCATGGCCTTTCTCACGGCGATGCTGCTGCTCTACGATCCGTTCAAGGGTCTGACCAAGACCAACAACGTCGTGCAGCAGGGACTGGCGGGGGCGAGCCGCATCTTCGAGATGCTCGACCAAGCGAGCGACGTGGTGGAACGGCCCACGGCGACCGCTCTGCAGGGCTTTCGCGAGGGCATCCGCCTCGAAGACGTGACCTTCCGTTACGAGGCGGAGCCGGTGCTCCGCGAGGTGAACCTGGAGATTCGCCGTGGCGAGGCCGTCGCGCTGGTCGGCCGCAGCGGCTCGGGCAAGAGCACGCTGGCGGATCTGATTCCACGCTTCTACGACGTCACAGGAGGTCGGATCACGGTCGACGGACGGGATGTGCGCGACCTGACGCTGGCATCGCTTCGTGCCGAGATCGCGATCGTCACGCAGTTCACCTTTCTCTTCAACGACACCGTGCGAACCAACATCGCCTACGGCGACGTCGGCACCTCGCTGGAGCGGATCGAAGCCGCGGCGCGCGCCGCCAACGCGCACGACTTCATTTGCGAGCTGCCGCAGGGCTACGACACGGTGATCGGTGAGCTAGGCGTCAAGCTTTCCGGAGGGCAGCGCCAGCGCGTGGCGATCGCACGCGCTCTCCTCAAGAACGTGCCGATCCTGATCCTCGACGAGGCGACCTCGGCTCTCGATAACGAGTCCGAGCGGCTGGTCCAAGAGGCGATCGAACGGCTGATGGCGGGTCGCACGACGCTGGTCATCGCCCACCGCCTCTCGACCATCCGCAACGCCGACCGGATCGCGGTTCTCGACCGCGGGCGCATCATCGAGGAAGGGACGCATGCGGAGCTCCTCGATCGCGGCGGCGAGTATCGCCGGCTCTACGACATGCAGTTCCGCGACGAGCCCCGCGCCGCGGTGGCCGGGGAATGAAGGGAAGCCGCCGTGCGCGGATTCGGGTTGCGTTTCTTGGGTTCGCCGCCCGCTGCCTCTACGGGCTGGTCAAGAACACCGTGCGCCCGGTGGTGGGTCCGGACGCTCGCGAGGTGCTCGCGGCCTTCGAGAAGAACGAGCGCGTCGTGATCGCGTTCTGGCACGGTCAACTGGCGATGCTGCAGGCGGCGTACCGCGGTCGCGGTGCCGGGATTTGCGTTCAAGTGAGCCATCACAGCGACGGTGAGATCATCACCCGTGCCGTCCGTCCGTTCGGCATCCGCGCGGCGCGCGGCTCGGCCACGCGCGGCGGACTGGCGAGCGTGCGCGAGATGCTCGAAGCGCATCGCCAGGGCTACGACCTGGCTCTCGCGCCCGATGGCCCGCGCGGTCCGATTCACCGTGCCAAGCCAGGAGCGATCCGGCTCGCGCAAGCGACGGGGGCGCGTCTTTTTCCCGTGGCGTGCGCTCCACGACGGGCATTGGTGTTCCGAAGCTGGGACCGCTTCATTGTGCCGCTGCCGTTCACGCGGGTTTATTACGTCGTCGGGACGCCGCTGTCGGTTCCGCACGGCGTCGATGCGGAAGCGATCGAACGCGCGAGACGGACTCTTGAAGAGGAGCTCTGCCGCGCCACCTTGGAAGCCGAGCGGCGCGCCGGGCGGCGGTGATGAGGACCGAGGCATCGTCACGTTCGCATCCCCTCACTCTTTGCCTCGAGCGCTCGAGATTCCGAAAGCGCTGGATTCTCCGGTCGGCCCGTACACGGGTCGACCGGAAAATCCAGCCACCGCGCGGAGCGCGGAACGCAATAACCCGCGAGTTGGTCTATTGCCTTCCGCGCTCTGCGCGGTTGCGGTCGGTTGTGATCGACCCGAGTACGGACCGATCACAACCGACCGCGCTCTCCGCCGTTTCGATTCATTCGAGGCGAAAACTGAGGGGATGCCCACCCTCGTGCGTTTCGGGTGCGGCCGCGAGGCTGCGCTGAGGACATGTACGCGCTCTACAACCTACTGCTCGCGGTGCCTGGGCTCGCGGTGGCCCCGGCGCTCCGGCTGCCGCGCTTCCGTGCGCATCGGGAGCGGCTCGGAGTGTATGCGCCCGAGCTCCTCGAGCGAGTGCGCGGGCGGAAGGTGCTGTGGCTTCACAACGCCTCGATCGGAGAGCTCAAGGCGTCTCGACCGCTTCTGCGCCGCCTCCGTGAGGAGCTCGTCGAGTGGCGAATCGTCCTCTCCACGACGAGCATCACGGGGCGCGACCTGGCACGAGAGCTGGCCGAGGCGGACGGTGCGGTGCTGCTGCCGCTCGACTTCCCGGCATCCGTCGAGCGTGCCGTCGATGCGATCGCGCCTTCGCTCTTCGTGTTCACCGAAACCGAGATCTGGCCGAACTTGCTGCGCGCGCTTCGCCGGCGGGGCGTTCCCGCCGTGCTCCTCTCCGGACGCGTGTCGCCTCGCTCGTTCCGTCGCTACCTCTGGATTCGTTCCTTTCTGCGGCGCGTGCTGCAAGACGTGGCGTTGTTGGGCATGCAGAGCGAGGCGGAGGCGGAGCGCATTCGCGCGCTCGGCGCGCCGCCGGAGCGCGTGCGGGTCACGGGCAGCTTGAAGCTCGAGGCGATCGCCGAGCCGCGGGCGCTGGCGATCGACAGTCCGCCGGGATTCCTCTGGATCGCGGCCTCGACGCACGCCGGCGAGGAAGATGTCTGCGCGCGCGTGTTCGGTCGGTTGCGCGAGCGGTTCGCCGGGCTCCGGCTGCTGCTGGCTCCTCGGCATCTCGAGCGGTTGCCGGCGGTGGAAAGCCTCCTGCGCGCGCAAGGGCTCGATTTCATCCGACGCACGGATCTGCGCGAGAACCGTTGGACGGGCGAGCCTCCGGTGTTGCTGCTCGACACGCTCGGAGAGCTCGCCGGCCTCTACGCGGGAGCCGCCGCGGCATTCGTCGGCGGCACGCTCGCTCGCGTGGGTGGGCACAATCTCCTCGAGCCGGCCCGAGTCGGTGTGCCGGTGCTCTACGGACCGCACGTGGAGAACGTCGCGGCGCTCGCCGACGTGCTCGATTCGAGCGGCGGCGGATTCCGCGTCGCCGACGAAGCGGATCTCGCCGCGAAGCTCGAGGCGCTGCTCGACGATCCCGAGCTCTGCGCGCGTACGGGACGCGCGGCGCAGGCAACGGTTGCATCGGTCGGAAGCGTCGAGGCGAGTCTGCGCGCCGCGCTCGAATGTCTGGCGTGACCGAGGGGGGATCGATGCGGCGAGCGATCGAGCGCGCCTGGAAGCGGCAAGGAATCGAGGGACGCGCGATCCGCCTGGCACTTCTGCCCGCCTCGGCGCTGTTCTCGGTGGCCGTGCGGCTGCGTGCGCTCGCCTACCGGTGGCACCTGCGCAGCCGCCATGCGCTTCCTGCGGCGGTGGTCTCGGTCGGCAACCTTTCGGTCGGTGGCACCGGGAAGACGCCGACGGCGCTGTGGCTGGCCGAGAGCCTGCAGCAGCGCGGCTATTGCGTGGCGATCCTATCGCGGGGTTACGGCGGCGAGGCGCGCGTGCCGACCGTGGTCGGAGCGGCTCCGATAGCAGGGATCGCCGCGTCGACGGATGTGCGGGTCGTCGGGGACGAGAACGTCGTCCTCGCGCGACGCTTCTCGGGGCCGGTCGTGGTCGCACGGCGCCGGGCGGAGGCGGGTGCCCTCGCCTGCCGGGAGCTCGGCGCGGACGTACTCGTGCTCGATGACGGATTCCAGCACCTGGCGCTGCGCCGCGACTTCGACCTCGTCTGCGTGCGCCCGTCCGCGGCCGGCGACGATCGCGTTCTGCCCGCGGGCCGGCTGCGCGAGCCGCCCGCGGCGCTCGGTCGAGCGCACGCCGCCCTCATCACCAAGGGGGGGACCGACGAACGCGTCCATCCCGCGCTCGAGCGCCATCTGGCAAACATCCCGACGTATCGCGGAGAGCTGCGGGCCGTGACCCTGTTGACGCCCGACTCGGGCGAATGGCGCGAGCGGCCGATGGGCGTCTTGGCGGCGCGGAAGGCCCTCGGCGTCTCCGGCCTGGCCGATCCACAGCCGTTCTACCGCATGCTCCACGACTGGGAAGCCAGACTCCAGGACTTCCTGGAGTTCGCCGATCATCACGTTTACACTCTCGACGACTGGAAAAGGATCGCCCACCGCAGCCGGGAGCTCGATTTGGTGGTGACGACGGAGAAGGATCTGGTGAAGCTCGAACGATTTCCGTTCGCGAAGGACAAACTGGTGGCCGTACGGGTGTCGATGCACGTCGAGAACGGCGCTCAGCTCGTCGATTCCGTCGTCGCGGCAATCGAGCGACGGCGTGCCGAGCTCGCGGCCGACCGCGAGACGAGACGTCGGTGAAGTGCCTGGTCACCGGCGCGGCCGGCTTCATCGGCTCGCATCTCGCCGCGCGCCTCGCCGAGCTCGGCCACGAGATCGTCGGCGTCGACTGCTTCCTCGACTACTACCCGCGCACGGTGAAGGAGCGAAATCTCCGATCGCTCGGCGAGCGGCCGAACGTCCGGTTCCTCGAGCAGGATCTGTCGCGTGTCGAGCTCGCACCGCTCCTCGCGGGCGTGGATTGGGTCTTCCACCAAGCCGCGCAGGCCGGGGTGCGGGCGAGCTGGGGGCGCGACTTCGAGATCTACGCGCTCCACAACGTGCTTGCCACACAGCGCCTGCTTGAAGCCGCGCGGAACGCGAAGGTCCGTCGCTTCGTCTATGCGTCGTCCTCTTCGGTATACGGGGACACGACCGACCTGCCGATGCGCGAGCAGAGCCTTCCCCGCCCGATCTCGCCCTACGGCGTGACCAAGCTCGCGGCCGAGCACCTCTGCTGGCTCTACTGGCGGAGCTACGGGCTGCCGACCGTATCGCTCCGCTACTTCACGGTCTACGGCCCCCGCCAGCGTCCTGACATGGCGTTTCACCGCTTTCTCAAGGGGGCGCTCCGCGGCGAAGAGATCACGCTCTACGACGACGGTGAGCAGACCCGCGACTTCACGTTCGTGTCCGACGTGGTGGCGGCCAACCTCGCCGCGGCGGAGCGAGGCGAGGGTGGCGACGTGTTCAACATCGGCGGCGGCTCGGAGGTCAGCATCAACCACGTGCTCGAGACGATCGAACGGCTCTGCGGCCGCACTCTCCGCGTGCGGCGCGGAGGGCGGCAAAAGGGGGACGTTCGGCACACGGCCGCCGACTGCAGCCGCGCGCGAGCGGCGCTCGGCTTCCAGCCCGGCATCGCGCTCCCGGAGGGGCTTCGTCGCGAGTGGGAATGGATCCAGGAGGAGTATGATGGGCATCAGCCAAGAGCTGCTTGAAATTCTCGCCTGCCCCAAGTGCAAGGGCGACCTCGAACTCAACCCGAAGCAGGACGGGCTCGTCTGCAAGGCATGCAAGCTCCTCTACCGCATCGAGGACGACATCCCGATTATGCTGATCGACGAGGCCGTGAAGCTCGAGTGAGCGAGACGCAGGTCCCCGAAAGCCGCTCGGCCGCCAGCGGGCGCGCGCCGTTTACGGAGTGGCATGGCGCCGTCGAGCGTTTGAACGTGGAGACCTGTGAGGCCGCCGAGCTCGCCTTTGGGCGCGGGGAGACGGCCGGCGTGCGGGAGTTTCTCTGGGATCCGATGCGCGCGTTCGTCGTCACCGCGCTCCGCAGGGGGCTGTCGCAGGCCGTGCTCGACGGGTACTGGAGGCTCGCCCGCGCCGCGAAGCTCTGGGAAACCGAAATGCGCTGGCGGAAGCGGCATCTGGAAAGCTTCGAGCAGGGGGCCGTGTCGGGGATCGCCCGCCGGGAGTGGCGGGACTCGCTCGAACGCCTGCTCGGCGCCGAGGGCGCCGCCGACCGCATCGCCGGTGGACGGGGCACGGCGCGGCGGATTACGACCGACCAAGGGACGGTGATCGTACGTCGCTACCGCCGCGGCGGTGCGATGCGCTGGCTCGGCCAGAGCTACTTCGGCTTTCGGTCGCGCCCGTTTCGCGAGTTTCGGGTGTTGCTTTGCGCCCGTCGCCGTGGTCTGCCGGTACCCGACGCGATCGCCGCCGTGGTGGAGCGGAGGTTCGGGCTCGTCTACCGCGGCCATCTGCTGATGCGCGAGATCGGCGGCAGCGTGCCGATCCTCGACTTTCTGCGCAGCCATCCCGGCGCCGACGCCGTCCCTCTGCTGGCGCGTGGCCTGCGAGAGCTCCACGACGCGGGCCTGTGGCATCCGGACCTGAATCTCGGAAACGTTCTGGTGGTCGCGCGTTCGTATGGAGCGAGTCTCGCCTTCGTAGACCTGGACCGCGCACGGCTGGCCGACCGCCCGCTCGGCATCGCCGCACGGCGGCGAAGCCTCCACCGCCTGCGGCGATCGGCGGCGAAGCTCGATCCCGCCGGTCGTCTGCTCGGTGCGCCCGCGCTCGGTCGTCTCGAGGAGATCTACTGGCGGCTCGACCCGGCGAGCGGCGCGCGCGCGGAGGAGCCGCGTGGCGTCGACTGAGCGCTCGCCCGGGCGGATTCTCATCGTGCTGCTCGGCGCCATCGGCGACGTCGTCCGGGCGATGCCGCTTGCCATGCGCCTGCGGCGCGGTCTTCCCGAGTCGCGGATCACCTGGGCGGTGGAGCCCTCGGCGGCGCCGCTTCTCGATCGGCACCCCGCGATCGACGAGCGGCTGATCTTCCGGCGGGACCTCGGCGTGGGCGCGTTCGCGCAGTTTCTCGCCGACGTTCGGCGCCGGCGCTTCGACCTGTCGCTCGATCTGCAGAGACACCTGAAGAGCGGCGTCGTCAGCCGGGTGAGTGGCGCCACGGTGCGCGTCGGCTTTCACCGCTCGAACACCAAGGAAGCGAACTGGATCTTCAACAGCGAGACGATCCCGCCGCAGTCGCACTGGTCGAGCAAGCTGCGTCAATACCTGGCCTTTGCCGACCATCTCGGACTGCCCGAATCGCCGGTGGAGTTCGGTCTCTCGCTCGCTCGCGAGGAGGCGGCGCGCGTCGAGGAACTTCTTCGAGAGGTGCGAGGCCCCTTCGTGACGGCCTTCGTCGGATCGACCTGGGAGAGCCGATGGTGGATGGCCGAGCGGACCGCCGCGGTCCTCGACGCCGTGCGCGCCCGCTTTGGGCTCTCGGCGGTCGTCGTCGGCGCGCCCGGCGGGGAGGCGGCATTCGCCGCGGACGTCCAGCGTGCTGCGTCCGGCGACGTCACGAATCTCGCCGGTCGGACGACGCTTCGCGACCTGATCGGCATCTTGGGCCGCGCGCGGATCGCCTTCGGGCCCGATTCCGGGCCGATGCACATGGCGGCGGCACTCGGTACGCCGGTGGTATCGCTTTGGGGGGCGACGAGCCCGCTGCGCTCGGCACCCTACGGCGCCGAAGATCTGGCGCTCGTCGGGCCGGTCGCCTGTCATCCCTGTTACCTTCGCCGCTGTCCCGTAGGCCGGCTCTGCATGCAGCAAATCACCGTCGAGCCGGTGCTCGCCGCGATCGGAAGCGGGCTCGCACGGAGGGCGGCGTGACGGTTTTCGCGCTCGGCGTGCTCGCCCACGACGAGGAAGGGTCGATCGAGCGGATGTTGACGAGCGTCGTGCGGCAGTCGCTCTGGCGTCGGCTGCCTCCGGAGCAGCGACAGATCGTCGTCTATGCCAATGGCTGTAGCGATGCGACCGCCGAGCGGGCGCGCCGCTTCGGTACGACGTGCGCCGAACTCGCGGTCGTCGAGACCTCGGAGAAGGGTAAATCGCAGGGCTGGAACGTGCTCCACCGTCACCTCCGTCGCGATGCCGAATGGTGGTTCTTCGCCGACGCCGACGTGATTCTTCACTGGCGGGCCGTCGAGCGACTCTTCGACGCCGCGCGCGCGCACCCCGAGGCGGCCGTGCTGTCGTCGACGCTGGTGAGCACCGCGCGATTCGTCCCGGTTGCCTACCGTGGCTTTCTCGAAGCGGCGCGCGTCGAATCGGAGCGGCTCAAAGATCCGCGTCGAATGGTCTCGGCGCGCTTCTATGCGATCCGCCGCAGCGTCGCCGAGGGCATCCGTCTGCCGCCCGGGTTGCTGAACGAGGATCTCTATCTCACGCGGCTGCTCGGCTCGGATCGCATCTGGCGGAGCCGAGACGCGCGCGTCTTCGCGCGCGAGCCGAGCCGGCTCGGGGAGATCGTGCGCTATCAAGTGCGAACCCGCATCGGCTCGTTCCAAGCGCGGCAGATTTCCGGGCCGCGCGTCGACTCGAACAAGTCGGTGAGCGCCATGACGGAGCGAACGCGCAGCTACCGCCGGCTGTCGTGGAAGGCGAAGCTCGGCAAGCTCGGCTGGATCCCCCTGAAGCTCTACGTGGAGTGGCGGGCGCGCCGCCTGCGTCCCGAGTCCCTCGGGGAAAGCTTCTGGATGAAGATCGACTCCGCGAAGCTCGAGCCGAAGCGCGAGCGGGGCAAGTCGTGAACGCGGTGATCGCCGCCGGGCTTCGCGGAACGCCGCTAGGGGCGGCGCTGGCGGCCCCGGACCGCCTGCTCGACGCGCCGGGCGCCCGCTTCGTGAAGGATCACCGGCGAACCGCGGTGGCGGCGACGACGATCGCCGGACGCGAGATCTTCGTCAAGCGATTCAAGCCCTACGCCTGGTACCGACGGCTCGAGTGGATGTTTGCGCCGACGCCCGCCCGGCGATGCTGGCAGCGATCGGCGGAGCTCGAGCGGGCCGGCTTCCGGGTGGCGCCGGCGCTCGCGCTCGCCGAGACGCGCTCGTGCGGTCTTCCTGCGGATTGCTATTTCGTGACGGCGAGCCTCGACGGCGCGGAACCCGCGGGGCGCTTCTGGCGGGAGCGCGCGCCCCGGCTGCCGAGCCGCGAGCGCCGCCGAATTCTGGTCGCGCTGGCGTGCGAGCTCCGCCGCTTCCACGACGCGGGCTTCTACAGCGGCGACGCCAACGCGGACAACTTCTTGGTGCGCCTCTCCGCGGCGGACGAGCCGGAGTTCTTCCTCCTC
Organism: uncultured delta proteobacterium; assembly: GCA_963745025.1. Classification (GTDB taxonomy): domain Bacteria; phylum Desulfobacterota; class Binatia; order JACPRU01; family JACPRU01; genus CAVQIG01. The sequence goes on from CAVUWD010000016.1 coordinate 194,606, forward strand.
GACCTCGAGAACGTGCGCCGGCCGGGGCAGGTGTCTCGCCGCCGGCGCGTCAAGAATCTCGTCCAGCTCCAGCGTCCCATTCGCGCAGACGTGAGGAGGATCGACCGCCTGCGCTTCCTGCGCGTGTACGCCGGCCAGCCGCTTCGGGAGCTGCGCGGTTGGCTCGGAGCCATCGAGTCGCTCGATGCCCAGAAGGAAGCGGAGTATCAGGCCCGCCGCGGTCGCCGTCAACCGGCCGCGCCCGATTCGTCTACCCGATAGACACCCGCGGACGAGATCGCGACGGTCGTGACGGTCGCGCGGCAGGTCTCGGGCTCGACCTCGATCTCGAGGTCGACCGTCTTGCCCCTCCACGGGGTCAGATCGACCTCGACATCGCGGGACGGCCAGCGGTCGAAGAGCGAGGGCGACAGACGCGTCTCGACGACGTCTCGGCTCGCCGCGCCGTCGCGGATACGCAACGTGGCGATGGCGGGTGCTTGCGCGGGAGTGAGCAGCGAGACCCGATAACGAAGGACCCCTTCGAGCGGGACACGCAGGTGGCGGCCGATCACCGCGGGACCGGTGATGACTAGCGCCGCGGGCTCCGAGCGCGTCGCTTGCGTCCGGTGCACGCGAGGGTGCGGAGGCAAACCCCGGCCACGCAGCGGAAGACACAGCGGTCCGATCAAGATCGAGTGGTACTCGGCGGCGAAGCGTCGCGGTTCGGCACCGTCGGCGCGGCCTTCGAGCCGGCTGTGGCGGAAGGTGAGGCGGTTTTCACCGCGGCGAAGGAGGCTCGCCGGGGCGACGAAGCGGTACTCGAGGAAGATTGGCTCGGCCGTGAAGCTCGACACCGCGTGACCGTTTACGAGCACCGTGATCGTCTGCGGGATCGCGCCGGCAAACGCGGAGAGCTTGACGAGGAATTGTTGATCGACGACCGCGAGAACCTCAAACGCGACGTTCGCCTCGAGCTCCGTGGCCCATACGAACGTCAGTCCCGACGACGGGTCGTATTCGTCGACCGACCAGCCGTCGAGGAGAGGGCGGCGGCTGCCGGCGCCGAAGACGATTCGCCGCGTCTCGGCGATCTCGGTAAGGTCCCGGCCCGAGGTCAGGTCGAGGATTGGCGCGCGCCGCGGTGTGGCGAAACTGGACTGCTGGCAGGACACGGCGCCGAGCAGCGCGAGCAGGAGCGCGCCGCTCGAAACCGCGGATCGGCCGCGGGGCTTCATTCCGCTCGGTTAGCGGACCCGCTCGGGCAAGTCAAAATTGCCTTTCCCGAGGATCCCTCGTATACGTGCGCGGGTGGCGGGTGACAGGGAGGAGGCCGCTCGTCCACGAGAGCGGGCGACGCACGCCGCGCTCGTGCTCTTGGCGGGCGGGCTGGCGGCGGTCGTCTATACCTACCCGCTTGTCCTCCATTTTGCCGAGGCGATTCCCTACGGCTGCGGGGTGAGCCGCGAGCGCCGCGTGCAGGGCCTCGTGCACGGCGATCAGCTTCAGTTCCTCTATTTCCTTTCCGTCACCGACGACATGGTTCGCGGCCGCGCACCGTGGTTCCAGGACCCCTACGAGTTCAGCGCGCCGCAGCCTTCGAAGCGCAGGAGCTTCTTCTTCTTGCCGTTTTCCCTGCTGTTCTCCGCCCTCGCTCCACTCGGTCAGGCGGCGGCCTACAACCTTCTCGTGCTGGCATCGTTTCCCGCCACCGCGCTCTCCACCTTCCTGCTCGCACGCCGCTTCGGGGCCGACGGCGGCGGCGCCGCAGTCGCTGCGGCCGCGGTCACCCTGCTGCCGTATCGCTTGGTGAGCCTCGCGGGTGGTCATCCGACGGGTATCGCCTTCTTCCTGTTGCCGCTCGCGATCTATTTCCTGGAGGTGGCGTGGCAGGGGTCGAGTCGGTGGGCCGCGCTTGGCGGGGGTCTTTGCCTCGTCTGTCTGGCGCTCAACGAGCCGCACTTCGTCTATTTCTTCGCCTTCTTGTTCCCGCTCTGGCTGCTCTACGCGATCTGGGGTCTCGAGCCGACTCGGCGCGCGCAAGCGAGGGGCACGGTGTGCGGCTGGCTCGCCTTGTCGGCGCTCGGGCCCTCCGCGGCCTTCGCCGTGTTCGCTGCCCGGCTCGGCACCAACTGGGGACCGGCGGCGCTGCTGCTCCTCTTCATCGTGGTTCTGGCCCTGCTCTCTATGGCGTGGCGCGTGACCGCGGAGATTCGAGCGCGGTCCGGCGAGGTGGCGTGGGCCGAGGAAGCACGGTCGTATTCCCCTCTCGCGCTGCTCGTCCTCTACGCGGGTCAGCTGGGCCTCGGCCTGCCTCATCTCGGCATCGTCGTTTTCGGCGCGGCGACCCTGCTGGCGATCGCGCTCAAGTTGCCGGTCGCTCGTGCCGCGGTGAAGGTCGCCGGCGCGTCGGCAGAGCGCTGGCGGGCGCTTTGGCCGTTCGCCTTGGGATTGGTCGTCGCGGCCTTGCTGCTCCTGCAGTTCAAGAGCTCCTTCATCGATCCCTCCGGTCACGGCGCCGGACGATCCCTCGATGAAATCATGCTCTTCGCGCCGCGGCCAAGCGATTTTTTCGAGCGGTCGAGTACCGTGCTGACGCACCAGCTCTACCCCGGCGTCGTCGTGGTGGCGCTGGCGATCGCCGCTCTCGCCAGGCGCGAGGGGCGAGTGCTCGTGGCCGTCGCGCTCGGCTTCGCGGCGCTCGCGCTCGGCCCGAACGCGCCGCAATGGTTGCCGCTCTATCACGCCGCCGCCCGGTTGATCCCGTTCTTCGCGATCATCCGCCAACCCGCCAAGTTCTTCGCGGTGAGCGCCATCGCGCTCGGGCTTGCCGCCGGCATCGGCACCGCGGTGGCGACCGAGAAGATCGGTGGGCGTTGGCGGACGGCGCTCGCCTGTGCGGCGCTCGGCGCGGTTCTCTTCGACTTCTCGAGCCTGCTGCCGTTCGGCGTTTCCCGCCTGCCGAGCGACAATCGCGCCTATGCCGCGGTTGCGGAGCGAGCCCGGGGCTCGAATCTCCTCGAGCTGACGCTCTGGCCGGGCGACAGCGCCTACTCGTCGATCTACCAGTACTGGGCGACCCGCACGCGCGTGCCGACCGTGAACGGCTACAGCCCGACGGCTCCACGCGACTACGTCGAACGGGTCGCTCGCCCGCTGGAATCGATGAACCTGGGCGAGCTCACCGAGGATCAGCATCGCTTGCTCGACGATCTCGAGGTGCGCCTCGTGACGGTTCACCGCGACACCTACCCGGCGCAGGCGTTTGCGTATTCCTATCGCTTCACGCTCGCCGCGATGCACCAGAACCCAAATCTGCGTCCCGTTGCCGAAGACGACGGCGTCTACCTGTTCGAGCGGGTCGGCGGACCATACCGGCCGTGGGCCGGCTCGGCGCCTTGGCCGATGGGTGTCTTTTACGAGGCGGAGAACTTGAAGGTCGGTGACGGCGAGCGCCTGGAGGATCCGTCGGCTTCGGGTGGTGCGCTGGTCCGCGGCCGGTCCGACGCGAAGCTTCCGGCCGTCTACGGTCCGTACCGAGGCTTCCCGGCGGGCGTCTACGAAGCCCGTTTCCGCGCGCGCGGCAGCGGACGCGTGGAGGTGTCCTCCGACCTCGGCAAGAGCCAGCTCGCCGTTGCCACCGTCGAACGAGACGCGTGGAGCGAGCTTCCCGTCGTGTTTGCGATCGACCATCCAAAGACGCTCGAGTTCCGGGCCTGGGCGGCGTCCGCCGCTGGCAGCTCGCTCGACGTGGACTGGGTGCTCGTCCGCAAGCTTGCCGGGCCCGAAGAGCGCGAGACCGGTCCGCGGCGCTTCGAAGCCGAGGACCTGCCCGCGCTTTACGGAGTCGATTACGAGTCGGCCGAGGCCTCGGGCCACGCCTACGCCTCGGTCGTCGAGTATCCCCCCGGGGTCGTCGTCCGCGATGGACCCTATCGGATCTTCGGGCCCGGACGGGTCGGCGTCGCCGTGCGATCCCGCGGCGGTCCGTTGCGCTTGCGCGTGGAGGCTGCCGACGGCCGGCGGTTCGCTGAGACCGAAATCCCAGCACGACGCTCGTGGACCACGGCGGAGACATCCGTCGAGCTTCCCGACCGCGCGATCCTCTGCACGCGACTTCTCTCCGCCGGTGCGAAAGCGGACGTGGATTACGTCGAGATCACCGAGCGAGAAGAGCCGTCACCTTCCGAACGACCCACGGGAACTGCGGATGGCGGGGGGAGGCCGTGAGGTCTACGAAGCGTGCCCGACGCGACGTCGAGAACAGAAAGATGCGATCCGTGAGGCTCGCACCTAGGAGCCCCTGATCCGACCAGAGGAGCCGGCTCGGCCGGGGCACGAGCGTCTCGGGCTCGCTCCAGGAGGCGCCGTCGAGCGACGTGCGTGCGACGAGGCCGCGCGGAAAGCTCGATGCCGCGTCGGCGTGCTCGACGACGATCCCGCCGAGCGGCTGAACGGCGCCGAGATCGACGAGGGCTCGCTCGTCGCCCGCGTCATAACGCGTGATCGCCGAGACGAGGCGCGGCCATCGGTCGGTGTCGAGGCGAAGGCCGGTGGCGAGAAGCTCGTCGCCGAGCGGCGTGATTTCGCCCGCGACCGCACCGATGCGAGGATCGCTCCCCGAGGCGAGCACGGCGGTCCGCGCGACGAGCGCCCGGTCCCGCAACTCGACGAGCGAGGCGTCCCGCAGATGTTCGAACCGTCGAATGAGGTCGCCCTGCCAATGACGTACGGCGCCGGGGAGGCGGGCCGCCGCCACCGGATCCGCGAACAGGCGTCCGGGGCCGGGCGGCGGCGGGGGAGGCATCGCGTCGGCGCGCTTTCCCGGTGCCCGCACGACGAGCTCCGCGATGCTCCACGCATAGCGAGGGTCGCTCCCGAGCTCCGTCAGGCGTACGAAGCGAGCTCGCAGCGGCAAGAAGCGAGCGACCACCCAGCCGTCATAGCTCGGCAGCGGGCGCCCGCGTGCCCACGAGCAAGGTCCCCAGTACACGTCCACCTCCGCGGCCCTCGTCCAGCTCTGGCCATCGAGGGAAACTTCGACGCGCAGCCCGCGCGGCGTGTCGGAGGCGTATCGCGGCAGAAACGCTACTTCGGCGACGTCGTACGCCGCGCCGAGGTCGGCCTTGAACCACATGCCCGGCCGCTGCGGCGCGAGCGTCGTCCAACGGGTCGTTCCGTCGCGGTCGAAGGCCAAGACGGCGTCGATCGCGTTGTCGCTGGCGGTGGCGGCGACGATGGGGAGCTCCGCCACTCCCTCGACCCCCGGCTCGATCGCGTAGAACAGCTCGAAGCCCTCGACGCGTTCCTTGCGGTAGCGCGCCGATGCCAAACGGAGCATGCCCTCGAAGGCGGCGGCACGCAGCGGCTGGTGAAAGAGGAAGGCCGCGCGCTCGGCTCCGTCGGCGCGGTCGAGGTACGCGGTGCTGCGATCGTCGAACGGATTGGCGAATACAATCTCTTCCCGCGCGTCGAACGTGAAGCGCGCGCCATCCCAGTAGTCGTCGGTATACACGACGTGGAACCCGAGGTCGTCGAGCGCGTGAAAGATGCGGCTCTCCTGCGCGCGATCTTCCTGGTAGTGGCGCAGCGCCGCCGGATCGAGGACGTTGGCTTTGAGGAACGACGGCACCGCCTGCAGCGCGAGCAGCAGGAAGCCGAGAGCAATGCCCGCTCGGCCGAGGCTGACGACGAGGAGCGCGGGAGCGATCGCCAGCACCGTGTAGAGCGGAACCAGATACCGCTGCGTGTCGGCGCCGGAGAAGGGAGACGGCAGATACACGGCGAAGAGCATTGCCGCAACGAGGAGCAGGAGGCGCGCCCCGCGGCGCGGGCGTGGCGGCGAGGAGCCGAGTGCCATCGAGACGGTTGTCGCGAGGGCGCCGAGCTGAATCGGCAGCAGCAGCCACCCGAGCACTGGCACGGTCGGCATCGAGCCGCCGTCGAAGCGAATCCCGAGCACGATCGGCAGGCGATAGAGGAGCAGGCGGGAGAGGCGGTGTCCGAAGCGCGGCGCCCGCGGCGCGGCGACGAGGAACGTTGCGAAGTGAGACTGGAACGTGCCGTACCAGAAAGGAGCGCTGCCGATGAAGAACGGGCCGGCGGACCAGACGACGGCCCGCGCGAGCAGCCGCGGACGCTCGACGGCCCAGAAGAGAACGATCGCCGCGCCATAGACGACGGTGTTGAAGTGTGTCCAGAACGACAGCCCGAGCGCGAGACCGACGCCGACGAGGGCGTGTCGCTCCTCGCGGGCGGTTTCGGCGTTCGCCGCACGCAGCGCGAGATACGACGCGAGCGTGCCGAGCGCGAGGCTTTCGGCGTACGCGCCGCGCGCCACGACGACGGTCCAGACGAGATAGATCGGCGGGAAGCAGGCGAAGGCGAGGGCCCAGAGCCCGCAGGACCGCCCGGCGGCCTCGCGGGCGAACAGGTACGCGGAGAGCGCGAAGAGCATGGAAAACAGCACCGGCGAGAGGTTCAGGGCGAAGCGGGTCGGGCCGAAGAGGAGCATCAGCGGAGCCGCCACGAACGACTCGATCGTCCCCATGTACAGGTAGCCCCACTGGAAGATGGACAGCTCTCCGCGCAGGATGTGCATGGCCATCAACCCGAAGATCGCCTGGTCGGCGTCGAGCGACGGCGTGGCGAGGTAGAGAAGTCGCAGGCCGAGGCCCGCGGCGAGAAGCAGGAGCACCGCGGCCATCAGCTCGCCGGCGCCGCCTCGATCAGCCACCCGCCGCCTTCGCCGGCGGGACACGTCCGGTCGTAGATCGGGCCGAGCAGGCGGGCGAGGAACGCGGCGACCGGGCGCCGCAGCCGCGGGGAGAGCGTCCAGCGGCCGAGCAACCGCTTCCAGACCATGGCCGGCACGGCGAGGGGATAACCGAGGTCGTTCACCGCCATCACGCTCCGCGGCAGGTAGCTCTCGTGTCGGACGATCCGCAAGCCGGCGGCGCGCAGCAGCTCACTCCACTCGTCCATCGGCAGGCAGTGGAGGTTCTTCTGCAGGCGGACGTTCACCAGGTTCTCGTACCACCGAGAAGGGCCGTGCAGGCCGAGCCGCTCGAGCAGCCGCGCGTGAAAGAGCAGCTTGCCGTAGAGAGGGCTCGGCACCGAGAACCAGAAGCGGCCGTCGGCTCGCAGCACGCGGCGGATCTCGGCAAGAGTCGCGGGAAGATCACCGAGGTGCTCGAGCACGGAGTTGCTGATCACGCTGGCGAAGACGGCGGTGCGAAACGGCAGACGGGCGGCGTCGGCGGCGGTGAGCGAGCGGTAGATGTGACGTGCCCGGGCGATCGCGAGCTCGGCGGGGTCGCGATCCATGCCGACGGCCAGCGTGCGCAGGAAGGTACGCTCCGCGAACAGGCCGTCGCCGCAGCCGACGTCGAGGACCGGCTCGGAGATCGGCAGCGCCCCGAGCCAGCGAGCCTCGATCGCGCGCTCGAGCGCGAGTGAGATCGGGGCGGCGCGCAGGTAGGACTCGAGGTGATTCACGATCGGAGTTGTAGGGGCTTGTACCAGCGTTCTGCGGGTGAATCGATGCGCCACCGGCGGTCACGCCGGCTTCGGCCGGCGGCGCAGCGCCAGGCGGACGACCGCACGGGTGTACTGCACGAGCGTGCGCAGGAACTTCGTCTTGCTCTCGCCCGCGCTGCGCGACGGATAGTAGACGGGCACTTCGAGGATCGTCGAGCCGCGCGCCAGCGATTCGACGAGCAGGCGAATGAAGTAATCGCCGTAGCCCTCGAAGACGTCGTCGAGATCGAGCGCCAGGATCGACTCGCGGCGCGCCGCGAAGAAGCCGCTCAGGTGATCCTGCAGCTTGGTGCCGAGCAGAAGCCGGCAGAAGAAGTTGAAGAGGAAGGAAAGCCGGTAGCGGCCGTGCTCCTCCATGCCGCCGCCGACCGTGAAACGGGAGCCGGTGACGAGGTCGTAGTAGCGAAGGAAGTCGATCATCTGCGGGACCATCTCCGGCTGATGATTGAAGTCGGTGTCCATCACCACGACGACCTCGCCGCGCGCCTCCTCGATTCCGCGGCGGACCGCGGTCGCGAGGCCGCGGGCGTCCGTGCGCCGGATGACTCGGACGTTGCCGCCGCATCCCGCCGCGATCTCCGCCGTGCCGTCGGGGCTGTCGTCGTCGACGACGACGATCTCGAGATCGCGCGTCGCGTGTGCGGCATCGCGTACGGCGGCGATCAGGTTGGCGATGTTGCCGCTCTCGTTGTACGTCGGCAGCACCACGGAGAGCCGCGGTTGCCAGTCGAAGGCGGGAGTCGCCCTAGGTGAGTAGGTCGGCGAGCGCATCGCAGATGAATCGGATCTGGCTGCGGGCGAGGAGCGGCCCGGAGGGCAGGTTGAGACCGCGCGCGCCGAGCTCGGCGGCGACGGGATAGCGCCGACCGTCACGGTAGGGAGGAAGCTCGGGGATCGGCACGAAGAACGGCCGCCAGTCGATGCCACGCTCGAGCAGGTGGCGGCCGAGCGTCGCACGATCGACCGCCGCGTCCCGGCCGAGCACGACGCTGAACATCCAGTGGACGTTCTCGCTGCGCGGCATCTCGAGCGGCATCTCGAGCGGCAGACCGGCAAGGCCGGCACGGTACCAGGCGGCGATGCGGCGCTTGCGCTCGAGGATCTCGGGGAAGCGGTCGAGCTGGGCGAGCCCGAGCGCCGCTTGCAGCGTGGTCATGCGGTAATTGAAGCCGATCTCGCCGTGGTAGTAGCGCTGGTTCGGCGACATCGCGTGATCGCGCAGCAGACGTAGCCGCGCGGCGAGCGCAGCGCTCGAGGTGAGCACCATCCCGCCCTCGCCGGTCGTGACCATCTTGTTGCCGTAGAAGCTGAAGCAGGAGGCGGCGCCGAATGCGCCGACGGGGCGCCCGCCATAGCGTGCGCCGTGCGCTTCCGCCGCATCCTCGACGAGGTGGAGCCGGGCCCTCCGCGCAATCGCGCGAAGCCGGGCCATGTCGGCCGGCTGGCCGTAGAGATGGACCGCGATGATCGCCCGCGTGCGGCGCGTGATCTTGGCCTCGACGGCGCTCGGATCGAGGTTCCAGGTCCCGCGGTCGGCATCGGCGAACACCGGCGTCGCTCCCGCATAGTGCACCGCGTTCGCCGTGGCGATGAACGTGAGCGCCGGTACGATCACCTCGTCGCCGGGGCCGATTCCGAGCGCGGCGAGCGCGAGATGGAGCGCGGTCGTGCCGTTGCTCGTGGCGACGCCGAAGCGCCGGTCGCAGAGCGCGGCGAAGCGCCCCTCGAACTCGCGAATCTCCTCGCCGATCGAAGAGATCCAGCCGCTCTTCACGCAGCGCGTGACGCGCTCGAGCTCGCCTCTCCCGATCCAAGGCTCGTAAACGGGAATGAACGACCGCGCTTTCTTCGCGGCCTTCACTCGACGCTCCTCACCGCCACGGTTTTATCCTCGACGTCCAGCTGAAAGAGCGGCACGGTCCGCGCCCCCCACCACGCCGAACCTGCCTAGACGAACGTGCCGCTTGTTTCTAGGCACCCAGACGCCGATCGTCGCTTCGTACGAAGCATTCGGGAAATCGGCGGGTATGGAGATCTGACGCACGTCCTTGACGATCTCTTCGGGAAGCCAACGCTTCGTCGTGTGCAGCGCCTTCGGAAGATGGTCGTCTTTGAGGAGCCGGCCGTCACCCCGGAGCCGAAGGTACGCGGCGTAGTCCTCGTCCATGGTTCGCATCGCCTGCCAGTAGTAAGTGATCTCCACGCGGCGCGGACCGAGGGCCCGCCAGCCGTACCCGAGGAGCCTCAGATCGCGTCCGAACCGCCAATCGACGCGGACCGCGGGCCGGAAACGCTCGGCCTCGATGCGCTCGATTTCGCGAAGCTTCTCCCATTCACCGAGGGATCGATACAGGCGGCGGAGCTCAACGAGGGGCCCATCGCTTTCAGGTTCGCGAGCGCTTTGCAAGCGCAGGCGTCGCTCCGCGAGCGCCGGCGACGCAGGGTCGCCGAACTCGGGAAGGCGCAGCGCCGCGCCCATGGGCAGCATCACCGGACGGATCGGCAGGCGCCAATCGTGAAGCAGCAGGTAGACGCCGACGACGGCGAAGTATGGAAACACGAGCCAGTTCGTCCAGAACGCGAGACCGGCGACGAAGGCGATGGCGAGGAGGCACTTTCGCTCGACGGCCGGCGCCAGATCGTCGTGGGTGACCCGCAACGCGAGCCAGAGGAGGATCGTTCCGAAGGCGAGCGTCTCGGGATAGTCGCCGCGCGGCATGATCTGTTGGTACTGGACGTAGGGCGGCGCAAACGCGAGCAGCCAGGCGGCGATCGCGCCCGCAAGCGGCCCGCCGCAGCGGCGCGTCACCAGGTAGAGGGCGACGGCAAAGAGCACGTACCAGGGAAGCAGCCCCATCGACAGCGTCGCGTCGCTCACGCCGAAGAGCGCGAAGACCGCACGGGATCGAGTGTGGCATCGAGCGGCCTCACGGGAGTGAAACGCTGCGAGCGGAGCGCCTCGAGGGCATTCTTCGTTTCTTCGTCACGGGCGCTCGCCAACGCGCGATCCACGCAGCGCGACGCCGCGTCGCCGCTCTGCGCGCAGGCCAGGAACTCGCGCTCCGCGAGCTCTTCGAGTCCCAGGCGTTCGTAGAGAAGCGCGTGCGAGCTGCTCGGCGAGAGTCCGATGAAGCCGTTGATCCAAAGCGCGCGCGCGAAGCGATCGCTGAAATCGGGATTGTCGGGGTTCGCGCGCATCGCGCGCAGATAGTCGCTCATCACCTCGCTCCACGGAGTCGAGTCGGCGTCCGGTGCGAAGCGCGCGTGGATCGAGTGATAATTGATGCCGATGAATCCTCGCCGCTCGGCGAGCAGGCCCTGGCGAAAGTCCACCATGCCGGCGTCGCTCGCGGGAAGGTCGGCGGCGCGGATGAAGATCTCCGCGACCGACCAGTTCCATGCGACGGTCGGCTCGAGCAAGCGCACCCGCACGTGGCGCGCCTCGGCGGGCGCGAAGTAGAACGAGGCGCGTCCGTTGTCGTCGTGCTTCGGGTGGCCGTTCCACCAGTACCAAGAAGGCGCCACCAGTCGCTGGCGCTCCGTCCAGCTCGTGCCGTCGAGCGAGGTCTCGATCACGGCGGCTCCCGGCGCGTCGCGAATGCGGACGCCGCTCAACAAATGCACTTCCTCGACGCGGTGGGTTTCACCGAGATCCACCGCGATCCAGTCGCCCTTCTCGCCGCTCCGGTTGGTCGACCACACGCTGAGCGGGTTCCGATCGGCGATGGCGGCAAGGCTCTCGGGAGCGACGCTCGCGGCGAGCCGCCAGCCGCGCGGCGGCAGCCAGCCGCCGGAGAGGGCCGGCGGCTCGAAGTGGTAGAAGATCACGTAGGGGCCGGCCTCGGCACGGCGGTAGCGGCCGTCGAGCACGCGAAGCGAGCGCGCCAGATCGTCCGGCGAGGGGGTCTGCAGGATCTTGTGTGCCACGATCGCGGGAGCGGCGGCGTCGTCGACCGCGTCGAGATACGGCTGATAGGGAATTCCGTAGTAATCCGAGACGATGATCCGCTCGCGCGAGGCGAGCGTCAGCGGCAGCGAAATGCGATCGTGGGCGTAGGCGCGGGTGATACCGAGACGGTCGAGCTCCGCGACGCCGGTTCGCGCGCCTTTGCCCTCGATCGGCTTGCCCCACTCCGCGTAGTGCCGGCGATCGTTGACGCCGGGAACGATCAGCAGCGTGAGCAGCGCGAAGGCAGCGGCCGACGAGCGGCGCGCGAGTGTCGCCACCGCTCCGCCGACGAGGATCGGGATCGCGAAGCACATGGGGATCAGGTAGCGCGAGAAGCCTGCGCTCACACCCCAGTGGCTCTTCGAGTAGAGCACGGCGGTCGTCGCCACGAGCGCGAGCAACATGCCCGCGCCGATCCGGATCTCGGGCCTCTCCTTGTGGGCGCGCAGCAACTCCCACACGCCGAAGAGGACCAGCGCGACGAACGCGATTTGTCCGTAGCGAAGCCAGGGAGGCGCGCCGACCGCGCTCGTCCAGAACTGCGTGTTTGCTGCCATCAGGCTGCCGATCGATTCCCAGAAGCCCTCGAGCGAGGTCGTGAGCGGCCTCTCAGAATAATCGGCCGAAATGAAATTTCGCAGCACGATCCAGTGGAAGGTCGCGTTCCAGGCGACGAGCGGTGCGGCACCGACGAGAACGCCGAGCGCGAGACGCCAGGCATCGGCGCGGAAGAAGGCGAGCCGCTGCCGGGCGAGAAAGGCCAACAGCACCGCCGCAGCGAAACATAGGCCGAGCTGGTGACACCAGATCGAGGCGCCAAGGCTCACTCCGGCGAGCCACGTCCAACGCCGATGATCCGGGCGATCGACGATCGCGACGAGCGCCGCGACGCAGCCGACTCCGCCGAGCGTCACGAAGAGCGCGTAGGAGTTGACGTCGTAGAACGGGAAATACGCAGGCGCGAGTGCGAGGTAGGCCAGGGCCGCTAGGCCGGCGACCGATCCCCAGAGACGGCGAGCGAAAAGATAGACGGCGATCGTGCCGACGAAGTTCAGCCCGACGCTCACCCAGCTGTAGGTGAGGATCGGATCGCGGTGGAGCGCGTAGAACGGCGCGAGCAGGTATGAGAAAACGGTCCCGTGGTAGGGCTCGCTCCAGTTCATCACCGGAGTCTCGCCGCGCAGGATCGCTAACGCCTCGAGCCCCATCGGTGCGCGCTCGTACTGGATCTCCTCGAAGTAGGGCGAATAGATCATCGCCACCCGAGAAGCGGCTACGGCGACGAAGGCCGCACCGGTGAGGACGAGCCCGAAATGCCGCCGATCCCCCACACGACCATCTCGCGACAAGTTCGTCATTTCCCGGCGCGTCCTAGAAGACCGAAAAGCCCCCGGCCGTCAACCGGCGTCGTTAGCCTTGAAACGAAAATGATTTCGGCCGAGAAGCGTGCCGAGCCCGCACCCGACTGCGACGCGTCGCGTCGCGCCAGATGAGCCGCGGGGCCGTCTTTGGAGGCGCGCGAGACACCTAGGAAGAAGCTCGTGGCGGCCAAGTCGGGTGCGGGCTCGGCACGCTCTACGGGTCCAAGTATTTTCGCTTCAAGGCTGGGAGGCTGCGTCACGGATCGCTTTCGTTGGTCGCGATCCCGGCTCCGGCCGTGCCGACTACCGAGCCCGCCCTTGATTCCATCTGGGCGGGGTGCAAGAAGGCGCTGCCTTGACGACCCCCTTTTGTGAAAAATCCGCAAACGCGATCGGCAGCGGGCTTCCTGGCGTGATGGGGGGAGCTCCGAGGATGGAGGAAGGTGGATAGAGTCTGGTGGCTCGTCGCCTGTGGTCTGACGTTCTCGGTTGCGGCGTGCGGAGGTGGCGGGGGCGGTGGCGGAAGCTCGAGCGGCATCGGGCTCGAGGACCTGAACCAGGATGGCCGGGTCGCGGTGCTCTGCTTCGGGGATAGCATCACGCGCGGCGTGGGAGATGGCCCGACTGCCGAGTCCTTGCCGCCTTCGCCGGCGGGCTACCCGGAGAGGCTCCAGCCGCTGCTGGCACCGCGGACCGACCTGCCGCTGGTAGTGATCGACGATGGCGAGCCGGGGGAGCGGACACCGGATGGCCTGGTGCGGCTACGTCGCGATCTCGAGATCAACAGCCCCGACTACACGATCCTCCTCGAGGGGACGAACGACGTCGAGGACGGTCGCGCCGATGTCGCCCTCGCCAACATCCAGCGGATGATCGATTCGGTTTTCCAGCAAGGCGGAATGCCGCTGCTCGGCACGATCACCCCGACCTGCTGCAATCACAAGAACATGCTGCCCGAGCCCGCCGTGCGGTTCTACAACGACCGGCTGCGCGCGATCGCCGCGAACGACTCGATCCCGCTCGTCGACTTCTACGCGGCCTTGGCCGGCGGCCCCGAGGCGTCCTACGATTCCACGATCGGCTTCATCCACGTCCCCGAGGGGCTTCACCCGACGCCCGCGGGCTACGATCTCATGGCCGTGACCGCACAAAAGATCTTCTAGGGAAGGGGGAACGTTGTAGCCGCTGCGAACCGCCGCCGGTAGGAGCCGTGGCAGTTGCCAGCGGTTACAACGTCTCTCCTTTGCCCTACTGCTTCGCCACGTCGATCAGGAAGGGATAGAGGAGGTCGGCTACCACGTCGTGGCCGAAAGAATTGAGGTGCTGGTCGTGCTTCCAGAAGACCTTGCGGCGGCCGATCTTCGCGAGCGGCGGTCCGAGCTCGGCGAGCGGCACGTGGTGCGACTTCGCCCAGCCGCGCACCCAGCGGTCGGGACGGTCGTAGTCGAAGGCGGGATCCTTGGACTCCGTCCAGAGGATGGCCGGAGCGAGGTCGCCGATCGCCTGCGGGCCCGAGAGGCCCGCCAGCACGAACCGGGCGCCGAGCATTCTCGCTTCGTGGCGGGCCACCTCGAGAAGCTTACCCGTGCGCTCGAAAGCCGCCTGCCATTCGGGCGTCAACGGGTTGCGGTAGACGCCGAGCTCGGGACTCATGAGATCGGCCGGTGAGATCGTGCGATCGAAGCGATCGAGGTGCTCGGCGTAGTACTCGGTGGCCGCCTCGGCGATCAGGCCATTCAGCCGCGAGCGCGGCACGATCATGAGCTTCTGGAAGAATTCGAGCTTCCGCGGAGCGACCTTGCCGATGTACCGAACGCCGAACTCGGAGGCCTCGCGGAACGTCGCCGGATCGTTCTCCATGAAGTCGTTGCCGCAGAAGAAGAGCAGCAGAACGACGTCCGGCTTGTAGACCGGCCCGTACGTTCGGAGCCATTCGATCTCGGCCTCCTGCGCGCTTCGGCCCTGGCCGAACGCGATCACCTGGTAGGAGCCGCGGCCGAGAGGGTCCTCTTTCGCGAGGCGGGCCTCGAGGCGCTTGTGAAACGTCTTTTCTAGGGGGACCTCCCATGCCGCGACGTAGGAGTCGCCGAGCACCATGATCCGGTAGGTGCTCACCGAAGGGCGCTCGGGGGCGTAGTCGCGGTCGTGGAAACCGAGATCGTTGAGGGTGACCGGCGTGGCGTAGTCCTCGACGGCACCCGGCATGTAACCGAGGTAGAGGAACTGGCTGTTGCGGCCGAGCTGGTATGTTGCGCGCACCTTGTCGGACAGGAGCACGGGCATGCGGAAGCCTGTGAGCCGAAGCGCCGCTTCGGCGGCGAACGCCGAGAATCCCAGCGCGAGCAGGGCCAGCGCGAGACCCGTTGCGACGCGCCGGCCGCCGGCGAAGCGCCCCGCCGAAGCTCTTCGCGGTCGCAGCGATGCGGGATCGTCCCCAACCTTCGGTGGCGCCGCGGTGCTCATTCCGGTCAAGGCGTGGTGAGGAAACGGCGTGGAGAGCCGAACTTCGGCGGTCGTCCTCCGGCGCGGGTCATCTCCCTTGTCGCCATGCGGTTTCTACGTAATATGATACGTAGCACGCGGATTCGAACGTAGAAACATCGGGCCGGCGGAATCGCTGGCATGGATCAGCTGCAAATTTGACGCTCCCCGGCGATTCGAGGAAACAGCCGTTACGTAACTTGTCGATGACGAAGAGGCACCTATGGGTCCTCGGGGGGCTCCTGCTGGCTGCAGCAGGGTTCCGCTTCTGGGGCCTCTGGTGGGGCGCACCCGAGCGGATCGATCTCCATCCCGACGAGATCGAGCACGTGATGAGCCACGCGCTCGCGGTCTCGCTCGCCGACCCCGATCCGAAATTCCTGAACTATCCCTCATTCCTGATGTACCTCATCGCGATCACGAACGGCCTGCTCGTGCGCCTCGGCCTCGTCAGCGCGCCGTGGCAGTCGTACATCGTCGCCCGGTCGATCGTCGCTGCGTTCGGCACGGCCACGGTTGCGGCCGCCTACTGGCTGGCGAGCGGGATGACGGGCTCGCTGCTTGCCGCGACGCTCGCCGGGCTTTGGACCGCTCTCCTGCCGCTCCACGTCTGGGAGAGCCACTTCGCGGTGACGGACGTGGTCATGACGTTCTGGATCCTGGTCGCCCTCGCGTGCTCGGTCCGAATGCTGCGCCGGACCGGCGTTCGGGACTACATGGTCGCCGGCGCCGCAATCGGTCTGGCGATCGCCAGCAAGTATACGGCGGCGCTCGTCGGCCTCTCGCCGCTCGCGGCCTCGCTGCTCGCGCCGCGGCCGGTGGCGACCCTCGTCGCGGGCCTCGCGGCCCTCGGGCTGACGGCGCTCGTTTTCGCCTTCGCCGCCACGCCGTTCAGCTTTCTCCACTTCAGCCAGTTTCGCGAGGCGATGGCCTTCGAATACCAGCACGTCCACAGCCTGCACTACGGCTTCGGTCTGCCGGCGGTCGGCTGGCAGTACCACAAGTACGTCTACGAGCTCTTCGCCGGCTTCCCGTTCAGCATGGGGTTCGCGCTCTACGCGAGCGCGGCGGTCGGAACGGTCTGGGCGCTCGCGCGGCTTCGCCGGGAGTTCGTCCCCGTGATCGCCTTTGCGGTCCCGTTCTTCGCGATCCTCGGTGACTGGCCGTTCAAGCCGTTGCGCTACCAGCTGCCGGTGCTGATCGTCGGGGCGATCTTCGCGGGGATCTGGCAGGCCGCGTGGCTCGAGAGCGCTTCGCGCGCGTGTCGGGTGGCCTCGGCCGTCGCCGTCGGCACGACCTTCGTCTACACGGCGCTCTTCACGTTCCAGACGACCGATCGGCTGCGTCACGACACGCGCATCGAAGCGGCACGCTGGCTCGACCAGACGCTGAAGCCGGGCGAGCGCCTGCTCCTCTGCGGCTACAGCCCCTACCTGGCGATTCCTACCGACCCGCGGATCCTGGTGGAGGCCGACAACGAGGTGGTGATCAGTAAGCTCGGCGGGCGCACGGACTTTGATCTCGTCGAGATCACCTCGATGCACTACTGGCGGCACGAGCGCCATCGTCACCCCGCGTTCCTACCCGCCTACCAGCACCTGCGGGAGGGCCGGACGCCGCTTCACCTCGTCAAGACCTTCGACGCCGACTTCCTGAATCGCGATCTCTATCGCCGCCTCGACCCGATGTTCGCCGGGTACTTCATCTCGCCGACCCTCGAGTTCTATGCGCGGACTCGGTAGCAGGTCATTTTGGCGATCGGTGTCTTTTTCACCAACCGTTCAGATCCCAAAATGACCCACAGCCGCGGACTCCTAGGGATTGAATTCCGTGTTCTCCTTCCGCAGCTTGGCGAGGTGCTCCGCTGGCGAGCGATAGCGTACCTGATGGCGGCGGCGGCGCTCGGCCTCGCCGTCGCGACCGCGGTGCATTTCGGCCCGCGGCTCTACTATCGCGTGGTGCCGCCGAAGAAACACGGCCACCCGATCGGGGAGGCCGAGGCGGCAGCGTTCGCGGAGGCCGCCAAACGATTCTCGGGACGCATCGTCTGGTCTTCGAATCGATCCGGCAACCACGAAATATATCTCGTGGACTTGCGCGGCGGAGCCCCGGTGCTCGAACGGCTGACCGACGATCCGCACGTCGACAGCTTTCCGCGCTTCTCTCCCGACGGCTCGAAGATCGTCTTCAATCGCAGCCGAGAGCCGTGGGTCTCGGACCGAAACCCCGAGCCTTGGGACGTCTGGATCATGGACGGGGGCGGCCGCAAGCCGCGGCGGCTCGCCGAGCGGGGCTTCCATGCGAGCTTCACGCCGGACGGGCGCGCCGTCGTCTTCGCGCGCGATGCCCAGGTCGTGCGTCATGCGCTCGGCGACGACCACGAGGACGTGCTGGTCGATGCCGGGAAGACGCTCGGCGGCTGGGGGCAGGAGCCGGACTTGCGGGATCAGCGCCTGGCCGTCACCATCCGCGGCGCGGTGTTCGGCGCCTTCGGCATCTACGATCTCGGGGCGCGCAAGTTCACGGCGTTTCCCGGCGATTCCTGCCAGATCGCCTGGTGGCCGGGCGAGGAGCGATTGATCTGGATCGAGGGCCATCAGGGAAACGGCGGTACCCGCGTCGCCTGGGGACCGAGCGACGGTAAGCGGGTCGAGACGCTGATCGATCTTCCGGGGAAATACAGCCACGAATACTTCCCGCGCTTGAGCCGCGACGGGAAGTGGCTCGTGTGGGCCGCCTCGGCGGGAGACCACGAGCCCGGCCGCGCGGACTACGAGATCTTTCTCTGGAAGGTCGGCGAGCCTCGCGAGCAGGCGCTGCGACTCACCTATCACACCGGCAACGACCAATGGCCGGACATCGTGCCGAGCGCCCGGCAATGACGTCGCGGGACGACGAATGAGGCTTCTCTGGATCGCCCCGCAGGCGTTCTACAGCGCTCGCGGCACGCCGATGAACGTGCGCCGTCTCGCCGAAGCGATCGCGACCGCCGGCCATTCCATCGATCTCGTCACCTACGGCTTCGGCGATGACGTTCCGCTGCCGCCGAGCGTCCGCATCGTGCGCGCGGGACGATTGCCATTCGTTAGCCACGTGCCGATCGGGCCGTCGCTCGTGAAGATCCTGCTCGACGTCCGGGTCTTTCTCCGCGCCTTGCGGCTGTTTCGCTCGCCGCAACCGCGCTACGACGCGATCCAGGGATTCGAGGAAGGGGCCTGGATCGCGGCCGCGCTATCGCGCCTCTTCGCCGTGCCGTTCGTCTACGACATGGACTCCGACATCGAGGCGCAGCTCCGCGAGTCACGGCTCCTTCGCTGGGTGGTGCCGCTGGCGCGGCGGATCGATCGCTCGGCCGTGCGTGACTCGATTGCGGTGCTGACGGTCTGCGCGACGCTGAGCGAGCGGGTGCAACGGCTGGCGCCGGGAAAACCGGTGTTCCAGATCGAGGATGCGCCGAACGTGATCGCGTTCGGCGATCGGCAGGCTGCGCGCCGCGAGGTCGAGCGCCGGTGGCAGCTCCCCCGCGGTCCGCTGATCGTCTACACGGGAAACCTGGAACCGTACCAAGGCGTCGATCTGCTCGTCCGCGCCGCCGCGGCGGTCTCGGTGGAACGGCGCGATGCCGTGTTCCTGATCGTCGGCGGCAACGACGCGCAGGTGAGGCGGCTTCGCGAGCTCGCTCGCGAGGTCGGCGCCGCGGATCGAGTGGTCCTGCTCGGCGAGCGGCCCGAGACGGAGATGCCCATGTTTCTGGCCAGCGCCGACGTGCTCGTCTCGCCGCGCAGCCTCGGCACCAACACGCCGCTGAAGCTCTATGCCTATCTGATGTCGGGGTGTCCCGTGGTGGTGACGGATCGGCCCGTGCACACCCAGGTGTTGTCCGCCGAGGAAGCCGTGCTCGCGTCGGCGACGCCGGAGGGGCTTGCGGAGGCGATTCTCGAAGTGCTCCGCGATCCCGAGCGCGGCGCGAGGATCGCCCGAAACGCCCTCGGGCTCGTGGCCACGCGCTATTCCCCCGCCGCCTTTGCCGACAAGGCACGCGCCTTCGCCACGACGATCGAGTCGCTGGTGGCGGAGCGTAAGTAGGCGCACGATGGAGCGCGACCTCCGCAAGCTGTCGGCCGGCCGCTTCGACGTCGCGGTCGTGGGCGGTGGCATCTACGGTGTGTGTATCGCCCGCGATGCGGCGCTACGCGGCCTCGCGGTCGCGCTCGTCGAGAAGGAAGACTTCGGCGGGGCGACATCGGCGAACAGCCACAAGATCGTTCATGGGGGGTTGCGCTACCTGCAGCACGGGGATCTCCGTCGCCTGCGGGAGTCGATTCACGAGCGGTCGGTGCTTCTGCGGATTGCCCCCCATCTGGTTCGGCCGCAAGCGTTCCTGATGCCGACGTACGGTCATGGGCTTCGCGGCCGTGAGGCGCTGTTCGTCGCGCTCAAGCTGAACGATCTCCTGAGCCTCGACCGCAATCGAGCGCTCGAGCCGTCCCGGCGGATTCCTCCCGCGCGGATCGTGTCGAGGAGCGAGTGCCTGCGGCTCGTGCCGGGCATTCCGGAGCAGGGACTCACCGGCGGGGCGCTCTGGTACGACGGCTTGATGCTGAATTCGGAGCGTCTGCTCTTGGCGATCCTGCGCTCGGCGATCGAGGCCGGAGCAGAGGCGCTCAACTACGCGGAAGCGACCGAGGTTCTGGTCAGCGGTGGTCGTGCCGAGGGACTCCGGGTTCGCGACGCCTTGGCGGGAGATACGTTCGAGCTTCGCGCTCGCGTCATCGTCAACGCGACCGGCCCCTGGTCCGTCGAGGGCTTGGGCGGCCGCGCGTCTCCGCCGCAGAAGCGTACGATTCGCCTCGCCAAGGCGATGAATCTCGTGACGCGCTCGATCCTCGGCGAGCATGCGATCGGCGTCGCTCGGCGCTTTCGCGACGCGAGCGGGGCGGTGCAGCGCGATCGACGGCTCTTCTTCTTCGTGCCATGGCACGACCGGACGCTCATCGGCACGACCTATCTGCCATACGACGGAGCGCCGGATGGCTTCGCGGTCACGGAGCCGGAGATCGAGCGGTTCTTGGACGAGGTCAACTCGGCGTATCCGCCGGCGCGGCTGTCACGCGCCGACGTGTGCTTCGTGCACGGCGGTCTGGTGCCGGCGGCTGGCGGCGGCGAAGCGGCCGCCGAGGTCGAGTTGGCGACGCGCTACCAGATCCGCGATCATGCCGAGGAGGGGCTCGATCGTATGATCACGGTGACGGGGGTGAAGTACACGACCGCGCGCGGCGTCGCCGAAACGGTCGTCGACCGCGTGTCTTCCAAGCTCGGCACGGAAGGCCCGCGCTCGCGGAGCGCCCAGCTCCCGGTTTGGGGCGGGGACGTCGAGCGAGTCGAGGATTACGTCGCTCGCGAGACCGCGGCGCCGCTTCCGGGAGTGACGGCGCGGACGGTCCGGCGCCTGATCACCCACTACGGCTCGCGCTATCGAGACGTGATCGAGGAGGCCGGCGGAGATAGCCGCCGGCTCGCGCCGATCGCCGATGGGACGGACGTCACCGGCGCCGAGGTGATGTTCGCGGTTCGCCGCGAGATGGCCGCGAAGCTCGCCGACGTCGTGTTCCGGCGCACCGACCTCGGCTCCGCCGGCCACCCGGGGGAGGTCGCGTTGGCGGCCGCAGCCGCGCTCGTCGCGAGAGATCTCGGCTGGGACGAGGCTCGGGTCGCCAGCGAGATCGCCGAGGTGAGGCAACGTTTTCCGTGAGCGCTTCTCCACCTCGCCGGAACCCCGCTCCCGAAAACGCCTGGGCGCTTCGGCTCTTCGACAAGTCGATCCTCAAGCAGGCGAAGTACCGAGCGCTCGTCCGCCATGTCGGCGACACCACCGACAAGGACTGCCTCGATCTCGGCTCCGACAACGGCGTCATCAGCTACCTGCTTCGCGCACGCGGGGGGCGCTGGTCGAGTGCGGATCTCTCCGAAAAGGCGGTCGCCTCGATCCGCAGCCTCGTCGGCTCGAACGTCTACCGCATCGATGGAGCCCGCATGTGCATGCCGTTCGCCGACGCCTCCTTCGATCTGGTGGTGATCATCGATTTCCTCGAGCACGTCCGCGACGATGCCGGCTGCGTGGCGGAGATCGCGCGCATCCTGCGGCCGGGCGGGGATCTCGTCGTCAACACGCCGCATGCCAAGCGGCGGAGCCTGCTGCGCGCGCTGCGCGACCGGCTCGGTCTCACCGACGAGTGGCACGGTCACGTCCGGCCCGGCTACACGCGCGACGAATTGCGAGCGCTCCTTGGCGGCCGCTTCGCGATCGAGAGCTCCGCGACCTACTCGAAGGTCTTCTCCGAAGCTCTCGATGTGGCGCTCAACTACGCGTATCTGCGGAGCCGCCCGGTGGGAGACGACCGTGCGAAGGGCACCGTCGTCACGGCGGCGGATCTGGAAAAGAGCGCGCGCCAGTTCCGCCTGCTCGCCAGGCTGCATCCGCTGCTCTGGCTCTGGGCGAAGCTCGACTTCCTCTGCGCCGGCGCGCAGGGCTACTACCTGATCGCCAAAGCGCGAAAGATCTAGCGGGGTGCAAGCGATGAATCGCCAGAGCGGATACCGGTCTCTCCCGGTCGGGGACGGACACGTCGAACGGCGCCCGCCTGTGCAGAATGGACGGCTCGGCCGCCTGATCGGGGGAGGAGCGTGCGGCATGGATCGCTCCCGTTGGTCGCGACATACTTCGGCCGAGCATCCGACCGAGGTCGCCTGATGGGCGGCGGGTTTCCGGAGACCGCTGACGTCGAGACCGCCTCGGAAGACTACGCCCGGCGGTTTGCCGGCCCGGTCGGCGCATGGTTTCTGGAGCTTCAAGCCCGATCCACTCTCGAGCTCCTGAGCCCGCTCGGACGTGGCGCGCGCCTTCTCGACGTCGGCGGCGGCCACGCACAGCTCACGCCTGCGCTCGTCGACGCTGGATACGATGTGACGGTCGTCGGCAGCGCGCCGGCGTGCGCCGAGCGCCTGTCCGCTTGGCTCGCGAGCGGATGCTGCCGGTTCGAGGTCGGCAACGTCATCGACCTGCCCTACGCCGACCGCTCGTTCGATGCCGTGTTGTGTTTTCGATTGTTGCCGCACGTCTCGGCCTGGCAGGCTCTCCTCCGTCAGCTTTGTCGGGTCGCTCGGCGATCGGTCGTCGTCGACTACCCGTCGTCCCGAAGCGTCAACGTGCTCTCCGGCGGTCTCTTCGCCGCCAAGAAGCGCTTCGAGGGCAACACGCGGCCGTTCGTGCAATACCGCCCGGTCGAGATCGAGCGGGCGCTTCTGGTCCACGGTTTCCGCGTGACGGCTTCGCGCCCGCAGTTCCTTTGGCCGATGGTGCTCCACCGCATGATCGGCCGCGTCGGCGTGTCGAAGGCACTCGAGGCTCCCGGGCGCGCAACCGGCCTCTTGCGGCTCCTCGGCTCGCCGGTCATCGTCCGCGCCGAGCGGGTGAATTGACAGCCCGCCGGGGCCGCGGTACCAGGCACGCCCCATGCGCGTGCTGATCACCGGAGGGACCGGCTTCACGGGCAGCCATGCCGTGCGCCGCCATCTCGCGCGCGGCCACTCGGTCCGCGTCCTCGACAACCACAAGGGCGTGTTCTTCGACGAGCTCTCCGGCGCTGGCGCGGAAATCCAGCTCGGCTCGGTCGCCGACCGTGAAGCCGTTCGCAAGGCGGTCGAGAACGTGGAGCTCGTCCATCACATCGCCGCCGCCTTCCGCGAGATCAACGTACCGAAGAGCGTCTACAAGAGCGTCAACGTCGACGGCACGCGGTTCGTCGCGGAGGAGGCGCTGCGGGCGGGCGCGCGGCGTGTCGTCTACTGCTCGACCGAGGGCGTGCACGGGCACGTGGTCGATCCGCCGGCGAACGAGGAAGCGCCGATCGCCCCCGAGGACTACTACCAACAGACCAAGTGGGAGGGCGAGATTGCGTTCCGGGAGGTGATGGGGCGGGGGCTCGACGGCGTGATCCTGCGGCCGACGGGGATCTACGGCCCCGGAGATCCGGCGCGGTTTCTCATGCTCTTCCGCATGGTGAAGCGCGGTCACTTCTTCATCGTCGGCGACGGACGCGCGCAATATCACCCGCTCTACATCGACAACCTCTGCGACGCGTTCGAGCTGGCGGCCGAGAAGGCCGAGGCGCGCGGTGAGACGTTCCTCATCGCCGACGATCGCTCCTTGTCGTGGAACGAGCTGATTCCGTTGGTGGCGAAGACGCTCGGCATCGACGTCAAGATCCACTATCTCCCGCTCGGACCAGTCTGGCTCGGGGCGGCGCTCTGCGAGGCCGCGTGTTGGCCCTTCGGCATCACGCCGCCGCTCTTTCGTCGTCGCGCCGAGATGTTCTCGCACATGCGCGCATTCGACATCTCCAAGGCCCGGCGCATGCTCGGCTACGAGCCGAAGGTGCCCCTCGAAGAAGGGCTCGCGCGCACGTGCGCCTGGTACCGCGCGCACGGGTATCTCTGATCGGTCGCCTCGTGTATCGTACCGCCTCAGTTTATGTGCGGCATCGTCGGAATCGTCGAGCCTGACAACCGG
Organism: uncultured delta proteobacterium; assembly: GCA_963745025.1. Taxonomy (GTDB): domain Bacteria; phylum Desulfobacterota; class Binatia; order JACPRU01; family JACPRU01; genus CAVQIG01. The sequence continues at coordinate 218,484 of CAVUWD010000016.1, forward strand.
CCGGTGGATCGGGTCACGCTCGGCGCGATGTGCCGGACGATGCTGCATCGCGGGCCCGACGGCGCCGGCATTCACGTGGACGGTTCGATCGGCCTCGCCATGCAGCGCCTGGCGATCATCGATCTCGCGGGCGGCTCCCAGCCGATGTCGAACGAGGGCTGCCCGCGCGCCCGGGGGGAGAGCTGGATCGTCTACAACGGAGAGGTCTACAACCACGCGATCCTTCGCCGCGAGCTCGAAGCACTCGGCCATCGATTCCGCACCCGCTGCGACACCGAAGCCATCCTCCACGCCTACGAGGAGTGGGGTGAGCGCGCGGTCGAGCGTCTGAACGGCATGTTCGGCTTCGCGATCTGGGACGGGGCTCGCCGCGAACTCTTTCTCGCGCGCGACCGTCTCGGCATCAAGCCGCTCTACTACTCGTGGAGCGGCGGTCGGCTGGTATTCGCCTCGGAGATCAAGGCGATCCTCGAAGACCCGAGCGTCGAGCGCGCGGTCGATCCTCAGGCCGTCTTCGACTACGTGGGTTACGAGTTCGTCCCGGGCCCGCGCACGATGTTCGCCGGCATCCACAAGCTTCAGCCGGGGCACACGATGACGCTCCGCGACGGGCGGACCACCACCCGTCAGTACTGGGACCTGAGCTTCCGTCCCGTCGAGCTCGCGTGGGAGGACGCCAAGCGGCGCATCCTCGAGCTGCTGCAGAAGTCCGTCGAGCGGCGCTTGATGAGCGACGTGCCGCTCGGAGTGTTCCTCTCCGGCGGCGTCGACTCGTCGAGCGTGCTCGCCATGATGAGCCGTCTCACCGACCAGAAAATCCGCACGTTCACGATCGGCTACGACGATCCGTCGTTCAGCGAGATCGAGTACGCGCGGGCGGTCGCCAAGCGCTTCGACACCGCGCACACAGAGGTCATGATCCGGCCGGTCCGGCCCGAGGACATCGAGCGGGGCGTGTGGCATCTCGACGAGCCGATGACCGATCTTTCGGCGATTCCGCTGATGCTGCTCTGCGAGCGCGTTCGCCAGGACGTGATCGTCTGTCTCTCGGGAGAGGGTGGCGACGAGGTCTTCGTCGGCTACGACCGGTTCCGCGCCAGCCGTTTCAGCGCCCGCTATTACGAGCGCCTGCCTCGGCGGCTGCGCCGCCGTTTGATCGAACCCCTGGTGCGGCGGCTTCCGGACCAGGAGCAGAAGAAGGGCGCGGTCAACGTCGTCAAGCGCTTCGTCGACGGAGCGAGCTTGGATCCGGCCGGCGAGCACATGCGCTGGCAGTATTTCCTCTCGGTTGATCTCGCTTCCGCGCTCTTCCGACGCGAGGCCCTCGATCGGGTCGACGCCGACCCCTTCCGGCTCGTCGGCGAATGGGCGAGCCAGTGCCCGTCCGGCGAGCGGCTCGACCGCGAGGTCTACGTGGATCTCAAGATGACGATGGCGGACAGCGTGCTCATGAAGGTCGACAAGATGAGCATGGCGAGCTCGCTCGAGGTCCGCGTGCCGTTTCTCGATCACGAGCTCGTGGAGTTCGCGACCGGGCTCCCGCCCGAGTGGAGGATGCGCGGCTTCGAGACCAAGACGATCCTCAAGGAGGCGATGCTCGAGTACCTTCCTCGGGAGATCCTCTACCGCAAGAAGCAGGGCTACAGCCTGCCGATCAAGAATTGGCTACGCAACGAGCTGCGCGATTATGCCCGTCACGAGATCGAGCGCAGCGAGCTCGTTCGCGAGGTCTTCGAGCCGGCGGCGATCGAGCGCGTCTGGGGGGAGCACCTCGCGCGGCGGCACAACCACAACCATTTGCTCTGGGCGCTACTCAACCTCGCCCTCTGGCACCGCCGGTTCTTCAGCGGCGGGCGAGCCGTCGCGGCCGCGTGACTCGGAAGACCGCCTGGCTCTTCGTTCGGCTCGGCGTCAGCGCGGCTCTGATCGGCTGGCTGCTTCGCCGCGTCGATGCGTACGCCGTGGCCGAGCAGATCGGCTCCATCGGCTTCGCCAACCTCCTGGTGATTCTCGCCCTCCAGTTTCTCAACACCGGCCTCAAGTCCTACAAATGGCAGCGACTCCTCGCCGCGGACGGCATCGACTTGTCGCATTCGACCGCGTTCGCGTCCTATCTGGTTTCGTCCTTCTTCAGCTTGTTTCTGCCCACCGCGATCGGCGGGGATGCGGTGCGCGCGGTCGATGTGGCCCGGCGGAGCGGAAGGAGAGTGGCGACCGCCACGTCCGTCATCGCCGACCGCGTGCTCGGTTTTGCCGCCATCGGCCTGGTCGGTCTGACCGCGCTGGCGGCGGGATCCGCAGCCGTCCTCGCGCCGCGACTGCGATGGAGCGGCGCGGTTCTCTACGCGGGCGTTCTCGTGGCGAGCGCCGCGCTGTTCGCCGGCTGGCCGCTGCGGCTGCTGGAGGCGCTCGGATTCGCCCGTTTGCGGCGTCTCGACCGGCTAGCGCGCAGCGCCGCGGCCTCTCTCGGCGCGTACCGGCGCAACGGCCGGCTCGCCGAGCTCACGGCCCTCTCGATCGCCGCCCAGGCGATCGTCGTGGTGGCCGTGTACGTGATCGGCCGCTCGCTCACGATCGCCGTGCCGCTCTCGTACTTCTTCGTCATCGTACCGCTCATCGGCCTCGTCGAGTCGGTGCCCGTGTCGATCTACGGGATCGGGCTGCGCGACGTCTCCTACGTGTACCTCCTCGGCCTCGTCGGCGTCTCGCAGGCGGAGTCGTTGTCGCTTTCGGTCCTCTACGTGATACTGACCGTCGTCTACGCGCTCTTCGGCGGCGTGGTGTTCGCGCTGCGAGGGTCCGCGACACCGGCCCTGGCGAGGAAGGACGGATGAGCGGGGGTACGAAATTCCAGGAGTCTCTGCTCGAGCGCGGATCGTCGCGCGCCGAGCAGTATCGCGACGCCGTGGTCGGCGCCGAGAGCGGTTGGCTCGGCCTCGCCTATTACGAGCTGGTGACCGCGATCTTCGGCGGCGCGCCCGGGGCTCTCGGCCTGGCGCTGCGCGGCGCTCTCTACCGGCCGCTCTTCGGGCGGCTCGGCCGCGGCGTCGTGCTCGGGCGAGGGCTCGTGCTGCGTCATCCGCGGCGCATCGCGATCGGAGACCGGGCGCTCGTCGACGACGACTGCGTGCTCGACGCGCGCGGCGCGGCCGAGGGCCTGACGATCGGCGAGGGGACGCTGGTCAGCCGCGGCACGATTCTCTCGTGCAAAGAGGGTCCGATCACCGTGGGGGCGCGCGCGAATTTGGGCTGGCGCTGCGTGGTGAGCTCGGTGGGCGGCGTGGTCATCGAAGAGGCGGCGCTTTTCGCCGGCGGCTGCTACGTGGGCGGAGGGCGCTACCATCTCGACGATCGCGACCGCTCGATCGCCTCGCAGGGCAGCTTTTCCAAGGGTCCCGTGCACGTCGGCCGCGGATCCTGGATCGGGGCCCATGCGGTGATCCTGGACGGCGTGCGGGTGGGCGACGGCGCGGTGGTCGCCGCAGGGGCCGTCGTCGCCGATGACGTGCCGCCGTTCACGATCGTCGGCGGCGTGCCGGCCCGGGTCATCCGTGAGCGTGGCGGCGGCTGAGGCCGAGGGCGGAAGCCGCGGCTGGCTGAGGCCTCTCGCCTCGGTCGCGCTCACCGCCGCGCTCTGCTTCGTGCTCCTGCGCAGGGTCGACCTTCACGAGCTCGTCGACTGGCTCGCGCGCGTCGACCGGCGCTACTACGCCGGCTACGTGGCGCTGTCGATGGCGGGGCTGCTCGCCCGCTCGTTTCGCTATCATCTGCTGATCGGGCGCTGGGTCGGCTTCGGGCCGCTCGTGCTGGTGACGGCTGCGCGGAATTTCCTCGTCGACTTGCTGCCCGCCCGACTCGGCTCGCTGAGCTACGTCTACCTGCTCACGAGACGCTTCGAGGTCCCGCTCGACCCGGTGCTGTCGTCCTTCGTTCTGACCTTTCTCTACGACTTGCTCGCCATGACGCTGCTTCTCGGCGTAGCGCTCGTCCTCGAGCTCGGCCGTTTCGCAGCGAGCGCCGCGCTCGGCGCCGTGACGACGATCTTCGCGATCATGGTCGTGTTGATGTTTGCGCGCCTGGTGCCGACCCTGCGCTTCGCTGCGACCCACCTCCACGCGCGGCCGCGGACCCGAAACATCGCCGCGCGACTCGATGAGGTCGCGCGCGAGGTCGAGCGAACCGGCGGAGCGCGGCAGACGGTCGCGCTGACCGCGCTCTCGTTCCTCATCCGCCTGCTCAAGTTCGCCGCCTATTGGGCGTTGCTCCTCGGAGTCGTGCGCGAGCATGGGCTCACCGCCGCGGATCTGCCGTTCTGGAAGGTCTTCCTCGGCATCGCCGGCGCCGAGCTGTCGGCGACGTTGCCGATTCACGGGATCGCCGGGTTCGGGACCTATGAAACGGCGTGGGCGCTCGGTTTCGCCAGGCTCGGCTATTCTGCCCGGGTTGCGATCCTCTCCGGCTTCGCGACGCACCTGCTGTCGCAACTCTACGACTATTCGGTCGGGCTCGTCGCGCTGGCGATCGCGCTCGCGTGGTCGCAGAAATTGAAATGAGCCCGCGCGCGCTCGTGACCGGGGCGGGTGGATTCCTCGGCTCCCATCTGGTGGAGGGGCTGCTCGGCGACGGGTGTGCGGTGCGCGCGCTGGCCCGGCCGACGAACGTCCCTCGCTGGCTGGCCGATCGCGGCGCCGAGATCGTCGTCGGTGACGTGACTGTTCGCGAGACGCAGGCGGCGGCGTGCCAGGGCTGCCAGGTCGTGGTTCATGCCGCGAGCCTGGTGACGGAGGTCGCCGTGCCCGACTCCGAATACTTCCGGGTGAATGCCGAGGCCTCGGAGGCACTCGCTCGGTCGGCCGCCCGTGCCGGTGTGAAGCGCTTCGTGTTCGTGAGCTCGACCAGCGTGCATCGCCCGAATTCGGGAAGGCCGCTCGACGAGAATACCGCGCTCGAGCCCCAAGATGCTTACGGCGGATCGAAGGCGGAGGCGGAGCGTCGGCTCGCCGCGGTCGCGGCCGAGACGGGGCTCACGCTCGTCGTCGTACGGCCGTCGCGAATCTACGGTCCGCGCGACGCATCCCTCGGACGGGTCTTCCGCGCGATCGACCAGGGGCGATTCTGGCGGATCGGACCTTGCAGCGCGGAGGTGGACTTCGTCTACGTGAGCGACGTCGTCACGGCGCTTTGCCGCGCGGCCACGTGCGGCATCGGGGTCTATCTGGTCGGCGGCCCGGAGCGGGTGACCCTCGAGCGTTTCTTCACCGAGGTCGCCGCGGCGCTCGGGCGCCGTCTGCCGCGGCTTCGCCTGCCGCTTCGCCCCGCCATGCTCGCGGCCGGCGTCATCGCGCGGGCGTATACCGCCGTCGGGCGCGAGCCCCCTGTGGCCCCGAAGCGCTTCGCGTTCTTCCGCAACAGCCGCGTGGTGGCTGCCTCGCGGGCACGCATGGACCTCGGTTACGCTCCCACGGTTCACCTCCGCGAAGGAATCGCGCGCACCGCCGAGTGGTACCGCGAGTCGCGTTGGCGGTGAGACCACCGCCGCGCGCGATCATCGCGCTCAAACGGAGCCGCTGGCCGAGCTTCCCTGCGGAACGGCGGGCTTTCGCGCGATCGCGATCAGCGACATGCCGAACGGAAGGCGCCACCGGCTCTCCAGCCGGAAAAGCGGCACGAGAAGGTCGTAGAGCGTCAGCTGCACGGGAGGAAACGTCGTGCGCTTGAGCAGTCGACTGTTCAGGTACCACCCGAAGACGCCGAGGAGGTTGAAAAACCAGCTCCCCTCGATCTCGAACCCGGCGCGACCGAGCTTGTCCAGGAGCTCGGCTCTCTCGTAGCGGCGGAAATGATCGAGAGCACGGTCGAGCGAGCCGTAGAGCGATTGCAGCGCGGGCACGAGCAGAATCAATCGGCCGCCGGGCTCGAGCAGCTCGTGGAAGGTTCGCAAGGCCCGTTCGTCGTCTTCGATGTGCTCGAGCACGTTCAGGCAAACCACCGTGTCGATGCGCTCCGCGCCGGGGAGATCGACCGCGCCGTCGGTTTCCGTCGCCGGCGGCCGGTCGCCGAGATCGAACCGGCCGATCGTCACGTGCGTGTATGAATCGAAGAGGTGATGAAGAATCCGCAGATATTTGGCGTCGAGGTCGGTGGCGATCACGCGCTCGCGGCGCAGCAGAAAGCGGGTCATGTTGCCCACCCCGGCGCCGACCTCGAGCACGCGGCGACCGACGTAGGGCTCGAGCTGCTCCCACATCCAGCGGTTGTAGCGGGAGACTTTCTGCATGCGCTGCAGAATGCGATATCCGGCGCGCTCGTTTTCCTCGTCGTCGACGAAGGCGTAGCGCAAGATCGTCGCGATCGCGGCGAAGCCGTCCCTCCAGCCGATCTTCTTGCCTTCCCAATAGTCGCGGCCGTGATACGAGACGGGGACCTCGTACACGCGAAAGCCGAGGCGGGCGATCTTGGCGGTGATCTCGGGCTCGATGCCGAAGCGGTCCGAGCGCAGGCGCAAGCTCTTCACCACCTCGCGCGTCATCATCTTGTAGCAGGTTTCCATGTCGGTGAGGTTCAGGTCGGTGACGAGGTTCGAGAGCAGCGTGAGGAAGCGGTTGGCGAGCTGATGCCGGAAGCGCAGCACGCGCCGCGGCCATCCGAGGAAGCGGGAGCCGTAGACCACGTCGGCTCGGCCGTCACGGATCGGCTCGATCAGCTTGTGGTAATCCTCAGGATCGTATTCGAGGTCGGCGTCCTGGATCACGACGACGTCGCCAGTCGCTTCCTCGAATCCTCGTCGCACGGCCGCTCCCTTGCCGCGGTTGTCGGGCTGGTAGAAGATGCGCAAGTTCGGCTCGGCGGGAAGCGCGGCGAGGAACTCGCGGGTACCGTCGGTCGACGCGTCGTCGACGACGAGGATCTCCTTGTCGAGTCCGACTGCCCGGACGCGCTTCAGGCATTCTTCGATGGTCGGGCGTTCGTTGTAGACCGGGATGACGACGGAAACTCGCATGGCAACGACAGAGCGGGTTCGTAGCGAAAATCGTGGGCCGACGCGAGTCAGCCGCCGGGCCCACCCGCATGCGGATACCTCGTGTCGCGTCAGCTGGCCCCCGCAGAACGCGCGGTAATCTGCCCCCGTACGATGGCGGAACCGATCGCCCGATCGATTCCATGGCCTTCCCGGAGATTCACGACGGGTTGACACCTCGACCAGCCGGGAACGATCCGCGGCGCGAGGCGGCTGCCGCGCCCCGCTGTCGAGAATCGCGACGCGTGCCGGGGCCGGTGACCCGAGAATGATGTCGGAGGATCGTCGGTCGGGGAAACTCCGGCCGCGGCAACTCGCTCTGTCCGCATCGATCCGCTATGGACCTGATTCGCCATGTCTCGGTCCGAGATCTACGCGACGTGGGCACTGCTCGGCGCGCTGACCATACTCGTCTCGGTCCACTGGACCGTGTCGATCGACGAGTGGGCCTATCAATGGGTGCAGTATCACCGCAGCTGCGCCGTCGAGCGCGCCGCGCACCGGATCGACCCGATCGTGCGCGCAGTCCTCGGCGTGCTGGTCGGCCTCGCGTTGGTGAGTGGCGGCTGGAGGCGTCCGTGGTACCTCATCGGTCTCCTCCTGCTCTTCGTCGTGGGAGCGGCCGCGACCGAGCTGATGAAGACCGCCATCGAAAGGCTGAGGCCCAACTCGACTCCGGGAACGATCACAGGGAATAGCTTTCCGAGCGGCCACATGACCGGCGCAACGATGGCAGCGATGATCGCCATCCTGCTGATCCGCGGGCGGGATTGGCGGCCGTGGATGCGCTGGTCGGGTTATACGATGGCGGCCCTGGGCGCGCTGCTGCAAGGCGTCGGACGCCTTCTGACTGGCAGCCACTGGTTGAGTGACGTCTCGGCCAGCATGCTGCTCGCCGCGGCGTGGGTCCTCGCGGCGGGCCGGCTCCAGCGTTTGTCGCGCGTCGCCGTGGCCAGCCTGCTCGCCGTCGGCGGTATCGCCTTCGTCGTCTTCGACGACCTGCCCGGAACGCGTTTCCGGCTACCGTCTGCTCTCGACGAGAATCGAAGTCCGCTCGCGTCGATCGAGTTCGGTACTCCCGAATCGCGCGCGTCCCTGGCGGGTCTCTGGGAGGACGGTCCCGCCGAGCCGATCGGCCCCGTGTCGTGGGCACGCTCGCCGGACGTCCGCGTGACTCTCCATGCGGTGAACCCGCCCGTCGGCATCTTGAAGGTGACGCTTCGCCCGGCGGCAGCGACGGAGAAGCGCAGCCTATGCGCGCGACTGGTGATCTCCGTGAATCAGTGGGTCGCGCCCGAGATCGCTCTCGCCCGAGGATGGCGCGAGTATCACGTGGAGCCGCCGGCGGGGGCTTTCCGCGTCGGCGACAATACGATTCGCTTCCACATCGGGGCGGAGGGCGAAGCGAGCGGCGAAGACGCGGCGAGCGGGCTCGCCGCGTTCCGCTATTTGCGGCTGTATCCGCGCGAAACGGCTTCCGGTTACCGGTAAAGAGTTCGCGGTGTCTCGTGCAATACCCGGTAGCGGGCCGCCGGCATTGAGCCTACGAGGTCGGTCGTGGCACCAAACGCAACGGACGTCTCGCCGGACGGGTGCAATCGGGCGAGTCCGAAGCGAGGTCAGTGAACCGTCCGGTCTTCCTCGTTATCGTCGACCGAGGCCGCCCCGCGCAGCGATTTCGCCAGGCGCCGCATCTCCTCGAGCACCGCCTCCGATTGCTCGACACGTCGCTTGCCCTGGCACACGACCTCGTCGATTCCGGCGAGCCGCTGCTGGAACTGATGGATCGCCGTCGCCATCCACCCTGCGAATATGGCCACGCCGACGAGCAGCAGCCCTTGGCCGAGATCCCCGCCGACGAGACTCGGAAGCGCGAGCAGCGCCGAGCTCACCGACAGGGCAACAGCGACTGTGAGGAACAGGCGCGCGACGACTTCAGCCGGGAAGAGCTTCGAGAACTTCACGACATCATCATACGCCGCTCGCGGGGACGGAGGGAAGAGAAACGTTGCGTCCGTAGTTGAGTCGTCGAGGCGAACGCTGCGAATCCCGGTCCAGAGCTTGGACGACTCGATACGTGCGCAACGTCCCCGTATCTGTTCATCGCGACTCGTTCGCGCCACCTTCGCCCGTCTCCGGCGTGAGCGTGATGAACAGGGTCGACTCGCCGCGTTGCACGAGCAGCAGCACTGGCCTTTCGGGCTTGCGGTCCGCGATCACCTTGTCGAAGGCCTCGGGCGTGGTGACCGACTTGCGATCGACCTCTCGGACGACGTCTCCGGGACGGATCTCCGCGTTGTCCGCAGGGCTGCCCGGATCGATGCTCGTCACGACGACGCCCTTGGTGTGCGGCGGAATCCCGAGCCGCTCGGCGACCTCCGGCGTGATCTTGTCCACGTGCAGGCCCAGGCGGGAGGTGGGCGACGCGGCTTCGGCGGCGATCTCCTTGTCCTTCAGCTCGCCGATCTCCGCCGTGATGGTCTTTTCCTGCCCTTCGCGCAGGACCTTGAGCTCGGCGCGCGTGCCGACCGGGGTCTCGGCGACTCGGATCGGCAGATCGCGGCTCGAGGTGATTTCCTTCCCCTGGTAGGCGACGATCACGTCGCCGCGTTGGATCCCCGCCTTGTCAGCCGGGCCCTCCTTGGCGACGTCGGCAACCAGCGCGCCGGTCTCTTGCTTGACCCCCATCGCCTTCGAGATCTCCGGCGTCACGTCCTGGATGGCGACGCCCAGCCAGCCGCGCACGACCTTGCCGCTCGTGCGCAGCGAGTCGGCGATGTGCGCCGCCATCTCGATCGGGATCGCGAACCCGATGCCGATGTTGCCACCGCTCTGGCTGTAGATCGCGCTGTTGATGCCGACCACCTCCCCGCGGACGTTGAGCAGCGGGCCGCCGGAGTTGCCCGGGTTGATCGAGGCGTCGGTCTGGATGAAGTCGTCGTACGGGCCAGCGCCGATGGCCCGGCCCTTGGCGCTGACGATTCCGGCGGTGACCGTCTCGCCGAGCCCGAACGGGTTGCCGATGGCGACCACCCAGTCCCCGACGCGCAAGTCGTCGCCGTGGGCGAGCTTGGCGGCCGGCAACGGATGATCGGTCTGAATCCGGATGAGCGCGATGTCGGTCTTTTTGTCCTTGCCGACGATCTTCGCCTTGAAGCGCTTCTGATCCTGCAGGATCACCTCGACGACGTCTCCGGCATTGCCCACGACGTGGGCGTTGGTGAGGATCTCGCCATCGGGCGAAATGATCACACCCGATCCCAGGCTGCGCTCCTTGTAGCTCTTCGGCATCTGATCGAAGAAGCGGCGCATGAACTCTTCCATCGGATCCCCGGAGTGGCCGCCCGGAATTTCCGGCCGCTTCACCGTCTGCGTGGTCGAGATGTTCACGACGGCGGGGATCACGTCCTGCACGATGTCGGCAAATGAGGACGGGGGCGTGCCGTGCCCGGGCTCGGCCGCAGCGGCAGCAAGGGGCAGCGACCAACAAAGCGCGGCCACGAGCGTCCGCAGCAACATTCCCGAACCGTTCATGAATCGGAAACCTCCTTCGCCGGATCCCGCCGGCAGAAAACGCCAAGCCGCGCTCCATGCGCGAAAGACACGCCTTATGGACCGGATTCTGTCATACATCAAGGTGGCATAGGAGCCGGGGCGCTTCACGGTCCTGCAGCTTTCGCGGGCGCGATGAGAACACGGATAGACCTCGGGGAGCCCGAAAGGCGGAAAACCGTGAGACTTCCTCCTGCGCTCGTGGTTCTGGCGCGCCATCCCGAAGCGGGAGGGGTCAAGACTCGGCTGGCGGCTTCGATCGGTGACGGGGCGGCGGCCGCCCTCTACCGGGCGTTTCTCCTCGACCTCGGACGCAGGCTCGCCGCCCATCCCGCGTGGGTCCTTCACTGGGCGTTCGCGCCCGCGGACGCGCCGTTCGCCGCCGATATCGCCGGCGGCGAGAAGGCATTCGCGCAAACGGGCGGCGAGCTCGGCGATCGCATGGCCAGGGCCATCGAGCAGGTACTTGTCGAGGGTCATCGCAGTGCGGTGCTGATCGGATCCGACGTCCCGCACGTGCCGATCTCGACGCTCGAGGACGCTTTTCGGCATCTCGCGGCCGGCGCACCGCTCGTGCTCGGTCCTGCCGAAGACGGAGGCTACTTTCTCGTCGGCGCGACCTCGCTTCCGCCGATCTTTTGCGACATCCGCTGGGGGGGCTCGGGCGTGCTCGAGGCGACGATCGCGGCCGCCCGGCGTGCGGGCATCGAGCCCGCGCTCGTCGCGCCGACCTACGACATAGACGACCGCGAGGATCTGGAACGCTTGAGGGCCGAGATTCTGGCGGGGCGCGTCGGTGATCTGGCCGCGACCGAAGCCGCGCTGGAGCGCGTTCCCAGTCTCCGGTATACATAGAACGATCGTAACAATCTGATGTCGATCGGAATCGAATCTCCACGCGAAATGCCAGCCGCCGATAGCGGAGATTCCGCATCGCCCGTCGTCGTCCCGATCGAGTCCGAACGCACTCGACGTCCTGTGGAGCGACTTTCGCTCTGCGCTATCGGAGCTGACGATCTTTGGAAGACGGGCTGACCCCTCGCGCCTATCGATCGGCCGCGCGGCTCTCTTCTACCCCGCAATCGGCCTACTGATCGGCATCGCGGTGAGCCTACTCGACTGGGTGGTGCGCGCCTTCGTCGCGCAGGAGATCACCAACGTTGTGCTCGTCGGCGCCCTGGCGCTGCTCAGCGCCGGGCGTCAGCTCGACGGCTTCGCCACCACCGCCGACGGCCTGATCGGCTTTCGCGGCCGCGAGTGGGCGATTGCAACGATCCGCGACCGGCGGCTCGGCAGCTCGGGAGCCGCGGCGATTGCCTTCCTGCTGATTCTCAAGGTGCGGGGCCTTGACTTGCTGTCCGATCCGATGCGCGCGGTCGGCGTGCTGTTGTCGCCGATGATCGGGCGCGCGGCGCTCGTCTGCCTCGCGTACGGCTCGCGTGCCGCTGGCTCGGCTGCCGAGGCAGCTCCGTTCGATCCGGCGATCGGCCTGCGCGAGCTCGGTGGCGCAAGCGCCTTCGTCGCCGTGGTGACGCTCGCGCTTGGCGGCGCGCTCGGGCTGCTCGTGCTGATCGTCAGCGGGCTCGTGACCCTCGTACTGCGCTTCTATCTCGATCGCAGACTCGGCGGCGTTACCCCGCAGAGCCTCGATGCCGGTGCCGAGATCCTCGAGACGGTGGCGCTGATCGTGTTCGCGCTCGCGTCGTAAGAGGCGGCTACCGGTTTCCGGCAAGGCCTTCTCGGGTGTCTTGCCGGTCGCCGGTAACCCGTAGGCTCACGTCGTGTAGGCCGTCTCGCTGTGCTGCGAGAGATCGAGACCCATGCGCTCGTCGTCGATGGGCGCGCGGAGCGGCGTGATCGCATTGATGATCGTCAGTAGCAGGAAGCTGCCGACACCGCAGAAGACGTAGGTCGCGACCACCGCGATCAGCTGCTTCACCATGAGGCCGGGGTAACCGTACAAGAGACCGCCGTCGAGCCCGAGCGTGAGGGTCGGGATCGCCGAGTTCACGTCCTTGGTCGCGAACACGCCGGTCAAGAGAGCGCCGAGCGTCCCGCCGACCATGTGTACGCCGACGACGTCCAACGCATCGTCGTAACCGAAGCGTGCCTTCAAGCTGACGGCGGTGTAACAGATCGCGCCGGCAAGGCCGCCGATGACGAGGGACGCCATCGGCGTCACGAATCCCGAGGCGGGCGTGACGGCCACCAGGCCGGCGACCGCGCCGGACGCCGCGCCGAGGATCGTCGGCTTGCCGGATCGTGACCATTCGGCGAACATCCAGCCGAGCGCCGCCGCGGCGGCTGCCGTGTTGGTGTTGACGAAGGCGAAGGCGGCGAGCTCGCTCGAGGAGGTGGCGCTGCCCGCGTTGAACCCGAACCATCCCACCCACAGCAGCGACGCTCCCACGACGCAGAACGGCAGGTTGTGCGGCGGCATCGGCGTCTCGGGGTAGCCGACGCGCTTGCCGAGGTAGAGCGCGGTCACGAGCGCGGAGACGCCGCTCGAGATGTGAACGACGGTGCCGCCGGCGAAGTCGATGGCGCCCACCTTGGATGCGATCCAGCCCCCGCCCCAGACCCAATGGGCAAGCGGATTGTAGATGAACGTCGACCAAAGCAGCATGTAGAGCGCAAAGGCGGGGAAGCGGAGCCGCTCGGCGAACGTCCCGGAGATCAGCGCGGGAGTGATGATCGCAAAGGTCCCCTGGAAGGCGACGAACACCATCTGCGGGATCGTCGGCGCGGCTGAGTTTGCGGTGCCGAGGATGCCACGCAATCCGAAGTTCGCCGCGCCGCCGACGATGCCGCCGATGTCCGGGCCGAAGGCCATCGAATATCCGAAGAGCACCCACGTCACGCTGATCAAGGCGGCGCAGAAGAAGCTGTGCATCAGCGTCGACAGCACGTTCTTCGAGCGCACCAGACCGCCGTAGAAGAGCGCGAGCCCGGGGATCGTCATCATCAGCACGAGCACGGAGCTGGTGAGCATCCACGCGGTGTCGCCGGTGTCGAATTTCGGGGCCGCGGGCGCCGCGGCCTCTTCCGCCAACGCGGTCGCGGCACTGATCAGAGCGCCGAGGCCACCGGCAGCGGCCACGCGCAGGGCTGTGCTCCGACCATAAAATATTCTCATTTTATCCTCCTCCACCGAGCGGGGGAGGTACAAGAGCGAAAAACCTGGGCTCGCGTCAAGAGAACGAGGGCAGCACGGCGCGGCGCAACGCGTCGAGGTCGACCGGTTTCGAGAAGAATTGGAAGGCGCCGAGTCGGAGCGCGAAGTCTCGGCTCTCGGGATCGGTCTGTCCCGAAAGCACCACGACACGGATTCGTCTGGAGCGGTAGCGGAAATCGTCACGCAGCCGCCGCAGGACTTCCCAGCCGTTGACGCCGGGCATCTTCAGGTCGAGGACCAGCGCGACCACGTTTTCGCGATCGAGGATCGGCCAGATCTCGCCACCGTCGTCGACGGGAATGGCGACGTAACCCTCGTTCGTCAGCGCACGCTGCAGGACGAGTCGAATCGTTTCGTCGTCGTCGGCGATGAGCACGATGGGAGACTCGGGTTGGGGGGCGAGAGAGGGAGCAGGGGAGGAGAGGCCGCGTCGGCGGCTCCCCCTCGCTCTTCCCCTGCTCGGCAGCATGGAAACTTCAGGCGGCTGCCCGATTGACGTGGATACCGACCATATCGGGGTAGCCGTGAGCGCCCATCTCGGGACCGTCGAGGCCCTCGAGCTTCCGTCTCCTCGCTGACGCGGATCGGCGTGATCAGGTCGCTGAGCTTGAACCAGACGTAGGCCATGCAGAAGCCGAAGACGGCCACCACGGCGGCGTCGATCAGCTGCATCGACGAGCTGCGACGCGTCGCCGTAGAGCAGGCCGCGCACGCCGTCCGAGCCGTACGCCTTCACCATCGCGTCGCGGACCACGCCGTTCCAGCCCGCGCCGTACTCTCCCGTTGGCGAAGATGCCGACGGAGATGACGCCCCAGAGGCCGTTGACGCCGTGAACGGAGATCGCGCCGACCGGGTCGTCGACGCCGCGATTGTCGCAGAAGAAGACGCTGAAGACCACGAGCACGCCGGCGATGACACCGATGATCGCCGCGCCCAGGGGTCGACGAACGCGCAGGGCGCGGTGATCGCCACCAGGCCGGCCAGCATGCCGTTGCACATCATCGACGGGATCGGGCTTCATGCCCTTGCCAGCATCATGGTGAGCATCGCGGCCGATCGGCGCCGGTGACGCTGGCGAGCATCGTGTTGACGACCACGAAGCTGATCCGCAGGTCGGTGCCGGCGAGCGTCGAGCCCGGATTGAACCCGAACCAGCCGAAGGCCAGGATGAACGTGCCGAGCGATCGACCATCGGCATGTGGTGGCCGGGCATGGCCTGCGGCTTGCCGTCGACGTACTTGCCGATGCGCGGGCCGATGACGATCGCGCCGGCCAGGCCGATGACGCCGCCCATCGCGTGCACGACGCCCGAGCCGGCGAAGTCGACCGCGCCGTGGCCGAGGCCCCAGTTGATGCCCGACCTGGGCCAGCCAGCCGCCGCCCCACACCCAGTTGGCGTAGAGGCAGTAGGGCAGCGCCACCCACAGGCCGTAGAGGCAGAAGTTCTTCCACGCCCAGCGCTCGGCCATCGCGCCGGTCGGAATCGTGGCGGTGGTGTCCATGAACACCATCATGAAGAAGAACAGCGCCATCACGCTGACGTCGTCACGACGCCGTTCAGGAAGAAGCCCTTCGTGCCCGATCAGGCCGTATGTGAACACGCCCGTGGCGTTGCCGGCGGCATCGGTGGCCGCGCCGAGTCCCCAGCCGCTGTTCAGCACCGACGTGCCCGGTCCGAGCGACGAGTACCAGCCCGGCGCCACCGGGCCGTTGAACCAGTTGCCCCAGCCGATCGCGAAGCCGTAGGCCCAGAACGCGAAGCAGCCGAGCGGGTAGATCATGAAGTTCATGCCGATCGTGTGCGCCGCGTTCTTCGCGCGGCAGAGCCCGGTCTCGACCATGCAGAACCCGGCCTGCATGAACATGACCAGGAAGCCCGGCGATCAGCACCCACACGATGTTGATCGAGAACAGGTTGTGGGCGATGCGATCGTAGAGGTCGGTCAGCGCCAGCGAGGATGGCACGTCGCCCTTGCCGTCGCCGGCCGGCGTCGCCCACACTCCCGCGGCCGCGCCGGTCGGATCGGGCCACAGGGGCTTCGCGGGATCGGGGCTCGCCGCCGTGAAGTAGGTCGGTAGCTGCGGACCAGCCGGAGCCGGCGCGGCCGCGGGTCCTGCTCGGGCGCCTTCTCCTCCGCCGCGAGCCTGCCGGGCGTGCCGGCGAGCAGCGCGGCGATCCCCAGGGCACCGAGGAATCCGAGCGTCGCTCTCGAATGCTTCATTGGCTCTCTCCTCCTCTTTTCTCGTGGCGAGCTAGATCGCCTGCTCGCCTCGCTCGCCCGTTCGGATCCGGATCACGTCCTCCACGGGGCTCACGAAGATCTTGCCGTCTCCAATTCGTCCGGTGCGCGCGGCCGCCTGAATCAGGGCGGCGGCTTTCGCTGCCGATGCATCGTCGAGCAGGAGCTCGATCTTGATCTTGGGCAAGAAGTCGACGACGTACTCGGCGCCACGATAGAGCTCGGCGTGGCCTTTCTGCCGACCGAATCCCTTCACTTCCGAAACCGTCATGCCCTGGATCCCCTCCTTGGCGAGGGCTTCCTTCACTTCGTCGAGCTTGAACGGCTTGATGATCGCTTCGATCTTCTTCATCGAGGTCTCCTCTCCCGCAACGCTCAGAACACGTAGCTCGCGGCGATCGACACGGTATCCTGCGAGCCCTTGAACTGCGGCGACGTGACGGTGTCCCCGGTGGTCGAATCGATGGTGGTGACCGTGCCGTTCTTCGCGAACACGCTCTCGTCCGAGCCGTCGTGGCGGTACTCCGCCCAGATGGTCAGCTTCTCGGTGAGAAAGTACTTGCCGGTGAACGTGACCTCCCAGAGCGTCTGGTCGGTGCCGGTGCGGAAGCCGCCCTGGTCGCGGAAGACCTCGCCGCGGAGGTAGGCGCCCATGGGAAGGCAGATCAGATCCTTGAGTGTTGCCCCGACGACGCCGGAGAAGCCGTACCACTCGGCGGTCCCGCCGTTGAGCGCCGCGGCGCCTTCGCTGCCGTAGTCGCCGTTCAGAGAAATCGTGACCGGGTCGAGCGTGATCGTGGACACCACGTCGGCGACTCCACGGGGGTGACTACTGGTGTCGTTCTCCTCGGGCCCGAAGATGCCGTTGACGATCAGCGAGAAATGCGGGTTCGCTGTCCAGGCGACGTTGCCCATGAACGTCTTGCCGTTGTTGTTGTCGGCGACGTTGTCCCAGCCGTTGACCACCCCCAGGTTCACTTGCAGGGCATCCGTGATGGGGTAGTTGAACATCAAACCTGTATTCGTGAAGGGGATCGCGAAGCCGAAGAGAAACGATCGGCTGTAGTTCATGTTGGAGGGCGCCTCGATGACCTCCGCGCCGAGCAGCGTGACGAATTTGCCGAACTTCGCCGAAAGCCCGTGAGACCAGTCGGGCGCGTAGTTGGCGTAAACCTCCTCGATCTCGAAATCGCCGGAATCGCCGGTGACGCCGGTGAACTGTCCGTTGCCAGTCCAGTCCGCGCCGATGCGGCTCGCGGTATTTCCGACGTCGAGCTTCGTGAAGAACGACAGACCCCCCGGCCCCTTCTTGCCGATGCCGAGCTGGAACAGATCTACGCCGAAGGTGTTGTCCTGGTTGTCGAGCGAGCGCAGCGTGTTTTGGCGATTGTCGGGCTCGTTGAAGTTCCAGAGGTACGACGTGTAGAACATACCGCTCAGTTGGAAGTCCGCGAGCGCGCCGAGCGACTTCTCGAGATCGGTTACGCGCTCGTCAATCGTTTTCGAAGGTGCTTTCTCCTCGTCGGCGAGCGCGCCACCCCCGATTGCCAGCCAACCGGCGGCGACTCCGAGCGCAATCCTTCGGAACGGTTTCTTATATCTGTGAACTTGCTTCATGCTGCCCTCCCCACCGTCGATCGTTGATCGTGTGCCGCCACTGGATTGGTGCGGTCGATCGACGGTAAGCAAGACCAACGCCAGATCCCCGGCGATCGGTCGCTTCACGGGATGCCGTCGATGCCATCGCGGTTTTTTGGGAGTTGGTTCGAGCGGATGACCGGGGATCGTGAGTCGGGGCGCGGAGGACGCTGCCCGACAATTCAGCATTGCCTAGAGAATCGGCGGCCTCTCGCGCGCAAGTTCACACCTGACGCGCGACCACTTCGATCGGCAGCACCATTCCGCGCTCGCCTTCGTTGGTATTGCCCTTGCACCCAAAAACGCGGAGGGTTGACCCGTGAGTCTGAGGATGGATCTGCCGAGGCCCCTCGACGGATTCACAGTTCGACCGAAGACGAGATGCGAGGGCGGGCGGGCTAATTTCGCAACTCGGTCGCCGTTCTGTTCATGAACCGGAGCTTCTTTCGCCGTCGCGGTCGGACGGTCACCGCACAGTTCCTGAAGCGGGTCGGTCTCGGCCCGGCCGCCCGGGGCGAGTGCGTGAAGAAGGTCGAAGCGATCATCCAGCCGTTCAAGCTGGACGAGGTCAAAGCCGCTCTGGCGGCCGAGGGCATCCGCGGCATCACGGTCATGGAGGTCCAGGGGTTCGGCCGCCAAAAGGGGCACCCGGATCTCTATCGAGGCGCCGAATACGCCATCGACTTGCGTAACAAGATCAAGCTCGAAATTTTCGTTGCTGCGTCTCAAGTGGCCACCGTCTGCAAGACGATCGAGCAGAGCGCCAGGACCGGACGCATCGGCGACGGGAAAATCTTCATCAGCCAGGTCGACGAGGTCGTGCGGATTCGCACCGGCGAGCGCGGAACCGAGGCACTGTGAGAATCGCAATCGCGGCGGTGGCCACCGTGGTGGTGCTGCTCGTCGGCGTCGCCGGGGCGCCTCCGCTGCCCGTGGCTATCGGCGGCCTGGCGGCGTTCGGGTGGATCTGGTGGCGCTCGGGGCGCGGTGCCGCGAAGCTCTGAACGGAGGCTCGCCCGGCCGGCGCCGTGTCAGGCGCCGCGCTTGGCCATCAGGATCCGGCGCCGCAGCGCGAGCACGGTCTCGTCTCGCCGGATCCAGCAGCGCGTCTCGACGTAGAGCACGCCGCGGCCCGGCCAGTGCTGGACGAGCTCGCCGACCGCGTAGTCTTCGAAGAATCGTCCCCGCCGCTGCATGCGATTCCCTGCTTGCGGTCTCTTCCGAAATGGGACAATTTCGACAAAGGCAAGTTCGGCATGTCGTTAGAGCTCCGAGAAGAAACGATCGACGCCGTCCTCCGCGAGGCACGGACGCTTGCGCCTGCAATCGCTCTACCGTCGCGCGACGACTCGGGACGCGAGCTTTCCGTCGCCGAGATGGTGGCGTTCTTCTATTCCAAGCATGACGCCGAGAGCCTCCGGGCGGCGGCCGTCGCCCGACGCGGGCGGCGTGCCTTCGATCTCGAGACGTTCTCGCCCCTCTACCTGACCAATACCTGCGACTCCGAATGCAAGATGTGCGGAATGCGGAGGGACAATCGGGAGCTCGAGCGGCAGACCGCGAATCCCGCGGAGATCCAAGGACAGCTCGAGATCCTTTGGGCACGAGGAGTCTTGGCGGTCGCGCTGCTCACCGGCGAGTACCAGCGCGATACCCGACAGTGGTCGATCGCGCTGACGCGCGACGCGCTCCGCCGGGCGCTCACGCTCGGCTTCCGCCACATATTGATCAACATCGGGTCGCTCGACGAGCGCGAGCTCGCGGATCTGCTTGCCGACGTCCCGCGCGGCGCCGACGGCCGCACGCTGCCCAAGGTGACTCTCTGCACCTTCCAGGAGACCTACGACCGCGAGACCTACCGCCGCTTCATGGGTGACAATCGCGAAAACCCGCGCGCCGACTTCGAGCGGCGTCTGGAAAACTTCGATCGCGCCGCGCGTGCCGGGATGCGTGTCGTCAATCCCGGCGTGCTGCTCGGTCTGTGTGCCGATCTCGCCTACGAGCTCACCGCGCTCGCGCTGCACGTTCGCCATCTACTCGCGCTCGGGCTCGAGGTCTACGTGTCGGTGCCGCGCCTGCGCCAAGCCTCCGGCGCCGAGAACTCGCGCGGTGTGTCCGACGACGAATTCGTCCGGCTCGTGGCGATACTCTCCTTGGGTGTTCCCGAGGCGAAGATCGTCATCACCACGCGGGAGTCGTCGGAAGTGCAGCGTCGGGTGTTGCCGATGGTGAGCGTGTTGTCGGCGGGCTCGTCGGCGGTCGCGCCCTATACCGAGACGGGAGCGCGCTTCCCGCTCGAAGCAAGCCAGTTCAAGGTCATCGACCAGCGACCGATCGAAACGATCCTCGCCGAGTACATCGCCGAGGGGGTTCGCTTCGAAAACTACCAAGCGCCGTAGGCGCGGGTGGACGTCTCGGCCGGGCGGTCGTCCAGCGGATCGGGCTCAGGCCTTCATCAGCCGGCGGCGCCGGAGCCGGGTCCGCAGCACGCGGCCGAGCACGTTTAGGGCCGTCGCGGCATCCATCCTCGGCCACTCCAGGAGCGCCTCCATGACGCTCGCCGGCTTGCGTCCGGGCCTTCGCCAATCCGCGATCTGCGTCGGCTTGTAGACCTTCGGCGTGCGCACGAGCGCGGTCGGATCCAGCAGGTCGCCGCGTCGCGCGGCCTCGGCCACCACCGGTACGCCGAGCTTCTCGCTCGCCGCGCGCACGGCCCGAACATCGATCGCGGGTCGAGCGCCGTCGACTTCCACGCAGAACACCACGTCCGCCGCGCGAATGACCGCGAAGAAGACGCGCGAACCGTGCGCCTCCGCCAGATCGTAGCCGCAGTCGAGGATGTCGGCGGGGTAAACGCGCTTGCCGGCGAAATCGGCCACCTCGTCTTGCCGACCGAGCAGGTCGATCGCCGGCTCGGGGCGGCCGCAGGCGCAGGGAATCACGCGGATGAAGTCGCGCGTCAGGTAGCGGACGAGCGGCATGGCCTTCGGGCCGAGGTGGGTGAGCGCGAACACGCCTGGCTCGCCGGGCTCGACCGGCTTCAGCGTTTCGGGATCGAGCACCTCCGCCACGAACAGGCGGGTGTCGAGGTGAAGCGTTCCCCGCTGGCAGGAGGCGCCGAGGAACAGCGTCTCGTTCGAGCCGTAGATCTCGCGCACCGTGACGCGCCAGTCGCGTTCGACCATGCGTCGCATGGCGGCGGGCAGCGGCGCTCCGGCGAGCACCGCCATCTCGAGCGAGTCGAGCTCGCGAGCGGGATCGATGCCGAGCGTCAGCGCGAGCTCCCGGAGCAAGAACATTTCCAGCGGCAGACAAGCGATGATCTGCGGCCGCAGCGTGCGCAGAAAGTCGAGAGCGCGGGGGAAGGGGACGTCCCAGGAGAGGTTTCCGCACGGAATGTGGCAGCCCCCTTGGAGCTGGAGTGCCGACTCGATGCAGAAGGAGATCGGCGCGAAGGAGGGGAAGCGATCGAGGAAGATCTTTCCCGGCGTCCACTCGGGAAACCATCGCGCCACCGACTGCCCCATGATCGCGAATTCTTCCTTTCGGTACCAGCAGGCGATGGGCTGTCCCGTCGTTCCCGTCGATTCGTGATAGTGCCAGAGTTCTTCGCGCGGCACCGCGAGCATGCCGAACGGCGTCGCCTCGCGGAGATGGTCTTTGCTGGTGACCGGCAAGCGATCGAGGTCGGCGAGCGAGCGCGCCTCGCTCTTCTTCAAATGCTCGGCGTAGAAGGGTGCGCGGCGCGCAAGCGACACGGTCTCGCGAAGGAGCGCCTCGGCGTCGGGATGGGTCGCGTACACGGGCGTCAGAACCGCGCCCAGAGCGGCGTCGGGTGAGGCGGTAACGTGTCGACGACGACGTCGAACTGGGCGAGCAGCGTTCCCTCCGCCTGCCGCAGAGCCGCGAGCGAGACGTTGTAGTCGATCAGCGCCTGGATCTCGGCGGCGCGCGCCGCGGTGACTCGCTGCTGGAAGTCCAGAATGTCCTTGGTCGTCGCCAGGCCGACGTCGTAGCGCTTCTTCTGCTGCTCGAGGTTTTCCTCGGCGAGCTCACGTGCGAGGCGCGTGACGGTGATGCGTTTCGAGTTCGAGCGCACGTTGCCGATGGCTTTCCGCGCCTCGAGCGTGACGTTGGCGAGGAGCTGGCGATAGGAGAGCTCACCACGACGGAGGTCGATCTGGCTCTGGACGTATTCCGCCTCGGCGGTCGTGTTGCCGAGCGGGACCGTGAAGGACAGGCCTCCCGAATAGGAATTGAAGTCGTCGCTCGCCAGCCGATCGAGGCTCTTGCCGTAATCCCCGGTGAACGGCGTGACCACCGTCTGGCCGGTCTGCGGATCGGTCTGCGGAACGCCGCGTCCCGACAGACCGTTGAGCCCGTAGCTGGCGTTCAGGTTCAGGCCGGGTAAGAGATTGTTGCGGTTGATCTTGGCGAGAATCTTGCGGTTCTCGATGTCGTAGCGCGCCTGCAGCACCTCCGGACGTCGCTCGACCGCGTCGACCAGGATCTCCTGCTCGTCTACGGTGACGTCGCGAACCTCTGGGCTGTCGATCGGCTCGATCGGTCGGGGCACGAAGGCACCCTCGGGGTTGCGCTGGAGGAGCAGGCGAAGGCTGTCGGACGCGATGCTCACCGCGTTCTCGGCACTGATCACTCGCGCCTCGCGGCTCGCCGCGTCCGCTTCCGCCTCCTTGACGGCGACCGGCGGAAGAGTGCCCGCGCGGACACGGGCCTCGTTCTCCCGGAGGAGCGTCTGCGCGAGCCGCAGGCCATCCTGCTCCGCCTTGAGGTTTTCCCTTGCCTGCACGACGCCCCAGTAGGCCTCGACGACCTGCCGCACGAGCGCCACGGCCCGAGACAGGTACTGGTAGTAGGCGACGCTCGAGTTCGCCTCCGCGGAGCGCACGAGTAGGATCGTCAGGTCGATGCCGAAGTTCTTGAGCAGCGGCTGCGACACGCTGAACAAGACAGTCGGAAGGTACTGGGGGCGCAGGCCGTAAAACCGCGAGTTGGTATCCGTCTCCGTGGAGCTGCCGGCGATGGTGAACGTCGCTCCCGAGCGCAGCAGCTTTTGCAGCGACAGTGCGTAGACGTAGTCTTTCTCGCGGAGCACTTGCGCGCCCTGCAGAACGGAGCTCGCAGGAACGACCGAGCGCTCGACGGTTCCGCTCGCCTGGAACGTCGGGTCGAAAATGCCGTTGGCGCGATCGACGTCGGCGCGCGCGAACTCGGGTCCGAGGCGCTCGACGGCGATTCCCGGATTGTTCTGGAGCGCAGCCGCAACTGCCTCGCGCAACGACAGGCGCTCGAGCGTATCGTCGCGGCTCTCGAGGTAGGCTCGTGGCTCGGGCTTCGGCTGGATGCTTTCGCTCGTCCACTGCTCGCGGAGCTGCTTCGGGAAGGAGGGAATGGGGAAGTCGTCGCTGGCCGATCCGGCGAAGACTGCGGTCGGAACGATCGAGCAGACGAGCAGCGCGGCGCCGATGACGACGAATCGGTTCATGGATCCTCGCCGCTTATGCGCCACCTCCAGGGAAGTCAAACCAGAGGGTTGCAATTGTCTTCGCATGGCCTTTTCCTTATGTTTGGGGCGGTGACGAGGACCAGCGCCGCGAGGGGCCGCAGCGTACGCTACCAACGGGCTCTTCTTCGGTGAGTTCCTGGCAGGCCGAGAATTGCTGCTCGAGTACATCGAGCGGATCGAGATCATCCGCGGACCGGTATCGGCGCTCTATGCTCAGGCCGTCGCAGATCGGCGTGCGGGCCTCGATCGTCACCGCGTCGCCGCCAACCGACGGGTCGAAGATCAGTTGGGTGTGAATTTCGTACCCGCCTTCCGTCACGACGTGGAGATCCGCGAGTGAAAGGCTCTGTCCTGATCGTTTCGTGAGCCCGCTCGCTTCATCATCGAGCTCGATGCCGGCCGCCCCCGCCCGCGCTCGAACCGCGGTGTTTGGCCGCAACCCTCGAGGACTCGGTTTGCGCGCGAAGTTTCTGATGCTGGCGAGCATCGGTTTCATCGTCAGCGGCGTGGTGTTCGGCTGGGCATTCTCGCGACAGTACCAGACCCTGCTGCGCTCGGAGTTCCAAAAGCGCGGCGAAACGCTGGCGCGTGGCCTGGCAGCCAACGGTCGGCTCGACGTCTGGGCGGAGAACAAAGAACGGCTGGCGCGCCTGGCGGAGAGCGCTCGCGAGGAAGCCGACGTGGTGGCCGCATCGGTCTATAACGCGCGCGGCGAGGTGTTGGCCCGCGTCGAGAAGGTTCGTGGCGCCGCGGCAGAGCGGGCGCCGGTCGTGCCCAGTTTCATCGCCGTGGAGGCGAAGACGCTGCCGGACGGAGCGCGCGCGCTTTCCGTCCTCGCGCCGGTGGAGCTGCAAGTCGAAGCCGGCCGCGTTCCCGACGAGTCCGCCGCGCGGCTCGGCGGATCGAGCGGCAAGCCGATGCGCGCCGAGGCGCTCGGCGCGATCGAGATCGTGTTCGGCCTGCGCGCCGTCGAGCAGCGTATCGCCGACGTACAGGCCACGACGATGACGATGACCGCGGGAATCGCCGGCATCGGCATCGTGCTCGTGTTCTGGCTCTCGCGCGTTTTCGTGGTGCCGATCGAGCGCATGGCCGTCGCGGCTCGGCGGATCGCCGCCGGCGACTTCCGCGGGAGTGCGACGGTCCGCCGCAGCGACGAGCTCGGCGAGCTCGCGGAGGCGTTCAACACGATGACCACGACTCTCGCGGAACGCGAGGAGGAGCTCCGCCGCGTGAATCAGTCGCTCGAGCACAAGGTGCGCGAGCGCACTTCCGAGCTCCAGATCAAGCAATCGGAGCGAATCGCCGCCCACGTGGAGCTCGAGCGCGCGAGTCGGTTGAAGTTCGAATTTCTCGCCAACATGTCGCATGAGCTGCGCACGCCGCTGCATGCGGTGAATGGCTTCTCGGAGCTCTTGCTCGAGCAGAGCTCCGGGCCGCTCGTACCGAAGCAGCAGCGATACGTCGAGAACATTCTCGCCAACGGCAAGCACCTGCTCCAGCTGATCAACGATATCCTCGACCTCTCGAAGATCGAGGCCGGACGGATGGATCTGCGGCTCGAGGAGTTCTCGCTCCAGCAAACGATCGAGAGCGCCGTCAGCGTGATCGAGCCGCTCGCCCAGAAGAAGGGGCTCGCGATCGAGGTGTCGATCGAATCCGGGCTCGATCCCGTGCGGCTGGACCGGGGCAAGACGAAGCAGATTCTGTACAACCTGATGAGTAACGCCGTGAAGTTCACCGATGCGGGACGAATCACGATCTCCGCGGCGCGTGGCGGCCGGGGGCGGGGAGGGGTGGAGGTGGTCGTCGCCGATACGGGCATCGGCATCCGCGCCGACGACCAGAAGCGGATCTTTCGCGAGTTCGAGCAGGTGGATGGCGCCCATTCGCGAAAATACGAGGGAACCGGTCTCGGCCTCTCGTTGACGCGCCGCCTCGTGGAGCTTCAGGGAGGGAGCATTCGCCTGGAGAGCGAGCTCGGCCGCGGCAGCCGATTCATCGTTCGACTGCCGGCGAACCCGGAGGCGCCGCGAAACGGAAGCGAGGGGAGGTAGTTCATGGGCGGGGCGCCCCCTCACCATTTGCCCAGATGCCGAGATGATCCACGACCACCCGGCGTTGACGGAAGCCGGGTCATTGGCTAGAGGAGCCACTGGAAGTGCGCAACTGGCGAAGTGGATGCACCACGAGGGAGCGCGCTTCTTCCACTCGTGATCGGGTGGATGAGTCGAGCGGGTCGCACGCCTGGGCCTCCGCGGGAGCGATGAGGTGCCGGGCTTTTTTTTGGACGGAACGATGATGAAGATGATGAACAGGAAGCGATGATGATCAAGAGATACCTGCTGACCCCAGGGCCGACGCCAGTACCTCCGGAGGTGGCGCTGAAGATGGCCGAGCCGATCATCCACCATCGCACTCCGGAGTTCAGCAAGATTTTCTCCGAGGTTCGCGGCGGCCTGCAGAGGCTCTTCCAGACGGCAGGGGACGTGCTCGTGCTGGCCAGCTCCGGCACCGGCGCGATGGAAGCATCGGTGGTGAACCTGCTCTCGGCGGGGGACCGCGTCATCGTCGTGAACGGCGGTAAGTTCGGCGAGCGCTGGACGAAGATCTGCCAGAGCTATGGCGTCGTGGTCGAGGAACTCAAGGTCGAATGGGGCGAGGCCGTGGCGGTCGACCGCGTGCGCGCGGCGCTCGAGCAGTTTCCCGACGCCAAGGCGCTGCTCGTCCAGGCGAGCGAGACCTCGACGACCGCCGTTCATCCGGTCGAGGAGATCGCCGCGCTCACCAGAACCCGCGAGACGCTGCTCATCGTCGACGGCATCACCGCGGTCGGCGTGTACGACGTGCCGATGGATCGCTCCGGAATCGACGTGCTCGTGACGGGATCGCAAAAAGCGCTAATGCTGCCCCCCGGCCTCGCTTTCGTGGCGCTCAGCGAGCGCGCCTGGAAGCGCGCGGACAAGCCGCATCTGCCGAGCTTCTACTTCGACCTGAATCGCGAACGGAAGAACCAGGGGGACAATACGACGGCGTACACGCCGGCCGTGTCGCTCGTCTTCGGACTCCATGCGGTGCTCGAGATGCTCGAGCAGGAAGGTTACGAGAACGTGTTTCGCCGCCACGCGCGGCTCGCCGCCGCGACGCGTGCCGCCGGAGCCGCGCTCGGCTTGAAGCCGCTCGCGCCGCTCGCGCCGAGCCCGGCGGCCACCGGTCTCTACATGCCGGCCGGCCTCGACAGCGGCAAGCTCACCAAGTACCTGCGCGACAAGGTGGGCGTCAGCTTCGCCGGCGGGCAGGATCATCTGAAGGGCAAGATCGTGCGCATCGCGCACATCGGCTACTTCGGCGATTTCGACATCGTGACGGCGATCGCGGCGCTGGAGATGGCGCTCACCAAGTTCGGCGCACGCGTCGATTTCGGCAGCGGAGTCGCGGCTGCGGAGCGCGTGCTCGTGGAAGGCTTGCCGTCCGTGTGAACGGGAAGAATGTCATGACGACGGAAGTCCACAAGGTACTGATCACCGATTCGCTCGCCGAGCAGGGACGCGCGATTCTCGAGCGCGTTCCCGAGATCCGCATGGACTACCGCCCGGGCCTGAAGCCCGACGAGATTCGCGCGATCATCGGCGAATACGACGCGTTGATCGTGCGCAGCGGCACGCGCGCGACGGCCGACATCATCCAAGCGGGGACGTCGCTGAAGGTGATCGGGCGGGCCGGCATCGGCGTCGACAACATCGACGTCGAGGCGGCGAGCAAGCGGGGGATCGTGGTGATGAATACGCCCGGCGGCAACAACGTGACCACCGCCGAGCACGCGCTCACCCTCCTGCTGGCGATGGCGCGCAACATTCCGCAGGCATCGGCGTCTCTCCGCGCCGGCAAGTGGGAGCGAAACAAGTTCACCGGAGTGGAGGTTTGCGGCAAGACGCTCGGAATCATCGGCGTCGGCAACGTCGGCTCGGTGGTCGCGGATCGCGCCCAGGGCCTGAAGATGAAGGTGATCGCATACGATCCTTACCTCACCGCCGAAGCGGCTGCCCGGAGCGGCATCGAGCTCGTCTCGCTCGACGACCTCTACGCGCGCGCGGACTTCATTTCGGTGCATACGCCGCTCACCGCGGAAACGCGTGGGCTGATCGGCAAGGACGCGTTCGCGAAGATGCGAAAAGGGGTACGGATCGTCAATTGTGCGCGCGGAGGAATCGTCGACGAGCTGGCGCTCGCGGAAGCGATTCGCGCCGGCCAGGTGGCCGGTGCCGCGCTCGACGTCTTCGTGGAGGAGCCGCCGCCGAAGGACCACCCGCTGCTCGCCCTCGACGGGATCGTAGCCACGCCGCATCTCGGCGCCTCGACGGACGAGGCACAGATCAACGTGGCGATCGCCATCGCCGAGCAGGTCGTCGACTTCCTGACCCGCGGCGAGGTACGCGCGGCGGTCAATTTTCCGAATCTCTCCGCCGAGCGGCTTGCCGTGCTCCAACCGTTCCTGGCGCTCGGCGAGAAAGTGGGCTCGCTGCAGGCGCAGATGGTGCCGGGTGCTCCCCGCGAAGTCGACATCGAGAGCAGCGGCGATGTGGCCGATCACGACATGAAGGCGCTGACCGCGTCGGTCCTGAAGGGGCTACTGTCGCCGGTGATGGAGTCGGGCGTGAACTATGTGAACGCGCCATTCATCGCGCGCGAACGCGGCATTCGCGTGGTCGAGTCGCGGTCGAGCGTCCCGTCGGACTTTCTCAATTCGCTGACCGTGCGCGTGAAGCGCGACGGTGAGACTACTGCGGTGACGGGAGCCGTGTTCGGCAAGAAGACCCTCCGCATCGTGCGCATCAACAAGTTCTACATGGAGGCGGTTCCGCAGGGATACATCTTGATCCTCAACAACCGCGACGTCCCGGGCGTCGTCGGGGGTGTCGGCACTCTGCTCGGCGCGCGCGGGATCAACATCGCAGGGATCGAGCTCGGCCGCGACGAGAGCGGACAAGCGATCTCCTTCTTCCACGTCGACGAGCCCGTGCCGCCGCCGGTGCTCGCCGAGCTCCGGCGCCTGCCGGCGATAACCTCCGCGCAGCTCGTCCAGCTCTGACCGCGATGCGCCGCGATCCGAAGACCCTCGTCGTGATCGGTGCCCAGTGGGGCGACGAGGGGAAGGGGAAGATCGTCGACCTGCTGGCGGAGCGATCCGACATCATCGTTCGCTTTCAGGGCGGGAACAACGCGGGCCACACGCTCGTGGTCGGCGGCGAGAAGACGGTCCTCCACCTCGTGCCGTCCGGAGTGCTGCACCACGGGAAGACGTGTGTGATCGCCAACGGAGTCGTGGTGGATCCGCTGGTGCTGCTCGACGAGATAGACGCGTTGCGCCGCCGGGGGTTCCTGGCGCGCGACGAGGATCTGCGCATCTCGGAGCAGGTGCATTTGATTCTGCCGTACCACAAGGCGATCGACCTCGCGCGCGAGCGCCTTCGCGGGCAGGGCAGGATCGGTACGACGGGGCGGGGGATCGGTCCAGCCTACGAGGACAAGATGGCGCGGATCGGGATCCGCATCGTGGATTTGCTCGAGGAGGAGACCTTTCGCGAGAAGCTCTCGGCGAACCTCGAGGAGAAGAACGCATACCTCCGTTCCATTCTCGGGGAAGACGCCTTCGCTTTCGACGGGATCTTCGAGTCGTATCGCACGATCGGGGAACGCCTACGGCCTCACGTCGCCGACACGTCTCGCTTACTCGATCGGGAGATCCGCAGCGGCAAGCGTGTGCTCTTCGAGGGAGCGCAGGGCACCATGCTCGACGTCGATCATGGGACCTACCCGTTCGTGACGTCGTCCAATTGCGTCTCGGGCGCCGTGTTTGCCGGAAGCGGCATCGCCCCGGGATTGCTCGGTCGCTCGCTCGGCATCACCAAAGCATACACGACGCGCGTGGGAAGCGGGCCGTTCCCGACCGAGCTCGACGGGGCGATCGGCGACAGGCTTCGCCGAGACGGCGACGAGTACGGGGCGACGACCGGCCGGGCCCGCCGTTGCGGCTGGTTCGATGCGGTCGCCGTGCGCCACGCCGTGCGGCTCTCCGGTCTCGACGGCCTCGCCATCACCAAGCTCGACGTGCTCGCCGGTCTCGATCCCTTGCGCATCTGCGTTGCATACCGCTCGGGCGAGTCGACGATCGACCACGTACCGGCGGGCGCCCGTGCGCTCGCGCGGGCCGAGCCCGTCTACGAGGACTGGCCGGGCTTCGGCAGCTTATCGAGCGTCGGCAGCCTCGAGGAACTGCCGGCGAACGCGCGCCGCTATCTCGATCGGATCACGGAGCTGACCGGGGCTCCCGTTTGCATCGTCTCGGTCGGCGCGCGGCGCGAAGACACGATCGTGATCGACGACCCGTTCGCATGGGCGGCGGGCGCCAAACCCGGCTGCGAGCCCAACAACCTTCCATTGACTTAGCCCGCGCTTCTCACGTATTTCCCCTGCAATAGCGAGGGCCTGCGTGCCTTCTTGAGAGCGGCCTCAAGCTACGTGAAATCGCTCACCCGAACGTCTTCGCCGACGCTGCTTGACCTCGAGACACAATCTTCGCAAGACTACGAATGAAGAATCTATCCGCCTCCGGAAATCTGCTGCGGAAGGGTGAAACACAAGCGCGGGAGGATAACCCGCGGAGTCAGGGGGTCGTATGAGCGGTCGAGGTGCAGCGGTGCTTGCTGGATTGGTCGGGGCGTTCCTGTGGATGGCGTCGCCGGCGGCGGGAGCCACGAGCCTGGTGGACCAGCTCGACGGCTTGTTCGGCCAAACGGGGGTCACGCTCGACGTCCAACCGGTCAATCCTGCCTTTCCTCCCCACACGGCGCACTTCCAAAGCGCCAGCTTGCAGCAGCTCGGCATCCTCACCAGCACACTCTCCGCAGAAGCGGCCGATTTCCCGGCCATCTCCACCGTTCCCGGATTCACCTACCGGTATGACGAGAAGCTCCAGGTGTTCGAGCCGGCGACAGGATCGCTCGGGCCGATTTTCGTCGAGCGCCCGGAGACGGTCGGCAAAGGGAAGTTCGAGTTCGGTCTTTCGTACGCCTACGTCGATTTCAAGCAGCTCAACGGGACAGATCTCGACAAGCTCAACTTCACGCTCAGTCACAACGACTGCTGCGGCGGTCCGAACACGCCCGACTTCCCGGCGTTCGAAGACGACACAATCACTGTGAACCTCGAGAAGTTCAAGCTCACCTCGAACGTGATCACGCTCACCGGCACCTACGGTCTGACGGACCGCTTCGACGTCAACCTGCTGCTGCCGGTCGTCTACACGGACATGGATGTACGGGGTGTGGCGACGATCCACA
This sequence comes from uncultured delta proteobacterium, assembly GCA_963745025.1. Classification (GTDB taxonomy): domain Bacteria; phylum Desulfobacterota; class Binatia; order JACPRU01; family JACPRU01; genus CAVQIG01. The sequence continues at coordinate 248,975 of CAVUWD010000016.1, forward strand.
ACACCACGCAGCCGCCGATCCATTTCTTCGACAACGCGACGCGGACCATTCAGCAAGTGCGCTCGGTGAGCGACAACCACCTCGGCGTCGGTGATCTGCAGCTACGCTCGAAGTATCGCCTCGATCCGATCGCGGGCTTCGGCACGGCCGTCGGGTTGACGTTCCGCCTCCCCTCCGGCTCGCAGGACAACTTCCAGGGTTTCGGCGATTTCACGCTGGAGCCGTTCGCCGTGACCGCCCGTGACTTCGGTCGCATCAACGTGCACGCGAGCACGGGCTTCCAGATCGATCCGCAGAGCCTCGACCGGACCCGCGTGCGCTACGGCGGCGGCGTTGCCTGGCAGGCCCTCGATCGTGTGGCGATCGTCACCGACATCATCGGCAGCTCGAACATCACCTCGGAGAAGGAGACGATCGACGTCCCCACTTTCGATCAGCAAGGGAAGGTCATCGGCTCCCAGACGGTGACGACCAGCCTGCATGCCGACATCGTCGACGTCGTCCCGGGCATCAAGGTCAACATCGCGGGGTCGGCCGTCGCATTCTTCTCCGCCTTCGTACCCCTCAACGACAGCGGGTTGCGCGCCAGCTTCATCCCGACCGGCGGCGTCGAGATGAGCTTCTGAGACATCTCGTCGGGGACGTTACACGTCTGCGCAACCGCGGAGATGACCTTGCCGAGCGTCAGCTCGGCCTCGAGCTCGTACGTGCGGCGAACTCCGGCGGATGTCCTGGTCTCCCCATGCTGTCCTCCTTCGGACAGCAGCATCAGAGAATCCAAGAATAGGACTCCGCGAAAGCGAGGACACACCAGATCGACACGAAAGAGGTCCGCCAGTTAAACCGCTTCCCGCTCCCGATCTGCGACGACGATCGGATTGAAGCGCCCGCACTATAGGAATAGAATGAAATAACGGCACGGTGGAACACTCTATATCGCCATCGCCGATCGCCCAACCTACGCACAAAGGGCGATAGCAGATGTCAACACGAGTGGTGTCGATCCTCAAAACACTCGGGTCGCGACAGTCCGGTTTCGGAGAGCCGCCATGAACGCTATGCGTTGGAACGAAGATTCGATCCGTGACTTTTTCCGGCATGATCACGAACGCTTGGACCGATTGCTTGCCGAGTTCCGAAGTTCGAAGCGGACTGACTTCGCCCGCGCCGCAGAAGCGTTCCGCAAGTTTGCAGCGGGGCTCAAGCGCCACATCCGGTGGGAGGAAGAAGTTCTCTTCTCTGCGTTCGAGACAGACGACGAGAACCGCACGAGTGGCCCCACAGTGGTGATGCGCGCAGAGCACCGAAAGATCGAGGAGGCCCTTCAGAGACTAGACGATTGCGTCCGCGATGGAAATCCAGACTGTGACGAGGACGACGCCCGTCTCCTCGAGATCCTGCAGGCTCACAACTTTAAGGAAGAGCGAGTGGTTTATCCCCTGGTCGATCGGATGCTCGGCGCTGCTGAGAAGGAGGCGCTCCTTCACCGCATCCACGCCCTCTCCTCGAGCTGAAGCTCACGCGCCACTGCCTTGTTGGAGGCGGACTGAAACGCGAGCGTACCGAACGAGCTGGGCGCTCGCACACTAGACGACCTCGCTCGCTTCCTCGTCGCTCGGAAGCCCGACTCGTCGCGCCACCTCGGCCTCGGAGTATCCCCTCTCGAGAAGCCGAGCCGCGCGCATCCGCCACTTCTCCAATCCAACGAAGTCCCGCGCCGCATCTCACCTGGAAATCCCATGCGTCGCCGATCCCCGGGCGATCCCTCAAAAGTGGAACGATACCTCGGCCGTCCCGTTTGGCGTCCAGTCGGTGGTCAGACCTTCGCGATTGAGCGGAACGATGGCGTTGAAGCCGAAGACCAGGTCCTTGTAGGGGTTCAGCTTGATGCCGGGGATGATCTCGAATTTGTGGATGTCATCGCCCGACACCTGCAACCGGGCGACTTGGTCGAGCAATATGGTCATCCAACTGGTGGCTCGAAATTCGCCGCCGACGGAGTAGTCGAAGCGGTCCCGGTCACTGTCGTCCACGTCGGCATGAAAGCCCAAGTTGACATGACCGGCCAACAGGTCGTTTGCCATGGAGGCGACGACGCGCGGATCGAAGCGGACTGAACCGACGCCTTCGAGGTTGTCCTGGTCCCCTGTGGGAAGTGACGTGTTGAGGAGGAGCCCGAGCTCGGCGGGCCCGACCATGCCGAAGTAGTACTTGGTGCGGAGCACGATGTCGCCGATCCCCGTACTGTTCTGGGTGAAGCTTACGCCGGAGTGCGGGGCGAAGACGGCGTCGACGTCCGATTCCCTTATGTCGTTGAGGCTCCGGAACGGATGCAATTGCCCGTCGTTCTGCAATTCGAGGAGCGTTCCCTTCGGGGCTGGCGCGCCGCTCGGCAAAACCGTGTCCGTGGTCAGTCGCGCGAAGAAGTTCGAGACCGCCTTCCCTTTGAAGTCGGTTTGAACGATGGGTATGAAGATGCCGACGTCGAAGTTGTCGAAAACCCCGTACTGTGCCGAGAAGCCATAGAACTGCTGGCGCAGCTTGAAATTGAAGTACATCACGTCGACGAGCTCTGCGCCTCCCAAGTCGACTCCGAGACTCGAGAACGGAATGGGTCTCGAAGCCAGAACGAACACGCTGTCGCTCGGGAAATCATTGAAGTGCGTGTAGTCGAGATAGGAATAGGAAAAGCCGAACGTCAGCGTGTTGCGCCCGTTGGTCGGGGCTTCCTGCGAGATGGCCGGAGCCATCGGACGCTGCGCTCGAGTGAAGATTTCGAGCTTGGGATCGAACGTGTAGAGCACGCTGATCGATCCCGAAGGGATCGGGACGCCGTCGAGCGACGAACGCGCTTCGTTGGAGAACGTGTCGAACTCGGGAATGGTGGTTGACAGCCCTTGAAACGCCGGCACTCCCGCGCCTTGCAGGATCGCAGTCGCCGTGTACCGCTGGGCGAGCGAGAAGAAGCCGGAGATCGACTTGTCGACCGGTCCGAAGGCGTTGCCGAATTGTTGCTGAAACTCGCCGAGCGGCACGTACTGGGTTTGTGCGTGAACGCTCGGAGCGGTTAGGATCGCCATCGCTCCTACGACCAGCCAGCTCGCAATTCGTCGGGATTTCGCCCGCCCCAATCCCGGAGACCTAGTCGCCATATCCCCTCCGTCCGTTTGAAGGCGCTTCATACCATCCAAGCGAAGCAGTTTGCCATCGGCCGAGCAGTCCTCATACCGGGACCTGGGGATAGGCGGTATTAGCACCCGAAGTTGTAAGGCCTGACCTCGGACGCACGGCGCCCCCCACTTCCGCCTCGGAACGCCTCTTTTCCACGATGCGCGCACGGCGCTCATCAGCCAGGTCGGGGTCTTCAATCCTCTTGGAAGTCGAAAAATTCCAGGAAGCTCCTACCCGTCGCGGTACGTTGAGCCAATCATCTTCGCTGCGGCTTGCAGGTTATCGCCGGCGTGCACGGGACTCACGGCGTGGCGACCCACCGCCCGTTGGCGAGGTGAAGGTGCTTGGTGATCCGGGGCAAGGCGCGCTCCATCGCCGTGCCGCGCGGATCGGTCCAACGATCCGTGCGATCGAAGCTGACGACCACCTCGTCGCCGCTTGTGCGTATCGACGGATTCGTGCAGGACACCTTGAGATCGCTCATCGATGCGAGCGCATCCCGCATGCGCGCCGCTTCCGTCTCGCTCGTGAGGTGGCCGAGCGTGAGCAGCGCCTCGACGTCCTTCTTCTCGAACGCCGTGCAGTAAGCCTGGATCCAGGCCTGAGCCCCAGCACGGGGATCGGGCTTGTCGACTTCTCTCTTCAAATCGGGAGTCGGAATCACGGGCCGGACCGACAGGTTCCAGGTGTTTGCGATCGCCGCTCCCCAGGGCGCCGTTGCGCGCACCTCGATCACGTACTCGCCCGGCGACTGGGGCTGGAAGTCGTAGGCCGGCCCGTCTGCGCCTTGGGCGGGCTCGCCATTGACCCTCCAGAGGAACGCGAGTTTCTCGCCTTGCGATAGATTGACCGGCGCTCGAAAACTGACCTGGACGCCGGGTTTTCGCTCGACGCTCCGGTTCGCAGGCTCGAGCGCGGCGAAGCCGAGCGGCGGGGCCTCGATTTCGACGTCCCAGCTTCGGAGCGGGGTCGGTAATCCTTCGCGCACTGCCACGACGTCGAGGCGCTTGCGCCCGGGAGTCCCGGTAACCTCCTTGCCAAGGACGATGCTTCGTCCGCGCCCTACCGTCTCGCCGCCGAGCTGCCACAGCAGAGACCGGTCGTCGCCGTTCTTCAACGAGGCATCGAAACGGGGCTCGGATCCGGTGCGCACTCTAACGGTCCGTGTCGTCGGCCGTGCGCTGGCTAGGACCAACGGCTGGGGACGTTCTGCCACCGTGGGCTGCACGACCGGAGGCAGGGTCGCCTCGACGGCCGGAGGTATTGTCGCCTCGACGACCGGCGCATTGGTGGGCGGGGCGGAGATCGGGGCCAACGTAGGCTCGAGAGGTGGCGCGACCGTCGCACGGGCTTCGACCGCCACGGTCGGCTCTGGTTCGCGAGACATCGTCGGCTCGGAGATGGGGGGCGTCCGCAAAGCTCCTGCGATCTTGGGCTCGGACGGTGTCTTAGGGCGACCGATCCAGACGAGGGTCCCTACGAGGCACGCCGCCGCCGCCCCACCTCCAATCGCAACGGCTCTCCAGGCGAAGCCGCTAACCGGCGCAGTCGCCTGCTGAGCGGCGGCCTGTTCGAGAAGCGCGCCGACCGATGACTCGATCTCGTCGAGCCGCCGGCCGGCCTCACTCTCGTTGGCTACGGCGAGCGCGTCGTCGGCGGCAGCGAGCGCCCTGCGGATCGCCTTGAGCCGGCGCCGCGTCCGGCGAGTGGTCGGGAGGTGACCGAGCCGTTCGACGACCGCGGCCCGCCGCCGACCGAGGGCGGCCAGGCGCTCGACGCGCTCGTCTTCCTCGATCTCGGCGCAGAGCTCCGCGAGGGCATGCTGGCCCGCGGCGAAGCGGCTCGCAGCCTCGGCGAAACGCTCCGCCTCGTAGAGCTCGAGACCGCGATCGACGTCGTCTCGACCCCGGGCGAATCGCTGATCGCGCGTGGCACGCTCGCCGAGACGTTCGGCCGCCGCCAGCGCGGCTTGTGCTCGTTCGCGGGCTGCGCTGGCTTCGTCGCGTGCGCGCTTGAGCTCGAGCTCGGCGCGCGCCTCAGCGATGCGCCGATCGAGCTCGGGGAGCGACTCCTCGAGAATGCGGATCGCTTCCGACGGGTCTCCTTGACCCGCGTGCTGCTCCGCAGAGGCGAGGGCGTCGAGCAATCGGCGACTGTGCGGGGCGTCGAGGGCTCCGGCGCCGAGAGCGCCGAGTGCTCTGGTCCTCTGGGTCGCCTCGGCGCGGACTGAGGTGAGGCGCGCGAGGATGCGCTCCCGCTCGATCCTTTGGGAGATGGCTTGGGCGAGATCGCTCAGACGCTTGCCGGCGGAGCGAAGCGGCGGAAGCGCCGCTGCGTATTCGCCACGGCCGAACTCCGATTCGGCGCGGTCGGCCTCATCGACCGCAGCCGCGAGCTCGGAGGCCTCCGCGCCCGCGGGCGTGCCTGCGGAAGCAACCGCCGCGCGCGCGCTGCGTAGGGACTCCAGCGCCGCCTGCGCGGCGGGCTCGGCATTGCGGTTCCGCTCGGCGGCGCGCCTGGCGATTTGACTTTCGAGCTCCTCGACCGCCGTGAGCGTGCCTTCGAACGCCGCGAGCGCCTCGAGGTGTCGCCCCTCCGCCACCAATCGCTGCGCCGCATCGGCCGCGGCGTGTGTCTGGGCATGCGCGGGGTCGGTGGGATCCATATCCGGCGACGAATCAATCGACGCCAGGCGCGAGCGGAGGCGCTCGGAGAGATCGTCGACGTGCTGCGAGAGAAGCCGTACCCGACGCCGATCCACTTCGGCGAGCAGGGCCATTCCGGCGGCCGCGGCTTGCGATGCCCCCTCGAAATCGCCTGCGGATGTGGAGGCGCGCGCAGCCCTCGCCCGGGTCTCGGCGAGATCTACGTCGGCCAGGCCGGCTGCTTCGCGCAGCTGCTCGGGAAGGGGCGCAAGCTCCGCGTGGGTCGAGGCGATCGCCGCCTCGAGGCGATCGCACGCCGCCAACGCATCGAGGCGCAACTGCTCCCGTCGAGCCGTCTCGTGAGCCTCGCGCCACGCCCGCTCGGCCTGGGCGAGCGCTTGGCCCCCGCCCGTGAGGTCGCCGACCTCGAGCGCCCGCTCGAGAACCCGAGTCGCTTCGACGGCGGCCACCACGGACTGGGGTGCAAGTCGTTCGGCACCGGCGGCGAGAGCGACCCCTCGCAGCTCGGCGAGCGCGGCGAGGCCACGCACAAGCCGGTTGCGCTCGGCGGCGCGCAGGGTCTGTTCGCGCTCGGCGGCGCGCAGGGCCTGTTCGCGCTCGGCGGCGCGCAGGGCGATTTGACTTTCGAGCTCCCCGACCGCCGTGAGCGTGCCTTCGAACGCCGCGAGCGCGTCGAGGTGTCGCCCCTCCGCCGCCAGCCGGTGCGCGGCATCGGCCGCCGCCTGAGTCTCGGCATACGCCCCAGCGCTGGGTTCCAGGTCCGGCGACGAATCGATCGACGCCAGACGCGCTCGCAGGCGCTCCGACAGCTCGTCGACCCGCTCGGCGAGGCGCTGGGTGCGCCGCCGGTCGACTTCGGCGAGCAATGCGATTCCGTCGGCTGCGGCTTGCGATGCCCCCGCGAAATCCGCCGCGGTGACCGAGCTGCGGGCGGCCTTTGCTCTGGCTTCGGCGAGGCCCATGTCGGCGAGGGGGATGGCGTCACGCAGGTGCTCGGGAAGGCGCGCGACCTCCGCGCGGGTTGCGGCGATCGCCGCCTCGAGGCGATCGCAGGCCGCCAGCGCATCGAGGCGCAACTGCTCCCGTCGAGCCGTCTCGTGAGCCTCGCGCCACGCACGCTCGGCCTCGGCGAGCGCCCGGCCCCCGCCCGTGAGATCACCGACTTCGAGCGCCCGCTCCAGAGCCCGAGTCGCTTCGGCGGCCGCCGCCACGGACTGCGGCGCGAGTCGTCCGGCGTCGGCGGCGAGCGCGTCCGCGCGCAGCTCGACGAGCGCGGTGAGGCCGCGCGCCAGCCGGTCGCGCTCGCGGCCCTCCACAGACTCGTGCGCGGCGCGAGCGAACGCCTCCACCGCGGCGCGCAGCGATGGAAGCGCCGGCTTCGGCCGATGGTCGGCGATCGCCGCATCCCCCTGTGAGAGCAGCTCATCGCCCTCCGCGAGCGAGCGCGCGGCGAACTGCTCCGCGCCGCGCTCCACGGCACGGGCCCGCTCCGACTGCGCTAGATCTCGCGCCTGGGCGGCCTCCGTGACGATGCGTTCCGAATCCTCCTCCAGGATGCGGCGCATCACCGGGCGCATCTCACCCACGCTCGGGAAGCGGCGGTCGCGGTCGACGGCTACGCAGCGCTGGATCAACTGCCGGAAGCGCTCCGGCGTGCCTTCGGGAAAGGGGATCTCGAGGTCCTTCAGGTCGCGCTGAACCATGCGCATGAGCACGGTGTGTTCAGTCATGCCTGCAAACATGTGGTGGCCGGCATACATTTCGTAGACCACCATGCCGAGCGAATAGATGTCGGCGCGCGGATCGATGTCCTTGCCACGGCGGATCTGCTCCGGCGAGGCGTATTTAACGGTGCCGATCACCTCGGTGAGCGAGTGGCCGCTATCCTGGTCGGACAGTACCTTGGCGATGCCGAAGTCCATGATCAGGACTTTCAGCCGGCGCTCGCCGCTCTCGTTCTCGACGCGTACCATGATGTTGCCGGGCTTGATGTCGCGGTGCACCATCGGCTGCGGCCGGCGGGTCTCGGGGTTGACGAAGCGGTGGGCGATCTCCAAGCCCCGCACCAGCTCGAGGCCGATCTCCATGACCTCCGAGAGTGGCAGTCCGCGCCCGTGCTCGGCGACGTAGCTGGCGAGGTATTCTTTGAGGGTCTGCCCTTCGATGAAGGGCATGACGAGGTAGGGGAACTCGCCTTCCTCGCTGTAGGAGAGCACGGGTACGATGTTCTCGTGCTCGAGCATGCACATCTTCTCCGCTTCCTGCCGGAAGCGCCTGGCCACCACGGCGTCGCTCGCGAACTGCGGAAGAACGGTCTTCAAGGCGCGGATGCGGCTCACGGCACCGACCTGTTCCCGCACCTTGTAGACGACGCCCATGCCGCCGAAGCCGATGATCTCGACGACCTCGAATTTCCCCCCGACGTTGGCGCCGGGCGAAAGAATGGTGGCGACGGCCATCCCTAATCCGGTGCGCAGCGCACCGCGATCGCCGTGGCGTTATCCTTGCCGCCTGCTCGATTGGCCGCCGCGATCAGCTCCCGGCACGCCGCTTCGGGATCGTCACGGTCGGCGACCAGGATCCCTTTGATCTCGCTCTCGGCCAGCATCCCCGAAACGCCGTCGCTGCAGAGCAGGTAGAGGTCGCCGGGCCGGACGTCGAGCTGCTGGACGTCCGGCGACACGTCTCCGGCCGCGCCCAGGGCCCGCGTCAGCACGTGCCGGTACGGATGCACGCTCGCCTCGGTCTCGGAGATGTCGTGGTTGCGAAGCAGATCCGAGACCACGGTGTGATCGGTGGTCAGCAACTCGAGCCGGTCGTCGCGCAAGCGGTAGGCACGGCTATCGCCGACGTGCACCACGGTTCCCCGCCCGGCTCCGTCGAACAGCAGCGCGACGAGCGTGGTTCCCATGCGGCTGAGATCGCTGTCCTGCGAGGCTCGTGCGACGATGCGGCGGTTAGCGTCGCGCACGGCATCGACCAGACGAGAGACTGCTTCGGCCGGGTCGGCAATGTCTCGCGACGGCATGCAGCGTTCCTCGACCGTCGCCACGGCCATCTCGCTCGCCTGCTTGCCACCCTTGTGCCCGCCCATGCCGTCGGCGACCACGAAGAGGTTGCGCGTCGGGAAATAGCCGCTGCTGTCCTGGTTTTCCTGGCGGACTAGCCCGATGTCGGAAAGCGCGAAGCTCTCGATCTTCATCTGTTGCGCCGGGCTCTCTCGCTCACGACCAACCCCAGTCCCATGACCACGAAAAAGATCTCCAGCACCTCGCTGTCGCCGAAATTGTACTCGACGAGGCCTGCCACGTGAAAGCCCACGAAGCTCGCCAGTATCGCAACGGCGAGGGCCTCGAGCGCCCTGTCTTCCGCAGGGACTCTGCAGTAGGCGCGCCAGGCGAGAATGGCAAACGTCGCCATCCACCACAGGAACATGCCGAGCCCAAGGTAGCCGTCCTCCAGCGTGATCTGCAGTAGGTTGTTATGCGCGTGCTTGTGATGCTGGGGGATGTTGGCGTAGTCGCGCAGGATCTCCCCGTTTTTCCGCCCTACTCCCATCGGGAAGCGTTTGACGATGTCGATCGCGGCGACCCAGATGTCGTAACGGTTGCCCGGCAGGAAGAGGTCTCGCGCCGAGTTTGCGACCCTCGCGCGAACCGGCGGCACCGCCGCCACCGCGAGCGCGGTCAACAGTCCAGCGACCAGCACGAGCCGCCGCGATGCCAGCAACCCGACCATCACGACCGCCGCGACGGCGCCCAGCCATACGCCACGCTTCAGATTGAGGGCCAGCGCCACCCCGTACAGAGCGAGAGCAAATCGCAGCGGCCGAACGGGAAAGACTCGGCGGAGGAGAAGAGGCAGCGCGAGGCCGACAGCGAAGAGTAGCTGTCCGGACTGTGTCATCTGCCCGAGGAAAAGCCGCGGCAGCGGAAACGGTGACAGCGCTCCGAGGACCGTGTAGGCGGAGGTCACAGCGATTCCGACGAGAAAGCAGAGGACGAGCGAGAGCGAGCGATCGACGGCGCGCGCGTACGCGTAGACCAGGTAGATGACGACGATCTGCAAGTACGTACGCAGCCCATACAGGCTTTCCAGCGGATCGAGCCCGAGGAACGCGGCCAACAGCGAGGAAAGCGCGAAGCACGCGATCGGCAGATCGAGCGGTGTCCGCACACGCGGCCGCCCTCGTGTCCACCAATCGATGGCCGCCGCGGTCGCGGTGAAAACCAACAGCAGCTGCGAGACGAAGATCGAGAAGGGGATGGACAGCGCAAACGCGCGCAGCAGCCACCAGGTCACGGCGTCGAGGTTGTTTCGTAGCCACGAAAGTCGGCGTGCCGCCGGAGCGGCGGGCAGGGCGGATGCGGGCTTGCTCACCATCCGGCTGCCGCGCCCCCCTTGCGCGGGTCGGCGATGCCGACCAGGCTCCCGCCGCTCACCCACACGGCCTGCACGGCGCCGAGATCGCGGGCCTCGACGAGCTCGTGGCCGAGCTTTCGCAGCCCGGCGACGATCGCCGGATCGAGGGCGGGCTCGAAGAACAAGCGCGGCGGAATCGCCTGGTCGTGAATGCGCGGGGTGGCCACGGCGCGCTCGAGATCCATACCGAAGTCGACCATGTTCACGATCGTCAGCAGCGTGGACGTGATGATGCGCGGGCCCCCGGAGGCGCCGATGGCGAGGAGGGGAGCACGGTTACGCAGCACCAGTGTGGGGCTCATGCTCGACAGCGGTCGCTTGCCGGCGTGGATCGCGTTCGCGTTGCTACCGACGAGGCCGTAGACGTTCGGCGCGCCGGGCGCGGAGGAGAAGTCGTCCATCTCGTTGTTGAGGATGATCCCCGTACCGGGCACCAAGACCATCGATCCGAAGGCGGTGTTCACGGTCGAGGTAACCGCCGCCGCATTGCCGCGGACGTCGATCGCCGAGGTATGCGCGGTGCCTCCCTTTTCGGCGGGCGCCGCAGCCGGAACGGGGGGCGGAGAGGCGGTCCGCCGCCGCAGCTCCTCGGTGTGCGCGGGGGAGAGTAAACGCGCCATCGGTACATCGACGAAGTCCGGGTCGCCGTACGATTCGGCGCGATCGCGGAACGCGAGCGATTCGGCCTGAGCGACGCGGTGGAGGGCGAAGGCGCTGCGCGGTCCTTCGCTGCGCAGATCGTAGCCGTCGAGCACGTTCAGGATCTCGAGCACGACGCCGCCGGAGCTCGGCGGCGAGGCGCCGATCACCGTCAGGCCGTGATAGTACGTGGTAAGCGGCTCACGCAGCCGTTCGCGGTAGCCGCGCAAGTCCGCAGCGGTGAGGATTCCCCTCTCGGCCGCGATGGCCTCGGCGATCGCCTCGCCGATCGGGCCTTCGTAGAAGGCGCGGACACCCTCGGCGGCGACGGCGCGCAGCGTCGCCGCGAGATCCCGTTGCACGAGGAACTCGCCTGCGGCGTAGGGCTCCCCGCTCGGCTTTAAGTATACCGCCGCGAGCGCAGGGTGGCGACGGATCTCCTCGGCGTTGCTGCCGAGCTCCGCCGCCAGGTGGCTACCGACCGGGAACCCTTCCGCGGCAAAGCGGATAGCGGGCGCCAGCACGGTAGCCAGCGGCAGGGTCCCGAAGTCTCGCAGCACGCGGGCGAGTCCCTTGACCTCGCCGGGGACGGCGATCGCAAGCGCGCCGCGCAGCGAAAGGCGGGGATCTGGGTGGCCATCTCGTACGTACATGTTCGGCGTGGCTGCCGCCGGCGCCGTCTCGCGAAAGTCGATGAAGTGAGCCTCGTGGGTCTTGCCGTCGTAGACCAGGGCGAAGCCGCCACCGCCGATCCCGCAGGAGGACGGGTTGGCGACGCCGGTGGCGAATGCCGCCGCGACGGCGGCGTCGATGGCATTGCCCCCGTGTTCGAGCATCTCGACTCCCGCCTTGGCCGCGAGCTCGTGCTCCGCGGCCACCATGCCGCGCGAGGCGGTTGCGGCCGCAAGCGGCCGCACGACTGCGCCGATTAGCAGAAGCGCAAGCAGGAGCTGTCGGGGAAGAAGCCGCAAGCGGGCCCGTCTCGTGAGGCAGAGCGAAGCGATCATCGGGGGTTCTACGGGGCGGTGATGGTCATTTCAACCGTGATGATTTATGTACGCCCGAAATGCCCACCGAAGCTCGCAACGGGCTTTCCATCCGGGAAGAGGAATTCCTGGAAAAGAGCTTCTACCTCGACGAGTTCCACGAGAAGACATTACTGCTCGCCATCGCCCCGGGTACGGTCGACGAAGCCCTGCTCGGAGGCTTCATCGCCACGGTCCGCGAGCTGATCCGCGAGGAGGTACGCCTGGTCCTGGTGGTCGGCGATGCCGAGACGGCGCGGCGGCTCGAGACGCGGTTTCGCCGCCTTGCGGCGGCGAGCCTCTTGGAGCCGCTGTTTGCGGATGCCAACGAGGGTCGACGACCGACGATCGTCGTCGAGTCTCGTGCTCCCGAGCCGGACCTGGCCTCGCTGATGCGGTTGTGGAGCTTACTGCGAGGTGGGCCGATCGCGGTCGTGTGGGTGCCCCATGCTCCGTGGATGTCGCTCGCGGGATACGCCGTGAAACTCGCCGCGCGGTTGAAGGTGCACAAGCTCGTCCTCATGGATCCCGAGGGCGGTGTGGGCTCGGACGGCGCACTGTCGTTCCTCGACGAGAGCGTGCTCGCCACCTTGCTGGGGGCGGGACAAGCGGAATGGATCGGCCTCGGTCACCGCCGAGCGCTGATCCAGGTGATCCGCGAAGGATTGCTCGAGGGTATTCCCTCGATCAATCTTTGCACGCTGAGCGGGCTGGCTCGCGAGCTCTTCACCTACGAGGGCTCGGGGACGTTGTTCACGCTCGAGGATTACTGCCGCGTCGAACGGCTCGGCATTGACGACTTCCGCGAGGTCGAGCGGCTGCTCGAGCGCGGGCGACGCGAGGGATTCTTGAAGATCCGTAGCCCCGAGGAAATCGGCGAGATCCTGTTCACCGGCTATGGCGCCACGATCGCGTCCGGTCATCTCGCGGGGGTGGGATCGCTCCTTTGTGAGCGCTACCAGGCCGAGCACTCGGGCGAGATCGTAGCCCTCTATACCGTCAGTCGGTTCAAGGGCGAGGGAGTCGGCGCCAAGCTGCTCGCCCGCATCCTCGCCGAAGCGCGCAGCCGGCAGCTGCAAAGCGTGTTCGCCTGTACGACGGAAGAGCGCGCGGCGCAGTTCTTCCTTCGCCACGGCTTCCGCCAAGTCATGCCGGCCGAGGTCCCCGCCGCCAAGTGGATCGGCTACGACGTGGAACGCATGCGGCATCTCACCGTCTTGCGGCTCGATTTGTGAAGACCCCGGTCGCATATTGTGGGCTCGACGTCGGGATCAGCACGACCGACGCGGTGGCTGGCTGGGCCGCCGAGCGCTCGGTGAGCCTGCCCACCGTTGGTGTCGAGCGGACGGCGCAAGCGGCGCTCGAGAGGCTGTTCGAACGGAGCGGCGCACCCGCAGGCGAGGTGGTGATCGCCGCGACGGGAGCCGGTTCTCACCGTTTGCCGGACCGCCTATGCGGATTCGAGCTCCGTCGCATTTCGGAGATCACGGCCATCGGCCGGGGGGGAATCCGTCTTGGCGGGGGCAGGCAAGCGCTCGTCGCGTCGCTGGGAACCGGCACGGCCCTGGTTTCGGTGCGCGACACGGAGATCCGTCATGTCATCCCCGGAAACGGGGTCGGCGGCGGCACGCTGCTCGGTCTTTGTCGGGCGCTGCTCGGCACGGACGATCTCGCGGAGCTCGGCGATCTCGCCCGCCGCGGTGACCGGCTGCGTCTCGACATCACGATCGGCGAGGCCATCGGCGGGCCGCTCGGCGGGCTTCCGCAGCAGGGGACGGCGAGCAACTTCGCCAAGTATGCGTGCGGTGCGCGGCGTGAAGACGTGGCCTCAGCGCTCGTTAATCTCGTCACGGAGGCGGTCGCCTGGAGCGTGCTTCTCGGTCTTCAGGCTGCGGGCCACGTACGGGCCGTGCTGACCGGCAAGCTCTTGCTCGTCGAGACCGTCCGCCAACGGATCGACGAGATCGGCTCCGAGCTCGGTGGCGTGTTCGTCGTGCCCGAGCGCGCCGACGTCGCCTCGGCGCTCGGAGCACTCTGGGCGATCGAGGAGGAGCGCGCCTCGTGATCCGCACGCTCTCCGTCTTGGGGCTGCTGGCAATCCTCCTTTGCACCTGTCAGCGCGGTCGCGACCGAGCCACCGAGGAGATCGTGGAGCGCGCGATTGCGGCCCAGGGACGCGAATCGAAGGTCGACATCGATCGCGAGCACGGATCGATCTCCGTGACGATCGGCGGCGCGACGAAGCCGGCCGGCTGGCCTTCGGTCGTGCCGATCTATCCAAACGCGAACCGTGCGAAGGTTGACGAGGACCGAGGTAACGCGCAGCGCCTCTCGGTCGTCACCGAGGACACGCCCAGGGAACTGGAGCAATTTTATCGCGCGCAGCTGGCGAACGAGGGATGGCAGCTGGAGGCCACCATCGACCGTTCCTTGCGCGCGCGCCGCGGCAACGAACGCCTCGAGCTGCGTGTCTCGGCTCGCGACAAGGGAAAAGGAAGTCGCGCGGACATCGAATACACGCCGGCCACGCCTGGATGAGTCGCGCTCAGGGAGGAAAGCGATCCATGGCAGTATACCTGAAATCGGTGGCAGTGCTGGTGGTAGTGCTCGGCGTGCTGACCGGGTCGCAGTTCCTTCGGCGGGTGGTCCACGACGAGGAGTTTCAACGAGCCGCGTTGAGGAAGGAGCGCAACGCGGGAAACATCCTCTTCGAATCCGAGTACCGTGTCGCCGAGGCCGGACACATCTTCCTCATCTATTCCGCAATGAGCTGCTTTTTAATCGCGCTGATCGGCGGCTCGCTCCTCTGGGGCGTCGGCGCGCTGCACTCGAAGGCTGACAAAGGCAGCCCGTCCGGATCCGCTCCGTAGCGGAACGCTAGAGATCCGCGGGACGTCGCGCGCGCACCGTGACGTCGATCTTCAGCTCTTCGGCGATGCGGTCGAGATCCGCTTCGAGCGTGGCGAGCCCAATCGAGGAAGGCACACCCATCTCCACGCGCATCGTATAGATCGGCGTGCCGCTCTCGGGTTCCGGCCGAGAAACCGTCTTCATTTCGCGGATCGTGATGTCACGCTCGGCGAGCAACCGACAGACACGAGCGACGATGCCCGCTTTGTCCACACCAGTGGCGAGAAGCTCGTAGACGTCGCGGCGCGCGGTGTGGCCGTACGGCATCGGTGGCCCTTCGAGCGGGCGGAAGAACACGGTCAGACGCCGCTCCCACTCGAGCCGCTTACAGGCGCTCGACAGGCGCCGCTCGAGGTCGTCGCCGCTTCCGGTGAACAGCAGGAGCACGGCGAATTCTCCGCCGAGAATCGTCATGCTCGAATCTTCGAGGTTGCAGCCGTGCTCGAAAATGAGCTCGGCGAGGTCGGCGACGATTCCCGGGCGATCCTTGCCGATCGCCGATAGGGCGTACCAGCGCTTCATGGGGGCGAGGAATAGGGCAATCGAGCGCGGGAGACAAGCAACGAACGGGCTCGCGAAGCCGCCGCCGATTGCCGGTTCCGGCGAATCCTTGTAGACGAGCGCGACATGATTCTTTCCGAGTTCGAGTCCAAGGAGTTGCTCCGCTCCTACGGAATCTTCACGGTGGAAGAGATGCTGGCGCGCGATGCCGACGAAGCCGTGCGCCGTGCGAACGAGCTCGGCTATCCGGTGGCGGTCAAGCTCTGCGCGACCGGACTCGCCCACAAGACCGAGCGCGACCTCGTCCGCCTCGGGCTCGCACGGGATGATGAAGTTCGGGCCGCGGCCGCCGACGTGCTCGGCCGGCGCGAATCCCACGAGAGCGACGCGCAGCTTCTCGTGCAGCGGATGATAGGCGGACGGAGAGAGCTGATCCTCGGCTTGACCCGGGACCGGCAGTTTGGCCCGTGTGTGATGCTCGGCCTGGGCGGCATCCTCGCCGAGGCGGTTCGTGACGTGGTGTTCCGGGTAGCGCCGCTCACTTCGGTCGACGCCTCGGAGATGATCGAGGAACTCAAGGCCGCTCCTCTCCTCGGCGCGTTTCGCGGTGAGCCGGAGGTCGACCGCGAAGCGCTCGCTCGCGCGCTCGTCGCGCTCGGCGTGATCGGCCTCGAGCACCCCGAGATCACCTCGATCGACGTCAATCCGATGATCCTGGCCGGACGACGACCCATTGCCGTCGATGCGCTGATCGAGCGGACCTCGGTGCGATGAGCGCCGTCGAACGTTTTCGTCCGCTCTTCTATCCACGGGGAGTGGTGATCTCCGGCGTCTCCGCGCATCCCGGGAAGTGGGGATTCCTCTTCCTCCATCACCTGCTGCGGTTCGGCTACGAGGGGAGGCTCTTCCCGATCAACCGCAAAGGTGTCGAGGTCCTTGGCCGCGCCACGGTTCGGAACATGGCGGACATCCCGGCAGGCGAAGCCGATCTGTTGATCGTGTGCACGCCAACCGCGATCAACGTCGAGCTCGTGCGCGCGGCAGCCCGCAAGGGCATGCGCGCGGCGTTCGTTGCCGCCGCAGGCTACGGCGAGGCCGGAGAGGAGGGCCGGCGGCTCGAAGCCGAGCTGGTGGCGGTGGCCGACGAGGTCGGCATGCTGCTCGCGGGTCCGAACGGGCAGGGTCTCGTCTCGACCGGCGCGCGGCTCTGCGCGCAGATGGTGGCGCCCTACCCACCGCCCGGGCGAATCTCGGTTGCGAGCCAAAGCGGCAACCTGGTTTCGTCCTTCTGTCATTACGCGAGCATGACCGGCGTGGGCATCTCGAAAGCGATCTCGTGCGGCAACTCCGCCCAGCTCACGATCG
Organism: uncultured delta proteobacterium; assembly: GCA_963745025.1. Lineage (GTDB taxonomy): Bacteria > Desulfobacterota > Binatia > JACPRU01 > JACPRU01 > CAVQIG01. The sequence continues at coordinate 265,674 of CAVUWD010000016.1, forward strand.
ATGACTACGTCGACTATTTCGCCGACGACCCCGAAACTGCCGTCACCTTCGTTTACCTGGAGGGGGTCCGTGATGGCCGGCGCTTCTTCAAGCGTGTGGCGCGGGCTTCGTCGCGAAAGCCGATCGTCGTGCTCAAAGGAGGTGCAACCGCGTTCGGACAGCGTGCGGCCTCCAGCCACACCGGCGCGCTCGCCAGCGACGACCGCATTTTCGACGGTGTCTGTCGACAGCTCGGGATGTCGCGCGCCGAGACGCTCGAGGAAGCCTACGAAGCCGCGGCGACATTTGCTTCCCAACCTCTTCCACGTGGCAAGCGCGTGCTCGTCTTCACAGCCGCTGGGGGCTGGGGCGTACTCTGTGCCGACGCGTGTGTCCGAGCCGGCCTGGAGGTCGCTCCGCTGCCGAGCGATCTGCTCGCCGAAATCGATCCGTTGCTACCCTCGCGGTGGAGCCGTGGAAACCCAGTCGACATGGCGGGTGGCGAGTCCCGCGACACGATCCCGAAGCTCCTGGACCTGGTCACTCGTCATCCGTCGGTCGACGCGGTGATCTATCTCGGACTGGGCATCCAGGCAGCCAATGCCCAGGTGCTCAAGAGCGGTCCATTCTATCCCGGCCACGGCCTCGATCGAATCGTGGCGTTCCACGAGCGCCAGGACGCCCGCTACGCGGAAGTCGCGCGTGAAGTGAGCGAGCGATATGCGAAGCCCGTGCTGTGCGCGAGCGAGCTCGTATACACGGACCGGGCAGGAACCAATCCCGCGCCGCGTGCGGTAGCAGCGGGGGGACGGATCACCTATCCGTCGGCGCACCGTGCAGTGCGGGCGCTCGCGCACCTCGTACGTTACGCGGAGTGGCGTCGCCGACGCGGGCAATAGAAAAGGGCGGGAACCCTCCCGCCCTTTTCCATGCCATTCCGGCCCCGTTTGAAACGATCAGGCGTTCTTGAACAAGGTTTGCATCTTCATTGCCAAGCCCATGTCGCCGGCGATCTTCAACTTGCCCTGCATGAACGCCATCTGGCCATTCAGCTTGCCGAGCGTGAGATCGACGTAGTCCTTTCCGGCCATCGTCATGGTCATCTTCGGTGAGGGGTGGGTTCCTTCTTTTACCTCGAGCTTCCCCTCCTTGATGATCGCATGGTACTGCCCGCTGTCGTCCCCGGTCAGGTTGAACTGAATCACGGCATCCATGCCCTTGGCCGCGTCGGCGTTGAAGCGATTGGGCATTTCCTTGAAGATGTCTTTCACCGTCACGTCTGCCATTGCTCTCTCCTCCTTAGCAGTGGGGCTCTGGATCAAATGATTGAATCTACATAGTGAGGGTCTGCGCGTTGTGTCAAGAGGCCGATACACGTGCGCCCGCGCCGGCTGAACGGACGCTGCGATCGCCTTCCTCGACGAGCTGAATCTCGTCGTAGTGCACCGACCAGTTCGTACCATTGTCCCAGAGCACGCGCAGCGGGACGTTGAAGCCGTCGCGGAACTGACCCGTCACGATTCCACGCTCGCCGCGCCGCAGACGCAAGTATTGGTCCTTGAGATGAACCACCAGTTCGACTCGCTTCCCCATCAGGTTTTCGCAACTCATCGGTTGACCTCCCAGCGCGCGATCTCGCGAGCCCACCAAAGTCGACCGAAGGTAGCAACAAAAACTTTGGGGTTCAATCGCCCGTTGTGCTAAGCGACGCCCTCGGAACCGGGACGATGACGGCCGACGATTTCCGCAAAGACAAGTACCTCCGCGCCACCGGATACAACTTCTACGTGTGGGCGGCGGTGAACGTGCTGATCACCTGGCCACTCTACTCGGCGCTTGCCGGGAATCCCTGGCCGGACTGGCTCGCCGGCCTCTATCCGTTCGGGCTGATCGGCACGGGAATCTTCTTTTCCGTTCTCAATGACAACCGGGTGCAGAAGATGTGCGGCGACCCGAATCCAACTCCGCTGGTCGAAGCAGGCACCATCTGGGGGCCGATTTTTCTGATCGGATTCATACTCACGGTGGTCTTCGTGGTTCGGGGCCCGGCCGCCTATATTCAACCCTTGTGGCTCTGCCTCGTCGGAGCCGCGTACCTGATGTGGGGAAATTTCGGCGTTCCCGAGTTTCGCTGGTTCGGCCGGATACTCGTCATCGCTGGAGGAATCGCCGGCTTGTCGATTCGGCCGGCCGACATCCCTCCACACCTGGCTTCGTCCTCCGCGCTCGCGGTCTGGGTGGCGTTCATGGGCGCCCTGTGGGTGCCGTTTGGCGCGCACATCAACCGCAAATACGTCCACCCGAGCCCGCGATAGGCTCAACCACTCGAGCCTTCGAGCACAGCAGATCGGGCGCCGTAGAGGGCCTGGTAGACGCGGCGATGCGCGAGCACGCGCTTCACGTAGCTGCGGGTTTCGCGGTAACTGATGCTCTCGACGAATTCGTCGTCCTCGACGTCCGGATCGCGACGCTGCCACTTGTCCACGGCGGCCTCGCCGGCGTTGTAGGCGGCCAACCCGCGCGCCAGATCACCGTCGTACCGGCTCAGGAGCTGTTGCAGATAGAGGGTCCCGAGCGCGATGTTGTCAGCGGGATCGAAGAGGCGCTCGGTGCGGAAATCGGCCTTGCCGCTCTCCGTGGCAAGACGCTCCCCTGTCGAGGGGAGAATCTGCATCAGACCGAGAGCGTTCGCGGACGACCGCGCTTCGCTATCGAAGAGACTTTCCTGCCGGATCAGGGCCGCAACGAGATAGGCATCGAGCGAGCGGGCCGCGCTTTCCCGCTCGACGACCGGCCAGAAGGCGAGGGGATAGCAAAAGCGGAGCCACGGGCTGTCGAGACCGCATCCGCCGGCGTGGACGGCGCGTCCGACCGATTGCCGATACCCCCCCACGTCGAGCCAGGCGTGGATCAGAAAGCCATCGCATCCGGAGATCCGCTGTTGAAAGACCGCCAACTCACCGCGCGCCAGCGGCAGAAGGCTCATTGCTTTCAGCTCGTCGTACCGCGCGAGATGGGGATCACCGCTGGTGCACGCCGGTTCGAGGGGCTCGTGGGTCGGTTCGCGCGGAATTCGGCCGGCCAATGCCGAGCCCTCGCGGCGCCCGAGGCGTTGCTCGGCGAGCGTGGCGTAGTAACTCTCGGGATATTCTCGGAGCAAGCTCTCGTAGCTAGCGGCGTCGCCGGAAGCCCTTGCCTCCCAGTAAAACGCCGCCGCCCTGTCGGACGAGCCCCGCTCGGCGAGATCCGCGAAAAGTTCCGCGGCGCGAGCACGATTTCCCGCTCGATATTGGCACCAGCCAACGCGGAATCGCGCCTCCGAGGCGAGCGGGCTCTCTGGGTAACGCTTCGCGAGCCGCGCGAATTGCTCGGCAGCCAGCGAGCAATGCCTCGCCTCTTGGTGAATGCGAGCGATTGCATAGATGGATTCCGCGGCTTGCGAGCCGCGGGGATATTCGCGGGCGTAAAGACCGAGAAGGCGGAGTGCGGCCACGTCGTCGTCCCGGTTCCAAGCGAGCGAGCCCAGCCGAAACAGTGCTCGAGCAGCGACGGGATGGCGGGGATAGGTGGCGCGAATCCGCTCGAGCACCCGCTCACCCGCCTCCCGCTCGCCGCTTTGCAGGAGCGCGCTAGCTTCGAGCCACAGAAGCTCCGGGAGCTCGCTCTGCGAGCGGAAGCGCTCCTCGGCACTCTGCACGAGCTCGAGAGCTCGCGTCGCCTCTCCCTCTGCAAGCAGAAGCGAGATCTCCTCCCGCGCCGAAGCCGCCGTGGCCAGAGCGACGGTGTCGCGATCCGCCCACGCCTGCTCGCGGGCAGCGAGAGCTTGTGGCGACTGCGGATAGCGGGTGCGGAGCTCGGCGGCGAGGGCGCGCGCCGTAGCGACGTCGCCGAGCCGATCGGCGGCCTCGCTGGCGAGGGCCAGCGCGGAAGCGCGCTCGTTCGCGTCCCTCAGGTCCCGACGTGCGGCCTCGAGCTGTTTCGCCGCGGCTTCCCAATTGCCTTCCGCAGCCCGCGCACGCCCCACCGCGAGCTCGGCCTCTCCCTTCCAGACGGAGTCGGGAAAGCGGTCTTCCAGCGCGTGCCAGGTGGTGAGGGCGCCGGCTCTGTCGTCACGCGCCTCTGCGATCTTCGCGAGGTAGCGAAGCACGTAATCGGCGAGCTCTGGATACACCGGCGCGAGCCGCCGCAAAAGCGCATCGGCGGATGCCAGGTCACGTCGGTCGTAGAGCGATAGCGCAGCGTGAAACAGCTCGCGACGCTCCGCAGGAGTGCTGCCTTCGGGGATCGCGGCGGCGAGCGCTGGTGAAGGCGCGGTGGGGGGCAGCGGGCTCGGCTCCGGCGCGCAGGCGGCAATGAAGAAGAGGAGTGACGCAACCCACGTTCTTCTTTTCATGTCCCGGCTTCGGCTACCATGGGCCGCTTGGAGCCGCAACGCAACGAACGTCGATCGGAGTGCTGGATTCTCGCCTCGGCCTCGCCACGGAGAGTAGACCTGCTCGAGCGCGCAGGTCAGCGCTTCGAGCGCGAAGCAAGCGCGGTCGACGAATCGGCGCGAGCGGGAGAGGGCGCCCTCGAGTTCGCAGTACGAGTGGCGCACGACAAGGCCCGCGAGGTCGCCGGCCGTCGTCCCGGGCGCTGGGTTCTCGCCGCCGACACGGTGGTGATCGTCGACGGCGAGCCGCTCGGCAAGCCACGTGATGCGACTGACGCGCGAGCGATGCTCGCGCGCCTTTCGGACCGAAAGCACGAGGTTGCCACCGCGTTCGTGCTGCTCGATTCCGCAGGACGAACCTTCGCCACGGAAGTCGTCCGTAGCGAGGTGACGTTTCGCCGGGTCGCATTCCCGGACATCGAGGCATACGTTCGGACGGATGAGCCGCTCGACAAGGCGGGTGGCTATGCGATCCAGGGCGGCGCCCGAGCCTTCGTCCGGGAGCTCAGGGGATCGCTCACCAACGTCATCGGCTTGCCGATGGCCGAGGTCGAGGCCGCGCTGCGGGCTGCAGGTCTCTGGATCGAAGCGCCCGCGGCGTGCGAACGATGAGCTCGACGATTGCAGAGCGCTATGGCTCTGTCGTCGCGCGGGCTGCCGAAGCGGCCGTGCGCTCGGGAAGAGCCCCCGCCGAAGTCACCATCGTCGTCGCCGCAAAAACGTTCGGCGTCGACAGGCTACGAGAGGTCGTGGCTGCCGGCGCCCGAGAGATCGGCGAGAATTACGTTCAGGAAGCGCGCCGCAAAGCCTCGGAGCTCCGTCTGCCGCAAGTGCGCTGGCACATGATCGGAAGGCTGCAGCGCAACAAAGTGAAGCAAGCACTGCCGCTCTTTCATCTGATCCACTCGCTCGATCGGCTCGATCTCGCCGAGGCTCTGGACTCCGCGGCCAGGCTGCTCGGAAGGACTGCGCGTTGTCTCGTCGAGGTCAACCTCGCGGGCGAGAGAACCAAGGGCGGCGTCTCCCCGGACTCGCTTTCCGCGCTGCTCGAGGCGGTGGCGCCGTTCGCTCATCTGTCCATCGAGGGCCTGATGGCGATCCCGCCGCCCGGCTCGATCGATGGCAGCCGCCGATCGTTCGCTCGCCTACGCGCGCTGCGGGACCGGCTCGTCCATTTGCGTCTTCCCAACGTCCAGCTTAAGGAACTTTCCATGGGGATGTCCTCGGATTTCGAAGATGCCATCGAAGAAGGGGCGACCCTAGTGCGGATCGGAACCGCGATCTTCGGGCCGCGTGGCGACATGACGAAGCGACCAAAAAAGCTCGGTTTCATCGGCGCCGGCAACATGGCCGGTGCGCTTCTGAAGGGGGTTCTCGCGGCCGGTCTGTACCGTGCGGGGGGCCTCTGGGTGACCGATCCGGTGCCCGATCAGTGTCGACGGGTGCGGCGTCGTTACGGCGTTGGCGCGGCTCGAGACAACCGAGAGCTGGTGCGCGGCTCGCAGATCGTCCTACTCGCGGTCAAACCGCAGGTACTTCCGGAGGTGCTCGAAGAGATCAAGGGCGATGCCGGCTCCCGCCAGCTCTTCCTGTCGATTGCCGCCGGAGTGCCTCTCCGTCGGCTCGAGGCTGGCCTCGGCGAGCGCGTCCGCGTCGTTCGGGTGATGCCGAACGCACCGGCTCTTCTCGGCAAGGGAATGTCGGTGCTGGTCAAAGGTTCGCGCGCGACATCCGGGGATCTGCGGCTTGCGCTGCGAATTTTTCGTGGAGTCGGTGACGCGGTAGCCGTGGATGACGAGCAGCTTCTCGATCCGGTGACGGGCTTGAGCGGAAGCGGACCGGCCTACGTGTATCGCTTCGCGGAGGCGCTCATCGAGGCGGGTACGCGCCAGGGGATCCCGGCGGAAGTGGTCGGCCGGCTCGTGTTCCGAACGCTCGACGGCGCCGCCGCGATGCTGCTCGAAACGGGCATGACGCCGAAGGAACTGCGTGAGATGGTGAGCTCACCCGGCGGGACGACTCTCGCAGGCCTGGCGGCGCTCGACGGAGGCGGGTTCATGGATGCGGTGATAGCAGCCGTTGCCGCGGCCACGTATCGTTCGCGAGAGCTGGGCGCCGGTGAAACGGTTGGGGGGTAGCCGATGTTCATGCTTTCCAATTTCCTGATCGCTGCCGCGAGCGTGCTCGGGATGCTGATCACGCTCTACACCTACGTGATTATCGCGCGGGCGATCATCTCTTGGGTCAATCCCGACCCGTACAATCCGATCGTGCGCTTCCTCTACAACGTGACCGAGCCGGTGCTCTATCGAGTGCGGCGGACGATTCCGTTCTCCTATGCCGGAGGGCTCGATTTCTCGCCGCTAATCGTGCTTTTCGGGCTGTATTTCTTGCAAATCTTCCTGGTGCGGAGCCTCCAGGACTTCGCGGTCACGTTGCGCTGACCGCCCGCGGCCTGCATTGACAATGGTCCGCACCCTGATTAATTAAAACCTAATGCCCGTGTACGAGTACGGCTGCGAAAGTTGCGGTACGTTCGAAGCCACCCAGCGGATCACTGATAAACCGCTGCGCCGCTGCCCCACGTGCAAGGGCAAGGTCGCAAAGCTGATCTCGAGCACGTCGTTTCAGCTCAAGGGATCAGGGTGGTACGTGACCGACTATGCGGGTAAAAAGGACGGCAGCGGGACGAATCTGAAAGAAGACGCCAAGCCAAACCCAACGGTCGCTAAGGAGTCGAAAGACTCCACCCCTGCCAAGAGCAGCCAGGGAAAAACCGAGGCGACCGCCGCCTGACGGACGATCGCCTCGCGGTTGACCGACGCGCGCGACGCTCTTGGGCGAGAAACCGCTAAAAGCTTAGTTTGCTCACGCCGCGTGAGTGTTCTTAGCGGTCACCAGATCGTCCACCTTCTTCTCGAGAGACGAGAGCCGCTTGGCGAGCAACTCGACCTCGTGCTTCGAGGGCAGGCTCAGTCGGCGCACCCACGAATCGACGCGATTCTTGGTTTGGGACTCGATCTGCGAGAGGATCTTCTCGGCGCGCGACTCCAGCGTCTTCAGCGCCTTCTCCGCGCGCTTCTGGATGTCATTGCGGATTGCTTTGGCCTGGTCGAGCAGGTTGTCGAGAATTTTCCGCTGATCCTTGCTGATCAGCTTGCTCGCCTCCTTGCGGGCGCGAGTAAACAGTTTCTCGCCCTCGGACTGGAGATCTCGAATCGATTTCTGAACTTGAGCCAGCCCGGGGAACGTTGCCGCTTTTGATGACATTCTGGGAGTCCTCCTTGTTACGTCTTCGTGTTGTTTCGCGATGCCTTAAATTTTCTAACACGCCGCGTCAGAATGTCAAGGCGCATCGCGCGCATGCATGTTGTGGATAAAATGTGAAGGAGATCGGGAAACGCACGCTTCGACGGCGAGAAATTCATACTAAAAGCAGCATATTCTCAAGCATGAGAACGTGTGGATAACCCGACGTGACTGCGATTGACAATGGCGAGGTCTCGGCTGTCGCGAGGAGCATGGTGCGCACGCTCGTCCGAGCGAGTTTGTCAGTCGCTCTGGGCATTCTCTTCGGATCCGGCGCCGCGCCCGCGCAACCCACGCCCGGTCCCTCCACAAGCGTCACCGATGCCGCGGAGGCCCAGCAACTGGTCTTCCTTCTTCAGTACGTGGGCAGCGACTATGGGGGCGCCGTCGCGAACGGACGCATCGTCGACGAAGCCGAATACCGCGAGAACCGTGACTTCGCGGCACTCATCGTCGAGCGATTTGGCCGACTACGCTCGTCGATGCCTCCGGCCAAAGCCTCGCCGCTCGAGGTCGCCGTCCGGAAGCTCGATGAGCTCGTCTCGGCTCGCGCCGATGCCCGCGTGGTCAAGGGAGTGACCGAGGCGGCCATCTTGCTTGCCGTCCAGGCGTTCGATCTCCGCTCGTTTCCGCGGGAGCGACCCGACCCCGTCCTGGCGAGCCGTCTCTATGCCGAGAGCTGCACCCCGTGCCACGGTGTTAGCGGCGGCGGCGACGGGCCGCGAGCTAAAGAGCTCAACCCACCTCCGGCCCGGTTTACGGATCCTGCGCGCATGAATACGGCGGCGCCGTATCTCTTCTACAATGCAATCACTCTGGGAGTCCCGAACACCTCGATGGCGTCGTTCTCCGATTCGCTGTCGGATCAGGAGCGGTGGGATCTCGCTTTCTATCTCTGGACCTTCGTGCTTTCACGAGGCGAGGGCGCACCCCCGCCGCTCACGCTGTCGCTTCGAGATCTGGCGACGCGCTCGTCGGCAGATCTTGCACCCGAGGTGCTCCGGCAAGCGGCGGCGCGCGGGCAGTCGATCGACGGCCCGCGGGTGCTCTCGTGGCTGGCGCACTTGCGCGTACACACCCCGTCACTCAGTCATCCGCAAGAACAGCTGGCGCGGCTCCGGCAGGATCTCGAGCGCAGCGTCGCGCTCGTGGCACGGGGAGATACGGACTCGGCGACCGACTTGGTGACCAACGCATATCTCGCCGAGTTCGAGCCGCTCGAAGCCGAGCTCGACCGACGAGATGGGGGCGTACGACAGCGCTTCGAACACGGCCTCATCGAGTTTCGTGCGGCGGTGCGGCGCGGGGACCGGCAGGCGGCGCTCGCCATCGTGCAAACACTCGAAGAGACGGCCGGGCAGGCGGAACAGCTGCTCGTTCCCGGCGGAGCTCGGAAGGGCCCGAACACTCGTCTCGCGCTCGTCCTTCTGCTCATGGCGGCGGCTCTCGGAGGCGTGCTGCTGGTGTGGCGGATTGGCAAGGAAACGGGCGTAGGCTAAGGAAGCGGCGTTCTCGCGGCATCGAGAAAAGAGGGAGAGCGAACGTGGGCATTCTCGACGGCAAGGTTGCGATCGTGACCGGCGCGGGCCGCGGTCTCGGTCGCCCGCGGGCGGTCGCGCCCCGCGCCGTGACGCGAACGACGGAGACGCTGTTCGCCGCCTTCGGCGACGAGGCGATGGGGGAGACCAAGCCCGGCAGCGTGTCGGCGCTGGTGACGTTTCTCGCCAGCGAGCGGGCCGTCCGCATCGACGGACAAGCGTTCGTCATCTATGGCGGCCTCATCCGGTCGCCACAGGGCTGGCAGCCGGTCGCGTCGATCGAGAATAGTAGGGCATGGCATCTCGACGACGTTCGAACGAGCATCTCCGGATTGTTCAAACCCGCCCCCTCGAAGCTGCCCCCACTTGGTTGAGCTGGCACCCTCGCCGGCTCTCTCGATCGACGCCACGTCGCCCGCGCCGCGAAGCTTCGTCGCGCGCATCGCGCTGGCATTGGTCGGCGGCTTCGCCATCGCGGCGAGCTTTCTCGATTTCTCATTGTGGCCGATCGCCTGGACCGCGTTCGTGCCGATTCTGTTGGCGCTCTCGGGTCCGTTGCGTCTCGGCCAAGCGGTGGCGCTTGGCTTCATCGCCGGGCTTGCGACCAACGTGCCCGCCTTCCGATGGCTGGTGGAAACCATCCACGTCTTCGGCGGCTTTCCGCTCTGGCTGAGCGCCGTCTTCTACGTCGCGTTGTCGCTCTTCTGCTCGCTCGAGTTCGTGCTCTTCGCGCTTGCCCTCCGTAGGGCCCCGCGCGGCGCGGCCGCGATATATCCCGCGCTCTTTTGGATCTCGCTCGAATTCTTCTTTCCGAACCTCTTCCCCTGGCGGATCGCCAACTCGCAGCTGCGCGTTCCGCTGCTGTTACAGATCGGCGATCTCACCGGCCCGTTCGGCCTCAGCTTTGTAATGGTTTGGGTGAGCGCCGCGCTCGCCTCGGCAATCGAAGTCGGTACCCGCTCCGCGCGCGCAGCGTTGCTGCTTTCGAGCGCGGCGACGCTCGGCGTTGCGGCGTACGGACTCGTACGGCTGCCCGCAATCGATCACGCGATGGCGATGGCTCCGGCGGTCCGGCTCGGCATCGTGCAGGGCAACCTCACGACCGAGGAGAAGCAGGACGTTCGCTACTTCGAGACCAACCTCGAAACCTACAAACGGTTGTCGCAAGAGCTCTCTCCCGCGCCCGACGTGATGATCTGGCCAGAGAGCGTGATCACCGAGCCTCTGCCACGGACGTTGCGCATGCTGTCGGCTTCGGGGCGCCAGATTCTGGGGCTCCGCTGGCCGCTCTTCACCGGAGCGCTCACCTACGAAGGTGAACCGGATCGCCCGAAATACTTCAACAGCGTCATCCTGTTCGATGCCGGGGGTGGCGTGCTCGGTTTGTCCGATAAACAGATTCTCATGCCATTCGGGGAATACATGCCGTTCGGCTCGGTTTTGCCATGGCTGAAACGGCTGAGCCCGCAGACCGGCGATTTTGAGGCTGCGACCGAGGTCGTGCCGCTCGACGTTCCCGGCATCGCGCGCTTCGCGCCGCTCAACTGCTACGAAGACCTGCGCGCACCGATCGCGCGGCAGGCAGTTCGCCGGGGCGCGGCGGAAATTCTCTTCGCCGTCGCCAACGACGCCTGGTTCGGAGACACGATGGCGCCTTTCCAGCACGAGGCGCTGGCGCTGTGGCGGGCGGTCGAGAATCGACGCTTTCTCATCCGCGTCACCAATACGGGCGTCACCGACGTGATCGATCCGGCAGGACGAGTGCTGCTGCGGCTGCCAGTGTTCCAGGCCGTCGCGACGGTGGCGGAAGTGCGCCGGCTGCGTCTCGATACCCTCTACACGCGATTCGGCGACTGGTTCGCCTGGCTCGTCACGGCGGCGGCCCTGTGGGTGCTGCTGCCTTCGGCAAGATCGCCAGGCCGTTCGGAACACCCCATCCTCCCTCGACCTCCAAGCGGAGCCCCGGAGTGAATACGCTCAGCTGCGTGCTCGGTCCGCCGTCGAGATTGAGGGCGCCCCAGCAGCCGAGGCCCCCGTCCACGGGAGGGCGGACGAGATTCTCCGCGAGATCGGAGAGCGAGATCGGAGCCGCGAAGACGACGATCATCACCGTCCCATCCCCCGGGAGGCAGATCGAGGTGCGACGCGAGACCTGCGGCTTCAGCTGGAGGGCCCTGCCGTTGACCACCAGCCGAGGACCGGACTGCAGCGCCGTCTCGACCGCAGCGGGGAGGGGATCCCGCGCGTGCTGGATGACTGGCGTGCCCATCGAGATCAGGAACAGGCCCTGGTCCACCTTGCGAAGCGGACTCGTCTCTTTCCCGTCGCCGACGACGAGGCCGAGCGGATGTGCCTTCTCGTCGAAAAAGCCACCATTGACTACCACGTACGCTTGGGATTCGGTGCGCATCGTCGCGACGCGGGCGACGGTCCGGTCCGGCCGACGCGCGTCGACGACCGTCATGTGAACGATGCGGGGATCGGCCCGAAACACGTGTCCGGCGATCGACGTGCCCTCGTCGGCGGTCTTTATGCTCCAAGGCCGGTACCACAGTCCGGGGGCGAGGGCCGTCCATTCAGTTGAGCGCGGCTCGTCGGCAGCGATCGTTGAAGCGAGCAGCGCGATCGCCATCGGTGCGCGCGCGAATGCGAGTCTGTGAGCGGATGGCCGCATCCGCGTCAGTCTGGCACGAATCCGCCGAGCGGAGGAACACTCCTCGTCCTAGAAACCGCAGAGATCGGCAACGCGCGCGCGATGAAACGATGGATCGCCGAAGGCGAGCTCGTTCCATTTGGCGCGCTTGAACCAGAAATGCAGATCGTGCTCCCACGTGAAGCCGATACCGCCGTGCATCTGCACCGCGCGATTCGACGATCGAGAATAGATTTCGCAGAGCGCGGCTTTCGCCATCGATGCGGCGCGGCTCGCGTCGCGCGGCAGGGCATCTTGAGCATGAGCGGCGTACCACAAGAGCGAGCGAGCGGGCTCGATGTCCGCCGCCATCTCAGCGGCCATGTGCTTGATCGCCTGAAATGAGCCGATCGGCCGCCCGAACTGCTCACGTGTCTTCGAGTACTCCACGGCCATCTCCAACACTCGCTCCGAGCCGCCGAGTGCGTCGGCCGCTAGGCCGACGGCGCCGAAATCGAGCACAGCCTCGAGCGTGCCCCAGCCCGCGCCGACGCGTCCGAGGACGTGGTCGCGCTCCACTTCGACGTTGCGAAGCTGGACCTCAAAGACCCGCCGCGTCCGATCGATGGTCTCGAGCGGGCGCACCGTGAGCCCCGGCGCGTGCCGATCGACGAGGAACAGAGTGACACCGACCGCTCCCTCGCTCCCAGCGGTGCGGCAGGCGGTGAGGAGCACGCCGGCATTCTCCGCATAGGGGACGAAAAGCTTCTTGCCGCTCAACCGATAGCCCGACCCTGAGCGCCGCGCGCGACAGTGGATTCCCGCGGGCCCGATGCGGTCGTCTTCTTCGAGAAGCGCGAGCGTCAAGGTCAATTCACCGGCCACGAGCTTCGGCAAAAGAGTCTTCTTTTGGGCTCGATCCCCGGCCTTCACGATCGCCGCGGTGGCGAGGAGCGCCGAAAAGAGGAACGGCCCCGGTACGGCCGAGCGTCCGAACTCGCAGAGGAGAATCGCCATGTCGAGCACGCCGAGGCCGAGCCCGCCCTCAGATTCGGGAACGAGAAGCCCCGGCCAACCCATGTCCGTGATCCTTCGTTCGAGGCCCTCGGAGAGTCCGTGCGGACTCTCGGCCGCTTGGCGGACGACGGTGGGTGGGCACTCCCGCGTCAGGAACTCACGGGCGCTTTGCTGAAGCAGTTCCTGATCCTCCGATAAGCCGAAGTCCACTTCTCTCAACTCCCCTTCGGCATGCCGAGGCCGCGCTCCGAGATAATGTTCTTCTGGATCTGAGAGGTGCCGCCGCCGATGATCAAGCCGAGCGTGAACATGAACTCGTAGGGCCAGATGCCACGGTCGACGACGTGCTTGGACTTGCGATCGAGCACGCCGTAGTCGCCCATCACCTCGAGTGCGAGCGCGCAGATCGCGTGATTCAGCTCGGTGGACACAAGCTTGTTCACCGACGCCGCGATGCCGGGCGAACGTCCCCGCAAGAGATCGGTGAGCTGTCGGTACGAATGATATTTCATCGATTCGACGCGGATCGCGAGAGCCGCGAGTCTCTGCCGCAGCAGCGGATCCGCGCTCGCCGGCTTCCCACCGCGTTTGCGCGTCCGGGCGAGGTGCAGCAGACCGTCGAACATCTGTTGCGTCCGGATCGTCGAGCCGAGCATGTTGCGTTCGTGGGAAAGCGTGGCATTGGCAACCTGCCAACCCTGATTCAGCTCGCCCACGAGATTCTGTCTCGGTACCTTGACGTCTTCGAAGAAGACCTCGTTGAAGCCCTTGTCCCCCGTCATTTGCACGAGCGGTCGGATCGTGATCCCGGGGCTCTTCATGTCGATCAACACGTACGAGATGCCCTTGTGCTTTGGAGCGTCTGGATCGGTACGCACCAGGCAGAACATCCAATCGGCGAATTGCGCGTTCGATGTCCAGACCTTCTGGCCGTTGATCACGAAGAAGTCGCCGACGAGCTCGGCGCGAGTTTTCAGCGAGGCGAGATCCGAGCCCGAGCCCGGCTCGGAATACCCCTGGCACCAGATCTCGGCCGCAGAGAGGATCGTCGGCAGGAATCTCCGCTTCTGCTGTTCGGTGCCGAACTGCATGAGGGTCGGGCCGACCATCTGCACGCCCATCATGCCGATGAGGCTCGGCGCGTGCGCCTTGACCATCTCCTCGTTGACGATCGTCTGTTGCATCAACAGTTTTCGGCGATCGCCGTTCGGCTCGGCTCGACCGCCATACTGCTTCGGCCAGCCCATCGCCAGGTAGCCTGACGCGCAGAGCTTGCGCTGCCAGGCCTTGAGCGCGGCGATTCGTTTCGGGTCGCCGAACTCGGCCGGCTCAGCATTTCGTTCGCGTCGCGGGAGGTTGACCTTCAGCCAGTGACGCACCTCGCGTTGGAACGCGGCTTCTTCCTTGGTGAGCGCAAGATCCATGACCGACTGTTCTCCCGTGGGGCGTTGCGGCGGGCCACCGGTCGCCGACTGATACCGGATACCGCTGGCGAAAGCCAATAGGAGAAAGGCTCCCTGCGTATGGCTCGTTCGCATCGCGTCATCCGCGCAAGCCCTAGCCGCGGAGGAATTTCCCTAACCGCATTCGCGGGAAGCCTTCCGGGAGGAGTCGCGCCGACTACGACACGCCTGCCGAGCGTGATTCCCATGCCTGATAACTACATTGACGGTATGGGGGGAGTGAAGTAGATCTCACGCTGGCTCGCCGGCCCCTCTCTGCCGGAGGTGCTCCATGATGTGTCGAGTGTCGTGCAAGTGTTGCCATATTTCCTGCCTATGGACGGACGACCCTAAGGGCTTCTTGGAGACCGTGTGCCTACGTTACCGCCACTGTCAGGCGAAGCTAAGCGACGAAGGTTTCGACGAGCCGGTAGTCGTCAAGCGGGCGAAGTCGGTTCCGCCGAGTCGGGTCTCCGCCGGCAAAGGGGTGATCGCGAGAGTTCAGGGGCGACACTCGCCAGCTCGGCATTAGATTCGTGCGTTCGCGTCGATGGACGCACCTGCTGCGCAGGAACCCACCCCGAACCCACCCCGCAATCCCCGTCCCTAGCGCCCCTTTTGGTGGTCCCGTTCACCCAACGCCGTAGAACGGACGAGGCAGGGTTCGCGCCTCGCCCCACCGTTTGGAACAAACCGGCCGCTGCACCGTTTGATCTGGCGCGAGACCGGTTCGCCGCGCAGTTGCCAGCCGCTGCGCTCTCGTGCCGTGGTCGTCACGACGTCAATTCGCCATGGACCGGGTCTCGGATCGCTGACGTCGCCAGCGGTCGAGTGTCGCACGAATCTGCCCTTCGACTTGGTCGAGGAGGCTTTCGCCGTCGTCTCCCGGACGGCGCTGGATCGGCTCGGCGATCGACACTCGCACGCGCACCCCGAAGGGCACCGGCATCAGGTTGTGACGCAGCAGCCGCCACGACCCGTCGATGACCACAGGAAGCACCGCGGCCTGCGGCGCCGCGCGCAGCAGCTCGAGCGTGCCGCGCGGCTTGAAGACGCCGAGCTCACCCCGCCGAGCGCGAGTTCCTTCGGGAAAGATCACCGCCGAGACACCGCGCTGCTCGACCTGTTGCCCGAGCCCGCGGATTGCCGCCAGCGCCTGGTCGGCATCGGTGCGGTCGATGACCGCGTTGCCGCCGTGTCGGAGATTGTAGGAGATGCTCGGAATCCAGCGAGCGAGCTCGCGCTTGGCGACGTACTTAGGAAAGTTTGAGAAAAGAAGCGCTCCGAAGATCGGCACGTCGAACATGCTCTGGTGGTTGGAGACGATCAGGTAGGGCGTCCAGGGCTTGACCTCGGCCGAGCGATCGACCTCGAGGCGGGTGCCACACAGGCGAAAGGCGCCGAGCAGCGACTTCTGCAGCAATCCGACGACGATCTCGTGCGGCCGAGGTCCGAACAGTCGTGCGATGCGCTGGAGCGGATCGAACAGACCGAGCACGAGCCCGAAGGTGATCAGGAACGGTACCGTGAACAGCCAGTCGACGACGCGCCGCATAAGGAAGTCTGGTCTCAGAAGGTCATCCAGGAGGGAACGGTCGGTGGCTCGGAGTTACCAGGTGGGTAGCTGCTCCGTCAAACGTGACTTCGTTCGACGGAATTACGGAATTACGCCGTTGTGCCTACGGTGTCGAACTGCTATCAAGATGGGATTTACTCGAGGCCCAGGAAGGACGAATCCAATGACGACGCATACCCGATACGTTCTCAAGCACCCGCGCGGCTCGATTTTTGCGAGTGTCCGCGCAGCTGAGCGACTGACGTTCGTGATGGAAACCCTGGCGGTCGTCCATGCATCGAGCGATCGTGAGGCGCGCGAGCGCGCCGAGTTGGTGCGCCAGAGCTTCGCGGCGGCGGGGAAGGGCTACCTGCCCGGTCCGGAGCCGGCTCTCGCGCGCGTCGCCTAGTATCGGTCGCGGCTAGGCGCCGCTGACCATCTTCGCGAGCTTGTCAAGAACGTTCTTCAGCGCGCGCTGGTAGCGCTGCTTCGTCCACGCCTCGCCGGTCCGCATCTTCAACCAGCCGAGCTTGACTGCGTCGGGCTTGTTGCCGATCTCACCGGTCGAAACCTCGATCACCGCGCGTTCTTCAGGACCGAGCGCGCGAAGATACTCACCTTTGAGCTGATCGAGAAAGCCCTGCTTCAGATCGATCTTCATCCGCTCTCAGGCGAAACTAGCGACACGTCTCATCCACCTAAGATCATGAAAGCAGCAGCCTTTGCTTGTCAAATTGTGACACAGGTTCGAATCGTGTAGGGAATCCGGATGCGCGTTCTCGTCTCCGGCGCGTCCGGGTTCGTCGGCCGTGCCGTCTGCCGCCGACTCCGAGAGCGCGGCGATGCCGTCGAGCGACTGGTGCGTGGGGAGGGTGATGGCGTGCTTTGGGATCCCAAAACGGGGCGCTTCGATTCGGCGGCCGCCGCAGGCGCCGACGCGATCGTTCATCTCGCCGGCGAGAGCGTCTTCTCCGGGCGTTGGAACGAGGAGCGGAAAGCGGCGATCCGGGAGAGCCGCGTCGCCGGGACCCGGCTCCTCGCCGAAGGGCTCGCCCGGCTGGAGCGGCCGCCGCGAGTGATCGCCTGCGCCTCGGCGATCGGCTTTTATGGAGACCGCGGCGACGCCGAGCAGACTGAAGCGGACCCGCTCGGTCGGGGGTTTCTTGCCGAGGTCTGTCGGGATTGGGAATCCGCCTGTGAGCCGGCCGTGAAGCGAGGCATTCGTGTGGCCAACTTGCGGATCGGGCTGGTGCTCAGCACACAAGGTGGAGCGCTTCGCAAGATGCTGCCGGTCTTTCGGCTCGGCCTCGGCGGCCGAGTCGGTGACGGCCGCCAGTGGATCAGCTGGATTACGCTCGACGATCTCGTGAGGATCGTCGAGCAGGTGCTCTTCGACGACGCGCTCGCAGGGGCGGTGAATGCGGTCGCGCCGCATCCCGTGCGCAACGGCGAATTCACGCAGGCGCTGGCGCGCGTCCTCGGCCGTCCCGCCGTCCTGGCCGTTCCCGCCTTCGCGCTGCGTCTCGCTCTCGGCGAGATGGCGGACGAGCTCTTACTCCGCGGAACCCGCGCCGTTCCGAAGCGGCTCTCCGAGCGCGGCTTTCGCTTCGAGCATGCGGAGATCGAGCCGGCGCTCCACGCGCTGCTCAAGGATTGAGAGTCGGGTGACGGAGGCTTCGTGAACACGAAGGCCGGCGCGAGGAACTACCCGCGTGGTGAACGAGATCATGGAGCCGTCGTCGTAGGGGATGCTTCGAGCGGCCGGCCGTAGGCGTCGGTTCTCCGGCCGCCGCGCTTGCGGATGGTCTTCTGGGTATCGGAGTTCACCCAGGGCTGACCCATCGTGCACGGCTGCGGGTAGCCGTGTTCCTCTACCGTCTCGTAGGTCGGAAAAGCGCCGCGGTCGAATCGCGTCATCATACGCTTGGCCATGGGACGTCTCTGTCTGCCAGAATCGCTTGCGAAGATAAAGCGCACCGGCGCGGAGGCGCGGAGAGCTCAAATTGAATTGGCAGGGACCTGTTGCTATGTGCGGGAGACCGTGCCGACCGCCGCCGAGAGTTCGATCAATTACAAAAACACGCTGAATCTTCCCAAGACCGACTTCCCGATGCGGGGAAACCTTCCGAAGCGGGAGCCGGAAACCATTCGGCGCTGGCAGGAGATCGATCTCTACGGGAAGCTGCAAGCCGCTCGCGAGCAGGCGAAGGGGGCATTCCTTCTGCACGATGGTCCGCCCTACGCGAACGGCAACATCCATCTCGGTCACACGCTGAACAAGATCCTGAAGGACATCATCGTCAAGTTCCGAGTGATGGCGGGCGCCCGAGCTCCCTACGTCCCGGGTTGGGATTGCCACGGCCTGCCGATCGAGTTGGCGATGGAGAAGACGCTCGGCCGCAAAAGCGACGTTTCGAAGGTCGAGTTCCGCAAGCTTTGCCGCGAGTATGCCAGCCGCTACGTCGGCATCCAGCGGGAGGAATTCCGTCGCCTCGGCATCATCGGTGACTGGCAAAATCCGTACCTGACCATGGATGCCCGCTACGAGGCCATCGAGGTGCGCGAGTTCGGCAAGCTCCTCGAGAGCGGCGCGGTCTATCGCGGCCGCAAGCCGGTCCTGTGGTGCGCCTCTTGCGCGACCGCGCTCGCGGAAGCGGAGGTGGAATACGAGGACATCTCGTCAGCTTCGATCTACGTGGCCTTTGCGCTAGTACCCCCGCTTCCGTTGCCGCTCCAGCCGTTCGCCGACCGCAACCCCGAGATCGTGATCTGGACGACGACGCCATGGACGCTGCCGGCGAATCTCGCGATCGCGGTCCATCCCGGCCTCGAGTACGTGGTCGTCGACGCGGGATCCCGTGCGCTGGTTGTCGCGCACGGGCTACTCGAGCCGTTCCTCAAGGCCATCGGCGAGGTCGGTGCGCGGGTCCTTGCCGAGTTTTCCGGCGCCGCGCTCGAGAACGCGCGGGCCCGCCATCCGTGGATCGATCGTGAATCGCCCATCATTCTGGGTGACCACGTTACACTCGAAGCGGGAACGGGTTGCGTTCATACCGCGCCTGGACACGGTCAGGAAGACTACGAGGTCGGGCTGCGCTATGGGCTCGACGTCTATGCGCCCGTGGATGCCGAGGGCCGTTTCACTTCCGACGTCGAGGAGTATGCGGGTGAGCGGGTGTTCGACGCCGATGCGGGCATCGTCGCACGTCTGCGGGAGTCGGGGCGACTCCTCAAGGCCGAGCAGCTCGTGCACAGCTACCCGCATTGCTGGCGGTGCAAGAATCCCGTGATCTTCCGCGCCACGGACCAATGGTTCGTGGCGATGGAGAAAAATGGGCTCCGGCGCCGCGTGCTCGAGGAGATCGATCGGGTCCGCTGGATCCCCGCGTGGGGCCGGGAGCGCATCCGAGGCATGATGGAGTCCCGTCCGGACTGGTGCATCTCGCGGCAGCGAAACTGGGGCGTGCCGATCGTCGCCTTCTTCTGTGCGGGTTGCGGCGAAACATCGGCCACGCGCCTGATAGCCGACCACGTCGCCGATCTCTTCGAGCGCGAGGGGACGGATGCGTGGTTCGAGCGCTCGGCGAAGGAGCTGCTACCTGCCGGGACGCGCTGCGGAAAATGCGGCAACCGAGAGTTTCGCAAGGAGCAGGACATCCTCGACGTCTGGTTCGACTCCGGCATGAGCCACGCGGCCGTGCTCGAGCAACGCCCTGAGCTGCGCTCCCCCGCCGACCTCTATCTCGAAGGCAGCGATCAGCACCGCGGCTGGTTTCATACCTCGCTCTTGACGTCGGTTGCGACGCGCGACCGCGCTCCCTACGAAGCCGTGCTCACGCATGGCTTCACCGTCGATGCCGAGGGTCGGAAGATGTCCAAGTCGGCGGGCACTGGGCTTTCGCCCCAGGACATCGTCGAAAGCCACGGAGCCGAGATCCTGCGGCTCTGGGTGGCGGCCGAGGACTACCGGGACGACGTCAGGATCTCCAAGGAGATCGTCGGGCGGCTGATCGAGTCGTTTCGCCGGATCCGCAATACCGCTCGGTTCCTGATCGCCAATCTCTACGACTTCGATCCTGCGCGCGACGCGGTCGGACCGGACACGCTCCGCGAGCTCGACCACTGGATTCTGGCGCGAACCCGGGCGCTCGTCGAACGCTGCCGGAGCGCGTATTTCGATTACGAGTTCCACGTTGTCTACCATGCGCTCAACAACTTCTGCAGTGTGGACCTGAGCGCGCTCTACCTCGACATCGCCAAGGACCGACTCTACTGCTCGCGCGCCGACGGCGCGGCGCGCCGCTCGGCGCAGACTGCGCTTTGGCAGATCCTCGACGTGCTCGTGCGACTCATGGCACCGATCCTTTCGTTCACTGCCGAGGAGGTATGGGGCTACGTGCCTGCGACGACCGCCAAGCGAGAAAGCGTCTTTCTCGCGGATTTCCCGTCGGCCGGCCCCGAAGTGACAGACGCCCCCATCCTCGCGACCTGGGAGCGGCTGTTGGCGGTTCGCGACGCTGTCACCAAGGCGCTCGAGGATGCGCGGCAGGGGGGTCGCATCGGCCATTCCCTCGACGCCTGCGTACGCCTCTCCTTCGCGACGGATGGGGAGCTCGGCACGCTTCTCGGCAGTCGCTTGGCGGAGTTGCCGACACTGCTCATCGTTTCCCAAGTCGAGCGGGCGGACGATCTCGGCGCCGATGCCGAAAGCCCAATCGTTCCGGGGCTGCGAATCGCCATCGAGCGCGCGGCGGGACAGAAGTGCGCGCGCTGCTGGAACTACCGCACCTCGGTAGGCACTGACGACAGGCACCCGACGATCTGCGCCCCTTGCGTGAGCGCGCTTGTGCATGTCGGCTGAGTCGGGGCAGAGCGAGATGCTGCGTGGTCGTTTTGTCAGCCCGATCGCCGTCGGTCTGGTCGTCATCGTGCTCGATCAGGTGACGAAGCGCGTGATCCGGGACCGTGTGCACGTCCGGGAATCGATTCCGATTCTCGATGGCTTCCTAAACATCGTGCATGCCCGCAATCCTGGCGCGGCATTCAGCTTCCTCGCCGACGCCCCGGCGTGGTTCCGCGGGCCGTTCTTCATCGCCATCACCGTTACGGCGATCGGCGTGCTGTTCTACGTGATCAGCCGACTCCCCGCGGAGGATCGCCTGATGCGGATTGCGCTCGGTGGAGTCCTCGGCGGCGCCGTCGGCAATCTGATCGACCGGCTGACCTATGGCGAGGTGACGGATTTCATCGACGTCCACTGGCGCTCGCATCACTGGCCCGCGTTCAACGTCGCGGATTCGAGCATCACGATTGCCGTCGGGGCTGTCATCCTGCACTCATTGTTCCTCACGCGCTCGGACGCGAAACGAGCGCGCTTCAAGGCGTCGAACGCACCGCCGGACGCACCGCCGCCTTGACTCCGGCGTGTGCGCGACATTAACCTGCCTAACGTGTTGAAAGATCTAGGGAGGAAAGTAAAATGCGGAAAAATCTTGCTATGACGGCGCTTTTTTGTGTGCCGCTCATTGCGGGTTGCGCCTCTGGCAGCCTGTCGAAGCGTGAGACCGGAGCCCTCGGGGGTGGCGCTTTGGGTGCGGGCGCGGGCGCTCTGATCGGCCACGCTACCGGTCATACCGCGGGCGGCGCCGCGATCGGCGGCGCGCTTGGTGCGCTTACCGGGGCCGTTGTCGGCGATCAGCTGCAGGCTCAGGACCAGAAGTCCGAATCCCAAGACGAAGAGCTTCGCAGACAGCGCCAGGAGATCGAGCAGCTGAAGAGGCAGCAGAGCCAGAATCAGAGCAACGATAGCGACTACGAGCGCTACTGAATTCGTCCTTCATCCGAACAAGTGAGGGGGAGTTGATGAGACCGATGACTGGTGTGCCCGCGGCGTTGGCCGCAGGCGCGCTCCTGGTCGCTTCGTGTTCCGGTCCGCCGTCGAAGCGTGAGTTGGGCGCGCTCGGTGGAGCGGCGCTCGGAGCGGGAACGGGAGCCATCATCGGTCATGCGACCGGGAACACAGCGGCGGGCGCGGCGATCGGCGGTGCCCTCGGCGGCCTCGGCGGTGCGGTGGTCGGCGACCAGATCCAGGCGGGGGATCAGAAGCTCGACGCGCGCGAACAGGAGATCGCGAAGAACCGCGCGCTGATCGAAGAGCTCAAGAGGAAGAACCTAGAAGTGCATGAGACGAATCGCGGTGTCGTCGTGAACCTTCCCGACGTGCTGTTCGAGTTCAACAAGTACTCGTTGACGGGCGATGCCCGCGCCAAGGTGCGGGACATTGCCGAAGTGCTAGACGGGCCGCGAGTGCAGGGTCGTCAGGTGTCGATCGAGGGCCACACGGATTCCATCGGCAGCGACGAGTACAATCTCCGATTGTCGCAGCATCGAGCGGATGCCGTGAGCAATGGGCTCGAGAGCGATGGCGTCAACGCGAGCCGGCTTCACACCCGTGGATTCGGCAAGAAATATCCGATTGCTCCGAACAAGAACTCCGACGGAAGCGACAATCCCGCCGGCCGCGCGAAGAACCGGCGGGTCGAAGTGATCATCGAAAACTGAGTTTGCTTCAGGTCCCAATTCGAAGGCCCAGATCGACCGAAGCCTTCGTCTCTTCCGAGGTCACAGACGGGTAGGCCCGACCGTCTACATCCACATCCCGACGTTCGATACGAACGAGCCCACCCAAAAAGGGCGCGGAATTTTCACAGCGGAGGACGGCAAACATCGAGAGGCGTCTGCATAGCGGCCGAACGTTCGAGGAGCAATGGCGCGTCCAGGCACGACGGAATCGCACACACGATTAGAGGGTTTCTTGACACGAATTGTGAGACCGGCTAACTGATTTGGTTACGATCTGGCGAGCAGTTCGCGTGCGCTCCCGGATTTTTCGTTGCCCGAGCTGCGTTCGCTGTGGTGGAGATTCGGGCGAAAGAGGGATTCATGGCGGAGAAGAAGGCCAAAACGGCGGAGAAGGGCGGCGCCGTACTCAAGCACGCCTGTCCAAGGTGCGGATCGGAGAGCCGAGTCGTGTTCTACACGGGGTTCGGTAAGCGCGGATTCTTCTGGTCCTGCGAGAAGACGTGCGGCTATCTGGAGCGAACCAAGTAACGGAGAAACCGATGGGTCGAATCCGAAGAAGAGACAAGGAAAAGAAGAAGGCCTTCAGTATCTTCGACGATGACGAGGCTTCGGACGTCTCCGAAGACGAAGACCTGCCAAAGGACGAGGTGGGTCGCCGCAAGATCAAGCGGCAGTATAGTGACCTCCTTGGTGTGCGCATCGAAAAGCTGAAGGGACGCATCCTCAACCGTGAGCGCATCAACAAGACGATCGAGGGTGTTTACTTCATCTGTATCGATTGCAAGAAGGTCTGTCACAATATGGACGACGGCCTAGTCGAGGATCTGGAAAACGTCAACAATCGCTGCGGCGCTTGCGCTAAAGCGAAAGGGATTCCGGTACCTCCGAGCGGGAAGCGCCAAGCAGCCGCTTAGCTCGCACTTCCCACGTGCCGCTCGCAGAAGGCGTCCTGGACTCGCTTTCGTGCGGCTTCAGGGAACCGCCGGCAGTAGACCCATCTTGCGCGCCTCCGACAAAGTGCGCGTGGGTCGAACGGTGCGACGCAGCTCGCGGAGATCCTCGATCGTATCGATGTCGAAGCTCAAGCCGGGCACGTCAACCTCGCTGTATGAGACCCCGGCATCGGCTGCCGCCGCCACGTGATCCTGGAAGCTTCGACCGCCGAAGCGCGTCGAGATCACGGTGGGAGGCGTGCGCAGCAACGCGTTGGTCCCCAGGCCTTCGTGAGATCGTGCCAGGCGCACGTGAGGTCCGGTCGGAACCTCCGCGAGCAACGAGTCGATTTCCTCGACCGTGACCAACGGCAGGTCGGAGAGCACGATCAAGACCGACGTCGCTCCGTGCTCGAGGCAGCGAGTCGTACCGAGCGCGGAGGCGGCATTGAGCCCCCGCGGGCTGCTCTCGTCGATCGCCAATGCTCGCATGCGCGTGGCGAGCTCGAGCAAGCGCGGATCCGCGGTCACGACAGCCACGGCATCGACGTGGTGTGCGTGGCTGAGACATTCCAGGACGTCGTAGAACATCGCGTAGCAGAGTGCTCTTCGATCCGCGTCGCTCAGGTGGGAAGCCAAGCGGCTCTTGGCGACGGCCAGTGGCTTGCTTGGCAGCAGGGCAAAGCGCATCGCGAGCCGAACTATAGTCGAGCGGCCACGCCCAGTCGAGTGGCGCTCGATCTTGCGACCGTGGCCGTACCGGTGTAAGGCACGCGACCTCGGCAATTGGACCGAGGCTTTCTAAATGCGGATCACCGGCGGCGCCGCCCGAGGTCGTTCCCTTCGCGCACCGCGCGGCTCGAAAGTCAGGCCCACCGCGGACAAGGTTCGTGCAGCGATCTTCAACATTCTGGCGAACCGCATCGACATCGCTGGCAGTCGCTGGCTCGATCTGTTCGCGGGCACCGGGGCGCTCGGCCTCGACGCGCTCAGCCGGGGAGCGGCGGGCGTGACGTTCATCGACGACAGCCGTGAATCGTGCCGGTTCGTGCGCGACAACCTCACGCGAAGCGGCTTCGCCGATCGAGCCGAGGTTCGCAAGCTCTCTTTGCCGGGGGGGCTGCACCGCCTCGATCCGGGGAACGAGCGATTCAGTGGCGCGTTCGTCGACCCGCCATATCGGCGCGGCCTCTCGCAACGGACCCTGGAGGCCCTTGGCGAGGGCGGCCTGCTGTCACCCGGCGCTTGGGTCGTCGTCGAGCACGGTGCCGACGAGCAGCTCGCCGAGCGATACGGGGCGCTTCGCCTCGAGAACTCGCGTCGCTACGGTTCGACGGGCGTCGCGCTCTATGCCATGGAGGAGCAATGAAGAGCGCAAGAGGGGAGCGGGTGGCGGTATTTCCGGGATCCTTCGATCCGCTCACCAACGGTCATCTCGATATCGTCGAGCGCAGCCTCGAAATCTTCGATCGAGTCGTCGTCGCGGTCGCGTACAACGCCACGAAGGACTCGGCCCTCTTCACGCCGGAAGAGCGAGTGCAGATGATTCTCGACGCGACCCGCAGCCAGCGTGTGGTAGCAGACAGCTTCTCGGGGTTGTTGGTCGACTACGTCGAGCGCAGCGGGGCGCAGGCGATCGTTCGTGGACTGCGCGCGGTTGCGGATTTCGAGTACGAATTCCAGATGGCAATGATGAATCGGCACTTGCGCCCGCAGATCGAGACGATTTTCATCATGGCGAGTGAGGCGCACTTCTACACGAGCTCTCGGCTCGTGAAGGAGGTGGCGAGCCTCGGCGGCGACGTCACCGGCCTGATTCCCTCGAGCGTTCGCCGTAAGCTTGTGCGCAAGCTAGGTGAAGCGCGTGGGCGTGGCCACTGAGCTCAGGTCTCCTCGCCGAAGACCTCCGCGGTGAAGACGGAGATTTCCGCGGCGGGATTCTGCCAGGCGTTCGCCGGTAGTCCCGCCTTCAGGCACGTCTGCTCGAGAAGCGCTTCGCGGTCCCAACCCGCCTCGGTGGCGACCTGCGGCAAGAACACACCTTTTTGCCCGCCAAGCGCGATCGACAGCCCATGAAAGCCCGGGACCACCGATGCGGCGGTCGTGCGTCGGAGCTCCGATAGAATCGAGATCTCGAGTTCGAGCGAAGCGAACTCGCTCCCGTCGACGGGCGGAAAGCGCGGATCCTCGAAAGCCGCTGCGGCTGCCATGTCGCGCACGATTGCGTAGAGCGGCCGGTCCCGGGCGAACGTGCCGATGCAGCCGCGCAGCTCGCCCCTGCGGCGGAAGCTCACGAACGCGCCGGCAGGCTCGTGCAGCGCGCCAGGAGGCGGCATCGGTTGCGCCGCGGGCCGATCCTCGATCGTAGCGAGAATCGTCTCGCGAGCGAGGTCGAGCAGGAACGCACGGTCCGCTCTCGAGAGCCGTTCACGACGTCGAAACGTCGGTGCTGGACGCTCGCCGCTGCGTCGATAATGGAAGTAATCCGCGAGGATTCGACGGTGATCGAATGCGATCTCCGTGGGGAGATCGAACTCCGAGAACAAACGGGCCTCGACGGCGTCGTCGCCGCCTGCGGGATCGCCATCGGCCCGGCCGATGAACACGACGCTCAACGTGTGCTGACGCGGGTCGCGCTGTGGATCCGAGTAGACGTGGAAGAGCTCGACAAGCTCGACGTCGAGGCCGGTCTCCTCGAAGGCCTCACGAGCGGCCGCCTGCTCGGCAGTTTCGCCGACCTCGATGAAGCCGCCCGGAATCGCCCAACCGAGCGGCGGGTTACGCCGTCGGACCAGAACGACCTGATCGGCCGCTAGCTCGATCACTACGTCGGCCGCGGCACGTAACCCCCGCTGCGGCATTACCGCAACGAGTAGCACAAGCCGTGCGGGCGAAGAAGCTCAGCGTATGACCGTAAGCAAAAAAGGCGCGTGGAACGCTGCCGCGCCTTCTTTGCACGGGTGCGACGGGCCTACTTGCGGATAGACTTGCTGAACATTGCTTCGGCCTTTTGTGCGGCCGCTTCAGCGCGCTGCGCAGCCGCTTCGGCCCGGCTCGCTGCGCCTTCGGCGCGTGACGCGGCGGCGTCAAGCTTGCTCGCATACAATGCGCAGGCCCCGCAAGCCGAGGTGTCAACCACCGGCTCCTTGGCGCAACCGCCTGCCAACGTCAACGTGAAAAGACCCCCAACCAGCAGGGGCACACCAAGCGTTCTCAACGTTGTTCTCATCGATACCTCCACCTCCTCTCGAAAACGACGGATTCTATCCCACAAATGATCGAGTCCCGCAAGGCTCCAAATGGACGGCTGCGCGCTCCTGTTACAGACAAGGGTGTCAGGGAGTGAGCATCCGCGCAGAGAACGTCGATTCCCCCATCACGTCGATCGGTGACACCGCAGAAATGACGCCGAGCACCCGCTGCTGATCTCGAACGACGATCTCCCCGAGTGGCTGGTCCTTCGCGATCGGCGCGGACACCATCGCGGGCACCTGGAACGTCACGTGCAAATCGCTTTTCGCGTCGTTGCGCACCAAGTACGTCACGCTCTGGGCAGCGACTGGCTGGACGTGGTCGGTCGATCCGTTCGCGATCTTGACGTCGAAGGAGAGCGATTGTCCCGCCTCCACCACCTTCAGTTTCGAGAAGTGGGCGAATCCCCACTCCATCAGCTGCTGCGCGAGCAGGAACCGCGACTGCAGCGTTGGACAGCCGAGAACGACTGCAATCAGCCGCAAGCCATCTCGTGAAGCCGTCGCCGTGAGATTGAAGCCGGCCTGACGATAGTAGCCGGTCTTGAGGCCGTCGGCCCCGTCCATGTGACCCACGAGGTGATTCGTGTTGCGGATCAACACGGTGCCGCCGCGGATCGGCACCAGCGGTTGCGCGGAGTAGTGAAGGACCCGCGGGTGTTCGAGGAGCTTGCGCGCGAGTATCGCGAGATCGTTCGCCGACGTCATGTCGGGGAGACCCTTGCCCCGGCGGGGAGGCAACCCGTTCACCGTCCGATACGTGGTCTCGCTCATACCGAGCTCTCGCGCCCGGTCGTTCATACGCGCAATCATCGCCGGCTGGCTGCCCGCGATCGCGTCCGCAATCGCGACGCTGGCCCCGTTCGCGGAGGCGACGAGCATCGCTTTCAGCAAGTCCTCGAACGGCAATCGTTCGCCTGGCTTGAGGAGCACTCCCGAGCCACCCGTGCGGCTGGCAGCGAGGCTGATCGAAATCTTATCGTCCAGATGAATTTCGCCACGCTCGAGCGCTTCGAAGGCGAGAAGCGCCGTCATCATCTTGACCATCGAAGCGGGCGGCCGCGGATCGGTCGGGTCTTTGGCAAAAAGCACGCGGCCACCGTCGGCATCGATCAACAACGCCGACACATAGGGTCCCTCCGGTGGATGCTCGGGAGGCGCCGCCAATCGCGCGGGTACGAATACGGTCCCCGGGCGCACCCGGTGCGCGAGATGGCGGTGTGCACGCTCGTGACGGGCGAAGGCAGGGCTCGATTGCGCGACCAACGCCGCCACGCCCATCAGCACACAGACCCACCCCCGCTTCATCATTACGTTCGGTCCCCGACCGCTAACGGTATTAAATTTACGCGTGGTTGCGAGGGGATGTCAACTCGAACAGTGGTTTGAACAAGATCTCGCGTCACCTTCCAGTGACTCCAGTGACTATAGAAGCGTGGTTTGACAGGTATTGGGGAAAGCAATAAGCAAGCATGATATCGTGCCGCGGATCTTGGGGATGGGACACTGTCTGCCTGAACGGCGGGTGGACAACCAGGAACTCGCCGAGAAACTCGGCGTCGCCGCGGCCGAGATCGAGAAGCGAAGTGGTGTCCGGTCGCGGTTTTTCGCGGCCGACGGGCAGGGTCCCTCGGACCTCGCAAGGGTGGCGGCCGAGATCGCCCTCAGCGAAGCCGGAATCGGCCCGACCGACATCGAATTCCTGATCTTTGCCACCATGACGCCGGACGTCACGTTTCCCGGGTCCGGCTGCTATCTGCAGAAGAAGCTTGGTTGCCGCACGATCGGTGCACTCGATCTACGCGCGCAGTGTGCCGGCTTCCTCTTCGCGCTCGAAGTCGCCGATCAGTTTCTTCGGGCCGGCGCCTACCGTCGTGTCTTGATCGCGGCGGGCGACGTGCACTCGTCCGGTCTCGACTTCTCTCCGCGAGGAGCTGCTGCGACGCCACTCTTCGGAGACGGCGCCGTGGTCGCGGTCCTGGGCGCCGAGGGCGACGACCTCCTCGGATCGGTGATCCACACCGATCCGAGCCGGTTCGAGAATTTCTGGTGCGAGCTTCCTTCGAGCCGGCGTCGGCCCACGCGTTTTCTGCCGCAGGATCTCGCTCTCGGGAAGCACTACCCGAGCCTCGATGTCGACGCGGTCTGGCGCGAGGGGGTTCAACACATGCGCGCGGCCGTGGAAGAGGTCCTCACCAAGAGTACGGTGAGGCCCGACGACGTGCGCCAGTTCTTCTTTCAACACGTGTATCGCGACGCGGCGCTGGCGGTTGCCGAAAATCTCGGCGTGGCTGCGCGCGCGACCGTCGGCGGTCTCGATGAAGGGCACATCGCGAGCGCGTCGTTGCCGCTTGCGCTTTGCCGCGCACGGCAGAATGGAGACGTTGGAGCCGGAGACCTCGTCTGCCTGGCGACTGCGGGCTCGGGAGCGAACTGGGGCGCAGCTTTGGTTCGGCTGTGAGCCGATGACGCACGCCAATTCGAGGATCGTCGGCGTCGGGCGGTATCTTCCCGAGCACGTCGTGACGAATCAGGATCTCACGCGCGTGATGGATACGACCGACGAGTGGATCCAGCAACGCACCGGCATCCGCGAGCGCCGCTACATCGCGGAAGACACGGGTGCCGCCGATCTCGGGGTCGTGGCGGCCCGCGAAGCGCTCGATCGCGCGGGGCTGCGTGCGGATCAGATGGACCTCGTGCTGTTCGCGACGCTCAGCCCGGATTACGACTTCCCGGCGAGCGCCTGCGTGTTGTCGCGATTGTTCGGGCTGAAGCGCACCCCCGCCTTCGATGTCAAGAATCAATGCTCCGGCTTTCTTTATGGGCTCGCGATCGCGGACAAATTCATCAAGACGGGGCGCGCACGTCACGTCCTGCTGGTTGGAGGAGAGATCCATTCGACGGGCATCGATCTCACCACTCGCGGCCGCGACGTCGCCGTCATCTTCGGTGACGGTGCAGCTGCGGCCGTTCTCACCGCCGAGCCCGACGCGAAGCGTGGCATTCTCTCGACGCACCTCCACTCGGAGGGCCGGTACGCCGAGAAGCTCTGGCTCGAAGCGGCGGCGAGCCGATCGCGCCCGCGCCTTTCGCAGGAGATGCTCGAGGGGGCGAAGCCTCGCATCTTCCCGCACATGGAAGGCAAGTACGTCTTCAAACATGCCCTCACGCGCTTTCCGGAGGTTATCCTGGAAGCACTCTCTGCAAACGGCTTCTCCGTGAAGGACCTCGATCTGCTGATTCCCCACCAAGCGAATCTTCGCATCAGCCAGATGGTCGCGATGGGGCTCGAGCTCCGCGAGGAGCAGATGTTCAACAACATCGACCGCTATGGCAACACGACGGCCTGCTCGATTCCCTTGGCGCTCTACGAGGCGATCGAGCAAGGCAGGGTCGAGGCAGGCGCGCTGATTTGTCTCGCCGCGTTCGGGGCGGGCTTCACCTGGGCGGCCGCGTTGATGCGCTGGTGAGCGTGGCGATCCTCAGAAGATCCGGGGGCGCGCCGCTCGCTCTCGCCTTCGATGCCATGGGGCGGCGCGATCTGCCTTTCGTGACCGAGCTCGAGCGCAAGTCGTTCTCCCACCCATGGACGTCCGAGGTCTTTCTCCGTGAGCTTCGACTTCCCTTCTCGAAGATCGTACTGGCCCGTCTCGCCGGAGAGCCTGGCGCCGCCGTGGTCGGCTATCTTTGTCGCTGGCTTGCCGCGGGTGCTCTCGAGATCCAGAACGTCGCGGTTCATCCCGATTGGAGACGTCGCTCGATCGGGCGCAGGCTGGTGGAGCATACGCTCACGGAGGCGTCGCAGCTCGGCGCGCAAACGGCGCTGCTCGAGGTTCGTCGTCACAATTTTCCGGCCATCTCGTTGTATCGCGGGCTCGGCTTTCGGGAGACGGGTGTTCGACCGGGATACTACGCGGACGGTGAGGATGCGCTGCAGATGGAGCTCCGGTTCGATCGTGGCGGAGGTTGATCTTCGCGTTGACGTCGGTGGCGGCCTCGTGCTCGCCAACCCGGTGATCGCGGCTTCAGGAACATTCGGCTATGGCGTCGAGTATGCCGGAGTCACCGATCTCCGCGTGCTCGGCGCGGTGGTCGTGAAGGGCATATCGCGCAAGCCCTCCGCGGGTCATCCACCGCCGCGGCTGGTGGAGACGCCCGCGGGGATGCTCAATGCCATCGGCCTCCAGAACATCGGTGTCGAGCGGTTCTTGGCCGAGAAGCTCCCGTGGCTTCGCGAGCGTGGGATCACGGTCGTCGTCAATTGCTGGGGCAACACGGTGGAAGAGTATGGCGACGTCGTCGCCGCGCTCGACGCCGCGCCCGGCATCGCTGCGCTCGAGGTGAACATCTCGAGCCCCAACAAGCGGGAGTGGGGCGGCATCATCGCCACCGACACGAAGCGGACCGCCGAGGTCGTCGCGGTCGCGCGCGCACAAACGCGCCGACCGCTCTGGGTCAAGCTCTCTCCGAACGTGAGCGACATCGCCGAGGTCGCGCGCGCCGCCCAGGACGCGGGCGCCGACACGCTGTGCGTGGCGAACACCTACCTCGGCATGGCCGTGGATCTTCGCCGGAGGCGGCCCGTCCTGAGCAACGTGACCGGAGGTCTATCGGGACCCGCGATCAAGCCGCTCAACCTCCGTGCCGTTTACCAGGTCGTCCATTCGACGAAGCTCCCGGTGATCGGCATCGGTGGAATCTCGAGCGGCAATGATGCGCTCGAGTACCTGCTCGTGGGCGCTTGCGCCGTTCAGGTCGGCACAGCGAATCTCTACGACCCGGGTGCGGGCCCGAAGATCCTTCGACAAATCAAGAAGTTCCTAGAGGCGGAGGGGATTGACCACGTACAGGATTTCGTGGGCTCGCTGAAAAGCGAAGTATCAAGTTGACCACGTCTCAAAACTAACCTAAAATTGAGAACTTATGATATCTCTCCCCGCCCGAAGGAGGGTCTGAATGCTCAAACTAGGCGCTGAGTTCAAGATCGGAGAGAAGGTCGTCTATCCGGCTCACGGGGTCGGAGTCATCGAGAGCCTGCAAGTTCGGAACGTTTCCGGAACGCAGAAGAAATTCTACATGCTCCGCATCGTCGACAGCGACATGACCATCATGATCCCGACCGAGAACGTTCAGACGGTCGGTCTTCGCCGCATCATCGGCAGAGACATGGTGAGCAAGGTCTACAAGATTTTGCGCGAAAAGAAGGTCGAGGTCGATCAGCAGACCTGGAACCGGCGCTACCGCGAGTACACCGAGAAGATCAAGACCGGGTCGGTGCTGGAGATCGCCAAGGTGTTGCGCGATCTGTTCGTGCTGAAGGCCGACAAGGAGCTGTCGTTCGGTGAGCGCAAGATGCTCGACACCGCGCGCAATCTCCTCGTGAAAGAGTTGGCCATCGCTCGCTCGTTCCCGGAGGAGAGGATCATGGAGGAGCTGAAGACGATTTTCGCCCGCCACTAGGCGAGCGCATGGTGTTCCAGCCAACGCGAGGGGCCGGGAGCGATCTCGACCCCTCGCGTTGTTTTGAGCGGCTATGGGAAAGACTCGGCGCGAATTCTTTCCCGTAGACCGAAGCCTGTAGCCTTCTTCACACGTACCGCATCTCGACGAAGCGACCGCGCAGCCGATTCACCGCCGCTTTGACCACTTTGCCTCGGATGGCATCGGCGATCAGCGTCGCGAGCTCGCCCATCTCGATCGGCGTCATGCCGAACCGCGTCATCTCCTGTACGCCGACCCGCAGCCCGGAAGGGTTTCTCGGATCCTGATCGCCGGGGAGCATGTTGTAGTTGACAATGATGTCCTGACTCTCGAGCCGCGCGGCGACCTCGACGCCACCGCCGAAGCTCGCAACGTTCACCGCGATCTGATGGCTGCGAGTGAAGCCGGAGTCCTTGGCCTCGACCGGGATGCCTTGATCGAAGAGCGCGCGACCGAGCGCTTGCGCGTTGCGGACCACCTGCGCAACGTACGCGTGGCCATGCGCTTTCATTTCCCGCGTTGCCACGAGTAGCCCAGCAAGCGAGTGCAGGTGGTGATTGCTCGACGAGCCCGGAAAGACTCCGCGATCGGCAGGCCCCCAATACGTCTCGGCTTCGGACTCATCGAGGTTTGCGAGAATTACGCCGCGCTGTGGACCCGGAAACGTCTTGTGGGTGCTGCCCGTCAGATACGTCGCCCCTTCGCGGAGTGGGTCCTGGAACCCGCCGCCGGCGATCAATCCAAGAACGTGCGCGCCGTCGAACAGAATGGGGATCTTTCGCTCGCGACAGACGGGCGCGAGCTGGGCGAGCGGCTCGGGAAAGAGGAAGAGACTCTTGCCGAGCACGACGAGCTGAGGTCGGATGCGATCGATCATCTCGACCGCTCCTTTCTCATCCATGTGATACTTGTCGGCGGCGAGCGGGAAGAAATGGAGCCGAACCGAGTTTTCGCGTCCCGGAGCGAGCGTCTGCCCGCGTATCTGAATCCGTCTGCCGAAGACGCCGACGAGATTGTGGCTGATGTGCCCGCCCGCATCCGTGGAATTGACGATCACGCTGTCGCCGCCACGCAACCAGCCGAGAGCGATCGCGGTATTCGCGGCGTTGCCGCTGATCGGGCGAACGTCGGCCTGGCGGCATCGAAACAGCTCCAGGATCTCCCGGCGCGCCTTGCGTTCGATCTCGTCGACGAACCGCGTGCCTTGATAGTAGCGGTTGATCCGTCCTTCTTCGTTCGGGTGGCCCTCCGCGTAGCGGGCCATGAAGTCGGAGTTTTGAACGTCGCGGACCGCGCGGCTCTGCGCGTTCTCACTGGCGATCAGGTTGATCGTTTCTCGGCCGCGCCACTGTTCCTGGCGCTGGACGAGATCTTCGATGTCGCGGATGTCGACGGGCATGGGAACGCTCCTCCGGAAAGAGCGCGTGTCTATCACCGCCGCAGTGTTGCTCCAAGTCCGTGCGTCGCGGCGAGGATCGAAGGGGCCGCGATCGAGGGTCCGCGGCCACTTGAAACGAATCGAAGGCGCTGCCGGCTCGGCTCAACTCAGGCCATGGCAGATTCCTCCCGCGGCAGAATCTCTAGGAAAAGCGGCGGCTACACGCTACGGGCTATCGGAGAGGTATCGCAAAGTCCTTGCCGGTAGCCGGTAGCCTTCCTATGGACAGCCTGACTTCCAGCCTTCTCCTCGGCGTCGCCGCCGGCTCGGCCAACGTGCTCGGAGGGCTGATGGTGGTGGCCCGCCGCGACCCGTGGGATCCACGGATCCTGCACGGCTTCGTGGCCTTGGGAGCGGGCTTCATGCTGGCGGCGGCATTGTTGCGCATGGGTCCGGAAGCAGCCGGGCTCACCCGCGCGGCTCCCCTATTGATCCTCGCCGGCTACCTGCTCGTTCATCTGTTCGAGCATACGATCGCGCCGCATTTTCACTTTGGCGAAGAGACGCACCCGCATCTCGTCGTCGGCTCCTCGATATGGGCGTCGGCATTGATGGGCCTAGTCGTTCACAGCCTCTTCGACGGCATCTCGATCGCCTCGGGCTTTCTGGTGAGGCCCGCGCTCGGCCTGCTGGTGTTCGCCGCCATCATCCTGCACAAGGCACCGGAGGGCTTCGCGATCGCCTCGGTGATGGTGGCCGCGGGCGTTCGCCGCGGTGGTGCGCTCGCTTCCACGCTTGCGGTCGGGCTTGCGAGCGTTGCGGGCGTGCTGGCCGCACAGGCGCTCGCAGGCTACGTCGGAGCGGCGCTCGCGCTCTCGACCGGTGTAACCCTCTACGTGGCCGCCTCCGATCTCATCCCGGAGGTCAACAAGGAAGAGGGGGCGATCATGGCCTTGCTCGTCTTCGCCGGCGTCGCGCTGTTCTACGGAAGCGAGGTCTGCCTCTTGGCGCTCGGCCTCTCTTAGGGACTTCTGACCCGGCACACTGGATTGGCGCCGGCTCGCTTTTTCACCAGCTGCTGTGTAAGAAAAATCATCAACATCGAGGACACAGGCGTGGATCTGGCAGCAAAACAGCGGTCTCAGTGGCGCGAAGGCGCTGGTTATTTTCGGTCGCAGGGGCGAAGCGCGTTCGGGCGGCTTCAAGGAAAGCGGCATCGGGAGTGGGGGGGAGTGTGGGGAATGGACGAGTACGCCGAGGTCCAGACGATCACTTGAACCTCGTGAGCAGGACCGCACGATGAGCGAGACGGTACAGCCGCAGGCGACCGGTGAAGGGTCCGGCGAGCGCTTCGGCGACTACGTTCTGCTCCAGAAGATCGCGCAGGGCGGAATGGCGGAGGTGTTTCTCGCCAAGCGCCGGGGCGTCGAGGGCTTCGAAAAGACCGTCGCCATCAAGCGTATTCTTCCCGAGCTCTCGTGGAACCGCGAGTTCGTCTCGATGTTCATCAACGAGGCGAAGATCGCCGCGCGGCTCTCGCATCCGAACATCGTACAGATTTTCGATTTCGGAAAGATCGACACCTACCATTTCATCGCCATGGAGTACGTGCACGGCGAGAACCTGCGCACGATTCTCCAGCGCGCGGAGCAGAAGAAGATTCCGATCTCGCCGGAGATCGCAGCCCTCATCGCGGCGAGAGCTTGTGCAGGGCTCGAGCACGCGCATCGCAAGAGTGACGAGAGCGGCAAGCCGCTGCGCATCGTTCACCGCGACGTGAGCCCGCAGAACGTCCTCGTGTCCTACGACGGCGACGTCAAGGTCGTCGACTTCGGCATCGCCAAGGCGGTCGCCGAGAATCCCGAGGTGACGCGCGGCGTGTTGAAGGGAAAGCTCGCGTATTTGTCACCCGAACAGGTGAGCGGCCGGAACCTCGATGCACGCAGCGACATCTTCGCGATGGGGCTCGTGCTCTACGAGCTCTTGGTGGGGAAGAAGCTCTTCGATCAGCAAGACCCGGCGGACGTTCTGGATTCGATCACGAAGATCGACGCGAACGAGGTCTCTCGTTCGGTTCCGGGCCTCGATCGCGGGCTGCGCGACGTGCTGCGGCGCGCGCTCGGCGTGGACCCCGAGCAGCGGTTCCGCACCGCCGGCGAGATGCAGATGGCGCTCGACGAGTACCTGCGCGCACGGGGGGATCCGGGCGGTGCCACGCAGCTCACGAGCCTCATGCGCCTGCTCTTCGACGAGAAGATCGGCGAGCGCACGATGCAAAGCCTGCGCTCCCAGGTACTGGGGAAGAGCGCTCGAACGAGCCGATCGACGGTACGCGCGGGATCGCCCCTGCGCTTCGTCGCGGCGGTTGGGGGCGCCGCGCTCGGCATCATCTCGCTGCTGATCGCCGCTCCTGCGCTGCGGGCGTCGCCTGCGCGGCATGCACCCGAGGAGCCGACGACGCGGCGAGCTCCCGCTCCACCCGTCAGCGACGAAAGGCTACCGAGCCCGACCGCCGCTCCGGCGATCGTAAAGAGCGCCGACGGCTCGGCCGATCTCGAGCGCGCCAACGCCGCTCTCGCGGCCAATCAGCCAGCGGCTGCAGTGGCCGCGTTCGAGAAGGCGTTTGCCGCTTCGCCGGAACTCCGTGAGAAGCATGCATCGAATTATGCCAAGGCGTTGACGGAACAGGGGAAAAGCCTATTCGAGAGCGATTTGGACGCCGCCGCACTGCGTTTCAACGCCGCGGTAGCGGCAAATCCCGAGTCCTTCGACGCACATTTCTTTCTCGCCAAGATCTACACGCGCAAGTCGGAACCCGGGGCGGCGCTGCGCGAGTACCAGGAAGCCATCCGCATCAACCCCAAATCGGCCGACGCCCAGTTCAATCTCGGCTTCGTGTATTTTTCCGAACGGCGTTACGAGGACGCGCGCCGGCAGTACGAGAAGGTTGTCGATCTCAAGCCGCCGTACCTGGCCGATGTCTTTTACAACCTCTCGGCCTGCTACGAGCAGATGAAGAGAAAGCCCGAGGCGGTGGCGACGCTTCGCCGCGGGCTCGAAGCGGTTCCGACCAGCGACCTTCTGCGCCAGCGCCTGAAGCAGCTCGGAGGTTGAGGATGAGACGCTCCTTGGCGAAATCGCTGCTCGCTGCCCTGCTGCTCGTGGGCTGCAGCACGTCCACGCAACAAGCGCCGAGCGACACGTCGCAGACGTACGTGAGCGCTCCTGTGGAAGCGCCGCCAATGCCGACGTTCTTCGTCTACGTCGTGAAGTTTCGCGGTGAGACGCTCGGGCGGATCGCCGAGTGGTACACCGGTAGCTACGACAACTGGAGGAAGATCGCCCGCGTCAACAGCGATCTGTCGGTACCGAACGCTCGGTTGAAGATCGGCAGGGAAGTGAAGATCCCGACCGAGATCGTCGTTCGACAGGATCCGCTTCCCGAGCCGAAGCCAAAGCGCGCCACGACCGCTCGCAGGGAAGCGAAGCCGTCCGCCGAAGTGGAAGCTCCCACCGCACCGCAAGAGGCGCCTGAACCCGCGGAGGCACCCGCGCTCCCTCCCGTGATCGGTCCCCGGTAGAAGGCTCCGGAAGACGGGCGCCGCTCCCACTTTCCGGCGGTTACGGCGTCCCCCTTCCTCTCCGCCGCTCGCTCCAGCTCTGGAAAACCACGTAGAACACGGGGACGAACAGCACGGCGAGAAGGGTCGAGGTGATCATGCCGCCGAACACCGCGGTGCCGAGCGCACGGCGGCTCGCGGCGCCAGCGCCGGAAGCGATCACCAGGGGGTAGACGCCCAGGATGAAGGCGAACGACGTCATCAGGATGGGTCGGAAGCGCAGGCGCGCCGCCTCGACCGCGGCCTCGGTGATCGGCTTGCCGGCGGCTCGCGCGCTGCGCGCGAACTCCACGATCAGGATGGCGTTCTTGCTCGCCAGAGCGATCAGCAGGACGACGCCGATCTGCGTGTAGACGTTGTTGTCCATGCCTCGCACGGCAACCGCGATCACGGTGCCGAGGAGGGCGAGGGGCACGACGAGGACCACGGCGCGGGATTGAACCAGCTCTCGTACTGGGCCGCCAGGACGAGGTAGACGAGCAGCACCGCCAGCCCGAAGACCAGAAACGCCTCCCTTCCCGCCTTCTTCTCCTGGTACGACATGGCGGTCCATTCGTAGCCCATCGCGGCCGGCAGCTTCGCTGCTGCCATCTGCTCCATGAGGGAGAGTGCCTGGCCGGAGCTGTAACCCGGGCGCCGACTCGCCGGTGATCGCCGCTGACGGGTAGAGGTTGTAGCGAGTGATGATCTGCGGCCGAGCTTGCGCTGCACATCGACGAGCGTCCCGAGCGGCACCATCTGTCCCGCGGGGTTGCGCACCTCGAGGCTGCTTGATGTCGTCCGGCGTAACGCCGAAACGCCGGCTCGGCCTGGATGCGCACCTGATAGGTCCGGCCGAAGAGGTTGAAGTCGTTCACGTAGGCCGAGCCGAGGTACGCCTGCAGGCGTGTCGAAGATGCTCGAGAGCGGGATGCCGAGCGTCTTCACCTTCGTGCGATCGACGTCGACGAAGACCTGCGGCACGGCCGCTCGGAACGTCGAGTTGAGCGCGGTCAGGCCGGACTGGGAGTTGCCGTCCTGCACCATCTCCTGCGTGACCTTCTCCAGCGTCGTCAGGCCGACGTCCCCGCGGTCCTCGATCTGCATCTGAAAGCCGCCCGCCACCCCGAGGCCGCGGATGGCCGGCGGCGGGAAGACGAACGTGATGCCGTCCTGGATCTCCGCGAAGCGCCGTCGCAGGTCGTCGAGAATGACGCTCTTGGCTGAGCTGGCTCACCGCGCTCCTCCCAGGGCTTGAAGACGACGAAGAACGTGCCGGCATTCGCGGCGACCGTACCATCGAGGATCGAGCGGCCTCCCCACGAGTTCCAGTCGGCGACGCCCGGCGTGGACTCGACGATCCGGTTCATCTTCTCGATCGACGAGCGCGGTCCGCGACAGCGAGGCCGCGTCGGGCAGCTGGATGCCGCTGATCACGTAGCCCTGGTCCTCGGTCGGCAGGAAACCCGTCGGCAGAGATGTGAAGCCCCACAGGGTCACCGCGATCAGCGCGCCGAAGGCGAACATCATCGCCGTCGTTCTTCGCACCATCCAGGCCACGAGACCGATGTAGGCGCGCTCCACCCGCGCGTAGAGCGCGTTGAATGCGCGGAAGAAGGCGTTGCGTGCTCCGGGCTGTGCCGCAGCTAGGCGGCGCACTGCGCCGGCTTCAGCGTCAGGGCGTTGATCGCGCTGATGAGCCGCGGTGACCGCGATCGTCAGGGCGAACTGCCGGTAGAGCTGACCGGTGATGCCGCCGAGGAACGCGCGTCGGCAGGAACACCGCCATCAGCACGAGCGTGATGCCGATGATCGGCCCGGTCACCTCGTCCATCGCCTTGATCGTCGCCTCGCGCGGGCCGACGGCGCTCGGCGTCGATGTGATGCGCCGCGTTCTCGACGATCACGATCGCGTCGTCGACGACGATGCCGATCGCCAGCACCAGGCCGAACAGCGTGAGCAGGTTCACGGAGAAGCCGAACGAGCGCCATGCCCGGCGAAGCGCGCCGATGATCGTCACGGGCACGGTCGTGGCCGGCACCAGCACCGCGCGCCAGTCCTGCAGGAAGAGCAGGATCACGATCAGCACGAGCACGCCGGCCTCGATGAGCGTCTTGTAGACCTCGCGGATCGCCTGGCGGACGAACTTGCGTCGTGTCGAAGGGGATCTCGTAGATCGATGCCCTGCGGGAAACGAGGGCTTCAGCTGCTCCATCGCCGCGCGCACCTGGTCGGCCACGTCGAGCGCGTTGGCGCCCGGGAGCTGAAAGACGGCGATGCCGGCGCGCCGGCTTGCCGTTCTTCTGGAAGAACTGATCGTAGACCTGGCCGCCGAGCTCGACGCGGGCCACGTCGCGGAGCCGCGTGATGCGGCTGCCCTCGCGTCTTGACGATGATGTCCTCGAACTGCGCGACGTCGGTCAGCCGGCCGAGCGTCGTGACCGTGAACTGGAAGTTCTGCGTCGGGGGCGCGGGCGGCTGGCCGATCTGCCCGGCGGCGACCTGCACGTTCTGCTCGCGGATCGCGTCGATCACGTCCTGCGTCGTCAGGCCGCGCGCCTTGAGCTGCTGCGGGTCGAGCCAGACCCGCATGCTGTAGTCGCCGGCGCCGAAGACGTTGACGTCGCCGACGCCGTCGATGCGGGCCAGCTCGTCGCGGATGCGCAGGGTCGCGTAGTTGGCGAGGAAGAGGCTGTCGTAGCGGCCGTCGGGCGAGGTCAGCGCGACGACGAGGATGATGTTGGTCGACTGCTTCTTGACGGTGACCCCCTGCCGCTGCACGTCCTCCGGCAGCAGCGGCTTGCGCGATGCGCCACGCGGTTCTGCACGAGCACCTGGGCGATGTCGAGGTTCGGTGCCGACCTCGAAGGTCACGGTCAGCCCGTAGGAGCCGTCGCTCGAGCAGGTCGACGACATGTAGAGCATGTCCTCGACGCCGTTCACCTGCTGCTCGATCGGCGCGGCGACCGTGTCGGCACACGACCTGGGCGTTGGCGCCCGGATAGGTGGTCGAGACCTGCACGGTCGGCGGCGTGATCTGCGGGTACTGCTCGACCGGCAGCCAGCGGAGCGTCACCAGGCCGAAGACCATCGTCACGATGGCGATGACGTTGGCGAAGATCGGCCGGTCGATGAAGAAGCGCGAGATCATGCGGGCGGTGGAGTCGGCGAGGCGGCGTCAGCCGCCGGCGTCGCCGGCGGCGCCTTCGTCTCGATGCGCAGCGGCTTCACGGCGCTGCCCGGCCGGGCACGCTGCAACCCGTCGACCACCACCCACTCCGCGGGCGTCACGCCGTCCTGGATCACCCGCAGATCGCCTTCCGTGAGCGGTCCGACGTGGACGCGGCGGTACTGGACGGTGTTCTGGGCGTCGACAAGCAGCAGGTAGGATCCGCCTTGGTCCGCCTGTACGGCGACGTCGGGCACCAGCACCGCCTGCCCGCGCGTGTAGGGCACGCGTACGCGCGCGAAGAGCCCGGCCAGGATCACGTGATTCGGATTCGGAAACACGGCTCGAACCTCGATGGTGCCGGTATCGGGATCGACCCTGTTGCCCGCGTAGTCGACCTTCCCGGCGTGCGGGAAGCCAGTCTCGGTGGCGAGGCCGAGAAAACTCTTCCATCCCGACCTTGGCGCGGCCACGTTGTCCTGGCCCTCGGGTGCGACCGTGCGCCCCTGCCGCTGTAGCTCCAGGGCCTGCAGGAGCTGGCGCTCGCTCAC
The DNA here is from genome assembly GCA_963745025.1 of uncultured delta proteobacterium. GTDB lineage: Bacteria > Desulfobacterota > Binatia > JACPRU01 > JACPRU01 > CAVQIG01. Next base: position 306,525 of record CAVUWD010000016.1, read on the forward strand.
GGTGAAGTACACGTAGACCGAATCGTCGTGGACGATCGAGGCGAGCAGCGTCGCCTGGCCGCTGCCGACGAGATTGCCGACGTCGACGAAGTTGCGGTCGATGCGCCCGTCGATCGGCGCGAAGATGTGGGTGTAGGAGAGATCGAGCTTGGCGGCTTGGAGGTTTGCCTGCGCCATCGCCAGCTGCGCCTTGGCGAGATCCCGGGCTTGGGTCTTCTGCACGAGATCGGTGCGGCTTCCGGCCGAGCCCTTGATGATCGCTTCGGTGATCTCGAGCTGCGCCTGCGCCGCCCGGTACTGCGCTTCCTTGCCTTCGAGGTCCGCTTGCGCCTGATCGGCCCGAGCCTGGTAGAGCGAGGGCTCGATGATGAAGAGCAGGTCGCCCTTCTTGACGTTCTCTCCCGGTTTGAAGTTGACGCTCTGCAGGTAGCCCTGAACGCGAGCGCGGATGTCGACGGCTTCGACCGCCGCGGTATAACCGGTGAATTCGTTGTAGGTAGTGATCTCTTGCGCGATCGGCTGGCTGACGGTCACCTCGGGGGGCGGTGGTGGCACGTAGCGGTTGCGGCCGCACGCGCCGAGAACGACTGCCGCGAGACCGACCGCGAGAACACGGCTCCTCGCCACCGACGTGGGCTTCCCGTGGTTCATGAATTGCTCCGCCGAGTCACCACTCGGGCCACCACCATCGCCACTGCCACCAGCGACGGCTCTTGGTTTCGGCCGCCGCCGCGTCGACGTCGCGCGCGCGCGCCTCGGGTGGGAGCAGGCTTCCCCAATACGTGCGCGCGCGCATTTCGTCGCGCGTTTCCTCTGGGATGAAGTCTTGGCCGTTACGGATCTCCCATCCGCCACCGAGCGCCTTGTTGAGCGCGATCACGCTGAGCGCGACCGCGCCGCGGATCGAGGCGAGTAGGTCTTCCTCGCGGAGCTTTGATTGTTGCGCGTTGAGGACCGACGTGAAGTCGGTTGCACCTTCGCGATACTGCACCCCCGATATCTCGACGGCGCGCTCGGCAGCCGCCACGCTCTCGGCCAGTAGCTCCACCTGCTGGCTGCCGCGCAGATAGCCGACCAGCGCGTCCTCGACCTCCTGCTGCGCGGTGAGCACCGTGTTCGCGTAGGAGACGGCGAGCTCCTGAAACGTGGCATCCTGGAGCCGCACGTCGTTCACCAAGCGCCCGTAATTCAGGATCGGCCAGTTGAACGCGGGACCCGTCGACGCCTCGAACGAACGGCCCTCGAAGAAGTTGGCGGCGTCTTCAGCGCGCAGGCCGATCGAGCCGACGAGCTGGAAGGAGGGAAGGAGGTCGGCCGTCGAAACGCCGATGCGTGCGCTCTGCGCTGCCGCGGCCCGTTCGGCGCGGCGGACGTCGGGCCGCCGACGCAACAGGTCGGCTGGAATGCCGACGGCCATGGTCGCAGGGACGTGCGGGACGTGGCCCTCGCCGCCGACTTGCTGCGCGAGCTCGCTCGGCGGCAAGCCGAGGAGCACGCAGAGCGAGTCGACGGATTGGCGCATCTCGATGCCGAGCTGCGGAATCGTCGCCTCGGTGTCCTTCAGCAGGGCGGTCGCTTGCTGGACGTCGAGCTCCGACGTGCCGCCCGCCTCGAAGCGCACGCGGGCGATCTCGAGGCTGTTGCGCTGCACGCGCACGTTGTCGCGGGCGACGGCGAGACGCTCGTCGAGCACGCGGATCCGCACGTACGTGGCGGCGACCTCGGCGATGAGGCTGACCAGCACATCGTCGTAACCGGCCACGGCGGCGAGGAGATCTGAATCCGCCGCTTCGATCGCGCGGCGGAATTTCCCCCAAAGGTCGAGTTCCCACACGGTGTCGAAACCGGCCTGCCAGGTATCGAAGGCACGGGGCCCGATCTGGCTGAACGCTGCGTTGGTGCTGCGCTCATTCGAGGTATAGCCGCCGCGCAACGCCTGTTGCTGCGGAAAGAAATCGCCGATGGCCACGGCGCGGCGCGCTTGTGCCTGGAGGACGCGGAGCCCGGCGGCGCGCAGCGAAAGATTTTGCTGGTAGGCGGCGTCGACGAGCCCGCTGAGCACTGGGTCCTGGAAGGCGTCCCACCAGCGCTCCGCGCTCACGGGTTCGGTACGAACCCCCGGTTGCTGCGCTTCGATCCAGCTTCCGCTCGTCGGCGCCGCCGGGCGGGCGTAGTCGGGACCGACGCTGCAGCCGCACGCAAGGAAAACGAGGGCCGCGCCGATGCTCGTCCGTTCGGCATACGTCCGCCAATCGCGCCTATTCGCTGTCGCCGGCATCGACCGGGGATCTCTACCGCACCGCGACAGCCGATGTAAGTGCGAGTCGCCGCCGCCGCGGATGGTGGCTCGCTCGGCTACTGCGTGAGGAAGCTCGTCACCGCTTCGACGAATGCCTCCCGCTGCTCGAGCATCGCCAGATGGCGGTGCCGGTGCCGTTCGTCCGGTAGCGCGTCGGTCTTGGCAACCGAAGATTTCGGCAAGCCGCGAATCAGCGGTCTCTGGCAAGGTGCCGCCCGACGTCGTAAGCTCCCATTCTCGGAATGGGTGAAGCTCGACCCGGAGCACATCGAGAGTTGTTCGTTGGCCCTCGATCTTCGGATCTTGCTGTCGACCGTGGCGATCCTCGGAAAAGGAGCGCAATGAAGAGGAAGATCGCACTGTTGCTCGCATGGATCGCCGTTGCGGCCCCCGTGCTGGCCGCCGAGGAGCCTGAGTCGCGGCGAAAAGAGTCAGAGACCTACGAGAGCCCCGTTCTTTCGCTTCTGCTGCTGCCGGTCAACGTGCTGATCAAGATCTCGTCCGTGTTCGGCCCCGGTGAGACCGACAAGTCACCTCGCGACTCTCGTCCCGCGGGCAGCTCGTCGAAGTAAGCCTCCGCCACGCGCGGACAGGTGCGCGCCGTGCTCGTCGGTCTCGTTTTGCTCGGTCCGGTAGATCAGGGAGAGGTGGGGGCTGATGGATCGCGCCGGGGGCTCTGGCGAGTCCGTCGCTGCAGGTCGCGGTGATCCGCTATCGCCAGCGTCAGCCCCGAGGACTAACGTGGCGTCGGCGTCGGTGCGGGGGTCGGCGACAGACGCTCGATCGTCGATGCGTCGATGCCGAAGCTGGTCTCGTTGCCCTGGACCTGGACGCCGTCGCCGCCGTTCAGCTCGTTACACTGGAGCGACGTGCCGTCCTGGTCGCTGATCTTGGTCGTGGAGTTCAGGTTGACCTGAACGTTGCCTCCCGCGTTCTGCGCTACGGTCAAGTTCGTCGGGCAATCGAGGGAAGCGATCGTGCCTTCGAGCGTCGCCGGCGTCGGGGTCGCGTTCGTCGCCGGACTCACTTGGATTAGCGCTGCCTCCACGTCGCCTCTTGAATCCACGGTGCCCTGGACCTGAGCCGTCGGTCCCGTCGAGAGATCGCCGCAGCCCAGAGGTACTCCGTCTTGGCCGACCAGCACCGTCGAAGACTGGAGGCGAACCCGGAAGGGCACCTGCTCGCCCGAGAGTACCTGCAGGAGATTTCCCTGGCAGTCGATGCCCGTGATCGGTCCCTCGAAGGAAATTCGCTCCTGCGAGACGGTGATCTCTGCGCCGCTTAGATCCACGTCGATGAGATCGAGCTCGCCGCCCGCCGGAAGCGTGACGGCGAGCGTAGCGTCGGCACCGTTGCCCGCGAACCGCAGAAGGGACTGGCCGAACTGGTTGCCCTGCAACCGGAAGAACCCGTTGCTGTCGGTCGTCGTGGTATTGCTCGACAACTGGATCGACACGGCGATACCCGGCACCTGGGCCACGGCTTCCGGAAGCGTCCAGGCCCGCACCAGCTGCCACAGCCTGCCGAGGCCATGGCGCGCGGTACCCGCCGACGCCGAGCGTACGTTGCCGGTGACGATGGTGGGCGGCCGTCCGCTGGAGCCTCCACTGCAGCCTGCCACGAGCGGCGCGGAGAGCGAAAGCAACACGAAGACCGGGAGGTTCATTCGGTGCATCCCGTCTCTCGTAGCCGATGAATCCGCAAGCCTCAACACTTTTGAGGGGTAGGCAGCAACATTCCGCCTGGTTCGCGACGGCAGAGCCGCGCCCAACCGGAACATTTACGACGTGGTCAATGTCCCTGCCTCGAGGGGCGAGAACGTACGGGGACCCACACGGCCCCAGCCGACGGCTCTTCCCTGGATGGCGCGCAGGATGGCACGGAAGAGCACGAGATCCATGAGTTGTCGATAGTAGAAGCGCTGGAACGGCAGCGAGACGAGCAGCGACCAATCCTCGTCGCGCTCCAGAGTGAAGGCGACCAGGCTCGTCACGAGATCGATCAACAGGAACACTGCGAAGAAAAGGACCGCGCGCTCGACGTCTCCCGGCGTCCAGAACTGGAGGAACGGTCCGATGTGTGCGCGCGCGAGGGCCCAGAGCACGATCGATCCGAAGAACAACAGGTCGACGACCGGGCAGAAGAGCGGCAACACGATCTGGAAGAGCAGGATGTGCGGTAGCGCCACGCGTCCGAGCGTACCGTAGCGCTCGCGGCCGAAGGCGTCGCGGTGCTTCCAGAGGGCCTGCAGAGTTCCGAAGGTCCAGCGAAAGCGCTGGCGTACCAGCGCGTCGGAAGTCTCTGGAGCGATGGTGCGGCCGACGGCCTCGTCATCGAAGAGAATGCGCCAACCGTTGCGCCGGATCGTCAACGTCAGGTCCGTATCCTCGGCGACCGTGTGACGCGAAAACCCTCCGCTCGAGCGAATAACCTCTGTTCGCCAGGCGCCGACCGCGCCGGGCACGACGGTGATGCAGTTGAGCAGATCGAACGCCCGTTTCTCGAGGTTCTGCCCGCTGATGTACTCGAGCGCTTGCCAGCGCGTCAGCCACCGGCCGCGGTTGGCCACCTTGGTGTTGCCGGCGACGCCTGCCACGTCGCGATCGACGAAGTGCCGGACGAGCTTCCACATCGTCGTCGAGTCGATCTGCGTGTCGGCATCGATCGTGAGCAGGATTTCACCCCCTGCCTCGGCAACCGCACGGTTCAGCGCCGCGGATTTTCCTTGGTTCGGTTGGCGGAAGAGCCGCACGCGCGGGTCGCGCGCGAATTGGGCCTCGACGATCGCGCTGGTCGCGTCTCGCGACCCGTCGTCGACGACGATCACCTCGAAGTTGGCGTAGTCCGACCGGAGCACCGAAGCGAGAGTGGAGGCGATCACCCCCTCCTCGTCGTAGGCGGGTATGAGAACGCTCACTCGAGGCCGGAATCCCGCCGCTGGAACGGGGGCTCGTCGGCGTCTGTGCAAAACCGCGAGAGTCACGACGGCAAGCGATCGCACGGCGATCAAAACGATCGCCGTCAGGCATACCGCGGCGACGCCGAGGCGCAACCCGCGAAACGCATCGAAGACGAGCATGTTGGCACGCGCCATCCAACGATCGATCCGCCCGAGACGCGGCATCGTCTCGTCGCGTGTCTCGCCGAGCAGCGTCGAAACGGCGACGAGCTCGAAGCCCGCGCCGCGAAGCCCATCGATCAAGCGGGGCAGGGCGGCCATCGTGCTCTGCCGATCCCCTCCGCCGTCGTGCATCAGAACGACGTGGCCGTCTCCCTCGCGCGCCTGCTCGATCACCGTGGCGACGATCTCGTCGGCGCTCGGCGGCGCCTCGTGGTCCCCGTCGCCCCAATCATTGGCGTCGATCTGCGAGCCGACGATGCTGTAGCCGAGTTGCTGGGCGTAGCGCAGACGTTCCAGACCTCCGGACGACACGGCCTGATCGTCGACCCCGTAGGGAGGCCGAAAGAGCCGTGTGCTGACGCCGAGCCAGCTCTGGATCAGCCGCTGGGTTAGCATGAGCTCGAGCTTCAACTGCGAGGGGGACATCTCCTCGAGGTCGGTATGCGTGTAGGTGTGATTCCCGATCTCGTGTCCCTCGGCGTAGATTCGCTCCAGCAGTCGCGGCGACTGATACGCGGCGATGCCCGTCACGAAGAACGTGGCCACGACGTGCTTGTCGTGTAGTGCCTGCAGAATGCCAGGCGTGAAGCGGGGGTCGGGGCCGTCGTCGAAGGTGAGCGCGATCTTGCCAGGGGCGCCTCCCTGCTGCTCGACTTGGTAGGGATGCGGATAGCTCGAGAAGCGCTCGTCGACGATCGTTCCCGTGTTCGGATCACGGCGGATGTGGCGGCGGCCCGCCTGCGCGGTGCGCGTAATCTTCCAGACGTCGCCCTCACCGACGACCTGGGGAATCTTGTCCGGCGGCACGTTCTGCAGCGCGCGGAGCGCGGTCTCGCGATTCGCGGTTCGGTTCCATAGCGACCAGAAAGTAGGGTCTTCGGAGCCGAGTCGCCAGAGCGCGGTGCCGAGTACCTGGGCGGTCTCGGCGGCGTGGATCTGGTTGTGCGCGGTCACCGCGTCGAGAAGCCACACGCGATGCGTCCGCTTGCTCGCGTCGAGGTACGAAAAGTGTGGATTCAGCGACTGCGAATCGAGAACGAGACCGACGGCGGATGCCTGCGCCGCGCTGAGCGCGTCGGATACGGTCAGCGATTCCGCCGTCGACGCGCCCGGCGCGCCTTCGACCCAGTCGTAGGCGTAGTTCGCCACGCCGACTACGAGCTTTTCAGCGGGGATGGATTCGAGCGCCTTTTCGAGGTTGGCGGCGAACCAATTCTGCGCAGCGATCGGCCCCGGGGGAGAGCTTTCCCAGTGTTGGTCGTAGTTCATCAACACCACCGCATCGCAGACGCGGCCGAAAAACGCGTAGTCGTAGTCCGGGTCCATGGCGGGGAGCGCCATGAGAAGCCGGCGTCCGTGCCCGTGAAGCCGGGTCGCGAGCTCGCTGGCGAATGCTCGGAGAGCCGGCTGAGCCGCCGCGGGCACGTCTTCGAAATCGACGACGAGGCCAGCGGAGCGATGCTCGACGGCGTAGCGGTCGAGGTCGGTGACCAGAGTCCGACGCGATTCGACGCGGTCGAGCACGCCGCCGAGCTCCGCGCCACGCCAAGCCGTGCCCTCGAAATTGTCGACGAGCGGGGTCACGGCGATTCCTCCTCCGTTCTCCCGCAACCATCCGGTGAGCTCGGCATCTGAGTCTGCGATACATGACCGTCGCGCGAGGTCGCGTGCAGTAGCGCCGGCGCCAGCACGTCGAGATCCTGATGATGCTCTTTGAGCGAGCGCAGGCTCGTCGCATCGTCGCTGACGTAGAAGCCGATTCGCAAGGGGGACGCCGTGCCGCCGGCATGGGGCGCCGGCCATCGCAGGGTGCCCCCTGTGGCGCTGCGCCCGGCGGGCAGCATGAGTGCGTCCGACTCATTCGCTCCCGGCGAATCCTGCGGCAGCTCCGGCCCTTCGAACACCGCAAACGCAAACACCGAGAGCAACAAGGCCGCGGCGACGGCGGCGACGGACAGGACACCACACGTCCGGCGCCAGCGCTTCTCGCGCTCGTCGAAGAAGATCGCCTTGGTCTCGCTGCTCATCGAGTGTGGAGGGTGTCGACGAGTCGTAAATGCCGGTCGCCGACCGACGGGTCAACAAGGGACGATTGACGACCGCGGCGGTGGCGATCGAAACTCGCCAGGCGGAGCTGACCCGCGAGCGCTGCGACATCTTCAAGCCGGACTTCGCGACCGATCTCGACCTCGTTTTCGAGACGCCTGATGCGAAAGTCCGCTCGCTGTCGTGCCATGGCCACGCGCACGGATCGCCGTGCGGGGTGGATTGATCCGTTGCTCAGGTGGTTTCCCCGAGTTTCGGCTCGATCGGGCTCGCGGACGCCGCTGGCGTGCGTAGCGAAGCGGCGCGTGGCAAGCGGAACCGGAAGGTGGATCCTCGCTCCGGAACGCTCTCGACCTCGAGGCGGCCACCGTGACGCGCGATCAGATCCCTGCAAACCAGGAGCCCGAGTCCGGTCCCGGGCTCCCCGCTCGTACCCGGTGTCGAGCGTTGACCGGAACCGTCGAAGAGATGCTCGAGCGCCCCGGGCGCGATCCCGACGCCGTTGTCGATGACTTCGATGACGACGGACTCGGCTTCGGCGCGGGCGCGGACGTCGACGTGCCCGCCGGGGTAGGTGAACTTGACTCCGTTGCCGATCAGGTTGCGCAGAATCGCTTCGAGCATGACCGCGTCTGCCGAGACCGCGAGGCCGGCGACGTTGCTCTGAACGCGCACGCCCTTCGTCGCCGCGGTCGGGGCGATGTCGTCGATGGCCCGTCGCACGTGCTCCGCGAGGTCCTGCGGCGCCGGCGCGAAGCTCACTCGATTCATCTGCAGCCTCGTCCAGTGGAGCAGGTTTTCGAGCAGGCGAAAGACCCGCCTGCCGCTTTCGTGCATCGCTCGGCTGTAGCGTTCTACCTCGTCCGCGCTGAGATCGTGTGCCTCCTCGGCGAGCATGCTGGAATACCCGAGCAGCACGTTGAACGGGCCGCGGAGATCGTGCGCGATGATCGAGAACAGCCGGTCCTTCTGTTCTTCGGACGCCTTACGCCGCTTGACTTCGAGCTCGAGCGTGGCGTTGGCACGCTGCTCCTCGAGGATCTTCGTGTAGTCCATTCGGCGAAGCGCATGCAGGTGCGATGCGAGGAGCATGCCGAGCGCGTTCGCCAAGGCGAGAAACATGGTGCGGGAGACCATCTGGCCGGCGGATGTCGTGCCGACCAGAGCTGGCAACGAAAGGTCGACCGCCGCACTCATCCAGCCGACGGCGAGCTTCGCTCGAAAACGGTTCGGCAGGAAGAGGTAGACACCCGCCACCATGACCATTTGCGAGGCCAGCAGGAACTCGTCGCGGCGGAGCTCCGGCGGTCCGTGTTCGATGATTCCGAAAATCACGAAGGAGCCGAGCTCGACGGCGATCGCGAACAGGATCGAGATGCGGTCCATCGTAGCCGGATCTTGGACGGTGCGGAGCCGGCGGAAGCAAGCGATGCCGGCGAGCAACACGGCAGCGCGATCTCCAACGGCCCAGTAGAATTTCGGACCTAGGCCCGCAGCGGCAAAATCGGCGATGAAGAAAGAAGCGTAGAGCAACGCAATGGCGAGAACCGTCCCCCGGAAGATGCGTAGATCCTCGGTGAACGCCCAGCGGCGAAATTGTCGTTCTGCGGCTTCGTCGGGGAACTCGCCGCTCCAGCGATTGACGGCGAAACCGGCACGTTCCTCTTCGGTCGTCATGCTATACCCGAGCGCAATGTAGCATGGAGAACACAGCGACAAGGAGAAGCCCCGAACGCCGTGGTTCGGGTCGGTCGAAATTCGCGGCGCCCGGCAGGAAAGCGCGTTGCGAACGGTAGCCGCCAACGGCTAGTCTGAAGCGGTCATGGCGGATCCCATTAGTTCCGGGACGGGTATGGAAAGGGCCGCTCCGCCGCGGCTCGGGGAGCTGCTGGTCAAGCGCGGGATCATCACCGCCGACCAACTGATCGCGGTGGCGACCGAGCAGCGCAAACACGGCGGGCATTTCGCCGCCGCCCTGGTCCGACTCGGCGTCATCTCCGAGGACCACCTCATCACCTGTCTCCACCAGGAATACCGGCTCGCGGTCATCGATCCGATGAGTGCCGAGCCGAGCCCCGACGTGCTGCATCTGATTCCACATGTCCTGGCTCGCAAGCACGAGATTCTGCCGATCGGCTTGTTGGGCTCGACGCTCACTCTGGCGATGGCAGATCCCTCCAACATCGCGGGCCTGAACGAAGTGAAATTTCTCACCGGGTGCGACGTCAAGGTGGTTCTGGCCGCGCCCCGCGCCATCGAGAAGGCCATTCAGAAGCATTACAGCCTGAGCGCGAAGGCCTACGAGGAGGTGTTCGCCAGGCTCGAAGTCGACAAGCCCGCTCGCGGCGAGATCGACCGCGACCAGCTGCAGCGCGCGAGCGAGGAGGCGCCGGTCGTCAAGCTGCTCTCCACGCTGATGGCGGACGCCATCGACAAGCAAGCGAGCGACATTCACCTGGAGCCGTACGAAGGGCGACTCCGCGTACGCTTCCGCGTCGACGGCGTGCTGCAAGAGATCATGGAGCCGCCGACCCGGCTGAAGGCGGCCCTCGTTTCCCGCATCAAGGTGATGGCGGCGCTCGACATCGCCGAGCGCCGGCTGCCCCAGGACGGCGTCATCAAGCTCAATGCGAGCGACGGTCGGGAGATCAATTTCCGTGTGTCGATCCTGCCGACGGTCTTCGGCGAGAAGGTCGTGCTTCGGCTTCTCGCCAAGGGCAATCTCGAGCTCGACCTGACGAAGCTCGGCATGGATGCGCGCTCCTACGATCTCTTCAAGAAGGCGATCTCCGAGCCTTCCGGAATGGTGCTGGTGACCGGCCCAACGGGAAGCGGCAAGACGACGACCCTCTACTCGGCGCTGGCGGCGCTCAACAAGGCCGAGCGCAACATTTCGTCCGCCGAAGACCCGGTCGAGATCTATCTCGACGGTGTGAACCAGGTGCAGATCATGGAGGAGATCGGCCTCACGTTCGCCGCCGTGCTGCGCTCGTTTTTGCGCCAGGATCCGGACGTCCTGATGGTCGGAGAGATTCGCGACTTCGAGACGATCGAGATCGCCATCAAGGCGGCCTTGACCGGCCACCTCGTGCTTTCGACGCTCCATACGAACGACGCGGCGGCGACCGTGGGCCGTATGCTCAACATGGGGGTGGACCCGTTCCTGGTCGCGTCGTCTCTGAATCTCGTCGTCGCACAGCGGCTCGCCCGCGTGATCTGTCGTCACTGCAAGGCCCTCGTCGAGGACTATCCGGTCGAGGCGCTTCGGGACGTCGGGTTGCGCGAGGAAGATCTCGGGTCGCTGAAAATTTATCGAGGTCGCGGATGCGACGAGTGCGCCAAGACCGGCTACCAGGGGCGACTCGCGTTCTACGAGGTGCTGGCCATGAACGACGAGATGCGGGCGCTGGTGATCGCGCGTGCGAGCACCGACGATATTCGCAAACATGCGATCGTCGCGGGCATGACCACGCTTCGCGAGGGCGGGCTCGCCAAGGTTCGCGCAGGACGGACCACGATCGAGGAAGTCTTGCGCGTCACGGCGTCGGAGACGCACTAGGCGATTCAGCGGCCGGCGTCAGCGCGCTGCCCAAGGCGTCGTCCGTGTGAACGACATGCACGTCATGGACACTTTTTGGACACCCTCACACCGCATTGACCAAGCGGTCCTCAGCAAGTATTTGATTTTCCTCACGCGAGAGTGGCGGAACTGGCAGACGCGCAAGACTCAGGATCTTGTGGGGTAACACCTGTGGGGGTTCAAATCCCCCCTCTCGCATTAAGTTTTTCAATTCATGTACCCCTCGGCGGAGTCGAAAGTCTCCAAAATGTCTCCACGAGCGTCGGGAAGTGTTGGCGTGAGGAGTTCTCTTGCGAGATGTCCGGCGCCTTCGCTCTTCTGGTTCCGGTACCAGTGCGCGTAGACGGTGCGCGTGACGCTCGCGTCCTTGTGGCCGAGGGCGTAGGCGACTTCGGTGTCTGGCTTACCGGCGGCGATCATTGAGCTTGCGGCGGTGTGTCTGAGGGCCTTGATATCACGCTTTGGGACTGAAGCCTTGGTCTGAGTCGCGTGGAGGTGGTCGAGGACGGTCTCGCGGCGCATGGGCTCGCCGGCCTGGTTCGGGAAGACGAGGCCGTGGGGGCTTTCGGGGCATTCGGCTTTCCAGAGCTTCAATTCGAGGACGAGCTCAGGGGGTAGCTTCACGTCGCGGATGCCGGCGCGGGTTTTGGGAGGCTTGAAGCTGAAGCGGGGCCGGTCGGCGCTTGCGATGCGCGGGTCCTTGGCGTTGGTGAGCGAGCGGCGAATGCGCACGTAGGGGGTTTCGGCGTCGAGCATGAGGTCTTGCCACTGGAGCGCGAGCATCTCGGAATGCCGCGGGCCGAGGAGGGCTCCGACGAGGAAGAGGCACGGTATTTCCGGGAGTGCTCGGCGTCGAGGAGCCTTCGGAGCTCGGCGGTCGGGTAGATGTCCTCTTCGGTGACGACGGAATCGTCCTCATTGAGGTCGGCGGGGTTTTGGCGGAGGCGCTCGGCGAGCTCGAAGGGGTTGAGCCTCACGAACTGGCGGCGCATGGCGAAGTCGAAGACGGCGGTGCCTGTGGTGAGGACCTTGTTGACGGTTTTCGGGGCGAGTCCGGCGGCGTGGATCCGGTCGCGCAGCCGCTCGGCGGCAGCGACGTTGATTCGGTCGATGCGCGCGTCTCCGAGGATCGGAATCAGGTATTTGTCGAGGTGAATGCGCCAGTAGAGGACGCTTCCGGCGGCGTGGGTGCGCTTTCCGGCGAGCCAATCCTCGCAGATTTCGGCGAAGCGGGGGAGGCGTCTCGAGTCGACGAAACCGCCGTTGTCGCTCTCGGTTTTCGCGTCGCGTTCGAAGCGTTCGGCCTGGGTGAAGCGGCAGGGGCGGTCAAAGCCTCTCATTGAGCGCATCGGGGGTGACGACCTCCATCGGAAGTCGGGCCGATGGTACAAGAAGGAGCGCGTCATCGATCAGGAGAAGGACCGCTATCGAGAGCGCATCACAGATCCTGAAACCGGTGAGGTGATCCGCGACGTGGACGAACCATTGACCGCGCATCGCGGGCACGACTCTGCTAAGAGGCCGAAGCCAAAGTGACAGGGAGCGTGAGCAGCCTGCTGCACGTCGCGAAATAAGCGGTGCCACCAGGTGCGCGGGAGATGAGAGGAGCGCGAACACTCCGATGAGATTCGCTGTTGCCTTCCTGGCACTGCTCCTCGTGCTTCCCGCTTCATGCGAGCAGGCACCCGAACGCGCGCCTGATGCGGCGACCCGGGAGCGTCAGAGGCGAATCGACGAAGCGTTTAAGCGAGCAGCCGACCCCGTACCGCAGGCAGAGCATGACTGGATAAACGAGTGGAAATACCTTCAGGGGGAGTGGCAGGCTGCGAAATCGAATGAACTGGCTCGGCGCGATGTGGGGGCTCAGGCCAGACGCTTTTTCGAAAGGAAGCAGGAGATCGTGGGATGGGTGGGCACGGTAGACCGCGTCACGATTGGGGCGACCGGCGCTGTCTGGGCCTACGCCAAGTACGCGGGGAGCACATTCGAGATTCGCATGTCGGATTCTGACGCAGGGGCGCCACCACCCGCCTTCGCAAGGCTCCAAAAGGGTGACGCGGTCCGGTTTAGCGGCAAGATAGGGATGGAAGGCTCGTGGACGATTAGCGGAGCGCTCGAAGAGCCGGAGATGATTGTGGTGGCAACGCGGATAGCCTGGCCAGGCTATGAGGTCGTGGCAGCCGCTAGCGCCAGCCCTCTCGCGACAGCCCGGCCCGACGCGGCGGTGGCAGCCCAGGAACAGGAACAGCAGGCGAAGGTCACGGCATGGGAGAAGCGGACTGATGAGCTGCGAAAGGGCGTCAGCATAGAAAACCTCCGGCTCGTAAGAGCGAGAGACTCAAAGGGTGGCGAGAGCGTCGCTGTGCTCGGGCGGGCAGTTAACCACAACGGCGTGGCGCTTTCGGACCTCGCGATCCACTTGGCGCTGAGCGGGCCAGAGGGCACAACTGCCAATGTGGCGATTCTCAGAGACAAAGGCGACACGCTGGGCGCAGGCGACGCGGCCCGTCCAGGGGATCTAACTGGGTTGAAGCTAATACCTCGTCGCGAATACCGCGTACTCTATCTCCCACTCGCCGCTGCCAACGTATTGAAGGGTTACGGAATACTTGCGCTGGATCGGCTTGTTGAAGCTGCGAGGTATCTCGACATGGACCTCGGCCTCGTAACGGGACCGCTCGATGCCGTCGACGAAACTCCCGCCGCCGATGCGCTTGGCGAGCACGGATTTTAGAACCCTCGCGTTGGAATTTTCGTACCGCTGCACGGCAGCCTTTGCCCAAGCCGCAGCGGCATCTCGCGATGCAAGATCCGAAGCCCCTGTGGCCACAGCGGTAACTGGTAACGTCGGTTCGCGAGCCATCGCCGCCATCGCCGTAGCGGCGGCAGTTGGCGATGTCGGTTCAGGCGCTCTCATCGCCGTTGCGGGTGGGGTGGGATTGGCCCGCGTGTTGATCCGGGTTTGGGCGATCAGTCGAAGAGTTCCCGCGGCCATGGAGAGAACTACGACCGCAGCGAGGAGTCGCGGGAATCCCTGCCGACGGCCCGAAGCCATGGCAGGATAGAAAACACGTGGTGTGGCCGCGAAACGAGCCGCTCGACGTCTAAACGCCTCCAACCACTCGGTCGGGTTCCACATCATGTGCATGACCACTTCAGGCTCAGGGGCAGACGGTGAGACGACGACTTTCCCTTCGACCTCGTTCGCCATCCCTTTTCCTTCGCTACCCGGTTGGAAGGAATCGTCTCGTGCCGATCTTGTGGCGAGCCGAGGAAGCTTGTTCGCTCCCAGCGCGCGTCTCGGAGGAGAGTGGGAAACTCTCAGCTCCTTGAGGCCACCACTCCCTGGGAGCGGAGAATGGCCTACCAGAACGATCTTGGCGGTCGCGAACAGCACCCACAGATCGCGCCGCAGCGACGGTCGCGCGATCGCACAGAGGTCGTAGCGCATCTTCTCGATCTCGCCAGGAAGATCGTGCGCGTAGCCTTGTCGGACCTGCGCCCACCCGGTGAGGCCGGGCCGGACCAGGGAACGGAGGGAGTAGTAAGGGATGGAGCGAGCGAACAGTTCGTAGTTCGAGACCGGGTGCGGACGGGGACCGACGAGGTCCATGTCCCCGCGCAGGATGTTCCAGAGCTGGGGCAGCTCATCGAGGTGGAGCTTTCGAAGCCACCGGCCGAGTGGAGTGATGCGATTTACGTTGTCCCGCTCCCATTCCGAGGAGGTGGCCTTCTCGCTGCCCATGGAGCGGAACTTCAGCAGCCTGAAAGGCCGACCGTGCAGCCCCACACGCTCCTGGACGAACAGCACGGGACCTCTGTCGGCCATGTAGATGGACAAAGCGATGAGCGCCATCACCGGGAGAGCCGGCAGCAGCGCCACGGCGGCCACGACGGCGCTCACGCACCGCTTCATCGTACCGTAGAGACGGTTGCTCAGACACGCATGCGAGACCAGCAGATGCAACGAAGTTCTCTCATCGAAGAAGATCTTGCCGGTCAGCCGCTCATAGGCTTCGTGCCCGGTCTCCACCGGAACGCCCCCGATCTGTTGCGCGAAGAGCTCGCACATGGGTAGCTCCTCGAGAGGCGAGCGAAGGCAGACGACGATCCGTACGGGTCTCGTCTCTGCGATAACCTTGGAGACTCTCGAAATCGTACGCAGCGGCTGTCCTGGATTTCCGTCTCCGTCGCTCTCGGTGAAGCGGATGGCCGTGTAGCCGCTACGCTCGAGTTCCCACGTCGCCGCCCGCGCCACCGCGCTCGTTCCGAAGACCAGGACGTTCCGACTGGAAGACGTTCGCGCACCCGAAAAAATCGAACGAACACGCCATCGCCGCGAGAACGCGTCGCGACGCGTGAAAAAGTAGAACGCCTTCGCAAGAACTCTACGGTGGATAAAGGTCGCCACTTTGCGATTCGCTGGTCCGTTCGGGGCCTGCTCGACCAGTAGTCCTCGCGCTCGAGAGGAGGCTCGCAACGCTTGCATGGGGGCGCGGACGCGCCGTTCCGCCTTCCGTCCGGCGAGGCGTATCACAGTGCGCGGCGATTTCGCAAACGCCGTTTCTTAGCAGCTCGGGTCGCCTTTGCGGCGGCGCTGCGAGGGTGCGCTCCTCACGGGCGACGCCGCCCTCCAGTGACTCCACATAGTGAGCGCGATGATGATCGCAAGGCCGAGGTAGAGCACGAGCTGCGCGGCGATCATGCGATCGGGATGCCAGGCGGGTAGCTCGAAGAGGCGAGCGAGATCGAGTGCGCGTCCGATTCTATCGAGGAGCCTTCGAGGCATTCGGCGACTCATACCTTACCGTTGGCGTGGAGGAAGTCGAGCCGTCCAGCACGCGGTGCCGATCTGCGTTCAGGGTGATCTGCGGCAACACCTTGGACACGGCTGCGGATGTACGCGCGGTACGTTCTGGGAGTGCCTATTAAGCTCCAGCCATGTCTATCGCCGGAAGGCCGCCTCGACCGCGCCGTCGGCACCGGCAAGCCGCCTGAGAGCGGTGAGACCCGACGACCCCGCGCCGATCTGGTTGTTGGCGCTCCCCGTCGTGGCCGCCGGGCTATTCTGCCACGCGGAATGTTGGTCTTCTCGCAGCACCATCGTGCTCGCGCACGGTGTTGTCGCCGGATCGCCGGCGATGGCCCGGGCTGCTCAGCCGTGGATCGCGAACGGCCGCATTGGGCGCCTGAGCTTCGACGGCATCTGCTTCGCGCTCGGATGGTCAGCGCGGGACGTCCGGGACGCCGTACTCCATCGACGTCGTGAACGCAGGCGCGCCGCATGACATGAGAGGTTGCCGATCCAGCGGGAGTCCAGGCCCGCTGGACCGGGCGGAACCAGGAACACACCGGAGGAGGATCCGATGTCGAGACGAACATTACCAACCCGAAGGGAGAATCGCCAACTCAGCCTGACCCGTCGCCGGGCGAAGACGTTCTCGTCTTGGCCAACGCCCTGTTGCAAAGGTACTCCACCGAGACCGGAAGAAAGATTACCGGCTTTGATCGATCGGCGCTTGAGGCCCTGAGGACCTACGGATGGCCGGGGAACGTTCGCGAGCTCGAAAACCGGGTCAAACGAGCGGTGATCATGGCGGAACGAAGAAGAGAGTGGCTCCGGCCGACCTCGAGCTCGACTCGCCGTTCGAGAAGTATCAAGGGAAGCGGCTTCGCGAGGCTCGCGAGGCTCTCGAAAGAGAGATCATCGAGAAAGCGCTTGCGAAGCACGGCGGCAACATCACTCACGCCGCGACCGAGTTGGGAATAAGCCGCCCCACGCTGCATGACCTGATCAACAAATATTCCATCGTGATTTAGAGAATGGCGACCCGAGCACTTCTGTGCCGAGCTGTCGATAATCCTTACAATTCGACATACGTTTCCGAACTTTAGGATCAAGACAAACGTTTTCGCGCCGTTGCGATTTTGCTCATCTCGGCCAAAGCCCCGTAGGCCCTCGGATCGTCGGAAATCTTTACGGTTACGCTCATTCGTACGGGATGATCAATCACGAAAACGTGGGATATTTCCATCATTTCTCGTCCTCGGCTCGACCTGGACCAATTCTTGGAGGAGAACTCGGGTATGATGTCTTCTTAGGAGCGAGGAATGAGACTAGTCAAATTTGTTTCGGCAGGAGCATTCGCGCTGACAATGGCCTTAGGGCTGTCTACGGCCCAGGCCACCGCGATCACCTTCACCGCGAGCGGCACCGGTTCGGACGGGGCGCTGTCCGCGAGTGCCCTATTCACGACAACTGCCGGCGAGGTCGACGTGACTCTGACGAACCTTCTGGGCGCGAACGTGATCCGGAGCGCCGGGCAGGCACTGAGCGACATCACGTTTACCCTGAGCAATACCGCAGGGACGCTCGGTACGACGTCGGCTTCCGGGCAGCTCGGCAACATCTCGGGTATTGTTCCACCTGGCGGAGGCACGGTGACCTATACGTCCGGCGACCCCACACGCTGGCTGGGTGCTGGGGGCCAGGGTGACTTTAGCGTCGTTGGAGACACCGTTACGCTTGAGGCGATCGGCGGCGGGAAGCCGAGCCAAATGATCATCCCATTCCAAGTGGATGGAGGCGCGTACTCGAACGTGAACCCCGGGTTCGACAACTTCAACCCCTACACGATCGGCCCGGCCACCTTCAGTCTCCACCTCTCGGGCGTAACGGCGGCCACGACCATCACGTCGGCGACCTTCTCGTTCGGGACCGGGCCTGACACTTTCTTGAGCGGTACGCCTGGGGGAGTGGCGCCCGAGCCAGGGTCGGTATTTCTCCTTGGGTCAGGTTTAGCGGCACTTGGGTTGTTCCGCTGGCGTCGTCATAGCCCCTGAAGAGATTGACAAGCCTAGCTTGAAGGGGTCACCCGCAGTGCGGGTGACCCCTTTTTCTCTCCGACTTCTTCGACGCTCCTGGACAGCGCGTCGCACTTGCTCCTCGAGGACGGTCGGGCTCCACGAGCCGTCGGCGTCAGCGCAGGTGGAGCAGACGCCCAGGCGCTGGAAGAAGCCCTCCGCCCTGGCGGCCTGGACAGGACGGTCCGCGGGGGGTGCGACTTTGGCGAGCTCACGTACCTCGCCGATTCCCTGCATCAGCTTCGCCACGTACTCCGCCGTGATTGCGAAGTTGAGGTTCTGTCCCGTCTTCAACGACGACGTCGCCACGCGATGACACGTGCGTTCGCGTCGAGCACCGGCCCGCCGCTGCTCCCAGCGGAAATCGGGGCGGTGATCTGCAAAAGCAACGTGGTTCTTGCCGCTCCTCCGCATTGGTTCAGGAGTTCGTCAGGATTTGCGCCAGCTCGGAGGCTGCGTCACGAATCGCTTCCGTTGGTCGCGATCCCCGCTCCGGCCGCGCCAACTGCCGAGCTAGTCTCGGCGGGAAGTGGTGCCCATCTCCTGCAAATGCCGCCTCAGCGTCTGAAGCGCCTCGAGGACTACCCGATCGTGAAAGCCGGGGTGCGAGAACGCCGCCTGTAGACCTTCCAGCGCCTCGATCAGCGGCTGGATGCGTGCCCGTGGATCCGGATCGATCCGATCGCGAACCGCGTTGGCGAGCAATCGGGCGTAGTCGGGCTTCAAGCGCCCGCCCGCCGGATAGTCTTCGTCCTTTATGCCGAAGTCCAGCTCGCCGAGCCGCTCTGCGATCCGATCGGCCACCACCGCTGGATCCTCGGTCTCAGCTCGAAAACCTCAGTTCCCGGTTGGAGTAGAAGAGGATCGTCCTGAAGCTCGTTTGGTATTGTTGGGTTAGGAGACTCAACGAATGCCGAACGGAGGGACAGGACGATGGCGCTCGAACCAACAACCGCGCTACTTTCGCCTCGCATCCTTCAATGAAATCGTTTGCCGTTCTGAAAACGATTTCACCCCCCGGCGCCCGGGGCTTTCCCTTATCGAAACGTGCTCAGTCCACCAGTCAATAAACAGTTCCTGATCGACGACCTTCTGCTCGACAGCCTTTTCGAGTAGCGGCCAATCCTAGCGGCCTCTCGTCTCGGTCTGTCGGGTTCCGTCGACTGCTGTTGCCTTCCGTTGTCGTCAAACCGCCATCCAGAGCCGCCGAGGCTTCGCGACCACCGCCGCCGCAAGGCAGAGAGCGTTCGCCGCGTCGTCCCGGCCCCCGTGGGGGTGATCCACCATCGTCCGGCCCCCGGATCGCGCCCGGCGCTCGAGCTGCTTCAACTCCCGCGCCTGCTCCGAATGATCGAGTATGTCGATCCGCCCCGATGCGAAGAAGGGCTCCGCTTCGAGAAACGCCTCGCTCTTCGTCTTGGGCGCGTCCTCGTACTTCACCTTCTCGGCCTCGAATCTCTGGCGCGTCCAGCCCGCCCCGTAGCGGTCCGCGTACACACAGCGTAGCCAGTACCGCTGAAGAATTTGCGCCATCTCGTGAACCATCGCCTCGAGATCGAGGTCCCGGCCGCGGCCCCCGTAGACCTTCAGAAGATCCTGGACGATCCGCATCTCCGCGCCCTTGCCCTCCGCGTGAACGATCGAGATGGCACTGCGCTCCCGGCCGCCGCCGGCGAGATCGACCGCCGCGGTGTACACGCAGCCAGGAACCGGCGGCAATTCGTGCCGGCCCCGGACGATCGCATCATCCACCCACACGCCCGGCAGGAACGCCTCGAGGTCGTCGACGAACTCGGCTTCGTACTCCCGCGCGAACCGCGACGGATCGAGCCGCCGCTCCCGCTCTAGACGGCTCTGGCGGATCGAAGGATTCATCACGATCGAGGGCGCCCGCCATACCAGCACGTCGGGCGAGTCGACGCCGAAATGGTTCTTGAAGTCGTCGTAAAGAACCCCGCCCTTCATGTACGGTGTCGAGATCTTCACGACCTTCGTCCGGTCGAAGGCGATCATGCCCCGGCGGATTGATGCCTGAACTTCGACGTCGCTGTCCGAAGATCCCTCGAGGCGATAGAAGCCGGCCTCGTCCATCACCCCGCACGGGATCGACCAGCCCCTAAGGCTTCGCTGCGTGCACGGGAAGCAACTGATCGTGATGCCGTTCGTGAGCTCGATCTCCGAGGCCCGCACCTCGGCCACGAGCGCGCGCAAGACGTCCGACCCCGTCAGGTAGTCCCGAACGAAGCCGAAGGCGATCTTCGCCGCCCGCGCATCCTGCGCAACGCACGGAATGACCGCCCGCTCGCCTCGCTGGAGCTCCTTCTCGTGGCCGCCGTACGTAGCCTCGTAACAGACGATCGGCGCCGCGATGCGGCTGTCCTTGCCGGACCGCGCTCCGGCAATCACCGTCGCCTCCGGGAAGGGATGCCCCGGATACGTCTCCCGGCCCGTGCAGAGCCGCCAGAGCTCCATCTGCTCCGAAGTGAGGGGTAGACCCTCGATCGAACGGAGAAGCGTCTCCTGGGCGTCGCTGAGCGTGAGGCCGAGCAGACGCGAATCGGTCGTGAACTCGACCAGGTTCACGACGGGCTCTCGTCGGGTTTCGTCGTTTCCTTCGTTTCTTCCGTCACCCCGGTAGACTCAACGGAGTCGGGTTTCCGCGTTTCAGGCGTTTTCCGCGTCACTGCGGTAGACTCCGAATGGCCATTGTCCTTCGTGGCGTACTCGGCCGCGATGTCCCCGAGGGTCAGTGCCTGCTTCGTGCGCCTCTCGAGCCCGAGGGCTTGAAGCAGCCGAGCCCGAGTCTCCACCAGCGCGGTACGTTCTTTGACTACCGGGATCAGCGTCCGCTTCCGCTTGATGACAATGGTGTCCAGGGTGAGGAGCCAGCCGTCTACCGAGTCGATCCAGAGCGTCAGCCGCGCCACGTCATCGATGAGGATCTGCTGCGCCTGAGAGAGCCGCTCCTTCCCGCCGAGGTCGGCTGTGATCGCATCGCGTAGGTTGCGCAGCGTCAGCGCGAGCTTCGTGCGTCCGTCGATCGCACGGGTACCTATCTTGCGAACCTTCTCCTTGAGGAGCGTCAGGCCGTGCTTCTGGCTGTTCTGATTGCCCGGCGGCCCGCTCCGGCCAGGTTTGCCACCTGCCTTAGGACGCTTGGCAACGTCCGGCCCGGATGGAGACTCGATGGAGACCTCCTCGGTTATCGCCTTGGAATCGTTCACGTTCTCTCTGACGTGCAAGAGGCTTTATCTTGTGGGGTAGGGACCTCCGACCATTCGTTTCTGACTGGCCGATCCGCTTGCCATTGAAGACGGCGGCCGAGCGGCTCGATGGTTGGAGATAGGGAATCCACCGAATTGCGATCGACAAA
This sequence comes from uncultured delta proteobacterium, assembly GCA_963745025.1. Classification (GTDB taxonomy): domain Bacteria; phylum Desulfobacterota; class Binatia; order JACPRU01; family JACPRU01; genus CAVQIG01. The sequence continues at coordinate 327,808 of CAVUWD010000016.1, forward strand.
GGGCTGCGGCGCGAGGTAAGCGGTCGCTAAGCGAAGGAGGACTCCGCGATGCAAGCTCGTCCCATCAATCCCCAACCGTTCCTCTCCGAGTCGTTCAACATCAATCAGGCAATCGAAGTGACCGGCGGCCAGCGCGTGCTGTACGTGTCCGGTCAGACCTCGAACGACGCGAGCGGTGCGCCGATGAACCCGGGTGATCTCGTCGCCCAGTTCAAGCTGGCCTGGAAGAATCTCGTCGAGGTACTCGCAGCCGCGAACATGGAGCCGAGGAACATCGTGCGGCTCAACTTCTACACGACAGACGTCGAGACGTTCATGGCAAGGGCCGGGGAGATGGTGCCGGTCCTTGCGCAGGCGGGGTGCAAGCCGGTGGCGACGCTGCTCGGTGTCGTGCGCCTCTTCGAGCCGAGCATCATGGTCGAGATCGAAGCGACCGCCGTAGCCTGAAGCGAATCTCGCGCTGAATGCGGTCTTGTCGGGTGGGGGGTAGGGAATCGGGGTGAACGACCAGAGTAGGGCCTCGCGTCCCTCAATGTCTCCACGAAGTCTCCATGAGGTCGCGTGAGGTCGCCTCAACTGGCGTGAGGGATTGCCTGAAATCGGGGGATTTCTTACGTGAATTGACGCGACTTGACGTGATCTGAGGTGAAAAATTGGACTCAGGATCTTGTGGGGTAACACCTGTGGGGGTTCAAATCCCCCCTCTCGCATTAGGTTTTCCAGAGAAGGGATTTCTCGGCGCTGGTGGAGGTCTTCCCACAGCTCGGGCCGCCGTGCCGCATGCCCCGTGCCGGGCCGGCCGCGCGGTACGTCGAGCGCGGGGTTCCTGCCCTTCGCGGCGGCCATCCCCCAGCGTACGGAGGCAACAGTTTGATCTTCAGAGGGCACCAGTTTACGGTTTACAAGCTCGCTTTACGGCAAATTCGCTTCGCCATGTCCGACTGTCCCGCACACAACGCGCCGCAGACACCGCACAGGCGCCGTCCACGCTACCGCGGGAAACACCCGCGCCGCTTCGAGGAGAAATACAAGGAGCGCGATCCGCAGCGTTATGCCGAGACGGTCGCGAAAGTTCTCGCCTCCGGCAAAACGCCTGCCGGCACGCACCGGCCCATCATGGTTGCCGAAATTCTAGAAACGCTTGCGCCCAAGCCTGGTGAGGTCGCCGTCGATTGCACGCTAGGCTACGGTGGGCATGCGCAGGAACTTCTCGCGCGGCTTCAGCCGGGCGGACTTTTGCTCGGTCTCGACGTCGATCCCATCGAACTTCCGAAGGCTGAGGCTCGATTACGAGCGCTTGGCTTCGGTCCCGAAAGTTTTACCGCGCACCGCACCAACTTTGCGGGTCTTCCGCAAGTCCTCGCCTCGACGGGATTCTCCGGCGCGGACATCATTCTCGCTGACCTCGGCATGTCCTCGATGCAATTGGATGATCCGTCGCGCGGCTTGTCCCTGAAACATACCGGCCCGCTCGACCTGCGCATGAACCCGCAACGCGGTCAGCCCGCCTCGGTGCTGGTCGAAAAAATACGGCCCGATGCGCTCGCAGAGTTGCTCGTCAGAAATGCGGATGAACCAAACGCGCGCTCTCTGGCCGAAAGGCTCGCTGGCCGCCACTTTGCTACCACCACATCGCTCGCGGCGACCATCCGCGCCGCGTTGCCGCGTGTCAACGACGAAGATCGCGAGCTTTCCATCCGCCGCGTCTTTCAAGCCCTGCGCATCGCCGTCAACGACGAATTTTCTGCGCTCGGAACTTTTCTGCGTCATCTTCCCGCGTGCCTCAATTCCGGCGGTCGCGTCGCGATCCTGACGTTCCACTCCGGTGAAGACCGGCGCGTGAAAAAGTCTTTCGAGTCCGGCCTGAGCGCTGGTCTCTACATCGACATCGCCCGCGAAGTCATTCGCCCCACGCCCGCCGAACGTCACGCCAATCCTCGTTCGGCGCCGGCCAAGTTGCGCTGGGCGCGGAAGGGCCGCAGCGGCGCAGTTGGCAGTTCGTAGTCCCGGCTCTAGCCGATTCCGATCTCGAGCGTCCGTTTCATGGTTTCAGACCATGCTTCGGGGCGTTCTCGTTGCCTGGCGGACCGCTGCGACCAAGCTTGCTGCGAACGCACGTGGGTTGACGTGACCCGAGCCCAAAAATAGAACTCACAGGATCTTGTGGGGTAACACCTGCTGGGGGGGCGGATTCCCCCTCGAATTTCTGTGTGCTTTCCCCCAACATTAGACGATGGCCAAGCTCGTTCTCGTCCGTCACGGGCAATCGCTTTGGAACCTCGAGAATCGCTTTACGGGATGGGTCGACGTCCCGCTGACGGACAAGGGGCGTGACGAGGCGCGTGTTGCCGGAGAGCGGCTGAGAGACATCCGCTTCGACGTGGTCTACACGTCGGTGCTGTCGCGCGCGCAAGAGACGCTAGAAATCATTCTCTCCGTTCTCGGGCAGCGCCCGCCGATGATCCGGGATCAGGCCCTGAACGAACGCCACTACGGCGACCTCCAGGGGCTCAACAAGGAGAAGACCGCCGAGCGATACGGTGCCGAGCAGGTCAAGCTCTGGCGCCGCTCCTACGATGTGCCGCCGCCGAACGGCGAGGCGCTGAAGAACACGGCCGAGCGCACGTTGCCATTCTTCGAGCGCGCGATTCTCGGCGATCTCCAGCTCGGCAAGAACGTGCTTGTCGTGGCGCACGGCAACTCCAACCGTTCGATCGTCATGAAGCTCGACGGACTCACCAAGGAGCAGGTGATCGCTCTCGAGCTCGGCACCGGTGTGCCGCTCGTCTACGAGATTGGAGCGAGTGGTGAGGTGATTTCGAAGGAGATCAGAGGATGAGAGAGGCTACGGGACTACAGGCTACAGGCAAGGCACCTCGGAGTCCGTAGCTGTAGCCTGAAGCCCGTAGCCATATTCTCATGGACCTCCCGAAGACATACGAGCCGTCCGCGGTGGAAGAGAAGTGGTACCGCTTCTGGCGGGAGCGTGGCTACTTTCACGGCGACGAGACGCGGGGCGGGAAGACGTTCTCGATGGTCATCCCGCCGCCGAACATCACCGGCTCGCTGCACATGGGCCATGCGCTCAACAACACCATTCAGGACATCCTCTGCCGCTACCACCGGATGCTCGGCGACGTGACGCTGTGGATTCCCGGAACCGACCACGCCGGCATCGCGACTCAGAACGTCGTCGAGCGCCAGCTCGCGGCCGAAGGCACGGATCGCCGCGCGATCGGTCGCGAGAAGTTCGTCGAGCGTGTCTGGTCGTGGAAGAAGGAATCGGGATCGACGATCACGCGCCAGCTCGCGCGCCTCGGCGTGTCCTGCGACTGGGAGCGAGAGCGGTTCACGATGGACGAGGGACTGTCGCGCGCGGTGCGCGAGGTGTTCGTCACGCTCTACGAGCAGGGCCTCATCTACCGCGACCGCTATCTCATCAACTGGTGCCCTCGCTGCCGGACCGCGCTCTCGGATCTCGAGGCGGAGCACCAGGAGATTGCGGGCGAGCTCTACCATCTGCGCTACGCTTACGCCGACGGCTCGGGCGCGATCGTAGTCGCGACCACGCGGCCCGAGACCTTGCTTGGCGATACCGCGGTCGCGGTTCACCCCGAGGACGAGCGCTATCGCGACAAGGTGGGCAAGGAGGTGATCCTGCCGGCTCTCGGCCGGCGCATCCCGATCATCGCAGATGCGGTGGTGTCGCGCGAGTTTGGCACGGGCGCGGTGAAGATCACCCCCGGCCACGATCCGAACGACTTTTTGACCGGCAAGCGCCACGGCCTGCCGATGATCTCGGTGATGGACGAGGAGGCGCGCATGACGGTCGAGGCCGGTCGCTACCGAGGCCTCGACCGCTACGAGTGTCGCAAGCAACTGGTGGCGGATCTCGAGGCCGAGGGTCTCGTCGAGAAGATCGAGCCTCACCAGCTGGCCGTCGGGCAGTGCTATCGGTGTCGCACGGTCGTGGAGCCGCTGCTCTCCGTGCAGTGGTTCGTCAAGGTCGGCCCGCTCGCTGCCCCGGCGATTGCTGCCGTTCGCGAAGGTCGCACGCGCTTCGTGCCCGAGCACTGGGAGAAGGTCTACTACGGCTGGATGGAGAACATTCGCGACTGGTGCATTTCGCGCCAGTTGTGGTGGGGACACCAGGTGCCGGCGTGGTACTGCCTCGACTGCGATCGCGGCGCGATCCGCGGCGCGGCGCCCGAGGGGATCATCGTGTCGGAGCACGCCATCCCGATCGTCTCGCGCACCGACCCGACCGACTGTCCGCGCTGCCACGAGAAGAACCTGATCCGCGACGGCGACGTCCTCGACACCTGGTTCAGCTCGGCGCTCTGGCCCTTCAGCACGATGGGCTGGCCGGAGAGGACCGCGACGCTCTCGCGCTTCTATCCGACCTCCGCGCTGGTGACCGGCTTCGACATCATCTTCTTCTGGGTGGCCCGCATGATGATGATGGGCCTCCACTTCATGAACGACGTGCCATTCCGCGACGTCTACGTGCACGCGCTCGTGCGCGACGAGCAAGGCCAGAAGATGTCGAAGTCCAAGGGCAATGTCATCGACCCGCTCGCACTCCTCGACCGCTATGGAACCGACGCCTTGCGCTTCACCCTGGTCGCGCTCTCGGCGATGGGCCGCGACATCAAGCTCTCCGAGGACCGCGTGGAGGGGTATCGGAATTACGCGAACAAGATCTGGAACGCGGCGCGCTTCGTGCTCTTGAATGCCGCCGGCGAGCAGACGGTGCCAAGCGACTTGCCGCTTCCGGCCGACGACCTCACGCTCGCCGATCGCTGGATCCTCCACCGCTTCGCGGTGGTGAGCGCCGAGGTGCGGGCGGCTCTCGAATCGTACCGGTTCAACGAGGCGGCGTCGGCGCTCTACCGCTTCCTCTGGTCGGACTACTGCGACTGGTATCTGGAGATGGCGAAGATCTCGCTCGCCGAGCCGGAGCGTCGCTCGACCACGCTCGGCGTGCTGGTCGGCGTGCTGGAGCGCTTTCTGCGCTTGCTTCATCCGTTCATGCCGTTCCTAACCGAGGAGCTCTGGCAGGCGCTTCCCGCGCCGAAGAGTGAGGAGAGCATCGTGATCTCCGCCTATCCGGAGGCCGCCGGCGAGTGGCTGCGCGCCGACGTCGATGCGATGGACACAGTGATCGAGGCCATCCGCGCCGTTCGCAACGTGAGGGCGGATCTCAACGTGGCGCCGAGCGCGGCGATCGAGCTCGTGGTCTTCGGTGACGGCCGTCCACGCCTCGAGCCCCACGAGAGCTACCTTCGCCGGCTCGCGGGCGTAAAGACAATCGACTACCGTGACGGGGGAGAGCGCCCGAAGGGCGCGGCCACCGTGGTGGTCGACGGCCTCGAGCTGGCGATCCCGCTGCGCGGGCTCGTCGAGGATCCGGCGGCCGAGATCGCGCGCAACCGCAAGCAGCTCGAGAAGCTCGAGAAGGAGATGCGCGGCATCGCCGCCAAGCTCGCCAACCCCCAGTTCCTCGAGCGCGCTCCCGCGGAGATCATCGAGAAGGAGCGAGAGAAGGAGCGCGAGCTCGCGGAGCGACGAGCGAGCCTCGAACGGAACGTCGAGCGGCTGAGCACCTTATGAGCATCTTCGGGCAGGCTAGCGTTCGCCGGCTGATCCGGCTCGCCCTCGAGGAGGATGTGGGGCGCGGGGACGTGACCACCGCAGCGACGGTGGGAGAGGCGATCGAGGCGGTCGGGACGATCGTCGCTCGCCATCCGGTGGTCGTCGCGGGCTTGCCAATCGTCCCGGTGATCGTCGAGGAGGCGGGAATCGAGGCGCCGGGAATCGAGGCCCGTTGCCACGAAGGCGTGGCCGTCGGGTCGGAGACCGTGATCGGCGAGCTGCGTGGCAAGGCGGCCGGGCTCCTGACCATCGAGCGCGTGATGCTAAACTTCTTGCAGCGGATGTGTGGGGTCGCCACGCTGACGCGGCGTTACGTCGAGGCGGTTGCAGGCACACGCGCGAAGATCGTCGATACCCGGAAAACCGTGCCGGGGTGGCGGCTCCTCGACAAGTACGCGGTCGTGACCGGCGGCGGTGTGAACCATCGCTTCGGTCTCGACGACGGCGTCTTGATCAAGGACAACCACATCGTCGCCAGCGGCGGCATTGGCGCCGCGATCGAACGCGCGCGGCGCCACGCGCATCACCTGATCCGCGTCGAGGTCGAGTGCGAGACGATGGCGCAGGTCGACGTGGCGCTTGCCACCGGCGTGGACGCGATCCTGCTCGACAACATGGCGGCAGCGGAGATCGCTGCGGCGGTGCGCCGCGTCGGCGGCAGAGTGTGCGTCGAGGCCTCGGGCGGGGTGACGCTCGCCACCGTGCGCGAAATCGCCGAGGCAGGGCCGGATCTGATTTCGGTCGGTGCGCTCACGCACTCGGCTCCGGCGGCCGATTTGTCGCTGGAGCTCAGGATTTGAGAGGTTGCAGACTTCGGGAAACGACAGAGACGCCGGCCACTCACCTTGCCCGTAGCCTGTACCCCCTCTCCAACGATTGCCCCCTTACAGCCTTTGGGCTATTTGCGGGAGCTCGCCGAAGCCGCGAGAGGAAACGATTCGCGAACCCAAGGAGGAAGAAGCAATGCAGATCTACGGCTCGTTTGGTCCGAACCCACGTGCGCTGAGGATGTTCGTCGCCGAGAAAGGCATCACGATCCCGACGAAGGAGCTCGACATCCTCGGCGGTGAGAACCGTCGCGCTCCCTACACCGACAAAAATCCGGGCGGCCAGCTGCCCGCGCTTGAGCTCGACGACGGAACGGTGATTGGTGAGACCGTGGCGATCTTCGAGTATCTCGAGGAGCAGAATCCGAAGGCGCCGCTCGTCGGCACCAACGCCAAAGAGCGCGCGGAGACCCGCATGTGGCAGCGGAGGGTCGAGCAACGGATCACCGAGAACCTCTACAACGGATTCCGCTTCGCCGAGGGGCTCGCACTGTTCAAGGACCGCATGCGCTGCCTGCCGGAGGCGGCTGCCGGCTTGAAGCAGAACGCCCAGGACAACCTGCACTGGCTGGACAAGCTGCTCGGCAACCGAAATTTCATCGTGCCCGACCGCTTCACCATCGCGGACATCATCCTCTATTGCGCGCTCGACTTCGGCCAGAGCGTCGGCCAGGCGCTGCCGAGCGATGCGCCGAAGGTGAAGGCGTGGTTCGACCGCGTGGCGGCCCGACCGAGCGCAAAGGCAAGCCTGCACCCCAACTCGGCGCAAGTCGGGATGCGGGGCTGACACCGGCCGTCGGATCATCCCCGGCCGGCCGAAGACCGGAGAAACGTTCATGCACCACGGCGTAGTGTTCTTCCAGGGCGATTTTGCCATGCGTCCCGGCGATGTGGCCCGCGCCTCCGAGGATCGCGGGTTCGAGTCGATCTTCTTCGTCGACCACACCCACATCCCGGTGCGGCGCACTACGCCGTATGCGCTCGGCGGCGAGCTGCCGAAGGACTACTACCATAATCACGACATCTTCGTGGCGATGTCGTTCGCCGCAGCGGCGACCAAGAAGATCAAGATCGGCAGCGGCATCTGTCTCGTCATCGAGCGCGATCCGATCACTCTCGCCAAGGAGGTCGCGAGCCTCGACTTCCTCTCGAACGGCCGAGTGATCTTCGGCATCGGCGGCGGCTGGAACCGCGAGGAGATGGAGGATCACGGCACGACCTTCCCCACGCGGTGGAAGCTCCTCCGCGAGCGCGTCGAAGCGATGAAGGCGATCTGGCGCGAAGACGAGGCCGAGTATCACGGCGAGCTGGTGCGCTTCGACAAAATCTGGTCGTGGCCCAAGCCCGTGCAGAGGCCGCATCCGCCGATCCTGCTCGGCGGTCACGGCGAGAAGGCGTTCGATCGGGTGATCCGCTACTGCGACGGCTGGATGCCGCTCACGTGGGTGGACAAGAACATTGTCCCCGAGATCGGCCAGCTCCGTGGCCGAGCGAAGCGTGCGGGCCGCGACCCACGAACGATCTCGGTCACGGTCTTCGGCGCCGCACCCGACGCCAAGGAGCTCGCCGCGTATGCCGAGGCCGGAGTTGCGCGGGTGCTCTTCGGGCTGCCCAATGCCGCGGCCGATCAGGTGTTGCCGGCGCTCGATCGCCTGGCGAAGCTGCGCGCGTAGGCCGTGCGAATCGTTGCCAGGCGGTTGCCAAAGATTTGCCAAAGGAGTCAGTGACATGAGTCAGAAGACACTCTATGAACGCCTGGGCGGCTATGATGCGATCTGCGCGGTTGCGAACGATCTCTTGCCGCGCTTGCAAGCGGATCCGCGATTGGGGCGCTTCTGGCAGCATCGGGGCGAGGACGGCATCGAGCGGGAAAAGCAGCTGCTGATCGATTTCCTCTGCTCGAGCGCCGGCGGTCCGCTCTACTATACGGGACGGGACATGAAGATCTCGCACAAGGGGATGAAGATCAGCGAAGGCGATTGGGGGGCGTTGTTGGCACACCTGAACGCCACGCTCGACGCCTTCAAAGTGCCACAGCCGGAACGGGGCGAGGTCGTCGCGTTCATACAGAGCACGAAGACGGATATCGTCGAAGTGTAAAGGAGGCATCAGCGAGCCAATGGAAGCCCTCTACATCGTCGGCGTCGGCATGACGCGCTTCGGGAAGCTGCTCGAGCGTTCGGTGAAGGATCTCACCCGCGAGGCGGTGACCGCCGCGCTCCGCGACGCCGGCTGCTCCGTGTCGGATCCTGAAGCGGCGTATTTTTCCAACGCGTGTCAGGGGCACATGCAGGGCCAGGATCTGATCCGCGGTGAGATCGCGCTGCGATCGATGGGCATCGAGGGAATCCCCGTGACCAACGTCGAGAACGCCTGCGCGAGCGCGAGCACGGCACTTTATGGGGCGGTGCAATTTCTGCGCGCGGGTATGGGCGAGATCGCGCTCGCCGTCGGCGTAGACAAGATGTACTCGACGGACCGCGCGAAGATGTTCAGCGTGTTCGACAGCGGGTGGGACGTGGAGACGGTGGAGGAGAACCGGCAGCGCTTGCTCGCTCTCGGGGCGGGTGTCCCGGTTCCCGAGGGCACGATGTCGACGCGACCGTACAGCGCGATGATGGACGTGTACGCCGCGTGGGCGCGCTTTCACATGCGCACGTTCGGGACGACGCGGGAACAAATCGCCGCGGTCGCGGCCAAGAACCACCAGCACTCGACGGAGAATCCTCTCTCGCAGTACCGCGAGGCCTACAGCGTGGAAGAGGTGCTGAGGGCGCCGCCGATCACCTATCCTTTGACGCTGCCGATGTGTGCGCCGATCAGCGACGGCGCGGCGGCGGCGGTCATCGTCCGCGAGAGCGTGCTCGGGCGCTTTGATCGGCGCCGTGCGATCAAGATTTGCGCGTCGGTCTTGATGAGCGGCACAGACCGGCGGCCCGAGGAGGTCGAGAAGCACATCGGGCGCCGCGCGGCGTTGAAGGCCTACGAGCAAGCGGGAGTCGGCCCTCGAGACATGTCCCTCGCCGAGGTGCACGACGCGACCGCGATGGGCGAGATCATTCAGATCGAGAACCTCGGCTTCTGTCCCTTTGGCGAGGGGGGGCCGACGGCCGCGCGCGGTGAAACGCGGATCGGCGGGCGCATTCCCGTGAACCCCTCCGGCGGCCTCGAATCGAAGGGACATCCGATCGGCGCCACGGGTCTTGGCCAGGTCTTCGAACTCGCGACCCAGCTCCGCGGTGAGGCGGGCCGGCGACAGGTCGAGAATGCGCGCTTCGCGATCGCCGAGAACGGCGGTGGCATCTACGGCATCGAGGAGGCCGCCTGCTGCGTCACGATCTTGGGGGGCTGAGGCGTCGCCTGCCTCCCGGTCGCGAGCGCGCGTCGTTGGGTGGCAACAAGCCGTGCTCGACGATGTCGTAGAACTCGGCGAAGGCCTGGCTCATCGTCAGCCCGACCCGCGCGAGCATTTCCGGGTCGACGAGCTGCGCGACCACGTTGAGCATGACCTCGGCGATGAGCTTCGCGTGGACGCCGCGAAAGTGCCCGCGCGTCGCGCCGTCATGGATGAGCCGCTCGAGGCCCGCGATCCGCTCCCGTTGATGGCTCATCAGGCGCCGATGCGTGGCCGGAAAACGCGATAGATCGCGCACGAATTGCGCTCCGGCGTCGCGCGTGGCGATGATCGCGGCACCGAGGTAACCGGTGAGGGCGGCAAATGGATCCGTGGCCGCCGCGGCGGCGGCCACGCCCGCGCGCCGAAGCTTGGCGAGCCAGCGCTCGACGACGAGCTCGAAGAGCTTTTCGCGGCTCGGCGCGAGCTGATAGAGGGCGCGCTTGGAGCAGTGCAGCCGGCGCGCCAGCTCCTCGGTGCGGAAGTGCAGGAAGCCGTCGCGCAGGAAGACGTGCTCGAGCTCCTCGAGCAGGCGCTCCAAGCGTGGCGAAGCGAGGCGCAGGACAGGGACTGGCTTGGATGAGGAAGATTTCGCTTGACGCTGCATGAAAACCCGTGGTACCGGGTGCGAGATCATAGTACCGGAGGATCCGAGGGGTCAAGCGACGAGGGAGACGCTTCATGGCTTGGATGGTGACCATCGACAACGGCTCGACCTTCACCGACGGCTGTCTGCTCGCCGACGGCGAGCTCTCGACCGTGAAGGTGCTGACGACGCCGTACGACCTGATGCGCTGTTTCGTCGACGTGTTCAAAGGCCTGGCGCGCGAAGCGGGCCTCGCCTCGGAGAGCGAGCTGCTGCGCCGCGTCGAGGAAGTGCGCTACTCGACGACCTCGGGAACCAACGCGCTCTTGGTGCGCAAGGGCGTTCGCGTAGGCGTCATCACGGGCCCGGACGGAACGGCCGACCTCTACGGGTTGCGTCGCACCGACCCGAGCCTCGTCGATGCGCTGGTGGGCGACCGGGTCGTCGCCTACGTCGTCGGTGAGGGCCTGGCGCGCGACGTCGACGACCGCATTCTGCCCCCGATCCGCCAGCTGCTCGCGCGCGGCGCGCAGTGGATCGTCGTGTCCTTGCCCGAGCCGTGGGGGGCGCGCGCCGAGCGCGACTTCAAGCGCAGCCACATGAAGCTTCTTCCCGGGCACCTCCTCGGCTCCGTGCCCGTGCTCTATTCGCGCGAGATCTGCGCCGATCCGGACGACGCGCGGCGCACCGCCACCGCGATCCTCAACGGCTTTCTGCACCGCGAGATGGCGCGGTTCCTGTACCACGCCGAAGCGTGGGTGCGGGACCACCACGTCGCCCAGCCACTGCGAATCATGCGCAACGACGGCGCTTGCGGACGCGTCGCCAAGACCACCGCGGTCAAGACGCTCGACTCGGGCCCGATGGGCGGCCTGGCGGGTGCCGCGGCACTTGCCCGCATTTCTGGCGAGAGCAAGCTGGTGACGCTCGACGTCGGGGGCACGAGCTCCGACATCGGTGTGATCGACGGCGATCGCCCGGCATTCGATCTCTTCGGGTCGGTGCACGGACTGCCGCTGTCGTTCTCGTTTCCCCAGCTGCGCACCGCCGCGCTCGGCGGGGGGTCGCTGTTCCGGGTCGAGGGGGGAGCGATTCGTATCGGTCCGGAGAGCGCCGGGGCGCTGCCCGGACCGGCGTGCTTCGGCCGCGGTGGCAACGAGGCCACGCTGACGGATGCTGCGTTGATCGTCGGCTATCTCGATGCCAAGCGCTTCGCGGCCGGCGCCATCGCGCTGCGTACGGAGCTCGCCGCCAAGGCGATCGAAGAGCGCATCGCCAAGCCGCTCGGCCTTCAAGGCGCGAGCGCCGGGGCGGCGGCGATGATCGAGGCCTTCGCCGACCGGCTCGCCGCGGAGGTGTCACTCGTGCTCGGCCGGCGTGGCTGGAAGCCCGCGGACACCGCGCTCGCCGTGTTCGGTGGGTCGGGGCCGCTGCTGTCCTGCCTCGTCGCCGACCGCATGGGGCTTCGGCGCGTGATCGTCCCGCCCGCCTCGTCGAGCTTCAGCGCCCTCGGCGTCGGCTTCAGCGAGCTCGCCCACGAGTACCGGGCGCTGCTGACGGGTCCGGTAGCGGCGGACGCCTGGCGGATGGTCGTCGAGGAGCTCCGCGAGCGCGCGCAGCGCGACATGTTCGGGGAGGGCGTGGAAGGCGTGGAGTGCCGCGTGACGATGCGCGCTCGCGATGAGGACGGTGGCGCGGAGCATGCCGTATCGGATTCCCGCGACCCGCCGGAATCGCTGCGCGCCGGCAAGGGCCGCTTCGCGCTCGATTACCGCCTCGGCGTGACGGGGAGTGGCCGCAAGGAATTTCCGCGCTGGGCTGCTGAGGGAGCGCGAGCGGAGCATGCCGGCGAGCGGATCGTGCTCGTCGGACGAGAGACCAGGAGCGTACGGGTGCTCGACGCCGGCGCGCTCGGCGGAACCGTGAGCGGGCCGTGCCTGCTCGAGACGCCCTTCTGGAGCGCGGTCGTTCCAACCGGTTGGAACGTGGCCGAGACGGGATATGGGCTCCGACTGAACCGATAGGAGGCGCCGCATGCAAGTCGTCATTACCGAGTACCTCGAGATCGAGCTCGAGCAGGAGCGCTGGCGTTGCCGGCGCTGCCAGCACGACCTCGGCTCCGCGCGGGACAACTACAAGCGTGGCCTGCTGGTCCACGACCGCGATCCCAAGGAGATCCACCGTCCGATCATCGATCCGAAGAAGTATCGCTACACGTTCGCGCCGGATTCGAAATGGTGCCGGATCCTCGAATACTACTGCCCGGGCTGCGGGGTGCAGATGGAGACGGAATACCTGCCCCCAGGCCATCCACCGACCCACGACATCGAGCTCGACATCGACGACTTGAAGCGGCGCTTCGCCGGCAACGCGGAGAAGATCGAGAGAGCGTAAAGACGTAGACGGAAGGAGAGCGCGCGTGCGTCGACTATCGATCGACATCGGTGGAACGTTCACCGATTGCTTCCTCGAGTGGGATGGCCGTCACATCGAGGCCAAGGCCCTCACCACTCACCACAACCTTTCGCTCGGCTTCCTCGAGGCGGTCGGCCGTGCGGCCGAGGACGCGGGCAAGACACCGGAGAGCGTCCTGTCCTCGGTCGATTCGGTCCGCTACGGGACGACGCTCGGCACGAACGCGCTGATCGAGCGCAAGGGGCCGCGGATCGGCGTGCTCGTCACCGCCGGCTTCGAGAGCGGCCTCCGCCTGTCGCGCGGGCGCGGTTACGGCGAGGGCCTGCCGCGCCACCTACAGGTCGATCTCGGGCGGGCGACGCGCCCGGATCCTTTGGTGCCGAACTCGCTGGTCGTCGGCATCCAGGAGCGCATCGATTTCCTCGGTGAGGTGGTGATCCCGATCAACGTCGAGGACGTGCGCACGAAGATTCGCCGTCTCGTCGACAACGGCGCTGAAGCGTTCGTGATCTCGCTGGTGAACTCGGTCGTGAACGACAAACACGAAGAGATCGTCGAGCAGGTGATCCGCGACGAGTACCCGTCGAGCCTGCTCGGGTCGTTTCCGGTCATTCTCTCGCATCGCATCTCGCGCCGCAAATCCGAGTACGCCCGCACGATGGCGGCGGTGATCTGCGGCTATCTCCACGAGCACATGTTCTACTCGCTCGGTACCCTCGAGGACGCGCTTCGTGAGCGCGGTTACCAAAAGCCGGTTTTGCTGATCCACAACACGGGCGGCATGGCGGCTCTCGAGTCGACCCACGCTCTCCAGACCATTCACTCGGGTCCGGTCGCCGGTCTGGCAGCCTCGCAGCACCTGACGCGGGAGTACGACATCCCGCTGATCATCGCGACCGACATGGGCGGTACGTCGTTCGACATCGGCATCATCGAGCGAGACGGCACCTGGATCTACGATTTCCATCCGGTCGTCGATCGCTGGCTGGTGTCGACGCCGATGGTCTATCTGCAGACGCTCGGCGCCGGCGGCGGATCGATCGCGCGCTATGATCGCTTATGGCGCTCGGTCGAAGTGGGACCGGATTCCGCCGGGTCGGATCCGGGCCCCGCCGCGTACGCCCGCGGCGGAAGCCGGCCGACGGTGTCCGACGCCGACCTCGTGCTCGGTTACCTGAACCCCGAATACTACGCCGACGGCACGATCCCCCTCGACGTCTCATTCGCCGAGCTGGCGATCGAAGAACACGTCGCGGAGCCGCTCGGCATCTCGGTCCTCGAGGCCGCGAAGCTCATCAAGCGGAAGGTCGACGCGAACATGGCCGGCGCGATTTTCAAAGAGGTTGCGACGCGAGGCTTCGACCCGAAGAACCTGAAGCTCCTGTCCTACGGCGGCGGTGGTCCGGTGCACTGCTGTGGATTCGCCCGCGCCCTCGAGGCCAAGAGCGTGCTCGTGCCGCCGTTCGCCTCCGTGTTCTCGGCGTTCGGCGCCGGCAATCTCGGGCAGCTGCACATCCACGAGCGCTCCGCGTACCTGGTCGTCTACAACCCGCTCACCCGCCAGATGACGCTCGACATCAGCATCGTGAACGGCATGATCGACGAGCTCGAGCAGCTCGGACGCGACGACCTCGTGCGGCAGGGCTTCCAGCCGAAGGACGTTCAGTATCAGGTCGAGTTCGACATGCGCTACGGAAACCAGCTCGTCCAGCTCTCCGTGCTGTCCCCCGTCAAGAGACTGAAGGACATCGACGACGTGCTGGCGATGATCGAGGTCTTCAGCAAGACGTACGCATCGCGCTTCGGCGCGAAAGCGTCGGCTCCGGAAGCCGGCATCAAGATCATCGCGGTGCGCGTGCTCTCCTGGGTGCCCGCGGAGAAGATCCCGCTCGCCGGCCACAACGGAGCGAAGGAATACAAGCCGAAGGCGAGCGGCTCCCGCACGTGCCACTTCTGGACGGAGGAGCAGCCGATCGATACGCCGATCTATCGCTGGACCGACATGAAGGCCGGCGCCGTCGTCGACGGGCCCGCCATCGTCGAATCCCCGCACACCACGTTCGTCGTCGAGTCGGGCTGGGACTTCCACCTGGGCTCCGCGGGCGAAGTGTGGCTGAACGACATCACGAAGAAGTAGCCGGAGGATTCCATGGCCGCTGAGAAGAGCAAGCTCGACAAGTTCCTCGAGGATACCGTCGTCTTCCTCGGACCGGATCGCGAGATCCTGAAGGATCATCGCCTCGCCCCTCGCGACGAGCGCGAGGAGCGCGTCATGCGGGAGCACAAGGATCCGCACAAGATCAGCCTGATTCGGGCGAAGCTCGAAGTGCTCGCGGAAGAAGCCTTCGATCAGCTCGAGCAGACCGGCGCGGCGGCGGGTGCAAAGTGGGGAGACCTGATTGCCGGCGTGTTCACGGCATCGGGCGACCTCGCGCAGGCGTCGACGGGCGGCGTGCTGATCTTTTCGGTCGTCTGCCAGCCGGTGCTCCGCTACATCAACAAGTACTGGGGAAGCGAGCCGACCGTGGGGATCAGGCCCGGCGACGTCTTCATGTCGACCGACCCGCGCTACGGCAACATCCACACCCCCGACCAGAACACGATCCTGCCGATCTTCGACGACGAGGGGAAGCTCGTGCTGTGGGTCGTCGTGATCGTGCACGAGGGCGAGAACGGCTCGGTCGAGCCGGGCGGCATGCCCTCGGCCGCCGAGTCACCGTACATGGAGGGCATCCGCATGCCTCCCTGCAAGGTCGGCGAGAACTACGAGTACAAGAAGGACTGGGTCACGTATCTGCAGAACAGCGTGCGCGATCCGATGCTGCAGGTGCAGGACATGAAGGTCCGGCTCGCCGCCTGCCTGAAGATGCGCGAACGCATCAAGGACATCGCGAAGGAATACGGCTGGGACGCGCTCGCCTCGACGCTTCGCTGGACGCTCGAGGATACCGAGGCCGAGGTTCGTCGGCGTCTCCGGGCGTGGCCGGAGGGCGTGGTGCGCTCCATCGCGTGGACCGACTCGACGCTGCGCGAGAACGCACTCATCAAGATCTCGCTCGAAGCCAGGAAGAAGGACGACGAGCTGATTCTCGACTTCCGGGGCACGAGCCCGCAGTTCGTGAACCGCTCGATCAACACGCAGCTGCACGCGCTGAAGGGCATGCTCGCCCAGGTGTTCCTGACGTTCGTCTGGCCCGATCTGCCGCGCAATCAGGCGGTGTTCGCGCCGATGCGCCTGATGAGCGACTGGGGTTCCGCGCTCGATTCGACGCCGGAGGCGCCGAACGCGCAGAGCATGATGACGTTCTTCCCGGGCTTCACGGCGCTTCAGATGTGCGTGTCGAAGTTCCTCTATCCCACCACGACGCGCTACACGAAGATCCTCGCGCCCTGGTACAACATGATCACCACGTTCATCTACGGCGGCGTGAACCAGTACGGTGAGACCGTCGGCAACCTGTGCGCCGACCTGAACGGCATGAGCGGCGGGGCGCGCGAGGACCAGGACGGCGAGCACTCGATCGCGCCGATCTTCGCGGCCATGACCGACCTCGGCGAGAGCGAGATCCTCGAGGAAGAGACGCCGATCGTCAAGATCGTCCCGAACCGGCTGCTCGAGGACAACCAGGGCTTCGGCAGGTTTCGCGGCGGCAGCGGCTACCAGGTGATCGGCACCGTGCGCCGCTCCGACATGTTCGGCTTCATGACGACGTGCACGGGATCGAAGTTCCCGACCACATACGGTCTCTACGGCGGATACGGCGCGCCGTCGTACCCGCTCTGCAAGATCAAGGGAGTCAACGCGTTCGAAACGCTGAAGGACCTGCCGGAAGCGGAGTGGACGATTCCCGGCCTGATGAACGGTCAACCGTTCGAGGGCGCGAAGTACTCGACGCACCACATGGGCATGCAGTTCGAGATCGTGAAGCAGGGCGAGCTCTACATGATCTGCCAAGGGGCGGGCGGGGGCTACGGCGATCCGCTCGAGCGCGATCCCGAGGCGGTCACGCGCGACCTCCGAGACGGGCTGATCTCGGGCCGCACCGCCAAGGAGCTGTACTTCGTCGCCTATGACGAGCGCACGCTCTCCGTCGACGCGGAGGGTACCGAGAGGCTTCGCCAGGCCGAGCGCGAAGCGCGGAAGAAGCGCGGCAAACCGTTCGACGCGTTCGTCAGGGAATGGGTCAAGCCGGAACCGCCGAAAGACCTGCCGTACTACGGCCCGTGGGGCGACCGCGAGGAGATCTACCTCGGCAGTCCGGACAACAAGGTGGCGCGCGGCACCTGCCTGGGGATCACCATGACCGATCCTCGCGAGGTGCGGATCGCCGAGCTCGAGAAGAAGCTGCGCGATCTCGGCGTCGAGCTCGCGCTATAGGCAATGCTCGACGGCCAGCAACGCTCCGTTTGGCTGCGCGTCGCTGCGGGAATCGAGACGCTCTCGGGCCTCGGCCGAAGTGTCTGGAATGAGCCGGCGGCAGGCCGCAACGCGCTACGTGAGCTACTGTCGGTCTTGCCGCTGACGCACGTGCAGGTCGACCTCGCGGCTCTACGCGGACGGAGCGATCCCGCGGCCGATTGGAAGGCCGTGTTGTCGCGAGCCGCCGACTGGGCGGACGTGCTCCGCGAAACCGCCGCGGCGATGGCGGACGCGGTGCGCGGTCGCGCCGTCTGGGGTCTCGGCATGCCGAGCCCGGCCGCGGTCGCCGAAGATCTCGGCGACTCGAGCGAGCGCGGCGTGCTCAAAGCGGGTCTGCAGCTCGCGGGCTTCCTGCAGGGATTTCGCGAAGCGGGGCTCGCCTTCGTCGCGCTCGACCTCACCAGCGGCGCCGTGGCGGACAAGGCGGTCGCTCCCCTTCTGCGCAACGCCGAGCTGTACGGCTGGCGGCGCGCCGTCGTGCTCGGGGACATCGCACAGGCGAGCGCCGGGGCAGAGATCCGTCTCGCCGCCGGGCAAGACTATCAAACGCTGACCGGTGCCTGGGAGCGGGGCGAGCTCATCGGCGGCGGTCTCGACGGGGCGTTCTGGGCCGGCCAGCCGCCACCGCGGCCGGCACCGGCGCGTGCGCTCCTCTTCGGCGCGATCCCCGCAGGCCTCGAAGCCGCCGCGATCGTCGCCGCCGGGCGAAGCCTGCAGGCGTGGATGGCGTGAGCGGATGCTGAGCCTGCCGACCGAACGCTGGACACTGGTCGAGCTCGCGCGCCGCCAAGCCGAGAGCTACGGCGAGCGCGAATTCATGCGCTTCGAGGACGGCACCGCGCTCTCCTTTGCCGAGCTCGACCGTCGCAGTACGCGCCTCGCCCATGCGCTCGACGCGCTCGGGCTCCGCCCGGGCGATCGTCTGCTCGCGCTCTTGCTGAACGGTCCGTCGTTCCTGCCGCTGCTGCTCGCGACCAACAAGGTCGGGGCCGTCTTCGTGACGGTGAACACGGAGCTCAAGGGGGCATTTCTCGAACACCAGCTCCGCAACAGCGGCCCGCGCATCGTCGCCGTGGATCGCGAGCTCGCCAAGGCGTTCTCGGGAATCGACCTCGCGGGAGTCGAGTCGGTCCTCCTCGTCGGCGACGGCGGGCCGGGCGTCGAGGCGCTCGAAGGTCCTCGGCTTCTCGACCTCGACGCGCTAGAGAGTCCGATCGAGAATCCAAACCCCCTCGTCGAGCCTCTCGCGCGGGACATCGCGACGGTGATCTACACTTCCGGCACGACGGGCCCCTCGAAAGGCGTGCTCATGCCGCACGCGCACGCCTACCTGATGGGCTACACGCTCGCGCGGCGGCTCGCGATCACCGAGGACGACCTCTACTACGTCTGCATGCCGATGTTTCACTCCAACGCTCTGTTCATGCAGACGATCGGCAGCTTGATCGCCGGCGCGCGTGTGTTCGTCGTGCGACGCTTCAGTCCATCGCGCTGGCTCGAGGACGTCCGGCGGACGGGAGCGACGTTGACGAACGGCCTCGGCGTGATGCCCGAGTTCATCTTCCGCCAGCCCCCGAGCGACAACGATCGCCGTCACCGCCTGCGCGCGATGATGGCCGTGCCGATCGCCGCCGAGTGGGGACGCGCATTCGAGGAGCGCTTCGGCGTGCCCCTCGTCCAGGGGTACGGCATGACGGAGATCAACATCGTCGCCTACACGGCTCCCGGAGATGGCGTGGAGCCCGGCTGCGCCGGCCTCGTCCTCGAGGAGTTCTTCGACTTGAGACTCGTCGACGGCGAGGATCGCCCGGTGCCGGCCGGCCAGACGGGCGAGATCGTCGTACGGCCGAAGCGACCCTGGTGCTTCATGGCGGGGTATCAGCGAATGCCCGAGAAGACCGTCGAGGCGTGGCGGAACCTGTGGTTTCACACGGGCGATGCGGGGCGTTTCGATGCGCGCGGCCGGCTCTTCTTCGTCGATCGCATCAAAGACTGCATCCGCAGACGCGGCGAGAACATCTCGTCGTTCGAGATCGAGCAGGTCATCGGCTCGCATCCGGAGGTCGCCGAGTGCGCGGTCGTGGCCGTGAAGGCGACCGACCAAGGTGGGGAGGACGAGATCAAAGCCTGCGTCGTGGTCAAACCAGGCGCGGTGCTCGCCGCCGAAGCGCTCCTCGATCATTGCCAGGAGCGCATGCCGAGGTTCGCCGTGCCGCGCTTCGTCGAGTTCGTCACCGCGCTGCCGAAGACCGCCACGGGAAAGCTGCAGAAGGAAGAGCTACGGCGCCACGGTAGAACCCCCTCGACGTGGGACCGAGAATCGGTCGGATACGTCGTGCGGCGCTGAGCCGGGCGAGTTCGTGACAACTCCCCCTCACCCGGCCTTCGGCCGACCTCGCCCCAACGGGGGGTAGAGGTGAAAAGACTGGCCGGCGCGTGCTCCACGGGGTGAGCCTCGAGCGCCGCCGGACCGGCGTCGCTCCGGCCGTGTCGGCTCGCTCTCCGGGTGGAGGAGGCCGTGGCGCAACAGCCGCGACAGCTCGGCGTAGGCTTCGGTCATCGAGAAATTGGCGGCTACGAGAAAGTCCGGCTGAGAGACGCGTCGGTAGGCATGGGTGAAGACCTCCGCGACGAGATACGGATCGAGCCCGCGAAAGACGCCATGACGAGTCCCGTCGACGACGATCTTGCGGACACCTTCCATGCGCCGTCGCTGGTGGTCATCGAGCATTCGCTTGGCGGGCAAGAAGCCGGCGATGTCGCTGAACAGGATGTTGCGCGTCCGCGCGACCTCGCGGATTCCTGGCGCGAGATAGGCCTCGATACGCGCGGCGGGGTCAGGGGCTGCTGCTGCTGCGGCCTCCCCCTGGCGGCGGATGCGCTCGAGAAAGCGGTCGAGGACCATCAAGAACAAATCCTCCTTGCTCGCCGCGAGCTCGTAGAGCGTGCGGCGCGAGCAGCGGAGGCGGGCGGCCAGGTCGCCGACGCTGACGCGTCGAAAGCCCTCGGTCAAGAAGATCTCTTCGATCGTGTCGAGCGTCCGCGCCGCGCGAGACGCGACCAACGACAGGCGCGGAGAGGAGGGAAGGGATTTTGCTCTTGCCAAGGTCGTGCGGTCCGTGGTACGGCCGGTACCAGTTTTCGGTAAGTGATACCAGACGATCGTCGTACGAGCCCACGCCATTGCCCACGAATCCGCGCCCGCGCGATGCTGTCGCGGAGCGAGCACGAGACGAGCTTCATCGAGGTGATCAAAGGCGACGGGCAATGATGCGGATGGATCTGAGGGAGATGAGCACCGGCTACCGGCAACAGGAAAGGCGCCGCTAAGGCTTTGCCGGTAGCCGGAAGTCGGTAGCCGGAAGCCGAACTCGCATAGGAGGTACATCATGAAATTTCTCGAAGTCTGTGGTCTTCGCCGCAGCATCCGCATCTTCGATCGCAAGAAGCCGGTCGACCGGCAGCAGATCCAGCGAATTCTGGAGGTGGTGCGGGTGGCGACGACCTGCCCCGGAAACCTCCAGCCGTGGCGCGCAATCGTCGTTGACCAAGACAAGCTTGCGGCTGCCGACCGCAAGACGTTGCTCGCCGCCGACAATTACCAGGCGGCCCATGCCCAGGCCCCGATCTGGATCTACTGGTGCGCCAATACGGATTCGGCGCGTCCGGAATCCTTCCGCATCCGGGTCCACGAGCTCATCGACGTCGGCGCAATGCCGACCTACTACGGCTGGACGCACGAGACGGTCGACGGCTCGATTCTGCGCGGTGAGATCGCACCCGAGGGAATGGCCAACATCGAGCAGATCATCCACGGAATGCCTGCCGAAATGAGCGCGATGATCGCGAGGCAGGAAACCGTCGGCGCCTGCGCGGTCGCCGTGCTGGCCGCCGTGAACGAGGGGCTCGGCACGTGCCTCCACGCCTGCCACGGCGCCGACAAGATCGAGGACGTGCGCCGCGTGTTGAAGCTCCCCGAATCGTGGAACACCATCTGGGTGCAGCTGATCGGTCATCCGTTGGAGGACCGTGAAGCCGGCGGACAACGGCCCCGGCTGCCGTTCGGCGAGCTCTTCTTCGAGATGGATCCGACTCGTCCGTTCGTGCGCGACGAGACGGTGGTGAAGGATCTCGAGCGCGAAGGGTTGTTTCGGGCGCCGAGCCCGAAGCCCGGACGCTTTGAGGAGCTCATGCAGATCGGGCGGAAGCTCGGCTATCCGATCTGAACCCGGGCCCTGCCATGAACGATCTTCGGAGCTACGCTTCCGTCACGCGATGGATCGACAACGTGAACCGCTACTACCAGCTTCCCGAGAGCGAGTGGGTCGACCGACTCGCGGCGCTACGCGTCTTCTGTGAGCAGGTGGGCAAGGACCCCGACGCCGTGATCCGCTCCGCCGTCGAAGAGAAAGGGGCAAAGGTCGAGATGATGCGCCGCTCGAAGCAGATCGCCAAAGAAGCGACCCGCGATGCGCGCGCCGCTCATGATCAGGACGGCTTCGTGCGCAGCTTCTTCATCCACAACGGCGCACGGGTGGTGGTCCGGCCCTACGAAGAGGAATGACGCTTCGGGCGGCGGGCTGCAGCGGCGCGACCTGGGAGCGGAGCCCGTGCTGAACCTCTGCGGCGGAGACGTCGCGCGAACTTCGTCTCGAGCGGGCGGATAGCGCCGCGCAGATACCGGCGGCTTGCCCCGTCGCCATAGCGATCCGCGTCACGCGGCACGAGGAATGCGCCTCGTGGGTTGGCCGCAGCGGCCCATCGGGCGCATCTGCCGCTGGCTCAGGCTCTCCGCATAGTAGAGATGGCAGAGGCGAGGCTTCTCTCTCCCCCGCAAGTCGAGTAATGGGCACGGCATGAGCGGGGAGCCGTCGACCGCGGAGCGGATTCTGCGAATCTTGCGGGACGCCGCCGGTCCGGTGAGTGGCCCGGACATTGCGCGTCGACTGAACATCTCTTGTGCCGCAGTGCGAAAGCACGTGCGCGCCCTCGTCGCGAACGGCTATCGCATCGGCAGCGAGAATCCCGCCGGTTACCGTCTCGAGGCCCCGTCGACGCGCCTGCTTCCCGCAGAGATCGCTCGACATCTCACGACGAAGAGGATCGGTCGGATCGTTCATCACTTCGATTCCATCGATTCGACGAATCGCCACGCCATGGACCTGGCGAGGCGCGGCGCCGGGGAAGGCGAGGTGGTGGTCGCGGAGGTGCAAACCGCCGGCCGCGGGCGGCTCGGCCGCTCGTTCTTTTCGCCCGAGGGTGTCAGCTTCTATGGATCGATCATCTTGCGACCGGACATCCCGCCGGCGCGAGCGCCGCAGATCACTCTGCTTGCCGGCCTCGCGGTCGCCGAAACCGTCGAGAAGCATGCGGGAATCCGCCCGGGACTCAAATGGCCAAACGACGTGCTCCTCGGCCCGCGGAAGATCGCCGGGATCCTCACCGAGATGGAATCGGAAGCGGCCCGCGTCCTCCATGTCGTCTGTGGCCCCGGCATCAACCTGAACGTCCCGACGGCGGAGTTTCCGCTCGAGCTACGCGCCATCGCCACGTCCATTCTCGCGGCGACCGGCCGCAGCGTCGATCGCGCCGCCTTCGCGGCCGACCTGTTCGGTAGCTTCGAGCGCCTCTACGACGAGTTCCTCTCCAGGGGCCTCGGTCGCTTGCGAGAGCCCTGGGACGCGTATTCGGTCCTCAACGGCGAATGGGTCAGTGTCGAAGGCGCAGGAGAGACGCTCGAAGGTCGAGTGCTCGGCATCGACGAGGAGGGTGCGCTCCGGCTCGAAGGTCGGCAGGGTCGACTCGTGCGCGCGATCGCCGGCGACGTGACGTTGAAGAAGGAGGCTACTGGCTTACCGGCTACCCGAAAGAGGCCCTGAGTCTTTGGGGTAGTCTCCTGAAAGGAGACCGAGCACTCCTCCAGATGCGCGTCGCGCCGATCTGCGGTAGCGACGTCCACATTCCCCGACGAGTCGATCCCGACCGACGGAACATTCGCTCGTGAAATCTTCGAGAACGGCGGTGGTTCTCAGAAAAACCAGCTTTTCCGACGGGAAAGCCCCATCTGGATCAGTCGAAGGATTTCCTTCTTCACCTGGTCGACCTTGGGCTGGAGGTCGGCGTCCTCGGCGTCGAACGCTCCCTCGAAGCGCATCAGCGAGCCGAAGCTCAGGTGAAACTTTACCGGCAGGGGAATGAATCCGAGGAGTCCGAGCCACGGCATCGTCACGGTGATGGGGAACGCCGGCGATCCGATCAATCGGCCGAGCCATTTGACGTCTGCGAGCCCCGGGCTCTGTTCTTCACTTCCGACCACGCCGACCGGCAGGATCGGCACATGGTGCTCGAGCGCCAAGCGCATGAAGCCGAGCCCGAAACGCTGCAGCTGGTACGCTTTTCGATAGGGCTTGACGAAGCCACGCGCACCTTCGGGGAAGACCAGCACGCATTCGCCGCGCTCGAAGAACTGACGGCAATTCTCCGGCGTGCCGACGACGGACCCAGCGCGCGCCATGAACACGTTGAAGAACGGGATCGTCGGTAGGTAGAACTCGCCGAGGCCGCGCGCCAGGCGCGGTGGATCCGCCTCGAGAAAGACCGCCGTGCTGACCATCGCCGCGTCCCAGGCGAAGGTATTGCCCGCGTGGTTGGCGACGATGAGCACGGGCCCGTCGCCCGGCACGTTCTCGATGCCGTGGCTCTCGACGCGGAACCAGTATCGATATGCCGCGGCCATGAGCAGTGCCGGATAGCGCGCGGTCTCCTTGTCGAAGCCGAAGGGATCGTAGCCGTACTCGTTGAGTGGCCGCGCGAGCCGCTCGTAGCGGCGAACGATCTCGTCGTCGAGGGCGCCGAGCCATCGTGGTAGCTTCGAGCCGGCCGGTGCGGCGTCCCGCCTCGGCTGCGGGACCGCTGTCGCAGCCGAGCGACCACGCGAGCGGAGGCTCGCCGTGCTCGGCGCTCGCTTCTCGGAGGGCATTTCGATGCCGACGATCTTGCTCATGAGAAAACGCGGCGCAGAACGTTACGGGGACGTTGGCAACATTGTCAACGTCCCGGCGGGTTTGCCGGAAAGAAATTTGATGATGCTACCAATATCCCGGTGAACCCCTGCCTGCGAAGACACGAACGCCGCGCCCCGGAAAGGGTGCGGCGTTCGCGCACGGAGCGTCATGCGCAGGCCGGCTTCGGCTGCGAAGCGAGACGCAGATCCGGTCAGAACTCCGGAGAGGGCGGTTGCGCCCCCGCGCCCTTCTTCTCTTCCGGCTTCTCGGTCACCACCGCCTCGGTGGTCAGCAGCAATCCCGCAACCGAAGAGGCATTCTGCAGGGCGGTGCGCACCACCTTGGTCGGGTCGATGATCCCGGCCTTCATGAGATCCTCGAATTCTTCCGCGGCCGCATTGAACCCGTAGCCTCCCTTGTTCTGACGAACCTTGTCGAGCACCACGGAGCCTTCCCACCCCGCATTCTGCGCGATCCAGCGAAGCGGTTCCTCGACGGCGCGTCGCACGATCGCGACGCCGACCTTCTCTTCCGCATCCACCTTCAACCCGTCGAGCGCCGAGCTGGCGCGAATCAGGGCCACGCCCCCTCCCGGCACGACGCCTTCCTCGACCGCGGCCCGCGTGGCGTGCATGGCATCCTCAACGCGTGCCTTCTTCTCCTTCATCTCGATCTCGGTGGCCGCGCCGACTCGAATCACCGCTACGCCGCCGACCAGCTTGGCGAGTCGCTCCTGAAGCTTCTCGCGGTCGTAGTCCGAGGTGGTCTCGTCGATCTGCGTGCGGATCTGCTTGACGCGGCCTTCGATGTCGACCTTCTTACCGGCGCCGTCGATGATGGTCGTGTTGTCCTTGTCGATGACGATCTTCTTGGTCTTGCCGAGGTCGTTCGTCGTCACGTTCTCGAGCTTGAGGCCGAGCTCCTCGGCGATCACGCGTCCGCCAGTGAGAATGGCGATGTCTTCGAGCATGGCCTTGCGACGGTCCCCGAAGCCCGGCGCCTTCACGGCGACGCAAGCGAGCGTGCCTCGGATCTTGTTGACGACCAGGGTCGCGAGCGCCTCGCCCTCTACCTCTTCGGCGATGATCACGATCGGCTTGCCGCTCTTGGCGACCATCTCGAGAACGGGGAGCAGGTCCTTCATGGAGCTGATCTTCTTCTCGTGGATCAGGATCAACGGGTTCTCGAGCACCGCCTCCATGCGGTCAGGGTCGGTGACGAAATATGGCGAGAGATAGCCGCGATCGAACTGCATGCCCTCGACGATCTCGAGCTGGGTGTCGAGGCTCTTCGCCTCTTCCACCGTGATCACGCCTTCCTTGCCGACCTTCTCCATGGCTTCGGCGATGATCTCGCCGATCGTTGCGTCGTTGTTGGCGGAGATCGTGCCGACTTGAGCGATCTCCTTCGGGTCCTTGGTGGACTTCGACATCTTCTTGAGCTCGTCGACGATCACCACGACGGCCTTGTCGACGCCACGCTTGAGCGTCATCGGGTCGTGGCCAGCGGCCACCATGCGGCAGCCTTCGGTGAAGATGGCGCGGGCCAACACTGTAGCGGTGGTCGTGCCGTCGCCAGCGACGTCCGAGGTCTTGGAAGCGACCTCCTTGACCATCTGCGCGCCGATGTTCTCGAACTTGTCCTCGAGCTGGATCTCCTTGGCGACGGTCACTCCGTCCTTGGTGACGGTCGGAGCGCCCCAGGACTTCTCGATCAGAACGTTGCGGCCCTTGGGACCGAGGGTTACGGTTACGGCATCCGCAAGGGTGTTCACGCCGCGCAGGATTTTGTCGCGGCCGTCCGTGCCGAACTTTACGATTTTGGCAGCCATGCGAATTTCTCCTCCTTAGGATTGTCTATTCGATCACTCCGAGGACGTCATCCTCGCGGAGAATCAAATGCTCCTCACCATCGAGCTTGAACTCGGTGCCCGAATACTTTGCGAACAGCACCTTGTCGCCCGCCTTGACGTCCAGCGGCAACACCTTACCGTCCTCGCGCCTGCCGGGTCCGACGGCGATCACCTTCCCCTGTTGAGGCTTTTCCTTCGCTGTATCGGGGATGATGATACCGCCCTTGCTCCTGTCCTCCTCCTCTAGCCGCTTGACGATGATCCGGTCGTGCAGTGGCTTCACTCGCTTCGCCATAATCCTGTGTTCCTCCCTGAAGGCTGTTGCTGGCGGGCGGAACTTCACATGCCGCCCCGTACGTCTCGAGCAGGGCGAGTCTAATTTCGATCGCGCGCGGATCAAGGGCCGGATGAAAAAAATTCTTTCTCGATAGCTGTGAGGCCGTCGCGGACGGGGAGAAGGCCCAGCCCCTGGTCGAAGAGATCGGATGGAATCAGGCCGCCCGTGGCCGCTACCGCGTCGGGGTCGGCTTCATCGATACTTGCGGCAGCGAGACGGGGGAGGCCGAGTTTCGGATGGTGACGGAAGTGTCCGGCAAGCGCCGGGAGCAGACCAGAACGGTCGGCAACCGAGTTTGACGTGTCGCAGAGATAGAGTGAGACTACGCGTACCCCATTTACGGTGATGAAACGGATGGGGTCATTGAAAACGATCGGCAAGAGAGGGACCGCGGAGCCTTAGCCGAAAGCCGATAGCCGTGCTGAACGTTGGTGAAAAGGTCCCAGAGATCGCGGCTCCGCTCCACGACGGCGGGGAGTTTTCGACGGCGAAGCTCCGCGGCAAGCCCTACGTCATCTATTTCTATCCGAAGGACTTCACGCCCGGCTGAACCAAGGAAGCCTGTACCTTCCGGGACCGGAAGGCCGACGTCTCCGCGGCAGGGGCCGAAGTCTACGGTGTCAGCCTCGACGGCCTCGAGCAGCACAAGGCGTTCGCCGAATCGCTGAAGCTCAATTTCCCGCTCATCCCTGACCCCGACAAGAAGCTCTCGGGTGTCTTCGGTGTCCTGCGGCTCTGGGGGCTCTTGCCGATCACCAAGCGCGTCACGTTCGTGGTCGACGGCTCGGGTGTGGTTCGCAACGTGATCGCGGCGGAGTTCAACATCGACAAGCACGTCGATGAGGCGATCACGACGCTCCGCTCGATCCGCTAGAAGAGCATCCCGGGGTGAAGCGGTCGTTTGATTGAGGGGCCGCCCGAAGCCTATTCTCTCAACGTGCGCTGATACAGCCGGCGGATCGCGGCGATCTTCTTCTCGAAGTTCTGCGGGGTCCAGTCGCCGGTCGCGATCGGCTTGTGTACGACCACTTCGATCGTGGCGGGGCGCACGAACATCGCGTGCTTCGGCAGCGCGTCGAGGGTGTTCTTGAAGACGATCGGTACGATCGGAACCTCGGCGGCCATTGCCAGGTGAAACGCGCCCTTCTTGAAGCGGCCGAGCTTGGGCGTCGCGCTGCGCGTGCCCTCGGGGGCGATCGCGATCGACAAGCCCCTCTTCAGCGCATCGATTGCGGGCTCGAGGGCTCGCACCGCCTGCTCGCGATTCGCGCGATCGACGAAGACCGCTCCGGCCAGCGTGAACACCGGCCCGAAGATCGGGTTGTTCTTCACCTCCTTCTTGGCGATGCCGATGAAGTCGCGGCGCAGCAGCTTGCAGAGCAGCAGCATGTCGATGGCGCTCTGGTGATTGAAGATGAAGACGGCGGGGCGATGTGACCAGAGGTGGCCTTCTCCCTGCACCCGTACGTCGACGCCGGCGATCGCCGTGCCGATCTCTCCCCACACGCTCGCGGCCACGTTGACGGCCCTTCGCCAGCTGCCGTCCAAGAGAAAGGCCGGCAGGCCGAGCAGCGCGGAAGGAATCAGGCTGCCGACCGCGAGCGACGTGCGCAGGACCTCCGTGGCGCCCGGGGTGCCGCGGCTCGTGAAATCGCGAATCGGCCAGCCGCGCTTCACGGCGATCTCGCGAAGCCGGCCGTTCGGGTTGGTCGGTCGCGGCTTGCCGACGATCGCGAGCAGAGACAAGTCCTCCTCGCTGTCCGTGTAGAAGTAGCTCTCCTCGAGGTCGATTGCGTGCGCGGCGGCGAGCTCACGAGCGGCGATCGCTTTGCCTTCGCCGTAACACGTCGGCTTCAAGACCCCTCCGGTGAACTTGCCGTCCTTCACCTCGAGGCGAGTGCAGAGCACGTGGCGGATGCCGAGGTTCTGCGCGAGCGGATCGATCTGGTAGCGTGTCGCAGAGGACACGACTGCCACGGTATGTCCCTTCTTCAGGTGCGCCTGCACGAGCGTGCGCGATTCGGGATAGACGTCAGCGGCCAGGCGATCGTGGAAGATGCGCTCACCGATTGCCGCGAACTCCGTCTCCGGAGTGCCGCGCAGTCCTGCCGACGTGCCGGCGGCGAACGAGGAAAAGCCGATCTGACCGAGCTCGAATTGGGCGATCGCGATGGCCGTCTCGAGCATGCCGCGCGGGCCCATGCGGCCCGACACGATGCCATCGCGGATGAATTCGATCACGGAGAACCCGGCGAGCAGAGTCCGGTCGACGTCGAAGAACGCTGCGATCTGCGGGCCGGAGGGTCCGTCGAGGATCTCGCGTGTCAGCTCGGAACGCTCGGGCATGGGGAGACCGAAGGGAAGCCTCTCAGCGCAGACTCGGGGCTGCGACCGAAACGCCCCAGGGTGATGAGGCCTCGTATCTCATATCTTCGTGCGGAACCGTTACGTGCTCTCCCCTACTAGTTCAGAAGCGTGCGTCGATGGCAATCGCTCTCCCCAGGCGAGCGAGATACTCCTCGCGGGGGACGGTGAGCACGCCGAGCGAGACGAGATGCGGGGTGACGAACTGCACGTCGAGCAGTACGAAGCCGTTGCGACCGAGGCGCTCCACCAGCTCGGCCAACGCGACCTTGGAGGCGTCGGCCTCGCGGTGGAACATCGACTCGGCTGCAAAGAAGCCGCCGATCGCGAGGCCATACAGTCCCCCGGCCAGACGTTCGCCCGCCCACACCTCGATGCTGTGTACCCAGCCGAGCTCATGGAGCTCGAGGTAGGCCGCCTTCATCTGCGGCGTGATCCACGTGCCCTCGGAACGATCCGCGCATCCGGCCATGACGTCGCGACACGCATGGTCGGCGGTCACTCGAAACACGCCGCGACGACGTTTGCGCCGCAAGCTGCGCGATTCACGAAAGCCGTCGAGCGGTAAGATGGCTCGGGGATCGGGTGACCACCAGAGGAGCCGACCGTCGGGATCCGGCCAGGGAAAGATGCCCGCTCGGTATGCCGCCAGCACCGTGCCCGGCTGCAGGTCGCCGCCTGCGGCGAGCAATCCATTGGGCAACGCGGCCCGCGGATCGGGCATGCGGTAGCGGCTCGGCAACACCCCTCGCGGGCTCATCGCAAGCGCCATCTTACCCTCGTGGTGCCGAGAGCCGAAGACCGAGAGCCGAGGGGCATTCCGCCGCGCATCTCCGAGCGCAATCAGACGGTCACGTGAGCGGCGACGAAGCGGACGATCTCATCGATCACGGACGGGTGCTCGAAGATGTCGTTGTGACCGGCCCCGGGGACGCGAAGAAACCGCTTCGGCTCCCGCGCCAGCGCAAACAACTCCTCGCCGAGCGCGTAGGGAACGATCGCGTCACGGTCGCCGTGGACGGCGAAGAACGGAACCGACAGCCGACCCACGAGATCCGTCGAATCAAACCGCGCGCCGGCGAGAAAGGCGAGGCTCCCGTAGTGGATGCGAGCGACCTCGCGGAGGCTCGTGAACGCCGACACGACGACAACGGCGGCGCAGGGGCGCTCGGTCGCGAGACGAATCGACACGGCGCCTCCGAGCGACTCGCCGAAGCAGACGATCCGTGACGGAGGCGTGCCGTGCGCACGCTCGCTGTCGAAGGCTGCCGCCGCGTCGAGATAGACGCCCGCCTCGCTCGGCCGTCCCTGGCTCTTGCCGTAGCCACGGTAGTCGTAGGCGAGAACGTCGACGCCATGCGAAACGAGCGCCAGCAGCACGTCCGCACGGCCGGCGATATTGCCGGCGTTACCGTGCGACCACACGAGCGTCGCCCGCGCGGACGCGCTCCGCGCTACCCACGCGTGGAGGCGCACACCGTCGGCGGCAGTCAGCCAACGCTCTTCGACGCCCGCCGGAGGATCACCGACGAAGGGATCCGGGAAAAAAACCAGTCGGTCGATCATGACCCGAAAGCCCGAGAGCAGAGTGGCGGCGAACAGCGTCCACGCGACCTTCCGTGCCGGGCTCACAGGCCGTCACGTCAGGCGACCTGGAGCGCAACCTTACCGAAGTGGACGCTCGACTGCACGATGCGATGCGCCTCAGCGGCATTCGCAAGCGGCAGGACACGATCCACGACCGGGCGAAGGCGACCAGCCTGCAACGCCGCACCGAAGCGTGTCTCGAACGCGCGGATGATGGATGCCTTCTCGGTTACTGGCCGACCCCGTAAGGTCGAGCCGACGACCTGCAACCGCTTCATCAGCAACGCGGCGAGATCGATCTCGCCGCGCGCGCCGCCGATCAACCCGATGATCACCAGCTTGCCGCCGACGGCGAGAATGGAGAGATTCGGCGCGAGGTAGCGCCCGCCGATCGAATCGAGAACGACGTCGACCCCGCGGCCGCCGGTGGATTCCCGCACCGGCGCCGCGAAGTCACCGTCGCGATAGTTGATGGCAACGTCGGCCCCATGCTCGCGGCAACGGCGGCACTTCTCGTCGCTGCCGGCCGTCACCAGGACTCGCAGGCCGGCCTCCCTGCACAGCGTGATCGCCGCCGTTCCGACGCCGCTCCCTCCACCATGCACGAGAACGCTCCCCTGCGGAGGGGGGTCACCCAGGAGAAAGATGTTGAGAAACGCGGTGAGAAACACTTCGGGAAACGCGCCAGCCTCCCGATCGCTCAATGCGGCGGGAACGGGAATCGCCGAGCCGGCATGCACGATCGCCTCTTCGGCGTACCCACCGCCCGGCAGCAACGCCATCGCACGATCGCCGCGCGTCCAGCCCGTCACGTTCGCACCGATCTCGACGACTTCGCCTGCACATTCGAGTCCGAGAATCGCCGAGGCGCCCGGAGGAGGTGGATACAGTCCTTGGCGCTGCATCAGGTCGGCTCGGTTGACCGCCGTCGCCCGCACGCGAATCCGCAGGTCGTCGGGTCCGGGAGTCGGCGGGGGCACGTCGCCAAGGTGGAGAACCGACTCGTCCCCCGGCTGATCGAACACGATCGCTCGCATCGTCGTCCTTCTAGCGCCCCCCGATGCGGAAGAAAACTCGCCGCGCATCATTTTGGGCGTTGAAGCGCTGTCGACCCCGCACGATGTTGCGGGAAAGGCCCTGATCGCTTACGTCAAGGTACCGGTTGTGGGGACGTCGTGCGTCGACGTCGCGAAGGAGGACCGACGGAAGCCGAAGCCAGCGAGTGGATGGCCCGCGCGCTCGCCGAAGCGAGGCGAGCGGAGAAACTCGGCGAGGTCCCGATTGGCGCGGTCGTCGTCGCCAACGGGAAGATCATCGGTCGGGGACACAACGAGACGATCCGTGCCCACGATCCGACCGCGCATGCCGAGATTCTCGCGCTCCGCCGCGCGAGTCGTCGACTCGGTCTCGAGCGGCTGACCGATGCCGCGATTTTCGTGACGCTTGAGCCGTGCGCGATGTGCGTCGGGGCGATGATCCAGGCGCGCATCGCCTCGCTGACGTTCG
The DNA here is from genome assembly GCA_963745025.1 of uncultured delta proteobacterium. Lineage (GTDB taxonomy): Bacteria > Desulfobacterota > Binatia > JACPRU01 > JACPRU01 > CAVQIG01. Next base: position 359,755 of record CAVUWD010000016.1, read on the forward strand.
CCTGCCGCGACTCCAAGGCGGGAGCGGTCGTCTCGCTCTATGCGCTCGCCAGCGACCCGCGCCTAAATCACCGCTTCGGGTTTCGCGAGGGAGTTCTCGAAACGGAGTGTCGAAGCCTGCTCCAGGAATTCTTTCGCAGGCGGCGCATGGTGAATCGTCGCGCGACGAAATCGCGCGCGGCGAGTTGATTTCACCGCTCCCTCGATTTCGTCAATGGGCCAGACGCCGTTGCGCGGCGAGGTCGCGCACGGCGCGCACGATCTCGTCGGCCGAGGCACTTGGGCCGAAGACCGCCGCCACACCCTTCTCGCGCAATCGACGGCCGTCGGCGGGAGTGATCACCGAGCCACCGAGAACGAGTGGGATGCCATCGTCACGGTCGCGTAAAAGGTGGAGGAGATCGTCGACATAATAGACGTACTCCCATGAGTGACAGCTCACACCGACGACGTCGACGCTTTCGTCGAGCGCCGTTGCGGCAATCGTCCGCGGCGAGGCGAAACGGCCGAGATAGATCACTTCCATGCCGGCGTCGCGCAACATCGAGGACACGGCGAGCGCCCCGGTCTCGTGCTGATCGAGGCCGAGGATCGCGACGAGCACCCGTTCAGGCGTCATGCCAGCATGCCCCCCGGCGCGTCCCCGAGGCGCCCCGCCGGCGGCTTGTCGGTCCCGAAGGGATCGTAGGCCTGGCCGTACGCCAGGCGAAGCACGCCCGAGATCTCCCCGAGAGTCGCTCCGGCGTCCAGTGCCGCAAGGATCGGTGGCATGAGCGACGCGCGATCGTCGGCGGCCTGGGCTCGAAGATCCGCGAGCGACGCCACGACCGGCCGCTCGTTCCTCGTCCGCTTGAACTCCCGGATCCGCTCCGCGTGATCCCAGCACGGCTCGATCTTGGTCTCGGCTACGTCCCGCAGCAGCCGGTCCTCGTCGTCGGACATGCGAAACACGTTGACCCCGACCCGCGGCACCGTACCATCCTCGATCTCGCGCACTCGCTGGACCATGGCGTTCTCGAGCATGGTGCGGAACCAGCCGCGGGCGCTGAGCTCGGCAGGATCGCCCATCGTCTCGATCTCGGCGATGCGCGCGCAGATGCGGCGCTCCATCTCGTCGGTCAGGCTCTCTACGTAGTAGGAGCCGCCGAGAGGGTCCGCGACCCGCGCGACTCCGGTCTCGAGCTCGAGGATCTGCTGGGTGCGGAGTCCCACGAGGTGCGACTCGGGGCTCGGCGTACGGTAGGCCTCGTCGAAGGCAGAGATCTCGATCGCCTGTACGCCGGCGAGCGCGAGCGCCAGCGCTTGCGTGGTCCCGCGCACCACGTTGTTGATTGGCTGCTCGGCGGTGAGCGAGCTGCCGGCGGTATGGGCGGTGATGTTGACCGACCAGGAGCGCGGGTCGCGAGCGCCGAACTCCTCGCGCATCATGCGCGCGAACAGCCGGCGCGTGGCACGGATCTTCGCGATCTCCTCGAAGAAGCCCATCCGGCAGTTGACGAGGATCGCGATGCGCGGCGCGAAGCGGTCCACGTCGAGGCCGCGGGCGACGAGTTCGCGCACCACTTTACGGATCTCGACGAAGCCGAGCGCCATCTCGTCGACGGCGTCGGGACCGCCGTCGCTCACGTAGTACGTGTCTTCAACGAACGAATGAAAGCGAGGCATCTCGCGCGAGCAGAACTCGATCGAATCCAACGTGAGGCGCAGACGCAGCTCGACCGGCATGTGGACCGCGTAGCAGTAGTCCTCAGCGTAGAGCGGAGCCTGGATCACCGAGCCGCGGAGAACTTCGGCCGCCACTCCGCGTTCGCGCGCCACGAGATAGATTCCGGCGACCGCGAACCACCCGGGCAGCGAGTGCGAGAGCGTGACGCGGTCGAGGGGGATACCGTCGTAGAGCTCGCGAAAGTCCTCGAGGCGGCAGAGCGACACCCCTTGCGTGCCGATCGAGTTTCGGGCGAACGAGTTATCGGGATCGAGGCAGGCGACTGTAGGTGCGTCGCCGATCACGTCGAGCCCGGCGGCGCCCTTCTCGATGAGGTAGCGGAACTGAGCGTTCGACCGCGCCGGCGGCCCCTCTCCCGAGAGCTCACGCTGGATCCACGTGCCGCCGCGCTCGAGGCGCGCGCGCCGGCCGCGCGTGTATGGATACGAGCCAGGGTCGCCGAGCGCCTTTTCGTAATCGAGGGCGGCGCTGTCCTCGGGACCGTAGAAGGGTTTCACTGCGATGTCCGAGAGAGATCTGCGTGACTTCATTTTCACTCCGCTTGCATCATGGGGAAGCGGAGACGGGCAGGGCGCCGGTCCGCTCTTCGAGGGGCTGCTTCAAGTCGTCGAGCCAAGCCGCCACCATTCCGTTCGCCAACTCTTCTCCTTCGTGGCGCATGGCCCCGTTACGCCGCCGCCTGCGCCGCGCCAGGCTGCGGCAACTCGACATTGGCGAAGACAATCGCCATCCACAGCCGCTCTATACTTAGGTATGGTTCTGTCACGAAAGGGTCGCAAGACCCATGCCCGAGTGTATTCCATTTTTTCATATAGCTCATTGACTGCATTTGTCTCCAAGGGAAGCAATATTCCATGTAGTGCTCCCGAAGGGAGCAAAAGCATCTCTGAATGATCCGTTCAGCGATGGCTCGCCTTTTGCTGTTCGGTCATTCGGAGCATTCGTTCGCGACTCCGCTCGCGCCGCGTTTTCATACGACGAGAAAGGACCTCCATGTCGACAACCAGCGTCCACCAGTATTTCACCGCCGACCATCGCCGCCTCGACGATCTCATGCGGACGTTCCAATCGGAAAAACGTCGGGACTTCTCAAAGGCGAAGGATGCGTTCCGCGAATTCCTCTTCGGTCTGCGACGGCACATCGTCTGGGAGGAAGACATCCTGTTCCCATCGTTCGAGAAACGGTCGGGTATTGGCTCGGGCGGGCCGACAGACGTCATGCGAGCCGAACACCGGCTGATCGGTGATGCCCTCGATGAGCTCCACGAGAAGGTGCGCCGGGCCGATCCCGCGTGCGACGCGGAGGTGCAAAAGCTGACGGAGCTGCTCTCCGTTCACAACCGCAAGGAAGAGAACGTCCTCTACCCAATGTTCGACGAGACCGTAGACGCCGAGGAGCGGACGCGGCTCTTCCAGGAAATGGAGGAGATTCCCCGAGAGCGCTACGCCCGATGCTGCGGGTGAGCTGCACTCGTTCGGCAGTGGGGTAGCGGGACGTGTCGCGGCGGCTCGCCGCCGCAATGGCGAGCCGCGGATGTGCCACGTCGCGATCCCGAACCACATCAACGAAACGGGAGGATGCATCCATGGAAGACGTGTTCGTCGTCGGGGTGGGTATGACGCCGTTCGGCGTTCACACCGGGCGGAGCGTGAAGGATCTCGTCCGCGAGGCGGTCGAGGAGGCGCTCGCGGATGCCGGCGCCACGCGCGCCGATCTCGGCGCCGCGATCTTCTCGAACCTCGCGCAGGGAGCTCTCGAGGGGCAGTTCGGCACGCCGGGGCAGATCGCGCTCCGGGCCATGGGCATCGAGGCGATCCCGATCGTGAACGTGGAGAACGCCTGCGCCAGCGCCTCGACGGCCTTCCACCTCGCCGTGAACCAGGTGAAAGCCGGCGTCTGCGACGTTGCGCTCGCCGTCGGCGTCGAGAAGCTGAACGTCGGTGACTGGTCCCACCGCATGAAGGTGTTCGACGGCGCGCTCGACGTCGAGGACGGTGGAGCGACGATGCGCCGGCTGCTGGCGATCGGCGGGATCGACGAATCGGAAGAGCCTTCCGGCCATCGCACCTCGATGATGGACGTGTATGCGAGCTTCGCACGCGCACACATGAAGGACTTCGGCACCACGCAGCGGCAATTCGCGGCCGTAGCGGCGAAGAACCACGACCACTCCGCCCGAAACCCGAAGAGCCACTTCCGAAAGGCGATGACCGTGGAGGAGGTGCTCGCGGGGCGGCCTCTGCTGTATCCGCTGACGGTGCCGATGTGCTCGCCGCTCACCGACGGAGCCGCGGCCGCGATCGTCTGCAGCCGCGAAGGTCTCGAGCGCCTGCGCGTGCCGCGTGCGCAGGCGGTGCGGACCCTCGCGAGCGTCCTCGTGAGCGGTCGCGAGCGCGATCCTCACGACTGGAAGGCGCACGTGGGCCGGCGTGCGGCAACGAAGGCATATGAGCTCGCCGGCGTCGGCCCCCGCGAGGTTTCCCTCGCGGAGGTGCACGACGCGACCGCCGTAGGCGAGGTGATCCAGACCGAGTGCCTCGGTTTCTGCGAGCTGGGCGAAGGAGGACGCCTCGCCGAGAGCGGCGCTACGCGACTGGGCGGGCGCATTCCCGTGAACGTCTCGGGGGGACTCGAATCGAAGGGGCACCCAATCGGCGCAACCGGTCTCGGGCAGATCTACGAGCTGGTCTCGCAGATCCGCGGCCGCGCCGGAGAACGGCAGGTCGAGGACGCCCGCATCGCCATCGCCGAGAACGGGGGCGGGATCGTCGGCATCGAGGAGGCCTCGGCGTGCGTCACGATCCTCGCGCGATCGTGAGCGGCTGTCGAGGACTCGGTCGGGAGGCCGATCAGGTGCGGCACTGAGGAGCTGACCACCCCAAGCGACGATTGGCCAAGAAAGCGCCCGTGCCGAAGATCGCGTCGCGGGGCGGGCTCAAAAGCCGTACGTGCCGCGCAGCGCCAACTCGTCGGCGAAGCCCAGGGCTCCGAGCCTCCCCGGGCGATTCTCCTCGCCGCCGAGCAGGTTTGCGAAGAGATCGAACCGCCAGTGGTCGCCGACGATTGCGCGCGCTCCGGGCTGTACCCAGTACGCGCCATCGGGGTCGTAGTTGGCGAGCAGCTCGAGGAACAGGAGCTTGCGCAGCAGCGGCTGTGAGAGCGCGAAGGTGAGCTGCTCCGCCGTAGCGTCGACGCGGGCTCCGTTCGAGCGGATGCCTTGCGGTGCGCCCGCGACGATCGTCTCGAAGAACGTGAAGCTCAGGATCGTCGTCGCATCCGCTCCGGGGAAGAGGACCGTCGGCCGATCCACCGACAACGCATAGCGCCACGTGGCTCGCCGCTCCACTTGCGTGGGCGCCGGCTCCCCGGAACCGGGCGCCTTTTGGTACGGCTGGTCGGGAGCGACCGTTGCCTCGAGGCGGAAGACCGCGCCGAGCTGCTGCTGGAAGTAGTTGGCCGAACCCCCGGCGAGAAAGACCCGCGGGTGAACGCCGTCACTCAGGAAGCGCAGCGGCACGGTTTCGCCCGGCGCGACGGGTGTCGGAAGGCCGAGTTTCGGGTCGACGACCGCCCCGCTCGAAAGCAGCACGGCGTCGTCGACCGGCTTCGACAGCGCGACGAGCGAGAGCGAGGCTCCGAGGATGTTCTCGGTGATGCGGCCGCCGACGGTCCAGTGCCCCCGCGCGGGCTCGTCATGCACGGCGACGAAGCTCGGGGTCACATTGTAGGGTGAGCCGAGGGCGGGGAGCTGGGTCGAGATCGAGTCTCCCGGGTTGGCGATGACCTCGAGATCAGTCTCGGCGGACCAAGGATTCGGCAGCGGCGAGGTCACCCGCAGCATCCACTGCGGGATGCGGATGTTGTCGAACTCCTCGACGAAGGGCTCGAGGAAGAGGTGCCAGTTCAGATCGAGGGGGTTGACCACGTCGAGCACGCGCCTTCCCAGCGTCTCGCCCCAGACGACCTGCTGCTTGCCGATGCGCACCCACGCCGCCCCCAGCGACACGTCCGTGTACAGCTCCCAAGCTTCGGCGCAGGCATGGTCGCTCGACACCCGCATGCTCCAGCCGTCGCCCCGGAACCCCGCAGGGCAGCCGTCGAAGTTGCGCAGGCGCCCGTCGAGGTCGCTCGCGTGCTCCGTCATCAGGCGGAACTTGCCGAAGAGGCGGAGCTCTTTCGACAGATCGTAGATCAGCTCGAGCTGGCCGAAGGAGCGGAAGAGGTTCACCGTGTGTGCGGTGTCGTCGACGCCCCGGTTGTTGGGATTCCTGCCGTCGAGGGAGATCGCGCTCTGTAGGCGCTGGAATCCCGTGGCGTCCAGGTGCGGGTAGTCCGCGGCCGAAACCGTACCGCTCCCGATCGCTACGAGGATGATCCACCAGGCGAGCCACGCCGTCCGCGCGCCGCCGATCGCCGGACTGCGCGGATTTAGTAGGCCGCCCGCAGCATCGCTTCCTCGGTCCACAGATCCTCGAGCTTCCTCCCGGCGTTCTTCTCGACCGAGGGGGCGTCGACCCAGATGTAGGTGACGTGGTCGGCGAGCAGGTCCATGGTGTGGTTGGGATGGTTGAACGAGATGACGGTCTCGCCGTCCTTGCGGATGCGGGCGTGATGGTGGACGCCCGTCTTCCACACCCGGCCGGTGCGGTCGTAGAAATCGAAGACGAGTGGCTTGCGCATCACCGAGTCGACGTAGAGGATCTTCTTCGCGTACGGGCACTGCGGATCCTTCGGCACGGCCTCGAGGATCTGGACGTCGGGCCGAAGCTCCCAGCGCCCGCGGGGGAAGCGGCCGGCGATCGTCGGCAGGGGATCGATCTCGTAGCCGTCCGACACGCCGGGGAGGATCATCGGCCGGCGCTCGGCGAGGGTCCACGACCAGCGGCTCAGCGGATCGTTGTTGCCGTTGTGGTCGCTGCGGAAGATGTCGTTGCCGCTGGCGGATTCCCAGCGCTGGTAGGTCGGCACCTCGCGCACGCGGCGCGTGGCGGGTACGTAAGCGTAGGCTCGCTCGAGCAGCGTCTGATCGTAGGGCCGCACGGTGAGCACCGCGAGGCCGCGGTAGTCGAAGGGCTCCACGTAGCGGATGAGCAGGCGGTAGAGCTCGTCCTCGTGCCCCGGGTAGAACGGCGCGGGCGGCATGCGCGTGCGGCCGACCGTGCTGATGCCTGTGAAGATCCACCGCAGAGACCGGTAGACCTCGCCCTTGCGGATCAGGTGCTCGCCGCCGCCGTAAGAGAAGTCGTCGGCATACTCGATCCACGAGGCGCTGGCGATGTTCCACGCCGCCTCGAGGCCTGTCCTGGGCTCGAGGAAAGGAAATCCGCCGATCCACGGGCGCCCATCGCGCGTGCGAAGCTGCCCCTTCTCGTCGAGCACGGCCATCCCGCGATGGTGCTCGCTTGCCTCGAGCCAGGGCTCGGGGACCAGCCGGCGCTCGTCGGTCGTGGTCGGGCCGACCGTGAGCTCGAGCCCGTACCGCGCGATCTGCTCGCGCGTGCCCGCGGGCAGGAGATCCTTCACGACCGTCACGTTGTCTCTCGTGATCGTCGCGCCGACGCTGATCCGTCCGCCGGTGAGGTCGTCGAGAGTGGGCGATGACGCGGCCGCCGCCGATCGCGCACCCCAGCCGGGGACCGCGGATCGCAACGCGCAGAGCCCGGCCGTCGCGCCAGCCATCTTGAGCAATCGCCGCCGATCCAGCGCGAAAACGGCGGCGGATGGGTCGCTCACCACGGTGAGCCCAGCGTGCCTTCGAAGAAGCCGCCGAAACGCAGAAAGCCACCCACCATCACCGCGACCATCCCCGCAATCGCGTTGTAGCGCGCGAGCCGGCGCATCCAGGCTGCGGCGTTCGGCGCCGCGGCGCGCTTGTCCTCGATCTCCTGGCGGCTGGCGTCGTACGGGAGCTTCACGATGACTCGCGGGCGCAGGTAGAAGGTGAGGATCGCCCCGTTCACCGTCACCGTCAGCCAGATCGTCATCATGACGAGCAGCGCGCTGCCGTATCCGGTGAGGTAGAAATGGTAATCGACGAGATCCCAAGTCAGCCCGAAGCGGGTGGTCAGGAAGAGCCCGGTGAGCGGCAGGCCGATCAGCGTTCCCCAGATGAGGCGCGCGAATGTGACGCCGAGCCGGTCGCCCAGGCGCGCCGCCTGTCCAGGGGGAATGAGATCGAGTTTGGGTGTGAGCAGGAAGTCGAGGAACACGTTGGCGCCAACGAAGATCGCCGCGAAGAGCAAGTGCAGACCGACGAGGAGGGAGTTGATCATTGCGTTCCCGCCCAGTAGCTCCCAGCGCGCAGGGTCTCGAGGTCCGCTTCCAGTTGCCGCACGTGCTCGCCTGTATCTCCCTCGACGCTGACGCAGGCCTTCGCCCACTCCGCGCAGTACGCGCAGCGCTGGCAGTCGAGGGAGCAGTGCCCCTCGCGGAAGAACCGCAGGAAGCCGTCGAGCCGGGAACTCGCCATGTGCACGCGCGGCGCCGTCGGAGTCTCCCCCGACAGCGTCTCCATCGGCTGGACGGCGACGAGCAGCTCGGCCACATCTTCGCAGCGCCGGCGGTGATAGGCTTCGGCCACCTTGAGGATCCACGGCGTGTGCGAGCTCGGGCCGTCGCCCATCTTCTCTCGGCCCGCGACCTTGAAGAAGTCGATCCCGAGCTGCTCGTACTGGGCCACGTCCTCGGGCCGGATCCACGGCGCCCGCAGGTACTCGACCACGTCGTTGCCTCGCGCCAGCGAGCAGCGGTAGTAGCAGTAGTCGACGTAGTAGTGCCGTTCGATGCTCTCCGCGGAGTGGGAGATCATGTTGGCGTGGTAGTGACGGATCGGGCAGGAGAGCAGGCAGCCCTCGTTGACCACCACCGACAGGGGGCAGTCGACGGCGCGGCGGATGATCTCGAGGCGGCGGAAGTCGCGGTTGATCTGCGGGTCGATGTGGATGAGGTCCGCCCCGAGGTCGCGAAAGTACGCGGCCTTGCGGGCGTCGTCCACCGCCGCCAGCACCGACACCTGGAGCTCGAGCTCCGGGAAGTTTTTGCCAACGAGCTCCATCACGTATGGGTTCGCGGTGACCACCGCGGTCGCCCCGACCGCGCGCAGCCACTCGAGCCGTTGCAGAATCTCCCAGCGTCCGTCCTCGGAGAGCTCGCGGTTGCCGAGGCAAGTGGCGTTCATCACGTAGGTGAACTTGATGCCGCGCTCTTCCATCTGCTGGATCTGGCTCGCGACTTCCTCTTCCGTCACCTCCGGCAACACCAACGAAGAGCGTACCGTGGCTTCGCGGGGCAGGCTGCCGTAGAGATACGCGGGCTTGAGACGGGCCGCGCGCGGGAGCAGCTCCGGATCCCAGTTCGTGGGTAGAATCAGCTTTCCGTCCATTATGCCCTCCGTTGCTCCGGCGCGCCGAGCTCGGAACGTTCGATCACCTGCCGGAACGTCCACGCGAGGCGGACGTCGCCGAGCCAGACGAGCTCGACCTCGGGAACTTGCAGTCGCTCGTAGAGCCGCGCCTCCAGGGCCGGCGCGTTGATAGCCGCTCCTTCGATCGCGGCGGTCAGCCGGTTCTCGCCTCCTCGGACCAGCACGAGGTTGCGCCCGACGAGATCGGCGTCCTCGTCGACGGCGAGGCGCACGTCGTAGGCGGTGATCGTCCGCCCGCCGACGACCACACTGCTCTCCGGCCGCCCGTACATCTTGAGCCGGCGCAGCACCCGGCCGCACGGGCACTCGCCGGGCAGGAAGGCCGCGACGTCCCCGGTGCTGTAGCGGACGACGACGCTGCCGCTGCCCACTGTGAACTTGGTGACGACGAAGCTGCCGCGCTCTCCCGGCGGCACCGACCGCCCCGCGGCGTCCACCACCTCGAGGTACGCGGTGTCCTCTTGAATGTGCGGGCCGGTATGCGAGGGACAATCGTCGAGGCCGATGCCCGCCTCCTGGCACCCGGCCTTCTCGAAGACGTCGCCGACGCCCAGGCGCTGGCGGAGGAAATCACGCAGGCCGGGTGTGAGCGGCTGGCCCACGGCGACGATCGAACGCACACCGCGGAACGTGTCGCGCAGGCGGATGCGGTGGTCTTCGCCGTAGCGTACGCACGAAAGCAGGAAGGGCGAGGTCGTACTCACGAGCTCGGGACGGATGGCGGCGACGGTTCGCAGGAAGCTCGCGATCGAGTCGTTCCCCATGCTGCCCCAGAAGTAGGCGATCGACCCGCCGAGACGTGCGATCGCGTGAGCCTCGGCGGCGGCGAGCTTGTGCCACGCGGGGCTCAGCAGCAGCGCCGTCATCCCCGGCCGGAAACCCATCCACGAGAAGGCGCGCAGCAGCCCGCGTATGCCGTACTGCTGATCCTCGAGGCTCGACCAGAGCAGCAGCGGCTCTCCGGAGGTACCGCGCGTGCTGAAGCCGACGCAGCCGTGGGCGGAGCCGGTCCAGTCCTCTCCGGCCCGCACGAGGATGTCCTTGTTCACGACGGGGAACGATTCGAAGTCCGCGATCGATCCCAGGCGGGCGCAGGACATCCCGGCGCGCCGCCAGAGGTCGCGGTAGAAGGGAACCTCGGCCCTGGCGTAGTCCACCACCTCGCGCAAGCGCTCGAGCTGCCAGGCGGCGAGCTCCGCCGCCGACCAGCGCTCGACCTCATCGAACCGATTCTCTGCGAGCTCCGCCGTCATTCGAGCACCTTCAAGTCCGGGCCGAGGCCCACCAAACGCACGCAGCAGTCCTCGGGTCCGAGCGGACACTCGCCGACGCGCGGCCGTCCGACGGTTGCGAGTCGCACAGACTTGGTCGAGGGGGCAAGCAGGTTCACTACTCGATCGCCGTCTCTGCGGTAGACGCCGTGGCGCAGGTGGAAATGGTGGCAGCGCGGGCACTCGGGCGCGAGCAGGAGCGCCGACTCGATGTTGAGGAGATAGCGCGGGGTCCGTCCGCACTCGACGCGCGGTGCGTCGCCGTCGATGGCCACGATCAGCGACGGACAGCGCGAGAGCAGGTGCGCCCCGCCGCGCTCGTCGACTTCCCGCAGCAAGCCGAGTACCTCGGCGCGGACGACCAGAACGTCGATCTGCACCTGGTCGGCAAGCGCCGGGGTAAGGGCCACGCGCTCTGGCGACGCGTCGAGACAGACGATGCGCCCGTGGAGCCGCTCGGCGACGCCGTTTTGCAGGTGCGGCATCAGCGAAGAAGAGCCGAGAAACGCGAGGGGGCTCGTGCCGTAGTCCTGGACGGCGATCGTAGCGCCATCCTCGACGCCAAGGACGCGGTAGCACCAGGCGAGGTGCTCGGCCCAAATGTCGAGGTCGTTTTCCCCGAAGAGGAGCCGGCCGTTCGGCACGTCGAAGCTGAGGCGCGCACCCTCAGGAAGCATGCGTCGCCTCTCGCGGCACTTCACCGTGCAGTGTCACGACTCCGACGTTGTCCATGCTGGCCATCTGATGAGTGCGAAAGAGCTTCCCCACCCTCAGCTTGGTGTCATCGACCCCGCCCGCATAGCCGACCATGCCCGACAGCGTCTCCACGCAGGCCTCGGCCTGGTCGAGCATTTCCCAGGGAACGAGCGAGACCTTTCCGCTCGCGGGGTCGATGGGCACGAGGCTCACGTTGACCAGTGGGAAACCATGCGCCCTCGCAGGGAACCACGTGGGATGCGGCGCGACGATCGGTCCAACCTCCGCCAGGCCCCAGACGGGTAGGATCGCCTGACCGAGGAGCTTCTCGAGCCGTCGCCTCCAGGCCGGATCGAAGCGGGCGGTTGAGACGAAGATATAACGGAGGCCGGCTAAGGCCGCCGGCCGTCTGCGACGGCGCAGCACCTCGTCCGCCTGGCGCCGGACGAGAATCGTGTACGCCTCGCGATCGGCGTCGAGCGCGCCACCGCTCTTACCTCCGCGGTCCGGGAAGACGATGGGCATGCCCTGAAGGAGAGCGCCGAACATGCCGACGACCGCTTCCCAGGAGTCAGGCGGTGGCAGGCAGACGAAGGCGAGCTCGCGGAGCGGTGGGATGAACGTGGCGAGCGAGGTGCACATGGCCGCGATGGAAAAGTGCGAATGAACGACGACACCCCGCTCCCCCGGAATCAGCACCGCGGGATCGAGGGCGCGCCTCGGCCGGGGGCTCTGGCGATACGCGTCGGCGAGCTCCGCTCGGTGGAGCACGGGGAGCCCCGAACGCTCGGCGCCCGGCCCGGCTCCGCTCGCGGTGATGATCGCGGCCGCCTCCGCGGACTTCAGATGCGCGGCCTGCTCCTCGACCGCCCGGCTCGGGTCGGTCACCAGCACTCGTTTCTCCGCGAGGAGAGCCGCGAGGAGCAGGACCAGCGCGTCGGGGCCGCTAGCCTCGGCGACCGCGATGGTGCCGCCGAGGTCTCGCTTCTGGATGCCGCCTGCCACAGAGAGCGCCTGCTCGAGGAGCTCGCCATAGGTCAGCCGACCTCCCGCCCACACCAGCGCGGGTCGTTCTTTCGCGCTCGTGGCCCGACGCTTCACGAGCCACTCCAACGCCTGCGGCGGTACCCCGATCCGTCGCGGTACGCCCGTAGGCCAGTACCACGAGGGAATGGCCCCGCCCACTTTCGACATAGCGGCTCTTAACCCTGGAACGCGGCCTTCTCGAAGGAGACGTTCGTCTGCCGGTCGGTCTGCAGCGGAGCCCAGTTCCACAGCGTGTACTCGTAGTGGCGGTAGCCGCCCGCGAACTGTAGCCCTTTCGGCACCCCCGGCAGGAGGCCGTCATACGGCATCCAGTTCGGGTACTGGTACGGCTCCCAGGCGTGGTAGATCACCACCTGATCGCGCCGCGTGCACGGGGAAAGCTTGGCGCGCACCAGGAACTCGCCGTAGTCGTTGAAGACGCGGACGAAGTCGTTGTCCTTGACGCCTTTCTCCGCCGCAACCTCGTCGTTGACGAAGATGAAGGGCTCGCCGCGGTGGAGCTGCAGCATCTCAGGCGAGACGATCCAATTGGCGTGGACGCTCCAGCGCAGGTGTCCGCTGGTGAGCCGCAGGGGATGGTGGCCGGCGATGAACGGCGGCTCCTTGAAACGGACCAGGTGCTCGTCGGCCTCTATGAACCAGGGGTGGTCGAGGTAAAACTCGATGCGCCGCGTGGTCGTCGCGTACGGGACCTTTTGGTCCACCTGATCACGGAACGGCACGTGGATGTCGCCGGGGATCATATCGGCATTTTGCACCACCGAGGCGTGCCACGTCGGGCGCCCGGAGAGCCACGCCTTGCCCGTGCGCCGCACGTTCTCGAGGCTCACCTCGTCACCGTCGAGGCTCGTGTACCAGCCCATCTTCCCCATGGCGCGATAGGTGCCGTCGAGCAGTCGCTCCTCGTCCTCGTTCGAGTCGCCGTAGCGATGCCCGTAGGTCGCCCGCCAGTAGAGCTCGTCGACGACGATCTCGCGGTCACCCGACTTGTACTTCTCGATGCCCCGCGCCTTGAGGCCCTTCTCGCAGCCGCGCACGAGCCCGAGGACGATCTGGCGATCGCTCTTCGACTCGCCGAGCATGGGCACGGACTGGTCGGTGAAGGTCATGAACCGCGTGTGCGGCGTCGAGTACTTGGCGTCCGCGTACTCGTAGTGAGAGGCCGCCGGCAACACGTAGTCGGAGAAGAGCGCGGTCGTGCTCCAGCGCGGATCCAGCGTCACCACCAGGTCGAGCTTCGGCCAGAGCGTCTTGAAGTAGGTGTTCATGCCGCCGCGATGGCGACGCAGCGGGTTCGAGCCCGACACGAACATCACCTTCGGCGGGCAATCCTTCGCGGGCCTGTCGAACCCCTTCCACCACCCCTTCGCGATGGCCTCCTCGGCGTATTCGCTGATCTTCTTCTTGCAGTTGGGATCCTCGAGATGCTTGTCCCACACCTCCTTGTAGCCGGCGTGGTGGTACCAGAGGGCCCAAGGGGGAGAGAGGGTTCCGGCGGCCCGCAAGAGCTCGCGGAGCGAGCCGAGGGACGCCTCCACCGGAGGCATCGTCGGATCCATCTTCACGCGGTTCTTGTAGTCCTCCATCATCATCTGGAACATGTTCATCGTGCTCGCGATCGGATCCTCGGCCTCGATCGTGTCCTTCGGCATACCGCTGACGATCGGCATAGCGCAACCGAACTCCGTCCCCGCCGACCAGCCGCGTGAACCCGTGCCCGCTTTGCCAAGGTTTCCGGTGAGTGCGAGCATGTAGCAGTAGGAGCGCTCGAGCAGGTCGCCGTGGTAAAGCTTGCCGGCGTTCCAGTTCACGAAAACGAAGACCTTGCGCGGCGGCCGACAGAGATCGGCGATCTGCTGCAGCGTCTCAGGATGCACGCCCGCCTGCTCGTGCACTTTGTCGGGGGTGTATTCGGCGACCCGCTCCTTCAGCAGGTGGAAAACCGTTGTGACCGCGATCTCCTTTCCGTCCTTCAGCCGCACCGTCTGCGTCCCGTCGAGGGCGTAGTCACCCGACATCCGTAGCGTATCCTTGGGCAACGGTACGATCTTTCCGGAGGCATCGAGAGCGTAGAACTGTTCGGCGTCACCGCCCTCCTTGAGATCGGCCTCGCGCAGGAACCGCTTGTCGTCGCTGCGCACGAGCACCGGCAGGTCCGTCTGCTCCTTCATGAACTCCTCGTCGATCCAGCCGTTCTCGATGAGGATCCGGCAGACACCGAGCCACAGCGACGGGTCGGCCGACCAGTTGATCGGCACCCACACGTCGGCGAACTGCGCGGAGGCGTTCTTGTCCGGTGCGATGGCGACGATCTTTGCGCCGCGGTAACGCGCCTCGAGCATGTAGTGGACGTCGGGGATGTTCGCGTAGATGGGGTTCGAGAGCATGATGATCGTGTCCGGGAGAAACCACGTCTCGATCCCGGGGGTGTGCTGGAACTGCCCGAACGTCAGATACTGACCCACGTTGAAGTCGCCGATCATGAAGTTGATGTCGAAGCTGACGCCGCCGAGGAGGGCGGTGAGGCCGGTGATGGTGATCTCGCTCGCGCCGCGGACGATGCCGAGGCCGTTCGTGCAGTGGTCGTCGATCACCGACTGCGGCCCGTGCTTCTCGATCGCCTCCGCCGTCTTGGCACCGATCTCGTCGAAGGCCTGCTCCCAGGTGATGCGCTCCCACTGGCCGCTGCCGCGCTCGCCCTTGCGCTTCATCGGATAGAGCACGCGGTCGGGTCCGTACATCGAGCGCGAGTGCTGGTAGCCCTTCTGGCAACCCCGGGGGTTGTAGTCCGGAACGCGGTACTCGGGGTCTGTGAACTCCGGATACGTGCACGAGATCTCCTCGCGGATCACCTTTCCGTCCTTGACGTACACGCGGAACGGGCAACTCCCCGGGTAGCAGTTCACTCGGTGCGTGCCCCACTTCCAGCAGTCGAATTTGAAATAGTCATCGGGTGATACGACGTCCCCCGCGTGTGGGTAAGCCCGTGCTCGTCGAGATACTGCGAGAGCCTCCTCACGCTGTTCGACGATCGTCGGGACCGCGGCATCGGTGTCATTCTTGTTCGTCATCGTCGTGTTCTCCTCGATTGGAGGGCGTTCAGCCGAGCGAGTTCTGCGGCGCGTCCACGCTGAACGGCGTGAAGGCGTCCGCCCAACGGTAGATGATCAGCAGGTCCATGAGCTCGGAGCGCTCGCCGGCGGCGGCTTTCTCGCGATGCTCCTTCAACGTGGCGAGCGCCTGATCGACCTCCGGCCCGAAGTAGCTGCGCAGCAGCTGGATCGGAATGTCGGCTGCCGCAGTCGGTTGATTGCCGGGGCCGAGGTGCGGCGGTCGCACGAAGGGCGGCACGTAGTAGACGTTCGGCTCCGTGCCGAAGTCGGGCCGCAAGGGGAGAGCCACCTTGTACTGCTTGACGAGCTTGTGGATGTAGCTCGCCTTGTCGTCCAGATAGCCGAATAGCATGGCCCGGGCGGGACAGCTCTTGGCGCATACCGGCGCGTAGTCCTTCTCGACGCGCATCACGCAGAAGTCGCACATCTCGGCGACGGAGTTCTTCAGGTTGCTCATGGGGATCTTGTAGGGGCAGCCCGCCACACACACGCCGCAGTCGTCGCACGACTTCGGATCGATCATCACGATCCCGTCCGACTCGCGCTTCGACATGGCCGGGGCGGCGCCGATGTCCGCGGCGTGCTCCTCGCACGCCTTCACGCACGGCGGGTTCGTGCAGTGATTGCAGAGGCGGGGCATGTAGAAAAAATGCCCGTTCGGCCACTGGCCCGCCCCCTGGTCCTCCTCCCAGATCGGCCCCCACGTCGGGGTCTGGCCGGTCTCCTCGACGATCGGGCGCAGGTACTTTTCACGGTTCCCCGATTCGTAGACACCCTTCCAATCGAAGGTCCACGTGCCGCCGTAGTCATGCACCCGGTCGGGAATCTTGCGGCCGGCCTCCATCCAGTTTCTCGGCCAGCCCTTGCCGGGCTTGGTCTCGACCCAGATGTAGTAGAGCATCTCGCAGCCCGGCCGGTTCAGGCGGTGGGTGCGGCAGGTCACCGTGCACCCCTGGCAGCCGATGCACTTGTCGAGATTGATTACCATCGCGAGCTGTTTCGTTGCCATCGCGCGCTCCTCTTCTCTCTTTTCCTATTATTATCGTTGCTCTCTGGTTGTTGGCTTTTGCATTAGCCATGCCACGAGTGCGGTGGACCCGAATCGATGGTATCGCCGTTAGGATCGCGCGTATCCGCAAACACAGGCGAAGTTCTCCTCAATATTATGGAGCAGTTGGATACAGTTGCTTTCCATTTCGAGTCAGTTTCGGGGAAAACCCATCTCGGCCTTCAAAATTTCCAACAATGGGGAGGTGCTATAGGGGCCCGATGCGATTCGGCCCGCGGCTTTGACCGAAAGGATGGAACGAGCCTGGAACGATCCTTGCGATGTCGGTACTGTACGTTAGCGCTGCAATGAACCTACTGGCGGAATTCGATGGCGAGCCCCTGGAAGAGGTCCTTACGCTCTGCCGCGACTGCATCGAGGACGCGAAGTTCGACACCGTGCGCCGCTGGCGCGAGACCGGCGGTAAGGTCGTTGGCCATTTTCAAGTGTATTTTCCAGAGGAGATCGCGCACGCGGCCGGACTCTTGCCCGTCAAGGTACGAGGCGCACAGGTCGAGACCCCGCAAGCGGACTCTCGCTTCGGATCGTACCTGTGCTCGATTCTGCGCACGTCGCTCGAGCTGGCGCTCAGCGACCGGCTGAAGCTCGACCTCTTCATCACTCCCCCGATTTGCGACGCCGCACGCAACCTCGCCGGCATCTGGGCCCGGAATTTCTCCTACCCTGCGCAGATCCTCTATCTGCCGCAGAATCCCAACTCTGCCCACGCCGCGGCGTACCTCACCGGCGAATACGGGCGTCTCAAGGAAGTCATCGAGGGCGTGGCGGGGAAGCGGGTCGGCGACGACGATCTCCGTCGCTCGATCGCGATCTTCAATCAGAATCGGAGCCTGATCCGAGAGCTCTATGCGATCAAGCGGGAGGCGCCTTGGTTGCTCTCCGTCGAAGATGCGTACGCCCTCGTGGGCGTCGGCGGTCTGATCCCTCGGGAGGAGCACAACCGGCTCCTCGCCGCCCAGATACCGCGGATCCGCGCCCGCTCCGCGCGGAGGCAAGACAAGATCCGCGTGGTCTTCGAGGGGGGCTTCTGCGAGCAGCCCCCGCTCGAGATGCTGCGGGTCATCGGCGAGTCCTGCTACATCGTGGACGACGACCTGCTCATCGGTCTGCGCTGGATCGAGGAGGACGTGCCGCTCGAGGGTGATCCGCTCGCTAACCTGGCCGAGGCCTACCTCGAGCGCTCCTCCTACAGTCCGGTGCAGCACGACTTGCGAAAGCCGAAGGAGCGGATGCTGCTCGAGCGCATTCGGCGCGCAGGCGCCGACGCCGTGATCCTCACCGCCGCGAAGATGTGCGAGCCGGGCCTGGACGAGCAGGTGACCTACACGAAGACCCTCGACGCGGCCGGCATACCCTACTTCGTCAGCGAGTTCGAAGAGAAGATGACGAGCTTCGACCATCTGCAGATGCAGCTCGAGACATTCGCCGAGAACCTGCTCTTCGATTGAGGGCCGAATGGACCGAGCTAGAAACCGGAAACGATGACGGACCAGGAAAGCATCGTAGGCCGCGGGGCGAAGGAAGGAAGCCGGCTCTTCCGCGAGTGGTACGGCGGTCTCAACGCCGCTGCCGAGCGAGGGGCGCCGACCGCATACGTCTTCGTGATGGGCAGCATCGCCGAGATCCTCCGGGTCTTCGACTTCTGCATGGTCTTCCCGGAGATCAACTCGCTGCAGACCGCGGTGCGTGGCGTCGCGCAGGACTACCTGAACCAGGCCGAGGAATACGGGTACTCGACGGACATCTGCGGCTACTTGAAGGCCGACGTCGCTCTACAGCTGCGCCAGGGTGCTCATCCGATGGGGCGGATCCCCAAGCCCACGCTCGCGGTGGTCACCAACGCCTGCAACACGTACATCAAGTGGGCCGAGATCTGGGAGCGTCTCCACCACATCCCGATCTTCACGATGGACGTGCCCGGGGCGCGCAGCGCCGGAGAAGAGCCGCGCTGCGGAAGTAAGGAGCTCGAGCGAGACCGCGGCTACGTCGAGGCGCAGCTCCGTGAGCTCGTCGCCCTCTGCGAGCAGCTGACGCACAAAAAGCTCGATCTCGATCGGCTGCGCGAGGTGCTGAGTCACACCAACGACATGAGCCGCAGCTGGCGCCGCATCCTCGAGCTCAACCAGGCGAGCCCGGCCGTGTTCAACGCCTTGACCGACGGGACGATCTTCCTCGGTGTCGCCAACGCCCTGCGGGGAACCGCCGAGGGCGCCGCGTATTTCCGCGACCTCGTCGAGGAGATGGAGCTGAAGGCGAGTCGGGGAATCGGCGTGTTGCCCGAAGAAAAGCACCGCCTCACCTTCGTAGGGGTCCCGTGCTACCCGATGTTCAGGCGCTTCTACGAGCTCTTCGCCGAGTGGGGCGGCGTCTTCGTGAACTCGACGTATCTGTCCTTTGCGGCCGGGGGCCTGAATCTCGGCTACCAGTACGACCTCGAGCGCCCGCTCGCCAGCCTGGCCGAGGGAATCCTCATGAGCCTCCGGCACAGCATGGACGCCATGTTCTTCCAGGACCGCTCGCTGGTGGAAATGGCCCAATCGTTCCGGGTGGACGGAATCGTCTACCACCCGATCAAGAGCTGCCGCACGGTCTCCACCGGGCTCGCGGACAATCGCCGCGCGGTCATGGAGAGGTACGACGTGCCGTGCCTCTTCATCGAGTCGGACATGATGGACAAGCGGGTGGTCGCCGAAGCCCAGCTCAAGAATCGGATCGACGCCTTCTTCGAGGGCCTAGCCAGCCGCAAGCTGCGCGCTCAGGCGCGCCCGTAGAAGGCGAGAAGAGGGAAGCCCATGACGTACGCGGCTGGGATCGACGTCGGATCGACGCACACCAAGGCCGTCCTCATCGACGAGGATCAGCGGATCGTGAGCCGGGCGCTCGTGGATACGGGAGCGAACGTCGTCACGGCCGCAGAGAAGGCCTTTCGCGCTGCCCTCGACGGTGCGTCCGCCTCCGAGGAGGAGGTGGCGTTCATCGTCGGCACGGGATACGGCCGCTACAAGGTGACCTTCGGTGACGCGCAGGTGACGGAGATCAGCTGCCACGCGCGCGGTGCGGTGCTCATGTTCCCCGCGACACAGACGGTCCTCGACATGGGAGGCCAAGACACCAAGGCGATCCACATCGATCCGCGGGGAGAGGTCCTCGACTTCTGCATGAACGACAAGTGCGCCGCGGGCACGGGCCGCTTCCTGGAGGCCGCGGCCTTCGCCCTCGATCTCCCCCTAGGCGATCTCGGGCCGACCGCTCTCCGCTCGAAGAAGCCGGTGCAGATCACCACCACTTGCATCGTCTTCGGCAAGTCAGAGATCCTCTCCTGGCTGGCGCGCGGCAAGAAGGTCGAGGACATCCTCATGGGTGTGCATCGCTCGATCGCGGTGCGCTCGATGGCCCTCCTTCATCGCGTAGGCGTCAAGCCGCAGGTGACGTTCACGGGCGGGGTGAGCCGCAATCGCGGCATGGTCGAGGTGGTGCAGGAGATGCTCGGCGTGACCCTGAACGTCAGCGAGGAATCGCAATTCATGGGCGCGCTGGGAGCCGCGCTTTTCGCCCTCGACCACATCCGCAAAAGCCGGACCGCCACCAAGCCTCCCGTGGGCAAACCCCTAGGCGCGAAGGAAGGGACGGCGCCGGCATGATGTTCACGGGCGGAGTCGACGTCGGATCGACGTACACGAAGGCGGTCATTCTCAGGGAGGACGGCCGTATCGCCGCAAAGACGATGGTCGCCACCGGCTTTCGCCTGGCCGAGGCGGCGACCTGCGCGTTCGAGGACGCCATTGCCGCGGCGGGAACGAGCGAGCACGAGATCGCTTACGTGGTGAGCACCGGACTCGGCCGCTATCAGGTCCCGTTCCGCGACACCCAGGTCACCGAGCTCACGGCGAATGCGCGGGGTGCGCGCCACTTCTTCCCGAGCACGCGAACCCTGCTCGACGTCGGCGCCCAGACCATGAAGTCGAGCCGCCTCGACGAGCGCGGCAAGGTGAAGGCGTTCCGACTCACCGACAAGTGCGCGGCCGGGACCGGAGCGTTCCTCGAGACGACGGCTCGCTACCTCGGCTACGAGATCGACGAGATCGGCCCACTCACCGCCACGTCCAAGGAGCCCGTCGCGATCTTCGCAGCCTGTGCAGTATTCGCCGAGTCGGAGGTCATCAATCACGTCTCCTCCGGCCGCGCCCCGGCGGACATCATGCACGGCGCCATCGTCTCGCTCGCCGACCGCTCGGTCCAGCTCATGAAGCGGACCGGCATCGAGCCCGAGATCACGCTCGTCGGCGGCATTATGCGCTTCGAGACGATGGTCCGCGTGATGAGACAGGAGCTCAAGACGGCGGTGAACGTCCCGCCGGAGGACCTCGCACAGTACACGGGAGCGATCGGCGCGGCCCTCCTCGCTCAGCGGCGGCTAGAGAAACGTTGCGGCGAGGCCGGGGTGAACGGATCGTCGAGGGCGGCGTGCTCGGGGTCCGCTGCCGGGTTCTCGCGTTAGCAGTCTGCACCGTCAGTTGGGGCTGAAGGGAGGCTCGAACCGGCGTGGGCATGCTCGTGAACGGCGTCTGGACGCAGCAGGGATACGACATGCGGAAGACGGGCGGCGCTTTCGTCCGCTCGGAGACGACATTCCGACGGTGGATCACCGCGGACGGCTCATCGGGGTTCCGCGCCGAGCCCGGCCGCTACCATCTCTTCGTTTCGCTCGCCTGCCCGTGGGCGAGCCGCGTGGTGATCGTTCGCAAGCTCAAGAAGCTCCAGGACGCAATCTCGATGTCGATCGTGTACTGGGGCGACGAGGGGTGGTTCGGCGCCGGGGGGGACTCTTTCCCCGAAACCGTGAAGGGCTCGATACGGCTGCACCAGGTCTACACCGCGGCCCGGCCCAGCTACACCGGCCGCGTCACCGTACCCGTGCTGTGGGATCACAAACAGCGGACGATCGTGAACAACGACTCGGCGGAGATTCTCCGGATGCTGAACGGCGAATTCGACGCCTTCGGCGACCCCACGGTAGACTTCTACCCTGAAGATCTCCGGCCCGAGATCGACCGCTTGAACGCGTTCGTCTACGAGAACGTGAACGACGGCGTCTATCGCGCCGGCTTCGCCGCCTCGCAATGGGCCTACGAGGAAGCGTTCGAGCGTCTATTCGCCGCCCTCGACGAACTCGAGGCGCGCCTCGCGCGGTCCCGTTACCTCGTCGGCCACCGCATCACGGAGGCGGACTGGCGGCTCTTCACGACGCTCGTGCGCTTCGACCTGGTGTACTACGCGCACTTCAAGTGCAACCGCCGCCGCCTCGTCGACTACGGGAACCTCTGGGCTTACACGCGGGATCTCTACCAGGTCCCCGGGGTGGCGGAGACCGTGGATCTCGACCACATCAAGCGGCATTATTATGTGAGCCAGGACTGGATCAATCCTACGAGAATCGTGCCCAAAGGCCCGGAGATCGACTTCGCGGCGCCGCACGGCCGCGACCGGATCTATCCGGCTCCGCAGAGCGTTCTCTGCGAGAGGAGGACCGATGATCGACGTCACCGAGATCGCAAAAGGCATCCATAGAATCTCCCTTTGGGAGGAGGAGGACTTGATGAAGCGTCGGCTGATGTCCCACGGCTTCACCATCAACATGTTTCTCATCAAGGCCCGCAGACCCGCGATCATCGAGACGCTGCTCCGCAACACCTTCAAGCGCGTGCGCAGATGCGTCGAGAAAATCGTCGATCCCGCCAAGCTGAGATACGTGGTGATTCCGCATCACGAGGGGGACTCGTCGGGCGCCATCAACGAATGGCTCCGGGTCGCGCCACGAGCAGTGCCGCTGTGCTCGGAGATGTGCGCGGTTCTTTCGCTGCGAGACTTTTCCAACCGAGAGCCGACCGTCGTTTCCGACGGCCAGGTGATCGATCTTGGAAGCCACCGTCTCCGCTTTCTCGTCACACCCTACGTGAATCAAATGGATAGTCTGATGGTCTATGAGGAAAGCACGTGCACGCTGTTCCCGAATGATCTTTTCTGTTCGATGGGAACCGAGATCATCACGACGGAAGACCATTCCGAAGTCGCGCTGCGCAACGCGCGTGAGCTCGGCTACCAAGCGGACGACCGAGTCAATCTCAACCGCGCCCTGGATAAGATCGCGAAACTCGACATCAAGGTCGTTGCCACCATGCACGGCCCCGCCGTCATCGGGCACGTCAGCAATCTGATCGATGCCTTTCGCGACAACGTGATCTCGGTCTAGCCGCGAGCGCCCTTGCCGCGCGGGCTGCCCTCGATGATCGAGAACGGGGAGAGCATGGGGATGACCCGGTCGAGCCGGAAGCCAGCCCTGTCGAAGAGCTCGGCGAATTGCACCTCGCTGCGTTCCCGCCCGCCGCCGAGCGTCATCATCAGTAAGTCCAGAAACGGACTTGGATCGGGCTCGCCATCCGGCGGAACCAGCATCTCGATCACCAGAAGCTTCCCGCTCTCGGCGATCGCCTGGCGGCAGTTCTTGAGAATGTCGAGGGCGCGCTCGTCGCTCCAATCGTGCAGGACGTGCTGCAGGATGTAGGCATCGCCGCCCGCGGGCACGGACTCGAAGAAGCTCCCGCCGACCCGCTGGCAGCGGTCCGAGATCGCTTCGACCTTCCGGGCGCCGTCAACGACATCGGCCAGGTCGAAGAGGATTCCATGCAAGAACGGATATGCGGAGAGGATTCCGGCAAGAAGCGCTCCGTGGCCTCCGCCGACGTCGACGAGGGTCGAGAATCCCGAGAAGTCGTATGCAGAGAGCACGGCCGCCGCCTGCATCTCCGACGAGCGAGTCATCCACGCGTTGAAAGCGGCTGCCTCGCCGCGGTGGTCTGCGAGATAGTCGAAGAAGGACGCGCCGTGGACGCGGGTGAACGCATCCTCCCCCGTCATGACGCTATGGAAGAGATCGCCCAGCGCGCTCCAGAAGAAGGGAGATCCGAAGAGCATCGCGGCATCGCGGACCGAGAAGGGGCTGTCGGTTCGCAGCGTATCGCCGAGGAGTGTGAGCGAGAAGCGGCCGTCGGCATCCTCGTAAACGACGCCGATGCTCGCGAGATAGTGGAGCAGCCGGCGAAGCGACGGAGCGTGAGCCGCGGTCGTCGTCGCGAGCTCCTCGACTCGCTTGGGGCCATCGGCGAGCAGGTCCGCCACGCCGAGGCGCGCCGCCCCGTGGATCGCCTGGGTGGTAATGAATCCGCTGAGGAGCCTCAGCATCTCGCCTGCGGGTGGTAAGGGCTCTTTTTCGGACGCAAGGTTTTTCACCGGTTTCCTCGTTTCACTCTGCGCCAGGGCCTGCACTCCGGTGAGGAGGACAGAGCCTTCCTCGAGGAGATAGCGCTCCGCGAGCTCGTCGCGAGCCGATTCGTCTGCGTTCACGGAGCCCTCGCGCCGGCGGTCCGCTCCCCCGGCACGGCAGCGGCCTCGCGGTCCCAGGTGTCCGCCGTGATGCCCTCCTCGCGCAGGCGGTACTTTTGCACCCGCTCGGTGGGGGTCTTCGGCAGGCGGTCGACGAAGCGGACGTAGCGCGGCACCATGAACCGCGCCATGCGCGCCTCGCACCAGCTCGCGAGCTCGGGCGCGGCGAGCGGGCGGCCCGGTCTCGGTACGACGCAGACCATCACCTCGTCCTCGCCGAGCTCGGAGCGGACGGGGATCGCCGCGCACTCGAGCACCGCGGGGTGGTCAGCGACGATATGCTCGACCTCCCAGGAGCTGATGTTCTCGCCGCGGCGTCGGATCGCGTCCTTTTTGCGATCGACGAATACGTAAAACCCATCGCCGTCGCGCTGCAGGTAGTCGCCGGTGTGGAACCAGAGATCCTGCCAGGCCGCAACCGTTTTCTCGGCCATGTTGTAGTAGCCGAGCAGCATCGACCACGGCCGCTTCGGACGCACCAGCAGCTCGCCGGCGGTCCCGTCACCGACCTCCATGCCGTCGTCGTCCACGAGCTTGACGTCGTAGTCGTGATGCGGCTTGCCGCAGGTCCCGGGCTTGCGCTCCGCGAAGGTGCCGAGCAGCGGCAGGCCGATCTCGCTCATGCCGTAGCCTTCGAGCAACGTGACACCGAAGCGACTCTCGAAGGCCTCGTAGACCCCGGGCGCGGCACCGGCCCCGAACAGCAGGCGAAGCGAGTGGTCCGTATCGTCGGAGCGCACCTCGGCCTTGAGGAGGATCTGGAGAATGCCGCCGATGTAGTTGAACTCGGTCGCGCCGTAGCGGCGCACGTCGTCCCAGAACTGAGTCGCTGAAAAACGCTCGGCGAGCACCATGCGCGCTCCGCTGTAGAGCGCCGGCATGGTCGAGAGCAGCTTCGCGTTGCCATGGAAGAGCGGCAGCGCGTTGTAGAGACAGTCCGAGGGGCCGTAGCCGGCGATCTCGGAGACGATCTCGGCCATGTGCACGGCATAGTTGTGCGGCAGCACCGCTCCCTTCGATGGCCCCGTGGTGCCGGAGGTGAACATGACCACGAAGGGGTCGCTCCAGGAGACCGGAACCGGATGGTACGGGGCGTCATCCGCGACGAGGCTCGCCCAGGATCGAGCCACCTTCCCTGCAACGGGCGCGGTGGCGCGCGCACCGTCGATGACGACGACGTGCTCGAGCGCCGGCAGCTCGGCGATCACCTCGGCGAGCGCCGGGACGAGAGCGGCCTCGATCACGATCGCGGAGCATTCCGCTTGCCGCAGCATGTAGGCCAGCAGGTAGCCGCGATGAGCGGCGTTGATCGGCACCTCGATCGCCCCGATCTTGCAAAGGCCGAAGGTCGTGAACAGAAACTCGGGGCGGTTCGAGAGCATCACCGCCACCCGATCGCCCTTCTTCGTGCCGAGCTGCTGGAAGCCGCGCGCCACTCGGCTCGCGGCGGCGTCGAGGTCCGAATAGCTGAAAACCATGTCCCGGAAATACAGAAAGGGGCGGGCGCCGAAGCGACGCGCGCGCTCCTCGAGCAGTGCGTGGACGGTCCGCTCTTCTGGGATCGTGGCCATGGGCGCCTCCGTGCTTACGCCGCTTTGGCTTTGGCGCGGGCGGCTCCGGGCTCCGGGTACTCTCCGTAGTGGCAGAGGATCTCGGGCTTCGGCCGGAGCTTCTGCCACTCGCTCATGAACTTGTCGTAGGGTGCGGCGCAGCGCCTGCGCTCGGCACGCGCTTCGTCGCGCAGTCGCTGCGTCGCCTCGGCGTCCAGGCGCAGCGTCTGCGAATTGTACGCCACCCGATAGACGTTGGCGGCCGCCCAGTGGCTGGTGACGCCGTCGCGAACGTCTCGCAGCACCGCCCCGGGCTCGCGCTCGAGGACGTCGCCGTAACCGGCGCCGCCGCCGATCGGGACGTAGATCGTGTCGCCCTCGGCAAGGAGCCGCGGCGCCGCGGCGGCGCCGCGGTACTCGCGCTCGCCGCGCTCGGGCGTGTCGCCGGCGTAGAG
Source organism: uncultured delta proteobacterium (assembly GCA_963745025.1). Taxonomy (GTDB): domain Bacteria; phylum Desulfobacterota; class Binatia; order JACPRU01; family JACPRU01; genus CAVQIG01. The sequence continues at coordinate 385,545 of CAVUWD010000016.1, forward strand.
CTCACCCAGGTTGCGTGGCAGACCCTCGCCGCCGGCCGCGAGCAGCTCCCCCACGTTGCTGCCGCGTACCGTCTGGACAAAGATCGGCGGCGCCGCCCGCCCTCCGAAAATGCCGAGCGTCGCCGGAAAGCGGGAGCCAAAGCCCATCCCGCCGATCGCGACGCAGGGCACGCCGCGTACCATGAAGCCGAAGGCCACGCCCGCGCCGCCGCGATATTTCCCGTGTCCGTAGGAGTTGTCGAAGAGGTTTCGGAAGAGGTAGAGAAACGGCCGCTCGGCTTCGATGTCCTCGGCGTCGCCGCAATCGCTCATCGTGGCAAAGAAAGCCCCCGCGGCGTGCACGCCGTCCATGTCGGGCCGCGCGCCCGCGCCCGTGGCGTTGATCTCCGGGGTGATGTCGGCGATCGGCTCCCCCCACTGGTTCGAGCCGGCCGCTACGGTGATCGAGAAGCCCGTGTACCAAGCGGCCACGGCGCGCAGGGGATCGATGGCGTAGGTCATGCGCGCGCCGACCATGAACATCCCCTGCGCGAACGCGACCTGCACGGCCGGAGCGTAGGAGACCGGCGCGTCGCCGCTCGCGCTCACCAAGGTGTCGTCGGGAAACTCCCAGTCGATCGCTTCGAGCAGCGCGTTGTTCGCCGGCAGGTCGTGGAAAAACCAGCCGCAGAGGTACACCATCGCGAGCCCGAGGATGCCCTGGAAGTAGCTGTTCATCGGGCGATCGAGGAGCATCGGCGAGGAGCCGTCGAGCCGGAGCTTCAAGCGCTCCCCGCGCTTCTCGACGGCGAGGTTGATTTTGAGCAGCGCGTCGTCGGGGCCGGTGGTGTCGAGGAAGCGCGGCTGGCGGTAGATGCCGTCGTTCAGGCGCGCGACCTTCCTGCGCGCCGCCTCCGCGGTGACGGAGAGGACTCGGCGCAGCGCCCCGACGAAGAAGCCGGCGCCCTTCTCACCGAGGATCTCCTTCACGCGCCGCTCGGCGATACGGCAGGCGGCGAGCCGCGCCTTGATGTCGAGCATCATCGTGCGGGGATCGCGGGTCATCGTGCAGATCATCGCCAGGAGGTCTTCCTTCAGGGCGCGACTCTCACCGATCTTGATCGGCGGCACGAGCAGGCCCTCGTCGTATCGGGACTTCGCTGCGTTCACCATGCCGCCCGGCTCGGAACCGCCGCACTCCCCGGTGTGCACGGCGGCGCCGATGAAGCAGACGAGCTCGCCCTCGGCGAAGACCGGAATGGCGAGCCCCATGTCGGCGTTGTGCACGCCGCCGTAGAAGGGGTCATTGTAGAAGAAGGAGTCTCCATCCCGCAGACCGACGGACGCGTCGTCGCGCCAATGCTTGACGATGTACTTGACGGGGATCTGGCTGAGCACCGCATGGAAATAGATACCGGTTGCGCAGACCGCGAGGTCACCTTGCGCGGTGTAGATGCCGAAAGCGACGTCGCCCCAGCGCATGGCGGTGGAGGCCCCGAGCTTCATCGTGGTCTCCTTGCCTTCGAGCGCGACCATCTTCATGCGGTGCGAGAAGATCTCGAAGTCGAGATCTTCCACCACCGCCTGCGCCTCGCGCTCGCGCTCCGTGATCGGCTCGGGCCGCAGCCGCTGAACGACCTCGTGGTCGCGTCCGTAACGGAACGAAGCAGATCCCTTCATGGCAAACCTCGTCGCTCGAGAATCCCGTTGCGGAAGGGATCCATCTTGTACATCCAGCTCGACTCGACGACATACGTCGTGTCCGGAGCCTCGATGAGGGCGGGGCCGGCGATCACGTTGCCGGGCGCGAGCCGCTCGAAGGCGTAGACAGGCGTGTCGACGAGCCCTCGTGCGGAATCGAGCCAAGCCGGTCGCTCGCCGAGTCGCGCCGAGCGATCGGGCTCCGGCCCGCCCGCCGGTCCGCCGCGGATCTGGGCTCGGCCGTCGGCGACCGACGCGGTGAGGAAAAAGCACTCGACGTTGATCCCGCCCATCGGAAACGCCGCTTCGGGGGAATAGATCTCGGAGTAGCGGCGGGTGAACAGGTCGCAGAGCTCCTTCAAGTCTTCGGCGCCACGAAGGTCGAGACGCGGCGCCTCGACGCGTGTCAGGTGGTACTGGCTGCCGTAGCGCATGTCGAGCGCGAGGCGGAGGCGGACGCGCTCGGGCGGGAAGCCCTCGAGACGTAGGTCGCGGAGCGCGAGGTCGCGGAGCTCGTCGACGACGCCGTTGAACGCGCCGAGATCGTCGAGATACGCCTGGCGGTCCCAGCGGAAGAGCTTGAGCGTCCGCGACGTGTCCCAGACCTGACGGATCTCCATCCTGGCCGCTCCGAAGGCTCCGAAGACCGAAGCCATCGCCGGCACCACCACCGCGCGCGCGCCGATGTAAGGCGCGACGCCGCAGGCGTGGGTCGGGCCGGCCCCGCCGCAGGCGAAGAGCACGAAGCGGCGCGGGTCGTGGCCCTTGAGCACCACCTCGTTGAAGACTTCCTGGCCCATGCGGGCGTCGACCAGCCGCCGGATACGGCTCGCCGCCTCGAGGACGGGGAGGCCGAGCGGCCGAGCGATCTGCTCTTCGATCGCGGCGTGCGCGAGTTCGGGATCGAGCGGAATCGCGCCGCCGAGGTAGTTGTCTGGATTGAGGAATCCGAGCACGAGGTCGGCGTCGGTCACCGTTGGCTCGGCGCCTCCCTGGTCGTAGCACGCCGGCCCGGGCATCGATCCCGCCGACTGCGGACCGACCTCGAGCGCATTCTGCATGAGCTCGTTCACCCAGGCGATCGAACCCCCGCCGGCGCCGATCGATTTGACCTCGATCGCGGGGATGTTCGTCCGCCAGCGGTCGATCACGGGAATGAAGTCGTGAGCGGTGAGCTCCCCGCCCGCCACCACCCCGATGTCGAACGAGGTGCCGCCCATGTCGGTGAAGATGACGTTGTCGTGGCCGGTGAGCCGGCCGAGCTCGATCGAGCCGTACATCCCCGCCACCGGCCCGGCGTTGTGGGTGAGCACGGCGCGCGTGCGCGAGACTTTCTTGCTGCCGCCGGTATTGTGCACGAGGATCAGCGGTTTGCGGTAACCCTCGTCGCGCAGTTCGTTGCCGAGCCGGCCGAGCGCATCGCTCATCACCCCATGGATGTAGGCGTTCACCACCGCGGTCATCGTCCGCGTGTACTCGCCCGACTTGGGCGAGATCTCGCTCGACAGTACGACCGGCATCGCGCCGAGGTAGTCCTCGGGGTACTCCTCCTCGATGATCTCGCGAACGAGCCGCTCGTGGACCGGGTTCACGAACGACCAGAGCAGACAGACGACGAAGCCCATCGCGCCACGGTCGACGAGTGTCTGGAGCCGCTCGAGGACGTCCTCGCGCGAGAGCGGACACACGACCTCGCCGCGGCAGTCGATGCGCTCGCGCACGCCGACGATCATGTCGGGCGGAATCAGCGGTTGCGGCTTGACGATGCGCGCGAGGTCGCCGACTTCGTGCACCGCCAGCCCGTCCGCCCAGCTGCGCGAGCGGCCGATGCGCGTCGTGTCCTCGAATCCGGCCGTCGTGATCAGGCCAAGCTTCGGCCCGGTGCGCTCGATCAAGGCGTTGGTGCCGATCGTCGTCGAGTAGCGCAGCGCCTCGACGCTGGCGAGAAACTCGCGGATCTCCTGTCCCCTTCGCCGCGCGAGGTCGCGAATTCCACGCATGAAGCCGACCGAGAGATCGTAGTGCGTCGTCGGCGTCTTGCAGGAGAGGACCTGTCCCTCATCGACCGCGGAGAAGTCGGTGAAGGTGCCGCCGATGTCGACGCCGACGCTCAAGCCCATGATGCCCTCAATGCGCGATCCCCCGGATCGACTCGCCGATCTCGCGGACGAGGCCGATATCGGTCTGCCGCGGCATCGGTCCCGGCGTGGTGAAGTAGACGGCCGGCCCGCTTCCCGCGGCCGAGAGCGCCGCCGCGGCGCTTTGGCCCGTACTCTCCGCGTCGCGGAGTGCGAGGGGAACCGCGATGCTCCGGAGGCCCGTCGCGGCGCGCACGACCGCGGCCGGATCGGGAGCGTCGCCCGCGTGGTTCCTGCCGACCATCAGGTGATCGATCCTGAGGCTCGTCGCTGCGGCGGCCGCCGAGCCTACATCGCGATGGTCCCCGACGTAGAGAATCAGCGCCGCGCCGTAGTAGTCGGCGATGTTGCGAAGCGTCCCGTAGATGCGGCGGAGCTCCGGCGAGGATTTCCCTGGCTCGCAGGTTTCCACCAGCACGAGCCCATCGGGCCGCGACTGGCAGATGACCTCGGCGATGCCCACGAGGACCGACTTGAGGGCGGCGACCGCTTGGCGGTCGGGAGCCGGGCCGAGCACGAGCGCGGCGAGACTCGCCGGGCCCGCCATCGCCACCACACAGCCGCGCTCCGCACGAGCGGTGACAGCGAGCCGCCTCGCCGCTTCGAGGAAGGCGGGCGCGCGCCCCGAGGTCTTCGCGGCGGGGCTCAGGCTCGGCGGCGGCTCGCCGAGGACCGGTCGCTCTTCCTCCCAGCGGAGCGGGACGCCGCAAGCCTCGGCCAGGATCGACGCGTCCCAGCCGATCGTCACCGCATCGGCATCGACGAGCGTCGCCACCCGCTCGAGCGAGCCTGCCCAGAGCGTGGGGTCTGCCGTCAGCTCGGCGCCGGTCACCCCCTCGACGCGGGGGGCGAGATCCTCGACCAAGGGAATGAATGCCGTACCCCCCGCGCGGGCGCGTACGAACTCTTCGAAGAACCTCCCGCCGCTCATCGCTCACTTCACTCCGTAACGGCGCTTGAGTGCGTCGATGTCGAGCTCGATCTCGTGGGTCGGCGGGTGCCCGGGAGGAAGGTACTCGCTCTCGATCGTTACCGTGCATCCCGGGCAATAGAACTCGATCAAGCGGCAGTAGTCGGGATCCGGCGTGAACGATCGGGCCGCGCCCTCGACCAGAGGCGGATGCGCCTTCTCGAGCGACACCTCGGCGACCAGGCAGCCGGTCTTGTAGTCGATGCGGGCATCGGCCAGGGCCTGGCCGCAGTGGTGGCAGCGCCACTGCTCGGCTGCGAGATCGACGTCGAGTGACTCGGTGATGCGGATCTTCATGGTCGTGCCACCCGTTCCAGGATTGCGTTCCGATACTCGTCCACGGTGAAGGTCCATCCCGCGCCGACGAAGCTCGTCGTCTGATCGGACTCGACCAGCGCAGGCCCCTCGAGGCGGTGGCCGCAGCCGAGACGGTGCCGATCGTAGACCGGTACCATCTCGTGCCCCGATCGTTTCCCGAGGTACACCGCGCGCTTCCGCCGGATCGCATCCGCCGCCGTGCCGGTCGCGTGAGCGAAGCGCCGCATCGTAAAGTGGGGCACCGGAGCTCGAGCGAAGAGACCCACGGAGCGGATGGTCATTCCGTTCGTTCGCATGGAAAACGCTCTTGTCGCGCGGGCGATCGCTGCGGCGATGCCGAGCGGCTCGCGGTGAAAGTCGATGCCGGCCGCGACCCGAGCTTCCCGCTTGTCGGCCTCGACGATCAGCTCGACCGCCCAGGACAGGCTCTGCGGTCGGAAGCCCTCGCCCCGCATGTCCTGCTCGGCGCGGCCACGCATCTCCGCGATCGCGCTCGCGACCGGAGAGAAGTCGGCGCCAACCTCGAGCGCGACGTCGCTCCGCCGTGAGTAGAGATGCCCGACGTCCATGAGCGAGGAGGCATAGGCGGAGAACACCGCGGAGAACGGGGTGAGGACGAGCTTGCGAATCCCCGTCCGCTCGGCGAGCGCGCAGCCATGCAGCGGACCCGCGCCGCCGTAGAGGACCATCAGCGGCTCGTGCTCCGTGCCGATCTCGGCGCGAACCTCCGATGCCTCCCGCGCCACGTCGTCCTCGATGGCCCGCTTGATACGCAATGCCGACTCTTCCACGGAGAGGCCCAGCGGTCGCGCGACCCGCGCCTCCACGGCAGCCCGCGCTTTAGCGGCGTCGAGCTGCTTCCGGCCGCCGAGGAAGTAATCGGGATCGAGGAGGCCGAGGACGACGTTCGCGTCGGTGACGGTCGCTTGCGAGCCGCCGAGGTCGAAGCACGCCGGCCCTGGGAGCGCCCCAGCCGACTCGGGGCCGACCGTGAGGCGGCCGTCGCGGACGATGGCGATCGACCCGCCGCCCGCGCCGAGGGCACGGATGGCGAGCATCGGCAGGTTCGTGGGGAAGCCCGCGACCGAGGGTCGCAACGCGTGGCTCGGCTCGCCGTCGACCACGTAGCCGAGGTCGAACGAGGTGCCTCCCATGTCGGCCGAGATCACCGAGCGGGCGCCGTACAGGAGGCCGATCTCGCGAGCACCGAGCAACCCCGCGGCCGGCCCGGAGTTGTAGGTGTGGATGGCGCGGGTCTTGGCGACGCGCGCGACCGCGCCGTTGTTGTGTCCGATGAGGAGAGGGCCGTGGTAGTCGCGGCGGCGGAGCTCCTCGCCGGCCCGGTAGAGGAGGCGCGTCAACTTGTCGTGGATGTAGGCGTTGAGGATCGCGGTGTTGATGCGCTCGCGGTTGCCCGAGCGGTGCGAGACGTCCGAAGCCAGGAACACCGGCACCGACCCAAGGTAGTCGCGCGGATACTCTCGCCGGATGATGTCGCGGACTGTGCGCTCGCCCTGCGGATTTACATCCGAGTTGGCGAGCGCCACGACGAGGCAGCGCGCGCCACGGTCGATGAGCGTCTGGGCGGCGTCGAGGACTTCCGATGGCTCGGGGCTGCGGCGGAGCTCGCCGTCGCTCGCCACCTCTTCGCGAATCCCGAGGACCATGTCTTTCGCCACGAGGGGCGCCTTGTCCTGCGGGTCGCTCCCGCGCGCGAGCTCCTCCTCGCCGGCGGTGACGAGCAGGCCGAGCCGCGTACCGTCTCGTTGCAGGATGCAGTTCGTGCCGATCGTCGTGGAGAAGCGGATGAGGTCGGTATCGTAGAAAAAGTCTGCAACCGGGACCCCGAAGGCGCGCGCTCCCTCCTCAATGCAGGCGAGAAAGCAGACGGTGAGATCGTGGGCTGTCGTGAATGTCTTTACAGTGCGGAACTCCTCGCCGTGGGTAAAAAACCCGTCGGTGAAAGTACCGCCGGTATCGATATCGATCGTATAGCCCACGCCATGAGTGTGAATGCCACAAACATGCCATCTCCATCCTTTGTTTTCTTGGTAATCGACATTGGTCTTCCAAATTGATTCTTGGAGCCGTGATGATTGATTGCTCCCTTTGGCGTCAGAAAGAAAAAACTGGCTCCAAACGAGGCGGAATTATCCCAATAAGACTGTCGATCTGGAATTCGATTGGCACGATAATGGCTTTTAATAAGAGCGAGCATGCATACGGATCAACAAAACATCATCGGCTATTGCTACAACTGTGTGAACGGCCCGGATCTGTTCACCGTGAAAGTAGTGGATGGCGTGGCGATCGACATCGAGCCCTGCCACGAGGCGGCCAAAGTACCGATCAGCAGCAAGCCTTGCGTCAAAGTGTATGGGCTGATTCAGAAGACCTACAGTCCGCACCGCGTCCTCACACCGATGAAGCGGACGAATCCGCGGAAGGGCGCTTACGAAGATCCGGGATTCGTTCCGATCTCCTGGGACGAAGCGCTCGATACGATCGCCGAGAAGCTCGTTGACATCCGTGCGCGCGGCGTGCTCGACGACCAGGGCCTGCCACGGGTCGCCGCCAGCTTCGGCCACGGTGGCACGCCGACCTATTACATGGGGACCTTTCCCGCGTTCCTCGGCGCGTGGGGAGCGGTGGACTTCAGCTTCGGCTCGGGGCAGGGGACCAAGTGCCGGCACAACGAGCATCTCTACGGCGAGTACTGGCACCGCGCTTTCACGGTTTGTCCAGACACGCCGCTCACCCGCTACGTGGTCTCATTTGGCGACAACGTGGAGGCGACGGCCGGCGTCTGCGGCGTACTCCGTCATGCGGACGCGCGGGTGCGCGGCGCCAAGCGCGTACAGGTGGAGCCGCACTTGTCGATCGCCGGTGCGTGTTCCGCCGAGTGGGTGCCGATCAAGCCGAAGACCGATGCCGCGTTCCTGTTCGCGATGCTGCACGTGCTTGTGAACGAGCAGCCGCGCGAGCGCCTAGACGTGCCCTTTCTGCGCGACCGGACGGCGTCGCCGTACCTGATCGGCCCGGGCGGCTTCTACCTCCGCGATCGCGAGAGTGGGAAGCCGCTCATCTGGGACGTGCAGAGCGCGAGTGCCGTGCCGTTCGACGCGCCCGATATCCAGCCCGCGCTCGAAGGCCGCTTCCGCGTCGGGGAGGCTATGGAGACCGGGCCGGACGGCGATCGGTTCTCGCACATCGACGTCGAGGCCGAGACGGCGTTCTCGCGGCTGGTCGAGCACATCGGGCGGTACACGCCGGAGTGGGCGGAAAAGGTCTGCGACGTGCCGGCCGCGACGATCCGTCGCGTCGCAGAAGAATATCTCGATCACGCCTGCGTGGGCGAGACGATCGAGATCGACGGCACGACGCTTCCCTTACGGCCGGTTGCGGTCACCCTGGGCAAGACCGTCAACAACGGCTGGGGGAGCTATGAATGCTGCTGGGCGCGGACGATGCTCGCCGCGTTGGTGGGCGCGCTGGAGACCCCGGGAGGCACGCTCGGCACCTGCACGCGGCTCAACCGGCCGCACAGCAACCGCGTGAAGAGCGTCCATCCAGGGCCGGACGGGTTCATGCTGAACACGCTGAACCCGACCGACGCCGAGCATTGGCTCTCTCATCCGAGCGGCCGCAACGCCCACGACTCGCTGGTGCCCCTGCTGCTGAACGCCCCCGGATGGAGCCAGGCGCTCGGCCCCACGCAGCTCGCCTGGCTCTTCCAGCGCGAGACACCCGCAGGCTGGCCGAAGCCGACGTTGCCGGAGCTCTGGTTCGTGTTCCGCACCAACCCGCCGATCTCCTTCTTCGACAGCCGCAATCTCAGCGACACGATGAGCCGGATGCCCTTCGTGGTGTGCTTCGCCTACACGCGCGACGAGACCAACCAGGTGGCCGACCTGCTGCTCCCGGAGGCGACCGACCTCGAATCGCTCCAGCTCATCCGCCTCGGCGGGACGAAGTTCCAGGAGTACTTCTGGGAGCACGACGGCTACGCACTGCGCCGGCCAGCGGTTACCCCACGGGGCGAGGCGAGGGACTTCACGTGGATCTCGACCGAGCTCGCGCGCCGCACGGGCCTCCGCGAACGCTACGTCGCCGCCGTCAACCGCGGCGCGGGCGTCGGCGTGCCGCTCTCGGGGGAAGGCTACGACTTCTCGCTGGATGCGGGCCGGGATCCCGGGGTCGAGGAGGTCTGGAACGCTGCCTGCAAGTCCGCGACCGCCTCGCTCTCGGGTGGTCGGGAAGTCAGGGACCTCGCCTGGTTCGCGGACCACGGCTTCTACACGGTGCCTTTCCCGCGGCTCGACTGGTACCTCTACCCGACGATGGTCGAAAAGCGCCTGCGCTTCGAGCTTCCCTACCAGGAGCGATTGATGCGCGCAGGCCTCGAGCTCGGCCGGCGGCTCCACGACCGCGGCATGCGTTGGTGGGACGAGCAGCTCACCGAGTACAAGGCGCTCCCCGAGTGGCACGACGTGCCCGGGCGCTGGGAGCAGGCGCTGCGCCATGCCGGGGCGGACCCGCACGACTATCCGCTGTGGATGCTCACCACCAAGAGCATGCAGTATCACTGTGGCGGCAACGTTTCGATCCAGCTGATGCACGAGGTCGCGCAGAACGTGCGGGGTCACGGCGGCCTCGTCGTCAATGCGAGGACCGCCGCGGAGCAAGGGATCGCCGCCGGCGACGTCGTCGAGGTGAGCTCGCCCTTCGGCTCGACACGCGGGCGCGCGATCCTCGCGCAGGGCATCCGTCCCGACACGCTCGTCGCCGTGGGTCAGTTCGACCACTGGGTGACTCCTTACGCGAAGGACATGAACGCTCCGAGCATGAACCCGTTGACGCCGATGTCGCTCGAGCTCACCGACAGCGCGGGCTCGGGAGCGGACATCATGCGGGTGAGGATTCGTCGGATCGCGGAAGGGCGGGGGCGCGCCGCTCGGGAGGCTCGGCGGTGAGCCGTTACGTGATGGTCGCCGATCTCCGCCGCTGCGTCGGCTGCCAGACCTGCACCGCGGCGTGCAAGGTGACCAATGCCACGCCCGCGTGGGTCGAGTGGCGCTGGGTGCTCGACATCGAATCGGGTGAGTATCCCGACGTCTGGCGCGCGTTCGTCCCGGTTGGGTGCCAGCACTGCGCCAATCCACCCTGCATGGAGGTTTGCCCTTCGGGAGCGACCTGGCAGCGCGAGGACGGCATCGTCGCCATCGACTACGACCTCTGCATGGGCTGCTCCTACTGCGCGCTCGCATGCCCGTATCAGGCTCGTTACAAGGTCGAGAAGCCGCAATACGCCTACGGAGACTGCGCGATGGAGAGCGAAGTCGCTCGCGCGGACCCGAGGAGGATCGGCGTGGTCAGCAAGTGCGACTTCTGCGCCCAGCGCATCGACGACGGCCGGGCGCGGGGGCTCGTTCCCGGTGTCGATCCCGACGCGACTCCGGCCTGCGCGAACTCCTGCATCTCCCGCGCGCTCGCCTTTGGCGACCTGGAGGATCCTGAGAGCTCGGTCTCCCGGCTGCTCGCCGAGAACGAGTCCTTCCGCATGCACGACGAGCTCGGCACCGAGCCCGGCTTCTACTACCTCTGGGAGAAGAAGCGATGAGAGGCGTCGAGCCCGCGCGGCAGCGGCACTGGAACTGGCGGGCCGCAGCCAACTTCATCGGCGGCGGCTCGGCCGCTGGGCTGTTCTTCTTTGCAGCCGTCGCTTCCGACGAGCAAGGCTCGTGGTTGTTGCGCGCCGCACCGCTCGCGCCGATGCTGGTGCTCGTCGGCCTCCTTTGCGTTGCCAGCGAGCTCGGGCGGCCGCTGCGCGCGGGCAACGTCTTCCGTCGCTGGCGGACCTCCTGGATGAGCCGGGAGGCGATTGCCATTGCCACGTTCCTTCCGGCTGCGGTGGCGACCGTCGTGCTGCGCTCGCCAACCGTCGCTTGGCTGGCCGCACTGCTCGGCCTCGCGCTCCTCTACTGCCAGGCGCGCATGCTGAAGGCGGCAAGAGGCATCCCTGCGTGGCGCGAGCCGGCAATCGTGCCGCTCGTCTTCGCGACGGGGCTCGTGGAGGGCGGGGGGATGTTCGTGATTCTCTCCGCTGCGTTCGGCGCGGTGCCGGGCGCCGCTCTGCTCGGTCTCTTCGCGCTGGTCGCCGCGCGCCTGCTCGTGTGGGGGTCCTACCAAGCGCGCGTTGCGATCCCGGGAGCGGCGCCGCGGGGTACGGTGGCGATCCTCGCGGACATCCGACTCCCGCTCGAGATCGCGGGTCACCTGCTACCGCTCGGCCTATTGGTGATCGCATTGGTCGCGAACAGTCCCATCGCAGCGAGCGGAGGGGCGTTCCTCGCGCTCGCCGCGGGTTGGTATCTCAAGCTGACTCTCGTCACCCGCGCGGCCTACGACCAGGGATTCGCCATCGCTCGCGCTCCAGCGCGTAGTCCGGGCTACAGCCGCGCCGGCGCCAAGCCGGGCTGGACCTGAGATCGCAATGGACGGAGCTCCCCGTGTCGCGCGATGTGAGCGAGCCTGAACATCCTGCTTCGCGAAGCTGAGAACGCCGGCGACCTGACCCGGAATCCAGACGAAGTCCCTCTACGGTCCGAATGACGTTGCGGGCCGCCGGGTTCTCGCGGTGCATCGACATGCCTCCCTCGAGGAAGCCGGTCGTGCCCGAGGTGGAGATGATGTTGGCGACGTCGAGCGCCGTGTGCTCGCCGCGCCGCTCGCCAGGTCCTCGAGGTTGCGTCTCCACTGGCCTCTCGATGGCGGCGAGGCGGACATCCTTAAGTGCTTATGACCCGGACATCCTGAGTGCTTGTTACAGCCAGCGTGATTGCCGTTGCGCGCCGACCTACCGCGCACTATGAGCTGAGGTCGGAAGGCATGCGTCGGAAAGGAGATCTTGATGAGCGTGAAACCGCAAAGAGGAGAGCCGCCCGCGGCGTATCGTGACTTCGTTCGCCGCTTTCCGAAGCTCGGCGAATCGTGGGAAGCCGCACGGCAGGCGGAGCAAGATGGGCCGCTCGACGAGAAGACCTCGCGCCTGGTGAAGCTCGGAGTGGCGATCGGCGCGTTTCGCGAAGGCGCCGCGCACTCGGCCGTGAGAAAAGCTCTGGCGGCGGGCGCCTCGGCGGCCGAAGTGCGGCACGTGATCGCCCTGGCGGCGAGCATCATCGGCTTGCCGTCGAGCGTCGCCGCCTATGGCTGGCTCCGCGAAGAGCTCGACGGTGGTCGCGGCGCGAGGCGGCGTCGGCGCTAGGGCGACTCAGCCGCCGCGGTTTGCCACCGCGCGGGGAAGCTCTGCAGCGGCCCGCAGAGACAGGATCTCGGCGCGATAGAGATCCGCGCACTGGCGGCAGAGACCGGCTGTTGGATTCCAGCTCGGAAAGTCTGCGATGATCCGCTTCACGACCGTGTGTGGAAGCGATCGCGGTTCGGGCTCGGGCGAATAGGTCGGAAAGCGACAAAGCGGACAGCGGCCCCCCGGGACGAGCGAAACCGCTTCGTGTTCGCCTCGCGGCATCGCCGCGAACGCTGCCCACTCGGCGTGCGTGCGGATCTCGCCGTCGAGCAGGCCCTGGAACCTCTCGTTGACCGCCGGTCCGAGCATGGGAAACGCGGCCGCGAACGCTCTCCGGGCGTCGGCGACCGCATCTTCCGTGGCGACGCCGCGGCGCACCAGCCTTCCCGCGACGCTCGCATCCCAAATCACCCGGTAGCGCTCGCGGGCGAGATGCTCGTGCGCGGGATCCCCTCCGCCCGGCAGTGTCGGCTGATAACCGAAGGCGGGATCGACCATGTCGGCAACCTTGAGGAGCTCGGCGCGGAGCCATCCGAGGAGTCGAGGAACGTCCTCGAGCGTCGTCGTGCGGACGCGCACGAGGACGCTCCGGCCGCTGCGGGCTGCCTCCTCGGGGGCGACGAGGAGATCGACGATCTCGTCCTGGCGCGAGAGGGCGCGGCTCACCAGGCACCGCGCGCAAGCCTCGCCGAGCACCGGGAGCTCGCCGAGGGCGCGGCGAAACGGCTGGTCGAGACCGAGACGGAAGAACCACTCGCGATGGAGGCGGGTGAAAGCCGGCTCGCGATCCTCAGGCGGGAAACGATAGAGAGGATCGCGAGCGCGGCGGAGGGCTTGCTCCTCGGCGTGCCCGGCAATCGCGCGCAGTACCGCCTCCTCCGCCAGGTCCGCCGAGAACGAGATCGAGAAGTCGCTATCCCGCGTCATGGGCCTTCCGGGAGCGACCCGCATGACGTCTCGCATCCCATCGGCGCGCTGCATGCCGTCGGATCAGGCCGCAGGCCAAGCGTCTCGGGGCCAAGCTCGATCCCGAGGCGCCTGCAGTCGGTCTCGACGAGCACGAGGAGGAACTGGCCGAGCGCCGCATAGAATCCTTCGCCATCCACGCGAGCCAAGCGGCGCGCAAACACCGGTGCGAAGCGGCCGAGGTGATCGCGCAGGAAGAGAGCCGTGGCACCTACGGTCGCCCCACGCATCCCGTCGTCGTCGACCTCGAGTGCGTAGGCTTCCTTCCATGCGAGAAACGAGGCGAACTCGCACTCGCAGCTCACGTGGTCGATGCGCTCGTGCGCGTCCGTGCGGAGCGCGAGGCCGAAAGCCCCGGCGAACCCCGAGAGGTCACCGAGCTCCTGCGGCTGCTGGAAGAGCGCCTCCGCCCCGTACTCGGTCTCGTAGGCGGGAACCTCGCCGCGTGCGGTGTGGCCGAAGAGGCGCAGATAGGCCGCGGCGAGCTCGTCCAGCGTGGCATTGGCTCGAGCGATTGCGCGGACGCGGCGAGCGAGATCCGCGCCGGCCGCGGAGCTCACGGCTTGGAGCCGGAGAGCCGCCTCGGTGAGAGCGCCGACGGCCTCGTGATCGGTGAGGCGCTCAATCGTCTCGGCGGTTGGCGGGCGAAAGCCGAGGGAGAGCGCCGCGTAGAGGACTCCGCGGCTGAGAGCCAGCTCTTGGTCGCGGTCCTTTGCCCTTGCCTGCTCAGATCGAGTTTGCATGCTCTCTCCCGCGAACGTGGAACGGCTCCTCGACCGTGGTGCGGAAGAGCTCCTTCCCGTCTTTTCCGTAGGCGATGACGGTGTCGTTGTAGAGCGTGATCGGCTTGCCGCGGAGCTGGCCCTCGTAGATCTTCGGCCCCTCCTTGATCTCGTAGCGGAAGATGATCCGGTTCGAGCGCCGGAAGAGCTGCAGCACCGCGAGCAGCTCGCGGTCGGGGTTCGCGTAGCGCTCGATCGCGCTGATCGACGCCGGGGCCGAACATCTGCCGGAGGTACGGCCGCGGCACCCAGCGCGGCGGGATGTAGTAGCCGTTCGGGCTGCGGTGCCGAACTGCGGGTAGAGCGGCAGCGCCACCTTGGCGACGTGGACGAGGTAGTAGAGCGGGTTGCTGCCGGTCCTCGGCCCAGGTGCCGTCATCGGCCATCTTGCACCAGCCCCTGCATGCGGATCTGGCCGATGCACGCCGCCATGCAGCGCGTCTCCATCGGCTCGCCCTCGCTCTCCGGGTCCTTGCCCTCGACGCGCGGGTAGCAGGCGATGCACTTCTCGCTGGTGCGCGTGTTGCCGCGGTACATCGACTTCTTGTACGGGCAGGCCTCGACGCACTTGCGGTAGCCGCGGCACTCGCTCTGGTCGATGAGCACGATGCCGTCCTCGGGGCGCTTGTAGATGGCCTTTCGCGGGCAGGCGGCGAGGCACGCCGGATAGTGCAGTGGTTGCAGATGCGCGCAAGGTAGAAGAACCAGGTCTTGTGCTCGGGGAGCTGCACGCCCGTGCCGATCCCAGCTCGCATCGGACTGCCGCGCTCGCCGACCGGGTTGTCCTCGTAGATGTTCGGCGAGTTCCACTCCTCGTCGGTCGGCAGGTAGCCGAGCACCCGAGCGCTGTCCGGGACGAGGGTCGTTCGCGGCCGCCTCGAAGATCGTCTGCCCTTCGAACGCGCCGTAGGGGCCTTCGCATCGTCCGTCGGCGCTGCCGCGTCCAGCGCTGTCCGTCCGGGGTTGGCCTCCTCGAGCATCTCGAGAATCTTCGCGTCCCAGCACTGCGGGTAGCCGCCGTAGGGCTTGGTCTCGACGTTGGCCCACCACATGTGCTCCTGGCCCTTGCTGAACGTCCAGGTGGACTTGCACGCCATCGTGCAGCTCTGGCAGGCGATGCAGCGGTTGATGTTGAAGACGAAGGCGAACTGCCGGTCGGGGAACGCAGCCGTCGTACGGATAGTCCATCTCGCGGCCGAGCTGCCAGTTGTTCACGGTCGGCATGATTACCTCCTGCGCCGGAAGAGCGTCAGCGGCTCCGGCTCCGGCATCGTCGTCGACAGCGATCCGGTCACCACGACACGCTGAACCGACCCCAGACGGCGAGGCTCTCGTCGACGATGCGCGCCGATCTCGTCGTCGCCGAGCAGCGCGCCAGGCCTGCGTGCGCGCCGGCGTAGTACGGGGTTCGCGGAACAGCCGCGAGAATCTGGGCTCGGTCGTGAGCCCAGCTGCGCGAACTCGTCGGCGAACGCGGCCGCCATCTCGTGCGTCGCGATTCGCGTCGCCAGGCAGCGTCACGCCAACCAGCTCCATGCGGATCCTCGGGATCGGGTTCGTCGTAGGGGGTCACCAGTCGTCTCCTTTGCCCGCGATCTTCACCAGCTCTCCCGCGAGATAGCGCTTCATGAACTCACTCTCGTTGTCGGGCGTGTAGCCGGTCGTCGCCGGCGCCCAGATGCCCTTGCCGCCGAGGCCGCCGTCCTCGGCCTTGGTGACGCGCACCAGCGTCTCCTTCGGCACGGTGTTGACGGCGTGGTTGTCGGCCTCGCCGCCGAAGATGAAGCCCATCGTCGCCTTCGCCTTGTGGAAGAGCGTGTCGGTCTGGTGCATCGGCATGTGCCAGTTGCGCGTGATCGACTGCTGCGAGCCGTAGCGGAGGTTGGCCTGGTAGCCGGTGTTCGGCGGAGAGCGCGCGGCCGTCGGGCCGGGTCTCGTGCGCCTTGCACGCTCTTCTCGGTGGCGATGAACGGCGCGTGCTTCATCATCACGATGTTGTAGGGATAGGCGTGGTTGTACTTGACGCGCAGCATGCAGCGCGCCACCTGGTAGAACGGGTCGTCCGGCTTCGCGCCCGATGTAGGGCCGGTCGGCCGGGTTGGCGTCGACGTAGACGTAGTCGCCGTCGTTGATGCCCAGGTCGCGCGCCGCCTGCGGGTTCATGTGCAGCTGGTGCTCGCCGACGCACGGGCGCGCGCTTGTCCAGCCGGTAGGGGTCGCCGAAGTTCGAGTCGTAGAGCATGTGCCAGTCGACGTTGGACCAGCGACGAGTGCACGCGGTGCCGCGTCTTCGGCGTCAGGCAGTAGAACTGGAAGCCCTTCTCCCAGAGGAAGTTCTTCGTCGTCTTGCACCTGCGCCCACGGCATCTTGACGTTGCGGATCGGTGCGCTCGTCCCAGTGCTCGGCCGTCGCGCGAGATGCCGTAGTCGTCGGGCCGGACGAGCGGGTTCGTGCTGACGATCACGTTGGGCAGGTACGGCGTCGCCTCCGGCCCCTCGCGGTGGACGATGAAGTTCTCGCCGTACTCGATCGCCTCGGGCACGTCGGCGTAGGCGTGCAGCCGCCCGGTGTCGGTGTGGAACGGCTCGGTGTCGTGCACCTGCTCGTAGAACGGGATGCGCGGGTAGGTGCGGAAGTTCATCAGCGCGCCGCCCGGCGGGCCGTACTTGCCGGCCATGATGTCGTCGACCGTGTAGCCGCGCGGTCGTCGTGCGAGGTGTCGAGCAGGCGCTGCAGGTAGACGCTCGCGCTTGCCTTCGTAGCGTCGAACTTGAAGCAGTCGGCGAAGCGCTGGTCGCCGGTCACCTCGCGCCAGCGCCTCGGCGATGCCGGCCAGGATCGCCAGGTCGTCCTTGCTGTCGAAGACCGGCGGGATGCCGCCCTTCCAGATCTGCAGGAACGGGTTCGAGCAGCTCGCCGTCACCTCGAGGTCCTCGAACTCGAGCCACGAGTTGGCCGGCAGCGCGATGTCGGCGTACTCGATCGACGCGGTCATCTCGATGTCGATCGAGACGATCATCTCGATGTTCGGGTTGACGTTCTTGATCATCTCGTAGGCCCACTTGGCGTTGTTGATCAGGTTCACGTTGGTGAAGATCAGATCGCCTTGGTGGGCGTCGGCATGTGGCGTCTCGCCGGTGAAGTTCTTGCGGCCGTACTTCGGGCGTGTCGACGATCAGCGCGCTTGTCGCCGTGGTTCCAGTAGGCCGGCTCCTCGTCCTTGGTGTAGGCGTGGGCGTGGACGTCCTTGCCCGGCGCCGTTCGGGTCGAGCGTCGGCTGCGAACGGGTCTTCCGCCACCCAGCCCTTGAAGCCCGGGCCCGGTCCACGGCGAGCCCTGGAAGAGCGCGGCCTTGTAGTTGCCGGCCCAGGTGTGGCAGCCGGCGCCGCGGCTTGCCGATGTTGCCGGTCAGCATCAGCGGCAGGTAGGCGGCGCGGTTCATCTCGGTGGCGTGGAACCAGTGGTTGATGCCTTCGCCCTGGTGGATGGCGACCGGGCTTGATGCGTCGCGATGTCGTGCGGCGAGCTGCTCGATGAGCGTCTTGCGGCGCGCGCGTGATCTCGGCGACGGTGTCGAGGTCGTAGTCCTGCGAGGTGGATCTGGTAGAGCGTCCAGAGCGTGGCGCACCTCGACCGTCTTGCCGTCGGCGAGCTTCACCTTGAAGCGTGCCCTCGAGCGCCGGATCGATGCCGTCCTTCGCCATCGTCGTCGCCGACCTCGTCGCGGGTGATGGCGCGCGGGCGCCTTCGTCTTCGCGTCCCACACCACGTAGTCGCCGAGCTTGCGCGTGCTGCTCGCTCGGTGAGGCCCTGGATCTTCATGGACGGGCCCGTCGGGCGCGAGCGCCGTCTGGTAGCCGGGGAACACCTCGTGCGGCGCGCAGCCGCTGCAGCGTGTCGGTGCGGACGAGCAGCGGGAAGTCGGTGAAGCTGCTTGACGAAGGCCTCGTCGTAGCTGCTTCTTGTCGATCATCAGGCGCGTGATGCCGAGGAACAGCGCCGCGTCGGTCTGCGGCCGGATGGGAATCCAGTAGTCGGCCTTGGTCGACGGCGGCCCGTATTCCGGCGCGATGACCACGATCTTGCCGCCGCGCTCCATGCGTCTCGATGAACCAGTGCGAGTCGGTCAGCTTGTTCTCGACCAGGTTCTTGCCGTCCATGATGATGAGCTTGCGAGAACCGCAGGTCGTTGAAGTCGCAGTCCGACGCCTGCAGCCCGTGCACCCACGGATGCCCGGGCGCCTGGTCGCCGTGCCAGGTGTAGTTCGACCAGTTGCGGCCGGCCGTGGCCTCGCTCCGGCTCGACGCCGCGGATCTTGGCGTCGAGCAGGGCCAGCGAGTTGTTGAGCCGGTACATGCCGTACTTGCCGATGACGCCGAGCAGGCCCATGCCGCCGCGCATCTTGAACGTGCGGGTGCCGGCGCCGCCCATGGCCTTGACCATCTCCGGCTGATAGCCCTGCGCGAGCAGCCGCTTCGCGCCGTCCTCGCCGCTGTAGCGCCGGGCGATGGCGTCGAGCGCGCGGGCGATGTACGTGAACGCGTCCTCCCACGAGATCTGGACGAACTCGTCCTCGCCGCGGCGCGTCGAAGTAGGTACTTCGTCTTGAGCTCCGGCGTCAGCTCGGGGAAGCCGGCGTCGGCCCAGGCCTTCCAGCCCTTGCGCACGATCGGGTGGCGCAGGCGGTACGGGCCGTAGAGCACGCGGTGGAAGGTGTAGCCCTTGGCGCACTGCCGCGGGTTCCAGTTGATGCGTCGCGTGGTTGCCGTAGAGGTCGGCGTACTTCTGGTAGTCGTAGGTGGCGCCGCGGCGGACGACGATGCCGTTGCGGACGTAGGCGCGCACGCGGCAGGCGTGCGTGTCGTTTGGCGAGCAGACCCAGTCGAAGGCGGAGTCGTAGCGGTACTGGTCGCGGTAGATCTTCTCCCAGTCGCGGGTCGGCGAGCCGGCGAGCGGGATTCTGGTCGGGATCGGCGGCGGCGAAGAGCTGAGCGGCAGCGCGCCTCGAGGCCGCGGCTGCGCCGGTGCCGATGCCGAGCCAGCGCAGGAAGTTGCGCCGGGTCAAATCCGAGAAGCGACGCGTCGTTCATGGCTTCGTCCTCGCCGTGTTCGTCAGTTCACTTGTCGATGCAGCAGCTCCTGCCAGATCGTCACCGACTTCTTGCCGTCGCGGTCGCCGGCGCTGCCGTTCCACACCGCGAAGGCGACCGGGCACGCGGTCGCCCGGCGCGAGCGTCACGCCGCCGGCCTCCTTGGCCGGCGAGCGGGCGCGCGTAAACTGCACGCGGTACGAGCCGTCGTCGTAGACGCCCTTGGCCGACGACCGACTGGTCGATCGTCGGACGCGCGCGCAGCGTGCCGAAGCCCTGCGCCGTCAGGTCCTCCGCCGCGCTTCGCCGCGTCGGGTCGGCGACGATGTTGCCGGCGCCCCAGGCGGTGACGAACGTCGGATCGGACTCGAGCGTCAGCGCGTGGCGCATGCGGCTGCTCGAGCGGCGACTTGAGGAGGTTCGGATACGAGTCGATGCCGAGGTTCGGGTAGATCTTCTCGAGGTCCTGGAAGGCCGGCTCGAGGTCGGCCTGCCGCTCCGACTTCCACATCCAGATGTTCGACGAGCTGCCCCCGGCTGTCCCATCGCGAAGAACGGCGGATCGGGCGTGAGCGCGAGAGCTCGACGGCGGCCGCGTCGCGGAAGTCCTGCGGCCGCATCGCCGTCTCGTCGTGCGTCGCGTCCTCCCACGACGAGCAGAAGCGCGATCTCCTTGCCGTCGTGGAGCGCGCGCACCGTCAGCTCCTCGGGCCGATCGGTGCGCCACCAGAGCGGCATCAGGTGGAGGTTCACGGCGGGCGTCGTCGCGCCAGATGCCGGCGTCGGGATGATCCGGCAGCGTCTCGGCACGCGGGTTGCCGACGATGCGTGAAGCGGCGCATCTCGGCACTGCGCCCGCTGCGCGTCGCTCGACAGCGATCGCACGAAGTGGACGAGGTGCCAGGCGTCGTCGCCGTGAGGTCCACTCGCTCTGCGGCATCGGCGATCCAGGCATTCCTGCGACGATGCGGCGGTAGAGACTCTCCGCAGCGTGGGCTTCCCTTGAAGACGCCGATCGTCAGGTCGCGCGGCCGGGTCGGCAGGCCCGTATCGAGTCGATCTGCATCTGCGACGCCGTCTCCCCGGGCGGTCGCGCCGTGACAGGAGGCGCAGCCCTCGCGGAAGAGCTGCGCGGCGCGCGCCTTTGCGGCCGCGTCATAGGGAGGCTCGGGCGGAACGGTGATGACGCCCGTGCCGACGTGCGCCGGCTTTCCGGGTCGTGAGGCAGGCTGGACTTGGAGCGGCGTCTCGACGAGCGACTTGACGTAGGCACGAGCGCCCACCGCGTGTCTTCCGAGCAGGTGCCCCCACGAGGGCATCGCCGAGCCCGGCATGCCGCGCGAGATCGTCTGAAAGAGATCGTCGTCGGTGGGCACGCCGTCCCAGGTCGAGACGAGGCGAAATTTGCCGGCACGAAAGTTCCGCGGCCGCGGGTAGAGCAGGTACGACGCCTCACCGTCGCCGCGTCCCTCGATGCCGTGGCACGGCGAGCACTGCTTGGCGTAAACCTGCTTGCCGAGAGCGATCGCCTCGGGGGAAGTCGGCGCGCTTCCCGCGATGGCCAAGGTCGCCGAGAATAGGATCAGAATCGCGCAACGAACTGCTCCTTTGATCACGAGCACCTCCGACAAGTTCCGTCGCGAGGAAAGCAAGAACGGAACCATACGGGGAGGCGCAACCAAATTTGTGTTTCAAAAATATTGTTGTCTCCATTGGGTACAGTTCTGACTCGAACGGATTCAAAGAATCATTGGCCAGCTGAATGTCTGATGGCATAAGCATTGCGACCAATCTGAATTCATCACAATCAAGAAGTGAATTATGAACGGCCACGTTCTCCGCCCGCGCATCGTGAGCGATCACGGCCCCAAGCCGCTCTACTACACGTTTCACGCGGAGCTGCCGGGACGGTTCTCCTGGACCTACCTCCAGCAGGGCCCTGAGATCTGGCGCGTACGGATCGGCAAGGCCGCTCCTTCGGCTCGCTCCGGGAGCGGCTCGGGAGCAGGATGTTGAAGCGCTCCCCGCTGCGATTCCCGGCCTTGGCCGCAGGCATGCTCTCGCTCCTCGTCGGTCTGTGGACCGGGCTCGAGCGGCTGGGCTGGCCGCTCCCCGAGCCGCGCGCCGGCTTCAGTGCCGTCCACGGGCCCCTCATGATCTCGGGCTTTCTCGGGATGGTGATCGCTCTGGAGCGCGCGGTGGCTTTCGGAAACACCTGGCCATTCGTCGCTCCCGCGTTCACGGCGCTAGGAGCGCTGGCGCTGATTCTCGGTCTGCCCGGGACTGCGCCGGCTCTTTTCATGCTGGCAGGAAGCCTCGGCCTCGCCGCGGTGCTCATCACGGTCCTTCGCGAGGAACGTCAGCCGGGCGCCGCTGTCATGGTCCTCGGAGCTCTCGCGTGGGTCGCTGGCAATTTGCTGTGGCTCCGCGGGTTCTTGGTGGCGAGGGTCGTCTCGTGGTGGATCGGCTTCCTCGTGTTGACGATCGCCGGCGAGCGTCTCGAGCTCAGTCGGGTGCTTCACCTCTCGCGCGCCCGTCGGCTCGCCTTCGGCGGGACCATCGCGCTCCTCTTGCTCGGGCTCTCGTCAGGCGGCCTCTTCTCCGCGGTTGGCGCTCGCCTGACAGGCATCGCCTGGCTGGGTCTCGCGCTCTGGCTCGCGGCGAACGACGCCGCGAGGCGCACCGTGCGGCTAGGCGGGCTCGCTCGCTTCAGCGCCGTTTGCCTTCTCTCCGGCTATGTCTGGCTCGGCGTCGCCGGCCTGCTCGCGATCCGCTGCGGCGCCGTCGTCGTCGGACCCCTCTACGACGCCGTGCTCCACGCCGTCTTCGTGGGCTTCGTCTTCGCGATGATTTTCGGCCACGCGCCGATCATCTTTCCGGCGGTCCTCGGCGTGCCGATTCCGTTTCGCGCCGCGTTCTATGCCCACCTCGTGCTGCTTCACGCCTCTCTTGCGCTCCGTCTCGCGGGCGATCTCTCGGCTCTGACGGAGATCCGCGCGTGGGGCGGAGCCCTGAACGCGGCGAGCATCGTTCTCTTCCTGTTCAACACGGCGCGCGCGGCGCTCACGGCAGACCTCGGCAGACGAGTCGCCGCCGAGCGGGTGCTGGCGTCGCCTCCCACGCCGGGAGCTAGCGCATGACCGAGAGCGAGGTTTTCGACGCGCTGCGAGATGTCGTCGATCCGGAGCTCGGAATCAACGTCGTCGATCTCGGCCTCGTGTACGGTGTCGAGGTCGAGAAGAGCCGAGTGCGCGTCATCATGACGATGACCTCGCGTGCCTGCCCGCTCTCCCTCCATGTCGCGGAGATGGCCGAGACGGCGATCCGCTCTCGTGATCCCCGCCTCGAGGACGTCCGAGTCGACGTCGTCTGGGACCCGCCATGGCATCCGGAGCGCATTGCCGGGCCCGCTCGGCGTATACTTGGATGGTGAGCCGAAGGGACCTTGGCACCGCTCCTTACGTAGAGGAGCTTGATGGGCGCCTGCCCCTATGCGACGCTCCCGGCGTGAAGCGCGACCCCGGCGGTAAAGGCTCTTCCGTGGTGACGCAGCCGATCTACTTTCATCTCCTCTTCGAGCACGAGCTCATCGAGTTGCGACCGATCCTCGAGGCGCTCGGCCGGCGCCGGGATGAGGTGCTTCGGCATTGGTACCAGCTCTATCACCTCCACTTCGCCGAAAAGCGAACGCTATCCGAGCCCGAGTTCTTGCAAATCCACGGCCCGGACATCGACGCGACGAGCTGGAGGTTGATCGCTGGGGACTTCGACCGTTTCGTGACCGAGGTGCGCGCCGTCGGCGAGAAGCTTGCAGCCCGCGGCGTGCCGTTCGCCGAGGTCGTGGCGTCGATGCACTTCTTCGAGCAGGCGGCGAGCCAGGTGTTCGGCGTCGTCGGCGCAGTTGGCCCGAGCATCTACGTGTCGTTCGACAAGGTCAGCCACTGCCGGATGATCGTGCTGGCGGATGCCTATTTTCGAAGCAACCAGGCCGTGTCGGCCGCCCGCATCTACGAGCTCGAACGCGACGCAGCCGCGCTCGGCGACGTTGGCCGCAGACGCTTCCGGGGCCTCGTCGGTGCGAGCGTGTCGATGCATGAGCTCTACGAGCGAATCGAGGCGGCGGCGGCGACGCGAGGGACGGTCTTGCTGGTCGGAGAGAGCGGCACCGGCAAGGAGCTGGTCGCCCGCGCGCTCCACGAGTGCGCCGCAGCTCCGCGCGCCGCGTTCGTCGCGCTCAACTGCGCCGCGATTCCCCGCGAGCTGATCGAGAGCGAGCTTTTCGGCTACAAGCGGGGTGCGTTCAGCGGCGCGGCGACGGAGTACCTCGGCCTGTTTCGCGCAGCCGAGGGAGGCACGATCTTTCTCGACGAGGTCACCGAGATGAGCCCGGAGACGCAGTCCAAGCTCTTGAGAGTCATTCAGGAGCGGACGGTGCGCCCCGTCGGCTCGACGACCGAGGTGGCCGTGAACGTCCGGCTGGTCGCTTCGACGAACCGAGATCCCGAGGAAGCGGTCAGCGGGGGAAAGTTGCGCCGTGATCTCTACTACCGCTTGCACGTGAACGTGCTGAAGGTGCCGCCGCTCCGCGAGCGACGCGACGACATCCCGCTGCTCGTCGATCACTTCATCACCCTGTTCAACGAAAAACTGCGGCCCGCCGTTCCGGTGCTTGGAATCGACGGCGAAGCGCTCTCCGTGTTGCAACACTATGACTGGCCGGGCAACGTTCGCGAGCTGCAGAACGTGATCGAGGCGGCGTTCACCTTCGGGCGCAGCGATACGATCCGATTGAGCCAGCTTCCCCGCGAGATCTCACGGGAGTCCGTGGCGCCACCTCCGCTCATGTCCGGGCTGCTCCCCACCTTCGCCGACGCGGAGCGCGAGCTCGTCCAGCGGGCGCTCGACTCGACCTCGGGAAACAAGGTGCAGGCGGCGAGGCTGCTGCGCATCTCGCGAAAGAAGCTCTACGCCAAGATCGCCAAGTACGGTCTGCGGGAGTGACGAGCGCCACGCGGCGCTCGCCGAGCGCGGCCTCCTGGCCGCAACCGAAACGTCGCAGGGTGACGATGCGCCCGACCGCGTATCTTCGCGCGAAGGGCGATTCTCGACCCCAGTAGATCAGGCACTCGTGACCAGCGGCCCCAGATAGACGACCTCTGCGCGGACGAGGTCATGGACCGCGCCGACCAAGGCGGGGAAGGGGGGAAGCGCCCGTTCCCGCAAGACCTTCGCGCGCAGGTGCGGCAGCCAGCGGCTCGGATGGCGCTCGAGGAAATCCTTCTGTGCTCTGCGATACGGGCTCGGATCCAGCCCCCGCGTGAGCGCCGCGAGCTCCTTGAACGTGAGGTAGTGCAGGAACTCGAGCTGGACCGTCAGATGGTCGGGGAGCTCGCGCCTTTCGGGTGAGAGCGCGAGGCCGAAGTGCTCGTAGAAGCGAAGGAGGTCCTCCATCACCTGCATTCGGCCCCCGCCGCGATACTCGCCCTCGTAGAGAGTGCAAGGAGGGGGGCCTTTCGGCCCGACGTCGAAGAGGCGAATGTACTCTGCCTGGAAGTCCGTGTAACCGAAGGACGCAACCAGCGCGTCGCGGACCAGGACGAGGGAATACGGCAGGGCCTCGGCAGCTCCCAGCAGCGCCTGACCATAGGCGCCGGCCTCGAGCTGCTCGTGCAACTCGGGGGTCGGGAACTGCAGGACCGCGGCGAGCAGGCTGTAGAGGCGACTTCGGCTTGCGGTCCGTATCGCCTCGGGGCTCTCCAAGGAGTCGAGCTGGATCACGTGAGGTCTCCTCGCAGCGATCGCCTTCAGGCGATCTTCGAGACCTCGACGCGCGTGTCGCGATCGTTGGTCGAGGGCTGCAGGCAGATGAAGTTCGGCCGCAGGTGGAACTGGCCGCCCGCGAGCTCGACGGGATTCAACGGTGTCGGCATCAGGTTCTGGTATCCCTTCTGGTTGCGGAATTGGAAGTTCTCCCAGGCATGGTAAATCACCACCTGGCCGGGCCGCACGCCGGGCGACACCTTCGCGTGGATCTGGAAGCTGTCCACGTCGTTACGCACTTCGACGATGTCGCCGTCGGCGATGCCGCGCGAGCGCGCATCCGCGACGCTCATGTACATGACGGGTTCGCCCCGCTGCTGGCGGAGCATCAGCGCGTCGTCGCGCCACGAAGAGTGGATGCTCCAGCGCGTGTGCCCGCCGCTGAGGATCAGCGGATGGTCGCCCCCGATCTTCGGCGGATCCTTGTGCGTCGGCAGCTCCTCGCCGAGCTCGAGGTAGAGATCCTGGTCGATGTAGAACTGGATCCGGCGCGTGAGAGTCGGGTAAACGATCTTCTTCTCGACGTGGAACGTGAACGGCGACACGGTGTCGTCGGGCTTGATGTCGCAGGCGTTGCCGATGCTCGTGCCTCCCTCGCCGACCGCCGTGAAGCGGGCCCACCCTTTCTTCTTGAGATCCTCCCACTCGACTCCCTCGAGGTTCGTCGACAGGCGGATCAGGTCGTTCGCGACCTTGTCGTCGTCGGTTGCTTCGTAGGTCCCGCCGAAGCTGAACTCGTCCCAGATCCGATCGAGGCGGCGCTCCTCGCCGCGGCGGCTCGTGTACGGTTTCACCCCGCGCGCGGAGGCGCGCTCCTGGATTTTTTTCGCGAGCAGCGCGGTGATCTCCCAGTCGGACTTCGCCTCGTGAAAGGCCGGGGCGACTTTCTCGCCGCCGTGGATGAACGGCATCAGCGGCGTCACCCACTTGTGATCGGAGCGTTCGTACCAGGCCGTGACCGGCAGCACGTAGTCGGAGTAGAGCGCGGTGGAGCTCATCCGCGAGTCGAGCGTCACGAAGGCGCGAAGCTTGGGGAAGAGATGCTTGAAGAGCTGGGGGTAGCCGCGCAGCCGGCGCAGAATGTTGCTGCCGACCTCGAAGATCACGCGCGGCGGCTGGCCCGGAGGCGGATACACGTACTGCCAGCGCTTCTCCAGCGATTCGGCGAGGTACTCCTTCGCGCTTCGCTTCATGTATGGGTCCCACTTCTGGGACTCGTTGGCGAGCTCGAGGAGCCCGCCGTGCACTTGCCAGAAGAGGACGCCGCATGTCCACACGCCCTTCGCGTACCAGTCGCGGGCGATCTCGTAGGTGATCATCTCGTCGGAGAAGCCACGCATCTTGAACGCCATGACCTTGCCGAGGAGCTCGGCCTGAAGGCGGAGCTTGCCGAGGCGCCCCGCGTGCTTGGCGAACACGAACGAATCGAAGCCGTCGTTCGTGAGGAACGGGAACCCGCTGTAGCCCGCGCCCTTGCGGCCCATGTGCCCGCACACCGAGAGCAGCAGGATCATCGAGCGCTCGACGAGGTTCCCGTGGTAGAGCTTCCCCCAGTTGCTGCTCGTGACGTTGGCGGCGGCCTTGGCCCTGGCGACGTCACGGGCGAGGGCGCGGATCGTCTCGGGCGCCACGCCGCAGATCGCCGAGGCCTTCGCGGGCGTCCAATCGCGGTCGAGCCGTTCGCGCAAGGCCTCGAACACGGGCCGTACCCGCACCTTACCGGAGAGCGTCTCGACCTCGTAGGTCCCGCCGAGCGCGGGGCGCAGCTTGCCGAGCTCGAGTGAGCGCATGGGGGCCGTCGTCACCCGCTTCGCCGCCTCATCGTAGACGTAAAGGGTCTCGTCGCTACCACCGCTCTTGAGATCGCTCTCGCGGAGAAACCGTTTGGTGTCGTCGCGCACGAGAAACGGGAGGTCCGTCTGCTCGCGCAGGAAGCCATCGTTCTGGAGGCCCTCGGCGAGGATCGTCTGCACCATCGCCAGAGCCAGCGCCGCGTCGGTGCCGACGCGGACGGGAATCCACGTGTCGGCCTTGATCGCCGAGGCGTTGTAGTCGGGACTGATCGCGACGATACGCGTGCCGTGGTAGCGCGCCTCGGTCAGAAAGTGCGCGTTCGGG
Source organism: uncultured delta proteobacterium (assembly GCA_963745025.1). Taxonomy (GTDB): domain Bacteria; phylum Desulfobacterota; class Binatia; order JACPRU01; family JACPRU01; genus CAVQIG01. Next base: position 412,735 of record CAVUWD010000016.1, read on the forward strand.
ATCTGCGTGTAGAGCGGGTTGCAGCCCCAGACGAGGATCAGATCCGAGTGGAAGTAGTCGTCGGCCGAGCGCTCGGCGACGATCTTGCCGAACGTCTCGCCGGCGCCGCGGTGGCCGTCGCCGATCTCCGTGTTCATGTCGAGGAGCACGTTGTCCATGAGCACGCCGAGCCGGCACACTCCCGCCGCCATCGTTCCGAGCGTGAGGAGCGGGCCGAGGCTCCAGACCACCTTGTCCGCGCCTTCCTTCTCGGTCGTGTCGACGACGATGTCGGCGATCTCGGTGAGCGCCTGGTCCCAGGAGATCCGCTCCCACTTCCCCTCGCCGCGCTCGCCGACGCGCTTGAGCGGCCACTTGAGCCGCGAAGCGTCGTACATGCGGTGGCTGTAACAGGCTCCCTTCTGGCAGCCGCGCGGGTTGAAGTCGGGGAAGCCGGCCTTGATCTGCGGATAGTCGCCGACTTGCTCCTCGCGCCAGACGATCCCGTCTTTGAGATAGACGTTCCAGGCGCAGTGGGCCTGATACCAGCAGTTCACGAAGTGGGTCGTGCGCGCGACCTTGTCCCACTGCCATTTGTGGCGGTAGAGATCCTCCCAGTTCCGGTACGGATATTCCTGCGAGGCCACGTCTTCCGCCGCCAGCGCGCTGCTGGCCGCGAACCGCAGCTGCCCGAGCGAGAGCACGAGCGCGGCGGCTCCACTCTGCTTCATGAAATCGCGGCGGGTGAATCCGATCGCCGTCTTCTCGCCCTCTTCGAGCTCGTTCGTCATGGCTCCACCTTGACCGACGTCTCAGCGCGGCCTCCCAGCCGCAATCGAAATGTCGGTGGGTTCGTAATGCGTCAGTCTTGGCCACACGTGCTGGAAATTCCGGAAGCGCTGGATCTTCCGGTCGGCCCGTGCTCGGGTCGACCGGAAGATCCAGCCACCGCGCGCAAGCGCGGAGAGCGATAGACGATCTCGTGGGTCATTGGCTTCCGCGTTCCGCGCTCTTCGTCGTTTCGAAGCATTCGAGGCGAAGACTGAGGCGTTACCTGGGTTCTGAGGCATCCTATCCAATGTCTTCGTGTGAAAATGTGACTTCGTGCCGTAACAGCTCATCGGGCAGTCAGGCCTTCCTCGTGGTATCCGATCGGATCCACTCGAGTGTCGCCGGGTCTTTCGTGAAATCCGGGAAGATCTGGTTCGGCCAGCGGTAGACGATCAGCGTGTCGAGGAGCTCGGACTTCTCGCCGCGCTTCGCCTTCGCCATCTCCGCCTTGAGCATCGCGAGCGCGCCGTCGACCTCGGTGCCGAAGAGCGAACGTAGGTACTCGATCGGAATTCGCGGCTTGGACTCGTCGACGTTACCGTCCGCATCGAGTCGGGCCGGGGAGAGCGGCGGAACGTAGTAGACGTTCGGCTCGGTGCCGTATTCCGCGTGCAGGGGCAGGGCGACCTTCCACTGCTTGACGAGCTTGTGGATCGGCCCCTTCTCGTCGTCGAGGTAGCCGACGAACCGCAGGCGTCCGGGGCACTGTCGCGCGCACGCCGGCGCCACGCCCTTCTCGATGCGCGGGAAGCAGAAGATGCACTTCTGGCCGATCGTGCGGACGTGGTTGAAGTAGATCTTCTTGTACGGGCAGGCCTCCATGCAGAAGCGGTAGCCCTTGCAGCGGTCCTCGTCGATCAGCACGATGCCGTCCTCCGCGCGCTTGTAGATCGCCCGGCGCGGGCAGGCCTCGAGGCAGGCCGGGTGCGTGCAGTGATTGCAGATGCGCGGCAGGTAGAAGTAGTAGGAGTTCGGGTACTCGCCGCTCGCCCTGATCTTCGTCCCAGTTCGGTCCCCAGGTGGGCGGCTTCCCCTGCGCGCGCAGTGCGGCGCCTTCACCCTTTCCGCCGTAGAAGACCTCGTCGTAGTTGAAGTCCCACGCCTCACCGAACTCCTCGCTCGTGGGTAGCCTACCGGCGCGCGGCGCGCCGTTCGTGAAAGCCGCCGCCCATCGCTTCCCAGTCCTTCGGTGTTCCGCGCCCGGGCATGGTGTTCACGGTTGCCCACCACATGTGCTCCATGCCTTCTTCGCGGGTCCAGAGCGTCTTGCAGGCGATCGTGCAGGTCTGGCAGCCGAGGCACTTGTTCAGATCGAAGACCATCGCGAGCTGTTGCTTCGGCCGTACGACCTGGCCGTTCACGATCCTGCCGACGTTGTCTTCCGCCATCGCGGTGCCTCCTTCCCGTGCGCTTCAAGCCTGAAGCTGGAGCGGGCGCCAGTTTTGCGAGAACGCCTTGACGCCTGCGCGCTCGCCGTTGGAGCCTTCCCAGATGGCGATGGCGATCTTCGTCGCCGCTGGGGGGCGGAACTGCACCGCCTCGGTTGCCTGGTCCGGGACTGCGAGCGGCCGAGCGATGACGAGCTGCCAGGCTCCGGATTGCCACGAGCCCCGGCAGGTGATGTGGCTCACGGCCGTGACGCGCGTCGTGCCAAGCCCCTCGGCCACGTTGTTCTTGCCTTGCTCGCCGAAGTCGGCGCGCCACTGCCATGCGTTGACCGGCTGAGTCTTGCTGCCCATCGTCTGCAGCGGAGCGTCGAAACTCATGGGAAAGAGGAGGGCGGCTCCGTCGGGGAAGGCGTTGTCGTTGCCGATCTTCGCGTCGTCCGTCGCATCCGCCCACTCCAAATGGAAGAAAATCTCCTCCCCGTTGTGCAACGCGTGCACCCGGACGCTCTTGATCTTGCCGATCTCGCGGCCTTTCCATGCCGCCTTGATGTACGGGGAAGGCTGCAGCGCGAGGGGTGTCCCCTTCAAGGCGACGATCTCCATCGCCGCTTGCTTCCATCGAGCCGCCCCGGGATCTAGGAGCGTATCACGAGCAAACGAAACCTTCTTTACGAGCATGACGGAGCTCCCTTCGCTGCGGCTGCTCGCTCGCGCGAAGGCGCCATAGCCGGTGCCTGCTCGAGAACGGCGCGCAGCCGCGGGACGATCACGGCCACGGAGAGATGGGCGGTGAGCACGACGCAGGCGGCGTAGGTGAGCCACTGATGAATCGTCGCCGACCAGTCGATGAGGACGAGAGAGAAGAGATCTTGCCGCCACAGGAGGAGACCGGTCACCGTGAACGCAGCTCCCGCGACGACCGTGAATAGAAGATGAGCGTCGTGCCAGCGCCGGATCGGGCTCGGCGACACCGACACCCGCTCTTCATCTCGGCTGCTTGGCCGATGGGACCAAATCGCGTGTCGTGCGAACGGCAACGTCGCGATCGCGAACGCTACGCCGATCCAGCAATGAACGAGACCGACGTGGAGCGAATAGCCTCCCGTGAGACGGGAACGGAGAACCGGGGAGAAGAGCAACGCACCAGTCGCGAGGAGAATGAGAAAGGTCAGCGCATGCGCCACATGGCTCGTCTTCCAGAGACTCTGCTCTTGCCGACCGTTGGCCATTCACCAATGCTGATGCAGGTTACGGGCCAGGCCCGCTGGGGCGACAAAGGAATGCGGGCGTTGACCGCTCGCCCACGGATCAGCGAGTTTCGTGGCGCGAAAGGAGACAGGTGTCGCCTTCTGTACGGCTCTAGCCTGGCGTACTCGCGACTTCCCTCACACCATCAGTGATCTGCGGCGGACCTGCTGGGGGACGATTCGGCGGATGTCTTCCAGACGAACATACGTACGCTGTCGATGTCGTCGTCGCGAAGCGGCAGGGTGCCGGCGTCGATCTTCTTGTGCTCCGCGAGCCATTTCTTCGACCCCTCGAAGTCGAGGCGCGCCGACGCCGCGGTTAGATCGGGCCCCCGTGGAGAGCCGGAGCCGGCGCCTGCGCCGCCGAGCGCATGACAAGGGGCGCAGCGCGAGACGAAAACCGTTTTTCCCTCCTCGACCTTCTGCGGCGTAAAGCTCGAGACGTCGGGGGCCGGCGCCGCCGATCGTCCTCGCTTGGCGAGCTGCACTATGTAGTCTACGAGGATCCGAACCTCGTCGTCGGCGAGGCGCATGTCCGGCATGCGATAGGTGGACGCAGGGTAGATGCTCCCCGGCTCACGCGGATGCCGCAGGAAAGCGTCGAGCCACTCGGAGCGAAGCTTCTGCGCGGAGAGGCGCAAGTCCGGGCCTACCGCGCCTCCCTTGCCGTCGCCGAGAACGTGACAGCCGCGACAGCCGGTGCGCGCGGCGATCTCGAGGGCTGCGCCGGTGCGACCCCCGCGCGGTGGCTTCTGCACACGGGGCTTACGCAGCGACAACATGTAATCGACGAGCGCCCAGCAGTCCGCCGGTTCGATCGCACTTGCGTAGGAAGGCATTGGAGAGCCATCCATGCCGGTCAAGATCCGCACGTACAAGTCCAAGCGATCGTCGCCGCCGCGAAAGACGCCGCCCGTGAGATCTCGCGGAGGAATCGGCCGGTCGTCGACGTCCTTCAGCGTGGCAGCCGTTGGCCCGTCGCCTTTTCCCTCTCGTCCGTGACAGCTGAAACACTCGGCGTCGCGGTAGAGCTGCTTGCCGCGAGCGACGCTCTCCGGCGTGAGCGGTGGCGGGCTGGCAGGAAGCGGGATCATTGCGGGCTCGGGCTCGTGGAGCAGGCCCGCCAATGCCAGCACGCGGGCCGCGATCCGTCGCCGCTCCTCCTCGGCTAGAAAGGCGAACGACGGCATCGCCGTGCCCGGGAAGCCGCGCTCGATCGTGCGCAAGAGATCTTCGGTCCGCGGCGGCATGCCCGAGTCGGTCGTCCGTACCTTGAAGATCTTCTTCGTGAAATCGCGAGGGCGTGGTTGGAGGAACGCGGCGGCCGGGCCAGCGCCGTCGCCCCGCTCGCCATGACAGGCGCTGCACTCGCGAACATAGAGTGTCTGACCGGCCTCGGCGTCGGCGTCGCCGAGCGGCCTGGGCGGAGCGCCATCGGCGAGCGTGCTGGACGCGAAGCTGAGCACACCGAAGAGCGCAGCGACCACCGTTGCCATCAGAGCCTGGCCGGTGGCCGGAACACGCCCCTCCTGTTCGAGTCGTACTCGCCGTGATTCAACCGCCATCCTTACCGGCAACCTCATCGTCACGAAGTGCGGCGATCGATCTTCGTCCACGGGCTATTCCTCTTGGCGTGAATGATCGCGAGCATGTTGCATGCCGTCGACGTTAAGGCCGAGCATGCATTGTTGTTCGAAGCGATCACCCGATGATGCATAAAGGGGCTGCTGACGCCAACGGCGTCAGATCCGACAGAAATCGACGCGAATTTAATAGGCCATGAGCTCGGCAAAATAATGGCATGCTAGATGCTTTAATGCTCCCCATGAATTCGCTGGCCAATATGGGGCGATTTACAGCGCGCGAGGTGACGAGCCTCGTACTGACTCGCGATACTACTCTCGTCGAGCTCGTGCGCCGCACATGGCCCTTTCCTTGGCTGGTCGAGAATCATGATGACTGGCACCGAATTGGCGAGATCGTGCGAACCCGCCACGTGCGCGTCATCATCATCGATGATGATGCGGTACCTGAAGAGAATCGTAGCGAGTTAATCGAGAATATCCACAATTGCTTTTCCGATGTGCTGATCATTTATGTTGCCGGGAAGCACAGCCAGGCGGTAGAACGTTCGGCAAGAGCGAGTGGTATCCTTTCTTATACATCGAAGCCGGTCGAGGCCGAACGTCTAGAGCACCTGTTGAGGAGCCTGTCCCACCGCTTGAGCGAGCCCTCAGGCGTTTTCCGCTCGAACACTCGTTAAGGTCACCGCATCGGGCTTCTTGACGCGTCCGTTGGAATCATCCAACGCGTCATGTGATACCGAAGGTGACAATCTCCGAATATCGCCTCAGCGATATCCTTGGAAGAACGAGGCTCGATGAACGAATCAGTCTGGCACGTATTTCGCATTGAGATATGTCGAGACTGTCATATCGAGGACTCGACGTATGTTGCGATTCGCCATCTTGGAGCTTCTCTCCCACAAGCCGCTCAGCGGTTACGAGCTGAAGAAACGCTTTGGCGGTTCGATCGTATTCTTCTGGCGAGCGGGACACAGCCAGATCTACCCCGAGCTCAAGAGGATGGCGGAGGAAGGGCTGGTCACGCGCAGCGAGATCGCCCACGAGTGGCGGCCGACCAAGAAAGTCTATGCGCTCACCGAAAAGGGCAAGGCCGAGCTGGTCGCGTGGATCAGACGGAAGGCGAAGATCCAGGCCGTCAAAGATGAAATGATGCTCAAGTGTTTCGCCTTTCATTTGATCCCCGGGGAAGAGGCGAAGACGCAGATCGAGCACCATCGAGCGCTGCATGAGCGGCGGCTCGAATTCTACCGCGGCCTGGAACGCCAGCTCGCACGCAAGCACGGAAACCCGCTCGAGACCACCGACCCGATCCTCTTCTGGAACACCCTCACGCTCCGCCACGCGATCTCCTTCGAGCGCATGTACGTCGAGTGGTGCGACTGGGCATGTGCGGAGCAGGAGGCATTCGAGGCGCGGTGCGGCTCGGCCCGAGTTCCGGCCGACCGCGCCCTCTTCGGACCGAGTGGCGATGACGGAGGGGGTGTCGTCGCCGAAGAGCCGGTAACGGAGAGCCTGCAATGAGTGGACAGACTTTGGTCCCATGCGGAGCCGAGGCGCTGGAAGACATCCTCACGCGCTGTCGCGACCTCGTCGAGGATACCCGCTACCCGTCGGTCCAGCGCTGGCGTGAGGCGGGCGGCAAGGTGCTCGGGCACTTTCAAGTCTATTTTCCGGAGGAGATCGCCCACGCCGCGGGCCTTCTCCCCGTGAAGGTGCGTGGCGGACAGCTCGACGTGAAGTACGCCGATTCGCACTTCGGTTCCTACCTCTGCTCGATCCTGCGGAGCTCTCTGGAGCTGGCCCTCAGCGGTTGCCTTCCGCTGGACCTGTTCGTGACGCATCCCATCTGCGACGCCGCGCGCAACCTGGCGGGAATCTGGGCGCGCAACTTCTCCTACCCGTCACGGATCTTATACCTGCCGCAGAACGCCAACTCTCGATACGCCGGAGCCTACCTGCGCGACGAGTACCGGCGCCTCGGCGCCGAGATCGAGCAGGTGGCCGGCAGGCGGATCGCAGAGGACGACTTGCGCCGCTCGATCGCCATCTTCAACGGCAACCGACGGCTGTTGCGGGAGCTTTACGAGATCAAGCGCGAAACGCCGTGGCTGGTTTCGGTCGAGGAAGCGTACGTGCTGCTCGCCGTCGGCGGAATCATCCCGCGCGAAGACCACAACGCACTGCTGTCGAGCGCGATAGCGGGCATCCGAGCAAGATCGGCGCGCAAGCAGGACAAGATCCGCGTGGTCATCGAGGGCGGATTCTGCGAGCAGCCGCCGCTCGAGATGCTGCGCATCATCACCCAGTCCTGCTACGTGGTCGACGATGACCTGCTGATCGGTTTGCGTTGGATCGAAGACGACGTGAGCGTCGAAGGGGATCCGTGGGGCAGCCTCGCCGAGGCGTATCTGGAGCGATCGTCCTACAGTCCGGTGCAGCACGATCTGCGCAAGCCGAAGGAGCGGATGCTGCTCGAGCGCATCCGCAAGTCCGGGGCGGAAGCGGCGATCATCGCCTCCGCCAAGATGTGCGAGCCCGGTCTCGACGAGCAGGTCGCGTATGCGAAGTCTCTGGAAGAGGTCGGCATTCCCTACTTCGTCAGCGAGTTCGAGGAGAAGACGACGAGCTTCGATCAGCTGCAAATGCAGCTCGAGACGTTCGTCGAGAACGTGCTGTTCGATTCGTGATGCGAGCGTCGGGATGAGGGGAACCGATTCACACGAGGAAGGATCGCCCATGATGACTGCGCCGAGCGCGAGAGGTGGCTCAGAAACCGTCGGGCGCGGGGCGCGCGAGGGCGGACGGCTGTTTCGCGAGTGGTACGGCAATCTGAACTCCGCGACGGAGCGAAACGAGCCGGCTGCCTACGTCTTCGTCATGGGAAGCATGGCGGAGATCCTGCGGGTCTTCGATCTTCACACGGTCTTTCCCGAGATCAATTCGCTGCAGACCGCGGTGCGTGGCGTGGCGCAGGAGTACCTGAACCAGGCCGAAGAGTACGGCTACTCACCCGACATCTGCGGCTACGTGAAGGCGGACGTCGCCGTCCAGCTCCGGCAGGGAGAGCACCCGATGGGGCGGATCCCCAAGCCGGCGATCGCGGTGGTGACCAATGCCTGCAACACCTACATCAAATGGGCGGAGATCTGGGAACGTCTCTATCACATTCCCGTGTTCACGCTGGATGTGCCGGGCTCGCGCAGCGCCGACGACCGCCGCCGACCGGGAGACGCGGACTTCGAGCAAGACCGCCGTTACGTCGAGCACCAGATACGGGAGCTGATCGAGCTTTGTGAGCAGGTGACCGGGAAGAAATTCGACGTCGACCGGCTGCGCGAGGTGCTGCGCCACACGAACGAGATGAGCCGCGCGTGGAAGCGCGTGCTCGAGCTCAACCGGAGCGTCCCGGCCGTCTTCAACGCGTTGACCGAAGGCACCGTCTATCTCGGCGTAGCCAATGCGCTGCGCGGCACGCCGCAGGGAGCGGCGTACTTCCGGGATCTGGTGGAGGAGCTCGAGTACAAGGCCGCAGAGGGGATCGGAACCCTGCCGGAGGAGAAGTGGCGCCTCACGTTCGTCGGCGTGCCCTGCTACCCGATCTTCCGCCGCTTCTACGAGCTCTTCTCCGAGTGGGGCGGCGTGTTCGTCAACTCCACCTACCTGTCGTTCGCGGCCGGCGGACTGAACGCGGGCGGCGAGTACGACCTGGACCGACCGGTCGAGAGTCTCGCCGAAGGCGTCTTGATGAGCCTGCGCGCGAGCATGGACAGCATGTTCTTCCAGGATCGGGCGCTGGTCGAGATGGTCGACGCCTTCCGCGTCGATGGCGATCGTCTATCATCCGATCAAGAGCTGTCGAACCGTGTCCACGGGTTTGGCCGACAACCGGCGGGCCGTGATGGAGAAGCGGGACGTCCCTTGCCTGTTCATCGAATCGGACCTGATGGACAAGCGCGTCGTCTCCGAGGCGCAGCTGAAGAACCGGATCGACGCTTTCTTCGAGGGACTGGCGTCGAGAAAGCTCCGGGCGGCCGGCGAGAGCTCCCAACACTGAGCGAGGTGCACCCATGGCGTATGCGGCAGGAGTCGACGTCGGATCCACCCAGACCAAGGCGGTGGTGGTCGATGAGGAGGGGCGAATCGTCGGACGAGCGCTGCTCGAGACCGGCGCCAACGTGGTGACCGTCGCCGAGAAGGCATTCCGAGTGGCGCTCGGCGACGGCGGAATCGAGGAGCAGGAAGTCCCGTTCGTCGTCGGGACGGGATACGGCCGCTACAAGGTGACGTTCGGCAACGCGCAGGTCACCGAGATCAGCTGCCATGCGCGCGGCGCCGCCCGCATGTTCCCCTCCACGCGCACCGTTCTCGACATGGGCGGTCAAGACACCAAGGCGATTCGCGTGCACCCCGGCGGTCAGGTGCTCGACTTCTGCATGAACGACAAATGCGCCGCGGGGACCGGCCGGTTTCTGCAGGCGGCCTCCTTCGCGCTGGAGATTCCACTCGACGAGCTCGGCCCGAGGGCTCTGGCCGCCGAGCGGCCCGTCAAGATCACCACGACGTGCACCGTATTCGCCGAGTCCGAGGTGCTGTCGTGGCTCGCGCGCGGGAAGAAGGTCGAGGACATTCTCATGGGGGTGCATCGATCGATCGCCACGCGCTCGCTGGCGCTCCTGCGTCGCGTCGGCGTCGAGTCCGAGGTCACGTTCACGGGCGGGGTCAGCCGCAACCAGGGGATGGTCGCGGTCTTGAACGAGGAGCTCGGTCTCAAGATGAACGTAAGCGAGGAGTCTCACTTCATGGGAGCCCTCGGTGCAGCTCTCTTCGCGCTGGATCAGATTCGCGCCAGCCGCTCGCCGCACCCGCGCCCCGCCGGGCCGGCGAAGGAAGGAGTGCAAGCGTCGTGACCTTCACGCTCGGCATCGATCTGGGATCGACGTACACCAAGGCCGCCATCGTCACGGATGGCGGCGATCTCGTCGGCAGGGCCATCGTGGGCACCGGCTTCCGTCTGACGGAAGCGGCTACGCGCGCCGAGCGCGAAGCGCTCGCGCAGGCGGGCCTGGAAGAGCGCGATGTCGCCTATGTCGTCAGCACCGGGTACGGGCGTTATCAGGTGCCGTTTCGCGATGTGCAGGTGACGGATCTCACCGCCCAGGCGACCGGTGCGCTCCGGCTCTTTCCGAACACCCGGACTGTCCTCGACATGGGAGGCCAGACGATGAAGGCGACCCGGCTCGACGAGCGCGGTAGGGTCAAGTCGTTTCGCCTGAACGACAAGTGTGCCGCCGGGACTGGCGCCTTCCTTGAAAAGACGGCGCGCTACCTCGGCTACAAGATCGACGAGGTCGGGCCGCTGCTCGTCACGTCCAAAGAGCCGGTGCCGATCTCCGGCGTGTGCGCCGTCTTCGCCGAATCGGAAGTGATCAATCATGTGTCATCCGGCTGCGCCCCCGCCGACATCGTTCACGGCGCGATCGTCTCGCTCGCCGACCGGTCGGTACAGCTGATGAAGCGCGCCGGCCTCGATCCGGAGTTCACGCTCGTCGGAGGCATCGCCCGCTTCGAGACGATGGCGCGAGTTCTGGCCGAGCGATTGAAGGCGCCGGTCAACGTGCCGCCGGGCGACCTGGCTCAATGCACGGCGGCGATTGGCGCCGCTCTCCTCGGCCATCGGCGCTTGCGTAAGCTGCGCGAGGAGGGGCGGCTGAACGAACGTCTCGACTCGCGGCTGGCGGCGAGCTGATCGAGGCTTTTCTCGCGCGTCGCCCAGCCGTCTGGCGGGATGCGTGATCCCGGAGCGCCGCATCGAGCGCGACCGACGCAGGCGTTGCGTATCGCGCGAGCGCAGCGCGACATCGCCGGCGCGGGCGAGCCGAGGGCTCGCGATCGCTAGCCGCCCGACATCGCCATCACGACCTCGACTCGGTCGCCGCTCTGCAGCGGATGGTCCTCGGCGCCGTGCAGGAGCACCTCGCCGTTGACGGCGAAGTTGAAGGCATCGCTCGCCAGCAGCGCGCCGAGACCTGGGACCTGGTGGTCGAGGGCCGCGCGGAGCTCGCGGATCGACGCCACCGGCTCGGTGACGACGAGACCGTCTCCGGGGAGCGTCGTCACCTGTTTCGGGATCCGCACGGTGACGGCGAAGCCTGCCGCCACGGCCGCGAGCCGGGTCCGGAAGTCGAGCGCCGGCTGCCCCTCGTCGTCGAGACCGGAGAGCGCGTAGAACTCCGCCAGCATCCGGTCGAACTCGTCGCGACCGATCTTCTCTCCGCGGTAGGCCCCCCACTCGAGCTCCTCCTCGAACCAGCGTCGCGGCAGGGTGTCGTCCTTCCGCCGCACGCCGAGCGCGTAGTTGATCATGCGCTCGAGTCCGGTGATGTTGAGCCCGATTGCGCGCAGATCGGCGGGCGAAAGCGCGATGCCGGTCACGTTCTCGATCTGCTTCGAGAACTGCTCGAGGCCGGGAAGGGAAGGGCTGTTGAACAGCTTGGTCGTGAAGCGGCACATGCCGACCGCATCGCCCACCGCGAAGGTGTCTTCGCAGGCGCGGACGGCGATCGCCTTGCCGTCGTAGGCATTCGGCTTCGCGGACACCGCGCCGCCGTAGAGGTCTCGCTTGAACGACGGGTCGTCGTTGATCTTGGCGTTGATCTCGAGCGTGACGCGGTTCCGCAGGTGATCCATGCCGCGCGTCGCGACCGCGAGGCCGAGGGCGAAGGCCTTGATGATGCGCGCGTCGTGCGGGTCGCTCTGCATCAGCCCCTTGACCGCCATCCGATAGTCGAGCGCTTCGGGCGGATACTTGCCCGCGTCCACCGCCCGGCCGCTCCAGGCGATAATGTCGCCGAATCCCGCACGGCTCGCGGTCGCGAAGAAGAGATTCTCGATCGCCTCGTAGTTCCCCCAGGTGAGGTCGAGACCGCCGGTATCCTTCTTCGTGAGCATGCCACGCTGGTAGAGCTCCATCGCCCAGGCGATCGCCGAGCCGAGCGAGGCGGTGTCGAGCCCGAGATCGTTGGCGATGTTGTTCAAGCGAATGACCTGCGCGACGTCGGAGACGCCGATGTTCGGTCCGAACTTGCCGACCGTCACGTAGTCGGGGCCGTCGCCTGCGTCGTAGCGGTCTCCCTTGCCGCGGCCGCCGCGGGCGAGGTCGTTCGTCGGCCGGCAGTTGACCGGGCAACGGAAGCAGCCGGCCATCGACGGGCGAAAGGGGTCGATGTTCTCGGCGTCGAGCGCCTCGGTCCAGGTCGTCTGCTGGTTGTTGAGCGCGCCGATCGCGCCGAGCAGGCGCGAGGGCTTGTAGAGGAAAGGCGTCCCGCGGATCTTGAGGGCGTGCTGGACGACGGTGGTCCCGAGCAGCTGACGAGCGATCTCTCGGTTCGTTGGCTTGACGCGAGCCGCGTGCGCGCCGGTCGCGCGCCCGGGATCGAAGCCGCGGACGACGATCGCCTTCAGACGGTGTGCGCCCATCTTGGCGCCCGTCCCGCCGCGCGCGTAGATCGCCTTGGGTCCTGCCATGATTCCGGCGCAGAGAGCGCCGTTCTCGCCCGCCCGCGTGATCGACGCCATCGCCAGGTTGCGCGCCCACTCGGCGCCGAGCTCGGCCGCGACCCGCTCGCGGAGCTCGATGTTGTCGAGGCCTTGCCAATGGCGCGCATCGCGGATCTCGACGCAATCCCCCTCGATGTAGAGATAGACCCAGTCCTGCGCCCGCCCGGTGATGACCAGCCGGTCGTAGCCCGAGAGCTTGAGGAAGGAGGGAAAGTAGTCGCCGGCGTTCGAGTCCATGAGAACGTGGGTCTCCGGAGACCAGCTGGTGACGTTGCCGCGCGCGGCCGAGGGGACGATACCGGTGAGGATTCCGCAGCCGAAGATGAGTGGAACCGAGGGGGAGAGGGGCCCCCCGGGGGTTGTCGGGTCGAGGAGATTGTAGAGGTAAAACATGTTCGCGCCGCGCCCCTCGAGGAAGGTCTCGACCACTTGCCGCGGCGTGTAGGCGCGCCGGAGATCGCGCCGCTCGAGGTCGACGAAGAGCGTGGCGCCCTGCGTCGGGTACTGCGGCTCGCGAGCGAGGCGAGGGAGCAAGTGATCGACCGCCGCGTGTGTCACGCACCCTCCTCGCTCAGGGCCATGTGGTCGGTCCGCCCCTCCCAGTCGTCGCCGAGGATCGTCACCGGCAGATACTCCAGCGATGTCAAGCGCACCGCGTCTCCGAAAGGATAACCCCGGGCGCGATTCGAAGCCAGGAGCCGCAAGAGCGCAACTCCATAACGGCCGACGGCGAAGAGTCCCGCGGGTCCGGCATCGGCGATGCCCGGCTCAGGTCGCTGTCGTGCGTGCCTGGCGCAGCGCCTCGTTCCGACCCCGCAGGAGGACCCAGATCGCCACCAGGCACACGCCCGTCACGAACGCCGCGAGCATCACGGTCGCCCCGCGCGGATAGCTCGACACGGTGAAGTTCGCGATCTGCTTCGTTCCGAAGATCGCGGGGGTGAACGGCTCGATTTTCATCGGCGCCCGCGGGTCGAGGGAGTGGCCGAGAACGTACATCCGGTAGATGAAGCGGCTGAACGAGAAGAGCGAGATGTACGTGCTCAGGACGGCGAGATCCACCAGGACGCGCACGTCGCCGATCGCGGCGCAGCGGAGCGTCAGCAGGATGAGGAGTCCGATCGCGAACGGCATCCAGCCGAGGTCGCTCAGCTGCTCGCGGTTGATCGGGGACATCCCGATATAGTGGTTGAGGGTGTTGATCTCCTGGATATGCTGGCCCTCGTTCCCGCCCTCGACCTTGTAGAGGTAGACGTCGAGGGTGAGGCCGTTCGGGTATTGCGGCGCCTTCATCGAGATGTTCCAAAGCGGGAAGGCAAAGCTCAAGACCAGCGGCACGATCAGCGCAACCAGCACCGCGCGAGCCCGCATCTCGATGGGTCGAGAAAGAAACTCCCAAAATTTGTGAATCGGTTCCCTCATCACTGACCTCCTTCGGAATCCTGGCGCGCAGCATCGCCGTGCGCGCTACACGAGATCGTCGCGTCGGAAGCGCCGGAAGCCGGCGAGCCAGGCAAGCGTGCCCACCAGGAGCGGCCAGGCGACGCCGAGCGCAAACAGACGCCCGGGACCTAAACGGGTGGCAAGGAAGAACCCGACCGGCCCCAGCACCGACAGCTCCGGATCGGCCGACGATAGCAACGCCATGCGCGCCGCCTCGACCGGGTTGAGCGCCGCGAGCACGAAGACGCCCTCCGGACGGAGCCGCCATTGGAGCATCATGCCGACCAGGGCGAAGTCGAGGAGCGCGATGCTCGCCGCATACGTGAGCAATACGTAGGTCTGCGACCGCGTCTGCCTGCGCACGGCAGTCGAGATCAGGAGGCCGATGCCGACGAACGCCCACAAGAGCGCCGCACTCACCGCGACGGTGCGCGCGACGAAAGCCCACGGCAGCTGCTCGCCCAGCGCGAAGCGCGCGTAGAGCACGAGCGCCATCACCAGGGCCACGAGCGGGAGCAAGAGCACGAGGTAGCGTACGAGGCTCACGGCGAGGTAGTAACCGGCGCGGGAGAACGGATGGCTGAAGAGCATCTCGAGCGCGCCGCTCTCGCGCGCCTGGATCACGACCTGCCCGGTGCCGGTCAGCGCAAGTAGCGGCAGGACCAAGAGCAGCGCGTGGCAGAACGAAGTGAGGACGCGCCCCATGCCGGTGAAACCGAGGATGCTCGACTCTCGCAGGCCGACCAGCATGAAGCTGCCGCCGAGAATGGCATAGAGCCCCCCGCAGAAGAGCAGCCAGCGCGAGCGCAAAACCTCCGCGAGCTCGAGCCGCGCAACCGCCACGACGTCTCGGGTGAGAGCCATCGCCACCTCAGCGTGCCGGATGCTCGCGCCGCCCGCCGTCCCCACGCCGATCGGCGAGGACGAGAGCACGGGCCGCCTGGACGGAAAGGGCGCCCGCCGTGCCCGCTTCCACGGCGCCGAGCCCCCATCCCATCGGCGAGGTCGCGACCGGCAGGAACCCGATGGCGGATTCCGGCAGCCAGCGGTCCTCGCGCAGATCGTGGAACCACGTCGCGTGCACGACCGTCGAGTGCGCCGCGACGTAGGTGAAGTAGCAGCCAGGGTCGTCGAAGAACATCACGTCGCCGTCGGCCGTATGCAGCTGGACGGCGAAGGCGGGCTCCCCGAGATGCATGGCGCAATGGGCGCAAGGTTGGCGGTCCCAGGCGACCGGCACGGGGCCCACCGGCGGCGTGCGCGCCCCGACGATTGCCCAGAGCGCGATGCCGACGAGCGCGAGCACGCCAGCGCCCGCGAGGATCGGCGCGCCCCGTACGCCTCCAAGGCGCGGGGTGTGCGATGCCGTCGCCACTCGTGGCGAGGCGCCCCACGTGGCCTCAGCGTGCACCTACGCCCCCGGTCGTCCAGTCGTCGCCTTTCACCGTTTCGACGTCGCGCACCAGGAGATCGGTGAGGTCGCCCTGCAACTCGGCAACGAGACACAGTAGCTCCTCCGCCTTGTCGGCGCGCGCCACGGTCTTCGCCCACCAGTAGCCGGTACCCGGCGCGAAACCGTGCGCGCGCAGCCAGCGCGCTCGCGCGTCGGAAGTCGCGCGCACCTCGAGGACGCTCGTCGCGCAGCGCGCGAGGAAGGTGTCGAGCGGTCCGTCCCAGGCGACGTGGCCCTCGTCGAGGAGGATCACGTGGTCGATGAGATGCCGCAGCACCTCGAGACGGTGCGAGCAAAGCACCAGCGTCATCGGACGGAGCGCGCCGAAGACCGTATAGAAGCGGCGACGCGAAGCCGCATCGAGGCCCGCGGTGGGCTCGTCCATGATCACCAGAGAGGCCTCGGGCGCGGCCATCGCGAGCGCGATCATGAGCTTCTGCTTCATGCCACCCGAGAGACTGCGCAGCGGTCGGTCGCCGACCGCCTCGATGTCGAGGCCGAGCTCCCGCCCGCGGGCGGCGATCACCGAAGGGGCAATCCCCCGGACCGTGGCCACCGCGCGGACCAAGTCGCGCACACCTGCCGTGAGGGCCGGCGCGGCTTGGGGCACGTAGGCGAGCCGTTGCGCCAAGAAAACGCGGTCGACGAAGGGAGAGAGGCCGCCGATCTGGACCGTGCCCTCGGCGGCGAGCATTCCCATCATGATGCGCGTGAGCGTCGATTTCCCGGAGCCGTTCGGCCCGATGAGGCCCACGCGGCTCCCCTCGGAAATCGTGAGCGTGACGTCGTCGAGCGCGGTGAAGTGCCCGAACCGCTTGGTGACGTGCGCGAGCTCGATCCTCACCGCACCGACCCGAGCGTGAGCGGCGCCATGCGCGGCGCCGGGTCGACGAGCAGGGTACGGGCCTGGAAGAGCGGCAAGATGAAGCTGATCGCTTCGACCAGGGCGAGCGTGGGAGTCCCGTGCAAGAACGCCAGCGACGGGTACGTGCCGGTCAGGCGGTTGGTCAGGCTGCGAAGCTCGTACGGCACGTCGCCGAACCCATCGCGGTTCAAATCGTAGCCCACATAGTCGTCGAAGTCGTTGCCGCGCCAGACCATGTCGAGCGCGTCACCCCCGCCATCGACTCGCACTTGCTGAAAGTTGTCACGAAAGCTGTTGCCGGTGAAGACGTTCTCGTGCGGGCTCGAGTGGAACAGCACGCCGGTTTCGCCGAGGCGGACGACATTTCCCTCGAAGCGATTCGGCATCCCCGGCTCGAACGGCGAGGAGTCGACATAGATGCCGACGGTGTTCTTAACGAGCACGTTGCCGGCGATGGTGAGCCCGCTGGACTCTTTGAGCCCGAGGCCAAATCCCGCCGCCCCAGCCGATTCGGCAATCAGGTTGTCGCGTAGCTCGACCTGCCGCGAATACATCAGGAAGACGCCAACGACGTTTCCCACGTATCGGTTGCGGGCGACCATGTTCTGGTGACTGTACATGAAGTGCGTGCCGTAGCGGCTGCCCGTGACGACGTTGTCGACGATGCGGTTGCCTGAGGAGTACCAGACGACGACGTCGCGCCCGTCGACGACCGCGTTGCCTTCGACCGTCGAGTCGTGGACCTCCCACAGGCGGAGCGCGTCACCTCGCAAGCCGAGCATCGCCTGGCGGCGGCCAACAATCCGGTTGCCGCGAATGACGACCGCACGCGCCTGCTCGACGGTGATGCCGAAGACGGCGTCGCGCAACAGCACGCCCTCGACGCGGACGCGGTCGGCGGCGACGAGGATCCCGGCGTCCTGTTTGTCATAGCGGGAGCCGCTGCCGGCGACGCTGAGACCAAGAAGGGCAGCGCCCGCGCCGGCAATCCGGATGGTCGTACCTTGACCGTCGCTCTGCACGACCGCATCGCGCGGCCCCCAGAGCGTGACGCTACGGGCGATCGTGATCGGGCCACCGTACGTTCCCGGCGCAAGGCAGAGGGTATCGCCGTCAGAGGCGGCGTCGAGCGCGGCCTGGAGACTGGCCCCGGAGGCAACCGCACGACAGGGCTCGGGACGGGGGGGCTGCACGTCCGGAACGGAGGCGAGAAGGGCGGCGGTCTTGGATCCCGCGTCGTGTGGATCCGCAACCGCCGCGATCAGGCCTCCGCCCGCGTCGGCGCGAGAGGCCCCAACCCCGC
This sequence comes from uncultured delta proteobacterium, assembly GCA_963745025.1. GTDB lineage: Bacteria > Desulfobacterota > Binatia > JACPRU01 > JACPRU01 > CAVQIG01. The sequence continues at coordinate 430,387 of CAVUWD010000016.1, forward strand.
CCGCGGCGACGAGCATCGCGCCCGCGAGGGCGGCCGCGACCGCCCGCGCTGCGCTCAGGGTTTCGATCCCCCCGCAGGCTCGACCAACAGATACCCCGCCATCTCGAGATGCAACGCCGAGCAGAACTCGGTGCAGTACATCGGGAAGACGCCCGGCCGGTCGGCCTTGAAGGTGACGTTGTTGTGCTTGCCGGGCTCCAGGCTCAGGTTGATGTTGTAGACGTCGAGGCCGAAGCCGTGCGTGGCGTCCTGCGTTTGCTCGAGGTTGGTGATGTGCAGATGCACGGTGTCGCCTTGCTTCACGCGCAGGGTGTCAGGTGTGAAGCGGCTGCGGACCGCCGTCATGTAGACGTGTACGCCGTCGGCCTTGCGCTCGATGCGCTCCTTGCCGCCCTCCACCGCGTCCGGATCCTTGTGGCCGAGGACCGGGTTGGTGCCCGGCTTGTAGACGGCGATGGGCTTCAGCTTGTCGGCCTTGATCATCTGCCCGTAGTGAGGCTCCCCGGTCGGCAAAGGCATGTCGTACAGGAGCTGCATGCTCTCGCCGCCGATGTCGACCAGCTGAAAGTTCTGTGGCAACAGCGGACCCACTGGCTGGAAGCGGTCGATCGACCACTTGTCCATGGCCACCAAGTACTTCCCCTTGGGGCTCACGGTGTCGCCCTCCGCGGCGGCAAGGTGCCCGACGTTGTAGTGGCACGGAATCTTCTGGACCACCTTGAGGTCCTTCCGTGACCACTTGGCTACGGCCGATTCGAGGAAGAGGGTCGTGTAGGCGAAGCCCTTGTCGTCGAACTGGGTGTGCAACGGGCCGAGGCCGATCTCCACCTGCCCGCGGATCACGTCCTGGAAGGCCAGGATCGGGACGCCGTAGGCGTCCTTGCCGGTAAACTTTTTCTGCTCGATGGCCTGCTTGATCTTCTCGAAGCTGTACACCGTACCGTGCGTATCGAGCTTCCCGGAGACGATGATCTCCGTGCCGTCGGGCGTGACGTCCGCGCCGTGCGGGCTCTTCGGCTCGGGAACGAACGTGAGCACGCCCTCGGCGGCGGCGACCTCGAGCGGAAGTACCTTCATGCCGGCGATGGTCTTGGCTTTCCCGGCGGCGACCAATTCCTCGCCCTTCTTCCAGTTCACGACGTGGAGATAATCCATGTCGTTCTGCGACGCGCCGGACTCGAGCGGCGGCCTGCCCTCGGCGTCGCCGCCGTAAGCCATCTCGGTATTGAAGCTATTGGTGAACGACCAGCCTTCGCTGACGAGCTTCCCGGCGTCGGAGAGGTCCTGCATGTACGGCGGCAGCTCGACCGCCCAGGAGCGGGCGGGGTCGATGCGTCCCTTCTCGCGGTCGAACTTCCAGTAGATCAGGGCGCCGCGGTAGCTTTTCTGGAAGTCCTCGATCGGCGCGTAGGCGCCGCCGAGCGGGGTCGGATACTGCGAGCCCTCGATCACGTACTCGGTGTTTGGCGTGACGAAGGCTCCGCCGTGGTCGCTCTGGATGAGGCCGCTGCGGACGATCTGGACGGTCGTGAAGTCTTCGAGACTGATGACCGCGATGCGCGCGTTCGCCTTGTCGTTCAGGAAGAGATACTGGCCGTCGTATTCGCCCTTGGTCTCGCTGAGAGCGGTGTGGTGGTCGTCGGCCCAGGTGAGGGTCCCGCCCTCCGGCGAGCCCTTCTTGAGGAGGGCCTTGGTGTCGTCGTCGAATCCGAAGCCTTGCCACGGCTCGGGCGTGAAGACCGCGACGACCTTGAGCATCCGCATGCTCGGCACCCCGATCGCAAGCAGCTGGCCTCCGTGTCCGCCCGAGGCGAAGAGCACGTATTCGTCGCGCTTGCCGGGCGGCACGTAGGTCTTGAGCGCGCCGACCACGTCGGCCTCGTTGAGGCCGCGCTGTTTCATCAAGTCGGCGACGCTGGGGCCGCTCGGCGCGGCCGCCGCTGCCTCCCGCACGCTGACGACGCTCTCTGGGCTTGACCCTGACTCGCAGCCGAGTAGCAGCCCGAGACCCGCGAGAACCACCGCACGAGCGATCCATCCGTCGAAGCTGCGTTTGTTGCGTCGCATGGGATCTCCCTCCTTGGGGGATTCGCCCCCGCCGCTATTGCGCGCCACCGAGCTTGCGCACCACCTTGCGAAGTCCTTTGACGACGTCGGGCTTGGCGATCAGATCGGGGTTGTTCGGCATCATCGGGCTCTTTGCAACGGCGGCACCCCCGTACTGGATGATCTTCTCGATGTGCTCGTCGTTGACGCTCTTCTGCCATTCAGAGTCGGTAAAATTGCGGGGCTTCGGGTTCAACACCGCCGAACCTGGGCCATCGCCCTTCCCCGACGTCCCGTGACAGACGCTGCACCGCGTATTGAAGATTTCCTGCGCCTCTTTCATCGCCTCCTCGGGCACGGCATCTTGCTTCTCGTCGGCCACGGCGACCGATGTCACAGCGCCGAAGACGGCCGCCGCGGCCAGTGCGACGAGCACGCGGTGCTTGAAGTCGTTCGTGGTCAGACTAGTTCTCATCACGGCCGTCTCCTATCGCTTATCAGCGCAATTGCAAGGTATGCTCATCGAGTTTTCGCCGGGGGCAAACACCGTGCCACTGAAGATATGGAACAGATTTCCCAACGCCCGAAAATTTACCGGGGCTCTTTTCCCATACCCGGGAATTTTCGCGCGGCACAACTCCAAAAAATCGGAAACGGGTCGCGACCGCTGCGCGCGGGTCGGATGGAGCTCCTGCCGGGTATCAGCTCGTGAGCACCGCGGTGCGTCTCCGGTTGAGTAACCCGCGAGTCGTCGTCGCCCGGTTGCCGATCCATTTTCTGGTAGTCGCCGTTGCTTTCTTCTCGCTGGGCGCGACGGCGCTCCCGTGGGTCGTCCGCGACCTGACCCGATCCTTCTACCAGCCGACGGTCCTGGCATTGGTTCATACCTTTACCCTCGGCTGGATCACCGGATCGATCATGGGGGTGATGACTCGCTACGTTCCGTCGCTCACCAAGCGGAATTTGCCGTTCCCGCGGCTGGCACAGACTCAGTTCGTCCTCTTCGTGATCGGCGCCGGGGGCCTCGTTGCTCACTTTTTTCTCGGGCGCTGGGGAGATACTGCGCTCGCAGCGGCGACGATGACGGCGAGCATCGTGCTTTTCGCGGTGAACATGACCGCGTGCTTGCTCCCCGTGTGGCATCGCGGCGCGACGGAGACTGGCTTGCTACTGTCCCTCGGGTTTCTATTTCTGAGCGCGGGCTTCGGCCTGCTGCTCGCGCTCGACAAGACCTTCGGCTTCCTTGGCGGCAGTCTGCTCGGAAACCTCGCCGCTCACGTGCACCTCGCGGCGCTCGGCTGGGCGGGCCTGACGATCTGCGCGGTTTCGTATCGCTTAGTGCCGGCGTTTTTATTGCCGGCGTCAACCATCTCGCCCCTGTTTGCGCGCGGCCAAGTCTACGCTCTCGCGGCGTCCATCGCGCTCTTGAGTCTCTCTCTCCTGGGCAGGATCGGCGGCGTACGGCTGTGGAGCCTCTTGGTCGCCGCTTCATTGCTTTCTCACACATGGATTCTGTCGCGCGTATTCCGTCGCCGTCGGATGCCGATTGATTGGGCAATGCGCCACGCGGCGGCAGGCATCGGCTGCTTGATGTTTGCCATGAGTCTCGGACTCGCGCTCGCCTGGGTCGGCGCGGGGACCGGGGTCCTGAACCGCGTCGCTGGAGCCTATGGAGCCGTGGGCCTACTCGGCTGGATGACGAACTTCATCGTGGGCATGTCCTACCACCTGCTGCCGGGATTCGTGGTCGGAGCGAGATCCGCCGCCGGACTTCCCCTGCTTTCCGTGGCCGAGTTGTCTCCGCCACGCGCGCGGGCCTTCGTCTTTTTCTCCTTGAACCTCGGATTGCTCGTGCTCGCCGCCGGGTTGCTGGCGGGGGAGGCGTGGATCGCGTCGGCTGCGGCGACAGTGTTCGCAATCGGCGGTCTCCGCTACGCGCTCGCTTCGGCGCAGACACTGTCCTTTGCGTGGCGCCGCCGGTCCCCAAGTTAGTCGGAGGCGTCGTTGCCGCTCTGTCCGCCTCGCGGCGAGCGCGTCGACCGGTCGCTAGCAGCGCAAGACGCGTTTCGCTTGGAACAGACATGATATGAAAGGCGCTGGCTCAAAGGGCTACGCTGACTCCTTTCGACGCAGGTTTATTCTATCTCGCGACGTGGTGGCTCCGGTGAGTCTATCACCGAACACGTCGTCAATTCTCGGAGATGAGGTCGAATCGATCGCGCCGTGCGAGAACGGCGCGATCGCGCTTCTTGGCATCGTGATTGCTTGCTTCTTGCGGAGAGAGCCGATCGTCACGAAGGAGAATCGCGATGGCAAAGCAAGCAGCCGTCGGCATCAACGAGATGGTCTTCACGGTGTTGAGAACGCTTCTGCTCGATCTTCCCCTCGTCACGGCCAAGCGCGGGCTCGGGATGGCCGAGAAGCGGGCGGTCGCGGACACGGCGTGGAAAGGCTACGACGCATCGATTCGGCTCGGCAGCGCCTCCATCGATCGGCTCTACGGAAACCACTTGCTCGGCGGTCTGTTCGCTCGCTCCGTTCACGGGCTCTTGCTCTGGCAGAGGCTGAACAGCGCCGTGATGGGGGCATTCTTCACCGGTTTATGGCGCGCGACGGATCTTCCTACGGCCACTGAAGTGAATGCCGTTCGCGAGGAGCTGCGTGCGCTCGCAGCCAGCCTCAACGCCCAGGGCAAAAAGATCGAGGCACTGATCGATCGGCCGGTGGCGTCCAAAGCCTCGCACGCCGCGAAGGTCGCCCGCTCGATCGCCGCGTGAGGGGACGAAACGGAGGTTGCAATGCTATCCCTGGTTGGTCATCTCGTCCGGTCCTGGACCGATGGAGCGATCCGCGAGCTCGAAGGCTTCCGGCGCGGCCTGAGCGAGCCCTTTCCGCTACGCGAGGATCCGCCTTCGGTGACTCCGTATGAAGTGGTCTACGAGGCGGGAAAGATTCGGCTGCGTCACTACCGAGCGGTCGGGACTCCGCAGCCGATGCCTCTCGTATTGGTTTATGCCCTCGTCAAGCGGCCGTACATCCTCGACCTGGAGCCCGGACGAAGTGTCGTCGAGAACCTCACGCGACAGGGATTCGAGGTCTATCTCACGGACTGGATCCCACCCACTCGCGCGGACACCTCGCGCGGGTTCGACGCCTACGTGAACGATGACCTCGCCAAGGCGGTCCGCGTCGTTCAGATCCGAGAAGACGTCAAGGAAGTCGCCGTTCTCGGCTATTGCTTCGGCGGTCTTCTGGCGACCATTTACACCGCGCTCCACCCCGAGACGGTGAAGAACCTCCTCACCCTCACCCTCCCGTTCGACATGAGCGTTCGCGACGGAGTCCCGGCCTTCGCTCTGATGGGCCAACTCGGGCCGGACGCGATCGACCTCGTCGCCGACACCTACGGCAACTGCCCTGCATGGCTCATGCGGGCGGGCTTCACCTCCATGGCGCCGCTTCACCATGCCTTGAACAAGTACGTCGACCTCTACAGAGGCATGGATCGGCCGGGCTACGCGGAGACGTTCGCCCTCTTCGAGAGGTGGATGAGCGACGACGTGCCGTTGGCCGGTCGCATCTTCCGCGAGATGGCGACGGAGATCTTTGGCCGAAATCGCCTGTGCAGGAACGCTCTCGAGGTCGGCGGCCGGAAAGTGGACGTCGCATCGATCGCCTGCCCGGTCCTCAACATCATCGGCCAATACGACGACGTCGTGCCTCCCGCGTCGAGCCGTCCGTTCATCGACGCCGTCGGCAGCCGCGACAAGCAAAATCTCGAGTTTCCGAACGGCCACATGGGTCTCGCCGTGAGCGGCGCGGCGCAGGCCAAGCTCTGGCCGGAGGTCGGGGCCTGGCTGAAGCAGCGAGCGTCCTAGTTTCGACCTCCAGACTCGGAGGTCGCCACGACGTTTCTAGCCCTTTGCCGATGCGGGTGTTTTGCGTCGGTCAGAAGATGATTGCTGTGTTGCCTCGTTCCTGCTTCTCTGGCGCGGATCCTCCGCGAGCAGCAACGAAGTAGACGCGCTGCGTGACGGCAACGCTCGCCAGGTTCGCCCCGACATGGTAGGGTCCGCCGTTTGGGAGCCGATTTGTCAAATCTGACTCTTGGAGAGGTGGCCGAGCGGTCGAAGGCGCACGCCTCGAAAGCGTGTGTACCCATCGGGTACCGTGGGTTCGAATCCCACCCTCTCCGTGAAGAGGCTTTCGGCTCTGGGCGATCGGCGGTCGGCAGCGCAAAGTCGTCCGCCGAGAGCTGACAGCCCAGAGCCGGACCCTTTACCTCTTCGTAGCAACGCATATAAGTGTCACCGGAACTAAGGAGAGGTGCCCGAGCGGTCGAAGGGGCGCGCCTGGAGAGCGCGTGTACCCAAAAGGTACCGTGGGTTCGAATCCCACCCTCTCCGTGGAAGAGGCTATCGGCTCTCGGCCGTCGGCGATCGGCGCCGTGGAGTCTTTAGCCGATGGGCGAGAGCTGATAGCGGAGAGCACAGAGGCCCGTGAGTGATAGCTAGGTCCTACGCAAGAGGAGGCCGCGAAACCCGCCAGGTCCGGAAGGAAGCAACGGTACCGGCAATCCCTCTGTGCCGTAGGGCAACCTAGCTATCACTGGCGGGCTTCGTAGCATTCGCGCGATGAATTCCGACGCTTCCGAACGGGACTATCTCGTCCTCGCCCGTAAGTACCGGCCGCAGCAGTTCCGCGATTTGGTCGGCCAGGAGCACGTCACCGAGACGCTGCGCAACGCCATCGCCAGCGGACGCATCGCGCACGCATTCCTCTTCACCGGCATCCGCGGCGTCGGCAAAACGACCGCTGCGCGTTTGCTCGCCAAGTCGCTGAACTGCGAGCGCTCGCGCGAGCCCACGCCCGAACCGTGCGACGAGTGCTCGAACTGCCGGGAAATTCGCGACTCGCGATCCATCGACGTCGCCGAGATCGACGGCGCCTCGAACCGTGGGATCGACTCGATCCGCGAGCTCACGGACAACGTGCGTTATCTGCCGATCAAGAGCCGCTTCCGGGTCTACATCATCGACGAGGCCCACATGGTCACGCGCGAGGGCTTCAACGCGCTCTTGAAGACCCTCGAGGAGCCGCCGGCGCACGTCAAGTTCATCTTCGCGACGACGGCCGTGGAGAAGTTCCCGGAGACGATCGTTTCGCGCTGTCAGCGCTACGACTTCAAGCGGATCCCTCTCGCGCGCATCAAGCACGAGCTCGAGCGTATCGCGGCCAAGGAGAATCTCGCCCTCACCGACGCGGCGCTCTACGCGGTCGCTCGCGAAGGGCAGGGCAGCATGCGCGATGCCGAGTCGCTGCTCGAGCGGTTGATCGCGTTCTCCGATCGGACGATCGACGACGCCAAGATCGGCGAGATCCTGGGCGTGGCCGACCGCAAGACGCTGGTCGCCGCGGCCGATGCGGTTCTAGCCCGCGACGCGAAGGGCGCTCTCGAGCTCGTCGATCGGGTCCACGAATCCGGACGCGATCTCGAGCGGTTCAGCCGAGACCTGCTCGAGCACTGGCGGAACCTGGTCGTCACCAAGCTCGGTGCCGATGCCTCGGTGCTCGTCGACGTGCCCTCCGATGAGATCGGCGAGTATCGACGTCAGGCGGCGCTTCGCGATCTCGGCGAGCTCCAGCGCCTCTTCCGGATCGCACGGCTCGGCGACGAGGAGCTCGGGCGGTCCTCGGTGCCGCGCATGGTCCTCGAGATGACGATGGTGCGGCTCGCGACCGCCGAACCCGTGCTTCCGGTCGACGAGGTGCTCGACCGCCTCGATGAGATCGAACGCGGGCTCGGACGCTCGTCGGTCACCAGCGCGAAGGCGCTGCCGCTCGCGTCGCCGAGCCCGCCGGCCGCGCCAGCGACGGCCGCGGCGCCGCCCCGGAGCAACGGACCGTCGCAGGACGAGGGCACCACGCGCGGCCCCACGCGACCGCGCGAGAGTGCCCCGGCCGGCACCGGCGATCCGCGATGGGACGAGCTTCTCGCCTTCGTTCAGCAGAAGAAGCCCTCCCTCTACTTCAATCTGAGTCACGCTCGCTGGCTCGGCGGCGGCGCCGGAAGCCTCGCGCTCGGCGTGTCCAAGGAGAAGTTTCGCAACGAGCTCGCGGCGCGAACCACCCTCGCGCTTCTCGAGGAGCTGGCCTCCGCGTTCTACGGGCAGCCGACACGCATTCGCGTGGAGGCGGTCACGGAGAACGTGAGCCCGCCACCCCCGGCCTCCTCCGCTTCCGAAATGCTGGAACATCCCTCGGTCAAGGCGGCGGTGGAGATCCTCGGCGGCGAGGTGCGCGAAGTGCGTTCGCGCCGGTGACCGCGGGAAGGAGCCGACGATGCCCAACGGTATGGCGGATATCTTGAAACAGGCTCAGGCGCTGCAGTCGAAGCTCACCGAACTGCAAGCCGAGGCGGAGCGCAAGACGGTAGAAGCCTCCTCGGGTGGCGGGATGGTGACGGTGGTGGTCAACGGCAGGCTGCAGGTTCTGTCGATCCGCATCGAGCCGCAGGTGCTGAACGCCGAAGACCGAGAAATGCTCCAAGACCTGGTGATGGCGGCGGTCAACGAGGCGATCCGCAAGGCGCAACAGGTGATGGCCGAGGCGATGAGCCGCGTGACCGGCGGTCTCAAGATCCCGGGTCTCGGCGGCTGAGACGGCAGAGCGATGGCGGCGATGCCGGTTCCGCTGAAGCGCCTGATCGAGCAGCTGACTCGGTTACCCGGCGTCGGCGAGAAGAGCGCCACACGGCTCGCGTTCTTCCTGCTGCGCGCCGACACGGACTATCCGCGGGCCCTCGCCGACGCGATCACGGCGCTCAAGCGCGAGATCCGCCTCTGCTCCCACTGCCTGGGATTCACCGAGCAGGATCCCTGCGCGCTCTGCGCGGACCCGCGACGGAGCAACGAGGTGGTGTGCGTGGTCGAGGATCCTGCGGACGTCATGGCGATCGAGCGAGCCGGGGACTTTCGTGGCCGTTACCACGTGCTCCACGGAACGCTGGCACCGCTCGATGGCGTCGGACCCGAGCAGCTGAAAGTCGCCGAGTTGCTCACGCGCCTGCGCGAGGGCAGCGTGCGCGAGGTGATTCTCGCCACCAATGCGACCGTAGAGGGCGAGGCGACGGCGCTCTATCTCGCCAAGCTGATCAAGCCGATCGGGGTCAAGGTGACGCGGATCGCGCACGGGCTGCCGATGGGCGGCGACGTGGAATACGCCGACAGCGTGACGCTCTCGCGGGCGCTCGAGGGACGCCGGGAAATGTGAAGCGGCTACCGGCTTCCGCCTACCGGCTACCGGCAAAGACGCCCGGAGCCTGCGGTAGCCGGCAGTCGGTAGCCTGTAGCCGACTTTCCGTGTAAACTTCGCCGCTTATGCTCTCGCTCGTCGGCGTGTCCAAGCAGTACGGCTCGCAGATCGTGCTCCGTGACGTCGACTGGTCCGTCGTCGCGGGCGAGCGGGTCGGACTTGCCGGCGCCAACGGCGCCGGCAAGTCGACGCTCCTTTGCATCGTCGCCGGGCTCGTCGAGCCCGACCGCGGTGAGGTTTGCTTCAAGAAGGGAGCGACCGTCGGTTACCTGCCGCAAGAGATCATCGGCTCGAGCGGCCAGACCGTGCTCGTCTCGGCTCTGTCTGCGTTCGACGCGATCCACGCGCTCGAAGCTCGCTGTCGCGATCTCGAGCACCGCATGGAAGCCGCCGACCCGAGCGCCGACGGCTACGCGGGACTCATGGGGGAGTATGCCGCGGCGCGCGAGGAGTGGGACCGCCGCGGCAGCTACGATCTCGAGAGCCGCGCCGAGGAGGTGCTCGCCGGTCTCGGCTTTCGTGAGATGGACTTCCAGCGAGACGTCGGAGAGTTCAGCGGCGGTTGGCAGATGCGCGTCGCGCTCGCCCGCTTGCTGCTCCAACGCCCCGATGTGCTCCTGCTCGACGAGCCGACGAATCATCTCGACCTCGAGGCGCGGAACTGGCTCGAAGAGTTCCTCGCCACGTATCCCGGCGCGATCGTCTTGGTGGCGCACGACCGGTACTTTCTCGATGTCACGGTCACGCGCATCAGCGAAGTCGAAAACGGCCGGCTCACCGATTATGCCTGTAACTTCTCGAGGTACGAGACGCAAAAGGAAGAGCGCCTCGCGCAGGCGCGGCACGCCTACGAGGTGCAGCAGGAAGAGATCGAGCGGATGGAGGGCTTCATCCGCAAGTTTCGCTACCAGGCGTCGAAGGCGAAGCTCGTGCAGAGCCGCATCAAGCAGCTCGAGAAGATCGAGCGGCTGGAAATCCCGCCCGGAACGAAGAAGCTCCACATCCGTCTCCCGTCCGCGCCACGCAGCGGCCGGACCGTGCTGGAGCTGCGCCAGGCTCGCAAGAGCTACGGAGATCTCGTCGTCTACGACGGGCTCGACCTCGCGCTCGAGCGCGGCGAGCGCCTCGCGCTCGTCGGACCGAACGGTGCCGGTAAGACCACGCTCGTGAAGCTGCTCGCCGGCGTCGAACCGCTCTCGACCGGCGAGCGCAAGGTCGGCCACAACGTCGAGCTCGGTTACTTCGCCCAGGACCAGGCGAACGTCCTCGATCCGGGGAAGAGCGTCCTCGATGAGATGATGGCCGTCGCTCCCTACGACATGGTGCCGCGGCTGCGCGACCTCCTCGGAGCCTTTCTCTTCGTCGGGGACGCCGTGGGGAAGCCTACCTCCGTCCTGTCCGGCGGGGAGCGAAATCGGCTGGCGCTCGCCAAGCTGCTGCTTCGCCCGGTCAACTGCCTGCTGCTCGACGAGCCGACCAACCATCTCGACATGCACGCCAAGGACGTGCTCCTAGAGGCGCTCCAGAACTACGAAGGCACGATCGTGCTCGTCTCCCACGACCGCTACATCCTCGATGCGCTCCCACAATGCGTCATCGAGGTCGGCCACGGGCGAGCCGTCCGCTATCTCGGCAACTACGAAGATTACCTGCGGAAGAAGGCCGCCGAGGAGGCCGCTCGAACGCTGCCTCCGTTGCAGCCGCCGCGTGCCGCCAAGCCGGTCCAGGCGGCCAGAGCCGAGTCGCCCAAGCCGGCCAAGAAGCCTTCCAACGGTCGGAACGGGCTCGATCCTACTCGACTCACCGAAGAGATCGCACGCTTCGAAGAAGAGCAGTCGAAGCTCTCCGAAGAGCTCTCCCGGCCCAACTTCTACATGACGCATCCGGATCCGAACGGTCTGATCGCGCGCTATGCCGAGCTCAAGCAGCAGGTGGACGACCTATACCGGAAGCTCGGCCAGGCGTTGGCCGAGGGGTAGCAAACGCGGCTACCGGCTTCCGGCTACCGACTACCGCAAAGGCTCATGGTGTCTCTTGCGGTAGCCGGTGGCCCGTCCTCAGTGAAAATCGTGTGACGGTGGCGTCGTCGCTCGCAGCGGCAGCGCCTCGAATCGCTCGCCGCGGACGTGGATGATTCCGTCGACGTTCTGGAGCGACCCTTCGACGAGCAGGATCGGCGCGCCGTGAAGCAGCGCGCGATGCGTCTCGAAAACATTGGGCATGACGACGGCGTTGGCCGTGCCGGTCTCGTCCTCGAGGGTGAGGAAGAGGAGCCCTTTGGCGGTTCCGGGACGCTGTCGAACGATGACGTGGCCGGCAACTCTCACCCGGCTTCGATTGCGAGCGGAGCGAAGCTCCGCTGCGGAGAGGACGCCGCGCTCGCGTAGCTCCGCGCGCAGGTGGCTGAGGAGATGCGGACCGACGGTCATGCCCGTTCCCGTGTAATCCGCAATGGTCTCCTCGAGCGGCAGCATTCCGGGAAGCGGCGAGCGCTCGTCCGAGCTGCCGTCCGCTCGGCAGAAGAGGCTCTGTGGCCGGGTATCGAGGCGCGCGAGCTGCCAGAGCGCGTCGCGGCGCTCACGACCGAATCCGCCGAGGGCTCCAGCGTGCGCCAGCGCCTCGAGCTCGGCGCGCCGGAGGTCGGCGCGCCGCACGAAGTCGGCGAGGGAAGAGAATGCGCATGTGCTGCGCTCGGCCTCGATTCGACGCCCGGCCTGCTCGCGGAGTCGCTTCACGTAGCGAAGGCCGAGTCGCACCGCGCCATTCTCGATCGACGCGCTCCATCCCGAGCGCGTGACGTCGATCGGCAGCACCTCGACGCCGTGGCGCTGAGCGTCCTTCACCAGCGTAGCCGGGTGGTAGAAGCCGAGCGGATAATTGTTGAGCATCGCGCAGAGGAACGCGGCCGTATGATGCACCTTCAGGTAGGCCGAGGCGTAAGCGATCAGCGCAAAGCTCGCCGCGTGGCTTTCCGGGAAGCCATAGAGAGCGAACGAGGTGATCGCGCGCACGATCTCCTCGGCACGCTCCCCGGTGATGCCGTTCTTGGCCATGCCCGCCCGAAGCCGATTCTCGATCGCCGACATGCGCTCGGCCGATCGCTTGAAGCCCATCGCACGTCGTAGCGCCTCCGCTTCTCCCGGAGTGAAGTCGGCAACCGCCATCGCCATCCGCAGGAGTTGTTCTTGGAAGAGTGGAACGCCGAGCGTGCGCTCGAGGATCGGCTCGAGCAGCGGATGGGGATACGTCACGGGTTCGCGGCCGGCGCGGCGGTTCAGATAGGGATGGACCATCTGGCCGACGATCGGCCCCGGGCGGATGATCGCCACCTCGACGACGAGGTCGTAGAAGCGTTCGGGCTTCATGCGCGGGAGCGTGGCCATCTGCGCGCGGCTCTCGATCTGGAAGACGCCGATCGTGTCGGCCTTCTGGAGCGCCGCGTAGATTTCCGGATCGTCGGGCGGCAGATGGGCGAGGTCGAGCGCCACGCCATCGTGGCGCTCGACGAGGGGGATCGCTTCTTCGAGCACCGCCATCATGCCGAGCCCGAGGAGATCGACCTTGATGATGCCGAGATCCGCGCAGTCGTCCTTGTCCCACTGGACGACCACCCGGCCGGGCATGGTGGCGGGCTCGAGCGGCACGATTTCGTCGAGGCGCCCGGCGGCGATCACCATTCCGCCGGAATGCTGGCCGAGGTGGCGGGGCAGGGCCTCGATCTCGTCGGCGAGGCGAACGAGATGGCGAACGCGAGCGGAGGAAGGGTCGAGGCCGGCGTTCTTCAGTTGCTCGGAGAGGCGATCGAAATCGTCGCGGTAGCCGTGGAGACGCAGGCACTTGGCAAGCCGGTCGGTCTCCGCCGCAGGAAAGCCGAGCGCCTTGCTGATCTCTCGAACGGCGCTGCGCGTGCGGTAGCTGATGACGTTGGCGGTCATGGCCGCACCGCGAGGGCCATAGCGCTCGTAGACGTGCTGGATCACCCGTTCGCGGCGGTCACCGCTCGGCAGGTCGAGATCGATGTCGGGCCACTCGCCGCGCTCCTCGGAGAGAAAACGCTCGAATAGGAGGTCCATGCCGACGGCGTCGACCGCGGTGATGCCGAGCGAGTAGCAGACCGCGCTGTTTGCCGCCGAGCCCCTTCCTTGCGCGAGGATTCCTTCGCGGCGGCAGAACTCGACGATCTCCCAGACGATCAGAAAGTATCCGGCCAGGCCGAGCTTCTCGATGATCGCGAGCTCGTGCTCGAGCTGAGCGCGGACGCGGGGCGAGACCGTGTCGTAGCGTCGCCGTGCGCCCTCGAACGTGAGACGGCGCAGGCATCCGTCCGGGGTCTCGTCCGGAGGCAGCGGGAAGTCCGGAAAGCGGTAGCCGAGATCGGCGAGTGTGAACCGGCACCGCTCGGCAACTTCGCGGCTGTTGCGGAGCGCCTCGGGCAAGTCGCGAAAGAGGTCGGCCATCGCCGCGGGCGTCTTCAGATGGCGCTCCGCATTCGGCAGGAGCCTCGTCCCAGCGGTATCGAGAGCGACCTTCTCGCGGATGCAGGTGAGGACGTCGAGCAGCGGACGATTTCGACGCCGAGCGTGGCGCACGTCGTTGGTGGCCACCAGCGGAACTCGCGAAGCTCTCGCCAGGTCGACTAGGAATCGGTTGCGGCGTTCTTCCTCGACGTCGAGATGGCGTTGGACGTCGATCGCGAGCCGATCGCCGAAGAGGCGGCGGAGTCGACCGATGGTCTTGCGCGCCGCGTGCTGATCGCGGCGATCGGCGGCAACGGCAAGTGGACCCTGCATTCCACCCGCGAGGCAGAAGAGCCCTTCGACGTGGGGAAGGAGGTCGTCGAAGGAGATCCCTGCGCCCCGCTTGCCCCTCCAATCGGCTACCGGCTTCCGGCTACCGGCTTCCGGAGCAGATGAGTCTTTTGCGGTAGCCGGTAGTCGGTAGCCGGTAGCCTCTCTTCCCAATTTCGCTTGCGTGATCAGCTTGCAGAGGTTCCGGTACCCGGCTCGATTCTCGACGAGCACGTAGAGCGCGGCGCCGGACTCGAGGGTCAGTTCGGCTCCCACGAGCGGCCGGATGCCGAGGTCCTTGGCGGCGCGGAAAAAGCGTGGTGCGCCGTAAACGCCGTCGCGATCGCCGAGGGCGAGCGCTCGGTAGCCGAGGTGCACCGCCTCGTCGACGAGGTCCTCGGGGAGCGACGCGCCGCGCAGGAAGCTGAACGCGCTCTGGCAGCGGAGCTCGACGTACGGATCGGCTACGGGCTTCAGGCTACGGGCTTCAGGGGCAAATGAGTCTTTGCCCGTAGCCCGTAGCCCGTGGCCCGTAGCCTTGCTTTTCTCAGTCATAGACGCCATCGGCGAACCACTCCCCGCTCTCGCGCTCACGGTAGATACGGTAGACGCCGCCGTCGGAGAGCTCGGCATCGTAGTAGTCCCGCGCGAAGGAAGAATCGCGCCACCATTCGCCCGACAGCCGCCACGGACCGCCAAGCGTGACGACCCGTCCGCCGAACTTCTCGGTCGCCCCCGATCCACGCACGAAGTCCGGGCGTCCACGGTCGCAAACCACTTCGATCGAAGCGGGAGGGCGAAATACACGTAACGCGAGGGGGGTGGACCCATTCGTCGCGCTTCGATTGGGCGCCGCACGAGCACGAGCCGGAGGCGCGAGCGCGAAGCGTTCGATGGCGGATGCTTCGGGGCGGTGTGAATCGATGACCGCGGGTGAACCGACCCGCTCCGCTCCGGCAATGGACGTGAGGCGGGCGATCGTCACGCCGAGATCCTGCGGGCTCGGGCCCGCCGGCACGAAGAGATCGAGCTCGATCGGCCGCAGTCGCTCGGCAACGGCCGAGAGGCGGAACCATTCGACCGCTGCCCGCGGCGGCCGTCGATCGAAGTGGAGACGAGCGAGCGCGAGCAATGCCTTCACTTCGTTGGTCGGTGCCGCCACCGCGATGACGTGCTCCTCGCGCCCGCCGCCCTCGAGACGAAGCGAGAGCCGCAGATCGCCCGCGCGTAGGCCGCGGATGTCGAGGCGGGCGGTCAAGCGCTCGAGAGCCGCGCGCAGCAGAAAGGAGAGCGGTTCGAAGGAGTCGATTGCGTAGCCGCAGTCGATCGTCTCCTCGAAGTGGCACGGACGAGGGCGTACGACGAGCGGCTCCTCGTCTTCGCCGGCGGCGCGCTTCCAGAGCTGGATTCCCGTCTCTCCAAAGCGCCATCCGACTGCCGTCACCGGCAGCGCGGCGAGCTGGCCGAGCGTGCGAATTCCCCAACGCTCCAGGGTGAGGGCGGCGTCGTCTGGAGGGTCGAGTACCGAGATCGGCAGCGAACCGAGCCGCCGCCGACCCTCTCCCGCGGAAACGACGTCGACTCCTTCGCTCGTGCGAGCCGCGAGGTATGCCACCGTCTTGGTCGATGCGACAGTGGCGCGTCCTTCGAGTCCGACTCGTCGCAGCCGTGCGACCAGCGACGTCGCCAGATGGCGCTCGCTGCCGAACAGCGATCGCAGGCCGTCGATCTCGAGAAAGACCACACCGCCTCCCGCATTCTCGACTCGCGGGGAGAACGAATCGGCGGCGTCGCAGAGCGCTTCTTCCGCAGAATGGAGAACTTCCGCGTGCGGTTGGCGCACGAGCAGCGCATTGGAGATCGCGCGTGCCTCCGCTGCAGAGATGCCGGCGCGCGCGCCGAGCGCCAGCGCTTCGGCGGAGACGGCCGTCAGTGGCGCGCGGGGATCCTCACGCGCGACGGTGACGAGCGGCCGGCCGTGGAGATCGGGCTCGGCGCGCCGTAGCGCCGCGAGGGGAAAATCGGGAACGAACAGACAAGCAATGCGGGGCATGACTCATGGATGAAGTTCGGTCTGGCGGCTGGTGAGCGTACCTTCGCGCGCCCGCACGACTTCCGCTCGGCTGGCGATCCCGGAGAACAACTCGGCCTGCAGGGCATGCTTCGGCCACCACGGACGGGCATTGCGGAGCGTGAGGCAGAGCGCGGCAACGCTTCCCGCCAACCGTTCCCGGCTGAGCAGGACGAAGGTCACGTTCGAAGTCGCCGCCTGGCGGGCGAGCCTCGGCCAAGCGGACGCGAAGCGTGCGGCCGTGATCGAGGAGAGTCCATCGGCGAGATCGAGCAGCACGAGACGGAGCCCCTGAGTGCCGAGCAGGACCTCGCTCGAGCGCAGCGCTTCTCGCTCGTCGGGAGGGCGAACCCACAGCAGGCCGCGTAGCCGAATCCCGGCGGCTTTGGCGTGGCGAGGATCGAAGCGGTCGCGACAATCCACGAGAGCGGCGATCTCTCCCTGCCGGGTCGCGCAAGCCAAGAGTCCATAGGCGAGCGAGGTGCGACCCGAGGAAGTCGCGCCGTAGATCTCGCTCAAGCGGCCGCGTGGAAAGCCGCCGCCGAGCAGCCGATCGAGCCTCGGATTTCCTGACGAAAGATACTCTTCGGGGCGGGTAGGAATCTGGCCGAGGGTGACCCCCTTGGGTAGCGAGGAAAGCGTGGGACGTGCGGGTGCCGCTGCCATCGATCCAAAATAATTTTCGCTTTTCTTTCGCTTGGAGTCAAGGCTTTGCAGCAATTCGCTGAGATCCGCGATAGGTTCGGTGGTACGGTGTCACATTCCTGGAAGCACATCCTCGTCGAGACCGTTTTCGGCCTCGTTGCCGCCGTCGCGCTCGCCGCCGTCGCGCTCGCTTGGCGCCTGAGTCAGGGACCCATCCCGCTCGCCTTTCTCGATCCCCGGGTCGAGGCGGCGCTCTCGGGCCTGTTGCCCGGCGTCACGGCGCACGTCGAGCGTACCGAGCTCGGCTGGGCGGCGCACCTGCCCGAGCTGCGAGTGATCGGCGTGACGCTCGTGCACGGCGACCAGCCGGTGGCGTCGTTTCCGAGCCTCGGCATCCTGCCGAGCTTGCGTGCGCTCGCGCTCGGGCGATTCGCCGTGCATCGTGTGAGCCTCTCGGGAGTCCGTCTTACGCTCGTTCGCGATGCCAAGGGGCGACTGATGCTCGGGGCGGATCGTGCGGCGGGGGCTGGTGGGCAAACGATCGATCTATCGGCATTGCTTGCTTTCGGCGGCAATGGCGATTCGGCCACGAGATTTCTCAGACGCATTCAAATCCAAGATGCGGTCGTGAGCCTCGACGATCGCTCAACGGGAAGCCTCTGGCGCGCCGATGACGCAGACGTCCACATCAAGTTCGCCGATCAGGGCTTCACCGTTGACGTGGCCGCGACATTGTCGGTCGCCAGTCCGGCGTCCGGGATCGTTCGAGAGCTCGAGCTGCCGCTGGTCGCTACGGCGGAGCTCGCAAGGCGAGAAAACGACGGCGTCGCCACCGTCGCTTTCGAAGCGAGCGCGAAGGATGGAAGGCTGATGCCGGCCGGCTCGGCCGGAGCGCCGCTCCCGCTTCGGTCCTTCGTCGCCAAGGGAGCATTTTCTCCGGTATCGAGAACGATCGATCTTCGCGAGCTCCACGCGGCCATCGGTTCGGCCGAGATCGATTCGACGGCGAGCGTCTCCATCGACAATCCAACCGCGGGGCTGGTCCTTCGCGGCGAGCTTCGCTCGCTGCCAATCGCCGAGCTCCACCGCTTGTGGCCGCCCGACGCCGCGACCTCGACCCGCGAGTGGATCGAGCGCAACATCCGCGACGGCGCAGTATCGCGCTGCCTGTTCACGCTCCGCCTTCCGGCCGCGGACGCGCGTTCCAAAGGACTCGAGGCGAATGCCGTCGACGTCCGCTTCGACTTCCAAGGTCTGACCGTCGACTATCTCCGCGATCTCGCACCGCTCATGGAGGCCCGCGGCTCGGGAACGCTCAACGCCGAGCGCTTCCAAGGTCGTGTAACCGACGGCAAGGTCGGGGGCCTCGAGGTCGAGGAAGGGTTGGTGGAGATTCGCTTCGGAGGGGGCCCGGCACGCTTGAAGGTGAGCGCTGACGTCTCGGGTCCGAGCCAAGAGGTGCTCACGATCCTCGACCAGCCGCCGCTCGGCATCCCGGAGCGGATCGGCATTCCTGCGGGCGGCCTCGGCGGCACGAGCCGAAGCCACGTGGAGGTCGAGATGCCGCTCAAGGCCGGACTCCTCTCCACGGACGTCAAGGTCACGGCGAAAAGCGAGCTTCACGACGCGAGCCTGACGAACCTCCTGGCCGGAGTTGGCATCGAGGGTGCGGATCTGACGGTCCGTGTCGACGATCGAAACGTGAACGTCGAAGGGGAAAGCGCCCTGACCGGCTTACCCATGCCAGCCGCACGGGCACGGGTGGCGGTGGCTTACATACCGAGCGTGAGCGATTCGGACGACCGTCTGGACATCGTAATCGAGGGAAGCGATCTTCTCGCCAAGGCCGTCGCAACGCTCGACGGAAAGACGATCCGTGCGCTCAGCGTCGGGCGACTCCGCTACGGCGGCAACGACCTGGCAGCCGAGCTGACGCGACTGGAGAGCGGCAGCTACCGCCTCTCGGTCGACGCGGCGAGCGTCGACCTCGAGCCGTTTCTTCGCGAGCGTGGGCCCGTCGAGCGGCTGGCCGGCACGGTACGAGCGGCTTACGACGTCGACTTTCGCGTCGGGCGCGTGAACATCGGCCGTGGCGTCGAATTGTCGGGGGCGCAGGGTGTCGCACGTGACGAAGACGGGCGGCTGGTCGCCTTCAACGGCACTGGGAACGTTGCGGGTGCCGGAGCGTTGCGGGTCAACCTCACCGAGCAGGGACCGGTCAAGCGACTCGACGTGTCGTCGGACCGAGCCGGAGAGCTGCTGAAGGCGGTTGGCATGTTCCGAGGCGCAGAAGGCGGTCAGCTCGCGCTCGCCGGGACGGTCGATGACCGGAGCGAGAAGATCCGCGTCGATCGGCCGGCTCGACTTTAAGGACGTCCGCGTGACGCAGGCGCCCATCGTCGCGAGGGTTCTCAGCCTCGGCTCGCTCGACGGCATCGCCAGCCTCCTCGGGGGTGCAGGGATCCTGATCTCGCGCGCGCAGATTCCCCTCACCTGGTCACGCGATCGGCTCGACGTGCGGGAAGCGACCGCCGTCGGGGCCATCGGCATCACGGTCGACGGCAGCGTCGATCAGACGAATCGAACCTTCGACCTTCGCGGCAGCGTCTTTCCCGCCTACACGCTCAACTCGGCGCTCGGAAAGATTCCATTCATCGGCGACTTCCTCGTCGGCGAAAAGGGCGGAGGCGTGTTCGGAATCGCGTATCGGGTCAGCGGTGATCTCGACAATCCGAACGTCGAGGCCAACCCGCTCTCTGCGCTCGCACCCGGCATGCTTCGCCGGATGTTCGTCGACCCCTTCAAGCACGAGGACGATCGCCCAAAGGAGCCTCAACAACGTTGAACGCGGGAGACGTGGCCCACAGCGCGCGCGGAAAGCAGAGTTTGATTCGCTTCCCAGCTCCCGGTATAAACGGCGTTTCGACTGCCGACCCTCATCGCAAACAGGGTGAGCGCGCGCGAAATGGTCCCCGGTAGCTCAGTCGGTAGAGCGTCCGGCTGTTAACCGGATGGTCGCTGGTTCGAGTCCGGCCCGGGGAGTAGGAAAATCGAGGGGTTGCATCTCAGGGTGCAGCCCCTCGATGCGTTTTGGGCATACTTCGGGCATAGTCTACTCGAGTCCTGCGCCAAAAACGGCGAGTTCGCCCGAGCGTCTACACGGCGGGTTCCCGTAGGGGAGGAGCGGCGGCGGCAGCTCGACGCAACGGTTTCGGGAGGCGTGAACCGCTTGAACTCCTTTACATAAACCGCTCTTCGATTCCTCACGCCATCGGCAAGGGGCGCAGCGACCCCCGGTCGATCAACCCTCGGAAGCGACTCGACACGCTCGCGGCCAGCGGGCCGTCGCGAACGAGGAGCCCCCTTCTATATTGCGGTCAAGGCGGCCTCCGTCCTGGAGCCAGATCCAGATCGACATCGCGTCGTGCGGTGAGTGCACCACCCGGTGGCCGAATGACGTGTGCCGACCGCTCGCGGTCGGGGAACCCGAGCCTCTACACCGCTCGCCACGCGGCGTACGCCAAGCTGCGCGGGAAAGCCCGCTCCCACGGTCGCGTGGAACGCCCGCCTTTACGGCGATGTGGCTGTTCCTGCAAAAGCTGACGGGGATTCCCGCGACCGAGAACCATGTGCTGAAGAGCCCGGGGAGGAGTAGGGCGCCTATCAGCGCTCGAGGAGGTCGTTCGTGCTGCGGTTTCCCAAGCAAGCTTGACGGACCGCGGCTTCGAACGTCTACTGCCGCAGGCGAACGTCCGCCCAGTACCGCCACGAGGAGGCCTGCGATGAGTGACATACGCCCTTTTCGCTTCGAGATCCCCGACGGCGCCCTTCGCGACCTGAAGCGGCGCCTGAGCGAGACGCGCTGGCCCGATCGAGAGACACCGCAGGATTGGAGCCAGGGCGTGCCGCTCGCCTACACGCAGGAGGTGTGCGAGTACTGGCGCACGCGGTACGATTGGCGGCGCTGCGAGGCAGCGCTGAACGCCTTGCCGCAGTTCATCACCAATATCGACGATCTCGACATCCAGTTCATCCACCTGCGCTCGAAGCACGAGGATGCGCTGCCGATGATCGTCACCCACGGCTGGCCGGGCTCGGTGATCGAGTTCCTTAAGGTGCTGGGGCCGCTGACCGATCCGACCGCGCACGGCGGTGACGCCGCGGATGCCTTTCACGTGGTGTGCCCGACGCTGCCTGGCTTCGGGTTCTCTGGCAAGCCATCCGCGCCCGGCTGGGGCGTCGAACACGTCGGCCGTGCATGGGGGCAACTCATGGCGCGTCTCGGCTACGACCGCTACGTCGCGCAGGGCGGCGACTGGGGCTCGGCCGTAACGCACGCGATGGGCCTGTCGGAAACCGAGCACTGCATCGCCATGCACACCAACATGCCGCTGCTCTCGCCGAGCGAGGCAGTGATGAAGGATCTGACGGAGCAGGAGCAGTCGGCGCTCGCCGGCTTCCAGCATTACTGGGATTGGGACTCTGGCTACTCCAAGGAGCAGAGCACCCGCCCGCAGACAGTCGGCTACGGCCTGGTCGACTCGCCGGTCGCGCAGTGCGCGTGGATCCTGGAGAAGTTCTGGTGCTGGACCGATTGCGATGGCCATCCCGAGAACGCGCTCACGCGCGACGAGATGCTCGACAACATCATGCTGTACTGGCTGCCGGGCGCGGGCGCCTCCTCGGCGCGCATCTACTGGGAGAGCTTCCGCCTGCTCCTCGAGCCGAAGCCGCAGATCCACATGCCGGCGGGCGCCAGCATCTTCCCGCACGAGATCTTCCGTGCGTCGAAGCGTTGGTGCGAGGAGCGTTACACCAAGCTCATCCACTACAACGTGCTCGACAAGGGTGGCCACTTCGCCGCGTTCGAGCAGCCGGCCACGTTCGTGAACGAGGTGCGCACTTGCTTCCGTCAGGTGCGACTGCCCGCCGAACCTCATGCCGCCGACGGAGCGGCGTCCGGGTGAAACCGTTACCGTCGGCGAAGCCGCCGAGAGGTGATACGCGGGACTCGAAGCGCAGCGCCGAAGAAGAAGTCTTCTCACGCAGACCCGAAGCTACCTCGACGGCGTGATCCTGCCGTTCTGGAAGGACACGCTACTGGCGGACGTGAACGCCGGGGAGGTGAGGTTCCAGACCTCCGTGCTCGCGCGTAAGCGCACCCGCCGCGATCGCGATAGCGGCAAGATCGAGGAGGCGCCCATCCGCGTGAAGACCGCGCGCAACATCGTCGGCGGTCACTTCCGGGCGACCTACTGATTACGAATTCTCTCCAAGACCCAACGGAGAGCAACCAGGAGCAACCAACTCCGCCCACGGACGAGGATTCGGAGTGAGGCGAGGTGCTCCTGGTTCGGGCTGGTTGGTCCTGGTGTGGTAGCAGAGCGGTAGCAGGCGCTGTTTTCGGGCGCGGAAGAACAGAGCCGTCGCGCACCGACGCGGGCGGCTCTACGAATCACTCGACTGCTGTTGCGCTCCGCTCGGCGAGCACTATCGGCTGACGAGCCCCTTGTGCGCTCCGTAAAAACGGGCGTAGCGTGGAAGAAGTCGCAGAGGTGGTTAGCGTCCGAGATCGATCGTTATGGCAACGCAACTCGGCCGCTTCATCCCATCTATCCTCAAGCCGGCATGACGGAGGTTAGACGGCAGGAATACATGCCCCATCCTTTCGCCATCAAGGCCATCGATCACGTCGTGCTCCGGGTCACCAATCTCGAGGCCGCGCTGCGGTTCTACACGAAAGTGCTGGGCGGTACGCTCGAGAAGGTGCAGGAGCAGATCGGCCTCTACCAGGTCAGGGCCGGCCAATCCCTGATCGACCTCGTGCCGATCAGCGGGAAGCTCGGCGCTCTGGGCGGAGCGGCGCCGGGCCCGGAGGGCCGCAACGTCGATCACTTCTGCCTGAGAGTGGAGCCGTTCGACGGTGATGCAATCCGGCAGCACCTCGCGTCCAAGGGCTTCGCGGCCGGCAAAGTGGAATCCCGCTATGGCGCGGACGGCCAGGGGCCTTCAATCTATGTGACCGATCCGGACGGCAACGTCGTTGAGCTCAAGGGACCGCCCTGGGAATCCGGCGGCGCGTGAGAATCGGTTTTTCGAGCAGCACACGCAAGGAAGTGACCATGAAGATTCCGACGATCGAGCAAGTCAAGATACAAGCCAAAGTGCTGGTCCCGCTGGTCAAAGCCCTCCAGGCGGAACTGGGCGAGCAGCGGGCGAACGCCATCGTCCGAAAGGCGCTCGGCGACTTGTATCGCGGGTACGGCGAGAAGTGGTGGCGGGCGCAGCAAGCGGGCAACCTCGGCGAGAAGATAGCCGGGGTGTTCGAGGCATTCGCGGCTGGAGACGCTCTGGACTACGAGGTGGTCAAGCAGGGCCCGGATGCGTTCGACGTGAACGTCACCGGATGTCGCTATGCGAAGTTCTACAAAGAGATGGGTGCGCCCGAGCTGGGCTTTTTGCTCGTGTGCGGTTCGGACTTTCCCATGGCGGAGGGTTTTGGTCCCGGCGTACAGCTCAAGCGCACACAGACGATCATGCAGGGGGCCAGTCACTGTGACTTTCGCTATGCACTGAAGAAGACGGAGAAGCCGGCGCCCTGACATGCTGTTGGAGCCAGCGTCGGCAAACCGGCAAGGTTCAACGCGGGCGCTGGTTGATGGCAGACTCGAGGCCGTAAAAACGGGCGTAGCGTGCGAGAAGTCGGAGGGGTGGCTCGCGTCCGGCATCCGGGCTTATGTCGACTTCGGGCGTTTATGCCGACATGGCCAAGGCAAACGACGAGATGGCGCACTGGCAGGAGTACGACTACATCGTGGTCAACCGCGACCTCGACGACAGAACACGTACCGGAACCCGAAGACGCGGGGCTGCGGCGTGACTCACTGAGATACTGCAGGAACCGACCGAGAGCAACCAGGAGCACCAACCCGGCCTACGGATGAGGATCCGGAGTGATACGAGGTGCTCCTGGTTCGGGCTGGTTCGCAGTGGTTTGGTAGCAGCGCGGTAGCAGAAACGGGGCTCGTTCGACCAAGAGCACATTAGTCGTCCGCCGCAAGGAAGCCGCCCTCCGGCTGGCTCACAATTGAACCCGAGCGCCGCCCGCCCGCGGCTGCGTGGCTAGAAGTCGAACTTGCCGAATGAGCCCAGATCCTTGCAGGCTTTCACCAGGCGGGCGGTGAAGCCCTTCTCGCCCAGGTGCATCCAGCCGCGCGGATCGATGTAGCGCTTGTTGGGCTTGTCGGGGCCTTCGGGGTTGCCGAGCTGCGCCTGCAGGTAGGCGCTCTTTTCGTCCATGAACTTCTTGATCGGCTGCGTGAACGCCCACTGCGTGTCGGTGTCGATGTTCATCTTCACGACGCCGTAGGAGACCGCCTCGCGGATCTCCTCCTCGGTCGAGCCCGGAGCCGCCGTGGAACACGAAGCTCACCGGCTCGGCGCCGGTCTTGCGCTTCTCGGCGATGAACCTCTGCGAATCGCGCAGGATCGTCGGCTTGAGCTTCACGTTGCCGGGCGCGTAGACGCCGTGCGTGTTGCCGAACGCGGCGGCGACCGTGAAGCTGCCGACCGGGTTCAGCGCGTCGTACGCCTTGAGCACGTCTTCGGGCTGCGTGTAGAGGCTGCGAATGATCGGCGCCCGAGTGGTCGACGCCGTCCTCCTCGCCGCCCGTGACGCCGAGCTCGATCTCCAGCGTCATGTTCATCTTGGCGATGCGCGCCAGCGTGCGCCGGCTGATCTCGATGTTCTCGTCGAGCGACTGCTCCGACAGGTCGAGCATGTGCGAGCTGAACAGCGGCTCGCCGTTCTTCGCGAAGTACTCCTCGCCGGCAGCGATCACGCCTTCGACCCACGGCAGCAGCTTCTTCGCGCAGTGATCGGTGTGCAGCACGGCGGGGACGCCGTAGACCTTGGCCAGCCTCCGCACGTGCAGCGCGCCCGCGATCGAGCCCGCGATCGACGCCTGCTGCTGGCCGTTGTCCAGCGTCTTGCCCGCGAAAAACTGCGAACCCGTGTGCGAGAGCTGGATGATGATCGGCGCCTTGGCCTCCTTCGCCGCGGCCAGCGCGGCGTTGGCTGAGCTGGAGCCGATCACGTTCACCGCGGGAAGCGCGCAGTCGACTTCCTTGCAGTAAGCGAAGAGCTCTCGGAGGGCATTGCCGGTGATGACTCCAGAGGACAGCTTGAGATTGGCCATGGCGGTTGTTGGCGGGCAGTATAGTCGAGACGACTACCGACGACGATAGCGTCGCAACTGGGCGGGGAAAGCCCGCCAAGGAAAGAGATGACGCCCGATCCGACCTGCACCCACCTCGAGGCGATCGAAACCGTGAAGCACGCCGATCGGCGCGAGTGCGAGGAGTGCGTCCGCATCAGCGCCCGCTGGGTACACCTCAGGACCTGTCAGGAGTGCGGCGGCACGCGCTGCTGCGACAGTTCTCCGAACCGGCACGCCAGCAAGCACGCCGGCGCCAGCGGTCACTCGGTGATCGCCTCGGCCGAGCCCGGCGAGCGGTGGCTGTACTGCTATCCCGACGACGCCTTGGCCGAGTACTGAGCGCGCTGCGATGGCCCGACCAGGGGCCCCCGGAGGTAGTAGCTGCATGCCTTCAGCCAGACTCCGAACAGCGCGATGCCGACCAGGAGCGCGATCCACAACGAAGATCCCGTGGCGGCGCTAGTGGGATAGGGTGGTCAGCGTCAGCGAACGAGGCGTTATGTAGCTTTCGGGCCTTTGTAGCGGCTATTCCCAGGCTACTTCGGCTGCGGCACGATCCGTAGATAGGGCTTCGGCGCCTTCCAGCCCGCGGGATACGTCTTCTTTGCGTCCTCGTCGGAGACGGCGGGGACGATAATCACGTCCTGCCCCTGCTTCCAGTTCACGGGCGTGGCCACCTTGTGCTTGGCCGTCAGCTGGCAGGAGTCCAGCAGCCGCAGCACCTCGTCAAAGTTGCGGCCGGTCGACATCGGGTAGGTCAGCATCGCCTTCACCTTCTTGTCGGGTCCGATCACGAAGACCGAGCGCACGGTCGCATTGTCGGCGGCCGTCCGGCCCTGCGAGCTGGAGCCAGAGCCCTCCGGCTTCGGCTTCCCGATCAATCACACGATCGGCGTATCCGCGGTCAACGTGTTGAGTCTCGTTCGCGTCGAAGCTCCCCGAAGAGGTCTTCAACGTCGATACGCTGGTCGAACGGGGACGCTAGCTCCGATCGAACTCTCGCCCCCTTGGCGTGCGGGGGCGGATAGCCGGCATTAGCGTCCGCGGACGTGAAACTCGACCTCGCACTCTAACCATCCCTCCCACGTCTCCAGCATACTCATGCTATGATCTTGCGGGTCTGAGACGCGGCCGCATGCCGCTGAGAAGATGTTTCTTGTGAGCAGTGGCGGCCGTTTCCAGGTCAACGCGAAAGAGCATCGCAGATGAAGGCCCTTGCCAAACCCCTCGGTAACGTTCTCGCGGCGGTAGATCTCTCGGGGGCGTCGGCGGCCGTCATCGAGCGGGCTGCGCGGCTTTCCACCACCCGGGGCGCATCGATCACGCTGTTCCACGTGGTCCCACAAGGGCGCGCGCTCTCCGCAGCGCCGGCGGAGCAAGAGATCCAGCGCACCTTGACGGCCGGTGCCGCGCGACTTTCGGAGCTTGCCGGCGAGGGAGTGGGGGTGTTCACCGCAATCGGACACGGCACTCCATTCGTCGAAATCATCCGGCGCGCACGCGACGAGCGGGCCGAGCTGGTGGTGCTCGGGCGTCACGGCCACAGGACCTTCGCCGAGGCGCTCATGGGCTCGACGGCCGAGCGGGTGTTTCGCCAGGGCGACGCTGCTACACTGATCGTCGGCCGCGCGCCCGAGGCAGGGTACAGGCGGCCGATGGTCGCAGTCGATCTGTCGGACACGTCACGGCGGGCCCTCGAGCTAGCTCTTCGGGTGGTTGATCCGCAAGCGGACCCAATCGAGGTCGTGCATTCTTGGGACATGGCCGCCGTGGGCTACCCCGAGGAGCGGGACGGCAGCGCGCTCGGCAGATTCTTGGCCGAGTTCGGCACCGCGGCAGAGCGCTGGCACGTGACCGTGCGACCCGGCGATGCGCGGGCGGTCATCCTGGCCGAGGCCGCACGACGGAACGTCGATCTGCTCGTGCTGGGAACCCACGGCCGTTCAGGTTTCATGCGTCTCCTCGTGGGCAGCGTGGCCGAGGCGGTCGTCCGCGCCGCAACGTGCGACGTCCTCGTTGCCCGCGCCTTGAAGCGTGACTTCCAGCCCCTCTGAACCGCCTCGTGCTCGTTCGCTCGCGCCACTCAGCATGCTTTTCGCCGCCGGCTGTCTGCGCGGGCACGCGGCGTCGCGGATAGGTTCCGCGGGGGCGGGCAATCGTCGACGAGGGGAGATGCGTCACTCGCGGCGCATCAAACGGTTGATCTCCGCATAGCCGCCCACGCCCGAATGCGTCCTGGATGGCCCGGCGTCTCACGAAGGAGTTGGCGCGCTGTCCGCAGGCTCCGGCTTCGCCCCCTCCCCCCGATCCTTCCGTCGCTGCGCCCCACTCCGCATGGTGACGAACGTCACCGTGTCCCAGGCATTGTGGATCCCGATGAACACGAGCAACAGGACCGCCGTGCCGATGGCCAGCATCGCGCCTCCTGCCCCGCGCCCCAGCGCCAGCCCAGCCACGAGCAGCACCAGGTAGGCCATCACCGGCAGGACCGCGTGCCACACCCAGTCCTCGAACACGGGCTGGTATTCCTGCTGCCGGCGCGCGCGCCTTGCCACGACCACCGAATAGATCTCGCCGATGGCCCCGTAGATCGCCACGGCGAGTCCCGCGGCCCCCAGGCCGCTCCACGGCACCGACAGGATCGCCGCCACCAGCAGCGCCGCGCAGAAGTGCACCACGTTGGGCGTCCCGAACGCCGAGATGGACTCCCCGCGTCCGCGGGCCATGTCCGTCTGCGCAATCAGGGTCATCACCACGAACTGCAGCCCGGTCAGCGCCCCGGCCGACGAGCCAAGAATGACGTAGAAGTTCCCCCACGCTTCCAGTGAGGGGGCGAGACCTGGGGGCATGGCAATCCTCCCCGGCGGGCGCCGGTTGGTGGTATTACTCCGAAGGCTTGGATGGCTCCGTGTCGAGCGTCATCTCGACCATGGTATCGCGGAAGCCCAACTGCGCGAACAGACGCTGCGCGGACTCGTTGCCCGACTTGCTCCACAGCACGATCTGGGATCTCCCGTTCGAGCGAATCCAATCGATCGCGGCGCGGAGCAGCGCTTTTCCCACGCCCTGCCGGCGCGCGCGCTCGAGGACATACACGTCGTGGACGAAGCCGCACGGGCCGCGAAGGTCCTTCCAGCTGATCGGCATGAGTTGCGCGAAGACGTAGCCGACGACCTGGCCTGCATCTTCGGCTACCAGGACGAGGCAGTCCGGCTCCGAGAGCTGCGAGACGAGGAAGCGACCGAGACAACCACTCAACTCCACTCTTACACCGGCCCCTTGGAACGGGGAACTCAAAGAGATGGCCCCGGCCGTTTCTGGCCATTTCCTGCCGCTCGAAGCGTCCGCCGGAATGTTCCAGGTTTTCAATCCCTCCCGTAGCGTGGGTGCCATCGTCGCCACCTGCTCGAAACAGGATTTCCCGTTCGTCGCGGATGCGCCCGCGGCCAGGTCGTCGCCTGGGCCTCGAGAGTCGCCACTCGCTGGGCCAGGTCCTCAAGCCCAGCGGCCCGTCGTCTTGGGGTGGAGCGTCGATGTTGGGCCGTGGTAGCCTCTTGCGTGTCGCGTCCGGCGACGCAACCTAACGCTGGGATGTCGGGCGGTGCGACGACGACGAGAGGGGTGATGCCTTAAACTGGTCCTCGAGGAAATCGCGTAGGCGGGATTCCCGCGCACGAGGGGCACAGCGTCGTCGGCGCACCGCGTGGGTGCCAGACGCGTCAGACCGGGCAGCGCGGCCCGATGCGTGATTCACGAGAGCCGTGAGGTAGGCGACCGGCCGACGGCCGCGACATCACGGCGCGATGCTGCGCCAAACCGAACGACGGGAAAGGGGGCACACATGTTCGTACTGGAAAAGCTGGAGTTACCGAAGCTAGGCCTCGCCGGCCTCGAGGCCGCGCTGACCGCGGACGAGCTCGCCCTGCAACGTTCCGTCCATGAGTTTGCCGAGGCCGTGATGCGGCCCATCGGCCGGGACCTGGACAGAATGACGCCCGACGAGGTCGTTGCCTCCGGATCGCCGCTCTTCACGTTTCTGCGGCGCTTCAAGGAGGCCGGCATCGTCGATCTCCCGACGCTCGCGACGCTGCCGAACGAACAGAAGGGGCGGCTGATGCCGATCGTCTTCGAGGAGCTCGGCTGGGGGGACGCTGGACTCGCGCTCCTGGGTCTGGTGTCGAGCTTCCCGGCCTTCGCCGCCTACACGACCGGCAACCCGGAACTGATCGAGCGTTTCGACAACGTGCCCGGATGTTGGCTGGGCACGCAGCCCGACCGTGGCGGCGACGTCGTCGATCTCGACGTCCAGGAGGTCCACCCAGGTGCCCGGCAGGACAAGGGCAACCTTGGTGCACGCGTGGAGGGCGATGAGGTTGTCATTACGGGGCAGTCGTCCGCGTGGGTGTCGGGCGCCCCGATCGCGCAGGCGGCCTTCGCGTACATCCCGTGCGACTACGGGGACGGCCTCTATCGCGGCGCCGGCCTGCAGCACATCGCGATCCTGATCCCTCTGGATCTCGCCGGTGTCAGCAAAGGCAAACCAGTGGACAAGCTCGGCCAGCGGACGCTGCCCCAGGGCGAACTCTTCTTCGACGACGTCCGCGTGCCGGGCAAGTACGTCGTCGCCGGCAAGGACACGGCGATAGCGAGCATGGTCGGCGCGCTGACCTTCGGAAACATGGAGATGGGGGCCACCTTCACCGGGGTCGCCCGGGCGGCCTTCGAGCACGCGCTTGCCTACGTGCACGAGCGGCATCAGGGCGGTGTCAAACTGGTGGCCCACCAAACCGTTCGGCATCGTCTGTTTACGATGTGGCAGAAGCTCGAGGCCGCCCGCGCCTTGTCGCGGCGGGTCTTCGCGTACAACTACGGCCCGCACGGGCCGCACGTGATGGCGTCGATTACCAGCAAGACGTTCGTGACGCAGACCGCGCTCGAGTTGGCGAACGAGGCGATTCAGCTCTTCGGGGGCAACGGGCTGACGAAAGAGTACCCCGTCGAGAAGCTGATGCGCGATGCACGCGCCGCGCTGATCGAAGACGGCGAGAACACTCTCCTCGGCCTGAAGGCGGCGTCGTGGCTCAGCCGCTGGTACGAGGCGCAGCTCGGTGTGCACTGACGCCGGACATGGGAGGAAGTGAAATGAATGATCGTGCGGTCCTTGGCGGGCGTCGACCGAAGCCAGCGCTGACGCCACGTTGTCCGCCGTGATCCACGCGCGCCGCCGGAGATCGATCGCTATCTAGTGTAGTGTCTCCGAATCAACTTTACAGTTGATCTGCTGTTTCTGCTCCTGTTGCAGTGAGTTCTAAATGTAAAGCTCTTTGTGAGACACTATACTAGTCTTCAGGGCTCGCCTGCTTGACCACGGCGGGCGCTATCGATGCGCTGCTCAAAGTGTGGCCGGGAGAATCGAGCCGGCCGAAGGTTCTGCGCCCATTGCGGCGCCAAGCTCACGCTCGTCTGCGCCTCCTGCAAAGCCGAGAACGAGTCGGGGGAGCAGTTCTGCGGAGAATGCGGCAAATCACTCGCGGGTCTGGCGGCGCCGGTTCGAACGCCGGACCCCCGCTCTTACCCCCCGGACCACCTCGCCGAGAAGATCCTGACTTCACGCAGCGTCCTCGAAGGCGAACGCAAGCAGGTGACCGTGCTCTTCGCCGACGTGAAGGGCTCGATGGAGCTCGGCGAGAAGGTCGATCCGGAGGAGTGGTATCGGATCATGGACCGCTTCTTCCAGATCCTCTCCGATGGGGTCCACCGCTTCGAGGGGACGGTCGACAAGTTCACCGGCGACGGGATCATGGCGATATTCGGGGCGCCGATCGCCCACGAGGACCACGCACGGCGCGCCTGCTACACGGCGTTGCATCTGAGGGATGAACTTCGCCGATACGCCGAGGAGCTGAAACGTACACGGGGACTCAGCTTCTCCGTGCGTATGGGACTCAATTCGGGTGAGGTCGTCGTGGGAACGATCGGCGACGATCTCAAGATGGTCTACACGGCGCACGGCAACACCGTTGGACTCGGCCAGCGAATGGAGCAGCTCGCCACGCCCGATCAAGTCTATCTAACCGAGAACAGCGCGAAGCTCGTCTCGGGCTTCTTCTCCCTGCGCGACCTCGGCCCGTTCGAGCTCAAGGGGGTGAGCGCTCCGGTCCGGGTCTTCGAGTTAGAGGGCGTGGGCAGGCTCCACACTCCGCTCGAGGTCGCTCGCTCGCGCGGCTTCTCACGGTTCGTCGGCCGTCAGGAAGAAACCGCGGCTCTGGAAGCCGCGCTCGCCCGGGCCATCGGCGGGAGCGCGCAGGTGGTCGGCGTCGTCGGCGAGCCAGGGGTCGGCAAGAGCCGGCTCTGCTTCGAGTTCCTCGAGCACTGCCGGGAACGGGGCCTCGCGATCTTCCAGGCGCACGGCGTTCCGCACGGGAAGGCGATTCCCCTGCTGCCGATACTCGAGCTCTTTCGGAACTTCTTCGCCATCACGGACCAGGACTCCGATGAGGCCGCACGTGAAAAGATCGCCGAAAGGTTTGTGCTCCTCGACGAAAGCCTGCGCGAGTCTCTTCCGCTGATCTTCGATCTGCTTGGCGTTCCCGATCCGGAGCGTCCCGTGCCGCCGATGGACCCGGCGAAGCGTCAGCGCCAGCTTCACACCGTGGTGAAGCGCGTCACGCAGCTGTTCGGTCGGCAGCAGCCGGCGGTGGTGTTTCTAGAGGATCTGCACTGGTTCGACGGCGCGAGCGAGGGGTTTCTCGAGCCAATCATCGAAGCTCTGCCCGGTACGCAAGGGCTCGTGCTGGTGAACTTCCGCCCCGGGTATCACGCCGCGTGGATGCAGAAGTCCTACTACCAGCAGCTGCCACTGCTGCCGCTCGGGCCGGGGGCGATCGCGGAGCTGCTGCGGGAACTTCTCGGCACGGACCCTTCGCTGGCCATACTTGCTGACCGCATCGGGGAGCAGGCGGGCGGGAACCCTTTCTTCATTGAAGAGGTGGTGCAGGCGCTGGCCGAGACCGGGAGCCTGGAGGGCGCAAAGGGGGCGTACCGGCTGGTGGGGCCCGCGGCCGATCTGCGGTTGCCGCCCACGGTCCAGGCCGTGCTCGCCGCTCGCATCGATCGGCTCGCGGAGCGGGAGAAGGGCGTGCTACAGACGGCGGCCGTGATCGGTAGGGAGTTCACCGAGCCGATCTTGCGCCGTGTCGTGGAGCTCCCTGAGGCGGAACTAACCGCCGCGCTCCAGAGGCTCACCGCGGCGGAGTTCATCTACGAGGAGGCTCTCGTTGCGGAGCCGGGGTACACGTTCAAGCATCCGCTGACGCAGGAGGTGGCGTACGGCTCGCAGCTCGGCGAGAGGCGCGCGCGTGTCCACGCCGAAGTGAAACGGGCGATCGCGGATCTACATCGCGACAGGCTCGACGAGAAAGCCGCGCTCCTTGCGCAACACTGGGAAGCGAGCGGCGACGCGCTGGAAGCTGCCGGCTGGCACGACCGGGCCGCACGATGGGCGGCCAGGAGCCAGGTCATGGAAGCTGTTCAGCACTATCGGAAGGTGCGCGAGCTCGTGCAAAAGGCCGCGGACTCCTGCGAGGCGGCCGATCTGGACCTTCGCGCTTGCTTGCGCCTCCTTGAAGTCGCATATGCCGTCGGGCCTGCCGAGGAAGAAGCGCGGGTTCTTTATTCCGTCGGGAAGGACCTCGCCACTCGGAAAGGTGATCTTCGAATCCTCGCGCTCTTGAGCTCCGCCTACGCGGAGTTCCTGGCGGGTTACGGGTTGTCGGAGGAGTCGCTTCGCTATGGCGAGGAAGCTCTCGCGCTTGCTGAGCGCCGCGGTGACCCCTGGCTCAAGTTGATGACCCGCGTAGGCTTGCTTCGCGCGAGTCTCTACGGACGCCCCCAGAGGGGGCTCAACGTCGCCGAAGAGGGTCTCGAGCTGTCGGAAGCAGAACTCGAGCGGACACCGCCTCCGGCCGACACCCCGCCGTACGGTTGGTTCCGCGCCCATCTGTTTTTCTACAAGGGCGAGTTTCTCTGCCTTTTGGGACGGCCGAAGGAAGCGGAGGGGTGGTTTCTCCGCGCCATTGCGTTGGTCCGAGAAGCCGGCGATCTCGCTCTGCTTGCGAGTTTCCACTCGGCCGCAGCCGAGCCGCTTTACGGAATGCTCGGCGATGCCAGCGCAATGCTGACACATGCCCGGGAGGCCGTGCAGGGTGCGGAGAGACTCGAGGCGCCAGCCGTCATCGCGAACGCCTACAGGAGTCTCGGATCCGCGTTGCTGCACTCCGGAGCATTTGGAGACGCATTGGCGGCGTTCGAGAGGGCACTGGCCGTGCAGGAAGGCTTTCAGTGGAAGCCCTGGATTCTCGCCGGCCTCGCCTGGACGCATCTCGCTCTCGGAGACGGCGAGACGGCGCTGAAGAGGGCTCGCGAGGCGGCGAACGTCACGCGGGGATTGCAGGGCAAGCTCACCGAGTTTGCCGTCCAAATTTGCGTCGCCCACGTTCTCCTCTCGACACGCGGCCGCGTGGCCCGAGAGGAGATCGAGTCTGCTCTACAAACCGCGGCAGAAGCGGTCGCAGCAATGGGCGCGAGGGGCTACGAGCCTGACGTGCTTATCGCGCGGGCGCGACTCGCCCGCCTGTTCGGTGACGAAGGCCGCTACCGCGGCGAGCTCTCCGAAGCCCACCGCCTCCTCACCGAAATGGGCGCAACGATCCGGGCGGAGCAGGTTGCGAAGGAGCTCGCCGGATGAAGTGCTCCGGATGCGGCCATGAGAACCGGGATGCCGCAAAGTTCTGCGAAGAATGTGCGGCTCCGCTCGGACGCAAGTGTGCAGGCTGCGGTGCCGAGCTTCGCCCCGTAGCCAAGTTCTGCGACGAGTGTGCGACGCCGGTAGCTAGCGGGCCCTCGACCCTCTCCGCCGACCCTCGCTCCTACACGCCAAAGCACATTGCCGAGAAGATCCTCACCTCTCGCGCCGCGCTCGAAGGCGAGCGCAAGCAGGTGACGGTGCTCTTCGCCGACGTCAAGGGATCGCAGGAGCTCGCCCGCAGCGTCGGCGAAGAGGTCTGGCACCAGGTGCTCAACCGCTACTTCGAGATCCTCGCCGCCGGCGTCCACCGCTTCGAGGGAACGATCAACCAGTACACCGGCGACGGCATCATGGCTCTCTTCGGCGCCCCGATCGCACACGAGGACCACGCGCAGCGCGCCTGTTTCGCGGCGCTCGCGATCCGCGACGAGCTGGCGGCGTTCTCGGCCGAGCTCCGCCGCACGCTCGGCCTCAACTTCTCGACGCGGATGGGGCTCAACTCGGGAGAGGTCGTGGTGGGACGCATCGGCGACGATCTCCGGATGGACTACACCGCGCAAGGGCACACGGTCGGGCTCGCGGCCAGGATGCAGGCGCTCGCCGAGCCGGGGAAGATCTACCTGACCGAGATCACCGGGTCGCTGGTCTCGGGGTTCTTCGAGCTCAAGGATCTCGGCCGCTTCTCGATCAAGGGGGAGGAGCGGAACCTCCGCGTCTACGAGCTCCGCGGCGCGGGGCGCCTGCGGACGCGCTTCGACGTGGCGCGCGAGCGGGGACTCTCGCCGTTCGTCGGGCGCGATACCGAGATGGGCCTCCTCGAGGGCAGCCTCGCCGCCGCGCTCTCGGGGCAAGGGCACGCCGTCGGCGTGGTCTCCGAGGCAGGGATCGGCAAGAGCCGGCTCTGCTGGGAGTTCGCCGAGCGCTGTCGCTCTCGCGGTATCACCGTGTTCGAAGCGCGCGGCGTTCCGCAGGGGCAGACAACCTCGCTGCTGCCGATCCTCGAGATCTTCCGCGCCTACTTCGAGCTGCGTGAGGACGACGATCCGGGGACCGAGCGCGAGAAGGTCGCCGGGAAGCTCGTCCTCCTCGACGAACGTCTGCCGGAGGCGCTGCCGCGGATCTTCGAGCTCCTGCGGATGGGGGACAAGCGCGCATCCGCTCCCCGCGGCGATCCGGAAGCGCGCCGTCGCGAGCTCTCGCGCCTGCTCGCCGATCTCGTCCGCCTGCGCAGCGCCCGGGAGGCGCTGGTCATCGTCGGCGAGGACCTCCAATGGTGGGATGCCGCGAGCGAGCGGATGATCGAGAGCCTGGTCGAATCCGCGGCGAAGAGCCGCGCCCTCTTCGTCCTCAGCTGGCGGCCGGAGCACCGGCCGGACGTGCGGGATACCGCAGGCTATCGCGAGATCGTTCTCGGGCCGCTGGCCTCCGAGGCGACGCGTTCGCTGGTCACGCGGCTCCTCGGCGACCACCCGTCGGTCGCGAGCCTGGTCGAGCGGATCGTCGAGCGCAGCGAAGGGAATCCGTTCTTCGTCGAGGAGGTCATCCGGGCGATGACCGCGAGCGGTCAGCTGAAGGGAGAAGAAGGCGACTACCGCACGGTCCGGGCGGTCGACGAGATCGTGCTGCCGGCGACGGTCCAGGCCGTGATCGACGCGCGCATCGATGCGCTCAGCGAGCGGGACAAGACCGTTCTCCAGGCGGCAGCCGTCCTCGGCAAGGAGTTCTCGGCGGAGGTTCTCGAGCGTGTGGCGCAGCTGCCGGCGAAGGAGGTCAGGGAGGCGCTCGAGTCGCTCGCCGAAGGCGGCCTGATCGTGCATCTCCGAGCGGACGGGGGTGGGTGGGAGACGATCGCGCATTCGATCGTGGAGCTCTTCGAGCGCATCGTCAGCGGCGAGCGCCGATCCGAGGACCTCTACGCGTTTCGCCATTCGCTCCTCCAGGAGGTGGCCTATCGCTCGCAGCTGGCCCAGCACAGGAACCGCCTCCACGCCGAGGTGGCG
Organism: uncultured delta proteobacterium; assembly: GCA_963745025.1. Lineage (GTDB taxonomy): Bacteria > Desulfobacterota > Binatia > JACPRU01 > JACPRU01 > CAVQIG01. The sequence goes on from CAVUWD010000016.1 coordinate 466,275, forward strand.
CACGCGCTCGAAGGGCTCGCTCCGGAGCACGCGGACGAGCGCGCGGCACTGATCGGGCATCACCTCGAAAGCGCCGGCGACCTACTTGCCGCGGCCCGCTGGTACACGCGAGCGGCGCGCTGGGAGGGCTCGCAGGACCCGGCGGAGGCGCTGCGGTGGTGGCAGAAGGTGCGTCTGCTCGTCGGCGAGATCGGCGACACTTCCGACGAGTCGCTCACGCTCTCGGTGATCTCCGGAATCCAGGTGCTGAATCTCAGCTGGCGGCTCGGCATCGCCGGCGACGAGGTCAAGGCGATCTTCGAGGAAACGCGCGCAGCGGCGGAGCGGACGGGACGCCCCGAGGCGCTGGCCGGAGCGTTCGCGACCTTCGGGTTGGTGCGCGGCATGGCCGGGCACGTGCGGGAATCGCTGCAGCATCTCCGCGAGGCGACGAAGCTCGTCGCGGGCTCGGAGAACGTCGGCCTCAGGCTCGCGATCGCCGGCGCGCGAGCCTACGCGGAGGCGGCGAGCGGCGAACTCGCCGCGGCGCTCGCGACCGCGGACGAAGCGCTCGAACAGGGCGGCGGAGATCTCGAGCTCGGGGCCGATCTGGCGGCGATGCGGCCGGTCCTGTTCTTGATCGCGCTACGCGGCTTCGTGCTCACGCACGCCGGCCGTCTCGGCGAGGCCCGCGAGGCCCTCGAGCGTGCGCTCGCCGCCTCCGACGAAGAGCGCGACTCGGAAGTCGTCGGCTGGATCCACGGCTGGAAGGTGCAGCTCGCCGTCGTCAGTGGCGCCGACGAGCACGCGATGGAAGACGCCCGACGGGGCTCCGACATCGCGGAGAGGAACGGCAGCCAGTTCTCGCAGGTGATCGCGCTCTCTTACCTCGGACGCGCACACTTGCTCCGGGGCGAATGCGCCGAGGCTGCCTCGGCGCTGGAGAAGGCGCTCGCCCTGGCGCGGAGGCGAAGGACCGCGCTCGAGACCGAGCCGGAGATCGTCGCCAACCTCGCCCAGGCAGTCCTCATGTGCGGCGATCCGGAGAAGGCCGTGAGGCTGGCGGAGGAAGCGGTCGAGATCGCGCGGAGCCGCGGCGCGCGGCTCGGCGAAGTCATCGCGGGACGGATCCTGGGAAGCATTTTGGCGGGAGCAGGGCGGAGGCGGGCGGCGCGGCGAAGTCTCGAGCGCGCGCTCATGCTCGCGCGGGAGATCGGAGCGCGGTCGGTGGAGCCGTTCGCGCATCTCGGGCTCGCGGAGGTAGCGCGGCTGGCGGGGGATGAGAAGGTGAGGGCGGACGAGTTGGCGCGGGCTCGCGAGCTGTTCGGCGCGATCGGAGCCGAGGGGCATGCGGAGAGGGTTGAAGTGGTTCGCGGGTGACGCTCTCGCGTAGAAGTAGTTCTTATGAGGCGAACGGCGATCGAGCGTCTGCAACGATGGAGAGCCGCCCACTTCGACGCCGACGGACAACCCGTCGAGCCACTCGAGCAGATCTCTTCGACGCTGGGGTGGAAAAGTCATCCCGACCAAACCCTCGCCGTCGCCCGCTCGACTTCATCATGGCCGCCAAGACCGACGCACTGGCCGCCACGGGAGGACACGGCGCGCACGCCGACACCCGAAGTAGGGCACCCGGCGAGCCGTCGCTGGGCTGCGGCGCGATACATGGCCACACTGCGCAGCCGCGGGTTGAAACGATCACCTTGACGCTCTCGTGCTTCGAGCGCTTGGGTCTTCAAGGCATCTGCGTCGCAATGAAGGAGCTCCTCAGCCAGCGCGGAGCCTCCGAATCACCAACACGAGGAAGGAGAAAAACCATGAGCGATTCGAAGGGAAACTTCGTCTGGTACGAACTCGTCACGAGCAACATGGCCGCCGCCGAGGGGTTCTACGGGAAGGTCGTCGGCTGGGACGCGCAGGCGTTCGATGGCAGCGGCGGACCGTACAAGATCCTGAGCATGAAGGGGAAGGGCATCGGCGGGCTGATGGAGCTGCCCGCCGGCATGAGCGAGCCTTTCTGGTTGGGCTATGTCGGTACACCCGACGTCGACGCGGCGGTCGCGCGGCTGAAGGACGCCGGCGGGTCGGTCCACCGTGCGTTCGACATCACGAACGTCGGGCGGATCGCACTCGTCGCCGATCCGCAGGGCGTCGGCTTCGCGATGATCCAGGGCGCGAGCGACCGGCCGAGCGAAGCGTTCGACCAGAGCGCGCCGGGCCATGGCAACTGGCACGAACTGCACACGACCGACTGGCGGGCGGCGTTCGATTTCTACGCGGGCCAGTTCGGCTGGACCAAGGGCGCCGCCTTGGACATGGGGCCGATGGGCACCTATCAGCTGTTCGAAGCCGACGGCGTCCAGATCGGCGGTATGATGAACAGCCCGAACTTCCCGCGGCCGATGTGGCTTTATTATTTCGGGACCGGCAACATCGACGACGCGGCCAGGCGCGTCACCAGCAATGGCGGCGCGATCCTGCACGGGCCGAGCGAGGTTCCGGGCGGCGGGTTCATCACCCAGGCGCGCGATCCGCAGGGTGCGATGTTCGCACTCGTCGGGCGGCGCGGTTGAGCAAGGAGAGGACAATGGCGAAAATCATCCCCCATCTCTGGTACAGCAGCGAGGCCGAGGAAGCCGCGAACTTCTATGCGTCGATCTTTCCGGATTCGAGCGTCGACCGGGTGACTACGCTTCCCAATGAGAGCCCCAGCGGCCCGGCGGGGTCGGTCAAGATCGTCGAGTTCACCTTGTTCGGCCAACCATTCCAGGCGATCAGCGCTGGGCCGCTCGACCCGTTCAACCATGCCGTCTCGTTCATCGTGAACTGCGGCGACCAGGCCGAGGTCGATCGCTATTGGAACGCGCTGCTCGACGGCGGCAAGGCCGAGCAATGCGGCTGGCTGAAGGACAGATACGGCCTGTCGTGGCAGATCGTGCCGACCGCGCTCGGAAAGTTGATGACCGATCCCGACAGGGCGAAGGCCAAGCGCGTCGGCGACGCGATGCTGAAGATGGTCAAGCTCGACATCGCTAAGCTCGAGGCGGCGGCCGAGGGCGGGAAATGACGGCCGCCGCGCTGTTTGAGTTGGCGATCGAGCGTCATATCGATGCGCCGCCCGAAACCGTGTTCAAGGTGTGGACCGAACGGCTCGAGGAATGGTGGGCGCCGAAGCCATGGACGACCCGGATCATCGAGCAGGATCTGCGCCCCGGCGGGCGGTCGGCGATGGTGATGAGCGGGCCCGCAGGCGAAACGTCGCCGATGGAGGGCGTGATCCTCGAGGTCGTTCCCAACGAGCGGATCGTCTTCACCAACGCCTTCACCGCGGGTTGGATTCCGCAGACGCCGTTCATGGTCGGCTTCTTCGAGTTCGCGCCCGAAGGCGGTGGCACGCGCTATCGCGCGGGCGCGCGGCACTGGGACGAGACGACGATGAAGCAGCATGAGGCGATGGGCTTCCAGCAGGGCTGGACACAGGTCGCGCGGCAGCTGGCGGAATTGGCCGAGGCAGAGCACAAGTCGCAGTCATCTTGACGAAAGTCAGGATCCATTGCCGCAACGAAGCGCGAATCGGCGGGAGATCACGCGGTGGCAGAAGCGGGCTGAGCGGGCGGAGGCGTCGGTCGATGTCCAAAAACAAACGGAAGTTGATCCCCCTCCGCCCCGACTGGAAGACACATCGTCACTCCTCGATCGCGGTTTCGGGAGTCTCCTTCTTCCCCTTGGCGAAAGGCCCGTCGCCGGTGAGAATCACGCCGTTCGTCTTCACGTATTGGTCCCACAGCGCGAGCAGCGCCTTCCGCTTGTCGGGATTCGCCTTGGAAAGGTCGCGCAACTCTGCCGCATCGTCGCGTAGGTTGAAAAGCTGCCACTCGCCAGTGCCGCCCGCACTCTTCATGAGATAGAGCAGCTTCCAGTCACCTTGCCGCACGGCGCGATTGCCGAACAGCTCCCAACCGAGCCAGTCCTGGTCCGTGCGCACGGCCGCGGCGTTCCCGGCGAGGAGCGGCACCATCGACTTGCCGGTGATAGGCGCCAACTTGCTCTCCGCTTGCTTCGATGGATGCTCCGCGCCGGCGACTTCGAGGAAGGTCGGCACGAGGTCGGTTACGTGAAGCACCGCGTCGCTGACATCCCCGCTGTGCTTCACGCCCCGCCCGGCGACGATGAGCGGTGAGCGTATCCCGCCCTCGGCAGCGTAACTCTTGAACATTCGGAACGGCCCGCTTCCCACCTGCGCCCACGCCGGACCGTAGCCCACAAGCGAGCCCTTGCGGCCCCAATTCTCGGGCTTGAGATCGAAGTGCTCCTCCGTCCATTTCCTGAGGCCGGGACCGAGCGTGTCGACCAGCGCGAGCGGTTCCGTGAACTCCGCGCCGTTGTCCGAGAGGAAGACCACTAGCGTGTTGTCCAGCTTGCCGATGGTTTCGAGATGATCGAGCACTCGGCCGATGTGGTAGTCCATGTTCGCCAGCATCGCGGCATAGATTTCCATCTTCCGGGCCGAAAGTTTCTGCTGCTCCTTAGTCAGCTTCTCCCACGCGGGGATGTTGGGCAGTCGCGGGAACGCCTGCACGTCTTTGCCAATGATCTCGATTTCCTTCATCCGCGCGAGACGTTCGGCGCGCACGGCATCATAGCCTTTGTCATACCGGCCCTTGTATTTGTCGAGCCAGTCGTCGGGCGCGGCAAAGGGACTGTGCACGGCCTGGAACGAGAGATAGGCGAAGAAGGGTTTGCCGTCGTCCTTGTGCTCGTCCACGGACTGCATGATGAAATCGCTGAACGCCGCTGACGAGAAGTGATCGTCGGGCAGCTTGTCGATGAGCTTTCCGTTACGCGTGAAGATGAGGTGAGGATGCGCGGGGTTAGGGTACATCATGTCCGACCAGTTGCTGCCGCCGCCTTGCATCAGCGTGAAGTCGCGTTCGAAGCCCTTGGCGGCCGGCCAGCTCCCCGGTTCCTCGCCGAGGTGCCACTTGCCGGCCATGTAGGTGTGATAGCCTGCGTCGCGGAGCACGCTCGCGACGCTCACCATACGGTCGTTCAAGTGCCCCTCGTAGCCCGGTTTGCCCTTCTGCTCAGGGCCGAGATACTCGGCCATGTTACCGAGGCCGGCGACGTGGTTGTCGACTCCGCTGAGGAGCATCGAGCGCGTCGGCGAGCATGTCGGGCCGACGTAAAAGCTCGTCGCCCGTAGGCCGCTCTTGGCGAGCGCATCGAGATTCGGCGTCTTGATCTCACCGCCGAAGCTACCCATGTCCGAATATCCCATGTCGTCCGCGACGATCAGAAGGATGTTCGGTTTCTTGTTCTCCTCGCCGGGGTCCGCTGCGTGCACGCGCTCGCACACGATGAACGCGACGGCCGCCAGAACGCCGACCAGTGCCGCGACGTGGTAGTTCTGCTTGCGCCTGGTTTTCACGCGCGACTTCACTTTGAGCGATTCTTCGGGCTCAGGTTTTCCGCCGCTGCTCTCTACACCAGCGACCCGACAGCACTCATGGCCCCACGCGTAGATCTGCGCAAGCGGTATGCCGGCTTCCGGCTCGACAACTACCAAGCCGCGGCAGGCGCTCGGCGTCGGTCACCCAGGGCCGCGTGCCGAGATGCGTCGGTCCTGCCGGTCGGGCTGAGCGGCGAACCTCGAAAGCGCTCCGGTGACCGATGCAGATAGACTGCCAACACGGTGCCACGTTTCCGATGCCGACCCTCGGTGCTATCCTACCCGCCTGCCTATGTGCCCGATCCCATGGTCACGCACATGACCGTTAAGCTCCTCGTCCCCTCCCCCCTGCGCCACCGCTGCGGCGGGGCGAAGGAGATCCCGCTGTCGGCCCCGACCGTTCGCGCCGCCCTCGGGCAGCTCGAGAGCATCCATACAGCGCTGTACCAGGGCATCTGCGACGAGACGGGCAAGGTCAGAACCCACGTCAACGTGTTCGTCAACCAGACCCATGTGCGCGACCGGGAAGGGCTCGATACCACGCTCCGGCCGGGTGACGTCATCTGGATCCTTCCCGCGGTCTCAGGAGGCTGAGCAATGCCTGAAGGCGTCGTTCTCTGCGTCGGTACCAAGAAGGGGCTGTTCGTCGCCGAGGGGTCGAAGACTCGGGGGCGCTTCGCGCTGCGTGGGCCGTTCGGTCCGGGGGTGGGGGTCAACGCGGCGCTCATCGACACACGCGGCACGCCGCGGCTCTACGCCTCGTCCTGCAACCCCTTCTTCGGCATGAAAGTACTGCGCTCGACCGACCTCGGGAAGAGCTTCAAGGAGACCGAGTCGGCCCCCGCCTTCCCCAAGGACGACGGTCGGGCGCTGGCCAACATCTGGTCGCTCCAGGCGGGCGCGGGCAAGAAAGACCTGCTGGCAGGGGCCGAGCCGGCGGCGCTCTTCAGCAGTCCCGACGGCGGCGACACGTGGGAGATGGTGCCGGGCATCAGCAACCACGAGCACTCGCGCAAGTGGCAGCCGGGCGCCGGCGGGATGTGCATGCACACGATCCTGTGCGACGGGAACCGGGTGCACCTGGGCATCTCGACCGGCGGCCACTACCTCAGCGAAGACGGCGGCGTGACCTTCAGGGCGGCCAACAACGGGGTCGGCGCGGGGTTCAACCCCGACCCCTATCCCGAGTTCGGCCAGTGCGTCCACAAGATCGCCGGCCATCCGAAAGCGCCCGGCCGGCTCTACATGCAGAACCACGGCGGCTGGGCCGGATGGGATGGGCCCGGGGGGTCGCGTCCGGACATCGGCGTGCTGCGCAGCGACGACCACGGTCACACCTGGCGGTCGATCGCCAAGGGGCTGCCGTCAGACTTCGGGTTTCCGATCGTCGTGCACCCGCACGACCCCGACACCGCCTACGTCGCGCCGCTCGTCCCGATGACGCGTACCTGCCCGGACGGTGCGCCCGCGGTCTGGCGCACGGCGGACGGCGGCGGATCGTGGAAGCGGCTCGCGAAGGGGTTCCCGAAGAAGGACTCGTACTTCACCATCCTGCGCGACGCGATGGACATCGACGACCTCAAGTCGCCGGCGCTCTACCTGGGCACCACGACGGGACAGCTCTGGATCGGCCGCGACGGCGGCGAGAAGTGGGACTGCCTCTTCGCCTCGCTGCCGCCGATTCACTGCGTGAAGGTGGCGGTGGTCTGACTGTTCATGGCGCCGACGCTTTGCGAGCGAACGGCGTCCGACCGATGCATCCGCGTCGCGGCAGCGTCCCGGGCTGTGTCAACACGGTGGAATCAGGCAAAGAAGTCTACCGTCGCCGTCTCGAGGTCGTACATGGCTCCGGCGATCTTGATGGTGCGCTGCGACTCGAGCTCGCGCAGCACGGCGCTCCGGTCTCGAATCTGCGCCATCGTCAACTCGACGTTCTTCCGCGCCACGGCATCGACGAAGCCGTAGTTGTTCGCGCTGCGTTCGCCACTATAGATGGTCGCCTGCACCGCCGGCTTGATCTTGGCGAGCAAACCGGTGAGGTTGCCCAGCTCCGCGTTGTCGACGGCGCCCTTGACGGCGCCGCAGGAGGTGTGCCCCATCACCAAAGCGACCTTGGCGCCCGCCAGCTTACAGGCAAACTCCAAGCTCCCCAAGATGTCCTCACTTGCGATGTTTCCGGCGACTCGCGCGTTGAAGATCTCCCCGATGCCCTGGTCCATGATTAACTCGGCAGGCACCCGCGAGTCGACGCAACTGAGGATGACCGCCGCGGGATACTGCCCCTTGGCACTGGCCCGCTGTTCCCTGAGGTAGTTGCGTGTCTTCGGCTCGCCCTTGCGGAAGCGTTCATTGCCGCGCTTCATCTCCGCCAGGATCTCGTCGGGCGTCATCCTGTCGCGCTGTTCTTTGGTCAGCGCATCCGCGTACGCCAGGCGATTGTCCAAACTCCCTCCGACTAGCCCGGCAGCGGCAATGGACGCCGAAAGCCGCAGGAAACCGCGACGGTCGACACGGCCGCATCCGTGCATTGCGTGGCTCCTTGAGTTCATCGCTCTCCTCCTCGTGTCGTGCGGATCACGTCTCTGTCGTGGTTACTTTGGGAGCTGCGCCTTGGCGACATGGACGAAGTGAAGTTTCCAGGGAGAATCGAAAAATCGTCTTCATCGATGAAAGCGGGCGGAGCGAGCGACCGCATCGCGCCCGCACCTGGGTACCGCGCGGCGAGATACCCGTGCCGTGTCTCATTGTCGTTGACCGGCTCCCGTTGTGCTCTCTGCCCGCTCGGGCCGCGGCAGATACGGCATGACCTTGGTGGCGAACAACTCGATGTTGCGCATCACCTTCGCGTGCGGCATGTCGCCGACCTGGAACGCGCCCATGAAGATTCCCGCTCCGGCGCGCTCCATGTTGCGCACCAACCGCTCGCCGACCTCCTCGGGAGTGCCGATCAGCGTCTCGTCGCTGGCGAGCGTCTCCTCGACATCGAAGGTCAGCCCGCCGCCGCGCGCCTCGATGAAGCCGCGGAGCGACTTCGAGGTGGTGTAGCCCGGGGGCAATAGCATCTGCGGCGGGATCACCAGGCAGCGCTCGGCGAAATACTTGACGTGCGGGCGCGCCTCCTCCTTCGCCTTCTTCGAATCTTCGGCCAGGTAGACCATCGACGTCCAGCCGAAGCACTCCGGGCCGGCTTCATAGCCGTGTTTCTTCGACGCCTCCTCGCGGTACTGATCGTAGTAGCGGACGATCAGATCCATCGGCGTGAACGTGCAGATGTACGGGTAGCGTCGCGCGGCGGCCCAGGCGATCGTTTCGCTCGAGCCCTGCGACGGGCAAAAGATCGGCGGGTGCGGCTTCTGGAGCGGACGCGGCCAGACGTTGACGTAGCGGAATTGGTAATGCTCGCCGTCCCACAGGAACGGACCGGGTTCGGTCCACGCCTTCACGATCAAATCGTGCGCCTCGTAGAAGCGCTCGCGCGACACGGTCGGATCGAGGTTCAACGAGTAGTACTCGCAGCCGATCCCGCGGACGAACCCGGAGATCACCCGCCCCCCCGAGATCACGTCGATCATCGCCACCTCCTCCGCGACACGCAGAGGATTGTCTCGCAGGCAGATGCCGTTGCCGAGGATCGCGATCTTCGCGTGCTTCGTGCGCTCGCAGAGGATCGAGGCGATGACGTTCGGCGACGGCATCGTGCCGTAGCCGTTCTGATGATGCTCGTTCACGCACACGGCATCGAAGCCGAGCCCGTCGGCCGCCGCGAGCTGGTCGAGATACTCGCGGTAGATGCGATGGCCGGCCACGGGGTCATAGCAAGAATTCGGCAGCACGACCCACGAGCTCCGATAGTGGCTCTTGAAGTCTTCGGGGATGTACGGCCAGGGCATCAGATGAAAGAAGAAGATCTCCATGCCTATCCCTCCCCCCGATCGGCCGCGAACGCGACGATCTTCTGCGCGAGCTCGGCGGGCTTCTCGATCGCCACGGCGTGACCGGCCCCGGGGATGACCTCGAGGCGCGCGCCGGAGATCTCGCGCACGAGCATTTCGCCGTGGGCGGGCGAGACGAACCGATCCTCGCCGCCCCACACGAGCAGCGTCGGGCACTCGATCATGTGCAGGCGCCGGTGAAGGCTCGGATTGTAAGGCCGATGCCAGGCGAGTCGGGCAACAGCGGCTTGCTCCTCCCACATCCGGACGACCACGTCCGGTGTCGGCGCGGCCGGCATGAGCGCCATGGCCTTCGAGAGATCGGCGAAGAGATAGGGGAGGGCTTCGAGGGGCTCCATGATGAACAGATCCGGGAGCGGCTTCTCGGTCTTGACGCCGATCGGCGCGACCAGCACCAGACGCCGGATGCTCTCCGGGCGAAAGACCGCCATCTCGGTGGCAATCCATCCACCGAGCGAGAGCCCGACGACGACCGGCGATTCGAGCCCGAGCACGCGTACGAGGTCCAGCGTGTGCAGCGCGACGTCGTCGGCGCCACGCACCCATCCCGGCAGCGGCGTTCCCGCGAAGCCGGGCTGCACCGGAGCGAACACGGTGAAGCGCTCCGCAAGACGCGCGTGAAGATCGAGCCACATGCCCGCGCCGCCCGCGCCGTGGAGGAGAAGCAGCGGAGGGCCGCTTCCCGCGCTCTGCAGCAAAACGTCGTAGTCGCGAACCCGGACTTGGGTCGTCTGCGCCGCGTTCACTCGCCCCACCTCACTCGGCGGACCATCGATCCGCCCGCTTTGCCGCCGCCTCGAAATGCAACACGAGGCTCCGCCATGCCTCGATGCGCTCGTTCGCTTCTCCGCAACAGGTGGTATCCCAGGTGCAAGATCGCGGCAATCACATGCGCCGCACTCTCGTCGGAACGTCTTTCGACACGGCGATGCCGATGGCCGCGGGGAAGAGCTCGCGGATGTCTCCGCGCGGGGAGCACGAGGCGCGGCAGGCCGCGCGGGCCCTCTCCGATCAACTTCGGGGGAATCACCGGCCGTTCTCCGTCATCGATCGATCCGCCCTCGCTCACGCTCGCTCCTGGTGCACGATCTGCAGCGCCACCAGCCGCGCCACGAGGACGGCGAGGTAGAGCTGTCCGGCGATCGCCTGCACGGTCGCCAGCGACCGTGCAGGAGGCGTGGCAGGCGTGATGTCGCCGTAGCCCATCGTCGTCTGCGTCACGTAGCTGAAGTAGAGCAGGGCGCGGCGAAGGCCCTGGGCGTCGTGCGGGCGCGTGCTCATCGCGAACGAGCCGGGATGGATCGTCTCCAGCACGACGTAGGCGGCGCCGAACACGAACCCGAAGAGGAGATAGACGCAGAGCGCGCCAGTGACGACTTCCGAGGTCACCTCCGCCGCGGCCAACACGGCACGGAGCACGCCGATCGTAACGAACAGCAGGAAGCTGCCGAACAAGACGTCGGCCACCAGCCGCACGTTCGGCGCGTCGGAGAGCATCTCGAGTACGGTGGCGCCGACGGTAGGTACGCCGAGAGCCAAGGCGAGCCAGCGCAGGCGGCGGCCCCGGGTCACCGAGAACAGAGCCGACAGGAGTACCGCTAGCGAAAAGGGACCGAGGAGCGTCCTGGCCATGCTGGCGCTTTCGAGCAACGGATACGCCAGCCAGTCGAGCAGAATGGCCACGAAGAGGATGAGGAAACGCCGCTCGGCGATGACGGACGCGAAGCGCATGTCGTCACGCCGACACGATCAAGCCCGTGGTGAGGAGGTACTCACGAGGTGGCTGAATGGGGCGAGGGACAAAATCGGTCCGCCGTCACGTCTTGCGGCAGCTCCGTGACTCACGCCCCACGGCGATGATCTTGGCTGCGCATTCCCGTGCGCGGCTACTCCAGAAGTTGCCGGGGCTGAACATTGCTTCGGTCTCAGGGGCGAATTCTTACGCGTCTCGATCCAGCACGATTTTCAGAAGATGGGCTGCGGCGGCATCAACGTCGATTTCTCCCCTGTTGACTCGGTCGCACAGCGCCATGATGGCAGGATCGCGAGTGGTGCGGATGTGGTGGCGCACATGATCGGCGGCGATTTCGGCAATGATGTCGCGTACCCGCAGGCGTGGGTCCTGTCTCCGGTCCGCATCGTTGCGATTCGCGGCATGTCCCGTCAGAGTATCCGCAAGCAATGGGATTCCCTGACCGGTGGTCGCGGTCGTCGACACGATTACGGCCGATCCTAGCATCGGGTCGCGCAAGTCCAGCATAGCCCGCAATTGTCGCACGGTGTTTTCCGCCAGGGGCTGGTCGCTCTTGTTCACGACCAGGATATCGGCGATCTCGAGCACTCCGGCCTTGATCGCCTGAATCTCATCTCCAAGCCCTGGAGCGCAAACCACGATCCTGGTCTTGGCGAAGTCGGCGATTTCGACCTCGGACTGCCCGGCGCCGACGGTCTCGATGATGATCAAATCCGGACCGGCCGCGTCCATCACTTGGATGACTCCCCAAGCGGTGCGGAAAAGACCTCCGAGATGCCCTCGCGAGGCCAGTGACCGCACGAACACGCCCTTGTCACCGCTGTGACTTGCCATGCGGATTCGGTCGCCCAGGATTGCGCCACCGGTCAGCGGGCTCGTCGGGTCCACGGCCAGGACGCCTACGGTCTTTCCCCTGCGCCTGAGTTCGGTGATCAAGGCATCAATCAGTGTCGACTTACCGACCCCGGGCGGACCGGTGACGCCGACGACGGTTGCCTTTCCCAAGTGCGGCTGGATGGCGGAGAGAATCGCCGCGGCACCCTCCAAGCCGTTTTCCACGACGGTAATGGCCCTGGCCACTGCCATGGGTTCGCCCTGCAACAGACCCTCCAGCAGCTTGCTGTAGCTGCCTGCTCCCACAGCAGGATGCGCGCGGCTCATACGACGACAAGCGGTTCGCCAAAACCGACCACTTCCCTGACGCGCCGGCAAATTTCGCCATGGGTTACGCTTGCATCCAGCGCATTCACCACCGCCTCGTAGGTGTTTTCGGTCTCGCTTTCGAAGGCGCGCGCAATGTCGTCCAGGGCTTGATCGACCCGATGCTGATCGCGGTTGGCCCGAAAACGGCCGAGCCTGGCCAGACACGCATCGATCTTCGCCGGATCCGGTCGCTCTGGCGGCGGCGCTTGCTCATGCCCACCATTCAGTGCGTACTTGTTTACGCCGACGATCGTCTGTTCCTTGCTTTCCACTTTCTGCTGGAAGTCAAAGGCGGATTTGCCGATCATCTTCTGCACGAACCCCGTCTGGACAGCGGCGTACATGCCTCCCTGGTCGTCAATCGCCCGGATGATGGAGAGCATTTCCTCCTCCATCCGGCTGGTCAGCGCCTCGATATAGTAAGAGCCGCCTAGCGGGTCGATCACGTCGTCGAGATTCGCCTCTTCGCGCAGAATATTTTGGGTCGCTACCGCGATACGAACAGATGCCTCGGTGGGACTACAGATGGCCTCGTCGAAACTGTCCGTGTGAAGAGATTGGAGGCCGCCAAAGATTCCCGCCATGGCCTGGATGGTGACCCGTGCGATGTTATTCAGCGGTTGCTGTCGGGTCAGGTCGGCACCCGAGGTCTGAGCGTGAAAGCGGAACCGTTGCGACCGCGGATCCCGGGCTTTGAGTCGCTCCCGCGTGATGCGATTCCAGATGCGCCGCCCTGCGCGGAATTTCGCGATCTCCTCGAAGAAGCTGATGGAGATGTCAAAAAAGAAGCTGAAGCGCGGTAAAAAGGAATCCGACGCATTGCCGCGCGCGATCAAATCCTCCGCATACTGAATCGCCGAGGAGATGGCGAAGGCCATCGCTTCCACCGGCGTCGCCCCGGCTTGCTGCGTATGCTGGCCGATCACGGATAGAGGATTCCACTTGGGAACGTTTCGGTTCATCCACTCGATATGATCCAGGAGCACCCGTTTCTGGCCGGGAAGCGCGATGCGATAAAACATGTGCAGGGCGGCGTAGTGAGAGAGGTAGTCCGACTGGTTGGTAGTGCCGCCCAGGGAACGCCAGGGAATTGATCGATCCTTGGCCGCCTTGAGGTACAGGGCCGACAGCGTGTAGGGCGCAGTGTCGCCAAGACTAACCGACTCCTTCTCGAGGGGAAGTCCTTCGAGACAGATCGACATATCCTCGGACGTGGAAATCACCGTGCCGCACGTACCGAGCAACTCGCGCTCCACCTCGTCCGCGTCATAACCCCGCATGTGGCTGTTGCAAGGTGACACGTACAGCCCTGTCAGGCCCAGAGCATAGAGTTCGCGCATTCGTTTGTTGTAGTCCTCGGGGACGCCTAGGCCGACCACCATGCGGGGACTCCAGGGGCGCCCACGATGCATGCTGGCATAGATTCCGCGCGTGGTGGGGGCTTGGCCGGGAACTCCCAGATCTTCCATATAGCGCGCGGAATCCCAATCCTCGGGTCCGTAGAGCGGTTTGATCGGCAAACCCGAGCGGTTGACGCGCTCCGCACCCGCGCCCAAATGGGTCCCTAGCTCTTGCTCCCATTCGGCCTTCGCCTCTTCATAGGGGCGAGACACAATGGCCTTCGGCTGTGGACTCCTCGCTCGATTTTTCATCGGACTAATCCCATTTTCTTGCATTAGTACGCGCGGCAACGGCCAATTCGGTTACCTTGTTGACGATCTCACTTCGTGTCGCGCCCGGGTGAAAGACATGGGCGACGCCTGCCGCTATCAGCTGGTCCACCTCGCCGTCCGGAATGATCCCCCCGACGACAACCGCAATATGCCCCAGCCCGGCGCTCTTCAGGGCGTCCATGAGCTTGGGCAAGATGAGATGGTCGGCGGCGAGACTCGACACCCCGATCACATCGACGTCTTCCTGCATGGCAAGATTCACCACGTTCGGCGCCTTCTGCCATGGGCCAGTATAGACGACCTCCATTCCGGCATCGCGCAGAAACGCCGCAACGATCCGGCTCCCGCGGTCATGCGCATCAAAGCCTATTTTGGTGATCAGCACCTTGGGCGGGCGCCCTTTTGCGATCGCGTCAACGTTCATCGATTCGCCCTGTTCATATGGTCGCAAGCCCGGTTTGTCGCAACGACGGCCGTCTTCTGCTGCCGTGCATGCGAGCATGTCCGGCGGCGTGAAATTGCTCTCGGCGATCTGACCTCGGCGCGCCGGCAGGATCCGGCTGAAATCACCACCACCGCTTTTCCTTTCATCGACTGAGTGGGTCAAGAAACTCGGTTGCGCAGTCTCAACCGAATGGGTCACGTGGCAACTATGGGGAAAGTTCCGGAGGGGTGCTTCCCTATTTCACCTATCCAGGCCCCGCGTTCCCTCGGGCCCGGTTTCTACAACCACGCCGGATGCCGTCAGTCAAACCTCGCGTCGGTGACGCCTCGGGACGTGAGGCCGAGACACCCGCCAGGTGGACGTTGGCCGAGGGTAACCGCGTCCGTGCAAAGATGTGCGCGGGACCTACGCTAGGGATACCGCGCCGTGCTCGACTTCGAGAAGGACTACGACTTGCGCTGGCTCGCGGAGCTGCTGGCGAGGATGGGAACCACCTGGAGTCAGGTTTCGAGACCGTCCTGCCGCGGGCGTGCCGATTCCGGTCTCCCGGACGTCGCCTCCCGCCGTTGCGCGTCCACGTCGAACGGCGCTAAACGACGCCATGGCCATCGACTTCAGCTTCCCCCCCGAGATCGAGCGCGCTCCGCCTGCAAGGTGCGCGACTTCATCGACGCAGGTCGTGCGCCCCGCCGAGGAGAAGATCGCCGCCCGCGAGGGCGACCGCGCGCTTCCTCGTCCAGTCGATCATCGAGATGCGCGACGCCGCGCAGCGAGTGGGGCCTCTGGCTGCCGCACATGCCGAAGGAGTACGGCGGCATGGGGCTCGGCCACGTCGCGATGGCGGCCGTCTCGGCCGAGGCCGCGAAGTCCGCGCTTCGGCCCGTTCGCGCTGAACGCCCAGGCGCCCGACGAGGGCAACATGCACACGCTGCTCCACTGGGCGACCGCCGAGCAGAAGGAGAAGTACCTGCGGCCGCTCTGCGACGGGCGTCGTGCGCTCGTGCTTCGCGATGACCGAGCCCGAGGTCGCCGGCTCCGACCCGACGCTGATCCAGACGCGCGCCGTGCGCGACGGCGACGACTGGGTCGTCAACGGCCACAAGTGGTTCATCTCGGGCGCGCGCGGCGCGCAAGTTCGCGATCCTGATCGCGCGCACCGAGGACGACCCCGAGATCCCGCAGGCCGGCGAACACGCGCGTTCATCGTCGACCTCCCGTCGCAGGGCTGGAAGGTCGTGCGCGACGTCGACACCATGGCCGGCAGCCACAACCACTGCGAGATCCGCATCGCGAACCTGCGCGTGCCGAACGAGAACATGCTCGGCGGGCGCGGCCAGGGCCACCTGCTCGGCCAGGCGCGGCTCGGCCCGGCGCGCCTCGCGCACTGCATGCGCTGGATCGGCCAGGCCGAGATGGCGCTCGACATGATGGTCGACCGCGCGCTCAAGCGCTTCGCCCACGGCTCGCTGCTCGCCGAGAAGCAGGGCATCCAGTGGATGATCGCCGACTCGACGATGGAGCTCTACCAGTGCAAGCTGATGGTGCTGCACGCCGCCTACAAGATCGACCGCGGCGAGGACTTCCGGAGCGAGGTGTCGATGGCGAAGCACTTCGTCGCGAACGCGCTCGAACCGCATCATCGACCGCGCGATCCAGGTGCACGGCGCGCTCGGCTACTCGACGCGACACGCCGCTCGCGCACATGGCGCAGCAGGCGCGCTGGGCGCGCTTCGCCGACGGCGCCGACGAGGTGCACCAGTGGCGCATCGCGCAGCGCACGATCGAGGCCTACAAGCGCGACCGCTCGACGCGCACGGCGACGGGGAACCTGCCTCTCTAGGTTACCGCGGCGTCCGGTGATCTGCTCTCGCCCCGCGCTCCTTCGTCGTCGAGCTCTCCGAGCTACGCGACGGTCTCCTGCACCACCTTGTCGCCGCGGCGCACCGAACGCACCAGACGCCGCCACTAAAGCCGCCAGGCAAAGGCATCGGCCCGATCTGAGCGCTGAGGTCTCCTCCTTCCTTCCTCCTGCCCCCGCCATCACTCAAGCCAGCGGGCCCTGAGCGCGTCTACACGCTTCTCGGCGCGTCGGGAAGCGCGGCTTCGATCCGAGCGGCCGTTCCCCTCCTGGGCCGCACGAAGGCAGGGTACGCGCGGATCGCGCCTCTCGCGTCACGCCATAACTTCCGCAACTTCCGCCGTCATTCGCCCGTGCTATACGACGGGCACATGACTCTTGCGGTGAAGCCTCTCGTCCTCTTCGACGTCGACGGCACGCTGTTGCTCACGAAAGGCGCGGGGATGCGGGCGATGAAGGCGGCCGCTGCGGAGCTCTTCGGCGCCGACTTTCGCTGGGATGGCATCGTCGTGTCCGGCCATCTCGATCCCTTGATCTTCGCCGAAGCCGCCGCTCTCAACAGCCTCGACGGCGCTCCGGCACATCACGAGTCGTTTCGGCGGCGCTATCTCGAGGTGCTGGTGCTGGAACTCGCACGGAATCCGGAGCGCGTGCAGATCATGCCCGGCATCCGCGAGAGCTTGAGCCAGCTGCGTGAAGGCGGGGCCGCGACCCTCGGCTTGCTCACGGGGAACTACGCGGAAGCGATTCCGCTCAAGCTCTCGGCGATCGGTCTCGACCCCGCATGGTTCGAGATCACCGCCTTCGGCGACGAGGCGGCGACGCGACGCGACCTCGCGGCGCTGGCGCTCGCGAAATACGCGCAACGCCTCGGCGCGCCGGTCGACCCGCGACGCGTGGTGATCGTCGGCGACACGCCGCGCGACATCGACTGTGCCCACGCGCATGGCTGCTTCGCCTTTGCGGTCGCCACCGGCGGGTACGACGCTCTGGCGCTCGCGGAGGCAGGAGCCGATCTGGTGGTCTCCGACCTCGGCGACCCGACGCCGCTGCTCGACGTCGTCGAGCGCCTCGGCCGCTAGTGTAGTGTCTCACAAAGAGCCTTGCATTTAAAACTGACTGCAACAGAAGCAGAACAGCAGATCAACTGTACAGTTGATTCGGAGACACTACGCTAGCACCGTCGTCGGCTGGTTACTTGCCGGCTGCCGGGAGAGGCCGGTATAGTCCCGCGCGGCCATGATTTCCTTCGCGCGCTGGATGGTTCGCCACCCGATTCTCTGCTTGGCGGCGAACCTCGCGATCACCGTGGTGCTCGGATACTTCGCCCTCGGAATCCGCATCGAGAGCTCGCTCTCGAGCGTGCTTCCCGCTGGCGATCCGCAGATCGCGTACTACGCCAAGGTCCGCGAGACCTTCGGCAGCGACGACGTCGCCATGGTCGGCGTGCGCGCCGACAACATCTTCGCGCCTTCGACGATCGCCATGATCGCCAGGGTCACCGATAAAATTGCCAAGGTGAAGGGCGTTCAGAGCGTCATCAGCATCACCAACGCGCCGGATCTCGCCGAGGACGTCATCAACAAGCCGCGCTTGCTGCCGCACATCCCGCCCTCGGCGGCGGAAGTCGAAACGCTCAGGAAGAAGCTCAAGGCCATCCCGCTCTACGGCAAGAACCTCGTCGCGGAAGATTTCAAGGGGGTGGCGATCAACGTCTTTCTGCAAAACCTCACCGACGTTCAGTACTACGATTTCGGCGTCGACCGCGAAATCCAGAAGATCCTCGATGCGGAGCACGGGTCCGCGACATTCTACTTCACCGGCGCAGCCCACCTCACGCAATCGGCGCTCGAGCTCATGCAACGCGACCTCGCGCTGTTCACCCCGATCGCGCTCGCCCTCGTCCTGATCGCGTTCGGGCTCTCGTTCTGGAGCGTCCGCGGCGTCGTGCTTCCCGCGGTCTCCGTGCTGATGGCGCTGTCGTGGACGCTCGGCGTGATGGTGCTGGTGCACAAGCCGATCACGCTCGGCACGTTCGTCCTGCCGCCGCTCTTGCTGGTGATCGGCAGCTCCTACGCGATCCACGTGATGGCGCGGTACTACGAACAGGTCGACGCCGGCGCGCCGCGCGAAGACCTCGTGGTGCGGGCCTTCGAGCGGGTATGGCTCCCGCTCACGATCTCGGCGTTCACCAACATCATCGGCTTCGGCTCGTTGATGGTGAATCGGATCACCGCGATCTGGGACCTCGGCGTCTTCGCCGTGGTGGGCATCGTTTTCCTAGTGATCACGTCGCTCACCTTCATTCCCGCGGGCCTGGAGCTGCTCCCGGTGGAGCGCCGAACGCAACGCTCCGGCAAGATCTCGCCCGTGCTGTCAGACGCGCTGACGCGTCTCGGCAAGCGCGACTACGTGTTCCGCACCCCGATCCTGTGGGTATCGGCAGCCATAGCGGTGGTCGCGATCGTCGGCAGCTTCTTCATTCGCGTCGATTCGAACTTCCTCTACTACTTCAAGCCGACGTCGCCGATCCGCTACGACAACGAGATGATCAACCAGACCATCGCCGGCAGCAATCCATTCTACCTCGTGATCGAAGGGGACGAGGACGGCGTGTTGAAGCGCTGGGAAGTTTTGAAAGATGTCAAGGACCTGCAGAACTTCCTGCTCACTCTCCCGGGTATCACGTCATCGCTGTCTTTGGTCGACTATCTGGAGCTCTTCGAGGCGGGTCTCGCTCCGAAAGGGCAAGAGGAAGTCTCGCGTGGACGAGCAGGGCAACCCTCTCCCGGCGGAGGAGAAGGGGAAGTCGTTCTGGCAGGAGCCGAAGAATCTTCCGGGGCTACTGCAGTTCATCGAGAACAACGCCAAAGGGGTCGTCAAGAGCGTAGTGACACCCGACTACCGATCGGGCTCTGTCTTGGTGCGCACCAAGCTCTCCGGTTCGCGCGAAATCGAGGCGACCCTCGCTAGTATTCGCAGATACGTGAGCCAGCAGTTTCCGCCCAAGCTCAAAGTGACGGCGACCGGCAACCTCGTGTTGCTGACCGGCACCGCCTCGGACATCGTCGCCGGTCAGATCAAGAGCCTGTCGATCGCCCTCGGCGTCATCTTCATCGTGATGTCGATGATGTTCCTCTCGCTGAAGGTGGGCCTGCTCGCCATCCTACCGAACGTGCTGCCGATCCTGATCTTCTTCGGCGTGATGGGGTGGTTGGGCATCCTCTTGAATCTCGGCACCAGCCTGATCGCGGCGATCGCGCTCGGCATCGCCGTCGATTCGACGATCCACTACATGTCCCGCCTGAACCTCGAGCTGAAGGGTGCCGTCGATCAGGTGTCGGCGCTGGTCGGGACGCTGCGCATCGTCGGCGCGCCGATCATCTACGCGACCGTCGCGCTGTTTCTCGGCTTCCTGACCTTCGCCTTCTCGAGCTTCGTCCCGATCCAGCAGTTCGGCGTACTCACGGGCATCACCATGGCGACCGCGCTCGTCGCCAACCTCGTCCTTCTGCCCGGGGTGTTGGCCACCACCAAGATCATCACGGTCTGGGATCTCCTCGCGGTGAAGATCGGCAAGGATCCGTCCCGCACGATTCCGCTGTTTGCCGGGCTGCGCCCCGCGCAAGCTCGGATCGTCGTGCTGATGGGCGAGATCAAGCGCTTCGCGCCCGGCGAGGCGATCATCCGGCGAGGCGAGGCCGGCGAAGAGATGTACGTGATCATGCAGGGAACGGTCGACGTCTTGGCCGGTACCGGCGCCGAGCGGCGGAAAATCGCCGAGCACAAGCGCGGCGACGTATTCGGCGAGATGGCCTTCGTGCGCAGGCACGTGCGAAGCGCGGACGTCGTGGCGGTCGAGCCCGTCGAAGTCTTGGCCGTGAACGAGCGGTTCCTGCAGCGGATTCAATTGCGCTACCCGCGCATCGCCTCGAAGGTGTTCTTGAACCTGACGCGCATCGTCAGCGACCGGCTGCACCGCATGACCGATCAATTCGTCGCAGTACGGACCGCCGGCTGACGCGTCGTGCCTGGGGGTGTCGATCTGTCCGCTGACGACCGGTTGCGCGACAGGACTCGGGCGATGCTCGAGCTTGGACCGGATGCGGTCATCTCCGCCGCTTTCGGCGACCGGGTGCGGCTGATCGTCGGCGGGCTTCCGTGCCTTCCGTTCGGCCACCGTCAATTCGACGCGTGCATCTCGAACGGTCTCCTCCACCACCTGCGACGCCCCGAGGCGCTGTGGAGCGAGACCCGCCGCATCGGCCGGCACGGAGCTTCGCCGTTCGTCATGGACCTCCACCGGCCGGCCAGCAGGCGAGAGGCGCGCGAGCTCGTCGAGCGAGCGGCGGGCGACGAGAGCCCGACCCTGAAGCAGGGCTTCTGCAACTCGCTTCTCGCAGCATTCACGGTGGAGGAAGTCCGCGGCCAGCTCGACGCGGCGGGGCTCGACAGCTGTTCTTGTGCCAACGTCAGCGAACGGCACTGGCTGGCCGCCGCCCGCATGCGGTAGAAGAAGGCGATGCTCTTCGAGATCGACACGACTCGCAAGCGCGAGACGATCGACATCACCGACCGGGTGCGCGAGATCGTTCGTCGATCGAAGCTCGAGCGTGGGCTCTGTCACGTAATGGTTCTGCACGCCACGGCGGCGATCGTCGTCAACGAGAACGACGATCCCAACATCGGCACCGACCTGCTCACGGCGCTCGACGGCGCCGTTCCCGAGCACGCCGGCTGGCTTCACGACCGGATCGACAACAACGCCCAAGCGCACATTCTCGCCTCGATCCTCGGCCCTTCGGAGATCGTCCCCGTCGAGAACGGGGACCTCCGGCTCGGTCGCTGGCAGGGTCTGATCCTCGTCGAGCTCGACGGGCCGCGGCGCTCGCGGCGGGTGGTGGTCACGCTTACGCCGGCGGCGACGATCTAGTGGTAGAACGAGCGTAGACGACGGGACGTGAGCCTGCTTCCGGGGCGGGTGGTGCTGGAGCGTCCCGATGCGCTCTGTTGCCGCGAGCCCGCCGACTCGCTCGACAGCGGCACCGCGCGATGCCGATCAGAATCTCTCTTTGAACGGGCGGACCTCGAGTTCCATCGTCCACGCGCTCGGATCCTGATGTGCGAGATGCCAATACGTCTCGGCGATCGCATCCGGATTCAGCATATCTTCCGGCTCGAGCCCCGGGATGCGCCGGCCCGGGATGTCGATCGAGCCATCGACGTTGATCCACGCGACGTGAATTCCCCTGGGACCAAGATCGCGTGCGAGCGATTGCGCCAATCCGCGCATCGCAAACTTCGCTGGCCCGAACGCCACCGACCTCGCCCCCGCCTTCACACCTGCCGTCGCGCCCGTGAAGAGTATCGTCCCGCGGCCGCGCGCGATCATGTCCGGCACCACTTGCTTCGCGCTCACGAACGCGCCGAACGCGTTGACTCGCCATGAGCTTTCGTACTGCTCGGGCGTGATGTCCGCGATAGTGCCGAACGCGCCGCTACCCGCATTGTAGATCAGCACGCCAATCGGCCCGAGCCGCTCGCGAATCGACTGGAATGCCGACTCGACCTGCGCGCGGTCGCCGACATCGGCCGGCACCTCGACCGCGTCGCCGCCTGCCGCTTTGATTTCAGCGCCTAGCGTTCGCAGATAGTCAGCGCTGCGTGCGCTGATCGCGACGGAGTATTCCTTTGCGAATCGACGCGCGAGCGCCGCCCCCAATCCTGGACCGACTCCGACCACCGCTGCGACTTTGGGCTGCTTCATTGTTGCCGTGGCGATTCGCTCCCTTGGTTATGACGGCGCGGCCGGATGCGCAAGCGGCTCGGACTCGGCACGAAGCATAGATTCTTTTCCGTGGCGTCTTTGCGTTCTGACGAAGATGTTGTGTTTCCCGCGCGCATGGCGCGTTGACACTGGTAGCTACACGGGGCTACTTTCAGACGCCATGAAGGCAGTGGCAGTCAAGGAGCTCAAGAATCGCCTCAGCAGCTACCTGCGCGAGGTCAAGAACGGGGAGGTCGTGCTGGTGACGGATCGCGGTCGGGTCGTTGCCGAGCTGCGCCGGCCGAGCACGGGAGCAGCGCTCAGCGCGCACGACCAGGTCCTGGAGCGGCTCTGCGCCGAAGGCGTCCTGGTTGCGGGGCTGCCGCAGGATCCCCGCGCCTACCGACCGTCGCCGCTCCGTCGCGCCGTCGCGAGTGGCGACCTGCTCGCCGCGGAGCGTGGGGAGCGGTGACGGTCTACGCCGAGACGAGCGCGGTACTGCGCTGGCTCTTTGCCGAGGAGGGAGGCGAGGCGCTGCGGGCGGCGCTGGCGGCGGCGGGGAAGGTCACCTCGTCGCGCTTGACGCTGATCGAAACCCGCCGGGTCGTGCGCCGCGCCGAGCGCGATGGACGCATCACGGCGGCGCAGAGCGCCGACGTGTTGGCCGTCTTTGCCCAGGCGGTCTCCACCTGGGCGATTCTCGAGATCACCGAGGAGATCGCACGGCGGGCTGAAGACGGCTTCCCGAATGAGCCCGTGCGTACGCTCGATGCCATCCACCTGGCGAGCGCGCTCTTCCTCCGCCAGTCGTTCCCCGACCTCGTCGTCGTCACCGCCGACGAGCGCGTACGCGCCAACGCGGCGCTCTTGGGCTTCCAAGCGGAGGCCCACCAGCCATGAAGAGTCCCCGCGCGCGGTGGATCTCCGTCAGGGGCGCCGGCCGCACGGTTCGGACAAGTCGCCTCGTAACGCTGTGGAAGGCACGGTAGTCGGACGCGCTACGCCGTCGCCGTGAAGCCGACGACTCCTCCCAACGATCACCTCGCGCCTACACGCCCGACACCTCGCCGACAAGATCCTGACTCGCGTCGATCAACCGCCGAGGCCGAGAAACATCAGGATCGCACGGTTGAGGCGTACCATGTCTGCGTAGGCCAGACTCCCCACGCGGTTGCCGAGCTTCTCCTTGGCGACCGTCGCGATCTTGTCGACCATCAGCCGGGACGTGGTCCGCAGACCATTCAGTTCGCTCGGTGCCACGATCAGACGAAGCAACGGCGCATCCGTCGTATCGCTCGTGAACGGACAGGTCGTGATGGATGCGGTTGCGGCGAAGCGATCGTCCTGGACGATCACCACGGGGCGCGGTTTGCCCGCGTAGTCTTTGCCGCCGGCCGCCGTCCAGACTTCGCCGCGCTTCACTCGTCGAGTCCGATCGCGATCGCGTCGACGAACGCCTGGTCCTTGGCCGCGTGGCGACTGCACGCGTCGGCGCGTCGCGAGCTGGAAATGGCGCTCACGATGCAGCCCGACTTGGCTACCGCTCATGAATGGAACGGCATCTATTTGGTCATCGCCGGCCAGGCCGATGAGGGACTCGCCGAGTCGCGGCGCGCGGTCGAGCTGGATCCGCTGTCGCCCGAGACGAACACCTTCTTGGGCCTCAACCTCTACTTCGTCCGCCGCTACGATGAAGCAATCAAACAGCTGCGCACCGCGATCGCCACTGACCCGGGCTATTGGTATGCGCATCTGTGGATCGGGCGTGCGTACGCCCGCGCGGGCAGGTCTTCCGAGGCGATCGCCGAGCTGAGGAGCGCGCAGCGCTTGGAGGGATCAGGGAGCCCGGAAATCGAGTCGGCCCTCGGGCGTGCGTATGCGGACGGAGGGGACAGGGCCGAAGCGACCAAGGTGCTCGACCATTTGCGCAACCGGATGCGCGACGAGTTCATCGCCGCTACCTTCATGGCGACGATGCATGCCGGGCTGGGCGAGGTGGACGAGGCCTTCGCGGCGCTGGGGCAGGCCGAGGCGCAGCACTCGTACTACGTGCCATGGTGGAAGGTCGATCCCGAGCTCGACCCGTTGCGCTCCGACCCGCGGTTCACCGTGCTGCTGAAGAAGGTGGGGTTGGACAACTGAACGCCCGGATGACACGTGCTGCACAACGCGGTCAATCTGCTCGGTGCGCCCGTTGGGCTGGTTGTCGTCAGCCCCTGACCCCCGATGCGAAATTACCCGCCGCGTTCAGGTCACGGAAGAAATTTGGGATCGCGGCGAATCGTGGCTATCCTATGTCCAAACGGCACGCGTCGAGGAGGAAGGAAATGAAGATCAAATCATTGGGTCATGTGGTGCTGCGGGTGACCGACTGCGAACGGGCGAACGGCCTTCTACAACGGCGTGCTCGGGCTGCCGGTCTGTGCCCGTTTAGACCAGGACGGCATGAAGATGGCGTTCTTCTCGCTCGGCAATCATCACGACTTTGCGGTGATGGAGGTGAAGCGGCGAGGGCAGCAGCCGGGCCGAATCCGCAGTGGGGTTGCATCATGTCGCCTTCAACATCGGCACCACCTTGGACGAACTGCGCGAAGCCAAGGCGAAGCTGGACGCCGCGGGCATCGCGACCGATCCCGTCGACCACGAGGTGACGAAGTCGCTGTACTTCAAGGATCCCGACGGCAACGGCGTCGAGCTGTACGTCGATGCGTCCGATGTCTGGCGCCAACACCCGCAGCGGGTCGCACAGTTGAGGCCGCTCAAGTTGTAGCGCTAATTCCGAGCCAGTTCGGTAGCGATCTTCGCCGCGATCATCGATGCCGTGAGGTACGCGAGCTCTCGCAGCTATTTCTTGTGCTCCCCCTTGTGCTCGTGCTTCTTCGCTGCCCCGGGAGGAGGCAGGCCGATCGAGGCATGATCGAGCACGTAGCGCCAGCCGGAGCCGGTCTTCGCAATGACTTCCGTAGCGCGGATCTGCGAGGTCGTTGTCTTACCGTCGGGGTCGGTCTGTGTCACTTCCCAGTGACCAACGATCAAGATGTGAGAATCGCCGAGCGGCATCCCCTCGAGCGACTTGATGACGGCCTTGGTATTGCTCTTTGCGTCGCAGAGACCGGGGATGAGCTTCTCGATCGCAGCCTTCCCCTTGGCCTCTTCCCCTGCTCCCGGCCACACGACGACCGCGTCATCCGCATATAGGGCGAGGACAGCGTTCACGTCGCCCGCCTCGCCGCTTTGGAAAAGGCTTCGTCATGCGCTCTGGCATCCGCCGTGGGGTCCGCGAAGGCCGGGGCTGCAAGCGCAAGTACCAGTGCTACCGCACTCCAGTTCCGCATGTTCGTCTCCTCCTCGGAGGTTTCTCCCACGACCGCGCCGACACGGTCAAGCAACGACCGAGAGCTGCGGAGCGAAGGCACGGGATGTCTTGGATCCACGGCAGCACCACGCGGTAGACGTCGATCGGCACGCGAATGTTCTTCAGCTCCGGCTGCCCGAGTCGAACGAGTGGCTCCTCGATCTTGTTGCGAATCTGATCGAACACAGGACCGGAGATGCAGATTCCCCCGGCTCCGCCAGGGGTTCGGGGCGGGCGGCGATGTTCACGCCGTCGCCGAAGACGTCGCCGTCGCGCACCTCCACGTCACCGAGATGGAGGCCGATGCGCACCTGGATGCGCCGCTCGGCTGCCTCGGATGAATTGCGCTGGACGAGCGCCTTCTGAATCCCGATGGCGCAGCGCGCCGCCTGCAAGGCGCTGGCGAACACCACCAGGAACCCGTCGCCGGTCTCCTTGACTTCGCGACCTCCGTACTGCGCAAAGATCGGCCGCAGCAGTTGGCGTTGCTCGCGGAGGAGAGCCAGCGCCAGCGCTTCGTCGCGCTGGGTCAGCGCGCTGTAGCCGACCATGTCGGTGAACATGATTGCGGCCAGCTTCCGGTGTTCCTCTTCGTCGGACATGCGGTGGCTCGTGTTCCTACCACTTGCCCGTGCCCGGTGTCGAAACCGGTGCGTAGGCGCGGGGCGCAGTCGGAGTGTCGACGAGTCGAAAACCGGGTTGGGGACTTCGACTTTCGACTAGACTGTGGTCAAAACGCCTTCTGCACCTCGGGTGGTGCAGCGTCGTAGTCGCGTTGAAAGTGGCTCGTCAGGCGGTAGCGCACGGCGGCGCATTATGAGCGCGAGCGGCGCGCCTTGCGGCGCTGCCCGGCCATCCAGCGCTGCCCTTCCTCGACGGTCTCGAAAGTAGGGGACAGGCCCTTGCCGGCTTTGGCGTCGAGGTACGCTTGCCGGCCGGCTTCCTCGATGTCGGGTTGTGCCTGGAGGTAGAAGCGCAGGGCGTCGCGCACCAGCTCACTCCGGCTGCGGTGGGCGGCTTTGCTGCGGCGATCGACCTGCTTCATCATCGGCACGGGCAGCGAGACGGTGACAACGGCGGTGGTTTGAGGATTGCGTGGCATAGGGTTATGAACCTTTATTAAGTGAGCTTACCACGGTCGGCTGGGGGCGTCAACTTTGAGAGATGGGGCGACAGACGCGTACACCGATTTTGAATTGACACGCGTTGCGCGAGCTGCGCAACCTCATCGGGCGGCTGGTGATGATGACGCGCAGCGAGACGATCGGCGTCGCTTCGAAGCGAGTGATGATCGACGAGGAGTCGTTGGCGCCGAACGGCGCGGTCCGCATGGTCCTCTGACCCGACGCGGCCGCCGCCTTTGAGGGAGCCCATGTACGAAACTCTCGACGTTCACGGCGAAGACCGCGTGCTCTGGGTCGCGCTCAACCGCCCGGAGCGGCTGAACGCGCTGAATGCGCGGATGATCGAGGAGCTCGGGTCGTTGTTCGACGCCTTGCCGGACGACCGCGAGACGCGCGTGGTGATCCTGCGCGGCGCCGGCAGGGCGTTCTGCTCCGGCTGGGACCTGCGGGACGAGTCGGCCGGGGGCGGCCTCACCGGTCCGGTCGACGCGGCGCTGGGCCTCCAGCGCCGCTTCAGCAGCGTGATCGTGCGCATGCGGCGAGTGCCGCAGCCGATCCTCGCGTGCGTGCACGGCGCGGCGACAGGCGGCGGGCTTTCGGTCGCGCTCGGCGCGGACGTGCGCATCGCGGGCGAGTCCGCGCGCATGAACTGCGCGTACATCCGCGTCGGCTTGGGCGGCTGCGACGCGGGATCGAGCTACTTCCTGCCGCGCATCGTCGGCGCCTCCGTGGCGGCCGAGCTCATTCTCACCGGCAACTTCATCGACGCGGCGCGCGCGGAGCGGGTCGGGTTGGTGTCCCGGGTCGTTCCCGACGCGGAGCTCGAACCGGCGGCTCGAGCGCTCGCCCAAGACATCGTGCGGAACTCCCCGCTCGGCGTTCGACTCACCAAGGAATGCCTGAACGTCTCGATCGACGCGCCGAGCCTCGAAGCCGTGGTGGCGATGGAAGACCGCAATCAGATCCTCGCCGCCCAGTCGGGAGACTTTCGCGAGGGCCTGGCGGCATTCATGGAGAAGCGCCCGCCTCGCTACCGCGACGGCTGAACGCGGAGCTGAGCCCGAGGAGGCAGTTCGCATCCTCGAGGAGCTCGCCAGGGCGAGGAATCAGGAGTAGACGAGGGGCAAGGCGGAGTGATGACCGAGGCGGAGATTGCGACCTTCCACGACAGTTTTCAACGGTGCATGGCGACGGGCCGGCGCTTCTTCGACGTTTTCTACGATCATTTCCTGAAATCATCGCCAGAGATTGCTGCGAAGTTTCAAAGAACCGATCTCAAGCGGCAGAAGCAGAAGCTAAAACTCTCACTCCACATGATGGTGGGCGCGTTGGTGCTCCACTCTGCGGATTACTCGATGTTAGCGTACGTCGCGGAGCGCCACGCCCACACCAACTGGGATATCCCGCCAAATCTCTATCAGTTCTGGCTCGATTCGTTGATCTTCGCCGCGAAGATCTGCGATCCGTCCTTCGATGCCGAGACGGAGAAGAACTGGAGAACGGCGATGCAGCCGGGAATCGACTACATCGTATCGCTCTACTAACGGCGTCTCTTTTCAAAGAGACCCAATACCTGCCGCGACTTCGGCCTTGCAATCGGGTGCCATGCATTGATGCGGGAAAACTCTTTGGACACTGGGCGAAAGGAGGCCACAGATGGCACTAGGTAAAGAGATCGGCGATTTTACGTTCAAACAGACATCCGCGACCTACGCGGAAGACGGTGGTAGCGTAAGCGTCAACTTCGATGGCACCGCCACGCGTTTCGGAACCGTCTTGGGCACACTGATCGCCCGTGGCGAGCCCGGGGCAAAGCAGGGCACATGCAGCTGGCGGGGACAGGGTTTTCTGGAGAACGGCGACAACGTGGTCGGCTTGGGCGAAGGGACGTGGCAGGAGACCGGAAAGCACCAATGGCGGATTCGGATGATCAACCAAACTTCGGACGGCCAGATTTTCGCCGCAGATAGGCGGCTGGACCTCGCGACGCGCTCGTTCTCCGGCAAGCTCATTGAGTGGAGTTAGACCCGGGTTTTTGACTCTCGCGGGCCGCGCACTGTCGCCGCAGATTCTGGAGCTGCGCGGACGTCTGGCCGCCGCGCTCGGTGACGCGCCGGCTTCCGACCTGACGCTGCGACGGGCGCTGGATCTCCACCGCGCCATCGGCGCCATGGGGCACGCCGAGCGGCTGGCGCGGGAGATCGGCGCATGAAGTGCGCGAGGAGCGGTAGCCAGAGCCCCGAGCGCGCGAAGTTCTGCCTCGAATGCGGCGCCTCCTTCGCCTCGCGCTGCGCCAGCTGCGGGAGGGCCACTGACCGCAACTTGTGGTACCATACTTCCTCGCTGTTTTACCGACTGGGCCGAAGGAGCAGTGAATGAGAACGTACAACATGACGGCCGTGATCTGGAAGGAAGCGAGCGCCTACGTCTCGAAATGCCCGGAGACCGGTGTCGCAAGCTGCGGCGAGACGCCTGAAGAGGCCCTGCGAAATCTCAAGGAGGCCGTCGAGCTGTACCTGGAAAACGCGAAACGCCTAGGGATGCTGCGAGACATCCACGATACCCTCGCCGCTCCTGGAAAATTCACCACCTCCTTTGCGGCTTCCGTGCGATGAGCAAGCTCCCGGGCCTCTCGTCCGACGAGGTCCTCAGGGCGCTGCGGAAGATCGGATTCGTCTACGCTCCCAAGCGAGGGAAAGGCAGCCATGCGGCGTTGTATCGAACTGACGCAAGCGGCAAGACGTGGCTGGTGATCGTGCCGAAGCGACAGAGCTGAAGCCTGGGAGCGTCGGGACGCCAAGCCCCGCTGGGCCAAGATCCTCAGCTCCCGACCCGCGCGCCTACACTCCCAAGCACCTCGCCGAAAAGATCCTGCAGTCGAAGTCCGCTCTCGAAGGCGAGCGGAAGCAGGTGACGGTGCTGTTCGCCGACGTGAAGGGCTCGATGGATCTGGCCGAGCAGCTCGACCCGGAAGATTGGCACGAGATCCTCGACCGCTTCTTCCAGATCCTCACCGACGGGGTGCATCGCTTCGAGGGCACGGTCAACCAGTACACCGGCGACGGCATCATGGCGCTGTTCGGCGCGCCGATCGCCCACGAGGATCATGCGCAGCGGGCCTGCTATGCGGCGCTGCATTTGCGGGACGCCGTGCGCGAATACGCCAACGAGGTGCGCGCGCGCCACGGCATCCCGTTCGGCGTGCGCATCGGCCTGAACTCGGGCGAGGTGGTGGTCGGCCGGATCGGCGACGATCTGCGCATGGACTACACGGCGCAGGGGCATCGGCCTGGCGCAGCGGATGGAGGCGCTCGCCGAATCGGGGCACATCTGTCTCTCGGAGCACACGGCGCGGCTGGTCGAGGGCTACTTCCAGGTGAAGGACCTGGGACGCACCAGGGTCAAGGGCGTGGACGAGCCGGTCGGGCTCTACGACGGAGTGCCTCGCGAGCGGCGGCGGGCCGCGCGTCGTTGCCCCGATCCAACCTCCTCCAGGACCCGCGCCGACCACTCCAGCGTCGCCCGGCCGTCGCCTGCGTGGAGGTGTCCAAAGCCTGGGGACGTCCCAAGCGCCGCGCGCGGTGCCGTGAGAGTGCCGCGATCTCTCGTGATCGCCGCACGGGCCTCGTGATCCTTCCCCAGGTGCTGGCCTTACTTGCGGAGGCACACCTGGCACTCGGGGAGGAGGCCGCACGCATCGCGGCGGAGTGCGACGATCCGAGGGCACAGTACGCCATCACTCGGGACGACTCGTTGTCGAGCTTTTCGAACGTGCCGAGCACCTGGTCGAGTCGATCGAGGGCCGCTCGCTGTCGCCGCGGATCCTGGAGATGCGCGGGCGCCTGGCCGCCGCGCTCGGCGACGCGCCGGCTTCCGGCCGGGCGCTGCTACAAGCGCTCGAGCTCTACCGAGCCATCGGTGCAACGGGGCACGCCGAGCGGCTGGCGCGGGAGCTCGGGAGTTAGGCGGTCGGGTTCAGAGGCCTCGAGGCGACGCGGCGACCCGCCGGTTACAGGCGCGTATCTACATAACGTATGTACGGAGAGAAGGGGAGGCGATGAGCGGACGGGCCAAGCAGCGCCGATGGAGCCGGGCCTTCATCGAGCTGGCTGGCGCAACGCCCGACTTCCAACGCGGTACGATCATCAGCCCCAACGACCTCAAGATCGCGGCGCATGTGCTGTCCTTGGACCTCGTGCTGGTACTGGCACCACACCCCAGCGTCGCTTCGCTCCGATCATGATCACTCGGCATGACTGATCACGATCCCCGGAACAGATGATCACGATGGGCGGAATGCGCACGTCGTGCACCCGACGCTTCCCAAGTCGATCGACGGCCTCAGGCCGCCTTCGTCTTCGCTAGCGGCCGGATCTCTTGCTCGATGCGATCGAGGAGCGCGTCTTCGGCGCTCTCGAGATCGTAGGCCGCCTGCGCGTTCATCCAAAACTCCGGGGTCGTGCCGAAATAGCGCGCGAGCCGAAGCGCCGTGTCGGACGTGATGCCGCGCCGGCCGTGCACGATATCGCCGATCCGCGTAACCGGCACGTGCAGATCCATCGCGAGCCTGTTCATCGTGATCCCCAGAGGCTTCAAAAACTCCTCCAGCAGGATCTCGCCGGGATGGATCGGGGCAAGCTTCCTTCTCTTGGCCATGCGCTGTTCCTCCTTCTAGTGATAGTCGACGATCTCGACGTCGTAGGCGTCTCCATCGCGCCACACGAAGCAGAGTCTCCATTGGTCGTTCACCCGGATGCTATGCTGCCCTCGTCGATCGCCCTTTAACGCTTCGAGTCGATTAGCGGGCGGTGCCGCCAGGTCCTTCAATTCCTTCGCGATATGAAGCAGCCGAAGCTTTCGCAGAGCAACCCGCTCGATCGCAGCGAATTGTCGGCTCCGCTCGCGGTGGAAGAAACTCTCGGTTTTTCCATCGCCGAAGCTCTTGATCACTACTGAGGTTCATATACTGTAATCCAGTATACGTCAACCAGGGGATCCGCGCAGGAGGTCCGCGGCCGGGACGGCCGGCGGTTCCCAACCTCAGAGCGGAAGAGATAGGTTCGTAGGCTCGGAGGCAGGACGGTGCGGTGTGCGGCGTGCGGGTCTGAGAACCCAGCGGAAGCGAACTTCTGCAACGGCTGCGGCGCGGCCCTATCCGCTCACTGCGTCGCGCGCGGAGCGGACAACCCGGCCGGATCGCGCTTCTGCAACCACTGCGGGGGTTCGCTGGTCGGCGGAGGCAGCGATGCGGTCCTCGAGGTCCTGGTCGACACGGCAGATTTGAAGGACGCGAACGCCCTGCTCAAAGGGCTTTCGTGACAACGTTCGACAACGATGTTCGGGTCATCTTGCTTCCCCGGCAAAGAGAACGAGATCCGGGATGTCACGATAGTGGCGCCAGTTTCGCGTAACCAAGGGAAGGCGCTTGACCAGCGCCGCGGCCGCAATCAGGGCATCTTCTTTGGGTAGGTTGCGATGCGCGCTCCGCAGCGACGAATAGCGCTCCGCGATTCGCCCGTCGAGCCGCACCAGCCGATGCCGTCTGAGCACCTCAAGGATGGCCTCTCGCTCTCGAGATCGGAGTCCCCGTTTGGCGAGCAACTCCCTACGAGTCACCGCCGTATAGTAGATGACGAAGCGGCTGGCCTCCATGATCGAAGCGAAGCGTCCGCTATTGAGATAGTCGATGAGGACATCGGTATCTACGAGGAGCCCGATTTTTGCCACCGCCGGATCTCCTCGAGAAAAGCTTCGTCGGTTTTCTTGTCGGAGCTCCGCCGGAGCGCTCGAACGTAAGCCACGCTATCGAGGACATCCGTGTGGCCATAAGGATTGAACTTCTCGCGCACCATCTCTTCGAGGATCGCCACGGGATACACCCCGCGCCTTCTCGCGGCGCGGATCACGAGTCGCTTGAGGTTCGAGTCGAACGACAGCGTCCACTTGTCCTTCGTGAGAGACGTCTTAGGCATCGCGTGGCTCCGTACGTGTGAAATACGTATCATGAGAGCGGCGGAACTTCTACGATGAAGTGCTCACGGGGCGCGCATACCTTCCCCAGGTGCTGGCCGTACTCGCGGAGGCGTATCTGGCATTTGGCGAACGGACCGAGGCCTTGGCGACGGCGCGCGAGGCCGTCGATCTGGGACGCGGCGGCGGTTGCCGCTACTTCGAAGCGCACGCGCAGCTCGCGCTGGCCGGGGCCCTGCTGGCAACGGACGGCGTCGTGCCACGAACGGAAATCGAGGCCGCCCTCGAACGCGCCGAGTACCTGGTCGAGTCGATCGAAGACCGCTCGCTGTCGCCGCGGATCCTGGAGATGCGCGGGCGCCTAGCTTCCGCGCTCGGTGACGCGCCGGCTTCCGACCGGGCGCTGCGGCAAGCGCTGGATCTCTACCGCACCATCGGCGCCACCGGGCACGCCGAGCGGCTGGCGCGGGAGATCGAGTGTTAGGCTGCCGGGTTCAGAGGATCGAGGCGACCCTGCGACCCGCCGGTTGCAGGCACGTATCTACATAACGTATATACGGAGCAGAAGGAGGAGGGAGATGAGCGAACGGGCCAAGCTTTTCATGAGCGGCGGGAGTCAGGCGGTTCGCCTCCCGAGAGCCTACCGCTTCGAGAACCAGAAAGAAGTGTTGATCTCACGAAAGGGTCAGCAAGTGATCTTGGAACCAAAGCGGCGCCGATGGAGCCCGGCCTTCATCGAGTTGGCTGGCGCAACGCCCGACTTCCCGTATCCGGACGAACCACCCCCAAGCGACCACGGCCCTGACTTTGAATGAAGTACCTCCTCGATACGAATGCGTGCGTCGACTATCTGAACGGCCGCTTTCCGAGATTGACGGAGCGAATTCAGCAATCGGCGCCGAGCGATCTGGCTGTCAGCTCCGTCGCCGTTGCCGAGTTGAGATACGGTGCCGAGAAGAGCAGTCAGCGACAGCGGAATCACGAGCGACTCGACGTGTTTTTTGGCGACGTTCCCTGCGTCGACTTCGACAGCGGCGCCGCGTTGGTCTACGGCCGCGTCCGCGCGGTCTTGGAACGACGCGGTGTGGTCATCGGCCCCTACGACCTCCAGATCGCGGCGCATGCGCTGTCCTTGGACCTCGTGCTGGTCAGCGACAACGTCCGCGAGTTCCGGCGGGTTGAAGGCCTGAAGGTCGAGAACTGGCGGCGCCGGCGGTGAGCGAAGCCTCGCTCGCAAACCGAGCGCGAATGGATTGCGGTAGTTGTGGAGTAGAGATCCTACCGGATTCGCTTTTCTGCACGGCATGCGGTGCGAAGATCGAGATCCAGTGCAGCGCTTGCTCGGCCCGTAACCCGCCTGGCGCGAGGTTCTGCCGAAAATGCGGCAGCACCCTGGGCGCCGACGTTCAGGTCGCAGATAGGCACCCCGAGCCGCGACCCCCGAGCCGCGGAGCTACACCCCCAAGCACCTCGCCGAGAAGCGGCGGTGATCGGCAAGGACTTCACCGAGCCGATTCTGCAGCGTGTCGTCAGTGAGGTCGGCCGGTCGCCCCTCCCGAGCGCAGCTCGCACTGGAAGCGGCCCTGCTGGCGACGGACGGCGTCGTGCCCCGCGCGAAGATCGAGTCCGCCCTCGAGCGCGCCGAGTACCTGGTCGAGTCGGTCGCGGGCCGCTCGCTGTCGCCGCGGATTCTGGAGATGCGCGGGCGCCTGGCAGCCGCGCTCGGCGACGTGCCGGCTTCCGACCGGGCGCTGCGGCAGGCGCTGGAGCTCTACTGCGCCATCGGCGCCACCGGAAACGCCGAGCGGCTGGCGCGGGAGCTCGGCGCATGAAGTGCGCGAACAGCGGTAGCCGGAGCCCCGAACCGCGCGAAAGATTCTGCCGCCGGCAAACGCCTGAACGGGTAGAGTGCGGAGAAGCATTCGCCGTGCGCTCGCCCTCGCTGCAGCCCGGAGCCCCGGCAGGCGCGAGTTTGCCTTCCCTGACGTCTTTCGTTCCGCTGCGCGGGCCGGTGCAAGCGAACCTGTGCGAACCTGTGCGAGATTGACATGCAGAGCCATGAGCCCTTAGGAGATCTGGTCAAGGTTGACCAACTGGAGGCTGCGATGCCGGAAACAATTCTGAATCTTTATGAGGCAAAGTCGTCTCTGTCGCGGCTCGTCGATCGTGCCGCCGCGGGAGAAGAGATCATCATCGCCAAGGCGGGGAAGCCGATGGCAAAGTTGGTCGCCGTTTCGCGGCGGGCACGCCGCCGCAAGCCGGGCGGTTGGAAGGGACGGGTCGTCATCGCCAAGAACTTCGACGCGCCGCTGCCCGCGGCGATCCGCGCGGCGTTCGCAGGCCGACGGTGAGCGTGGCGATGCGGTTGTTGCTGGACACCCATGTGTTCCTCTGGTGGCGGGATGACAGCCGCAGGCTGAAAACAAGCGCGCGGCGTGCCATCGCCGAAGCGCAGATCGTGTTCGTCAGCGCCGCCACCGCATGGGAAGCCGCCATCAAGGCCGCCCTCGGACGGCTGCAAATTCCGGATACCGTCGAGGCGGGCGTGATCGACAGTGGCTTTGAGAAGCTGCCGATCGGCTTCTCCCACGCCGAGTCGGCGGCCCGCTTGCTACCGCACCACGCGGATCCGTTCGATCGGATGCTGGTCGCGCAGGCGAAGGCGGAAGGGTTGACGCTGGTGACCCACGATCGGCGGCTCGCACCATACGAGATCGAGATCTTGTGGACCTGACACGCACGGAGTTCCTCAACCTGCTCTAAGGGTAGGCGCCGGATCGACCGCGATATGCGCGGCTCTGCATGTGGCCGAGAAAATCGCAGTGACTCCAGGTTCTGCCTGGGCTGTGGAGTTACACTGGCTCCCACGTGCCCGCATTGCAGCCGCGAGGTCCCGAGCGATGCTGCGTTCTGCGATGGCTGCGGGCTACCCGGAGAGGGCCGGCCTCCCGGCAATCGGTGGATAGGGCCGAAGACGGTTTGGCTGGAACTGCCCTTTCCCCAATGATCACCCCGCAACTACACACCCAAGCACGGCGCGCCGATCGCGCATGAGGATCATGCGCAGCGGGCTTGCTACGCGGCGCTCTCGCTGCGCGATCGCCTGCGCGTATGGGCCGAGACCTACGATCGCGAGATCACGGACGTGTTTGCCCTCCAGGACGAGATCAGCGCGACCATAGCGGCGTCGCTGGTGGGCGACCTCACGCGGGCGGAGGGGGAGCGCGCGCGACAGAAGGGCACCGAGAACCTCGAGGCGTGGAGCCTCTACCAGCTCGGCTTGCAGCGTGCCGACCGCATGACGCCTGCCGACATGGCCGAGGCACGTCGGCTCTTCGAACGAGCGGTCGCGCTCGACCCGCGCTTCGCGACCGCGCTGGCACAGCTGGCTTTTGCAGATCTCTGGGAAGTGGTGTTCGGCTCGGGCGATGCCCCCGAAAAGAAAGTGGCCGATGCGCTCGGGAACGCCCGGCGAGCGGTCGAGCTCGACTGGCGAGATCCCATCGCCCAGGCCGCGCTCAGCTGGGCCCAGCTCTCCGGAGGCGATCTCCGGAACGGGTTCGACTCGGCGCGGCGCGCCGTGGAGTTGAACCCGAGCATCGGTTGGCTCACTGCTGACAATCTGCCGTCAGGGCTTGGCTCCTAATGATCTAGCGCTCAGACGCTCGTGCACATCGCCTCCAGCCGGCTTCGTCGACGACGCGAACGATTCTCGCACGGAGCGGTGGGTGAGAGTATGATCGGGAAGGCGCGAGGACAATGGCTCAGTACGAGATCGAGGTGATCTTGCTCCGGCAGCTCGCGAGCTACCTCGCGATGCCCATCTTCATCGTCGATCCGCGCGGTACCCTCGTTTTCTACAACGAGCCGGCGGAGATCATTCTCGGCAAGCGGTTCGAAGAGACGGGCGAGATGAGCCCCGAGGAATGGTCGACGGCCTTCCGGCCTACAGACGAACAGGGCCGCCCGTTGGAGCCGGAGGCGATGCCGCTGATGATCGCTTTCAACGACCGCCGTCCCACGCACGGGAGCCTCTGGATCCAGGGCTTCGACGGCGTTCGCCGCCACATCGAAGCGACGGCGTTTCCGCTCGTCGGCCAGTCGGATCGATTCCTCGGGGCGGTCGTCCTCTTCTGGCTGAAGGCGGCTCCATGAACGTTCGCTTTTGGGGAACGCGCGGATCGCTGGCGTCGCCGGGTGCGGAAACAGCGAGATACGGCGGCAACACCGCGTGTGTGGAAGTGCGCGGTCGCGATGGCACGCTCCTCGTCCTCGACGCCGGAACCGGCATTCGCCGCCTCGGAGCTACGCTGCCGAAGACACTCGTTCGCGTGAACGTCCTTCTCACCCATCTGCACATGGACCACATTCAAGGCCTCGGCTTCTTCGCGCCGCTTCACGATCCAAAGATGGAGATCCACATTTGGGGGCCGGCGAGCACTACGCTCACGCTTGCGGAGCGGCTCAAGCGATACCTATCGCCGCCGCTTTTTCCCGTGCGCTTGAGGGACCTTGCCTGCCGGTTGCGACTTCACGAAGTGCCTTGCAGCGAAGTCGAGATCGGAGAATTTCGCATTGCCTCCATGCTCGTTTGCCATCCCGGGCCAACGGTCGGATATCGAATCGCGAGTCGCGACGGAGTGGTCGCATATCTACCGGACCACGAGCCGGCGCTCGGCGCGCCGAACTTTCCGATCGCCGCCGAGTGGACGTCGGGTTACGAGCTCGCGGCGGGAGCCGATCTCCTCATCCACGACGCTCAGTACAGCGCCGAGGAGTACGGCGATCACGTCGGCTGGGGGCACAGCGCCTTCGAGGACGTCGTCCGCTTCGCAGAACTCGCCGGAGCGAGGCGCCTCGTCCCATTTCACCACGACCCGGCGCACACCGACGCCGATCTTGACCGTATGCTCTCGAGCCGTGGGGGCGCGACGTCGTCGCTCGAGATCACGCCGGCAACGGAGGGGGCGTCGCTCGAGCTCGAGTCGTGACCGGCCTCGAATTACCTTCCGGCGCTCATGCGGTCACGGATGAAGCGCTGTGCGTCGGGCGAGAGGTTTCGACACGAGTCGATTGTCTGCCGCCGATCCGCGAAATCAGCATTGACGAGCTGGCTGCTTGACGTCGACCTGCCGAACGGCCTTCTGCCGCCCCTACGCAAGCGGGCGATCGTTGGCGAGACCGTGATCGATGCCCCAGGCCTCGGAAGCTAGTCCACACAACCCTGTCGAGACTCGCTTTCCTGCTAGCCGACGCTGATATAGCAGAAATGCCATGACGCGAGCCATCGAGGATCGCAACAAGGCCGTCGCGCTCGCGCAGCAGGTCGGGGTCGACTTCGGCGCCGCAATGACCGTGGCGCTCGCCTACATCGGCGATCGACTGGGAATCTTCAAGGCGATGGCCGGGGGCGCGTCGATGACCAGCTTGGAGATCGCGCAGCGCACGCGCCTCGATGAACGATACGTGCGCGAGTGGGCATCGACGATGGCCGCTGCCGGATATCTCGACTACAGCTCCACCGACGCCACCTTTCGGGTGAACGCCGAGCAGGCGATGGTGCTCGCCGATGAGGACAACACCTTCTTCACGGGCGGCGCCTTCCAATACGCTGTCACCTGCTACCGGCAGATTCCGAAATTGATGGAAGCGTTCCGCCACGGCGGCGGTGTTCCATTTGCAGACTTCGGTCCCGAGATCGTGGAAGCGATCGCGCGGCTCTTTCGGGTGGGCTACGAGACCTGGGTAGCGGGGCAATGGATTCCGGCGGTTCCTGACGTTCACGAACGGCTTACGAGGGGAGGGGAGGTCGCCGAGATCGGCTGCGGAACGGGTCAATGCATCATTCCCGTCGCCTCGGCGTACGCAAATTCCCGGTTCTTCGGTTGTGACCTCGACCTCCACTCGATCGAGCAGGCCCGGGACAAGGCCGTTCGAGCTGGAATCGCGGACCGGATCTCATTCGAGCAGATTGCGGCGGAAGATCTTCCGTTCGTCGATCGTTTCGACCTCGTGATGGCCTTCAACTGCATCCACGACATGGCGCGCCCACGAGCCGCGCTGGCCGCCATACGCCGCGTACTCAAGCCGGGTGGTGCCCTGCTGTGGTCCGAAGCGGACGCGTCGGACCACCTCGAAGAGAACCTGAACCCCGTGGGACGTATGCTCTACGGCGCGAGCACGATGCATTGCATGACCGTGTCGCTGGCCGACGACGGCGAGGGCCTCGGCGTGGTGGTCGGGGAGAACAAGGCTCGGAGCATGGCCCTGGAGGCCGGATTCGCCAGTTTCGAGAGGCTCGAGATCAAGAATCCGTATCACCAGATCTTCCTCGCTCGCCGATCGCTTCTCTAACGACCCGCGGGAACGGTGCACGCGTCGTCCCGACCGGCCCACGAGCCATGTAGCAACCGCCCATGAAAGGCGACTGTCACAAGCGTTGCGTGGTCAAGCGGGTGCAGCCGAACGAGCTAGCGACGAGAGCCGCCGGCGACCAGCTTTCGTCGCGCTTGGCCAGAGTGCCGTCGCTGGAGCCACTGTAGGATGTCGGTGCGAGGCAGGAACGGACCGCGGCAACGAATCGCTTCGCGGTAGACGATGTCGGCCTCGATGAGCTCTTCGATATAACGCTGCAGCGGGTAGGTGCCGCCGTTCGTTTCCATGTTGTGCAGCACCAACTTCAGACGATCGAGCCAGGCGCCTTCGAGAGTGACCTCAACCCGCAGCGGTCGGCCCACGGTGGTCACGCGCGCCTGAATCTCCTTCGCCATCAGCCTCGACTCATATCCCAACGAGCGGGGTCCCCACAAGAGAAGTTCTGGTGAAGGCCGCGCGCGGACGGAATTTTGGGTCCGCTTCTGGTATACGGAGCAGTGGTATGCTGACGCGCGAGGAGTTCGCAGCGCTCGAGGACCAGCGGCTCGCTGGCTATGCGATGCGCAACCGGCACACGCGCGGACGCGTGCATGCCGAGCCGGAGCATCCGTTTCGTCTGCCGTTCCAGCGGGATCGAGATCGCATCATCCATTGCTCGGCGTTTCGCCGCCTCGAGTACAAGACGCAGGTCTTCGTGAACCACGAAGGCGACTACTACCGCACGCGCCTCACCCACACGATGGAGGCGGCGCAGATCACGCGCACGATCGCCCGCGCCCTTCGCTTGAACGAAGACCTCGCCGAGGCGATCGCCCTGGCGCACGATCTCGGGCACACGCCCTTCGGCCATGCCGGCGAGCGGATTCTCGACCGGCTGATGCAGCCGCACGGCGGCTTCGAGCACAACGCCCAGAGCCTGCGTATCGTCGACGTGCTCGAGGAGCGCTACCCTCGGTTTGCCGGCCTGAATCTCTCGTGGGAGGTGAGGGAAGGGATCGTCAAGCACTCCACGCGCTACGACCGCCCTCAGGTCGTCGAGTTCGACGCCAACAAGGCGCCGACGCTCGAAGCGCAGATCGTCGATTACGCCGACGAGATCGCCTACAACGCGCACGACATCGACGACGGGTTGAAGTCCGAGATGTTGACGCTCGACGATCTGGAAGGCGCGGCGATCTGGCGCGAGCATCATCGGGACGTGTGCAACGCCTATCCATCCGCCGATCGATCGATCGTGCGTTACCAGACCACGCGGCGGATCATCGACGCCTTCGTCGCGGATCTCATCGAGACCACCGAGCGGCGTCTCCACGAGCGCGGCGTGGAGCGCACCGAGGAGGTCTGGGCGATCAAGCCGAAGCTCGTCGACTTCAGCGCCGCGATGGCCGAGAAGGTGAGCGAGCTGAAGGGGCTGCTCTTCGAGAGGCTCTACAGTCACTATCGCGTCAAGCGAATGGCGGTGAAGGCCGACCGCATCATGAGCGATCTCTTCCAGACGTACATGAGCGAGCCTCGGCAGATGCCGCCGCACGTCCACGGGAAGATCGTCGGCGGCGAGCCGACTGCTCGCGTGGTCGCGGACTACATCGCCGGCATGACCGATCGCTTCGCTCTCGACGAGTTCAAGAAGCTCTTCGACCCGTACGAGAAGGTATAGCGCCGGTCTTCCGGCTCCCGGGAACGTCGATGCCACGCCCGCAACACGTTCTGATCCTCCGCCGCGGCGATCACAAGCGCGACGCGCTCGGCGCCGTGTTTCTCGGCGCCGTCGCCGACGAGCGAGAGATCCGGCTCTACGTCGAGCGCTACCTCGGGCCGCCGTTCCTGGTGCGTTCGGTCGAGATGGAAGGCCCGGCACTGCGGGTCGTGGTCGAATGCTCTCGCTTTCAGATGGAGAGCCACAACCTCACGCGCCTCGCCAAGTCGCTCGCCGATCGCGGCCGACAGCGAGCCGCCGCGGACAGCTTCGCCGAGGCCCTGAAGCTCGATCCCTTGAACGCCGAAGCCCTGAAGGGCCGGGCGGCGCTCCACGCGCTCGCCGGCGAGCTGACCGACGCCGAGGACAAGTGGATCCGCTCCGGGGAGATCCGCGGCTACGACGGCGAGATCCTGCGCGGTCTGGCCGACATCGCGCTGCGCGAAGACCGCCGCCCGACGGCAATGCAGTACCTGGAAGAGGCGCTCATCGTGCATCCCGACGACGCCGAGGCGCGCGCCATGCTCGACGAGCTCAACCGTCAGGCCGAACTACGGTTCAACGCCGAAGCCCCTCGGGATCCCGCCCGGAAAGATTGAATCTCCCCGGACAGCCTACTCGAGTAGGCGCTTGCCATCGCGTGTTGAGCCTCGCGCGCGAGTCGCCCGCACCGACGACCAATCATGTGATGTCAAGTAAGCCCGGGCCCAGCCGGGAGCGAGGGCTCCCGTTTAGTTTACATAATATATCTTATCGGACGTACGATCCCAGGGGTGATTTCGAGCCGACGAACGCGCTACTGCTTGGCCGGCGCCTTCGCCCGAGTCGCGATCATCGCTTCGACGTAGTCACGGGTCTCGGGGCTGAGCTCGCCGATCGCCTGCATCCCCGCGTCCACGGCCTCGACGAACTGCTGCTCGGTGCTGAGGCGCGCGAACCACGCGACGCCCCGTAGCGGACCGTCCGCTGTGGCGGCGGCACCGAGCTCGGTGGCGGCGCCCGTCTTGTCGCCCGCCTTGATCTTGAGAAGGCCCAAATTGTAATGCGCGATCTGACGCAGGAGATCGTCGGAACCCTGCTGCAGCACCCGCTGAAAGGCATCCTCGGCTTCCCTCGTCTTGCCGAGCTCTGCGTACGTGTTGCCGAGATAGACGAGCGCGAGCCGACCATGGGACGTCCGAGGCCAGTCGCTGGTGACGCGACGGAATCCCTGAGCGGCCGCATCGAGCTTCTGCGCCGTGAAGTCGCGTCGTGCCGCTCCGAACGCGGCCTCCGCGTGGCTTTCCTCCCACGAGCGGTACTCGCGCACCCCCAGCGCGAGGGCAACCACGGCAACGAGGCCGAGGGCGGCTAGCGTCACTTGCCGCTCGTGCTGCCGCGCGTACGCGAGAAACCGCCGGCTGAGCGTGAGGAACTCGTCAGGCTCCTTGAGCTGCCGGCGCTGGATACCCTTGGCCATGAATTGGGCGGCGGCGGATGAGGAGCCGCCGGTGCGCGACTTCACATCTTGTACTTGAAATCGTCGGGAGCCATCTTCTCGAGGATCTCGGCCCATTTGTCCCGCGACACGTTCGAGAGGTTCTGGTCCTTGTCGTCCTCCATCTGCTGGAGCACGCTGGAGCTCTCGAGCACCTTCTTCGCGACGTAGATCGGGCTCTTGGTGCGAAGCGCGAGGGAGATCGCGTCACTCGGCCGACAATCGATCGCCAGCCGTCGCCCGTTGACCTCGAGGTGAACGAGCGCGAAGTAGGTGTTGTCGCGGAGATCGGTCACCTCGATGGCCTCGACCGCGGCGCCGAGCTCGCCGAGGACGTTGCGCAGAAGATCGTGTGTCATCGGTCGCGCCATCTTGATGCCCTCGAGCTCGGTCGCCATCGCAGTCGCTTCGAGAAGACCGATCCAGATCGGCAGGTTCAGCTTGTTCTCGGAGTCCTTGAGGATCACGATCGGGGTCTTCGTCACGGGGTCGAGCGTGAGTCCGCCGACCGTCATGAGAATGAACTGTTCGCGCCCCATGAAAGGACTCCCTCCTCGATTCGCTTCATTCTACGGAAGGTCGCTGCATTTGCAATCGCGATCTCGGATCCGACGTTCGCGCGCTACTGCGCGACGAGCCGGTCGATTACGCGGTAGAGCTGATTCAGATTGCGACACTCTTCGACGACGTCGCAGTACGGTCGGTAGCGCTCCATCTCGCTGTCGCCGAATCCCCACGTCATCTTGCTTTCCGGGTTCAGCCAGATGAGCTGCTTGGCCCGCAAACGAATGTCGCGCAGCGTCCACTCGTTCGGCAGATTGTAGTTGTTGCGCGCATCGCCGAGCACGATGACGGTCGTACGCTTGTTGACGGCCGTGATGTAATCCCGGTGGAACATCCTGAACGCCCGTCCAAAATCGGAGTGCGCGAACACGTTGATGATGTCGCTGCGGAGCGCGAGTTCGATCGCGTCGTGAATGTCGTTCTCCTCGAAGAGCCGCGTGATCTCGCCGGTGTCGGCGACGAAGATGAAGCTCCGCACCCGCGAGTAGAGATCCTGCAGGCTGTACACGAACTGAAGCATGAAGCGCGAGACGTTGCGGACCGAATCCGAGACGTCGCAGAGAATCACGATCTGCGGCTTGTCCTTGCGCTTGTCGTCGAATTGGATGCGGAACGGCACGCCGCCGTACTGGAGGTTCTTGCGAAAGGTGTCCTTGACGTCAAACTTGCCCCGCTTGGCGCGCTTGCGCTTGATCGCGATGACGTTCTTCAAGCGCTGGGCGAGCTTCGTCACCGCTTCCTTCATGCGCCGAATCTCGTCTTCGCTCAGATAGAAAAAGCTCTTCTCGCTGAGGGCTTCCAGGCGCTGGCTCTCGCGGCGCGTCACATCGCGCTTTTCCAGCTCCTGACGGACCACCTGCTTCATTAGCTGGGCGAGGTCGCGCAGCCGACTCTCCAGGTAGCGCTGCAACCGCTCCGCCGTTTCCGGATCGAGACCGAGCGCGCCTAACCGATCGCGAAATTCCTCGATCTGGCGCAGCACGTCGGCGAGGCCGAAGGCGCTCGCCATGCCATGGGTGAACTGACCTTCCTGGGATGGGCGCTCGAACTCCCCCGCCCTCGCCTGCTCCAGCGCCTCGCGAACTCGTTGTTCGATGCGTGCATTGTCGTTCCGCAGCCACTCTTTGGCGAGCTCCGAGAGATCCTTGCCCTGCTCCGCGAGTAGCTTCTCGAGCTTCTCGAGGAGTCGTTGGAACTCTGCCGGATCGAGTCCCGTCGCCTCCTGCGAACGCTCCTCGGCTGCTTTGAGTAGCTGCTGAACGCCGCTGAAGTAGAGATCGAAGAGCTCGTCGAACACGGGAACGTCGACCGCGCGTTTGACCATCGTGGCGCGGAGCCCGCTCTTCAACGCCTCTCGGCTACGAAGACCAAGCACGCGCACGGCAGCGAACGAATCGATATCTTCCGCGACCGATACCCGCACGCCATTCTGGCGAAGCAGGTTCGAGAACTCGATCAGCCTTTCGTCCACGCGGATCTCCCGCGCTCGATCTCAGTGCAGCAGCTCTTCGTCGGACTCGACCGGCGGTGTCTTCGTCTTCGCCTTGGCTTTCTGCTTGGCGACGAAGTCGCGGAGCTCGTCCTGCCCCTTGCGGATGTCGCCCTCGTACTTGAGAATCGTCGAAAGCGTTTCCTGCACGAGGGGCTCTTCGAGGCTCTGCACGTTGAGAAGCAGCAGTGCTCGAGCCCAGTCAAGCGTTTCACTGATCGAGGGAAGCTTCTTGAGATCGAGCTTGCGCACCGCTTGGACGGCCGCCACGACCTCTTCGGCCAGCTCTTGCTGAATGCCGGGAACCTTCAGCCGCACGATACGCAGCTCCTGCTCGAGCGGAGGAAAATCGATGTAGAGATGGAGGCAGCGCCGCTTGAGCGCATCCGACATCTCGCGCGCGTTGTTGCTGGTGAGGACGACTCCCGGAATATGCTTGGCGCGGATCGTTCCGAGCTCCGGGACGCTCACCTGGAAATCG
Organism: uncultured delta proteobacterium; assembly: GCA_963745025.1. Classification (GTDB taxonomy): domain Bacteria; phylum Desulfobacterota; class Binatia; order JACPRU01; family JACPRU01; genus CAVQIG01. The sequence goes on from CAVUWD010000016.1 coordinate 510,886, forward strand.
GACAGGACTTCGAGCAAGAACGCCTCGAATTCGGCATCCGACTTGTCGATCTCGTCGATCAAGAGCACCGAAGGCCTGTCCGAGGTGATGGCCTCGAGCAGCGGCCGAGACAGGATGAAACGATCCGAGAAAAATACGTCTTCCTCGGCCGAGATCCGTTCCACCGCGTCCTTGAGCGTCGCCGCCCCGCGGAGGGTCTCCCCAATCTTGTCCTTCAGGATCTGAGTGTAGAGCATCTGCTTCGCGTACTCCCACTCGTAGAGAGCCTTGGCCTCGTCCAGACCCTCGTAGCACTGCAGGCGCAGCAGCTTGTGTCCAAGGGCGGCCGCCAGCACCTTGGCGAGCTCCGTCTTCCCCACCCCTGCGGGCCCTTCCACGAGAATTGGCTTCTTCAGGTGAACCGAGAGAAAGACGACGGTCGCAATCGCCCGGCTGCAGACGTAGTTCTGCTCGCCGAATCGCTCGATGACCTCGTCGATGGATTGGAACATGCAAAGCGCCGGGTGCGGTGACCGAACGACCGCAACCACGAGACGATCATTGCTACCACAGGGCGACAATGAACACAATTTGGGCAGGTTCCGCAGCATCAAAGCGGCGCCAAAAAACGGCGCCAACCTTGCGCCGGGGGCTCGGGAAAGTCTAATAGGCGGGACGTATCTCCCCGTGTGCACGCTCGCCGTCTACGTCCGCACCTTTCCCGAATTCCCGGTCATCGTCGCGGCCAATCGCGACGAGTTCTTCTCCCGCCCCACGTCTCCACCGCTGCTGCTCGACAGTGAGAGCGGGATCTTCGGCGGACGAGACGACGTTGCGGGCGGCACCTGGCTGGCGGTCAATCGTCTCGGCGTCGTCGCCGCGCTGCTCAATCGGCGGACCGAGCAACCCCCGGACCCAACGCGACAGTCGCGGGGACAGCTCTGTCTGGCGATGCTGCGCGAGCCTTCGGCAGAAGCGGCTCGGGCCGCGATCACCGAGCAAACGCCGGAGCGCTACAATCCCTTCAACCTTCTCGTCGCCGATGGGCGCCATGCCTGGATCGCTACGAACCACGGAGCGGCGATGACGGTGGCTGACCTCGATCCGGGTCTGCATTTGATCACCAATCTCGACCTGAACGATCTCACCTGCCCGCGCATTGCGTCCTCGTACCAGCTCTTCGCCGCGCTTCTTCGGAGCGATGCTCCGAAGCCGCCGACGACGGAATTTCGCAGTCGTCTGCGCGCCATCCTGTCAGCCCACGACACCCAGCTCGACCCGCGCAGCCCCGGCTTCGGCAATAGCCTCTGCCTGCACTCGGCGCAGTACGGCACCCGCTCCTCGAGTCTCATTTTTCTCGACGACGCGCGGCGCTGGACCTACCTTCACGCGAACGAGCCGCCGTGTCGGAGCGACTACCATCTGCAACCCGTGAAGGAGTGCTTCTCGAGGCCATGATTCGGCGGCGAGCCACCCGCCGCGCCTGCTGCCTGGTTACTCTGGCGCTGGCTGCCACGATCGCTCCCGGGCGAGCTCGTGCCCAGCAAGACGCGGCCGCACCGATTCCGCAAGAGGATGAGATCCGACGATTGCAGACACACAACGCCGAGCTGCTCCAGCAGATCGAGACGCTGCGGGCTGCGCTCGCACGCTCGGAGAAGGCGCGCCAGGAGACCCAGGCGCTGCTCGAGTCGGTGAGCAAGCGTCTGCGCGAGCAGCTCGCGGCAAAACAAGCGAGCGATGCCGAAGAGGTTTACCGCCGCGAGAAGGAAGTCGCCTCGATCCACCAAGAGCTCGCCGAACAGGGGCAAGCCTTGACGGAGACGCGCAGCCTGCTGGCCGCGCTCGAGGCCGAAGGTGCAAAGCAGGCGAGCCGCGCCTCTACCCTGGAGTCGGAGATTGCGAAGCTCCGCGCGAGCGCGGCGGCGCCAGAAACGGGAAAGCCGCGGCGCTCGGCTGAGCTCCAAAGCTTCCAAGCGGATTCCGAGCAGCGAAAGGCGAAGGTCGACGCGCTCCAGCGGGAGGTCGACACGCTGCGTGACGCGGCGCGAGATCGTGAAATGGAGATCAAGCGTCACGCCGAAGAGCAGCGAGCGAAGGACGAGAAGAGCGGGCAGCAAGTCGCCGCGTTGACGGCACGCGCCGAAACGCTCGAGTCGGACCTCTCCCGCGACCGCGCGGAGCGGGATCGACAGGCCGCCGAAGCCCGACGTCTCGAAGAGGAGACGCGAGCCCTATCGAAGAAGCTCGCCGACCCTTCACAAGCGGCCGACGACGCGGCGAGACCCGCCAAGGCGGCGCCCCAGCAACGCCAGGGCGAGATTCAAACGATTCAGGACCGGCTCGACGCCAGCCAACGCGAGAGCCGAGATCGGATCGCGAGGCTCGAAGCCGAGCTGCGACTCGTTCGCGATCGCGAGCATGCCAGTCGAACCGAGACGAAGGATCTGCAGCAAGCCCTCGCGGCAGAAAAGCGGACTGCTCAAAGTAAGCTCGAAGCCCTGCAGAGCGTCTTACAGAACACACGAGGCGCGGGCGCGGAGCTCCACGCAGAGCTCGACGATGCCCGGCGACAAAACGCCGATCTCTCGCGGCAAGTCGCCGCTCTCAACGAGGCGGTTCGCAAGGTCCATGACCTACGCACGAAGTACCAGGAGAAGGCGCAATTGCAGGAGCCCGCGCCGGTGCGGAGCGTGGACCGAGAGATTCACGAGCAGCGTTCGCCGCAGACCTCGATCGCCGCCGAGCTCCGCAGCGCACGCTCGGAGCCGCTGACCGGCACCGTGCCTGTGAACCAGACGATGAGCGCCGCACCGACTCCCGGGCCCGCGGTGGCCCAAACGCCGTCGATCGCCGGGACGGATTCCGCTGCCGCCGATTTGCGCGAGCAGCTCTCAGTCGAGCGCGAACGCCGCGAGACGCTCGAGCAGGAAATTCAGCGGTTGACCGCGAGCGGCAATACTGAAGAGAAATTCGTAGAGGTCTGGAAGGCGCTGCAATCGGCTCGATCGGAGATCCTCGTGCTGAGCAATCAACTGACCGACGAACGCAAGAGCCGCGAGAATCTGGAGGTCACCTTGGCGCGCATTCAGCGTGAGAGTGGCGGCGAAGCGCAGTCGACCAACGACTTCACACGGCGGCTTGCGGAGACTCTGAACGAGCGACGAGCGGAGGCCGATCGACTCGGCGCGCAGCTGAAGGACGCGAACGAAATCATCGTCCGGCTCAAGGGCCGTCTCGAGGCCACGGGGTCGCCGGTGGAGGAGAACAAGATTCTCGGCGACCTCGACAAAGAGAACACGGACCTTCGAGACGCTCTGAAGGCAGCACAGGAAGCGAATACCAGTCTCCGCGCCAAAGCCGAAATGGCCGAACGCCTGGCGGAAATGGTGTACGGGAAAGCTCCCTAAGAAGCGGAGAATGATTCTCTTGAGGCGCCTTTCGGCATCGTCCTACGGTTCGCTGCTGGTCCTCTTCTGCGTCTGCATCGCAATGCCGGTCGCCGCGCAAGCGCCGACGCCGAGCCCAACCGTCTCCGCGGCGGTCGCTACCGCTACGACGGCATCGCCCTCCTCGACACCGGCGCCGACAACCGCTCCGCCCGGCCTGACTCCACCGTCAGCCGTCAAGCGACGGCGCGCGACACCTTCGCCGCAGACGCCAACGCTGGAGCCCTCACCGTCGACGCCCGAAGCGCTGCTCCGCGAGTACGAGATTCGACTGAACGCCCATCGGCGCGAGCTCCTACAGCGCGAAGCGGAGCTCGAGGCCGCACGGCAGCAGATCTCCGAGCGCCGCGAACTGTCTCCGCCGGCCACGTCTGGTCCCGACGCGCACGCTCGCGAGCTCGAGCGCTCCGAGAGCGCGGCTCGGGAGGAGGTGGGCCGATTGCGAGAGAAGACCCGGGCGCTCGAGGCGGAGTTGCAATCCGTGACCACCCCAGTGCCAACTGCTTCCTCGGATCCCGCAGAGGGCGGCGACAAAGCACTGAGCGCCTCTCTCCAACACGAGCTCGATGTGGAGCGCGAGAATCGCGCCACGCTGGAACGGGAGATTCAACGACTCGCCTCCGAATCGCGATCCGCGGATCAGATTGAAGCCGCCTCACAGTCGCTCGACGGCGCGCGCGCCGAGAT
>CAVUWD010000016.1:520000-1141506 GCA_963745025.1 uncultured delta proteobacterium
TTCCCCATTCGGAGATCCTCGGATCAACGCCTGCTTAGCGGCTCCCCGAGGCTTATCGCAGCTGGCTACGTCCTTCATCGCCGTCTCGCGCCAAGGCATCCACCGTGCGCCCTTAGTAGCTTGACCATAATTGGCAAGACCAGAAGCGGATTGGCTTCTGGCTTTACCGAGTGAGCTACCACGCGCTTGCGCTACTTGCGGGGACAGACTTTAGTTCTGTCCCCTGTCTTGGTCACACGTCCGCTCTTCGCGAACGCGCGACGCCGGTTACCCATATGCAATTGTCAAAGACCTTCGCTCGGGCAGATTCATACCTGCCCCACCGCGAGTCACCAAACTCGCTTCTCTAAGAGTCAGCCACGCTGGCTCTTAGACGAACGAGCTTACCAGTCGTTCATCGAATCTACCTTTTCCCATGGAGCTGATGGGGATCGAACCCACGACCTCCGGCTTGCAAAACCGGCGCTCTCCCAGCTGAGCTACAGCCCCTCGAAGGACGTGGGCCTAGGTAGAGTCGAACTACCGACCTCGCCCTTATCAGGGGCGCGCTCTAGCCAGCTGAGCTATAGGCCCGTATCTCCCTTTGCTCGCAAACCTCCTCCGTAACTACTTCCAGCAATTTGTTCGCTCCCGTGACCGGGCAAGTCTCTGAAGACTAGGCAGTAGGCGCGACTGACGGATATTTTGAGTCGGAAAAATATTCCTGAGCCCGGGTTCCACCGCACCCGAGCATCAGCAATCCGTACGAGCCGAAGCTCGGGGATTCCTTAGAAAGGAGGTGATCCAGCCGCAGGTTCCCCTACGGCTACCTTGTTACGACTTCACCCCAGTCACCAGTCATACCATGAACGGCTACCTCCCTTGCGGGTTGGCGCACCGGCTTCCGGTACAACTGGCTTCCATGGTGTGACGGGCGGTGTGTACAAGGCCCGGGAACGTATTCACCGCGGCGTGCTGATCCGCGATTACTAGCGATTCCAGCTTCATGCAGTCGAGTTGCAGACTGCAATCCGAACTGAGAACGGTTTTTTGGGGTCCGCTTACTCTCGCGAGCTCGCATCCCTTTGTACCGCCCATTGTAGCACGTGTGTAGCCCTGGACATAAGGGCCATGAGGACTTGACGTCATCCCCACCTTCCTCCGGCTTAACGCCGGCAGTCTCCTTAGAGTGCCACGGCATGACCCGGGGGCAACTAAGGACAGGGGTTGCGCTCGTTGCGGGACTTAACCCAACATCTCACGACACGAGCTGACGACAGCCATGCAGCACCTGAACCGGCAGTCCCCGAAGGGAAAGCCCCATCTCTGGGGCGGTCCACCGTTGTCTAGCCCAGGTAAGGTTCTTCGCGTTGCGTCGAATTGAACCACATGCTCCACCGCTTGTGCGGGCCCCCGTCAATTCCTTTGAGTTTTAACCTTGCGGCCGTAATCCCCAGGCGGGGAACTTAATGCGTTAGCGGCGGCACGAGAGGATCTAACCTCTCACACCTAGTTCCCATCGTTTACAGCGTGGACTACCAGGGTATCTAATCCTGTTTGATCCCCACGCTTTCGCGCCTCAGCGTCAGTATCCGTCCAGAGGGCCGCCTTCGCCACCGGTGTTCCTCCTGATATCTACGCATTTCACCGCTACACCAGGAATTCCACCCTCCTCTCCGGTACTCTAGTCTGTCAGTTTTCGGTGCAGTTCCCCAGTTGAGCCAGGGGATTTCACACCGAACTTAGCAGACCGCCTACGCGCCCTTTACGCCCAGTAATTCCGAACAACGCTTGCACCCTCCGTCTTACCGCGGCTGCTGGCACGGAGTTAGCCGGTGCTTCCTTAGGGGGTACCGTCAATCCTGCCGATTGTTTACCGGCAGGAGTTTCTTCCCCCCCGACAGGGCTTTACGACCCGAAGGCCTTCATCACCCACGCGGCGTCGCTGGATCAGGGTTTCCCCCATTGTCCAAGATTCCCCACTGCTGCCTCCCGTAGGAGTCTGGGCCGTGTCTCAGTCCCAGTGTGGCTGATCATCCTCTCAGATCAGCTAACCATCTTAGCCTTGGTGAGCCGTTACCTCGCCAACTAGCTAATGGTGCGCAGGCCCATCTTCGAGTGGTAGCTTGCGAGCAGAGGCCACCTTTAACCCCAAAGCCGAAGCCTCGTGGTCTTATCCAGTATTAGCCCTCCTTTCGGAAGGTTGTCCCGGTCACGAAGGTAGGTTACCTACGTATTACTCACCCGTGCGCCGCTTTACTCGTGGAGTTGCCCCCACTTTCTCGCGCGACTTGCATGTGTTAGGCACGCCGCCAGCGTTCGTTCTGAGCCAGGATCAAACTCTCCACTTAAACTTGCCGATCCCCACGAACCGAAGCGGAGATCGAAGTGGCTGATCCGACTCGAATTACCTGACCGTCAGTCTCGAAATCACTCAAAGGTGATCTCAAGGGTCGCTCCCTCTATCGAGAGAGCGTGCGCTACTGCCTAGTTTTCAAAGACCTGCGTCCTCTTGCGAGGGATCAACCTTATAAGCCTTGCCGTGCGCGACTGTCAATATCCGCGCCGGAAAAAGATTGCGCGGCTTGAGCCACCCGATCGCTCCGCAGACGTCCCTCGGCGCTCACGGTCACGCACCGAGACTCAGCATTTTCAGTCGCTCTGCGGTCGGACGTCCGTCCTTGCCCCATCCGCGCTCGCGATAGTACTCCTCAAGCATCACCTCGAGCGGCACGACGTGGCCCTTGCTCGGGCCCTCGCCGAGCGGCTCCTTCAACATTCGCGGCGGAAGCGAATCGTCCTTCCGGGTAAAGCCGGCCGCGTTGTTGAACAAGCGCTCGAGATTCCAGATGCGCTCGCCGACCAGCAGCATGCTCGGTACGTCGAACTCGGTCCCGAGCACGCTGTTCAGCATGTCGGCGATCATGTCCGGCGGCATCGCCATGCTCGAAAAGAGACAGATGCCGGCGGCGTCGACCACGGCGGTGTTGTCCTGCAGCATCTTCATCCAGAATGCTTTCTGATCCGTGACGAACGGATCCAGCTTCACCGGGTTGCCGAAGTGCTCAACCGAGATCGAGTAGCCACGCAGATGACATGCACCGCGATTCGAAGTTGCGTAGCCGAGGCCCATGCCGACCGCTCCACGCGGATCGTAGGCCGCAAACGCCTGTTTCTTGGATCCGATGAAGAGCTCCGGATGCCCGTATTTCTCGGCGATCCGATAACCACCCTCCTGGAGCATCTTGCCGAAGCCTTCGCCGCTGCCCATGAGGTGCACCATGTCGATGACCGCATCGGCATCTCCGAAGCGGAGCGGTTGTCCGATGTCCTTCTCAGGCAGATAACCCTTCTCGAATAGCTCCATCGCGGTCGCGATCGTGCAGCCCGCTTCGATCGTATCGACGCCGATCTCGTTGCAGAGATAGTTCGCTTTGATGATGGCGGCGAGATTGTCGACGCCACACGATGTACCGAGGCCGAAGATCGTCTCGTACTCGGGGCCTTCCCCTCTGCCGTCGAATCTGCCGTGGCCCGTGATCTTGGTGACACGCCCGCAGTTGATCACGCAGGAATGACATCCGCGGTTGCGGGTCATGAAATCCTTTTTCACGCGCTCGCCGCTCACCTTCGATGCGCCGGCGAAGGTACCCGCCTGGAAATTGTTCGTCGGCAGGCACCCCGCCATGTTCATGTACTCGACCGTCCCCGCCGTACCGAGCATGGTGAGGCCGCCCGCTACCGGCGATCCTCCGACGGCGCGGACCGCGTTGCCGGCAGCCTGGATGAAGCTCTTCACGTCTGGCACGCGGACGCCTTTCGTTCCCCAGCAGGCGATGGCCTTCAGGTTCTTCGCACCCATCACCCCGCCCACGCCGGAGCGGCCAGCCGCGCGGCCCTTGTCGTTCATCACGCAGGCGATGCGCGACCTTTGCTCGCCCGCGGGTCCGATCGAAGCGACCTTCACGTCGGGATGCGTCTCCTCACGGATCATGTTCTCGACGTCGTCGACGATCTTCCCCCAGAGATGCTTGGCGGGACGGATCTCGATGTGATCGTCGAGGATATAGAGATAGACCGGCTCCTTTGCTCGGCCTTCCACCAGCAGGTATTCGTAGCCCGCGAAGCGGAGCGCGGGCCCCCAGAATCCTCCCGAGTTCGAGCAAGCGATCGCCCCAGTCAGCGGCGATTTCGTGATCACCATGTAGCGGCCGCCGGTAGGCGCATACGTTCCGGTGAGCGGCCCGGTCGCGAAGATCAACGGATTCGCCGGATCGTACGCATCGATTTTCGGATCCTTGATGGCATCAAAGAGGAGCTTGCTCCCGAGGCCTCTGCCGCCGACGAAAAGCTCCCGCATGGAGCTCGGGATCGGCTCCTTGCTGATCTTTCCGGTCGATAGATTTACCCGGAGAAGCGTTGCATCAGTGTTTCCAGCCATCGTGGGTTCCTCCGTGCGAAGCCTCGTGATACCCGGCTACCAGCGAGCTCATCTACCACCAAAGCCCCGCATCGACAAGAAAACGAAAGGCGTAGGACAGATCACCCACCCTGCACCTGCTCTCGGATGATGGCCGCGACCGCGGGGAATGCACGCGTCAACATGGTGAGCCGCGCGGCACCATCGCCCACGTGGGTACGGAGGGCCGCTCGATACTCGGCGAGCGCCGCGCGCAGGTCGGGCTCCTTGGCGGGATCGATCACGTTACCTGCGGCGAGGCAGCCGTTGATCGCTTCGGCGATCTCCTCGAGCTGCTTGGCGGCCTCCTCGGAGAGCTTCGCTCGTAGCAGCTCCTCCCAGAGCGCAATCACGACCTGACTGGCGAGCCCCTCACGATCGAGCCCGAGAGTCAGCTGGTAGAGTTGCCGCGAGAGCGCCTCGGTGCTACCGAGCCGCCGGCGCGAGACCAGCACGCGCGATCGTAGCAGCTTCTCCTGGAGCTTGGCGATCCCCTCCATCCGGACTAGCTCCTCGATCAGCTCCCGAAACTCCGATGCGGACAGTCGTGCCACGGACCCCCCTCGCGATCGGCCCGTTCTGCCACCGAGCCGCCGACAAAAAAAGGGGGTCGAGTTGACCGGGGCACGTAGTTTTTACGACGTCCGTTTTGGAGGATTCGTCCTATCGGAAGAGCGATATGGAAGATGCCAGGATTCTCGGTCAAGGATGGGATTGATGGGGGCGATCAGGCAACGAGCGGCTTCGGATTCGAGGTGTCGACACCCAAGGATTTCAGCAGTCGGTCCTTGATCCGTACCGCCGTCTTCTCCATCGCCACACCCCCTTCGTCAACGCGGATTCGGCCTCCCGCAATCATGTCGTGCCCACCTGCGGATTTTGCCCCGAGTACCTTCTGCAACAGGTCCCCCGCATTCATCTCGCGATTGGTCGTGCGCAGGGAGACGTGCAACCACTTGTTGTTGTAGAAGCCCATCGCTGCCGCCCACTCGATACCGTCGAGCCGAAGCAGAAAGTCCGCAACCTCCGCAACCATGTCGGGGTACTGCACGTCGTGGAGCACTGAGATGACGATCTTGTCGTAGACCTTGGCCTCCTCGATGGCGTCTCGAAAGCCCTTGAAATACTCCATGGGAACGCGGGCATTCTCGATCTTCGCCAACCGCCGCTTGTTCGTGTGCGGGTACAGGAATTGGCAGGCGGCCACGTCTGCGGCCGTCGCTTCGCGCCCTAGGTCCTGTGTCTCGGCGGTGATGCCGTAGAAGAGCGCGGTGGCGATCTTCCCCTCGATCGGGGCGCGCGATTCGCGGAGATACTCGGCGAGGATCGTCGACGTCGCCCCGTAGTCGGTTCGTAGGTCGGAAAACGACACGCCGCGATAGTCAGAATACGCTGGGTGATGATCGATGACGATCGTCGGTATCATGCCTTCGGGTAACGAATTGTTCGCGCGGCCCGGTTGGGTATCGACTAGCGCGACGATCGTTTCCGGCCCGAACGCGATCGACGAGACGCCGACGAGATTGATGTTGAGATAGGTCAACATCGCGCGGTTCTCGGCTCTGCCGACGATTCCGCCGAGAGCGATCGACGCCTCGCGCTTGGCGAGCTGTCGGAAGAGATACGCGAGCGTCGCCGCGCTTGCCAGAGCATCCGGGTCGGGATTGTCGTGTGGCAAGATTACGATCGGTGCCGGTCGTGCGATTGCCTGCAGCAGCGCCGGCAGCATCGCTCGATTGTTTCCCGCTTGCCCCATGTGAGGAGAGTTCGGACCGCGGATTATCGCAGCGGCTGAAGAGCTTGTCTACGCTACACGGAAGGCTCGGCTCGGGATCGTTGTACCGGTGAGCCGATCTGCTACCCTCCCTGCCCACATGCCTGGAACCCCCGAGCCACGCCGCTTTTTCCTCGAGCGCTACGGCTTAACCGAAGGGGAACTCGAGCACGTGCTCGGACATGCCATCGGCCGTCGCGCCGATCACGCCGACCTCTACTTCGAGTTCACCACGAGCGAAAGCCTGCAAATGGAGGAATCGCTGGTGAAGAAGGCGACTCGCAGCGTGTCGCAAGGAGTCGGTGTCCGGGTGGTCGCCGAGGATCGAACCGGCTATGCCTATTCCGACGAGCTGACGCTCGAGCGGCTGCGCATCGCGGCGACGACGGCCCGAGCGATCGCCGCCGACAGCGGCGTCCATACACCCGCCGCGGTCGCGACGGCGTGTCCCCGCCACGAGCTCTACCGACTCGAACATCCGCCGATCGAGACGGATCTTCGCGAGAGGATCGAGTTGCTGAACGCGATCGACGTCGAAGCGCGACGCTTCGACGCACGCATTCGCAACGTTCTCGCCACGCTATCGTGCGAGCAAAAGCTGGTGTTCCTCATGACGGCTGACGGTATCATTACGAGTGACGTGCAGCCGCTCGTGCGCCTGCAGGTCACCGCGATCGCGGACGACGGATCCACGCGCCAGCAGGGAAGCTTCGGCGGCGGGGGCCGGACCGGCTTCGAGTTTCTCACCCAGCTCGATCCGCGATGGAGCCTGCCGCGATTCGTTCGGTTCACTCGCGAGGCGGCTCGGCAAGCGATCGTCAACCTCGACGCCATCGATGCCCCCGCCGGCAGCCTGATCGTAGTGTTGGCCCCGGGCTGGCCCGGCATCCTGCTTCACGAGGCGGTGGGACACGGCCTCGAGGCGGACTTCAACCGCAAGGGCGTGTCGGCGTTCAGCGGCCGTCTGAACGAGCGTGTCGCATCCGAGCTCTGCACGGTCGTGGATGACGGGACGATCCCGAATCGTCGCGGCTCCCTCAACTTCGACGACGAGGGCACACCGACCTCGCGGACGGTCTTGATCGAGAACGGCATCCTGCGAGGCTACTTGCAGGACCGGATGAACGCTCGCCTTCTCGGCATGCCGCTCACCGGCAATGGCCGTCGCGAGAGCTTCGCCCACATTCCGATGCCCCGTATGACGAACACGTTTCTCCTGGCCGGAGACGATGCTCCCGAGGACATCGTTCGCTCGGTCGATCGAGGTCTTTACGCCGCGTACTTCGGCGGCGGGCAGGTGGACATCACGAGCGGCAAGTTCGTCTTCTCCGCTGCGGAGGCATATCTCATCGAAGGCGGACGAGTGACGCGACCCGTGAAGGGAGCGACATTGATCGGTAGCGGGCCCGAGGTGCTCAAGCGAGTCACGCGGGTCGGCAGCGATCTGCGGCTCGATGAAGGCATCGGCACGTGTGGAAAGGACGGCCAGCAGGTTCCCGTCGGCGTCGGCTTGCCTACCCTTCGCATCGACGGCCTGACCGTCGGAGGGACCCGCGCCTGATATGGATCTCGACGAGGCGGTCGACCTGACCTTACGGCGGGCGCGTAACCTCGACGGGCTCGAGGCCGAGGTAGTGGCGGTCGAGGGTGACCGTCTCGACGTCGGCGTACGCCTCGGCAAAACCGAGAAGCTGAAGCGATCGCGCGAGCGGCGGCTCGCGCTGCGTCTCTTCGCCGGCCAATCGAGCGCGGTAACGTCGACAGCGGATCTCAGCGCGGCATCCCTCGCAGCGCTCGTCGACGATTGCGTCGGCCTCGCGCGGGCGACGACCCCGGACCCCTTCAGCGGTCTTCCCGACTTGGACGGAGAGCCTCCCCTGCCCCTCGACCTCGATCTGCTCGATCTCACCGCCGAGAGCTTCACCGCCGAGCAAGCCATCGCGATTGCGCGAGATGCAGAGGAAGCCGCGCTCGCCTTCGACCCTCGTCTCAGCAACTCCGAGGGTGCCGAGTTCTCCGCGGGGGCGCGGCGGCTGGTCTACGCAACGTCTCGCGGCTTCCAGGGCGAGCAACGCTCCTCATCCTTCTCGCTCACGGTCGTGCCCGTCGCCGTGGCCGGCGCCGCGATGCAGCGCGACTACTGGTATACCGCTGGCCGCAAGCGTGCCCACCTGGACGATCCTCGCGAGGTAGGCCGCAAGGCCGCCGGTCGGACGCTCCGACGACTAGGTGCGAGGTCGGTTGCGACTTGCGCGGTGCCGGTCGTCTTCGATCCGGAGACGGCAGCGTCACTCGTCGGCCATCTCGCATCGGCGGTCTCCGGTTCGGCCGTCTACCGCGGCATGTCCTTTCTCCGCGACCGGCTCGGAACGGTCATCGGTTCCGAAATGCTGCGCATCGTCGACGATCCGCTGCGTGTGGGAGGACTCGCCTCGCGGCGGTTCGACGCCGAAGGGCTCACCAGTCGGAGAAACGTCGTCGTGGACGGCGGCGTCTTGAAGACGTTTCTCCTCGACACGTACTCCTCGCGGAAGCTCGGGCAGCGCTCGACCGCCAGCGCCGTGCGTTCGCTCGGCGAGCCGCCTATGGCGGGTTCGACCAATCTCTACCTCGAGCCCGGCTCCCATCCGCCTGAAGAGGTCATCGGCTCGGTCGCAAACGGGTTCTACGTGACCGAGCTCATCGGCCCGGGCGTCAACTCCGTCACCGGCGACTACTCGCGAGGGGCCGCCGGTTTGTGGATCGAAAACGGCAGGCTCACCTTCCCCGTCGAGGAGGTAACGATCGCCGGGAACCTCCTCGAGATGTTCGCCGGAATCGAAGCCATCGGCAGCGACCTCGCCTTCCGTTCGAGTGTTTCGGCGCCAACCGTCAAGATCGCCAAGATGACGGTGGCAGGACAGGGCTGAAAGAGGCTACGGGCTGCGGGCTACGGATCCCGCCCCCTGCCCTACCTCGACGCCGGCTTCCACTTCGAAACCCATCTCTTCGATCATGCGGCGGGCTTCGTCGGGATTCTGGCCCGGCGTGGTCAGATAGCCCTGCACGAAGATTGAGTTCGCCGGGTAGAGTGCGAGCGCCTGCCACTCCCGGAGGTTCCGCTCGCGCCCGCCGGCGGCACGGATCTCGGCCTTCGGATTCGTGAAGCGAAATAGGCAGAGCGCCTTCAGCGCGCGTATCGGATCGAGAAAGCTCACCCCCTCGAGCGGCGTGCCGTCGATCGGATGGAGAAAGTTGACGGGCAGCGAGTCGACTTCGAGCTCGCGAAGCGAAAGCGCCAGATCGACGACGTCCTCGTCGCCCTCGCCCATGCCGACGATGCCGCCGCAGCAGGTCGAAAGTCCCGCGGCCTTGACGTTCTTCACCGTACGCACGCGGTCCGCGAACGTGTGCGTCGTGCAGATCTCCGAATGGAAGCGCTCGCTGGTATTCAAGTTGTGGTTGACCCAGCCGACGCCCGACGCTTTCAGCTCGCGCGCCTGCTCCTCGCTCATCAAGCCGAGGCTCACGCAGATCTCGATGTCGGGAAACTCCTGCTTGATGCGACGCGCCGCACCGGCGAGGCGACCGATGTCGGGCTCACTCGGGCCGCGGCCACTCGTCACCATGCAGTAGCGTCGCGCGCCGCTCGCTGCGGCGTGGCGCGCGCCTTCGACCAACGCTTGCTCCGAGAGCAGACGGTAGCGCGGAATCTCGGCGGTGGAGACCGAGGACTGCGAGCAATAGTGGCAGTCTTCCGGACAAAGACCGCTTCGCGCGTTCTGGAGGATGCAAACCTTCACGCGCCGCCCGAAGCTCGCCTCGCGAATCCGGAATGCCTGCCAGAGCAGCGTCCGCAAATCCTCGTCCGGCGTCCGCAGCAGCGACAGCGCGGTCTCCCGCGACAACTGCTCGCCGCAAAGCGAGGCGTCGGCCACGCTCGAGAGCGACGATTCCCGCTGCCCAACCTCGTTCATCCGTGCATGCTCCGCCTTCGATGTCGCGCGGTAAGCTATCAGACAGGCGTTACCGATCAAGCGCCGCCTTGACTGACCTCTCGACGTGGCTAGTATGTGTACGATGGACACAACCGCTGCGGAACCGACGGTGGCAAGCGACCTTTGGACCCAGCTCCAACGGCTCGGCGACGAAGGATACGACCGCGCTCGGTGCGCCGAGATCGCCGCTCTAGCCGCCGAGATCCGCGAGCTCAAGGGGATGCGAAACGCCGTCGTGCTGGCTCACAACTACCAGCGCCCCGAGATCTTCGAGGTCGCCGACTTCATCGGTGATAGCCTCGAGCTCGCGCGCAAGGCCGCGACGGTGGATGCCGATGTGATCGTCTTTTGCGGCGTCCATTTCATGGCGGAGACGGCCAAGATCCTGAACCCGCAAAAGACGGTGTTGCTTCCAAACCTCGCCGCGGGCTGCAGCCTCGCCGACTCGATCACGGGCGACGCTCTCGCGGAGCGCCGCGAGGAGCTCCGCAGGCTCTATCCCGATCTCGCCGTCGTCTCCTACGTCAACACCACGGCCGAGGTGAAAGCGGAGTCCGACGTTTGCTGCACGTCGTCGAACGCGGTGAGGATCGTCGAGGCGCTGCCGAATCAGAACATTCTGTTCACGCCCGACGAGAATCTGGCTGCGTACGTACAATCGCAGACCAAGAAGAACATCGTCGCCTGGAACGGCAACTGTTACGTCCACCACCAGATCCGGCCCGAGCACATTCAGCGAGTCCGCGAAGCGATGCCGCACGTGCAGGTGATCGCGCACCCGGAGTGCCGAGCAGACGTCCTGGCGCTCGCGGATGCCGTGCTCTCCACCAGCGGGATGATCGACTATGCGAAGAAGAGCGAGGCCCACGAGTTCCTGATCGTCACCGAGTGTGGCCTCTCCGATCGGCTGCTCCTCGAGCTGCCCGAGAAGAAGTTCTACAAGGCCTGCAAGCTCTGCCAGTACATGAAGATGATCACCCTCGAGGAGACCGCCGAGGCGCTGCGAAGCCTGCGCCACCCGATTCTCATCGAGGAAGACGTCCGCGCGCGCGCCGAACGAGCCATCCGTCGCATGCTCGAGCTCGGATGAGCCGAGCGAGGATGCGGCAGCGCCACCCCTGGGCAGCCGTTGACGTCGTGATCTTCCGCGTCGAAGGGCGGGCCCTCGAGGCGTTGCTCGTGAAGATCAAACACGGACCATTTCGCGGTCGATGGGCCTTCCCCGGCGGGCTCGTGGTGCTCGGCGAGACCCTCGACGAGGCGGCGCGGCGGGAGCTTTTCGAAAAGACACCCATCCGCGACGTTTACCTCGAGCAGCTCTTCACGTTCGGCGATCCCGATCGCAATCCCGCCAGGCATGTCGTCTCGACGGCCTACTTCGCTCTTCTGCCCGCGTCGGCCGCCGCGCCGCGCGCAGGTACGAAATACGCCGAAGCCGGCTGGTTCGACGTCAAGCGTCTGCCCGTGCTCGCATACGACCACAACCGGGTCGCGGCAGTGGCCCTGGAGCGCTTACGAGCGAAGATTGCCTACACGAACGTCGCGTACGGGCTGCTTTCTCGCGCATTCACGCTCGGTGAGCTGCAGCGTGTCTACGAGGTGATTCGCGGGCGACCGCTCGACCGACGGAACTTTCGAAGGAAGATCCTGGAGACCGGGTTGGTCAAGCCGCTCCACCGCTATCGCCGCGGGGCGCATCGCCCCGCCGCCTTGTACGCGTTTCGTGAGCGGCGGCTTGCAGCCGCTCGGCGGACCTTCCGATGGTCCGATCTCGGTTAGCCACTGACAGACCGCTGCGAAACCTGCCACCTTCGCTACCCCGTAATCACACCTCTGGGAGAAATCCGGGAATCCCATGCGCGGTGTGCGCGGCGAACGCGCTCTCATTCTCAGAAGATGTTGCCGATAGTGAAGTCAACCTCACCGATGGATTCGCCGCGACCCCGGTCGATCTTGAAGCCATAGTCGAGGCCGATCGAGCCGATCGGCGTCTGGTAGCGGAGCCCGGGGCCGACGCCGACGCGGAAGTGGTCGTTCGAAGCCGCATCACCGTGAAGGAGGTAGAGCCCGCCGCCGTCGACGAACACGGCTCCGCCTAGGCCCAGGAAGAGCGGGAAGCGGAGCTCGGTGTTGGCGTTCACGAGCAGGTCGCCGCCGGTAGGATTCCCGTCACTGCCACGAGGCCCGATGCTGTTCTCTTTGTAGCCACGCACGCTGGTTCGCCCGCCGAGGAAGAAGCGCTCGCCGAGATTGATCGTGTGGGTGAACCCGATCGGTTCCGCGAATCCGAATCGCCCGCCGTAGATCCACAAAAACTTCTCCCCCAGCGGAACGTACTGCGAATGCTGGCCGATGACCTTGAAGAAGTGGACCTGCGAGCCGAATGCAGGCGAGCCGTAGCGGAGTCGTAGCGACTCGAAGACGCCCCGCTTCGGGGCGAAGGCGTCGTCGCGGCCGTCGTAGAGGAGGATCGGGTCGAGGGTCACCGTCCGCAGTCGTCCGACGTCCTGGCCGGTGAGCACCGCATCGGGAGCCACGTCGTAGATGTCGCTGTCCTCGAATTCGTGCATGAGACTACCCCGAAGGCCGGGAAGGAACTCGCGCTCGAAACCGGCGGCGACGCTGAACTTGCGGATCGAGAACTCGTCGATCGAGCGCTCGCTCTGCAGGCCGGCGACGTTCGCCTTGAGATCGTAGGGGCTGCCGCGAAAGTGCGGCTGCTTCCCTTCCAGCGATACGATGTACTCGTCCGGCACGAAATTGCTCGAGTCGAGATTGACGTCGCCACGGAGCGAAACCTGGTCCCCCGTTCCCCACAGGTTCTTGTGGCTGACCTGCATGAAGTTGCGGAGACCGGCTTGGGAGTCGTAGCCGAAGCCGTACAGAAACTCACCGCCCGGCCGCTCTCCGACCTCCACCGCCACGTCGCGGACCGTGCCGCTCTGCCCGAGCGGACGAACGACGACGCTGCGAAACAGGCCGAGGCGGTAGATGTCGGTCTGGGCGGCCGCCAACTTCGCGGGATCGAGTGGGTCACCCGGTGCGAAGGGCAGCGTACGACGGACCACCGAATCATGGGTGTAGTAGTTTCCCTGGACGAGAATGCGGCCGATGCGAACCTGCTCTCCCGGCTCGATCCGGTACTGCACCTCGACGACGTCTTCATCGCCTCGCACGCCGGCGGGAGTGACGTTGGACGTTACCTTGGCGTCTACGAATCCGCTTACGGCGAGGCGGGTCCGAAGCGCTCGCCGATCGGTTTCGAGCGCGTCGGGCCGAAATGGCTTTCCGGCTTCGAGCGTCAGATCCACGTGCCGCTTGCCGAGTGCCGCCTCGCCGCCGGCCACATCGACCGAACCGACCCGCGTTTGCCGGCCCTCGGAGATCGTAATCGTCACCGTGACCCAGCGATGGTCCGCCGAGAACTCGGTCTGGACGTCCGTCGCCTCCGTCTGCAGGTATCCGAGGTTCCGATAGCGCTTGCGGATTTGCTCGACGTCGTCGGCGAGAACGTCGCGACGAAAAACGCCGCCGACCGCACCGGGAAAGCGCAGCCACGATTTTCTTTGCGTATGCATCTCCCGCAGGAGCTCGTGATCGGAAAGCGCATGATTCCCGCGAAAGAGGATCTCTCGCACGTAGACGCGCTCCCCCTCGCGGACTTCGAACTGGACGCGCCGAGGATCATCCCCGAACGTTTCGACCCGAATCTCGGCAAAGTCGAATCCATTCTCCCGGTAGTACTCCTGCATGCGCAGCGCCATGAGTTGCCACGTCCCGCTGGTGACGATCGGACGGTTGGCGAGATCGGTCAGCGCCAGAAGCTCCGCCGTCGAGATCGAGTGGTTGCCGGTGACCTCGATCACAAACTGCGGGCCGAGGTGGATCTGATAGTGGAGCGAGCAGAGCGATTCGCTGGTCGATTCGGAGGCCGCCACCTCGGCCTCGTAGAAGCCCCGGCCGCGCAGAAAGCGGAGGAGCGCCTTGCGGCTGGTGGACACGATGTCGGTGGCGGCGACGTCTCCCGGTTGCAGCGAGAGCGCAAGACGCGCTTCCCCGTCGAGATCGGAGGGGAGCCCGTCGAGCACGATCTCGCCCACTCTCACGGCCGTGCCTTCTTCCACTCGCACGGTCACACCAATCTGTCCGGGACGCACGACCCGCTGATCGATCTCGACCTTCGTCTGCCGGTAGCCACGTTCCGCGTAGAGGTCGGCGACGCGCCTCTTGGCCGCCTCGATCTTGTCCGAGGAGAGTGGCTCGTCTTCGCGGATGCGCGCGCTCCGCAGCAGCGTCTCTTCGTCCACGGCGTTCTCGCCCGAGGCTCCGACGGCGACCACGAACGGCAGCGGCTCGAGGTGGAACGTTACGTCTGCCCTGCCGTCATGGGCAGTGGCATCGACCTCCACGGACGCGAATATCTTCTTCGCTCGGAGCCACCGAACGCTCTCGTCGAGGGCCTCGCGGGAGAGCGGCTGCCCCGCCTGCAGCGGCAGCTCTCGCAGATAGTCGCTGCGATCGATGTTGCCGGGTGCTACGAAGTCGATGGCGCCGACGATCGACCCGAGCGCTTCCGGCGCCACTTCGGCCTTGGCCAGACTCGCCACCAGCAGGGCTACGACCCAGCATTTCGTGAGCCTCACGGCTCTCCCGGATGGGATAGAGAGTACGGCGGCAACAGCGAAAACCTCGGCAGCGTGCGGAAGGGCACACGAAACTTCAGGTTTCCGCCGAACGCCCCTGCTCGGTCTTGCGTCTGCGACTCCCAGACCCCCTGGAGAGAGAAGCGACGCGTCACCTGGTACTCGAGGCCGACGTCTTGAGCACGCTCGCTGCCGAGACCGGTTCCCACGACCGCGCTCAGACGCTCGGTCAGGTCCTTGGCGACCCTCAACCTCGGCTCGTTGCCGCCGACCCGCGAAGAGTTGCCGCCGCCCCGCGAAGAGGAGGGCTCGACCTCGATCCGATCGACCGGGAAGAACGTACGGATGCGCTCTTCGACCTTCCCCGCTTGCGGCCCGGTCGTCAATGCCAACACGTCGCTCAGGTCGATTCCCGCCCCCTGACTTTGCAGCTGCGAGACTGTGCGTCCGAACGTAACGAGCGCGAGCACGTCGTTTTCGGTGAGCGTCGGATCGTCGGCGGTGAATTGGATTCGCGGTTCATCGGCCGTGCCGCTGACGCGAACCTGGATCGCGTATTCTGCGTCGCGCGTGTCGACACGGGTCTCGCCGCTGAACTCGAGATCCGGGTTCGTCGGCCGCTCATCCTCGAACCGCACGTTTCCGGACGTGATCGTGAAGCGGCGGCGGCGGAACACGAACTCGCCGCTCAGCACCTCGATGGAGCCGTCCCAGGTCAAAGGCGTCTCACGGCCACCGTGTACTCGCACATCCGAGCGCATCTCCGCCTTGGCGAGATTATTGTCGACGAAGAGTCCCCCATCGGCGACCAGGTGAAGGTCCAAACCGACGGGCAGGGCGGTACCGGCGCGGGCTGGGCTCGCCTGCTTGCGAAACCACGGGAGGAATTCCGTCCACTCGATCCGCCGATCGTAGATCGCCTGCACGATCTCGATCTCGCCGCCGAGCTCCGGTGCGGTAATCGACCCGAGGAGGCGTCCGTTACCGCTCGCGCGATAATCGAGCCAACTCGGCACGCCGAGGCTGGCGTCGTGAATTGCCCAGCCGAGATCCCAGCCGCTGTCGAGGCCGAGGGTCCCGGCGACGAGGAACTCGCCGCCGCCGAGCTTACCGGTGAGCTCGCGGAGCTCGAGCTTCCGCTCCTCGAAATCGAGAGCACCGGCGAGATCGGTCACACCGACGAGGAAGGCGAGATCGAGAGCTCCGCCGTCTAGCTTCGCTCGCCCCCGATATCGCCAAGGCTCCTCACCGCGGCGAGACGCACGGACCTCGGCCTCGATCCGGCCGCGTGCGGATGCCACGGTCGCGCTCAGCGATTCGAGGAGCTCGAGATCGCCGTTCGCCGAGGCATGAACGTCGGCTTCCTCAGGCGCCCATCGGCCACTGGCGACGACGCGCTGACCGGCTCCAACGAGCTCCGCATCCGAAACATCCACCCTGCCGTTGGCGACGCGGATCACGATCGGCGCGGGGTTCTCGAGCTTGAGGGCGCCACGCTCGATCGTGATCGCGGCGATGCGCGCGCTTCCCTGCTCGAGGGGTTGCCGAACGTCACCGCCGAGCTCCGCATCGCCGTCCATGCGGATCGCCACACCGGGCGCCGTCGGGACGAGTCGCGCCACATCGAAACCACGGCACTTCGCCCGCGCATGGAACTTGTACGGAAGACCGACCTCCGCCTCGCCCGACACATGGAGCGTTTCCGCCAGCGTGGCTTCGATCGCCGCCCGATCTCTGTCGGTGTGCAGTCGCAGCGTGCCGTTGCCGAGCGCCTGACCCGAGAGCCGGAGATCCGAGAGCGCGAGCGAGACATCACCAAGGGGCCGCGACGCCGAGCCCGTCAAAGAGGCCTCGAGCGCAATTCCGCCGGCCAGATTCGGCACCCGACCATGGAGCGCTTCCAGATCCTCCAGTCGCCAACCGCTCGCCGCGGCATCAACCGAGAGCTTTCCATCCGGCTCGAGCGCCATACGGAGCATGCTCACCGCGCCGTCCGGCCGTCGAAGAGTACCGCGGCCGGCCCATCGACCCCCGCTCAGCGTGACTTCGACCGTGCCCTCCCCGACTCGCTCGCCGACAACCGCTGCCTCGGTGAGTTGGGCGCGGCCGGCGAGCCGCAGGCTCGCCCACGGACCCGACGCCTGAACCGTGCCATCGACTCTACCGTCGAGATCCGGGAACGTCGGCCAGCGCAGCTTCAAGGCCGGCGCCGCTTGGGCGAGCGAGGCCCGGTGAATGGCCGCCGACCACTCGTTCTGCTGCGCCGCGTTCAACGCGATTCGCCCAGACATCTGGATTTGGCCATTCGCGAGATCGACCTTGGATGACTGGAAGCCGTCGCGGGAGAATTCGAACGGTCCGCGGACCGCACCGAAGGAAACACCCTGAACGGCGAGACTGACGAATTCCCCCTCGCCTCTGAAGACCGGGCGCTCCACCGTACCGAGGAACTCCGCGCGCGCTTGTCCAGCGCCCTCGAGCCGCAGGCCGACGAACGCGCCAAAGACCCCGAGTTGCCGGCTCTTGCCGTTGACCTCTCCGCTGATCTTGCTGTGGTCGACGACCTGATATCGCGCACGTAACCGATCATCCGGTCCCGCCTCTGCGCTGCCCTCGACTTCGGTACTGTTCTTGCCGACCGAAAACGCGGCAGCGCCGTCGAGCTTGCGGCGGCCTTGCTCGAGCGTGAAGCGGCCGCTGCCGTGATAATCGTCCGCTCCGAACAGACTTCCGCCGATCTGCGCTTCGCCGCTCCAGGCGCCGCGGAGCGGGGTTCGCGTACCGAAGAGCGCTATGAACTCCGCCGGATCCCATCGGGTGAAGCGTGCTCGTCCCTCGAACGGGACTCGAATCGCGAGCTTCCCGTGGGCGCTCCCCTGGGCTTCTCCTCCGAAAATCTCCGCGCGCACCGGGTCGAGAGTCCATTCATCGCCCTTGCTGTTCAACCGCCCGCCGCCCGAGAACTCGACCTTACCGATGCGAACCGCGCGCGCTTCGAGATCGGCGCTGATCTCCGGGCGGGCCGTCGTGCCTCCGACGGTCGCGCGAATCCGCGCAGCCCCGCGCACCATTCCCGCTTCCGGCAGCAGGGCGAAAACAGGGTCGAGCGCGGCGTCCCAGTCGATTCGCCCGCGCAGCCGGTCCCCGTCGCGCTCGCCGCTCCAACGAATGGACCCCGATTGTCCGTCGATCACTCCGGAATCGACGACGACGCTGCTTGCCGAGGTCCGGCCGCGCGCGGCGACCCGAGTGAGCTCCAGCCGCTTGCCATCGCGCTCGACCGTGACGCGGCCCGTGCCGTCGAATACGACGCGGTGGCGAAGCAGCCCGCTCAACGTGACCTCGAGAAAAATATCGGCAATCTCGGTGCGCAGGCGAGCCCGCGAGAGGTGAAGCTCGATCCGACCCGAGCGCACCGTCAGCCTGCGCGGCAAAAAAACCGGCTTCGCCAATGGCGTCCCCGTCGGCGAATGAACGGACGATTCGAGCGCGCGCCAAATCTCGCTCTGGTCACCCGTGACGACCTCAGGCTCGTCGACGGAAACGTCTGCGATCCAGGTCCCGTCCCAGAGAGAGCGCCATACCGAGAGATCGAGTTCCACCGTGCGCGCGGCCAGTAACCGTTCCCCGCCCTTCGACACCGTGACCTCGCGCGCCGCGACGCGCGGTGGCACTAGCGAGAGCTCGATCGCCCCGATCCTGAGGTCCACGCCCGCCGCTCGCGCGACTTCCCGTACCAACAGATCGCGGAGGAAGTCGGCACCGGCCCGGTGGCCGAAAACGATTCCCAACGTGACGACCAGGAGAAGCGCCGCGAGGCCGATGCGCCAGGCTGCTCTCCCGATCCCCATTCCCGTCTCACGCGTCCAAAGACGGAATAAACAAAAAGCCGAGCGCTTCCAAGCGAGCCTCGGGTCTCCGCTCATGCGGCTCGGTGAATTGTCACCTCCGAACTCGCGTGTTAGGGTCCGCCCTCAGCGCTGCTCGTCCGGCGCGAACCATGACCGAGCCGCGAGTATCCCCTGAAGCTCTGTCCCGCCGCGGCTCGCGCCGGTGGCTGCTGTTCGGTCTGGTGCTCGCCGTCGCGGCGATCGCCACGATCGTCATCGCCATCGACGCACGAGCGCTGGTGCGAGTAGCGGGAAGCATTCGACCGACCATGCTTCTGCTTCCGGTCCTCTGTACGGCGGGAAGCTACGCGGCCATGACGGCTTCCTATCAACGCATCGCGGACGCCGCCGGTTTGCGTCTGTCGTTTGGCGAGATGCTGAAGGTCACTCTCGCGTCCACCGCGGCGAACTACGTGTTTTCGACGGGCGGTCTTTCCGGGCTCGCGCTGCGCAGCTATTTTTTTTCTCAAACGCACGGCATGAGCTCGGGAAACGCCGTCAGTATCTCGCTGGCACAGACGTTTCTCACCAACTTCGTGCTGCTCGGGTTCCTCTTTTGGGGTCTCCTCAACCTGCTGTTCGAGGGGCAGCTCCGCGGGTCGTCCCAATTCATCGTTGCGTTCCTGTTTCTACTGTCGCTGCTGCTCTGCTCCGGGGCGGTGGCCATCGTTGCCTCGCGGACCGCTCGCCTGAAGTTGTTCGCTCTGCTCCTCCGCATCCCCGACCTGCTCTCACGCGCGCTACACCACCGCGGCGGCGCGATTCGCGCGCGCTTGACGTTGTTCGAGGCCGAGGTTCACGAGGGCGTCGACTTTCTGATGGCACGCGGAATGCTGATGATCGCGCCGCTCGCCTACATCGGCATCGATTGGTTTCTCATGCTCGTGACCTTGTACACCGCCTTCTATTGCGTCGAGCACCCCGTGCCGATGCATCTCGTCGTCATCGGCTTCTCCACGGGCGTCTTTCTTTCCATCATCAATCTGGTTCCAGGCGGGCTTGGGATCATGGAGGGATCCATGGCGGCGGTATTCGCCGCCTTCGGTGTGCCGCTCGAGACCGCGGTCGTCGCGACGGTGATCTTCCGTGCGAGCTACTACGTGCTGCCGCTTGCGCTCACGCTGCTGTTCCTGCGCCCCATGCTCGCCCTGGGTCGTTCGCAAGCGAGCAGGCCTGCGGCGCCGGTCGAGCGTCCAGCGCAATGACGGCGGGGCGCCGCGACCGAAGCGCGCTCCGCCGGTCGAGTGCATTCGCGTTGCTTCTGTTCACGATCGCCGTTCCACGCGCGGCTCCCGGCGATTTGGCTCCGGCGCGATTCGCAGACCAGGGGCTGGAGGTCGGCGAACGGCTTCATCTGCTCGTCATCGCCCCTCACCCTGACGACGAGACGCTCGGCGCGGGCGGGCTCATGCAACGCGTTCAGAAGCAGCGCGGCCGAGTGACCGTGGCGTACTTGACGAGCGGAGATGGGTACCTCGACGGTGTCGAGCTCGAAACCGGCAAGCTGAAGCCAAAGGCCAAAGACTTCGTCAATTACGGAGAAGAGCGGCTACATGAAGCGCTGCGCGCCCTGCAGGCGATCTCGATCAGTCAGAAGAGCCTCTTCGTGTTCGGATTTCCCGACGGCGGTCTTCTCGATCTCCTGACCACGTACTGGAGCTCTAAGGACGGCTTCATGTCTCCCTATACGCGCGACAGCCGGCCGCCCTACCCCGGCAGCCTCGACCCGGCCACGGCCTATTCCGGCGTCGCTCTCGAGCGCGAGCTAGCGCGCCTGATCACACACATCAATCCGCAATGGATCGCGGTGACGGGGCCGTGGGACATTCATCCGGACCACTGCGCCGCTTTTCATTTCGTGGTGCGGGCACTCCGGCGCTTGAACGCTTCGAATCCAAAGTTCGCCGCGCCGCAAGTGCTCGCCTACACCGTGCACCGTCCGGACTGGCCGGACTTCAGCGAGGGAACGGCTCTCGGGCCGCCTCCGAACGTCTCGTGCGGCAGCGCGACCTGGCGGTCTCTCGATCTGAGCGCCGCCGAGTTGGAAGGCAAGGGCCGTGCCCTCGACCAGTATACCTCGCAGATGGACATCATGGCCGTGCTCTTCCGAGCCTTCGTGCGTCCGAACGAGGTGTTTGCCGTCTATTCGTCTCTGCCGATGGAGCCACCCGATGCGTGCGGCCGCCCTCTGCCTGTGCCGGTCGAACCGGCTCCGCAGTCTCGTTGACAGCAGAACTTTCGTCGGATAGCGCCCGGGTGAACACTCGATGGGAACGAGGAAGCAGATCCCCGCTCGGCCGAAGCGACCGGGAGCCGTAGTCTCGCCAACGCGATGGGCTCAGTCGCCCCCGATCTTCCGCGCCATGATGCTCGAGGCGCTCGGGAGCTGGGTGGTTCCCACGCTCTCGCTCACGGCCGCCGCGCTATTCTGGTTGCTCTCGGCGATCGACGTCTGGTCAGAGCCCGTCGCCGTCGTAGGCGTGGCCGGGTCCCTGCTAGTGCTTGCGCTCTTCGCCTCGTTTCGTCAGCACGTGCTCGCCGAGGATACGTTCCGGCGGTATTCCTCGCTCGGCTTCGCCTGCGGCTGGGGCCTGCTACTCTTCCTCACGTTCTACCTTTGCAACTTCCCTGGCCCTCCGACCGTGGACGGCGTTTTACGCTCCGGAGGCGAGGCGATCTCTCTACCGGCGGGCACGCACGCGCTGGTTGTCGATGGCCGCTTCGTCGCAACCCAGGGCCAGGGCAACCGCCTCGGGCACTACCGACTGGAAATCGCGCCCGCTGGCGGCGCTCCACTGGCGATCGACGGCAACTTCGAGGACAGCTTCGCGCGCCAGCGCCTCGGACGTCGCGGCACGACGGTCGTAGAGATCCAGCACACTTCGCAACGCCATTTCAGAACCCTGCCCGCCGCCGCGAGCGTGCGCCTCGTCGAGGTCGATCCCTCCCTCGAGCCCGAGCTGCGCATCGCGGTCTACCCGGCGATGAACCCTTGGCTTTTTCCGGTGCTCGGGGTCGCCGGAATGATCGGTGCTCTGGCGTTGGAGAAATGGCTCGACGGCGACGGTTCGGTGACGATGGCCGCGTGCGTGACGTTCTTCGTCGTCTACGAATATCTGTGGTGGGCGTCGCCGCACCCCCAGCTCCGGGCGCTGATCGGCGCCATACTCGTCGGCGGATTCATCGGCGCGCCGCTCGCGGCAATCGTCTGGCGAGTGGTTCCACGCCGCTGGATCGTTCGTCGCCGCTGAAGGCGCGCGCAGGTTTTCAACGGCGGAGCTTTCCGGCAACTACCCGCAACATGGCCAACGGATCCAGGGACGACGCGGGCGCGATGGCTTCGTCGGCATCATCGCTTGCAAGCCACCCCCCCATTCTGCATTTTTGAAGCTGTAGCGATGAGCGAACGCCTGCTGCGAACCACGCCCAAGGATTTTTTCCGCGGTCTCCTGCGCCAAGCGTGTGACGAGCAGAAGGTGTTGCCGAGCGAGAGCGCGGAGTTTTATCTCGTTCAGCTCCTCGAGCGGTTCGTACGACACGAGCAGGGCCTGCTCGATCGCCCGCTGGCGCTCGATTATCTCGAATCTCTCGAAGGCGATCCCCCGGAACGCTACCAGAGGCTCAAGCATGTCGGCGACACCGCGCTCTTCGTATCCGGTGTGTTCACGGAAAGCCTCGAAGGCAAGGCGGTCGGCGCGGACTACTACACCTCGATCGGCGGTCTGGCATACGGGCACCTGGCTAGCCTGCACGGCACCGCGCTCGGGCGGGGGGTGATCGCGCTCTTCACCGAGATGTCAACGCGTTTCTTGGATTTCGTCCGCGTGCTCTCACAGATGAGTCTCGACGAGCTCTACGCGAGCGATCGCGATACGCTACGCATCTACCGGCGCTGGCTGCTCACTCGGGGCGCGCGCGACGCCGACACACTCGTCCGCCGCGGCATCATCCCCTTCGCGCCGAAGAAGCCGCTCGTGCAGTAGCGCTCGCGAAAACAATTTCGGCCAAGAAGCGTGCCAGCCCGCACCCGACTGGGCCGCCACGAGCTTCTTACTAGTCGCCTCTCGCGCTTCCAAGGACGGTTCCGCGACTCATCGGGCATTGGACGGTCGCGCCGCGTCCCGATCGGATGCGGGCTCGGTGCGCTCTACGCGTCCAAGTATTTTCGCTTCAACACTAGGGCGCGGCGGTCACACAACAGGCAGCGCTATCGATCGGCTTTTTGGCGATGAGCACCGTGAAGAGCGAGCTTTGCGAGGTCTTGAATCGCCGTTCGATGCGCAGCGGCACATGCGCAAACAACTCGGGCCACTGTAGCGTCGTCCGCCAGCCGAGCTTGCGAGTGATCGGATCGAGCTTGTCCACGACTTTGGCCAGCCAACGCCGGTCGCTGCGGAAGTGGTTGATCACCACCAGGGTACCGCCCGGCTTGCACACCCGCACCATCTCCCTCATCAGACCGCCGTGGTCGGGAACGACGCTGACGACGTGGAATGCGGTCACGTAGTCGAATTCGCCGTCGGAGAACTTCAGGTCGAGCGCGTCCATCTGACAGAGACGGACGTGTCGCCAGCCTTCGCGACTCACCTTTCCCTGCGCTTGCTCGAGCATCTCGGGGGCCAAGTCGATGCCGGTGACCTCAGCGTGGCGCGGATACGCCGAGAGCGAGAGGCCCGTACCGACGCCCACCTCGAGGACCGTCGCACCCGGCGGAATGTTTAGGCTACGCAGAGTGGAGACGATGCGCGGGAAGAAGAAGCGAGTGAAGATCCGATCGTAGAGATGCGAAAACTCGTAGTAGATCTTGCTCTCGTGCGGCTCGGCTCCGGCTAGCGCCATCTTCGACCCTCGGTTGCTTCCTGGCACAAACCGTCTCGCAAAGGAACCGCCAACAAGGCCCCGCTCGTCACTGGCTCTCGAAATCAAAGAGACACTGGAGCCGCTCGCTATTTAAGCTGCCGTTGCTCCGTGCAACTGGCGCTTGAACGAGGCGACGTCCCGTCTGCGGAAGCGCCACTGCCTGCCCTTCTTGAACGCCGGAAGAACGCTCTTGCGCGCGAATTCGTTGACGGTGTCCGGACTCAGATCCAGCAGTCGCGCGACCTCTTTGCTGTTCAAAAGAACATCGTCTTTTTCGATCATCCGTCTATCCCCGCGGCGAATCTGGTCTACAAGCCGGGCTCCGGATGCAAGTCGACCGTCAAGCGAATTTTCTAACACTGCGTGTTACGACCGTCAAGAAACTCTCGACTCGGTTGGAAATTATTCTCAACCATTTGTTTTAGCGGATGAATTTCGTAGATCCTTGACGACCAACTGGAGCCGGTCGTAGCCGTCCCAGCGGCTGATCTCCGGGCTAAAGACGAGGTCGATGGACGTGCCGGCCGCCGGCTGTTGGTCCGCTCTGCCGAATGCGATCGCGTCGAGAGTTCTCCGGGCTCCACCGCCTCGCAAGCCGAGCTTGAGGTGGCGCTCGCCGACGATTCGGCTCGTGACGACCTCCAGCCCCTCAGCGAGAAACAACGGACGCGGGTTCGCTTGCCCGCAGGGCTCGAGCTTTTCGAGGTCTTCCATCGTCTCCGGGCCCAAATCCTCGGGGTCGAGTCGCGCGTCGACGAGAAGCTCGGGAACGAATCCCGCCTCCGGTGTCGTCGTCGCGATGGCGTCCTCGAATCGATCGGCAAACTCCTTCAGGCGCTCGGTGCGGATCGTCATGCCGGCCGCCATGCGATGACCGCCGTAGCGCTCGAGCATATCCCCGCAGCGGCGGAGCGCCTCGAAGAGATGGACCGACGGGATTCCTCGTGCCGAGCCCCGCGCCACGTGGCCTTCGATGGCGAGTAGCACCACGGGTCGGAAATGACGCTCGACCACGCGAGAAGCGACGATCCCGACGACGCCCGCGTGCCACCCCTCGGAGGCGAGCACGAAGCTTCGGCGCCGGTCGCGGTCCTCCATCGCGGCAATCATCCGCTCGGCTTCCTCGACGATCGCTCCCTCGATGCCGCGTCGCTCGCGGTTCTGAGCGTCGAGCTCGCTCGCCAGTGGGCGGGCGACCGTCAGGTCGCGGCTGGTGAGCAATTCCACCGCCCGGGTAGCATCTGCCAGCCGCCCGCTTGCGTTCAGGCGCGGCCCGAGGCGGAAGCCGAGGGTGTCGATCGTCACCTCCTCGACGCCGCTCACCTCGAGGAGCGCCTGCAGTCCCGGCCGTTGGTTTCGGGCGATCTCTCGCAAGCCGTATTTCACCAGGACGCGATTCT
The DNA here is from genome assembly GCA_963745025.1 of uncultured delta proteobacterium. GTDB lineage: Bacteria > Desulfobacterota > Binatia > JACPRU01 > JACPRU01 > CAVQIG01. The sequence continues at coordinate 544,983 of CAVUWD010000016.1, forward strand.
CCTCGAGCAGGGGAACGAGATCGGCCACCGTACCGAGGGCAACCAGATCGAGATACCGCCTGAGGTCCGGTACGGCACCGCCCGTCTCGCGGAGCAGCATTCTCGTACCCATCAGCAGGTAGAAGACGACTCCCGCAGCGCTGAGGCCGGTGAACGGGAAGCCGGCGTCGGCGACGACTGGGTTGAGGACCGCCAGGGCGGGAGGCCGCACGGCCGGGTTCTGATGATGGTCGCAAACGATCAGCTCGAGACCGAGACGCCCCGCTTCGGCGATCTCCGGATGCGCCGCGGCGCCGCAGTCGGCGGTGATGACCAGCCGAGCCCCGCGTTCGCCGAGCTCGCGAAGCGCCGGCACCTTGAGCCCGTAGCCGTCGCGCATGCGGTGGGGAATGTGCAGCATCGGTTCGCACCCGAGCTCGCGCAGGAACAGCACGAGCTGCGTGCTCGCCGTGATTCCATCCACGTCGTAGTCGCCGTAAATCGCGATCCGCTCCCGGCGCCGTACGGCTTCGAGAATCCGACGCGCCGCCGTCTGCATGTCCCCGAAGAGCATCGGCGAGCGGAGACTTCGCGACAACGAGGCATCGAGGAAGTCCGCGGCGATCGCCGGCCCACGCAGACCGCGGTTCACGAGCAGCCGCGCCAGCAGAGGCCGGACGCCGAGCTCGCGCTCGAGCGCTCCCTCTGCGCCGGCGTCGGGCTCGATCAGCGACCAGCGGTTCGCCGTTCGCGCCATCGAGCCTGTACGACGCCTACGCTGCGGCCTTGGCCCGCGGGCGCGGCTTGAAGTCCATGTAGAGCACGATCGGGCTCGCGACGTAGATCGAGGAGTAGGTGCCCACGATGACGCCGACGAGAAGCGTAAAGGCGAAGCCGTGGATGATCTCGCCACCGAGGAAAAAGAGCGCGAGGACCACGAGCAGCACGGTGCCGCCCGTGAGGATCGTTCGGCTGAGTGTTTCGTTGATACTGCGGTTCATGACCGAGGCCAGCGGCTCGCGACGATTTTTCCGCATGTTCTCGCGGATTCGGTCGGACACGATCACGGTATCGTTCACGGAATAGCCGACGATCGTCAGCAGTGCCGCCACCGTGGTCAGGTCGAACTCCATCCGCATGAACGAGAGCGCGCCGACCGCTACCATGACATCGTGTAGGAGGGCGACCGCGGCACCGATCCCGAATCGCGGCTCGAAACGCACGGCGATGTAGACTCCCATCACCATCGTGGCGGCCAGAACGGCGAGCACCGCCCGCTGCCGGAGATCTTTCCCGACACGCGGGCCGACGCTTTCTACCCGCAGCACCTCGAAGTCGCTCTTCCCCTTGAAGCGCTCGCCGAGGGCGTTGCCGACCTGCTGCGGCAGCCCCCGCTTGAGCTCCGGATCGGATTCGAGCATCCGGACGATGAACTCGTTCGACCGTCCGCCGCCGAAGTCCTGCACGGTCACGTCCTTGGCGGAGATGCTCTCCACGGCGGAGCGGATGTCGGTGATCGAGACCGACTGCTGGAACTTCACCTGCACCAGCGTGCCGCCCGCAAAGTCGATACCGTAGTTCACCCCGCGAAGAAACAGGGAGACGACGCCGAGCAAGATGACCACGATCGACGCGGTGACGGCGTAGAAGCGGTAGCCGACGAAGTCGATGTTGGTTCCCGGTTTGATGAGCTCGAACATGCGGCGTGCCCTTAGATGGAGACAGTACGGATCTTGTAAACTTGAACGCGAATGTCGTGCCAGACCCGTGTGCAGAAATACGCCGTGAAGATCGTAGTCACGAGCCCGATGCAGAGCATGACCGCGAAACCCTTCACCGGTCCGGAGCCGAACTGGAACAGGATCAATCCCGACAGAAACGTCGTCACGTGGGTGTCGACGATCGCCGGGAACGCACGCTCGTAGCCCGCCTCGACTGCGCCGCGGACCGTCTTGCCCGCGCGGAGCTCCTCGCGGATCCGTTCGTTGATCAGCACGTTCGCATCCACGGCCATGCCCATGGTGAGCACGATGCCGGCGATGCCCGGCAACGTGAGCGTCGCGCCGAACGCCGCGAGCCCGGCGAGCATGTAGGCGACGTTGATCAGCATCGCGGCGTCCGCGAGCAGTCCGGCCCCTCGATAGTAGATCGCCATGAACACGACGACCAATCCGCCTCCGACCGCGAAAGAAAGCATCCCCTGATGGATCGAGTCACGGCCGAGGGATGGGCCCACGGTACGCTCTTCGGCGATGGTCACCGGAGCCGGTAACGCCCCGGCCCGGAGCACGATCGTGAGATCGCGCGCTTCGCGAATGTCGAAGCTGCCAGTGATGATCGCGCGACCTCCGCCGATCCGTTCCTGGATGCGCGGCGCGGAGTACACCGTGTTGTCGAGCACGATCGCCATCCGGCGGCCCACGTTCTTCGAGGTGATGTCCTCGAAGAGATTCGCTCCGCGCGCATTGAACGTGAGCTCGACGAGGTAGTTGCCCGGCACGTTCGTGTCGGGCCGCGGCCGAGCGTCGGCGATCACCTCGCCGGTCATCAACGTCTTCTTCTCGACCAGATAGGCGATCGGCCGACTGTGCCCCGACAGCGGCTCGGTCTCCATGCCGCAGAGCACCTCCAGCCCGCCGCCCGCTCGGCTGCTCGCACGCGCGAGCGCTTGGCCGCGTTCCGGATCACGCAGCCGGCAAGGATCTTCACCGCCGAGCACGCTCTCCACGGTCTTGCTCTCGGCGAGGATCTTGAATTCGAGGATCGCCGTCTTGCCGATGATCCCCTTGGCGCGCTCGGGATCGGTCTCTCCCGGCAGCTGGACGAGAATCGAATCCGTTCCACTGCGCTGGATGATCGGCTCGGAGAGACCGAGCTGGTCGATGCGGTTGCGCACGGTCTCGAGCGATTGCTCGACCGCGAACTCCTGGATGCGCTCGATCTCCTTCGACGTCAACGTGTACTTGAGTTGCCCTGCGGGTACGTCGGCGGTGACCCGCTGATAGGTGGGAAAGCGATCCTTCATGATCCCGGCGACCTGGTCGGCTTTCCCGTCCTCGGCGAGCTGGACGTCGATCGCCCGGCTTTGGTCACGGGCAATTCCCGCAACCGGCACGTGCGCGCTCTGAAGCTCGCGTTTGAGATCTTCGACGGTGCGCTCGACGCTGAACTCGAGCGCTTTCTCGGTCTGCACCTCGAGCACTAGATGCATGCCGCCCTGCAGATCGAGACCGAGGCGGATCGCTTGATCCGGCAGGACGGACTTCCACCACGATGGCAGCGCGCTCACCAGCGACGGGAGGAGATAGATCGCGGCGGCAAAGGTCACCGCGGCCACGATCAGCGTCCGATAGAGGAGGTTGCGGTTCATGATCCGCTGCTTTCCTTTTCCTCCGCCTTGGCAGGTCGCGCGGCCAACGGCTCGATGCTCTTGCGGTCCACACGCACGCGGACGTTCGGAGCGATCTCGACCGAGATCACCGCTCCCTTGATGTCGACGACGCGCCCGTAGAGTCCGCCCGCCGCGAGCACCTCCTCGCCCTTCTTCAGCTTGCTGCGGAAATCATCCTTCTGGCGCTCTTTCGTCTGCTGCGGGCGGATCACCAGGAAGTAGAAGATGGCGAAGATCGCCGTCATCATCACCGCCGGCCCGAAGGCCGAGGGTCCATCCCCACCCCCCAACTGGGCGAGTACCAGCTGATTCATTCTCCCTCCTCACCCTCCCCCGACAGGTCGACGAGTATCCGCGATGTGTATTCCGGAAACCGCTCCTGCTCAAGTGCTCGGCGCATGTCGCCGAGCAGCTTCAGATAGAAGGCGAGATTATGAACCGTGTTGAGCACGGCCGAGAGGATTTCTCCGGCGACGGCCAAATGACGCAGATAGGCGCGGCTGAAGCGCCGGCAAACGGGACAGTCGCAGCGTGAATCGATGGGTGCGGGGTCGCGTGCGAAACGGGCGTTGCGGATGTTCAATCGGCCGATCGACGTGAAGAGCGTCCCGTTCCTCGCGTTGCGAGTCGGCAGCACGCAATCGAAGAGATCGTAACCCATCGACACCAGCCGGACGAGATCCTCGGGGGTCCCGGCTCCCATCAGATAGCGCGGCCGCTCGAACGGCAGGCGATCGATGGTCGTCGAAGCGACTTCGTAGAAGAGCGGGCGCGGCTCGCCGACCGACAAGCCGCCGACGGCGTAGCCGGGCAGATCGAGGCCAACCGCGAGCTCCGCGCTCCGTGCCCGAAGATTCTCGAACACGCCGCCTTGGACGATGCCGAAGAGCGCCCCCTCGCTCGTCCAAGCGGCTCGAGAGCGACCGAGCCAGCGGGCGGTGCGCGAAACGGATTCCTCGACGCGACCCTGCTCGGAGGGATACGGCGGGCAGTCATCGAGCGGCATCAAGATGTCGACGCCGAGCGCCTCCTCGATCTCGACTACCCGAGCCGGGGTCAAGTCGTGGATCGAGCCATCGAGATGAGAGCGGATGCGCACGCCTTCGTCGCCGAGCCGCACGAGCCCTGCGAGGCTGAAGATCTGGAATCCACCGCTGTCCGTGAGCACCGGCCCGTCCCAACCCATGAACTTGGAGAGGCCCCCGAGCTCTCGGATCACGTCCGCACCAGGCCGAAGAAACAGGTGATATGCGTTGGCGAGCACGATCTCGGCACCGAGGCGGCGCAGCTCGTCCGGCGTGATCCCCTTCACCGCCCCGACCGTCGCGACCGGCATGAACGCGGGCGTCTGCACGGTGCCTCGTGCGGTCACGATGCGGCCACTCCGCGCTCGGCTTTCCACGTCCCGCCGAAGCATCTCGAAACGAAACGGCCGCTCGGTCATACGATCAGCATGGCGTCGCCGTAGCTGTAGAAACGATAGCGCTCGGCGACTGCTTCGCGGTAGGCATCGAGCACGAGCTCCTTGCCCGCGAACGCCGCCACGAGCATGAGCAGCGTCGAGCGCGGCAGATGGAAGTTCGTGATCAGCGCATCCACCACGTGGAAGCGAAAGCCCGGTACGATGAAAGCGTCGACTTCCGTCGAGCGCGCCCGAGGCGCGAGATCACCGAGTGCCCCCTCGAGAGCACGTACGGTCGTCGTACCCACGGCAATCACGCGGCGACCCTCTCGCTTGGCGGCTGCCACTGCCTGCGCGGCTTGCACGGGGATCTCCACGCGCTCCGCCGCCATCCGATGCTCCTCGATCCGCTGGCCGCGGATCGGCAAGAACGTTCCCGGCCCGACGTGAAGCGTCAGACTGACGACCTCGATACCATCGCGACCGAGCCCGTCGAGCATCGCCTCGGTGAAATGCAGTCCCGCGGTAGGGGCGGCCACCGCACCGAGCGCGCGGGCGTAGACCGTCTGATACGCGACGACGTCCTCTTCTCGCGGCGCTCGCCGAATGTAAGGCGGTAGCGGCACTTCGCCGATCTCTTCGAGCAACGTGGCGATGGCGCGCGGCGCATCGAGACGGACGCGCCGGACGCCGTCGTCATCACCGTCGTCGAGCCAGGTCGCGACGATTCCGCCCTGGAGCTTCGCCGAGCTTCCGCGGCGCAGCCGACGTCCCGGCCGGGCGAGACAACACCATACTTCTCCGCCTTCGGCCTCACCCTCCGAACAAAGCAGCAGCAGCTCGACGTCGCCACCGCCTTCGCGCTTCCCCCGCAGACGCGCACGCATCACCCGCGTGTCGTTCCGAACGACAAGATCCCCCGCGGTGAGCCACTGCGGAAGCAGGCGAAACTCGGAATGCGTCCAGGTCCCGCGCGTGCGATCGAGGACCATCAGCCGCGACGCGCCACGTTCTCGGGGAGGAAACTGCGCGATCCGATCAACGGGCAGGTCGTAGTCGAACTCCTCGACGCGCATGAAACCGACGAAGCCGCCCTCAGTCCCTGGCCTTCGGACTGCTCTTCGGCAGCGGTAGGCCGAGCTCCTGCATGACGGCCTGTATGTCCTCCCAGACGAGCTTCTTGTCGGCTGGATTGCGCAGCAGGTACGAGGGATGAAACGTGGGCATCAGGCGTCGGCCCCGAAACGAAAACCAGCGGCCGCGTAGCTTGCTGATGGGGGTAGCGGTTTCGAGCAGCATCTGCGCGGCGAACTTGCCGAGCGCGACGACCACCTTGGGATCGACCGTGTCGATCTGCGCGAGCAGGAACGGCTGGCAGGCCGCGATCTCATCGGGCTCGGGATTGCGGTTCCCCGGCGGTCGGCATTTGACGACGTTGGCGATGTAGACGTCGCTGCGGCGAAGTCCCATACCCTTGGTGATGATCTCCGTCAGCAGCTGGCCGGCCCGGCCGACGAACGGCTCGCCCTGGCGGTCCTCCTCCTCTCCCGGTCCTTCGCCGATGAACATGAGCGCGGCGCCCGGGTTCCCCACGCCGAACACGATCTGCGTCCGCCGCTCGCAGAGCTTGCAGCGGCGGCAGTCGCCGAGCTGCTCGCGCACCGCGGCGAGCGCGGTGCCACCCGTGGCCGCGGCGGGCGCTTGCGGCGAGACTTCGATAGACGTTGGCCGCACGAAGCGCTGCCCCCGAGGAAAGCCGTCGACAAACGCGTCGCGTGCGTCCTCCACCCAGGCGCGGAAGCCGCCGATCACTGCGCGTAGTCTCTCTTGTCGGGTGATGTCCGCCAATATAGCTTCGGATCCAGGATGCCTTGGCTTGCGCTCGTCGGCGCTGCCGTGATCCTTCTCGCTCTTCCGGACTCCGCTTGGGCGTGGGGTCCCGTCACGCACCTCTATCACGGCGCCGAGGCGTTGCGGGACCTTACCAACCTCCCGGCAACGCTACAACGACTGCTCGGCGAGTACCGTTGGGAATACCTCTACGGTACGATCGCCGCCGACATCGTCCAAGTGAAGCGCTACACGCGGTCGATGTACACCCACTGTCATAGCTGGCGCGTGGGTTGGAAGATGCTCGGTGCGGCGACCGCACCTCCGGAGAGAGCGTTCGCCTACGGGTACCTGTCGCACCTCTGCTCGGATACGTATTCGCACAACTATTTCGTTCCGACCCAGCTGGTAACGAGCTTCCCGAGCGCCGCCCGGCGTCACGTCTACTGGGAGGCGCGCTTCGACGCGCAGCTAGAGGACGCGCACCGCGACCTGCTTCGCGGCGTCTCCAACCGCGACTTTTCCGAATGCGACGCGCTGGTCGAGCGCGTGGTGGGAAAGACCCTCTTCTCGTTTCGCACGAACAAGCGGATCTTCGAGTCGATGGTGACGCTCCAGCATCTCCGCCGCTGGCAGGCGACGCTGCGCCGGATCACCGCACGCTCTCGCTTCTCGCTGGCGGATAGCGAGATGAATCGTTACAACAGCCTGTGTATCGTCGCGATCCGGGATCTGCTGAAGCACGGCGAGCAGGCGACGGTGTTGCGCTACGATCCGAACGGCCACGAGAGCCTGCGGCGCGCCAAGGAGATCCGTCGCAAGCTCCGCGAGCTGCGTCGTCGCCGCGTACCGATCGAAGACATCCGGCGGCGCTTTCTCGAAGCGTTCGACGAGGCGCGCCGCGAAGGTTGCGTGCCGGAGCGCGGCTAGTGTCCTGAGTCCGGACACTAGGACTCCAGCCGTTCCCCCCGCGCTCGTCCTTCGGCTTTGCCGTTTCCACGGGGCCGTGCCTTGCGCACGGCGGCAACCCGGTCCATCAGCCGTTCGGCGACCTCTTCCTTGTCCAGCAGCGGCCAGCCTTCCGCCTCGCCCTCCGCGCCGATGAGCCATACGCGATTGGTGTCGACGTCGAAGCCGGCATCGGCCTGGCTCACGTCGTTCAGCACGATCAGGTCGAGCCGCTTTTCGCGCAGTTTCCGTCGCGCGTGCTCGATGCCGTGCTCGGTCTCGGCAGCGAAACCGACGAGCAGGCGATCGGCCCGACGTCGCGCGCCGACCTCGGAGAGGATGTCGCTCGTTTGCTCGAGGGTCAGCGGCAGCACGCCGGTCGCCTTCTTGATCTTCTGACGAGCTGGGTTGGCTACGCGGTAGTCGGCGACCGCGGCCGTCATCACGATGACCGTGGCCCACGACTCGCGCCCGAGAACTGAGTCACGCATTTCGGCGGCCGTGGTCACCGGAACGCACTCGACTCCGGGCGGCGCATCGAGGCTCGTCGGCCCGGTCACGAGCACGACCGAAGCGCCGCGACGCCATGCCGACGCTGCCACGGCGAAGCCCATCTTCCCCGAAGAGCGATTGGAGACGAAGCGCACCGGGTCGATCGCCTCGCGAGTCGGACCTGCGGTCACCAACACCCGCTCGCCCGCGAGCGTCTGGGGCGTGAGCGCGGCTTTAAGGCCTTCGACCAGCGCTGCCGCGGAGGCGAGGCGACCCGGCCCCTCGTATCCACAGGCGAGGAAACCTTCGTCTGGGTCGACGATCCGCATGCCGCGTTCGCGCAGTTGCGCCAGATTCGCCTGTACGGCGGGATTGCGGAGCATGTTCACGTTCATGGCCGGCGCGACGACGATCGGTGCACGCGTCGCAAGCGCGACCGTGCTGAGCAGATCGTCGGCGATTCCGTGAGCGAGCTTGCCGATCACGTTGGCGGTGGCGGGAGCGATCACCAGCACGTCGGCCGAATCGGCGAGCCGGATGTGGCCGATCTCGGACTCCTGCGTGAGGTCGAACGCGTCGGTGGCGACCGGGTGTCCGGAGAGGGTCTGCAAGGTGAGCGGCGTGATGAACTCCTGCGCGGCTCGGGTCATGATCACGCGAACTCGGACATTCTCCTTGACGAGGGTACGTACGAGCTCCGCGCCCTTGTAACAGGCGATGCCTCCGGAGAGTCCGATGACCACCGTCTTTTCGCTGAGTGTCGGCATCTACGGCCCATCCGTGGACTCCGCGCCGGAGGCAGCGGAGGCCTCGGCGCGGATTTCCTTCAGGCTCAGATTCTCCCTGAGAAAGAAGTATAGACCAGGCAGAACGCTGCTGGCGAACTGCACGACGTGCTCGAGCACCGAATAACTGAAGGCGAGGCTCTTGGCGATCCCGTATACTCCGAGCGCCACCTCGCAGCCCACCTGGAACATGCCGATGAATCCCGGTCCGCCCGGGACCGAGACCGCGATGGCGACGATCGCCGTCAGTGACAGTGCGCCGCGGACCCACGGCACCGGCAGATCGAAGGCCACGATCCCCAGGCCGAAGGCCCCCGCCACCCCAAGCCAGACCGCGAGCGAGTAGATCACGGCGAGCCCGATCGCCGCGGCGCTCTTCAGGCTGGCGAGTCCATCGGCGAACTGGTGGGCTGCTCGCAGCAACGGGGCGGAGATCTGCACCGGGAACGGCTGCAGGACCAGCTCGAGCACGGCGACGGTTCGGGAAGGAAGCCGCTGTAGCGCCACCAACAGGGCGAGAAATACGGCGAAGGTGGCGAGAAAGAACCAGCCGTATCGCTTCCACTCCGGTGGCAGCGGCAGCGTGAGCGTCGCCACACCGAAGAAGAGGAGCAGCACCGCCATGTCGAAGAGTCGCTCGACCGCCACCGTCGCCATCGTCGGCGCGAGCGGCAAATTCTCCTTCCGCGCGAGGAGCCAGGGGCGGAGCACTTCGCCCGCGCGGAGCGGGAGCAGCATGTTGGCGGCGAATCCCATCGCGGTCGCGGAGAACAGGGATTGCGGACTCACCTTGGCCATCGGTCGGAGCAGCACGCCCCAGCGCAGCGCCCGGAAATAGAGCGACACGACCCCGACGACGAAGATCAACGGCACGTATGCGACGTGCGCCGCGCCGAGCGCCGCCGCGGTCTCCTGCCACGAAACCCCGCGGACCGCGATCCACAGGAAGACGCCGGAGAGCCCGAGGCTCAGGGCGATGCGCAGGAAGTGTTTCACGCCCAAGGAAATCGGGGCGTCGCCTAGGAGCCCTCGCCGCGGATGAAGCGCTCTACCTCTTCGCGGGCGACGTCGTCCGAGACCTGTCGCGGTGGGTGCTTCATGAAATAGGAGGAGACTCCGAGCAGCGGCCCACCGATGCCGCGGTCGCGCGCGAGCTTGCAGCAGCGGATCGCATCGATTGCCACGCCCGCCGAGTTCGGACTGTCCTCGACGGACAGCCGCGCCTCGAGCTCGATCTTCGCGCCGCCGAATCCCTTGCCTTCGATGCGCAGAAAGCACACCTTGTTGTCCTTCTGCCACGGCACGTAATCGCTCGGGCCGATGTGGACGTTTTGGCTGTCCATGCGCTCCGGGAGGTTCGACTGTACGGCCTCCGTCTTGGAAATCTTCTTGAAGTCGAGACGCTCGCGGTTGAGCATGTTGAGGAAGTCGGTATTCCCGCCGGTATTCAGTTGATACATGCGCTCGAGCTGAATGCCGCGATCGGCGAAGAGTTTGGCGAGCGAACGGTGGACGATGGTCGCGCCGAGCTGCGATTTGATGTCGTCGCCGACCACGGGGATCTTCTTGCGCGCGAATTCCTCGCCCCACTGAGGGTCGGAGACGATGAACGTCGGCATGCAGTTGATGAAGCTCACCCCTTCGTCCAGACACGCCCGCGCGTAGTGCTCGGCCGCCTTCTGACTGCCCACCGGAAGGTAGCTGACGACCACATCCGGTTTCGTGGCCCTCAAGACTTGTGCGACGTCCACCGCCGGTGCCGAAGACGGGACGAATCGCTGCTCGGGCGGATACTGCAGCATGTGGTCGGAAAACCCGTCGAGAATCGGACCCATCTCGACGCGAATCTTGTAATTGGGGAGCTTGGGGAAGAGCTGTTGGGTGCAATTGGGGGGCGCCAGGGCCGCCACCTCCAGGGGCTTGCCGACCTTCCGCTCGTCGATGTCGAAGGCGCACGCTACCTGAATGTCGCCCGGCCGATACCCGCCTAGATCGAGGTGCATCAGCCCACCCGTCGTACCTTGCTTGGGCCCCTCGCCGTCCCGGTAATACTCGATCCCTTGGAGCAAGCTCGAGGCGCAGTTTCCCACCCCCACGATTCCGAGACGAACTCTAGGCATATGCCGATCTCACCCCCGAGTTGGACAAAACGTAGTTAAAGTCAAAATTTATAGGGAACGCCGCTGCCGTTGTAAAGCGACCGGGGAAGCTCGATTCGACCGGGCGTTCAGCCCACGCTAGCTCCGTAGGCTGCCTGGGCCGGAGCCGGTTCGCGACCAACGGGAGCGATCTGTGACGCAACCTCCTAGCGCACCATCGCGAGCGCCTGATCGACCGAGCGGGCAAGCATCACAAACTGCTTGCTGACCGGGTGGTCGGGGTGAGTCACGGTGATCGGCCGGCCTACGTCCCCCCCCTCGCGCACGTCCGGCACAAGCGGAAGCTCAGCGAGCAGTGCGACTCCGAAGCGCCGGGCCAGGGCATCACCACCGCCCGATCCGAAGATTTCGTCTCGCTCGCCGCAGTCCGGACAAACGTAGTCGCTCATGTTTTCTACGATCCCGAGCAGCGGCACCTGCAGTTGGCGAAACATACCGATGCCGCGTTCGACGTCGGCGAGCGCGACCCCCTGGGGGGTGGTGACGATCACGGCCCCGGAGAGTGGCACCTGCTGCGCGAGCGTGAGCGCGGCATCGCCCGTGCCGGGCGGCATGTCGACGATCAGATAGTCCTGCTCGCCCCAGTCCACGTCGCGTAAGAATTGACGCACGAGCCCCATCACCATCGGACCGCGCCAGATCACCGGCGAGCTGTCGTCGAGAAAGAATCCCATCGACATGATGTCCACGCCGTAGCGCTCGATCGGCGCGATCTTGTTGCCGACCGAGTGCGGCCGGGCCTCCACACCCATCATGAGCGGCACGGACGGGCCATAGACGTCGCAATCCATCAGCGCGACCTTGGCGCCGGCTTGCTGGAGCGCGATGGCGAGATTCACCGCGACGGTCGACTTGCCCACCCCTCCCTTGGCGCTCGATACGGCTACGACGTGGCGCACCCCGGGAATTGCGATCTGGCTCTCCGCCGCCCGGGCGTGCGCGTGGAGGTTCTGGCCGCTGGTTTGCGCGGGAGCCGCAGTCGCAATCTCGACCGAGCGCACCCCGGGAAGCGTCGACAGGGCCTCGCGAATACGCTCGGCGATCTCTTGCGCGACTTCGCGTCGCGTACTGACAGGCCGCAGCGTCACGGTGATGTCACCGCCCTCGGCGCGCGCGCCCTCGACGAGACCGTAACGGACGATGCTGTGCCGAAAGCCGGGAAACGCGACACGGTCGAGGCGCGAATCAATCTCTTCTTGGAGTGACACGGAGATGAGGGACAGCACTAGCCCGCGCTCGGCGAAAACTCAATCGGTGTCGCGGAAGATCGTTCGCGTCTTTCCCTTCGTTGACATTGACCACCCATTGGCCGATATCTCACGTCCTTCACGGACCCTCCGGTGACGAGCGCGCCGAAATCCTCCCTCGCGGAAAGCCACGCCGCAGACGACCTACTCGCTGCGGACATGGCTTGCGTGGAGCGGAAGATCCACGAGACGATCCGCTCCCGCGAGCCGCGCCTGATCGAGATCGCGCTCCATCTGATCGGTGCCGGCGGCAAGCGGATCCGCCCGCTCGTGGCGATGTCGGCGTTCCGGGCTTGCGGCGGCGAGGACCCGCGGGACATGATCGACCTCGGCGCCGCGCTCGAGCTGATCCACTCGGCCACGCTCCTTCACGACGACATCATCGATGCCGCAGAAGTGCGCCGTGGGCGTGCCTCCGCCTATCTTCAGTTCGGCGCCGCCGACACCCTCGTGACCGGGGACTTCCTCTTCTCGAAAGCCTTCGAGATCTGCGGGCGCTTCGAGGAGACCATCGTGCGCTGGGCATCCGACGCGTGCATCGCGCTGACCGAGGGCGAGATCATGCAGGCGCGGCTTCGCCGCAACCCCGCGGTCTCGGTCGCCGACTATCACGAGATCATCCGGCGCAAGACCGCATCTCTGTTCCAGGCCGGCGCGCGCATCGCCGCCCGCGTCGCCGGAGCCGAGCGCGGACTCGTCGAGGAACTCGCACGCTGCGGCAGCTCGATCGGCATGGCATTTCAAGTCATCGACGACCTTCTCGACGTGATCGGCGACCCGGTGCAGACGGGAAAGCCCGTTGGCATCGACCTCCGCGACGGCAATCCATCGCTGCCGATCGTGCTCGCCCTGCCACGGAGCCCGTCGCTCGCGCGCGTCTGGCGGCAGCTCGATGCGGACGACGACGACATCCAGGAGGGTCTCGGCGAAATCGGCCAAAGCGGAGTTCTCGAGCGTGTCCGACTCGAAGCGATCACCTACACGCGCAACGCCGCGGCCTCTCTTGCTTCACTTCCCGACACGCCGTACCGTGACTTTCTGGACGCCCTGATCCGCGAGCTGCGCGCCCGGGTGTTCTGAGCGAAGGAACGGAGCCTATGCCCACCGACCGCTTCGGACGCGAGATCGATTACCTGCGGATCTCCCTGATCGATCACTGCAATCTGCGCTGTGTGTACTGCATGCCGCTCACGGGGCTCTCGTTCGCGCCACCCGCAGAATTGCTGAGCGCGGCCGAGATCGAGACCGTCGGGCGCGCAGCCGTCGCCGCCGGCTTCCGGCGCGTGCGGCTAACGGGCGGCGAGCCGACCTTACGCTCCGATCTCGTCGAGATCGTCACCCGCCTCGCCTCCATCGTCGGCATGGGCGAGATCGCGATGACGACGAACGGTATCCTGTTGCCGAAGCTCGCCGAGCGTCTGAAGAGGGCTGGCCTCCGACGGGTCAACATCCACATCGACACGTTGAACGAAGAGCGAATTCGCCAGATCATGCGCTGGGGGGATTTGGCAAGGATCTGGCGGGGAATCGAGGCCGCGGAGAGCGCAGGACTCACGCCGCTCAAGTTGAATACCGTGGTGGCGCGCGACTACAACGACCGCGACGTCGTAGAGCTCGCGGCCCTCACCCGGACACGCGATTGGCACGTGCGCTTCATCGAGCTCATGCCACTCGGCCGCGACGAGACCGCCGCGGTTGCGCGCAGCCAGTTCGTCTCGAATCATGATACGCGCCGCCGGATCGAAGACGCGCTCGGCCTGCTCGTACCGTTCCCGTCGCAGAACCCTACCGACGAGTCGAAGAACTTCTACCTCCCCGAGGCGCGCGGGATCATCGGCTTCATCAGCCCCGTCAGCGAACCGTATTGCGGCACTTGTAACCGCATGCGCCTGACCGCCGACGGCAAGTTCCATCTCTGCTTGCTGAACGACGACGAGCTCGACGTGAAGCGCGCGATCCGGTCGGGCGGCGGCGTCGAAGCCGTGCGTGCGATCCTGCTACGCGCGGTCGCTGCCAAGCCGACCGGACACGCTCTCGATCGCGGCCGCTCCACCGAAAACCACGACATGTATCAGCTCGGCGGCTAGGAAGTCTCGAAGAGCGCGCGCACGTCGCTCGGCAAGCGCACGACCTTGCCGCGGCGATCGACGCACGCGTGCAGGGTGTGGCCGTCGGCAATCGGCACCTCGGCAGAGGTCACCCGGTAGTCGAAGCGAAGGCTCGCGCCGCGCACTTCGACTCGATCGATCGCGACGTTCAGCAACATGTCGAAGCGCGCCAGGCCGCGGTAGCGGCAGGCGGCCTCCCGAACCGGGAAGAAGATGCCCGCACTCTCGAGCTCCTGGTAGGGGCGACCGAGCGCCCGCAGCAGCTCGGTCCGCGCCTCCTCGAACCAGAGATACACGCGCGAGTGATGCGCGGCCTGGAATTGGTCGGTATCGAAATACCGAACGCGGCGCTGGTATTCGAAGATCGCCATCGCAGCCGTTCCTAACCGACCGGTTGCCGCTTGGCAACGTGGCGATCTCGGTTGTGGCGATCTCGGTTGTCTGGATTCGGAGGATTCTTTAGGATGCGCTCCTCATGGAGCACGCGCTCATCCCCGACGCACGGCGCGTCTTCGCTGGCGACTTCCTCGGCTGGAACGAAGTATCGCCGCTCGTCGGTGGAGACCCGCTGCCGGCGATGTCGACCGCGAAGCGCGCCGCCCTCGAGCGATTGCCGTTCCGGCGTGATCAGCTGATGCGCGCCGCCGACGACGGGATGATGCTCGTTCTGCGCGTGGCGCGCACCGCCGCGGGCAAGCCGCTGACGATTGCCGAACTCGGAGCGCGCTTTCCCGGCCACGCCACCCCCCCGAAGTCTTCGTCGGACCCCTGGTACGCGCGCGAATCGTTCGCGACCGAGGAGACGTGCCGGCCGGGCTGGGCGCTCGTCGACAAGGGTCTGTTTTCGCGAAGCCGCAACCTGTCCTATCTCGAGCAAGACGAGGAGCTGCGAAACCGCAGTGACCTCCTCGGTTTATCGTTGCGGCGACGAACCGCGGTCGAGATCGTCTACGATACGTTTCTCTATGCTGCGGTTCGCGGCGAGCGGCTTCTCGCGACAGACTGGGACTGGTCGTCGAGCGCGACGAGCGACGGAGGATTCGTCACGGCCGGACAATTCGACGAACGGGGATTGCGCCTCCTCGGATACTCGCAGGCAGTGCGCTTCGACTCGCTCGGGGTGTGCGCCACGGCCGATGGAGAGATTTGAGGAGACACCCATGTACTTCGTCACCACCAAGCGAGCGGGCTATGTCTTGTTCTCGACGACACCTAGCGGCCGGGTCGCCGTCGGTTTGACCGAGGATCAAAAGCGATTGCATCTTCTGTTCAAGGAAACCGAGGACTGGACGCTCGTCCGCGAATGGCCGGTCGAGGAGTATTCGCACACCGACCTCATGCTGGCGCTCGGCAAGGTCGGCGAGCCCGCGAACCCGAAGGAAGTTCTAAAGTTGGTTCCCTCGCCGCGGGGCCTTCACTGAGCACACGGCGCGACGGCCCCGTTTGGCGCGGGGTCGCGTGTGTGTTAAGGGGCGCGCGATGAGCACTGGAGCCCTCTCGCATCTCCGCGTCGTCGAGGTGGGGTCCGGCGTTACCGCCGCGTATACCGCGAAGCTCCTCGGCGATCTTGGCGCCGACGTCGTCAAGGTGGAACCTCCCCAAGGCGATCTCGCGCGTGAGGTCGGCCCGTTTCCCGGCGGCCGGGTCGACCGCGAAGCGAGCGGCCTTTTTCTGTATCTCAACACCAACAAGCGCGGCATCGTTCTCGACCTCGATTCACCGGCGGATCGCGCCACCCTCGCCAAGCTCCTCGATCGTGCCGACCTGCTGATTCACGACGTCGCGCCGGCGAAGCTCCCCGGCTACGGCCTTTCGCCCGACGTGGTGCTCCACGATCGTCGGCGACTCGTCGCCACGTCGATCACCCCGTTTGGGCTCTCCGGGCCTCATCGCGACTACAGCGCTTACGATCTGAACCTTTGGAACGCCGGCGGCCTCGCGTGCCTGAACGGAGGCGGGCCGGGAACCGATGACCTGCCGCCGCTTCGCACGTTTGGCCACCAGGCCGCATTCCAGGCGGGACTGAACGCGGCGATCGCATCGCTCGGCGCGATCTTCGCGCGCGAGTCGACGGGAAGGGGTCAGCACGTCGAGGTCTCCACGCAAGAGTGCCTGGTGACGATCCTCGAACTCACCTACCCCTTCTGGCCCTATTGCCAGCTCACGGCTTCCCGCCTCGGCAACAGGCCGATCCAGCCGCTCGACTTCTTCGAATGCAAAGACGGCTGGGTCTTCCTCTGCGCCGTCGAAGAGCGCCAATGGCAGACATTCGTCGAGGTCATGGGGAGTCCCGAGTGGGCGGCGCTCGACATCTTTTCCGATCGGCTGCAGCGTGGAGCCAACTGGGACGCATTGAAGCCGATGATCGCCGAGTGGATGGCCGGGCAAACCGTCAAAGAGATCTACCACTATTTGCAGAGCCGCCGCGTGCCGATCGCTCCGGTGTCGACGATGGGGAGTCTGCTCTCCTCGAAGCACTTGAACGCGCGCGGGTTCTTCGTTTCGTTCACCCTGCCCGGTGGCGCTCCGCTGCGCGGGCCCGGTGCGCCCTACCTGTTCTCGCGAACACCCTGGGAGCTTCGCCGCCCCGCCCCTCGGCTGGGCGAGCACACGGAAGAGGTCATGGCCGAGGTCGGTGGCGCAGCGCGAGGCGCAGAGCGATGAGCGGCAAACCACTATCGGGAATTCGTGTCGCGGACTTCACGTGGGTTTGGGCGGGGCCTTTCTGCACTCTGCAGCTTGCCCACCTCGGCGCCGAAGTGATCCGCGTCGAGACGCGCGAGCGGCCCTGCGTGACCCGGCTTCTGCCCCCCTTCGCCGACCTTCAGCCGGGCCTGAACCGCAGCGGGTACTTCAACCAGTACAATCAAGGAAAGCGCTCGCTGACGCTCAATCTCAAGCATCCCCGCGGCCTCGAAGTCGCGCGCCGCCTGGTCTCCACGAGCGACGTCGTCGCCGAGAACTTCGCCAACGGCGTCATCGATCGGATGGGTCTCGGCTACCCGGAGGTGCGGCGGCTCAAGCCCGACGCCATCATGGTGTCGATCTCCGGGTACGGCCGCTCGGGCCCCGATCAGGACTTCGTTTCGTACGGACCGGCGACGGTGCCGCTGGCGGGCTTCTCGTCCGTGACGGGGTACAAGGGCGGGCCGCCGATGCACGTCGGCGTCTCCTACGGAGACCCGACCGCAGGCCTTCACGCCGCGTTGGCGGTGCTCGCGGCCCTGTGCCACCGACAACGGACCGGAGAAGGCCAATTCATCGACGTCTCCCTCTGGGAGGCGTCCGCGAGTCTGCTTCCCGACGCGATCTTCGAATACCAGATGAATGGGGCGCCACCACCGCGCGACGGGAATCGCCACCCGCAGATGGCGCCCCATGGGGTGTTCCGCTCGGCTGGACAGGATCGCTGGGTGTCGATTGCCGTCGGCACCGACGCGGAATGGCTCGCGCTGTGCTCGGTGATGAGAGCCGCCGACCTCGCGGCTGACCCGCGGTTCGCCACCCCCGCCGAGCGCAAGCGGAACGAAGATGCGCTCGATGAACGGGTCACGCGCTGGACGACGACCCTTTCCGCCGAGGAGGCGACGGAGCGTCTGCAGACGGCGGGCGTGGCGGCGTTTCCGACGATGACGAATCAGGATCTCGCCGAGGATCCCCACCTGAACGCGCGCGGCTTCTTCGTCGATCTGCCACATCCGGAGGTAGGCGCTCGCCATCACGCCGGAATTCCGTGGACGCTTTCCGCCAATCCCTGCGCGGTCGCGGCACCGGCGCCGTGTCTCGGCGAGCACAACCGGCAGGTGCTCGGCGAGATCCTCGGCTACTCGGAAGCGGAGATCGAGGCTCTCTCCTCCGAAGGCGCGCTCGGCTGAGCGCCGGGGTTACTCGCGGCGGCCGAAGATGAACGCCGGCAGCTCGCGGAACGCGCGTCGCTTCTCCGC
This sequence comes from uncultured delta proteobacterium, assembly GCA_963745025.1. Taxonomy (GTDB): domain Bacteria; phylum Desulfobacterota; class Binatia; order JACPRU01; family JACPRU01; genus CAVQIG01. The sequence continues at coordinate 563,268 of CAVUWD010000016.1, forward strand.
TCCGCCGGCGGCGACGATGACGACGGTCATCAGCAGATAGAGTCCCGACAGGGCGTAGCGCGCGGCGGCATCCGTGAAGAGCAGCTGGCACGCGAACAGCGCGAGCAGCATCATCGCCTCGCGAATGCTGAAGCGAAGATCCGCGATGATCGACACCGCGTAGATCGACTGCGCGGTGGTGAGCAGCATCTCTTCGATCTGTCGCTCGTCGAGCGGCATCGCCAGCGGCGCGCCGGCCGAAACGCTGTAGACGATCGGCAGCATGCCGATCAAAAGCGTCCACTGATTGACGGCCGACGACACGAGCGCGCTGATACCGGCGTTCGATTTTCCCCCCCACGCGAAGAGGATGCAGACGATGAACTCCGGAGACTCGGAGGCGAGCGGCGCCAGCCACTGGACGAGCAGGAACTCTTCGATCCCGAACGCTCGTCCCGTCGCCACCAGCCCCTCGGCGAACGGTTCGGCCGCGAGCAAGATGGCGGTTGCCGAGTAGACGAACAGGAAGACGACCGCCAGGCGTCTCCTCCCGGTCGAAAGGGCGGCGATCGATTCGGCGGGGCCGCCGAGCTCCGGCTCCTGGTGTTCCGTGCGGCCCGCCAGCACCATGTAGGCGGCGAAGAGCCCGACAAGGATCAGCGAGTCCCAGAGGCTGATCGTCTGCTTCCAGGGAATCACGAAGGAGTAGAGCGTGGCGACGAGCAGAAAGAAGACTTCGACCGATTGCGATCGATCGAGCACAAACGCGCGCGATCGCGTACGCAGCCACCCCGTCGCCACCACGGTCGCCCAGCCGAGCCCGATCAGCAGGCGGTTGGCACCCGTCATGTTGGCGGTGGCGAAGGCCGTATAGCCTTCGCGATGGGGTGCCTGCCACGCGAAATACATGTCGACCGCATACTCCGGCAGCACGGCAATGAGCGCCAGGAACGCCATCGCCAGCGCCCGTGGAATGTCGACCTGCGCGGCCTCCGCCGCCCACGAGAGCAGAAAGGCGGACCCGAAAATGGCGGCGCCCGCGGCGATGCTCTCGACGAGGGGGTCGCCGTTCCCGAGGTGCAGAGCTCGCACGATGACCCACTGGAGGGCGAGCCCCGATGCAACCAGAATGTAGAGGAGATTACGCAACGAGCTGCGGCCTCACACGGGTACGGGCCGGCAGCGGTCGGGCGCGGGCCGGGTCCAGCGCTCACGTCGGCCCGTTCCGCTCTGCCCGGCAGGCTCCGCCGGACAGTCGACAGGCCCAGCCGAGCGCGTGCTCCCGGCCAGCCTCGCGAAGAAGGAGCTACTTCTTCGCGCCGAGTACGGCTTCCTTGAAGCTCTTCGCGACGCTGAAGCGGACTTTCACGCGCGCGGGGATCTTGATCGGCTCGCCGGTTTGCGGGTTGCGCCCCATCCGGGCGCTCGTCTTCCGCTTCTTCCACCCGCCGAGGTTCGGGATCTTGACCACATCCCCTTTCTTCACGGCACCGATGATCATGTTGACCATCTCAGTCAGAACGGTGTCCGCCTGCTTCTTCGACAATCCCGACTGCTCCGCCAGCTTTGCCACGAATTGCGACTTGGTCATGCCCCACCCTCCGTCCAAAAAGTTGCGCGACATTAGGTAGCGGTAAAATCTTTGTCAAGGAGTTTCTTTCCCTCGTCCTTGTCCCATGCGGCTCAGCGCAGCAGCGAAGCCTTGACTTCCGACCCGCTTTCAGGGTCACGCGCTGGCGCGCGGCGTCTGACGGTAGCCGAGATACACGGCCCCACCTGCGACGCCCGCGAGCATCACGACGGCGAACCAGGTGAGCGCGAACGCGATCGCCGACTCCCGGGAGATGCCGATGTGCGCGAGGAAGAATACGTATCCACCTTCGCGAACGCCGAGGCCGTTCATGCTCACGGGGATCGCCGCCATGATGTTCACCAACGGCCCGAGAATGAAACAGTAGGACCACGGCACGGCGAGTCCGAGCGCCCGCGTGAGGATCATCAAGACGCCGATCTGCGACAGGTGAAACATGAAGGACAACGCGCCGATGTCGATCAAGAGCCGACGGTCATTCCAGTACGGGTGAAGGTCCTGCTCGACGAGCCGACGCAGGCGGTTCTCTCGGGGCAACACCGCCGGCAGCACCCGCGGCAGCAGCCGCCAGCCGCCGAGCAGCGTGGAGGCCAGAACGATCACCCCCCAGTAAATCCAGGCCGGCAGGTCGTAGTGGTGAAACAGCACGAGCGCTCCGAGCGCGATTGCGAGCAGCACCGCGAGACCGCTCACGCGGTCCGCCACGACGGTATTGAGGGCGAGCCCGCGCCGACCGTCCTGGCCCGCGAGATAGAGGGCGCGCACCACGTCCCCCCCCACCGTGCCGAAGCCGAACGCGTTGAAGAACATGCCGATGAAGTAATACGCGATGAAGCGCGGCAGACTCGCGCGGAAGCCGACCGCGGAAGCGAGCCGGCGCCACTTGATCGCCGAAAGCAACTGCCCGGCGAGGTAGAGCGCCAGCGCGGCGCAGAGCAGCGCGCCGTCGGCGTGAGCCAGGAAGCGGCCGATCTCCGCGAAGTCCACACGGCGAGAGAGATACACGAGCAGACCGGCGCTGACGGCGATCTTGATCCCGAGCTTCCAGGAAGTCGCCGCCGCGCGCGCCCCGAATTCTTGCGCAGGCACACGCGGCTTCTATCGGGAACGCCGCGAAATGAAAACGTGCACTCCGCGTAAGGCCAGTGTAAGGCTTCAGTTTTTGCAAGAACTCACCAAGGCCGTCGCACAACGATCAGCGCGCGTGTTTGTGTTCGAGCCGTACTCGGATCGAACACAAACACGCGCCACCGCGCGAAGCGCGGAACGGTTCGAGCCGCGCCTTGGGTATCGCGTTCCGCGCTTCGCGCCGCGGCGTGGGTTGGCGGTCGACCCGAATACGGCTCGACCGCCAACCCACGCGCTCTTCCTTGTTCCGCACAGTGCGGTAGCCGTCCTCCGGCAGAAGCTGAGGCCCTACCACCCCGGCTCGCGCCGCGGCTTGGCAGTGCCCGCGAGTTGGCCTATAGCTCGCGCATGAGCATGGGCCGGACGCTCCGGCGAATCGCGCTGGTCGAGCCTCCGTACGTCTTCTGGGATCGGAGAATGGATCGGCTGCGCCAGACCGAGGAATCGATTCCGGGAATCGGCATGCTGGTGTTGGCGGCCGTCGCGCGGCGCAACGGATACGACGTCGCGATCTTCGACGCCAAGGGCAGCGGCGAGACGCCGGGCGGCGTCGCGGATCGCATTCTCGCGTTTCGACCGGACGTCGTCGGCTTCTCGGCGACCACGATCTCCATCACCAACGCGGCGCGGATCGCCGGGCTTCTCAAGCGCTCCGTACCCGAGCTCGTCACGGTCGTCGGCGGGCCGCACGTGAGCGCAGTTCCCGAACGCACGCTCGCCGCCTTCCCGAATCTCGACTATGCCATCATCGGCGAAGGCGAGATCTCCTTCTTCGAGCTTCTCGAACGTCTGCGCTGCGGGCGTGCGATCGAGGGGTGCCCAGGCCTCGTCCATCGAACGCCTGCGGGTGAGATCGTCGCCAATCCGCGGTCCCCCTACCTCACCGATCTCGACGCCTTGCCGCTCCCGGCCTGGGATCTCGTCCGCGGATTTCCGCACGGCTTCCATCCGTCGCTCTTCAGCTACCGGAGGTCGCCGGTCGCCACGCTGGTCACGAGCCGCGGTTGTCCCTTCTCGTGCTCGTTCTGCGACCGCTCCACGTCGGGCAAGCTCGGCCGTTACCACACCACGGAGTCGGTGCTCCGCCACTGCCAGCACCTCGTCGACTTCGGCGTGCGGCACATCATCTTCTACGACGACCTCTTCACCGTGAAGAAGAAGCGCGTCGTCGAGCTCTGCGAGGCATTTCTCGCGTGTGGTTTCGATTTCACTTGGAGCTGCAACAGCCACCCGAACCTTCTCGACCCGGACACGCTGCGGCTGATGAAGCGGGCGGGTTGCTGGCAGATCGCCTACGGAATCGAGTCCGGTTCACAGCGGATCCTCGACGTGGTCAAGCGCGAGGTGAGTTTGCCCCGAATGCGCGAGACGCTGCGCATGACCCGTGCCGCCGGCATTCGCGCCAAGGGCTACGTGATGATCGGTCACCCGACGGAGACGTTACAGACGCTCGAGGAGACCGCGGAGTTTCTCAAGATCGTCGAGCTCGACCTCTGCCAGGTGACGAAATTCACCCCGTACCCGGGCACTCCCGCCTACTCGACGATTCGCGAGTTCGGCCGCTTCGACGAAGATTGGGAGCGGATGAACGCCATGAACTTCGTGTTCATCCCGAGCGGTCTGAACGAGGAAATCCTCGAAACCTACTTCCATCGTCTCTATTCGATCTTCTACTGCCGGACCGACGTTCTGCGCGGCATCGCGCGACTGGTCGCGGAGGAGCCGCGCTTCCTCCGCCAGCTCGGCTCTTCGGCCTGGGTCTACTTGAAATCGCAGTTGCCGGATCGACGCTTCCGCCGCGCGATCTTCGGCAAGCGCGTCGCCCCCGAATCACTTGCCTCCTGATCGGACCGTGCGCCGCAAGCGAATCGCGATCTGGGTCCTCGGCGCGGGCGCGATGCTCGCCGCGCTCATGGTGGCGAGGGCCGCCGAATCGGACGCCGATCGCCGATCCGAGCGCGCCGCGATGGTGGAGCAACAGATCGTCGAGCGCGGCATCACCGAGCCCCGCTTGCTCGCGGCGCTGCTCGCGGTTCCCCGTCACCGCTTCATCCCGGACGCATGGCAGGCGCAGGCCTATGCGGATGGCCCGCTGCCGATCGGCGAAGGTCAAACGATCTCGCAGCCCTATATCGTCGCCAAGATGACCGAGCTGCTCGCGCTACGCCCCACGGACCGCGTGTTCGAGCTCGGCACCGGCTCGGGATATCAGGCCGCCGTCGCCTCGCGCCTCTGTGCGCACGTCTTCTCCGTCGAGATCCAGCCGCCACTCGCCGCGCGCGCCGCGCGCCTGCTTCGAGAGCTCGGTTACGACAACGTGAGCGTGCGCAGCGGCGACGGCTTTCGCGGCTGGCCCGAGGCCGCGCCGTTCGATGCGATGGTGATCACCGCCGCCGTCCCCGAAATCCCTGACGAGCTCTTGAAGCAGCTCAAGGCCGGCGGACGCGCGGTCCTGCCCGTCGGGCCGCCGCTCGGCATCCAGGACCTCGTGCTCGTCGAGAAAGGCGCCGGAGGCGAGGCGGTCACCCGGACGATCTTCCCGGTGCGCTTCGTCCCGGCGACCGGAAGGCAATGATTCGCGGCTCTACGGCGCGCGGACGATCTCCACTTCCGCCCGTACGGCGCACGCCACCGAATTGGCAATGAAGCAGCCGTCGTGGGCCGCCTCGACGAGCGAGCGCGCCTTCGCTTCATCGGCCGATCCCGAAATCGTGATGCGGGGATGAAGGACCACCTCGGTGACGCGCATCTTTCGATCGGCGATCGCGAGCGTCGCGTCCGCGCCGTCCTCGTAGGCGACGACCTCGATCCCGGCGCGCGAGGCGAGGGCGAGATAGGTGAGCATCTGACAGGAAACCAACGAGGCCAAGAACAGCTCCTCGGGATTCAACTTGCTCGGATCCCCTCGGTACTGCGGCGCCGCGGACACTTCCACCGCCGGTCGTCCCGCGAACTCGACCCGGTGATTCCCGGTCGCAACCCCCTCGCCGCCCTTCTTCCAGGTCAGATGCGCATGGAATGCATGCTGGATCGCCATCGGCACCTCCCGTTGCGAGCAGCCTAGCGCCTGTCCTACCTCGCTCCCGTTGGTCGCGAGGCTGCTCCGGTAGAATGTTCGGCCGGAGCTGACCTCGCGAGCAACGGGAGCAAGGCCCAACAATCGCTAAGCTTCGACCACTCAGCCTGGCACACTAGCATGTCCCGCGCTACGTCTCGACCAGCAGGCTCCGACGACCTGTTGGCAAGCCGCAACACGCGAGATAGATCGAGCGCATGAGCCTCGAGGTCTTCAAGAAGCTTCCGCTCGGCGGTCTCGACCGGCGCGCGCTCGCCACTTCGCTCGCCGCGCAGGGCAAGACGATGGCAACCCAGCTCCTCGCCGAGCACCGTGCGACCGTTCGTCCCCAGGGCACGACGATCCGCCCGGACGCTGCCGTGCTGATTCTCGGCGGATCGAACGGAATCACGCGCGCGCTCGCCATTCAGCTGCTGTTCGGCGAGAAGGCGCCCGTCTACGGTGTTCACTACGACAGCGAGAAGCTGCAGATCGGCTTCTTCCACGTCCAGGCGCTCTGTCAAGCCGCGGCCGCGGCGGGTCTGACGGCTCGATTCTGGAACGACGACGCGACCCGGCCCGCGACCGTCGAGGCGGTCGTCGCCGAGCTTCGCCAACGTCACAAGGTCGTCCATCTCATCAATGGCATCGCCGCGGGCGCCACCAAGCGCTACGCGCAGCACGGACCCACTCGGGTGAAGGATCTCGACGTCGCGTTTCACCCCGTCCTGCAGGTGCCGGACTTCTCCCGCCCGGAGAACGTTCGCAGGCTCGGGCTCGTCGACGTGGAAGTCGCGACCGACGCCGACATCGAGCGCACCAATCGGTTCATGGGCACCTCGTCGCTGCTGTGGGCCGAGGCGTTGGCCGGCGCGGGGCTCCTGGCCGCGAATGAAAGCGTCGTGGCGTTCTGCGACTACGATTATCCGCCCGACGATCCCGTGTACGCGATGGGCCCGCTTGCGGGGGCCAAGAACCTCCAGCGCGAGACGATGGGCGAGATCGGCCGCCGCTTCGGAGCGCGCGCGGCGCGCCTGTGCTATCCGGCGATGGCGACGACCGCGCTCGGTGCGATCCCCGGCGGCCTCCTCATGTATGCGCTCACCGCCGAGCTTCTCAAGGAGCGTGGACAGTACAAGGACCTGCCCGAGCTCGCGGCCGAGTCGATGGAAATCTTCCGCGGCTCCTGGGACGGTCGAGAGCTCCGGCTCGATCGCGCCTACCAGGAGTGCTTGCCGGAATTCTTCGCGCGCAGCCGAGCGCTCGAGCCGGGCGATCTGCCGCAAGCGCTCCATCTGCTGCTCTCTCCTTCGCCGAAATAGCGGAGCTGCGAGCCGCTCCGCAGCAGACTCGCTTGACTCGGCGCATCTGCGGAGGAAGTTTGGTCCATGCGTTGCCTCACCTGCGGCACCGAGCTGATCGCCGGCGCGAAGTTCTGTCATGCCTGCGGCGCTGGCACGGCCCAGACGTGCCCGAGCTGCGGCTCGCCGATCCGCCCGGAATTTCGTTTCTGTCCGCAATGCGGCTTCGCCTTGGCGGCGACCACCGGCGGCCCCGCCACCGAGACTCCCGCGTCGACTTCCTCGCCGGCTCCCTCCGAGGACCGTTTGGGGCGCCTCGCGCGCCACATCCCGGAGGACCTGGCGCAAAAGATCCGCGGCATCCAGGGCACGATCGCGGGGGAGCGAAAGCTCGTCTCGGTGCTGTTCTGCGATCTCGTTGGCTCGACCGCGCTCGCGGAGCGCATGGATCCCGAGGAATACCGCGATCTGCTCGACCAGTACCTCGAGCTCGCGTTCCAGCAGATCTATCGCTTCGAGGGCATCGTCAACCAGCTCGCGGGCGACGGTCTGATGGCGCTGTTCGGAGCGCCCGTCGCGCACGAGGACGCGCCCTACCGCGCGGTGCGGGCCGCCTGCGAGATCCAGCTGGCGCTGACCGAGTTCAATCGAGCGCTTCCCGCCCGGCGCGGCTTCGAGCTGATGGCACGGATCGGGATCAACACCGGGCCTGTCGTCGTCGGCACGGTCGGGAACGATCTCAAGATGGACTACACGGCGATCGGCGACACCACGAATCTCGCGGCTCGCCTGCAGTCGCTCGCGGCTCCCGGATCGATCCTGGCAAGCGAATCCACCTATCGTCTGGTCCGCGGCTTCTTCCAGGTCCAGGCGACCGGTCCGTTCGCGATCCGCGGCAAGGCCGAGCCGGTCAACGCCTACGAGATTCTCGGCCGTAGCGAGATCACGACGTCGCTCGGCGCCGCGGAAGCCCGCGGCCTGACGCCGCTCGTCGGTCGCGACGAGGAGCTGTCGCAGCTCGCCGACTGCTTCGCGCGCGTGCACGGCAGCTTGCCGCAGGTCGTGACCGTCGTCGGCGATGCGGGAAGCGGAAAGTCGCGTCTCCTCTTCGAGTTCCGGCAGAGTCTCGCCGTCGCGCCTGTCGTGTTCTTCGAGGGACGCTGCTCGGCCCTGAAGCAAAAGATCCCCTACGCGCCGTTTCTGCTCATGCTGAAGCAGTTCTTCGCCATCCGCGCTGCCGATTCGCCGACCCGCACCTGCGAGATGATTGCCGAACGGGTGCGCGACTTCGATCCGCGCCTCGACGAGATTTATCCCTTTCTCTGCCGGATGCTCTCCGTGAACACGGACGACCACACGGTCGCTCAGCGGCCGGCCGATCTGCCCCCCGACGAGATCAAGCGCGAGACCTTTCAAGCGCTCGCCGACCTGGTGGTTCGCGTCAGCGAGCGCACTCCGGTCGTGCTCGTGATCGAGGATCTCCACTGGATCGACGAAGCATCCCTCGAGCTTCTCGAGCTCGCCGTGGCGCAGCTCTCCCGCTCCCGCGTGATGATGATCTTCACGCATCGCCCGGACTTCCACACCACGTGGCGCTCGCAAGTATCGTTCACCCGCCTGTCGCTGCGCGCGCTCTCCGACGACGAGACGCTGGCGATCGTTCGGGCCGTCGCCGCCGGGCCTCTGCCGCCCGATCTGGAGGTTCGGATTCTCGCCAAAGCGGAAGGCAGTCCGTTCTTCGCCGAGGAGATCACGCGGGCGCTTTTCGAAGAGGGATACGTCACGGTCGAGGGCGGACGGGCCCGACTCACGCGGCCAATCGAGGAGGTATCGCATCCCGGGAACCGTGCAGGAGGTGATCGCGGCGCGCCTCGACCGGCTCGGCGCGCAGGCCAAGCGCGTCGTCCAGGTCGCCTCGGTGCTCGGCCGCCAGTTTCACCGCCATCAGCTCGTGCGTTTGCTCGAGCGAGGGCGTCGACGTGGCGACGATCCTCGCCTAGCTCGAGAGCCGTGGAATCCTGCATCGCAAGAACGTGCTCTCCAACGACGAGTTCCGGTTCGGCGAGAGCCTCACGCAGGAGGTGGCCTACGATGGTTTGCTGCTGAAGCGAGCGCCGGCAGATCCACGAGCGGATCGGTTTGCTTGCTCGAGGCCGATCCGAACGACGGGAACGCGGAGCGCGTCGCGCTGCTCGCGCATCATTTCTCGCGTAGCGACAATCGCCGAAAGGCGCTCGGCGCGCTGCTCGCGGCGGCGCGCGATGCCGAGCGTTTGCCGTCCTATCCCAGCGCGACCGACTTCTATCGTCAGGCCTGGCAACTCGGTTACGCGTCGCTCGCCGAGGGAGCCGACGTCGACGATGACTTTCGGCGCCTGACGTTGAGCGCGGCGCTCGATCTGTGCCGCATGGCCGTCGTGTACGGCGCGACCCCCCAGTCCGTCGACGTCGAGAACGCGGCGCGGGTCGGGCGCGATCTCGCCGAGGCCCTCGGCGACACCGAGGCCGCTGCGGGCTTTCGCGCCTACCACGGCATGATCGCCATGAGCGGCAGCCGCGAGCGCTTCGCGGAGGGGCTCGCGCTGGTCGAGAGCGGATACACCCTCGCGCAAGACGGCGGCCTGCCTGGCGCCTCGCTGATCGCCCGGGCTCTCGGCTTGAGCTACCTGTACGACGGGCAGATCGAGCGCGCCCGGCGGGTCAGCGAGTGCGTGCTCCGCCGGCTCGACGAGACCGGGCACCGCGAGCGCCTCAGCGACCTCTACTTCTCCGCGCTGTGGATGCAGAACGCCATGCTCGTGTACGGCGGCGACGACGTCGCCGCCGCCATCGCCGACGCGCAGGCCGGCTACGATCTGGCGGTGCGAGCCAATAACCGCACCTTTCGCGGCGGCATGGCCTCGGTACTCGCCCAGCAGCATTTCATGCGGGGCGACTACGCCGAGGCGAAGCGATGCGCCGATCAGAGCCTCGAGATCGCCGAGGTGATCGGCAACGTGACGGCGATCCGCGCGTCGGCGGCGGTGGCGCTCGGTGCGCGGCGCGAACTGGGCGAGAGCGTGACCCCCGAGCGCTACCTCCGTCCGCTTGAAGACGGCTTCGCGATGGCGAGCAATCTCTCGCTCCAAGTCCGGCTGATCGTCGACGTGCTGCTCAGCGTCGGCGAGTTGGCACTCGCCGAGCGGGCCGCCCGCCTCGCGTACGAGCGGGCTGGCGGCCGCCTGCGCGACATGCTGGCGCGCCAGGCGCTCGGCGAGGTGCTCACGCACCTCGGCACGGCACACCACGCCGAGGCGGCCGCTTGCTTCGAGCAGGTCGGAGAGGTGGCCGCCGAGATCGGCCTGCGGGCGATAGCCGCGCATGCGAAGCTCGGCCTCGGACGCCTGGCACAGCTCGGCGGCGACCGCGCGGGCCGCGACCGTCACCTTCTCGATGCGCGGGCGACGTTCGCGGACCTGGGCCTGCGGCGCTACGCCGAGCGTGCCGAGCGCTGGCTCGCCGACCTCGAGCCGGTCGTCGGCGCGCTAGCCGAATCCGCCTGAGCCTGAGACCGACGCCGCCGCGCGTAAGTCCCGGCGTGGATGTCGTCCTTCGCCTTGGCACCGTTGGTACGTGCCTTTTTCGCCGGGTTCGCCACGTGGGGAGTCCATGCCATGGATGGGGATGGACATGGCACGGGCTTCTACTCCTCGATCGTGCTCACGTCGCCCGGATCGAGGCCGAGCTCTTGTGCCTTCAGGACGCGGCGCATGATCTTTCCGGAGCGTGTCTTCGGCAGCTTCGCTGCGAACTCGAGCTCCGCGGGGGTCGCAATCGGACCGAGCACTCGTCGAACGTGCTCGACGAGCTCCGCGCGCAACGCATCGCTCGGCTGCGAGCCGCTGCGCAGCAGCACGAAGGCCTTGATGGCCTCCCCTTTGATCGGATCCGGCTTGCCGATCACCGCGGCCTCGCCGACGGCGGGATGGCTGATCAGCGCCGACTCGACGTCCGCCGTGCCGATGCGGTGACCCGCCACGTTCAGCACGTCGTCGGCGCGGCCGAGCACGGAGACGTATCCGTCTTCGTCGACCGTGGCCACGTCGCCCGCCACGTACACGTCGGGGATCTGCAGGAAGTATTCTTCGTAGCGGTCGTGCGCGCCCCACACCGTGCGAAACATCTGCGGCGAGGCGCCGCGGATGCACAAGAGGCCACCCGTGTTCGGCGGCACCGGCTTGCCTTCGCGGCTCAGCACCTCGACCCGGTATCCCGGAAACGGCTTTCCGACTTTGCCCGCCTTGGCGGTCATCGCCGGCCAGGTGCCGAGCACCGGAGCAGCCGTTTCGGTCTGCCACCAGTTGTCGAGCACCGGGCCGCGGCCCCTCATGACGTGCTCGTGCGCCCACCGAAGCGCCTCCGGATTCAGCGGCTCGCCGGCGCAGGCCAGGAGCTTCAAACTGGAGAGATCGTACTTGGCCGGCCATTCGGCGCCGAGGCGCATGAACATGCGCAGCGCCGTCGGCGCGGTGAACATCTTGGTGACGCCGTAGCGCTCGACGATCTCCCAGACGATCCCGGGGTGCGGATGATCCGGTGCTCCCTCGCGGACGACGATCGTGGATCCGTTGCACCACGGTCCGTACACCATCACCGAGTGGCCGACGATCCAGCCGATGTCGGAAGTGCACCAGTAGACGTCATCATCGCGGACGTCGCAGAGGAGCTTCCAGAGATGGGTCGCCCCGACCATGTAGCCGCCGTGAACGTACGCGCAGCCCTTCGGCTTGCCGGTCGACCCCGAGGTATAGAGGATGAACAGCCAGTCCTCGCTGTCCATCGATTCGGGCGGGCACTTGGCCGACCCGCCCTCGAGCAGCTCGTCGAAGTCCATCTCCCGCGCGCCGAGCGCGATTTTCGGTGCGGCTCTGCGTTGGACGATCACACGCTCGACCGATGGGATGTCCGTGAGCGCCTCGTCCAGGATCGACTTCAAAGCGACGGTCTTGCCACGGCGGTAGCCGACGTCGCTCGCGATCACGAGCTTGGCGCCGACGTCGACGATGCGATCACGGATCGCGCCGGAGCCGAGCCCGGCGTAGATCACGCTGTGCACGGCGCCGATCCGCGCGCAGGCGAGCATCGCGATGATGCCTTCGGGAGTGAGCGGCATGTAGATCGCAACCCGGTCGCCCTTGCGAACGCCGATCCCACGCAGCGCCGAGCCGAGCTTCGACACCCGGCGGTGAAGCGCGCCGAAGGTGAGGATCCGCTCCTCGCCGTTCTCGCCGAGCCAGAGGAGCGCAACCTTGTTCTTTCGTTCGCCTGCGACGTGGCGGTCGAGACAGTTATGGGTGATGTTGCAGCGCGCGCCCGTAAACCACTTGGCATTCGGGTAGCTCCCGTCGAGCACCCTCTTCCACGGCGCGAACCATTCGAAATCTCGGGCCACGTTCGCCCAGTAGGCCTCGACGTCGGCAATGCTCGTTCGATAGTGGCCGTCGAAATCCCGCACCGACGTGTCGGCGAGGAACTCCGCCGACGGCTCGAACCGACGCTCTTCCCGTAGCAGCGCGTCGATGCGTTCGGTCATTGTCCTCCGTTCCCGCTTTCGGCCTGGCCGCCGATAAACGCTTAGCGCGCAAGGAGCGTGGATTCTAGTGTTTCGCGTGCTTCGTGGGCTCGGCTTGGTCAGAGCGCGAGCCACGGAACGCAAGGGTCCGAGCCGGATCGAATCGTTCGCGCCGCTCGAGCGGCCCGTCGTTCAGCGAATCGGCAGCGGAGAGCCCGCGGGCTTCCCTTCCCACTTTCCGCCGAACACATGGATCAAGCGCCCGAAGCCGATGAACGCCGCGGCGGCCCAGCCGATCTCCAGGATCTGCTCCTCGCTGAAGTGACGCTGGAGCTCGCCGAGCACGCCGTCGTCGATCGCCTGGTGATTCAACGCGAGAAGCTCCGCGAAGCGCACCGCCGCCTTTTCTGCATCCGTCAGCCGCTCCGACGACTCGGCCTCGCGAATCGTACAGATCGTGTCCTCCTCCAGGCCTTGCTCCCGCGCCGCGGGAGTGCGGTAGTTCATTCAAACGCTGCAGCCGTTGAGCCCGGCGATCCGCAGGCGGACGATCTCCTTCAGCTTCATCGACACCGCCCCGTCCTTCATCACCTCGCCATAAAACCCCCCCCAGGCCCGCCACATTCCCGGATGATGCCCGAAGATCCGCGCCACGCTGGCCACGGGCGTTGTCGTCCATTCCCGCAGATCCTGCGGTAGCTCCGCGTCGGCGAGCTGCCTCAATCCTGTCATGGCGCCTCCCCTGTCAGCCGAGAAACTTCGTCACCGCCTGATGGAACTCTACTGGCTTCTCGAGCGGAATCAAATGGCCGCACTCCGGGATGATCTCTAGCGTTGCTCCCGGAATCAGCCGCGGCCCTCGCCGCGCCCCTCGTGGCGCGGGACGAGGCCACTCGCTTGCCCCGTGCTCGCGCGGCGGGAGAAGTCTTCGAGGTCAGCGAGAGCGCGTGACGCCGACGCGCCCGCACAGTCCCTCGAGCGGGCAGCTGCTGCACCACGGCGAGGTCGGCTGACAGAGGTTCTGGCCGAACGCGACCAGCAGATCGTTGTAGGTTCGCCAGTGCTTGCGGGGAAGCCGCTCGCGGAGCCGCATCTCGGTTTCATGCGCGGACTTCGTCCGTACGTAACCCCAGCGGTTGCTGATGCGATGCACGTGCGTGTCGACGCAGATGCCGTACTTGCGAAACGCCAGCGTGACCACCAGGTTCGCCGTCTTGCGCCCGACTCCTTTGAGCTCGAGGAGCGCCTCGATGTCGCCCGGCACGCGTCCACCGTGCCGCTCCACGAGGGCCCGCGAAACCGCGAGAATCGTGCGTGCTTTGGTACGATAGAAGCCTACGGGGTAGATCGCCCGCTCGATCCGGCGCGGCGACAAGCGAAGCATCGCGCGCGGGGTGCGTACGAGCCGAAAGAGCCGAGCAGAAGCGGCGGCGGTGGTCGCATCCTTGGTGCGAAGGCTGAGCAAACAGGAGATCAGCGTCTCGAAGGGATCGTGGCGATACTGACCGACGATCGGCACGCGCCACGGACGTACCGCACGTTTGAGGATCGCGACCGCCTCGTCGATGTTCGTGGCGTCGACCATGAGCCGCTACCAGCTACCGGCTTCCGGTAAGGAACCCGCGATGCCTTTGCGGTAGCGGGTAGTCGGAAGCCGGCCGCCTCTCAGGTGTGCATCCCCCCGTTGGGGGAGAGAACCTGACCCGTCAGGAAGCTCGCCTCCTCCGACACGATGTATGCGCAACAGGCGGCGATGTCGTCGGGCACGCCGATGCGGCCGACCGGCGTCTGGCCCACGACCGCGGCGATGGTTTCGTCGCGTATCGAGGACGCCTCCAGGATCGGCGTGTCGATCAGACCCGGAGCGATCGCGTTCACTGTGATGCCGGAAGAGCCGAGCTCGAGCGCCAGCGCCTTTGAGAACCCGACGATCCCGGCCTTGGCGGCCGAATAGTGGACGAACCCCCCCGCGCCCTTGAGCCCCGCCACCGAGGAAATGCCTACCACTCGCCCCCAGTGTGCGTCGATCATGTCCAAAATCACCGCGCGGGTGCAGTTGAAGGTGCCCTTGAGATGCACCGCGATCATCCTGTCCCACTGGGCCTCGGTCATCTGCACGAGCGGCGTGATTTCCCCATGACCTGCGTTGTTGACGAGGATCGCGACCTTGCCGAGCTCGCGCCGCACACGGTCCGCGGCCGTTTCGGCGTCACCGAAACTCGCCACGTCGACTTCGACGGCGAGCACGCGCCGTCCGAGCTCGGCGATCTCGGCGGCGACCCTGCGTGCTGCGGAAATGTCGCGGTCCAAGATCGCCACGTTGCAGCCTTCCCGCGCGAGGCGAAGGCCAATCGCTCGGCCGATTCCCGACGCGCCACCGGTGACGATCGCATTTCTGCCCTTCAAGGCCACGAGCCCCCCTTTGGCGTGCTACGATGCCCCCTTAGCACACCCCGAAAGCGCCTCAGCCACCCCGCAGTTCTCGCCTGCGGAAGAGCCACAGGCCCAGAGCGAGGTACAGCGACCCGTATCCGTAGAGGACCGCGGTCGGCCACAGGGCGGCCCTTAGGCTCTGACGGCGGATCATCAGGTCATTGTAAGCAGCCATCGCCCACGTCGTCGGGAACGCCAACGCGACCGAACGCATCCAGCGGGGCTCGAGATCGATCGGCCACCAGCATCCGCCGACCGCGGCCATCGTGACGATGACGATCGAGCCGAGGGGCAGCACCGCTTCGCGGGTCGTGGCGGATGCGGCGACCACGAGCCCGAACGCCGTGCCCGCGAAGACGATCCCCGTGGTCGGCAGCAGGAGCGCCCACGGCTCCGGGCCGAGCGAGATGCCGAACGTCGCGCGGCCCACGGCGAAGAGCAGAACCATCTGGGTCACCCCGACGAGCACTCGCGAGAGAAGCTTCGCGACGAGGACCGTCGAAAACGGTGCCGGCATCGAGCGCAGGCGCTCGAACGTGCCCCAGTCACGCTCGTCCAGCAACGCCAGCGACACACCGAGCAGCATGCCGAGAAGCAGAAAGGTCACGCTGAAGCCGGGCACGTTCTGATCGAACGTGTTGAGTCGTCGCGGCGCGCCGGTCGCGCTCGACTCCTCGATCTCGATCGTGCCGGGCAAGGCGACGGCCGGCACCTCGGGAAGCGGCGGCAACTCCACACGCGGCGTCTGCGGCACCGCCGGAAGATCGATCTCCGGGAACGGAGGCAGCTCGATCGGCGGCCCGGCCGGCCCCGCGAGTCGGTCGATCAGCGCCTCGGGCCCATCCGCGGCGAGTCTCCGAAGCTCGAGCGGTAGCTCGGGCGGGGCAGGCGGAGCCGGCATTCGGTCGGCGAGCGTGCCGGCCTGAACCCGGACCCGGTGGAGCCAGTCCTCGAAGGCGCGCTGCCGCTCGCTGAGAGCCGCGAGAAAGTCTCGTACCGGCGCCAGCTCCGCCGAAACCCGTTCGGCGATCTCGCGCCTCCGCTCGGCGCTCGCCCGCGCCAGCCCGTCGCGAAGCTGGCGCTCCGCCCGTTCGCGGGCCGCCCGGCCCCGCTCCTCTGTCGCGGTTCGGAGCTGCTTGAGGGCAGCTCCGAACGCGTCGATTGCACGTTGCGCCTCTCTCGCCGCCCGAGCGAATTCCTTGCGCGTTCGTTCCGCCGCGTCCCTGCCCTCTTCCAGGCGAGCAGCGGCGCGACGGCGAGCTTCTTCCTCGATCGCGTGACGGAGCTCCTGAACGAGGCCTCGCAGGTTGGCGATCTCGAGGTACTTAACGGGATCGGTGAGCAGCAGGAGAGTCGAGCCCCTGCCCTCTTCCTGTGCGCGGCTCGTCCCGGCGGGGATGACCAGCGCGGCGCCCGCCTCGCGTCGCTCGAGGAGCGCGAGCGCCTCGGCGCGGCTCGGCGTCAGTCGCAGCGTAATCGCGCTCTCGTGCTCGAGCCGCTCGCGGATCGCAGCCCCGATGGGCCCGCCGTCCTCGTCGACCAGCGGAAGCACGTATGCCGTAACGCCGCGTGGATCGGCGCCGTACAGGCTGGCGAGGGACACTCCGGCGACGCTGATGACGATCATCGGCGCCACGGTGAGGAACACGAGCCCGATCCGATCGCGCAGCAGCAGACGCAGATCCTTGGCCAGCGCCGCACCCAGCGCTCCGAGCATCAGCGCGACTCCGCTTCGGAGCGCTCGTCGCGAAGCGCACGGCCCGTCAGTGTGAAGAACACGTCGGCGAGGTTCGGGCGATGAAGCCGCATGTCGAGAATCTCGCCGCCTGCTTGGACCACCGCAAGCAGCACGGCCGGGACGTCCGCCAGACCGGCCACCTCGATCTCGAGGTCGCCTGCGCCGTGCCGCACGACCCGCGCGGCCTCGACCTTCGATAGCCACTGCGCGGGCAACGGCCGTGCGGTCGTCAAGCGGATCAACGGACGACTGTGGATCCCCGCCACCAGCTCCTCCACCGTCCCGGCGGCGACGATCCTCCCCTCGTCGAGCAGCACGACACGCGAGCACAGTCGCTCCACCTCTTCCATGTAGTGGGTGCTGTAAAGGATCGCGGCGCCCTCGCCCGCGAGGCCCGCGACGGCCTCGAAGATCCGCTCGCGCGACTGCGGATCGACGCCGACGGTGGGTTCGTCGAGTAGCAGCACGCGAGGCCGGTGGATCATGCCGCAGGCGAGATTGAGGCGCCGACGCATGCCGAGGGAGAAGCCCGCTACGGGCTCATCGGCGCGACCGTCGAGCGCCACGATCTCCAACACTCGGGCCGACGCCGAGCGCGAGGTCGCGGGATCGAGCTCCGCCATTCGGGCGAAGAACCGCAGGTTCTCCCTGGCCGTCAACGGCGGATAGAGCGCTTCGCGCTGCGGGACGTAGCCGATCGTCCGACGCGCCGCACGGGCTTCCGCCGGTAGCCGGTGGCCGCCCACGCGGACCGTGCCGGCGTCCGCCGACAGGATCGTCGCGAGGATCGATAGCGTCGTCGATTTCCCCGCGCCGTTCGGACCCAGAAGAGCGACGATCTCACCGCGAGCGACCGAGAAGCTCACGCCGCCGAGCGCTTGGCGGGCGCCGTAACGCTTTTCGAGCGCGTCGACCTCGATCGCCGCATCCACGGCGGCGTATACTGACACACGGGGCGCAGCGATCCAGCCGTCTCGCCCCACTCATTGCACGCCGACGCGCGCGTAGCGTCGTCCGAAAGGAGCTGACCATGCCGACAAGCCGCCTTCGTGAGATCCTGCCCGACGTCTTCACCTGGCCTTGGTTCTCGGAACGCCACGGATACGACTTCAACGGTTATCTCTTTCGTCACTCGTCGGGGAATCTCGCCGTCGATCCGGTGGAGATGCCAGACAGCGTACTCGGCGAGCTCGCGACGATCGGAGTCGCGACGATCCTCATCACCAACCGCAACCATACACGCGCGAGCCGCCGGCTCAGCGAGGCGACCGGCGCGCGGGTGGCGATCCACCCGGCGGACGCCGCTCACGCCATCGCGCAGGGCACGGCGATCGACGGCGCGCTACACGTCGGCGAACGGATCGGGCCATTCACGGTCCTCTCCGTAGCGGGCAAGTCCCCCGGCGAGGTGGCGCTCCACTGGCCGGAGCGCAAGATACTCGTCGTCGGTGATGCCTGCGTCGGCAAACCGCCGGGCGAGTGTGCGCTTCTCCCCGAGAGCGTCATGGACGATGCCGCCGCGCTTCGAGGAAGCCTCGTACGTCTCGCGCGCACGACGGATTTCGACGTGCTGCTCTTGGGGGACGGGGCACCGATTCTTCGCGGCGGGCATGCCGCTCTCGAGCGCCTCGTGGCGAGCTTCGGCGACTGAGCGAGAGTTCAGGCGAGGTCGAGACGCGGGAAGGAGACGGCCCGACCCAATCGAATCGTGAAGAGACGAGCATGGCCGCGCTGCTGCGCTGAGTCGATGGACGATCGATGAACGGAGCAACGCGAAGCTTCCACCGCAGCCACCACCCGCTGCCGCGTGGCGCGCAAGCCCTTCTCCGCCAGCTCGCGCGCCCTCAGGTGATCGGTCCTCGACTCTCGCACGGACGCTTGGGGTCATCTCACCATCCACCCACCCCACCGCGATGCATCCGACTTGATCCGCCGCGGGGTTCCCTCCACGATCGAGCCCGGGAGACGCCACGATGGAGAAGCTGTGGAGCGATCTGTTCATTCTCAATCTGCCCGTGGCCGAGAAGATTCTTCGGCCGGTGCTGATTTACTTCTTTTTGGTGCTCGGCCTGCGGTTCGCCGGAAAGCGCGAGCTCGCGCAGTTGAATCCGTTCGACCTGGTGGTTCTGTTGACGCTCGCGAACACCGTGCAGAACGGCATCATCGGCGACGACAATTCGGTGACCGGCGCCGTCCTCGGAGCGGGCTCGCTGCTCGTCGTCAACTACGTCGTCGCTCGACTGCTCTTCGGACACCAGCGGTTGGAGGAGCGGATCGAAGGCGCTCCCGACGTGCTCGTCGACGGGGGCCGAATCCTCCACGATCGCTTGAGGAGCGAGCTCGTCACGCTCCCCGAGCTCGTGTCGGCGGCTCACAAGCAGGGCTTCGGCAGCCTCGAAGAAGTCGAGCGCGCCGTGCTCGAGCCGGGGGGGACGATCTCGTTCATCGGCAAGAAACCCGACGTCGCGACGTTGCAATTCCAGGAGGTAACGTCGCGCCTCGACCAGATCGCCCGGCAGGTGGCCGAGCTTGCCGGGCGGCCACCGGCTTGAACCGCCGCCGCGCGGCAGCTACTCCTCTGCGCCATGACGAAGAACAACGGCTTCCTCCGCTTCCAGGGCACCCCCGGCTACATCGCCTCGGGCCCGCTCGTCGACGCGGTCAACTGCGCGATCGCCCTCGAGCGGCCGCTGCTCCTGAAGGGCGAGCCGGGCACCGGCAAGACCGTGCTCGCGCGCCACGTCGCCGAGGGGCTCGGCATGCCGATGCTCTCGTGGCACATCAAGTCGACGACGCAAGGCCGCCGACGGGCTCTACGTCTACGACACCGTCCAGCGCCTGAACGACAGCCGCTTCGGCAACGGCGACGTCTCGCGACATCCGCCGCTACATCAAGCTCGGCGCCGCTCGGCCAGTCGTTCGCCGCCGACGCAGCGCCACGTGCTGCTGATCGACGAGATCGACAAGGCCGACCTCGAGTTCCCGAACGACCTGCTGCGCGAGCTCGACGAGATGCGCTTCACGATCCTCGAGACCGAGCGAGGAGATCGTCGCCAAGCAGCGGCCCGTCGTGCTCATCACCTCGAACAACGAGAAGGAGCTGCCCGACGCGTTCCTGCGCCGCTGCGTCTTCCACTTCATCGAGTTCCCCGACGTCGCGCTGATGCGGAAGATCGTCGCCGTGCACCACCCGAACCTCGACGCCAAGCTGCTCGACCAGGTGCTGATCAAGTTCTACTGGCTGCGCGAGCAGAGCGAGCTGCGCAAGAAGCCCTCGACCTCCGAGCTGGTCGACTGGATCAGCGCGCTGCTGCGCTCCGGGACTCGACCGCGAGCAGCTCGAGGCGCACATCCCGTTCGTCGGCGCGCTGCTCAAGAAGGAGCAGGACGTCGACGCGCTCGGCCGCTACGACCAGCAGGGGGGCGCTACCCCACGCGCTGGGCCGACCTCGGGCCGCGGTACAACCAATGATGGAGAATCGGCTACCGGCTACCGACTACCGGCTACCGAAAGACTCCGCGGATCCTTCCGGTAGCCGGTAGCGAACCGGTACGGCCCGATCCCATGTTCCTCGATCTCTTCTACGGACTGCGCGACGAGGGCGTCCCGGTCGCGATCCAGGAGTGGCAGGACGCTGCCTCGACGCCGCTCGAGCAGGGCCTGCACGGCTCGAGCCTGCTGCGCTTCTACCACCTCGGCGCGCGCCTGCCTGGTGAAGAGCGAGACCTACTTCGACGCCTACGACCGCGTGTTCGCGCGCGTCTTCCAGCGGCGTCGAGGGCGCGCTCGGCGACGAGGTCACGGCCGAGCTCCTCGAGTGGCTGCGCGATCCGAAGAACTTCCCGAGCTCTCGCCCGAGCAGCTCGCCGAGCTCGAGCGGCTCTCCTCGCGACGAGCTGATGCGCCGCTTCCTCGAGACGCTCGCAGAAGCAGACCGAGCGCCACGACGGCGGCGACCGCTGGGTCGGCACCGGCGGCCAGTCGCCGTTCGGCCACGGCGGCCAGCATCCGACCGGGATCCGCGTCGGCGGGCCCGGCGAGAGCCGCTCGGCGATGAAGGTCGCCGAGGAGCGTCGCTTCCGCGACTACCGCACCGACGCGACCCTCGACGTGCGCCAGATGCAAGGTCGCGCTCCGCCGCCTGCGCCAGCTCACGCGCATCGGCGAGGCGACCGAGCTCGACCTCGACGAGACGATCGACGAGACCTGCCGCAACGCCGGCGAGATCGAGCTCGTCTTCCGCGCCGCCGCGGCGCAACGACGTGCGCCTGCTGCTGCTGATGGACGTCGGCGGCACGATGGACCCGTACTTACGAGCCGGTGAGCCAGCTGCTCACCGCGCTGCACGAGGAGCGCGGCCTGCGCGACTTCCAGCCCTACTACTTCCACAACTGCATCTACGATCACGTCTACACGAGCGCCCGCATGGCTCGCGCCGACGCGGTGCCGACCGGCGACGTGCTGCGCCGCCTCGACAGCCGCTGGAAGGTGGTCATCGTCGGCGACGCGCGCGATGCACCCCGCCGAGCTGCTCGACGCCTACGGCAACATCGATCCGCGGCGTGACGACCGCAGACGCCGGGGATCGTCTGGCTGCAGCGCATCGCCGACCACTTCGAGCGCGCGGTCTGGATCAACCCGGAACCGGCGACTGCCTGGGATCGCTGGCAGACGACGCGCCTCGTGCGGCGCCTGTTTCCGATGTTTCCGCTCACCACGGACGGTGTCACCGACGCGATGCGCGCGCTGGTCGGATCGCGGGTCTAGAGTGGGTGGAATCGGAGAGCTGTCCGTTTCGACTGTCGGCGCTCGGCCAAGGCCCCGTTGTTGCGATCGCCGAAGACCGATAGCCGAGTGCCGTCTTCAATAGCGCGACCGCATTGCCCGTTCTTTGCGTCTTGTGGGCGACGACGATCGCTCGCGGACTTGCACGACAGATCTTCGATTCCATATGGCCAGACGGCTCGTAAACCGTTCGATCCCCTGGAACGTCTGAAGGGTTGGGAGTCGCTCGCGTGACTGACTGGTCAGTAGAGATGCTCCTCGGCATCGTGCGCGGGGTGCGCGCGGCCCCGCGGCACGGCGCGTCGGCGAATCAGCTCGCCGGGGGCGCGATCGACCTCTTGCTCCGCGGCTTGGCGGCGGACCCGCGGCGGCGCTCGCGACGGCCGCCCAGGCGCGTGCGATGAGAACGACCGCTCTTGCGCTCGGCGCTTTGTTGCTGGCGAGCCGGATGGCGGCGCCGGCGCTTGCCGAGGACGAGCCGAAGAAGACGCTTGCGGAGTGCCTGGCCATCGCCATCGAGCAACACCCCGACCTCAAGGCGGCCCAGGCGGCCGCGCAGGTCGGTCACGAGCAGACGTGGGAGGTCATTTCCACGGCGCTCCCCCAGATCAATGCCAGCTATGGCGCGCAGCGCCGTCATACCAGCGCGGCGGCGAGCACCGCGGCGCAGATCGGCGGCTCCCCGAGCACCTTCGCCTTCTACTCGACGGGCATCACGTTCTCCCAGATCCTCTTCGACTTCGGCCAGAGCCTCGCTGGGATCAAGGCAGCTCAGGCGACCGAGCGCTCCTTGCAGGCAAACACCGACACGGCGCGGGAGACGGTCCTGTTCAACGTAAAGCAGGGCTACTTCAACCTCCTCCAGGCGAGCCGTCTGCTCGCCGTGGCCGACGAGAACGTGCGCGCCGATCAGAAGCACCTCGACCTCGCCAATGGGCGATTCGACGTGGGAGTCGCCACGCGCTTCGACATTACCCAGGCCGAGGTTCAGCTGATCAACGCGCAACTCGCGCAGCTGAACGCTCGAAACAACGTGGCGCTGGCGCGAGAGACGTTCCGCAACGCCCTCGGGATCGACGGGCCTCTCGACTTCGGAATCGCCGACACGCTCGACGTGCACGACGTTCACGTCGAGCCGGACAGAGCGGTCGATCTCGCCTACGATCATCGGCCCGAGCTGGCGAGCGTGCGGCTCCAAGAAGAATCGGTGAACAACCAGATCACCGCACTCGAACGGAGCTATTTGCCGACCATCAACGGAAACGCCAATTACAGCTACACCGGGTCCTCTTATCCGCTGGAGAATTCATGGAACTTCGGGGCCACGGTCAATCTCTCCGTATTCAACGGCGGATTGACGACCGCGCAAGTCGGGGCGGCCAAGGCCAACCTTGCCCAGCTCAAAGCTCAGGAGCAGAGCCTTCGTCACCAGGTCGCCCTTGAGGTTCGGCAGTCGGTGCTGAACCTCGCTCAGGCGAGCGAGAGCATCCAGGTTTCGGAAAAGGGGCTGCAGTCGGCCCGGGAGAACCTGGCGATCGCCGAGGGACAATACAGCGCGGGCGTCGGCAACATCATCGCCCTCACCGACGCGCAAGCGTTGCTGACCACCGCGAAAGGAAACAACGTGCAAGCTCTTGCAGGATACCACACGGCGGTGGCCGCGCTCGAGCAGGCGACCGCGCAGAGCTTCGGCGGAGAGTGACCTGTCATGCACGTCTCCCTTCGTCACGTCGTGGGTGCGGCCATGGTGCTGCTCGTCGCCGCCACGGCCTACGCGTACTGGCGGCATCAGCAAGGCATCGGCGGGGAGGGGTACGTCACCGAGATCGTGCAGCGCGGCTCGGTGGCATCGACCGTGACCGCGAACGGCACCGTCAATCCGGTGACGACGGTCCAGGTCGGCACTTACGTCTCGGGCCCCATCAAGGCAATCTATGCGGACTTCAACTCGCGAGTGTCCAAGGGACAGATCGTCGCCAAGATCGATCCCGCCCCGTTCCAGGTGAAGGTGCAATCGGGCGAGGCCGCGGTCGCCAATGCGCGTGCGCAGGTCGGAAAGGACCGGGCCGATCTCGCTCTCAAGAAGCTCACGCTCGAGCGCAACCGCCAGCTCCTCGGCAAGAACTTGATCTCGCAGAACGACGTGGACACCGCCAAGAGCAACTACGATCAGGCCGTCGCCCAGCGCGAGCTCGACGAGGCCCGAGTCGAGCAAGCGTTGGCCGATCTCGAAGCGGCCCGCATCAACCTCGCCTACACGGACATCCGGTCGCCGGTCGACGGAGTCGTGGTCTCGCGCAACGTCGACGTCGGCCAGACCGTGGCCGCGAGCTTCCAGACGCCCACGCTCTTCCTCATCGCCCAGGATCTCACCAAGATGCAGGTCGACACCAACGTCAGTGAATCCGACATCGGCGGCGTCGCCACCGGGCAGTCGGTGGTCTTTCACGTCGACGCCTATCCGGGAAAGGATTTCCGCGGCAAGGTCGTGCAAGTGCGAAACGCACCGACGACCGTACAGAACGTGGTCACCTACGACGTGGTGATCGGAGTCGACAATCCCGACCTCGAGCTCCGTCCCGGCATGACGGCGACGGTCACGATCACGACCGCGCGGCGCGACGACGTGCTGAAGGTGCCGCTGCGGGCTCTGCGCTTTCGACCGAGCCGCGGCGAGGGCGACCGGCGCTCCGACACGGCCGAGGAGAGCATGGCCAAGGGCACGCGGCCGGACTCGGTATTCGTCGTCCAGCCCGATGGGAGGTTGAGCCGGGTCAAAGTCGCGACCGGCGTCCGCGACGACCGCTACGCGGAGCTCGTCTCCGGCGAGCTCAAGGACAAGGACGTCGTCGCCGTCGCCTACGAGCGTGCCGAGACTTCGAGCGCGCCGCCACAGCGGCCTCCTTCCTTTGCCGGCGGCGGGCGACGGTTCTGAGCCATGGCGCAGGCGCTGATCGAGATCCGAGACCTCTGGAAAATCTACGAGCTCGGCGACGTGTCGGTGACGGCGCTCGCGAGCGTCTCGCTCGACGTCCGCTACGGGGAGTTCGTGGCCATCATGGGGTCCTCGGGCTCGGGCAAATCCACGTTGATGAACATCATCGGCTGCCTCGATCGGCCGACCCGCGGTGCCTACCGTCTCGACGGCGCAGACGTCTCGACGCTCTCCCCCGATGATCGGGCTGAGATTCGCAACACGAAGATCGGCTTCGTTTTCCAGAACTTCAATCTCGTCCCGCGCACGACGGCCGTGGAGAACGTCGAGCTGCCGCTCTTCTACGGCGATCTTCCCCTCACCGCCCAGCATGAGCGAGCGCGAGCGGCGTTGGCCTCGGTCGGCCTGATCGGCCGGGAACACCACCTGCCGAATCAGCTCTCGGGGGGTGAGCAGCAGCGAGTCGCGATCGCCCGCGCCCTGGTCAATCGGCCGCCCCTGCTTCTCGCCGACGAGCCGACGGGCAACCTCGATACCCGCACGTCGATCGAGATTGTCGGAATCTTCCAGGAGCTCAATCGTTCGCAGGGCATCACCGTCATGGTCGTGACGCACGAGACCGACATCGCGCAGTACGCCGGCCGAGTCGTCACCTTTCGCGACGGCCGCATCGTCTCGGACGTCGCTCAATCCGCGCAGCGCGCCCGGGCCGATTCCGTCGCCGGGGTGGAGGCATCGTGAAGCTCCTGCGCATGACGCTTCGCGCGGCGCTCGGCGCGCTGCGGCGAAACAAGATGCGCTCCGCCCTGACCATGCTCGGCATCATCATCGGCGTGGCTGCGGTGATCACCATGGTGAGCGTCGGTCAGGGCGCAAACGAGGCGGTGCAGAGGGAGATCGAGAGCCTCGGCACGAACCTGTTGATGGTCGTTCCCGGCGCGACCACTGCGGGCGGCGCTCGCTCGGGCTGGGGCGGCGTGTCGACACTCACGCGGAACGACGCGGAGTCGATCCGGCGCGACTGCCCTTCGGTCGGCGAGGTCACCTACTTCCGCCGCCAAATCGTGCAAGCGATCTACGGCAATCAAAACTGGTCGACGGTCGCTCAAGGCACCACGCCTTCCTATCCGCGAGTCCGAGATTGGAACGTGTCCGCGGGAAGCTTCTTTTCCCAGCGTGATGACGACGCCGCCAACCGCGTCGCCGTACTCGGCCAGACCGTGGTCAATCAGCTTTTCGGGCCCGGAGAGGATCCCGTTGGCGCGATGATTCGCATCAAAGAGGTCCCCTTCACGGTGATCGGCGTGCTCGAATCCAAGGGGCAGTCGAGCTACGGCCAGGATCAAGACGACGTGGTACTCATGCCATTCAATACCGCCATCCGCCGCGTGGTCGGCACGCAATTCGTCGGCACCGTCGACATGATCTTCGTCTCTGCCGCATCGAATGGCGAGATCGAGCAGGCGCAGGCGGAGATCCACGATCTCTTGCTGGAGCGCCACCACATCCAGAAAGGACAGGACGACGACTTCACGGTGCGCAACCTGAACGAGATCGCCAAGGCGCGCGAGAGCGCGAGTCAGGTGATGACAACGCTCCTCCTGTCGGTCGCCTCGATCTCGCTGCTCGTCGGCGGGATCGGCATCATGAACATCCTGCTGGTCTCCGTGACCGAGCGTACGCGCGAGATCGGTATCCGCATGGCGATCGGCGCCAAGGCACGGCACATCCTGCTTCAGTTCCTGGTCGAGGCGATCACCTTGAGCACCGTCGGAGGGCTCGCCGGAGCGTTGCTCGGCATCGCCGGCGCCGAGGCGATCTCCTTTTTCGCGAGCTGGCCGACCGTGGTGTCACCGACCGCGATCCTCGGCTCGGTCGTCTTCTCGGGCGCGGTCGGTGTCTTCTTCGGTTTCTACCCCGCCCGCAAGGCCTCGCGGCTCGACCCGATCCTGGCGTTGCGTTACGAGTGACCCGCAGCCGAGCCGCACACCGTTTGCTTGCGTGGTGTCGCTCGGGTTCGTCGCGGCGCGGTGGCGCCGCCGCGAGAGCCGGCGCCCTTCGCCAGTCGCCCCCTCCGGGGTGCCGACCACGCGCACCCGAGCTCGGCGCGTTGATTGAACGACCGACACGGGATATGTGAATGTACATATGTTGCTTAAGCAAGCAATTGCGTCGAACGAGCACATCGGCTTCCTGATCGCCGCGGCGCGACGCCGCATCAATCAGGCGCTCGGCGGGCGCCTGCGACGCTATCGGCTCACGCCGCGGCAGTTCTGGATCCTGATCGCGGTCCACGAACATCCCGGTTTTTCGCTGACGGAGATCGTGGCTCATCTACGAATGGACTATCCCACGGCGTCGCGGGTGGTCTTCGCGCTGCGGCGTCGAAGGCTCGTCGCCGTCCGAGAGGACCCGAAGGATAGGCGCCGTTCGCGCTTGTATCTCGGGCCGGTCGGCGCGACTCTGGCCGCCGAGCTGCATGAGATCGCCGTGTCGATCCGCGGCGCGGTAACGCAAGGACTGAGCGGGTCCGAGCGCGAGGCGCTGCGCGCCTTGCTCGGCACGATCATCGCCAACATGGATCGATTCCATGACGGTCGACGCACGCACCCGCCGAACCCGGTGAAGAGGGCGACACGGTGAGCCTACCAAAGCCCTTCGACCGCGGATCGCCCGGCCCGTCCCAAGCGGTGCGCGACCCCGAGGCGCCGTCGCGCCCCGGAGCCCGGGTGCGGCTCTTGGCGGTCGCCGTGTTACTCGTCGCGGGCATCGGATACGCGTTTTACCGAGCGTCGGCGGAGCGTGCGGCCGCCGGCGCGGCCGCGCGCTCCGCCGCCCGAAGCGTACCCGTCGTCGCGGTCCCGGCACGCCGCGGAGACATACCGATCGCGCTCTCCGGTCTCGGCACGGTGACGGCGTTCAACACGGTCACGGTGCGAAGCCGGGTCGACGGGCAGCTCGTCAAGGTGGCCTTTCAGGAAGGACAATTCGTCAAGCAAGGCGAGCTGCTCGCGGAGATCGATCCACGCCCCTTCCAGGCGCAGCTCACGCAGACCGAAGGCCAGCACGCGCGCGACCTCGCCCAGCTGAAGGACGCACGCATCAACCTCGAGCGGTATCGGCAGCTTCTCGAGAAGCAGTTCATCTCGAAGCAGCAGTACGACGACCAAGCGGCCAGTGTCGGCCAGTTCGAGGGGGCGGTGAAGGCAGACGAGGGAGCGATCGCCAACGCCGAGCTGCAGCTCGTCTACTCCAAGATCACCGCGCCGATCGGCGGCCGCATCGGCCTGCGGTTGGTCGACGTCGGCAACATGGTCCACGCCGCCGACCCGACCGGCCTCGTCGTCATCACCCAGGTCCAGCCGATCGCCGCCGTGTTCACGATCCCGGAGGACGATCTGCCGTCGCTCCTGTCGCGACTGCGCGCCGGAGAGCGTCTCCCGGTCGAAGCGTACGATCGCTCGGGCAACACGAAAATCGCGACGGGCGAGCTGCTCACCGCCGACAACCAGATCGATCCAACCACCGGCACCGTGAAGCTCAAGGCGGTCTTCGCCAACGAGGATCACGCGCTGTTTCCGAACCAGTTCGTCAACGTGCGCTTGCTGCTCGACGTTCGGAAGGACGCAACGATCATCCCGGCGGCGGCGATCCAGCGCGGGCCGCGGGGAACCTTCGTCTACGTGGTCAGGCCCGACCAGACGGCCGAGGTGCGCGCGATCCGCGTCGGGATCATGGAAGGGGCCGAGGTGTCCGTCGACTCCGGCCTCTCCGTGGACGAACTCACGGTCGTCGACGGAGCCGACAAGCTCAAAGCGGGCAGCAGCGTCCAGCTTCAGAAGCCCGAAGCGAGCGGCGCGAGCGCGAAGTCGAGCCGGTGAACCCGTCGCGCTTGTTCATCCTGCGGCCGGTCGCCACCTCGCTCCTGATGGCGGCGATCCTGCTCGCGGGCCTGGTCGCGTACCGTGAGCTTCCGGTCTCGGCGCTCCCGCAGGTCGACTATCCGACCATTCAGGTGCTGACCTTCTACCCCGGGGCGAGCCCCGACGTCATGGCGTCTTCCGTGACGGCGCCGCTCGAGCGGCAGTTCGGCCAGGTGCCGGGTCTCAATCAGATGACATCGACGAGCTCGCTCGGCAGCTCGGTCGTCACGCTGCAGTTCGCCCTCGATCTCTCGATCGACGTCGCCGAGCAGGAGGTTCAGGCCGCGATCAACGCGGCTGGCACGTTCTTGCCGCGCGACCTGCCGAATCCGCCGATCTACAGCAAGGTGAATCCGGCGGACACGCCGATCCTGACGCTGGCGCTCACCTCGCGGACGCTGCCGCTTCCCAAGGTGCAGGACCTCGCCGACACACGGCTTGCGCAGAAGATCTCGCAGCTCCCGGGCGTGGGCTTCGTCTCGATCAGCGGCGGCCAGAAACCCGCGGTGCGCGTGCGCGCCAACCCGAGCGCGCTCGCCTCCTATGGCCTCGGCCTCGAAGACGTGCGCGCCGCGCTGGCACAGGCGAACGTCAACCAAGCGAAGGGAAGCTTCGACGGCGAGCGGCAGGCCTACACGATCGGCGCGAACGATCAGATCTCGGCGAGCGCGGACTACAAGCCCCTCGTGATCGCGTATCGCAACGGCGCCCCGGTGCGGCTCTCGGACGTGGCCGACGTCGTCGACGACGCCGAGAACGTCGAGCAAGCGGCGTGGAGCGGCACCACCCCCGCCGTCATCGTCAACATCCAGCGGCAGCCCGGCGCCAACATCATCAGCGTCGTCGACCGCGTGCAGGCGGCTCTTGCCGCAGCTCACGGCGTCGCTGCCCTCGTCGATCGACGTCTCCGTCTTGACCGACCGCACGACCACCATCCGCGCGTCGGTTCGCGACGTCGAGTTCGAGCTCTCGTTGACCGTCGTGCTCGTCGTGCTCGTCATCTTCCTATTCCTGCGCAACGTCTCGGCGACCATCATTCCGAGCGTCGCCGTGCCGCTGTCGCTCGTCGGCACCTTCGGCGTCATGTACCTGCTCGGCTACAGCCTCGACAATCTCTCGCTGATGGCGCTGACGATCTCGACCGGCTTCGTCGTCGACGACGCGATCGTGATGATCGAGAACATCGCGCGCTTCATCGAGGAGGGTGACCGGCCGCTCGAGGCGGCGCTCAAGGGCTCGCAGCAGATCGGCTTCACGATCGTTTCGCTCACCGTCTCGCTGATCGCCGTGCTGATTCCGCTGCTCTTCATGGGCGACATCGTCGGCCGCCTCTTCCGCGAGTTCGCCGTCACGCTGAGCGTGACGATCCTGGTGTCCGCGGTCGTGTCGCTGACGCTCACGCCGATGATGTCGGCGAGGCTGCTGCGCCCGCCCTCCGAGCAGGGGCGATTCTATGCGCGCTTCGGAACGGTTCTTTCGCGCGATGATCGACGGCTACGCGCCAGTCCCTCCGCTGGGTGCTCGGTCACCAGACGCTCACGCTGTGGGTCGCCGCCGCGACGCTGGTCGCGACACTGCTCCTCTACGTGGTCGTTCCGAAGGGCTTCTTCCCGGTGCAGGACACCGGCGTGATACTCGGCGTCTCCGAGGCGCCGCAGACCATCTCGTTCGCGGCGATGGCCGAGCGGCAGCAGCAGCTCGCCGAAGTCGTGCTGCGGGATCCGGCGGTCGAGAGCCTCTCTTCGTTCATCGGCGTCGACGGCACGAACACGACCCTGAACAGCGGCCGGATGCAGATCAACTTGAAGCCGCTCGAGGAGCGACGCACGAGCGCCGTCGACGTCATCCGCCGCCTGCAGCCGGAGCTCGCCCTCGTGAAGGGCATCACGCTCTTCCTCCAGCCGGTCCAGGACCTGACGATCGAAGACCGCGTGAGCCGCACGCAGTTCCAGTTGAGCCTCGAGTCTGCCGACGCGGCCGACCTCGCGGTTTGGGTCCCCGGCTCGTCGACAAGCTCGCGGCGCTCGCCGAGCTCCGCGACGTGGCGAGCGATCAGCAGAACGGCGGCTTGGAGGCGTCGCTGGTGATCGATCGTGACACGGCCTCGCGGCTCGGGGTCACGCCCCAGATGATCGACGACACGCTCTACACGGCGTTCGGCCAGCGCCAGGTCTCGACGATCTTCACCCAGCTGAACCAGTACCACGTGGTGCTGAGGTCGCCCCGCGCTTCGCGCAAAACCCCGACTCCCTGAAGGACATCTACGTCGGCACGGCGAGCGGCGCACAGGTGCCGCTATCGGTCTTCACTCACTTCGAGGCCAAGAGCGCCCCGCTCGCTGATCAACCACCAGGGCCAATTTCCGGCCGTCACCGTGTCCTTCAATCTCGCCCCCGGGGCTTCGCTTGGCCAGGCGGTCGACGCGATCGCCGCCGCCGAGCGCGCGATCGGCCTCCCCGCGTCGATCCACCCGAGCTTCCAGGGAACCGCGCAGGCGTTCCAGGCCTCGCTCACGAACGAGCCGTTGCTGATCCTGGCTGCCTTGGTGACCGTCTACATCGTGCTCGGCGTCCTCTACGAGAGCTACATCCATCCGATCACGATCCTCTCGACGCTGCCCTCGGCCGGAGTCGGCGCGATCCTCGCGCTGCTCGCCTGCCGCAACGATCTCGGCGTCATCGCGCTGATCGGCATCATCCTGTTGATCGGGATCGTCAAGAAGAACGCCATCATGATGATCGACTTCGCGCTCGAGGCCGAGCGCAAGGACGGCAAGCGCGCCGAAGACGCGATCTACGAAGCATGCCTGCTGCGTTTCCGCCCGATCATGATGACCACCATGGCGGCCCTGCTCGGCGCGCTGCCGCTCGCGACCGGCACCGGAACGGGCTCCGAGCTTCGCCATCCTCTGGGGATCACGATCGTCGGCGGGCTTCTGGTTTCCCAGCTCCTCACGCTCTACACCACGCCCGTCGTCTACCTGGCGTTCGACCGCTTGGCGAAGCGGTTCGCCGGACGGCGGGTCGACAGCTTCCTCCGGGAAGAAGCGGAGCCGGACGGCGCGTGAGCATCTCCGAGCCATTCATCCGCCGACCGGTGGCGACGTCGCTGTTGACGATCGCGTTGGCGCTCGGCGGCATCGTCGGCTTCCGTCTGCTCCCGGTCGCACCGCTTCCCCAAGTGGAGTTCCCGACGATCTCGGTCTCCGCGAACCTGCCGGGGCGAGCCCCGAGACGATGGCCTCGCGGTGGCCATGCCGCTCGAGCGGCAGTTCGGGCGGATCGCCGGCGTCACCGAGATGACCTCGACGAGCTACCTCGGCTCGACGTCGGTCACCCTGCAGTTCGATCTCGGCCGCTCGATCGACGCCGCGGCGCGCGACGTGCAGGCGGCGATCAACGCGGCTCGAGGCCAGCTGCCGACGAACCTTCCGAACAACCCGACCTACCGCAAGATGAATCCCGCCGAGCGCGCCGATCCTGATCTTCGCGCTCACTTCCGACGACGTGGACACCGCCCGGATGTACGACGCGGCCTCGTCGATCCTGCAGCAGAAGCTCTCGCAGGTGGAGGGGGTGGGCCAGGTGATCGTCGGCGGCAGCTCGCTCCCGGCGGTGCGTGTCGAGCTGAACCTGCCCGCCCTCAACCGTTACGGAATCAGCCTCGACCAGGTCGCGGCGGCGCTCGGAGCGGCGAACGCCAACCGCCCAAAGGGCGCGCTGGCCGACGGCACCACGCGCTGGCAGATCACCACGACGGATCAGCTGCTGCGCGCGGAGCAATACCGGCCGCTCATCGTCGCCGTTCGAAACGGCGCCGCCGGTGCGCCTGTCGGACGTCGGAGAGGTCGACGACTCGGTCGAGAACCTGCGCAACGCCGGCCTCTCCAACGGCAAGCCCGCCGTCTTGCTGATCCTCTTCGCCCAGCCCGGCGCCAACATCATCGACACCGTCGAGCGCGTGCTCGGCCTCATGCCGCAGCTCGAAGCTTCGATCCCCGCGGCCATCCGCCTCTCGGTCGTCATGGATCGGACGACGACGATTCGGGCGTCGATCCGCGACGTCGAGTTCGCGCTCACCGTGTCGATCGCTCTCGTGGTGCTCGTCGTGTTCGTCTTCCTGCGCGACCTGCGGGCGACGCTCATTCCGTCGATCGTCGTGCCGCTGTCGCTGGTCGGCACGTTCGGGGCGATGTACCTGCTCGGCTACAGCCTCGACAATCTCTCGCTGATGGCGCTGACGATCTCGACGGGCTTCGTCGTCGACGACGCGATCGTGGTGATCGAGAACATCACCCGCTACCTGGAGAAGGGACTGTCTCCCGTCGAGGCGGCGCTGCGCGGCTCGCGCGAGATCGGCATTCACGGTCTTGTCGATGAGCGCGTCGCTGGTCGCGGTCTTCATCCCGATCCTGCTGATGGGCGGGATCGTCGGTCGCTCTTCCGCGAATTCGCGGTGACGCTGTCGGTCGCGATCGTCGTCTCGCTCGTCGTCTCGCTCACCACGACCCCGATGATGTGCGCCAAGCTGCTGCGCCCGGAGCGGGAGCGACGGCATGGGCGCCTCTACCGAGTCTTCGAGCGGGCCTTCGAGCGGGTCGTCGAGCGATACGCGGCGGGTCTCCGCCGGGTGCTCCGCCATCCTCGGCTCACGCTCGCCGTCACCGTGCTGACGGTTTGCGTGAACGTCTATCTCTACGCAGTCGTGCCCAAGGGGTTCTTCCCCGATCAGGACACGGGCCGCCTGATGGGCGGGATCCAGGGTGCGCAGGATGTTTCGTTCCAGGCGCTCGAAAAGAAGCTCGCGCAGTTCGTGGACATCGTCATGTCGGATCCAGCCGTTGACACACTGGTCGGATTTACCGGCGGACAGGGCGGGACGACCAACACCGGGCGGATGTTCGTCGCTCTGAAACCGATCGAAGAGCGGAAGCTTTCGGCCGCGGAGGTAATCGGGCGACTCCGCGGCAAGCTCGCGCGGGTACCCGGAGCAACTCTCTTCCTGCAATCGGTGCAGGACATCCGCGCGGGCGGCCGCCTGGGCAATGCCGCGTACCAGTACACCCTGCGAGGTGACGACCTGAACGAACTGAACGACTGGTCCCAGCGCATGCTCGAGGAGCTTCGCAGATTGCCGCTGCTGGCCGACGTGAGCACCGATCAGCAAAACGGCGGATTGGAGGCGGGGCTGGTCATCGACCGCGACACGGCGTCACGGCTGGGCATCACGCCGGCGATGATTGACAGCGCGCTCTACGACGCCTTCGGCCAGCGCCAGGTTTCCACGATGTACACGCCGCTCAACCAGTACCACGTCGTGATGGAGGCGGCGCCGCGCTTCTTGCAGAGGCCCGACTCGCTGAAGGACATCTACGTCGCCTCGCGGAGCGGCGCGGCGGTGCCGCTCGTCAGCGTTCACGCACTACGCGCCGCGAAGCGCCGCGCTGGCGGTGAATCACCAGGGCCAGTTTCCCGCCGTCACGCTCTCTTTCAATCTGGCGCCCGGAATCGCGCTCGGTCAGGCTGTGGACGCAATCGACGCGGTCGCGCGCCGCATGGGCTTGCCGGCGAGCATCCATCCGAGCTTTCAGGGCACCGCGCAGGCGTTTCAGTCCTCGCTCGCCAACGAGCCGCTGCTGATTCTCGCGGCGCTGGTCGCGGTCTACATCGTGCTCGGCGTGCTCTACGAAAGCTACGATCCATCCGATCACGATCCTCTCGACGCTGCCGTCGGCCGGCGTCGGCGCCCTCGTCGCGCTGCTGCTTTGCCGCACCGATCTCAGCGTGATCGCGCTGATCGGAATCATCTTGCTGATCGGCATCGTCAAGAAGAACGCGATCATGATGATCGACTTCGCGCTCGAGGCGGAGCGGAGGAAGGCAAGCCTCCCGAAGAGGCGATCTACGAGGCGTGCCTCCTGCGCTTCCGGCCGATCCTGATGACGACGATGGCGGCTCTGTTCGGCGGCTTGCCGCTGGCGCTCGGTACCGGTACCGGATCCGAGTTCCGCCGCCCGCTCGGTATCACCATCGTCGGGGGCCTCGTACTTTCAGCCAGCTCCTCACCCTCTACACGACCCCGGTGATCTACCTCTATCTCGATCGTCTGCGCCTGTGGCTCGGCCGCCCGCATCGCTCGCGCAGGTCGCAAGCATGGCTCCGCTCGCACGCGTGAAACAGTGCCCGCCGGGCTGGAAGGTAGGTCACGAATCGCTCCCGTTGGTCGCGGACCGTCTCCGGCCGACGCAGCCTGTCGAGCGGGCTTCGAACTGGCTCGCGGCTCGACCCGATCCTGGCGTTGCGCTACGAGTGAGCCGTCGCTCCCCGGAGCGAGCCCATCGAGGGGGGGTCAAACATGGAGTTCGGAGTCTTCGTCGCCACCAAGATCGACGACTGGCAGCTCATCCAACACGCCGAGAATCTCGGCTACGACCGCGCCTGGATCCCCGACTCGCAAATGATCTGGTCGGATTGCTACGCCACGCTCGCGCTTGCCGCGCACAATACCAAGCGCATCAAGCTCGGCACCGGCGTCGCCATCCCCGGCACGCGCATCGCTCCGGTGACCGCGCACTCGATCGCCTCGATCAACCGAATCGCCCCGGGCCGCGTCTTTCTCGGCATCGGCACCGGCCACACGGCGATGCGCGTCATGGGCATGGATCCGATGAAGATCCGCGAGTTCCGCGAATACCTCCGCGTCGTCCGCACGCTGCTGCGCGGCGAGGAGGTCGACGTACACGCTGAACGGCGTGACCCGAGCGATCCGCTTCCTCCATCAGGATCTCGGCTTCCTCGATCTCACCCATCCGATCCCGATCTACGTGGCGGCCAACGGGCCCATGGCACTGCGTGCCGTCGGCGAGTTCGGCGACGGACTGGTGTCCGTCGGGAACGAGATCCCGCAGGTGCTGGCATCCCACATGGCCGGGATCAGCGAAGGAGCGAAGCGCGTCGACCGCGCGCTGCCGAAGGACTTTCACACGGCCACGCTGACCTCCGCGGTCGTGCTGCGTCCCGGCGAAAAGGCCGGCTCGGACCGCGTGGTCGAGCAATGCGGCTCGCAAGTCGCCGCCGTGCTCCACTTCGCTTACGAGATCGTCAAGCTCACCAAGAACGAGGCGGCGATCCCGCAGGGCTTCGAGGACGTCTGGCAAGAATACTGCGATCACGTCGAGAAAATGGAGACGCCGAAAGAGAAGCGCTACCTGCAGCTGCACAACGGCCACTGCACGTTCCTCATGCCCGAGGAGCGCCGCTTCGTGACCGAGAAGACGATCCGCGCCTCCATGCTCGTGGGTGAGCCGGACGAGCTCGTCGCCCGCATCCGCGAAGCCGAGAAGAGCGGCCTCAAGGAGGTCGGCCTACTGCCCCCGATGGCCGCGGCACGCACGGTCTTCAAGGAGTTCGCCGAGCAGGTGATTCGTCGCTATTGACCGTCGATGAGCGCCGAACCGCAAGCCGAGATCGCCTGGTATCACCGGCCCGTCGCCATCGTGCTCCTCGCCGTGTTCGTGCTCGGGCCGCTGGCCCTCCCGCTCGTATGGCGGACTCCAGCCTGGGGGCCGCGAGGACGCTGGATCGCGACCGCGCTGATCCTCGTCTTCACGGTCCTACTCTGCTGGCAAGTCTGGGTCGCCGTCCGGATGGCGCTCGAGGAGATGCAGGGGCTCAAACAATGAGACGACCGGCTACCGGCTGCCGGCTACCGCAAGAGACTTCTCGATTTTCGTTGCCGGTAGCCGGAGGCCGATAGCCGGTGAAGCCGTAGAAGTTGCGCCGCAGATCGCTCCCGTTGGTCGCGAACCGTCTCCGACCGAACATCCTGCCAAGCGAGCCTACTTCTTCCGAAACGAGCTGTCTCGCTCGTCGAGCGCCTGCTTGAGGCCTCGCTCGCGCATCTTCCGCATCTCGGCCTTGGCGGTCGCGGTCTGATGGGCAATCGCATCGAACTCGGAGGCCGACTGCTCGGCGGCATACACCCCCATGAGCTCGAAAAAGCGGTTCGTGGCCGCCTTGTGGAGCGTCAGCATGTCCACGGGCACCATGGCGACCCGGCGCGCGTAGGCGAGTGTCTCCTCGTCGAGCCGCTCACGCGGATAGACGCGGTTCACCAGGCCGTACTCGAGCGCCTGTGCGGCGGTCATCGAGTCGCCGGTGAATAGGAATTCCTTGGTGCGGCGCATGCCGATTAGGTAGGGCCACATCGAGAGCGTCGGAATCACGCCGAGCGTCCGACCGGCCGGATGTCCGAACTCGGCGTCCTCGGCGGCGAAGACGATGTCACAATGGCCGGCGAGCTCGGTCGCCCCAGCCAGGCAGTAGCCATGCACCTGCGCGATCGTCGGCTTCGGCAGGTTCCACAAGCGCTGCCAGCGCTCGACGAGCGTTCGCATCGCCCAGCGGTCTTCGGTGATCGTGAACCGCCCGCCGCCCTCCCCGCTCGGCGTAAGATCGTATCCCGCCGAGAACGCGCGGCCGGCACCCCGGAGGACGAGCACGCTCGCGTCGGGATCGCGCTCGAACGCGGTGAGGGCTGCGTCGAGCTCGCCGAGGAGCCGTGGGCTCATCGCATTGAGCTTCTCGGGACGGTTCAGCGTAATGCGAATGATCCTCTCTTCGAGCTGCTCGTAGACGATCGTGTCGTACGACATGCCGTGTCAGTCCTCCGCGGCATCCCTCTTAGCCGTCGTGCGGCTAGGATTCCACGCCCGACTCACCCGCTACTGCCCTTTCCCGCGCCTCGTGCCGGGACTAGAATCGTGGTCCGTCGTGAGCCTCCTGCCGATTCTCCTCGCCGCTTCGATGCTCGACCCGGCTGGCGCCAGTGCGCGCGAGGAGGCTTCGGGACCCGCGACGGGGGAGCCGGTGAGCGAGCTCCGCCAGCTCACCAGCGACCCCGGCATCGACGCCATGCCATCCTGGGCTCCCGATGGCCGGCGGATCGTCTTTCATGCCCGCCGTCCTCCCGAAAAAGCGAGCGTGCTGCCCACACGAAAGATCTGGATCATGGACCGCGCTGGCAAAAACGCCCGCAAGCTTTCGGAAGGCGCTGCGGACGAGTATCATCCGGTGTTCTCGCCCGACGGCACGAAGATCGCGTTTGTCTCGGAGGCAAACGGCTCGCGCGACATCTGGATCATGGATGCAGACGGCAAGAATCCTCTCCCGCTCACCGACGATCCCGGGCTCGAAGAGCACCCCTCTTGGTCTCCGGACGGCCGGCAGATCGCCTACGTGGCGCTCCCCAAGGACGGCGGAAACTTCGATGTCTGGATCATGAACGCGGACGGCAGCGGTAAGCGGAAGCTCACGTTCAGTGCCGCCAACGAGGTGTTCCCCGCGTGGCACCCGCAGGGCCACACGATCGCCTTCGCCACCGACCTGAACGGCAACTTCGACATTTACGGCATTTCGCTTCCCGAAGAGAAGACCTTTCCGATCGTCACCGGACCGGCGAACGAAACGCGTCCTGCCTGGTCGCCCGACGGGACGAAGATCGCGTTCACGCGCTGGCCCGCCGAGGGGCGCAGCACCGACGCTACGCTGTGGGTGGCCAACGCCGACGGCAGCGTTCCCACGGAGCTCGCGATCGCGCCGCCGGCGGTGCATCCCGCGTGGTCGCCCGATGGCATGACGCTCGCGTTCCAGCGCTCGGCCGACGGCAACTGGAACATCTGGAGCGCACGGCTCTCGAGCGCGTTGGTCAAGGAAGGGCGCTTGCGCTTGGCGCGCCAGGGGCGCGGCGGCGGCGAGGACGTCGTCAAGATTCGGAGCGCACGCACGCTCTCCGGCTCGATCTCGACGCCCAAGTTCCGGTTACGTGCTCCCTACGGGCTGGTCGAGCTGCCACGTCGGGCGCTCGCCTCCATCCAGTTCGCCAACATCGAGAAGGGCACCGCGACGTTGGTTCTCACCAACGGGGACAGCCTGAGCGGGCTCTTGCTCGACGACGAGATCGAGCTCACCACCCCCCATGGGAAGGAAACCCTCCGCAAGGAGAAGCTCGAGGCGATCGGCTTCCGCGTCGAGGCTGGAGAAGCCGCTGCACGCTCCGGCTCGGCGCGCCTGTCGATGCGTAACGGGGATTCCTTCACCGCCGACCTCCGTACCTCCTCGCTTCGCCTGCAGGTCGGTAGCCAGACACTGGACCTGCCGCTCACCGACGTCGCTCGTGTGGATTTCGGCGAAGAAGGAAAGAAGACTTCGGTGCTGACCCGTAAGGGCGACACGCTCGCCGGCACTCTAGAAACGCCGCTCCTCGAGGTGAGCCTGCCGGCGGGCGCCTATCTTGGCCTCTATCCCGCGTACATCCGAACCCTCACACTGACGGAGGTTTCGCCATGAAGCGTATCGCCACCATTACGCTCGCGCTCTTCGCGACCGGCTGTTTTCGGACCACCGGCCTGAATCGCTTCCAGCCCGACATGTACTCGGTCGACCAAGAGGTCGGCATGGGTCACGAGATGTCGAAGGAGGTGGAGAAGGAGACGACGCTCGTCCGCCATCACGCGCTCACGCAGGTGGTCCAGGGAATCGGCCAGCGACTGCTCGAGCACTCGAACCGGCCCGAGTTCCGGCTCTATCCCTACACGTTCAAGGTCGTCGACAGCGACGAGGTCAACGCGTTTTCGCTCCCGGGAGGGCCGATCTACGTGAACATGGGGCTCGTCGAGCTCGCCGAGAACGAAGACGAGCTGGCGGCGGTGATCGCGCACGAGATGGGGCACGTGGCCGCGCGCCACGCGACCGAGCAGATGACCACGCTTCAGCTGTCGCAGCTCGCGATGTTCGTCACGCTGTCGGTAGTCCCCGCACTGCCGCCGGTCGCGATGGAAGGAACGCGGCTCGGCTACATCCTCGGCGTCCTGCGCTACAACCGCAGCATGGAGGGCGAGGCCGACGAACTCGGCCTCGAGCTCATGGAATCGGCCGGATTCGATCCCCGGGGGATGACGACGATGCTGAGGCACCTCGAGGAGGAGCGGCGCGAAGAGCCGGTCATGCTCGAGCGTCTGATGTCGAGCCACCCGCTTCCCGACGACCGCATTCAAGCCGTGGAGACCGTGCTGGCGAAGGAACCCGAAGATCGGAGGTCACGGGGCTCATCGGCGAGCTTCGAGCGAATCAAGGTCCTTTTCGTCAAGGACTGAGCCCTCTTGGTCTACATCGTCCTGTTCCTTCTCCTCGCCTCCTCCTGCAGGCCGTCGGTGGGCCCCGAGCGGCCCGAGGTTTCCCACCGTCAACAGAAGCTGGTTCGCGCCAGCTTCGGGGAGGTGTGGCGTGCCACGCACGGCGCCATCGAGGATACGCACCTGCGCGTCACCGAGAACGACGAAGCCGGAGGAACGATCCACCTCTCGGTGCGAAAGACGGCGAGGAGCCGGCCCGAGGAGCTCGAGCGGGAGCTCGCGCGGATCGCGGAGATCGACAAGGCGCGCCAGCAGGGTCTCCAGCAGCTGAGCGAGTACCTGCTCGACTACACCGTCGCCGTCGCGCGACTCGGCGAGCAGGAGACGCGGCTCGAAGTCTCCACGCGGATCACCGCGGTCGATCGCAGTGAGGTCATGATGATCGTTCCCGGCATTGCGCAGGTCATCCCTCGGACTTTCGAAGTGCCCTCGAAGGGGATCCTGGAGCGCAACCTCGTCGCGCAGATCGCCGAGCGCTTGTTCCTGAGCGAGGAGATGCTCTATTCCCTCGGCGTGCTCGGCCGGGAATAGAGGTCGTCGTCAGTCCGTTCGTGGCGAATTCCGTTGGAGCCAATCGGTCGGTCCCACGTTGCATCGCGCCTCTCGATCGTGCATCCACCGATGCATGCCCCGTGCCCGGACGAGCGTGCTCGGCGTGGCGATCCTTCTCGTGATGTGCGCCGTCGGATCCGCGCAGTACGGGGTCTCGCCGTATCACACGGGACAGCCCGACCTTCGCAGTCCCTACGCAAAGTCGCGTGACGGCTCGACGGTCGAGCAGTACGCGCGGCTTCTCGACTCGCCGGAAGCGAAGCAACGCCTGTTGGCGGTCGAAGACCTCGGTCAATCGGAGGACCCGCACGCCGTCAACTACCTGCTGAAGGCGATCGACGACGTCGATCTTCGCGTACAGGCGCGCGCCATCGATTATCTCGGCACCCGGCGCTCCGCCGACGCCACTCCGCTGCTCGCGCAGAAGCTGTTCTTCACGGGCGCCCCCGGAGCGCTCCGCCAGCGCATCCTCTCCGCGCTCGGCAAGATCGGCGATCCGAGCGCCAGCCGGGCGATCCTCGATTTCATCGCGCAGGAGCGCAATCCGGACGTGCGCGGCACCGGCTTCTACACGCTCGGCGAGATCGGCGACGTGACGATCCGCGACGATCTGCGGAAGCTCGGGGAGCAGGAGAGCGACCCCCGTCTGAAGCAGCTCGTCGACGAGGCGCTCGTCAAGATGACCACGATGCGGCGGCCGAAGAAGCAGGACTTCGTACCGCCTTCAGCGGGCGTGGTGCCGCCACTGAGATGAAGGCCTTCCGGCTACTGGCTACCGGCAAAGACTTCACTGCGGCCCTCTTGCGGTAGCCGGTAGTCGGTAGCCGGTTCTATCCTCTACGCCGCTCGAGCGCGGCGTGCTTCACGTGACCTCCTTCAAGAGCTCCTCGGCGATGATCATCTTGCGCACTTCGGTGGTGCCGGCACCGATCTCCAAGAGCTTGATCGTGCGGTAGAGACGGTTGATCTCGGATTCCCAAATGTAGCCCATTCCCCCGTGAATTTGCACTGCATGGTCGAGCACCGCATTCAAGGAATCGGCCGTGTACATCACCGTCGCGGCGGTCAGCTTATGGATCGCGCCGCGCCCGCCGCCGCCGGGCTCGAGGTCGTTGCAGGCGGCCAAGCATCGGTGGTTCAGCGTACGCATCGCTTCGAGCCGCGTGTACATGTCGGCGAGGCGCGACTGCACCATCTGGAAGCTGCCGATCGGTTTGCCGAATTGCTCGCGGGTCTTGGCGTGCTCCACGGCGAGCGCGAGTGCTCGCTCGGCGATTCCCACGGCGAGGGGCGCGACCAACGCCCGCTCGAGGTCGAGACCGCTCATCACCACGCGCTTCCCTTCGTTCTCCTCGCCGACGAGGCATTCCGCCGGAACCCGGCAGTCGTCGAAGACGAGCTCCGCGGTCTGGCTGCCGCGAAATCCCATCTTCTCGAGCTTCTGCGCCACGTTGAATCCCGGCGTGTCGGTCTCGACCAGGAACGCCGAGATCCCGTGCGCGCCGCGCGCGGGATCGGTTTTGGCATAGACCAGCGCCACGTCCGCTACCGGACCGTTGGTGATGTAGAGCTTGCGCCCGTTCAGAACGTAGTGGTCTCCCTCGCGCCGCGCCGTCATGCGCATCGAGCCGAGCGCGTCGGAGCCCGCGCCCGGCTCGGTGAGCGCCAAACAGCCGATGCGCGAGCCGTCGCAGAGCCCGGGTACCCATCGGCGCCGCTGCTCGTCACTGCCGTTGCGGAGGAGGTTGTTCAAGCAGAGGTTTTCGTGGGCCACCCAGGAGAGCGCGAGCGCCGGGTTCCAGCGCGCGAATGCCTCGGCGACGAGCCCGCTGGCGAAGAGGTCCAGGCCCGCCCCGCCGAGGTCCGCCGGCGCGGTGATCCCGAGATATCCGTTCCGCCCGAGAGCTCGGAACTCCTCGTCTGGCCACCACTCCTCTTCGTCCATCCGCGCCGCGAGCGGATAG
The DNA here is from genome assembly GCA_963745025.1 of uncultured delta proteobacterium. Taxonomy (GTDB): domain Bacteria; phylum Desulfobacterota; class Binatia; order JACPRU01; family JACPRU01; genus CAVQIG01. The sequence goes on from CAVUWD010000016.1 coordinate 605,394, forward strand.
AGGCGGTCGCGTCCGTAGCGATCCGCGGCATCGAGGATTCCCTGCCGTTCGCCGTCGAGCTCGAAGCAAATCTGGTTCACTTGAACCCCCGTCGACGAGCCGTCGAGGTGCGAGAGCTTGCCTGATCGCACTTCGAAAGGCTACATCGGCCGACGACGCAACGCGAAGCAACGGGAGCGATCTGTGACGGACAGCTCTCGGCTCTGCGCGCCGCAATCCGCATGAAGAAGCTCCTGATCGCCAACCGGGGTGAGATCGCGGTGCGGATCATCCGCACGCTGCGCGCACTCGGTGTATCGAGCGTCGTCGTCCACCACGCAGCGGACGCCGAAAGCCTTGCCGTGCGCGAGGCCGACGAGGCCGTCGAGATTGCCGCGACGACGCCGGTCGCCGCCTACCTCGACATCGAGGCGATCGTCGCCGCCGCCCGAGCGACCGGCGCCGAAGCGATCCATCCCGGATACGGGTTTCTCGCCGAAAATGCCGATTTCGCCGCCGCGGTCGAGGGCGCAGGGCTTCGTTTCGTCGGTCCGCCCGCCGACGTCGTCCGCCTGCTTGGCGACAAGATCCGCGCGCGCGAGCTCGTCGCGCGCGCGGGATTTCCGGTCACCCCGTCGGCGGCCGAAGGTCTCGACTCCGGCAAATTTCTCGCCGAGGCCCGCGCCGCTCGGCTTTCCGCTGCTGATCAAGGCGGCCGCCGGCGGCGGCGGCCGCGGCATGCGCATCGTGCGCGCCTCCGAGGGCCTCGAAGGGGAGATCGAATCGGCGCGCCGGGAAGCCGAGCGCAGCTTCAAGGACGGGCGTGTATACGCCGAGCGCTACGTCGAGCGGCCCCGGCACATCGAGGTGCAGATCCTCTCCGATCGACACGGCACGCACCTTCATCTCGGCGAGCGGGAATGCTCCGTACAGCGCCGCTTCCAGAAGCTGATCGAGGAGACACCCTCGGCGGCGTTGAATCCCGAGCAGCGTCGCCGCCTCTGCGAGAGCGCGGTCGGCATCGCCCGCACCGTCGGCTACCGAAACGCGGGGACCGTCGAGTTCCTCCTCGCGCCGTCCGGCGAGTTCTATTTCCTCGAGGTCAACACCCGCCTGCAGGTCGAGCATCCGGTGACCGAGATGGTCACGGGTTTGGACCTCGTGGCGGAACAGCTGCGAGTCGCCGCGGGCGAGCGGATCTCCTTCCGCCAGGAGGACGTCCGCTCGCACGGCCACGCAATCGAGTGCCGAATCTGCGCCGAGGATCCCGCCCGCGGCCACACGCCGACGGCCGGGGAGGTGGCGCTGCTTCGCGCCCCCACCGGCCCCGGCGTCCGGTTCGACAGCGGCCTCTGCGAGGGGCAGGCGATCACCACCGCCTTCGACTCGATGCTCGCCAAGGTGATCGTCCACGGCTCCGATCGCGCCCAGGCGATCGCCCGCATGCGACAAGGCGCTGCGCGATCTCGTGCTGCTCGGAGTCGTGCACAACGCGGCCTACCTCGAGCGGGTGCTCGCGCACCCCGCGTTCGCACGGGGCGAGCTTCACACCCATTTTCTCGAGCAGCACCACCCCGATCTCCTGCCTCCTCCGCCTGCCGGCGCCGAGCTGGCGGCGCTGCTCGCGGGGGCCACGCTCGTCGACAAGGGCGCCGGCGGCGAGATCCCCGAGCTCTACGCGGCGATCGGCGAGTGGAGAAACTGACGTGAAGCGCATCTTCCGGATCGGCGAAGACCGTCACGAGCTCCTCGTGCTGCCTCACCGAGGCGGGAAGAGGCTCAGGATCGAGGGTAACGAGCACCTGGCGCGCTTGGCGTCGCTCGGAGCGTGCGAGTACCGGGTAGAGCTCGATGGAGTCGCCCATCGCGCTTGGATCGTCGTGCGCGGCGACGCGATCCACGTTCATCTCGGTGGCCGCTCGTGGACGCTCGAGACGATCGATGAGCTCGCCGAGACCTCCGCCCATGGCGGCGGCGCGAGCGACACCGCGGAAGCCCCGATGCCCGGCACGGTGGTCCGTGTCCAGGTCGGCGTCGGAGACGCGGTGAAGCGCGGCCAGACGCTCGTCGTGATCGAGAGCATGAAAATGGAGACCGCGATCGTCGCCTGGCGCGACGGCATCGTGGCCGCCGTTCACCGGCCGCTCGGCGCGACCTTCGACCGAAAGGCCCCGCTGGTCTCCCTGGAGCCCGAACCCGCCGCCTAAGCCGAGCGAAGACCCGAGGCAATCATGCGCCGCATCCAATCGAACGTCGACGTCCGCTCCGACACGTTCCGCGCCAACCGCGATCAGAACCGGGCGCTCATCGCCACGCTTCGTCGCCGGCAGGAGGAGGTCCGCGCCCGCCGCCCGGAGCGCGACCTCGAGCGCCTCGCCCGCCAGGGAAAGCTCTTCGTCCGCGATCGGCTCGCGTTGCTGCTCGATCCCGGCACGCCGTTCCTCGAGCTCTCGACGCTCGCCGCCAACATGGCCTACGACGGCGAGGTGCCGGGCGCCGGGCAAGTGACGGGCATCGGCATCGTCAGCGGGCGCGAGGTGATCATGCATGCCGACGACGCTTCGGTGAAGGGCGGCGCGTGGTATCCGCTGTCGGTCAAGAAGATCGTGCGCACGCTCGACATCGCCATCGAGAACCGGCTGCCGGTCGTCCACATCTGCGACAGCGCCGGCGGCTTCCTGCCGCTGCAGGCCGAGCTCTTCGCCGACCGCTACTACGCCGGCCGCATCTTCCGCAACCAGTGCACGCTCTCGAAGATGGGCGTGCCGCAGGTCGCGATCGTCGCTCGGCCATTGCACGGCCGGCGGCGCCTACATCCCGGCGCTCAGCGACTACTCGTGATCGTGCGCGGCACCGGCGCCATCTTCCTCGGCGGGCCGCCGCTGGTGAAGGCCGCGACCGGCGAGGTGGTCACGGCCGACGAGCTCGGCGGCGCCGACGTGCACACGCAGCGTGAGCGGCACGGCGGACTACCCAGCCGCGTCCGAGCAGGAGGCGATCGCCATCGCGCGCGACATCGTCGCCCAGCTCGCGCGCGCCGCAGAAGGCCGCGATCGACCGCGACGAGCCGGAGCCGCCGCAGCTACGACCCGGAGGAGCTCTACGGGATCATTCCGCGGCGACATGAAGATCCAGTTCGACATGCGCGAGGTCATCGCCCGCCTCGTCGACGGCAGCCGCTTCCACGAGTACCAGCCGGCCTACGGCACCACGCTGGTCTGCGGCTTCGCGCGCCTCTGGGGCTACAAGGTCGGCATCCTCGCCAACAACGGCGTGCTCTTCAACGACAGCTCGCTCAAGGGCGCGCACTTCATGGAGCTCTGCGAACCAGAACCGCACGCCGCTGCTGTTCCTGCAGAACATCACCGGCTACATGGTCGGCCGCGAGTACGAAGCGCGCGGCATCACCAAGGACGGCGCCAAGATGATCATGGCGGTGACGGGCTCGGTGGTGCCGAAGTTCACGGTGATCGTCAACGGCTCGTTCGGCGCCGGCAACTACGGCATGTGCGGGCGCGCCTTCGACGCGCGCTTCCTCTTCATGTGGCCGCAAGCGCCAGATTTCGGTGATGGGCGGCGAGCAGGCCGCGAACGTGCTCGCCGAGATCAAGATCAAGCAGCTCGAGCGCGAGGGCCGGAAGCTCTCCGCCGCCGAGATCGCTGCGATCCGCGAGCCGATCCTCGAGGAGTACACGCCGAGCTCGAGCGCCTACTACAGCACGTCGGAGCTCTGGGACGACGGCCTGCTCGATCCGCTGGACACGCGCAACGCGCTCGGGATCGCTATCTCGTGCGCGCTGAACACACCGATCGGAGAGCCTGGGTACGGGGTGTTTCGATTCTAGGAGGGATGCAGGTCTATCGGTTTGTCTCCTTTCGGGGCAGTCGCGATCGTCTTCGAGCGACGCAGCTGCTGAACAAGCCGACTAAGGAACCACTGGCGCCAATCTTTGGTCAGCCCGGACGGCGCACCGATTGACCAGGACCGCGGAGTCGGCCATTGATGCCGGTCATGGTCGGCATCGTCTCCTACGGTTCTTACGTGCCCTACCGCCGTCTCAAGCGGTCGGCGATCGCACAAGTCCTCGGAATTCCCGCCAGCAAGGGGGAGCGGGCGGTGGCGAGCTTCGACGAGGATAGCGTGTCGATGGGCGTCGAGGCAGCGCGCGATGCGTTGCGAGCGACTTCGGCCCCATCGGTCCAGGCGCTGTTCTTCGCGACGACGACCCCGCCGTACGGCGAGAAGCTGCACGCGGCGATCGTCGGCGCCGCGGCCCGCTTGCCGGTCGAGATTCGCGCCGCGGATTCGACCGGTTCCGTCCGCGCCGGCCTCGGCGCCCTGCTCCAGGCATCGGACAGCGTGGGCGGTGGCGCGAAGCAGGCGCTGGCCGTGATCGCGGATTGCCGACTCGGCGCGCCCGAGGGTAAAGCCGAGCAGCAGAACGGCGACGGCGCGGTCGCGTTCGTGCTCGGCTCGGAGAACGTCATCGCGGAGATCGAGGCGAGCGCGTCGCTGACGCGCGAGTTCCTCGATACTTGGCGCGCGCCCGACGAGCGTTTTGCTCACACCTGGGAGGAGCGATTCGCCCTGACCCAAGCCTACGGACCGCTTCTCGGGAAAGCGGTGCAGGCGGTCCTCGCAAAGGCGAAGGTGACGCCGAAAGACCTCGCCAAAGTCGTGCTGGATTGTCCGAACCCGCGAGCGGTCGACGAGATCGCACGCGGCATGAAGCTCGAGGCCGCTCAGCTCGCCGACCCGCTCGCACTGACGGTCGGGCAGACCGGCGCCACGCATGCCGGCCTGATGCTCGCTTCCGTGCTGCCGGCGGCGAAGCCTGGAGAGCGGATCCTCGTCGCCACCGCGGCCGATGGCGCGGATGCGATCGTCTTTCGCATCACCGATGCCGCCGCCCGCTACAAGCAGCCGCGCTCGGTCGGACGGCTGATCGAGTCGAAGGGCGACGTCTCCTACGGAAGCTACCTCAAGTGGCGCGAGATCATCCCGACCGAGCCGCCGCGCCGGCCCGACCCCGACCGGCCCGCGGGACCACCGATGCTCCGGTCGTCGAGCTGGAAGTACGGCTTCGTCGGGTCGCGCTGCACGGCGTGCGGCACGCCGCAGCTTCCGCCGCAGCGCGTGTGCGTGAAGTGCCGCGCGTTCGACCAGATGGAGCCCTACCCGTTCGCCGATCGCACCGCGCGCATCGCCACCTACACGCTCGATCGGCTCGCGTACTCGCTGCAACCCGCCGACGGTCGCCGTCGTTCTCGACTTCGACGGCGGCGGACGGTTCATCTGCGAGATGACCGATTGCGAGCCGGAGAAGGTCGCGATCGGCGACGAGGTGGAGATGACGTTCCGCAAGCTCTATACGGCAGGAGGGGTGCACAACTACTTCTGGAAGGCGCGGCCGAAGCGGTGAAACTGGCGTCGGGCTCCGCAGCCTGAGGCCCCCGGAGGAAACATGGCCAGCAACGGAATCAAGGACCGCGTCGCGATCGTCGGCATGGGCTGCACGTCGTTCGGCGAGCACTGGGACAAGGGGCCGGACGATCTCCTCGTCGACGCCGCCTACGAGGCGTACGCGCTCGGCGGGCATCGACCCGAACGACGTCGACGCCTACTGGCTCGGCACGCTCGGTTCGGGGCTCTCCGGGCTCATGCTCTCCGAGCCGCTGAAGATCCCGTACAAGCCGGTCACACACGTCGAGAACTTCTGCGCGACGGGCTCCGAGGCGCTGCGCCACGCCTGCTACGCCGTCGCTCGCGGCGCCTACGACGTCGTGATGGCGATCGGCGTCGAGAAGCTCAAGGACTCGGGCTTCTCGGGGCTCGTCGGCAACGTTCCGCCCAACGACGGCACGCAGAGCACCATGACGGCGCCCGCCTCGTTCTCGCTGCTCGCGCCCGCGTACTTCAAGAAGTACGGCCTCGATCCCAAGAAGGGCAAAGAGGTGCTCGCGCGCATCGCCTGGAAGAACCACAAGAACGGCGCGAAGAACCCGAAGGCGCAGTTCCGCAAGGAAGTGCCGATGGAGACGATCCTGAATTCGCCGAAGGTCGCCGATCCGCTCGGCATCATGGACTGCTCGGGCGTCTCCGACGGCTCGGCGGCGGCGATCGTCGTCGCGCCGAGGACGCGCACAAGTACCGCAAGGATCCGATCTACATCAAGGCGCTGTCGTTCGTCGCCGGCCCCGGCGAAGGCCACTCCAGGCAGGACTACGACTTCACGACCTTCCCCGAGGTGGTGGCGACGGCGCGCGATGCCTACAAGCAGGCCGGCGTCACGAATCCCCGCGCCGAGATCAGCATGGCCGAGGTCCACGACTGCTTCACGCCGACCGAGCTCGTGCTCTTGGAGGACCTCGGCTTCCGCGAGCGCGGCACGGCGTGGAAGGACGTGCTCGACGGCCTCTTCGATCTCGAGGGCCCGCTGCCGGTCAACCCCGACGGCGGGCTCAAGTGGTTCGGCCATCCGATCGGCGCCTCGGGCCTGCGCATGATGTACGAGATGTGGCTCCAGCTTCGCGGCGAGGCGGGCCCGCGGCAGATCAAGAACCCGAAGCTCGGCCTCACGCACAATCTCGGCGGCGCGCCCGGACGGTGCGTGAGCTTCGTCTCCGTGGTCGGACGCGACGTCGGCTAAGGGCGGTACGATCGACGTCGAGCGCCAAGGCTGATCGGTTCAGGCGTTCGCCGGCGGCAGGATCTTCCGCTCGATCAGTTTGCTGAACCAGTAGCGGAACGTCTCTTCGGTATCGTACGCCTGGCAAAACCCCGCCTGCTTGATCTTCACGGTGCTGACGAACGCCGGCGGCGGGGGAGCGGTGGCGCCGTACGCGAAGCAGAAGTCGGCGTAGTGATGCGACTCGCCGATCAATTCCGACATCGGCACTTTCCGCAATCCATGTTTGGCGATGATCCGGTCCCACACGGGCGCCTTGGCCGGCATGAACTCCGCGAGCCTCACGGGATTGTCGGGACCGAGTTTCACACCGAGCACCTCGGCGAACGAAGGCCACAGGTCACGCCACTCGAACACTTCGCCGTTCGTGAGGTTGAACGTCTCGCCTCTCGCATTGGCGGCCGTCGCTCCCCATACCAAAGCGTCGGCGACGAGCCGCGTGTCGACCGCTTCCCATACCCACGGGGCTCCGCCGGGGAATCCAAACGGGCGACCCTCTTCGCGGCAGATCGCCGCGAAGGCGCCTATGATGGGCGGAAGGTTCATCACCACGCCGTAGTTCGGTCCGACGATCAACTGCGGGCGCCAGATGGTGAACGTCCATCCTTCGCGCGCCGACTTGGCGCGGACGTAGTCCTCCTGCAACCAGTAGAAGTTCTCGTGCGGGTCGCGCGGGAAGCGTTCGCGCGCGGGAATCCGGATCGGGTGGAGGTGCACTCCGTATGCCTTCGTGCCCTGCAGGAGGCTCACGTGCTTCAAACCGTTCGCATTTCGTGAGAGTGGATCCATCAAGTTTCGCAGCATCTCCAGATTCGTGTCCATCTGGAGTTTTTCGCTCCATCCCGGAACCAGACCCGGCAGCTCGAAGACCGCCGTGTACACGACATGCGTCACGGCGCCGCACCCCTTGGCCGTCTCGCGGCATGCCGCGGCGTCGCGTAGATCGAGCGCCGAGTGCGTGAATGATTTGGCGGTGTCTACTTCCGGACGACGCCGCGACAGCGCGATGACGTCGTATCCGTCGGCGAGAAAGCTCTCAACGGTCGCAGCCCCGACGAGACCGCTGGCGCCAGCAATGAGCACGGTTCCCTTCATGATGTCCCCCAGGCGCGTCGGTTACGCCGCTCCCGCGGCAAGTGCCCGTAGTGCGAAGTCCCTGTGACGTCGAATCCGACGAAAGTCCCGCGCGTTATGAACACGGTGCCGCCGATTCTCCCACTCCGTGGGGTGCAACGATGGCGGGTTGTTGCCGGTAGCCGCGTCGGCAGCCGTTAGTTCCGACACACCCCGCTTTTCCGCGCCGCCGCGGCCACCGCCTCGCCGATCCGGAAACCGACGCTCTTGTCCAGGGGATCGGGAAGAATCCGCTCCGGCACGGGCTCGATGACGATCGACGCCAGCGTCTGCGCCGCAGCGACCTTCATCTCCTCGTTGATGACCTGTGCACCGGCGTCGAGCGCGCCGCGGAACACGCCGGGAAATGCAAGCACGTTGTTGATCTGATTCGGGAAGTCGCTCCGCCCGGTGGCGACGACGACCGCCCCTGCCGCGCGCGCCAGTTGGGGCATGATCTCCGGCACGGGATTGGCCATCGCGAAGACGATCGGCGGGGGATTCATCGTTCGCACCATCTCCTCAGTCACGATGCCCGGCTGCGAGAGGCCGATGAACACGTCCGCGCCGCGAAGCGCGTCCGCGAGGCTACCCTTCATTCCGCGCCGGTTCGTGGTCTCGGCGATCTCGCGCTTGTATGGGTTCAGGTCGGTGCGCGCGCGATCGACGATGCCCTTCGAGTCGCAGAGCAGGATGTCGCCGGCTTCCGGCATGTGGCCGAGCTTGCCGAAGCTCTGGATGAGCTTGGCGCAGGCGATCGCCGAGGCGCCGCTGCCGCTGAACACGATCGTGCACTCGGCGAGGTTCTTGCGCGTGACCTTCAGCGCGTTCAGCAGCGCGGCGACGGTGACGATCGCGGTACCGTGCTGGTCGTCGTGGAAAACCGGGATGCCGAGATCCTGTAGCCGCGCCTCGACCTCGAAGCAGCGCGGCGCGGAGATGTCTTCGAGGTTGATGCCGCCGAACACGGGGGCGATCGCGCGCACGATCGCGACGATCTCGTCGACGTCCTGGGTGGCGAGGCAGATCGGAAAGGCGTCGACGCCGGCGAATTCCTTGAAGAGCACCGCCTTGCCTTCCATCACCGGGATCGCCGCCTCGGCGCCGAGGTTGCCGAGACCGAGGATCGCCGAGCCGTCGGAAACCACCGCCACCGTGTTGTGCTTGATCGTCAGATCGAAGACACGCTCCGGGGCCCGGGCGATCTCGACGCAGACCTGGCCCACACCCGGCGTGTAGGCGAGACTGAGATCGTGTTTGCTCGCGAGGCTGACCTTGCTGCGCACGCCGAGCTTGCCGTGCAGCTGGGCGTGGAGTTCCACCGATTCTTTGTCGTAGTCCGTAGGCAGGGTCGAAAGTCTGGCGATTCTCGCGACTTGAAGCAAGCGCCCGCCAGACGACGACCCGTCAGAACACGCGGTAGACGATTGCCGTGAAGCGAGTTCCCTGCGGGCGGTTCAGTGCGTCGAACTCGCGAAGCACCGACAGATCGATGAGGAAGCCACGGAGCACGGCCGTGGCGATCGGCCCGAGCATGCAGCCTCGCTCGGACGAGTTGCGGATGCGGCTGCCGTCCATGCGGTCGTCGCGATACTGGAAGTCGAAGAACCCTTCGATGCCGAGGTTTCGCGTATGGGCATGGTCGAGATGAGCAAGCAGCTTGAACATGGCCTGCACGGTCGGGCCCAACTGGTAACGCGAGCGCGTGGCGGTCGCGGGATTGTGAAAATCGTCGTTCTTGGTGGAGCCGGCGAAGTACAGCGACGGCTCGAAGAAGACGCCGTTGCCGATGCTTCGCAGGTGGACGATGAGATCGTTCGAGTACAGGTACGTGTAGGTGTCGAAGCTCAGGTTCCGCAGGCCCCCCGGCTGATAGTGGCCGGTCGGTAGGAACACATCGACGTCCATCAAGCCTGCAATTTTCAACGCTTCGCTCTCGTAGATCTCCGGGAAATTCAGACCGGTACCCAGCGCCAGGTCGCTCGGGCCCGCGGTGGATGCTGCGGCCTTGCCGACCGCGAAATCCGTCGCCACGAAGGTCGGTACCGCTTCCACGAAGTGCTGGACTCGCTCGGTGCGGAGCGGTGTCAGCAGAATGATGCGCTCGACGAGCAGGTACGTGCTGAGATGGAAACGGCCGGGCACGGCGCGCCCGCGGTCGTCGCGAAGCGAATCGGCATAGTAGTATTGATTGTACGTGCCGAGAAAGAGCGTCCACGGCGGCGTATCCTTGCTCTGCTCCTGCGTCGCGAAGGAGCTGTGCGCACCGTCCATGTAGGTCGCGAAGAGCGGCAACCCCGCGCCCTTGTGGATTCCCTGGGCGCTGAGATCGCTGCCCCTCCAGACGAGTGCGGCCTGTGCTGCGCCCGGCGGCCAAAAGAGCAGCGCCAGCGCCGCGAGTGCCAGCCGAGACCCCCGCCGAACTCCCTTTCGCATCGCAGGGAAGGCCTAGCAGAAATCTATCGGGCCGGAGACAACTCTTTTGAGATCGCGAGCTCCTCCGGCCGGGTTCGCTGCAGCTCGTTCCTTCGACGCCACCCGGCTGCGTGGACAGGCGCCGAATCTGCTATGGCGGGGCTCGTGCAGGACCGAGGCTTGCCGCCGGCCGTGTGGGACCAGTACTCGCAGGCAATCGGCATTTTTCTCAGCGGAGCGACGGTGCCGAGCGCGAGCCGCATCGCTCTCGTCGTCGGCACGTGGCTTAGCCTGATGAACCAAGGGGAGCTGATCGTGCGCGGCCCCATCCCGTGGATCAAGATTCTCCTCAACTACGCCACTCCGTTCATCGTCGCGAGCCTAGGCTTCCTCGCGGCGCGACGCCGCGCGAACGTCGAGCGCCTCGTTCGCCTCCTCGGTGACGGTCCGCCGTCGCCGGAGTCGTGATCGGGGGCTTGAGGTCGCCGCGCGCTTCGGACAATATCCCCGGCCGTTCGAACATCATGCGCATCGGTGTCCTAAGAGAGACGACTCCGAGCGAGCGCCGGGTGGCGTTGCTTCCCGACGGCATCGGCACGCTCGTCAAGGCCGGTGTTGAAGTCGTGATCGAAGCGGGCGCCGGCGCCAGCGCGGGTGCATCCGACGAGGCCTACGCTCAGGCCGGGGCGACGATCGCTGCAGATGCCCGCGGGGCATGCATCGGCGCGGCAGCGGTCGTCAAGGTGCAGCCGCCGACAGTCGAAGAAGCCGGGCGGCTCGACCCGGGAACTCTTCTCGTCAGCCTCCTACCGACGAGCGAGCGGCAGGATCTCCTCAGGATCCTGGCCGAGCGACGCATCACGGCCCTCGCTCTCGAGCGCGTGCCGCGCATCTCGCGCGCACAATCGATGGACGTGCTCTCGTCTCAGGCGACGCTCGCCGGTTACAAGGGTGTTTTGCTCGGGGCCTCGTTGCTGCCGCGCATCTTGCCGATGTTGACCACGGCTGCCGGCAACATCCGCCCCGCCAAAGCTTTCGTGCTCGGCGCCGGCGTGGCTGGCTTGCAGGCGATTGCGACGGCAAAGCGACTCGGTGCCATCGTATCCGCGTTCGACGTTCGCGCCGCGGCGCGAGAACAGGTGCAAAGCCTCGGCGCCACTTTCGTCGCCGCCGAGCTCGCGTCCGACGCCGCGCAGGACAAGGGCGGCTACGCCAAAGCCCAGAGCGAGGACGAGCAACGGCGCGCGCAGGCGCTGCTCGATGCGCACCTGAAGGAGATGGACCTGGTGGTCTCCACCGCCGCGATTCCCGGACGCCGGGCACCCTTGCTGATCACCGAAGAAATGGTCCGGCACATGAAGCCGGGTTCGGTGATCGTCGACCTCGCTGCCGAGACGGGCGGCAACTGCGCGCTCACAAAGCCGGGGGAGACGGTCGAGGCCAACGGTGTGCTGATCCTCGGTCCGCTCAACCTGGCGAGCACGGTGCCGGTGCACGCGAGCCAGATGCTCAACCGCAACGTCCTCACGTTGCTCCAGTACCTGCTGCGCGATGGCGCCCTCGCGATCGATCTCGACGACGAGATCACCGGCGCGATGGCGGTGACCCACGCCGGAGAGGTGCGGGTCAGCGGCTGACGGCACGGACCTTCGGGTTCTTCCGGCCCCTCCAACGCCGTCGAGCCATCGCGGAGGCCCCGCCGGTGCGGGGGAGCGGATGGAGCCGCCATGGAAGGCGCATGCGCTCCGCTCACGGCGCGGTCCGCATCTCGCAGTCACCACGAAGGACGTTTGACGAATAACCAACGATCCCCGAGAACAAGCCCTTCAGGAGGACTCATGGAGAAGCAGACACTCGACGACTACCAGGTCGGTGAGCGCATTGTCAGTCCCGGCCGGACGATCACCGAGGCTGACATCGTCAACTTCGCGGGCCTCACGGGCGATTGGCACCCGCTCCACACCGACGTCACCTACGCCGCCACGACGCCGTTCGGCGAGCGCATCGCGCACGGCATGCTCGTACTCGCCGCGGGCAGCGCCCTCGCCTTTCGTCTCGGCACGTTCGTGCTGCTGCCGCGATCGTTCATCGCCTTCTACGGCATGGAGCGGGTGCGCTTCACGACCCCGGTGAAGATCGGCGACACCATCCGCCTCGAGGCCGAGGTCACGTCGATCGAGCACAAGGACGCCACGCGCGGCGTGCTCACCTGGAACGGCCGGATCGCCAACCAGCGGAACGAGGCCTGCTGCCTGTTCGTGATGAAGTTGCTGTGCGGTCGCGCGGCGCCGGCCTGAAACCGGCCTGCGTCGGCGAAAATCACGATCGCGCTGCCGTCCATTTTGTGCCGGCCGCCGCACTGCGGATGATAACTGCCCCTCTTCACCGAGCGCCTGCCCGCGTTGCTGGTCGGGCCAGTCGCGCGTTCGGTCGGACGGTACCGGGACGCAAACTTTTCCCCGGCAGGCCCTGCGATTCCAGCTGGTTTGGCGAGCGTGAGAAGAATGGGACGCCCGGGTTCTCATTTTCGAGATCATGTCGTGCTTTTCCTCGCTAGCATGACCCTCCCCCAAGGCATGTCTCTTGCTGAGGCGTCTGTCCGTGATCGATTCGCCTAGGCTCTTACCCGCACGAGCAAACCAACGGCCGCCGACAACCCGATGCCGGGAGGTCACTCGGTGACGAGAAAGCCAGACGCCAACCATGTGCCCGCCGCGCCGGATGCGGATCAGAGGCTCCTGAATCTCCTCAAGCGGAGCGCTCGCCTCGACGCGGCGCAAGTCGCGGCTATCGAGCAGCGCATGGTAGCGCAGCACATGCCGGCGATCGATGCGATCGTTGCGAGCGGCGCTTTGTCCGAGAGCGACCTGGCAGAGGCGATCGCGCGGGAGCTCAAGGTACCTCGCCTCGACTTGCATGAGGTGTCCCTCGGCGGCGCGGAAGTGGAGCTGATCGAAGAGTCGGTAGCGCAGCGCCTCGGCGTCGTCCCCATCTGTGTCCAGAACGGAGTCCTCGTGGTCGCAATGGCGAATCCCCTCGACCGCGAAGCGATTCAGACGCTCGAGTTCTCGACGAGCCTGGCAATCCGCGCGGCGGTCGCACCTCGCAGCGAAATTCGCGACGCGATCGCTCGGCTCTACACCAGGGAGTCGTCGCTCGGTTCGCTGCTCTCCGGAGTGGATCCGACCTCGAAGCTCGAGGTTCTCCGTGTCGCCGACCGCGACCCCGCGCCCGTAGACGTGCGCGACATCGCACGTCAGGCGGAGCAGCCGCCGATCGTCAAGATCGTCAATCTCATCCTGTTCGAGGCGTTCAATACCGGCGCCAGCGACATCCACATCGAGCCGGGTCCCCACGTCGTCCTCGTCCGCTATCGGATCGACGGCGTGCTCGAGGAGAACCTGCAGGTTCCAAAATGGGTGCAGGCGCCAATCGTCGCGCGGGTGAAAGTCCTGGCCAAGCTCGATATCACCGAGCGCCGGCTGCCGCAGGACGGCCACTTCGCGCTCCGCGTGGGAGACGCCACGGTCGACGTCCGGGTCTCCTCGATGCCGACGATGTACGGCGAGAAGCTCGTGCTGCGCCTCCTCGATCCGTCACGCGGCGTGCGCAGGCTCGCCGACATCGGCCTGTCCGCGCGAGACCTGGCCATGCTCCGGCGGCTGATCGAGCGGCCCGAAGGCATGATCCTGGTCACCGGTCCGACCGGTAGCGGCAAGACGACGACTCTCTACGCGATCATCCAGGAGATCGTCTCGCCCGAGATCAACATCGTGACGATCGAGAATCCGATCGAGTACGAGCTCAAGGGAGTCACACAGATCCCGATCAACGAGAAGCAAGGATTGACGTTCGCAGAGACGCTCCGTTCCGTCCTGCGCCAGGATCCCGACGTGATCTTCGTCGGCGAGATCCGTGATCACGAGACGGCGCTGACCGCCTTCCAAGCGGCGCAGACCGGACATCTCGTGCTCTCGACCGTTCATACCAACGATACCGCCGCGACCGTGACGCGGCTCCTCGAGCTGGGCATCGACCCGCACACGATCGGTCCTTCGCTGCTCGCAGTCGTGGCGCAGCGCCTGGTTCGGAAGGTGTGCGTGTCCTGCGCCGAGCCGGTTCCGCCCGCGGAGCAAGCGCGGGAGCTTCTCGGTCTTCCGGCGGGCCATCCGCTCCGCCGCGGGCGAGGTTGCTCCGTCTGCCGCAAGACCGGTTTTTCGGGCAGGACAGGCTGCTATGAGGTTCTCGAGGTGACGAAGGGAATCGAGCAGCTGATCGAGAAAAAGGCCCCTGAGAACGAGATCCGCACGCTGGCCGAGGAACAAGGGATGACGTCCGTGCTCGACGACGCGCGCACGAAGGTTCTCGGCGGGCTCACCACCCCGTCGGAGGTCCTCCGCGTCATCGACCTCGACTCCGCACGGAAGCTCCTCTGTCCGGCATGCCACTCGACCGTCGAGGAAACCTACACGGTTTGTCCAAACTGTCGGAACCAGCTCCATCTCATCTGCTCGGGGTGTGGCACGATTCTCAAGAAGGGCTGGACGGCTTGCGCCTTCTGCGGCACCGCCGCCGCGACTGTCGGCGCTCCCCATGCACAGCCGCTCGCCGCGCCCGCCCGCGCCGACGACCATCGCGGCAGCGTCAAGATCCCCCGCGTGCTCGTCGTCGACGATGACCAGGAAGCTCTCGAGTCGGTCCGCCGGGCGCTCGCCAAGGCGGAGAAGCCGATCGAGATCGAGGTCGCCGAGAGCGGCGAAGAGGCTCTCGCCAAGATTGCGGCCAGCCGGCCGCACCTGATCGTCCTCGACCTCTCGATGCCCGGCCTCGGCGGCTACGAGATCTGCCGCCGCGTCCGCGCCGATCTTAAGACCGCGCTGATTCCGATCATCATGATCGCGGGAGCGGCCGATGCCGAAGCGGCGCGCCTCGGCTTCCTCGCGGGCACGGACGACTTCATTGGCAAACCGTTCGACGCCAAGGAATTCCTCGCGCGCGTCGGGCGCCTGCTCGCGCGCACATACGACTGGTCGAGCCGACTGCCGAAAGAGATCGCAAGCGCCGCCGACGACTCCGCCGCATGAGCGGTGAAGCCCCGAGCGGCGATCGACGGGAGCGCAACCGAGACAATCGCCCGTGGGCTGATCAGCGAAGCCGACCGGACCGTCAGGGGCGCCTCTAGCAGCTGGCGTCGACCATCGCCACGAGCGCGAGCGAGGGCATGCGGACCTTCGAGCGCTACCGCCATTGGCTCGACACGAACGACCACCGGCACCGCTTCGACGAGAGCTCGTCTCGCCAGTCGGGAGGTGCCGAGGCTGATCGCGAAGCTTTGCCGACCGAGCTGAGCAACTGTCTTTTACTGCGCTTGCATTCTCGCGGTCGCTTCCCTGTGCTCGGCGATCTCGAATTCGCGGAGTCTGCCCGAAGCGGAAAACCGCGCGGGGTTCATGACCGGCTCGCACCCTCCCGACTCGCCTGCCGCATAGCCCGGGTCACAGTGCCAAAAACCATCCCTCCCGTAGTGTGCGTGTGCTACCGCCGGCTGCTCGTTCAACGACTGCGCATAGGCATTCGTGACCAGCAGGAGGACTGTCGCGGAAAGCAAGACTATTCTCATCTGCGTCTCCCTTGTACCCTATAACGAGCAATCCCTATGCCGCTGGCACGGCATCGAAAAATTGCGGAAATATACACATTCTTGTGGAGACCGATGGCTTTTACTGACGGACACATTTTGTCAATCGTCACTTCTGTCTCGATGGTGACACGGTTTAACCCGCGGATGATGAGCGGTGCTACCGAACGGGGTCAGAAAGAGAAGAGGTGCTGCGCTCTCCAAAACGTCGCATGGAACGCCTCGTCGATCGGTCGGGCGAACTCGATCCCTCGTTCGCACACACCTCTCGGTTCGGCAGCCTCACACCCGGGCGGCGCGTTCGCAAGGACAAATCCCACACGGCTTCTACCATGTGCGGCGGGCGAGGGGCGCCGGGTCCGCAAATCGGAGCGCTCGCGAGCTTGCGAGGGGACGCAAAAGAGAGGCATGAAGACGATTGCGAGGGAGAGCCGGCCTCGACGACTCAAGCGTGCCGTGGTGAAGGCGCTCGGCCGATTCAGGAGAAGGCGATCATGAAAATCTACGACTGGCGGCTGGCGCCGAACCCGCGACGGGTTCGCATGTATCTCGCCGAAAAAGGCATCGAGGTCCCGTACGAGGAGGTGGGTGTACCGCAGGAGCTCCGCCTGAAACCGGACTATCTGGCCAAGTACCCCGAGCACGCGATGGTGCCGATGCTCGAGCTCGACGACGGCACGTGCATCGGCGAGGCCATGGCGATCTGCCGCTACTTCGAAGAGCTCCATCCCGACCCGCCGCTCATGGGCACCGACGCAAGGGACAAAGCCATCGTCGACATGTGGGAGCGGCGAGCGTGCGAAGGCATGCTGTCGATGTCCGAGGCTCTCCGCAACGCAAGCCCTGGCTTCGTCGATCGCTCGCTCCCGGGTTATCCCGATCGGCCGCTGAAGCAGATTCCCGGCCTGATCGAGCGCGGCAGAGCCCGCCTCGGTCGTTTCTTCTCGACCTTCGACGGGCAGCTTGCCAAGCATCGCTACGTCACGGGCGAGCGCTTCACCGTGGCGGACATCACCGCTCTGTGCCTCGTCGATTTCCTTGGCTTCGCGAAGGTGGAGGTTCCCGAGGAATGCCGCCATCTCCATCGCTGGCACGGGGAGGTAGTCGATCGCCCGAGCGCGCAAGCGTCGCGCTGACGGCCGCGGGAAGAATCACGCGTTTATGCGGACTCACGCGGGCTGCGCCGCAACCTCAAGGGGCTCGCGCGCGCAATTGACTCGCATGCGGTTATCGGGTCTGGTCCGGCGATGGCCCGAGCCGACCACGTCCGCGATTCGCGCCCGGCTGGCGCGCTCGCCCATTTTCTCGGTCGCGCGTGGCTACGCGCGTTCGGGCGGCGCGTGGAAGGCCACCTGCCGATGACACCGAAGGTTGTGGTGATCGCCGCGCCGCACACGAGCAACTGGGATCTCCCCTTCATGCTGGCGACAGCCTTCGTGTTGGGCGTGCGGCCTTCGTGGCTCGGCAAACGAGAGCTCTTCCGCACCCCCTTCCGCCGGCTCATGTGCTGGCTCGGGGGCGTGCCGGTGGATCGCTCGCGGCGCGCGAACCTGGTCGAGCAGGTGGTCGCGCGCGCCGAGGCGGAGCGGCTGTTCCTCGTCATCCCGCCGTCCGGGACGCGGCGCCGCGTGCCACACTGGAAGTCCGGCTTCTATCACGTCGCGCGCGGCGCCGGCGTGCCGATCGTCTGCTCGTTCCTCGATTACGGGCGGCGCGTCGCGGGCATCGGCCCGACCGTGGTGGCGACAGGCGACGTCGGCAAGGACATGGACGTGGTGCGCGCGTTCTACGCGCCGATCGAGGGTCGGTACCCCGAGAATACGACGCCGATCCGGCTGCCCGAGGAGGATGCGCCGGCGGTGGCGCGCGCTTGATTCAAGGGACCGCGCTCCTGCCCCCTATTTCCCAGGTGAGCGCGCGGCGCCGTTCGATCTCATCGACTTCCGGTAGCTTCCCGACCCTTGCAGTCGCGATCCTTTGTCTGTATTTACGCGTCGGCTGTCGTCGAACTAATGAAGATCTGACGGAGGAAACGATGAGATCGAATCGTCAACGGACCTGGCTGCCCACGCTCACCATCGTCGGTACCGTCGTCCTCGGCGCGGCGCTGGTCGTCGCCGCAGAGAAGAAGAAGGAGGAATGGAAGGTACCCCCGGCCGAGGCGCAGAAGAAAAATCCGGTGGCCGTGAGCGACGAGTCTCTCGCCGCGGGCAAGGAGGCCTACAACGGCCAATGCGAAGAGTGTCACGGCGCGAGCGGAAAGAACGACGGCAAGAAGATTGCCGAGATGAAGAAGGAAGATAAGGACCGGATGACGCTTCTTACGGACCCGTCAGTCGCGAAGCAAACCGACGGCGAGCTCTTCTGGAAGATCTCCGAGGGAAAGAAGCCGATGCCCTCGGGCAAGAAGCTCATGGAACCAGACGAGATTTGGAGCGTCGTAAACTACATCCGCACGTTCAAGTAACGGCGCGGTCCCGAAAAACACGGGGCGCCCGTGAGCCCGGCCGGCATCGCATCGCGATCATCGTCCTCGAGAAGTCGGACCGGCCGGGCGGAAACGTTCGCACCGACTTCATCGGCGGGTACACCTGCGAGCGGGCCCTAGCGACTTTCTCGAAAACGTCCCCGAGACGCTCGAGCTGGCGCGGGCCCGGCGGCTACCCTACGCGTTTGATCTGATACTCGAAACGACCCCGGGTCGGTGCCGTTGAATGAGCGTAGCGTGCCAAAACGGCACGTGGCCGCGCCGGCGTGCCCGGCATGCGCTCCCCTCAAGCGGCAATTCGCTAGGGCTTGTTCTGGGCACGCTCCGCCGCGCGCCGGCGGTCGAGCTCGCGAATCTTCAGCCAGATGATGACAGCAAGGAGCCCCATCACACCGATCGAGGCGAGCAACCCTTTGCGGCGGAAGGCCCGCTCGGCGTGGGCCTCGGCGATCAGCTTCTCGGTCTTCTCGACCGCCTCGCGCCCGGCCGTGGCGGCGACGTCGAAGCCTCCCTTGTCGAAGGTGTGAACCCGGGTACGGGCCTGCATGATCGCCTCGTCCAGCTCACCCGCCGAGTTGAGGATCGGTTCGGTGTCGAGCCCGCGCTCGGCCAGATGTTCGGCCTCGGCCGGAATCGCCTTCTGAACCTTGGTGAGCTCCACCAGGGTGGAGTGGAAGTAGCGGGCACCCTTGTTACACTCCGGGTTGTCCTTGGAGTACTCGTCGTGGCAGGAGCCACACAGCCCGTCCTTGGCATCGGAAATGAGGTCGATGCTCGGCTTCTCGATGTCGTGCTTGCCGTGGCACTTCGCGCACTCGGGCCACCCGTGCTTCTCGAACGCCAGCTTGTGCTTGCTGCCGTCGAAGAGCGTGCCGTTCATCACGTGGCAGGTGCGGCACACCTGGGCGACCGAGCTGATCGCGGGCGGCTGCGAGGCGTGGTTGCCATGGCAGTCATTGCAGGCGGGCGCCGAGAGATCGCCCTTCTCGAGCAGCGCCTTCCCGTGCACCGACTTCTTGAACTCCTCGAGCTGGTTGGTGGGCAGCGGCGAGCCGTCGTCCCGCTTGTAGCCCGCCATGTACTTGGCGTCAGCGTGGCAGTGGCCGCAGGTCTGGGGAATCGCCTGCGCGTGGACCGTGGAGTTGCGGCTCTTCGGCCCCCGAATGCCGTGCAATCCGTGGCAGCTCACGCATTGGGCGGCTTTGCGGTCCTTCTCCTTGAGCAGCAGCTCCCCGTGCCGGCTCTCCTGGTACTTGGCGTACTGGTCGGTCGGCATCGAGGGGTTGAAGTTCCGCATGAAGGTGGGGTCGGCGTGGCAGTGCGCGCAGAACTGCGGAATCCAGTACGGGCGCATGTTCTTGTCAGGCCAGCCTTTGCTGATCTCGTCCGTCATCTCGAGATCGGTCGTTTTGCCCCCGTGGCACCCCACGCACATCAGCCCGCGGCGAAAGTGCGCGTCAGAGAGCATCGCCTTGAGGTTGAGGCGCTCCGGGGTGCCCGCCTTCTTCGGGTCGGGCGAGAAGCGGGTCCTCTTGGCATGTCCCGGGTCGGAGTGGCACAGCACGCAATTGTCCGTAAAGATGAGGTCGGCGCTCTGCGGTGACAGCTCGAGCGAGAGCAGGACCTTGAGATGGTCCGGGCTCGCGATCCTTTCGTCGGCGGCGGCCTGGCCGATCTTCTCGCGCGTGTGCAAAGGCAGCTTCTTCAGCAGCGCCCGCTCGGCGGCGCCCAGCACCGGATTGCCGTCCTCGCCCTTCTTCTGGAAGAGCGCCTCGACCGCCTCGGGCAAAGCGCCGTCATCCTTCGGCGGCGTCTTGGCGGCCTCCGCCTTGGGAGCCTCGACCTCGGCGGCCTTGGCGTGCTCGGGCTCGGCCGCGCTCGCCACCGCGAACAGCAGCGCGAAGGCAATCACATTGCCTCTCCACGCTCGAGCCGATTCCCGAGGGCGAGCACACCCACCACCGCCAGGGCGATCGCCCCGGCGATGCAGGGCAAAGGCAATCATATTGCCTCTCCACGCTCGAGCCGGTTCCCGAGGGCGAGCACACCCACCACCGCCACCGCCAGGGCAATCGCCCCGGCGATCAGGTAGTCGAGTCCCGCTAGGCCGTTGAGCACCACCTGCAGCAGCGCGGCCATCGAGAGAATGAACCACCGCCCCTTGTAGGCGATCACGCGCATGATGGTGATGCTGGCGGAGACCCCGAGAACGATCAGCGAACAGACCCAGGCGGTTGCCTTCGGGTCTGGCTCACCGGCGGGCAGGTGGCCGCCGATGTCCCAGGCCTTCAGGGTCAGGTACGATAGGAAGATGAGCGCCGCGACCGCCAGGTCGGTGAACATCGGCGACGGTTTGCCGGCCCTCGATTTCCGGTCGAGAAAGGGCACGAGCGCCCAGGTTCCCATCAGTAGGTTGACCACCATCAGCGCCGCCTGGGGCCCTTCCATGCCGAAGAGGTGCGGCGGAAACTCCTTGAGCAACTGATAGATCCACAAGAAGTACCACTCCGGCTTGATCCCCGGGTACGCGGGCGCGAGCGGGTTAGCCTTCTTGCCGAGCTCCCAATCGATCCCGGGCACGCCTGGCCCGTAAGGCAGCTGGAACACGAGCACCGCCAGCACGATCATGCAGCACAACCAGATCAGCGCGTCGCGCATCATGAAGTCGGGGAAGAACTTCAACCCCGGCCGGTCGGGCGTCTGCTGCTTCATTGCGGGGGCCATGCCCTGCACCTGAATGAAGGCGAGGTGCACGACGATGATGCCCACGGTCACCAGCGGGAGGATGACCACGTGGAGCGCGAAGAAGCGGTAGAGGGTGTTGATGGTGACGTCCGGGCCGCCGCGCAGCACCTCCAGCAGCCACTCTCCCACGAACGGCACGCTCTTCACCGAGTCGGTACCCACCGAAGTGGCGAAGAAGGCGAGCTCGTTCCACGGCAGCAGGTAGCCGGAGAAGCCGAAGCCGAGCACCACCCCGAACAGGCTGAAGCCGGTGACCCACGTGAGCTCGCGTGGCTTGCGGTAGGCCTTGAGGAACATGGTGGAGAACATGTGCACCACCAGCGAGAGCGTCATCAGGTGAGCGCCCCAGCAGTGAATCGAGCGCACCAGCCAGCCGAACGGCACCTTGGTCGTGATGTAACGAATCGACTCGTACGAGGTCGTCTCGCCCGCTTGGTAGTACATCAGCAGCAGCGCGCCAGAGACGATCTGCATCGTGAAGAAGAAGAGCGTCGTTCCGCCCAGGTAGTACCAAACCATCGAGTGACCGCCGACCGGCACCTCCTTGTGCTTGGCCCAGTCGACGAGCTTCTGAACCCCGAAGCGTTCGTCCAGCCACCCGAACAGGCGCTCGGGCACCGTCGCGTTGGCGGCGCTCACACTGTTTCCCGCGTGATGGTCACCGCGTCGCCCTCTCTTGTCGCGACCCACATGGTGAGCGGCCGCGGCGGCGGACCCGACAACACGCGTCCGTCGAGATCGTACTTCCCGTTGTGGCAGGCACAGAGGATCAGCGAGTCGCCCGGCACGTACTGGACCGTGCACCCTTCGTGGGTGCACTTGGCGTCGAGCGCGCGCAGTTCTCCGTTGACGTCGAAGACAATCGCCTTGCGCGTACCCGAGCGGGCGATCACGAAGTGTTCCTTCTCGATCTTCGCAACTTCTTCAGGGGTGAGCTTCAACGGGCCGGTCGCGGTCTCCGAGAGCGGCCGCAGGTAGCGCAACACGGGGTAGAGAATGCTGGCTCCCCACCCCACCACGCTCACACCCAGCAAGACGTTGAGAAAGCCGCGGCGATTCGGAGCGATCAACGGCCCATCAGTGTCAGACATGCCCCCCCCCGATGAGAAAGCTCTTAAGAACTCAAGATGCGACGACGATGGCGGAAACGACGAAAACAGAACCGGCAGGCGCGACCCGCAGCACGACGTCAGTTGGCGAGGTCAAGGCGAGCAGACATGGGGAAATGCCGGCGTCCGAGAATACCCGTTATGCAGCGTTCGGCCGCTTGTGGCGGCTATCCTGATCCTCTCCTCTCGATCCTGGTTTCCAGTTCCTCCGTTTGCGTGCGTCTCTTTGTAGCATGAGAATCTGATAGCTATAAACGGCGAGGAGATTCAACGTCCCGGAGGGACGGCGGTGTGCTCCGAAAGTTGTTTCGACAAATCCCGCTGGAGACTCCTCAGCCACAGGGCCTCCACTGTGAGAAATCGTTCTCCAACCACCTCGGCGATCCGTCGCATCAGGAGGTAACCGGAGGACGGGTCGGTTTCGAACAGTCGATGGAGATCATGACGTGTGAAGGCGAGGAACTCGCTCGGTTCCGTCGCCTTCGCGGAAAGGGCGAAGCGGTACGGCTTGACGAGGGCGGACCAGCCGATCGTCTGCCCGGGCAATGCGGACTCGACGCAGACGTCCTCCACAACTCCGCCGAGGGACAACGGTAAGCACAGGTCGACCCTGCCGGAGAGGACCGCGTAGATGCGGTCCGCGGCGTCACCGAGCAGAAAGACGTATTCTCCCTTCCGGCAGGATTGGGTTCGGGCAATCGCCGCCAGTCGTAATCGCTGCGATTCGTCCAGTCCTTCCAGAATATCGATTTTCCGCAAGACGTCCGGGTCCATGGGCTTTCCTTAATCCACCAACGCTTAGTTCGTCGCCGCCTTTCGCATCGCGAACGTCTCGGAAGCGCGGCAGAGCGTCTCCACAGACGGGCTCGTCACGAACTCATCGGCCGCCGCGCGTTCCCTCGCCAGGTAGTCCTCGATTTGCACGACGACGGCGCGTCCGACCCGCACCTTCGGATCGACGGAGCCGGGCTTGGCGAAGAAGCGTGGTTCCCTGACGAGTTCTTCCGCCAGATTCCCCTCTTCCGCGGCGCGGGTCCGTCTTTTCGCCTCGATGCTGAGGTAACCGACGATCAGCATGAGAAAGGTGGGCACGATCATCAGCGCGATGAGTAGAGTCACGAGTACTGGGGTGGGCATGGGGTTTTCTCCTCTGTTGCCGGAGAGGCTTCCCTTCGAAGCCTCTTTTGTTGTCACTAGATGAATGCAACCCACATACCAGTCGCGTATCCTCCGTAATGCTATGATTTCACGCCGAATTCAGGCATGGCGCAGAGGACATATCTGACAATCGGTCAGGACGAAAGTTACCGAGACTGACGGAATGTCAGGAAACGCGGTCGCCGTGCTCGTCAAATTGGGACGGCTCGCCAGACCGTCCGTATTTCGACAACAAGCGGTAGAGATTCCGTTCGCTGATCCCGAGGATCCGGGCGGCGCGCCCCCGGTTCCCTCCCACCTTCCGTAAGACGGCGAGCACGTGGCGGTGCATGACTTCGCGGAGCGGGATCATGTCGTCCGTCGGCGCATCGGCCGCATTTGAAGTCTGCTCGGGCTGCAGCCCGGAGGGAAGATCCGCAGGTCCGATGAGGTCTTCCTCGGCCAGTACCAGAACCTGCTCGACGACGTGGATGAGTTCGCGGACGTTGCCTGGCCAGCGGTACCGGGAAAGCACGTCGAGCGCCTCGTCGCTGAAGCGCTTCGAGATGCCGTGGCGATCGTTGAATCGGCGGGTGAAATGGTCGACGAGAAGCCGGACGTCGTCTGGACGCTGGCGCAGCGGGGGGATCTCCAGGGAGACGGTCGACAGCCGGAAGAAGAGGTCCTCCCGAAAGATCTTCCGGGACACTGCTTCCTTGAGGTCGCGGTTGGTCGCCGAGATCAGCCGGACGTCGACGGCGATTTCCTTCGTGCCGCCGAGACGGCGAAAGCGGCCGGTCTCCAGGACGCGAAGCACGCGAGCCTGGTTCTCCGGGCTCATGTCCCCGACCTCGTCGAGAAAGAGAGTCCCTCCGTCGGCCACCTCGAAGAGCCCGTGTCTCTGCCGATCTGCGCCCGTGAACGCGCCCTTCTCGTGGCCGAAGAGCTCGCTCTGAAGGAGGTTCTCGTAAAGCGCAGCACAGTCCACGACGACGAAGGGTTTGTCCCTTCGGGGGCTCTGGGCGTGGAGCAACCTCGCGGCCAAGTCCTTCCCGACGCCCGTCTCCCCGAGGATCAGCGTGGTCGCGGCTGAATGAGCGATCCGGGCGAGCATCTGTCGAAGTCTCTCGAACTCGCGGCTCGCACCGATGAATCCCGGCTCGATATCCGGGGTGGAATAGCCGTCTTCCAGAACCCGCTCTCGGGCCACGAGCCGCTGGTGCTCGTGGGCCCGTCGGATGACCATCTCCACCTTCTCCATCGGACAGGGCTTTTCGAGATAGTCGTTGGCCCCGAGCCGGATCGCCCGGATGGCGGTGTCGATGGTCCCGTGACCCGTGAGCATGATCACGCCCGCAGGCACCTCGCGCTCGCGGAGCGTTTTCAGGACGTCGATGCCGCTCATGTCGCCCAGCCTGAGGTCGAGCAGGATCACGTCGACGTCGGCGCGTGCGGCCTCGGACAGCGCGTCGCGACCGGTCGATCGCGTCGCGACGGCGTAGCCCCTCCGGGAGAGCTCGCCGGACATCACGCTGCGGAAGGTGTCGTCGTCATCGACGAGCAGAACGCGGATGGGACTCGTAGGCGCGGTCATGATCCCTCCACGCCTGCACGCCGAAAGATGATCTCGAAGCAGGAACCCACGCCGACTTCGCTCCGCACCATCTGGAGATCGCCTCCGAAGCGGCGCGCGAAGCTCCGTGAGAGGAATAGGCCAAGTCCCGTCCCATGCCGCTTCGAGCTCCGGAACGGCTCGAACAAGTGCTTGCAAAATTCCGGCGTGATGCCACTCCCCGTATCACTGACCAGAATCCGCACGTCCTCACCGACACGGAAGCCCACCGTGACCGCCCCTCCCCGGCCGCCGAGCGAATCGATCGCATTCACGAGGAGGTTCACGAGGACGTGCTGGACGACCTCGACGTTCGCAGTGACCGCGGGAAGCTGCTCATCCCCCGTGACGGAAACGGATGCACCGGCCTCCTTAGCCGTCGGTGCAACCAGCGCGATGACCGATTCCACGACCGCCCTCAGGTCGATCGGCTCGACGGAAGGCGGAATGCCTCGCGAGAACCGCAGGAACTGCTCGGTGATTTTCCGACAGCGGAGGACTTCCTTGCGGATGATGTCCGCGTATTCGCGGATTGCCGAAAGCATCGTCTCCGCGTCGCGTTCGGACCCGGGATCGTCGATTCGACCGAGGACGGCTTCAGCGCAGATCAGCATCGAAGCCAGCGGCGTGTTCATCTCGTGCGAGAACCCCGAGGCGAGCGCGCCGAGCGACACGAGGCGCTCGACCTCTGCGAGTCGCTCTTGTTCTTTCACCCGTTCGCTGATGTCGCGCCAGACCTCGACCACCTGCACGACCCTACCGTTGTCGTCGAACACGGGGAAGAGTGGACTTCCTCCACGACCTCTGTGTCCCGATCTTCCGAACCGACGCGGAACACCGCACGTTGCACCTCGCCGTTCGCCATGCAGTGTGCGGTCAGGCAGTCGGCGCCGTCCCGTCCGCCATCGAGCATGCACTGAACCGCCTCGCTGCATCGGCGGCCCCGGAGCGTCTCGGGCGGGACACCGAATCGTTTGCAGAAGGAATTGTTGGCGGCGACCACGCGGTAGTCATCGTCGAGCACCACGAGACCGTCATCGACGCTGTTCAGCACGCTCCGCAGTTGGGCTTCTTGATCGCGCACCTCGTTGATGAGGCGCGAGACCGAAGCGGCCATGTTGTTGAACTCTGCGGCCACGGTGGTGATCATGTCGTTGCCATCGACCACGGCCCGCTGCCCCAGTTCACCGCCGGCGATGGCCCGCGCCGTTCGACCCAGCCGCGCCAGCCGGACGAGGACCAACTGTCGCAAAACGACGGCCATGCCCCCGAGCAGGAGGAGCGCGAGGCCCACCGTGCCGGCGACGATCCAGCCGGTATCGCGCCGCAGCTGTGCCTGAGCCTCCGCCAGCGAAACGTCGAGGATGAGAATTCCGTTCAGGCGCTTTTTTGAATCGTGGCAATTTTGACATTCGGGCCGGTTCTCGAGAGGTAGAACTGTCCGCAGCGCGGCGCCTCCCTCGAGCAGGACATCGCGCTTGCGCTCTTCGGGCTTCAGGGAGTGACACGTCAGGCACGTCCCTTCTTCCTCCGGGGAGAGCTTCTTGTCGACGAGGTCCGCGCGGCTCGCGAAACGGATGATGCCTTCGTGATCGAGGATCATCGCGTTTCGCACGTCGGGCTGCGTTCCGATCTCCTCGAGGAGCTTAGAAACCACCTTGTGCTCCCCCCGGACCAACCGCTGGCGGAGCGCGGTCTGGAGGACGAGGTTCTGCATCTCTGCCGCGCGACGCCGGGCCTCGATCGTGCGCTGCAGATGGAGGCGGGAAAGCGCGAGCAAACCGACCGCGAGCGGAACGACGACAAGGAGGGTGATCCCGACGGCGAGTCGGATCGTCAAGGGGTCGACGCCCAAGACTCGACGATTGATCAACCGGCATCCTCCCGACAAGTATGGGTCGAAGGCTATCACGCGTCCAATAAGCAATTCAAAGGCCAGCGCTCACTTCGAGGCCAAAGACGTTGCTTCGAGATTCCGGACTGCTTGATAGGCCTTCGCCACGCTTCGCCCGGCAACGTTACGTGTGACATCGGCGGACGTGGAGGGGCAAGAACGGGGCAAATAGTCATGATCGACTCGACAAAGAAGGACGTAACTGCTTGAAATTGCTTTTGGCCCCCGTAGCTCAGGTGGATAGAGCACAGGATTCCTAATCCTGGGGTCGCGCGTTCGAGTCGCGCCGGGGGCATTGATATTTCAGGCACTTGCGTTCTTCTCCTCACCGCCCTCGCCCTCAAAGTGTCCAGAAAGTGTCCACGACGGTCCACAGAGGAACTTCGTGAAGGCGGCGACGGCGGTGCGCGGCCGACGTGCTGATTCCTACCGACGCCAAGGTCGTTCGGACCTTCACGATCCCTCGACCGGAGGGTCCGACCTCTCGCGCGCTATGCCGCGCTTGCGACCTTCCCCACACGGATCTCCTCTGCTCCCACTTCGTCCACGTCGGGATCAAGGGGTTGCGCAATAGCGTCGAGGCATACAAACGCGACTTCGTGGAGGCGCTCTGCGACCGCGGCGAGCAAGAGCGGCTGAACAGCGCATGGGTGCAATGCGTCGCGGGCGGCAATCCTTGCTGGCAACGCCGTGTGGAGATCGAGGATCTTGA
Source organism: uncultured delta proteobacterium (assembly GCA_963745025.1). Taxonomy (GTDB): domain Bacteria; phylum Desulfobacterota; class Binatia; order JACPRU01; family JACPRU01; genus CAVQIG01. Next base: position 632,925 of record CAVUWD010000016.1, read on the forward strand.
TTTCGCCCTCGAGGTCGCCGGACTCCCGGCGGAGTTCACGGTAGCGCGCCCCTCCCCGACGGGCCCGATGATTTTTGTTTGACGGGCGCCTTGTCCGTGCGCCGCCGTAGACACGGGAGTGTCGAAGGACGAATATCGGAGCGTTACGTCAACCAGGCCGCTTGTCCTGGCTAACCTCTATGAGTGGAGAATCGATCCGGATCGACAGAGTTCTGACGACCCGCTCGCGATTCGTGTGCTCATGAACGCCACCGACTTTTAAAGAGAGCGCGAGTCTTTACCTATCTCGGCGAACGCTGCGGGTGGTGGGACGGTGGTAACAAAAAGCCATGAGTCGATGAGATCAACAGATTTAATTGTCGATGATCAGTGTTTCTTTGCGGATCATGGATGAAGGCGCATGAAGGGGCCATCGTTCGTGTGGTTTATGGGAATCACCGCGATGTTCGCGTTGTTCAGCAGCTGCGCGTTCTTCAGCCATCAACCGACCGGCCATATCTCGGTGAAAGCGGTTTCTTGGAAGCTGGTCCAACAATACGCTGAACCTGAGGCCGGATTGGTGGGGCACAAGATAACGATCATCGATCCTTCGGACGGCCGAGTCGTTGCGGAGAAGCTAACGGATAATCTTGGATACGCCATCTTCGACGTGCCCGCTGGCAGCTATACCATAGAGGGTATCGGCGGTGAGCCTCAAAATGTCATTGTTTCGCCGGGTCAGACAGTCGGGTTTAAGTTGATCGTGCATTAGTGCCATCTGAAGTGGACGACACAGGTCGGTCCGGTCCTAGCGCCGCGCGCGAAAGAGGAACCGCGACGGCGCGCGAGGCCGGCTCCCCTGCCCTCTTCGATCGCCGAATCCCGAGCAGGGAGCGTCCGGTTTATCAACCGGATGGTCCGCCAGAAAACTGTCGCGCGCCCGAGCCCTTTGGGAGCGAGTCGAAAAAACACGAGCCGCGGAGGCGAGCATATTCCTGTCCGTTGCTACACCCGACCACCGGGGAACCCCACGGGTCGCCCCCCGGTCTGCTAAGTAAGGGGGCCCCCTTCCCGCCTCTCGGCGGCGAGTTTCTCATGCGAAAGACATCCGGCGACTCCTGCCGTCGAGGTGTCCACCGGGTGTCCACGAGGTGTCCACCGTGAGCTTTCTTGACCGACGTTGACCTACTACCCGCACGGGCTAAACGTCGATTTGCCGCTGTGATACGCTCCGAGCTGCCTTGGCGTGAGCCGGCGCGCTTGTTTCCTAATCCTGGGGTCGCGCGTTCGAGTCGCGCCGGGGGCACTTAGGTTTTTTGCTTCTGAACGTTTGTTTGACCAACTATTTTGACCAACTACAGCTTTGAGAAGGCTTAAAGCTCCCGGGCTCATCCTCGGCCTTCTCCGAGAAGCGCCTGCATCTTCGTCGCTGCATCGTGCTTCATTCTGTCGACGACGTGCTGTAGATGACCGTCGTCGATATTTGGCTATGGCCGAGCATCTGCATGATGGTGCGCTCGTGGACGCCTTGCAGGGCGAGGAGCGTACCCGCGGTGTGGCGGAGGTCGTGAAAGCGCACGGCTGGCAGCCCCGCACTCTTGAGCAGCGCCTTGAAGTCGCGTCGGAGGTTCCGCGGATGGATCGGCGTCCCGAGTGTGGTCGTGAAAACGAGGCCGTGCTACCATCCAGCCTTCCTTGCGGCGGACGACCGATTTCCGGATGCGCACTTCCTCGCGGTATGGGGCGGAGAAGGCGAGTTCGACGAGCTCGAACGGGGGCGCCACAGTGATGAAGGCCAAAAGTGCGCGGATGAGAAGTGCAAGGCCGCCGCGGCGAACGTCGAAGCGGTCTACGATGAGCTAGAGCGGCGCACCTACGAATTCCTCGACCTCGGCTGGATTTATGACGCAAAGAACGCCGACCCCGAAGGCTTCGAGGCGCGCATGACGGCGGGCGATCGTCTCGTCGGAATTCCGACTCGCGATGAACTCCTCGAGGCGAGACGCGCGGCGGGGCTGGCAGCGGAGGTGATGCAGTGAGCCCGGCATGGATCAAGGGGCTAAAGGAGACGCAGGAGCGCCTCATGGCGGAGATCAAGAGCCACTGCGGGCTGCTGGATAGCGACCAACCGGATCTCTCGAGGCTCAGGATGGGCGATCTTCGCAAGCTCGGGGTCGTCATGGACGACTACATGCACAGCACGGTTGCGGAAGCCGAGAAGGAAGCGGGCGAAAACGGCGCCGGCACCGAGGTGACGCAGTGAGCGCCGCCGCGCCAGCGATCAAGGTCGGCGACCGTGTTCGTATTTCGAAGGCCTGGCTCCAGCGGAACGGCGCCGTGAACGATCCGAAGATGCGCGGCGTCCAGTGGTTGCCACGCGAACGATCCGCAAAGAAGGCAGATTCGCCTCGATCAAGTTTGATGAGTGCGACGAGCCAGAGGAGTGGGGGATCGAGGCGTTCGTGTGGTTTCGATTGATCCGCGGCGGACTCGATGGAGTCGGGAGCTAGGGGCGATGGCCGTCAAGCTCCGCGAATGGCAGCGCGATGATGTTCGGCGACGGCTTCGCGAACAGGCCACGCCTGACGCGCGTGGGGGAGGTACCTTACGATGAGATTCAGGAGGGGGCGTTTTTATCTACTGGCAACGATGGTCGCCCTTGCGGCCCTCAACCCGTTTTCACAGCGCATCGCTGTCGCTCAGATTCCGGATGCGCCCGGAACCTTCACAGATTCAGACGGGGACGGGGTGAGCGACGACGCTGGGGAAGCCGAGCCTCTAGAGAAAGGGGTTAAGCCCAAATCCAACGAACCCGCGCCCGACCCCGCTCGTGACACGATCGACGAAATGAACAGGGCCACGGAAAGGGCCAGCGGTACCCCGGAGCCAGAACCGACACCAAAGTGGGACTGAGCAAGGCGATGTTCGGCGACGGCTTCGAGCAGAGCACCATTAAGGTCGGCCTTCTTCTAATCGTGCTCGTAGCCGCTCAGGGCTGCGCAACGCACGTCGTGGAGTCCGTCGCCGTCGTGAAGTCGGATCCGCGTTCTGTCATCGTGCATTCGCCGGGGAACGACGCCGCAAAGGCTCAGGAGGTAGCGGACGCCGAATGCGCCAGAAACTTACTTTTCGCGGTGGCGGTGGAAGCTGATCCCCACGAAGAGAACTACGTGTTCAAATGCGTCGACCGTTTCGGGAACTGACATGCGCACGGCCGCGGGCTTCGCCCTGGTGCTCGTTTTCGCCGCCTGCGCAGCGCCCATGCCGCGCCCTGAGCCCGCGGCGCTGGAGGCGAGGGCCGAGCTACCTCCGCACGTCGTAGAGGTCGCCTACGGGCTCTACTCGTGCGAGCGCGGCTACGTCATCCGGCAAGGCTGCTGCATCTCGCTCGCTGACATCCCGCCAGGGCCTGTCGTGGAGATCTCGAGCCTACCCTCGGCCGGCGACGGGGCGCCGAGAATTTGTCCGAGCGGCGGCTGCGGCTCCTACGTCATGCCGACCTATTTGACCTCATACTCGGCGCCGGCCTACGGATACCCCTGGTACGGCTACGGCGGCTGGCCCGGCTTCTACTACGGCAGCCGGTTCTGCGCCCCGCACGTGCGACGCTTTCGCGGAGGCGAGCTGGCCTTCGCCGGGTTCGGCTCGTTCGGGCGGGAGCGGAGGCTCGCGCCGGCCGGATTCTTCGGTGCGCCTCCGCGTCAGTCGCCCGCGGTGCGCCGCTCCACGGGCGGCAGGTTCTTCGCCGGGAGCTCGCGCGGTGTTGCAGCACAGCGCAGCGCCAGGGGTGGAGCGTGGCGGTGAAGCAACGCTGAACTTCTCCCCTACCCTTTTCGATTCTTGACCAACTATTTGACCAACTACAGCATCATTCGCAGTGGAATCTATGGACGTGCGACCCGAGGAGAAACACCTGAAAGCCAGGAAAAACGCGGATTCTGGACGGAGTGGAAGCCAGCGGAAATGCACTATTCGATTTCCTAATCCTGGGGTCGCGCGTTCGAGTCGCGCCGGGGGCATAATGATTTTGGCTACTTGTTCCGATGCGCGGACTTGCCATCTGAAGCTGTGCCACTGTAGCAGTGGCGGCCGGTGCCTGTCCCGGGCGGTGCGGAAAGTAGCCGAGCACGTCCCGGTGACGGTGCAAGCGTCTCCCGAGTCGCGGACGGGAGTGTGCCGATAACGGAATTGCGTCATGGCGTCATCGTGTAGAGTTGGCTACGCTCTGTCCCTTATGTTGACGTGCAACCCCTCTAGTGTTTCCTATGGTCCGTGCCGGGGGCCTGAACGGGCATCTGGCCCTCCGCTCCGAACGAGAAAGTAATCGCCGGCGGAGCCCGAGATCTGCGGGCCGTTGCAGAGAGAGGAACCGCCATGACTGCATCAGACACCTCGACCGAACTCCGTTTTGAGCCGCCAGGGCCAGGATCGTGGGAGCAAGACCCCGTACACTTCCCGCGCCCGATGACGCGCTACTTCCAGGAGACGCATCCCCCCTCCTTCAAGAGGGGCACCAACGACTTCGCCCGCTTCTACGGGATGCTCATCGACGGCCTCCAGATCGCCTACGTGAACGGCTTCGGCTACAACCAGGTACTGCCGGCTCCGGACGCCGAACTCCCCGGGCGCTTTCAGCGCGCTGAACAAGTCTTCGCGCAGAAGCTCTGGCGGGAGCAGCTTCGCGACTGGGACGAGAATCGCAAACCATCCTCCATTGCCACGCACCGGGAGCTGCAGGCCGTCAATCCGGACGCCCTCTCCGACGCGGAGCTGGTCGCCTATCTGACGCGCTGTCGCGACCACCATTCGGCCATGATCGCCCAGCACATGCGCTTCACCGCCGGTGCCGTGATCCCAACCGGGGACTTCCTCGCACACGTCGGGGACTGGACGGGTCTGCCGCCATCCGAGCTGCTGGGCCTGATGCGTGGTTCGGCAGTGGTGTCCTCGGGTGGCTCCGACGAGATGGAGCGCCTGAAGAGGACGTTCGCCCAGGATCCCGCTGCCCGCGAGGTCCTCGCATCTGACGGCGACCCCGCACAGGTGCTCGCGAGCCTGCGTTCCCTCGGGGGCGAAGCAGGAGCGGCGGTCTCCGGCTACCTCGACTTGGTCGGCAACCGCCTTATCGACGGCTTCGACATCGCCGAGCCCTCGGCGCTCGAAGTGCCGGACGCACTCCTTAGGGCCATCCGCATCGCCGTTTCCGGAGAAGCCCAGGCCGCCTCGGACGTCGATGCCCGCATTGCCGAAGTCCGCGCCCAGGTCCCCGCGGCGCACCAGGCCCAGTTCGACGAACTGCTCGGCGAGGCCCGCCTCACCTACCGCCTCCGCGACGAGCGTGGCGTCTACAGCGACATCTGGGCCTCGGGCCTCATGCGGCGCGCCACCCTTGCGGCTGGCCGGCGGGTTGCGAGTCGCGGCCGCATCGCCACCCCCCAGCAGATGCTGGACGCCAGCCTCGACGAGATGTGCGCGCTGGTCGCCGGCGCTGGTGGCCCGTCCGCGGACGAGCTCGCCAAGCGCGCCGAATACCGCGCGACCCACACTGCCAAAGACGTCCCGCCCTTCCTTGGCCCGCCCAAACCGCCCCCGCCTGACCTCGCGGCCCTTCCCCCATCGGTCGGCCGCCTCATGCGCGCGACCTTCATCGCCTTGGGCCACCTCTTCGGGAGCTCCCAGGCGCAGAACGAAGAAAAGATCCTCTACGGGCTCGCGGCGAGCAAGGGCGTCTACGAAGGGCCCGCGCGCCGCGTCTCCGGCCCCAACGAGTTCGGCCGGATCGCCAAGGGCGACGTGCTCGTCACCGAGTCGACGACCGAGGCCTTCAACATCCTCCTCCCGCTCCTTGGCGGGATCGTCACCGACAACGGCGGCCTCCTTTCACACGCGGCGATCGTCTCGCGCGAGTACGGCATCCCCGGCGTCGTCGGGACCCGCGAGGCGACCGAACGCATCGCCGACGGCGTCCTTGTCCGCGTTGACGGCGATGCCGGCGAAGTCACGGTGCTTGGATGAAAAAGGTCGTCCCCTTCACGAAGGCGCGCGAGACATCGCTCTATGGGTCGAAGGCCGTGGGGCTCGGCGACGCCGCGCGCCAGGGCCTCGCGGTACCGCCCGGCGTGGCGCTCTCGGGCGACTTGGTCGAGGCCGTCGCCTCGGGGGAGGACAAGGCCATTGAAAAGGTGGCGAAGGCCGTCGCCGCCTTGCCGCCCCCGTTCGCCGTCCGGTCGTCGGCCGTCGACGAAGACAGCGCGGCGGCGAGCTTCGCCGGCCAGCACCTCACCGTGCTCAATGTCCATTCGGCGGCCGATGTCCCCGGCGCCGTCCGCGAAGTCTGGTGGTCTGCGAACTCGGACTCGGCCATCACCTACCGCCAGCGTGTCGGCCTGTTCACCCGGCCGAGCGTCGGCGTCGTCGTCCAGACGCTCCTCAACCCCACCGTCGCCGGGGTCATGTTCACCGAGAACCCGGTCACCGGCGCCGATGAGCGCCTGATCGAAGCGAGTTGGGGCCTCGGTGAAGCCGTGGTCGCCGGCCTCGTCGTCCCGGACCACTTCCGCCTCGACCGTTCCGGCCAAGTGCTGGAGCGCAAGGTCGGGCGCAAGCGCATCGCGATCCGCTCGCTCCCGAACGGGGGCACCTTCGAGCAGCAAGTGCCACCCGCGCAGGTGAACCAGCTCTGCCTCGACGAGTCCCAGCTCGTGGCCTTGGGCGAACTCGCCCTGCAGTGCGAGAAGGTCTACGGCCCGCGGCGCGACATCGAATGGGCGTTCCAAGATGGGACGCTCTATCTCCTCCAGTGCCGCGCCGTCACCACCGGGAAGGCGCGCAGCGAGGCACCCCCACCGGGTCCGCCCCCGCGCGACCCCGTGGCCGCCCTCCGGCGCACCCCCTTCTTCGCCGATATGGACCGGAGGCAGGCCGAGCAAATCGCCCGCCTGCTCAAGGAGCGCCGCTTCGCGAAGGGCGAGACCGTCATCATGGAGGGCTCCGGAGGCGCCGCCTTCTTCCTCATCGACTGCGGGGAGGCCACGGTCTCGAGCAAAGGCGTCCACCTCGCCACCTTCGGCCCGGGCGACTGCTTCGGCGAGCTCGCCCTGATCGACGGCGGCCCGCGCGCGGCGACGGTGACCGCAGCGACCGACCTGGTTTGCTACGGGCTCACGTTCTGGGAGTTCCGCCCGCTCGTCGAAAAAAACGGCGCCATCGCATGGAAGCTCCTGCAGGCGCTAGCGAAGCGATTGCGCGCCACCAACCCGGGCTAGCACCGGACCTTCAGCCTCGTCGACGAAACGACCGCACCCCGCCAAGGTTACCGAGGGGATCCCGCTTCGATGAATCTCGGGGCGCCCCAAACAGCATGTTCCTGGTCCAAAGTGTTACCTATGTTCCAGGTCGGTACTCCCAGCTTCCTTAGCCCGCAGCACGCGGCCGACCGGCGCTGTGGCGCGGGCGCGAGAACGATCCGTGCGCCTTACCCGGAGCGCCCGTCTGGTCGCGGCGCGGCGAGCATGGGCGCGTAGCGGATCACGAACGTCCCGTACGCGAGCATCCAGAGGACCCCGCTCGCCAGGAGACCGCTCGTCTGTGGCACCCAGGCCAGCGCCGTGGCGACGCGGAGCGCGCCGGCCCCGAGGACAGCGGCGAACGCGAGCGTCATCCCGGGCGGCAGGTGGAGCGGCCGGCCGGTGTGTCCGAGCGCGACGCGGCTCATGACGCCGAGGATGAGCGCCCCCGCCGCGCCCGCACCCGCCGCGTGGAGCCAGACCGTCGGCGTGACCGCGCCGACCGACGCCGCCGCGAGGAGTACGAGTGCGACGGGGATCCAGGCGAGCGCGACGTGGAGGATCCAGAGGAGCGGCTCGCGGCGGACGAGCCAGCCACGCCACAGATAGAGCCGGGCGGCGCTCGCCGCCGCGGCGACCGCCGCGATCGGTGCCGTCAGCGCCGGCGGCGCTTCGAACGAGACGAGCGGGAGGAGTGCGACCGTCGCCCCGATCGCCACGGACTCGAGCCACGGCACGATGCGGACCGCGGCGGCGTCGCCTCCGGTTCCGCGGAGCCAGTTGCTCGAGAACGCGGGCGTGATACGCCCGCCGACGACGAGCATCAGCGCGACGACGGCGAGCATGGCTGCTCGGGAAAAGGCCGGCCGGTTCGTGGCGTGGAAGCCGACGTCCAGGAGCCACAGGGCGCCGAGGACACCGACGATCACGAGCTGGCGGTGCTGCTTCGCTGCGACGATCCTCCGTCCCGCGTCGAGGACGACGAGCGGCAGGAAGGCGAGGTCTACGCCGTGGACGAGCGCCGCCGGCAGCGCACGGCCGAAGAGCATCGCCAGGCGACCCGCGAGCCACACCGCCCAGAGCGCGGCGAGCGGGGCGCCGTGCAGCCGGTCCGTGCTCGTCCAGACGCAGACCGCGGTCAGCAGGAAGCCGGCGATCGCGGCCTCGAGGAACCCGAAGACCATCTCGTGCTGGTGCCAAAGGAGGGCAGGCAGCGCGAGCGGTGGCGCGAAGCCGCCGAGGAGCACGAGAAGCCAGGCAGGAACGATCAGGACCGCGAGCAGAGCCGTCGAGAGGAAGAAGACGCGGAACGGGTACGCGAAGAGCGGCAGCGTCCCCGCCGGGGCCGCCGGGTGCAGGGTGTCCATGTCCCCGTTCTGGCCGCTTCCAAAGCGGAGGTCGAGAGGGGGCCGGTGGCGGCGACCGCGCCGAGCTCCGCGCCGAGCGCGAATTCCTCGGCGAAGGGCGAGCTTCGCCATCTCGCCCGTCGCTAGCTCGAGCGTCTGGCCCGCTCGCTCGAGCGGCAGCATCCGGGAGCGGCAGGGTCGCTGCGCGAAGGACTCGAGGAGACTCTCGCCCTTCAGCGGCTCGGGATCTGCGACTCGCTGTATCGGACGCTTCGCAGCACCAACGCCATCGAGAATCTCAACGGCTCGGTGATGCACTTCGCGCGCAACGTCCGTCGCTGGCGAGACGCCTTGATGATGCTGCGCCCGGTGGACACGGGTCTGGACGAGGCGCAGAAACAGTTTCGCCGACTGAAGGGCAGACCTCGGCCGATCTGCTCAAAAGACGCGAGCAAGCACTCCGCCGAGGCGGGCGCGTCGTTGCCCGCGATTCAATGCTTCGAAGGTGCGTCGAAACGGTCGCGCGCCGTGGGCACCCGAACCTACTGAAGATCATGTTTCGGTGTGGCTCAGAGCACGCTCGATCGCCTGCAGGACGCGCTTCTCGTTGCCCGAGACCGTGAACGCCAGATTCAGGACTCCGCCGCTGGCTTCGGCGACTTGGCGCGCATTCTCCAACAAATCGTTGCGAAAGGTGGCGAGCTCTTGTGGGTTCAACACTTTGCGCAACGCCTCGGCGTAGGCATACCACACCTTTCGAGCGTCTTGCCGGAGGTGATGCTTGAGCGCGTTGTCCAGCATCTTGTAGGCGACGCTATCAGGCGCGATGCCATGGTTCTCGGCCGCGGTCAGAACCGCGCGGAGCTCTCGTTCGTCGCCGAGATGGCGAAGTGCAAGAAGCGCGACGGCAGCCTGTGCATCGGGCCGACGCCGCCGGAGGATTGTGTTCCGCTCGGGAGCGGCCGAGTACTATAGGATCACGTGGGACGTGGTGCCCGCAGCGGAGCAGTGATTTCCACGAGAAGAACCGGGTAAGTGATAGGCGCATTGATGTCCGGCGACGGCTTCGAGCAAGCCGCGCCTGGCGCGTGGGGGGAGGTATCTTACGATGAGATTCAGGATGGGGCGTTTCTATCTACTGGCAACGATGGTCGCCCTTGCGACCCTCACCCTGCTTTCACGGCGCGTCGCCGTCGCTCAGACTCCGGAGGAGACTCCGCCCGGAACCTTCACAGAGTTCCTAAAACAACAATGGGCTAGGCCCAAATCGGATGAACCCGCACCGGACACCGCTCGTGACACGATCGACGCAATGAAAAGAGCCAGGGAAAGGGCCAGCGGTACGCCGCAGCCAGAACCGACACCAAAGTGGGACTGAACAACGCGCGACGGCTCGTCGCCGGCCGCACCTCGACTGCCGAGATCAGCGGGGCACTCGGCCGGCTCTCTTGAAAGACATGCTGTGCCGTGGTCGGCCTCGAGGCGCAGGCGGTCAGGGCGCGCCGCGACTAGAGCACCGCCAGCACGCCGAGGACGCCGTCATTTCCCCATGTCTGCCCGCTTTGAGCTAGCGGAACAATCCCGGCCGGAGGAGCCCCCACCCACGTACGAGAACCGGCAGACACGGGACGGTCAATTACCGTGACGCTCGCGATACTGTCGGAGCCACTCGCCCGCCACCAATTGATGCCCGGCAGTGGTCCAATGCACGTCGCCGGGAATGAAATCCAGCGCCAGAATTTGTTGCCGGACCGCCGGATCGGCCGGGAAAAATACCCCGTGGAGGTCATAGCACCCGAGGTGCTGCTCGGCGGAGAAGGTTTGCCAAAAGTTCCGGTAGCGTGAATGCGCGTCGTTGGCGCTGATCTCCTGCGGCCAGGGATAGATCGCAATCTCGAAACCGATGGCGTGGGCCGCACACAGCGATGCGAGTTTGGTCACGTAATACGCCGCGCTCCCCTCCGCGGCCTGGAGCCAGTCAGGCGGTTGGCCGCGCGTCCACGCTTCGCGGTCGTTGGGGTCGAAGACAAAGCTCTCACCGGTGTGTGGCTCCGTGAAGACCGTTTTTCTCCAAGGGTCTCGACCCTGCCGCTTGAGAAGCGTGCGGTAGATCAGCGAGTACTGCGCCAGCGGTGGCGGCTGCGGCGTCTTGACGTAGCGTCGAGTCCACGCGTCATCCTGATCTTTGTTCGCCGGGAGGAAATCGTTGAAGATCAACTCATCCGCCATGTCCGAGACGTCGATGAAGAAGACAATGTTGCTAAGACGTAAGCCACCATCCAGCAACGCCTTCGTCTTGTAGTAGACGGTCTTGGGGCAATACGACAATACGCCTCCATTGAGGACTTCGATGCCTTGGGTGGACAGGACTTTGTCGACGAGGCCGACCCATGTTTGCGCATAGGGCAAGCCCATCCCCTCAGTGAACGAGTCGCCGATGAACATCAGCCGGGGCCCGGACGACTGCAGTGGCACATCGCGCGGACTGTCATCCTTGAACCCGAGGCTGTTGGTGGCCAAGGTGTGTGAAACCTTCCCCCACGTGGCGGTGGTCACGCGCTTGGCGGCGAGGCCGTGGCTATAGTCGCGATCTTGTCGGCGGAACCCGCTCGCGTCCGCGCTGATTCTGAAGACGCCCCGATTCCTGTCGCGATAGTCGCCGAGATGGTAGGTCAGATACCCAGCGATCCAATCCACCGCGAGTGGCAGCGCAAGGCCCACCACGATGGCGAGGAGCCGTACTTGCCAGCGTGGCGGCCTGAAGTCACCCATCTGACGGCTTCATCTTCGCCCCCTACTTCACCACCGAGACTCCGGGGGTCGCAGAAGACGCGACGGTGATGACCTGCATGATTCCACATGGAGGACAGCGGCTACAAGGGCCGAAAAGCTAGGTGTCGAAAAGCTAGGTCCGAATTGCGCCGCCGGGGTGGCGGCAAGGTGACCCACCCCGCGCGCCCCAGGCGCAGCAACGTCACGCGCACGCCCATCGCCTTCGCCCGCCCGACTCCGTCTCTCCGACCGAGCGCGGTGCACACCCGCTCCGCCAGTTCGCTACGTGGCGCGTCGTCGCCACGCGCAATCGCCCCGCCAATGATTGCGAGCCCTGTTGGCGCTCTCGGGGCGCTGGTCCGGTCGCGATCGGATCGCGATCGACGTGCCTTGCGATCCGACCGTGCTTTCGGCTAGGCGTGCAAACGAAGCGAACCGCCTGGGGACAGGAGGCACACGATGAACCGCAGCGTGGACCGGATCCTGACGACTCACGTCGGAAGCCTGCCCCGAAGCCGAGCGCTCAGCGACCTGTTGATTCGCCAGGAACGCGGCGAAGCGATCGACCGGGCGAAGCTCGATCGGGAATGTCAGGCCGCGGTCCGGCACGTCGTCGAGCACCAGGTGGCATGTGGGGTCGACGTGATCAACGACGGCGAACAGCCGCGCGTCGGCTTCCAAACCTACGTGGGGCTGCGGCTGAAAGGCTACGGGGGTCGGAGTCCGCGCCCGTTCTTCCGGGACTTCGTCGATTTTCCCGACTACGCGGAGATCTGGCAAAAGCGCGGCATGGTCACCTCGAAGGTCTTCGACGCGCCGCAGGCCGTCGCGGAAATCGAGTACGCGGACTTGAGCGAGGCGGAACGGGAGTGCGACCTGCTTCTCGAGGCTGCAGGGGAGTATGCGGGACGCTATCGCGAGCTCTTCATGACGGCCGCATCCCCCGGGATCGTGGCGACGACCCTCCTGAACGCATACTACGATTCCCACGAGAGCTACGTGAACGCCGTTGCCCGAGAGATGCGGAAGGAGTACGAACGGATCCACTCGAAGGGGCTCCTCCTCCAACTTGACTGTCCGGACCTTGCGATGGAGCGGGTCGGGCTTTTCCAGAAGGAACCGTTGTCGCGGTTTCTAGAGGTCGTGGAGACTCACATCGAGGCCATCAACCGGGCTCTCGAGAACGTTCCGCGAGAGAGTGTGCGGCTCCACGTCTGCTGGGGGAACTGGGACGGACCGCACGTCTACGACGTGGCGCTCGAGGACATTCTTCCGATCCTGTACCGCGCCCGGGTCGGCGCCTTATCCCTCGAGCTCGCCAACCCGCGGCACGAGCACGAGATCGCGGTCTTGAAAAAGCATCCGCTCCCGGACTCGATGATCTTCGTTCCGGGCGTGATCGACTCGAAGACGAACTTCGTCGAGCACCCGGAGCTCATCTGCAACCGCATCCTGCGGGCCGTCGACGCGGTCGGCGACCGCAGCCGCGTCATCGCGAGCTCGGATTGTGGCTTCGGGACGTTCGCGGGCTGGGAGATGGTGGCGCCGAGCGTCGTTTGGGCCAAGCTCCGCGCGCTTCGGGAGGGAGCCGAACTCGCATCGAAGCGACTGTGGGGATGAGCCCTGCGGGCCCGACCGGCGCAAAGGCTCCCTTCATCGAGGAGGATGGTCATGACGCGCAAGAAGCTTTCGTTCACGCTCGAGGACGTCCGGGAGATGGCGAAGCGGTTCTCGAACTGGGGACGGTGGGGCGACGACGACGAGCTCGGCACCGTGAACTTCATCACCCCCGACAAGGTCGCGTCGGCCGCCCGGCTCGCGCGGACGGGAAAGATCTTGAGCCTGGCGATTCCCTTCGACTCCAAGGGTCCGCAGACTGGAGAGTTCGGCAGGACGAATCCCATCCACTACATGATGCAGGACGGAGGGGACGTCGCCTCGGGAGCGCAGGATTGGATCCCGACCCTACGTTACACGGACGACGCCGTGATCATGCCGCTCCAATGCGCGACCCAGTGGGATGCGCTCGCCCACATCTTCTTCGACGGGAAGATGTACAATGGTGGCGTGCCGGCGCTCGTCGACAGCACGGGAGCGAAGCGAAACAGCATCGTGCCGCTGCGGAACCGGCTCGCCACCCGCGGAGTCCTCCTCGACATCCCGCGGCTTCGAAGGAAGAGCTGGCTCGAGCCGGGCGAGGCGATCTACCCCGATGAACTGGATGCGGCGGCCAGCGAGGCAGGTGTGAAGGTCGAACGGGGGGACATCGTCCTCGTGCGGACCGGGCAGGTCGCCATGTGCAGGAGCCGCGGGGATTGGGCGGGCTACAACGGCGGAGATTCGCCCGGATTGAGCCTCTCCTGCGCAGAATGGATCTACCGGAAAGAGATCGCCGGGTACGCGACGGACACCTGGGGCACCGAAGTGATTCCCAACGAGACGCCGGACGTCTTTCAGCCGATCCACTGCGTCTCGCTCGTGCACACGGGTATTCTGATCGGAGAAATTTTCGATCTCGAAGGGCTCGCGGAGGATTGCGCGGCGGACGGGGTCTACGAGTTCTTCTTCGTGGCGCCGCCGCTGCCGATCACGGGAGCCGTCGGTTCGCCGATCAACCCGCAGGCGATCAAGTGACGCCGTGAGGACGCCACGAGTCGGTCAGAAACACAGCCGGGTGAGCCGGAGCGCTTCACGGCCGTCGACGCCGAGAGCGTTCGGATCGAGGCCCAACCGGCGTGGAGGATCGCGGAGGAGTCTATCGTATTATCCCTGGGAAAGGAGGTATCCCCATGAGGCGACAGATGGACGTCAACAGTGACATGGGCGAGAGCTTCGGAAACTGGGTGATGGGGAACGACGCCGCCCTCTTGCCCCTCGTGACGACGGCGAACGTCGCTTGTGGGTTTCACGCCGGGGATCCGGTGACGCTGCTCCGCACGGTCCGCCTCGCGAAGCGAAACGGCGTCGTCGTCGGGGCGCATCCCGGACTCCCGGACCTCCTCGGCTTCGGCCGCCGGGCGATGAAGATCTCCCCCGAAGACGCGTACGCCTACGTCGTCTATCAGGTCGGCGCGCTCCAGGCGACGCTCGCTGTGGAGGGGATGCGGCTCCACCACGTGAAGCCACACGGGGCGTTCTACTCGGTCCTGAAGGCCGAGGAGGAGCTTGCGGATGCCGTGGCGGAGGCGATCGCGTCCCTCTCGCCGGAGCCGATGCTCTACTGGCCCGCGCCCACCGACTCGGCGCTTCCCCGGGCGGTGCGGAAGCGGGGGATCCGCGTAGTCGGAGAAATCTACGTGGACCTCGACTACGCTCCCGACGGCTCGCTCATCATCCAGCGGACGAAGCACTCGACGGACCTCGCGAAGACGACCGCTCAGGTGCGGCGCTACATCGACACCGGAGAGGTCCTCGCGCAGGACGGCACGGCCGTCGCTCTCGATGCGGAGAGCATCTGCGTCCACGGGGACGGTCCGAACGCCGTCGATGTCGCGCGCGCCGTGCGCCGAACCCTCGAAGAATCGGGCTGTCTCACCGAGCCGGTTCTCGCCTACGCCGCGTAGCGGGTCGGAGGCCCGGCGACTCAATCCAGGAAGTTCCGAAGTTCCGAGGAGGCATGCGATGAAATTCGGTTTGCTCTTCGCTCACCAGATCCCTCCCGAGAGCGGGATTCCGTGGAACGAGCCCTACCAGGACATGCTCCGCTGCCTGCCCCGCGCGGAGGAGCTCGGCTACGTCTCGGCGTTCCAGGTCTCTCACCACGTCCAGAAGGACGGTCTCTGTCCCGGGCCTCTCGTGGCGCTCGGCGGCGCCGCCGCCGTGACACAGCGGATGCGGGTCGGGACCGGGATCCTCCTCGTCCCCATGTACGCCCCGCTCAGGCTCGCCGAGGACATCGCCGTCCTCGACAACCTTTCGAACGGTCGATTCATCCTCGGCGTCGCTCCGGGGTACGTGAGCGAGGAGTTCGCTGCGCACGGAGTTCCCCGGAACCAGCGGGTCGGCCGGCTCGAAGAGACGCTCGACCTGATGACGCTCGCATGGAGAGAGGAGCGCTTCTCGTTCGACGGAAGGTACTTCAAGGTCCCGGAGGCGTGTCTCACGCCGAAGCCCGTCCAGAAGCCCCACCCGCCGATCTGGTACGGCGTCTCAGCCCCGGGCTCGATCCGCCGGGCGGCGCGCCGCCACGCGGTTCTCGTCGCCTCACCGCGACACGGAATCGCGGAGCTGAAGGAGCACTTCCGCATTTACGACGAGGCGGCGAGCGAGTTCGGCTTCAAGCCGGCGGAGCGGCCCGTCATCCGGCAGGTCTTCGTCGCCGAAACCCGCAACAAGGCCGAGAAGGTCGCTGCCCCGGCGGTCAGCTACCTCTACCGGGAACTCTATGGCGCCAAGTCCGCTCAGGGCGAGCGGGAGCTCCGCACCGACGACGGGCGGGTGATCTCGGACCGCCAGCAAGCCACGTACGAAGCGCTCAAGGGACGGTACGCGATCGGCGAACCAGACTTCGTCTACGAATCACTCAAGAGTTGCGTGACGGAGCTCGGTGCAACCGAGATCATCTGCTGGATGCACATGCCGGGGATCCGCGGCGAGGAGGCGATGCGTTCTGTGGAACTCTTCGCGAAGGAGGTCATGCCCCGCTTCTGATAGGGAACCACGGGACCGAGGTCTCCGCGGCGATCTTCCCGGCGGTCGGCCCGCTGGGTCATGCGAGGAGGAAGTCCCGCTAGGGGGAAGCTCATGAACGAACGCCTGTTCTCCGAAGAAGAGCTCCGGGAGATGGAGAAGCGCACCGTCGATCGCCTCAAGGAGGCCATCGATGCGGGCGATCCGGAGAGAGCGAAACAGATCGCGGAACGCATGTACAACGAGTTCGTGTCGATGCACGACCTCTACCGCGATTGGACCACGGCTATGCTGAGCGCGATCGGCCGCCGCTTCGGCGACGAGGTCCTCGAAGAGATCATGACCGAAGGGGTGCGGGCCTGGTGGTTGCCGACTCTTCAGAGGTTCCCCCAGGGTCCCGAGACGCTCCGCCACCGGGTGAAGATGTTCATCGGCGGCCTGCGCGGGCACCTTCAGCCCCTCCACCTCCAGGAGGACGACGAGAAGATCGTCATCCAGATGCGGCCTTGTGGCAGCGGCGGCCGACTCGTGCTCGAAGGGAAGTACGACGGCCCGGAGGCGTTCCTGAAGATCCGGAAACCTCAGCGGATGACCTACGGCCGTTCCGACTTCCCCGTGTACTGCGCACACGAAGCGCCGATGGAGCTCGTCGACATCGAGCGCAATGGCGCCCCCTTCGTCGTCGTCGAGCCCGCCGCCGTGCTCGGAAAGGAGCTCTGCTCCTTCGTCGTCTACAAGGACCCGCTCAAGATTCCCGCGCGCTACTGGCGGCGGCTCGGGAAGACGAAGCCGCCCGGGAGCGCGGAGCCGGACTCGAAATAGCCGCGCTGCAGGGGCGCGTCGAGCGCGTCGAGGGCTCTGGCGTGTCGAGGGCTCTGGCTTGACGGCGCCTGCGGTATCGTCGTAACGGCATTCGGCCCCGCTCGCTGCCGAGGCCGTAGTGGAGGGGAGGTGCATCATGCAGGAGAAGCGTCCGCGCCACGTCCTCGACGGCTACCGCGTCCTCGACTTCACGCAGGTCCTCGCAGGGCCTGCGGCGACCCGGCTGCTCGTCGAGATGGGCGCCGAGGTCATCAAGGTCGAGCTGCCTCCGACGGGCGACTTCTCCCGGAACTTCCCGTTCCTGCAGGACGGACGGAGTGGTTACTACGTGCAGCAGAACCGGGGAAAGAAGAGTTTCTGCGTCGACGTGAAGCGGTCCGAAGGCCTCGCGCTCATCCAGGAGCTGATCCCCAAGGTAGACGTCCTCATCGAGAATTTCGCCCCTGGTGCGATCGGCCGCATGGGCCTCTCCTACGACGCCGTTCGCCGACTCAATCCGCGGATCGTCATGTGCTCGATCTCCGCGTTCGGGCAGACGGGCCCCCTGTCTGCCGAACCCGGATACGACTACATCGCTCAGGCGTACGCCGCGGTGACCTACATGATCGGCGATCCGGACGGACCGCCTTCGATCCCGATGCTCGGCCTCGGTGACGTCGCGACGGGAGCCCACGCGGTCGCGGCGATCGTCGCCGCTCTTCTCCACAGGGAGCGGACCGGCGAGGGACAGTACCTCGACGTCTCGATCCTCGACGCCTACTTTCACTGTCACGAGCTGAACGTACAGATCTACAGCAATTCGAAGGGAGCGGTGAAGCCGAAGCGGTCCGGGACGCAGCATCCGCAGATTTGCCCGACCGGCGTCTTCCGCGCACGCGACGGGTACCTGATCATCATGGCGTTCCTCGACCACCAGTGGCGCGCGCTGTGCGAGCTCATGGGTTGTGCGGAGCTGGTTCAGGATCCGCGGTTTGCGACCAACGCGGCGCGGCTCGAGCATCGAGATGAAGTCGTCGCGCGGATCGAGGGATGGCTCGCGTCGATGCCGAGCGACGAGGCAGCAATGGAGGCCCTCCGGAAGGCACGGATCCCGAACGCGCCGGTCCTGTCGATCGAGCAGGCCGTGAAGCACCCGCATCACCGGGCCCGCGGAACCGTGCGGACGATCGAAGACCGGTTCCTCGGGGCGTTCGAGGTTCCGGGGTTTCCGCTGCGATTCTCCGCCTACCCGGATCGCCTCCCCCTGGACGCCCCGGTGCTCGGGGAACAGAACCGAGAGGTCCTGTCGACGTACCTCGGATACGACGCCGGGCGGATCGCCGCGCTCGAATCGGCGGGTGTCCTGGTACGCGGCGAGCGCTGAAGCACGCGCCGCTCCACGCCTGCCGCCGCGTGAGCGGAGGGACGTCGGTCACGGGCTGGACGCAGACCTGGCCTTGATCCGAGATTCCTACTCCGCTTCCCCGATCCGAAATCCGCGCGGGTCCTGTCGTCGGCGCAGCCCGCGCGGTGCTCGCTGGCGGCCCCACCGCGCGCAATTACCAGTGCATCGGTAT
Organism: uncultured delta proteobacterium; assembly: GCA_963745025.1. Taxonomy (GTDB): domain Bacteria; phylum Desulfobacterota; class Binatia; order JACPRU01; family JACPRU01; genus CAVQIG01. Next base: position 651,315 of record CAVUWD010000016.1, read on the forward strand.
GCGCGACGATCTGCTTCTCGCAAACCTCGGCATGCATCTCGGTGCGCTCGACGTGGCACCCGTGTGGGTTCGTCGCGGCTCTTGGCTCAGCGTCGACCTCACGATTTTCATGATCGTCGCGTGATGACGGCGCGCATTGTCCCGAGGCGGTCGCGGTGCGCTCGCTGACCGCGCCGCGCTTCACTGCGTATCACGGGCGCGCGCCTGCGCGTAGCCCGAATACTGCGGCTGGTCGATCGCGAGTTTCTCCAGCGTGGTTGCGCGCAGATGCTGCGCGACGCCCGGGTCATCGATGCCGAGTTCCCGGTCGCGCAGGCGCCGGGCAAATTCCGCGTTCAAATCGGCAAGACTGCCGTCGTGGCCGAGGATCGCGACAAGCCGGCCGCGCTCGGCTGCGGCAAACGCCGGTGCGAGTTCCAGTTCGCGCTGCACGATATCGAGCGACTTCAACGCGACCATGAGATTGAAGGCCTTGTTGCCTTTGAGCTCGGGCTTGATCTCGTGTTCGAGAAACGCCTTGACGGCGCCGACCAGCTGCGCCGCGGTGGGTTTGTTCTGGGTCATGACGTGCTCATGTCAGCAGGTTGAGGATGTCGATCTCCGACTCACACGTGCGCCGGCCAACATACGCGAGCTCGATCGCCCCGTCCGATCCCGATTCGTGGCGCGCGACGAACAGCTTGCAAATCAAACCGTACTTGAGACAGGCGAACACCTCCCAGAAACGCACGTGGTTGCGGTCGACTGGGGCGCCGCCGGCTTCCTCGTACGCCGCGTAGACCGCCTCGCGCTCGCCGAAACCGCCCGCCGGAAGGGGGCTGTCGAAGCGCCAGACATTGATGCACAGCCATCCGAGGTCCTCCATGGGATCGCCGACGTGCGAAAACTCCCAGTCGATCACGGCGCGGATTCCGTCGGGGCCGACGACGAAATTGCCGTTGCGATAATCGCCGTGCACGAGCACGGGCAGCGCGGGCGGCGGTTCGTGATCCTCGAGCCAGCGGATGGCCGCGTCGAACACCGGGTGTGGTTCGTGGAAATCACGATAAATGCCGCGGAACTTTGCCACCAGCGCAGCGGCCGGCAGCAGCGGCAGGTCCGCGATACCGCGCGTGTCGGCGCGCTGGATCGCGGCGAGGATCCGGCCGCATTGGGCGGTCATCGCGGCGCGTGCGCCGGCATACTCGGCATCCCGTAGGATGCGGCGCGGGAAGGTTTCCCCGGCGACGCGCTCCATGAGGTAACCCGCGCCGAGCCCATCGGACGGCCGCAGCACGTAACGTACCAGCGGCGAGGGCACGCCAGCCGCCGCGGCGCGCCGGATCAACTCGGCCTCGGTCGCCATCGGCACGCTGATGGTCCACGCCGCGCATTGGAGGTTGGTCGGCGCACGCCGCAGGATCAGCGGTAACGGGCCGTCGGCGCCGACGCCGTCGAACGCCCAGTTCTCCTGCGTCCCGCCACCCGAGAGCCGCGCGAGGCCGACGATCCCGTGTACGCCGGGCAGGGCCTTGCGGACCACCGCAGTGAGCGCGGTTTCGACTTGGCCGGTGCTCGAAGGATGTGCAACCATCGGTCTCCCGCCGGGACGGTCGCTTCGCCTGCCGCCGTTGCTCGAATTATGGCATCATGGACCTGCTTCGGGCCGGGCGGCCATGGCTGTAGACCGGCGGTAAAAGTAACACACTACGCAGGGCAGGGGGAGACGGGCATGGGATTCGAGTTCAGCAGTCGGATCGTCGAGTTACGCGAGCGGTTGACGGCCTTTATGGAAGAGCACGTCTATCCGGCGGAAGCTCCTTACTTCGAGCAAGCCGAGGAGGCGGACGACCCCTTCACCACGCCGTCGCTCATGGATGGACTCAAGGCCAGGGCCAGGGAGGTTGGTCTGTGGAACTGGTTCCTGCCGAAGTCCTACGAGGAAGGCCCGGGCCTGACGAACCTCGAATACGCGCCGCTTTGCGAGGTCATGGGTCGCTCACTGATCGCGCCGGAGGTCTTCAACTGCAGCGCCCCGGACACCGGCAACATGGAGGTGCTCGCGAAGTACGGTACGCCGGAGCAGAAACAACGCTGGCTGCGTCCGCTGCTCGCCGGCGAGATCCGGTCGGCGTTCTGCATGACCGAGCCCGCGGTCGCATCGTCGGACGCGACCAACATCGAGACCAGCATCCGGCGCGATGGCGACGAGTACGTGATCAACGGGCGCAAGTGGTTCTCTTCGGGAGTCCTGAACCAGCGCTGCGCAATCTTCATCGTCATGGGCAAAACCAACCCCTCGGCCCTCAAGCACCTGCAGCAGTCGATGATCCTCGCGCCGCGCGATACGCCGGGTATCACCATCGTGCGACCGCTGCCGGTCTTCAACGATGTCGAGCCTCACTACGGCGGACACGGCGAAGTGCTGTTCGAGAACGTGCGTGTGCCGGCCGAGAACATCCTCCTCGGCGAGGGCCGCGGCTTCGAGATCGCCCAGGGTCGGCTCGGCCCCGGACGCATCCATCACTGCATGCGGCTCGTCGGACTCGCCGAGCGCGCGCTCGAAACCCTGTGCCGGCGCGCCAACGACCGCGTCGCCTTCGGCCGGCAGCTTTCGCAATTCGACACCGTGCGCGCCGACATCGCCAGATCCCGCATCGAGATCGAGCAGGCGCGCCTGTGCACGTTTCAGGCGGCCGACATGATGGACAAGCTCGGCAACAAGGCCGCGCGCACCGCCATCGCCATCGCCAAGGTCGCGGTGCCGAACATGGCGCTCAACGTCATCGACCGCGCGATCCAGGTGCACGGCGGCATGGGTACGACCAACGACGTCGGGCTGGCGCGCGCGTGGGTCTACGCGCGCTTCCTGCGCATCGGCGACGGGCCGGACGAAGTTCACCGCGAAGCCATCGCGAAGATGGAACTGCGCAAGTACGCGAGTTAAAAACTCCCCTGCGGGGCCCGCAGCGTGGGCCGCTCCGGCGCTGCGGTTTGCAAGCAAGAAAGTACGCGTTGTATTGCTTGAGCCGCTGGTGTGTCGCAATCCACTACCTGGCGCATGCCAGCGTGCGAATACAAGCGCTTGAGTGCTGCGCTAAACGAGGAAGGAGCAGAAACATGGATCTCGCGGAAATGGAGCGACGGCTAATCCGGCTGGAAGACATCGAGGCGATTAAACAGCTCAAGGCCAGATATTGTGAAATCTGCGACGACGATCACAATCCGGATCGGATCACTTCGGTGTTTGTCGAAGATGGTATCTGGGAGAGCGCAGAGTTTGGGACCGGCAGAGGTCATGCGGAGATTCGAAAACTTTTCCAGGGTTTCCAAGAGCTCATCGAATTCTCGCAGCATAACGTGATGAACCCGATCATCGAGGTACACGGCGACCAGGCGACCGGGGAATGGTACTTCATGGGCCCGTTCAGGTTTCGCGACGGCCATCAGCCGAAATGGATCGCGCTTCAGTACAAGGACGACTACGTAAAGCTCAACGGCCAGTGGAAGTACAAGCATCTGAGGATCAACCTGCGATTGCTGGCTTCCTATGACGAGGGTTGGGCCAAGCAGCTTGTCTCCGCTGTCAAATGAAAGTTGACTACGAATTGTAAGGAGGCGCGCATGCGACTAGCTTACATGCCCGATACTCATTTTGGCGGCTACGCACAGAAGATTCCTGGACGCCGCGAAGTCTCGCAGGCAACCGAGCAACTGCTGGACGAAGCCGAAACGGCCGAGCGCGTAGGCTTCGATGGCATTTGGCTGCCGGAGCGTCACGCTCGAACCGAAACTTTCTTTCCATCAACGATCGTGCTTGCCACTGCCATAGCCGCACGCACGTCCCGCGTTCACGTCGCCACGACAGTTATCCAGCCCACGTATCACCATCCGGTCCATCTTGCAGAGCAGCTGGCCATGATCGATCAGCTCTCCAAGGGAAGGCTCATCTTTGGCGCCGGTGTGGGTTATCATGCCGACTACTTCCGACTGTTTGGCGTTCCGATGAAGCGGCGTGAGGCTCGCTTCGAAGAGTCGCTGAAAGTAATCGAGGGTGTCTGGACTCAAGACCACTTTTCTTTTACGGGGCAGTTTTACGAATTTGACAACATCCTCTTGACTCCCAAGCCGTACCAACGTCCTCGTCCCCCGATCTGGATCGGAGCGTTCTACGACAAGGCGATCGAGCGCGCGCTCGACTGGGACGGGTGGGTCTGGTGGTTCCCCAGCGAGCTTGAGAGTGCGGCGCAGAAGATCGAATATTGGCGAGAGAAAGCCTACAAACGAGGGAGAAAGAACTGGTGTGTCGGGCTCGCCTACGAAGGCTGGATTGGAGATGACGAAGCCGAGGTGCGAAGATTACATGGCCATCGCTGGGTCAGCGAACTACAATTTTACGAGCAGCACGGTATGACGCCCGACATTGAGGAGCAGCCCACGACGCGACTGGAAAACCAATTCCTCATTCTGGGGCCTGCGCAGAAATGGATCGATAAATTGGGCGAAGTGCGGGAACGCCTCAAACCGGACTACGTCTGTATTCGGACGCGCAATCCGCGACCGCCTTCCGGCTACTACCCGGACAGGACGGAATTTCTGGAATGTCTCACCAGGTTGGGGGAAGAAGTCATTCGCTACTTCCAAACCCGAATATGACCAGCTGATGGCTTTGACAGGAGCCAGCCGTTGCAGACGCGATGCCGCGGCATCACCATCTTCGTGGTCCAGCCGCCGCGGTCGCTGTAGATCCTCGAGGCCTTCACCGGCGAGACCTGGCCGCCATCGACTGGGATCTCGGCGAGCAGCCGTGCTCGCCCGGGGAGCCCGGGTGGGCGCTTGGGTAGCGCGGCAAACCGACGGTCATGGCGCTACCTTTGTCTGAGGACGTCGACCGTGGCATCCCCGGCCTACTGCGCCGTCAGCGCGCCGTCTACCGCCATCGCACATCCGGTCACGAACGATGCGTGGTCGGAGCATAGCCAAAGTGCCGCCTCGGCAATCTCCTCAGGCTTGCCCTTGCGCCCGATCGGCTCGACGCTCACCAGGCGTTGATCCATCTTCGGGCGGCCTGCCACCAGCCGCTCCACCATCGGCGTGTCGATCACGCCCGGGCATACGGCGTTCACACGAATGCCGTCCTTGCTGTACTCGAGCCCTGCGACCTTGGTCAGGCCGACGACGCCATGCTTGGCTGCGGTGTAAGCCGGCATCCCGTGCGATCCCACTAGACCTGCGGTCGAGGCGGTGTTGACGATCGCGCCACCGGTCCCCTGCGTCAGCATCTGGCGGATCTCATATTTCATGCACAAAAAGACGCCTTTCAGATCGATCGCAATCACCCGGTCGAAATTCTCTTCGGTGTCGTCAGCCAAGTGGAGCGTTTGACCCTCGATCCCCGCGTTGTTGAAGGCGCAATCGATTCGCCCGTACCGTTTCACTACTGCGTTGATCAGCGCCCCGACTTCGCCCGACTTCGAGACATCGCACTGAACGAACTCGACTTCCCCTCCCACCTTACGCACCATGTTGGCGGTCTCTTCACCGGCCTCGGCCACCACGTCGGCAATGCTGAGCTTGGCGCCTTCGCGCGTGAACGCGAGTGCCGCTGCCCTGCCGATACCCGAAGCCGCGCCGGTAATGAGCGCGATTTTGCGATCGAGTAGTCCCATCTTGGCTCCCCATTGGTTGAAGCGTGTCGCGTGGCGACGATTCGCCGAACCGCGCCGCCAGATTCTACGACATTCTATCATCCCGTCAAGGAATGCCACCGAAGCGCCCCGGCAAAAGTAATTGTCGCTGATCACGGCGGGTCTCCACCGCCGCAATGTGCACCGACGGCAGATCCATCCGGCACGAGCTCTCGGATGACGGGGACTTGGCAGCCAAGCGGGTGAGCAGCCGTTCACACGCTGGCGCTATCGCGCGAGTTTGACCCAGTTTGACCCTGGACCGTCACCTCTACACGGAAAGCCCTCTTCCAAGGGATTCGATTTTTGGTTGTCTCTTCGGCGATTCGTGGGATATCCTACATCGCGTCTGCCCACTTGCGGCCCGATGCTTCAAAACCCTAAGATCTTGCGTCAGCTACACGATTCCCGGAAGCACCGACAAGAGAAACTCGATCATGGCCTTTGAACGTCACGATACCCTGCGCGGCAAGACGGCCGTCATCGGCGTAGGATTGTCCGAGGTCGGCCGCGTTCCCGGCAGGAGCCCGTTGTTGCTCGCCGCCGACGCAGCCAGAAAAGCGTTGGCCGATGCCGGCATCAGTAGAGACCAGGTCGACGGTGTACTGGCAAGCAGCGCCTTCGCGTCACCATTCCATCGCTTCAGCGTCGCCTTCAGCGAGTATTTCGGCATTCAGCCGACGTTCTCGAATACCTTGCAGGTGTCGGGCGCCACCGCGGCCACAATGTTCAACATCGCGGCGGCAGCGATCGCCGGAGGATTGGCGGAAGCCGTACTGGTGGTAGGGGGCGACAGTCTGCTGACCGGCTTGTCGCCGGATCTCGCGTTGCGCTCTATGACCGAGAGCCGCGACCAGCAGTACGAAATGCCTTTCGGCATTCCGGTCGCCAATACGTTCGCCATGACCGCGCATCGGCACATGAAGGAGTTCGGCACCACGCCCGAGCAACTGGCAAAGGTGGCGGTCATCCAGCGCGAACATGCGCGACGCACGCCCGGCGCGCAGATGACCAAGCCTATTACGGTCGACGATGTGCTCACGTCCGGCATGGTTACTTCACCCTACCACAAGCTCGATTGCTCGCTGATCTCGGATGGAGGCGCGGCCTTCATCGTCACGTCAGCTGACCGAGCCAAGTCACTCGGGATCAGGATGCCGGTCTACGTCCTCGGCTGCGGCGAGTGCTACACCCATGAACATATTTTCCTGATGCCTTCGCTGACCACGACGGGCGCCGTCCAATCCAGCCGCAAGGCATACGAGATGGCCGGTTACGGTCCGGCCGACATGGATGTCGCCGGCGTGTATGACTGCTTTACCGGCACCGTCATCATGATGCTGGAAGACCTCGGCTTTTGCCCGAAGGGCGAGGGCGGCCGTTTCGTCGAGGACGGTCAGATGACCTACGGCGGAGCGATTCCTTGCAACACGCATGGCGGTTTGCTTGCTTTTGCACATTCTGGCGTGCCGGGTGGCTTGTTCCATTTCTACGAAACGATTCGGCAGCTGCGAGGCGAGTGCGGAGAACGGCAGGTTGCGGATGCTACGCTGGGCCTGGTGCACAGCCTCGGTGCGGGGTTTGCGACTAATGCGACGACGATTCTGGGTACGGAGGCCACGTTATGATCAAGCCGGAAGAGGCGCTGATCAAGCCCTTGCCTATTCCGGACGGCGACACTGCCGTGTTCTGGAAGGCATTGAGTCGGGGCGAGCTGCTGCTGCAGCATTGCCTCGATTGCCGGCACGTCCATTACTACCAGCAGGGCATCTGCCGGAACTGCGGCTCGGCGCGGCTCGAACACCGGCCCGCCAGCGGACGGGGCAAGGTGTATTCGTACAGCGTCGTCTATCGCGCGCCGGGGCCCGCGTTTAAGAATGATACGCCGTATGCTGTGCTGCTCGTGGAGCTGGAGGAGGGGCCGCGCATGATCAGTTCTCTCGTGGGCGGCAATCCTGAACAGGTGACCTTCGACATGCCGGTGCAGCTGGTGTGCGAGAAGGTCAGTGATGAAATTGCGCTGCCGCGATTCAAGCCGGCTTGAGCCATGCGCACTCTGGACTCACCTCCCCCGCCATGCGCAGCTTTGCATAGCCGCGGGATTTCCACTCTTGTAATGCGCTAGAAGAAGCGCCGGAGGCGAGGCGCGATGCGATTACTTTGTCGCGCCGGCGCGGTGCACGGAAAGCCTCGAGCGCGTCGACGGTTTGACGGGCGAGGCTATTTGCCTTGCCAGACTGGCTTGCGTTTGTCCGCGAACGCGCGCGGGCCTTCCATCGCATCGGCACTACGGTAGACCGGCTCGTGGAATGCCATCGCAGCCTTGAAGCCTTCCTCGCAGCCTAGGCTCATGGCGGCGAGCACCGACTGTTTTGCAGCCCTCACCGACAGCGGCGCATTGTCACGGATCGACGCGGCGAGTGCCCTTGCGCATTGGCGCACGGCGTCGGGCGTCGCTTCGACGTGGTTGACGAAACCCAGGGCCTGTAGTCGCTCGATCGGCATCAATTCGCCGGTGAGCACCAGTTCCATCAGTATCGGCTGCGGCATCATCGACACCAGGGGCACAGCCCACGGAGAGCCACGTCCCATTTTGACTTCGGTGATGCCGAGGCGGGTCCCTGCCAGTCCCACGCGCAAATCGGAATTCAGCGACAGCAGCATGCCGCCGGCAGTCGCATGACCTGTCATCGCCGCGATGATCGGCTGCCGCACGCGCCGCATGCGCTGATGCATGGGATCCTTGATCAGGGTGAGCACGTCCTTCCCTTGTTCCTCCTGGATGCGCGCCGCCTCCTTGAGGTCCATACCGGCGCAAAAGGTGCCGCAGTCTGCGGAAGTGATGATGACCGCGTGGATCGATGCGGACGCATCCACCGCTTCCCACAGTTCATGAAGCCGGTTGGCCGCGCTTACGGACAAGGCGTTGCGTGCTTCGGGTCGGTTGAGCACGATGGTGGCGATGCCATCCACCTCCTCGAACAGGACGTCGTTGTTACTCATGGAAACCTCGATTGGTGTTCAACTCGGAGTGGCTCGACGTAGCGTGCACTTCATGACGGACCGCGCCGCGGCCCCGAACTGGAGCGCGGCCGCGCGAACTCGAGGTAGCGGGGATTGGCGACCTCGAGCTTGCGGACGGCCATCTTGCGGAGCGCCTGCAGGACACGCGAGCGCCCTACCCCCGAATCCATCTCCCCAGTGCGGATCCGCTCCACGAGAAGGCAATTCAACCGCACGACCTCCTCGCGGAGGGCTCGGTCGCCGCGGGCACGCGGACGGGCCTCGCCAAGGAGCGCCGCGAGATCCTCCGCTTCCTCGCGGAGGTGGCGTTCGCCGAGGTCGATCTCGCGGGCGACGATGCGCAGTACGTTGGCGACGACGCGTATCTTGTAGCGGAGCGAGCCTTTGGCGACCTCGACCACCTCCCCCGCCAGGAACTCGGCGGCGGCTTCGAGGAGCTCGATGGCGGTTGGACGATCCTGCACGGGTCAACCTTCCTCGATCAGCTCGAGCAGCTCGAGTTCGTTCTCGGCCGCCCGGCGACCGATGGCCGCGAGCTCGACGTCGCGCCGGTACCCGTCCAGGTGGTTTCGCGCCTGAAGGATCGTGATCACCACCCAGCGCAGGTTCGCGAACACCTCCCAGAAGCGGATCGCGCCACGATCAACCGGCTCTCCCCCAGCCCTCTCGTACTCCTCGAGGAAGTCCTCCAGGCGGCAGAGCCCACCGACCTCGCGTTCGTCCACGCCGAAGCGCCAGGTCCGCAGGCTCAGCCACGAGATGTCCTCCATCGGGTCGCCGAAGTGCGCGCCCTCCCAGTCGAGAATCGCCCGGATCCCTTCCGGGCCGTAGACGAAGTTTCCCACGCGGAAGTCGCCGTGCACCAGACCGCGCCGACTCGTCGACGGAACGTTGCCGAGCAGCCAACGAAAGCCGACCTCGAGCACGGGACGGGGCTCCGTGGCGAAGCGGCGGAACAGGGCCTGGTTGTGGAGCACGCTGCCGAGGGCCGGCGACTTCCCCATCTGCCGGAGCGTCTCGAGCCCGCGGGTGGCGACGTCGAGGCGATGGAGCCGCGCGAGCGCCGCCGCGAGCTGCCGCGGTGCGGCTTCCCGGGCATGCGCGTACTTCTCTCCGCGAAGCAAGGGGCCGGGCGCGGTCTCGCCATCGATCCGCTTCATCACGAAGAACGGCGAGCCGAGGAGTAGGGGGTCCGACGAGCACCAAAGCCCCTCCGGCACCGGAACGCCCGCCTGGCGGACCGCCTGCAACACCTGGAACTCCTCCGGCCGGCTGACGCTGTCGAGGCAGCTCGCCGGGGGATCGCAGCGCGCGATCAGAGCCTGCCGCTCCACTCGCCCGTCCTTCTCGAACACGGCCTCGAAGCTCCAGTGCGGTCGCGAGGTCCCGCCGCCGGCGCGAGCTAGGTTCTCGACCACGACGTGGTCGAAGCCCTGCTTCGCAATGAAGGTCGCGAGGGCGCGTGCGACATCGCCCTCCGTGCCCTCGGGCGTTCGCGCGGTCAGCCGAGTCTCTCCTCAGGGCCCGGAGTCTCTTTTCTTTCGGAACTGCCAGAAATCGGGCTTCCGCTTCGCGAAGAAGGCTTCGCCGGCCTCCTTCGGGTCCGGGCCTTCGAAGAAGTCGGGCGCCATCAAGCTCGACAACCGGCCGAACGAGCCCGCCATGTAATCGATGTCGCTGTCGAAGGTCGCCTTCAGGACCTCGATGCAGGTGGGGTTCAGGTCGAGGATCTCCGCGCACCAGCGGTCCACCTCTTCCTCGACCTTGTCGAGCGGAACTACCACGTTGACCAGACCCATCTCCAGCGCCTGCCGGGCGTCATAACGTCGGCATAGCATCCACATCTCGCGCGCCTTCTTCGCGCCGACCACCCGGGTCAGATACGCGACCAGATAGCCGTCGGCCGGGCTCGCGACCCGCGGTCCGTTCTGGCCGAAGACAGCGTTCTCGGCGGCGATGGTGAAGTCGCAGCAGTAGGCCAGGTGATTTCCTCCGCCGATCGCATAGCCCCTGACCGCGGCGATGATGGGCTTGCGACACATGCGCAGGTAGTGATTCGGGGGAAAGGAGCCGTAGAACTGGTGCCTGAGCCCGCCCTCGGCCTCCCACTCCACATCGCCTCCGCTCGAGAACGCACGGTCTCCGGCTCCGGTGAGCACGACGACCCCGACCGTACGGTCGTGGCTCGCGTCGTCGAGGGCTGTCGCGATCTCCCCGATCGTCCGATCGGTGAAGGCGTTCAGCCTGTCCGGACGGTTGATCGTGATCCGGGCGACCCCGCCTCCCCGGTCGCTGTACTTGCGCTCGTAGATGACGTCCTTGAAATCGAACCCTGTGACTCTTTCCAGGGAAGTCCAAGCCATTGGTCTCTATCCTCGCGCAGCTGTCATCCGCTTGATTCGACCTATCGTCTGCGCACCACGATCGATGAGACGATCAAACGATGAGACGATCAAAAGCATGGTCCGTGCCATGCGATCCCGTCTTGATCGGAGAGGCGGTTCGGGAGAGTTCCGCAAGCTCGGCAGGCGGTGCCGGCCCATGGCCTCGGCCACCCGTGCCGGGGCGATCTCGGCGAGGGAGACAACCTCGTCGAGCGCGCCACGGCTCAGCTTCGCTTCGCGATCGAGACGCCGCCGGAGAAGGCGACGAGAGGACCTCGCGCATCTCAAGCAGTGACCTCCGCAAGCGGTCGAGCTTCGTTTCTATGGGCGACATCGCACGCCGCCACTAGCGACGCGCTTCACCACCGGAGAGGAGTCCCTTCTTGCGGAGGAACTTGACGACCAGCGCCGCGATGCGTTCCGGGGCCTCGAACATCGGATAGTGGCCGACCTGGTCGAGCACCTCCATCTCGCAGTCCGGCAGCTCGCGGGCCGTCGCCTGAACGAGCTCGACCGGCACCCAGAAGTCCTCGCGCCCCACGACCAGCAGCACCGGGCAGCGCGCACCGCGGAGACGCCCGCGCACGTCGTGATTCGCCCACCCGGAAAGATCGCCCGCCGCCGCGAGCTGGCTGCCGCGATGCTGCCAGCGGAGCTCCGTCACCCTCTCCTCGGGCACGCATCGGGCGAGGGAGGAGATGGCGGCGCGTTCCATCACGTCCTGCCATCCTGGCATCCACGACGGTCTCGACATCTCCACGGGGTTCGGGAACGTCGGCGTCCAAGCCGCTCCCTCCATCGGCACCGCGGCGAGCAGCCCGTCGGAATGGTTCGCGACGAGATCGATCGTGATGTCGCCGCCGATCGAGCAGCCGATGACGACGAAGCGCTGGTCGCAGACCGCTCGGCCGAACTGGTACACGAACTCGGCGTGCTCGTGGATCGTCTGCGTCGGCCGCCAGCCGACCGGGTAGGAGCGCGAGTGTCCCGGCAGGTCGACCGCGATGGCCCTCATTCCGCTCTTCGCGAGAAGCGGAAGAAGATAGCGGTATTCGCGAGAGTCGGACCCGGCCGTGTGCACACACACGATCGGGATTCCCGTGCCGATCTCGTCGAAGAAGGTCCTCGTTCCGCCGACCGACACGTAGCGACCGGTGATCTCTTCGAGTGGTTCCATCTCTCGGCTCCTCCTCGTCCCGATGCGGCTACTTCGCGACTTGCGACACGCAGTCCGCGAGGTGGAAGAGCGCCTCGTAGATCCGCATCGCTTCCAGCAGGTTTCCCTCGATGGCGATCCGGGGAGGGGCCGCCCCGTTCGCGCTCGAGAGAGACGGGTCGTTCTCGAAGCGCCGCTGGCCGGGCATGATGAGATCGGCGAAGCGCCGCTCGCCGGAGACGAGTTCCTCCCACGCCTGGCGCGACCCGCGCAGCCGAAACGTCGAGCCGAAGGGCGGGATCGAATCGAGCGCCTCGACGATGCGGCCACGGTAGACCTTCAGCCAACACCTCGACTCGTCGGCCTCGAGCAGGATCGACCCGTCGAACCAGCGCGTCTCCAGCGCGAACCCCTCGTGTCGGCTCAGCGCTTCTTGCAGTCGGTCCCGAAACCGCGTGCTGCCAAAATCGATCATCGTGGCGGCCTCCTTTCCCGGGCCCCGGCGATCGGAACCCGTCGCCGGGCGCGGACTTCCGGAAGCACCGGCGCTCCGATGGAACACTTCCGGTTCCATGCGAGCTGTTGCGCCCATTCCTTCGTCCTTCGCGTGGCGAATCTCCTTGGACGATCCGGCAGACTCGTCCGCTTTAAGCCAAGCACGTGACATGCCATCGACCGTTTCACGGTTGCTGCACCGAAAACCGATAAGGGCCGAGGCGATTTGCACCAATTGATGCGATCCGCGTCAGCCTATACATGATCGTGGATCGAGAGTATGGATCTGGGCACACCATGAATTGTCAATCGCTAAAAGGCTCGCTGCACCATCTGTGGCACGAAGCATGCTGCCTACAGAAGTCCAGAGGGAACATCCGATTGCGCTAAACGATTTTCATCCCTTCATTAGGAGGAGGACGCCATGATTCGCGGAGGCTACGCGCGCAACATTCTGCGAGTAGATTTGGGCACCGGCGAGATCAGAAAGGACGATCTCCCGGAGGAGAAGGTGCTGCGGCAGTACATAGGAGGCACGGGGCTCGCTCTTTATTACCTGCTCAAGGAGGCGCCGGCTGGCGCCAGCGCCACCGATCCTCGGACCCCGCTCATATTCATGACCGGTCCGCTGGCCGGGACCGCCGCCCCGAGCTCCAGCAACTACGTCGTGGTCTCCTTTCACTACGAGACTCCATATGCCGCGGGAACGGGCCATTCACACGGGTTTTGGGCCGCTTACCTGAAGCATGCCGGGTATGAGGGGATCATCATTACCGGACGAGCCGCAGCGCCGGTGTATCTTTGGATCGATGACGGTGCGGTGCAGCTCAGGGATGCCGGCGCGGTATGGGGCAAAGACACGCGCGAGACCGAGCGGCGGATCAAGGCGGAGCTGGGAGGAGAGCCGGAAAAGATCAGCGTAGCGTGCATCGGCCCGGCGGGGGAGGCTCTGCTTCCCGGTGCGATGATCAAGAACGACCGGAACCATGGGGCGGGCAAGGGCAGTCCCGGCGCGATCATGGGCTCGAAGAACCTCAAGGCGATCGCCGTGCGCGGCACCGGCACCGTGCCGATCGCCAAGCCGGACTGCATTTTTCGAGACCGCGACCCAGTGGGAGCAGAACCTCTTCATCACTCCGGAGGGGGGAGTGCCCCCAGTGCTCGCTCTCGTTCACAACGCGGGAGTCACTAGGGGTTACAACATCATTGGTGAGCTCTCGATGCTCGCCGGCAAGAACCTGACCGATCCCGAATGGGGCAAGGTGTACGGCCAGAATTACGTCGATGGCTGCGCCCGCTGGATCGTTACCGCCAGACCTTCTTATAACTGCAAGATCGAGTGCGCCTACGACGTCACGGTCACGGATGGTCCCCTGCTCGGGCTCAAGGCGAGCCCGTGCGGTGGCGGTGAAAATACGGAGGGGGCCGCCGCCATGATCGGTGTGGAAGACCCCGGGGCGGCGCTGGCCATGACGGAGTTCTACGACGCGATGGGGCTCGAGTCCTCCACCGCCGGCTGCGTCCTCGCCATGGCCTTCGAGGCCTACAACAGAGGGATCATCACCAAAGAAGACACGGGCGGCCTGGAGCTCAAGTGGGGGAATTACGAGGCGGCGATGGCCCTGATCGAGCAGATGTTGAAGAGGGAGAAGTTCGGAGCGGTATTGGCTCGGGGGCTCAAAGAGGCCGCCCGAGTCATCGGCAAAGGCGTCGACAAGTTCGTCGTCCACATCAAGGGCGGCGGGATCAATCTTCATGACTGGCGGCCGGTGTGGAGCGTTCTCTTCGGCGAGGTGATCGCCGGTGCGGGCGTGTGCTGGCAGGCGCCCGGAGTGGATGCGTGGTGCGGGGAGCCGGACCTGGGCTACCTCACCCACCCCCCGGGGACAGCGGACGACCTCCCCCATGCGCTGGAAAAGGTCGAGCAGGTGCGGCGGACGCAATTCAAGAAGCTGTGGGAGGATTGTCTGGGAATCTGCTGGTTCGCGGCCTGGGGTGTGCAGGACGTGACGAAGCTTGCCCCGAAGGCGCTGGCGGAAGCCGTCGGATGGGACGACTTCACGACCGAGGAGGCCATGGCCGCCGGAGAGAGGGTCGTCAACCTGATGCGCGTCGTCTATGCGCAGCGAGGATTCAAGAAGGAGGACGAATTCGACGTTTCGCCGCGCCTGCTCGAGCCCCCCACGAGCGGCAGCGCGAAGGGAAAGTCGATCGCAGCGTTTTTGCCCGCCATGGTAGATGAATACTACCGACAGATGGGCTGGGAGGTGGCGACCGGCATGCCAACGCGGCCGGGCCTCGCCCGGCTCGGGCTCGAGGAGTATACGGCCAGCGTCGAGCGGCGCTGACTCGACCAGTCGCAGGACGTTCCGATCGCTACGCGATACGCTGCGGTGGGCCGTCGAACTCGCCGGAAGCGCTGCTCAGGCAACCGTCGATCACGAGGCCGCTGCCGCGGATGTGCGGTGCTCCGCAGCCAGGCGCCGTACGGTCTCGACGATCTCCCGGGATGAAGCCCCTGCCCCGAAGACTGCCGCGACTCCCTTCCCGACGAGAAGCTCTTCGTCTGATCGAGTCAGAATCGAACCGCCGAGCACGAGGGGGATTCTCGCACCTCCTTCCCCCAGGCGGCGGAGCAGTTCGTCGACGGAGTAGCGGTACTCCCAGGAGTGGCAGCTAACTCCGACCACATCGGCGCTCTCGTCGCGTGCCGAGGCGGCGATGGTCTCGGGTGAAGCGAACCGACCGAGGTAAATCACCTCCATCCCGGAGTTGCGCAGAATAGAGGCGGCGGCGAGCGCCCCGGTCTCGTGGCCGTCGAAGCCGAGGATCGCGATGAGAACGCGGGACGGCCTCATGCGCTGGCCCTCGCGTCGAGGGAGCCGCCGTCGAGGGGTGGCGTCATCGCTCCGAAGGGGTCGTAGGCCGCACCGTAGGCGAGGCGCAGCATTCCCGCGACCTCACCCAGCGTGGCCTCGGCCTCGAACGCCGCGATGATCGCGGGCATGAGGGACTGCTCCCTGTTCTTGCCGGCCTCGAGAAGCGCGCGTAACGCCCCGCCGAGCCGCCCCATGTCGCGCGACCGCTTGAACTCGCGGATCCGCTCTACGTGGTCCCAGCAGGGCTCGACCTTGGTTTCGGCAACCTCGCGCAGCAGCCGGTCCTCTTCCTCCGGCACGGAGAAGACGTTGACGCCGACCCTCGGAACGGTTCCGTCCTCGACTTCGCGGGCTCGCTCGACCATCGCCCGCTCGAGAAGGCTTCGGAAGAAGCCGCGCGCGGCGAGATCGACCGGATCGCCCATGGCCTCGATGCGCCCCACGGCCTCGCGGATCTTCCCCTCCATCTCGTTCGTCAGGCGCTCCACGTAGTACGAGCCGCCGAGCGGATCCACGACGCCGGTGACTCCGGTTTCGAGGCCGATGATCTGCTGCGTCCGCAGCGCGACGACGTGCGCCTCGTGGCTGGGCGGCCGGTAGGCCTCGTCGAACGTGGAGATCTCCATGGCCTGGACGCCCGCCATCGCCAGCGCCAGCGCCTGCGACGTGCCGCGCACCACGTTGTTGATCGGCTGCTGCGCGGTGAGGGCGCTGCCCGCCGTGTGGGCCGTGATGTTCACGGACCACGAACGCGGGTCCTTGGCCCCGAACTCCTCGCGCATCATGCGCGCGAAGAATCTGCGCGTCGCGCGGATCTTGGCCACCTCCTCGAAGAAGTTCATGCGGCAGTTGACCAGGATGGCGATCCGCGGAGCGAACCGGTCGATGTCGAGGCCGCGCGCGAGCAGCCCGCGCACCACCTTGCGGATCTCGACGAATCCGAGCGCCATCTCCTCCACGGCGTCGGGCCCGCCGTCGCTTACGAAGTACGTGTCCTCGAGGAAGGAGTGGAACCTGGGCATCTCGCGCGTGCAGAACTCGATCGAGTCGAGCGCGAGGCGAAGGCGCAGCTCGACGGGCATGTGGACGGCGTAGCTGTAGTCCTCGCCATAGAGCGGCATTTGCAACACCGAGCCTCGCAGCTCCTCCAGCGCGACCCCGCGGGCGCGGGCGACGAGATACACGGCGGCCACGCCGAACCAGCCCTGGACCGAGTGCGAGAGGGTCACGCGGTCGATCGGGATGCCGTCGTAGAGCTCGAGAAAGTCCTGCCGGCGGCAGAGCGAAACCCCTTGGGTGCCGACTCCATTGTGGGCCATCGGGTGGTCGGGATCGAAGCATGCGAAGGTCGGCGCGTCGCCGATCACGTCGAGGCCGCTCGCCCCGCTGTCGATCAGCCTGCGAAACTGGGCATTGGACCGAGCCGGTGGTCCTTCCCCGGAAAGCTCGCGCAGGATCCAGCCGCGGCTGCGATCCAGGCTGGCCCGCCGGCCGCGCGTGAACGGATACGAACCGGGATCGCCGAGGTCGCCGGCATAGTCGACCTCCGACAGATCGGCGGGTGAATAAAACGATTTGGCGGAATTTTGGGACCGCACGGGGTCAACGCTCATTGGGGGATCTCCCTGGCGACTCCAATGGGAGTCACATGCATCACATTTTGATTCCGACGGCGACAGAAGCAAACGGTATCTTCAGGCCGTGTCTTCCAAACTAACGTCTCGTTCACACCCGGTTTCCCCCTATTTTTTCCTCTGCATCTTGCCCACGTCCCAGCTGATGATCTTGTCCGGAACAATCCTGATCGCAACACGGTCCGGGGTGTACAGGGTGTTGAAATAATCCTCCTGCTCTTTCGGGGAAAACTTGCCCCAGTATTTGTCCACGTATCCTCGGCAAACTTTGACAACGATCTCCTTGTTCTCGATGATTTCCGCCCGTCCCTTGATCGTCAGGGCCTGCTCCTTGGCAAGCGTGGTCTCCTCCCGTGAAACGGAGGCGGACGTGCGGTTGTCTCTCCGGTAGGAGATCTCCTTGACCCGGCCCTTGACCGTGCTGGTGTAAACATCATCCCCCAGCATGCAGTAGAACATGGGAGTTACCATAGGCCAGCCGTTCTTGGTGAGGTGTGTGAGGTACAGCACTTTGCCCGTGTGCAGGAGATCTTTGATATCCTCCGCGCTCATCCACCACTCGGCCTGTTCATGTACTTTCTTCCACGAATCAACTGTCTGTCCTGGGATGTCAGCCGCTCTTTCTGCCATTTTGACTCTCCTTCTTGAGACTCTTAATTCTCAAATACTTTCTCGCATTTTCTATGCCAGAAAAATCAATTCGGATTCAGTAAAAGTTAAAGGTCTTTCGCCATTTTTTCGCAACTCAAGTGCCTCGGCTCAATAGTGGATTTGGCGAGCAGTTCCGGATTTGAGTTCGCGGATTGCGACAATGTGGCGAGATGCTACGTTCCGATAAAACTATAAACCGCTGAGTATTGTGTTTCTTTTTGGCACATACAATGCTCGCATATCGGCAGGTAGCTCTTGCTCACGCGGCTCGAAAGGTGAGCTCTCTCGATAAATGAATTTCTCGGGAGCATTGGACGGTATCCGCGTACTCGAGTGTGGCGAGCTCGCGGCTGCTCCCTACGCTGCGAAGCTCCTGGCCCATCTAGGAGCCGATGTCGTGAAGATCGAGCCGCCGGCGGGTGACCCGGTGCGGCATCGGGGCCCGTTCCCGGCGAAGAAGCCACATCCCGAGCGAGGCGGGCTCCATCTTTATCTCGATCAGGCAAAGCGGAGCGTCGTGATCGACTCTTCCCGGTCCGCCGACCGGGCCCGCTTCCGCAAGCTGGTGGCGAAGGCGGACGTCGTGATCGCCAACGGCTCTCCCGGCTCGCTCGAGAAGCGAGGCCTCACCTATGACGGACTGCGCGAGGCGAACCCGCGCATCGTCGTCACGACCATCACGCCGTTTGGCCTGACCGGTCCGCGGCGCGACTGGACGGCCGTCGAGATCGTCGAGGCCGCGGCGGGCGGCTGGCTCTATATCAGCCCGGGAGCGTTGCGAGATCCGTCCCTGCCCCCGCTCAAGGCCTTCGGCCAGCAAGCCGACTTCCAGGGCGGTGTGCATGCGGCGATCGCGACGCTCGGCGCCCTCTTCGCCCGGCAGCGCACGGGCCAGGGTCAGCACGTGGACGTCAACGTCCAGGCGGCGATCGCCTCGAACCTCGAGATGAACTTCATGCATTGGACGTACGCGCGCCGCGTCGCGTCCCGTCTCGGCCAGCGTGCCCTCGGGCCTTGGGGGATCATCCAGCTCGCCGACGGCCCATTCTTCGTGGTCTGCGTGGAGGAAGACCAGTGGCAGCGCCTCGCCGACTACCTTGGACGGCCCGAGTGGACCCAGTGGGAGATCTTCGCCGATCGTCTGGTGCGCGCCCAGAACGGGGACGTGCTGATGCCGCTACTCGAGCAGGCGCTGTCGCACCTCGCCTGTGAGCGCGCGTACGTGGAATTGCAGGAGCGGCGTATCCCCTGCTCGCCGATCTTCGACATGGCGATGCTGCTTCGCTCGGAGCACCTGAAGGCTCGCGACTTCTTCGTGAAGGTCGATCATCCGGACGCCGGCCCGCTCGTCTATCCGGGCGCACCGTTTCGCTTCTCGCGCACCCCCTGGCGCGCGATCCGTCCTGCGCCGCGCCTAGGCGAGCACACCGCCGAGGTGCTCCAAGAATGGGGGAAGCGTCGGTCGCGGAAGGCTGCGTCAGACGCTCCTCGCTCTTCCGGGCGGGAGGCGCCGCTCGCCGGCGTGCGAGTGGCTGACTTCTGCTGGGTCTGGGCCGGCCCCGCCTGCACGCTGCAGCTCGCCCACCTTGGCGCGGAGGTGATCCGCATCGAAGCCCCGGGTCGCCCGTGCATCACCCGCCTCATCCCGCCCTTCGCCGACGACGTGCGAGGCATGAATCGCGCGGGTTACTTCAACCAATACAACCAGGGGAAGAAGAGCGTCGGCCTGAATCTCAAGCACCCCGACGGCCTCGCGCTGGCCAAGCGCCTTGTCGCGGTGTCGGACGTGGTCACCGAGAATTTTGCCGCGGGGGTCATGGAGCGCATCGGGCTCGGATACGAGGAGCTTCGGAAAATCAAGCCCGACATCGTCATGATCTCGTTCTCGGGTTATGGCGCCACCGGACCCGCGCGAAACTACATCGCTTACGGACCCGTCCAGGTGCCGATGATCGGTCTCGCGTCGCTCTCCGGCTACCCAGGAGGAGGACCCAGCGAGGTCGGCATCTCCTACGGCGACCCCAATGCCGGCATGCACGCCGCGTTCGCCGTGCTGGCGGGGCTAAGCCACCAGCGCCGCACCGGCGAAGGACAGTACGTCGACATGTCCCAGTGGGAGGCGGCCGTGGGTCTCACGGCCGAGGCCTTCATGGAGTACACGATGGACGGCACGTATCCCCCGCGGCAAGGCAATCGGGACGTGATCGAGGCACCCCAGGGGGTGTTTCGCTGCGCGGGTGAGGACGAGTGGGTCGCGCTCGCGTGCTGGAGCGATGAACAGTGGCGGGAGCTCGCCCGGGCCATGGGTCGCGACGATCTGGCAGCGGACGCACATCTGTCGACGAAGGCCGGACGAAAGCGCAGCGAGCAGATGCTCGAGGCGGCGATCTCCGAATGGACGGGCTCGCGATCCGCGGAAGAGGTGGCGCAGCTCCTGCAGGCTCGGGGCGTTCCGAGCTATCCGGTGCTCAGCAACCGTGGGGTCGCCGAAGACGTGCAGCTCGATGCGTGGGGCGCCTTCGTCGATCTCGACCATCCGGAAGCGCGCGTTCGACGTCACATCGGCGCGCCCTGGCACTTCAGCGAAGCGGACGTCCGGGTGCGGCGAGCGGCTCCGCTACTCTATGCCGACACCGACTCGGTGCTCGGTGAGCTGTTCGGCTGCGACGAGGGGGAGATTCGCCGGCTGCGCGATGCCGGTGCGATCGCGTGAGGTGACGGGATCCGGGTCGTCGGTGCGGGTGCGCGAGGTCGGTTCTGCAGCGCTCCGCCATGGCAGATTCCGGCGGCGCGAGCGAAATGTTTCACTGGCCGAGTAGGCCGACCCGGTCGAAGAGCGACAGGGATCGCGCGATTTCGGCGATCCGGGTCCGGTAGTCGTGCCGCGCCTGCATTGCGTCGTCGATATCGATGGCGCGAAACCTCACCTTCGAGCCCGGCGGCGCTTGCGCCAGCACGTCGATGTCGCACTGGATCGCCGTTCCGATTGTCGCGTATCCTCCCCCGGTCACGGCGTCTCGCATCAACAGGATCGCTTCTTGGCCACCCGGCACCTGAACCGATCCAACGGGATAGCCGACGTCGACCACGTTCGATGCGTCGGAACCGGCACCGAATGGCGGCTCCCTATCCTTGAATCGAAATTCCGGCCCGCGCAGCCGGTAGCCGACCCGGTCGGCCTCGGTCGAAACCTCCCACTTCGCTCGCAGGAAGTCCTCTACGCTCTCCTCGGTCAAGCGGTAGGAACATAGCCCCATGATGATCCGGAGCTCGACCTCTCTCTGCAGCCTCGGAAGGAATCGTGACGGAATCGTCCTTCCGATCAACGCCTCGGCCTCCGGGCGCAGTGGCCCGACGGGCAGGAGGTCGCCCGCCAGAAGTCGCCTGCCCTCGACACCGCCGAAGCGGGCGAGAAGGTAGGTCGAGCGACTGCCGAGCAACGACGGGATCGTGATGCCGCCCGAAATACAGAAATACGCGCGGACTCCTCGCTCCACCTGTCCACACGCGATGCGGTCGCCCTGACGCACCCGGTGCGCCACCCACTGCGGAACGCGCATGTCGTTCAGGTACACGCTGAGATCCGCGCCAGTGACGGCAACGACCGCCTCCTCGGTCGTCTCCATCACCGGACCGGCGAAGGTGATTTCCAGCGCCGCCGCATCGTCTCCGTTGCCGACCAGGATGTTGCCCACGCGGAAGGAGAACTGGTCCATCGCCCCGGCCGGCGGCATGCCGATGTGATACCAGCCGAACCGTCCCGCGTCCTGGACGGTCGTCTGCAGCCCTCCCTCGAGGATGTTCAGCATCCTTCGGCCTCGATCTGTAGCCGCTTCAGGTAGCCCTGCGGGTCGCCGAAGTACCGCGCCGGCTCGAACTCCTGCACGACGGTTCTGTAGCGGTACGTGCCCGCCTCGACCTCGGCGCGGATCGAGAGGAACTCGTCCATGTCGATCGGCCTGAGCTTCCAGCGATCGCCGGGGAGGGCGAGGATGTAGCGCTCCCGCAAGTCGACAAGGCTTCCGGTGGGATCGTAGATCGGCACCGGCGTCATTCCCAGCAGCTGATATCCGCCGGGACCTCGCACCGGATAGATCGCCAGGAACACGCCGCCATGCGACACGGCTCGCTCCGGCGTATCCGTCCGCGGCCGCACGTACTTGGGAGCCTGGATGGCACGGTCGCGGCTCACCATCTGGAAGCCCCACGCGGTCCCCGGAACGAAGCCGATCATCGACACCCAGTACGGGGTGCCAGAGTGAACGGCGATGAATTCCTCCTTGCTCGAGTAACCATTGATTGCCATCAGGTATTCGAGATTCGATACCGAGGCGTCCTGATGGCGATCCGCGAAATTTTTCGCGCACTCCTTGGTCCAGGGATCGTCGTAAAGCACGGGAATGTCGACCAGCCGCGAATCCAACGATTCGATATGCTGCGCCTCGCGCTCGATGTCGCGCAGCACCCGCATCAATCTCCGCGGTTCGATCTTTTCCGGCTCATAGTGGACCAGGTACGACGTGTTGGCCGGGCACACTTCGATGACGCCGTCGATCCGCTGCCGCTCGATCTCCTGGCATACCGAGAGGACCTTGAAGTTCACCTCCAGGCTCATCTCGATATCGAAATCGACGAAGATGAACTCGTCGCCGCCGTAGTCGTAGCGGGTATCCATGCGCCCGCACCCCTCCGTCAGTAGGCCATCTCTGTCAACACGTCGCCGGCAACCCGCAGGACCTCGTCAACGTCGCTCTCGCTGTGGGCGGCGGACAGAAAGCCCGGATGAGCCGGAGGAAGCAGCACGCCCTTCGAAATCATCCCGATGCTGAACGCATATTGCCTGACTGGATCGGCCCGTATCGCGGAGCGCTTGTCGCGTATCGGCTCGCCCGCGAAGTGAACGTGGAAGATCGAACCGACGCCGGTCGCCTGAAGCTCCAGTCCTTCCCTTCGCGCCGCTTCGCGCAGTCCCGCCCTAAGCCTGTCCCCGCGTCGAGCGAGGGCCTCGTAGACGTCGTCGCGCTCGAGCTCCGCGATCATGGCGAGCCCGGCAACCATGCTGACGGGATTCCCGGAAAACGTTCCCGACGCGAAGATCTTCTCCTTGACGTCCGATGGCTCTTTGGTCGGAGTGACCACCTTCTCCATGACGTCCCGCCGCCCGCCGAACCCGCCGATCGGAAAGCCGCCGCCGACGATCTTGCCGATCGCACCGAGATCGGGATGGACGCCGAAATAGGAGGAGGCGCCGCCCAGACCGAGGCGAAAGCCGGTGACGATCTCGTCGAAGACCAGGAGGATTCCTTTCTCCGCGGTGAGGTCACGTAGGGCGGCGAGCCAATCACGGTCCGCCGGTATCGCTCCGATTCCGAACCCGGCCACCGGCTCGATGAAGACCGCGGCCAACTCGTTGGCGTGCTCGCGAACGATGTCGAGCGCCGCCGCATCGTTGTACGGCAGCAACAGCAGGTCGTTCAGCGACGACCGCTCCGTTCCGGCGCAGCCGGCGATCGGCTCCGGACGATGATCCGATCCGGCTCCGGCGACGAAGGCGCCGGTGAGACCGAAGTCGTGCTGGCCGTGATAGTTTCCCTCGAACTTCGCGATGCGCTCTCTTCCGGTGAAGGCACGCGCCGCGCGCGCCAGCAGGAAGGTCGCCTCGGAGCCGCTGTTCACGAAGCGCACCATCTCCATGTAGCGCATGTGCGTCGTGACCTTCCTCGCGAGCCGGATCTCGAGCTCCGTCGCGAAGATCGGCGAGATCGCCTGTCCGAGCTGCGTCGTCACCGCACGGGTCACGGCCTCCGGGCCGTGACCGAGGATCGCCGACCCGGCGCCGGCGAGGAGGTCGATGTACACGTTGCCGTCGGCGTCGACGACTCTCGAGCCCGACGCCTTCTCCACGTAGATCGGATAGGGCTTGAAGAACTTGGCGTTGCCGCTGACCCCTCCGGGAAGAAATCGCCGCGCCTCCTCCCAGAGCTGCCGTGAACGAGGGGTCCGCGCCGCATAGGCCTGTTTGAATCGTTCCGCAGCCATGCGCTCCACCATCCCCGGACTATGCGCGGACACCTTCGCGAAGATTCTCGGCCAGCCGGATCTGGTCCAGCATCTCACGATACAGATCGGCGTGCGCTCTCGTCGAACCGGGCAACTGCATCGTATAGGCGCCTACGCCGAATCGCATGGCTGCTCCTTCCGGTGCCACGTCACAACGTGCCGAGCGAGGACGCGCCTGCTCATCATTGCCATAAGCAGGTTCCGTTCCGGACCAACCCCGCTTTGTCGGGACGGCTCAGCGCGGCGATCGGGCGGCGGTGAGAAGAGGGACGCCATTGGGTCGAATAGCCATCGTGGCGCCCGTCGCGCCGAAGGGTTCATCTAGGGCCCCGGTAATTCTCTCTGGCATGGCGTATGCAATTGGTTCTGCTTCAGAAGACAAAGGACTCAGATCAAGCCTAATTTCAAGTGAGGTCATCGTCGCGATTTGCCACGGCGGAAAAATACATCGTCGTTCTCTGCAACAGGAACGTGCATGGCAATAAGGAGATTCGTCATGTCTGGTGGCGCCGCATTCCCGTATCCCTACTCCGACCTGAAGGTTTTCAAGGTGAATCCCGAGGATATGCAGCCCTCGTTCATCGAGACTCGCGGTGTCACGTTCGATATCGCCGTCTACAATGATGAGCCGGGCGGCACGACGGGCGTGGAGGATTTTCGCCCAGGCGATGAGGTCGAATGGAACTTTTTTCACGACGAAGTGCAGTACATCCTGAAGGGCAAGGCGGAAATCACATACTCACTGCCGCCTCTTCACCGGAAATGGTACAAGACCGAGGCCGACGAGGGTTGCGTCTATCTGATTCCGCGCGGGGCGCGATTGAAGTTCAAGGTGATCGGAGACCAGCCGTACCGGCACTTCTTCGTCGTCATGCCGGGCGGCTTCTATCCGCGGGACAAGTTCGACCGTTAGCGGCCGTTGAAGGACGTCGACCGGCAACGCCGGCACGCCGATTTCCCGAACGGAGGTGTGACATGGGCTCGGGATCGCTGGAGGAGCGGCTTCAGGTGCTCGAGGACGTCGAAGCCATCAAGAAGCTCAAGGCGCGGTATTGCCTCGCCGTGGACGATAGGGACGCCGAAAAGATCGCCTCGCTGTTCACGGCGAACGGTGTGTGGGATGGCGGCAGCTTCGGCCGCTATGAGGGGACGGACGCATTACGCTCCTTCTTCCGCTCCGTGCCCGAGATCCTCTCCTTCTTCGTCCATTACGTCTCGAACCCGTTGATCGAGATCGGCGGCGACCGCGCAACGGGCTCCTGGTACCTGCTCGAACCCTGCACGTTCGCCGAGGAGAACCGCCCCGTGTGGGGCTCGGCACGCTACGAGGAGCGCTACCGCCGGGTCGGCGGAGAGTGGAAGTTCGAGGAGATGAAGCTCGTCTCACTGTTCTGGACGCCGTACGAGGAAGGGTGGGTCAAGAAGAGGTTCGTTCAGAACGCTTGAGAACAGGTCGCTCCACCGAGCCGCTCGGTGGCAACCGCGAGGCGCGCGAGCGCGCCGGCAGCATCGGGATCTCAAGCGGGAAACGGATCGGGAATCTCCGCGCCGAGATCCACCCACACACTCTTGACCTGGGTGTATTCCCGAATGACCTCGAGCCCGTTCTCGCGGCCGAAGCCGCTCAGCTTGTAACCGCCGAACGGGGAGGCGAAGTGGATTCGCCGGTAATTGTTCACCCACACCGTTCCCGCCCGGATCCGGCTCGCGACCCGGTGCGCCCGCTTCACGTTGCCGGTCCAGACGCCGGCCGCCAGTCCGTACTTCACGTCGTTGGCGAGCTCCACGGCCTCCTCTTCCTCGCGGAACGTCAGCACGCAGACGACCGGACCGAAGATCTCCTCCTGCGCGATCCGCATCGAGTTCCGGACGCGCGCGAAGACGGTGGGCAGGAAGAAGCATCCCCGGGCGAGGGCCTCCTCCCGTGGTGGGCCGCCGCAGAGGAGCTCCGCTCCCTCCTCCTTTCCGAGGCGGACGTAGTCCTCGACCTTCTGCCGCTGCTCCCGCGACGCCAGCGACCCGATGTGGGTCCGCGGGTCGAGGGGATCCCCCACGCGGATCCGCTGCACGCGCTCGACCAGGCGGGCCACGAATTCGTCCGCGATTCGTTCGTGCAGGAGCAGGCGCGACCCGGCGACGCACGTCTGACCGGCCGCCACGAAGACTCCGGCCATCGCTCCGCGCACGGCGTTGTCCATTTCCGCGTCGTCGAACACGATGTTCGGTGACTTCCCTCCGAGCTCGCAAGTGACTCGCTTGAGGTTCCCCGTCGTCTCCCTGCAGATGGCCTGCCCCGTCGCGGTCTCCCCGGTGAATGCGATCTTGTCGACACCCGGATGGCGCACGAGGGCCGCCCCCGCGCTCTCGCCGTATCCGGGCACCACGTTCACGACTCCCGGCGGGAACTCGGCGCGCTGAATCAGCTTCGCCAGCTCGAGCGCGGTCACGGGCGTCTGCTCGGCCGGCTTCACGATTACCGCGTTGCCCGCGGCCAAAGCCGGCGCGAGCTTCATCGCGTACATGAGGAGCGGCGAGTTCCACGGAGTGATCGCGCCGACCACGCCCACCGGCTCCCGAACCGTGTAGTTGAGGAAGTCCGGTCCCAGCGGGACCGTTTCGCCTTGGATCTTGTCGGCGAGGCCGCCGAAGTAATGGTACCAGTTCGGGATCGCCGCGAGCTCGACCCCGAGCGTCTCCCGGATCGCCTTGCCGTTGTCCAGGGTTTCGAGCCGGGCCAGCTCCGCGGCGTTCTCCGCGATGAGCTCGCCGAGCCGCCGTAAGCGTTTGCCCCGTTCGATCGGCGTCATCTTCCGCCAAGGTCCGTCCTCGAAGGCCTTCCGCGCCGCGGCAACTGCCCGATCGATGTCCTCTGCCCCGCCCTCCGAAACCTCCGCCCAGACCTCGCCGGTCGCCGGGTTGACCGAGGCCAGCATACGACCTGACGCCGAGTCCACCCATTCGTTGTTGATGAACATCTGGTAGGCTTTCCGAGGCGCAATCATTGGAAGACCTCCTGTTCTGCTCCTTCGTCGACGAAGCCGGGCGCCGGTGGCGTCGGAGGATCAGATCCTGCGGATCACCACATCCGCGAAGTCGTCGATCACGGCGCTCATGGTCTGCCGCGTACCCCCGTGGATCGCGATCTGCCGGATTCCCGCAGCCGCCATTCTCTTCACGCGCTCGGCGAGCTCTCCGGGCGTCCCCGTGAGCGTCGTCTCCTTGATCATCTTCGCCATCACGATTTCCGAGTGCTCGGCCCGGAAGTCGTGCACGTAGCCGGAGTAGCGGTCGAGGTGACGCGTCTCGATCGGAGCATCTGGCGTCCGGTACGCGTCCCGAAAGGCCATGATCTCGTGGCGGACGTCGGCGGGGAGATCGCGCGGATCCTTCACCGACAGGGCGAAGATGTTGCATTCCGACGAGACGTACGCGCCAACGGCATTCTGAAGGTCGGCGAGGCTCTCACCGGGCTTCACCGCGTGAAACGCCGTGACCACCATGAGATAGAGGTCGTCGAGCTTCCTTCCGGCCCGCTCGGCGCCTCTGCGAACGTGGCTCAGCGCGTACTCGAGGAGACTGTCTCCCACGGTCCCGAAAAGAATCACCCCGTCGCCGATCTCGCCGGCGAGCTCCAGGGTCTTCGGCCCGCTTGCCGCGATGAAGATCGGGATCGGGTTGTCGATGTTGATCCAGCCACCGGTCGGGTTCAGGAAACGGATCATTCGCGTCCGATCCTCCTCGGCGTAGGGCACCGTCTCCCCCTTGAAGAGGGCGCGGCAGACCCGAACGTGGTCCGCGAGCTCGGAGAGGCGGGCCGCCGGCATGCCGAGCGTGCGCCGCGCGGTATTGCCGGTGCCGATGCCCATGACCACTCGGCCGGGCGCGAGCTGGTTCAGCGTGGCGAAATTGCACGCGGTCACGGGAGCGATCCGCGACTTCGGGTTCGTGACATTCGTACCGAGCCGGATCTTCTTCGTCTTCGCGGCACAGAGCGCGAGGCAGGGAAAGGGATCCGCGCACACCATCTGTGAGTCGTAGAGCCACATGTGCGTGAAGCCCCGCTTTTCCGCCTGCACCGCCTCTCGATGGATATCCACGGCCGAGAGAAATGCGAGCCCGTAATCCATGTCTTCACTCCTTCAATCTTCGCCGGCAGGCGATCCAAAATCCTCTCCTCGCGGAGGAGCGAAAACCGTACCATGTTCTCTCGATGAAGAACGGGCGCACGGCAAGGTTCGGGGATGTGGCGATACGCCACAATCGTCGTTTTCCGCTCCAGGACGGGGAGAATCTTGCCGCGGCGTCATGGAGCGGATGCGTCTACGCGAGCCTGCCAGCGTGCACCAGGTATTTCTGCGAGAGCGACGAAGGCGGAACGGAATGGCCCGACCCGGGAGCCCGGCTTGACCGGCGTACGGCGCCCGCCAGCCGGTGGCACGGAAATGGCTTTCCTTTGGGATGAGCAATGAATCGAGCGGAAGCACTCGACATGAAACAACTAGAGGGATTACGCGTTCTCAGCATCGAGCAGTTCGGCGCGGCGCCGTACGGCTCGATGTTCCTGGCCGATCTCGGCGCCGAGGTCATCAAGATCGAGAACGGCGCGACCGGCGGAGATGCGTCCCGTCACGTCGGTCCCTACCTGCTCGGTCCCGGCGACAGCATGTATTTCCAGGGCTGGAACCTCAACAAGCGCAGCGTGCTCCTGGACCTGAAGTCGGACAGCGGGCGCGCCGCCTTCGAGCGGCTGGTGAGCACCGCCGATGCGGTGATCAACAATCTGCGCGGGGACCAGCCGGGTAAGCTGGGACTGGACTACGCCAGCCTGTCGAAGATCAATCCGGCGGTCGTGTGTCTGCACATCTCGGCCTACGGCCGTGACAACGAGCGGGCCTCGCGGCCCGGCTACGACTTCCTGATGCAGGCGGAAGCCGGGCTCATGAGCCTCACCGGCGAGCCCGACGGCCCGCCGTCCCGGTTCGGCCCCTCGATCATCGACTACATGACTGGCGTCATCGGCATGGTCGGACTTCTGAGTTGCCTGATGCGGGCGCAGAAAAGCGGCAAGGGCTGTGACGTGGACACCTGTCTGTTCGATGTAGCATTGCATCAGCTCAATTATGCCGCGACCTGGTACTTGAACGAGGGCCACGTTTCCACACGGCAGCCGCGCAGCGCGCATTTCTCGCTATCGCCGGTCCAGACCTTTCCCACCGCGGATGGATGGATCTTCGTGATGTGCATGACGGACAAGTTCTGGAAAACCTTGCTCCAGGGCTTGGGGCGTCCCGATCTCGGAGAGGATCCCCGGTTCAAGGACCAGGGCTCACGCCATCACGAACGCGAGGCACTGACCAACATCCTGGACGAGGAGTTCAAGAAGCAGCCCAGCGCCTACTGGCTGGCCAAGTTCTCGAACGAGCTGCCGATCGGGCCCGTGTACGACCTACCCCAGGCGCTCGAAAACCCGTTCGTCCGGCAAACCGGCATGATCCGCACCGTCCCCCATCCCCGGCGACCGAATTTCAAAGTCCTGGCCAGCCCGCTCAAAGTCGATGGCGTGAGGCCGGAGCAGAATGCGGCGCCCATGGCGGGCGCCGACAACGAAGCACTGCTCGGCGCGGCCGTCGGCAGCGCCGAGGCTCCCGCGAAGTAGAGATCCATGAATCTCTCCGGACTTCGCGTCATCGATTTTTCAGTGTTTCTGCCGGGGCCGTATCTGACTCAGATCCTCGCGGAGCACGCTGCCGAAGTGATCAAGGTCGAGCGGCCCGGTGAGTGAAGGAGACTCCATGGTTGCCATCGCCCAAAAGGTCGGGCCAGCGCGCTACCGTGAAAGCTTCGGACGCTACTACGAAGACTTCGTCGTCGGCGACGTCTACGAGCATCGGCCAGGAAGGACCGTCACCGAGACGGACAACATCTGGTTCACGCTGCTCACAATGAACACCCATCCGCTCCATTTCGACAACGCCTACGCGGAAAAGTCGGAGTTCAAGAAGGCGCTCGTCAACAGCTGCCTGACGCTCTCGATCGTCGTAGGAATGAGCGTGAGCGATGTCAGTCAGAAGGCCATCGGCAATCTCGGTTGGAACGACATCAAGCTGACGGCGCCCGTGTTCGTCGGCGATACCCTCTATGCCGAGTCCGAAGTCCTGTCGAAGCGCGAGTCGTCTTCACGTCCGACGCAGGGAATCGTCGCGGTGCGCACCCTCGGCAAGAAGGCCGACGGCACTCAGTTCATGAGCTTCGAACGGACGGTACTAGTGCCGAAGCGAGGCTACGCCGTGGACGACTGAGGGCCGGGTCGCGGCCGTTCGCGATCGTTCTCGTCTGAGGGCGCCGCGAACGATTTCGAGCGGAAAACGGATCGAAAATCTCTGCGCACGGGGGAGAACATGGAATACGCGATCGCGCTTGCCCCTGCCGCCGATTCCTGGAGGGTGGAACTTGGAGAATGACTGACAAAATTCGGCACTTGGGTTGCGGGCGTCAGCCCGCGTTACGGAGGCTTCTCACGTGACCACCGATTACCGCAATTTCGAGTCCGCCTTGCGGACGCCCGGTGTCTTCTGTTTTCTCGACGGAATGAGCGGCGCGGAAACCGGACGATTCGCCCGGAAGGTCGAGCGGCTCGGATATAGCTCGATCTGGTTTGCCGAGCTCTTCGGGCGCGAAATCTTCACCCACGCCGCCTACCTCTTGAGCAATACCGAGAAGCTGATCGTCGCCGCGGCCGTCGCGATCGTGCAGAAGCGCGAACCGGTCACGGCGTGGGGTGCGGCCAACACGCTCGCCGAGCTCTTCGAAGGCCGCTTCGTCCTCGGCCTCGGTATCAGTCACCGGGAGCTCCAAGCGATGCGAGGCCTCGGCTACGAAAAGCCCTTGAGCACCATGCGCGGGTACCTGGCGAGGCTGAGAGCCGTTGAATATCAGGCGCCAAAGCCGAAAGAATCCCCGCCGGTCGTGCTTGGCGCGCTCCTGCCCAAGATGATGCGGCTCGCGCTCGAGGAGACTCAAGGCGTGCATACCTACTTCGTGCCGCCCGAGCACACCGCCAGGACGCGCGCGACCGCTGGGCCGGACAAGTGGGTCTGCGCCGCGCAGGCGGTGCACCTCGAAACCGACCCGGTAAAGGCTCGAGGCGCCGCTCGCAAGTACACCAGCTTCTATCTCGGCCTCCGTACCTACTCGAAGCATCTGGCGCCGTTGGGCTTCGGCCCGGCCGACCTTGTCGGTGGCGGCAGCGATCGCCTGGTCGACGCGATCGTCGCGTGGGGCTCGGTAGACGAGATCCGTCAGCGGATCGCGGCCCATTATGAAGCCGGAGCCACTCACGTCTGCATCGTACCGATCGCTTCCGACGGCAGCATGATTCCCGACCAACGCACGATCGAGGCGCTTGCCCCGCGCTGAACTGAACCGGAGAGGCCCGCCCAACGGTTCCGTCTGACGCAGTAGAAGGAGGGTTCGACATGCAGTTCGGCATCACGTTGGATACGCACATCGGCAAGTGGGACGCGGTTCGCTATGCCGAGGAGCTCGGTTACGACAGGGCGTGGGTGCCCGACTCGCAGATGATTTGGTCGGACTGCTACGCGACCCTGGCGTTGGCCGCAGCCAATACCAAGCGGATCAAGATCGGGACCGGGGTTGCCGTTTCCGGCACGCGCATCGCGCCGGTCACCGCGCATTCGATCGCTAGCATCAACGAGCTGGCGCCCGGCAGGGCCTTCCTCGGAATCGGCACCGGGAACACCGCGATGCGAGTGATGGGGCAGGATCCGATGCCGGTCAAGGAGTTCAAGGAGTACCTACGCGTCGTGCGCGCTCTGCTCGACGGCAAGGCAGTCGATTATACCTACCGCGGCAAGACTCGCGAGATACAGTTTCTCCATCGCGACCGCCATTTCATCAATCTCGACAATCACATTCCGATCTACGTCGCAGCCAACGGTCCTAAGGCGTGCGAGGCGGCCGGCGCCTATGGTGACGGCTGGAGCACAATCGGGCGGGATGCGGGCGCGATCGACGAGCGGCTGAAGAACGTGCGCGTGGGCGCGAAGGCCGCGGGGCGGGAGCTCGGAAAGGATTTCCACACGGTACTCTTGACCGCGGCTTGCGTACTGAGGCCAGGCGAGAAGGTGACGGACGACCGTGTGATCGACGAAACGGGCGCCTGGGTGACCTGCGAGCTACACATGTTCTACGAGATCTGGCACCAGCTCGGGAAAAAGGACGAGCTCGTCCCGAGCTATTTCGCCAACGTCTGGGATGACTACACAAAGCGCGTCGCCGGTTACAGCCTGCCGGAAAGCGCCCGTTTCCGTCAGATCCATGACGGGCATTGCACCTTCGTCCAGCCGGACGAGCGGCGCTTCGTGACCCCGGAAGCCGTCCGCGTGAGCTGCCTCGTCGGCGCGCCGGAGGAGATCATCGAAACGGTGCGTTCGCTCGAGAAGAGCGGCATCAAGGAGATCAACCTGCTGCCGAGCGCGGATCGACAGAAGAGCGTGTGGCGTGACTTCGCCGAGCTGGTCATGCCCGCGTTCCGCTAGCTCGCCGCCCGGCGACGGCATGACCGAATTCATCCTGCCGAACAGATTACTTCATCCGCTTAATGATCTCACTCGAAAATGTCTCGATGGTTTCTTTCGAATCGGTTACCGCTTGCACGGCGACCTGATTGATCCCCGCCTTCTTCATCGCGTGAATCGATTCGATGATTTCTTCGCGCGTTCCGGTCAGCGTGGTGGCGCGGATCATTTTCTCGGTCACCAAGGGTTCGTGCTCTTTCTTGAAGCCTTGGAGATAATCGCCGTACAGCTTCAAGTGTCGCGTCTCAATTGGTTCGTCCGGTGCGCGATAGGCGTTCTTGAATGCCATCAAATCCTCACGGAGGTCCGCTGGTAGATCCTCGGGATTCGGGCTCGCAAAGGCAATGAGGTTACTCGAAGACGACACGAAAGGCCCAACCGCTCTACGCACCCGCGGGGTCTCTAGCCGCTCTCCCGGCTTCGTCTGGTGAAAAGCGGTCATGCACAGCTTGTAGATTTTCTTGTGGTCCCGTCCGACGCGCTCAGCGCCGGCGCGAACATGGCTCATATGAAAGTCGATGAGGCTTGGGGCGACGGCGCCAAACATGATGACGCCATCGGCAATCTCCCCTGCCAATTCCAAGCTCTTTGCCCCACTTGCCGCCATATAGATGGGAATCTTCTTCTTGATGTCGATCGCGCCACTTCTCGGGTTGAGAAACTTGATCATGCGCCGGCGCTCGCCTTCTTGATAGGGCGTCGTTTTCCCCGCCAGCAGATCGCGGCAGACGCGAATGTGTTCACGCAACACGTCGAGACGCGCCGCGGGCATGCCCAAGGTCCGCCGAGCGGTGTTGCCAGTGCCAATACCAAGGATCGTCCGTCCCGGCGCCAGGGCGTTAATCGAGGCGATCGCACTCGCCGTCATCGG
This sequence comes from uncultured delta proteobacterium, assembly GCA_963745025.1. GTDB lineage: Bacteria > Desulfobacterota > Binatia > JACPRU01 > JACPRU01 > CAVQIG01. Next base: position 684,732 of record CAVUWD010000016.1, read on the forward strand.
CGCAATACGCGACGCAGGGTTGGTCACCCCAGGTCCCAGAAAAATCGTCTTCGTATGCTCGGCGCACAGCGCCAACGCCGCATACACATCGCTGGCCAACATCTGCGAGTCATACAACCAGGCGTGCGTAAATCCGCGTTTCTCCGCCAACGCGACGGCCGGATGAATTTGCACGCTGCCAAAAAAGACGAAACCGAAATCCATAGTTCCCCCTCAAACCATGTACTTCATCGCGTGGTCAAGCGTTCCGGATGGCGAATGACGTACACTGGGCAGTGAACACTTCTAAGGACTTTCTCGACGACGCTTCCGAGCAGCATATGGGCAAGTCCGCTACGGCCATGAGTGCTCACCACGATGGTGCCGATGGCTTTTTCTGTCTCGACCTTCAGAATTTCTGCCAGCGATATCTCCCTCACGAAGAAGGATTTCATGATTGGGAAAATCGCGTAATTCCTTGGTGGTATACTCTTGGAGCCACGTCCGGGCCTTTTCCCGCGCGTTCATTTCCATCGCCAAATAATCCCCTTCAACCCGTCCATATATGCTACTGGTCGGATTGTCGATGACGTGCATGAGGTACAGTTTGGTCTTGTACAGTTCCGCTAGTGTGTGCGCGTACGCCAACGCATGAGCCGAGTCCTGGGAAAAATCGGTGAGCCACAGAATGTTTTGAATTTGAACCATGTCCCCCTCCTTCTGGCTGAAGACAACCGCGTCCCCGGCAGTTCGGCCGTTCGGAGCCGGACGTGAGCAGCGTCAGGATCGAGCTCTCGGTCGCCGAAGATCTCGCCCTCCCTCCGGCGAGCGGACCGGCTGACGGGGCGGGTGGTTTCGATCGGACCCTTTGTCGCGCAGCGGCCGGAAGTTGACCCGACGGGGCTCGTCGTTCCTACTTGATCGCCGCCGGATTCACCGGCGAGCCGGCGCCGTTCACGACCTTCAGCGGCAAGCCGACGAACAGGAACGTGTACTGGCCGTCCTTCGCGCAATCTTCGGCGAGATCGTGCGTCCAACTGATCTCGTTGAACACGATCCCGAGATGGTAGAGGAGCGCCATGTGGAGCGGGATCATCGTCCCGCTCTCGTGGTGCCACGTCTGCTCGGTCGCGATCGTGTCACTGCCGATCGAAGGGATCTCCATCTCGTGGAACCATTGCACGAGCTCCTTCGAATACGCGAGCCCGGGCTCCTCCATCTGACCGCCGGGGAAGAAGCCGGCGAGGCCCTCGTCGTAGTACCGCTTCAGCCAGCCGGTGTGGATGAGCAAGATGTCGTGCTTCTCGATCGGCGAGTTCTGCTTCTTCGCCGCCGCCTCGAGGTCCGCGACGTGGATCGATTCGTTCGGATCGAGGTGCTTCTTGCCTTTCAAGCGCGCGATGTCGAGGAGGACACCCCGACCGATCACCCCCTTGTTCGCGATCGGCTCGATCGAGCACTTTTGTAGACCCCCGATCGTCGTCTTCGCGTCGTAACCGTTATAGATCTTATCGCCGTACCAAACGTGGCCGAGCGCATCGTACTGCGTGGTGCCTTGCAGGTACATGACGATCACATCGTCGGCATACTCCAAACCGCCGGGAAGCGGCTGTGTTCGGCCGCTCATGTACATGCCTTTGTCGCTCACCATCGTGCGGATCGGCTGGCCGCGCGAAGGGTAGAGCGGGTCGCCTTGGGGCCGGGCGAGCGGAATCCCCAGCGTGAACGTCTTTCCCTGCCGGACCGCCTTCACGCCGCGCAGGACTTCTTCGTTCGTGAGGAAGTTGAGGCAGCCGAGCTCGTCGTTCGCTCCCCATCGGCCCCAGTTCTTCGGCGAGTCCTTGAGCATCTGTTCGAACTTCATTGGCTCTTTCGGCATGATGCTTCTCCTTCTTAATGGGGACGTCTAATGCCTTCAGTTTCTGCCAGAACGCTCAAGCACGAATGACGAACGCGGCCGGCCGCAACCGCGCGGAGCGCGGAAGGCAATAGCCCTCCGCCATCCTTCAGTCCGCCGGCGCGCCGAGAGCGGCGAGACCCGCCTTCGCAACCTGCATGTCCTGCGTGTAGTGACCGCCGCTCACCCCGATGCCCCCGGCGACCTGGCCCTCGAGCTTGATCGGATAGCCGCCGCCGAAGACGACGAGCCTCGGCCACTTGGTGATGCCGTGCAGCAGCGGCGGGTCGTTCTTGATGAAGTCGAACCAGGCATGCGTCGGGATGCCGAAGGAGATCGCGGTGTAGGCCTTGTCGGCGGCGATCTCGACGCTCAGCAAAGCCGCGCCGTCCATGCGCGTGAATGCCTTGAGCGTACCCGATTCGTCGACGACGGCGATGCACATCGGAACGCCGATCTTGCCGGCTTCGCCCTGCGCGGCCGCGATGGCCTTCTCGGCCCCCTCGAGGGTGATGCTCTTCTTGGTGATCGTGTTCGACACCGTTCTCGCTCCTTGTCCGAATCTTCCCTGGGCGGTCACCCTTGTGCGCGAATCTTTTCGAGCACCGGCATCAGGTACTTCTTGAAGTTCTCCGGATTCTCCGACATCGGGAAGTGCCCGTTGCCCTTCATGATGATGACTTCGGAGTTCTTGACCTTCGCGGCGGTGTCCCTCGTCATCTCGGGTGTGCACGCGAAGTCATACTCTCCGGTGATGAAATACGTCGGGATCTTTCCCTTGATCGCCTCGCACTTGCCGCGAAAGTCGTGGTCGACGCTGTAGAAGTAGAGGTCGCCCTTGAATACGCCAGGGCCGCCCTGCGAGTAGTACCACCAGGTCTCCCAGCGGTAGTCGTCGGGGCTTTGCGGCGCCATCAGGCCGAACACCGACGTCGCACAGACCTCTCCGCCGTGGACGTGGGGGTGGTTGAGCCAGCTCAGCCACCAGCCGGGCGAGTATTCGCAGGCCTCGATGGCGATCAACGCGCGGAGCTTGTCGGAGTAATTGAGGGCGAGCGGAAGGCAGATGTTGCCTCCCATCGACGAGCCCATCACGACGGGCTTTTCCAGCCCGAGGGCACCGCAGAACGCGATCACGAACTCCGAGTAGAACTTCGACGTGAGCTTGTACTCCTCGGTCTCCTTCCACCAGGCCGCGGGAGGAATCGACTTGCCGTGTCGCGGCAGGTCGAAGGCGACGACGCGGAAGCTCTTGGTGATCTCCGGGTCACAGAGCTGGTGGCGCCACTCGCGCGTGTCGGTGCCCGCCGTGTGGAGGCACACCAGCGGAATCCCTTGTCCCGCTTCTTCGTAGTAGATCCGGTAGTCCTGGCCTTCGTAGTCGACGTGCACGTAGCGGCCGACGATCGGTTCGATCTTTGCCATCGTGAACCTCCTCAGTGAGCCACTTCGCGCATCAGCGCGAGCGCCCACGTGAACGCGCGTAGGTTCTGCCACACGACTTGGACGTCGCCCTCGATCTTCAGGCGGCCGTGCAGTGGATGCGCCATCGCCCAGATGTCGTTGTACATCGGCGGCGGCGTCCGCTGGACGAACTTCTGCCAGCTGGACTTCGGCGCGCGAAGCGCGAACGCGTACCGGTCCTCGGGTCCGGCCTTGTCGACGATGCGCTCGACCCGGCCGCTCCGGAAATGCACGACGTAAGCCGTGTCTTCGCCGAAGTCGAGAAGGACGTTCTCGTCGAAGTAACGACCGACGTTCTTCATGACCCCGTTCTTGTTGACGCAGCTTTGCCACTGCTGCATCCACTGCGAACCGAACTGATCCATATCGACCTCCCTCTTGACGGAAGCCGCAGCTCGCCTGCCGCGCGCTTCCGGATCGGTCCTGGCTTCCGTTAGCCCTGAGACAGGGTCTTCAGGTCCTCTGCCCAGTTCTCGTACGCACGCAGCGGTATCATCTCGAGCTCGGTGACGAAATGGGAGAGGCCGAGCTTCCAGAGCGGAAGGCCGAGGATGGCCTGGTCGAGCGCGTCGCCTGACTCGACGTCGAGCACGGCGTAGACGTCAGGCGTTCCGGCGGCCTTCCAAATCGCCTTGATCACACCCGCTCGGTAGGCTTGCAGGGCGGCCTCGGACTCTTTCTTCCAGGCGCCGTAGAACTCTCGGTTCGACGTCCCCGCGGGCTTTTCCAGATGGGCCTTCAACAAGAAAAGCATCTGGTATCTCCTTATTTACGGTTACGGGTTACAGGCGCGGCAGAACCTTGTCGCCGAAGAGCCGGATCGCCTCCACGACGCGCACATGTGGGGGGCCGCCGGGATGGCGCATGCGAAGGATCAGGTAGTCGGGATGAACCTCCTCGCACCAGCGGTTCAGCTCGTCGCGACACTCCTCGGGGGAGCCGATGACGAACCGGTCCTTCACGGCTCGCTCGAACGTCCATTCCTCCTCGGACCCCACGCCCTGGATGTACGGATCGTCCGGGGCGTAAGCTCCGTACCGGAAGTAGAAGCGGTGCGTGTACATGATCGGGCCACTCTCCGCGCGCGCCCCACTCCTCGTCGGAGCCACCCACACGTCGCGCATCAAGGCCACCGACGCAGGGCGGCCCAGCTTCTCGGCCTCCTTCCGGTAGATGCCGGCGAAGCGCTGGATCACGGGCAGGCTCTGCAGGGGGTCGGTAAGCCAGGCGTCGGCGATGCGCGCCGCGCGGCGAAGACCCGGGGGCGTCCACGCGGCCATCCAGATCGGCAGGCGTGACTGCTGGATCGGGCGGGGAGTGACCTGGACGCTGCCGATCTGAAAGTGACGCCCCTCGAAGGAGAAGCGCTCCCCGGTCCACGCGCGACGCAGGATCTCGATGCCCTCCTCGCACCGCCCAATCCGCTCCGCGAACGGAACCCCGAAGGTGTCGAAGTCCGGTTGCTGGTAACCGACGCCGACTCCTAGGATGAGCCGGCCTCCCGTGGCGATGTCGACGACCGCCGCATCCTCGGCCACGCGCACGGGGTGATACAGTGGGAGGAGGAGAACGCAGGTTCCCACCCGGATCCGCTGCGTGGCGGCGCCCACGAGTCCCGCGAGGAGCAGAGGGTTCGGCAGGTAACCGTCGGCCTGCTGGTGATGCTCGCTGAAGAGACAGCTATCGAAGCCGGCCTGCTCCGCCACGCCCGCCTCGACGATCACCTCCTTCCACAGCCGAGCGATGTGCTCGGCGTTGGGCGGATCCTGCTGGCAGGGAAAATATCCGACCTTGATCACGCTCGGATGCTCTGTCCTACCGCTTAGCGGTGCAGTTCCTCCAGGCGGCTCACGTCGTAGAGCCGGTCAACGTCCGCGCCGCTCCCCACGTCGGGATACCCCCGGCCGTAGCAGGGCACGAGCGTGCCGCGATCGTTTTGCAGGTCGAGCACGTTAATCGATTGGAAGGTCAGGACCCTCTGCCCCACGTTCATCTCCTTGATGGTGGGCTCTGTCATCTCCTCGCTCCACTTCTTCTGCCACTGCCAGAACTTCCAGAGCTTTCCTTTCTTGTCCCACGCCATGCTGTACGAGGGCTCGAAGGTCTGGGTGTCCCAGAGCATGACCACGGCGCTGTAGGGGTGGCGCGGGTTCCTCGGGGTGCGCTCGACTATCGCGTAGTTGCGGAGCTCCCACCGATCGTTGTTTGGAACGATCCCCTTGGGGCCGCCGTAGTGGCTGTCCAGGTACTTCGAGTTCATCACGTGCACCACTTTCTTCCAGCCGAGAAACCGCCAGTTCCAGTCGAGCACCCGGCCCGAGAACGAGTAGAAGTCCTCCAGCGTGTGGTCGGTGCCGAGCAGCGAGTCGGACTTCGTCTCGACCGAGATGCGGCGCACGCGCCGCAGGCTCGGCACATAGGCCCAGGCGTCGTCCGCCCGCAGCGGGTCGGTGTAGCGGTAGATGATGAACGCCGTTCCGCGGATGTCGAACGGATCGTGAAAGCCGGTGTACTCCTTGAACTCGAAGTCCTGCGAATCCTTTCCCGGCAGTAAAGCGCCATGCTCGCGCTGCTTTGCGACGTGCGAGAAGTAAGCCCGCTGGTAGGGCCCCTGCAGAGCGCGCTGGAACGTACCGCCCCCCTGGTAGGCCGCGGAGTTGTCGGCGGGGACGTCGGCCTTGACGGTCGCAAGGTGGTCGGGTGGCTTGGTCAAGACGAACGGCCCGTGCGTGCCGCCGTCGAAGCGGTCCCAGATCCAACCGACGTCCGTGATCGCCAGACCGTAGTTCTGCCAGCGGAAGTTGTAGTTCCAAGCCGCCTTGAGACCGGAGGCCTCCGCCTCTTCGACCTTCAGCTTGGTCGGGGCGAACGGTAGGCCGCACACGTAGTTCTTGAGCGCCCCGTTCGCCTCGAGCGTGACCTGGGACTGGTACTGCTCGGTGCACTGTATGTAGTCCTTGTGCTGGCTGTAGTCGCCCGGCGCGCCGATCTCTGCGCGGAAATCAGGGAAGTCGAGCTGCTCGATGTACCCCGGTGGAATGAACGGGCGGAGCTTGTCTAGATCCTTCTGGGTGATGACGTCGCCCGCCTTGAACGTGGGCTCCGCATCCTGGTACTTCTTGACCCACTCGTCGAACGTCGCCCGGGTGTAACTCTTCACATCGTCGGCGGCCAGCGCCGCCGAGGCGAGGAGAACCCAGGCGATCGCGATTGGCATCCAGCGCCGAGCGTATTTGTTCGTCCCACTGCTGTTCATGAGCTTTTCCTCCTCCGTGCTCTTCGTTAATCCCGCGCAGGCACGGGCGCGAGCGCGCCCTGCTGCGGAGCGTTTTCCTCCGTCCGGATCAACCGGGTTGCCGTCCGGGCCAGAGCTTCCGCGGCGGTGTAACGTACCGCCGGCGCCTTCTCCTGGACCAGCTCGGTGAGCGGGTCGATGACTCTGCGGCTAGGTATCCGTCCCAGGGCCCACGCCACCTCGGCTCGCAAGATCGGGTTCTCGTCCATGCGCAGCATTGCGGTGAGCGCACCGATCTCCCCGGCGCCGCCCGCGACGCCGACCACCTGCGCGGCCGCGAGCCTCACTCCCAGGTCGGAGACGGTGAGCCCGGCGAGCAAGACCTCGCGAGCGATGGCGTAGTCCACGTGCTCGAGCGCCATCGCCGCGTGGCGCCGTGTGAAGCCGTCGTCGTCTTCCAGCGCCTGCCGGAGCCGCGGAAGGCCATCCTTGTTCCTGTACCGGCTGAGCGCCGCCGCAGCGGCGATCGTCACGTCGATCTCGGGATCGCGGAGCAGCTTCGTGAGCACGGGGACGATCCGCTCCTCCTTCGCGTAGCCGAGCGCCAGCGCCGCGGCGGCTCGGCCGGTGCCCGGAGCGCCTTCGAGCGCCACGAGCAGCAGCGGGACGCCGGAGCGGTCGCCGAGACGCAGGAGCGCCTGCGCGGCGGTGACTCGCTCGAACATCCGCGCGTCCTCGCGCGCGAGGACGCCCCGCACCGCGGGGACCGCCGAGGCGTCGCCGAGCAGCCCGAGATCCTCGACCGCCTGCAGCCGCAGGCTCGGGTCGGCGTCTCGGACGGCCTGCGATCAGCAGATCGAACCCATCCCGGCTTGCGGCGCCCTTGAGCCCCTGGATGACGAGGACCCGCCCGAAGGTGTCCGACTCGGCGTAGATCCGCCGCAGGATGCGCAGGGCTTCGCCGCGCCCGATCTCACCGAGCCCCTCGATCGCGGCGCGGCGGACGCCCGGATCCGAGGACGCGACGCCATCCTCGAGAACGCCGGCTCCCGACCAGTCTCCCTGCCCCGCGAGCGCGCTGGCGGCGTAACAGCGTTCGTAGGGATCCTCGTCCTTCAGCCCCTCGCGCAGCACGCCCAGCGAGAACCCGCGCAAGGCGGTGAGCCCTTCCGGGGTGTCAAGCCGGAAGCGCGCTCGGAGGGCCGCAACGGCCTCATGGAGGTTTCCGTCCGCGACCGAGTGCGCGACGGTCAGCAGGCCCGGGACGCTTCCCGCAGACGGCGCGTTCTCGGACAGCGGGGCAGCCGCCGAAAGCGCGAGGACGGCGGCGATCCCGCAGAGAGTCCTCCACATGGCGACGATCCCGGACATGGTTTCCGACGGTTGTACCCGCATTCACTCAGCCAGAGCCCGGACGGTCGGTCGCTGGGCCTCAGGGGGTTCCTCGAGAGGCGACGCTTCGGTGGTCATGAAGCGCGGCCGCACGATCGAAAAGATCGCCGGAACTAGCGTGATGGCGGCGAGCCAGTGTGTCAGCATCAGAAGCGCGAGCAACATCGCCATCTCCGCCGAGAATCGCAAGCTGGACAAGAAGTACCACGGCATCACGCCCCCGACCAGCGTCGTCGCCGTGAACGTCACCGCCATCCCGGAGGTCGCGACGGCGCGTTTGATGGCCATGTCTGCATCCCCAAGGCGCCCGTACTCCCGCTTGATGCGGTCCACGACGTACAAGATGTAGTCTACGCCGATTCCCATGCCGACGGCGGTCACCGGCAGCGTGTTGATGTTCATGCCGATGCCTTTCAGTCCGATGTATAGGAAGCTCACGACTCCGGCCGCGATGAGTGTCGTCATCACCATGTTGCCAGCCACGAACGACTGATAGCTCAGGCTCACCAACACGTAGATGGCGACGATGATGAGGATGGTGTTGACCCGATCGGAATGGGCGATTTCGTCGTTCAGTGCGGCGGTCGTCCCGATGGTCCCGCCACCGAGCCGGAAGTTGAGCCCATCCACAGGGTGCGTCGCGATGAAGGCCTTGGCACGTGCCACCGCGTTCTCGATCGTCACCCCGCGCGCGTCCTTGTAGAAAATGACCAGCTGGCCATCTTTTGCGTCGAAGTCCATGTACTCGAGGATCACGCCGGGCACCGGGGCTCCGGCCTCGTACATGAAGATCATGTTTCCCACGCCCGCGGCATCCGGCGGAATCACCTGCCACTTGGGATCGTTGTAGTGATACAGGCGGTTGACGGACCTGACTAGCGAGGGCGCATCGCGCGTCCCCCCAGCCTCGGGTTGCTCCAACATGTAACGGCGGAAACTCTCGAGCGTCTCGAGGACGACAGGCTCCTTCAACACGTTCGAGCGACCGCCTTCGAGGTAGATGACGAACTGGTTCGCGCCGGCAAAGTTGGCGTTGATGTTGCGGGTGGAGATGTTGAAATGCGAGTTCGGCCACAGCAGCGGCGAGCCGGCCTCCGTCTCTCCGATCTGAACGTGCACCGCCTGCTGAAGGCCGAGCGCCACGATTACCGCCGCCGTCACGACGATGACCCACCGGTAGGTCCGATGCGTACAGAATTCCCCCACGCCATGCAGAAAGGAGACCATCCACCGCGGGACGTAGTGCTTGGTCACATGCGGAGTTGGCAGGGTATTCAAGAGCAGCGGCATCAACATGAGAATCGTGAAGATATTCGAAAAGCCCCAAAAGGAGCCGAAGAAAGCCAGCTTGCGAATTAGGGGGATCGTCGCCACGCTGAGCACCAGGATCCCGGCAGCATCGGCCAGGACCCCGATGACGCCGGGAATGACGAGCTCGGTAAACGCTCGCTCTATGGCGAGATGGCGGTCGCCGCCCGTGTTCTCGAGCTCCTCGAAGTAACGCTCGATCATCTGCACGGCGTGACTCGCGGCGCGCGCCGAGATGAGAAGGGGGATCACCAGAATGAGCGGGTCGAGGTTGTATCCGAGGACCGCCGTGAAACCGAGGCCCCAGATCGCCTGCACGCAAGTGCCGATGACCGGCAGGATCCAACCGTAAAGGCGCCGGAAGTAAACCACCAGGGTGACGAACACGAAGAGGCCGGTCGCGGTGAAGATCAGAGCGAGCTCGCCCGTGTGGAACCATACCCACCCCTTGAGAACGGGCTCGCCAGAGGCGTACAAGACGGTGTTCTCGTCCTCGACCTTCTGCTTGATCTTCATGATCTCGCGGTGGATGTTGCGGTAGTCGAGGCGCTCCTCGTTGAAGCCGGCGAGGATCAGTGCGGACTTCCCGTCCGCCGCGATGTATTTCCCGTAGACGATGTCGTTGTTGAACATTGCCTCCTTGAGCCGCAGGAGTTCCTTCGGGTCGGGTGTAATGTCCTCGGGGAGGACGGGCCGTGAGACGATCAGACCCCCCGAGCCAGTCTCGAGCCTGCGGATCTTCACGTGGGCGATCGAGGCGACCTGATAATGGTTCACGCCGTCGATCTGGTCGACCGCCTCGGTCACGTAGCGGATCTTCTGCAGGGTCTGCGCATTGAAGATGTCGCCTTGCTTGACCGCGACCGCGAGCACCACCACGTTCGCACCACCGAAAGTCTGGCGGAAATGGTTGTAGGCCTTGATGTAGGGGTGTCCTTGCGGAAGCAGGTCGGCGAACTGGCTGTACATCTCGACCTTGCGCGCGTGGTAGCCGAAGAAGATGGTGATCATGAGGATCGCGCTGAGCGAGATCCAGGAATGCCGCAGGACCCACCGGGCAGCCGCTACGAGAAATCGTTCAAGCACGGGTCACCTCGGCTCGAGCCGGATCTTCAGGAAGAGCTCCCGGGCAAGGCCGCCGCGAGACGCTCGCGCGGCAGGCTTTCCCAGGTTTCTCCGCGGTCGCGGGAGAGGAGCACCGCGGCCTTGCCGCCGACGGCGACGCCGAGCGCCCCATCCGCCGAGAAATCCGCGCCGCGGATCCACGTGAAGAGTCTGTGGGAGATCTCCTCGTCGGCAACCCAGCCCTCTGCGCGATGGTGCACGACCGTACCGAGCACTCCGGTGGCGATCAGGCCGCCGATCGGCGTTGGGAGGACCTTGAAGAGAGTGTTCCGCGTGCCGGCGCGCGCCGCCGTCCAGTGGTGGCCGCGATCGACGGTCGTCAGCACGAAGCCGCCGGCGCCCACCACGTAGCCCGCGTCGGGCGTGACGAAGGCGGCGTCGAAGAGGTAGAGGTCTTCCTTGCTGAGCGGAGGGATGCCTACGCGCAGCGCGACCTCCTCGGTGACATCCTCGACGTAGGGAGGCAGCCCCGTGATCTCTTCGTCCCGCTGCCACGTCTCGCCCCCGTCCCCGGTGTGCAGTATCGTCCCGAACTCCCCTACGACCCATCCCTCCTGGTCGTCGACGAACGTCACCGCGTTCAGGGTCACGTCCTTGCTGAGGGACCGGTCCTCCCAGGTGACGCCGTCGTCCGTCGAGCGCAGCAGCATCCCCACCGGCCCCACGGCCCAGATCCGGCGGGGATCGCGGCTCCGCGCGAAGCCAAGGACGTTCTCCTTCACGCTGCCCGGGGCCACCGGCGACCAAGATCGCCCGCCGTCGGTGGTGCGGAGGATGAGGCCGCCGCGCCCGCCGATCACGCCGGTCGACGGGTCGCGGAAGCTCACGCAGAAGAGCGGCTCGCGGACGGCAGGTGCGCGGAGCTCGGCCTTGCGGCCCCGCTCGCCGAGCAGGATCGCGGCCCCGTACGAGCCGACGATCCACACGTGGTCAGCGTCGACGACGTCGACCGCGTAGTAGTCCTCCTCCGCGGGTAGGATCCCGCCTTCCACGGCGGTACGGCTTGATGCCGACGGCGGCGCCTCGGCGGCGAAATGCAACTTGGCGTAGGTGGTCCCGACCAGTAGCGCGACGACGGCGAGCCCGGTAGGTCCGCGCGGAGACTTGCGTGCCCTGCCGGCCGCGCGTGAGTCGCGCGGCCGGGTTTCGAGAGGTGGTCGATTTGGAGTGGACACTTCTCGTGCTTTAGGGCGAGCTGCTAGAACCGGTACCGCGCCCTTGCCCAGAACTCGTCCATCTGGTTGCGCTCGGAGCCGCCGGCCTGCATGTGACCGATGCCGAAGCCTGTCTCGGTGAACGGAATGTGGTTCAGGGGATTGGCGGCCAGCTGGGCCGCTGGCGTGTTAGTGGTGAAGAGGGAGAAGGGACCGATGTCGTGCACTTGGCGCGAGCCGAGGAACCCGGTGATTCCGAGCTGCAGGGACATGTGGTTGTTGACCAGGTACTCGAGGTTGCCGCCGAGGGTGGCGTCCTTGCCGGTCAGGCCGTACGCGCCGAAGATGAGGGCGACGAGCTGATCCTGCATATACTGGGTCTGCGCGAAAGACGTGAAGATGAAGTTGTTGTTGTCTCCGCCCGTGTACCCGAAGCGCCCGGACTTCACGTCGGGCACGTGGGTCCCAAAGACCTGGGCGCTCAGGAAGAAGCTCCGCAGAGGATTCAGCGCGCGGATCATCGTCGGCCGATCGACGCCCATCACCCAGCGCACGATGTTCGAGCTGTTCAGCCAGTTCTTCTGCGTCGTGTCGGTGACCAGGGCGTTCGCCGTCCACGAGTTCTCACTGCGGATGACGAGGCCCGTGTTCGGCTCGAACCAGTCGAACGAGATTCCGAGTGTGTTCTGCTTCCGATACCGGGCCGTGAGCTCGCCGGTCAGGGCGCACATGTCTATGTACCGGGCCTGCTTGAGCGCGTTGGGCTCGTTGGCGACGATAGGTGCGGCCGCCATGTTGATCGCGTTCGGATTGACGTGGACCCGCACGGGAAGCGGAACGCCCGTGGCGGCGGGATTCGTCAGGGTCGTGTGCCCGCCGGCCCCGTCCACGCCCGGCGCAGGCAGCACCTCGTTGCAGCCCGGGAGGTCCAGGACGTGAAACTGGCTCCAGCCGAAGGCGGGCACGTCCTGGAAGGCGAACCAATCCGTCAGCTGAACGCGGACGTTGCCGAACAGCCACGCCCACTTCGAGCCGACGCCCGTGTTCTTGAGGTTCCAGTCCGGCCTCCGGTCGAAGGTGAGCGCCGCGTTGACCGAGTTGACGGGCTCGTTCGAGAAGATGGCATTGCCGAAGTCGTTGGAGCCGAACGCGAAGGAGCCGAGCTCGCGGCCGAAGCCGATCGCCCAGGGCTGGCCTCCGTTCCCGAACCCCAGCGAAGTGTAGCGGTCGAACACCCAGACCGCGCTGCCTGCGAGCTGTTTGAACACGCCGACGTCGCCGAAGCGGTGCTCGAACAGCGCCGACCACAGCGGGACCCGCGTGTCGTCGAACGGGTCGATGAAGAAGTGATCGGCGAAGTTGACCGGGTTGACGACGTCCTGGAGACGGAAGAAGTCCGCCTTGCCCCACACGTGCTGCTGCTTCCCCAGCCGGAGCCAGTTCAGCCCGCCGGCGGCGTCGAAGTACATGTCGACGTAGGTCTCGCGGATCGGGTAGTAGAGGTCCGCGTTGGTTGCATGGAGCCTTCCCCAACGCAGGTCGCTCCCGCTCGCGTCGAGGTCGATCCACGCGCCCTTTTGCGTCTGGGGGTTGAGGAATCTTACGTCCGGGCTTCTCGGGCTCGGTATGCGGAGGTTGCTCTTCGCGTAGATCTCCTCGAAGTCGTGAGTATTGTAGCCGAATGCGTTGAGGAGATCGGCGGTGCCACCAACGCCAGGAGTGGGCGGTACGCCGCGTCCCGATGTCGCGCGTCCCGGATCGCCGTAGCGTCCGCTCACGTCGTAGATCGACTCGTACTCGGGCCTGAGCTCCATGAAGTACTCGAGGCGGTTGAAAAAACCGCCGTCTGGGATCGGACCGCTGAACTGCAGGCTCGCCCGGTACCGAGAGGAGGCGGCGTGATAGTCATCCTTGAACGTGTCGGAGCGGAGGATCGTGAAGTTGTCCAGGTACCCGTGTGTGTGGGTCTGGAAGTAGTCCAACACTCCCTGCGCACGGACGACACTGGGTGAGAGAAGCAGTAACCAGACCGCAGCGATCCGCGCGGCTGTCGATGCTCCTCTCGCAAGCGACTTTACGCGGTGGGCCATTTCGGGTCCCTCCTTCCCATCTAGCACCGAGTCATCCGGGTATATTGAACAGCAAAGCGTGTGCCGTCGTCGATCTGCATTATTCTGAACACAGATTCAATTCATTGATTTAAAAAATGCGGCAGGATGCAACGGCGTGGAAGATTGCCACAGTCGATTCTTTGTATTTCCAACATTACTCTGGCCGGCCATTACCGGATGATCTGAAACGGCGAAGCCTCCGATAAATCGTTGAGCGGTCGATGCTGAGCTGTCGCGCCGCTTCCGAGATATTCCCGCCGTGCGCTTCGACGGAGCGGCGGATCAGGTCGTCCTCGATCGTGTGCAGTGAGCACTCTGGTAACGGGCTTACCAATTCCGGCCCGTCACGGAGCGTCGTCGGCAGGTCCTCGACCGTGACCACGTCGTCGTCGACGAGGGCCACTAAGCGGGCGACCACGTTACGCAGCTCGCGCACGTTGCCCGGCCAAGAGTATCTCAGCAACAAATCCTCGATCTCGGGCGTCAGGCGCAGCGCGGTTCGCCCGCTCTGCTGGCACATCGTCTCGATGAACGAGCGGGTGAGCTCGAGAATGTCGGTGCCCCGCGTCCGCAGGGGAGGAAGCTCGATCTTGATCACGTCGAGCCGATAGAAGAGGTCCGAGCGGAATCCCCCCGTCGCCAGCGCATGGACCAGGTCACGGTTCGTGGCCGCGACGATGCGCACGTCGATTGGCCGCGGCCGGCTGCCTCCCACGCGGAACACGGTGCCCTCTTCGAGGACCCGCAGCAGCTTCGCTTGGACGTCGAGCGGAAGCTCGCCGACCTCGTCCAGGAAGAGCGTTCCCCCGTCAGCAAGTTCGAAGCGGCCCGGCTTGCCCTCCTTGCGCGCGCCCGTGAACGCCCCGGGCTCGTAGCCGAACAGCTCCGACTCGATGAGCTCTCGGGCCATGGCCGCGCAGTTGACGCACACGAGAGGCTTGCTCGCACGGCGGCTGCTGCGGTGAATGGCCGCCGCGACGAGTTCCTTCCCGGTCCCCGTAGCGCCGGTGATCAGCACCGATTCGTCCGAGGCGGCCGCTCGTGCCGCGATGCGAAGCGTCCTGCGAAACTCGGGATCGCGACCGATCAGGTGCTCGAACGCGGGGCCGAGCTTGGGATCCCCGGCCGCCGAGGTGGAGAAGACGCCGTGACGCTCGAGAACGACGACGAGACCGGCGACCCGGTTTCCCGCCTGCACGCTGTTCACGACCACGACTCGAGCCTCTGCGACCGGCAGGTGGACGCGGACCTCCTGCTTCAACGAGGGGCTCTTCAGAAACTCGGCGATCGCCTGTTCCCGGATCCGCAGGCAGCCATCCGCACCGAGCCGCTTCTCCACTTCCCGCCAGCGGCCGTTCGCGGCGACGAGGTGGCCCGCGGAATCGAAAGCGGCAATGGCGTCGAGCGGCCAGCGGCTCTCGGCGCGATCATACGCATCCGACACCCGCTCCCTCCAGTACCGTCGGGATTCCGTCAGCAGATACTCGATCGAGTGGCCGACCGAGACGGCGAGCGGCATCCGGTCTGCCGTCGCGCGCTCGGCGAGTCCCGCGACAGTGATGACCCCGAGCACCTCCGTGCTCAGTGGGTCTCTGACGGGAGCGCCGTAGCAGACCCATTCGTGCCAGCCCTTACAGAAGTGCTCGGCTCCGAACACCACGACCGGCGTCCGGGAGGAGAGCGCCGTCCCCGCTCCGTTCGGACCGACGGCTTCCTCCGCCCATACTCCTCCCGGTTGCGCGTTGATCCGGCAGAGAGCGTCTTCCACCTCACGGTCGCCCACCACGTGCAGGATTCGTCCGCCCGCATCCGAGAGCAGGAGCACGTGCCCGCCACCGGCAAGCACGTCCTTCATGTCGTCGAACACGCGCCGCCCCGCCAGCGCGAAGTCGTCTTCCTCGAGAACGCGACTGAGCTCGTCTGTCGCACGATCGACCGGCGCTCGCTCGAGAAAGGGATCGATGCCGCGCTGGAGCGCGGCTCGCCAGCAATCGAGAGTGAAGGCGCGAACGGGGAGCGATTCGGGGACGACGCCGTCCGCAACGAAGCGCTCCCATCCTTCCCGAAGGAGCTTACAGATTGCGGAGGCCTCGGCCGCCGGAGGCACTCTGAATGTCGGGAATTGCTTCAGCACATCACGAACGCTTGCGTTCGCCATCATGCTTGTATCCCGGACTTACGTCCGGAGGTGAAATCAAAATCAGTGAGCATCTGTCAAGGATGTGGCGGATGCCACGATTCGGCAAAATGCGGAATCTGGCCTGCGAGCTCTCTCGATGGCACTCACCCTGCATCCAATAGGGAGTATGCGTCCTCACCTCGCGGCAATGAGCGCCCGCTTGGTCATCATGCTCGCCCTGGCTTCGTGCGCGAGCCCCCTCGCCGATTACAGCGGCTACGTGGCCCCTCGCGCGTACGCGATCGACTGCGAGGCGGGGTGGCAGCACGCGGGGACCGCGCTCAGGACGAACGGCTTCGTGATCGTCGAGGTGCGGCGAGAGGCGTCGGGAGGGGTCGTGGTGGGGAAGCGGGGCTCCGAGACGATGACGATGGCGGTGTCTTGCGAGGCGGACGGTGTCCACGTGACGCCGTCCGGCCTCACCCCTTTCGCGCGGAACGGGATGCTGATCGCCTTCGAGCGCGTCATGGAGACGGCCCGCATCGAGCGGCCGCCCATGGGCATGGAGGTGAGCGCCGAACTCATCACCGGGCCGGAGAGCGCGCTCTACTTTTCGAGCGGCCTCGGCGCCTCCTCGACGGTCGCCGTTCGCTTCCGCATCGCCAACGGCGGCTCCCGGCCCCTGAGGCTCCTCACGCAGAACATCCGGCTGCGCACGCCATCCGGAGCGTGGGGAACCGCCCTCGGCCGCGACGAGATCCAGCGGCGCCTGCCGGGGCTCGCGACAGAGATCCTGCCTCGTTTGCTGACTTCGGCGGTTCTCGAGACGGGGAAGCAGGCCGAGGGCTTCCTGATCTTTCCTGAAGATCGCTACGAGGGCGCCGTAATCGGGCTGATCGACGTCGAGACTGAAGAGCCCGAGGAATTCGACGTTACTTTTCATCTTGATAATGTCGGCTCATAGGAATCCGTCCTCGAATGCCGAATCATAATTAAGTGGCGTTTCGCAACAGTCTGTGGCTCCTGGCCACAAAAAGAAATCATCGCCCATTTGTTCTATGGACACTTTTGTACATGGCATACATCGTGCGTTTAGTTTTCGACCTCTAGTCCTATGTGACAGGACGCATGAGCCGGATCTGACATGAAAACCCACTTACGGAAGATCTCGTTGAACCGACGAGGAGGAACACGAGGAGAAACACAATGAAGTTCATCTACTTTCCACTCCCTGCGATCCCGGCCACACTCGAAGACCGCCGTCGCGAACGACCGATCGCTTACCGCACCGAGCGCTGGCAGAAGATGTTCGACGAGGTCGTCGAGCTCGCTCGGATGTGCGAGGATCTCGGCTTCGAAGTCGTCAGCTTCCCCGAGCACCATCTCGCGACCGAGGGCCTCGAGGTCGGTTCGATCCCACTCCTGTCACTCTACGTCGCCATGCACACGAAGACGATCAAGGTAGGCCCGGTCGGCTACGTGCTCCCCGGCTGGGATCCGCTGCGCCTCGCGGTCGAGATCGGCTGGCTCGATCAGCTGACGAAGGGCCGGACGATCGTCGGCATGGCGCGCGGCTACCAGACGCGGTGGCTGAATCAGATGGGCCAGTTTCTCCACGTCGGCGCCACCGTCTCCGACCAGAGCGAGGTCGACCAGGCAAACCGCCGCGCCTTCGAGGAGGTCTTCCAGATCCTGAGGCTCGCGTGGAAGGACGACGCGTTCCGCTTCAAGGGCGAGTTCTATCAATACCCGTATCCCTATACGGAGGGCACGCCGTGGCCGCCGACCGGCTGGACGACGGAGTTCGGCGACCCCCACGAGGTCGGCAAGGACGGCCGCCTGCACGCGATCTCGGTGGTGCCGAAGCCCTACCAGAAGCCTCACCCGCCCCTCTTCCAGGCGTTCTCGGTCTCCGAGGCGACGATCCGCTGGTGCGCCAAGGAAGACATCGTCCCCATGATCCTGATGTCCCACCCGGAAGTCCTGCGCGGCCTCGTCAGCGCGTACGTGGATTCCGCGGCTCAGGCCGGACGGAAGCTCGAGCGGGGCAAGTCGGTCGGCGTGCTTCGCCAGGTCTATTTCGGGGACAGTGACGAGGAGATCTTTCGGCTGTCGGAGACCGGCGCCGTGGGACTTCTCTGGAAGCGCTTCTGGGGGCACTTCGGCTTCTGGGAGGCGTTCAAGAGCCCCGAGGAGCAAGCGGCCGGTAGGGTGCTGCCGCCGAGCGAGTGGACGATCGATCGCTTGCGGAAGTTCCACTACGTCTACGCGGGCTCCGTCTCCGACGTACGCAAGGGCATGGATACGCTCGTCGAGGCCGGAAACCCAGAGTATTTCGCCTGGCTCTCCGACCAGGGAATGCTGCCGATCGAGGAGGTGAAGAAGCAGCTCCGGATCTTCGGCGAACAGGTGCTGCCACACTATCGCTCTTGAAGATTCGGGGAGTTCCCGTTTCACGCATAGCACGTGCGCGAGCGGGCCCGTCAGCGGCGCGAACGGAGAATCTTGGCGCCGACGCCGCGCGAAAGCCTTTGAGCATCTGTTCGCCGCGCCCGGATGGGGCACGACGTCCGAGCCGGGTCCGGCCGAACGGTGAAACGCGATGAAGCCCTGGCAAGAGCGATTCGGAGACAAACGGATCACCGCGCGACGCGCGGCCGCCCTCGTCAAGTGCGGCGACATCGTGCGCTTCCCGATCGGGAAGCCGCCGATCCCGATCCTCAAGGCTCTCGCCGAGCGTGCGGGAGAGCTCCGGGAGGTCACGCTGATCCAGTGCTTCCCGAGCTACCCGCACGAGATCTGGAACGACCCGCGGCTCGATCGCTCGTTCCGTCGCGTCGTCGACTACGTCGGCGCGGGATGTCGGGAGGGAATGCGTAGGCACGTGATCGACTTCATGCCGCTCGACTATTCGCACTATGGAAAACAGCTCGAAGAGGGGCGGACGAACACGTGGGCGGCGGACGTCTTCTTCGGCGTCGTATCGCCCCCGGATGAGCACGGCTTCTCGAGCTTCGGCAACGCTCTCTGGTACTCGAAGGATCTCGCGAAAAGCGCGAAGCTCTTCGTGGCGGAGGTCGATCCCACCCTCATCCGTACGCACGGCGACAACTTCGTTCACGTCTCGGAGATCGACTACCTGGTGGAGGAGAACGAGCCCCTCCTCGTGTCCACGCCTCCGCCGCCGGAGGAGGAGCAGGGCGACCTGGAGGTCATCGCCAGCTTCGTCGCCAGCCTGATCCGCGACGCCGACACCGTGCAGATGGGGATCGGCGGAATCTCCGAATCGCTCGGTCAATTTCTCACCGGGCGGAACGATCTCGGGATCCACAGCGAGATCCTGACGGCGAGCCACGTCGAGCTGGTGAAGCGAGGGGTCGCCACCGGCAAGTACAAGACGCTGCACCCGGGTCGAGCCGTCGCCGCGGTGGTCGTCGGGGACGCGGACCTCGAGTACGTGAACGGCAATCCGCTCTTCGAGCTCTACAGCGTGCTCTACACGAACCGCATCCCGGTGATTGCCGCGCAGCACCGGCAGGTGGCCGTGAATAGCGCGATCGCCATCGACCTGACCGGCCAGGCGGCCGCGGAGTCGATCGGGCCGCAGATGTACAGCGGCATCGGCGGACAGCTCGCCTTCATGATCGGCGCGCTCTATTCGGAAGGCGGCCGCTCGATCCTCGTTCTGCCCTCGACGGCCAAGGCCGGCGCCGTCTCGCGCATCGTGCCGTTCCTCGAACCGGGGAGCACGGTCACGACGCCGCGGCAGTACGTCGACTACGTCGTCACCGAGTTCGGGATCACGAACCTCCAAGGCAAGACGCAGCGGCAGCGAGCGGAATCGCTGACCGAGCTCGCGCATCCGGATTTCCGCCCGCAGCTGAGACGAGAAGCCCGCCGACTGTTCTAGTCCCGACGAGGAGGCGCTCATGAAGCTCGGTGTTGCTCGAGCACGAGTTGGCGATCATGCGCGGAGGGCGACGACGCCTTCGCCAGTCCTAGATAGCGTTTCGTTCGGGCGCTGTAGGCTTCCGAATTAAGAATGTATCCAATGGAATCATTTCTACGAAATCAGGGATCGGGGCGGGTACACTCTAGATGCACGAATTTCTAATAGTTGTAATGAAGAGCAATGAATGTCAGTTGCTCCTTGGAAGCCGGCGGCTCTTGGCACGCGCCATGCTTTTCATTTGGTAACCATGGAACTGTGGCCGCAACTCTATCGAGATAAACGAATCACTGCGGAGGGCGCGGCGGCGCTCGTCAAGTCCGGCGACGTGGTGCGCTTTCCGATCGGAAAGCCGCCGATCCCCATCCTGAAGGCGCTCGCGCGACGCGCCGGACAGCTGGAGGACGTGACCCTGATCCAGTGCTTCCCGAGCTACCCGCACGAGATCTGGAACGACCCGGCGCTCGACCGCTCGTTCCGCCGCGTCGTCGACTACGTGGGAGCAGGCTGTCGCGAGGGAATGCGGCGGCACGTGGTCGACTTCCTGCCGCTCGACTACCCGCAGTACGGAAAACAGCTCGAGGAGGGGCGGACGAACACGTGGGCCGCAGACGTCTTCTTCGGCGTCGTCTCGCCGCCGGACGCGCGTGGCTTCTGCAGCTTCGGCAACGCTCTCTGGTACTCGAAGGACGCCGCGAAGGCCGCGAAGCTTTTCGTCGCGGAAGTCGACCCCACCCTCATCCGCACGCACGGCGAGAACTTCGTTCATGTCTCCGAGATCGACTACCTGGTGGAGGAGACGGAGCCCCTGCTCGTCTCGACGCCCCCACCGGCCGAGGAGGCGCGGGGCACGGTCGAGGTGATCGCGAGCTTCGCCGCGAGCCTCGTCCGCGACGGCGATACCGTGCAGATGGGCGTGGGCGGGATCTCCGAATCGATCGGCCTTTTCCTGACCGAGCGCAACGACTTGGGAATCCACAGCGAGATCATGACCGTCAGCCACGTCGAGCTGGTGAAGCGGGGGGTCGCCACCGGCAAGCACAAGACGCTCCACCGCGGCCGGGCCGTCGCCGCGATGGTCGTCGGTGCGGCGGACCTCGAGTACGTGAATGACAACCCGCTGTTCGAACTCCACAGCGTGCTTTACACGAACCGCATCCCGGTGATCGCCGCCCAGCACCGGCAGGTGGCCATCAACAGCACGATCGCCATTGATCTCACCGGACAGGCCGCCGCCGAGTCGATCGGTCCCGAGATGTACAGTGGCATCGGCGGACAGCTCGCGTTCATGATCGGTGCGCTCTACTCGGAAGGCGGCCGCTCGGTCCTCGTCCTTCCGTCGACGGCCAAGGGCGGCACGGTGTCGCGCATCGTGCCCTTCCTCGCGCCGGGGAGCACGGTCACGACGCCGCGCCAGTATGTCGACTACGTCGTCACCGAGTTCGGCATCACGAACCTGCAGGGAAAGACCCAGCGGCAGCGGGCGGAGTCGCTGATCGAGCTCGCTCACCCGGATTTTCGGCCCGAGCTGAAACAGGAAGCCCGCCGGCTTTTCTGGTCGGCGACAGGTAGGCAACCGTGAAGTTCGGCGTTGGATCGTGGAAAATGCAAGCCCGGTTCTTCGGCCAGGCGGTCGTCCCGGAGTTCCGCATGGTCGCTTCCCGTCGGAGTTCCGCAAGCGGACCCGTTCGGCCTGAGTCCCTCGAGGTGAAGCCATGACGACGTACTCGCATCTACTCAGCCCGCTCACGATCGGCCCAACCACGATCAAGAACCGGGTCATCTTCGGGCCGCACGTGACCGGCCATTGGTCGGGCGACTTCCTCGCGACACCGCGAGCCAAGGCGTACTACGAGGAGCGCGCCCGTGGCGGCGTCGGGATGATCATCGTCGGCGCATCGTCCGTCGACGAGACGGCCGACTACTACCCCTTCACGCAGCACGCGGTCTTCAAGGACGAGGTCATTCCAGGTCTCCGCGAGATCGCCGACGCCGTGCACGTCTTCGGCACGAAGATCATCCAGCAGCTCGTCCATCCCGGCGTGCACCAGATCCCGGAGCGGGATACTCTTCATCCGGGGCGGGCGCCATCGCAGATCCCCGCGATCGAGGAGCCCTTCTACATTCCGAAGGAGCTCGAGATCGAGGAGATCATCGAGATCCAGGACAAGTTCGTCCGCGCAGCCGAGCGGGTGAAGCAGGCGGGCTTCGACGGCGTCGAGGTTCACGCCGCCCACGGCTATCTGCTATGGGCGTTCCTCACTCCCCTCAAGAACAAGCGCACCGACGAGTACGGCGGCTCGCTCGAGAACCGCTTCCGCTTCACGCGGGAGGTGCTCGAGAAGGTGCGGGCCGCGGTCGGCAAGGACTTCGTCGTCGGTACGCGGGTCCTCTCGAGCGACATGTATCCCGGCGGGCTCGACGTCGAGGAGTGCCTGCGGATCGCGAAGATGATCGAGGCGACCGGAACCGTCGACTACATCAGCGTGAGCACCGGGCTCTATCGCTCGATCGCGGTCATGATCCCGAGCCACTACGCGGGATTCGAGCCGGGCTACCAGGGCGAGTTCACCCGCAAGATCAAGAGCGAGGTCTCGGCCCCCGTGTTCCAGGTCGGCAAGATCAACGACGCCGCGCTCGCCGACCACATCATCGCCGACGGCGCGGCCGACGCGGTGATCATGGTGCGGGAGCTGATCGCCGAGCCGCACTTCGTGAAGAAGGTCGAGGAGGGGCGGATCGAGAGCATTCGCCCCTGCATCTACTGCAACCAGAAATGTCTCGCCCACATTTTCATCCCCGGCGGCCACGTCGAGTGCAACGTGAACCCGACCGCCGGAGAGGAGTTCCGCTGGGCGGCCGGGAGCCCGGGACGGAGCCCGGCGCGGAAGAAGGTGCTCGTCGTCGGCGCGGGCCCCGGGGGCCTCGAATGCGCCCGGACGGCGGTGGAGCGGGGGCACGAGGTCGTCGTCTACGAGAAGGACGCGGTCGTCGGGGGACAGATGCGCCTGATCCGCTCCCTCCCCGGTCGGAGCGAGATCGGGAACATCCTCGACTGGCTCGACCGGGAGGTCCGGAGGCTCGGCGTCGAGCTGAAGTTCTCGCACCCGGTGACGGAGGACCGCGTCGATGCGATCCTCGCCGCCGAGAAACCCGATGCCGTCGTGGTCGCGACCGGCGCCCGGGCCGCCCGCGACGGCCGGAGCGGGCTCACGACCGAGCCGATTCCCGGATGGGAGAGACCGAATGTGCTGAGCTACGAGGAGGTGCTGAACCGCCCCTCGAGCGAGCTCGGGAAACGGCTGCTCATCGTCGACGAACTCGGCGACCGGATCGCTCCCGGGATCGCGGAGAAGCTCGCCGAAGACAAACGCCAGGTGACGATCGTCACCCGCTGGCCGAACGTCTTCCACATGTGGGGGCTCTACTGGAACGAGATGTCGTTCGTCTACGGGCGGCTCGACGAGCTCGGCGTCCGGGTCCTGTCGTCGAGCTGGGTGAAGGAGATCCACGCGGGCGGCGCCACGTGCTTCAACGTCTTCAGCAGCCGCGAGTGGGAGGAGGCGGCCGATGGCGTGATCTTGGTGACCATGAAGTACTCGAACATGGAGCCGTACAAGCTCCTCAAGGCGAAGGGGGTGAAGCCGCTCTACCTAGTCGGCGACGCGAAGTCGCCGCGGCACATCGGCGATGCCATGCGCGACGGCTACGCCGCCGCGCGGGAAATCTGAAGTGGAGCCACGAGTCGTCGAGACCTGGCCGTGACGAGCGGCGGCGAGGTCTGGGCCTTCCTCGAGACCGTGGATGGGAGGCTCCACGACACGGCGACGAAAACCGCATCCGAGGCGAGGAAGGTCGCGCGACTGCTCGACGGCCATCCGTGCGGCGTGATCGCCGGAGTGCCGGAGGAGCGCATCCTCCAGGAACTCGCGCCGTTCGGACTCCGGCGGATCTACGCGCTCGGCGGCGAGCGGAGCGAGGCAGGAAGCGCGGAGGAGCACGGCCATGCCGTCGCGACCCTCGCAGCGCGGCGATCGCCGTCGTGCGTTCTCTTCGCCGCGACGCCCCTCGGGTGTGAAGCCGCGGCGCGCGTGGCCGTCCGCCTCGGCAGCGGTCTCGCGTCGGACTGCGTCGACTTCGCGCGCGCGGGGGAGGAATTCACGGCGAGGAGGAAGGTCTGCGGCGGAAAGGCGCACGCGACCGTCGCCTGGCGCGGGCCGCCGCCCCACGTGGCCACCGTGGACCTCGACGCGCTCGAGGCCGTGCCGGAGAGTCCGGGCGAACCTGCAGAGCTGATCGTCGAGGCGGCCGACTTCGGCGCGCCGCGAACGCAGCTGCTTCGCCGCTGGCGGGTTGAACCCCGGGAACTCGATCTCTCCGAGGCGACGGTCGTCGTCGGCATCGGCAAGCCGATCCTCGAGCGCACCGCCGCCCTGCCAATGATCGAAGAGGTGGCCGAGCGCCTCGGGGCTGGGTTGGGAGGCTCGCGCATCGTCGTCGACGGCGGCCTTCTCCCGCGCGAGCGGCAGATCGGCGCGAGCGGCAAGTGGCTCGCCGCCGATGTCTATCTGGCCTGCGGCATCTCCGGTTCGTCGTACCACATGATGGGGTTGAAGGCAGTCAAGCACCTGGTCGCCGTGAACCTCGACCGCAGCGCGCCGATCTTCCAGCGCGTGGATTTCGGAGTGGTCGGCGACCTCTTCGAGATCCTCCCCGCGCTCGCCGCTCTGCTCGGAGGCGCGAAGAAGGAAGGGGATAACATTCCGTGAGGATCGTCGTCGGCGTGAAGCAGGTGGAGGACGTCGCCTTCGTCCGTCACGGCTCGGGCCTGGCGCCGTTCCGCCGGCGCTTTCCGAATCCGGCGGACTTGGCGGCGGTCGAGCAGGCGGAACGGCTCCGGGGGGATTCCGGTGAGGTCATCGCCCTGACCGTCGGGCCTCCGGACGTCGAGGCGGCTCTGCGCAAGGCGCTGATGATGGGCGTCGACCGTGTGGTCCGCGTCTGGAGCGATTCGCTCGTCGGCGCTGACTCGTTCGCCGTGGCGACCGTCCTCGCCGCCGCCGCCCGACGATTGGGCTTCGATCTCTTCCTTCTCGGCGCGCGGAGCGCCGACACGGCGACCGAGGCAGTCGGGGCGGCGGTCGCCGAGATCCTCGGCCTTCCCCTCGTGACGCGGGTGATCGGTGTCGAGAGCGCACCCGAAGGATCCCGGATGCTCGCGCATCGGAAGCTCGAGCGAGGAGAGCGCGAGACCTTCGGGGTGTCCTGCCCGGCCGTCCTGACGATCGAGCCCGGAGCCACCGAGCCCCGCTACTGCGCACCGGGCTGGGTGAGCCGGACGCGGCGAGGGCAGGTGGAGTTGCTCAGCCCCGAAGAGATCGGCGCCCGCGCCGACGCCTTCTCGCCGCGGCTGGCCATCCTCGAAGTGACGTCGCCGCGCCCGCGGGCGAAGGTTGGCGTCCCGGTCGCCGGGCTGAGCCTCAAGGACAAGCTGGCGCTCATGCGCGGTGGGCGAAAGCAGCCGCCGGCGGAGGAGCGGGTCATCGAGGGGTCGCCGTCGGAGGTCGCACCGCGACTGAAGACGGCGCTCGAAGGATTTCTCGCGAGACGGCCCTGAGCCAGGGCCGATCCGCTTTCTCTCTGAAAATCCTGCTACCGCTCGGCGAGCACCTGTATATTCTACTCTCCTTCTGCCGACGGTCTCAGCACGACGGCCTTGTCGCGGAATTTTGCCACGAGCTGAAGCTCGCCACCAAGCGCCGCGACGTATTTCCGGAGCGTCGACAGGAGAAAGTCCTCTCGATGCTCGAGCCTCGATACCTCGCCCTGACTCATGTCCGTCGCCTCGGAAATCTCAGCCTGAGTCTTGCCGCTGGCCTGACGAGCCTCGCGCAGATCCATCGCTACTAGCTCGTCACGAACCGCTGCCTCAACGCGCGCGCGCGCCGAGGGCGATAGCTTGTTTGCTCGAATCTCTTTCCAGTTCTTGGTCGGCATCACGATACCTCCTTAAGATACTCGATCCATCGCTGGTCGGCCGCCGGCACAAACCACTCGTAGAATCTCGAATCACCAGTTTTGTCCGCACCGAGAAGCACGACCGCCTGACGTTGCTGGTCGAAACCATAGGCCACGCGCAGAGGCTTCCGCCCTACAACCTCAACCATGCTGCATGATATACCCTAAACCACATAATGCTGTCAAACGCATACTGCTCGTAAAGTCGCGCTCCATTCTGGGCGGGTCCGTCTCCCCTGCCCTGCTGCTCGCTCGCGTCGAAACGAAGTCCCCGACGCGCTCGCTGAGCGGAGGATTCCGAATCCTGGGGTCGCGCGTTCGAGTGTTCGAGTCGCGCCGGGGGCAGTGAAAAATCCGGGTGAGTGAGGAAGTGAGGAAGTTAGATATTCGACGTGAGGGACGAAGAGAACGCGATGTTCGGGATGGCGTCGGGATTGCCGGTACGACGCCCTTGGGAACTCGCGCGGCTGGCCCGCGCCGGCTTGCGCTAGTTTCGGGGCGGCGACCGCCCAGGATCAGGGGCTTCGCGGGCTAGCTTGGTAGGATGTCGCATCCCCTTTGATCGTGCCCGTAGGGCGCGATCCGTGACACACCCTCCTAGCGGGGATCAAATCCGCGGTGCTAAAGCCGAATGGTGGCGAACCGGTTCCTTCGCGCGATCGAGATCGTCCTCGAAGCGGCTGGCCGTGGAGGTTTCCGGGTCGCGTTGATCGGCGGCTTCGCGCTCCCGTTTCACGGGGTCATGCGCGCGACCGGGGACGTCGACTTTCTCGTAGAGGTCGCCGGCGCTGATCCGCTTCATGAAACCCTGCTCAGCGTCGGGCAGCGGTGCCTGAACCGCACCGACGAGCTCGCGAACTACGAATCGACCCGCCCGGAGATCGCGCCCGTGGACGTCCTCTACGCGCGACGACGGCCCTCGGTCGCCATGCTCGCTCGTGCGCGCATCACGCGGTCGGCGGGCCTCGGGCTCGAGGTACCGGTCGTTGATGCCGAAGGAATCATCGGGCTCAAGGTCCAGGCGATGGCGAACAACCCGGCTCGACGGGATCGGGAGCGAGATGACATCCGGGAGCTCCTCATCGCGCAGCGCTCGCACCTGGACCTGGAGCTCGTCCGCAAGTACCATCGAATTTTCGGGCTTGAGGAACAGCTGGAGGAGATGCTGCGTGAAATCGAAGCAAGCTAGACGGGCATCGCGAGCGGCGGGGCGGAGGCCAGCGACCGATCCTCGCGCCGACCAGCGACGCATCAGGCCGGTCGGTCGGATCCGCGATCTCCGCGAGTACCTCGAGTTCCTCGAGGAGATCGAGCGGATATTCGGTCCGACGCGGCAACCCCGGCGAATATCCCGGGGAGACCATTTCCTGCTCTGACGGGCGAAGTAGCGATTCCCGGCGTCGGCCCTTCGACGCGAGCCGCAACACAGGCGTGACTCAGGCCAGCCGTCATGGTGGCACTGCCGTCCTCTCGCTTATGAGACGATTCCTACCCCGGTGTCTCACTTCCAAGAAGGGGGGCTTCGCGAAGCCGGGGTGCACGCGCTTGATTTCACACGCAAGAATACCTGTTTTCGACCTGGCACGTTTGATGCTCAACCGAGACGTAAATATACGATATTCAAGGAAAGGAGACTGGACATGAAGGCGACAATTGTCTTTCGAACTAGTCCCCGCTTTCTCCTTGAATATCTACCGCCACCCGTCGTATCGCGCACACGGGACCGGAAGGGATCTGCTTAGAGGTCCGCGGGAGCTCGATAGTGAACTTGGCGATCGCCGATCGTCTGGAAGACATGCAGCGAGCACCGATCGCGTGCCGGACTCTTCGTAGCGAGCGGAGCGCGCGGGCAACCTCGCTCGCGATCCCGAATGGCATAGGCCAACCTCCGATCGCCGTTCACGAAAGTATCTTGCCTCGTCCACCGCCTGGTTGAAGCCGCCGCGCCCCCCGTGCCGTGGTCGCCCTCGATCCCTCGATCCTGGCGCACACGAGCCGATGGGCCAAAATACACGCGCTGTTTTGCATCACAGCGCGGCGGAGAGCGTGGCGGGCGGGATCGAGGGGTCTGGAAAACTTGGAGGTGGAAGACGAGGAAAGACGAGGAAGTGAGCAATTGGCAGCAGCAAACGCGAAGAAGTGCCAGGGCTCATGAGGGATAGGGTGATTCGGACCAGGGAGGATAAAGGGATGGTAAGTAAAAGAAGATTGCTCATCATCGGGGGGTGTGTCGCGGCGGCTGCGATCAGTTTCGTGCCGCCCACGCATGCCTCGCAGAGCTTCGACAATCAGCGCGGCGACATCGCGGCGCGCGTGTCGATGCAGAACACGTTCCAGCACAACAACGCCAGCAGCATCAACTGGGTGCAGATGCGAAACGAGGTGCGCTTCGATCTGCGGTACGACCTGATCCAGCAGGGCGTGGGACAGACCTTCGGACCGGTCAACGCGCTCAAGTTCAACATCCTCTGGCGCGGGCGGTACGACGCGGTGTACGACATCCGCGGGGACTACAGAGACCGCGACTACAACCGCGGCGACTTCGAGTTCCCGGAAGGCAAGACGCCTCGCGAGCTCTTCTTCGACGTCGGCTTCGGAGGGGCGCTGAAAAACCTCTCCCTGCGCATCGGCAAGCAGCAGGTGGTCTGGGGCGAGGCCGATCTCTTCCGGTCGCTCGACGTCGTGAACCCGCTCGACCTCCGCCAGAACGGCTTCGTCGGTGAGGACTTCGCCGACTTCCGCCAGCCGTTGTGGATCGCCAAGGGCCTCTACGCCTTGGGCGACGTCGCGAGCTTCTGGAACGAGGCCGGCGTCGAGGCCTTCTTCTCGCCGAACGCCCGGCCGTTCGTGAACCAGGATAACCTGCTAGTCCAGCAGACGTACAAGATCGGTTCCAACCAGGGCATCATCCCGATCCCGGGGAACGAACAATACGGCGGCACCCGTTGGGTGACCGAGAACTTCCGCCAGGTGCGCCATCCGTGGGAGTTCCTGCGCGTCGGCGCGAAGAAGTCGGACTCGCCGGCGGTGCCCAGAACGCGGGTGGAACCCACTCGGACTTCATGTACAGAATCAAGAACGACGTTTCCAACTCGGAGCTCGCGTTGAGCTCCATGATGGCGGGCGTGCGGCTCCTCGGCACGACTTACGGGAACGCGTACTTCACGCTGAACTACCTCTTCAAGCGGACCGACGGCTCGACGTCGGAGGTGGACTTCAGTCAGCTCTTCGATAATACGACAGCCTGGGACCAGTGGCTCTTCAGCCGGACGTCTTGGCGCGGGCGGTCAATGCGGAATTTACGCCCGACCTCAACGGCAACGGCATCCCCGACGGCCAGGAGGAGCAGATCCTCAACTGCATAAAGAGCGCGTACCCCAAGAGCAACGGCTTCGCGGGCGGGGCGAACCCGTTCGGGGTTGCCCCCATGACGACGCCTCACGCCGGGGAGCTGATCCTCGATCCCGGCACCGGAAATGCCGCAGCCGGGCAGTGGCACGGCTCCGTCTACTCCCCCATTGGGCAGCCGCAGCTCCAGACCGGCCTCAAGAACCCCGCCAACCAGCTCAAGTCGGACAACGTCTCCTACAATGTGAAGAGCGATCCAACCGCACCAGCGCCGCTTGGTTCGGATCCGGACGGGCTCGTACACAGCTCGGCGTGTCTCGACGTCCCGGTGCAGCACAACTGGACGCACATCATCGGCGGCACGATGACGTACAACGACTACGAATACACCGGCCTGGTCTTCAGGCTCGAGCAGAGCTTGAGCACCAAGGAAGGGCGGCAGGACTCGCCGAGCAGCGCCGACCGCCTCCTTGAGCAGCAGGCAGGGAAAGCCCCTCCGGGTCCGACGGCGCGCGACTTCGCAACCCGCGCCGAATCGTTACACCCAGGTCTGGCGCAGCATGGTGGGCTTCGATTATCTGACCTCGGTTGCGCCGCAGTACGGCCACAGCGTGGGGAACCCGTTGCTCCACTCGCTGCTCACGGATCAGTGGTTCTTCACCTTCCAGTTCCTCAACCAGTACGACGCGCACGCGGACCACGTGAACAGCTCGGCTTCGTTCACCAACCGCTTCCAGCACTTCAACCCGTTCTTCACGGTGTCGGGCAGCGGCTTCTTCATGAACCAAAGGCTCCGGCCGACCTGGGCGGTGGCCCTGGACGCGAATCAAATGACTCCGCTCGCCTACCTCCAGATTCAGTACTACCTCGCCCCGAAGCTCGAGTTGAGGGTCGGCGAGGTCATGTACCTCGGGAGTTCCCACGCAGAGGATAACGGCGGTCTCTTCTACTACGCCGACCGCGACACCTTCTACGCACGCCTCACCTTCTTCCTCGCCTGAGCACCCGTCGGGGCGGAGGTCATCGCGACCTCCGCCCCGCCCCACCCAAGCTCCTTCCGTTCACCGCGCGGCAGTCGAGAACGCGAAGCTCCGGCTGCAACAGTGCTCGATCGATTCGCCGATCGACGGCCGGATCGGTCGGACCCGTCGTTCATGCCGGCGACGTCGTCAAAGGGCACGAGACGGCGCTCGCGGTGATCAACCAGGTGACCGCCCTGCCCCCGCGCGGATCGTCGCCGTCGGCCACCGCGACCGGCGAGCGCGAGATGCAAAAGATCACCGTCACCGGCGAGCGAAGCCGGTAGGCGGAAGGGCTCGGCGATCGACTACTGGCTGCCGGCTACAGGCTGTCGGCCATCGGCTCCCGGCCAAGACTCGCCAGACGAGTTCCTTCGCCCGATCGCCGATGGCCGAGAGCCGCTACTGCATCTTCGCCGGCTCGGGCGCCTTGGCTGGCGCCGGCGCTGCTTCGCTCGTGGCAGAAGGCTCGCCGACGACCACGAACTCCGCCCGCCGGTTGACCGCACGGGCCCACGGAGTCTGCATGTCGATCAGCGGCTTGTCCTCGCCGAAGCTCACCGTCGAGATCCGCGCGGGATCGACGCCGAGTCGAATCAGCTCCGCCTTGACCGTCTCGGCGCGCTGCATGCCGAGCTTCTTGTTGTAATCCTCGGTGCCGATGTAGTCGGTGTGACCCTGGATCTCGATCTTGACGTTCCTCCCTTCCTTCAGCTTCTGCGAGACCAGGTACACGCGGCCGCGTCCGACGTCCGTCAGCGTCGCCTTGTCGAAATGGAACGTGACGTCCGGGAACGCGACCCTCTCGACTTGAATCACGCGATCCCGATAGACGATCCTCTCTTTAGGGACTGCGGGCATCGCTGGCGGCGGCTGCGGGCCGCTGTAGCTGATGCCTCCGAGAACGCTGTAGTCGGAGACGGAGTTGGACAGCCCGAAATCGACCCCACCCTGCGCCGCCAAGCCGTTCACCAGGGTATAGCGGAACCCGGTGAGGATCGCTTGGTAATCGTCGATCTGCTTGATCGTCCCGGTGTTGCCTCGATACTCGACCGTCGAATCGAAGGTGCCGATGTGGTTCACCCAAAGGGGCAGCTTGAGACCGGCCCCGTACTCGACGACCGCGCTTTTCATGTCGATGTTTGGAAAGCCCTTGCGACGGAGCTGCGCGTAGACCGGTTCGGTCTGCCGGTCGAGGCGGAAAACACTCGGATTGCTCGGGAAGAGACCGCCCAGGTTGGCCGTTAGGGTCACCGGCACGTCCCCGGGCAGAGTGAAGAGATTCTTGTCGAGGACGGCCATGACGTCGCCACCGACCTTGTCGCCGTTCAACGCCGTGTTGCGATCGAGCTGCGCCGGCAGCTGCTTGCTGCCCGTCGGCAGCTGCGCCTGGCCGGAGATTGCCAGGCTGAAGGGCATGGGGCTTTGGTCCTCCTCGAAGAGCCGGAACTTGGGCCCGATACGGACATCGCCCACCTTGTGAGAGACGTCCTCCTCGTTCCTCTGCTCGGCATGGAAGTTGACGTAAGGTACCTGGAGGGAGAGCTCGACGCCGTCCCAGACGCCCAGCGTGACGACGAATTCCCACTGAGTGAGCGACGTATCGCGCAGCTGACCTGTCGAGGGCTCGAAGACCTTGTTGCTCTGGATATCGGTGCGATAGTAGGTGCCGAGCGACAGCGTGCCGCGCGGGATCGTTTGGGTCGTCGGCAAGGTCAATAGACCGGTCTCACCGGTCTCGGTCGGCGCGAGCGGCTGATCCGCCCTGGCGCCGATCGGGGCCACGATGAGGCCGCTCAGCAATGCCGCGAGAAACACCCCCTTAGGCATCTTCATCTCTTCTCCCTCTTCTTCCTCTTCTCTCTCTTATCCCGCCTGTGGTGAGCCCTGCCAAATTTTGTACGGATTTGGAAACCTGTCAATTCGCCTTGAAGCGAAAACAAAAATGGCAGACGCTTCATCGGTCAGCGACTTTCGCCGGCGCCAGGACCACCACCGCCAGCGGAGGGAGCAGCAGCGAAATCGATTGGGCGAAGCCGTGGAGAGGCTGGGGCTCCGCGGTAATCCGCGCAGCCGGCTCCATCCCGCTGCCGCCGAACCGCGAATCGTCGCTCGAGAGCACTCGCACGAAGTCTCCACGGTCTGGCACCCCGATTCGATAGCCTTCCCTGGGAACCGGGGTGAAGTTGCAGACGACGACCAGGTAGTCCTCCCCGTCACGGCGTACGTACGCCAACACCGAATTGGTCCGATCCTCGCAGTCGATCCACCGGAAGCCCTCCGGGTCGCGGTCCGTTCGCCACAGGCATCGCGATCTCCGGTAGAGGCCGCCGAGATCCTCGAGAAAGCGCATCAAGCCGGCGCGCATCGGATCTTCGGCCAGATGCCAATCGAGGCTCTGATCGTGATTCCATTCCCGATCCGGGGCGAGCTCGCTCCCCATGAAGAGGAGCTTCTTCCCCGGGCGCGTGTACTGGTAGGCGAGCAGCAGCCGCAGGTTTGCAAACTTCTGCCACGTGTCCCCTGCCATCTTGTTCAGCAACGACCCTTTCTCGTGCACGACCTCGTCGTGCGACAGCGGCATCAGAAAATGCTCGGTGTGTTCGTAGAGCATCGAGAACGTGAGGTCGTTGTGATGATGGCTTCGGTATATGGGATCGAGCGCGAAGTAGTGCAGGGTGTCGTGCATCCAGCCCATGTTCCACTTGAAGGTGAACCCCAGACCGCCCTCCGCTACCGGGCGCGTCACTCCCGGCCACTCGGTCGATTCCTCGGCCACCGTGAAGCAGCCGGGCTCGTCCTCGCCGACGATCGCGTTCAACTCCGTGAGGAAATCGACCGCCTCGAGGTTTTCGCGGCCGCCATAGCGGTTTGGGATCCACTCGCCCGACTCGCGGCCGTAATCGAGGTAGAGCATCGACGCGACGGCATCGACGCGCAGGCCGTCGATGTGGAACTCCTCGAGCCAGAAGAGGGCACTCGCAACGAGGAAGTTCCGCACCTCGTTTCGACCGTAGTTGAAGATGAGCGTGCCCCATTCCGGCTGTTCACCTTTGCGGGGATCGGCGTGTTCGTAAAGTGCGGTGCCGTCGAAGCGGCGCAGGGCGAAATCGTCCTTCGGAAAATGCGCGGGCACCCAGTCCAGGATCGACGCCGATGCCCGCGCGGTGAAGCGTGTCGACGAGATACCGGAAGTCGTCTGGGCTCCCGAACCGCGCGGTCGGGGCGTAGTAGCCGGACACCTGGTATCCCCAGGATCCCTCGAACGGATGCTCCATCACGGGAAGGAACTCGACGTGGGTGAAGCCGAACCGCCTGACGTGCTCGGCGAGCCGCGGCGCGATCTCGCGATACGTGAGCGAGCGATTTCCCTCTTCGGGGACGCGAGCCCAGGAGCCCAGGTGCAGCTCGTAGACGAGCATGGGCTCGCGGCGGGGGTCGCGACCCGCCCGTGCGGACATCCACTCTCGGTCGGTCCAGTCGTACGTGTCGGGCGCGACCACGCGGGAAGCAGTGCCCGGCGGATGCTCCATGGCGAGGCTCAGCGGGTCCGCCTTGAGGCGCAGCATTCCCTCCTGGGTGAGGATCTCGTACTTGTAGAGCGCTCCGGGCGGCACGTCGGGGACGAACAGCTCGAAGATTCCAGAGGCGCCGAGGTGGCGCATGGGGAACAGCCGTCCGTCCCAGCGACAAAAGTCGCCGACGACGCTCACGCGCCGCGCGTTGGGCGCCCAGACGGCGAACGAGACCCCCTCGATGCCGTCGACCCGTCTGGGATGCGCGCCGAGGAGCTTCCAGAGGTCACGGTGGTTGCCCTCGCCGAACAGGTGAAGATCCAAGTCGCCGAGGGTCGGCAAGAAACGATAGGGATCTCGCCGCTCCCACGTGTTGCCGTCGCTGAAGCGGAAGCGCAGCCGGTAATCGGAGGGCGGCGTCACGCCGGGCAAGAAGAGTGAAAAGAGGCCTCCGCCCTGCGGCTCCAGGGCGCGCCCCTCGCCGTTCGGAAGCAGACAATCCGCGGCGACCGCGTCGGGATGGAACGCGCGGACGATCGCGCCGGACGCGCCGTCCACGTCGGCCGGGTGAAGCCCGAGGATCGAATGGGGGCTCGAATGCTCTCCAGCGAGCAGCCGAGCACGATCGGCCGGACGAATCATCGCCGCTCAATCCTTCGCGGCTCTTGCCGCTTGACGCGTCGCTCCTCGCCGTAGCGCAGCAGCACCAGCGAGTGCGCCGCCAGGTGGATCGCATCCCCACGCAGCATGCGCCGCTCCGGGGAAGCGGTTCGAACCAGCTCGGACCACGCTCCCTGCGCCTCTCGCTTCGGCAGCCGGAAATAGCGGGCGTTGCGGCCTCCGTTGAGCGCCAGAAGCAGCGTATCGCCCTCGATCGGTCGCCCGCGGGCGTCAGTCTCGTCAATGGCTCGTCCGTCGATCAGCATGCCGAGCACGAGGTTCTTCGGATTGTGCCAATCGGCTTCGGTCATCTCGTTGCCGTCGGACCGAAGCCAGGTGACGTCCTTGGCGCCGTCCGACGTCGGACGGCCCCCGAAAAAGCTTCGCCGTCGAAGCACCGGATTGTTGCGCCGGATCTCGACCAGACGGATGGTGTAGCGAAGCAGCTCCTCCTGGCGGGGAGTGAGCTGCCAATCGATCCAGCTGATCTCGTTGTCCTGGCAGTAGGCGTTGTTGTTGCCCCTCTGCGTGCGGCCGATCTCGTCGCCGCCGACAATCATCGGCACCCCCTCGGAGAACAGCAGCGTGGCGAGGAAGTTGCGCTTGACGCGGTCGCGAAGCGCGACGATCTCGACCATCTCGGTCGGGCCCTCCGCACCCCAATTCGCGCTCCAGTTCGCGTCGGTGCCGTCACGATTTTCTTCGCCGTTGGCCTCGTTGTGCTTTCGTTCGTAGCTGACGAGGTCCTCGAGCGTGAAGCCGTCGTGGCAGGTCACGAAGTTGATGCTCGAGTTCGGCGTGCGATCGCTCGTCTGGTAGAGATCGCTCGAGCCGGACAGTCGATAGGCGAGCTCGGCGATGTGGCCCTCGTCCCCTCGCCAGAAGCGGCGCACGCAGTCGCGGTACTTTCCGTTCCACTCCGCCCATTTGATCGGAAAGTTGCCGACCTGATAGCCGCCGGGGCCGACGTCCCACGGCTCGGCGATCAGCTTCACCTGCGAGAGCACCGGATCTTGGTGAATGATGTCGAAGAAGGTGCCGAGGCGATTGACGTCGTAGAGCTCTCGGGCCAGGGCCGGAGCGAGATCGAACCGAAAGCCGTCGACGTGCATGTCGAGCACCCAGTAGCGGAGACTATCCATGATCAGCTGGATGGTGCGGGGGTGCAGCATGTTCAGGCTGTTGCCGCAGCCGGTGAAGTCTTCGTAATGGCGCCGATCGTCCGGGCGCAGCCGGTAATAGGCGGCGTTGTCGATGCCACGCAGCGAGAGCGTCGGCCCGAGGTGATTTCCTTCGCCCGTGTGGTTGTACACGACGTCGAGAATCACTTCGATTCCGGCGCGGTGCAGCGCCTTGACCATCGATTTGAATTCGTCGACCTGCCGCCCGTCGGAACCGGTCGCGTAGCGCGCATCGGGAGCGAAGAAGCCGATCGAGTTGTAGCCCCAGTAATCTTCCAGCCCGCGGTCGACCAGGGCCTTCTCGTTCACGAAGTGATGCACGGGCATCAGTTCGGCGGCCGTGATGCCGAGCGCCAGCAGATGATCGATGATCGGATCGGAGACGAGCCCGAGGTAGGTGCCTCGAATCCCTTCGTCGACATCCGGATGGCGGATCGTCATGCCCTTCACGTGGCACTCGTAGATCACGGTCTGATTCCAGGGCACGCGTGGCGGCCGATCTTCGCCCCACGAGAAGGCAGAGTTTACGACGAGGCCTTTCGGCATCCAGCTCGCGCTGTCCCGCGGGTCGCGCGACAAATCGGCGGCGGCGTCTCCGATGGTGTAGCCGAACACCGAGTCGTCGGGACGCAGGCGTCCGCTGATCGCCTTCGCATACGGGTCGATCAGCAGCTTCGCCGGATTGAAGCGATGTCCGCGCTCGGGATCGTATGCGCCATCGACCCGGTAGCCATAGAGCTGCCCCGGCCGAATGTCCGGCAGATAGGCATGCCAGACCTGATCGGTCCACTCGCGCATCGTGATGCGCGCGACCTCGGCTTCGTCCTCGGAGCGCTGAAATAGACAGAGTTCGACGCGCGTCGCATTCTCCGAGAAGATCGCGAAGTTGACACCCTCGCCGTCCCACGTCGCGCCCAACGGGTACGGGCTTCCGGGCCGCACACGCAGGCGATGATCGGCCACGGGACCTTGTAGCAAGGGACGAGAAGGGCCGCGATAGGTTGGCTGCAGGCTACAGGAAGAGACGCCCCGAGTCCTTTCCTGTAGCCCGTAGCCCGTCAGTAGATCTTGATCTTGGTGACCCTCAGCCCGTGGGACGTCCAACCGACGTCGAAGCCGACTTCCATGCCTTCGGTGAGATCGTTGATGCTGCGGCCGTCGAGGAACTCGACGAACGGCAAAACGAAGCGTATCTCCCGGCCGCTCCCCGTGCGAAGAATGCCTGTCCCTCTGCCGTACTGAACGTGCAGGATCGTGCCCCGGTAGAACGGCTCGGCTGGCGAGAAGGCCGGAGCGCCCGATCGCGGATCGTCGGCGTCGCGGGACGCGGAATCGCTCAGTGCACCACTCCAGCCGCGGCCTCGGCGAGGCGCTGCATCTCGGCGACACCCACGCGATCGATGAAATCTCGGAAGCTCTCACCGACGACGCGGTCGTCCCGGAAGAATCTCGTCAACGCCTCGATGACGCTCGGCACGACTTCGTCGGGGAACTTGCCCCTGAGCCGGTAACCGGTCGCGCCACTCTTTTCTCCGACGCGTCCGCCGAGCAAGATCGCGCAGTGAGGTCGCTCGCGCCCGTTCGGATCCTTGACCATCATGCCGGTCAATCCGATATCGCCGATGTGATGCTGTCCGCAAGAGTTCGGGCACCCGCTGATCTTGACGCGGAACTTACCGAGCGTCTCGACCGCTTCGTGCGCCGACGCGAAGTGCTGCCGGATGCGCTGTGCAACTCCCATCGAGCGCGTGACCGCCAGGCTGCAGTAGTCGGCCCCCGGACAGGAGGTCACGTCGCTGAGATGGAGCGCGTTCGGCTCGGCGAGCCGCAGCGCCTCGAGCTCCCCGTAGAGGCTCGCGAGGTCACCGTCGGCGATGAACGGGAAGACCAGATTCTGGTCGTTGGTCGCGCGCAGCGTACCGTTGCCGTAATGGCGGCAGAGCTCGGTGAGCCTGCGCAGTTGCGCAGAGGTGACGTCGCCGATCGGCAGTGTCGCGGTGACACGACGATAGCCCGCCTGCCGTTGACGCTCGGTGTTCGTCCGCAGCCAATTCGCGTAGCGCGCATCGTTCCGGCTCTCCGCATTGCCGCCCGCCGGCCGGCGGGGCGCGGACAGATCGTAACTCTCGAGAGCGTTCTGCAGATCAAGGCGCAGCTCCTCGCCCTGCGCGCTCAGGATCTTTCGGAACTCCGCCTCCACCGTCGCGCCGAAGCGCTCGAGACCCATGCGCTGGACGAGGAACTTGAGACGCGCCTTGTGCCGATTCTTCCGCTCTCCATAGCGATGCTGAACGCGGACGACGGCCTCCGCATAGGCGAGCGTTTGCTCGGCCGGTAGAAAGTCGCGCAGCGGTAATGCGAGATGCGGCATGGGGCCGAGGCCGCCGCCCGAGAGCACTCGAAAGCCGCGCATGCTTCCCTGCAGTCGCGCGTAGAAGGCGAGATCGTTGATGACTCCCTGCGCCTCGTCGTCTGGGCAACCGGAGAACGCCGGCTTGAACTTTCGTGGCAGCGTGATGTTCAGCGGATGGAAGAGAAAGTAGTCCGTCAACGCAGCCGCGTACGGCAGGACGTCGAAGGGCTCCTTGGCGCAGGTCCCGGCGCACGGGGGGGCGGTGACGTTGCGGATCGAGTCGGCGCAGGCGCCGCGATTGGAGATGCCGACGTCCTGGAGGCGGTGGTAGATCTCGGCGACGGCCTCCAAGGGAACCCAGTGGAGCTGAACGTCCTGGCGAGTCGTGACGTGCAGCAATCCCCTTCCCCATCGCTCACCGATGTCGGCGATTGCTTCGAGCTGCCCGGCGGTCAGCAACCCTCCCGTGACCTTGATCCGTTGCATGTGGCTGGTGTGATCGAGCTGGTAGTAGAGCCCATAGGACAGCCGGATCGGCCGGAACTCTTCGGCAGAGAGCGTGCCCTTCTGAAAGCGGTCGATCCGCTCGGCATGCTCCTCGATTGCTTGGTGCAGGAAGTCTTTGGAGGGCAACATAGTGGGCCTCGCGTGAATAGATAACTAAATAAGTTATTTTTGTTATCTATCGTGATACTGCCCGGACGCTCGAGGTCAGTCAAGAGCCATCATTCACGGGACGGGGATCCCTCAGTCTCGGCCACACGCGCTTGAAGTTCCTGAAGCGCTGATCGACCCGAGTACGGGCCGATCACAACCGACATTCACGGGACGGGGATGCCTCAGTCCACGCTCTTCGTCGTTCCGAAGCATTCGAGGCGAAGACTGAAGGCGTTACCAGTCGATCAACGCGCGTGTGGCCCCCCGCACCGCCAAATTCGTGGATTCCTTCGGCGCAAACCACCCTCTGGCGGCGGTGCTGTTTCTATTGTATGAGGCGCCGTTTCACGTAGCCGTACTCGAACCGTCCGCTACGCGCGGACGATCTTTGGAGCCTTCATGCGCCAAGAACGACTCGAGATCTCTTCGTCCGGTATGCTCGCACCGCGACGGGCCGTACTACGTCTGCTCGGCCTTCTCCTCCCGTTTCTGGCGGTGCCCGCCGCCACGGCGAGCGAGGCGGAGCTGGTCATTCCCGACCTCGCGTCAGTCGCGTTCCTCGGCCTTTCCGGCCGGACCTTGTTGTTCGGCGGGATCGGCGTCTGCCTCCTCGGACTCGTCTTCGGGCTGGTGATCTACCGCCAGCTCCAAGCCCTCCCCGTCCACCGCTCGATGCTGGAGATCTCGGAGCTGATTTATGAGACCTGCAAGACCTACCTGCTGACCCAGGGGAAGTTCATCCTCCTCCTCTGGGCATTCATCGCCGTCATCATGGTCATCTACTTTGGCTGGCTTCGCCACTTCGCGCTGGACCGCGTTCTGCTGATCATCTTCTTTTCTCTCGTCGGCATCGGCGGCTCGTATGGCGTTGCCTGGTTCGGGATCCGCATCAACACCTTCGCCAACTCCCGTACGGCCTTCGCCGCGCTCGCCGGCAAACCGTTTCCGACCTACGCGATTCCACTGAAGGCCGGGATGTCGATCGGCATGCTGCTGATCTCGACGGAGCTCGTGATCATGCTGGCGATCCTCCTGTTCGTGCCCGGCGACTATGCGGGACCGTGCTTCATCGGCTTCGCGATCGGCGAATCGCTCGGTGCGGCCGCCCTGCGCATCGCCGGAGGCATCTTCACGAAGATCGCGGACATCGGCTCGGACCTGATGAAGATCGTCTTCAACATCAAGGAGGATGACGCGCGAAACCCCGGGGTCATCGCGGATTGCACGGGGGACAACGCCGGTGACTCAGTCGGGCCGACGGCCGACGGCTTCGAGACCTACGGCGTGACCGGTGTCGCGCTGATCACGTTCATCCTCCTCGCCGTGAAGAACCCGACCGTGCAGGTGCAGCTCCTCGTGTGGATCTTCGTCATGCGCATCCTGATGATCGCGACGTCGGCGGGTTCTTACTTCTTGAACGAGTCGCTCGCCTTCTCACGCTACGCCGACGCCGAGTCCATGAATTTCGAGGCGCCGCTCACCACGCTCGTTTGGCTCACCTCGATCGTGTCGGTGGGGGTGACCTACGTGATCTCGAGGCTCCTGATCCCGGATCTCGGGGGAGACACGACTCTCTGGTGGAAGCTTTCGACCATCATCACGTGCGGGACGCTGGCCGGCGCCATCATCCCCGAGCTGGTCAAGGTCTTCACCTCGATGGACTCCGCCCACGTGAAGGAAATCGTCACCGCCTCGCGCGAGGGCGGAGCTTCGCTCAACATCCTCGCGGGCTTCATCGCCGGCAACTTTTCGGCGTACTGGATGGGTCTGGTGATCGTTTCCCTCATGGGCGCCGCCTACGGCATGAGCACGCTCGGCCTCGGCCAGCTGATGATCGCGCCCGCGATCTTCGCCTTTGGCCTGGTCGCGTTCGGCTTCCTCGGCATGGGTCCGGTCACGATCGCCGTCGACTCCTACGGGCCGGTTACCGACAACGCACAATCGGTCTTCGAGCTCTCGACGATTGAATCTCAGCCCGGGATCGTCGACGAGATCCGCAAGGAGTTCGGCTTCCGCCCCGATTTCGAGGTCGCCAAGCACCACCTCGAAGCCAACGACGGGGCCGGGAACACGTTCAAGGCGACCGCCAAGCCCGTGCTCATCGGCACGGCGGTGGTCGGGGCGACCACCATGATCTTTTCGATCATCATGATGCTCACCAACGGCCTGACGGTCGACGTCGACAAGCTTTCGATCCTGCATTCGGAGTTCCTGCTCGGTCTCATCATGGGCGGCGCGGTGATCTACTGGTTCACCGGCGCGGCGACGCAGGCGGTTGCGACCGGCGCCTACCGCGCCGTCGAATTCATCAAGCAGAACATCAAGCTCGATACCGGCGCCACGAAAGCGTCGGTCGAAGACTCGAAGCGGGTCGTCGAGATCTGCACGCAGTACGCCCAGAAGGGCATGTTCAACATCTTCCTGACGGTATTCTTCTCGACGCTCGCGTTCGCCTGTTTCGAGCCCTATTTCTTCATCGGCTACCTGATCTCGATCGCTCTCTTCGGCCTCTTCCAGGCGATCTTCATGGCCAACGCCGGTGGGGCTTGGGACAATGCCAAGAAGATCGTCGAGGTCGAGCTCAAGCAGAAGGGCACCCCCCTCCACGCGGCCTGTGTCGTCGGCGACACGGTGGGCGATCCGTTCAAGGATACCTCGTCGGTCGCCATGAATCCGGTGATCAAGTTCACGACTCTCTTCGGGCTGCTCGCCGTCGAGCTCGCGGTCGAGATGACGCGTAGCGGTCATCGGGCGATGACTCTGGTTCTGTCCGCCATGTTCTTGGCGGCCGCTCTCGTGTTCGTCTGGAGATCGTTCTACCGGATGAGGATCGGGGACGTGGCGAGCCGGGTAGGCGCCGGGGCGGCGCCCGAGAGCCGCGCCGCCGCAGCCCGGTAGGGGGGCGGGAGTCGAGATCACCACGAATGCTTCGGAACGACGAAGAGCGTGGTCGGTTGTGATCGGCCCGTACTCGGGTCGATCACAACCGACCACAACCGCGCGAAGCGCGGAGGCAATGACCCGCGAGCTGGTCTATTGCTTTCCGCGCTGGCGCGCGGTGCTGGATCTTCGGGTCGACCCGAGTACGGGCCGACCCGAAGATCCAGCGCTTCACGGATTTCCGGCGCTCGTAGCTGCCCCGCTCGAGGGCGCCCCGCGATCGGCGAGCGTCTGGTAGTTCAGGCCTGAAAAGGCGCCGGGCTCTCGGGCCATCGCCGCAAAGACCTCTTCCGCGCTCCCCCACTCCGTAGAATCCCCGAGGCCGGCGAGCAGCGAGGTGAGGAGCCTCCAACCTTCCATCGCGTCACCCGGTGGCGGAAACGCCTGCCAGAGGCGCTGCACACGCCCGGCGTGGTTGGTGAACGTACCGTCGGTCTCCGCGAACGAGCTGGTCGGCATCACGACGTCTGCGTAGAGAGATGTCTCGGTTCTGCGTAGATCGATCAACACGAAGAATTCGAGGGCCTCGAGCGCGGCCTCGACCTGTTCGCGGCCGAGCTCCGCGACGAGATCCGCGCCGAATACGATGAGAGCCTTGATCGCCCCGCGGCGCGCCGCTTCGAGAATGCGTTCGACGGCGTCGGGCGTGGTCGGAATCCCCAAGGCTTCGAGCCCCTTACGGTTCGGGTTCTTGTCCCGCTTGATCAGCAGATCGTCGCCGTAGGCGTCCGGCGGCGACCAAGCATGTCCGGCGATCGATCGGCCGTCTTCGCCAGCGCCCGCAGGATGCTGGAGCAGGCGGCGAAAGAGGAATGCCTCTTCGTTGGTCGCGAACGCCGATAGAATCCCGGCGATCGCGCCGTCGCCGCCGGCCTCACGGATCCCCTTTAGGCGCGTGCATACCGTGTCCACCGCCTGCTTCCACGCAAGCGGCTGGAGCTCGTCACCCTGGCGCACCTGCGGTCCGATCGACCGGTTCTCGCCTTGGATCAGCCGATACCCCATCCGCCCCGCATCGCACATCCAGTAGTCGTTCACCTCGGCGTTGTAACGCGGCTGGAAGCGGAAGATCCGGCCCTCGCGGTGATGAATCTCGATGTTGCAGCCGTTGGCGCAACATGCGCAGACCGATTCGGTCTGCTTCGAGGTACCAGACGCGCGCGCTTGAAGCGGAAGTCCTTGCTGGTGAGCGCACCGACCGGACAGATGTCGACGACGTTCCCGGAGTACGGATTGTCGAGCGTCTTCCCGGGTGCCAGATCGATGTCGCAGTGGTCGCCGCGCTCGAAGATGCCGAGCTCGCTCGTCTTCGGTAACCTCGTCGAGGAAGCGCGTGCAGCGCGGCAGAGGATGCAGCGCTCCTGGTCGAGCATGACCTGCGGCCCGAGGTCGATCGCCTTGCGCTTGCGGACCTTCTCCTCGAGCGGGAAGCGGCTCGGACTGCCGGTCGTAGTCCATGTAGTAGTCCTGGAGCTTGCACTCACCCGCCTGGTCGCAGATCGGACAGTCGATCGGGTGGTTGATGAGCAGGAACTCGAGCACGGCCTGCTGTGCGCCGTCTTCACGCGCTCGTTCTGCGTGTGCACGACCATGCCCTCGGTGACCCGCGTGTTGCAGGCGATCTGCAGCTTCGGCACCTTCTCGATCTCGACCAGGCACATGCGGCAGTTGCCGGCGATCGTCAGGCCCGGGATGCCAGCAGTAGTGCGGGATCTCGATGCCGAGCCGCTCCGCGGCCTGGATGACGGTGAGGCCGTCTTCGACCTCGACCTCTCGGCCGTCGATCGTCGACTTCGGCATGGGCTCAGTGGCCGGCGGCCGCGGCGCGTCGCGCCTCGCCGAGCGGGCGGAAGGGACAGCGGCCGAGCGCGCACGTGCTCCTCGAACTCGTCGCGGAACTTGGTGACGAAGCTCTGCGCCGGCATCGCGGCCGCGTCGGCGAGCACGCAGATGGTGTTGCCCATCATGTTGTCGGCGATGTCGAGCGAGCAGGTCGACGTCCGCTGCGCGCCCGGTCCCCGCCTCGAGGCGGCGGAGCACCTTGTGCGAGCCAGCCGGTGCCCTCGCGGCAGGGCGTGCACTGGCCGCACGACTCGTGGTGGATAGAAGCGGCTGATGACGTCGAGCGCGCCGCACCATGCACGTGCTGTCGTCCATGACGATGATGCCCGCCGAGCCGAGCAGCGACCCCGCCTTGGCGACCGAGTCGAAGTCCATCGGCACGTCGATCTCGTCGGCCGTGAAGACCGGCACCGACGCGCCGCCCGGGAATCACGGCCTTCAGCTTGCGGCCGTTCGGGATGCCGCCGCAGTGCGTCGTAGATGATCTCGCGCAGCGGCGTCCCCATCGGCAGCT
Organism: uncultured delta proteobacterium; assembly: GCA_963745025.1. Lineage (GTDB taxonomy): Bacteria > Desulfobacterota > Binatia > JACPRU01 > JACPRU01 > CAVQIG01. The sequence goes on from CAVUWD010000016.1 coordinate 728,512, forward strand.
CGTAGATCCCCGGGCGCTCGACGTGACCGCGACACGCAGAAGAGCTTCGGGCCGGGGCTCTTCTCCGGCCCGATGCGGCTTGAACCAGTCGGCGCCGCGGCTGACGATGTGCGGCACGCAGGCGAGCGTCTCGACGTTGTTGACGATCGTCGGGCAGCCGAAGAGGCCGTAGCGTCGCCGGGAACGGCGGCTTGACGCGCGGGTAGGCGCGCTTGCCCTCGAGCGACTCGATGAGGCCGGTCTCCTCGCCGCAGATGTAGGCGCCGGCGCCGCGGTGCACGACGACGTCGAGGTCGAAGCCCGGTGCCGAAGATGTTCTTGCCGAGGTAGCCCCTTCGCGCGCGCCTCCTCGATCGCCTGGTTCGAGCACGCTTGGCGCCGAGCGCGAACTCGCCGCGGATGTAGATGTAGGCCGTGTGGCAGCCGATCGCGTAGGCCGTGATGATGATGCCCTCGAGGAGCTGGTGCGGATCGTGCTCGATGATCTCGCGGTCCTTGAAGGTGCCGGGCTCGCTCTCGTCGGCGTTGACGCAGAGGTAGACCGGCTTCTCGGTCTGCTTGGGGAGGAAGCTCCACTTCATGCCGGTCGGGAAGCCGGCGCCGCCGCGGCCGCGCAGGTCCGACGCTCTTCACCATCTCGATGAGCTCGCCGGGCTGGCAGTCGCGTGAGCGCCTTGCGCGTGGCCTCGTAGCCGCCGTGCCGCTCGTAGACCTCGATCGTGCGGTAGGTCCGGGACCTCCCGGTGGCGCAGCAGTACCCGCTCGCTCATGGAGATCCGGGCGAGGCCGCGAGCTCGGATCAGATCCGGTTCCGCCACCTGCGCCGAAATGCCCGCTGCCGTTCGCCCTGGATCTTCCGCTGCAGCGCCATCAGGCCGTCGAGCACCGCCTCGGGCCGCGGCGGACAGCCGGGTACGTACACGTCGACCGGGATGATGCGGTCGATGCCGGGCAACGTCGTGTAGTTGTCGTAGAAGCCGCCGCGTCGAGGCGCAGGCGCCGAAGGCCATCACCCACTTCGGCTCGCGCCATCTGGTCGTAGACGCGCTGAGGATCGGCGCCTGGCGGACGGTGACCGTGCCGATGACCATCAGCAGGTCGGCCTGGCGCGGCGTGAAGCGCGGCAGCAGCGCACCGAAGCGGTCGATGTCGTAGGGCGACATCGACAGCGACATGAACTCCATGGCGCAGCACGCGGTCGCGAACGGATACGGGAAGATCGAGTACTTGCGCGCCCAGCCGATCGCCTTCTCGACCTGCGTGACGATCACGCTGTCGCTGAGCAGTGCTTCGGGCCCAGCCGTGTAGTTGGCCGGAGCAATTCGTTCCGTCACGTCGCGTTGACCTCCAATAGGCGCTATAGCCGTTCGATTTCGGAGCGTCAATCAAGGGGGCCATGGCAACATCGTCAACCGTTTTTCTCCACGCTGACTCGCCGGAAAGGCGGACGATGTTGCCAACGTACCCGCCCTCCGCCTATGCTCCGACGATGGAAATCTTCCAGCGGGTCGCGGACGCGTTTCAGTTCAGCGCCGAAAAAATGAAGAAGAACGCTCTCTTCGCGACCGACCGATTCTTCTGCGACGTCTACACGTTCGAACCGGGTCAGAACCAGACCGGCCATCGTCACGCGGGCTCGGACAAGATCTACTACGTACTCGGAGGTGTGGGCGATTTCCGCGTCGACGCCGAATCGCGGAGGCTCGAGGCGGGAGCCGTCGTGTTCTGTCCCGCCGGCTCGGAGCACGCGGTCGCCAACCCAGGTCCCGAGCGGCTCGCGCTTCTCGTGTTCATGGCACCACCGCCCAAGTGAGCCCCACGATCACAAGCGAATCGGAGAGAGTGCGCCTAGCCAATCTCGCCTTCTATCGTGCCTTCGAAAGCCTCGATGTCGCGAAGATGCAGGAGATCTGGCTGCATTCGGCGCGCGTTCAGTGCACGCATCCGGGCTGGCTCCGCCTCGTCGGCTACGCGGCCGTGATGAACAGCTGGGAACACATCTTCGAAGACACATTCGAGATGTCCTTCGACCTCACCGGAGTGGAGATCTCGATCGTCGGCGACCTGGCTTGGGTGGTTTGCACCGAGAACATCACCAGCCGCACCTACGACGGTATCTCCCGCTCGCAGGTGGAAGCGACGAACCTCTTCGAGCATCACGGCGGCCAATGGCGCTTGGTGCATCACCACGGATCGCTCGTGGTGTCCGGACCAGACTCCGAGGATCCGAGCCCGCATTTGCAGTAGCCCTGCGCCACCTGTCAGAATTCGCTGGAGCCCGTCCGGGACAGTCGCACGGGCTCTAACCGCATGCCCGCTTCCGAGCCGAAGACGATCGGTCGCTACAACGTGGAGCGCCTGCTCGGAGCCGGCGGCATGGGCGCGGTCTATCTCGCCGAAGATCCGCTCCTCAAGCGCCGCCTGGCGGTGAAGGTGGTCCAGGCGGGGGCCGCGCAACAGGACGTGCTGCTTCGGTTTCGCCGCGAGGCCGAAGTTTCCGCGCGCCTCAACCACCCGAACGTCATCACGATCTACGACGTCGGCGAGGACGCGACGGTCGGCCCGTTCATCGCCATGGAGTTCGTCGAACGGGTGGCGACGTTCGCGATCCGCTAGCCCGGTAGGCTGCCTGGCCGGAGCCGGCTCGCGACCAACGGGAACGGTCTCTGCCGCAGCCTCCTGCGATTCGAGCTCGGCGCGACGCCGCTGTGCAGCGTTCGCGTTGCTCCTGCTCGCGCTCGCCGACCATCCGGCATTCCCGCGCGACGAGATCGCCGAAGAGCGGGAACGCGCTCGCATTGCCGCTTCCCGCATCGAGCTCGAGTGGCCGCTCGCGCCAACCGGGCCGGTCACGAGGTTCATCCGAGCCCTCGGCGTGCGCCTTGCCCGCGCAGAGCTGCTCGCGGCGATACCGGTCGGCGGGCAGTGGGACGGCGAGGAGTTTTGCCGCTTGAGGCGCGACACCGCACCGGGCACGGAATAGGCTACGGGCTACGGGAAAAGACTCAGCACGGCCCTTCCCGTAGCCTGTAACCTCTCCCGACACCTCTCCCGGCCCGAATTGACCAAACGCAGCAAAAACGGCTAGAAGGAGAGGTTAATCACTGACGGAGGCTCGATTCCCAATGTTCGTCCCGGCGACACAGCTCAGAGTTGGTACCGTGATCAAGTACCAGAACGATCTCTACCGTATGACACAGCTCACGCACATCACGCCCGGAAACTGGCGCGGCATGGTGCAGACCAAGATGCGGAACCTCCGCACCGGCGTACAGACCGAAAATCGCTTCCGCTCGGAAGACAAGGTTGAGAAGGTTACACTCGAACAGCATGAGATGGAGTTCCTCTACCAAGACGGTGACCTGTTCAATTTCATGAACACCGAGAACTACGAGCAGGTCGAGCTCTCGCGCGACGACCTCGGCGACGCCGTCGGCTATCTCACTCCGAACCTCAAGGTCTCGGTCGAGTTCTACGAGGGCAAGCCGATGGGAGTGGAGTTGCCGAAGACCGTGGATCTCAAGGTGACCGACGTGGCCCCGGGCATGAAGACCGCCACCGTCACCAACGTGCTGAAGCCCGCGACCACCGAAACCGGCCTCATCGTGCCCGTACCGAACTTCATCGAGACCGGGGCGGTGATTCGCGTCGATACCGAATCCGGCGCGTACCTGTCGCGGGCGAAGTAGCCCTCTTTCGCCTCGGTGCCCGCCCGTTGCGCGCCGACTGCGGGCCGGACTAGCTTGCGGCCGAAGAGAGATCCCCGAGCCGCCGCGACGGTGAGACGCTCGTGGGCCGGTCGCCTACTCGGCGGCGAGGACCAGCAGCTTGCCGAGCCAAGGCACCACGGCGAGCAGGACGTAACCGACGGCCGTCCAGCGTAGGGCCCACGCGCCGAGTGCGGGCGGTACGTTTCGGCGGATGAGCAAGAGCAGGCCGCATGCCTGAGCCTTGAACAGCATGAGCGCGGTTCCCGATCCGAGCGTCGTCATCGAGCCACTGAGGATCGGGTTTGCTTCCGCGAATCCGACCTGCAGCGCCTGGTAGGTCAGGAACCCATCGGCGACTTGCAGCAGGACGTTGAGAGCGAAGAGCTCCTGCAGATCGCTCTCGTTCGCCGATCCGTTCGCCGCCAGACCGCCCCGCGTCAATGTCGTTTCCACGCCCCTCGCCGTCGCTTCCGCGCCCGACCCGCTTGTACCGTTTGCGAAAGAATCTTGATTCACGGCGATAGCGGCGTCAAGAAGAAAAATACGCGCGCGGTAACCCCTTCAATCTCTGCCTACGAACGCTCGAGATTCCGAAGCGCTCGGATTCTCCGGTCGGCCCGTACTCGGGTCGACCGGAGAATCCAGCCGCCGCGCGCAAGCGCGGAAGGCAATAGACCAACTCGCGGGTTACTGCCTTGCGCGCTCCGCGGGGTTGCGGCCGGTTGTGATCGACCCGAGTACGGGCCGATCATAACCGACCGCGCGCTCTGTCCTCCCCAAAGATTCGAGCCGAAGAGTGAGGCCTCACCGCGCGCGAAAGGCGATGGATCAGGCGATCGTGCCTTCTTCGCGCAATGCCTCGATCTCCGAGGCGCCGTAGCCGCACTCGCCGAGGATCTCGGTCGTGTGCTCGCCGACGGCCGGGGCGCAACGTCGGACCGCCGGCGGCGTCTCGGAGAAATGCAGGAACGGGCCCGGCGTGTCGATTCGGCCCTTGGTGGGGTGATCGAGCGTGCGGAGGTAGCCGTCGGCTCGTGTGTCCTCATCCCGTGCGATGTCTTCGTAGCTCCGCACCGGCGCCGCGAGCACGCCTTCGGCGCGCAGCCGTTCGACCCATTGCGAGACTTTGTCCCGCCGGAAGGCCGCCTCGAGGATCTCGAGCAGTGCGCCGCGGTGCTTGAGGCGCCGGCCGACCGAGCGGAAGCGCTCCTCTGCGGCGAGTTCCGGTCGGCCGATGACGCGACAGATGCCGGCCCACGAATCCTTCACCTCGGCGACCACGAAGTCGCCGTCGCTCGCCGCGAAACTCTGCCACAGCGTCTTGATCAGTGGATGCGAGCGGCCGCCGCGCGGCGGCACCGCGTTCGAAAGCAGATGGTGCTGCATCTCCCAGGCCTGCACGCCGAGCAGGCCGCCGACCAGCGACACCTGCACGGCTTGTCCGCGGCCGGTTCGCTCTCGCGTATAGAGAGCGGCGATCACGCCGAAGGCGAGGTTGACGCCACCGAGCGCGTCGGCGATCGCGACGCCGACGGGCAACGCGTCGCCGCCGGCAAGCCCGGTCACGCTCATGATGCCACTTTCCGCTTGCGCGATGAGGTCGACGCCCGTCGCATCCTTGCGCGACCCCTTCGGTCCGTAGGTCGACACGGCCGCGTAGATCATGCGCGGGTTGGCGGCATGCACCGCCTCGTAACCGAGCCCGAGCTTCTCCATGGACCCCGGCTTCAGATTGTGTACGAGGACGTCGGACCGAGAGATCAGCCGCCGTACGATCTCCAACGCCGGCGGCTTGGCGAGGTCCAAACAGAGGCCTCGCTTGCCGCGGTTGTTGACCAAGAAGAAGCCGTTGACTCCGTCGATCTCGGCAAAGTTCGCGCGCGCCGGATCCCCGCCGGGGCGCTCGATTTTGATGACGTCTGCGCCGAAGTCGGCGAGCAGAGCCGCGCCGTAGGGGCCTGCTTGGTGCTGGGTGAAGTCGAGGACGCGGATGCCTTGGAGGAGATCCATGAGCTGACTACCGGCTACCGACTACCGCAAAGACACAGGGAAGTCATTGCCACACTCGGCTTTTCTGCGGTAGCCGGTAGCCGCCTTCAACGTAGCATCGTCACCCCGCTGCCGAAAATCTTCTCGACCGCGTCGAGCATCGCTTCGGAGGGCACCACTCGCAGGGTCTCGGGGAGCTCGATCACCGCTTCGCTTCGCCCCGGCACGATCACGTGCAGATAGGCAGGGCACGAGCCACGGTGCTGCGCGAGGGTCTCGCGCAGGCGAACCAGCTGGTCCTCCGTCAGGTGATCCGCCGTCACCTGCAGGTGCACCTGCCGCACCGACAGCTCGCGAGCTTCGGCGAGCGGCCGGATCTCGTCGGCGATGATTTGACAGCGCTCGCGCACCGTCTCGCCCACCTCCCCGCTCGCCTCCGCGTCGTCCCCCCGCCCGCCGACGGCTTCTTGCTTGTCGAGTGAGCCGCTCAGCAGCACGGGATCGTCGCCGTGTATCGCGGCTTCGAACTTGCGGTAGGTGTCCGGCCAGGCGATCACCTCGATCACGCCTTCCTTGTCCTCGAGCGAGAAGGTGGCGTAGCGATCGCCCTTCTTGCTGTTCTTGAGCTTCACGGTGTGGATGACGCCGCCGAGCGTCACCCGCTCCTGGTTGGCGCGTGCGGCCAGCAGTCCCCGTCGAGTGCGTTGGCCAGGCGGCCGAGGTCGCGCTGGAACTTGTCGAGCGGATGGCCGGTGATGAAGAAGCCGATCGTTCCTTCTCCGCACGTAGCCGCTCCTTCTCGGACCACTCCATGACGACCGGGATCGCCGGGGGCTCCGACATCGCCGCGCCCGCCGCGGTTCCGTCCCCGAAGAGGCTCCGCTGACTCGAGTTCGCCTCGCGCTCGACGCGCTCGGCCCAGCGCATCACGTCTTCGGCGCCCGCCAGCAACGCCGGCCGCGAGGTGCCGAGCGAGTCGAACGCGCCGCACTTGATCAGGCTCTCGACCACCCGCTTGTTGATGACCAGCCCGCGCACGCGCCGGCAGAAGTCGGCGAAGGAGGTGAACGGCCGTCGTACGCGCCGCGAGGATCGTCTCGATCGCCTTCGCGCCGACGCCCTTCACGGCGCCGAGCCCGAAGCGAATGTCTCCCTCCGCCGACCGTGAAGTCGTCGCGGCTCTCGTTGACGTCGGGCGGCAGGATGCGCGATGCCGCGCTCGCGGCAGTCGGCGATGTTCTTGTAGGTCTTGTCGGTGTCGCCCATCTCCAGCGTGAGCAGCGCCGGCCATGAACTCCTGCGGGTAGTGCGCCTTCAGGTACGCGGTCTGGTACGATGACGAGCGCGTAGGCAGCGGAGTGCGACTTGTTGAAGCCGTAGGCGGCGAAGGTCTCCATCTGGTCGAAGATCTCGCCGGCGAGCTCGGCCCGGCGGCCTTGCTTGGCGGCGCCGTCGAGGAAGCGCACGCGCTCGCGCGCCATCTCCTCCGCCTTCTTCTTGCCCATCGCGCGGCGCAGATTGTCGGCGTCGCCGAGCGTGTAGCCGGCGAGCACCTGCGCGATCTGCATCACCTGCTCCTGGTAGACGATGACGCCGTAGGTCTCGCTTGAGGATCGGCTCGAGCGCCGGGTGGAGGTAGCGGATCGGCTCCTTGCCGTGCTTGCGCTTGATGAACTCCTCGACCATGCCGCTGTCGAGCGGACCCGGACGGTAGAGCGCGAGCACGGCGATCAGGTCGTCGAAGCACGATCGGGCTGCAGCTGCGGTCAGGAGCTTGCGCATGCCCGCCCGATTCCATCTGGAAGATGCCGACGGTGTCGCCGCGGCCGAGCAGCTCGTAGGTCGGCTGTGTCGTCGAGCGGCAGGCGTGTCGACGGTCGATCTCGACGCCGCGCCCCTCGCGGATGCGACGCACGCGCTCGTCGATCAGCGTCAGCGTCTTCAGGCCGAGGAAGTCGAACTTGATGAGGCCGATCGCGTCGATCGTCGGTGTAGGCGTACTGCGTGACGACGCGCCGTCCTTGTCGACGAAGAGCGGCACGTCCTCGACGAGCGGCCGGTCGGAGATGACGATGCCCGGCGGCGTGCTTCGACGCGTGGCGCAGGAGCCCTTCGAGCTGGAGCGCGTAGTCGAAGAGCTCGCTTCTCGCGCTCACCCGAGTCGCGCAGCTCGCGCAGCCGCGGCTCCATCTCGAGCGCCTTCTCGAGCGGGAAGTCCTTGCCCTGCTTCGGCGCGGGGTAGAGCTTCGCGATGCGGTCGGTCTCGCGCGAAGGTGAAGTCGAGCACGCGGCCGACGTCCTTGATCGCCTGCTTCCCCTTGAGCGTCCCGAACGTGATGATCTGCGCGACCCGGTCCTCGCCGTACTTCTCGCTGCACGTAGCGGATGACCTCGTCGCGCCGGTCGAAGCAGAAGTCGACGTCGATGTCGGGCATGGACTTGCGCTCGGGATTGAGGAAGCGCTCGAAGAGCAGCCCGTAGCGGGATCGGATCGAGGTCGGTGATGCGGAGCGCGTACGCCACGAGGCTGCCGGCGGCCGGACCCGCGGCCCGGGCCCACCGGGATGCCCTGCCGCTTCGCCTCAGTTGATGAAGTCGGCGACGATCAGGAAGTAGCCGGCGAAGCCCATCTTGCGTGATGACGTCGAGCTCGAACGCGAGCGCGCTCGTCGTAGCTCGTCTCCGCTCGGGTGTCCAGTCCGGGCGTCGCGGAGCGTTCAGCGCGAGCGCTCGCCAGGCCCGCGCGCGCCGCGCGCTCGAGCAGCTCCTCGAGCGTCTCGCCGTGCGGCGTCTCGAAGACCGGGAACTGGTAGCGCCGAAGCGGAGCTCCAGGTTGCAGCGCTCGGCGATCGTCGACGGTGTTGGCGACCGCCTCGGGCACGTCGGCGAAGGCCGCCGCCATCTCCTCGGGGCTCTTCACGTAGAGCTGGTCGGTCCCGAACTTCCAGCGCCTTTCGTCGGCGAAGCGTCTTCCCGTCTGGATGCAGAGCAGGACCTCGTGCGCCTCGGCGTCGTCGGCGTGCGAGGTAGTGGCAGTCGTTGGTGCCGACGAGCGGCAGGCCGAGCTCGCTGCGCGAGCGCGATCAGCTCGACGTTGACCCGCTCCTGCGCGGCGAGCTGGTTGTCCTGGATCTCGACGTAGTAGCGCTCGTCGAAGATCGACGCGCCAGTCTTCCTCGCCGCTGCCGCGCGCGCTCGAGGCTGTGCTCGGTGATCGAGGCTGTGTGCACCTCGCCTCGGCAGGCAGCCGGAGAGGGCGATGAGCCCGCCGTTCAGCTCGCGCGAGGAGCTGCCTTGTCGATCGCGCGGCTTGTAGTGGAAGCCCTCGCGTGTAGCCCGCGGTGACGAGCCGGCAGAGGTTCCGGTAGCCCTCGCTGGTTCATGGCGAGCAGGATCAGGTGGTAGTTGCCGCCCGCCTCGTAGTCGTCGCTGCGGCCCGTCCTTCTCGAACCGGCTCTTCGGGGCGACGTAGATCTCGCAGCCGATGATCGGCTTCACGCCGGCCTCGACGGCCTTCTGTGTAGAACTCGCACCGCGCCGAACATGTTGCCGTGGTCGGTCATGGCGCACGGCCGGCATGCCGAGCTGCCTTCACGCGCGGGATGAGCTCGGAGATCTTGTTGGCGCCGTCGAGCAGCGAGTACTGCGTGTGGAGGTGCAGGTGGACGAAGGACATGGGAGAAAACGGCTACCGGCTACCGGCTTCCGGCTTCCGCCAAAGACCCAGCTGTGCCGTACCGGTAGCCGGTCTTCGGTAGCCGGCAGCCGTTCTTCTCATTCCCATTCGATCGTGGCCGGCGGCTTCGACGAGATGTCGTACATCACCCGATTCACGCCGCGGACCTCGTTGATGATCCGGCTCGACATGCGCGCCAGCAGGTCGTGCGGGCAGGCGCGCCCAGTCGGCCGTCATGCCGTCGAGGCTCTCGACTGCGCGCACGGCGATCACGTTGTCGTAGGTGCGCTCGTCGCCCATCACGCCGACGGTCTTCACCGGCAGCAGTACGGCGAACCATTGCCAGATCGAGGCTGCGATCGGCGAGCCGGCGATCTCCTCGCGCACGATCGCGTCCGCCTCGCGGAGAACGGCGAGGCGCTCGGCAGTCACCTCGCCGAGCACGCGGATGGCCAGACCCGGTCCGGGGAATGGTTGGCGATGGAGAATCGCCTCGGGAATGCCGAGCACTCCACCCACCTTCCGCACCTCGTCCTTGAACAGTTCGCGCAACGGCTCGATGAGCGACAGATGCATGCGCTCGGGCAGGCCGCCGACGTTGTGGTGGCTCTTGATCGTCGCCGACGGCCCCTTGAAGGACACCGATTCGATGACGTCGGGATAGAGCGTCCCTTGGGCGAGAAACTTGACGTCGGGAATCGAGCGCGCCTCCTGCTCGAAGACCTCGATGAAAGTCGCGCCGATGATCTTTCGCTTGCGCTCGGGCTCCTCTTCCCCTCGTAGCCGCTTCAAGAAGCGATCGGAAGCATCGACCGCCCTCAGGTCGAAGCCGAAGTGCTCGCGGTACATGCGGGTGACTTCGTCGACCTCATTCTCGCGCAGAAGGCCGTTGTCGACGAAGACGCAGATCAGACGATCGCCGATCGCGCGCTGCACGAGCGCCGCCGTCACCGTCGAATCGACGCCGCCCGACAGCGCGCAGATGACCCGGCCCTGCCCGACCCGCTCGCGGAGGCGTCGCCACCTCGCGCTCGACGAACCTCTCCATCGTCCAGTCGGCTTTGCAGCCGCAGACGCGGAACAGGAAGTTCTGGAGAATTTGCGCGCCGCGCGGCGTGTGCACGACCTCGGGGTGGAACTGCACGCCGAAGCGGCGCCGTGCGCGGTCGCGAAAGGCCGCGATCGGCGAGTTCGCGCTATGGGCGATCGCCTCGTAGCCGCGAGGCATCGACTCCATGCGGTCGCCGTGGCTCATCCACACGCGCTCGGCGCCGTCCTTGCCGAGCCCCACGAAGAGATCCGAGTCGTCGTCGATCGAGAGCTCGGCCGGGCCGTACTCTCGGTGATCGGCGCGGGCCACGCGTCCGCCGTCGAGCTGGCAGAGGAGTCCCATGCCGTAGCAGATGCCGAGCACGGGTCGGCCGTCGAGCAGAGCAGCATCGACGCGCGGCGCGTCGCGGTCGTAGACGCTCGCCGGCCCTCCCGAGAGGATCAGGCCGTCGGGCTTCAGAGTCGCGATCTTCTCCGCTCCGGCGTTGAACGGATGGATCTCGCAGTAGACACCCGCCTCGCGAACCCGCCGCGCGATCAGCTGGGTGTATTGGCTTCCGAAGTCGAGGATGAGGATCATGGTGAAAATCGGCTACCGGCTACCGACTACCGCTAGAGACACGGTTGAGTCTCTCTCCCGGCAGCCGGAAGCCGGTAACCGTCTTTTTCATTCGAGCCGGTAGTTCGGCGCCTCCTTGGTGATCGACACGTCGTGCACGTGGCTCTCGCGGAAGCCCGCCGAGGTCACGCGCACGAACTTCGCGCGCGTCTTGAGATCTACGAGCGTCGGACAGCCGACGTAGCCCATGCCGGCCTTCAGGCCGCCGACCAGCTGCTGGATGATGAACGACGCCGGCCCCTTGTAGGGGACGCGGCCTTCGATCCCTTCGGGAACGAGCTTCATCGTGTCGTCCTCGTCCTGGAAGTAGCGATTGCGGCTTCCCTCCCGTTCGCGCATCGCCTCGAGCGATCCCATGCCGCGATAGAGCTTGTAGGTGCGGCCCTGGTACAGGATCGTCTCGCCGGGGCTCTCCTCGGTGCCGGCGAGGAGGCTGCCGATCATCACCGTCGCGGCCCCTGCGGCCAGCGCCTTGGTGATGTCGCCGGAGAACTTGATGCCGCCGTCGGCGATCACCGGGATGCCATGCTTGTCGGCGACCTCGACGGCGTCGGCGATCGCCGTGAGCTGCGGGACACCGACGCCGGAGACCACGCGCGTGGTGCAGATCGAGCCTCCGCCCATCCCCACCTTCACGGCATCGACGCCGGCCCGTATCAGCGCCGCGGTGCCTTCGGCGGTCGCCACGTTGCCGGCGATCAACGGCACGCGCGGGAACGTCCGCTTCAGCTCGACGACCGCGTCCACGACCGACTTGGCGTGCCCGTGCGCGGTGTCGATCACGATCACGTCGGCGCCCGCCCGCACCAGCGCTTGAACGCGTTCGTCACGGTCCGGCCCAGTGCCGATCGCGCCGCCGACGCGCAGACGGCCCTGCGGGTCCTTGGAGGCGTGGGGGAACTGGATGGTCTTCTGGATGTCCTTGACGGTGATGAGGCCCTTCAGGCGTCCGCGCTCGTCGACCACGAGGAGCTTCTCGATGCGGTGATCGTGGAGGATCTCCTTCGCCCTCTCGAGCGTGACGCCCGGACGCGCCGTCACCAGCCGCTCTTTCGTCATGATCTCCGCAACCGGGCGGTCCAGCCGCTTCTCGAACCGCAGGTCGCGGTTGGTGAGGATGCCGACGAGCTCGCCGCCGTCGCGCGTGACCGGCAGGCCGGAGATCTGGTAGCGGTGCATCACGTCGAGTGCCTCGCGGATCGGCTGCTCGGGACGTACGGTTACCGGATCGCTGATCATGCCGCTCTCGGACTTCTTCACGCGCTCGACCTCGCTCGCCTGCGCGCCGACCGAGAGATTGCGATGGACGATGCCGATGCCACCTTCCTGGGCCAGCGCGATCGCCGTGCGCGCCTCCGTCACCGTGTCCATCGCGGCGGACACCAAGGGAATGGCCAAGCGAATCTCCGCGGTGAGCTGCGTGGACGTCTCGGTATCTCTCGGCAAGATCTCCGAGGCAGCGGGGACCAGCAGCACGTCGTCGAAGGTGAGGCCTTCGAGAGCTTCCGAGGGCATCATCGGCGGTACCTCCCAGGAGAGCGAGACGGAAAAAAAAGCCCGGACGAAGATCCGGGCGCGCGCTTGCGGTCGCGAATTTGGAAATTCAGGGCGACCATAGCTTCGACTAGCAGACGACTAGGGATAAGGCAAGTTGACTCTTCCGACCCCTATATGTTGGGGGTGCTGCCCGCGGTGACGTCGTGCGTGGCGACCATGATCCATGATCGCCGGCTCCGTCCGTTCGGGTCCCACAATCACCCGTTGCCCGCGGCAGGAGCTCCAGCGGAGCTCCTGCGATTGAGACGCGTTCGGGGCTGAGCTAGGGAATGCCGAAGATGATTCTTCGCTATGGCGACAGGGCGCCGAAGCTCGCCGCCGACGTGTACGTGCACGCCTCCGCCCACGTGATCGGCGACGTCGAGATCGGCCCCGCGTCGAGCGTCTGGTTCCAGGTGGTGATCCGCGCGGACGTGGAGCGGGTACGCGTCGGGCGCGCCACCAACGTCCAGGACCACGCGACGATCCACGTCAGCAACGAGCGCTGGCCGACGATCCTCGGTGACGGCGTGACGATCGGCCACCGCGCGGTGCTGCACGGCTGCTCGGTCGGGGACTACGCGCTCATCGGCATCGGCGCGATCGTTCTCGATGGTGCCGAGGTGGGATCGGAAGCGCTCGTCGGCGCAGGCGCGCTGGTTGCGCCGGGGGCCAAGATCCCCCCGCGCACGCTCGTTCTGGGCAGCCCCGCCAAGCCGGTTCGCAATCTCCGCCCCGAGGAGATCGAGCACCTCCACCGGTCCGCCGAGCGCTACGTCGGCTACGCAAAGAGCTATCGGGATCAGGGGCTTTGACGGGACGAGCTCGCCTGACAGGACACGGTCCCGGCGCGACCGGGTCGCGTTCCCTGAACGACCTCGCATACCGGTAGCGCGCCGACGTCGAGCTCGCCAGCGACGTCGACCAGTCGGCGGAAGCGAACGCGCCCGCTCAAGCGCTCGAGCAAGCGATCGAAGAATGCGGCGTACGGTCCGCCCTCGACTTCGGCGTGAACGGTGAGGACGGCGAGACCCGTGTCGCCGAGCGAGCGCTCGTAGATCTCGACGAGCCGCTCGCCCTCGACACCTTGGCCGAGCAGCTCGTCGACCGTCGGCAGCGTCGTCGGGATCTCCGGCAACCGCGCTTCCACCTCCTCGACCCGGGCACGATACGGCCGTTCGCCGCGAGTGCTCGACTGATAGGTGAAGGGCCGGCACTCGAGAGCGGCCAGCAAGGCTTTGCCGCATTGCCATCCCGGCGCGGCGAATCCCGCGGGGAAGCCGCCGATGATCTCCTGGAAGGTCCCGATCGCGGCATCGATCTCGCGCGCGACCGCCGGCTCGCTGAGCGTCAGCGCGAAATCGTGCCAGTACACGTGGTCGTTCCCGTGGACGCCAAGCTCGTGCCCTTCGGCGACCGTGCGGCGAAGAACCTCGGGAAACGAGCGCGCGATCTCGGGCGCCGGCAGCAGCGTCCCGTAGAGCGCGGTGCGCAGGCCGTAGAGCCGCACCGCGTTGCTCCTCAGCATCTTCGTCGCGAAGCCCTTCCGCGTGAAGAACCGCCGGATCGCCTTTCCGGAGTTGTCCGGACCCATCGACACGTAGAAGCTCGCCGGCACGCGCCGCCGTGCGAGGCAGTCGAGGAGCCGGGGCACTCCGTGGCCGAGGCCTTGATGCGTATCGACGTCGATCTTGAGCGCGAGGTCGCTCATCCCTCAGGAGAACGACGCGTGCCGAAAATAGTCGATCGTGCGGGAGAGCCCGTCGTCGAGCGACGTCTTCGCCGTGACGCCGAGCACCTTTTGCATCTTCTCGACGTTCGGAATTCGTCGCGGGATGTCCTCGTAGCTCGGGCCGTACACGTCTTGCTGCGGCACGTAGCGAATCGTCGACCGGGAGCCGGCGATGGCGATCAGGCGCTCCGCGAGCGCGCGGATCGTGTATTCACGATCGTTACCGATGTTGAAGATCTCACCGACCGCTTCTTCGCGGAGCCCCGCTTGCACGGTGGCTTCGATCGCGTCGGTCACGTAGGTAAAGCAGCGCGTCTGGCTGCCGTCGCCGATCACCGTGACCGGCTCGCCCCGAAGCACCTGCCCGAGAAAGATCGTGATCACGCGGCCGACGTCGATCGCGTCGAGGCGCGGGCCGTACACGTTGAAGTAGCGGACGATCGTCGTCTTGAGCCCCATCTTCGCGTACGCGAAGCAGAAGTGCTCCCCGATCGCCTTCGAGGTCGAATAACACCAGCGATCGATGCGCGTCGAGCCGAGCACGCGGTCGTCGTCTTCGCTCCAGGGAATCTTCGGATTGCGGCCGTACACCTCCGAGGTGGAGGAGAACACGACCCGCTTGCCGTGCTTGAAGGCGAGCTTCAACACGTTCTGGGTTCCGTTCACGTTGACGTTCAGCACCTGGTACGGATCGCCGACGTAGTGCTCGACGCCGACCACGGCGGCGAGGTGATAGACGAGATCGGCGCGGGCGATCAGTCCCTCGAGAATGACCTCGTTGAACACGCTGTCGCGGACGAAATGAAGCCGCGGATCGCCGATGCGGTGCTTCACCTTGAGCGTGAGCCCGGTCTCGAGGATGAAGACCTCGTCGCCGCGATCCAGAAACGCATCGGTGAGATGGGATCCCAAGAAGCCGCCACCACCGGTGATCAGAACTTTCATCGCGCTTTCCCCAAGAGCTCTCCGCAGCGGCATCCGCCGCTACGGGCCCATTCGGCGGCCGGGCGCTCCGCTTCGCCCTCGACCTGGACGCGCTCCAGACGAAGCGCCCCGACCCCGGCTCCCACGTAAACCGCCTGCTCGCCGCCAACGTCGACTTCTCCCGCTCGGAGACGCCGCGGCGCCTCCACCGGACACGCCCACCAGACGAACAGGCGCCGCCCGCCCTGCCACGTGAACGCCCCGGGATAGGGGTGCGTCACGGCGCGCACCAAGTCGTAGACCCGTCGCGCCGGCCGGCTCCAGTCGATCTCGCCATCGTCGGGCGTGCGCCCGCCGAAATAGCTCGCCTGAGCGTGATCCTGCGGGATCCGTGGCGCGCGCCCCGCGGCAAGCAGCGGATACGTCTCGCGGATCAGCTGTCGGGCCGCCTCGGTCGCTTTGCGGTGCAGGTCGAGCGCCGTGTCGTCGTCGGCGATCGGAATCCGCCGCTGGGCGACGATGTCGCCCCGGTCCGCCTTCTCCACCATGTAGTGAAGCGTCACGCCGGTTTCGGTCTCTCCTTCCACGAGCACCCAATTGATCGGCGATCGGCCACGAAACTTCGGCAGCAGCGACGGGTGCAGATTGAGCGCGCCGTGGCGGGGACAATCGAGGAGCTCACGCTTGAGCATCTGACGGAACATCGCGGAAAACACGAAATCGGGGCCGATCTCGCGCACGCGCGCGACCACTTGCGGGTCGTTGACGTCTGCAGGCGCGATGACCGGAATCCCGTGACGCTCGGCGAGAGACCGCACCGAGCGAAACCAGATCGCTTCGCCCGGCCGATCGTCGTGGGTGATCACCAGCGCGAGTTCGTCCCCGCTGGCGATCAGCTCCTCGAGACAGACCGCCCCGATGTCGTGGTAGGCGAGCAGTACGTTACGCAAGGTTCGACTTCGAGATCGGGTTCCTATTCGGATCGCCGCCGGATCGACTCGATCACGAAGAGCGGCCGACGGCGGACTTCGTTGTAGATGCGGGCGACGTACTCGCCGACGACTCCGATCGCCACGAACAACGCGCCGACGAACAGGAAGAGGATCGCAAAGAGCGTGAAGACGCCCTCGACCTCCGGTCCGACGAACAGCCGGCGCAGGAACAGGAAGAGTCCGAAGGACAGTCCCGCGAGCGCCGTGAAGATGCCGAACAGCGTGACGAACTGGACGGGCAACACGGAGAAGCCGGTCAGGAAGTCGAAGCCGAGCCGCATCAGCCGCAGCATGTTGTAGCGCGAGCGGCCGAACACTCGCTCCTCGTGCGCCACCGGCACCTCGGCCACACGCTTGGTGAACCGGGCCGCCAGCGCGGGGATGAACAGCGAGTACTCTCGCCAGCGAAGCACGCGCTGGACGATCTCCCGCCGATAGGCGCGCAGCATACAACCGTAGTCCATCGCCGCCGGCCCGCCGCGCGCCGACAGCGCGCGGATCATGCGCGAGGCCGCGAGCCGAGACCACGAATCCTTGCGGCGCTGCCGCACGCCGCCCACCACGTCGTAGCCTTCGGCGAGCTTGGCGAGCAGCTTGGGAATCTCCTCGGGTGGATTCTGCAGGTCGGCGTCGAGCGTCACCACGGCTTTGCCGCGCGAGACCTGGAAGCCCGCGAGGACCGCGCCATGCTGCCCGGCGTTATAAGCGAGCTCGACGAGGATCAAGTCGGGGTCGTCACGGCCGAGATCCTCGAGCACCGCGCGCGAGGTATCCGTCGAGCCGTCGTCGACGTAGACGATCTCGAAGGGTTGCCCGAGGGGCTCGAGCACCGCACGGAGCCGGCGGTGGAGCTCCCGCAGGCTCGCTTCTTCGTTATAGACGGGGATGACGACGCTCACCGCTACTTCGCGGCGCAGCGGACGCTTCGACTCTGAGGTCGCGGGTAGTGCCATCGCGGCAGGAAATCCCCCCCTGATAACCTTTCGCCCGAGGACGGTCAAACCGGGGAGGCTCGCCGGAGGTCGACGGTCTGTCCTCCGCGTGACAGAGGAAGAGCGCGGTTCTACGTCTTTACCGACAGCGGCGCCAAGCGCGAGCGCGAGCTCCGCGAGGTCTTCGGCGACGTGCGCTTGATCGCCACGAATTACGTCGCCGCCGTGTGGATGCGGCGCTGATCGCCGCCGCTCCAGGTGTGCACCCATGGCAGGAGAAGGTACGCGGGGAAGGACAGGAAGAAAGTGAACACGAAGTACGAAGCATAGCCGAGCCGAACCGCGCCGAAGCCGCTCGCCGCTCCCGCGAGCGATCGCGTCAAGCCGAACAACGCCGAGAGCAGTGCGTACTGCGTGGCGGCCTGCTCCTTGTCGCAAGCCCGCATCAGGAAGGCCAGGAACGCAGCGGTTCCGAGCCCTCCCGTGAAGCTCTCCAGCGCAGAGGCGGCATAGATGCCGACCCGTCCGGATCCACTCGCGGCCACCGCGGCGTACCCGAGATTGGAAAAGGCCTGAGCGAGGCCGAGCATCCACAGGCTCGGAAAGATGCCGACGCGAGAGGTGAAGGCGCCGCCGCAAAGCGCGCCGGCGACGCTCAGCGCGACGCCGAGGGTAGTGGAGATCAAGCCGATTTCGGCGACGCTCAGGCCGCGATCGACCCAGAATGGCTTGACCATCGGCCCCATGCTGGCGTCGCCGAGCTTGTAGGTGAGAACGAAGAGAAACACCCACGCCGCTCCGGGACGCGAAAGCCACGCGCGGAAGCTCGGCAGCCATCGCGGTCGCGGCCCCGCCTCCACGGTGATCGAGGGCGCGCGGGAGGCAACCGCCGCGAGCAGGCCGAAGACTCCTGCGGCGGTTGCGAACACGGCGGGCCAGCCGGCGTAGCCGGCGATCGCGACCAGGCCGCCGCCGGCGACGATGAGAGCCGCGCGGTAGGCCGACACGCGGATCCCGTTCGCGACCCCCTCTTCCCCCGGGTCGACGAGACCGATCGTGTAGGCGTCGATGGCGATGTCCTGCGTCGCTGAAGCGACGGTGAGCGCGAACAGTAGCGCCCAGAGGGCTCGGCTCGGAGCGCTCGCGTCGAAAACCGGCAAGGCCGCGACGAGCACGCACATCGCCAGCAGCGCGGTGGCGATCCAGCGCCGCGTGTGGCCGAGGCGGTCGACGAGCGGCGCCCAGAGGACTTTCAGAGTCCACGGCAGGCCGAGCAGGCTCATCAGCCCGATGTCCTCCCGCGACACGCCGTGCAGGCGGAAGTAGACCGGCAAGTTGTCGATGACGATCCCGAAGGGAAAGCCTTCGGCGAAGTAGAGAATCGCCACCCAGATGAGCTTGCGGCGAAGCGGCATCAGGACGATCGGCGAACGGCTTTCCGCCTTCGGCCCTGAGCTCTTGGCGTCGGAGAGCGTTTGCCGAACGGCGCAGGCCGAGACCCGATGCCGGTCCTCGGCCGCGCGCGCAGCACGAGCCGCAGGGGCGTCCCCTCGAGTGGAAACGACGCGCGCAAGCGATGCTCGAGGTAACGAAGATAGGCGGTGGTCACGTGATCGGGATGATTGACGAAGAGCGCGATCGTCGGGGGAGCGTGGCCGAGCGCCGTCGCATAGTAGAAACGCGCCCGCTTCCCCTGATGGATCGGCGGCTCCACGGCCGCTGCGGCTTCGCCGAGCACCTCGTTCAGCCGATGCGTCGGCAACCGCAGGCGATGCGCCTCGCCGACGCGGCGCGCCGCGGGAAGCAGCTCCTCGAGGTGCTCTCCCCGCAGCGCCGACACCACCACGGCCGGGACGTGCTCGAGGTGCGGGTACAGCCGCCGCGCTTCGGCGACAAACGTGCGCGGATCACGAGTTCTCGGCGGAGCCGTGTCCCACTTGTTGGCGACGAGAACGAGCCCCCGCCCCCGCTCCCAGACCAGACGCGCGAGGCGTGCGTCCTGCTCGGTGATACCTTCGCCGGCATCGACGACGAGCAGTGCTACGTCGGCGCGGTCGAGGGAGCGGAGCGCCGAGGCGACGGTCGCCTTCTCGAGACGGAGCGCGATGCGGCTCCGCCGCCGAATTCCGGCCGTATCGACGAGGAGTACCTTCTCGCCGTTCACACGGAGCAGCGTGTCGATGGGATCGCGAGTGGTCCCCGCCGCGCTGTCCACTAGCGCTCGCTCCTCCCCGACGAGACGGTTCAAGATCGAGGACTTGCCGACGTTTGGCCGGCCGACGAGAGCGATGCGCAGAACCGGGCGCTCCTCCACCGCCGCCACCGCGGGCAAGTGCTCGGCGATCGTGTCGAGAAGCTCGTCGATGCCTCGTCCGTGCTCGGCCGAGACGGGCTGTGGATCGCCGAGACCGAGGCGAAAGAACTCGAAGGCGAGCTCCGCCTGCTTCGGCCCGTCGATCTTGTTGACCACGCAGACGACCGGCTTGCCGCTCTCGGCGAGCAGCCGCGCGACCTCCACATCGGCAGGCGACACGCCCGCGCGGCCGTCGACGACGAACACGACGACGCGAGCCTCTGCGACGGCGCGCAGGCTCTGCTCGCGTACGCGGCGCTGAAGCTCCGCCTCGCTTTCGACCTCGAAGCCGCCGGTGTCGATCACGGTGAACTCCCGCCCGGCCCATTCCGCGTTCGCGATCAGCCGGTCGCGGGTCACCCCGGGCTCGTCGTCCACGAGCGCCTGCCGGCGTCCGATGATGCGGTTGAAGAGCGTCGACTTGCCGACGTTCGGCCGGCCGACGATGGCGACCGCCGGGAGCGCTGCGCCGGCGCTCGCTCACAGCCCGAGCTCGTCGAGGATCCGCGGGCTCTTGGTCCAGTCGCGACGGACCTTGACGAAGAGCTCGAGGTAGAACCGCTTGCCGAAGAAGCGCTCGAGCTCCTGGCGCGCGCACGCGCCGATTTCGCGGATCATCGACCCCGCCGAGCCGATCAGGATCCGCTTCTGGGAGTCACGCTCGACGAGGATCGCCGCCGACACCACGTTCACGCCGGGCTTCTCCTCGAAGCGCTCGACGAGAACGGCGGTCTTGTAAGGAATCTCGCCGGCGGTGGCGGCAAAGATCTGCTCGCGGACGAACTCCTGGACGAGCGCCCGGCTGCTTTGATCGGTGAGCTCGTCTTCGGGATACAGAGCCGGCCCGAGCGGCAAACGCTCGGCGACCGCGCGCTCCAGTGCGGCGAGATTCTTTCCCGTCACTGCGCTGACGGGCACCAGATCGACGTCAGGAAGGGCCTTGCCGATGCCATCGAGGAGAGGGATCAGCACCGCGTCGGCCACGAGATCGAGCTTGTTGACCGCCACGAGCCACGGCCGCCGGCTCTCGACGACGCATTCGATCGCCTCGCGGTCCGGCGGGAGAAAGCCCTGAGCGGCGTCGATCACCACCACGACGACGTCGGCTTCGGCGATGGAGCGCGCGGCGGCATCCACCATGCGCCGGTTGAGAAGGCTCCGCGCCCGGTGGATGCCCGGCGTGTCGACCCAGATCATCTGCGCCCCGGGGAGCGTACGGATTCCGAGGATTCGCGAGCGAGTGGTCTGAGGCCGTCGGCTGGTGATCGCCACCTTGGCCCCGAGCAGACGATTGAGCAACGTCGACTTGCCGACGTTGGAGCGGCCGGCAAGCGCCACGGTCCCGCAACGTGTTTCACTTACCGAGCGCGAATCGTCTGTAATCGATGGCTCTTCCGTCATGCAAAAATTCGCGTCGTTCTCGGTCGCTGACCGCCCTCATCGCCTTGGTGCTTTGGCCATCGCCCGCGGGCGCCGAGAACATTTTCAACCGAGCTGCCGCGGCCGTCGGCGGCTTCGCCGAGCGGTCTGCTGGCTCTCTCTGCCGAAACTCGCTCGATCCGTACCGCGCCGCCGCAGCGCAAACATACGCGACGGGTGACCGTTTCACAATCGACCCCGCGCCAAGCGGCGGAGGGCAAAAGACGACCGGGACGAGATCCTCCGTCCCGCTCATTTCTCGACGCGGACGGCGCGGCCTTCGCGAAGCTCGCCCTCCGGACCGACGACGAGCAGCTCGCCCCCTTCGAGCCCGCGACTGACCGGAATCTCGTCCCCAACGTCGGTTGCGACCTCGACCGCCTTCCGCACCAGGCGATCGCGTACCACGCTCCAGACGTAGTGGCCATCCGGGCCGCGGCGGACCGCCGCCCGTGGTACGACCACCGAGGGTTTGCCTTCGACCGCGCCGCTCGACGGCGCAGCGAGGAACGTCACGCGGACGCTCATGTCGGGCAGTAGCGTGGAATCGGGTTCGGCGATCCGCACCTCCACTTTCAGCGTCCCCTTTTGCCGATTCACCTGCGGGTAGAGCTTCACGACCTTCGCGCGGAACCGCTCCTGCGGATACGCATCCGGAACCACCTCGGCCTCCTGACCGAGGCGAACGTTGGCGAGATCCGCCTCGCTGACGTCGACTTCGGCGCGCAGCTCGGAGAGGTCGGCGAGACGCAGGAGATCGCCGGAACCTGCGAACCCGCCGGGTACGGCGATCTCGCCGACGCCCCTCAGCTTGGCGAGCACCACGCCCCGCACCGGCGACCGTAGCTTGGTATCGTCGAGGTTGGTGCGCGCCTGGGTGAGCTCATTCTCCGCCTGCGCCACGCTGGCGGCCGCGACGTCGGCGCGACTTTCCGCTTGATCGAGCTCCTGATGCGAGACCACCCCTTGCTGGAAGAGCGTGCGCATGCGCGCGCGATCGGCTTCGGCGAGCCGCCGGTTGGCCTGCGCAAGCCGGAGCGTCGCCTCTGCCCGCCCGACCTGCGCTCGATAGTCCCGGTCGTCCAGCTGCACGAGCAACTGTCCCGGCTCCACGTGGTCGCCTTCGTCCACCAAAAAACGATCGATGCGGCCCGGCACGCGGACGCCGATCGCGATGTACTTTTCGGCCGTGATCAAATAGCCGGCGCCGGAGAGCACCGCTCCGGCGGTCGCCTGCCTCCCTTGCGCCACCCGCGCGTGGACACCTTGCACCCGCAGCGGAGCACCGAAGGACCAACGGTAGGCCACGTAGGCGACGAGCGCGACGATGATCCCGGCGCTGACGAGCCGCCCGGCCCGCCACCTCCCCCGCGGCGGTGACGGCGCCGCCGGCTCGACCGCCGCCCGCTCGATGCGGAGCGAGCGCAGCTGCTCCTTCAGGTTCTCGCTCGCCATCGTCAACGCCGGCGTAGCGCCTCGACCGGTGAGAGCCTCGCGGCGTGCCGCGCCGGCAGGAATCCGCCCGCCAGGCCGAGCAGGGTGGCGAGCAGCAACACCTGGAGCGCGCTCGTCGCGGAGACCCGCAGGTCCACCGTTGCGGTCGTGAACGTCATGAGATTGATCGCCACACCCTTCATGATGGCATTGATGCCGAGCGTGGTGGCGATCGCCATCAGCACCCCTACGGCGAATCCCGCAAGGGCAATCGCCAGCGCCTCGGTGACGAACGAGATGAGGATCGAGCGGCGCGAAAAGCCGAGCGCGCGCAGGGTGCCGATCTCCGCCGTACGGCTCTTCACCGCCGCGAACATCGTGTTCATCGCTCCGAAGCTCGCGCCGATGCCCATGATCAAGCCGAGGGCGAGGGTCAGCCGAAAGAGGAAGTTCGCCGAATCGGCCTGCTCGCGGTAGTAATCGATCTCGGGCTTCGCCTCGAGGGTCCAGCGGGGGTCGGCGGCGACGCGCCGAACGAGGACCTGCGGATCGCTCCCGGGAGCGACCTTCACGCGCAGGCCGTTGTAGATCGACCGGTTCGCATCGTTCCAGAGATCGTTGACGTCGACCCAGACCTCGCTCTCGAACGAAGAGCCGCCCGCCTCCAGGATCCCGACGACCTTCCAGACGCGGCGGCCGAAGTGCACCTCGCCGCCGAGCCGAACCGCATAGCGAGCCGCCACGGCGCGGCCGACTGCCGCCTCGCCGGAGCTCGAGCGAGGCGCGCGGCCCTCGACGACGTGCACGTTGCGATGCACCGCAAACGCGACCGGCCGGACGCCGCGCACGAGCACGTTCTCCCGGCCTCCATCCGGTCGATAAAAGAAGGGCTGGATCACCATCTCGGGCGAAACCAAGGGCTCGCCGTCGGCGCCGCTGGCAATGCCGGGGAAATACGCCACCGCTCGGTAGGCCTCG
This sequence comes from uncultured delta proteobacterium, assembly GCA_963745025.1. GTDB lineage: Bacteria > Desulfobacterota > Binatia > JACPRU01 > JACPRU01 > CAVQIG01. The sequence continues at coordinate 751,856 of CAVUWD010000016.1, forward strand.
ATCGGCAGCATGCTCGAGCCGTCGTTGGTCGCCCCCTTGCGAATGATGATCAGGTTATCGGCCTCGCCGGTCGCGACGAGCGTCCGCTGGATCCCCGAGACGAGCGACAGCATCACCGTCACCGCGAGCACGACGAGTGCCATCACCACCACCGTGAGTAGCGCGCGGGTGCGGCGCTGGAAGACGCTCCGTAGCGAATAGGAGAGCGGAATCGCACGGCTCATGTTGCTCAGAAGACCTCCCGCAATGCTTCCGCCACCGGCTTCCGCGCCGCTCCCCACGACGGGACGACTCCCGCCACCACGCCGACGAAGAGCGAGAGCAGGATCCCCTCGAGCACGTGCCACGGCGTCACCAGGAACATCGAAAGAGGACCGAGACCCGGCTGCGCGCCCGTCGCCCCGAGTGCCGCGAGCAACTTGAGGACTCCATACGCGGCGACTGCGCCGATTACGCCGCTGCCGAGCGCGAGCGTCAGCGTCTCGGTGAGGAGGAGGCCGAGGATGGCGAAGCGGCGAAAACCGAGCGCCTTCAGAATCGCGATCTCGGAGGCGCGCTCGCGGATCGCCATCGAGCACGTGTTGGCGGTGATGACCACGACCGCGGCGACGACGAGGAAGCCGACGGCGAGGATGACGTTCGAGAGGCCGGAGAGCGAGCTCATGAAGCTTTCGAAGAACGACTTCTCGGTCTCGCTCGCTGTCTCGGCGTCGCTGTTGCGGAAGAGGTCGTCGATTCGGCGCATGACGGTCCCGACGTTTGCGGGGTCGTCGACCCGAACCCAGATCATGCCCGCAAAGTCCGCGGAGAGCCCTTTGGCGCGCAGCGCCTCCTCCATGTAGGTGCGTGAGAACAGGAACCACATCGGATTGCCGTGCGGCTCGGGCAACACTCCGACGATCCGGAAATCGAGATCGACCGGCCAGATCGTGCTGCGCAGCGTCACGCGATCGCCGACCTTCCAACGGAACTTGCGCATGGTCTGGTAGCCCACCAGCGCGCCGTCACGGTAGCGGCGGAAATCGGCGATCGCCTGCGGATCGATCTGGAACTCGGCCCAGATGTCGCCGACGGCGTCCGCGTCGACGGCGAAGTTCGGGAACAGGTTCTTCGGTTCGTCGTAGACGCCTCCGAACCAGTTGAACGAGGTCGCAGCCGTCACGCCCGGCACCGCGCGGACCTTCTGCAGGTAGCTGTACGGCATCATGTAGCTGAGCCCCGCCTTGTTGTGCACCAGCACGCGGCTTCCCGAGGTCACGCGCTCGACGAGCGCGGCGAGGCCGCTCGGCAGCGTCAACACGGCGCAGGCGAGGAAGATCGACAGCATGATCGACGCCGCGGTGAGCACCGTGCGTAGGCGACCGCGGCGGAAGTTCCGCGACACCAGCGTCCGATAGTTCACGGCTTCACCTTCGCGTGCCGACGCGCCGTGCCGAGCGCCTGCTCGAGTGTCTCGCTCGCCCGCAGCGCCTCGTCGCCCGCGAGCAGGCGTCCCTTGTCGAGGTGATGAACCTCGTCGACCCAGCGCAGCGCCCGCAGGTCGTGGGTCACCAGCACGATCGCCTTCTGAAACTCTCGATTGAGCTCCGAGAGCAGCGCCAGAACGGCATCGGCACTCTGCGCGTCGAGATCGCCGGTCGGCTCGTCGGCGACGATCAGGTCGGGGTCGGTGACGATCGCGCGAGCGATCGCCACTCGCTGCTGCTCCCCTCCCGAGAGCGTACCGGGGAGCTGATCGAAGCGCTCCTGGACGAGCCCGACGACCTCCAGCGCCACCTCCGCGCGCCGACGCCGCTCGGGGCCTCGCGAGGTCGGTCAGGAGCAGCGGCAGCTCCACGTTCTCGCGCGCCGAAAGCACCGGGATCAGGTTGTAGAACTGGAACACCAGCCCGACGTGCCGCGCGCGCCAGGCGGCGAGCTCGTCCTCCGAGAGGCCCGTCAAGCGCCGGCCGGCCACCTCTACTTCCCCCTCGTCGGGGCGATCGATGCCCGAGAGGAGGTTCAGCAGCGTGGACTTGCCGGAGCCCGATGGGCCCATGAGCGCCGCGAACCGGCCGTCGGGGATCGTCAAGGTCACGTGATCGAGCGCCCGTACGACGTCGGGTCCGCGCTGGAAATGCCGAGAGACGTTGAGCAGACGGATCATCGCAGAGCGATCATGCCACCACAGGACGAGTAGCGATAGGCGAGGATCTCCACGCTGGGAATGCCTCAGTTTCACTGCGAGCGCTTCGGTCACCGGATACCGCGCTCGGTTTCGATCGGCCCGTACTCGGGTCGACCGGAACCAAGCGCAACCGCGCGGAAGCGCGGAAAACAATGACCCACCGAATCGGTTTATTGAGCCCCAAAACCTCAGCTGACCGGAAAAGTGCCGAAAGAACCTTCGCTACTGCGGTGGTCTTACGCCCTCGAAACAAACTGCGCCACAGTTGGATTTCATGCAGACCGGGGTATCGAACTGAGGTTTTTGGGTTGAGTCAGCGCTTCGCCGCTCTTCGTGTAGCCGAGCATCCTAGCGGCCAAGCCCGACCTACGCCGCCCTGTTGACCCTGGCGGCTGGCGCGGCATAGAGACTGCTCCGGAACAGAAAGGAGATCGTTCATGGCCGAGGTGCGTATTCGGACACTCAAAGATGGCCCATACGAGGTGAAGGGAGCCGTCCAGCTGGTCGACGCCGGCCGAGCCGACTTCAAGCTCACCGAAGACCCGATCTACCTGTGCCGCTGCGGCCACTCTGCGAACAAGCCGTTCTGCGACGGGTCGCACAAGAACTCCGGGTTCAAGTCGGAAGAACCGGCCCGCTGAAGCGAATCGGATGGACCCAAAGGCCGCCACCCGCGAGCACATCGATCGAGCACGCTCGACGCTCGTCCCGCTCAGCCACCGCATCCACGCCCATCCGGAGCTCGGCTTCGAGGAAGAACGAGCGGCGACCTGGCTCTGTGAAACCCTCGTCGATGGCGGCTTCGCGGTCGATCGGGGCGTCTACGAGCTGCCGACCGCGTTCGTGGCGCGAGCGGGCTCGGGCCCGCTCCACGTGGCGATCTGCGCCGAGTACGATTGCCTACCCGGCATCGGGCACGCGTGCGGCCACAACGTGATCGGCTCCGCCGCTGTCGGCGCGGGGCTTGCGCTCGCCCGCGTCGCGGACGACGTCGGTCTCACGGTGACCGTGATCGGTACGCCGGCCGAGGAATCCGGCGGCGGCAAGATCCTGCTGCTCGAGCGCGGCGCGTTCGCAGGTATCCACGCAGCGATGATGGTGCATCCCGCGCCGATCGACATCGCCGACCCCAAGATGCTCGCCTGGTCGCAGTTCGACGTTCACTACCACGGCAAAGAGGCCCACGCCTCGGCCTTTCCCGAGCTCGGCATCAACGCGCTCGATGCGCTTACGATCGCGCAGACATCGATCGGCCTCCTCCGCCAACACATGCGACCGACCGACCGGGTACACGGCATCATCACCAAGGGCGGCGACGCCGCCAACGTGGTGCCCGCGCACACCTCGGCACGCTACATGGTGCGCGCCGAGAGCTCCGCGGGCCTCGCAGAGATCCAAGGAAAAGTGATGCGCTGCTTCGAGGCAGGCGCGCTCGCGACCGGGACGCGGCTCGACGTCCGACCGGCGGGCCCGCCGTACGCGGAGATCGCACACGACTCGCAGATCGCCGCACTCTATCGCAAGAATGCCGAGCAACTCGGACGGGTCTTCCCGCCGCTCGGGTCCCGCGCTCTGGCGGGCTCGACCGACATGGGCAACATCTCGCAGGCGATGCCTTCGATTCATCCGACGATCGGCCTCGGCTGCTTCCCCATCGTGAACCATCAGCCGGAGTTCGCCGCCTACTGCGCGACGCCGGTCGCGGATCAGGCCCTCATCGACGGCGCAGTCGCGATGGCTTGGACCGCGATCGACCTGGCGAGCGATGCCTCGCTTCGGGCGCGGCTCACCGGACCATCACCGCGATGAATGTCTACCCAGGGAGCGGCCGAAGACCTCGACGGGCAAGGTGCAGAAGTTCGCCCTGCGCGAGAAGGAATGGGCGGGCCAGGACAAGCGGATCCACGACTGAAGAGGCTTCGGGCTTCGGGAAAGGCGCCACGGAGTCCTTTGCGGTAGCCGGTAGCCGGCAGCCCGGTAGCCTGGAGTCTTCCTGATGCCGAAAACTCGCCGGCCCTCGCGCTTCCGTCTCGACCCCGCGGTTCGTCCCACCGACTATGAGCTGCTCCTCGAGCCCGATCTCCAAGCCGGGACGTTTCGTGGCGAGGTGCGGATCGACGTCGAGATCGCCCGGCCGCGACCCGCCATCACGCTGCATGCCGCCGATCTGACCGTCGAGAGCGCGACCATCGAGTCGAAAGGCTCCGTGCATCCCGTCCGGCTCAAGCCACGGCGCGCGGATGAAGCCGTGACGCTCGTCCCGGCTCGCCGCGTCGCGGGCAGCGCAACACTCGTGCTCTCGTTTTCCGGGCGGCTGGGCACACATCTGCGCGGTCTCTACGCGGCCGCATCCGACGGTCGACGGTATGCCTTCACCCAGCTCGAAGCGGCCGACGCGCGCCGGATGTTTCCCTGCTTCGACGAGCCAAGCTTCAAGGCGCGCCATCGGCTCTCGGTCGCCGCGCGCGAGAGCGACGCGGTGGTCTCGAACAGCCCGATCGAGAGCGAGGAGCCTCTCCGCGACGGCCGCCGGCTGGTGCGCTTCGCGAAGACGCCCCGACTCTCGACGTACCTGCTCGCGCTCGCCGTCGGGCCGCTCGAGGCGTCGGCGGTGCGCACGGTCGGAGAGACGCCGATCCGCGTCTGGCACGTTCCGGGCAAGGGCCACCTCGCCGACTTCGGCCTCGAGGCGGCCGCGGAGTCTCTGCGGCGGCTCGAAGCGTACTTCCGGATCCCCTACCCCTACGGCAAGCTCGACCTCGTCGCCGTGCCCGACTTCGAGGCCGGCGCCATGGAGAACGCCGGCGCGGTTTTCTTTCGCGAGACGCTCCTGCTTCTCGACCCGGCCACCGCTTCGCTCGCGGAGCGCAAGCGCGCGGCCGAGGTCATCGCCCACGAGCTCGCGCACATGTGGTACGGCGATCTCGTCACCATGGCGTGGTGGGACGATCTGTGGCTGAACGAGGCGTTCGCCACCTGGATGGCCTACAAGGTCGTGGACGACTGGAAGCCCGACTGGCGCATGTGGCAGGGCTACGAGCACGACCGTGCGGGCGCGCTGGCCCTCGATGCGCTCGTCAACACCCACCCCATCTATGCGCGCGTGCAGAGCGTTGCGGAGGCCACGGAGAACTTCGACGCCATCACCTACGAGAAGGGCGCCGCGGTCGTTCGCATGATCGAGCACTACCTCGGCGCCGACACGTTCCGCGCCGGCGTCCGTCTCTACATGCAACGGCACCGCGAGCAGAACGCGGTCGCACGCGATCTCTGGCGAGCGCTCGAGGAGGCATCCGGTCGCGAGGTCGAGCGCGTGGCGCAGGCCTGGATCGAGAAACCGGGCTTTCCGCTCGTGACGATCCGCCGGGATGGCACGCCGAAGCTGGGCGTTCGGCAGGAGCGCTTCTTTTCGGACCCGCGGATCGCCGCGACACGCCGGCGCTCGGCCTGGCCGTTGCCGCTAGTCGTCAAGCGAGCCGGCCGAAACGGCGCCAACCTCGACCGCTTCCTCGTCGACGGCGCTTCGAAGACGATCGCGCTGCCGGTGCGCAAGGCCCCGACTTGGATCTACGGCAACGCCAACGCAGGCGGTTTCTACCGGGTGCTGCACGAACCGCAGGATCACCGCGCGCTCGTCGAGCGCCTGCAGGAGGCGCTCTCGCCCGTCGAGCGGCTCGCGCTCGCGGGAGACCAGTGGGCGCTCGTCCGCGCCGGTCGCGCGACGATCGAGAGCTTCCTGGACGTCGTCGACGCGCTCGGCGGCGAAACCGACTACGACGTTCTCGACGGCGTCGGCGGTCCGCTCGGCCTGATCGACGACCAGGTCGTCGAGGGCGAGCTTCAAGAACGCTTCCGCGCCTGGATCGCTCGGCGCTTCGGGGCGCAGCTCGAATCGCTCGGCTGGACGGCGTCGCCCAAGGAGGACGACGCGCGGCGGCTTCGCCGTGCCGCGGTCGTTCGCCTCGTCGGTTCGATCGCCGAGGCGCCGCCCGTAGTCGCCGAAGCCCGCCGCCGCCTCGATGCCTACCTCGCGGATCGCGCTTCGCTGGAGCCGAACCTCGCCGACCCGGTGGTTTCGCTCGCGGCGCGCAGCGGCGACTCGGAGCTCTACGACCGCTATCGAAACGTGATCGCACGCGCCGCGACGCCTCAGGAGCGCCGACGGTTTTTGCTGAGCCTCGCCTCGTTTCGCCGGCGCGAGCTCGTCGAGCGCACGCTCACGGCGACCCTCGGAGCCGAGATCCCGACGCAGGACGTCGCCTTTCTCTACATGCGGCTCTTCTCCAACCCGGAAGGAGGCGAGCCCTCCTGGCGCTTCTTCACCAAGAACTGGAAGACGATCCGTCAGCGCATTCCGCCGCTCATGGTCTCACGTCTCGTCGAGGCAACTCCTTCGCTGCGCGAGCCACGCTACGCTCGCGAGGTCGCGCGCTTCTTCCGCGCCCACCCCGTGGCCGAAGCCCGGCGCTCGCTGAAGCAAGCCCTGGAGATCTTCCGCTTGAACGCCGATCTCCGGCGGCGCATCACTCCAGGGATCTCCCGCTGGCTCCGGGAGTCCGCCTGACGCGCTCGAAGACCCGAAGCCGCACCCAGCGACCCTTGGATCACTCCGAATCTGACCGCCGCCATACCACGCGATTCTCCCTCGAAACCTGCCGGCGGTCGATTTCATACCGACTCGAGGGCCCTCCGACCGGGCGCGCTGAATTGCATCGCTGCCGCAAAGCTGCTTGTTTCGAGAACCCGATGCCCGCACGCAAGCGCAACGGCTCCATGACGCTTGCCGACGCTCTCGCCGAGGAGATCAAGGCCGAGCGGCTCGATACCCTGAGTGGCCCCGATAGGCCGGAGGGTCGGGCGCTCGGCGCCGCGGTTGGCGCCAGCGTCGCGCGGCACCGCAGGAAGCGAAAGATCGCGCTCGAGAAGCTCGCCGAACGCAGCGGCATCCGGCTCACCCTGCTACGCGCGCTCGAGAACGGGCAGGCGGTGCCGAGCCTGCGCGCGATCTGGCACCTGGCCACCGCCCTCCAAGTCCCGTTCGGCGCGCTGCTGGCGAACACGACGCTGTCTCGCACCTCGGATCCGGATTTTCGCATCCAGCGCGGCGGCCAAGGCCGTGTCATCTCTTCGGCGGACGGCCGTTTCCGCTCGCGTCCGCTCTTCCTGGAGGGCGATCCACGCGCTCCCGAAGTCTACGAGCTGACGCTGGCTCCCGGCTGCCTCGAGGAAGCCGCGCCGCGCGCGCCGCGCACCTTCGAGCACCTCAGCGTGGTGCGTGGTCGCTTGATCGTGCGCTCGGGGAACGCCACGGCGGATCTCGGCCCCGGCGATGCGCTCTTCTTCCGCGCGGACCTGCCGCACAGCTACGAGAACCGGGGCGCCGAGGACACCGTCGCCCAACTCGTGATGAGCTACGCAGCGAACTCGCGCGCGCGCTGACGGGTAACCCGAGGCCTGCAAAATCGCGACGGCCCTGCGCGGCGCGCGGCAGCCACTTCCCGGCTGCCCGCTACAGCTCACAAGCTACAGAAGAATCCACGAAGTCTTTCGCGGAAGCCCGAAACCGGAAGCGCGTAGCCCGGACCCCGTCGCCGGCTACTCCCGCGACGCGTTCGCGCGCTTGTCGATCTCGGCGAGCGCCTCGAGCGCCGCTTGCTGCTCGGCTTCCTTCTTGGACTTACCTTCGCCGCGGCCGCAGAGCTGGCCGGCGATCGAAATCTCGACGACGAAGGCGCGATCGTGGTCAGGACCGCTCGCCTGCACGAGCGCGTAGGTTGGTGTTTCGCGGAAGAGCCGCTGTGTGATTTCCTGGAGCCGGCTCTTGTGATCGATCGGCGACTCGCCGCCCGCCCGCACGAGATCCCCATGAAAGTGTCGTCTGACCAGCTCGCGGGCCGCCGCGAAACCGCCATCGAGATAGGCTGCGCCGATCACGGCCTCGTAGGCGGCCGCGAGAATCGACGCCTTCTTCCGTCCATCACTCTTCTCCTCGCCCTTGCCGAGGCGGAGCTCCGCACCGAGGTTCATGGCGGCCGCCTTCGCCGCGAGCACGCGAGCATTGACGAGCGACGCGCGCCGCTTCGAGAGCTCGCCCTCGTCCGCCGTCGGGAAGCGCTCCATCAAAAGATCGGAGATCGCCAAGTCGAGCACCGCGTCGCCGAGAAACTCGAGCTTCTCGTTGTTCTGGCCCGCGCGCGCGAGCGCGGAACGATGCACGAGCGCCAGCGCGAGGAGCTCCGGCTTGCGAAACGAATAGCCGATCCGCTCTTCGAGTGTCTCCTCGGCGGATCTCATGGGTGCGCATCGGCCGCAAGCGGCCGATCGATCCAGCCGCCGCCGACGACCTCGTCTCCGCGGTAGACGACCACTGCCTGTCCGGGCGCGACGGCGAACGCCGGCTGATCGAACGTCACGCGCACGCGCCCCTCGCCTTCCGCGCGGACGCGCACGGGAAGCGGGGATTGGCGATAGCGGACCTGCGCGACGAGCGGCTCGTCTTCTGCCGCGGGCGCATCGATCCAGTTCCAGCCGCTGGCGACGAGCGCCGTGCAATGCGGCGGAGCAGGGCCGACGACCACGCGGCCGACCTCCCCCTCGATCGAGCGAACGTAGAGAGGCGTCGCTGCGCGGAGGCCGAGACCGCGCCGCTGGCCGATCGTGAATGCCTCGACGCCATCGTGGCGTCCGAGGGGCCGCCCGCGCTCGTCGACCACTTCGCCCCTCGCCCCACCCAGTCCCCGAGTGCGCACGAGCGCCGCCGGGTCTCCGAAGCAGAGGTCCTGGCTGTCGAGCTTCTCGGCAACCGGCAGACCGCGCTCGGCCGCACGGCGCCGAACCTCCGCCTTGGTCCATTCGCCGAGCGGGAATACCGCGTGCGCGAGCTGGCGCTCGTCGAGCGTGAACAGAAAATAGGACTGGTCGCGGGTGCGATCGGTCGCGCGCCTTAGGATCCGGCGGGTTCCGCGGTGCTCCACCCGCGCATAGTGGCCCGTCGCCACGACGGACGCACCACGTTCGAGCGCCCAGTCGAGGAGTACTCCGAGCTTGAACTCGCCGTTGCAGGCCACGCAGGGGTTCGGCGTCCGGCCGCTCGCATAGGCCGCCACGAAGGGCGCGACGACGGCCTGCTCGAAGGCCGCTCGCTGATCGATCCGCGTGTGGGGGATTCCGAGGGCGGCGGCGACGCGTGCGGCGTCGCGGTGATCGGAGCAGATCCGGTCGTCCCGCCGCGGCGAATCCCACAACCGGAGCGACACGCCCTCGACTCGGTAGCCGGCTTCGAGCAGCAGCGACGCGGCGACCGAGCTGTCGACGCCGCCGCTCATGGCGACCACGGCGCGCGGAGGGGTCATCGGGGAATCTCTACTTCTCGTCGCCCGCGACTTTGCGGAGCTCGGGCCGCTCGGTCTCGCTCCGCCCCTCGGCGCGCGCGGAAAGCTCGTCGACCTTCTTCTCCAGCCGCTCGACCTGCTCGAGCACCGCGCCGAGCGCCCGGCTCACCGGATCGGGGAGATCCGCGGAATCGAGATCGATGACCGGCTTGCCGGTCTCGGTGTGCTTTCCACCGGTCTTCACGACCTTGCCGGGGATGCCGACGACCGTCGAGTGCGCCGGCACCGACGTCACCAACACCGATCCGGCGCCGATCCGGCTGTGGCGGCCGACGGTGATCGGTCCTAGAACCTTCGCGCCGGTGAAGATGGTGACGGAATCCTCGATCGTCGGGTGGCGCTTGCCGCGTTGCGTGCTCGTGCCCCCGAGCGTCACTCCCTGATAGATCGTGACGTCGTCGCCGATCTCGGTCGTCTCGCCGATCACCGCTGCCATCCCGTGATCGATGAAGAACCGGCGCCCCACCTTCGCTCCCGGGTGGATCTCGATGCCGGTCAGAAAGCGGCCGAGGTGGCTGACGAACCGACCGGGGGTCCGCAGGCCGTGCGTCCATAGCCAGTTCGCGAAACGGTAGACGAGAAGCGCATGAAAGCCCGGGTACGCCAGCGCGATCTCCCAAACCGATCGCGCCGCGGGGTCGCGCTCGAAGATCGTCTGCACGTCTTCGCGCAGACGCGCCCAGGCGCCGAGCGGCTCGCCGTGGTCGTTTTGTACCGTCCCGGTCATCCGCGCCCACGAGTGCGGCTCGGTTCCTTCTTGGCCTCGTCGCGCCGCTTCTGATCGGAGTAGAGCTTGTAGTCGATCGAATCCACGAGCGCCTGCCAGCTCGCCTCGATCACGTTGTGGGACACGCCGACCGTGCCCCAGCGCTCGTGCGCGTCGCCCGACTCGATCAGCACGCGAACCTTCGCCGCGGTGCCGGCCATGCCGGGGAGCACGCGGACCTTGTAGTCGAGCAGCTGGACCGAGGCGATCTCGGGGATAGAACTTGGTGAGAACCTTGCGCAGCGCCTGGTCGAGCGCGTTTACCGGGCCGTTTCCGAAGGCGACGGCCTGCGCCCGCCGGCCGTCGAGGAATTCCACGGCCACCGACGCCTCCGAGGACGGCAGCTCGCTCCCCTTGTCGCTTCTCGTCGATGACGCGGAAGCCGATCAGCTGGAAGAAGCGGACGATGGCCGTTGAGGGCCCGGTGCATCAGCAGCTCGAAGGACGCCTCCGCGCCTTCGAACTGGTAGCCGGCGTTCTCGAGCTCCTTCAGCTGCGCGAGCAGCGCCTGCACCTTGGGGTCCTTGGAATCGACGTCGATGCCGAACTTGCTCGGCCTTGTCCAGGATGTTCGCCCTGCCGGCGAGGTCGGAGACCAGCACGCGCTGGATGTTGCCGACCAGCCGACGGATCGATGTGCTCGTAGGTGAGCGGGTTCTTCCGCACCGCCGCGACGTGCAGCCCGCCCTTGTGGGCGAAGGCGCTCTGACCGACGTACGCCTGGCTCTTCCGCGGCTCGCAGGTTGGCGAGCTCGTAGACGAAGTGCGAGAGCTCCGTCAGCCGCCGGAGCTGCTCCGCGCCGACGCAGTGGCAGCCGAGCTTCAGCTGCGAGCTCGGCGATGATCGACACGAGGTTGGCGTTGCCGCAGCGCTCGCCGAAGCCGTTGATCGTGCCCTGCACCTGCACGGCGCCGGCTTCGACGGCCGCCAGCGAGTTCGCGACCGCGAGCTCGCAGTCGTTGTGGCAGTGGATGCCGAGCGGCTCGTCGACCGCCGCCGCCGCGGCCCGCGTCGCATCGGCGACGACAGCTCGGCAGGGTGCCTCCGCTCGTGTCGCAGAGGACCAGACGTGCGTCGCGCCCGCCGGCGGCCGCCGCCCGCAGGCACGCGATCGCGTACTCGGGATCGTCCGCGCAGCCGTCGAAGAAGTGCTCGGCGTCGAAGATGACCTCGTCGGCGTGCCGCCGGAGATAGGCGACCGAGTCGTCGATCACCTCGAGATTCTCCTCGCGGGAGATGCGCAGGTCCTCGCGCACGTGGAGGTCCCAGGTCTTGCCGACGATCGTGATCACCGGGGTCTCGGCCTCGACGCAGCATGCGCGAGGTTCCGGTCCTCGGCGGCGATCGCGCCTGCCGCGCCGGGTCGAGCCGAAGGCGGCGATCCTCGCGTGCTGGAGCCGGAGCTTCTTCGCCTCGCGGAAGAACTCCTCGTCGCGCGGATTCGAGCCCGGCCAGCCGCCCTCGATGTAGTCGAACGCCGAGGTCGTCGAGCCGCTCGGCGATGCGCAGCTTGTCGTCGAGCGTGAAGCGACGATGTCCTCGCGCCTGGCAGCCGTCGCGCAGCGTCGTGTCGTAGAGCTGATGATCGCGCTTCACTGCGCTGCTCGCTCCCGGCTGCCGTCGCGGCTGGGCGACGAAGGCATCGTGCAGCGCCCGCACCGCGAGCTCGGTGTACTTCTCGTCGACGACGACCGAGATCTTGATCTCGGAGGTCGAGATCATCTGGATGTTGATGCCCTCCGCGGCCAGAGCACCTCGAACATGCGCGCCGCGACGCCGGCGTGGCTGCGCATGCCGAGGCCGACGATCGACACCTTGGCGACGTTCAGATCCGTCGCGACGCCGCTGCGCGCCGATCGTCGCGCGCCGACCGCCTCGACGAGCGCCAGCGCCTTGTCGAAGTCGCCGCGCGGCACGGTGAACGTCAGGTCGGTGGTCCCGTCGGCGCTGGCGTTCTGGATGATCATGTCGACCACGATGCCCGCCGCGGCGATCGGGCCGAAGAGCCGCGCGGCGAGCCCGGGCCGGTCCGGGACGCGCAGCACCGTGATCTTGGCCTGGTCGCGATCGTACGCGACCCCCGCGACCAGGACGTCTTCCATGCGTCGGTCCTCCTCGACGACCCAGCGTGCCCTCGATCTCGTTGAAGCACGAGCGCACGTGGACGGGCACGTGGTAGCGCTTGGCGAACTCGACGGAGCGGATCTGCAGCACCTTCGCGCCGAGGCTCGCCAGCTCGAGCATCTCGTCGTACGAGATGCGCTCGAGCTTGCGCGCGTGCGGCACGATGCGCGGGTCGCTCGTGTAGACGCCGTCGACGTCGGTGTAGATCTCGCAGACGTCGGCGCCGAGCGCGGCGGCCAGCGCGACGCGCGGTGGTGTCGGAGCCGCCGCGGCCGAGCGTGGTGATGTTGCCGTCGCTCGTCGACGCCCTGGAAGCCGGCGACGACCGCGACCGCGCCTCGCGTCGAGCGCGGCGCGGAGCCGCTCGCGTCGATCGCGCGGATGCGCGCCCGGCCGAAGGCGCGTGTCGGTCTCGATGCGCACCTGGTGCCCGAGGAACGACGAGCGCCGGCACGCCGAGATCCTGGAGCGCGATCGCGAGGAGCGCCGCCGTGACCTGCTCGCCGGTCGCGACCAGCACGTCGCTCTCGCGCTCCGTCGGGGTGGGCCGCCACCTGTCGCGCGAGCGCGAGCAGCCGGTTGGTCTCGCCCGCCATCGCGGAGACCACCACCACCAGGCGGTGCCCTTGTCGGCGATACGTGCGCCACGCGCCTGGCGACCTCGCGGATGCGCTCGACGTCGCCGACCGAGGTGCCGCCGTACTTCTGGACGATCAGTGCCACGGATGAGATCTCTTCACCCTAACGGGGAGACGGGAATCGCTTTCGTACCTCATCGAGAATCTCTTCGGCTCGCGCGCCTTCCCCCGCGAGGCGAATCGTCCGCAGATCTCCCTCTCCGGCCTCGATGTCGATCTCCAGCGTCCATGCCTCCCTCGGCTTGTCGAGCTTGCGGTACCACTCAATCGCCGTGACCCCGCTCGGAGCGAGGTATTCCTCGAGGCCGATTTCTCTTTCTTCGTTGGGCTCCACATGCTCGCCGAAACGGAAGAGGTCGATGTGATTCAGGCGAAGCCGCCCCTCGTGCTCCGCGACGAGGGTGAACGAGGGACTATAGATGACATCGGTCTCGAGATCGAGGCCCCGGGCCACGCCGCGCACGAGCTGCGTCTTGCCCGCGCCGAGGTCTCCCGCGATTCCCACGACCTCACCGCCCCGTAGCAAGCGCCCGAGCACCGTCCCGATCCTGAGGGTTTCGGCGGCCGATCGGCTCTCAATCTCGAGGCGCATCGGCGAAGAGCTCGTCCTGCAGGCCGCGAAGTGTCGGCGGCAGTTCGTCGATCACGTCCGAGGCCAAGAGCCCGGCCTCGCCATGACGACTCGCCACCCGATCCGCCGCCGCCCCGTGCCAGAACACGCCGACTTCGGCCGCTTCGGTAGCCTCGAGCCCCTGTGCGAGGAGTGACCCGATCATGCCTGCCAGGGCGTCTCCCATCCCGCCGCTCGCCATGCCCGGATTGCCGGTCGGATTGATCGCGACCACGCCGCCGGGATCGGCGACGACGGTGCGCGCGCCCTTGAGGACGACGGTGACACCGTAATCGACGGCCAGCCGACGAGCGGCATCGACTCGATCTGCCTGCACATCGCCAGTCGAGCAAGCCAATAGCCGCGCCATTTCCCCTGGATGGGGAGTCAGCACGAGCGGGCAGCGGTGCTTTTTCAGCCAACCGATCTGCCCGGCGAGGCAGTTGAGACCGTCCGCGTCGATGACCAGCGGAAGCGGCGATGAGGCGATCAGCCATTCGCTGAGCGCCCGGGTCGCGGGCGTGACGCCGATTCCCGGGCCGAACACCAGCGCATCCTTACCGTCGAACAGACGCAGGAGTCGCGGCGTATCGTTGTTGGCGAACCGCCAGCCGCCCTCGTGATCCGGCAGCGGCTCGGTCATCAGCTCCGGGGTCTGTGCGAGATGCCCGCCGAGCGCCGGGGTCGGCGAGGCAATCGTCGCCAGGCCGGAGCCCGCCCGCAGCGCTGCCCGTCCGCAAAGCAAAGCTGCCCCACTTTTGCCGAGCGACCCGGCGAGCACGAGCACGTGGCCGTAGATTCCCTTGTGGCTGTCGGGAGAGCGTCGCGGCAGCGCCGAGCCGACGCGTGCGGAGGTGAGCACTCGTTGGCGCGGCGCGACCTCGTGGAGCGTCTCGGCCGGGATGCCGATGTCGGCCACGACGACTTCGCCGGCGAACTCGGCTCCCGGATGCACGATCAAGCCGACCTTCGGATACGCGAACGTGACCGTCACCGTGGCCTGCACGCTCGCACCGAGGGGCAGGCCTCGATCCGCATCGAGGCCGGACGGTACGTCGACTGCCAGGATCGGCGCGGGCGCGGCGTTCAGCGCTTCGACGATCGCCTGCGAGCGCTCATCGAGCGTCCCACGGAGGCCCGTGCCGAAGAGCCCGTCGACGATGACGCCCGCCCGGGACGCTCGTTCGGCCAGCGTGATCAGGCCGCCCTGCGCGATCTCCCGGATCGGACCGCGCATCCGCTTCCAGCGAAGCAGGTTCGTGCGCGCATCGCCCGCAACCTCCGACTCGCGCGCAACGAGAATGACCTCGACCGGGACGCGGCGGCGGCGGAGGTGGCGCGCGATGACGAACGCGTCGCCTCCGTTGTTTCCCTTGCCGGCGACCACCAGCACTCCCCGGCGAAGCTCACGCCGGAAGCGCCGCCGCAGGACGTCTGCGGCGAGCCCGCCGGCGCGCTCCATCAGCGTCTCGCCCGGCGTGCCCCGCGCGATGGTATCCGCGTCCATGCGCCGCATCTCGTCGCGGGTCACGACGAACACTCGGCCTCGCTCGTCGAGCGGGGCCGACACCGCGCCGCGGCGATCGGCTCGCTTCACGGGCGCCTTCGCGCCTGATCGAGGCTCGCGCGCATCTCGCGAACGGCCGCTTCCATGCCGATCAGGACGGCCCGGGAGACGATCCAGTGGCCGATGTTGAGCTCGTGCATCTCGGGGATGGCGGCGATCGGCTTCACGTTGTCGAGCCGGAGACCGTGACCGGCGTTCACCGTCAGGCCGCAGTCGAATGCGTGACGAGCGCCGGCGCTGAGCCGAGCCAACTCTCCTTGTAGTCGATACGGATCGCGCGCTTCGGCATATGCTCCGGTGTGGAGCTCCACGACATCCGCGCCGGTCTCCCGGGCGGCGTCGATCTGGCGCGGATCGGGATCGATGAACAGGCTCACGCGAATCTGCGCCGCTCGCAGCATCTGCACGACGTCACGAAGGGCGTCCTTCTGTGCCGAAACGTCGAGGCCGCCCTCCGTGGTCAGCTCCGCACGGCGCTCGGGGACGATGCACACGTCCTGCGGCCGGAGCTGGAGCGCCTTGCTGCGACATCTCCGCCGTCGCCGCCATTTCTAGATTTAGCTTCGTCGCGACGGCCGCCCGCAGCCGCTCGACGTCGCGATCGTTGATGTGGCGGCGGTCTTCCCGCAGGTGCGCGGTGATGCCGTCCGCGCCACCTCGCTCCGCGAATCGAGCCGCCTCGACCGGGTCCGGGTAGGACGCGCGCCGCGCCTGCCGCACCGTCGCCACGTGATCGACATTGACACCGAGCAGAACCCGGAGCTGGCACCGCTAGTCCACCCCGACTTCCGATCGAAACGCCGAGACGATGTCCTCGGCGAGCCGCCGGATCTGGTCCGTGTTCTCGCCCTCGATCATGACGCGAGCGAGCGTCTCGGTACCGGAGTAGCGGACGAGCACCCGTCCCCGCGCTCGAGCGCGCTCTCCGCCGCACGGATCGCCTGACGGACGAGCGGGAGCCCGGCGATCTCCCGCTTCTCGCTCACCCGAACGTTGAGCAGCACCTGCGGCGTGCGCTGCATGACGCGGCGAAGCTCCGAGAGCGTGCGGCCGCGCTCGACGACGAGCGCCAGTACGAAGAGCGCGGTGATGAGCCCGTCGCCGGTCGTCGTCTGATCGAGGAAGAGGATGTGCCCCGACTGTTCGCCGCCGAGGTTGTATCCGCCGCGCAACATCTCTTCGACGACGTAGCGGTCGCCGACGGGCGTCGCGACGACCGTGCGGCCGCCGAGCGCTTCGCATCGCGAGGTCGAGGCCGAGGTTGCTCATCACGGTGGCGACCACCGTCTTCTTGGCGAGCGTTCCCTGCTTCAGCATCTCCGCCGCCGCCATCGCCAGCACCTCGTCGCCGTCGACGACGCTCGCCCGTCTCGTCGACGAGGATCGCGCGGTCGGCGTCGCCGTCGAGCGCGATGCCGAGGTGGCAGCGCGACTCCACCACCGTCCGCGACAGCACCTCCGGGTGCAGCGCGCCGCAGTCGCGATTGATGTTCTCGCCGTCGGGATCGACCGCCGAGCGGCGACGACCGCGGCCCCGAGCTCCGCGAGCACCTCGGGGGCGACGCGATACGCCGCGCCGTTGGCGCAGTCGACCACCACGCGCAGGCCATCGAGCGTCAGGTGACGCGGGAACGTGTTCTTCACGAACACGTTGTAGCGACCGACCGCGTCGTCGACGCGGAACGCCTTGCCGATCTCGGTCGCCGTCGGACGGAGCTGCGTCGATCGAGTTCGTCGGAGAGCAGCCGCTCGATCTCGAGCTCGACGTCGTCGGGCAGCTTGAAGCCCCGTGGCGGCGAAGAACTTGATGCCGTTGTCCTGGAAGGGATTGTGCGACGCCGAGATGACCACCCCGGCGTCGGCGCGGAGATTCCGCGTGAGGAAGGCGATGCCGGGGGTCGGTAGCGGCCCGACCAGCAGCACGTCGACGCCCATCGAGCAGATTCCCGAAGCCATGGCTGTGCTCGAGCATGTAGCCCGAGAGCCGGGTGTCCTTGCCGATCAGGATCTTGTGTCGACGCCGGCTTCGGCGAAAGACGTGCGCGACGGCGCGCCCGAGGCCGAGCGCGATCTCCGCCGTCATCGGGTCGACGTTGGCGACCCCGCGGATTCCGTCGGTTCCGAAGAGCCGTCGACCGCCATTTCCGCTCATCGTGGCTGCGCTTCCTTCGGCACGCGCCGCTTGCGCGCGGCGGCGGGCGCGGCCACGACTTCCACGGTCGTCTCCGGCGGCCGCAGCTCGAGCACTTCGAGGCCTTGCGGCACCGTCGCCTCGATTCGCTTGGCGTGATAGCCCGGCGCCATTCCGTCGAGGTCGACGTAGAAGTTCTGCGACGACAGGCGCAACTCCCGCACCAGCCGCTGCGGACCGCGGATCGTCACATCCACTTTCCGTGGCCGCATGTGATAATCGGGCGGGGGGTTCGTGCACCAATCTCCACGTTGCGAAAATCCTGAGTGGTCACCAGCTCCTCGAGGAGACCCCGCACGAGGACGCGATCGGGCGACAGCCGGATCAGTTCCGCGGGGCGCTCGAGCGCGACCGTCTCGTCGAAATTGCCGCTTGTCGGGGCAAGATGCAACGGCCCGGCCGGGATGTTGCGCAGCGCCTCGACCTGGGCGGCGGGGCCGGTGACCGAGACCTCGGCGGGACGGATTTCGCTTTCGACCACGCGGTAGCCGGCGGGCACCACCGCCGTCAGGTTCGTGACGACAGGCAGCCTGCGCTCGATGATTCGCTCGACTTCGAGCGTGACCTGCACGGGGCTCAGTCGCGTGACGGTCACGCCGCGCGGCAGGTTCAGCATGTCGGTATCGATCTTGAATGACGTGTGTCCGGTCGCCACGTTGCCGAGTTCGATCGCAATTTGCTGCCGGTGCTCGTCGATCGTGCCGAGGATCGTTCGCGGTCCGCGTAGTCGCACGTCCACCGACTCCGGGATCGGGCTGGTGATCATCAGCTTCGGCGGCAGGTTGCGAAACTCGAGCGGCACGATGATGGATCGGTCGGCCTCGCGTGCGCCGAGGTTGACGAAGCCCCAAAGGCCGATCGCGAACGCGATCGAGCCGAGCTTCAGCAGCCAGTTGTGCACGATCTTGCGGGCGACCGTCTGCCCCAAGCCGCGCCAGTCGGGACTTTTCATCGGTTTCGGTCCGCTCCGGCTCAGATCGCGGACAACTGCTGCAGGGTATTGCGCAGCGTGCCGGCGTCGAGATCGCGAATGATCTTTCCCTCGCGCACGAGCGAAATCTTCCCCTCCTCCTCCGACACGACCACGACGACGGCGTCGGTTTCCTCGGTGAGGCCGATGGCGGCGCGGTGCCGTGTGCCGAGTGTCCTCGAGACGTTCGGATTCCCGGTGAGCGGCAAGAAGCAGCCGGCGGCGGTGATTCGGCCGTGCTGAATGATCACCGCACCGTCGTGGATCGGCGACGTCGGCGAAAAGATCCGACTGCAGGAGCTCGCGACTGACCCGCGCGTCGAGCGGTGTGCCCACCTCGATGTACTCGTTCAGGTTCGACATCGCGCTCGAACACGATGAGCGCCCCGATCCTCTTGCGTCGCCAGGAGCACGGCCGAGCGCACGATCTCCTCGAGCACCTGCCCCTGGGCGACTCGCTCCCCCGCGGAGAACGAGCGCCGCGCACCGACCTGGGTCAGTGCGCGGCGGATGTCGTTCTGGAAGATCACGACGACGACGAGGATGATCGAGGCGAGAAAGTTGGACAGCACCCAGTTCAGCGTGTTCAGCTCGAAGTACTGCGAGGCGAGGTAGGTCGCGAAGACGATCAGGAAGCCGATCAGCATCTGGGCCGCGCGCGTGCCGCGGATCAGGTTGATCACGTGGTACGCGATGAAGGCGATGATCGAGATGTCGACGACGTCCGAGATCCGCCAGAGGAAACGTCATTGTCGATCACGTGCGAGCGAGCGCCCAGATCGCCTCGGCGACGCGAAGCGCGCGCGCCATCGGCGCGACGTCGTGAACGCGAACGAGACGGGCCCCGCCGGCCACGGCGAGCAGCGACGGCGGCCACCGTCCCCTCGAGCCGCTCTTCGGTCGGAGCGTTCGAGCAGCCGCCCGAGGAACCGCTTGCGCGACACGCCGACGACCACCGGAAAGCCGAGCGCCACGATCTCGTCGATGCGGGCGAGGAGCGTGAGATTGTGCGTCGCGTTCTTGGCGAAGCCGATGCCCGGGTCGACGGCGATCCTGTCGCGCGAGATTCCGGCGGCAAGCGCCGTCTCGATGCGCGCGGACAGGAATGCCTTCACCTCGCCGACGACGTCGCGGTAGCGGGCGAGCCGGTCCATGGTCTGCGGCGTACCCCTGCAGGTGCATGAGGATAATCGCCGCGCCGCGCTCGGCGACGACCGAGAGCATCGCCGGATCCGCAGTGGCCGCCGCTGACGTCGTTCACGAGATCCGCCCCGGCCTCGATCGCGCGAGCCGCGACCGCGGCCTTCGTCGTGTCGATCGAAATCGGCAGAAGGCCACGCGGATGCGCTCGATCACGGGCAGCACGCGCCGAAGCTCCTCCGCCGAGTCGACCGGCGAGGCCCCGGGACGCGTGGATTCGCCGCCGACGTCGATGACGTCTGCGCCCTCCTCGGCCATCCTCCGTGCCTGCGCGACGGCCGCGTCCGCATCGAGGAAGCGGCTGCCGTCACTGAAGGAGTCGGGTGTGACGTTGAGGATGCCGAGGATCGCCGGGCGCTCGAGCGCGGCTAGCGGCGAGCGGCGGATCCTGCGACCGCGGCGAGATGGCGGAGCGGGTGGAGATCGCCGCGAGGTCGGAGTCCCGAGCGCCTCACCGGCCATCAGGAGGCCGCCGCGGCGACCGGCTCGGAAGCTCACCGTCTCCCGAGATGCCGAACTGCTTGATGATCTCGTCGATCTCGGCGCCGTCGAGCGATTCCCTCTCGAGGAGCGCCTCGGCCATCTGTGGAGCACCTCGAGATTCGTCGGTGAGCAGGCCTTGGCCCGCTCGTAGGCCTTCAGGATGATGCGCCGGACCTCCTTGTCGATCTCCACGGCGGTCCGTTCGAGTAGTCGTGCAGCTGCGTGAAGTCGCGGCCGAGGAAGATCTGCTCTTCCTTCTTGCCGAAGGTCATGGGGCCGAGCTTCTCGCTCATCCCCCACTCGCAGACCATCTTGCGCGCCAGCTCGGTCGCACGCTCGAGGTCGTTGCCCGCGCCGGTCGTCATGTGCCCGAGGACGAGCTCCTCGGCGACGCGGCCGCCGAACAGGATCGCGAGATTGTGGGTCAGAGGAAGTTCGCGAGTGTAGGTGTGCCGGTCGTCGATCGGGACCTGCTGCGTCAGGCCGAGCGCCATGCCGCGCGGGATGATCGTCACCTTGTGCACCGGGTCGGCGCCCGGGAGGAGCTTCGCCACCAGCGCGTGGCCGGCCTCGTGGTAGGCCGTGTTCCGCCTCTCCTCGAGGCTGATGATCATGACTCGCCGCTCGCGCCCATCAGGACCTTGTCCTTGGCGAGCTCGAAGTCGACCATGCTCGACTCGGTCCTTGTTCTTGCGCGCGGCGAGCAGCGCCGCCTCGTTCACGAGGTTCTCGAGGTCGGCGCCGGCGAAGCCCGGCGTCTGACGCGCGAGCAGCTCGATGTTGACGTCGTCGGCCATCGGCACGCGGCGCATGTGGACCTTGAGGATGCCCTCGCGGCCCTTCACGTCGGGCCGCGGCACGACGACGCGGCGGTCGAAGCGCCCGGGACGGAGCAGCGCCGGATCGAGCACGTCGGGGCGGTTGGTGGCGGCGATCAGGATCACGCCCTCGTTCGTCTCGAAGCCGTCCATCTCGACGAGGAGCTGGTTCAGCGTCTGCTCGCGCTCGTCGTGACCGCCGCCGAGGCCCGCGCCGCGGTGACGGCCGACGGCGTCGATCTCGTCGATGAAGATGATGCAGGGGGCGTTCTTCTTGCCCTGCACGAAGAGGTCGCGCACGCGCGAGGCGCCGACGCCGACGAACATCTCGACGAAGTCGGAGCCCGAGATCGAGAAGAACGGCACGCCCGCCTCGCCGGCGATGGCCCGGGCGAGCAGCGTCTTGCCGGTGCCCGGGAGGACCGACCAGCAGCACGCCCTTGGGAATGCGGCCGCCGAGCTTGGTGAACTTCTTCGGGTCCTTCAGGAAGGCGATGATCTCTTCGAGCTCTTCCTTCGCCTCGTCGATGCCGGCGACGTCGCTGAAGGTGACCTTGTGCTGGTTCTCGGTGAGCAGCTTGGCGCGGCTCTTGCCGAAGGACATCGCCTTGCCGCCGCCGACCTGCATCTGGCGCATGAAGAAGATCCACACGCCGATCAGGAGCAGCATCGGCGCCCACTGGACGAAGACGACCACGTACCAGGGCTCGCCGTCCTCGGGCTTGGCCTCGATCTTCGACGCCCTTGTCGCGCAGCAGCTTGACGAGATCCGGATCCTCCGGCGCGAAGGTCTTGAATCCCTTGCCGCCCTGAAGTGCCGCGGATGTTCTGCCCCTGGATCGTAACCTCGGAGACCTCCCCCTTTTCGACCGAGGTGAGGAACTCGCTGAAGATGATCTCAGGGTCCCGGGCCTGCTGTCGGTTCAGCAGGTTGAAGAGCAACAGCACCATCAACCCGAGGACCAGCCAAAGCGCGACGTTTCTCGAAACCTGATTCAAATTCTCCTCCACCGAGAACCGTAACACATAGCATTTTCTGCGGCAACGCATGGCATCGCCGCATGGCATCGCCCGGGATGTCACTCAGCGCACGCGGCGGACCTCGACGACGAGAACGCGACGCGTCGCGGAGGCAACCGACGCGCGTTCGTCGCGTGCCAGACCGGGCACCCAGAGGATCGCGCCGCCGCTTTCCAGAACGAGCCACGAGCAGCGCTCCACCCGGGGCACCTTGGCATCGACGAAGACGTCCTGGAGCTTCTTCGTTCCGCCGAGACCGAGCGGACGCAGCCGATCGCCCGGGCGCGGATTGCGCATCCGGATCCGCGCTCCGTCGAGCGCGGTGAGATCGAAGACCGCACGCCACGGTCCGGGACGCACCCGACGCGCCGACGTTCGCGTCTCGACCCGCCAGCCGGGGACGCTCACCGTACCCTCGCGCGGCAGCGTCTGCGCAAAGCCGCGCGCGTGCGTCGCGGGCAGGTTCCAATGCAACCGTCCCCCGCTGCGCGTCACCGATCCACCGGGGAGAGCGACGCTCTTGCCGTCTCCACGCTCCGCCGCCAGATCTCGCAGCCGCTCCACGTGATGGAGCTCGATGGCGCGGAGATTACCGCGCGAAGACACGAGCCAGCGGCGGAGCATCCGACGCTGGAGCGCGGCCGGCGCGCGACGCAGGAGCGCGCACTCGAGACCAAGCGCCGGGTCACTGCGACTGCGTCGCCGCGCTGAGCCCTCCAGCACGGCTTCGTCGTCTCGCGAGAGCTCGGCCAGCCGTGCGAGGGCGACCCGGATGGCGGGATTGAAGTCGCGCTCGAGAAGCGGCAGCAGACGATGGCGGATACGGTTGCGCGTGAAGCGACCGACCGCGTTCGAGCGGTCGACGCGGTAGCGACGCTTCCGCTTCTGCAAGTAGGCCAGCACCTCGGTGCGGGAGACGTCGAGAAACGGCCGGATCACGCCATCGGCACGCTTCGGCTGGATGCCGCCGAGGCCGCCGATGCCCGCGCCGCGAATGAGACGATGAAGCACGGTCTCGGCCTGGTCGTCGAGCGTGTGCCCGGTGGCGATACGGCGGAATCGCTCGCGGGCGGCGACTGCGAGCAATGCCTGATACCGCGCCTCGCGCGCCCGCTCCTCGAGATTCGCCCGTCCCGTGATCCTCGCGTCGACGGCGTGGAACTCGCAGCCGAGACGCGCGGCGAGGCACGCGACGAAGGCTTGGTCGCGATCGGAATCGCGCCCGCGCAGGTGGTGATTGACGTGAGCGACGCCCACCCGCCGCGACCCGCCATCCAGCTCGGTCAGCGCGGCGAGGAGCGCGACGGAGTCTGGCCCACCCGATACCGCCACCAGCACCGAGTCATCCGCCTCGAGAAGCGAATGGCGCCGGATCGAGCGTGCGACCTTGCGGAGAACCGGGTCGTTCATGGGCGTCTCCAGAGTCCTCTGGCGCGGCCGAGGAGGCAAGGATGGCAAGGATGGCGGCTTGCGGGATTCGCTGCGGGGCGGTATTTTCCCTCGATCGTGCGCGTGCTTTTGTTGTCGCTGCTGTTGAGCGTTCCGGTCATCGCCGCGGAGAACCCGGAGCTCCCGGCCGGCCTTCCACCGACGCGAAGCGCCGACGAGCGCCGCGCGGTGCTCGAGCTGATGAAGCAGAACCGTCAGAAGTACGGCGAGGATGCCGCTCTTCTGCAGGGCTTGCTGCTTACCCACGCGCTACAGGGTGAAGCCGTCCTGACCACGGAATCGACGATCGTCGGGTTCGAAGAGCACGAGGGCCACAAGTACGTCACGTTCCGCCTTGCCAGTGGCATCGTCCTCAACGACAAGTCGCTCGATCGCGAGCAACGGCTCGAGCGCATCTGGCACCTCATCCTCGAACGAACCCTCCTCCGCTATCCGAAGTTCAGCGCGCCCGCCGACGGTGTGGCGATCGAGATCGAGTACAGCCATCGCCCGTACCAACAGCTCGACGACCTCTACAACGAGACCGACGATACCGGCACGGTCGAGCGCGCGAAGTTCTACATGCTTTCCTCCGACCTGACCGAGCTTCTCGCTCACCAGCTCGGAACGCAGGACTTCCTCGAGCGCTCGCGCGTCTTGGTCGACAATCAACCGGCAAAGCTCCGGCTCATGGAAGTGTCGCTGCCGCCGCGACCGCCGACCGCCGAGCGTCGCTGATCGGGCGGCGACCGCCCCAGCGCACGACCCGCCGCGCCTCGACTCTCGAAGCATCCTCCCGTTCCGCCGCCGAGCGCCAGTCCTTCAAGAGCTACGGAGCGCTGCTCGAGTGCGCCTAGCCACTCGAGCCGGCAAGCCCCTGGACAGACGCACGAGCGTCCGGTAGCCCACTGATTTCAAGCGCGGCGGCGTAGCTCAGGTGGCTAGAGCGAGGGTCTCATAAGACAACCCGAGCCGCGCCGCTCGTGTATCACCGAGAGATATTGAGAGCGATAAGCCGCAATCTATCAGGCTTTCCGCTCCGTCGATAAATACCGCGTCACTTCTCATCGCACTCGATATTCGCGCTTATCAGTGTCGAACAACTACCCGATCGGGGCGAACTAGAGCCGGGGGGTCGCTGGCTCCAAGGTAGGCAATCGTTGCCTGCTTGACGCAGCGGGCTCCTCTGCGGTTCTATTGCCCGTTGAGCCTTCACTTCCTTCGCGCCGAGCACCATGAAGTTTCTCGGTCAACCGCCGAGCAACGACTCTGGACTGCGGCCCTCCGCGACGCACTGAAAATCTGCCGCGGCGAAACGCCCGCTTCGAACGACGACAGGCGAAGAGCTATGGCCTGGATCGCTCGCAGGTCGGACGACGTGGCTAGTTTCGACTGGTGCTGCCGCGCGCTTGGGATCGAGCCTGCCGCTGCGCATGCCTGCCTCGGTGAGCAATGGTCCAAGGCGTAGGCAAGGACCACCTATACCTGTCCAACCGACCGGTCCTCGCGCCTTCCGAACCTTCCGCCAGGCTGTGCTGTCCTAGTTCGGCCCGGAGTGTCCTAGTTTGACGGGTGGAGTGTCCTGCTTTGCGAGGCGGGGATCGTCGCTAGCGATACATAACGCCCAGCTCTCTGCACCACGTGCGGCTTTCGTCGGGCACTTGCTGTCCAGGTATTTACGCATCTGCGTCTGATCGGCCATGCACTTTTCCGCCGAATCGTAACTGCTCCTGATATCCCACTTCGATAACGGTACGCTGAGAACGACTTTCGCCTTGTGGATAGGAGGCGTCGTTAAGTACCACCCGAGAAGGGCGAGCGCGGCGACGTGGCGACGGATCATGCCGACAAGCCTAGCACTCGAGCTGGGTTTCGTCTCCTCAGAACAAACCCCTATCCGGTAGGTTCACGGGCGCGGTATCCCAATTTGCCCAGCGGGTGTCCTACTTAGGACAGCCCCAGGCTGAGCGCGTCGCTCCGTGGGCGATTGAAGCCGGAGCGGCACGCCGAAGGTGCTGCCGCCGATCACGGTCAACGGAGTAGGTTTTCGCCGCCTCAACATTGCTCGAGACGGCGGAGGGCGGGTTGCTGGTGCGCGGGTAGCGTCGCAGATTTTCGACCGCATGAGGGGTTTCCCTTATTGGCGGAACGCACCACCTGCGGTAAAGCGACGCCACTTCTGCCCTGGCGGGGGGCAGGATGACAGAGCGATCCGCTCATCATGCCCCCCGCCACCCCGCCCGCGTAGTTGAAGAGGCGGGCAACCCTTACCTTTTATCACCGAGGCACGACAGCATGATCCTCGTCATCTCCATCGGCCTGGGCCTTCGCGATTGCTTCCGAACCTTGCGTCCGCGAACCCGCCGCGCGAGCGACGCTCCGCGAACGAGTGAAACCGGGGCGGCGCCATGAAGAATGCTACCGCCTCACGTCGTAGAGGTCGCCTACGGGCTCTACTCGTGCGAGCGCGGCTACTTCATCCGGCAAGGCCAGTGCATCCCGTTCGAAGAGATCCCGCACGGACCCGTCGTCGAGGTCTCGAGCCTGCCCTCGGCCGGCGACGGGGCGCCAGGAACTTGTCCGAGCGGCGGCTGCGGCTCTTTCGCGGCGCCCTCCTTTGACCTTGGCGGCCATCGGAGATTCTATCTCGCGAGCCAACGCGACGAGTGCGCCCGCGATCACCGAGAGCAGCAGCCACCCGAGCCACGTCGAGCACCCGCCGCAGGCGAGGGTCTTCCGGTAATAGAGCCCACCGCGGCCCGCGGCGACGTAAGGCCCGCCATCGGCCCGCTACTGTGTCCCACCTAGGCCGGGCGGTAGTGATTTTGGCACCGGTGTCCCGCTGGCGCGTGCTCTGGCCTTGTCCATCTCGTCTATCGTGTCACGAGCGGCGTTAGGCGTGGGCTTAGGCGTGCCCGGTCTTTGCCGACGTCCGGAGCCCGCAGGGGATTGCCCAATTCCGCTTGAATTAGTGAAGGTTCCGGGCGCCTCCGGAATCTGAGCGAGGGCGACGCCCCGTGAAGGCGTGTTGGCAGCCGCCAGCGTGAGCACCATTGCCAGTGGGACACTTTTGAATCTCATGGTTGCCTCCTTCTCCCACGCGCGAGGCGTGGCTTGCTCGAAGCCGTCGCCGAACATCGCGTTGCTCAGTCAAAACTTTGGTGTCGGCTCTGGCTCCGGTGTACCGCTGGCCCGTTCCCTGGCCCTTTCAAATTCGTCGATCGTGTCACGAGCGGGGTCGGGCGCGGGTTCGTTGGATTTAGGCGTCGCCCATTTTTTTGGAGGGCGCTTTGTCTTGAAATCGCCGCCGCCCTCGCCGTCGTCACTCAACCCGCCCCCGGCTGAATCTGAGAAGCTTCCGGGCGCCTCCGGAATCTGAGCGACGGCGATGCGCTGTGAAAGCGGGTTGAGCGCCGCAAGGGCGACCATCGTTGCCAGTAGATAGAAACGCCCCACACTCCTGAATCTCATCGTAAGATACCTCCCCCCCACGTGCCAGGCGTCGCCTGCTCGAAGCCGTCGCCGAACATCATGGCACCTATCACTTCCCCCGGTTCTTCTCGCGGATCACTGCTCCGCTACGGGGACCACGTCCCACGTGATCCGATAGTCCGGCGCGTCCCAGCCGAGCACCTCGAAGGAGAACGTGCCCTGCGCGCCAGGGACCAAGGTCGACGGCGCCACAGCCTGACACCGGCGCCCATACTCGATACAGATCTGCACGCCGTAGACGGGGAACTCGGCGCCGTTCGCCACTGTGCCCTCGAACAACCGGCCGTTTCGGTACTGCTTCACCACCCATGCTCTGGATAGCGACCGCGGTGATCTCCCTGCGGCGCTCAAGTTCCTTTTCCCTCGCCGCGTCTGCCGCTGCCCTGGCCGCCTCCTCTGCCGGCGGCGCTGGCGTAGGCGTCGCCAAGAACTCGCCCGGTTTCCACGATGAGCCAGCCTCGCCGCCGGTACTCGGCCGCACGCTCCCGACCGGAACACAATCCTCCGGCGGCGTCGGCCCGACGTACAGGCTGCCGTCGCGCTTCTTGCACTTCGCCATCTCGGCGTTGGCGATCGTGGCCGCCGCGAGCACTATCGTCACGAGCCCCTTCATGGTGGAGTGCCTCATCGAAGGGTTCGGTGGCCTCCTTCTCGCGCAGCCTCGCTCCAAGAAAGGTAAGAGCATGGCGACCACCAAAAGCTAGTCCCGACGAGGTTCCCAGAGCCCTTGCTTGCCGCGCTCCCAATCGAGTACCCAGCCGGCGACGCTACCGGGCTTTGTCTCGGGCGCCAGTATTTCGCTCTGGATCTCGCTCAAGCTCCTGCCTGCCTTCCACAGCGCGAATGCCGGCTCCTTGCTCTATCTCCCTTGGGCATGACCGACCTCCAGTCCTCTCGGATCTACGGGGTGCCGAGACGGAGTCGGTTTAGCTCATCCGGCACGACAAGCTCAAAGACTTGCCCGGCCACGTTTAGACGTTCAACTGCACGCCCGCAGACCGCACGCGCCTCTGCGGCGGGAGATTCTGCTCGCTAGGCCGGATCGTGCCGACCTTCATCCCATTGGCAAGCGACGCCAGACGCTCGGACTCGCGAGACAGCGATAGACCCATCGACAGCAAGCCCGCGAGCGCGGCGACGTTCAGAACCTTGCAGTCGAGCGCCTCGTTCCGCGCCCGCGTCTTCACCCAGATCCGCCGCGGATGCCCGTGGTGGTATTTCGTGATGACCTTCTCGCTCGTCAGTTGCTCGAAGTACTCGACGTCGTAGTGATCGGGGAAGTGAAAGCTCGCCGGCTGCCCGATCGGCAACCGCAGGCGCGCGAAGATCAGCTCCTTCGCGGAGTCCACGCCGATCAGGAAGAGCGGCACCTTGCCGACGTTGTTTCGCGTCGGCTTCCGCGGCCAGACCGGCCTCGATCCGCCCACACCTTTCGTCGCCCACACGCGCCGGCCGAAGCGCTCGCGAGCGAAGCTGTACACGGCCTGGGTGAAGTCGCCCATCGCGTCGCAGCACGCCGCCGCGACCGGGAGCACGCCGCCGTCCGCGCGCCTTCTCTGTTCAAGCAGTAGCGCGTCGAGATCCCGCCACGATGTGTTCGTCGACGGATCGCCGCGGATCGTTCTGAAGTCGAGCGACCAGCATTGCTCGGACGAATCCCACCCGCAGAACTCGACCTCGAGCCTGTCGTCCTGCGTGTCGATTCCGGCCGTGATGACCACCACACCAGCAGGAACTTCTGGGCCATAGAGTGCTCGCGCCGGGAAAGCAGGCTCGTCTCGTCGAATTGCTCGCCCTTCTCCTCGTAGGTCTCCCCGAGACTCAACGTCACAAACGTTTTCAACTGTTCCGGGTAGTCCTTCGCCTGCAAGAACATCGTCGCGAGCTCGGCGAGCTTCACCCACGGCGAGTACAGCGCCGAGAGATGAAAACCGGCCGTGCCGTTGAAAGGCCGCCGCACGCCACGTCCCGAGGTGCACCGCGGCGAGCCGCTGGTCGTCGTTCCACTTCGCGCCGCAGGACTCGCAGCGGTAGGTGGCCGTCTCGGGCAGGTGGTTGCCGCTCTCGCTCTTGTCCCACTTGATCTGAGCCCATCGAAGCGCCTGCTCGTGCACGCAGGCGCCGCACGGCACGTGATAGCGTCTCTGGTCGCTTGTCTCGAAGGCCGCCTCGATCCGGGCGGATGAGGTGGACCACTTCAGGCCGAGCGCGGGCAGCGAGGGCGATCCGATCGAGTTAGCCAAGCGGCGCACGTCGAATTTCTGGAACAGAATGCACATTCTGACGAGCACGCCGACGATCAAAGGCGAGAGCCGGTCGGGACAGCGGGCGAAAAGAGACCTTCGGAGGGTGCGGAAGAGATCCTCGCGCAGGATCTCGACGTAGATGATCACGGTGCCGCTCCCGACGACCGCTCGCTCATGGAACACGCCGTCATCGTCGACACAAAAAAGGCCGGGATATCTACCTGCCCGCGGAAGTACGCGCCGTGCTCGAGGTGCAATGGACCGAACGCCAGGCGAATTACCCGGCCTGCTCGCTCGTCTTCCACCATGGCGGCGAACGGATCTTGTCGTTCTACAAGGCCTGGTATAAGGCCTGCGATTCGGCAGGGGTCGGGAAGAAAGTACCGCACGACTTCCGACCGGAGCGCGGTCCGGAACATGGTCCGGGCGGGAATCGCGGAGCGGGCTGCGATGGAGATGGCAGGACACAAGACGAGGGCGATCTTCGACCGCTACCACATCGTCAGCAACGGCGATCTAACGGGAGGCGGCGAAGCGCCTGGATGCGGCTTTGAGCTCGCGAACAACTACCCGAGGCACCGAAACGACAGGCGAGCCCGAAATTATCCACTAAAATCAAGCGCGGCGGCGTAGCTCAGGTGGCTAGAGCGAGGGTCTCATAATCCCTAGGTCCGTGGTTCGAGTCCACGCGCCGCCATGATTTTTCCACCGTCTTTGCTGCATCTTTTTCCGTAGCGTCGCCGCCCGAAAGATGACTGAGTTGGTTAGGTTGCGCGGGGGTTGCGGACGGTTGCGGCCCCTCGGCCGCCTTCGGAGGGGCGATCGAGTCGAGCCGGTCCGCGCCGCTGCGGTCGCTCGTCGGGATCCACCGGCCGTAGATGTCGACCGTAATTTGGATCGAGGAGTGCCCGAGCTGGTCCTTCACCCACGCGAGGCTTCGGCCGTCCTGAATGTGCAGGACGGCGAACGTGTGCCGCAGGTCGTGAATCCGCCGATGCCGGAGCCCTAGCTTTCGGAGAAGCGGCGCCCACACGTTTCGCCGGAAGGCATCGCCGTCGAGGCGGCCGCCGTCCCGGTCGATGAACACCCACGCGGAAGGATCGAGCGCGCGGGCGCACTCCGCGGCGGCTGCCTCCCGGGCTCTTGCGGCCTCGGCCTTGAGCACCTCGGCGAGCCCCGCGGACATCTCGACCGAGCGGGCCTTCCCGCTCTTCGGGGTTGTCATCCGCCCTCCGGTGAAATTCCGCTCCACGCGAAGCGTCCGGTTGTGGAAGTCGAGATCGCCCCATTGGAGCGCAATCGCCTCCCCGAGGCGGAGCCCCGTCCGCGCGAGCGTGAGGATGAACGGGAAGAAGTGCCGGCGCGAGTCAGGCTTCCCGAGCTTCGTCGGCCAGTCGCGCGAGAGAGCGAGCGCGGCCGAAAGCTCCTCGGCCGAAAGCGGGTCGGCCTGCTTCTTGATGTCGTCGCGAGCCCGCAGCGCCGCACTTCATGCAGAAGTTGGCGCTCGTCGGTATTGGAGCACCACATTTGTCACAAGGGTTGAAAGCCACCGATTGGAGCCTCGTCGCCTCGCGGGTCAGCTCGGGGCCGCGGGGCGCTTACGCATCGAAGTCTCGACGCGGACTACGTCCGACAGGCGCGTCCCGCTTTGCATACCGGAACGTAACGCACCACAAGCCGGACAAAATTGATCGCGATCCATCATACCCCGATGGATGCAAGAGGGCTTTCGCTGTAGTTCCAGCCAGCGTGAAATGAATGTTCGGAGCTTCATGCTGTCACACCTCCTTTGCTAACGGCTCAGGCCACTCTGGCCGTTCCAGCGAATTCAGCATATTGCGCTTTTGGCTGCCGGGCCTTGTTGCGAATTGACAATCCATTGTCTAAACGCGCCAAGGTAGCACGCGTTGAAGCACGCAATGTCGAAACAAATCGTTTTCACCGCGCCCCCTCGGTGCTCTTGCGGAGCGCCTGCGGATCGGTCGAAGCTCACGATCTGTGATGCCTGCGCTCGAAATCTACTCGATCAAGCCCGGTCCCGACGGGCTCGCGCGCATCACAACACGCCGACTCGGCGAGACCGTTCAGGCGAAAATCTGATGACTTAGGCTGGTTCTTCGACGGTGGGCAAACTTTTTAGCAATCCTGCGCCTTAGACCTTTCTCGGCGCCTCTCAACGCGTGGCTCCTGGTTGCGCGGGGGTTGCGGATTTGTGGCTCTCGGGGCCCCTCGACGGCGAAAAAAGCCTAGAAAACTCCGCGATGGCGGGCAGTTTTTCGCCTCTCATAATCCCTAGGTCCGTGGTTCGAGTCCACGCGCCGCCATTTACTCTTCTCCGGCAGCTCGACTGTGCTTCCGCATCGGCGCCAGCTGCCACGCCGCCGATGCGCGCGATCAGTTCGCCCCTCTTGAAGCCGTCCCCGTGCGCGGCACCCTCCGGGCGGATCTCCGATGGACGAACTATCGATCAGCGCCGCCCGCCCCAGCGGTTCCAGTACGTCACGTCGGTGGCGGGGAACCGCCGTGCCGGCCGGACATCCCCGCCCTTCAGCCACGCGACCGGTAGCAGCGCCGCCTGCGTATAGCTCTCCGGAATGCCGAGCACGTCGGCCGTCTCCTGCTCGTGAAGGAGTGTGAACGTCGTCCACGCCGAAGCAATCCCCCGCGCGCGCAGCGCGAGCATCAGCGACCAGGTCGCCGGAAGGATCGAGCCCCACATCGATGCCTGTGTGAACACGTCCTCGTGCGCGAATCGCCCCGCGATGCACGGAATCAGGTGGACCGGGACGCGATGGAGGTTCTCGATCAGGTGCACCGCCGACTTCACGATCGCGGGCAGTCGTCGCTGACGAGGATCGTCG
The DNA here is from genome assembly GCA_963745025.1 of uncultured delta proteobacterium. GTDB lineage: Bacteria > Desulfobacterota > Binatia > JACPRU01 > JACPRU01 > CAVQIG01. The sequence continues at coordinate 783,830 of CAVUWD010000016.1, forward strand.
GCCGCGTACTGCCGCGCGACGCTCATGCCGGTTCGCGAGAGCCCCGTCTTTCCCTGGAGGTAGAGCTCGGAGCCCTTGCGGTAGATGTCCGCGAGCTTCGCGCGAAGACCGGCGTCCGTGACGACGAGGAATCGCCAATCCTGCGAGTTCGCTCCCGTCGGCGCCTGCAACGCGACGTCGATCGCCTCCTCGATCAGCGCCTCGGGCACCGGCCGCGCGAGGTCCAGCCGGAGCCGAACGCTGCGCGTCGTCTTCATCACGTGATCGACGCTCGCGACGTCGATCCGACCGACAGTTTCGTTCGTCATCTCTGCTCCTTCCTCGGCGGCGCCGCTGCGCGAGAATCAGTCGTCGCCCCAGATCCCTCTGATGGACGCATTCCGTGGTGTGAGACCGGTTTCATCGCCTTGCCACCGCGACGTCGTTGACCGCGAGGCGAAAAAAGCCTTCGTGGAAGCAGATGGGTTCGAAGTCCCCGGGCACTCCGCGCCGTCACGCCGGGTCAGATCGCCTGCCGCGCGCGGAGCCCGGCGATCTCGTCCCAGCCGTAGCCGAGCTCGAGGAGGATCTCCTCGGTGTGCTGGCCGTGCTCGGGCGGCGTCCCGGTGGGCTCGAGCGGCGTGTCCTCCATGGTGATCGGGTTCCCGGCGAGCGTCACCTCGCCCGCCTCCGGGTGGTGGATGGTCGTGAGATAGCCGTTGAGCCGCGCCTGCTCGCTCGCCAGAATGTCGAGGTAACCTTCGACGCGCGTGGCCAGGATGTCCGCGCCGTTCAAGAGCTCGAGCCACTCCGCCGTGGTGCGGGTCGGGAAGATCCCGTCCAGGACCTTCTCGATCTTGTCACCGTAAAAGTTCCGGGTCACGTTGTCGCACTGCGGATCGTCCCGCAGATGCTCGATACCGAGGAGCTTGCAGAAGGTGGGCCAGCGCTTGTCGTCGCATCCGGCAAGGCAGAGCCAGCCGTCCTTGGTGCGGAACGCACCCCAGACGCCGTGGAGAAGCTGGTGGCCGCGGCCGGCGCGCGGCGTCTCCCTGCCGGCGAACGACGCGTAGGCGAGCTCGAAGGCCTGCATGGCAATCACCGTCCCATAGATGCTCGCGCCGACCTTCTGGCCCTTCCCTGCGCGTTCGCGCGCGTAAAGCGCCGCCAGGACGCTGGCGGCGAGGGCCAGGGCGGCGTTCGTGTCGGCGACCGTGGCGCCGGCCGGTAGAGGCGGATTTTCCGCAAGGCCGGTCTTCCCCATCAGGCCGCCCGCCGCCTGCGCGAGCGTGTCGCGGCTCGGGCGGAGCTTCCACGGGCCCGTCGGTCCCCACGACGAGCCCTGCGCGTAGACGAGGCGCGGGTGGCGGACGGAGAGCTCTTCGTACGAAAAGCCCAGTCGATCGAGGACCCCCGGCCGGTAGTTCGTGAGGAGCACGTCGGCGCGCGCGAGGAGCCGCCGGAGGATCTCCTTCCCCTCTTCCATCTTGAGGTCGAGCGTGATGCTCCGCTTGCCGCGATTCATAGCGAGAAAGTACGGGCTCACGTGCCCGGCGCGCACGCCCGGGAAGAACGTATCGGCGCGCAGGAAGCGCGAGAGGTCGCCGGTCTCGCGGTTCTCGACCTTCACGACGTCGGCGCCCATGTCAGCGAGGTACAGCGCGGCGTACGGTCCCTGTATCTCCTGACCGATCTCGACGACTTGGATGCCCGCAAGCGGTCCCGCCATGGAGAGCTCCTTTCGCAGAACGCGCGCGACCGCGCGCGGTCGAAATCTATGAGAATCTTCGCCTCGCGATCAACTATTCGACTGTTGTATTTGGTACTCGTATCAGCATCGGACCGCGGGGCGAAACGGCCGAAGCAAACGCCGCAGGGGGAGAACTCATGAGGATCGGCATCCAGATGCTCTTTCAGAATCCCGGCACGATGACGGACGCCGAGCTCTACGTCCGCGAGCTGAAGGTCGCCGAGCTCGCCGAACCGCTCGGCTTCGATACGCTATGGAGCGTCGAGCACCACTTCGACGACTACTCGATGTGCCCCGACAACATGCAGTTCCTCTCTTGGCTTGCCGGGCGCACTTCGCGAGTCGGTCTCGGCACGGCCGCCGTGATCCTTCCTTGGAACAACCCCCTTCGCGTGGTCGAAAAGATGATCCTGCTCGACCACCTCTCCCACGGTCGCGCGGTCTTCGGCATGGGCCGCGGGCTCGCCAAGATGGAATACCGCGGCATGATGGTCGACATGAACGAAGCCCGAGAGCGATTCGACGAGTCCGCGAAGATGATTCTCGCGGGTCTGGAGTCCGGGTACGTCGAGGGGAACGGCCGCTTCTACAAACAGACACGGACGGAGGTCCGACCGCGACCGCTACGGAGCTTCGCGGGCAGAACCTACTGCGTCGCCATGTCCCCCGATTCGGTGCTCGTGGCCGCCGAGCTGAAATCGGTGATGATGGTATTCTCGCAGTTCAGCGCCGAGACCGTGAAGCCGACGTTCGACAACTATCGACAGCACTTCGAGAAGTGTCACGGTGTGACGGCGCCGCCTCCGCTCTTCGTGGACTTCATGTACTGCGACGAGGACGCCGCGCGGGCCGCAGAGAAGAGCCGGAAGAACATCGCCGCGTACCTGAAGACGGTCTTCCAGCACTACGAGATGTTCGCCGAGCATTTCGGCAAGGCTCGTGGCTATGAGGCGTATGCCAAGAGCACCGAGATGATGAAGGCGGCAGGTCTCGAGAAAACGCTCGAAACCTACGTCGAGGCGCAGGCATGGGGAACTCCTCAGCAGATTCTCGATCGCTTGGAGAGGCGCCGCGCGATCCTCGGTGATTTCGAGATGAACATCTGCCCGAGCTTCTCGGCCCTGACGTTCGAAGAGATCGAGCGGAGCCTTGGTCTGTTCGCGCGGAAAGTCATGCCCGAGCTGCGGGACTGGGACGTAAGGAGCACGGCGCGACGCGACGAATCCACGGCCGCAGCAGCGGCCAAGTAGCAGGCCCGGCCCGTGATCGACCGAGCCCGATTCCTCAGCGGGCCGCGAGCGCGCAGCGGAGGCGCGCCTCCGCCCCGAGGCCGTGCTCGGCGCGCACCTCGACGCGCACGTCGACGATCTCCTCGGCACCCTCGCGGCGACGCGCCTCGACCCGGGAGCGCGTGCGGATCGTATCGCCGATCGAGATCGGCGCGAGCATGCGCAGGCGCCGCTCGCGGATCATCCCCGCCGGCCCGGTCCAATCGGTCACCACACGGTCGACGAAGCCGTGAAAGAACATCGTGTTCAGAAACGCGTCCCCCACCCCCTGGGCGCGCGCGTAGTCGCGGTCGTGGTGGCCCGGAAAGTAGTCGCGCGTGGCCGCGGCGCCGTGTACGCAGAGACGGAGCGTCACGGGCAGGACGACCTCCGGCAGGAGCTCGGCGCCCGAGCCGTGCTTCTCCTCTTCGGGCACTCGAGCAGCGGGGCTCGGCACGCCATCGCTGGCGACCGTGTAACGGAAGAGCACGTTCGCGTGGCGGGCGACCATTTCGCCGCGCTGGTTTCGGTAGAGAACGTCTGTCGAGATGAAGTGACCGTGTCCGAGAACGGTCCGCTTCTCGGGGCTCACGTCGCTCACGGCCTCCTCGACCGAGAGGCGGTCGCCGACCAGGATCGGTGCCAGGAACTCACTCTTGGTGGAGACGTTGATGATCGTGTTCCCGGGAAGCGGCACCTGCGTCGCCAGCGTCGGTGGATAGTCGATTCCGTCCGGGCGCCAGAGGGGCGGCATCGACCAGACGAACAGCATTCCCGGAGGAGCCGGAATCGCACCAAACCGCGCGCGCGCCAGGGCTTCGTCCCAGTAGAGCGGATTCCGGTCGCGCACGAGCGCGCAGAAATGCTTGATCGCCGGCCAGTTGACCTCGTCTTCGCAGGCACGCGGCTCGATCCGCCGGCCGATCCACGACTGCGCCTCCTCGCCGCTTCCGTAGACGAGCGCGAGTCCCGTTTCGGTCTCGTCGAGCTCGCTCATCGGCTCTCCTCGTCGCTCGCGGCGATCGGCCGGAACTGCGGGACGCGGAAGCCGCCCGCTCGCTCCTCGAAGACGACCGCGACCCGCAGGTCGACCCGCACTCGCGCGGGCTCGATTCCGACGATGTTCGTCATCATCTGCGGGCCCTCGTCGAGGCGCACCACGGCGAGAACGTACGGCACATCGCCAGCGTAGGATTCGAATGGCGCCTGGTGGACGATCGTGAAGGTGACGACCCGGCCCTTCCCTTGCGACTCGACCCACTCGAGATCGGTCTTCCAGCAGCGCGGGCACCAGGCGCGCGGATAATGAATGAAGCTCGTGCAGGCCCGGCACCGTTGCAGAAGCAAGCGCCCCGCTCGCGCCCCGTCCCAGTACGGGCGGGTCGTCTCGTTCACCCGCGGAAGCGGCTTTGCGGCGCTCATGGCCTCCGCCCGAAAATCAGCGTGCAGTGCTCCGCCATCATGCCTCCGTAGGTATGGACGAGGACGACGTCGGCGTCGGCGACTTGGCGGTCGCCGGCGAGACCCATCGTTTGCAGTGCGCCCTCGATGATCATCGACATGCCGGAGGCGTCTCCCGTGTGGCCGAACGAGAGCAGTCCGCCATAGGTGTTGATCGGCAGAGCGCCCCCGGGTGCGCCCCGGCCGTCGAGAAAGAAGCGGCCGCCCGCACCCGCAGCGGCGAGGCCCGTTTCCTCGAGGAACATGATCGGGTTGATCGTGAACGCATCGTAAATCTCGGCGACGCGAACGTCGCTCGGCTCGAGCCCCGCGGAGGCATACGCCTGCCGGGCCGCCTCTCCCGCGCTCATCGTCGCAAAGTCGCGCGATTGGCTGATCGGCCCGTGGTCGTGATACTCGCCGAAGCCGAGGACGTACGCCGGTTGCGAGACGATCGAGCGCGCGATGTCGCCGCGCGAAACGAGGAACGCCGCTCCTCCTTCGCACGGGACCGAGCAGTCGAGCATGTGAAACGGCTCGGCGATCGCCCGCGAGCCGAGAACGTCGCCGATCGTCAGGCGACCCTTCGAGCGCATGATGGCGTCGGGGTGGCGAAGCGCCCATTCGCGGCTCGAGACGGCCACCGCAGCGAGCGCCTCACGAGTGGTGCCGCGATCGTGCATGTGGCGCCGTGCCGCGAGCGCGTAAAGCGCCGGGATGAACGTGCCGTAGATGAACTCGAAATCGGGATGGCTCACCATTCGCGCCATCGCCTCGGCGCCCCCCGCGCCGACTTTCGGAAACTTGCCGGCGGCCGCGCACAGCACGGCGTTCGCCCGCCCGCTCGCGACGGCGAGGGCGGCGCGAGCGGCCATCAGGGCGTAGGTCGCGCCGCCGGCGTTCAGTGTCTCGGAGAAGATCGGGTGGAGGCCGAGCGAATCGCCGAGGTTCTCGTGAACGAAGAGGTCGGCGCCGGTGCCCGTCGCCATGCCCGCCGGCGCGACGAGGAGGCCGTCGACCAGCGACGGGTCGATTCGCCACTCGTCGAGGAACGCTCGAACTACGCGCTCATAAAGGTCCAGAACGTCGAGCTCGGGAAACCGCCCCGGGCGGATCTCGGTCGCCGCAGCAATGGCAGGCTCGCGATGCACTGGACGCTGTTCTTACATAGCTTCGCGATTCAGCACGAGCCCGGTGGCCGATTCAGTGCCGACTCGTCGATCGAGTCGAGTCCTGCCCGGCTATGGGCAGGTCGCGGCGACGTGTCGCATCGAGCTCACGCGGATGTGCTCGTGCCCGGCTTCGCTCTCCCCCTTCTCCGCCGCCCCTGAAGCTTTCTCCACCTTTTCGGCCTGCTTGGAGGAGACCTTCTCCCCCTTCACTTCCACCTTGTGACCGACATGATCCTTCAGATCCTTGCCACCGACGAGCTCGTACTCTTCGCTGCCGCCGTTGACGTTCGTCAGCTTGAACTCATTCGGCGCGTCTCCCTTCGCGAGACATCCGATGTAGGTTTCCGCCGACGACTTCTGACCCGTCGAAGGGCCCGCCGTTTCCGCCGCCCACGCCCCGGTGGCGAGCATCAATCCCATCGTGATACCTATCGCGAGCATCGTGTTCTTCACTGGTTGTCCTCCTATTGGTGAGAATCACTACGCGCCGCTCGAGCATCGCGACGCTATCACCGGCTATGGGCGCTGGTTCCGCGCCTGTCAATCGGCGATTTCGGGACCGTAGAGAGCACGTTAGAGGAGGCAACTAGCGGCTACCCGGCCGACGTGTCTTGAGCCTGACTCGAAGGTCAACAGCCCCACGGCGCGGGAAACCATTGCGTTGTCGGCGCTGTTGATATCGTCTAAGGAAGCGCGGCCCGAGCCGGGCCCCGTTTCCGCTACTCGCATGACTACGACCCCCCATAGCCGAGACTTGCATGTGCGCTTCGAAACCGTGCGCATGGCGTTCGGTGAGCGAATCGTGTTCGAATCGCTCTCCTGCGGCTTCGCACGCGGCAAGATCTCGGTGATTCTGGGGGGAGCGGTTCGGGCAAGAGCACGATCCTCAAGCTGATCGGCGGCCTCGTCCGGCCCCAGGCCGGGGCGATCTTCGTCGACGGGGACGACGTGGTCGGTCTCTCCGAGCGGCGGATGTACGAGGTCCGCCGCAAGCTCGGCATGATGTTCCAGGCGGGAGCGTTGCTCGACTCGCTCAGCGTGTTCGACAATCTGGCGTTTCCGTTGCGCGAGCACACCAAACTCTCCGAGGCAGAGATCGCCGCCGAGGTGCACGAGTGTTTGACCGCGGTCGGCATGTCGAACGTCGGGGACCTCCTGCCCGGTCAGCTGTCGGGAGGAATGCTCAAGCGCGCGGCCCTCGCTCGCGCGATCATCCGCAAGCCCGCCGTCCTGCTCTGCGACGAACCGTTCTCGGGATTGGATCCCGCGTCCACCAAACGGATCGAGCTGCTGCTCGTGCGTATGAACCGGGATTTCGGTGTCACCATGCTGGTCGTCTCGCACCACATCCCCTCGACGATGCGCATGGCGAATCGCATCCTTCTCCTGCTTCCGCACGCCCCGATCGAGGGATCGCCGAACGAGCTTCGTGCCAGCGCCGATCCACGGGTCACGAGCTTCCTCACGGAGGAGGCCGGGCCCGCCGACGCGGCCGACGAGCCGGACGAGCTCCCGGCGGGACGGGCACTGCACGCCAAGGGTGGTCGATGGTAACCCGCGTCCAGCCCGTCGGAGACTTGGGCTTTCTGGCGATTCGCTTCGTCGACGACCTCGGCAAGCTCGCCGTCTTCACGCTGCAGATCCTCTTCGCGCTCGTCACGCCTCCGCTCCGCGTGCGCGCTTTCGTGACGGAGATCTTCAAGCTCGGCGTGCTCTCGCTGGTCATCATCTGCGTGAGCGGACTGGCGGTCGGCATGGTGCTCGGCCTGCAGGGCTACAACACGCTCGTTCGCTTCGGCGCCGAGAACTCGCTCGGCGCGGTCGTCGGCCTGAGCCTGATTCGCGAGCTCGGGCCGGTCCTGACGGCGCTCCTCGCTACCGGCCGCGCCGGCTCCGCGACCGCGGCCGAGATCGGCACGATGGTCGCGACCGAGCAGCTCGACGGCCTGCGCATGATGTCGATCGATCCCGTCCATCTCGTCGTGACGCCGAAGGCGACGGCGATGCTCGCGGTCATGCCGCTTCTCTCCGCGCTGTTCATCGTCTGCGGGCTCTTCGGCGGCTACGTCGTCGGCGTCGGGTTGATGGGGCTCGACGGCGGCACCTACATGTCGAGTCTCCAGTCCGCCGTCGACTTTCACGACGACGTACTCGGGAGCCTCTTGAAGGCGATCTGTTTCGGCGTCCTCGTCGGGCTCATCGCCACCTATCGCGGCTACACCAGCGCGCCGACCTCGGCGGGCGTCAGCGCCGCGACGACCTCGACGGTCGTCGTGGCCTCGGTCAGCATCCTGATCTTCGACTACTTCATCACGGCTCTCTGGGGGGTGTGAACGAATGACCCGGTCGCCCATGCGTGATCTCCTCGTCGGACTCTTCGTGCTCGCCGGTCTCGGCGCGCTCGCCTATCTGTCGTTCAGCGTCGGCGGACTCTCGTACGGCGGGCCTGGAGGCCTCACGCTTTACGCGGCCTTCGACCAGACCGGCGGCCTCAAGTCGCGGGCTCCGGTAGTCATCTCCGGTGTGAAGGTCGGACAGGTCAAGTCGATCACTCTCGACAAGAGCTATCGCGCCCGCGTCGAGCTCGACCTCGACTCGCGATTGAAGATTCCCACCGACACGACCGCGTCGATCGTCACCGCGGGAATGCTCGGCGATCGCTACGTCTCGCTGCAGCTCGGGGGCGAGGAGCAGTTCCTCAAGCCCGGCGAATCGCTCACCTTCACCGAATCGGCGGTGATCCTCGAGCGTCTGATCGGCAAGTTCATGTATGGGCGCACCGGCGGTGGCGCTGGCAGTGGCACCGACAACGGCGGGGGCAGTGCGGAAAAGAAGGGATCGTGAACAGATGAAGGGGGTGGCGAAGTGGGTTGGAAACGGCTCGTACCTGTCGGTCTTCCTTGCGTTGACTCTCGCATCCACGGTTCTGGCAGAGACGCCGGAGCCCCACCCCGGAACGCGGCCCATGCCGCTCCCACCGTTGACAGCGGCGGAGGCGCCTGTTGCCGCTGAGAGCGATCCCCTGGAATCGCTCAACCGGAAGATCTTCTGGTTCAACGACAAGCTCGACGTCTACGTCCTGGAACCGGTGGCGAAGGGCTGGGACTTCGTCATGCCGAATCGGGTTCAGACATGTGTGTCGAACTTCTTCTACAATCTGCGCTTTCCCATCGAGACGCTGAACGACCTCCTCCAAGGTAAGGTCCAGTATGCGGTCTCAGACGTCGGTCGCTTCTTTGTGAACACCACCGTCGGCATCGCCGGCTTCTTCGACCCCGCCACGTCGCTCGGGATGGAGCTTCACTGGGAGGACTTCGGGCAGACGCTCGGCTGGTGGGGCGTCGGTACCGGGCCCTATCTCGTGCTCCCCATTCTCGGGCCCTCGGACATTCGTGACGGTGGCGGACTGATCGTCGATACCGCCTCGAGCATCACGCCGTTCTTCGTGAGCAGCTACTATCTCCTGGCCGCCCGGACGGTGGACATCGTCAACACCCGGGCCGTCTATGCCGACACCATCCGCCGGGCGAAGGAAGCGTCGTTCGACTACTACACCTTCGTGCGCAACGCCTACCTGCAGCGCCGGGCTGGCCTGGTCAACGATGAGGCGCCAGCCACGGAGAAGGGCCAGGAGGAACTGTACCACCCCGAAGGCGATTAAGTGTTCAAAGGACTGCGGAGGAAGATGGCCGTGAAATCACGTCGATTCTGGTCGATGTCGGGGCTCTTGGTCGCGTTGTTCGTGATGCTCGCGCGAACGGCGCCCGCCGCGGACTCGCCGCGCGACGTGGTGCGCCGGATGAGCGATGCGGTCATCGCGGTGCTGCAGGAGAAGAATCTCTCAGCCGACGCGAAGCGCGACAAGATACGCGGCATCGTTGAGGGCTACGTCGACTTCGAGACGATGGCGCGCCTGGTGCTGGCGCGCAACTGGAACGGCCTCGACGACTCCAAGCAGGGGGAGTTCACCGAGGAGTTCAAGCGGCATTTGTCGGTGACGTACGGAAAGAACGTCGAGACGTACAACAACGAGAAGGTGCAGATCACGGGCGACCGTGACGAGGGTCGCGGCGATTGGACCGTGCAGACGAAGATCCTTCATCCGCAGGGCGGCGGCGACGACATCCTGGTCGATTACCGCCTGCGTCAGTTGAGCGGCGAGTGGAAGGTCATCGACGTCGTCATCGAGCGAGTGAGCTTGGTGTCGAACTTCCGCTCGCAGTTCCAGGAAGTGATGGCGAACGGCGGCATCGACCGGCTGCTCAAGTTGCTGCGCGAGAAGAACGCTGCCGGGCAGCCGTTGAAATCGTAGGACCCCTTCGGCTACCGGCTACCGGACAGAATCCGCGAAGTCCTTGTCTGTAGCCCGTAGCCCTACTTCTTTTCAGCGTTCCACGGGCCGACGCCCGAGATCCGTTCGGGAACGATGCGGGTGATGTAACCGGCGCGGCTGCGAATCGCCTCGGGCGGGAAGACCGCATCGGGGCTCATGTAGATTTTCGCCAGCCGCTGAAGAAGATCGGCCGCACCCCCTTCGGTGATGCGCGCGTTGCCGTAAACCACGAGGTACTCGCGAAGCCCCATGGGATTGCGGCCGTGGCCGAGGAGCGAGAGCGCCACCCGCGCATCGCGGCGGACGTTCTTCACCTTGTGCCACACCCCCATGTGACCGATGACGAATTCCTCGCCATCGATCCCTAGCCACACGACAGTGACCTGCGGGCTGCCATCGGCATTGAGCGTCGTCAGATGTGCGAGCGGGCCGGTCGCAACCAGATCGCGGACCGAAGAGGGGATCTTCATGGCATCGGTTTCTCCTTCTCCGCTTCGGCGGTCACGACGCGCACGCGATACGGGAGCAGCATCGCATAGACATCGTAGCCCTCTCGCGCGCGAAGGTTGAGCTCGCGCTCGAAAGACGGCTCGAGCGCCTTCGCGAGGGCCCCGCCGAGCATCGATCCGAGCGCGTTACCGAGCACCTCGAACGGGTGATCCGAGTTGGCCTTTTCCGGCGAAGCCCGTAGCGGCACCGTGACCACGTTGGTAACCGGGTTCACCGTGATCGCGTCGCCGGGATTGCCGACCAAGCGCTTACTCCGCAGGTCCCCGGCTTGCCGGCGCGCATCGGCGACACCGTACAGGTGCCAACCGAAGACGAGGCAGACGACGATGCCGAGAACGACGAGCATCCGTGACATGGAGAGAAGTCTATTGGCGGAAACGCGCCTTGCATAGCCCGCCGGTGCCTGACCCCGCGTCCGTGGCCACGAGAAAACCCCCTTGAGATCGCGGTCGATGCCCTCTCCGACTGGCTCGACGAGCGCTTCCCCTGCTGAACCGGCGCGACTATTCTCGGCCCAAGGACTTTAAGGACCCGGGGGAGATCCATGGAGCCACTGCAACAGCTCGGTCTGGCGATGGGCACGGCGTGGACGTCAGGAATCAACCTCTACGCCACGGTTGCCGCCCTCGGTATCGCTCAAGCGTCCGGTCTCGTTCAGCTTCCGCCCGGCCTGGAGGTTCTCGCCAACCCGGCGGTCATCACCATCGCGGTCGTCATGTATTTCATCGAGTTCTTCGCCGACAAGGTGCCGTTCGTCGACAGCGGCTGGGACGCCGTGCACACGTTCATCCGTGTTCCCGCGGGCGCGCTGCTCGCGGCGCGTGCGCTCGGGCCGACCAATCCCGCGCTCGAGGTCGTCGCGGCGCTCGCCGGCGGAAGCGTCGCGCTCGCGGCGCACGGAACCAAAGCCACCGCACGGCTGGCGATCAATGCCAGCCCCGAGCCCTTCACGAACTGGGCGGCGAGCATCGCCGAGGACATCGTCGCATTCGTGGGTGTCTGGGCCGCCTTCCAGCATCCCTACGTGATGCTCGTGCTGGTGATCGCGTTCCTCGCGCTGGCGATCTACTTGCTGCCGAAGACCTTCCGCGGATTGCGTACGCTCTTCCGAAAGATCACCGGGCGGGACAAGACGGCTACCGGTGACCGGCTACCGGCTACCGGGAAAGACTCTGCTATGCCGTTCGGGTAGCCGGTAGTCGGTCACCGGTAGCCATTCAGGGCCGCATCTTCGGCCCAAGCGAGCCAATCTGCGCATCGTAACGGATCAGCGTGCAGGGTGCTGTCAAGGAGTCCCGTCCGCGGGTGGGGTTTGTGCAGGGTGCCGGAGCGATCGGCTGGCACGGCGATCCGCCGCGAATGTGACGCCGCGACACGCCGTCTTGCAGCGTGCGCTCCGTACTCGCACAATCGTCGCATGCTCGTCGAGCCGGTTCCCGCCGCGACCGTCGTCCTGCTGCGCGATTCGTCTCGCGGACCGGTGGTCTTGATGGTCCGTCGGCACGCTCGCGCCGGCGATTTCGCCGGCGCGAGCGTGTTTCCCGGAGGGCTCGTCGATCCCGGCGATGCGGATCCCGAGCTGGCACCTGCCGAGAGTAGCTTCTCGGTCGAGAAGGCACTCGCCTGCCTCGGAGAAGCGCTGCCCGCAGCCGAGGCACGCGCGCTCTACGTCGCAGCCTGCCGCGAGCTCTTCGAGGAAGCGGGGCTTCTGCTCTCGAGCCAGGTCACGGACGCCGCCTTCGTTCGGCTCTGCGCGCTGCGATCGGGGCTACAGGCGGGAACCGAGAGCCTGCGGGCGGCGCTCGTGGGTGAAGGATTGGTGCTCGCGCTCGATCGCCTCCTGCCGTTCGCGCGCTGGATCACGCCGGAGCTCCAGCCGCGTCGCTGGGACACGCGCTTCTTCGTAGCCGAGGCTCCACAGGGTCAGGTCGCGCAGTGCGACGGCACCGAGACCAGCGAGGCGGCGTGGCTCCGTCCCGCCGACGCCCTCGAGGCATATCGCGCCGGAAAACACTTGCTCGCCCCGCCGACGTTTCGAGTGCTCGAGGAGCTCTGCGAGTTCCGAACCCTCGCCGACGCCCTCGAGTCGTTGCGCGCGGCGGGACCACCGCGGCCAATCCTCCCGGTGACGCTGCATGGCGCTCCCACCCTGACCATGGTCTACCCGGGAGACCGCGACTACCCTCCCGGTAGCGGGGGCAGCGGTTTGAATCGGCTCATCCTCGACGGCGGGCGTTGGAGGAGCGAGCGGAGCTGAAGAGCTCGAGCTGCACGGCATGGATTGGCGCCGCGGGAGCTTTCCGCGGGACCTTGGGCGGCTCACGACGGATCGAGCGGCCGCCGGGAATGTCGGCGCCACTGCGCTCGAGGGAGTGGAGCAGTGACGATTCGCGGGCGTGGAAGCCGAGGGTGTGCAGCGAATGCGGCAGGTCGAGAAGCGTCATGTCGACGTGGTGGCAAACCTCGTGAAGCAGCGTGCGCAGGAACGTCCGCGGCTTGACCACGCGTCCGTGCGCGGCCGTGAACATCCACACCTTGATCTGCGATTCGCCGCCGTCGAGGCGAGTATACAGTCCGTGGAATTCGCTTTTCGCCACGCGCGGCCGTATGCGGAGCACCTTGACTCGCGGAGCGCGGGGCACACGGCGCGGGCTTTGCGCCGAAAGCCGCGCGCAGATCTCGTCGACCAAACGCTGCGCTGCCCTGCGGGTCCTCGCCGGCGACTCGCTGGCGATTGCCGCCACAAGCTCTTCGGCCGCCGCGCCGAGCACCGGCGCCGGCAGGAGCGGCAGGCCCCGGCGCTCATCCGAGCGATCGTACTCGCGCTTTTGCTCCGCGCTCAGTCGGCGGTAGAAGTGCAAACGGCGCTGCGGCTCTTGCGGCTTCACGACTCGTCCGCCGCGCAGGGTCCCGCGTAGGTCACGCGCATCAGGCAAAGCCCTTGGGGGGGCGCGGTCGGTCCCGCCCGGGTACGGTCTCGTTCCACGAGCAAGGCCTGAAAATCCTCGACCGAGCGCTCGTGACGACCCACTTCGACGAGCGTGCCAACGATCGTCCGCACCATGTGGCGAAGAAACGCGGTCGCAGTCACGCGGTAGACGATCTCACCGTCGTCGTCTCCGAGGTCGCTCTCGAGCACCCGCCGGATGGGGTTCTCCGCGTCACAGTCGGATGCCTGAAACGAGGAGAAATCGTGCTCGCCGACGAGCATCCTGGCTGTATGGCACATCGCCGCGACGTCGAGCGGCGTGTGTACGTGCCACGCATAGCGGGCGCTGAACGGAGACGGCCACGGAGCGTTGTGAATGCGATACTCGTAGCTCCGGCTCCGCGCGTCACGCCGCGGATCGAAATCGTCGGCGGCGCGGCGAAGATCGCGCACCACGATTCCACGCCCGCAGAGCGCGTTGACACCGCGGTGAAGCGAGGATAGCTCGATCGAGCGCTCCGTCGAAAAAGCGGCGACCTGCCCCCGGGCATGCACACCTGCATCCGTACGTCCTGCGGCTTCGAGCCGTACGGCTTCGCCGAGGATCGTCGACAGCGCCTTCTCGAGCGCCCCCTGAACCGTCGGCCGGTCGGGCTGGATTTGCCAGCCGAAGTAGTCCGTGCCGTCGTACTCCACGACCATCGCCAGGCGCATGTCGATCGGCGGCGTCAGCCACCGGGCGCTTTTGCCGGTGCCGGACCCCTACTCCTCAGCAAGAGACCCTCGACGAGTGCCACTGCTGCGAGCGCCCCTCCTTGCCGTACGTTGTCGCCCAGGAGCCAGAGATGGAGCCACTTCGGATCGCAGGCTTCCTGCCGCAAGCCAACGACGAGAATTCCGTCCGTGTCCAGCGCATCCAAGGTGGTGAGTCGCTCGCTGCCACCGTCCGCAACCACTAAGGATGGCGTCTCGCGAAGGATCGAGCGCGCCTGATCGCCGAGCGCCGGCGACTGGAACTCGACCGACAGCGAAGCCGCCTGTCCGAAGAACATCGGCACCTCGACGACGTTGGCCGCGACCGGCGCGACGGCGCCGATCAACTGCGAGATCTCGGCACCGACCCGGCGAGACGTGCTTGCCGAATCGGAAGAGACGTCTGGCGCGCAGCGAAACGCCAGCTCCGGGAGAGATGCGTCGCTCTCCGGCTCGCGCAGATTCAGCAGGGCGAGCGTCTCCTCGCTCAGACGCTCGACGCGCTTTCGTCCGAAGGCCGACGCGGAAACCAGAAACGTGGCGATGGCACGCTCGATCCTTCCGAGCGGCGCGAGCGCACGCAGGGGCACGGCCACGAGCCGCGACAGGGGATCCGGCACGCGCACGCGAAGACCGCCGCTCGCTTGCCAAGCCGTCGGCGCGAGGTCGCCCACACCCAGCACGACCGGCACCCCGGCGTCACCTGTCGATTCCGGCGCCAGATCGATCGCCACCGCACCCTCGGCTGCCAGCCGAGAGCCGACCTTCCGGCTGATCTCGGGCGTGGCGCAGAGAAACACGACGTCCACCTTCGGCGGCGCCTCGGGAAACCGCTCGACTCGCCTGACTTCGCCGCGAAAGTCGACCTCTGAGCCCTCGGAATCCTCCGCGGCGTACAGCAGAAGATCGGCTACCGGGAAGCCGCGTTCGTCGAGCAGCGCTACGATCTCGCTGCCGACGAGTCCCGTGGCGCCGACCACCGCGACCCGGAATGCTCGCCCGTCGCTCACGAAGCCAGCGCGGCGACGACCCGTCGACCCATCAGCGCCGTTCCGATGGTCTTGCCCGCCGGCTCGGCGATGTCCGGGGTGCGCCAACCGTCGGCGAGCACCCGCCCGACCGCCGTCTCGATTCGCTCCGCTTCGCGATCGAGGCCCAAGGAGTAGCGAAGCATCATCGCCGCAGAGAGAATCGTCGCCAGCGGGTTCGCCTTGTCCTGGCCGGCGATGTCGGGGGCGCTGCCGTGGATCGGCTCGTAGAGGCCGCGTGGCTGTCGAGACGATTGGTCTCGGCGCCGAGCGACGCCGACGGCAGCAGGCCCATCGAGCCCGCCAGCATCGAGGCCTCGTCGGTCAGGATGTCGCCGAACAGGTTCTCGGTGGCGATGACGTCGAAGTCGCGCGGCCGGCGGATCAGATGCATCGCCATCGCGTCGACGAGCACGTCCTCGAAGGCGACGTCCGGATACTCGCGCGCGACCTCGTGCGGCGACCTCGCGCCACAGCCGCGACGTCGACAGGACGTTCGCCTTGTCGACGGATGTCACCTTCTTGCGCCGCAGCCGCGCGAGCTCGAATGCCACGCGCATCAAGCGCGCGAACTTCGCCCTCGTGATAGGGCAGCGTATCGACCGCTTCGCGGCCGTTCGCGCCGCTTCGCCGCTCGCTCGGCTGCCCGAAGTAGATGCCGCCGGTCAGCTCGCGCACGACGACGAGGTCGACGCCCTCGACGCACCTCGGCGCTTCAACGCCGACGCATCGGCGAGTTCCGCAAGCACGCGCACCGGCCGCAGGTTGGCGAACAGACCGAGCCCCTTGCGCAACGCGAGCAGCGCCTGCTCGGGCCGTACCGTGGCTCTGCGGGTCGTCCCACTTGGGGCCGCCGACGGCGCCGAGCAGCACCGCATCGGCAGCCTTCGCCTGGTCGAGAACACCCGGTCGGATCGCCACGCCGTGGCGTCGATCGATGCCGCCGCCGATTGCCTCCTCGGCGAGCTGCCGGCTCGAAGCCGTTACGCGGCGACCGCCAGGAGCGCGTCCACCGCCTGGCGGTCACCTCCGGGCCCGATGCCGTCTCCGGGAAGGACGAGGATGTTCGGTTTCATGATCGCAGACTGGGCTACCGGATACCGGATACCGGTACCGGCTTCCGCAAGAGAGTTCACGGCGTCTTTGCGGTAGCCGGTAGTCGGAAGCCGGTAGCCTTCCTGTCCTCACGGTCCCACCTCCCTCAACTGCTGCTGATACCGCTTGCGGTACTCGAGCTTGTTGAGCGCGTTCACGAAGGCGAGCGCGCTCGCCTGGATGATGTCGGTGTGGCTGCCCTGCCCGGTCACCGTGACACCGTCCTCGCGCACCAGACAGGACACCTCGCCCTGCGCGTCGGTGCCGCCGGTGATCGCCTTGACCGCGTAGCGCTCGAGCTGCGGATGCTCGGCCCGGTCAGATCGCTGATCACCTTGTAGCAGGCGTCGACCATGCCGTCGCCGGTCGCCGTGATCCGAGCCGCTCCTCGCCGTCGATGCGGATCTTCACGGTCGCGTGCGGCACCGCCATGCTCGACGAGGTGACGTTCAGGTAGAGCAGCTCGTAGCGGTCGCGGCCGCGCGTCGCCTCCTGCGGCGACGAGCGCGATCAGGTCCTCGTCGTAGACGTTCTTCTTGCGGTCGGCGAGCGCCTTGAAGCGCTCGAAGGCCCGTTCATGTCGATCTCGGCCGGGCTCGATGCCCGAGCTCCTTCAGCCGGTCGACGAACGCGTGGCGCCCGGAGTGCTTGCCGAGCACGAGGCGGTTCGACTGCGAGGCCCGACCGTCTCCGGCGTCATGATCTCGTAGGTCTGCTGGTACTTGAGGACGCCGTCCTGATGGATGCCGGCCTCGTGCGCGAAGGCGTTGTCGCCGACGATCGGCTTGTTGATCGGGATCGGGATGCCGGTGATCTGCGAGAGCAGCCGGCTCGTCGGATAGATCTGCTCGGTGACGATGCCCGTGTCGACGCGCGAAGCACGTCGCGCGCGGGTCTTGATCGCCATCACCACCTCTTCCATCGCCGTGTTGCCGGCGCGCTCGCCGATGCCGTTGACCGTGCACTCGATCTGGCGCGCGCCGTCTGCGACGGCGGCCAGCGAGTTGGCGACGGCCAGGCCGAGGTCGTTGTGGCAGTGCGCGCTCCAGATCGACGCGGTCGCCGCCCGGCACGCGTCTCGCGATCAGCGTCGCGAAGAGCGCGCCGTACTCCTCGGGCAGCGCGTAGCCGGTCGTGTCGGGCACGTTGATCGTCCGCGCGCCGGCCTCGATCACCGCGGCGAAGACCTGCACCAGGTAGTCGAGGTCGCTGCGCGACGCGTCCTCGGCCGAGAACTCGATGTAGTCGAGGTGCTTCTTGGCCGCGCGTCACCGCCCAGCACGGCGGCGTCGAGCACCTCCTGCGCGGCTCATCATGAGCTTGTGCTTCAGGTGGATGTCGGAGGTGGCGATGAAGATGTGGATGCCGGGGCGCTCCGCCTTCTCGACCGCCCGGATGGCGCGCGTCGATGTCCTGCTCGCGCGTGCGGGCGAGCGACAGCACGATCGGGCGTGTGACGGTCGCCGCCACGCGGCGCACCGCCTCGAAGTCGCCCTCCGAGGAGGCGGCGAACCCCGCCTCGATGACGTCGACGCCGAGCTGCTCGAGCTGGCGCGCGATCACCAGCTTCTCCTCGACGTTCATGGTCGCGCCCGGCGATTGCTCGCCGTCGCGCAGCGTCGTGTCGAAGATCTGTACGCGGTCGATTGCGGGGGTGGTCTCTGGGCTCATGGTCTCTCTCCTCTTCTCGTCGTTGATGGCGGCTGTTCCTCGAAACAAAAAAGCTACGGGGGAGAGCCGCCCGTAGCTTTCGCCTCACCGGTCACGGGCGGGTTCTCCGCCCATGACGTCCTTCCGGCTTATCCGCTGACAGCGCGGTCGGACGCGACGGGCGGGAGGCTAAGCAGCCCTCCGAGCCCGAGAAGCAGCAATCCGATCGCCTTTCCGGTCCGCATTTCGCATCCAGCATTACTGGCCTATGCGCGGCTTGTCAAGGAGAGGCGGCTCCGCTGCGGTTTACCAAGCTCGTGGGCCCGCGATTCACGCGGCGCAGACGCCGTGCGCGCCGCACGAGCCACCAAACGGGCCCGGAGACGAGGTACAAGGAGATCGAGGAGAAGAGCGCGAGCTGGGGCTCGGCGATCACCAGCTTGAACGCGACGATGATGGCGATCAGCAGCCAGAACGGCTGCCGGTTGTGCCAGTGGACGTCCTTGAAGCTGTAGTACGGAACCTCGCTCACCATCAGGCCCGCGAGCGAATAGATCAGCAGCAGCAGGATGATGTGCTTGTGCGTCGCGCCCTCGCCGCCGAAGAAGTAGTAGAGCAGCACGGTCGCAACGATCATGTCCGCCGCGGCGGGGATCGGCAGGCCGACGAAGGCCCGCTTCTCGACCGACTCGACCTGAACGTTGAACCGGGCCAGACGCAGCGCTCCGCAGGTCACGTAGAGCGAGGCGGCGAGCCAACCCCACGTTGCCCATGGCTCGAGCGCCCACTTGTAGACCAGGATTCCCGGAGCGACACCGAACGCGACGAGATCGGAGAGCGAATCGTATTCGACGCCGAAGCGGCTGGCGGTTCGCGTCAGCCGCGCGATCCGGCCGTCGAGGCCATCGAACAGCGTGCGCGACGAGGATCATCACCGCGGCGAGCTCGTAGCGGTCGGCGAAAGTCGAGATCATCGAGTAGAATCCCGCGAAGAGCCCGCCGGTGGTGACCAGATTCGGCAGCAGGTAGACGCCGCGGCGAAGCGGGCTGTCGTACCCGCCGCGTCCGCCAAGCACGTGCAGCGGTTCTCTCGTCATACGAGATACTCCGCGAGGATCCCCGAGCCCGCTCGCACCCGCTCTCCGACGCGAACGCAGATCCGCGCCGAACGCGAAACGTAGACGTCGACCCGCGAACCGAACATGATCAAGCCGAAGCGAGCACCCCGCTCCACCCGTTGCCCCGGACGCAGGCGGCAGATGATGCGCCGCGCGAGCAAGCCAGCGATCTGAACGAGCACGAGCACTCGTCCGCGTTCATCGCGCAGCACCACCTCGTTGCGCTCGTTCTCGATCGAAGAACGCTCGTTGTGAACGCCGCGAGGAACCGCCCGGGGGTATGCCTCACCGACAGCACCTCGCCGGCAACGGGCGCACGGTTCACGTGCACGTTGAGCGGCGACATGAAGATGCCGACGCGCTGAAACGCCTCGCCGGGAAGCGTCTCGGCATGAGCCTCAGCGTCGACGGCGACGACGCGGCCGTCGGCCGGCGACAAGACGCGATCTTCGCCGATCGGAATGTCGCGCTCGGGATCGCGAAAGAACGCGGCAACCGCGAGCGTGAGAATGAGCATGCAGAACCCGACCCACCAGAAGCCGAGCAGGTTGGCGACGAACGTCGCCAACCCGAGCGGAATCACGAAGGGCAGGCCTTCCCGGGCGAATTTCATGGGCAAGAGCTACGGGCTACGGGCTTCGCGAAGCGACCGCGAAGGCTTTGCCTGTAGCCCGTAGCCCATCAGTTCTTCGCCTTGTCGACCAGCCGATCCGAGGCGAGCCACGGCATCAGGCCGCGCAGCTCGCGCGCCGACCTCCTCGATCGGGATGATTCTCCGCCTCCTTGCGCAGCTCGCGGAAGTGCGGCATGCCGCAGCGATACTCGGTGATCCACTCGTCGGCGAACTTGCCGGACTGGATGTCGGCGAGGATCTTCTTCATCGCCTTGCGCGCCTCCGGGCCGATCACGCGCTTGCCGCGCGTCATGTCGCCGTACTCGGCGGTGTTGCTGATCGAGTAGCGCATGTTGGCGATGCCGCCCTCGTAGATCAGGTCGACGATCAGCTTCACCTCGTGGAGGCACTCGAAGTACGCCATCTCCGGCGCGTAGCCCGCCTCGACGAGCGTCTCGTAGCCGGCGCGGATCAGCTCGGTGAGACCGCCGCAGAGCACCGCCTGCTCGCCGAAGAGATCGGTCTCGGTCTCTTCGCGGAAGGTCGTCTCGAGGATGCCGGCGCGCGTCGCCGCCGATCGCCCTGGCGTAGGCGAGCCCGACCTGCCTTGTGTCTGACCGCTCGGATCCTGATGCACCGCGAGCAGGCAGGGCACGCCGCGTCCCTTCTCGTACTCGCTGCGCACGAGGTGGCCGGGTCCCTTCGGCGCGACCATGAAGACGTTGACGTCGGCGGGCGGCACGATCTTCTTGAAGTGGATGTTGAAGCCGTGACCGAACGCGAGGTACTTGCCCGGCCTCAGGCCCGGCGCGATTTCGCCTCGGTACATGACGCTCGCGCACTCTCGTCGGGAACGAGCATCATGACGATGTCGCCCCACGTGGCGGCGTCGGCGTCTCCCACCGTGAGCCCTGCGCCCTCCGCCTTCTGCCAGCGAGCTGCTGTCGCGACGCAGCCCGACGCACACGTCCACGCCGCTGTCGCGCAGGTTGAGCGCGTGCGCGTGCCCCTGGCTGCCGTAGCCGATGATCGCGACCTTCTTGCCCCTGTAGGGCGTTCGAGATCGGCGTCCTTCTCGTAGTAGATGTTCATGCCACCTTCTCTTTCGCCGGACGGGCCCCGTGCTCCGCCGGTCTCGGTTCCCGCGCACCATCGCCACACGACCCGTGCGCGCGATCTCCAGGATGCCGATCGGCTGTCAGCAGCTCGATCATCGCCGTCGATCTTCTCCTCGGCGCCGGTGACCTCGATGATGTACGACTTCGACGCGACGTCGATGATCTTCGCGCGGAAGATGTCGACGATGTTCATCACCTCGCCGCGCGTCCGCTCGTCCGCCGTCACCTTGATGAGCACGAGCTCGCGCTCGACGTGCGCCGCGCCCTTGAAGTCGATGACCTTGATGACGTGGACGAGCTTGTTGAGCTGCTTGGTGATCTGCTCGAGGACCTGATCGTCGCCGCGGGTGACGAGCGTGATGCGCGACACCGTCGGATCGAGCGGTTCGGCGACGCGACAGGCTCTCGATGTTGAAGCCGCGGCCGCTGAACAGCCCGGCGACACGGGCCAGCACGCCGAACTCGTTCTCGACGAGAACGGAAAGTGTATGCTGCTGTTTTGTCAACCCTGGTCCGGAAGTCCTCTAGCGCGAAGCCGCCTGCACGGTCTTGACGACCTCACCTCGATGGGCGGCGAGGATCGCCATCATGCGATCCTTGCCAACGAGCTTGACCTTCTGAATGCGCTTCTTTTCCAATTCTTCTTCCGGGGTCAGGTAGTGTTTGTGGTTGAGCTTGTCGAGCTTCTTCTTGAGATCCTGGTGCTCCGCGTAGAGGCTTCTCAGCTCGGGCAGCTGGTCGGCCAGAGAAAGAATTTCTTCTTCTTCTCTCTTTTCCATGTCCCTCTTCCCTCTTTCCGCGTTGTTTTGGATTTATGACACCGCGTTTTCCATTGTCAACGAGGCGCGTTGGAGGTTCCGCTCGGCCGCGGGGGCATGCACGTAGACGGGCAGCAGCGCCTCGACGCGATCGGCTTCGCCGCGCGCGAGCCGGCGCTGTCCGAGGAGCGCAACCACCCCTCCCCGCGGGTAGATCTCGCCGAACGAGGCGACTTCGACGCCCTCGCCGCGAAGCTCGGCGAAGACTGCGGGATAGCGCTCGGGTGCGTCCCCGACGACGAGCGAGCGCCCCTCGCCGCGAAGCGCTCCGACGACGCGCTGCGCTGCCGCCTCCGGCGACAGCACCAGGTCCTCGCAGACCCGCACCAGCTCGCGGCCCGACCGCCGAAAGATCGCCACGTAGGTCTCGCCGCGCCGCGCGTCGGTGACCGTCGCGATCGTGGCGAAGTCGGTCGGCGCCGCCGTGGCCAGCGCCTCGAGCGTGCTGATTCCGGCGACGCGAGAGCGACCCGCAAACGCGATTCCCTTGGCGAAGCCCAGGCCCACTCGCAGGCCCGTGAAGGAGCCCGGCCCGGTCGAGATGGCGACTCCGTCGACTTCTCGGAGCCTCACCCCGCTTTGCTCGAGCACGCGTGCGACCAGGTCCGGGAGCCGCGCGGCGTGTCCGCTGCTCGAACGCTCGGCGATTTCGCCGAGGATGCGTTCGTCAAGGACGACGCCAACCGTGCTCACCGCAGTCGCCGTCTCGATGCCGAGGACGATCATAAGGACGGCTTCCGACTTCCGGCTTCCGGCTTCCGGCAAAGCCTTCTTGGCGTCTTCTGCGGTAGCCGGCAGTCGGTAGCCGGTGGACTCTTGGTCACCCCTGAATCCACCTGTAAATGTCGTTGTACACCGCGAACAGCATCAAGCTGACCAGCAGGAAGAGACCGACCTGCTGCGCGACCTCGCGCACGCGCGCCTGCACGGGACGCCGCATGACCGCTTCGGTGGCGAAGAAGAACAGGTGTCCGCCGTCGAGCACGGGGATCGGCAATAGATTCAGGACGCCGAGGTTCACGCCGAGGAACGCCATGAACTCGAGCAGGCTCTTGAGCCCGCTCTGCGCGCGCTCGCCCGCGATGCGGGCGATGGTGATCGGTCCGCCGAGCTCATGCGCCGAGATCCTGCCTTGCGCCATCTTGACGAGCGAGAGCACGATCAGCTCGGAATAGAAGTAGACCTGCTTCGCCGCGAGCCAGGGAGCCTGGATCGCCGCCACGGCCTGGGTGTCCGCGGCTCGCTCGATGCCGATGCGGTACGCCTCCCCGACGGTTTCACCGAAGATGTTGAGGGTGGCTTGCTTCTCGGGGACGACCGTCACGTCGACGACCGCATCGCCGCGCTTCACCTTCAGCGCCATCGCATTGCCCTTGCTGCCGACGGTGTGCTCGACCAACTGGTCCCAGGTCGAGATCTCCTCGTCGTTCACGGAAAGGATCCGGTCATTGGCGAGGAGGCCGGCCTTCTCCGCGGGCAAACCATGGATGAGGGCTCCGACGGCCGGAAGATTCGATGGGACGGGGATCCCGTAAAACAGGGCGACGACCACCAAGCACGCCCAAGACGAGGCGAGATTCGAGAACGGCCCGGCGAAGACGATCGCAAACCGCTTGTAGAGCGGCTGTTGGGCGAAGGATCGCGCCTGATCGGCGACGTCTTCGCTCGCTTCGCCATCGTCGTCCTCGCCGAGCATCTTTACGTAACCGCCGAGCGGGACGAGGCTGACGACATATTCGGTCTCGCCGACGCGGGTGCCGACGATCTTCGGGCCGAAGCCGAGCGAGAAGCGAAGCACCCGCACGCCCGAGGCCTTCGCGACCAGGAAATGGCCGAGCTCGTGGACGAAGATGAGAACGCCGAGCACGAGCACGGCGGCCAGGATGTAAACTACGAAAGTGCCCATCCGTTCCGAATCCCCCCGGTGCCGTCGTTTTGCAGCCGAAAAGCTGCTAGCCGCCGGCGCGTACAAAGTTCACGTAATAGTAGACCAAGACCACGGGAAACACGAGGCTGTCGGTGCGGTCGAGCACGCCACCGTGTCCGGGCAGAAGCCAACCGGAATCCTGGGCCCCGAAGGCGCGCTTCAAGAGCGACTCGCAGAGGTCGCCGAGCTGGGCCAGGAGCCCGGTCACGAGAGAAAGCAGGAGGACCTCTCCCCACGTCAACATCGGCAGCAGGAGCACCTTGACGATTCCGCCGGCCAAGACGTTCCCGCCAACCGCCCCGGCAGACCCCTCGAGGGTTTTCTTGGGGCTGACCGAAGGTATGAGCGGATGCTTTCCGAAAGATCGCCCGACGAAGTATCCGCCCGAGTCGCCCCCCATCGCCACGGCGAGCACGAAGAGCACCCATTTGGGGCCGCTGTCGGCTGGATTGACGCGCAGCCAGATGAAATGCGGAATGAATGCGCCCGCATAGAGCGCACCGATGAGCACGTGACCGAGGCTCGTCACGGCTCCTGCCGGGTCATCGCCGACGATCAAGCAGCTGATCAAGCCGATCGTCACCACGGCCATAAGGCCGGCCACCACCACCATCGCGCTTTCCGGCGGATTGCCGGCCATGCCGACCGCGAGCAGCGCTCCGGAGATGATGCCCAGCCGCCGCAGCGGCGGCCGCGTCGGGAACGCCATCTGAAAGTACTCGACCAACGCGACCAACGTGAAGAGTAGGACGACGCCGCGGAAGACGACGAAGGGTGCCCAAAACACCAGCCAGAGAAGGAAAGGAATCGCGACCGCCGCGGTCGCGAGTCTCGCCGGCAGCATCGCGGGTTCCCCGTCTTACGTCACGCGGCCGGTCGCGTCCCTAACGAGCCGCACCGATCCGCTCTCGGTCGATCTGCTCGTCGGTCAGACCGAACCGCCGCTCTCGGCCTTGGTAATGCGACAGCGCCGCGACGAACTCGGCCTCGCCGAAATCGGGCCAAAGGGTCGGCGTCACGAGGAGCTCCGAGTAGGCGATCTGCCAGAGCAAGAAGTTCGACACCCGCATTTCACCGCTGGTGCGGATCAGCAGGTCGGGGTCGGGAATCCCTGCCGTCGAGAGATGCTCCGAGACGGTGGCCTCGCAGATTTCGTCGGGCTGAAGATTGCCCCGACGCACCTCGCGCGCCATCGCTCGCATGGCACTGGCGATCTCCTCCCGACCGCCGTAGCTGACCGCGAGGACCACGGTCATGCCGGTGTTGTTGCGGGTCGCCTCGATGTTGCGGCGCAGCGCCTCCTGAACCGCCCGTGGCAGGCGCTTCAGGTTACCGATCGCCAGCAGGCGGATCTGGTTCCGCATCATCTTGCCGAGCTCCGTCGCGAGGTATCGCCGGAGCAAGCTCATCAGCCCGTCGACCTCTTCGCGCGGCCGGCTCCAGTTCTCCGTCGAGAACGCGTAGAGCGATAGATAGGGGATGCCGAGTCGGCGGGCCGTTTCGACGACGGCGCGCACCGCTTCCTTCCCGCGACGGTGCCCCTCGATACGTGGCAGTCCGCGGCCCCGGGCCCAACGCCCATTGCCGTCCATGATGATCGCGACGTGTCGGGGGAGGCGGTTGGAGTCGAGATCGACGAGAGACATAGGTGAGATTGGCTCCAGGTCGCCGGCTACCGCAAAGCCTTCGTGACGTCTTTTCTGGAGGTCGGTAGCCGGATCAAACTGACAAAACCTCCTCCTCCTTGCTCTTGAGGACCTTGTCGACGCGCTCGAGATAGTCCTTGGTGGCCGCCTCGATCTTGTCGCGTGCGCGCCGGTTGTCGTCTTCGGTCAGCTCCTTCTCTTTGAGCATCTCCTTCAGCAATTCGAGTGCGTCATGGCGATGCGCCGCGCACCGACACGCGGAAATCCTCTGCCACCTTGTGCAGATGCCGGACGATCTCCTTGCGACGCTCGTCGGTCAATTCGGGAATCGGGATCCTCAGGATCTTGCCGTCGCTCATCGGATTCAGCCCGAGGTCCGATTGCTGGATCGCCTTCTCGATCGCGATCAGGGCCGTCTTGTCAAAGGGTTGTACGACGAGGAGCCGCGGCTCGGGAGCGGAGAGTGTGGCGAGCTGGATGAGCGGCGTCTTGGCGCCGTAGTAGTCCGCGTGAATGCCTTCGAGCAGCGCCGTGGACGCGCGGCCGGTCCGCGTGCGAGCCAGCTCGCGCCGGAACGCCGCGACCGTCTTCTCCATCTCTTTCTTGAGATCGTCGAGAACTTCCTGATCCGTCATGATCGCCTCACCATTCGCGCCCATTTCCTCGGGCCGCGTCTGGCCCCCTCCCCGGCTTCGCCTCCCTCCTCGCGATCAACCCGGATGCACCAGCGTACCGATGCGCTCTCCGCACACCGCCTTTTTGATGTTGCCCCGCTCCAGCAGATTGAACACGAGGATCGGCAGACGATTGTCCATGCACAGCGAGATCGCCGTCGAGTCCATCACCTTGAGGCCGCGGTTCAGCACTTCGATGTAGGTAAGCTCTCCGAACTTCTTCGCCCCGGCGTTCTTCAAGGGATCGGCGTCGTAAATCGCCGTCGACCCGCGTCGCCTTGAAGATGACCTCGGCGCCGATCTCCATGGCGCGAAGACTCGCGGCCGTGTCGGTCGTGAAATAGGGGTTGCCGGTTCCGGCAGCGAAGACGACGATCCGACCCTTCTCGAGATGGCGAGTGGCACGCCGCCGGATGTAGGGCTCGGCGATCTGGTGCATCTCGATCGCCGACATCACCCGCGTCATCACGCCCAGCTTCTCGAGCGCGTCCTGGAGGGCGAGGCGTTGACCAGGGTCGCCAGCATGCCCATGTAGTCGCCGGTCGCGCGGTCGATCCCGTGCTCGCTCGCCGACAGACCGCGCACGATGTTGCCGCCACCGATGACGATGGCGAGCTCGCACCCGAGCGCGTGAACTTCCTTGATTTCCTGGGCGAACTCACCGACCGCCTTGGAGTCGATCGGTATGCCGTCCTTGCCGGCGAGGGCCTCCCCGAGAGCTTCAGCAGGACGCGGCGATAACGAAGGGCAGAGCGGTTGGAGAGGGCAGCGGCCTGTGAAGCTTCGGGCACCGACTCACTCTAACCTGTTCAAGCGCTCTCGCCCAACTGGAAACGTGCGAAGCGGCGAACATTGATGTTCTCGCCGAGCTTGGCAATCGCCTCGCTGACCACGTCCTTGACGGTCCTCTCGGGATCGCGAATGAAGGGTTGCTCGAGGAGGCAGACGTCGGAGAGAAACTTGTCGACCTTGCCATCGACGATCTTCTCGATCACCTTCTCGGGCTTCCCCGAGCTCTTCGCCTGCGCGCGATAGATCTCGCGCTCCTGCTCAACGACCTCGGCCGGGACCTCCTCGCGGCGGACGTAGCGGGGCACGCCGGCGATGCCGCGGCGACCTGCATGGCCAGTTCCTTCACCAGGTTTTGGAAGTCGGGGGTCTTGGCGACGAAGTCGGTCTCGCAGTTGACCTCGACGAGCACGCCGATCTCTGCCGCCGGCGTGGATGTACGTCCCGACCAGCCCCTCGCTCGTCGCACGGCCTGCCTTCTTGGCCGCGGCCGCCAACCCCTTCTCGCGGAGCCAGCGCACGGCCTTCTCGAGGTCTCCGCTGGCCTCGGCAAGGGCCTTCTTGCAGTCCATGAAGCCCGCGCCGGTTTTCTCGCGGAGCTCCTTGACCGCTTCGGCTCGGATCTCCATCAGTGCGCTTCCCCCTCCACCGTGCTCGGGGCTGGCGATGGCTCCGCAGCCTCCTCGCCCTCTTCTTCGTCCTTGCCGCGGCTGCGCTCCTCTGCGAGCGCCTTGCCTTCGAGCACCGCGTCGGCGATCGCCGCCGCAGAACAGACGGATGGCGCGGATCGCATCGTCGTTGCCCGGGATCTTCTAGTCGATGAGATCGGGATCGCAGTTGGTGTCGACCACCGCGACCACGGGGATGGCCGAGCTTGTTCGCCTCGCGCACCGCGATCTCTTCCTTCTTCGGGTCGATCACGAACATCGCATCGGGGAGCTTGCTCATGTTCTTGATGCCGCCCAGCGCCGTGAGCAGCTTGTCGCGCTCCCGACGGATGCCGAGCATCTCCTTCTTGGTGAGCGCCTCGGCCATCTTCGGATCCTCGAGCATCTCTTCGAGCTTCTTCAGCCGATCGATCGACTGCTTGATGGTCTGGAAGTTGGTGAGCATGCCGCCGAGCCAGCGGTTGTTCACGTAGAACATGCCGCAGCGCTCGGCCTCTTCGCGGATGGCGTCCTGGGCCTGCTTCTTCGTGCCGACGAACATGAGGGTCCCGCCGTCGGCCACGACGTCGCGGACGAAGGTGTAGGCGTCGCGAAAGAGCTTCACCGTCTGCTGCAGGTCGATGATGTAGATGCCGTTGCGGGCCCCGAAGATGTACGGCTTCATCTTCGGGTTCCAGCGGCTCGTCTGGTGGCCGAAGTGCACTCCGGCCTCGAGCAGCTGCTTCATGGTCACTTCGGCCATACGGTCTCCTCGCGGGTTTTCTGCGGAATCACCTTAATCGAAGTAAAGTATCAGAACGATCGCGGGGTTGCAACGCGAGGATCGGCTTCAGACAGGGACTTCGCGGCTGCCTTTGCTGTAGCCAGTAGTCGGCTCGTCACTGGTTCATCGAGGTCAGGAACTCCTGATTGTTCTTGGTGCCTTGCATCTTGTCGAGGAGGAACTCCATGGCCTCGACCGTGTTCAGCTGCGAGAGGAGCTTG
The DNA here is from genome assembly GCA_963745025.1 of uncultured delta proteobacterium. Lineage (GTDB taxonomy): Bacteria > Desulfobacterota > Binatia > JACPRU01 > JACPRU01 > CAVQIG01. The sequence continues at coordinate 812,092 of CAVUWD010000016.1, forward strand.
CGCAGGATCCAGACGCGGTTCAGGGACGTCCCGCGGGAGCAGCAGCTCCTCCTTGCGCGTGCCGGAACGGTTGATGTCCATGGCCGGGAAGATGCGCTTGTCCATCAGCCGGCGGTCGAGGTGGATTTCCATGTTGCCGGTGCCCTTGAACTCCTCGAAGATGACCTCGTCCATGCGGCTGCCGGTGTCGACCAGCGCCGTGCCGATGATGGTGAGGCTGACCCGCCGTCCTCGATGTTGCGCGCCGCGCCGAAGAACTTCTTCGGCTTGCGGAGCGCGTTCGAGTCGACGCCGCCGGAGAGGATCTTGCCGCTCGGCGGCACGACGGTGTTGTAGGCGCGCGCCAGGCGCGTGATCGAGTCGAGCAGGATGACGACGTCGTTGCCGTGCTCGACCAGACGCTTGGCCTTCTCGATCACCATCTCGGCGACCTGCACGTGGCGCGTCGGCGGCTCGTCGAAGGTCGAGCTCACCACCTCGCCCTCGACCGAGCGCTGCATGTCGGTCACCTCTTCGGGACGCTCGTCGATCAGCAGCACGATCAGGATCGACGTCCTTGTGATTGGCGGTGATGCCGTGGGCGATGTTCTGCAGCATCATCGTCTTGCCGGTGCGCGGCGCCGCCACGATCAGGCCGCGCTGGCCCTTGCCGATCGGCGTGAGCAGATCGATCATGCGCGTGGTGTACTCCTCGGGATCGTGCTCGAGATGCAGCTGCTCGTGCGGGTAGAGCGGCGTCAGGTTGTCGAAGAGGATCTTGTCGCGCGCCTTCTCCGGCTCCTCGTAGTTGATCGCCTCGACCTTGAGCAGCGCGAAGTAGCGCTCGCCCTCCTTCGGCGGGCGGATCTGTCCGGAGACGACGTCGCCGGTGCGCAGGTTGAAGCGGCGGATCTGGCTCGGCGAGACGTAGATGTCGTCGGGACCCGGCAGGTAGTTGTAGTCGGGCGCGCGCAGGAAACCGAAGCCGTCGGGCAGGATCTCGAGCACGCCTTCGCCGTAGATGAAGCCGTTCTGCTCCGTCTGCGCCTGGAGGATGGAGAAGATCAGCTCCTGCTTCCGCAAACTCGAAGCCGCCTTCGATGTCGAACTCCTTGGCAATCGCGGCGAGCTCGTGGATCTTCTTTTCCTTGAGCAGCTTCAGGTTGAGGCCTGCACCGCCTCCCGCCGCCGGCTCTTCGATCACGTCGGGCATGGGAGTGTTCTCCTCTTGAACGTTGTTGCGACGCTGTCGGGACATCAAGTCTCCTGGAATCCGGCCGGGGATTGGCCAACTCGGACGACTGAGGGTCAGAGGAGCAGGAAATCTGCGGTGACCAGCGGAGTCAGATCGTTACGTAGTGAATCCCCGGAAAGCTGTCAACTCCGCTTTTCGGCGGGTCGTGGGTGATTTGGGCGACCGACGTCATGGAGGACAGGGACGGCTGCGGCATTGTCGGAATTGTTTTTCACAGTTGGCTTACGAGCGATGGAAGCAATTCCGGTAATGCCGCAACGTCCCCCTCACCATCTGTTCAGATCCCAAAATGACCCGCTAGCGTTTGCCGCTGCGCAGCTCTTCGAGGAGAGAGCGCATGTCGCGCGGCAGAGGAGCCTGCAGACGAACGAGCGTGCTCGTCACCGGGTGCGGGAAGCGGATCTCCGCGGCGTGCAGCGCTTGCCGCTGGAAGCTGCGGCCCGGCCCGCTCGCGGGAAGCGCTCTCCCCTTTCGAGTGCCGTAGAGGGGATCGGCGAGCACGGGATGACCCATCGCAGCCAGATGCACGCGAATCTGATGGGTCCGACCCGTCTCGGGCTCGAGGCGAAGAAGCGACAGCGTCCCGAACGATTCGAGCACGGTGTAGCGCGTCCGCGCAGCGCGCGGCGAGCGACTGCGGATCGACATTCGCTTACGCTCGTGTGGATGGCGGCCGATCGCCCACTCGAGGGATCCCGCTGGAGCACGCGGCACGCCAAGGGAGATCGCCAGGTAGAGTTTCTGCACGCGCCGGTCGTGAAACGCCCGCGCCAATGCTTCCTGCGCATGCGTTGTGCGCGCGACAAGCAGAATGCCGGAGGTCTCCTTGTCGAGCCGGTGAACGATTCCAGGCCGCTCCTCGGAGAGCGTGCGGGAGACGAGCTGGCGATGCAAGAGCGCGTTCACCACCGTGCCCCGCCACGCGCCAGGCGCGGGATGCACGACCATCCCGGCCGGCTTGTCCACGGCGAGCACGTCGTCGTCCTCGTAGAGGATCTCGAGCGGTAGGTCTTCCGGCTCGGCGCGCGCGGGCGCCTCGGCCGGCGGGCGCACTTCGAGCGCCTCGCCGCCGGCGAGCGCGAAACCCGCCTTGCGCACCTTCCCGTCCACGCGAACGTGCCCGGCGTCGATCCAGCTCTTGGCCTGCGAGCGCGTTCGTGCCGCGCCGCTCGTCACGAGAAAGACGTCGAGGCGAGTCGGCGCGGAGAGCGTAGGAACCCGCAGCGTGACCGGCTCGCTCAGATCTTCAAGACCTCGCGGGCGCGCTCCGCGTCCCTGTGAATCTGTTCGACGAGCGCCTGCGGGGACGGGAAGCGCATCTCGCCCCGCAGCCGCCCCACGAGCGAGACGCGCAGCCGTTCGCCGTAGAGGTCGCCGTCGAAATCGAACAGATGCGCCTCGAGCGTGCGGCAGTGGCCTTGGCCGAAGGTTGGCTTCCGACCCACGTTCGCCACCCCGCTCCTCTGCTGCGCGCCCCATTCCACGCGCACCGCGTATACGCCGTCCGGCACGAGGATCGGCGAGCGCGAACGGACGTTGGCCGTCGGAAAGCCGAGGCCGCGTCCCCTGCGATCGCCGACGACGACGCGGCCTTCGACCGCGTAGGCCCGTCCGAGGAGTCGCGCCCCGAGCACCACGTCGCCCGCCGACAGACACTTTCGTACCTCGGTGCTGCTCACCGCGATTCCATCGACGGTGACCGGCCCGACGACTTCGACCTCGAAGCCAAATCGGCGTCCCGCGTCCTCTAGGGTGGCTGCGCTGCCGCCGCGCCCTCGCCCGAAGTTCACGCTGTGGCCGATGATCACCTTGACGACACCGAGGCGTCGCACGAGAACCCGTTCGACGAACTCGTCGGCTTCGAGCGCGGCGAACGCGCGCGTGAAGTGCTGCAGGACTACCTTGGTGACACCCGCGTCACGCATCCGCGCGAGCCGTTCGCGCAACGGCGTCAGCGACGCCGGCGCTCGCTCCGGGAACAGCACCGCCGTGGGGTGCGGGAAGAACGTGATGACCACGCCGTCCCCATGACGCTCGGCCGCCTGGCGCACGACGCGTCCGAGAATTTCTTGGTGACCGACGTGGACGCCATCGAAGTTGCCGAGCGTGGCGACCGGGGATTCGAGTCGGGCGCGAGACGCCTCGAGGTATCGAATGACTTGCATGAGGCGCGCGGGCGCGCCTGGCCCGCCTCAGGAGCTGAGCTCGGCGAGCTTCTGACGTCCCTTCTCGGCTTCCGGCGAAGCCCCGTGCTCGCTCACGAGCTTTTGCAGCACCAGGCGCGCGTCGACCTTGTCGCCCAGCTCGGCGAAGGCCATCGCTTGCCGCAGCAGCGCCGCGGGCACTTTGTCGCCCTTCGGATAGCGCAGCAAGACTTCGTTGAACTCCAAGATCGCCCGGTTGTAGTCGCGGTTCACGTAATAGGCCTCGCCGATCCAGTACTGGGCGTCGTCCGCGAGATCGGACTTCGGTGACTTGCGGAGAAACTCGCGCAGCTTTTGGATCGCGCCGCCGTTGTCGCCACGACGCAGGAGATCGATGCCGTCGCGATATTCCGCCGGCGCCGATGGCGGAACCGGCACGTTTGCCAGTTCGCCCTCCGGCCCGCTCGGAGTGGGAGCAACCGCGGCGGCGGTCTCAGTCCCCGCCGTCGTCGGAACCGTCGCGGCACCACGAGACTGCTCGACGGCCGCGATCCGCGCATCGAGGGCATCCAGCCGACGCATCAGATCGTCGAGCTTGCCTACCCCGGTGTTCTGATACTTGAGCGCCTCGAACTCGCCGCGCAACGAGTCGACGTCAACCTTCAGGCCGTCGACCATCGCCTTGGCGTCGGCCGCCTGCCTGCGCGCCTCGGTGACGTCGCCACGAACGAATTGCACGTCGGCCTGAGTGGCGCATCCGAACGCCGCTGCGCCGAGCACCGCGAGCGCAAACCACTGCCGCTGAGCCGAGCGCACGGTTATTGGAGCACGACGGAGTGCGCGCGCCGATTCCGCGACCAGCACGCCTCGTTGTCCTCGCGGCAGAGCGGCAACTCCTCGCCGTAGCTGATCGTCGAGAGTCGATCGGACGCGGTGCCGAGCGAAACCAGATAATCCTTCACGGCCTTGGCCCGCTTGGCGCCGAGCGCGAGGTTGTATTCCACGGTGCCGCGATCGTCGCAGTGGCCCTCGATCTCTACCTTCGCCTTCGGATTGTCCTTCAGCCACTGGGCGTTCGCCTGGAGAACGGAGCGGTCCTCCTGCCTCAGGTCGTAGCGATCGTAGTCGAAATGAACGTCCTGCAGCGGGCCGCCTTCGGAGGGTCCCATGCCCTTCTTGAAGTTCTCGAGGCTACCGCCTGCGAGTCCGCCCTGGCCCATGCCTTCGGCCTCGGCTCCGACGCTGGGCTTCTTCTTCGCCGGACAACCGGTCAGCAGCAACGCCACCATCGCCACCGCACACAGCGCGACCGATCGTTCCCGCACTCTCTTCATTCTCACCCCCCAAGACCTGAATAATTCGCACTCGCGGCGCGGCTCACGGCAGCCGCAGAGACCAAGATGGGCTGGTATCATCTCCACCGGACCTGGTCAATTGAACCTGGTGCTCACCCGTGGTGTCAGCGAGAAACAGCGCGGGCCGACCGACGCGCGTGGAGCTGAACACCACGTAGCGGCCGTCGGGCGAGAACGAAGGGTCCTCGTTGTTGCCCTGCCCGCCGGTGAGCTGCCGCACCTGATTCGTCTTCAAGCTCAGCGTGAAGACGTTGAAGCCCTGATCGCGGCTCACGTAGGTGATCAGATCGCCCTTCGGCGACCAGTTCGGCGACGTGTTGTAGCTACCCTGGGAGGTGATCCGTCGTGGCGCCGACCCGTCGGCGCCCATCACGTAGATCTGCGGCGAGCCGGTGCGCGCGGACACGAATGCGATCTGCCTTCCATCGGGCGACCATGTCGGCGAAACGTCGATCTCGGGACCGTTCGTGAGCTGCTTCAACACGCGCCCTTCACCGTCCAGAAGAAAGATGTCGGAGTTCCCGCCTCGCTCCAAGCTGATCGCGATCATCCGCCCGTCCGGTGACCAGCGGCCGCCGAGATTCAGCCCACGCGCGCTCGAGATCTTTTGCAGCGATCGCCCCGTCGCGTCGGCCCGGTAGAGGCTCGGGTTGCCGTCCATGAAGGAGGTGAAGAGCACCGTCGCCACGTCCGGGCTCCACGACGGTGCGATGTTGATCGTCCGATTGTTCGTCACCATCGACACGTCGAAGCCATCGACCGACATGACGAGGATCTCCTTGGCGCGCCCGCCGCGGCGCGATGCGAAGACGATCCTCGAGTCGAAGGGCCCGCGCTCTCCGGTGAGGTACTCCATCACCTTGTCCGCAAAGCGGCGCCCCATCTGCGGCAGCAGGTCGGCGTTGCCGCTGTAACGCTCACCCCCGACTTGAGAGCGTTGCGCGACGTCGAACAGGCGAGCCTCGACCGAGAGCGTGTTGCCCGATTGCGTCGCCGTCCCCTTGATGACCGCCTTGGCGCCGAGCACCGACCAGTTCGCGAAATTGATCTGCGATGGGTCGGCCGGCGTCGGCCCCTCGATGTAGGCCTTGGAATCGAGCACTCGGAAATACCCGGACAGCGACAAGTTACGCGCGACGACTTCGGCAAAGCGAGCACCCGCCTCCTTGCCTCCGCCGGTATCCGCCAGCGGCGAGACGGCGATCTCGAGCCGCGTCGCGCCCGGGCCGACGATGCGGCCTGTCACTTGGCCGTGCGCCGCCCCAACGCCAACCATCCCCACCAACGCCGAAGCGACCAGACCGATCCACGAGCATCGCCGCAAGATTCCACCTCCCATACTGTGAATCGTTGCTCTAAAACACCATCGAAACAAGAAAGTCTCAGCCACCCGCCGCAAGCTGACCGGATACGAACTCGAGCGTGTAGTTGCCGAAGATCTGACGATATTTGTCCGGCGGCGCGGGGAGCGGGCTCGAGATGCTGATCGCGCGCATTACCGAACCGTCGAAGCTTGAATCGCCGGATTGATCCAGCACCCGCACATCGGTGATGTCACCGCCGTCTCCAATGCGAAAGCCGACCCGGATCGTCAGGTTCGGGTTCGCGCCCACCCACGTCCAGTTCTTCTTGATGATCGCTTCGACCTGATTCTTGTAGATGATGAAGTCGAGGCCCATGAGGACGCCCCCGCCGCCCCCGTCGCCGCCGGTGCCAAGCGCCGCTCCCTTGCCCTGCTCGACGCCGCCGAGGCCCGAGGCGTGCTTGCCGCTACCTTTCTCGCCGAGCTGGCGCACGGCGTCCTGGATCTCCTTATCGCGCGCGAGCTTGGCGAGCTCTGCTTTCGAAGGCTTGGGCTTCACCTCCGCGGGTGCGGGGTTCGGCTTCGGTGGCGGTGGCTTCCTTTCTTCGGGCTTTGGCTCGGGCTTCTTCGGCACGTCGGGCAGCTTGACGACCTTCTCCTCCGGTTTCGGCGGCTCGGGTTTTGGCTCCGGCCGTTTCTCTTCCGCCGTTTCCGGAGGGGGCACCGGCTTTGGCTCCTCCTTCGCAGCCGGAGCGGCCACGCCGCTCGGCGGCGCCTCGGGACGGATTTCTCCTTTTGGCAACCGCCCGCCGAGCGCGCTCGGATCGACGATCTTCACGGTATAGGCGACGACCGGCGGGGGCACGCGCATTAGGATCCCGCGTGGCCGGAGCGCCACCACCAAACCCGCCGCGAGGTGGAGGATCGCGGAGAGCACGACCATCCAGGGAAGCGCCGGTTCCGCCGTGCGATCCGCGATCCAGGCGTTCTGCCGCGGAGCTTCCTTCACGGATCGCTCCCGTTGGTCGCGATCCCGGCTCCGACCGAGCAGCGTGCGGAGCGAAGAGTTCGCATTGTCGATCGCTCCCGTTGGTCGCGATTCGGCTTCGACCGGCGCATGCTACCGAGCTAGCTCATTTCTTCTCGGTTGGCAGCTCCGTGATCATCCCGAGGCTCTGCACGCCCGCACCCTTGACCGCCGCCATGACGCGCACCACTTCACCGTATGGAACCGAACGATCGGCCCGTAAAAAAACCTGCTTGTCCGGTTTCAGCCGGATCACCGCCTCGAGCTTGGAGCCGAGCTGGTCGATCGGGATCGCGTTGTCGTTCAGGTAGACCACGCCCTTCTTGTCGATCGTGACGACGAGCTGCTCCTCTTCTCCGGACAGCGCGCCCGCCTTCGCCTGCGGGAGCTCGACGGAAACCCCTTGCTGGAGAATCGGCGCGGTCACCATGAAGATGACGAGCAGCACGAGCATTACGTCGACGAGCGGCACGACGTTGATCTGCGAGATGGAGGAGCTCTGCGATCGCGTCTCGAACGCCATGGGAGATTCGGCTACCGACTACCGGCTACCGCGAAAGAAGCCAAGGAGTCCTCGCCGCAAGCCGATCGCCTCTTCATCAAATGAAGTGCCTCTCCGCGATGTTCAAGAACTCCGCGGAAAAGTTCTCCATGTCGGCGGTGAGAACGCGGATCTCGCGCGCGAAGTGATTGAACGCGACGACCGCTGGAATCGCCGCCGCCAAGCCGACGGCGGTCGCGATCAATGCCTCGGCGATCCCCGGCGCCACGGCTTGGATGCTCGAGGTCTGCGCCGTGGTGAGGCCGCGGAACGCTGTCATCACGCCCCATACGGTTCCGAACAGTCCGACGAACGGAGCCGTGGACGCCGTGGTGGCCAGGAAGGTGAGCGCCTTCTCGAGGCGGGTGACTTCCTGCGTGGTGGCGCGGCGCATCGCACGCTCGACGTTTTCGATCCCGCCGAGCTCCGTGCTCTCCGGGTTTTCGCTCCACGTTCCCGACTTCTTCGAGCTCGTGCGCGTCAGACGTTGCAGCTCCTGATAACCGGAGCGAAACACGTGCGCCACGGGGCTCTGCTTGAGCTCGATGCTCGCGTTGTTGATGCCGGCGAGGTTCTTCGCTTCCCAGAAAATCTCCAGAAAGCGCTCGCTCTGTCGCCGCGCCGCTCGCAGCTGGCGAAACTTGAAGAGGATGACACCCAGACTGCCGATCGAGAAGCCGAGCAGGAGCAGCAGAGCGAGCTGAACGACCGGGCTCGCGCCGAAAACGATGCTCGCCAGACCCTGCTGTTGCCCGATCGTCGGATTCATGCGCCTCGGTAGTACAACGATTCTAGCCAGTCAACGCGAGCTCGCGAAACACGCCAAATTTCGCCGTCGGCGCGCCTTGACGGTCCGATCGGGACGTGAAATATCGCAACCGGGCTTGCCGGCGGGGATTCGTCCGTTACTTCAACGAAGTCGAGAGGAATGATGGGCGTTCGCGTAGGAATCAACGGCTTTGGACGCATCGGTCGAAACATCCTTCGCGTGTGCCTCGCAGCGAAATCGGAACTCCAGTTCGTCGCCGTCAACGACATCACTGATGCCGAGACCCTCGCTCATCTGCTGAAATACGACTCGGTGCACGGAACGTTGCGCGAAGCCGTGCGCGCTGACGGCGACACGCTGCGCGTGGGCGAAACGCAGCTTCGGGTGCTCGCGGAGCGCGATCCGGCGAAGCTTCCGTGGAAAGAACTCGGCGTGGATGTCGTGCTCGAGTGCAGCGGGCGTTTCACCAGCCGCGACGAAGCGGCCGTTCATCTGAAGGCGGGCGCGCGCAAGGTCCTGATCTCGGCGCCGGCGAAAAAGGCCGACGTAACGATTTGTTACGGCGTGAACCACGAGGCCTACGACGCCGCCAAGCACCAAGTGATCTCCAACGCGTCGTGCACCACGAACTGTCTTGCCCCCGTCGCCAAAGTCCTGCATGCGGGCTTCGGCATCCGTCACGGCCTGATGACCACGGTGCACGCCTACACCAACGATCAGCGGATTCTCGATCTGCCGCACGACGATCTCCGCCGCGCCCGCGCCGCTGCCCTCTCCATGATTCCCACGTCGACCGGCGCGGCAAAGGCCATCGGGCTCGTGCTGCCCGAGCTCGATGGGAAGCTCGACGGCATGGCCGTGCGCGTGCCGCTACCGAACGTGTCGATTGTCGACCTCACCGCAACCGTCGAAAAATCGACGACTGCGGACGACGTCAACGCGGCGATGAAGCGCGCGGCCGAGGGTTCCTTGAAGGGTATCCTCGAATACTGCGACGCGCCGCTCGTGTCGCGCGACTTCAACGGCAACCCGTGCTCCGCGATTTTCGACGCGACCCTGACGAAGGTGTCGGGGGGGATGCTGGTCAAGGTCTTCGCCTGGTACGACAACGAGTGGGGCTTCTCGAATCGCATGCGGGACGTCGCCTCGATGATCGCTTCGTCGCTCCGTTAGCCTCGGGAGGCGGACCGCCGTAGCGCACGAATGGCCGCCCGTACGCTCGAGGAAGTGCCGGTCACCGGCAAGCGCGTGTTCATCCGCGCGGACCTGAACGTACCGATCCGCGACGGACGAATCACCGACACCACACGCATCGACGAAGCCCTACAGTCGATCAAGTGGGTGATCGCCAACGGCGGCCGTCCGATCGTCGCGTCTCACCTCGGCCGCCCGAAGGGCAAGCGTGTCGCCGCGCTCAGCCTCGCGCCGGTCGCCGAGTATCTCGCCGAGGTGCTGCACGTCCGCGTGATCCTCGCCAAGGATTGCGTCGGCGACGAGACGCTCGCGCAGACCCGGGCGCTCGGCCCCCACGATCTGCTGCTGCTCGAGAATCTCCGCTTTCATGAGCAGGAGGAGGAGAACGAAGCTGGATTCTCGCAGGCGCTCGCCTCGCTCTGCGACGTGTACGTGAACGATGCGTTCGGCACGGCGCACCGCGCGCACGCCTCGACCGTGGGGATGGTCCGATTCGTGGCCAATCGGGCGATCGGCCTCCTGCTGCAGAAGGAAGTCGCCGCGCTCTCTCCGCTGCTCGGAAGCCCGGCCCGACCCTTCGTCGTCGTGCTGGGCGGCGCCAAGGTCTCCGACAAGATCGGCGTGATTCGCAATCTCCTCCCGCGCTGCGATTCGCTGCTGATCGGCGGCGCCATGGCCTACACGTTCCTGGCCGCTCAGGGCGTGGAGGTCGGCGACAGCTACGTCGTCACGGACGAGATCGGCGTCGAACGCGAGGTGCTCACCGAAGCCGCGCGCCGCAAGGTCGACGTCGTGCTTCCTGCAGATCACGTGATCGCGGTCGACATCGTGGCGAACGCGGCCCACCAGACGACGAGCGGCCCGGCGATCCCGCGCGGATGGAAAGGCGTCGACATCGGCCCCGCCACCGTGCGTCGATTCGGCGATCGCATCGCGCACGCCAAGACGATCTTCTGGAACGGGCCGCTCGGCGTCTTCGAGATCGAGCCGTTCGCTCGCGGAACGCTGGCGATCGCCACCGAGATTGCGCGCAGCGGCGCCTTCAGCGTGGTCGGCGGCGGCGACTCCGTCGCCGCCGTGATGCAATCGGGTCACGCCGAAGAAATCTCGCATATCTCGACCGGCGGCGGAGCTGCGCTCGAGTTCCTCGAGGGACGCGAGCTCCCCGGCCTAAAGGCGCTCGAGGGCTAGTTCCCGTGCCGCGTCGAGCCGTGATCGCCGGCAACTGGAAGATGCACGGCACCGTGGTCGAGACGCGCGCGCTCCTCCGCGGCCTGCGAGCGCGGCTCGCCGCGGAATCGGCGGACCGCGAGATCGTCGTCGCCCCGCCGTACACGGCGCTCGCAGCCGCGGCCGAGGAGCTTCGCGGCTCGGCCATCGACCTCGCGGCGCAGAACGTTCACTGGGAATCCAGCGGTGCATTCACGGGCGAGATCTCCGCGGCCATGCTGCTCGAAGCCGGGTGCCGTTGGGTGATCGTCGGCCATTCCGAGCGTCGCCAGCGCTTTGGCGAGACCGACGCCAACGTCAACCGCCGTGCGCGCGCCGCGCTGGCGGCCGGCCTCCGCCCGATCGTCTGCATCGGCGAGACTCTCGGCGACCGCGAGGCGAACCGCACGATCGACGTCGTCCGCGGTCAGGCCCGAGCCGCGTTGCTGGATCTCGGGGTGGCTGATATACAGACCCTTTGCATCGCCTACGAGCCGGTGTGGGCGATCGGTACCGGTCGGACGGCGACGCCCGACCAGGCCGAGGAGGTTCATGCCGAGGTGAGGAGGATCGTGGCGGAGGTGGCAGGCACGCAGACGGCGAACCGGTTGCGAATTCTCTATGGAGGGAGCGTCAAGCCCGACAACATCGACTCGCTGATGGCCGAACCAGACATCGATGGCGCGCTCGTCGGCGGCGCCAGCCTGGATGTCGAGTCGTTCGCGCGCATCGTCGAATTTCAGTCGTAGGAGAGCCCGTTGATCACCGTCATCACCATCATCCATCTGGTCGCGTGCGTTTTCTTGATCCTCGTCGTGCTGCTGCAGACCGGCAAAGGCGCCGAGATGGGCGCCGTGTTCGGCGGCGGTGGCAGCTCGACGCTCTTCGGCGCGAGTGGAGCGGGAAACTTCCTCACCAAGCTGACGACCGGCACCGCGATCGTCTTCTTCCTGACGTCTCTGACGCTTGCGTACAGCTCGATCGCGCGTACGCGGGGCACCGTGTTCGATCGCTCGCTGCCCGAGCCGCCGCCGCTCAATGTTCCGGCTACCGCGGACAACGGACCGGCGGCGGAGAACAAGGCGCCGCAGGCGGCTGCGCCAGCCGAGCCGGCTCCACAACCTGCGGCCCCGGCCCAAGGCGAATCCGCGCCGGCGACCCAGTGAAGGCTTTGCGAGGATGGCGGAACGGCAGACGCGCTAGTTTGAGGGGCTAGTGGGGTAACACCCGTGGGGGTTCAAGTCCCCCTCCTCGCACTTCGTAAGACCTCGAGTTTCTTTCTCCATGGGTCCAATTGGGGTCCAATTCGGGCCCAGTAGAGCCGGATCGCTAGCCCGCGCCAGGACGCTCAGCTCGTCGTCTCGCTCCTTGTCGTGGAGCCACCTCGCGTAGTGCTTGCGGAGCGTTGCGTAGGCCACGCCCGTCTGCTCCTCGAGGCGCTCGATCCGCACCCCGGCCTTCAGAGCCGCCCGGGCGCTGCGTGCGCGTGCAAGCCGCCGCATCAGGTCAAAGAAGCGCCGCTGCCGCGCTTCGGGTTCTGATTGCGGAGTGGATCGCTGGGATCTGGCACACCGAGGAAATCGAACATGAGCGGCAGCCCCTCGGCGAGCGTTTCGTCGAGCAACAGCATCCGTCCGGCGATCTTGTCGCGGGCCGCGCGCGATGTGTCGTGCTCGGTGATGCCGAAGTAGCTTCGGAAGAACTCAAGGATCGGGAGTAGCGATACGGCCTTCCCGTGGGCGACGCCGTGCGCCTCGTAGACTGGGATCTCCCGCGCGCGGCAGCGCTCGGCAAACTCGAAACAGAGGCGGCTTTTCCCTGTCCCCGCTTCGGCAACCACGCCGACGACCTGCGCGTTTCCCCCAATGGCCTTCTCGAGAGCGGCCTCCAGAGCCGCCATCTCGCTCTGGCGGCCGACGAACTTCGAGAAGCCGCGCGCCCGTGACACCTCGAGGCGGGTGCGCATCCGACCCACTCCCTCGAGCTCGAAGACACCGACCGGCTGCGACAGACCACGCACCTCGTGCCGCCCGAGATCGCGCAGAGCGAAGAACCCTTGGCATATCTGAGCGGTCGCCTCCGCGAGATAGAGCCTGCCCGGCTCGGCGATCTGCTCCATCCGCGCCGCCAGGTTGGCCGTATGCCCGAGCGCCGTGTAGTCCATGCGGAGGTCGTCGCCGATCTTACCGACTACGACCTCTCCCGAGTTGAGACCCATCCGTACCGCGAAGCTGATCCCCTTGCCGATGCGCAGCTCGTCTGCGTAGTGGCGTAGCGCGTCGCGCAGGTGTAGTGCCGCGTAGCAAGCCCGCTGGGCGTGGTCTTCGTGTGCGATCGGGGCACCGAACAGCGCCATGATGCCGTCGCCGCGATACTCGTTGACCGTGCCCTCGAAACGGTGAACACCTTCGGCCAGAATCTGAAAGAAACGATCCATGATGCCGTGCCACTCCTCCGGGTCGAGCTCAGAGGCCAACTCCGTCGATCCTTTGACGTCGGCGAACAGGATCGTCACCTGCTTGCGCTCGCCTTCGAGGGAGCTGCGGGTGGTGAGGATCTTCTCGGCGAGATGTTTCGGGGTGTAGGAGCGGTGGTCCGGTGGCGCTCCTGGCTTCGCGACCTCAGCGAGCGGTTTCCCGCACTCGCCGCAGAACTTGATGCCGAGCGCGTTCTCGAAGCCGCATCTCGAGCACTTGACCTTCAGCACTGCCCCGCACTCACCGCAGAACTTTATGCCGCTCGCGTTTTCGAAACCGCAGGATGGGCAGCGCATGATTCTTGGCCCGAGGGCCGAGGCCGAGAGCTGATGCTCTCGAATAGACCCTTGGTGCGCTGCGCTTCAAGGGTGGTTGATCAGTAGTAAGGTCACCAGTCGGCTGGCAAGCCAACGAGATTCACCCTTAAACCGTTTGGCGAAGCTCGCCGGCGCCATCTTTTACGCAACTCGTGTCGATTCGTGACCCAACGTTGTCGGAGGCTGCAATCAGCTTGCGACCGGACGCTGGAAGAAACCGTCGAGGATGCCATGAGGATAGCTGGGATAAGCGGCCGAGTTGTAGAGCCTCAATATCCGACGCTGCCCAAACACGAGACGCCCCGTTTCTACGGCCCACGGAAAGGGGAGCCCGCCCCTTGTAGGATGTTGATTCCGAGCGGGGTGAGCTCGTCGTCGGCGATGGCGTCTGCACCCATGAGAAAGCTGAGGTACTCGTGCGGTCCAGGGATCACCGCTTACCTCCGTTGCAGCGGACGGCGCAGATGAAACCCGCCGCGCTTCGTCTGCCCTGCTGCCGAGCTCACTCCACTGCAAAGAGACGCCATTCCCCCGGGATACCCTTGAGCGTACGGGTGCCGTGCTCGCGAAAGTCGAGGCCGGACCCTGCGACGAGATCCTTGACCGTGCTCGACACCAGGATCTCGCCCGGTGCGGCCTCCGCCATCACGCGCGCGCCAGTATGGACGGCGATGCCGGCAATCTTGTCGTCGACGCGCTCGCACTCTCCCGTGTGGAGGCCAATGCGGGTCTCGATACCGAGACTTCGCACGGCGTCGCGGATGCTCTTGGCACAGCGGATGGCGCGCGCGGGACCGTCGAAGGTCGCGAGGAAGCCGTCGCCGGCGGTGTCGACCTCACGCCCTCGGTGGTGCTCGAGCTCATGGCGAACGATCGCGTGGTGGCGACCGAGGAGATCGCGCCACGCGCGGTCGCCCAGCGCTATCGCTCGCTCGGTCGAGCCAACAATGTCGGTGAAGAGGACGGTGGCGAGCACCCGTTCCACGTCGACGGTCGAGCGCGAGCCAGTCAGGAATTGTTGGATCTCGGCGACCAGCGCAGCGGTGTCACCCATCCACGGAGGGTGCTCGTCGCCGGGCAGCTCGACGTAGCGCGCCATCGGGATATCGCGCGCGAGCGCGCGTCCTGCCTGAACGGGGATCAGCTGGTCGCCGGCGCGATGGACCACGAGGGTCGGTACCTGGAGCGTGCGCGCGACCGGCCGGACGTCGATCTCCGCCAGCCATGCCAGGTGCGCCGCGCCGGCACGTGGACTCACGCACATGCGCTCGTAGCGGCCCATGAACCTGCGGGCGCGTGCGTCGTCCCTCGCCGCGGGGACCATCAGATCGATGGTCGTACCCTGTCCCCACGCGGTCGCTAGCGCGTGGCGGATCTTATCGATCGCCTTCCAAGAGTCGACACCTTCGGGATAGTCGAACGCCGCGGACGCCCGCGCGAACGTCGCGTAAAGGACGAGCGCCCGAACGCGCTGGGGATAGGTCGCCGCGAAGAGCATGGAAAGGGCGCCGCCTTCGGAGAATCCCATGACCGCCGCCCGCTCCGATCCCGCCGCCGCCAGGACGGCTCTGAGGTCGTCCATGCGCTCCTCGAGCGTCGAGTCGCCGACGTCGCGATCCGAGAGCCCCGTGCCACGCTTGTCGAAGAGGATCACGCGGCTGAAGGCCGCGAGCCTCCGCACCCAGTCGCCGTAGAGCGGATCCTCCCACGCGAAGTCGACGTTCGAGATCCAGCCCGGGACGACGACGAAGTCGAGCGGCCCGTCGCCGACGACTTGGTAGGCAATGCTGATGTCGCCGCTCTTGGCGTAGCGGGTCTCGGGGCGCATCGATATAGCTTAGCGCAGTCGCCGGCGGAGAACACCCCGAAGTACCGCCCGCATGACGGCCGAACGAGTGGCCGCTCAGCTGCGGCTGCGCCGAATGCTACCACGATCGAGAATCATCGCTCCCTCGTTTCTCGAGGGCGGATCGGTTCGCGGGTCGGGTGCCCCGGAAGGTGGATTCTGAACCGCGTGATTGCCGTCCGCAAAGTAGGCGACCAGAGTATAGGTCTCTGCCCAACCGGGGCCGCACTCGATTGCTCGGATTGCCAACGCCAGATGGCGCAACGCCGTTAAAACGTTAAAGCCCTCAAGAACTCAAGAGGATAGCTGGGATAAGCGGCCGACTGACGTAAAGCCTCAATATCCGACGCTGCCCAAACACGAGACGCCCCGTTTCTACGGCGTTTCGCGACTTCGGAAAGAGCTTGCCGCAGCGGTAGTCCTAGCCCGAGGAGCATCCGTGGAGCCGCGTCGGCGGGACGGCACGCTACAGTCGTGCAGGTGATCGGAACGACCACCGTGGATCTGGTCCTACCCGGCATGGACCATCTCCCGAGCCTCTCGCAGACTCCCTTCGAGAGGAACCGGTCGCGCATCCGCTGACACGCCTCTCGACCGTCAACCTGTAGACAGCGGTTCCCAAATCCGCCGCTCGTACTGGGGGCGCTGTGGGAAAAACCCGAGTGTCAGCCCACGGCCGATCGAAACCAGCGTGCCCTGCTTCCCGATAGGGCCTCCTCCCGGGGGGCCTGTTCCGGTGGCCGCTCGCTTCTCACGGGCGCTGCCGTAGCGCTTGGGCGCGCCAGCCGTTTGATCGCCCGCGGCGGCCAAGGCACGATGGTTCTTGAGGTCACGGGATGCTCGACGTTGCGATTACCGGGGTTGGCGTTCTCTCCGCGATCGGCCTTTCGGCGGAGGAGTTCCATCGCCAGCTGATGGCCGATGCTTCTGGGATTCGCCGAGCACCGTGGGCGGCGGACGTCGAGGGTGCTGCTGCTTGGCTGGCCACAGCCGCCGGGTTCGTGCCGCGCGACTGGATGGACGAGCGCGTCGAGGCGGGCACCGATCTCTTCACCCAGTTCGCCCTGGCCGCAACGGAGCAGGCGGTCCGGCAGGCGTGCCTCGGCGAGATCGATCCGCTTCGCACCGGAGTGGTCCACGGCACCAGCATCGGCGGCGCGCGGGCGTTGATGAAGGCGCAGTACCTCTTGGACAGCCAGGGGCCGCGAGCGGTCCCGCGCAAGACCGAGATCCAGATGTACCCGAACATGGCGGCGGCACAGATCGCCATGCGCTACGGCCTTCACGGTCCGAGCCTGACCGTGACCACGGCGTGCGCGGCGTCGCTCGATGCGCTCGGTAACGCCGCCCGGCTGCTCGACGCGGGCCATGCGGACGTGTTGATCGCCGGCGGCACCGACGGCGGCACCAGCCTCGCGGGCGGCCGAGCCGATGGCGATTTCGTTCCCGCCACCTTCCACACGAGCAGGCTCTACGGCATGACGGCGCGCTCGGAAGATCCGCGGCGGGCCATGCTGCCGTTCGACGTCAAGCGGCATGGGATCGTGCTCGGGGAGGGCTCGGCGATGTTCATTCTCGAGCGGGGCGAGCACGCGCGCAGGCGCGGCGCTCGCGTGCTCGGATACCTGCGGGGATACGGCGCGCTCGCCGACGCCTACCATCCCTCCGCGCCGGACCCGAGCGGCAAATGGGAGGCTCGGGCGATGCAGCTCGCGCTCGCCGACGCCGGGATCGTGGCGGGAGAGGTCGACGCGCTGATCGCCCACGCAACCGGCACGCCGAAAGGTGATACCGCCGAGATTCGCGCGATCAACCACGTACACGGCGGCCGCTCGAAGCCGCTGCCGGTGGCCTCGATCAAAGGCCATATCGGTCACAGCGGAGCCGCTTCGGGGGCGATGGCCGTTGTGACCGGCCTGCTCGGCATGGCGGAGGGCCGCTTCACGCACACGTCCAACACCGACGAGCCCGATCCCGAAGCGCGGTTCGACGTGGTGATCGGACGGCCGAGGATGATCGAATACGCAACTCTTCAGGTGAACGCCTTCGGCTTCGGCGGCCAGAACGCCTCGATGATCGTGACTCGCGACTGACGCGTGTGCGAGCCGCACCAGGCCCTCGGCTGGCGGCGTCGTCTCCGTCATGGGCGCGGGTTCTTGCGGCGGCGCGACGGCCGGTCAACCATGACGATACCCATAGAGCCACCGAGCCGTCCCCTCTCCGGTGTTCCGCACCGAATGCCGGGCATGCGCCGGGATGAGGACCTCTTCGCCGACCGCCGAAACGATGGTCCGCCCGTCGATCTGCATCTCGAGCTCGCCCGAGACGAGCATCACGAGCTCGTCGGTCGCGTGCACGAAGTCCTCCCAGCGCTGCCCCGGCCGATCCGCCCAGAGGCCGCACGAGAAGCCGCGCGCCTCCCAGTCCCGTGCGACGGACGCACGGCGCCTCGGCGCGGCAAGGAGAGTCGTAACGCCCTCTGGCTCACGGCTTCGGCTCAGGAGCGGTAAGATCCACGATCAGCAGCCAGGGCGAGCTCCCCGTATACGCGGCGAACGTGCCGGCGATCTTCGTTCCGGACGGCGCACCCCCGAGGCGGTCGACGTCCTCCGGCGCTCCCCGGATGGCGAACGACTGCGCCATGACCCGGGAGAGGTAACGATCGAACCCGGTTTCGCCGGGCGTCCCGTAACGCGTGATCAGTAAAGTGTGCCGCCGACCCTGCGCGGTGATGTCGATCCGATCCAGGATCTCGGCGTCTTCGGGGGCGCGATCGAGGTAGCCTTCGATGACGTAGAGGGACGGGCGCCGGAAGTCGGGGAGCGACGCCGAAAAGGCGAAGGAAATCGTGTGGCCTGCGCCGAGGAGACAGGCCGCGAGGAGCATGCCGGGGACGCGCGGAATAGTCCGTTTCGTCGTGAACATGGACAGATGGCCTCCGCTGAGTTGAATACCGAACACGCGGCGGCAGAATTTCCGGCCCTCCCGATTCTCGCTACCGCAGGATGAGCATCGCATTGAAGGACAGCTTGCCTCAGCAGGCGATAGTCCCTGCGGGTAGTTTCGCGCAAGCGCGCGGCGGTTCCGACGAAGGCCCCTCACGGAGAGGAGCGGCAGGCCTCATCAGAACCTACCTGCTTTTCACTCATGAAGGACAGGAAGCGCGAGTCGCGTCTTACCTATAGACGACGCAGTCAGGCGGACACAGCGGCTCGGCACAAACGGTAAAGCGCGATCGGTCGAACCGACCCGCAGCTTGCACGGAATTCTTGGGCAAAGAGGACGTGCAGCGGGCGCCAGCGGCGCAGCTTCAGGCCGGTGGCGATGGCCTCGCGGATGATCGCCGCTACGGTTTTCCAGTCGAGCTCGAAATGCGCGGCCACCTCCGCCGACGAGAGCTTGCGGGCGAGCAGCGCCACGGCGCGGGCCAGAGAGGTCGTCACGCGGGCCCAGCGCGGCGCCCACGGCAGCGCCGAGCGCGCACACGGTAGGGCCGGTAGACGAGGATGAGCGGCCAGTCCCGCAGCGGCTCGCCTGGCCACAGCCGCTGCACCGCAGCCGCCGCCGGCCGAGGCGCGCGATCTTGACCACGATCACCTCGCTCTCCTCGCGCACCGCCACCATCGATGGGCCTTGAGGCCCAACCCCTTCCTGATACACGTCTCCACCAGCACCGCACCGCCCCTCCTCTCGTTTTCGACAACGAGAGAATACCAAGGGCGGGTTGGTGGCCTTAGCTGAAGGTCGCGTTGACACGTTCGCCCATTTGAATGTGGTTCGGTCCACGGCGCATACTTCCGTCCCTCGAGAGGGGGTGCACCACGATGAAGATCAAAGCACTGGGGCATGTGGTGTTGCGGGTGACCGACCGCGAGCGCGCCGAGCGCTTTTATGGCGGCCTGCTCGGACTGCCGCTCTGTGGACCTACCCCGGTTTCGTAGACGGTTACGGGCTTGGGTTGAGCCCCCGCTCTTGATCCTCTTCTTCACGTCGATGAAATCGATCTTGGTTTTCTAAGGGGAGCCTGAGGGGGATTTTTCCCCGGAGTGCAGACGATGCGGGTTGTACCAGCCTTCGATGAACTGGAACACCGCGATGCGCGCCTCGACCTGCGAGCGGAAGCGGTTGCGATCGAGAAGCTCGCACTCGAGCGTGGCGAAGAAGCTCTCGCACATCGCGTTGTCGTACGCGTCGCCGACCGATCCCATCGAGGGCCGCACGCCGGCTTCCCCGCAGCGTTTACCGAAGGCGACCGAGGTGTACTGGCAGCCCTGATCGGAGTGATGGATCACCTCGTTCGGCCGCCGCTGGAACAGCGCCATGTCGAGGGCCTGGAGAACGAGCTCGGTCCGCAGATGGGTCTCCATCGCCCAGCCGATGACTCTGCGGCTCCACGCATCGAGAACGACGGCGAGATAGAGGAAGCCCGTCCACGTCGGGATGTAGGTGATGTCAGCGATCCAGAGACGATTCGGAACCGCGGCGACGAAGTTGCGGGAAACCAGGTCCGGCGCGGGTCGCGCGTCACGGTCGCGCACCGTCGTGAACGTCCCCTTTCGCCGCGTCACGCCTTGCAAGCCACCACGTCGCATGAGACGAGCGACTCGCTTGCGGCCCACAAGCGTCCCTCGATCGCCGAGTTCGGCGTGCATCCGCGGAGCGCCGTAGGTCCCTTGGGACCAATGATGGATCTCGCGGATCTGCGCCTCGATTGCACGGTCGGTCTTCTCGCGCTCCGACATCGGACGCTGCGCCCGTGCCCAGTACCCACTGGCGGAGACGCCCAGCGTGCGGCACATCGTGGCGGTTCGGTGCATGGCCTGGTGCCTCTTCACGAACTCGAACGCCGCGACGACGTCGAGCCGGTCTCCTGCGCAAACCAGGCCGCGGCTTTTTTCAGGATCTCCTTCTCTTCGCGCAGCACCCGATTCTCACGTCGAAGCCGGTTCAGCTCCTCTCGCTCATCGGTCGTCAGCCCATCGCTGCGCCGGCCCTCGTCGCGATCGAATTGTCGTACCCAGTTTCCAATCGCCTGCGCCGAAGGCTCAAACTGTCGAGACAGCTCCTCGGGTGTCTTGCCTGCGCGCACCATTTCGACCATCCGCCGGCGGTACTCCAACGGGTACGGTCGATGACTCTTGGGCATCGTGAACTCCTTTCTCCGCCGGGGTACTCCCCCAAGCGGTCAGGTGTCCACGAAACCGGGGTAACTCCACTGCGCACGCCTCGACGAGGGCGGCCTCAAGATGGCGTTCTTCACGCTCGGCAACCACCACGACTTTGCCGTGATGGAAGTGACCGGTGGGGGCAGCAGCCGCAGCCAGTCTGCGGTCGGCTTGGATCACGTCGCGTTCAAGATCGGCACCACGATGGATGAACTGCGTGAAGCCAAGGCCAAACTGGACGCCGCGGGCATCACGACGACAGCGGAAGATCATGAGGTCACCAAGTCGCTGTACTTCGCGGACCCCGATGGCAACGGCATCGAGGTCTACGTCGATGCATCCGATGCGTGGCGCCGGGAGCCGCAGCGCGTGGCGCAAGCGAGGCCGCTCGAGATATAGAACTCAAGAGAAGAGTTTCGGCCACTGGGCGCGGACCAGCGAGGACATCATGTGACTCCCGTCCCGCTCTACACGGTCGCCTTGCCCTGCTCTCTGCGAACGGGGCCGCTCGGTGCCGCGGAAACAAAGTTCTCCTCTGCGAACTACGTCGCGAGAACAGCTTTTAGCAACCCGCCAAGAATCAGCAGGACACCGACGACCATGAGTAGGTGTCCGTAGCGCACCAGCCGCACCTCTTGGTCGTCGAGTCGAGCATCGACCCGATCTGCGTCAGCGGTCAGCCCGTTCGCACGTAGCTGTTCTGCGTGCACCCGGGACGCCGTCATCATCCTGCGCCATGAGAACATCGATGGGAGCCAGTCGTACCCGCGGAACACGATGCCGATCACCAGAAACGCGAGCCCCGCGGGGACCAGCGTCGACGTCGCCTGGTAGAAGGTGTGCATTAACCCGTACTGCGAGACTCGCCTTCAGCACCGCCATCCGGTCGTTTGCTGCGGCGTCGGGGATAGATTCTTTCTATGTATCTTCTTTGCGTTTTGCGAGGATTCTGTGGGGCAATTTTGAGCCTCACGGAATCCCGCTGCCTCCGCCGCGGCTGGAGAGTCGAAGTAGACGCGGTTCTTCAGCGAGACCTTGCCGTAGTCCGGGCAATCGGGGCCGAAGGCTTCGATACGCGCGACCTGAAGGACGCACAGGCGCTGCTGGAGGAGCTGCGGTAGAGGATGGTCGATCGGAGGTACGTGATCGAGGTCGAGTGGCGTGATCACGCCGCTTTCGCTTTCATCCTGTTGACCTTGCCCTCCTGCTGGACGCCGTCCATGAAGGCGATGCCGGCGCGGACGAGCGGCAGCAGGTGCGCGCCGTCGAGGGTCGCCATCGCGCCTGCGCCATGTCCAGGAGCTTGTAGGCCATCAAGAGCCCCTTCGTGCGGGAGCCGGCGCCCTTCGTATTGGGGATTGAGGCGCCGAATCGTTCCTATCCCCCAGCCTTACGGGCGCGGCTACGCAGCGAACCAAGCTGACCCACTACCGCTAAGCTTCATTTGGTCTCGTGTCGCGACCCGAGTAGTGTCGGTCTTGATTGAGCGATCGGGTCAAACTGCGCATGATTTTCGATTGGCTCCGACAGTGGTTGAGCGCGGTAAAGCCGACGACCAAGGTGTGGGTCGATGATGCTGCCAAGTGGCGCGGTGTGTGCGACGAGATTGCCGCTGCTCACACACAAGGGGCAACAGTGGTTGTCATCGCCCATTTCAACAGCATCTTAACTGCGCTCGAGGCCGCTCTGCGAGATCGTTCGATCGCTTTTGCGCCTTCCTCTTCGCTCGAGTTGTCGTCGTTAAACCAGTCGCTCGCAGGCCCTGCGATTTTGGTCGTCCAGTCGCAGAACATCCGGCCGCGCTTGGGCAACGCGTCTCGATCCCACGTCGCGCGCATCGTTTTCGTCGTGGTCGAGCGCTATCCGACCCCTGAGCGCGACGAGACTCTGCTCAAGACCGTCGCTTCGCTGGGGAGCGGCTGCGAGGTGGTCTATCACCTCGCGTTGAGCGATCCGCTCCTGAAGGAGTTCAATACCGAAAAGATCCAGACGCTCCTCCAGTTTTTGGGCGTCAGCCAAGATGAGTCCCTGCAGAGCTCGATCGTCACCAACGCCATTCGCAATGCGCAAAAGCAGATCGCGCAGAAGGTCCCTCGCGAAGTATCGGCGAGCTCTCCCGAGGAGTGGTTCAAAACGAACCTGCCACGCGGATACCAGTAGGGCATCGTCGAAGTCAAAATGATCGTCTAGGTAGGGCGATGCGTATCGACCCAAGTGCACCAACCAACACTTTTCTGCAGCTCGTCGCGGGCGTGCCGGCATCGGGTCGATCGTCCGGAGGACACCGCTCGCTTCCGGGCGGCGATCCTCACGGCCGCCCCCGAGAGCGCCTGAGCGGAGCGTCAACGTCAGGCGTGGATCGGCGGCCGACGGCCCCGCCATGCGCCGTCGACCTCGAGCTGCGCCGCGACGCGCGAGAGCAGGTCCTCGCGACCGAACGCGGCGACGAGCTGGACGCCGATCGGCAGCCCGTCGTCGCTCCAATGGAGCGGCAACGAGATCGCCGGCTGCCCGGTGACGTTGAACGGAATGGTGAAGCGCAGCAGCTCGCCGGCCCGCTGCCAGGCGACGAGCGGCTGGCCCGGAACGGGACGATGCTCGCCGAGGCGCGGCGGCGGCCCGGTGAGCGGGTGAGGAGAACGCCGGCGGGGATGCCAGAGCCCGAGCGGCGACCAGAAGAGCGATTGCAGCCTCAATATCTGACGCTGCCCAAACACGAGACGCCCCGTTTCTACGGGGCGCATAAGCGGGCCTCCTTGGCGTGCCCCTCGCGTCGAATCACTTCGGCGGCGTAGCGCCTCTAGCCGATTTCCGAAGCACGTACAAGAACGCGGATCCTCGCTCTGGGCTCAGCGCGGCCCGGCGAACGCGGGATTCGCCAGTGCACCATGTAGATCTGGTTCTCGACCGCGCGCGCCTGGGCACAATGCCGGACGCGCCAGAAGCCGTGCTCCGTCAGCGTGAACGATGGGCAGAGGACGACGGCGACGCCCTGCTCCGCGTAGCTCGAGGCACACTCGGGGATCTCCGCCTCGTAGCAGATGGCGACGCCCACGCGCGCGGAGCCGAGACCGACCGCCTCGAGCCGCTCCCCCTCCCCGCTTCCCCACGCGGACTCCGCCGGGAAGATGTGGGTCTTCGCGTGCGTGTGAACCCGCCCGCCCGACTCGAAAAGGTGCGCGACGTTGAGCGTCTGGCCACCCTGGCGCACCAGGTGGGAGCCGGCGAGGATCGCCTGGCCGCGTGAGTGCGCCTCGGCGGCGAAGAGCGCGCGGTACTCTTCGGTGAAGGTATCGATGCGCGGGAGGTCCGCGAGCGGAGCCTCGCGCCATCCCGGGAGGGCCGTGAAAAGCTCGATCGTGAAGAGCTCCGGGAAGACCGCGAGGTCCGCGTCACGGGCGCCGTCGAGAAGCGTGCGGACACGGGCGGCGAAGTCCGCGAAGCCCCGGACGGGCCGGAGCGCGAGCTGACAGGCGGCGACCGAGAGCGGGCGAGCCATCGGCAAACCTCGGTGGATCTAAAGCACGGCCCGCCCCGCGGCGACAAGCGGGGACGTTCATAACCTTCGTGACCATCGTTGACCCGAGGCTCGCGCCCGAGATCGAACCGCGATCACGTTTTCGCAAGACCTCCCGGTGCACGACCCCGATGGCAGGGTCTGGGTACAGCGGCGATGGCGCGGGGCGCGTCAGTCCGCGAAGGCGGCGCGCGCGGGCCGCTCTGGGCTTCACTCGATCAGGACGGGGCTCGTTCCCAGCTGCAGGGTCACCTCTTGATTCAGGACCGCTTTCGTCTCTGGGCGAAACGCGCTTGCGTACTCCGTGATCTGAGCCCCGGACTCGTAAGGTGGGATCAGCTCCGTCACGGTCACCTGCGGAGCGTCACCCACGTTGATCGTCACACTTCGACTCTCACCCACGTCGTCGAAATAGTCCCACCACGCGACATGAACGGCCGCACCTGACCCGGTCTTCGTGAACTTGTATATGTATACCTGATCCGCCCCCTCGCTCACCTTCTGGATACTCTCCCAGTCCGAGTCGCCCAGCCTCTCGACGAGCTTCTTTAAGGTATAGTACGAGAGTTTCTTGATCCCGTCGCCAGGGTCAGGGCAGGGAAGCTCCACGGCGGGGTCACACGCGTCCGCGGTCGGGATTCCGTTGTACATCAACCCGTTATGGCTGAACGTCCCGTGGATCTCCGTATCCTCCCGAATGGTGCCCCACATGATGCGCTGGACGTCATTGGCCACATGATACACCGCACGCTTGATCAGGTACTCCGCCTGCTGCGCTTCGGTTTGGAGTTCGTCGAGCCCCTTCAGCCCACCCGCCAACTTGTCCGTCCCCGAATGCGTCGCGCCTGCCTTGATAATGATTGGTTTGCCCGAGAAGCCGTTGTTCGCCAGCAGCTGCCGGTAGAACTCCACGGTCTTGCCTCTCACGTTCTCGCGGTACAACTGGTACGTGTTGAAGTTGTGGTAGTCGAAGAAATCAAACCGACCATCCGCCCGATGCTGCTTCAAGAAGAACAACGCCTGGTTGTAGTAGGCCTCGTACACCGCGTCGGGACAGATCGATCCCGGACCGCCGAACACGATCTTGGCGTCCGGGTCGAGCCCTTTGATGACGTCGTGCGACACCTCCAGAAGCCGCGCGTACTCGCGCCCGGCCTGCTTCGCGCACGCCTTATCAATGACGTCGCCACACCAGGCCAGCAGCTGCAGATCGGAATGCTCGTTGTCTATGCTCCAGTATCGGACCTTCCAGTCCGGGCGCCTCGAATTGACGTAGGTGACCAGGGCCTTCAGGTAGTCCTCGTACGCTAGGTACGAAGAGGGGCCATCGGGCACGTACTTACCCGCTGCCGAACCGCTCTGGACGAGCCTACCATCGGTGAACTTGTAACGAGACTCCACGTTGATGACGAACCAGGCGTTCTGCGCCTCATCCGTGTATGCGCGGAGCTTGTCCTCGATCGGCCTGAAGTCGTACGAGACCTTCTTGCCGCTCTTGTTCTCGATGACGCGCCGCGACAGGTGATCCGAGATCCACGTCGCGCCCAGATCGCTGAGCCAAGCGCTCGTGCTCGCGCCGCTGCTGTCGAACGCGTCGTTGATGCCCCAGGGAACGTCGAGGGGCGGTGAGGGTTGGGACGCGGATGATCTCGGAAGCCAGAGGAGGGCAATCACAAGGCTGAGTACCATCCGTCGCGCGAGCGGGGACACGCCGATTGCACGGTGAGTCATGGACACACCTCCCCTGCCGGAGCCAGGTGATCATCGCGCCGCCCATGGCGGGCTCCACGAAGCCTGAACCCGCGGCCTGCGGATTGAGTCATGCTCGTGCTAATCACACTGCACTGCGAAGAGGAAGAGAAAAACGCCGGCGCCTCCGAACCTCGATCACGTTCGAGGCGAAAATGCCCCGACCAAGGTTAGGACCGTCCCCCTCTCCCCCGGCGCTGGCGCGTGCTTGGCGCGGCTGGCTGGACAGTGGTCGAGTCCCGGATGGAGCTCGCGCGAACTCGAGCCTCGTCTCGTCCGAGGAGTAGCTGGGATAAGCGGCCGACTGACGTAAGGCCTCGACTATCTGGGCACGCTGCCCAAACACGAGACGCCCCGTTTCTACGGGGCGCATAAGGCACCTGTCCACCAAAATCTTGGCGCCGGGCGGGCGAATCGCCCCCCGCCCGCGTCGGGCCGCCCGGCTCAGCGGGCGGCCCCCCCGGGTGCGGACGCTGCCTGCGAGCCAGAGTGCAGAGAATATCCCGCCCCTCGCCTGAGACTCCGTGCCGCTCGGCCGTATCTCGAATCGACTGCCGCGAAGTCGAAGAATCCCGTCGCCTCGCGGCGGCGGCCGCACGGGCGCAGGGCGCGGACCGTTGCGGCCGCGATACCGAGGTGAGAGAGGATCTTCCTGATCACCGCCGGATCCTCGATGGTGGCGAGTAGACGCAGCCGCCCGCCGCACTCGGGGCAGGCAAGAACGTCGATCTCGAAGGTCCGCTAGCAGGCGCGGCGGGCATGGTCTTCGTGCGCGATCGGTGCGCCGAAGATCGCCATGATGCCGTCGCCGGTAAACTTGTCGACCGTGCCTTCGAAACGATGCACACCATCGGAGAGAATCTGGAAGAAGCGGTCCATGATCCGATACCAGTCCTCCGGGTCCACCTTCTCGCCGAGATCCATCGAGCCCTTCACGTCAGCGAAGAGCACGGTCACCTGCTTGCGCTCGCCTTCGAGGGCGGCGCGGGAGGTGAGGATCTTTTCGGCGAGGTGACGAGGAGTATAGCTTCGGGGCTCAGGCGCAGAAGGTCGCGACCGGGTTTCCGCTGCCGGCTTTCCGCACCGATTGCAGAACTTTACGCTAGGTGGGAGCTCAGCTCCGCACTGCCCACAGACGAGGGATAAGCGCGCTCCGCACTCGAAGCAGAATCTCGAATCGGCAGGATTCTCGAACGCGCAACTCGGGCACCGCATCGATCAGTCTTCTCAGGACATCTGGGCGAAGGGACCGTAACCCCGGGGGCCGGCGACGCGCAAGCGACCACGACGGGGAAACCGGATAACCAGCAGACGCAGACGACGAAGGTCTCCGCGACGATCCGGCTCGGAGTGCAGAGTTAGACCGTAAGGGGCACCTCGTCGCGGCCGGCAGCGGCTAGTCAACAGTGCGCATCGTCCAGAGCCGCCCGGGTGGCCGTGAATCCATCGCCTGCTTCCGTTACGAAGCGGCGGTGGAAGAAGCGACGACCGGCCAGCCGTTCTCGAGGCACGCGACCGTGGCAGTCATCCCTGCTAAGCCGGCACCGACGACTGCGATATGTTGTCCTTCGCTCAGCCTGCCGGTTCGCAAGAGCGCCCAGACGAGGTTCAAGGCGCGTAGCTGCTGCGAGGCGAAGGTCACCTGGCGCGCGAAGTTGCCAAGGGCGAAGACGTTGCGCAGCGCTGGCACTTCCATCGAACGAATCAGCTTCTGCGATACTGCGCTCGGAGCGGAAGTAGCCATCAGTTTCGGCTGCCGAACGTCGCGACGTCCCGTCTCCGGCAATGGCCGATGCCCGGCGAGAAGGCGAGGGCGCGCGTCGTGTACGAGCTACCTACGACCTGGCTCGAGTGTCCGATACCGAACGCCCTACCAGGCGGGAAACTCTCCGTCCGACGGGTGGCCGTGAAGGGCTCGAAAGCTACATAACGATCGATCTCGGACGCTACGGATTCCTCCTTACCGCCCGCTTTTACGGTGATCGTGCGCTGGCGCAGCCTCACGGAGAACTACCGCATGCGACCGCGCCCGGAGGAGATCCTGGCGCAGATTCGCGACTGAGGTGAGGCTGAGCTTTCCTCACGCGCACGAGGTCGATGATCCCGGCGGATTGCGTGCGCTCAGATGTCGATCGGAGGAGGCGCGAAAGCCCGCACGAGCGGCAGTGCGCCGTCGAAGCGCTCGAGTTGCACCAGCGCGTGCTGACCGGAGCAGCCCTGCGACAGGCGGGAGGCGCCGCGGTCACGTGTCAGAACGTTTGGGTTGCCGTGCACGCACATGGCGATCTCGGCGCTGCTGTCGTCGGGATCGAACCAGGCGCCGGTCGAGAGCTGTACCACGCCGGGACGCACGTCGGTCGAGACCACCGCTCCCGCCAGGCAGCTGCCGCGGTCGTTGAAGAGCCGCACGACGTCACCATCGACGATGTGGCGCGCCTCGGCATCGGTCGGATGCAGGCGCACCGGTTCCCGCCCGCGCACCTTGGCCGCCTGGCTGTAGGGCCCGAGGTCGAGCTGGCCGTGCAGGCGCGTTGCCGGGTTATTGGCCACCAGGGCCAGCGGGAAGCGCGCCGCTCGCGGCGAGCCGAGCCATTCATCGCTCTCCATCCAGGTCGGATGTCCGGGGCAGTCGTCGTAGGCGAAGCTGGCGACGCGTTCGGAGAAGAGCTCGATCTTGCCACTGGGCGTGCGCAGCGGATGGGCCTCGGGATCGGCGCGAAAGGTGTCGAAGAGCACGCGCTCGGCTTCGAGATCGGGCATCTCGAGCGACCCGGCGGCCCAGAAGTCCTCGAAGGAGGGCGCCTCGATGCCGGCTTTGCGGAGCGCGCCTTGGAGCTCGGTGTAGAGGTGTTGCAACCAGGCCCGCTCGTCGCGGCCCTCGGTGAAGGCGTCCGCCACGCCGAGTCGCTCGGCCAATCCCTCGAGGATGTCGTGATCGCTCAACGCTCCGCCGACGCGAGGGACGGACTGATGCATGGCGATGATGCGGGCATCGGCGCGACCCGAGCCGATGTCGTTGCGCTCGAAGGTAGTGGTGGCGGGGAAGACCAGATCGGCATGGCGGGCCATCGGCGTCCAGTACGGCTCGTGCACGATGATGGTCTCGGGCCGCGCCAGAGCGCGGCGCAGGCGGTTGAGATCCTGGTGGTGATGAAACGGGTTGCCGCCGGCCCAGTACACCAACCGGATGTCGGGATAGGTGTGGGGCGCGCCGTCGTAGTCGAAGGACTCGCCCGGCTGGAGCAGGAGGTCGGCGATGCGCGCCACGGGGATGAACGAGCGCACCGGGTTCTTCCCTGCGGGAACCGACGGCAGCGCCACCGACGGACTCGCGCTGCCGAGGTCGCCCATCGAGCCGTAGCCGTGCCCGAAGCCGCCGCCGGGCAGACCGATCTGACCCAGGAGCGCCGCCAGAGCGATGGCGGCCCACACCGGCTGCTCGCCGTGCTCGGCCCGTTGGAGCGAGTACGACACCGTGATCAGGGTGCGAGACGCCGCCATCCGCCGCGCCAGGGCTCGCAGGTCGTCGGCCGCGATCCCCGAGCGTGCCTCGGCCCATTCGGGGCTCTTCGCCACGCCGTCGGGCTCGCCGAGGACGTAGGCGATGAAGTGATTCGCGCCGTGGCAGTAGCGCTCGAGGAACTGCGCATCGTGCAGACCTTCGGTGATGAGCACGTGCGCGAGCCCCAGCATCACCGCGACATCGCTCAGAGGAACGAGTGGGTACCATCGCGCCTCGGCCTCGGCGACGACGTCGTCGCGCAGTGGGCTGAAGACCGCGATCTCCATCCCGCGGCGGCGCCCGTCGGCGAGATGGTGGCGGATGCCGTGCCGCGCCATGCCGCCGGGCGCGACGAAGGTATTCTTGATCGGGATGCCGCCGAAGGCGACGAGGAGCTCGGTGTGTCGGGCCACCATCGTCCACGACGTGGCCTGGCGGAACACCACCCCGGCACTGCCGACCACGTGCGGCAGCAACACGATCGAGGCACCGATGCTGTAGCTGTTGCGCGACGAGGTGAAGCCACCGATGAGATTGAGGAAGCGGTGCAGTTGGCGCTGGCTGTGGTGGAAAAGCCCGGCGCTGGCCCAGCCGTAGGAGCCGGCGAAGATCGCCTCGTTGCCGTGGGCGGAGATGACGCGCTCGAGCTCGCCTGCGGCGCGATCCCAGGCCTCGTCCCAGGAGAGCGTGACGAAGGAGTCGTTGCCTCGGTCGCGCGAGGAACCAGGGCCGCGTTCGAGCCAGCCGCGTCGCGCCACCGGCTGCTCGATGCGGGCGGCGTGCCGCACGCTGCCGGGCAGGTTGCGCAGCAGCGGGGATGGGTCGGGATCGTGCAGCGGATGCACGGCGGCGACCTCGCCGTCGTCGACGACGACGGTGAAACCTCCCCAGTGCGAGCTGTGCGTCAGTGTCTGTGACAAGGGCAAGGTCCTCTCGCCGACTTCATACGGCAGAACCCGATGACAGTCACGCTTGGACAGGAGCGAAATCAGCTATGCGGGGCTCGCTCGCTTGCGACTCACGACTCTTCGATCTCGATCGCTTCTTCGGGGCAGTTGGCCCGTGCCAGACGGGCCTTGGACTCGAGCCCCGCCGGCACGGTTTCGTCTGGAATGAGGCAGTGGCTGGGGATAGCTGGGATAAGCGGCCGACTGACGTAAAGCCTCAATATCCGACGCTGCCCAAACACGAGACGCCCCGTTTCTACGGGCCCATTTCGGGCCCACGAAAAGCCAAGGGGCCGCATCCTGAGGATGCAACCCCCCGGGGCCGGACTCGAACCAGCGACCATCCGGTTAACAGCGGCTTCCCGGTCGAGACTCGCCCCAACTAGCTCCGACTCACTTCAAGAAACATGGTCGCTTTCCGTTGCTTTCACGCGAGAGCTAGGGCCGCGTTTTGGAGTGAGTCGGGAAGAGTTCACGGACAGAAGACGGACACGTCCCCTCTCCTCACTCGTGTCAGGTGCTAGGTCGAGCGGGCTGCTTCTCCAGCACGACCACCGGAATCTCGCGCCTAGTCTTCTTCTGGTAGTCCCGATAGGGAGGAGCCATCTGCGCCATCTGGTCCCAGAGTTGCTCACGCTCTTTGCCCGTCGCCACACGGGCGCGGACGGTGAAGTGCTCCCTCGCGACTTGTACCTCGGCCGTTGGGTTGGCAAGCAGGTTCAGATACCAACTCGATTGCGTATCGGCCCCGCCCTTGGACCCGATGATGACGTAGGCATCACCCGCCGTGCCATAAAACAGCGGCGACGTGCGCTTCTCGCCGGAGCGCCGCCCGATCGTCGTGAGCAACAGGCAGGGCACGAGGCCGGGGACGCCGGCGATCGTCGCATCAAACATATGCCCTTCGGCTCCTCCACTTTCGCGATAAACCCGCAGGTGCTCAGCAACCCAGTCCGGCGGTCCCTTGCCTGCCTTTAGGTCGCGATTCCCTTGATCGACGTCGAATTTACTCATCATCACTTCTTCCTCAATATCGCTCTGTGGTCTCGCTACTCGAGCGAGGTGTTACACCCTGGGTTTCGGTGGGCGCAACCGTTGTTTCTTAGCGGCCGAATCCGACTTCTTCCTTCCCCGGTTTGCAACCGGAAGTGCCAGGTACCTAGGTCAGGCTTGGTGAGGCTTGGTGGGGTTCGGCTGGCCATCGTGGGCGATCGACCTTTTCCGCCGAGCCGCGGAAGCGCGCCGGCTGCCCAGCCTCGCCGGAGCCCTATAGCGCGCGCTTTGCTTGCCCCGTTTCGCGAGCAGAGATCTACAACTGAGCGCAATCGGCGGGACGCAGGACCCGTGGAATCCACCACGATTCGTTGTAGTTCGTTGCAAGTCGCTGGCGATGGACGGCTCTTAAAATCCCCTCGGGGGGTAACTCCGTAGACAGGGGCGTCTCTAAAAACCGGAGTCTCGAAGGACGGGGGTAGCGTCTGATATCGCCGCGTTACGTCAACCAGGCCGCTTATCCCGGCTATCCTCAACTGCCCTATCGTTGTCTGTCCAGAGTCGATCTTCGCGAGCTCCAAAGCATCCGCCTCGCTCGAGTGGATGTAGCGACCGTAGTGCTTCTTGAGCGTGCTCTCGGCGACGCCCGTTTGCTCTGAAACCCATGTCAGGTTCACACCCCTCGTCAGCGCCACGCTCACGTACGTGTCCTTCGTCGCGTAGAGGTCGCGAAGACGAAGCCCGAGCAAGCGCTGCGCGTCACAGAAGAACCGGTAAAAGTTGGCCTGGTTGATCGGCCCGCCGAGAGTATTTTTGAAGAGATACTCGTCGGCACTCGGGTGCAGCTGGACGAGCGGCTTCAGGATCTCGACATTGCGGGGGATCAGCCTTACCGTCCTCGCCGCCGATGGCGTCTTTGGCGCGTTCTCTTCGCCGAGCGAGCGCGATGTTTCGACCCTTAAGGAGCGGGCAACGGGTCCCGCCCGTTGTGAGAACCGGACCCTACGGGCTCGTGGGATCTCCGCGTGCTACCGCATCTTCGCCTGCTACCGCTGCCGCGCCGTCAGCGACGAAGGGCGACGTGAAGATTCCGGCAAAGTAGTTGTCGACCTCGGTCCCGCTGGAGAGGGCGTAATACACCGGATCCGCACGAACGCGTGTGAACTTCTTCCTGGCAAAACCGGTCTCGTCGGTCGTGATCGTACCGAGGTTGCTGGAGGGGCCCGCTTGACGGCAGCTCCCCGTCGAGATGACCTCGAAGACCTGCCACGTGCTGCTCGGCCTTCCGTGCGTGATCTTCACAATCACCTTTGTCGTACCCTTCTGGATCACCTTGCCCACCCTTGCGCCGGTGCAGGTGAGAGACCCCGTGTCGTCCACCAAAGGCTTTATCTCCCTCGCATCCGACGCCGGCACCCAGCTGAGAAGAGCCAGGCCGACAGCCGTGACTACCACGGCACTGGACCATTTGTTGCGCATCGAATTCCCCTCCTCTTCAGAGAGTAGTTCCGGGAACCGGGTGACGTAGTCTATCATCATGTATCGAGCATACGTAGACGGCAAGTTTTTTCGCTTTGACGGCTATCCTCGTCCACGCACGCCGCCGTCTTCGCTAGGACTGGCGGTAAGCGATAGGCATTGCAGGTCACCAACGTCCCTAAACGTAGCTTGGTGGTGACTGCAGACAACGCGGGCATCAGTGCCCAAACATCAAAGCAATTCCGTCGCTCCGATTGAGCGTCCCACAACAAATGATCCGACGCCCACAGCGCGGTGAAGCCCAAACGCTCCGCTTCCTTGGCGAGGTGACCCCATAGCGTCGCTGCGGTAGAAAGGCGCCTCCTCGTTGACGAATGCCACGAAGCGCAGCGTACGTGCCGGATTCGCCTCCTTGAGCAGGCGTGCGAGCTCGAGCATGGCTGCGACCTCCGAGCCGTTGTCGTTCGCTCCGCGACGCTTCTGACCACGGGCGTGGAGAAGAGCCAGATCGCCTCCGGCGGCCGGAGCGTCGGCATTTCGCAGTAGTACGTGTTCAACAACACCAGCCCTTCCACGCGCTCGGGGTGGGCCAGTGCTCAGTCGATGGCCGGCGGGCCCGAGGCGTCGTGCGCGACGAGGACGACCGGCCCGAGCTTCAGTTGTGTGATGACGGCGTCGAGGTCGCCGACTTGATTGTCGGTGGTGTAAGGGTAACCGGGCGGTTTATCCGAATTGCCCCACCCCAGAAAATCAAATGCCACGACCCGGCGCGGCGGCGAGAGGTGGGCGAGCAGACGATCGTAGAGGTGCAAGTTGTCCGGGAACCCGTGCATCACAACGATCGTCGGCTCCGCCCCCGGGTAGTCTCGAACGTAGATCCGGTGTTGGTCCCGCCGTACAAAAGTCTCTTCGTAGACCATCGTTCCCTTTGGAAGGAAAGTCACCGAACTATTGATCGAGCTGCGGGGGTCAAGCGGCGCTGCGATGGAGTCCGCATGCTCTCTGCCCCGTCCCTTGGATCCACGCTAGTGATCCAGTACATCAATCGCCCAGCGGCTTCTCTTCGTCGTGCGAGCGTTCGCGGGCACGATGTGCGATTCACAACCCGAGTTCCTTCGCCACCTGCTCGGCGCGGATCGGCGCGCCGATCTCCGTGAAGAGGCGATGCGCCTCGCGGAGCTCGCGCTGGCGGGTGGCGTCATCGCCGCTCAGCCGCGCGAGCTCGGCACGCTCGACGTGAAGGAACGGCTCGTAGCTCTTCGCGCCAGACATCTCGAGCCAGGCGTCGGCTTCGGCGAGCGCGACCTCGATCTCTCTCGTCGCCTGAAGGCCCTGGATCTCACGGAGAGCGCGGATCCGGGTGAGCAGAGCCGAGAATTCCCAGAGTCGGGAGCCGAGCCGGCGGCCGACGGCGGTCGCTTCCGCTGCGAGAGCCAGGGCCCTTTCGCGATCGCCGAGACCGAGCTGCGCTGCCGCCATTCGTTCGTCTCGGGCGGCGCTCACGGTCTCAGCGCGGAAGTGGCGGCGACGTTCACCCACGCGGTCGCGGCGGTGCTGGTGGCAAATGTACTCGAGGATCCCGAGCGGCAGATGGTCGAGGCGATCTGCAAGGCGCGGCGCGAAGGCCGATGTCTCCAGCCGCTCAATCCATCTATCCCCCCACAACGCCTGCCGATCGGCGTATAGTGAGGAAATCATGCGCCAGGTATTGGCACTGGCTCTCATCTGCGTAGTGGTCACGGTCGCTACGGATGCGATCTCCCGCAGCAGTCTATCGCGCGCTCTATGGCCTCTGGTGGAGGCTCCGGCAGATGGCGCGGTCGTGGCCCTCCCTCTGACGATTCGTTGGGAGGGGCCGCAGTAGCTGTACGTCACATTGATCGGTCGTGACGGCCGCGAAGATCTCGGGCTCAGGCAAAATCCGACCGAGATCGGCGTCGAGCATTTTCCGCGACCCGGTCAGTATCGGATCGAGCTGCGCTCGCCGTTCTTGGGACGATGGAGCGCCACGGAGCGGCGCTTTCTTGTGCCTTCATCTGCAATGTCGCCTAACCTGCCGGCAACGAAGGAGGCGGTGGACAACCAGAACCAGCAAATCGAGGATCGGATTTCGGCCGCAAATCAGTCGCGGCGCCAGCAGGACATCACAAACTCGGAGAATGCCGCCCTGTACGAAGAGAACGCCAATCTACGGGAAGAAAGCGCCAATTTGCGAGAGGAGAACCGCAACCTTGCCACGAGCCTCCAAGACTTGCGGAACCTTCAAACGCAAACAATCGCTCGGCTCGACGCGATCGAAGCGCAGCACAGCGAGCTGGAGCGCCAGTACCGCGAAGCGCTGGAGGAAAACCAGTCGCTCCGCGCCCGCATCGCAAGCATCCCCGATTGCACCACCTGGGGGTATGTGTCGTATCAGCGCGGCGTCCGGTTCGTGATGCTGGTCAGCGACAGCCGCGGTGGGGTCTTTCACGACCAGCTTCAATGCGAGGCGACCCGGCGCGTTGATCTGACCGCCGCCTCGCAGTGTATCTGTGTCGGCAGCCCATGGCAGCGCTGATGTCAGGGAACCGGGGTATTCCCGGAGGTTCTGATCCAACTGGAATTCGTGATCAGGTGTCCACGTCTGATGCGACGCTCACCACGCTGATTATGGGAAAGCAAAAAAGGCGTCGAACGCCTCGGGCCGGAGGGGGCTCCCCATCCCGGCTCCAAACCCGGAGCCTTCCGTACGCGAGCTCACGGCCCTAGACGACGAGATAATGCCGAATCAGTCATCCCCTCACCCAGCCAAAAGAGCGTGGCGAGCAGAAAGTACGTGGCGGCCGCCAAAACGCGTGCAACCCCAAGGAAGAGGGTCTGTTGGGAAGCAGTAGGAGGTGCGCCATGACTCTCCAGGAACAGCAAAACGTCCAGTACAAGTGCCTGTTCTGTAAGGGAAAGTTCGGGAGCGCACAGGACCTGCGCGAGCACCCGTGCCAGGCGCGCCAGGGCGCGATGTCGGGACAGCGGCTGCAGAAGAAGGCGCCGCGTCGCGAGCAGAAGCACTGAGCCATCGGATTCAGCCGACGGAGTGGGCGAGCTCGGAGCTCAACGCATCGACCTCCCCAATGCGCTCGATCGCCACAGCGGCTCCCATGCTCGCTCCGATCACGGTGGCTCGAAAAGCGCCGAGCACCCGCACGGCGCTTTTCGCGGCCGCCAACACCGCGAAGGCTCTCGTCTGCGGTGATCGTGACGATCTCCCGTTCGACCGCAGCCAGCTGCTCCCGCGTGCAGGATCTGGTCGGCGAAGATCGGCATGAGGATTGCTCGAGGGTGCTCGGCGTGGCTATGGTCGAGCCTCCCAACGGACGGAGGAGGTCTAGATGATCGGATACGTGACGCTCGGAACCAACGACCTCGCAGCGCGCGGCCAAGTTCTACGACGCGCTGCTCGCGCGAGCTCGGCGCCAAGCGCGCGATGGAGACTCGAGACCTTCATCGCCTGGGGCATCGGCGCCGAGCACGCCGATGGTCTCGGTGATCAAGCCGTTCGACGGCAAGCCCGCGACGGTCGGCAACGGCGTGATGGTCGCGCTCGCGGCGAGTCAGCAAGGCGCAGGTCGACGCGATCCACACGAAGGCGCTCGCGCTCGGCGGCAAGGACGAGGGCGCGCCCGGCCCGCGCGGCGACGGCTTCTACGCCGGCTACTTCCGCGACCTCGACGGCAACAAGCTGAACGCGTTCTTCATGGGCTAGCGCGCCGACGAGAAGCAGCCTCTGGAGTCGCTGTTCGCTCCACCATTGTTTTGCCGGCGATCGGGGTCATTTCCAGACGGGCGCGAGGTGTTGGGGATAGCGAAAGCTCGGCGCAGGCGCGATGTCACTAAAGAGGCCAGCTCTCTTGCTGAGCACGTTCAGGCCCGAATTTCGCCTTCTTCTCCATGTAAGGAGTACTTCCAGCCATCCGGAGTGTGACTCATGAACACGAAACCGTTCGTATTCAACCTGTCCGGCGTCGTCTTCCTCCTCTGCCTAGCCGCGGCCACGCGCAGCGAGCGGGCGGAGGCCGAGTCGAAGGTCATGCCTGTCAGGATCGGCGCCGTCTACAACCTCTCCGGCGCCCAGGCTTCGCTGGGACAGCCGTCGCTCAACGGGGCGATCCTTGCCGTGGAGCAGCTCAACGCTCGCGGCGGGCTGCTCGGCCGCCGCGTCGAGCTGGTCTCCGTCGACGGCCGGACAGATCCCGCGCTGATCGCCGAAGAGACCAAGCAACTCGTCCACAGCCCCGGGATGTCGGCGATAACCGGCCTCAGCGACACGAACCTGGTCCTCGCGGCCGCGCCCGTCGCCGAGAAGGCCCGCATGGTCTTTCTCACCTCGGGGGCGACCTCGCCGCGGGTGACGCTCGAGTTTCCGAACTACTACTTCATGGCCTGCTTCGGGGACAATACGCAGGCGGCCGCTGGCGCCGAGTACGCCTACTCGGTGCTCGGCGCGAAGACGGCCTACCTGCTCTTCGACGACACGACGGACTACACGGTCCTGCTGGCCGGCTACTTCAAAGATCGCTATCTGCAGCTCGGCGGCCAGATCGTCGGCGAGGATACGTACACTGGCGGGGCGGCGGACTTCTCCGCGCAGATCGCGAAGATCAAGGCGCTCGAGACGCCGCCCGACATGCTGTACGTCTCGTCGGGCCCAGACGAGATCGGCACCCTCGTTAAACAGCTCCGCGACGCAGGGGTCGGCGAGCCTGTCTTCGGCGGCGACGGCTACGACACGCCTCTGCTTCTGAAGATCGCCGGCGAGGCGGCGAACGGTGTCTACTTCACGACCCACGCCCTCTTCGACCCGACGCAGGCGACTCCGCTAGCAAAGCAGTTCATCGATGGGTATCAGGCGCGGTTCGGCACGCCGCCCGAGAGCTCCTTTGCGGGCCTTGGCTACGACGCGCTCAATCTGGTGGCCGCCGCGATCGACCGCGCGGGCTCGGCGAAGCAGAAGGTGATCCGCGGCGCGCTCGAGGCGACGCGGGACTTTGCGGGCGTCACCGGCACCATCAGCTTCGCACCGGGTCTTCACATTCCCGAGAAGCAGGTGACGATCGTCCACATCACAGGCGGCGCGCTGACGCTTGCGGCGATACTAGCTCCGCAGGAGGTGCCGGCGCCCTGAGCTCGGCGTCAACGAGCGAGATCTGTCCGTCGACGATCCAGCCATCTGGCGGTCGCCGTCATCCCTGAGACGCTAGGCGACCGCCCCCGACACCCACGCCAAGGTGATGTAGAAGAGCTTCATTCCTCGAAACCGTGCCGTCCTTCCATTGCCAACGATGGCGGCAATCGGCGATTGCTCGAAAATGGCACCGGGCACAGTCGGCCCATTCTTCAAATTCGGTCAGGTTATGCGGCGCAATAACTCTGATCAAAACGGTAGGAGGAATTCCGATCGTACATCCTTCGGAAGCTGGGCCGGGCGCAGAGCGCGAGCTTCTTGGGTCACGTCGACGTGGTCCTCTCGCTCGCGGCGACGCGTGAGGCGTCTGAGGGCCCGGGTGACTGGTCGACACGTTCGAGAGCATCGAAGCGGCGATATTCGAGGCCGCGCTTCGAGATGAGCCACGTGCTGCCGCCGCTTACGTAGGCCAAGGCGCCGAAGCCGTCGTATTTCAGCTAGAACAGCCATCGTGGGTGGTCGAACGGCTGGCGGAATCGCGCGAGCTGCAAGAAATCCAAGGATACCTCAACGGGATGCTTCTCAACCGTGAAGTGGGGCAGCGACCTCAAAGCCCGTCGCCTGTTCAACCAAGTAGACCTGTTGGCCGCGACACATCTGGTTCGCCGGAAAGCCAACGGCCGTCGGTGCTGCGGAATCTCCGCGGTGCGGATCGTGTTCGGTGCCGGGATTGTGCTTTTGCGCCGAGCAAGGAGGTATCATGACACACAGCCGTATAGGTGACTTTGTTTTTGCTCGCGCTGATGTGGTTGATGAGCTTCACGCAGAGGGTAAAGATGACGCGGAGATCGCGCGGACACTGAGCATAGATGCGGACCAAGTTTTGCTGATTCGTACGCGACACCGCGTAGACGATCTCGATTGAAGGAGCGCCAACCGACGGCCGCGCGTCACTTCATCTAGTCCTGAAATAAGCGCCAAGGAAATCGCTTGGTAGCGATTGGGGCTATTGGCGCGCACGCGACCGTCTGTGGACGGTGATTCATAGAGGTTTGCCTCGGTGCGTGTAGCGAATCTGACGTCGAAGTGCACTGAGCAAGGTTCGGCGGTTTTCTTCGGACGAGCGTCATCATCCGGTCGTGGTCGTCGCGGCCGGCGAGGAGGCTGGGAAGGCGCTCCGGAGCTCGCCCTACACTTGTAGCCGCGCGTGCGCGGTACGGATCTCGGGCAGGTAGCGATGCGAGCCAGCAAGCCGCACCATCAGCCGCCGCCCCTTCTTCAACACCTTGGCCGCGACGTAAACGAAGTGGCGGCGGAATCGCTTCCACTCCCAGCGCACGACCTCCGAGGGGAGCGCGAGCTGGGCGATCCACTTCCCGAGGTTCCAAGCCAGCCGAGCGATTTGCAGCCAGGCCGAGTTGCCCTGAAACTCCGCCACCGGCATGCGCCATCCGGCGATCCCCTTGCCAAATTGCTCGATGGTGTTTTCCTGATCGCACCGCTGGTAGGTCACGTCGACGATCTCGTGCGCCGTGTAGGAGCGCGGCAGGTTGCTCAGCACCAGCCGGTAGCGGAAGTACTCGAACAGCGCCCCCTGGCCGTCTTTCTCCTCGATGCGGATGCGCCGCACGATCATCCGACAGGGGGAGTCGAGCCCCTGAGGCTGGTCACTGCTGTCCAAATTAGCTCTGAAACGGTCCCCAGGGCTCGCATAAACTCTTGAAATCATGAGTCTTCGCTGGTGTCGTCTCCGTCCAGGTCTCCCGGGCGTTTTGCTGCTGTCCAAAATGCCAACGATAGGCATGTCGTTTGCCCGGGTCCCTGAGCCGCCTTCGGAAAACGGCCCCAGAAGCGCCTTGCGGCTGAAAAATGTGCGGAATCCCGAGGTTGGCGCTGGAGTCGGTCTCGATCGCGTCGATCTCCAGAAAGCTATCTTGGACAAGAGTGGGTGTGGCCTGGAGCTCATACAGGAACCAGCTAAATACGACCGAGAAAAGCCATCATTGCATTCAGCACCGGTGTCTGACCTTGGTCCTGGAGATGCAGAAGATGACCAACTCCGTCGATCGGGGCGAATTGCACATTGCTGAAATTCTGTCGCAGCCAGGAAATTTCATCATCTGTCATGACCGCGCCGAGCTTGGGTTCCCCTCGTAGGAACAGGACAGGACAATCGATCTTCGCCAAGATCTGTTTGTAGTCATACCCCTTAGTGAAGCTCTCGAAATCGTGTAGCAGCACAGTAAAGAAGGTGGGATCGAGCTGCCACAGACAGCCGGCGAAGAATAAGATCCATCCGCTGGTTATGCCGGAATAATCTTTGTATGCTTCGGCCAGTGCCAGGGAGAGTGCTTGTTCTGATTGCGCCGATTGCCTCAGGCGCAGCCAGAGACCGAACATGTCCCGGCTCGAATCGATGATTCTCTTGTAGTTCTCCAGGGTCAAAGGCGAATCCTCGATGATGAGGGCTTTCGATTTGTCCGGGCATCGCGCAGCTACCATGAGCGCAATGACGCCGCCGATCGAGTGTCCCACGAGCACCGCTGGCGCGTGCAACCGGCTTACGAATTCCGCGTCGTCCTCTACGAAATCCTCGAGCCGATACTTCCCCGGCACCCATCCTGATCGGCCATTTCCCCGCAAATCCAATGCATAGACGCGCCAGCGTTGTCCCAAGCTCGGAATGAGAGACAGATATTCTTGCCAGCGCCAAGCGCCACCATGCAGCATGACCAATGGTTTGCCCGAGGTAGAGCCGTGGTCCAGATAATTCAGCTTCACCGCCTTCGCGGTGAAAATTCTTTCCCGTGGCATGTGCGTCGCCATGGCTATCAACTCTGCCGCACGGAATAGCTAGTACAACTGATTCGCACAACGGGAATCGGTCGAGGTCCGATATGTTTCGGAAGTCGTTTTAATCTCAACTGCCGCCCGTAGAAACGGGGGCGTCTCGTGTTTGGGCAGCGTCGGATATTGAGGCTTTAAGTTAACTCCGCCGCTTATCCCTGCTAACGCGGACCTTCGGCCGCAACCAAGGCGGGCTGGCGCCCGCGGGTGGTGCGCTTGATGTGAGCGGAGTGCTTCCACCGAGGTCGCCGGCTGGGCTTTCATGCCGGCCATGGAAACGTTCGCCGCCAAGCACGCAGCCAAGATCCGGGGCATGCTGTCTTGCTTCGATCGGATGCTTTTTCGCGGATACCTGCCGCTGATGAGCGGCTTCGCGATGGCCGACTTCCTGAGGAGCAAACAGGTCGACCGCTGGAAGCTCAAACCCTTCCTGCTCGAGCAGGCGGAACGGATCAAGAAGCACGCTGGCGTGATGGCCTCGGCAGCGGGGCGGCCCTACCAGTACCTGAGCGAGCCAACGAGAAAGGAGATCTGGCTCGAAAGATCGCCGAGCGAGACGGCGTCCGCGAGGGATTCGTCTGCGTGTTTTCGGTCGTCGAGCCGTGTCGGACGTTCTCGCTGGCGTGGAAGGAGAACAAGACGTGGATCCACCCGGCCAAGCGCAAGTGCCTGCAGCTCTACTACTACTTCATGGACCGCCAGCTCGGGCTCATCCACGTCAAGGTCCAGACCTGGTTCCCGTTTCCCATCCAGGTCTATGTGAATGGCCACGAGTGGCTCGCGCGCCGACTCGACCGCCACGGGCTGAAGTACCGCAAGGCCGATAACGCCTTTGTGCATGTCGACGACCCGGTGCGCGCCCAGAGGCTGGCCGACGGATTCGCCAGTGTCGACTGGGTGCGCGTCCTGGGCCGCTACGCCCGAGAGGTCAATCCACTCCTGCGCGGCCTGCTCTCGCCCATGCAGTACTACTGGGTCACGTCGCAGGCCGAGTACTCGACCGACGTCCTGTTCCGCAGCCGAGCCGACCTCGAGGAGCTGATGCCCCGGCTCCTGCAGTACTCGACCCTCTACTTCGAGGCACGTGATTTGGTGACCTGTCGTTGCCGCCATAGTTGTGCCCCCATTGGACGTTCTCGCAACGCACCGCTTTTCCTAGGCCTGTCCCTTCAGTCGTTCGAGTCGCTTCTCGGCCTCGGCCACTTGCGGCCGAAGCTCATCGTCGCAGTCCTTCCAGAGCTCGAGGAACCGCGAGTAGTGGAAGATCGCCTTGTCACGGTTTCCAAGCTTCTCGTAGATCTCGGCGCGCCGCAGGTGAGACGGTGCGAGGTAGACTCGGTCATACAGCATCGACTCCTCGAGCGACGTGTACCAGGGGAGCGCGTCTTGGTCGCGACCCACGGCACGCAGCAGCTCGGCGCGCAGGTAACGGTCGTAGGGCCGAGAGAAGAACGCCGACCGGAACGGCGTCTCCCAGGCGATCTCGAGCCGAGTCTGTTCGAGAATGGCGAGGGCTTCGGCCGGCTTTCCGTCGAGCTGCGCCGCCTGTGCGCGCAAGCTTCCGGCGAGAGCGCGAGCGACGGCGGCAACGGTCGGTGATTCGACGGGTCGCTCGAGCTCTTCGGCGCTACGGAGCGCGCCATCGCGCTCCCCGAGACGGATGCTGAGAATCCCGAGGAGATAGGAGCGCAGTTGAGCGTGAATGCTGTCGTGGGGCGAGAACCAGTCTTCGGTCGCCTCGCTTACAGGGCTGGCAGGGGGGCTCCAGCGAGTCACCTCGTCGCGAAACTTCTCGAGCTCCACCCGCGGAAGCGGAAGAAATGGTGAGGCAGCGAGGAGCGCTCGGTATTCGAGTCCGATGCTCGGATCGAGATTTGCCGCGGCCTCGAGCTCGGCTTGTGCTGCGTTCCAATGCCCT
Organism: uncultured delta proteobacterium; assembly: GCA_963745025.1. Taxonomy (GTDB): domain Bacteria; phylum Desulfobacterota; class Binatia; order JACPRU01; family JACPRU01; genus CAVQIG01. Next base: position 854,783 of record CAVUWD010000016.1, read on the forward strand.
TTCGTGAGAGCGAGGTGAGCGAGCTGGACGTGGCCGGTCGTCCGCACGGTCGAGGAACGGACGGGCTCGGTCATCAGCCGCGCGAGCGCCTCGCTGGCAGGCGCATTGTGCAGCATCTGAGCGAGTGGGGCGCCTCCGAGAGCGAAGTCGCTCGCCCGCCGGAGCTCGGCGACGATCCGTTCCTGACTCGCCTTGTCGCCGAATTGGAACGCTTGCAACGTCCGAATGACCAGGGCGTAGTCGCTTCGCGAGTCGAGGGCGAGGTAGCGCCCGATCGACGATGAAAGCGCCGTCCATTTCTCTTCGGCTTCGTCGAGCTGACAGCTGAAGATCACCGCGTCGAGGCGTCCGGGATCGAGCGAAAGCTCGTGCTCAACCACGTCGCGAGCTTCCATGACGGAGCGGCCCCGGAAGGGATTTTCAACCGCCAGCGTCCAACTGAGAACTAACCACGCTTCCCAATCGTCTCGGTAAGCGGCCAGGGTCTCGCGGGCACGACGTTCGGTAGCGTCGATGTGTCCGTTGATCCAGTCCGAGACCATCTCGACTAGGAGACGATCATGCTCCGACAAGCGATCTTTGAGGCGGATCGCCTGCGCGATGGCATGGCGCGACGCCTCGGTTTGCTGGGTATATCCCCCAAGCATGTAGGAAAGGCGGTAGTGGGCGAAGGCGAAATCAGGGTCGGCGGCGACGGCGCGGCGATAGGCTTCGATGGCCTCGGCGATTCGCCCGGCGCGAAAAGCGCTCTCGCCCTCTAAGAAGGACCTCAAGGCGGGAAACGAGTGCGTGGTCAACGCCGCCACGCGTGCAAGCTGCTCTCCGGGCCGACTCAAGCGACCGGCGAGAAGCTGGGCCGCCAGCTGGTCGACAAGGTCGAGAAGGTGACTCGTTTCGCCCTCGGCGTTCGCCTTCGTCACGACGAGCGCTTTCTCGGCATCGTAAATCGATGCCTCGAGCTGCAAACGACCGGAGATCTCCAGGACGCTGCCGAGTACGAAGAGACCTGCGCCGAAATGCTTGGCGACTCGCTGTCCGTGTTCGGGGTCGAGCGTCCAGCCGCCTTCGCGCTTGATGAAGCTCAGCAGCGAGTGCGGGTCCACCTGCCGGAGCTCCTCGGCGCCGTCGAGCTTGGTGCTGAGGAGTGTGACCATCCCTTCGGCGAGGTAGCCGAGATCCTTCCCGCCGCTCACGGAGAACGGGAAAACGGCCACGGCGGTTGGCGAGGCAGGCGGGAGATGCTCGGCCGATTTCAGACCCGCGACGTAGCGAGAGACGACCGGATAGCTGGCGACGATCCCGAGGAGCGCAAGTCCAACCCCAAGGAGCCAGGCGCGGCGGCGCGGCTTCTCTTCGCGTTCCGCGGATACGCGCGCAGCGGGCTCGGTGGCTGCTCCCTGCTGGCCGTTCCCCACCAGCGCATAGACTCGGATCGGGCGGTTGACGTTCTTCAGGCTCTTCTCGCCGAGAAAGGTCGCGCGAATCTCGGGATGATTGCGAATGTCGTCGTAGACCCTTTCGGAGATGCACACGCCGCCGGGCTCCGCCAGCGCGTGAATCCGCGAGGCGATGTTGACTCCGTCCCCGATGATTCCCCCATTCGACACGACCACGTCGCCGATGTGAATTCCGATCCTCAGGCGTAGATCGGTGTCGTCGCGAAGCGCTTCCTGAATCTCGCGCGCACAGCTCACCGCCTCGACCGCGCTGTCGAAGCTCGAGAGGCTGCCGTCGCCCACGTGCTCGATGAGCTTGCCGTTGAACTTCGGGACCAGCCGACCGAGAAGCTCGCGGCTCCGTTCGAGCACCTGCCGCGCCCGCTGCTCGTCCTCGCCCATGAGGGCCGTGTAGGCCGCGATGTCGGTGAACATGATCGCGGCGAGCTTTCGGGTTTCGGTGGGCGTTGCTGGAATCGGCAAGAGACCAGGCCTTCACGATCTTGACGTGGCCGACCTCACTTTTCGAGCGGCCGCAGGATGAGCAGATCACAGGTGGAGCTCCTGCGCGACCTGCTCCGCGCGGATCGGCGCCCCGATCTCGAGGAACAGGCGGTGCGCCTCGCGGAGCTCGCGCTGGCGGGTGGAGTCGTCGCCGGTCAGGCGGGCGAGCTCGGCGCGCTCGACGTGGAGGACCGGCTCGTAGCTCTTCGCCCTCGAGCGCGGAGATCCACGAAGGGGCCACAAACCGCTTTCGAGGTCAACCGCACCCGTTGGACGCGATCGCTCCGCCGCTCGTGTGCCGCTACCTCTTCAGAAGCCCAACTCAGCCGCTGGTGACCACTCTTTGTGCACGCCGAAAAGATGCACGCGGCGGTCAGTCTTTCGTCATGCCAAGCTGAGTGTGCGCGGAGCGTTTTCAGGAACGGTCCAACATTCACCCGGGCGTTTCTAAAACGCTATGCGTTCCCTTGCGAATTGACTTGCGTTACCGATAGTACGTTGCTCGACCTAAGGAAGGAAATTACATGAAGGCTCGAATCTCACCACTACTTCCCGAACAATTTGGCCCTCTCCAAGGGCTTCGTATCCTTTCCACTGGTAGTCTCATCGCGCAGCCCTATGCGGCGACGCTGGCAGCGGAGATGGGAGCTGAGGTCATCCAAGTTGAACGCCCAGGTGAGGGCGACGCCGCCTGGCGCCATTTAGGCCGACAACTGCCGACGATAGACGGCAAAGGAAAAATTGCCACCACCTGGATTCAAGAACGCCGTAACGAGTTCTATATAGCCCTGGATATGAGCAAACCCGACGGCAAAGACCTCTTCCTTCGTTTAGTCAAGTGCTGCGATATATGGATGGAAAGCTCAAAACCGGGCTCCTACAGCAAGTGGGGGCTTGCCGATGACGTTGTTCTACAAGCAAATCCTCAAATTGTCATTACACATGTGTCTGGATACGGGCAGAGTGGCCATCCAGACTATCTGGGACGCGCCTCCTACGACATGATTGGGCAGGCCTTCGGCGGTCTTATGCATCAGACCGGGTTTCCCGACCCAGCCCCACCCGTCCGGGCCAACCCGTGGACTGCGGATTACATTACCGCGTCGTTCTGCCTGTGGTCCTCACTCGCTGGCTATATCTACGCCCAGCGCACGGGCAAAGGTCAGGCCATTGATGTCTCACAATTTGAGGCAATTCACCGCCTCCTCTCTGGCACGATGGTCGAGTATTTTGCCGATGGCTTCGTCCGTGGTCGGTCGGGAAACAAAGCAACGGCGTTCCAACCCTATGACGCGTTCCAGGCTCAGGATGGGTGGGTCGTCATCGGTGCCGTCGGGCTTGCGGTCTTTTCGCGCGTCTGTACCCTCTTAGGATTAGACCCCAAAGATCCCAAATGGCAAGTCGCTTGTACAGATATCAATTCATCGGAGGGAATCGAATTTGATGCGCTGCTGCGGGGGTGGGTCGCCGAGCGTCCAGTCAAAGAAGTCGTCGAGATCATGAACGCTGCGCAAGTCGCGTGTTGTCGAATCATGACGGCGAAAGACATGGCGGAAGATCCGCACTACCAAGCCCGCAACGTTCATGTCGAATGGGAGGATGGGCAAGCGGGAAAAGTCAAAGGCACCGGAATTACACCGAGGTTCTCACTCACTCCCGGAAAAATCTGGCGTGGATCAGTCCCCGTCGGGCACGACAATGATAAAATTTACAAACATTTGGCAGGACTGACCGAGCAGGACCTTGCACGACTCAAAGAAGCGGGAGTCATTTAGTCGAACATGACTGAAGCAACCTAGAATCCCCAGTTGTACGAAGGCAGGAGTGCTAAGTGCGCCTTACCACTCAACAGTGCCTCTCGGTCGCTACTCTGGCTTCCGACGCCCTATTTCCGCCGCGAATGTCGCCGCTTCTCTATCGAAATTCCGGAGCGACTTCTTCGGCGAACAGCCGAACGTTCGCCGGGACGTCTTCCGGTTCGCATACCCAGCTGATTACGACGGTCCGAACGCCGGCATCGACGTACTGCCGGATTCGTTTGCGGCAGTCTTCCGGCGTGCCGGACAGCGTGTACTTCGCCGCGAGACTCGAAAAATCCTGCGCGTAGTTCCGCCCGAGCGTTTGCGCCGCCTGGTCGATCGCGTCCTCGCGATTCGCGGAAATCGAACCGAAGATGTACAGGCCCGTCCGAACGTCATTCCCCTCGCGACCGAGCTCTCTGCGAAACTGCCGAATCTTGCCGACGCTCTCGTGGACCATCTCCGGCGTGTACATGTACGGAAGCCATCCGTCGCCGTACTTCGCTGCACGGCGCATCGCCGGCTCCTTGCGGCCTGCCACCCAAATCGGCGGAAGCGGCTTCTGCGCAGGCGGCGGGGCCAGCGTCACTCCGGTGAATCGCGAGTAGCGGCCCTCGAAACTGACGCTCTGCTCGGTCCACACCTTCGTGATGACCTCGAGCGCTTCGTTCGCGCGTGAGCCGCGCTCCTTCACGGGAACGCCGCATGCCTCGAATTCCTTCGGAAATTCGCCGCCGATGCCGATCCCCATGTGGTAACGGCCACCGGAAGCGACATCGAGCACCGACGTCTGTTTTGCCAACACCATCGGGTTGTACAGCGGCAGCAGCACCACCGAGCTCATGAGCCTGATCTTGGTCGTGACACCGGCGGCGACCGAAAGGCCGATCAGCGAGTTACCGGTCGGGCCGTGAAACATCATGTGCTCGCCGCAGCCGAGGTAGTCGTAATCGAGCACCTCGGCATTCAGGGCGAACTCGGCGATACCTTTCACCGAAGGGAGGGTGACTCCAAATTCGACGCGGTCCATCATCAGGCCCCGAGAATCCTACCGCGCCGTCGGGAGGTTTCGCCAGATGTCCCGGACCAGGGTTCGTTGCCCGCGCTTAGGCTGCTACACGGCGCCGAGCTACACAGACCTAAGATCTTCTGCAGCTCGCCGCTCGCGGGCGGGGTCATCTGGGCAAAAAAAGAAGGGCGAGCGACCGAGAGGACGGTAAAGTCCTCTCGGTCGTGAAGGCTGTGTCGCCCCTGGCCGCATAACAGCCCCCTTGAACCCTTCCTCGGTTATCAGGAGTCCGGTCTCGCACTGTCGGCGCGAAAACACGGCCGGTAGCCGCGGATGAAGCAACGAGAATGCCTGCGTAGCAGGTATCGTGGACCGCAATACCCGTCGAGGGAGGACGCGTACCCGATGCCGTTGACGATGACCGGCGGGAGCAGCTCCGCCCGCATTTCTTGCAGCGCGCCCCGATCGCGTAGAAGATCGCGCGCATGACCAAACTTCGCACGCAGCCGCTGTCAGGGCGGGGCGATCTCGACGTGACAAAGCAAAGCTACGTAGAGGCCGTCCGTGGCGGATGACAGCGCACGCAGGCGCCGGAATGGTGCCGCGATGGAGTTTACCGCGACCCAGCTCGACGCCATCAACCACGCGACGGGGAACCTGCAGCTCATCGCCTGCGCGGGCTCCGGGAAAACGGAGGTCGTTGCCCGCCGGGTGGCTCAGCTGCTCGGCAAAGGCGCGAAGGGTGGTCTCGGACCGGCCAACATCGTCGCCTTCACGTTCACCGAGAAGGCCGCCGCTGAGCACGGCTGCGATACACGAAACGGCGATCCTCACTCGCGAAGTCACTACGCGCTCCCCGCCGCTTGTCACGACGATCCGCCAGCGAGGGGTGAAGGCATCGCTTTCGCGATCAGGAATCAAATCATCCCAGAGCGCAGGTATTTCGGACAAGCGCAGGACGTACTCTCGATCGGCCATGGCTTCGCAGTACCTCCGTTCGGCTCCCCAATACCTCATAGCCAAATCGGGGAAGCTTCGCCTCCGATTTACAACCAGATGCGCCATACTCCCCTCGTCTTCGACGAGGCCCGCCGCTCCTCACCCGCCGGCCTAATCGCCGGACCTGAGCGGCATTTCGTCGCTTCAAATTGGACCCACAGGGTCCAATTCGGGACCTTTCGCCCCCGTTTACGACCGCCGCCGTCCTGAAAAGCCTTGATTTTTCGGAGCGACGGGCGGGTTCAAGTCCCCCTCCTCGCACTTCCAAGTCCTCGGTTTTACTCGACCGATCAGAGGCACCGGGGACAGATCCGCCGGACCGGGGACAGATCTCGTCTTTATCGGTCCCAACGAACAACCTCGGCCGCCTCCCCGGCAAAGCCGGGGGGACTCTCCGGATGGACTCGCGGGCGTACGGGGTGAAACCGGAGAACAGCTACCGGGTCACACTCGAGCGGGGACGGCTCAGGTGGACGGCCAGCGACGGCGGGACGGTTCGGGTGTACACGAAGGAGCCCGAGACCAGCTGGTGGATGCGCTTGAAAGCCGATGCGCTGGGCATCCTGCCGATCCATTCGATCCTGTGAGGTCCGATAGGCAGGATAACCCTGGGAAGTGACGGAGCATCCCCCCTTCTCGGACGCGGCCGCCCTTCCCCTGGTCGCCCCGGCTGACGCGGCTCCCTTCTTGGGACGCCGGCGATGGCTCGTCCCAACAAGAGCGAACGATTCAATCGCCGGAATCGCGACGTCGAGTTCGCCCCGCGACGATCGCGTCGGCCTGCGATCGAATGATGTTCTGCAGGATGGCCGTCAGGGCCGCCGCGGTCATCGACATCATCAGTACGCCGTTGGCCGCTTCGAGCGGACCGAGCAGCTTCCACTCCTGCTTCATCACGACGTCGCCGTAGCCGAGCGACGTGAAGTTCACCGCCGAGTGGTAGATCGCCGGATAGAGCTCCTCGAACTCGCCCAGCCAGACGAACAGGCACCCCCACAGCGCGATCTGAAGCACGTTGGCGATCATCATCGCCAGCATGGAAACGGCCAGCGGCCGGATCGCTTTCAGCCAGCCGGTGCGGCTCGGGTCGTGGTCGGTCTGCCGGGCGCAATACCGGACGCACCAGAAGACGACCGCGACCTGCACGATGAGGCAGAGCAGCATGGCAGGCACACCGACGACGAGGTTCCTGAGCGTCATGTCGTTTCCTCCTGTTGCCGGTGCAGCACGGGAGCTCCGGGTGGATGGCCGGGACGGAAGCGCTCGAGCAGCCGGATCGTGCTCCACGCGTAGAGCGCGACGCCCACGAAGAGGCAGACGCGCATGACGGAGCCCTCGACGACGCTCTTGCCGCTGGCGCTGTCTTCGATCGCCGGGCCGAGCAGCAGGAAGGTGGTGATCAGCGCGTTGCTCCAGAACGGCGGCCGCCACTTCGTGCGCCGGACACCGAACATCGCCGAACCGATCCACAGGGCCGCCGCCATCAGCCACAGCATCAGCATCCAGAGGCTGGGCCAGATGGACAGTCCCGTCCACACGGCCGCCGCAACCGCGGCGCCCATCAGCGTTGCACCGACGAGCTCGCGGCCGGCCGAACGCGCGTCGGTCTCGCCGGCCTGCTGCGCGAGCGCAACGGTCTTCATCACCGCGGCGAGATAGAACGACGGATCGGTCAGCGCGAGGACGAAGACGGGCATGACGATCAGCGTGGCACGCAGTGCGATCCAGGCGGCTTCGTCCGGCGAGGGGCGCGCCGCGCCGCCAGCCGCTGCAGCCGGCGCCGGCGGATCGGGGAACAGCGAGTGGGAAACGGCGCTCACCAGCACGCCGACACCGACGCCAACCGCGAGCGTCACGCTGAGCTGTCCGACCAGCGCCTGCTCCGCGACGCCGGCCACCGGGATCAGCGCGAACGACAGCACGAGGATCGCGGTCAGCGGATTGCCGCTGGTCAAGCCGACGAAGAAGATCGAGTGGAGCACGACTGCCGTCATCAACACGGCGGCAAACGCATAGTGCTCGAGCAGTGGGACCATCACGATCCCCATCGCCACCAGCACCGCGAACAGCAGCGCGACGACGAGGCCTTTGACGAGCGGCAGCGGTGGACCCGGTCTGCTCAGCACGAGCACCGACATCACGCAGACGACGTACGGAACGGGCAGCGCCATCCCGTACGCGACGAGAACGGCAAGGCCGAGCCCGATCGCCAGTCGCAGAGCCGCCTTGTCGCCCCGATTCACGGCTCGCTCTCAGTAGAGGTAGGTCAGCCAGCTCGCGACGCGGATGTAGATCGCGCCGAGCAGGTTCATCACCGGGTTCCCGGTCGCGTAGACGAGGACCTCGGCCTGGCCGCCGACGCGCGCGATCTTCAGGCGCGGGATCTCGTCCGGGTCGAATTCGATCGAGACCGGAATGCGCTGGGCCTGCCGCAGCCAGTCGCGGTCGTTCTGCACCGTCGGCAGCGAGCCCGACGACGACGGCTGGCCGCTGTCCACGCCGCGGCCCACGCTGCGGACGCGGCCGCTCAGCACCTCGCCGGGAAGCACGTCGAGGACGATCGCGGCTTCGTCGCCGACGTCGATGTGGCCGAGGTTGTTCTCGGTCATGTCGGCGGTGATCCACAGGTCGTGGGTGGCGATCAGCGTCATCACCGGCGCGCCGGCCTGGACGAAATGTCCGACGTCGGTGCGCAGGTCGGTGACCATGCCGCGCGCCGGGGCGAGCACACGGGTGTTCTTGCCGGGGCGAGCACGCGGGTGTTGGCGAGGTCGAGCTCGGCCTTTTCGAGCGCGGCGCGAGCGGCCTTGATCTGTGCGTTGTCGTCACCGGCTTCGCCGGCAGCTTCCAGCGCCGCTCGCAGCTCGGCCTCGCTTCCGCGAACCTTGCTGCGCGCCTCCTCGCGCGTCGCCTGCGCGATCTCGAGGCGGCGCACCGAGATCGCGCCGGGATCCTCCCTGTACAGCCGCTCCTGACGCTCGGCGTCGCGCTCGGCCATGTCGCGATTGGCTTCGGCCGCCTCGAGCGCCGCGCGCGCTCCTTCGACACCGGCGCGGGCTGCATCGACGGAGTGGCGCGCGGTGGCGTAGCTCGCGCGGGCGCTCTGAAGAGCGATCTCGTACGGCCGGGGATCGATGTCGAACAGCGGCTGACCGGTCTGCACTTCGTCGTTGTCGCGGATGTGGACCTTGACGACGTTGCCCGCCACTTCGGCGGCGACCGGCACCACGAATGCCTGGATGCGCGCCTGAGACGTGCACGGCGTCAGCCGGTCGCCGACGATGTACAGGACGAGGCTCGTCACGATGAGCACGGCGAGAACGATGGCGCCCTTGCGGGTGCCGCTGCCGGCTTCGGAATCGACCGGCTGAGAAGGCGTCGAATCAGCTGTCGTCGTTCATGGTGTGTCCGTCGGCGGTTGCGGTTGGGGATCGTCGGTAGCTGGCGGGAGCGGAGCGTCGAGCAGCCGCTTCCAGTTGCTGCGCTCGCCCATCGTCGCGCTGGTCGCGTCGTCGACGATGGGCCGTGTCGCGGCCCGCTTGCCAGCCACCGCCCATCGCCTTGTAGAGGCTGATCAGGCTCTGCGCGATGCCGCCCTTCGTCGCCACGAGGCGCTCCTGCTGGCTGAAGAGCGCGCGCTGCGAATCGAGAACTCTCTCGAAGTCGACCAGGCCCTCGCGGTACTGCACGTCGGCGATGTCGAGGGAGCGTCTCGCTGCCTGCACCGACTCGTCGAGGATCGCCACCTGCGTACGGAGCTGCGCGAAGCCGATGGCGGCGTCTTCGATTTCCCTGGCCGCGCGCAGCACCGTGTCCTGGTACTGCTCGTAGAGCTGCTGGAAGCGGGCATCCTCGACGAGCACCTGATTCGTCAGGCGGCCGTGATCGAAGATGTTCCAGACGAGGGCGGGGCCGAGTGCCCCGTCGAGCGTGTACGGCGAACCCATGACCGACGAGGCCGACAGGACGACCGTAGCCCGTGAGCGCGATCGCAGGATAGAGCTCCGACTCGCTCACTCCGATCAGCGCCGACTGCGCGGCCATCTGCAGCTCGGCCGCGCGCACGTCGGGCCGGCGGCGCAGCAGGTCGGCGGGAAGCTCCGCGATGATCCCGAGGTCCGCCTCGGGAATCCGCTCCCGTCCGGCCTCCATCTCGGGCAGCGGCCCCGGCGGTCGCGCCAGCAGAATCGCGAGCGCGTTCTGCGCCTGGCGCAGGCTGCCCTCGATCTCGGGAATCGTCGCGAGCGTGCTCAGGTAGAGCGTGCGCGCCTGCTGCACGTCGAGCTCGGACTCGTTGCCGCTGCGGAACAGGCGCTCGGTGATCTCGAGGCTGCGCTTCTGCAGCGCGGCGTTCTCGTGCGCGATGCGCAGCCGCTGCTCGAGGGTGCGAATCGTGGCGTATGAGATCGCGGCTTGCGCCGCGACCAGGACCTGCAGATCGTCGTACTGCGCGATGCTCGCGAAATAGCCGGCGTCCGCCGCCTCGATGCCGCGGCGGAACTTGCCCCAGAGGTCCAGCTCCCAGCCGACGTCGAGCCCGACGGCGCCGGTCCAGAAGTCGCGATCGGGACCGTCGCTCCGCTTCTTTGCGACGTACAGGCCCGCGGCGTTGAGCTGCTGCAGTTGCGGGTACAGCCCGCTGCCGGCGATGCCGAGCTGCGCGCGCGCCTCGAGGATGCGCATGCCCGCGGTGCGCACTCCGGGGTTGAGGCGCTGGGCTTCCTCCACCAGCTTCTCGAGAACCGGGTCGTCGAAGTTGCGCCACCACTCGTCGAGCTGCACCGGAGGCCGCCCGACTTCCTGCGACTCCGCCTCCGCCGACTGCAGCGCGTCGGCGGACCAGCCGTCGAGCCACGGCACCTCCGGGGGCTCGAAGTCGGGCCCGACCATGCACGAGGCGAGAAGAACGGGAGCGAGCAGGACGAGCGCGCGCGTCGGCGAAGACGTCGGCTGGACGGCCGGCATCGATTCAGTCGGCCTGGGAAGCTCCGCCTTCCGGATGTGTTCGAGGCGCATCGGGATTCGTCGCGACCCATCCCATGAAGATCTGGTAGCCGAGCGCGAGAAGCGTGGCGCCGACGAACATGCCGAGGATGCCTGCCGCGGCCATGCCGCCGAGAGCGCCGAGAAGGATGACCGGCATCGGCGCATCCACGCCGCGGCCGAGCATCAACGGCTTCAGCACGTTGTCGGCCATGCCGGAGACGACGAGGAGGACCGTGTAGAGGATGGCAGCGCCGGTGCCGTAGTTGCCGCTCGACCAGAGGTAGCCGATGGCCGGCAGCGTGACGATCAGCGCCGGCACCTGCGCGATGCCGAGCACGAGGACGATGACTGCCAGCACGCCTGCCCACGGTATGCCGGCGATGAGCAGGCAGATGCCGACGATGATGGCCTGCAGGAACGCGACGCCGAGCACGCCCTTGGCGACCGCGCGGATGGTCGCCGTGGACAGGTCGACGAACTCCCCTCCGCGGTTCCCGTCGGCGACTCTCTCGAAGATCGAGCGGATCGCGCGCGCGCCGCCCTCGCCGAAGGCCATCATGATGCCGGCGACGGCGAGAGACGCGAGGAACTGCAACAGCCCGCCACCGATGCCGGCGACGAAACCGAGCGCCGCCTTGGCCAGGTTGCCGATCTTCGGCTGCATGCTCTGCACCAGTGCGGGCAGATCGGTGTGCGCCTTCGTCCAGAACGCGTGCACCTTCTCGCCGACCAGCGGCCACTCGGCGACGCCTTCTCTTGGCGGTGGCACCTGGAGCGTGTTGTTCTGCACGTCGTTGATCAGTCGGTGCACCGAGTCGCCGAGCGAGTTCATCAGCGCCGCGGTCGGCACGACGACCACTACGACTCCGAGCAGAACGAGCAGCGTCGCGGCCAGTCCCTGACGGCCGCCGATCTTCGCGGCCACCGACTGGTGCAGGGGATAGAGAGTGACTGCCAGAATCAGAGCCCAGGTCATCAGGCTCAGGAACGGAGAGAACACCTGAAAGCAGAGCATGGCCAGGGCCAGGACGAGGCCGGCGCGAATGAGGACATCGAGAAGGAGGTCGGCGAGTCGTCTTTCGAACTCGGGATCGGGATCGTGCAGTGTGCTCATAAGGTGTCCCCGTCATGGATGGCCAGATCGACCATCGGCTGGCCCCGCGCGGGATCCGAGTTGCGCTAGCGGAGGATCCTCAATCCGCACGGGTTGTCAAGGTGTCGAGACCACGAAACTGAACGTGCAGCTATGGGGCTTCAGGGCGATCAGGCGGCGCGGCTCGAGACCCAGCGCCGCGCGAGCCGGGGATATCGGGGCAAGGGCAGGGGTGAGCGGCTGATATAGAGGCGTTCGGTGAACTTTCCAGGCTTGTCGCGCCTACGGCCCGTGCTGCCTACGGGCGGAGCTCTGCATAGCCGGGGTAGGTCCAGATCCCGCGGTGGTGCGAAGAATCCTCACTCACCTTGGCACTTCAATTACAGCCTTGGTTATTTTCCGTCCTGACACAGGTTTTACCACCGGGGCTCTTATAGACGCCCTTCCCGTTTTTTGTCTTGGCTTCTCCTCCCCTACTCGACTTCCTCGTCGTGACCCCAGCATCGTTCCTCTCTGACGACACGTCGACATCAGTTCTGTCACCACGCGTCCTAACGCGCTCAGCGAACACGTTCGAAGAAAACATCATCACCATCAGTATTATCACCGTAATTCGCATGACTACCTCCTTCTGTTGGGCGACGCACCGTGCTCAACCCCTTCTCAAATCGTCGGATCGCGGGACCGCGTCGACGCAAACCCCGCTATTATGCCCGCACACCCGCACCGCGCAAGGCTTCCGCGTACCCATGCGAAAACCCGTATGGGGCGCGGCTTTCCGCGCATATCTTCGCAAACCCGTATGGGGCGCGGATTTTCGGTGCGGAGCAGACCGGCGTCGCGGCAACGACGTTGCTCAAGCGCTACGGCAAGTTCATTCACACGCTCGACGCGGACCGCGCCGAGCTTTCGAAGATCGACGGTGAAGGCGGTACAGATTGCCCACGGTCTGCCCACGACGACGAGGGGGAAAACTCAACCGCTGAAGTGCGTGCCGCCGCCCGCTGCCCTCGACTCGATCACCCGCTTGTGCGCCCCGTCGAAACGGGCGTAGAGCGAGCGTGTCTGCGTCCGATATCAACTGCGCTAGGTAGCTTTCAGGTCCTTGTGGCCGCTATCCGCCGACTGTTCTCGTCGCGTAGCGTCTGCACTTCCGGCGCCGTCGCCTCCCGCGTCGTGTCGCCAAGCAGCCGCTTCTTTCCCGCCTCCAGAAACTCCTTGCTCCAGCGGTAGTACAGGTTCGGCGCCAGCCCCTCGCGCCGACAGAGCTCCGCGATGCTCTCCTCGCCGCGCAATCCTTCGAGGATGATCCGGATCTTCTCTTCCGCCGAAAACGTCGGCGCGTGCGGCGGTGAATCTCCCGCACGACCTTCTCACTGCTTGCTCCCTTGCCCATCGTTCCCTCCTCGCGTTGCGGCCGGGAGTGTCTCTTAGTTTACGAACGGCCGTGGTCCAAATTCATCTGAACCCGAACAGGCTTGACCGCTCCTGTAAGATGACGGCCGTTGGAAGTTAAGGGCGCGGCCCTACTCCTTGGCGAGAAACCGATCCGGTCCCGAATTGGGGGAGGCACATGGACTTCATCAATACCTCACTCGAACAGCAGCCGCTCATGGCACTCTTCCTGACGATCGCGATCGGATACCTGTTGGGAGAAGTCAGTGTCGGGGGACTATCGCTGGGGGTGGGAATGGTCCTATTCGTCGCGCTGGGCATGGGTTGTTTGGCGCCGAAGGCGGCACCCCCAGCGATGCTGGGGAACTTCGGTCTCGCACTCTTTCTCTATGCGGTCGGCATTCAGTACGGGAAGCAGTTCTTCATCGGAGTTACGAGCGCCTCGGGACTCAAGGACAATCTGGTGGCCCTTACCGGAGTGATGATCTCCGGGGCTGTCGCGCTCCTTTTCGTCAAGTTCCTGAACCTCAAGACTGCCTATGCCCTCGGCCTCTTCACGGGCTCGGGAACGTCCACCCCGGCGCTCCAGGCCGCAATCGCGGCGCTCGGGAATGACGACCCCGCGGTGGGATATTCGGTCGCCTATCCGTTCGGTGTGGCCGGCCCTATCCTGTTCCTTTTTCTAGCCTTCACGCTGCTGAAGCCTAAGATCGACGTGCCCGCGGGCGCCGGGATGGAGCTGCTCGAGTTCGCCCTCAAACGGCCCGAGTATTTCGGCAAGCGTCTGAGCGAGGTGACGGCCGTGCTCCCCCCCGAAGTGCGGATCGTGGCCCTCCGCCGCGAGCAGCAGAATCAACCCGCGTCTCCAGAGCTTGTCCTCCGCGAAGGCGACGTGTTGCTTGGCGTGGCACCCTCCCGGGCGATGCTCGATCGGCTGGAGAAGACCCTCGGCGAAGCGGTGCCCGGCAGTATGACTGTGGATCGCCGGCACCTCGACTATCTGCGCGTCTTCGCCTCGCGGGCTACCGTAGTGGGCCGGACGCTCGGCGAGCTCGTGTTGCCGGCCGACAAGGCGTCAATCGTGGTGCAGGTCCGCCGCGGCGATACCGATCTCCTCCCGGAGACGGAGCTCGTATTGGAGTACGGCGATCGCGTCGGGCTTCTGGCTCACCGCGCCGACTTCCCGGCCCTGCGCGCGTACTTCGGGGATTCCATCAAAGCGGCGGCGGAGTTCAGCTACATCTCCATCGGACTGGGGATGGCTTTGGGTTTCATCGTCGGTGCGATCAAGATCCCGCTGCCAGGGATCGGCCGGGTCAGCATGGGATTGTCGGGAGTGCTGATCGTCGCGTTGATCCTGGGATCCCGCCGCCGCAGCGCCGGCCTGAGCTGGGTCATTCCTCTTCCCGCCTCGATCGTACTGCGCAATCTCGGGTTGACGGTGTTTCTCGCGCAGGTCGGGATGGCGTCCGGCCCCAAATTCGCGGCGACAGTCTTGGATACCGGTCTCCTGATGCTTAGCCTGGGGGCGATAGTCTTGGCGGCGATGGTCCTACCAATCTTGCTGCTCGGCCTGTTCGTCTTCCGGATGCCCTTCGACCGCGTGATGGGGATCATCGCGGGCACCTGCGGCAACCCCGCAATCCTGGCCTATATCAACCGGTTGGTGCCGAACGAAAAGCCGGACCTCGGGTACGCCACGATCTTCCCCGGCATGACCATCGTCAAAATCCTGTTCGTCTCGATCGTCCCGGCCTTGATGTGACGGGCCCGTCTCAGTACGTCGCCTACGAGTCAGTGTGGGCAATCGGCACGGGGCGCGCGGCGACGCCGGCGCAAGCCGAAGAGGTGCATGCGAAATTGCGAGAGGTCGTCGCGGAAGTCACGGACGGAAATGAAGCGCAACGATTGCGAATTCTCTACGGAGGTAGCGTCAAACCGGAAAACATCGATGCGCTGACGGCGCAGCCCGACATCGATGGCGCGCTGGTCGGGGGCGCGAGTCTCGATGTCGAGAGCTTCGCGCGCATCGTCGAATTCTAGAGGATACCGTGGTCATTGTCGTCGTCACCGTACTTCACCTGGTCGCCTGCGTGTTCTTGATCCTCGTCGTTCTCTTGCAAACCGGCAAAGGCGCCGAGATGGTCGCAGTCGGCGGCGGCGGGTAGCAAGCGACGAATTCGTCGAGATCGGCGCGAGTGAGTCGGTTCTCCTTCAGCGTGAAGTGGTGGTTCGTGCGGAAGTCGTAGAACCACGGCGGTCAGGAAGCGGACCTTGTCGTCGACGAGCACGTAGTGCTCGGCCGGATGGCGCCGCTCGACGTCGCCGAGCTCCTGCTCGTTGTGGATGTAGATGAGGACTCGTCATCTCATCCTTCGCCGCCGTAGGAAACGGCCGCGTCCCCCAGGCGGGGGCGCGGCCGTTCTCAAGCTGAACCGGGGCTTTCTCGGCCTACTGGGCCGGTACTAGCTCGACGCGGCGGTTCTGGGCTCGGCCCTCTGCCGTGTCGTTGGTCGCGACGAAGTCCGTCTTGCCGAACCCCTTCGGTACCAGGCGGTCTTCCGGAATTCCGGCCTTCACCAGGTACTTCACGACCGATTCCGCTCGACGCTCCGACAGCTTCTGGTTGTACTTCACGCTGCCGACTGCGTCGCAGTAGCCGTTGACGTTCACGGTCACGCCCGGATTGGCCTTGAGCGCCGAAGCAGCCTCATCCAGTACGGCAGCATCACCCGGACGGATGTTCGACTTGTTGAAGTCGAAGTGCACTCCGCGTAGAACCAGCTTCTCCTTGGCCGGCGGTGGAGCCGGCGGAGGTGGAGCCGGAGCCGCAACCTTGGGTGGCGGTGGTGGAGGCGTTGGCGGATGAGCGCAGCAACTAGCGAGCATGCTACCCATCAAGGCGGCTACCACGATTCCAGCGACGGACTCTACGAATTTTGGCTTTACTTCCACCTTATTCCTCCTCGTCTAGACCCCTGTCTTGCGGCCGAAACTACTCCTTTGATATCGTCAATCGACCCGAAGGCAATCCACTCAACAAACCTCCACGGACAGATCCCGCGCTCCCCGCGCTCGACATCCCGCGTTTCTCTCGAGTGCGCAGATGGTCACCACACCGGAGGGCAGAAGTAGAATCTGAAGCCACCGCCGATCAGCTGCTGACCGAATCGACGATTACCGTCGCCGAGGTCCAGGGCCACGTACTCGAGGTAGTTGTACTCGACGAAGGTACTGATCTGGGGTGTCAAGTAATAATCGACCCCGGCGATGCCACCCCAAGCGAGGGAACCGCTGTTGCCGCCGCCGACGGTAAAAGTTTGGCCGCCCACATGCACATCACTGCTCCCGGTTTCCGCATAATAGGCTCCGATGCTGGGACCGAGGTAGGGCTGAAACTTATCGAAGGCGAACCTCAAAATAAAGTTCGTCATAGCCGCTCCGGAGTTAATCATATTGCTATGGTCGGCGATCTCAATCCCATTTTGCTCGATGTGGGAGCCGGTCGAGAGGCCGTTGTAGAACACGTCTTCTTCAAGGGCGAAGCGATACGGGCCTGTCCCGAAGACGTAGCCGAGCTTGATTCCACCATACCCGCCAACGTTGTGATCGATATGGAGCGAAGTTCTCCCAACGGAAAAGCTGTCGTCAAAGCTCTGATAGACATTGGCGCCCCCATGCAAAGCCACGTACCCGCCGGTACCAGGCGCCGGGGTGCCCGCCGGGGTGGCCGCGAATACGGGACTAGCGAGCAGTGCGGCCACGCTGATTAAGGTAACGTAAACGCTTTTCATTTTTGTTCTCCCAATCTCGTAGCGTTGCGGCAGTGACGCGATGCTCACGGCCGATGCTCGGCGAAGACCTCGAGCTTACCGTCCTTCTGCACGGCGAGGACCGAATAGGCCTGCGGGTTCGGGCCGTCCATGCCGGGTGATCCGATCGGCATTCCCGGAACGGCGAGCCCGGAGATATCCGGATGCTCGGCGAGCAGACGAGAGATGTCTTCCGGCGGTACGTGTCCCTCTATGAAGTAGCCGCCGACGACGGCGGTATGGCAAGACTCGGCCTCGGACGGGACGCCAAGTTTGCGCTTCACTGAATTCATACCCAGGACGTTCGAAACGGCCACCTTGTAGCCTCGGCTCCGCACGTAGTCAACCCACCTCTGGCAACAACCGCACATTGGCGGCCTGTAGACCTGGATGACCTGCGGATCGGCTTCGGTTGGATGGGCGTGAGGCGTGACACAGCCCGCGAGGACCAGTCCCCCGATAGCTGAGAGGACCATCGCCAAGTGCCTCATCGGATTCATTATCAAAACCGGACGGGGCCGGGTCAACGAAGTCTTATGGGTCTTGGACGTGAACGCAAGGGGGTATGTTACATGCCGTTAAAATCCGCGAACCGAGTTCGAGACGCGGCGTAGCTTGCCGGCGCCCTCGAACGCGCGGAGCACGGAGATCGATTCCGCTCGACTACCGTCGGTGTCGTGAACGCCCAGCCCTCGACGGCGTCCGTGACGGTGGCGTCGAACTGGGCTGCCGGCTCTTGGGATTCAGACCTGCACACGGGGGTCCGAGACGAGGCTCTCCGCGATCATCAGATCGTGCGGCTCGTCACCGGCTATTCGCCCGATTGAAAGGCTTCCGCGATATGAAGCGGCTCATCGCCGCTCTCGATGGCCTCGATACCAACTCAGGAGTGCAACAGAGGAAACAAGTCGCCTAAAAACTGCGACCCAGGAACCGCCACCGTTCAAACAGCGAACGGGACATCCCCGGGCGATGCTTCTAAGATTCCTTGATCCCAACTACACTTCAATTGCAGCCTTGGTTATTTTCCGTCCTGACACAGGTTTTACCACCGGGGCTCTTATAGACGCCCTTCCCGTCTTTAGTTTTGGCTTCTCCCCCCCTACTCGACTTCCTCGTCGTGACCCCAGCGTCGTTCTTCTCTGACGACACGTCGACATCAGTTCTGTCACGACGCGTCCTAACGCGCTCAGCGAACACGTTCGAAGAAAACACCATCACCATCAGTAGTATCACCGAAATTCGCATGACGACCTCCTTCTGTTGGGCCTGTTGGGCGACGCACCGTGCTCAACCCCTTCTCAAACCGTCGAATCGCGGAACCGCGTCGACGCAACCCCCCGCTACTATGCCCGCACCCCCGCTCCGCGCAAGGCTTCTGCGTACCCATGCGGAGACCCGCATGGGGCGCGGATTTTCGGTGCGGAGAGACCGGCGTCGCGGCAACGACGTTGCTCAAACACTACGGCAAGTTGATTCACACGCTCGACGCGGACCGCGCCGAGCTTTCGAGGATCGGGGGTGAAGGCGGTATAGATTGCCCAACCATTATGTAACTTTTCAGGTCCTTGTGGCCGCCTTCCCCATGTGGCCTGCGCACCCGCTCCTTGAATCCCCGTAACCAGCAGGTCTATGCGTGCTAGCACGATCCCCGAAGGTCGGACAAAATGGATCTGCGACGAGGCAACCACTTTGAGAACATGAGGAGAAGTCGCGTGCCATTCGATGAGTTGAGCAAGACATGCGGCACCGACCTGACGATCGCGCGCGCCATGAGGACACCTATGAAGACGAAACGACACCTGATGATACCTGCGACGCTGTGTGTGGTGGTCTTCGCGGTAACGATCGTCTCGGCTGAGAACCAGGCGGTGACGCGTCCGGAGCCTGCGGCAACCAAGGCTCCGGCGACGCAAGCGGCGGTCGAACCAGAGGCTAGGGATATCCTCGTGCGTATGGCCGAATTCCTGGCGAAGACCCCGCGGTTCAGCGTGAACATCAGGTCTAACTACGACGTGCTCCAAGAATCCGGGCAGATGATCGAATTCGCAGAAACCCGCAGCATCACCCTGAGCCGGCCCAACGGGCTGCGCGTCGAGGTCGAGCAGAGCGACGGCGACAAGCAGCTCGTGCTGTACGACGGCAAGCAAATCACCGCGTTCAGCTCGTCTCAGAACGTCTATGCGCAAGTTTCCAAACCCGGTGATATCGATTCGGCGGTCATGTATTTTGTAAAGGATCTCCACATGAGGCTGCCGCTCGCCGGGATCGTGCTCAGCCGGTTTCCTGCCGAGATCGAGCGCCGAACTCGGTCGCTCGACTATGTCGAAAGGACTTTGATGGATGGGAAACCGGCCCATCATCTGGCGGGACGCACCGCGACCGTGGACTATCAGTTTTGGATCGCGGACGGTCCGCAGCCTTTGTTGCTTCGTGCGGTCTTGACCTACAAGAATGCAGAAGGCGACCCCCAGTTCCGGGCCCAGCTCTCCGACTGGAACCTTGCGCCCGAGATTCGGGACACCGAGTTTGTCTTCGCCCCCCCCCAAGGAGTGCGGAAAATCGCCTTCGTCGCGCAGCTGCCTCAAACAGCCTCCGACAAGACGACAGAGGCGGAGAAAACCGGAGCGCAGAAATGACCACCAGAGCTTCTTTGATCGTGACCGCGATTGCGGTCACATTGCTTTTCCTGATGGGAACCGTGAATGACGCAAGCGCTCGCGGAGGCGGCGGTGGTCGGGGCGGCGGTGGCCGAAGCGGGGGCGGTGGCGGGGGTGGCGGTTATTCTCGCAGCGGCCCCGCCTCGAGCGGCAGCCTCTCGTCCAGCGCGAGCTCGGCCTCCTCGCAAAGGTCGGCGCAGCGCTCTCAGACTGCGTCCGCTAACCAGCAAGCGCGATCGTCCGACCGACAACAACAGCAACAATCGATGCAGCAGGGCCGACAAGAGCAGCAACAGCAAGCCCAGCAGGCGCGCTCGGAGCAGCAGCAGGACCGCCAGTCGACCTCTTCTCAGAATCAGGCGCAGCGGCAGCAATACTCGAATGAAAACGCCGAAGCCCGCCAGCAGACCGCCAACGAACGGCAGGACAATCGGCAAGATTACGCGGAGGACCACTATCACGGCGGGGCGTACTATCATGATTACGACGACGACTGGGACGATGGCGAAGTCGCGGCCGTGGCGCTCGGCGCAGCGGCGGTCGGCGCCGTGGGCGGCTATGCCGCCGGCCAGTCATCGGCCACTCAGACCACGACCTCGACGGTCGCTTACGTGCAGGACTCCGCCCTGCCCTGCAGCAATCCAAACGTGACCGAAATCCAGGGCGTCACCTACTATCAGTGCGGCTCCACCTGGTACACCCAGGCTTACGGAAACACCGGTGTCATTTACATGCCCGTACCCCGGCCTTCGGAATAATTGCGCGGTGGTACAGGGTCGGGTGATCCCTCCCTTCTCTGGAAGAGTGGTCGAAGGCCGGTTCACTGCTGATGCCGCGCGCGGGGTTCGCTCTTGCATCTTGATCAGAATCCAAGAAGCAAGACGCTGGAAAATCTGGGCATTCGATGGCCGACGGCGTCGTCGGCGTAGACCTGCCGCCCGATGGCATCGATCGCCACGATCCCCACGGGGACGCCCTCGACGAGCGTTGCGGGGAGATGTCTACCGAGGCGCAGCCCGGCCTGAAACGAGTCGCGCCGGAGAGTAGGAGTTCCTGGAGGCGCATCCCAGGGCTCCCTGCTCCCCGGCGCGGGGGTCACTTCTTGATTTTCAAGCTCATCCCAGAAGCGGCCAACGCGAATTTCAAGCCTTGGGTCGTGGACAGAATGTTTATGACCACGCCGTTCTGGTTCTGCATGGCGGTCGCGGAGCCACCTCCCGCTATCGTGATTCCGGCGGTCGCGGCTGTGTAGTTGCCGTCGAAGTCAGCAAGCTTGCCCAGGTGGTAGACGCTGCCAGACGCCTCTATCTTGGAAGCGCCCACGTCCGCGATGGAGAGACCCGACAGCTCGACCGGGTAGGTTTTGCCGTTATAGGTAAGAGTGCCTCCACCCCACGTGTACCCGATTCCGACGGCCACAGAGCCGCCGCTCAGTTCGAGCGTCGCATCGGGGCTGTTCGCGTCGGTCACGGAGATTGCCAGCGCGCGGGTATAGGTGATCTGGACCTGGTCGCCGACGCTGACGGCGTCGAGCTTCTTCGGGTCCCTGATCTTCACGCTGACCTTGTTGCCTTCGGGCCCCTTCAACGTGACCCTCGAGTTGGCCTTGTCGATCGCGTCGATCGTCGCCGTCGCGGACGTGACCTCGGCGACAGCGCCGCCTGGCTTCTCGCCAGCCTTCGCTCTCTCGGCAGCCACCACGTTTTTCGCGGGCGGCATTTCCGTCCCAGCTTTGTACACGTCGGCGGCGATCGCCTCGTGATACGTCGCCACCACCCGGTCGCCCTTCTTGAGCTGCGGCAAGTTCCGCACCTCCTTGGAAACCGCGAGCTCGGTGACCGTTCCGTTCTCGCCCTTCAGGGTGACGATCCTCTTCTCGAGGTCGACTGCCTCGACTGTCGACGTCACGGTGACGGTTCCGGACACTTTCCCGCTGGTGACGTAGCCCGACGACGCTGGCTCCTCCGCGATCGCCTTGGCCGCGAACCCGGCGACCGCAGCGACGATGGCCGCCAGTGCGACGCTCCTTCCGATCGTTATCTTCATTCGTTTCCTCCTCGTGAGCTGAGTGGATTCTCGCTCGTTGCTCCCCGGTTACTATCGGTTCTCATGAAATCTTCAACTGGGCATCCGGGGAGGACCGAAGCAAAAGCGGAATCGTGCAACGCCGCCGCGACCTTCCGGCCGGTGCCCGGTGCGACTCGATCGGTCTTCGCGAGCGTCGGCGGCCGGGTTCGAGGGTGCCCCAGGGAGCCTCGAAAGGGGTGGATTGTCCCACCGTGGGACAATTTAGGGTGCCCACCCAGCCCTTTAGCCTGTGTTAGGTCGCGCGGCTTACCCCGGGGAACATGCGTGTCCACAAAGGCGACTCAGAAAGCAACGAAAACAAGCTTGCCGTGCTCGAGGTCGCCGAGCAGTTCTCGCGGTGTGACGTTCCCTCTCGCCGAGGGCGAGACGGCGATCGCCGCCACGTGCGAGCTCGGCTACCACACGCTGCCCCTGCGCGACGCCGGCCTGCCGCACACGGCCGAGGCGCGATGTGCAAGTGGCGGGGCTCGAAGACGGCGGTCGACGTCATCCACCAGTGTCTACTGACACACGGCCACTACGGCTGGTCGCTGGATCCTCCTCACCAGCAGCGGCTTCGCGACGTCATGGGCATCGAGATCGGCGACGGCACGGCGCAGATCATGAAGATGATCATCGCGCGGAGCCGCCTCGCGGCGGCCGGATCGTGAGCATGGGAGCGGGCGCGGCTCCAGTGTCGGGCCGACGCGCCCCGTGTAGTCTGTCATCGCCGCCGGGGCTGGTCCTTTCGCTGCGGGCCAGATAAGCTCCGGCGAACACCGATTCCAGCTACGGCCTACGGGGCCGCGAGGATGGCGCGGCTCGGGCCCGTGAGGCCTGAAGTCCGGAGCCCGACGTCTGAAGTCGTCGGCCGCGCCACGATAACTTGCTTCATTCGTTGAAGTTGGTTACGGAAGAAGTCCGACAATCAGGACGAAAGGACGCGCCATGCGCCGGTACGCCGTGGAATTCATCGGGACGTTCTTTCTCGTGTTGACAATCGGCTGCACGGGGCTCGCAGCGGCTCCGGGCGTGATTGCTCCGCTGGCCATAGGGTCCGTGCTGATGGCGATGATCTACGCGGGCGGCCACATCTCGGGCGCCCATTACAACCCGGCAGTCACGCTCGGGGTGTTCCTGCGGGGGCGGTGTCCTGCCTCGGACGTGCTGCCATACTGGGGGGCGCAACTGCTCGGTGCCGCCGGTGCGGCCTGGATCGTCGGCTTCGCCCTTCGGGGCGCGCCGGTGAGTCCATTCCATGCCCCCGTATTTGGGGCGTTTCTGGCCGAGTTCCTTTTCACGTTTGCGCTGGTGTACGTCGTGTTGAACGTGGCCACGGCCGACGCAACAGACGGGAATTCCTACTTCGGTCTCGCTATCGGCTTCACGGTCCTGGCTGGCGCATTCGCCGTCGGCCAGGTGTCGGGAGCGGCCTTCAACCCGGCCGTCGCCATCGGCGCCTCGATCCGGGGCCTGCTCCCGTGGTCCAACTTGTGGCTCTACATCGTTGCGGAACTGCTGGGAGGGGCCGCGGCGGCGTTCGTCTTCAAAGCGCTCAACCCAACCAGCCGGCCCGGGACCGCATAGTACCGGGCAGCAGCCCGGCAAGTCCCGGGGGGGCAGCATTGCCGGCAAAGCGGGCGTAGAGCGGTAGAGTGGCGGTGCTGGTGTGGGAGATCCGGCCCACCAAGCGCAACTGCCTGCGGCTCTACTACTACTTCATGGACCGCCAGCTCGGTCGAATCCACGTGAAGATCCAGACCTGGTTCCCGTTCCCGATCCAGGTCCATCGGAGCTCGTGAACGTCCGCCATCATCGGCCGTGACAGAATCGTGACAATGACGAGCGCGAGTATGATCAGCCAGGGAACCCAATGTTCGCGCAGACGAGCCACATCGCGACGCACCGCTTCGTAGCGCGACCGTGCCGATTCGTCGAGGAGACCGACGTGATGAAGTACGGAATGACGCGGTTCAGCATCGTCTGGGTCGTCGCATCCGCGATCACCAGCAGCGAGATCGCGACGAGACTACGCACGTGCACCCCGAAGTGCTCGAAGAGCGGCTCGGCGACGGTGTAACCGAGGGCCCGACCCGTTGCAATCGCCCAGACGACCAGCGGCAACCAGCTGATCCCGCGATCAGAACCGCCCGCCGGACGACTCCGAGCCCACCGTAATGCCCGACCGCCCGCTGCAGCCGGAACAGCGGGTCCCCGCGAATCAGGAAAAAGGCCAAGGGCGCGTCGTCGTGATTCGGTTCACCATTCCCGTTCGGCTTGCCGATCGAAGCGCTCCGGTGCTAGCAGGTTTCGTACGACCGATCCAAACGGGAGGATCCCATGGGCGAGCCACGTCCGGCCTTCGCTAGCATCACTCAGGGAAGTCACGTTCTTGGCCTCTCGTTGATCGGCCTGGGCATCCTCTCGGCTCTCGCGCCCGCGATCGCCGGCGCGCCCATGATCATCTTGGTGGGGCTGCTGGTCACCATCGCGGGCATAGTCCGCGGCGTGTTCGGCTGGCGCGCCTGGTCGGAAGGCAAGGGACCGATGGGTCTCGTGGTCGGAGGCCTTGCCATCGCCTGCGGGCTCGCTCTCGCTTTCAACCCGGTATCGACGCTCGGCGCGGTGTCTTCGCTGGTGGCGGTTTACATGGTCGTGGACGGGATCTCCGAGCTACTGTTTTCATTGCGGCTCGATGAAAGCGAGGGGCGCGCCTGGATGCTGGGCGATGCGCTGCTGTCCGTCGGCCTCGGCATCTCGATGTGGGTCGGCTGGCCGCTCTCGGGCCTGCGTGCGCTCGGGATCCTCATCGGTGTGAAGCTCGCATCCGCTGGCGTGGTCTTGCTCAGGGTCGAGCAGGCCATGCGGCGTCTCGGTGCGGGCGTCGCCGCGCTCCGCTCGCGCGCGGGGGGCTAGCGATTCCACGGGACGACTGGCCTTTCCCTCGTCAATTCGGTGCGGCGCTGAGTGATGCGCCATAGCATCGAAGTTCGACTGCCCAACTGCCCGGACAATGAGATCTTACGATTTTCCCAGCAGTTGACAGACGAGACCCCGCGCATGGAATTATCGCCGCCGTGTGCGCTCTGGTCGCCGTCGTGGCCCAGGCGGTCGCGGCGGATGAGCCCGTCGAAGCGACTCCGACGCCGGTCGTCGATGCGCCGCCCGTCAAAGCCGAGGCGGAGCTCGAGGAGCATCGCGCGCAGCCCGAGAGCGCCGAGGAGGAGGCGGCGGGGAATGCGAGCCCGTCCGGCCCTTTTGACTTTCGGGTCTACTGGAAACATGGGCTCAACTACGTAGCCCTCCGGCGCGTCCACCTCGAGAGGATAAAAAGGCCCGCCCTCGATGGAACGGTGGGACTGAACGGTCGCATCGGGGTCAAGCTCGGTGTCGACACCGCGGGGTACCTCGAGCACGGCTCGCTGCCGGAGCTCGGCACGCGATTCAACCTGCGCCGCATCTTCCTCTATACCACCGGCGAGTTCCATCTGCTGTTGCCGATTCTCTTCAAGTTCGATCTCGGCGGCATCGGCGATTCGCTCTATTTCAGCGATTTCTACCTCTGGCTTCAGGACGTGCCGTACGTGGGCACGATCAAGCTCGGCCAGTTCGATGCGCCGATGTCGCTCGAGACTCTGACCGGCAGCACCAACCAGACCTTCATGGAGTACGGCTCGCCCGTCGAAGCGTTCTCCCCGGGCCTGAAGGCCGGCTTGCAGATCGCCGATCATGCGCGCAACCAGCGGGCGACGTGGGCGCTCGGGCTCTTCACGGAGGGTCAGCAGGTCGACGTCGGCGATGCGAGCCAGACCGTCGCCCGCCTCACCGGGCGGGCCACCTGGTTGGCGCGCCAGCCGCGCGACGCGGACGACGTGCTGCTGCACTTCGGTGTCAGCGCGAGCTACGTGCTCTCGTCGGGCGATCGTATCCGCTACAGCTCGCGCCCGGAGAGCTTCCTCGCGCCGAAGGTCGTCGACACCGGGGACCTCGATACCAACAACGCGTTTCCGTTCGGATTCGAGCTCGCCGCCAAGCGCGGCCCGCTGACGATTCAGGCCGAGTACCTCGCGTCGGTCGTCGATGCCGGTTCCCTCGGGAATGCTTACTTCGACGGCGTCTACGGCTCGGCGAGCTGGTTCCTCACCGGCGAGCAGCGCGCTTACGACATGGCCACCGGCAAGATGGGTCCACTGGTGCCGGCGAGCGACGTCAGTCTCCGCAAGCGCCAATGGGGCGCCTGGGAACTCGCGGGGCGGGCGTCTTGGGTCGACCTCACCGACGGGCAGATCCGCGGCGGCGCCATGACCATCTTCACCGCCGGGATCAACTGGTACTGGAACCGTTACATCCGCGTCCTGTTCGACTCGAGCTACGCGCGCGTCTACGACAGCCCCAACGACGGCCACATGGTGATCCTGCAGAGCCGGTTCCAGCTCGCGTTCTGACGCGCCGCGCTCGGCGGATCGCCGGTAAACCGCGAAGGGCTGAAATCTACAAAACCTCCGGTCTCGGACGCATCAGCTCCCGCTCTGACGCCCAATTCGACCGCGTGGCGGCGAGCGCGGAACGACCGCCGGCTGCCGCCGTGCTCAGAAGGACAGCTCGAGGTTGGCGCTGAAGATCGACCCGGTCCCACCGACCACCTGGGGGACGGCCGTGTAGCCGATCGGCGACTTGTAGTCGTAAATGTACTCGAGGTTCAACCGTACCTCGCGGCGCTGGAAGAGCCACCAGTTGGCACCGGCGGCGATCTCCCAGGGTTCGCCGAACTCGCCGAAGACCGCCGATCCCGTCGTGTAGAGCTGAAGCGTCTTCGGGACGGCCATCGCCGAGGCCAGGACCTGGAATCCGTGATCGAACGTGTGGTCGATCGGCAGGGGCCCGTCGGCCTTGAAGTCGTTCAACCAGCGCAGGTAGTACTCGCCCTCGAGCGCGAAGCCGCGGTATTTCAGGCCGGCGTCGAAGGCGGTCATGTAGTAGTCCACGTCGCTCACCGCCACGCCTGGGGCCAGGGCGCCCGGTGTGAAGATGATGGTGCCGTTCGACAGCCGGATCTGCGTGTTGTCGATGTCTTCGGTGTTCGGCTGTGACTGCCGGTCCTCCGGGCTGAAGGTGAAGTGCACGCCGAGCCGCGTGGCGACGTCCTCATGCTCCTCGTAGTCGCCGAATCCGGAGCGAGGTCCGAACTCGCCCGTCGTCGGCATCCACCAGACTGCCGTCGAGGTGGTGGTGAGATCCTGGTCCAGCTGCCCGGCGTCCACGCCGAGGATGCTCAGGTTGTTCGACAGCATCGTGTAGTAGGCGACGCCCGGAAGCGGGTTGCCCATGGCGAAGAAACCGGAAGCGTACGATCCGCGGAAGAACTCGTCGGCGATGGTGCGATGATCGACGGTGAGCCAGTACGGGAAGTTGCCCGACGTGGAGCGCGTCGTCGGCAACGACAGGATGCCGGCGCCGACCATGAGAGACTTGTCGAAGACGTATTTCAGGTTGCCGCCGACGACGACCTGTGCGCCCTGTCCCTGGGCGGCGTTGTTGGTCCACACGTAGAGGACGTACTCGAACTTCGGGTCGAGCATCCAGCCTCGGAACTCGATCTTCACCTTGTTGAGCTCGACGTCTTCGCGCTTGTCGATCTTGACGGTCTCTCCCAAGCCGTTCACGTAGGTGTCGTCGAGGCCCTTCTGGTTCAGGTAGCGGACGTACGTGTAGATCCCGAAGCGCACTTCGCCCCACTCGTTTGCTGCCAGCGTGAAGCCGCGCCCGGGGTAGTAGCTGCCGATCTTGCTCGTAGGCCGACGCTCGGCTCCATAGCCAAACGGCTTGTCGGACGGCTTGTCGGGCTCCATCTCCCCCACGGGCGACTCGGCGATCTCCCGGGGAGCCGGCTCCGGCGTGGCGGCAGGGGCAGGCGCCGCGACCTCGGCCGGAGTGGCCGTGATCGCCGGAACCCCGCCGGTGACCTGCTTCTCCTTCAGCTCGCGGACCTCGGACTGCAGCTCGTCGATCTGCGTGTCCTTGCCCCGGAGCTGTTCCTGGAGCTCGCGTTGGCTCCTCTCGAGCTGCTCCAGGCGTTGGAGGATCTCCGCCTGCGACGGGGTCTGGGCAACCGAGCGGGTGGGCAGCGCGGATACGAGGAGGGTGGTTGCCAACGACCCGACGACCAAGCCGGTCATCCCGCGCGCGCGTTCCATGGAAGTTGGCGAGTTCATACGTGCGGAGTCGATGTCGTCGACAGGTAAGCTCGCCTCCCGACCAAGCATCTACTCGGGGTTGGGACCGAAGATGTCCACGCCGAGCTTGCCCGAGATGTAGCGAATCGCCTTCAGCGCGCGCACGCTGTTTCCCGCCTCGTTGAGGCGAGGCGAGAAGGCGGCGATGGCAAGTCGTCCGGGCACGACGGACACGATGCCGCCGCCGACGCCGGTCTTCGACGGCAGCCCCGCTTCGAACGACCACAGGCCGGACTCGTCGTAGAAACCCGCCGTCAGCATGATCGACAGCAGCTCGGGGACGCTCGCCTCGTCGAGCAAGCGCTTGCCGGTCTTCGGGTTCGCCCCCCGGTTAGCGAGCGTGGCCCCCATCATCGCGAGCTCCTTGGTGCTGACGCCGACCGAGCACTCCTTCGTGTAGACTCGCAGTGCCTCCTCGGGATCCGAGTACAGTCGCTCGTAGTTGAAGAGCAGGTTCGCGATTCCACGGTTGCTCCATGAAGTCTCGTATTCGGATTTGAAGACTTCGTCCAAAAGCGGCAAGTCGGCGCCGCCGGCGAAGTCTCTCATGTTGGTCAGGACCTTCTGCCAGCGATCGTCCTCGCTGCTCGCCTTGACGAGGCTCACCGCGGCAATGGCGCCGGCATTGACCAGCGGGTTGACGGACCGGCCCTTGTAGATCTCGAGCGCCATCTTGGAGTTGAACGGCAAACCCGTGGGCTCCACCCCGATCTTGTCGGCGATCACCTGCGGCCCGCCGTATTGCTGCATGACGAGGGCCGCAGTGAAGGGTTTGGCAACGGACTCGATGGCGAACCGGTAGTCGGCGTCGCCCGCGCTATAGAGCGTGCCGTCTCGCGTCGCGATGACCACGCCGAAGAGCTCCGACGGGATCGTCTTCAGGATCGGTATGTAGTCCGCGTTCTTGCCGTCCTTCACGTCTTTGAACTTGGCATGTGCCTCCGTCACGACTTTCTGCAATTGCTCGGCGTCGAGCATCGCGACGGCCTCGCCCTCGCCCTTGGCGTGTGCGGCCGAGCAGAAAGCCAACACGACGGCGGCAACCATCGACAGAGCCGCCAACGATTTCGAATCCGAGATCTCTCGTCTGCTCATTGTCTTCTCCTCCAGGATGGTGGTGTCGCTCATCGCAGGTTCGCGGCTTCCCAGGCGCGTACCTTGCGCCGGGCCGTGTCGAACAATCGCTCGTAGTTTCCCGTGCGCAGCTTTTCGCTCACCTCCGCGGGCAGTGCCTTCCACAGCGGCTCGTACTGATCGTAGATCCGCAAGTAAGTCTTCTGGTCGGGCGGCGCGACCTCGTCCGTGCCGAACAGAAAGCGGTCCGGATAGCGCTCGAGCATGGCCACGGTGAGCTCGACCGAGCGCGGAGTTTCGACGACGTACTTCGCGACCTCGGTCCACGAAAGGTCGAAGTAGACGTTGCCGAGCCCGGATCCTTCAGGATCTCCTCCAGGAGCGCGATGTGCCCCGGGATGGGCTGGATCACGCGCCCGAGTCCCGTGTGCGCCCAGATGATCGTCGTCTTGGGATGGCGCGCGAGCAGAGCCTTCATCTGCTCGAAGTCGGTGCGCACCTTCTCGGCCTTGCGGAACGGCTGGTGGATGTCGTTGTGGATGATGACGACCAGGCCGACCTCACCCGCGAAGTCGAGGATGCGGTCGAGCGCCGGGTCGGTCAGGCTCGGGACGTCGCCGGCAATCTTCGAGGACACGAACTCCTTGTGGATCGTGAACTCACCGATCCCGGAGAACACGCCGGGAAAGGTCTTGAGCACCCGCCGGATGTGATCGGCCGCGTACATGTCGGCGGGGTTGAAGCCGGTGATCATCGGATCGAAGCGGGCCTGCTGCTCCGCCGTCAGCGACTTGTAGGCCATCGCGATGTAGGCGTCCGTGAAGGAGTAGTAGTAGAGGTCCGCGTCGCTATCGAGGTAATACTTCGGCGCGTCGTCGCCCGAGACGCGGTACGACCACTGCTTGCTGCAGCGGGATTCCGAACAGCGCGACGCGCCAGACGCGCGAGCCCATGATGTCCAGAAACTTCCGGATGTCGGTTCCTTCCTGGATGTAGTTGGTGAGATGGAAGTGACCGTCGTCGAGCTCGTAGCCGGGCGGCGCCGCATGGATCGTCGTAGGGACGATCACGAGCCCGAGCAGCGCGGTCGCCGCGAGCCACGAACGCAGCCAGTCCCTAGGAGAAGGCAAGCGTTTCGAGTCCACTCTAGAAGATGGAGTACGCGACGCCGACCTGGTTCCGGAAGACGTGACCGGAAGCCCCGCTCTCCTTCTGATTGTTGCCGTAGAGGAGTTCGTAGCCGACGCTGAGCCGCTCGCGGAGCTGCCAAACGAGGTTGCCGCTCGCGTACTGGGTCTCGTGATACGCGTCCGGTCCCTGCGTGCCCAGGCCGTCCACCTTCACCCAGCCGAAGGTAGCGGTCGAGCGCCAGCACGAAAGCCAATGATGGGTATAGCTGCCGAAGGCTCCGTAGTACGGCAGGGCCTTCAGATCCCCGCTGCTGTTGAAGGCGGCGTCGGTGTTGAAGAAGCCGGAATCGTTCCCGTAGCGCCCGAGCCCTTCGCCGTAAGTGAACTGGCCACCGAGCACATCTTCTTTGACGTCGTCCGTCTTCCAGGGAAGCTTGATGTTGAGAGTTGCGCCGAGGTTGAGGCCCCAGCCGAAGACCGAATCTTTGCCGAGCGTCGCGCTCTTCGCGGAGAGATCGCGGAACACGGTGCTGAGCTGCACGTGTCCGAGGTCGGCCGACTCGCCGCGCAAGTTGAAGGCGAAGTCTGGCGTATGGTTGATTCCGCTCACCGACGCCCCATCGACGTCCGAGGCCTGAGTGTCAGGCTGCGTCAGTCCGGCGTTGAGTGCCCACGCGGAGCCCAACGGGACCTTGTAGCGCACCAGCGGGAAGCGCGCGAAGATCATCGAGTTCGGACCTTCGTAGTCCACCGTGTCCGGCCAGACGTCGGGGTCCTCGAAGGGACTGAAGGTCTGGCCGATGGTGACGTTGTAGATGCTCCCGTACAGGTGCTGGATGCGGTAGTTGAACTCGCCCGACCCGGAGCCGAAGAAGTCGTTCTGATAGTAGAAGCGCGGGCTCCCCGCCACGTCCGGCGCGCGCACGTCGACGACCAGCTGCGAGCCCTTGCCGTTGGCGTTGAACACCGGCCCGTCGCCTTTGGTCGGATCCCCACTCACCGGGATCTTGGCGGTGATGAAGCGGTTGTCGTCGCCGGCATTGCCGGTGTCGTACGTGAAGTCGACGCGCGGCTTGGCGTTGAATCGCAGCATCACACCCGTGTTCGGGATGCGAACGAACCCGCGCAATTTCGGGTCAACCGGCGCCTGGGGACCGATACCTTGTGAGGTGAGCACGGTCTCGAGAGCCTTGGAGGCAGCTTCCTCCGCCGGAGAGGGCGGCGCCGCTTCCGCCGGCGGCGCGGCGGCCAGCGCTGGCGCAGCGGCGGCCGCGGCCTTCTCCTGCTGTCGTTCCCGCTCGAGCTTATCGATCTTCTGGTTGAGCGTGTTGATCGTCTGCTGCATCTGCTCGACGGACTTCTTGAGAGCGTCGAGCTCCGCGTCGTCCGCACGTACAGCGGGTGCGACGAGCATCACGATGACAGCCGCCACGCTCGCCCACCGAGTCACGATGTTTGCGCGCATGAGCCTATGCCTCCGATACCGTGATCGATTGGTGCACGACGCGCGCACCATGACGCAGGGCGACTAGCGGATCCGCGTCCCATCGGGTTAGTTCGCCGTGACCGTGACGTCCGTGCTCCAAATGATGTCAACGCGGTCGCCAACCTTGACCTTGTCGAACACCGTCGGATC
Source organism: uncultured delta proteobacterium (assembly GCA_963745025.1). Lineage (GTDB taxonomy): Bacteria > Desulfobacterota > Binatia > JACPRU01 > JACPRU01 > CAVQIG01. The sequence goes on from CAVUWD010000016.1 coordinate 886,616, forward strand.
GAAGACACGTCGGCTGTATTTCCAGTTGTCCGGTCCGACAATGGTGATCGACGATGTGCTCTTGTCGATATCGGTGACGGTCGCCGTCATGATTCGGAGCATGGATGCGCTTCCGAAGTCTTTATCCACGTAAGCACGATCGACCGCCGCCTCGTTAGGCTCTTTCAGTCGCACCTTGATGTGGTCGTCATACGTTACCTTCACCTTGTCGCCGACCTTGAGCTCGTCGAACCCCTTCACACTCTGGGGCACGTCAATGGTGACGAAGCCGCCCGAGTCCTTCTTGATGGTCAAGTGGCGCCTGGGACTGTCAATCGCCTCGACGGTACCAGCAACGGTGACGGTCTGTTTCGCCTCTTTTGTCACTTGCGCCCAACTGGACATGGCAAGAGCCAAGACCAATCCCCACCAGCTCAAGATGATCGTTGCGCGCTTCATGTATTGTTTTCCTTTCGTCTCACATTGCCGGGGAGCGATTGCCGAAGAATGCCACGTCGGCCACAGGTTGGCCAGCGCCCCGGCCTTACGCCCCCCGCGGTCCAGCACCGCCTCGCTCCCGTCCAAGAGATCCTTCAACACGTTGCTCCGGACCTCACTTGACGTCGAGCTTCTTGAACCGCGAGCCCTGGAAGGACACATCCCCTATGAGCCCTTTCTCGCCGAAGACGAAGACAACGATCGCTGTCTTCAGATTGGTCGTATCGATAGTGGCGCCAGCGCCGAGTTTGGCCACGGCCAGCGACGCATCCACGCCCAGCTCCCACTCGCGCGTGCCGCCGGTGAACTTGGCCAGCGCGTCGTCCGTGTTCAGCACCAGGATCATCGAGTGCTTTTCGATGCCCGCGAGGAATCCCGCCTTGAGCGCGCTCGTCCCGTAGTAGAGCGGCGTTGCGGCACCCTTGGTCAGCACGCACTCGCCTGACTCCACGCCGACGAGAAGCCCCCCTTGGTGATGCTCGGGCACACCAGGACACCCTTGGCGTTGGCGAGCACCGCATCGGCGCCCTTGGTCTGTGCCTCGAACTTCGCCAGCGTGGCTTTCGCATCGGCCTCCAGCTTGGCCGCTTCCTGGGCCGTGAAGGCCGCCATGGCCTGACCCGACAGGGCGAGACCAAGGGCCACGACCCCGCTCATCACGCGTAGCTTGATCCTTCGATTGAACATGCGCCTCCCTCCTCTTTCTTAGTTAGTGGTAGAACTCCTCCCCTATGTCACTCGTACCCAACGTGAACGAGTGGTAAGACCCTTCGTCTCCCTACGAAGCCGGGAGGCAAGCAAAGCCTGGTTCGAAGACACGAGTTGCCGAAGTGAGTATGCACGGCTCCATCAAAGTGACGCTCGGTGTTCTCTCGCTGAACGTAATGACGCTCTGCGGGTGTGAGGACCTAGTTGTGCGCGACGTGTCAAGCCTGCTCATCCCCAGGTTTCAACGGTCTGAGATCCTTGGATTCACAGCCGGTTTCGGAACGACCTTCGCTGCGGTGCCAGACCTGATCACGATGCTCAGGCGCCGGTCAAGCGCAGGTATGAATCCGAGGATGGCGGGAATCATGGGCATCTTTCAGATCGTCTGGGTCTACTATGGTTTGTTGATTGCTTCGCGACCGGTGATCGCATGGAATGCGGTTGCCGTCGTGATCAATTTTCTGAGCGTCGGCGCATACGTCCATTTCGTGCGCAGGGAACGGAAGCAAACGATGGAGTCGACGGGTTTGTCAAGCGGCGCTTCTTAACTGACCAAGGGTTGGCGAGAAGCGTTTCACGCCAATCGCGGGCGGATCCGCGGGCGGCGCTGCCGAGCGTTGCAGCGGCTTCGCGCTGTTTCGAAGCCTCACGCAGCGACTGGCTGGTGACGGCCGGGACAATGTCGCGGCGCGCGGCAGCGTGAGGCTGCGCACCACGAGCAGTGCCAGCGTCGGGACCGCCACCAGCACCGCGAACAACGCGCGCGTCACCAGTCCCGGATTGCGTCCCACGCGGCGGACCTCGCGTACCACGATGCCCAGGCCAAGGGTCAACATCACGCAGAAGATCGTCGCCGCGGCAGCCAGCGTGAGCACGCGCTCGGGGATCGGGCCATCGACAATCATCCAGCCACTCCCGCAGGCTCGCGGCCCCCCGATCGCCTGTGCGTCACGCCCGCCTTAGCGGCGACTCCGCGCGGCCGAGCCACCCAGGCCCTGCACGTCCGGCGTGCGTGCCAGTGCCAGCTCGTCGGGCCGCGTGAAGACCGCCTCGATCGCCGCGTCGAGTCGCTGCTTTTCCTGCAGCAAAGGCGCGTGGCGATATGCCGGCAGCAGCGCGAGCAGGTTGTCGATCATCGCCCGCAAACGGCGCGCGATTTGCAGCGAGTTGGCGCCACAGGCGCGGATCTCGGCGCACGCCACCAGCACGAAGTCGTCCCAGTCGGGCGTCCGCTGGACCAGCCGCACGCGGCCGCTGGCATCGACCACTTCGTCCGAGTGCAGGCGCCGCTTGCCCGCCACCCGCAGCAGTCGGTGGATCTGGTCGATGGCGAGCACAGCGGTCGTCGGGTCGTTGATCGCCGGCGACAGCGCCTTCAGGGCGATGTCGACCAGGATGCGGAACGCGAACACCGGGTCCTGCTCCATGGTCCTCTCGTCGCCGAAGGCCACCGCGGCACGCAGCCGGTGGTCGTCGATCGCTGCTGCGCTCGCGTATAGGCGGAATAGCGGCTCGTCCGGCGTGATGAAGTCGCCGATCTGCGGCACCAGTTCGATCACGCCATCGTGACGCCGCGCCTCCTCGATCAGGGACGCCAGCTCGACCGCCAACAGGATCTTCGACCGCCCGGTGTGCATGACTTCGCGGGCCGCCGCGGGCAGCTGCACGTGGGTGCGCGTGCGTTCGTCGTGATCGGCACTCGCGAGGCTCGGATACATCGCTTGCAGCACCTCGATGCCCTGGTTGCCCACGTGCGCCAGGATGCTCACCGGGCGCAGCATGCGAGCCGCGTAGTCGATCAGGAACAGGAACACCATCAGGCAGGCGACGCCGAGCACGCCGACCAACGTGGTCACCAGGTGCGGTACGGTGGTGCCGAGGCGATTGAGCCCGGCGACCGCCAGCAGCAGCGTGAAGACGAACAGGCCCACGCTGAAGCGCACCACGTTGTCGCGCAGCAGCGTGGTGGCGATCACACGCGGCGTCAGCTGGCCACCGGCGATCTGGATGGCCACCAGCAGCGAACCGAAGGTGAAGACGAGGAACGACAGCGCCAGCGTGATGACCGTCTGGTACAGCGCGGCCGCGCCCGACACTCCCAGCCCGGTCACGTTCCAGTCGAGATAGCTGTCGAGCCAGCGCATGAGCGGCGCCAGCAGGTAGATCAGCACGATCGCCACGATCGGCGTGACCCAGAGCGCCGAGCGCACGTAGCTGGCGGCCCGGTACATCCGGCCCCAGGTGAGCCGCGCCCTGATGAACTGCGCCACACCGTTGTCCGGCCGCTTCGCCGCCTGCGGCCGTGGCGTGCCGGACGAAGCTACGGTGGTCTGGCCGTGGGTTGTCATGTTTTCGCGAATTGACGTCCACCCCGAAGAGGACGGCAAGTCGAAACTAGAGTATCGTACCGACCTGTTTGTCAACTCCTAAGAAACAACGACAGTAGGGGTTTGTAATTGCACGAGTTGGAAGCCGAGAGAGGCGGCGCGCTTGGAGAGAGAGCGGACGGTGCGCTCGCGGAATTTGAGTTCGTAGTAATCGATGCCGAGATCTTTGTAGGGTTGGCGGTGCTTCCACATTCGGTAGAAGATGCGCGAGAGCTTGTGGGCGGTGGCGGTGATGGCCTTGGGGGGCCCGAGTCGGGCGCGCATGCGGCGATGAAAGGCACCCAGAGCGGTGTGGCTGTTGCCGGCAGACTGAGCGGCTCGGCGTAAGGCAGTGGCCACACGGTTGGAGGCTTTTCGGGTCTTGGAGCTTTTCACTTCTCCTCCGGTGACACGGTTGTCGGGGCACAGCGCAAGCCAGGAGGCGAAGTGCTTCTCGGAGGGAAACTTCGAGGGATCGAGGCCGACCTCGGAAAGGATGGTCTGCACGGTGAGGGCATCGAACCCCGTGATGGCGGTGAAGTCGACGCCTGAGATTCGATAGAGGTGGGTGCGCAGGTCGAAGCCAGCCTCGTTGCGCTGGGGCTTGCGGTGGGTGGCCTTGGGTTGTCCCAGGGGCGTGAGAGCAGGGTCGACTTGGGTGTCGAAGCCGCCCAGGCATTGCTCGATCCGCAGGTCGCAGTCGGCAATCATGCTGCGGTAGGTGTCATAGAGCGAGAGGCATTGCTCAAGTGCGAAGAGGTGCTCGGGTCGGTAGTCGCCCTGGAGGGATTGGGCGATGCGCTCGGAGGTGCTCTTGATGCGATGATCGCGCATCGCGGCCAGAAGCTGTGGATCTCGCTCACCGGCGAGGATGGAGCGAATGATTCTCATGCCGCTGACGCCGGTGATGTCACTGATGACCTTGTGAAGCTGGATGTTCATCTGGGTCAGGGCCTTCTGCATGCGCTGCACGTGAGCGGCCGCGTCGCGGATGAGAGTATCGCGCTGGCGGATGTAGCTGCGCAGCACGCAGGTCTGATCGTCGGGACGAAACGATCCCGAGAGTAGACCAAAGGTGTGCAGCTGCTGGAGCCACTGGCAGTCCTGGATGTCGCTCTTTCTGCCGGGCAGGTTTTTGACGTGGCGGGCGTTGACGAGCTTGACCTCGAAGCCGCGCGTCTCGAGGATCTGAAAGAGCGGGATCCAGTAGACTCCGGTGGATTCCATGACCACGGTGTCGACTCCGCACTGCTCGAGCCAGTCAGCCAGACGGTGCAAATCGGCGGTGAAGCACTCGAAGCGGCGCACGGGCTGCGGATCGCGGTCCTCGGGAACCGCCACGTAGTGCTCGGCGGATCCGACATCGATGCCGGCGGCGTTGAGGTGCACAGCCTTGAGGCTCGCGGGCAACCCCGTTCCTCGCGCGACGCTCTTTCTCTTTCGGCCTGCGCCGGGTTTGATAGACTCCTTCATCGAGTACACCTCCTTGGAGTTGGGATGTGCTCGGGCCGGGTGGGTCGAAGGTGAGAAATCTCCTAAACGGGATAACCCTCCGTGCGAGGGAGGGCTTCACCAATGAAACAACCGCAAGCCCCCCGGAACCATGCTAACCCACGGGCGCGAAGGCACCATTGGCGCTACGGTCTTAGCTACCCGAGCACATCCCGGTGTACTCGACGCACACCGGCGCAGCAAAGACACTCAGGTTTCTTCCATCAACAACACCGCGCCTCGCGCGGGGTCAAATGCTAACCCGACGCTGCGGACTGCGTTCGACTACGCGGTCCAGCACGGCCAAACGAGCTCCGGCGCGGAGCGGGTAGTTCCTCGGGTGACGGGAACTTGGGCAGAGAGGCTGGCCCAAACCGACATTGTACTTCCCGGCTGCAAGCGCTATTTGGGGTAGCTCAGCCCTGCGACGCGCGCGACCGCGTGTCGCGAGCTGAGAAGAAAAGGGAACTAGGTTCGTTCCCCACAACCTGCGAGGTGCCGTATGTCAATCCGATCCGACGACGACGCTCCCATCCTCGAACCAGAGCTGATGTCCGCGGAGACCCCGGCGGGTATCGACCGCCGGAGCTTCATCGTGCGGTCCGCCATGATCGGCTCTGTGGCTGTCCTGTCGGGCAGCAAGGCTGCGACCGCGAAGGAGACCGCCGACCAGGCCGCTTCCGCACCTCCCGTTCAACCGCGCGTCAAGCTCTCCCCCGACCTCGAGGTCGTGAAGAAGTCCAAGGGGCCGGTGATGACCACCGTCGAGGAGTTCTACAAGGTGGGCCCCGGACCGTCGAGCTCGCACACCATCGGGCCGATGCGGATCACCTACGACTTCTACCAGCGCTGCACGAAGCTGCCGCCGGACCAGCTCGCCAAGGCCACCGCACTCACGCGTCCATCTGTACGGCAGCCTGAGCGCCACCGGCAAAGGACACGGCACCGAGCGCGCCGCGCTCGCCGGCATCATCGGCAAGGAGCCGGCGACGATCGATCCGCTGTTCCTCGACGAGATGGCCGCCAAGCCCGACCAGACGTTTCCGGTGACAGCTCGGCAGCGCCACCTTCAACGCCTCGCTCAAGGACATCATCTACGACGCGCCCAAGGGCGACTTCCCGCACCCCAACACGATGACGTGCAAGCTGATGGCCGGCGAGACCGTGCTGCTCGAGCAGGAGTACTACTCGGTCGGCGGCGGGTTCATCGAGTGGAAGGGCTACCAGCCGCCGAAGAAGGGCCAGCCGAAATACCCCTACTCCACGATGAAGGAGCTGCAGGAGCACGCCGCGAAGAACAAGCTCACCATCGCCCAGGTCGCGATGGCCAACGAGGTGGCGGTCTCCGGCAAGACCGAAGCGGAGATCAACGCCTTCCTCGACAAGATCTCGACCGCGATGGTGAACATCGTGAAGTCGGGGCTCGCCGCGCCGCGAATCCACGCTCCCCGGGCCGATCAAGCTCAAGACCAAGGCCGGCGACGTCTACAAGCGGGCGCAGGACGACAAGTACGCAGCGCAGCGCGGGGTCGGCGTGGTTTCCGCCTACGCGCTGGCCGGCTCGGAGGAGAACGCCCGCGGCCACCTGGTTGTCACCGCCCCCACGGGCGGCTCGGCCGGCGTCATGCCGGCCATCGTGTACGTTCTCGGCGAGGGCGGCCGCAAGCTGCCGCAGGAGAAGATCCGCGAAGGCCTGCTGGCCGCCGCCGTGATCGGCTACCTCTGCAAGCACAACGCGACGCTCGCCGGCGCCGAGGGCGGCTGCCAGGCGGAGATCGGCGTGGCGTCCGCCATGGGCGCGGCGCTGATCGCCCAGGCGCACGACTTCGACCATCAGGTGATCGCCAACGCCGCCGAGTCGGCGCTCGAGCACCATCTCGGCATGACCTGCGACCCGGTCGCCGGCTACGTGCAGGTGCCCTGCATCGAGCGCTGCGCCTACGGCGCAGTCAAGGCGTGGACCGGCTTCATGATCGCCAGCAACGAGATCCCAGCCAATCGCCGCGTCGACTTCGATACGACGGTCGTCGCGATGGCGCTCACGGCCAAGGAGATGAACTCGAAGTACAAGGAGACTTCCGAAGGCGGTCTGGCCGTCTCCGTGGTGCTCTGTTAGGCCCACTAGCGAGGAGCGAGCAATCCCGGAGGCGAACCCGTTCCACGTGAGCGGCGCCGCGAGGCGTGGTGCTCTTCCGGGTTGGCACGGAGGGACTGAATCTCGCGCCGTACCAGGCCACTTTCAAGCCGCTCCTTTACGAGGTCGGACTCGCCATCGTGCTCACACTACTACTCGAGGAGACGGGGCCGGCCGCGCGGCGGCCCTCGCGGAGGCCAGACCATGACGCAACCTGGAACCGGTAAGTACGAACGGCTGCTGGAACGCTGCCGGGGCCTGGCCCCGATCCCGACGGCGGTCGCCTGGCCCTGCGAGGAGACGGCGCTGGCCGGCGCGATCGATGCCGCCAAAAAGGGACTGATCATGCCGATCCTGGTCGGGCCCGACGGCGACGATCGCCGAGCTCGCCAAGGCCAAGGGCATCGACCTCGGCGGCGACCGAAGTCGTGGACGTCGCCGACAGCCACGCCGCCGCCGCCAAGGCGGTGGAACTGGTGCGCGAGGGCAAGGCCGAGCTGCTGATGAAGGGGAGCCTCCACTCCGACGAGATTCTCGGCGCGGTCGTCGCGCGAGGAGACCGGCCTGCGCACCGGCCGGCGCCTGAGCCACGTCTTCCTGATGGACGTGCCGACCTATCACAAGGTCCTGATCGTCACCGACGCCGCGATCAACATCGCGCCGACGCTCGAGGACAAGGTGGACATCTGCCAGAACGCGATCGACCTGGCGAGGTCGTTCGGCGTGGAGCGGCCGAAGGTGGCGATCCTCGCCGCGGTCGAGACGGTGAACTCGAAGATGCCCGCCACGCTCGACGCCGCCGCCCTCTGCAAGATGGCCGAGCGCGGGCAGATCAAGGGCGGGCGTGCTCGATGGGCCGCTGGCGTTCGACAACGCCATCAGCCGCGATGCGGCGAAGATGAAGGGGATCAACTCGGAGGTGGCCGGCGATCCCGACATCCTGCTGGCGCCCGACCTCGAGGCCGGCAACATGATGGCCAAGCAGCTGAGCTTCCTGGCCAACGCCGACAGCGCCGGCCTGGTGCTGGGCGCCCGGGTGCCGGTCATCCTGACCAGCCGCGCCGACAGCCTCCGCTCGCGGATCGCCAGCTGCGCCGTCGCGGTGCTCGCGGCCCACGCCCGGCGCCAGCCGCCGCGCTGAGCGAGACGAGGCGGGCCATGGACGACTACGCACTCGTCCTCAACGCCGGCTCCTCGAGCCTGAAGTTCTGCGTGTACCGCCGGCCCGACGAGGACGCGTGGCGGCTCGAGGCGCGCGGGCCAGATCGACGGGATCGGAACCTCGCCCCGCCTCACCGCCAAGGACGACGCCGGCGCGTCGCTGGCCGACGAGAAGCTGGACGCGTCGGTGACGGACGGCCGCGCCGCGCTCGACGTCCTGGCCGGATGGCTCCGCGCCCGCTACGGCGGGTCGCGCGTGCTCGGCGTCGGCCACCGCGTGGTGCACGGCGGCGCGAAGTACGCCGGCCCCTGCGTCGTCACGCCCGAGGTGCTCGACGATCTTCGCGCGCTGATCCCGCTGGCGCCGCTCCACCAGCCCTACAACCTCGCCGCCATCGAGGCGGTGAGCGAGCGGCTGCCCGGCGTGCCGCAGGTGGCCTGCTTCGACACCAGCTTCCATCGCGGCCAGCCGGCGGTGGCGGAGCTGGTGCCGCTGCCCGAAGGCCATCCGCGACACCGGCGTGCAGCGCTACGGCTTCCACGGGCTCTCCTACGAGTACATCGCGTCGGTGCTGCCCGAGGTCGCGCCGGAGATCGCCGACGGCCGCGTGATCGTCGCCCACCTCGGCAGCGGCGCCAGCCTCTGCGCGCTGAACGCGGCGGAAGAGCGTGGACAGCACGCTCGGCTTCACCGCGCTCGACGGGCTCTGCATGGGCACGCGGCCGGGGTCGGTCGATCCGGGCGTGATCCTCCACCTGTTCCAGACGATGGGGCTCTCGGCGGCCGAGGTGGAGAACGATGCTCTACAAGCAGTCCGGGCTGCTCGGGATCTCGGGCATCAGCAACGACATGCGCGACCTGCTCGACAGCCCCGACCCGGCGGCGCGCCTGGCGGTGGACTACTTCGTCTACCAGGCCGCGAAGCAGATCGGCGCGCTCGCCGCCGTGCTCGGCGGGGTCGACGCGCTGGTCTTCACCGCCGGGATCGGCGAGCACTCCGCCGAGATCCGCCGCCGGATCTGCGAGGCGTCCGCGTGGCTCGGCGTGACGCTCGACGCCGACGCCAACGCCGCGCACGGACCGCAGGATCTCCACCGCCGGCAGCCGCGTCTCGGCCTGGGTCATCCCGACCAACGAAGAACTGATGATCGCCCGGCACACGGGCGCGCTGCTCGGCATTGCCGGTCGCCGCGCTTGACGGCGCGTGCGCCAATGGAGTCTGACATGACCGCTGACCGCACCGAAGCCGACTACGAAGAGCCATCCTGAAGTCGCCATGGGAAGGATTCAGCGGGGCCCTCTGGCAGAGGGAGATCAACGTCCGAGCCTTCATCCAGCTGAACTACACGCCCTACGAGGGGGACGAGACCTTCCTCGCGCCGGCGACCGCGCGGACGAAGCAGATCTGGGAGACGCTGACGAAGCTGTTCGTCGAGGAGCGCAAGAAAGGCGTCCTCGACATCTCCCAGATCCCGAGCTCGATCACGGCGCACGCGCCCGGCTACATCGACAAGGACAACGAGATCATCGTCGGGCTCCAGACCGAGGCGCCGCTCAAGCGCGCCATCATGCCGAACGGCGGGTTCCGCATGGTGCTCGAGCGCCCTCAAGGCCTACGGCTACGAGCCCGACCCGCACGTCGTGGAGGCGTTCACCAAGTACCGAAAGACCCACAACGAGGGCGTCTTCGACGCCTACACCGCCGACATCCGCGCGGTGCCGGAGCTCGCACGTGCTCGACCGGGCTGCCGGACGCCTACGGCCGCGGCCGGATCATCGGCGACTACCGGCGCGTGGCGCTCTACGGCGTGGACCGCCTGATCGAGCACAAGAAGCAGGAGAAGCTGGCGCTCGATCCCGAGCCGTCCACCGAGGAGATCATCCGCGACCGCGAGGAACTGTCGGAGCAGATCCGGGCGCTCGAGGAACTGAAGAAGATGGCGGCGAGCTACGGCTACGACATCTCGGGCCCGGCCCGCACCGCGCGCGAGGCGGTGCAGTGGCTCTACTTCGGCTACCTGGCCGCGGTGAAGGAGCAGAACGGCGCGGCGATGTCGCTCGGCCGCTGCTCGACCTTCCTCGACATCTACTTCGAGCGCGACCTCAAGGCGGGCCGGCTGACCGAGGAGCAGGCCCAGGAGATCATCGACGACTTCGTCATCAAGCTCCGGATCGTGCGCTTCCTCCGCACGCCGGAGTACGACGAGCTGTTCGCCGGCGATCCCACCTGGGTGACGGAGTCGATCGGCGGCATGGGGGACGACGGCCGCTCGCTGGTGACCAAGACCAGCTTCCGGATGCTGCAGACGCTCTACAACCTGGGGCCGGCGCCGGAGCCCAACCTGACCATCTGGTATTCCGCGCGGCTGCCCGACGGCTTCCGGCGGTTCGCGGCGAAGGTGGCGATCGACACCAGCTCGCTCCAGTTCGAGAGCGACGAGATCATGCGGCGCACCTGGGGCGACGACGGCGCCGATCGCCTGCTGCGTGTCGCCGATGCTGGTCGGCAAGCAGATGCAGTTCTTCGGGGCGCGGGCCAACCTGGCCAAGTGCCTGCTCTACGCCATCAACGGCGGCCGCGACGAGATCAGCGGCAAGCAGGTCGGGCCGGCGTCGGAGCCGGTGCAGGGCGAGTACCTCGACTTCGACGACGTGGCTACCCGGTTCGAGAAGATGATGGACTGGCTGGCGGGCGTCTACGTCAACGCCATGAACGTCATCCACTACATGCACGACAAGTACGCCTACGAGCGGATCGAGATGGCGCTGCACGACTATGCGCCGCTCCGGACGATGGCGTTCGGCATGGCCGGCCTCTCGGTCGTGGCCGACAGCCTCTCGGCGATCAAGTACGCCAGGGTCAAGGTGATCCGCGACGAGACCGGGCTGGTGACGGACTACCAGACCGAGGGCGAGTTCCCGGTGTTCGGCAACAACGACAACCGGGTGGACCAGATCGCCGCCTGGGTGGTCAGCACCTTCATGAGCGAAGCTCCGGAAGCACCCGACCTACCGCAACGCCATGCACACCCAGTCGATCCTGACCATCACCTCGAACGTGGTGTACGGAAAGGCGACCGGAAACACGCCGGACGGACGGCGCCAGGGCGAGCCGTTCGCGCCGGGCGCCAACCCGATGCACGGCCGGGACAGCCACGGGATCCACGCCGCCGCGGCCTCGGTGGCCAAGATCCCCTATCGCGACGCGGCGGACGGCATCTCGCTGACGACGACGCTGGTGCCGACGGGGCTCGGGCGGGTCGCCGAGGACCGGATCACCAACCTCACCGGCGATGCTGGACGCCTTCTTCAGCGCCACCGGCTATCACATGAACGTCAACGTCCTGAACCGGGAGACGCTGCTCGACGCGATGGACCATCCGGAGAAGTACCCGAGCCTGACGATCCGGGTCTCGGGCTACGCGGTGAACTTCGTGCGGCTCACCCGCGAGCAGCAGATGGACGTCATCAACCGCACCTTCCACGGAGAGAGCCAATGTCTGAGACCCAGACCGTCCCGCTCGAGGCGAAGAGCCCGTTCGAGCTCCGGGTCCACCTCGGCGACGACGTGCCGGAGCAGAGCGTGCGCGAGGCGCTCGCAACCGGCGACATGGGATTCCTCCATTCCTTCACGACCGGCTCGACGGTGGACGGTCCGGGGGTGCGGGTGGTGGCGTGGACCACGGGCTGCATGTGGCGCTGCCGGTACTGCCACAACCCCGACACCTGGACGCTGACCAACGGCATCCCCGTCTCGGTGGCGAGGGCGGCGGAGGAGCTCGGGAAGTATCGCCACGGCCTCAAGGTCATGTCGGGCGGCTTCACGCTGAGCGGCGGGGAGCCGCTGATGCAGCACCGCTTCGCGGCCAAGCTACTGGCGGCCGCGAAGCAGATGGGGATCCACACCACGATCGAGACCAACGGCTACTACGGCGACCGGCTCAGCGACGCCGAGCTCGACACCATCGACCTGGTGATGCTGGGGATCAAGACGTGGGACCCGGCGCGCCACAAGGCGCTCACCGGGATGGACGTCGCACCCCACGCTCGCGTTCGCGCGTCGGCTGGCGGCGCGCCGCCGGCCGATCTGGATCCGGTTCGTGCTGGTGCCGGGGCTGACCGACGATATGGAGGACCTGGCCAAGACGGCGGAGTTCGCCGCCGGCCTCGGCAACGTCGAGCGGGTGGAGGTGCTGCCGTTCCACCAGATGGGCCGCTTCAAGTGGGAGCGGCTCGGCCTCGACTACACCCTGCGCGACGTCGAGCCCCCGACGGCGGAGGCGGCGGAGCGGGCCTGCGAGGTGTTCAGGGAGGCCGGCCTGAAGGCATCCTAGTCCTGTGCTCTCCAAGCGGTGAGCGCCATCCGGTTATGTAGTTTTCGGCCGCTTGTGCCGGCTAGCCTCCACCAGGCGAACGTCCGATCCCATCATTGGTAGATGGCTAAATGCGCGCCTGGTCCCCGGTCGGTGTCCGCACCGCCGGGCGTTGCTTGCGTGTCTTCGAGCGACGCTTCTCCTGCAGCTCGTGAGAGTAGAACTCGAGGGCTGTCTTCGTCTTGGTCTCCTGGACGCTACTGATCGTTACCCCGTGCTTGGTGACGTAGGCCCGCAACTGGGTTGCGACGTTGAAAGCATCTTCCGGCAAGCACTTGGTCGAGATCTCGAGCAGGCGCGAACCGTCGGGATAAAGCCAGAACTCTGCCACGACTTTTCTGTTCATGCCCTTTGGCCAGAACACCATCTTCAGAGCGAAGATAGGGCCGAGCGTCGCAAGGGAATCTAGCCGGATCTTTCTTGGAGCGTGTTTCTCGTAGAACGCCCGTTGCTCCTTACTGAAGAGCTTGCGAAGTGGCATCGCTCTCGCGGCCACGTCGCGCACCTGATCGCCGCGTGCCTTGCCCTTCAGGGAGCCCGAACAAACGAAACCGCCCGGCAAGCAGTCTACCTCTACTTTGAAACTCCCCGACTTCCGGAGGTCATCCGGAAGCTCCGCGGGTACGACCGGCCGCAACTTGACGACGGTGTCCGCGCCGCCACCCGGGACGCGACGAGCGCGCACCACCACACCAGCCTGGTTCAGCGCGAGATCGGGAGTGTCGAAAAAAAACACCTGCCTCGGCTCGGCTTCGACGGGATCGAGGGGAAGCGCGGCGATCGTGGCTCTGTGCTCTGTCGCCTGCACGGTGAGTTTGAGCTCCACACTGTCGGCGCCGTGGATCAGCGCCATGACCTGCAAGAGTTGCGCGTGCGTCAAGCGCGTTTCGTTGCTGGTTGGCGGCTTTCTCATGTCAGACTCCTCGGTTTCAATCTTCGCCCCTTGACGCATACGCGAACCGTTCAAGGACCGAAGCGCTCCATGAGCAGGCCGTGACGGAGCCCGCGATCGCTGACGGTCAAGGACTCTGCGCCGAGCTTCTCCATGATGCTTCGGATGATACAAGCCCCAGCCAGAATGACCTCAGCCCGCTTGGGCTGAAGGCCGATAATGGAGCGGCGAGCGTCCGCGTCTCGCGAAGCGTAGAGGTCGATCTGTCGGTTGATCTCGTCCCGGCGAAGGAGGCTGCCTTGCACGACATCGGGATCGTAGGTTGCGAGGCCGTGCATCACCGCAGTGATGTTGGTCACGGCGCCGCCCATTCCTACCAGGGCGTGCGGCCTGGGGCGGCCGTCGAGCCTGCCGAGATCTGCCGCGAGGGTCGCCAAGACCTCGCGGATGACCTCGGGCGTCACGGCTTTCGCGAGCCCGAAGCGCTCCGTGTAGCGAACCGCGCCCACGTCGACGCTGAAGCGCTCGTCGACCTCGGTACCGCGACCGAAGGTGAACTGAGAACTCCCGCCGCCCGTGTCGAACACGACCACGGAGTCGGCCGCAAGCCCCAGCCAGGTCACCACGGCCAGGTAGGCGAGGCGGGCCTCTTCCTCGCCGGGGATGACCTCGACGGAGATGCCGGTGGCCTCGCGCATTGCGGCCAGGACCGCCTCGCGGTTACCAGCGATGCGCAGGCCTGCTGTGCCTACAGCGGCGATCGCCCTGACCCCATTCTTCTTCGCTTCGTCGACCATCGCCCGCACGGCAGCGGTTGTGCGGGACAGGGCGACGTTTGAAATCTCGCCGCTCTCTTCGAGGCCCTCGCCGAGACGGGTGACCTCGGCCCGGTCGGCCACGCTTCGCCACGATCCTTCCCTAACGCGCTGCGCGATGTGGAACTTGACCGAGTTCGTGCCGACGTCGATCACCGCGTAAAGTTCAGGTTCGGCGTGAATCAGCGCGCCCAGGCCGCGGCGGTAATTCATGTTGGTCCAGCCGCCGAGCCCCATCGCGCTCACCAGAGCAACGACGGCGTTCTGGTTCTCCGACTCGATGGCGAGGGTTCGCGTGGGCTTGCCGTCCGCTACCACGTCCGACAGTTCGACCATGCACCCGGCGAGCGAGTAACGAACCCTCCTCTTGTGCACGGATACTGCTCGCAGTGGCCCCCCGGCCCCGGCGAAGTCGCGGATGAAGTCTTCGACGCTCCAGGTTGGCCGTGAAAAGGCCGGCAGGGCGAGGCGAAGCGCCTCGAAGACCTGCGTCACGTCAGCCACGGACAGCGGGAAGCCCGCCTTCATCACAGGCTCCCAGCGTTCGAGACCGTAGACGTCGACCTCTCTCAGGAGTTTGATGTCCATCAAGTCGTTTCGCAGCTTGACGATGCCTCCGGCCTCGGAGAGGAAATAAATCTCGTCGCTCTCCTGGACTCCGGTGCTCTGCTGAGCAGCGAGCCATGCTTCGGCCGACTTCAAACGCGTACCGAAGGTCCGCCACTCCCACCGCGTCATGATCTCCGGCATCGCCGCCTCCTGAAGAGTCGATGGCGAGTCAGGGCGATCGTGCTGTAAAGGCGCAACACGGTTAGCATCGTCTTCTCCTTCCTCTTAGAGATGTGCGCTCTAGATCTAGTCCTATTTGGCTGTCGCGTGTTCTGGTCGTGCACCTGCAGGAATGCGGTGCACAGACGGCGACGGCGGCTGCACCGTGGGCCGGCGCCACGGCTGCGCTCGAGGTAACGTGCGGCGGTTGCTTCGTTGCCGACAGGCGACACATCAACCCGAATACGCCTGTATCACGGTAGTCCGCCAGGGCCCCAGTGCCAGTGGCCGTGCGGGGCGTCTTAAAGGCCGGTGGAGAACCACGCTCGACGATCTGATGCGGAGTCAGTGCGGGGGTGATGTAACCTCGACAACCCATTCCACGGCCTGATCCAGCGACGCGCCCGGCGGCATAACGCCCGCCGAGCGGTCGAAGTCCCTCCAGGTGAGCGGCCCCCGAATCCCCCACGGCCGGAGCGTTAGGGTGCGGCCCACGGGATCCACCGTCACGACGACGAAGCTCTGAAAGAACGGCGCGACGTTGTAGTCGAACATCGCCGACAGCCACTCGGGTGACGAAGGCCATGCGCCGAGATTGAGCGTCCAGAACCATGCCGGCCTCTTCCACCAGGGCGTGTTGACCTGGATCTTCTCGACGACGTCGTGCCGGCTTGGATAGTACGCCCACTGCGGGGTGACGGGCTCGGCCGGCCAGGCCAGGGACGTGCCAAAGCTCAGGTAGGCCCCGCCCCCGCCGTTCACCCAATGATGGACGGTGACGGGGCCGGACGGACCATCCACGGGCTCCAGATAGTATTCGAGGTCGTGCGTGTCGCCCGCCATCACGACCGGCACGCCGTATTCGCGAAGCACGTTGCGCACGACCATGAACCCTTCGTCGCCCTTGCCGACGTCCTGGCCGCCGGCAAGGAGCGGGTGCCCGAGGACGGCCATCACCATCTTCCCGCGCGACCTATCGAGTACCGCGCGAAGCCATTTCAGCTCCTCGTCGTCCACACGCCGCAGCACGCCCGTATCCACGGCGACGAGCGCGAACGCTGGCGTCTGCACCTGAAAGAAGGGCGCCTGCTGGAATCCAGTGGCCACGCCGTATTCGCGACGCAGGAAGGCCGCCTTCTCTATGAACTCCTCGATCCTCGCGTCCGTCGTGCTGGACAGTCCTTCGTCCGCCGCGATGCGGGCGCGCATGGCGGCCCGGGCGGCCTCGGGCCGGAAAAACGTAGCCACGAACCCCTCGAGAGCGTCGTACCAGTCGTGATTGCCTGGAATCGCGTAGACGGGCTTCGAAACGCCCTTGAAGGGAAGCCAGAATCGAGACTCGTAGTCGCGCATCGCCCCTGTGGGGTACACCACGTCCGACGACAACAGCACGAAGCGCACGTCGTCCACCGCCGCAGCGCGAATCAGCGAGTCGCGCAGCACGTCCTGGCTGGCATCACCTTCGCCCGTGTCGCCGATGACGATGAAGGAGAACGGCTTGGAGTCGGTTAGGCCTTCCGGGCTCACGGTGAAGCCCTTCGCGTCGAGCGTCGTCTGGCCGGCGTCCACCACGGCTCGCACCATCGCGGCGCGCCAGACGTCCGTGCGCGCCGCTGCCCAAGAGTTCCAGATCCCGGCGGCCCAGTTCTCGGTGTCGAAATACCAGCTCATGCCCCAGATAGGGACCGAGGCGACGATGACGGCGGCCATCGGCAGCCCGATCTGGAGACCCCGTCCAAAGGCGGAGCGCAGCGAATAGCGGGCCGAACGGAGCCGAATCGCGAAACGCATGCGCGATTCGAGCCAGGCACGGAGGGCGCGCTCGGCCCAGGCCGCTAGACCCGTTCGCGGCGGTGCGTCCAGCACGCGCTCCCACGCCCCGCGTTCGAGTCTGCGGGTCAGGCGGCGCCCGAGCAGGCGGAGCGGGACGATGATGAAGTACGCCAAGCCGAGCGCGACGACGACGTCACCGATCACGGCGACGAGGGGCGACAGGACACCGAGGGCCGACTTGTCGAGGCCCATGCGGCTGACGTGAATCGTGAAGAGGACCGCCAAGAGCGCGGCGATCCACCCGCGATCCGCCGCGACGCGGCTCTCCTCGTTCGACTGAAGGCGGGCCCCGGTCTCGGTCAAGCGTTCGGGCCGCTCGATACCGATGTCGGCGATGACGCTCTCGTCCGCTTCGCGCTCGGAATGGACGGGTGCCGTCACGAGATTGGTCGTCGTTCCGACCAGCCGCAGGCCCGCGGCCAGCGCCACGACCCAGTCGACCGCAACCCGGCGGAGCAGCAGCACGCCGACCATGACCGCCAGGTTCCAGACTGCGGCCCATGCGGCGTGGAGGAACGACTGGCGCCTCGCCGCCTGGCGCAGGGCCACTCCCAACTGTCGGAGCCCGTCGACCGCGAACGGCACGGCGACGAAGATCGCCAGCGCGCTGACGACCAGCCCGGCGGCGTTCAAGAGCAGGAGCGCGAGCAGCAGTGTGTAGGCGCCCCCGACCCAGGCGCTGCGCTGCGCGACCGCCGTCCGCCTCCTGAATCCCTGAGTGATCTCGGCCGCTGCGCCGCCCAGAAGAAGCATGCCCGCCATGCGCGCCGGCTCCGCGGCCCAGATCGGCGTGAGGAGCGCAGCAACGGCTAGGAGCGTCGTGAAGGCGGCCAGTGCCCGCGTGCGCTCGCCAGTGGGTGCTCGGAGCGACTGAAACACTGTGGCCAGGCGTTGATTCAATGCGTCAGAGAGGCTTTAAGAGCGATCATTTCGCGCCTGCGGTCAAGGACGGAATCCAGTACTGTTCAGGCGTGACCGGGACGTGGCCCGATCACGGCACCATTCACGCGAAGGCTCAAAAGGGGTCGGCTGCGCAGTCTGGGCGATCGGGCTGGGAGCATGCATCCGGACGCCTTGTCATTCTTCTTCGATCCGTGATCAAAAAAAACGTCTATGAAAAAGCTCTTTGAGTTTGTCATGAGCACGCTCGTTAGGGGCATGCTCTTCGTGGTCCCGGTTTACCTCTCCATCTTGCTGCTGCTCAAGGCCATGAAATCGGTAGTGGCTCTTGTGCGGCCGCTTGCCATGTTGTTCCCGGAATGGTTCCCCGCTGAACGCCTTCTCTCTCTTCTCATCGTGTTAGTCGTTTGTTTTCTCGTCGAGGTGGTCCTCCATAGGCGCGGCACTAGGACGCCGGCACTGCCGGCTCTCCGGCCGCTTTGACGGATCTCGGCGTTTCTGGATCGCGCGATCATGCTGCGTCGAGCGTGGAGCTCTCCGCCGCGTCCGGATTCGTTCGCACAATTGGGCGAACACCCCGCGGGATTCCGAAGGGCGGGACGCCCGGCCGGGCGGATTCAACGGAGTTCCCCGCGGAGTTCCCCGCGCTTGACCACTGGCGGGAAAGCTGCTTAAGCATTGGTGCTTGACGAGTGGTCCACCGCTGTGCGACTCGGATCACGCGGTAGGCGCAACGATCTCCGGCCGACGGGGATCAGAAAGGAAGGAGAAACGATGAGGGTACGATGGTTGATGGGGGTTCTTGGTTTCGCGTCCGTCGTCTTGATGGGCGTCGTGGGCACGGCCACAGCTAAAGATGCGTGGTTCGTGCTCAGCGAGCAGACGATCACGGACACCGATCCGAGCGTGAGGATCACTGCCGAAGAAGCAAAATGGATAAAGGAGGACGTCAAGGACGTGAAGATCTCTGTCGAGGGCGCTGACGTGGACATCAATAAGGTCATCCTCCACTGGAAGAATCGCCCAGACGAGACCATCTGGGCTGTCGGAACCGTGAAGGCGGGAGGACAAACGGCTGCGAAGTCCGCTCCCGGACACGAGGGGACCCTCGGGTCGGTGACGGTCAACTACAAAATCCTTGGTGGTGCAAAGACGGCCAAGATCACAGTTTGGGGATACGACTGAGCGTGGTGCGAACGCCACCGCCGAGCAGGTAGCCGCGATCAACGCGCCAACGGCGAAGAGATCACGGTTCGCTTTTGCTGGAGTCGAGCAGGACTGCGGTGTTCACGTCCCACGGGCACGGGTGGCGAGGCTTCGGCGGATCGAAGCCTCGCCACCTCGGCATGACCGGCTTCAGTATCGAGTCGATCGTGGTTCAATAATGCCAGCCGAGCGGGCCGAAGCGGAACACAGGCTGGACCACCTGTCGCAACCGGGGTAGTGACCATCCCCTCACGAGGTATTGATGACGTCTCGACGTGCGCGGGCGCGCCACCCACCGCACGGAGGATCGTATCATGAGCCTCTTTGATCGAGCGTCACGGCTCGGATGCGGGGCCGGCGCATTGCTCGCGCTCGCCGTAGCGACTGGTTGCGCGGCCCAATATGCGAAATACCCTCGTTCTCCGTCGACCGCATTTCAGGAGCACCAGGCGACGACGCTGGGCCGGCTCTTCGAGTCGGCGGCGGCTGAGCACCCTGGGCAGTCGGGTGTCATTTACATGCGCTACGGGTCCAAGGCGCTGGTAGCGCGACTCGCCCTGACCGATCTCGCGGAACGGTCGCTCGATCTGCAGTACTACGAATGGGACGCTGACACCACCGGGCACTTGTTCGCCGATCGCGTCATCCGGGCCGCCGACCGCGGGGTGCGCGTGCGCGTGCTGCTGGACGACAACAGCATCGTCAATCGCGATACCGCGATCGCGCGGCTGTCGGCGCATCCCAACATCGAGATCCGTGCCTTCAACCCCTTTCGCGCCCGCGGCAACCGCTGGGTGGACTTCCTCACCGACCCGTCGCGCGTCAACCGGCGTTCCCACAACAAACTCATGATCGCCGACAACGCGATCGCGATCGTGGGTGGGCGCAACATCGCCGACATCTACTTCGGCGTGCACGGCGAGGCGACCTACCGGGACCTCGACACCGTGGCCGTGGGCCCGGTGGTTCGCGACGCCTCGGTGGTCTACGACGATTTCTGGAACAGCGCGTTCGCAGTCCCCTACGCGGCCTTCGTCGACACGCCGCCGACCCGCGCGGACGCCGACGCCGCAATCGCGGAGATGCGCGCGAAGATGGCGAGCGAGCGGCTCCCGTACCCCATCGACGAGGAGGTCGACACCCTCAAGGCCGAGATGGAGGATTTCCGCAACTCCCTCATCTGGGCGCCGGTGCGTGTTCTCTACGACCCCCCCGAGAAGGCCGAGGAGAAGGCGAGCCACAACATCTTCAGCGAGCTCGATTCGCTGGTCTCCAATGCCCAGAAGGAGGTCCTGATCGAGAACGCCTACTTCGTTCCCCGCGACCACGGGGTCGAGCTCGTCGCCGCGCTCCAGGCCCGGGGGGTCAAGGTCCGCGTGCTCACCAACTCCCTGGCATCGAACGACGTCCTCGCCGTTCACTCGGGGTACCAGAAGTACCGGGACGACCTGCTCGAGAACGGGGTGGAGATCTACGAGCTGCGGCCGGATTCCACCATGGAGCGCCTGCGCTGGTCGGGGTTGACATCTAAGAAGTCGCGCGCCGGGCTGCACGCCAAGGCGATGGTCGTCGATCGCCGGTACGTCGTGGTCGGAAGCTACAATCTCGACCCGCGCTCGGCCGACATCAACACCGAGCTCGCGCTGCTCGTCGACAGCCCTGCGTTCGCCGAGCTGGTCGCCGAGTTCTTCGACGATGGGGTCAAACCGGAGAACAGCTACCGGGTCACGCTGGAGGGGGGACGGCTCAGGTGGACGACCAGCGACGGCGGGACGGTTCGCGTGTACACGGAGGAACCCGAGACCAGCTGGTGGACGCGCTTCAAAACCGATGTGCTGGGTATCCTGCCCATCCATTCGATGCTGTGAGGCGGGTCGGCTACGGCGTGCAGCTCCTTTCACCGTCGCTCTTCCGTCCCGACAGCCTGGGCTTCGTTCTCCCGGTAAAGTCACGAGCTCATCTCGGTCGAAGCTCGACGCCGTAATACTCGAGCCGTAATACTCGAGAAGTCTTGCTCAGCGTCCCGTCAGTACGACTGCGGCCGTTCCTGATAGCGGGTGCCGCGTGATCGATCACCAGCGCCCAGACCAGGGAGTGCCGACAAATCGACCTCCAACTCCGCGGCCCGATCCTCGGCGGCGGCCTGCGCTTTTCGGCGAGGCGCTCGGGGTCGGGTGCCCGTTTGTAGCCCCTATCCTCCACCCGCGCGCGGCGCCCGGCGATCTCGGCGGGGAGAGATCATGCCTGGTCGTCTTCGCCCCCGCCCTGGCAGACGTCTTCGTCCTCACCCTGGTCGTCCTCGTTGGCGATCCCGTCCCCGTCCTCGTCCTCGTCGCCGTCGGCGATGCCATCGTCGTCCGAATCGGAATCAGTCGGATTGGTGCCGAACGTCTTCACCTCGACGCAGTCGTCGCTGCCGTCGCCATCGGTGTCCTCGTCCTGCGGATCGGTGTGCTTGCGGAATTCCGTTCCGTTTCGGAGCCCGTCGTGGTCGACATCGCCCCGCGCGTCGTTCACGTACGGGTTGAGGCCGTGCCTCCGCTCCCAACCGTCCGGCATGCCATCGCCGTCCGAGTCCTTGAACGCCAGCGCTGGCGAGACCAGCCACAGGCAAAAGACAAAGCTCAGGAACACCCGATTGCGCGCACCGCCGAAGATCGATCGCATGATGCGTCCTCCTCTGATTTGGGCGGCACCGCCCGCCGCCGTGTCCCGGCGGGCGCCGGCGTCCTGTGATTCCGTTGAACGTGACATGATCCTTTTTTAGCAGTCGCGACTTAGCGTCGGCAAATATAAAGAAGAGCTTCTCGCTCCCCTGACCCAATTCCACATTCTCCCGTGCAGGCCACTGATTTCATTGATGTTCTGGATTTTTCCATCACTACGCTTCGTCCCGTTCAAGCGGGAGGTGGCAGTGGAGGTAGCGGTTCGAGCGGGTAGGGAGTTTGAGTCGCCAGCGTCCGAGATCGCCCCCTTGTGCCGGCTAAACGCTTCGGCCGCAACCAAGGTGGCCTGAGGCCCAGGCTCCTCTCCAGTACTCAACGCTCTACTTCGAGGCACGCGATGTGATGACCCCGTCACTTGAGACGCGGATCCGTCCTCGGGCCGCTAAAGGATCTACCCCGTTGACAAACCCGACACCACGGGAGTCTTCTCCGACAGGTGAGCGCGCGAGGCCCACTCGGAGAGATTCGCGTCGTCGAGTGCGCGGCGGGGCTCCCGGCCTCCTACGCCGGGTTTCTCCTCGCCGGCCTCGGGGCCGAGGTGGTGCGGATCGAGCCCGCCGCGACGTCGCTGGGCGCGTCGGGCGACCACGTCTTGCGTCGCGGCAAACGATCGGCGGTGCTCGAGGATGCCGACGCGCGAACCACTGCGTGCCGGCATGCGCTCTGCGCTAGCGCCGACGTACTGCTCGCGGACGAGACGGCGCCGGAGGCCGAGCAGGCGGCGGGTCGTATTGACTGCCGCGTGAGCCCCTGGGGTGCGGAAGGCCATCCGCAGGGGTTGCCCGCGGACGAGGCGCTGGTCGCCGCGCTCACCGGAGCGCAGGCAATGCAGTGGTCGTGGGCCCGCAGCCCGGTGTGGCTCGTGACCCCGCTCATCAGCTACATGACCGGCGCGCTCGCCGCTCTTGGTGTCACGGCGGCGCTCCTGGCCCGTGCGCGGGGAGCGCCGGGACAGCGCGTCGAGGTGAACTCCGTCGGCGGCGCACTCGCCCTCGGCAGCGGCACCTACGTGCGCGGACCGGGCCAGCACGGCTCGCTCCTCGCGGGCGGAGACCCGCGCGGCGTCTACCCGAACTACGGCGTCTACCGCACGAGCGACGGATGGCTCTTCGTCGGCGCTCTCACGCAGGCGTTCTGGGTGAAACTCGCGACGCTCGTCGAGCGCGTGGACCTGCTCGTCGATCCGCGCCTCCAGGGACATCCCTTCAGTTTCGGTGCGCCCGACACGAGGGCCTTCGTGCGCGCAGCGCTCGATCCCATCTTCGCGGCGCGTACCACGGCCGAGTGGCTCGCGCGGCTGCGCGAGGCGGACATCCCCTGTGGCCCCGTCCGTACGCGCGACGAGGCGCTCGCCGACGCCGAGGCGCGGGCGCTCGGGCTCGTGATCGGGCTCGACGACCCCGTTCTCGGACCCGACGTGGCAGCCGGCGGAGCCGGCGCTCTTCTCGGACACGTCGGCGCCGGCGCCGCGTCCCGCGTCGCTGCGCGGTGCGGACACGGGGACGGCGTGCGCCGAGGCTGCACGCCGCGAGCGCACTACTCCCGCGCGCGTCGCCGCGCCGCCCGCGAGCTGCCTCGCGGGGACGCGCGTCCTCGACCTGACGAGCTACATCGCGGGCCCATTCTGCCCGCTCCTCCTGGGAGACCTCGGTGCCGACGTGGTGAAGATCGAGACCGCAGAAGGCGATCCCTTCCGAATGGCGGCCTTTGCCTTCGTCGGCTGGAACCGCGGCAAGCGCTCGCTCGTGCTCGATCTCAAGCGGGTCGAGGGGCGCGACGTTTTTCTCGACCTCGCACGCGCCGCCGACGTCGTGGTCGACAACTTTCGCGGCGGGGTCATGGAACGGCTCGGCATCGGCTGGGACCGGTTGTCGGCCGAGAATCCGCGCCTGGTCCACACCTCGATCAGCGGCTACGGCACGACGGGACCGCTCGCCTGCCTGCCGGGCTTCGATCCGGTCTTCCAGGCGCGTTCCGGCCTGATGCTCGCCCAGGGCGGCGACGCGCCCGTCTTCCACATGATCGCCTACAACGACTACATGGCGGGCGCGCTCGGCGCGCTGGCAACGGTGGCGGCCCTGGTGGCGCGCGAACGAACGGGGCGCGGGCAGCGGGTCGACGTGAGCCTCTTCCGCACGAGCTACGTCGCGCAAGCGGCTCACATGATCGACTATGACGGCCGCCCCGCGTTTCCCGCCGGCGGACGGGACTACCTCGGTCCCGCCGCGGCGCGTCGCCTCTACGCTTGCCACGACGGCTGGCTCTGCGTCGCCGCGCAGGACGCCGCACAGGCAGCCGCGCTCGGCCGGCTCGCGGGCACCGCCCTCGCGCTCGACGATCCCCCAGACGGCACCGCGGCCACCGCCGTGGCGACATTCCTGGCGCCGGAAGCGCGCGCCGCCGCACTCGCGCGCCTCGCGGCCGCCGGCGTTCCGGCGGCCCCGTGCCTCGACTTCGATGAGGTCTTCGTGGAGCCGTACCTCCTCGCGGCGGGCGCGATCACCACGCAGGAGCACCCGATGTTCGGGACGCTCGAGCTCGCGGGTCCCTTCATGCGCTTCGCGGCGACGCCGATCGCCTACCGTCGATCCGCACCGCTCCTCGGAGCCGACGCCGCGGCGGTGCTCGCCGAGCTCGGGTATCCGGAGGCCCGCATCGCGGAGCTCGTCGCGGGCGGCGTCGTGGGCACGCCGTGAGGGCGTCGCCGGGAGATTCCCCACCGCGCGCCGCAGCTCGCGACAGACCCACCCAGCCTCCGCGCGTGTGGATCGACAACGACCGCCTGATCGCGCACGACCTGACGGTGACCGACGTCGAGGCGGCGCTGTGCCGCGGCAATTTCATCCGTTGCAAAACGACCGGGTCGCGATCTACACCAGGAGGCATCACGCAGTGGTGCTCGGCGGCGGGCGTGTGGGTGCTCGAACGAGGAGGTGCGCCATGGCCAAGACCGATACCCCGAAGAATCCTTTCCCCGACATCGCCAAGCTGATCGAGCAGCTCAAGGTACCGGGCCTCGACGTGAGCGGGGTCATGGAGGCGCAGCGCAAGAACATCGAGGCGCTCACGCAGGCGAATCAGGCCACCTACGAAGGCATGCAGGAGCTCGCCAAGCGGCAGATGGAGATCCTGCAGGAAACGGTAAACGAGTGGCAGGTGACGATGACGGAGGCCGCCAACCGCGAGAGCACGAACGCGGCGCAGCGGGCCGAGCTGGTGGAGAAGACGTTCGGCAAGGCATTCGGCAACATGCGCGAGCTGGCGGAGATGGCGGCGAAGGCGCAGACCCAGGCATGGGCGGTGATCCAGAAGCGCTTCCAGGAGAGCCTCGCCGATCTCAGGAAGCTGCTGCAGCCGCCGAAGTAGCGGGGCCCGCGCGCGGTACCGACCGGCTGGGCGGTCAGCCGTCGATTCGACGTCTCCGTCCGAGACTCCGGGGGTCGATCATGAGCGAGAAGGCCGGCAGCACGAAAAAACCCGCTCCCGTTCACATCGGCAAGCACGAGGTCAAGCGCGTGCTCATCACTGGCGCCTCGGCCGGCATCGGCGCGGACCTCGCGCGCGAATTCGCCCGGCACGGGCACGACCTGGCGCTAGTGGCGCGCCGGGGCGACAAGCTCGCCGAGCTCTCCGCGGAGCTCGGCAAGAGCTTCGGCGTGGACGTGATGACCGTACCGGGGGATCTCTCGAAGCCGTCGGGCCCCAAGGCGGTCGTGGACGCGCTCGATGCCGCGGGCGAGCAGGTGGACGTCCTCGTCAACAACGCAGGCGTGGTCGAGGTCGGCCCGTTCGCTGCAACCGAGACCGAGAAGGTCCTGAACCTCGTCAACCTAAACATCGTCGCGGTCACGCACCTCGCGAGCCTCCTGCTGCCGCGGATGGTCGAGCGCAAGTTCGGCCGCATCCTCAACGTGGCCTCGCTCGCGGCGTTCCAGCCGGTTCCCTCGATGGCGGCCTACGCGGCGACCAAGGCGTACGTGCTCTCCCTCACCGAGGCTCTGTCGGAGGAGCTGAGAGGGACGGACGTCAAGGTGACCGCGCTCTGTCCCGGTCTCGTTGAAACCGACATGGTGGCCGACATCAGGGAGCGCTTTGTGAGCGTGCGCGGCGTGCCCTCGCAGCTCATCTCCGATCCGAAGGACGTGGCACGCCAGGCCTATGCCGCGCTGGTCCGCGGCCAGGTCGTGCTCGTGCCCGGAATTCCAAACCAGGTGGCCGCGGCGTGGGCGCAGGTGACTCCGCGTTGGATCCTGCGCTCCTTCACCGGCTTCGCGAGCCGCTACGCGGAGTGGATGCGGGGCGCGCAGTGACGGACGGATGAAGAGAAAACTGCAGATGCTTCACGTGTTCGTCCTCACAATTGCCGGCCGACGATCGTACCCTCGTAGATAGCGTTTAGCACCCGGCGAGGCGCGCGACAGTCGCCGATGTAGTGCAGCTCCGCCACGTGCCCGTTGAGCGCCCGGTACAGTTCGTCGTTCGGTCGGTTGTGCATGCAGAGGACGACGGAATTGATGCCGTCCATCGTCCACTCTTTGCCCGAGTAGATGTTGTACACCTGCAACTCGTTCGCCCGGATCGCCTTCACGTGGGTCATAGCGTGCAAACCCGCGCCGTGCCCCAGCAGGCTTTCGATGTAGAGCCCCTGCTCGAGGGTCGGCGCCAAGTCCTGAAACACCGCCGCCATCCAGGTGATGAGCTCCACCTGATGCCCCATCTCGGCCAAGTGCTCGGCGACGACTGGAGCGCGGTAGTTTCCCTCGTCATCGATGACGGCCACATGGTGGCCGATCGGCTTGCTGCCGAGCAGCACGTCTTCCGCGCTGAGCACGTGGCCCAACTCGACCCCGGGTATGTGGTCAACGTTGGCGGCTACGGTGGAGAACCCGGTCATCTGCGGTCGCGAGCCGGTGGCGCACACGACGGCGTCGTAGCCGCCGGAGCGCACGGCATCGGCATTCATCTCGACTCCGAGACGAATGTCGCAACCCAGGCGAGTCGCCTCCCGCGCCAGCCATCGGGTGATGTCGCCAAATTCCTCGCGCCGCGCTGCGCGCGCATGGATGGCCACCTGGCCGCCGAGCTCGGCGCGGCGCTCGCAGAGCGTCACCGCGTGTCCGCGCAGCGCAGCGATCCGCGCCGCCTCCAAGCCAGCCGGCCCCCCGCCGATGACCAGTACCTTCTTGCGGCGCGCCGCCGGCTTGATCGTTCCGATGCCAAGCTCACGCTCGTAGCCGATGGCCGGATTTTGGATGCAGGTAGCGGCGCGCAAGACGAACAATCGGCCAACGCATCCCTGATTGCAGGCAACGCAGTTGCGGACCTCTTCGATCCGACCCGTCCGCGCTTTATTCGGCATCTCCGGATCGGAGATGATCGCCCGCGTCATGCACACCATGTCGGCAATGCCGTCGGCGAGGAGCTTCTCCGCTTGGACCGCGTCCTTGATGCGCCCGAGGGCGATCACCGGGGTGTGCTCCACCGCCTCACGAATCCCGGCCGCCAAATGATCCGCATAGCCCATTGGCATGCGCATGGTCGGAATGATCATGAATAGGGTGTGGTAGATCCCGCACGTGGACATGAAGTAGTCGAGCGCGCCCATCGGCTCGAGCTGCTTCACGTTGTAGACGGCGTCCTCGATCGTCAGGCCGCCCGGGACGTACTCGTCGGCATCGAGTTTCATGCCGACGATGAAGTCCTTGCCCACGGCCCCGCGTACGGCGGCCGTCACCTCACGCACGAAGCGTAACCGCCCATCGCGGTCGCCGCCGTACTCATCGGTGCGTTTGTTGGTGTACGGTGAGAGGAACTGGTTCAGGAGGTAGCCGGAACCGGCGTGCAACTCGACCCCGTCCACGCCTGCCGCCTTCATCCGGGCTCCGGCCGTCGCGAAGGCATCGACGATCTCTGCGATCTCGCCGTGCGTCATCTCGTGCGGCATGTCGCGATAGACAATCGACGGCACGGGGGACGGTCCCCACACTTCGCGATAGGAGTCCTGGCTGCTAGCGTTGATGCCACCATGCCAAAGTTGCACTAGGATCTTGGCACCGTGACGATGCACCTCGTCGGCCAGGCGGCGGTAGTGCGGGATGACGCGGTCATCCCAGATTTGCAGGATCGTGCCGCCCGCTTCCTTCTCGGGATGCCCGACGCTGGTCGGATGGATGGCGGCCACGCCGGTGATCATCATCCCGACCCCGCCTTTGGCCTTCTCGGCGCAGTACGCGATGAATCGATCGCCGGGGACGTGCCGATCCGCCATCATCTCGGCGTGCGCCGAGCTCACGATGCGATTACGGATTTCATTGGACCCCAAGCGAATGGGGCTGAACAGATGACGGAAGTCCTGTGCCATGACCCTCTCTACACCTCCCGGCGGACAGTGAAGCCTTCCCAGATCGCCTCCATCACCAGGCGCGGCTGCACGCAGTCGCCAATGCGGCGCAGCTCGGGCACTTTGCCTTTCAGGGCGTGATAGAGCGCGTCGTCCGATTTCCTCATGCTCGCAAACACCACCGTATCGATATTCTCAACGACGCGTTCCTGATTTGTGCCTTTACGGCGCGCACAAGGCGCTCGTCAACCGGCCATGCTCAACCTTACGCGCAGACGGCTGGCAGAGGCCGGCGCGAATTCGGTGCCGCTTCTCGTTGCCGACGCACGCCACCTGCCTGACAGCCTTCACAACCCCCCTCTTCGACGGCTGGTCACTCCTGCGGATAGCGCCACGGCTTAGGCGGCTGCTCGGCGTGTTCGTCGATTGTCCACTGCGGAAGCGCGATGCCGGCGGCGACGGCCGTGAAAACCATGCGCACGCGCGTGCCGATACCGACCGTGCGGATCACCTCGGGCGGCGCGAAGCGCCCGTCGGGCACCACCAGGTTGCCGCCGACCCGCAGCGCCTCGTGCACCGTCGGCTGGCCCTTCTGCGTGTCCAGGTCGACCAGCAGGATCATGTACGGCACTTTGTCCTTGAACGAGGGCTGGATCGCGTGATGCACCTCGCCGTAGGAATGCACACTGCCTCTGCCCTCGACCCGCACCCAATCGTACGCGCGCTCACCGGACCATGGGCAGGCGGTGGTCGGCGGATAGCGCAGCAGGCCGCTGGTCGCGCCGCGCTGCAGGCGGAATTCGCCCTTCGCGCAATAATCGAAGAACGCGCGATTCTCGCCGTCGAGATCGTCGATCGTGAGCATCATACCCAGGTATTCGCCTCGCACGGGCATCGTCGTTCTCCTCAGCGGTGATCTCGGGCCATCACCATGGCGCTGCCGGCGCCGGGATGCGCCCACCCGAGGTTTGCCGTCAACTCAACCTGCCTGACCTGCCGGCAGCCGCCCTCGGCGTAATCGTAGGTGTGCTGCCGGCGCCCGTCTGCGCCGATCGGGCAGGAGTCGTCCGCATCGTAACGCAACTGCCGCACGTTCTCGATCACCATGTTCATGCCGTGGGTATAGCCCTCGCACAGGTGGCCGCCGGCGGTGTTGTTGGGGCGCCGGCCGCCGAGTTCGATGGTGCCGTTGGAGACGTACTCGCCGCCTTCCCCCTTGGCGCAGAAGCCGTAGTCCTCCAACTGCAACATGGTGGTGAAGGTGAAGGCGTCGTAAGAGCCCGTGACGTCGATGTCCTGCGGCCCGACGCCGGCATTCGGCCACAGAATGTCGCGCGCGTAGTGGCCGGCGACGGTCGAGATGGGCCCGGCCTGATAGTGCAGATGGATGTCGCCTTTCGGCTTGCACACGCGCCCGGCCACGGCCTGGATCACCGCGGACGGCCGCGGGCAATCGCGCGCCCGGGCGAGCCGCGTGACGATGACACAGGTGGCGTTGTCGGTCTCCACACAGCAATCGAGCAGATGCAGCGGCTTGCAGATCATGCGCGATTTGAGCACCTCGTCCACCGTGTAACGCTTCTTGTAATAGGCCTTGGGGTTATTCGATGCGTGCCTGCTGTGCACCACCTTGACCATCGCCACCTGCTCGGGCCTCGTGCCGTATTCGTACATGTGGCGCATGAAGGTCGGCGCGAAGAGCTGGCCGGCGCTCTGCCAGCCGTAGGCACGGTGATGGATCTGGTCGCCGATGACGGGCGCCGCAGAGCGCGCGCCGGTACCACCGATGCGCACCTGCGAGTAGCCGTTCATCGCGCGATAGATGGCGACCGTGTTGCACATGCCGGCTTCGATGACGCCGATGGCGATGCCGATCAGACACTCGGTCGAGGAACCACCCCCGTAGATGTCGGTGTAGAAATTCAGGCGGATGCCGAGGTCCGTCGCGACGTGCGGCGCGAAGGTCGAATCGTTGAACGAGTAGCTCAGCATGCCATCGATGTCGGCCGCGGTCATGCCGGCATCCGCCATCGCGCTGCCGACCGCCCACGTCGCGAGGGACCGCGTGGTCTGATCGGAGCCCCGCCGGTAGCTGGTTTCACCGATCCCGCAGATGGCGTACTTCCCGCGCAGGTGGCGCGCGGACGACGTGTCCAGATCGGCAGTGTTGGCTGACGCCATGAGTATCCTCCCCAGTAGCCGCGCAATGGGCGCGAGGACAGTATACGTAAGTGGAGCGGACGGAACATTGCTCGAACGTTGAGGGGCCGTCATCTGCTTTCTTGAAGGTACCCAGCCGGCCGCGTTGCCGGATCCTGAAATGCAACCCCGCCTTCCCCTTCAATTCGCGGCGGGCGTACATCGAGGCGAGGCGGCATCCAAGCCTTCGCTCGGTGAGCACCGACTTGAGGGCACACTACGGGGCCGGCGGTCACTCTTCTACGCCGGTTCATTTTCGACGCCTGCCGGGCTGGCGCGGGATTGTGGTAGCGTCGGACCCGCGGATGACCGTACCCTGCTCAGTGCGAGTGGCCTGCTAGTCGAGCGCCCGCGATGACCGGTGAGCAGCCAGAGATCTCCCTTGCTACGCCCCCTGCGAAGAATCGTGGCTGCCTCTTCTGGGTGGTCGTTCTGGCGGTGGTGGTCGGTGGCGGCGGCTACCTCGCCTACCGCTACGCGAAACACCGGATCGTCACAGCCTACACCGAGACGATCCCACTCGACCTCGGCGAGCTTGCGCTCTCCCCGGCAGAGCTCGGCGCGCTCGACGGACGGCTCGCCGGCTTCGCTCACTCCGTCCGAAACAAGACTCCGGTGGAGCCGCTCGTGCTCACCAGCGAAGAGCTGACGGCGCTTGTCCTGCGCAGCCCTGGGTTCCGGCGGCTCGGCGGACGCGCACGCTTCTCGATCGGGGATCGGGAGATCCGGGGCGACCTCTC
Source organism: uncultured delta proteobacterium (assembly GCA_963745025.1). Classification (GTDB taxonomy): domain Bacteria; phylum Desulfobacterota; class Binatia; order JACPRU01; family JACPRU01; genus CAVQIG01. The sequence goes on from CAVUWD010000016.1 coordinate 917,746, forward strand.
GGTCCCGCTGGAGCGGATGGGCTATCCGGACCGCTGGTTCAACGGGTCGGTCACGTTTGCGGTCACCCTGGAGAACGGGGTGCTGGTCGTTACGCTGCGATCGGCCTCGGTCAAAGGAGAGCCCGTCCCCGCATGGATCATTCAGCAGCTGCGGAACCGGAACCTGGCGAAGGATTTCTACGACAAGCCCGAAGCCGCAGGATTCATCGCACGGTTCGAGTCGATCGAAGTGGGCCACGGGCGGATCACCGTTGTGCCGCGCCTGCGGCGGTGAGCGCATCGAACCTCGACGTTCGGGCGAAGCATCCAAAGAATCTACCTTCAGGAGGACTGACATGACAATCCTACGAGCACTCCTCACAGGCTTGTTCTTGGTTACCATGCTTGTCGTGGTGGCGGCGCAGGCCGAAGAGCAAAACCAACCGGCCCCCGCTGTGCCCACGGTCGGCGATCCGCAGAAAGCGGAAGGTTGCATGCCGGGCGGGGGATGTTGCGGCAATTGCGGTGCGGCCACGGACACTGAGCATAAGCCCGAGGCCGCGAAGGACTCTGCAGCCGGCGAGTGCCCGTGCAAGAAGAAGATGAAGCAGATGCAGAAGCAAGCGTCCTGAGCGGCCGAATCTCGTTCCTCGAATCTCGTTCGCACCGGAGCCGCGGCACTGTGCTTGGTTCTGGCGACCCGAAGCGCGAGCGAGAATAAGGCACGCCCCCTCATCCCCCGCCAGCAGCGTCACGCGCCGGCGGGCAATTGCCCCAGGGGGCTCGATTTGAAACACGAAAGGCATGTCCGACCTGCGCACCGCGCGCTGGCTGTTCGCCCTGCTGCTCGGCCTGTACCTACTCGGCGCGCGCGGCCACTTCCTCTCCACCGACGAGGTCATCCTCTATCAGGTGACGCAGTCGCTCTGGGAGAAAGGCAGCCTGGCGGTCAGCATCGCCGATCAGGAAGAAGCGCCCCTCGGCAGGGACGGCCGGCACTACGCCCAGTACGGGCCTGGCCAGTCGGTCGCGGCGCTGCCGCTCTACGGGCTCGGCCGCGCCGTCGAGACCCTGCTGCGCCCCGGGTCGGCTCCCTACCGGGCGTTCCAGCAAGGGCGGGTGTCGCGGCCGGGGGTTCTATGGAGCGGCGAGGTCGAGCTGTTCTTCGTGAGCCTGCTGAACAGTCTGCTCACGGCGGCAGCGGTGGCGGTGTTTTTTCTCGTCTTGCGCCAGGACGGCATCGAGCCACCGTGGGCGCTCGCCTGGAGCCTCGTTCTCGGCGCCGCCGCCTACCTGGGATCGCTGAGCAGCTCGTTCTTCCAGCATCCAAGCGAAGCGCTCTTCGCCCTGGCCGCGTTCTACCTCTTTCGCGCCGACGAGGCGCGGCCGTCCTGGCGCCGGCGCGCGGCAGCTGGGGTGTCGATCGCGCTGATGCTGCAGTTTCGGCCGCCGGCCGTCTTCGCACTCCCCGGGCTGGTTCTTCTGCACGGTACGATCGTCCTTCGGCGCGACTCGCGCCGGCTCTCGCGTGTGCTCGGTGAGCTCGCGCCCGTCACCGTCGCGCTGTTCGCCTCCTTCGCCCTGCTCTACCTCGGCCAGCACGCCAAGTTCGGCGACCGCCCAGCAGGCTACGCGGCGGTCGGCTTCTCGGCCCCGATCCTCCTCGCTGTGAGGGGTTATCTCGTTAGCCCAGGGCTGAGCCTTTTCTTCTACGCGCCCGTGCTACTGCTTGCCCTCGCGGGCTTGCCCTCCTTCGTTCGAGCCCGCCCTTTGCTTGCGGCGTTCCTCGCCGTCCACGGCGCAAGCTACCTCGTCGGCTACGGCACCTTCAACGTCTGGCACGGAATGGTCTGCTTCGGGCCCCGCTATCTCTCGCCGCTCATTCCTTTCCTGCTCCTGCCCGCGGCCCACTGGTCACAGGCCCGTGGCGCGCACGCGTGGCGCTGGCTCGCGCCGCTCGTCGCGCTCGGCGCTTGGGTGCAGCTGCTCAACGTCGCCGTGAGCTTCTGGGCCGTCGCCCAGCGCGAGGGCTACCTCGACGTGAAGCCGTACGGCGCGTTCCTCTTCTCCTGGACCAACCCACCTCTGTTGGCGCACGCTCGCGCCCTGCTCGCCTGGGACGATCGCGTCGACTTCTGGCTCGCAAACCTCGCCAGGGTGTGGGGGCCAGCCACGGCGCTCGTCGTCGCGCTTGCGCCGGCGGCGCTGATGGCGCTGGCGATCGCCAAGCTCGCGGGCAAGCCTGCACCGCGCCCGCGCACCCGGCGCCGTTGGCGGCTCCCAGCGGGCCTGGCTCTGGTCGCGCTTCTCGTCACCTGGCGCGAGCTCGACCTCCGCCCGGCGCACGAGCTCGCTCCCCCGAACGACCCCCCCGAAGCGATCGACGCGGGGCTGATGCGCCGGGGCATGGACGCTCTATCGGAGGGCCGCCCACAGGCCGCCGAGCCACTGTTTCGGCGCGTGCTGCGCCGCACCGTCGGCCACTACGGCGCTCACTTTCAGCTCGCGCGCACCCTCGACGCGCAGCGCCGCCGCGCCGAAGCGCTCGAGCTGTGGCGCGACGTGGCGGTGATGGCGGAACGCAACCGGGACGACGACACCCTGCAGACGGCCCGCCGCCGCCTCGCCGAAGGACGTTGAGAGCGCGTTCTCTGAACTGAAATCTCTTTGCTCTTTCTTGGCGGCCTGTTTTCTTTCGATCAGAGCGCGCCGTCTTCGAGTCGCGTCTCCGGCCCCCGGCTGACGTCAATGTCCCGAACCTGCTCCTTGCGGAAGCAAAGTGGCTCTTTGCAGGGGCCGTCGCGCGAAACTATGTTGGATGCGTATCGTCCTATGAAAACGGAAGCAGCGTTGCGTCGAGGAGAGATCATGATGAGTGAGATTGAGGAAATCGTCCGCACCACTTGCCCGCGCGATTGCTACGACACCTGCGGAGTTGCCGTTCACAAGCGCAACGGCGCCGTCGAGTCGGTGCGCGGCGACCCCCGCCATTTCGTAAGCCGGGGCCAGCTCTGCACCAAATGCTCGATTGGCTACAACAACGAATGGCTGGACCCGCGCTCGCGCCTGACCCAGCCGCTTCGCCGCGTGGGGCGCAAGGGCGAGGGCCGCTTTGAGCCGGTGTCATGGAACGTCGCGCTGGCTGCGATCGCCGACCGGCTCAAGCAGATCGTCGCGAGCGCCGGCCCGCAGACCATCCTCAATACGCATTACAGCGGCACGATCTCGCTGATCGCGTATCTCTTCCCGATGCGTTTCTTCAATCGGCTCGGCGCGACCGAGGTCAGCCCCGACACGATTTGCAACATGGCCGGCCACGTGGCGCTGCATTACGTGTACGGAACTTCGGTGAGCGGCTTCGATCCGCGTACCGGCGACGACGCCGCCTGCATCATCGTATGGGGCGCTAACCCGACCGCCTCGGGCCCGCACGTGCAGGAGCACTGGCTCGCGAAGTTGCCCGGCAAGGTCGTGGTTGTCGACCCGGTGCGGACCGCGACGGCTGCGGCGGCGGACCTCCATCTTCAGCCGTTCCCGGGGAGCGATGCGGCACTGGCGTTTTCGATGCTCCACGTCATCCGGCGCGACGGGCTGGTCGATCGCGACTTCGTCGCACGACACACCGTGGGATGGGACGAGCTCGAACCGATGCTCGCGCCGTGTACGCCCGCCTGGGGCGAGGCCGCGACCGGCGTGCCCGCCCATCTGATCGAGGAGACTGCGCGCGTGTACGGCCGGGGGCCGTCGCTGTTGTGGCTGGGCCAGGCGCTCCAGCGTCAGCCGACCGGCGGCAACGTGATGCGCGCGTGCTCGCTTCTTCCGGCGGTGACCGGAAATCTCGGCAAGCCCGGCGCCGGTTTCGTGTACCTGAACTTCGACATGACGCAACGCGGCATCGACGGCGAGTATCTGACCGCGCCGCATCTGAGCAAGAGCGCTCCGCCGTCAGTCAGCCAGATGGATCTCGCGGCCTGTCTCGAGGACCCCGCGCGTGCGCAGGCCCTGATGTGCTGGAACATCAATATCGCGGCGTCCAACCCGCAGCAGGAGCGCCTGCGCAGGGCGCTGACGCGCGAAGACCTGATGACCGTCGTGCTCGATCTGTTTTCGACCGACACCACCGACTTTGCCGATTTCGTGCTGCCGGCGGCGAGCTTCCTGGAATTCGACGATCTCGTGGCGAGCTACTTTCACCTGACCCTTTCGGCGCAGGTCAAGGCGGCGGAGCCGATGGGCGAGGCGCTGCCCAATTCGGAAATATTTCGCCGTCTGGCCCGCGCGATGGACTTCGCCGAGCCCGAGTTGCACGAGAGCGATTCCGAAATCATCGCCACACTGTTGAAGCGCGCAAACCTCGACGGAGACTTCCGCGCGTTTTCCGCACGAGCGCCCGTGCACGTTCCCGCCGAACCGGCGATCCAGTTTCGCGATCTGATCTTTCCCACGCCCAGCGGACGTGTCGAAATCGCCTCCGAGAGCGCCGCGGCTGACGGCCATCCGCGACTGCCACAGCCGCTGGCCGATCCCAGGCCGGCGTCGGGGCGGCTGCGATTGTTGTCGCCATCCTCGTCGTGGAGCCTGAACGACAGCTTCTCGAACGTGGCCAAGATCGCGGCCCACGTGGGCCCGGCCACGATCGCGATGCATCCGGCCGACGCTGCCGGGCGGGGGCTCGCCGAAGGCGACCAGGCGTTGGTGGCCAACGAAACTGGCCGCCTGGTGATGCGCGTCACCTTGACCGAGACCGTGCCTCGCGGCGTCGCGCTGTCGCACAAGGGCCGCTGGCCAAAGCAGGAAACCGGACAGAGAAACGTGAACGTACTCAACGCCGGGCGCAAGGCGGATATGGGGGAAAGCACCGCCGTGCACGGCGTGGAGGTTACTGTAGGCCCGTTGGCTTCGGCCTGAGCGCCGTTTCCTTTGACCCGTTTCGCCTGGAGGGCTGCCACCGGCGGCCGCGGCGACCGCCAATGAACGCCACTGTCGCCGTCGCGAGGGGAGTACCCCGCTCGAGACTCATCCGATCCAGCGGGCGATAGCAAAGGCCGCGGCTGCCGCGAGACCGCCGACGACGGTCGTCTGTAGAGCACCGCGAAGGGCCGGCACGCCCGTAAAGCGGCTCTTGATCGCGCCGAACGCGGAGAGCGAGAGCAGCGTGACGGCCACCGAGATTGGCAGCGCGCGGCGAGTGTCCGGCATCATGAGGTAGGCGCTGAGCGGGATGAAACCGCCGACCACGTAAGCGGCCGCAATCGTCAATGCGCTCCTCAGCGCGCGGCCCGCCTCGGGAGGCTCGAGACCGAGCTCGAAGCGCATCATGAACTTCACCCAATCCTGTGGGCGTTCGCGGAGGGATTCGACGACGCTGACACTCTCCGCGGAAGTGAGGCCGTAGGTACGAAAGAGGTCGCGGACTTCCCGCGCCTCGGTATCGGGTACGGAGGCGATCTCGGCCTGCTCGCGCGTCAGCTCGTGGGCATAGTGCTCCGCGTCACTTCGGGCGGCGAGGTAGCCTCCCAGACCCATCGCGATGGCGCCTGCTGCAATCTCGGCCAGACCCGCGGTGACGATGATGTGGGTCTCCGCAATCGCCCCGGTCAAACCGGCCGCGAGGGCAAAGGGCACGGTCAAGCCATCGGACATGCCGATCACGACGTCGCGAACCGCTTCGCCGGCGGTGAAGTGCCTTTCAACGTGTCGGGTCGAGGGCAGGTCAGCCACAGCCTTTACGGGGCGTCGTCGTATGCGAATCGATCCGCGAAGCGGCCCCACGCGACGAGCGCGCCGCGCCCGCGCTCGACGGTGCGTGCGCGATGCGGCTCAGCCGAGCTTCGGCAGCACCCTGTCAGTGAGCGATAGAAACGTCTGGTGGCTGAGCGGCGCGCCGATCAAAGAATCGAGATGGATCTCCTCTCGGAGCCTCAGGATCGTTTCGAGCACGGCTTCGGCCGTCCCGTGGATCACGACCGAGTCGAGGTAGCGTTGCAGCATCTCCTTTGGGTCACCGCGGCCCCCTGGATTCACGTAGGTCTTCAGCAGCCACCTGACGCCGTCGGCGGCGACGTTCTTCGCTTCGGCGTCGGTCGGCGCGATCGCGATCAACCGAGCCACCGGGATCTCGCGCCCTTCGATCGAATGTCCGTGGCCTTCGAGCTCGCGTTGGTATAGCGCGCGCTGGCCGCCGATCTCCGCGTGGGTGGGATGCGGGCTCATGAGAATCGAGTGTCCCGCCGCTGCCGCCCATCGGATCGCTTCGTCGGTGGATGCCGCCATCCACGCCGGGGGGTGCGGCTGCTGCAGCGGCTTTGGCAGGACTTCGAGATCCTCGAACGAGTGGAAGCGGCCGCGAAAGCTCAATCGCGGATTGCTCCACGCCCGCATCACGATCTCGACCGCTTCACGGAATCGAGCATGAGTTTCGTTCGCCGGGACGCCGAACGCCTGGAACTCCCGAGGATCGAAGCCCCGCCCCGCTCCCCAATTGACCCTTCCACCGGAGAGGATGTCGAGCAGGGCGATTTCCTCCGCCAGCCGCACCGGGTGATACAACGCCGCGAGCGTCACCGCCGCGCCGATACGCAGCCGCTTCGTGCGCGCGGCGGCATATGCCCCCATCACCGGAATCGACGGGCAGACGCTGTAGTCGCTGAAGTGGTGCTCGGTGAGCCACACCGCATGGTAGCCGCTCCGCTCCATGATCTCGATTCGTTGCAGCGCACGCTCGAACACCGTGGGCAGCGGACCGCGCCGTTCCGGCCAGCTGAAGAATTGAAGAATTCCGAGCTTCACGTGGATCGCCCTGCCCGACGCTCTTCTCTAGCATGAGGTAACTGTTCGGCCCACGCGCTCCGGTTGGATCTTGCGATCGATGTCGCCCCGCGATTTTGGCTCCTCTGCCCGTGGGGCCCGAAAGGGCTTTTCAGAAGCAGCCTGCTAGAGCGGGGCGAGCCACTTCACGAGTGCGCGCCGGTTCCGAGCGCCACCATCTCGCGGTAGATCGTCGTCGGCCCGCGGCGGCCGTCGAGCTCGACTTCGCCCGGCACTGGGGCGTGGCGCAGCTTGACCACGAGCCGAATGTCCTCGTCGCCGGCCGCCCTCGCGACGCGCGTGGAGCGGGTTTCACCACCCCGCTCCACGCGCGTCGCGATCGTCCGCTTCTTCGCGATTTTCTCCAGGGCCGCGTGCGAGAGGTCGTATGTTCTGCCGCCTGCGCGAACCGCGATCCGATTCCGTGCCTCCTCCGCCATCCGGGGAGACAAGCGGTCGATGACGAGGAAATTCCCCTCCGACTTCAATCGGCGCGCGAGGCGCTCGATCAGGTGTGCGTCTTCGGCGCGCGCGACTTGCCGCGCTCTCAGAAATCCCAAGGAGAGCAGCGGAAGGAGAATCACCAGGAACACCGGAAGCGCGATTCGGTACGGCGGCGCGTCGAAGCGAACGGCGCGGTTCACGTCGACCCGCATCAGGTCTAGGGTCACCGGAACAGCAACCGACGCGACGACGAGAACGAGGGCGTTCAGCGGGCTCGTCGATTGCTCGACCCCGAGCAAGACGACGACCGAGCTGGCGACCAGCAGCGACGAGAAGCAGACCGTCGGCGATCGCGGCGAACCGGCGTAGAGGATGGCCGTCAGCAACGAGGGGAGCGCGAGGACGCGCAGAACGCCGTCCATCTGCGCCTGGGTATAGGCGGCGCTCAGTGCCAGCACGACGAGGGCGGCGCTGACGTTCGCCAGCGCGAGCGCCGCAAACGCCTTGATCCCCACGGCGGCTCCCAAGTCCCAGCGGAGGAGATGCCACAGACCGCTCTCGCGGTATCGCAGACTGACGTCAATCGCCTGCTCGTCGAGCACCTTGGCCCGACACCGCGCCGGATCGTCACAGGCGGTGGCGAGAAACGAGCGCGGTTCATCGGTCCACAGCGGCCATACGCGGCAACGCTCGCAAGACACTCGCAGGAGCATGAGCGGTTCTCTCGGTACGCGGCGAGTCGGCGCTTGGCTTCGACGAAGCCCGTTCGCGTGCAATCCTTAGACGAACGAGATCAGCGCCCTATTCACCACGTTGCTCCCCCGCCCGCTCGCGCGCGCGCGGACGGCGTGGAATCTCGGACCTGCCGAGTCACAAAACAGAAGCGCCCCGATCTACCTCTCCACGGGCTCGAGGACGCCTTCGAGGTGAATCTCGCAGCTGCTCTCGCCGGGAGCGAGGCCGCCACGTCACGAGCGCTTGCGAGTCGCCCGTCCCGGCTGATATCGCATGCCCGGTAACGTGGCGGAGGATCCCCGATGGCGGAATATCTACTCATCGAATCACGCGACCCGTTCGAATCGAACGAGGTCGGCTACTACTACGATCTGGCCCGGGGCCTCGTCGACGAGGGGCATCATGTGACGATGTTTCTCGTCCAGAACGCGGTCCTCGCCGCGCGTCCGTCGAAGGTCTCGGCGGCGCTCTCGGCGCTCGCACGGGCGGGTGTGAAGGTCCTGGCCGACGACTTCGCGCTCAAGGAGCGCGGCGTCACGAAGCTCGCCGAGGGCGTGACCGTCGCGCCCATCGACGTGGTGTTGGACCACCTCGCCGCCAGCCACAAGACGATGTGGCACTAGAGGACGAAGGATGTCCAAGACGACTCTGACCTTCGCACTCATGGATCCGCCGTACGAGTCCGAAAACTTGACCACGGCGTTTCGCATCCTCGACGCGGCCGCGCGCCGTGGCTACCACGTCAACGTCTTCGCCTATGAGGGCGCCGCCGGTCTCGCGTTCGTCCGCCAGACCCCCCATCCAAACCCGGTGCACGGCAAGAACGTCGCCGAGGAGAACCATCCCACCACGAAGGATCAGGTGGCGGCGCTGTTGGTCGAGGCCGAGCGCAACGGCGGCAAGGTCGACTGGGTGAACTGCGGAATGTGCGTCGATGAGCGCGGTGTCGGCGAGTTCGTCCCCGGAACGCGGCGCGGATCACCCGCCGACTTTCACGCGTTCATCGAGGCCTCCGACAACGTCCTGGTCATCCCGACCAAGTGAGGCGCTCTAGTGGCCAAGAAAACGCTCAACATCGTAGAGTCGGCATACCGGGCCGTCATGGAAGAGCAGGACGACACCGTGCTGTGGCTTCTCGCCGCGATGCAAGGCGCCGGCGCACAGCACACCGTGGTACTGCGCGGCAACGCCGTGAACTACGCGGTCGCCGGGCAGGGAGCTCCCGGCCTAACCGTCGGCCAGTGGAAGCAGACACAGGCACCGCGGATGGACCGGGACGTCACCGATCTGGTCGAGAACCGCAAGATCCCCGTTTACGTCATCGAGGAGGACCTCGCCGAGCGTGGAATCGTTCGCGGAGAGCTCGTCCCCGGCGTCAAGCTCATAGGCCGGGGCACGCTTCCCAAGCTGGTCGCCGAGCACGAAGTCGTTTGCCACTGGTAGCTGCGCGGGCCGACCCGCTCGAGAGCAAGATTCTCCAAGCGTGGCGTCGGCGCGCCCGCTATCATCGCGACACACCATGACGGCACAAGGCTTTGCGCTTTTCGATACGGCGATCGGCCGGTGCGGCGCCGCGTGGGGTGCGCGCGGCGTCGCCGGCGTGCAGCTCCCGGAGGCGCGCGAGGTCGAGACGCGTGCGCGACTGCTTCAGCGATTTCCGGACGCGCGCGAAACGCCGCCGCCGCCGGAGGTCCAGCAAACGCTCGACGGCATCGTCGCGCTGCTCCGCGGCGAGCCGAGCGATCTCTCCGCAGTCGCGCTCGACATGGATCGCCTGCCCGCGTTCCACCGTCGCGTCTACGAGATCGCGCGCACCATTCCACCGGGCGCGACGCTCTCGTACGGCGAGGTCGCGGCTCGGGTGGGCGCGCCCGGCGCCGCCCGCGCCGTGGGGCAGGCTCTCGGACGAAACCCCTTCGCGATCGTCGTGCCGTGTCATCGCGTGCTGGCGGCCAGTGGTAAAATCGGCGGATTCTCCGCCAACGGCGGCATCACGACGAAGCTCCGCCTCCTCTCGATCGAAGCGGCGCGGGCGAAAGGTCCGCTCTACGATGGCGACGGCGCGCTCGGCTTCGATCCGAGCGCCGCGCTCGCGCATCTGCGTGCGTCCGACGCGGCACTGGCGGGTGTCATCGACGCCGTCGGCCCCTTTCACCTGCCGCTCAGCAAGACGCCGAATATCTTCATTGCCCTCGCGGAGGCGATCGTCTACCAGCAGCTGACCGCCAAAGCGGCGTCGACGATCTTCGCACGCGTGTGCACCCTCTTCCCGTACCGCCATGGCGGCCCCACCGCCGAGCAGATCCTGCATGCATCCGACGAAACGCTCCGTGCCGCCGGCCTCTCGCGCCCGAAGCTCCTCTCGCTCCGCGACCTCGCGCGCAAGGCGGTGGGCGGCGAGGTGCCCACGCTCGTCGAGGTCCATCGCATGACGAACGAGGCGATCATCGAGCGTCTCACCGCGGTTCGCGGCATCGGCAGATGGACGGTGGAAATGCTCCTCATCTTCCGCCTCGGTCGTCCCGACGTGCTGCCCACTGACGACTACGGCATCCGCAAAGGCTTCGCGATCGCCTTCAAGAAGCGCGAGCTGCCGGCACGCAAGGACCTCGAGAAGCGTGGTGCGCGATGGAAGCCGTACCGCACGGTGGCGAGCTGGTATTTGTGGCGCGTGGCGGAGCGGTCGAAAGAATCGCTGACTCGCGCGTCGAGCCGAGCTTCGGGTCGCGGCCCGGCGCTCGAGTGATCGGACGGCTGAGGCGCTCTGCAGGTGCCTCAGCCGAGCCTCCGTCGCCCGCCGAGATTTGCCGTTGACGATCGGTTGGGCCGAGCAGTATACGACGAATTCCACTTTCGACGACTCGCGCCTTGAGACACCTGAAGGAATCGGTCGTGGACCGACAGCAGCTTTGTGAATTCGCAGATTTGCTTTCCGAGGCAGCGGCATTCGTCTCCAGCACCGGCGTGATCGAGATCGCGAATTGCGCGCTCTCGGCCCGCGTCGGGGGGAAAACTCCCGCCGACTGCGCGGGCCGCAACCTCTCCGAGCTCATGCCGCAAGGGACGAAGCTACAACGGCTGGTCGACGAGTCGATCGAAGCGGGACGGTCGGTTCGCTCGGTCCTGCCCGTCGCGTGCGGTGAAGAGATCGAGCAGCTGCTCGTGATCGCCACGCCATGCCCACCGTCCATGGGCGAGCCGGAGCCGCTCGTGCTCCTTCGACTTTTCCCACAACCACCGGCCGCCGAGGCGGTCCGTCAGGCGAAGGCGGAGTTTCTCAGCGCGGTCTCGCACGAGTTGCGCTCGCCGATGAACGCGATCGTCACCTGGGCGCATCTCTTGCGGCAAGGCGGACTCGATGGCGTGGCTGCGAGCCGCGCGTTCGAGGCCATCGAGCGCAACGCGCGATTGCAGGCCCGCATGCTCGACGATCTCCGCGAGATGTCCCGCCGTGGGGACCCACCCGTTTCGGCGCAGGGCGGCGGGAGCGATCGAGCATTCGCCGACGTCACGCTTCCGACGAGCGCGACGCGCGATGAGGGCTCCGAGGAAGTGCTCGAATCGCCGAGCGACGTCACCGACCTCAGCGGCATCCGCGTTCTGATCGTCGACGACGACCGCGACACACGCGACTCGATCACCGCGCTCCTCGTCGAGAACCGCGCCGAGGCCTCGAACGCGGGCTCGGTCCGAGAGGCGCTGCGCAGCTTGGCCGAGCGGCCGCCGCACGTGGTCGTCACGGACCTGCTGATGCCCGATCTCGATGGATTCTCGCTGCTGCGGATGATCCGCACGATCGAGGAGCTGAACGCGATCCGTATCCCCACGATCGCGCTAACCGCGCTCGCGAGTGAAGAGAGTCAGCGCCGCGGCCTGGATTCCGGATTCGACGTCTACCTCATGAAGCCGATCAAGCCGGACGAGCTCCTGTCGATCGTCGCCGCCGCGGCGCACAGTCAGGCGTCGGATCATTAGAACCGCGGCGTCTTCCGTTGCCGTTTCGCCACCGCCGCGATCGCCAGCCCGCTGACGACCGCAAGGCCGAAGCAGCCACGGGCGAAGCCCGCGAACGTCGCAGCCGTGGCGGCGTCCGATCGGCGGCCGAGATCCTCGATCGCCCGCGCGGCGCGCACCACCATGCGTACGTGATCCGGCGTGAGCTTTGACGGATCGTTGAGACCGAATTCGACCAGCTCGACCGCCGAGTCCGCGCGCAGGCGCTCCGAGAAGTCGCTCGCCACACGGAGGCCGAATGCTCCCATGAGACAAAGCGCGATCGGTGTCACGGCCAAGAGCAACACGTGCTTCCCTTCCATCGCTCGCCCTTCCGAACGTTCATTCGGCTCGACCGAGCCGATTCCGTGCCTCGCCCCGCCTCACCTTCCCCGCCGCCGTCATCGGCAACGCCTCCACGAACCGGATTCGCCCCGGCTTGTTGAAGCGGGGCAGGCTCGTGGCGACGTGCTCGACAATGGACTCGGGAGCGACCGGTCGACGGATCACCACCCCAGCCGCCACCGTTCCCCCAGCGCCGAGCGTCCGCGGCTGCGCGTCTTCGGCCGCCGCTTCCACGGTTGCCTTGTACGGAAACGCCGGGGAGCCGGTCAAATCGGCCGTCTGCGTGGGAGCCGTGGGAGGGACGACTCGACGCCGAAGCGTCGATCGCCGGCGATGATATGCTCGACGATCGCAGCGGCGGCGGTCGCGAATCCTCCCTTCGCGTGCGGCACGTACAGCCATTTTCGCAACACCGGATGGACGCGTAGAGTCGGAAAGTCGGCGAGCAACGACCGATGCAGCGACTTCTCGGTGGGAACGAGCAGCCCCTGCCAGGGTTCCTTCCGGTCGGCCAGCACGAGCACCAGCCGCCCGTTCAGATAGCAGCCGACGCAGCCGAACATCGCCCGCGACACGAACGACGCCTCGCCCGTCAGCGGATCGACGAGACCCCGGAAGCGATGACGGGAGAGCGCATCGCCGGCTTCCCGCTTTGGCCGTCTGCTTCCCGAAAGATCCCGCATCCCGTCCAGAGGCCTTACTCGTTCTAACGTCGAGGCCGAAGACGCGTGGCGAGTAAAGCGGATGAGCCGCGGCGCGCGACGCTGGATCGAGACGGCGCGACCGCTGTCCGCTCCATCCGCACTGTCTTACCGATACATCTCCTCGATGAGACTCGCGTACTTCTGGCTCACGAACTTGCGCTTCACCTTGAGCGAGGGCGTGAGCTCACCCGTCTCCTGGCTGAAATCGTGGGGAACGATGCGGTAGTACTTGATGCTCTCGTAGGACGCCAGGTGCCGATTCACGGCACGGATCTCGAGCTCGGCCAGCTCCACGATCTTCGGATGCTTGGCGAGCTCCGCCGCGTCGCTCATCTCGATCCCTTGCGCCTTGGACCAGCGGCGGATCTCGTCGCCATCGAGGGTGATGAGCGCGACGCAGTACTTGCGGTTGTCGCCGATCAGCACGGCCTGGCTGATGTGCGGCTGCGTCTTCAATAGATTTTCGACGTTCTGCGGCGCGACGTACTTGCCGCCCGACGTCTTGATCAAATCTTTCTTGCGATCCGTGATCTTGAGAAAGCCGTCGCGATCGATTTGGCCGATGTCGCCGGTGTGGAACCAGCCTTCGCCGTCCCACGCCTCGGCGGTCGCGTCAGGACGTTTGAAGTACCCCGTGGCGATGTTCGGCCCCTTGGCGAGGATCTCTCCGTCCTCGGCGATCTTCAGGGTGACGCCGTGCACCGCCTTGCCGACCGTCCCGAAGCGGTAGGCGTCGGGACGATTCGCCGTCAGGATCGGCGTGGTTTCGGTAAGACCATAGCCCTCGAGGATCAGAACGCCCGCCGCGTGAAAGAACTCCTGAATCTCGCGAGCCAATGGCGCGCCGCCCGACAGCATGAATTTGATGCGGCCGCCGAGCGATTGCTGGATCTTGGAGAAGACCAGCGCATCGGCCAGTTGCGACTTCAGGGAGAGCCAGAAGGAGACGGGCCGTTTCTGCTGCAGACACTGGCTCCTCTCGCGGCCGACCGAGATCGCCCAGTCGAAGATCCGCTGTTGCAGCCAACCCGCACTGTCGCGGGTGGACTGGATGCGCGAGTAGATCTTCTCGAAGATCCGCGGCACGGACGGCACGAAATGGGGTCGAGTCTCGCGGATGTCGTTCGGGATCGTTTCGATGGACTGCGCGAATGCCGTCACCGTGCCGAGGAGCGTACCGAGATATTCGCCTGCCCGCGCGAACGAATGCGCCAGAGGCAAGAAGAAGAAATCCACGTCGCCGGCCTCGGCGATCTTCAGCCGCCTCATCGCATCGAGGGTCGCGAGATGGTTCCCGTGAGTTTGGATGACGCCTTTTGGGGGCCCCGTGGTTCCCGACGTGTAGACGATCGTCGCCAGGTCCTCCGGCCCGGTTCGCGCGATGCGCGCATCGATCTCGGCGCGGGCTCCCGGGAGCGTGCTCCGACCGCACTCGCGCAGCGCTCGCAGAGTCGTCACGCCTCCGCCGGGCGGTTCCCCATCGATCAAGAAGATCCGCCGCAGCTGCACGCGCTGCTCGCGTCCGTCGAGCTCGAAGCCGCGGGCGACCACTTCCTGGACCTTCGCGAGCTGCTCGGCGTTCTCCACGAAGCAGAACGTCGATTCGGAATTCCACAGGATGTAGCCGCACTCTGCAGCCAGACTCGACGGGTAGACGGGGATCGTGATCGCGCCCGCAGCGAGGATCGCGAAGTCGACCTCGATCCACTCGGGCCGAGTTCCGGAGAGCAGCGCTACCTTGGTACCCGGGGCAACGCCCTGCGTGACGAGCCCGGCGGCGATCTCCAGGACGACGCGTGCGTGCTCGTCCCACGAGACCTCCACCCAACGGCCGTCGCGCTTGACCGTGTAGCGCGACTTGCCGGCGAACTCGGCGGCCCGGCGAAAGAACATGTCCGCCAGGTTGCGGTACTCCACGGGCGCCTCCTCACTCAGCCTTTTCGCCCTTTTCGTGAATCGTGATCAGGTCGACGATCTGGTAACGCCGCTTCCCCTTCGGGGTGTGTACCTCGATCTCGTCACCCACCGAGCGGTTGAGCAGCGCGCGGCCGAGCGGTGATCCGAGCGAGATCCTGCCCTGCGCCACTTCCGCCTCTTCGGGAAACACGAGGTGGTAGACGAGCTCCTCTTCCTCTTCGAGATCCTCGACGGTGACGCGGCTGCCGTACGCCGCCACTCCCTGCGGGATCGAGGCGATGGTGTACATCGACAGCTCGCGGATGCGCCCGCCGATCTGGCTGATGCGCATTTGCACCAGCTCCTGGCGCGCCTTGGCGGCCTCGTACTCGGCGTTCTCCGAGAGGTCGCCGTGCGCGCGCGCCTCTTCGAGCTCTTTGGGGAGCTTGTGGCTGAGCTCGTGCTGCAGCTCGGCTAGTTCCTTCTTCAGGCGATGAAAGATCGGTAGGTCCACGACGGGTTACGATCCCTCCTTGCGACGCAGAAATTCTCGCACTGCCTCGCTGGCAATCCTGCCGTCTAGGCGGGCGCCGAACTCCGCCTTGAGCTTTGCCATCAGCGGCCCCATGGAAGTCGCGCCACCTTGGTGGTGCTTGGCGATCGCCTGCTCGAGCTCCGCGGCCAAGAGCGCCCGCGGCAAGAAGGTCTCGAGAAAGCTCTTCTCGGAGCGGTTCTTGTCGACGAGATCGGCTCGGCCCGCTTGCTCGGCGAACGTGATCGCCTCCTCGCGCTGCTTGATCTCGCGCCGTACGAGCTGCGCGATGTCGGCCTCGCCGAGCTCGTCGGCGCCACCGCCCCCCGCTCCGCGGCGTTCGATCCTCAGGTTCTTGATCGCAGCGATCAGGCCGCGCAGCACCATGACCTCGTCCATGGCGCGGGCGCGCATCGCTTGCTTCAGCCGCTCCTGGATCGCGCTTTCATCGAGCACACTCATTTGGCAGCTGCTTGCTCGTAGCTCCCCGCCCACCGGTAGCGCGTCTCACCGCGACGGGACACCTCTCCCTCGATGGTCCCTTTCCCTCGTAAATTCTGCAAGCCGCCGGTGCCACCGATCCACTCGAACGTGCCTTCGAACGGCACGAGGTCCTTCCCCGCCGGATAGGGCGGGATCGTGTAGCCGAAGATCAGGAAGAGCTTCTCTCCAGACTTCGCTTCCCACACGGCGTACCCGCGCACGACACCCGATCCGTTCACCAGATCCGACTGCCGCAGAACTTTCACTTTGGCGCCGTCGAAGGAAACTCCGGCGATCTTGTCGGGTGTCTTCAGCTCGCCGTCGCCGCTAGTTTGCGCGAGCTCGTGACCCGCGAGGTCGCCGACGTCGAGTTTCGCCTCAGTCAGTGCCTGAAGCGCAGTGCCCGAGCCGGCGGCGGCACCCTTCTCCGCCGCCGTCGCCGCTCCACATCCGAGCAACACGATTCCTACGATTACGACTAACCTCATCTTTCGGGTCCCTTTCCGGTCTGAGGTGGAACGGCAGCGGTGGCCGAGACGTGCCGGCCGGCGGTAGATAGCGCGTTCGCCGGGGGGGATTCAACCCGCAAAACACAGGAGACTGGAGGCTCGGCTCGTGAAACTGGGAGGGTCTTAGTGGGCCGCTTGTTCGGCCGGCCCCTTGTGGATATCTCCGCGGTATTCCGAACCGACGGTCTTGAGCTTTCCGGATGCCCAGCCCTCCCAAGCGGGGAACTCGTAGAGATAAAAGTACATCAACCCCGCCCCGACCAGCGCCCCGATCACGAATCTTCGCATCAGCCCTCTCGATTCTCGAAAATTGGTTGCGCCCGCCCTCACTCGCCAATAGGCTCTCGGAGCATGGTCGCCGCAAGGCCGGGTCGTATCGACCGTCTACAGCATACCATACGACTCGCGCTGCGGGCGATGGCCCACAGACTGCTCGACCAGCTCTTTCCGTGGGCGTGCGTCGGCTGTGAGCGAGCCGCCAATTTCGCTCTCTGCGATCGCTGCTTGGCGGGCATTCGATGGATCACCGAGCCGCTCTGCCCCCGCTGCGGCCTGCCGCTCGCCAGCCCGCCGAGCCACCTTTGCGGGCGTTGCCTTGCTCGGCCCCCGGCGTTTTCCCGGCTTCGGGCCATCGCCTGCTACCGCCCGAGCGAAGAGCGGGACCCTCTCGGAATCGCCCTGCGCGCGCTCAAATACGCGGGCCGGCGTGCGCTCGGCCAGCCGCTCTCGACGTTGCTCGCCGACCGCTTTCCGTTCGATCCCTCCGGCTATGATCTGATCGCCCCCGTGCCGCTCCATCTCGAGCGACTCCGCAGCCGCGGCTTCAATCAGGCTCTCCTTCTCGCCCGCGAGCCGGGACGGCGGTTCGGGTTATCGGTCGATCCCGGTCTCATCGTGCGGGTACGCAGCACTCCTCCCCAGGTCGGCCTCGACGAAGCCGGACGCCGGCGGAACGTCCGTCGAGCCTTCGCGCTGCGAGCGGGACGAACGGTCGGCGGCTGCCGCATCCTGCTCGTCGACGACGTGTGCACGTCCACGGCAACCGCCGAAGCGTGCGCGAACCTTCTCGTCGACGAGGGCGCCGCCTCCGTCGACGTGCTCGTCGTGGCTCGCGCGCTCTTGCACTGAGATGTCGAGCGAGGACAAAGCCCGCTGGCACGAAGCCTACGCCACGCTGCCTGCGCCCGAGGAGTCCGTGCCCGCACGGTTCCTGGCCGAGAATATCTCTCTGCTCGCCCCCGGCCGAACGCTCGACCTCGCCGCGGGAACCGGACGCAATGCGGTCTTCCTCGCCGCACACGGACACCGGGTGCTCGCCGTGGACGTCGCGCGAACCGCGCTCGAGGCGATCCGCCGCCGCTGCGCGATCGACGTTGCGCAGGTCGATCTCGATCAGCCGTGCTTTCGCCCCCGCTCGGTCGACAACCTGGTCTCGATCAATTTTCTCGACCGGCGCTTGTTTCCCGAGATGCTCGGCTGGCTGAAGCCGGGAGGTGTATTGCTCTTCGACACGTTCCTGATCGATCAGCGCGAGCGTGGCCACCCACGAAATCCCGCGTTTCTCCTCGCGCACAACGAGCTTCTGGAGCGAATCCGTGGCCTCCGGATCCTGCACTACCGGGAGGGGCCGGTCAGCGACCCCTCCGGCACGTCGTATCGCGCGGGAGCCGTTGCCGTGCGCGTACAAAATTGACTTCGTTCATGCCGCCTGCGTAAACAAGCGCCGTGCCGAGATCGAGAGCGGGAGCGACCACCGTCACCTACCGCGAGGCGGGTGTCGACATCGAGGCCGGTGACCGGTTCGTCGATCGCGTCATCCGTCTCGCACGGCGCACGCGCCGGCGCGAGGTGCTGACCGGGATCGGTGGATTCGGCGCGGCCTTTCGCGCGCCGTCCAGGATGCGCTCTCCAGTCTTCGTCACCTCTACGGACGGCGTCGGTACCAAGCTCCGCATCGCCTTCGACCTCGACCGGCACGATACGGTTGGAATCGATCTCGTCGCCATGAACGTCAACGACGTCCTCGCGCTCGGCGCCGAGCCGCTGGTGTTTCTCGACTACTTCGCCACCGGCCGGCTCGACATTCGCCGGGCCACTCAGGTGATCGCCGGCATCGCCGCCGGCTGCCGCCAGGCGCGGTGCGCTCTCGTGGGCGGCGAGACCGCGGAGATGCCCTCGTTCTACCCTCCCGGCGAATACGACCTCGCGGGGTTCGTCGTCGCTGCCGTCGAGCGCTCGCGGCTGATCGACGGCAGCCGGGTTCGTCCCGGCCACGTGTTGATCGGCCTCGCCTCTTCAGGCCTGCACAGCAACGGCTATTCACTGGCGCGACGGATCGTTGAGCGCCGGCGAATCCCGCTCTCGCGACGGATCGCCGAATTCGGCTGCACGCTCGGCGAAGAGCTGCTACGGCCGACGCGCATCTACGTTCGACCGCTTCTCGATCTGCTCTCCACCCACCGGGTCGATGCGCTCGCTCACATCACGGGCGGCGGGATCCCCGGAAATCTTCCGCGTGTCCTTCCGGCCCGCTGCCGGGCGAGAATCCGCCGCGCGTCCTGGACGGTGCCGCCGGTGTTCGAATGGCTACGGCGCATGGGACCCGTGGATTCGGCGGAAGTCGATCGCACGCTCAATCAGGGTCTCGGCATGATCATCGCCACGCCCGCGACGGCCGTGGACGGGGTCCTATCGTTTCTCCGTCGCCGCCGCGAGCGCGCCTTCGTGATCGGGGAGGTCGTGCGCGGCCGATCGGGAGTCGAGTTCGTCGATTAGCCCCGAAGCAAAATTATCCGGCGGGGCGAAACGCGGCGGGCTCGCGCCTGGCGCAGGCCGCGTCACGAGCGCCAGGTCTATCCCGATGCCGTCTTTTGGGGCATGGAAAGCTTCGAGAAAGAAGCTCGTGGCGGACGAGCCAGGCGCGAGCTCGCCGCGTTCAGGTCACGGAAACAATTTCGGACCAAGTTTAGACCGTTCGGAGCGGATGTGTAGGGGGTAACCATGTCGAATCCCTTTCCTTTGGGAATGCTCGCATCGGGAAGCGGAACGAACCTCCAAGCGATCATCGACGCGATCGAAAGCGGACAGGTTCCCGCGGAGATCCGGGTCGTGGTGTGCAATCGCCCTCACGCCAAAGCCCTCGAGCGAGCCGAGCGCCACCACTTGCCCATCCAGGTCATCGACCACAAAGCGTTTCCGAGTCGGGAGGCCTTCGACGAGCGGGTCGTCGAGGTGCTGCGCGAGAAGGAGGTCGAGCTGGTTTGCCTCGCGGGTTTCGATCGGCTGCTGTCGCCGGTCTTCATCCGTGCGTTTCCGGAACGGATCCTCAACATTCATCCTGCACTGCTACCCGCCTTCCCCGGGCTGCACGCCCAGCAACAGGCGCTCGAGTACGGCGTCCGCATCGCCGGCTGCACCGTGCACATCGTCGACGAGAAAACCGATCATGGACCCATCGTCATTCAAGCGGCCGTGCCCGTGTACAGCGACGACACCGTGGACTCGGTCACCGAGCGGATCCTCGTTGAGGAGCACCGAATCTATCCCGAAGCGATCTGCCTTTTCGCAGAGCGCCGCATTCGCATCGAGGGGCGCCGCATTCGCATTCTCGACGAAGAGCCCCTCGCCGACCGTGCGCTGGTGAATCCGGTGCTCGGCTAGGCCCGCGTGCGGTTCATCGGCCGGGCTCTTCGCCTTGAAGCGGGA
Organism: uncultured delta proteobacterium; assembly: GCA_963745025.1. Taxonomy (GTDB): domain Bacteria; phylum Desulfobacterota; class Binatia; order JACPRU01; family JACPRU01; genus CAVQIG01. The sequence goes on from CAVUWD010000016.1 coordinate 937,878, forward strand.
ACAATTCCGGCCAAGACACGTGCCGAGCACGCTCTGCGGGTCCAAGAATTTTCGCTTCAAGGTTATCGGGTGTCTCGGTAAAGCCGCACCAGCCGTTCGGGGGAAACGCCGAAAAAATAGAGCGCGCGGATCCACCACATGAGCGCGACGGTGCGGACGACGCCGTGCCGTTGCCAGCGGCGAACCGAAGTGCGCACGCCTTGTCGTAGCGCCGCCACCGGACCGCGGCGCCTCATCGCCCGCGACAGGGCCAGGTCCTCGAGCAGCGGCTGCTCCGGAAAGCCTCCGAGATCCTCGAAGACGTCGCGGCGGATGAACAGGCCCTGATCCCCCGTGAAGATGCCGCTCCAGCGCGAACGTAGATTGATCGCATTCTCGATCAATCGGAAGGCGAGTCCTGGGGCGTCGAGGACGATGTCGAACCGACCGCCGATCGCATAGCCGCAGGCCGTGACGATCGCCGCGGCGAACCCTTCGGGTACGATCGTATCGGCATGCAGAAAGAAGAGAATTTGTCCCCGCGCAACGGCTGCCCCCGCGTTCATCTGTCGTCCGCGGCCGACGGGGCCGGCGAGAATGCGGTCAACGAGCGGGCGGGCGATCTCGCGAGTCTCGTCCTCGCTCGAGCCGTCGACCACGATCACCTCGAGGACTTCCGGCTCCCGCAGCGGCTCGAGAGTCGCCGCGATCGACCGCGCTTCGTTGCGGGCCGGAACGACGACCGAGATTCGCTCGCTCACTTGGGTCGTTCGCCCGTCGCCGCGTTGATTCGCCAATCGAACGGCCGATAGTGAATCTTGGGGTCGGCGACGTCGAGCGCATCGTGCAAGTCGGGCCGGGTCGTGAGCGGCCGTAAGAATCCCGCGAGCGATCCAGCCTCGCGCTCGAAGTCGCCGCGATACCAAGCAAACAGTCGCGAGAGCTCGACCCTCCCGGTGGTCGGATCGGCTAGGTTGTGCTCCGGGTCGTTGACGAAGCGGCGCGCCGCGCGCTCGAGCTGCGCATCGAGGCGCTCGGCCGTATATGGCTCGGCGGCCAGTGGCGGCCCGCCGCGGGTACCGTTCGCGATCGCCAGATGAATCCGTGGATCGGCGCTCGCATAGCCGTTGAGAATCACCCGCACGTCGTCGAGCGTGCGTCGCACGCCCCCGATCCTCTGTCCGAACCAGTGGAACATCCGCGCGCGTTTCGCCACCGTCTCCGGACTCTCGCCGTGCACGACCGCCGCGATCACCAGCGCGTGGTAGGCGTTGATCCAGAACGCCACCGCGCGATCGTGATCGAGCCGCGTGGTGTCGGCGTCGGCCAGCCCGCCCAGCACACGGGAGAGAAGCTCGCTGTCCTCGCGCGCGAGTGACCGATAGGCAACCTCGCCCGATTCGCTGACGCGCTTGGCGAGAATCGCCGCCCAAGGATCGTCGCCCGGCCCCTCCGCTGCGGCGAGCGTCGCGGCGAGGAGCACCAGCACGAGAATGAGTCTCATCCGGACTCGGCACCGCCGCCCACCTTGCGGCGGAAGATCTCCATTGGCATGCGCGTCACCAACAAGCAGACTTCGTTGCCGATGCGACGCGCGCAGAAGCTCGCCCCGCCACGCTGGAAGAATATGGGCTCGCCGCTGGCCGGCAAAGGATACGGAAAGCTCTCGGCAAATCCATAATCGCAGACGATCGTGTACCGGCCATCGGAATAGACGGAAAGGCGCGCACGCCGACCTCGCAAGTCCGCGAATGCGCCCCCGACCAGCCGAAAGCCCGCCGCGGACAGGTCGACGACGTGGACGGGAATCCCTTCGGCCGCATGCTGTCGATAGTATGCTTCGAGATCCCCCGGCTTGGCCGTGTGCAGCGCGAGCTCGAGTGAGCCGTTCGCCGCTCGGTCGTATTCGTGGATGAGCGGCGTGAAGAAGGCGTTGCGATTCCAAACGACGATCGTCAAGACCACGGCAACGGCGAAGGCGACGACGCCCCCCAGCGAACCGCACTGGACCACCTGGGCACGCTCGCTGCGTGGGCCTCGTCCAGCGTCGCCAGCACGCGCGTTCGCAGGCCGACGGGCGCCGCTGGATGCAGATCGCGCGCGCGAGAGCGCAAGAGGCCTCGCACGGTGAGCTGGCGGTCGCGCTCGGCCCGGCACGTCGCACAGCGCTCGAGGTGCCGTCGCGCCTCTTCTTCCGCGGCTCCGAGCACGCGGTCGGCGTCCGCGGCCGCGCATTCTCGGTATTCGTCACAATTCACTTCACCGCCTGTCTTTCACGATGCCGCGCTCGCGGGCATAACAGGCGAGCTTCCGCTCGAGGAGCCGGCGTCCGCGCGACAATCGAGAGCGGACCGTACCGACCGGACAGCCGAGGACGCGCGCCGCTTCCTCGTAGGTGAGCTCCTGAAGATCGACGGCGACGATCGCCGAGCGAAATGTCTCCGGCAGCTCGCCGATGGCCTGGACGATCTCTTGGTCCATCGTCCCCGAGAGCACGAGCGCCTGCGGATCGCTGTCGACCCCCGAAGCCTCGGTCGCCTCGCGCGCCGCGCCGGGATCGTCGATATCCACCTGGCCACGCTCGCGCCGGCTCGCGCGATACTGATTGCGAAAGGAATTGTGCAAGATCGTGAGCAGCCAGGCCCGGCAGTTGGTTCCCGGCTCGAACTGTGAAAAGAAGCGAAACGCGCGCAAGAACGTTTCCTGAACGAGATCGGAAGCGCGGTCGCGATCGCCACAGAGATAGAACGCCGCGCTGTAGACATGTTCGAGATGCGGCAGAGCCGCGGCCTCGAACTCGTCGCGACGCGATTCCCGAGCCTCCCTCCTCGGCATGCGCGGCTCTGTAACACACCCGATCTGACGGCACGAGGCAGCGCCTCTGAGGGCAGAACAAACGACGGGTATGGAAAAGTTCCCTGTCTGCGGACGTTCTTCAGACGTCGACGAGGCTGGCGAGGCGGCCCGACCGATCGAGCGAACGCAGCTCCTCGTACCCCCCGATCGGCTTCTCGCCGACGAAAACTTGCGGCACAGTGCGGCGCCCGGTCGCGCCGACGAGCCATTCCCGCGTGCGCGCATCGGCGGTGACGTCGATCTCTTCGAAAGCGATGCCGCGCTCGCGGAGCAGCTCCTTGGCATGGCGGCAGAACGAGCAGTAGCTGGCCGTGTAGATACGTACGGAATGTGCCATGCCTCACTCTCGATTGACGGGTCGGGGGGCGGCCGTTAAGAAAGACGGTTCATGCCCCGCCCTTCTCCCGAAACCGCATTGGCATTTCTCGATCTCGTGGAAACCGTGGCAACGCTTCGCCGCGAGTGCCCGTGGGATCGCGAGCAGACCTCCGCCTCGATTATGCCATTCCTGATCGAGGAAACCTACGAGGTGCTCGAAGCGCTCGAGTCCGAGAAGCCGGAGGACGTCCGCGGCGAGCTGGGTGATTTGCTGCTGCAGATTCTGCTTCACGCCGAGATGGCTGCGGAGCGCGGCGAGTTCGACATCCGCGCGGTCATGGACAGCGTGCGCGAGAAGATGGTGCGCAGACATCCGCACGTCTTCGCGGGCGTCGACGTTGCCGGCACGCAGGAGGTTCTCGGCAACTGGTCCCGGATCAAGGCCGAGGAGCGCCGGGCGAAGCAGGAGGACGCCTCGGTGCTCGCCGGTGTTCCCGCCTCCCTGCCGGCGCTGCTGCGTGCCGAGCGTCTCGGCGAGAAGGCCTCGCGCGTCGGATTCGACTGGACGACTGCGCGTGAGGTTCTTGGCAAGGTCCACGAGGAGCTCGCCGAGCTCGGCGCGGCGCTCGACGCGGAGCGCATCGAGGACATCGAGTCCGAGGTCGGCGATTGTCTCTTCGCGCTCGCGAGCCTCGCTCGCAAATCCGGCGTGAGCGCCGAGCTCGCGCTTCGCCGCAGCCTCGAACGGTTCATCGACCGCTTCCGGTTCGTAGAGCACGAGCTCGAACGGCAAGGCCGCTCCGCCCACGAGGCGTCGCTTGAGGAGATGGAAGCACTCTGGCAGCAAGCCAAGCGTCGTTGACCGACCGCGCCCGGAATGTTACCAAGATTGGATCGACTCGGAGTCTGGTAAGGAGCGACCCCTTTGGCTACCCACAAGTCCGCAGAGAAGCGTCACCGCCAGAGCGAGAAACGCCGCACCCGCAATCACGCGTTGAAGTCGCGCTTGCGGACGCTCGTCAAGCGCGTCGAGAACGCCCTCCAGCGGAAGAATACCGCCGAAGCGGAGAGCGAGCTCCGCGTCGCCGCCCGTGAGCTCGACAAAGCGGTCACCAAAGGATTGCTCCATCGCAACAACGCGTCGCGGCGGCTTTCGCGGTTGACCCTTCGATTGAACGGCCTCAGCGCGGCCTCCTGAGCGCCACTCAGGCGAGGAGCTGTGCGAGCACGCGCAGCAACACGCCGATCTCTTCATCGGTCCCCACGGTGATACGCAGCGCGTCCCGTAGAGCGGCGGTCGGAAAGTGGCGGACGAGCACGCCGCGTCGCTTGAGCCCTTCGTAGAGCGGTCCGAGGTTTTCGCCCGGCCGGCGCGCCAGCACGAAGTTCGCCTGCGAGGGCGGCACCTCGAATCCCATCTCGAGGAGCTTCTCGGTCAGCGCATCGCGTGTGCGGCGGATGCGCCGCACGTTCGCCTCCATCCAGCGTGGGTCCCGCAGAGCTGCCGCACCCGCGACGGTGCTCAGGCGATTCACGTTGTAGGAGTCCTTGACCTTGGCGAACTCGGCGATCGCCGCGGCCGCCGCAAACGCCAGGCCGATCCGCACGCCCGCAAGCGAATACGACTTCGAAAGGGTGCGGAGGATGACGACGTTCTGGAACTCTCGCAGGAGCTCGAGGCAATCGCCGTCGGCGAAGTCCACGTAGGCTTCGTCGATCACGACGAGCCGGTCCCGCCGCCGAAAGAGCGGGCCCAGAGCCGCGGCGGGGATCCGCGTCCCGGACGGCGAGTTCGGGTTGCAGACGATGACGAGACGCGCGTCGGCGTGGGCGAGCGCCTCCGGCAGCGAGAAGTCGGGCGGAAAGGGTACGTGCAGGGCTTCCCCGCTGTGGATCGCCACGAGCGTGTCGTAGAGGCTGTAGGTGGGGACCGGATAAGCGACGCGATCGCCCGGGTCGATCGTCGCGCGCATCACGATCGTCAACAGCTCGTCCGAGCCGTTGCCGACGAGCACGTTCTCGGGCTCCAGACGGTAGAGTCGCGCGGCGCGCTCGCGAAGCTCGTCCGCGAGCGGCCGCGGATAGAGCCGAAGATTCTCGCCGATCGCGTCGTGGAGCGCCTCGAAGACCTGTGGCGAAGGAGGGTACGGATTCTCGTTGGTGTTGAGCTTGACGTAGCGGCGATCACGCGGCTGTTCGCCGGGAACGTATCCCTCCATGCCGACGACGGTTTTGCGAAACACTGCGGCGTCCCTCCTCAACGTCCGATGACGCGGCGGTGAGCGATCTCGTCGAGGATCTCGACCCGCTGTGAGGCTTCCGCAGCCTCGTCCGTATCAGGCCGAAACAATTTGACCGACTTCTCATACTGCGCCCGCGCCTGCTCGACGTCGCCGCGCATCTCGAGCGCACGAGCGAGATGGTAGAAGCCGCGAGCGGAATCGCCGCTGCGCCCATATGCCTGACCGAGATCGAACTCGACCTGATCGACCGCCGGCGCGAGCGCGCGGGCACGATCGAGCTCGCGGATCGCTCCGGCGTAGTCGCCCTTGCTGAGCAGCACTTGCCCGAGAAGGCCCCTCGCCTCGGCATCGTCCGGAGCGGCTTCCACGCGCCCGCGCAGGAGGAGGAGCGCGCCCGCGATGTCACCGGAGCGGAAACGAGCCAGCGCGATGTCGTCGTCGAGATCCGATGCGCCCGCGGCCTTGGCCTTGTCGAGGGCGGCAAGCGCCGCGGGCAGCTCCCTCTGGTAGAGGAGCACGATCCCATAGAGCGCCAATGCCCGGCTACCGGCCGCGCTGGCCTTTTCGTAACGCGCGCGAATGCCTGCGGTCCCCGCCGAGTGCGCGGACGATCGCCTGCACTCGTTCCAGCGCGAAGCTCGCCTGTTGCGACCCCGGCACCGCGGGCACATTCCGGCTCGCCGCCTCGAGAGTGCTGATGCGCTCGTCCGTGAGGGGGTGAGAGAGCATGTAGGGCGGGATCTGGTCGATCGGCATCGTCCGCTGCTCCTCCCAAAGCCGCTTCATGAAGGTCACCATGCCCTGTGGGTCGAATCCTGCCACACGCATGTAGCGCATGCCGAGATAGTCCGCCTCCTGCTCGAACTCACGCTGGTACTTGAGCTGCGCCGTCGCGTTGATACCCATCGCGGCCGCGCCGATCGCCGGCTGTACGACGGACAGCAGCATGCCCGCCAGCGCGGCATAGCTGAGAAGCTGCGTCTTTTCCTGCTGGCGAACGATGTGATGCGCGTGGCTGTGGCCGATCTCGTGTCCGAGCACTCCGGCGAGCTCGGAATCGTTGCCGACGCGCAGTAGAAGCCCCGAGTTCAGGTAGACGAAGCCACCCGGGACCGCGAACGCATTGATCGAACCGTCGTTGACGACGCTGAAGCGATACTCGAAGGGCTGCGGCGCGTCGAGCCGCGCCACGATCCGCTGACCGATACCGTTGACGTAGTTGACGACCGCCGGCTCGCGCACGATCGGTAAGGCGCTCGCCGCCTCGATCGAGAAGCGATCGCCGAGCTTTCGCTCCTCGGCGATCGGATAACCGCGGGCCTCGCCGACGAGCGCGATCAGCAGGCCGGCGGCACCCGCGAGCCGCCGCTTCAAGAGGAGCGCGCCCCGCGGTCCTTCAGAATTCGCGCGGCGTCCTTGGCGGAGTACGTGAGGATGAAATCGGCCCCTGCCCGCCGAATCGCCGTCAGGATTTCGATCGTCACGCGCTCGCCATCCAGCCAGCCGCGCTCCTCGGCCGCCTTCAGCATGGCGTACTCTCCGCTCACGTTGTACGCGGCGATCGGCACGCCGGGGAATCGCTCGCGGGCGCGGCGGATGACGTCGAGGTAGGGGAGCGCGGGTTTGACCATGATGATGTCGGCGCCCTCTTCGAGGTCGAGCGCGATTTCCCGCAGCGCCTCGTCGCCGTTCGCGGGATCCATCTGGTAGCCGCGGCGATCGCCGAACTGTGGCGTCGATTCCGCCGCCTCGCGAAACGGTCCATAGAAGCCAGAGGCGTATTTTGCCGCATAGGAGAGGATCGGTGTGGTCTCGAACCCCTCGCGATCGAGCGCCTGACGAATCGCACGCACCCGACCATCCATCATGTCCGATGGCGCGACCACGTGCGCCCCGGCCTTGGCGTGGCACACGGCCTCCCGCGCCAGCAGATCGAGCGTGCGGTCGTTGTCAACCTCCTCCCCGCGCAGCACGCCGCAGTGGCCATGATCCGTGTACTCGCAGAGGCAGACGTCGGTGAGGACGAGGAGATCGGGAACGGCCTCACGGATCGCTCGCACCGCCTCGGGGATCACGCCCGAGGGATCGTAGGCCTCGCTTCCGACCGGGTCTTTGCGCGCGGGAATCCCGAAGAGGACGATCCCCGGAATACCGAGACCACGGACCTCCCGCGCCTCGGCAACCGCGCGATCCACCGAGAGCTGGCACACTCCCGGCATCGAGCCGATCGGCCGAGCCACGTTGCGGCCGTGAACCACGAACATCGGGTACACGAGATCCCCGACTTCGAGATGCGTCTCGCGAACCAGCTCACGGAGGATCGCGTTACCGCGCAAGCGGCGCAGGCGCTGTGTGGGAAAACCCATCCGAGTCTCCGCTACTCCGTCTCGGGGCTACCCTCGACTCGCGAAATAGTCAATCAAGGCCTCCGCGAGGCCCTCCGTCGTGTATTCGCGCGCCTGGACGTCCACTCTCCAGCCGAGTGCGCGGGCCGTCTCGGCCGTGATCGGGCCGATACAGGCGATCGTAGCGCCTCCCGTCTTTCGTGTCGCCCCATCCCCGAGAAGCGCATGGAAATGGCGAACGGTGCTCGAGCTCGTGAACGTGATGGCGTCGATCTCCCCCTGTTCGAGACGATCGCGCACGCGCTCGGGAAGCGCGCCGGCCGGCTTCGCCCGGTACGTGGCGACGTCGACCACCTCGGCGCCGGCGCGCGCGAGTGACGTCGGCAGCACGTCGCGCGCGCCCTCGGCGCGCGGCAATAGAACGCGCTTTCCACCGACGTGCGGCGCAAGCCCGTCTGCAAGGGCTTCCGCGCGGAACTCCCCGGGCACCCAGTCCGTACGAAGACCGTATCGCGAGAGCGCTTGCGCCGTGGCCGGACCGATCGCCGCCAAGCGAGCCCGCCCGAGCCGGCGGCTGTCTCCGCCAGAATTCGCCAGCCGCTCGAAGAACACCTCGACGCCGTACGCGCTGGTGAACACGATCCAGTCGAAGCGTTCGAGCGACTCGAGCGCCCGATCGAACGCTTCCGAGCCGAGGGGATCGAGCTCGATCGTCGGCGCCGCCAGCGCCTCGGCACCGAGCCTCTCGAGTCGATCGACGAACTCGTCGGCTTGCTCCGCGGCGCGAGTCACCACGATCCGTCGGCCGAGCAGTGGACGGCGCTCGTACCACTGCAGAGACTCGCGTCGGCGGACGACGTCGCCGACGACCAGGACCGTGGGCGGCGTGAAGCCCGCTCGCTCGACACGATCCGCGAGGTCGCCGATCGTACCGACGACGGTCTGCTGATCGGGGCGCGTGCCGGAGCGAATGCATGCCGCCGGGCTCTCTTCGGGTTTGCCCGCCTCCGTGAGCCTCAGCAGAACCTCGCGCAGGCTCCTCAAGGCCATCAGGAACACGAGGGTCTCCATGCGGGCGAGCGCCGGCCAATCGAGCGGACGTCGCGTGCCGGGAGCCTCGTGCCCGGTGACCACGGTGAAGGACGAGTTGAGGCCGCGTTCGGTGACCGGAATGCCGGCATAGGCGGGAACGGCGATCGCCGAGGTCACGCCGGGAACCACTTCGAAGCGGATCCCCGCCTCGGCGAGCGCCCGGGCTTCCTCGCCGCCGCGCCCGAAGACGAACGGGTCACCGCCTTTCAAGTGCACCACGACCTTGCCTGCTCGCGCCGCGGCGATCATGCGCTGATCGATCGCCTGCTGCTGCTGATCGCGGTGAGACGCGTCGCCGCTCTTGCCGGAGGAGACGATCTCCGCGTGCCGCTCAGCGAACCGCAGCAGCCGGGGATCGACGAGATAGTCGTGAATCACGACGTCGGCGCGGGCGATGCATTCCCGACCGCGAATGGTGAGCAGGCCCGGGTCCCCAGGCCCGGCTCCGACCAGATACACGATGCCGGCCTTCATCGTCCGAGCTCCCGAAGAATCTCCCGGCCCCCCCGAGCGAGAAGCTCTTCCGCGAGCGATCGGCCGATTGCCTCCCCCTCCGTTCTCTTGCCAGCGCGCGAGCCGCGAATCAGACGGCGCCCATCGGCATCGCCGATCGCGGCCTCGAGCTGGAGTGCTCCGTCGGTGACGGTCGCGTGCGCGGCGATCGGCGTCGTGCAGTCGCCCCCCATTCCCGCGAGAAACGCGCGCTCCGCCGAAACCGCGTCCCGGGCATCCTCATTCTCGAGCGCGCGCGCGAGCGCCCATCCGCGACCGCCGGGCCGCGCCTCGATCGCCAGCGCCCCCTGTCCAATGGCGGGAAGCATCTCCTCCGTCGACAGGCGTTGCGCCTCCGGAACCGCAAGGCCGAGACGGCGCAGTCCCGCGCCCGCCAGGACGATCGCGTCGACCTCGCCGGCCCGCCACTTGGCGATTCGCGTATCGACGTTTCCCCGCATCGGCACGACGCTCACGTCCGAACGGACGTGGCGAAGGAACGCGCCGCGGCGAAGGCTGCTCGTCCCCACCCGCGCACCCAACGCGAGACCCGCTAGGCCACCGTTCGCGCGCGCAATCAGCACGTCGCGCGCATCCTCTCGCGGGGGTACCGCGGCGATGTCGAGGCCGGGAGCCAGCGTTGCCGGAAGATCCTTCATCGAGTGGATACCCACGTCGATTCTGCCGTCGCGAAGCGCCTCCTCGATCTCTTTGACGAACAGTCCCTTGCCGCCGATCTCCGCAAGCGAGCGCGTCTGGATGCGGTCGCCGCTCGTCTTGATGCGCACAATCTCTGGCCGGAGGGCGGGCCAGCGCGCACGCAGCTCTGCGCTGACCCATTCCGCCTGACGAACCGCGAGCGCGCTGCCGCGCGTACCGAGCCGCAGGCCGCCCTCCGGCTCAGTCATCGTCGTCGTCCAGACCGAATAGGCGGCGCGCGGCCAACAGGTCGCCGCCCTCCGGACTCTTCACCCGCTTCAAGCGTGAGATCGGCTCGTGGAGGAGCTTGTTCATGATCGCTTCCGCCATCGCCTCGATCGACTTTCGCTCGACCTCGCCTAGATGGCGGAGCGATCCGAGCGTGCGCTCGAGCTCGCGACGGCAGATGCGCTCCGCTCGGCCCCGCAGCTCGACGATCGTCGGCACCGTGTCGAGATTCTCGAACCAGCGCCAGAACGACTCGACCTCGGACTGGACGATCTCCTCGGCACGCTGCGCCTCGCGCTCCCGTTCCCCGCGGTTCTCGCCGATCACGCCCTCGAGATCGTCGATGTCGTAGAGGTAGACGTTTTGCAGGTCGTTGATCCGCGGGTCGAAATTGCGCGGCACGCCGAGGTCGATGAGGAACGTCGGCCGGTAGCTCCGCTCGTGCAGGGCGTCTCGAACCTGGTTTTCGCTCAGCACGAAGTCGGTCGCTGCGGTCGAGCCGATCACCACGTCGGCGAGCGGCAAATAGCGAACCAGCTCTTCGAACGGCACCGGAGCGGCGTGAAACTCGCGTGCCAGCTCGACCGCGCGGTCGAACGTGCGATTGGCGAACATGAGGCTGCCGATTCCGCGGTCGCGGAAATGCCGGGCGGTGATCTCCGCCATCTTTCCGGCGCCGATCACCAGCGCCGTCTTGTCCCCGAGCGACTCGAAGATCTGCGTCGCCAGCTCCACGGCGACGGAGCTGACCGACACGTTCTTGGCGCCGATCCCCGTCTCGTTGCGCACGCGCTTGGCCACGAAGAAGGACTTGTGGAAGACGCGGTGAAGGATGGTGCCCGCGGTCCCCGCCTCGACCGCGGCCTCGTAGAACTCCTTGACCTGGCCGAGGATCTGGGGCTCGCCCACCACCATCGAATCCAGGCTCGACGCCACGCGGAAGAGATGGCGGACGGCGGCACGGTCCTCGTGCAAGTAGAGATGCGCGCGCAGGTCCTCGTGGCCGAGACCCCGGTCGTCGGCGATCGTTCCTGCCACCGCGCTCGGATCGACTCGCTCCGGATCGCCGTACGCCAACATCTCGACTCGATTGCAGGTCGAGAGCAGCGCGCACTCTTGGATGCCGGGGATTTTCTCGAGAAGCTTGCGAGCGACGTCGCCCGCGGTGCCATTCGCCAGAGCCAAGCGCTCGCGCAGATCGACGGGGGCCGAGTGATGCGAGAGCCCGACGAGCCAGAGCTTGCGACGCGTGGTCACGACCCGAAGGTCCCCCCGTGGCGTCCCGAGGAGAACACGTTGACGCCGACGAACGACACGAAGAGGACGGCGAAGCTGACGATCGTCAACGTCGCCGCGCGCCGTCCGCGCCAGCCGATGCTCCGTCCATGCAGCAGAACCGCGTAGAGGATCCACGTGATCAGTGACCACATCTCCCGCGCCTCCCACGACCAGAAGCGTCCCCAGGCGAAATGCGCCCAGATCGCCCCGGTGACGATCCCCAGGGTGAGCAGCAAGAATCCCCAGGAGAGCAATCGGTGGTTGAGCGCGTCGAGTCGCTCGAGCGACGGCTGGAGGAGGCGCCGTGCTGGCCGCTTGGCTTTCAACCGGTTGTCCTCGAGCACGTAGATGAGGCTGGTCGCGAAGGTGAGCGCGAAGACGGCATTGCCGAGGAACGCCAGCGTCACGTGAACCGGGAGCCAGGCGCTGCGCAGCGCGGGCGGGAGCTCGGTCGCGCCCGAGGAGATCAACACCGCCACGGCCATCAACAGCGAGGCGAGCGGTGCGATCACCGCGCCGAGCACGGCGAGCACGTGACGTCTGTCGAGCAGTAGATAAAGGATCGCCAGGCTGAAGGCCAAGAACGACAGCGCTTCGTCGAAGCTGGCGACGGCGATGTGACCGAGCTCGAAGGAGCGGCCGGCGATCGCGAAGCCGTGGACCGCCGCAGCGCCGGCGAGAAGGAGCGGTGCCCGTAACCGCCAGCGCTCCTCTGCGGTGATCAGGTAACCGATGAATCCAGCCGCTGCGGCCAGGTAGAGAAGTAGGGCGATACGCGGGAGCAAGAGTTCCATGGGGTCGGTCTAGACGAGCTCGACGCCGAGCGCCTCCAGCGTCATACCGTCTCCCGCCAGTGAAGCGAGCAGCGTGTCGATTCCTGCGCGGTCCTTCGTTCGCACCCGGTCGACGAGCCCGGCTTCTGCGAGATCGCGGAGAACCCGGCGCCTGTCGGCGATGGAGCGCGCGTCGCTTCGCAGACGCTCACGCACGCGCCGGAGAATCGACAGGGCCACGCCGTACTCGCAACCGATGTCTGCACGCAGCCGGTCTCGTACGAACGCGGCGAAGGCGGGGGAGGCTCCGGAAGTCGACACGGCGATCTGTAGATCCCCGTGCGCGAACACGGCCGGAGCGATGAAGCTCGAGAGCTCGGCGCGATCAACGACGTTGACGAGCACTCCGGCGCGCTCGGCGTCGGCGGAGACCGATCGGTTGACGTCGGGATCGTCGGTTGCTGCGACGACGAGGTGAAAGCCGCGAACGTCCTCGGCAGCGTATGCTCTCGCGACCAGAGCCACGACGCCCTCCGTGACCAGACGGTGAATCGGCTCGACCACACGCGGCGCCACGACGGTCACCCGAGCCCCCGTTGGCAGTAGTCCTTCGATCTTCCACCGGGCCACGTCCCCTCCGCCGACCACCAGCGCCGGACGCTCCCGAAGGTTCAGAAATACCGGATAATACGACACGAGCCTACTATCCTAGCACCGCTGCGGAGGGAGTAAAATTTGACCGTACCCGTCCATGTGGGTCATTTTGGGATCGGAGCAGATGGTGAAGGGCGCGTCGCGGCATCATCGGGATCGTTTTCCTCGCTCCTAAACCACCTGTGGGCAAACAGTTCCGATAAGGCCGCAACGTCGGTGGATTCGATTGCCAAAACGACCCACTGCCCACCCGTCATCCTGCATGCCGACATGGATGCCTTTTATGCCGCGGTCGAGCAACGCGACCGTCCGGAGCTCACCGGTCAGCCGGTGATCGTCGGCGGCCTCGGCGCTCGCGGGGTGGTCACGGCGGCCTCGTACGAAGCGCGTCCGTTCGGCGTCCACTCCGCCATGCCGATGGCGGAGGCTCGCCGACTTTGTCCGCAGGCGATCTTCGTACCCGGACGGATGGCACGCTACGCTCAGGTCTCGCGGGAGATCTTCGCCATCTTTCGAACCTTCACGCCGCTAGTCGAGCCGCTCTCACTCGATGAAGCGTTCCTCGACGTGACTGCTTCTCTCTCGCTCTTCGGGGCACCCCTCGACCTCGCTCGTCGCCTTCGCCAGCGGGTGCGCGAGGAGTGCGGCCTCGCGGTCTCGGTCGGCATTGGTCCAAGCAAGATGGTGGCCAAGATCGCCAGTGCGATGTGCAAGCCCGACGGCTTGCTCGAGATCTCGCGATCGGACGTCGAAACCTTTCTGCGGCCGCTTTCCGTTGGCCAGCTGTGGGGGGTCGGGCCTGTCATGCGCGCGGCCCTCGAACGTGCCGGAATCACGACGATCGGGGATCTCGCCGCCACCGCCGCCGACCGCTTGCGCCGGATCGTCGGCCGGCAGGCGCCGACGCTCGCCGCAATCGCTCGCGGCCACGACCCGCGGCCGGTCGATCCGAACCGCGAGCGGAAGTCGTACGGTGAGGAGAACACCTTCGCGCGCGACATGGTCGACGGCGACGAGCTCCGCCGCACGATCGTCGCGCACGCCGAGGCGGTCGCGGCGCGACTGCGCGCCGACGAGTGCCGAGCGCGCACGGTTGTGCTGAAGCTGAAGCTCGCCGAGCGGCTGCGGCCGGGAAAATATCCGTCGCTGACGCGAAGTCGCACGCTCGCCGCGGCGACCGACGATGGCAGCGCCCTCTCTACGGCGGCGCTTTCGCTCTGGGAAGAGGTCGGGCCCGGCAAGCGAATCCGGCTGATCGGGATTTCGGCGACGAACCTCGAGCCGAGCCGCGGCCAACAGCTCTCGCTTCTCGACTTTCGCGGCGGCGACAATCGCGTCGCCTTGAACCGCGCGCTCGACGAGATCTCCTCTCGCTTCGGTCGCGAGGCGCTGCGACGCGGCGGTGTGACGGTCGAGCGAGCCGCGCCGACGTTGGCGATCAAGGACCGCCGCACGCGACCGCCCGATTCCTAGTGCTCCCTTTCGGTTGGGGTAGGCATTCGTGTCACGGATCGCTTCCGCCGCGAGGTCGTCTCCAACCGCACAGCCTGCTGAGTTAAGCGCTCGTCTAGCCTCGCTCCCGTTGGTCGCGAGGTCGTCTCCAACCGCACAGCCTGCTGAGTCAGCCCGTGGGGATCTTCAGCACCTGCCCGGCGCGAAGCCGCTTCGCGTCGCGCAGACCGTTCGCCCCCTGGATCGCGGCGACCGTCGTCCGATAGCGCTTGGCAATCGCGCCGATCGTTTGCCCTCGCGTGACGCGGTGAGCGATAAAGAATCGGCGTTGCTGCGAGAAGCGCTCGGTGGCGGGCAGATCGACGTAGGCGGCGCTGAACTCTTTGGCTCGGCCGGCGGGAACGCGGATCGCGTAACCCTTCGGCACGTAGAGCTTGCCCTCGATGACCTCGTTGGTGAAGCGTGGGTTCAAGGTCTCCAGCTCCTCGACACTGCACCCCGCGAGCTTGGCAACCGTCGAGAAGCGCAGGTAGTCGTGGGTGGTGACTTCCTGGTACAGGAGGCGCGGCTCGAACCTCACCTCGCCGAAGTGGGTCTTGTAGTCGCGCTCGACCTCGAGGGCCGCCAAGAACTCCGTGTAGAAGTTTCGTGAAGCGAATCCGAAGGATTTGCCCTGGTAACGCTTGATGATCGTCACGATGTCGCTCGAGCCGGTCTCGTTCACCGCCCGCGCGACGCCGGCGCGTCCATGGTTGTATGCGGTGATCGCCAACGGCCAACTGTCCAGCACTGCGTAATCGTCGCGCAGATGATGAGCCGCCCCGAGCGTCGCGTAGATCGGATCGCGGCGCGAGTCTTGGACCTCGTTCAGCTCGAGATAGATCCGCGCCGACGAAGGAATGAACTGCCAGATCCCAGCCGCCCCGACCTTCGAATACGCATGCACGTTGAAGCTCGACTCCACGAACGGGAGGCGCGTCAGCTCCACCGGCAGTCCCTCGCGGCGGAAGATTTCTTCCATTTGCGGCAGATAGCGCCGCGAGACCTCGAGCCCACGGCGAAAGCGCTCGCGCAAGCCCTGCTGGGTGCGCACGCGATCGCGAGCCTCGGTGAATTTCTGCGCGCCAGTGACGTCTTTGAAGAGGTTCCAGATGTCTCGCTCGAGACCGCTGAGATCATCCGGCGAAACCCCGCCGCGCGCGAGCCGTCCGAGCGCCTCGTCGACGCGATCCATCTCCTGCTGCTCGCGGCGATGCCGCTCGCGGCGCAGCGTCTCGTCGTCCGCGCCGCTAGCGGCGAGCGGCCGGAGGTCGATCACCGTGTAGATTTTGTCTAGGTAGAGGTTGTCGTGAACGACGACCTGGTTCTCGGAATACTCCGCGAAGACCTTCTTCCAGAACTCGACCTGGGTGGCGAGCCCCGTGGGCTTCGGGAAGTCTCCCGGCGCGCCGAAGGCGACCACCGGGACGAAGAAGCACACTGCCAAAACAATGCTGGCAAATCTTCGAACGGGTTTGGAAGGACGCGTTCTAATGCTTGCCAACGACAACTCCCCTCGCAGCCTCACCCCACATCCCTTGTAACAATCGGGGGCCGCGGAATCAACGTCGAACGTCGCCTCAGGCTGCTCGTGGTAGCACTTTTCATCGTCTGGACCGCGACGTCGGGGTGCTCGGGTCGCCCGCGTCGGGCCGAGACCCTGGTGGTCGGCCTCGAGGCGATGCCAACCGATCTCGATCCCCGCTTCGCCACCGACGCCGCCTCTTCGAGGATCGACGATCTGGTCTTCCGCGCGCTCACCCGGCTCGACGAGCACCAGGAGCACGTCCCTGACCTCGCGGTCGATTGGCGATTCGACGCGCCGCTCAGCGTGCGCTTCCAGATCCGCGCCGACGCGACCTTCTCCGACGGCAGCCCGCTGACGGCGGCCGACGTCCGCGCCACGTACGAGTCGATCCTCGATCCGAAGACGGCTTCGCCGAAGCGGGAGGAACTCGCTTTCCTCGAATCGCTCGATACGCCCGACGATCACACGGTGCGGTTTCACCTGAAGGCGCCTTTCGCACCGTTTCTGGAGGCCACCACGATCGGTATCCTGCCCCGCTCGCAGCTAGCCTCGACCGAGCGCGTGCGGATCGGCTCCGGCGCCTACCGCATCGTCGGAATTGCGCCCGATCGCGAGGTGCAGCTCGCCAGCCGAGCCGAGCATCGGGGAATCCCGGAGATCCGCTTCCGCGTCGTTCCCGACGATACGGTTCGGGCACTCGAACTCGCCAAGGGCACGATCGACCTGGTCGAGAACGCCGTCGAGCCCGAGAACGTTCGCTGGCTCGAGGGGCACTCCGAGACGTGCATCCGGCGCATTGCGGGAACGACATTTCAGTACATCGGCATCAACTTCGAGGATTCTCACTTGCGGGATCTCCGCGTCCGCAGAGCGATCGCGCAGGCGATCGACCGCCCGTCGTTGATCCAGCACCTGCTCGGCGGAGCGGCGCGCCCTGCTGGCGGGCTACTCGCCCCCGAGCATTGGGCGTACGAAGACGACGTGAAGAAGTATTCGTATGACCCCGCGGAGGCAAAGCGACTTCTCGATGCCGCGGGCTACCCCGATCCGGACGATGACGGCCCGGCGGTCCGCTTTCGACTCTCGTACAAGACCTCCACCCTCGATTCGCGCCGGCGCATCGGGGAAGCGCTACAGGCCATGCTCGCTGCCGTCGGGATCGGTCTCGACGTACGCAGCTTCGAATGGGGCACCTTCTACGACGACGTCCGTCGCGGCAACTTCCAGCT
The DNA here is from genome assembly GCA_963745025.1 of uncultured delta proteobacterium. GTDB lineage: Bacteria > Desulfobacterota > Binatia > JACPRU01 > JACPRU01 > CAVQIG01. The sequence continues at coordinate 955,083 of CAVUWD010000016.1, forward strand.
CTACTCGCTCGCCTGGGTCGGCGTGAGCGACCCCGATTTCTTCTTCACCATGCTCCACTCGACGATGACGCCGCCGCGGGGCAACAACCGCGGCGGCTACGTGGACCCCGAGGTCGACCGCCTCACCGAGCTCGGCCGGCGGACGCTCGACGCGGCGCAACGCCAGAAGATCTACGCAGCGGTCCAGCACCGCGTCGCCGAGGAGCTGCCTTTCATTCCTCTCTGGTGGACGGACAACGTCGTCGTGCAGAGCGAACGGCTTTGCGGATTCGTCCCCTATCCGGACGGGAGCCTGATCTCGCTGACGACCGCCTGGCTCCTCACGGCGCCGAATTTCCCGCGGGGGACCGGCTCCACGCCCTGCGGTTGCGGGCATTCATGAACGCGGTCCTCCGGCGAGCCCTGCTGGCCTTGCCCACCCTCTTCGGCGTGGCGACACTGGTCTTCTTCTTCATTCATCTGATTCCCGGCGATCCCGTCGACGTCATGCTCGGCGAAGCCGCCTCGGCGGCCGATCGCGTCCGCTTGCGCGCGGCCCTCGGCCTCGATCGTCCGCTCCTCGAGCAATACGTGGGCTTCCTCGTCCGCGCGGCGCACGGCGATCTTGGCCGCTCGCTTCGCGACGGGACGCCCGTCTCGGCGCTCATCCGCGGACGGCTGCCGGCCACGCTCCTGCTCGCGGCGGCGGCGGGCTCGATGGCGCTCGCGGTGGCGATTCCGCTGGGCGCGATCTCGGCGCGCCATCGCGGCCGCTGGCCGGACAGCGCGGCGATGGGATTCGCTCTACTCGGCGCGTCGTTGCCAAACTTCTTCCTCGGCCCTCTGCTGGTATTGCCGTTCTCGGTTTGGCTTGGCTGGCTACCGGTGTCGGGAGCCGACTCGCCGGCGAGCCTCGTTTTGCCCGCCGTCACGCTCGGCCTCGGCATGTCGGCAATCCTCACGCGCCTGGTGAGAGCGGCCGTGCTGGACGCGCTCTCCGCCGACTATATCCGCACGGCCCGCGCCAAAGGTCTCTCCGAGCCCGCCGTATTCCTGCGCCACGCCCTGAGAAGCGCGCTGCTCCCCGTCGCCACGATCCTCGGCCTGCAGATCGGCAGTCTCTTCGGCGGCGCGATCATCACCGAGACGATCTTCGCTTGGCCCGGGATCGGCAGGCTGACGCTGCAGGCCATCGACAGTCGCGACTATCCGCTCGTCCAAGGCTGCGTGCTCGTCATCGCGTGCGGCTACGTCGCCGCCAACCTCCTCACCGACCTCGCCTACCAGCGGCTCGATCCCAGGGTTCGCTTCGGCCGACGGGAGGCGCGATGACCGCTTCGGCCCGCTTGGGCGCCGTGCTCGTCGGCTCGTTTCTGGCGGTCGCGCTGGCCGCACCGCTGCTGGCGCCGTTCGATCCGGCGCAGCCGAACCTCTCCGAGAACCTGAGCCCACCCTCGCTCGCACACCCGTTCGGCCAGGATCGGCTCGGCCGCGACATTCTGAGTCGCGTCGTCTACGGCTCGCGCGCGTCGTTGCTCGTCGGGATATCGACCGTCGCCGTCTCGCTCACGCTCGGCACCGCGCTCGGCCTCTTCTCGGGCCTCGCCGGCGGCTGGATCGACGAAGCCATGATGCGGGCAATCGACGTTGTCCTCGCGTTTCCGGGAATTCTGCTCGCCATCGCCATCAGCGCCGTGCTGGGTCCGAGCCTCGCCAACGTGGTGATCGCGCTCTCCGTGATCGGCTGGACCGGCTACGCCCGCCTGGTGCGCGCCGAGACGCTCTCGCTCCGCGAGCGCGCCCACGTCGAGAGCGCGATCGCCCTCGGCGCCGGCCCGTCCCGGGTGGTCCTCTGCCACGTGCTTCCGCTCCTCGCCGGCCCGCTCGCGGTCCAGGCGACCTTCGGTGTCGCAGGTGCGATCGTCGCCGAGGCGAGCCTCTCCTTCCTCGGCCTCGGGACGCAGCCGCCCGCGCCGTCCTGGGGCGCGATGCTGAACGAGGGCAGGCGCTTTCTGCTGGTTGCGCCGCACGTCGCGCTGTTCCCAGGCCTCGCCGTGTTCGCGACGGTTCTCGGCATCAACTTCCTCGGCGATGGGCTACGCGATTGGCTCGACGTGCGAATGCCGGCCACCGGCTATCGGCTGCCGCCTCCCGGAAAAGACTCAGATGAGTTTTCGCCGGTAGCCGGTAGCCCGTAGCCGGTAGCCTCCTATCTCTGGCACCGCGGACAGTAGAAGCTCGAGCGCCCTCCGTGCGGCCGACGCTTGATGGCGCTGTTACAGCGGCGGCACGGTTGCCCGGCGCGGTTGAAGACCGCGAGCACCTCCTGGAACGAGCCCGGGAGGCCGTCGCTGTCGAAGTAGTCGGAGAACGAAGTCCCGCGACGCGCGACGGCGTCTCCGAGCACGGAGCGGGTCGCGCGCACGATCGCGTCGATCTCGGCGCTGCGCAACCGATTGCAGCGTCGTGTGGGCCGAACGCCAGCGTGAAAGAGGATCTCGTTCGCGTAGATGTTACCGATGCCTGCCAGGACGCGCTGATCGAGAAGCGCCGCCTTCACGTCCCGCCGCGTGCCGCGGAGCCGGGCGCGGAGCGTCTCGGCGCGGAGACGGCCGTTCAGAGGCTCTGGCCCGAGGCCGGCGAGCTCGCCGAGCTCTTCGGCTCTCGCGACCCGCATCCAGCCGAAGCGGCGGGGATCTCGATAACAGAGCGCTAGCTTGGCAGGATGTTCGGCCGGAGCAGTTCGCGACCAACGGGAGCGATCTGTGACGGGCGCTCCCAGCTTGGCAGGATGTTCGGTCGGGGCAAGTCGCGACCAACGGGGCCGACCATCGTCGGGGCTTCTGATCGACGGCTCGAACTCGATGCGCACGTGCTCGTGCTCCCCGGCGGGAGCATCCGTCGGCAAGAGCAGGAGACGACCCGACATGCCGAGATGCATGAGCCATACGACCCCCTCGCCGACGTCGGCGAGAAGGTACTTGCCGCGACGGGCGATCCCCTCGACACGCCGTCCGACGAGCGCGCGAAGCGCCTCTTCGTCGACGACGCGCCGAAGACGCGGCTCGCGAATCTCCACGCGAGTGATGCGCGCCCCGCGCAGCCGGCGGTCGAGGCCGCGGCGAATCGTCTCGACTTCGGGCAGCTCGGGCATCGGGCGTTAGCTCGACGGATCGCCCAGCACGTTGGCGAGCCGCGCAAACTCCGCGAGCGACAGCGTCTCGCCGCGGCGGCCCGGATCGATCCCCGCTCGCTCGATGTCGGCCGCCCGGGCGATCTTGGCGAGCGCCGCGCGCAACGTCTTGCGCCGCTGTCCGAACGCGGCGCGCACGACCGCGCGGAAGCGCTCCTCGTCGTCGATCGAGACGCGTGGCGCCGTGTGGAGCGTCACCGACACGACGGCCGACTCCACCTTCGGGCGGGGCACGAACGATCCCCGCGCAACGCGCAAAACGATTTCCGCCTCGCCGCGGAGGGCCGTCCACAGCGTCAAGACACCGTACGCCTTGGTTCCCGGCTTGGCGATCAGCCGTTCGGCGACCTCGCGCTGCAGCATCAGCAGGAGCCGCTCGAATGAGGCGCTCGCGTCGATCAGTCGGAGCAGGATCTGACTCCCGACGCTGTAGGGGAGGTTGCCGACGGCCACGGCGCGCCCCCGACCCGCGAGCAGCTTTGAATAGTCCACTGCGAGCGCGTCGGCCGCGACGACGTGAACGTTCGCCACGGTCGCGAACCGCTCTTGCAGACACTCCGCCATGCGGGGGTCGATTTCGACGAGAAAGAGCTCGTCGGCGGTTGCGGCCAGCGCATCCGAGAGCGCGCCGATCCCGGGACCGATCTCGACGACGACACGCCCCGTCGCTCGGGCCGCCGCGACGATCCGCTCGACGACCGGGGACGCCACGAGAAAGTTCTGCCCAAGGCTCCGCCGCGGCCGCACGCCGAGGCGACCGAGGGCATCGCGGGTACGGCGGTGAAGCGACCCAGCGTCGAGCATCGGCATCGCTACAGCGGCAGGCTCGCCACGGCATTCAACGACAAGTCGTCGCGTTCGCCGCGCTCGAGCCGTCGCGCTCCTGCATAGGCGATCATCGCCGCATTGTCGGTGCAGAACCGTGGCGACGGAAAGGCGACCGTCAGACCCCTGCGACGTGCATCCTCCTCCATGCGAGCGCGCAAGCGCGAGTTTGCCGACACGCCGCCGGAGACCACGATCTGCGATACCCCGAGCGCCTCCGCCACGCCGAGCGTCGGCGTGACCAGCATGTCGACGACGGCTTCCTGAAAGCTCGCCGCGATGTCGCAGAGCAGCCGCTCCGGGATGACCGTTCGCAACGCGCCGCTCGCTGCAGTCACCCCAACGCCGTGCTCGCGGCGCAGAAACTCACGCAGCGCGGTCTTCAACCCGCTGAAGCTGAACTCGTATTTGCTTCCGCGGATCGTCGCCCGCGGGAAGCGGATCGCCGTTGGGTCTCCAGCGCGTGCCAGCTGGTCGATCACCCGTCCCCCCGGAAAACCGAGCCCGAGCATCTTCGCGGCCTTGTCGAAGGCCTCTCCGGCCGCGTCGTCGCGGGTCGCACCGATCCGGCGATACTGTCCTGGCCCTTCGGCGAGATAGAGGCTCGTGTGCCCTCCCGACACGAGCAACGCCACGTAAGGAAACTCGATCTGGCGCTCGAGGAAGATGGCCAGCAGGTGGCCCTCGAGGTGGTTCACGCCCACCAACGGAATTCCCTTCGCGAAGGCAATGCCCTTGGCGGCCGATAGTCCCACTAGCAAGGATCCCACCAAGCCGGGCCCGCAGGTGACGGCGATGCCTTCGACCTCTTCGATCGCCGTGACCGCCTTGTCGAGCGCCGCATGGATCACGGCCAGAATGTTGGCGAGGTGGTGACGCGAGGCGAGCTCGGGAACGATCCCGCCGTAGGGTCCGTGCACCGCATCCTGCGACGACACGACGCTCGAGCGCAGATCACGCCCGGCCAGCACCGCCGCGGCCGTGTCGTCGCACGAGGTCTCGAGGCCGAGGATGATCATGGGAATCAGGCTACGGGCTACGGGCCACGTGGGGAAGAGGCTCGCCTGCCGGTAGCGGGTAGCCGGGAGCAGGCAGCCCGGTCTCCGGGTGCAGCGGACAGGGTTCCGTCGGCGCCTCGCTGTCGAAAAACGACTCGTCGAAGCGCTCGGGGCAGCGCGTGGTGGCGAGCGCGCCGCTCGCCGGGTCGATCGTCACCGTCTGGATACCGGGCGGAACCAAAAACGACGTACCCGGTAGCCCCACCGTGGCGGCCCTCATGAAGTCGATCCATATCGGAAGCGCCGCCTGCGCTCCAGAAAGCCCGACCACATCGTTGCGATCGAACCCGACCCAAACGACGACCAGCAAATCCGGCGTGAAGCCGACGAACCACGCGTCGCGCCCTTCGTTGGTGGTGCCGGTCTTCCCGGCAGCCGGAAATTCGATCCCTGCTGTACGAGCCAGCTTCGCCGTTCCACGATCGAAGACGCCTTGCATCAGATTCGTCACCAGATACGCGACTCGCGGCGATACGGCCTGCGAGGCTCCCAAGCTCGCGCGGGTGATCGGATTGCCCTCGCCGTCAAGCACGGCACGGATCGCGCTCGTTTCGGCGCGAAATCCGAGGTTGGCGATCGTCGCGAATGCCTGTGCGACCTCGTAGACGGTCACCTCCACACCGCCGAGCACCATTGCCGGTACTTTGGGCAGGCCTTCCGGCAAACCGAGCCGAACGGCAACCTCGTGGATGTGGTCGAGCCCGACCTCTTGGGCTATTCTCGCTGTCGCGGAGTTGAGCGAAAGCTCCAGCGCCTGCCGCAGCGTGACGTCGCCATGGTACTCGCCCTTGTAGTTCTCGGGGGACCAGCTCCGCCCGTCGTAGGTCCAGGTGAACGGGGTGTCCGCGATCCTCCGCGTCGGCAAGAACTGCCGACCGCCCTTCTCCTCCTCCTCCAAGGCGGCGAGGAACACAATCGGCTTGAACACCGACCCCGGCTGGCGCTCCGCATCGGTGACGCGGTTGAACTGGCTCCGCGCATAGGAGCGTCCACCGACCATCGCCTTGATCTCGCCCGTACGCGGCTGGATCGCCAACAGCGCCGCCTCGAGCGGCTCTGGCTTCTTGGTGAGCGCCGGATGGCGCTTCTCGAGCGCCGTGAGCCCGTTCGCCACCGCCCGCTCGCCCTCGCGCTGCAGCGAAGGATCGAGTGTGGTGAAGATGCGGAAGCCCTCGCTCGTCAGCGTGTTCAGCGGATATTGCTCCTCGATTTCGCCGCGAACGTAGTCGACGAAGTAGGGCGCGCCGGTCGACGCCGTCGACGCCGCGCGTTCCGGCAGTGGCCCATCGAGCGCCTGGTGGTATTCCTCCGTCGTGATGTCTCCGTTCTCGAGAAGCGCCCGCAGCACTTCATCGCGTCGACGTTTGGCCGGCTCGGGGTTCTTCGCTGGCGCCAGATGCCCCGGTGCACGGATGAGGCCGGCAAGCATCGCGGCCTCGCCGATCGATAGATCCCTCGGCTCCTTACCGAAGTAGAACTGGGCACCCTCCCAAACGCCGAATATGCCGCGCGAGCCTCGTTGCCCGAGATAGATCTCGTTCAGGTAAGTCTCGAGGATCTCCACCTTGCTGTAATGAAACTCCACCAGCAGCGCCATCACCGCTTCGGTGACCTTGCGCTCCATCGTGCGCGACCCCGTGAGGAAAAAGTTCTTGACGAGCTGCTGGGTGAGCGTGCTGCCCCCCTGCACCACCCGCCCCTGCCGAAGATTGGTATAGAGCGCGCGGAATACGCCGCGCACATCGATGCCGTGATGCTCGAAGAACCGCCTGTCCTCTGCGGCGAGCACGGCCTGAACGAGGAGCTTCGATACCTCGTTGATCTTCACCACGCGGCGCTCTTCGGCGGCCTGATCGTAGATGCCTGCCAAGATCTCAGGCTCGAACTCGAGCGAGTCGATGGCCTGGCCGGTATCGAGCCGGGTGATGGCGGACACGCTCTGCCCGGCGATTTCGAGCCGCGCGGGAAAACCCGGAAACGGCCGGCTCGGGTAGCTGAAGTTCCGCAGGAACACCTCCAGTCGACGCTCGGCGGGCTGATAGCGGTACTCCCCCGCGTGCGCGACCTCTCCGTCGACGCGGCGGTAGTCGAGGCGGCCCAGGCGCTCAACCAAATTCAGCGGCGAGATCTCGCTTCCCGCGTAGACCGTGAACGAATCGGAGTAGATCTTGGAGGGGATTTCCCAGCGCCGGCCAGAAAAGCGCTCGACCAGCTCGTGATCGAGCCGGCGCAAAGTGTGGAAGGCCCACCATCCGGCGGCTGCCGCGCCGATGAGCAGCACGACCGCCGCGGCGAGGAGCCAGCGGATTCGTCGCGAACTCAGAGCTTCGGCATCCTACGGGATGAGTTCTTGGCTCTGACGTCGTGTGCGCTACGACTTGTCCCGCCTCAACGCCAAGAAGATCGTACTGTCACCGCGCTTGATGAGAAGCAGCAGGCTCTTGCCCTTCTCCGGGCTCTTCAAGGCGGCACGGAACGCGGCGGCATCCTTCACGACCTTGCGGTTGACTTCGAGGATGATGTCACCCCGACGCAACTGTGCGTCGTCCGCCGCGCTTCCCGGTGTGACCGTGGATACGACGACGCCCTTGGTCGCCGAGTCGAGACCGAGGGATTCGGCGATCTCGGGCGTGACGTTCTGCACCGCAAGACCGAGGTCCTCGCTCTCGCTCTGGGCGCTCGCGACCTCGACCTCCTCGTCCTTCAGCTCCTGCACCTTGACGTCGAGGATGCTCTCGGAGCTGCCCCGCAGGACCTTGACCTTCACGACCTTGCCGACGGGGGTGCGGGCGACGAGCAACGGTAGATCGGCGGAATCCTTCACCGCCGCCCCATTGAAGTCGACGATCACGTCACCGACCTGAATCCCCGCTTCCTTCGCCGGCCCCTCCTTCATGACGTCCGCTACCAGCGCTCCGTAGGAGTCCTTCAATCCGAGGGATTCGGCGATCTCGGGCGTGACCTTCTGGATCAGCACCCCGAGCCAGCCCCGCGTGACACGGCCCTTCTGCTCGAGCTCGGGGAGCAGGTCCTTGGCGATGTTGATCGGGCTTGCGAAGCCGATGCCGATGTTTCCGCCACTGCGGCTGTAGATCGCGCTGTTGATGCCGACCACCTCGCCGTGAAGGTTGATCAGCGGGCCGCCGGAGTTTCCTGGATTGATGGACGCGTCGGTCTGGATGAAGCTGTCGTATGGTCCGGCGCCGATGTGGCGGCCCTTGGCGCTGACGATCCCGGCGGTCACGGTGTTCTCGAGACCAAAGGGATTGCCGATCGCCATCACCCACTCGCCGACCTCGAGCTTGTCCGAGTCACCCAGAGCCACGGGATTCACCGCCGGCGCCTTGTCGATGCGGATGACTGCGATGTCGGTCTTCTTGTCCCGACCGAGCAGCTTGGCCTTGTGCTCGCTGCCGTCCGAAAGCTTGACGACGATCTCGTCGGCATCCTCGATCACGTGGTTGTTGGTGAGGATGAGTCCCTGCGTGTCGATCACGAAGCCCGATCCGGAGCTCTTCTGCTTGAACGGCCGGTGCGGCATTTGCCCTGGGCCGAAGAAGCGTCCGAAGGGCTCCCCAAACTCGTGAAACGGGTCATCGGGACTGCCGCTAGGGCCTCCCGGGCCGCGGTGAATTCCGCCCTCGTTGGCGGTCGTCGTCGTCGAGATGTTCACCACAGCCGCGAAGTTCCGCTTGGCGAGATCGACGAAGTTCGGCAGCGTCACCCCGGTCGTCGGCTCCGCGCTCTTCGGCGCCGCTGGCTTCTCCTCGTCCGTGCCGAAGAGATTGATCGCCCACACCGGGCTCGATAGACCCAGCATGAGACTCGCCGCCAGGGCGGTGCCCCACCCGGCCTGCCAATTCCTCACTTGCCCGCCCTCCGCGCGGTCCTCGTCACTTGCGAGCCTTCTCGACGAAGCGCATTCGCAGATCGAAGAGGACCTTCTCGAACAAGCGGGCTTCCGCAGCATCGAGATTGCCGCGCGTCTTTTCCTGCAACATGGCGATGATGTCGATGAGCTCCCGTACGGCTCCGAGGTCGGCCTCGGGTGTGCCGGTGACCGGATTCGGAATCTCGCCGAGACACATCAGCGCCTGGGTGCTGAGGCTCACGAGAAACGTGCTGAGCGTGATCTCCGCGGCCTCGTGATCGGGGATTTCCGACGGAGGTCGGCCAATTTCGCGGCGCTCGGCGTCTTCTGCCCGTGGCAGCGCGGCGGCAGGCTCGGCCGACTCCTCTCGTCCGGCCTCGTCGCGCGCTTCGCCGGTCTCGGTGAAGCGGCGTCGATCCTTGACCTGGAAGCCCTTTGGCTGCTCGCTCTCGTCGACCATCGCTTCGCCGATTCCGCTCAGGCCAACCCGAGCCGCATCTCTCGCAGGCGTCGGATCCGGTCTTCGATCGGCGGATGCGTGCTGAAGAGGTTCGCCAGGGAGCGACCCGAGAGCGGGTTGACGATGAAGAGGTGCGCGGTCTGCGGGCTCGCCGCCAGCGGGATCCGGCCCGACTGGATGGCGAGCTTCTCGAGCGCAGAAGCCAGGGCCTCGGGATTTCCGCAGAGCCGCGCGCCGCTGTCGTCAGCGCCGTATTCGCGCGCGCGCGACACGGCGAGCTGGATCACCATCGCCGCGATCGGCGCCAAGATCGCCATCAGGATCAGCGCGAGGCCACTTCCGCGATCCTCACGATCGTCGCGGCTCACGCCGCCGAACATCGCGCTCCATTGCGCCATGCGCGCCAGCATCATCACCGCGCCGGCGAGCGTCGCGGCGATCGAGCTGATGAGGATGTCGCGGTTGAAGACGTGACCGAGCTCGTGCGCCAGCACACCCTCGAGCTCCTCCCAGCTGAGCAGGCGCAGAATGCCGTCGGTCACTGCGACGACGGCGTGCTGCGGATTTCGCCCGGTTGCGAACGCGTTCGGCGAATCGGTGGGAATCCGGTAGATGCGCGGCGTCGGCACGTTCGCCTTCTGCGACAGCCGGCGAACGATCTGGTAGAGCTCCGGCGCCTCGCTCTCGGCAATCGGCTGCGCGCCGTAGCTCATCAGCACGATCTTGTCGGAGAACCAATAACTGCCGAGGTTCATGACCGCGGCGATCACGAAGGCCACCTTCACACCCTGCGAACCGCCGAGGAGATCGCCGAAGAGCAGAATAAGAGCCGTCAGGCTCGCGAGCAGGAGCGTGGTTTTGAGCGCGGAAGACATTAGCGTTAGGGACGCTTGCGACTCGTCCAACCCCGCCTCTCCAGATGCGCCGCAATCTTGCGCATCGACCAATCAGAAACGTCCAATTATTTTAAAAGCTAATGGCGGGGTCCTACCTTGTCAAGGCAAGTCGGCGGCGTGTGCGAGTGCGTGATCGACCGTGTCGACCGCGGCTGCGGGCGCTCCTTCCTCGCAACCGTGCCACGGCGTGATGGAAAGCGCAGCGATCCGTCGCGACAGCGGCCGCCAGGATTGCGGGTCCGTCGGGCCGAAGAGGGCCACGCCGCGTGCTCCCACTGCACCTGCTAGATGGCTCACCCCGGAATCGTTTCCGAGGTAGACGTCGCACGTGGCGAGTAGCGCCGCGACGGCGACGAGATCCAATCCGACGACGACACGGATTCCCAGCCGCCGCCATTCGCCGGCTTCGGCCTCCTCCGCCGGCCCTAGAAGGATCGCGACACCCTGACCGCGCCTGGCGAAGCGACGAGCGATCTCGCCGAAGCCGGCGCGAGACCAACGCTTGGCTCGACCGCCGCTTCCGGGATGAATGACGAGCAGTGGGCGGCTCTCGCTCGCCAAGCTCGGAGTGTGCGCAGCGGCGACCTCCGCGGGCAGCGAGAGCCGCGGCTCTGGAACCTCGAGCCAGTCTTCCTCGGGGGCGACGCAGCGAAGGAAATGCCGAGCGAGATGCATCGGCTCGAACGGACGAAACGGATGCACTCGCCCGCGAGCCCCTTGCCAGCGAGCGAGGTTGCACTCCACTTCCGGCACATCCTTGCCGGTGAACGATTCGATCGAAGCGAAGCCGCCGAAGCACGCGTCCGCCTCCGCCGGCGGCGCGGGCGAGAACAGCCAACTCGCGCGCCGATCTTCGATCGGCTCCGCATCGGCGATGCCCGTGGCGCGCACGAGCGGAGCGAGATCGACCTTGCAGACTAGAGTCGGAGGACGAGAGTGGCGCGCACGGATCTCTTCGAGTGCCGGAAGCAGACACACGAAATCACCGAGCGCTCCGGGAAACACCACGAGCGGGCCGAGCGGGGACGTTGCTTCGCGTAGTCGCACTTCTCTCGATGATTGACGCACATCTGCGAGCAAAGCGCGACTGCGCCACGCAACGTCCTCGAAAGTTTGACACCCTGGAATCACGCCGATATCATCGCGCCCAGCGCGTCCACCCGTCTCCCGCTGATGCCCACTCCCTGCCAGGTCGCCCGAACGCCTCTCGATCTCGTCGGGTCGACGCCGGTGGTTCGACTGCGGCGGATCCCGAACCCCGAGCACGCCGAGATCTGGGCCAAGGTCGAGGCGATGAATCCCGGCGGCTCCGTCAAAGACCGCATTTGCCTCAACATGATCGAGGCCGCCGAGCGCGAAGGTCGTCTCAAGCCCGGCGACACGATCATCGAGCCGACGAGCGGCAACACCGGAATCGGTCTCGCCCTAGTCTGCGCGGTGCGCGGTTACCGGCTGATCCTGACGATGCCCGACACGATGAGCGAGGAGCGCCGGAGCTTGCTCGCGGCGTACGGAGCCACGCTCATTCTCACGCCCGATACGCGCGGCATGCACGGAGCGATCCGCAAGGCCGAAGAAATCTTGACGGAGCATCCCAAGTACTTCATGCCGCAGCAGTTCGTGAATCCGGCCAATCCCGAAATGCATCGCCGCACGACCGCTCAGGAGATCCTCGAGCAGATGCCGCGTCTCGACGCCTTCGTGGCCGGCGTCGGCACGGGCGGCACCATCACCGGCGTCGGCGAGGTTCTGAAGCAAAAGCGGCCCGGCACGCGGATCGTCGCCGTGGAGCCTGCCGCCTCGCCGGTCATCTCCGGCGGCAAGCCTGGTTACCACAAGATCCAAGGAATCGGCGCCGGCTTCGTCCCCGAGAACCTGAACCTCAAGATCGTCGACGAGGTGATCACCGTGACGGATGAAGACGCCGTGCGCGTCACTCGCCGCTTGGCGCGCGAGGAAGGCATGTTACTCGGCATCTCTTCCGGCGCGAACTTCTGGGCGGCGCTCGATGTCGCCAAGCGGTTGGGACCGGGCAAGGTCGTGCTCACCGTCTTCTGTGATACCGGCGAGCGCTATCTCACTACCGAGGTGTTTCAAGCAGAAGGGATATGAGCACCCAGGACAAGTTCGCAGCGCTTCAGCGGTCGCTGCGCGAGATGGGTCGGGTGCTGGTCTGCTTCTCGGGAGGCGTCGACTCGAGCTTTCTCTTGCGCGTCGCACACGACGTTCTCGGTCGCGAAGCGATTGCCCTCACCACGGTCTCGCCAACGAATCCCGAGGAGGACACCGAGGAAGCCGTGGCCCTGGCGGCGGAGTTCGGCGTCGAGCACGTGATCCTCGAGGTCAACGAGCTCGAGATTCCCAACTATCGAGAGAACCCCGTCAACCGCTGTTACTTCTGCAAGTCCAATCTCTACGAGATCGCCACGGCCGAAGCGGCGCGCCGGACGGTTCCCTGGATCATCGACGGCGTGAACGCCGACGATCTCGGCGACTACCGCCCGGGGCTGAAAGCGGCCTCGGAACGTACCATTCGTCATCCGCTCGCCGATGTGGCGCTCACCAAGGCAGAGGTCCGCGAGCTCAGCCGGAGTCTCGGCCTGCGTACGTTTGATCGTCCCGCCAGCCCTTGCCTCTCCTCACGCTTCCCCTACGGCACGGCGATCACACTCGAGGCGCTCGAGCGCGTCGCCCGCGGCGAGAGGTGGCTCCGCGCCCGCGGCTTTCGCGAGTGCCGGGTGCGCTACTTCGGGCTGCGTGCGCGAATCGAAGTACCGCTCGCCAACATTGCCCGACTCGCCGCCGAACCGCTGCGCAGCGAAGTGGATGCGAGCTTTCGCCAGATCGGTTTCCATGAAGTCGAAATCGACCCGCGCGGGTTTCGAAGTGGAAGCTTGAACGCAGCGATCGCTTCGACCTCCAACAACTGACGCCGCCCCTGGCGAATCACCGTTCGCCAGCACGAAAAGAGCGTCTCGCCGCCGGGAGAGAATCTCGTTTGCATTCATCGACCGAGCCGCGACGTTAGCGCCCGTCAGACTTCCTTGTCCTCGTACTTGTCCTTCAAGCCGTGAACGACCGTGGCGTCGGCGAGCGTCGTCGTATCGCCGAGAGCGCGCCCCTCGGCCACGTCGCGAAGGAGGCGCCGCATGATCTTCCCGCTGCGCGTCTTCGGCAGCTCGGCCGCGAAGATGATGTCGTCGGGACGGGCGATTGCCCCGATTTTCTTGGCCACGTGCTCTTTCAGCTCCTTCATGAGCTCCGCGGTGCCCGGGCGACCCTCCTTCAAGGTCACGAACGCCGATATCGCCTGGCCTTTGACCTCGTGTGTCTTGCCGATCACCGCAGCCTCGGCCACCGCGGCGTGATCGACGAGCGCGCTCTCCACCTCGTAGGTACTGATGCGGTGCCCGGCGACGTTCATGACGTCGTCGACGCGCCCGAGAAGCCAGAAGTCTCCGTCCCCGTCCCGCTTCGCTCCGTCCCCGGTGAAGTACATCCCGGGGAAGCGGCTCCAGTAGACCTCCTTGAAGCGCTCGGCGTCCTTGTAGAGCGTCCGCGCCATCGCCGGCCATGGCCTTTTCAGGATCAAATACCCGCTGTTCGCCGGCCTCCCCTTCTCGTCTACGATCTCTGCCTCGACACCCGGGAACGGACGCGTCGCCGAACCGGGCTTCAGCGTGGTGATCCCCGGCAGTGGCGTGATCAGGATCATGCCGGTCTCGGTCTGCCACCACGTGTCGACGATCGGGCAACGGCGCCGGCCGATGTGGTCGTAGTACCAAATCCAGGCCTCGGGATTGATCGGCTCACCCACCGAGCCGAGCAGACGAAGCGAGGACAGATCTCGCTTGGCCGGCAGCTCGGTCCCCCATTTCATGAACGAGCGGATCGCCGTCGGCGCCATGTAGATGAGGCTCACCTTGTAGCGCTCGACGATCTGCCACCAGCGGTCGCGCGCCGGATAGTCCGGAGTGCCCTCGTACATCACCGACGTCGCACCGCTCGAGAGCGGCCCATAGACGATGTAACTGTGGCCCGTCACCCAGCCGATGTCGGCCGCGCACCACCAGATGTCGCTCTCCCGCCAGTCGAAGATCCACTGGAACGTCGTCGTGACCCCGAGCAGGTAGCCCCCCGTGGTGTGCACGATCCCCTTCGGCTTCCCGGTCGTCCCGCTGGTGTAGAGGATGTAGAGCATGTCCTCGCTGTCCATCGCCTCGACGGGACACTCCGCGGACGCCCTCGCCATCGCCTCGTGCCACCAGAGGTCGCGGCCGCCCTGCATGTCGACCGTTCCGCCCGTCCGGCGCACCACGACGACGTGCTGGATCGACGGCGTCTCGGCGACCGACTCGTCGGCGTTCTGCTTGAGCGGGACGATCGCTCCGCGCCGGTAGCCCCCGTCGGCGGTCACCAAGACCTTGGCCTCGGCATCGAGGATGCGGTCGCGCAGCGCTTCGGAGCTGAAGCCTCCGAAGACCACGCCGTGAACCGCGCCGATGCGCGCGCAGGCGAGCATCGCGATCGGCAGCTCGGGGATCATCGGCAGGTAGATCGCGACGCGGTCCCCCTTCTTCACCCCGAGGCTCTTCAGGACATTGGCGAACTTCTGCACTTCGCGGTGGAGATCCGCGTAGGTGAGCACGCGCTCGTCGTCGTTCTCGCCGAGCCACAGGTAGGCCTTGCGATTGCCGTGCCCCGCGGCGACGTGGCGATCGAGGCAGTTCGCGGACACGTTCAACCTGCCGCCGCGAAACCAATTCGCCTGCGGCGGATTCCATTCGAGCGTCGTATCCCACTTGCGGATCCACTCGAGCTTCTCGGCGGCGAGCTTCCCCCAGAAGCCTTCGAGGTCGTTCGCTGCGTCGCGGTAGACCGCATCGTCCTGGATCGTCGCGCGTCGCCGGAAGTCGGCAAGCGGCGGAAACTTCCGCTGCTCGTCCAGCATCGCCTCGATCGTCTTCGGGTCGGCCATGAATTCTCCCCTCGCTTGACCCTCTCCCCAACGGGGAGAGAGGGGAATAGATGTCTATCGTAGTAGCGTAGTGAGCAAGGCCAGGTGATCCCCGAGGTTACGCGTGATCAAGAAGTGCCAGCGGGCGAACTCGCGCGCGTCGTTGCCCATCTTGGCGGCCAGCTCGGGGTTGTTCAGCAGCGTGCGGATCCGAAACGCGCAGCCCTCGACGGAATTCACCGTGTAGCCGGTGACCTCGTAGATGAGCTGGGCGGTGATCCCGCCGGCGAATCCACCGATCACGGGCTTCCCCTTCCACATGGCCTCGGCGACCATCAGACCAAAGCCCTCGCGGGTAGACTTCTGGATGACGATGGTCGAGGCGCGCTGGAGTGCGTTGATCTCGATCTCCGCGTTCTCGGGGAGCTGTAGAATGTGAATGTCGGGATCGCCCGCCGCAGCCTCTTCCATCTCGGCAAGGAGCCGGCGCCCCTCCTCGCCCGCTGCCGGAGCGCCCGCAAGCACCAGCCGGCAGTCGTTCTGCTTCTTGGCGATGTGGTAGGCCTCGATCACACCCACCGGGTCCTTGAAGCGGTGGAAGCGCGAGGCCTGCAGCAAGATTGGCTTGTCCCGAGGGATTCCCAGCCGATCGAGCGTCCCGCGGATCTCGTTCTCGCTGAGCTCCCGATTCTTCTCGGACAGCGGATCGATCGATGGATACACGAGGAACTGCGGGATGGGTAGCCGCTGGGCGAATTTTGGCAGCGAAAACACCGCCGCGTCGTACTTGACCACGAACTGACGGAGCATGGCCCATGCCTTGCGCTGCGGGCGCGCGATGTCGAGGTGGCAGCGCCACACCCACTTGCCTTCCTGCGGGCGGATGTCGATCAGCGGTGCGGGCTGGTGATCGTGAATCAGCACGACGTCGGCATCGAACGAAAGCTGCTGGGCGTTCTCGCGGTTCGTGGCCACAAGCTGCTGGAGCATCTCCTCGTTGAACCGACCCTCTTCGCCCTGGAGCATGTTGTAGAAGGCCTGGCAGGCCGCCTGAAAGCCCTCCCCGCCGCGGATCACTTCCCAGCGCGCGTCGATGCCGAGCTCCTGGAGGAGCGGCGTGTGCCGTTCGAGCATCTCCGCCACGCTCGTGCCGCTCTGATTGGCATTGATGCGCAGGAACTTTCGCGAGCGCAGCTTCTCTGCCATTCGCCGCAGGATGTCCACGGAGCCGGGGGGCGAAATGCTGCGATAGTCGTCGAGCGAGGCCGCCATTGCCACTTTCGGCTCAGTGCCCTTCTCGCTCTGCCTGCTCGCAGAGCTTGATCAAGCGCTTGCGCACGCCTTCGAGGCTGGTCGCGTACGGGTTCACCGCGCCGACCTTGGCGGCGAGCTCCTTCAACCCGAGCCCCTCTTCGATCCAAACGACGAAGTCGTTCCGCCGCTTGCCCTTACGCGCCATCGCCGCCAGAAGGTGGAAGTAGACCGCGCTCGAGTCGACTCGCTCGAGGCCCTCGCGAAACTCGGTCAGTGTTCGCGCCTTGATTCCCGCAGGCACCGCCAGGATGCGCGACTGCATGAAGAAGAAGAGCTCGCCGTAGACCACCCGAGGTACGGACCCGACGTGAGAGAGATGATCGTCGAGAATCGTCACTAGCTCGTTGCGCAGCGCCTCGAGATCGCCCACCTCGAAAGGATCGATCACGGCCAGACGCTCGCCGAGCACGCGGTCGCGCAGCTGGATCGCCGCCCAGTTGGCGAAGTCGTTCGGATAGGGACCCGCGATATAGGGGTGGCGGAGGAAGTAGCTGTGGGTGTGGAAGTAGATGCTGTCGAGGGGGACTTCCTCCAGCCCGTCGAGGAGCTCCTGCACGTCCGCCGCCCGCCGCCCGAGCATCTCGCGTAGCTCCCAGCAGGCCATGAACTGGAACGGGTGCCTCGTTTCGCCGTTCTTGCCGCTCAATGGGATCTCCAGGACACTCGGCTCGACTCGGTACTATATGCTTGGCGAAAAATCGACACTCGTTTTCAGATATTCCCGATACGTCGGAGCCGGTTTTCGTCGCTTGATCGAGACAGTCTCCGAGGAAGATTCCCCCGAAGTAAGTTCCCGGCGAGGAAAGAAGCCGGACGCGGACGTCGGCCCGGGGAGGCCAGCTTTGCCGCTGGATTCGCCTGTGGTAGGAGCCCACCACGGCGAAAGGAGTGGAAATGGACTGGAGGAAGCGGTCGATCGCCATCGTTTGCCTGGCGCTGCCGCTGCTCGGCATGGGGATGCTAGGCGGTGGGGGCCCGAACGCCTTGGAGCGCAACTACGAGGGTACCTTTGTCGACCGCGATGGCACGAAGGTCGACGCCAAATGGATCAACGCAGGCGGCGATCTCGCTCTCTCCGGAGAGCTCGGCCGGGGCGACCTGCGGATCTCCTTCGACAACATCAAATCGATCGCGTTCTCCGGAGATCCCGCCAAGAGCTTCGTAGCCAAGGTGACCCTGCGCAAGGGGGACCAGATCGAGATGAAGGTGCGGAGCTCGCTCGCCTTCTCGGGCCAGACCGAGCTCGGCCACTATCAGATCCGCGCACGAGACCTGCAAGCGGTCGAGTTCCGCGGGCAATAGACGAACGGCGCGCCGCCTCCAACCGACGAATGCCGATCGAGCTGACGGGCACGCGGCGAGCGACCTCAGGAATCGGGGCGCTCGTTACGGCAGTGACCCTCGCCTTCCTCTCCGCCTGCGGCATGAGCCACGCCTTCGAGCTGCGGGCGTGGCCGCTCGCGGAGCTCGAACGACACGGTGACGAAGCTCACGCCCGATTCCTCGGTCCGCTGATCGAGTGGCAGCGCGAGGGTGACAAGCGTTTCTTCGCCATCCGGCCTCTCTTCGCGATCTCACGCTCGGCTGTCGCCCCGTCTCGGGGTACGCTCCTCTACCCATTGGCATCGTGGCAGCGGTCCGCCGAGGAGCTCTCGGTTCGCTTCTTCGGCCTCGGCTCGTACGTTCGCCGCGCGTCACCGCTGGCGGAGCGTCCGTACACCCGCGAGCTGACGGTCTTCCCGCTGGTTTTCTACCACCGCGGGCCCGAGGTCGGGACATCGCTCTCGGTGATTCCCCTCTACGCGAACCTCGAGAACTTCTTCGGCTACGAGCGCGTACAGATGCTGCTGTTCCCGCTTTTTCTCAAGCTCTACGAGCCGCTCTACGAGAAGACTTGGCTCCCCTTTCCTTTCTTCTCGCGTGTCGGAGGCCGGGCCGGCGAGGGTCTCCGCATCTGGCCGATCTGGGGTCACACGGTGCTCGGTGCGGACTACGAATCTCGCTACGTCGGCTGGCCGTTCTACATCCGCGCCGTCGAGCATCCCGGTGGCGATCGCGCGGTGACGACACGGATCTCCTGGCCGTTCTTCTCGTCGATCGACGGACCGCTCGTCCACAGTCGCTCGTACGGCTTTCTGCCGATCCTGCCTCTCTACACCGAGACGATCGACCTGAAGACGGACACCGAAACGACGGGTTTCCCCTGGCCCTTCTGGACGGTGCAGCGCGACCGCAAGACGGGAGAGCGCCTGTCGCTGCGGCTCACGCCGTTCTACGAGGATCGCCGGACCGCGACGATGGAATCGGCTTTCTACCTCTGGCCCTTCTACCGGCACCACAGCGGACTCGGCGAGGATGCGTCGTATCGACGGACCGACGTTCTGTTTCTCCTCTATCGCGATCAACACGAGGGCGAAGGCCAGAACTCCCGGGATACCCTCGCGCTGGTTCCCTTGTGGGTATCTCGCGCAGATCGGGACGGAGGCGACGCACAAGGCATCACGCTGCTCGATGGCCTGTTCCCGACGAACGAGGCGCTCGAGACTCTCTACGCGCCGCTCTACCGGCTTTACGGGCAACGGAGCCGGGACGGCGCCACCGAGCGCGATCTCCTCTGGCGAATGTGGACATGGGGCGATGGCAAGCTTCGGCCGCCGTGGTATTGGTCGTTCGAATGAGGGATTGAGGGTCGGATGGCCGACGTCACGCAG
Source organism: uncultured delta proteobacterium (assembly GCA_963745025.1). GTDB lineage: Bacteria > Desulfobacterota > Binatia > JACPRU01 > JACPRU01 > CAVQIG01. The sequence goes on from CAVUWD010000016.1 coordinate 974,347, forward strand.
ACGGCCGGTAGAGCGCGGCCGCGCTCTACCGGGGTAGTGGCCGCGATCGGCGGAGGCGCTCTCGACGTTCTCCAGGTGACCGGAGAATGCGTGGCGCTCCTCGTGGCCACGGTCTGGCATTGCCGGTCCGCGCCGCGCCACGTGGCGAAGATCATCACCCAGCTGACATTGATCGGCACCGAGACGCTCGGCATCGCCTCGCTCGTCTCGCTCTTCGTCGGCATGGTCATGGTCGTCCAGGCAGCCGATCAGCTCGCGAACTACACGCAGGAAGTGCTCGGCTCGCTGGTCGGCCTCGCCATGACCAAGGAGCTCGGGCCCGTCATCATGGGCTTCATCGTCGCCGGCAAGTCGGGCTCGGCCATCGCCGCGGAAATCGCCTCGATGAAGGTCTACGACGAGATCTCGGCGCTGCGCACGATGGACATCGATCCGGTTCCCTTCCTGTCGATGCCACGCTTCCTCGCCATGACTCTGGCGCTGCCCATGCTCGTGCTCTATTCGGACGTCATCGGCATCGCCGGCGGTACCCTGGTGATCGCCTTCGATCCGACGATTGCGATCAGCGTCTCGCAGTTCCTCGATAACCTGAGAGAGTGGCTGAACTTCACCGACATCGTCGTCGGGCTCGTCAAGGGCATGGTGTTCGGCATGCTCGTGTCGATCATCGCGTGCGCCTTCGGTTTGCGGACGACGGGAGGCTCCGAGGGCGTTGCGCGATCGACGACTTCCGCGGTCGTCTGGAGCTTCGTATCGATCATCATCGCCGATTTCATCATCGTCCGCGTTGCCTTTCTTTTCTTTCCGGCGACGCCGAGATGACCATCGCGGCCAAAGCGGCCAAAGGCGTGAGTATCTCCATCCGCGACGTGTGGAAGTCGTACGACAGGCACGCCGTGCTGCGCGGCGTTCGGCTCGACGTCGCTGCGGGTGAGACGTTGGTCATCATCGGCGGCAGCGGCGAGGGCAAGTCCGTGCTGATCCGCCAGATCATCGGTCTCGAGCAGCCCGACCAAGGGGAGATCCGATTGAACGATCTCACCGTCGCGGCGTACCGGGCGCTCACCATGGAGGAGAAGCCGTTTCACGTCTCGATGGTCTTCCAGGCGTCGGCCTTGCTCAACTCGCTGACCGTGGCCGACAACGTGAGCCTCGCGCTGCGCGAGCACCGCACGGCGAAGCTCGCCGAAATCCGCACGATCGTCCGCGATTGCCTCGAGCAGGTCGACCTCGAGGGCACCGAAGAGAAGATGCCGAGCGAGCTGTCGGGAGGCATGCGCAAGCGCGCGGCGATCGCGCGTGCGCTGGCCATGGACTCGGACCTGATCCTCTACGACGAGCCGACGGCCGAGCTCGACCCGCTACTCACGGAGGAGGTCGGCGCGCTGATCCGTCGCATCCAGGAGCGGCGGCGTCCGACTCAGGTCGTGGTGACACACAATCTTCCACTCGCCGGCGAGATCGCCGATCACGTGGCGGTGCTCTGCCGGGGAGAGATCGTCGACTACTGCACGGGAGAGGAGTTCTTTCACAGCCAGCATCCACACACGCGGAACTTCCTGCGCGCGGCGCGCGTGGTGTGAGCCTCGAAGGAGCGAGCCATGATTCTGTCCAGAGAACAGCGAGTCGGCCTCTTCTTTCTCGGCGGCATCCTGCTCTTCGTCGGCTTCATCGAGGCGACCGTCGGGACCGGCCTCTTCTCGCGGGGAACCCGCGTGTGGGCCGAGTTCGCCGACGTGCAGGGCCTGACGACCGGCGCCCAGGTCCGTGTCGCCGGCGTCAAGGCCGGCGCGGTCCGGGAGATCCGCCTCGAGCCCGACCACGTGCGGGTCGCACTCGAGCTGAAGAAGGGCATCCAGCTGCACGAGGATGCGGTCGCCCGTCTCGACTTCCAGGCGCTGTCGGGCGCACGCTTCCTGACGATCGATCGCGGCTCACCCGACCGTAAGCTGCTTCCTCCCGACGCGACGCTGCGCAGCGAGTCTGCCGCCGGGATCTCGCAGATGGTCGACGAGCTCGACAAGGTCGGCGGCAGCCTCCGGACCCTCGCCGACTCGCTGAACGAGAACCAGGATCGCTTGCTGAAGACCGTCAGCGAGATGCTCGACGAGAATCGGCAAGGCCTCGCGCAAACCGTGAAGAACCTCGGCGGGATCACCGACAAGCTCAACAACGGCCAGGGGACGCTCGGGAAGCTGCTCGCCGACCCGACTCTTTACGACGAGGCGGCCGCGACACTCGCCTCGCTCCGCGATTCGTTCGGCGATATCCGAAAAGTGACGGGTCGACTGGCCCGCGGCGAAGGACTCCTCGGCAAGCTCTTGACGGAAGACGGCATGTACGACGACCTGCGCGAGAGCGTCGCGGGGCTCCACCTCACGGTGGAGAATTTCGCCGAGGTGTCGGAGCGGGTGAAGCACGGGGAAGGTACGCTCGGGCGTCTGGTCGCGGACGACTCGCTCTACAATTCCGCGGAGGGGGCGCTGAAGGGCGTGAGCCGCGCGACCCAGGGCCTCGAGGACCAGGCGCCGATTTCGGTGTTTGGGACGTTACTTGGGACGCTGTTCTAAGATACCGGCTACCGGCTACCGACACAGACTTCACGGTGCCTTTCCGGTCGCCGGTAGCCGGTAGCCGGTAGCCAACAGCTTCTTCGCAGCTTCGAACACCTCGTCGAGCATCCTCTCCGTCAGCCGGCCGGTGAACGTGTTCTGCTGGCTCGGGTGGTAACAGCCGATCATTCTCCGCCCGCTTTCGAGCTCGATCACGGCGCCGTGGCCGAAGCGTGGGGTGACGCGCGGTCGCTCGCCGACCGTGCGTAATACCCGCAGGAGGTTCGTGAACGCGAAACTACCGAGTGGGACGAACACCCGAACGCGGTCGAGGATCGCGAGCTCGGATGCGAGGTACGGCAAGCAGCGGTCGCGCTCCTCGACGGTCGGCTTGTTGTACGGAGGCGCGCAGCGGACGACGGCCGAGACGTACGCATCGGAGAGTTCGAGCCCGTCGTCGCGCGATCGAGACGTCGGCTGATTGGCGAAGCCGCCACGGTAGAGTGCCGCGTAGAGCCAGTCTCCGCTTCGGTCTCCCGTGAAGATCCGGCCGGTTCGGTTGCCGCCGTGCGCGGCGGGCGCGAGGCCGATCACCCAGAGGCGGGCCCGCGGGTCACCGAAGCCGGGCAACGGCCGCCCCCAGTAGTCCCAATCCTGAAATCGCCGCACCTTCTCGCGGGCTACGTGCTCGCGATGGGCGACGAGTCGCGGGCAGAGCCGGCAAGCGACGATGCGATTCTGGAGAGCCTCGCGGCTCTTCGGCAGCCGGGCGACGATCGGCATGGGCTTGCCATCGCTTCGATCAAAGCGTCGGCCGCAGACGCGCCATCAACGCGACGAGAGGGCGGCGACGAACCCTCCCTGGATCACCGTCTCGCCCTTCTGGTTCTTCGCGTAAAGCTCGCCCTCGATACGTTTCTCGCCGTTCGCCTCGTATTTCTTGATGACCTTGCCGCCACAGGTGATCGTATCCCCCGGCCACACTTGACTCGTGAACCGCACCTTGAAGCGCCGCAGCCCGGAGCGACCGACGTAGTCCGAGAGGCACTTGCTGACAAAGCCTGCGCTCAGCATCCCGTGGGCGAAGACTGTTGGGTATCGTGCCGCCTCGGCGAAGGTCTGATCGTGGTGGATCGGATTGAAATCGCCCGACGCGCCGGCGTACTTGACGATGTCGGTACGAGTCAGGTTCGTCACCTCGAATACGGGAATCTCGTCGCCTTCCTTCACGTCCTCGAAGTAGGGCTTCTTCCTCTCCATCGCTACACTCCTCTTCCCGGCTCGCGCCCCCTGCGCAGGGTGCCTCACCTTGAAACAGGCTGGTGGCTGTTTCAATCCTTCTTTTCGACCGGCTTGGCGGTTTCGATGATCGTCGAGCGTGCGTAGAGACAGACCTCGCCGCGCTGGTTCTTGTACTCGGTCTCGAGGGTGACGAGCGTCATCTCGCCTCCGCGCTTGCCGGGACGCTTCTCGACGTTGGAGATACGGCCCCGCGCGGTGAGCGTATCGCCGGCGTAGACGGGCCGCAGGTATTCAAACTCCTGCTCGCCGTGGAGCACCCGACGAAGATCGAGGCCGAGATCGATGCGGCCCTGACCCTCGTCCCAGAACGACTGAGTCATGGTGAAAGTTGGTGGCGGCATCACGCCTCCCGCCTCCTTCTTCGCGTACTGCTCATCGAAGTACACCGGGTTGTCGTCCTTGATCGCCCGCGCGAACTCGCGAATCTTTCCTAGCTCGATGTGCATCGTCACGGGCTGTCCGCTCCGCCCGATTCTCGGATCCTGTTCTTCCATCGCCTCCCCCTGTTTCTGGACTACCGGCTACAGGCTACAGGAACGGCATCGGAAGTCTTTTCCCGAAGCCCGAAGCCTGAGGCCAACTTCCTCTTCACCATCTGCCTCGATTTCGAGCGGACCGCTACTTCGCCGCGGCCGATGTCGCCGCGTGCACGCCCGCGCCGTAGAGCAGATCCGCATAGTACTGCACGTTCAGGCCGACGAGGAGCACGCGCGGCGAGACGCTGGTTTGCGCGTAGATCGCCGTTTGCGACGGATTGCGGCCGCCAAGTTTCACGGTGAGCTTCTTTCCGCCGGACAGTTCGATTTCCACCTCCGGCGACGACTCGGTCAGCTCGAACGCCTGCAAATCTTCCCGCTTCGGCGCGTCGTTGATCTGCTCGGCCTCTTGCCTGTCGGTGAGATTCTCGATCAGCGCCGAGACGAGATCGGGAGGTACCTTCGCTCCCACTGGCTGGACGATCTGCCAGCGCTTGTCTTTCCGCTCGCAACGGATCTCGAGCCCTTGGCGGCGCAGCGTCACCGCGGCGACCTCGTCGCTGTAAACGTTGAGAACCTTCTCGCGTGCCGCTCGGATTTCGGAGGGAGGCGCCGGCCGGCGCTCGAACGTCACGTAATACGCACCAAGCAGGGCCGCTGCGATCCAACACCCGAGCGTGCTGCGCCAGGTCAACTCATCCTCCGCTGCACGAACACCAGGCCCCCGAGTATGACGAAGATCGCAGGCAGGATCACCACGCCCAGCATGAACAGCCTGTAATTCTGCCGGCTCGACAGAAAGAACTGCTCCTTTCCCGCGATCTTGCGCTCTGGGCGCACGCCGATCAGAGTGTCCTCAAGCGCGAGCCAATTTACGCTGTTTACGACCAAGTCCCGGTTCCCGAGCATCTCGATGAACTCGTTGTTCGCGAAGTCGACGTCACTGTATACGATGATCCGGCCCGCCTTGCGTACCGCTTGATCCTCCTTCACCGGTTCGTTCCCCGCCACGCGCACTGCGAGCGAAACGCCGACGACGAAGGGTCCGTGCCGGTCACCCCGCTTGGCGTCGAATTCGAGATTCTCGGGAAGCCCTCTGCCGCTCAGCGGCATCGCCCAACTGCTCTTCGAGGTCGACAGCAACGGGAGCACGTCGATGTCCTCGTTGTCTCCGGGCTGGATGTCGATCGGTCCGAACAAGGAAAAGAGCGGATCGTCGGATGTCGAAGTGACGCTCGACTCGTGAGCCTTCTCCGGAATGCGCGACGTGATCGGCTCCCCCGCGGAGAGCTGATTGTCGGATTCCCCGATCATCTGCGCAGGCAGATCAACTCGATAGCGGTGAAGGAACTCCGCCCACGACGGGCTCGCGCCGGGATCCAGCAGCACGAGCATCGCCCCCCCGCTGCGCAAGTACCCGTCGAGCTTCGACGCTTCGTCGGGCAAGAAATCTCGCCTCGGTCCGAGCACGACGATCGTCGCCGCGTCCGGCGGGATCTGCTGCGAGCCGAATAGCGAGAGCGGCTTTACGTGATAGAACTCTTGCTCGAGCACGTTGCGCAGGGTCGAGTATCCCTTGTGCCGATCCGCCTCGTTGGTGTCACCCTCGCCGTGCCCCGAGAGAACGTAGACGTACTTCTCGTAGTCCCGCGTCACCTGCAGGATCGCCGCCATCAAGATCTCCTCGCGCGCGTTCGAGAGGCTCTTGCGACGGGCCCCGCACTCGACGATGACCGAGCCGTACGAATCCGCACGGTAGACGCGCGCCAGCGCTGGGTTTCGGTTGAGATCGACGAACCGGGTCTTGACGTGCGGCTGTCGCTCCTCGATTCGCCAGGACAGATCTCGCAGGTAGTTGTTCCGCGCATCCTCGCGGCCGAGGAACGCGATGATCTTCACGTCCTTTTTGACGTCGTCGAGGATGCGAAGCGAGTGCGGCGAGAGCGTGAAGAACTTGCCGGGCGTGAGATCGAGACGGAGGTTGTGGCGATAGCTGATGGCCTCGCCGATCGAGAACAGCGCGACCACGCCGAGCACGTTCAGCAGCAGCAGGGCGTAGTTCTTGAGCGCCGTCATCGGCGGCCTCGCCAGCGACGCGATTCGAGCGAGCGCAACGTGAGGATCGTAAAGAAGGCGATGATGAGCAGGTAATAGATCACGTCGCTCGAATCGATCACGCCTTTGGAGAAATTCCAGAAGTGATCGAACGTGGAGAACGCCTTGAGGACGTTCATCACATCATCGCTGCCGGCTGCCTCGTTCCAGGTCATCAGCCAGAGAACTCCCACGAGAAACAGCGAAAAGACCCCGGCGACGACCTGGCTGTCCGTGAGCGAAGAGACGAACAGGCCGATCGCGATGAACACCAGCCCGAGCAGCAACAAGCCGCTGTAGCCCGCGGTGACGAGCTGAAACGGGAAGGGCTGAATGCTGAAGAGATAGAGCGGGTAGAGCAGCGTACCCGCGAGCATGATGAGAAACACGGTCGCCGCAGCGAGGAACTTCCCCGCGACGATCTCGCCGTCACGCATCGGATAGGTGAAGAGCAGCTCGATCGTTCCGAGCTTCCGCTCCTCGGCGAAGAGACGCATCGTCAGCAGCGGCACGATGAACGTCATGACCTTGGTCGCCATGTCGACGAAGAGCAGCTGGAAGAAGTTACTCAGGATGTCCATGCCGAAGCCGAACTGCGTGAAGAAGTTGAGATCGGAATAGAAGAACCAGCCGCAAAGACACAGGAACACCGCCGTCATCACGTAGAACAGCGGGGTGACGAAGTAGGAGCGGACCTCTTTCTTGTAGAGCGCCCAGGTTCGGTGCATCTCAGTTCACCCGCATTTCGTGCCGCCGCTCCTCTCCCACCAGGCGCACGAACAAGTCCTCGAGGGTCATCGTCACCGGGCTCACCTCCACGAGGCTCCACCCGCGGTCGATGATCGTTCGGGCGATTGCCTTGCGAACCGCCTCGTCCCTCGACACGATCTTCAACCGCGTCGTCGCGTCGCTCGGCACGCGGTCTTCGTTCACCTGCTCGACTCCGGGAAGCGCTTGCAGCGCCGCCGTCACTTCGCCGACCGGGCCCTCCACGCGAACCAAGGTTTGATAGAATCCTTGAACGCGTCGGTTGAGCGCTTCGGTGGTGTCGTCGGCGATGATGTGTCCGCGGTGAATGATGATGGCGCGGTCGCAGACGATGCTCGCCTCGTGGAGGATGTGCGTCGAAAGCAGGATCGTGCTCTGGCCACGCAGCTCGCGGATGAGGTTGCGGATGTCGATCACCTGATTCGGATCGAGGCCGACGGTCGGCTCGTCGAGAATCAGCAGCGCGGGCTCGGCGATGAGCGCTTGGGCGAGGCCAACCCGCTGTCGAAAGCCCTTCGAGAGCTTGCCGATCTCCCGCTTGCGGACCTCGCCGAGGCCCACGGCTTGGATCACCGCCTCCACGCGGCTACGAAGCTTCAGCCCGCGCAAGTCTTTGACCTCGCCGCAGAAGCGGAGATACCGGGCGACCGGGATGTCGGGATAGAGCACGACGCTCTCGGGCAGGTAGCCGATCAGGCGACGAACGCCGATCGACTCGCCTTCGACGTCAAGGCCGCCGACCCGCGCCCGTCCCGACGTCGGTGGGAAGAACCCTGTGAGGATGCGCATGATCGTCGTCTTGCCGGAGCCGTTCGGACCGAGGAGCCCGATGATCTCTCCGCGCTTGACGTGGAACGAGACGTCGTCCACCGCGACGGTGGAGCCGAATTGTTTTCGCAGCCTCTCGACATCGATCATGTGGGGACTGGTCATATGGCTTCCGTGATGGCCGGTCAAACGAGGTTTCGACCAGGATAGACCACCGGAGCTGCTCGAAAATTCAGGGGACGGACCCTGAGAACCAGTGCGACTTGAGTAGCGGCCTTGGGGATGCGATGCAGTAAATTACCATGCTCGCCCGTAGCAAGCGCCGTTGGGAGATGCCGGAATCGCAGGCCACCCCGGAGGAGCTTTTCCGCGGTCGGCGTCGGCTACTGGCCGGTCTCGCGGCCGGCAGCGCGGCCGCGGTCGCGGCTGGCTGCGGCATGCTTTCGAAGCCGATTCCCCCGACCTCCCCGAGCGAGGTCGACCCCTCGGCCAATCTTTATCCGGCCAAGCGCAATCCCCGATACGTCCTGGACCGAGCCGTGAGCGAAGAGAAGCTCGTGACGGCGTTCAACAACTTCTTCGAGTTCAGCGGCGACAAGCGGCTGGCGCGGGAGGCTCAGGTGCTGCAGATCCGGCCGTGGACGGTCACGATCGATGGTCTCGTCGAAAAGCCCATGACGCTCGACATCGATACGTTGCTCCGGAAGCTGCCGATCGAGGAGCGACTCTACCGACATCGCTGCGTCGAGGCATGGGCAATGGCCGTTCCCTGGAGCGGCATCCCGCTAAGGTCGTTCGTCGAATACGCCCACCCGCTCGCGTCGGCCCGCTACCTCCGCATGGAGACGTTTCTCGACCGCGTGCGCGTTCCTCGCCAGCGCCAGGTGTGGTTTCCATGGCCGTACGTCGAAGGTCTGACGCTCGCCGAGGCCACGAACGAGCTGGCGTTCCTTTCGACCGGTGCCTACGGAAAGCCGCTCGCCAAGCAGAACGGGTCGCCGCTCCGGCTCACCGTCCCGTGGAAGTATGGCTTCAAGTCGGTCAAATCGATCGTGCGCTTTACGTTCACCGACACCCGTCCCGTGAGCTTCTGGGAGCGCATGAATGGAAATGAATACGGCTTCTGGGCCAACGTGAACCCGGCGGTGCCGCATCCCCGCTGGAGCCAGGAGACCGAGACCATGCTCGGCACCGGCGAAGACTTTCCGACACAGATCTACAACGGCTACGGCGAGTACGTCGCCGATCTCTACCGCGGGCTCGAAGCGGAGCGGCTCTTCACGTGAGCGGGAGCTCGCGGGCTTCGGCAGGGGTGGTCCACCGCGGTACGATCGCCAGTGCGTTGGCCGGTGGTGCCAGGAAGAGCAGAACGAGCCAGAGAGCCTCGTCGGCCCGCGTGTCGGGATCGAGTCGCGCCGTCAACCAGACGACGAAGAACAGCAGGAAACCATTCAGCAGAAGCGCCGCCGCTTTCACCGTCGCCCCGATCTCCGGATCGAGCCGCCGGCGGTAACCGAGCACCAACGCCAGCCAGCTGACCGCCGGCGCTGCGAGCAGGAGCCCCAGATAAATGAAATCGGGCGGCGCCAACCGTCCCTGCAGGCGCCCGAGCCCGACCAAGAACACTGCGCCGTTCAACAGGAACGCTATCGCCCTGAGCGTCGCACGCACCCGCATCGCGCGGATTCATAGGAGATCCGCGGCGAGACCACAACGCGCCGTCGTGCTTCCGCGCCCTGGGCGAATCTGCTAAGCGGTCGCGCCTCGGGGACCCGCCCGGGGTATGCGTCTCCCCGCTCTGAGCAGCAATCTTCAGCGAACCGTATGCGCCGCCTGCAACTGTTGCTACTCCTGTTCGGCGTCGGCCTCTTCGTCTTCGTCGTGCAGAAGGCCGGGGTTGCGAGGGTCTTCCATGGCCTGCGCTCGGTGGGTTGGTGGTTCGTGGCGGTCTTCGCGCTCGAGCTGGTGATCGACGTCCTGCACAGCGAGGCCTGGCGCTGGTGCCTGCCCGGCGGGGTTCGCGAAGTGTCTCGCTTCGACACGCTGCTCGCGCGAACCGCGGGTGTCGCGGTCAACGTGCTGACGCCGACCGCGACCGTCGGGGGCGAGGTCGTCAAGGGCATGCTGCTGCGCCGCTGGGTTCCGCTCGCCGACGGTTTCGCGTCGGTGATGGTCGACAAGCTCACATTCGCGCTCGGCCAGGCGATCTTTCTCTCGACCGGCATGCTCGCGGTATTCACGGGTCTCTCCTTCGACGTCAAGGAGGAGGCGCTTGCGCTCGGCGCGTTCGCGCTCTGGATCGCGGCCGTCGTTGCCTTCTTCGCGCTGCAGCGCGCAGGCATCTTTCGAGTCGGCCTCGGCGTCGTGCGGACGATTTTCGGCGGCTCCGCGCTCCTCGAACGCCTGCCCGGCCATGCCGCGACCTTCGATACCAAGGTGGCGATGTTTCTGCGCACTCGCCACCGCGAGCTTGCCGCTTCAGTCGGGCTTCACCTGCTCGCGCAATTCGCACGGGTCCCGCAGTACTACCTCGTGATGTCGGCACTCGGCCTCCACCCGACGGCCGCGACGTGCTTCACGACGGCGTCTGGACTGGTCTTCATGGAGGCGACCCTGTTCCTGATCCCGGCCAAGCTCGGCGTCTTCGAGGGCGGCAACGCGCTCATCTTCTCGCGCCTCGGCTACGGCGTGGCCGATGGCATCATCGTTTCCTTCACGCTGCGTCTGTCGGAGCTCGCCTCCGCCCTGCTCGGGCTTGCCGCCCTCGCCTACCTCCACTTCCGTCCGCAAGAGCGGGCGCCGGGATTCGGGCTTCAGGATTCGGCAGAGGATTCCTCCGGGTCTTTGCCGAAGCCTGAAGGCTGAAGCCTTTCGCCCGAAGGCCGAAGCCTGCGGCTGGAGGCCTATTCCGATGGCTTTCGCAACCGCTTGTAGAGCGTCTTCGGATCGATCCCGAGCAGGCGCGCCGCCTGGCTCTTGTTGCCACTGCAACGCTCGAGCGCGTACAGAACGTACTCGTCGGTCACTTGCTCGAGCTTCAGGATCGGCCGCTCGTCCCAAGCGGTTCCTCGCTTGGGACGAGCGGAGCGCACGTTGAGCGGCAAATCGTCGACCTGCACTTCCTCGCCCGCCGAGAGAATCCGCAACGCGTAGACGCAGTTCTTCAACTCGCGCACGTTGCCCGGCCAGCGATAGGCGGCGAGCGCCGCCACTGCCTCCGTGGAAATGCCCTTCACCCGGGGGTTCTTTCCGGCGCCCTCGAGGAGGAAATGGCGCACCAGCGGCTCGATGTCCTCACTGCGTTCGCGTAGGGGCGGAATGTGCAGCGGCACTCCGTTCAGCCGGTAGTAGAGATCCTCGCGAAACCTCCCGGCGGGAACTTCCGCGGCGAGGTCCTTGTTCGTCGCCGCCACCACGCGTACGTTTACCCGCGTCGTGCGGTTCTCGCCGACGCGGCGGATCTCCCCCGATTCGAGCGTGCGCAGGAGCTTCGACTGGACCGCCGGGCTCATCTCGCCGATCTCGTCCAGGAAGAGCGTCCCGCCGTCCGCTGCTTCCACCAGTCCGAGGCGGCGCTCGACGGCGCCGGTGAACGCTCCGCGTTGATGGCCGAAGAGCTCGCTCTCGAAAAGCGCGTCGGGAATGGCGCTGCAGTTGATGACCACGAAGGGCTTCGCGCGGCGCGCGGAGAGACCGTGAATGAGACGGGCGACGAGCTCCTTTCCGGTGCCGCTCTCCCCCTGGATGAGGACCGCCGAGTCCGCCGGCGCGACTCGCTCGATGCGGGCGAGCAGCGCCTGCATGCTCGCGCTATTCGCGACCAGGGTCGCGCTCCCCGCCTCGCCGCACACCAGTCGCTTGAGCGCGGCGTTCTCGCGCCGCAGCGCCCGGTGCTCCACGGCCCGCCACAGCACCGCCGAGAGCTCGGAGAGCCGGCACGGCTTGGTGAGGTAGTCGTACGCGCCGGCCCGCATCCCGGCCACCGCACCCTCGATCGTGCCGTGACCGGTCAGCAGCACCACCTCGGTGCCGGGGGTTTCCTGCCGCAGCCGTTTCAGCGTCTCGACTCCGTCCATGCCGGGCATCAGGATGTCGACGACGGCGACGGAGAAGTCCTCGCTCTGCGCGCGCTCGATGCCCTCTTCCCCGGAGCCCGCGGTGGTCACGTGAAAGCCGAGACGGGGGAGCTCGCGAGCCAGCATGGCACGCATCATTTCCTCGTCGTCGACGACGAGCACGTGGGGCGGGGGCGCCGAAGACGTCACCGCGTCGCGATCGGGCGAAGCGCTCGGTTCAGGCATGGACACGAACCTCACTTCGAGGCGACAGGGTCAAGCGGATCACGAACTCGCACCCCACGCCGACCGCGGATTCCCTGAGCTCGATCTCGCCGTCGTTTTCTCTCACCAGATCATGACAGAGCGCAAGCCCGAGACCCGTGCCCTTTTCGGGCGGCTTCGTCGAGAAGAACGGCTCGAAGATCCTGTCGCGGAGCTCCTCGGGAATACCGTCGCCGTTGTCCCGCACCGCGATCTCCGCCACGCCGTCGAGGGCGCGGGTTGCGATCCGCACCCATCCACCCCGCTCCACTGCGTCGAGCCCGTTCATCGCAAGGTTCAGTAAGACTTGCTTCAGTTGCTCCGGGTCCGCCTCGACCCACGCGCCGGTCGGGCTCAGATCCCCGCGGAGATCCTTCCCCTCGCTACGAGTGTGATTCGCGAGCAACTCGATCACCTGACGGGCGATCGCGTTGACGTCGATCCGCTGCTTCTCGGGCGCACGGCTGCGCGCGAAGTGCAGGAACCGCTGGACGATGGTCTTCAGGCGATCGACCTCCTGCCCGATCAGGCGCAGGTATTCCGGAAAGTCGCGGAACGCGGGCTCGGCCGCGAGCGTCGGGGCGCGGCTACGATCGAGAAGGCCTTCGGCAAAACCGGCGAGTATGCCGAGGGGGTTGTTGATCTCGTGCGCCACCCCCGCAGCGAGTCGGCCGACGGCCGCCATGCGATCCTGGAGGATGAGCATCTTCTGAGCTTCGGCCAACTCGTGCGTTCGCTCCTCGACCTTCCGCTCGAGCGCGTCGTTCCACTGGCGGAGCGTCTCGAGCAACGTCCGGTTTTCCGCCAGCGCGCGCTCGAGCGCTGCGGTACGGTCCCCGACCATCTGCTCGAGGTGCTCGGTCAGCCGATGCAGCTCCTCGATACGGGTCTTCAGCGACTGGCGCATCGCCTCGAAGGCTCGCGTGAGCTCCTCGATCTCGCTCGAGCCCGCCGGGGCCGGCAAGCGGAAATCGTAGTTGCCGCCGCCGAGCTGGCGGGACGCCGCCGCCAGCTTGGTGAGCGGTCGGGCGATCGAGCGGCTGACGAAGAAGCCGATGCCGAGCGCGCCGCCCAAGGCGACCGCGGCGATGAACGCCAGCTGTCGCTCCAGCGCGCGGAGCTCCGTCGCCTCTCCCTTGAGAGATCGTAGGATCGCGTACCACGCGATCGGGGCCCCGTCGATGTCCGAGAACGGACTGACGACGATCGCTGGAACTCCGCTCGCGAGATCGACCGTTCCATAGACGGCGCGATTGTCGTGGATTCGGCCGGAGAGTTGCTCCACCGCTCGAATCTCGCCTGGCTCGAGCGGCCGCGAGGAGGCGACGACGTTGGAGCCGACCAAGAACGCGATGTCCTGGCCGGAAAGCAGCGACAGCTGCTGGGCGAAGTTGCCGTCCACCCGATAACCAACCGAAATCGTGCCCGCGAGCCCGGTCGCCAATCGCACCGGCACCGACACCATCGCGTAGAGCCGCCCGTCCTGCACCCACATCGTGCTCGCGCGCTCGCCGCGGAGCGCACGCGCCACCGCGGTCGTCTCGCGAAACGTCTCGCCGACCTCCCAACGGCGATCCGTGCGGGCGAGGATCACGCCCATCCGGTCGGTCACGATCACCACCTCCGAGCCGATCAGCTGGTTGATTCGCTGGCAGGCGTACTCGAGCCGCCCCGGATCGGTAACTTCCAGCGGCTGGTAGAAGACGCCGAGCTCCGCCACGAGCGTCGCCGCCGTGATCAACCCCTCGGCGCGCGTGAGGAGCAGCTCCTCGAACACGCGCCGCGACGTTTCGAGCTGCTCCCGCGCCGCCGCCTGCACCCGGCTGTTCATGTGCAGATCGACGAGCCAGAACGCTCCGAGCAGGGCGACGGCCACCAACGGCCCGAAGTAGCCGAGAATCTTCGCCTGAAGACGAACCCTGCGCACTCGCGCCGAGTATAGGCGCCGTGGTTAGGGTCGGCAATTCAAAGGCGGACAGCCGCCCGCTCGGCCCATGGGATCGGCCTCTCGGTCCTCGGCCGGGCGGGCGCTCGACAGCATCCGCTCGCCCGGCATCCGACATGAGCCCGAAACGACCGAACCGATGAAAAACCGCTGGCGCATAAGGTCGACGTACAGCGGCTCGGAGGCTAAGCGACGACCCCCGCGTGATCGCTCCCCGCTCGACGCCCGAGAAACCGCGGCACGAACATCACCAGGCAAGCAGGCAAGAGCGTGACGCTTGCCAGGAAGCTCACCGCCATCCACAGCGCCAGCAGCAAACCCATCTCCGCATCGAAGCGGATGCTCGAAAAGGTCCAGAAGAGGATGCCCGCGATCATCGTCAGCGCCGTGAAGGTCACGGCTTTGCCGGCCGTCCGCAGCGCCGCGAGCGTCGCCGCTTCGACGGAATCTGCGGCGCCGAGCTCTTCGCGCACGCGGCTCACCACGTAGAACGCGAAGTCGATGCCGAAGCCGACGCCAACGGTAATCGACCGGCAGCGTCTGCACGTTGATGCCGATGCCGCGCACGCCCATGTACGCGTTGACCACCTCGTTGGCGATCAGCAGCGGCACGATCATGTAGATCCCGGCGACCACCGACCAGTAGGTGAGACAGACGACGACGAAGATCGTCACGTAGCCGACCACGTTCAGCGTCACGTCGTTTCGCACCATCTCCTCGTTCGCCGCCGCGAGCACGCCGATCAGTCCGCCGGCCAGCCGGAAGCGGGCATCCTGGAGCGGGTTCTCCGCGATGAACTGCTGAGCGCGCGCGATGATGCGCCGGATCGTCGGCCCGCGGTGATTCTTGCAATAGAAGAAGAGCGCGGTGTTGTTGAAGTTCGGCTCCATGAAGCGCGCGGTCTCGGCGTACGACGTGCCTTGGAAGAACGCGCCGAAGAGAAAGCCCACGGTCGTCGCCTCCGTGGGGACGACGCCCCACCGCGGCTCGCCCTCGTGCACGAACGTTGCCATCGTCGTGATCACGTCGACGAACGAGAAGCTCGCTCCCACCTCCGGATCGCGCTCGAGGAAGCGCTGGAACCTCTCGAAGGTCTTCACGTTGCCGGGGATGCGCATCGCCCCCGGTTTCTGGGCCTCGACGACGATGATCAGCGGTTCGATCCCGCCGAACTCTTCCTGGATCTGGCTGTGCGCGAAGTTGTACGGCGAATCGCGCTGCAGGAGCGGCGTCACGGCCTCTGAATCGCCGACCACGAGCCGTGTCCAAAAGAACGGGCTCGCCACCATCACCACCACCCACACGACGAGGCTCACCCGCCTGCCCATCGGCGAGACGACTGCGTGCGCGGCCGCATCGACCCAGCGCTGGAACAGACCGTGCTCGCGCGACTCGACCATCTCCCGCTCGGGCGGGTTCAGGTAGAAGTAGACGACCGGGTTCAAGAAAAGCTCGCTGACCACGATCGCCGCGATCCAGAACGACGCCGTGAGCGCCAGCTTTTGCAGCAGCACGATCGGAACGAGCAGGATCGCGAGCACGCCGAGCGCGTCGGTCAGAATGCCGGAAAGCGTCGGCACGAAAAGCGCCGCGAAGGAGCGGACGATCGCTTCCTCCTTTTGCCATCCGCAGCGGCGGTACTCTTCGTAGTACCGTTCGTGCATCTGTGCCGAGTGGCTGACCGCGCGCGCGGTGATGAAGAACGGGATCACCAGCGTCAGTGGGTCGAGCGAAAAGCCGATCAGGTGAATGAATCCGAGGCCCCAGATCCCCGAGATCACGCCGGAGATGGTCGGCCGAAGCGCTCCCTTCCAGTCGCGAAAGTAGAGGTAGAGGAGCATCCATGCGACGACCGAGGTCGCCAGAAGAATCCAGTACACCTGCCCGGCGTATTGATAGACCCATCCGTAGAGCTGTGGCTCGCCGGCGACGAGAATCTCCGTGTTCGCGTCGGCGAAGGGTTTGACGATGCGGGTCTGGATCTCCTCGAAGAGCTTGCGCTGGTCGATGATGTTCTCGAGAAAGCTCGCGCGGATCAGCGCCGCGCGATTGTCGATCGACACCAGAACCCCGTAGAGGTTCTGCGAAGCGTGCACGATGCGGCGCACCTTATCGACGTCGGCCTGGGTCTTCGCACCGCCCATCATGACGGGCTGCATCTCCATCAGCCCGCCGGCGGACACGCGCAGCGTCCGATTCGTACGGTGCGCCAGCGACTCGATCTGGTAGTGGTTGACGCCGTAGATCTTGTCGAGCTCCTGGGTCATCGACCAGATCTTGTCGAGCGTCTTGATGTTGAAGATGTCGCCCTCCCGGACGCGCAGCATGATCAACACGGTATTCGCCCCGCCGAACGTCTGGGCGAACTGCCGGTGGACCGCGATGAAGGGATGCGTCGACGGCAGCAGCTCGTCGAAGCGACTCTGAAGTCGGAGTTGCGCCGCGTGGTAGCCGAAGAATGCGGTGAGGACGGCGATCAGCGCGAGCGCCGCCACGCGCCAGCGAATCAGAGCCCGTCCCAGCGAGACGAGCCGGCCTGCCTGCAGGTTGTCGCTCATGATCCCTCCCTCTTGCCGGCCCTCTCTTGCTCGATCCGCTGCTGCACGCGATCGAGTTCCGCCATTTTCGGCTCGAGCGCCCGCAGCCGAGCCAGCGCATCGAGCGCGTCCGCGTAGCGGCCGCTCTGTTCGTAGGCGAAGACGAGGTTCGACTGGTAGTTGACGTCGTTCGGGCGCGCCTCGGCGGCCCGCTCCAGGTACGGTACGGCGTCCTTCCAGCGCTTGAGGCGCAGGAACGTGGCGCCGAGCAGCTGGTTCAGAAACGGGTCGTCGGGATGAAGCTGCTCGGCGTAGTAGAAGATCTCGACGTAGCGCTCGAGGTCGTGGCGCTCGAGAATCTTCGTGTAGTCCTCGCTGATCCGACGCAGCAGATCGGCCTGCATCGTCTCGAGCGCGACTTCGACGTCCGCATCGCGCGGCGCCAAGCCGCGCGCGCCCTCCAGCTTGACGAGCGCCGCGAAGGTCGCCTCGAGCGTCGGCTGGCGGCGCTCGAGCTGCGCCTCGAGGAGCTCTCTTCGCGCCTCGAAGACCGCCGGGGCGAGTCCGGTGCGCCGCGCCAGCGCCGAGGGATCGAGCCCCTTCACCAGGGCGGCGAGGTCCAACGGAAACGTCTCCGCGATCCCGATCCGCCGGAGCTCCGCAAATTCGACCGACGCCCGATCGTCCGTCAATACGTCGGCCTGCGCCGTCAGCCGGTCGACCGCCGGCCCGTCGAGCACTAGGTATTTGAGCAGATCCTCGCCGCGCTCGATGCCGTAAGGCTTCAGGTCTTCGGCGATCTTCGCGTCCTTGCGGATCCGCTCGGTCAGCACGTCCGCATCCAGGGAGAGCGGGCTCGCGGCGCCGATCAAAACGCAGTAGCGGTTGGCGAAGAGCACCAGCATCTCGGGAAACGCGCCGCGAAACGTCTTCATCACGCCGAGAAAGTCGGCCTCGTTCATGTTGTGCAGCGGGAGCCACTGGGCGAAGATGCCGTTCGGACGCAGCCGCGAGCGCACGATCCGATAGTAGTCCGCCGTGTAGAGCGGCCAGCTCTCCCCGGCGGCGGGATGCGTCGCGTCGGCCGCGATCACGTCGTAAGGCTCGTGCGCCAGCCGCAGGTAGTTCCGCCCATCGTCGGCGATCAGCCGCCAGTCGGTGCGATTCGCGGCATTGTTGTTCTCGTCCGCGAAGAAACGCATCGCGTCGCGGACTTCCGGAACCAGCTCCACCGCCTCGACCCCGACGTCGTGCTGGAGCACGGCGCCGAGCGTGATACCGGCACCGAGAGCGTTCACCAGCACGCGATGCGGGCTCGGGTGGAGCAAGAGCGGCCCGTGGCCGAGGAGCTTGAAGAAGAGCATCGCATCACGATGGTTGGGCACCTCCTCGATGCAATTGATGAGCAGCTCCTTGCGGTCGTCGACTTGAAACACCGAGATCGTTCCCGAGAGACCCTCGTGGTAGTAGAGAAGATCACCGCGGACCCCTTGGTGGCCGTCGTACCAGCGGGTGAGCGTGAGCGGCCCGACGAAAGCGGCGGGAGCGAGGGCCGCCGCCGACACCGCGACCGCGAGCCCCATTCTCCGCCGCGACGGATCGAGCCGCATCCGCACGAGCAGACCCGTGGCGATCGCCAGTCCCGCGACGCCGAGCAGGCTCCGGGCGAGCCCCAGGCCAGGGATCATCGCGAATCCGGCGACCAGCGAGCCCACCAGGCTGCCCGCCGCGTCGGCCGCGAACACCGTCGAGACCGCGATGGCACTTTCGCCGTCTCGCGTCGGCGCCAGCGCATCGACGAGGAGCGGGAGCAGAAACGCGCCGGCCGCCGACGCCGGCACCGTTGCGAGCATCGCCACCACCCAGCGGTCGATGCAGAGGTCGAGAACACCCCGCACGGGCCACGCTCGGCCGACGGCCGCGGCCACGTCGTAGAGGCGATTGAGGACCGGCAGCGAGCCGAGGACGAAGAGACACAGCAGCACCTCGACCGCGAAGAACAGGCGAAGCCTCGAGTCCGTGCCCGCCCGCTGGCCTCGCGAGCCAAGCGTCACGTAGAGGGCGGCACCGAGCGCCGAGCCGACCAGGACCGAGGCGAGGATCAGCGAGAAGGAGGTCGTGTTGTTCTCGACGACGCACACGAGCGTGCGGTTCCACACGACCTGAAGCGCCATCGTCTGGAATCCCGCGAGAAACGCCGCGGCCGAGAGCACACGACTTCTGTCGGACGAGGCCGTGCGTGGCTCCTCCGTCTCGCCGACGCGGGCGATCGTCGCCGGCAACATCACCGAGAGCGCGAGGCCGGCGAGCGCCACGCCGAGATTCAGCGTGGTGGCGATCTCGCTCGTCGATGCCGCCCCATAGAGCCGGATCCCGTACCACGCCGTGGCGAGGGTACCGATGACGCCGCCTAGCGTGTTGGCAGCGAGCAGGCTCGCCGCCGCACGGCCCGCGTTCATGAGCCCGGCGAGCCACCGCGAAACCACCGGTAGCGTGATTCCCATGAGCACAGTCGGCACGAGGAGCAGCGCCACGGCGAGCAGAGTGCGGATCGCGAGCGAGCCCGCCGAGCGCGCGTACACCGCATCCACGGCGGCGGCGAGCGTCGGGAACAAGAGCGCGTAGAGGGCGATCGCCGCCTCGGCCGCCGCATAGACCCGCAAGGGATGAACGGCGCGGAGCCAGCGTGCGCGGCCGAGCGCGTAGCCGCACGAGAGGCCGCCCATGAAGGCGCCGGTCACGACTGCGACCGAATACGTGGAAATGCCGAAGGAGAGCCGCAGGCTCCGCTCCCACAGCACCTCGTAGGCGAGCGCGCTCGCCCCCGAGCCGAGGAAGAGGATCGGGACCAGGAAGGCCCCGAGCCGCGCGGGTCGCAATGTCCGTCCCGTGGTTACGCGCTGGCCTCGAAGTTGACGTCGTAGTCATCCGCTTCGCCGGTCTGGTCGTCGATCAACGCCAGAGACCCGCCCGTATAGGTGCCCGCCGCGAAAAAGACGAAGCCCGTCACGCTCTCTCCGTGCTTGACCTTGGTCGGCCTGAGAAGCTTGGACTTGATGTCGGGATCGGCGGCCGAAAGCCTGCGCTCCGCGTCCGCCGGCGCCATCGGCAACACCGGTTGGCCTCCTTCTCCAATCGCCCGCAGGCGCTGGGGATCGACGCTCAGTGTGCGCTCGCCCGCGTTGAGCACCCGCACCCAGACGGCGACGACTCCGAGCGGCTCGAGCTCGGTCGGAAACTCGATCTTCGCTTCCGGGCCCCGGTAGAGCACCATATTCACGACCGGCCCCTTCGGCGGAGGCCAGACCCGATCGCCCATGTCGGCGACCTGGTAAAACCCGAAGCGCAGGCCGTCGTTGACCCACTGGCCGCTGCCCGACGGCGAGACCGTCACGCCGTCGGCGCCACAGGTCACGGTGAGACGCGACGTGACCTTGTCGGCATCGTTTCGACCTTCGATGGTCGTGTCGCTGCCACTGCGCTCGACGCTGGTGATCCGGTAGTTCCGCGCCTTCAGCGTTCTCGCCCCGTAGCGTCTCCCATCCTCACAGCTGATGTTGTAGACCTTGCGCTCGAGGTGTGGTTTCGCTGCGTTTCCCTCGGACAGCGGTCCGGTCAGGCAGCCGCTCGACGCCACGGCCGCAAACACCGCCGCGACGGCGCAGGCTCCTCCCTCTCGACGCGTGCGATAGAAGCTCCTCGGCATCATCCACCTGCGCTTCGGATAAAACAGATCGCTTTTGTTTGGCAAGAGCGAGACCGGCGACGGCCGATACCGCCCGGCTCGTCCGAAGGATTTCGGCCTTTCATTTCTCCGATCATTGACATTCTCGATGCGTCTCGCAATGGTGCCGGCGTTTTCAGCTCCATCGCGGGAGGAGTGGAACCATGACCGACACGAAGAGTGCGGAGGCCCAGATCAAGGAAGCCGTCTGGACGTACGGCGGGTGGTTCGTCTTGCTCAGCTTGACGTTCGGAGCGGGAGCGGCGCTCGCTTACATCTTCTGGGGAGATGCCCCTCGCCTGCGTGCCGAAAATGCAGATCTCACCAAGAAAGTTGCCGCGGCGCGCGCCGAACGGGAGAACGTTCAAACCCAGCTGACGATGACGCAGGAGGAGGTGGCGCGTTGCCAACGGAAGCTCGCGGCCGCACCGTCCTCCCCGACGCAATGACGGGTCGCCGAGCCCGTTAGCCCGCATCACCGATCGCTCCCGTCGGCGATCCGAATCTCCGGCTAGGCATACCGCCGAAGGAGCCGTTTAGTCCCGGACCGCCGGCAACTGGCCGGGCGAGCGTGGCGGCAGCACCGAATACTCCATCAGCTCGATTCGCGTCCGCTCGCGCTCGTGCTTGACGTCGTCCCACTGGCGCGTGAGAACGAGGCCGACTCCGGGCGCATACCAATCCGCGTAATGGAAGACGAGATCCTCTCCTGGACGGTAGCCGGAGTTCGGGCCCTCCGTTGAGGAAGTGTCGACCCGAACGCAGTCCGTGAAGGTGCCTGCCGATACCCTCACGGTCTCGCGCTCAATTGCGACCGTGTGACGGAAGCTCACCTTGAAGCCGAGGTCGCCGACGCCAAAGGCTTGGCTATTGCTGTCCCACGTCTCCCCGTTTGCCAGTGCTTCCGGCAGAAACTGCGTGTCGCCCGATCCACTCGCCGCTACCACTTTCCCCGCCTGGTAGGTGAGCAATATGCGATTCAGGTAGCCGTTCTCGTGAAAATAGAGAATCGGCTCCTGCTCCTCGAGGATGTAGGGGCCGCCCGGCCCGAAGCTCGAATAGCGCTCTTCGACGCCGATCCCGTCGCGTTTCAGCGAATCGACGAACTGCCGGCCATGCACGCGCACCTTGCTCAGGTAGGCGAGCTTCTTCACGAAATCTTGGACGCGATAGGTCCATTGGCTCTGGTCGGTCAGCGGAAAGTACGATTCGACCGCTATCTTCGCCGTGACGTCCGGGGCGCGTGGGCTCGACGGCTTCGACGCCAGGGGCTCGCCGCAAGACGCGAGCAACGCTCCGAGCAGCAAGGCCGGCAGCACCGTGGCATTCGTGCGTCCCAGAGATGTTTCCACCTAACTCCACCTGTGCCTCCACTCGCTAGTCGTTGGCAAAATACGAGAGGTACGAAGCGTCGGTACGCCCGAGGAGCCCCAACACTACGCCGCTGCTACTGCAACCGCCCTCCATCTGCATCTTCGCGCCTTCGCTCAAGGGATCGTACCCGTCGCCGCGGCCTTCTCCCGAGCCGCCTCGTCGGGCTTCACCAGCAGCGTCATGAACTTCGGCCGGATGATGACCATCAACGCCGGCAGCAGCGTCATCGTCGACATGAAGCTGATCGTCATCCACAGGAAGAGCAGCAGCCCCATCTCCGAATTGAAGCGGATGTTCGAAACCGCCCAGGCCAGAGTCGACACCGCGAGCGACGCCGCGGTGAACGTCACCGCCTTGCCGGCGGTCTGCATTCCGCGCTGGACCGCCACGTCGAAGTTGCGGTGGTCGCGGTACTCTTCGATCGCGCGGCTCACGATGTAGAGGCCGTAGTCGATGCCGAACCCGACGCCGACCGTGACCACCGGCAGCGACTGCAGGTTGATGCCGAGGTGGCGGAAACCGATGTAGGCGTTGATCACACCGTTGGCGAGGAACAGCGGAACGAGCATGAGGATACCGGCCACGAACGACCGGTACGTGAACAGCAGGACGAAGTAGATCGTCCCGAAGCCGAGGAAGTTCATCAAGATATCGTTCTTGAGGATCTCCTCGTTGGCGGCCGCCGTCACGCCGATGAGGCCGCCCGCCAGCCGGAAGTCAACCTTGTTGCTGGGAAACTTCTGCACGTAATCGCGGCAGCGCTCGATGATGCGCGCCACGGTATCGCCCTGATGGTTGCGGCAGAAGAACGTGACGTGCGCCATGGTGTACGACGGATCGAGGTACTTGGACGTCTCGGAGGGCGGCGCGCCGGCGAAGTAGAAGAAGAAGAGGTTGGCGATTCGGCCGGTCGACTCCGGGATCACGCCCCAGCGAGGCTGCGTATCGTAGAACACACTGTTGATGGACTTGACGATGTCGGCCAGCGAGAAGCTGTAGCCGATCTCGGGGTCGCTATCGACGTAGCGCTGGAAGGACTCCATCGCGTCTTCGGATTCGGGGTCCTTCAACGCCCCCTTCTCTTTGCCTTCGACCACGATGATCAGCGGCTCGACGCCGCCGAAGAATTTCTGGATGCGCGTGTGGGCCTGGTTATAGGGCGAGTCGGGCTGCAGAAGCGGCGTCGACGCCGTCGCGTCACCGATCGTGATGTGCTTCAGCTGGGTGAATGCAAGCAGGAACGCACCAACCCAGACCACCACCGACACCCAGCGCCCCTTGGGCCCGACGACGAGGTGGCTCCACCAGGTGATGAGATTCTGGAACGGCCCTTCCTCGCGGGAGAGCACGTTCTCTTTCTCGGGGGCCTTCAGGTAGTAGTAGATGATCGGATTCAGGATCAGCTCGGAGAGCACGATCGCCGCCACCCAGATCGAGGCGGAGATGGCGATGCGCTGCAGGATCACCACCGGCACCAGCACGATCACCAGCATGCCGAGCGCGTCGGTGACGATCCCCGAGAGCGTCGGCTCGAAGAGCTCGGCGAACGCAGAGACAATCGCCTGCTCCTTGTTCCAGTTGTGCCGGTGGTACTCCTCGTAATAGCGGTCGTGCATCTGCACCGAGTGGCTGACCGCCCGGGCGGTGACGAAGAACGGGATCACTAGCGCCAGCGGATCCATCGGGAAGCCGATCAGCTTGACGACGCCGAGGCCCCAGATCGCCGAGATCACGCCCGTCAGCGTCGGGCGGAGCGCGCCTCGCCAGTCGTGGAAGTACATGTAGAGCAGGATCCACATGAAGATGGTGCAGGCGCCGAAGATCCACCAAACCTCGCTGGTGTAGTAATAAATCCAGCCGTAGAGGCGGGGCTCACCCGCGACCCAAACGGTGGTGTTAGCGTCCTGGAACGGCTTGATGATCTTGTCGTCGACGTCGTGGAAGAGCTGGCGGTAGTTGACGCGCCCCTCGAAGAAGTTGGCCCGGATCAGCGCGGCCTTGTCGTCGAGCGAAACGAGAATGCCGTGCAGGCTGTCGGAATAGTGAACGATGTTGCGCACGTCGTCGACGTCCCTGTCCGTTTTCGGCGCGCGCCGCATCACCGGCGGCGTGGCGATCGATGCGCCCTCGAACTTCATGTAGCGGGTCGAGCGGTGGCCGATCGAGTCGATCTGGTCGTGGTTGATGCCGGGCAGGACGTCGATGATCTTCGTCATCTCGAAGATCTTCGTCAGGGTGTCCTTGTTGAAGATCGTCCCGTCCTTGACCTCGACCATGATCGTGATGTTGTTCGCGCCGCCGAACTGATTCGCGAACTTGGTGTGCACCAGCACGAACGGGTGCCGGTACGGCAGGAGGTCGCCAAACTCGGTGAACATCTCCATCTTGAACGCGAAGAACATCATCACGGCCGTGAAGCCATAGGTGATGACCGCGACCATCTTGCGGTGGTCGATCAGCCACTGCCCGAGACGATAAAGCGCCGCCTTTTCCTGATGGACGATGAGCTTGTCGTTGTCAGCCATTGGCCTTCCACTCCCATTTCTCGCCGAAGTCGCCGGTGGTCAGCAGCAGCCCATGGCCGCCCCCCGCCACACCGTGGCCCGCCGCGTCGAAGTCGGACGCCGAGAGCCAGGTAAACACGCCCGCCGGCACGTCGGCCGGCTTCCAGCCGCTCTCCGGGTTGCCGCGCAGCAGCGCGCCGCTGGCACCGACGACGAGGTAGTCGCCGTCGGGCAGCGCGCGGATGTCGTAGAGCGGCGCGTTGCCCGGGACCTGATTCCAGGTCCAGTTCACTCCGTCCGAAGTCGAGGCGATCGCCCCGCACGTGCCGACTGCCACGGCGTGCTGCGCGTCGCGCGCACGGACGCAGAGGAACGTCGGCATCGACATCACGTCCCGGTAGATGGTTTTTCCGCCGAGTAGCCCGCCATGGCCGGCGCCCCAGGTCAGTGCTTCCGGCAGAAACTGCGTGTCGCCCGATCCACTCGCCGCTACCACTTTCCCCGCCTGGTAGGTGAGCAATATGCGATTCAGGTAGCCGTTCTCGTGAAAATAGAGAATCGGCTCCTGCTCCTCGAGGATGTAGGGGCCGCCCGGCCCGAAGCTCGAATAGCGCTCTTCGACGCCGATCCCGTCGCGTTTCAGCGAATCGACGAACTGCCGGCCATGCACGCGCACCTTGCTCAGGTAGGCGAGCTTCTTCGCGAAATCTTGGACGCGATAGGTCCATTGGCTCTGGTCGGTCAGCGGAAAGTACGATTCGACCGCAATCTTCGCCGTGACGTCCGGGGCGCGTGGACTCGACGGCTTCGACGCCAGGGGCTTGCCGCAAGACGCGAGCAGCGCTCCGAGCAGCAAGGCCGGCAGCACCGTGGCATTCGTGCGTCCCAGAGACGCTTCCACCTAACTCCACCTGTGCCTACGCGGGTCGGCGCAGACGGTGGGAACTCGCTAGTCGTTGGCAAGGTACGAAGCGTCGGTACGCCCGAGGAGCCCCAACACCGCGCCGCTGCTACTGCAATCGCCCTCCATCTGCACCTTCGTGCATTCGCTCAGCGGGTCGCACCCGTCACCGCGGCCTTCTCCCGGGCCGCCTCAGCGGGCTTTACGAGCTGGGTCATGAACTTCGGCTCCACGATGACCATCAACGCCGGCAGCAGCGTCATCGTCGAGAGGAAGCTGATCGTCATCCACAGGAAGAGTAGGAGCCCCATCTCGGAATTGAACCGAATGTTCGAAAACGCCCAGGCCAGAGTCGACACCGCGAGCGACACAGCGGTGAACGTCACCGCCTTGCCGGCGGTCTGAATTCCGCGCTGGACCGCCACGACGAAGTCGCGGTGGTCGCGGTACTCTTCGATCGCGCGGCTCACGATGTAGAGGCCGTAGTCGATGCCGAACCCGACGCCGACCGTGACCACCGGCAGCGACTGCAGGTTGATGCCGAGGTTGCGGAAGCCGATGTAGGCGTTGATCACGCCGTTGGCGAGGAACAGCGGGATCAACATGAGGATGCCGGCCATGAACGACCGGTAGGTGAAGAGCAGGATGAGGAAGATCGTCCCGAAGCCGAGGAAGTTCATCAAGATGTCGTTCCTGAGGATCTCCTCGTTGGCGGCCGCCGTCACGCCGATGAGGCCGCCCGCCAACCGGAAGTCCACCTTGTTGTTGGGGAACTTCTCCACGTAATCGCGGCAGCGCTTGATGATGCGCGCCACGGTGTCACCCTGATGGTTACGGCAGAAGAACGTGACGTGCGCCATGGTGTACGACGGATCGAGGTACTTGGACGTCTCGGAGGGCGGCGCGCCAGCGAAGTAGAAGAAGAAGAGGTTGGAGATTCGGCCGGTCTGCTCCGGGATCACGCCCCAGCGCGGCTGCGTATCGTAGAACACACTGTTGATGGACTTGATGGTGTCGGCCAGCGAGAAGCTGTAGCCGATCTCGGGATCGATATCGACGTAGCGCTGGAATCCCTCCATCGCATCTACGGCTTCGGGGTCCTTCAACGCCCCCTTCTCTTTGCCTTCGACCACGATGATCAGCGGCTCGACGCCGCCGAAGAAGTTCTGGATGCGCATGTGCGCCTGGTTGTAGGGCGAGTTGGGCTGCAGCAAGGGCGTGGACGCCGTCGCGTCACCGATCGTGATGTGCTTCAGCTGGGTCAAGGCCAGCAGGAATGAGCCGACCCATACCACAACACTCACCCAACGGCCCTTCGGACCAACGACGAGGTGGCTCCACCAGGTGATGATCCTCTGGAACGGCCCTTCGTCGCGGGAGAGCACGTTCTCTTTCTCGGGGGGCTTCAGGTAGTAGTAGATGATCGGATTCAGGACCAGCTCCGAGAGCACGATCGCCGCCACCCAGATCGAAGCGGAGATCGCGATCCGCTGCAGGATCACCACCGGAATCAAGACGATCGCCAGCATCCCGAGCGCATCGCAGATGATCCCCGAGAGTGTCGGCTCGAAGAGCTCGGCGAACGCGGATACGATCGCCTGGGTCTTGTTCCAGTTGTGGCGGCGGTATTCTTCGTAATAGCGGTCGTGCATCTGCACCGAGTGGCTGACCGACCGCGCCGTGACGAAGAACGGGATCACCAGCGACAGCGGATCCAGCGGGAAGCCGATCAGGTGCACGACGCCGAGGCCCCAGATCGCCGACATCACGCCGGTGAGCGTCGGACGGAGCGCGCCCCGCCAGTCGTGGAAGTACGAGTAGAGTAGGATCCACAGAAAGACGGTGCAGCCGGCGAAGATGTACCAAACCTCACTGGTGTAGTAATAAATCCAGCCGTAGAGCCGGGGCTCACCCGCGACCTGGATGATGGTGTTGTCGTCCTGGAACGGCTTGATGATCTTGTCGTCGACGTCGTAGAAGAGCTGGCGGTAGTTGACGCGCCCCTCGAAGAAGTTGGCGCGGATCAGCGCGGCCTTGTCGTCGAGCGAAACGAGAATGCCGTGCAGGCTGTCGGAATAGTGGACGATGTTGCGCACGTCGTCGACGTCCCCGTCCGTTTTCGGCACGCGCCGCATCACCGGCGGCGTGGCGATCGAGGCGCCCTCCAACTTCATGTAGCGGGTCGAGCGGTGGCCGATCGAGTCGATCTGGTCGTGGTTGATGCCGGGCAGGACGTCGATGATCTGAGTCATCTTGAAGATCTTCGTCAGGGTGTCCTTGTTGAAGATCGTCCCGTTCTTGACCTCGATCAGGATCGTGATGTTGTTCGCGCCGCCGAATTGATTCGCGAACTTGGTGTGCACCTGCACGAACGGGTGCCGGTACGGCAGGAGGTCGCCGAACTCGGTGAACATCTCCATCCTGAACGCGAAGAACAGCATCAGGGCCGTGAAGGCATAGGTGACGACCGCGACCGGCTTGCGGTAGTCGATCAGCCACTGCCCGAGACGATAGAGCGCCGCCTTTTCCTGATGGACGATGAGCTTTTCGTCGTCAGCCATTGGCCCTCCACTCCCATTTCTTGCCGAAGTCGCTGGTGGTCAGCAGCAGCCCATGGCCACCCCCCGCCACACCGTGGCCCGCCGCGTCGAAGTCGGACGCCGAGAGCCAGGTGAACACGCCCGCCGGTACGTCGGCCGGCTTCCAGCCGCTCTCCGGGTTGCCGCGCAGCAGCGCGCCGCTGGCGCCGACGACGACGTAGTCGCCGTCGGGCAGCGCGCGGATGTCGTAGAGCGGCGAGTTGCCCGGGGTCTGATTCCAGGTCCAGTTCACTCCGTCCGAAGTCGAGGCGATCGCCCCGTACGTGCCGACTGCCACGGCGTGCTGCGCGTCGCGCGCACGGACGCAGAGGAACGTCGGCATCGACATCACGTCCCGGTAGATGGTCTTTCCGCCGAGTAGGCCGCCGTGGCCGGCGCCCCAGGTCTTGCCGCCGTCCGTGGTCATGCGGATCTGCCCGAACTCGCCGACCACGAAGCACGTGTTGTCGTCGACGCACGAGACTCCGTAGAAGATGGGGTCGCTGATCGCGAGCGTCATGTCCTCGCGGACTCCGATCGAGGAGAGCTCCAACCCGGGTGTCCCGTCACTTTTCTGCTGCGCCGTCCACGTGTTCCCTCCGTCCGTCGTGTGCAGGATCGACGACACATCGCCGATCGCCCACACGCTCTGCGCGCCGGTGATCGACAGGTCGAAGAGCGCGTTCTTGGTCCCGCTCTTCTGTTCCGTCCAGCTCTCACCGGCATTCTCGGTCTTGTAGACGATGCCTTCGTGGCCCACGCCCCACCCGAGCTTGCCATCGAAAAACGCGAGCCGAGTGAGGTTGCGGCGAGTGGGGGCGGTGAGCTTCTTCCAGGTTTGCCCGCCGTCGTTCGACCGCGCCAAGGCACTCCGGTAACCGAGCAGGAGGAAGGAGTTGCTGCCGAGCGATTTGACGTCGAAGAACTTGTCGGTGACCGCAAATCCTTCGCGCGGCGGAGGCGCCGGCGGCGCCGTGTGACACGCGCCCCCCACCAGAGCCGTTAACACGAGCGCGGCTGCCATCGCGAGCGGCCGCCGACGCGAGGCCGGTGACGGTTTCCAGGTCATTCGAGGTTTCCTCCTTGAGATTTCACGTCCGAGATCCGCGGCGAGTCGCGCCTGCAACCGCCGAGTCGGCACGGTGTCGCGCCGCACAGGAGTCGCCACGACGAAACCGCCCCCCGAATCTCGCGTAAACTCATTCCGCGAGCCACTACCACGTCCGGGGCTGCTACTGTCAAGGCTCGAACGGAGGAACGTGGTGCGCCGATGCCGCTCGATGTCCTCCATTCTGGCTAGATCCGATGCCGGTTTCATCGACGTGGACATGTCTCGTTCGCGCCGGCTGCGGATCGCCCCGCCTATTGCGCCAATTGTGTCCGAGCTAGCGCGGACGCGCTGCCGAACTCCCGCAGGCTCCGGCAGAAGGGATCGATGCGCCGGTAGGCTTCAAATCGATGACGGTTCACCCTCGGCTTCATTCCATGTCCACGCGAAGGCGACTTCAGGAACGTCGATGATCGCGATGATCGCACGGCGAGCGATTCTTTACGTTTGAGCTTCACGACCCCCGCCCGATCCGAGAATTCGGATCGAGATCCGACCGTCCGATGCACTTTCGACGAATCCGCCGGAGCAGCGACGGCGTTCCCCGAAGTCTTTAGGACGCCCACACCCGACGACCTTGTGCCGGAATCGCGAGGATCTTTCTCCGATCGGGGCGTAGTCCAGCAAGCCCTCAATCGAAGTACGCCAACCGATCTTTCGGGCGAGCGACAAACGCAGCATCGTTCAAGGCTTCGGAACCGGATCGAGCACCGGCATTCCCGATTCGATGAGCTTCTGTTGGAGCGCGATCGTGACCGCGTGGGCCCGGTTCTGCGCCCCGATTTTTGCGTAGATATTACGCAGGTGGGCTTTGACCGTCACCTCGGTGATACCGAGCCTCTCGGCGATCTCTTTGTTGGCGGCACCGGCGGCGATCAGTTCGAGAATCTCGATCTCGCGATCCGACAGCAGGTGCCGCCGGCCCTCGAGGCGCGCATCCTCCGCGAGCTTGCGCAGGACGGGAAGCGTCACGGCCGCCATCAGATAGCCTTGCCCGGCCGCCACGCTGCGCACGGCGCGCACGACCTCCTCACCGGGTGCCTCCTTCAGCAGGTAGCCGAGAGCCCCAGCCGTCACGGCCTCGTGAACGTACGCGGGATTGTCGAACATGGTGAGGATCAGAACCTTCACCGACGGAAGCTCCGTGCGGAGCCGGCGGACGATGGCCAGGACGCCGCCTCCCGGCATGCTGAGGTCGAGCAGCGCCACGTCCGGCTTCAGCTTGCTGATCATCTTGAAGGCCTCGCCCGTGTCGCCGGCGCTTCCCACGACCTCGATGTCCGGCTCGCGCTCGAGGATCAGCCGCATGCCGTCGCGGAACGTTTGATGGTCGTCAGCGTGAAAGACTCGAATCGCCATTCGCTACTCCTGAGCTCGATTCGGGCACCCGGGTGGAGATCCGGGTGCCCGCTCCCTGCATCGAATGAATCTCCACGCGGACGTCGAGAGCCTCCGCGCGCTCGCGCACGGTGCGTAACCCGCGCTCAGCTGTTTCGCGGAATCGGGCACGCGCCTCCGTAGATGTGCAGTCGGTGGCGTTGCGCTCGTTCGAACCATCGGCGCCTCGGTGTCGTAGGCTGCCACAGTCGAGGACCGGCTGTACAGGCAGCCTCTCCCTAGCGCGACACACCGCAACCGAAACGCGCGATGGCGACGATGCCTCGTATCGCATATTTTCGTCGAGAAACGAGAAGCCCTACCGTAGTCGTTCAGCGTGACGACCAGAAGGCTGCCCGGCCGTCGGCGACTCGCTTCACCTTCGCGCTCTTCGCGTCGGCGATCCAGACCGTCGCTGGTACGGGCTTCTTCTCGTCGTTAGCGGTCGTGGGATATCCGAAGTAGACGAAATGACGCGAGTCGGGTGCCCAGAAGCGATGCGACTGCGCGTATTGATCGAAGTGCTGAGAAAGGAATTGGAATTCGGGTGTCGGAAAGAAACGGGCGATCTCCCGGACCTGTCGATTCGCACGAGTGACGACCTCCCAGCGCCATTCGCCAGAGTCGAATTCGGGCGCGGCGACGAGAAGCTGGCTTCCGTCGGGCGACCAGAAGAACGCTCCGAGGGGTCCGGCATAGAGCGTCTCTCGACGACCGTCAGAGAGATGGACCAGGTTGATCCCACCGAAGAAGAGGTTGTCGGGTGTGGTGGCCTCGGCGACCGCGAGTGCTTTGCTGTCCGGCGACCACGTGAAGACGAGCCGGCTCGACACCGCCGCGATCGCCCGCTCTTCGCCGCTCTTCGATCGCACCATCAAGGACGCCCCCCGCCCTGCTTCCCGCCGCACGGCGTACGCGACGTTGTTCCCATCCGGAGACCACGACGGCGAACGGAAGAGCACCGGAGCCGCGGAGAGCTTGGTGACTTCCGGCTTGCCCCCCTGGCGTGCTCCGCGCACGTCGATCAGCGTCACCTCCGCCGAATGGTCCTCATCGGGGGCCCCGCCGGTGTGCGTGACGATCGCGTCGCCGTCACCGCGCCAGCTGAAGTAGTGCGGGAACCCGAGACCGAGCGGATGCAGCTCGCCGTCGGAGACACGAAACAGCACGAGCCCGAGCGCTCCCGGCTCGGAGATCAACGCCGCGACCTCTCGACCGGTGGGCGCGTAGTAGAGGTAGATCGGCCCGTGCTCGCGATTCTCGTAGATCGGCGTAACCGCACCGGGACGCGACAGGTCGAGACGATAGATACCCGCCTGCTGCGCGCTACCCCCGACGGCGACGGTGACTCCCTGCACGACGAGCGTTTGCCCGTCGGGTGACCAGGTGGGCCACGAGAACCGCCGCTCGGTGGCGCCGGGCGACTCGCCTTGAGCGTACGCCACCGAGGCCGTAACGCCTTCGGCCGCCATTCGTCCCGGCTCGCCGCGGGTCAGCGCGCGCGGCTCACCGCCGTTCGGTTCGGCTAGATATACCTGGTGGTCGAGACCGATCAGCGCAATCTTGCCCGGAATCTCTGCCGCCGTCGCTACCGTGGTCCCGAGCACGAACAGCGTCGTGATGATTGCCGCCTTCGATCGCACGTCCGTTCCTTCGCGCCGCGTCCGCTTACCACGCACCCAACGCGCCAACAAGCTCGGTCGGTAGCCGTCATTCTACCGTGACGAGTTCCTTGATCTTGTCATAGATCGGCTTCACCTGCGGGATCAGCTCGAGCTCGTCGGCCTGGATGAACTCACCGCTCGACTTGCGGTAGCCGATGATTCCCTTGGCCCGTGCTTCGGTCATGTCAGGGAGCTTCATCAGCTCCTGCTCGCTCGCCGTGTTGATGTTCACCTTGTCGGCCGCGCAGGCACCGCTCGGAATGACCGCGGCGCCGAGAAGCGACATCAAAGCGAGCCCGGTCATCGACTTCGCTATGCGCCTCATCGCCCTCTCCCTCGTCACTTCACTTCGATGATCTTCAGCTGATACGTCGTAAATTTCGGTTTTTTCGGAATGTCGTCCTTGCTGACGCCGATGCGAAACAAGTCCTTCTCGCCGGGCTTCAGCGGCTCGATCTTCTTCAGCGTCTCTTCCGGCGCCTTCCTCGGCGTGTCTACACCTTCGCCTTCCACCGTGCCGAGGGCTTCGGCCTTCTGATTATAGGCGACCGTCGAGTAGACCGACTTGCCGCTCGCGTCGACGAGGTCGAGCTGGAGCTTCACGTAGTGGATCCGCTTCGTCGACTTGTTCTCGACGTAGCCGAACACCCGGTAGTACACGGCACCATAGGAGATCTCCCATTGCCCGTGCTGCTCCACGATCGCGGCGTCTTCCGCCCGCGCCGTCCGCGCGCAGATCACGAGGGCCACGCTCGCGACGATCGCGATCGGCCACCGCGCACTCCGTCGTGTCACCATCCCCGTCCTTTCTGCCCCCCGGCCGAGATCCTGCTCACATTGCCGGTTCGTAGCTTTGCACGAACGATTTCACGATCTTGTTTCGCACGTCGTACGAATTCCGTGCCTGCTCGCCGATGTCGGTGGCATGAACGTGGAGCGAGACCGATACCGAGTCGTTCACGTTCTCGACGTCATGGATGTCGCCGGGTGGAGGATCGATGAACGAGATTTCGCCGCCAGCGAAGACGTGCTTCCAGGCGGGAGTGAGCTGCGGGAAGGACTTGCCCGGCACGTCTCTTCGGCGATAGCGGGTCTCCCGCTCCTTGCCGGTGTACGTCCCCCAAACCACCCACGACTGATGATCGTGGATCGTCGTCCGCGCCCGCGGCTGGAACACGAGAGCGGCGATCGAGAACCGCCCGGCCGGGTCCGTATAGAGAAGATAGGTCGTAACCCGAAGTCGCGGATTGGGACGCTGGAACTTGGCTTCGAGCGCTCCGCGCTGAAGATAGTCCGACAGCAGGGCCGCGACCTGCCACTGCTTGTCCCTGGCTTCCGTTTGCGAGCTCATCACCGCCGAGATTTCTTCTGCGAGCGGTTCGGACGAATAGCGCGGCGCCCGCCGTAACACCAAGAAGTACTGATACGGGAGAAACGATTCTTCCCGCTCGACCTCGAAGCCTGCTTGACGAAGTTCGTGGACCACGGTTTCGCGCGCGAGCTTCTCGGCGAACGGCGGTCCCTCCGCGATGTCTTCACGCTTGTGGAAGTCGACGATCACAAGTCGGCCATCGGCTTTGAGACCCCCAGCGACCTTCTGGAAATACGCGACGCGATCACGCAGGTGATGGTAGGCGTTGCAGACGAAAACCAGATCGGTGCTCGCGGGCGGAAGCGCTGGGTCGTCAGCCGCCACGTGCCGCAGAGCGACGTTGCGGATCCCCTCCGTTCTGATGCGTTCGCGCAGGTACGTGAGCATGCCTTCGTCGACGTCGGCCGCGTCGATCCGTCCGGACGATCCGACGGCCGTCGCGAGGTGCCTCGAGAAGTATCCCGATCCTGCCCCGAGATCCGTCACCTGCTCGCCGCCCTTCAGACGAAGCGCGCCGACGACCTCGTCCGGCCTTTGCCACGCGGCTCGGGCGGGATTCTCGAGATAGGCGACGTAACGAGCGGTCGCCTTCGACAGTGGCGGTTGCGGCGAAACGCTCCGCGCCGCGCAGCCGAAGAGCGCGAGCACGGCCACGGCAGGGAGCGCGACCGCCGCGTGGCGCATTAGCTTCCTTGGTACTTCGGTGCCTTCGGCCGCTCGAGCCAGGCGCGGCGCTTTTCGAACGGCTCCGCTACGTAGGCCTTCATCGCCGCCACACCGTCGTCCGAAAGCATCGTCTCGAGGAACGCCGAGTCTTCGATGCGCAGGCCTGCTTGCAGATGCGTGTCGAAGCCGTCGTAGACCGCCCGCTTCGCCATCGCGACGGCGAGCGGCGGTAGCGCCGCCATCTCGGTGGCG
Organism: uncultured delta proteobacterium; assembly: GCA_963745025.1. GTDB lineage: Bacteria > Desulfobacterota > Binatia > JACPRU01 > JACPRU01 > CAVQIG01. The sequence continues at coordinate 1,008,630 of CAVUWD010000016.1, forward strand.
ATCTCCTTCGCTCGCGCGAGCGCGTCGTCGGCGATCTCGTGAACGAGGCCGAGCGCGAGCGCCTCCTCGGGCCGGACGACGCGGGAGCGCAGCACGAACTCGATCGCCTTGGCCAGGCCGACCAGGCGCGTGATCTTCTGCGTACCGCTGCCGCCGGGAAGGATGCCGAGCTTCACCTCGGGAAGGCCGAAGCGATGGTCGCCACGTGCGCCGATGCGGATGTCGCAGGAGAGCGAGAGCTCGAAGCCGCCGCCCATCGTGTCCCCGTTCATGGCGACGATGACGGGCTTCGGAAGTCCTCGCAGGTCATCGAGCATCCCGTGATAGCCCGCGGTGAGCCCGATGCCGGCGCGGCGCATCGCCTCGCGATCGCTCGCGTACTCGACGAGCTCCTCGACGCTGTAGTGGGTGATGAACTTACCCGTCATGCCTCCCGTCAGGATCACCACGCGGACATCCGGGCTTTTCCATTTCTCGATTAGCTCGACGAGCTCGCGCGTGCCGTCCGCGCAGAAGTAGTTCATCGGCGGATTCGTGTAGGTGGCGACAACGACACCGTTCTTCGCTTCGGTCTTCCAGAGACTCATTGGCTGCTCCTTTGTTTTGAGCCACCGGCTACCGACTACCGCAAGAGATCCGAGAAGCGCTTGCCGGGAGCCGGGGCCGGGAGCCGTGTTTTCACTGGCTCATGTGCCATCCGCCGTTCGGCGACAGCGTCTGTCCGGTCACCCAATCCGATTCCGAGGATGCGAGGTAAACCGCCGCCCACGCGATGTCGTCCGGCTGACCGAGGCGGCCGAGGGGTGTGGCGGCGGCGACCAGCGGACACGCCTCGCGCATGTCGTCGAGGAGCGGCGTGTCCACGAAGCCCGGGGCCAAAGCGTTCACCTGGATGTTTCGCGAGGCCACTTCGCGCGCGAGGGCCCGCGTGAAGCCCAGAATGCCGGCCTTCGCCGCGCAATAGTCGATCGCGCCGGCGCCCGCCGCGGTCCCCATGATGGAGCCCATGTTGATGATCTTGCCGGCGGAAAGCTCCCCGCTCTGGCGACTCATGATCTTGAGTGCTTCGCGGGAACAATAGAACGTCGCATAGAGGTGGATGCGCAGCATCCGGTCCCAGTCCTCGTCCGACAGCTCCTGCGTGACGTCGCAGGGAGTCTCGATTCGGCCCTTGGCCGCAAGCTCCTGTGCCTGCTTGATCATGATCTCGACGTACCGGGCCGCGCGCGCTCCCTTGAGCCCGATCCCTGCATTGTTGACGAGCACGTCGAGGCGCTTCGTCTTCTTGCCGAGCTCGCCGAACATGCGCCGCACGGACACGGAATCGCCAACGTCGACGGCGAGCCCCGCCCCGCCGGGCGCGAGCTTCTCGCACTCGCCGCTCACCGCCTTCGCCGCGGCCTCGTTGATGTCGGCCGGGAAGACGACGGCTCCCTCTTCAGCGAAGCGCTTGCAGATCGCCGCACCGAGGCCCGAGCCACCGCCGGTGATGACCGACACTTTTCCCTTCAGCCTGTTGCTCATGCCACTGCCTCCTGGGCTGCGGGCTATGGGCTACGGGAAAGAACCCACGAAGTCTTTCCCGTAGCCCGTACCTTGCAGCCGCTATTTACACCTTGTACCCCCCGTCCACGCTGATCACCTGCCCGGTGATCGCCTTTCCACCCACTTCCGAAGCAATCAGCGCGGCCATCGGACCGAGCTCGTCCGGGTGGACGATCCGCTTCTGCACGTTCTCCGATTCGGCCTGCGCCCGGAGCGCCTGCGGCGTCGTGCCGAGCGTCGCCGCCGCGCCCTCGAAGTAGTCGTTGGCGAGCTTGGTGTCCGTCCATGCCGGGCACAGCACGTTCACGGTGATCGTCGGCGGAACCTGGTACACCATCGCGCGCATCATGCCGATGAGCCCGTGCTTGGCCGCCGAGTACGCGATCGGACCGCCGCCCATCTTCGCGTAACCCGATCCGATGTGGATGATGCGGCCGTAGTTCTGCTTCGCCATCTGCGGCAGCGCCGCGCGCGTCGCGTAGTAGGCCGAGGTGAGATTGAAGAAGAGATGATCCTCGAAGAGCTTGTCGTCGCTCGTTAGGGCGAGGATGTCCTCGAGCTTGTCGTAGTAAACGCCGCCCGCGTTGTTGACGAGAACGTCGAGTCGGCCGAAGCGCTCGATCACCGCCGCGACCATGCGTTTGGTCCCCTCGCGGTCAAACGCGTCGCAAACGATCGCGTGGCCCTCGCTGCCGAGCGTGCCGATCTCCGCCGCGACGGAGTCGAGCTCCTTCTTGGTACGCGAGCTGATCGCTACCTTCGCACCCTCGCGGGCAAACTCGAGCGCAATCGAGCGTCCGATGCCGCGGCCGCCGCCGGTCACGAGCGCGGCTCTACCCTTTAACCGATCTCCCATGTCGTCTCCCCCTTGGCTCGGGAATCTCGAAGCGTCTAACCCGCTTCCGACTCCGGAGTAAACCCCCCATCGACTGGGCGCGCGAATCAAAAGTAGGAGGTACTTGTCGGGCGCGGTCACATTCAGTAAAGCGCGAGCATGGACATCGGCAAGCTCGGAGTCTGGTTCTTCCTCGACAGCATGACTGCCGCCGAGAGCGCCGCGTATGCGCAGAAGGTGGAGCGCCTCGGCTATTCGGCGCTGTGGATCCCCGAAGCCGTCGGCCGCGAGCCGTTCGCGCACGCCGGCTATCTCCTCTCCAAGACGGAGAAGCTGATCCTCGCCACCGGGATCGCCAACATCTGGGCGCGCGATCCGATGACGATGGCGGCGGCCGCGCGCACCCTCGCCGAGCTCTCCGGCGGGCGCTTCCTGCTCGGCATCGGCGTGAGCCATGCGCCGCTCGTCGAGCGGTTGCGCGGCCACGACTACAAGAAGCCCTACAGCTACATGAAGGACTACCTCGCCAAGATGAAGACGGCGATGTCCGAGCCGATGATGTATCAGTGCGTGAAGCCCAAAGAGGATCCGCCGATCCTGCTCGCCGCGCTCCACCCGAAGATGCTCGCGCTTTCGGCCAGCGAGGCGCGCGGCACCCACACGTATTTCGTTCCGCCCGAGCACACAGCGAAGGCCCGCGCGGCGATCGGCAAGGAGGCGTGGATCTGCGCCGCGCAAGCGGTCGTCCTCGAGACCGATGCCGCGAAAGCCCGCACCGCGGCACGCGCGTACATGAAGACCTACGTGCCCCGGTTGCCGAACTACACCAACAACCTGAAGGCGCTCGGCTGGAAGGACGAAGAGTTCAAGGATGGCTGCAGCGACCGCCTGGTCGACGCGATCGTGGCGTGGGGGACCGTGGAGCAGATTCGCAGCCGCATCGCCGCGCACCACCAGGCCGGCGCGACGCACGTCTGCATCCTGCCGCTGCGCGCCGACGGCAAGCCGCTTCCGGACGAGCGAGCGACCGAGGCGCTCGCGCCGCGCTAGGACCGGGATTATGTTGCGGGAGATCTCGATCGCGGCGATTGCCGCCACCTTCCTGGGCGTCGTCGTTGCGGGCTGCCAGAGCTCGAACGAAGGCGTCGGCGGCGATAAGGGGGCGCCCGACAAGGCGCATGGACAGCAGATCTTCACAGTCCTCTGCGCCACCTGCCATGGCATCGATGGAAGCGGCATCAAGGGCCTCGGCAAGAGTTTCGTCACTAGCGAGTACGTGAGAAAGGCGTCGGACGACCAGCTCGTCGACCTGTTGATCAAGGGCCGCGACGCGAAGGACCCGCTCAACAGCACGGGCGTCCTCATGCCACCGAAGGGCGGCAATCCTTCGCTCACCGAGAAGGACCTGCGCGACGTCGTCGCCTATGTGCGCACGCTGAACCACCCCGGTTGACATGCGCCCGGTGCCGGAGCATCGCGGAATGAATCGTGCCGTTCGGCGATCAGTCGTCGCCGGCCAAACAACCGATCCTCGGGAACGAAGGAGGGCTACCGTGCAAATCGCCCCTGTCTCCCGCCGTAGGTCCGGAACTCTTCTGAGACTTTCGATGCTGGTCGTATTGATCGGCGCACTCCGGCCTCTTCCAGCCGCTGCAGCCGGCAAACCGCGGCCGGTGCCGGTCGAGACCCGCAACCTCTACCTGGGGGCTGACCTGACCCCCGCGATCGAAGCAGGAACCCTCGAGGAGCTCGTCCTCGCGGCGAGCACGATCTGGCAGCAGGTCGTGGCCACCGACTTCCCCGCCCGGGCGCAATTGCTCGCGGCCGAGATCGACGACGCGTCCCCGCTCCTCGTAGGTTTGCAGGAAGTCGCCCTTTGGCGCACGGGAGCCCCCGATGGGCCGCCAGTTTTCGGCGGCACTCCGGCGACCGACGTCGCCTACGACTTTCTCACGCTCCTCCTCGACGCGCTCGCCGCGCGTGGCATCACCTACGATGCCGTCGTCGTCCAGCAGGAGGCCGACCTCGAAGCACCCACGATCTTGGGCTTCGACATCCGGCTGACCCAACGCGACGTCATCCTCGCCAAAGCGGTCGGACGCGGCGCGCTCACAGTCGAGAACCCTCAATCCGCCAACTTCACGGCCAACCTGACGCTGCCGATCTTAGGAGGCCCGGCGACCATTACGAGCACGCGCGGCTGGACCTCGATCGACGTGACGGCCAAGAGCCGCCAGTTCCGTTTCGTGAACACCCACCTCGAGGCGTTCTCGAACTTCTACCGGAGCGCGCAGGCCTTGGAGCTCCTCGCCGGGCCGCTGGCGACGACCAGCCTGCCGGTCGTCCTGGTGGGGGATCTCAATTCGGCGCCCGACGACCCTGTCTCCGACGAGGGAAGCCCCCTCGACAACACGAACCCGTACGACATCCTGACCAGCAGCGGGTTCGTGGACACCTGGGCGCTGGTGCACCCGCAGGACCCCGGCGTCACCTGCTGCAACGAGCCCGACCTGCTGAACCCCATACCGACGCTCTTCCAGCGGATCGACCATGTGCTGCTGCGCGCCGGCGGGACGGCCTATCGCTCGAACGTCATCGGCGTCGATCCGGCGAACCGTACCGCCAACGGCCTGTGGCCTTCCGACCACGCGGGTGTGACCGCGGCGCTGGCACCGTGACGGAGGGCGCGCGGCGCAGTTCAAGTCGTATTGCGCGCGCGCAAACGTCACATCGCAGTCCTTGAAGGATCCGAGCCCGCGCCAGGTGCCCGGGACTCGCGCGCTTGAGGCTCACGACCCGATTGGTGCCGACGAGCCCGTTCACTCCGGGCACGAGCGCGTCGCGATCGCTCGCTCGGGCTCTAGTCCGTTACTCCGTCGTAAGCGGGCTTCACCACCCACCCGCCACTCGCCCTTCCGCACCTACCCTCCCCGGTGTAAGACCGACTATGTCGCCATTGGAACGGCTCCATACAAATCAGCGCGAACCCGAGCCGTAGAGGAAGTACAACCCCGTCGGATCGATCTCCGCCGTGATCCCGGTTCGGATCCAGTTGTCAGCGACGAGCGTCCCGCCTGCGGGCGCGTGCGCCGATTTAATGCCGAGCTCTGCGGATTCGACGGCATCCCAGCCGATGTTCAGCGGCTCGCCGTTCGCGGGATTCAGCGGGCGCGTGTCCACGTTCGGCAGCGGAATGCCGACCGCGTCGTCGAGAAACCAGGTCGGATGGCTGGCGATCACGGGTCCGAGGTCGTTCCGGCCGAGCACCGTGAGGACCGGCGTGCCGAGTCGCCGCGCCAAGCGCCGACGTCCAGAAACGCTGAACGGCCCTTCGACGCCGACCAGCGCGCCGGCGCCGATGCGCAAGCGGGGAATGCGGGGTGGCGCGTCGACGAACCGCTGCATCGCGCCCGCCCAGCTCGTGACGAGATAGTCGACACGCTCCGGCGGGTTCGCGAGCCCCGTCCCCCACCCTGCCCACACGGTGCCGCCGCGTTGCCAAGCGCCGAGCAGCATCGCCAGCGACAGCCAATCGGTCGGTGGATCGAGCAGAAGAATTTGGGTCTCTGCGTCGATCATGAAGAAGCTGCCGACCGCGATCGCCTTGGCGGCGAGCGTCTTGTGATTGTGCAGGATCTCGCCGCTGCGATCGGGCTTGGCGAACGCGACCAATGGCTTCTTGAAGTCCGGCCGCTCGCTCTTCTCGCTTCCCGGCTCGGCGAGGAGCGCTGCGAATTCGACCGCCTTCTCGCCCGACCGACCGAGGGCGAGGTCTGCGCCGAAGCGCCCGAGCGTGCTCTCCGGGATCTCTCCCGCGCTCGCGTAGGCCAGCATCTCGGTCTCGAAACAGGCAAAGAGCGCGGTCACGAGCTCGAGCGGCTCGGCGAGCGCGATCGCCACGCGCGAGCCCTTCTGCAATCGGCCGCGCAGCGACGCCGCGAGCTTCTTCACGCTCTCGGAAATCTGCGCATAGGAGACGGCTCCCGAGCTGGTGACGAGCGCGGCATTCTCGGGGGCGGTCGCCGCCGACGCGTGCAGCGTGATTTCCCCGACCCGCTTCAGCGGCACGTGCGCGTAGCGGGCCGTGTCTTCGGGCCAGTATGCCGCCAGCTGTCCGAGCGCGCCCTTCCCCATCGCCGACTCTCAGCCGAGCCTCGCGGCGGCAACCGACGCGCGCAAGGGTGATGGTACCTCGTATCTCATATCTTCGTGCGCAAGCGTAAAATTCTGCCCGAGTAGATCAGCCGATTTGGGTCTCCGACAGCACCGGCGCGACACCTTTGAACTGGAGCAGCAGGTCGCGCACCCAGACCACCTCGACCGCCGCGCCGAAGCGAGCCTGCAAGTGGCCGCGGAGCCTCGCCGCGAGATCGCGAGCGTCGCGCTCGGGCTCCGCCATCAACAGCCGAAGCCGTCCCGCGTTCAGTCCCTCCCTTGAGATCACGAATGGCATACCCACCGTCTCCGGCACTCCATCTTCGAGGGCGAGCTGGACGTCGTACGCGAGAAGCGCCTCTCCTCCGAGCCGAAAGCTATGCTCCCAGCGGCCGAGGATCTTAATTCTCGGCGAGGGAAGGCCGCAAGGGCATTCCGAATCGTCGATCGTGACGACGTCCTCGCTGTCGTAGCGGAGATAGACCGAGCCCTCGGGAATCAAGAAGCAGTGCACCATCGATCCGCGCTCCCGCGGCCGAACCCTCTGCCGCGTCCGCGGATCGAGGGCTTCGATGTAGCAGGTGTCGGGCGCCACGTGGAGCCCGCGCTTCTCTGCGCACGACGTCGCCAGCACGCCTTCGGTGACGCCCGCCACTTCGGAGATGCGCCCCACCCCGGTCACCTCCTTCAGGTGACGCTCCATGCCCGGAGTGATCGGTGCGCCGGTGACGAGCAGGACTTCGACCCGGTCGAAGAGGGCTCTCGGCTCGATGCCCGAGCGGCGCGCCGCGGTGAGAATGGAAAACACCATCGGCAGGAACATCGTGACGTAGCGCGGACGGAAGCGGCGCAGCGCATCGACGATGCGGTCGGCGTAGCGTGGCAGGTAGGTTCCCGAAACGACCACGCACGGCGCCTCGAAGAACTCCGCGAGATACGGCTGGATGGCGGCATAGCTGTGCCACGCCGGGGCAGAGATCACGAACGGTGATCCCGGGCGAAAGCCCGCCCACCAATGCGCCCGAGCGGACGACTTGCCCTGCACGCGTCGCCATCGCCGGTTGACGGTGAGAAATGTCGTGCCGATGGTTCCCGAGCTGACCGTGAACGTCTCGCCGACGCTGCGATCGATCCGTCTCTCGATGCCGAGCCGATGGCACTTCCGCTCCGTCTGCCAGGCGAGCATGTCCTGCTTGCGAAACGTCGGCAGCTGATCGAGATCGTCGAGGCTCCGGAAACGTTGCACGTCGAATCCCGCGGCAGCGAACTTCTCGGCGTAGAACGGGAGCTCGGCGACGGCGATTTCGAGAACGCGCCGGACACGGCCCGTCCACCAGCGCCGTAGCGCCGCGCTCGACAGCGTGTCGAGCCGATCGAAGGGCTCCGCGACGCGCGCGCGCGGCGTCATGCCCATCCGATCGCCCGTTTCCGTCGCTCCCGTTGGTCGCGACCCGCTCGGGTCCACCATCCTACCAAGCGAGCACCCGTTTCCGTCGCTCCCGCTGGTCGCGACCCGCTCCGGTCCACCATCTTACCAAGCGAGCCTCGCCGCCTTCGGCTCGAGTGGACAGCCGGCGGGAAGAACGTCGCCGCGGCCGAGGCGGTAGCGGATCGCCGGGCACCCCCCGACGAACGGCGCGCTCAATACGATCTCCCTCTCCCCGAGCGACTCCGCCCGGTAGCTCCGATCGAGATGGAATTGACCGCATTCGGGACAATCCCCCGCAACGAAAAACGCCGCGTCGGCGCGCAGCAGCCTCCGCACCGGCACACCGAGCACGTCGGCGAGCCGGTCGGCGTCCTTGGTGGCAGCCGCGCCCTCGACCTCGGACACCGCCGCCCAGCGTAAGCTCTTCGCACCCCGCTGCCCGTGCGTTGCCAGCGCTTCGGCGAGCGGCGCGACGAGGTCTCGGCGCATGACCAACCCCACGGGACGCACGTTCTCGAGAATCACCAGCATCCGCGCCGTCATGCTCGCCACACCGTCGTTGCAGATGGTGTGCGCGCCGAGGCGCGTGGCCGCGCCCCGCCGCAGATGCGAGACGTAGATCGACGAGGAGAGCAGCACGCACGGATTCGAGCCGTAGTCGAAGAAGGCGATCGTCTCGTCGGCACCGAGCCCAAACCGGCGCCAGAGGCGCGACACCACGCCGGCCCAGGCGTCGAGCTCGGCGGGGCCGAGCGCCGCCCAGACCGGCGGCTCGCTCGTCGCCTCGATCTGCAGAGCGACGGCGGGCCGTGAGCCCTCGCGCACGCGGCCAGCGAAAGGGTCGTCGTGCTCGGCGGCGTAGTCCTCGAGATCGTCGAGCGACCAGGGCTCGGGAACGCCGCGCGCGTCGAGGCGGGATCGGTAGAACGGAAATTCGCGCAGGTCCAAGAGGCAGGCTACCGGCTACGGGCTAGAGGCTACAGGCAACGAGCGCTTTGTTCTTTGCCTGTAGCCCGTAGCCATCTTCTAGAATTTCGCCATCGCTCCGCCGAGAGCGGCCAGCACCGCGGCGACTACATTCAGATAATAGAAGCGATCCTGCCACAGCGTGACCCACTCTTGCGCAGCGCGCTTTTTTTCCAGGTCGCGCAGGCCCGCCGAATAGGGGAGCTTCTGGGTGAGAATCGCCTGGTACCAGTACCCCGACAGCGTTCCGGTGATCAGCAGGACGAACCACGCCAGCGCCATGAGCACGATCCAGCGACCGTACGGACCGGTGACGAAGTCGCGGGTGAAGAAGCTCGACAGCTGGCCCATCACCCACAGCCGACTGAACCCGGTGATCCCGAGCAGGGCAATCGCCGTCGTGCCGACGATCATCAGCCCCGCGCCGATCTTCTGGCTCACGACGGTCGAGTGAGCAGGGGGAATTCGCTTGAGCGCGGGATTCAGTATCGCCGTGTTGAAGACGATCGACCCGACGAGCATGATCGCCGAGTAGATGTGCACCACCCGCAGGAACTGGAGCCAGAAGACGGTAGACACGGGAGGCTACGGGCTACGGGCTACGGGAACGGAATCGCGAAGTCTTTCCTGTAACCCGTAGCCTGTAGCCCTTTCAGTCGTGCCAGATCTTCGACCGGTTGCGGATCCGGTCGTTGATGTACCCAACCTTGTAGTACGTGTCGTAGAACTCTTCGTCGATGTTGTGGATGACGGCGCCAAAATGCGCCTGCATCGGATTGTAAGTCACCGGCCATTGCCCAAAGGTCTTCACGCAGTATTCGATGTAAGCAGTCAGCGCGTCCTTGACCCATGGCTGGGGCCGGGTGCGCGGGTCCTTGAGAATCGCGTCGCGCGTGGCGTCCTTCCAGGGCGAGCCGACCGCGCGAAGATATCCGGTCGGGGAGTCGTTCATCACGCCTTCCTTGCCATACTTTTCCTCGTACCAGAAATTCACCAGCTGTTCAGCGGACTTCCAGCGCGGCGAAGGCACGTAGGTGGCTTCCTTCACGTCTTTGATGCCGAACACCTTGATCTGCCCGGTCGAGATTGGCGCCTTCGGATTCGGTGCTTCGACGTGGAAGCCGAGCCCTCGACAGATCTCGGGCATGGCGCCGAAGAGAATCTCGGGATTGAAGCCGCAGTACACCCAGTTGCCGAGGCCCATCGCCTCGGCGGCGAGGCGGATGTTCTGAATCTGCATGCCCGTCGGGTAGCTCTCGACCTGGAAGATCAGCTGCTCTGAACTGGCGATCGTCGACCCCAGCTCGAGTTTGCCCTCCCCGATCCACTTCTCGATGCCCGCCGGCCGTCCACCGTTCCACTCGTCGATGAAGTACATGTGCCAGCAGTCCATGAAATTGATGAGCGCCGAGTTCAGATAGCCGGCGTCGGTCAGCGGAATGAACCACGTGGTGCCCGGATTGTTCATATTGATTTGATACGGGCCCATCAGCGTCGCGTTGGGGGCGCCTGCCGCGCGCATCACGTGGTCGACGTCGGGGCGCTCGTCGAGAATCTGCGTCGTGCACTCCTCGTACCAGCGCACGACCTTGTCGTAGTCCTTCTCGCCCTCGATCTCGATCACCTTCTCACGCTTGGTGGTCGGCTTGTAGATGAAGGCACCGTTGTCGTTGATGATCAGCAGGTCGGTCGCCAGCGTATTGCCAGGATGCGGCGTGGTGCGGCCGGCGATCCAGGTGAGCTCGTGAAAGCCGCCGTCGAGCGAGATGTCCCACGCGACGAGCCCGTTCGGGCCGCAGGCGGCCCAGGCGATCAGCGCCTCCTCGAGCTTGCTGAGCGGCTTCGGCTCCTTCTTGGAGACGAACTGCATCGGCCCCTTCTGCTGCTTGACCAGGCGGCCGGTCGCCGGGTGCTTGTAGTCGGTTCCCGAGTCGATGCGGTAGCCGTGTCCGACGCGCCGGCTGCGGATCGTGGTGAGCAGGTTGAAGAGCGAGGGCGTCTGCTCGAATGCGTGCTTGAGTCGTTCCTTGTCAGTCATCGGGAATCCTCCTTACGTGGAGTGGTCAGCCTTAGGTGGGGGTAGTCTAGCGCCGGGTTGGGGTAGCTCGCCCGCTACGGCATCCCGCTCCATAGTCAACCGTCCGCCGCGAAGTCAATGGCATCGGAGCAAGCGTCGCCGCGCGCCGCCGCCTTCAGCTCCATTCTCCCTGCCGCTAGTTCCAAAGATTGCACGTATCCGCGAGATGCGCGATGGATTCGGTTGCAGCTTTGGACTATCAGGGCCGAATATTCTGACGCCACGAGGAGGAGATCATGGAATTTCAGCAGGTCCTAGGCATCCGAAGGTCGATCCGTTACTTCGAGCCCGACAAACCCGTCGAACAGGAGAAGATCCAGAAGATTCTCGAGGCGTGCCGCATCGCCTCGTGTGCGGTCAACGCACACTGGCTGAAGGCCGTCGTCGTCAAGCGTGCCGACATCTCGCCTGAGGATCTCGAGAAGATGAAGAACCCGGTGCAGGCGAACGTGATCGCGCTCGCGCCCGTACACATCTATCTATACGGTGATCCCGGAGTCGTGAACCGTTACAAGGGCGCGCGCCTGAAGCAGCTGTTCGATTACGGCGCCGTGAACCCGACCCACGGCTGGAGCCACAAGTTCGTCGACGAAACCGTCTATCCGCAGATCCTGAAGCCGCTCACCGAGATGCCGGTCTATCCGGTCGCGCTCGCGTTCGACTGCGGAATCTCGGCCTGCCAGGGCTTGTTGATGGCCTTCGAGCTCGGCCTCGGCGCGTGCCTGACGGCCTTCGTCCAAGAGGTGGTGAAGAAGTACACCAAGGTACCGGACGACTGGATTCCGTTCTACGCCTTGAACGTCGGATATCCGGCCGAGTCGCGCGAGGCTGGCGGGCAGCGCCCGCGGCCACCGTTCGAGGAGCAGTATTTCCTCAATCACTACGGCAACGCCTTTCCACGCGACCCGAAGGTCGTAAAAGAGCTCGAGGCGTCGAAGCTGTTCACCACACCGGCCCGACCGGACAACGCCGAGCGGCGCAAAGAGGTCCGCGAGTTGGCGCGGCGCCTCAATCTGCCGATGTAATGTGACGATGGGGCTCGCGAAACCGATCACCGAATTCGACGCGGTCAAGACCTGGGGCGAGGGACTGCGCAAGCAGTGGGGGGGTGATCTCCTCGTCGAAGAGCCGCAGATGGTCGAGGCGCTGCGGGAATTCTGCGATTTCGTCGGCGAAGATCCCGACTCGATCATCGCCAAGCTCTTCCGCATCCGCAAGGCCGACGGGGAGCGGGTGCTGTCGGTGAAGTGGCGCACCCATTACGCCGATAAGATCAAGGAGTTTCGTGCGCGCGAGGGAGAGGGTGGCTTGCGGCGCGGCGCGGACGTGCTCTCGTTCCTGATTCACAACGGGGTGCTCATCCAGGTCTAGAGAGCGCTCGTAATGGCGAATAAGCGTCGTTACTGGGGAGTCTTGCCGCCGCTGCCGGGTCCGGTGCTCGACGGCGTGGTAAAGCAGTGCGAGGCGATGGGCCTCGAGGGAATCTGGGCAGTCCAGCTCTGGGGCCCGCCCTTCGTCACGCTGGGCGCCGCGGCGATGGCGTCCAGCCGCTTGAAGCTCGGCACGGGTGTCGCCCTCGCCTTCGTGCGCAGCCCGCTCGAGACCGCCTCCGCGGCGCTCGACGTCGACACGATCAGCGGTGGCCGAATGGTGCTCGGCCTGGGTCCGTCGGTCCGCTGGTGGAACGAGCAGTGGTACGGCGTCCACTACGGGAAGCCGATCCCGCATCTCCGCGAAGCCGTCGCGCTCATCCGCACGATCATCGAGAAGGGGCACACCGGTGAGCTCGGCAAGTGGGAGAGCGAGTACTACAAGCTCGATCTCGACCGCTTCAAGACGATCGCTCCACCGGTACGGACGCACATTCCCATCGTTCTGCCGGCGCTCTACGAGACGGCCATGCAGGTTGCCGGCGAGATCGCCGACGGCCTCGCGCCGCACCCGATCTCGAGCGAGCAATGGATCCTCGAGCGCATCGTGCCGAACTTGAAGAAGGGCCTCGACAAAGCCGGGAAGAAGCGCTCCGACTTCGACCTCAACGTCTGGTTCTACGTCGCTCCGAGCAACGACCGAAAGCAAGCGATCGACGAGACGCGCCGGACGGTCATGTTCTACGCGCTGCACTCGCAGTACGAGAAGTACTTCGCGGCCAACGGCTTCGGGAAGGAAGCCAGGGCGATCGCGGAGGCGTCGCGGGCGAAAGACGAGGCGAGCATGCTGCGAGCCTGCACGGACGAGATGGTCGAGAAGTTCGCCATCGTCGGCGCACCGGACGAGGTGCGGCGGCGAATCGATCGCATCGCCGAGATCGCCGATTCGTTCACGCTCTGCTCGCCATACGTCGCGCTGTCCCCCGAGCGGATCGGCTTCTACAACGAGCAGATCGCGAAGACCTTCTACCTCTGAGTCTCCGCATGGAAACCGCCAAGCCCCGCGACGTCGGCGTCGACCCCGAGCGGGTGGATCACTTCTTCCGCGTCGTCGAGCGCCGGATCGAGGAAAAGTGGCTGTTCGGGGGCAGCTTCCTGATCGCTCGCCGCGGCCGGATCGTCGCCGCCAGGGCTGTCGGTCACGTCGACGCCGAGCGTCGGCGGCCCGCCCGTCCAGACGACATCTACTGCATTTTTTCCACCAGCAAGCCGATCACGTCGACGACTCTCTTGATGCGGGTCGATCGCGGCGACATTCGTCTGGTCGACAAGGTCGCCGAGTTCATCCCGGAATTCGCGGTCGCCGGAAAGGGCGGCATCACCATCGCCCAACTACTGACCCATACGGCCGGCTTCCCGACCCTTCCAGCCGACTGGCCGATGGAGCAGTGGAAAGACTGGGACGCCACGATCGCGCGCGTCTGCGCGTTGCCGCTCGAATTCGAGCCGGGAACCGCCGTGCAGTATCATGCGCTCAACGCCCACTGGATCATGGCCGAGATCGTGCGGCGTCTCGACGGCGGCAAGCGAAGCTTCGCCGAGATCTGCAGCGACGAGATCTATCGCCCGCTGAAGATGCCGGATTCTCACATGGGGGTGCGCGCGGACATGCGCGAGCGCCTCGTGCCCTTGCGCGCGCTCGACGCGGAGAGCATCCCCTTCCCGTTCGCGCTGCTCGAGGCCTTCGATCTTCCCGAGGTTCAACCGGCGATGATTCCGGGCGGCGGCTCCCGCTCGACGATCTTCGATCTCGCGCGCTTCTACCAGATGTGGCTGAACGGCGGAGAGCTCGACGGGGTGCGGCTGCTTTCGCCGGCGATGGTCGATCTCGCCACGACGATCCACACCGGCGACCAAGGCGATCGTCTGTTTGAAATTCTGCGCGTGATGAACCGCTGGCCGCACGTCCCTGCCAACCGCGGGCTCGGCTTCTGGATCCGCGGCGTCGGGATCTTTCCCAGCTATTTCGGCTCGCTCGCCTCGCCCTGCACCTTCGGTCATGCCGGGGCGAGCAGCATCGTGGCGTGGGCCGATCCGGCACGAGAGCTCGTGTTCGTCGGGCTGACGGCCGGCCTCATCGACGAAGCGCGAAGCATCCTTCGCTGGCATCAACTCTCCGACCTCGCGCAGGCGTGCGTCGTCGACTGACCCTCGAAAGGAGTGATCCATTTGGCTCGAGCTCAGAGCGCACTGGAACAAACGATTCGCCAGCACGCGGCGAAGCAGCCGAAGGAAGTCTGGCTGAAATGGAAGGACGGCGGCTACTCCTACGCGGACGTTCTTTCCAACGCCCAGCGCGCCGCGAACGGTCTCGCCGCGCTCGGCGTGAAGCCGGGCGAGCGCGTCGCCATCATGATGGGAAACCGCCCGGAATTTCTATGGGTGCACTTCGGCATCAACTTCATCGGCGCGCATTCGGTGCCGATCAACACCTCGCAGCGCGGAGCGACGCTGCAGCACATTCTCGCGAACTCCGACTCCGTCGCGGTGGTCTTCGAGGATGCGCTCCGCGACGCGGTGCTTTCGGCCAAGGACAAGGTGCCGACGCTGCGCGCGACCGGTGGTCGCAGACGGGCCCGCCGGAGGGGGCGTCGATTGGACGCTCGATCGCCTTCTCTCGCATCCCGATCGTGAGCCGGACGTCGAGGTGAAGGAGCCGTCCGCCGCGGTCGGCATGATGTACACGTCGGGCACCACCGGACCGCCGAAGGGCGTGGTCGCGACCGGTTACGACATGGCCCCCCTCGCCATCATGTTCGAGGCGCTCCGCGTCAAGCCGGGGGAGACCATGTACACGCCGCTGCCGCTCTTCCACGGCAACGCGCTCCTCATCTCGGCGATCGGTTCGATCACGATCGGGGCGAAGCTGGCGCTTGCCGAGAAGTTCAGCGCCTCGCGGTTCTGGGACGATTGCCGGAAGTACGACGCGGTCGAGTTCAACACGCTCGGCGCCATGATCCCGATCCTCATGAAACAGCCGCCCAAGCCGAACGATCGCGACAATCCCGTGCGGGTCGTGCGTCTCGGCCGCGTGCCCCGCCAACGTCTGGCGCGAGTTCGAGCAGCGATTCGACGTCCGCCTCATCGAGTTCTACGGCATGGTCGACTCACCGGGATTCCTGATGAACGACGTCGGAAAGGTCGGCGCGATGGGCAAGCCGCTGGGCGGCGTCGAGTTTCGCGTCGTCGACGACCACGACCAGCCGCTACCCCCAGGAAAGATCGGCGAGCTCGTCTTTCGCCACCCCAGGGGTCCGCTGACGCTGTATTACAAGCTGCCGGAGGCGACCGCGGAAGCGTACCGCGGCGGCTGGTTCCATTCGGGGGACCTCGCCGAGTGCGACGCGGAGGGTTTCTACTATTTCCGCGGACGGAAGAAGGCCTCGATGCGCAGGCGCGGCGAGAACATCTCCGCCTGGGAGATCGAGTCGGTGCTGAACGAGCATCCGTCCGTGCTCGAGTCCGCGGCGTATGCCGTACCCTCCGACCTCGGCGAGGACGAGGTCATGGTGGCCGTCGTCCTGCGACCAGGGGAGTCTCTCTCCCCGAGTGGGCTGCTGGATTTTTGCCGGGGTAGGATGGCGCATTACGCGATCCCGCGCTACGTTGACTTCGTGGAGGAGATCCCGAAGACCGGAACCCACCGGGTGCAGTACGGGGTGCTGCGCGAGCGCGGTATCTCGGCGACCGCGTGGGATCGAGAGAAGGCCGGGTATCAGGTGAAAAAATGACGGCTACCGACTACAGACTACCGGGAAAAACATCGCGAAGTCTTTTCCTGTAACTTGTAGCCCTTAGCCAAGATTCGAAAGGAGCCAATCATGGCAGACAACGTCGTAGTCGCAGGCGTCGGCATGACGCGATTCGGAAAATTCCTCGAGCGCGGGGTGCGCTCGCTCGCGGAGGAGGCGGTCAGCGGTGCGCTGAAGGATGCCGGCCTCGAGGCCAAGGACGTCCAGACTGCGTACTTCGCCAATGCCGTATCGGGTCTGATGACCGGCCAGGAGATGATCCGTGGCCAGGTGGCGCTGCGGAACACCGGACTGCTCGGCATCCCGATCTTCAACGTCGAGAATGCCTGCGCCTCGGCGGCTTCCGCGTTCCATCTCGCGTGGCTGGCCGTCGCCTCGGGACAGTACGACGTCGCTCTCGCCGTGGGTGCGGAGAAGCTCTCCCACGAGGACAAGACGCGCGCGTTTCGCGCGATCGGCACCGCCGTCGACCTCGAGTCGCTGCAGGAGCTCAAGAAAAGGATGGCGGAAACCCAATCCAAAGGGGCGGGTCCCGAGGACGAGAAGGCCGGTCAGAACCGCTCGTTCTTCATGGACGTCTACGCGTCGATGACGCGCGAGTACATGAAGCAGAGCGGCGCCACGGCCGCGGACTTCGCCGACGTCGCGGTCAAGAACCACGACCACGGCGCGCTGAATCCTCGGGCCCAGTACCGCAACCACTGCACTCGCGAAGAGGTGCTCGCCTCGCGAGAGATCTCTGCGCCGCTCACCTTGATGATGTGCTCGCCGATCGGCGACGGCGCGGCCGCCGCGATCCTCTGCTCGGACAAAATCGCGAGCCGTCTGGGGGTCCGCAAGCCGATCGCCGTGCGGGCATCGGTGCTGTTATCGGGGCGCGACCGCAAGGCGGACGAGCCGGGCGCCACCGAGCGTGCGGCGAAGCGCGCCTACGAGATCGCCGCGATCGGCCCCGAAGACATCAATGTGATCGAAGTGCACGACGCCGCCGCTCCGGCCGAGCTGATGGTCTACGAGGACATGGGATTCTGCAAGAGCGGTGAAGGACCCGCCCTGCTTCGCACCGGTCAGACCAAGCTCGGCGGCAAGCACGTGGTCAATCCGAGCGGCGGCCTGCTCGCCAAGGGCCACCCGATCGGCGCCACGGGCATCGCTCAGATCTTCGAGATCTGCGAGCAGCTGCGCGGCAACGCGGGCGAGCGCCAAGTGTCGGGCGCCCGCGTCGGCATGACCGAGAACGGCGGAGGCTTCCTCGGCCGCGACGCCGCGGCCATGTCGGTTCACATCTTCCAGAGCTAGCACAGGGCGAGAACGTGCGGGGCGCCAGCGCGAGGCGCCCCGCCCCGTTCGCGATGAGGATTCTCAACCTCCCCCTCATCGCGCGATCGGGGACGGGATAGGCTCGCCGCGTCGTCGCAGACGCCGCCGTGAGCCTACCCCGAAATGAGCTTCGCCAGCGCGCGTGCCAGAGCCGCGGGCTCGAGCAGGTCCGCGAGGACCGGTTCGATCCCGAGTCGTCGGATCGCGTCGGCATCGGCGCGATCCGAGCGGTCCAACAGGAACCGATCGACCAGGGATGCATATCGCGCGGCGATCGCCGCGGGCCGATCCTGGGCGCCCTCGGCCTCGAGCACGCGCCGGCGGGCGCGCGCGTGCTGTGCGATGTTCGCGCTTCGGCCCCGCCGCCGCACGACGACCGGCGAAACCGCCATGCGCCGGGGCACCGCGCGCACCGCGGACTTCATGCCGGGTAGCGCGAGGATCGCACCGATCGACGTGATCGGGTTACTCGGTCCGAGCACGACGGCGTCGGCGTCGGCCAACACGTCGAGCGCCGCAGGCGACGCTGGAGCGCGCGACAAGATCGTCCGACGCAGGCGCGGCCGGGCACGCTCTCTCACGTACCATTCCTGAAAATCGAGCGTGCGGCGATCGCAAAGAACGAATCGAGTCGCCGCCGTCGCGTCGGCCGCGGGCACGACCGTCACCCCTCGCACGCCGACCTTGGAGGACAGTTCGCGGGTTACGTCGGTGAGCCTCCTTCCCGAGCGCAGGAGCCGAGTCCGTTCGAGGTGCATCGCCAGATCCTGGTCACCGATCCCGAACCAGCTCTGGGTGCGGAGCGATCCCAAGCATTCGCAAACCCGGAACGTTTCCCCACGGCGTCCCCATCCGCGCTTCCCGTCCCACACGCCGGCAAGCGCGTAGAGGATCGAGTCGACGTCCGGGCATACGCGCAGCCCCATCCACTCCAGGTCGTCGCCGACGTTGGCGATGACCGCGAGCCGTCCGGGGCCGAGCACCCGCCCGAGCTCCGGAGCCAGCCGCGCCCCACCGAGCCCCCCGGAGAGAAGAACGACCTTCATCTGGCTCCGCACCTAACAAAAAGAACGGCGGGAAGCATCTCCGGTCGCCCCGTGCGCTCGAAGGCTCGCGCCTCGATCAGAGCCGATCACCTCGCCCCACACGATCTGCCAGCGGCCGATTCGGAAGCTCATCAGCGCCGCGGAGAGATCGAGGTCGACGAACAGCTCGTGTATCTCTGCGGAACGTCGTTGAACGAGATGAATCTGTTCGTCCCGTCCCGGATGCGAAACAGGTTCTGCGTCTGCGGGGCGTCCGGGGTGTTGCGATTTCGGACCTCTCACGGGAGGGAGGGACCGTGGACGCCGGGCTGAAAATTTTGCGAGTCAGATGTGCGAGGCTTCTGACGAGCTTGGACGCTCAGCCGAGGCAGAGCTTCCACGTCTTCCCGCCGTCGGTCGTACGCAGAATATAACCGTAGCCGCCCACCAGCCAGCCGTTCTGAGCATCGGCGAAGTCCACCGAACGCAGCCAAGTGTAGATCGGCATGCCGAGATCGGCGCGGGTCCATTCGGCCTGACCCGGCGGCAGATGAAGCACCTCTCCTGCCGCCCCGACCGCCCACGCAGTGCCGTCGGCGGTCACGTAGGGTTGGTAGAGCGGATCGCGGATCGGGAACGCGAGCTTCATGGGCTCGAACCGCCACGTCGCGCCGCTGTCCCTGGTCCGCACGATCTTTCCGTCGAGACCAGCCGCGAGACCTTCCTGGTCGCTGATCATGAACTCGCCGAAGAAAGTCGGCAGATCCATCACGTCGACGACGCCGGACTCGGGCGTCATCAGCGAGTTTTGATGCGGTATCCAGTTCTGCCCTCCGTCGGTGCTCTTCAGGAGTTGCCCGAACTCACCCGCGATCCATCCCGTCTGCTCGTTCGTGAAGCGGATGTCGTAGAAGATCGGATCCTGCATGGCGAGCGCCGTATCGGTGTCGGTCGCTTCGGTCGCGCGCGTCACCTCCCGAGCCTTCCAGGTCTTGCCGCCGTCGGTCGTCTCGGTCACCGTCGACCTGTCGCCCACGGCGAATCCGTGATTGTCGTTGATGAAGAAGATCGAGAAGAGATAGGCCTTCGTGCCGCTCTCCTGCTTCTGCCACGTCTTGCCGCCGTCCGCGGAATGTAAGATCAGTCCCTGCTGACCCGCGATCCACAGCTGGTTGCCGCGCACGAAGATCTTGTAGAGCGCGAGATCGGTGCCGCTATCGATCCTGTTGAAGGTCGCGCCGCCATCTGTCGTCTCGAGCATCTTGCCGCCGTAGCCGACGATCAGCGCGCGGTCCGACGAAAGCGCCTTCACGTCGTAGAACTTGTCGGAGAAGTAGATCTTTTGATCGCTGAGTGGGACGTTCTCCGTCTCCGAATGGCAAGCCCCCAGCATGGCGCTCAGCCCGAGCGCGGCCAAGGAAATCCGAAGGTGCATGCGGGGTCCTCCTTACGAATCAGGAGAAGCGGATTCGCTCATTTTATTGAAGATTTCGCTCCCCCCTAACAAACCGCCCTTCCGAGTGTCAAGGAATTCCAGCAGTTACGGTGGGGACGTTTCACCGCTTTCGCAGCCCTTGACGAATACGTCGGACGCAAGACTCCCAAAGCCGTGAAACTTCCTTTTCACTACTTCTTGGGAAACCACTTGGCCATGTCGGCGGGCTCGATGACCTCCTCCTGCCGGTCGACCTTCCAGCCCCCGTCCTCCTTCACCAGCGTGTAGAGCTCGTACTCCTCCACGCCGAGCTGGTTTAAGAACTTGTCTTGAGAGGAGAGAATGTTCGGCACCAGCGCTTTGTCGCCTTCTTGTTTCCCGGGCAGGACCTTGAAGTCGAAGATCTTCGCCTCCGAGAAGGCGAAGATGTACTGCGACTCTTTCACCCATACCTCCTTCGACTTCACCTGTCCGCTCTTGCGGTCGGTCTTCATGGCCTTGGAAACGACGTCGTACGCCTTGTCGAACTGCTGATTCTGGAGCGCATTCAGATAGCGCTTCAGGATCTCCTCGGGGGAGGGCTCTTCGGCTCGGCCGAGCCCCACGCTGAACGCTACGATGAGCGCGATCCCGAGCAACGAGATCCGCAAACACGGCGTCACCATAGCGCACCTCCAGACCTGCGGTTCTGCTTAGAGGAAGATCGCCGCGTTTACAAACTGACAATCCTGAAGACGGCGGCTGCCGCTGCGAGCTGGGAGGCTCCGTCACCGATCGCTGCCGCTGGCCGCGATCCCGGCTCCGGCCGAGCAGCGCAGACTCGCCCGCGGTTCTGTACCCGGGCACCGGCCGTCGACGCCGCCCTTCGATTCGCTACGCTACGCACGCGGCGCCCGCCAAGCCGGCGCGCCGGTTGCGCAGTGGGAATCGCCGCCGACGTCCAGCGCCGCCCCCCTTCCTATCCGCGGCCGGCGACGGTAGAAGTTGCGGTTGTGTCCCTCGCGGAAAAGGAGGACTCCGTCATGTCACAGTATGCGCGTACGAGCGCCTGAGCTTCCTCGACAACTCCTTCCTCATCATGGAAGGTCCGACTACGCCGATGCACGTGGCGGGAACGGCGACATACGAAGTCGGCTCGTTGCGCACACCGGAAGGTGGCATCGACATCGATCGCATCCGCGGCTACGTGAACTCGCGGCTCCACTTGATCCCGCGCTACCGCCAGCGCCTGGCGTTCATCCCGCTCGAGAACCATCCCGTGTGGATCGACGATGCCTACTTCAACATCCATTACCACGTCCGACACGCGGCGCTGCCGCGGCCAGGGGACGAGCGCCAGCTGAAACGCCTCGCTGCGCGCATCATGGCGCAGCACCTCGATCGCTCGAAGCCGCTCTGGGAGATGTGGGTCGTGGAGGGCCTCGAGGGTGGCGACAACTTTGCGGTGATCTCCAAGATCCATCACTGCATGATCGACGGGATGTCGAGCGTGGATCTGCTGAACGTGCTCTTGCGGCCCGATCCCGTCGACTCCTTCGAGCCGGCGCCCGATTGGCTTCCGCGACCCGAACCCACATCGTTCGACCTGCTGCGCGACGCCGCTTACCGCTACGCCGCCCTCCCCTTCGAGCTCGGTCGAAACCTGCAGGACGTCGTGCGTCAGGCGCGCGACCCACGCTCGGACCTGCGCGCTCGGCTTCGCGCGGTGCGCGACACGCTCGGTACGAGCCTCCGGCGTCCCTCGTCGACGCCACTCAACCAGCCGATCGGTCCGCACCGCCGTTTCGATTGGCTGGCGATGGACCTCGCTCGCGTGAAGGAAGTCAAGAACGTCGTCGGGGGCACTTTGAACGACGTCGTTCTGGCCACGGTCGCCGGCGCCGTCCGCCGCTTTCTCAAGCGTCGTCGAGTTCGTCCCGAACACCTCGATTTCCGCGTCATGGCGCCGGTCAGCGTCCGCGCCGCGGAAGAGCGTGGCAGGCTCGGCAACCGCGTCTCCGCATGGATGGTGCCGATGCCGCTCGACGAACGTGACCCTCGCCGGCGGCTCGAACGCATTCGCGAAACCACCACCGCGCTCAAGGACTCGAAGCAGGCGCTCGGCGCGGAGGTCTTGACGGCGGTCGGTGAATGGACACCCTCGACCCTGCTGTCACTCGGAGCCCAGCTGGCCACGCGGCGTCTGCCGTTCAATCTCGTCGTCACCAACGTGCCAGGCCCGCAGGTACCCCTCTACCTGCTCGGCGCGCGCATGCTCGACAACTACGGTCTGGTGCCGCTGACGGACAATCTCTGCCTCGGCATCGTGCTGTTCAGCTATGCGGGCAAGCTTTGCTGGGGATTCACCGCCGACTGGGATCTCATTCCCGATCTCCACGACTTCGTCCTGGACGTCGAGCGCTCGTTTCGTGAGCTCGCGGAGCTCACTCCGCTCGAAGTCTCCGCCGAGCCTACGAACGGAAAGCGTCGCCAGCGAGCCCACGCGCGCGAGGCCGCTTCCTCCCCCGCGTAGGAGAGCGGGAGTCCACCCGGGCGAGCCTCCAATGTGGCGCGTAGCGGGCCTTACCTCACTCAGACCCGCGCTGACGGAAAGAGAGCCGCGCGAAACGCAGAAGGGTCGATCCCCGCCTCGCCGCGGCTGCGAACTCGAGCCAGGTATCCGCATCCCAGCCATTCGATGCCGAGACCGGTGGCATCGACCATCGTACGCGTGACGGGCGTCAGCTCCGGGCCGATGCCGTCGCCTGGAAGGAGCGCGATCCGGTACCGCTCAGATATCGAGCTCGTCTACCCGGGGCGCTCGCTCCATGATGAGCTCGAAGCGCGGCTGCACGTCGCGGCCCATCAGGCGCTGGATCGTCTCGTCGGTCGCCGCGCGATCGGAAACCGTCACGCGCAGCAGTGTCCGCCGCTTCGGATCGAGCGTCGTCTGCTTGAGCGTCTGCGGATTCATCTCGCCGAGTCCCTTGAAACGCGTCACCGAGATCGACTTGCCGTCGGCTCGAGCGAGGAGCTTGTCCTTTTCCCCGTCGTCGAGCGCCCAGTGTGTCTCTCTTCCGATGTCCACGCGATAGAGCGGCGGCTGAGCGATGTAGACGTAGCCCGCCGTGATCAGCTCGGGCAGATGGCGGTAAAAGAACGTCAGCAGCAGCGTGCAGATGTGATTGCCGTCGGAGTCGGCGTCCATGAGGAGGCAGATCTTGCCGTAGCGGAGCTTGGCGACGTCGAACGTCTTGCCGGTCCCGCAGCCGAGCGCGGAGACCAGGTCCGAAAGCTCCTTGTTCGAGAGCACCTTCTCGGTCGATGCCTGCTCCGCATTCAACACCTTGCCGCGCAGCGGCAAGATCGCCTGGAAGGCGCGATCGCGCCCCTGCTTTGCCGATCCGCCCGCCGAGTCGCCCTCGACGATGAAGATCTCGCACTCGGTCGGGTCGGTCGACGAACAGTCGGCGAGCTTGCCGGGAAGATTCAGCCGATGCGACACCGCGCCCTTGCGAGCGACCTGCTGCGCGGCGCGCGAGGCGCTGCGCGCCTTGGCGGCGAGCACGACGCGCGCCGCGATTGCATCGCCCACCGTGCGGTTGGCGAGCAGATAATTCTCGAGCGCGGTGCGCACCGCGCCGTCGACCACCGACTGCGTTTCGGGATTGTTCAGACGCTCCTTGGTCTGTCCCTGGAACTGCGGCGACGTCAAATAGCAGGAGAGGATCGCGACCATTCCCTCGCGCACGTCCTCCGGAGCGATCGTCAGGCCGCGCGGCACGAGGTTGTGGATCTCCAGATAGTTTCGCACGGCCTTGACGACTGCCGATTTGAGCCCGTTCTCGTGCGTTCCCCCCGAGGTGGTCGGGATACTGTTCACGAACGAGAGAAACGTCTCGTCCGTGGCCTCGGTCCATGCCATCACGCACTCGAGCTCGGGCAACCCTCTGCGCTCGGCCTCCTGCGTGCGCTCCGCGTAGAAGAGCTCGCCGCCGACGGGCTGCAGGCCCCGTTCGGCGAGCAGCTTGGCGAGGTAGGCGCGCACGCCCTCCTCGTAGTGATAGCTGTGGCTCTCGCCGTGGGCCTCGTCTTCGAAGACGACCGTCAGCCCGCGATGGAGGTACGCCTTGGCCTCGAGCCGCTCGGCGATCGTCTTGGCGTCGAACTGGACCTTCGGAAAGATTTCGCGGTCGGGGCGGAAGAAGATCGTCGTGCCGCTGCCGCGTGCCGCCCCGAGACGGCGGAGCTTGGTCTTGGCCTTGCCGCGCGAGAACGCCTGCTGCCATTCGCCACCGTCCCGCTTGACCGTGGCGATCATCTCCTCGGAGAGCGCCGTGACGACCGATGCACCGACGCCGTGGAGGCCGCCCGAGTGGAGGTAGCTCTTGGCCTCGAATTTGCCGCCGGCGTGGAGCGTCGTCAGGATCAGCTCGAGCGCCGGCTTGCGGTATTTCTCGTGAACGTCGACGGGAATGCCGCGCCCGTTGTCCGCGACCGTAGCCGATCCGCCGTCTTTGTGAATGGTCACGGTGATGCGATCGGCGTAGCCGTTGATCGCCTCGTCGACCGAGTTGTCGACGATCTCCCAGAGGAGATGATGAAGACCGGCCGAGTCGACGCCGCCGATGTACATCCCGGGGCGCTTGCGCACCGGCTCGAGACCTTCGAGGACCGTGATGTCGGCCGCGGTGTACTTGGATTTGGCCATCGTGGCTCTCGACCACCGGCTACCGACTACCGCCTACCGCAGAAGACTTCGCGAAGTCTTTGCCGGTAGCCGGAAGCCGGTGGCCGGTGGTCATCATTCTACCCGGATTCCCGCGATCTGCCCGCGCTTGACGACCTTGAGTCCCTTGCCGGCACGTTTGCCCTCGGGGATGTCATCGATCGACAGCTTGCGCTCGGTACCCTCGGCCGTGGTGACGATCACGGTCTCGCCTTTCGCGGGCGCGAGCGCCCCGATGATGCGATCGTCGTCACCTCCCGGGCGCATCAGATAGACGCCCTTACCCGCCCCCGAGAGCTCGGGCACCTCCGCAAGCCCGAAACGCAGCATCTTGCCGTGCGCCGCGGCGCAGACGACTTGCTTGCCGCGAACCGCCGAGACCGATACCACCGCGTCGCCTTCGGAGACTCGCGCCACCTTCCGCCCGGCCCGGGTGGTTTCACTCAGGTCCGGCGTGAACCGGAAGCCGAATCCGCGGCCCGTGGCCACGAGGTAGCTTTCCCCTTCCTCAGCGGTCGGCGTGAAGAGCTCGCCCTGACCCTTGGCTGCCTCCGCCCTGCTCTTGTCCGCGCGAACGGCGAAGACCGTCGTCAGGCGCTCGTCGTCGCCGAGCTTGACGAGCGACTGGATCGGCTCGCCGTAACCCGTCGTCGCCGGCAGCTGGGTGACCGGCAGGACGTAGAGACCACCGAAGCTCGAGAAGAACACGATGCGGTCGCGCGTGCTCGCCGCAAGCGCTTGAAAGAGCGCATCGCCTTCACGGAGACGGGTCGAGGCAGGGTCCTTGAGCTCGCGAACCCGCTTCACCCAACCGTCGCGCGAGACGACGACCGTCGTCTCCTCGTGGACGATGTACGCTTCGGGGTCGTAGGCCAGCTCCTCGCCCTGGGCGATCATCGTGCGGCGCTTGTCGCCGTAGTCGGCCTTCGCCCGCGCCAGCTCCTCGCGGATGATCGACCAGCGCCGCTTCGGCTTCTTCAAGAGATCCTCGATCTCGGCGAGCCGCTCGCGCTTCTCCTTTCGCTCCTTCTGGATCTTCGAGATCTCGAGCCGGGCCAGCTGATAGAGGCGGATCTCGAGGATCGCGTCCGCCTGCACCGCGTCGAGCTTGAAGGCCGCCATCAGTTTCGTCGCCGCATCGGCGCGCGATTCGGCGTTACGAATGATCTTGAGCGCACGGTCGAGGTCGGCGTGAATTTTCGCGAAGCCGTCGAGGATGTGCAGGCGCTCGTCCAGCTTCCGCTTCTCGTGATCGAGCCGGCGGGTCACCACCTCGAGGCGAAAGTCGAGGAAGTGGCGGCAGATCTCGGCGAGCGACAGTCGCGCCGGCTGTCCGACCAGTGGATTCGCCGTCGGCACGAGACACGTCAGGTTGACGTTGAACGTGGTCGACAGCTCGGTGTGCTTGTACAGGTACGCCATGACCGCTCCGGGCTCGACTGACGACCGTCAGTCGAGCCGTCGCTCTTCAGCTCGAGAACGACGCGAACGTCGTCGGTCGACTCGTCGCGCACGTCGATCACGTGCGGAAGCCTTCGCGACAGGACGTGCTCGGCGATCGATTCGACGAGCAGCGCCTTGTTCACGTTGTAGGGAACGGACGTGATCACGATCTGACGCTTGCCCCGCGGCAGGTTCTCGACTTTGTACTCGCCGCGCAGCCGAATCGCCCCCTGGCCGCTCTCGTAGAGCGCGCGCAGCTCGGCGCGGCTGTTGAGGATCTCGCCGCCCGTCGGGAAATCCGGCCCTTTGATGAGCTTGAGCAGCGCCTTGGTGTCCGCCTTCGGCTCGTCGATCATCGCCACGAGCGCATCGACGAGCTCGCAGAGATTGTGCGGCGGGATGTTTGTGGCCATGCCGACCGCGATGCCGGTCGAGCCGTTCATCAGTAGCTGCGGCATCGCCGCGGGCAGCACCACCGGCTCTTCGCGCGTGGCGTCGTAGGTCGCCCGGAACGGGACCGTCTCGTTCTCGAGGTCCTCGAGCAGCTCGTCCGCCACCCGCGCCAGGCGCACCTCGGTGTAGCGCATCGCTGCGGCTCGGTCGCCGTCGAGCGAGCCGAAGTTGCCCTCGCCGTGAACCAGCGGATAGCGAAGCGCGAAGGGCTGCGCCATGCGCACCATCGCCTCGTACGCGGCCAGGTCGCCGTGCGGGTGATACTTGCCGAGCACCTCGCCGACGACGGCGGCCGACTTGCGCGGCTTCGAGCCCGGCGCGAGACCGAGGTTCTGATACATCGCGTAAAGGATCCGGCGCTGGACCGGCTTCAGCCCGTCGCGCACGTCGGGCAGCGCGCGCGAGGTGATGACGCGAGAGCGCATAGTTCAGGTAGCGCTCCTCGGCGGCTCGCTTGAGATCGGTGACGGACTCGGACATCGAGGCGGTGCCTGGCGGTCGCCGTTTACAGAGAAAGGGAACCTTTTTCTATACGCCGAGTTTTGCTAGCGTGAAAAGCAGGAGGACCAACGCATGCGCGAGCTACCGCTCCTCCTCGTGTCTTCGATCATTTGCGGCGCGCTCCTCTTCCAGAGCAGCGCCTCGGGAGGCGATGCCATGTCCCTCAAGCTGAGAAGCGACGCATTCGAGGAAGGAACGCTCATCCCCAAGAGCCACACCTGCGACGGCGCCGACCGTTCCCCGCCGCTTCACTGGGAAGGGGCGCCCGAGGCCGCCAAGGGCTTCGCCATCGTCGTCGACGATCCCGACGCGCCCTCCGGCAACTGGAATCACTGGCTCATCTACAACATCCCGCCTGCAGCCAAGGCACTCGCCGAAGGCGTACCGACGCGGGGCTCGCTCGGCGACGGCACGCGTCAGGGTACGAACGATTTTGGCAGGATCGGCTATGGCGGCCCGTGTCCTCCACGTGGCAGCAACCATCGCTACTACTTCAAAGTCCATGCGCTCTCCGCGCCGCTCGAGCTCGAGCCGGGCGCGAAACGCGACGCGGTTCTCAAGGCGCTGAAGCAGAAGACCCTCGCCGAAGGGCAGCTGATGGGGCGGTATGGGAGATGAGAGGCTACGGGCTACAGGAAAAGCTCAAGGCGTCTTTGCCCGTAGCCTGTAGCCTCTCACAACGGCCAAAACGAGATCGCCCGCCGATTCACCGATTCGCGGAGCTCGTCCCAGATCGCACGGTTGGCGCGCCGGGCCCAGCCTTCGTCGCGCGTCTCGACCAACGAGTGGAGCTCGATGAGCAGCCCGCGCAACCGGTCATTCACCGCGTTCAAGTCGCTCACGTGAAGGCTCGTGTCCCGCTCGGCGGCGGCGGCCTCGAGCCGCGCGCGAAGCCCTGCGTCGAGTATCGAGGGCGCGGCGCTCCGAAAGATCCGGCGCATCGCTTCGTTCTCCTCGGCGCGAACGTGAGCCGCGCGATCGTACTCTTCGGCCGCCGCGACCATGAGGCCGGCGATCACCTCGACGTTGCTCCGCACGTAGCCATCTCCGACCGCCGGAGCGACCTCGGTCAAGAGATTCTCCATCATCGAACGGAGCACAAAATCGACCTCAGGCTTCATCGTCGAGTCCACCGGTCGGGGCCAGCCGCTCGACGAGCACACGATCGTGCACGGCGGTCGGGAACCAGCTCGCCAGCACCATGATGAGATCTCGGTTCCTGCCGTCGGCGTATTCTCGGCCGGATGAGATCCAGATCGCGAGGCCCTTCACCGAAGCGAAGATCTCCCACCAGCCGAGCGCACGCGCGTCGATCTCGATGCCGCTCGCCTGCTGCCAGATGGCCAGCGCCTGCTCGCGCGGGATCAGCTTGCCCGGACGCTCGCGGTCGGGCCAGCTCCACAGCGGATCGAGCGCCCATGCGAGGTCCTCGACCGCGTTGCCGAGGTGACACATCTCCCAGTCGAGGATGGCGCGGATGCGCCCCTCGGCGTCGAACAGGAAGTTGCCCGTGCGGTAATCGCCGTGCACGATCGAGAGCCGCCGCGGAGGCGGAGGCGGATCGCGGCGGAGCCAGCGAATCGCCGCGCGCGCAATCGGCTGCGGGGTGAGCTCATCCTCGTCGATCACGCGCTCCCAATAGTCGAGCTCGCGCCGCCAGCAACTCTCGAGCGCGGGTGCCTCGAGCTGCGTCGCGAGATTCGCGGGATCGCTACGCGCGATCTCGCCGAGGATCCGCCACTTCTGCTCGCCGATGGTCTCGACATGGTCGACGTAGGGCGTCTGCGCGAGCAGCCGCCCGTCCGAAACGGCGTCGACGACTTGCTCCATGACGAAAAACGGCCGGTCGAGCCAGCGCGGGTCCGTCTCGAGGAAGAGCGGGCGCGGGACGGGCACCCGCGTGCCGTAAAACGCCTCATACGCGTGATACTCCGTCGCGCGGTCGGTCTCGATGAGACTGGACGGCGGGTCACGTCGCAGGATCAGTCGTTGCTCGCTTTCCCGGCCGCCTTCGATGGTGCGCACGGTCACGCGATACGTCTCGCGAGACGCGCCGCCGTGGATGCGCTCGAGGGTTTCGACTTCGACGCTCGACGCCTGCGGCCAGCGATGCTGGAGATAGGCGGCGAAGCGAGCGCCGAGATCACTCATCCGTCGGCGCTCACCGTGCCCCGTCGAGGAGCTCACGGAGACCGGAGGGCTCATGCGGTCCGAGGATCAGCTGCTCGAGCACGCCGACTCCGTCTTTCGTTCGGCCGTTTTCGCGCAGGCGCGCACCGCAAAAGGCCTGGACGTGGAGGTGGAGCGGCTGGGTCTCGTCTACCGAAGCGAGCTCGTACACGTCGTAGCCGGTGCGGTCCTCGCCCGTGTAGACGCCGTGACCCCACTCGGGGTGAAAGTAACCGATACCGGACATCGAAAAACGGTACGATGGCTCGAGCTGGATCTCCACCTCGCTGCCGCTCTTGCGGCGAAGCCGCAGCTCCGCGCTCTTCGCATGTCTCGTCCCCGGCTTGAAGACGATGCGCGAAGAAGACGACGCCATCGCTTCCGCATCGACGTCGCCGACACCGCCGAGAAACGCGCTCTGGTGCCATGCCTCGCCGCTCTCGTCCTGATTCACGTCATAGAGAAAGACCGCGTCGTCGAAATTGAGCGGAGCCCAAAGCCAGTAGAACTGAGGTGCGGTGAGCGGCGCGTGCGGCTGTGGGTCCTGCGCGCCGATCTGGCGCACGCCCCAGGAGCGATCGCGGGTGCCGAGGAAGCGCTCGGGGCGGACTTCGACGCGAGCACCCCCGATCTCGATCCACCCCTCATAGTTGCCGTGCTGCGTCATCCGCGTGAGATCGAAGAACGTGCGCGGGCCAATGCGGCGCGCGTACCGGGGCTCCTCGATGGGGCGGGCGCGGGCGACGAACACGAGATCGGCGCGAACGCCGTTCGCGCGGTCGTCCACGCGCAGCCGCAGCGTCTGCAGCGGCTTCACGACCTCGACGGAGATCGGCCCCGCGTGCGTGTCCAGACGCTCCATGTGCAGGCAGCGCGAGGCGCGAACGTTGTGCTGCCGGCCCTCGTGGATGACCGAGAAGGCAGCATCGATGACGTTCAAATGCGGGTAGATGCCCATGGCGACCGCGAAGAAGTACTCGCCGTCGCGGGCATAGCCGTTGAAGAAATACCGATCGTAAAAATTCCGATCGGTGCCGCAGTAGGCGATCGGCTCGGGCGTCTGGTGGATCGGGTAGTCGTCGGCTTTGGTGAGCATCTTCTCGGCTGTTGGCGATCGGCTGTCGGGCTTCGGCCTTCGGCAGAAGACTTCGCGGCGTCCTTGCCGAGGGCCGAAGCCCGATGCCGGCTAATACACGATCACGCTCCGCGCGACCTCGCCCTTCTCCATCGCATCGAGGGCGGCGTTGACGTCGGCGAGCTTGATCCGCCGCGAGATCAGCTCGTCGATCTTCAGCCGCTTCTGCATGTAGAGCTCGATCAGCCACGGCATGTCGCGGTGCATGTTGGCCGATCCGTAGAGCGAGCCGACGATGGATTTCTCCTCGAGCGGGAACGACCAGCCCGGGACGCTGACTTCTTCGCCCATGCGCGGCACACCGACGATGACCGCCTTGCCGCCGCGCTTGAGCGCGCGGAACGCCTGTTGGATCGCCGACGGAATGCCGATGACCTCGAACGCGTAGTCCACACCGAGGCCCCCGGTCAGGCTCTTGATGGCGTCGACCGCATCGGCCTGCTTGCCGTTGACGATGTCCGTGGCGCCGAACTCCCGGGCGAGCTTGAGCTTCGAATCGACGAGATCGACCGCGATGATGCGCAACGCCCCGCAGAGCGCCGCTCCTTGAATCACGTTGAGCCCAACCCCGCCACAGCCGAAGACGGCGACCGTCTCGCCCGGGCGCACCTTCGCCGTGTTGACCACCGCGCCGACGCCGGTCATCACCCCGCAGCCCACCAGACAGGCGCGATCGAGCGGCACTTCTTCGGGAATCTTGATGCAGGCCGTGGCACGCACCACGGTCCGCTCGGCGAACGAAGCCACGCCCGCCATGCGCGTGATATCCGTACCGTCCTTCTCGAAGACCGCTTCCTGGCCGGCCATCGCGTTGCGGATGCCCGTGTCACAGAGGTGACCGCGGCCGGAGATGCAATAGTGGCACTTGCCGCAGTTCTCGACCCAGGAGAGAACGACGTGATCGCCGGGTTGCAGATCCTTGACGCCTTTCCCAACCTCCTCGACGATTCCAGCACCCTCATGTCCGAGCACCACGGGCGGCGGGATCGGGATCACCATCTTGACGACGGACAAATCCGAATGGCAGACGCCGCTGGCCGCGACCTTCACCACCACCTCGTCTTCGCGCGGAGCTTTGAGCTTCAGCGAATCGATCTTCAGGGGCTCGTTGAATGCCCACATGACTGCGGCCTTGACCATGCTTCCCTCCGCTCGGTAACGATCCGACACGCGCTGCATCCCGGCCCAAGGAGACGGACAAGCCTTCGTATGACGAACGCCTCGAACAGGCAACCGCCAGGTGGCCGGGGACAGTCTCGTGCTCACCATCGTGGACGATACGGTCGACTCCCTAAGAACATCGGGAAGGTGGTGTTGGTGCCCTGAATCTCTCTCCGATCTCGGCAACGATTCTCCGTGCGGTCATCGCCGCGCTCCGCCCGCGCGGCCACGGCTTCGATCAGCCGATCGACGAGGACGTGCTCGTCGAGATCGACCGCACCTTGCCCTACCTTCCCAGGCTCTCCCGCATCGGCTTGCCGCTCGGTCTTCGGGTCCTCGAGTGGGGGCCTCTTGTCTTCGCGGGTCAGCCGACGCGCCTCTCTCGCATGAACCGCGACAACGCACGCGCGTACTTGCAGGGATGGCTCGACAGCCGCCTCGGGTCGCGGCGCCTGCTCGTCCACGGGCTTCGGGCGCTCATCTTCGTGGCATTCTACCAGCATCCGACCGTGCTCGAAGCGATGGGCGTCCACTGGGATCGGCGGCTCGTGGAAGCCGTCGGGGTCCGCGCCGACGCGCTCGACCGCGCCGCCTATGGCGATTCCCGCTGAGATCCCGCCCGAAGTCGCCGCTCGCATCCCCGAGCGGTCGATCGACTACCCGAACGTCGAGCCGGGTCGGGACGCCCGGCGCGACGCGACGCTCGTCGCCGATGCGCTCGTCGTCGGGAGCGGCGCGGGCGGCGCCGTCGCCGCCTGCCTGCTCGCGGAGGCGGGACTCGACGTGCTGATGATCGAGGAAGGCGGGCTCCACAAGACCGAGAGCTTCTCGACCAGCGTCCTCGAGATGATGCGCGCGCTCTATCGCGACGTCGGAGCCTCGATGATCCTCGGCAAGCCGGGCATCCTCTTCGTCGAGGGACGCTGCGCCGGCGGCTCGACGGTGATCAACGGCGGCATGTGCTGGCGCACGCCCGAGCGCATTCTCGAGCGCTGGCAGCGTGACGAGCGCCTTCCCGACATCGACCCACGGGCGATGGAGCCGGTCTTCGCAGAGGTCGAGCGCGAGCTGAATCCCGAGACGCAGCGGCCGGACACGCTCGGCGTCCACAATCGTCTCTTCGCCGAAGGAGCGCGCGCGCTCGGCTGGCATCCGCGCGAGAATCTTCGCAACATGCGCCGTTGCGCGGGGCTCAACAACTGCGCGTTCGGCTGCCCGACGGGCGCGAAGCAGAGCATGCTCGTCACCTACCTGCCACGCGCTCTGCACGCCGGCGCACGACTCGTCACCGACGCGCGCGTCGACCGGGTACTCTTCGACCGCGGGCGGGCGACCGGGGTCCGCGGGCGGTTCCTCGGGGCCAACGCTCGCCCGACCTACCGCTTCAGCGCGCACGCGCCGACCGTGATCCTCGCCGCCGGCGCACGGCACACGCCCGGCATCCTCAAGCGGAGCTGGCTTCGCGCGCGGCCGATCGGCCGCAACCTCACGGTCCATCCGAACGCGAAGGTCGTCGGCATCTTCGACGAGGTCGTGAACCCGTGGTGGGGTGCGCACCAGGCACACCAGATTCACGATTTCCTCGACGACGGGATTCTCATCGGTTACGCGGTGCCTCCGCCGGGCATTCTCGCCGGCGCGATGCCCGGCATCGGCGAACGCAGCGCCGAGATCATGGCGCTCTACAACCACATGTTTCCGGTCGGCTGCCTGATCGAAGACACGTCCACGGGCCGCGTGGTGCTCGGACCCGATCGCGAGCCGCAAATGCTCTACTCGCTCTCGCGCCGCGACACGGCGACGACGCACGAAGGAGTCGCGAAGATCTGCGAGCTCTTGTTCGCCGCCGGTGCCAAGCGTTGCGTTCTGCCGTTCGCCGATCTCGGGGAGATTCGCTCGCCGGACGACATCTCACGAATCCGCGCGCGGCGCCCCGATCCGCGCGGCCTCGAGCTGATGACGGTTCACATCATGGGCAGCGCGCGCATGGCGGTCGACCCGCAGCGCGGCGCCACCGATGCGTTCGGCCGCGTATTCGACGTGCCGGGACTCTGCGTCGCCGATGCGAGCCTCTTTCCGTCGCCCGTCGGCGTGAATCCGCAGGAGACGATCATGGCGCTCGTCACGCGCAACGTTCGGCGCTGGCTTGAGACGGACCTACGGCGATCCCTCCCCTCCTCGGGGAGAGGGTGAGGGTAGGTCCATGCCGCTCGAAGACTTCGCGCAGCTCTCGCGGTGCGAATACGACGCGATCTTCACGCGATGGATGCCGAAACGGCGTGGCTCGTCGTTCGCGCGCTCCATCTGACCTTTACGTGACCGACGCCTCGGTTTTCCCGACCTCCCGTCGGGTACAATCCGACGCTCACGGTCCAGGCGCTTGCCCGGCGCGCGGCGGCGCAGGTTCGCGAAGGGTATGCAGGTCCGAAGCCGGCTCGAATTCGTTTCGGCGACCCGCTAGAATCCGTCGACGCTGGAGTGATGGGGAAAGCAGCGAAAGGAAAAGCGGTGCCTCGGCGTCCGCCGGTCGAGCCTTCGTGGGCGGATCCCCCGCTGTGGAGCACGTGGCTACTCGGTTTGGCGGCAGTTGCCGGGTTGATCCTCGGCTCGGTCTCAACGTGGGTCCATCACCGGATTCTGTCTTCCGGCGGCGCCTACACGAGCTTCTGCAACGTCAACGAGATCATCAACTGCGACAGCGTGGTGACGAGCCCCTACGGTTCGCTCTTCCGCGTGCCAGTATCGGTCTGGGCAATGGGCTTTTACGGAATTCTCCTCGTTTTGGCCGTCGCTGCCTCAGGCCCGCCTTCGCCGCGTCGCGATCGCGCTCGAGCAGACGCGTTCGCTTGGGCCGTTGCGGGAAGCCTCTTTTCCGCATATCTGGCCATCATCTCGGCCTTCGTGCTCAAAGCCCTTTGTCTCATCTGCGCCGGCCTCTACACGGCGAGCACCGTCGCGTTGGGCGCCGCAGGGATCCAGGCATCGCCGCTTCGAGAAGCGGCCCGAAGGCTTCTGGAGCGCTGGCGCGCGGTGCGCAGCCATCCGGCGTTGGCGACGGCGGTGGTCGGCACCGTCATCGGCGTCTTCGTCGCCTCGGGATGGCTCGGCGCGCAGACTCGGCTCACCCGCGAGCAGGTCTTCCGCTCGAACCCGCAATTCTACGACTGGTACACGGGCCAGCCGATCATCGACACTCCAATCGGCGGCGGCTATGCGCAGGGCCCCGAGAACGCGCCGATCCAGCTCGTCGAATTCTCCGACTTCGAGTGTCCTCATTGTGCGCAGGCCTACGTCACGCTGAAGGATCTGCTGCCTCGGTACCAGAATCAAATTCGGTTCACGTACCATCACTTTCCCCTCTCCAACGATTGCAATTCCGCGATCAGCCAGAAGGGACACGAGCACGCCTGCCGCGCGGCGGTGGCGGGGGACTGCGCGGCGCAACAAGGCCGCTTTCCACCGTACGCGAACCTGCTCTTCGCCAACCAGGGGAACCTCGACGACAAATCGCTCTCGAGCTACGCCAAGCAGGCGGGACTCGACGTCGATGCGTTCGAGAAGTGTATGAGCTCGACGGCGGCCGCGGAGCGGGTCGCCGACGACATCAAAGAAGGTCAGAAGGCGGGCGTGCGTTCGACGCCGACGTTTTTCATCAACAGCCGTAAGGTCGAAGGAAACATGACGTTCGAGAACTGGCTCTTCGCCTTCGCGGTCGAGCTCGACAAGGGCTGAACGCGGCCATCGGCTTTCGACAGATCTCGGAGCGTCCTTGTCGATAGCGGATCGCCGACGGCTGATCGTCGGTCACGGCCGGTCGCGCGTCCGCTACCGACCCTTCCAAACGGGCTTGCGCTTCTCGGCGAAGGCGCGCGGCCCTTCGCGGGAATCCTCCGAGGCCCAGAGCCGCTTCTCGCCCTCGAGGTGAGTTTCCATCGCCTCCTGGACGGAGAGGTGCAGGCTCCCCATGGCCGCCTCCTTGCTCGCTCGGACGGAGAGCGGCGAGCACTCGAGAATCTCCTTCGCCCAGCGTTCGGCCGCGGTCAGCAAGTCCTTGGCCGGGACGACCTCGTTGACGATGCCGAGCCGATGGGCCTCGGCGGCGGTAATGTGTCTGCCGGTCAGCATCATGCCCATGGCGATCTTCAGCGGAATCTGGCGCGGCAGACGATGCACGCCGCCCGCCGCCGCCATCAACCCGACGCGGGGCTCGGGAACGCCGAAGCGGGCGTGCTCGGCAGCGATGATCAAGTCGCAGGCGAGCGCGATCTCGAAGCCTCCGCCGAGCGCGAAGCCGTTGACCGCCGCGATCAGCGGCTTGACGAGGTCGAACCGTCGCGTGATCGCTCCGAACCCGTTCTTCGGCAACGTGGGCACGCCGTGCTGCGTCGTCCACTTCAAGTCGTTGCCGGCGGAGAACGCCTTGTCGCCCGCGCCGGTCAAGATCGCGACCCACGTTTCGGAGTCCGCGGCGAAGTCGTCGAAGATCCGGTCGAGCTCCGCGTGGCAGGGCGGGTGGAGAGCGTTCATCACTTCGGGGCGGTTCAGCGTGATGAAGCCAATGCGATCGCGCTTTTCGTACTTGGTGAATTCGAGATTCATGGGTCCTCCTCGGCTACCGGCTACAGGCTACAGGAAAGGATCCCGGTGAGTCATTTCCCGTAGCCGGTAGCCTCCTCACAGTCCCGCATCGCGGATCAGCTTCTCTAGCACAGTCTCGGCGCGGAAGAAGCGTTCCGCCGTGGCGCGCGCGGCTTCGCACTGGCGGCGGTAGTCGCGCTCGATCATCTCGATCGCCGCGACGGCCTCGTCGAGCGTCACGAATCCGAAAATCCCCTCGCCCTGGGGATATACGCGGGAAAAGCCCGTGTCTTCGACCACCACGGGCTTGCCCATGGCCAGGTAGCAGGCGCTGCGGCAGCTGAACCAGCCGCTGTGAGTCGCCACGTAGGCCTCTTTCGCGATCGACCATTCGCCACGCGAGCGGGCGATGTAGTCGCGGTAACGCTCCATCGTCGAAGAACACTCGGCCGCATCGACGACCCGCCATCCCTCACGGGCGATCTCGTCGCGCGGCGCAGGCCCGGAGAGAGCAAGCTCGAGCGGCATTCCCACCCGCCTCGGTAGGTTCATGAAGCGACGAAATTCGACGTCTTTCCCGCCGTAGACCTTGCCGCCGAGTGCCGGCAAGGCGGGTTTCGTCTTCCAAGACATGACGGTCGTGAAGCTCCGTGCCGACCGGTCGAACGTGAATGGCCAATCGTCGAGCGTGATCGGCTGGCGGGTGATCTTCCAGTCGACGCCGCAGCGCGGGATGATGCACGAAGGATCGTCGATTGCCTCCGCCATCGTGAAGTAGACGTCGTGCGCGCGAAACCATCCGACGGTGCGGGCCTGGTCTTCGTCCCCGCCTTCTTCTTCGAACGAGCTCACTCCCGCCTGGGTGTAGAGGGGGTCGCTGTCGTAATACGCCGAGACTCGCGCCCCTCGGTAGGCGTCGCGGAACCAGGCGGCACCCGAGATGTTGAGGAAGAGGTCCGCTTCTCGGCAGTGCCGGGCAATCTCGGTCTCGCATAGACCGTGGACCACGCCCTTCGGGTCACGAAACGCGAACGAGGACTCCATTCCGGGAACTCGCGCGAGCACCTGGCGAAGGTAGCGCACGTTGTCGGTTGCATCCTCGGTGAAGGTCGCGAGGCGCGGGTTGTAGGCCCACTGGCCCGTATCCTCGAGATACGTGACCTGACAGCCGAGCGCGACGAATCCCTTGACGAACTGGAGGTAGTCCCAGGCCACGCCGCCG
Organism: uncultured delta proteobacterium; assembly: GCA_963745025.1. GTDB lineage: Bacteria > Desulfobacterota > Binatia > JACPRU01 > JACPRU01 > CAVQIG01. The sequence continues at coordinate 1,045,969 of CAVUWD010000016.1, forward strand.
AGGGGATAGTTGCCGATCAGCCCGGTGACGACGACCTTCACAAGCCGGCCGCTTCTAGGATGGGGGCCAGCACACGAGATGCCTCGAAGCATTCGTGAGCGATCTCGCGAGCGGCGGCGGCATGGCCACGACAGTCCCCCATCACCACTCGAACTGCTTCCACCGCATCCTCGAGCGAGCGCACCGCAAAGAGCCCGCGCCCGGTCGGTAGCACGTCGGCAAAGCCCGTGTCTTGCAGGACGACGGGTCTTCCGGCCGCGAGATAGCAGACGCTCCGGTCGCTGAACCAGCCGCTCCGTAGCTCGACGTTCATTCCCTTGGCGGCGGAGAACTCTCCCTTCGAGCCCTGGATGTAGCGGCGGTACACTTCGTAATCGAGCGAGACGTCGAGCGGCGGGCGGATCTCCCAGCCGGCGGCGCGGAGGATCTTCTCGTCTTCCGGAGCCTTGCCGACGTCCATCGCCAGCTCAAAGCGCTCCCCCGTGCGTCGCGGCAGATCGAGGAACTTCGACCACTCGAGGCTCTTTCTCCAGTGGTGGCGGACGCCGCGAAACACGAGGTCCCGGGCGGTCGAGTCCCACTTGCCGACCGTCGTGAACGGCGCCGAGCCGATCGCCTTCGGGCTTTCCCAGAGTTCGCAGAGGACAGGGGGCCGCGTCGGACGCCAAGCGATGCCGCCAGTCGGGAGCGGGCAGCGCTCGGTGCCGATGTTCTCACCGAGCGTGAAGAACAAATTGTGCTCGGCGAGGAGATCGCGAATGAAGGGCGCGTCGTTGTGAAAGTTGATCTGCGTCACGCCCGGATCGATGTCGACGAAGATGCGCGCAGCCGGCCGCCGCCGACTGCCGAGGCGGTTGACACCCGCGATGTTCACGAAGGCGTCGGCGCTCTCGAAGAGCCGCTCGGTCTCGCCTTTCGGCAAGCCGTGGTAGGCATCTCGCTCGGCGTCCCAAAACACCCACCGATCCCGCAAGCCGAAACGGCCGAGAATCTCCGCCATGCGCGCCACGCCGTACTCGTAGCGTACGTCGACCTGGCCGGCCTCTGGATCGTAGGCGTCAGGATAGAACGCCGAGTCTTCGTAAAAATAAACGTCGCAGCCGAGACGCTCGAATCCGAGCAGATAGTGCAGCGCCTGCCAGACGTAGCCGCCGATCGGAAACCGCACGAGGTAGCCGGCGACGATGACCCGCGGTCGGCTCACAGGTTCTCAGCGCAGCACAGTCGCAACCGAAGCGTGGTTGCGTACCGCGGCCTCGTATCTCATGTCTTTGTGCAAAACAGCGAAATCCTGCCCTAACCGATCAGTCCCCGATCCCCATGAACTCGCCGCCCTTCCCTTCTTGCAATCGCACCAGTCGAGCGAAGAACCCCTGCTCTCGGACGAGCATCTCGTAGCCGCCACGCTCGACGATGCGGCCCTCGCGGATCACCAGAATCTGGTCGGCGTCGCGTACCGTCGAGAGTCGGTGTGCGATGATGAAGATCGTGCGCCCCTCGATCAGAGTCTTCAGGCCCGCGAGCAGCAGGGCCTCGGTCTCGGCGTCGATCGACGCGGTCGGCTCGTCGAGGATCAGGATCGGGGCATCACGAAGCAGCGCCCGTGCGATCGTCAACCGCTGCCGCTCGCCCTCCGACACGTTGGCCCCCCCTTCGCCGATGCGGGTGTCGAGCCCCTCCGGCAGCCGGTCCAGAAACGGTGTGAGCTGGGCGAGCGCCGCCGCCCGCGCAATCTCCTCCGCGCTCGCACCCGGCTTGCCGTACGCGATGTTCTCGCGCACGGTCGCGGAAAACACGATCGGCGGCTGGAGCACCATCGCGATGTTGCGACGCAGCATCGGCAGCTGGAATTCACGCAGGTCGACGCCATCGAGCAGCACGCGGCCCGAGCGCGGATCGTAGAATCGCGGCAAGAGACTCACCAGCGTCGACTTGCCGGCGCCGGTCGGGCCGACCAGCGCGACGGACGAGCCCGCTGGCGCCGTGAACGATACGTCGGCGAGCACCGAGCGTTTGCCATCGTAGGAAAACTCGACCTCCTCGAAGCGGATTTCACCGCGGAGCTTCGCTCGCTCGAGCACCCGTGGCCCACTAGTGACGACTTCCGGCGCCTCGAGGATCTCGAACACTCGCCAAATGCCGGCCTTCGCGCTCTGGATCGTGCTGTAGGTCTGACTGAGCGAATTGACCGGGGCGTAGAGCGCCGTGACATAGCCGAGAAAGACGAGAACGTCGCCGACGCTCATCTTCCCGTCGAGCACGCGCGTGGCTCCGATCCAAAGAACGAGAGCGGAGCCGGCAGCGATCAGGGTGCTGACGAGACCGGAGTAGAGGGTTTGCACGAGGTAGAGCCGCCGGCTCGCGGAGAGGCTTGCATAGCTCTGGTCGATGAAACGGCGGTGCTCGGCCTCCTCCTGCGTAAACGCCTGAACGACACGGATTGCCGACAGGCCGTGCTGAAGGACCGAGTACACGCCGCTCTCGAGCTCGCGCGCCGAGATCGACTCGTCGGTGACGCGGCCGATCATGCGCTGGATGGCCAGGTAGAGAACCGGGCAGACGGCCAAGGCGACGAGCGTCAATAGCCAGTCGATGCGCACGAGCACCACGGTCATGCCGACGAGGAACATGGTGGCGCTCACGACGGGAAAGATTCCGTTCATCGTCAGCGTCTGGATCGCGTAGGTGTCCGCCGTCAGGCGGTAGAGAAGATCGCCGACCTGCCGGTTGACGTGGAAGGAGAGCGACAGCCGCTGCAGGTGCTGGTAGAGGTCGCTGCGGAGATCGTTGACCATTCGCTGGCCGATGGTGATCGTCGTCTGGTTGTTCCAGTACGAGAGGGCGGCGAGCATCGCCTGAAGGCACACCAGGGAGAGCGCGCAGCCGACGAGCAACGCCGGCTTGCCGAGCGTCGCGTCGACGCCGAATGGCAGCAGCCGGTCGCCGAGCACGTTGTCCACGACGATCTTCAGCGGCCAGGGGCGAAGCAGATCGAATGCGCTCATCAGGGCGACCTGGCCGAGCGCGAACGCGAACGGGGCCCGGTACGGGCGCAGGTAGTGGACGAGCCGCCGCGCGAGCGGCGGCCGTGCGCGGTGAGCAGAGGATTCGCTCATGCGCGTTTTCCGACGGGGAACAGGTTCATCTTCTGGGCGACGATCTCCAGTACGTGGTGGAGGATCTGCCCGAGCCGGTAATTCTTGTAGAAGAGGAGGCCCAGATTGATCACCCCGAGCACGATCGCGAAGGTGATCATCTCTCGCACCGAGAACACCACGCCCGCCGTGATCAGCAGAGCGCAAGCACCGAGCGTCAGCAGCGCGACGCCGGACAAGCGCTGACGGCACCGCACGCGGAGGAAGCGCTTGTTTCCCCCGTGGTTTTCAACCGCGACCGCGATCTCCGAGCGCGCGAAGGCCCCACGGTGAACCTCGATGTCCCAGTCGTTCCAGCCGCGATCGACGTCGATCAGGTACTTGCGGGGCAGCAGAAAATCCATCAGGCCCTGGATGAGGCTTTCCTTCTCCACCGCTTCGTCGCTCCAGTAGACGAGCCGGAATTCCCTTGCTAGCCAGCCCTGCGGCTTCTGTCGCGGCTCGGCGAAGCGGACGGGCTCCACGTTGGCAAGGCCGCGCAACCGCCATTTGTAGCGCTCGTAAGAGCGAAGTAGCGGGCCGAGGTAGATGAGCGATGCGAGCAGCGCGCGACTTCGCCAGTCCTGGTAGCGGGGGTCGAGCTTTCGTCCCGACGCGAGCGCCGCAGCGGCCGCCCAGGAGATTGCCAGCGGAACGAACGACGGCACGATGTAGCGCCCCGACACGATCGCGCAGACGCAGAGAAACAGCGCCACGACCGCCCACTCGAGCGTAAACGGAAGATACGAGAGCAGCGAACTCGGCGGCTCGTAGAGCGTCTGGAAGAGCCCCCTGCCGAACGGGCCATAGTAGATCACCGGTCGGCGCGATAGCAGCCCGGAGGGCGAATCGCCGTAGATCCGTCCGAGCCAACGCGATTGGCCGAGCATGTTGAAGCGGTACGGGTGCTTGAAGTAAAGCAGCGCTTCCGCCTTGCCATAGCCACGCTGTTGGCGCAGGTACGCCTTCACGGTGTTGCGGCGGAAATGCCATACCATCGCGGCGGGGCTGAAGCCGATCTGCCAGCCGCGGTTCTGCAGCCGCCAGCAGAGATCTACGTCGTCCCCCGCCGAGGTGAAGACCGGGTCGAAGCAATTGACCTGGCGCAGGGTCTCGCGGCGAAACGCCATGTTGCAGCCGGGAATGTGCTCGGCGATGTCGTCGTTGACGAGAACGTGGGTCGGTCCGCCCGGCGCAACCGCCACGCACGCCGGCACACGCGAGTCCTCCGGCGGCGGCAGGTTCGGCCCGCCGGCCGCCAACCAGCCGTGACGCTGCATCGCGCCGATCAGGTACGTCAACCAGTCGGGATCGACCACGCAGTCCGAATCCGTGAACACGACGTACTCGCCCGTGGCGGCCTCGATGCCGACGTTGCGGGCGATCGACAGACCCTTGTTCTCCTGGTGGATGACGCGAAACGGAAAGCGCTGCCCGATCTCGAGGGTCGCATCCTTCGACCCGTCGTCGACGACGATCACCTCGAAATTCGGGTAACGCAGCTGAAGCAGCGACTGCAGGCAAGCCTCTATCGTGGATTCGGCGTTGTATGCGCAGATCACCACCGAAGCCTTCGGCGGGTTCGGCAGCGGGGGCGGCAGTGGGCCGCGGTAGATGTCGCGCACCGAGTGAAACGCCGGCTTCGGTGTACGGTCCCGCCGGACCAGTCCGAAGGCCCAGTCGTCGACGTAGACGCCGTTGGTGAACCACTCGTCGGTCCACGCGAAGATGAACGTTCCCGCCACGCCGCCCTCGAACGCGGCGCGAATTTGCCACGAGAGGGTCTCGGCCTGCGTATCCGCCCCCTCGCGGATCGAGTCGATGCCGAACTCCGTCAGCACGAGCGGCTTGTCCTCGGCGAGGTTCTGCAACCGCGCGAGGTAGCGGCGGAATGCGCCCTCGTCGTGGAGGTAGACGTTGAAGCAAACGAAATCGATGCAGTCGACGTCGAGGTACTCGGTCGAAGGGAAGTTCGCGTAACTGACCAGAGCGTCCGGATCGAGGCCGCGAACGTCGTCGGCCAGCGAGCGCAAGAACTTGCGCACGCGATCCGGTCCGCACCACCGAACCACGTCGGGGGGAATCTCGTTGCCGAGCGAATACGCGAGGATCGCACGGTGGCCCGCGATCGGACGCACTGCGTCGCGCATGAACCGGCGGTTCGACTCCGTCATCTCCTCGGAGTCGAGAAAGCAGGCTTGCCAGGTCCAGTCGATCCCGACGAAGACCCAGAGGGCGGATTCCGCGGCGAGGTCGAGCATCCAGCGCGGCGGCGGAGTGAACGTGCGCACGCAGTTCGCGCCGAGCTCGCGGATGGCAGCGAAGTCATGATCGACCTGATCACGCTCCGGGAACCGCGCGCCGTGCGTGCCGGCCGTAAAGGGACCATAGGTCACGCCACGGACGAAGACCTTCTCCCCGTTGTGGAAGAAGAACTTACCGGCAACTCGCGGCCGGCCGCGCTCCGCGACCTCGGGGGACTCGGAGGCGACCGCCGACCGCGCCACCACCGCCAGGTTTGCCTTCGCCATGGATCAGCGGAGAGGTTTCGGGGGCGCGTTCATCGAGAGAGGACAATTTACCAAACCGAGACGACCGTTCAAGCCGAGTCCTTGCGCACGGCGGTGCGATTTGTGAAGAAAAATCATGCCTTTGCTCCACCCCAAGCATTTTTCTCTGGAGGAAGCACGCGTCGCGCTGGCCGAAGTCCAGCCGCTCGTCGAGGAGCTCGTCGTTCTCAAACGAAAGCTCGACGGTCGCGGCTTCGACATCCACCGCCACGGCTACTTCGGAGGCACCGGACCGAACGGCGAGCGCTACTTCCCAAGCGAGCTCGAGCGCCTGGTGGAGATCCTCAAGCGGCTCGATGCGATCGGCGTAATCGTGAAGGGCATCGACCAGGGGCTCGTCGACTTCCCCCACATCCGCTCGAGCGGTGAGGAGGTCTATCTTTGTTTTCGCGTCGGTGAAACTGACGTCGCTTTCTGGCATTCGATCGAGGAGGGGTTCGCCGGCAGGCGACCCATCCGAGAGCTCTGACGATGCGCGTCCGATCCCTCGATCACTTCGTGCTGCGCGTGCGCGATCTCGATCGCTCGCTCGCATTCTATCGGGGTCTTCTCGGGCTCCCCGTCGAGGGCCTCGACGAGTGCAAGCAGGGAAGTCGCCCGTTCGTCTCGATCCGCATCGGAGAATCGCTTCTCGATCTCGTTCCCGACCCGACCTTCGATCCGGCATCGGCCGACGAAGGGCCCTTCCTGCATTTCTGCGTGACCCTCGAGGATCTCCCGGGGGCGATTCGCGTGCTTCGCGAAGCCGGTGTCCGGTTCCTTCACGACGAACCCGTGGCGCGCGGCGGAGCGCGGGGTGTCGGCCTCTCGATCTACGCGCAGGACCCCGACGGGTACGTCGTCGAGCTGAAGGAGTGGAGCGGCCGCTAGCCCCGATAGGAAATTCCCGTCTGCCCCTTCGATCCGAAATCCGCACGGGTCCTGTCGTCGGCGCAGCCCCCGCCGTGCTCGCTGCGCGCCCCCGTCGGTCGCAACTCATCTCCCGTCGAGGGGCATGCTGGTGAAGCAGCCCCGGGACTTCGCCCCGCATTCGCTGCGCGCGGCGAATGCGCCCCACGCCGACGCCACCCGAGCGAAGTTCGGATCGAGGCTAGGAGTCGGCGCCGAGCTCCCGGTCGACGTCGGCCGCGACTTCGTCGCGATCGCGAGCGGTGTCGATGATCCTGTGCCGGGCGGGGGCGGGAACGGTGATGGGCGTCGCTTCCGCGCGCTGGCGGAGATAGATTTCCTCGGTCGCGTCGGAGACTTCGTCCGGTCGTTTCTGCCGGTCGCGCAGGCGACGCAGCACCTCTTCTTCCCTTGCTCGGCATTCGAGGAACGTCACCGGCACGTTCGCGGCGCGCGCCACGGCCAGCGCCTCGCGTAGATCGGAGGGGTCGAGAAACGTGGCGTCGAGCACGACGCCGCGGCCTGCCGCGAGTGATTCCCGCGCTCCCTCGAAGAGCGCCGCGTACGTCCTTCGCGTCGAATCGGCGGCGTAGAGCGAGCGTGCCGATTCCGGATCGGAGTGCTGGAAGCGAGGCACGCGGGCAAGTCGCTTGCGCGTCAGATCCGAGCTGAGGATCGCAAAGCCGCTCAGATCCCCGACGACCTGCGCAACGGTCGACTTGCCGGTTCCTGACAGCCCGCAGACGACGACCAGCTCGGGCGGTCGCCGTCCTTGCGCGTAGCGCGCGGCCAGCCGGAAATAGCGGCGCGCGGCTTCCCGTGCCTCTTCCCGCTCGGGCGCGCCCACTTCCGGCTCGCAGCTGCGCAAGATCTCGACCTTTCCCCGTACCAGCGCCCGGTGGCAGCGATAGAATTCCAGCAGATCGTGAAGCTCTCGATCGCCGCAGGCCTCGCCGTAGGCTCGAGCGAATCCTTCGGCGAGCGCCGGGAAACCGAGGAAATCCAGGTCCATCGCCAAGAAGGCGATCTCCGATGCCACGTCGGTCGAACGCAGGCGTTCACTGAATTCGACGCAATCGAAGATGTCGAGCGCTGCGTTCAAGCAGATGTGCTCGGCGCGCAGATCGCCGTGCCCCTCGCGGATCCTCCCTTCCCTGACGCGGCGTCGCAGCAGCTCTTCGTGCTCGTCCAAGAACTTCTCGAGGTACCGCCGGAGCTCGCGGATTCGCGATCCCGAAACGGCATCGCCGGCAACCGCCGCGCACTCGGCCAGATTGCCGAGCACCGTCTCGCCGATGACCTCGCGGCTTCCATAGGTCTCGCCCCGATCCTGACAGGAGGCATGGAACGCGACGAGCTTCGCGGCCACCCGTTCGAGGTCGGCGGCACCGGCCGTCCCCTGCGCGAGCCGTCGGTCGAGCATTGCCTCTTCGGGTAACCGCCGCATCGCCACGAGATAGTCCTCGGCCTCGCCCCCGAGCTCGTCGATCGAGCCGATGGCGAAGCCGTCGTCGTGGCGTCGCACGGCGACGACGCCGAGATAGACCGCGGGAGCGAGCCGGCGATTGAGCCGCACCTCGGCGAGACACGATTCGAGGCGCCGCTCCCGGCTCGAATAATCCAAGAAGCGAAAGCGAACCGGCTTCTTCAGCTTGTAGACGAAGCTGCCGGCGAGAAAGACCCACGAGATGTGCGTCTGCCGAACCTCCACGCTCCGCGGACGATGCGGATAGAAGCTCGGTTGCGCGAGAGTTTCGACGAGCGATGCGTGGGACGCTCCTTCGGCCACGAGTTCCGCCTCCCTACCAGTTGGAGCCACTTCGATCCGTTCGTCAAGCAGTGCTCGGCGTCCCGCACTCGATGTCCGTATCCCCCTTCGAGGGTTTCTCAGCGCGGGCTGACGCCCGCAACCCAAGTGCCGAATTTTGTCACTGCTTCTCCAAATTCTTCGCGTGGCGCGACGATTCTCGGAACTAGTAGCTCAGCGCGAGTGGAGGAGTACACTGGCGATCGTGCCCCAGAGCCTCGAGATGCTGACCCGCCTCGGCGTTGCGCTCGCGATCGGCTTGTTGATCGGCCTCGAGCGCGGCTGGCACCAGCGAAACCTCCCCGAAGGTGAGCGCGTCGCCGGTTTCCGCACCTTCGGTCTCGTCAGCCTGCTCGGTGCTGCCGCGGTGGTTCTCGCCGGCGAGCAAGCTCTCATTCTCGCGGCGATCGCCGTGGCGCTCGGCATCATTGCAGGCATCGGTTATTTCCGCGTCTCACGAACTCAACGAGGCCATAGCGCCACCGGGACGGTCGCGCTGCTTCTGACGTTTTCCCTCGGCGCCATGGCCGGGCGCGGCTACCTGGAGGTGGCGTCTTCAGCCGCCGTGGTCGTCACGCTCCTCCTCGGCGTCAAGCCAGAGCTTCACGGCCTGGTCCGCGCGATCGAGCGAGAGGAGCTCCTCGGAACCATCCGATTGCTGCTCATCTCGGTCGTGCTGCTGCCGATCCTGCCAAACCGCGGGTTCGGACCATGGCAGGCCCTGAACCCGTACCGCATCTGGTGGATGGTCGTGCTCGTGGCCGGCGTCTCCTACCTCGGTTACTTCGCCAAGCGGATCTGCGGCCGCGAGCGCGGCTACCTCGTGACCGGCGTGCTCGGAGGGATCGTCTCCTCCACGGCGGTCACGCTCACGCTTTCGCGTCGCGCCGGCGCCAGCCGCGCCGACCTCGACGCCCTCGGCGCGGGAATCGTGGTCGCCTGCTCGATGATGTTTCTTCGCTTGCTGTTGGTCGTGAGCCCGATCGCCCCCGCGCTGACGAGGCCGCTGGCAGCGCCACTTGCCGTCGCCGCGACCGTCGGCTTCGCCGGCGGCGCCGTGTTGGCGTTCCGCTCGCGCGGCGAGCGAGCGCGGCGCGCAGAACGAGACGTCGAGCTCCGAAATCCCCTCGACTTGGCGAGCGCGATCAAGTTCGGTTTCATCCTCGCGGCCGTCATGTTCCTGTCGCGCGGCTTGACCAAATCGATGGGCGACAACGGCCTCTACCTCCTTGCAGCGTTGGCCGGTCTCGCCGATGTGGACGCGATCGCGCTGTCGGCAGCCGCGATGTCGACACAAGGGCAAGCAACGACGGGCGCGGCGCTGACTGCGCTGCTCCTCGCGGTGGCGGCCAACACGGTCACCAAGGGTGCGCTCGCATGGGTACTGGGAAGGTCGGCGCTCGGTCTCCGGGTCGCCCTACCCATGGCCTCCTCGCTCGCCGCCGGCGCGGCCGCCTTCATGGCCACCCGCGTGCTCTGAGAGTGGCGACCGCGAACCGCCCTCAGCCCCGCGATGCCGAGAGGTCGTCGACGCGAGCCGCATAGCGCTCCGGCTGCGCCTCGAACTGGCGCTGGCAGGCGAGCGAGCAGAAGCGGTACGGCAGGCCGTCGTGTACCGTCGCGAACGGCGCCAGCGCCGGGTCGAACTCGGTCCCGCAAACGACGTCGATGAGCGGAGCGACGGGTGAACCGGACTGGCTGGTACGGGACGGCAGCGGTCGCGTCTCGGCCGTGACGCGCGGTAAGAGCCGTTCGACGTCTTCCCTCCGGCAGAGCTGCGTTCCCTCGTGGATCACCGCGGCGGTTCCGGCTGCGACGCCGAGGCGGCACGCTCCCTCGAGCGGGTCGCCGCGCGACAGCGCGAGAACGAACGCCGCGAGGAACGCGTCGCCCGCACCCACCTTGCTCAGCACTTCGACCGCCGGCGGACGGACACGCACGGCTTCGGTCGCCGTGACCACCAGCGCGCCCTCGCCGCCGAGCGTCACCGCCACGATCTCTACGCCTGAGGCGACGATGTCTTGCGCCACCTGGAGGATCTGGGCGTCGTCGCGAAGCTCCTTCCCCGCCAGGCGCGCGAGCTCGTTCTCGTTCGGCTTGATGCCATACGGGCGCGCTTCGATTCCCACCCGCAGCGCGTCATCGTCGGCGTCGAGGAAGCAGCGTGCGCCCGCCCGGCCGAGATCGCGAATCAGACGGGCGTAGAAATCGACGGGAATTCCACGCGGTAAGCTGCCGCCAAGGACCCACCAGGGCGGCATGGGCGCGCGGCCGAGGATGAGCGCGGCCAGCCGATCCGCCTCGTCGAGCGTCACCCACGGGCCTGGCGAGCTGATGCGCGTCTGCGTCCGATCCGAGCGGTCCGTGAAGATGAAGTTGATCCGCGTCTCCTCGAGCACCTCCACCGATTCGAATGCGATGCCGCGCTCGCGGAGAAGCCTCTTGACGATGTAGCCGGCGCCTCCACCGGTGAGACCGAACGCCAGCGTCTCGGCGCCGAGCTCCCTCAGCACGCGCGAAACGTTGATGCCCTTGCCTCCCGGATCGCGGCGGATGTCGCGCGCCCGGATTGCGTCGTCCTTGACGAGTCGATCGATCAGGATGTGCTGATCGATCGACGGATTCATGGTCACGGTCGCGATCGGAGGTTTGGGGCTCGTCGCCCCGCTTGGGGTCATGCTCGGCGGAGCTGCGAGAGCCGTGCCATTCGCCTGGTGGCGCTCACACGATCGAGGATTCTCACGGTTGAGAGAGAGCGCGGAGGTCATTCCTGAATCTGAGACTCCACTTCCCGTGAGCCCCGATCAGCCATACTCCCGATGTTTCGTGACGGTGGTACGAAACCTGCTGATACCGAGAGGTATGCGGCTTTCCGAAGTCATCTCGTATTGTGCGGGGATCGAGCGCATGATCGCCGAGATCTACGAAAGCTTCGCCGAGCGCTGGCCGGAGCCGCCGATCGGGACCCTTTGGCATCAGTTGGCAACTGAAGAGATCGGCCACGGCATGCTCCTCGACAACGCCGCACGTTTCCCCGCCGCGAACCGCGACGACCCGGGGCTCGACGCCGCGAAGCTCACCGCGCTTCGCGAAGCGGTCGCGGCTCGATTCCTGTCGCCGGAGGCATCGCTGGATGACGCCTTCGCGGCCGCGCTCGATCTCGAGCAGCTCGAGCTCGACAACGTGTATCGCCGCCTGCTCGCGCTCACCAGCGACGACTCACGGATGTCGACGGCGTTTCGCTCCACTCTCGGTCAGGTCAGTGGTCACGAGAGTAGGCTCCTCTCCGCGATCGAGAAGCACGCCAAGGATGCGAAGCTCGTCGAGCGTGCCGCTCGTGACCGCCGGCGGATGCTTCAGCACGGCGCGGCCTAGCACTGCGGGCACGACGCCGACACTGACTCCGGGCACGGCGGCGCTCGGCTTCGGCGCGAGCGGGTGCCGCCGGTGGGCGACTAACCCCTCTTTGCCCGTTCTCGCGCGGCCACCATCTCCCCGACCTCCAATGCCTTGCGGACCTTCGGCTCGGTCAAGGCGCGCCGCTCGAGACGGCGGCGGCGAAGCGGCTTGGCCACGTATTCGTCCATGAGGATGAAGGCGATCGTGAAGAGGATGAGGAAGATGCCCGCATTGGAAAACGTGATCTCCATGAGAGTCCTACTTTCTCGATCGCCGCCTCAGGCGCTCGCAGCGCCCGCGCGAGTCGGCGCTTCGGCCGACGTGATCTCGCGCGTGATGAACTTCGGTTTCACGAGCAAGATCAACACCGGCATCAGGGTTTGCGACGCGACGAAGCTGACGCCCATCCAGATTGCCAGCAGGCCGCCCATCTCCGCGTCGAATCGGATGTTCGACGTGGTCCAGAGCAAGGTGCTCATCACCATCGTCACGGCCGTGAAAGTAACGCCCTTTCCGGTGGTGCACAACGCGATCTTCGTGGCTTCGTAGAGATCCTTCGTCACGCGGATCTCTTCGATGATTCGGCTGACGATGTAGAGGCCGTAATCGATGCCGAATCCGATGCCCACCGTCACCACGGGCAGCGTATGCAGGTTCACGCCGATGTTGCGCAGGCTCATGTACGCGTTGACGAAGGCATTCGAAACGAAGAGCGGCAATAGCATGTAAATCCCGGCCGTGAAGGACCGATACGTGAAGAGTAGAATGAGGTAGATCGTGACCAACCCGAGGAGGTTCATCAGAATGTCGTTGTGTACGATCTCCTCGTTGGCCGCCGCCGTCACACCGATCAGGCCACCTGCCAGCCGGAAGTTGACCTTGTCCGACGGAAATTTTTCTATGAAGTCGCGGCAGCGGTTGATGATTCGCGCCACGGTATCCCCCTGGTGGTTCCGGCAGAAGAAGGTGACGTGTCCGTTCGTGTACGAAGGATCCAGGTACTTCGCCGTCTCGGTCGGCGGCGACCCCGCGAAGAAGATGAAGAAGAGGTTCGCGATGCGTCCGACCTCCTCGGGAATCACGCCCCACCGCGGCTCGGTGTCGAGGAAGACCATGTTGATCGACTGCACGATGTCGGAAAGCGAGAAGCTGTAGCCGACGTCGGGATCACGATCGACGTAGCGCTGGAACGATTCCATCGCTTCGAGCGTCCTCGGCTCCTTCAGCGCCTTCTTCTCCTTGCCCTCGACCACGATGATCAGCGGCTCGACGCCGCCGAACTTGTTGGATGCGCGTGTGTGATTGGTTGTAGGGGGAATCGGGCCAGAGCAGCGGCGAGGCCGCCGTCGGATCACCGATCGTCAGGCCGCGGAGGAAGATCAGCGAGAAAACGAAGATTCCTGCCCACACGATGACGGTGATCGCTTTACCTGCGTTCGACAGCGTCGCGTCCGTCAGGCGATCCATGAAGGTCTTGAACCAGCCTTCCTCGCGGAGCATGACCATCTCGGGCTCGGGGGCCCTCAGGTAGTAGTAGACGATCGGGTTCAGCAGGACCTCGGAGACGGTGATCGCGAAGATCCACCACGAGGCGGTGATGGCGAGCTTCTGCAGCATCACCACCGGAATCAGCATGATCACCAGCACGCCGAATGCGTCGGTGACGATCCCGGAGAAGGTCGGCACGAAGAGCTCGGCGAACGCGGCGACGATCGCCTTGCGCTTGTCCCAGTCGTTCTTCAGGTACTCCTCGTAGTAGCGGTCGTGCATCTGGATGGCGTGGCTCACCGCGCGCGCGGTGATCAGGAACGGCATCACGAGCATCAGCGGGTCGAGAGCAAAGCCGATCAGGTGGATGAAGCCGAGACCCCAGAACGCCGCGAGAAGCCCGGTGATCGTCGGCCGGAGCGCGCCGCGCCAGTCGTGGAAGTACATCCAGCGCAGCACCCACTCGATGCAGTACGTGACCACCAGGATCCAGAAGACGTCGTTGGCGTAGCTGTAGACCCAGCCGTACAGACGGGGCTCACCTGCCACCCAGATCCGCGTATTGTCGTCCTGGTACGGCGCGATGATCTTCTCGTTGATGTCGTGGAAGATCTGCGGGTAGTCGATCCGTCCCTCGAGGAAGTTGGCGCGGATGAGTGCAGCCTTGTCATCCAGCGACACGAGGATTCCGTGCAGGTTCTCCGAGAAATGCACGATGTCTCGGGTGTTCGCCACCTCCTTGTCCGACACCGGCGGACGCCGCATGACGGGGGGTGACGAGATGGAGCCGCCCTGCATCGTCAGATAGCGAGTCGAGCGATGGCCGATCGAGTCGATCTGATCGTGGTTGACGCCGGGGAGGACGTCGACGGCCTGCGTCGCCTTGAAGATCCTGGTGAGAGTTTCCCGGCTGAAAATGCTGCCTTCCTTCACCTCGAACATGATCGTGATGTTGTTGGCGCCGCCGAACTGCGATGCGTACTTGTCGTGCACCGCGATGAACGGGTGCCGGTAGGGGAGCAGCTCGCCAAAGCTGGTGAACATCTGGAGCTGCATCGATTCGTAGGTCATGAAGGCCGTGAAGGCGACCGTGACTAGGGAGACCCACATCCGGTTGTCGATCAGCCAGTCGCCAACCTTGTAGAGCGCTGCCTTTTGCTCTTCTGGTGACTGGGCTTGCGTCTCGATCATGGATTCTCTCCCTCTATCTATCCTGCCTATCTATCCTGCGGGCGTGTCGGTACGGCGCCCTAGGCGGTGCAGCGCGCTGGGGGAATATCTCACTTACTTACTCCTGTCGACTTCCCGCCTGATCGTTCTCATCGGCCAACCTCGATGATCCACGGCCACGAGGTCATCCGTGTCGATTCCCCCTGTAGACCTCGCGCAACCAGCACGGAGCTTTCGCGCCCAGCGAGGCGCATCAAGCAACCGCAGGATTTTGGTGGTACAGCAGAGTCGGCCAAACCAGCCGGGGTGGCGAAACGGTAGACGCAGGGGACTTAAAATCCCCTCGGGGGGTAACTCCCGGTGAGGGTTCGATTCCCTCCCCCGGCAGTCATTCCAACGAGTTAACTCTTCTCCCGCTTGCGATCGATCGACACGACTTCAGCCTTTTGTCCCAACGCTTCCCCAACGCGGCCCAATGCGGCCTCGCGGAGGTCGTTTTCGCTCGTGATGTTGTAGCGGTCGAAGATCGAGCGCGTTTTGTGGCCGAGGATCTTCATGGCCGTGCTTTCATGCACACCGCGACGCACCATGTCTCGGGCGGCCGTGCGACGGAAATCGCGGAAGAGCATACCGGGAACCCCAGCTCGCTGGCACGCCGACTGCCACGCCGAATTGATGTCCTTGAGTGGCATTCCGTCGCGGTGGAAGACGTGGCGCACTATGACGCCGTGTTCCCGCTCGAGTGCCGTGGTCTTTTCGTCCCATTCCCTGAGCGCAGCGAGCGCCTCCGGCGGGAAATAGGCTATGCGGCCTTCGCTCTTCGTGGTGCCGGGGTCGAGCACGATCCTCCCGGTTGTGAGATCGACCTGCCGGCGCTCGAGCCGCAGTAGTTCACCCTTCCGCCATCCCATCCAGAAGGCGACGGCTACGAGCGGTCGCAGGTGGTCGGGGAGCTCGGCGCGGACCTTCTCGAAAGCGCCCCGCTCGAAGAAGCCCGTTCGAAACGTTCTCGAGGCGGATCGTCGGGAAGTGGGGAACGCGCATTACCTTGTCTGCCTGTGCTCCGAGGCGGAACATGCGGCGCAGCGCCGCGAGCTCGAGCGCGACCGTGCCCCGGGCCGCTTTCTCGGCGAGCCGCGTCTCGATGCAGTGACGGATACGCGGCGTGCTCACCGCAACGGCCAGGTCCCCACCGAAGACCGGATCCAGGTGCGCCCACCGCTTCTCGAGGTCCTTTACGCGCTTGTCGTTGATCTCGTAGTCGCGCTTCAGGTCGGCGTAGAGATCCGTTACGCGCGTATGTGCCGCGTCAGGATTGAAGCGGCCCTCGCTCATATCGGCGAGTCGCTTGCCGAGTAAATCGAGCGCCTCGCTGCGCGTTCGCGCTTCCGTGCGGATCTCCGCTCGCTTGCCTGCCGACGTGCTGATCCGAAGGAACCACGTCTTGCCCCGCCGCCGGACGCTGCCCTGACGATTGGCGCGCTTGCTCATTGTCGGCCTCCCTTCTTCTCCTTCCGTGCGAGGTAGTCCGCCACGGCTTCGCGGATCATGTCTCGAATGGTCGTGTCCTCATCGACGGCGAGATGCTGCAACCGTCGGTACATCTCCCGTTCGAAAGTCGCGGTAGTCGTGATGAGCTCCCCTGCTTCCATCTTCGGTTTTCTCCCTTTCATGGAAGATATCGTAGTACGGTAGTAGTTAGCTATGCAAGTAGAAACTTATGCTCGCCCGTACTTTGGGCGGTTCCGTATCCACTTCTCGAGCTCGCTCCTGATCCAGCGTGGGGTGCCGGCGAGTGAGCGCCGAGGCGGGAGGTCGGCGACGTGCTTCTCTACCCACGACCGCGAAACGCCGAGAAGACGGGCGACACCGGCGTAATCCAGCAGAACGTCGTCGCCGTGTGGATCGGGCGGCGCTGACCTCCCGTTCTTGCCGGAGGCGGCCAGTGTCACAAGGACGACGGTGGCTCGTGCTGCGAGGGTCCGCACCGCGTCGGGAGGCAGGGCCTCGGCGACGGTTGGGTCGGCGGCGATCTCGTCGAGGGTCGGGACGGGGTGGAGATCTCGGTTGGCGTTCACGATGGTTCCTACACCGGCTCAGACGGGGCGGATGCGCTGACAAACCGTCCCGCCGTGGGAGGGGTGGTTGACGTTCCGAGATCGAGGGTCTTGGCGGTCGAACCTACTCCGCAAACCGAAAGAGGGCGGCGCGCCCATGAGGCGTCGCCCTCTCTTACTTTCCGACGTCTCCTACTGCGAAGCAGGGCACGCCGTGTTAGGTGGAGGGCAAATACCCTCTTCGGATTTCGGAACTTCAGGATAAATCAGGATGTTGCCCTTGGTCAGATCGCCCAGCGCGCCAGCGCCGCCGTCAACGATATCAGGGTCACGACCAGTCGGAACTTGGCTCGTACAGCACACCTGCATTAGCAGGGTCTGCTGCTCTGCCTGATCGGCCGGTCTCCAGATAAGCATGGTGTAGTGATCGCTTGGCTTGCTTCCCGGCTCGCCACGATCCACGGCCTCGACGCGGAACACGACCGTCTCCGTCTTCTTCCCGTTTGTAGGGGTGAAGGATCCCAGGCCGGAGAAACAAATCGCGTTAGCCGGCGCGTCTGGAGGAGAGGGCCCATCCGGCGCGGATGGCGGATCGCAGAGGTTACCTTGCGGGGTCGAGAAGCCCCCGCTGCTGGTTGGCCCAGGGAGGATGTCGCCAGGGTTGAGGCAGCTGCACTCAAGGCTGTTGTAGTCACCGGCGTGGAAATTTCCCCCGGCCTTTCGATAATGCTTCCACTCTCCTTGAGTAGCACCGGTGTTGTCGAAGCAGCCAACGCATCCGCACGGAGCGCCGACATCGCCCCCGAAGGATGCAACCTTGGTCTTTGCGTTGTTGGTGCTAGTGACCATGTTCGTACCGGGCAGCCCCCCGCCGCCCGTGATCCGGCAGCCAGTCTGCACGGCAGTCGGCGTATTCGTGGGCGTGTTGATCGGCAGATTCGTGAGCGTGTTGGTCAGCGAATTCGTGAGCGTGTTGGTCAGCGGATTCGTCGGCGTCGGCGTGTTCGTAGGCTTCGGCGTATCCGTTGGCATGTCGGTCGGCGTATTGGTTGGCGTGTCGGTCGGCGTATTGGTTGGCGTGTCGGTCGGCGTATTCGTCGGGGTGTTGATATTTACGGATAAATTCTTGTCGGCACTATTCGGGTCATTTACGCTGCCGTTGCCGTGGAGGAGGCCCACCTCGTGCGAGTTCACCGTCGCCGTCACCACACCCGGATTGACCAGGATTTCGCAGTCCCTAGTCGCAGAGAAGCACTCTGCGGCACTGCGGGCCGGGCAGTTCACCGCAGGTGTTAAAGAAGCTCCGCCGGCGAGCTGAAATACCGTTCCGGTCGCAGCCCCGCTTACCGCTGGGCACGTAAAGGTGATCGCCGCGTCCGTGACGTCGCACGCGGTCAAATCGGCGCTGTTGTGGAAGCTGATCGTGTAGGTGACCGTGTCGCCGTTGTTGATCGCGTTCGCCCTCTTCGCGATGTCGAGGCTGGTTCTGTCCGTGCTACAGCCCGGGGGGCTGATGTCGGCCCTCGCCGTACCGGTAACGAGCAGCCCGACCATGGCGCTCACCATCAAGAAGAGGCATCTCGCAAATCCTCTCTTACCTGGCAGTTCCCTCCATCTTCCGTAGCGTTGTTTGAGCGTAGGAATACTCGTCACCGTGACCACCCGCGGGCGCGCCAGCCCGCTGCGCGTGCTGGGCGGCAGCGTCTCACCGTCTCAACGAGCGCGACCGCCGCTACCGGCACACCGTGCTCGTGGGCGGCACGCTGAGCACGGAGCGAAAAATCATCATCGAGGACGCAATCGTCGCGGTGGAATGAACACTCGTCCGTAGCGGACAACCCATCCAGCCTAACCCCTGGCACGTCCGAGATCAGCCCATCGGCCCCTGATACACCTCGACGAAGCGCTGGAACAGATCCCGCGGAATCGCCAGATTGGCGTCGCGATCGGTGCGTAAGCACACCACTGCCGGCGCCTTCGCTGCCTTGGCACGCTTCAGCGCGGGTTCGACGTCTTCCATCCGCTCAGCGTACTCGCCGTGGCACCCGAACCCCTCGGCCACCCGATCCCAGCGCACCGTACCCTGGTCGGTGCCAAACGTCCGTCCATAGAGCATGCGCTCGTTGGGCTCCTCCATCGTCCACGAGCCTTCGGCGAAGACGATCGTCGTGATCTTCACGCCGTCGCGTGCGGCCGATTGCATCTCCATGAAATTGAACCCGGCGGCGCCGTCGCCGGTCACGCACACCACCTCGCGATCCGGTGCACCCAGCTTCGCTCCAATCGCAGACGGGATGCCGGTGCCGAGCATCCCGAGCTCGAGGATGTTGTGGTACGAGCGCGGCGGCGTCGAGGGGAGGCACGCATGCGCCCACAACGAGGTGTTGCCTCCGTCGGCAACGTAGACTGCATTTCTGCCGAAGACGGTGCCAACCGCGCGCAGCGCGTGCGCTGGGTGCATGCCCGCGCCCGTCCAGCCCGCAACCGGCGACAGCTGTTCGTCCCACCACGCTTGCGCCGCCTGGCGGTAACGTGCGAGGTCTGCGCCATCGCGGCGGGCGACCTGCCTCGTCCGTAGCGCAAGGATGAGCCCCTCGAGCGCATTCTTGACGTCCGCGACAATGCCCAGCGCCAGCGGCCGGGTGACGCCCATGTTGCGCGGATCGACATCGATCTGGATGAGCTTCTGGCCCGCCGGATCGCCCCAGTACTTGTCGTACGGAATCTCGAGATTGCCGAGCCGCGATCCTGCGACGAGGATGACGTCGGCTTCCCGCTTCACCGCATCGCCGCCGCCGCCAAACCCGAAGATGTAGTTGGGGTGGTCGAGCGGAACCGACGAACGCCCCGCCATCGTCGAGACTACCGGACAGTTCAGCAGCGTGACGAGTTCCAGCAGTGCGGCATTGGCATCCCCCCGGTCCACACCGGATCCGGAGACCACGAGCGGCCGCCGCGCTGTGGCGAGCAGCTCCGAGGCCAGTCGTAGCTGGGCGTCGGAGGCTTGCGGCCGCGGCGGGCGGTACGCGGCCGGCGGCCATACCGGGGCGCTGTGCTCGTCGCCCGTCGCATACAGGACCGGGCCTGGCAGCTCGATATGCACCGGCCCGGGCCGGCCCGTCCACATTTCGCGGAAGGCCAATCGCACGACCTCGGGGATACGCTCCCACGACAAGATGGGGCCACCCCATTTGACCACGGGCTTGAAGACATCGAGTTGATCCTGTCCCTGGAACGTGGAAGGCGGCGAAGGATAGACGATGCCGAGGCGGTGCTGCGACGTGATTGCAACGACTGGAACACCCTCATGGCGTGCCGTAATCACTCCCGGTAGGAGATTGGCGGAGCCGGGACCCGGATTCCCGAGGACCGCTGCGACCTGACCCGTCGTTTTGTAGAGTCCCTCCGCCATGTGCACACCCGCCGCTTCGTGCCGCACGGGAAACAGTCGGATGCCGTACGGGGCGAGCTGGGCGAGCAGCGGGTCCACCTCCGGAGACGGTAGCCCGAACACGAACTTCACCCCTTCATTCGCGAGGCAACGCGCCAGCAGCTCACCGCCGGTAATTGTGCTCATGGTATTCTCCTTTCGGTGGTGAGGAAGCGCGGCGCATTCGCCTTCAGAGCTGACGGTCGACGCTGCGCTTCTCCACCTCCGCTACGACTCCAGTCACGGACGCACATCCACTTTCCGAAGATCAACTCCATCACGCGCCGCGGGCTCGCTGCGAATGCCGCGAGAACACGGTCGCCGGTAATCTCCATGCGGCGAGAGCATATGAGAATCGACGGCACTCGACAATCGAGGAAGCATAGTCCATTGATCCGCTGCTCACCGCTTACGTTCGAACCGCCTGGGCTGATATCTGTGATCACAGATGGAGAGTGAAGCCAAGCTCGCCAATGGCCGTCGAGATCCGCTGGCGCCGATCGAACGTCGGACTCTCGACGAAATCACTTACGCACGCCTCGAGAGGGCGCTCCTGTCTGGACGGCTCGAGCCGGGGCACGTCTTGCCGCTGCGGGGGCTCGCCGCGACTCCCAGGACGACCGTGATGCCGGTTCGCGATGCGGTCGGACGACTCGCGGGCGAACAAGCCATCGCGCTGCTGCTGAACCGGGAGATCCGCATCCCCCGCCTTACGCCCGAGCACGCAGACGAGGTTTGGGGTCTGGTCGAGCGCTCCGCGGCGGAGGAGCCGGCATCCGGTAGTGTAATGCCGCTCGGCGCCGAGCGAGCGGCCTCGCAAGCAAGCCGATCGCAGCGGCTGCGGAGGAAAATCGAATGAACGAGGCGATCCTCGAACGCTTTCGGCAGTCCGTGGAGGACGAATACCACGCTCGCACCGCGCGCTCTCGCGCGCTTTTCGATGAGGCGCGCGATGCGATCGCCGGCGGCGTCACGAGGGGCACGAGCTTCTGGCGGCCGTACCCGATCTTCGTGGAGCGAGGCCAGGGTTGCCACCTGATCGACGCCGACGGGAACCGCTATGTGGACTTCAACGGGAACTTCACCGCGGCGCTGTGGGGGAACGATCCGCCGTTCCTCGTCGAAGCGATCCGTGAAGCGGCATCTCGGCTGCTGGCGGCGGGCGCCGCGACCGCGAGCATCGGGGAATGGGCTCGCCTTCTCCGCGATCGATATCCGGCCGTCGATCTCGTTCGCTTCTGCTGCTCGGGGACCGAGGCGGTGATGTTCGGCTGCCGCGCCGCGCGTGCTGCATCCGGACGCGGCAAGATTCTGAAGCATCGCGGCTCGTATCATGGGACGACAGACGCGATGGAAGCAGACATGCCGACTTCTCAGGTCGGCATTGCTCCACACGCGGCGTCGGACATGATCTATGCGGACTTCTGGGATCTCGAGGAATGCGAAAGACTGCTGCGCGAGCACCGGGACGAGCTCGCCGGGATGCTCTTGAACCCGATCTGGTTCTCGCGCGAGAGCGGGCTCCTTCCCGAGCTCGCCGGTCTCGCTCGAAAGCAGGGTGTCCTGGTCATCGCCGACGAGGTCATGAGCTTTCGCTACGCCACGGGAGGCGGGCAGGAGTACTTCGGCTTCGACGCGGACATAACGGTCTTCGGGAAATCGATCGGCGGCGGCGGCCTCGCGGTGGGCGCCTTCGGCGGACGGGAGGCGATTCTGCGGCTCTTCTCGCCGCTCGACAACCCATCCCCCGTCCACCACTCCGGCACGTTCGCGGCCAACCCGATCACCGTAGCCGCTGGCATCGCCGCGCTCCGACACGCGACCCCTGAGCTTTTTGCCAGACTCAATGCGCTCGGGGAGCGACTCCGCAAGGGCTTTCGCCAAACCTTCGAGCGGCACGGCGTCCGCGTCGGCATGCGCGCAGAGGCCTCGCTGATTCTGCTCCGGCTCGGGACGCTGGGGCTACGCTATGGCGCGCCCGAAGAGGGGCCGGCCGCCGAAGTGAAGCGGCTCTTCGGCCTCGAGCTCTTGAACCGGGGGCTCTTCACGCCCGCTGACGCCTTCATCTGGGCCATCTCGGCGCCGATGAGCGAGGCCGAGGTCGACCAGGCGGTCGCGACCGTCGCAGAAGCGACGCGTAAATTCCTGCCGTTGTTCGAAAGCGTCGCGCCGGAGCTTTTGCGAAGTTAAGGCATGGAGAACGACGCGAACTGGATGAAGCAACAGCCAGGGTACATGGCCGCACTTGGCGCCGGACGGGGCCACGCTGTCAAAGAAGCCTTCGCATGATACACACGGCGCAATGAGCGAGCCGGCACTCGAAACCGTGCCCTGGATGGACCGCACCGTGGAGCTGCCCGGCCGCGGTCACATGCCCGTGCGCGAAGTCCGGGGCCCCGAGGGGGCGCCCACGCTGGTCCTGCTCCATGGGCTCGCGGCCACCGGCCGGCTCAACTGGGCGACCTGCGTCCCCGCCCTTGCCCGACGCTTCAACGTCGTCGTGGTCGACCACCGCGGCCACGGTCACGGCATCCGCACGCAACACTTTCGGCTGGTCGATTGCGCCGACGACGTCATCGCACTCGCCGACGTGCTGGGCATCGCGTCGTTCGTGGCCGTGGGCTACTCGATGGGCGGGCCGATCGCGGAGCTCTGCTGGAGCCGTCACCCCGACCGGGTCCGCGGCCTCGTCCTGTGCGCCACGGCCAAGCATTTCGTGCGCCCCGAGGCGCGCGGGGTCGCGAACGCCGTGATTCCGGGCATGGTGGTCGGCGCGCGGCTTTTCCCAGAATTCTTTCGCGACCGCATCGTCGACGGCATGCTGCGCGATCTCCCCGCCGGGCCGCGGCGCGATCTCGTCCGGCGCGAGATGCTGGCAATGGACGTAGCCACCGTCTTTCAGGCGGCGCGGGCGGTGATTCGCTTCTCGTCGCGCGACTGGGTCTCACGCATCGACGTGCCCACCGCCGTCGTCGTCACCACGCGCGACGGCCTGGTGCCGACTCCGCGCCAGTACCATCTCGCCGCCGCCATTCCCGGCGCCAGGATCTTCGAGGTGGACGGCGATCACCTCGCCTGCGTGCGAGCCCCAGACAAGTTCGTCCCGGCGCTCGTCCAGGCGTGCGAGTATGTGACCACCGCGGCGGCTACGGCGCCGGCCCGCGAAGCCGAAGCGAGGGAGGGGGAGCCCGCAGTCGTCTTATAATCTCAGGTAATGACGACTCAGCCGTCTATGGTTCGTACCCTCCGGATCACTCGGATCGCAATGCAAGGGCGTCGCAGCTCAAGCAGTAGGTAGGCAGCCTCGCGCCCACGCACGACGTTGCGGGGCGAAACGGTTCCAAGATTCGCGCTGCGCGAAAGAAAGGAAGGGGCAAGATGTCACTCGACGGCAAGATCGCGATCATAACGGGGGCGGCGCGCGGCATCGGTGCGGCGACGGTCAGTTTGTTCGTCGAACGAGGCGCGACGGTGATCGCTTGCGACAAAGATGCGGCGCCGCTCGACGCGATGGCGGCCGGACTGCGCCAAGGACGTGTGGTCACGCTGGCCGCGGACGTGACCGAAGAGGCAGCCAATTCGCGACTCGTGGACACGGCGCTTGACCGCTTCGGCCGGCTTGATGTCGCCTTCTTCAATGCCGGCGTCGCCGGCGACCTCGCACCCACGCACGAGTATCCGAACGAGGTCTTCGATCGCGTGATGCGGGTGAATTCGACCGCGGTTTTCTTCGGATTGAAACACGCGATCCGAGCGATGTTGGCCGGCAGCGGCGGCTCGATCATCTGCACCTCTTCCGTGCAGGGTTTACAGGCCTGCGGCTACACGATCGCGTATACCGCCTCGAAACATGCCGTGATGGGCATGGTGCGCACCGCCGCTCTCGAGTATGCGCGCCATAATATTCGTGTGAACGCCGTGAACCCCGGGACCACCGATACTGAAATGATGAAATACGTGCACGATACGCTCGCCCCGGACGACCCTGCGAGCGTCCGAGCGGGCTTTGCGGAGGCGGTCCCGATGGGCAGGTATGCGCGCCCGGACGAAATAGCACGCATGGTCGCGTTTCTCGCGTCGGACGATTCAGCTTACATCACAGGGATGCCCCACTGTGTCGCGGGCGGGATGGGAGCGAACTGGGCGCCGCCGATGCAATTGCCTGCGAAATGAGGTCTGGCGTACCGGCGTGAACAGCAGCGGCGGTATCCGGGCCCGGAGACTCTCCTTCCTGGTTTCGCGACCGCCGCCCTTGCGGAGTCAGGATCGACCATGGCGGTCGCGTCGCTCTCCTCGCCTCTGGGCTGGCTTCGCGCCTGGCTCGTTGTCGTCGCGTGCCTTGTCTCGATCGGGGCAGGAACACCCGCGCCCGTGGTCGAAGACATCCGCAAGGAAGAGGGGCCGTTCGATCTCGGGAGACAACGGTTTGCGGTCATCCTGCACATGAAACACCTCGCGGGCCAGAGCACGGCGGCGGCCTCGGACTTCCAGGAAACCCTCGCCGGGATGGAGATCAAGGACGCGCTGGAAAAGGTTCACTACCACAAGAACTTTCCTTACGAGGTGTCGGGAAACCGATTCGTCGAGACGACAGAAGCCTCGGCACAGCTTTTGCGGGGCAAGCAAGGCCGCTGGCTGCTCATCACATACGGAACCCTGCCGTCCACCCCGCTCGGAGGCGAGTCCTGGCAGGTGTTCGGTCTCTTCGCCGGCCCGCCCTCGGCGCCCCTGGCCGGCAGGCTCGTGCCCTTCAGCAAGCCGATCTTCGCCGAGGGGCAGCTCATCAACGGTAAGCCGGGGAAGAAGGTCGTAGACACATCCCAGGAACCGAAGCTCCAGGGGGACATGCTGCACTTCCGCGTTTGGGCGGGGAATTTCTTCGTGATCATCCCGCTGCGGATCCTCTGGTTCCAGAACACGATCGGACCGGCGTGGCGCTGCGTCAAGATGACAGCGCGCGGACCGCGGCCGGTCTGCGAGGTGAAGGTCGAGGCCGAGCGGCATCCCGCCGACGAGGACATGACCTTCGTGCGGCTGCATTCGGAAGCCGGCGATGACACGGACGTCGCGCAGCACGTGGTGGTGAAGAAAGACTCAAAGGTCGCGTTCCTGTCCGCCGAGACCGAGGTCGTGTGGAAGGAGCACGCCGACAGTGTCGGCCTCGGCGTCTCGGACGACGTGTGGCTCAAGGTCCAGATTGACGGCAGGGAAGGCTGGATTCACACCCAGGAAGATCTTCAAGCAATCGGGTTGCCCCAGGCGGGCTGAGCTCAGAGCAGGCCGAGCACGTCATCCAGGGTGGCAAGCAGGAGGTCGGCGTTGGCGCGCGAGAACGGCAGCGGCGGGCGCATCTTGAGCACGTTGTCGAATTGGCCGATGCGGCCCATGAGTACGCCGCGGTCCTTCATGAGATTGATGGCGCGGTGACTCTCTTCGGTGGCCGGTTCCTTCGTCGCGCGATCGCGCACCAGCTCGACGCCGATCCACAGGCCATGCCCGCGGATGTCACCAATCATCGTATGCCGCTGTTGCAGGCGGGCGAGGCCGGCGCGGACATAGGCGCCGACTTCGCGCGCGTTATCGATCAGGCGTTCACGGTCAAGCACGTCAAGCACGGCGTTGCCTACCGCGCATGACACCGGGTTGCCACCAAAGGTGTTGAAGTACATGACCCGGTCGCGAAACTCGTTGATCAGATCGGCGCGTGCGACGACCGCTGCCAGCGGGTGCCCATTCCCCATCGGTTTGCCCATCGTCACGATATCGGGCACGACGCCGGCCAGTTCGTAACCCCACATGCGCCCGGTGCGGCCGAATCCGGCCTGAACTTCGTCCGCGATGAACAGACCACCGGCGGCGCGTACGCGCGCGACGGCCTTCCGCATGAAGCCCGGTGGTACGTCCGGTAATCCTTCGTTGGCGAACACCGAACACAGAAGCATCCCGGCAAAACCAACGCCGGCCTCTGCGAGGCTGCCGATGGCGCGGTCGACTTCGGCGACGTAGGCGTCGGCCAGCGCTTCGCCTGCGAGCCCGCCGAGCGGTCGATAACTGTCCGGAAACGGGATCGCCCGCACGCGCGGGCTCTGCTTTACCCGGCCGTGGAAGAGCGGCGAGATTTCGTCTACCGCGGCGGTATTGCCGTGATACGTCAGATTTGTACAGATCACACCTTCGCCACCGGTGTGCAGGCGCGCGATACGCAGGGCCTGATCGTTGGCCTCGCTGCCAGTGCACACGAACATGACCATCGACAGCGATGGGTCGAGCCGGGCCACGAGGCGTTCCCCGTAGTCGAGTATGGTTTCGTGGAGATACCGGGTATGTACGTTCAGCGTCGCCGCCTGGCGGGCCAGCGCAGCGACCACGTCCGGGTGACAATGGCCGACCAGCGGCACGTTATTGTAGACATCGAGGTACACGCGGCCGGTGGCGTCGTAAAGCCACACGCCCTCGCCGCGCACGATGTGCAGCGGTTCCTCGTAAAAGAGCGGCGCCCTGGCGCCGAGCAGGCGCGCCCGACGCGCCATCAGATCCGCATGTGTGCTCATGATGCCTGACGCGCGCGCTGTTCGATCCTCGCCTTGATGCGCGTCTGCCAGCGCTCGTGAACGCTCGCCCCAAGACCGAGCGGATGCCCCGGGCAGTCGATGCGATGTGACGTCGGACGCCAATCGGCTTGGAAAGCCGGGTTACTCAGATCATCGAAAGCCATCCCCGGGCTCGCATCGATGAGGATGTCATGGCTGATTTCGAGGCGACTGCTCCCCATGGACTAACGCTCAGCGACCATGCTCAGGCATCGATCGCTTCGAGGGTTTCCGGCAGGATCTGGCCGCCATCGACGATGATGGTCTGGCCCGTGATGTATCCGGCTTCCTTCGATGCGAGAAACAGGGCCGCGTTGCCGACGTCCTCGACGGTGCCAAGCTTTTTCATGGGGATCGATGCCGCCATGGTCTTCAGATAATCCTCGCCGAGTCCGGTCAGGCCCTCGGTGATGATATTGCCGGGCAACACCGCGTTGATGGTGATGCCGTAGCGCGCAAGTTCGATGCACGCGGTGCGCATGAAGCCGAGCTGACCCGCCTTGCTCGCGCCGTAATGACTCCAGCCCGGGAAGCCAGTGACGGGGCCCGTGATCGAAGAAGTGAGCACGACACGTCCCTGGTCGGATTGCTTGAGCCAGGGCAGGCAGGCCTTGATCGAGAGAAAGCTGCCCTTGAGGTTAGTCGCCATGACCGCGTCCCACTCGGCCGGGTCCATGCTTTCGATTTTGGTCTGCGGAAACATACCGGCGTTGGCACACAAGATGTCGATGCCGCCGAAGGCGGCAGCTGCGGCAGTCGCCATCGCCTGGCAGGCTCCCCAGTCACTGATGTCGGCCGCGAAGCCGCGTACGCCGTTGCCCAATTCGCGGGCGCAGGCCTCGGCCCCCTCGATCCTGCGAGAAACGACCATGACCCTGGCACCCTGCCGCGCGAATACGCGCGCGATCCCCTTGCCGATGCCTTTACTGGCGCCGGTGACGACGACCGCGCGACCACTGATGGGTGTGAACATGACTCGTAGTACCCCCTGGGAATGCCGGCCGCCACGGTGCGCCGACCGGCGCCCGTACCTGACCGGATCGCACCATACCCGATGCAAACGCCGGAGCGAAATGGTGTAATAGATCGCTTCGTCCGCGGGCTATCTCGATATGGGTTCTCCTTTTGATGCACTGAGTGAAGCGGAGCGTATCCGGCATCTTGGCGAGGTCGCGGCGCGCGCGGTGCCCTATTGGGGTGTATCGCCGGACGCGCGCCTAACGCTGCTGAACATCTCGGAAAACGCGACCTATCGCATCGACGATCCGGGAGCCTCGGAGCCGCTCATCCTGCGTGTCCACCGCACCGGCTATCACACGCGCGACGCGGTGCGCACCGAGCTCGCCTGGATGAAAGCGCTCAAGGAAGAGGCCGGCATCGAGACGCCGCAGGCGATACCGGCCCGCGATGGCGAACTCATCGGGAGCGTAGCGACGCCGGCGCTCGACGAAGAGCGCTTCGTCGTCATGTTTGCGTTCATCAAGGGGCGGGAACCGGACGCTGATGACCTAGCCGAGCCATTCAAACGCTTGGGTGCGATTGCCGCGCGGATGCACCGCCATGCACGTGGCTGGCAGCGACCGCCCTATTTCGAACGCCTGGTCTGGGATTTCGAGGGCAGCGTGGGCCGCAACGGAAACTGGGGCGACTGGCGCGAGCGGCTCGCGCTCGATGCCGAACGTATCACCGTACTCGAGGAGACGTCCGCGCTCATCGAGCAGCGGCTTGCCCGTTTCGGTCAGGGCCCCGATCGCTTCGGCCTCATTCACGCGGACCTGCGTCTGGCGAACCTGCTGGTGACGGACGACGACACCCGCGTGATCGACTTCGACGATGCTGGACTTGGCTGGTTTCTTTACGACATCGCGACCGCGGTCAGCTTCATGGAGGAGCGCCCGGACCTCGACGATCTGCTGCGAGCCTGGGTCCACGGCTACCGCACGGAAGCGCCGTTATCGGCCGAAGAGGAGGCGGAGATCCCGACTTTTCTCATGTTGCGGCGACTCGCCATCGTCGCCTGGATCGGCTCCCACTCGCAAACCGATCTCGCCCGCGAACTCGGCGGATCTTTCGCCGAGGGCAGCGTCCGCCTCGCGCGCAAATACATCGAACGCTTCAAACCCTGAACGGCCCTCGATCCAGGGGGAGGCCTTCATGAAAACTCTCATCACTGGAGGAACGGCCTGCTCGGCAGGGAGTTTCTCGCGAACGTGTCGGATGCCGTGGTTCTAGGCCGCGATCCGACTTGGGCTACACCGGTTCGCGATGTCGTCGACTACGCCGAGCCGCTCGGCGCCCTCGGTTTCGTCGCACATCGACTCTTCGTCCGGCGCAGTAGGCAGTCGAGGCCGCAAGCGAGTCGCGGATGAGGACCATCGTCTGGTTCCGCGGCAAGGACCTGCGCCTCTCGGACCATGAGCCGCTCCAAGACGCGGTCGACACCGGCGAGGTCATCCCCCTGTTCGTGCTCGACCCCTATTTCTTCGCACCCGCCCGCGCTCGCGAGCTCCCGCACCGAATGCAGTTCCTACTCGATTCGCTTCGAACTCTCGAAGCGAATCTCTTGGCACGCGGCTCACGCCTGGTCGCCGTCTCGGGCAAGAGCGTGGAGGTCGTCCCACGCCTCTGCAGAGAATGGAAAGCCGATCGAGTCGTCGCCCAGCGATGGGTCGAACCCTTCGCACGCGAGCGTGACCGGCGAGTACGCGAGGCCCTTGGCGCCAAGTTCGAGTTGTACGAGGGGGAGACGCTGCTGCCGCCCGGCACTTTGCGAACGGGCGCCGGAAGTCCCTACTCGGTGTTCAGCCAGTTTGCCCGCGTGTTTCGCGAGACGGCGATGATCGGCAAGCCGCTCCCGGCGCCGCGT
The DNA here is from genome assembly GCA_963745025.1 of uncultured delta proteobacterium. Lineage (GTDB taxonomy): Bacteria > Desulfobacterota > Binatia > JACPRU01 > JACPRU01 > CAVQIG01. Next base: position 1,075,368 of record CAVUWD010000016.1, read on the forward strand.
GCTTTGCCATCGGTGCCGAGAGACATCCGAGCCCGCGCGACCGTGATTCCGACCTGCGAAGATCTCGGCATCGGGCGCAACGCGGCCATCTTGCCCGCGGGAGAGCAGGCTGCGAACGCGCGTTTGCGGCGGTTCTTGAGGCAAGTAGCGGCCGCGTATCCAGAGCACCGCGATCGAATGGACCTTGCCGGCACGAGTCGACTGTCGGCGGACCTCAAGTTCGGCACCGTCTCCGCTCGTCAGGTGTGGACCGCGGTGGAGAAGGCGCTCGATGGAACCAGGGCCGCGCGATCCTTCTTGAACGAGATCGTCTGGCGCGAGTTCACCCACAGCACCCTATGGGATCGGCCCGAGCTGCTCGAGAAGCCTTTCCGCCCTGCGTTCCTGGGCTTCCCCTGGAAGTATGACGAGGCCCTGTGGCAAGCCTGGGTCCTCGGCAAGACCGGATATCCCATCGTAGACGCTTCAGCTCGCCAACTCCTCGGCGAAGGCTTCGTTCACAACCGCGCGCGCATGATCTCCGCGAGCTTTCTGACCAAACACTTGCTCATCGACTACCGACGCGGCGAGGCCCACTACATGAAGTACCTCACCGATGGGGATTGGGCGCAGAACAACGCGGGCTGGCAATGGTCCGCCGGATGTGGCTGCGACGCGCAGCCCTACTTTCGGATCTTCAACCCAATCACGCAGGGCGAGAAGTTCGATCCGGAGGGCGACTATGTTCGCCGCTGGGTACCAGAGCTGAGTAGGATGCCCGCCCGCTACATTCACCACCCATGGGAGGCCCCCGACGCCGTGCTGCGTGACGCCCGGGTTCGACTGGCTGAGAACTATCCACCGCCCATTGTCGAGCACCGGTTCGCGCGTGAGCGGTTCCTCGCACTGGCGGCGCAACACCTGAAGCGCAATGCCGGTCTCCGCTGGACCCGGATGTGACCTCGGACACTTGACTCCGAGGGACATCTCGGCAGGGATACCAAATCGAGGCCAGAATCTAACCCCTCGACCTGTCCGAAGATCGGGACGGGGACACGATCAACGGGGCGGCATGGCCGCCGCGGCGGATATGCCCGGACTTTCCAGTACGCAGGCGCTCGAACAGCTTCGCATCGTCGGTCCGAACGCGCTTCCGGAGCAGCCGCCTGTGCCTGTCTGGCGGCGATTCGCGCGACAATTCGAGAGCCCGCTCATCTACATCCTCCTGTTCGCGCTGGTCTTCGACCTGGCCCTATGGGTCTACGAGGGCGTCGCAGCGTGGCCTGTGGATGCCACGGCCATTGCGATCATCCTGCTGTTGAACTCGGCGCTGGGCCTGTACCAGGAGCAACGCTCGGAGGCGGCGCTGGCGCGGCTCAAGGCCATGGCGGCCGCCCAAGCCTGGGTTCTGCGCGACGCCCAGCTGCGTCGCATCGCGAGCACCGACATCGTGCCCGGGGACTGGGTACGGCTCGAGGCCGGCGATCGGGTCCCGGCCGACGGCCAGCTCCGAGAGGCTCACGGCGCGATGCTGGACGAATCGATTCTGACGGGGGAGTCGGTGCCCCTGGACAAGACGGACGGGGACGACGCCTTCAGCGGCACGCTACTGGTCCGCGGCACGACCTACCTGGAGGTCACCCGCACGGGTGCGGCCAGCGCCATGGGACGGCTCGCCGGCATGCTCGGCGGGATCGAGGCCTCGAAGACCCCGTTGGAGCGGCGCGTGGACGCCTTGGGACACCAGATCGCCCGGTGGGTCCTCACGCTCGCGGCATCGCTCGCAGTCCTCGGCATCCTGGCCGAGGGTGTGGGGCGGGCTGCGGAGATGCTCGTCTTCGCCGTGGCGCTGGCCGTGGCCGCCGTGCCCGAGGGGCTGCCGGCCGTGCTCACCGTCGCGCTGGCTCTCGGCGTGGAGCGCATGGCCAGGCGGCGGGCCGTGGTGCGCCGGCTGTCCGCCGTGGAGGCGCTCGGGTCGGTGACGGTCATCGCCACCGACAAGACCGGTACGCTCACCGAGAACCGGATGGACGTCCGCTCGATCGACACCCCGGACCGGGAACGGGCGCTGCGGGCCATCGTCCTCGCCAACGACGCGGACCCGGGGACGGGCGTGGGCGATCCGCTCGACGTCGGACTGCTGCGCCATGCGGCGGACGCGGGCATCGACGTCGGGGAAGTGCGCCGGAGCCACGCCAGAGTCTCGGAGCGGCCGTTCGACAGCGCGTGGAAGTTCACGCGCGTCACCGTCGAGGAAGGCGGCCGGCTGATCAGCTACCTCAAAGGGGCGCCCGAAGTCATCCTGGATCGCTGCACGCTGCCTCAGCCAGAACGCGACTCGTGGCGCGAAAAGGCCGATGCTTACGCGCACGAGGGATTCCGCGTCCTGGCGGTGGCGTGGGCGCCGGGAGAAGCCGAGCAGCACCTGACCATGCTCGGGCTGATCCTGTTCTGGGACCCGCCGCGGCCCGAGGTGCGCGATGCGATGCGGCACGCGATCGATGCCGGCATCCGCGTGATCATGATCACGGGCGATCACCCGGCGACGGCGCTCGCGGTTGCGCGCCAGATCGGGATTCCCGGCGTGCAGGTGCTGACGGGCGAGGATCTCCGCGACTACGACGAGACCTCCCTCAAGGCCGCGCTCGGCGAGGTCAACGTCTTCGCGCGCGTGCATCCCGATCAGAAGCTGCGTCTCGTCGAGGCGCTGCAGGCGGACGGCGAGATCGTCGCGATGACCGGCGACGGCGTCAATGACGCGCCGGCTCTGAAGCGCTCCGACGTCGGCGTGGCCATGGGCGAGCGCGGCTCGGATGTGAGCCGGGAGGTCGCCGACCTGGTGCTGCTCGACGACAACTTCGCCACCATCGTCGGCGCGGTCGAGGAAGGGCGAAGCATCTACGAGAACATCCAGAAGTTCCTCCGCTTCCTGTTTTCGACCAACCTGTCCGAAGTGCTGCTCGTGTCGGCCGGCGCGGTGCTGTCCTACGCCCTGGATCTGCGGGACGCGTCCGGCGATCTGTTGCTGCCGCTCACGGCGGCGCAGATACTCTGGATCAACCTGGTCACCGACGGACTGCCGGCGCTGGCTCTGGCCTTCGACCGCACACCGGGTGTCATGCGGCAGCCGCCCCGGCCGCCCACCGCTCCGCTGCTGGACCGGCCGTCGGTGCAGTTCGTCGTGGGCGCGGGGACGCATGAAGGCGCTGCTGGCCCTGGGGCTCCTCGGCCTCGTGCCGCAGCTCGGGTTCGACACGGACACGGCGCGGGCGGTCACGTTCCACTTCATGGCGATCGGCCAGCTACTGCTGACGTATCCGTCGCGCCACACGTGGACCAATCCCCTGCCGAACGCCTACCTGCACGCCGCCGTCGCCGGCGGCATCGCGATCCAGCTCGGCGCCGGGGCGGTGCCGGTGGTGGCCGCGATGCTCGGGGGGGCGAGCCTGCCCCTTCTCCTGTGGGGCCTCGTCTTTGCCTCCGCGCTGGTTTCCTGGACGGTGGCCGAGGCGTGGTCGCGGCTCGTCTGGGGGTTAGAGCGGCGGCGCACGAGCGGGCGATTACCTGGATCCTCTTCCTTGGCGTCTCCGGAGCCAAGGGAACCGGGATGAACGAGCGATCACGTGTGCACGCCGTGGTCGGTGGCACCGTTTTCACGCAGGACGCCGGGAGGCCCGACGTGGCGGCATCGCGCGCCGCAGCGTCGGGCGTACCGCTCCGTCGCCGATTCGTTCAGGCAACCAACGCGTCGCCGAGGCCTTCTATCTTTCCAGCGCGCTTGAGACATGAGACTAGGTGCGGATGTTCTGAAGCTAGTGCCCGCTCGCTAACTTGGCGGGCTCGGTGTCGGGAGAGATCTCGCGGGAGGTGAAACAGGTGAAAATGGAATTCGGACTGCAACTGGCAAACATGGAGCCGGCCCAGTTTCGGGCCAACGCGCAGGCGGCCGAGGCGCTCGGTTACGACCTGATCGTGCTTCCCGACCACATCGTGCTCGAGGGACCGGAGCGCCAATCCGATCCGCACGCGCTGGCCTACGACGCGATCGTGATGGCAGCGGCGCTGGCCGACGCGACGAGGAAGATTCGCATCGGGCACCTGGTGCTCTGCAACCTGTTTCGTCATCCCGCCATCACCGCGCAGTCCCTGATGACGCTGGACCGCGTGAGCGGCGGACGGCTGCTGGCAGGGCTCGGCACGGGATGGACCGAGACCGAATTTCAAATGACCGGAATTCCTTTCCCGCCGATCGCCGAGCGGCTGCGGATGCTGGACGAAGCCCTGGCCTGCATCATTTCGCTGTGGACCAACGAGCGGACCACGTTCGCCGGCGAATTCTACAGATTCAGCGACGCGATCCTGTGGCCCAAGCCGGTACAGAAGCCGCGTCCGCCGATCATCGTGGGCGGGGGCGGCAAGGGTCTGCTGCGCATCGCCGCGAAGTACGCCGACTACGTCAACCTCATTCCCGACGCCGGCAAGGCTGGAAAGATCTCGCTCGCGAACTTGAAGCGGATGACCGACGACGCCTTTCGCGGAAAGGTCGGCTTCGTCCGCGAGGAGGCGAAACGCTGCGGGCGCGATCCCGACGCGATCAAGGTCAGCAATTTCGTCTTCACGCTGACGATCACCGACTCGCGCGAGGCCACGCGCAAGACGGCCGAGATGATGGGCCCGGCGTTCGGTCAGACACCAGAAGGCATCCTGGCGTCGCCGATGTCGCTCATCGGCACGCCCGACGAGTGCGTCACCGAGCTCAAGCGGCGCGCGAAGAACTGGGGCGTCTCGCAATTCATCTTTTCCACCTTCATGGGGATGGATGAGAAGACCATCCGCCGGCTCCGCGAGAAAGTTATCGCGCACGTCTGAACGATCGGGAAGCGAGGAGTTTGAGCGCGGAGCAGCGTCGGCGAGGCCCCAGCCGGAGGTCGCGGAGGCCGCGCTCGCGGCGGCGGCGTCTTTGCAACGGTCGTTGTTGCGCGCTGAAGCCTGAAACCTATAGTGTCCGTGCGCAGAAATGCGGATTGTTCGTCCCACCCGCAGCCACCGTGTCGTCGATGATCGATTCGAAAGTGGAGGAAGATATGAGCGTACCCGCACTCACGCCTGAACAACTGCTCGAAGCTGCCGACGCCGTGGGGCTGTCGCTGACCGACGCAGACGTAACCTCCTATCTGGGCCTGCTGAAGCCCTTTGTTGATGCTTACAATCTCGTCGATCAGATGCCGGACAATCTGCCGGTCGTGAAATATCAGCGCACGCCCGGGTATTTCCCTCCGGCTTCGGAAAACCCGCGCAACGCCTGGTACGTGAGGACGTCCATCAAGGGCGCCGCAAGTGGCAAGCTGGCAGGCAAGAAAGTCGCCATCAAGGACAATGTCATGGTGGCAGGCGTACCGATGATGAACGGCAACGCGATCCTGGAAGGTTACGTTCCAAACATCGATGCCACCGTCATTTCGCGCATCCTCGATGCCGGCGGCGAAATCACCGGCAAAACCCACTGTGAGAATTACTGCATCTCGGGGGGCAGCCACACGGGCGCCAAGGGTCCGGTACATAATCCCTACAAGATGGGATATTCCGCGGGTGGCTCATCGTCCGGCAGCGGGGTCGTCGTGGCGCTCGGTGAAGCGGACATGGCGATCGGCGGCGACCAGGGCGGCTCGATCCGTATGCCGTCCTCGTGGTGCGGGATCGTCGGCATGAAGGCAACCCATGGCCTCGTACCCTACACGGGGATCATGCCGATCGAGCCTTATATCGACCACACAGGCCCAATGACGGCGAACGTCAAGGCGAACGCGACGCTGCTGGAAGTCATCGCCGGCATCGATGGCTATGATCCTCGACAGTGCCATGTCAAACAACACGGCACCCTCGATTATTCTTCGCAGATCGACGCCGGCGTCAAAGGCATGAAGATCGGCGTGGTGAAAGAAGGCTTCGGACACCCGAACTCCGAAGCGGACGTGGATGCGAAGGTGCGCAGCGCCGCGCTTCAGCTGCAGGCGCTCGGCGCACTCGTCGAGGATGTATCGATCCCGCAGCATCTGCTGGGGGGTGCGATCTGGACACCGATCGGCGTCGAAGGCCTCACGCAGACCATGATGTTCGGTGATGGTTATGGCCTGTCGCGGCGAGATCTGTACGTGACGAGCCTCATCGACAAGCTCCACGGCTGGGAATTGCGCGCCGATCAGCTCTCGGAAACCACCAAGCTCCTCACCGTCTTCGGCGTGCACATGAAGAAGCATTATGGCAGTCGCTTTTACGGCAAAGCCGTGAACCTCTCGCGAATGCTGACAGCGGCCTACGATGCGGCGCTCGCGAAGTACGATTTACTGCTGATGCCGACCATGGTGTTGAAGCCCACGCCTTTGCCTCCGGCTGACGCGCCACGCGAACTGTACGTGCAACGCGCGCTAGAGATGATCGGCAACACCTGCCCCTTCGATATCACGCACCATCCCGCGATGACGGTGCCGTGTGGGATGTCGGACGGTCTGCCGATCGGAATGATGTTGATCGGAAGACACTTCGACGAGGCAAGCGTATACAAAGCTGGCTACGCGTTCGAGCAATCGGCCGACTGGAAGACGCGATGAGATCGCGCGGAGCCGCTGCGTAGCACGCTCGTTGGGCGTTGTCCTCGTGCGCGACCGCCACCCCGCTGCGTCAGCGGCGGGATTGCATCGCGAGTTCGGTGCATCAGGCCTTACCGACGGTGACCTGGAAGACCGGCCACCGGGCTCTTCACCCGGCAGGAACGGCGGCGAGTATTTGGACCTTGATCACGTACGCGCCGACGTCCGCGAGAATGCAGCCGCACATTGGTCCTGCCCAGGTCCTCGTCGTCTCCACGACGCGGACTCCGGCGAGCGGCCCGGGAAAGTCCCTCTAGGCGTCGCGGTAGAACGCGGACTCTCCATCGCGCGAGCGATCTATAGCCGCGCGATAAAAAGGACACGGAGGTCGACGTTCGATCGACCCGCTTCCTATTTCGGACTGCCCCCTTCGCCACTGGAAGTCTCGCCGCCATCGCCGCTCGACCCACTCGTGCCGCCGCCGTCCCCGGACTCGCGCTCGACGCCCACCGAAGCGGCTTCGACGTCTCCGTCGCTCCGCACCTCGCCGTCGACCTCGGTGGATTGTCCTGCGGACAGATCGCCGCAGGCGACCGGGTTCCCGTCCGGGTCGCGCACCACCGCGTCACCGAGCAGCACGGTATAGGTATTGCCGTCGGTGGGCGTCTCGCGGCTCACCATCGTCGCCGCGTCCCGCCGGCAGTCGGTGCCGTTCACCACCCCCCCGAAGCGCACGTGCTGGTTGTCGGCCGTCGCCTGGCTCGTTCGCTCATCGAGATGGACGTTGATGACCCTCACCTCGCCCCCGCGCGGAACGACGATGACGAGGCGCGCGCGGCCGCCGTCGGGCAGGTCGAAGACCATCCCCACGGGGCCCGCGAAGTCGCCGCGCAGCGCGAATTGCCCCTGTCCGTCGGTGCGCGTCGAGAGCGTCGTTCCCTCGATGCTGACGCCGATGTCCTCGAGCGCTCCACGCGCGAGAGCTTCGCGCTCAGGGCTGAGCCAGCCGAGCAGCCGCGCGATCATCGTCGGCCTCGCCGCGCCCGACGCCGGCCGTAGCGCGGTGTTGAGGCTGGTGACGTTGCCCAGTGCGGCCGTGCTGATGCCCGTCCCGCTCGAGCCTCCGTCACAGCCGGCGATGGCGATCGCCAGCGACGTGGCGAGCGTGAACTCGCTGAGAATGTTCTTCATAGCGCGCTTCGAGCATGCCGAACGGCACTCCGGAGGCCGGCAGGCGGCGGACGATCGGGCGCAGCATCTCGACCGAGCCTCGCAACAAGCCCTCTTCGTTCTCGCGGGACACGCGGCGACCCTAGCGCAGTGGCGGGCGCAGCGCTAGAAAGTAAATGGGAAGTTTTACCATTCTTACCGACGACGCCGCGTCCCCAATGTAAAGTCGGTCGTAGGGCGAGCCGCTGTTGAGGGACCGGAAGTGGTCGTGGTTCACACGCATGACCCATCGGGTAACCCCCGCACGAGGCGCACATGGATCGCCTACAATGAGGGTTTCGCGTGGATCGAGGCCGCCAACCCGGACCGCGAGTTCTATCGCGACATCGTGGCCAACCCGGAGATCGAGGTCGGACGCCACGGCGAGTTGCGCCGCTACCATGCGGTGCCGCTCGCCAACCCCGACGGACACCAGATCATCCGCCGGCTGCTCGCCGAGAAGTACGGCTTAGCCGACTGCTGGATCGGCCTGATCGCCAACACCTCGCGTTCGGTCGCCATCCGCCTGGAGCCGCGCTGAACGGCGCCGCTTCGTGCGCCCCGTCAAAGCGGGCAGAGATGGGGAAGTGCCGACGTCCGAGATCGACCGTTATGTAGCGTTCCGGCCCTTGTTGCCGCTATCCCACCGGATAGAGCCCGCGCGACTGCGCCAGCAGCCGCACCAGACCGTACAGCGCGTCGATGTTGGGCGTCGGCTGCCCCAGGTGCCGGCTGATCTCGCGCACCGCGCCGATGAGCGCGTCGATCTCCAGCGGCCGCCCGGCCTCCAGGTCCTGCAGCATCGAGGTCTTGAACGCGCCGAGCTTCCTCGTCACCTCGTGGCGCTCGTCGGGCGTCTGCCCGATCGCGCAGCCGAACTGCACGCCGACCGTCTGCGCCTCGCGCATCACCGCGCTGCAGAAGCCGCGCACCAGTTCATCGTCGAGGATGCGGTCGCAGGTGGCGCCTGTGAGCGCCGATACCGGGTTCATGGTCATGTTGCCCCACAGCTTGAACCAGATGTCGCGCTGGATGTGCTCCGACACCGTGACCGCGAAGCCGGCCCGGGAGAGCAGGGATTCGAGCGTTGCGATCCGCCCGCTGCGGCCGCCCGCCGGCTCGCCGATGATCAGCCCGTTGCCCATCACATGCCGTACCATGCCCGGCTGCGGGGCGGTGCTGCCCACATGCACCACGCAGCCGATCGCGTGCGCGGTGGGAATCACCGCGCGCAGGACGCCGCCCCGATCGACCGACGAAAGTCGCAGCCCCGCGCACGGCCCGGTGGAGACGCCGTCGAAGAACCACCAGGGCACGCCGTTCATCGCCACCAGCACCATCGTCTTCGGCCCGAGCAGCGGCGTCACCTGCGGGGCCACGCCGACGAGCGCCGGGCCCTTCACGGCGATGACGACGAGATCCTGTTCGCCAAGGACGCTTGCGCTGTCTTCCGCGCGCAAAGGCACTCCGCGCACGTCGCCGGGTGCGGCGGCGCTTTCGATACGCAGCCCGTCGCGCCGCAGCGCCGCGAGCGTCGCCCCGCGGGCGAGGGCGCTCAGCTCGACCTCACCCTTCGGGATGCGGCTGCCGATCCAGCCGGCGAACAGTCCGCCGATCGCGCCAGCGCCGACGATGCACACTTTCATCTCCAGGTTCGCTTCCCACCGGCGCTCGCCAGAATGCGCTTACCCTCATCCAGGTGCACGCTGCACTCGGGCGGCAGCTGAGCGTAGGAGATCCCGGCGAAGAGTACGAGGGCAAGGAGTGCGAATTGAATCCGTTTGATGCGGCCGACCTGGTCATCGAGCGCCGTGATCATGCCGGCATAGATTTGCCGCATCGGATCCTTGATCGCGTCCTTGTAGGCATCGACGTACTTCGGAGGGGCTTGGTCGTCGTTTACGGGCTCGGCTCCGAATGAGAGAACTTGGAGAGCGAATCGGTCTCGACGGTACCAGAGCCGGCCCGATGCACGGCGATCTTCGCCTGCGCGTCCTGCAGCAGCGACTTCAGTTTGGGATCCGTTTCGGTCTCGCTGAACTTTTGTAAGTCGTCGTGCACCGTTTCATCTCCGATCTCGCCGATCACACGGATCGCCGTAGCTCGAACCTTGGGATCGGCTTCGCCCTGCGCGAAAGCGAGGACGCGCCGTGCGGACGCCGGATCCCTGATCCTGCCGAGCGCCACGAGAATGTGTTGGCGCAGCACTGCGTTCGTGCTCGCCAGGAAGAGCTTCTCGGACAAGATGTCGCAGGCCTCTTTCACGGCGAGCTTGCCAAGGGAGTCGACCGCGGAGGTCGCAACCGCTGCATCCGGATTGTCGATCGCTCGGATAAGGTATTGATTGGCAGTCGGATTTCCAGATTCCGCCAGTAACTTGACCGCCTCGAGCCTCCGACCGGGGTCTGGGTCTTCCAAGTGGCGCGCCCACTCCTCGATCGTCTCTCCCATCGTGCCTTTCTGGTAGCGCACGGACACATCCGCCGGGTCCTTGGTCGAGCCCGAAAATTGGTTCGGAAGGTGACTAGAGGTCGAAAGCTGCGCGCGTCCCGGGGACTCTGCGAGTAGCCAGAGTGCGAGCGTAACCAGAACGACGGTCTTCATTTTTCACCTCCTAGCGGCGGGGGCGCGTGGCCGACACCGACCTCGGCAGCCTTGCGGCACCACTCGATCGCCTGCGCATCGTCTTGAGTGACGCCCTTACGCGTGAGGTACATGAGCCCCAGAGCATGCGCCGCGTTTCCGTCCCCCTATTGTGCTGCAGAGAAAAACTCTCGGGAAGCGGCGGCATCGTCGCCGCGCTGATAGTCCTCGACACCCTGCTCACAGCCCGCATGCCCCGTTTCCGGCCAGAAGGCAATCATGAGGAGTGCGCCCGCAGCCAACCACGTTGTTTTCGCCATGAGATCTTCCGTAACGTTCAACCCGCTCCGGCGGCTTCGGTCTCCTTCACACGCAGGCCGCGATGACAGAGATACATGACCACCGGTGATCGCCAGCCCCCCCACACAATTGGCAATGCGGTTGGCGTTCACGAAAAGGGAGAGTATGGAGTGGCAGCCGCCGCGCAAACGGAGAAGACAAGATGGAGTTCGGACTGCATCTACCGCACATCGGACCGATGGCGACGCGGGAAGGAGTTCTCGACATGGCGCGCGCGGCCGATGCAGCGGGCATCGACTCGCTCTGGACTTCCGATCACATCATCGTGCCGCGCGACTATGCCTCGACATATCCGTACTCGCCCTCGGGCAGAATGCCGGTTTCGGATGATACGCCGTTTCTCGAAGCCGTGTCGACATTGCTCGCCGTGTGCGGCGTGACGCGACGCGCTCGGCTCGGCACCTCTGTCATCGTCCTCCCGCAGCGCCAGCCGATCCTCGTCGCGAAGCAATGGGCTACGCTCGACGTGCTGTCCGGCGGGCGAACGATTTTCGGCGCGGGCGCAGGATGGCTGGAAGAGGAGTTCGCGGCCCTCGGTGTCTCGTTCAAGGATCGCGGTGGCCGCTGCGACGAGGCACTCGAAATCCTCCAGCGCTGCTGGAAGGAATCCACGGTGACGTTCCAAGGCAAGCATTTTCAGATCGACCGGATCGCGTGCGAGCCAAAACCGATACAGCAACCCCGGCCGCCGATCTGGATCGGTGGGCACACGCCGGGTGCCTTCCGCCGGGTTGCCCGCTACGGGGACGCCTGGCACGGAGGTGGTACCGTAGATGTCTGCCGCGCCGCGATCGACGCCGTTCGCGCGGAAGCGGAACGGATCGGACGCGACCCGCGCACCATCGGGCTGACGATCCGCGACCGTGGCGGAATCGACATCTCTACTCGCGAGGCGCGCCACAAAACGATCGAAAGGTTGCTCCCGTATGCACGCCTCGGGGCAACGCACTTCGTATTCTTGTCGTTCGATCCTCCCGAGAAAGTCGGGGAGACAGTGCAAGCGTTGCAAGAGGAAATCAAGCCAGCGGTCGCCGCCGCACGCGCGTGAAGTGATTCTCGCGCAAATCATTCCGTTGAATCTGCCGACGAAGAGCGCGCGGATCATCCTTGCAGCTTCGCGTTGCCAAGGCGCGAAACCGTATCCCGGTCCATCGACGAGGCGATGCTTCTCTGCGGTTGCTCGAAGCTCGGCGATATCGGTCGATGGCCGCTCGCACCATAACGGTGCGTCGTTGAATCGTTGAATGGTTGAAGCGTGGTGGTGAACTTGGAATGTCCGAAGCTCGGTCACGCGCAGGAGTTGTAACCGCAATCGCGGCGCCGTGGCCTTCGCCGTGGGTGCGCGGTCCAGCCTGGGACGGATTCTGGATGCTCAGCGCGCTCTGGCTCGCGCCGATCATCCTGTGGCTCTCCCACGGATATGCCGACCCGCAGGACAGCCCTCTCGATCTGCTCTACTTCGGCCTGACCGCGCTGTTCTGGATCGGTCATCGGTTGTGCAGCACGTACCTCGCCTACTGCACGGAGGCGTATCGGCCTCTCTTGCGAACTCAGCCGGTGCGGTTCGTCGTGCTCCCGCTGCTGGTGACGGCCGGGTGCTTCGCTGTCTTCCTGCCGTCGGACACGGCGTTGCCGTGGAGCCGCGAGGAGCGCCTGGTGGCGCTCGCAATCCTCGACTATGTCTTTGTGACGTACCACTTCGCGGCCCAGCATTTCGGCGCGCTCTCTCTCTACCGCACGCGGGTCGGACGCAGCGCCTGCACTGCGCACGAGAACGCATGGATCGGCTCTTCGCGCTGGGCGTCGGCGGCGTGCTCGTCTTCCTGGCAGACATCCTCGCTGGAGCGGTCGCCTACCAGGACCAGTGGGTCGATCGCTGGCTCTTTCCCGCCTGGCTCGTGTCGGCACAAGATGGGATCCGCGCAGGCGCCACGCTCGTGCTGCTCGCCGCGACGGCCGCCATGCTTTTCGTGGAGTTGCGCGCGCCGCGATGGTCGCTGCCGCGCGTGCTTTACGTCCTGGGAATCGCGGCCATGGTCGCCATCGCCCTCCGCCCGCGGAGCCTGTTTCTCTTCCTCGTGATCTGGACTTCGCAGCACTGGATCCTCGCGACGGGACTCGCTTCCCAGACGCCGGTCGGCGAGCCCGCTCCCATGCGCGGTGTGGTGCGCCGGGTGCTCCACGCATTGAACACGCGGCCTTGGGCCATCCTGCTTCTTCTCGTGGTTGCGTCGGTCGTGCTCTTGCCCCTCTTCGAAGTCGAAGGGAACCGGCAGGACGGTACCTATTATGGGGATCGGATATTCGGCGCCATCGCGACGGGATTGCGTACGTCTCCGTGGGTCCCCGCGCTCCTGGCCCTCGGCTTCGCGACGGGGTTCATCCACTACCTCCTCGATCGGAGCGTCTACCGACTGTCGGATCCCCAGGTCCGCACGGCGGCGCGTGGTCTCCTCGCCGAAACGGGTCCATCGCCGATGTAACGGTGACGTTCGACAAAGACGGCAAGCCGTAGCCGGCGTAGCAAGAGCCACAGCGATTCGCTATCCTTTCGCCGACTGCTTCCGAGTGGCTACGCCGCTCGGCCATCGATCCCATGTGCGGCCGTATCTCACGCACCAGCCCCCGCGAGGTCATCGCCGAGGAGTTCGGCGTCTCGCGGTTCGTCAACGTCGATCTCCGCCCCCGCTACAACGTGGCCCCGAGCCAGTTGGTCGAAACCATCATCCGCGCCGGCGACGAGAAACGCCTCGGTCCGATGCGGTGGGGATTTGTGTCCCCAACCGCAAAGGATCCGAAGCTCGCCCCGATCAACGCACGCGCCGAGACGCTCTCGACCTCACCGATGTTCCGAGACGCCTTCCGACGCCACCGTTGTCTCGTCGTCGCGAACGGGTTCTACGAGTGGCGGAAGGAGGGACGTACCAAGACGCCGTACTTCATCCATCTGCGGTCGGGCCATCCGTTCGGGTTCGCCGGTATCTGGTCTACGAGGCGCGGGGAGGTAGGGAATCGCCTTGTCACGTGCGCCATCGTGACCTGCCCGCCGAACGAGCTCATGGCCACGATTCACAACCGGATGCCTGTGATCCTGCCTCCGGGCGCGCGTGATCGGTGGCTCGATCCGACGGCGGACGAGACTGAGCTCCGTGGGCTTCTCGTCCCCCTTCCCGCGGAGGACTTGGATGCCTACGAGGTCTCCACGCTCGTCAACTCGCCGCAAAACGATTCGCCGGAGTGCGTGCGGCCGATCGGGTAGGCAATGACGGGACGGGCCGTCGCCTTCGGATTCGGGATGGGCGGGCTGAGGGGCAATGCTTCTAGCCTGCGGATCAGATTGGCCAGTTCGAGGAGCGACGGACGGTCGTTCCGATGAGGATCTTCGCCGGCCTGGGGCCTCGGCTCATGCGACCCTTGCCTGATAGCCGGGACCGAGATGGATCCCGAATTCCTCGCCCCAGTCGTACGGCAAATCGATCAGCTCGCCACCGACCTCGACCGATTCGAGAGCATGCAGCGCGTCGAGCAGGATCATTCTCTGCCGCGCGGTATCGAATGGTCTGCCGAACGGATTACCCATCGGGAAGTTGACGAACACGGTTCGCGGCGCCTTGACCTGCGCGCTCAAGTCGCGGCCGGTCGAGACCACCACCGTTGCGACTCCTGCTTCCTCCACCACCCTGGCAACCAGACCCACGGTCTGGTGATCCAGCGGTCACGCGGGCACGAGCACGAACGCATCGATGCCGTCGTCGACGAGCTTGCGCGCGAGCGCCGGGGCCGCCTCGTTCACGACCGCCGTGCGAACGTAGATTCGGCCCATGAATCCGCTGTAGTGACGAGGCGCGACTTCGCCGATCACGCCTTCGGCAGCGAGCTCGCGCAGCCGCTCGATCGGGAAGATGCAGTTGATGTCCCGATCGGCGTCGCGGTGGTTGTAGTAGTCGTCGCTGATGGCGAAAAAACCCGGGGGAGTGTCCTTTTCGATGCTGTCGACCCGCAAATCGTTGCGCGCCTGCGGGTTGAAAGGAACCGCATCCTGCTAGAAACGCCGCCCGAGGTCAGCATCGCGACGCGGCACCGGTCGAGCGGCTTCCGCAGCCGGGTCGACGGGGCAGCTTCGTTGATCGTCTATCGGTACGCCGGAAATCCTTGACTCCGGTAGAACTCGCCCAGGGGTGGGACGTAAGCGATCGGCCTCATGGTCGCGCTTCCCCTACTGGACCGAAAGAATTCCTCTGTCGGAGCATCTTCGCGCCGAGCAAAGCATCGCGCGATCCGTCGTGTCAACCCATGCTCGGCGACCGCGTCGGGTTCGCCCGCGACGGCCGATGCTCCTCCACGGTGCCTTGCCCGAAGGAGGCCCCCGACCTCGCGGGCCGATGTTGATCGACAAGGCGGCAGAGCAAGCCGAATTTTGCTAGCTTGATCCTATTCCGCGGATGAGGATGCAAGAGGTGCGCATACGACATTCGATTCTGCTCGCTGCTGGCATCGGCGTGTCGTGGTGCGGGCTACAGGCATCGTACGGGGCGAGCACGCCGGCGGCCGAGGCGACACCTCCAGCCCAGGCGCACCACGACGCCACCGTCCGACACTCCTTCGAAGACGTGCAGCACTGGATCGCGGTATTTGATGATCCGACGCGCGACGCGTGGCAGAAGCCCGCGGAGGTGGTGCAGGCGCTCGGGATCCGCCGTGGTATGTGCGTGGCCGATCTCGGCGCCGGCACCGGCTATTTCAACCGCTATCTCTCCGCCGCCGTCGGCGAGGGCGGCACGGTATTCGCGGTCGACACGGAGCCAAACCTCATCGTGCATCTGCGCGAGCGTGCCGAGCGCGAACAGGCGCCGAATGTCGTGCCGATCCTTGCCTCCGCCGACAACCCGCGCTTGCCGGCCGGCATGGTCGATCTGGTGTTGATCGTCGATACCGTTCACCACATCGATGACCGCGTGGACTACGTGCGCCGGTTGCGGCGCGTCCTGAAGTCGGGTGGCCGCGTCGTGGTCATCGACTTCAAGAAGGACGCCGACATCCCCGTCGGCCCACCCGCCACGCACCGATTGGCGCGTGCGCAGGTCGTCGAGGAGTTCCAGAGCGCCGGCTATCAGCTCATCGCCGCGCCGGAGGTGCTGCCGTACCAATATTTCCTGATCTTTCAGCCGACGTGAACGCGCAATGCATCTCGACCGTGTCCCGCAAGTCAGTCGGTCCTGCGTCGCTAGCCAGTTTCGCTGCTCGTGCGATCCTTCAGCATCGAGTACAAGATCCGACAGAGCCACGCGCCATAGGAACCCACACGGGAGGAGGGCCTTCAGATGAACTACAGCAGTTATCGCGCGCTCGACATCGAGCGCAAGGGCAAGGTGCTGGTGATCTCTTTCAACCGGGCGGACAAAGCGAACGCCATTGACGGGCCTATCCATCTGGAGCTGGCTCGCGTCTTCTCCGACATCGCGATGGACAGGGAGACGGAAGCCGTTTTGCTGACCGGAAAGGGCGGCACGTTCTCCGTCGGCGGGGATGCGGAATGGCTTAGCGCCATGACGAGCGAGCAGGTGGATGTCCTTTTCGTCGAGGCCCGCAAGATAGTCACGGACATGCTGGAGGTGCCGCAGCCCATCGTTGCGGCCGTACAGGGCATGGCCACCGGCCTTGCGGCGACGCTGGTTGTCTTCTGCGACGTGGTATTTATCGCCGAGGACGCCGAGATCGGAGACCCGCACGTCGCCTATGCGCTCGTGGCCGGTGACGGCGGCGCGGCGGTCTGGCCGCTCCTCATCGGCCTGTCTCGGGCCAAGGAGCTGCTGATGACCGGCGACATCATCAGCGGGAAGGAAGCGGCGCGCATCGGCCTGGTGAACCACGCCGTGCCCGACGATCAGGTGCAGGCCCGCGCGCTCGAATTCGCCAATCGCCTTGCCAACGGCCACTCGGCTGCGATCCGGGGCACGAAAACCGCGATCAACAAGATCCTGCGCTTTACGACGAACCTGGTCTTCGACACCGCCCTGGCGCTGGAGAGAACGTGCTTCCAGTCGAAGGAGTTCGAAGAAGCCGCGCGCGCCATCGCCGCCCGCCGCGCGGCCGGGGGAAAACAGTGGGATTAGCGTAAGCATCGTTCGCCCCGATCGACCTGGCCTTCCGCCTACTCCGACCCCGGAGCCGAGCGAGCTCAGTCTCGGACTGGCCGCGCTCGCGACGCTCGCCCGGCGGTCGTGCGCGCGGAGATCCCAGGCCGCGACGCAAGCCCCTACACGGAAGTCGGCGTGGCTCAGCTGCGTGCAGGATCGCGAGGGCTTGGTTGCCGGTTCGTGCTGGCGCCTGACCCCGAAGGGGCGAATTGGGGCATTACTTCATCTACAAAGAGATCGAGGGTTTCGGGCGTGGTCGGCGCCAGAATGAAGTACGCCATCCCGGTGTCTTCGATCCGCTCGCGCAACTCGTCGCACACCTGGTCGGGCGATCCGAGCAGGGCCACTGGGGATTTTTTGGCCGTGGAGAGATCGGGAAAACCGAGCGACCTCGCGAGATGACCAAGGGCGGGGTCCTCGGGGTTTCGGGACAGGCCGAGCAGCGCCAAGCCGCTCAGCTCGATCTCCTCGGGATCGCGGCCGGCCGCCTCGGCAAAGCCTCGCAAGCGTTTGATCCGGTCCTTGAGTCGCGCGGTGTCGAATCGGAGGGTCGCCACAGGGTCGTTGGGGAAGTCTTTGCCATTTCTGGTGGGCGGGATCAGGTTCACGAGGTCCGCATAGGCGGCGGCGATCTGGAGAAGCCGGGTGCCCGAACCACCAAGCATGATCGGGGGGTGGGGTCGCTGGATGGGCCGGGGTTGGTTGTAGGCCTTTTCAATCGCGAAATAGCGACCCTTGAAGGTAGGCTCCTCCTGGGTCCACATCGCTTTCACCACCTGCAGCGCCTCAGCCAACTGCTCCAGGCGTTCCGGCGTCGATGGAAAGGGATAGCCATGGGCGTGGTACTCACCGGGGAGCCAGCCGGCCCCGACGCCCAGGATGAGACGTCCCCCGCTCACGATGTCCAGCGTCGTTGCGATCTTCGCCAACAGCGGCGGGGGTCGGAACGATGCCGCGACCACTGCCGGCGCCAAACGGATGCGATTCGTTCTGGCGGCAATCGCGCTCAGGATCGTGAAGCATTCGAGCTGGGGAGCCTCGGGTGAACCGAAAGGCGAGAAGAAATGGTCGTTGGGTGAGAACGAGTAAAAGCCCGCCCGGTCGGCGCGAAGCGCCGTCGCCATCACCGCCGAGAAATCGCCGCTCATCGAGAATAGGCCGAACTTGACGCGCATCATCGATCGCGTGCCCCTTGCGTAGCCTTACGCCAACTCGGCCGCTTGTGCCGCCTATCCGCGTCCGTAGATGGCACTAGGCTCGCTGAGGTTTCAGGTGTCAAGGAATCTGGGGTGCCGGCAACCGAAGTCCGCCCACGAAGGCGAACGCAAGCAGGTGACGATGCTCTTCGCCGACGTGAAGGGCTCGATGGAGCTGGCCGAGTAGCTCGACGCCGAGGAGTGGCACAAGATCCTCGACCGCTTCTTCGAGATCTTGACCGTGCGATCGCCGGCAGCCAGGTCGATGGTCAGACGAGCAGCCGGGTTCGTGCCGCTTGCGTCGGACGGGTGCACGCTGCGATACGCCTCGATGAACTGCTGGAGCCCGTCGATGTTGGGGTCGGTGTTCTCCTCGTAGTCGATCTCGATGCCGACGCCCAGCTCCGTCGCCACGGCGGCGGCCTTCAGGCCGAGGTCGCGGCCGCCGAGGGCGATTTCGGTTGTGCGGCCCCACCGGCTCTGACACAGGTCGCGCCGTGCCGCTGCTGCGCTTCTTCTCTGGTTTTCGGCTACCGCTCGACGCCGTGGGACTTCTGCGGCACGAGTCCAGGGTCCGCGTCGCGGCGATCGTCCCTCTGCTCGTCTCGGCGGCGGCGCTCGCCATCGGAGTCGCCGTCGTGGTCGCGTGGGCGGGAGAGCTGTACGCGCTCGCGACCGGCTGGCTGCCCTGGCCCGAAGCTGCGGCGTGGTACGCATGGATCTGGATCGGGCCGCTTCGGGTCCTTCTTTTCGTCATCGGGCTCGCCGCCTTCGGCGCGCTGGCGGGCGGCGTCATCGTCGTCGCGTTCCTTCTCGGCGGCGTCGTCGCTGCGCCGTTTCTCGATCGGCTGTCGCGGCGGGTCGAGGAGACGCTCACCGCTTCGGTGATCGACACGGCGAGGCCGGGCGTCGCCGGCTTCTTCGCCGACGCGGCGCGCGTGATTCTGGAGGAGGTGAAACGGCTCGGCTTCTTCCTCGGCGTGCAGGGTCTCGTCGTGATTCCCGGCGCGCTCGTTCCGGGGGCTCAGCCGGCAGCCGCAGCGGCCATGGTGGCGCTGACGATCCTCTTTCTCGCCCTCGACTCGGCGAGCTACGCGCTCGACCGCCGGGGGCTTGGCTTCGGCGAGAAGCTGCGGTGGAGCCGCGAGCATTTTCCGGCCGTCGCGGGCTACGGCGCGGCGGCATTTCTCGTCTGCTCCATTCCCCTCGTCAACCTGATCGCGCTGCCGCTGCTCGTTGCGGCGGGAACGCTGCTCGTCGCCGAGGTGGAGCGACGCCACAACGCGGGCGATGAACGAGCGCGCAAGTCGTAGCGCCCGAAGAGAGCATGCCGACGTCTCGAACCCGTCCGATCCCGGCTCGTTGCTGAGACCGCGAGGCCGTCGGGCGGTCCCCCCAAATCAGCCTTCGTATACGCCGTCACAACCGGTGCACGCGGCTGTCGTTCGAGCCCCGCCGCCTGCGATCAGTGTGGGTTCGAACACGGCTATCGGCGAGTGCCCGCGCGCGGCGTGAAGACCTCGTCCAGGCTCCACTTGACCCCGCCGCGACAGGCAATGACGAGGAAAACGAAGGAGTAGAGAGCGGCCAACTCGCCTTTGTTCAGAGCCGGGAAGAACTCGGGTCCCATCTGTAGCTTCCAGTGGAATTGGAAATACGCCACCGCCATCATCCCGCTGCAGAGAAAAGCCGCCGCGCGGGTCTGGAACCCCAGCATCACCGGCAACCCTCCCAGGAGCTCGATGATCCCGCCGAACCAAAGTTGGGACCCCACGGGCGGCTGGAACTCGGAAAGCACCCCGAGGATCTTCTGAATCCCGTGGAACGAGAACATGAATCCGGCCGCCATTCGCATCAAGGCAAAGGAGTGATCGGTCCACTTTTCGAGCCATGTCATCAGAGCACTCTCCGGTTCGGAGATCCTCCTTCGGTCACGATGATCTCGCCGACGAGCTAGAAGGCTCGCGGGTCACAGTCAAGGCGCCTCACGATATTGTTGATGTTCCCCACTACCGCCATCCGAGCCGACATCTGCAAGCGAACGCTCGATTGCGATACTGCCGATACCTAGGGCGTCGAAGCGCGCTGACGTCGCCGGCAACGGCATCTCGGTCACGGCGGACCACGGCACGATCGTCCACCGAAAGCGACGGCGTCTTCGGCATGTCGAGCGGTCGGTCGCGACAGCGATTATGCTCACCGGTGATCGCCCTGACCGATGCGATGCTGGCGGTGGAGGAAGAAAACATGCGGCCGGTGACGTGGGTGGTCATCGAGGAGGTGCGCGGCGGTGATTGGGCCATCGGCGGCAAGCGGCTTCCGGCGCGCGACGTCAAGGCTCTCGCCGCCGGGCGCGCTGCGTAGCGAGGCTGCATGCGGCGGTCGCCGAGCGCGCCGAGCGGTGTCCGCGTTGCGGTACCGCTCGGCCCTCCGCATGATAGATTTTCCTGGCCGGTCGGCGGATGTGGGTTTACCATCGAGCCGTTCGAATCGTTGAAGAAAATGACGACTTTCAAATCGAGCAGGACGATCACGCTCTACTTCGAGGCGCGCGACGCGCTGTTTCGAGAGCCGCGCGTCATGCGGATCATCTGGAGGAGCAGGTCTTGTTACGCCGCTATCCATGAGGAGGCTTGAACATGGCAACCCAAAGTAACCCTTCTGACGCTGCGATTCGCAAACTTCTCGAGTTTCCGCTGCTGGAGGCCCTCTTCGGCCGCCGGGCGCGCCGCTTCGGGCTTGGAATGGAGGTCCCGTCCGGGCCTCTTGCCTTCAAATCCCGCTACGCGCCGATGCCGCTGTCGGAGCTCGAGCAGGCGGTGCTCATCGTCGCGGCGACGGGAGTAAGCGGTTGGCACTTCGGCATTCCCCATACCCCGAGCCGCCCGAACGAGCTCTCACACTACAGCGTGCGACTGGCGGGGCGCACCGTGCCGACCGGAGCGGGGATCGGGACCCCCGTGCTCTTCTACACCGACGACGACGGAACCTATCTCGTGAACCTCCGCGACATTCGGCCGACCCGCCTGCGCGAGTACCAGGAGGCTGGCGACTTCGAGGGGATCCTTGCGGTCTGCCGGGACCACCGGACCAAGCTAGGGGAAAAGCGATTGGATATCCGTCGCGATCCACGGGACATCATGGAGCACAACCTTTGGGTTGCGAACCAGCCGGGTTCTACCCTGTTGATCCCAGCGACCGATCTCAGCGAGTACTTGCTGGCGCTCCTCATGCTCCTCAGCTCCAACGGCTATTTTCTCTTCGATGACTACGCGAAGCGCCCGGCGGGGAATCTCGAGCCCTTTTTCCGCTTGGGTCTTCTCGATTCTCAGAAAGCCGTCCCGCTTTCCTTCCTGGAGCAGGCAACGCTCTCGTGGGCGTCGATGGAGCTCGGCTTCATGGCGCACAACGCGGTTCTCACAATGCAAGCGATGGGGCTCGGCGGCTGGTTCTTCACCGGGATGTACCCCTGGAGCATTCTCGGCGGATATCGGGACGAAGGAGTGGAAGGGCTCGGCTTCCGTTTCGTGCGGGACGAGCGCTGGACGCTGCCGAACCCGGTAGGGCTCGACGGGCACTACGAAGGGCTCTGTCCGCCCTACCAGCGGGACATGCGCTCGGCTGTCGAGGCGCTCGTGACGAAGAAGTTCGGTCCCGGCGGTACCTACGATCCGGCCACGGGCGGCGCCTACAAGCGGACCGCCGAGGTGAAAGCCAGCGTCAGCCGGTACAGCCGCGAGCTCGTCGAGTCGCTCGGCGAGATGGCGCAGTACGTATACGACGCCTATGGGAAGTTCCCCGCAACGATCCCGACGATCCTGGTTTCGGGATACGTCCAGGCGCAGCACATCGACCTCGAGTATTACGAAACCCACTTCAAACCCGGCGCAGTTTTGCCGACGCACACCGAACACATGGTTCGCTGGCACGGCGGAGCCTGAGAGAGGCTGGGCCTGGCGTTCGCGCCGCTCAACGCAGAGGATGCTCACCAAATTTCGAAACCGATTGTCTCATTCTCATTGACAGCCTCCGGAGGCGACACCCCAGCCTCCGCTCGGTGAACGCTGAGCTCGTGGGACACTACGAGGCTTTCTGGAAAGGCCACTGACGGGCGGTCGCCCCCACCGGTCGTGGTCTTCGCTGTTTACTTCACCATACGAATGCCTTCTTTCCGAGCCGGACCGGGCAATGACTGCGGCGTTGAGGCACACGGGTGGTCCGGTCCGGGTCGCAAAGTGGGCGTAGGACGGAGGAGCTGAGATGAAAGTCGGCCTTCTTCTAATCGTGCTCATAGCCGCTCAGGGCTGCGCGACGCACGTCGTGGAGTCCGTCGTGAAGTCGGATTCGCGTTCTGTCACCGTGCATTCGCGGAGGAACGACGCCGCAAAGGCTCAGGAGCTAGCGGACGCCGAATGCGCCAGATACATGCGCTTCGCGGTGGTGGAAGGTGATCCCCACGAAGAGAACTACGTGTTCAAATGCGTCGACCGTTTCGGGAACTGACATGCAGCACGGCCGCGGGCTTCGCCCTGCTGCTCGTTTTCGCCTCCTGCGCCGGTTCGAGTCGGCGACGCCCTGGGTCGGCGCGCCGACCCCGAGGTTCGTACTCAGGGAGAAGCGGTTCGCCGAGCTCCCAGCTCGCGATGAGCCTGCCGAAGGGATCGTAGCCGTCGCTCGTCACGGCGCGTCCGCCGGTTGGGAAGCTGAGACCCGCCAGCACAGAGGTGGCCGGCAACCATTGCTGCTGTTCCCAGAGCCGGACCTTCGTCGACAGCTCGAGGTCGCTGCCCGCCTATACCTTCTGCCCGTATGGTGAATCTGGTAGCGCTCGGGCCGCCGGCGACGCGCCTCCCACCCCGGCGTGATCATGATGATCGCGGCGCCGACCTACCGATTCACGCGGTCGAGGTTCGGAAACGAGTCTGGCGTGAAGGTCGGAGCAGCGTCCGGTGCTACGGTAGCAGTGGCGGCCGGTGCCTGTCCCGGGCGGTGCGGAAAGCAGCCGAGCACATCCCGGTGACGGTGCAAGCGTCTCCCGGCTGCAATGGCATCCGAGCTTCGTCCGTGACGCCTGCCCGTTAGCCCTCGCCCGGATCGCCCCGGCTGGCCGCGACACTGACACCGAGAGGACCGCGGGGTACCTGGATCTCGAACCGCCGGCCTTGGCGGAGGATCTCCATCCGCACGTTCTCCCCGGCGGTGCCGGCGCGGGTGGCGGTGACGAGCTCGCTGGGAGCGAAGATGCGGGTCTCGCCGTAGCTCAGAACCACATCCCCGGCCTGTAGGCCTTCCGCCGCCGCCGGTGATTCGAGCAGCACCTCGTTGATGGCGACGCGGTTCGGCTGGTCAAGGGCGGCGAGATAGCGGTCGTACCTCTGGTCCCCGATCTCGTCTCGGATCGACGTGCGTTGCCCCTCGATCTCCGCCATCTTCGCGGCGAAGCCGGGCGTGTCCAGCCATCCCTCCCGCTCTGCCTGATTGCGCAGGTAGATCTCGGACAGCCCGAGCCCGTCCTGCCGCCGCCTGATCTCGGTCGCGGTCGTCGTGTCGATACCGGCGGCGACCAGCGCGCGCTCCATTGCCGTGCTGGCATCGTAGACGGGCGCCGGGTCGGCTGCGCTGCCGGGTGCGGCCCGTGTCGCCGGCGCGGCCGCTACGGGCTCGGGCCTTGAGGGCACCGCGCGCGGAGTCTCGTGGCCGCTGCCGCGCAGCGCGGCAAGCTCGGTCGCGAGCACATCGATCCGTTCCTCGAGGCGGCGCCGCCCATCCGCTTCCGCTGCCAGGTTCGCCGCTAGCAGCTTGAGCCGCCGTTCCAGCCCGATGGCGTGCCGATCGCCTCCGCCCTCGGTCTCACGGGCACCTGGGCTCTGCGCAGATGCGGACACCGAGCCTCCGAGGCGCCCCTCCGCGGGCTCGATTCGGCCTCCTTCACCCCGCCAACCGAGCCAGACACCTGCCGCCAGGCCGAGAGCGACAAGCAGAGCACCGTACACAGCTGTCCTGTTCATTCACACGATCCTTCGAGCGCGCTGATTGTGGCGGTGTCGTGCAGGCGACGCAACAGGCTGTCTCGTCCGCGCGACCTTCGACGGCGAGGTCTGCCATCTGATCGTCCATCCGAGCGGGCGCTACAACCGCCACCGGCCGTATCCGATTCCCAAGGGCCTCGTCGAGCCCGGTGAGCTGCCCGAGAAGGCGGCGCTGCGCGAGACCCGCGAGGAGGCGGGCCTCGACTGCCGGATCCTCGCGCCGCTCGGCGAGATCGACTACGTGAAGAGCCGCTCACGCCGCCCGCCTCGCCGACGCTCAAGCCCGCCGATTGGGAGATCGATCGTGCGGAGTTTCTGCCGGCCGATCAGGCGCGCCCGAGGCTCCATCCGGACCAGCGTCTGCTCCTCGATCGTGCGCTGGCGAGGGAAGGCGGCCCAGGTCGCCGGTGATCAGCCGCGCGCCGCGCTGCGAGGCGAAGTACGCCCACGCCCACTCGAACAGGACGACCGCGCGGTTGCGAAAGCCGATCAGGAACGCGATGTGCACGACGATCCACAAGAGCCAGGCGACGAAGCCCGACAGTTGGACGACCCCGAAGTCCGCGACCGCGGCGGCCCTGCCGATCGTCGCCAGCTTCCCCTTGTCGAAGTAGCGGAATGGCTCCGTCGGCTTGCCGGCGAGGCGGCGCAGCACCATGTCGGCGGCGTGCCGTCCCTCCTGCATCGCGGCGGGTGCGAGGCCGGGCACCGGCTCGCCGCTCCTTTCGTCGCGAAGCGACGCGAGGTCGCCGACGACGAACGCCTCGGGATGCCCGGGAATCGACAGGTCAGGCTCCACCAGCACGCGCCCGGCGCGGTCGAGAGGCAGGCCGAGAGTGCGCGACAGCGGCGAAGCGGCAACTCCGGCGGCCCACAGCACGGTGCGGGCCTCGATGTGCTCTTCACCGAGGCTCACGCCGCGGGCGTCGACCTTCGTCACCGGCTGCCCGCAGAGCACGCTCACGCCGAGCCGGCGGAGCGAAGCCTCGGCTTTCTGTGAGAGGCGCTCGGGGAACGGCGGTAGCACGCGCGGGCCACCCTCGATGAGCACGACGCGGGCTTCGCGAGGGTCGATGCTGCGAAAATCGCTGACCAGCACGGTTCGCGAGATGTCGGCGAGCGCGCCGGCGAGCTCGACGCCGGTCGGTCCGCCGCCGACGACGACGAAGGTCATGAGCGCGGCGCGCTCGGTGTCGTCGGTCTCTTGCTCCGCGCGTTCGAACGCGAGCAGCACGCGCCGGCGGATCTCGAGCGCATCCTCGAGGCTCTTCAGTCCCGGCGCTGCGGATTCCCACTCTTCGTGGCCGAAGTAGGAGTGGTCGACGCCGGCGGCGAGGATCAGATAGTCGTAACGCAGCGGCCGGCGTCTTCGATCCGACGGTGCGCTTCGCGAGATCGACGGCCGTGACCTTAGCGAGGACGACGCGGGTGTTCTCCTGGCGGCGGAGGATCGAGCGGATCGGGTGGGCGATGTCGCCCGGGGACAGGCCCGCCATCGCCACCTGATAGAGGAGCGGCTGGAAGAGGTGGTGGTTGCGGCGGTCGACCAGCGTCACTCGCACCGCCGCGCGGCGCAGCCGCTTCGCCGCATAGAGGCCGCCGAAGCCGCCGCCGACGATGACGACGTGGGGTTTCGGCTCGTCCCGCATTCCGAACCGGGTTAGCGGTCGACTCCCCCTTCTGCAAGAACGAGATTCTGCCGACGCGAACTTCGCCGGTCCAAACGCCGCCGACGTCGGAAATGGGCGCGTTCCGGCCGTGGCACCGGTGAACAGGATCGCTCCCCGCCCTTTGGCGAGCATTCCCGGCACGACCTCCTGCGAGCAGAGATCGACAGGACCGGCCCGCTGGGAACGCCGGCCAATAACCACCTCATCGCGTCACGTAACCACTCCGCTTGTCCTGGAGCTCACCTAAGTTGCGTGTAGATCTCCGCCCTGTTCACGCGCTTCATCCGCGTGGTAGCCCACCTGGCACGGAGGACCACAACGACACACGGCAGATTCATTTTGCTCGCCAAGCGCTTGGCAAGTCCCTGTGAAGTCCGTAGGCGGAAGCGGAACGTCTCTCGAAACCGCGGAACCACACCAAGGACGAAGAAGAACTTTTCAGGGAAGTAGATAACTTACTTCCTGACCAGTACGCCCTCGCAACCTCGCGGCACTTCGACAATTCCTCTCGGATCGGCGCGATCGTGGCGTCATCAAGTCCGGTCTCAATGAAGCGGTCACTCGAAGCGGCGAAGCCGCTCAGAGCACAGACAAGAGCGCAAGCGCAGCCCCGCCGACGACCAGCGTCGCTCCCCCGGCGCGGGCGATCGTCCTGCCGCCCGGCGCGGTCTTCTCGATCAGGACGAAAGCCGTGAGGACCGCTATCCAGAAGAGATTCATCGCGCCGAGCGCGAAAAGAACCAGCATCAGCGCGGAGCAGCAGCCGAGGCAAAACAACCCATGGTGGACGCCCATAGCGAGCGCGCCGCCGCGCCCGCCTCGCCACGAGGTCATGAAGAAGCCGATCGGCGTTCGGCACTGGCGGAGGCACGCGTTCTTGAGCGGCGTGAACTGAAAGACGCCAGCCGCGGCGAGGACGGCGCCGCCGGCCAGCGCCGAATCGAGGCTCATGGCGGCGGGCGAGAACCAAGCCGTCTTCTCCAACACGACCTGGAGAAGCGTCGCGGCGATGCTGAACACGACCCAGGCGACGAGGTAGCCGAGCGCGAAGAGAGACGAGGGGACGATCGTACGCGCGCTGGGGTCGCGGCCGCGGACGAAGCGCGCGTGCATGAGGATCATCGGAGCGGCGGTCGGCAGCATCATCGCCGCCATCATCACGACCCACATGGTGAAGATCCACGCGGCGCCCATGCTCCCCATGCACGGCATGGCCACCCGTTCGAGCAGCTCTTTGGTGTGCGGCCCCGCGCCTGGGGACATCGCGGCCATCTCGTCCGCCAGATGCCAGAGCCAGGCCCACGAGAGCGCGGCGATCGCACCGAGACCGCCGAAAAGGACGACCCTTTCGCCGAGGAGAATCTCGCCGAGCGCCACCCGGGGCTCGGCGCGGCTCTCGGCGAGCCCGCTTTCAGCCACGGTACTCGAAGGGAGCGAAGAACGCGTTTCGCCCGGAGATCTTCCAACTCATTCCGTGATCGTCGTAGGTAAGGCTCTTCGACGTCGCCTGAGTGACCGCGAAGCCGGGTGCGATCGCCAGAGGATGTCCGCTGATCTGGATCGGCCCGCCTCCCTGGCCGCTCATCTGCTCGAGCTCGAGGGCGGCGACGCCCGAGACCGCGAGACGGAACGTGCCGTCGCGGCGCGAGAACTCGATCGGCGCCTTGCGCACGCCGACTACTTCTCCGATATGTGACGCGAGCGCCGCCGGGTGTCCTCCGGCTTGGCCGCCGAAGATGCGGTGGAGCGCCGCCTCCTGCTTGGCGTCGGCGCGCTCGTCGCAGTAGAGCGCCGCTTTCCACTTCACCTTGACCATGTTCCCGGGGCAGTGGACTGCGAGCGCCACGTTTCGGTCGTCGAGCGAAACGTCGCCGTCCTTTCCCTGCTCGATGTGCCAGCCGACGAGCACGGTGCATTCGCCGTGCGTCGGATCGCTCAGGAAGATGCACGGGCACGCGGCGGCACAGTTGCAGCTCTCGACGTAGGTTCCTTTAAGATTCCAGGCCATGACGAACCCCCTTTCCGAAGCTGGGTGCTCGGCGCATCGCGAGTCAGGCGAGAGAGAGCGCTACCACATCTCCCACGTCCCCTACCAGTGCTCGGAGACGCTGGCGGACGATCCACCAGGACCGCGGATCCGCTGAGCGGACACGCCCGCGTCGCGCGTCCTACATGGCTTTCTTGATCCCGCTTCGAAGCAGCCGGATAGCTGGTGACGAAGCCGGCGAGCATAGGCGATGTCCGAACATTCCAGGGACCTTTGCAAGATGACGTGCAAAGACGGCCTGTGATGCAGTGCGACTCCTCCGGGTCGAGCTCGGAGGCCAGTCCCGTCGAACCCCTGACGTCGGCGAAGAGAACGGTGCCCTGCTTCCGTTCGCCTTCGAGGGCGGCGCGGGTGGTGAGGATCTTCTCGGAGGATAGCTGGGATAAGCGGCCGAGTTGACGTAAAGCCTCAATATCCGACGCTGCCCAAACACGAGACGCCTTGTTTCTAGGGCACCCCTCAGATGCTCGCGCGGCCAGCCTGCGCTAACCCCCTAAGTGTGTTGGCCTGCGCCGTCGTCAAAGCCTTACCGCGTTGAGCGCTGACCTCTTGCAAAAACGCCGACAGTTGCCCCCCTTCATCCGCCAGGAACGTTAGGTCCTCCGGATGATCTGCTTGGAGAATTCTTCGATCGTTTCCTTCGGATCGGTGATCGGCTGGATCGCGACCTGACGAATCCCCGCAGCGCCCATCGCGTGAATCGATTCCACGACTTCCTCGCGGGTTCCGGTGAGGGTCGTCGCGCGGATCATCTTCTCGGTCACCAACGACTCGTGCTCCTTTCTGAAACCACGCAGGTAATCGCTGTAGAGCGTCAGGTGGCGGGTCTCGATCGACACGTCCGGCATACGATACGCGTTCTTGAAGGCCACAAGATCGTGGCGAACGTCGGAGGGTAGATCCGTGGGGGTCGGGCACGAGAACGCGAAGATGTTGCTCGACGAAGACACAAAGGGACCGACCGCCTTCCGCACCCGCGTCGACTCGAGCTTCTCTCCCGGTCGAGTCAGGTGGAAGGCCGTCATGCACAGCGTGTAGAGCTTTCTCGGATCGCGCCCGGCGCGCTCGGCCCCAGCGCGCACGTGGTCCATGCAGAACCGGATCAAACTCGGGCCGACGGCACCGAAGAGAATCACTCCGTCAGCGATCTCCCCGGCTAGCTCCAGCGTCTTTGGACCGCTCGCCGAAACGTAGATCGGCACCTTATTCTTGATGTTGATCGCACCGCTCTTCGGGTTGAGGAAGCGGATCACGCGTCGGCGCTCACCTTCCTGGTACGGTGTCGTTTTGCCCGCAAGAAGGTCGCGACAGACCCGGACGTGCTCGCGCAGCACCTCCAGCCGGGCCGCTGGCATGCCGAGCGTCCGTCGCGCCGTGTTGCCGGTGCCGATACCGAGGATCACCCGCCCAGGCGCGAGCGCGTTGATCGACGCGATCGAGCACGCTGTCATAGGCGCGATTCGCGACGCCGGGTTGGTGACGCCCGGACCAAGAACGATCTTCTTGGTGTTGACTGCGCAGAGCGCAAGCGCGGCGTAGACGTCGCTGGTGAGCATCTGCGAGTCGTAGAGCCAAGCGTGCGTGAAGCCGCGTCGCTCGGCCAACGCCACGGCGGGATAGACGTTCACGTTACCGAAGAATACGCATCCAAAATCCATTGTCCCTCCTCACGAACCTCGAGATCAGCTTCTGGGCCCCGGCTGCTTTAGTGATTCTCGCTACCGGAAGATGAGCACCGCATCGAAGAACAGCTCGCTTCAGCAGGCGATAGTCCCTGGGGGTAGTTTCGCGCAAGCGCGACTGGGTGGTTCTGACGAAGGCCGCAGCGAGATCCGCTTGGAGGAATCAAGCGGTCCAAGATCTCGTGCCACTCTTCCGGGTCGAGCTGCTCGGCGAGGTCCATCGAGCCCTTCACGTCGGCGAAGAGGGCCGTCACCTGCTTCCGCTCGCCTTCGAGGGCGCTGCGCGACGAGAGGATCTTCTCCGCAAGGTGCTTCGGCGTGTAGGAGCGAGGGTCGGCGGAGCGGGTCGAAGGCCCGCCGGCGACCGGCGTCGCGCGTCGAAGGAGTCGAACCGAGCGAGGGGATTCGAATCGCTGCGAGCTGAGGTTTTGCGCGCGATCATGAGCTACGACGGCCGTTTATTCGGCCCGAGTAATTCTACCGCGCCGTCGGGAGCGTTTGCCAGACTACTCGGAGCTGGGTTCGTTGCGCAGGGCCCCTGCACGGCGCCGAGCTGCACAGTCCTAAGATTTTCTGCAGCTCGCCGTTCGCGGGCGGCAGCATCTGGGCAAAAAAAAGAGGGGTGGGCGACCGAGAGGACGGGGAGGTCCTCTCGGTCGTGTTCTGGGTGGGTAGCAGCGTACGGTCAAGTCTCGAGCGAGCATTCGAGCGGGCGGATCGTTCGTGAGCGGCGCCGATCGGAGATTCGTGCGTAGACGAGCGTTGACTCGATCGTCCGGTGCCCGAGGTGATCCTGGACAAAACTCGGCCGACTCCCCCGTCGGAACCGGCTCTTTTGAAACGGCCGCTCAGTTGGCCAGTAGTTCCTGCGCGAGTGCATCGAGCTCGCGCCGCATGTCGTCGCTGGCGCGTCCGAGCAGCCAGATCGTCACTTGTTCGGCACCGGCGGCGGCCAGCACCTCGACTTCTCGACGCTTTCGCCACTGTTGCCGGGCCCCGAAGACCGTGATGCGGATGGAAGCCGGATCCCGGCCGGCTTCAGCGCACAGCGCGTGAAGCTGGTCGCGGCCGTCGATCAATTGCTGAACTTCCCGGATTATCGGCAGCCAGCCATCGCCCCACTCGACGATGCGCTTGAACACCCGCCGCGCCCACTGGTCGCCGAACATGATGCCGCCCAGATACACTGGCGGGTGCGGCCGCTGCGCGGGCTTGGGATAGCAGCGCACCGACGGGAAGTTGTAGTAGCGGCCGTGATGTTCGGGCGCGTCTTCCGTCCAGCAGGCTTTCATCACAGCGATGGCTTCCTTAACCTGCGACCAGCGGTGTTCGAAGTCGCCGCCGAGGATCTCGGATTCCTCCTTGTTCCAGCCCGCGCCGATGCCGAATTGAAAGCGCCCGCCGCTATAGGCGTCGAGCGAAGCGATCTCTTTCGCGAGGTGCAGCGGATGACGTTCCGGCACCAGCAGGACGCCGGTGCCCACTTCGAGCGTGGTAGTGGCGGTGGCGGCGCGCATGAGTGCGATGAGTGGATCCGGCATCTGCCAGAGGTAATCTGGATCGGGGCCGTTGCCGGGATTGCCCGGATAGGGCGTGCTGTAATTCAGCGGCAGAATGATGTGGTCCGGGACCCAGTAAGACGCAAAGCCCAGATCTTCCGCGTGTCTCGCCACGATGGCCGGATCTGCCGCCGCATCCGGAAGGATCGAAAAGACGCCTATCTTCATGGGAGTCGCCTCGATTCTGCGAAATTGCGGGCGGCCCAGGAGTTGCTCTGCACACGACCGCGCGCCAGCAGCGCCCGCCGGCGTTCCTCGATGGCCGCCGGGTCGATGTTGTTGTGCATCACTGCGACTTGGGCTTCAAGTGCCATGTCCGCGCCAAAGGGCAGGACATGGCCATCGTCCAACAATCGTTTGTAGGAGACCAGCGTGGCGGGATCGAGACTCAGCATGTCCTGAGCGAGTTGCCGACAGATGGGCAGCAGCTCCTCGGCTGGCACCACGATTGACGAGTCCTCAGCGTTCGGCGGTGGCCGCATCCACGAAATTGCCAGTCAGCGACATCTCCTTGGCGCGGGGCAGCGCTCGTGAGTATAGGCGAGGCGACACTTGGTGCATATGCATGGTCTACGCGCGAGGCAAAGCCGGCGCTGCGTAGCGATCTTCCGCGACTCGATGCAGAGCCTGCCTTCGAGGATTCGTCCGGATTCCGAGATCGTCTCGGATCGGAGTAGAATCCTCGAGTAGATGGCCGGTACGCGGCTCGAGATCCCAGCCTTGTCGAAATCCCGCTTCATTGCGGGGCTCCAGTGTCTCAAGCGACTCTATCTCGAGTGCTATGCGAGAGATCTCGGAGGACCACCCGACGAGGTGACGAAGGCCGTGTTCGAGGCCGGTAGCGCCATCGGCGCGCTCGCGCGCTTCCGCTACCCGGCGGAGGGTTGGTTGTCGAGGATCACCTGCACCATGGAGGGGCGCCGCAGCTTACAGTACGATGAATAGCTGGCGCGTCCTTCAACCATTCTGCGCGCGCCTCCTCACGGCCTTATTGTAACGCTCCAGCGCCGCATCCGCATCGACGTCAACCAACCGCCTCGCTCCTCCGTCTCAAAGTCATAAAGCTCACACAAGGGTTCGAACAGGAGGAGAAGGCAATGACTCGAAAGGATGTAGTTTCGCTGGTCGGCGTCGTCGCGATCGTCGCCGTGGCGGCGATGCACGGCGCGGCGTCCGCACACGGCAGGGGAGGTCATCGAAACGGCGGAGACGGGAATCTTTGGCTGCTCGCGCACGCCGCGGGTTTGAGCAGGAGCCAGATCGCCACGGCGTTCAAGAACGATTCGACTCTCAAGACCGACCGCTCCAACCTGCGAAGCGCGCGCGAGGCCCTGACGACTTGCTTGGTCTCGGGAAGCTCGTGCGCAAGCCAGATTTCAGCCGATGCGAGCGCACACCAGGCCCTCGCTCAGGAGGAGATGACGGTATGGGGAACCCTCTTCCAGGGCGCTCCCAACGCAAAGCAGGCGGCTACGGTTCTCAACCAGCTGAGGCAACTGCAAGCGCAGCGAACGCAGATCTTCCAGCAGGTTTTCGACTCGACCAGCAGCCCGACGTCGGATGGCAGCACCGCGACGTCCGGTGACGGTAGCTCGTAGACGGAGCTCGCCTTTTTCTATCGCGAAAGGAGAAAAGCAATGTCACGCTCCCTAGTTCTCCTCTGGGCGATTACCGCACTGACGGCCGGTCTCGCGGCGGCGGCGAGCGCTCCCGCGGTCGCCGCCCTGCGCATCTCCCCGAGGATTTACACGCCCCAGTCCACGCAGAATCTACAGGTCGCCTGCAATGGCGACGACGACCCCTCTGACGACTCGGACTCCGGCGACTCGCAAGCAGTCGACTCCGAGGCGTAGCGTGCAACCTCCAGTGCCAGCTCGGTGTTTAAAAGAGCGGTACCCGTTGATGCTAGCGATGAAACGAACCATTTCGCGCGCCCTCGGCCTGCTTCTCGTGGCCGCCTGTCTCCTCGCCGCGACGCACACTGCTTCGTTCGCCCTTTCGCCGTGGCCGAACGACTTGCGCCAGCCGGCCCTCTACATCATCGAGGGCTACCTCGATCGCGCGCCGCAGGACGCCAAGATCCAGGACCGAATCGACATCACCGCGCACGGTCGGCGGCATACCCTACTGGTCACGCGCTACGGGACGCCCGGCGAAACCGGGCTCGATGGCTACCTTTCGCGCGTGATGGCGCAGCCGTTCGCCATCGAAGGGACGTCCGAGGACGTCGACCGCCTCGTGGATGCGCCGCTAGGAACGAAGATCGCCGGCATGTTCGCCGCGTACACGCACGGGTCGCCCTGGCTGCTGATCGCGGATCTCACCGCTCCTGCTCCGGAGTCGTGAGGCCGAGCGAGAAGTCAAAGTTGAAGAGGTCGAGGCGAAGCTGCGTGACGGCGCCGAGCTTCACCGCGCCTTGGTCGATGTGCTTGGCGACTGTCCCCCGCGGCTCATGCCCGAGAAGCCGGCGGCGCCCAAGTCGCTCACGCTCCGCGAATACTACGCGCGCTGGATCGAGACGAAGGTGCCGCCGCTCGTGCGCGCTTCGGCCGCTCGACCGCACCGCTCCGCGTTCAAATCCATCCTCCTGCCTGCGCTGGGCGACACGCTGCTTCTCAGATGCGATTGTGGACGCTGTCCTGGTCAAGCCCGACGCGCGGGCCTCGGAGGAAGAGATGCTCGCGCGCCAGCGGCTGACCTTCCTCCCGAACCGCGTCCTCACCGTCGCAGCCGAAGGACGACACCTAACAGAAGAAGACCCTCGGGCCTCTACTCGAAGGCCGCAAGGCAATCGGCGGAAAGGTCACGGGCTAGGTCTGCGAGGCGCAGGTCTGCAAGCTGCTGACCACGGACCCCGAGGTGTTCGCAAAGCAGATCGCCGCACGCGGCTCGGCAGCTCGGTGAGAACGTGGGTCTCCCCTCAGCCCTGCACCGCTGCGGCACGGGAACCTCCGGGTCGGGGCTTATCGTAGCAGCCTGAAAACCTCGAGCATCCCCTCGGTGTCACGCCGGCAGTAGGCGCGGAGCTGGAGCGCGAGCTCGTGCGCACGCAGGAAACGCTCGAAGACGGCGTTCGGGGCCCGTACCGGCGTGCGTACGACGTGGATACTTGTCGCCGCGGCTACCGAGAGTCGAACCGGCCACCGAACTTGTCGTCATGGTCGCGGACGAGCCGCTGGCAAGCGCGCCCCACGCGGTGGCTTCCCGTCTCTTTCCTCGCCGGATACAATGGATCATCTTTAGACGCATCGCCCGCCACCGGAGGCCCGCATGGACTGCCCGAAGGATCGGACTCCTCTTGAGGTCGTTCACTTTCACTCAATCCCAATACACCGGTGTCTTAAGTGCGAAGGCACGTGGTACGAGACAGATCAGTTGCGAATTCTCAAGGACAAGGAGGCGCACGGGGACTACTGCTGGATCAATCTCGATCTCTGGCGTGACACCGCCAAATTCCGGGCTGCCTCCTCTTCGCGGTACACATGCCCTGCGGATAGTACGCCACTGATCCCTGTCCACTATGGAAACACGATTATCGTTGCCGACATATGTCAGACGTGCAAAGGCGTATGGCTCGACAAGGGCGAGTATGCACGGATTATCAAGTTTCTTGCCGATGCCGTGGATGCCCAATCGGTTGGAGATTATCTCAGCGATTTGCGCGACGAGTTCGGAGAAATAGTGAGGGGGCATCCGTTGGCGGGGCTCAAGGGAATCGAGAAGGTGCTCTACCTGCTGGAGTTGCGCTTCTTTGTTCAGCATCCGCAGCTATTGCGCGGCGTCCAGTCTCTGCCTCGCGCCTAGCGATGGGCGTCGCGCCCTATACGCCGACCGGAGGGGCACGATGAGTTCGGCAGAAGAGCAAGACGTTCAGCGGTTGATGGGTATAGCGAACGCAACCGCGTGGATGCGTCCGGTGGCGGGATTGGGTGCCACCGTGACTTCCTTCTGGCGGCGTCCCGCTTTCCGCTGCCATCACGGAGGAATCGCCTCCCGTAGCCGTTCTCTCCAAAGCAACGACGGCCACCGCAGACGCGGTTATCACGGTCGCGGTCTTTGGATCGAGCCAAGAGAGATACGAGGGACGATTGCGCTCGATCAAGAGCTGTCCGGATTGCTCGCGAGCTGCACAGTGCGGCCCAATTCTCGTGGAGTTCGCCGGGCCGGCCGAGAGCGCAGAAGCGCAAAGCCGCACAGCGTACCAGATTCTCAAGAATCAGTACGGCTGCGAGTAGCCGCTCGGCGCGGGCAGGCCTCGCCCGCAGGCGCGACGGGGCACTGGGAGGCCTCCGAAACGTCTCAGAAGGGGTGGGCTGTGCCCCAACTGTGCCCAACCACGCGGGCTACTCGACGACGCGGTGTCCGTTTGCGGGGGCGTAGGCGACTTTGCTCCTGTGAATCCCTTCCTGCCCTGGACGAACACAGGCTCGGCGGCGAGTCGACACGATCGGGGCGACGAGACTATAGAAGCGCAGAGCGATGCCGAACCTGTACAATCTCGGGGACCGCCCGCTCCATGGGCAAGATGCCGTGGTGCGGCAAATTCAGGAGTGAGAGCACATGCACATAGATGCGAATGAGATCGTACGCACCGCCTTGAACGTCGGCACCCGAGTGGCGCTGCAGTTGATCGGCGCCTTCGTCATGTGGATCGTCGGTCGGCGTCTGATCGCCCTGGCGATGCGGCTCGTGAGCCGCGCCATGACGCACGAGAACATCGACAAGACCCTGATCAGCTACGTCACGTCGAGCCTTTCCGTGCTCCTCACCGTCGTCCTCGTCGTGGCGATTTTGGGGTTCTTCGGCATCGAGACGACGTCGTTCGCGGCAGTGCTAGCGGCCGGTGGCGTCGCCATCGGCGTGGCATGGAGCGGCATGCTCGCCAACTTCGCGGCCGGGGCGTTTCTCATCGCCTTGCGGCCGTTCAAGGTCGGCGATTTCGTGACCGCGGGCGGCGTGACCGGAACCGTGATGGAGATCGGCCTGTTCGGCAGCGTGATCAACACGCCCGACAACATCCGTACCATCATCGGCAACAACAAGATCTTCTCGGATACGATCCAGAACTTCTCGGCCACCCCGCACCGCCGCGTCGATCTGGTCGCGCAGCTCAATCACGGCGTCGATCACAAGACGGCGATCCGTCTTCTCAAGGAGCGACTCTCGAAGATCCCGAACGTGCTCGCCGATCCAGCCCCGACGGTCGAGATCCTGGAGGCGAACCTCGCCGGCCCGGTGCTCTGCGTGCGCCCACACTGCCACAACGATCACTACTGGCAGGTATACTTCGACACCAATCGCCTGATCCGCGAGACCTTCGGCGAGGCAGGCTTCCCGGCACCGGAGCAGCACTACGCGGTGCGCAATCCAACACCGGGGGATAGCCGGTACTAGGGCCCGAAGTTGGATCTCGGACATCGGCACTGCCATTCTCCCGCTCTACGCCCGCTTTGACGGTTCGATAGCATTGCGGCGCGCCCGTCGCTTGCGGCGCCTGCGCCGCCGGCGGCATCATCGGGCAGCGCCACGATGGGAAAACGCCATGCTTGAACTCAGGCCCACCTGCGAACACTGCAACCGCCTGTTGCCCCCTGAATCCGCCGAGGCATGGATCTGTTCGGTCGAATGCACGTACTGTGGCGACTGCGTGGAAAATGTGCTGCGCAACGTGTGCCCGAACTGCGGCGCCGGGTTCATGCCGAGGCCTGTGCGCCCCTCGAAGAACCTGAAGGGCGACAACTATCTCGGCAAGTATCCGGCGAGCACCAAAGTGAAACACCGGCCTGTGGATGCCGCGGCGCACGCGGAGTTTTCGGCGGCGATCGGAAAAATTCCACCCGAGAAGCGTTAGCGAGGAGAACACCATGCAAACCGTGAAGGACGCAGGCCCCCTGTATGACGTCGAACGCCGGGCAGAACACGCCGCGCGGCCGGGCTTCCGCATCACCGAGTTGCAGATCTCGAAGAAGCAGAAGGTGCCCTGGCACTATCACAACAACATCCAGGATACGTTCTACGTGCTGCAGGGAAGCCTGAGGATATTCATGCAGGATCCGAAGGAGGAAATCCGGCTCGGAGTCGGCGAGACATACTCAGTCAAATCGCGCCGGCCGCACCTGGTGACCAACGGCGGCGAGGATTCGGCGACCTTCTTCGTGCTGCAGGGCGTCGGCGAATACGATTTCGTCCCGCTCCTCGAGAAGAACGCGGGCTGACATGAGCCAATCGATGCGGGCCAAGGCGACATCCAGGCTGCTGCAGGAAACCGACCGCGCCATCGTCACCGAGTGGCGCTTCGCGCCCGGGGCGGAGACGGGATGGCACCGGCACGCGCATGACTACATTGTGGTGGTGCTGACCGCCGGCAAGTTGATGCAGGAAACGAACAACGGGGAAATCGTCACCGAACTCGCCTTCGGGCAGTCGTACGCGCGCGAGGTCGGCGTCGAGCACAACGTCGTCAATCCGAATCCGCACGAATTCGTGTTTGTCGAAGTGGAGCTGAAATGAGGCTGCCGTCATGATTCGTGGGGGATAGGCTGTACTAGCGCCCGAAGTTGGATCTCGGACACCGGCACTGCCGCTCTACCGCTCTACGCCCGCTTTGACGGGGCGCACAAAGCGACGCCGTTCAGCGCGGCTCCAGGCGGATGGCGACCGAACGCGAGGTGTCGGCGATCAGGCCGATCCAGCAGTCGGCGAAGCCGTACTTCTCGGCAAGGGGATAGCGCCTTCAAAATCAGCAGCAACCTCCGGAGCTTGTTCGCGCAACTCTTACGGGAACGGTCCCCCGAAAACGATCGTTCCGCTATTCTGAAAGGATGGTCCCTCGGTGATGACAAAGCGCGCGTTCCTCATAGCTGTGGCGGGATCGTTCGCCGCCGCGCTGCTTCCGCGACGGAACTCGCCTGCCCATGCCGTCGAGGTTGAAACCTTCGAGGTCACCAAAAGTGACGAGGAGTGGCGGCGCATCCTCTCGCCCACGGCCTATGCCGTGCTGCGCGAGGAAGACACCGAGCGAGCCGGCACCAGTCCGCTGAACCAGGAGCATCGCCCCGGCGTCTACCGCTGCGCCGGGTGTTCGCTGCCCGTATTCTCCTCCGACGCGAAGTTCGAGAGCGGAACGGGGTGGCCGAGCTTCTGGGAGCCAATCGAAGGTGCGATTCGTTCCCGCAAGGAAGGAGTCCAGTATTTCATCCCGGGGATCGAGGTACACTGCCGGCGGTGCGGCGGACATCTCGGACACGTGTTCGACGACGGCCCGCCCCCGACCCATCAGCGCTACTGCATCAACGGCGTCGCGCTCGCGTTCGAGCCCCACTCCGGAACGCCCGAGAAAGGATGATCTCGTGAGGCTCGCTTCGATGCCCGCCTGGCTGTTGCTCCTGGTTGTCGCTCCCGCACTCGCAGGTCGTGGCGCTTTCTCTCATGGTCCAGGTGATCTCGCGACGGCAGCCGGTGGGTCTACGCGTGCTCGTTGCGCCGGTTTGCGCCGCTATTCGTGCTCGCGGTCCTCGTTTCCGCCATCTTGATCCGCATCAGGAGGTAGTCCTGTTCGCGGTTCGATTCCCGGTAGGACCACTTCCGATCCTGTTGGTCGCGCTCAGCCGCGCTTAACTTCGAGCTCGGCCCAGCGGGCGTAGAGACGCTCGACCGCGTGCTGGGCGTCGTCGAGGGCGCGACAGCGCGCGGCGAGCTCGGCCGCGTTCGAGGCGATCGTCGGATCGGTCGCCGCCGCCTCGCGGCTCGCAACCATGGATTCGGCGGCAAGAATGGCGGCTTCCATTCCCTCCCACTCGCGCTGCTCAGCCCACGTGAGCGAGCGCCTCGCGCTCTTCGCCGCCGCCGGCCGCGCCGATGGACGGGACCTCGTCTCGAGCGCATCCCGCTGCCGGCGTGCCGATTCCCACTGATCGTAGTCGGCGAACGGGGTGACGATTCCGCTGCCATCGAGCGCGAGCACGCTCGTCGTCACGCGCTCGAACAGAAAACGATCGTGGGTCACCAGCAGGACCGCGCCCGGAAACTCGACGAGGCTCTCCTCGAGTACCTCGAGGGTGGCGATGTCGAGATCGTTGGTCGGCTCGTCGAGCACGAGGAGATCGGCGGGCCAGAGCATCAGGGCGGCGACGTGGACACGGGCCTGCTCGCCCCCCGAGAGGCGGCCGACCGGCATGGCGAGCGCCTCGGGCGGAAACAGGAATCGACGCGCCCAAGCGGCAACGTGCATCGGCTTGCCACCGAACACGACCTGATCCCCCTCCGGCGCCAGCGCGCGGCAGAGCGGAATCGAGGGGTCGAGCCCGCTGCGATGCTGGTCGAGCGTGGCGATGCGCAGACCCTCGGCGTGTTCGACGCGGCCGGCGTCGGGCTCGAGGTCGCCGGTGAGGAGCCGCAGCAGCGTCGACTTTCCGCTGCCGTTCGGACCGAGGAGCCCGAGGCGCGTTCCCGGAGAGAGGACGAGGCTCAGGTCGTCGATCAGGCGTCGCTCATTGAATCGCTTGGCGATGTGCTCGGCGACGACGAGGCGCTTCGTCCGCCGATCGGTCGCGGAGAACTCGATGCCCGCGGTCCTCGTCTCTTGCCTGGCTTGTACGCTCGCCAGCTCTTCGATCATCCGCCTCGCGTTCTGGATGCGCGCCTGCGCCTT
This sequence comes from uncultured delta proteobacterium, assembly GCA_963745025.1. Classification (GTDB taxonomy): domain Bacteria; phylum Desulfobacterota; class Binatia; order JACPRU01; family JACPRU01; genus CAVQIG01. The sequence goes on from CAVUWD010000016.1 coordinate 1,115,056, forward strand.
CGTCGTTCGTGCCTTCGGGCCTCGCCGAAGCCACTCGACCTCGCGCCGCACCCGGTTGGCCAGCGTCTCCTGCCAGCGTGCCTGCTCGCGCAGCGCCGCGTCCTTCCGTTCGAGGAACTCGCTGTAGCGGCCGCGGGTCTCGAAGAAGCCGCCCTCGTGGACGGGATCGAGGTCGATCACTCGCCGTGTCACGTGCTCGAGAAACCAGCGATCGTGGCTGACCACGAGAAATGCCGCCGGCTCCGTGGCCAGCAGCTCCTCGAGCCAGAGGATTCCCTCCAGGTCGAGATGATTCGTCGGCTCATCGAGAAGCAGAAGCTCCGGCACCGCGACGAGAGCGCGCGCGACGGCGAGGCGCTTCTGCCATCCACCGGAAAGCGTCGCCGGAGTCACATCGGGATCGGAGAAGCCCGAGCGCCCGAGGGTCACGCGAACGCGGGCCGTTCGGATGGCTTCGTCGAGGTCGCCGGCTGGGATTGCCGCCCCGAGGATCGCCGCTACCGTCTGGTCGCTCGGGAATTCCGGATGCTGCGGCACGTAGGCGAGACGGGAAAGGCGCCGGAAGCTGACCACTCCGGCGTCGGGCTCCTCAATTCCCGCGAGCACGCGAAGCAGCGTCGACTTGCCGCTGCCGTTCGGACCGACGAGCCCAATTCTATCCCCCTCCTCGATCGCCAACGAAAGATCGGCGAACAAGGGCTGCGCGCCGAAACGCTTCGAGATCTTCTGACAACCGAGCAGCGGGGGCATCGCCCCAGTTGTGGCAACGACTCGGCCGCCTGTCGATCCCATCAGCTAGCTTCGCGGCGCGTGCTACCGGCCAGGAACAGCCAGATCGACACTGACCGAAAGAGGGGTCAGACAACTGTTCTGATCACCGTCGTCACCGCCCCTGCAACGTCGATGGTGTTCTGTCGCGCGCTCGCATCCGGCAGGGCACCATCCTGAGTGTGCAGCCGGGCGCTCGTCTACACCTTGTGGTCACGGCAGCGCCGATCGCAGGGGGCCCGCGTCATCGCATTCGGCGCACTCCTCGCCGTCGATCTCATGGTACAGGCGCGAATCGCGGTGCCCCCTGCGACCGTCTGACGCTGGGGCGAAGCTGCCACCCTTTCGCCACCACTTCTCTTAGAAAGGTCTACACCGCTCTGGCGGCAGCGGTGTTCGGGGACCCACAACAGACAAGGGTTTGGATGACTTTAGACGGGAGTGCCCCTGGCCTTTTGGCGATTGGCAATCCTGCGTCTTAGGGACCTTGCTCGGCCGCCTCTCCGCGAGCTCAAACTCGAGAACAGCCCCATTTCAGCCCCACGAAGGAAAAAAGGGGTTACCCTGCTACGGGTAACCCATTGATTTCTCAGAGCGGGAGACGGGGATTGAACCCGCGACCTTCTCGTTGGCAACGAGACGCACGGCGCTATGCGGGATGATCCGCGCAGACCGGAGTTTCTGCTCGCTCGGCTGCCGTGATCGACCCACCCGAGACACTCGAAACCCGGTCGAGCTTTGGGAGGTATCCGAGCTCGTTCAGCCTCCAGAGTGCGCCCACGTGGAAGAGTATGGCGCGGTAGCCTCCGCCGGACAGACAGAGCGCGATCCCCGAGTCGGGAGCCGCATAAGGATCGTCCGTCTCGATGAACGTGACGGGTTCGGTGAGACTCGGGCCGGTAGGTGTGCTCGTACCTCCTCTGGCGTCGAGGCTCATCTCTCCGCCTACGCGGCTCTAGCTGTCAATGTTTCGGCCCGGTACGACAACCAGCACGCGCGAAAGCCCAGAACAGCACGGTGGACCTCGGCCCACTCTTGGAGCGCCGCTGCATCGGCCGTCTCGGTTGACACGACCCACGAGCGAAGGATCCGCCCGCCCCGAGCCATCACCGTGATCCTGGTGAGGCCATCCGGGCAAGGTCGCAAACGATAGATCTCAAGAGACCTCCCCGGCTGATTGTCCGCAGACATTCCACACGGTGGCGCGCGGCGAGCAGAAAAAAGGCAGCGCGGAACGGCTCGAAGCGCACTGTTCCACGATGGAAGCTCTTCTCAATCGTATGGCGGATTCGGTCTCTGCCCGGAGAGGCGCGGACGCTCGGGCGGAAGCACATTAACCGAAGCCAACAATGGCCTGGGTCTGGGCGACGAAAACCTCGACGAGCGCACCGTCAACGTCGGCTAACCTCAGCGCGATTCCAACATACGCTCTAGTTTATCGGCCTGTGCCACGTACCAGTGCATCGCAAACGTACGCAGCGCAGCCGTCGCCTGCGCGAGCACGCTGTGCGCGGCCTCCGCGTCGCCATCGCGGGCGAGTACCTCCGCGAGCTGGAGACGCGTCACCGCGGTCTCTCGCATCGCCCCTCGCACCTCGGCCAGCTTTACGCCGGTCTCGAGATGCGCGCGGGCTTCCGCCAGCTGCGGCTCCGGCCCTCGCATACGGGCAATGCCAAGGGCGCGGTGGGCCTGAATCTCCCCGATCCGGTCTCCCACCTCGGCGCGGGCGAGGGCGCGGTGCGCGACGGAGACGGCCTCGTCTACCCGCCCGCCGAAGGCAAGCGCCTCGGCGAGACAGCTGCACTTGACCGACAGCGAGAGCCCGCCGCTCTTCTCGAACGCCGTAACGGCCTCTCGTAGCCGATTGAGGCCCACCGGATCCCCACGCCCGCACACGAGTGCGTACCCTTCCGTCGTTCGGCTCATCGCATCTATGTAGGGCGCCTCGATGGCGTCCGCGATCGCACGCATCTCCTTGCTGCGGCGGATGCACGCATCCCATTCACCTTGGAAGAGATCGACCCACGCCACTATCGTCAGGATCGAGCCTTCAAGCTGGCGTTGGCGGAGCTCGCGGACGATCGCGAGGGCCTCGCCGACGCGGGTGCGCGCGGTCGCAAAATCGCCGCGCTCGGCATCGACGAGCGCGAGGTAACCCAGGGCGTTGGCGATGACGATGGTGCGGCCGCTGGAGCCACCCTCGCGCCGCAGGTGGATCGCCCGAGAGAGGTGATCGGTCGCGAGCCCGAACTCGGCCTCATGGTAGAAGCTCTGGCCGAGATTGGTGTGGAGCTGCGAGATCAGGCGGTGATCGGCGGCGGCCTGGGCGAGCTCTAGGGCGCGCTCGAAGTGCTGCACGGCGGTCCGGTGATTGCCGAAGGTGTGCTCGAACCAGCCCATCCAGTAGATGGCGCGCGCGGCACCCCTCAGATACCCGAGGCGCTCGGCGATCTCGTAGGACGCCCGCAGCACGTCTTGGCGCGCTTCCGCCGGCTGGTACACGGTCACGGCGGCCCACTTCGCGCTGAGGTCGACGCGCTGACGGAGCTGGTCGGGGTCGCTCGCGAGCCGATCGAGCAGCTCGATCGCCCGCCGATACTGCGTCCGCGCGGCACCCAGCGAAAACGACGCGGCGGCCTTGTCGCCGGCTCGTCCGGCGAACAGCGCCGCGCGCTCGAAGTCCTCGCCACGTTCGTAGTGCTCGGTGAGCACTTCATAGTGCTCTGAGAGGCGATCCGCTGAGGAGCCCGCCTCGATTGACTGGCCGACTCTCCGATGGAGATCGCGCCGACGACGCCGCAGGATGCTCTCGTACGCCACATCGCGCGTGATCGCATGCTTGAAACGATAGGTCGCGTCGCTGCTCCCCGAGTCCGGCACCTCGCTCACGAGTTCCTGCGCCTCGAGCCGTGCGAGAATTGTCGCGACCGCGCGCTCGCTCTGCGCGGCCACGGTGGCGAGAACACGGAGCGCGAAGCGCTCGCCCAGCACGGAGGCGAGCCGCAAGAGTTCTCGCTCCGGCGCGTCCAGCCGGTCGATGCGTGCGCGAATTACCGCCTGGACCGTGGGAGGCACCTCGAGCGCGTCGAATGCGAGGTCAAGGCCCGTCGCGGAGGCTTTGTCGACAAGCGACCGGCAGATCTCTTCCAGGAAGAGAGGGTTGCCGCCGGTCCACCCATGGAGGCGACGCACGGTCTCGTCCGAGACCGCCCCGAGACGGGACACGATCACCACGCGGGACTCGGAGGCGTCGAGCGGCCGCAGGTGCAAGCGCCACGGGTGCGGGCCACGCCACGGGGGCTCGCCTTCGGGGCGGTAGGTGGTCACCACCATGAGCGCGTGATTGGCGACCGTTGCGGCGAGCTGCTCCAGCGCGGCGGTGGACGACTCGTCAGCCCAGTGCCAGTCCTCGAGTAGAACGACGAGGGGCTGGCGACGTGCGACCGCCGTGCAGAGCGCCACTAGACTGCGTATCATGGCCTCGCGCAAGAGATCGTCCCGTAGCTGCGGAGGCAGCGGGTAGTCGTCGGTTTGGAGCGACAGCAGCTGGAGGTAGAGCGGGAGGTGCTCGGCGAGCGCTGCATCGATCTCTCGAAGCGCCGCCGCCGCGCTGTTCCGCTGCACGCTCGGAGCATCAGTATCGCGTATATCGAGCAGCTCACGGAGCAAGCGCAGAAAGGGCTGGAACGGTGGGGGTATTGCGGTGGCATCGCAGGCCGTCAGCACTACGCGGACGTCGTCCGGTACACGCGCACGCGCTTCGAAGAGGAAGCGACTCTTGCCGACGCCCGGTTCCCCGACGACTGCGATCCAGCGTCCATGACCGAGTCGCGCGTTCTGCAGGCATTCGTCGAGTTCGGCGTGCTCGCGCTCACGACCGCAATATGCGCCGACGGCCTGCTCACGCATGTCCTCGAACAAGCCGCGCGGAATCGACCCCAACACGCGAAAGGCTTTGACGGGACATTCCTTGCCCCGCAGGGGCACCGACCCCAATGGCTCCATCGCGAAGTACCGCACGATGGCGTGATGGGTTTCGCCGTCGACCAGGATCTCGTCTGCTTCGGCCACACCGACTAGCCGGGCCGCAGTGTTGATGGTGTCGCCCGTCACCCCGAAGAGCCCTTCGCGCTTGTCGCGCACCTGCGTGACGATCACGCCGGTGCAGATCGCCGTATGCAGGGCCAGCCGCCGTCTTCCGAGCCTATCGAGCTCTGTGTCGACCGTCCGCACCAACTGGTGCAGCTCGAGCGCCGCCGTCACAGCGCGACGCGGGTCATTGTCGTGCGCGACGGGTACGCCGAAGAGGGCCTTCACGTCGTCGCCGGAAAACTGGTTCACGGTCCCGCCGTGCGCCTCGATGATCTGAGTGGCGCCGGTGAAGATCCGGTTCATGACTCCGACGACGTCCTCAGGGTCGAGCTGCTCGGTGAGGCGCGAGTAGCCTGCCAGGTCCGCGAAAAGCACCGTCGCCACCCGTCGCTCGCCGAACGGCAGGTCCCTTCCGGTACTCATATCGTCGCTGGCCGGCTTTCCCGGATCACGGGCACGCCCGATTGCCGCGCCCTCCTGACTCTCCTCTTTCTCACCCTTCATGGCGAATGGTCGCGAGGTACGAGAGCGCGCTCTTCGACGGTAGAAAAAAGTACTCTCCGCCGCGAACGGTCACGAAACGACGCAATGGCACGTCGGCGTTGCCGAGCACCAGGGGGCCGGAGGTCGTTGGTACGATGAACTGCCCGCCAGCCCGGGTGCGCCCGAGAAGCGGGTCGACTTCGTCCCAGCGCCCGTTGACGAAGGTGGGATCGTTCAGCCACCGTTGCTGTACGACCTCGAATTGCTGCTCGATGTCGGCGTTGAGGCAGGCGAAGTAGAGCCCGCGCGTGCCGGCAGGATCCGGCGTAGCGCCCGCCTTTTCCAGCATCAATTTCGGGTCAGGCCATCCCAGCACCGGGTTGCCGTAAGGGCGACCGCGTCGCAGGATGCGGTGGCGGCGGACTGCAGCCAGCGACCGCCGCTCGGCAAGCCGCGGTATCGTGTCGCGAGGGTTCGCGCGGCGGATGTGGGCGCCAAACGGACAGGCGAACCCGTCCGCATCCTCAGCGTCGCGGAAGGCGAAGTTGTTGCTTCTTTCATCGACCTTGAAGAAGCTCGTCGGTTCCTCACGGGCAAGCGTCAGCGGAGCGCCGTTCCGCCACCGCCCAACGATCTTCGCGGCACGGTGCTCCATCGTCAGGACGTCGCTGGCACTGTCGCGCGCGAACTGCCAGAAGGCGATTACGTCCTGGTCGATCTCGCGGAGCACCAGATAGGTGCCGCCACGGCCTAAGTCGCAACGGCCGCCGTCGGGGGCGAGTCGGAGGCCAGCGGTGCGTGCGGTCGGTGTGGCACGCACCGTCGGCCCGCAAACGATCTCCCCCGCCTCGTTCGGATAGCCGAGAAGGAGCTCGCCTGGTGCCAAGAGGTCGGAGGCATCGTCCTCTGCCTGCAGGCGAAACCACGGTTGTGAGATGCCGTCGACGAAGCCGAAGTGCTCCCTTAGCCCCTCGAACTGCGGCGCCTTCGGCCAGGCGGCTCGGAGCCGTACCACCTCGCGGATATTGCAGGCCGCGGCGCACTTCTGCGCGTCGGCCAGTGGCTTATCAAGCGCAGTGTCGTCGGCCCCGAACAGCATGAGCACGGCGTCCACATGCTTCGGGTCCTCTTTGGGGAACTCGGGGTCCAGCGACTTCGGACGCTGCACATTTCCCCACCGCCAATGATCCGGGGCACACTCCCCGACGTCGCCCAAGTCCCTCGAGCGGTGCGCCGACCCGCTCATTCCCTCTCGAAACGCGGGGCCGAACTCAGCGAGCGCACGCGACTCGAGCCCGCATGCGGCAAACCCAGGATGCGAGAACGCAACGTTCACGGACGTGTACCGCTTCCCCTCCGCCCGTCCGAAGCTCACCTGTTTCGCGGTCTCCGCAAGCCAGGCACCCAAGCGGTCTTTTGCATCGTCGAGGCGCAAGAGGAGATAGCACGCCTCGGGAAGGTCCCCGTGGCCGCTGAGCGCAAGGGACTGTATCTCTGTCAGGTCGACATTGTAGGCCGCGTCCGGCGGCGGTCGTCTCGTCATGGAGGCCGTCCCTCAAGCATGTCCAGCCACTCGTCCACCTCGCTCGGAGTCGGGTAGCCATTGAGCAGCTGATGGATGCGCCAGTTGTCGTTGATCCGCCGAGTGGTGAAGCGCCGCGTCGGGTATCCACAGTACCAGACGTCGGTCGCAATCTGATGCACCCGGGCCGCGTTCTGGAATTCTTCGAGATCGCGCGCTCCATTGCCGAGGAACGCGGTCGTTGGCGGGAATCCCTCTGTGTTGCCCCAGATGGCGTTCAATCCCGGCGCGGCGTTATCGGAGAAGTCAGCGAAGTAGTCGAGCGCCCGGCCATCGTAGTTGGACATGAAGAGCAAACGCCGCCCGCCGTCGACGAGCCGCCACTGCGCGAAATGGATCGTCTCCACGCCCATCAGCCGTCCCTCGACATTGCGCCGGGCACGGAAGCCCACGACCCACAAGACAAGGCGTAAGGTCAGCGCCCGCAGAACCCCGCCCTTCACGTCCGTGACGATCGTCAAGCGATTCATGCCAGGACGTTCGTTGTCGGCCTCCTTGAGGTAGTTGTCATAGTCTTTGAAGGTCTGTCTTGGCACCGGGACCCAACGGAGGGCCTCGCGAGGCTCGACCACGAAGACGAAGGCGACAGCCCACAGAGCCGCTAGTATCGCGGCAATACCGACGAGCGCGGCGATGTAGGCGCCCGCAAATCCGAGGATCGGCTTCGCGCCGAGGGGGATGCGGAGCCATACGGCAAGGCAGGCGCCGAACCCTAAGACGCCGACAGAGACGCCGATGGACAGCGTAGCTGCAACCTGCGATTCGACAATCGCGGAGACTAGGTCGATGAGGAGGCCCCGGGTCGCTGGCTGCGGCGGCGCCTGCGCCGCGAATGCTGCGAGGTCCGGCGCCTCCTCCTTCAGCGTATCTTTCACGAAGAGCCGCGCCCGTAGAAACAGGTGAGGGTTCGGAAGGTCCTCGAGCCTTTTCGCGGCAGCCTGCTTCTGCTCGCGTACAAAGCCGGCGAGCCGCCGTGCAAGGAGTTCCTGCAGCTCGATCGCCTTTACCGAACGGTTGGGCGTACCCATGTATTCCGCTACGGGGCCTCGTGCCACGTGACTTTCGAGGAAGCTTCGCACCGCGTTTGAGTCGCCGCTTCTGGGATAGGCGGGGCAGTGTGACCCGTAAATCCGGTCGAGCACATCACGCGCGTTTGTCACAAGCCGGTCGAGGTGCTGCTCGCGCGAACCGTCGAACACGGTGTACATCACGAGCGACGGCGAGACCGCGAGCCCGCGACGTCGCACCCGGTCTGGTAGCACCACCCAGCGCGCGACGTGAAGGCCCTCGACCCGGGTAAGGGATGTCTGCCTACTCCGCACCTCCTTGTCTGTGGTCGCGAGGACCAATCGCAGCGGTTCGACGGCGCTCTCCTCAAGGGGTACGACCACGACGAGACTCGCGATGACGCTCCGCTCAGGCGAGCTCGCAGTAGCGAAGGAAGAGGACCGCCCCGTGGGGCGGTGTGCTTCGTCAAGCGCCGACTCGCGCCTCGCAGTCTCGGGCGACATCGTGCTCCTCAATCAAAAACGAGCTGGAAGCTCGTCGGCCATCGACTTTTCACCCTTCGCAGGGTGCCGGCCAGACCCGGCGCCCGCCGGACGTTCCGGAGTGAGAACACGGCGGCGACCATCTCGGTCATGAGGATGGTGGCGATCGGGCGTTGCGGCGTCGCCGCGACGCACTGATGCTGACCCGTGCCGAATACGAGGTACTGACTCGCCGGGCGGCCTGCGAGAAAGGTGCCCGGATGAGGGGCAAGTCTCGGATCGAAGGCCACGGCGAGCGTGACCGCAATGACGGTCGCGTTCGCCGGAACAGCCACCCGTCGCCCGCTCCCGGCCTCGAGCACGACACCGTCAGGGCAGTGTCGGATCAGACCCGGCGGAAAGGGCGAGAAGCGCGCAGCCTCCAGCACGTGCCGCTCAAGGAGGTTGTCGACGGGAGCCCCCGCGTCTCGCTGCCGGTGGTGCTCGAGCGCCAACGTACGGACGGTGTCGAGGTCGCGCGCCGAAAGGTCGAACAGGCGATCCATGACGTCGAGGTACTGCGAGGTCGTCGGTACGAGGAGGCCCAAGATGGTTCCGCCCAACACCGTACAGAGCTCGTCGTCGGTCCAACGCGCCGCGTCGGTCTTGACGAGCCGATCGACCACCGTGTCCCCGCTCGCCTGGCCAGCCGCCTCGCGTTTCTCGCGGATCACCTGGAGCAGGTGTTCTCGGATCTGCTGCCCAGCGTCCTCCGCGTCTGCCTTGAGGTGGCCCGTCAACAGCTCGACGTTGAAGATGTAGGAGGCCGTTCGCTGGCAGAGGCCCAGCAAGGTGGCACCCGCGCGGCCGGCAGACTCGATCTCGCGAACGCCGAAGTAGTCCTCGGTGAAACGAGAGATCGCAATCTGGGCCACGGACACGAGATCGACGGATCCGCCTCCGTCATTGGCGCGAGGCGAGGAGGGATGCTGGACGCCGAAGGTCGCCGCCTCCCGCGCGAGAGCTCGAATCTGGTCGCAATCGTCCGGCCGCAGAACGCCGCGTAGTAGTTCGCTCTGCCGCGCGTACTCCTGCGAGTCGAAATCGAGGCCGAGGAGAAAGGGCCCGAACGTCTCGCGCATTTTCTTTTCGTAGAGGTAGACCCTGAACTTCTCGTAGTCGGCGAGGACGCGACAGACTCCCTTGGCGTCGAAGACGAGAACGAGCGGCGGCAGATCGCGGCGGGTTAAAACCCCCTTCTCCCTCTCGACGAACGCCCGCAGAGCACTCTGGAGCCATTGCGGGACGACCCAGACCGGGATGAGCACCCGGAGCACCGCGAAGCCCCAGCAGGTCAGCGTGCGTACAGCGCGACGAACAAGGCGCCTCACCGAAAGCTCCTTCTCCGACTCTGAGCGGAGCAAATCCGGATCGTGGCGACAGCGGATTCTTTATAACACTCTGGATCCTGGAGCAAGGCGGGAGACTGTCGAGGCTGCCGAAAAGATCACTGGATACTTCCCCGGTGCGGATCGGCGCACCCGAGCCGATACCACGCGGACCGCGCAAGGCCGGATGCCCGTCAGGGAGTTCGGGCGTGGGCGCCGATGCCACGCTCGGTCGTGAACGAGCGCAAGCCGGCACCCTTTTGCGCTGCCCGAGGCCAAGCAGCACGAATCCCGCAAGACGTAGGCCGCGGAGGTTCTCTCCATCCAGTCGGTCCGCTGCCTGCGCGAAGCTACCCGCAGGACTGTGATCCGGGTCAAGCCGTCCGGGCCGGCCCCAAGCGGGCTGAAGCAAAGTTCTTCACGCCGCGGCGGGGGAGGGGGACGCTCGCCGAGCGACTCCGATCCCGTGGCTACCGGCGGCTACGCTTGGAGCAGCTCCGATGAGAACAAGGCGCTCGTCCGGAAGGTGCGGCGGCGGTCACGCGTGGATTGCACGATCGTGTCGCGGTTCTCGTGGCGCTGGTACTGCGCGGCGATTCGCCTAACCGATTCCTCTTCCATCGCCTGAAGCAGTTCGTCCTCCGACTGACCGGGCTTCTGCACGGCCGCGAAGATGCCGCGCGCGCCCGAGTCGCCATGCTGGTTAGCGAGATCGAGCATGAACGCGACGCTCCGCTCGCTCCAAACCGCTCGGCGTAGCTCCGTACCTTCTCGAGCGAGGCACCGAAGGCGCGAAGCGCCTCTTGCACCTGCGCGCGCTGGAACGACGGATCGAGCGCGGCCCGTTGAAGCGCGCAATCCAGTCGTCGGCGGTGAGGTCGAAGCGCAGATCTGTTGTGTGGCCCTGGGCATCGACGCCCCCGTGTGCCCTCGCCACGTGGGCGAGAACCCCTTGCGCGAGCGCCTCGTCCTTGGCGGCGAAGATCTCCGCGTGTTCGTCGTCAGAGTAATCGAGACCACGAGACCCGTTTCGTACGAGACACTTTCCAGCCGGTTGGTTTTCCTATGCGGCTCGTCGATTCATCCGTTTCCGTCGTTTGAGGGTCGCCTGCTTGAGTCGAAGTACCAGCTGCGCTGCAACTTGTTTCGGTCGCGCATTCTCGGGATGCCGGCGAAGCTGGCCGGGCTACTCGTCGGGGTCGACAACGCGAACGTGATCAAGGACAGGATCGAGATCGAAGCACTCCAGGCTGTCAGGAGCTGTGCTCCAGTTGTTCCGATCCTAGAGGCACCAGTCTCGTGGCATTCGTTCCAGTAAGTCCATGGATGAGGGAGCATTTTCGGCGCTTCTGCCCGCCGATACCGAATCTGTCTTGCCGGCATCGTCCAATGAATCTTGCCCTTTCTTGCCCGTGAAGCGCCGCGAGGCTAGCCGATTAACGGCTAACCTCGCGAAATCTCAGAGCGGGAGACGGGGATTGAACCCGCGACCTTCTCGTTGGCAACGAGACGTTCTACCGCTGAACTACTCCCGCGTATTCGTTCTTACACGAATTATACTACAGCTCCACTCAGAATTTCCTCGACCTCCCGTTCCATCTCCCAGCGCGATTCGGCCCTATTTGCCACCTGGCAGAGCGGTTCGCAACCCCAGCTCCCGGCCACCGAGACGGCGACGTCGGTGGCAGTGGGAGCACTCGGTCGGCAACGAGGCGTTCTGCCGCTGACTACGATGGCGGACAGCACCGCGGGGTCGCTTGTCGAAGAACTCCTCACGGTGTCGGCGTCGGTGCCGGCCCCGTCGTCGAGGTCGGGAACGGAGCCGGCGTCAGCGTTGGCGGTGGCGCTACAGGGAACGGCTTGCCGGGCGGCAGGCTCGCGCCGTACTCCAGCTGCACGCTCCCCTGGCTGCAATCGATCGCCAGATTGTCGAGCGGAGCTGGATCGTCCGCGTCGGGGATGCCGTCGTTGTCGGTGTCGTCGTTCAGCGGGTCGGTCTCGCCGAGACAGGGCTCCCAGAACCCGTTGTTGTTGCAATCCTCGCAACCGGTGCACGTCGGCTGCTGGTGGTCCGGCTGGCCGTCGCACAGCCGGTCGCTGTCCGTATCGGTAATCAGGAAATCCGCTTCGCCGGGATCGTATGCGAAGTTGTCGTTGGTATCTTCGGTGGCGTCGGTGAGCCCGTCATCGTCGAAATCCGACCCGGACCCCGAGCTGACACATGCGTAGAGCCACAGCGCTACGACGAGGGCGATCGCCGCCGCCGCTCCCAGCTTCTGCTTCGCGCTCATGCCATTCCGCTCCCCGGGTGATGCGCCCGGATCTCGCGCGCCACCCGCGCGGTGTAGAGGCTCCCCGACCAAAGGCTCACGACCGTCGAGATCCACAAGAAGTACATGCCGGCGAGATGAAAATCGATACACACGTAGGTGTAGTGCAGGAGCAGGCCGTGGAGCGCGAACATCTGGAAGATCATCTTGTACTTGCCGAGCTCCTCCGCCGGGATGACGATGTCTTCGCCCGAGGCGATCGCGCGCAGACCCGTGACGGCCATCTCACGGCCGACGATGATCACGACGAGCCATCCCGGCAGGCGCGGCTCCCGATCCATCCCGACGAGCATGATGAGAATGGCGACGACGAGCAGCTTATCCGCGAGCGGATCGAGGAACTTGCCGAGCGTCGTGGTCAGCGAGTACTTGCGAGCGAGTTGCCCGTCCCAGTAATCGGTCAGGCAGGCGAAGAAAAAGAAGCCCGTCGCCAGTGCGCCCCGCGCGGCGCCTTCGTCCCGCAGCAAGAGAACGATGATCACGACGACCGCGATCCGGCCGAGCGTGAGTAGGTTCGGGAGATTGTTCCACACGATTGAGCGGAGCGGCGAACGAGGCGACGGCCCGCTGTCCTTCTTCAAGATGCGGAACTTAGAGGATTGGCGGCAGCGACGCAAATCACGGCGCCTGCAATCAGGGCGCCTGCGACCTTGAATCCCGTGTGCGTCGTTGTCATCATCCACGACCCTCATGCGTGTTGAGAGCGACACGCTCGTCGTCGGCGGTGGCATCGCGGGTCTGTTCTTCGCCCTCAAGGCGGCGACGCGTGGTACCGTCACGCTCCTCACCAAAGACCGCCTGCCGATCAGCAACACCGCGTATGCGCAGGGGGGAATCGCCTCGGTCTGGAGTCCGGAGGACTCCTTTGCGGCTCACGTGGAAGACACGCTCGAGGCGGGAGCGGGACTCTGCCACCGCGACGTCGTCGAGCTCGTCGTTCGCGAAGGCCCCGACCGCATCCGGGAGCTGATTGCCCTCGGAACGAGCTTCTCGACCCGCGCCGACCAAGAGGATCGCGAGTACGATCTCGGACGCGAGGGCGGTCACTCGCACCGCCGCATTCTCCATGCCTTCGATGCCACCGGCTGGGAGATCATCCGAGCGCTCATTGCGGTCGTGCGCGCAGAGCCGGCAATCGTGGTGCTCGAGAACCACATCGCGATCGATCTCATGCTCGAGCCGGCGGCGGACGAAGCTCCTCCCACCTGTTGGGGAGCCTACGTCCTCGACCGCACGACGAACGAGGTGAAGAGCTTCGTCGCGCGCGCCACGATCCTCGCGACCGGCGGCGCGGGCAAGGTTTACCTCTATACGTCCAATCCCGACATCGCTACCGGCGATGGCATCGCCATGGCCTGCCGCGCGGGGGCGGCGGTCGGCAACATGGAGTTCTTCCAGTTCCATCCCACGTGCCTCTACCATCCTCTCGCCAAGTCGTTCTTGCTCACCGAGGCGCTGCGCGGCGAAGGGGCGATCCTCAGGCTTCCCGACGGCACACCCTTCATGAAACGCTACGACTCCCGCGGCGAGCTCGCCCCGCGTGACATCGTCTCGCGCGCCATCGATCACGAGATGAAGGTGCACGGCTACGAGCACGTCTATCTCGACATCTCGCACCGCGATCCGGAGTTCGTCCGCAGCCGTTTTCCGACCATCTACCAACGCTGCCTCGAGTTCGGCCTCGACATGACGAAAGCCCCGCTCCCCGTCGTGCCCGCCGCGCACTATTGCTGCGGCGGGGTGGTCACCGACGAACACGCGCGAACGACCATCTCTAGACTCTACGCCTGCGGCGAGGTGGCGATGACGGGTCTGCACGGCGCGAACCGCCTCGCCTCGAATTCTCTCCTCGAGGCCCTGATCTTCGCCGAGCGTGCCTATCGAGACGTCACGGACCGGCTGGGCTCCGATTCCCTCCGGCCGCCGGAGCTTCCGCCCTGGAATCCCGGCAGCGCGGTCGACAGCGACGAATCCGTGGTGGTCACGCAAAACTGGGACGAGATCCGCCGGCTCATGTGGAACTACGTCGGCATCGTCCGCACGAACCGTCGCCTCGAGCGCGCGCGCAAACGAATCCGCATGCTGCAAGACGAGATCCACGACTATTACTGGAACTTCCTCGTCACCTCCGATCTCGTCGAACTTCGCAACATCGCACTGGTGGCCGAGCTGATCATCGAATCGGCGATCGGCCGGCGAGAGAGCCGGGGCCTCCACTTCAATCGAGACACTCCGGAGCGGGATGACGCGCACTGGCTCCGCGACACGGTGCTGACGCGCGAACGCCTCAAGCAGCTGCGGGGACGATGACCTCGGCCCCCTTGGCCGCCTCGCAGATCCACACGCCGGGGATCACCCCCGTCGCCTCGCGGTAGGCCCGCGACAACTCGGTCGCGAATCGTTCGGCACGCGACGCGGCGACGAGGCTCACCGTACAGCCGCCGAAGCCCGCGCCGGTCAGACGCGCCCCGTAGCATCCCTCGAGCCCGACGGCGGCGTCGACGAGCACATCGAGCTCGTCGCAGCTGACCTCGTAAAGGTCTCGCCCGCTTCGATGAGCGGCGGTCATCGCGCATCCGAGCGCGGCGGCATCGCCGCGCTCGACGTCGGGAATCACCGCCTGAACGCGGGCGATCTCCTCGACCACGTGGCGCGCGCGCTGGAACAGCAGGGCGGGCAGCGCGTCGCGCCCCCGCTCGAGCTCGGCCGGGGCGACGTCGCGGAGGCTGCGAATCGCGGGCATCGTTCGCCGCAGAATCTCCACGGCTTCTTCACATTGGCGCCGGCGCAGATTGAACTCGGATTCGGCGAGCTGGCGCCGGACCTTGGTATCGGCGACGACGACGACCGTCGCCGCAGGCAGTGGAATCGCCCTCCATTCGAGGCTTCGGCAATCGAGCAGCAACGCATGCCCGCGCTTCCCGTGGAGGCTCGTGAAGGGATCCATCAGTCCGCAGGCGACCCCGACGTAGACGTTCTCCGCCTGCTGGCAGAGGCGAGCGAGATCGAGGCCACCGATTTTCCACCCGCCGAGGGCTCGCCAGAGGACGGCGAAGGCCACCTCGATCGCGGCCGATGACGACAGTCCCGCCCCGATTGGCACGTCGGAAGCCAGCGCGACGTCGACTCCCGGCACGCGGAGGCCCTGACCATGGAGCACCGACGCAACTCCGGCGGGATAGAACGCCCACGGAGCGAGCGGCCTTCCGTCTTGGTCGGTCCTCAAAGCGACGTGCTCCATCCGAAAGCTCGTTCGCTCAGCGAGATCGGCCGCCTCGATCGTGATGGCGTCGTCGGCGACAGGAGCCGCCGCGATCCAGGCGGCACGATCGATCGCCGCCGGCAGCACGAGGCCCGCGTTGTAATCGACGTGCTCGCCGATCAGGTTCACGCGTCCGGGGGCGCGCACGACGAGCGCCGGCTCGCGCCCGAATCGCTCCCGGAACGCTCGCAGCGCTCGCCCTTTCGCGGTCGACGGCATGGGACCCCTTTGATAAACCTGGCGCATGTACATAGCCATGAACAATTTTCGCGTGCGGCCGGAGCGAGCGGTCGACTTCGAGAACGCCTGGGCGAATCGCGAGTCCTATCTCGCCGACGTCCCCGGCTTTCGTGAATTCCATCTGCTGCGCGGCCCGATCGACGAGAACGGCGAGCGCCTCTACGCCTCGCACACCGTCTGGGAGGATGAGGCCTCGTTCCGCGCGTGGACGGAGAGCGACGCGTTCCGCAAGGCCCATGCGCAGGGCAAGGTCGGGGACCTCCTCGCCGGACCGCCCCGGTTCATCGGCTGGGAAGTGGTCGCAATGTGAAGACGGCTACCGGCTTGCGGCTACCGCAAGCCCGCAAAGCGGGGGCTAGGGACGGGGGTTAGGGGTGGGCGCGTCGGGTTCCTGCGCAGCAGGAGCGTCCCAGAACGCGAACGCCCGCGAAGCGGGGGCCAGGGACGGGGGTTGTGGGTCGGCGTGGTTGGGTTCCTGCGCTAGTGAACGTTCCGATGCTTCGCCTCGAACAGATGCAGCTGGATCGGCTGCTCGTCTTCGGGGCTCACGGGCACGGGATAGCGGCCGGTGAAGCAGGCGTCGCAGAAGCTCGTCTGCCGCGACTCGCCGTCACGCACGAACGTGTAGAGGCCCTCCTCGTCCAGATAGCCGAGGGTGTCCGCGCCGATGAACGCGCGGATCTCCTCGATCGAGTGCGATGACGCGATCAGCTCCTTGTGCGTCGGCGTGTCGACCCCGTAGAAGCACGGACCGGTCGTCGGCGGCGAGCTGATCCGCATGTGCACTTCGCGAGCGCCGGCGTTTCGCACCATGGTGACGATCTTGCGGCTCGTCGTGCCGCGCACGATCGAATCGTCGACGACGATCACGCGCTTGCCCTCGAGCACGTCGCGCTGCGCGTTGAGCTTGACCTTCACGCCGAAGTGGCGAATCGAATCCTGCGGCTCGATGAACGTGCGTCCCACGTAGTGGTTGCGGATGAGACCCATCTCGAACGGGATCCCCGATTGCTCGGAGTATCCGACCGCTGCCGGCAGACCGGAATCGGGAACGGGGATCACGATGTCCGCCTCGACCGCGTGACTGCGCGCCAGCCGGCGGCCGAGCGCTTTGCGCACCTGGTAGACGTTGCGGCCATACACGCGGCTGTCCGGCCGCGCGAAATAGACGTACTCGAAGATGCAGCGCTTGGGCTCGACCGGGAAAAACGGCCGATAGGCTCTCATGCCCGACACGGCGAACTCGATCACCTCGCCGGGCTCGACCTCGCGCACGTACTCGGCGTCGACGAGGTCGAGCGCGCAGGTCTCCGAGGCGACGACCCACCCTTCCCCCGGCCGGTCCTGGCCGCGCAGCCGCCCGACCACCAGCGGACGAAAGCCGCGCGGATCCCGCGCGGCGATCATCTCGGTCTCGGAGAGCAAGACGAGCGAGTACGCTCCTCGCACCTCGCCGAGCGCCTCGGCCACGCGATCGACCAGCCGTTCGGCCTTCGACATCGCAATCAGGTGAAGAATCACTTCCGAATCGGTGCCCGACTGGAAGATCCGGCCGTCGGCCTCGAGCCGGCGGCGGAGCTCGACGTAGTTCGTCAGGTTCCCGTTGTGGGAGAGCGCGACTGCCCCCCCCACGTAGTCCACGCAGAACGGCTGTGCATTCTTCAAGAGCGTCGAGCCAGACGTCGAGTAGCGGTTGTGGCCGATCGCCGCGGTGCCCTCGAGCTGCCGGATGATGTCCTCGTGGAAGATGTCGGCGACGAGCCCCATGCCACGATGCGACAGCAGCACTTTGCCGTCGGCCGAGACGATTCCCGCGGATTCTTGCCCCCGGTGCTGCAGGGCATAGAGGGAGAGGTAGACGAGATTGGCCGCTTCGGGATGACCATAGACCCCGACGACGCCACACTCTTCGTGAAAGCTATCGAGCATTAACCCGGCGCGGATCGCCCACCTCGAGCCGGCGTCATGCTACCACTCGCAGTGCGCGTTCTAAAGCGCCCTCCCAGACCTCGGCGAGATCGACGATAGAGAAATCGATCCAGTCGCCGATCTCGAGCCGGTCGCCGATCACCTCGCCGATCACCTCGACTGGGATCCCCTCGCGCTGCGCGCGATCGCGCAGGCGCGGCCAGCCCTGCCGATCGACCGACACGATCACGCGCGACTGGCTCTCCCCGAAGAGCAGCACGTCGGCCCGCATCCCCTGCTCGAGATCGATGCGCGCGCCGAGCCGATCGGCAGACGTGAGGCAGCATTCTGCGAGGGCCACGCAGAGCCCTCCCTCGGCGACGTCGTGCGCCGAGCGGAGCGCGCCTTCCTCCGCCACCGCGCGTACGAATGCCTGCAGCCGCTTCTCGAACCCCAGGTCAATCCACGGCGGCGAGCCGCGCACGAGGCCGTGCACCGTCGCTAGGTATTCGCTTCCGCCGAGCTCCTCCCGCGTCCGGCCGATGAGAATGATCACGTCGCCGGCGCGCCGGAAGCCCTGAGCGAGACACCGGGTCACGTCCTCGAGAAGCCCGACCATGGCGATGGTCGGCGTCGGCGGAATCGATCGCCCTTCGGTGTCGTTGTAGAAGCTCACGTTGCCGCTCACCACCGGGACCCCGAGCGCGAGGCACGCGTCGCGGATGCCTGCGATCGCCTGCTGGAACTGCCACATGACTTCCGGCTTCTCCGGGTTGCCGAAATTCAGGCAATCGCTGATGCCGAGCGGCCGGGCTCCGCTCACCACTAGATTCCGCGCCGCCTCGCACGTAGCGATCACCGCGCCGACGTAGGGATCGAGGAGGCAGTAGCGGCTGTTGCAGTCGACCGTGACCGCCAGCCCTTTGCGGCTTCCCTTGATGCGCAGGACCGCAGCGTCGGACCCCGGCCCGATCACGGTGTGACCCCGCACCAGCGAGTCGTACTGCCGGTAGACCCATCGCTTGGAGCAGAGGTTCGGGCTGCCCAGGAGCTGGAGGAGGACGTGGTTGTAGTCGCTCGGCTCGGCAACGGATGCGATCGCGAGATCCTGCAGCTCATTGAGATTCTTAGGCTCCTCTGCCGGCCTGCGGTAGACGGGTGCCTGCGTGGAGACCGGCTCGACGGGGATCTGCACCACCTCCGCACCGTGCCAGCGGGCCCTGAACATTCCGTCGTCGGCCACGCGACCGATCACGGCAGCCTGGAGATCCCACTTGTCGAAGATCCGCTTCACGTCGGCTTCGCGCCCGGCTTTGGCGACGAGCAGCATCCGTTCCTGCGACTCCGAGAGCAGGATCTCGTAGGCACTCATGCCTTGCTCGCGTTGCGGCACGCGATCGAGGTCGATCTCGATGCCGAGACCACCGCGGCCGGCCATCTCGACCGAAGAGCTGGTGAGCCCGGCGGCGCCCATGTCCTGAATCGCCACCAGGCAATCGCTCTCCACGAGCTCGAGGCAAGCCTCGAGTAGTAGCTTCTCGGTGAACGGATCACCGACTTGAACGGTCGGCCGCTTCTCATCCGAGTCCTCGTCGAACTCCGCCGACGCCATGCTGGCGCCGTGAATGCCGTCGCGCCCCGTATGCGAGCCGACGTACATGACCGGATTGTCGACGCCGGAAGCCGCGGCGCGAAAGATGCGATCGTGCCGCACGAGGCCGAGCGTGAACGCGTTGACGAGGATGTTGTCGTTGTAGCCAGCGTCGAAGTACACCTCACCGCCAACCGTGGCGACACCGACGCAATTCCCGTATCCACCGATGCCGGCGACCACACCCTTCACCAGATGCGGGGTTCGCGGATGATCCACGGCGCCGAAGCGGAGCGAATTGAGGTTCGCGATCGGCCGCGCGCCCATCGTGAAGACGTCGCGCAGAATCCCACCCACCCCCGTCGCCGCCCCCTGGTAGGGCTCGATGAACGAAGGATGATTGTGACTCTCGATCTTGAAGACCGCAGCAAGCCCGTCGCCGATGTCGACGATTCCGGCATTCTCGCCGGGCCCTTGAAGGACGTGCGGACCGGTCGTCGGCAGCGACTTCAGGTGGACGCGCGAGCTCTTGTAGCTACAGTGCTCCGACCACATCGCCGAAAACACGCCGAGCTCCTCGAGTGTGGGGGCGCGTCCGAGAATCTCGCAGATCTTCTGCCACTCCTCCGCGGTGAGGCCGTGCTCCGCGGCGATCTCGGCCGTGACCAGCGAACGCTCGCTCACGTTGCCAGGCCCTATGCTCGCGCGGCGGCCAGCGGCTGTTCGAGCCCGTCGATCAGCGAGCCAAAGAGCTTGCGGCCATCCTCGCCCCCGACGATCGCCTCCACGGCGTGCTCGGGGTGCGGCATCAGGCCGAAAACGTTGCGCCCCGCGTTCATCACTCCGGCAATCGAGTGGAGCGACCCGTTGGGATTCGCTTCGGGCGTCGGCTCGCCGGAGGCATCGACGTAGCGAAAGAGCACCTGACCACGCGCTTCGATCTCGCCGAGCGTCGTGTCGTCGGCGACGTAGCAGCCCTCGCCGTGCTTGATCGGGATCTCGAGGATCTCGCCCTTACGGCAGCGGCGAGTGAATGGTGTGTCTGGATTCTCGACCCGCAGGCGTACACGCTCGCAAATGAACGAAAGCGATCGGTTGCGCACCAGCGCGCCCGGCAGCAGCCCTGCTTCGCAGAGGATCTGGAAGCCGTTGCAGATGCCGACCACGGGTCCACCCGATTCGGCGAACGCGCGGACGCTCTGCATGACCGGCGAGAAGCGGGCCATCGCTCCGCAACGAAGATAGTCCCCGTAGGAAAATCCGCCCGGCACGACGATCGCCTCGGCGCCTTTGAGATCCGCGTCCTTGTGCCAGAGCGCCACGGCCTGCTGGCCGAGCACTTCCGAGAGCGCCCAGAGCGCGTCTTGATCGTCGTTGGAGCCGGGGAAGACCAGGACGCCCCACTTCATACCGCCCCCCGCCCTCGGCTGTGGTCTGCGGGCTGCGGGCTGCGGGAAATGAGGCTGCAATGTAAGGCCTCAGTCTCGGGACGATCGCTCCGGCGATGGAGAACGCGGGCGATCGCGGTCGATCCGTACTCGGGTCGACCGCGATCGCCCGCAACCGCGCGAAGCGCGGAACGCAATAGACCAGCGCCGAGGGTTGTTGCCTTCCGCGCTCCGCGCGGTGCTGGAGTTTCCGGTCGAGCCGAGTACGTCCCGACCGAAAACTCCAGCGCTCCTCGGAATTGCCAGCGCTCGAGAAGAGACTGAAACCTCACGCCGTGGTGCCTTGCCCGTAGACCGTAGCCCGTAGCCTGTAACCTTCTCTTCACTTGTCGACCACCTCGAAGCGAAAATCCTCGATCACCTGGTTCGCGAGCAGCTTCTCGCACATCTCGCGGACACGCGCGGAGGCCCGCTCGCGAGAGCCGTCTTCGAGCCGGATCTCCACGTACTTGCCGATGCGAACATCGCCGACCTCGGCGAAGCCGAGCGTGCGAAGCGCGTGCTCCACCGCTTTGCCTTGCGGGTCGAGCACGCCCCGCTTCGGTGTCACGTAGACCTTGGCGAGCATCTCATCTCACCCGAGCTTCGCGGCAACGACTGAAACGTGTAGGGGCATTGGGGCCTCGTATCTCATATCTTCGTGTGAAACCGTGAAGACCTACCGGTGGTCGCTCATCGTGACACGCGGGCCATCATCTCGCGGTACGCGCCCTCGACGTTGCCGAGATCGCGCCGGAAGCGATCCTTGTCGAGCTTCTCGCGCGTCACCTTGTCCCAGAACCGGCAGGTATCGGGACAGATCTCGTCGCCGAGGAGGATCTCGCCTTTGTGGCGACCGAACTCGAACTTCGCATCGACGAGCAGGATACCGCGGGTGTCGAGAAAGCGTCGCACGACGTCGTTCACTTCCAACGCCATGGCGCGGATCCTCGAAAGCTCTGCCTCCGTCGCAAAGCCGAAGGCGTAGATGTGGTCCTCGATGATCATCGGATCGTCGAGCGCGTCGCTCTTGTAGTAGTATTCCACGATCGGTCGCGGCAGCTCCCTGCCCTCCTCGAGCCCGAGGCGCTTGGCGAGGCTTCCGGCCACGAGGTTGCGCACCACGGTCTCGACCGGAACGATCTCGAGCCGTTTGACGAGCATCTCTCGATCCGAGAGCCGCTTCACGAAGTGCGTGCGCACGCCTTCCTTCTCGACCAGACCGAAGAAGATCTCCGACATTCGGTTGTTGAGGATGCCCTTCTCCGCGATCGTGCCGCGCTTCTTCGCGTTGAATGCGGTCGCGTCGTCTTTGAAATACTGGATGAGCAGGTCGGGATCGTCAGTGGTGTAGAGCTTCTTGGCCTTGCCCTCGTAGATGAGCTCCCGCTTCTCCATATCCGTCTCCTACGATTCCCCGAAGACCCTCGCGAACAGGACGTCCACGTAGCGCAAAGCGTGCTCGACGTCGATGGTCGAGCGAATCTCCTGCTCGCTCAGCGTGCGGCGGATCGCTCGATCACCGAGCGCGAGCGCGAGGAACGTTCCCTGCCCCGAAGACGCCGCGAGCGCGTGCGGTTGAACGAGAGCGTACGCCGCGTCTCGCGAGAGGCCCTTGCGAACGAGCGCGAGGAGCAGCGACTCCGAGAACAGCGCACCGCCGGTGAGCTCGAGATTGCGCTTCATCGATTCCGGCCGAACCTCCATGCCCTCGACGACGCCGGTTAGGCGAGCCAGCATGAAGTCCATGGCGATCGTCGCGTCCGGGCCGATCACACGCTCGGCCGAGGAGTGCGAGATGTCACGCTCGTGCCAGAGCGGTACGTTCTCCAGCGCCACCAGCCCGTAGCCGCGAACCAGGCGGGCGAGGCCGCAGAGGTTCTCCGTCAGGATCGGGTTCCGCTTGTGGGGCATCGCCGACGATCCCTTCTGCCCGCGCCCGAACGGCTCGAGCACCTCCAGCACCTCGCTCCGCTGCAGGTGACGGATCTCGACCGCGATCCGCTCGATCGAAGAGGCCAAGAGCGCGAGCGCCGAAAAGAATGCGGCGTGGCGATCTCTCGGGACCACTTGCGTCGCGAGCGGTTCGGGCTCGAGCCCGAGCCGCTCGCAGACGTAACGCTCGACGTCGGGGCTCGAGTGCGCGAAGGTGCCGACCGCACCCGACAGCTTCCCGTACGCGATCTCCGTGCGCGCCCGCGACAGCCGCTCCCGATCGCGCGCGAGCTCGGCGTACCAGTGAGCGAGTTTGAGCCCGAGCGTGATCGGCTCGGCGTGAATCCCGTGGGTGCGGCCGATCATCGGCAGCTGCTTGTGATGGAAGGCCTGCGCGCGAACCACCTCGAGCAGTCGATCGAGATCGACGAGCAGCCGATCGGCCGCTTCCTTCAACTGCACGGCGTAGGCGGTATCCATCACGTCCGACGACGTCATGCCGAGGTGCAGGTAGCGGACCGGGTCGCCGCCCTCTTCGGCGACCGCCGAGAGGAACGCGATCACCTCGTGCTGCGAGGTCCTCTCGAGCTCGCGGATGCGCGCGACATCGATCGGAGGGAGCTTGCGGAGCTTCTCGATCGCCGCCCGGGGCACCTCGCCGCGCTCGGCGAGCGCTTCGGCGGCGAGCACCTCGATCTCAAGCCAGAGAGCGAACTTGCGCTCCTCGGACCAGATTGCCGCCATCTCCGGCCGAGAATATCGGTCGATCACGTCCGTCTTCTAGCGGGAAACGCCCGAAAGGACGAGGGGCCCTCGACGAATCGGCGGCTGCTGAAGTGCTTTGCAACCTGTGTCCGAAGACAATTCCGAAGGGGGTTACGAAGGTAACCACCTTTCCGCCTTTCCGGTGCCCGCGTTGCAAAACCGCGAGCCCTGTGGGCTACCGTGCGCGCACGCACCACCGAAGGACTCGGCAGCCGATGCTGAACCTTGAAGCGAACCTTCGTTCTCGGACGCCGGCACTTCCCCATCTCTGCGCTGCTTTGACGGTTGACCGGCCGGCGCGCCGGCGCAAGAGTCTGCGCCCATGACGGAGACGACGCCGGCACCCGAGGGCCTCGTACGGCTCACACACGTCATCTACGGCCTGCACGCCTTCAGCGCGGTCATGGGTATCGTGTCATCGGCCGCCGTCGTGACGGCCTTCCTCACCGGCTGGCCGTCGATCCTCGCCGTGATCCTCAACTACGTGAAGCGCGGCGACGTACGCGGAACGTACCTCGAGTCGCACTTCCGGTGGCAGATCCGGACGTTCTGGTGGGCATGCTTCTGGCTGCTCGCGGCGATCGCGCTCGTGCTCACGATCATCGGGATCCCGCTCGCGTGGCTCATCATCGTCGCGACGGGGATCTGGGTGCTGTACCGGATCGTGCGGGGGTGGGTGGTGCTAAACGAGGGGCGGGCGATGGCGGTGGATGGATGATGCGAGGCAACGATTCCGGCCGGTGGCTTTGAGACTTTCGTAGGGGGGCTTTTCCGTCCATTCTTCAATGATGCGGCCGCTACGCCGACGGCCTCTCAACAGGTGACGTGAAATAGTCCGATCACGGGTCCCTTGGCGTCGTTCCAGCATCGCGTCGCGGTCGGAGTCGGTTCCAGTTCGACCAAGCACCCCTTCCGCTTGAAATACTCCGCCGCCTCGTCCGAGAGCCTCACGGTGCCGTGCTGCCCTGCACCGATGATCAATCGTTTTGCGCCCTCTTCGTATACGTGCTCGGCCTCATCCAGCGAGATGGTGTGGGAAGTGCCGTATATTCGTTTGGAGAGCTTCTTCTTCCGCTTCCTCACCTTGCCGCTGAGCCGGAGAATCACGTCGTGGTCGAAGACCGATCCGTCGATCGTGATTGAGCCGAATTGCGTCCGGTCGATCTTGGGTTTCATATTCACGCACTTCCAGAGCGGGCGTTCTCGCCACGATATTCTCTTCTTCAGATCGCCATGCGAGCCCTCTTGAGTGCTCGGTACGTCGTATAGCCTCCGGAGAGGTTCCAACACCGATACCCGCGCTGGGTCAGGAAGCGCGTCGCGTAGTATCCTCTCTGCCCTACCGCACAGCAGAGCCAGAGGTCGCGATCTTTTGGCAGCTCGAGGTAACGGGAACGCAGCTGTGAGAGCGGTAGGTTGATCGCGTTTTGAATGTGCCCGCCGGCGAACTCCTCGGCCTCACGTACGTCGAGCAACAACGCGTCGGCGCGGCTTAGCTTCGACCAGTCGGCCACGGGCATGTCGCCGTTCAGCACGTTCTCAGCAAGCATTCCGGCGAGATTAACGGGATCCTTCGCCGCGCCAAACTGGGGTGCGTAGCACAGCTCCGCCTCGGCGAGATCGTGCACGGTGCCATGGAACTGGATCGCAGTCGCGATGACGTCGATCCGCTTTTCCACGCCTTCAAGCCCGACCGCTTGCGCGCCGAGAATGCGGCCGTCGGGCACCGAGAAGAGAACCTTCAAGTGAATCGCCTGTGCACCGGGGTAGTAGCCGGCATGATGACCCGGGTGGAGATACACCTTCTCGAAGCTTGTGACGCCGGCGCGCTGCAGTCCTTTCTCACTGGCACCGGTCGACGCCACAGTGAGTCCCAACACACCCACCACGGCGGTCGCCTGCACACCGCGGAAATGCGGCGCACGCCCGGCGATCGACTCGGCGGCAACTCGCCCTTGACGATTCGCCGGCCCCGCCAGCGGCAACACGGTTTCTTGACCCGTGAGCACGTCTTGCACTTCGATGGCATCACCCGCCGCCCAGATGTGCGGATCCGAAGTGCGCATCTGAGGATCGACGACGATGCCGCCTCGAGGGCCGATCTGCAGACCCGCATTCCTGGCAAGTGCGGTTTCGGGCCGCACCCCGATGGCCAGGATGACGAGATCGGCGGACAAGCGTGCACCGCTCTCCGCGATGACGATCAAGCCGCCGTCGGCGCGCGCTTCGATGCTCAGAAGCCCATCCCCCAGATGAAGTTGCACGCCCTTCGCGGCGAGGTGCTCCATAAGCGGTATCGCCATCTCAGGGTCCAGTGGCGGCATCACCTGCGGCAGCTTCTCCAGGATTGCGACTGACAGCTCGCGATGGATCAAGTTCTCGACCATCTCCAAGCCGATGAATCCGCCACCGACGACGACTGCTGTCTTCGCGTCGCGGTCGGCAATCCAAGAACGGATGCGGCGCGAATCGGGAATGCTCCGCACCGCAAACACGCCTGGCAACTCGACTCCCGGCAACGGCGGGCGGATCGGCGCCGCCCCGGGCGATAGCACAAGCGCGTCGTAGCGCTCCGACCGGCTATCACCAGTGCGCACGTCACGCACAGCGATCGTACATGTGTTGCGGTCTATAGCCGTGACTTCGGTCTCGGTGTGCACCTCGATATTGAATCGGTCGCGGAACATCTCCCGTGACGCCACCAGCAGCTTACTCTCGTCCGCTATGACGTTGCCGACATAGTAAGGCAGCCCGCAATTCGCGAACGAAACATAAGGACCGCGATCGAACATGACGATCTCGAGGGACTCGTCGAGGCGCCTCAGTCGCGTCGCACAGGACGCGCCCCCCGCCACGCCCCCGACAATGAGCACGCGACGGGGGGTGTTCGTCTTTTGTGAGGAAGGGAATTGAGAGTTGGCTTGATCGCCCATATGAACTCCGATCAGAAAAGCGGCGCCCATGGTACCAGGCCGGCAACCGTATCGACGGGGTTCAGCACCATGTGGCCCGCCGCAAGAACAGGTCGAGCTGCGGCGTGAGCGGCAGCCGTGGCGAATGTCGCGGTCTTGCTCTGCCGATCGAGCTCATCGAGCGCCCCGATCTCTGCCACGCGGATCGGCAGCATGCCCGAACGGCGCGGCTCGAAGTCGTCGAAGTCGCTCTGGATCACCGGCTCATGTCGCCATCCGGCGGCCGAGAGCGGAAGGCC
>CAVUWD010000017.1:0-70471 GCA_963745025.1 uncultured delta proteobacterium
TCGACCCGGAGGAGTGGCACCGCATCATGGATCGTTTCTTCCAGATCCTGGCCGAAGGCGTGCACCGCTACGAGGGGACCGTCAATCAATACACGGGCGACGGGATCATGGCGCTGTTGGGAGCTCCGACGCACGAGGATCACGCGAGGCGCACGTGTTACACAGCCTTGCGCCTGAAGAGGGAGCTGCGGCGCTACACGGAAGGTCTGCAGCGGACGCGGCGGATTAGCCCTTCAGCAGGGCCGAGATCTCGCGTCCCGTCACGCCGCCCAGCATGACGTCGAACCGCCCTTCCTCGGCGATCTGGCGCGCCGCCGCCACCAGCCCGCCGTACGCCGCCTTCGCCAGCGACCCACCGACGCTGATGCGTCGCACGCCCAGGTCGGCGTACTGGGCCACCGTCAGTGGTGCGAAGCCGGCCAGCACGTTCAGCGGTTTGGGCGCGATCACCTTCACGGCTGCGGCGATGTCCTCGGCGGTCTTCAGGCCAGGCGCGTAGAGGCAGTCGGCGCCCGCCTCGGCGATCGCGACGAGTCGGTCCAGCGCCTGCTTCACATCCATGTGCCCGAACAGCACACCTTCGGCCCGCCCGACCAGCACGGCGCCGGTCCCATCCGCGTCGATCGCGGCGCGCGCGGCCTTGATCCGCTCGACCGCTTGGACGGTCTCATAGAGCGGCTTGCCGGGCCGGCGGGTGGTATCCTCGATGGAAAGCCCTGCCACGCCGGCGGCGAGGGCCTTCCTCACGTTCGCGGCGACGCCTTCCGGCTCGTCGGCAAAGCCGTTCTCGAAGTCGGCGTTGAGCGGCAGGTCCGTCGCGGCGCTGAGTTTGCTCAGGTGCGACACCACCTCGTCCAGCGAGACGTCGTAGTCAGTGAGTCCCATCGACCAGGCCATGCCGGAACTGGTGGAGGCCAGCGCCTTGAATCCCAGGCCCTGCAGCAGCCGTGCGCTGCCCACGTCCCAGGGGTTCGGGATCACGAAACAGCCGTCCTCATGCAGCTTGCGGAACTGGGCGCGTTTGTCGGCGGCGGACGGCATCGACCTCTCGCGGATGAAGCTTAACAATTAGATGGGGAGCCAGGAAGCGCGGGCGAAACGAATCGGGGCCGAACGCGGTTGAAACCTCGTAGCAAGCGGGCCTAGGGTGGCGATGGTCCCGAGGGCCCAGCCATGCGGTGTTCGGCCTGCGGCTACGAAAGCCCGAGCGGCAAGAAGTTCTGCGGCGAATGCGGCGCAGCGCTGAAGCTCAAGTGCTCGAGCTGCGGCGGCGAGAACACTCCAGGGACCAAGTTCTGCGGCGATTGCGGGAATCCGCTCGCCGAGGCTGCAAAACAACCGCCCCCGCGTGAGCCGCGCAGCTACACACCCAAGCATCTGGCCGAGAAGATCCTCGCCTCGCGCAGCGCCCTCGAAGGCGAACGCAAGCGGCTCACGATCCTGTTCGCCGACGTGAAGGGTTCGATGGATCTCGCCTCCGAGCTCGACCCGGAGGAATGGCACCGCATCATGGATCGTTTCTTTCAGATCCTGGCCGAAGGTGTTCATCGCTTCGAGGGCACAGTCAACGAGTATCGCGGTGACGGCATCATGGCGCTGTTCGGTGCGCCGATCGCGCACGAAGACCACGCGCAGCGGGCTTGCTACGCCGCACTCCACCTGCGCGACGCCCTGCGCCGCTACGCGGACGAGTTGCGCATCGGGAAGGGGATCAGCTTCGCGGTACGGATGGGCCTGAACTCGGGAGAGGTCGTGGTCGGGAAGATCGGGGACGACCTCCGCATGGACTACACGGCGCTCGGGCATACGGCCAACCTGGCGGCGCGGATGGAGCAGATAGCGGCGGCGGATTCAACTTATCTCTCCGAGCATACTGCGAAACTCGTCTCCGGCTACTTTCAGCTCCGCGACTTGGGTGAGACTCGCATCAAAGGATTGAACGCTCCACTGCGCGTCTTCGAGCTCGAGGGAGTGGGGCGGTTGCGGAGCCGCCTTGACGTCTCACGCGCCCGCGGCTTCACCAAGTTCGTCGGACGCCAGAGCGAGATGGCCGCTCTGGAGGCCGCGCTCGAGCACGCGATTGCGGGAAACGCGCAAGTCGTCGGCATCGTCGCCGAGCCGGGAACGGGGAAGAGTCGGCTTTGCTACGAGTTCGCTGAGCACTGCCGCGCGCGGGACATCCCCGTCTATGAGGCACACGGGGTTTCTCACGGTAAGGCTGTACCTCTGTTTCCGATCCTCGAGTTCCATCGCAACGTCTTCGGCATCACCGAGCACGACACGCCGAGGGCGGCCCGGGACAAGATCGCGGGGCGGATGCTGCTGCTCGACGAGACGCTCGCCGATGGGCTCCCGCTCATGTTCGATTTCCTCGGAGTGCCCGATCCCGAGCGGCCGAGTCAGTCTCTCGATCCCGAGGCCCGGCAGCGGCGGCTTCTCGACCTGATACGCCGGATCGCTCGCGCACGCAGTGCCCGGGAGCCGGCCGTCTACCTCTTCGAAGATCTTCACTGGCTCGATCGGGCGAGTGATGAGTTCATCGAGAGCTTCGTCGTCGAGATCACTCCCGGCAACCGCACGCTCATGCTGTTGAACTTCCGCCCAGAGTACCACGCCGCGTGGATGCAGAGATCGTACTATCACCAGTTGCCGCTGCTTCCCCTGAGCCCCGAGGAAATCGCCGAGCTCCTCGGCGACCTCCTTGGAGCCGATCCATCGCTCCGCCGCCTCCGCGAGCTCATCCAGGAGCGTACCGGCGGCAATCCCTTCTTCATCGAGGAGATTGTTCAGTCGTTGTTCGAGACGGGAGCGCTGGTGGGAACCAGGGGTGCGTACCGACTGGGCAAGGCCACGGAAGAATTCGCCGTGCCCGCGACCGTGCATAGCGTGCTCGCGGCACGGATCGACCGTCTGCCCGAGCGCGAGAAGCTGCTGCTGCAGACGGCGTCGGTGATCGGGGAAAAGTTCTCGGAGCCGATCCTCCGGAGCGTCGCGGATCTCGGCGACGGAGAGCTGCCCGCCGCACTTCATGCGCTCACGATCGCGGAGTTCCTTTATCAGGCGGCGCTCTATCCGGAGGCCGAGTACTCATTCAAACATCCACTAACCCGGGAGGTCGCCTATCGCTCGCAGCTAGCGGACCGAAGAGCCCGCGTCCATGCAGCGGTCGCCCGCGCGATCGAGGAGATCGACTCCGCGAAGCTCGGCGAGCGGGCGGCGCTGATCGCCTACCACTGGGAGAATGCGGGCGAAGCCCGGGAAGCGGCGGAGTGGCATCGCCGGGCGGCTGAGTGGATAGGATTCAACAATTCTGCGGAAGCGCTGCGCCACTGGCAGAGCGTCCGGCAGCTGTTGGACACGCTCCCGGAGACGTCCGAGAACCTCGCGGAGAGAGCCGCCGTGCGTGCCCAGATCATGAATTATCTCGCTCGTCTGGGCGATCCCGAGGACCAGGCGATCTCGCTCTTTCGAGAAGGACGGGAGCTCGCGGCGCGCAGCGGGGATCCTCATGTTATCAGCCAAGTCCTGAACGGCTTCGGACAACTCAGGGTGCTCGCCGGAGCCGTCGAAGACGCCCTAGACCCGCTCCTCGAGGCGGTTCGACGTGCCGACGATACGGACGACAAGGGCTTGAGAGCAGCCGTTCGCTATGCCCTGTCCAATGCTTACTTTTGGGGCGGGCGGCTCCGCGAATGCCTTGCCGTAGTTGGCCGGGGTTTGGAGGTCGCGGGGGGTGATCTCGGCCTCGGCACCGATCGAATCGGCTTTAGCCCTAGCCTCGGCCTCTCGTGTTGGCACGGCGCTACGCTCAGTCTGACAGGGCGTCCTCGTCAGGGGGGAGCCGAACTCGACCGGGTGATCGAGCTCGCACGAACGTCTCAGCAGTTGCACCCGCTCTGGCTCTCGCACGCACTCCACGTGTTTCGGTGCGAGGTCACCGGTGAGGCAGCGCCCGCTCTAGCGCATGGCCGAGAGGCGGTGGATTGCGTGGAGCGCACGGGGAACCAGAGTGGCCGTAGTCTCGTCTATTTGGGCCTCGGGCTCGCGAACGTCTTGGACCGCGCATGGAAGGATGCGCTCGAAGCGCTCGAGGCGGCGCTAGCAATAGGCAGGGGACGGCGGCTGCTGAACATAGAAAGCGCCGTGTTCGCGACGATGGCGGCGGCGCATCTCGGCCTCGGCGATCGCGTCAAGGCTCTTACTCTCGCCGAAGAAGCGATCGCAGCCTGTCGCCGCCGAGGTACCCGACTCCTGGAGTTTCCGGGTCAGCTCACCCGAATGCGTGCTCTTCGTGAGATGAAAGGCGTGCAAGCAGAGACGGAGATCCAGGCAGCGCTCGCCGATGCCGATGCCTGGCTCGAGATGACCGGCGCGAAGAGCTACGAGCCGTTCCTCCACGTCGAGCGCGCTGAGCTGGCTCGACTGTCCGGCGACGAAACCACCCGCCAGCGCGAGCTTCGCGAGGCGCACCGGCTGTTCCTCGAGATCGGCGCCCCGATCCGCGCGGAGCAGGTCGCGAAGGAGCTCGGCTCGTGACCTGCACCGCCTGCGGCTTCGACAACCCCGCGAGCGTGAAGTTCTGCGGGAGCTGCGGGCGTCGTCTTGCCGCGGGATGCTCGAGCTGCGGGGCCGAGAACCCCCCGGGCTTTCGATTCTGCGGCGAATGTGGCCGGCCGCTCGCCGCCGCCGAACCTCGCGTGCCGGCACCCGATCCTCGCGCCTATACGCCGAAGCACCTCGTAGAGAAGATTCTCACCTCGCGGGGCGCTCTCGAGGGCGAGCGCAAGCAGGTGACCGTCCTCTTCGCCGACGTGAAGGGCTCGATGGAGCTGGCCGAGCAGATCGACCCGGAGGAGTGGCACCGCATCATGGATCGTTTCTTCCAGATCCTGGCCGAAGGCGTTCACCGCTTCGAGGGCACGGTCAACGAGTATCGCGGTGACGGCATCATGGCGCTGTTCGGTGCCCCGATCGCACACGAAGACCACGCGCAGCGGGCTTGCTACGCCGCACTGCACCTACGCGACGCGCTGCGCCGGTATGCGGACGAGCTACGCATCGGCAAAGGGATTAACTTCGCGGTGCGAATGGGCCTCAACTCGGGAGAGGTCGTGGTCGGGAAGATCGGCGACGACCTGCGGATGGATTACACGGCGCTCGGCCATACGGCCAACCTGGCGGCGCGGATGGAGCAGATCGCCGAGCCGGGGAGGATCTACCTCGCGGAGGCGACCGCCCAGATATGCCAAGGGTTCTTCGCGCTGCGCGATCTCGGGCGGCACGAGGTGCGGGGTCTGGCGCAGCCGGTCGGTGTCTTCGAGCTCGAGGGGGTGGGACGGATGCGGACGCGCCTCGAGGTGTCACGGGCGCGGGGCTTCTCGAAGTTCGTCGGGCGCGAGCGAGACATGGCGGTACTCGACGACGCGCTCGAGCGGGCGCTTGCGGGAAGCGCACAGGTCGTCGGGATCGTCGCCGACCCTGGAGTCGGCAAGAGCCGGCTCTGCTTCGAGTTCGTCGAACGGCTTCGAGGGCGGGGGATCCTCGTCGTCACGGGGCACGGTGTTCCGCACGGAAAGTCGATCCCCTTTCTCCCCGTGCTGGAGGCCATGCGCGATTACTTCGGGATCAAGGAGGACGACGGCGAGGAAGCGGTCCGTGACAAGATCGCCGGACGGTCGCTCCGCCTCGACAAAGAGCTGGATGACACTCTTCCACTGCTCTACGACTTTCTCGGCGTCCCAGACCCCGACCATCCCCCTCCGCCAATGCAGCCCGAGGCAAAGCAGCGGCGGCTCTTCGCATTCTTGAAGCGCCTGACCCACGCCCAGAGCCGCCGCGAGCCGACAGTAAGCAGGTCGAACAGACGAGGCTCTCGCTCTCGTGGCCGAAGCCCTGGCTCTGGTGGAAAGGCGCGACGAACGCGACTGGGAAGCGGAGATATACCGCGTGAAGGGGGAGTTGCTGCTCGAGTCCGGAGGTTCTTCCGAAGCCGAGACTTGTTTTCGCCGCGCCATCGAAGTCGCCCGCCGCCAGAGCGCGAAGTCCCTCGAGCTTCGCGCGACAACGAGCCTCGCCCGCCTCCTCGACAAACAGGGAAGGCGACACGAGGCGCGGCAGGTGCTCGGCGAGATCTACGGCTGGTTGACCGAGGGGTTCGACACCGCGGACCTGAAGGACGCCAAGGCGCTGCTCGACGCGCTGTCTTGAGGTTTTGCAGAAATGAAGTGCCTGACCTGCGGCAGCGAGAATCGTGAGGGCGCGAAGTTCTGCGGCGAATGCGCCGCACCCCTTGCCGCGACACTGACCTGCCGGAGCTGCGGCACGCCGAACCCCAAAGGTCGGAAGTTCTGCGATTCGTGCGCACAGCCACTGGCTGAGCCCTCGGCTCCCGATCCCCGCGCCTACACCCCGAAGCACCTCGCCGAGAAGATCCTGACATCGCGCTCCGCTCTCCAAGGCGAGCGCAAGCAACGCCCCAACGAAGACGAGATCCAACGCTTCGCCGAGGAGGTGATCCCCACGACCCGGGCACGCTGAGCGGGGGTGGTGCTCAAGCGGGATTGAAGGGCGAGCGCTCGAGCAGCCGGAGGCGCGGGCCGCCCCGGTCGCGCGCCTCGACGACTTCTGCGATCGCGAAGTCGACGACACGCCCGGCGCCTGCGAACGCGGCAGCGCGGCCGGGGTCCCAATCGACCGCCGCACGGCCGGTGAGCTGCAGCGTGTCGCCGCGCTCAAAGTCGAGGAAGAGCAGACCGGCGCGTCCATCGACATGGAGGTTGCCGAGCGTCTGGAACATCATGTTGCCCGCATAGTCCGGCCACACGATCCGGCTGTCGTCGATGAGCCGGACGAAGCCGGGATTGCCGCCGCGATGCGAAGCGTCGGCCCCGGCCTCGCGGTGGATGCTCGCCACGAAGAAAGTGTCGGCCTCGGCGATCCAGCGGCGCTGGGTGGGGTCGAGGATGCACCGACGGACGATGATGGGCGGCTCCCTCCGGGCGCTCGCCAGCGCATCCGCGGCGCGCGCCTGAATGTACTTCGGACAATTGGCGAAAACCTCCCGGGCGACGAGGTCGAAGCCGCCGCGGCCGCGCTCGACTGTGCCGTTCAGGCGCATGCGCCTTCGGGTCGAAAGCTCGATCGCCAAAAGGCCAAGCGCACCGCCGTCGCGGAGAGAACTCGCGAGCGGATCTCCCGCCGCCGGCAGAGCGCGCACCCGTAACCGATGGTCGCCCACCGGCTCGAGAAATCCGCGCGGCCCAGTTAGCAGCGAAGCCCACACGGCGCCCTGCTCGTCCACGCCCGCGACCACGGCCATCTCGCGTTCGGCGAGAAACGGTTTCGCCGCGGCTGCGATCGTCGGGTGAATGCCGCCGCCGATCTTCCGCGCCATGGCGCGCACACCCGCACGCTCCTGCACGGCGATCTCACCGGGATGAAAGGGATCGTTCACGCCTCCCCTGAGCATGCGGATGCCCGCAGGCTAAGCCAAGCCCCGGTCCGGCGCCTGGCGACGCAGGCGCCGCTCAGCCGACCTTAGGCCGCACGCTCCACACCGCACGGAAAGCCGATCGTGCTGCCGGGTCGTTGAGGGGGTCGCAGGTCGGTTGCACGAGACGAAGGGCGAGTGATCCCGTTCCGCCTGAGACCCGCAGCCTCCTTCTGCCAATCGATCCCACACCTCCTCCGGTGAGTCTTCGCCACAACATCGCCGAGCACTCGGCAGCTTTGATGCCGAGCACCCCCGACTCCGGAGGACGATACCCGCCCGTCCGTTCTGTGGCGTCGGGCCGCGCTCTCAATCACCAACAAAGGAGTCCGCGTCATGTCGGACAACTCGGCGGACAAGGGACGATCGGGTCAACGCTCCTCTACGCGAGGGATTTCCGCCCGACGCCCGGTCATGCGATCTCCGGGTGCGTCGCGGCGATTCCCTCCTCGATTTCCTATCTCCCGCTTTTCGACAGGTTCTGCGTCATCAGTTCCGCGACCGCCCTCTCCGCATATTCGCTCGATTGCCGCAGTTGCCCGATGACGCGCGACTGATCGTCGACGCCCCGGTTCTGGCTGAGCTTGAACTTCGCCTCAAGCCCGGTGACGTCTATCTCGAAACCGACGATACCCCCGAGCAGCCGCGAGCGTCGCTCGCCGGTGAGGTCCGGCTGCCAGGGTGTCGGGTAGCGGGATTCGTGCACGGCCGTGAGCCGCGTGACGATGTGTTCCACGCCGGCTGCGTCGTCGATGACACGTGGTTGGCCATGGACATGCACCACCGCGTAATTCCAAGTGGGAACGCCGGCCGCGCTGTACCAGGCTGGCGACACGTAAGCGTGGGGCCCTTGGAAAACGGCAACCGCCGGACGCCCATCCGCCAGGTACTGCCAATGGGGGTTGGCGCGCGCCACGTGGCCCGTGAGCCGGCCGAGCGCGCCGACGTCAGCGTCGAATAGGAACGGCACATGGCTGATGAAGGGCGCGCCGTCATGAACCGAGATGAGCATTCCGAACGGATGCCCGTCGATGAGCCGGCGCAGGCGATGACGATCATTCTCCTGAAAGTGTTCCGGGATGTACACGTTATTCTCCTGGGGCGGGGTAGGGTCGGTGCCGGACCGTCGTTCGGTCATGTCGAGCGCGAGAGCGGCGACGTTCAGGTCTGCAGCGGGAGCACAATGTCCGCCAACCAATCGAGATCTGCGCGCCAATCCGGCGAATCGCTGAGCGAACGCAGCACGAATTTGCTGATACCCCCTTCGAGATGTGCCTCGAGCAGGGTTCGGAGCGCTTGACGGCCAACCGGGAGAATCTGCGTGAGATCGCGGTCGGCACGCCGTTGTCGCACCGCTTCGACCGCGGCTGCCGGTGATTCGGTCCGGGCATACGGAATGCTGATACCGAAATGCTCGGGGTCGATGGTGCGCCCGAGTTCGGCCGCCCGTGCGCTGATCGTCACACGGCCGCGGGCGGCTTCGGCCGGGGTTGCCGCCGCGGTCAGCCAGCCGTCCGCCGTGCGGGCGACCCGTTCGAGTGCCGCAGGGCCAATCCCACCGAGCCACACCTCGAGAGGCCGCTGAATCGGCAGCGGTTGCAATGCCAGGGCGTCGAATTGATAGGGACCATGACTGGCCGTGATGGCCTCACCCGCCCACCAGCGCCGCGCCAGCGCGAGAATTTCACCCACCGCCTGCCAGCGGTCACCAGTCGGGTGACCGAGCGCCGCTCGTTCCGCGGGCTGCCCGAGACCCGGCACGAACGACAGCAGCAGTTGCCCGCCGCTCATTCGATCGAGTTGCGCGAGCTGGCGTGCGAGCAACCATGGGTTGCGGCCGAGCGGCACCACATTTGCCCCGAGTTTCAAGCGGCGGGTCTGGCCAGCGGCTAACGCGAGGCTGA
The DNA here is from genome assembly GCA_963745025.1 of uncultured delta proteobacterium. Lineage (GTDB taxonomy): Bacteria > Desulfobacterota > Binatia > JACPRU01 > JACPRU01 > CAVQIG01. The sequence continues at coordinate 9,394 of CAVUWD010000017.1, forward strand.
GCAACGGATCACCGAGTGGTCCCAGCGGGACATCGGACAGCCACAGGGTATCGAAACCGAGCTGCTCGCAGGCCGAGATGTAGTCCGGAAACACGTTTTCGTGAAACGCCAGGCCCGGAGGAGTCACGGCAAATCGGATCTTCATGTCATTTCTTTAGCGGGACCAGACGGCGGACTCCACCGGCGGGTCCGCGATAGGCGAAGAGACGAAGTGAGGCAAAGGAGGGTCGACTTTGGATCGAGACCAGACGAGACGAAGTGCGGCCGAGCAGCTCACGGCCTCTCTGCTCGCGCTTCTTGATGCCGCTGCCGAGCAGGTTGCCTAGCGCGTCGTCGAGGAGCTTCAACGACGGGAGGGGATTCGAGACCGACGGGAGCGCGACAGTCGACATAAATCGGGAAGCCCCCTGGACGAGCATCCGGAAGAGAAGGTGGCCTCGGTTCGACTACTCACCTGCAGAGGGTTGTTCAGCTTATCGGGATGAGCCGGGCCACTCTTTGGCGAATGGAGAGGGAGGGCCGCTTCCCTGTTCGCCGACGGATCGGGATCCGTAGAGTTGGATGGCTCGAGCAGGAGGTGCGAGAGTGGATCGCCCAACGAGAGGTGGTTCTGACCTGCCCAACCGTTGCCCAACGCCGAGACGGAGCGGTGTAGAACGGTACGGACGGAGTAGGGCGGAAACCTCGACGGCTGTTGCACATCCCCGGACCCCGCCCTCCCGAACCAGACCGTCCGAGGTCTTGAAAACCGGCAGGGCTAACTACCCTCGTGGGTTCGAATCCCACCCCCTCCGGTTCTTTTCGGCCAGGGCATCAGCGTCAGCAGCGCGGCTACAGCATGGTCGGCTGACGGGCGGCCAGGATCGAAATCCTCCCGCCTATTCGCTACAATCCGGCTGCCAGCGCAGCGGAGACGGCCATGGAACCAATCAACTACATTGAGCTGATCAACGACTACTACCAATCGAAGGGCTATCCACCCTATCGCTGGAGCGTGAACGAACGGGCGCCGCTCGCGCCGCTGCGCAAACCGCTGGCCGAATGCACCGTATCGATGCTCACGAGCGGCGGCATCTCCTACCGCAGCGCCGCGCCTTTCAACCCGATCGCCAAGGACGATTTCCGCCTCGACGAGATCGACCCCGCGAGCGCGCACGATGCCTTTCAGATCCACGACGCCTATTACGACCACCGCGACGCGGAGCGGGACATCAACGTGGTCTTTCCGCTGGCCCGCCTGCGCGAGCTGGCACGCGACGGCGTCATCGGCCGGGTCGCGGACCGGCTGTGGAGCGGCTTCATGGGCCGCATCTACAAGCGCCAGCACATCATCGACGAGGCCGGCCCGCGTTTCGCCGAGGAACTGCACCGCGACGGGGTCGACGCCATCGTCCTCGTGCCTGCCTGACCGCTGGATCACCAGACCGTAGGTCTGGTTTCCCGCGTCGTCGAAGAGCATGGCATCGCCACGGTCAACGTCTCCACCGGGCGCGACCTGACCGCCCAGGTCAAGCCGCCGCGCGCGGTCTTCGTCAACCATCCGATGGGCAATCCCTTCGGCCGTCCGGGGGATGCCGCGACCCAGACCGCGATCCTGCGCGCCGCGCTCGACTGCCTCGAGGCCTGCGCCGAGCCGGGCGAGCTGATCGACCTGCCGCACGATTGGGGCGAGAGGGTGCTGACCATCTTCGATCTCAAGGATGCATTCCGCGCCGGCGACCCCGACCCGGTCACCGGCAAACAGCCGCACTGAGGAGGCGGGCTGCCCGCTTGACGCGTACGGTTGTCCATCCTAATCGAGGCGCGAGGAACCTTCACGGGTCGAACCGGTCAAGTAGGGGCATTCCCCCGACGCCGGGGTCAACGAACAACTGACCGTAGAAACGGGGCGCCTCGTGTTTGGGCAGCGTCGGGTATTGAGGCCTTACGTGGAGACATCCGGACGGATCGGGGATCACTGCCAGCTCGATCTCTGTCGACGGCAAGGTCGTGCGCAGCGGGCACTCCGGCGACTTGATGGGCCACTGCTACAATTCGCTCGCCTGGGTCGGCAACAAGCTCGGCGAACACGGCAAGCGCGTCAGCGAGCACTCCCACGCGGTAGAGTAGCGAGCGGGCAAGGTCCCGTGCGGTCGCTCGATGTTGCGGACGTACACGGCTGTGCTCCACGATAGCGGCGGTGTCCCAGAAGGAACTCCGCCAACTCGTCGCCCGCCTCGAGGCCGACGCGGCCCTCACGCCCCTGGCGCTACAAAGCCCGCGTTGTCGCTCTGGCTCTCCTTGGCTACGCTTACCTGCTCCTGATCCTCGTCCTGTCGGTCGGCCTGCCGGTAGTGTTTGTTCTCGGCCTCTTCACGAGCGCGACGGCCGTGTTCATTCAGCTCGTCCTGAAGCTCGGCTATCCCGCTTTTCGCCCTGGCAGCCGTGCTCGCCAGTGGAACGGTCGGTCACGCGCCACGGAGAGGCGCAGAGCGACTTGAGTTCTTTTTGCCGCGAAGCCGCAGGATCAGCGCGCGAGTTCAGGGAGGTTGCCGATCGTGAAGAGTCTCTCGGGGACGCGATCCGCCACGACGATACGGTGCATCTCGCTGAACGCGGCCCGTCCGCTTTCGTGATTGATCGCATCGAATGCGAGCCATAGAGGCGCCCGCACCTGCTCGTTCCCGGGATTGAACGCCGGGTTCCCGTAGAGCGTGAAGATCGTCTTGTAGTGTTTTCCCTGATGATCGTACGCGAGGACGTACAGCGGCACGTCCATCTGCTCGTCGATGTAGAGCACCCGCTTCGCGTACGGGTGATTGGGGTTCTTCGGCGTGCTCTCGAGCAGGAGCAAGTTCCGCAACTCCCAGGGATCCGTCGGGTATCCGGTGTGCGGATCGAAGCTCGCCTTGACGCCCTGCACCCCGACCGGGGCGAGCATCTTCGCGCGGCCGAGGAACCGCCAGTTGTGCTCATGCAGGTAGCCTGCAAAGCAATAGTAGTCCTCGAACAGGAGCTCGCTCGACAACGCCCGCTCCTCCAAGGTCACGTGCGTCTGACGGACCTTGTGCATCTCTCGGATGTACGCAAAATCGAGATCGCTCGTGCGATCGTCATCGTACCGGAACTTGAGGCTTATCACGTTCTTCACGTCCTCCGGCTCGAGGGCCTGGAAAAGCTCCTTGTAGAGGATGCCCTCCCCCTGCCAGATGTTGTCTTTCGGATCGTTGCGGTGCATGCCGAACGCTTGGGCATAGGTGAACTCGACTGTGCGTATGATCTCCCCGCCCTCGACGAATCGTTGCGCCCCCCACCCTTGGCCGAAGTTGAAGGAGTCGTGGTACCGGTAGTTCCACGCCAACTTGAGGCCCGCCTGAGGGTCTGCGGCATCGATTTCCGGAAACGGACGGCCATTCACGTAGCCCTCGAGGCTTCCGTCCTCGCGCAGCCGTGCCTTTCCGGCGTTGCGGCGTGTCGCCTCGACGTAGGCCGGGGTCAGCGGCAAGTCCGTCGTCGCTCGCGTTCGGATCTTGAGCTCGCCGCTCTTGACCTTTTCGACCAGCTCGGCGGGAAGCACGTTGACGGCGTCCTGCCAATTTTCCTTCGATAGAACCGGCGCCAAGTCGGTTCGTGTGGAGTGCTCCTCTAGAGGCAGAGGGCGTGCAGGTTGCGCGTCGGCCGAGGTGTCCGCGCCGGACGCCGGGCCGCCCATGCCCGCCGCGAGCGTTGCTACTGCGACCGAAGTGAGAAAGATTCGCATCGTCAAGCTCCCATCTTCGCTGCCAGGTGAACGGGCAGCATCTTAGGTGCCACGCGAGCAGCCCATAGCGCCGCGAACTGATGGCCGTGTGGCAGATCTTTCGCGTGGCGCGAGAAGGTGTGTCTGGTCCGATCGGAGCCCCTCCTGGGATCGTAACGAGGTCCCTTGCGGGGAGCGGTCTTAGAAAAGAATCGCGCTCGTCGATCCTAAGCGGTCCGGAGCAATGGAACGGAGCCGGCTTCATCGAGTCCTCTTCGTTTTTCGCGCGGCCGCGGGCCGGGGCGGCTGCGCATGCTCCACGATCTGGCGGAAGCTCGCGAGCATGCGCGTGGAGCGGCGATCTTCGTCCGGATAGAGGATTCGTGCGAGAGCGAGACCGTCGAGCACGGCAAAGACGAAGTCCGGCTTCCGCAGTACGGGGTTCCAGGCGGCCTCTGGGAGATATTTCCGGAGAGCTTCGCCCACCGAATTGACGAATGGCTCGCTTTGCCGGACCACGGCGGCTCGGAGCTCGGGATCGGTGCGCGAGGCGACCACGAACTCGAGCCACGCCGCGAAGCTAGGCCCCTCGAACATCCTCCAGAGCAGGTCGATCGCCACGCCCGGCCTGCCGGCCCGAGGCAGCCGCTCCGCGAAGAGCTGCTGAACCTCCTGATAGCGGCGCCGCAGAAGGCGCTCGACCGCGGCGACGACGAGGGCGGCCTTGGTCGGGTAGTGATAGACTTGTGCTCCGCGGGAGACGCCCGCCCGCTCCGCGATCTCGGTGGTGCTCGTCCGAGCATAGCCGACGGCGATGAGCGACTCGATCGTCGCCTCGAGGAGTCGCGTGCGTGTCTCCTCGCTTCGTTCGTCCTGGAGGCTTCGGCGGCGCTCGGCGGTCCGAATCATGCCTTGGAGGAGCTACCTCATCTCAGCGTTCACGTGCAAGTCTGTTTTTATTCGGCAGACCCGAACTGTTTAGACAGCTTTGAACGCAACTGGCCCGTAGAAACGGGGCGTCTCGTGTTTGGGCAGCGTCGGATATTGAGGCTTAACGTCAGTCGCCGCTTATCCCAGCTATCCTCTCCGGAAGGGTACCCGATACATGACGCGGTCGCGGTGGCCGAGCTCGTGCGCCCGGGGCTCCTGACAACGGAGTACGTGAACGTCGTGGTGGAGTGCTCGTCGGAGCTTTCGCGCGGGCGCACGGTCGTCGACCGTAGCGGCCGCAGCGGCCGCGAGCCCAACGCCCGTGTCGCCGTCGACGTCGACACGGCCGCCTTCGTGCGCCTCCTGATTGAGCGCCTCCGCACGCTCGGGTGACGGAGCGAGGAGCCGGGAGCGTACCGGTCATCTGATGCGTGACCGACACCATCGTCCAATAGCGTCGGCGCTGCGGTGGGGTTAATGGTGTCCGTGCATCGCACTCGAATCGTTCGGATGCCCAGGAGCTGACACAACTCAGGAGGCCGCTATGAGCACGAAGGTCCGCAGCAACGACATGAAGTTCGAGATCGTCGTCATCCCCGTCGCGGACGTCGACCGCGCGAAGGAATTTTATGGGAGGCTCGGGTGGAGGCTCGACGCCGAGTTCGCCAGTGGTGACGACTTCCGCGTGATCCAGTTCACGCCGCCCGGCTCCGGATGCTCGGTCATCTTCGGCAAGAACGTCACCGCGATGGCGCCGGGCTCCGCTCAGGGCCTGTACCTGATCGTCTCCGACATCGTGGCCGCCCGCGACGAGCTCCGCGGGCGCGGCATCGAGGTGAGCGAGGTGTTCCACAGCGACGGCGTGTACGCTGGAACGGACGAGCCCTATCTATTTGGGCGGCGTCGGACCAGCGGTCCGGATCCCGAGCGTGGCAGCTACCGCTCGTTCGCCTCGTTCCGTGATCCAGACGGCAACGGATGGCTGTTCCAGGAGGTCACGACCCGGTTGGCCGGGCGCATCGACTCCGGGGTGACGAGCTTCGCGTCCGCGAACGATCTGGCGGACGCGTTTCGGCGTGCCGAGGCCGCCCACGGTAAGTACGAGGCCCGGCTCGGCCAGAGGGATGCGAACTGGCCAGAGTGGTACGCCGCGTACATGGTCGCGGAGCAGGCGGGTAAGGATCTGCCGTCGTGACTGCCTACGACGCGATCGTCATCGGCACCGGCCAAGCCGGTCCCTACGTGACCTCGCGTCTCGCGGGCGCCGGAATGAAAGTCGCGGTCATCGAGCGCAACGCCTTCGGCGGAACGTGCGTCAATACCGGCTGCATTCCAACCAAGACGATGGTGGCGAGCGCTTACGCGGCGCGCGTGGCCGCTCGCGCTGCCGAGTATGGCGTGGACGTCGGCTCGGTGCGGGTCGACATGAAGCGGGTCATGGGCCGGAAAGACGCGGTCTCGAAGGCATCGCGCACCGGTGTCGAGGACTGGCTGCGGAACATGGAGAACTGCACCGTCTACCAGGGCCACGCCCGCTTCGAGTCCGCGCACGAGGTGAACGTCGGGGGAGAGCGCCTCCACGCGGACAAGATCTTCATCAACGTCGGCGGCCGGGCGCTCGTTCCCGACATGCCGGGGCTTCGCGAGATCGACTTTTTCACCAACAGCTCCATGATGTCGATGGACTTTCTGCCGAGGCACCTGATCGTCGTCGGCGGCAGTTACATCGGCCTTGAATTCGGTCAGATGTTTCGGCGCTTCGGCGCCGAGGTCACGGTCATCGAGATGGGGCAGCGGCTCGTCGGCCGCGAGGACGAAGACGTGTCGACCGCGATCCGGGAGATCGTCGAGCACGAGGGTGTCGAAGTGCGCGTGAACGCGAAGTGCATCAGCTTCGCCAAACGCGGCGAAGAGATCGTCGCCAACGTCGATTGTGCCGACGGTGCGCCGCGAGTGCACGGCACGCACGTGCTGCTCGCCGTCGGCCGTCGTCCCAATACCGACGATCTGGGCCTCGAGAAGGCGGGGGTCGCGGTCGACGAGCGGGGCTACGTCGTGGTCGACGACCAGCTCCGCACGGGCGTCCCGGGAATCTGGGCGCTCGGCGATTGCAACGGCAAGGGGGCCTTCACGCACACGTCGTACAACGACGGGGAGATCGTGATCGCCAACCTGCTCGAGAACGATCCGCGCCGGGTGAGCGATCGGATCACCGCATACGCGCTGTACGTCGATCCGCCGCTCGGTCGGGCCGGAATGACGGAGGGAGAGATTCGCAAGAGCGGGCGCAAGGCGCTCATTGCCAAGCGGCCGATGACGCGCGTCGGCCGCGCGGTCGAAAAGGGCGAGACTCAGGGATTCATGAAGATCGCGGTCGACGCCGAGACCAGCGCCATCCTGGGCGCCGCGATCCTCGGCACGGGCGGCGACGAGGTCATCCACTCGATTCTCGACGTGATGTACGCAAAGGCGCCGTGGACGGTGATCCGCCGCGCGATGCACATTCATCCGACCGTCTCCGAACTCGTGCCGACGATGCTGTCCGACCTCCGACCGATGGACTAGCCACACCTGAGATGAGTGAGCACCTGGTCGTGACTGAATCAGGAGTTTAGATCGGGATCAGTAGCGCAACGACGTCACCACGCCGACCCCGGGCGCCGTTTGCAGTCGCTCGGCGAGCTCGTTGCCCTTGCTCAGCTCCTTCAGCTCCTGGTCGAACTCCTCGATGGAACAATCCAGCGCCTCGAGCACCTCGAGCAGCGGCTTCACATGCTGCACCAGTGCCTCCCGCATTGTCAGGCGTGATTTCGTCCGGCGGGTCTCCACCGCCGGAACACGAGCTCTCGCTCAGCACTCGAGCGTCGCGCTGGTCGCTCTTGAGCCGTCGTTGCCCAACTTCCAACGACGGCGCCAGCATCGAGGGCACCACGCGCATTTCGTGCCCACTCACCCGCGCGATCTCCGCCACCCAGAACGCTTCGGCCCCCGTCTCCACGATCACCCGGCTCTTGGCCCGCCCTTCCAAGTAGCGCCGTAGCGTCTGCGGTCGCGTCGCAATCCGTCGCTCCTCGACGATCTCCCCGCCCTCGCTCCGCACGCACACCTGCGATTCCTTTGCTCCCAGATCGATGGCAATGTGTTCCATGGCTGGCTGCCTCCTCCTTCTGCGGCTTTGACCGCGTTTTGACATTGAGGCACGGTATCGCCGTGACCTCGTCAGTGAGGTAGCCAGCCACTTCATCTAATCTGACAAGGAATCTATCTTCGGCGCTACGCTGGCGGCCACGGTTCGCGGTGAGCGAGAGGGCGATGCAGTTTGGAATATTTGGGGGCGCCCAAGCCCAGAGCCTGCGCCCCGGCGCGGTCATGGGGCAGGGCTTCCATGATTTCATCGACTTCAACGTCGAGGCTGAGGCGTTGGGGTATCACAGCACGTTTCTGGTCGAGCACCACTTCACCGGCTGGCATCAGGTGTCGGCCACGCTGACCTTGCTCACCTGGCTCGCGGCGCGCACCCGCAGGCTCCGCCTCGGCACCGCCGTGATGGTGCTGCCTTGGCACAATCCGGTTATCCTTGCCGAACAGGCCGCGACGCTTGATCTCATGTCCGACGGCCGGCTCGATTTCGGAGTCGGCAAGGGGTACAGGCACAGCGAGTTCAAGGGCTTTGCCGTTCCGTTCGAAGAGGCAGATGCGCGCTTCGAAGAAGCCCTCGACGTAATCCTGCGGGCATGGACGTCCGAACAGCGCTTCTCGCACCGCGGGCGTTATTGGCAATTCGACGACATCGTGGTTGAGCCTCCGACCCGGCAGCGGCCGCATCCACCGATCTGGATGGCGGCCGGCAGCGCGCCGTCGGTCCGCAAGGTTGCCGCGCGCGGTTTCAATCTGTTGCTCGACCAGTTCGCCTCGATCGAGGTCATCGGCGAACGCCTGGCCCGGTACCGAGCCGAGGTGGAGGAGCAAGGGCGTGTCTTCGATCCGACCCGGGTTTGCGTCGCCCGCGACATGTACGTGGCGCGCAATGAAGCCGAGAAGCAGGCGGCGCATGAGCGCAACAACAAGGTCAACCAGCGCATCCTGTCGGTCTCGCGCTGGCCGGACCGCGCAGGCGGCTCGCACATCCTGGCGTATTCGCATTCGGAAGCGTTGCGCGCCGACACGCTCATCGGCACCGCGGATGAGATCGCCGACAAGCTCGAAGCGCTTCGCCGTGTCGGCGTCACGTACGTGATCCTGAATTGCGGCGGCTCGCGCGAAGCGCTGCGGCGCTTTGCGCGCGAGATCATGCCGGCGTTAACGCACGAGCTGCGCACGCGCTCGCGACCGAATAACGTCAGCCCGCGTTAGTAGCGCGTTAATGGAGCCTATCCCCAGTCTCGCAACCTCCGAAGCACTCTAGATCGACCGTCACTATTACTCGGCTCCCTTCGGCCTGGTGGGCGAGCACGTCGAAGCGTTCGTGTTCCGGTAAGGCGAGTGCTCAGGGGGCCACCGTGAGCGGCGCAATCAACATGATGGCCTTCTGTATTCGCACGGTGAACCTCCTCGCCAGAGGTTGGTCTTCGATCAGTGAGATGGCGGAGCGGCACAGAAGGTTAAAGTAGCAACGCGCGGCGCAATTCATACTTCCGACGCCACCATCATTCTGATACCATCCGCCGCGGTGGTGAGGTTGGCGCTGGAGAACATCGAGTCGACAGTCCGTTCGCCCGGTGACCGCGCATATTGAACGAGGGCGGCTCAACGAAATCGAGACAGTCTTCGCCGTGCCGGAGCGTCTGGCCGTCGCGCGTGAGGCTGTGCTCATCCCGTTCGGGCCGGCGGCTGGTGGCAGCTGGCACCGCCTGACAGGGCAGGAGGAGGTTTGAACGATGCAAAGGTGTGGATGGGTGTGGAGTGGGATGATGCTGGTGTGCGTAGCGACCGTGCTGGTGGAGCCGCGCACGGGCAACGCGCGGAGTGTCACGCGGCGCGCGACCGCCGAGGCGGCGCCGCCGGCTGGCAGCGAGCTCTATCGTTCCGCCGTCGTGATGGATGCGGACTCCGGAGCGGTGCTCTTCGAGAAGGACGCGCATCTGCAGAACCCACCGGCGTCGATGACCAAGATGATGCTCATGCTGATCGTGGCGGAGCGGGTGCGCGACGGCAGCTTGCATTGGGACGATCCGATCGCCACCTCGGCGTGGGCGAGCAAGGTCGGTGGCTCGCAGGTCTACTTGAAGCAGGGCGAGGTGTTCCCGCTCTCGGAGATGATGGAGGCGATCGCCATCCATTCGGCCAATGACGCATCGGTGGCGGTGGCCGAGGCCGTGGCGGGCTCGTCCGACGCCTTCGTGGAGCTGATGAACCAGCGCGCCAAGGAACTCGGTATGAACGACACGGTGTACCACAGCCCGCACGGCCTCCCCCCGGGCAAGGGGCAACAGGCCGACATGAGCAGCGCGGACGACATGGCTATCGTAGCGCGCGAGCTGGTGAAGTTTCCGGACATCATGAAGTGGTCGGGCACCAGGGAAGCGCCGTTCCGCAACGGCGCGATGACGCTCACCAACACCAACCGTCTGGTGCGGGAGACCGGCTGGGTGGACGGCTTGAAGACCGGTTACTATCGCGAAGCTGGCTTCAATGTCACCGCCACCGCCAAGCGCGAAAACCTGCGACTGATTGCCGTCGTCATGGGCGCGCCGCAAAAGCGCGACTGTTTCGGCGAGGCCGCGAAGCTGCTGACGAAAGGGTTCGGGGAGTACAAGGAGCTGTCGGCGGTGAAAAAGGGGGATGTCGTCGCGAAGGACGTGGCGGTGAAGGATGGGAAGCCGGGGTTCGTGCGGGTGATCGCGGGCGATAACGTGAGTGTTCTCTCCAAGCGCACGGACAAGCCCAGCTTCTCGGTCGAGCTGGTGCTCGCCGGCGATGTGCACGCGCCGCTGAGCGCCAATGCACGGATTGGCGACGTCATCGTCAAGGAGGGTAACACGGTGGTCGGCAAGGTGCCGGCGCTGGCGGCCGACGCCGTCGAGCAACAGACGTCGCTGTGGAAGCGGCTCTTTTGAGGCGCGAGGGGAACGCCGGGGCGGGCGCCACCCAGCGACGCCAGAAGGCGACCGTCTCCTTGAACGCGCCGGCAACGTAGTCGGGCGCCGCCGACGGCGTCTCTTTGCCAGGGAGGCTCTGCTCGAGGACGAACCATGCGTACTCATCAGCCCGCAGCGTGCCTCGGCCACGGCCGCGCCGGCTTCCTCGCGAAGGGGCACCGAGGCGCGCAGGTGAAGGGCCATCACCGGCGCGCCCGCGGAGACGAAACGCATCCCGTCTGTGGTGCGCTCGACCGTGTGGGTCGTTCGCGCATAGTCGAACCGCGGCTGGCAGATCATGCGGAAGCGCACCTCGCCGCGGACGGTCTTGGCGCGACGCACGACCGGGTGCCCCCCGCTCGCGCTCTCGATCGGCATGAAGTCGGACACTTCGGCGACGCCGCCAGGGGCGAGGAAGCGTGTCAGCAGGATGCACGTGTCCGGTAGATAGAGCTGCTTCTCGCGCGCGCCCTCCAGCAAGGGGGCGAGCTGGAAGCGGCCGCCACACTGATCGTCGAGGAGGGCGGCGAACACGGATGGCGAGTCGAACTCCGGCAGGCACATGAAGTCGATCGAGCCGTCGGAGCCGACGAGGGCGACGGTGGAAAGGTCGCCTATGACGCCATGGTTCTCAATCGGGAGGTAGCTCATGGCAAGGAAGGCCAGGGCATGTCTCGCTCAATCGAGGCGTCGCAGTCAACGTGCGGCGATCGCGCGCGGTGCGCGTGACGATCATCGAGGCGCGCGATCGAGTCCTGCCGGTTTTCGAGGCTCTACAGCACGGCATCGTGCGAATTGGTTGCGCGCGTTCGTGCTCAATCCGCCGGCGAGCTCGCGGTCGTGGGACACGGCGCCGACCCTCCGGACGACGAGTCATGTGCCGAGGGCCCGGTGCTGCGTCTGGGCGCCGTTTCGTAGCGTCTCGGCCACCGAACGCGCCACTTGCGCAGAAACATCGTCGAGCGCCGCGCCGATGGCGCGCGCGAGTGAGCGCGGATCGTCGTCGGCGATCGCCGCCTCCGCGGTGAACGCGCGCTCCAGGAGGCGGTGCCCGCCGGCGTCGGTGAGCGACACGTCGACAGCCACGTTCGCGACGTGCGCCGGCGCCAGGACCTCGTCGAACGCCGTGACGTCCGCGTAGAGCGCGGGGACCCGTGTGTCGTCGGTCAGGCCAACGTCGGCTGTGCCGCGGAGCGCGGAGGCGAGCGCCCGCTCGACATAGGCCTCGGGCAGCTCGCTCCAGCGGCGCTGCTCGTACATCCCGTACTCGGCCGGCGTCCGCCACACGATCCGCTCACGCAAGAGCGGCCGCGCCCGAACGGCACGCAGACGAATCGCCGTCGCCGGTGCACCGGCGTCGACCGCGGGTTCCGACGAGAGCGCAACCGACTCCGGACGGAAGTACCGTGGGGGGTCGGATGCGCGGAACACGCAGCCCGCCAGAGCGGCGGACAGCAGCAGAATCCCCGGGCGGGTCATCGCTGCGGCAGTTCATTGGGTTGCGTGTCCGCGCCCCGCCCGCGTACGAGGACGCTCGGGTCGCGCTCGACCTCATCGGCCAGCGTGCGGATCGACTCGAGCGTCTCGCGCAGCGCCACCAGGGCATCGCGCAGCTCGTGACGAACGTCGCCCACGTCCGCGGCGGCGCGCCCGATGCTCTCGGACGTATCACGAAACGAGGCCGTGGTCGTAGCGAGCTTGGCATCGTCGAGCGCGGTCTCGACGCGCCTCGCCGCGCCGCCGAGCCGGATGAGCAACGTGTTCAGCGCGCCGTCGTCGGCGCTCAGCTTGCCGCTCAGCTGTCCGATCGAGGCGAGCGTCTTGCGAAGATCGGCGGCCGCATCGACGATCCCGGTCTCGAGTGCCGGGAAGCGATTGAGAATCTCGATCGCGGCCTCCTCGATGCTCTTCAGGGTCGAGGGAGCAGACGGTACGTAGTTCCACGGGGTGGGAAAGGTGAGAGTCGGTGGGGGATAGCGCGTTTCGTCGAAGAAGTCGGTCTGCAGGAAGCGCACGCCGGTGATGCCCGCCGAGGCGAGCTGCACGCGCAGACGCGGATCGATGAACAGCTCGCCGACCTTCGGCGCCGCCGCGAGGAGGCCGAGCCGCACCAGCGCGTCGACGTAGATATCGGAGGTCACCTGCACGTGACGATGGTCGGGCGCGATCGTGATGTCCGCGACCGTGCCGACGGTGACGCCGCGGAACTTGACCGGCGAGCCGACGTCGAGCCCCTGCACCGACTCGTCGAAGTACGTGACCGCCTGGAACGCGTCGCGGTGAAAGCGGCGGGCGCCGATCCAGAAGAGCGTCGCAGACCATCGCGAGGATGGCCGCGACGACGAACAGCCCGAGCTTCCAGTGGTTGGTCGCGGTCGTCATCGTTTCACGCAACGCGCGGCTGGCGGTTGAAGAAGGCGCGCACGCGCGGGTCCTCGCTGCCGTCGCGCAGCGCGACGGGGTTGCCGCGGGCGATGATGCCACGCGTGCCGCGGTCGACCATGATGCACTCGTTGGCGATCGCGAAGATGCTCGCCAGCTCGTGGGTGACGATCACCGTCGTCACGCCCAGGCTCTGGTTGAGGGTGACGATCAGCTCGTCGAGCTCGACCGAGGTGATCGGGTCGAGCCCGGCCGACGGCTCGTCGAGGAAGAGCAGCGGCGGAGTCGAGCGCCAGCGCCCGCGCGATCCCGGCCCGCTTCTTCATGCCGCCCGAGATCTCGGCCGGAAGGTGGTTCTCGAAGCCCTCGAGCCCGACCAGGCGGAGCTTGGCGCGCACGATCGTGTCGATCGCTGCAGCGTCGAGGCTCGGTCCAGGTGCGCAGCGGCAGCGCGACGTTCTCGCGAGGGTCATCGAGCCGAAGAGCGCTCCTGACTGGAAGAGGACGCCGTAACGTGGCGCACCGCTCGTCCTGCCGCGGCGGCGCACCGCCCACTGCGGATGGTGCCCGCCATCGGCTCCTCGAGGCCGATCAGGTGGCGCAGCAGGGTCGACTTGCCGGAGCCGCTGCCGCCGAGGATCGCGAACACGTCCCCGGCGGGCGACGCTGAACGCGAGATCCTCGAGCACCGGCCGCCCGCCGTAGCCGATCGTCAGATGGTTTACCTCGATGATCGCGTCGTCACTTCCCGAAGACATTGAAGACCACCGTGAAGATCGCGTCGACGACGACGATCGCGAACAGGCTGGTCACCACGGCCGACGTCGTCGCGCGCCCGACGCCCTCGGCGCCGCCGCGCGTCGCGAGACCGCGCTGGCAGGCGATCAGCGCGACGTTGAGGCCGAAGAGCGACGGTCTTGATGCATCCCGACGACACGTCCCACAGCTCGACCGCCTTCTGCGTCTCGATCAGGTAGGCGTTGACCGTGAGGTCGAGGCTCAGCATCGCCACCAGCATGCCCGCCCGCGACTCCGACCAGGTCGGCGAGCATCGTGAGCAGCGGCAGGACGAGCACGAGCGCGAGCACGCGCGGGAAGACCAGAAAATGAAAGGGATCGAGCCCGAGCGTCCGGAGCGCGTCGATCTCCTCCGACACCCTCATCGTGCCGAGCTCGGCCGAGAACGCCGCCCCCGAGCGGCCCGCGACGATGATCGCTGTCATCAGCGGCGCCAGCTCGCGCGTGATCGAGAGCCCCACCAGGTCGGCGACGAAGATGTTGGCGCCGAACTGCTTCAGCTGGATCGCGGCCTGGAAGGCCGTCACCAGCCCGACGAGGAAGTTGATCATCAGCACGATCGGCAGCCCGTCGGCGCCGGCACGCTCCATGAGGCGTGGCACGTCGGCGCCAATTGACCACCCGCGGACGGCGCCACGCCTGGAGGCCCGCAACCACGAGGTCGCCGATGAAATCGAGGCCGTTGCTCTCGCCGAGGAGCGCTATCGTCTCCCGTCCGATCTGGTCGAGGATGCCGATCGGCTGTGGCGGCTCGCGCATGCTGGGCCGGGGCGCATGGGTGCCGTAGAGCTCGAGCATCGCGCGCACCGGCCCGCGCGCGCCCAAGACGTCCGAGGCCATCCCGGCGCGCAGCAGCTCGGCGCGCAGCTCGAGCAGGAGCGCCGTCGCCGCGCCGTCCAGGTGCTCGACGGCGGAGAGATCGAGGTCGACACGGGCCGCGGGCACGCGCGCCAGCTCTTGCACCTCGGCCCAAGAGCGGAAGCACTGGCGAAAGCGCAGCTCGCCCGTGAAGTGGAGCACCGCCCTCCCGTCGCCGACTTCGACACGCTCGACGTGATAGTCGGCAGCCGTCTCCCCGATCTTGCGAGTCTGCGTCGGCACCTTCGTGCTCCCTCGCGCAACGACCTCGGGTCGTCGCTGCCCGGTCCCGTAGCAGAGAGTCGGGCGTGTACCAACGCTTGAAGATGTTGTGGTCGACCTAGGTGCACCCATGCCGCGCTCCCCAATGTTGCAGGCAGCGTGCGAGGGCAGGTTGTCGCGCCGAGCCGCCGTTTGGTTGCGCCTGGCCATATTCATCGCTCGACCTCTGTGACACGCTACACATCAGCCGAAGGGGGGCGGGCGCGAAGGCTACAGGACCTGTCATGTTTCCGCTCCTTGGAGCGTTGAGTTTGGTGCTCATGCTCGGCAAGGTTAGCGAATCGGCCGGAACGGATCCGAGACTTTGGCCTTCAAGGGTAGAAAACCATTATGACGACGACGACCGCGCCCTGTCCTCATCTCGATGACCCGGGGACCACGCCCCCGGCGAGCTCGGTCTGCGACGAGTGCGTCGCTCTCGGCGATCGTTGGGTCCATCTCCGCGCTTGCCTCACCTGCGGTCACGTCGGATGCTGCGACAGCTCGAAGAACAAGCACGCGACGGCACATTTCCAGTCGACCCGCCATCCCGTGATTCGCTCGCTGGAGCCCGGGGAATACTGGCTCTGGTGCAACGTCGACCAACTCGCCCTCGAGTGAAGCTCACGGGCTCCCCGATCGCGCCCGGCCTCGGCATGGGCACGGTGTCGCTCGTCGGCGACATCCTCGAGTGTCGCCGTCCCTTGCGGCCGGCCGCGGCGCGCGACGCCGACGAAGAATGGGCGCGCGTCGAGACAGCCTTCGCCGCCACGCGCCGCGATCTCGCCGAAGCCGTGGGGCGCCTGGAGGCAGAGGTCGGCTCGGGGGTCGCCGACGTGTTCCGCGCCCACCAGATGATGCTCGATGGCATCTTGTCCTCGGGGGAGATTTTGGCGGAGCTCCACAGATCGGACCTGGATGCCGCGGGAGCCGTGCGTCGCGTCTTCCGGTCGCGGGCGCAGAAGTTCGAGGCTCTGCCCGATCCGATCTTTCAACAGCGGGCGGACGACGTCGCCGATCTCGGCCGGCGGCTTCTTCGCCATCTCGAGGGCGATGATCCGTATCGGTTGGCGCGCGTGCCCGAAGGCGCCGTCGTCGCGGCTCGGCGCCTACTGCCGTCCGACGTGATCGCGCTCTCCGAGCGTCGCGTGGCGGCGATCCTGGTGGAGTCGGTCGGGCAGGCTTCGCACGCAGCGCTTCTAGCTCGCGAAAAGAGTATCCCGACGGTCGCGATCTCCGGCCTCCTCGAGCAACTCCGCGAAGGCGACGACGTGCTCGTCGACGCATACGGCGGCGACGTAGTGATCGGTGCCGACGCGCCGGCGCGAACAGAATTCGGGCAGCGCGTGCTCGAATACCAAGCGCGGCTGGTCCGCTGCCGCATCACATGCCACCAGGCCGCCCGCACGCTCGACGGGATCCTCGTCCGGGTCGAGGCGAATCTCGGCACCCGCCGCGACGTCGAGCTCGTTCTCGGCAACGGCGCAGACGGCGTCGGCCTCTTCCGAATCGAGCAGCTCTACCTCGGGCGCGAGCTACCGCCCACCGAGGACGAGCTCTACGAGGAGATGCAGGCGACCGTGTCGCCGCTCCGGGACAAGCCGCTGACGATCCGCCTCCTCGACGTCGGGGGTGACAAGCCGCTGCCGTTCCTGCGTCCGCCGAGCGCGGCGAACCCGTCCCTCGGTCTCCGCGGCATACGGCTCTTGCTGAGGCACCCGGCGCTGCTGAGGACTCAGCTCGCGGCGTTCATTCGCCTTTCCCGCGCGCAGGACGTCCGCGTGCTCGTGCCGATGGTCACGCTCGAAGACGACATTCGTACGACGCGGCAGCTCTTCGAGGAGGCTTGTGCCGCCCTCCGCGTCGAAAGCCGTCCCGCCTTCGGTGCGATGATCGAGACGCCCGCAGCCGCGCTGGCGATTCCGGCGATCGCGCGGCACGTCGATTTCCTCTCCGTCGGCACGAATGATCTCACGCAGTACACGTTCGCGGCCGGCCGCGACGATCCGAACGTGAACGGATACTTCCAGGATGCGCACGCGTCGCTCCTCCGGCTGCTCGAGATCATCGTCGACGACGCGGCCGATCTCCCGCTCACGCTTTGCGGCGAGCTCGCCGGTCGCGAGGAGCTGTTGCCACGCCTCCTCGCGATCGGATTTCGCTCGTTGAGCATCGCGCCGCCGCTGATCCCGGCCATCAAGGACCGTATCCGGGCCGTTCGCATCAGGGATCTTCAATCGTGAGCAACCAGATGCAGCTCCGCGTTCTCCCTCGCTGCTGAGTCCGCAGCGCTCTTCTGAGCGCGGTGCTTCGCAAGACGATCCCTGGACGTGTTTGGCCCTTGGCTTAAGGCGCCAGAAGGGCTAACCGTCGCGGTCGCGGGCGAACGCGAGGAACACCCAAGCCGCGGAGGAACCAAATGCCAACCCCGTGTGAGCACCTGGAAGGACTGACCCCTGCGGACTTCCCACCACCTCGAACGCCCGGTGCGTGCGAGGAATGCATCGCCGAGGGGACGGTCTGGGTAGCGCTCCGGGAGTGTCGCACGTGCGGTCACGTCGGTTGCTGCGACGATTCGCCGCACCGCCACGCCGCCAAACACTTCCGGGCGACGCAGCATCCGGTCATGCGAGTCGTGCCGGGGGGCTTCACGTGGTGTTACGTCCACGAGGTCACGGGGACGCTCCCTCCGCCCAAGCCGACTTCATCGACGTGACGATACCGCAGTTGCACAGCTCGGTGATCGAAGCGCGCCGGGAGCAGATGTTCCCGATTCTCGAGCCAGCCGAGATCGATCGGCTCCGCCGGTTCGGAGAGCTACGGTCGTACCCTGCGGGCGAGGCCCTCGTGAAGGTCGGCGAGGTCGGTCACGGACAGATCGTGGTCGTTGCGGGCGAGGTCGCCGTGAGTCGGCGGGACGAGCTTGGTCGACGGGACGCGATCGTCACGCATGGTCCAGGCGGCTTCTTTGGGGAGTTGTCACAGCTGTCCGGACGGCCGGCACTGGTCGACGAGGGTCCGTTCCTCTTCGCGCTCGTGTGTGCCGAGGTCATCGAGGCGAAAGGCTGCCGATTCACGCAGCCGTTCCACCAATGTTCGCGCGAAGGTCACAGGGCATCTCCGCGTGAGATCGATGTGTGCCTTCGGCAGACCGTGAGCAGGGGATGGCGCAGAAGCGACGAGTGGCGGTCTGTTCCTCCGGCGGGGCCCTGCGTGCCGGGCGGGTTTGGTGCTTTCCCCATCAGCGAGCCCGAGAGCAGGTACAACAGCACCAGCGGATGCAGCGTCCACAGCGTTAAAGGCGACGAGCTTCGCCACGATCACGTGTTCGTACAGGACCGATACAGCACCGACCCAGGACAGGACCACGGCGGCCCGGCATAGCCGCCCCTCGAAGCAGCTAATCGCCTCCTGAACGAACGCTTTAGTGTCGGCGTCTTTGATCTTGACGAGTTCGGCGCGCAGCGTTGACGCGACCGGCGGAGGCGAGGAGGCGATGTACGGACCCGCGAGCTCCGATACAGCTTTTTTGCCAGCCGCATTTAGCTCCCACCCATTGTCGGTCCGGACCGCCCCACCTTTCGACCTGCTGAGGAGCAGCGACACGTTCCAGTTCTTGACGGAGTGCAATCCGCCGGCGCGGGCAATCTTGCGAATCTCGGAAACGCTTTTTGCCTTCGCCCCGTCGACGGCGAGGCACAGCAAGAGCTTCTGCGTTTTCGACAACACTCCTTGGTGAAGGAGGTCCTTCAGATAGAGCGCGTCAAGCAATCTTCTTCCTCAGTTCGGCACGTGCGTTCGCGGGTACGGAATAACGACCCGCGGCCTCCTCGACGAGCTGTCGGTCCTTCACGAGATTTTTCAGATAGCTGCTCAAGTTATCGCGGTAGGTCTTCCTATAGTAGCCCGACGCGGACTTCATTTCGTCGAGCAGCTGCTTCCGCGTGAACGACTCCTGCTTCGAGACAAACGTCAATCGCGCTGCCGCGGCCATAATGAGGCCCGAACCTGAGCCTGCGCCGAGCTTCGCAGCGATGCTCCCCGTCGTTCCCTTCATTTTCGCTGCCGCGCTGGTGGGGGCCACGGCGGACAAGTCTCCTTCCTCATCCGGCGTTGTGGCGGAGGTCCGGTAAAGCTTCGCGACCGCGGCGAGCAGTTCCGGAAGCTCCTTCTTTAGGAATTCTTCCGTGCCCTCGTACTCGACCTCCACCGCGCCGATCTTGATGCGAATTTTGCTCGACATTGTTCCTCCCCCTTCTACGTCACTGGCCGCTTGCTTGCGCGCGGCGCGAGCGGAGCTTCGATCCGAGTTCCCGCTTCACCGCGAAGTGCACGTGGTAACGTTGCATTGCGACGGCCGTGAGCGCTTCGTCCGAATACGCGCGCTCGACGTCCTGCGGCGACCACGTCTTGCTGTTCCTCAGAGCCTGGACGCCGATCACGGCTTCGACCAGCGCCTGCTCGAACCACTGTCGCACCGCCTCGCGTGCGAGGTCCGCTACGCCGGGTACACCGCCGAATTCCTTGGTGAAATACGCTGTCATGTCGATGAACGCGCGGAAGTCGGCGTTGATGAAAAGCAGGTTCTGCTCCGCGAGGTACTTCGCCGCGCGGTCTTCGATGTCGCCGGGCGCGCGTGAGCCGTCGGTCACCGTGACCCAACTCACCTGCGGGAACGGATCGGGCTTCACCCGTCGTCCGGGGACGCCGTCCTTATTCTCGAAGACCGCGTAGACGTTTCCCGCCGTCCCAGCGCCGGACGCCGAACGCCCGACGCCGCCCGCTCTCGTCTGTCGCGCCGCTCCCGGTTGTCCACCGCGCGCGAGGGTCTCGGGGTCGATCATCACATCGCCATCAGGCGTCACGCGGTAGCGGCTCAGTTTGAACAGATCGAGGATTTCCTTCAGCCGCTCGCGGATCGCCTTCTCGTGATCGGTGTTTGCAGCGGCCGCGGCTTTCGAATTGACGAACTCCACCAGCTCGTCGGGCAGGTTTTCGCGAAACTCGGCAGCCCAGTCCGCCCATGGGAGCGGCTGCCGACCGATCATCGCCCTCGAGGGCGGCGCGGGAGGTGAGGATCTTCTCGGCGAGGTGGTGAGGGGTGTGGGAGCGCGGGTCACGTGTCGCCGAAGTCTTCGGCAAGCCGGCGAGGTTCTTGCCGCACTCGCCGCAGAACCGCTCTCCCGGTTCCGAGCTGGCGCCGCACGATGGGCAGGCAAGCTCGAAACTGGCGCCGCAATGGGCGCAGAACCTTCGGCCGGCTCGATTCTCCCGGCCACACTTTGAGCAACGCATCGTTAGCGCCGGCCGTGGTCAGGCAGGCGAGCCCTGAAGACCAATTGGCGATAGTCCCTTCGGGCCTCTTCTCGCAAGCGAAACCCGCGTGACACGAGGTTTGTCAATGCGCTGGAACCTAGGATAGGGTTCCACGTGTTCAAAGGCCATCCGGAAGGCTTCTACAAACGTAGGGACTGTATCCGGAACGCTGTTGGGAGCATCGAACCGGGAAATGCCGGCCGGCGGATACACCGCAGGGCCGAGACTCGAACGAGGAGGATCGAGAGATGAAGAGCTCGCTCAAAGGAGTACTGATCGCGGCGGCGGTCGCCGGCTTGTTCGCAGCCAACGCTTCGCGGGCGGCTGACGACACCATCAAGAACGAGGCCGATACGGTGAAGTGCTCCGGCATCAACGCCTGCAAGGGCCAAGGTTCCTGCGCCGGTGCCGGCCACGAGTGCGCCGGCAAGAACGCGTGCAAGGGCCAAGGGTTTGTCAAGGTTTCGTCGGCCAGGGCCTGCACCGACAAGGGCGGGAAAATCAACGAGAACTAGCCTTCTGGGGCGCCGGCACGGCGCGGAGCAAGGCGGAGGCGAGGGCCAGCCCAACGCGGAACCGGCGACGAACGCGGAACCGGCGACGAACCCGGAACCGGCGACGAACCCGGCGAAGTGACGGCCCGAGCGAGGGCGCCGTCAGACGTTCGCCCCGCGAGGAAGCTCATCACGTCGCGCGCCTCGAAGTAGAGGGTCGAGTACTGCAAGAGGCGCGGGAAGAGACTCCTCGCCGTCGCAGTACTCCATGACAAATGCCGCATGGCACTCTAGAGCCCTGGTATCGCGGCGTTTCTCCGCCACGGTGGAACCACGCCGATGACTGCGAACGATCGCTCGATCGCTTCCAGCGTGCCCCAATCGCTCCAGCCGAGGTCGTCGGCACGCGTGACTACCAAATGCTCGGGTATGTGTGAGAGAAACTCATGGGAGAAGTTCCACGCCTGCAGGCGGTCGTACACGGTGGCAAGGGCCGCAAGGTCGAGGGCGGGTCTTCGAGCAGCGCGACGTCGGTGGGACGGAGGGCGCGGAGCAGCTCCAGCACTCGGCGCACGCGAGCGACCATCACGAGCGAGTTCCAAAGGGCGCCCGCGTCGAGGGCTTCGCCAAAGTTGCTATGCCGTGCCGCCGCCTTGCAACCAGTCATCACGCCTGGGGGATAGGCCACAAGCGACCGAGTTGACGTTAGGCTACGATATCAGACTGCCGGCTCTACAGCCCGCTTTGACGGACGCTGACCCGCGGCGAATTTTGTGGGCGTTGATGTCTCAGAAACGTCTGACTCTGGTGCACGACTGAGCGGGGTCTCTCGAGCGTCGCTTCGTCGGCGGCGCGGCAACGCAATGACAATTCCAGGAAGGGCATTACAGTTTCGGTATGCGCAGGGTCTTGCTGATCATCAGCGAGCCCGAGAGCAGGTACAACAGCACCAGCGGATGCAGCGTCCAGCCGGCGAACAGCTGCGCGCCACCCCAGATCGCCTCGCCGGTGTGGCCGCGCCAGGCCGCCAGCGCCATCAGGCCGACCAGCAGCACGCTGCTCGGGATCGGCGTGCCCTCGAAATACTTGACCTTGCCGGAAGCATCCGCGGCCAGCGCCTCGGCGGTAATGTTGTAGCGCGCCAGCCGGCTGACGCCGCAGGCGACGAAGTAGACCAGCACCAGCGCGTCCCAGGCGCCGTCGAGGCCGGCGCCGAAGCCGAGCGCGGCCGGCGCCACGCCGAAGCTGATCACGTCGGCGAGCGAGTCGAGCTCGCGCCCGAGCGCGCTCTGCTTCTGTCGCCAACGCGCGACGCGGCCGTCGAATGCGTCGAACACGAAGGCCGCCGGCACCAGCGCGGCGGCGACCAGCAGGCCATCGGGCAGCTCCCCGTTCAGGAATGCCATCACCGCCAGCACCGCGCCCATGCCGCAGAAGGCGTTGGCGATCGTGAACCAGTCCGCGAGGTGGAAGCCGCGGATCATCGAGAAGTGCGGTTGCTTTTCCATGGGCGCCCGTTGCCTCTTGCAGTCGCTGATCCCGCCTACGGGTGGGTCGCCTCACGCGGAATACCTACGGTGACACGCAACCCATCATAGTTCACCTGGAAGCTCAGATCAGGTCTTAGGATCGGCAGCGGATAGGTGACCTGGACCGACCAGAGGCCCCCTCTTCCATCAGGCGATACGGGCAACGTCCATTCTCGCGCCCGCCTCGCAGCGGCGGCGTCGAGATGGCTCGTGCACGCGCGGGACCCTAGCACGGACACGCCGCAGTACAGCAGCCGCGCCCGTCCGTGCTATCTGTCCGCCCGGCATGTCGCGCGAGGACGTCACGGCAACCCGGCACGATGATCCTCCGCGGTGCCGCGTCCGCTGGCCGCAGGAAGGCGACGGCCGAGCTGCAGGCCGTCGCGGAAGAGATCGAGCAGCGGCTCGGCATCGCGCCGAGTCCGGGCTCGCTGAACGTCGTCCTCGACGCGCCCGTCATGCTGTCCAGCTCCATGGCCGTTCGGCTGGGTGACGGATGGCGGCTCTTCTGCAGGCGGTCGTCGGCGGATTGCCCGTCTGGGCCTACCGCTGGGCCGAGGCGCCGCTGCACGCGCTGGAGATCGTGGCCCCGGTGCACCTGCGGACCGCGCTCGCCCTCGGCGGATCCGTTCGTGGCCGCTTGTCCCCGCGACGCTATTGACCACGAAGCCCCCGTAGGAATGACCGACTAGCGCCGCGTCCTCGACCTCCTCCCACTTCAACATCTTGAGCTCGCCGATGCCCGGTTCAATCAGCGCCGGCAGCGCAATCGCGCCAGCTTCGATGACCCAAGCCTATAGCAATTTTTGACAATTATCGACAATTCTTGGTACTGTCGGTCCAATCCGGCAATCTCATGAATGTGTCGCTGACGGCAAAGCTCGAAGAGCTGGTCAACGAAAAGGTGCGCAGCGGCCTCTACCATACCGCCAGCGAAGTCGTGCGCGAAGCGCTCCGGTTGTTGAAGTTGCGCGACGACGAGGCGCGGCGGGTCGGTCAGCAACCCGAATCGGATCAGGAGAAAAGGAAGATAAAGCGGAAACCGCGTGGCGGCTGGCGGCGCGTTAGACGCTGACCGGCGAGCGGGCCTCGGGACGGCGAGGAAGGAGGAGTGGATGGCGCGGGTTCACCGGCAAGCGGCGGCGATTCCGTATCGGATCCGCAATGGGCGCCTCGAGGTGGCGCTTGTGACCACGTCGGGAGGTAAGGGGTGGATCGTACCGAAGGGGTGGGTCGACGATGGCGAGCGGCCCCGCCAGGCGGCGATCCGTGAAGCTGAGGAAGAGGCCGGCATTCTGGGCGTTCTAGCGCGCAAGCCGCTCGGTCGCTATCGCCACGTGAATGGCCACGGCACATGCCGGGTGGACGTGTACCTGATGCGCGTAACCGACGTGCGCGAGCAATGGCTCGAGGACAAGGTCCGGCAGCGGCGATGGATGCGCATCAGAGATGCCGCGGCGTGCCTGCGGAAGCAGTTGAGGCAGTTTGTTCACTCCGTCGAAGACGTGGTCGGGGTGGATTGACGTCATGGCTCTCGTAGGCACTGATCCGTCAACCGTCACCGAGTCCACGTACGTCGTCCGGTGCGAGGTGTTCTGCGGAAACGGTCACAAGCAGCCTGCAGGCGTTCCTCCCGACACGACTTCACACCAGCTGACCGCCCGCTTCGAAGCAGCCACAGCTTCGCTTGGGATCTTCCCGATGGCCCGCTCCAACAGTTGCTGGCTTCGGTAATTGGCGTGCGGCGCCTGCTGCCGCAGGCGGAGGCGGAGGAGCACGGGTCGGTCCTCGACGTCCTCGACGAACGGGGCAAAACTGTTGCACGCATTGTTTCGGGCTACGCTCGTTTGCCGACGTCACGGAACGGATGGCAGAGACTACCCACCGTAGTCACCCTGACGCCGTTGCGTGGCTACGAAGACGCCTATGCGCATGAGTGCAGCACGAAAATACCCACCCCAAAAGCGGCGACACACCTACCGGCGGCGACACGCCTACCGGCGGGTACTTTGGTGAGTCCCAGTCAGCCCTGGTCAACCCGATGCCCTGGGACTGCATGAAGGCGCGCGGCTGGCAGGCCCAGTAGCTGACGGTTGATCTCAGCACGCGCGCTGCAGTCACGCAGCCCCGCGGCCGATGACTGCGCCAGAGGACGCGCCGTCAGGGTGGGGCGGGCAGCTGCTATGCCGTGCCGCCGCCTTGCTGGCGCTCTCTCGCCGCGATGATCTCGAGGAGCTTCTCGTTCGAGGCGTTTACTTCCTTGAGGAGCGCGCCGCGCGATTCCGCTAAGCAGAGCCGGGCGTCGGTGGATCGATTCTTTCTCGTATCTTCTCAGGCAGCCTCGGCGTAGAGGCTCGGATAGGCGACTTCGCGTATCTTGAGGGCCGTGGCCATGACGCGACGGCCGGACAGCGAAACGCGCCAGCGTCGCGAATGGGGAATCTTGGCGATCAAGCGGTGGGCATGACGGCTTGATCGGCTGGAAGATCGGCATGGTCACCGGCCTCTTGACGGCCTATTTCGGCAGCGTGCTCGGCACCGCCGTCGGTGTCTTCCTCGGCTGCCGTGTTGCAGAAAACCTACTGGGATAGCGCCCTTTTCGACATTCGTCTCCATCGCAGCAGCGTTCCCCGGGGCGTAGTTGAATTTGCTGTTGCGACAATCGACAGCAGCGCTACATTTGCGTTTGGAGAGTTCAACGCAAGAAGAACCCCTCGAGGAGGAGCGAGGATCTCATGAGACTCTTACGCTTTGCCCTGTGGGCAGCGTCCCTGTGTCTGCTGACGGTCGGTTCGAGCCGACCCAGCGCGTACGCTGAGCCGCCTCCTCGGGCTGCCGCGACCGGAGTCGAGCAAGCGTACTTCTTGTATCCGCTTCGAGCCGGCGAATCGCTGAACGACGTCGCGCGAGTCTTCCAGGTCCCCGCGGAGGAGCTGGCTGCTCTCAACCAGATCAGAGATCCAAACCGCCTACAGATCGGCCAGTTGTTGCGTGTGCCGGACGGATTCGCCCGGCAGGCCGCCGACCTGCGCGCCGAGCGTGAGCGGTTGCTCGGCGAAAAACAGCGGGCCGAGCGGGAGTCGGACGCGCGGAATCGCACGATCGCGGGCCTCGAGACGCAACTCCACCAGCTTCAGGCAGAGAAGAACACCGCGACCGCGGAGCTCGCCGCCGACGTCCGGTGGCACAAGACTGCGATACTGGTTTCGATTCTACTAGTCGGTGCGCTCGCCTGGGGGCTCAAGAGCCGCTTCGACCGAGCCAATCTGGTGCGCCGACAGCGCATGCTGAGGGCGGAGAACGCCGGCTTGGTCGCGGCGAAGGACAAGTATCGACAGACGGTGTCGCAGCTCGAGTTGCGCTACCAGAACCTTTACGGAAAGAAGAGCGACGAACAGCTTCCCTACGAAGTCGCCGAGGGCATCGAGCGGCTCGGCCACGCGTTCAAGGAAGGTTCCAGCGAGCTAGAGCGGCTCCTCGTCCAGCTCAGGGCCGAGCGAGAGCGACAGGGGAAGTTTCTGCCGGGGGAGGAGAGGCTGCGAGCGTGGCTCTTCCATCCGGTGCGCGAGCTGCTCGAGCGGCAGCGGGTCAAGTATCACACGCCGTGAGATGCGGCTGCAGTTCTGGTTCGAGTTTGCGAGCACCTATTCCTATCCAGCGGCGTTTCGCGTCGAGCGGCTCGCATCGTCCGCGGGAGTGACGGTCGAATGGAGACCGTTCCTGCTCGGCCCGATCTTCCAGAGCCAGGGCTGGAGCGATTCTCCGTTCAACCTCCATCTCCCGCGAAGGGTCGCTACATGTGGCTTTTGCCACACCCCATCGCCCCCCTGATGTGCCCATAGACACCTCTGTGCCGGGCTGCCGCGAAGGCTTCGTCCAACCCGCGTTTACGTGAATGCGTGCTCCCTCGAACGGCTCGCTCCGCTCGCCGTTTCCCGCGCACGACTCACGTAAACGGCTACTCCTTATGACAACTCGGCCGCTTATAGTTACTGTCCTCCGTACGGACAAGGTCCGCAGAATCTTCGCCACCGTGGGCCGGCTCAGCTCGGCGGGGAGCGAGACACTCGGCCGGAAGGAGACAGTGCTCTCCTACGTGCTGGAGCGGTCGATTCTGCAAGCTCCTATTGAGGAGTCCGTTAGTAAACTGACAACGACTGGTTCTGCATACTGTCTGGTGTCCAAGGAATTCTCAGTTGTCGTCGCAAAGACTTGTCAACTTACAAACGGACTCCTCTATAACATCGACGAGCGGGGCGAGCAGCATTCCCGTCGTTTCCGCTGAACGAGAGCGTCGACCTTGGAGTTGCGGGCGAGAAAGGGTGCTGCCGCTCGGACTCTACGCCCGGCGCACATGCGCTCTGAGGGCTAGGGCGCTCATGGCCACGACCGCGAGCAGGACCAGGGCGACCCACACTTCGCCGGCTTTCCTGTTGGAGGAAACGGAGCGCAACGCGTGCCCCCAAAGCTGCACCTGGGTGCCATAGTTCTGGACCCAAAAGAGTCGAAGCTTCTCTAGGACGGCCTTGTCGTCGGCGTCGTTGCCTTGAAGTGAAGCGAAGGTTGTCTCCGTCGAGCTCAGCAGGCGATAGAGTCTGGCCTTCTCGTCCAGAGTCAGCGAAGCCAAGAAGGCGTCGATGGCAACATCGGCTTGAGCATCGCGCTCGCTCTGGAGCTGGTGCGCCAAGGGTGGAATGCCGTCGGCCAGGAACCCGACGGCCACCAGAATCGCCATCCCGTTGATGAGAAACGCGGCAGCACGCAGCGCCGTGAGGCGCCGCGACCGCGAAATGAAATCGATGATCTCCAACTCCTTGAAAGACCGGCACGGGGGACCTGCGGCTCGTGAACAACGCCCCCCAACCCCCCGCCGCACCGGTCCACCCGTGCCTCGCCCGAACAACAGGGCTGGCAACACATAGCGTGCTCGTGGCCGCTCGGCCTTGATCCAACGCGACAACCCATTGTCCAAACGCGCCAATGACGTCCATCGTGCTTGCCGCCGCGTCGTCGACCGATTCGTACACGTCTACCGTCTCCCGGCGCACGCCTCTTCTCCCGGCGCGCATGGCGTGAAGGAGAACTCGTTGTCGCCGATCCTTATCCGCGCCGTAAAAGCGGGCGGTAAGGAGGAATCCATAGCGTCCGAGATCGCCCGTTATGACAACCGTAGAAACGGGGCGTCTCGTGTTTGGGCAGCGTCGGATATTGAGGCTTTACGTCAGTCGGCCGCTTATCCCAGCTATCCTCCTGCGCCCGCTGCCGGCCGTGAAGGTGAAGGGCCGGATCGCCGAGGTGGAGGTCTACGCCCTCGTCTGAGTCGCAACGACGGCCCATTCGAGTCGCGAAACTTCACGTTAGTGTTTGAAGGTGCAGCTCGGCGCCGGGCACCGGCCTAGGCGTGCGCTACGAACCCTGCTCCGGGTAGTCTGGCAAACGCTCCCGAAGGCGCGGTAGGACTACCCGGGCCAGACAAACACCCCGTTCAGCGACGTGAGGTAAATCCCCGGGTAGCTCTGCGGACCTTCGCTTGTTGAAATTTATATGATCATGTAATGCCGCTGTTGTCGTCGTGGCGTGATCGAGCATCTCAGTGAGCGGCCCAACCGATTGGGGGGACGAGCGCCCCTACGAAAGGCCCTCTGTCGTTCAGGTACGGGGGCGCACGAGCCGCGTTGCGCAGGTTCTGCTCGCCTTTGGCGCGATGATATTGCTCGCCGGGGCGGGGGTTGCGCTTACGATCGTTGCCGCGCGGTGGGCGAGCACTCCGTACCCGATCGCTGTCTTCCAGCAGCCGCTCGTCGAGATTGTTGTGCAGGGTGCCCCTGAGCGGCCGGCGCCGCCCGTCGCCACAGCCACCGCGACAGCGGCCCCGAGCCCGACGACCGCAGTGGAGCCGACATCCACTGTTCCATCTCCCTCGCCCTCGAGTAGCGTCTCAGCCGCAGTGCCAACGGAGACTCCGCCGGTAGCGCCGTAGGCGACGCCGGGGCGGAGTGGCTCAGCGAGCTGCCACCCGAGCACCTCGCGGCATCAGGCGGTAAAGCTCACTCGGTATGGAGTCGTTGATCGCCGGGGATCGCGGCGGCTCGTACGGAAGCCGGCCGCCTCGTAGAATTCATCGCGGGCGGACCCGCACCGGGCGTCGTGGTGACGGGACCGAACGCACTCGCCGACGTCGATCGGGAGTCCAAGGGCGAGTTCTTTCGCTTCACGATAGATGGCGCTAGGTTTCCGCTGAATCGCCATGAAAACGCTGTCGCCTGCCGAAGCACGTCGGACCTACGACCGCATCGGCAAGATACAGGATACTCAAGCATTCTACGAAGATCGCGCTACAGGCGAGCTGATCGCGCATCTCGATTTTCCGTCCGCTGCATCCGTCTTCGAGTTCGGCTGCGGGACCGGGCGCTTCGCTCATGACCTGCTCGCACACCACTTGCCTGCCGCCGCGAGCTATCGCGGCGTGGACTTGAGCCCGGTGATGGTGCGCCTCGCGGGCGAGCGCCTGGCCTCCTTCGGCTCTCGTGCGAGCGTCCGGCTGACCGAAGGTGGGCCGCCCGCCGACGAGCCGTCGGAATCCTGTGATCGGTTCGTGTCGAACTTCGTGCTTGATCTCCTGTCTTCGGAAGACATCGAAGTCGTGATTCGTGAGGCGCATCGGATGCTCCGGCCGGGCGGACTGTTGGGTCTTTCCAGCCTGACGCTCGGGTTCACGACGGCAAGCCGCATCGTCTCGTGGACTTGGCTCAAGATTCACGCGCTCCGGCCGTCGTTAGTCGGAGGATGCCGTCCGCTGGAGCTGCTGAACATCCTCCCGGAGGCAGCGTGGAAGGTGCGCCATCAAGCCCGTCTCGCGCCGTTTGCGATCCCGCTCGAAGTGGTGGTGGCGGAAAAAGTGCCGATTTAGTTCCGCCTCGGCGCTGCGCGCGCGGCACCGAGGTCGAGTATCAATCGCTCGACGTGCGCCCGGACCTCGTCGCGGATGTTTCGCACCTGATCGAGCGGCAGGCCCTTCGGGTCACGAAGCTCCCAATCCTCTCGATGCACGCCAGGGATGACTGGACACTGTTCTCCGCAGCCCATCGTGATGAGAACGTCTGCCGCCCGTGCGTTCTCGTCCGTGAGAGCTTGCGGCTTGGCGTCCGTCAGGTCCTCGCCGACCTCGCGCATCACCTGGACGACCTCTGGATGAACGCGCTCGGCCGGTTTGGTGCCCGCAGAGGTTGCGCGAGCCTTCGCCGGGTCGGCCAGAGCGTTGAAGTAAGCAGCCGCTATCTGTGAGCGGCCCGCGTTGTGGATGCAGGCGAAGAGGATGGTCTTCATGGCGCGCTCCTGACTTCAACCTCGGTCCTAGCCCAACTTCGACAGTAGCTCGACGGCGAGATTTTTTCGTGCTCGCCTGTTTCGGTTGTAGGCGGAACTTTTCGCTGGGATTGCGCGAGATGGGCATGTAGTGCCGACCTTGCCCCTTGCGGGTTTGCCGAGAGGGCTGCGATCGTAAGGGCGCGAGGAGGGGTGGCGGTTGTACCTGCGGCACGCGGTGCGGCGGAAGGACGGCAAGACGCATACGTACTGGCGTCTGGTTCGTTCGGTGCGCCGCGGGGGCAAGGTCGTGCAGGAGACCGTCGCGCAACTCGGAGAGCTCGACGGCGAGGGGCGTGCGCGGGCGAGGCTGTTGGCGCAGCAGATCACCGGGCGCCGTGGTGATCAGCGAGAACTGTTCGAGGAATCCGCGCCCGAGCCGCAAAGCGTAGCCGTTCGACTCGATCAAGTCGGCCTGGAACGGTCGCGCTCGTTCGCAGGCGTGTGGCTGGGATGGACGCTGTGGCGAGCGCTGCGACTCGATGAACTGTGCGCGGAGCTCATGCCGCAAGGCCGAGAGGCGATTGCGTGGGCGCAAATGGCGGCACTGCTGGTGATCGCGCGGCTGTGCGAGCCTTCGAGCGAGTTGCACATCGCCGAGGACTGGTACCGAAAGACCGCGCTCGAAGACATTCTGGGATTGGACCCCGAGCGTGTCTACGACAATCGGCTCTACCGCGCGCTGGATCGACTGTTGCCGCACAAGGAAGCGATCGAGCGCCACCTCAAGAAGCGCCTCGGGGAGCTCTTCGACCTGGAGTACGACCTGCTGCTCTACGACGTGACCAGCACGTACTTCGAGGGGCTGGCGGAAGGAAACGTGCTGGCGGCGCGCGGCTACAGCCGCGATCACCGCCCCGACTGCAAGCAGGTCTGCATTGCGCTCGTGGTCACGCGTGGAGGCATGCCACTGGGCTACGAGGTCTTCGCCGGCAACCGCACCGACGTGACCACGGTCGAGGAGATCGTCGGGACGATGGAAGCACGCTACGGAGAGGCCGACCGCGTCTGGGTGATGGATCGCGGCATGACCAGCGCGGAGAACGTGGCGTGGCTGCAAGAGACTCAGCGCCGCTACCTGATCGGCACACCGAAGAGCGAGCTTCGCAAATGGGCTCGGCAAATCGCGGAGGCCAAGGACTGGAAGACGGTACGCGATGGAGTGGAAGCCAAGCTCTGCACCGGACCCGACGGCGCAGAGACCTTCTTGCTGTGTCGCTCGGTGGAGCGGCGCGAGAAAGAGAAGGCCATGCACGAGCGCTTCGCGCAGCGAATCGAGAAGAGTCTGCGCTCGCTCGGGGAGCGCCTCGAGCACGCTCGCCGGCCATTGGACCGGAGCAAGCTCGAGCGCCAGATCGGGCGGCTGCTCGGTCGAAACAGCCGGGCAGCGGAGCGCTACGCCATCGAGCTGCTCGACGATCCCACGCGACCCGGCGGCCTTCGCCTGGCGTGGTCGATTCGCTCCGAATGGGACCAATGGGCCAAGCACAGCGAGGGCTGCTATGTGCTGCGTACCAACATCACCGACTGGGACACCGCAACGCTGTGGCGCACCTACGTGCAGCTCTCCGAGGCCGAGGCTGCTTTCCGGGTCCAGAAGACCGAGCTGTCGATCCGCCCGATCTGGCACCACCGAGCGGATCGGGTGCAGGCCCACATCCTGGTTTGCTTCCTCGCCTACGTACTCTGGAAGACTCTGGAGCAGTGGCAGAGCCGCGCCGGGCTCGGTAACAGCCCGCGCACGATCCTGGAGGACTTCGGCGCGATCCAAAGCACTGACATCGTGCTCCCCCTGACCGAGGACCCCAGCCGCAAGCTCCGCATCCGCTGCGTGGTCCGACCCACCAGGGCCCAGGCGATCCTGCTCGATCGACTCGGCCTGAGGCTCCCCGAACGGATCAGACTTCCACCCTCGATCCCGAACATGTAGTGCCGACTTCGACACCTAACTATGCGGAAGGACTCGTCTCGACCCCTCCAACTGTCGAAGTTGGGCTAGTTGTCGCCCCATCCGAGAGAACCCACAAGAATAGTCGTCACCCGTGGACTGTGCCGCGAGGGTTGCGCGGCGCTAGATTCCCCACCGCTCTTTCGAGTAGTCGAGCGCCTCTTTCAGATTCAGCGGTTTCGTCGCATTGCCTACCCGGACGTAGAGCGTCGGCTGGCTTCCCGCGGGTGTGCTTTCCTCGATGATGATGGGTTTTTGCGAGCGATCGACCGAGACCACGCAGATTTCCTTGCCGTCCATGTTGCAGAAGCCAACGCGCACATCCCGCACGTAGGCATCGGCACCGAGTGCCTTTGACAGGACCTGCTGGAGAGCCAGCTCAAAGCCGTCCTTGTTCGGCTTCGTCGTCAAGGTCTCATAGTCCGCCTCCAGCCCGAGGACCTGCTTCCTATCGTTGACGCCGATCAGCAAGACTCCACCGTCGGTGTTTAAGAACGCGGCGACGGTTTTGATAACCGCTCCCTCCATGACCTTGGTCCGTTGCTGGTTTTCGTGGTCCCAACGCAGGGACGACTTGAACTCGATCGTCTGACACTCCTCGCGCGAATAGGCTTCCTCACATGAGATGCGGATGCCCCTCTGACTATACTCGTAGAGCCCGAACACGATGCCGGTGATTAGCCAGCTCACCGCTGCCGCTACGGCATTGAAAGTCCTCGCCTTCCGAACGATCCGCTGTTCGAGAGAGATGTTCTTGAAGACGACCACCGTCGCGACGGGATCAATTCCTTCGCTAAGGGCTACGGTAACGACGTAGTACGGCTTCCCGCCTAGCCGGATCTGTGGACCCGAGCTGACGGTGTCGGTGAGGGTTCTCGCCGGCATCGTCAGCGGGATGCCACCGGCGGCGCTCAATACCTCGCCCCCTTCGTTCACGACCGCGTAATCGACCGGGCCGTCAATGAACCGTTCTCTGAGCTGCGCAGCTTGCTCGATGGTCGTACCGAATCGTTCGGCGTTGGTGGCGAGGCGCTTGTCTACGTCGGAGTCGTTCTCTGAGTCGGGTTCCCCAACGATCACTTTTCCGCCGTCGAGCGCCCTCACGAATAGATGCCACCGTTCACCAACCGAGGACTCGAACGGTGATGATTTTCCGACCGATACTCCAGCCGGAAAGGAGACCTTTGGAAGCAAGCCGGGGACGAGACCTTCAACGTCGATCAACAAACCGTCGCTCGTCACGACCACATAATGCGGTGGTGCATCGACGAGCGATCGGCGAAAGCCGGCCAGGTCCCATTTATCTTTGTAGGCAATCTCTCCGCGGATCGCGTTTGCTGACCCGCGGAGTTCGACGGATATGGTTCGGTCAAGCTGCGAACGCACGAAGAGGTATTGTGCGAGAGCTACCAGAGAGAAGAAGACAGCGAAGAAGAGCAGCCCGTACCGGAGGAGCGTTCTCGTTCGCTTGTTCATTCCAGGCATGTTTTAGGGAGAGCCCTGCTCCAAAGCGGATGCCAGGGTAGCCGCGTTCAAAGAGTGTAGCGAAAAGGCCGGAAATCGGAATCCACCGGCGGCCCGCTGGGGCTGCCACGCCCGCGCTCCTAGCCGCTGTTGGCGATGTCCGTCTGCCGGCCGAATTCGATGATCGCCGCCTCGACCTGCGATGCCGGCAGAAACTTCGTGAGCACTGTGGTTCCTCGCCACGGCGATCCACTACCACACGGAGTTCGATGACGATGGCGACGAGTGCGACTCGTGCGCGAGGCTCCCGGCGCCGCACGTGCACGTCTACGAGCGCGTGACTCACTTCGAGTGGGCGTTCTGCGAGGCCCATCCCACCGAGAAGGAAGCCGAAGAGGCCCTCGAGCGCTTCGCCAGGGAACAGGGTGCGGAGGACATCGAGCACTTCACCGAGTCTTTTGGGTGTGGCGAGGGCGGATGGATCACCGAGGTGCAGCCCGTGTCGATCATGGGCGCGGAGGCGGTGAAGGCCTGGTTCCAGCAGAACGCCTGGCGCCTGAAGAAGTAAGTCTCAGAGCCGAGTGCTCTCCACTCGGCACTCAACCTCAATAGGAGCCCCTATGTCAGACAACCTACCCGCCACCCGCGGCGAGTCCGCGGTGGCAACCGCAGAGCCTTCTCTGCCACCGGCGACGGTCGCTGAGACGCCGGCACCAGCCGTCAGCGGCGCACGTCTCGGCCCGTCGCCGCTCGTCAAGCCGAAGCGCGGCGTGCCCGCCAAAGCGGAAAGGGCCGCTCCTCCCGCGCTCGCCACCGGCGAGATCCCGCGGAAGCAGCTCGCCCTGGCGCTCAAGTTCCTAGCCCGCGTCGCGGCGAAACAGAACACGATCGTGATTCTCGCGGACGTCCTTTTCGACAACGGCGTGCTGCTCGCCACGGACCTCGACATCGCGCTCCGGGTCTTCATCCCGGAGGTGAAGCCCCTGGCCGCGTCGATTCCCGCGAAGCTCCTGCATGACTGCGTGAAGCGTGGCCAGTCCCCGGGAGTCACGATCCGGAGCGCCAACCACGAGAAGGCGCCCTTCAACGTCGTCATCGACGACGCGGTCGTCATCGGCCACGACGCGAAGGAATTCCCGGAGCTGTCGGGTTTCAAGGACCGGATGAAGGGCCCGGCCAAGATCGCCGAGCTACCGAGCCTCGAGCCAGTCCTGCCCGCAGTCAGTGTGGACGAGACGCGGATCAACATGAGCGGCGTCTACCTTCGCTTCTGCAAGAACCTGGCGGTGGCGACCGATGGGCACCGGCTTCATGTGATGAGGATCCCGGGAGCGACCATCGAAGGCGACTTCCTGATCCCGAGGAAGGTCATGGAGCTCGTCGACGACATCGCCGCAGCCACGAAGAGCACGATCGTCGGGCACTTCCACGAGAACGCCTGCTCCTTCCGGATCGCCAACTACGAGGTCACGTCGCGCTACGTCGAGGGCACGTTCCCCGACTACGACCAGGTGATCCCCAAGAAGCGCAAGCACCACATCGTGGTCGACCGTAGAGCCTTCATGGAGGCGCTAAGCTCCTCGCTGCCGTTCTCGACCGAGAAAGCCAAGGGCGTGAAGCTCGAGGTGAAGGACGACAAGCTGACGCTCTCCAAGCAGCATCCCGACCTCGGCGAGTTCACCCGAACGCTCCCATGCTTCGGGGCAACCGGCGAGGTCTCGATCGGCCTGAACGCGAACTACCTGCTCGACGCACTCCGCTTCATCAAGGAAGAGCGGGTCGTCATCCAGCTCGAGGACGACGTGTCGCCGATGGTCATCGACTCAGCGGACGGGAACCTAAAGTTCGTCGTGATGCCGATGCGCCTCTTAAAGAACGACAGGAGGTTCCTATGTCCTATCGGATCGACGATCCCACGGGACGGGTCGTCGCGGAATGGCGTGGCTCGTCTGAGCCGCCCCGATTCGCAGTCGGGGATCTCGTCGTGGAGATCGTCTCGAACGAGATCTACCAAGTGGCCGACCGCTACTGGGATGAGGTCGACCTGGTCGATACCTGGATCTACGTCTGCCGGAAGATGAAGATCGACGACGAGGCGGGGCGAATCGTCCGGGCCACAGTCTGCGGCGCCGACCTCGAGGAGATCCCGGACACCGAGCTCCAGCCGCTGCCGCCGCAGCGCCTGCCAGAAAAGCCGAATTCATTGCCGCCCGCGCCGCCGCGCACGGCCGTTCCGCAGACACTCGTGCTGCGTAGCTTCCTGCCGCCGAAGGAGACGCCGGCGCTTACGGGACCGCAGGAGGCGCTCCAGCCACCGCGGAGAGTCCTACCGCAGGGCCTCCTCCTGTCGAAGAAGGGAGGCGGTTCATGATCGTGAACTGGAACCTCCCGAAGTACCTCCGCCAAGACCAGGTCCGAGCGTTCCTCTCGGTCATCAGGAACCCTCGAGATAAAGCGCTCTTCACGACGATCTACCTCTACGGGCTCAGAGTCTCCGAGGCTTGCCTGCTTCAGCGGGAGGACCTCGACTTCGAACGCCGTACGATCCGCGTCTGGCGTGTGAAGAGCGGCTACTCTGGAGAGAAGCCGCTCTTTCGGCGCCTCGTGGCGATTCTCCGGCGATACCTCCGTACCCGGACCGATGACAATGCGGCGCTCTTCGTCGGTCGCCAAGGGCGCCTGAGCAAGCGCTGGATCCAGGCCCTCTTCACCCGCTATGCCACCGCCGCCAACCTCCCGCCGAATCGGAGGCACGTGCATTGTCTCAGGCACAGCTGCGCGACCCACCTTCTCGACGCCGGCGAGCCGATCGACTTCGTCCAGGACCACCTCGGTCATCGAAACATCGAGTCGAGCCTCGTCTACGCCCGCGTCTCGGATAGGCGGCGAAGCAAGGCGATCACCAGGCTGGAGCGGTCGCGGGAGATCGCTCTGCCCGCGTGAGTAGCATCAGCAGTTTCCGCTTCATCCCCGTAGTCCATCTCCACGCTTTGTTCCCGCCCTTCAGCGGCAGCAGCCCCGAGGCTCCAGTGCCTCCGGCTCGCTGCCGCTCCCGCCCTTTTTTTTGCGTCGAACTCGACCTCACCTCGATCGACGCATGATGCATGCCACGGCGGAGATCGACGTTCTTGCCTGCCCCGACCGGCCTGTGATCGAGACGGGAAGGAGGGAGAAAGAAGAGGAGGACGACGACGCCGACGATTCCGGCACCCAGGGCGAAGAGCGCAAGCCATCCGAGCAAGACGACGAAGACGACGAAGACAAAGAAGACGATGACGACGAAGGTGATGGGGACCAGGAAGGCGAGGAGCCCTGGAGGATGTAAATGATGCGCGCCTAGCGCCCGACTGATCCCCGGCCGCGAAGAGAGGGGGCCCTCCCCACGGCCTCCTTATGCTACCGCCCGGCCGCATTCGTTGGTAGCGGGAGCTTGCTAAAGATGTTCAAACGGACGGCGGTAGTTTGGTAGTCGTCCATCAGTGCGAAGCGAGCAGCTGCCCTTGCGTTGAGCTTGTCGCGGTAGATCGCGAAGTATTTGAGGCGCAGGTCCGTGTTCTTTTTCTGCAACTCGCCTGCATCGTTGATGATCTGCGTCAGCTCGGCGTCCTGGAGACCTTCCTCGCTTTGGTACGTTTCCAAGTACTTCGTGGCGAGGTCCGTTCGAGCCATCGCGACCGCGTCCTTCTCCTTCTCGTACTCAGCGTATGTGTCCCAGAAGATTTGGAGCTGTTCGGGCGTGAGATTGCTCATGACGGCCGCGAAGAATCTGCGGCGCGCTTCGGTGCTCGCTAAATTGTACCGCGCGATGGCGGCCGCGTTCGGGGACACCGGCTTGACGTACTGGCCGGCTGCCGGTTGCTGCGCGGCGAGGCCGGCTAACAGGAAAATGCAAACGACAAGGGCTTTCTTCATTTGGCTCGTCTCCTTTTTTTGCGCGGCTCCCACCGTAGCCGAAGAAAAATCGAATCGTTCGAGAATTCATCTGGTCATCCGCGCCGTCGAGCGGATCGCCCTCTCGTGTACGGCAGGGTCCGATATCGAGCCGTTTACGTCAATTCGACCGATGCGCGGCGTTTCGGAGCGCGCCAAGCAGCGCTTCTACTGCAACAACTTCGTCGAGCCCTCATGGGGAGCAACCTGGCATGAACGACGCCCTTAATCCGACCGAAGAGCACGCGGCGCTACGCCGTACGACCGCGAGTTCGTCGGGGGTCGAGACCGCGCGCGCCGGGTGGGGCGTCTCTTCTACGATCCGTTCTTCCGCGCAGCCGCCGATATGTTGGCGAGGCGCGAAACGACCAGGGCGATGTACATGACCCCGGCGGTATCGAGGACATCATCGACGGTGTCGTCATCATCGTGTCAGAGGAGGGCGGCAGGAGTCGCTCGCGAGCGTGAACTGCATAACTTGATGCTCGCCCTCGGCGTCGACGTTTCGGTCTCGCGACGGCTTGATTTTGTGCTGCTCGATGGGCACCGGCGCTTGGTCGGGCTGCCTCTTCGTGCCCAGACGCCGAACGACCTCGCTCGCATCCTCGCGACTCAGAAGCCCGACATCGTCGCTATCGACTCGCCCCCGAAGCCGGGGACGAGCGGAGCGTCGCGCCTTGCCGAGCGGGAACTCCTCCGACTCGGCCTCCATTCGTACTTCACTCCGTCCGACCCGGAGAAGGCAAAGAACAAGTTCTACGATTGGATGCGCGTCGGGTTCTCCGTCTTCGACGCGGCGAAACGCGCAGGCTACCCGCTCTTCACGGGCAAGGGGAAGCTCCAAGGGTCCGCGATAGAGGTGTTCCCTCACGGCAGCGCAGTTGCGCTGAAGGGCAGTTTACCACCGGCCGGTACTTGCAAGAGCAGCGGCCGGAAACGGTGCTGGCGCGCGGCGGTGCTCGAAGAGCAAGGTGTCCACGCAAGCGGACTCCGCTCGATGGACGCGGTAGATGCCGCGCTGGCAGCGCCGTAGAAACGGGGCGTCTCGTGTTTGGGCAGCGTCGGATATTGAGGCTTTACGTCAGTCGGCCGCTTATCCCAGCTGTCCTCCTGCGCCGGCTGCCGGCCGTGAAGGTGAAGGGCCGGATCGC
Organism: uncultured delta proteobacterium; assembly: GCA_963745025.1. Classification (GTDB taxonomy): domain Bacteria; phylum Desulfobacterota; class Binatia; order JACPRU01; family JACPRU01; genus CAVQIG01. The sequence goes on from CAVUWD010000017.1 coordinate 47,615, forward strand.
CGAGGTGGAGGTCTACGCCCTCGTCTGAGTCGCAACGACGGCCCATTCGAGTCGCGAAACTTCACGTTAGTGTTGAACTCTGCAGGTCGGCGCCGTGCAGCGGCCTAAGCATCCTGATCGCTCTGGGAGTGGCCCCCGACGGAGCCAAGCACGTGCTCGGGCTGCGAGAGGGCAGCACCGAGAATGCCACGGTGGCCAAGGCGATGCTGTCGGAGCTGATGGACCGCGGGCTGGGCGCCGAGCGCCCGATCCTGTTCGTCATCGACGGTGGCAAGGGGCTGCGCAAGGCCATCGGCGAGCTCTTCGGTGCCGCCGCCGTCGTGCAGCGCCGCCAGGTGCACAAGCGGCGAAACGTAATCGGGCATCTTCCCGAGTCGATGCAGCCCAGCGTGCGGCGCGCGATGCAGCAAGCCTACGACACTCCCGATGCCGATCTGGCCCGGCGCCAGCTCGAGCGCCTGGCCCGCTCGCTGGAGCGCGAACATCCGGGAGCAGCAGGATCGTTGCGCGAAGGACTCGAGGAGACTCTCACCCTTCAGCGCCTCGGCATCACCGATTCGCTGTACCGCACGCTTCGCAGCACCAATGCCATCGAGAATCTCAACGGCTCGGTCATGCACTTCGCGCGCAACGTGCGTCGCTGGAGAGACGCCTCGATGATGCTGCGCTGGATCGGAACGGGTCTTCACGAGGCGCAGAAGCAGTTTCGCCGACTGAAGGGCTTCCGTGACATGAAGCGGCTCGTCGCCGCCCTCGATCGAGTCAATAACCCAGGAGTGGAACAGAGGAAGCAAGTCGCATAAAACCGCGACCCAGGAACCGCCACCGTTCAACAGCGAATGGGACATCCCCTCTTCAGGATGAAGGCGTGAGCGTCGGATTGATCGCACTACTGGACGACGTGGCCGCCATCGCGAAGGCGGCCGCGGCCTCGCTCGACGACGTCGCCGGCCAGGCGGTGAAGGCTGGCGCCAAGAGCGCGGGCGTGGTGATCGACGACGCCGCCGTGACGCCGCGCTACGTGCTCGGCCTGTCGCCGGCACGCGAGATCCCGATCGTCGCCAAGATCGCCCGTGGCTCGCTGCGTAACAAGCTGGTCGTGCTACTGCCCATCGCGTTGGCGCTGTCCGCGTTCGCGTCGTGGGCGATCATGCCGCTGCTCATGCTGGGCGGAGCGTACCTCTGCTACGAGGGCGCCGAGAAGGTGGTCGAGGCGCTCTTCCCGCACGCAGCTCACGAGCACCACCTCGACGGGCGCGGCGAGGCCACCGATCCCGTCGCGCTTGAGGAGCAGACGGTTTCCGGAGCGATCCGGACCGACTTCATCCTGTCCGCCGAAATCATGGCGATCGCGCTGGCGGCGATCCCCACCACGAGCAGCGTCTGGATGCAGGCGACGGTCCTGGCGATCGTCGGCATCGGCATCACGGCCTTGGTGTACGGCGGCGTCGCGCTGATCGTGAAGGCCGACGACGTCGGCTTCGCGCTGGCGCGCAACCGGTCGCAGGGCGTGTTCGGGCGCCTCGGCCGCCTCTTCGGGCGTGGGTTGGTGCACGCAATGCCGGGGTTGCTGACCTTGCTCTCGGGCGTCGGTACGTCCGCCATGATCTGGGTGGGCGGTGGCATCATCCTGCACGGGCTCGAAGCGTTCGGCCTGGGCGCTATCCCGCATGCTGTGCACCGCGTCGCCCACACCATCGGCGCTGCCACCTCCGTGCTGCCCGGCGCCGTTGAATGGCTGGTCGGCGCGCTCGGAGCGGGACTGCTCGGCCTTTTCGTCGGGCTGGCGCTGATCCCCGTGGCCACCTGGGTCCTGGGTCCGCTCTGGCGCGGCATTGTCAAATTCAGCCCAGCGACGGGGAAAAGCTGATCCGTTTTGCAGGTCGCTCGTTTTCCCGCGTCCCCAATCGGCCGGCCTCGCATCGACCCAATCGAGCCGCGTCTGAAAAGGGCCTAGTCAGCCCCCCAGCCGGAGCTGCAAACCACGATTTCACCGGGCTACAATGCCGGTGCACGGAGGAGAGATGCAGCGGCGGCTGATGCTCATGCGGCACGCGAAGAGCGCGTGGACGTCTCACGTGCCGACCGACCACGAGCGACCCCTCAACGAGCGCGGACGCCGCGATGCGGCGCGCGTAGGTAAGCGACTCGCGAAGCTCGGCTGGGTGCCGGATCTCGTGGTGGGCTCGGACAGCCGCCGTACCGAGGAAACCTGGGAGCGGATGCAGAAGCGCTTTCCGCGCGCGCGCGCGTCCGTTTCACGCGGGCGCTCTACGCGAGCGGGCCGAGGGAGCTACGGTCCGAGGTCGCGCGCCTCTCTGTCGACGTGCGGACGGTGCTGGTCCTCGGTCACAACCCTGGCTGGGAGGAGGCGGTGGAGGAACTCAGCGGCCGCGAGGTGCGGATCACGACGGCGAACGTCGTGTTGCTCAAGGGAGAAGGAGCGACGTGGCGCGAGGCACTGGAGCGCGGCCCGTGGAGCGTTGCCGGCGTCATCCGCCCGAAGCAGCTCTGACGGCCGCTGGCATGGAGGATTGGGCAGTACTGTTGGAAACGCCACTTCCGCCGGATTGCGCGAGTTCACACCGCGCGCACGAGCCGCGTACGGGTCCAGCTTTCCACCTGAAGCGCTGGCGGAGCGAGCTTCACGTTAGTGTCTAAGGGTGAACCTCGTTGGCTTGCCAGCCGGCTGGTGACCTTACTACTGATCGGCCACCCTTGAAGCGCAGCGCGCCAAGGGTCTATTCGAGAGCATCAGCTCTCGGCCTCGGCCGTCGAGCCAAGAATTATGCGTTGCCCGGCCTGCAGTTTCGAAAACGCGAGCGGAAAAGTTCTGCGGTGAGTGCGGCGCACCCCTGAACAGAAGCGGAGGGATGGTTCGACGGGCCATGCGGGACGGGCTGGAAGAAGACTAGCGATTCCTGGATGTGCGCGACCTCGGGAGATTCGCGACGCAAAGGAGAACACGCAATGTTGGTCGCTACCAAAGACAAGATCCTGCCGACCGCAATGGTCGGCTCGTTTCCCAAACCATCGTGGTTCAACCAGAACCTCCACGGGCGTCCGTTCATGGTCGCGATGGGCGACTCGCAGTACCGCGAACAGTACCTGGATTCGGTGGCGTGCTACGTGAGCGAGCAGGAACGCGCGGGGCTCGACATTCTCACCGACGGCGACACGCGCTTCGACCTTGAAGTTGGCGGCCGCTCCTGGTTCTTCTACACCATAGAGCGCCTCAACGGCATCACGGGTTTCCATGCGTCGTCGCATTTCCTCGACTATGGCGACTTGAAACCGGGACACATCCTCTACGAGGTGCAAGAGGCCTACCATCCGCCGTCGGTGATCGGCCGGATCACGCGTGGGCCGTTGCAGTTCACCGCGATCTGGAAGACCGCCCAGAAGATGAGCACACGTCCGGTCAAGTTCGGTTCTATCTGTGCGACCTGTCTGCCGCTCATGCTGTGGGACGAGCACTACAAGGACGATCACGCTCTCATCATGGACATCGCCGCAGCGCTCAACGAGGAATACCGTGAGCTCGCGGCCGCGGGGTGTCCCGTCATCCAGATCGAGGAGCCGATCCATCATTTCAGCTGCAACGCGCAGCATCCGTGCAGCGACCGCGACCTCGAGTTTTACACCGCCGCCTTCAACCGCCAGGTCGAGGGAGTGAACACCGAGATCTGGGCGCATACCTGCTGGGGAAATCCGAACCAGCAGAGCTTCTACTGGGACCGGCCGAGCTATGCACGCGCGCTGCCCTATTTCCTCGAGATGAACTGCGACGTCCTGATGCTCGAAGGCGGCAGCAACCAAGCGCGCGACGCGGCGCTACTGAAGAACGTCAAGACCGACAAGAAGATCGCCATCGGCGTCGTCGACCATACACGCACGACGGTGGAGTCACCGGAGATGGTCGCGGACACGATCCGCCGGGCGCTCGATTCGATTCCGCCCGAGCGGCTGGTCATCAGCGCCGACTGCGGCTTTGGCCGCGAGGGTCTGTCGCGCCGAATCGCCTTTTACAAGTGCGTGTCCCTGGTTCTCGGCGCCAATATCGTGCGACGGGAACTGGGGCTCGAGGAGGCCTACGTGCGTGCGGCCGATCCGCGCTTCGCATTCGTGGCCGAATAGCCGATCTGGCATCGGACGTCGCCGCGGTAATCGATCAGCTTGGCGGTGAAAGGACGATCCTCTTCGGCCACGATAAGGGTCGGCTCAAAATGAGGGGACGAACGGACCCACGATGGCACTTCGATTGAACGCTCTGCTACGCACATCTGAGTAACGAGCGATCTACGTCTTTGACTGTATCGACCGTTGAGGGCAAACCGAAAGACGATTCGACACCTTGACGGACTGGCTGCCGCGCTGCTGGCGGTGAGCTTGGTCGCTTGCGGATTGATCGACAACTGGAGCGGTGTGTCGGATGCGAAGGAGTTGCAGCAAACCGGACTCCCCGCGCGCGCGACCATTTTGAAGATCTGGGATACCGGCATGACCGTCAACAACGATCCCGTAATCGGGCTGCGAGTCGAAGTGACGACGGAAGGCCGCGCGCCGTACATCGCAACGATCAAAAAGGCGCTGATCTCTCGGCTCGATGTTCCGCAGTTTCAGCCCGAAAGAGTGATTCCCGTTCGAGTAGATCCGAACGACCCACAACACGTGGCGATTGACTTCTACGCCTACCAGTAGCCGTTGCGCGAAGTGCGCGAGCGTTCCCGCATCTGATGACGCTCGTTGCAAGCCCGAGATTCACGGAACGGTTTAAGGACGATTCTCGTTCAGAAATCGACGGGCGCCGGCAGCGGCACGCCCGATTGGGATCAGTTGCCGCGTCGCGCGAGCCAAGCGCCCATCACGACGAGCATGATCGTCGGCGCGAACACGAGCGGTGTATCGATCAACCAGTGCGACGGCGGCAGTCGGCCCTCGACGATGTCGGCGACGTGCGTGATCGCATGGCCGCCGTAGAAGAGCGTGATGCCGACGAACACCGGCAAAGCACGCTCGAGATTCTGCGCACACCAACCGAAACCGATGCCGCAGACGCTGAACGCAACGCCGACGTCGCGCACCAGGTGCGGGTTGAACGGCCCCGTGTCGGGCACCGCAGCCGGCAGGCCGACGTACCAGCCCGCTGGGTCGAAGAGCATCCACAACCCGTTGGCAACGTTCGCGACCGCAAAGATCCAGAGCAGTGCGCTCATGGCGAACCCTCCTCGAGGGCCTTGTGCCTAAAGAGAGGGCTTGCGCGCTAGAGGCTCCTCACACCCCCGCCTGACGCGCGGCGGTCGCGTCGAGGTCCGATCTAGCGGAAGAACCCTTCGCTGTTCTCTCTCTCGCGCGAGCCGCTGCGCTTGCGAGACGAGGTTCGAAGGGATTATCGGCAAGATGTTTCAGGCCCTGCAAAGCACATCGCAGCGGGGCGCTACCAATGCGTTGCTCAAAGTGCGGCCGGGACAATCGAACCGGCCGAAAATACTGCGCTCACTGCGCCGCCAAGCTGGCGATCTTATGCGCCTCATGCGGAGCAGAGAATGAGCCGGGGGAGCTTTTCTGCGGAGAATGCGCAAAGCCGCTCCCTGAACCTGCGGAAGGTAGGGCACTACCGGAGCCGCGCAGCTACACCCCCAAGCACCTCGCAGAGAAGATCCTGACCTCGCGCGCCGCCCTCGAGGGCGAGCGCAAGCAGGTGACGGTGCTGTTCGCCGACGTGAAGGGCTCGATGGAGCTCGGCGAGAAGGTCGATCCAGAAGAGTGGTATCGGATCATGGACCGCTTCTTCCTAATCCTCTCCGACGGGGTGCACCGTTTCGAGGGGACGGTCGACAAGTTCACCGGCGATGGAATCATGGCGCTGCTACGGCGGACCTTCGAGATCGACGTTCTTGCCTGCCCCGAGTGCGGCGGGCGGTTGCGTCTACTCGCCACCATCGAGGATCCGGCGGTGATCAGGAAGATCCTCTCTCACCTCGGTATCGCGGCCGAACGTCCGCGCCCTGCGCCCGCGCGGCCGCCGGAGGCGACGGGATTCTTCGACTTCGGGAGTGATTGAGATACGGCCGAGCGGCACGGAGCTCAGGCGAGGGGCAGGATATTCTTTGACTCTGGCTCGCAGGCAGCGTCCGCACCCGGGGGGCCGCCCGTGAGCCGGGCGGCCCGACGCGGGCGGGGGACGGCCGCCCGCCCGGCGCCGAGATTTTGCTGGACAGGTGCCTTGTGCGCCCCGTAGAAACGGGGCGTCTCGTGTTTGGGCAGCGTCGGATATTGAGGCTTTACGTCAGTCGGCCGCTTATCCCAGCTGTCCTCATATTACACCGGGATCGACCCGCTCACGAACAAGCCGGTCTACACCGCAACCGATTTGCGCGAGAAGAAGATGATGAAGGCCCTTCTCTACTATTGGGACAAGGACAACTGGCCGCTCGCTCGCGAAGCGCTGAAGAAAGCAGGGCGACGCGATCTCATTGGACGGTCACCCAGCTGTCTGGTTCCACCGGATTGCAGCAGAGCGCCCTCGATGGCGCGGCAAGGACGGCAAGCACGATGAGCAAAGCATCCATCGAAGTCTGGTCTCAGCCCAAGGCAGCGGGAGCGCGCGCACGCCTCGCCATTGGAACGATGAACTTCGGCAAACGAACCGACGAACCTCTGGCCAAGCGCATCATCGCCCGAGCCGAGGAGCGTGGGCTCGACTTTCTCGACACCGCCAACATGTACAACGACGGCGAGTCCGAGCGCATCGTGGGGCGAGCCATCAAAGGGCGGCGCGACAAGTTCGTGGTGGCGTCCAAGGCGGGATACGGCCGCGTGAACGGCAAGGCCGAAGGTCTGTCGCAAGCGAGCCTGCTCGCCGCGTGCGATGCCAGCCTTTCGCGCCTCGGCACCGACTACATCGACATCTACTACCTGCACGCGCCCGATCCCAAGACGCCCATCGAAGACACGCTGGCTGCGATCCAGAAGCTCCTCGAGCTCGGAAAGATTCGAGCCTGGGGCATCTCCAACTACGCCTCGTGGCAGATCCTCGAGATGTTCCACGACTGCGAGAAGAATGGCCTGGTGCGCCCGGTCATCTCACAGGTGATCTACAACCTGCTCATTCGGCAGATCGAGCACGAGTACACCAGGTTCGCCGGCAAGTATTCGCTGCACACCACGGTCTACAATCCGCTCGCCGGCGGGCTTTTGTCCGGCAAATATCGGCCCGGCGCCGACGTTCTCAAGGGCTCGCGCTTCGATGACAACACTGTCTACCAGAAGCGCTATTGGTCGGAGAAGCTGCTCGAGCTCGTTGCCACTTACGAGGGCATGGCCCCCGAACGCAACCTCGTTGCGCTTGCCTACGCGTGGACGGCCCAGCGGACCGGCATCGATTCGATCCTGGTGGGACCGGCGTCGATCGAGCACCTCGACGCGGCGATCGACGGTGCTATGCGCGAGCTCTCACCCGAGCTGATGAAGAAGATCGACGATGCGCACCACGGGTACCTCGGCACCGACGCCAACTACGCGAGGTAACCTTGCTCTCGGTGGATGAGACCTTCGATCTCGAGCCGGCGCTCGCGCACTTCTGGGAGCATGGGTACGCGCGCCTCGGCCGCGTGATGAACGACGACACCTTGCAAGCGCTCCGCACGCGCGCCGACGACATCATGCTCGGGCGCGTCACTTACCCGGGTCTCTTCTTTCAGAAGGGCACCGAGACCGTAGAAACGGGGCGTCTCGTGTTTGGGCAGCGTCGGATATTGAGGCTTTACGTCAGTCGCCGCTTATCCCAGCTATCCTCTCGAAATAAAACTCCTGCATCGCACTCTCCTTCCGACGGCATGGAAGCGCCGTCGCGCAGAAGAGTGCCCGGCTGGATGGATTATGCGAAGTCGAGCCCGGCTCGCAAGCGATGCCACGCCTCCGAAACCCTTCGATGTCTCCCGCCGTGATGCTGAGGTACTCCGCATATTCCCGCACTCCGCATATGCGCGGCTATGCTGTGCACAGCATAGGCGGGGCTTCTGTCCATCGTGCTGCGGCCGCAGGATGGCCGAGCTCGCCGCTCACCTGGCTGATCGCGTCCTCGGCGGCCTCCCCGTGCGGCAGTGGGTCCTCACCCTCCCGCACCGGCTTCGCTATGCGCTCGCCCTCAGCTCATCGTCGAAGTCCTGTAGTCGGTGGCGACCCGGGCTTTGCAAAATTCAGTCTTTCGCCCGCTCGATGCCCGCTGATATCATCGCGGCGAAAACGGATCATCACCGACGAGAGGTGGTCGATGAAACCACGGACGATCGGTCTCGCAATATCCGTGTCGCTGCTCTGCATGACCGCGGCTGCGACGGCGCAGCCCGTGCTCACGGATCCCAACCTGACGGTGGAAACGGTCGTGACCGGCCTGTCCACGCCGACGACGATGGCGTTCGTCGGCCCGAACGACATCCTCGTATTGCAGAAGAACGACGGCCAGGTGCGCCGCGTGCTGAACGGCGTCGTGCAATCGACGGTCGCCCTCGACGTGGCGGTCTCGAACGACAGCGAGCGCGGCCTCCTCGGCATCGCCGTCAACTCGGAAAATCCGCCGAAGGTGTTCCTGTATTACACGGAGTCGACGGTCGACGGCGGCACGCCGCTCGGCAACCGGCTCTACCGCTATGACTGGAACTCGGCGACGGGGCTGCTCACCAACCCGTTGCTGATCCGCGATTTCCCGGTGACGCCCGGCCCGAATCACGACGCGGGGATGGTGCTGCTCGGACCGCCGGAGAGCGGTCTTCCCGGCGACGGCCGACCGCTCTACGTGATCGTCGGCGAGCTCAACCGCAACGGCCAGCTGCAGAACAATTCGACCGGAGCGGCACCCGACGACACGGGCGTCATCCTGCGGCTGCGACAAGACGGGACGGCTCATCCGTTGAACCCCCTTTTCCCGTACTGCAGCACCTCCACCACGACGACGTGCACGAACGACGCGGGCTGTCCGAGCGGGCAGACCTGCATCACCAAGGTCGCGAGCTACTTCGCGTACGGCGTGCGCAACTCCTTCGGCCTGACGATCGATCCCGTGACCGCCAAGCTGTGGGACACGGAGAACGGCCCGAGCTCGTACGACGAGGTCAATCTGGTCGAAGCGGGATTCAACAGCGGCTGGAACAAGATCCAGGGTCCGCTGTCGCGCAATTCGAACGGTCTGAGCACGCTCTTCGACATGCCCGGGAGCGCTGACAGCTATTCGGATCCCGAGTACTCGTGGCTCACGCCCGTCGCGCCGGCGGCGATCATTTTCCCGGCGGGCAGCACCATGGGAGCCGCCTACGACAACGTCGCGCTCGTCGGCGACTACAACGTCGGCCAAATCTACAGCTTGCCGCTGAACGCCACGCGCACGGGCTTCATTTTGACCGGCGGATTGGCGGATCTCGTCGCGGACAACAGCACGGAGCGCGATCAGGTGAAGCTCGGCTCCGGCTTCGGCGGCGCGACCGACATGGACATCGGGCCCGACGGCGCGCTGTACGTGCTGTCGATCGGCAACGGTGCGATCTACCGCATCCGTGCGGCCGCCGGCACACCGACACCAACGAATACCGCGACCCGTACGCCGACGAACACCCCGACGCGTACATCGACCCCGACCAACACGCCGACCAACACGCCCACGAATACGCCGACGAGCGGACCGACGAGCACCCCGGCCAACACGCCGACGAACACCCCGACCCGTACACCGACGAATACGCCGACCAACACGCCGACGCCGTCGACCGTGCACGTCGGCGACCTCGATCGCAGCGCGGTGCTCCAGGGATCGCGCTGGCGCGCCACGGTGACGATCACCGTTCACGACGCGACCAACGCCCCGGTTTCTGGCGCCGCGGTGAGCGGCACGTGGAGCGGCGGGGTATCCGCGTCCGGCTCGTGCGCGACCGGCCCGGCCGGCGGCTGCGGCGTGACGAGCCCGGCGATCCACAAAAAGAACCCGTCCGTGACGTGGACCGTCGGCGGTGTGTCGGCGGCCGGGAAGGTATACCAGCCGAGCGCGAACCACGACCCGGATGGCGACAGCAACGGCACCACGATCACCGTTCCCAGGCCCTGAGCGTTAACGCCGCCTGGCGGAGCGAGAATCGCCCGTCAAGGCGTCCGTAGAGCGGGAAAGCGGCGGTGCGGAAGGGCGCGCTCGAACGTCGAGACGGCCTTCGCGGCATCCCCAAGATGATCGGGGGTCTTGGCCTTCCCCGTCACCATCGCCTCCCACAGGAAGAGACCGGCGCTTGCTCCGTCGAACGCCGACCACGACAGGAAGACCGGCGGCTCTTTCGTCGGAAGCAGCTCTCGGATTCGGCGAAGGACCCACGTCGTCTGCGCTAAGGCAGTCGCGAGCACCGTCGCCCCCGCGCTGGCCGACCACGGGCGGCCGTGCTCTCCCTTGCGGGCTTCCCAAGGCGGTCGGCATCGCCCGGCAACGGAATCCAGAGCGGCGCCTCGAAGCCAAGCGCTACGGCTCCTTCCTTGTTGAGCTGGTCCGCAACGAAACGCGCGAGCCCCTCTGGCGATGTTCGTTCGGTCGGTCGCGGTCCCGAGCAGGACCACGCAAAGTTACCGGCGCCTATCGAGCCTATGTCGGCACAAACGACAACGAGGGACTTCTCCTTCGCGCTCACCGCTCCTCCGACATCGAAATGCTACCCGGAGGTCACAGCCGGGGCTGGACCCACGCCGGCAGGAAGCCGACCCGCTCTAGATGGAACGCAGGAAAGATCGGCGTTCCCGGCATCGCTGGATTGCAGAGGTTTGCATGCTCCCGCACGAGAATTGGGAGCACAATGGGAACACCCGCCGAGGGGGAAGTGGGCTCTACCGAGAGGCACGAGGGCGAACAGGGCGAGCACGGCGGCAGGTGGAAGCGCCTCACTGTTCGCACGCGCCGACTTCCTAGCGTCTAAAGAAAACGACCGGCGGCGGACCTGCCGGACCCTGGATGAACCCGCCCCGAAACCTTGGGGCGAAAACGTGCCTCCGATGCGGGCGCATGCGGACGGGGAAGACGGGTCCGAAGAAGGGCAACATCGTGGCGAGCTGTGGCTGTGTCATGATTTCCACGTTCTGAACGACCGAGCCGATCGATACGCCCACCGGCGCCGGCTGCGCTGCCATCGCGCTCTGGCGCCCTTCCCAAAAACCCCGCTCGAAGCTCGTAGGGCCGGCCTCGATAATCACCACGCTCGGCACCACAGGCGGGTCGGGTGCCGGCGCAGGCGACACACTTTCCGCTGGCGCCGGCCGTTTCCAATCTTTCACGAATGTAACGACACTCTCGCGATACTCGCTAGGCACATTACCGAGGTTGTCCACGAAGTGGGTGACGCCTTCCGTGTCGCGCCACGCGAAGATGGCCGCTTGCGTAGGGGCGGACAGGGCGAGCATCGTCGCCAACACGCCCATGAACACGACGCGGGGCACGATGGGTCAAGGCGCTTGTGCTCGGCGGAGCCGCGACCCGTTACGTATCGGCCCGCTCTGGCCACGAATCACCGAGCTGGGGGCGGTCGCCGTGCGTCCACGCGCTTGATGCACGCGGCCACGGCCGCCACGACTTGCTTATCCAGTGGTTCACTCGCGAGCAGCGGGCGATTTTGCAGAGAAGTCTGCGGACAACTCGTCTTCGGCCAGGGGCGACGATAGCAGGCTTCCGCAAAGCTCCGTTCGAGAAAGGGGGCAAAAACGGGGCAAGCGACGACCGCCCCAGGCCGCAGACGATCGAGCTAGCGGCGCGACGTTACGGGTGTCGCTACTTCCGGCGGGGAAGGTCCAGCACCTGCTCTTTTACTTTGTCCACGAGCTTCACGGCGATTTCGACGGATTGCGCAATCGCGTCCGGCCCTGTGCCACCGATTCCGAGGCGGCCGGCACTCGCTGCGAGCAATCGAGACGCGACTCCGAGCACCGCCTGGAACCTAGGATTCGTTTCATCGACAGCCATAAGTGGAACCTCCCGGTCACAAACGCTACGCGAGTCAGTTTCATCCGCGCAACCAGCACTCGCGACCACCAAACGTGGCGCTCGATGGCGTCGTGCTTTGCCCCTAGGAGCACAGGACTGCTAGTGCTGAGGATGCTCGCGAGCGCTTGCGCCGCATGCTTTGCGGAGCCCTGCCCCGTTTCTGCCCCCGTTGCGACATGGAGGCGTTAGCCGGAGGTCACAGCCAGGGCCGGACCCATGCTGGCAGGAAGCCGACCTGCTCTGGATGGAACGCTGCCCACCGCTTCAGGATGTCGTGCTCCGCTTCCTCGCTGGCGATCACCCACGACTCGCGTCGGTCCCGCCCGCTGGGTCGGACGCTGATCCGGGTGAGCCCGTCCGGGCCGGCCTTCATCGTCCAGAACTCGAAGTCGTCGGTCACCGCAGTTCTTTACCATCGCGGGCCGCCAGCCGCCCAGCAGCGGGGCCGCGAGGCGCTCCCGTCGGTGGGGAGTAACTCAGACGTGACCGGGATCGCGATGGCGGGGATAGGCTCGGCCACGCTCGCGCGGTGTTGTTCGGCGCCATGTACGGCGAAAGTAAGCGCGTGCTTCGATTCGCTTCCCGAGGTCACGGTGGCAGCCGGCGCCGGCAGTCGCCCGCGCTGGGCTCGGCTGCACTCGACGACATTCCGAGCGGCGGACGCAGCTTAGCGACAACCGCCGGCCCCGCCTGGCGATACGCTGGCGGCAATGGTGGTTGTCTAAGTAGTAGACCACACGAATGGAGCCGCGGTGGGACACGCACGCTACGACGAGCTTCGAGACCTTGAGGACATCTTCGCAGTAATCCGTGCGTTGCCCGGAATCTCCGAGCCCACGGCGGGGACCTTCTACCTTCGCCGCAAGCCCTTCCTTCACTTCCACACCAAGAACGGCGCGCGCTGGGCTGACGCAAAAGCAGGGGCGTCATGGGGAGCCGAGATCCCGATCCCGTTGCACTGTGCCCCGCGCGTGCCGGCGCCCAGGCAGGGGTCGTGCCGGCCGCGCCGCAGACCACAATCGACGCCCTCGAAGCCGCGATCGTGCGTGCGGTCCCAGCTAACTTCCGGGAGTCAAAGCCTGAGGCGATGGTAAGGGGCGAGGCGAAGGCGAAGACGGGCGATCGATTCCCGGCTGCCGATCCGCGTCGCTGCCGCCGCTCGTGTCAAGATTCTTGGTGTCGCCAACGAAGGTGCTACCCGGTGGCGGGCTCTCCCCAAAATAGAGGCCCCCTCCGGGAGTGCGCCACTTGTGGACACTCTGCGCCAGCAAAGGCTGCGTCATTGCAATCGCAACAAGAGCTGCGGTTAACACGAGTCGCCCACGCAGGCGCATTTGAAAAGAACCCACCGTCAGGGCTCGGATCAAGCGGTTCCGCCGTCTAGCGACCGGCGGTTGCCGGTAGGCGCCGTCGCTGACAAGCAGGCGTTGGATTTCACTTGGCGTCCGTACTCGCGTTTTCAAGACCGAAAGACCGTAGAAACGGGGCGTCTCGTGTTTGGGCAGCGTCGGATATTGAGGCTTTACGTCAGTCGGCCGCTCATCCCACCTATCCTCCGGTCAAGGTCGCGCAGAGGCCAAGCCCAAGGTACTAGCGAGGCGTGGTGTTTCCCATTCGATCGACGTGCGCCGCCCATTCCTCGAGCGACTGGAAGGTGCCGACGATGTTGTCGCCTTCGAAGTAGTGATACCAATCGTGGCTCTCCGATCCTTCCGCCACGGCTTCGACACTGGCCGCATCAGGACATTCGAAAAATGCCATACCATCCCAATCGCCGAAGCCTCGACATCGGTAAATCCCAATGAGCTTTACGCCGCGTGCGGACAGCGTCGCGACATTTTCACGAATGCCATCAAGAAACGCCGCCTTCTGCTCCTTGGTGAGGTCGTACCAATTGTCGCGCGGCTTCCAGAACTCGACCAATCCATACTTTGCCATGCTGATCACCTCCGACCGAATTGCTCGCTACACCTCGTGCCCGGTCGTTAACAAATGCCAATCACGGAAAGCAAATTGTCACCCATAGGCCACTCCCGCTCGGTGGTGGAGAGTTTCTTCAGGCGGTCGATCGCTAACATGTATTCAAAAAGGTGAATCGGTACGAGGCTCTTCCACTTTTCAGATAGTGCGTCAAGGATACCGACGGGCTGTTCTGGTGTGAGTTTGAGGGTGCTCGCTCCGTCGTCCAGCGACCCCAATAGTGAGGTTGTTCGGAAGAGAGAATCGAAGGCTGACCGTCACACGCAGGTGAGCTCGAGCGGCACGTCGTGCAAGGACACTGCATCGTCCTTCGTGACTTCCTTGCATGTTCACGACCCGTCCTGTTCTAAGGTGACGTAGCACGCGAAAATAGGAGATTTCGATGAGCAACGAACTTCCGCCACCAGCGCGAATGCTTCAACTCATCACGGGCTTATGGGTAAGCCAAGCCGTCGGAACCGCCGCTCGACTGGGCGTCGCCGATCAGCTTGCGGAGCGCCCGAAGAACAGCAGTGAAGTCGCTGAGGCCGTAGGTGCCGATCCACACGCCCTCTTCCGCCTGATGCGCATGCTAGCGAGCATCGGTGTCTTCACGATGGACGAGCAGGGGCGCTTTGGGCTCACGCCGTTGGGCGAAACATTACGCTCTGGCGTCCCCGGTTCGGTCAAGAACTTCGCCGTTGCTGAAACAACGCCGGGGCATTGGCTGCCTTGGGGAGAGATGTACGAGGGAATCAAGACCGGCAAGCCGAGGTGCAAACCAGCCCTCGGCATGGAGCTCTGGGATTGGTACTCGAAGAATCCCGAAGAAGGCGAGTATTTCAATCGGGCGATGGGCGACCTCTCGGCGGCCGTCTCAGACGACGTAGTACGCATCTATGACTTCGCCAAGTTTCAGAAGGTGATGGATGTCGGTGGAGCGCACGGCATCCTTCTCGCCGCGATACTGAGGGCAAACCCCAAGATGCGAGGCATTCTGTTCGATTTGCCACGCGTCACTGCGACCGCAAGGGAGTCGCTCGAGACTCAGGGAATCGCCCAACGATGCGAGGTGGTCACCGGCGACTTCCTTGAGGGCGTTCCATCTGGCGCTGATATCCATGTGCTCAAGCAGGTCATCCACGACTGGAGCGACAAGGAGTGCACGACAATCCTCCGGAACTGCCATAAGGCATTGAAGCCGGGAGGCAAGCTTCTCTTGGTTGAAATGGTCATCCCACCAGATAACTCGCCGAGCATGGCGCAGGCGATGGATCTGAACATGCTCGTCTTGCTGACCGGCAGAGAACGCACCGAATCGGAGTATCGAGCCCTGCTGGCAGCGGGAGGCTTCAAGATTGAGCGGGTCATTCCTACCCACACGGGGTTCAGCGTCATCGAGGCGTCACGGGTTTAGAGCCTATCCCGGTAGGCCAATGGCCCTCCACGCAATTACGGCACATGCGAGGTGCAGCATCGCGAGGTAGTTCTTAGGCTTCTTCTCCCAGCGAATGTTGATGCGACGAAAGCGATTCATCCAACTATGCGAGCGTTCCGTAGAAACGGGGCGTCTCGTGTTTGGGCAGCGTCGGATATTGAGGCTTTACGTCAGTCGGCCGCTTATCCCAGCTATCCTCCGCGGCTTTTAGACGGTGCGTGACGCCGCCGTTTTGAGCTGCGCCTCGACTTCTTCGACGCCGCGTTGAGAACGTGGGAGATCATCAGTGATGTCATACCACGGAGTCTTCTCCCCTACCCAGACATGGGCCAAGGGCGTCGGCCCGGGTCTGAATCGAGGAGACGCAGGCGGATGCGCACTCTCGCCGCCGCGGTGAGGGATAGGGGCGGGGCGGAGCGGAGCTGCCCTCGTGTTGGTTGATGGACCATCCGACGTACGCTCGGGTCCCCCTCGCTCGTGTGCAGAGCGTCGTCGACCTGATTGGCGGCGTCCGCGTCCGTTGACAGACCGCCCGTCAGGGGACGAGAAGCTCAGGCAGCGCCAACGGCGCGAACAACTCGTGGAAGCGCAGCCGGCAACCCGCTGTTCATCGTGCGGGCATAGTAATCGTCCCGACCGCCGCTTCTGCACGGAGTGCGGGCATCGGCTCGGCCGCGCGTGCGTCGCGTGCGGAACCTCGATTGAAGCGGAGGAGAAGTTCTGCGGCCACTGCGGTGCTCCGCTGGGTGAACAGGCGGCCGCGGTTCGGGCCCCTGCGGCCTATACTCCGAAGCACCTCGCCGAGAAGATCCTGACGTCGCGAAGCGCGCTGGAAGGCGAGCGCAAGCAGGTGACCGTTCTCTTCGCCGACCTCAAGGGCTCGATGGATCTCTCGGAGTCGATCGATCCCGAGGACTGGCACCGGATCATGGAGCGCTTCTTCACGATCCTGACCGACGGAGTTCACCGCTTCGAGGGCACGGTCAATCAGTACATGGGCGATGGGATCATGGCATTGTTCGGCGCGCCGATCGCGCACGAGGACCATGCGGCGCGCGCCTGCTACGCGGCGCTGGCGTTGCAGGGCGATCTTCGCCGCTATGCCAACGAGCTTCGTCTCGCGAAGGGAATCAACTTCTCGGTGCGAATGGGTCTCAACTCCGGGGAGGTCGTCATCGGGAAGATCGGCGATGACCTGCGCATGGACTACACGGCGCTCGGCCACACCGCGAGCCTCGGGGCACGGATGGAGCAGATCGCGGCGCCAGACCGCGCGTATCTTTCCGAGCACACGGCGAAGCTGGTCGAGGGGCTCGTGCAGCTCGAGGACCTCGGGAAGGTTACCGTAAAGGGAGTGAAGGAGCCGCTTGGGGTCTACGAGCTGCGGGGGATCGGGCGGCTTCGGACGAGACTCGATATCTCACGGGCGCGTGGGTTTTCGAGGTTCGTCGGGCGCGGCGACGAGATGGCAACGCTCGAGTCGGCGCTCGAGCGGGTGCTCCAGGGAAACGGGCAAGTCGTGGGGGTCGTTGCCGGTCCGGGTGTGGGCAAGAGCCGCCTCTGCTTCGAGTTCGTCGAGCGCTGCCGCGCGCGCGGGATCTTCGTGAACGAGGGGCACTGCCCCCCTCATGGAAGGGTGATCCCCTACCTTCCAGTGCTCGAGCTCTTCCGCGGCTACTTCCGCATCATCGACCAAGACACCGATGAGGAGGCGCGCCGCAAGATCGCCGGGACGCTGCTTCTTCTCGACGAAGGGTTTCGCGAGACGTTGCCCCTCGTTTTCGAGTTCCTCGCCGTGCCGGACCCCGAGCGGCCGGCGCCGAAGATGGACCCCGAGGCAAAGCAGCAGCGGCTCCTCGGCTTCCTGAGCGAGGTGGTCCGGCGCCACAGTGAGCGGGAGCCGATGGTGGTGTTGATCGACGATCTGCATTGGATCGACCAGGCGAGCGACGCATTCGTCGCCCACTTCGCCGAGGCGATCGAGGGGAAACGGTGGCTCTTCCTCGTCAACTTTCGCCCCGAGTACGACGGGGCGTGGATGCGGCGGTCACACTACCAGCAGCTTCCGCTGCTTCCCCTCGGTCCCGAAGCAATCGCGGAGCTGCTCAACGACCTCTTGGGCCCCGATCCGTCGCTTGCGGTCCTGAAGACTGGAATCCGTGAACGCACCGGCGGCACCCCGTTCTTCATCGAGGAGGTCGTCCAGTGGCTAGCGGAAACCCGGGGATTGGAGGGGAGGCGAGGAGCGTATCGGCTCGAGCGTTCCGTCGAGCGGCTCGAGATTCCCCCGACCGTTCAGGCCGTTCTGAGCGCGCGCATCGATCGGCTGGCGGAGCGAGACAAGCAAGTTCTGGAGACCGCGGCGGTGATCGGCAAGGCCTTTCCCGAGTCGGTGCTGGCGCGAGTTTGCGCACTCCCCGCGCTCGATCTCACCGAGGCGCTTGGCTCACTGCGCTCCTTTGAGTTTCTCTACGAGACGGCGCTCTACCCGGAGGTCGAGTACAGCTTCAAACATCCGTTGACGCACGAGGTTACGTACCACTCTCTTCTGCGAGACCGCCGGGCTCGGTTACACGCGGCCGTGGCACGCGCGGTCACCGAGCTCAACGCCGAAAAGCTCGACGAACAAGCCGCACTGCTGGCCTATCACTGGGAAGCGGCGGGCAACCGCCTCGAGGCAGCGCGTTGGAATCGCCGCGCCGCGGAGTGGGCTGGGAAGACCAACGCCGCCGAAGCTCTGCGCCACTGGCAGAAGGTGCGCGAGCTCCTGCATGACGTCCCCGAGTCCGCGGAGACCCTCGCGCTCGGCGTGGCGGCCTGCTCCGGCGGCCTGCTCTTGGGCTGGCGCCTTGGTTGGTCGGACGCGGAGGCCCGCGGCGCGTTCACCGAAGGCCGGGGCCTGGCCGAGCGCAGCGGAGACCTCCGCTCGGTTGCTGCACTACTCGCGAACTTCGGGATTCTCTACATGGTCACGGGCCGCCTCGAGGACGCGCTGCGGCACGTGGTGGAGGCGATGGGGATCGCCGAGCGTCTCGGCGATCGAGACCTCACGGTGGCGCTCGGCGCGCCAGTAGCGTGCGCGCTCTGGAATTCGGGTCGTCTAGATGAATCGCTCGAGCAGCTGGAGCGAGCCATCGGCGAATTTCCCGACGATCGGTCGATTCCGGATATTATCGGTGAAGTTGGTACCTACCCCGGGCTTCTCTGGGGGAAAGGGCATGTCCTCACGTTCGTCGGTCGTCTCGATGAGGCGCGGTCCCTTCACGAGCAGGCAGCGAAAGCAGCTCTGGCCGAGGACTCTGTCGAGGTGCTCGGGTTGGCGCAAAGCTGGCTCGCGTACGTTTGCGAGATGACGGGTGACGTCACCTCGTCGGTTGATCGCGCGCGGAAGGGTGTCGAGGCGGTGGAGAGACGCGGCGTACCGCACTTCCGATGCGAGACGTACACCAACCTGGGGGCGGCCCAGGTGTTGAGCGGCGATTCGGCCGGCGCAGTGAACACCCTCGAACACGTGGTCGCCCTCATGCACGAAAGCAGAATGCTCCTTTGGGAAGGCCGTGCCCTCGCGTACCTGGCACAGGCGTACCTAGGGGAGGGCGATTGGCATCGCGCACGAGCCACGGCGGACGTAGCCGTCACCGCGGCGCGAGACCATGGCGCTCGGATCCAGTGCGAGTGTGCCGCTCGTCTCGCGCGCATACGAGTTCTTCTCGCCATCGAGGGAGGCGCGGCGAGGACCGAGATCCAAGCCGAGCTAGGCGAGCTGGAAAGGCTGATCGAGGCGACGAAGGCCGAGAGCTATCGGCCCTTCATCCATGAGGAGCGCGCAAATCTCGCGAGCCTCCTTGGCGATGACGCCGCCCGCGCCCGGGAGCTCCGCGAGGCCCATCGCCTTTTCATCGACAATGGCGCCACGGGGCACGCCGAACGAGTGGCGCGGGAGCTCGGCGCATGAACTGCGCGAGATGCGGTAGCCAGAGCCCCGACCGCGCGAAGTTCTGCCTCGAATGCGGCGCCGCCTTCGCCGCGCGCTGCGCCGCCTGCGGCACCGAGCTGCCGCCCGCCGCGAAGTTCTGCCTCGAGTGCGGTGCAAAAGTCGTCGAACGGGCGACCCCCTCGAGCGCGCCTCGCGACTACACGCCGAAGCATCTCGCCGAGAAGATCCTGCAACTCCGAAGTCCGCCCTCGAAGGCGAGCGCAAGCAGGTGACGGTGCTGTTCGCCGACGTGAAGGGCTCGATGGAGCTGGCCGAGCAGCTCGACCCCGAAGAGTGGCACCGCATCATCGAGCGCTTCTTCGAGATCCTCACCGACGGCGTGCACCGCTTCGAGGGCACGGTCAACCAGTACACCGGCGACGGCATCATGGCGCTGTTCGGCGCGCCGATCGCGCACGAGGATCACGCGCAGCGCGCCTGCTACGCGGCGCTCCACCTGCAGCAGGAGCTGCGGCGCTACGCGGACGAGCTGCGCCTCGAGCACGGCCTCAACTTCTCGGTCCGGATGGGCCTCAACTCCGGCGAGGTCGTGGTCGGGAAGATCGGCGACGATCTGCGGATGGACTACACGGCGCAGGGCCACACGGTCGGCCTCGCGGCGCGCATGGAGCAGATCGCCGAGCCGGGGAAGGCGCTTGCTGACCGAGCACACGGCGAAGCTCGTCTCCGGCTACTTCGCAGCTCCGAGATCTGGGTGAAACTCGCGATCAAGGGGCTGAACGAACCGCTGCACGTCTTCGAGCTCGAGGGCGTGGGGCGGATGCGGACGCGCCTCGAGGTGTCCCACGCGCGCGGCTTCTCCAAGTTCGTCGGCCGCCAGAGCGAGATGGCCGCTCTCGAGGCGGCGCTCGAGCGGGCGATCGCGGGAAACGCGCAGGTCGTCGGCGTGGTCGCCGAGCCGGGGACCGGCAAGAGCCGCCTCTGCTACGAGTTCGTCGAGCGCTGCCGCGCGCGGGAGATCCCCGTCTACGAGGGGCACGGCGTCGCCCACGGGAAGGCCGTACCGCTCCTTCCGATCCTCGAGTTCCTCCGCGGCTACTTCGGCATCACCGAGCAGGACACGCCGAGGGCGGCGCGCGACAAGATCGCCGGGCGGATGCTCCTGCTCGACGAGACGCTCGCCGAGGGGCTCCCGCTCATGTTCGATTTCCTCGGCGTGCCGGATCCCGAGCGGCCGGCTCCGCCTCTCGGCCCCGAGGCGCGCCAGCGGCAGCTCTTCGACGTGATCCGGCGGCTCGCCCGCGCTCGCAGCGCCCGGGAGCCGGCCGTCCTCCTCTTCGAGGATCTTCACTGGTTCGATCGGGCGAGCGAGGAGTTCATCGAGAACCTCGTCGTCGAGATCGCGCCCGGCAACCGGACGCTCGTGCTCCTGAACTTCCGCCCGGAGTACCACGCCGCGTGGATGCAGCGGTCGTACTACCAGCAGCTGCCGCTGCTTCCGCTCGGCCCCGAAGCGATCACCGAGCTCCTCGGCGACCTCCTCGGCAGCCGATCCGTCGCTCCGCCGCCTCCGCGAGCTCATCCAGGAGCGCACGGGCGGCAATCCCTTCTTCATCGAGGAGATCGTCCAGTCGCTGATCGAGACGGGCGCTCTGGCGGGAACGCAGGGGTGCGTATCGCCTGGTCACGCCCGCGGAAGAGGTCGGCCTGCCCGCGACCGTGCAGAGCGTACTCGCGGCGCGGATCGACCGCCTGCCCGAGCGGGAGAAGCAGGTGCTGCAGACGGCGTCGGTGATCGGCAAGAAGTTCTCCGAGCCGATTCTCCGGCGCGTGGCCGATCTCGGCGACGGAGACCTGCCCGCCGCTCTCCATGCCCTGACGAGCGCCGAGTTCCTCTACCAGGAGGCGCTCTATCCGGAGGCCGAGTACGCCTTCAAGCACCCGCTGACGCAGGAAGTTGCCTACCGCTCGCAGCTCGCGGAGCGAAGAGCCCGCGTCCATGCCGCGGTCGCGCGCGCGATCGAGGAAGTCGATTCGGGGAAGCTCGGCGAGCGCGCGGCGCTTCTCGCCTACCACTGGGAGCATGCGGGCGACGCTCGGGAAGCGGCGAAGTGGCATCGGCGGGCGGCCGAGTGGGTGGGGCTCAACAATCCTGCCGAGGCGCTGCGGCACTGGGGGAGCGTGCGGCAGCTCCTGGACACGCTCCCGGAGACGCCGGAGAACCTCGCCGAGAGAGCAGCCGTGCGCGCCCAGATCATGAATCACCTCGCTCGTCTGGGCGATCTGGAGGACCAGGCGACCTCGCTTTTCCGAGAAGGACGGGAGCTCGCGACACGGAGCGGCGACCCTCATGTCCTCAGCCAGGTCCTGAACGGCTTCGGCCACCTCCGGCTCTTCGCCGGGGCCGTCGCAGAGGCCCTGGACCCGCTCCTCGAGTCGATTCGGCGCGCCGACGAGACGGAGGACATCGGCTTGAGAGTGGCCGTTCGGTACGGCCTGTCCAGTGCCTACTTTTGGTGCCGGGCGGCTCCGCGAGTGCCTTGCCGTTGCGGAGCAGGGTCTCGGGCTCGCTCGGGGAGATCTCGACCTCGGCGCCGATCGACTCGGGTTTAGCCCGAGCCTCGGCCTCTCGTTTTGCCACGGCGTTGCCCTGAGCCTGACGGGGCATCCTCGCGAGGGCGCAGCCGAGCTCGACCGGGTGATCGAGCTCGCGCGCACGTCTCAGCAGCTGATGCCGCTTTGCATCTCGCACGCCCATCACGTCTTTCGCTGTGAGGTCACGGGCGAGGCAGCGCCTGCCCTGGCGCACGGCCGGGAGGCGGTGGACTACGCCGAGCGCACGGGCAGCCAGACTGGCGCGAATCTTCGCCTACCTCAGCCTCGGGCTCGCGAACGTCTTGAACGGCGCATGGCACGATGCGCTCGAAGTTCTGGGAACGGCGTTGACGATCGGAAGGGAACGACGGCTTTCGGTACTCGAAGGCGGCGTGCTCGCGGCGATGGCGGCGGCGCATCTCGGGCTCGGTGATCGTGCAAAGGCCCTGGCGCTCGCGGAGGAAGCGATCGCCGTCTGCCGGCGGCGCGGCACCCGACTCTGGGAGTTCTCGGCTCTGCTCACCCGGATCCGCGCTCTCCGCGAGACCCAGGGCCTCCAGGCGACGAGAGAGATCGAGGCCGCGCTCGCCGAAGCCGACGCCTGGCTCGAGATGTCTGGCGCGAAGAGCTACGAGCCCTTCCTCCACGTCGAGCGCGCCGAGCTGGCTCGGCTTGACCGGCGACGAAGCCAGCCCGCGAGCGCGAGCTCCGCGAGGCGCATCGTCTGTTCCTCGAGATCGGCGCCCCGATCCGCGCGGAGCAGGTCGCGAAGGAGCTCGCCGGATGAAGTGCTCCGGGTGCGGCCATGAGAACCGGGATGCCGCCAAGTTCTGCGAAGAATGTGCGGCTCCGCTCGGACGCAAGTGTGCAGGCTGCGGTGCCGAGCTTCGCCCCGTAGCCAAGTTCTGCGACGAGTGTGCGACGCCG
>CAVUWD010000018.1:0-128857 GCA_963745025.1 uncultured delta proteobacterium
CCGGGCGACGACCCGCCGACACGTCTGCTGCCCGGCGACCGAGTGAGGTTCGTGCCGCGATGAGCCTCGAGATCGTGCGCGCGGGTCCTCTGACGACCGTGCAGGACCTCGGTCGTGCGGGTTACGGCGCGCTCGGCATCCCCGCGGGCGGAGCCATGGACGCGCTCGCGCTCCGTCTCGCCAATCGCCTGGTCGGCAATCCCGAGCACTCGGCCGCCCTCGAGTTCACGCTCGCGGGACCCGAGATTCGCTTCGAGGCCGATCACTGGGCGGCGATCACGGGCTCGCGATTCGAAGCGGCTCTCGACGAGCGGGCGATGCCGCATGCCGAGTCCTTCCCGGTCGGCCGAGGTCAGACGCTGAAGATCGGGCGGAGCCTCGAGGGAGCGCGCGGCTATCTCGCGTTGAGCGGCGGTATCGACGTGCCGCCGCTCCTCGGCAGCCGCTCGACCTTCGCCGCCGGTGGCTTCGGCGGGCTCGAGGGTCGACCGCTTCGCGGCGGCGATCGACTGCCGATCGGCATGCACGCGGGCGAGGCGAGACGGAGACGGCTCGTTCGCAGCGTGCTGCCGGCGTACCGCGCGGAGACCGAGCTGCGCGCGATTCCGGGGCCGCAGACGGAGGCGTTCACCGCCGGCGGGGCCGAGGCGTTCTTCGCTGCCGGATACCGGGTTTCGTCACGCTCGGATCGCATGGGTCTTCGCCTCGAGGGCCCCGCAATCGAGCACGCGCGCGGCGCCGACCTCCTGCCGGAGGGACTCGCTCCGGGGGCGATCCAAGTGCCGGCAGACGGCCAGCCGATCCTGCTCGCCGTCGATCGTCCGACCACGGGCGGCTATGCGAAGATCGCGACGATCATCACCGCCGATCTCTGGCGCGTCGGTCAGGCCAAGCCGGGCGACCGGCTGCGCTTCGTTGCGGTGAGCGTCGAGGAGGCGCGGGCGCTCTACCGAAGGCTCGAAGAGTCGCTACCCTCGGCAGTCGAGGACGCCGGATGAAGATCGACCTCAACGCCGATGTCGGCGAAGGCTACGATGATCGCGCGCTGATGCCCTATCTCACCTCGGTGAACGTCGCCTGCGGCGGCCACGCGGGCGACGCTCGAACGATGGCGGATACGGTCGCGGCCGCCCTCGAGCTCGGCAACGCCGTCGGCGCGCACCCGAGTTACCCGGATCGCGAGCACTTCGGCCGGCGCGAGCTCGCGCTTCCGCTCGCCGCGATCGAGGCGTCGGTCCGCGAGCAGGTGGGTGCGCTCGCAGCGACGGCCGCCGCAGCGGGCGCGCGACTCGTTCACGTCAAGCCGCACGGGGCCCTCTACAACGTCGCTGCCCGCGAGGTTGCCGTCGCCCGTGCCGTCGCTCGCGCGGTCCGCGACGTGGATCCCGAGCTACGTCTGATCGGACTCGCCGGGGCGATTCTCCTCGAGATGGCGGGTGAGATGGGCCTCGCGAGCGCCGGCGAGGGCTTTGCGGACCGCCTTTACATGGCGGACGGCTCGCTCGCTCCGCGCACGCTTGCGGGCGCGGTCATCGTCGATCCCGCGGCGGCGGCGGAGCAAGCGTTACGGATTGCCCGCGACCGCGAAGTCGTTGCCGCCGACGGCACGCGCGTTCGAATTCGTGCCGAGACCTTGTGCATCCACGGCGACACGCGAGGCGCACCCGCGATTGCGCGCGCCGTGCGCGAGCGCCTGCTCAACGCCGGGATCGAGATCCAGGCGCTCTGAGCAGGTCTCCTTCGACGTACGCCCAGGCGGGGACGAGCCGTGCATCCTGCTCGCGACGGACGGTCAGGAGCACGCGGGCGTAGAGGCTCGCTCCGCCCGGACGAAAGCCCTCGAGCCCGTCGATTCGTGGCAGACGCTCTTCCGGATCGTCGAAGACGAGGATCTCGCCACGGACGTCGTCGCAAGCTCCGCCTTCGTCGCCCGAGGCGGTAGGCCCGGGCGCGAAGGCGTCCGCCTGCTTGGCGACATCGGCCAGGGGATCGGCGCTACCGCGAGCGAGAATGCTCCCCGCAGGCACGGTGAGCACCGGATCGCCTGCCGGCAGCACGTACACGCGCCCGCGCACGATCGCGTTCTCGATCGACCGCGCACCTCGACAGAACCGCTGGTGGTACCGACCGCCGCGCTTCAGCGTTCCGTAAACGAAGAGGCGCAGCGTTGCGGCCGCGGCATTCACGGAAGTAAGCCCTCAGGTTTTGCAAGACCTCAGCAAAGCCGTCGCAGAATGATCAACGCGGGTGTTTGTGTTCGAGCCGTACTCGGATCGAACACAAACACCCGCAACCGCGCGCGAAGTGCGGAACAGTTCGTGCCGCGCCTTGGGTATTGCCTTCCGCGCTTCGCGCGGCGGCGTGGGGTTGGGGTCGACCCGAATTCGGATCGACCGCAAACCCACGCGCTCTTGCTTGCTCCGCACATGGCGGTAGCGTCCTCCAGCAGAAACTGAGGCGTTACTTCGACAGCACGGTGCATTTCGATACGAGATTCGATCGCAACGTAGCACGGATTCAGCGTGACGCACGCGGGTCGAGGCGCGCGAGGGCCTCACGGTACGCTTCCAGCGTATCGATGTCGAAGAGGCTCAACCCGGAGGGATCGACGGCGAGCACATCTTCTTCCGAGACCTCGACGAGCCGCGCGAGCTCGACGAGCCTGCCCGCTCGCCGCTCTCCCGACGCGAGCATCGTCGTCGCGATCGCCGCTACCCGCTTGCGATAGACGGCGAGCAGCGGTTGCGGCACGCCCGCGGAAACGACGACCGCGCCATCGCGGTCGCGAGCGCGCTCGGCGAGAATCCGGCCGATCGCCGGCTCGAGAAACGGATGGTCACAGCCACAGACGAAGCCGAGATCGGTGCGCGCGGCCGCCAGACCGTAGAGAATGCCGGCGACCGGCCCCTGCAGGGGAATCTCGTCCTCGACGACCCGGACCGGATCCGGCAGCGGAGGGAGTCGCACGTGTGGCCCACGGACGACGACGATCTCGCTCGAGCCGGCGGCCAATCGTCGGACGACGCGCTCGATCAGGGTCTCCGCGCCGAAGGGGAGAAGCGCCTTCGGCCGGCCCATCCGCGAGCTTGCGCCGCCGGCGAGCACGATGGTCGTGAACGGCTCCATCGCCTCAGACTACTCCGATCGGTCGGGTCTTTGCATACCCATTCCCCCGTGTCACATTGCGCTTCGTGAGCGCGCGCACGTTGGATGGCGGGTGATTTCGGGATCTGCGCAGATGGTGAGGCGGCAGCGATCGCCAAGATGACCCGCTACCGGACGTGGGCTGCGGTTGCCCTGGGGGGAGTGCTCGCACTGGCGATTGCAGCATGCACGGAGCAGCTCCCCGTCGGTCCAGTCGGGCAGTTCTCTTGGGAGCCGCGGTCGCAAATGATGTGGCCGACCGAGGGAGCGATCGTCAGCGCATACGGCGACGCGGCGCGCACGAATCACCAAGGCATCGACCTCGCGGCCCGCCTGGGCGCCCCGGTGGCGGCGGCTCTCGGCGGCGCCGTTGCATACGCGGGCGAGATCCGGGGGTACGGCAAGGTGGTCGCGCTCTCGCACGGGGAGCGCCTCACCACGATCTACGCCCACCTCGGCGAGGTAAGAGTACGCGAGGGCGAGGCGGTCGTGGTCGGTCAGACCATCGGCACCATCGGCCCGGAGGGGTATCTCCACTACGAGATCCGTGAATCGAAGCGCGCGGTCGATCCCGCGAAGTTCTATGCGGTTGCGCCACGACCCGTCGCGGGTGGTGCAGCGGACGTCAGCGGAAAGCTCAAAGCGGAACCGACGAGTGTCGGTGCGATCCCGCCGAGCGTCGGGGCTGCGGAAGCGCCGCCAGTCCCACCGCCTCCGACGCCGGAGACTCGCGTGGCGAAGCGCGAGCCGACGCCCCGTCCGCAGCCGACAGCCACGCCGCGTCCGCAAGCGACGCCAACGCCGACCTCGCAAACGACGCCAACGCCGACCTCGCAAACGACGCCGTGGGAATCGACGTCGAAACAGTCCGAGACCGAAGAGCAGACCGCGGGCTCCGGAGTCTGGAGCGGAATCGGTCTCGGCGCTGCGCTCGTCGGGTGCAACCTCTTCTACGTGCCGGCGAAGCTCGGCTACGCGGCCGTCGGAGCGCTGATCGGCGGCGTGACCCTGGTGCTGGCCCACGATACCGCCGTGGCCAACGACGTCTGGAGGCCCGCGCTCGGCGGAGATTACTTCGTCACCGCGGCGCACCTCCGCGGCGAGGACTCGATCCACTTCATGGGAGCTGGCGCATGAACTCCCGCGCCGTCTCTTCCGCCGAAGCCTTCTCGCCGTCGACGCGGTAGTTGAGCCGGCGCATCTCTGCGGCCGTGATTCGGTTGCCGAGCGAATCCAGGGCGGCACGAACCTCGGGATGGCGCTCGAACATGAGGCGGCGCGCGACCGGTACGGCATCGTAGGGAGGAAAGTAGTGATGGTCGTCGTCGAGCACGCGCAGGCCGAGGCTCGCGATCAGCCCGTCGGTCGAATTGCCCGCGACGAGGTCGGCCTGCCCATCGACGAGCGCGCGATAGAGAAGCCCGAGCTCCATCACCCGCGGCGGGTTGCGGAATGCCAGATGGTAGCTCTCCGCAAGACCGCGAAAGCCGTCGGCGCGCTCCATGAACTCGTAGCCGAACGCCGCGCGCCAGTCGGGATGGGCCGCCACGTCCGAGATCGTACGAACGCCAAGGCGGTCCGCGTCGTCGCCACGAATCACCATGGCAAAGGTGTTCTCGAAGCCGAGCGGCGCCGTCCATTCGAGCCCGGCCCCGGCGTATTGCTTGCGCACTTCGGCAAGGACCTGCTGGCGATCGGCGATCGGAGGGCGCTTGAGGATCGCGGTGTACGCCGTGCCGGTATACTCGACGTACACGTCGATCTCGCCGGCGCGCAGCGCTCGATCGCAGACGAAGGAACCGCCGAGGTTCAGCCGACGGCCGACCGCGAGGCCGGTCCGCCGTTCGATCGTCTGCGCGACGATCTCGCCGAGGAGAACCTGCTCGCTGAAGTTCTTCGAGCCGACGACGATCCGATCCGCCGACCGGCAGCCGACCATCGTGACGACGGCGAGCAGCGTCAGGAGCAGGTTCACGACGCGCGCCGCCGCCGTCGATCGGGGGAGAAGCGCGTTGCCAGAGCACCGATTCCCAGATCCGCGCCGATCGCCATGGCCGCGGCGGGCACGGCGCCGGCGAGGATCAGCCGGTTGTCGACCATCGCCACCCCGCGGAAGATGTAGACGCCGAGGCCGCCCGCGCCGATCGCCGCGCCGATCGTCGCCACGCCGACCGCGATCACGGTTGCCACACGGATTCCGGAAAGAATCACGCCGAACGCGAGTGGCAGCTCGACCTGCCACAGCCGCTGGCGCGCGTTCATGCCCATCGCCAGGGCGGCCTCGCGGACCGAAGGATCGATCGCGCCGAGCCCGGCATGAGTTGCGCGGATGATCGGCAGCAGCGCGTAGAGGATGAGCGCCACGATCGCCGTTCGCGCGCCGATCCCTCCGACGTAGGGAATCGGGATCAACAATCCGAACAGCGCGAGGCTCGGGATCGTCTGCAGGAGGTTGGCGCCACCGAGGATCCACCGTTCCGCGGCCGGCCGGCGCGAGGCGAGGATGCCGAACGGAATCCCGATCGCGACCGCCACCGCCGTCGAGACCAGAACGAGCCCCGCGTGCTCGAGCGTCAAGCGAACCGCTTCGGTGCGATTGGCCGACAGAAACGCGAGGAAGCCCATCATTTCTCGGAACCACCGAGCGTTCGCACGAATGCCCGCGCTTCCGGCGCACCGGACTCCATGAGCTCGCGTGCCCCACCGAGAAACGCGAGACGGCTGCGCTCGAGCAGCGCGATGCGATCCCCGAGGGATAGGGCCTCGCGCAGATCGTGGGTTACGAAGACGATCGTCTTGCCGAGGTCGCGGACGAGCGCGCGAAACTCGGAGCGAATCTCTTCGCGGGTCGGCGGGTCGAGGGCCCCGAACGGCTCGTCCATCAAGACGAGCGGCGGATCTGCGGCGAGCGCCCGAGCGACGCCAACACGCTGGCGCTCGCCGCCGGAGAGCTCGGCGGGATAGCGCGCCGCGAAGCGGTCCGGATCGAGCCCGACCAGCCGCAGCATCTCGCGAACGCGATCGGCGATGCGCTCGGTGGCCCAGCCGAGAAGCGTCGGCATGAGGGCGACGTTTCGCGCCACGTCGAAGTGAGGAAAGAGGCCCCCCTCCTGGATGACGTAGCCAGTGCCACGGCGAAGCTCGACCGGATTCCACGCCGTCGTCGCTTTGCCGGCGACGCGCACCTCGCCGCGGCTCGGGAGGAGGAGGGCGTTGACGAGCCGCAGGGTGGTGGTCTTGCCCGATCCGCTGCGCCCGAGCAGGACCACGATCTCGCCGGCTTCGATCGAGAGATCGAGATCTTCGACGCGGGGCGGCAGCCCCCGCTCGACGAACGAGACGCCCTGGAATTCCACCTGCACGCCGCTCATTGCGGCGCGATCCTCACCCACGTGTTTCTTCGACGCAAGCAACTTTCTCCACTTTGCCACTTGCCTCGGGTCGTCGGGATTCGTAGCCTCGCCGCCATGGGCAGCCGCGGGGCCGCACGCTGGCGGGAGAGCGATCGTCCCGCCCCGGACGACCGTTTCTCGATCGAGCGAGTGTTCGATTCGCAACGGGACTCGACTCTCGCCGAGGACGTGCGGCGGGGCCTCGGTGGGCGGCGCAAGTCGGTTCCTCCGAAGCACTTCTACGACGAGGAGGGATCGCGTCTGTTCGACCGCATTTGCGAGCTCCCGGAATACTACCTGACACGCTCGGAGGAGCAGCTGCTGGAGCGCTCGGCGCGGGAGATTCTCGACGTCGCGCGTCCGACCGACCTGATCGAGCTCGGCAGCGGAGCGGCGCGCAAGACGCGGCTCCTCTTCGACGCAGCCGAGTCGCTCGGCATCGCAGTTCGATACCACCCCGTCGACGTTTGCGAGCCGATGCTGCGGGCGAGCGGCGAGGAGCTGCTGCAGCGCTACCCCTGGCTCGAGGTGCACGCCCTGGTCGCGGATTACGAGCGTCATCTCGACGTGCTTCCCGATGGGGACCGCCGACTGGTCGCGTTTCTCGGCAGCACGATCGGCAACTTCGCGCCGCCGCGAGCGCTGGCGTTCCTGCGCGGGATCGCCGCGCGCTTGCGCGCGGGCGATCACCTGCTGCTGGGCGCCGATCTGGTGAAGCCCGTCGCAGTGCTCGAACGCGCATACGACGATGCCGCGGGTGTCACGGCGGAATTCAATCGCAACGTGCTACGGGTCATCAATCGCGAGCTCGACGCTGATTTCGATCCGACCGCGTTCGACCACGTCGCGTTCTTCGATCCTCGCCGCCGCCAGATCGAGATGCATCTGCGCTCGCGCCGCGCCCAACGGGTGTCGCTACGCACGCTCGGCATCACCGTCGGCTTTCGCGCCGGGGAGACGCTGCACACCGAGATCAGTCGCAAGTTCACTCGCCGCGGCTTGGAAGGCCTGTGTCGGCGGGCAGGCTTCGGCGTGCGGCGCTGGTTCAGCGCGGCAGCCCCGTCGTTCGCGTTGCTGTTGTGCGAACGCGTGTAGACGGGGATGGGTCTGACGTATCCATGGGCCGACTGAACGGAACGACGCGCGCGGTTGCGGTCGAGCCATACCCGGCTCGACCGCAACCGCCCGCAACCGCGCGGAGCGCGGAAGGTTTGATTCTTCCGCGCAGGGTTATTGGCCCCGCGCTTCGCGCGGTGGGTCCCCGTTCCGGTCGACCCGAGTATGGCTCGACCGGAACAGGGACCGCTACCAGGATCGCCAAACGTGACGGGGCATTGAACGGAATGCGCTGCCCGCTCCCCGGACGTCAGGCGAGCTGCTCGGGGCGCTCGAGAAGCTCCTTCATTCGCGACACCGCGCGCGCGCAATAGAAGCCGTCCTCCACGCGCTCGTCGTAGGTGTACTTGAGCGTGGAGACCCGTCGGACCGCCAGCCGGCCATCGTCCTCGCCGATCGCGACGTTGCGGTACGCGCCGACGACGACGAAGATCGGAATCGTGCCGTACTCGTAGAGGTGATGGTACGCTCCGGCGATGCCGACGCTGCCGAGGTTGGCGACGAAGGCGCTCGCGTAGAGCGGATCTTCGAGCAGCATCCGAGCGGGCAGCAGGTTGAAGTAGTCGAGCAGACGCCCGAACACGACGACGCCGTCGATCGCCAGCCGCGGCATGCGGGACAGGATCGCCATGTCTCGGTCGGATTGCGTCTTCTGTCCGGCTCGGCCGCTCCGTACGCTCTCGCCTACGCTTCGCGCCATCGCTTCCAGGGTCTCGTGCGGGTCGAAGATACGCTTGCGCACGTAGAGCGGGGCATCGGTCTCGAATGCCTCCTTGCCGCTGAAGGAGATTGCGACGTCGGCACGCTGGTATAGGCGTCGGCCGACGATGTAGCGATTCAGCCGGGGAAACTCGTGGAGCGCTCGCGTGATCGACCGCAGCACCAAGTGAAAGAACGTGAGGGGAACGTCGTGCTCGCGCGAGAAGGCATCCGTGAAGGCGAGCGCAGGGTCGACCGCGACGTCCTGCTCGAACCAGACCAGCGACTCGTTGCGCCGGCGCATGAGGAAAGGCATTAAGCGTCGCACCAGAGGCACGCGCTCGGCGAGCACCGCGTCGGGCCGGCCGAAGAGAGGCATGGACTCCTCTAGCCCAAGGGACGCGCGAAGCGCCAACCTTAGTTCCTGGGACGCGCGAAGCGCCAACCATGGTCTATCCGCCGAGCGGAGCGCCAACCGATGAGCGGCGCTCCCCCGCGCATCGCCGTGGTGCTTTCCGGTGGAGGAGCGCGCGGCGCCTACGAGGCCGGCGTGCTCTACTACATCGTCGAGAAGCTGCCCGCATTGCTCGGCCGGCCGGTTCGCTTCGACATCATCTGCGGGAGCAGCGTCGGGGCGATCCATGCCTGCTTCCTCGGCGGCCATGCGGGCGAGCCGGGCGCGCTCGCGGAGCTGGTCGACATCTGGCGGGGGTTCGAGATCGAGAAGGTGCTCCGTCTCACGCCTTTCAAGCTCCTGTCGCTGCCGGCCCGGCTGCTCGGCATCGGCCGCAAGGCGCGACCCGAGCCGGCCGCAGAGCCCGGCGCCCCGGTGCGGATCCCCGGCATCCTCGATTTCTCGCCGCTCGAGCGCGTGATCCTCGATCGCGTCCCGTGGCGGCGAATCGGCGAAAAGATCGCGGGCGGAGACATCGACGCGGTAGCGGTCGCGACGACGGAGGTCAGGACCGGGAATACGGTCATCTTCGTGGAAAACCGCGAAGGCAGGGTCGATCATTGGGCGCGCGACCCCTTCGTCGTCGCACGCGCCGCGCGGCTCGCGCCGGAGCACGCGCTCGCCTCGGCGGCGATCCCGCTCCTCTTTCCTGCCATTCGCATCGGCCCGTATTTCTACTGTGACGGCAGCCTGCGATTGAACACGCCACTGTCCCCGGCGCTCCGTCTCGGCGCGGACCGCGTGCTCGTGGTCGGCATGCACCATCGGCGCGCCGCCGGCGAGGCTCCTCCGGCGGTCGCGGAAGATAGCGTCAGCAGCCCGGCCTTTCTCGCGGGCAAGATCCTGAACGCGCTTCTTCTCGATCGCGTCGATTACGACGCCGACCGATTGCGGCTGTTCAACGCGATCCTCGAGCAAGGCCGCAGAATCTACGGTGACGACTTCCTCGCGTACATCAACCAGCCGATCATCGAGAGCCGCGGCACTGCCTACCGCATCGTCCGCGACCTCTTTCTACAACCCTCGCGCGACCTCGGGGTGCTGGCAGCCGAGTGCCTCGCGCATCGCCGCCCGCGACCGCAGCCAGGCTCTTGGCTTTCGCGCATCTTCCTGCGCTACGCCTCCAAGAACACGGGAGGGGAAGCCGATTTTCTCTCCTATCTCTATTTCGACGGCTGTTATGCCGGCCACCTGCTCGAGCTCGGAATCGCCGACGCCGAGCGGCAGCGCGACAGGCTCGCGGAATTCTTCGCCTGAGCGGAAGCCCACTTGCGAGCGGCCGTACCCTATTGCCGCTCCGCCGGGGCCGCCGTATCGTAGCGGACGTGACCGCTCGACGCTTCACGGCGTTGTTGCTGCTTTTGTCGAGTTGTGCCGCTGTGCCTGCAGGACGGCGTGCTCCGATGTCGACACGCAGCGCCTCGTCGATCGACCACGAGATGGCGCAGGAGTCTCAGCGCCTTCAGCAGCGAGCCGAGCTGCACTTCGCGGAGCAGAAGCGGCGCGTCGAGCGCGTCGGACGGCGCCTGCTCGAGACCATCCCGGGGCATCCCAACGTCCAGTTCGTCATCGTCAACGGGGATCCTTCGATCAACGCCGGCGCCACCTTCGGGCAGGTGGCCGTCACGTCGGGCATGCTGAACTTTCTCCAGTCCGACGACGAGATGGCCGTGGTGCTCGGACACGAGCTCGCGCACATCGAGCAAGGTCACGTCCTGAAGGGCACGGTCAGTAGCCTGGCGCTCGGCATCTTGGCGACGGTCCTCGAGGCCCGCGTGCCGGGCGCGGGGCGGGCGGCGGGAGGCATCGGGCAGCTGTTCCTGAATCACTACACGCAGACCCAGGAGCGCGAGGCGGACGAGGTCGGTCTGCGCTACGCCTACGAGGCGGGGTACGATCCTCGGGTCGCCGCCGGCATTCAGGAGCGCATGGCCGTCGAGGTGCCGCAGTCGATGAGCGCCGGATACTTCGACACTCATCCGTCCTCGGTCGAGCGGGCCGTGTCGGCACGCCGCGAGGCCGAGGAGCTTCTTGCGCGCGGCGATCCCCCCGGCCGCGCGGGGGCGCTGGCGCTCGAGCGCGCGGACGAAGGGGCCTCTCGGGCTCGGCACGAGAGCGCGAACGCCTACGGTGGCTCGTCCCGCGAGCGGCCGGCGAACGGAGCTCCGCGCAGCTCGCAATCCTCGACTAGCGACGTGGATCCGGAACGCTGCCGGCGCGCAGCGGTGTACGTAGACATGGCACGGGACTCGCACGATGCCGCCGAGCGCGAGGATCTCTACCGTCGCGCCCTTCGCTACTGCCCGACGCTCGCGGAGGCTCGCAGCGGCCTCGAGCAGAAGGGTCCTGCGCGCGACGATCGCGAGGCGCCCGTGGAAACCTATTGAAGTGCGCGATTCTCCCCGCCTCGAGGCTAGGAGGCCTCGCCACAGATCGCTCCCGTTGGTCGCGAACCGTCTTCGGCCCAGCATCCTCCCGAGCTAGCGTGCGCGAGATCGCGCACGACCTTCAGCGTCGAGCGGCCGGGCGGCGATCACCGTGGACATGGGGCAGCACGCGTTCAAGGAGACGACGCTCGTTCCGCCAATCGCCGGTGGCCGAGAACGCGCTGCGGCACGGGTTCGCGGCTGAGGCGTGAACGACGAGCGTTTCTAGCAACCGCCGCCGGAGTCCGGAACCATCGTTCCGACGTTGGAATCGTAGCGCCACGCCGGGCTCGATGCGCCCGCGGCACACGCCAGGAGGGTGTATTGATCGAGGGTCGCCGAAACAATGAGGAGATGGACGTTCGGTGCCGTTCCACGGTAGTCGCAGTCGGCGCGTAGCACGGCCTCGTCGGCACCCTGGTACGACGGGGGGTTGCCCTTTACGTAGTGGCACTCCATCGCTTCACGGGCCGAATTCAGGGCCGACTGCATTTGCGCGTCCACGGCCTTCGCCTTGTAAAGGGCGTATTGAGTAATTGCGATGGAGGCGAGGATTCCGACGATCGCGATCACCACGAGCAGTTCCACGAGGGTGAACCCCGCGGCCGCCGAACGGAAGCGCCTATCCATGATAAACGATAAAGCAAAGGATATGCCTAGCAAAAACCTGAGGATTTCCCGATTGAATTCAAAGGTCACCGTCAAAATCGCGTTCACGTTCGCCGTCAAAAAACGGCAACGTCACGCAATTATCATGTAGGTTCTTAGCTCACGTCATGGTCACTCCAGGAAGCGGGCACGAATCTCAGGGGAGGGAATCGAGCACTCAGATCGCTTGCCGAACCACCGATATCGGTGGCGAGCAAACCAGTCGTAACCGGCGTCACGAATCGGCCGAGGAACGAGAAGAAGCACATAGAGAAGCACCCAAGTACCCCGAAGACGTCTCAGGATGCGCAGCACCGCCGTCGAGCGTAAATAGCAGGCGCCGTCTTCGAACAAGACGATGTTGTCGAGAGAACCAGACGACAGCCCGCAGCCAGCGAGAAGGCGTCGGGCCGGCTCAGATTGAATCGCGGCGAACTTGAAATATTCCGCGGGATCGCGATCGATGATGAAATTCACCGTCGAGTTGCAGAAATTGCAGACGCCGTCGAAAAGAACCACCGCCGGCATGTTCGATTTGTAACAGAAAGCCTTGGTGAGTTAGTAGAGAGCGATGCCGGGACGCGTCGAATTCTTCTACGACTACTCGAGCCCATGGACGTATCTCGCATTCACGCGGATCGAAGACCTCTGCCGGCGCTGTGAAGCCGATCTCGTGTGGCGGCCCATCCTGGTCGGTGGCATCTTCAATACGGTGAATCCATCCGTCTACGAGTCGCGCGAGCGGCCCGTGCCGGCCAAGGCGCGCTACTACGCGAAGGATCTACAGGACTGGGCCGATTTCCATGGCCTGAAGCTGCGGTTTCCGCCTGCGGTGTTTCCGGTCAATTCCGTGAAGTCGCTGCGCGGAGCGCTCGTCGCCGTGGAGCACGACAGGATCTCGCCGTACAGCCAGGCCGTCTTTGCCGCCTACTGGGAAGCGGATCGGGACATCAGCCGCGACGACGTGCTCGCCTCGATCGTCCGCGAGGTCGGGCTCGATCCCGCCGAGTACTTCGAGAAGATCCAGCAGCCCGCCTACAAGGAGCAAATTCGCGCCAACACCGACGAGTGCATTCGCCGAGGCGGCTTCGGCTCGCCGACGATGTTCGTCGGCGACGCCATGTTCTTCGGTAACGACCGGCTGGTCCTCGTGGAGCACGAGCTTCGCAAGCGTGGGGGCGGATGATGATCGCGTGGTTCTTCCTGGCGGTGAGCCTGACCGGCGCCTGGCTGACGTACAACGTTTATCGCCCACACGACGTGGGCGGGCGCAGGTCCCCGGTCGCTTACGCGGAGCTCGCGGGGGCGCAGCACGCGTTCGAGATCTTTCCGTCCCTCCGCGGCAAGCTGGTGCTCGGCGGTGTCGAGCGGTTCCTCGCTCTTCTCTGCAGTCGATGTCTCGCAACACGGGAGGAGCGAACCTCCCTGAGTGCGGCGGGCTGAGAAATGGTTCGGTCGCTCCTCGCTTGTCTGGCGATCGCTCTGCTCGGCGCCCCCGCAGCGGCGCTTTCGTCCGAGCAGGTTCGCGTCTCCATCGAGTTCCGGCAGTCCGGCAGCGAAGCACGCGACGACGTGCAGGGATCGACCCGCATCATCATCACCGATCCGGGCGGAACCAGCAGCCGCACGCGACTCGGCGCGGAAAGCCAGACGACCCGCGTGACGCATTCGTCGGGAATCTTCACGATCGTCCAGGACGGCGGCGATTCGGAGCTGCGCGTCGCAACGCGGGTCCCGTACCCGGACGTTCAATTCTACAGCGACTACGCGACGGGGGCGGGATACGTGACACGCGGACTCGCGTTCGAAAACGTCGGGACCTCGCTCAAGGTCCATGCCGAAGTCCTACCCGACCGGCGGATCCGGCTTCGCCTGGTACCGACCGTGAGCTACTTTTCGCCCGGCGGCTCGGGCGCGATCGAGTTCACCGACGCGGCAACCGAGCTCGTGGTCGAGAACGGCAAGCCCGTCGAAATCGGCGGCGGCACGACTCGAACCGAGGAGATCACCCGCCGTATCCTGGGTCGGGGGTCGAGGACCGCCGAGAGCGAGACGTCGATCGTGTTGCGAGCCATCCTGCAGCCATGATCGCTGCGGTGGCCGCGGCGCCAGGTTCCCCCCTCGCTTCCAGGGATGTTCCCGGCTATAGCTTGCCATCGTTCGCACCGACCCACCAACTGGACGAAGGAGAGTCATGAAATCCACGATCGGCATCGTAGTGGCCACTGCGCTGTGGCTCGTTTCCACGGCGTCCGCGGCCGACGTCAAGCTCGAGAGCGACACCGACAAGGAGATCTATGCGCTCGGCCTCTCGGTCGCCCGCAGCCTGTC
Organism: uncultured delta proteobacterium; assembly: GCA_963745025.1. Classification (GTDB taxonomy): domain Bacteria; phylum Desulfobacterota; class Binatia; order JACPRU01; family JACPRU01; genus CAVQIG01. Next base: position 14,211 of record CAVUWD010000018.1, read on the forward strand.
GGTTTTCAACCTGAGCGAGGCGGAGATGCAGGTGCTCGAGGAGGGCCTCGCGGACGGCGTTCTCGGCAAGACGCCGAAGGTCGACCTCGCCGCCTATGGCCCGAAGCTCCAAGAGCTCGCCAAGGCGCGCGCGGCGCAGGTTGCGGAAGTCGAAAAGAAGGCGTCCGGGGAGTTCTTGAAGCAGGCCGCGGCCGAAAAAGGCGCCACGAAGAGCGAGTCCGGCCTGATCTTCAGCGACGTATCGCCTGGCAAGGGTGCGAGCCCGACCCCCGACAGCAGCGTCAAAGTGAACTACAAGGGCACGCTCCGTGATGGCACGGTCTTCGACAGCTCCTACGAGCGAAAGAGCCCCGTCACGTTCGGTCTGAAGCAGGTGATTCCCTGCTGGACCGAAGGCCTACAGAAGATGAAGGTCGGCGGCAAGGCCAAGCTCGTCTGCCCCGCGGAGATCGCATACGGCGACCGAGGTGCGCCACCGCTCATCAAGCCGGGAGCGCCGCTCACGTTCGAGGTCGAGCTCCTCGAGATCGTCGAGCCGACCGCCGGCAAGAAGTAGCGGTCAAAGATTCACGAACCGCATGCCGTCGGGGGCGTAGCGCTCGCCGGCGGCGACGCCTCTGGGTGCGGCCTCGTCGATGCGCGCGAGGTCCTGCCGGGTGAGCGTGACCGCGAGCGCGCCGACATTCTCCTCCAGGTGCTTGCGGCGCGTGGTTCCCGGGATCGGCACCACGTCGTCCCCCTGCGCCAACACCCAGGCGAGCGCCAGCTGCGAGGGCGTGCACGCCTTCTCGCGCGCGATCGTCTCCACGCGACGGACGAGATCGAGGTTCTTCTGGAAGTTCTCCCCCTGAAACCGCGGGTTGAAGCGGCGAAAGTCATCCGCGGCGAGATCTTCGAAGCGCTTGATCTGACCGGTGAGGAAGCCACGGCCGAGCGGGCTGTACGGCACGAAGCCGATGCCCAGCGCTCGACACGTCGGCAAGATCTCGTCTTCGGGCTCGCGGCTCCACAGCGAATACTCGGTCTGCAGCGCCGCGATGGGATGGACCGCGTGCGCGCGCCGGATCGTCGCGGGGCTCGCCTCGGAGAGGCCGAGAAAGCGCACCTTTCCCTGTTTCACCAGCTCCGCCATCGCGCCGACCGTCTCTTCGATCGGCGTCGCGGGATCGACCCGGTGTTGGTAGTAAAGATCGATCACTTCGACGCCCAGACGCTCGAGGCTCGCCTCGCACGCCGAACGCACGTAGTCTCGTTTGCCGCTGATGCCGAGGCGGCTCCCGTCCTTGCCTCGCATGATGCCGAACTTGGTGGCGATGACCACACGGTCGCGGCGGCCGCGCACCGCCTTGCCGACCAGCTCCTCGTTTCGGCCGACTCCGTACATGTCCGCGGTATCGAGAAAGTCGACGCCGAGCTCGAAGGCGCGATGGAGCGTGGCGATCGATTCGGCCTCGTCGCTCTGGCCGTAGAACTCCGACATGCTCATGCATCCGAGTCCGAGGGTCGAGACGCTCAACGGGCTTCGTCCGAGAGTGCGTGTCTGCATTCCGCGATCTCCTTTCCCGAAGGGCGAAGCCTCCGCGATGAGCGAAGCCAAGTCAACCGGCTCTTCTCGATCGCTCGCGACGAGCGATATAGAGACGGCGATGGACGCCAGGCGCGTGGCCGCCCGCCTCGATTGGCTCGACGGCATGAAGGGCATCTCGATTCTGTGGATTGCCTACTTTCACGCCTTCAATTTCATCTGCGGGCCCGACGCGCGGTTCCCATCGGCGCTCTCCGAAGGATACGTCGCGAAATTCTGGACGGCTTGTGCGCCGGCTTCGGCGGTCGACGAGCTTCGTTGCGGCCTGGAGGCCTTCGGCGCGGCGTTCGGCCAGCTCGGCTTCCACGCGGTCGCCGTCTTCCTCGTGCTCTCCGGGTTCGGCCTCACGTACTCGCTCGCCAAGACCGGCGGGCCGGCGAGCGGATGGATCGGATGGTACCGCAGCCGATTGCTCCGCCTGTTCCCCATGTACTGGGTGGCGCACCTCGTCTACCTCGTCTTCCCATTTCAGGCTCGGTACGAGGCGATCGACTACCGCTTCGCGCTGAGCTTCCTCGGCGACCGGGTCTGGCCGGTCGACATGATCTTCTATTACTTCAATCCGGCGCTCTGGTACTTCGGCCTGCTGCTCGAGCTCTACCTCGTGTTCCCGGTCCTGTTTCGCTTGCTTCAAAGGGCGGGCGTCGGCGGGTTTCTGGCGTTGTCGGCGCTGGCGACGTTCGGCTGCCGCTACGTGCTTCTCTGCGTCTGGCCGGTCAACGGGTACTACGTGCAGGGCGCGTTCTTCCTCGCTCGCCTCTGGGAGTTCGCGCTCGGAATGGCGCTCGGTCTCGTCTACCGAAGAGACGGCGAGCGCCTCGACCGATGGCTCTTCTCCTCCGCGACGCTCGGTGCCGGCGTGGTGCTCTACACGCTCGGCCTCTACAGCTACGGGGAGCTCTGGTCGTACAGCTTCACCGACGCGCTGATCGGGACGGGCCTCTCCATCATTCTCGCGCGCGTCGCGCGGACCTGTGAATCCGTGCCCGGGCTCGGCGCCCTACTCGGCACCGTCGGGGTCTACTCGTACGGCCTCTACCTCCTGCACCAGCCCTTCGTGCTCTACTTCGCGGAGCGCGTTCGACCCATGTCGACGCCGCGGTTCGTGGCGTCGACCTGTACGCTCATCGCCGTTCTCGCGATCGCGTCCATGGCGATCGAGCGGGCGGTCAACCGGCTGACGCAGCGGGTGCTCGGCTGAAGAGGAGGCTACGGGAGAAGACTCCAAGATTCCTTGCTTGTAGCCCGTAGCCGATTGTTTCATAAGATCAGCTCGATCAGCCCGCCGATGAGCTTGAAGGGCAGCGCCAGGATCATGCCGATCACGTGAACCGTGCCGCTGACGATGCCGACTCCGGGGCCGCTGGTCTCGTGTGTCGCGGTCGTCGTCGTCTCGGTTTGCGTGGTGGCATCGCCGTTCGTCGTCGGCCGCTCAACGGTATGGGTCGTAGTCGTCGACGAGCAGCCCGTGGTTGCCGCGCCGCCACCGATGATCAGCAAGGCCGCGAGCAGCAGCGTGGGAGCTCCGCGCATCGTGTCCTCCTCCTCGAAGGCCAAGCGTGTCGCAGATCGATGCGGGGCGCAATGTGGTTTCGTCAACGCGCCGGCGTGTCGGAAGGCGGCGGCGCGGTCTTGCGGGACAGCCTCCAAGCGCGCGCCGAAGCACGCCAGAGCCCGCCCGTCGCGAACGCGCCGAAGCCCCAGCGGAGCCACGAGAGCAGTGCCCACGCGATCCACAGCGCCCAGGCGAGCATCGCCAGTCGGTAGGCCGCGAGCGGAACCGAGATCACCCAGGTCGGCGGCAGGTGTGCGCCGGCGCGATCGTGATACCAGTGAAGCGCTTGAGCGGTCGAGCCGTTGCCGCTGATCTGCATCTCGGGAAGACCGAGCAGGCCGCGCTCGATCGAGACGAAGAGCCCGACGAGTGCCGCCGCGGTCCAGAGCGCCAGGCCGACCTGTACGAGATTGAATCGATTGTCGCCGAGCGCCGCTCCGCTCCGGAGCCTCCAGCCGAGTGCGAGCAGCCAGCCGGCGACGATGACCGCGACCCAGATCGGCGCCTGCGTGATGCCGACGCCGAGCAGGGACCACTGAATGGTTCCGAGCGGCGTCGATCCGATTCGACCGAGCACGATCGAGGCGAGGAGGACGACGAGCAGGAGGCTCCAGAAGAGCACGGCGGGACCGAGCCGACCGCCGCCCGCGGCGAGCGTCCAGCGATCGGCCGGCACGTGAATCGTCGTGTCCACGTTGACGCTCGCCGCGCCGAGGTCGAGATCCGGAGACTGAACCCGCGCGCCGATGCCGTGCGGCGATCGCCACACGAGGCCGATCGTTTGGGCCCCCGGAACGATCGGCAGCGTCACGGCTCGCTTGTCCTGACGGATCGGCTGCGGCGCGCCGTTGACCGCTACCGATTGAAGCTCGGCATCCTGGGGCAACGTCACGATGTGCTGTCCGCCGCGCGAGCTGCGCAGCTCGAAGGAGAACGTGACGTCGGTCGAGCGCCGCCCCGGGCTCATCTCGAGGGCGCTCCGCTCGATCGTCAGGGTCTGGCCCGGAAACGCCTCGGGACGGGCGAGTGCGAGCGACACCGTCTCGCCGGGCCAGGGCCGCCATTCGCGGATGCGGCGCGCGTTCGGTGGCAGATGGATCGGAGGGATGCCGCTCGCCGCGACGTGCCAGAGAGGGCTCGCGTCGAGCCGCCAGACCTCGGTCCACGGCTCGTTCTCGGACGCCTTGAGGCCGATCGTCGGCGCTTCCTTGAGGATCGACCGCCAGCGTGCCTGGTTCGCCGAGGGGCCGAGCACGACGAGCGCCTTGCCGTTCTCGACGCGCACGTTCCCGGTCACGGACTCGCCGGCGAGCAGAGGCACTTCGAGATGGAACGCCGTGCCGAGCGGTGTGAGCCTCGTGACCACGTTCTCGACTTCCCACGACAGCCCGAGACGAAGCTCGCGCTCGAGGCGAGCGAACGGCGGCAGGAAGCCCGGCTCGAGCCTCGGTTCGGTGCTCTCGCCCCTGCGCTCGCGCACCAGGCGGAGGCTGTCTTCGGGCAAGCCGTCCTCGCGGATGCCCGAGAGAGTCCACCCCGAGACTTCGGCATCGATCCGGTGCGGCTTCAGCGGCAAGGGGATCTCCACCGTATCGAGGAGCGGGATCGGCCCGTCGAGGACGACCTGATGCTTGCCGGCGCCGACGGCGAGCCACAGGACGCCGTTGCCGTCTTGCGAAAGAGCCTCCGCCGGCTCGCCGTCCAGAACTACTTTCGAGGGAGTCCAGCCCTTGGCGCCGCCCGGAAGAGGCACCGCGGTCTCCGCCGCGGCGTCGATCTCTACGCGCAGCAAGAGCGCGGTCGTGGTTGCTTCGAGGCGCAGGCGAGGGCTCGCCGCACAGATCGGGGAACAATCGGGCCGCTCGAGGAGGCGCTGCTCCAGGGTCTTCAACAGCTCCGCCGGCGGAAAGTCGGCGGCATCCGCGACGGGCGCGAAAACCGAGAGCGACGAGAGCGCCGCGACGGCGACGGTGGCGAGCGCGGCCCCGCGCGGAACGACCGGCGCGGCGACGCCCAGCAGGCCCTTGAGAAAGAGCGCTGCGAGCAACGCCACGCGCAGGAAAGCAAGCACGAGATTCGTACGCGGCGACAAGAGCACGAAGCGGATCTCTTGCCCTCGTTCCACGGGCCCTCGCCAGCGGAGCGAGATCGTTCTCCATTGCCAGCGCGGCAGGCCGGGGCCGGTCGAGACGATCGCCTTGTCGTCGACGTAGCGATACTCATCGCCGGGAATCGAAGGCCTGCCGCCTGCCAGCCCGGGCGCTTCCTCGTACGCTCGGAGCGCCCTCGCCTGGGGCGCACGCTCGAGGCCCATCATTGCCTGGGGCGCCGCTACCGCGGCGCTCTTGGCGGCCATCACCCCACCCACCGCGGCGGCGGTCGGGAACGGAGCGACCGCATTCGGCGTCTCGAGCGCCGGGTACATGCCCGAACGGATCTCCTTCACCATGAACGGGATCGCCACGATCACGAATGCCACCAGCACTGCGCCGCGGCAGAGCCGCACGGCGCTCCGCAACCGCCCGCTCGGCAGCACCGAAAGCAGCGCTTCGGCCGCGAGCAAGGCCAGCCAGAGCCATCGCGGCGCATCCGGCTCGAGATAGGTGAGCGCCAGCGTGGCGAGCGCGACGACCCCCCAACCGAGGCCCCAAACCCTCGCGGCCGCCATGGCGATGATCAGCACGAGGAAGAGGTCGAGGAGCGTCCAGTCCGTGACCCACGTCGAGGAAACGTCGTCGACACCCGCAGCATGGAAGAGACGCCACCCCGGGGGCAGGTTGAGAACGCCGCTGACCTGCTGGAAGTCCTCGTTCCAACCGACCGCGGGAATCCGCGCGCCTGATCCCGTGAGCCGGCTTTCGGCCTCCATCTGTAGCTGACTCTGGCGGATTTCGACGCCGGCGGTGGCGGGATCCTTGCTGCGAGTGATCAGCTGATCACGTCCGGCGAGCGACACGCGTCCGAGCACGGTGGGCGGCGGCATCTCGAGACGCCAACTCTGGCTCAACGTTCCCGAGAGCTCGTCCTTGATCGTGTAGCCGTTGCCGTCGAAGTCGAGCCACCAGGTGCGCCGCAGGCTCAACTGGTCCGGTGCGGGGACCGCGTCGCCGCGGCGCTTCTCGGTGAGGCGCATGATGCTGCCCGGCCGCATCGGATAGGCGGGCAGCTGCATCCAGTCGGGGGGAAGCTCGGTCTGCTGCGGATCGATCGAGGGCACGCCCTCGATGGACACGACGCGAAGCGGGCTGCGTGCGTCGAACACCCAGATCTCCTCGGGTGCCCAGGGACCATCCTTCGGCGGCAGGGCGAGCGTCGCGACCGGCCCGAGATGGCGTGCGCGGATCTCGATCGTCCATGTTCCCGGTCGAACCTGAACGCGCAGATGGCCGTCGGATTCGAGCCGCGCCGGTAACGGGCTGTCGAGCGTCATCGCCACGAACTCATCCGCAAGCGCGCGGCCGAGCACCACCTCGCGGTTGTTGCCGGAGACGCGAAGCTCGACGCGGGTCGTGAGCTCGAGCGGGATGTCGTCGGTGACGCGCCGGTAGACGCGAATGTCGAGGCGGGCTTCCTCGGCGACGGTGCTCGGACGGCTCTTCAGCCAGAGCTGACCTTGAGGGTCGCGCCGTGCGAACGGCACCGCCTTGCCGTCCAGCGAGAGCGCGACGAGGCCGGTTTCTGCGGGAATCGACAGCAGCTCGGGTAGCTCGGACCACGCGAAGCTGCCGCTGATCTCGTGTTTTCCTCTGCTCAAGTGCAGCGCGGGCGCGCCGTCGTGGACTACCGCGGGAGTGGGTTTGCCGTCGATGCGTACGTCCAACGGCCAGCGCCGCGCGTCGCCGGGAAGCGGAATCCAGGCGTCGGAATAGGCGCGCCACTGTTGGCTGAATCGACCGCTCTTCTCGTCGAGCTCGAGGACGAGCCGGGCAGGCCAGGCGCACTGGCGTCGGTCCGCGGTGCCCTCGAAATACGGGCAGAGGTCCTGCTCGTGGCCACGCAGGACCCAGTCGATCCACGGCTTGAGGGGCTCCGGAACTTGCTCGCGGGGAAGTGGCTCGGCCTGCACGACAACGCAGAGGCCCATGGTCGCGAGCACGCACGCGCAAAGCAGGTCGAAACCCCGTCGCCACGTCATCGCTCCACCTCCGTGTACAGCGGCCCAGGTGTCAGATACTCAGATCCTCAGATACATGGCGGGGGAGGGCGCTCACAAACGGAGGTCGCCATGCTGCTCGAAGGAAAACTCGCTCTGGTGACCGGCGCCGCGCGCGGCATCGGCCGCGCCACGGCGCTGGTGTTGGCCGAGGAAGGCGCGGCCGTCGCGGTCGCCGATCGCCTGCCCGAAGTCGCAGAGACCGCCGCGGAGATCGAGAAGCTCGGGCGGCGCGCGACAGCGGCGGTCTTCGACGTTTCCGATCCGACCTCGGTCGAGAGCGGCGTGGCGGCGATTCGCGGCCAGCTCGGCGACGTCGACGTGCTGGTGAACAACGCCGGGATCGTCAACAACATCGCGCCGCTCCAGCGCATGACCGAGCAAGCGTGGCAGCGGGAGATCGGCGTCAACTTGAGCGGCGCGTTCCATCTGATTCAGGCGGTGGTGGGCCCGATGGTCGCCAAGAAATGGGGGAGGATCGTCAACGTATCGTCGATCGCCGCGACCGGTGGTTTGCACAATCAGGTTGCGTACGCGGCGAGCAAGGCGGGTCTCCTCGGCCTCACGCAGACGGTGACGCTCGAGTTCGCGCGACACGGCATCACCTGCAATGCGATCCTGCCGGGGCTGATCGCCACGGAGAACGTGCAGAGGATGCCGGGGGAGATTCGCGACGCGGCGATCGCTGCGATACCGACGCGCCGGCTCGGTGAGCCCCGCGAGATCGGTTACCTGATCGCGTTTCTCGCTTCGGATCGCGCGGCATTCATCAACGGCGCCGCGATTCCCGTCTCGGGCGGCGCGAACCTCAACACGCTCACGCTCGGCAGTCGGAAAGAGGTCGCCGAAATGACCCGCCGCGGTCCGTCATCGACGTCATGAGCGCGTCCGGCGCAGAGGCATCCTGAAGCCCGTCTGCCCATGCTCGGCGAGCTCGCGGCGGGGAGCTGCCGCGCGGCGACCGGCTCTTCAAGCCCGCAGAGATCACCGAGATCCGGCTGCAATCGACCGACAGCCCTTGACCCGGGGCGCGTTCCCGGATTGACGTGGAGCTTCGAATCGCCGACCCGGAGGAAATGATGCGCTACGAGTTCTTCGAGATCGAGAAGCACGATCAGACGGCGACGCTCTGGCTGAATCGCCCCGAGAAGCGAAACGCCATGGGCCCGGCCTTCTGGAACGAGTTGCCGCAGGCCATGGGCGAGCTCGAGGACGACGCCGCCGTCCGCGCGGTGGTGATCGCCGGACGCGGCAAGGACTTCACCATCGGACTCGATCTGAAGGCGATGGGCGGCACGCTCTTCGGCTCGGAGCCGAGCGGTCGCTTCGCGGTCCTCGACGAGATCGACCGGCTGCAGCGCTCGATCACGGCGGTCGCCGACTGCACGAAGCCGGTGATCGCCGCGGTTCATGGCTACTGTCTCGGCGGCGGCATCGACCTCGTCACCGCCTGCGACATCCGCTACGCCGCCCGTGATGCGATCTTCTCGATCCGCGAGACCAAGATCGCGATCGTCGCCGACGTCGGCACGCTGCAGCGGCTGCCGGCGATCATCGGCAAGGGACACGTCGCCGAGCTGGCGTTCACGGGAGACGACATCGACGCCGAGCGCGCCGAGGCGATCCATCTGGTGAACCGGGTCTTCGCCGACGGCGAGACCACGGTCGCGGCTGCGCGCAATCTCGCCGAGCGGATCGCGGCCAACTCTCCGCTCGCGGTGCAGGGCACCAAGCGGGTGCTGGAGTTCTGCGAAGGGAAGAGCGTCGAGGACGGCCTCCAGTACGTCGCCACGTGGAACGCCGCCTTCCTCGGCAGCGACGACTTGCGCGAGGCGATGGCCGCCTTCGTCGAGAAGCGCAAGCCGAAGTTCACGGGACGCTGACGGGTAGGCGATGTGATCGGAGCCGTCTCGCCACCAGCGGGAGCGAGTAAGATCACACGCCCTTCTGAGGAGGCTGACCCATGCTCAAGACACCGCTCTGCAGAGAGCTCGGCGTCGAGCTGCCGATCTTCAATGCCGGTATGGGCGGAGGCGTGGCGAGCGCGGCGCTCGCCGCCGCGGTGTCCAACGCCGGCGGCCTCGGCGTGCTCGGCATGGGCGGCCTTCCCTCCCCGGTGATTCGCGAGCAGATCGGGCGCTTGCGCTCGCTCACTCGGAAGCCCTTCGGCGTGAACATCATTCTCGCGCTCGCCGAGGAAGGGCAGGTCGAGTCTTGCCTCGAGGAGAAGGTGCCCGTGCTGATCCTCTTCTGGGGCGACCCCAGGCCATTCGTCGACCAGGCGCATCGGGTCGGCACCAAGGTGATCCTCCAGTGCGGGTCGGTCGAAGAAGCGAAAGCGGCCTCGGCTGCCGGCGTGGACGCGGTGATGATCCAGGGCGTCGAAGCCGGAGGTCACGTGAAGGGCACGACCGCGCTGTCGATCTGCCTTCCCGCGGTCGTCGAAGCGGTGAAGCCGTTGCCGGTCATCGCCGCAGGCGGCGTCGCCGACGGGCGAGGGCTCGCCGCGGCGCTCAGCCTCGGCGCGCAAGCCGTGTCGATCGGCACTCGGTTCCTCTGCAGCGAGGAGTCGGCGGCGGCGCGACCCTACAAGGAGCGCATCGTCGCCGCCAAGGCGGAAGACACGGTGCACACGCTGCTCTTCGATGTCGGCTGGCCGAACGCGGCGCACCGCGTGCTCCGCAACAAAGCCTATTCCGAGTGGGAAGCTGCGGGCTCTCCGCCGCCGGGGCGGCGCCCCGGCGAGGGGGTTCCCTTCGGGACCACGACGATCGCCGGCGCGCGCGTCGAGCTTCCGCGCTACCACATCTTCATGCCGGTCGAAGGATTCGAGGGCGACATGGAGTATGCCGCGCTCTACGCCGGGCAATCGTGTGCCCTCGTGCACGCGATCGAGCCTGCCGCCAGGATCGTCGCCGAGATCGCGAAAGGCGCGGAAGCGGTACTTCAGAGTAGGGCGAGCTGACATTCTTCCGGTCTGCGAAACGCCGCGGTCGAGAGCTCCACCCGGCCATCGACGATTCCTGCGCGGCGGCAGGCGATCGCGAAGAGCGCGGCGATCTCCTCGGCGAAAATTCCCTGGCCGCGCAGCCGCGAGCCGAAGTTCGGATCGTTCAGCTTGCCGCCGCGGAGATCGCGAATGCGCCGGAGGATCTTCTCCTTGCGATCGGGGAAGTGATCCGTGAGCCAGCGATCGAAGAGATCCTTCACCGCGTACGGAAGCCGCAGCGGAACGTAGCCCGCAAAGCGCGCACCGGCCTCCGCCGCGGCGCGGAGGATCGCCGGCATCTCGTGATCGGTGAGACCCGGAATGACGGGCGCAACCAATACGCCGACGGGCACGCCGGCGTCGGCGAGCGCCCGGATCGCGTCCAGGCGCCGCTCGGCCGCCGAGGCTCGCGGCTCCATCGTTCGCTGCAGCTCGCCGTCGAGGGTCGTGACCGAGAGAAAGACGCCGGCCGCACGGTCGCGGGCGAGGTCCCCGAGCAGATCACGATCGCGAGCGACGAGATGGTTCTTGGTGATGACCAACACCGGGTTACGGAATTCGGCGAGCACCTCGATGCATCGCCGCGTGAGGCGAAGCCGGCGTTCGATCGGCTGGTACGCGTCGGTCACGCCGGAGATGGCGATCACTTGCGGTGCCCACTTCGGCCGGGCGAGCTCCGCGCGCAACAGCTCAGGGGCGTCCTCCTTGACGAGAATCTTGGTCTCGAAGTCGAGCCCGGAGGAAAATCCGAGCGTCTCGTGGGTCGGGCGGGCGAAACAATAGGTACAACCGTGCTCGCAGCCCCGGTAGGGATTGATGCTCACGTCGAAGCCGACGTCGGGGCTCTCGTTTCGCGCGAGGATCGAGCGTGAGGCGTCGCGGAGAAACTCGGTGCTCGGATGCGGCGCGTCGGGGTCGGTTGCTTCCGGGTCTGGGACGTAGGTGAGCTTCTCGAACCGATTCGGCGGATTATCGCCGGCGCCCCGGCCATGGATCGGCCCGCGGAATCCTCGGAGCGAAGTCACCAAACCAGTTCAGGCGAAGGAAAGACGAAAGTCAAGCCGGCTCACACACGAGAATCATTTCCGAATTCGCGGTGAGCCCAGAAGTCGTGCTCGCCGCTGTCGGCGCCGCCCGTGATGTACCTGATGCCACGGCCGGTACGCGGTTGCACGCCTCCCCCTCCGAGCTCCCGCCGGCGCCGCCCGCACGACCGGCAGGAGAGCGAGCGCCGAGATCACGATCCTCGGATGCCGCATCGATCTCCTCCTTTTCCTGGACGCGGTTCTCTTCTAATACCACAGAGGCCGAAGGGTTGAGTCCGCTCACGAGGAGGACGTCTTGAAGAACCTGTTTTCCGTCGAAGGCAAGGTGGCAGTCGTCACCGGAGGGTCGCGCGGCATCGGCGAGATGATCGCGCGCGGTCTCGTCGAGGCCGGCGCCAAAGTCTACATCTCGTCGCGCAAGGCCGAGGTCTGCGAAGCGGTTGCGAAGGAGCTCTCGGCGAGCGGCACGGCGATCGCGATCGCCGCCGACCTCGCTACCGAGGCGGGCGCGAAGCACCTCGCCGCCGAGGTCGCGAAGCGTGAAGCGGCGCTGCACGTGCTCGTCAACAACGCGGGTGCGAACTGGGGTGCACCCTATGCCGAGTTCCCGGACGCCGCCTGGGACAGGGTGTTGGCGCTCAACGTGAAAGGCGTCTTCCACCTCACCCGAGAGCTCACGCCGCTGCTCGAGAAGGGGGCAACGCCAGGCGATCCGGCGCGAGTCATCAACATCGGCTCGATCGACGGCATCCGCGTGCCGGCCCTGGAGACCTATGCGTACTCGGCGAGCAAAGCAGCGGTCCATCACATGACCCGCGTGCTCGCCAAACGGCTCGCCCCGAACATCACCGTGAACGCCGTCGCGCCGGGCCCGTTCGAGAGCAAGATGACGGCCGAGCTGCTGCGGCGCTCCAAAGACGCGATCGTCGCGAGCTGCCCGCTCGGGCGGATCGGCGAGCCCGAGGACATGGCGGGGGTGACGATCTACCTCGCCTCGCGCGCCGGCGCCTATCTCACCGGCACGGTGATCTGCGTCGACGGCGGAATCGCGATCTGAACGCCTCACACGTCGGTCGCGCCGGGAACGCAGCGAGCGTCGCCTCGGACGCTCCCCGATGACCCTTCAGAAGAGCGGTCGATCCCAGCGATCGAGGAACGCGACCCTCTCGACGGGCTTCCGCGTCAACGGGCCGTGGCCGCGGCCTTCGGGATAGCCGATCGGCACGTAGGCGGCGGTGGCCCAGTTCTCCGGGATCGCCAATCGCTCGCGGACCTTGGGCTCTTCGAGGCAGAGGAGCGTCGTCAGCGTCGCGCCGAGATCGAACGCGCGACAGGCGAGCAGCAGATTCTGCACGGCCGGATAGATCGATCCGCCCCCGACGACCGAGGGGCGCCCGAGCTTCGCGTCCGTGATCGCCAGGTCCGGGATGTGCACGCAGACGACGACGATCACCGGCGCTTCGTCGATGTGCTCGGCGAGGTGGCGAGCGGTCGCGTATGTGCGCTCCATGCGCTTGCGCTCCGCATCGGGGAGCTTGGCGATCGCCGGGCGGTGTGCGTTCTCGTAGGTCGTCCAGTGCGGCAGGTACAGATCACGAAGGATCGTCTTCGTCTCGGGGTCGCGCACCACGATGAATCGCCACGGCTGGCGATTGCCGCCGTTCGGCGCCCAGGTGGCGGCGGTCAACACCTTTCGCAGCAGGTCGTCGGGAACCGGGTCCTTGCGCAGTCGCCGCACAGACCGCAGCGTGCTCATTGCCTCGAAGAGATCGATGCCGGCGTTTTCCATGCATTGCTCTTACGGCGGCGGCGATCGTCGGACAAGCCTTCGTCCGCGTCAGACACCCTCGTTCAGGGGACGCGTTATGCCTCTCTGGGGAGCGTGCACCGCGTGCCCCGCTTATCGATGAGACCCGACAGGCGCTCGGCCGCGACCGGGTCGTCGCTCTGGATGCGCGTGCCGTCGGGAAGGGTGATCTCTGCGGGCGGAGTCGCACCACCGTTCGGTTCTCTCAGGTAACGAGCGCTGCACTGGAGCAACGAAGGAAACTTTTTCGCTCCCCGGATCTCGCGCGCTTCCTCGTCGCGCAGCGCCCAGCCGCGATCGCCGGGGATGCCCCGCTCGCTCACCCGACACTCGCGGAGCTCGCCGCCCGCCATCGATTTCACCGGATAGCGCCAGATCTCGATCACCCTGCCGACGATCATCCGACGTTCTCCTTCCTGTTGCTGTCGGTGTGATGAGCCAGAGTCACCGAGCGAAGATTCGGAAACAAGACGCTACGGATACCCCGCGCCCGGGACGTCGGCACGAACGGTTTCGATCCGGCCCTTCGATTTGCCCTGCGAGAGATCTTCTAGGGTGGTCTCGGCCGTGAGCAGGAAAAGTGTCCGCCGATCCTCGCCGCCGAGCATGCATGCGACCGCACGCCGCCCCGGAACCGCCACGCGCGCCGCGATGTCGCCGCCCTCCCAAACGCGGATGAACTCGTCCTGTCCGAAGCACGACACCCACACCGCGCCTTCGGCGTCGAGGCAGATGCCGTCGGGCGTGCGGTCGCCGAGGTGGGCGAAGAAGCGCCGGCCGGAGAGCGAGCCGTCGGGCTTCAAGTTGAAGGCGGTCAGCACGTTGGCGAACGACTCGGCGACGATCAAGGTTTTGCCGTCCGGCGTGATCACGGCGCCGTTCGGGAACGCCAGGTCTTCGGCGATCACGCGCGCGCGGCCGTCGGGATCGACGACGACGAGGCAGGTCGGTCGCGGCTCGGCGCCGTTGAACAGATCGAATCCGAAGTTGCCGATGAATGCCCGTCCGTTGGCATCGACGACCATGTCGTTGGCATCGCCCGGCATGAGCGAGCTCATGTCGGCCACGGTCTCGAGGCTGCCGTTCTCGAACCGTAACAAGCGCCGGTCGCGCATCGATACGACGAGGAGGCGGCCGCGGGGATCGAAGCCGAGCCCCGAAGGCCGCATCGGCACGTCCACCACGGTCTCGAGCCGGCCCTGATGATCCACGGCCATCACCCGCGCGCCGTGGATGTCCGAGAACCAGAGCTTGCCGGCGTGCCAACGCGGCCCCTCGGGGAAGATGATTCCTTCGGCGGTGAGGACGGTTGGTGTGTACGCGATCATGGTCATTCCTCCGTGGCGCTCCTACCACGCGGTTTCGGCGCGAGGTAGGGGACGTTGCTGCGTCGATTGGCAGGCCTCAGTCTTGGCCACGGAGATCGGGCGAAAAGGATCGCGCGATAGTGCGGAATGTTGCGGCGCTTCGCGCTGCGGATTTATGATAGTCAAGTTAGCGGGCGGCACAGGAGGCCTCTATGAGCGCTGCGAAGACGTCGGCTGCTCCCTCACGGTTGAATGAGGTCTTCGATGATCTCATGTCCACCTTGCGCGCGTTTATCCGCAAGCATCACATCACACACGACGAATATCGTCGTGTGGTCGCCCTTTTTACCGAGGCCGGCAAGAGCGAGGGCGAGGTTTCGCTGCTGATGGACGTGTTCCTCGAGGCGACGGTCGATCAGGTCGACTGGGCCGGACGCGACGGCACCGAGAGCACGGTCGAGGGCCCGTTCTATGTGCCCGAGGCGCCGGCGATGAAAACTCCTTGCGTGCTGCCGCATCGCGCCAACGAGCCCGGCGACGTGCTGATTTTCTCCGGTGCGGTGCGCAGTCCCGACGGTTCCGCGCTCGGGGGCGCA
This sequence comes from uncultured delta proteobacterium, assembly GCA_963745025.1. Lineage (GTDB taxonomy): Bacteria > Desulfobacterota > Binatia > JACPRU01 > JACPRU01 > CAVQIG01. The sequence continues at coordinate 29,249 of CAVUWD010000018.1, forward strand.
ATTGTCGACATCTGGCATGCGGACGCTGAGGGTGCCTACTCGCACTTCAATATCCCCAGGGCCCAAGCCCCGTACAATCTGCGCGCGCGCGTGACCACCGATGATAGCGGCCGCTTCGAGATTCAGACCTGGGTCACCGCGCCGTACCAGATTCCCAAGGCGGGACCGACGGGGGCACTGCTGGCCGCGCTCGGCCGTCATGCGTGGCGTCCCGCCCACATTCACGTCAGGCTGTCGCATGAGGGTTTCGAGACGCTGACCACGCAGATTTTCCTCAAGAACAGTCCGTGGCTCGACTCGGACGTGGTCGGTGCGGTCAAGCCGTCGCTGATCGCCGGTCTCGAGAAGCATGAGGATCCGGCTGATTTGCGCAAGAGGGGGCTGGAACGTACGTATTTCACCCTAGCGTACGATTTTGTTCTACCGACTCTGGTGAAGGCCGCGTCATAGCACGCTTTCACCTCGAGGTCGCACTATCTCCAAGCATCCACAGTGTGCCCGAGAACAGCGTCGACACGAGAATCGCGATACTCGGGGCCAGCCCGCCCGCGTGCCTGCAGACAGAGGCAACGGCGGGGCGAAGCTACCGAAGAGAAAGGAACGCAATGGGCGCGCTGCGTTCACTGCCTCGAAACCTTCGCGCAGCTTTCCGCTCGAGCTATTGCTTGCGATCGCACCGAAAGACGTTCTCGCTGTCTCGATAGAACTCGCATTCGTCCCGTAGTGCCTTCTTCAGACGGAATCGAGCGCGGTGAATTCTGATCTTGGCGGTCGCCAGAGAACAGCCGCATATGGCGGCTGTTTCCTCGGCGGTGAGACCTTGAAGCTCATGAAGAACGAGTGCCGCGCGGTAGTCCTCGGGCAGACTATCGACGACTTGCCGTACGCAAGCACTCATCTCGTCCACGACGAGCCGCTCATCGATCGAGGGCTCGGCATCCGAGTATTGTGTTCCTTCGTCTACGTCGACGATCTGAACCCTGCGGTCTGGTTTTCGAAGGTAGTCCGCTGCGACGTGGGTGGCGATGGAGAACGCCCATGTCTTCGCGCTGGAGCGGCCAGCGAAATCCACAAGACCGCGGTCCATCCGAGTTAGGGTCTCTTGAAGGAGATCCTCGGCCGTCACCTGGTCACCAACGTACCTTTGTAGGTAGTGCAAGAGGTCCTTGGACAGCTGCTGGGCGAGTTCCGGGAATGTAACGCGCTGAACAGAATGGTTCATCTTAGTATCCCGAGTGGAGGCCGCACCCGGCGAGGCTGAAGCAACCTCGCCGGGTCCACCAGTCTCTAGAGCGGTTCAGGTGCAGCAAGGTCCACTTGAAGTGGCCACCGAAGCCGCCTGCCCGCAGAGAGAACCCTTGCCCTCGGCGGAGACGGTCTTGTCACCCAGCATCTGCAAAGCGGCGTTGAGAACCTTGGCCGCCGGCACTTTTCGGATCTGATCGGCAAGCTGGATCGCGGCGGAAATCTGCGGGTCGGTCAGCCCGGCCTTTCTCGCTTCTGAGATATGGTGCTCGACGCAGGGAACACAGTTGCTACCCAGCGCGGCACCAAGTGCTACGAGCTCGCGTTCGGTGAAGTTGAGGTCGTTCATCGTTGGTCCTTTCTTCGCATCCGAAGTCCGTTTTCCTAAGGGATCGGACCTATCCGATCACCACCCTCTTAGACGTGTCGCGCCCGCGAATCGATACACCGGGCGTCTCGCGCAGGGCTTCCCGTCCCCGCTGTGTTCTTGGTCATGCGGTTCGGGTTTTCGTCTCGCACGGGGGCGGCGCGACCTCGAGCGTTGCATCCGGGAAGAAACGCGCCCGCGCCCTAAGAGCAACGTTGACGAGACCGATGAGCGCCGGCACCTCCACGAGAGGACCGATGACCGCCGCGAACGCGGCGCCGCTGTGGATGCCGAAGGTGGAAACGGCCACGGCGATGGCGAGCTCGAAGTTGTTGGACGCCGCGGTAAACGAGAGTGTGGCCGACTGCTTGTAGTCCGCGCCGACCCACTTGCTCATGAAGAACGACACCGCGAACATCACCACGAAATAGATGACCAGCGGCACCGCGATACGCAGCACGTCGAACGGAAGCTGCACGATCGCCCCGCCCTTCAGCGAAAACATCACGACGATGGTGAAGAGCAGCGCCACTAGCGTGATGGGGCTGATGCACGGAACAAAGCGGGTCTGATACCAATTCACGCCCTTCGACTTCACGAGCACTCGCCTCGTCAAGAAGCCCGCTGCGAAGGGCACTCCGAGGTAGATGGCGACGCTCTCGGCGATCTCGACGATGCGGATCTTCACCACCGTCCCCTCGAGCCCGAGCCAGGTGGGCAGCAGCGTCGCGAAGAAGTACGCATAGACCGAGAAGAAGAGCACCTGGAAGATGGAGTTGAAGGCGACGAGACCGGCGCAGTACTCGGTGTCGCCTTTCGCGAGGTCGTTCCAGACGATCACCATCGCGATGCATCGAGCGAGCCCGATGAGGATGAGACCGAGCATGTACTCGGGCTTGTCGCGGAGGAACATCACCGCGAGCCCGAACATCAAGAGCGGCCCGAGGACCCAGTTCTGGACGAGCGAGAGCGCGAGTACCCGCTTGTTGCGAAAGACCTTGCCGAGCTCTTCGTAGCGGACCTTCGCAAGCGGCGGGTACATCATCAAGATGAGCCCGATCGCGATCGGGATCGACGTCGTCCCGACGCTCATTCGGTCGAGCGCGGTATTGACGCCGGGCACGAAGAAGCCGAGCGCCACGCCGACGCCCATGGCCAGGAAGATCCAGAGTGTCAGGTAGCGATCGAGGAACGAGAGGTTGCGGGCGATGCTGCTCGCGTTGGTCGTCATGTCGTCGTCGGCCCTCCGAGCGGGAAAACGGGTGCCGAATCCATCCGTGCCGGTGACGTCACATGCGGCGCCGTGTGAAACCATCGTCGCCGCCCCTTTGGTCAAGCACGGGTGTTCAGCATCGGCTCGGCTTGCGTGCGCGGACGAACGCGCTCATGGACTTGCCGTCCACCAGGGGTGCCACAGTCTCCAGGTCCAAATCGGCCTTAGCCAAGAACTCCCTGGCATCCGCCGCGCGGTAGATGCGCGTTGGCTCTAAGTCGACGGCTTCGAAGCCGGCGGCTTCAAGCTTCGCGCGGTACTCCGACTCCTCTAGCGCGCCCGCGATACAGCCGCTCCAGAGTTCCACGCTGCGGCGGACCTTTGCCGGCATCGCTCCTCGGATCACGATGTCTGAGACCGCGAATCGGCCTCCTGGCTTCAAAACCCGGAACGCTTCTCTCAGCACGCGGTCCTTGTCGCCGGAGAGATTGATCACGCAGTTCGAAATAATCACGTCGACCGACTCGTCTGGGAGCGGGATGATCTCGATCTCGCCTTTGAGGAATTCGACGTTCGTCACTCCCGCTTTGCGCTGGTTTTCTCTGGCAAGCGCGAGCATCTCGTCGGTCATGTCCAATCCATAAGCCTTGCCCAACGGACCCACGCGACGGGCCGACAACAGCACGTCGATTCCGCCGCCAGATCCCAAATCGAGTACGGTCTCGCCCGGCTTCAGCTCAGCGAGCATGGTCGGGTTCCCGCATCCGAGCGACGCCGCGATTGCCTCGGCGGGTAGGCCACCTGTCTCGCCGTCCCCGTAGAGATTCGACGTGATCGGATTGTCGCCAAGCGGCGCCGAGCCGCTTCCGCAGCAAGACGCCTGCGCAGCTTCGAGTACGCGCTTAGCCTCTCCCGCATACCTCTCCCTGACTTGCTCTCTGAGCGAAGAATCGTCCTTCATTCCAATCCTCCTTTCGCAGGTTCGGTCAGGGTCAAGCCGAGGGGCGGCAGCCGGTTCCGGCAGCCGCCGTGCCGCAGGAAGGCGAGCCCTTCTGGCTCAGAAAGTCCCGAAGCTTCGGATCATCGGCTGTGTCCGCTTCGACGTCGGCGAGGAGCGTATACATCTCCCACGCGATCTTGTCGGCGTCGACGACCCAGAACTTGTCCGCCTTCGCGTAGCAGCAGGTGACGCCCTCTTGCTGGATCATGTCCAGGCCTTGAGACTTTACCCGGACGAGCTCCGAGGCCACTTCGCCGGTTCCTGGGTAACGGATACCGAGATGGCTGACGGTTCCCGGCTCGCCGCCGACGTTGAGCGAAAGGATCACCGGCGGGTCCGCGAGCTCGAACTTCGCATATCCCGGCCGGACCTTCGCCGGAGCGATGCCGAGGATCTTTTGATACTCGGCAACTGCCGCATCAAGGTCCTTGACGTAGAGAGCGACGTGGAACGTGTTCGACATGGCGTTCTCCTCCTCAGCAGCACTTCGCGTTCGCGCAGCACTGCGACATGAAGTTGCGAAATTGATCGGCCAGACCCCGGCAGCACTTGGTGTCGAGACGATAAACGCGCTCACGGCCGTGGCGCTCCTGCACCAGAAGCCCAGCGCTCGAGAGAATTCGCAGATGATGGGAGATCGCGGGCTGTGAAAGTGAGAAGCGTTCGGTGAGCTGCGTCACGTTGAGGCGTTCCCTCGAGAGCACGGCGACGATTTGTTGGCGGGTCGGATCGGAAAGGGCCGCCAACATTCGACGCAGGGCGTCGAAGTCGACGCCTTCAATGGCGGCCTTCCGATTTCGTGTTGATACATTCATATGTTTAGATTTATTAACCTAAGGCCTTGTGAGAGTCAATGGGGAAGAAGGGACGGGGTCGTCGTGGTGGAAGAGATGAAGACGCTTTCAGCCGCCGAAGCGCGTCGGACTTACGATCGCATCGGCAAGACGCAGGATAGCCAAGCGTTCTACGAGGATCGCGCCACCGCCGAGCTGATCGCGCATCTGGTGAGCCGTACCTCGTGCGCGTCGACCACGATCGGATCGAGCCCGAGTCGACCGAGCTGACGGGCGACGAAGAACGCAACGGTCCCGGTCTCTCCGGCTGCGTCGATGAAGCCGGGGCGGCCCCGGGCGCCCAGGATTGTTCCCAAAATGGGAACATGTTATTGCTCCTCATGCGCATCATCTCCCGCCGAACGCTCCGGGAGTTTGTGGAGTCTAGAAAGGGGCGCAAGGATCACTCAGCTTTAAAGGCGGCGTTGGATGCTTGGTTCGACGAAGTAAAGAAAGCGCAGTGGACAAGCACCGCGAGCGTGAAGAGGCTCTACGCGACGGCCAGCGTCGTGAGCGCCGAGAGAATCGTATTCAACATCAAAGGCAACGACTACCGACTCGTCATAGCCGTGGATTTCGAGAAGAGCATCGTTTGGATCAAGTGGATCGGCACCCATGCCGACTACGATCGAATCGATGTACGGGAGGTACAGCATGAACGCCGTAAAGCCGATTAGGACGCGCCGTGACTATGAATCGGCGATGAAGGCGATCGAGAGCCTCTGGGGCGCGCGCGCAGGAACACCAGAGGGAGATCGACTCGACGTGCTTGCAACGCTGGTCGACGCTTATGAAGCAAAGCACTATCCCATGGATCCCCCGGATCCGATCGAGGCGATCAAATTTCGGATGGAGCAGCAGGGACTCACCCGGAACGATCTCGCGAAGATCCTCGGAACTCGCACGCGAGTCAGCGAGATCTTGAATCGGCGGCGGAATCTATCGATCGGGATGATTCGCCAGCTTCATGAGAAGCTCGGAATCTCGGCGGAGGTTCTGATTCGACCCACACGGACGGGAAGGGCCGCTGCGTAATGTTTCGCGCGAGAGATTCACCCGCGTAGAGAGATCCCCAGGTCGCAAGTCCTCCTGTATCGAACGGGAACCGATCTGTATCTCTTTTCGCTCGACACCCGCAAGCGCCTGGCCTCTTCATGAATCTCCGTTCGCGGGGATGCGGCGGGCACGATAGTTGCTCGACTAGCTCGCAAAGGGAAACTCCATGAAGCACTTCCGCCTCGTCATGCCCCTGTTGGTCGCGCCGGTTTTCCTATGGCAGCTGCTTCGCCCGCATGAATACCGCGACAAGGTCGTCGACCCGCGGGTCGACACGGATCCAAACGACCTTCTGAACGTCACCGTCGATCAAGCCGCGGAACTGATCCGGAGCGACCACGGGAAGAAGCGCGTCCTCTTCCTCTACGCTGGATCGTGCGCTGCGTCGAACGACGTGTTTCCGGAGTTCGTGCGCGCTGCCCGCGAATGGCGATATAGCGGTATCGCCGTCCATGCGTTTTCCGTCGACGAGAGCGACGCAGCCTGGCGGCATTACCTCGGCTCTTCCTCGGTGCCGTTTGCGAAGCGCCGTCTTGCGCGGTGGCCCAGCGGTCGCCTGATCGCCGCCCTCGGGACCCTGGGGATCACGATCGCAGACACTTGGCATGTCCCGCTCCTCGCCGTCCTCGACGAGAACGGGCAGCTCCTCGGGCAAGCCGAAGGGGCCGACGACGTGGAGGAGGCCAAGCGGTGGCTGGCCTCCGCGCGTGCCGCGGCGCGGTGACCGCCGCGACTCCGGAAGCGCCGACGGGAACCCATGGCGTCGCCGTCCGTGGCGCGGCCTCTTCGCGGCAGACGGAAACTACTGCTGCAACACTTGCTGCAACACTCGCAGAACGTCCGCTATCAACTCCTGCGCGTTCGGCTGCGAGCGTGGAACTCCGAACGAAAAATCACCCACCTGCCACCCGGCTTGGCCATCGACGAACTGGATCCGCAGACGTGCGTCCGGGACCTTCTCGAAACTAGCCGTGTAATCGACGTTCACGACGTACCGGAGTCCCTCCGGAGGCAGACCTCCGCCCACACCGACCGCGAGGACCTTGCCGGGATCTCGCACGGGGCGATACTCGCGGAGCTTGCCGATCCGTTGCGACAACAGCCGCAGGGAGGAGCTCGGGTCGCGGCGGGATTTTGCGAGCACGCTTCCCGTTTCGGACGCCGGATAGGCGAAGAGAAGGGCTGCTTCGTCGAATCGACCGGAGGCGAAAAGCTCCTAACAGATGGTCGGCGCTCGCCTGCAGTGCTCCGAGCGGGGGTCCCACGTCGGCGACGTGCGGCGTCGCACGATCGCCCGCCGGTTCCTCGCTAGCCGCTGATTCCGGTTCGTTCTCGATCCGCGTGCTGCCCGGAGGGGGGTGGTCCCCGAGGTAAGGCTGCCCACTCGGCGTCCGGTATTTCGGGATCGTGTCAGCGCACGGCTCGCCCAAAGGCCAGAGCAGAACTGCCGCGGCGCAGAGTGCGACCAACAGTCGGATTCCGCTGGTCGAACATCCACCCCGCGGGCGACTGCAAGGACTCACCGCCTGCGACCCCGGAGATGGCTGTTTTCTGGTCTTCGAGACGCCCAGCGCTGCGGTCTTGTTCGCGTTGCGGCTGCAGCAGGCGCACGGCGAGGAGCCCGACCTCCCCGGCGTGCGCACCGGCATCCACATGGGCGAGGTGAGTGAGCAGCCAGGGCCCGACGGCGATGTTGCACATCCCCGCGTCGAGGGTCTCGCCGTGGAACTTGCCGCCCGCATCTGCGGTCTCGCCAGACCGGCACAGGTCCTGATGTCGTCATCGGTGGCCGACAGCGCTCGCCAGCGCCTCGACAGCCACGCCTTCGGCCAGCCGATCCGCTGGCCGACACACGGCAGCTATTCACTGAACTAAAGAGAGGTGCCCGCAGATCCGTGAGGGCATTCCCTGCGTTCGCGAGGCTCGGTGTCCACTTTCCCGGAAAGGTCAGAAGCCTCTTGAAGCATGCAGAGGGTATGTGCTCCAGACTCCGGGCGCGAACATGAAGTGGTAGACGATCAGCTGGCGACGCCCCTCGAACAGATCGAGCAGGCTCGCCTCGCCGTTGGGACCCTCGAACACGTACTTCTTGTCGATGCGGACCATCGGCTGGCGCCGCCGCTCGGCGGCCAGGGCGTCGCGGTCGCGGGTGGCGGCCTTTTCCTTCGCTTGAATGCAGGGGCCGCGGCCAGCCCCTGGCGCTTTCGCACACCACGCGGCATATGCTTCCTGCGCTCACCAGACACGAGATCCCCATAAGGCGGACCAGATGAGAAGCCACACGATATCCAACCTCGGGCTATGCACCGCGCTCGCTCTCATTGCCTGCTCCCAGAACCCCGACCGCGATCGGCAGGACGCGGCTCGCAGGCCGGCAGCGGGGGCGGCGCCCGCGAAGCCGGCGCCCTTCGATAAGGGCCCGGTGAAGATCGCCCTGGTCCAGTACAGCGGCGCGGGCGATTACTTCCAGCTCTGGACCAAGGGCGCCCGTCAGCAAGCCGACTCCATCGGATTCGAGATGCAGCTCTACGACGCGCAGGCGGATGATGCCAGACAGGCCGCCGACATGAAAGCCGCGATAGCGTCCCGCGTCGCCGGCATCATTGTGGACCATGGCCGAGCCAACACCATGTGCCCGCTGATCAACCAGGCGACCGATGCCGGCATCGCGGTCGTGGTGTACGACGTCAAGGTGGCCGACTGTGCCCCCAAGGCCGTCGAGACGGCGCAGAACGACGTCGATCTCGCCAGCCTGGTTCTTACTCAGATGGCCAAGGATATCGGCGATGGCGTTGCTGTCGGCTATGTGAACCCGTTCGTCATCGCCCCGCTCGAGCGGCGCGACGTCGTTTGGAAGAAGTTCGTCGCCGACCATAAATGGAAGCAGAAGTTTGCCGTCGGGAAGTTCAGCCATGCCGTAGCGACCGACAACGCGAAGCTCGCCGACCGCGCGCTCAAGGCCAACCCCGGCGTGAAGGCGATCTTCGCCCCCTACGACGAGTTGACCAAGGGCACCGTCTCGGCCATCGAACAAAACCACCTGGGCGCCAAGGTGGCCGCGTACGGGATCGATATCTCGAATGCCGACATCGAGCTGATGACCAAGAAGGACAGCCCCTGGAAGGCGACCGCCACCACGGACCCGAGCGCGGTCGGAGCCGCTGTCACCCGCACCCTGGCCATTCAGCTGGCCGGCCAGCTCGGCAGCAAGGAAGTCGTGTTCCCAGGCGTTCTGGTCACCCAGTCCTTCCTGGTGGAGCACCAGATCAAGAACATGGACGACCTGCGGGCCAAGCTGCCCGATCTGAATCTTGGCAAGATCGCTTCGGCTCCCTGGATTCGGTCGATCACGTTCTGACCAGGGCGGCGCCCCTGCGCGGGCGGCACAATCGTGATCCAAGCCACGGCCCGCCGCCCCGTCGTTCGGCACGATACAGGTGTTCAGGGCTGCAAGTCGCCCTCGCATCAGCAATTGCATAGGAGGACCCATGCGGGACAAAGAGACCATCGAGCGCGCCCAGGAAGACGCTGACGCCGGACATCGGAGGAACTGAAATGAATGATCGTGCGGTCCTTGCGGGCATCGGCATGGGGGCTCTTCAAAAACCGGCCACAGCGACCCGTGAGGATAGCCGGCATAAGTGGCCGATGTCGGCATAAGGCCCGTTCTCGAACGCCCGGCTTCCCGCTTTGACGGGGCGCACAAAGCACTCGATCGTGTGTGCGCGCGGTGGGCTTGTAAGCGATGACACGAACGCCTACGATTGGCTTCGGACTTCTACGGACGGGGGACAAGGCCATGCGCTTCACGAAGCTCGTGCTCGCAGGAGCCGTTCTCTCACTGACGACGCTGGCTGCGAGCTCAGTCGCGGCGGCCGACTCGGCCCAGCGAAAGGTGTGCACGACGGGGGACGCTCTCTCGAACTTTGAAGCGCCGCTTCAGCACATCATCGGTGACTTTTCCTGCCAGTACCGCCTCTTCCTTGACGGAAGGACCTTCACCTACTGCGAGGACGACGTGATCCTGGGCGGAATCAATCCGCTCGCCGAGTACAAGGCACTGGGCTGGTCCCGCGAAGAGGGAATTGCTGATCTCGAGCGCACTGCCGACCGGGTATGGGTCGATGGCGTCGAGCAGCCACTCATGCGCACGGCCTACAAGGACGGCCAGCACCCCGTCTTCGGCCACAGTGTGTACCAACACCGCGCCTTCATAACCCAGCTTGCGGTCGGCGACCACGTCAGCTACTGGGAGGAGACCCTCGACGGGTCAGTGGACGCTACCGCGACCGTCTATCTCCGCATCCTCCCGCGCACGGACGCGTTCTGTAGCTGAGGTTGGCAGTCTGTTGGTAAGCGCGCTCGTGACGACGCTGGCCGGCATGGTCGCGTTCTTCCGCTGGAAGCGCTGGTTCTGACGGAAAATTCCTTGACGGGGGGCGGGTCAGGGAACGCGGCTCGCGTGGTGAGGCGTGTATGTATCTCGCTCATGGAGTCCGGTGGCTATTCACTGCAGTGGATCGTTCCATCTCGAGCTTCCGCAAGCCCGGGGGGGTCGCCTGAACTGCTACCACTTTGCTACCGGAAGCAGCCGAGGTGAGCAGGACCAGGAAGAGCCGGGTAGGTGAAAATCCCCGGCTCTTCCTCACTCACGTGACATGACGTGAGCCGACATGATGTCCCCCGTCATTATTCCTAATCGTGGGGTCGCGCATTCGAGTCGCGCCGGGGGCATAACGAGATCAGGCACTTGCGTCCTTCTTTGCCGAGTCGATTGCTACCACCTGCCCCATTCTTACCGTATTCGGGCTGAAGGTCACGCGCTCAGCGGCTCGGCGCAGATCGTCCTCGGACACGATGTTGTAGCGCTCGAAGACGCTTCGGGTCTTCCACCCCCCGATCTTCATGATCACGTCCTCGGCCTCACCGCTTCTGCGGTAGTTCCTGGCCATCGTCCTTCGGAAGTCGTGCGGCCTTCTGCCGGGGATCTTGGCTCGCTTGCAGGCTGATCGCCATGCCTTGTACGGGAAGAGGATAGCCGGCATAAGTGGCCGATGTCGGCATAAGGCCCGTTCTCGGACGCCCGGCTTCCCGCTTTGACGGGGCGCACAAAGCGCAGACTGAGCCAGGCGGTACCGGGGGCACCGCAGACGGGCCGGGACGGTCTTGAAGTCGATGCCGAACGCGGGATGCGGCAGGTATTGCCGTTGACAAGCGTGCCGATCCGCGCCCGCTTCGTCGCCTGAGCGAGGGCGGCGAGCGTGGTCCAGCCCTCGAGGCACGGCCCTTCGGGAGACACGAGGATCGGGTAGAAGTGATCGAAGTTCCAAAGGAGTCGTAGTCCCAGCGGTCGCCCTTCTGCCGAAGTCGAGCATCTGCGGCGATTCGACGAGCTGCTGGCGTGTCTGGATGCCGAACCGCATCGGGCGCGTTGCCATGCGTGCCTTTCTAAATTTCTCCGAAAAAGCGCTGGCGCGTCGTCTCGTCCGACGGTGCTTCCGGCCCGCTCATCGGGCAATCGGCAACCCGCCGCGCGTCCTGCGCGATCAGCGGCAGGGCGCGGGCCCGGCGCGCGTCGGCCTCCGGGCCGAGTTCCATGAAGAGGTCGGCGAACCAGCCGTCGACCCTGCGGCAGGTCGCGTAGTGGCGATCGTGCTCGGCGGCATAGGCGTGCCCCGCCGCGTCCCAGTCCGATTCCGCGAGCAGGCAATCGCGGAGCACGCGAACGTCGCGCGTGGTGAGCGACATCCCCTGTCCCCACGTGGGGTCGCTCGTCGCGGCGGCATCTCCGATCAGCGCGACGCCGTCCCGATAGGGATGATCGACCCACGAGTCGGCGCCGTCGAAGGTCGCCAGTGGTCCGGCGGGCTTCGCCTGCGCAAGCATGTCGGCGGGAGCCCCGATCGCCACGAGAGACTCGCGGAATCGCGGAATCGCGCTGGCACCCTGAAGCCGCTCGATCTGCCGGTCCTTGTGAAAGCCGTAGTAGGCGCGCACGCGCCCGTTGCCTTGCGGGAAAAAATAGCCGACGAGACCGAGCGGAGGGGCGGCGAAGTGATGGAACGTATCGGCTGCGACGGCGAGATCGTCGAGGAGGACTCCGCAAAAGAGCAGACGCGGTGGGTCTTGCCTCGCGGTGAACCCCGCCCATCGACGCACCGCCGAGCCGCGTCCGTCGCCCGCTACGACGAGCCGCGCGGACGCTTCCTCGGTCTTGCCCGCCTGCGCGATCGTGACCCGAGGCGGCTTTCCCGGCTCCACGTGCCGAACGTGCGCCCCGCGCCTCACCTCCGCCCCAGCACTCACCGCGGCTTCGAGAGCGAGTTCCTGCATCCTGGGGTGATAGAAGGTGAGAAAGCCGCTACTCTGAGGCGTGGTCGCCGGGAGGTCGCGCCGGAGCATCTCCACCCCGCCGACGCGGACGCTCCACCAGCGGAGGATGTTGCCGCAGCTCTGTCTCAGCGTTTCGTAGAGCCCGAGCTGCTTCAGGTTCTCGACGCCCCACGGTGCCAACGCCTCGCCGCGCACGCGGTCCTTGAAATGGACCTCGCGCTCGACTACCAGCACGCGGGCACCGCGCTCGGCCATGACCTTGGCGAGCGCCGATCCACCGAGCCCGCCACCCACGGTGATGATGTCGTAATTCCGCATCGAGACCTCCCGATGATTCGAGCGCGCGAGCCCCGGCTATAGATTGGAAGGCACGGGAAAGTCGATGACGTTTTGGCGGCGGCACTGGTTCCTGGTCGGTCTCGCGCTGGTCAGCGCCGGCGCATTTGCGTTTCCCGAAGGCGGAGCGGCGCTGCGCCGAACGGGCTGGGCGCTGCCGCTGCTCACCGCGACGAGCCTCTTCCTCTCCGGGATCACGCTCGAGACCGCCGGGCTTCGCGAGGGCGTCGACGTGCGCGGGCTCGCGCTCGGGCTGTCCTCCACCTACGTCGTGGCCCCCGTGCTCGCCATCGTCTTCGTGCGACTCTGGGGACCCGCGAATGGCGGCGCGGGATCCGAGGGGTATTTCTTCTTCGAGGCGATGATGATCGTCGCGGCGCAGGCGAGCACCATCGCCTCCGCGCCCGCGCTGACGCTCGTTGCGGGCGGGAATCAGGCGCTCGCGCTGCTGATCACACTGTCGTCGAACCTGATGACCTCGCTCGTCACGCCGCTCCTCCTGCGCTGGACGGTCGGCACCGTGGTCGCGTTTCCGGTCGGGCGGATGATGATGGAGGACGCGATGGTCGTGCTGCTGCCGGTCGTCGTTGGACAAGCCGCCCACCGCCTCTTCTGGTCGCGGCTGCGGATCTTCATGCCGGCGATCGTGCGGCTCGCACAGGCGATCATCCTTCTCTTCGTCTACACGGGGGTCGCCGCGGCGGCCGGCCGCCTTTCCGAGCGGCCGGCGCTGATCCTCGCCTTCGTGGCAACCGCCGCATCGCTTCACATCGCGCTGCTCGTCTGGAACTACCGAACCGCGACCTGGCTCGGCCTCTCACCGGCAAACCGAGTGGCGGTCGTTTTCTGCGGCTCGCAGAAGACCCTGCCGAACGGCATCTACCTCTGGGACACGTTCTTCCCGTGGAACCCGCACGGCGCGCTCGCCCTCGTCTGCTACCACGTGTTCCAGCTGGTTCTCGACAGCCTCCTCGTCCCCTCGCTGTCCCCGCGGCCGGCTGCCGTCGCGGAGGTGGAGGACGTCGCCGATGGGGCGTGACCTGGAACAAGAGCGGCGGAGCGTCGGACTCTGCTCCGACTGTCGATTCGCCAAGCGGATCGACAGCGGGAAAGGATCCCGCTTCTTTTTCTGCCGACGCTCGGAGAGCGATCCCGGCTATCCGCGTTACCCCCGATTGCCGGTCTTGAGCTGTGCCGGCCACGAGGCGGGCGAGGACGCCTCGTGACGCCTGGAGAGCCGGCGCCTGGTCGAGCGTTCATGGCTCGACGTCGCTGGCGGTGCCGGGCCTGCCGTTGCAGAATCCGTCCCACTGCTGATTCGACCCTCGTTCTGTGCCAAACTGAGTAGACTTTGGCCCAGACGGATACACAGGGGAGGCTGGAGCGCCTCCTCGTCGAGCGGATTCTCGTCTTCGACGGCGCTTGGGGAACGATGATCCAGAACCACAAGCTCGGCGAGGCGGATTACCGAGGCGAGCGGTTCCGCAATCATCCGCGAGATCTGCGCGGGAATCACGACGTGCTGGTGCTGACCCGGCCGGACGTGGTGGGCGAGATTCATCGCTCCTATCTCGACGCCGGCGCCGACATCATCGAGACCAACACCTTCAACGCCAATCGCGTCTCGCAGGCGGATTACGCGCTGGAAGATTGCGTGTACGAGATCAACGTCGCCGCAGCCAGGCTCGCGGTCGGCCTGGCGCGTGAATACACGGAGCGAGATCCCGACAAGCCGCGCTTCGTCGCCGGCTCGATCGGGCCGACCAACCGCACCCTTTCGATGTCGCCGAAGGTCGAGAACCCCGCCTTTCGCTCGATTGCATTCGACGAGCTGAAGGGCGAGTACGCCGAGCAAGTGCGCGGTCTCGTCGAGGGCGGCGTGGATCTGCTCCTCCCCGAGACGAGCTTCGACACGGCCAACCTCAAGGCCGCGATCTTCGCGATCGAGGAGGTGTTCGCGGAGAAGAGGATGCGGCTCCCGCTGTGGCTTTCGGGAACGATCGTCGACCGCAGCGGCCGTACGCTCTCGGGGCAGACGATCGAAGCGTTCTGGATCTCGGTCGCGCATGCCAATCCGCTCCTGGTCGGCCTCAATTGCTCCCTCGGTGCGACCGAGATGCGCCCATTCCTGGAAGAGCTTTCTCGGGTCGCGACCTGCTACGTCAGCTGCTACCCGAACGCCGGCCTGCCGAACGCGTTCGGGGGCTACGACGAATCGCCCGATCATACGGCGGCGCTGCTGCGGGAATTCGCGGAGCAGGGCTGGGTGAACGTGCTTGGCGGCTGCTGCGGCACGACGCCCGATCACATTCGCGCGATCGTCGCCGCGGTCGAGGGTCTGTCCCCGCGCAAGCGGGCCGAGCCCGAGGGATTCCTGCGGCTCTCCGGGCTCGAGGCGCTCGTCGTCCGGCCCGAGACCGGATTTCTGACGATCGGCGAGCGCACCAACGTCACCGGCTCGAAGCGCTTCGCGCGACTCATCAAGTCGGAAGATTACGAAGGGGCAGTCGCGGTCGCGCTCGATCAGGTGCGCGGCGGCGCCAACATGATCGACGTGAACATGGACGAGGCCATGCTCGACTCCGAGCAGGTGATGACCACGTTCCTGCGCCTGATCGCCACCGAGCCCGAGATCGCCCGGGTGCCGATCGTCATCGACAGCTCGAAGTGGTCCGTGATCGAGGCCGGTCTCAAGTGCGTGCAGGGAAAGGGCATCGTCAACTCGATCAGCCTGAAGGAGGGCGAGGACGCGTTTCGCGGCCGCGCGCGGCTGGTTCGACGTCACGGCGCCGCGGTCGTGGTGATGGCCTTCGACGAGAAAGGTCAGGCCGACACGGTCGTGCGCAAGGTGGAGATCTGCCGGCGCGCCTATCGGATCCTCACCGAGGAGGTCGGCTTCCCGCCCGAAGACATCATCTTCGACCCCAACGTTCTGGCGATCGCCACCGGCATCGAAGAGCACAACGAGTACGGCAAGGCCTTCCTCGAGGCGACGCGCATCATCAAGCAGACCTGTCCGCGGGCGAAGGTGAGCGGCGGGGTGTCGAACCTGTCGTTCTCGTTCCGCGGCAACGACGTGGTTCGCGAGGCGATCCACTCGGCGTTCCTCTACCACGCGATCCACGCCGGGCTCGACATGGCGATCGTCAACGCGGGACAGCTCGCCGTGTACGAGGAGATCCCGAAGGACTTGCTCGTGCTCGTCGAGGACGTGCTCTTCAATCGGCGGCCGGACGCGACCGAGCGGCTGGTCGCCTACGCGGAGACCGTAAAGGGGAGGTCGGAGACGCGAGCCGAGGACGAGGCCTGGCGCCAGGGCACCGTCGAGGAGCGGCTGGCGCACGCGCTCGTCAAGGGCATCGTCGACTCCATCGATGTCGACGTCGAAGAAGCACGGCGGAAGTATCCACAGCCGCTGGCGATCATCGAAGGCCCGTTGATGGACGGGATGAAGATCGTCGGCGACCTCTTCGGCGCGGGCAAGATGTTCCTGCCGCAGGTCGTCAAGAGCGCGCGGGTGATGAAGAAGGCCGTCGCGCATCTGCTGCCCTACATGGAGCGGGGCAAGGCCGCGGCCGCGAGGACGCAAGGCAAGGTGCTTGTCGCCACCGTGAAGGGCGACGTGCACGACATCGGCAAGAACATCGTCGGCGTCGTGCTCGGTTGCAACAACTACGAGGTGATCGACCTCGGGGTGATGGTGCCCTGCGAGCAGATCCTCGAGACCGCTCGCCGGGAGCGCGTCGACGTGATCGGCCTCTCCGGCCTGATCACGCCCTCCCTCGACGAGATGGTGCACGTGGCGCGCGAGATGCAGCGCGAGGGCTTCGAGGTCCCGCTGCTGATCGGCGGTGCGACCACGAGCCGCCAGCACACGGCGGTCAAGATCGCGCCGCAATACGGCCCGCCGACGATTCACGTGCTCGATGCGTCGAGGGCCGTCGGCACGGTGTCGAGCCTGCTCAGTCGCGAGCGGCGCGCCGACTTCGATGCCGCCAACCGCCGCGAGCAGGAGCGGCTGCGGGAGCTCTTCGCGACGCGCCGCGCGCAGACTCTCGTCCCCCACGAGAAGGCGCGCGCGCAGCGCGAGCCGATCGTGTGGCGGGAAGAAGACATCGCCCGCCCGACGTTCTGGGGCCGGCGCGCACTGGAGGGGGTCCCGCTCGCGGAGCTAGTGCCGTTCATCGACTGGACGTTCTTCTTCCACGCCTGGGAGCTCCGCGGGAAGTTTCCCCAGATCCTCGATCACCCGGAATACGGAGAGGCAGCGCGGGATCTCTTCGCCGATGCGCAGGAGCTGCTCGGCCGAATCGTCGACGAACGATTGCTCCAGGCGAATGCCGTCTACGGATTTTGGCCGGCGAACGGCGACCGGCGACGACATCGTCGTGTGGACGGACGAGACGCGGTCGAAGGAGCGGCTCCGCTTCAACCTCCTGCGGCAGCAGGAATCGAAGACCGACGAGCAGCACGTCTATCGCTCGCTCGCCGACTACGTCGCGCCGCTCGGCAGCGGCCTTCTCGACTCGATCGGCGCTTTCGCCGTGACGGCCGGTCTCGGCGCCGATCGCCTCGTCGCCACGTTCGAGTCGGCGAACGACAACTACAGCGCGATCATGGTCAAGGCGCTGGCCGACCGGCTCGCCGAAGCCTTCGCGGAATCCCTGCACCAGCGGGCGCGCCGCGATTGGGGCTACGGCGCGACCGAAGCACTCAGCAGGGACGAGCTGATCGGGGAGACGTATCGCGGCATCCGTCCCGCCTTCGGCTATCCGGCCTGTCCCGAGCACTCCGAGAAGACGAAGCTCTTCGAGCTGCTCGATGCCGAAGCTCTCGGCATGCGGCTGACCGAGCACTACGCGATGATCCCCGCGGCCTCGGTCTGCGGACTCTACCTGGCCCACCCCGCGGCGCGCTATTTCAACCTCGGAAAGATCCAACGCGATCAGGTGGGGTCCTACGCCGAGCGCAAAGGCATCGATTTTCGCGAAGCCGAGCGGCTGCTCTCGACCAATCTCGCCTACGATCCCGACTGAGAAAGGGGGATCGGCGTAGGGCCGCTGCGTCCGCCTCGAATGCTTCGGACGGCGAGCAACGCGGTCGGTTGTGGTCGGCCCGTACTCGGGGCGATCACAACCGACCGCAACGGCGCGGAGCGCGGAGGCAGTAACCCGCGACCTGGTCTATTGCTTCCGCGCTTCGCGCGGTGGCTGGATCTGCCGGTCGACCCGAGTACGGGCCGGCCGGCAGATCCAGCGCTTCACGGATCTCCGACGCGTGTGGCGATGACTTCGGGATACGTCCCTTGTCCGCTTTTCTCGCGGCGTGGGTTGAAGTAGGGATCGTTCCCATGTCCCACGTCGATCCGCCGCCGAGCCTCGGGGCGCTCGGGTTTCTGGTGGGTCGCTTTCGCGGGGAAGGCACGCTGCAACGCGGCGCGACGTTCGAGAAGGACGTCGTCGGTCGCTGGGAAGTCGCGGGCCATTTCTTGTCGCTTTCAATGAGCGCGTCGTACCGGGTGAACGATCGGGTGATGGACGTTCATCACGCGATGGCGCTCGTCGGCGTCGAGCGCGGTAGCGGAGCGTTCCAGGCGCACGTCTTCACCGACGGCGGAGAGATCCTCGAGCACCGTCTCATCGTCGAGGCCGGCCGTATCAGCTTCGGCGACCGGGTACCTCACGAGAGCCGCGCACGTGTCGCTCGCAAGATCCTGCTGCGCACATCGTACGGATACGACGAGACTCTCGAGATCGACCGCGACGGCGGAGGCTTCGAGACCTACTCGTTCGTGCGGCTCGAGCGTATGGCCGAGTAGCGAGATTCGATCAGTTGAGGACGCCGGGGATCGCCAGCGTGAACGGCGCGATGCGAGCGTCGAAGGTCTCGCCGCCGTCGGTGACCATGCGGTAGCTCCCGTGCATGGAGCCGATCTGCGTGGCGAGCGGGCAGGCACTGGTGTATTCGAAGGCTTCGCCGGGACGCAGGCGCGGCTGTTTGCCGACTACGCCCGGCCCCTTGACCTCTTGCTCCTTGCCCATGCCGTCGGTGATGATCCAGTGGCGGGACAGAAGCTTCACGCACTGCTCTCCGTGGTTCTCGATCGTCACGTGATACGCGAAGAAGAACTCGCCGTTGTGCGGGTCGGAACGCTCCGGCACGAACTCCGACTCGACCTTCACTCGGATCCCGCGCGTGATCGCTTCTGACATCCCTGGCCTCCGGGGCCATTCCCTACCTTCCTCGAGCGGATTGCGCCAGCCCGATGCGGCGGCTCCATCCGCTGGACGGGAGGCGCGGCTTCGATCGCCGCAGTCAGAGCGAAGAGAATGACGCGCAAGAACTTTTGCGCATGACGACACCCGCCCTCTCGCTCTACTGGTTTCTCTACCTCGGGGCGCTCGGCGTCCTGCTGCCGTTCTTCAGCCTTTATCTGAGCGACAATGCCGGGCTGAACGCGACCGAAGTGGGCGCGGTGGTGACGATGTCTCCGCTCGTCGCGCTGATCGCTCCGACCGCGTGGGGGCGGATCGCCGATCGCTCGGGCTCGCCGATACGCGTGCTGGCGGCCGCCACGCTCGGCGCCGCCGTCTTCACGGCGATGTTCCCCTGGCTCGAGGGCTTCTGGCTGCTCGCCGCGGGCGCAGCCGCGCTTGCGCTCTTCGCGACGGGCGTGATCCCGCTCGTCATCTCGGTGACGCTCGCGGCGCTCGGCGAGAGCGCGCTCTCGGCGTTCGGGCGGGTCCGCGTGTGGGGCACGGTCGGCTTCCTGGTCCTCGTCGTTCTGTTCCCGGTGGCGCTGCACGCGTTCGCGGCGGGCCGCGTTCCTCCGTCGCGACCGGCTGGACCGTCGGAGCCGTACCTGTGGGTGATGTTCCCGGCGGCCTCGTCGTTGATCCTCCTCTCCGCGCTGCTCGCCTGGCGCATTCCCGAGACGAGGCAGCTGCAACGCCACGCGCGTCGGAGCGGCTGGCTCGAGCTTCGCCGCCACGTGCCGTTCGTTCGTTTGCTCGTGCTGTCGGTCGGCACGTACCTGTTTTTCCAGGGCCCGATGAGTCTCTTTCCGCTCTATCTTCGCGGTCACGGGCGCGGGCTCGAGACGCTCAGTCAGATGTGGATTCTCATGCTGCTGCTGGAGATCCCGCTCATCGCCTTCTCCGGCACGGCATTGCGCCACCTCGGCCCGCGCGGACTGCTCGGCGCCGGCCTGGCCGCGGGCGGCCTCCGCTGGCTGGTCTGCGGCCTGGTTCACGATCTTCGCGCGGTCTACGCGGTGCAGCTGCTGCACGGCGTGACCGTGGCGGGAGTCGGAGTGGGCTCCGCGCTGTACGTCGAAGCGTCCGTTCCCGCGCGGCTGCGTTCGACCGGTCAGGGGCTGAACGCCACGGCCGGCGTCGGGATCGGTTCGATCCTCTCGAACGTCGCGGCCGGCTGGCTGATGGACCACGTCGGCGTGAACGCTCCCTTCGTGGTCGGCGGTAGCGGCGCGCTGCTGCTCGCGATGATGATTCCGCTTTGGTTGCCGCCGCCGAGCCAGCTCGCGCGGAGCGAGCCGGCGCTCGAGTCAGCGCCGCAGTAGGAGGCCGCGCCACAGATCGCCCCCGTTGGTCGCGAACCGGCTCCGGCCAGGCAGCTTACCGAGTTAGCCTCGAGCCAGCAGTTTCGCCGACGTTGCTGGCGCCGAAAGTTTCGCTCTTCATGCCAGACTTCCGGAAGACGCCGGAGCCCGCTCCGGGACAACCATCGGCAGAAGCCGCCGCCGACGGGTCCGCTTCAGCTCTTCGAGCTGCGAGCGGGCGGCCGCATCGGCCTCCGCGGCGCGGATCTTGCCGAGCCGCCTTTCGAGATCGCTGTCTCCGAGATCGCGGGTCATCTTCGCCTCCTCGACGAGCCGGTTGACGTGGTCGCGGACCGCGTCGAGCGCACGGATGTCGGCGTCGGGTGACAGCCCGGAGAGCGTTTCCTGAAATCTCAGCCGTGCATGCGCGTTGGCCAGCCGTGCCAGCATGCGTACCTTCTCGTCGCGCAGGCGCGCGATCTCTCCTTGGAACGTCGAAAGATTCTTCTTCGCGGTCTCCGCCTCTTCGTCGAGCTCGTGAAGCTCGCCGGCGAGGCGCTCGACTTCCTGCGACAGGCCGTCACGCCGGCCGATCAATACCAGCGCCGCGTCGTCGTCGTCACCATCGATGGCGAGCTCGAGCTGCCGGCGAACGCGGGCGAGCTCGGCGGATTTCTGCCCGAGCTCGCGGCCGAGCTTCGTCCGCATGTAGAGAATACCGGCGGCGGCCGTGCGGAGCTTGCCGTACTGATCGAGCCGCTCCTGGATCGCGGCCTCGTAGACCGCGCCGGGGTTTCGGTGCTCGCGACCGAGGATCCATTGATTGAGGATCCCGCGTACGAGATTGGTCAGTCGAGAAAAGAAGCGCATCTGTTCCTCCCTGGATGGAAAGCGAGCTTCAGCTCCGCACTCGCGGGCCGATCGCGTAGAAGCCGATGAAGTAGACGCGCAGCGCGCCCGCCATCCGAAACCCTCCGCTACGGCTCCGCGTCCTCGGCGGTGATGCCGAGCTCGCGCATCTTCTGCTGGAAGTTCTGGCGATACATGCCGATCTCTTCGGCCGCCTTGGTGATGTTGCCGCCGTTTCGTCGCAACGCCTGGACCAGGAACGCGCGCTCGAAATCCGCCACGGCGCGGTCCTTTGCCTCGCGAAACGATACCGGCATCTCCGGCGCGGCCGTAGGGGCCGCCGGAGTCGGCGCCGCGGTCTTGTCGCCGAGCAGATCCGCCTCGGTGATCTCCGCTGCCGGGGCGAGGAGCAGAGCCTGCTCGACAGCCGAGCGGAGCTCACGCACATTGCCTTTCCAGCGGTGCGCCACGCAGGCGCGCATCGCGTCGGCGGTCAACGGCTTGGCGGGGCGGTTGAAGCGTGCCGCGGCTTCCTTGAGGAAGTGATCGACGAGGAGTGGAACGTCCTCACGCCGCTCGGCGAGCGGAGGAATCACCAGCTCGACGACGCGCAGCCGGTAGTAGAGGTCTTCGCGAAATCGGCCAGCCCGCACCTGCGCCTCGAGATCCTGGTTCGTGGCGGCGATCACGCGTACGTCGACCCGAATCGGCTGATTGCCTCCGACGCGCTCGAATTCTTTTTCCTGGAGCGCGCGCAGAAGCTTCGCCTGGGTCTCGAGCGGCATGTCGCCGACCTCGTCGAGAAAGAGGGTGCCGCCGTCCGCGGCCTCGAATTTTCCCTCGCGGCGGGCGATCGCGCCGGTGAACGCGCCCTTCTCGTGACCGAAGAGCTCGCTCTCGACGAGCTCCCGTGAGAGCGCGGCGCAGTTCATCTTCACGAGCGGCCTCCCGCGCCGCGGGCTGCGGTAGTGGAGCGCGCTCACGACGAGCTCCTTGCCGGTGCCGCTCTCGCCGCGAACTAGGACGGTGACGTCCGTGTCGGCGACCTTGTCGATGGTTTCGAACACGCGGCGCATCGCGGGGCTCCGCCCGACGATCTGCCCGGCAAACGCATCCTGGACCTGCTCGAGGAGGCGTCGGTGGTCGCGCCGGAGAAGCGCGGTCTCCATCACCCGGCGGACGAGCACGCGGAGCTCGTCGTTGTCGAAGGGCTTCGGCAGATAATCGGCGGCGCCGTTCTTCATCGCCGCCACGGCGATCTTCTCGGAGCCGTAGGCGGTGATCATGACGACCGCCGCATCCGGATCGACGCGCCGCGTGTGCTCGAGCACCGCCATACCATCGGTGTCCTTCAGCGAGAGATCCGTGATCACCACGTGAAAGCTTCCCGGCTCGATGCGCGTGAGCGCCTCTTCGCCGCTCTCGACCGTGTCGACCTCGTATCCTTCCTTGGCGAGTAGGCTCCGCAGCGCGAGCCGCATGCCCTTCTCGTCGTCGACGATGAGAACGCGTCCGGGCATCGGTCAGGCCTTCGCGGGGAGCGGCAGGCGGATCGTGAACTCGGTGCCACGGCCGACCTCGCTCGCCACCTCGATCGTCCCTTCGTGAGCCTCGACGATCTTCCGGGAGATCGCCATGCCGAGGCCCGTGCCCTTTTCCTTGGTCGTGAAGAACGGATTGAAGATGCGTCCGATCTTGTCCTCGGGGATGCCGCACCCGTTGTCGCGAATGCGCACGGTGGCCTGGTCGGGACGGCCGTTGTCGATGAACAGCTCGAGGCTTCGTCCCTCCGCGACCGGCGCGAGCGCATCGATCGAGTTGTCGAGGATGTTCGTGAACACCTGCTTCAGCTTCTCCGTATCGGCCAGCACGGTGGGACCCGTGATGTAGTTCCGCGCCACGCGCACGTGCGCGTCGTCGATCTTGGCGCGCATCTGCGTGAGCGCCGAGTCGACGATCGTGGCGAGATTCACGCGCGCCGGCGCGTAGTCTTCCTCCTTCGCATACTTGAGCAGGTGCGAGATCCGCCGCTCGACGCGCTCGAGCTCCTCGAGCGCGACCTTGCCGTACTCGACGTTCTCGGGAGAGGTCGGGTCCTCGCCCATCTGCTGGACCAAGCTCTTCGCGGCGGCGATCGGGTTACGGATCTCGTGGGCGATGGTCGACGAAAGCTCGTCGATCGACGCCTGCTTCTCCGACGTCATGGCAGCCTTTTCCCGCCGCACCTCGCGCTCGACGACTGGATCGAAATAGCGCTCCTTCAGCTGATGCGATCCGAAGACCCCCATGTAGTGCGCGAAGACGCCGACGCCCCAGCCACCCGCAGGCCATAGGAACCATGGAATCCAAGGGGAAGTGAGCAGGTTGATCAATGCCAGAAGAGAGATGACGCCGAGATAGCTGACGAGATGGACATAGAAGCCGAACTGCGCAGCAGCCCGGCGGCGAGTGCGGCGAACGGTGTTGTCGCCGCTCACATCGTCCTGCTCGGTCGCGGAGCGAGATCGGTCGCGAAGGTCCTCCTCCCAGTACCGGCGTCGATGACGATGCCAATGCGGGCGCCGAGCTCTCCTCCATTCGTCGCCGCATTGGGTCACCGCGGCGGCGGTGTTCCCGCGGTACCACCGAAGCTTGCGCCTGAAGTGGCAAAACGCCCAGAAGGCGATGAGAAACCCGAAGAAGGCCATGTCCTCGCTCAGTGACGCAACCTGCGTGCCAAATTCTAGTCCCAATGGAAGACTTGAGAAAACAGGCGCGCGTGCGCCGGCCCGCATGCGCGAAGCTGCGGGATCGTGCGGCCGGCCGCAGTCCGGTCACTGCGTCGCTCGGCGGTTGTATCGGCGCCGATTCTTCTCGGATACTCAGCGGCCGGTGCCGGCGGCGCGGGACAGGACCTCGGCCCCGGTGGGGATTTCGTCGGCTCGCTTCATGTGTTGGATCCTGGCGCCCGGTACCTGCTCGACGACGCAGAGCGGGGCCGCCGCTACGGCGTTTCGAGCGCCGGAGTCGGGCCCTCGGGCGGCAGATTCTGTGTCGGCCGCGCGGCGCCCCGCGGCGTCGGGCCGGCGATCTGGTACGGGATCCCGAGGACCCGTTTCATCGCCATCCTCGTGCGCCACGACAGGTAGCAGCTCAAGTAACTGAGGGCCGCCGTTGGGTCGAGGATCGGGTTCTTGATGCCCTCGAGCTGGGCGAGGGCGAGCACCTGTTCGCTGACGCTCACCGGGCAGCCCTCGAGCCGGATCACCTGCGCGCTCCGCGAGGCGCGGAGCTTCTTCGTGACCGTGACGAACTTGACGAAGATGTCGGCGTTCTTCGCCTCGCGCGGGTTTTTCTGCGAGCGATCGACGTAGAGGCTGTTCACCTGGAGCGGGCTGCCGGCGACGCTTCCGTGAAACGTCGCGCAGTCGCCGATGAAGACGATCTTCTCGCCCGGCTTGGCGTCGATCTCTCCGTCGTAGGCGCCGAACACGATATGCAGGCGTGGGCGGCTGCGCAGCTTGTCGTCGCAGGCGCGGTCGAACTGGCGCAGAATCTCGATGGCCTCCTCCATCGCGCCCGGGCAGCCGCCCCAGCAATAGTCTGGCCCCGACCCGCCCGGCGGGGGCCCGGAGTAGGCCTTGACGTTCGTGCCCGCAAAGTACGTCTTCGACGCGGACGAGCCCCGTGCGAAACCCCCTTGCGCGCGCCTGCGCCTGCGCGAGCGTGACGTCGCCTTCGACGTCGATGTCGTCGAGATCGATCGGGCCGAAGCCAAGCTCCCAGGCCAGGCGGATGTGGTCGACGCGTCTCGGGTCGAGGCCGATGATGCGGCAGCACACGGCGTCGAAGGCCACCTGGTTGTCACCCATGACGATGAGCTTCAGGTCGAAGGGAAGCGGTGTGAGCATCCGCCCCTCGCCGGCGACGATCGCGTCGATGGCGATGAACTGTGGCTGGATGACGTGCTGCAGATCGGCGACCTTCTCGTTCAGCTTGTGATCGTGGTCGATCAGGCGATGCCGGTCGTCCTGGATACCGATGTAGTTCTTCATGCTGAACGTGACGGTCGTCCAGGGATGCGCCTTGAACTTGGGACAGTTGACGAAGAAGTCGGCCTTCGCCACCGGCTCGGGGGTGAAGAGCGCGTCGCGCAGGCGCCCCGGGTGATAGAGCGGGATCTCGACCTGCGGCACCTCCTCGAAGTGATACGCCTTCGTGCCGGTTCGCTCGAGCACGGGATAGAAGCCGGCATGGCGGAAGGCGAAGCGGGTCGGCACGGTGATCCCGCAGCGCTCGCCGACGGCGAGCTCCTCGAGATCAGGACGCGCGCGGCTGCGAAGCGCGCGCAGCACGCCCTCGAGAAACTCCGGCCGGGTGTGCGCGTGCGGGAACTGCGGGCCCGAGGCCACGCAATTCGGCTTCACGAGCGTCCGACCGTGCGGTCGAAGATCCAGAGCCTCGAGGCCTTCGCGGACGATCGTCTGGATTCGATCGACGTCGTAGTCCGGGCAGGAGCGGATGATGATTCGGGGTCGTCTCATCACACTTCTCCTTCGGCGCCGCTCGGGCTGACGCCGCTGATGGGTCGCGCAAACCGTGCCGCTAGAACGGCACCACCCAGCGCAGCATGAACACGAAGTGCGAGATGCTGCCGCCGAGCACGAAGAGGTGGAAGATCTCGTGGAAGCCGAAGACCCGCGGGAAGGGATTCGGCCGGCGCGTCGCGTAGATCACTGCTCCCGCCGTGTAGAGGAGACCGCCCGCGAGGAGCCAGAGAAGCGCCGGCACCGGGAGGGCGTGGACCAGCGGCACGGCAGCGACCACGGCGGTCCATCCCATCGCCAGGTAGATCGACGCCGAGATCCAGCGCGGCAGCGAGCGAAAGCAGAGCTTGAGGATCGTGCCCCCGAACGCCACTCCCCATACCACCGCGAACACGCTCCAGCCCCACCCGCCGCGCAGAGTCACCAGGCAAACGGGTGTGTAGGTGCCGGCGATCAACAGGAAGATCGCCGCGTGATCGATGCGGTTCAGCCACTTCCGCTGCGCGATCGGAAGCAGCAGCCAGTGGTAGACCGTGCTCGCGAGGTACAGCAGGATGAGGCTCGTACCGTAGATGGAGAAGGCGACGACGCGCCAGGGATCATCGCGCGAAAGCCCGAGCAGAACCACCAGACCGCAGATTGCCAGCAAGGCTCCGACGAGATGCGAGTAGCAGTTGAAGGGCTCGATGGCGCGCCAGCGCGTTCGAGCTGGGCGCGTCCGGCGCGTAGCGCTCAAGCGTTCACCCACTGCATCAGCGCCTGCGGAACGCGCTGGCCGGCGGCGATGCCCTCGGGGATGATTTCGTCGGCGGTGTCGAGAAAATCGATGCCGAGCTCGAGCGCGCGATGGATGGTCGCGATCGACTCGTCGTCATCCCGAGAGCCGTAGAACTCGGACATTCCCACACGGCCGAGTCCGACGGCCGAAACGACAGGACCGCCTCTACCGAGCTTCCGCGTTTTCACGAACGCGGAGTCTACTCGACGTGCACCTCGTTCGCTACCCCAGGTGCGATCGGAGCGATCGGCGGCGCGTCGAGCGTGAACCGCGCGGTTCGGCCAGACGGCACGTGAAGCGGTCGGAAGCTCCAGCGGACGGCGCCGCTGCCGATCTTGAGACGCGCCTCGCGGAGCTCCGTCGTGTTGCCGTGGATGCAGGGCTCGAGGAACTTCCTGCCGCCGCTTTCGAGCGTCATCGTCGAGACGATGTCGAGGTCGGCTGCGGCCACGGCCGTGGTACGACGAACCGCCAGAGCCGCGAGGGTTCCCAAGGGAGGCGAAACCGGCGATTCACTGGTAGGCACTTGTAGCGGGCGATGGGGGTGGAACGATTTTTCGATGTCGTGGTGATCGGCGGCGGGGCCGCGGGGCTCTTCTGCGCGATCGAGGCCGGGCGGCGCGGCCGACGCGTCGTCGTGCTCGAGCGCAATGCGCGGCTCGGAGAGAAAATTGCCATCTCGGGCGGGGGCCGCTGCAACTTCACGAACCTCTTCACGCGCCCGGAGAATTTCTTGTCGGAAAACCCCGACTTCTGCCGCTCGGCGCTCGCCCGCTTCACGCCGCAGGACTTCATCGCACGCGTCGAGCAACACGGCATCTCCCATCACGAGAAGAAGCTCGGGCAACTCTTCTGCGACGGCAGCGCGCGGCAGGTGGTCGAGATGCTGCGGGCCGATTGTCAGCAGGCGGGCGTGGAGATCCGCGCCGGTTGCGAGATCTCCGAAATCGTCCAGTCGGCGGACTTTCGCGTGCGGAGCGCCACCGGCGCGTTCGTAGCACCGTCGGTCGTGCTCGCCAGTGGCGGCCTGTCGATCCCGAAGCTCGGAGCCTCGAACTTCGCCTACCGAGTCGCGCGCCAGTTTGGCCTGCGTGTGATCGAGCCCCGCCCCGGGCTCGTGCCGCTGACGCTCGACCCGGCGGTGCTCGCGCCGTGGCGGGAGCTCGCAGGGGTTTCGTTCGTGGCGGGGGTACGCTCGAACGGCGCCACCTTTCGGGACAGCGTCCTCTTCACGCATCGTGGCCTGTCGGGTCCCGCGATCCTGCAGGTCTCCTCCTACTGGCGCCCGGGGAACGCGATTCATCTCGATTTGCTTCCCGACGCGCCGGGCGAAGAGGTCTTCGAAGGGAAGCGCCAGAGCGCCATGGAGCTCTCGACCGTGCTCGCGGAGCGTCTGCCAAGACGGTTGGCGCAGACGTGGTGCGCGCTTCACGCATCCTCGCGACCGATGAATCAATACTCGGCACGCGACCTTGCCGAAGTGGCACGACGCCTCCACGATCGGCCGATCGTGCCCTCGGGGACCGAGGGCTTCGCGAAGGCGGAGGTCACCGCCGGGGGCATCGACACCGCCGAGCTGTCGTCGAAGACGATGGAAGCGAAGCGGGCGCCCGGCCTCTATTGCATCGGCGAGGCCGTCGACGTGACCGGCCATCTCGGCGGCTTCAACTTTCAGTGGGCGTGGGCTTCCGCGTATGCGGCCGGGCAGTACGCCTAAGGAGCCCGTCCGAGTAATCGCTCTCATCGGCTCGGTCCGGATTACTCGGACGGACTCCTAGGCGACGCAGTCGGTCTCAGGCGTTGACACCCTGCCGGTCGGCGTTACTTTCTAGCCCCACGCGAGGCATGGTGCCCGCGGGTGGGAGTCCGCGGTGAGCGGGCTCCTCGTAGCCGTCGGGAGCGAGAGCCCCGACAGGAGAAAATCCATGACGTACCCAGGCTTTCACTGGTGGAGAGCCCGCCATGGCGCCGATTTCGGCGCGTGGGCGGGGCCCTGCGGCTTCGGTCCATCCTTCGTGGAACGTGTCTGGGCCGAGCGGCGAGCGAGCGCGGAACGCTTCGGAGAGTTCGGCGGCGCCTTCGGGGTCCGCCGCCCGCTTCGATACCTGGCCTTCAAGCTCGATCTCGACGAGCGGCAGGTCGCCGAGCTGGCCAGCATCCTCTCCGAGCTGAAGACCGAGCGCGCCCAGGCCGAGGTCGATTCGCGCCGCACGCTCTCCGCGTTCGCGGACGCGGTTGCGGGGGAGCAGTTCGACGAGAACCGGGCAAAGGAGGGCGGCACGCTGCGAGTCGGGAGCGCGGAGCGGCTGCGCGACGCGGTGATCCGGGCGCTCGGCAAGATCCATGCAACCCTCGACGCCGAGCAACGGGAGCGTCTGGCGTATCTCATCCGCACCGGGACACTGACCGTCTGACGCCGAACGCGGAGGGCCGCCCGGCCGCGCGGTCCTCCGCAAAGCCATTCCCGAGCCTGGAAGCGACGCCTGTTCACGTATCCGAACGCGCCGAGTCCGCGCCCGGCTGGGTCGCCACGAGCTTCCTTCACGGGGCCGTGAATTCCTGCCAAGCACGGCATCGCGAAGAATCTGACGCTCGCGACGCGGCTGCGCCAGGCGCGGACTCGACGGGCTCGGAGCCTTCGATTGGTTCCGCTTCGAGGCGAGTCACCCGTGGCGGCGGGTCGCGGTTCCCCTCTTCGTGGCCGGCTGTTATAGTGGCGGCTTTTCCGGGGAATCGATCTTGGGAGAGATCCGCAGCGACATCCGCAACATCGCCATCATCGCGCACGTCGATCACGGCAAGACCACGCTCGTCGATGCCATGCTCCACCAGAGCGGGATCTTTCGGGTGAACGAGCAGGTGATGGACCGGGTAATGGACTCCTTCCCGCTCGAGCGCGAGCGCGGAATCACGATCCTCGCCAAGAATACGGCGATCGAGTACGGCGGAGTGAAGATCAACATCGTCGACACGCCCGGACATGCCGACTTCGGCGGCGAGGTCGAGCGGGCGCTCGCCATGGTCGATGGCGTCATGCTGCTGGTCGATGCTTCGGAAGGGCCGCTGCCGCAGACCCGCTTTGTGCTCAAGAAGGCGCTCGAGGCCGGGCTGCCGCCGATCGTCTGCATCAACAAGATCGACCGGCCCGACGCACGCATCGCGGCCGTGCTCGACGAGATCTACGGCTTGTTCATCGATCTCGACGCCACCGAGGCGCAGCTCGAGTTTCCGGTCGTCTACACCAACGCCCGCGCTGGCGTCGCCAAGCGGAGCCTCGACGACTCCTCCGACGATCTGCACCCGCTCTTCGAGCTCATTCTCGCGCTCCCCGGTCCGTGGGTCGAGCCGGCTGCACCGCCGCAGTTTCAATGCAACAACCTCGATTACGACAACTACGTCGGCCGGCTGGCCATCGGCCGGGTGAAGAACGGCGTGCTCCACACCGCCGGGACGTATGCGTGGCTTCGCGCCGACGGGTCGTCCACCACGGTCAAGATCAATCAGATCTACGCATGGCGGGGGCTGAAGCGCGTCGAAGTGGAGCGCGGTACGGCGGGTGACGTCGTGGCGATCGCCGGCATCGAGGACGTCCACATCGGCGATACCATCGCCGACCTCGAGCGGCCGAAAGCGCTTCCACCGATCCGCATCGACGAGCCGACGATCGCGATGCTCTTTTGCGTGAACAATGCCCCGTGGGCCGGCCGCGAGGGCGACTACGTGACCTCCCGCAAGCTCCGCGAGCGCCTCGAGCTGGAGTGGCGCCGTAACGTGAGCATCCGCGTCGAGGACACCGATTCGCCGGACTTGATTCGGGTCACCGGGCGCGGGGAGCTCCAGCTCGGCATCCTGATCGAGACCATGCGCCGTGAAGGCTACGAGCTCGCGGTGTCGAAGCCGACCGTGGTGACCCGGCAGGTCGACGGCCACGTGCACGAGCCGGTCGAGCTGCTCGTCATCGACGTCCCCGAAGAGCACATCGGCGTGGTGTCGCAGCTTCTCGCCGTGCGACGCGGGAAGATGGTGAAGATGAATCACGCCGGCTCGGGGCGGGTGCGCCTGGAGTTCGCCGTCCCTTCGCGAGGGCTCATCGGCTTCCGCTCGCATTTTCTCACGCATACGCGAGGAACCGGCGTCATGAACGCGCTCTTCGACGGGTGGGCCCCTTGGCACGGTCCGATCCAGGCGCGCATCAACGGCGCCATGGTCGCCGATCGCGAAGGGACCGCGACCCCGTACGCGATCTTCAACTTGCAGGAGCGGGGGGTCCTCTTCGTGGCGCCGGGCACGAGGGTCTACGAGGGGATGGTTGTTGGCGAATACAGTCGCGACAACGATCTCAACGTGAACATCTGCCGCGAGAAGAAGCTCACCAACATTCGTGCCGCCGGCCGCGACGAGAACATCATCATCACGCCGCACCGTGAGATGGGCCTCGAGGCCGCGGTCGAGTGGATCGGTGACGACGAGCTCGTCGAGGTGACGCCGCAGTCCGTGCGGCTGCGGAAGAAGATCCTCAAGCAGATCGAGCGGCCGAAACGGCGGGTGGCATAGGGGCAGGGGGAAGTCGGGCGGGGACATTTCACGTTGCTCCGGAGCGTCGGTTTCAGGCTATGATGCGCGGCCAAGATGACCGCGCGGCGTCGCACGGCGGAACTGGTTCTGCGCTTGAAGCTCGGCGACGGAATCCTCGGCCCGGGCAAGATCGATCTGCTCGAGCGCATCGAGCGCCTCGGCTCGATCTCGGCCGCGGCGCGCGACATGAGCATGTCGTACCGCCAGGCGTGGCTGCTCGTCGCGACGATGAATCAGAAGTTCCGCGAGCCGCTGGTGACGACGAGCCAGGGTGGCCGGCGCGGCGGTGGCACGCGGCTCACGGCGGCCGGGCGCAAGGTCGTCGACTGCTACCGCTCGCTCGTCTCGCGCGTCGAGGGGCTCGTCGCGCGAGAGCTCCGCACGATCGCCGCGATGACGGAGAAATGACCTAGCTCTCGCGTATCCCTGCGAAGTCCGACGCCGGGGACGATCAGCCGATCAGCTCGAGGATCTCGGGGATCCTGCGGATCACGTGATGAGGCTTCTCTCGGTCGACGGGAGGCTCGCGATCCCCGCGATGCCAGAGCAGCACCGAGCGGAGCCCGGCGCGGTTCGCTCCGGCGATGTCCTGTGAGAGCGAATCGCCGACGAACAGCGCTTCGTCGGCCCGGCATTCCGCGCGGCGAAGCGCTTCGGCGAAGATCTTCGAATCGGGCTTGCAGGAGCCCGCCCGCTCGCTCGACAGCAGCCAGTCGAAGTAACGCTCGAGTCCCGCGAGTTCGCCCAGATGCTCGAGCTGTTCTTGGTCGATGTTGCTGACGATTCCGAGGCGGAGGCCGCAACGGCGGAGCTCCGTGAGCGTTTCGGGCACGCCCTCTCGCAGGCGGAAGTCGCGACGATGGAGCTCCCACTGCGAGCGACGGTAGCGCTCGAGATGATCGGGGTTCGCCTCGGAACCGAGCTCGCGTAGCATCTCGATCGCGGCGTCGCGAAACATGTCGCGGTGGAGGTAGAAGCTTCGCTCGAGGTACATGCGAAACACGCGCCGCAGAGCATTGCGGTACGCGAGCTGGACGGAGCCCGCGTCCGCCGCGCAGCCGGCCAGCTCGGCGAGCATCTGCAAGCTTTCGCGGTCGCCGGGCGCGAGCGTGTCGTAGTCGTAGAGCGTGCCGCCGAAGTCGAAGAGGACGGCGCGAAGGGGCCGCGTCGGCGTCATCCCCCCGCCCCGAAGTAGGCAGGGGCGTTGCCCGGCTTCCACTTGATGTTGCAGCCGATGCTCGGCCGCTGGTCCGCGGAGGCCGGTTTCCCGGCGAGCGCGGCGTCGCAGGCGGCGCGAAGATCCTTGCCGGTCACGGGGATGCCGTTCTCCGGCCGGCTGTCGTCGAACTGGCCGCGATAGACGAGACGTCGTGCGCGATCGAACAGGAAAAAATCGGGCGTGCACGCGGCCGCGTAGGCTTTCGCGACCGACTGCGAGTCGTCAAAGAGGTACGGAAATGTATAGCCCGCTGCCACGACTTCTTCGGCCATTTTCGCGGGGCTATCGTCGGGATGACTCGCGACGTCGTTGGCGTTGATGGCGACGACCGCCAGCCCATTCTTCTGGTACTCGCGCGCAAAGGCCGCGAGCCCCCGACGAATGTGCTTCACGAAGGGACAATGATTGCAGATGAACATCACCAGCAGCGCGGGCGCCGCCGTGAAGTCGTCGCGCGCGACGAGCCGCCCCTTCGTGTCGGGCAGGCGAAAGTCCGCGGCTGGCGTGCCGAGCTCGAGCATGGTGGAAGGAGTCTTTGCCACGGCTTGATTCTTCCTGCTTTGCGAGGACTGCTCAATCCCCGGGTCGGGACCGTCGGTCGGAGAGTGGCGCCGGGCGGGCCGAGTCGGACTGTTCATCCAGGCGTTGAAGCGGGGCGGCCGGGCCCTGGCGGGGCTCCTTTCTCTCGGCGGTCGATTCCTCTAGTTACTGCCCATGAGCGAGAGCGCTACCACCGAGGACCGGCGGATCGGTCCCCACGTCACGGTTCTCGGCGGCATACGCAACGGCAAGTACCCCCACGGCAATTCGCTGCTCGTCGAAGGCCTCGAAGAATCGCTCGTCATCGATCCGTCGCTCTCGCTCTCCGCCCGCGGCTCCCTGCCGCGGATCGACCGCGTGATCAACAGCCATTCCCACGAGGACCACATCGCCGGCAACCACCTGTTCCCGTCGGCGCCCTGGCTCGTGCACGAGCTTGACCTCGTCGGCCTGCGCTCGCTCGACGGCATGATGGAGATCTACGGCTACCCGGGGCCCATCGAAGAGTATTTTCGCAAGGTTCTCGTCGAGGAGTTCCACTATCGTCCCCGCGCCGACGCCGGGGGATTCGCGGACGCGCGGGTATTCGATCTCGGCGGTGTGACCGTGCGGGTGATCCACGCGCCCGGTCATACCCGTGGGCACTGCTGTCTCGCGATCGAGCCCGACGGCGTTCTCTATCTCGGCGACATCGATCTCACGAGCTTCGGCCCCTATTACGGTGATGCGTGGTCTTCCTTGCCGGCTTTCGAGCACACGCTCGCCGCGGTCCGGAATCTCCAAGCGCGCCACTACGCGACGTTCCATCACATCGGCGTGATCGGCGACCGCGAGGCCTTTCGCTCGCGCCTCGATCGCTTCAGCGCCGTGATTCAAGCGCGCGAGCAGCGCCTCGTCGAGTTCCTGGCCGAGCCGCGCACGCTCGACGAGATCGTCGCGCATCGCTTCGTCTATCGCCCGGGTGACGCCGTCCTCTACGCCGACGCCGTCGAGCTGCGCAGCATGAGCCAGCACCTCGAGCGGCTGATCGACGGTGGCCGGGTGCGCGAGGTCGAGGCCCGCCGCTATCTGGCGAGCTAGGCGTGAGCTCGGGGCAGACTCCTAAGCCTTGGCCTTGTCGTAGGAGTCGCCGACGCACGCCGCCCTCGGCCAACGCGGTCACTGACTTTGCTGCGCCCCAAGTGGCTCAGCGATCCGGAGCTTGAGGAAGCGGTCGTACAGGGCTCAGCCAGAGCCCCGAGCAGCACGAGAGCGGTCGTGGCGGTCATGCGGGAAGCACCTGAATTTATTGTGTTTTTACTGAACCTACAATAATCGCCCATGCGCGGGCCCGACCCCGGCCGGCGCGAGGCGGGACGGGACGTCTACGGTCGATTCCGGGGGTGCCCCATGGCCGGTTCGGGATTGTGCGCGGGCCGACGTGCGGGCGATCACCGGCCCCCGCGCACCCGTGGCGCGACGATCGGCCCCTACCGATCCGGCGCGCGTCTAGAAATGCTTGCGCCGATGCGTTGCGCGACCCTAGTCTGCCGCTCCAGGAACGCAGGCGGGAGGGCTCAACGATGATTCACGTTCACTACTTCATCACCCGCAAACCCGAGATGGACGAGGTCGCGTTCCACCGCTACTGGCGCGAAGTCCACGCCCCGATCGTCGTGAAGATTCCGCAGTTGCGCCGCTACGTGCAGAGCCATCGCATCGACACGGCTCGCAGCAACTCGGCCTACGATGAAAATTTGTCGCCTTACGACGGAGTGGCCGAAGTGCTCCTCGAAGGGCTCGATGCATTCGCCGCTCTGCGCGAGAGCTCGGAGTACCTCGAGGGAGCTCTGGCAGACGAGCGCAACTTCATCGATCTGACCCGCGTCGAATGGATGGTCGCGGAGGACCACGTCATCCTGGACGGCCCAACCGGCGGCAGCTTGGTGAAGGGCGTTTGGCAGCTCAAGCGGAAGCCCGGGATGACGCTTGCGGACTTTCGCAACTACTGGATCGACGTCCACGGCGCGTTGGCGATCGAGCTGCCGGGGGTTCGGCGCTACGTCCAATCGCACCTGATCGATGAAGCCTACCTCTACGCCGAGCCGTGCCACGACGGTGTCGCGCAGCTCTGGTTCGACAGCGCCGCGGGGCTCGCCGCGGCCTTCGACTCACCCGCAGGTAAGGAGCTGCAAACCGACGGCCCGAAGATGTTCGACATGCACCTGCTGCGATTCTTCCTCGCTCAGGAGCACGTGGTGATCGCGTCACGCTGAGGCAAGAGCGGGCTTCACCGCGCTTAGGGATTGGCCGGCGGCTGCGCGGCCCTTGTCTCACAAGGGTTTGCGGGGTTTTTGGAACGGAAACTAGTCAGGCCGAGCGAATATCGCGATGAAGGACCTTTACATCCCTGAGGCGGACTGGACGCTCATTTCAGAGGCACGAAGCGAACCCGTGATCGCCGTTCGATCGAACAGCGAGTCGGGCTTTTTCAAGATTCGACGCAGTGCGAACGGCTGGACCGCCGAATTCTGTCGCAATTTCGATGTCCTCTCACTCGCGCCGCGGCGCCGATCGCCCAAAACGACCTACTACCCGTCTTGACGGTACGACTGCAGTCATACCATACTCCTACCATGGCTCGAACTGCCGCGAAGATCGCTCTGAGCCTTCCTGAAGAGTTGTTCCGCGAAATCGAACGCGTGCGCAAGAAGCGCGGTACGACGCGCAGTGCGCTCGTACAGCACGCGCTGCGATCTTGGCTGCGCCAGCAGAGCGAAGCTACCCTCGCGCGTGAGTGGGAGGAGGGATATCGGCGGATGCCCGAGAACTCGGGCGAGGTGTCCGGGGCAGAAATGACCGCGCGCTTCGCTTTTGATCCCGAAGACGAATGGTGATGCGCCGGGGGGAGGTATGGTGGGCCGTGCTTCCAGCGCCTGTCGGGCGGCGCCCGGTCGTGCTGCTGTCTCGGAACGCTGCCTACCGAGTACGCGAGCTCATCACCGTAGCGCCCGTCACAACGCGCGTGC
This sequence comes from uncultured delta proteobacterium, assembly GCA_963745025.1. Taxonomy (GTDB): domain Bacteria; phylum Desulfobacterota; class Binatia; order JACPRU01; family JACPRU01; genus CAVQIG01. Next base: position 64,685 of record CAVUWD010000018.1, read on the forward strand.
GCGGCATACCGTCAGAGGTCCCTCTGGGAAGGGAACAGGGTCTTTCCAGATCCTGCGCGGCCAATCTCGATTCGATCACGACGATCCCGAAGCGCTCGCTCGCGGCGCGCGTTGCCATGCTTTCGCAAGCTAAGCTCGTCGAGGTCGAACGGGCGCTGCACTTCTCGCTCGGTCTTCGATGCGCCTGACGCAACAGGGTTCTTCGCCATGAGGGGGCGTGCTCTCCTGGCTGGAGCCAGCCCACTTCCGTTTTGCTTCGCGTTGGTCTTAGGTCATCGCTGCCCCGAGAGGAGCCCGCGCCATGCTCGAGACCCGGCCCGCGACCACGTCGAGGCGATGGCGCGCTACGCGGGACAGTCGGCGGGCGCCGTCGAGGACGTGACTCCTGCCGCCGACGTGGCGCGCGAGATCGCCGAGGGCGCCGTGAGATTGCTTCGTGCCGGGTCCTGAGCCACGCGGATCGACGGCCGTGATCGCTCTTCTCTGGTCGAGCGCGGCGGTGACGATCCTCTATTGGGTGGTGTTCTTCACCGGGGGAGAGGTGCAGTCGAGCGAAGCGGAATGCTATCTCGTCTTCGAGCGCGCGTTCCCGGCCGCCGATCTCTGGCTCGCGGCGACGTCGATCGCCGCGGCCGAAGGGCTTCGACGGCGGCGCGAGTGGGCGGTCCTCTTCGGCATCGCCGCCGGCAGCGCGGCCATCTATCTCGGCTGCATGGACGTTCTCTACAACCTAGAGAACGGCACGTACGCCCGCTGGAGCGGGCCGGTTGCGGGCGAGGCGGTCATCAACCTCTTTTGCTTCACCTTCGGTCCCTTCCTCCTCTGGTACTTCTGGAAGAACCGCCGCTTTGCGGGGAGCGTCGCGTGAGCGATCGGCGCCGCTGCCCCTGGGGCGAATCGCATCCGCTCTACGTCCCCTACCACGACCGGGAGTGGGGAAAGCCGCTCCACGACGACCACCGGTTCTTCGAGCTCCTCGTTCTCGAGGGTGCGCAGGCCGGCCTTTCCTGGCTGACGATCCTCAAGAAGCGAGACGCGTACCGCAAGGCGTTCGACGGGTTCGATCCGCGCAAGGTCGCGCGCTACGACGCGAAGAAGGTGGCGCGGCTGCTCGCCGACGACGGCATCATTCGCAACCGTCTGAAGATCGAGGCGGCGATCACCAACGCCCACGCCTTTCTCGCCGTGCAGCGCGAGTTTGGCAGCTTCGACGCGTACGTCTGGCGGTTCGTCGGCGGCAAGCCCATTCACAACCGCCGGCGGAGCGTGAAGGAGGTGCCGGCGCGCTCGGCGGAGTCGGACGCGATGAGCGAGGAACTGCGGAGGAGGGGATTCCGTTTCGTCGGCTCGACGATCTGCTACGCGTTCATGCAGGCGGCGGGCATGGTCAACGACCACCTGGTCACCTGCTTTCGGCACCGCGAGGTCCGCGGCGACGGGTGAGCTTCGTGCCGTGTTCTCGTCGAGGAAACGGTGGGCGGCTCAGCGCGCGGCTCAACGACCGCCGCTCGTCGCGAGCAGAAGCTGCGCGACGTAGTAGAGGGGAAGCCCCCAGGCGCGATTGACGAAGCTCGCGGCCACGAACCGGTCGCGGGCAACCGAGAGATCGGAGAGAAAGAAGGCGAGCGCTCCGGCGGGAATCATCAGGGCCGGTCGCGCGCCGGCCGTTCCGATCGCGCAGGCGACCATCAGCGACATCACGCCGACGTACGCGGTGACCGGCCGGCGCATGCCGGCCGGCAGGTGAGGACGCAGCCACGAGAGCGTGATCGACGCGAGCGCGGCGACGACGACGAGCGCGACGATCGCGAAACCCGCGTCGATGCCGCGGATCAGGAACGCCAATGAGAACGCGAGATGGCCGCCGAGGAAGCTCAGCACGCCGACGCGGAAAGCGCGCGCGTCGTCGGGGATGAGGAGAACGTCCCCCAACCCGCACAGGCAAAGGGCAAGAACGATGACGCGGCCGTACGCGTCATGGAGTGCGCCGGCCGCCACGGCGGTCGCGAGAAACCCGCTCGACGCGAGCGGCTTCCAGATCCAGACGCCGCGCCGCGAGCCGCGATGCTCCGCGACCAGCAGCCCCGCGACGGCGAGCAGGGTGAGGGCGGCCGATCCCCCCATTCCCGTCACAGCCGCAGACACGCCTCGGCGGCGGCCCAGAACAGGCGATCGCGCGCCTCGGCGAGCTTCACCCAGTCGCGGTGGTCGTGATCCTCGCCGCCGACGTCGTCGCCCGCGTACACCACCTGGCCGATCGTCACGCCGCGAAAGCGAGCCACCGCGAAGAAGGCGGCCGCCTCCATCTCGACGACGAGACAGCCTTCCTCGCGCCGCAGGCGAACCTTGTCGCGCGTTTCGCGGAAGATCGCGTCGGTGGTCCAGCTCCGGCCGACGAGATAGGGCTCGCCGCGCGCGCGGAGCACACCTTCGAGCGCGGCGGTCGCGGCGGGCGACGCCTCGACGGTCCGGCTCGGCGGCAGATAATGATAGGAGGTTCCCTCGTCGCGAACCGCGCTCGACAGCACGACCGTGTGGCCGGCGATGATCGACGAGTCGAGCACGCCGGCCCCGCCGCAGACGATGAACTTACGGCAGCCGCGGGCGATCACGCTTTCGAAGAGCGCCGCCGCAAGCGGCGCTCCCACGCCGGGGTGGACGAGCGCCAGCCGGCGCCCGTCGACCGTGATCTCGTAGAGCGCGTGCCTGCCGATCTCGGTGGGGATCGACTTCACGAGTCGAAGCCGGCTTTCGGCGGCTAGCCGGTCGATCACCTCTTTGAAGAACGTGATCACGCAGTGCTCGGCGACGTCGATGGCGCGATTGTAGCGCGATGGCTCGAGCACGGCGGATGCCGAGGCATCGAACTCGAGGATCGGGAATTCCCGCTTCACTCGATCCGCACGCGGGCGAGCGCCTTCACGTTCGTGCAGCGATCGACGGCGCCGACGTTACACTCTTCGAGGTCGGGGATGAGGAAGCGAACGGGACCGCCCTTGTCGACCGGCAGCGGCCGGTCGCCGAGGCGGTAGACGAGGACGGCCGACTCGAGAGCGGCGAGCGGCGCTTGCTGCGAGAACTTGCCGTCCGCCGACTCGAGCGTCACGCGCGTCGCTGCGGCCGAGACGCCGACCGCGTCGAGCAGCGATCGCAAGGCGACGGCGCCGCCCTCGCGGCCGGGGACGAGCGAGGCGACGTCGGCGACCTGCCTGGGAAGCGCAGCGAGATCCGCGAAGCCGAATTCGCGGGGTGTTCGAACCTGACCCTCGATGCGAACCATCTCGCCCTCGACACTCTAGACGCGGTCCGCAGACGATGAGCGATTCACCCGTTCGAAGAGCTTGGTCATCGGCAATTTCTAGAGAATCGGGCGAGCCTTGGGAATAGTCCGAGGGAACTCTGGAGCGGAGGGCAGGGTTCCGCTAGGAGGCAGGCCCAGCTTTCGGGGATGGGAGGATAGGATGGAGTTTCGGAGAGTTCCGGTGGCCCTCGGTGCGGCGCTTCTACTCACGGCCGCCTCCATCGGCGCGGACCAAACGCCGCCGCCGGTCAAGCCGGCCACGCTGTTTCCCGGGCTCGGCCACCATCACCATCCGATCAAGACACGCAGCCGCGAGGCGCAGAAGTTCTTCGACCAGGGTCTGACGCTCGTCTACGGCTTCAACCACGACGAGGCGATTCGCTCGTTTCGGCGCGCCGCCGAGATCGATCCCGACGCCGCCATGCCGCTCTGGGGGATCGCCTACGCGCTCGGACCGAACATCAATCTAGACGTCGACCCCGAGCGCGAGAAGGCGGCCTTCGAGGCCACCGCGAAGGCGTTGAAGCTCGCCAAGAGCGCTCCCGAGAACGAGCGCGCTTACGTCGAGGCCCTCGCCCAGCGCTATTCCGACGATCCGCAGGCCGATCTCAAGAAGCTCGCCGCGGACTTCGCCGAGGCCATGCGCGCGCTCTCGGCGCGCTACCCCGACGACCTCGATGCGGCGACGCTCTACGCCGAGAGCCTGATGGACCTCGATCCGTGGAAGCTCTGGAGCGCCGACGGCACGCCGGCCGAGCACACGCAGGAGATCGTCGCCGTCCTCGAATCCGTGCTGCGGCGGAACCCGAATCACGTCGGCGCGAATCACTACTACATCCACGCGGTGGAGGCGTCGCCCCATCCGGAGCGCGCGCTGCCGTCGGCCGAACGTCTCCCGAAGCTCGTGCCGAGCGCCGGGCATCTCGTGCACATGCCGGCGCACATCTACATGCGCACCGGCGACTACGAGGCGTCGGCGCAGGCGAACGCGGATGCAGCCCGGGTCGACGAAGCCTACATCAAGGCGAACGACGTCCGCGGGGTCTACCCGGTCATGTACTACAACCACAATCTGGATTTCCTCGCCGCGGCCGCATCGATGGCGGGTCGTTACGGCGACGCGAAGCGGGCTTCGCTGAAAGCCGCGGCCAATGCCGCCGCCGTGGTGAAGGACATGCCGATGGCCGAGTTCCTGGTGCCGCGGCCATTTTTGGTCGACGTGCGGTTTCAGCGTTGGCAGGCGGTGTTGCAGGCTCCCGAGCCGCCCGAAAGCATGCCGACGACACGCGCCGTCTGGCACTACGCCCGGGGCGTAGCGCTTGCTGCCAAAGGTGATGTCGCGGGCGCCGAAGAGGAGCGATGGAGCCTCGAGGACGAGGTGATGAAAGTCCCGAATGACGCGATCTGGGGGTTGAATCAGACCAAGGCGGTGCTCGCTATTGCTCGGTCTTCGCTCGACGCGCGCATTGACGCCGCCAAGAAGGACAGCCGAGCGGCGATTTCCGCTTGGAGGGTAGCGGTGGCTGTCCAGGACAGCCTCGCCTACGACGAGCCGCCGCCGTGGTACTACCCGGTGCGCGAGTCGCTCGGCGCGGCGCTCTTCCTGGATGGGCAGAAGGAGGAGGCGGAAAAGACGTTCCGCGAGGACTTGGATCGCAATCCGCGCAATCCGCGCTCGCTCTTCGGCCTGTGGGAGTGCCTCAAGGCTCAGAAGAAGACGGCCGACGCGGAGTGGATCCGCAACGCCTTTCAGGACGCGTGGAAGAGCTCCGAGGTCGACGTTCGGATGGAGGATCTCTAGCGGCTAGGCCAGGCCGATCCGCATGCCGGCGATCGTCACCTGGTCCTCGCCGATCGTGGCGCCGCGCTCGCGTGCCGATCGCACGAGCGCGCGGCGGTCGTTCGCGTGGATGTCGAAGCCGGCGAGACCCTCACCGCGACCGTCCGTGTCCTCGACGAAGCGAAGCCGGCTGCGTTCGAGAGGGATCTCGAATCGGCCAGCGGAGATCTCGCGTGCGGGGCGGTCGAGAATCTCCCCCCACCGGCGGGCGAGCCCACCGGGATCGCCAGACTGGAGCTCCGCCGCGGTGATCGCCTCGACGACGTCGCGCCGCACGTGACGCTTCCACTCGGGCCCGGCCCAGTGCCACGACTCGGGCGGTGTCGCGTCATCGAGCGAGAGCAGCGTGCCGCCGGTGTCCTTCGGATGGAGATGCGTGCCGCGGATCGCCGCCAGATCGGCCTTCCACACCGTGCGCACGCCGATCGACCTGAGGCGCTCGCGGTCGCGATCGAGATCGTCACACTGGATGATCAACATGTAGCCGCCGTCACCCCGTCGCCGCTCGAGGTAGCGATTGGCCGTCGCATTGGGGTCGACCGGCGAGACGACTTCGAGGAACGTGTCGCCGAGCGGCATGACGGCGTTTCGCAGCCCGAACTCTCGAACCGACGGATCGTTGAACGCCACCTCGATGCCGAGAACGGCCGTCAAATCGCTGACGAGCTTTTCGAGATCCCGCGCGACGACGACGACTTGTCGGATTCTCACGGCGAGCCTCCTTGCGGGCGATCGGCGAGCCCTTCTCGGCGCAGGTATCCGAAAACCAGGTTCGCCATCAACTGCTGGCCCTCGCGATCGTAGTGCCGATCGCACGCGAAGCTGAGAAACGGATAGGCGAGATGGTGCTCGGCGATGTACGCCTGCGTCTCCGGATACATGTCGTAGTAGCGGATGCCGAGCTTGCGGCAGATTCCTCCGAGCCGTTCGTTCGGATGAGTGGGCGACAGCGCCGTGCGTTCGCGGAGCGAGGCGAGCCGGATCCAGTTCGGGTCGAGCTGGTAGGGATCGGCGACGTCCACGACGACGAGCGTCGCTCCCTGACCGCGCGTGATATCGAGCAGGCGGCGAAGCGACGTCTCGACGATGGCCCACGCATGCCGCATCTCGTCGTCCTCGATCGGCAGATACGGGCGCGCCAGCTCGTGGCGAAAGTCCCAGCGCAGGTGGAGCGCGATTTGCAGCCGCTGAAGGAACGTCCGTTGGGTGGAGGCGAGAAAGCGAATCAAGCACCAGCCGCCGGCCGGCGGGGTCGGTGACTCCGTAATCCGCTGCTGCCGCACGGTAGCGGCGACCTCGCGAACGTCGCGAACGCGTGGATAGACGAGATTCAGGTTGTGATCGATGAGCTTTTCCTTTCCAGGATTGAGAAGGTCTTCGAGGTCGTTGTAGTTGAGGAAGAACAGCAGCACGACTTCGGGATCGAAGAACTTCGCGAAATCGTCATAGAGCACGAGCTCATCGATCGTCGAGAAGAATCCGGAAACGCCGAAGTTGAGCACCTGGTATTCCGACCCGAGCAGGCGCTCGAGCGAGTGCGCGGCGGTCGCCTCGTTGTCGTGGCCGAATCCCTCGATGAACGAATCACCGAGGAGCGCGATCCGCCTCGCTCCGGTTCGGACCGGGTCGCCCTTCATGCCGAGCTCGTTCGTGGTGTAGTGAGCCGTGAAGCACGGCTTGCGGTGCTCCACCTCGTTGTTCGGGAAATGCCAGGTCCCCCAGTAGGGGTTCGGGCTGAGGAACGGCTTGCTCTGGTACTCGTAGGACGCGGCCGAAGAGTCGCACCACGAGAGCCGCAGCGCCACCTCGGCCCCCGCGAGGGCGACGACGACTCCCGCCGCTGCCAAGCCGAGCCTCGCCGCGGCCCGGCCGAGCCTCGTCATCCGCCGAGTCCGAGACGCCGCGCGATGATCACCTTCATGATCTCGTTCGAGCCGGCGTAGATCGACTGCACGGCTGCATCGGCGTAGTCGCCGGCGATCGCGTATTCCATCATGAAGCCGTAGCCGCCGTGGAGCTGCAGGCACTGACTGGTGAGGCGCTTCTGGAGCTCCGTCATCCACCACTTCGCCATGCTCACCTCGGTGACGATGTCCTCGCCGCGTACGTGCGCCGCGAGCAGCTTGTCGACGAAGGACTGGCCGATTTCCGTTTCCGTGGCGAGCTCGGCGAGCTTGAACTGGGTATTCTGAAACTGCGCGATCGGTTTTCCGAAGGCCTGCCGCTCGCTCACGTATTTCATGGTGTCCTCGAGCGAGCGCCGTGAGGAAGCGATCGACCCGACTGCGACCACCAAACGCTCCTGCTGCAGCTTCTGCATCAGCTGCTTGAAGCCGAGCCCCTCCGCGGGTCCGAGCAGGTTCGAGGCGGGTACGCGGCAGTCCTCGAAGAAGAGCTCGCTCGTGTCCTGCCCGCGCAGGCCGAGCTTGTCGAGCTTGCGGCCACGCACGAAGCCCGGTCTGTCGGCCTCGACGAGAATCAAGCTGATGCCTCTGTACGGCGGGTTGGCCTTGGGGTCGGTCTTGGCGACGACGATGAACAGATCGCCGATCTGACCGTTGGAAATGAACATCTTCGAGCCGTTCAGCACGTAGTGATCGCCGTCACGCCGCGCCGCGGTCTGGATGGCCGACAGATCCGAACCAGCTCCCGGCTCGGTCATGGCGATGCCGAGGATGACTTCACCGCGGATCGCGCCCGGCACCCATTTCCGTTTCTGCGCTTCGGACCCGAAGCTCGCGATGTACGGTAGACAGATGTCGGAATGCAACGACAGCGCGAGCGCGTGTGCGCGAACGCGAGCGAGCTCCTCGATGAGGATCGCGTCGTAGAGAAAGTCCCCGCCCGCGCCACCGTATTCGACCGGCTGGTTGGTCCCGAGCAGCCCTTCCTCCCCGAGCCGCCTCCAGATCTCCCGATCCGTCATCCCCCGCTCGTTCCACTCGGGGACTTTGGGCTCGACTTCCCTCTCGACGAACCGGCGCACCTGGCTGCGGAAGAGATCGTGCTCCTCACCGAAGATCTCTCGCCTCATAACCCTCTCATCCCTTGCAGGGTGGTTCGAACTCCCGCCATAAGGGTGCAAAGGCTCCCATGGTCGCTGGGCGCTGTCAATTTGCGATGGTCAGGAGATCGTGAGCGACGAGCGGTCGTTCGACCTGGTGGTGATCGGCTCCGGACCCGCCGGCGAGAAGGGCGCGGCGCAGGCGGCCTATTTCGGCAAGCGCGTCGCCGTGGTCGAACGCCAGCCCGCCTTCGGCGGCGCAGCCGCGAACACCGGCACGCTGCCGTCGAAGACGCTGCGCGAGACCTCGCTGACGCTTTCGGGCTTTCGCAATCGCGGTCTCTACGGGGTCGACCTGTCGCTGCGCCGCCAGGCGACGGTCCGCGACCTGATGCGGCGCGAGGCGGTGATGGTTGCGACCGAGCGCGAGCGCATTCGCAAGAACCTCGAGCGCCATCAAGTCGAGGTCTTTCGCGGCGAGGCCTCGTTCGTCGATGCTCACACCGTGCGGGTGTCGCGCCCGAGCGATGCGCCAATCGACCTTCACGCCGAAATCGTGCTGATCGCCACGGGCTCGAGCCCGCGTCGAGTGAGCCTCTTCCCCTTCGACGATCCTCGGGTCTTCGACTCGGACGAGATCCTCAAGCTCGAGCGCGTACCGCGCTCGCTCGCGGTGGTCGGCGGCGGAGTGATCGGCGCGGAGTACGCCTCGACGTTCGCGGCGCTCGGGGTGGACGTCACGCTGATCGAGAGCCGCGACCGGCTGCTGCCGTTTCTCGACGGCGAGATCGCGGCGGCCCTGAAGCGGGGCATGGAGAACCTCGGCATCCAATTCCGCATGCCGAGGAGCGTGGCCGGTTGTGACCCCGGCGCGGATTCGGTGACGTTGCGGCTCGAAGGCGGGGAGACGGTGGACGCCGACGCGGTCCTGGTGTCCGCGGGGCGCGTCAGCAATACGGCGTCGCTGAATCTCGAGGCGGCGGGAATCCGCTGCGGGGCGTATGGTCTCCTCGAAGTGGACGAACACTTCCGCACGTCGGCGCCGAGCGTCTACGCGGCGGGTGACGTCATCGGCTTTCCCGCGCTGGCGTCGACGTCGATGGAACAAGCGCGATTGGCGATGGTCCACGCCTTCGACCTCGGGTACAAGAAGGCCCTGGCGGTGGTCTTGCCCTACGGCATCTACACGATTCCGGAAGTGTCGATGGCCGGGGACACCGAAGAATCGCTGGCAGGAAAGGGGATCGACTACGTGGTCGGCCGCGCGACCTACCAGCAGAATGCGCGCGGGCAGATCATCGGCGACCCCGAGGGCATGCTGAAGCTCTTGTTCGCGCAGAAGGACATGAGGCTCCTCGGCGTGCACGTGATCGGCGAGCAAGCTACGGAGCTCGTCCACGTCGGGCTCACGGTGATCCTCGCCGGCGCCGGCAACGATCTCTTCATCCAAACGTGCTACAATTATCCAACGCTCACCGAGATGTACAAATACGCCACCTACGATGCGATGGGGAAGCAAGACGCGGCCGCCGCGCTGAGCCGCGCCTGACGGAATTTCTTCGAGACCAGGCGAATGGCACGACTGCCGTACGTGACGCCCGAGAAGGCCTCTTCTCCTGAAGTCAAACAGACCTTCGCGCAGCTGCCGACGGTGCTGAACGTCTTCAAGATGATGGCGCACGCCGAGACTACGTTCCGCCCGCTCGTACGGCTCGGCAGCGCGATCCTCGCGCAGCAGAAGCTCTCGGCGAAGATCCGCGAGCTGGCGATCCTCCGGGTCGCCGGTCTATCCGGCTGCCGCTACGAGTGGGTGCAGCATCTCTCGCTCGCTATGCTGATGGGCGCCACGCGCCTGCAGGTCGACGCGATCGAGAAGGGGGAGATTCACGCATCGTGCTTCGACGAGAGCGAGCAGCTTGCGCTCGAGCTTGCGACGGAGCTCACGCACGGCGTGCGGGGCTCCGACACCACCTTCGCACGGCTGCGCGAGTGCTTCTCGCCGCAGGAGATCGTCGAGCTGGTGCTCGCGATCGGGTATTACATGATGATCGTGCGGTTGATCGAGACGACGGGTGTCGAGATCGAGCCCCCCTCGGAGCAGGTCGCCAAGCAGGCCCGCGACTGGCGGCCGAAGTAGCGATTCCTACTCGGGACGACGAAGGCGTGCCGTTTCACTTCCCGTCGAACTTCTCGAAGAAGAGGCACTCGTCGATCGGGCGCCGAGCGGGCCTGCCGTATTTTCCGATCGGCCAGCCGATCGGCAGCAGCGCGCAAGTCGGACAGCCCGGCGGAAGGCCGAGCCACTCGTCCACCTCCTTTCCGAACGCGAGGTGGAGCGTGGTGAGCGAGGCGCCGAGCCCGACCGCGCGGCAGGCGAGCAGCACGTTCTGGACCGCGGGGAAGAGCGCCTGAAGCTGCGGCCGACCGCGGCGGGTCCAGCCGGCGACGAACAGGTGAACCGGCGCTTCGTGGAGACGATCCGCCAGGTGGATCGCCGCCCGTATGTTGCGCCGCTTGGCTTCGGGATACGAGGGGTCTTTCGCCGCCTCGAGCACCGGCTGAATGTAGGCGTGAAACGTCGGACGATAGCGATCGGCGACCCATCGCCTCCGTTCGGGGTCCGTCACGGCGATGAAGAACCAAGGCTGGCGGTTGCCGCCGCTCGGCGCGCAGGTTCCCGCCGCGCACACCTTGCGAATGAGCTCCCGCGGTACCGGATCGGGTCTCAGCCGCCGGATCGCGCGGGTCGTGCGGATGCCCTCGAGCAGCGGGACGTCCTCGCCGAGAGCGGCGACATCCACCATCAGGGTTTGGGGCTCACTCATGTCTTCGACTCGGCGCGTGCTCGAGATGGATAGCCCATTCGGCGCGCCCCGTCACCGCTCGTGTCTTCGCCTCGAATGCTTCGGAACGACGAAGAGCGCGGTCGGTTGTGATCGGCCCGTACTCGGGTCGATCACAACCGACCGCAACCGCGCGGAGCGCGGATGCCGATAACCCACGAGATGGTCTATTGCTCTCCGCGCTTGCGCGCGGTGGCTGGATCCTCCGGTCGACCCGAGCACGGGCCGACCGGAAGATCCAGCGCTTCAGGAATTTCCAGCGCGTGTGGCCAAGACTGAGGCAGTACCCCGAAGCCCTGATTCCTAGCGCTTCCACCAGGCGGGATAGGGGCGGGCGTGCAGATGGTAGTGCTCGGGGATCTGGCGCATGTGGTCGTCGAAAAACCATCCGCGCGGATACTTCGTGTCGGCGACCTTCCCCAGCTCACGCTCGAGAACCTCCCGTTCCGCCTGGGTGGTGGACTTGCGGTGCACGCCGAGCACGGCCATCGGCACGTCGCACGAGTCGCAATCGAGGATGACGAAACGAACGGGCTCGTCGAATTCCGCGTACCACGTCGTGGTGCGGGCCAGCTGGCAGAGCTCGCAGTCGGCCATCACCTTGCGCGCTGAGTGAGCAGACGCTCGCGAAACCGCGCCAACACCCGTTCGAGGGCCTCGTGCGTCGGGTGACCGCTGCGGTCGACCAGATCGACCGTCAACACCGAGTGCGCGCTTCGCGGGATGCCGTGGGGGTTTCCCGGGCCGGAGTCGATCTCGATCGCTTCGAAGCCGCTGCCGAGCTCCCGGCGCAACGTCTCGAAGCGCTCGCGCGGGCACATGCGATCGTGAGTGAAGCGCAGGCCGAGCACACTGACTCCCTCGCTCGCCCGCCGCTTGACGATCGCCAGCTCGGCGGGCGACAGGTCGATCGCCGCGCGATGCCAGGAGGTGAGGGGAAACGGACACGACGGCTGGCTCACCACCGGCGCCATCACGGACGGGTCGACCATCAACGCGAGCGCGTAACCGCCGGTCAGGCACATGCCGATCGCACCCACGCCCGGACCACGGCACTCGGAGTGCATCTGCCTGCAGAGCGCGCGCAGCCAGTCGGTGATCGGGCTCGATTGGCCGAGCGCGAACGTCGTGAACTCCTTGCGGATGCAGACCCACGCGACCTGCTCGAGCAGGTAGTCCGTCGAGAGCGGCTTGCCCGGCGTGCCGAACATCACCGGCAGGACCGCGGTCAGCCCCGTGGCCGCCACCCGCTGCGCGAAGGCCGCGACCTGCGGCGTGATACCGGGAACCTCGTGCATGATGATGACGGCCGGGCCGTGACCGCGGCGGTAGACTGCCCGCCTGACGCCCCGGTCCGTGAAGCTCGACTCTTCGAATCCCTCGAGGCTCATGCGGTCCCTTCTCGTTGCGTCCCTTCCTCTTGTCGTGATCGGACGAGAGCCGCAAGTGGGTGTTCGCCGCAGGTCGACATCGCCACGGCGCGGCGCTAAGGGGGAAAAGATGTCTACCGAGGCGACCAAGCGCCTTGCCGCCATCGCCAGCGCGCCGGGCGGGCGGATTCCCCTTGCCGAAGCGGCGCTGTGGATCGCCGCCGAGGAGTACCCCGCTCTCGACGTGGAGGCGTATCTCGATCGCCTCGATGAGCTCGCCGAAAAGGCTCGTCGGCGGCTCGCTCCCTATCCCCCCGCCGAGACGATCGTGCGCTTCAATCATTTCCTGTTTCGCGAGCTCCGCTTCGCCGGGAACACCGAGAGTTACGATGACCCGCGGAACAGCTTCCTGAACGAGGTCCTCGACCGAAGGGTCGGGATTCCGATCACGCTCGCGTTGATCTACACGGAGATCGGCGCACGGATCGGTATGCCTGTCGTGGGCGTCGGCTTTCCGGGGCACTTCCTCGTCAGGTGGATGGGCGAGCGAGAAGTTCTGATCGATCCGTTCCTCGGCAAGGTGATCACGCGCGAGCAATGCGAGGAGAAGCTGCGCTCGAGCTACGGCCCCGAAGCGCGGATGGACGACAGCCTGCTGGCGCCTGCCACGCCGCGAGAGACCTTGGCGCGAATGCTCCGCAACCTGAAGCTCAACTATCTCGGCAGGGGGGACCTCGAGCGCGCGCTCTCGGCGGTCGACCGCATTCTCGTCGTCACACCGGACGATGCGGGCGAGCTTCGCGACCGCGGGATCCTCTACTTCCGGCTCGAGTGCTTCGCGGCGGCACTCGAGGATTTCGAGCGCTACCTGGCGCTCGCTCCGCAAGATGCGATGGCGGAGGAGATTCGCGCACGTCTGCCGGACCTTCGCCGCGAGGCGGCGCGCCTGCAGTGAGTGATCCGGTCCGGGTAGTCGCCGGAGTCGCGGTGCGCGACGGCAACGTGCTCGTCTGCAAGCGCTCCGCCGGCAGACCGCACGCGGGGAAATGGGAGTTCCCCGGCGGCAAAGTGGGGCCGGGCGAGACGCTTGCCGAGGCGCTGCGCCGTGAGCTCCGCGAGGAGCTCGGGATCGTGGCGGAGGTCGGCGGGGAGCTCTGGCGAACGCAGCACGACTACGGCCGCGGCGAGCTCGTCGACCTTCACTTTATCACGGTCGTGGACTTCGACGGCGCGCTCGGCGGCGACGATCATTTCGCCGAGGTTCGCTGGCAAGCGCTCGATCGGCTTGCCGATCTCGATTTTCTCGAGGCGGATCTTGAGCTGGTGGGCGAGCTCGTGAAGCGCGGAGCGCTCGCGAGTTGATCGAGTGGCGATCGGAGAGCGCGCGGCTCACTCGCTGCGGCGAAACGAGTCGAGCGATACCGCGGGAAGATACAGGCCTTGTGGCGCTCGCTTCCACCAATCCCCCGTTGTGCGCCGCTCCGCGAGGCTCGTGAACGTGTACTGATAGAGCGCGGCGCGGATGTATTTGGGGGCATGGTCGGGGAACGGATCTCGCGCGAGCAGCGCCGTGACGTCCTTCGAGCCCTCGAGGAGGCGCAGCACGAAGGCGAGAAACCACGGATTCTGCTCGTAGCGGCCGAGCGCCGCGAACCACATCTGCCAGTCGAGCCGCGGCTGGTGGGGCTCGACGAACGACGGCGCTCGCGAGAGATCACCGGCCTTCCACTTGAACTCGTACGGGCGCCATTCGCTCCGATCGTCGCTTCCCTCGACGATGATCTCGGGGCGGGTCGTCGTCATCACCGCGAAGAGGCCGTAGCCGTTGACGAGACGGAGCGGAGCCGCCACACGGCGAAACCAGAGAAGCGGCTTCGGCCAATCGAGCCCGAACGGCGAGAGCGTGAACATCTGCAGCACGCCGAGCAGGAGGACGGTGGAGGCGACGGGTGCGACGATCCATCGCGGCCACGCGATTCCGATCGACGTGCCGCCGGCGATTCTCCAGCGGCGAATGCGCTGCGGCCACGCGGGGTCATCGAGCAGCAGCACGCAGAGCGCGATCGTCAACAGGTTGAAGAAGCAGTAGTTGCCGGTCGCGAGGATCAGCAGCTGCAGCGCGACGAACGCCGCGAACGCGAGCAGACGTGGGCCGCTCCCGCCCCAGATCAAACAAGGCGCGCCCAGCTCGATCGCGAACATCAACGCGCAGGAGATCTCCTGGAGCCAGGCGGGCTGGAGATTCGCGTACCAGCCGATCCACGTGGGGAGAGGTTGCGTCCAGTAGTGGTACTCCAGCGCCGTCAGGTTGCGCCACGCCGCGTCGCCGGAGAGGAGCTTCACCGCGCCGGAGCCGAACATCAGCCGGAAGAGTAGCCATCGGAAGAGCCAGACGATCGCCAAGGGCGGCGCCGCCTCGCGTGTCAGGCTCGGCCGGAGCTGGAGCGGCGCCAGGAAGATCGCGAGAAAGCCGGTCTCGAGAAGCAGGATGTCCCATTGGAAGGAGAGGAAGTCCTGGCCGATCGTCTCGAGCGAGAGGTAGGCGAGCCAAAGCCCTGCGAGGCAGGGAACGGGAGCGATGCCGGCGATGAGTAGCACCGCCAGCGCCGAGCCGGTGGCGCAGAGCGCATGCAGCATGCCATCGGTCGGATGGAGCCAGAAGAGCGTCGGCAGCCACCAGTAGCGCGACCGCCCGACGACGCCCGCCACTTCCTCGAGGTACGCACGCGCCGGCAGGATGCCGCCCGCGCCCACCAGACCGTCGACCTGTACCCAAAACGAGACGAACGCGATCAGGTAGATCGCGCCGAGAAGCCGCAGAAACAGCCAGCGGCCGAGGAGCTGTGAGGGCGCGCCCGGATCCTCTATTTCAGAATCTCCTTGGCGATGGTGTTCAGCTGCATGTTCGAGGTGCCTTCGTAGATCTTGCCGATCTTCGCGTCGCGATAGAACTTCTCGACCGGGAAGTCCTTGGTGAAGCCGACGCCGCCGAAGACTTCCACCGCCATCGAGGCCACGCGCTCGGCGACCTGCGACGAGTAGTACTTCGCCATCGCCGCTTCCTTGAGGAACGGCAGGTCGGCCTCACGCAGGCGCGCCGCGTTGTAGACCATCAAGCGCGCCGACTCGACCTCGATCGCCATGCGCGCGAGGTCGTGCTGCACCGCCTGGAAATGGGAGATCAATTGTCCGAACTGCTTTCGCTCGTTGGCATAGCTCCGCGCGGCCTCGTACGCACCGCGCGCTAGGCCGATCATCTGGGCACCGATGCCGATCCGTCCTTCGTTCAGCGTCTCGATCGCGACCTTGTAGCCTTGCCCCACCTGGCCGAGCACGTTGGCTCGTGGCACGCGGCAATCCTCGAGCAGGAGCTCGCACGTCGAGCTCGCGCGGATGCCGAGCTTGTCCTCCTTCTTGCCGACCGAGAAGCCGGGGAAGGAGCGCTCGACGAGAAACGTGGTGATGCCCCGGTAGCCCTTGGCCGGGTCCACGGTCGCGTGCAGTACGAAGAGGCCGGCCTCGGCGCCGTTGGTGATCCAGAGCTTGCGCCCGTTCAGCCGGTACGAGTCGCCGTCGAGCGTGGCGCGCGTAGCGAGCGCGAACGCGTCGCTGCCCGATCCGGCCTCGGAGAGCGCGTACGCCCCGACCGTGTCGCGCGCCAGCTTCGGCAGGTATTGCCGCTTCTGTTCATCGGTCGCCCAGCGCAGCAGCGCGTTGTTGACGAGCGTATTCTGCACGTCGACGAAAGCGCTGACCGAGGGATCGACGCGCGAGAGCTCCTCGATGGCGAGGATCGACATGAAGAACGACGCGCCGGCTCCGCCGTGCTCCTCCGGAATCTCGATCCCCATGACGCCGATGTCGAAGATCTCTTTGATCAGCGCGCGATCGAGCGAGCCGTCACGATCCATCTTCTCGACCCGCGGGCGCACCTTCTCTTCAGCGAACCCCCGCACCATCTCCTGGAACTGACACTCCTCCTCGCCGAGCGTCGTCAGCGCCTTCGTGGAGCTCATTTCGTTCCTCTCTCCTTCTTCGGCATTCGGCTCTCGGCCATCGGCCAGGACGTCGCGGTGCCGAACGCCGACAGCCGATCGCCGATAACCTCCTATCGAATCCGCCGCGCGCGCGCCACCGCGAGCCCGGGGCTTCGTCGGCTAGAGGCCGAGCAGCGCTTCGAGCTTCGGCCGATCGAAGCCGACGACCGGCTGCTCGTCGACCAGGATCACCGGCGTAGCGCGGAAGCCCATGTCGAGAAGCTCCTTCCGCGCCGCAGGATCCGTCGCGACCACTCGCTCGGTGAAGGCGATTCCTTTTTGCGAAAGAAACTCTTTCGCTTGCTTGCAGGGAGCTCAGCCGGGGTTCGTGTAGACGACGACGTTCATGACTTCCTCCCGTCTTCAGGATATGGGCGCAAACGTATAGACGGAAGGGGCACGGAGGTGACGCCAATGGGACCGCTTTCGGGAATCAAGGTCGTGGAGATGGGGATCTTCGTCGCCGGCCCGGCCACCGCGGCGGTGCTCGGCGACTGGGGCGCCGACGTCGTCAAGATCGAGAACCCGGCCGGCGGCGACCCGATCCGAGCGCTCGTGTCGCTCGGCCTAGTGCCGGTCGAGCCCGACGTCAACAGCGCCCTCGAGCTCGAGAACCGCAACAAGCGAAGCGTCGCCGTCGACATCACCAAGCCCGAGGGTCGCGACGTCGTGCTCCGCCTGCTCCGCGACGCGGATGTCTTCGTGAGCAACCTCCGTGCCGGGGCGCTGGAGCGCGCCGGGCTCGCCTACGAGGACGTCAAGAACGTCAATCCGCGCATCATCTATGCGACGCTCAGCGGCTACGGCACCCGCGGCCCCGACAAGGATCGCGCGGCCTTCGACTACGCGGCCTTCTGGGCGCGGACGGGCGCGATGGCAGCGCTCGCCGAGCCCGATCGGCCGCCGCCCACGCAACGCCCGGCGATGGGCGATCATCCAGCCGGCCTCCAGCTCGCGGGCGCGGTGTCCGCCGCGCTCTTCCACCGTGAGCGCACCGGCGAAGGCCAGGCGATCCATCTCTCGCTCTTTCAGTCGGGCCTGTGGATGATGGCGAGCGACATCGAGATCGCGCTCGTCATGGGAGTCGGCCACTCGCCGACCGGACGGCTGGTACCGAACCCGCTGTGGAACCACTACCAGGCGAAGGACGGGAAGTGGTTCCATCTGGTGATGATCCAGGCGGATCGCTTCTGGCCGAAGTTCTGCGCGGCGATCGGGGAGCCGGAGCTCGCCGAGGACGAGCGGTACGACGGCGTCGTCAAGCGGGGACGCCACGCGCAGGCACTGATCGACAAGCTCGATCGCGTGTTCGCGACGAAGAACCGGGACGAGTGGGCCGCGATTTTCGACCGCTACGAGCTCATCTGGGCGCCCGTGCAAACCGTGCTCGAGGCGTCACGCGATCCGCAAGCGCTCGCGCTCGGGATGTACGAGACGCTGCAGCATCGGAGCGGTCGCGAGATCTCTCTGGTGCGAACGCCGGTGGAGTTCGGGGCCACGCCCGCCACCATCCGCTGCGGCGCGCCGGAGCTCGGCGAGCATACCGAGGAGGTGCTACTCGCTCACGGCTACGGCTGGGAGGACATCGCCAATCTGCGGGAGAAGGGAGTGTTCGGGTGAGCGACGGGCACGGGACTGCCCTGGTGTTCCCCGGCCAAGGCTCGCAGCGCGCCGGCATGGCGAAGGATTTCTACGAGGAGTTTTCCGTCGCGCGCGCGGCGTTCGCCGAGGCTTCCGATGCTTGCGGCGCCGATCTCGGCGCAATTTCCTTTGGCGACGACGAGCGGCTGAATCTGACCGAGTTCACGCAGCCCTGCATTCTCACCGCGGAGATCGCGATGCTCGCGGTGCTGCGCCAGGAGTTCGGCCTCGAAGCGCAGTGGTTCGCCGGCCACAGTCTCGGCGAGTACACGGCGCTGGTCGCCGCCGGTGTGCTCGGCCTCGGTGAGGTGGCGCGGCTCGTCCGGCGGCGCGGCGCGCTGATGCAGCAAGCCGTGCCGGCGGGACAAGGGGCCATGCTCGCGGTCATCGGCCGCGGCCTCGATCTCGGCGAGCTCCGTGCGGCGCTCGAAGGCCTCGAGGTCGATGCGGCGAACCACAATTCCTCGTCGCAGATCGTCGTCAGCGGGTCGGCGGCCGACGTCGACAAGGCGAAGGAGCGGCTCGGCGGCAGGGGACGGCGGCTCATCCCGCTGAACGTCAGCGCCCCCTTCCACTCGCGCTTCATGCGCGAGGTCGAGCCGGCATTCGCCGCCGCGCTCGCCGCGGCGGAGCTCGACGCGGCGAATGCTCCACTCGTCGCGTCCAACTACACGGGTACGTTTCATAGCGCCGATGCCGACGCCGTGCGTGACGCGCTCGTCAAACAGATCAGCGGTACGGTCCGCTGGGTCGACAACATGCGCGCGATCGCCGAGCGCGCGCCGCGAATCCTCGAGATCGGCCCCGGCAAGCCGCTCTCGGGGTTCTTCAAGGACGTCGGCGTGACGGTGCCGGCGATCACGGATCTCAGCGGCGCGCGGCAGACCCTAGGGCGGTAGGATGCTCGGCCGGAGCGACGGACACGAACGGTGACGCAGGAGAAGGGCTCATGAGTGAACGACCGATCGCGCTCGTCACCGGCGGCGCCGGCGGTATCGGCGCCGCTTGCTGTCGCGCGCTCGCGCAGGAAGGCATTTGCGTCGGCGTCGGCTACCGCTCGAGCGCGGATGCCGCACGGAAGCTCTGCGAGGAGATCGACGGCTTCCCCGTCCCGGGAGACATCGCGGTGGTCGAGGACGTCGAGCGGATGATCGCGACGATCAAGGAGACGGCGGGCCGGCTCGACGTGCTGGTGAACAACGCGGCGCTCAACGTCAACGGCGCGTTCATGATGATGGCGCTCGAGGACATCGATCGGGTGCGGGCGGTGACGCGCGGTACGATTCTCCTCACCAAGCTCGCCATCCGCCGCTTCATGTTCCGCCAAAAGAGCGGGCGGATCATCAACATCTCGAGCGTCGTCGGCCACCAGGGAAACGCGGGCCAGGTTCCCTATACGATGGAGAAGGCCGGTCTCGATGCGATGACTCGCTCGCTCGCGCTCGAGCTCACGGACCGCGGAATCCTCGTCAATTCGGTGGCGCCGGGCTTCATCGATACCGCCATGACCGCCGAGCTGCCGGCCGAGATCAAGGAGACGATCCTCAAGCAGATCCCGCTTGGACGGATGGGCAAGCCCGAGGAGGTCGCGGAGGTCGTGGCGTTCCTCGCCACCAAGGGATCGTACGTGACCGGGACCGTGATCCACGTGAACGGCGGGCTCTATCGAAGCTGAGGCCGCTTCACCGCCGCGTGCCCAATTGGATCAAAAGCCGCCCGCCTTCGGACATCCCGGCATTCGACGCCGAGGTCACCGCCCTCTTCGGGGAGCATCGCCGCCACCCGCCAAAGCCCGCCGGCGAAGGCATCGCACCGTGCGTCGGCCGGTAGCCAGCGCGGGGATCCTCGAAGCTAGGTCGGCCGCAATCTCACGCAACGCCCAGCTTGATGCGCTTGGAGTCGCTCTCGTCGTGCTCGTTCGGGCCGCCGGCGCACGCTTCCGAGATCCAACGGCTGGTGATCGCGTCCTGCAGCGCCGGGAAGCTTCGCCCCTTGCCGACCGCCCATGTTCGACGCGCCGTGGAGTCGAACTTGAACCTCCTACCGCAGTTCCGGCACACGAACAGCTGCCCGGGCTGGCCACCGTTCACGAGAACTCCGTCGTCGAAGTCGTGTGTGCGTAGCGGGCTGTAGGATTTCCACGGATATTTACCCATCTTCGTTTCTCCTCACATCCAGGTCCCGAGCGGCGCGTGATGCATCGGCGTGCTGCAGCGAGGACACGGAACGGCGGTCGATAGACCCTCGAGGATCGTCAGAGGGGCGTTGCAGTTGCCGCATCGACGCTCGCTCCGGTCTAGATTTCTCTCGGTGAGATCGACGACGCCGAGCGTCTTGCACGGGTTGCAGGAAGCCAGCGCGCCCCAAAAACTCTGGCGGCCAGCTTTTCCCCAGCCTACGGAGAGCTGCCCGCTGGTGAATGCGCACGCGGCGCAGCGATATTCGACTACCGATCCCATGATGCCCTCCTAGTGGCGGTCAACGTAGCGGGAGCTCTTCGGTGCCCGCGCTCATGAGGGTCGACGACCCGAGCCTGCGAACCTCGTGCCTCCGAAGCGCGCGACCAGTTGCTCGAGTCTGCGGCGCACGTCGATTGGAGCCTGGCCCGAGGCCAGCCATATGCGCATCTTCCCCACATAGTCGTTGCAGGCTCTTGGGTTCTCCGCTCGACGCAGCACACTCTCGATCTTCGTTAGCTCGTTGATCGACACCATCCGCGTTTTCCTTCCCGACCGTGACGAGATCGCATTCTGCGTCGATCTGCCGTCGAACAGCCGCAAGCGCGTAGAAACAAATCCACTCCCTATCGGGCGGGCGCTCCGTCCGATATTCAGGTTGGTTTCTTCCAGCAACGGCACCTGTGACCGTTACCGAGACTTCCTGAGAGTGGGGTGCGGGAGTGCGGGTTCCGTCGAGTCTGAATTCTCGCGCCGGACAGTCAGGTATAGTATGTCAACGTACCACCGATCGGGCGTAGGTGCAATTGGACGGCGCGGTCCATAACTCCGCCTTTAGGGCCAGTACGCCGAGCCCGGAGGAGTCGGCTGCTCTCTAGCTATGCGGCTCGCTTCCGGCTCCTAGCGGCTTCGCGGAACTCAACCCTGATCTCCGCCCCGAGTGCGACCGCCGCGCGCACCAGGGTCCGCAGCTCGATGTTCCGCGGCGTCGTCGACTCGAGCTGCGCGATGAGCGGCTGGCTCACGCCCATGAGATTCGCGAGCTGCTTCTGAGTGATCCCGCGCTTCTCGCGAAGACGGATCAGGTCGTTCCGGATGAGGATCCTCGCCAGCATCTCGTCGACTCGTCGTCGGGCCGCAGCATTGTCCTTGGTGGCGAGCGCGTCGAGCCGCTGGATCACGTCGCCGGCGGTCCGAGCCTTCGTTCGGGAAGATCGCTTCTTGTTCGTCATGGTGTTTCCTCTCACTCGACGCTGTCCATGCGGCGTCGCACTCGTTTCAGCACATCGGCCGGGATGTCCATCCGCTTTTTCATGATGCCCTCGAGGAGCACGATCCGACGACCTCGGAAGCAGTAGAAAATTCGTATCTGCGCCCCACGAAGCTCGTAGAGGCCTCCGCCGAGGTTCTTCGCGTTCGGCATCCCCAGGTCCGCGCCGCGCTCACCCAGCGCCCTCACCAGCACCGCCGCTTCCTCCCGGTCGCGTTGGGCGAGCTCCGCAGCAAACGTCGTGATCGCGAGGTCGCCACGGGCGCTCTGAAATTCCTCAACCGTCCAGGATTCGCGCTCCTTCTCCGCCGCCTTCTTCTTGTCCCGGCGTCCCTTCGCCACTCCCGGAAGAATAAGTCTAGGCTAATGCAGAAGTCAATACGATAGACCTTATACCGTTCAGCTTCCCCTATGAACGTCGAGGGCGAGGCGGCTTGGGAATCACCCGGCCGGCCGTCGATTCCGCCCGCACCTACTTCCGGCGAGGCTGCGTATGTCTTGGCAGAAGAGACCCAGCGCCAGTCCGACCTCGATGAGCCGCTCGGAAGGTCTGCTTTGGGGAACACTTGAAAAGAGGGCGTCTCGTAAGGAGGCGGAGAGGTAGCAGCGGACGATTGGTTTGCGATGTCGGCTCGTTCGACGCGGTCCGGGCAACGCCTTGGCACCGTTCGCCGTTTGATCGGCGATCGGCGTCTCCTATACGCTCCGGCCACAGCCCTTGGCCAAGGGTACGGGAGAGATGAACAATGCCGATACGGAGCGCCGCCGTCGGTACGAGCATCGAGCCGGCGCGACTAGAAGTAAGCACGCGCCTCACTCAGGCGTACGCAGCTGGGCTCGCCGACTGTAGCCCGCGCTATCTCGACGACGCCGGAGAGCTCGGCGTGATCGCGCCTCCGCCCTTCTGCGTCTCGGTCGAGTGGCCGGTGTTCCTGGCACTGAGCGAGATGGAGGTGCTCGGCGCCAACCGCGAGGATCGCCTGCGCGGCGTGCACGCGCTGCAGGATTCGACGTTCCGGCGCCCGATCCGTCCGGGCGATGTTCTCGTCACCACGGCGAAAATCGTCGTAGACGTGCGGCGCCTGCGCCCCGGAATTGAATATGATCTCGTTGTCCCACGTATCCCGGATTGTCAGATGGGCGATCGTGGTGTTTCGCGAGTTCGACCAGATGCCGAACGGCACGCTCGCACTGGACGTATCCATTCCCTTTCCCGCCAGAACGACGCCGGTGCATCCCGAGGTGCCGCGGATCGTGACGTTGTCCTTCCCGTTGATGTAGAGCGAGCTCGCGAGGTTGTACGTGCCGTCGGCGATCAGGACCGTATCTCCGGGTTGAAGATTGTTCATCGCGGCTTGCAGAGCCGGCTCAGTCGCGACGTTGACGACACGAGTGCCTGCTAGAGGTAGCGCCGGCGCGTTACACGCGGTCTGGGCAAAACCGACTCCAAGAGGCTGAAGACTCGCGATCGACGTCACGAACAGCGCGGCCGCATACTTCATCCAGAGTATGGTACGTTACCGCGTCGCTGTTTCACCAGCGGTACGGGGAGAGCCGGAAGGAATTGAGGAAGATCGCGCCATGCGTGGACGGCCCGGGTGAGCTCCGCCATCTTCCGTTGATGATCGACCGCGGCCTTGGCTCCGGCGGTCTTGGTGAGGAGGTCGAGCGTTTCCTCCTCGTCGTCGCCGACCGGGCAAGACCGAGCAGATGTCCTTGCACGTTCCGCGAGCGATCGAAAACGGCGTGACGCGGGAGGAGTTGGTCGAGCTGATCACGCACCTCGCGTTCTATGCCGGCTGGCCGAATGTGATGTCGGCGGCGACGAGCGAAAGAACCGCTGGCGAGGAAGTAGACAACGTTCAACTCGACGGGGAGAGGAGTCCCGCAATGCAGAAGCGCAGGCTTGGAAAGAGCGGTTTGGAAGTCTCGGCGATCGGGTTGGGCTGTATGGGAATGAGCTTTGGGTACGGTCCGCCTGCAGACGAGCAGGAGATGATCTCGTTGATTCGCACGGCGGTCGAAAAAGGCGTCACCTTCTTCGACACCGCGGAAGTGTACGGTCCGTTCACGAACGAGGAGCTCGTGGGCGAAGCCCTCGCTCCGTTCCGTGGGCAAGTCGTGATCGCCACGAAGTTCGGATTCAGATTCGATCCCACGACGCTGAAGCAGGCTGGCCTGGATAGTCGCCCCGAGCACATCAAGGAGGTTGCCGAGGCTTCGCTCAAGCGACTCAAGGTCGAAGCGCTCGACCTCTTCTATCAGCACCGCGTCGACCCCGACGTGCCTATCGAAGACGTGGCTGGAGCGGTGAAAGACCTGATCCAGCGAGGCAAGGTCAAGCACTTCGGACTTTCCGAAGCGGGAGTACAGACGATTCGTCGTGCTCATGCCGTCCAGCCCGTCACGGCCCTCCAGAGCGAGTACTCCCTGTGGTTCAGAGAGCCTGAAGCGGAAGTGTTGCCGACTCTCGAGGAGCTCGGAATCGGTTTCGTTCCGTTCAGCCCGCTCGGGAAGGGGTTCTTGACGGGAAAGATCGACGAGAAGACCACGTTCGACAACTCCGACTTCCGAAACATCGTCCCTCGCTTCACGCCCGAAGCTCGCAAGGCGAATCAGACGATGGTCGACCTGCTTCGTACGATCGGAGAAAAGAAGAAGGCGACGCCTGCTCAGATCGCGCTCGCGTGGTTACTCGCGCAGAAGCCATGGATCGTTCCGATCCCGGGCACCACGAAACTGAAACGCTTCGAGGAGAACATCGGAGCAGCCGACGTGCAGCTCACACCGGACGACCTTCGCGAGATCGAAGGCGCCGCCTCGAAGATCACCGTGCAGGGCGAACGCTATCCGGAACATCTGAAGCGAATGGTCGGTCGCTGAGTAATTCTGCTCGCCGACCTGCTCGGTCAGCTGCGACAGGAGCCAAAAAGACCGAACCAGATCCAAGGAAATGGCAGTGCCGGTATCCGAGATCCAACTTCGGGCGCTAGGAGCCTGTCGGAGAAAAATCCACGGGGCGTGGATAGGTCAAGGGTGTGAAGAGTGGTAGAAGGGGCGCCGAGCGGAGGTGGGGAGGATGGAGAGGACGTACCGCCCGTACGAAGTGAACCAGCGGCTCTTGTTGCCGCCGGACCTGCGGGAGTGGGTGCCCGAAGGGCACTTGGCTCTGTTCATCCTGAACATCCTGGCGACCTCGAGTAGGTTGGCCCGGATCCCGATATCCCTGCCAGCGCAGGCGTGCCCGGCCCGCCCTCGGCCCAGTTCGCCAGCATGAGCGAGCGACGGCGCCGGCTCGTGGACGTCACCCTACCCCCGTGGCGCAAGGTCGCGGCCGGGCTTTGGAACCTCCTCCCGCTGCCCTTCGAGCGGATGGCCGTGCGGATCGAGGACGCGGATAGTGCCCAGACACCCACGGAGGATCCGGCCCTCAACAAGATCTGTGATCGCAGCGACTGGGACCATCCCGCCTGGCGTCAGGCGTTGAAGGACCTCGGCTACGTCCCCGATCCGGCTCGTCTCCATCGGAAGGAGTGGGAGTTCGCTCACGCGGTGTACGGTCTGCGGAGGCTTCGGTGTCTCTCCCCGGACGCCACCGCCCTCGGCCTCGGCGCGGGGACCGAGCCGATCATCTTCTTCCTGGCCGGCCGCCTGCGGCACGTGGTGGCCACCGACGTCTACGCCGGGGCCTTCAGCGGGCAAGAAGCCGATCCGCGTATGCTCCGGGATCCGGAGGCGTTCGCGCTTGTCTCCTACCATCGTGATCGGCTCGAGGTGCGCCGGATGGACGCGACGGCGATCGACTATCCACCGGAGTCGTTCGACTTGGTTTTCTCGTTCTCCTCGTTCGAGCACTTCGGCTCTAGGCGGGCGCAACGGGCGTGCCTGGCCGCGATCCACCGGGTCCTCCGCCCCGGAGGCGTGGCCGTGCTGACGACCGAGGTGATCCTTAATGTCTGGGGGCGCCACGGCGACTACTTCCACCGAGCAGAGCTACTCGACGACCTCATTCCGCGTGCCGGCTTCCGCCTCGCCGACGGCGACTTTCGCTTCGCCACCAGCCGGGCGACCTTCGAAGGTCTGGTCCAGCTGCCGAGCGAGATCGAACGGCGGCCCCACCTGGTCCTGCGCCGCTGGCGCACCTACTTCACGTCGGCCGCCTTTTTCCTGGAGAAACCCGTCTCCCCGGGAACCCCGAAGACGCGCTGCGCGGCGCGCGGCGAGGAGGTCGCGGTCGGCCTGCCACCCCTCCTGTGTGCGCGGCTCACGCCGACAACGACGCAGACGTCCGTCTCTCGCTCGGCCCGGTACACGCTGACGTGCCGCGTCGAAAATACTGGGCACGCGACGTGGCCGCAGTCGTCGCCGGATGGCTTCGGGATGGTTCGCCTGGGCGCCCACCTCGTCACCCCCGAGGGCGCGTCCTTCATCCAGGACTATGGCCGGGCCGATCTTCCTCGGGATCTCGCGCCGGGTGCCTCGGCGGTCATCACCATCGAGCTCCGTTCGCCAGGCGAGCCCGGGCACTACCAGGTGGAGCTGGACATGGTCCGGGAGAGAGTCGCCTGGTTCTCGAGCCGCGAGCCATCGAGCGCCACGGTGTCGCTGACGGTGACGTGACCCCGTCGGTCGCCTGCTAGCGCTCGGCTGGGTGTGCGGCCCTTACGCCAGGCTGACATGGTGCAAGATCCGGACTACCCATGGACCTCACCGGGGCTGCCCTGAGCTTTGACCGTGTCGCGCATCGGGCAGCCGACGCGTCCCAACGGCGGGGCTGTTGCGGTGCCGGTCGCGGGCACGCTATTGTCCACCTCCGCCTGGCACCCGCCGGTCACCGTGTGAATGTGAACGATCCCTCGCGTCTGCCTCATCTCCGGACGCCATCGATGAGAACGTCCGCCGATCACTCATTTCCACACCTCCTCACACCTCGATCGACCGATCGTTCTCTACCAGAATCGATCAAGTTGTGCAGAGGTTCACTAGAGTGACGTTCTCCGTCTCGCAAGGGGTGACCAGCCGCGCGTCAGGTCCGTCGTTCGCCGCCTTCACAATGATAGCGGCCCTCGTGCGCCACCGCTCGCTCGTGCTTGCGCTGCTTGAGCGTGAGCTGAAGGTTCGCTACCGCGGGTCGATACTCGGCTTCGTATGGACCTTCCTGAACCCTTTGTTGTTGATGGCGGTCTACGCCCTGGTGTTTCGCTACTACATGCGGATCGCGGTGCCGAATTACGCGCTCTTCTTGCTTGCCGGCTTGCTGCCGTGGACGTGGTTCGCGTCTTCGCTCGCCGGTGGCACCAACGCCATCGTCGGCGGCAGCTCCCTCGTCACCAAATCGATGTTTCCCAGTGAGATCCTGCCCGCCGTGGTCGTGTTCTCCAACATGGTGAACTTCGCCCTGAGCATCCCGCTTCTAGCCCTCGTTGGCTGGGCCTACGGCGTCTCGTTCAGCCCGGTCGCCTGGCTGTGGCTATTGCCGGTGATGGTACTCCAATGTGTGTTCACGCTCGGCCTCGTGCTGTCACTCGCCGCCCTGAACGTGCTCTATCGGGATGTGCAGCACGTGGTGACAAATGTGCTCCTGTTGTGGTTTTTCCTGACTCCGATCGTCTACCCTGCCTCGCAAGTTCCGGAGCGGCTGCATCCGCTCCTCTGGATGAACCCTGTGGCGCTGTGCACCGAAATCTACCGGGACATTTTCGTCACCCCGGCATGGCCGGACCTCAGAGCCATCGGCTTGATGACGATCTACGCGCTCGCCTCGATCCTCGTGGGGGCGAAGATCTTCGATGGCTACCGCGACACCTTTCCCGAACTCGTCTGACGCCGGTTGCCCAGACTCTGGAGCTCTCCGGGCGGACCATCACGGCGCCGGCGACGAGCACGCGAGCAGCCAGGACGGCCAACCTGGTGCTCTGCAGGCGCACGAAGTGGCGACGCCGCGAGACCTCCCGGCGGGGAACGTGGACGATCAAGCGCAGGGCTCTCTATGGCACGAAGCGCTATCTCGGTGACTCAGCCTCACCGATCAGGACTGCTGAGGGGCGGTCCAAGGGGAGTGGCTCTCACGGTTCTTGTTTCGTCCGAGGCGCTCCAGCATGCGCGGGTGCGCGAGACTCTCGAGGCGGCGAGTATCGTGGATCGGCGCAGAGATCTGGCTGCGCGACGTAGGGATTGAATCGCACGCGCTCGGGATCCCAGAATCCCTTCCGGGCGTCGAAGTCCTGGAGGAACTGACCTGTCCACCAAGCGTAAGAAGAAACGTAGACCGTTGGCCCGGGGTGGAGGCTGTAATCGTCGGAGGAACTCTCGTAGTACTTTCCGCCCGCCATCGTTGTCGTATCTGATCGTTCTGCTTCGTTCGGGCCCGTCTTCAGAAGGCCACCCGCGGCGTTCCTTCGCCAGTATGTTGTGCACGCCCAGTTGAGGCGATTGAGGACCTTGCAGTTCTCAAGCGTCCGCCATTCCCTGGGATGTGGGGCGATCCAACCGTGGTCAAACGTGATCCAGACTTGCTGCCGCTTCACATCGGCGAAAAAGGTTTCGGGGTCGAGCGGTACGCCGAGCTTCCCGCAGCATTGGCCGTTGAGTGATCGCCCGTCACATAGGACAAGATACACGCGTACCTGATTGATCAGCGGACCAACGACGCTGTTGAAGAGCAGGTCTTCGAACATTTCCCATGCGGCGGTCGATAAAGGTACGAGAATCGGCAACGCCACAAGCGCGGCCCATGCGAGGCGCCTTCGCTTCTTCCATAGCGTCGCAAAGGCAACGATCGCGGCGACAAGGACTAGGAAGAAGGCCAAGAGATGCCGAACAACGCCGATGACGCCGATCCAGAACAGCCCAGAAGCCAGTGTGAGCAAGTCTCTCAACGTCTCAGTCATCCACGGTGACCCGCTCAATCGAAGGCATGGACAAAGCCGGACTCGTCAAGGAAGACTTATTAATAGGTGACTTTTGCCCGCATGGGTCAGGGCGTGGCTGTGACCTCCGGCTAACACCTCCATGCCGAAACGGGCAGATCCCCGCAAGCCTTGCGGGCAGAAGGGCTCGCGAGCATCCCCCGCCGGTTTAGTGGCGAGAAGATAGCTGCGAGCAACCTGCGACGCGACTGGAGAGTCCCGCGAGCGAAGCTACGCGGGGGTCTTGAGAGTTCTTGCGCTTGGGATAGGAGCGGTGGATCGGGAGTCGAATGAATGTTCACGCCTCTGCGGAAATGGCTTACGAACATTGCCCTCATCGCCGTCTCGTTGCTCCTCGTTTTGGTCCTAGTCGAGTTCTGTGTTCGACGCGCACGTACCCTCGAAAGTCTGTTCGATCCGCTCAGATATGAGCCCGAAGCCGCTTCGATGGGCTGGAAGCGCTGCTTCGTGCGTGACTATGCAAAACTCAAAAGGAAGGGGCGTATTGGAGACGACCTCGGCGGATATGTCTACGACCCCGACCTTGGATGGGACACTCCGCAGCATGTCCACGGACTTCATGAATACCATGTCGATAAGCCGTCCGGCGTGTTTCGGGTGGTCGTGACTGGCGACTCCTACACGTACGGCGCCGAAGTCCGCGACGACGAGACCTACCCGTGTCGTCTTGAAACGCTTGTGCGAAACGGAGAGGTCGTGAATCTGGGCGTCCGCGCGTATGGCATAGATCAGGCGGTCCTCAAGTACTTAAAGTATGGCCGCGCCTACAGCCCGGATTTGCTGATTGTCGCGATCTGGGGACCCGACTATTTGCGAGTACCCCTTACATTCTATCGCTTCGCCAAACCCGCTTACGTCATCGATCCCAAAACACACGCGCTTACCCTGACCAACATACCGATCCCTCCACCGGAAGAAACCTACCGGAAGCTAAAGGGCGAGCTCGGACCATTTTCCTATGCGTATGCCCTGCTACGAGAAGCATATCGGCTGAAGTTCGGTGAAGACCGTGGCCTCGAGACTTACTACGAAAAGTGGGATCCAGTCATCGAAGCAATCCTTGATCACCTGGTCGATGTAGCCAAACAGGATGGTACGCCGGTTCTCTTTGTTCTGATTGAGAGCGGCGAGGAGTTCCGAAGCGACGAAGCGATCGCCAACAAATGCTGCGAGCGCGAACACCTGCTGAAAATCTTCCAGCGCCTGCCAGTCGCCGCGATCGATTTAGGAGACGCGCTTCTGAAGCGCTATCCTCGAAATGTCGTGTACAAAGACATGTATATCTATCATGACGGCATCCCGAAGGGGCACTTTACACCGTTCGGCAACGAAGCCGTCGCACGGGTGATCGGCGACTATATCCATCAAGAGTTCGGGGTCGAGATTGCCGGCGCACCTCCAACTTGATTTTGTTGCTCGTCGGTCTCGCATTGGCCTTCACCTGAAGGGAGTCACGCCGTCGCTCAGTGCAGAAGGAGGTCGCGCACGATGTCGATGTACGCGCTGCCGTATCCCTCGTACGCATAGCCCTGTGTCAGGAGATGTCGCCCGCTCGCGTCGTCGGCCGTGGGGGGAGCGGGAGAGAGCGGCTCGATCGCGGTATCCTCGTTCCACTCGTTCCACGACGTGATCAGAATCGCGTGCAGCCTCGGGTCCGCCAGCGGCTTGCCGATCCGCTCGATTGCCTCCGTGAAGAACGATCCTTCGGAAGCCCCGGCGGTCCAACGGCGGGGAATGACGAAGTGATCCAGTCGAGGCCGTACGGCGCGGTCGTTGAAGCCGGGAATTACCCCTGGGACGATGGGGATTCCGGCGACGTTGCGGTAGCGGCGGTAGAGCTTCACGCTGTCCTCCACGAAGTGGCTCGCGGATCCATATCCGCGATGCCGCTCCGACCCCACGTAGAGGTTGTACGCGGTGATGGCGTCGAAGAGCCGGATCCGCGAGAGCTGCGGTTCGCCGGTCACGCGGGCCGCCGCGTCGGGATCCTCGGCCGCCTCGACGACGGCCCAGAAGATCTCGTCGCCGATGACGAACGGATCGTAGCCTTCGGCGGCCATCGCCCGCCTCATCTCGCGCATCGCTTGCGGGAAGAGCCCCCGCATCTGGCGAGTGACGTACAGCACGAGCGTCGGACGGCCATCGATCCGCAGATAGCTCGGATGCCCAAAATAGCGGCGAGCGATCGTCATCAGATCGGACACGAAGCGGTCTTTTGTGGCCGCGTCGAAGACGATGTCGTTTTCGTCCGCTGAGCGGCCGAGATCCTTCGATTCATAAAAGATGCAAAAGCGGATCTCGTCGATGTTCGCCGCGCGCAGAAACCCGGATTCGATCGCAGCATTCTGCGCGGGGCGATTCGGCCACCAGTCGAGGGAGAAGAAGTCGATGGCGTGGGACACAGCGAGGGCGATGTGCTGCTCGGCGATCGACGCGCTGCGCGAGTCGTATTCGCCGAGGGCCGGTGCCTGCGCTGGCCGCAGAGCACTGCGCAGGTAGCCGTTCGCAAAATTGTCGGGATACCAGACGTAGTAGTGCGCGCCGACGAGGTAGCGCACGCCATCCCCGCTGCCGCCAGGGGCGAAGAGCGAGAGCGCGAAGAGGAGGACGCAGGCGAGCGCTGGCCGCGACGGCGCGAGGCGACTCACGTGAGCGCCCAGACCCGCCAGTTGCCGGCGCACCATTCGAGGGCCGCGACGGAGCCGAGCGGCGGGCTGGCGAGAAACGCGTATCCCGTGAGGTCCGGGATCTCGGCCACGGACCGCAAGGCGAGGAGCAGCGCGAGCGACGTAACCCGCGCGTGGGCCGCGGCGTCCCGCCAAGCCGCGTTCCCGAAAATGAGCACGAACAGCGAGACGACAAGGCCGGTGAGCAAGGTCTCGACGTCGCGCTTCGCGCTCTGGCCGGCTTGCTGATCCTGCTCGAACACGTGATCAAGCCCGTGCTTACCGGCGCGCGTGGGTTCCATCAGGGACGCTCGCCCAAAACCATCCATCCCCTTGACCTGCACTACCTCAACCTGCAACGCGAGCCGCACCGCACCTTCCAGACCCTAGCCTTAGCCGCATGAAGATCAAACGGCGTTGCCACTTACAGCATGTTGGTATTCACATTTCATTAAGCGGCTATCCCCCCGGCGCAATTCCAGAGCGACTACGTCCTCGGCGATCGGGCTCATCCGACGCGAAGGTGGCAGCCCGGGGAGACCGTGAAGCAGACGGAGCGCGTAAGGGTGCAGGCGAGCGCCCCGTTGGGATGCTACGCGGTGGAGCTCGGCGTTTGGTCGCCGTCCGACCACCGGCACCTGCGTCTCGGGCCCTGGTGGCGGCCAGCGCGAAAGTGAGTTCTCCTTCGGCTCGAGGCAACGCCGGATCGGCTGGCCGCGCGCGCCCCGCAGTGAGCGGCCGCTCCGAGCGAAGCTAGGCCGACGGCCCGCCCACGCCCCGGAAACGAAGGCTCCGCGGCTCGCTCCCCGGAACGTCTTCGGGCTCGGATCCATGCTATACGCGCCCCGAGCCGGGGAGCGAGCCGATCGGAGCCGAGAAGCTGGAAGAAACCGCAAACCGAGCCGGCCGCGTCGCGGCACTCGATGGTCTGCGCGGGGCGGCTATCGCGCTCGTCCTCGTCTATCACAGCCTCCTGCTTCCGGCGGCGGCAAGCGTCGCCGACCGATTGTACGCACGCGTCGCGGGCCTCGGTTGGAGCGGCGTCGACCTCTTCTTCGTGCTCTCGGGGTTTCTCGTCACCGGCATCCTCGAGGACTCGCGGCGAGGCGTCGACTTCCGCAACTTCTACGCACGCCGGCTGCTCCGCATCTTTCCGCCCTACTACGCGTTTCTATTTCTCCGTCTGCTGCTGATGCGCACGGGCGCCCTGGCGCAACTGCCCGCTCTCGACGGCGGGGACATCTTCTACCTCTTCTCGTATCTCACCAACGCGGCCATCGCGTTCCAGCTATCGACGCCCGAAGCCTATACGTTCGACCTCGGGATCTTCTGGAGCCTGGCGGTCGAGGAGCAGTTCTATCTCCTCTGGCCGCTTTTGGTGTGGGGCCTGCGGCCGAAGGTCTTCCGGAAGGTGGTTTGCGCGCTGTTCGTCGCGGCCGCTGGGTCCCGCATCGCTCTGCTCTGCCTCGGATACGGCTTCGCCGCCGCCTACATGCTGACTCCGTGCCGCATGGACGCGCTCGGAGCGGGAGCGCTCGTCGCGCTGCTGGTTCGGGAGCCGATCGACGAGAAGCGTCTCCTGCGCGGCGCCCAGGCGGTCTTCTTGGCGTGCGCGACGGGGCTCGCCGTGATCGTCTTGGGGACGCGGTCTCCGAGCCCGGCGACGTGGGCGATGGAATCCATCGGGTACAGCTTGTTCGCCGGCGCCTACGCTTCGGCTCTGATGATCCTGGTCGTCGGCGCGGAAGGGCGCGCGGTCGTTCGTATCTTGAGTGGTCCTCTTCTCGTCGCCCTCGGGCGGCGCAGCTACGCGATGTATCTCGTTCACGCAACCATCGTCGCGGAAAGCGCGCATTGGTTCCGTACCAGCGGTGAGGCGTTATCGATCGGCGCCAGCCGGCTTCCTACGCAGCTCGCCTTCACGACCTTTGTCTTCCTCGCCTCGTACGCCGCGGCCGCCGTCTCGTGGCACGCGTTGGAGAAGCACTGCTTGTCGCTCAAGCGGCTATTCCCCCTGCCCCGCCCCGAAGGGCGGCCGGCGCGCATGGCTTCGTTGAAGGGCTCTTGGGGCTGGCCTGCGGGAGCGACCGTCTCGCTCGCAACGCTCGCGCTGCTCGTGTCCCTCGCCCTCCGCCTTCTCGGAATGGGCGATGCGCCGCCGCTGCATGCGAGCGCTGGAGGCGGTGCTGTCAAAGTTCGCTTCGATCGGCCGCTGCCGGGAAGCGGCTGGTACCCCCCGGATACGCTGCCGGCCGGCTACGCCGCATGGACAAGCGCGCCCCGGTCCTCGATACGTGTGCACCTCGATCCCGGTTGCAGCTATCGCTTGAGGCTTCACGTCCTAGCAGCGATCGCGCCAGAGGTTTCGTCTTCCCTGCGGGCCGGGTTCGGCGAAACGGAGATTCCGCTGCGCGCGACGCGCGACGCAGCTGGCGGCGTTTCTTACGAAGGCGTCATCCCGAAGTCGGCGGTCACACCCGAAGGGAGCGTGTTCTTGAGCGTCGCTGCGGTCCCGACTCCGAGGGCCCTCGCGGCCGGCGACGACGCACGGCCTCGAGGAGTGCTGGTCGACGAACTTCGCATCGAGCCGATCGCGCCTTGAGGTCGCAAAGCGCATTTTCTCTCCAGCCGATCCGGACGAGTGGTCGAGCGTTTTCAGGGTGAAAGCGTGAGGGCGGGGACGGTCTGGGTAGTCGAGTCGATCTACGATGGCGAGCTCGGAGACGTGAAGACGCGAAGCTCGGATCGTACAGTGCGGCTGACCGAAGAGAACGGTGCTCCTGGGGCGCCTGATCGCGGGCAGGAACGACTCCGATAACTTCGCATTCCTCGAACGTGCATGGCCGGGCGGCGAACGGCGCCGCATTCTACAATTGTTTCATAAAGGCCCAGCGCGAGCTTCGGATCTCTCCGATCCACGACCTCTACTCGACGAAGGACACTTACATCTCCGTCTGCCTCTCGGGCTCTGAGCCCGTGAACCTCTCGCGGCTCTCGGAGCAGACGGGGGTTTCGGAGTCGACGATCAAGAAGCACTACGGCCGGTTCATGCACCATCCTGATCGCGACGCGATCGAGCTTCGGAAGATCCGCCCTCCGGCTCTTCCCGAAGAGCTGCTCTATCAAACGAGCCCTGCTCCTGACGGCGAGCGCGCGCCTGCATCAACGCGTGGGGCGATGCGGAGAGGAAGCGTGGTTCGAGAGGGCTCGGTGCGCCGCGCTTCAGGCAAAAAGGGAACCTTTGGCCCTCGTTTGGCCGTCGCGAGGGCCAAACGCGACGTAACCCCGCAAGAAATGGCGGAGATGGATGGGAGTCGAATCCAGCATCGACCGTGAAAAATCAGGAGAATTCTTGCACGATAGTGCGGATTCTGGCCCGACAGGGGAGTTTGGACCTCGAGGTCGAAACTTCTGACCACGCCCCGGACCCGGTGCGTGTCGATACGCCGAGGGAGGTGGATCCGCTAACAAGGGGCGGCCGAAGCGATGAGGTGGCCGAGCAGAAGCGGCGAGGGGCCATCCCCCTGAGGGTCGAGTACTGCAACGGCTTCCGCTCGTCGGGTCGGCCGGGAAGGCCTTCCGCGCAAAACGAAGCGGCGCCTCGCCGGGGAACCCGGTCCTCCGTCGAAAAGAAAGTCGCACGATGCTGCCACCGGCCGTTTTCTTAGATACGTGGCACGCGGCGCGGCGACCGCGGGGCGAAGGGGAAGGCGCCCGGCGGTCGTTCAGTGCACGGGTTTTCTCGAGGCGCGCGGCTCTAGGCCGCGCGAGGATTGACCTCGCGCGCGATGACCTCGGATAGATCGTCCTTCGCCTTCTCGAGATCGTATCGGGCCTGGAGGTTGATCCAGAAGTCGGGCGAGTTGCCGAAGTACCGCGAGAGTCGAAGCGCCGTATCGGCGCTGATCGAGCGCTCGCCCTTGGTGATCTCAAGGATCCGGTTCGAGGGAACGCGCAGCTCGAGTCCGAGCTTGTTGGCGGAAAGCTCGAGCGGCTTCATGAACTCCTCCAGGAGAACTTCCCCCGGATGAATCGGCGGCCGGGCCCTCTTGGCCCCCTTTTTCGCCATGGCCTCTTCTCCTCTAGCGCGAGTTTACCGGGTGAGGGGCTGAAGAGGTAGGCAAGGGTGTGTGGCCGCGGGGTTTTCGCGGCGGCCAGGTTGTATTGACTAAGAGCGTGCGGCCGGGGGTTGGGGGAGCTGGAGCGCCACGGCGAGGCGGGCAATGGCGGGAGGGACTTCGTCGAGCTGGCGGCGCACCTTAGGCCGCCCTCCTTCGGGAGAAGCCTGCACTAGAGTGGTCTCGCGGATGTGGCGGAGTTTGCGCAGCAGGCTTCGTACGCTGCGAATGGGCACGCCTGCACGGCGAGCGCGGCGCTCAAGGAGCTTCACGAGCAGATACCCGAGCACGCAGCAGAAGGTGTGGACCTTCAGCTTCTGATCGGTCCAGTGGAAGGTGGGGCGCACAGCGAGCTGGCCTGGATCCTTCAGCTCGCGAAATGCTCGTTCGGCACGTGACTGCCCGCGATAGGCCGTGATGATGTCGGCCGTAGGCCAGTCGTGGCGGTCGGTCATCAGAATGCGTTTTCCGAAGAGCTCCTCGGTGAGGTAGTGATAGTGTTCAGCGTCTACCCACGCTTGGAGTCGTAGTCGCCCTGGGCTTCGCTCGACGATCTCGACGTGGAGCAGATCCTTGATGTGCTGGCCGCGTAGGATCTCGTCAATGCGCTTGCGCAGCGCGTCGCGACGGCCGCGTCCGCCGCGGGGCGCTTCCAGTCCTGCGGTGAGCTGCGCCAACGCCCGAAGCCTCTTGTTGAGCTGTTGGTGAAGGCCGCGGACCTGGCCGGCGCGAAGCGTCGTGGAATCGAGCACGATCAACGTCCGCTCGACTCCCCAGAGCTCGCGCTGGATCCGATGGGTCCGCAGCCTCTCCCCGCTCGCCAGCTCGACCTCCTCCATGCGATCGCTCGCTTCTGCCAGGAGCGCCGGATACGAACTCGGCACCAGACTGCCCACGTAACGGAGCGGCGAGCGATCGACCTCGGCCTGGTTGGTGCGACTATTGTTGCCCTTGTCGTAGACGAGCGTGAGCGGAGTCTGGGCCCCGAAGAGCTTCTCTACGCGCTCACGAACACTGGTGAGCAGCTCGGGGAATAACCGTGCATCGGGGCGCGACCCCTCGTAAAGCAGGTGAAAGAGGGGCAGCTGTCCGTCGCGGCTGACCACGAGACCCAGGCCGAGTTGGCGCAGATCGTGCCGCTTCTGCTTGCTATGGCCGCGCTGCGCCAGGGTGCAGCGCTCGTTGTCCGAGGCGATGAAGGTGAAGAAGTTGGTGGTGTCGTAGAAGAGCAGGTCGGGGGCAATCCCCTCGCGCTCCACCACTCGGCGCACCAGAGCCTCTTCGATCTGTGCGATGCCCTCGACGGGCAAGAGGTTCATCTGGTCCCAGAAGTGCTGGCTCGTCATCCGCGCCCCATCGACCCCCGCCAGGCGGGGCAAGCTCGTGGTCGACGCCCATTGGGCCCAGGCACGCTTGCTCGTGGGCTTGCAGGCCCGCCCGATGGCCGCCAGAAGCAGCGACACTCCCGGTGCGACGCCATCGTTTCGCGGTAGCCGACCCCGGGAGTCGCGAGGGATCTGAGCGTTGATGAGGTCGACCACGCCCAGTTCCTCGGCGAGCGACCACAGGGCTGCCACCGCCCCGTGTGAGACCGAGCGGGTACGAAAACCCTCCTCGAGTCGTTGAAGACGGATGAGCAGGTCAGCCGGGCGGCCGAGGTGCATGAGGACGAAGGAGCGGGGCTTGCCGTTGACCCGCCGCGACTCCACCAACTGCCAGTACTTCTTACCGTGGACGGTCTTGGCGACGAGCGACGCCATATGTTTAGTAGCTACATAAATCACCCATCCTCGTCAATAGCTCAACATGCCCTGCGGATAAGGTATAAACACGCCCAGCCAAGACCGCTGGGCCGGCTGAGTTTAGTAGCTACTCAGGCTTCAACCAACCCATGCGCCCTAAAACCGCCACGGTGCAGCGCTTTCCCCCACGCTGCACCGTCGCGACCCTATGAGCCGCGGTAAACTCGCGCTAGAGGTAGTCCACGACTTCGACGTCGTATGCGTTTCCATCCCTCCACACGAAGCAGACGCGCCACTGGTCGTTCACGCGGATCGAGCGCTGCCCGGCGCGTTCGCCCTTGAGGGTTTCGAGCCGATTTCCCGGCAGAGTTCGCAGGTCTCTGAGATCCTTTGCCGCGTCTAGCAGGTTGAGCTTCCTCTCGATCACGTTCGCGAGGTTTCTACCAGCTGCGCGAGGGTCGCTTCGTTCCCGCGGTCTTTCGCCGTCTGTGCATTGATTCAACTGCCTCCAGAACCGCCACCAGGATTCACGCCTGGTGGCAGTCGACGTGCTGGCTGCTCTCGACCACCTACTCCACGGCCAAGGCGATGCGCAGGGCGGTTCGTAGCTGGCGCAGTTTCGCCGCCGACAGTACCGCGACAAAGTCGGTCAGCACCGATTTGTCGAGCGTGAGGAGCTGATCGCAGTTGATGCAGGATGGATGTTTCAGGCCTTCGTCGATCCCTACCGGCACTTGCGTGGTCAGCCCCACGCAGGTGGTGTTGATCGGAGCACAGACGACGCGCGCGGCTTTCGAGTCGATCAGCGCCTGACGACTGACGACGACGAAGCAGCGTGATCGCTTCGGGTCGTTGCCGGGCGGGCGGCGGACCCGATAGATCGCGCCGCGATTCACTCAACGTCCCACGGGGTCTGGTAGGCAAGCGCGTCCGCGCTCTCCCGGTTGAGGCTGTCGGCATGTTCGTTCAGGAGGCGCACGTCGTTCTCATCGCGCTGCCGCCTGAGGGCGCGCTGCACCGATGCTCGCACGGACCGTTCAATCCACGCCGAGCGGCTGGCTTTGCCCGCCAGAGCGTCGATGGCCTGCAACAAGCCTTCCGAGAGCGACACCGAGGTCTTCACCTTCCGAGTGCGCGTCGTAAGCAGAGTGGCGATACTCGCGAGCGGACGCCGGGAGGTTCGTCGAGAAGTCATACCTCGCTTCTTACCACCTCCAGCGGTAACTAACTAGAACCGTCAGTGGCGGCGGCTCCGGACGCGGCGTCATCCCCAGGCGCGACCACGACACGTTCCAGCGGATCCTGGGGCTGAGCCGCGCCGAGGTCCACGCTACGGTGGACGCGATTCTCGACTTCGCGGAGATCACCGATCTGCGCTTCGCGTGCCTCGAGCACTTGTCCTGGGGCACCCAGCAACGGCTCTACGCGTCGGTCATGATTCAGACCATGCGACTCGGCCGTGCCGAGGTCTTCCTCTTCGATGAGTGGCTGCCGGCGCCGATCTCCATTTCAAGGACAAGATCGAGCATCTGCTGCGCGCCCAACGGCGCCCCGATCAGACGGTGATCTACGCCTCGCACGACCTCGACCGCCTGGCCCAACTCTGCGACCGCGCCATCTACCTGCGCGCCGGCACGGTGGTGGTCTACGACGACATCGATCGCGTCCTCGAAGCGTACCGACGCGACGCCGGCGAGTAGCATGGGAGCACCGTCGAACGCCAGCGATCCCCCGCCGTCTGACCGCTTGGACCAAGATTGGCCGATCGGAATTTGCACGAATTCCCGGTTGGCTGACCTATGGGGTGTATTGGACGCTGCTCCTTCTGATATCATATCTCGTCTGCTCACTGATCGAGCGGCCCTGCCACGCAACGTTGGTCGCGTGGTGGCCGATCCTGGATTCAATAACGGGCTTGGCAGCGCGATGGCGTAAAAATTCGAATCGGAGAAGCCGCCATGCCGCCCGACAACGGCGTCGTCATGGCGCCTCGAGATCCCCCGGCGCACACGGATTCCGCTCACACCACAAGCGGATCAGCTCCGCGTCGCGAATTCTCCTCGCGTCCACGCGGCCGCCGCCCACGATGATCTGGAGCTGCTCCCATCGTGCCCAGTCATAGTCGCGATTCCCCCGAGGCCCAGGCGTCGTGACGAAGGCGACGGCGACCTTGTCGCGTCCTGGCGGGATGGACAGTGTAATCCGGCCCTGGGGTGTCGTTGGCAGGACATGCTCCTCAAAGCGCTGGTCTCCATCCGAGAAAACCCGGAATGTCACGCCGTCCGTCTTTTCGACCGGTACCTTGGGGTCGAAGCCCGGGCGGAACGACACCTCCACCGGCGCCGCAGGCGGCTTCTCCAGCGTGAAGACCGCACCGCTCGGCGGGTGGGCAAAGAGTGAGTCGCCGTCGATGTGGACGTCCTTCAGGCCGAACTCGTCCGAAACTGGCGTCGGGGGCGGGAGGTCCCTCAGCCCCATCTTGAAGTACTGCATGCCCCGGCGTGCGATCTCCGACTCGGGCATCACCGAAAACAGTGAACCACGAGTAGCCGGGGAATAGCTCACTTGCCAGATCGAACTCTGCCAACGGCATGAACCCACTCGGCGCCACCGGAACACTGGATCCTCGATCGTAGGGTAGGCCATGAGTCACAAAGTAGCTGGGCGAATCGAGCATCTTCCGGCTATTCAGACCGGGCACATCATTGAATGGGCGGCGGGACTCGTAGGCAACCCACCCGAAGCCCGACGCCACAGCCTCGCTCTGCTCCGCATACTGATCGAGATAGATTCCTGCCAGTCGCCGGTCCGCATCGAACGCCTCCCAAGGCTTCACCGGATTGCCTGCTCTTAGATCGCGCCCGGTGGAAAAGTAGAAAATGAGCGCCGCCTGAAAGCAAAACACCGCGAGGAGCGCTAGCGTTACCCCTCGTGCGAACGCTGCCCGCAGGGACGGGATCCGGAGAGGCGCGAAAACGCCGGCGGCGGATAGGATCAGAAGTGCCGGGAACAGCACCGTGAGATACCAGGGATAGTTGGCTCCCAAGTCTAACAGGGAGTAGACCATGCCGTGTAACACGAGCCACGCGAGCAGCGTGTAGGCGGCGACCTTCCGGTCGCGATCCCACGCCCGGGCTGCGACCAGCAGCAAAGGCACGGGCATGAGGTAGAGCAATCGACCCTCCAGCAACTCTAGAATCCAGTATGGGTCGAACCCCTGTGGCTCCCCTCTATGAATCTTGGCGATCAGCGAGTTCGGGAACACTGATCCGAAGTAGATCTGGGAGAACGAGAACCACGGCAGCGCGACTGCCAGAGAGACAAGGGCAATCTTCCACGGGAACCGGCGGTGGACCAAGAGCCACGCCCCCGCGACCGCCAGCGCGAGAATTCCCGCATCGAGTTTGGTCCAGATCGCCAAACCCAGCAGCAGCCCGGCCGGCATCGGTCTGCCCAGTAGCAGACTTACAACGGTGAGCAGTCCGAAGATCACCGACAGGATCGATTCCATCCCGCTGAGGGACTGGTACCGGTAGAAGCCCTCCGAAGCCAGCGCAAAACCGGCAAGAAACCCTCCCCAGGGGTTTGAGAGCCGGGTCCCCAAGTAAGATGCTAAGACGACTGAAAATACGAAGAGCAGAGTCCCGAGCGTCCTTGCCACGGTCTCGGTTTGCGGCCCCGTGGAATGGAGTCCCGCCAGGACCAGTGTGTAGAGCGGATTGCTCGCCCCCTGAACGTGCTCGTGGTCGTTGTAAGTGAACCCGCGACCTTCCGTGATTCGATCCGCATAGCGGAACGTGATTGCTGCGTCGTCCCCGAGAATGTGCGGCCTCAGGAGAACGCCAAGAAAGAGCGAATAGGCTATCAACAGGATTGCGAGAGAAATCTGGAGATTCCTCTTGTTCGTTGGAAACGCGAGACCTGTCATCGATGCTTCACTGGCCGAGTGACCTCCGCACGATTTTAAGCGACTCGTCCACGTCGACAGACTATTGAGCGCTGTCTTTGACGGCGCAGTTTTCGCGAAGAGGTCAATGCGAAATGTCCTAGTCTACCTTACGCCGGAGGCGGGTACCACGAGTTGCCATCCCGCACGGGGGAAGGGAAGCCGCCGATGGATTTAAATCACCGAAGGCCACCATGGCTTCGCGAACGACCATGGTAACCGTGTTTTGACCCCTGTTTTCGGTCCCCGTGGCCCGTAGTGATGGTTGGCGGTGCCGCTCCTCTCTTGCTGTGCCCGTACGGGCGCTTTCGAAAGGTCGTACGGTTGTGTTAGAGTTTAAGCCTCGAAACGGTTTCAGAGGCCGCCCCAACGAGGTTGCCATCCGACAGCGTCAGTCGATACATCGCAATCGCCTCCCGCCATAAGCTGGGTGCTCTTACGTCGCTGCGCTTCGTGGCGGCTGCAGCGATCGTGTTGCACCACTCGCAGGGCAACTTCGGCTTGCCCAAAAACTTTGCTGGCCCTCTCGTCCTTGATCAGGCGGTTTCCTTCTTCTTTGTGCTGTCCGGCTTCATCCTCACCTACGTACACCCGAGACTCGCCCCTGGGCAGCGAGCACCCTTCCTCTGGGCCCGCCTCGCCCGGGTGTGGCCTGCCCACCTTTCGGCGTTTCTGCTGCTCGTTGGGATATTCGGATTCGCAAGGGGCAATGCGGCGGGACCACTCTCCGCGTCAGTCGTGGCGGCGAACCTCTCGCTACTGCAGGCTTGGATTCCGCTCCGTCGCTTTTTCTTTTCCTTCAACGGCGTCTCGTGGAGCGTCTCGGTAGAGGCTTTCTTTTATCTGACGTTTCCGTTTCTACTGCATCATTTGGAGCGTACCTGGTTCCTCAAGCTACCGTTCGCTTTGCTCTGCGCGGTGGGCTTGGTGAACGTCGCCAATGCGTGGCAGCTACCGCTGCTCGACGAAACCTCGCAAGGCCTTACCATGGAGGCGCTCGTATACATCAATCCGCTTGCCCGCTGGTTCGAGTTCGTCCTCGGCATGACGGCGGCTCTTGCATGGCGGAGGATCGACATGAGGGTCAGATTCGGACCCTGGACGGGCACGATGTTAGAGGTTGCGGGAATCGTCATGGTTGCCGTCATGATGTACGCGACCTCGACGCTGGCGTGGGCTGCCGAACGGCGACCGTGGATTGGTCCAGCCGGGGCGCTCTGGCTTCTCCACGGTGGATTCAGCGCCCCATGTTTCGCAGTTTTGATCGTCGTGATGGCCCTAGATCGCGGGCTCGTTTCGCGATGCCTAGGTTTACGGGGGCCCGTGCTCCTCGGTGAGATCAGCTATTCCATCTACCTGATCCATTTCACGTTACTGCGGTGCTACTGGGACAACCTACCGGCATTCGCGTCGTTTCCCGGTTGGCTCAGCTACGGCGTGTATTGGATGCTGCTTCTTCTGATATCGTACCTCGTCTGGTTACTGATCGAGCGACCTTGTCGCACCTTGCTCGTCGCGTGGTGGCCGATCCCAGGTGGACGCGACACCTAGAGATCAAGCTCGCCCGTCAAGCCTCTGGCGATGTACGGTTGTTTTCTATCGTCATCCCGGATCGAGACGAGTTCAGAGTCTGCCGGCTCGACGACACGACACCGCCGCGACCTCTTCCTGAGATTGCTATCCGGCACCGCTCAACGACAGAACGAATGCGTTCAAGGTATACCGTTGCACGGAGATTGACGCGTGTTTACAGCACCTACGACTGAGGGCAACACCTCGCGCAGCCGTCTGGGACCGACGCTGTTCGCCGCGGCAACGTTGATAGCGCCCCTCCTGATTCTCTGGACGATCCTCAGGCTGGCCGTCAACGTTCCATTCGAGGACGACTGGGACGTGTTGTGGTTCGACGTCGCTCGCTGGCGCGAAGGTCAGTTTGGTGGCGCCGACTTGTTTGCCTTTCACAACGAGCACCCCGTTGCAGCCGTCCGCCTCATAGTGCTGGGGCTCGGTGTTTTGACCGATGGCAGCGTCGTTGCCGAATCGCTGGCCGGGTTCGCGCTCGTGGTGCTTACGCTCGCGTGTGTGTGGCGCATGGCGTCGCTCAGTGCTGGGCGGCATTCTTCGGGACTCGCCTCGGTGCTGGCATTCCTTTCGTCGCTCACGCTCTTTTCCGGGACGCAGTACGGGATGTGGCTCTGGGGCTTCGTTGCCGTTCAGTGGTGCCTGATGAACTTCGCTGCTGCCGGGATGGTCTGGGCCTTCACTGAATGGCCAGGTCGCTGGATCGGCCTGGGACTCGCGGCGCTGTTCGCGACGGTCGGAACCCTGTCTCACGCGGCTGGAGTGACACTGTGGGTCGTCGGTGCTTTGGCCATCCTCCTGGGTGATCGCTCTGACTGGGCAAGGAGGCGTCTCCGGTTCCTGATCCTCTGGTGTGGCATCACACTTTTCGTGGTACTCATCCTCTGGTGGAGCCTGGACGGGCTCGGTGGGCAACGCCCGACTCTCTTTTTCTTTCTCGCGCACTTTGTTGACGTCGGCGTCTTTGTTATCACCTGCCTGGGGCTGCCTTGGAGCGGAGGGCCATTCGATCCTGCGCTGGTTGCGGGAATCGCCATTTTCTGTCTCCCCATTCTCATCGGATGGATTCTCTGGCGCCGCAGAGACTGGCGACGTCTGATCGCTCCGTGGCTGCTTCTGGGTGTTTACGGACTGCTCTTCGCAGGCACGATTGCGGCGGGGCGTTTCCAGTATGGGCGCGGAGCAGCGTTGGCTGCCCGGTATGCAACGGGCACTGCG
Organism: uncultured delta proteobacterium; assembly: GCA_963745025.1. Taxonomy (GTDB): domain Bacteria; phylum Desulfobacterota; class Binatia; order JACPRU01; family JACPRU01; genus CAVQIG01. The sequence continues at coordinate 108,368 of CAVUWD010000018.1, forward strand.
CTGTTCTGGGTTGGCTTCACCGGAATGGCTACTGTCGCGCTCGCAACACCACGCAATCGCGGACCGTTAGGGTGGAGGCGGTACGTGGCAGCGGCGCTCCTCCTCGCAGCCGTGGCGGCCTATGGGGCGGGGTACGTCTTCGGATACGGGATCATGTTGCACACAAGCCGGAACCTCGAGTTTGCGTTGGCGACGCTCTACTCCCCGGCAGGTGCCGATCGTGACGTGATGCTGTTTCTGTATCCTCCCGGAGTTGAAACAGGCAGGGAGCGGGTGGAGGAGCTGATGCGCCTGCAGCTCGGTCCCTTCTCGCCGGGCATGAGACCCGAGGGACTGCGACTCGCTGCCGCCCTGCGTCCCGCCACCGATGTTCAGAACATAGACGGAGTCTACCGTGCCGGTGCCTGCGATGTGGGCGTTCAAGGATGGGTCTGGGATACCACTCAACCAGACCGTCCTGTCAGGGTGGATATCTTCGACGGCAACGAGCGCGTCGACACCGTGACGGCTGGATGGTTCGCGCAGCACCTTGTCATCGCCGGGATGGGCAACGGGCGCCATGTCTTCCGTTATGTGGTGCCCGAAACCCTCAAGGATGGACGGCCGCACCTGATCACGGTCCGCGTTGCAGGAACGGGAATCGTGCTCAAAGGCACGCCGATAGCGCTCACCTGCAAGAACACAAAGTGACCTACGGCGAGCGGACTTCGTCGGCGTGGTTACCCCTACCCAAGACGATGAATACCGCTGGAGATCCGGTCCATCGCGACGCTCTCTCGCGACCAACGTCATCCGTCGAGCGGCCCGCGGTTCGCCTCTGGCTGATCGCGATTGTCGTCGTGGGACTTGCGCACAGGCTGGCCGTGTTTTTCGCCTACCTTGAAGACCTGCGACGCCTCATCGCCGCGAATCCTGATTGGCTCACGGGCTGCTTATGCGAATATGGGCGCAAAGTGTATGATCTTGCGTCCTACCGGAGCCGCGTGGGCAACAGGGGTGCCTGCATTCCACACTGCTCGATGGAAATTCAGAATCCGGCTCGCGCGCTTCGACTGCTTATCGCCTTGCTCAGCTTATCGCCGGCGGTTGCCGTCGACGCCGAGCCCTTACAAGCGGTGGTCCGCTGTAATCCGGACACTGTCATACTGGCCGCGGCTCTCGGCAGCATGCCAACGCTCGAGGATTGTCTTTCGGCGGGCGTAAGTTTTGACCAGAGAAACGTCCAGGGAGACACACCGCTCCTCGCCGCGGTCGACAAGGATCAGCGGCAGGTTGCTAGGTGGCTTCTCGAGCACGGCGCGAACCCCAACCTGCCGGACCGCAACGGCAACACCCCGCTGATCGAGGCGGTCCGATTGAATAGGCCGATGCCGTTCGAACTGGCACTGGAGTTCGGGCGTTTGTTGCATCTTCTGATAAACAAAGGAGCGGACCCGAACCGTCAGAATGCGAGGGGCGAGACCGCGCTCATGTTCGCCGCGCGGATCGACAATAGCGACTCGGTCGAGCTCTTGCTCTCGCGTGGGGCCGATCCAAACGTGCGGGCGAATGACGGCCGTACGGTTTTGCTGGAGCTCTGTGAAGCGTTCGATCGGGAAGGAAAGGGCCGAATGAAGATGCTCGAGATTTTGTTGAAGGCAGGGGTGGATCCGAACGCAGGAACGACCCCCACCGGCGCGACGCCACTGCTGAGCGCGCTCGAGCACGGCGACGATTGGGTAGTCTATGGTCTTCTCAAGCACGCTGCGAATGTGAACACGCCTGACAACCTCGGAACCACTCCTCTGCACAAGGCGGTACAACAGGGCTCTGATGCGATAATCCGCGCATTGATCGAAAGGGGAGCCGCGGTGAACGCTCGCGACGCCGGCGGTGAGACGCCCATCTTTGGAGCAACCGCTGGCTGGCAGGTGGCGCTCCTCGCCGCGGCTGGCGCCAATATCGATGCCGCCGACGAGAACGGCACGACCGCGCTAATGCGGGCGGCGGAGACGGGCAACGAAGAGCTCTTGCGCGCGCTGCTGAAGGCCGGCGCCAAAGTCAACGCAGTCGACAACAAGGGGAGGACCGCTCTGAGGATCGCAAAGGATTCGGAGAAGCTCGAGGTGGCCCGTTTACTGCAAGATTCGGGAGGGGTCGTCATGGTGCCTGCGAACTGATGCCATGCGCAGGAAAAGTCTCCAAGGGGCTTGACCGAGCTGCTCGATCGCTGGACAGCGTATTTCTCGCGTCTCCCGCTACCGCCGTGCAAGACGATGATGATCGTAGCGGTCTCGTGCTCACGCTCGCCGCAACTTGGAAGTTCCAGACGAGACCGTTGTGGCTCTAGCGTACATCACTTTCGCCGTGCTTCTCTTTCGGACAGCGATCGTCTATTTTAGGTGAGGGCCATGTCCGTCTGATTCCTGCCTGCCTCCCGTATGTCCTCGCTGGTCAGCGTCACCCGTATCGCGACTCCGCCCTCGCGGGAGGGTGTGATCGCCGGCGTCGAGCGCGCGATGGAATCCGCGCGGTGGCGGGAGTTCATTCCGCGCGGTTGCGAAGTTGCGCTCAAACCGAATCTCGGTTGGGATCTGTTCCTACCCGGGGCGACGACCTCGCCCTGGGCTCTCGAGGGGGTCGTGCGCACCATCCGAGATTGGGTCGGAAGGATCTACGTGGTCGAATCCGACCAGGTCGTCGTCGATGTCGAGAAGGCCTTTCGGCTGAACCGAGTGGATCGGATCTGTCGCGAGTATGGCTTGACGTGGGTCAACATGACGCGCGAACCGATGCGGATCGTGGCGCTGCCGAACGGCCGCGTGTTGAAGGAGATCACCGTCCCCGAAATCCTGTTGCGCACGACGCTGGTAACGGTGCCGGTCATGAAGACGCACAACAAGACCGTGATCACGGGTGCGATCAAGAACCAGTGGGGCTGCCTGCCGATGTTCCGGCACAACTATCATCTCGTGCTCGACGCGGCTCTGGCGGACATCAATACGGTGGCGCGACCGCGCTTCGCCATCATGGACGCCACTGTCGGGTTGGAAGGCAACAGTCCGAAGTCCGGAATCCCGAAGGTGGTGAACCGCATTCTCGCCTCTGGGGACTTCGTCGCGCTCGATGCTGTAGCGGCCAAGATCATGGGCTTCGATCCGGCGCGAATCGGTCATCTGGCCGAGTGCGTCGCCGCGGGCTTGGGCGCGGCGAACGTCGAGCAAATCGCGGTCACGGGTGATGACGATTTGTCGCTCGATCTGCACTTCCGTCCCGCCCATCACAACGCGGTCTCCTGGCTCGAGCTCGTGCTGCGTCGGCGGCCCGTGCTGCGCCGGCTCTTCTTCGACACGCCGCTCTTCGGCCTTTGCTGTCACGCCACCGTGGCGTACTACGCGGCGTGGTACTATTTGCTCGGCATCGGCCGGCGCCGTCGCGACGCGATCGTCGGTTCCACGACCTACGGCGCACAGTGGCAGCTCTGACGATGAGCCTTCTTCAGGCGCTTCGGTGCCCGCGCCCACTCGGGCGTCTCTAATCGATGCGCGTTGGCATCATCGGAGGCGGTGTCGCCGGACTCGGTAGCGCTTACTTCATCGCGCAGCGTGGACATCAGGTCGAGGTTTTCGAGCAAGCGGCGGCGCTCGGCGGGCTCGCCGGCTGCTTCGACTTCGACGGTATGCAGGTCGAGAAATACTACCACTTCGTCTGTCGCGATGACGCCGATTTGATCGCGATGCTCGACCGGCTCGGCCTGCAGGACGAGCTCGAGTGGCGGCCGGGCCGGATGAAGTTCTTCTATCGCGGCCGCCTCTATCCGTTCGGCACTCCTTGGGACCTCGTCCGTTTTCGGCCGCTTTCCTTGCCGGAGCGGCTGCGCTTCGGCTTGAACGTGTTGCTGTCGCGCTCGGCCGCGTCGTGGGAGCAATGCGAGGCGGTGACCGCGCGGGATTGGCTGATCGGGCAAATCGGCGAGCACGCGTACACGGTCGTTTGGGAGCCGCTGCTGCGCATCAAGTTCGGCCCCTACTACGATCAGATCTCGGCCTCGTGGATCTGGCATCGCATCCACCGGCTCGTGCGCTCTCGCGCGCACCCGCTCGCACGCGAGCGACTCGGCTTCCTGAAGCGCGGCACACCTGCGCTTCTGGACGCGCTCATCGCCGCGCTTGCGCGGGTTGGGCGTGGCATTGCACACCTCGGTCGGCGTCGATGCGATCACGATCGATGCACACGGAGTCACCGGCGTGACGATCGCTGGCGAGCATCGTCCATTCGACGTGGTCGTCTCCACCGCTCCGTTGCCCGTGCTCGGGCGCTTGCTGCCATCGGCCGCCGTCGCGCGGATTGGCAGGATTACCGGCATTCGAGTACATCGCCGTCGCGTGCCTGATCCTGAAGCTCCGCCGGCCGCGTGACCGACGCTTTCTGGATCAACGTCAACGATCCGCGGGTACCGTTCAACGGCTTCATCGAGTACACGAATCTCAATCCACGTGAGGACGCCGCGCAGCCGCACCTGCTCTACGTTCCATTCTATCTGCCGCCGGACGATGCGCGCTTCGCCCAACCGGACGCGGAGCTGTTTCGCGAATGCCTCGCGGGCCTGCAGGTCGTGCGCCCCGAACTAACGCGCCGATTGGGTGCTCGGCTACCGCGTGTTCCGCGACCGCTTCGCCCAGGCCATCTGCACGACCAACTTCGCCGAGCGCATTCCGCCGATTCGGTCGAACGTTCCGGGATTGCTGATGACGGACTCCACGCAGCTCTATCCCTCCGATCGGACCATCAGCGGCATGTTCGGACAAGCCCGCAAGGTGGCAGATCTCGTGGAGTCGGCGCGATCGTGAGCCACAGCCTCCGCGCTCGGAACCTCACGTCCGCGACAGCCGGTCGTGCCTGGGAACGTGCGCGGTGAGAAAAGCATGGCTATAGAGCCCGAGGAGCTCTACCGGCAGCGATTCGCCGAGGTCAGCCATCGCACGCGTGCGGCGATGTGGGAGGTGCTCTGCCGCGTCGTGCTGCAGCGCTACGTCGGAGCGCAGGACGTGGTCGTCGATCTCGGCGCCGGCCTCTGCGAGTTCATCAATGCGATTCAGTGCCGTAGCAAGATCGCCGTCGATCCCAATCCCGCACTTCGGGAGCACGCCAAAGCGGACGTCCGCGTGATCGTGGGCGACATCCCAGAGGCTCTGCGAGCTCTCGCGCCGGCGAGTGTGAACGTCGTTTTCTGCAGCAATTTCTTCGAACACCTTCACGACAAGGATGCCGTGGTCGCGGTGCTCCAGGAGATCCATCGCCTACTGGTCGCGGGCGGCCGGTTAATCGTCATCCAGCCAAACATCCGTTACGCGTACAAAGAGTACTGGGACTTTTTTGACCACCACGTGGCGCTGAGCCACAGCAGCCTGAGCGAGGCATTGCGACTCACGGGCTTCACGATCGACGAGCTCCGGCCGCGATTCCTGCCGTACACCACGAAGAGCAGACTGCCACAAGCCGCCTGGCTCGTGCGCCTGTACCTCGCGCTGCCGCCCGCGCAGTGGCTCTTCGGCAAGCAGATGCTCGCCGTGGCGCACAAATCGTAGGCCGGGTCCCGCATGTGGTCGCAATGTTGCATCGGCCCCGATCCTGGCGCCGTGAGGATGTGCGCGAAGGCCCGGGATCCGCGTTCCTCGCCCGGCTGATCGCGTCTCGACGACCGCGAGCTCGCGTTGAATATGGTCCGTATCGGACGCGCTACCCAACCGGCTTGCAGTTGAATCGGATCGGCTTGCGTCGTGGGTAGGATATCCGAGTCGGTCGTGCTGGTCACCGATGGATAAGCCACAGTATCGAATGGAGGCGCTGGCGAGTTGAACACCAGCAGACGACGAAGAGCAGAGGTTGCGGAGGGGTGCGCCTAGTTGTTGACCGACTCTGGCGGCAAGTCGCCTCCGTCAGACGCCCCGATTGAGCATTCGGTCGATCCGTCGATAAACGCCGCTGCCCTTGGCGAGCCCCGAAACCGACCGCGCCCCGAGGAACTGGCCGAGGTTCTGCGCGAGGCTGAAGGGAGTCGCCTTTGCCCACCACTTGAGCCGGGTCGCTGGGACGAGAGACGCGTCGTTGGCAACGACCCGAAAGAGGTGCACGGCCCCTCCCGCAGTGCAAGCTGCAAGATCTCGCCAGCGAGGAACTGTTTGGACACCGAAAAGGCGGTGCAGATTCTGATGATCGAGGTAAATGCGCTTGAGCTCATACCACGTCGAGTTGTTGTGCGAATGAATGACACGCGAGAGGGGTTGGTAGACGATCTTGTATCCCGCGAGCAGCACGCGATGCCCCCAGTCGATGTCCTCACCGAAGCGGCGTTCACGAAACGGGATCTCCAGAGCCACCCGGCGGCGAACGCTCGAGCTCACGTTGTCGAACGCGGCCCGGGCGAGCTTGTCGAGGGGAAGCAGTGCCTCGAACTCCGCCACACTGGCGACGCACTGGATCCTAGGTGCCTCGGCGGTAGCCACCCAGCCGTTCAGGCGGTCGCGTATGAAGGGATTCGCGTCGGGTCGGGGAAGCTGGCGACTGTACGCCCCTGCGACTTGCGGGTCCGCGAAACAATCGACGAGTCGTTGCATCCAAAGGTCGTCGGCCGGCCGAGCGTCTTGCGTCGCGAGGACCACGATCTCCCCCCGCGCCTCGCGAACCCCGAGATTGCGAGTGAGACCGTGGTTGAACTCCGACTTCGGGATCTCGATCAAGCGAAGTGGCTGGCGCCGGAGGAACTCGGCGGTCCCATCCGTCGAGCTCGAATCGATGACGAGGATCTCGAAGTTGCGGTCGAGCCGCTGATTTCGCATCCGATCGAGGATCTCCGGGAACTCGGGACCCGCGTTCCAAGTGGGGATGAGCAGCGTGACGGCGGGATTTTCGGCCATGCGCGGAAGCTCAGATCAACAGCGGGGGGCTATGCAGTGGCTCTCCCCGCGCGAAGCGCTGGGCAAAGTCGTAGATCTCCTCGAGCCGGGCCACACTCCTCCCGAGGTCGAAGACCAGCGAAGCCTTTCGGCTCATCCCGTCCCTGAGCTCCGAATCGGACAGAAGACGCGACAAGACACGCGCGAGATCCTCGGGATCGCCGGCACGGAAACCGAGCGCCAGACCCTCGTCGATCGCCTCCCCGAGGCCGCCGAGCCGGCTGGCGACAACTGGCAGGCCCGCGAGCGCACCCTCGCGCACGGTGAGAGGGAAGTTCTCCCACCAGAGCGAAGGGACGACGAGCACGTCGAGGCTAGCAAGAAGCGCAGACAGATCGCGATGATCGTAACGACCATGAAATCGTACGTCGAGGTCCGGCCGGACGAGCAGCCGCAAGCGGTCGAGATACCCCGTGTCTCCATGAAAGTTCGGCGCCTCGCCGTGGACATGCAAAACGAGGTCGCGGCGGTCGAGCCGGTTGAACGCCTCGCACAGAACGTGCACCCCTTTCGTCGGAATTACGCTGCCGATGAAGCCGATGTTACGTATCGCTCGCTTCCCGTGCGGCGCGCCGCCGAGTTCGTGCCTCGGGAAGCCGATTGGCGCGAGAAAGAGACGGTTTCGGTCCGCTCCCCATTCGATGAATCGCTCGCGGTGGAAACGCCCCGGAGCGGTCAGCGCCTGGCAAGAATCGACCATCCTACGGACGTGTGCTTCCCATGCCGTGAGCTTCTCCATCGAAGGCGGCCGGCCGAGCAAGCGCTCGAGCAGCGAGCGTGGGCCGTCGAGGGGAAGGAGGTGGGGCCAGAGCTGATTCAGGCAGGAGAGGCAGCGCGCGCGGTCGAGAGTCTCGCAGATGCCGAGATCGTCGGGGCGGATCCTCTGGCCGCGCAGGCAGACCATCCAGTAGTCGTGGAAGGTCATGACGACCGGCAGCCCGCGACGGCGAGCTACCTCGATCATCGAGGTCGAGAGGCAGGTGAGATGATGGACGTGCACGAGGTCGGGCTGCGCTTCGTCTAGGAAATCGTTGAAGCGCGCGTCGATGGTCGGGTGCGTGTAGAGGAGCTCGAAGCTAGCGAGGTCGGCGAAGTTGTTCGTGATCCGTGTGACCCGGACTCCTTCCCATTCGCTGCGGCTGATCTCGAATTCGCCGTGCTCATTGCCCGCCAGCCGGGTGAATACCTCCACCTCGTGCCCCCGATCGCGCAGCCCGCGGCACAGATCGCGGACGTGGATCTGGGTTCCGGTCGTTTCGTGCGGAAGATATCCGTTGATGACCTGGACGACGCGCAATTCAGCTCACCGGCAGCCGGCCCCCGAGAAGCAACTGGTATCTCTGCTCCATGGCGGCTGCGTCGTCCTCGATGGTCTTGACCGCGGGGAGCTGTCTTCGCAAGGAATCCAGCAGCCCCGGCTCGTGGCGCACCCGCAGAAGCTGACGCCGCAGGTCGGCGGCATCGCCGATCCGGAAGTGAAGTCCAGACTTGCCGTGCTCGACGAGCTCGGCCATGCCCCCGCGATCCGACGTCACCACGGGGAGACCGGCGAGAAACGCCTCGTGGATGGTCAGTGGCGAATTCTCGAACCACATCGACGGGACGATCAGCAGGTCGAGCTCAGCGAACGCGGCGGCGACGCTCGCGTTCTCGAGGCGCCCCATGAAGCGAACGGCTGGCGGCGTTTCAACCGCGAGAAGGCGCTTGGTGTAGTCTGGAAACACGTCGAGGTCCCCGTAGACCCTGCATTCGATGCCCGGCTCGCGGATTTCCCGAAACGCCTCGACGACGAGGTGGACTCCCTTGTACTCGGAGATCGTTCCCACGTAGCCGACCCGAAGAATCGGCGATGGGCTTCGCCGGATCTTCGCGAAGGGCTCGACGAAGAAGCCGTAGTCGGAATGGAGAATGCGCTCGGGCCGGATCATCCCTTCGTCGACAAACCGCTGCCTCAGGAAGCGCGACGGGGCTAGAAAGAGGTCAACCTTGTCGAGCTCGGCCTGGATCTCCCTGCGCCGCAAGCGTACTGCGGCCAGATAGGCGCGTGCGTCTCCGTTTTCGGCGGGCCCTCCGACTCCGAGCTTCGCGGCGAGGCGGCGAAGCAGATCGGAAAGCGGCGATCGCGCCGTGGCCTCGAGCCTTGGCGGGGGCGAATCCAGAGGCAAGGAGATCGTCGCCGCACAGCTCGCGCAGGCGCGAGGCTCGGGCCCCTCGCACAGGATCGTCCCGGGCCGCAGCAGCAGACCGTCGTTGAGGCACATGAGCATGTACTCGTGGAGGGTGTAGAGAACCGGCACATTCCGCCGGCGAGCGATGTCGATGTAACCGATGCTGTGCAAATGGAGATGCTGGAGGTGGGTGACGTCAGGTGCCGTCGCGTCGAGGACTCTCTGAAACAGCCCTTCCATCTCCGGGTCGCGGTAGCTGTGCCGAAAGGATGGGAGGTAGCGGTTGTGTACCGCCTCGAAGTACGGAATCCCGTCGAATTCGCCTTGCGTCAACTCATACTGGCGCCGATCGGGGCGGATCTCGGTGAAGAAAAGAGTGACACGATGGCCTCGAGCTCGGAGCGCCTGGGCGAGACGGTACGTGTAGACTTCGCTACCGGCGAGGTGCCGGGGCAAGAACTGATGGACGACCATCAGGATCTTCATCGGTCCCGTCGTTGGTTCACTCCTTTAGTTTCCGGCTACCCCCCCGAGGCGTCAAGCTCGGATCCCGCAGACCGGAAGCCGGATTTGACAGGGGATTCCCCCGGCTCGTACAAGGATCTTGATCCAATTGGCTATGGGCGCTCCACCCGTCTACGAATCGGAACAGCCGCCGGGTGGTGACAAAGTCGACCTCTCTGTCGTCGTGCCGACCTACAACGGCGAGCGGACGATTGCCGACTGCCTGGAATCCGTCCAGCGGGCTGTGCGCCATCACCGGGCGGAGGTCATTGTAGTCGACAGCTCGACGGACGCGACTCCCGACGTGGTCCGTCGACGCTTCCCTGGCCTGACTCTCGTGCGCTCCGAGGAACGGCTCTCGGCCGGCGAGGCGCGAAACCGTGGCGTTGCCCTGGCTCGCGGACGGCTGATCTTCTTCACGGATCAAGACTGCGTGGTCCCTGCGGATTGGATCGCCCGGTTCGAAGAGCATCTCCGCGATCCGACAGTCGACGGGGCGGGCGGCGCGGTCGGTATCCGCAACATTTCGAGCGCGAGCGGTTGCGCTCTCTATTTCCTCGAATTCCTCTATCACTTTCCGGCCGGCGGACCCCCGCAGCGGGACACGAGGTTTCTCATCGGTTGCAATGCCGCGTATCGCGCCAGCGTGGTGCAAGCCGTGCACTTTCCCGATCAGACGCTCGCAGAGGACGTTCTCTTCTGGCACCAGCTTCGCCAGCGTGGCTTTCATACCGTGCACGACCCGCGCATCGAGGTGGTGCATCAGAACAAAGAGGGTTGGAGAATATTCTTCGCCTACAACCACCGGATGGGCCGCGCGGCGGCGGCGTATCACACGACGCTTGGCCTCCCTTGGGCCACACCTTTTCTCCGTCATCCAGCCCTCGCGTTTGTCGCTCCACTAGCAATCCTACCTTCCATCGTCGTCAAGCTCGTGCGGTCGCGCCCCGCCTACCTCTGGCGGTTTATTCTGCTCGCGCCGATGTGCTTCCTCGGAAATCTCTACTGGGCGTGCGGTTTCTTCGAGCAGGCCCGCGAGACGTTCGCGAAAGGACCGCTCGCAACCGTGCCCCAATCGCCCGACAAGCCTTCGCTCCCTCGTTCAAGAACGTGACGGGCCGGACGCTCGGAGGAGTCCCCGGTAGCGGACGAGGAGCTCGGCGGCGTGTTCCTCGATGTTCGGGACAGTCGGGATGCCTCGCCGCAGGCGGTCGATTGTTTCAGGATGGTCGACAATGTGGAGTAGCTTCTCGCGCAAATCGGCGGCGTCACCGAGTCGGAAATGTAGGCCGTCGACGCCGTCGCGAACCAGCTCTGCCATGCCACCGACGTCTCCGGTAATCACCGGAACGCCGGCGATGAATGCTTCCTGGATCGTGAGCGGTGAGTTCTCGTACCAGAGGCTGGGGACGACGACTACGTCGAGATCCCCGAGAATCGCACCCACGCGCTCGTTGTCGTAGGCGCCGTGGAATACCACGTTTGCCGTCGTTCGACGTTCAACGCGTCTCCAGAAACTCTTCGAGATGGGGCTGCCGAACACCGAGCCGAAGACGTGCAGGCTGGCGCCGTCGCCGAGCCCGCGAAAGGCCTCGAGAAGCAGCTCGAGGCCTTTCTGCGGGTGAAGGGCACCGATGTATCCGAAGCGAATCGGGCCACGGCGTTCATCCCGACCGGCCGCAGCAAAGTGGCGCAGCCCGTACCTAGCGAGAATCACCTTGTGCGCGGGAAGCCCGCAGCTCACGTAACGCCGGAGCAGGAAGTCGCTTGGCGCGACGAAGAGGTCCGCGTCGTGAAAAATGCGTCGGGTGTGCGTGAAGAAGAAGTCGCGCTTGCGCTGGAAGTCGTCTTGCCGCGGGTCGCCCACCCACATGGCCGCGCGATCGGTGGCGGCGAGAAGGAGGCGCCGGAACAGCGGACGGGGGTGCTGACGCGCGTAGAGCTGCCAGCGGGCGAGCGACGGTAGCCGCGCACTCCAGGGGTGGTTCCGGCGTCGCCGGTGCGTGCGGATCAGAACGGGACAGCAGTCCTGAAAGAAGTCCGCGTTCTGTTTGCCGCACAGGACTCCGTCGTCCCGAAGTAGTAGTGCGTTCGGACAGATCAGGCCGTAGTCGTGGAGCGTGTAGACGACGGAGGTGCCGCCCTCCTTGGCGAGGGTCACAAGATCGTCGGCGAGACTCAGGAAATTGTGGAAGTGAACGATCTCGGGGCGGAACTCCTCGAGAGCGATTCGAAAGCTCCGGCGGAGGAACTCGTTCGGCCAATCGGCCAGACGGGCATACTCGCCGCCATCGATGCAGTGATAGGTTTCGAGACTGCCGAGCGTTGCGCGCCGAAGGCGACGCCGCCATACGCGCGGAGTGTGGGAGACGTGAAAGATGCAAACCCTCTCGCTATCGCTGAGCTGCCGAGAGAGGTTGTAGCAGTAAACCTCCGATCCCTGGGAGGAGTACGGAGGAAACTGGTGGATGACCTGGAGAATGCGCAATCCCGCTCGTCTCTTCTGGCCGATGACTCTCCACGCTCATTCGCGGAAGACCGCGCGCCAGATGCTCCGTAGCGACGCGGTCCACCGCCAGCTCCGCGTCGCGGCGACTCCCTCGAGCTGCGCCCTGATTTCCTTCAGGGCTTCTGCCGAGCGTTCTGCTTCCCCCCGTACATTCGCGACCTCTCCTTTCAGCGCCGCCACCTCGCCATCGCGCGCAGCCAAGGCCCGGCGAAGTTGCTCCGCGTCGGCGCTGTTTGATTCCAGCGAGCGGCGGAGTTGCCTGATGTGAAGGTCTTGCGATTCGAGCGACCGGCGAAGCTCGGCCGTTTCGGTATCGCGGGTCTTGAGAGCCTCGCGGAGCTCTTCCAGATGGCGATCTTGCGATTCGAGCGACCGGCGCAGCTCGGCCGTTTCGGTATCGCGGGTTTTGAGTGCCTCGCGGAGCTCTTCGAGATGGCGATCTTGCGATTCGAGCGATCGGCGCAGCTCTTCGACCTGCGTGTCTCGCGAGCGCACGAGGTCCGATAGCCGCTCGGTCTCCGCTTCCCGCGCCGGAAGCTCCCGGCGAAGACGTTCGGTTTCTTGCTTCTGGCTTTGCAGCTCTATCGCGATGTCGTTTCGGGCGTGATCCAGTTCAGCGACCCGACGCTCCAGTTCTTCGACGCCGCGATGCCTCAGCTGTAGATGAATACGCACCGCGTCCGGATCGTACGGCGTAAGCGTCTTCGGATCTCGGAGGAATGAGTGGCCCGGTTCGATGCCATCGTACTGCACGTGCCAGCCGCCCTCGCGCTCGGCTGGATCGAATCGCGGACGGCGTTCGCGAAAAATCTTTCGCTCCCCGTGTGCCTGGCTCCGGATCGGGTAGTGCCGAAGCACGAAGCGTAGCGGGAACACCCGCCGGCCTGGGAAGGAAACATCATGTCCTCCGCTCGAAGCGAGGTCGACCCGCACGTCGAGCTTCTTCCAGCAACGGATCTGCAGTTTGTCCCAGGGATCACCGAACTCGTAGTATTTGAATGCACGGCGGACATCGGCGGTTCGCCGCGATGCGTTGTTCGTTGGTCGGAAATTGAGAAGCTCGAAGTCGATCGCGTTGTAGCCGGCTCGGTCGACCGTGCGAATCGCGTCCCGCAGCTTCAGGTGACGCCATGGACTCTCGCGGAACTCATCGGCATCGTGGTGGATGAACCAATCGGCGTCGAGCTCCTCCGCTAGCAGCTCTTTTCTAGCGAGGATTTCACGCCAGGCGTAGCGATCGCTCGGGAAGCGCTCGATGTCCAGCAAGCCATGGCCGAGGAACCTGGATGCCCGCTCTACGGTGCCGTCCGTTGACCCGTTATCGAGGAGGTAGGTACTCACACCTTGCTTCACGAGATCGCTGATTGCCTCCGCGATGATGTCCTCCTCGTTGAAGGCTGCGATGATCGCAACGACAGTGAAGTCCGTACCCATTCGTAACGTCAGACACTTGGCAACTGAGTCAGCTCCGCGCAAGCGGTTCCCATCACACCGTGGGCCCTCACGAATCTAGAGTAACACAATCGGCAGTCTTGTTTGTATGCTGGGCGCCGGCCGCCTCCTTGCACCTGATTCCAAGCCGCGAAGGCTGATCCACGTCGACTCTCTTTCTCGCATAGGTCTTGGCCCTCGCCCAAGCGAGGTTCAGGAGGCGAAGGCTGTGCGGAAGTATCGCTCTCGAGGGCGACGCCGGCGGCGACCGAGCCGAGAGCTCGCCTCGCGGAGATTCTGCAGCTCATGAGGGGCTGGCGCTGTGTCCGGACGAGAAGTAGACGCTGATCGCGGCGGTGGACGACGCGACGAAGAGAGTATGCAACGCGCAGCTTTGGCCCTGGGAACCCTCGAGGCAGTGATTGGCGCCGTGCGGGGCGTGCTTGTGGCACATGGGCTTCCGATGTCGTTTTACACCAGGAGCTCTCCCCAAGTTCTTGACCGCCTACGAAACCGCGGGTAGGTCCACACTTCGTAATGTGGTGTCTGGAGTCTTCGCTTGACCACGGCCAGGCGCTTCGTCACACTCAAGGGTCGAAGCCGCGTCGATCTTACAGCAGAGAGTTCGCGGGGGGATGTCAGAAGCGAAAGATATGTGCAGATAACTGCGTCCTTCGCCTCGGCCGCCGCGATGACGAGGTACCCTCGATCAAGCCGTATGCTGGATAGGCCACTCGTCTCTGTCGTCGTGCCGTTCTTCAACGCGGCGCCCTTTCTCGCAGAAGCCGTCAGCAGCGTCATCAGCCAAACCTACGATCACTGGGAGATCCTCCTGATCGATGACGGATCCGGCGACGCGAGCACGGAAATTGCTCTGCGTTATGCGCTTCAGCAGGAAATGACCGCCATGCGCAAACCCAGAAGTTGGCGATGGATTGCCCCGCCGCGGCGACTATTCGATATGCTTAACAGTTCCTGAAAAACTCAGTTGCAGGGTATTGGTGCCAGAATCGACTGTTGAATTTCCAGGAAAATTGTTTATGGCGCGACACCTCAAAGGGCGTTTCTCAGCAGCCGATTAAATTGATTGTACGGGGTCGATAGAACTTTAGGGTAGTATGACGATTGGTTTTAGCCAGGACGTATTTGAGGGTCATGTCGATCGGGTGGAGAACGGTCGGGTTTTCGGCTGGCTGTGGCAATCGGATCTTCCAAACGCTCCCGTATCGGTAGACCTTTACGTCGACAACGTTTATGAACAGACGACGGTAGCCTTGCTGTACCGCGCGGATCTCGAAAGTGCGGGAAAAGGAAACGGGCGACACGCGTTTGAAGTAACCCTGCCCGCCCGCTGCTACGATGGTAAAGCGCACGGAATCAAGCTTTGTTGCCAGGGGACTACCCTAGAGCTACACGGAAGTCCCCAGTCAGTATCTCTCGAGCCGAGAACAACTCCGGCTTTTCGTATCGACAACCAACAAAGAGTTACTGCTGTGCCGAATCCGTCGAAGACGAGTGTGCTCCCCCGCTTTCGTATGTTCGGTGTCCTTGGCACGTGGATGGAAGCGGATGTTGTCGCCGCCAACATACGAAACGCCATGACCCAGGGGTGCGAGCGTGTGTACTTGGTCGACAACGGCAGCACCGACGGCACCGTCGATATCGCCTGCGCAGAGGGCGCGATCCTCGCACGTTTGTTCCGCACCGACCGATACGATGAGAATCTGCGCCTCCGCCACATGAACGACGTCGTTTCCGAAGTATCGGAGTCGGAGCGTGACCAATACATCTGGTGGCTCTTCCTTGACGCTGACGAGTTTGCCCACGGGCCTGGGGGGATGACGCTGCGCGATTATCTGAAGACTTTGGACAAGAAGTTCCGCGTGGTGGGGACCAGATTCTTCGATCATTATCCGGGCGACAGTCCACACTACGTGCCCGGTCGCCATCCGCTCGATTTTCAGCCGCTCTGCGAAGAACTCGCCTATCCCATGTGCCCCAGCATGCACCGTAAGCACCCCTTACAGAGATACGATAGGGGCGGTGCTCCAATCGAGTGTGGGAGGGGCTTTCATCTTGCGCAGTGCACCGATCAACTCTACGAGCCTTCCCAACCCGCATTCCTTCACCATTTTCCGTTTCGCGAAGAGAATGTGACCCGCGGGAGGCTTAAAGCACTCTGGGCGAAGGACCAAAAAGGAGTCGCAAGGGCGTTGGAATCGCACGACACGCACATGCTGACACGCTTTCGATCGCTGGATGCCGTTTATTCCCAGGATTGGGCCAGGGTTGGGAATTTCATAACGGTAGATCCAATGTGCGGCCTGCTCGAGTCTCCCCCGCCTGCTTCGGGCGTGAGCTTGAGACCGTGGACCGAGATGGTGGCGACCGAGCATCAGCACGTGCTCCGTTGGTATTCGGTGATCGGCGTTTGGAATTATGACAAACTCGATAAGTTTAACTACGGTGACGACACCACATACAAAAAGGGAATCGCGTTTCTCGACGGTCACGGCACAATCGAAGATTGGGGATGCGGGTTTGCGCATGCCAAACCGTTCGTCACCAAGAGCCAGTACGTCGGTATAGACGGAAGCTCGAAGCATGCCGATAAGATTGTGGATCTGAGGGAGTATACCTCAGAGACCGATTGCATATTTATGCGGCATGTCTTGGAGCATAATTTTGATTGGAGGCGAATCTTAGCCAACGCGATTGCTTCCTTCAAGAAGCGCATGGTCCTCGTCATCTTCACTCCGCTGAGTGAAACGACTCGTCAGATCGCGACATCAACTGTCTTAACTTCGATCCCTGTGCCGGATATTTCATTCAGGAAAGAAGACCTGACAGACTACTTCAAGCACTACAGATGCACGGAGGAATCGCTTAAAACCGATACTCAGTACGGAACAGAGCACGTCTTCTACATCGAGAAGTATGCCGAAGAGCAGCTACCAACGCAGACTTCGAGAGTGACGCGGCTCGAAGAGCAACTCGGAAGCGAGCTCGATGCTTGGGCCGCCGCTGGGATGACCGCCAGGTTGTGGTGGCGCGACGACGATGCGGCTTCTGATACGCCTCAGCTTCGTCGCCTTCTCGATGTCGCGCGGGACGTCGGAATCGTGGTTGCCCTAGCCGTCGTTCCAGAACGTGCCGACGATTCGTTGGCGACGTTGGTCTCTCCAGCGGAATGCTGTATCTGGCAGCACGGCTGGGGCCATCACTTCCACGCGAGCGGCGAATTTGGAGACGGCCGCGCGCTGGACCTCATGATGGACGACGCCCTGGCTGGGCAGCGCTCTTTGGACCGCCTTTTCGGTCCAGCCGGATGGCAGCGGGTGTTTGTGCCGCCCAATCACGCACTGTCGGTGCCATTCAAAGCACTTATTCCGAGCCTTGGATATCTAGGCGTCTCCGCCGGCGTTCAGCTGACTCCACCTATAGATCACGTCATCGAAATGAACGCAGACACCGATGTGATGAACTGGTCCGAAGGGAAGATCCTTGGCGCAGATGGCATCTGCAGAATGCTCGTCGACCAGCTCATGGCGCGCCGGACGGGAGAAGCACCGTGCAAGCGCCCCATAGGTATTCTGACCCATCATCTGGCGTTCGACGACGATGCTTGGGACTTTGTCTCGAGGCTTCTTCGATACCTCAAATCGCACCCTGCCGTCGAAGTGCTTCGAGCCGATACTTTGTTCGAGGTTCCAAGTGATTCGTTGATGCAGGCACCGCCAGCGGACCTACCAGGGAGGGTAAAGCACCCTGATCAATCGACGGCTAGCATCACGGTTGTGATCACCAGCTGTGGTCGGCAGGACCTTCTTGTGCGAACGCTTGATAGCTTTCTGAAATACAATGGCTATCCTATTCGTGAGGTCGTTGTAATTGAAGACGGAGAGGCAGAGAAGAACGTGGCGCTACAGGAGCGCTATCGGCAACACGATTTCAGATGGCTATCGACCGGCGCGCAAGTTGGACAGATAGCCGCAATCGACATGGTCTACCGCTCGGTCGAAACAGAGTACATTTTTCATTGCGAGGACGACTGGGAGTTTTTCGCGCCTGGATTCATGGAAAAGTCTCTATCCGTACTGACGCACAATCCCGACATCTTGCAGGTATGGGTACGTGCGCTCTCCGACACCAATAATTCCCCGGTAATGGATTACGTTTTCTTTGCTGACGAAGTCCCGTACCGCCTCATACAGCCCGGGCATCATACAGAAGAATGGGGGACTTGGTATGGTTTCTCTTTCAATCCCGGTCTGCGGCGGAGGCGCGACTACCAGTTGCTCGGCTCCTTCGGAACACTAGATCCCCTTCGGCAGAAGAGATCCTACGAGGTCGAGCGGGAGGCGTCAGAGTTTTATCTGAAGCACGGATTTCTAGCCGCTATCCTTGCTGACAATGACGGCAAAGGTTACGTCAAGCACATCGGCTGGGGCCGGCGCGTGTCAACACCTTCGCATGAACATCCGGCGTGATACGCTTCGGCGGCTTCATCGAATCTTTTTCCCAGACTCGCCTTCCCTCACCAAGGTGTTACCAGCAGCTGTACTAGGGAAGTATTCGGGAATCCATCCCCCTCAGCCCGCGATGAGGGACCGCATCATCACCCTCGTGCTGGCTTGCGGCGTGGCTGCTGTTGCGCTCGCCGTGCACGCACGGGTCCTGGGTTACCCCTTCATCCAGGATGATTGGTACTATATCGATAAGGTCCTAACGACTGATCTACACCACCTGCTGCTGGACGAGTTCTCACCCTTCGGCAAGGACGTCTATCGCCCACTCGGAATCCTCTACTTCGTCCTGGTGGCCAAGGTATTTGATCTCAATCCGTTCCTGGCACATATTACTGCCCTCGGCCTCCACGTCGCCAGCTCGCTGGTGGTGGTCGCCGTTCTCGGGCGGCTGACGGGCGATTCCGTCCTCGGTTGGCTCGGCGGTGTCCTTTATGCCAGCGCGTCCTTTGTGCACATGGATCCCTTGCTTTGGGCGTCCGGCATTTTCGAGAGCGCAAGCGTTCTCTTGGCGCTGCTATCGTTGTGGGCTTTCTTGCAGGGCCACACGGGGCGCTGTGCGATCGCCTATGCCGCCGCGCTGCTCTTCAAGGAATCCGTGGCATTTCTGCCGTTAATTTTCTTCACCATCGCGTGGTTCGACGGGATACCTGGGCATAGGGCGCGAGTGAATGCTAGATGGTCCATTCGCCACTGGACGCCGATATGCCTGGCGATGGTGCTGTATGGCGGGATCAAACTCGCAGGCACGTCGGTGCGGGCGCTACCACCGGATCATCCTTATGCCTTGCGCATGACCGGACCGCATGTGCTGCGCAACGTGCTGACCTATTGGAAGTGGAGTATCGAGGCGCTGTTTCCATCGGATCAGCCGGTCTCGGCAGGAGCGGCACGTCTCCTCGCAGCCCTGGCGGCGGTCCTTGGCGCCTGTACGCTAGCGGAACGCCAGATATGGCGTCGCGCCATTCCTCTCATCGTCTGGCTAGTCGGGTCGATGAGTATTTATCTCTTTCTCCCAAATCACGTTTACCGCTACTACATGACAGTGGCGCTTCCTCCCCTAGTGGGCTTGCTTCTTTTGAGCGTACGGGCCTGCTGCAAGCTCATTCGACTCCCAGCCCCGACGTCGGCCGTATTGATGGCGTTCCTGGCGGCTGCAAGTGTTACTTCTTCTTTTGTATACTTTCGGCAGATTGATGGACGCGGCTTGAATCAACCGTATACCGAGGGAACGAACGATCTGGTGCGTCGCGGCATGACGGTGACGGCGGTGCATGAGAGCCTCTTGCGTGCTCACCCCACGCTTCCTCCGGGGGCCGTGTTATTGTTCAAGGGAGTGGTACTTTGGGCATTTGGGCAGCACGCTGGGCCACGCGTTTGGTACCATGATTCGACGATCCGTGCGTATGATGCGAATGATCTAATTCAAGAATCCGGCCGATGGTTCTTGCGCAATCCGCTCGAAGATCAGGTCGAAGCCTATATCGGCGCACCTCCCCGCCGGATTGCGCTCGAATGTTGTCAAGTGTTTTTTTTCGAGCTGACCGCTCGGGGCCTGGTCGAGCGCCAGTTAGAATCGATTCAACACTCCATTGATGTTGCCGGGTATGGTCTGTTGGACGCCGCCTCGGCCAAGGGTACATACCAATTGGAGCAGGAGCAAGACGGCCAAACGGCGGTGCTGCGTCGAGCGCAGGGGAGCACTATCGCCGTTGTACGCGATTCTTTGGAAGGCCATCTCGATGTCGTTGCCGTGTCGGAAAACTACATAGACGTCGCCGGCTGGGCGGCGGACACGAGAAGTCTGGCGGCGCAATCAATCCTGGTATTCGTTGGTGGCAAAAATGTCCTCACATTGCCACTTGGAGCCGAGCGACCCGATCTCGTTAAGGCGTTCGGCAACAAAGAGCTCCATCGGGCGGGCTTTCGGTATCGCATCCCGCGCCCCATGTTGATAGCGCCATCGGCGGTCCCATCGCTGCGCTTTTTCGCTATCTCAGACGATGGGCGAGTTGCGAGTGAGTTGAAGTACCCAGTCGATTACCCGTTCCAACGTCGATAGGTAATGGTCTATCCTGAGCCCACCTCGCCACCGGTGAGACGCGCGCCGACAAGCGCTTCGTCCACACGCTGGATGCGATCGTCCACGCCAGATGCAAAGTCGTCTTCCAGTCAAACACGACTCCTCTTGTGCGCCCGCGGCGATCAGAACGGCGCGCGCCGACGCCGCCGGCAACGTTTGACTACGTCGGCCCCGAGACGGCGGCGCGAGTGCGCGTTGAACGGTTCGTTCGGAGTGCTCGATCCGTATGATAGAGAGAAGTCTTGCGAGTGCGCGACGTCAGAGATTTGATCCCGATCACGGGCTATCCAACCGCAATCCTTGGGATGAACATCCAGCCTAATACACTTCGGCG
>CAVUWD010000019.1:0-382515 GCA_963745025.1 uncultured delta proteobacterium
TCCCGGCCACACTTTGAGCAACGCATTGGCAGCCCCCGCCGTGGTCGGGCGGGCAAGCCTCTGAAGACCTAGTTGGCGATAGTCTCTTCGGGCCCCTTCCCGCAAGGGAAACCCGGGGAGACCAGCAGACGAAGGCCTCCGCGACGATCGAGCTCGGACGCTGGCGCGTTTCTCTCTCCGGCCGTCGCGTCATGGCCGCGGCCCTCAAGCTACGCGAAGTCGCCTACCGGAGCCTCTTTGCAGCCGCCGCTTGACCTCGAGACAGGATCTTCGCAAAACGCAAAGAAGCTACGAGAAAGAATCCCCACCGCGGGAGATCGCCATGAAGCTGTATTCGTTCGAAGAATCAGGCAACAGTTACAAGGTACGCCTGCTGCTCGCCTTCCTCGGCCTCGACTACGAGCGGGTCGACGTCGATCTGATGCAGGACGAACAGCATCAGGCGCCATTCCTCGCCGTCAATCCGCGCGGCGAAGTACCGGCGCTGGTCGACGGCCCGGTCACGCTGTGCGACTCGGCCGCCATCATGCTCTATCTGGCAGCGCGCTACGGCCCGCGCCCGTGGTGGTCGGACGATGTGGTCGAACAGGCGCACATCATGGAATGGCTGGCCTTCGCCGCGAGCTGGGTGCAGTTTGGTGTGTTCACCGCGCGCGCGTTGGTCGCCTTCGGTATCTCGGCCAACGGCCTGCCGCACGACTACAAGGGCGAATCACTCGAAGCGGCGACCCGTCGCGGCCATCGTTCACTGGCGATCCTCGATCAGCATCTCGACACGCGCAATTGGTTGGCCTGCGCGCGGCCGACCATCGCCGATATCGCGGTCTTTCCCTATATCGCGCTGGCACCGATGGGCAAGATCGCGCTCGACGGCTACCCCGCGGTGCTGGCGTGGATCGCGCGCTTCAAGCGCCTGCCGCGCTTCGCTCCGATCGCCGGGCTCGACCAGCCCGGTTATCGCCAGGCTTAAGCCGACCGGACCTCAGGCGTGTTCGGCCACCTTGATCGGCACGCCGCGTCCGATGCCGAGGCATTCGGTTTCGTTGTGTTCAGCACGCGCGATCTCGAGCACGCCGAACGAATTGACCAGCGCCAACAGCGCGCGGGGCTCGACATCGCCATAGGTACGATTGAAGATGATTCCGTGGCCACCGGCGTGGACCACCGGATGCCGAAAGGGTCGAGTTCCTCGCGCGCGATATTGGTAATGAGATTGCCGAAATGATCGGTGGTGATGACCACGCCGACCCAATCACCCACCACCGCGGCTATCCTCCCGCTTGAACGCGGACCTGGTTCAACACGCGGCTGCGCGATCGCCCAGCCGACGCGTGATGCTCGACATCGACAGCTCCGAGAGCCCGGTCCATCGGAACGCAGGAGCAGTCCGCGTACAACGGTCACTTCGAGTCGGTGTGCTACCACCCACTCTTCGTCTTCAATCCCCAGCAATCCCCAGGGCGACTGTCTCGCAGCGAAGCTTCGCCCAGGAAACGTCCATAGCGCCGGGGGAGGACGACGTTCTGCTGCCCATCATTGATCGGTACCGCAGGCGCGGGAAGCCGGTCGTGGTTCGGGCGGACGCCGCCTTCGCTATGCCGGCGCTCTACGAGACGTTAGAACGCCGAGGTGTGCGCTACGCGATCCGCCTGCCGGCCAATGACGTGTTGGAGCGGCTGATCGAGGATCTACTGACTCGGTCTCGGGGCCGATCGAGCCACACGCCCCTGGTCCGCTACCGCAACCTCCAGTACCAGGCGGCCTCCTGGGACCGCCCGCGCCGCGTGATTGCCAAGGTCGAGCATCATTTCGGGGAGCTGTTCCCTCGGGTCGGCTTCATCGTCACCACGTTGACCGGAACGAACCGGGCGGTCGTCCGTTTCTACAACCAGGGCGGGACGGCAGAGCAGTGGATCAAGGAGGGGAAGACCACGACCCACTGGACCCGGCTCTCCTGCCATCGGTTCCGGGCCAACGAGGTGCGGTTGCTCCGGATAAGACGTCATGCATATAGGTCGTGCGACACCGAGCGGTCGCTCGTGAAGCGACCGACATTTTGGGGAGATGCAAATGCGGCCCAAGAGCCTTCTAAACGTAACGCTAGCTTTCTGGATGATGGTATCGGCGGAATGTCTCGACGCTCAAGAGCGAGGTTCCGCTGTTAACACGGTGCCCGCGGCAGCCTCCGGACCTCCAAATGCCTATGTGCAACCTTTTGGAGTGGGCTTGGCGCCTCCCGTCTACTTCGTAAATTTCCTGCTCCTCTACTGGTCGAATCCCGAAATTGCTGCCTACATGCCCGCCTACCGGGCAGCGCTTCCTCAAGAGGTCTACGAGTGCCTTCTCGAGCATCCCCTTGGCTGTCCTTACCCCGATATGGCGCGATATTTTGCGGAGCAGGCCCTCGGCCGTGGAGGAGGCAGCCGAAACAAGAACACTGTCTGGCCAGCGTCTTGCCAGACGGACCCCAGATGGCAAGCTCTCGCGCCACGTGAATACCGACGGACTGATCAGATCAACGAGCCATTAGGGACGAGAAACGCCGAGCAGCTCGCGCGGGTATTAGGCATCGATCAAGAGATGATCTTGACCGATGAAGAATATGAATGTCTGATCGGAAGGCCGGGGCCTCTACATCCTTTCCGAGAACAAATTTTCCTTTGCTCAATCGAACTCACCAACTCGAAAGGCAATGCGGTCATTCCCCTTTCGAGTTACGGACTGGCCCTCGATGCGCAAGGAGGCGTCCGCAGCCTCTGCGCGTCTCAGGGCGCGTCTGAGGCGGTGTGCCTCAAGGCCAATGACATTTTCGCCGGGCCGTTGCAGGCGATTGCCGCAGAGTGCGGTTTCGAGGATAAGTTGAGGCGCCTGACAACCGAAACGCCGATGCTCGAGTTCATTCGGCAAGGCGGCCAGTGTCAGCATGCGTGGGCTGGCGCTTGCGTCGCCGAAGCCGCTTGTCCAGGCAATGGCGCTCAATCCAACAATAGCTGTGCGCCCCCTCTCGCAACTCAATAGGCAAGTTGCCGGTTCAATGGCTCTCGACAGATGTTCCTTGTCGTCTGACGTAAAGGTCTTGTCATTCGGCAGCAGAGACATTCTCAGCGACCGCAATCCCCGGCTCTTCGGCATGGCTAGCCCGAGCGAGGCGCGCTCAACTGCCCGAAGTTAACGGGAAGAGCCGGCATACGCCGGGTATCGTGGCCGCAGGAGAAGCCGTTCACGGCCCGAGATCCCGTCGAATCGGGCGATAGAGCGAGAAGTGCCGATGGGTCCGCCAGATGACCTCCAGGTCACCCCATACCGAATGGAAGCCGGGCAGGTCCTCCGCATGAAGCGCACGAATGAGCAGAGATCGAAGGTTATGTACATTTCGCCCCGGATATTGCGGCGATCCTCAACCAGGGACGGCAAACGTGCTGCTCAAGAGTCTCGAGACGGATGGGGCGCGGACGCCGATCGGGCCGCGACGAAAGCTCGGCTGAGGCGATTGATCGTGCTCGGCGAGGCCCTGCCGGTTCCGCAGGGGTGGGAGGCGGTGATCGAGAAGGCCAGCGGCGCGATGGTGGGGGACGTGGTGCTCCAGCCGGCGCCGTTTTGTCCCGGTGAGGTGGAGCTCGGCTACCACTTCGCCCGTCACGGACAGCATCGCGGCTTTGCCACCGAGGCGGCGCGCGCGCTGGAGGAGCATCCCTTTGCGGTGTCCTCGCTCCGGCGACTAGTCGCGGCCATCGCCCTCGGCAATGCCTCCTCGCTCAAGCTGGCGGCGCGGCTCGGCATGCGGAAGGTCGACGAGGTGATGCACGCCGGCCTCCGGCACGACCTGTTCGAGGTCGATAGGCAGAGCCGGTTCTGACTAACCCACCCCCGCTTCTCCCTGAGGGGCCTTCGAGGGAACCGCCTCCCGCTGTCCGTAACACTTGAAAAGGTCCGCCTCATAAACAGTTAAAGATGTCCGTTTTGTTCGGATCCTGATCATCTGGGTTTATGCGGCTTTGCTCTTTGGTTGGGTGGGGAGGGGTCCCCCGTTGGAGTCGTACCGGCCGAGGAGTTGCCCCTGGTAGCTGACAGCGAGGGTTCGGTCGGAGAATTCATGGACGGTGACGGGGCAACGAACGAAGTGCAGGCGGCTGCGCGTCGAAGAGAGCTGAAGGATCCGGTTTTGAAAGATCACGGTGTTGTCGTTGCGGACAACGCGGTCGTGCTTGATCGAGAGCAACAGGGCTCTGTGAAGCAGCGCATCACGCGAGTCGACCCGACCATCCGCTCAACCCCTACTTCGTACGACTGTGCGCCAGGCGAGGCTACAAGCTGGTGTCGAACGTGGACCACCCTTCGAGCACAAGATCGTTCGCGCCTACCGACTCAAGGCGAGCAGCCAGTAAGCAACTGAGTGGTGCACCGCTCAAACCAAGGTGAACCGTGCTCAAGATCGAGCAGGAGACCCCGGTTACGTCAGTGGGCTCGAGCCCATGAAGTTGTATGGGGCTCTGCTCGCAGTACTGAAACATGGGGCGTATCGACCCCGAATGGGTGAATGGTGAGCGACGGCTTCGCTGCGGGCGCAGGCGAGGCCAAACCTAGAGAGGAGGGCCACAACGCGGTCAGGACACTGAGGAACGCGGGACCCTGCCCAGCGCGGCGCCTGGCTCGATGCCAGGGCTCGCGCCGCTCGAAGAAGAAGTGTGTCTCGCTTCGCGCCGGAGCCCCGGTAACCGCGAACCTTGACGCTGGCGATCAGGCTTCGCGAGGCTTCGCCGTCCCACCTCCGACCACGCCGGCGAGCGTCTCGCCCGTCGAGCGGAGGTGATCGCGCAGATCCTCGCGGAGCTCGGCTCCTGGTTTCGGTGCCAGAAACAGCGCCACGGTTGCCCCGATCAAAGCGCCAGCGCCGAGCAGGGCCAAGGAGCCGAGTAGCGATTCCGATGGCGAACGCTCGGGTTCAGCTCGAAAGAGCCCGGCGAGATCCTGCGCGGATAAACGATCGGTCAAGTCGCGAAGATTCATCGTAAGTCCTCCGTGCCTCGCTTCAAGGCTTCTCGAGCTTTTTCTCGCCGACGACCCATCGTTAGCCAATCGACGAGAACCTGTTCCGCGTGGTTGGCAAGAGCGACACCAAGCCCGAGCTGCAGCGTGCGGGTCAGCACGCCGACGGTCAGGCCCCCGCCGAGCACGTAGCCAACCCCGCCCGCGACCGCCAAGGTCAGCGCGGGGCGCTCTTTCAGGCGCAATTGTAGCCCGGCCTCGAGCTCGCCGACGAGGTCAGCGAAGCTCGGCTTGGAGGCCGACTCGCGTGACGGGACGACTCGAGTCGAAGCGCTCACGTCCACGTTCCTAAAGACTTGGAGATGATGCGGCCGGCCGCGTAGCCTGCGGCGACCATGAAGGCGAGAGAAAGCAACGGATGATCGTCGACGAAGGCCTGAATCTGCTTCGCCGGATCGAGCTCTCCCATGGAAGTTGTGAATTTGCGACGATCGCTCGTTTCTTCGGTCATCGTAGTGCTCCTCTGCGAGACGTTCGCCCGCTCAGCGCCGGAGGCCGAGGAAGAGACCGACCGTGAACCCGGCATAGAGCCACACCCAGCGTCCGGTCTCGACGACTCCGTTCGCCTGGCTCTGTGCGGCGGCCGCGAGCTCGCCGACCGCTTCTTTGAGCTCTTCTGCACTGTTCGCGGCGGCCTCGCGAAGCCGTTCCTTTTCTTCCTCGATCGGATCGTCCACGCTCATGCTCCGCTCTTTTGCAATGGGGATGGGCCTCCCTTGCCATTGGGTTTGGGCGCCGCGAGCTGGCGAGCTGCCGTGATCGCGAAGACGCCGACACCCAAATTGACTGCCGCAAGCACTGCGAGGATTCCCGACAGAGACGTGGTCGCCTGAAGGAACACGGCCAGCGAAGCGTTGATGCAAAGCCAGCCGCAGAAAAAAACTCCCGCCGCGATAACCGCGACGACCGCCGCCTCGATTCCCCGGCTCACCCCTTCTTTGGCCTCGAGGAGCAGGAGATCGAGCCGGTCGACGACGAGCTGCTGACTAGCCGAAAGTACGCGCTCGACTGCAGTCGTCATCGACGGCTGCTCGGGGATGGCAGGATCCGGGACCATGGTTGAACGCGGCAGAATGGCCGCTGCCGCACTGAACACTCGGCGACGACGACGGTCGCGACGCCGTCTGCGACGGGCTGTTGAAAGCATTGAACCCGCAAGATGCCTTCCAGGATCAAAGATTGTGCCCTGCTCGAAGACTGCCACTCGGCCGGAGGATAGCCGCTTATTAGCGCCCGAAGTGACGTAAGGCCTCAATCTCCGACGCTGCCCAAACACGAGGCGCCCCGTTTCTACGGCTCCGGATTGGTGGACGTGTCGAAAGGTCGCGAGAATTTTTTGCTACGCCACGAAATCTTTTTTGACGTTGCGTGTTTGAACCCAGCAGAGGCAGACCAGGCGGAAGCGCCCTTGGGCGTCCTATGAAAGTTCGGGAGGGGGCGGGATGGGTGCTGCTCTTCGGCACGGTCGCTCTGCGCGTGCCGGAGGCGACGGCACTTCAACTCGACGAGCTCGATGCTCGCGAATGGCACGTGAAGCGAGTCGAGATCCATGGCAACGAGCAGTTCTCGACGGGAATGCTCCAAGCCGAAGTCGTCACCCAGCCGAGGCCCTGGTATACGCCGTGGAGGGCGCCCGCGGTCTTCGATCCCAGCACATTCCAGAAGGACCTCGAGCGGCTTCGGCGCTTCTACGAGTCTCACGGCTACTTCGAGGCCCGTATCGTCTATGACCTCGAGGTGAAGGCACTCGGCGCCGGCGACTTCGTGACGGCCGCAATCTGGATCGAGGAGAACGATCTCGTGCGGGTCGGCAACGTGGAAGCGGGCAGCAAAGGCGGCGCGGAACTGCCGCTGCCGGAAACGCTGCCGATTCGGCCTGGGCAGCCGTTCACCGAGGACGATTATCAGGCCGCAGATCGGGCGCTCAAAGAGTTCTTCCTGAAGCGCGGCTACGCCCACGTCGACGTGGCGCGGAGCGCGAAGGTCGACCTCGCGAGTCATCGAGCCGACGTCTCCTACGTCATCGATACCGGCCCCGAATGCACCTTCAACGGCTCGAGAGTCGAGGGCACGAAGAACGTCGATCCAGCGATCGTGCTCCGCGAGCGCGAGTGGCACGAAGGCGACCGCTTCTCGATCGACCGCGTGCGCGAGACCCGCGAGAACCTTTTGAAGCGCGATTTGTTCAACGCTGTCGAGATCGGCTGGAAAGCCGAAGACAAGCCTTCGCAGGTGCCGATGATTCTCAAGGTCGAGGAAAAGCCGCCGCGCGAGATCAGGTTCTCGGTCGGCTTCGGAACCGACGACCACTACCGGGTTCAGATCCGCTGGCAGCACAACAACTGGCTCGGTGACGGGCGGCAGCTCGGCATCATGCTCAAATATTCCTCGATCACCAGCACCGCGGGCGTGCTGTTCGTGCAGCCACACTTCTTGGTGCCGCACATGAGGGGTATCATCGAGCTTCTTCAGGATCGGGAGGACGAAGACAACTACACGCTCGACGCCTCGCAACTGCATCCGCGCCTCGAGCCGCGCATCACTCGCGACCTCTCGGCCTACTTTGGTCTACGCGTGGAGCGCGACAAGCTGACGAGCATCGACCAGGCGACGGTCAACGCCCTCGGCGGCGAGGTGAAGAGCGGCCTGCTGCTCGTCGGCCCGTCCCTCGGCCTGCGTTGGAATACCACGACCGACCCGTTGAATCCGCAAAGTGGCGAGGTCGTCTCGCTCGGGTTGGACGAGGCGGGGCCAAGCGGCGACTTCGACTTCTACACGATTGCAGGCGAGGCGAAGAAGTATCAGCCATTCGTCTGGAAGACGATTCTCGCCGGACGCGCCAAGCTCGGCTTCGCAACGCCGATCGGCGCCGAAGAGAATCTGCCGCTCTTCGAGCGGCTCTATGCCGGCGGCGAGCAGAGCGTTCGCGGTTACGGACGGAGGCGCCTCGGGCCGCGCGACAGCGACAACAATCCGATCGGCGGCCTCTCGTCCGCCGAGGCGTCCATCGAGCTACGCCACAAGATCTGGGGACCGCTCGGCGGCGCGATCTTCTTCGACGCCGGACAGGTCTCGCTCAACCGCTTCGACCCACCGGTGGACGATCTCAAGTTCGGCACGGGCATCGCCTTTACGTACGCGACGCCGGTCGGGCCAATGCGGTTCGATCTCGGCTTCCCTCTGGAACGGCCGCCGGGGGATTCGTCCTGGCAGCTCTACTTCTCGATCGGGCAGTTCTACTGATGAGCCGCACAAGGATTCCGAGACTTCTCCTTCGCGGCGTGCTGGCGCTCGGCCTTCTGCTCGTGACCCTGCTCGCCGGCCTCTACGCATTCACGTTCACCGACACCTTCCGCGAGCTCGCACGCGAGCAAGCGCTCGCGTTGCTGCACGGATCCTTCCGCGGCGAGGTGGGCGTAGAGCGCATCGAGGGATCGGTCTGGGGGGATCTCCGGCTCGAGACCGTGTCGCTTCGCTACGACGGCATCGAGGTCGTGCGCATTCCCGAGGTGACGCTTCGCTATGCGCTGCTGCCGCTTCTGCGCGGCCGACTCGAGATCGCCCGTATCGGGCTCCGCTCACCGGCGATCGATCTGCGTGGCGACGAGCGCGGACAGTGGAACCTCGCGGACGCGCTCCAGCCGCCGCCAGACGCGCCGCCGTCCTCGGGCGGCGGATTCCCGCTCTTGATCGCGTCGCTCGAGCTTGCAGAGGGGCGCATTTCGGTCACCCCGTGCCGCGGGTCGGGGACTTGCTTCCTCGACGGGGTCGCGCTCGACGCCGCAATCGGCGTCGAAGCCGCCGGCATCGACGCCGACGTGCGTCGGCTCTCACTCCGACTCGCTGCCGAGGGCCTGCCGCTCGCCTGGCTCGACGCGTCGGTTCGTTACCGCGGCTCGCAGAGCCCGGCGCGCGCCGAGGTCCGTCGGCTCACGCTCTCGACCGAGTCGTCGCGGATCGGCCTTCACGGCGCAGTCGCGAGCCCGGAGAACCCGCGCGAGCTGTCGACCGACGCCACGCTGACAATCGCCACGCTCGCTCGGAGCGACGTCGCCGTCTTCGCGCCGCAGTGGACGCTCGACCAAGCCATCACGGGCGCGCTTCGCCTGAGCGGCCGGGCCAACGACTTGCGTGCCCATCTCGAGCTCGCCGCGGGGCAGGCGCGAGTCCGAGGCGACGTCCACGCCGACGCAGTCTCGGCGACTCCGGCGGCCGACGGCGAGATCGAAATCCTTGATCTGGACCTCGGCCGGGCCGTGCAAGGTGCAGGAGCCGGGGGGATCGCTGAGCTGCGAGCGCACGGCTCAGTTCGCGGAACGGCGCTCGCGGGAGCTCGGGGCGATGCCCACCTCGAGATCCGCGGCACGTCCTACGGTGAGTGGCGGCTCGGCGACCTCGACACCACGGCGAGCCTCGCCGGTGAGCGCGCCTCGGTGGAAGGAGATCTCCGCGGCGAGTCCGGGAAGGCGAGCTGGAAGGCAGCCGCGAAGCTGTCGGGCGACGAACGTTTCGAGGCGACCGTCGCCGTCGATCATCTCGACCCCAAGCGCTTCGCGCGCGGCGTGGAAAGCGGCGATCTGACGCTACGCGCCTCGGCGGAAGGCAGCGGCTTCGCTCTCGACCGCCAGCGGAGCCACGTGCTCGTCCGCCTCGAACGCTCGCGCCTCGGCAAGCTGATCGTCGAGGGAGGGCGCGCCGACTTGAGAATCGCCGACCGGCGCCTGCAGATAGCCGAGCTCGCGATCGACGCCCCGGACGCGTCCATCCGCGGGAACGGCGACGTCGCCTTGGACGCACGAGCGCAAGGAGAAGCTCACGTCCAGGCGAAGCTCGCCAACCTCGCTCCGTGGCTGGCGCTCGCCCGCCTGGACGGCCGCGGCGGGATCGACCTCGACGCAAGCGTCCGTGGCGCGCCGACCGATCTCACCGCCAAGGGCAAGCTCGTGGCGACAGCGGTCGGCGTTTCGCAATCGTCGATCGAGCGAGGCGTGCTTGATTTCGATTTCAGTGGTCTCGGCGGGACGTCACCGGCTGGAAGACTGGCAGCTTCGATCAGGGGCGTGCGCTCCGCCGTGAGCCTGCGTTCCGCCAACCTCGAAGCCGGCCTGTCCACGGCTCGCGGGGCCAACTCGCAACCGCGGCTCCAGGCCGACACCGCGCTCGCGGTACAGGACCTGACCGGTCGGAACCACCGCATGGGGCTCCGCATCGGATATGAGGCAGCGGCCCTGAACGCCACGATCACCGAGCTTCACCTCGAGCCGCCCGAGGGAAGCCTCGACCTCCGCCATCCGGCCGTCGTCGCGGTGCGCGGCGGCGCGATCACGCTCGACGGCCTCGACCTCGCCGGTAAAGGGCCGACCGTGGCCGCCTCGGCACGCCTGTCGCGCTCGGGCAACCAGCGACTACAGGTCGCCATCGACCGTCTGCCCCTCGAATGGTTGCGTGCGTTCTCGGCAAGCGCTCCGGAGATGAGTGGTGCAATCACCGCACACATCGGCCTGGATGGGACCGCCGCTGCACCACACATCGCGGTCACCATGCAGGCAAGGGACCTGCGGATTGCCGGTCAACCCTATGCCGGTCTCCGCGCAGCGCTCGAATACCGCCAGCCGGCCGCAGCCATGGACCTTCGTTTCGATCAGGACGAGAAGCACGCCCTCACCGCAACCGCGCGGCTTCCGCTCGATCTCCGCTGGGATCCCGCAGCCCTCGTTCGGGTCAGCGGAGACCTCGACGTCGCCGCACGTTCCAACGGCCTGAGCCTCGCCTTCTTGAATGCGGTTTCGCCGCGTACGCTCCAGCGGGTCTCCGGTGAGATCGTCCTCGACGTCGAGAGTCACGGCCCGATCGAGCGCCCGGCCCCGCACGGCACGGTCGCACTGCGTGGCGGCACGGTGGCGGTTCCACCGCTCGGCCTGGAGGTCGACGCCGCTACCGCAGAGCTGAGCGTCGCTCCCGATGCGATCCGCATCACCAAGTTATCGGCGGCCGCCGCCGACGGGCGGCTCGACGGCGGCGGAACGATCTCGCTTGCGGGCTATGCGCCCGATCGTCTCGATCTCCGCCTCGCGGTCGATCGCTGGCCGGCGATCGCCACGAGCCGCTATCGCTCCGACCTCTCGGGCGAAATCTTCTGCCGCGGGACGGCCGCGTCCCCCGACGTCACCGGCAAGATCGAGGTGCTGTGGGGTGTGCTCCGCCCGGATCTCGATTTCCTGACCAAAGCACCGAGCAAACGCGATCCGACGATTCACGTCGTGTCGGCGACCGCCGCTGAACCCTCGACGAGCGAGGAACACCCGGCGCCCCCGCCGAGCGCAGGCTCGGACACGTACAAGAACCTCGCGCTCGACGTGACGCTGATCATCCATCGCAACACGTGGATCAATCATTTGAATGCTTCGACGGAATTGCAGGGACAGGTACGCGCCGAGAAGAAGGCCGGCGGAGACCTCCGCCTATCGGGAGCGATCGAAACCGTCCGCGGGTGGATGGTGTTCCAGGGCCGCCGCTTCATGCTCTCGCACGGCGTCATCAGCTTGACCGGCGGGCCCGAAATCGATCCGTCGCTCGATGTCATAGCCGACTATAAGCGCGGCGAGTACACCGTCCACGTAGTGATCGGCGGCACGGCAAGCGCGCCCTCGCTGAAGCTCGAGAGCGAGCCTTCGCTCTCGCAGGCCGACATCTTGTCGGTGCTCGTCTTCGGCAAGCCGGCGAAGGAACTCAACGAAGCACAACGCGCCGACATGAAGCAGCGCGCAGGGCAGATCGCAACTTCCTACGCCGTGAGTGAGGTTGGACAGTCCATCACGGAGGCCCTCGGCCTTACGGGGCGAGGAGTGCAGGTGGAGGAGGTGTCTGCGGAGCGTGTCGCCCTAGGCGCGTACGTTTCCGACAGGACCTACGTCACCGTCGGGCAAAGCGTGGCCGGGAAGCAAGGTCAGCAGGCCTCCGTCGAGTACGAGCTCACGCGGAGCTGGGGTGTGGCGACTTCGACGACTTCGGACGGTGCTAGCGGTGCGGACGTCATCTGGAAGAAGCGCTACTGAACCGCCATCGCGGGCCTGATCATTCCGTGAAGCGTCACATTTGCGCCGAAGAACAAACTTCGTCGCATCGATTTCGTCCCAACCCGATTCCAAGTTACGAAAATCGTTGAGTTCACTAGGCGTATAGTGCGCCGCGTTGAGCAAGACGTTGGTCACCGCTTGGATGAGCCGCGTCTCGTCGGCGTCCACCCAGATCGCGTCCTGCGGCAATTCGATCCGGAGAACGTGCTCCTTGCGTTCGATGAGCGGCTGAGCGTTCTCCACCGCCTTCGCCAAGACGTCGTGGAGCCGTAGACACTCTATTTGCAGCGCGAGCATTCCGCGTGTGATCCGCGATACATCCACCAGATCGTCGACGAGCCGCACGATGTACGAGACCTGACGGTCGATGATGTCACGCGCGTGCTGGAGCTTCGGGTCGCTCGACCCGATCAGGCGCATGATCTGAACGGCACTTCGTACCGAAGCGAGCGAGTTGCGCAGCTCGTGGCCGAGCAGCGCGAGGAACTCGTCTTTGGCGCGGTTCGCGGCCTCCGCCTCGCTCCTCGCTCGCGAAAGGGAGGCCTCGACCTCTGCGCGGGCCTGAATTTCCCGAGCAAGCCGTTCCTCGCGAGCGCGCGCCTCCATCCCATACACCTCCGCTCGCCGTCGCGCGCGATGGAGGGCCTCGTTGAGGGTCGAGAGGAAGATGTTGACCGCCGTGAAAAGCGTGACAGCGACGAGGTCGCCTGGGTTGCGGAAGTCTAGAGTGCGGGGGGTAGCGAGCGACACAAGAGCCGTCCCCGTGAGCGTAGCAACAAGTCCAGGTCCAAGGCCGCCAAACCAGCCCGCAAACGCGACCGCCGGGTAGAACGTAATGAAGGGAACCTTGACACCGAAGATCGGGATGAGCTCATCCCGCGCGAGTGCCGCTAAGAGCACAGCGAGGATCGCGGCCCCGTATGCTGAGAGGCGATTCATAGCAGGAGCGATACCACCTCTGCGCCGAATGCCCTTGGCTCGTCAAACAGACGATCCCTTTTTTGAAACCACAGAATCGCGGACGACCTCGGTACCTCGCATGCGCCCGCACTCGTGCGATTCAAGCCGCCCTCGCCCCCTCGGTTGACGCCCCATCGGTATAGCGCAAATGCGCGAGCGCCAGTCAGTAAGCGGGCGCGGCTGAGTCCTCTCCTCTTCAGCTATGGCGACGGGCGGCGCGCTTCATACGGCCGGCCAGCGTGCGAAGCCGGGACCATTCCAATGTAGCGCGATTGTAGGCGCACATTTCGTATCTTACGTCGTCGTTGACTCGGGAGCGAAATCACTAGACAAGGTCCGATCGGGGCCCAGTGAATTCATTCGCCGCGACGGTCAATTCACCAGCGGCCGTCAGTCGGCAGCCAGCGAGAAGGAGAGACAATGCCAAAAAGGCGGAAGAGCGTAGTGGAGAACGTGCTTGGTTTTGTTGCTCAAGCGAGGGCAGCTGCCAGTAAGGCGCTCTCGAACCTCCGAGGAGAGATCGTCGCGACGAGGAAGCACCTGGAAACGCTCATTGCCGAGGAGCGGAGTTTCCGGCTGGATCTCTTCGGCACCGGTGGACCGGCGAGACCGCGTGGGGGTGGTAAGAAGGTCGGCCGACCAGCAGGTAGGCCGGCTGCCGCGGGGAAGCCTCGAAGGAAGGGACCACCGAAGGCCGATACGTACTTCAAGAAGTTGCCGGGGAAGTTTACTATCGATGACGTTCGAAAACTTGCCGGCAAGGCTACCGGGATCAGCTTGGCGCAATGGGCCCGAGCGAAGAAGGTCAGGAAGACCGCGAGCGGGTATCAGAAGGTGGCGTAGCGGCGGCTCGATATGGATCATTGAGGATGGCGTACATGAAGCGCGCTGTTGCCATGGAAAGGGCAAGAAGCATGTCTGTCGGCGCCGCTCTCGGCGAAGTCACGCTCGGTCGTACAACACTGCTGAGAGCACAGTCGTCATAACGGTCGATCTCGGACGCCGGGGACTCGAGCCGGCCGCCTCAGAGGAATTTTTCCCTGGTGTGCAGGCGGGTCAGGTGAATCTTCTTCATCTTCCACGCCGCGCCTTCCTTGACGTACTCCTCGTGATAATGACCCCAGCCCTCGAAATGGCAGGTTGGCAGCATGACGTAGTCGAACATCGCCCAGATGCCACGCGCCGTGGTTGCGCTGGTCAACTCGAGCTCGGGCATGAAGCCCTGGTGAATCGATTTCGCACCCGTCATCAGCGTGCTGGCACCCTTGACGAGTTCGGCACGCCCTTCCAAACCGACATCGACGGGCTGCTCGGGATTGGCGCGCGGCGCGCCCTCGTAGAACGCCGACACATCGGCGGTGAAGCAATCCGCCCAGGCTTCCCATTGCTGGGTATCCATGAGACGGAAATAACGCGCCTTGAGCTGCCGGATCGCTTCCAGATCATTCATCTGATCGATGGTCATCGTTGCTCTCCCGTGAGATTGGGTGGCCGGTTAGAGGAACGCCGCGACGATAGGCCACCTGCGCATTCGCTGCAAGCGCGCGGACGCGATCAGCGCGTGGACACGTTAAGCGCCTCGTGGGACGGTCAAATTAGCAGTGCGTGACGCAGTTGCGCTGCGATGGCATTTCGACAAGGCACAATCTCTCCGAGCCGTGGGCATGGTCAGATTTGCTTGCTCGACTACACCGTGGCCGCGGAAGAACGCTGGAGGAGAGGAACATGCGACAAGGACTGCTTTTCTACGGGAATCTTTCGCTCGCTGATAGCGTCGCGGTCGGCCGCGCGGCGGAGGAGGGGGGCTTCGACTCGCTGCACTACGTCGAGGCCTACCGGAGTCCCTTTGTTGCGTTGGCGGCGCTCGCGAACGCGACCCGCCGCGTCCGGCTCGGAAGCTACATCGCGAATGCCTACGCACACAGTCCGTTCGGAATGGGCATAGCCGCGCTCGACCTGGACGAGCTCTCGGGCGGTCGCTTCGTTCTGGGAGTGGGCAGCGGCAATCAGCATCTGAACAAACTCGCCCTGGGCGTCGGCCGTGGCGACGTGCATACGAAGCTTCGAGAGTTCGTCGAGGTCGTCCGTCGCATGGTGAGCGCACCAGAGGGAGAACAGATCGCGTTCCAGGGGAAGATTCACAGTATGCGCTGGCGGCAGACGTTGCGGCCTTTTCGAGAGCGCATTCCTGTCCACCTCGCGGCGATCTTCCCAAAGATGATTGACGTCGCGGCAACGGTGGCCGACGGGGTCGCGCTTGGAGTGCTCGCTTCACCGGAATACGTGCGAGACATCGTCCGGCCACGCATCCGGCGAACAGCCGAGGCCGCGGGGCGAGATCCCGGCACGATCGAGATTCCGATGGGTGCGGTCGTCGCGGTTGACGATGATCGCGCGCGAGCGCGCGATGCAGTCCGAGCGGCGATTGCGAGCTTCTTCCATCCAATGCCACATCCCTACTACGAATTCCTGCTTCGCGAGCAGGGCTACTCCAAGGTCGCGGACGCGGCGAAGCGCCTTATGCCGGAAGGGCGCGCGGCGGCAGTGATGGAGATGATTGACGACGAGCTGGTCGACCGGCTCGCTCTTGCCGGAACCCCTCCCGAGATCTCGACGCGCCTTGAGGACTACCGAGGTCTCGTCGACGAGGTCATCTACCTGAATGTCGGCGGGAAGGGCGCCGCGAATGCCCTCGAGGCGTACCAGCCGCTGTTCGCGATCCGGGCGCCCCGGTGAGAGACCCGGCCCGTCGGCCGCGATCCGAACGGTCCTCGGTCCCCGGTGTCACCTGCCGCGACCATCGGCCGCGGAGTAGATCCCTTCGCGGTTGCGATGCAAGCGAGGCACGGAGTCGGTTGGTAAGCGGCCGAAGGCCGATGGTATACGGCGCCGATGCTCACCGCGCATGCTGCGCGAGAAGGACGTCGCCGACGCGATGTTCTGAGATTGACAGGAATGCGCAATCGCGCGCATCCAAACAAACGAAGGAAGCACCATGGACATGAAGACTGATGACAAGAGCGCGGGCAAGTGCCCGTTCAACCACATCGCCGGCGTCGGCAGGACGAACCGCGACTGGTGGCCGAACCAGCTGCGGCTGGAGCTGCTGCACCAGCATTCCTCGAAGTCCGACCCGATGGGCGGGGGCTTCGACTACGCGAAGGAATTCAAGAGCCTCGACTACAAGGCGCTGAAGAAGGACCTGGTCAAGCTGATGACCGACTCGCAGGACTGGTGGCCGGCGGACTTCGGCCATTACGGGCCGCAGTTCATCCGCATGGCCTGGCACGCCGCCGGAACCTACCGCATCCACGACGGCCGAGGCGGCGCCGGCCGCGGCCAGCAGCGCTTCGCCCCGCTCAACAGCTGGCCCGACAACGTCAACATCGACAAGTCGCGCCGCCTCCTGTGGCCGATCAAGCAGAAGTACGGCAAGAAGATCTCCTGGGCCGACCTGCTGATCCTCGCCGGCAACGTCGCGCTGGAGTCGATGGGCTTCAGGACCTTCGGCTTCGGCGGCGGCCGTGCCGACGTGTGGGAGCCGGACGAGGACGTGAACTGGGGCGGCGAGATCGCCTGGCTGGGCGTCGACATGCGCTTCAGCGGCGACCGCGAGCTGGTTCCGCCGTTTGGCGCCACCCACATGGGCCTGATCTACGTCAACCCGGAAGGCCCGAACGCCAGCGGCGACTACATGGCGGCGGCCAAGGACATCCGTGCCACCTTCGGCCGCATGGCGATGAACGACGAGGAGACCGTCGCCCTCATCGCCGGCGGCCACACCTTCGGCAAGGCCCATGGCGCCGCCCCGGAATCGCACAAGGGTCCGGACCCGGAAGGCGCGCCGCTGGAAGCGCAGGGCCTGGGCTGGATGAGCAACTACGGCACGGGGCACGGCGGCGACACGATTTCGAGCGGCATCGAGGTGACCTGGACCAAGACCCCGGCGCTGTGGAGCAACAACTTCTTCGAGAACCTGTTCAAGTACGAATGGGAGCTGACCAAGTCGCCGGCCGGCGCCAAGCAATGGGTGGCCAAGAACGCGCCGGAGATCATTCCCGACGCGCACGACCCGTCGAAGAAGCACAAGCCGACCATGCTGACCACCGACCTGACGCTGCGCTTCGATCCGGAATTCGGCAAGATCTCGCGCAGGTTCCTACGACGACCCGCAGGCCTTCGCCGATGCCTTCGCGCGCGCCTGGTTCAAGCTGACGCACCGCGACATGGGCCCGCGCGCCCGCTACCTCGGGCCCGGAAGTGCCGAAGGAAGAGCTGATCTGGCAAGACCCGATTCCCGCGGTCAATCACAAGCTGATCGGCGAGAAGGAGATCGCCGACCTGAAGAAGAAGATCCTCGCCTCGAAGCTGTCGGTGGCGCAGCTCGTGTCCACGGCCTGGGCGTCGGCCTCCACCTTCCGCGGCTCCGACAAGCGCGGCGGCGCCAACGGCGCGCGCATCCGCCTCGCGCCGCAGAAGGACTGGGAGGTGAACCAGCCGGCGCAGCTGGCGAAGGTGCTGAAGACGCTCGAGGGCATCCAGGCGGACTTCAACAAGAAGGCCAAGGGCGGCAAGAAGGTGTCGCTCGCCGACCTGATCGTGCTCGCGGGCTGCGCGGGCGTCGAGCAGGCCGCGAAGAAGGCCGGCGTCACCGTGAAGGTGCCGTTCAGCCCGGGCCGCATGGACGCCTCGCAGGCGCAGACGGACGTCGTGTCCTTCGCGGTGCTCGAGCCGATCGCCGACGGCTTCCGCAACTACCTCAAGGGCAAGTACACGGTATCGGCGGAGGCGCTGCTCATCGACAAGGCGCAGCTCCTGACGCTCACCGCGCCCGAGATGACGGTTCTCGTCGGCGGGCTGCGCGTGCTCGGCGCCAACGCCGGCGGCTCGAAGCACGGTGTCTTCACCTCGAAGCCGGAGGCGCTGACCAACGACTTCTTCGTCAACCTGCTCGACATGGGCACGGAGTGGAAGCCGACCTCGGAGGCAAGGGAGCTGTTCGAAGGGCGCGACCGCAAGACCGGAAAGGTCAAGTGGACCGGGACGCGCGTCGACCTGGTCTTCGGCTCGAACTCCCAGCTGCGCGCCCTCGCCGAGGTCTATGCTAGCGCGGACGCGAAGGAGAAGTTCGTGAAGGACTTCGTGGCGGCGTGGAGCAAGGTGATGAACCTGGACCGCTTCGACCTCGCCTGAGGGCGAACCTGGCGGGAACGGCAATGCCGCTCAAGGATGTCTTTCTGCAGCACCCCGCCTGCCGCTACATCATGTTCGGCGACGGCGCGGTAGAATTACCCGGGCCAGATAATCGGCCATCCTAGCTCATGATCGCGCGCGAAATCTTCAATTCTTGGCAACTTCTCCTCGCGTCGCGGATCGGACGCCTTGAGGCTCGCAGATCAAGTAGTAGTTATTAGGCATCAGATGAACCTGTTCTGGGAGACAAGGCGGCTGGCCCAGGCACGTGAGGACCATCTCACGTGCTTCATCGCCGCAGGCGCTTGAAGTCGATACGGCGTTCCGCGCGGCGTATGGATCCCTCGTGCTCAGACAGCTCGCCATTGCCGGCGTCACACCCCAGATTGCCTCGGTACAGACCCAGGTCCCGTTCCCTGAACAGCGCTGTTGCCCTGACATGATGCTGGTCTTGGCGGACAAGCGACGCGTGCTGTGCGAGCACAAGATCGACGCGCCTGAGACGCCGCTGTCTACGCCCGAGGGCGATCCAGCAATGCAGCTGGAGCGCTACCTTGAACTGCCCGATGTCGACGCGGTCGCCTACTTTCGTGCCGCTCTGTCAGCGCCGGCGCGGAGCATACTCTCGCACGAGCGCTACCTGCGTCCCGAATCCGCTCCTCATTTTCTGTGGCGAGACCTGTACGAACCGCTGGCGCACGGTGAGCACGCGCTGTCGTCATGGCTTCGAGAAGGTTTCGAGAGACTCGGCTTCACGCCACCATGACCGAGGTCGTGTATGCGGGGTCGTTGCGCGCGATACCCGACGACGGCAAACCGACGTTGAAGGGCATGGAGGTCGTGCTCGATGCCGCAGCGAAAGAAAATCTCAAAGCGAAAAGCATGACGGTGTAACAGCTGTTGGATCTGCGGTTCGTTCCCTGAGCCCTGCAGCGTGTGGATCGTGGACAAAGATGCATCCGTGGATATCAGGTAAAGTTTGGGTTGTGGCAATCTGTCTGGTCTCCGGTCTTCGAGTGCTTGCATCCGCCCAGCGAGAGCCTATCGAAATTATCGAAGACAACAGTTTTTTGATCGAAGAAGCCTACAACCAAGAGCCGGGCGTGGTGCAGCATATCTTCCAATCCGCCTACAGCAGTGACCCGAGGCAGCGCGGTTGGACCTTTGCCTTCACCCAGGAATGGCCGATGTACGGGCAGGATCATCAGTTTTCTTACACCATCCCTGGCTATCACCTGATCGATGAAGGAGATCGCCAATACGGGGTCGGGGATGTCCTGCTAAATTACCGCTACCAAGCGCTCGAAGAAGGGCCCGGCAAGCCTGCGTTCTCGCCGAGATTTAGCTTGATTATACCGACCGGTAGCCGCGATAAAGGCACAGGCAACGGTGTGGTTGGTTATCAGTGGAGCCTGCCGTTTAGCAAGAAAGTTGCGTCCCGGCTCGCTTTGCACGCCAACTTGGGTATCACTTATCTGCCCGACGTTCGTTCGCCGATGAACGACGGGCAACTCTCGCCGAAGCGATCGCTGGTCTCGTCTTGGGTCGGAGGCAGCGCAATCTATGCGCTCTTGCCCCGACTCCATTTAATGTTGGAATGGCTTGGTTACATCCAAGATAACATCAATGGCTCTGGTAGGGCGGTGCGTACCTTCAATCCCGTCTTATCGCCTGGATTCCGCGCAGCGGTTGTCAACGACGAAGATTTGCAAATCGTAGCTGGCGCCGGGGTACCCATCGGTCTCAACGGGCAGGCCAACAATATTGCAGCGTTTTTATATTTTTCTGTGGAACATAGATTGTTTTGACGGACCCTCAGGCACATGCGTAACTCGCTATCGGCGGAAGGATTAGGAATCGTATCAGTCTCATGTTTGTTTGTTATCAAACCACTAATCATCAAAGATTTCTCTCCCGTTGTCGCGGTACAGCCCGATCATATCATCCACTGACATCCCGGCGGCCAGGCCCAGCTGCATGGTCGCCGTTCGGTTCGACGGTCGCCTCGTGAACTACGACCGGCCCGACCTGGACGAGCTTGTGCTCGCCTATGCCTCCTCGATCCACAAGGCGCAGGGCAGCGAGTACCCGTGCGTGCTGCTACCGATTCACACCCAGCACTACGTGATGCTGCAGCGGAACCTGCTCTACACCGGGATGACCCGGGGCCGCCGGCTCGTGGTGCTCATTGG
Source organism: uncultured delta proteobacterium (assembly GCA_963745025.1). Classification (GTDB taxonomy): domain Bacteria; phylum Desulfobacterota; class Binatia; order JACPRU01; family JACPRU01; genus CAVQIG01. Next base: position 20,468 of record CAVUWD010000019.1, read on the forward strand.
CACCCGGCGCGCGCTGGCGATCGCGGTGAAGAACGACCGCATCGAGTCCAGGTTCACTCAGCTGGCGAGCCAGCTGGGGAGCCGACAACCGAAGAATATAGTAGGTATTTGAGCAAGAGCGAACCCGTCGAAGAGATATCCGGTGAAGGCTCGCTTTTCTCAGGCGTTCCCGTGTCCATGTCCTCCCCGGAGGACGCCCTACTTCTCGAGGAAGCGTGAGGGTCGCGATCTCCTCACGAAACCCCAGATCTCCGCCTCGAGCGTAGCCGTTGCGGTCAGCAGAGGCGCAATGTCCGACTGGAGCCACGGAGCAAGCGAGAGCTCGCCTACCCGAGCGATGAAACTCTGCACGTCGATGCCTATACTCTCCATGGCTGGCCTCCATCTCCTTTGCGGCTTTGACCGCGCCTTTAACTTGTGGAGCTCTTTAGCTACCACGCTGGAGTGGTGGCCAGCCGCTTCATCCCATCTGTCCTCTGGTTTTCGACTCGAAGCAAAGGAAGACCGGCGCGAAGGCCAAGGCTTGGCGGTGCACCGCGCGGGTCTGGTGCGGGAGTTCAAGGAGAAGCAGCCGGCGGCGTACGAGACGGTTTTCGGCAAGTAAATTAAGGAGGAGCAGCATGGGTCAAACAAAGGCGACGGGTTCGATCGTGGACTTCTTCGAGCGGGACCACCGGGAGATCGATGCGATCCTCTCGGGTGTGGACTTCGACTCTCCGCAGAAGGGACTGCCGCTCTTCGAGGAGTTCGACCGCAGGCTGGAACGCCACATCAAATGGGAGGAGGAGCTCCTGTTTCCCGCCGTCGGCGCGGCGAGCCCGGGCTTGGAGCAGGGGCCGCTCTTCGTGATGCGCGAGGAGCACAAGCGCATCAGGGCGGAGAAGGCGGCCGCGTTGGCCGCGCTGCGTGCCGCAGACGGATTAGGGGCGAAGACGCATGCGGGGCGAATGGTCGAGATCCTTGGCCAGCACAATATGAAGGAAGAGCGCATCCTTTATCCCGCATGCGACGAGGTCCTCACCGCGCAGGACCGGCTCAGGATCCTGACCGAGGTGCGCTCCCGATGACCGAATAGAGGCCCATGAGATATCCAGAGCAAGGGGATCAGCCGAGGAAGGGTAAGCGGAGGGCCGCGAGCAGAGAAGGCGGCGAGGCGATGTCGGATAGCCCGACCTCGATGGCAACGGCCGAGGAGTTCGCGCGGTAGGTTCCGAGCACGCGGTCCCAGATCGTGAAGATCGTTCCGAAGTTACTGTCGAGCTCCAAGCGAAGGCGCGAATGGTGGAGACGGTGGAGAGCCGGAGTAACGCAGACGTCGGCGAGACGCTCCTCCAGTTTCCAAGGCAGGTCGATATTCCCGTGCTCGAAGAGGTTTGCCAGCATGAAGAGGGCCTCGAAGGCGGCGACGCCGATGACCGGCGCTCCGACAAGCGCGATCGCGGTCAGCCGAATCGGCAGCGAGAGCAAGAGCTCTCCGGGATGAAAGCGAAGCCCCGTCGATACGGTGAAGCTCGCGTCCGAATGGTGCACTCGGTGAAACCGCCAGAGGAACCGGAGGCGGTGATTGGCTCGGTGCCAGGCGTAGGAGACGAGGTCGAGCGCGAGGATCGTCACGAGAATGGCGAGCCCCAGGGGCACCGACAGGAGGTTCACGAGGTAGAGGTAGTAACCTTCGACCGTTGTTACGTACTTGGGGTTCTCGGGAACTGTACGGCGAGCGCCGTCACCCGAGCCCCTCGCGCCGTTGGCTCCGGCTGAGCAGCCACCGCTCCTTCTCATCGTGGGAAAATTATGCGCGCGGAAGAGCGTTGTTCGTCGCGGTCTCTACCGGAGACTGCATAGGGGAGACATACCGTCCGCATCTCGCGTGTCCGGACGGCAGGAAGCGAAAGTAGTCGGTGGGCCGGCGCGAACCGCCGGTCAGCTCGCGCTCGTCGCGGGCAACGCACCGGCCTCACGGGGCGGCGGGAACGTCGCCGGCAGGCCCGGCGCCTCGACCTGGAACAGCACGTGGCCCCGGGCGATCCCACGGAGCCGGAACGGGCCCAGCTCGCGGAATCTCACCCCGGCCGGCGCGGCGCCGTCCATCGCCTCGTGCGCCTGATCGGAGATCAGGATCTGTCCGCCGTGAGCGGCCGAGCAGATGCGATTCGCCGTGTGCACGGGGAGGCCGACGTAGCTCCCCTCGGTGAGTTTCAGCGTACCGCTGTGGATGCCGGCGCGAACGAGGACCTTGATGCCGCCCGGCCACCTCCGTTCGCGGAGCGTCCGCTGGATCGCGAGCGCGGCCTGCACCGCATCGGAGGCCCGAGGGAAGGCCGCGAAGAACTCGTCGGCCCGCGCGTCGACCTCCGCGCCTCCCGCGGAGCCGACGGCATCCCGCATCAAGGACCGCACGTCGTTGAGGATGTCGATGTAGCCGTCTCCGAGCATCTCCAGGAGTCCCGTGGAGGCCTCGATGTCGGTGAACAGGAGCGTGACGAGGCCGGTCGGGAGTTTCGGCGTCTTCGCCGACGATCCCGCTCGGGGCCGCATTTGCCGCGTCATGAAACCGATCGGGACGATGCCGTACTTCCGCGCCGCGAGGAGGAGTCTCTTGAACGCCTCCGCGCGGGCGTCGTCGTCCTCGAACTGCACCTGGTTGAACCGGGCGAGCGCTGCCCGCACGTGGCCCTCATCGTTGATGGGCAGACGCCGGCTCCCCTTCCGATCGATGTACGCGAACGCACGGTCGGGAAGCTCCCTTCGCTCTCTCGCACTTAGCGTGGGCATGCGTGCTCCTGGTTTCGTCGCGACCGAACACGGTATGCGACGCTGTACACGAACAACGAGAAGCTGCGAGACGTGCTCGCAACCCCTCGTCTTTTCTACTCCCTGGGCCGGACTCGAACCAGCGACCATCCGGTTATCGTGTCGTTCTCGGTTGAAGCCGGCACTGTGACGTGGGCGGGCCGCATGGTCGCGGGCAGAGGGCCTTGCGCGATCCGGATACGCTGCCCCCGCTTCAGCCCCATTACTCTCCCGGCACCCGGCGACCTGTGCCATCGTGACCTGCCCGCCGTACGAGCTCCTGGCGAAGATCCACAACCGGATGCCCGTGATCTTGCCGCCTGGTGCGTGCGATCGGTGGCTGGATCCCATGGCGGGCGAGACTGAGCTGCGCGGGCTCCTCGTCCCCCTTCCCGCGGAGGACTTGGATGCCTACGAGGTCTCCACGCTCGTCAACTCGCCGCGCAACGATTCGCCGGAGTGCGTGAGGCCGATCGGGTAGACGCACGCCGCCGCAACACCCCAAGGCAGCTCCGCTTCATCGATCGCTTCCGAGATCGTCACGCTCTCGAGCAGGACAGACCATCTTCATCGATACCCTCGTGGTCGCTATGCTCCTGCCGTAGCCGCAGAGGAGGAAATAGAACCTGCACTTATCCGCACACGCCCGTGCCCTGGGTGTGAAGTCAATCGCCGTACTGGAAGCCTCAAAAGGCCTCCTGGTGCTCCTGGTCGGCTTCGGGTTGCTGCGGCTGCTCCATCATGACCTACAGAAGATCGCCGAAGAAATCGTGCGCTGGGGTCACCTGAATCCGGCGCGGCACTACCCTCGCATTTTCGTTGAAGCCGCGTCGCGGACCAGCGATGCGCGCCTCAAGACACTCGCGGCGCTGGCGTTCGTCTATTCCATCGTCCGGTTCGTTGAAGCGTATGGGCTGTGGCACATACGCGGGTGGGCGGAGTGGTTCGCGATCATTTCCGGGGCGATTTACGTACCGCTCGAGATCTTCGAGATTGCCAGGCGTGCTACTGCGTTCCGAGCAGTAGTGCTGCTGCTGAATGTCGCGATCGTGGCGTACCTGCTCTACGTGCGGCTCACTGAGACCGAACAGCTGTCGCAACCGCAACGGCGCGAGAGCACCTGACATCTACACGTCCTTGCTTCTCGGATACGTCAGCCCATCTTCATCGACATGCTCGTGGTGGCTGGTCCTCTATGGTCGCGCCGCCGCCGGCCAATCCCTAAGCGCGGTGAAGCCCGCTCTCGCCTCAGCGTGACGCGATCACCACGTGCTCCTGAGCGAGGAAGAATCGCAGCAGGTGCATGTCGAACATCTTCGGGCCGTCGGTTTGCAACTCCTTACCTGCGGGTGTGTCGAAGGCCGCGGCGAGTCCCGCGGCGCTGTCGAACCAGAGCTGCGCGACACCATCGTGGCGCGGCTCGGCGTAGAGGTAGGCTTCATCGATCAGGTGCGATTGGACGTAGCGCCGAACCCCCGGCAGCTCGATCGCCAGCGCGCCGTGGACGTCGATCCAGTACTTGCGAAAGTCCGCAAGCGCCATCCCGGGCTTCCGCTTGAGCTGCCAAACGCCCTTCACCAAGCTGCCGCCGGTCGGGCCGTCCAGGATGACGTGGTCCTCCGTGACCATCCATTCGACGCGGGTCAGATCGATGAAGTTGAGCTCGTCTGCCAGAGCTCCCTCGAGGTACTCCGAGCTCTCGCGCAGAGCTGCGAACGCATCGAGCCCTTCGAGGAGCACTTCCGCGACTCGGTCGTAGGGCGATACGTGTTCATCGTAGGCCGAGTTACTTCGAGCCGTGTCGATGCGATGGCTCTGCACGTAGCGGCGCAACTGTGGAATCTTCACGACGATCGGGGCGTGGACTTCGCGCCAGTAGCGGTGGAACGCGACCTCGTCCATCTCGGGTTTGCGGGTGATGAAGTAGTGAACGTGAATCATCGTTGAGCCCTCCTGGCTGCGTTCCTGCAGCGGCAGACTAGGGTCGCGCAACGCATCGGCGCAAGCATTTTTAGACGCGCGCCGGATCGGCAGGGGCCGATCGTCTCGCCACGGATGCGCGGGGGCCGGTGATCGCCTGCACGTCGGCCCGCGCACCATCCCGAACCGGGGATGGGGGACCAGGTCGACGAGGCTGTAGCCCTCGGCGATTCGAGCGTCGCGTCGTCGTAAAGCGTGCCGCCGAAATCGAACAACACGGCGCGCAGGTGAGTCACTGGGGAGTCCTCCGTCTCGGCGGCGCGGGCCGAGCGGTGCACGTGCACCAAAGGGCCCGCGGTCAGAACGCCATCTTCGTGTAGTCGACGCTCAACCAGCGCTCCGGCGTCACCGTGACCAGCAGATAGGCCGCGCGTTCGTTGGCCGTCGCCTGCAGGTACATGTCGCCCATCTGTTCGCCGAGATAGCGGTACGCCATGCTGCGGATGTCGCGCTCGAAGTCGGGTTCTCCGAAGATCGCACGCCCCTCGACGCTGACGTACTTGTACGGTGGTGTCTCGGTTTGCACGCAGACGCTGACGCGTCCGGCGCGCCGAAGAAGTTGCGCCTTGCGTGATCCGCCCGCCGTCACGAAGCGGATAGGCCCGCCCGGCGTGTAGCTGTACCACACCGGCACGGTGAGCGGGCCGCGGTCGGAGGTGTCGGCGATGCCGATGATCGCCACGCGGGTGTCCGCCAGGAATGCTTCCCGTTCCGCCTTCCTCATTGCTAGCGACATGGTCCCTCCTGTGTCGTCGTGTCAGCGGCCGCGCGAGAAGCACGGTACGCGTCTCCCACCAGCGTCGGCGGTCGGTCGAAGGGCTGTGTCCGGGTGCCTGGGGTTGTTGCAGTCGCGGAGGAAGAGCGCACCGGGGAGCTGCTCACTACGGCGAGATCCCGATTCGATCTACGATCGTTGATGCGCTGATCCGGAAGCTCGGTGGGCGGGGCCGAGCACTACGGGAAGTCGCTTGCAACGATTGGCTCCCCACGCGCCACTTCCCATCATGGCCCGGAGCGCGAGCGCTCCAACAAGAGGCCGGAGATACGACTGCAGTCAGAACTCTCCGTCATCGCCCCGCTCTCGATTCGCTCTTCCGGGAGGAGTCCAGATACGCCCTGTTAGCCAGCGCGGCGCCCTGTGCCGAGGCTATAGGCGATGAAGGCTCCGAGCAGCACGACAGCGCCAGCCCATACACGCATTACGTTCGCGCCTTCCGCCAAGTACCAGTCGAGGATGGCGTTGGCGCGCTCTGAACCGATGAAGGGGGTGAAGATGCCTCCCACGACGATCAAAAGGCCGAGAATCCGGAGAGTCCGAGGTGTGCGTGACTCGGATGCAGCAACGAAGAGGCCCAGGCCGATCGCGACGCGAAGGGCACCCACGACGTAAAGCCCGGATGGAGTGAGTAGATATCGAGCAGCCGATAGGACTCCCGCCGGAGCCACAGCAACGGCCGCCCCGACCGAGACAAAGAAGAGAGCAATCAGAAATCCCAGGAACTTCATCCTCTCCTCGCGCTGCCTAGACAGAATGGCTGTCGGCTGAAGTGAGAGGACCTGCCTCTTGCAGGCCGTGGGCTATGTTCGCGCTTGGACGAACCGGCTCTCGAGCACAGAGCCACAGTGCAAGAAGGCAGCTCCATGGCAAAGCGTAGCACGACGGCGGGACTCGATGTCCACAAGGAATCGATCGACGTGTCGATCGTGTAGAGCGGGTCGGCGCGGCGCTGGGAGAGCGGTTGGAGTCGGAGGCGAGGGGTCTCGAGGATCGCGACGGCCATGCCGAGCTTGCACTTCTGCAGGGCCATCGCAGCGCGCTCAGTACTCGGCGAAGGCATCGTCGGGATAGCAGTACAGCCACCGCTCGCCGGGCTCGGCTGAGGCGATCACCGGGTGACCGCTGGCGCCTGCGTGCTTGCTGGCGTGCCGGTTCGGCGAGCTGTCGCAGCAGCGCGTGCCGCCGCACTCCTGACAGGTCCTGAGGTGTACCCAGCGGGAGCCGATGCGAACGCACTCCTCGCACTCGCGCCGATCGGCGTGCTTCACGGTTTCGATCGCCTCGAGGTGGGTGCAGGTCGGATCGGGCATCATCTCTCTCCTTGCGCCGCGAGCGCGCGCACGACGCCGGGGACGCCCATGGGACACTCGAGCGCCTGGCGGTCCCAGCCGCCGAGGCCGGCGGCCGCGTCGTAGGTACTCTGCAGGAACGCGAGCAGCACGTCGTCGGGCGAGGCCGCGGTGCGCACCGCGTCGTAGGGAAGGATGAACTCGCGCAGCTCCGGGTGGAAGAAGGCCCCGGTCGGCGCGACCGGCGCCGCGTCATATCCTTCCGGCGCGGGGTACGCGTAGGAGTAGAAGGCCGCGTGCGCGATCAGCCCGCCGCCGGGCCAGAACCCGGTGCTGCTCACCTCGTGCGAGTACGCCTCGCGGGTCACCGCGTCGGGCAGGCCCGGAACGCCGCCCGGATGCAGCGGCGCGCGCCGTCCCGAGAACCGCGTCACCGCCAGGTCGAAGCTGCCCCAGAACAGGTGGACCGGGCTGACCTTGCCGACGAAGCCGGTGCGGAAGCGCGCCAGCACGCGGTCGACCTGGACGAGTGCGCGCCAGAAGCGCCGCGCCTGCTCGAGATCGAACGCCCGCGCCGCGTGGTCCTCGCGGAACGGGACCGGATCGGCCACCTCGTTCGGCACGCCGTGGATGGTCACCGGCAGGTCGAGCTCGGCCAGCTGCGCGAGGAGGGCGTCGTGGAAGCCGGCCACCGGCCGGGCGACGAGCGGCAGGCGCCGCTCCGCGCCGTCGGTGGTGCGGATCGCGACCGCGCCGCCCACGAGGTCCAGCTCGATCTCGAAGGACCGCGACCCGTGCGGCACGAGCGAGGTGGTCAGCCCACGCGCGGTGACGTACAGCGTCGCGTGCCACGAGTGGTTGATCCACGGCGTGAGGGCGAGGCGCACCTTGCCGACGATCTGACAGTAGAGCTGCAGGGTGGCGCAGGTCTCGCGCCACTCGTCGAAGGGCAGGGCGGGCCAGACCTCGTCCGCGCGGGTTTCGGATGCCGTCATCGATGCTCCTCCGATCGGTCGGGGCGGCAAACCGGCAAGCCCGATCACGGCGAGATGCCGCCTGTGCGGGCGTCATGGTACACCGGTTGCCGCTTGCGGGCGAGGTCGGAAAACGAGGCCTGCTGCCGCTCTGCTACCACACCAGGACCAACCACCCCGAACCAGGAGCACCTGGCGTCATTCGAAATCCTCGTCCGTTGGGGGAGTTGGTTGCTCCTGGTTGTTCTCGGTTGGGTCTTGCAGAGAATTCGTAAGCAGCAGGTCGCCGGTTCGATTCCGGCGGGTGGCCCCTTCCGAGGGCCCAGCCGGTGCTCCCCGCATCATTTCCCTATGCGCTGGCGGCCGCGGATCGAGAAGGGGAAGCAGGTAGACGATAGATGGCGACGACGGAGCTACTCTGACCTCCAGTTAGTTGCGCTGCCGAGAATCACAGTCCGTCGCGGCGCTCAACCCTGCGCAATCCGTTCGCGAAACGGTGGGCTGCGATGGGAAGCAGGCCATTCAAGCGCGCATGACCCGCCCGAGCGTGGTCCCTTGCACGAGCAGCGAGAACACCACGACCGCGTAGGTGACGGCGATCAGCACCGACCGCGATGGATCCTCGGGAAGCGAGAGCGCGAGCGCGATCGAGATGCCGCCACGGAGACCGCCCCAGGTGAGGACTCGAACCGAGTTATCGGGCAGCCGCCGTGGCCGGAGTAGCCGAAACGCGCAGCTCACCGTGAGCCAGCGAGCCAGCAGCGTCAGCGGGATCGCTCCGAGCGCGGCCGCGACGTTGCGAGGGGAGAAGGGGACGATCAGCACCTCGAGGCCGATCAGAACGAAGAGCACGACGTTGAGGATCTGATCGACGACCTCCCAGAAGACGTCGAGGTGCTCGCGAGTCCGCCCCGACATCGCGAAGAGCCGCCCTTGGTTTCCGATCAGCAAGCCGGCGACCGCGATGGCGATCATTCCCGAGGTGTGCAGCGCGGATGCGAGCGCATACCCGCCGCTGACGAGGGCGATCGTCAGCAGGATCTCCAGCTGATACTCGTCCACGGTCTTCAACAAGCGATAGGTGATCCAACCAGCCGCCAGACCGAGCGCGACTCCGCCGACCATCTCCTTCAGGAAAATCAGCGCCACGCCGCCGACCGTCGGCGCCGCGCCGGTCGCGATCTCGGTGAGCGTCAGGAACACGACCACGCCGACGCCGTCGTTGAACAACGACTCGCCGGCCACCGTGACCTCCAGGCTCTTCGGTACCCCGACGATCTTCAGGAGTCCGAGAACGGCGATCGGATCGGTCGGGGAGATCAGCGCGCCGAAGAGGAGGGCATGCACCCAGTCGATCTCAATGCCGAGGGCGCGGAAAAGGCAAAAGGTGAAGCCACCGACGAGAAACGTCGAGCCGACGACCCCGAGCGTGGCGAGCGTCGCCACTTCGAGCCCCTGCAAGGCAAGCTCGTTCAGCTCGATGTGGAGCGCCCCGGCGAACAGCAAGTAGCCGACCAGACCGAACATCAGTGTGTGCTCGAAGTGCACGCCGGCCAGAAGGTGGTCGGCCTTGTCCCGCAGGGGAATCCCGAGCGCCTCGGCGATGATCAGCAGCAGCGAGGCCATGAGGGCGACCAGCATCACGCCGATGGTGGTCGGCAGCCCGACGAAGCGATAGTTCAGGTAGCTGAAAAGCCCCGCCAGCGTGAGCACGATCGCGATCAGGTTCCAGAGGCTCATTTGGGCGGTCGGATCAGATTGCTACGTGGCGGAAGTGCCGCGGTTGCCGAATCTCTCGAGCGTCACGGGCGCGAGCCCGAGTTTCTGCAAGATCGACATCGGCAGAAGGAATTGTGCCGCCGCACCGCGGAGGCGTCCCCTTGATAGTCGTTTCGGGAAGTGGCCGCCAGAGCGCGGTCCCGCACGTCGCTTGATCGCCGACATGCCCGAGCATATGGTGCCTCTTCGTCTTGGCGAGAGGAGGAGACTCATGAGTCGGATCTTCGGAGAAATGCGTCAAATCGCGTTCGTCGTGCGGGACCTCGACAAGGCGCTTCGCTACTGGACCGAGACGCTCGGCGTCGGCCCATTCTACTTGATGCGCGATCTCGTGCCGGAGAGCTACCGCTACCGCGGGAAGCCGGCACCAGCACCGCGGATCACGCTGGCCCTCGGCTATTCCGGCGAGTTCCAGGTCGAGCTCATCCAGCAGCACGACGATCGGCCGAGCGCCTATCGCGACTATCTCGAATCCGGCCGCGAGGGCTTCCAGCACGTCTCGTCGTGGATGACCCGCGCCGAGTACGACCCGGCGGTTGCCGCCATCCTCCGCTCGGGCGTGGAGCTGGCGCACGAGGGCGCGATCCCGGGAAGCGGCATCCGCTTCGTGTACTTCGCGACCGACTCCGCCCCGGGCGGCCTCGTCTACGAGATCTCGGAGGCGAAGGAGCCGCCGATCTACGAGATCATGATGATGATCCGCGACGCGGCGCGCAGCTGGGACGGCCGGAATCCGATTCGCGACTTCCCGTCGCCGAGCCGATAGGGCCTTGGCCCTGAGCCGCCGCGGCCGCGCTGCGAGCGTTGGCTCACCGCATTCGCCCGAACGTACGCGACCGCGTGCGCGCTTCGCGAGTCGCTGCGCAGCAGCGGGATCGATCACCCGTCCGAGCGCATCTCTTTCCCCGTGAGCGCGCTCAGCCGCGGCGACTCGGCGATCCCTTCGGCGTGAACATCGACCCTGCCATCCGCGCGAGCACGCTGCGCGGTGTAAGCCGTGTCGAGCCGATCAGCGCCTTGTTCATCCAGCCCGGGACGAGCGTGCGCTTGCCGCTTTTCGCCGCCGCGATTGCCTGCCGCACGACTGCCTTTGCGCTCATGTAGGTAAACTTCGGAACGTTCTCGCCCACCTCTGCGACTTGCTGGAACTCGGTCTTCGTCGCACCCGGGCAAAGCGCGAGCACGCGGACGCCCGTGCCGGCGAGCTCGGCGGCGAGTGCCTCCGAGAAGCTCAAAACGAACGCCTTGGTCGCGCTGTAGGTGGCCATGTAGGGCGTCGGTACCCAGGAGCCAACCGAGCCGAGGTTGACGATGTGCCCGGAGCGGCGCTCGACCATGCCAGGCAGGCAAAGACGCGTGAGCGCGACCAGCGCGGCGACGTTGAGCTGGATCTCCTCGATCTCACGCGCGAGCGGCAGGCTCGCGAAAAAACCGTTGGTGCCGAAGCCCGCATTGTTCACCAGCCAATCGAGCGTGATGCCGTGGATCTGCACCTCCTGCCAGACCTCGAGCGGCGCTTCCGGACGACTCAGATCCTTGACGATGACACGACAACCTACCGATGCCTCGCTCTCGATCTCCGCGCGGATCTCCTCGAGCCGATCGGCGCGCCGCGCGACCAGCACCACGTTCATACCTTCGCGTGCGAGCTGGCGCGCGAACTCGGCGCCGATCCCGCTCGAGGCGCCGGTGATCAGTGCGGTGCCTTGGCTCATGGTCCTTCCTCCCGAACGGGCGAGAGGGTCTCATCGCCCGGCTCGCGGATCAAGGCGTCGCCGGCCGAGTTCCACGCGGGCAGGGCTTCTGTCATACTTAAGCGTTGGGCCTCGATCCGTGACTCGCAACATCAAAGAGCTCTCGCTCGAAGAGCTCGCCGGCTGGCTCTCCTTGCGGGGAGAGCCGCCTTACCGAGCGAAGCAGATCTTCCAGTGGCTCTACCGGAATGGCGTCGCCTCGTTCGCCGCGATGAGCGACCTTTCGAAGAAGCTGCGAGCCGCGCTGGAGAGCTCCTTCACGATCTCCCGGCCTCGGGTCGCTCGTCTCGCCCGCGCCGCCGACGGCACGCGCAAGTTTCTCTTCGAGCTCGCCGACGGGAGCCGCATCGAGAGCGTGCTGATCCCGGCGGAGCTCGGCGAGCGGTTGACGCTCTGTATCTCCTCGCAGGTCGGCTGCGGGATGGGCTGCGCCTTCTGCGCGACGGCGACGCTCGGGCTCAAGCGGGGGCTCGATGCTCACGAGATCGTCGATCAGGTTCTCGAGGCGCGGCGCGTGCTCGCCGATGCCGCACAGTCCGGCGAGCCGCAGTCGACGATCACCAACATCGTCTTCATGGGCATGGGCGAGCCGCTCCACAATTACCACGAGGTCGTGCGCGCGGTCGGCGTCTTGACCGCGGACTGGGGCGTTGGGTTCTCGCCCCGCCGGATCACCGTGTCGACCGTGGGCCTCGTCCCGCAGATGACGCGGCTGCTCGGCGACACGAGGGTCAATCTCGCGGTGTCGCTCTCGGGTACGACCGACGAGGTCCGGAGCCACCTCATGCCGATCAACCGCAAGTACCGGCTGGCGACCCTCCTCGACGCCTGTCGGGGGCTGCCGCTGCCGCGGCGCAAACGGATCACCTTCGAGTACGTGATGCTCTCGGGAAGAAACGATTCGTTGGAGGATGCCCACCGCCTGGCGACGCTCTTGCGTGGCATTCCCTCGAAGGTGAACCTGATTCCGTTCAACCCCTTTCCGGGTAGCGGATTTGCGTCGACGGAGCTGCCGGCGATCCAGGCCTTTCGCGCCGCTCTGCTGCGCCAGGGCGTGCACACGACGATTCGCGAAAGCCGCGGGCGTGACATTCAGGCGGCCTGCGGGCAGCTGGCGGGGGACGTTTCAGCGGGCGGGGACGCTCCTTACCTTCGAAACTTTGCTCCGAAGGCGGCGCCAGGCTGAGCAAAGTTTCGAAGGTAAGGAACGTCCCCATACGGTTGCATCGCTCGGCCGCGTCCCCTAGATGGTCCCGGGAATGGCAGTCGCCAAGAGGAGAGGCGCGGCAAGCCGGCGCCAGACGGGCACGCCTTCCGTGCGCCTCGGCGTGATCGGCGGGAGCGGGCTCTATCAGATGCCCGGGCTCGACGGCGCGCAGGAGGTCTCGGTGCGCACGCCTTTCGGCGCGCCCTCGGATGCGCTCGTCGTGGGCAAGCTGGGTGGCGTCGGCGTCGCCTTCTTGCCGCGCCACGGCCGTGGTCATCGCATCCTTCCGAGCGAGATCAACTTTCGCGCCAACGTGTGCGCGCTGAAGCAGCTCGGCGCCGAGTTTCTGCTCTCCGTCGGGGCGGTCGGCAGTTTGAAGCAGGAGCTTCGCCCCGGGGACATCGTCGTTCCCGACCAGTTCATCGACCGCACGCACGGGCGAGCGAGCACGTTCTTCGGAGACGGCGTGGTCGCACACGTCGGCCTGGCCGATCCGGTCTGTCCGGTGCTGTCGCGACTCGTGGTCGTGGCCGCGCTCGCGACGGGCGATTCGACGGTCCACGAGCGCGGCACCTACGTCTGCATGGAGGGCCCGCAGTTCTCGACGCGAGCGGAATCGATGCTGCATCGGCAGTGGCACGCCGACGTGATCGGCATGACGAACGTGCAGGAGGCGAAGCTCGCGCGCGAGGCGGAGATGTGCTTCGCCTCCGTCTCGCTGGTGAGCGATTACGACTGCTGGAACGTGGGCGCCGGAGACGTGGACATCGCCGAGGTGCTGCGCATTCTCCAGGAGAGCACGGAGCGCGCGCAGCGGATCGTCGGCACGATCGTCGATCAGCTGCCCGCCGAGCGCGCGTGCGTTTGTGCTTCGGCGCTCGCGCAGGCCATCATCACCGATCGGGCGCGGATTCCGGCGAGCGCGCGAGCGCGCCTGCGGCCGATCGCCGGTCGATACCTGGAGTGATGCGGAGCCACCGGGTGAGGGGGAGAAACATTTGAAGATCGTCGTGGTCGGCTCGGTGGCGTTCGACAACGTCGAGACGCCCTTCGGCAAGGTGGAGAACGTGATCGGCGGCTCGGCGACCTTCTTTTCGGTGGCCGCGAGCTTCTTCGCGCCCGTCGCCGTGGTCGCGGTCGTCGGGGAAGACTTCCCGAAGGCGGAGCTCGCATTCTTGCGCTCGCGCGGCATCGATACGGCGGGGATCGAGATCGCCGAGGGACGCACGTTCCGCTGGACCGGCCGCTATCACGAGGACATGAATCTACGCGACACGCTCGACCTCCAGCTCAACGTGTTCGCCGAGTTCCAGCCGAAGCTCGCCCGAGTCGTACCGCGCTGCCGAGATCTGCTTCCTCAGCAACATCCATCCGAGCCTCCAGCAGAGCGTGTTGCGGCAGCTCGACCGACCCGAGCTCGTCGGCGCCGACACCATGACGCACTGGATCCAGGACACCCGCGGCGACCTCGAGGCGCTGCTCCGCCACGTCGAAGTCCTCACCGTGAACGACGAGGAAGCGCGCATGCTCTCGGGCGAGCGCAACATCGTCGCCGCGGCGCGGAAGATCCTCGCCATGGGGCCGAAGAGCCTGCTCATCAAGCGTGGCGAGTACGGCGTGCTGCACTTCTCCCCCGATTCGGTCTTCGCCGTGCCCGCCTTTCCTCTGGAACAGGTCTTCGATCCGACGGGCGCGGGCGACGCGTTTGCCGGCGGCTTCGTCGGCGCGCTCGCCAAGTGCGGCGATTTCTCGCCGTCGAGCGTGCGCCGGGCGATCGTCTACGGCAGCGTGATGGCGTCCTTCGTGGTCGAGGACTTCAGCTTGAAGCGGCTGCGGAAGCTCAGCAGCGAGGACGTGGAGCACCGCTATCGGCAGTTCGTCGCGCTGACGGAGTTCTGAGGAACCCGGTTGCAGCTCTCTGTCGTCTTTCCCGTCTACAACGAGGCCGGCAACGTCGAAGCGCTCGTCGACGACGTGGTTCGTGCCTGCGATCCACTCGGGCGGGAGTACGAGATCGTCGTCGTCGATGACGGCAGCGACGACGGCACCTCCGACGTGCTTCGCCGGCTCAAGACCCGTGTGCCGCGCTTGCGGGTGATTCTCTTCCGGCGAAACTTCGGTCAGACGGCTGCCCTGCAGGCGGGGATCTCCCACGCCCGCGGCGACGTCCTCGTCACCATGGACGGTGACGGCGAGAACGACCCCGCCGACATTCCGAAGCTCCTTCAGGCGCTCGCGGCGGGAGTCGACATGGTCTGCGGCTGGCGGCAAGGGCGCTGGCAAGGCGCGCTGCTCACACGGCGCCTGCCGAGCGAGGTGGCCAACCGGCTGATCGGCTACTCGACCGGCGTTCGCCTTCACGACTACGGCTGCCAGTTCAAGGCGCTTCGCCGTGAGCTCGCGTCGAGTCTCAAGCTCTACGGCGAGATGCACCGCTTCGTGCCGGTGCTGGCTCATGACGTCGGCGCATCGATCGTCGAGGTGCCGGTCGGTTACCGTCCGCGCCGCTACGGCACCTCCAAGTACGGGCTCTCGCGCATGGTACGGGTGATTCTCGATCTCATCACGGTGAAGTTCCTGTCGAGCTTCAAGACGCGGCCGATCCAGGTCTTCGGCCTCTGGGGTTTGATCGCTGTGGTGCTCGGCCTCGTATGGACGGTCTGGCTCGTCGTCGAGCGGCAGGTCTACGGGGTGCCAATGGGCAATCGGCCGCAGCTCTTTCTCGCCGTGCTGCTGACGTTCACGGGCATGCAGTTCATCACCCTCGGGCTTCTCGGCGAGATGCTCTCGCGCACGTATCACGAGAGCCAGAACAAGCCGACCTACGTGATCCGCGAGATTCTCGAGTGAACCTCGAAGATCGCGTGAGGACGAGGGACTCTGATCTTCCCTGAACGGAATCTCCCAGTGTCGGAAGTCACGAGAGCCGAAACGAGCCGACCGACCGTCTGCCTCTCCCCACCGGGGAGAGGGGATGCGTGGTGCCCAATTCTTCGAGCAAGATGAAGTTCCTGCGCTACTGGGCGAAGGCTTCCGCGAAGGCCACGGCGCCGGACGGCCGGACGCTCGCGTTCGCTTGCTGGCGCGGGTCGGACCGGAGCCTCGACGATGCGCAGACCTCGGCGCGCATGGCGGCGGAAGAGGTCGCCGCGCGCGCCGCGCAAAGCGGCGAGCCGACGCGCGGGTACCTGTACGGCGAGCGCCCCATCCGTGAAGAGGTCGTGCGCGAGCTCGCCTCGGGCGACGGCGGTCCAGCCGCGGTGATCACGCGGAACTCCTTCGGCTGTCTCGTCCTCAACACGGCGCGCGTGCTGTTCGTCGACGTCGATCTACCGCCCGCCCGCCTGGCTGCGTCCGCGGGCGGCTGGCTCGCGCGGCTTCTCGGCCGGCGCGGGCAGGGATCGAACGATGGCGCCGAAGCGCAAGCGTTCGAGCGCCTCGATGCCTGGGTACGGGCGCATCCGGGAGTGGGGTTCCGAGCCTATCGGACGCGCGCGGGTCTGCGTTATCTCGGAACGAGCGGTGTCTTCGAACCGGCGAGCGCGGCCGCGGAAGCCCTGCTCGAGGCGCTCGGGTGCGATCCGCTGTACGTCCGTCTTTGCCGTGCGCAACGGAGCTTCCGCGCGCGGCTCACGCCCAAGCCGTGGCGCTGCGGCGTCGTCAGGCCTCCGTCGCGTTTCCCGCACGAGAGTGCGGAGCGGGAAGAGGCGTTTCGCCGATGGCTCGAGCGCTACGAGGCTCTGTCTGGGCGCTTTGCCACCTGTGCGTACGTCTCGACCTTCGGCGTGGAGCGCGTGCACGAGGAGGTCGAGCCGATCCTTCGTTTCCACGACGAAGCCACGCGGACGGCCTCGGGCCTCGCGCTAGCGTGACGCGAGGTACTTCTTCCGGCGCACCCACTTGGCGAGCGCCTGCTCGCTGTCGATGAGCTCTACACCTTCCCTCTGCAGCGCGTCGAGCGCAGCGACTTCCGTAATTCCAGGATTCGTCAGCCGCGCGTATGGAGTTCCCGTGTCCGAAGCCGCGGATGAGCGGCGCAAGCGGCCGAGTTGTCATAACGGTCGATCTCGGACGCCGGCATTTCCCCATCTCTGCCCGCTTTGACGGGGACAAAGCGGCAGCCGAGCCCAGCGGCACCCGGCGTGACGGCACGGGCGCGGACCCTGCCAGGGTCCTGGCAGGAACCAGCCAAATCTCGTCCGCAGCTGACGTCTTGCCGGGCTCATAGGACCACGAGGAGATCTACCTTCGCGGCGCTCCTCTCGAGCCCGACATGAACGCGAGCGATTCCACGCACGTGACGACTCTCCCCGATCTAAGCGACGATGTCGCGATGCAACCGGCGGGCGTCGGCGGCCTGGACGATCTCGAGCTCTTCCGCGTAACGGCGGTGTCACCGTGCCGGGCCAGGTAGATGATGGGAGGTGCCTCGGTCAGCAGGGCAAAATCGGAGTTCTCCCTAGAGGGCAAGGCTGATCTCCGCGGCCAACACCGCTGCGCTTCCGATGTTGCTGAAGCCGTTCGGGTGGATGATGTACTGAAAGTCGGGGGTGACATAGAGCCAGGGGCTGATCTGAAACCTGTGGTTCGCCTCGACCACCGTCTCGGCTCCCTGCCCCGGAAGATGATCACTGAAAATGCCGCTGATCATGCCCAAGGCGGTCACGTCACGATCGCGACCGCCAAGAAGACCGTGGTATAGAAAGCCTCCCGCGGCCTGCACGGTTTGCGGATTGATGCTCTCCTGGGGAGCGACGAACACCGCTGCCCAGACGCTTGGTCCCTTCGGCCGATCCTTGGGGGTCGCTGCGTGCTTGATATACGGGTGCTTCGCACGGGTCGCATAGGTCGCACTGGCGCGCAAATACTCGAGTCCCTGGTACTCCAGCCATTCGCTGCGATAGAGCATCTGATCGACGTAGAAATAGAGGCCATAGTTTCCACGCTGCGTGTGCGCTGGGTTGTCGAGTGTAGAAAACCTGCTGCTCTCGAAATAGCCGCCTACGGTGGCGCTCCCCGGCAGGCCGTTCTCCTCGCGGCTCTGATGATGCTGGTAGGTCATCTGAGCGATTGCCATTTGTCCCTTCGACGTGTCGAGACTGAAGTCAGTGCCGTTCTTGCTCGGGTCCGCGACCGTCGGGTCGGCATTGTACCCGCCGGCGATGAACCCCCACTCCTTGGTGGGCTGATAGAACGCCCGTGCGCCCCATGCCGCCGCCTGGCTCCCCGGGAAGAAGATGTTGGCCGAAATGCTGCTCAGATTGTCGTTGATGCCGGCATTGACGTAGTAGCCCCACAAGGGAGAGGTCGCAAAGACATCCCCCGCAGTGAGCCGGCCGGCCTGGAGGGTCACCGTCTCGTCAAACAGGGATTGCGACAGACTCAGTTGTCCCAGGTACAGGTCGCCTGGGGTAAAGGCCTCCTGCACGTCGAAGAGGTTGCCGATGTCGTCCGACGACACGCTTCGTCCCGAATCCCAGAAGCCGTTCGCGGTGAACGACGCGCCCCTGAGGCCAACGAGGCGCTCGAAGTCCAATGCCAGGCCGGTGGCAAGAAACCCGGCATAGCTGGATCCCCGTTTCTCGCCACCCGACACGTTCCCAGCAAGGTCCGCGGTATAATTGGACGAGAACGTTACGCCCTTGCCTTCGAGCTCGTCGCGAACGCCGTGCCAGTTGCCCGTAGCGGTCCGTTGCTTCAACCACGACCCGAGCGGCGAGTCTTCGTCGGCCATGCTCAGCTGGGCGATCGCCGTTGAGATGGCACAGGTTACGGCGATCAGGATGATACGTTTCGATAGCATCATTCTCGCCGGCGCTCCTCGCTCCTGAGTTTTCAAAAGCGGTACTTGCCAGAACGGCATTTACTCACCGGCCGCCTTCCCGTAACCACGCAGCGCGGCGAGATCTGCCTGGCTCGTCGCACCGGTCACGCCCCGGCGGGATCCGGCGAGGTTCATCGAGCCCGTCAGAGCTCCACGTCCACCACGGCGCGCGCATCGTCTCCAAGCACCTGCACGAGGCGGGTATAGACGGCGTCTACGAGAGGGTCGACGACAGCCACTCCCAACGGCCACATGGACGTCTCGCTGCCGTTCCTCTACGGCGCGCTGAAGCCTTGCGGCGGTCGGCAGGGCGCCAAGAGCGCTTCGGCCGCGCCTCAGCTCTGCGGCGATCCCTTCACGTAACCCATGGCCTCGACGATGCGTCCGCCGCGCACCCGCATCAGGTTCACACCCCGCACGGAGTCGCTCTCCCTCTCGCCCCACCGAAATCGCCAGCGGATGATCGCGCGCTCCCCGGCAACCTCCACGTCCTCGAGGTCAAAGTGCGTCCCGGGCGTGGTCGCGATCTCCCGCCAGAGCGCCACGCAGGCCTCCCGTCCCACGTACCGTGAGCCGTTCGGTGCGGGTGTCGTGTTCTCGATGACGCAGTCGGCCGCGACCAGCTCCGAGAGGTCCGAGGGATCATGGCGCTGAAACACGTCATTGAACCGCCCGATCACCTCCACGGTGTCACTCTGCTGCTTGCTCGTGCTCATAGCTCCGCTCCTCTCGCGTCGGAGTCTGACCGCCGCTGCGATCAGCTTTCGTTTGGGAATGCCGCTAGCCCCGCGAACGATTGAGTATAGCGGCCACGAGAGCCGGGGAGCTACATCACCTTCGATCTCGGACGCCGGCGCTTCCCCGTCTCGTGCCCGCTTTGACGGGTCGACGAGGAGCTTGCATCAGCGGAGCCCGACCAGTACTCAGCAGGGCATCCGGGGCGCGTTGCGTCTCGAGACCGCCGCTGGAAGGAGCTCTCATGTTGAAGATCTACGGTGCGCTGCTCTCACCGTTCGTGCGCAAGGTGCGCGTCGTGCTCGCCGAGAAGCAGCTGCAGTACGAGCTCGTGCCGAGCAATCCTTTCGAGAAGTCGCCGGAGCTCCTCAAGCGGAGCCCGCTCGGCCGCATTCCCGCCTTCGAGGACGAGCAGGGCCGCACGCTCGCCGACAGCACGGTCGTCGTCGAGTACCTGGAGGAGCGCTTTCCAAGCCTGGCGCTCTTTCCCAAGGATCCCTACGAGCGCGCGCGGGTCCGTTGGTTCGACGAGTACGCCGACGGCGGCATGGGCCCGAGCCTGACCGGCAAGATCTTCTTCCAGCGCGTGATCAGCGCCAAGTTGATGCGGAAGGTGCCCGACGAGACGGTGGTCGCGACCGCCATCGCCGAGCTGCCCAACTACCTCGCCTACCTCGAGAAGGAGCTCGGCACGAACGACTATCTGGTCGCCAATACCTTCACCCTCGCCGACATCAGCGTCGCCTGCCAGTTCATCAATCTGCGTCACGCGGGGGTCGAGATCGACGCCGGGAAGTACCCGAGCCTGGCCGCCTGGTTCGCACGCGTGACGAGCCGGCCGTCGCTGAAGGCGCTGATCGAGCAGGACCGGGGGTTTCTGGCGAAGCTCGAGGATAGCGGCGACAAGGGCCGGAAAGCTACATGACGGTCGATCTCGGACGCCGGCACTTCCCCATGTTTGTCCGCTTTGACCGGTCGCACAGCGCCACCGCATTTACAGACAAGCGATCGAGGTAAGCAACGATGAATCATCTGGAAACCACGAAGCACATGTACGAGGCGTTTGCCCGCGGCGACGTGCCCGCCATCCTGGCGTGTCTGCACGAAGACGTTGAATGGGAATACGGCGTCATCTCTCACGACGTGCCGTGGTACCAGGCGCGGCGCGGGCGCAGTGAGGTGATGGGCTTCTTCGAAAGCCTGGCAGCATTGACCTGGCACAAGTTCGAGCCCAAGTCGTTTCTCGCTGCGGACGATCTGGTAGTCGTGCTGATCGATGCCGACTATACCGTCACCGCCACCGGCGGCCGCGTGGTCTACGAGGACGCCATCATGCTCTGGCGCTTCGACGATCAGGGACTGGTGCGGCGCTTCGCCCATCGCGTCGATACCCACCAGGCCTGGCTCGCCTGTCGGCGCTGAAGATTCATGGCGTGGCCGCACTGCACGGCCTCAACCTGCGACGCGAGCGGCACCGCACCTTCCAGACCCTAGCCTTAGTCGCATGAGCATTGAACGGCGTTGCCACTTACAACATGTTGGTTTTCACATTTCCCTGAACCGTTATACTCGGGTCGCGTTCGCCCGAGATGCCTCGGAGGTCGCCATGTCCGAAGTGCGCACGCCGCTCGACGTTCCCCTGACCCGAGAGCAGATTCAGCAGTTCTACTCGATGGTGGCGCCGGCCTACGACGGCCAGACGGCCCGCTTCGAGGCGGAGCCGAAGGCGCTGGCGATCGGCAAGCTGGCGCGAAAGCCGGGTGAGAGGCTCCTGGAGGTCGCGGTTGGCACCGGCGGCGGCATGCTGGAGGTGACGCGCGCGAGCGGGGCGGAAGGCGTCGTGGGCATCGACGTGGCGCCGGGCATGCTCGCCTTCACGCGAAAGCGGCTCGCCGAAGCCGGGATCGGGCCGGTCCCGCTCCTTCTCGCCGACGCGCGTTACCTGCCGTTCAAGGCAGCGACGTTCGACTGCCTCCTCAACAGCTACATGCTCGACCTCATCCCGAACGCGGACACAAGCAAGGTGCTGGCCGAGTTCCGCCGCGTCCTGAAGCCGGGCGGCCGGATCGTGCTCGCCAACCTGACGGAGGGAGAAGGCGAAGACGCGGCCTTCTCCGAAGGCTGGAAGGAGAGGTTCCAGGCGAACCCGCTGCAGGTTGGCGGCTGCCGGCCGGTGCTCATCCGGCCCTTCCTGGAGTCCGAGGGCTTCGTGGACATCGTGCGCGAGTACCGAGGCGGCCAGAGCTGGCCGACGGAGGTCGTGACGGCGAAAGCGCCTTAGGTGAGCAGCCGAAGAGGCCGACTTTCGCTCCACACAGAAGCGCGCCAGAGTCCGCGCAGCCACTGACGGGGTTTGCGCTCTCACTGTCGTTCTGCCCAGCTTCCATACGACCCTGCGGCGAGATCTGGGGTCTTTCGTCGATCGTTCTCGTCTCGACCGTTGGCGCGGAGGACGTGCACGGGGAGGTCGAGCCGATTCTCCGACTCCACGACGAGGCCACGCGGGCGGCCTCGGGGCTCGCGCTGGGAGCGTGCGCCACGGATCGCGCCCGTTGGGCGCGCTCAAAGGGGATGCAACATCCTGCCGAGCTAGCGTGACGCGAGGTACTTCTTCCGGCGCACCCACTCGGAGAGCGCCTGCTCGCTGTCGATGAGCTCCGCACCCTTCCGCCGAAGCGCCTCCAGGGCGCGAGCACGGCGGGCATCGGTCGCGGCGGCGACCGCATTGCGAACCACCTTCACCTTGTAGCCGCGGTTCATCGCGGCTTCGGCGGTGTAGTAAACGGAAGCATCCGCGAAGACGCCGGCGAGCACGAGATGATCGACCGCGTGCGAACGCAGGAATTGGTCGAGCTCCGGATTGGAGAACGCGTCGGCCCGGTCTTTCCGAAAAACCGGTCCGCTCGGCTGCAGGAGGCGCGAGTCGAGCTCGCCGCCCGCCGGAGATTCGCTCCGCACGTAGACGAGCTCCACGCCGAGGGACCGGGCGTTCTCGACGAGGGGGTTCGTCGCTGCGAGCATCGGAGCGACCTGGCTTTGCGCGACGGACAGCCGACCCCGGGGCTCGAGGAATTCCTTCTGCACGTCGACGACGACCAGCGCGACCTGCGGACGGTCGTAGATCGGAATGCGTTCCCCAGTGGTGGCTCGCTCGCAGCCGCCGAGCGCGAGGGCCAAGAAGCAGGCGGCGAGGGGAGCTCGCTTCAGTTTCACGACGCCATTAGGTAGGATCCCCGTCAGGCGAGGTCAAACCCGAGAGATGCCTCTGTTCGAGTACGAATGCCGAGGATGCGGCGCCCGCTTCGAGGAGCTGGTCCGTCGCTCTGAGGTGGTGACGTGCCCATCCTGCCGCGGCGGGAACGTCGTCAAGCTGCTGTCGAGCTTCGCGGTCGGGGGCGGGGCGGGCGAACGTTCGGCTGCCCCTGCGGAGCCCGGGCCCTGCGGGGCCTGTGGTGCGGCCGTTCGAGGATCCTGCGCGGTCGAGTAGGGCACACGTGGCGCGGATGCGCCTCGGCATCGACGTCCGCAAGCTGGGTGACGGCGGCATCGGAGAGTACATCCGGGAGACGCTGATCGCGGAGCGCGAGGCTCGTCCGGACCTGGAAATCATCGCCTTCGGGTCACCCGGCGCGCA
The DNA here is from genome assembly GCA_963745025.1 of uncultured delta proteobacterium. Classification (GTDB taxonomy): domain Bacteria; phylum Desulfobacterota; class Binatia; order JACPRU01; family JACPRU01; genus CAVQIG01. Next base: position 43,212 of record CAVUWD010000019.1, read on the forward strand.
TGCGCTCCTGCCGCTCGATCGGATCGAGTGGGTTCCGGTCGCGGCAGGAAAGTACTCGATCGCAGAGCATTTCACGCTGCCGGCCGCAACCCGTGGTCGAGCGATCGATGTCTTCCATGCCCCTCACTACGTTTTGCCGTTGGCGCTACCGATCCCCGCCGTCGTAACCGTGCACGACCTCATCCACGTGCTCTTTCCTCGCTCGCCGCTCCACCGCCTCTACGCGCGCTTCATGATCGGCTCGGCATGTCGCCGCGCCCGACGAATCATCACCGTCTCGGAAGCCACGGCGCGCGATCTTCGCGAGCGGCTCGGGGTCCCGCGGGAGAAGATCCGTGTCGTCTGGAACGGCGTGGCGCCGCGATTTCGGCCGCTGCCGCCGACGGAGACCGACCGAGCGCTCGACTCGCTCCGCCTCGAACGGCCGTATGTGCTCTTCGTCGGCAACTGCCTGCCGCACAAGAACGTCGACACGCTCGTTCGCGCTTGGGATCGCTTGCCCGAACCGCGCCCGGCGCTCGTCCTGTGCGGCGGCGGCTTCGACCGGTCGCACGCCGTCCGTGCGGCGATCGCCGCTGCCCGCGGCGGCGAACGCGTTCGCATGATCGACCGAATCGATCGTGACGGACTCGTCGCCCTTTACAACGGCGCGGAGCTCCTTGCCACGACGTCGCTCTACGAGGGATTCTGCTTGCCGGTCGTCGAGGCGTTCGCCTGCGGTACACCGGTCCTCGCAGCCGGCGACGGCGCTCTGCCGGAGATCGCCGGCGATGCGGCGATCCGGGTCTCGCCGCATCGCGTTGACACGATCGCCTCCGAAATGTATCGGCTGCTGACCGATCGGGAGCTTCGCAAGGGGCTCGTGGAGAGGGGCAAGGAGCAGGCGGCGCGCTTTTCCTGGGCGGAGGCGGCCAAGAAGACCCTCTCGGTGTACGAGGAGGTTCGAGCGGACCCTTGAAGATAGCCCTGGTTCACGACTGGCTTACGGGGATGCGGGGTGGAGAGAAGTGTCTGGAAGCCGCCTGCGAGCTCTTTCCCGACGCCGACATCTTCACTCTGCTCCATCGCAAGGGAACGGTCAGCGCGGCGATCGAGCGCCACCGCATCATCACCTCCTTCCTGCAGAGGGTTCCCGAAGTTCACCGCTACTATCGCTACCTCCTGCCGCTCTACCCGACCGCGATCGAACGCTTCGATCTTTCCGGCTACGATCTCGTGCTCAGCATGAGCCATGCGGTCGCCAAGGGTGCGATTCCGCCACCCGGGGCGGAGCACGCGTGTTATTGCTTCTCGCCGATGCGCTACGTCTGGGACCTCTACGACGACTATTTCGGTAGGACGCCGAGGCCGATCGAGTTTTTCATCTCCTTCACGGCCTCGCGGCTACGCACCTGGGACGTCTGCGCCACGGCGCGCGTCGATCGTATCGCGGCGATCTCTCGCCACGTCGAGCGGAGGGTGGCACGCTACTACCGGCGCGAGGCGACCGTCATCTATCCCCCCGTGGAAGACGCCTATTTCGAGGAACGCTTGCCGAGTCAGAAGGGCGACTACTTCCTGATCGTCTCCTCGCTCGTTCCCTACAAGCGGCTCGACGTCGCCCTCGATGCCTTCCGTCGCTCGGGCGATCCGCTCTGGATCGTCGGCAGCGGGCCGGAAGAGCGGCGGCTGAAGGCGCTGGCACCGCCGGCCGCGCGCTTTCTCGGATGGCAACCGGCCGAGCGCCTCCCCGACCTCTACCGCAACTCCCGGGCGCTCGTCTTTCCGGGCATCGAAGATTTCGGCATCGCTCCTCTCGAATGCCAGGCGATGGGGCGGCCGGTCATCGCGCTCGGCGCCGGCGGACTCTGCGAGACCGTGCGTCCGGTCGGCAACGGCGCCGAACCGACCGGAGTTCTCTACCGCAACCCGGCGGCCGACGGGCTCCTCGAGGGGCTCGAGACGTTCCGTAGACACGAGGCGGACTTCTCCCCCGAGCGGCTACGGCGCCACGCCGCCGCCTTCCGACGAGAACGATTCCTCGATGAGCTGCGCGGCTTCGCCGCCCCGGGGATACGCGCTTGCTGAAACAGCATCATCAGGTCTTCCAGGGCCTCTTCTTCTTTGCCGACATGCTGGTCGTGTCGGCCGCCTGGGTGCTCGCCTACTACCTGCGTTTCGAATGGGGACCGATCCCCGCGCCGAAGGGCACGCCACCCATGGCGAACTACCTACCGATGGCGCTCTTCGTGTGGGTCATCTGGGGTGTGACGCTTCGCTTGTTCGGCCTCTACCACGTGACCCGCGGCACGCAGGCGATTCACGAGGCGATCCGCGTTGCGCAAGCCTCCACGCTCTCCGTTCTGGTCTTCATGTCGGTGGCGTTTCTCTTCTGGGAGAAGGACTACTCGTTCTCGCGCGGCGTCTTCTTCTACTTCTGGGTGCTGGCGGTCGTGATGCTGGTCGCCGAGCGGCTGCTGCTCCGTGAGGTCCTCGGTCTGTTCCGCGCGCGCGGCTACAACCAGCGCCACGTGCTCATCATCGGCTCGGGAGATCTCGCGCAGAGCGTGGCGCGGAAGATCGCCGAGCACCCGGGGCTCGGTTTCACGATTCGCGGATTTCTCGCCGAGCGTGCGGAGGAGATCGGCCGGGAGATCGACGGTGCGCGGGTGATCGGCTCCTACGCCGACGTGCAGGCGATCCTCGAGCAGAACGGCATCGATCAGGTGCTGATCGCGCTGCCGCTCGACTCGATCGGGTATCTCGAAGAGATCCTCAAGCGGATCGGTCCGTCGATGGTCGACATCAAGGTGATTCCCGACATCTACAAGTTCATCAGCCTGCGCGGCGGCATCGAAGACTTCGACGGCATGCCGGTGATCAGCCTGCTCGACACGCCGCTCCGCGGCTGGAACGACGTGCTGAAGCGCTGCGTCGACGTCGTGCTCGCGGCGACCCTGATCGCGCTGATGTCGCCGCTCTTCGTGCTGATCGCCGTCGCCATCAAGCTCGCCTCGCGAGGCCCGGTCTTCTACCGCCAGGAGCGAATGAGCCTCGACGGGCGCACTTTTCTCGTCTGGAAGTTCCGCACCATGACGGTCGATGCCGAAGCGGAGACCGGCGCGGTGTGGGCTTCGCCGGTCGATCCGAGGCGCACGACGCTCGGAAAATGGCTGCGGCGCACGAGCCTCGACGAGCTGCCCCAGCTCTTCAACGTCCTGCGCGGTGAGATGAGCCTGGTGGGGCCGCGACCGGAGCGGCCGGTCTTCATCGCGCAGTTCCGGCAGAAGATCCCGAACTACATGCTGCGACACAAGGTGCGCGCCGGGATGACCGGCTGGGCTCAGGTGCACGGGCTGCGCGGCAACACCTCGGTCGAGCAGCGCATCCGCTACGACCTCTATTACATCGAAAACTGGTCGCTGTTGCTCGACTTCAAGATCTTGCTGCTGACGTTGTTCCGGGGATTCAACAATCCGAATGCGTATTAGAAGCCGGCTTCCGGACATTGGCGGAGCGAGTCTTTTGCGGTAGCCGGTAGTCGGAAGTCGGTAGCCTCCAGGAGCCATTCATGAAGGTCTGCGTCGTCGGAACCGGCTACGTCGGCCTCGTCGCCGGCACCTGCTTCGCCGAGAGCGGCAACGACGTCATCTGCGTCGACAACGACGCAGCGAAGATCGGCGCTCTTGCGGGAAGGCAAGTCTCCGATCTACGAGCCGGCCTCGAGGAGCTGATCCGGCGCAACGTCGACGGAAGGGCGGCTCGTCGTTCAGCACCGACCTTGCCGCGGCGGTCGCAGAAGCGCTCGTCTGCTTCATCGCCGTCGGCACGCCGCGAGCGAGCGACGGCGCCGCCGATCTCGCCGCCGTGCTCGGCGTGGCGCGCGAGATCGGGCGGGCGATGGACGGCTACCGCGATCGTGGTCACCAAGAGCACGGTGCCGGTCGGCACCGCGGACCGGGTGCGCGCAGGCCGTCGGCGCCGTCACGGCGCACCCGTTCGACGTGGTCTCGAACCCCGAGTTCCTGAAGGAAGGCGCGGCGATCGACGACTTCATGAAGCCCGACCGCGTCGTGATCGGCACCGAGCGCCGAACGCGATCGAGATCATGCGGGAGCTCTACGAGCCGTTCGTGCGCACCGGGAACCCGATCCTCGTCATGGACAACCGCGAGCGCCGAGATGACGAAGTACGCCGCCAATGCGCTTCTCGCGACGCGCATCTCGTTCATGAACGAGATCGCGAACCTGTGCGAGCGCGTCGGCGCCGACGTCGATCAGGTGCGCCGCGGCATCGGCTCCGACCGCCGCATCGGCCAGCACTTCCTCTTCCCCGGCGTCGGCTACGGCGGCTCGTGCTTCCCGAAGGACGTGCAGGCGATGATCCACACGGCGCGACGAGCACGGCATCGAGTTCCCGCTGCTGCAGCGCGGTCGAGGACGTGAACGACGCGCAGAAGCGACGGCTCGTCGACAAGGTGATGGCCGAGCTTCGGCGAGAGCCTACGGGGCAAGACGTTCGCGATCTGGGGGCTCTCGTTCAAGCCACGCACCGACGACATGCGCGAGGCGCCGTCGCTCACGATCGTCGAGGGCCTTCTCGACGCGCGGCGCGACGGTGCGCGTCCACGATCCCGAGGCGCTGGGCGAGGCGCGGACGCTCTTCGGCGAGCGCGTGAGCTATCATCGCGATCAACTACGACGCGCTCGAGGGCGCCGACGCGCTGCTCATCGTCACCGAGTGGAACGAGTTCCGGCGGCCCGACTTCGCGCGCATGAAGCGGCTCCTGCAGGGCGCCCGTCATCTTCGACGGCCGCAACCTCTACGAGCCCGAGGTCATGCGCGAGCACGGCTTCACCTACCTCCCGATCGGCCGCGCGCCGGTGCGTGCGGCGAGGTAGGCCGGACCGATGGCGCGCGTCCTCATCACCGGCGGCGCGGGCTTCATCGGCTCGCATCTCTGCGAGCGGTTTCTCGCCGACGGGCACGAGGTCATCTGCGTCGACAACTTCCTCACCGGCATCGCCCGACAACATCGCGCACCTGCTCCCGCGACCAGCGCTTCACGTTCATCCAGCAGGACGTCACGCAGCTACATCTACGTGAAGGGCCCGCTCGACGCGATCCTGCACTTCGCCTCGCCGGCGAGCCCGGTCGACTATCTCGAGCTGCCGATCCAGACGCTGAAGGTCGGCTCGCTCGGCACGCACAAGGCGCTCGGCCTCGCCAAGGAGAAGGGCGCGCGCTTCCTGCTCGCGTCCACGTCGGAGGTCTACGGCGACCCGCTCGTGCATCCGCAGACCGAGGAGTACTGGGGCAACGTGAATCCGATCGGGCCGCGCGGCGTCTACGACGAGGCCAAGCGCTTCGCCGAGGCGCATGACGATGGCCTACCACCGCACGCACGGCGTCGAGACGCGGATCGTGCGCATCTTCAACACCTACGGCCCGCGCATGCGCGCCGAGCGACGGCCGCGTGGTGCCGAACTTCATCACCCAGGCGCTGCGCGGCGAAGCCGCTCACCGTGTACGGCGACGGCACGCAGACGCGCAGCTTCTGCTACGTCACCGATCTGGTCGAGGGCATCGTCCGGCTGCTGAATTCGGACTACGACGGTCCGGTGAACCTCGGCAACCCGCGCGAGATGACGATCCTCGAGTTCGCCGAGACGCATCAGTCCGCCTGACCGGCCAGCCGGAGCGAGATCGTCCACCGGCCGCTGCCGGTCGACGATCCGAAGGTCCGCCAGCCCGACATCACGCGCGCGCGACGCTCCTCGGCTGGGAGCCGACGGTCGACGTCGAGGACGGGCTGCGCACGACGATCGAGTACTTCCGCGGCAAGATCTGATGGGGATGGCTTCACCGTGAAGATCCTGGTCACCGGCGGTGCGGGCTTCATCGGCTCGCACGTCGTCGACGCCTACCTCGCGGCCGGGCACGAGGTGGTCGTCGTCGACGACCTCTGACTCGGGCAAGCGGGAGAACCTGATCCCGCGAAGGCTCGCTTCCACGAGCTCGACATCGTCTCGCCGAAGATCGTCGACGTGCATCCGAGGCGGAGCGGCCCGACGTCGTCAGCCATCACGCGGCGCAGATGGACGTGCGTCGCTCGGTCGCGACTCGCCAGCCTTCGACGCCGCAGGTCAACGTCGCTCGGCACGATCAACTTGCTCGAGGCCGCGCGCAAGGCGGGCGTCAAGAAGGTCCTCTTCGCTTCGTCGGGCGGCGCCGTCTACGGCGAGCAGGAGCGCTTCCCCGCCCCGGAGACGCACCGCACGAATCCCGCTCAGCCCGTACGGCGTGAGCAAGCGCTCGGGCGAGCACTACCTGTTCTTCTACCAGGCCGAGTACGCGCCTGCCGTTCGTCGCCTTCCGCTACGCCAACGTCTACGGCCCGCGCCAGGATCCGCACGGCGAGGCCGGGGTGGTGGCGATCTTCTGCGGGAAGATGCTGCGCGGCGAGCCACCGACGGATCAACGGCGACGGCAAGCAGACCCGCGACTACGTCTTCGTCGGCGACGTCGTGCGCGCAAACCTGCTCGCGTCTCGAGCAGCGACTTCGTCGGCCCGATCAACATCGGCACCGGGCGTCGAGACCGACGTCGTACCCGCTGGCGACGAAGCTCGTCGCCGCGTCGGGCAAGACGATCCGAGCCGGTGCACGGGCCGGCAAAGCCGGCGAGCAGCGCCGCAGCGTCATCGATCCTGCGCTCGCGCAACCGCGAGCTCGGCTGGGAGCCGCGCGTCGCGCTCGACGAGGGCCTGCGACGGACCTACCAGTGGTTCGCGGAGCGCTTCGAGGCCCTCCGAGGCAGGACGCTGCGCGCGCGCCGGGCTCGCAAGCTCTTCCAAACGACTCCGCGGTGACCGAAGCAGCCTACATTCGCAACTTCTCGATCATCGCGCACATCGACCACGGCAAGTCGACGCTCGCGGACCGACTGCTCGAGCGGACCGGCACGGTCTCCGAGCGCGAGCATGTCGCGCAGTTCCTCGACGACATGGACCTCGAGCGCGAGCGCGGCATCACGATCAAGGCGCGCGCCGTCCGCTTGCGCTACCGGGCGCGCGACGGGCGCGACTACGTGCTGAACCTGATCGACACGCCGGGCCACGTCGACTTCACGCTACGAGGTGTCGCGGAGCCTCGCCGCCTGCGAGGGCGCGCATCCTGGTGGTGGACGCCTCGCAGGGCGTCGAGGCGCAGACGGTGGCCAACGTCTATCTGGCGCTCGACCACGATCTCGCGATCGTGCCGGTCCTCAACAAGATCGACCTGCCGAGCGCCGATCCCGACCGCGCCAAGCGCGAGATCGAGGAGGTCATCGGCCTCGACGCCTCGAGCGCGCATCCTGGCGAGCGCGAAGGAGGGCATCGGCATCGACGAGATCCTCGAGGCGATCGTGCGCGACGATCCCGCCGCCGCCCGGCGATGCCGGGAGCCGCTCGCCGCGCTCATCTTCGACTCGCTGGTTCGACCCCTATCACGGCGCGGTCGTTCTCGTGCCGCGTCGTCGACGGCCGGGTGCGCAAGGGCACACGCATCCGCATGATGGCGACGGCGACGCGAGTTCGACGTGACGCCGGGTCGGCGTACTCGCGCCGCGCGCCGTCGAGGTGGACGAGCTCGACCCGGGCGAGGTCGGGTTCCTGATGGCCGGGCATCAAGGAGGTCGAGCGAGACGAAGATCGGCGACACCGTCACGGAGGCGGCGCGGCCGGCGCTCGGCGCGCTGCCCGGCTTCAAGCCCGTCAAGCCGATGGTGTTCGCGGGCTCTATCCCGTCGGACAGCGGCGCAATACGAGGCGCTCCGCGACGCGGTCGAGAAGCTCCGCCTGAACGATGCCGTCGTTCAGCTACGAGCCCGAGACGTCGCTCGCGCTCGGCTTCGGCTTTCGCTGCGGCTTTCTCGGCCTCCTCCACATGGAGATCATCCAGGAGCGCCTCGAGCGCGAGTTCGCCCTCGACGCTCATCACGACCGCGCCGACCGTGGCCTACCGCGTGACCAAGACGTCCGGCGAGGTCGTGATGGTCGACAGCCCGTCGAAGCTGCCGCCGTCGCAGGAGGTCGAGGAGATCGACGAGCCATACATCCTGGCCTCGATCCACCTGCCGGCGGAGTTCGTGGGCGCGTGCTTGCGCTCTGCGAGGAAAAGCGCGGCAAGCAGCGCGAGCTCCGCTACATCGGCGAGACCCGGGTGGTGGTCGAGTACGAGCTGCCGCTCGCCGAGATCGTGCTCGACTTCTACGACCGCCTGAAGTCGGTGTCGAAGGGCTACGCGTCGATGGACTACGAGCTCGTCGACTTTCGGCCCTCCGAGCTCGTCAAGCTCGACATCCGCATCAACGGCGATCCGGTCGACGCGCTGTCGGTCATCGTGCACCGCGACAAGGCGTACTACCGCGGCCGGGACCTCGCGGCGAAGATGAAGGAGCTGATCCCCCGCCAGATGTTCGAGGTGGTGATCCAGGCCTCCATCGGCTCGAAGGTGATCGCCCGCGAGACGGTCAAAGCCTTGCGCAAGAACGTCACCGCGAAGTGCTACGGGGGCGACATCACGCGCAAGCGCAAGCTCCTCGAGAAGCAGAAGGAAGGGAAGAGGCGGATGAAGCAGGTGGGCAAGGTGGAGATCCCCCAGGAGGCATTCTTGGCGATGTTGAAGGTGGAGAGCTGAAACGGTAGCGCCGGTACAGACGGCACTCGTGACCAACGGGAACGATGAGTGGGAGGCGCAAAGCGCCTTTCTTGGCGATGTTGAAGGTGGAGAGCTGAAACGGTAGCGCCGGTACGGACGGTACTCGTGACCAACGGGAACGATGAGTGGGAGGCGAAAGCGCCATTCTTGGCAATTTTGAAAGTCGAGAGCTGAGACGGGAGCAACCATGCGATCGGCACCTCGCGATCAACGGGAGCCACGGGAGGCATTCCCGGCCATGCGCAAGGTGGACAGCTGAGCCAGGGGACGTTGCGGCATTATCGGAATCGTTGACGGCGAAGATTCGCTGGCGCTCTCGACGATTCCGATAGCCCCACAAAGTCCCCTTACGCCTCCGGCGTGAATCGTTTAAGATTCCCCTCATCGCCATGCCCCCCGAATCCCAGCGCGCCGTCTTCGCCCCGGAGACGAACCGCGGCCCGGCGGCCGGCGCGAGCGCGCCTCCGCGGGGGCGGAAGTCCGTCATCCGCGAATATGGCGAAGCGCTCGCGGTCGCGCTGCTGCTCGCGCTTTTCATCCGCAGCTTCGTGGTACAGGCGTTCAAGATCCCCTCGGGCTCGATGATCCCGACGTTGCTGATCGGCGATCACATCCTGGTGAACAAGTTCGTGTACGGCGTTCGGCTACCCTACTTCGGCACCGATATCGTGCCGATCGGCAAGCCCCGGCGCGGAGACGTGGTCGTCTTCATCTACCCGCAGGACGAGGACAAGGACTTCATCAAGCGGGTGGTGGGTGTCGAGGGCGACACCATCGAAGTGCGCGACAAGCGACTCTACGTCAACGGCGAGACGGTCGCCGATCCGCACGCGCACTTCGCCGAGGGCGAGGAGGGCCGGGCGGTCGCGCCGCGCGACAACTACGGGCCCTTCAAGGTGCCGCCGGGCTACATCTTCGTGATGGGCGACAATCGCGACCGAAGCTACGACAGCCGCTTCTGGGGGCCGGTGGCGCTCGACAAGGTCAAGGGCAAGGCCTTCCTGATCTACTGGTCGTGGGACGGTGGAGGTCGCTGGGCTCGCTGGGAACGAATCGGCGAGTTGATCTACTGAAACGAACGAGCACACTACGCGAATGAGCGCTTGACCGAGGCGCCGGCCGAACGATGCGGTCGACGAAGCCGATGCGAAGCGCTTCGACAGGATGTAGCTGGCTTGTCGAGCGTACTCACTTGTGGTCGAAACCTCAGAGTCATGAGTAGACGGCTCGTGCTCTCGACGGTTTTCGCTCTAGCCGCCCTGCAGCTTTCCGCGCACGCCGCGTCCGTCGCCAAGGACACGGGCCAGGTGCTCGTCTCGCCGCCCGGATACACGCTGATCCACCGGATGCCGGCGCCGGATTTCAAGCCGACGGCAGTTTATCTTTGGCTCGACGTGCTGCTCGAAGCGTCGGGCCGCGACGCGGACCGCAACAGTCCCCGCCCAACGATCCTATCGCGTACCATGGCGATCGTCCTGACCTCGATGTACGACGCGTGGGCGGCATACGACGACGTCGCCGTCGGCACCCGCCTGGGTGACCGCCTGCGCCGGCCGCCTGCCGAGCGCTCGCAGGCCGCCAAAGAAGAGGCGATCGCCTATGCGGCGTATCGTTCGCTGCTGTTCGTGTATCCGGAAGACGCGGCATGGATTCGCGATCAGTTCCGCAGACGAGGCTTCGATCCCGACGACGCCTCAACCGACGTAGCGACGCCGGAGGGTATCGGCAATACCGCCGCCAACGCCATCATCGAATACCGCCGCCACGACGGTGCCAATCAGACGGGCGACGAGCCGGGCGGCAACGGCAAGCCGTACGCGGATTACACCGGCTACGCGCCGAAGAACACGCCCGGCCACGTCGTGGACCCGATCCGTTGGATGCCGATCCCATTCTCCGACGGAAACGGGGGCACCGTTTCGCCCGGGTTCCTCACGCCGCAGTGGGGCAGGGTGAGGCCGTTCGCGCTCGAGCACCCGGACCAGTTCCGTCCCCCCGAGCCGCCGAAATGGGGTTCCGAGACCCTGAACCGCGACATCGAGGAAGTCGTGCGTGTCAACGCCGATCTCACGCTCGAGCAGAAGACGGTCGTCGAGTTCATGCGCGAGGGTCCGCACTCCACTGGGCAGTCCGGCCACTGGCTGCAGTTCGCCGAGGACGTATCGCGTCGCGACCACCACACGCTCGATCAGGACGTGAAGCTGTTTTTCGCCGTGAGCAGCGTGGTCGCGGACGCGTTCATTGCCTGTTGGGAGGCCAAGCGCTACTACGACACGAGCCGTCCGTACTGGTGGGCGCGCATGTACTACAAGGGGAAGCAGATCGATGGCTGGGCGGGGCCGGGCAAAGGTGTGGTGCGGATGGTCGGAGAAAACTGGCGGCCGTACTCGCCGGACGTTTTTCTGACGCCGCCCTTTCCCGGATACACATCGGGTCACGCGACCGCTAGCGGGGCCGCTTCGCGAATCCTCGAACTCTTTACCGGCAGCGACCGCTATGGCGCCGTGGCAATCCAGCAAGCGGGCTACATGACCGAGCCAGACGTCGCGACTGCGCAGATGCAGGCGCGCAATGGCCGACCGGCGATCGATGTGCCCGCCTCCAAGGAAGTGCGTCTGTCGCTGCCGACCTTCACCGCTACCGCCGAGATGGCGGCCATCTCGCGGATGTGGGGCGGCTATCACGTCCGCACCGACAATGAGGAGGGCCTGATTCTCGGGCGGCGCATCGCGGCATACTGCTGGCCGAAGTACCAGGCCTACTTCAACGGCACGGCGCGGTAACGGGTTGACGAGCCCTCGGAGCCGCGCGAGTCGCCAGATACGGCCCCGCGATCCATTCGGCGCTCGCGAACGCGGCCGAGCCGGGTGCAGGGTGGGCGAGCGGTTGCCCGCTCGGCCGGCGCCCATCCGCACTTGACTCCATCTCGGGCGAACCGCCACGCTGCTCCGGCAGGAGGGATCCCGAATGACGCTCCGGTTTCCAAGCAGGATCATCATCGGCTGGATGGGGATCGCCGCGGCGTTGATCGTCGCGCCCACGGCCGGCGCCTATCTCTCCTCGACCTGGTACGAGGACGCGAGCGGCTACGAAGAAGCGGTGCGCCAGCAGAAGGTCTTGCACGCGCCGATGCTCGTCTACTTCCGCACCGACTGGTGCCCGCACTGTCGCGCCTTCGATCAGCTGGTCGAGGACCAGAAGGTGCGTTCGCAGCTTCGCCCGTACATCAAGGTGCGCGTCAATCCCGAGCACGGCAAGGCCGAGAGGGAGCTCTTCGAGGAGCGCTTCGGCGCCGAGGGCTATCCGGCGCTCTTTTTCCAGGACTCGGAGACGGCTTCGCCCTCGCGCATCTCCGCCAAAGGGCCGGCGGATCGGTTCGTGGCGCAGTTTGCGCGCTGAAGGAGGGCTGCCGGCTGCCGACGACCGGCGACCCCGAAAGACGCGACAGCTCCTTTGCGGAAGCTGGCAGCCGTCTTTTCTTGCGTCTCTTTCTTCCGCATTGACATCGGGCGTCGCGCCCCCTATTAGCGACGCAGAGCCTTTAAGCTGGTCCCGCGAGATCAGGAAGGTGAGATGAAGACCGCAGTCAACACTGGCACGACGCCTCCTCGAAGTGACGGGGGGCGTTTTTTTTTCGCGCGCGCGGGGCTCCGCCAATGAGTAGCCGGAAGCCCGCGGCTAAGATCGTGACGGTGATGGACGCCGACGCCATACGGCGCGCCATCACCCGCATCGCGCACGAGATCCTCGAGCGCAACAAGGGCACGGACGGCCTCGCGCTCGTCGGCATCCGCTCGCGCGGCGTGCACATCGCCGAGCGCATCGCCGACGCGCGATGCGCGGCGATCGAGGCGCGACCGACGTCGCCCGTCGGCGTCGTCGACATCACGCTCTACCGCGACGACCTCGACGCGCGGCGTGCAGAACCCCGCTGGTGCAGAGGCACCGACATCCCGTTCGCCGATCGAGGGCAAGCGCATCGTGCTGGTCGACGACGTGCTCTATCACCGGGCGCACGATCCGCGCCGCGATGGACGCGCTCATGGACTTCGGCCGGCCCGCAGTCGATCCAGCTCGCGGTGCTGGTCGATCGCGGCCACCGCGAGCTGCCGATCCGCGCCGACTACGTGGGCAAGAACCTGCCGACCTCGCGACGCGAGCAGTCCGTGCAGGTCCGGCTCGCCGAGGCGGACGGCGTCGACGAGGTCGTGATCGAGGGCTGAGGAGGGCGACCATGGCGTTCACGCAGCGTCACCTGCTCGGCCTCGAAGGGCGTGCCGGCGGACGAGATCAACGCGATCCTCGACACCGCAGCCTCCTTCAAGGAGATCTCGGAGCGCGACATCAAGAAGGTGCCGACGCTGCGCGGCAAGACCGTCGTCAACCTGTTCTACGAGGCGAGCACGCGCACGCGGACCTCGTTCGAGATCGCCGCCAAGCGGCTCTCGGCCGACACCATCAACATCACCGCCTCGACGTCGAGCGCGCAGCAAGGGCGAGACGCTCGCCGACACGGCGCGCAACCTCGAGGCGATGCGGCCCGACGCGATCGTCATCCGCCACCGTCCTCGGGCGCGCGCGCACCTGCTCGCGCGCGCACGTCGAGCTGCCCGATCATCAACGCCGGCGACGGCAGCCACGAGCACCCGACGCAGGCGCTGCTCGACCTGCTGCACGATCCGCGAGCAGCAGGGACGAGATCGCCGGGCTCGACGGTCGCCATCGTCGGCGACATCCTGCACAGCCGCGTCGCGCGCTCGAACCTGCACGCGCCTGCCGCACGCTCGGCGCGACGCGTGCGCCTGGTCGGCCCGCCGACGCTCCTGCCCGCGAGTTCGCGCAGCTCGGCGTCGCGAGCTCCATCACGACCTCGCGGCGAGGCGTGCGCGACGCCGACGTCATCATGATGCTGCGCATCCAGCGCGAGCGGCAGGGCGCCAACTTCTTCCCGTCGCTCGACGAGTACTCGCGCTACTTCTGCCTCGACCGCGGACGCGCGTCGCCGCCGCCAAGCCGCGACGTCGATCATCCTGCATCCCGGGCCGATCAACCGCGGCATCGAGATCTCGAGCGACGGTCGCCGACGGGCCCGTACTCGGTGATCATGGACCAGGTGACCAACGGCGTGGCGGTGCGCATGGCGCTGCTCTACCTGCTCGTCGCGCGCAGCAAGGCCGAGGACGCGAGCGACGCCGAGGCGACGAGGCGCGAGGAGCCGCGGCGCCGGCGGACGGAGGACGGGCGTGAGCGCGATCGGCTGGTCGATCGCGGGCGGCACGGCTCGTCGATCCGGCGGCCGGCATCGACGCGCCCCCGGGACCTCCTGCTCGACGACGGCGTCGATCGCGCGGTCGAGGCGCCCGGGACGTTTCGCTCGACGGCGGACGCGCGCGCGCATCGACGCGCGCGGGCTGCTCGTCGTGCCCGGCCTCGTCGACATGCACGTCCACCTCCGCGAGCCGGGCTACGAGTACAAGGAGACGATCGCGACCGGCGACGGCGGCGGCGCGTCGCCGGCGGCTTCACCGTCGGTCGCCTGCATGGCCAACACCAATCCGGTGAACGACAGCGCCGCGGTGACGCGGTTCATCCTCGAGCGGGCGCGGATGCGCGGGCTGCGCCCGCGTCTACCCGATCGGCGCGCTCTCGGTCGGGCTCGCGCGGCGAGCGGCTCGCCGAGATCGGCGAGATGCACGCGCGCCGGGATCGTCGCGGTCTCCGACGACGGCCAGCCCGGTCGATGGACGCCGGGCTCATGCGCCGCGCGCTCGAGTACAGCGCGCATGTTCGACCTCCCGGTGATCGCGCACGAGGAGGATCGCGACCTCGCCGCCGGCGGCGTCGATGACACGAGGGGCGTGACGTCGCTCCGGCTCGGCCTGCAAGGGCATGCCCGGCGGCGGCCGAGGAGGTGATGGTCGCGCGCGACGTCGCGCTCGCTGAGCCTGACCGGCGGCCGCCTGCACATCGCGCACGCTGAGCACGCGCGGGCGCCGTCGCGCTGGTCCGCGACGGCCAAGGCGCGGCGGGCTCGCCGTCACCGCCGAGGCCACGCCGCATCACCTCTTCGCTCACCGACGAGGCCGTCGACGACTACGACACGCAACGCCAAGATGGCGCCGCCGCTGCGCACGCGCGGCCGACGTCGAGGCGCTGCGGCGCGGCGCTCGCCGACGGCACGATCGACGCGATCGCCACCGACCACGCCCCGCACCACCGCGACGAGAAGGACGTCGAGTTCGACAGCGCGGCGAACGGCATCGTCGGCCTCGAGACGGCGCTGCCGCTCGCGCTGCGGCTGGTCACCGACGGGCGTTCTCGACCTGCCGACGCTCGTCGCGCCGCTGACGTCGGGGCCGGCGCGCGATCCTCGGCCTCGCGGCGGGCACGCTCGCGCGCGGGGGCGGCGGCCGACGTGACGCTCGTCGATCCCGGAGCGGCGCTGGCGGGTGGACGCGCGGAGCTTCCGCTCGAAGAGCACGGAACACGCCGTTCGACGGCTGGGAGATGACGCGGGCGCGCCGTCGCACGTGCTCGTGGGCGGGCGGCTCGTGCACGACGAGCGGCCCCCGGCGCGCCGGCCCTGCGCAGCGCGGAGTGAGCGATGAGCGATCGACGAGGCGACGACCGGCCCGCCATCCTGGCCCTCGCCGACGGCACCGTGTTCCGCGGCCGCGCCTTCGGCGCGCGCGGCGAGGCGACGGGCGAGATCGTCTTCAACACCAGCATGACCGGCTACCAGGAGATCCTGACCGACCCGTCGTACGAGGGGCAGCTCGTCGCGCATGACGTACCCCGAGATCGGCAACGTCGGCGTGAACCGCGAGGACGTCGAGTCGCGGCGGCCGTTCGTGCGCGGCTTCGTCGTCACGCGAGTACCGGCGAGACGCCGTCGCAACTGGCGCGCGCGAGGAGAGCCTCGGCGACTACCTCGCGCGCCACGGCATCCCCGGCATCGAGGGCATCGACACGCGCGCGCTCGTCCGCCACCTCCGCGACCACGGTGCGCAGGAGGCGGTGCTCTCGAGCGTCGATCTCGACGCCGATCGGCTGGTGCGCAAGGCCAAGGACGCTCCGGCCTGGTCGGCCGCGACCTCGTGCGCGAGGTGACGTGCGCCGAGCCGTACGACTGGACCGAGGGGCCGCTGGGACCTCGGCGAACGGCTACGTGCGCGGACGAGGTCGCCGCGAGCGCGGCGGAAGCCGCTTCGACGTCGTCGCCTACGACTACGGCATCAAGTGCAACATCCTCCGCAACCTCGTCGGCGTCGGCTGCCGCGTGCGCGTCGTGCCGGCGCGCCACGCCGGCGGAGGACGTGCTCGCGCTGCAAGCCCGACGGCGTCTTCCTCTCGAACGGCCCGGGCGATCCCGACGCCGTCGCCGGCGCGCTCGAGAACGTGGCCGCGCTCGCTCGGCAAGGTGCCGATCTTCGGCATCTGCCTCGGCCACCAGATCCTCGGCCTCGCGCTCGGCGGCAAGACCTACAAGCTCAAGTTCGGCCACCACGGCGGCAACCAGCCGGTGAAGGACCTGACGACGGGCAAGGTCGAGATCACCGCGCAGAACCACGGCTTCGCCGTCGACGTCGACTCGCTCGCCGGCCGCGCCGAGCTGACGCACGTGAACCTGAACGACCAGCACCGTCGAGGGCCTCGCGCGTGCCGAGGCAGCCGAGCGTTCTCGGTGCAGTACCACCCCGAAGCCTCGCCGGGCCCGCACGACGCGCGCTATCTCTTCCAGCGCTTCGTCGACCTAATGGACAAGGGGGAGATGTGAAAAGATGTAGGGCCACAGTCTTCGCCACGAGCGTTCCGAGATTGCGAAGCGCTGGATTTTCCGGTTGGCCCGTACTCGGGTCGACCGGAAAATCCAGCCACCGCGCGCAGGCGCGGAAAGCAATAAACCAACCCGTGGGTTATTGCGTTCCGCGCTCCGCGCGGTTGCGGTCGGTTGTGATCGACCCGAGTACGGGCCGATCACAACCGACCGCGCTCTCCGTCTGCCCGAAGCATTCGGGGCGAAGACTGAGGCAGTAGGAAGCAACGCCGAGACTGCTCACCAAGCATCCATGCCCAAACGCGACGACCTGAAGACCATCCTCCTCATCGGCTCCGGCCCGATCGTCATCGGCCAGGCGTGCGAGTTCGACTACTCCGGCACGCAGGCGTGCAAGGCGCTGAAGGAAGAGGGCTACCGCGTCGTCCTGGTCAACTCGAATCCGGCGACGATCATGACCGACCCGGAGTTCGCCGACCGGACCTACATCGAGCCGATCACCGTCGAGGTCGCTCGAGCAGATCATCGCCGCCGAGCGTCCCGACGCGCTGCTGCCGACGATCGGCGGCCAGACCGCTCTCAACCTCGCGCTCGACGCTCGCGGCCCGCGGCGTGCTCGAGCGCTACGGCGTCGAGCTGATCGGCGCCAACGTCGACGCGATCCGCAAGGCCGAGGACCGCGATCTCTTCAAGGAGGCGATGCTGAGGATCGGCCTCGACCTGCCGAGGAGCGGCTTCGCGCACGAGCCCGGACCGAGGCCGCCGCGGTGCTGCGCGACATCGGGCTGCCGGTCATCATCCGCCCGTCGCGCACGCTCGGCGGCACCGGCGGCCGCTTCGCCGACCACCGACGAGGAGTTCGGCGCGACCGTCGCTTGGGGCCTCGAGGCCTCGCCGATCCGCGAGATCCTCATCGAGGAGTCGATCGCCGGCTGGAAGGAGTTCGAGCTCGAGGTGATGCGCGACACGAAGGACAACGTCGTCATCGTCTGCTCGATCGAGAACTTCGACCCGATGGGGGTTCACACCGGCGATTCGATCACCGTCGCCCCGGCGCAGACGCTGACCGACAAGGAATACCAGATCATGCGCGACGCGGCGCTGGCGATCATCCGCGCGATCGGCGTCGACACCGGCGGATCGAACATCCAGTTCGCCGTCCACCCGCAGACCGGCCGGCTGGTCGTCATCGAGATGAACCCGCGCGTGTCGCGCAGCTCGGCGCTGGCGACCAAGGCGACGGGCTTCCCGATCGCCAAGATCGCCGCCAAGCTCGCCGTCGGCTACACGCTCGACGAGATCCCGAACGACATCACGCGCGAGACGCCGGCCTGCTTCGAGCCGACGATCGACTACGTGGTGACGAAGATCCCGCGCTTCACCTTCGAGAAGTTCCCGCCAGGCGCACGACGTGCTCGGCACGCAGATGAAGTCGGTCGGCGAGGCGATGGCGATCGGCCGCACGTTCAAGGAATCGCTCCAGAAGGCGATGCGCTCGCTCGAGATCGATCGCTACGGCTTCGAGCCCGAGGCCGCAGACGATCTCTCGCGGGGCGCGCTCGAGCAGAAGCTGCGCGTGCCGAATGCACGCCGCCTGTGGTACCTCGGCGAGCCTTCCGCCGCGGCATGACGACGGCCGAGCTCTTCGCGCTCACCAAGATCGATCCGTGGTTCCTCCGCCACGTTCGACGAGATCATCGCCGAAGAACGGACGATCGCCGCCGAGCGGAGCCCGCTCGACGCGGAGAAGCTGCGCGCGCTGAAGCAGATGGGCTTCGCCGACCGCCGCCTCGCCGCCCTTCGCGACGGACGGAGCAGGAAATCCGCGCGCGGCGCCTCGAGCTCGGCATCCGCGCCGTCTACAAGACGGTCGACACGTGCGGCGCGGAGTTCGACGCGTACACGCCCTACCTCTACTCGACCTACGAGGGGGAGGACGAGTCCGCGCTCCTCGGCTCGAAGGGCAAGCGCAAGATCGTGATCCTCGGCGGCGGGCCGAACCGCATCGGGCAGGGGATCGAGTTCGACTACTGCTGCGTGCACGCGGCGTTCGCGCTCCGCGAGGACGGGTTCGAGACGATCATGGTCAACTGCAACCCCGAGACCGTGTCGACCGACTACGACACCTCGGACAAGCTCTTCTTCGAGCCGCTCACGCTCGAGGACGTGCTCGCGATCGTCCATCGCGAGAAGCCCGAACGGCGTGATCGTCCAGTTCGGCGGCCAGACGCCGCTCAAGCTCGCGGTGCCGCTCGAGCGCGCGGGCGTGAAGATCATCGGCACGTCGCCCGACTCGATCGACCGCGCCGAGGACCGCGAGCGCTTCGAGGCAGGTGCTCGACCACGCTCGATCTCAAGCGACCGCCGAACGGCATCGCGCGCTCGCCGTCGGAAGCGATCGCGGTCGCGGAGCGGATCGGCTACCCGGTGCTCGTGCGGCCCTCCTACGTGCTCGGCGGCCGCGCGATGGAGATCGTCTACGACGCGACGGACCTCGAGCGGTACATGCGCGAGGCCGTGCGCGTCTCGCCCGAGCATCCGGTTCTCATCGACCACTTTCTCGAGGACGCGATCGAGGTCGACGTCGACGCGGTGAGCGACGGCACGGACGTCGTGATCGGCGGCATCATGGAGCACATCGAGCGCGCCGGCGTGCACTCCGGCGATAGCGCGTGCTCGCTGCCACCGAACTCGATCGCGAAGGACGTGCAGGACGAGATCCGCCGGCAGACCGTCGCGCTCGCACGCGAGCTCGGCGTCGTCGGCCTGATGAACGTGCAGTTCGCGGTCAAGGAGTCGGTCGTCTACATCCTCGAGGTGAACCCGCGCGCGTCGCGCACGGTGCCGTTCGTCTCGAAGGCGATCGGCGTGCCGCTCGCCAAGATCGCCGCCCGCGTCATGGTCGGCAAGACGCTTCGCGAGCTCGGCGTGACGACCGAGATCGTCCCCCGCCACGTGAGCGTCAAGGAGGCCGTCTTTCCGTTCCTCAAGTTCCCCGGCGTCGACACTCTCCTCGGCCCCGAGATGAAGTCGACCGGCGAGGTGATGGGCATCGACGGCACCTTCGGCTGTCGTTCGCGAAGGCGCAGATCGCCGCCGGCACGCTGCTGCCGCTCAGCGGCAAAGTCTTCGTCTCGGTGCTCGACGCCGACAAGCCGGCCACGGTCGAGATCGCCGAGCGTTTGATCCGGTGTGGCTTCGGGCTGATTGCGACTCCTGGGACCGCCGCGTTTCTCGAGCGCGCGGGCTTGGCGGTCGAACGGGTGAACAAGGTCCGCGAAGGAAGCCCGCACAGCGTCGATGCGCTCAACCGGGGCGAGATCGCCATGGTGATCAACACGCCCGAAGGCGCCGCCGCCTCGCTCGACTCGTTCTCGATCCGCCGCACCGCGCTCGAGCGCCAGGTGCCGTACTTCACCACGATCGCCGGCGCTGCGGCAGCCGCCGAGGGCATCGAGATGCTGCAGCGGGGCGCACTGTCGGTGCGCGCCCTGCAGGACTACCACGCCACGAGCCCGGCCGAGGAGTCGGCGGGGCTTCGCGGCGAGCTCTCGTCCGCGAGCGCGGCACGATCACGACGTTGATCGGCGGTCGTGCGGTTCCGTATAGATTCGAACGAGCGGCCGGAATATCCCTGACGAGAAGAGGAACCATGGAGGCTCGCAGCGTTTCCGCGGTCGATCAGCTGCTGCGCATCGTCGAGCCGCCGCTGCGCTACCTCGCCACTGCACATCCGAGGCGGCTCGCGCCGAACGCGCTGCCGACCGCGAGGATCTTCGAGCTCATCGACCGGGCGGCAGAAGAAGGCAGGGCAGATCGGGGGGCGCTCGAACGACTGCGCGCGCTGGTGGCCGACTTCCCGCTCGACGCCGAAGACGTGCGGCATCGGCGCGCCGCGGAGGGGCTGCGCGAGATCGAGCGTCTGAAGCAGTCGCCCGTGCCCGCCACGCTTTATGCGGCGACGGACGGCGACCTCGGTCCGGCGCTCGCGCTGCTCGCGGCGTCGGCGCAGTTCGTGAAAGGCGTCGGCCCGAAGCGGGCGGAGCAGCTCGCACGCTTCGGCATCGCCACGGTCGAGGACGTTCTCTATCACCTGCCGTTCCGCTACGAGGACCGCCGCTCGCTGACGCCGATCGCGCAGCTCGTGCCGGGATCGGAAGCCACCGTCGCCGGCGAGGTCGTCGCCGTCGGCACCTCCTACGCCGGCCGGCGCCGGCGGCGCGTCCTCGAGGCGAAGGCGAGCGACGGCGGCGCGGTACTGACGCTCACGTGGTTCCATCAGATCGGCTACTTCGAGCAGAAGCTGAAGGCCGGTACGCGAGTCGTTCTCCACGGCAAGCTCGAAACCGGCTACGGCCGGCGGCAGATGATCCATCCCGAGGTCGAGGTGCTCGAGGGCACCGAGGACGAGCTCGGCCGGATCGTACCGATCTACGAGAAGCCGACCGAGATGTCGGTGGGCGCGATGCGGAAGATCGTGCACGCGGCGCGGACCGAGATCGGGGAGCGCCTGCCGAGCGTGCTGCCTGCCGACGTCGCCGCGCGACGCCGGCTCGTCGACTTGGCGGCCGCCTTCGCCGACGTCCACGAGCCCGGCCGCGACGCAGACGTGGAGCCGCTCAATCGAGGGACGCTCCGTGGCGCACCGCTCGATCGTCTTCGACGAGCTCTTCTTCCTCGAGCTCGGCATGATGCTTCGCAAGCATTCGATCGCCGAGGAGCCGGGCATCGCCTTCCGCCCGCGCGGCGAGCTCGGCGGCCGGCTCCGCGGGCGACTGCCCTTCCGCCTGACCGCGCGCGCAGGAGCGCGTGCTCGGCGAGATCGCCCGCGACATGGCGGAGCCCCATCCGATGAACCGCCTCGTGCAGGGCGACGTCGGCAGCGGCAAGACGATCGTCGCGGTCCTCGCCGCGCTCGACGCGATCGAGTGCGGCTATCAGGTCGCGCTCATGGCGCCGACCGAGATCCTCGCCGAGCAGCACTACGCGACGGTCGGCGCTTGGCTCGAGCCGCTCGCGATCGAGCCCGTGCTGCTCACCGGCAAGATCAAGGCCCGCGGCCCGCAGGCAGGTCTATGCGGCGCTCGCCTCGGGAGAAGCGCCGTTCGTGGTCGGGACGCACGCGATCATCCAGGAGGGCGTCCGCTTCGCTCGTCTCGGTCTCGGCATCATCGACGAGCAGCACCGTTTCGGCGTGCTGCAACGAAAGGCGCTGAAGGGGCTCGGGCAAAATCCCGACATCCTGCTCATGACCGCGACGCCGATTCCGCGCACACTGGCGATGACGCTTTACGGAGACCTCGACCTGTCGTTCCTCGACGAGCTGCCGCCGGGCCGTCAGCCGATCGAGACGCGCGTCGTGCGCGAGCGCGATCGCGAGCGCGTGTACGCCCGTGTGCGCGCGGCGCTCGACCGCGGAGAGCAGGCGTATCTGGTGTTTCCGCTGGTCGAAGAAAGCGAGGCGACGGACCTCCGCAGCGCCAAGGCGATGGCGCGCGACCTCGCGACGAGCGCGTTCCGCGGCTACCGCCTCGGCCTGCTGCACGGTCAGATGAAGAGCGACGAGAAGGACGCCGTGATGCGGCGATTTCAGGCCGGTGACTGTCAGCTGCTGGTTGCGACGACGGTCATCGAGGTCGGCATCGACGTGCCGAACGCGACGCTCATGGTCGTCGATCACGCGGAACAGTTCGGCCTGGCCCAGCTCCACCAGCTGCGCGGCCGTGTCGGACGCGGCGCGAAGCAGTCGCTCTGCGTGCTGGTCTCGACGGGGCGAGCCGGGCCTCAAGGCTACGAGCGGTTGAAGCTCCTCGAGCGCGAGACCCGCGGCTCGGCAATCGCCGAGGCGGATCTCGAGCACCGCGGCCCCGGCGAGCTTCTCGGCTTGCGCCAGTCGGGCTTGCCGGATTTTCGCGCCGCGAATCTGGTGCGCGACGTGCGGATCCTCGAAGAAGCGCGTCAAGAGGCGGAGGCCTGTCTGCGATCCGATCCGGTGCTTCGGGCGCCGGACTCCCATCGCCTGCGCCAGGTGCTGGAGCATCGCTGGCGCGGGCGGCTCGGGCTCGCGCAAGTGGGGTGACTCGAGAGCCTGGCGGCGGCTCGAAGCCGCCGGCGACTTCAGCGAGCGCGGGCTCGCGGTGATCGTGAAGACTTCTTGGGGTGTTTAGCCGATCGCCGAAAGCGGATAGCCGAAATCCGGTGATGAACGCCATCTGCGTCTTCTGCGGCTCGTCGAGCCGCGTTGCCGAGCCGTACCGGCAAGCCGCCTCCCGGCTCGGCGAGGCAATCGGCGCGGCCGGGATGCGTCTCGTCTACGGCGGCGGACGGATCGGGCTGATGGGGCTTCTCGCCGATGCCGCGCTCGCCGCCGGCGGTCGGGTCGTGGGTGTCATCCCGGAATTTCTTCGCGGGCTCGAGGTGGCGCACACAGGTCTTACGGAGCTTCGCATCGTCCCCACGATGCACGATCGCAAGCGGGTGATGTTCGAACTCGCCGACGCCTTCGTGGTTCTCCCCGGCGGCTTCGGCACGCTCGACGAGACGATCGAGATCGTCACGTGGCGGCAGCTCGGCCTCCACGACAAGCCGGTCGTCGTGGTCGACGTCGGCGGTTTCTGGCAGCCGCTGCGTGCGCTGATCACGGCGATCGTCGGCGAAGGCTTTGCCCACCCCGAGCACGCGAAGCTCTTGACCATCGTTTCCTCGGCCGAGGACGTGCTCGCGGCGCTCCGCGATCAACCGCCGACCCGCTTCGACGCCGATGTAAAGTGGACATGAGCGGGACGAAGCGCTAGGGGCAGTACTCTGCAGGACCGGAGCCGGGATCGCGACCAACGGGAGCGATCCGTGACGCACGTTCCTAGAGAGAGCCGGAGGGGGACGCACCATGAGCCGCGAAGTGGCAATGCGTTATTTCGAACGTCTGAAGAGCCGTCATGCGAAGACGGTCGCGGAGAGTTTCCATGCCGAGATCGTGTCGTGGGACCCCTTGGCCGGCGAGCTGCGTGGCAAGGAAGCCGTCACGGCGGCGTTCGCAGGACTCTTCCAACAGATGCCCGATGTCTCCTTCGAGCCCCAGAAGTACGTGATCGATGGCCAGAATGGAGCCGTCGAGTGGATCTGGACCGGCAGCGGGCCCCGCGGGAAGGTCGTCATCCCGGGCATGGATCTCATGGAGTTCGCGGCAGGAACGATTCGCTCGCTCAAGTTCTATTACGATCCAGCGCCGCTCAAGTAACGCCCCGCCGCGATCTCTTCGAGCTCGGGAGCCGCGATCCCGCAAAAGCGGGGCGTAAAGCCAGAAAAGCGCCAGCGCCGCGCAAAGAAGCGCGCCGAGCGCGACTGGCAGACGATCGAGTCTCATGGGCGTCCACTGGCGGCCTTCAATTGACATTGCTCGGCGCGTCCTCAAGAATTGTAGAAATATATGGAATTTCCGCGGATCAAGCGCCTTCCCCCGTACGTTCTCGCCGAGGTCGTCGAGCTCAAGCACCGTGCTCGCGTCGCCGGCGAGGACATCATCGATCTCGGCATGGGAAACCCCGACGGGGCGACCCCTCCGCACATCGTGCAGAAGCTCGTCGAGGCGGCGGCGAAGGGCCCGAACCACCGTTACTCGCTCTCCAAGGGGCTGCCGAAGCTCCGGCTCGCGGTGGCGAACTGGTATCGCCGCCGCTTCGGCGTCGAGATCGATCCGGAGAGCGAGGTCGTGGCGACGATCGGTGCGAAGGAAGGCCTGTCGCACATGGCGCTGGCCATCCTCGGCGGCGGCGACATGGTCGTCTGCCCGAGCCCCGCGTATGCGATTCATCCCTACTCGGCGACAATCGCCGGCGCCGACCTGCGGATGCCGCCGATGCTGCCGGTAGAGGAGCTGCTCGGCCGACTCGAGCAGACGATCCACGAGTGCTGGCCGAAGCCGAAGCTTCTCATGCTGTCCTTCCCGAACAACCCGACGACGGCCGTCGTCGAGCGGCCGTTCTTCGAGCGCGTGGTGGAATTCGCGCGCGAGGTCGGCATGCTCGTGGTTCACGACTTCGCCTACGCGGACCTCGCGTTCGACGGCTACGAGCCCCCGAGCTTCCTGCAGGTGAAGGGCGCGAAGGACCTCGGCGTTGAGTTCTTCTCGCTCTCGAAAAGCTATAACATGCCGGGATGGCGCGTCGGCTTCGCGGTCGGCAACCGCGAGATGATCGGCGCGCTCGCGCGCATCAAGAGCTACATGGACTACGGCATCTTCGCGCCGATCCAGATCGCTGCGATCCACGCGCTGAACGGCCCGCAGGAGTGCGTCGCCGAGATTCGCCGCACGTACCAGCGGCGGCGCGACGTGCTCTGCGACGGGCTCGTGCGCGCCGGCTGGCCGATCGAGCGGCCGAAGGCGACGATGTTCGTCTGGGCGCGGATCCCGGAGGAGGTTCGCGCCATGGGGTCGATCGAATTCTCGAAGCTCCTGCTTCGCGAGGCGAAGGTCGCGGTTTCGCCCGGCATCGGCTTCGGCGAATTCGGCGACGACTACGTGCGGTTCTCGTTGATCGAGAACGAGCACCGAACCCGCCAGGCAGTGCGCGGCATCCGTCGCGCCCTGGGCGGCGCGCGCGTCGGCGAGAGCAGGGTCGCGGTCGCGCGATGAGCGGCGAAGAGACCCGGTCCGCCCAAGAGTTCGACTCGCTCTGACCGCACGCGCTCTTGCGCGATGGGCCGCGCAGCGCTAACCGACTCGCCCGAGGAAGCCACGCACATGGAGATCGACACCTCGATTCCGCTCGACGACTGGCGGGCCGTGCCGGAAGCGGCGCGCCGCGCCGAGGCGCTCGGCTTCGGCGGCGTGATGGCGCCGGAGATCCAGAACGATCCGTTCATCCCGCTCGCGTTCGCGGCGACCGCGACGGAGCGTATTCGCCTCGGCACGGCGGTGGCGATCGCGTTCCCGCGGAGCCCCATGATCGTGGCGAACCTCGCCTACGACTTGCAGCGAAACTCGAAGGGACGATTCGTGCTCGGGCTCGGCACGCAGGTGAAGGGCCACAACGAGCGCCGCTTCAGCGTGCGCTGGGAATCGCCCGGGCCGCGCCTCAAGGAATACGTCGAGGCGCTGCGGGCGATCTGGCGCTCGTGGGAGCAGAAGGAGCCGCTTCGCTACGAGGGCAAGTTCTATCAGTTCACGCTGATGACTCCGGAATTCGCGCCGCCACCGACCGGGCTGCCGCGGGTTCCGGTGACGATCGCGGCGGTGCAGCCGTACATGCTGCGGCTCTCGGGCGAGGCCTGCGACGGCGTCCGCCTGCACGGCTTTTGCACCAAGCGCTACCTTGAGGAAGTCGCATTGCCGGCGATCGAAGAAGGCTTGCGGCGCGCCGGCCGCGAGCGCAAGCGGTTCGAAGTCTGGGGTGGGGGATTCGTCGCCACCGGCAAAGACGCGGACGAGGTGCGCCGCTCGGTCGAGGAGACGCGCTACCGCATCGCGTTCTACGGGTCGACCCGCACGTACTCTGGAGTGCTCTCGCTACACGGATGGGACGCCGCCGCCGCGAAGCTCCACGAGCTCTCCAAGCGCGGGCAGTGGGCGGACATGGCGAAGGTCGTGAGCGACGAGATGGTCGAGGCCTTCACGGCGGTGGCGACGTACGATCGCCTCGCGGCGACGCTCCGCGAGCGCTTCGGCGGCCTGTCGGACCGCATCGCGCTCGGCTTCCCCCGAGGCACGCCCGACGATCTCGTCCGCGAGCTCCTCGTCGACGTCGGCAAGATCCCGTCCGCGTTCGCCGGATGGAACTGAAGAAGACACGCGAGGACGTTTCGATCGGCCTGCTCGGGCTCGGCACGGTCGGTACGGGCGTCGTCAAGCTCCTCGAGCGCAATCACGCCTCGATCCGCAAGCGGCTTGGACGAGGACTGCGGCTCGCCGCCGTGGCGGTACGCCATCCCGCACGCAAGCGCGACGTCGCGCTCGATCGCGTGCGGATCGTCGGCGATCCGTGGCGACTCCTTGCCGATCCCGCAATCGACGTGATCGTCGAGCTGATCGGCGGCATCGAGCCGGCGAAGAGCCTCGTGCTCGGCGCGATCGCCGCGGGGAAGGACGTCGTCACCGCCAACAAGGCGCTGCTCGCCACGCACGGGCAGGACGTGTTCCAGGCCGCCGAGCGCGCCGGTGCGCGGCTCGGCTTCGAGGGCAGCGTCGCCGGCGGCGTCCCCATCATCCGTGTGCTTCGCCAGGCGCTCGCCGGAGATCGAAACCGTGCCATCTACGGAATCGTCAACGGAACCTGCAACTCGATTCTGACCGCGATGACCGATCGCGGCGCGGAGTTCCACGAGGCGCTCGCCGAAGCCCAGGCGGCCGGGCTCGCCGAGGCGGACCCCTCGCTCGACGTCGACGGCATCGATGCTGCCCAAAAACTGTCGCTGCTCGTGATGCTGGCCTTCGGCGCGCGCTGTCCGCTGTCGTCGATCCACACCGAAGGCATTCGCCGCGTCAGCCAGCTCGACGTGGCGTTCGCGCGCGAGCTCGGCTACGTGATCAAGCTGCTGGCGATCGCCAAGGACGACGGCCGATCGATCGAAGCGCGAGTGCATCCAACGATGATTCCGCGCGCGAGCCTGCTCGCCGACGTGCGCGGCGCCTTCAACGCGGTGCACGTTCAGGGCGATGCGCTGGGTCCGACGATGTACGTCGGAGAGGGCGCCGGCATGCTGCCCACCGCGACCTCCGTGCTCAGCGACATTCTGGAGGTGGCCGAGTCACGGGGCCGCCGCGATGCGCGGCCAGCACCGCCCCTCGGCATGCCCTGGCGCGAGCTTCGCCGCGCGCGCATCCGGGCGATCGGGGGCCTTGAGGCCGAGTACTATCTGCGGTTTCTGGTGCTCGACCGCCCGGGCGTGCTCGGCCGGATCGCCAGTATCCTCGGCCGCCACCAGATCTCGATCGCCTCGGTGATCCAGAAGGATCGCAAGCGCGGCACCTCGGTGCCGATCGTGATCCGCACCCACGATGCGCTCGAGCGCAATCTCGTGCGTGCGCTCGCGGAGATCGGCCGGCTTGCGGTGGTCAGCGGCAAGCCGGTGTTCGTGCGGATCGAGGACCGGCTGTAGGAGAGGCTACGGGCTGCAGGCTACAGGCAAAGACTCCTGGGCCTTGGCCGTAGCCTGTAGCCTCGTTCACATTCCGTCCTCGCGAGTGTCCTCGCGAGTTGACAGTTCCGACCCGGTCGACTCTAAACTGTCGCGTTAGTCATGGACCGTAACCTGGCGCTCGAGGTGGTGCGAGTCACGGAAGCCGCGGCGCTCGCGGCCGCCCGGTTCGTCGGCCGGGGGGACGAGGTGGCGGCCGATCTCGAGGCGGCGCGCGCGATCGAGCGCGCCTTCCGCGCGATCCCGGTGGAGGGCTCGGTCGTCATCGGCGAGGGACAGGAAGAGGATGGCGTGCCGCTCTTCGAGGGCCAGCGCCTCGGCAGCGGGGACGGCGCGAAGCTCTCGATCGCCGTCGATGCGATCGACGGCGCCATCGCCTGCGCAACCGGCGCGGCGAACGCGCTCTCGGTCATTGCCATCTCGGACGATCCGACCTGTGGATTCCAGCGCTGCCCGCGCACGTACATGGAGAAGATCGTCGCAGGCCTCGGCCCCGACGGGCGCGACGTCGTCGATCTCGATCGCTCGCCGAGCGATAATCTGAAGGCGCTGGCCGACGCTCGAGGCGTATACGTCGAAGATCTCACGGTGGCGATCCTCGACCGGCCGCGACACGACAAGCTGATCGCTGAAGTGCGCAAGGCGGGTGCGCGCATCCGCCTCATTCCCGATGGCGAGGTCTCGGTGGCGCTGGCCACCTCGCGTCCCGAGAGCGGGATCGATCTCCTGATAGGGGTCGGCACCTCCTCGGCAGGCCTGCTCGCCGCTGCCGGCCTCCTCTGCGCGGGCGGGACCCTCCAGGCGCGCTTCGTGCCGTCGAATGCCGAAGAGGCCAATCTTCTCACCGCGGCAGGTATCCGCGACCCGACGAAGAAGCTTCTCCTGACCGACATCGTTCAGGGCAGCGTGATGTTCGCGGCTACGGGCGTGACGACCGGAGACTTCCTCCAAGGCGTGCGATTCTTCCGCGGCGGCGCGACGACCAACTCGGTCGTGGTGCGCTCGAAGAGCCGAACGCTGCGCCGCATCGAGGCCACGCACCGCTTCGACTTCAAGCCGGAGTACTGAGCCGAAGAACCTGTGCAGCAATTGTTTGCCCTGGTCGGGAATTACCAAACTTTTTAGGGATTTGGGTAAACGAATGCGGTTGGCTCACGTTGGCTGAGCTTGTCCTCAATAGCCCCGTTTCGGGCACAGAACGGGCACAATTTCGGGCACAGCCAGCCATCGAAGAGCTAAGCGAAGGGTCATCAGGTCGCAGATTCATATCGCGGGCTCGATCGCGCCGGACTCGCGCTTCTTCGTGTCGGAGTATTTCCGCCGATTCACCAAGTCGGGGAAGACGATCTTCGAGGCGTTTGCGCGGTTCGCACGATCGAACGGCTTCTAAGCCGAGCGAGCTTCAAGGCGTCGATCGTCGTCGTCACCACGACGGGGATTGCCGAGAATCGATATCGGTCCTCTCCCTTCGACCATCGTTGTTGCTCGCTGGCTACCGAGTCCTGTGTTCAGGAGATTGTTCGCTGCCATTTGCATCGCTACCGACGATCCCCGTCTCGCAAAGTAAAAAGCTCTTGCTCCACGCGGAAACTGAACGGCGGGTGAACCTCGACCGGGTAGAGGGCGGGGGTGAATCCTTCCCGCTCCTGGGCTGCTGCCCGCAGCAGCGAATCATTCAGCGCACGGTACCATCTCCCGCGGGATGTCTGAGTCAAAGACCCAACTCTTTGCGGACCCGCCCGTAGCGCTCGCCTCAAGCGTATAGTGTCGATCGGTAGCGTCCAAGATGGAGAGCGTTACACCGTCCGAAGGATGGAATCCTTGCTCCTGGAGATCGGCAACCGTTGCTCCTCTATAGCTTTGACCGTTTGAGCCGTAGAAGGCTTCGATCGCGACGGCCGCGTTATGGAGATCTTGCCTCATTCGCTCGTCTGCGGGTGTAGTCCTCGTAGTTCGCGAATGTTGTGGAGTGATAGCTGCTGGTCTCTCGACGGTTGTTCTAGGAACGTATTCTTGGCGGCTGCTCGCTAAGAGAACTAGGGCTGGAAGCAGGTTGAGGAATCGGAGCGCGTAACGCACGATCTCTCCCTTCTATCTACGAGACACGTACCCCGAGAGTCAAAGCCAAGCGCGTGAACGGCGCTACTTGCTCAAAGCCTGAATCTGCGACGGGTCGCTGACCACGATCTCGGCTTTCCCTCGGTCCTCGGCGGATACCCAAAACCAGCCATTAGTGGACGTCTGAAAACCGGCCAATAAGGTAAGCGCACGGGACGTTGACGCGGTCCTGGGGAGATGACCCCCGGGGCCGGATGAGCAACGTCTTGAGCGAAGAGAAGAGACAGCAAGTCGATACGAATGAAGCTCCTCTCCTGGAACTTGAACGGCCGACGCCTCGTCGCGCGCGAGCAAGTTGCTGCCGTCGCACGTCGACGACCGGATGTCGTCGCCTTCCAGGAGGTGACGGAGGGCACGCTAGGCATCCTGCGAAGAGCGCTCATCGAGCGTGGACTTCCGTTCGCGGTGAACAGCTTCGAGCTTCAGGAATCGCGATCTCAACTCACCGGGCCGCGTCGCTACGGGGCGCCTGCGGCCCGCCGGGCGCCAGTCGCGGGCACGCGGGTAACCCGCTCACGGACAAGTACCGGCCGTGCGATGACGCCCGACCGATTCATCTTCTCGCTCGGGTCAACCCGTGACAACCAGACTCGCGGGCGCTTGTTGGGGTTGAATGTCCTAGCCGTTGAAATCACACTTTTCTCCAAAGAACCGGGCGTGGTACAAAACTTGACAACGGCTGATCAGAGTGCGATGGCGGGGCAACGTTGTTCGCTCGGAGCAAGCCCGGCCCGGCGACTTCCAATCGCGCAGCATTACAACTGAAGGAGTGCGTCATGCATATTGACCCGCTTCGTCTCGATACCAAAGCAAATGCTTGGAACAGAAAGAACGAGTACTTCTATGCCCTCGCCCTTGGCGTTCTCTCCCTGTTGGGGGGACCGGCATACGGTCAAACTTGCGTGCATAATACCGGCTGCCAGCCGACGTTCAATCTTAACGGTTACGACAGGGGCGCAAAAACAGAAATCAATACATGTACGACGAATGGTTCTTCGAGTCCCTGTGCGTGGGCTGACGTAGCTGAAGGAATGGAGAACTTCCTTGCCTGCCGTCTGGCCGAAACGGGTCCTATTGCGCTTTGCTACTATTCCGGAGTGCCGGGGAGCCCGTTATTCACCCCGAGTTGCACCTTTTCACAGGCTAAGAATGCCGCCGAATGCGACTGTTACCAAATAAGTGCGGACCATCCCACGGGAGCGACTTACTCTTACGTCCTGATTACCAGCATTCTGAACAAAAACGTTTACGAGGAAACTGTCTCGGCATGCGGCCAGGACGGCAGTGGGTGCCTGAATGCCACGAATCCCGCAGATCCCAGCAAGAACGAGGCACCAGTATGCGATGCGATCAGGAACAAGACATTATTCCCCGGCGCAGATCTGATCTCCGACTTCAGTCCAATACTTTTCGGCGAAATAGGCATCACTAATTTCGAGTGTCCAGCGCAGGGGGATGCCAACCGCTACGCTGGGTGCATGACGGCCCCGTGCAAGAGTACCGGGAAGACCGACGTAGCTACCGGCCTTCCGCTCGTCAAGTGCACCTGCCCAACCTACGACGGTCCCAACCAGGTAGGAAATCCCCAAATATCTGCCGGGGGCTATTCATGCAGTCCAACGCCCCATGTTTGGTCCTCCGCCTATTCGCCGTCTAGCGATCCAGAGTCCTTGCTACCGGATGTACCCTGAGGTGGAAACGCGCGTCGGAAAGCGTGGACCAGCGATCTCGGCGAACTCGGCACCGACAGGGCCCATGCGCGGAAGTTCAGAGGAATTTTACCGTGGCTGACGATCGCACTCGGCCCGGTTGAGAACCCGCGCTTCTGCGTGATAGCGCCACTTGACGGTCAGTTTAGCGTCAAGCCCGCTGCGGTGGTCTCGTGCGCACGGTGCACCAAACAGCGCCAGACGCCGTACGGCGGCACTCGGACCGTGCCCTGAAGCGGTGAACGCCTTGGCCAGTATCTGGAGAGAAACGATCCTGATGCGTGCCATCCTCCGGGCCGACCTTTCGGTGAGCTCCACGACCCTACGTCGGCGAAGAGCACGGTCACCTGCTTGCGGTAGCTCGAGGGCGGAGCGCGACGTGAGGATCTTCTCCGCAAGGTGCTTCGGCGTGTAGGAACGGGGATCTGGACCGACGGCCGAGCCAGTGGCTGTCCGCCGAATCGTAGAACCTGCGACCTGGGGGTTCGCAGTGCGCAGGACTCGGGCATGCCGGCCGCGCAAGGGGCGCGGCGCATTCGCCGCAGCCACTGACGCGCCGTCTGGATTGTCGCAGCCACAACTCGGGCACCTCATTCTGGGCGTGCAAAGCCTCGAAAGCGCTCGAGCAACGTCTTCTGCTTCCTTCAGATGCCGCAGTGTCAACAGCCCTCGTGAACCAACCGTAGTCACGTGCCAGCATACGGCGAGCTTCCTCTTCAGTCCTGGTGGTGAAGGAGACGGGCGAGGCTCATCACCGCTCGAAGCTCCCATGACTTCGCTTGCTGTCGGCGCGCAATGTCGATGGCGCGGCGAAAGCATTCCTCCGCTTCCGTTTGGCGATATGATGCGATCCGACGTGGAACGTCGGAGGACTAGAGTCGCCCTTCATCGATGCAGTGCCGCTTCGCTGAGGCGCTCGGCCGTTGTTTCCATTATTGCGATTGCTTCTGCCACGGCAGTCGAATCCTTGCTCGAAGCGCCCCGCTGTCCCGTATGCCTTCGCCAGAAAATTGGTTCGGAATAAGCCTGCTCCGGTGCCCAACTGGGCTGCCAAACCCTGGCGCATCAGTCCATACCCCTTCCTCTATTTGTCCTTGCTCAGCCGTGCGTAGTCCTCGATGCAGAGTCGCCTGGGCGCGAATGTTCCCAAAACCTCGTCGGTGCAGACTCGCGCAAAAGCAGCCGCTTGATCGTGTCCAGCGTGCGGCGCTGCGAATCTGCGCGTCGATCTAGGCGAGGGGATCGATCCTTCGGCAATTCCGAGCGAGCGAATAAGTGAGGGATGGCGTCTTCGAGGGAACGATCGAGCGTGAGAACTTTGCCGTTGACCTTCTCGCGCCGCGCGCGCGGATCGTCTTCGCCCGCGATCTGAAGTACGAGTGCAGCAAGTCGATGACCGGCAGGTACGCGGACGCCTTGCCGTGAGAGACCGAACAAGGTCTCTAGCACCATCCAGCCCGACTGCGAGACCGCCTTGAACTCGAAGAACAGCCGCGACTTGCCGACCGCCCGCCTCGGCCAGTTGCCGCGACGATCTGCCGCATGACCGGACTTGGCCTGTTCCGCAGCTGCCTCATCGCTCCATCTCGTCGACTGCGCCCGCGAACTTCGTGTACCCTCGACTGGCGGAGCGCTGCAGCCGCGTGCGCAGCGACCCCAGCCCGTCACCCGATAGTCGACCGGCTCGCTCACCCCCTTCACGCGCGCCGCCCAGCGCCTTGAGCAGGAAGTATCCTTCCACCAGCTTTTGCGTCGCACTGGTGATCGCGATCGATCCAATCGGCGCCAAAACCTGCATCCGCGCCGCCAGGCTGGTCGAGTGCCCCACCGGCACGTACTCCGCATGCTCGCCCGTGCTTACCGAGCGCATCACCACCTCGCCGGTGTTTGCGCCCGCCCGCGCCTGAATCGGCTGGCGCCCATCGGCGCGCAAGCGGTCCGAATATCGCCTGATCTCCTCCTGCATCCGCAAGGCCGCGTAGAGCGCGCGCTGCGGATGGTCCTCATGGGCGATTGGGGCGCCGAACAGCGCGAAAATCCCGTCTCCTGTCGATTGCGCGACGTAGCCGTCGTAGCGATGGACCGCATCCATCATGATCTTCAACGCCGGATCGACGATCGCCCGCGCCGCTTCGGGGTCGAGGTCCTCGATCAACTCCATCGAGCCCTTGATGTCCGCGAACAGGGCCGTGATTGTCTTGCGCTCGCCCTCCGCCGCGCTCCCCGCCTCCATCGCCGCCTGGTCGGCCAGGATGCGCTCAGCCAGACGGGGCGGCGTGTAGGAGTGAGGGTCCGGTGGCGCTCCTGGCTTCGCCACCTCCGCAAGCGGTTTCCCACCTCGCCGCAGAACCGCTCTCCCGGTTCCGATCTGGCGCCGCACGAGGGGCAGGCAAGCCCGAGACCGGCGCCGCAATGGACGCAGAATCTCCGGCCCGCGCGATTCTCGTGCCTGCAGGAAGGGCAGAGCATCTTGCCCCCTCCTTGGAGGCTAGCCCCTGATCACTGCCGATAGTCCTTTCGGATGCTTTCGTGCAAGGCGCGAGCCCTCAAGCGGCGCAAAACCACTAACCCCCTGACTCCTCAGCCCTTCCTCCAGACTTTAAGACTGAGAAGTCGAGGAACTTCGGACTAGAAGTCCATCGCGAACGCGTTTTGGCCCAGCCAAGAGGATAAATCCGGTGATCACCGCCCGAGTTCCTATCGTCCGCGTCGTTTCGCTCCGGTTTCGGCTATTACTTGGGCTCGCGCAGGCCTGCATCGTCACGCGCGCACAGTGCAATCGCCGAAAAGTCCATGTCGCCGCGTCCCCTGGCAATGCTCGACACGAACCGCTCGCGGGCAAAGGCGGCGATCGGCATTGGTGCTCCTGCGTGTCTTAAGAACCCGGTGCTGATATCGCAGGTTATGTCGACATCGGCCGCTAATGCCGCCTATCCTCCGTGAAATTCGCGCAACAATGACGGCGCATTACTTCAAATGCCCGGACTTCACCCACAGCAACGCATCTTCCACTGCATAAGGGGAGTGTGAACTGCCAGGCGGCTGCCGCAGCCAGGTACCGGCCGGATAAGTGCCAAACTCGTCCTTGATGACGCCCTTGACCACGTAGATCTCTTCGCCGCCGGGATGTGAATGCGGGATGCCGGGCGCGGCAACAGGCAGCTCCACCAGCACCACCTGTTCTTCCTTGTACTTGTGCAGCAACTGGTAACGAATACCGTTCTGCACATCGTGCCACTGGGCCTCGCGGGTCTGGATAGCCAGCCGCTTGTCGTCATCGCTTTGGAACTGGTGTAGCTTCACCAGGATCAAACAACCCTCGTTGCTGAACGGCGCATGGCGGAAGCCAAGCGGGTTGCGGAAGTACATGCCCGCGGTGAAGTCGCCGGTTTCGTCGGAGAAGGTGCCGTCCAGCACCAGGATTTCCTCGCCGCCCGGGTGGTTGTGGCCGATGAAGCTGGCGCCGGGGTCGTAGCGGACTATGGAGGTGGCGTGGCCGCGTTCTGCTTCTTCGCGGGCCAGCGGTTTGCGCCATACGCCGGCCTCGGGGCTAGGTTGCCAGGGTAGGGTGCTGGTGTCGATGAGGACGCGTTGGGTGAAGTCCATGTTCAACATGGCGTTCCTCCTTCATTCGCCCCTACTTTGCCATATTTGCGTCCCGGAACCACCTGCTTGTGCTGGTGCAATGGAGAGTCTTCGTGCTTCGCCAGATTCTGTCCTGAGCTTTGTCGAAGGGCTTAGCACGAACGGGTCTTGCTTTACGCACCTATCGTAGAAAACTGGGGGCACTTCGAGGAAGCAGTGTGGGCTTGCGCGTCTGAGAACGCCGGTTATATAGCTGTCCGGCCCTTGTAGCGGCTATCGCCGCCGTGGCGCCGCTTCGATCCTGACACGATGCTCTCCAACACCGAAGGATCGACCACGTGTATTCGCCATCCCAATTCGAAGAGACGCGCATCGAAACGCTGCATGCGCTGATCCGCGCGCATCCACTGGGTACGCTGATCACACTCGGGCGAGCGGGCCTGGAAGTGAACCACATTCCGTTCGAGGTGCATCCCGATCCGGCGCCCTTCGGCACGCTGCGCGCGCATGTCGCACGCGCAAATCCGGTATGGCGGGACTTTTCTGCCGACGTTGGTGCGATGGTCGTATTCCAGGGACCGAGCGCCTATATCACACCGTCGTGGTACGCGACCAAGCGCGAGACCGGGAAAGTGGTGCCGACGTATAACTACGCGGTCGTACACGCCTACGGCCCGATGCGAGCGATCGAAGATCGGTCCTGGCTGCGCGCGCTGGTCGGGCGACTGACCGACCGGTTCGAATCAGCGCGTGCGCAGCCGTGGCGGGTGACCGATGCGCCTGCCGACTTCGTCGACAATCTGCTCGGCGCGATCGTCGGACTGGAGATCCCGCTCAGCAGGCTCGTCGGCAAATGGAAGATGAGCCAGAACCGGCCTGCAGCCGATCATCCCGGCATCGTCGAAGGCTTGCGCGAAACGCAGGCTCCGGATGCGGTCGAAGTCGCAAAGCTGGTGGAAGAGCGCAATCGGCGGAACTGATCGCTATCCACGTGTACGTGCTTCTCGCCGAAGCCGCCAAGCCTGAAGGTGGCTCTCGAGACGTCAGGGGGTCAGGCCCCGCGTGAGACAGGGGGTAGAGGCCGACGTGAAGACGTCAGCTCCGGTTCGGGCCTGACGGATCAAAAACCCGAGGAACCCCCGTCAGACAAGGCCCCTGACGACCTGACGGATGCCCGACAGCCCTTCTCGACGGAGGGTCTCGACGATGGCGACGAACCGCCGAAGGAGGTCTTCTGACCGCCTCGCGGGCAGTCGCGGAAAGCATCCTGGATGACGCTCGCGAGCTCGACGTGAAGCTCAGCGCCGAGGACGGCCGGATCGTCGCCCAGGGGTGGCTCACCGATCCCTTCCGCCATCGTATCCGCGAGCACAAGGCAGAGCTTCTGGCGCTCCTTGAGAAGACCCGTGGGGTCACCAACCTGCCGGAGGAGCAAGACAAGGAGCTCGTCGCCGCCGCCGTGTGCGCGCCCGCAGCCTTGCCCAGGGCGAGGGTGGTGAGCGCCGAAAGCCTGCCGGATTTGCCTGAGGGAGCGACCGGAGCCGTCTTCTTCGAGTTCTCGGACGGTACTTTCGTTCGCGAACGTCTTTGGGGGGGTCGGTTGCCTGCCCGCGAGCCGATCAGGGGAGACCCAGACCATGATCCGCCGCGAACTGGAGACGGTTGCCCTAACTTCGGCCGATCGGCTTCGAACCGAGATCGGAGGTGCCCGGCTCGTGACGGTCGTCGCGGTTGGCGGGCACGTTCACGGTCGCCACCGTCGGCATGCCGAGCATCATGACCGCGCGCGGCCTCTCGGCGCGGGTCTTAGCAATCGTCCAAGCATTCGTGACCGCGTCGAGGGTGACCATATGGCCAGGACTGATCGTCCGACGTGAGCCAACTCGCCGCTTGATGAAAGCCGAGAAGAGAAGATTGCTGAACCTTCGGGACGCCGCCGAATACTCGGGCCGGTCGGTATGGGCGGTGCGCGAGTTGATCTGGAAGGGCCGGATCCCTGTCGTACGGAACGATCGGTAAGGCCTCAGTCTCCGTAGGGGGAGGAAGGCTTGCGTGTTACGTATGTCTTATGCATACGTAAGGCATGGACGACGTTACCCGGTTCCTGGAGGAGATCAGGAAGCTTTGGCCGGTGGCGCGGGGCACCTTGGCCGAGGTTGCCAAGCCGTGCATTCGGCGGGGCTGTGCAGCCTGTGAACGCGGCGAGAAGCACGCGGCGTTCAACTTCACCTTTCGCAAGGGCACGAAGCGTCGCTGCCTGTACGTGCCCCGCGAGCTGGTACCGACACTGGAACGAGCACTCGAGAACGGGCGGCGCGTCGAAGAGCGAATGGTGGAGATCGCCGAGGGGCTGATCCTGGCGCACCGCCGCACGCGAAAGCGGCGACCCCCGACACGATAGGCGCAGCGCGGGACGGGCGGTGGTGGGCGGCGAGGGATACTGCAGGGCATGCCTGGAGAAGCAGCGCGAGATCGATGGTCTGACGGAACAGATCAAGCTTCTTCGCGATCGACTTCGCTACCAGGAGCGCATCGCGCGCGCGGAAGGTCCCTTCGGCTCCTCGACCCCGTCGTCGAAGATCCCCCTCAAAGCCAACACCGAGCTCTCGCTCGAGGATCGACAAGCCCGTCGCGGCGGTGCCAAACCCGGGCACGTGGGACACGGACGGAGAACGGCGAAGGAGAGCGAGGCGGACGAGGTCGTAACTCTCGAAGTGGCCGAACAAACCTGCCCGCACTGCGGCGTGGAGCTCGAAGAGCGCCGCTTCGAGCCTCGCACCGTGATCGACATCCCACCGCCACGGACGCGCACGATCCTCTACCGACTCGGCGCCCGGCGCTGTCCTCGCTGTCGGCGCCACTTCCGCGCTCGCGCTCCGGAGGGGGTATTACCCCGCGCGCTTCTCGGCAACCAGCTGCTCGCCCATCTCGCCGTGCAGCATTACCTCTTCGGCGTTCCGCTCGGGCGCCTCGAAGCGCAGATTTCCATCGGCTACGGCACCCTCGTCGGGGCGCTCCATCGGCTCGCACGGCTATTCGCCGCTGTGCCCGAACGGCTCGTGCTGGAGTACCGAGCCTCGCCCGTCAAGCACGCTGACGAAACGGGTTGGAGAAACGATGGGCACAACGGCTACGCGTGGCTGTTCGCCACGGCTACGATCAGCATCTTCCGCTTCCGCTCTACGCGCTCAGCCTCCGTCGCACAGGAGGTCTTCGGCACCGGCCCGCTCCCCGGCGTCCTCGGCGTCGACCGCTACAACGGTTACAACAAGGCGCCCGTGGCTCTGCAGTATTGCTACGCGCACCTGCTGCGCGAGGTCCAGGACTGCGGCCGAGAGTTTGAAGACAACGCCGAGGTCCAGCTCTTCGTCGACACCTTCGCCCCCTTGCTCGCAACTGCCATGACACTACGACGCATCGCTATCAGCGACGACGATTTCCGCCGCCAGGCCGGTGCTCTGAAACAACAGATCCTCGATGCCGTCGGGGCACCCGCCCTCCACCCTGCCATCCACCGCCTCCAGGGCATCTTTCGCGATCACCCCGAGCGGCTCTACCACTGGGCTGCCGACCGCTCCGTGCCGGCTGACAACAACCTCGCCGAGCGCGAGCTGCGACCGCTGATCATCGCCCGCAAGGTGAGCTTCGGCTCGCAGTCCGATGCTGGCGCCCGCACCCGCGAGATCCTCATGACGACGCTCGTCACGCTACGCCGTCGCCACCCTGATGACTACGGGCAGCGATTCAAAGCTGCCCTCGATCGCCTCGCTCTCGATCCCTCCGCTGACACCTACCGCCTCCTCTTCCGCAATCACTCGCCTCCGTGATCGCGGCCTCCTCCCCATCCTCGCTGGTCGTGCCGGCCGCACGCCCCTACGACGGAGACTGAGGCCTTACAACGATCGGCGGATTCAGCTTGACCTAAGGGACCTAGATGCGCTTATCGACGCGAGCAAGCTCAGAGAGCGCTAAAGATGGGTTCGAAACGCGGCACCGGCTCGGTCTATCTCCGAGGGAAAGTCTGGTGGATCAAGTATTCGAGAGACGGCCGACCCTTCCGTGAAAGCTCACGATCGTCGAAGCGTGAGGATGCTCTACAGCTTCTACGGGATCGGATGGGCCGGATTGCCCATGTACAACATCGTAAGCGATGATGATCTCCAAGAGGCAGCACGACGCCTTGAAGAACAGGCACGAATACGGGCACAGCGGCACCGATAGAGTGAGAGAAAATGATGTGTTATCGGTTACATCGGGCGCGCTATCCCGCTGACTTCAAGCCGGAGTACTAGCCTTCAGGTTACACGGGCTACAGACTTCGGCAAAAGACTCCGCGGTGCCTTTCCTGTAGGCCGGAGCCCGAAGCCCTGAGCCCAAGGAGACGTCATGGCCTACGACAACATCCGCTTCGAAGCCGCCGACGCCGTCGGTACGCTCACGATCGATCGGCCGAAGTCGCTGAACGCGCTCAATCCGGACACGCTGCGGGAGATCTTGCGCTGCCTGCGCGACGTTCGTCGAGAGGGGAGACTCCGTGCGCTCATCGTCACCGGCGCGGGCGAAAGGGCCTTCGTCGCGGGTGCCGACATCGCGGCGATGCGTACGATGAGCGTGATCGAGGCGAAGGAGATGGCGCGGCTCGGTCAGCGCGTGACCTCCGCCCTCGAAGACCTCGCGTTCCCCGTGGTCGCCGCGGTCAATGGCTTCGCGCTCGGTGGCGGCATGGAGCTCGCGATGGCCTGTGATCTCGTCGTCGCGTCCGATAAGGCACGCTTCGGGCAACCGGAGATCAACCTCGGGATCATCCCCGGTTTCGGCGGTACCCAGCGGCTGGCGCGTCGCATCGGTGCGCCGCGCGCCCGGGAGATGATCTACGGCGGCGAGATGATCGATGCCGAGACCGCCCGGCAGTGGGGGCTCGTCAATCGCGTGGTGAAGCCCGAGGCGCTTCTCCCCGAGGCGCTGAAGCTCGCCGCCGCGCTCGCCGCCAAGCCGCCGGTCGCGCTCGCACAGGCGAAGCTCGCGATCGGGCACGGGCTCGACGTGGATCTCGAGAACGGGCTCCGCCTCGAAGCCGAAGCCTTCGCGGTCACGTTCTCGACCGAGGATCGCTCCGAGGGAATGGCCGCGTTCCTGGAAAAGCGTCCGGCGAAATTCAGCGGCCGATAGCCGGGAACCGGCGCGTACCCTTTTCCCCGCGCGGATCTACCCCGGAAGATCGGGAAGATCGCGCAAGACGCTTTCCAAATTCGCTGGTTCCAGCTAATTTTCCGTGGGTAGTGTCGCCGATGGGTGCACAATGAAGAAGCGAGAGTGGTTGCAGAAGAATTATCCCACGAAGGAACGCCTAGGCCGGTTCTCGACGGTTTCCGACATGGAGATCGAGCCGATCTACATGCAGGACGACCTGCCACCGGCAGACGAGATCGGCGAGCCGGGCGAATACCCGTTCACGCGCGGCCCCTATCCGACGATGTATCGGACCCGCCTCTGGACCATGCGCCAGTTCGCCGGCTTCGGAGGTCCCGAAGACACCAACCGGCGCTTCAAGTATCTGCTGTCGCACGGCCAGACCGGGCTCTCGACGGCCTTCGACATGCCGACGCTGATGGGCTACGACGCCGATCATCCGCGCTCGCTCGGCGAGGTGGGCCGCGAAGGCGTATCGGTTTCGACGCTCGAGGACATGGAGCGCCTCTTCGACGGCATCCCGCTCGATCACGTCACGACCTCGATGACGGTGAACTGCTCCGCCTCGGCGATCCTCGCGATGTACTTCGCCGTTGCCGAGAAGCAGGGCGTGCCGCTCGAGAAGGTCGGCGGGACCATCCAGAACGACATGCTGAAGGAGTTCATCGCGCAGCGTGAGTGGATCTCGCCACCCGAGCCGTCGGTGCGGATCGTGGCCGACATGATCGAGTTCACCGCCAAGAACGCTCCGCGCTGGCACGCGGTGTCGATCTCCGGCTACCACATCCGCGAGGCGGGCTCGACGGCGATCCAGGAACTCGCCTTCACGCTCGCCGACGGCATCGGTTACGTGGACGCCTGCGTCAAGCGCGGCCTCGACGTCGATTCCTTCGCGCCGCGCCTGTCCTTCTTCTTCGACGTCCACAACGACTTCTTCGAAGAGGTCGCGAAGCTGCGTGCCGCGCGACGCATGTGGGCGAAGATCATGCGCGAGCGCTTCGCGGCGAAGAAGCCGGAATCCTTGCGGCTACGCACGCATGCCCAGACCGCGGGCGTCAGCTTGACGGCACAGCAGCCGATGAACAACGTCGTGCGCGTCACGGTGCAGGCGCTGGCGGCGGTTCTCGGCGGCGTGCAGAGCCTGCATACCAACTCGATGGACGAGACGCTGGCGCTGCCGAGCGAAGAAGCCGTGATGGTGGCGCTGCGCACGCAGCAGATCCTCGCCGAGGAGAGCGGGGTGACGAGCACCATCGATCCGCTGGCGGGGAGCTATGCCGTGGAGGCGTTGACGAACAAGATCGAGCGCGACGCGTGGGCCTACATCGAGCGGATCGACGCGATGGGCGGCATCATCAAGGCAATCGAACAAGGCTTTCCTCAGAAGGAGATCAGCGAGGCGGCGTATCGCTTCCAGCGGGCCTTCGACCGTGGTGACAAGGTGATGGTCGGAGTGAACAAGTATCAAGTGCCTGAAGAACGGCCGATTCCGATCCTCAAGATCGATCCCGATACCGAGCGCAGGCAGTCGGAGCAGGTTCGGGCATGGAAGAAGGCGCGCAATGCGAGCGAAGCCCGCGAGGCGACGCTGCGCGTGCGGGAGGCCTGCACGAGCGGCGAGAACGTCATGCCACCGATTCTCACCGCGGTGAAGAGGGGAGTCACGGTGGGCGAGATCTCCGATGTTTTCCGAGAAACGTTCGGGGAATATCGGGATCCGGCGTGGGTCTAAAGATGGGCTACAGGCTACGGACCACGGGCTACAGGAACGGTACATCTGAGTCTTTACCTGTAGCTTGTAGCCCGTAGCCCGTACCCCGGAGTCACGGATGTCCGAGCGAACCCTTCGCATACTCGTCGCCAAGCCGGGCCTCGACGGTCACGACCGCGGCGCGAAGATCATCGCCAGGGCGCTTCGCGATGCGGGGTTCGAGGTCATTTACACGGGACTCCACCAAACACCCGAGATGATCGTCGAATCAGCTCTGCAGGAGGATGTCGACGCGATCGGCTTGTCCATCCTCTCGGGCGCGCACATGACGCTCTTTCCCGCGATCCTCGAGCGGATGAAGGCCCGGGGGCTCGGTGAGATCGTGATCTTCGGCGGCGGCATCATTCCCGAGGAGGACATCCCGAAGCTCGCAGCGCTCGGCGTCCGCGGCATCTTTCGCCCCGGCGCGACGACCGAGGACATCGTCAAGTGGGTGCGCGAGAACGTGCACGTGCGAACGAGCGGATGAGGAGGGTTACGGGCTACAGGCTACAGGCTACAGGCAAAGATTCTCCACGGCGTCTTTCCCGTAGCTCGTAGCCTGTAGCCTGTAACCAGATTTTTTGCCCTTCGATTCCCCCGATGTCCTGATCGTCGGCGCCGGGCCAGCGGGAACGGCGCTCGCGCTTCATTTGTCGCGGATCGCGCCCGCTCTGGCTGCGCGCACGTGGATCGTCGAGAAGCAGATGCACCCGCGCCACAAAGTGTGCGCGGGCGGGCTGATCCCGCATACGCTCGACTGTCTACGTGAGCTTGGAATCGAGCTCACGGTACCCCACGCACTCGTGCACCGAGCGACCGTGCGCATCCCCCGAGGCGAGGTGCAATACAGCGACCACGATCTCTGCGCCGTGGTGCGCCGCAGCGAGTTCGATGCGCTCCTCGCGCGGCACGCGCGGCGCGGCGGAGTGGAGCTTCGCGAAAACCAGAAGGTGCTCGAGGTCCGACGCGACGGCGGGACGATCCGCGTCTTCACCGATCGCGGAGAGATTCGACCGCGGGTGCTCGTCGGGGCCGACGGCTCGGGCAGCATCGTGCACCGCCAGTTCTTCGCCGCCGGGCGGGGAGCGATCGGCCGCGCGGTAATGTGCGATCTTCGCGCCGCCGACATCGGCGGCTTCGACGCCGAGCGTTACATCTTCGACTTCACTGCCGTGCCACAGGGGCTCAAGGGCTACCTCTGGGAATTCCCCTGCTCGATCCGCGGCGAGCTCCACGTCAACCTAGGCGCCTATGCGCTCGACCGCGGCGGCGCGGTCTCGCTGCCCTCGCTGGTTCGCGGGCGGGCGCGAGAAATGGGCGTCGAGTCACCTCGTCTGGAGGCGTTCCCGATCCGCTGGTACGAGCGGCGGAGCGCGATCGGCGCGCCCGGGGTGCTGCTCGTCGGCGATGCCGCGGGCTGCGATCCCCTCATGGGCGAGGGAATCTCCTACGCCTTCGAGTACGCGCGTCTGGCGGCCGGCGAAATCACGCGGGCCTTCGCCACCGGGAACTTCGATCTCACGCCGTACGGCGCCGCCGTCGCGCGCTGCTGGTTCGGGCGAAAGCTTCGCCGCCTCGGCGCGGTGGCGGGACTCTTCTACGGACCGGGGGCGCGGCTGGGATTCGCGCTCGCCGCGCGCTCGCGCCGGCTTCAGGAGGTCGGCATCCGCTGGTACAACGGCG
Source organism: uncultured delta proteobacterium (assembly GCA_963745025.1). Lineage (GTDB taxonomy): Bacteria > Desulfobacterota > Binatia > JACPRU01 > JACPRU01 > CAVQIG01. Next base: position 86,841 of record CAVUWD010000019.1, read on the forward strand.
TCGATGATTGGGACCGCATCAGCGGCTGGTCCGCGCTCGCCCGGCTGTTTTCGAGAGCCGCATGAGTCGGCGGAGGCGAAAGTCTTCAAGATCACGCCCATGGCTGTGGATCCTCGGCGCCGCGGTCGGCGCGGCTGCTGTCTATCTCGCGTACCGTCGCCAAGCATCGACCCTGATCCCGATTCCCGGGCAGAGCCTGCAGCCGCTCGTCAAGTCGCCGACTCCGAGCGAGCAAATCGACGCCGCCGATCGCGAGAATCTCGAGCGGGTCTTGCGTGAGCGCGCGCATCGCCGCTGAACGGTTGAGGATCGCGGCGCTCGCGACCGGCGTCGTGGTGGCCGGCTGCCAGCGCACCGCGCCGTTCGATCCCGCGGCGCAGGCGCAGACGCTCCTCTCGGAGTGCGGCGCCGATTCGAGCTGCGTGCGCGAGCGCTGGCGGCGAGATCCGCGTGGCTGGAACGTGGGACTGCGGGCCGAGGTGGCGGCACGAAGGCCGCAGGCGCCCGTCGTGGTCGAGACGACGCGTGAGATCGTGACCCCTGAACTCGCCACGGCCGCCTGCCTCGGCGACGTCACCGAGCGCCCGGTTCTGTACTACCGGACTCGGGTCGCGGCGAAGGACTCGGACGAGTTTCCCGCGATCTTCTTTCACTGGAAGAGCTTCGATCAGGCGGCGCTCGGGCACCGCAAAGTGGTGGCCGCCGTCGCCGACGCTCGCGGCGACGCCGTGCGGCTCTGGCGCGCGATCGAGAGCGAGGCTTCGCTCGACGAGGCGTGTCTCCGCTTCCGCGACAAGCGCGATCGCTGTCAGCTCGAGCCGACCGCGGACTGAGGCATCAAGGCCGAGACGTTCTTCCGCAAGTGCGCGAAGATCTCCTCCGCCGCGCGCGACTGGTTCAGCGTGTAGAGGTGGATCCCGGGCGCACCGCGTCGGAGTAGGTCTTCGCATTGCGCTATCGCCCAATCGATGCCGATCCCCTCGGAGCGAGGGCGGTCGTCCCCCGCCGCTTCGAGGTCTCTTGCCAGGGCGGGCGGAATGCTCGCGCCACAAAGTTTCGCCATGCGCTGGATCTGCGGCCAGGACAGCGCGGGCATCACGCCGGGGACGATGCGGCAGCGGATGCCGATCTGCCGCGCTCGCTCGACGAAGGCGAAGTAGTCCTGATTGACGAAGAAGAGCTGTGTGACCACGAAATCCGCGCCGCTCTCGACCTTGAGCTTGAGGTGCTCGAGGTCGCGCGTCTTGTCCGCGCACTCCTGATGGCCCTCGGGATAACCCGCTACGCCGATCGAGAAGTCACCGACCGCCCGGGCCAGCCGCACGAGCTCGTACGCGTTGCGGAAGCCGTCCGGCGCGGGGACGAATGTCGGCTGATCGCGCGGAGGGTCGCCGCGCAGCAGCATGAGGTTCTCGATGCCTCGCGCGGCGAGCTCCCCGAGGATCTCGCGAAGCTCTGCTCGACTGTGTCCAACGCAGGTGAGATGGGCGGCGGCGGTGATACCGAGCTCGTGCTGGAGCCGCGTCACCACGTCGATCGTGTTGCGGCGCGTCGAGCCGCCGGCCCCGTAGGTGACGGAGACGAAGGTCGGTGCGAGGCCGCGCAGGCGCTCGGCCGTCTCGAAGAGGCGGATCACGGCGTCCGGCGTGCGCGGAGGCGAGAACTCGAAGGAGAACGTGCGTGGCTCAGCCGCGAACTTGTCGCGAATTTTCATGGAAATTCGAACCGATAGAGGGTCTCCCCCCCAGAGTCAACCGACGCGAGGTTTGCGGTTTCCCCAAGACCCGGACACGACTACAATCGCCGAGATGAAAAAACCACTCCTCCCGTTTCTGGCTCTGATCGGGCTCGTCGCGCTCCCGCCGGCATTCGCCGGCACCGCGTGGCTCGAATGGGCCCGCAATTCCACGCTGCAGCTCGTCGGTCGTTGCGACTCGCGCTCGAGCCGATGGGAAGGTCACGCGATCTACAGCTACTGCGAAGTCTCGGTGTTGCGGATCGTGCACGGCGCGCCGGAGCCGGGCCTGGTGGTTCGCCAGCGCGGCGGAGAGGTGGATGGCATCGCGCAACGGGTCTCCCACGTTACGCCGATGGAGCCCGGTGGGGTCTACCTCCTCTTCCTGGCTCGCGACTCGTCGGGAGTGTGGTCGCCGACGTCGAAGGGGATGAATCGCGTGGTGGAGTCGAGCGACCTTGGTGACACCGTGGGAGGCGAACCGCTCGACGAGGTGATCCGGCAGCTGGGAGGTGGAAATTGAAGAGCGCGCCCGGAGCGATCGTCTTCGCGGCTTGTCTGGCAGTCGCTCAACCGCTGAATGCCTTCCAGCGCGAGACGACCAACGACCCGGACTGTACCGAAGCTCCGGGAGTCGACTGCCCGCACCTCGGCACGCCGCTCTCCTGGAACGTTTTCCCGGTCCACTTCTTCGTCAATGCGGACGGCTCCGGGCTGAGCTTCGATGCGGCGCGCGACGCCATCTCCGCCGCGCTCTCCACCTGGCAGAGCGGCAGCCGCGACGGCATCGTTTTCGAGTTCGGTGGCCAGTCGCAGAAGGGCTCGGACGGCCACGATGGCTGCAACGTGGTGTCGTGGCAGAATCTCGGTCAGAGCGCCGCGGACATCTTCTCACAGGCTATCATCACCTTCGGCCGAAACAGCGGCGAGATCTTCGACGTGGACGTCGAGATGAACAGCGACGATCAGTTCGCAGTGCTGCCAACCGGCGAGGACAATCCCTTCGACGAGCGTGTCGACCTACAAGCCGTCGCCACGCACGAGGCGGGTCACTTGCTCGGCCTCGATCACGAGAATCGGTTCGGCCCCGATGTCGTGATGTTCTTCAGCGACACGAACGGCAACACCACGCATCGCACACTCACCTCCGACGATCGTAGCGGTGTGCTCGCGGCTTACCCGGAACCGGCGAGCCTCGGCGCGGGAACGACGACCGCCGGATGCACCGGGAGCGGAGGAGGGGGTGGGGATGGGGGTGGCGGGGGCTGCACGCTGTCGCCGTCACGGCAAGCCACGGATCTTTGGCCGGTCGCCGCCGTGTTCGCATACTTGGCGGCGAGGCAGCGGCGACGCCGCAAGGCGTAAGCAGCCTGTCCGACCAATCGTTTCCCGGACGCCCCCTGTCGCCCCTCGGTGATCAACATGAGCATTAGCCGTGGTCGCGGGGAGCGCCGCGCGCTTTCCAAAGGCTCTCGGCCCGCTCTCGCAGGATGTGTCGAACGCGATCGACCAGGGCTTCGTTCCGCTGAACGCGCAGCTCGAGTTCGCGGAATTTGGCGAGCGGGATGTGTTCTCGATCGACGGCCTCGTCGATCGAGAGCGAGAGATCGGCCTGCATGCCCTCGAGCACGCGCAGGTAGGTCGCTAACTCCGACTCCGTCACGCCGTCAGGCTCATGGTCCTTGACGGCGGAGCCCGTCGCCCGGTCGGTCTCGGAGCCGAACAGATACTGGAAGACCGGCGGTGCTCCGAGGCGGTAATGGACCCACTCGGTCACGAGGAATGTCGTCGACACCAGGATCAACGCAGGCAGGAGGCCGTCGAGGCGCCTCATGTGCGAGCTTCCAAGGTCATCGACAGTCCTGAATAGCAGACCCCGAAGGGCAATCCGTCAAGATGCTTCCGACTTCGGGGAGAAGAGGAGGCAAACGCGTTTGGTGAGAGGCCGCTCGGAGCCGGCGCGCGGCGGCCAGCCCCAGAGGGTGCTCGGAGTATTACCAGCGCCGGCCGCCGCCACCGCCGCCGCGTCCGCCGCCGCCACCGCCACCGAAGCCGCCCCGACCGCCGCCGCCGCCCTCGCGTCGGCCGCCTTCGGGACGCGGCCGCGCTTCGTTGACGTTCAAGCGCCGGCCTTGCAGATCGGTCCCGTTCAGGGCGGCGATCGCTGCTTCGGCTTCTTCTTTGCTCGTCATTTCGACGAAGCCGAAGCCCTTGGACTGTCCGCTGAACTTGTCTTTGATGATCGTCGCCGAATCGACCTGTCCGTGCGCCGCGAACACCTCGCGGAGCTGGTCTTCGGTGACCTGGTAGGACAGGTTCCCCACGTAGATCTTCATGCTCTCTCCCTTTCCTGAGCCCGCGACAATCAAGCGGCGGGCTGGCGAACCAGCGATGTGCCGATCCGCGGTAGCGGGGCGGGGGCCGCGCACGAGGTCCGGCGGCGCGCGGACGACTCCAGGCGCCGAGCACCGGGTTTTTTTGCGATGTGGATCCTCGTAACCCCGACCTTGATGATCGAATTTCTACCACAGCGCTTCACGCGCTGCCAGACGGATCGAACGCGGCCGCTTCGCAGGCCGAAGCGCGGGGAGCCGGCGCCGCGTCCGTCGAGCTCGGGCGCGAAAGCGGCGCCGATGCGGATTGCGCGCACGTACATCCAGCCTTGGGCCGCCGTTCGGCAGGCGAGGTCTTCTCAGGAATCGCTTCCTGGCTCGCGGAACGATCGCGGGCGTTAGCGTTGCGGCGGCTTCTGTTCTTGAGAGTCGTCCGGCGTGACGCTCTTGCCGATCGCCCGACCCGTGTCCTTTCCTGCTTCACCGAAGTCTCGACCGACCTGCTTCCACTCCTCCCCGCGATTGGTGGCGTCGGGATTGACCGACTCACCGAGGGCGCGCGCCGTCTGCTTGCCGCTTTCGCCCCAGGAGTGGCCGCTCTTGCGCCAGGCCTGCCTCTGGCTCGACGTGCAGGCGATGAGCCCGACGACCGAGAAGATCCAGATAGTCTTTCTCATGGGTGACAGCCTAGCGTCGTCCTTCGTTGGCTGGAAGAGCCGAAAGCCGCTCGGTTGCTTGATCGACAAAGTTGTCGCTTTGCTTTACTTACAATCAAGCGCCCGATGATTTTGGTCTCGAATGACGACGGCATCCATTCCGAAGGGTTGCGGGCGCTCCGGGATGCTCTGGCTTCGCTCGACGAGGTGGTGGTGGTGGCGCCGGATCGCGAGCGGAGCGCTGTCAGCCACTCGCTGACGCTCCACCGGCCGCTCCGCGTCGAAGAGCTCCGCCCGGGCTGGCATGCCGTCAATGGAACGCCCACGGACTGCGTGCTGCTCGGCGTGAACGCCCTTTTGCCGGTGCGGCCGCGACTGATCGTCTCGGGTATCAACCGCGGCGCGAACCTCGGCGACGATCTTCACTACTCCGGGACGGTATCCGCAGCCATGGAAGGGATGCTGCTCGGCATCCCCTCCATCGCCGTCTCGCTCGCGGCGCGAAAGGATTTCCGCTACGGTCCCGCCGCTCACTTCGCCGAGCGGCTCGCGGCCTACGTGCTCGCCAAGGGCCTGCCGGAAAACACCCTGCTGAACGTCAACGTGCCGGAGACGGAAGAGGGTCAATCGCCGCGCGGGTTTCTCCTCGCTCGCCATGGAAGACGCCGCTACAGCGACACGATCGCCGAGAAGGTCGATCCCCGAGGACGCAAGTACTATTGGATCGGCGGTGACGAGGTCGAAAGTCCAGCCGACGAAGGTACCGATTTCGCGGCGATCGCGGCCGGCATGATCTCCGTCACGCCGATCCATCTCGATCTCACCAACCACGCCTGCTGGGAGCAGCTTTCGGAAATGGAGCTGGAGTGGCCCTGAATTACGAAGGCGCGCGGCAGAAGATGCTCGAGTCGCAAATTCGTGCGCGAGACGTGCGCGACCCGAGGGTGCTCGAGGCCATCCGCAAGGTGCCGCGCCACCTGTTCGTCGAGGAGGCGCTGCGCGACCGCGCTTATTTCGACAAGGCGCTGCCGATCGGCGAAAAACAGACGATCTCGCAACCCTACATGGTCGCGGCGATGAGCGAGGCGCTCGAGCTCCAGGGTCGCGATCGGGTGCTCGAGATTGGCACCGGCTCGGGTTACCAAACCGCGGTGCTCGCCGAGCTCGCCGAGAGCGTGTTTTCGGTCGAGCGCATCGCCAGCTTCGTTCCTCTCGCGCGACGGCGGCTCGAATCGCTCGGTTACTACAACGTGCTGATCAAGATCGGAGATGGAACGATTGGATGGTCCGAGCATGCGCCGTATGATGCGATCCTGGTGACCGCCGCCGCGCCTCAAGTGCCGCGGCCGCTGCTAGATCAGCTGAAGCTCGGCGGGCGTCTGGTGGTGCCCTTGGGTCCCGAGGACGCCCAGATGCTGGTGCGCATTCGCAGCGACGAGGAGGGCTTTCACGAAGAGGCGCTCGGCGAGTGTCGCTTCGTGAAGCTAATCGGCCGGCATGGCTGGGCGGGGTGAGGGCGGCGGTGACGTCGGAACTCTTCGAGCCGTTCTCGCCGTTTCGCTCGCGTTCGGCATCGCCGCCTGCGCCACGGTCGGCCGTGGGCGCGGCCTCTACCACGTCGTCGGCCGCGGCGAGAACCTCTTTCGCATCGGCAAGGCCTACGGCCTCGACTACCGCGAGCTCGCCCGCGAGAACGGCATCGATGATCCTGCGCAGATCGAGGTCGGTCAGAGGATCTTCGTCCCCGGTGCCACGCGGCGGCTGCCCGTCGAGATCATCGCGCCGCTTTCCGCCTCGGAACGACCGCTCGAGGCGCACGAGATCCCTACGGGGAAGCGGCGCTTCCTGTGGCCGATGCGCGTCGGCACGCTCACGTCCGGTTTCGGTCCCCGGAGTGGCAGCTTCCACGACGGCCTCGACATCGCTGCACCCGAAGGTACGCCCGTCTATGCCGCTCGTGACGGGCACGTCATTTACAGCGATCAGATCCCTGGATATGGAAACATCGTGATCGTGGGGCATGCTGACGGATTGTCGACCGTCTACGCGCACAATTCGCGGAACGAAGTTACGCAAGGCGACTTCGTGCGCCAGGGCGAGGAAGTATCGCAAGTGGGGCGGACCGGGCGCACAACCGCCCCGAATCTCCACTTCGAGATCCGCAGTCAGAATATCGCGCGAAACCCCCTTTTCTACTTGCCGCCCTGGCCCGGCTCGCAGGAGGGCCCTTGAGAGACCTTAAAGCGGTCATCCGCGACATCCCCGACTTCCCGAAGCCGGGAATCCTATTCCGTGACATCACGCCGCTCTTGCTCGACGCGGCGGTCTTTCGTGAGACGGTGGAGCAGATCTGCCTTCCGTTCCTGAATCGGGTCGACGTCGTCGTGGGCGTCGAGTCGCGAGGCTTCATCGTCGGCGCGGCCGTGGCCTACCATCTGGGAACGGGCCTCGCCCTCGTGCGCAAGCCGGGCAAGCTGCCGGCCGCTACGTTCGAAGCTCGCTACGACCTCGAATACGGTAGCGACGGCCTGCAGATTCACCAAGACGCGTTTCACCATGGAAGTCGCGTGCTGATCGTCGACGACCTGCTGGCGACGGGGGGAACGGCGTGCGCCACGGTCGAGCTGGTGCGGCGGACCGGCGGCGAGGTGGTCGGCTGCGCCTTCGTCATCGAGCTCGCCGAGCTCGGCGGTCGCAAGCGCCTGGGACCGATGGAGATACATTCGTTGGCGAAATACTAAGAGGCTTCCGGCTTCCCGCTACCGGCAAAGACATCGATCTCTCTTGCGGTAGCCGGTAGCCGGAAGCTGGTAGCCGGAAGGAGCCTTTCATGTCCAACTTCCGTATCGAACGCGACAGCATGGGCGAGATGCAAGTTCCGGCGGACGCGTATTACGCGGCGCAAACGGCGCGCGCCGTGGAGAATTTTCCGATCTCGAAGCTCCGCTTTGGCCGCCCGTTCATTCGTGCGCTGGCGCTGATCAAGCTCGCCGCGGCGAAGGCGAACGCGGAGCTCGGTCTGCTCCCCGACACCAAGGCGAAGGCGATCCTCGCGGCCGCGCAGGAGGTGGCCGACGGAAAGTTCGACGACCAGTTCGTGGTCGACGTTTTCCAGACGGGATCGGGCACCTCGACGAACATGAACATGAACGAGGTGATCGCCACACGCGCGATCGAGATCCTCGGCGGCAAGCGCGGGGACAAGTCGGTACATCCGAACGACGACGTCAACATGGGGCAGTCCACCAACGACGTCTTCCCGACCGCGATTCACGTCGCCGCGCTAGAGGCGGTCGAACGGCAACTCTTACCAGCCCTGCGAGCGCTCGCGGAAGCGTTCGAGAGCAAAGCAAGCGAGTTCGCCGACGTCGTCAAGGCGGGTCGCACCCATCTGCAGGACGCCGTTCCCATCACGCTCGGCCAGGAGTTCTCGGGCTATGCGAGCGTCGTTCGCCACGGCGTTCGCCGGGTGGAGAATTGCCGGCCGCACCTCGCCGAGCTGCCGCTCGGTGGCACCGCGCTCGGCACAGGCATCAACGCCGACCCGCGGTTTGCGCCGCACGCGATCCAGGAGCTCAATCGTTTGACGCATCTCGACTTCCGGCGCGCGGAGAACGCCTTCGAGGCGATGCAGAACCGCGATGCGGCGGTCGAGCTTTCCGGCGCCCTACGAACGATCGCGGTCGGACTCATGAAGATCGCCAACGACCTTCGCTTGCTGACGTCTGGCTCGCGCACGGGTCTCAACGAGATCGAGTTGCCGGCGACCCAGCCGGGCTCGAGCATCATGCCGGGAAAGGTCAATCCGGTGATTGCCGAGGCCGTCAACATGGTGGCGGCTCAGATCATCGGCTACGATGCAGCGATTGCCGTCGCGGCCATGAACGGGAACCTGGATCTCAACGTGATGATGCCGGTGATCGCCCACGACCTCCTCGAATCAATCGAGCTCGCTGGCTCGGCTTGCCGCGTGTTCGCCGAAAAATGCGTGCGTGGGATCAAGGCCAACGTAGAGCGCTGCGGGGAATACGCCGAGCTCACCGGTCAACTGGTGACCGCGGTGGCTCCGATCATCGGCTACGACAAGGCGGCCGCCGTCTACAAGAAAGCCGTCGCCCGCAATACGTCGATCCGCCAGGTGATCCTCGAGGAGAAGCTGATATCGCCCGAGAAGCTCGACGAGATCCTGAACTTGAAGAAGCTCACTCAGGGCGGCCGGGCCTGAAACCCGCCGGGGTGCAATAGAGCTTGATGCCCAGTCTGCTTTCCCGCAAGTTCGGAGCCCATCGGACTCGTGTTCGGAATGGTGGGTCGGGCTTCCACCACGGTCTGTTCCTTCTGAAGATGCGGATTCACCGCAAGCCACACAGCACGCCGGTCGTCGAGGAAGAAAAGCCCCCAACCGCGCCTGCCCCAGCCGCGGCGCCTGAGAGTAGTGCGCCGATCTCGAAGCTGCCCTCGGTCAGTGCGCCAGCAGCTCCGCGCGCCGAGGCGCCGCAAGCGCCTGCGTCACCTGCGCAATGATCCACTGGCAGAAGAAGCTCGAGTCGCTGAAGGAGCGGAGCACGTGCCGGATCACGACCCGCGGTCGGCGGACGGGCCGCGAACACACGGTCACCATCTGGTTCGTTGTCGGAGACAACGGCAGGATCCATCTCGGGACCCTGAAGATGGGGCGCGATTGGCCCAGGAACCTCGCCGCCAACCCAGACGTCATTCTCGAGATCGGCGACCTACGGCTGAGCGGCCGAGCGGAGCAGGTGAGCGAGGAGAGCGGGCGCGCCCGAATCGAGTCTCTCATTGTCGGCAAGTATTGGGGGGCCTGGATCGGCTCCTGGTTCGGCCTCAAGCCGCAAGGCGTGTTCGAAGTCCGGGTGGTCGGAGAGGCATAGCAGCATGACGGAGACATCTGTAAAGGCGCAATGAGCCTTTTGTCTCCCGCGGTAACCCGAAGCGGGTGGGCCTGAATCCTACTTGTAGTACCGGTACACCGCTTCGGCCACGCAGCCGGGCTTCGACTCACCCTCGACCTCGAAGCTCATGCCGATCGTGACCTGTGCACCGGCGCCGTTGGCGATATCCTCGAGATCGGCGAGCGTCGCCTTCAGACGAACCCGTTTGCCGATCCGCACCGGGCCCGGATAGCGGAGCTTGTTCAGCCCGTAGTTGATCCCCATCCGGATGCCCTTCACCGCCACGATCTGCTCCATGAGGTAGGGCGCGAGCGACAGCGTGTAGTAACCGTGCGCGATCGGCCCACCGAACGGCGATTCCTTCTTCGCCCGCTCCGGATCCACGTGGATCCACTGGTGGTCATGGGTCGCCTCGGCAAACTTATTGATCTCCTCCTGCCCCACGAGGTGCCAGTCGGAAGTGCCGATCTCCTGGCCCTTCATGGCTTTCAGTTCGTCGATCGTCAGCGTACGTGCCGCCATGGATCCCCCCCTCGAAGCTCGATTATCGCGACTGGTGTTCAATTTGACCCCTCAGCGCACCCTGCAAGAGGAGCATGAGTCGAGCCGACGTCGCAAGTGTTGGCTATGAGTGCTGGCCCGTGATGAGTGGCCGATCGATACGCTACGGAAGTGGAACACCTAATGCTTGTGCTCGACCTTCTTTCCGTAACTCACTTCACCCTTATCCACGCGCAGCGAGAAGCCGCACTCGGGGTTCGTGCAGACCCACGCCTTGAAGAGCACCGAGGAACCCTCCTGCCCGTAGTCCGAAAGAGGTATCAGAGTTCCGTTGTTGCATTTCTGACACTTCGGAAGGTCCATCTTCCCCCTCCTTTCCCGGCAGATCGAGGCTGCCGCCCAGCACCAACCGCGAGTGTAGTGGTGGGTCAGTTTGAACGCAAGGAGGAGAAGGCGACGGGACGGCGAGGAAACGACGTCTCGCCGCAGTTGAGCCGAGCGGCTGGATATCTGGTGCGAGAAACCCTTACGACGGATCCTTCGGATCCCGTGGAAGCGCTCTACCTAGAATGCCCCCGCCAAGAATCGAACTTGGACCTGCAGCTCCGGAGGCTGCCGTGATATCCATTTCACCACGGGGGCAGAAACTCAGCTCCCGGCCTTCCGCCTTGGGCTTTCCGCAAAGAATTCACCCCGTGCTTTGCCGATAGCCGTCGACCGAGCGCCGAGGGCCGATCCCTACTACATCGGCCGCCGCTCGTCGACGGTTTGACGTATCAGAGAAGCGGCCCGATCAACTCGAGCATCTCTTCGTGAATCCATCCGTTCGAGGCGAGCGTCTGCTCGCCGAACGCGTCGAATCGCCCACCGCGGAAATCGCTCACCCTCCCGCCCGCCTCCTCGACGAGCAGCGCTCCAGCGGCAGTGTCCCAAGGCTTGAGCTTCCACTCCCAGAACCCGTCGACGCGTCCCGCAGCGACCCAGCAGAGATCGAGCGCCGCCGATCCGGCGCGGCGAATACCTTGCGTGCGCAGCATGAACGCCTTGAAGAAGGAGAGGTAAAACACAGCATGCTCGCGTCGGTCGTAGGGAAAGCCGCTCGCCAGCAAGGATGAGGCCAGGCTCGCGGTCGACGAGACCCGTAGCGGCCGGTCGTTGAGAAATGCGCCGCCGCCGCGACGGGCGACGAAGAGCTCCTCCCGGATCGGGTCGTAAACCACTCCGAGAACGGTTTGCAGGCCGCGTCGGAGAGCGACCGAGATCGCGACTTGAGGATACCCGTGCGCGAAGTTCGTGGTGCCGTCGAGCGGATCGACGAGCCAGAGGAATTCGTGCTCACCCCGCGCTCCCGACTCCTCGGCCAGCACCGCGTGGTCCGGGAACGTCGAGCAGATCACGTCGAGGATCGCCGCCTCGCAGGCCCGGTCCACGTCGGTCACCAAATCGATTGCGCTCGATTTGACGTCGACACGCCCATGCTCGTGCCAGCGACGCTTCAAGATGCTGCCCGCACGATCGGCAGCGAGCCTCGCCGCCGATTCGAACGCTTCCACGGGCTGGTTCTGCCACGGCGAACTCCCCAAGTCCACGCGTCGTTGACAGCCTATCGGGGCGCGGATACGATGCATCGTTTCGCGTTGATCGGTCGATGGTTTGAAGGGGGACGGGAGTCAAAATCGAGCGGATTGGCGACGGAAAGCCGTTTCTCGACAGCCTGCTAGAGTCCAACCAACCCGAGCGGTGGGCGGTCGCCAAGTGGTAAGGCACCGGTCTTTGGAACCGGTATCGAAGGTTCGAATCCTTCCCGCCCAGTCATTTCGGATATGCCTCGATGAACGAGCGAGCCAAGGACGAGCTGATCCTCTTCACCGGCAACTCGAACCGTGTGCTCGCCACCTCGGTGGCGCACGACCTCGGCGTGCCTCTCGGCGCCGCCACCGTTCGCACGTTCAGCGATGGCGAGATCCTGGTCGAGATCGATGAGAACGTCCGTGGCGGCGACGTCTTCGTGCTTCAGTCGATCTGCACGCCGGGGAACGATCACCTCATGGAGCTGCTGCTGATGCTCGACGCGCTGAAGCGCGCATCGGCCAAACGGATCACCGCGGTGATCCCGTACTACGGGTACGCGCGTCAGGACCGCAAGGTGGCTCCGCGCGTGCCGATCAGCGCCAAGTTGATCGCAGATCTCGTCACCACTGCGGGCGCTTCCCGCATGCTGACCATGGACCTCCATGCCGGCCAGATCCAGGGCTTCTTCAACATTCCGGTCGACAACCTCTACGCGACACCGGTGCTGCTGCCGTACATGCTCGAGCGAGCTGCCGGGGAAGAGGTCGCGGTGGTGAGCCCAGACGCGGGAGGCGTAGAGCGCGCCCGCGCCATCGCCAAGCGGCTTGATGCGGGATTGGCGATCATCGACAAGCGCCGCCCGGGTCCAAACGAAGTCGCCGAGATGCGCATCATCGGCGACGTCGAGGGCCGCTGCGCGATTCTCGTCGACGACATCGTCGACACGGCCGGTACCATCGTCACCGCCGCCGCCGCGCTGCGTGAAGCCGGAGCGCGCAAGGTGATCGGTTGCTGCACGCACGGCGTGCTTTCGGGTCCGGCCATCGAACGGTTGATGGCGTCCGACATCGAAGAGCTGGTCGTGACCGATACGATTCCGCTCCGCCCCGACGCCAAGAAGAGCGGCCGGGTGAGCGTTCGCTCGGTTGCGCACTTGCTTGCCGAGGCAATCCGCCGCACCCACGACGAGGAATCGATCAGCTCGCTGTTCCTGTCGTAGCTCGAGGAGAGAAGAGATGGAAATCGTTTCCGTGAGCGTTGAAAAGCGCGCGACTGTCGGCAAAGGGCCGGCTCGTCGTGTGCGCGCCGCGGGCAAGGTCCTGGGCGTCTTCTATGGACCGAACCAGAGAGACGCGATCACCCTGCAGCTCGACGAGAAGGAGTTCTCGAAGAAGATCGCGGTGCTCGAAGGCTCGGCACTGATTCAGTTCGACTCGGTGGCTCCCGAGTTGAAGAGCCGCATGGTGCTGCTGCGCGAGGTGCAGAGCCACCCGGTGAGCGGAGCGGTGCTGCACGCCGACTTCTACGAGGTCGACCTCACGAAGAAGCTCGAGGTCACGGTGGCGCTGCACTTCACCGGCAAGGCCGTCGGCGTCGAGGCCGGGGGCATCCTCCAGCCGATCGTGCGCGAGATCACCGTGATGTGCCTGCCGACGGAGATTCCCGCCTTCATCGACGTCGACGTCGGAGCGCTCGGCATCCACGACTCGATCCACGTCGAGGAGCTGAGGCTCCCCCAGGGAGTCGAGCCCGTGTTCGACACCAACTTCACGGTCGTGACCGTATCGCCGCCCACCGTGGAGGAAGTGAAGGTCGAGGCGCCGGTCGAAGGCGTTCCTGTCGAGGGCGCTCCGGCGCCTGTGGCGGAAGGCGAGGCGCCGGCGGAGGGTGGTGCCGAGGGTGGCAAGAAGGGCGAATAGCCTGGGCGCGAGCACTTGCGGACGAACGTCGTCGTCGGTCTCGGCAACCCGGGCTCATCTTACGGGCGCAGCCGTCACAACGTCGGGTTCCGGGTCGTCGAGGCGCTCGCGGAGCGGCACGGTATGCGCTTCTCCAGGCGCGAGTACAAGTCGCAGGTTGCCGAAGGACGGATGGACGGCATGGACGTTCTGTTGATGAAGCCGCAAACTTATATGAATCTGTGCGGCGAAGCCGTTGGGCGGGCACGACGAGCTCTCGGCCTCGACCCGGAGCAGTTCATCGTCGTATACGACGACCTCGATCTCGCGGTCGGTCGTGTTCGCGTGCGGGAGGGCGGCAGCGCGGGCGGCCACCACGGAGTCGAGTCGATCATCGAGGCGCTCGGCAGCAAGGCGTTTCCCCGCGTCCGCATCGGGATCGGCCGGCCGGCGAGCAAGAGCGGCAACGTCGATTATCTGCTCGACGCAATGACGAGCGAAGAAGCCGAAACCCTCGCGGATTCGGTCACACGCGGAGCGGACGCGGTCCAAACGATGCTCGCCGAGGGAATTCTCGCAGCCATGAATCGATTCAACGGCAAGCCGAAGGCCGAAGGCCGATAGCCGATCTCAACCCAACTCCTTGCTCTCGTCCGTTACCTTGGCGGGGGCCAAAGACCAGAGGGAGGTTCGATGTACGATTACGAAACACTGACGGTCCTGCACCCCGATCTCGGGGAGGTCGGCGCCAAGGACATGGTCCAAAAGGTGCGCGGCATACTCGAGGGGGGGCGCGCGGAGATCAAGAAAGTGGACGAATGGGGCGTGCGGGAGCTCGCCTACCCCATCCGGAAGCAACGCCGTGGCATCTACGTGCTCGTCGAGTACAAAGCGGAGCCGCAAACCGTATGGGAGCTCGAGCGCCAGCTCAAGCTGAACGACCAGGTGCTACGGTTCGTCTCGGTGCGCCAGATCCACAAGAAAGCGTTGCCGCCACGCCGTCCGCGTCCCGATCGCGACGAGCAGGCGGGCGATCTCGAGTCCGTCGAGGAGATGGGCTGAACGCCCGGAAGAACCGGGTCGAGCTTGCCGGAACTATCGTCTCGGTGCCCGAGCGAAGGCGCACTCCAGCGGGTACGCCGGTTACGCTTTTTCGGCTGCGCGTGCCGCCAAGCCCGGACGAACCCGCCCTATCGGGGTGCGTGATGCCGGTGGTCGTGTTTGGCGAGCACACGGTGGGTGCGGAGGTCAAGGAAGGACGCGAAGTCGAGGTCGAGGGTGCGCTGACGGAGCGACGCTGGCGGGGGGCGGGCGGAAGTCGCCAAAGCCGCTTCGAGATACTGGCCCGCACCGTCCGAGTATTGTAAAAACAATGGTTTAGCAGCAAAGGGGAGGAGCTCATGGAATCGGGAAGAGGACGCGCCGGAGGCGGCGCGAAGCGTCGGGGAAGACCTGGCGATGACAAGATGCCATATCGCCGTCGCATGCAGCGGCGGAAGATCTGCCGCTTTTGCGCCGAGCGAATGCCGATCGATTACAAGGACGTTCGCCTCCTCGGCAGCTTCATCAGCGAGCGCGGCAAAATGATTCCCAGCCGGATCACCGGCAACTGCGCACGACATCAGCGCGAGCTGACCACCGCGATCAAACGCGCCCGGAACGTGGCGCTGCTGCCGTTCACCTCGGCCACGGTTTGAACCGCATCATGGTCGAGCAACGAACGACCGCAGAAGCAGCCGTAGGCTGGATCGGCGTGGCGCGTGCGTCCGTTGCCACGGCGGTGCTCTTCCTCGGGGGGCTACTGTTGCCGATCGGTGGGCCGCTGCTGATGGCGCTCACGCCGCAGCCGGGGCTGCGGCTGTCGCAGGCCGGCCACGGACGCGCCTTGACCTTCGTCGTCGCGCTCGCTGCTGCCGGGGTGGGTCTCGCTGGCGGCGCGGCACCGGCGGTGTTCTACCTCGTGAGCTTCGGGCTTCTGACCATCGCCCTGCCAGCGCTTCTCCGGCGCGCCTGGTCGATCGAGGTGACGATCGGGCTGGCCACGGCGGGGGTTGCGGTGGCGATTCTCGGCGTGGCTCTGTGCATCTCCGCTCCGACCGAGCTTTGGATCGCGATCCGAGCGGGTCTCGAGCAAATGCGCGAGGAGGCCGTCGGCGTCTACGCCCGCGCCGGTCTCGCTCCAGACATGATCCACGACCTCGAGGACGGAAGCGCCCGCGTGATCGATGTCGTACTGCGTCTCGCCCCGGCCCTGTTCCTGGTGTCCATCGCCACGGTCGTGCTGATCAACGTCCAGCTCTTGCGCCGCAGCCAACGCGTTCGCGGGCTCGTGCCCGTCTTTGGCGATCTCACGCGCTGGGAGTGTCCTCCCGAGCTCGTGTGGATCCTCATCGCCAGCGGCTACGGCTCGTTCGTCGCGAGCGGAGTGCTCGAAGCGGTCGCGACGAACGTCCTCGCGGTGCTGCTCGTGGTGTATTTCTGCCAGGGGTTGGTGATCGCGCAATTCTACATGGGTCGCTGGCGCTCGCCCCTCTGGCTGATCGGCCTCGTCTACCTGTTCATCGTCGTAGAATGGCTGCTGGCGACCGGGGTCACGCTGCTCGGCGTGTTCGACCTGTGGGCGGACTTTCGCCGTTTGAATCCACGCCCCGTGGAAGAAGATTGAAGCGAGGAGAACCGAGAGATGGAAGTCATCCTGCAGCAAGACGTAGAGAACCTCGGCACCATCGGCGACGTGGTGAAGGTGAAGCCGGGCTACGCTCGCAATTATCTTCTGCCGCGCGGGCTCGCGCTCGAGGCCGACGCAAGGAACCTCGCCATGCTCGAGCATCGCAAGCGCGCCCTGGCGGCAAAGCGTGCGAAGGTGCAAAAGGCGAACGAGGCAGAGGCGAGTCGGCTCGCGGCGCTGTCGGTCGTCATTTCGGCGCGGGCCGGCGAAGAGGAAAAGCTCTTCGGCTCCGTCACGAACCTCGACATCCAGCGGGCGCTCGCCGCACAGGGCTTCGAGATCGACCGCAAGAGGATCCTTCTGCAGGGCCCGATCAAGGTGCTCGGGGAGCATTCCGTCACGGTCGATTTCGGCGCGGGCGTGCGTACGGCGCTCAAGGTTGCCGTAGTGAGGCAGGAAGAAACCGAGGCGGAATAGGCGAGCGGCGCCGCTTCAGCGCGGCGCGAGCAGTCGGCGTCGGAGCGCGCCGGCCAGTCGATCGAGATCGGAGAGCCCGAGCGCACGGCCCGCAAGATAGAAGGTGGCCGCGCCGAGTGGCACCGTGGTCGCGACCTGCACGAAGTCGCGGGCGAATCCCCGCTGCCCGCGATCCATCCACGCGATCCACGGCCAGCAAGCGAGCCCCATGACGGCGGTCGCGCCGAGGATTCGCCGGAGATCGCCCGCAAGACCAAGCGACGTGCCGCCGATTCGCTTGCGCAGCAGCACGAACAGCCACGCCGAATTCCACAGCGCGACGAGCGACGTAGACAAGGCGAGACCGCCATGGCCGAGCCTGAGCAGCCGCATCGCCGTCCAGTTGCAACCGAGATTGAGGATCACCGAGAGCGCGCTGACCCGCATCGGCGTCCGTGCGTCGCCGAGCGCGTAGAAGGCGGGTCCCAAGATCTTGATCGCCGCGTAACCCGTCAGTCCGACCGAGTAGGCGACGAGCGCGATCGCCGCCGCCCGGGTGTCGGCCGCGCCGAAGCGGCCGTGCTGATAGATGAGGGCGATGATCGGCTCGGCGAGAAGCGCTAGACCCGCGGCGGCCGGCACGCAGAGCAGGCAGAGCAGACGGAGCCCCTCGCGAAGCCTCACGCGGAACGTCTCCATGTCGCTGCGTGCAACCGATCGGGCCAACGCGGGCAGTGTTACCGTGCCGAGCGCGACGCCGAACATGCCGATCGGCAGGTACATGAGACGAAACGCAACGCTCAGCCAGGAGACCGGGCCGTTACCGAGCTCGGAGGCGAAGTAGGTGTTGACCACCACGTTGATTTGCACCGCCGCGATGCCGAGCGTCGCCGGCCCCATCAAACGGAGCACCTGACGGACTCCGGGGTCGCGGAATCCGCCGATTACGCGGTAGTGAAATCCGACCCGTCGCAGGCTCGGGAGTTGCACGAAGAACTGCAATGCGCCGCCGAGCAGGGTACCGAGCGCCATTCCGATCAGGGCGGGAACGACCTCGTGTGGGGTGGCAGGCGCGGCACCGTGAAGGTGAGCCCACGTCCAGCGGAGGTAGCCCGGGGCGAGCCAGGCGACGAAGAAGAGACCACCGAAGATCGAGCCGAGATTGAAGAACGACGAGGCCGAGGCCGGCACCAAGAACACCGAGCGCGCGTTGAGCACTCCCATCGCCACCGCGGCGAGCGCGACGAGCAAGAGAAACGGAAAGAGAATGCGCGTGAGGATGATCGTCAACTCGATCTTTCCCGGCTCGTCGCGAAAGCCGGGGGCGATCCAGTCCACGATCCACGGTGAGCCGATGATGCCGGCGATCACGAGGACTCCGACCACGAAGAGGATGTCGTTCAGCACGCGATTGGCGAGCTCCCACGCGGGCGCCTCTCCCTCACGCTCGAGCTTTTGCGAGAAGGTCGAGACGAAGGCGGCCGACAAGGCTCCTTCGGCGAAGAGATCCCGCAGCAGGTTTGGGATGCGAAACGCGGCGATGAACGCGTCGAGCTCGCGGCTCGCACCGAAGAGGCTCGTGAATACCACCTCACGGACGAGGCCGAGAATCCGGCTCACGAGCACGGCGAGGCTGACGCCGCCCGCGGCTCGCGACAGGCTCGCCGCCGGCTTCGGTGCCGGGTTTGCGGGCATCAGGCTTCCGCCACCGGGGCGGGAAGCCGGCTCCCCGGCATCAGTAGACGCCACCGAGCTTCGAATGATCCCAGCTCGCGATGCGCTTCGGGCGAACGCGAATGGCCACTCGCTTGGTTGCCTGACGCCGAAGGATGTCGCGAGCCGACGCGGCGTTTGACCCGGAGTGCCGCGAGTGGATGTCCGCGAGGATATCCGTGCAGAGGTCGACGTCCTCGACGATGTCCGCTTGTCCGCGAATCATCAGGCCGCGAAGCTCCGCGTAGTGAGTTCCCGATTCGGCGAGCAGCGAGACCCTGGGATTGCGTCGGAGGTTGAGGATCTTTTGCGATTTGCGGAACGTTGTCATGTGCACGATGCCGTCGATCAGCGAAAACCACATGGCGACCGAATGTGGGTAGCCGCTGGAATCGACGGAGCTCAGGATCAAGGTCTTCGTGCCCGCGAGAAACGTCGCCTGCTCCTCGGGAGTCATGGCGATCTGTGCTCTGCGGTTCATTGGGGGGAAGGCTTCAGGCTTTAGGAAAGACACCACGAAGCGCTTCTACTGAGCTCGTAGCCTGAAGCCTGAGTCCTACTTCTTCTCGTGTCCCGCAGCGAAGTGACTGGTCTGGCCGACGGCCCACTCTCGCCACTGGAGCGTGTAGCGCCGGAACGATTGCAGATTGTCGCCGTAGTTGACGTAGAGATAGACGACCAATGCGCCGAACGCCAGCCCCCAGAGAAATTGCCGCATAGTGAACCTCCCGCGTCCCTAAGCTATCGGAAGCCCCCGTATACCCTCAAGCACCCCAATGCCGTTGGCCTCGCCTGCGTCACTTGCTAGGGTCACGATCCGCATGAGCTCCCGCGTCGCCAACTGGAAAGAAGTCCTCACCACCACCAACCTCTCGTGTGAGGTGGGCGGCGTACCTTCAGCGCGCCGCGCACGCCCGGAGGCGCCGCTCCGTGCGCGGTGGTGCGATCAGGGTTCCTCTCGTCCCGAGCACGCGTCGAGACGACCCCTCATCGCGCGACCCGCGCAGGGAGGTCTTCGCTCGCTGGTGTACGGCGGTTGTGGTAGCAAGAGCCGAGGAGTCCATCATGTCCGGTCATTCCAAGTGGTCGTCGATCAAGCACAAGAAGGCGGCGAAGGACGCAAAGCGCGGCAAGCTCTTCACCAAGCTGATCAAGGAGATCACCGTCGCCGCGCGCAACGGCGGGGATGTGAACGCGAATCCTCGCTTGCGAACGGCCGTGCTCACCGCCCGCGCGGCGAGCCTGCCGAACGACACGATCGAGCGTGCGATCAAGAAGGGTAGCGGACAGCTCGAGGGGCAGACGCTGGAGGAAATCGACTACGAGGGTTACGGACCGGGCGGGGTCGCCGTCATGGCTCGCGTGCTCACCGACAATCGCAATCGCACGGTGAGCGATCTTCGCTTCCTCTTCAGCAAGCACGGCGGGAACCTCGGCGAAGCGAACAGCGTTGCCTGGATGTTCCAGAAGCGGGGCGTGGTCCACGTGGACAAGGGAGGCGTCGACGAGGATCGGGTGATGGAGCTGGCGCTCGAGGCCGGTGCTGACGACGTCTCGGACGCGGGCGAGAGCTTCGAAGTCGTCTGCTCGCCGGAAAATCTCGAGGCGGTGCGCAGCGGAATCGAGGGGGGCGGACTCAAGCTCACGAGCGCGGAAGTGACGATGATTCCGAAGAGCACCGTTCATTTGACCGGACCGCCGGCGGCGTCGGCCCTGAAGCTCCTCGAGGCCCTCGAGGATCACGACGACGTGCAGAACGTCTCGGCGAACCTCGACGTCGACCCGGCCGAACTCGAGAAGCTGTCCGCCGCATAAGCATAGACGAGTGAATCAAGAGAGGGTGAGGGTGCTCGGAATCGACCCGGGCACCTCGGTGACAGGGTGGGGGGTGGTGGAGCCCGCGGGGCGGCGTTTCGCCACGTCGCGAGCGGCACCGTGGGGCTATCCGCCCGGTTGCCTCTCGGCGAGCGGCTGCGCCGAATCCGCGCTGCGGTCGAAGATCTCTGCCGAGCGCACGCACCGATCGCGGTCGCACTCGAAAAGGCGTTCGTCGCGCACAACGTGCAGAGCGCCTTCCGCCTCGGCGAGGCCCGCGGCGCCGTGCTCATCGCGGCCGCCGAGGCCGGACTGCCGGTCTTCGAGTACGCTCCCGCGCAAGTGAAGCTGACGGTCGTCGGCTACGGACGCGCCGACAAGCAACAGATGGTGCGCGGCATCGCGCTGCGCCTCGGCGTTCCGCCGGCCGAGCAAGCGATGAGGCGGACGCGCTGGCGCTCGCGCTCTGTCACCTGATCGGCGCGCGGCTGCGCGTACCCGAGCGCGCGCCTGCGCGACGCCGTGGCGGGGCGGCGCTGTGATCGCGCGCCTACGAGGACGGCTTTGTGACCGGACGGCGGAGGAGGTGGTCGTCGACGTCGCCGGCGTCGGTTATCAGGTCTACGCGTCCGCGCAGACGCTGGCGGCGCTTCCCGGCGAGGGCAGCGAGGTCGATTTGCTGATCGTCACCCACCTGCGCGACGACGCGCTCCAGCTCTTCGGCTTCGCCGACGCAGCCGAACGGACGCTCTTCCAGCTTCTCCACTCGGTATCCGGAATCGGCCCTCGCCTGGCCTTGAACATCCTCTCGGGAATGCCGGTCGCCGAGCTTCGCGAGGCGATCCGCCGCCGCGATCTCGTTCGCCTGCACGCGCATCCCCGGCGTCGGCAAGAAGACCGCCGAACGCCTGTCGGTCGAGCTCGCCGACAAGCTCGCCGCGCTTCCCGAGGAGCGTCCCGTGCGACGCGACGGAACGGCGCACGGCGTCGCGGAGCAGGCCGTTTCGGCGCTCGTCAATCTCGGCTTCCGACCGGCCGAGGCCGAGCACGCCGTCGAAGCCGCGATGGGGGCCGGTCTCATGGCGTTCGAGGAAGTGGTTCGCGAAGCGCTGCGGAGCACCCGGCGATGACGCGCATCCGCGCGCGTTCGGGAGCGCTCGGCCCCGCCGCGCTCGACGACGACCGGGTCGTCGACCAATCGCTCCGTCCACTGCGCTTCGACGAGTACGTCGGCCAGGAGCGCGTGAAGGAGAACCTTCAGCTGATGGTGACTGCGGCACGCAGCCGTGGCGAGGTGCTCGACCATCTGCTCTTCCACGGCCCTCCGGGGCTCGGCAAGACCTCGCTCGCGCATCTGATCGCGCGCGAGATGGGGGTCAACATTCGCACCACCTCGGGACCGATGATCGAGCGTGCCGGTGACCTGGCAGCGATCCTCACGAGCCTGGAGCCGCACGACGTGTTCTTCATCGACGAAGTCCATCGACTGAACCGGCTGATCGAGGAAGTCCTCTATCCGGCGATGGAGGACTTCAAGCTCGACCTCGTGATCGGGCACGGTCCGGGCGCGAGCATGTCGAAGATTCCTCTGCAGCCCTTCACCTGATCGCCGCGACCACTCGCGCGGGCCTGCTCTCGGCGCCGCTACGCAATCGGTTCGGCAATGATTTCCGGCTCGATTTCTACACGCAGGCGGAGCTCGAACGAATCCTCGCACGCTCGGCGCGCATCCTGTCGCGTGCGACTCGAAGCGGACGGCGCCGCGGAGATCGCCCGCCGCTCGCGCGGTACGCCGCGCATCGCCAATCGGCTGCTCCGGCGGGTTCGTGACTTCGCGGAGGTGCGCGCGGACGGCGTCATCCGCTTGTCGGTCGCCCGGGACGCGCTGAAGCTTCTCGACGTCGACGACATCGGCTTCGACCCGATGGACCGAACGCTGCTGCTCACGATCATCGACAAGTTCGACGGCGGGCCGGTCGGCATCGATACGCTGGCCGCCTCGATCGGAGAGGAGCGCGACACGCTCGAGGACGTCTACGAGCCGTACCTGTTGCAGATCGGATTCCTGCAGAGGACTCCGAAGGGCCGAGTTGCAACGTCGAGCGCGCGGCGGCATCTTGGCAGAGAACCCCGCAAGGGACCGCAGGGAGGCCTGTTTTGAGGAAGGCCACGGGCTTCAGGCCACGGAAAGAATGCGTGACGTCTTGGCCTGTAGCCCGTAGCTCGTAGCCCATGATGGATCTAGGCAAGACGCTCATTCTGCTTGGCGCGGTGATCATCGCCGCGGGCGTGGTGTTTCTGCTCCTCGGCCGCGTCCCCTGGATCGGTCGGCTGCCGGGTGACATCGTGATTCGGCGGGATGACTTCGTCTTCGTCTTTCCGCTGACGAGCTGTCTCCTGGTGAGCGCGCTACTCAGCCTCGTTCTCTATTTGCTTCGTCGTTGAGCTTCGAGGAACGCGCGAGTGACGACGTTGAACACCAACGAAACCAACCCGATCGAGGCCGAGGGCATCGCCGATGCGCGCGTCCGCCGTCGCGATGCCTGGCTGATCGCCATCGTCGCGATCGGCGTGTTTCTCTTCGCCGTCTTCGAGGCGCGACTGCCGCAATTTTCGAGCGCGCAGTCGTTGATGAATCACCTCACGTTCTTCCTGCTCATCAACCTGAACGTGCTGCTGCTCGTCGTCTTCGCCTTCCTGGTGGTGCGGAATCTCGTCAAGCTCATGTTCGAGCGCCGCCAGCAGATTCTCGGCTCGCACCTTCGCACGCGCCTGGTGGTCGCCTTCGTCGGGCTTTCACTTTCTCCCGCGGTGCTGCTGTTCATCGCGTCGACGAACTTCATGGACAACTCGATCGAGAAGTGGTTCGACGTACAAGTCGAGCAATCGCTCGAGGGCTCGCACGACGTGGTGCAGGCCTTCTACAAAGGGACCGCGGAGTCGATGCAGGCCCGCTCACGCGAGATCGCGGATACGCTCGCCACCCGAGGGCTGATCGCGCCCGAGCGACGCGCGGAGCTCCATCGCTTGCTCGAAGCGCGCCGGGCCCAGGCGGGGGTCAGTGCGGTGCAGATCTTTTCGCCAGCCCGAGAGCTCCTGAGCGTCGCGTTCTCGCCGTCCGCCGTGGGCGGCATCACTGTGGCGCCCGATAGCGAAGCATTCGAGCATCTGCTCGCGGGAGAGAGCCTGATGCGCGTCGAGCCCCTCGGAGATGGCGACGTTGTGCGCGGAGCCTCTCCCGTTCTCGATCATGGCCGCGTGATCGCCGCGGTGGCCATGGACCAATACATCCCGGTCAGCCTCTCGCATCGCGCCGAGGACATCGAACGCTCGTTCCGGGAATACCGCGAGCTGAAGATTCTCAAGCAACCGATCAAGAACACCTATCTGCTGACGCTCACGCTGATCACGCTCGTCGTGGTGTTCGCCGCCACCTGGTACGGATTGTCGCTCGCCAAGAGCATCACCGTGCCCATCCAGCAGCTCGCCGAGGGCACGCGGGAGGTCGCGCACGGGAACTGGGACGTTCACATCGAGGGCGCGGGTGGGGACGAGATCGGCACCCTAGTGTCCGCGTTCAATCAGATGACCGGCGACCTCAAGAAGTTCAATACCGAGATCGAGGAGAGGCGCCGCCACATGGAGACGATTCTCGCCAACATCCGCGCCGGCGTCGTCTCGGTGTCTCCGGACGGTACCATCACCACGTGGAACGCCGCGGCCGAGCACCTGTTCGGCATCTCGGCGCGCCAGGCGCGTGGCCGGCGGGCGGTCGAGGTGCTCACCGGTACCACGCTGGCACCCGTGCGGGAGATGCTCGACCAGCTGCTCGCGACCGGTGCGACCCAGGGTGAACGCCAGGTCGAGGTGGTGCACGCCGAGGAGGCATTCACGCTGCTCGCAGCGGCTGCGCCGCTGCGGGATCCCGGCTCGCCGATCGACGGACCCCATGGCGCGGTGCTCTTCTTCGAGGACATCACGCAGATCCTCCAGGTGCAGCGAATGGAGGCCTGGCGCGAGGTCGCGCGGCGCATCGCGCACGAGATCAAGAATCCGCTCACGCCGATCCAGCTCTCGGCCCAGCGCCTGCAGAAGCGCTACGCCCAGCTCCTCCGCGACGACGTGTTCGACGAGTGTACGCAGGACGATCATCAAGCAGGTCGATGACCTGAAGGCCCTGGTGAACGAGTTCTCGAGCTTCGCGCGCATGCCCACCGGGCACCATCGCCCCGAGGATCTGAACGGTCTCGTCGAGGAGGCCGTCGTCCTCTTCCGCGAGGGGCACCGGAAGATCCGCTTCGACGTGCGCACGGACCCGAGCCTGCCGCCTCTGATGCTCGACCGCGAGGGCGTCAAGCGAGCACTCATCAACATGCTCGACAACGCCGTCGCGGCTTGTGCCAACGGCCACGCGCAGGGGGGGCGGATCGAGATCACGACGTCGTATCTGCAGTCGCTCGGCCTGGTTCGCCTCGAGCTCGCCGACAACGGCTCGGGAATGACGCCCGAGGTGAAGGCGCGGCTTTTCGAGCCCTACTTCTCGACGAAGAAGGACGGTACGGGTCTCGGCCTGGCGATCGTTTCGGCGATCTTCTCCGATCACCGCGCCTTCATCCGCGTGCGCGACAACGAACCGAAGGGGAGTCGATTCATCGTCGAATTTCCGGTAAAAGAGCCGGTTGATGGCTGAGACGATCCTGATCGTCGACGACGAGGAGCAGATCCGCGCCAGCGTACGCGGGGTGCTCGCGGACGAGGGCTTCCGTGTGCTCGAGGCGGACAACGGGCGAACCGCGCTCGCGGTGATCGCCGCGGAGCACCCGCGGCTCGTCCTCGTCGACATCTGGATGCCCGAGGTCGATGGCGTCGAGATTCTGCGCGAGATCCAGAAGCGTCATCCTGGAACCCGAGTCGTCGTCATCTCCGGGCACGGAAACATCGAGACGGCCGTGCGCGCCACCCAACTCGGAGCGATCGACTTCATCGAGAAGCCATTTTCGATCGAGCGCCTGCTGCAGCGGATCGAGCGCGCGCTCGGGTCACCGGCCGCCCGACTGCTGGAAGACGAGGCGGTCGCGACGGCGTCTCCACTGCGCGCGCCGGCGACTCCCGTCGGCCGCACCTCGCGCGCCGCACGCTCGCGCGCAGCGTGGTGGTCAACGGCCAGGGGCTCCACTCCGGCATCCGCACCGGCCTCATTCTCCATCCGGCGCCTCCGGGAACGGCAGTCGTCTTCGAGACCATCTCGGCCGACGTCGAGATCCCCGCGCTCGTCTACTACGTCGAGTCGACGGGCTACGCGACGACTCTCTTCCGCGACGGCGTGGTCGCCCAGACGGTCGAGCATCTAATGGCGACGCTGCACGCGTTCGGCATCGCGAACCTGCGGATCCGAATGCAAGGGGAGATTCCCATCCTCGACGGCTCTGCCATAGAATTCTGCGACCTCGTCGAATCGGGGGGCATCGAGCCCCAGGAGGAGGAGATCGAGGAGCTCGTCGTCGACCGCCGGGTAGCGATCGGCGATCCGGAAACCGGAAAGTACATCGCGCTCGAGCCCTGCGACGGATTCGAGGTGGACTACACGCTCGAGTATCCTCCACCGGTCGGGCGTGAGCACGTCGTCTACAAGCACGGCGGTGCCGACACGTTCCGCACCGAGATCGCTCCGGCGCGCACGTTCGGGTTCGTGAAGGACATCGCTGCGCTCGAGCAAATGGGCCTCGCGGGCGGCGGACGCTTGCACAACTGCATCCTGATCGGCGACGACGGCGTCGTCAACACCCGCCTTCGACTCGATTGTGAGTTCGTGCGGCACAAGATTCTCGACATCATGGGAGATTTTTTCTTGCTCGGCCGCCCCATTCGCGGTCGCGTCGTCGCGCGGATGACGGGTCACGGCGACAACATCGCGCTTCTCAAGCAAATCGATCAGCAGCTGGCGGACTAGACTCGATCGAGATTTCCGTCGACGCCAGGCGCGGCGCTCGGAAAGCCCTCAGTTTTCGCCACACGCGCTGGAAATTCGTGAAGCGCTGGATCTTCCGGTTGGCCCGTACTCGGGTCGACCGGAAGAGCCAGCCACCGCGCGCAAGCGCGGAGAGTAATAGACCAGCTCGTGGGTTATTGTCTTCCGCGCTCCGCGCGGTTGCGGTCGGTTGTGATCGGTCCGAGTACGGGTCGATCACAACCGACCGCGCTCTTCGTCGTCCCGGAGCATTCGAGGCGAAGACTGAGGCGTTACGGCGCTCGGAAGAAATCGCTTGTGTGTTCGACCTAGGGTGGTAGACTGCCCGTCTACAACTCAAGGGTCAGGGAGATTCGTTGGAACGTCGGGGAACGCCGAGGGTATCCATGAGCGAGGCACAGGAACGTCGAGGAGCCGAGCGACGGCACGCGGATGCCGGGGGGACGATCTCGTTCGGGCAAGAGGCGTTGGGTTGCCGAGTCATCGATCTCTCCGAGACGGGCGCTCAGGTGCGGATCGACGGCAAGCGCGCCAGTCGAAATCTCGTCGGCAAGCGGGCGTCGTTGACGTTGGAAGGCTCCAAGCCGAGGCTGGTCGAGGGACGGGTCGTGTGGGCACGCCCCGCGGTGAACGGCGTCTATCTCGGGATCGCCGTCGAAAACAGCGAGCCGAAGCCCGTCGAAAACGCCTCGCAGTGATTCTCAGCGGACGCGCAACGCGTTCAACGGCCCGTAGAGCGTGAACGAATAGGATCCGCTCGCCGCCTTCTGGTTGTGATTCAGCAGGGTCAGCAGCGGCTCGAACCCCGCGGGCGCTCCCGGAATCGGTTTCACGTTGAGTACGGCATTGACGACCGGCATCTGGTTCGCGCTCAGCAGGAAGAGCTGACCATGTAGCTCGGCGTCTACCTCGGAGCCGGAGAGCTTGAGTGAGCGAACGTCCAGCCTCCCTGCCTTCAACTCGAATTCGGCCTCGCCGTTGGCGAAATGAAGATCGGGAATGGTGAATCCCTGCGCCTTGGCTTGCGTGAGGGACGCGCTCTTCAAGCCGAGCTTGCCGCGGCCCTCGAGATTCTTGAGCTCGCCGCGGCCGCTGAAGTGAATGTCTCCCGAGAGTGTTCCCTCCCAGTTGCCCTCGAGCAGCGCCGTGAGTCGCGGATACTGGGAAAGCCGGACCTCGTTCCAGGAGAGCCCGAGTGCTCCGGATGGATCGACGGAGCCGGTGAAGTCACCACCGTATGCCCGACCCGAAAAATAGAAGGGGAAGCCATCACGGCCGAGCGATGGCCGGAAGGCGACTTCCGCGGCGGCGAACCACGGGTCGGTATCCTTTCCCGGCGCGATCAGGCGCGGCTGCGACAAGTGGTAGCCGTTCCACGGGCGCAACCACACTTCATCATAGTGGATTCGCCAGCCGGATTGGGCGGCGATCTCGTCGGTCCAGCGCCGGACGATGAGGTCGTGCGGGAACGTCAGCGCGAAGAACAGAACGAACCAGCCGACCGTCCACGCGGCGTAGCCGAGGGACGACCGGCCGGGGTATCGCCGGGGAAAGAAGCGGCCGAACCTGCCGGCGAAGCTCGCGATCGAGGAGCTCATGCGTGTCAGCTCGCTGCCTTGATGCTGACGCGGGACACCGCGAAGGTGACGTCGAACTGAGAGGGATCGGCGCCCCGCTTCTTCATCTGCAAGCGCGACACGTGAAGGGCGGCCGGCGACCGCTCGAGCTCATGGAGCAGCTCGACCGTCTGCTGCAGCGTGATTCCGACGAGCTGGACGTTGACGGCTTCTTCGACGTATTGATCCCCGATCGTCTTCGGGGAAGACGGCGCCATCGACGCGACCCTGTCGCGGCTGACCTTCTTGGTGACGATACCATCGAGCGTGGAGTAGAGCCCGTTCGCCCCAGCGTCCTTGCTCGTGAGCGCGTCGGTCTGGCGTTTCAGGTCAAGGAAGACCCCGCGGAACGACTCCACCTGCTCCAACTGATGCTGCTTGGCGACGATTCGAGTTCGCAGCGCGCTCTTCACCGCTTGGGCCTTGTAGACGATCAGGAATACGAGGAAGCTCGCGAAAACCGCGCCGCCGATTGCGACGAACAGACGCTCCCGGGGTGCCAGCCGCGCGAAGGCATGCTGGAGGTTGGCGAGCGAGAGCCACCTCATCCCTCGGATCCTTTCCCCAAGAGCAAATTCATCCGGAATTCGACCTTGCCGTCCGCAGTCGTGCGCGGCTCCTTGACCTGCACCTCGCCGAAGAGCGGTGATTCGGCGATCTTCTTCCGGATGGTCTCCACGGCCTCGAACGACGAGGTCTTGGCCCGCAAGTGGACGCCGTCGACATCGATCGCCAGCTCGTCGACGTTCATGCGGGGCTCGGTGGGGGCGTGCTCGGAGATCTGCCGCAAGATCTCGAGCGGTGAAACCGGACCCGTCGGGCCGAAACCCAGTTGTTGCTGCTGCTTCTGGAGCCTCTTGATCTCCTGCTGGAGTTGCTCCGCTTCGTCGACGACTGGGGTGTTTGGCAACGCTTCGTGAAACGCCTGGCGGACGATGTCGCGAAGCTCGTCGTACTGACGGGATAGCTGATAATAGGAGACACCCTGCCAGAGAGCGAACGACACGAGGACGACGGCGGAGAGCACCGCGAGGCGCGTCACCGTTCCCTGCATCTGCTCTTGGCCGCGCCGATACGAGAACGACTCGCGGCGGAAATTCAGACCGAGCGTCGGCGCGTCGGCGATCCCCCGCAGCGCGAGGCCGAGCGCCGGAGCATAGGTCCCTTGGCGGCCGTGTAGCGCCGCTGGAACCTGACGGAGCGGAAGGTCTTCGAGTCGCTGGACGGTGAGGCCGACTTGGCTGCGTAGCAACTCGAGCAGCTCTGGTCCCGACGAGCCTCCGACCAGCAACGCCCGAAGCTCGACGTCATGCCCGCTCGGGGGCCCGCCGTTGAGGCTCTTGAGGCTCCAGACGATCTCACGGAGGAACGCAGGCACCGGCGGCTCACCCGCCACGTCGATCACTCTCAGGTGCTCGAGCTGACCGCTGCGGTAGATCGCGAACGTGCCGCGTGCGCCGCTCACGTGAAGGAAGGCGTAGCGCTCCGGTCGATCGCCCTCGAACAGTTGGAGCACGTTCAGGGTGGTGAGCGGCGCGAAGTCGACCACCGCGGGATCGAGTCCCGCCTCGGCAAGAATCTTCAGGTGATCGTCGATCCGAGATTTCGGTGCCAGCGCGGCGAACACCCGCGTGCCGTCAGCCGTCTTATTGAGAACCTGGAAATCGACGATCGCCTCATCGACGGCGAACGGGACCTGGCTCTCGAGCTCGAAGGGGACGGTTTGCTGAAGCTTCCGCCAGTCGCGGAACGGCAGCTCGAGAAACCGGTAGACGGCAGCGTCTCCGGGGAGGGCCGACAGCACCGTGTCCGCGGTCATGGGATGGCGGGATACGAAGTTCCTCAGTTGCTCACCCAATTGCACGGTGGGGTCCCGAGGCTCGGAGAAGTACCCGACGATCTGATAGCTGCGGAAGCTCGTCTCGACGACCACCGCGACCAGCTGGGAGCCATGCGGGTCGAGTGCCAGGATCCGATTCGGCATGATCAGCGGTTCATCGACGGCAAGAGATTAATTGCATCGGATGCTGGCGGGGTTGTCAAGGAAACGGTCCCCGGCTCTTCGCGCCAGTCGAGCACTTCGAGCCGTTGACCGTTTCGCCGCTCCAGGACCGCCAGACCGCGCGTGACCTCGGCGGCGATCCCGGCGGCATGGATCGTGAAATAGGCGCTTCGCATCGTGAAGAACGAGCGGAACTGGGGCGGCAGCTGGCTCCATCCGGGGATTTCGTTGAGCTCCTGCCCGCCCTGAAACGGGTGATCTTGTCGCTGCGCGACGATCGCCTTGGCCGCCGCGGGATTGTCGACGGACCCGAGCAGGGTCGTCAGCAGCAGCTCCGAGGCCGTGTTGACGTTGATCTGCAGCTCTTCGTTTGGCAGCGCCGTCACCATCGCGCGGAGAGCGGCCCACTGCTCGCGAGTGAGCTCGCCGAAGCCGCGCACGAGCTGCAGCTCGTCGAGATTCAACAACCGGCCGTTGCGGGGATCGTAGGGGGGGGTGAGGCCCTCGTAGTACTCTCGTTCCGCGCCGCTCTGCGAAGTCACGTCGTCATCGGGATCCAGCCAATCGAGCAGCGGGAAGAGCAGATTGATGTCGAGACCGAGCACGGCGAGGACGCCCTGGAAGAGGGTCTTCCGAGTTTCGAGCACCATCGGACTGACTCCCGGCCGAAGCGCCAGCGAATTGACGTTGAACCGCGCGGACTCGTCGTCGATGCGGAACGCAGCGTCGCCGACGCCTTCGCCGATCGGGCTTGGCGGAAACGGCTGCGCCCAAGGGTCGGCGAGCGTATCCACGTTCGGGCGCACGTTCTTGGCTTTCTCCGCGGCGTCGACCTTCAGCAGCATCTCGGCGAGCACGAGCCCGGCCCTCGCGAGATAGCGCGCCTGCATGGAGGACAGCGCGTTGCGCGTCAGGTGCGCCTCGACCTCTGTCGAATACGTGAACTCCACCACCAGGATCGTGAGCAGCGACACGACCAGCAGCGTGATCAGCAAGGCAATGCCCGCTGGCTCTTTCTTGCGAGTCATTGACGGGGAGCCGGCCGCCCGGCGACTTGCGGATTACGAATGTTCCGGATCATCGGCAGGTCGACGGCGGTCTCGTAACGTTCCGACTCGCCGGCGTCGTTCGTCACGGTGAGCGTGATCTCCACCGCCTCCGGCGCCGCGGTGAAGTTGCGGGAGTCGCTCGAATCCCAATCCTCGCCCCAGTTCTTGCCGTCGAAGAAGCGATAATCGAGTCCGCTGACGCCGGGCAGGATGAGCACCGAACCCGCGGGATTCGCCTTGTCGGGATCGAATCCGTCGCCCGTGAGCGAGAAGATCGTTTCCCGATAGAGACCGAGGTTCGCCGACTGCGGACTCTCCGGGGCGACGAAGTAATGCACGATCCCGAGATCCACGCCCGCGAACGTCGCCGCCGCCGGACGGCGCACGATGGTCGTGAACGCCACGTCGTCGACGGCAACGCCGGCATCGGTGCGCACGCGCCCGAGAAAGAGCGCGCGACCGGGAGGAAACTTCGCCGACCCGCCCGCGCGTGGCGTCGGCGCGACTCCCGGCGCCGGTGCTTGTGACTGCGCGGGCGCCGCGGAGAGCGTGGCCCGAGCGTTCTGAAGGTCCTGGGTCATGCGCGTGAGCGCCGCGCGCACACCGGCGGCCTCGTCTGCGCGCCTTTCGGCGAACTCCTTGGCGGCGATCGTCTGTGAGAACACGCCGTAGATGATGGTCAGCACCACGCCGAGGATCGCCAGCGTGATCGTGATCTCGAGCAGGGTGAACCCGGAGTAGGGCTTGCAGCTTCTGGCTTCGGGCTTCAGCAAAGGGACTCCCCGAATTCTCTGGCGTAGCCCGTGGCCCGCAGCCTGTGGCCGCTCTTTCGTCATTGTTCCGGCTTCCTGACCATCGTCACGAGCCGTACCGCATCGGGATCGTCGACGTCCCAGAACACGCGGACGTGAATCTCCCGGATCTCGTCCTCGAGCTCCCGCGTCGGGCCACGTAGAATCTCGAGCTCCCAGTGGTAGTCCGGGTCGTTGGCGAAGTCGCCGGTTGATCGGGTCGGGTCGGGAAAGCTATCCGCGACAATCGAGCGCGTCATCAAATCCTGCGCGAGCAGCGTGGCGCGGTTCAGCCTCTGGTCGTAGGCGATGATCTGGATGTTTCTGCCGTGCAGCGAGAGCAGGCTGACCAGGGCCGTGGCGATGACCGCCACGGCGACGAGGACTTCGAGCAGCGTGAATCCGCCCGACTGCCTAGGAGCCTGCAAGATCCTAGTGTCCCTCGGAGATTTCCGCTCGGCCACGGATGGGGTCGATGCGCAGCGTATACGCGTGGCCTTCGTCATCGACGAGACCGACTACGGAAGCGTCGGCGTAGCCCTCGGGATAGAAGCGTGTCGGCACCAATCCCTGTGCGAACTTGCCGACGCCGGGAACGAACACGTCGGTGATGCGCACGTCCGGAGACAGGACGACCCGGCGAGCCAGCAGGTCGGTGTCTTCGACGAGGGTACTCGTCCCCTCCTCCGCGTGCGCCACCCAATACTCCTGCCGGTCGAGATCGAAGTACAGCACCAAGACCGTGCCCCGCAGGGCGGCCTCCTCGTAGAGATAGCGGGTGGCATTGGCGAGTCGTCGCGTGGTGGCGATCAGCTCGGCACCGGTCACGCTGCGAATCCGTGGGATCGCGATTCGCGCGACGATGGCGATGATCAGTACGACGATCGACAGCTCGATGAGAGTGAAGCCGGTCTCTCTCTTCCGGCATCGGATTTCCGCAGAAGACTTCCCGCGCCGCAGGCGTAAAGCCTGGGGCCCGAAGCCATTGTTCATGCCTTCATCCGAGGTCTCTGCTGTCGATGTCGGCGTTCTTTCCTTCGCCTCCTTGCTCACTGTCGCCGCCGAGGCACTTGAGCACGAAGCTCTGCCCGTCGCTCAGATACACGTAGGGATTTCCCCAGGGATCTTCCGGAATCTTCTGGATGTAACCCTCGGGATTGTACCTCCGCGGCTGCGGGCCGCCGGACGGCTTTCGCACGAGCGCCGCGATACCCTGCTCTGTGGTCGGATAGATCGCGTTGTCGAGCTTGTACAGATGGAGGCCTTGCTCGATCTGCTTGAGATCGGCCTTGGCCTTGGTGATGCGGGCGTTGTCGGTCTGGCCGATCACGTTGACCGAGACGATCGTCGCGAGCAGGCCGATGATGAAGACCACGACCAGGATCTCGATCAGCGTGAAGCCGGCAGTTCGGCGCATCCTATCTCCAAACGTTTCGACGTCAGGCGGTGCTTAGAAATTCGCGCGTTGGTAGGGTTAGGATACCAGCGGGGCTCCGAACGGGCAAACCATGATCGGCGGCTTGCTCACCGAACCAGTTGGCTCATCTGGAAGATCGGCAGCAGGATCGACAGGACGATGAAAGTGACCATACCCCCCATGAAAACGATCATCACGGGCTCGAGGAGCGTCGTCAGCGTGGCGATCGTACTGTCGACCTCCCCCTCGTAGGTCTCGGCCGTCTTGAAGAGCATCTCCTCGAGCCGCCCGCTCTTTTCGCCGACGGCGATCATGTGGATCATCAGCGGCGGAAAGATGCCGCTCTTCTTGAGCGGGGGAGCGATTGACTGGCCTTCGCGAATGGCATCGCGGGCCGCCTCGGTGGCATCGTAGAGCACGCGGTTGTCGACGATGTTCTTGACGATGTCGAGCGACGGGAGGAGCCCGATCCCGCTCTGCAGCAGCGTCGACAGGGTGCGGGAAAAGCGCGCGACGGCGATCTTCTGCATGAGCTTTCCGAAGACCGGCACGCGCAGCACCCATCGGTCGTAGCGCTGCCGGCCCGCCTCGGTGCGCACGTAATAGCGGAAGGCGAGCGCCACGACCGCGAGCAGGACGACGACGAGCGGCCACCAGGTCGACAGCATGCCCGAAAGCGCCATGAGGATCCGCGTCGGCAACGGAAGGACCTGCTTCGACTCGGTGAAGATGCGCGTGATCTTCG
The DNA here is from genome assembly GCA_963745025.1 of uncultured delta proteobacterium. Taxonomy (GTDB): domain Bacteria; phylum Desulfobacterota; class Binatia; order JACPRU01; family JACPRU01; genus CAVQIG01. The sequence goes on from CAVUWD010000019.1 coordinate 120,689, forward strand.
GCACGACGTAGGAGAGGAGGAAGAAGAGGATCGTGGCTCCGATGATCAGCATGACCGCAGGGTAGGTGAGCGCCGAGCGGAGCTTGCTGCGGAGGCGCGCGGTCGACTCCGTGTAGTCGGCGAGTCGGAGCAGCACGACGTCGAGCGCGCCGCTGGCCTCGCCCGCGCGCACCATGTTGACGTAGAGATCGCTGTAGACTCTGGGATGCTCCGCCAGCGCGTCGGCGAGTGAGGTGCCTTCGTTCACGCGCTCGCGCGTCTGCGTGAGCATGCGCTTCAAGCGCTCGGAGTCGACCTGATCGATGAGCGCCGAGAGGCAGTCGACGAGCGGCAGGCCCGCGGAAACGAGCGTCGAGAGTTGCCGTGTCATGACCGCCAGCTCCTGCGCGCCCACCCGCTCGAAGAGGCGCGAAAGCGAGCGGGAGGCCCGGGGTGTGGACTCCGCTTCGCGGCTCTCCGCTAGCGAGGTCGGAAAGACGCCCGAGCGGCGGAGCTTCAGGCGTGCCGCGCGCGGGTTGTCAGCGTCGATGACCCCGGTGACGTTCTTGCCGTCGGGACTCAGGCCGACGTACGAATAAACTGGCATGATCGAACTTCAGGCTGCGGGCTTCAACAAGAGTCTCCCCGCAATCCAGCTGGAAGCCTGACGTCTCCGGCCCGAAGTCGTCATTCGACTAAGATGTCTTCCTGCGTCACGCGCATGACTTCTTCGATCGTGGTCAGGCCTTCGAGCACCTTCCGCGTGCCGTCGTCGCGGAGCGTCGGCATGCCGCGCGAGGTGGCATCGCGGCGAATCGTTGCCGCGTCGGCGTTCTTCATGATGAGCGCCCGAATGTCGTCGTCCACGACCAAGAGCTCGTGGATGCCGATCCGTCCGCGGTAGCCCGTCTGTTTGCAATCGGGGCAGCCCGTTCCGGCGTGAAAAACGGTGCCGGTGGCAGCCTGAGCGGGCGAGATGCCGATCTCGCGGAGCTGCTCGGACGTGGGTTGGATCAGCGTGCGGCACTTCGCGCAGACCCGGCGGAGTAGGCGCTGGGCCATTACGGCGATCACGGACGACGACACGAGGAAGGGCTCGATGCCCATGTCGACCAGCCGCGTGACCGCGCCGAACGAGTCGTTGGTGTGGAGCGTCGAGAAGACGAGGTGGCCGGTGAGCGCCGCCTGAATGGCGATCTCGGCCGTCTCCATGTCGCGGATCTCGCCCACCATGATGACGTCGGGATCCTGGCGCAGGATCGAACGCAGACCGTTGGCGAACGTGAGCTCGATCTTCGGATTCACCTGCATCTGACCGACGCCCGCGAGCTGGTACTCGATCGGGTCCTCGATCGTGATGATGTTCTTCTCGTTGGAATTGATCTTCTGCAGCGCCGCGTAGAGCGTCGTCGTCTTGCCGCTGCCGGTCGGGCCGGTGACGAGGATGATGCCGTGGCTCTGATGGATCAGGCGCTGGACGGTCTTCAGGTTCTGCCCGGCGAGTCCGAGGTCGTCGAGCGGGAGCAGGGTCGCCGAGCGGTCGAGAAGTCGCATGCACGATGCGCTCGCCAAAGGCCGTCGGGATGACCGAGACGCGGATGTCGACGTCCTTGCCGGCGATCTTGGTGCGAATTCGGCCGTCTTGGGGCAGGCGCTTTTCGGCGATGTTGAGACCCGCCATGATCTTCACGCGTGAGAGGATGACGGGCTGGAAGCGCTTCGGCGGCTTGACGATGTCGTAGAGAATCCCGTCGATGCGGAAGCGCACGACGAGCTGCCGTTCGAAGGGCTCGATATGGATGTCCGAGGTGCGGTCTTTGACCGCTTGGAAAATGAGTTGGTTGACGAGGCGGATGATCGGCGCCTCGTCGCTCGCGTCGAGCAGATCCTCCGGCTCTTCGAGCTCGGTGGCCATGAGGTCGAGGCGCTCCACGTCGAGCCCGGAGACGAGCTCCGCGGTCGATCCCGAGGCGCGGTCGTAAACGCTGTTGATCGCATCGGCGATGAGCGGTGCGGGTGCAACCACGGCGCGCACCGCCTTGCCGAACAGCAGACGAAGATCGTCGATGGGGCCGATCAGCGACGGGTTGGCGGTCGCCACGATGACGGCATCGCCGTCGACCCTGATGGGCAGGAGGTTATGCCGCTTGGCGAACTGGATGGGTAAGCGCGTCACCAGGTCGAGGGGGACCGAGTCCGTAGGCAGCGTATCGATGAACGGCAAGCCGTAATACTGTGCGACGATCTCTCCCCAGCGATCCGCCGTCAGCGCCCCCATCTCGAGCAGCACGTCGCCGATGTCCTTGCCGTCTCGCAGCCGCTCGCGGGCGCGATCGAGAACCTCGGGAGAGATGCCCGCCTGCTGGACGAGATTGGCTTCGAGCCCGTTCATCGGGAGACGATTCTATCGAGAAGCACGCCCGCGTGCCAGAACGGTCACCGGCTACCGACTTGCGCCGGCGCCTTCGCGAAAATCACTTGCGGTAACCGGAAGTCGGTGGCCGGCAGTTGCGTTTCAGCGCGCGCGTTTCCAGGGCGAGGCGCCGGCAACCATCGCGCGCATCTGCTCGGCCGAGATCGGTCGCCACCGCACCACTGCGCCGGCCCAGCGTTCGAGCGGCTGGCCCTCAGGATAGACGGACAGCGCGGTAGCGGCGTCGGGGAAGACCTCGAGGCAGCTATATCGCGCCTCGTAGGTCGACGACTTGTATTCGTAGGCGCCACCCTTGACGAAGAACTCACCGGCATCGATCGGCGTGTAGACGGTCGCGAAGCCGTTCGTGGTCTGCAGCTCCGGCGGCGCGTCGCCCTTCTCGAAGAGCGTCAGCAAGATGGCGAAACGGTGGCCGGTGGTCGGGATGCCGAGGGCGCTCGGCGAGCTAGGCACGATCGGCGGTGACGGCGCTGGCGGCGCCACCGGTCGCGGCGCGATCGCCGCCTGCTCCTGGGGTGTCGGCACGCGTAAGGGCTCGGTCTGGATCGCAGGCGTAGGAGGAGGAGCATGGAACGCGCCGGCGTCTCCAGGAACGAGGTTGGAGGGTGCGCCGCCGGCCGGGGGGGTCGCCGAGGCGGCATTCCACGAAGGGGTGTTGAGCTGCTCGTAATGGCGAGGCCCGAGCTTCTCCTGGCGCAGGTAACGCTTGAACTGCTCGCGCTGATCGATCGAGATCTCTTCCAGATCGGCGTCGTCGTGCACGACATGCGGCGTCAGAAAGATCAGCAGGTTGATCTTTTCGCGGCGATCGTTGTTCTGCTTGAACAGGTTTCCGAGCACCGGGAGGTCGCCGATGAAGGGGAGCTTGCCCTGCGTCGAGACGGCGTCGTCCGAGATCAAGCCGCCGATCACGACCGTGTGACCGGTGCGCGCGACGACCGTCGTCGAGGCCGAGCGAACGGTCGTCGTCGGGCCGGCGAGGTTCGCGTCGACGAGCGGGTTCGGAACCAGAGCCGACACTTCTTCGTAGAGATCGAGTCGCACCACGTCCCCCTGAGAGATCTGCGGCGTCAGGCGAAGCGTGATGCCGACGTCCTGGCGGTCGACGGTGGCGAAGGTGTTCGACAGGTTGGTCTGGTCGGTCGCACGGCTGGCGAGGAACGGGACGTTCTGCCCGACCAGGATCTCCGCTTCCTGATTGTCCGAGGTGAGGATGTTCGGCGCGGAAAGGACGTTGACGTCTCGGTCGTTCTGAAGGGCGTTGAATAGCGCCACCTGGGCTGGCACCGTCGTGCCGTCGGGAAGCGTGATCGTCTGGTTGCTGACGGCCGCCATCACCAGACCCTGAATCGTCTGCGGCGTGGTGAGCGCCTGGTTCAGGCTGGTGAAGTTCAAGCGCGCGAGGCCCAAGGCATCGTTGCCGAGCGCGGTGCCGCCTTGGTACTCGAAGCCGAGCGCGAGCGACTTCTGGAGCGAGATCTCGAAGATGATCGCCTCGACGTAGACCTGCTTGCGCGGGATGTCGATCTCGCCGATCACGCGCTTCAACACGTCGTAGTCCTGCGGGCTGGCGCTGATGATCACCGAATTGGTGAACGGGTCGGCGGTGATGCGGACCTCGCCGACGAACTCACCTCCGCCTCCGACTGCGCTGGTCGGGCCCCCTTGCCCCGGGGCGCCGCCGGTTCCACCGGCGGTGCCGCCGAGCAGCCCCGTCGTGCCGCGGCCGGGGGTTCGGGATATGAACGATTGTTGTTGTTGCTGCTGCTGCTGCTGACGCGTCGTGCGTCGGGCGTTGGCGCTGCCCGCCGCGCCGCCGGCGCCGCGCTGTCCGCCGCCCCCGCCGCCCCCACCGCCCCCACCGACTAGATCCGACAGCACCTGCACGATCTCCGTCGCGTTGGCGTACTTCAGCGCATAGACGTGAATCTTCGAGACGCCCTCGAGGTGCTTGTCGAGATCCTTGATGAGCTTTCGGATCATACGCATCTGCGACGGGCTGGCGAGCGCGATGATCGAGTTGGTGCGCTCGTCCGAGATCACCTTGAAGGCGGCCGTGCCCGGCGCTCCCCCGGGGGCGGCGGGCTGTCCCGGCCTTGGGGCCGGCGCGGGCGCTCCTCCGCCCTTGGCCCCGGCGCGCTCGCCTTGCGCCTCGAGAACCTCCTGGAGCGTCTTGGCGACGGTCTCCGCGTAGGCATTCTCGAGATGGACCATCTCGATCCCGCGTGCGGGCATCTCGATGTCAAGCTCGGAGATGATGCTGAGCAATCGCTCGATGTTGGATGCGGTGTCGATGATGACGAGCGTGTTGGCCGCGTCGTATGCGCTGATGAGGCCGTCCTTGGACACCATCGGCTGCAGCACCGGTAACAGGGTGCTCGGCTCGACGAAGCTGAGCGGCACCAGCTGGGTGATGAACTGATCGCCCGTCGCTGCCTTTGGCGCGAGCGGTGCACCGGAATCCTTGGCGTCGCGAACCGGGACGATCTTGATCACGGGGCCGGCCGGCAGCGTCGTGAAGCCTTTGACCTCGAGGATCGACTGGAAAACGCGATAGGCCTCGTCGATCGAGATTTTGGTCGGCGAGATCACGGTGACCTTGCCGCGCACCTTCTCGTCGAGGATGAAATTCTTGCCGGTGATCTCGCTGATGAACTTGACCAGCACGCCGATCTCGACGTCCTGGAAGTCCATGGTGATGAGCTGCTTCTCGGGAACTTTCTCCGCCGCGGCACCGGGCGCGACCCGAATTGTTTCGGGCGCTGCGGCGGCAGCCGGGGGCCGAGCAGCGGGAGGAGCGGGGGACTTGCGCGCCTGCGCTCTTGCGGCGACCGCCCACAGGACCAAGATTCCCGCGAGCCCGAGGACGATCGTGCGCAGTCTCACCGGATCTCGTAGTTGAGAGTCGCCGGTTGCCGGTTCCGGTTCACGTCAACCGTGACGCGGCCCTCGTTGCGCAGCTCTTGGATGAGCGCCATTGCGCGAGCCGGATCCGTGAGCTCGTTTCCGTTGATCCGCGTGATGATGTCCCCGTTCTTCAAGCCGATCTTTTCGAAGACCGAATCCTGCTTGATGGCGAACAGCCGAAACCCGGCCGCCTTCCCGTCTTGGAAATGCGGCACCGCACGGATCTGGGTGAAGAGCTGATTCATGTTCTCCATCGCCTTGTCGACCTCGGCACGATCGATGACGAAGTCGCTGTCGCCACGTTGCTGGACGGAACCGCTGCCCGCCTCAGGCGCGGCGGGCGCGGTGCCAGCCTTGCCGCCGGGCTCGACGATCTTGAGGATCTCCTCTCCCTGGCCGCTTTCCAGCACCACTTGGCCCCATTCGACCCCGATGAGCGTGCGGTTCTGCAGCTTGTCCCCGACGCGGTAGAGCTGGTCCGTTTTGTTTGTCTCGTCGTGGATGATCGCGAAGGAATCGATGCCTTCGCCGGGTGCGGTGCCCAAGAGCTTGGCGTTGAGCGGGACGGTCTGCACCTGCTGTTCCGGCCCGGCGGCGCGCGGCGGATTGAAGACGTCCTTCGTCGTGATCGGAGCATAGTAGGCGAGCGGATGCTTGGTTGCCGGGGCGGCTTCCGCCGGCTGGCTCGCGGATAGCGTCGGACGGCTACGGAAGCGACCGGCGATCCAGGCGTTGACCGTGCTCGCCGAAAAGAGAGCCGCGAGCCCAAGAAGCGCCAGTTGGCCCGTGGTGAGCAGAGTACGTGGCGAGATCATTCAACCTACGCAGGCGAAGTAGGACATTCAAATAGAAGAATCGTCCGTGGGTTGCAAGTAAAAGTGTACGCGGATCGACGACGCTCAAGGACGCTTCTCGGTCTGTGCGGTCTTCCGCGAAGACCGGACTCGCTGGAATCAGTCGCTGCGTCGGAGACTGCTCAGACCGTGAAGCCTTCCCGTCGCGTTGCAGGCGTGGTTCGTGCGGTGTAGAATAAGAAAATTGTACTCCGGAGGTAGACATCGATGTCCTTCCTGAAGCCGCGGCGGCGTCTTCTCGCTAGCGTCACGTTGATCGCCGCGCTCTGGCTCGCCAGCGGGGGAGTCAAAACCGTCGGAGCGGTCGCGCACGAGAGTTACGAGAACATCGAGGTCTTCACCAACATTCTGGCGATCGTGCAGAAGAACTACGTTGACGCGGTTACGACGAAGCAGCTCATCGAGGGCGCGATCAACGGCATGTTGACGTCGCTAGATCCTCATAGCGCGTATCTCACCCCCGACCTCTATCGCGAGTTGCAGGTCGACACGCAGGGTAGCTTCGGAGGGCTCGGCATCGAGATCACGGTGAAGAACGGTATCCTCACGGTGGTTTCGCCGATCGAAGACACGCCGGCCTTCCGAGCGGGAATCAAGCCGGGCGATCAGATCCTGAAGATCGAGGGCGAGTTCACCAAGGACATGAGCTTGGTGGAAGCGGTCAAGAAGATGCGCGGGCCGAAGGGCACCAAGGTCAAGCTCACGTTACGGCGCGAGGGCGCCGCCGACCTCTTCGACGTGCAGGTCACGCGCGAGAACATTCAGATTCAGAGCGTCAAGTCGCGGTCGCTCGAAAAGGGGTACGGCTACGTGCGCCTCACGCAATTTCAGGAGCGCACGGACGAGGATCTCGAGAAGGCGATCGAAACGCTCGGCAAGCAGAGCGGGGGCAAGCTCGAAGGTTTGGTGCTCGATCTCCGTAACAATCCGGGCGGGCTTCTCACTCAGGCCGTGCGCGTGTCCGATCTGTTCCTGGATTCGGGTATGATCGTCTACACGGACGGTCGCCTCGAGAGCCAGAAGCAGCGTTACTACGCGCACAAGCGGAAGAACCACGTCGAGTCCCCGATGGTGGTGCTGGTGAACGGCGGGAGCGCCAGCGCGGCGGAGATCGTCGCGGGTGCCCTGCAGGACCATCGGCGCGCGCTGATCCTCGGCACGCAGACCTTCGGCAAGGGCTCGGTCCAGACGATCCTGCCGCTCGACGACAACTCGGCGTTGCGCCTGACGACGGCGCGCTACTACACGCCGCGCGGACGCTCGATCCAAGCGACCGGCATCACCCCGGACATCATCATGAGCAACGAGCTCACGGCGGCGAAGCCGACAGGCGCGCAGAACGAGATGGGGGACTTCCTCCGCGAGGAGAACCTGCGCGGTCACTTCAACAACGGGAATCCGCTGCCGGCGAAGCCGGAGAAGCCCGCGAAGCCCGGCGACGCGGAGAAACCCGACGGCGCGACACAGCCGCAATCCCAAACGCCCGTGGGAGAGCCTCCGGGTGCGTCGGCGGTGGCGGAGGTGCGCGAGGGTGAGACCGGCCGCGATCCGCAGCTCGACCGAGCGCTCGAGCTCCTGAAGAGCTGGAAGGTCTTCAAGGCCCTGACGAACCCGTCCACGGAAACGGGGTGAACGGCCGTCTTCGCTCGGCGCCCACGGCTCCGCGTGTTCTCACCGTTGCCGAGCTCGCGCGCCGGATTCAGCATGCGCTCGAAGGCGGTCTCGACGGGGTCTGGGTCGTCGGCGAGATCTCGAACTTCCGCGCGGCCCCTTCCGGCCACTATTACTTCACGCTGAAGGACGAAGAGGCGCAGCTCGCCGCCGTGCTCTTCCGCAGCGCCGCGGCGCGCATCCGCTTCCGGCCGAGCGATGGCCTCGAGGTCGTGGCCGGCGGGCGCGTGCGACTCTACGAGGCGCGAGGGACGCTGCAGCTCTACGTCGAGTCCCTCGAGCCGCGTGGGCTCGGCGCGCTGCGCCTGCAGCTCCAGCAGCTGCGCGACAAGCTCGCCGCCGAAGGGCTGCTCGCGGCGGAGCGCAAGCGACCGCTGCCGTACCTGCCGCGTTGCGTTGGCGTCGTCACGGCGCTCGGCGGTGCCGCGATTCACGACATTCTCACCATGCTGCGTGCTCGATTTCCGAATCTCCGCGTGATCGTCCGCCCCGTCCGCGTCCAGGGTCTCGGTGCCGAGCGCGAGATCGCCGCCGGCATTCACGAGATCGGCGCGGTGCCCGAGGTCGAGGTGCTGATCGTCGGCCGCGGCGGCGGCTCGGTGGAAGATCTCTGGGCGTTCAACGATGAAAGCGTGGCGCGGGCGATCGCGGGGTGTCGGGTGCCGGTGGTGTCGGCGGTCGGGCACGAGATCGACGTGACGATCGCCGATCTGGTCGCCGATGCGCGCGCGCCCACGCCGACGGCCGCCGCGGAGCTCGTCGTGCCGCTCGAGCGGGAGCTCGTGGCGAAGCTCGAGGAGCATCGCCGTGCGCTCGAGCGCGCGCTCGAGCGCCATCTCGAGAGGGGTTATCGGATCGTCCGCTCGTTGCGTGCGCGCCTGCGCGACCCGCGAGGCGCGATTCGCTCGGCCGGGGCTCGGACGATCGAAATCCGGCTTCGGTTGCTCCGCGCCGCACGCCGCGCTCTCGCCGGGTCGCGCGAATCCGTGATCGGTTTCGAGCAGCGGCTGTTGTTTTCCTCTCCCGCGCGGCGCGTCGCCGGGGATCGCGCGCGAATCGAGGAGGCGGTTCCCCGGCTCTCGGCTTCGATGCGGCATCGCGCGGCGATCGCGCGCGAGCGGCTGGCGCGGCTCGCGGCGTCCTTGTCGAGCCTCTCGCCGCTCGGCGTGCTCGAGCGCGGCTATGCGGTCGTCTGGAAAACCGCAGGGGCGACTCCGCTGCGCGCCGCGAGCGAGGTGCAGCCGGGCGAGGAGCTCCGCATCCGGCTCGCCCGCGGCGGGCTTCGTGCCCGAGTCGAGTCCCGCGAGGATGAGGATGGCTGAGCGGCTAGGAGTGGAGACGTTCTTGGCCGCTCTGTGGCTCGCAGCGGCGCCGGGGCTCTCCGCCGCGCATTCGGTGACCGTGGATCCACCCGCCGTCCCGGTTGGCGGTCTCGCCGTGGTCCGCACGGACGCCTCTGCTCCGAACGGAACCTTCGACGGCAAGCGCCTGCGATTTTTCGCTGCCGCGGGCGGCTCGGCCGCGCTCGTCGGCATCGACCTCGACCGGCGCTCGGGCCGCTACCCGATCGAGGTCGAGTATCGGGACGGAATGCGGGTGCGGGCGGAACTCGAGGTTCGCGACAAGACATTTCCCGAAGAACGACTGATGGTGCCGAAGGCCTACGTCGCGCCCGATGCCGCAACGCTCCGCCGGATAGACCGCGAGCAGCGTCTGCTCGCTGGGCTCTGGGAACGGAGCCCTCCCGACCGCTACTGGCGAGGCGAGTTCGTGCCGCCGTCCGAAGGTGCAGCCGGATCCCCATTCGGCCTGCGGCGCTTTTTCAACGGTGAGCCGCGGAGCCCGCACGCCGGCATGGACTTCCGCGCACCGCAAGGCGCGCCGGTTCACGCGTCGAACCGCGGCCGCGTCGTGCTCGCGCAGGATCTCTTCTTCACGGGCAACACGGTGGTGATCGATCATGGCTTCGGGCTCTTCACGCTCTACGTGCATCTGTCGAGGCTCACGGTTCGGCGCGGAGCGATGGCGGACAAAGGCCAGGAGATCGGCCAAGTCGGCATGACGGGTCGTGCTACGGGTCCGCACCTCCACTTCGCGGTGCGCGTCGCGGATGCGCGCATCGATCCCGAGGCCTTACTGGAGCGCGATCTGGATTGATAAGGACGGCTACCGACTACCGGCCACCGCAGAGGATCCTTGGGGCTTTTTCCGGTAGCCTGGAGCCGGAAGCCGGTAGCGCAGGAGGCCCGATCGATGAAGTTCGAAGAACGTCTCAGCGATCTCGAGGGAATCGTCGAGAAGCTCGAAAGCGCGGACCTGCCGCTCGAGGAGGCGCTCGCACTCTTCGAGAAGGGCATCGGCCTCGTCCGCGAGCTCTCCACGCACCTCGAGGAGGTAGAGCGGAAGCTCGAGGTGCTGACGCGCGACGCCGCCGGAGAAGCCGAGCTTCGCGAGATGGAGGAGCCGAAGCGTGACGACTGACGAGTATCTGCAGCGGTGGACGACCGAGGTCGACGCCGCCCTCGGCGAGCTCGTGCGCGAGAGGCGCGCGAGGGTGGAGCCCCGACTGCTCGAGGCAATGGAGTATAGCTTGACGTCGCCCGGCAAACGCATCCGCCCGATCCTCGTGCTCGCGGCCGCGGAGGCACTCGGCGCCGACCCTCGTCCGCTCCTTCCGTTCGCTTGTGCGGCCGAGATGGTGCACACCTACTCTCTGATCCACGACGATCTGCCGGCGATGGACGACGACGATCTCCGCCGCGGCCGCCCGACGAACCACAGGGTCTTCGGCGAGGCCGTCGCGGTCCTCGCCGGAGACGCCTTGCTGACCGAGGCATTCGCCGTCCTCAGCGCCGACGGCGGGCTCAGTGCCGAGCGCCGGCTCGCGGCGATTCGTGAGCTCGCCGTTGCGGCGGGTGCCGAGGGAATGGTCGGAGGACAGACGGCGGACATCCTCGCCGAAGGCGCCGAAGCCGACCCACGCCGGGTCGAGTCCATCCACCGCCGCAAGACGGGCGCGCTGCTGCGTGCCTGCGTCCGCATCGGCGCAATCCTCGCCGGGGCGGACGCGCCGGCTCTCGCGAGTCTATCGGCCTACGGTGAAGCGATCGGCTTGGCCTTCCAGATCGCCGACGACCTGCTCGACGAGCTCGGCAGCACTCGGGTCACCGGCAAGTCGGCGCAGCGCGACCGCGAGCGTGGCAAGTCGACCTACCCCGCGGCGCTGGGGGTCGCGCGCGCCCGTCAATTGCTCCGCGAGTTGCTGGAGCAGGGCCTTGCGGCGCTCGGTGAATTCGGTGCCAGCGCCGAGCCGCTGCGGGAGATCGCGCGTCGCGTCGTGGAGCGGGCGTTGTAAAAAGGACGGCTACCGGCTACCGACTACCGGTTACCGGAAAGGCAGCGCGGCGTCTTTGCCGGAAGCCGGAAGCCGGTAGCCGGAGATGCCAAAGATTCGCCTCGACGTCCTTCTCGTCGCCCGAGGTCTGGTGAAGTCCCGTGAAGAGGCGCAGCGCATGATCCTCGCGGGCGAAGTGCGCGTTGGTGATCGGCCGGCTGCCAAGCCGTCCGAGAATGTGGCGCCGGATGCGACCCTCGCGGTCGGGAAGCGGCCGCGGTTCGTCAGCCGGGGTGGCGAGAAGCTCGACGGCGCGCTCCGCGCGCTGGGCGTCGACTTCTCGGGACGGGTCGCCCTCGACGTTGGCGCGTCGACCGGCGGCTTCACGGATTGCCTTCTCCAGCACGGCGTCCGTCGTGTCTATGCAGTCGACGTCGGCTACGGCCAACTCGACTGGCGCCTTCGCAAGGATCCACGAGTGGTGGTGATCGAGCGCCAGAACATCCGCGCGCTATCGCCCTCGTCCATTCCCGAGCCGGTCGACGTCGCGGTCGTCGACGTCTCCTTCATCTCGCTTCGCCTCGTGCTGCCAAAGATCCGCGAGCTGCTCGGCCCGGCGGCGACGGTCATCGCGCTCGTCAAGCCGCAGTTCGAGGTGGGCAGGGGGAACGTCGGTAGGGGTGGGGTCGTACGCGACTCCGCGCTTCACCGCGAGGCGATCGACGGTGTCCGCCAGGCGGCGCACGCGCTCGGCTTCGTCGAGCGCGGCTTCGCCGAGTCGCCGCTTCGCGGCCCGAGTGGAAACCGGGAGTTTTTTCTCTATTGGTCCACGGACGGTTGACAGGGAGCGACCGAGGGTCGACGCTTGGCGTCACCATGGGCGATCGACGCGATCGTCTTGCTCGGATGCTGAATGCCAAGCGGGGAGAGCTCTTCCTGACGTTACGGCGGGAGTTCGGGGAGCGCCTCGAGGAGGATGCGCTCACGTCTCAAGACGAGAAGATCGAGATCGGCGACCGCTCGGTCTCAGTGCTCGGCCAAGACGTCGAGCTCGAGCGGCTGGAGATGAAGCGGCGGCAGCTCCGGCGCATCGACGATGTGCTCGAGCGTCTCGACCAGGGCAGCTATGGTCTTTGCGAGGATTGCGACGCCGAGATCGCCGAGGAGCGCCTCGAGATCGTGCCGCTCGCTACCCGCTGCGTGGAATGCGAGCGCAGGAGAGAGGTCGAAGAAAAGCGCATCGAGACGACCGGTGGAGGGTTTCGCGCCGGATTCCGCGACATCCGGGAGAGGTCCGAGGAGGGCGAGGATTGAGGGTGCCGAGAGCGGCGCGGTTGCATTTGCGCCGGTCGTGATCAGGGTATTTTTAACTGGCGGTCGGCAAGCTACTTCGGGTAGACCATCCGAACCTTGCCCGCGCCGATTTCGCGCAGGCTGGTGACGATGTCCTTGTTATCGGTTTCGACCAGGGGCCGGGCGCCCTTCAGCAGCAACTTGGCCCGCTTCGATGCGAGGAGTACGAGTTCGAAGCGGTTTGGGATCTTCTCGAGGCAATCTTCGACGGTGATGCGAGCCATGTGCGTATCCTTCTTTCGATTCCGCTACTTCTATCCGGGCGGTGCGGTCAGCGCAAGCACGCCACGATCCTGACCGATGGCCCGAAAAGATCTCTACGGGGTTCTCGGCGTCGGCCGAAAGGCGTCGGCCGATGAAATAAAGAAGGCGTACCGCAAGCTCGCCCGTAAGCATCACCCGGACGTCAATCCCGGCAACAAGCAGGCGGAGGAGCGTTTCAAGGAGATCTCGTTCGCCAACGACGTGCTCGCGGATCCCGAAAAGCGGAAGATCTACGACGAATTCGGCTTCGAGGGGCTGCAAAGCGGATTCGACGCGGATCGTGCGCGACAGTACCGCGAATGGCAGTCGAGCGGCGGCTCGGCTCCGGCGGGGCGGGGATTTGGCAAGTATTCGAGCTTCGAGGACGTCTTCAGCGATCTCGGCGATCTGTTCGGCGGCCAGGGTCGGGGGTTCCGCGGCCCGGGACGCGGCGCCGATCTCGAATACTCGCTCGAGCTCGATCTGCTCGATGCGGTGCATGGCGTTACGCAGACGATCGCGCTGCGACGGCCGGTCGCCTGTCCTCAGTGCGGAGGCGCCGGAGGCAAGGGGGCCACGGTTTGCCCGCAGTGCGAGGGGGCCGGTCAGGTGCGGGTGGGCGGGGGCCCGGTCGCCTTCGGCCGGACGTGTCCGCGTTGCTCCGGGAGCGGACGCGCGTACACCGAGCCGTGTCCCCGCTGCGGGGCGACCGGTCGGATCGACGAGGTGGATCGGCTGAGTGTCAAGATTCCCGCTGGCGTCGACGAGGGCTCGAAAATCCGCCTCGCGGGCAAGGGCGAGGCTGGATACAAAGGAGGACCGCCGGGAGACCTCTACATCAACGTCCGGCTCCGCCCGCATCCGTTCCTCGAGCGGCGAGGCCAAGACCTCTATCTCGATCTCCCGGTCACCGTCGGCGAAGCCACGCTCGGTGCCTCCGTCACCGTTCCAACCCCGGGCGGGGACGTGAGCCTGCGCATTTCGCCAGGCAGTCAGAGCGGCCAGCGTCTGCGGCTGCGTGGCCGCGGTGTGAAGGACGCGAAGAGCAAAGCCGCAGGCGACCTCTACGTCCGCTTGCTCGTGCAGGTGCCCCGCGATGGCGGCGAAAAGGCCCGCCGGGCGGCCGAGGAGCTCGAGCAGTGCTACGGCGAGAGCCCGCGCAAGAACTTGAAGCTATGAGGTACTTGCGCCTGAGCGACATTGCCGAACGCTACGGTATCGGCCGCGACGAGCTGGAGATCTTGGCGCGAGAACAGCTGATCGAGATCAAGCACACGCTCGAGGAGGAGGCGGTCGTCTCGTGTGACGACGTCGACAAGGCGCGCCTCGCGAGGGTGCTGATGAACGAGCTCGACGTGAATCTGGCCGGCGCCGAGGTCATCGTCCACATGCGAGAAGAGATGCTCGCCATGCAGCGTCAGTTCGGCAAGATCCTCGAACTGCTGATCGAGGAGATCCGTCGCGCCGCAGAGCGTTGAGCCGTCTCGCGAATTGCCCTACCTTCGGGGCTGACGACGCGCGGGCCGACCATGGCGGACGTACCCGAAAAGGCCGATTTGGCCGCCGAAGAGCTGCAGCCGGGCGAGGGAGACGGGGTGCCCGACCTCGTCGAATCCGACAAGGAGCAGCGTTCCGACGAGACCGCTCTCATCCCTCGGGATCCGCTCAGCCGCTATCTCGCCGAGATTCGCCGCTATCCTCTGCTCACCCCCGAGGAGGAGCACCGCCTGGCAGTCGAGTACAAGGCATATGGCGACATCACGCCGGCGTACCGCCTGGTGACCGCCAACCTCCGTCTCGTGGTGATGATCGCGCGGCGACTACGAGAACGCGTTCCGCAATCTCTTCGATCTCATCCAGGAGGGCAACATCGGCCTGATGGAGGCGGTCAAGAACTTCGACCCCTACCGCGGGATCCGCTTCCCGACCTACGCCGTGTGGTGGATCCGCGCCTACATCATCCGTTACTTGATGAACAATTTCCGCATGGTGAAGCTCGGTACCACGCAGGCGCAGCGCCGCCTGTTCTTCAACCTGCAGAAGGAAAAGCAACGACTCGAGGCCGAAGGTTTCGAGATCAGCCCGAAGCTGATCGCCCGCCGTCTCGACGTGAAGCCGAGCGAAGTCATCGAGATGGAGCAGCGCATGAGCGCGCGCGACCTCTCGGTCGACAGCCCGATCGGCGTCGATGAGGAAGGAACGATGCTCGACTTGCTGCCGAGCAAAGGGACGACCGAGGAGACCGTGGCGGACGCGCATTACCAGAAGGTCATCGCCGAGAAGATGCGCGAGTTCGGCACGACGCTGACGGGCAAGGAACGCACGATCTTCGAGAAGCGACTGCTCACCGAGGAGCCGATGACGCTTCAGGAGATCGGTGAGATGTACGACATCAGCCGCGAGCGCGTGCGGCAGATCGAGGAGCGGCTCAAGCGGCGGCTGCGGGAGTTCTTGCTCGCCGACATGAAGGACCTCGAGACCGTGGAGGTGGTGAGCTCGACACCGCGCCGGCGTCGCCGCAAAGCCGCGGCGGAGACGTCGACCGAGGTCCCGCCCAAGTCCGGTTGAGACGCGTTCGGCTGTCCGCGATCGGCCTTCGGCAAAGACGCCGGGTGTCGAGAGCGGATGGCGGACAGCCATTCGCGTTTCTAGCGCTTCTCGCTCGGGTCCAACCCGCGCTGGATCCACGCGATCATCGAGCCGGGGTACTCGGGTGGCGGCGCCGTGGCCTCCTCGAGGCGGGCGGCGATCTCGGGCGTGATGGCGACCTCGCGGGCCGCGAGGTTGTCTTCGAGCTGCGAGGCCGTGCGCGCGCCGATGATCACCGAGGTGATCTCTGGCTTGGCGAGCTGCCAGGCGAGCGCCAGCGCGGCCGGAGTGACCTCGATCGTCGCCGCGCACTGGCGCAGCACCTCGACGATCGCGAACGCGCGATCGGTGAAGTAATCCTTGTAGATCGGAATCTCGCGCTGGCCGAGCCGAGCGTCGGAGGGCCGCGCGTCTTTGCGGATCTTGCCCGTGAGCATGCCGGCGGCGAGCGGGCTCCACGTGAGGATGCCGAGCCCGAGGTCGCGGCAGGCGGCGAAATGCTCGCGCTCGATCGCGCGCACGAGGAGGTTGTACTGAGGCTGCAACGAAACGAAGCGATTGAGGCCCCGCGCCTCGCACCAGGTCACGGCCTGCGCGATCCGGTATGCACGATAATTGGAGCAGCCGAGGTAAAGGACCTTGCCCGCACGAACCAGATCGTCGAGCGCCGCGAGCGTCTCCTCGAGCGGCGTCGATAGATCCTCGGCATGGATCTGGTAGAGGTCGATCGTGTCGACGCGCAAGCGCTTGAGGCTCGCTTCGCAGGCTTCGCGGATGTGCTTGCGGGAGGCGCCGCGGTCGTTCGCACCTCGCCCCGTCGGCATCGTACACTTGGTGGCGAGGACGATCTCGCGGTGGCGGCCGTCGAGGGCCTTGCCGCAGATCTCCTCCGACCGTCCGTCGGCATAGATGTCCGCCGTGTCGATGAAGTTGCCGCCGGCGTCGAGGAACCGCGCGACCAGATCGAGCGCGGCCTTCTCGTCGCATCCCCAGCCCGCCGTGCCGAACGTCATGGCTCCGAGACAAAGCTCCGAGACGCGAAGTCCGCTTCGACCGAGCGTACGAAGTCGCATTGATCGTCCTCCGTCGACGTGGTTTAGCAGCGATCGCAGGTGACTACTACGTTAGGAATTCGCGCTTTTCCACGAGCATGTGAGATACGAGGCGTCGTCGCCGTCGCGCGTTCGAGTGGCGGCGACGTCGCATTGAGATGAAGGTCGTTCTCGCAGGCTTTCCGCGCGTCGGTAAGACTACGGTCTTCCAGTCGCTGACCGGTCTGGCCGATTCCACGACCGCGCGTGGATCCGCCGCGCGCGGGGTGATCCGCGTTCCCGATGCGCGCGTCGACAAGCTCTCAGAGGTCTATCGTCCGAAAAAGACCACCTACGCGACGGTCAGCTTCGTCGACGTGCAGGCTCCGGACGCGACGGGTGCGGACAAGTCGACGCTGCTTTCCTTGCCGCTGCTGGCCGAGCTGAAGGACGCAGACGCCGTGATCGCCGTCGTCAGAGGCTTCGTCGATCCGTACTCCGGCTCGCCTGCGGAGCTCGAGGCGGAGTTCGGGCGATTCGATGAAGAGCTCATCCTCACCGATCTCGCGGTGCTCGACAAGCGGCTCGAGCGCTTGAACAAGGAGGGTAAGAAGGACCGAGAGCATGCGGTCATCGAACGGCTCGTCGGTACGCTCGGCGAGGGGAGGCCACTCCGAACGGTGAAGGTCGCGCCCGAGGAGGTAAAGCTCCTCTCCGGGTATTCACTGATCTCGGGCGCGCCGCTCCTGGTCGTCCCGAACCGCGCCGACGAGGAGGCGGCCAAGCCGCTGCCGCCCGCGTTCGTCGAACGGGTCAAGGGGCACGGCGGCGACTGCCTCGCCCTGGCCGGCCGGCTCGAGCGCGAGATCGCCGAGCTCGCGCCCGAGGATCAGGCGCCCTTCCTGCGCGACGCTGGCCTCGAGGCCTCGGCCCGCGACCGCTTCGTGCAAGCGGTCTACCGGATGCTCGATCTGGTGAGCTTTCTCACCGCCGGAGAGGACGAGGTGCGAGCCTGGACGATCAAGCGCGGCACCCCGGCGCAGAAGGCGGCGGGCAAGATTCACAGCGACATCGAGAAGGGATTCATCCGCGCCGAAGTCATCGCCTACGATGATTTCATCCGCTATGGCAGCGAGGCGGAGTGCAAGAAGGCGGGCAAGGCGCGGCTCGAGGGCAAAGAGTATCCGGTGGTCGACGGCGACATCATCCACTTTCGGTTCAACGTGTGAGGCCGGCTCTCCGTCAGCGGCTCTCGGCTTTCGCGAGCCGATCGCCGCGAGTCGATGGCTGACGGCCATGGGTGATCTCGCCGACATTCGCGCCGCCTACGAGCGAATCCACGCGCACATCCTGCGCACGCCACTCCAGGGGAGCCAGACGCTCAGCCGCATGGCGGGGGCGAAGATCCACCTGAAGTGCGAGAACCTGCAGAAGACCGGCTCCTTCAAGGCGCGCGGCGCGCTCAACCGAATCCTTCAGCTCGAGCAAAGCGAGCGGCGCCGTGGGGTGGTCGCCGCCTCGGCGGGAAATCATGCGCAGGGGGTGGCGTATGCCGGCGCGATCGCCGGCGTCAACGTCACGGTGGTGATGCCGGTGAGCGCCGCCATCGCCAAGATCGAAGCCACCCGGGGCTACGGCGCTGACGTCGTGCTCGCCGGCGAAGACTACGCGGCGGCGTTCCGCCACGCGGCGAAGCTCGCCCGCCGCAGCCGCGCGACGCTCGTGCCCGCGTTCGACGATGATCGCGTGATCGCCGGGCAGGGGACCGTGGGGGTCGAGATTCTCGAGGATCTTCCCGGGGTCGAGATCGTCGTCGTGCCGGTCGGCGGCGGCGGTCTCGCTGCGGGCATCGCCGCAGCGATCGCCCCGATCGCCCCCCGTGTGCAAGTGATCGGCGCTCAAGCCGAGCTCGCGTCGACGCTGGTACCGAGCCTCCGCGCACGGCGCCGGATTGCCGCGACGCCGGCACCGACCATCGCCGACGGGCTCGCGACGTCCTCGATCGGCGCGCGACCGTGGCGAATCTTGCGCCGTCGTCTGCGGCGTGCCGTGACGGTCGGGGAAGCCGAGATCGCGGCAGCGATTCTCCTGCTTCTGGAGCGCGCCAAGCTGGTCGTCGAAGGCGCCGGCGCGACCGCGCTCGCAGCGTGCCTTGGACCGCTGCGCCGCGCCATTGCCGGCCGACGCGTCGCGGTCGTGCTCTCGGGAGGCAACATCGACGTCAACGTGCTCGACCGCATCCTCAATCTCGGTCTCGCGAAGCAGGGGAGAGTGTTCCGCTTCGCGACCGTCCTCCCCGATCGACCCGGTGCGCTCTCGCGATTGACCGCGGTGGTCGGTGAGGCGGGTGCCAACGTCAAGACGATTCACCACGATCGTGGCCGGGTCGACGTCGGCGTCCTCGAGACCTTGGTGACCGCGGAGATCGAGACCCGGGGGCCGGAACACGTGCCCGAGATCGTCCGCCGGCTGCGTTCCGCGGGCTACCGTCTGATCGCGGGCGTCTGAGACGCGATCAAGCGCGGAATCTCGAGATCCGCCGGCGGCCGCGGGCTTCGCAAGCGGTGCGAGATCTCGGCGAGCGCCGCCCGGAACGTCGCGAGCTCCACGCCGTGTGCCTCGCGGCCGAAGCCCGCGAGCTTGGCATTGCCTTCCTCGAGGAGAGCGATCGCGCCGCGGAGGTTTCCGTTGGCGTGATGGTGTAGGCCGACGGCCACTTGAACCAGCCCTTGCAGGAACGTCTTGAGATCGCCCTCCGCCTCTCGCCAGCGGTCCTCGAGGAGCTCATGGACCTCGAAGAAGAGGCCCGCGTTGAAGAGTGCTGCCGCGGCGCAGAGCGCCCACGGCACCCTGGGTTCGCCGGCTGGAGCTACGCCGCACTCGCTCCGGCACCTCGACAGCGCCTCGGCGAATCGCGCCGCGCGCCAACGCAGCGCCTCGAGGTCGGCGGCGAAGTCGCTACGGAGGCGAAGGCCTTCCTGGGCCGGCTCGAACAGCCCGGAGTCCTCGAGGACTCGTCGTTGCTGTGCGGAAAGCCCCGCGGCGACGCCATTCGGCGCCGTTCGCAGGGCGAAGGCGGCGAGCGCGTCGATCGATGCGTCGGCCGCGGCATCGGCGAGCGCGGCCAGGCACCATTCGGCGAGACGATTGCGCAAAACGCGCTTCATCTTCCGCCCATCGTAAGGCCGCAGCGCTTGCAAGAACTCGGCAAAGACGTCGCCGAATGATCAACGCGCGTGTTTGTGTTCGAGCCGTACTCGGATCGAACACAAACACGCGTAACCGCGCGAAGCGCGGAAAGGTTCGAGCCGCGCCTTGCGGTATTGCCTTCCGCGCTTCGCGCGGTGGCGTGGGTTTGCGGTCGACCCGAGTACGGATCGACCGCAAACCCACGCGCTGTTCCTTCGTGCGCAGATTGCGGCGACCATCCTATGGCAGAGACTGAGGCATCACTCCCGTTCCGCGGTCCATCTTGCGCGCAGTCGCGATGGAATGGTAGCTATGCCAGTTTCCGCGTTATCGAATCCAAGCAAGTGGTTTGATGCCGCGGAGGGAGGGGATTCATGCTCACAGTCAGTGCTACCCAAATCGAGCTGATGCAGAAGATCGCACGCAGGATCGATCGCAAGCTCTCGTTGCAACTCCATCACTTGGCCGACGGATCGATCGAGGTGAAGCTCAGCCAGGGACCGCGCAAAGCAGAGACTCGCGTCGGCGGTGCCGCGCTGGAGGCCGCGCGCGACGACGTCGCACAGTTCGAGGCGCTTCGGTTGCAGATCAAGCGCGTCTACGACCGCATGTGGGCGCCGGTGCCGCCACCCAAAACGCCTCGTGTGGAGATCAACCGCGATATCGCGTTTGGCTTCCGACCGGGCGGTCAGCGCGGGAAGCCCGGCGGCCGGAGGTAACGCTCTGCGCTCGCGTTCCGCCTAACGCGAGCGGGAGGGCGAACGCGACTTTTCCGCCAATCGGCGCATCTCGGCGAGCGTCGCGGCGACTCGCATGAGGTGCATTCCGGGCGCCGTGTGAACCTCGGCGGCGGCGACGCTCCCAGACCAGCGTTCGTCGATCTGGCGGACGCCATCGGGGGTGTCTGGGAGATCGCCCGTGCCCGCGATCAAGCGCACGAACGCTTCGCGTAGCTCGAGCGCGCCTGCCGAATCGACGAGCTTGCGGGCCTGCCAGAAGTAGGACTCCGGATCGGCGTGGTGATTGTAGAAAAACGTGACGAAGCGCCGGTAGCGCTCGAAGGCGCGACGATAGGCGGCATCGTAGTCGGAGAACGCGGCCGTGGCGTCGCGACGGTTCGTGAGCACGTCCTCGAGCGCATCGGCCGCGAGCAAGCCGGCGAGCAGCGCGAGATGAACGCCGGTCGAGAAGACGGGATCGATGAAGCACGCCGCGTCGCCCGCGAGCAGCGCCGCGGAGTGGTAGAAGCTGCGGCTCGAATAGGAATAGTCGCGAATGACACGAACGGGAGCGACCTGGCGCGCGCCGCGCAGCATCTCCGTGACGGGTCGACAACGCTCCAGAAGCGACCGATAGGTCTCTGGGAGGGTCTCCGGGCGGGCTCGCTCCTTCCAACGCGAGGCATCGACGACCGCACCGACGCTGATCGTCCCGTCGTGCAGCGGAATGTACCAGCACCAGCCTTCGCCGTGCGCGGCGGAGAGAATGTTGTCGCGCAAATCGCCTTCCAGGCGCGCCGCGTCCGCGAAATAGCTCCAGATCGCCAGGTTCTTGAAGAACGGATTGTACTCGCGAAGCCCCTCGCGCCGTCCGAGGAATGCCTGCTGACCGCTCGCGTCGATGACGAAGCGCGCGTCGACGACCACCGCCGAACCGTCAGCCGCTCGCGCTCCGACGCGAAACGGACCTTCGCCCTCGATCGATTCGACGGTCATTTCTTCGAGCACGTCCGCGCCTTGGTGCGCCGAATGCCGCAGCAGAATGGCGTCGAACTCGGAGCGCACCACGTGGTAGGCGTGGGCAAATCCGCCGGGATCCTCGCGGAACCAGAAGCTCCACGGCTCGCCGTTGGAGCCCCAGAGAAACGTGCCGCCGGGCTTCTTTACGAAGCCGTGGCGCTCGACCTCGGGCAGCACGCCGAGGTGCGCGAGGATCGGCAACGAGGCGGAGAGCAGCGATTCGCCGATGTGATAGCGCGGAAATCGCTCTCGCTCGAAGACGACCACGCGATGGCCGGCGCGGGCGAGCAGGCTCGCGGCCGTCGACCCTGCAGGACCGCCGCCGATGACCGCGACGTCGTAGTCGGAATGTCGAGCCTTCACGCCGGGGCCGCGGCTCTCTTCAGGACACCGCGCGCTTTCGGCCCGCCTCGCGGCCAACCGGCACCTGCTCGGCGGTCGGTCCTTCCTGCTTCGGCTCGAGCGCGTGCTCGAGCGCCTCGTCGATCGTCTCGACGTAGAAGAACGTCATCTCCTGCCGGACGCTGTCCGTGAGCTCTTCGAGATCCTTGGCGTTTCGCTTCGGTAGGATGACCGTCGAGATGCCGGCACGTTTGGCCGCGAGCACCTTCTCCTTGATGCCGCCCACCGGCAGCACCTTTCCGCGCAGCGTGATCTCGCCCGTCATCGCCAGATCGTGCCGGACGACTCGGCCGGTGAGCAGCGAAGCGAGCGCCACCGCCATCGCCACGCCGGCGGACGGTCCATCCTTCGGGATGGCACCGGCGGGTACGTGCACGTGGAGATCGCTCTGCTCGAAGAAATCGGCGGCGATGCCGATCTTCTCCGCGCGAGTGCGGATGAACGACAGCGCCGCCTGCGCCGATTCCTTCATCACCTCGCCGAGATGACCGGTGAGCGTCAGACCCTTCTTGCCGGCCATGCGGGTGGCCTCGATGAAGAGAATCTCGCCGCCATTCGGCGTCCACGCGAGGCCAGTCGCCACGCCGGGGTCTTGTACGCGCTCGGCGATCTCGGAGAAGAACTTCTCGGGTCCGAGGAATTCCCGGACCTTGGCGACGTCGACCGCCACGCGGTCGGTCTTGCCCTCGGTCACGCCGCGCGCGACTTTGCGACAGACGCGGCCGATCTCGCGCTCGAGGTTCCGCAGTCCCGCCTCGCGAGTGTAGCTGCGCACGATCTCCTGGACGCCCTCGGGGGTGAACTCGACGTTGGCCTCGGTAAGACCGTTCTCCACGCGCTGCTTGGGAATCAGGTGACGGCGCAGCGATCTCGAGCTTCTCCTCTTCCGTGTAGCCGGCGAGCTCGATGACCTCCATGCGGTCACGCAACGCCGGCGGCATCGGCTCGAGATAGTTCGCGGTGGTGATGAACATCACCTTCGACAGGTCGAACGGAACGTCGAGGTAGTGATCGACGAACGTGAAGTTCTGCTCCGGGTCGAGCACCTCGAGCAGCGCCGAGGCGGGATCGCCGCGGAAGTCCATCCCGAGCTTGTCGATCTCGTCGAGCATGAACAGCGGGTTGTTCGAGCTCGCATTGCGGATCGCTTGGATGATGCGGCCGGGGAGCGCGCCGATGTAGGTGCGGCGGTGCCCGCGAATCTCCGCTTCGTCGCGCACGCCGCCGAGCGAGATGCGCAGGAACTTGCGTCCGATCGCGCGCGCGATCGAGCGTCCGAGCGAGGTCTTGCCGGTGCCCGGCGGGCCGACGAAGCAGAGGATCGGTCCCTTCGGGTCCTTCTTGAGCTTGCGTACGGCGAGATACTCGAGGATGCGGTCCTTGATCTTCTCGAGGTCGTAGTGGTCCTCGTCGAGCACCCCGCGCGCGTGCGGGATCTCGAGGTTGTCCTCGGTCGACTTCGACCACGGCAGGCTCACGAGCCACTCGAGGTAGGTGCGGACCACGCTGTGCTCGGCCGATTCCGGCGGGATGATCTTCAGCCGCTCCATCTCGTTGTCGGCGGCCTTGCGGGCCTCCTCCGGCATGCCCGCTTCTTCGATCTTGTGGCGCAGCTCCTCGAGCTCGCCCGAGCGCGAATCGCCCTCGCCGAGCTCCTTCTGGATCGCCTTCATCTGCTGGCGCAGGTAGAACTCTTTCTGGTTCTTGTTGAGCTCGGTCTGCACCTGCGACTGGATCTTGTGGCCGAGCTCGAGCAGCTCGATCTCGCGATTGAGGATCGCCGAGAGCTTCTCTAGGCGGGAGCGCACGTCGATGGTGTTGAGCAGGTCCTGCTTCTCCTCGAGCGAGATGTTGAGGTTCGAGGCGACGAGGTCGGTGACCTTGCCGGGATCCTTGATGTTCATCACCACGACCTGCAGCTCGTCGGGGAGGTACGGAATCATGGAGACGAACTTGGCGAACTGGTTCACCATGTTGGCCTGCACCGCCTCGAGGTCCTTCGACGGCTGGAACTGCCCCTGGAGTTGCCGCACCCGGGCGCGGAAGTACGGCTCGCGCTGGACGTACTCGGCGACCTCGATGCGCCGCAGCCCCTGGACGAGGATGCGGATGCTCCCGTCCGGGTACTTGAGCATCTTCAGGATGCGCCCGGCGGTGCCGCGCGGAAAGAGTCCGGTCGGATCGGGCGATTCGTCCTCGGGGTTTTTCTGGGCGATGAGGCCGAGCATTCGCTCTCCGGCCAGACAGTCCTCGACCAGACGGAGCGAGCTCCCGCGGGAGATCAGCAGCGGCACGATCGCGGACGGAAAGATGACCACGCCGCGCAGGGGCAGGAGCGGCAGTGTTTCGGGAACGGCGATGCCGCTGACGTCCTCTTCGAAGCCGTAGAACTTCTGCTCCTTGATCTCCTCGGGGGAGAGCTCTGTTGGGTCTCGCGTGCTCGACATGTCGCCCCGACCGCGTGTGCTCGGAAAGCGCGCGACTCGCGAGCCACCGGATCGAGCTCAAAAGCTAGTACACGACTCCCGGGGTGACAAGGGTGGTCATCGAAAAAAAAGGAACCGAAGGTGAAAAAGGCTCGGCACGCTCTACGGCTTCCGGTTGTTTCGCTTCAAGGTGAGAAGCCCGCGGGTGCGAGCCGCCGCGCGACGGTCAGGAAGCCGGTGTGCGCGACCATCCGGTGCTCCGGACGGATCGAGATCTCGCGCACGTACCAGAAGCGCTGCAGCGTCTCGAAGGTTTCGATGGCGCCGAACCCCGGATGCGCGTGCAGCGCGTCGACGAACGATTTGACCTGCAGGACCGTCGGTACGTAGCCCACGAGCACGCCCCCCGGAACGAGAGCGCGCGCGGCGGCTTCGAGCGCTCGCCACGGCTCGGGCACGTCGAGCACGATGCGGTCCACCTCGGCCTCGTCGATCACCGTGTAGACGTCGCCGAGCTTCACCGTCCAGTTCGAGGCTTCGCCGAAGAAACGAACGACGTTCTTGCGCGCCATCTCGATGTGATCCTCGCGGCATTCGTACGAGAGGACGCGCCCTTCGGTGCCGACCGCGCGCAGCAGCGCGATCGTCAACGCGCCGGGGCCGACGCCGGCCTCGACGACGGTCGCGCCGGGGAAGATGTCTCCCCAGACGAGGATCGCGGCGGCGTCCTTCGGGTAGATGACCTGCGCCTCGCGGGGCAGGTGGAGTACCAGGTCGGCGTAGCTCGGCCGCAAAACGAGAAAGATCTCGTTGGCGGAACTGGTGACGCGCAAGCCGTCCGGATGCCCGATCAGCGCTTCCGACTCCACGGTCCCATCACGAACAGGGATCTTTGCGCCCGCGCGCAGCGTACGGAGATACCGCCGTCCCTTGCGGTCGATGAGGAGAACCGAGTCACCGGCGCGCAGAGGACCGCTGGGGCGCTGCATGGGCGAAGGCTCTAGGAGACGGGGGACGAGATGTCAAAGAACCATTCGGGAACGGCCGATCCGGAGCGGCAACGCCACAGCTTCTCAGCGTTTGCCTCGAACGCCGCGGAGGACGGAGAGCGCGGTCGGTTGTGATCGGCCCGTACTCGGGTCGATCACAACCGACCGCAACGGCGCGAAGCGCCGGAGGCCATCACCCGCGACCCGGTCTATTGCCTTCCGCGCTTCCGCGCGGTGGCTGGATTTTCCGGCCGACCCGCGTACGGGCCGGCCGGAAAATCCAGCGCTTCACGATATCCAGCACTCTTGAGGAGAGTGAGGGAACGCCTCTGCAGCGCCTCTGAGCCGTCGGGGGCGCGGCGGCTCGCGAAGCGCTGGTTTCAGCAGGGACGGATCGCTAGACTCAGTCGATTATGCGCCGGCTGTACGCCTACATGCTCCGCTACAAGCGGCGCTACGTGTTTGGCTTCGTGTGCCTGTTTGCAACCGCGACGGTTGCGATGATCATCCCGTATTTCTTGAAGCGTGCCGTCGAGGTGATCGAGCACGACCACGAGCTTCGCGGATTACGGTTCTACATCTTGCTCATCATCGGCTTGGCGCTCGTGCAGGGCGTGGCGCGGACGTTCTCTCGTTTCACGATCTTCAACATCGGCCGCGACATCGAGTACGACTTGCGAAACGACCTGTTCGCACACCTCGAGACGCTGCCGCAGAGCTACTACCAGAAGAGCCAGACGGGCGACCTGATGTCGCGGCTGGTGAACGACATCGGCGCGGTGCGCATGATGATCGGGCCGGGGATCCTGAACTTCATCAATACGCCCGTCTACTACCTCTACGCCGTATCGATCATGGTGACGATCAGCGTGCCGCTCACCGTGTTTTCGCTAACGGCCTATCCGATCGTGCTCTGGATCGTGAAGCGACTGTCGCGGCAGCTCATGGAGCGGACCGTCAAAGTCCAGGAAGGGCTCGCCACGCTCTCTTCGCGAGTTCAGGAGAATCTTTCGGGTATGACGGTCGTCAAGGCGTACGCGCTCGAGGACTCCGAGATCGCCAGCTTCGAGAGGTTAAACGCGGAGTTTCAGGAACAGAGTCTCGCGCTCGCGCGAGTTCGGGGATTCATCGCCCCGGTGATGAAGCTCGTCTCGAGCGCGGGCATCTTGGTCGTTCTCTGGTTCGGCGGCTGGCTGGTGATCCGCGAACGGGTCGGGATCGGCGATCTCGTCGCCTTCATCGCCTACCTGCACCTTCTCGCCTGGCCGACGATGGCGATGGGCTGGATGCTGTCGATCCTGCAGCGCGGCCGCGCGTCGATGATGCGCCTCGAGCACATCTTCGTGGCCGAGCCCGAGATCTTCGGACCGCCGAGCGACGGTGAGGCGCCGATCGAGCGCGGCGAGATCGAGTTCGACGCCGTGCGCTTCGCCTACCCCGGGCGGAGATCGCCCGACGTGCTCGCCGACGTACGGCTGCGGATCCCGGCGGGGTCGACGGTGGCGATCGTCGGCCGGACGGGGGCCGGCAAGACGACGCTGGTGAACCTGATTCCGCGCCTCTTCGATCCCACCTCGGGAAGCGTTCGCATCGACGGGCGGGACGTGCGCGCGATGTCGCTCGCGACGCTGCGCCGCGCGCTCGGCCTCGTGCCGCAGGATCCGTTTCTCTTCTCCACCACGATCCGCGAGAACATCGCCTACGGCCTCTCCGGCAACGGCGACGTGGACGCGAAGGTGCGCTGGGCGGCAACGGTCGCGGGTCTCGAGAAGGACCTCGAGGCGTTGCCGCGCGGCCTCGAGACGCTCGTCGGCGAGCGCGGGATCACGCTCTCCGGCGGGCAGAAGCAACGCGTCACGCTCGCGCGGGCGCTGGCGGTCGACCCGAAGATTCTGATCTTCGACGATGCGCTGTCGAGCGTCGACAGCGAGACCGAACGGCGGATTCTTCGCCAGCTTCGGGAGTCGTTCCCGCATCGGACGCGGCTGGTGATCTCGCACCGCTCGTCGACCGTGCGAGGCGCGGACCACATCGTGGTGCTCGACGAAGGTCGCATCGTCGAAGTCGGTACACACGAGGATCTGCTGCGCCGCGGCGGCGTGTATGCGGAGATCTTCATGGAACAAATGGTCGAAAACGAGTTGGAGGCGCTGTGAACGGGCTACAGGCTACGGGCTACGGGAAAGGATCCACGAAGTCTTTTCCCGCAGCCCGTAGCCGGTAGCCGTCCTTTTCCCATGGACCGCGACGAAATCACCGGCAAGGCGTACGACCTCCGCTTGATGCGCCGACTCTTGGGATACGTCCGCCCTTACCGGCGGACGTTCCTGCTCTCGCTCGTCTGCTTGCTCGTCTCCTCGCTCGCGCTGCTGGTGCAGCCCTATCTCTTGAAGATCGCCATCGACCGCTACATGGCCGCCAAGGATCTCGCCGGTCTCTCGGGGATGGCGGTGCTCTTCGTGCTCGCCGCGCTCGTGGAACTCGGTGCCTTCTACGGCAACTACTATCTGACCATGCTCGTCGCCCAGCGCGCCTCTCCGACCTCCGCGTGGAGGTGTTCGCTCACCTGCAGCGGCTGCCGATGGCGTTTTTCGACCGGAACCCGGTCGGGCGGCTCGTGACGCGCATGACGACCGACGTCGACGTGCTGAACGAGATGTTCGCCGCGGGTGCGCTGACGATCGTCATGGACGGTCTCACGCTCGCCGGCATCGTGGCGATCCTCTTTCACCTCCACGGCAGCTCGCGCTCGTCACGCTTTCGCTGATGCCGGTCATGGTCCTGGCGATCAACTTCTTCCGGGTTCGGGCGCGGCAGTCCTATCGCCTGATCCGCGAGCGCATCGCGCGCATCAACGCGTTCCTTCAGGAGCACATCTCGGGAATGGCGATCGTGCAGCTCTTCGGGCGCGAAGCGCGCACGTTCCGCGAGTTCGACCAGCGGAACGACTCCCACCGCGACGCGAACCACCTGTCGAACGTCTACGAGGCATCGCTCTTCTCGCTCGTCGAGGCGGTGAGCTCCATCTCGATCGCGCTGATGGTGTGGTATGCGAGCGGCCGCATCGTCGCGGGGGCGATCGCGTTCGGCACGCTCGTCGCGTTCGTCGAGTACATCCAGAAGTTCTTCATCCCGATCCGCGACTTCTCGACGAAGTACGCGGTGATGCAGTCGGCGATGACCGCGGCCGAGCGGGTCTTTCAGCTCCTCGACACGAAGCCGCCCGCCGAGACCGAGCGCCGGCACGCGCCGTCGACGGTCGTCGGGCGTGTCGACTTCGAATCGGTCTGGTTCTCCTACAAGCGCCCGAAGGACGGCGAAATTGCCGCAGACGACTGGGTCTTGCGGGATGTGTCGTTCTCCGTCGCCGCCGGCGAGACGGTCGCGATCGTCGGCGCGACGGGCTCGGGAAAGACGACCCTCGTGAAGCTCCTCGCCGGCTTTTACGACGTCCAGCGAGGCGCCGTGAAGATCGACGGGGTCGACGTGCGGAGCTGGCGGCTCGAGCGGCTGCGACGGAGCGTCGGCATCGTGCTTCAGGACGTGTTGCTGTTCCGCGGAGACGTCGCCTACAACATCACGCTCGGCCGCGAGGAGATCGGCCGCGAGCGCATGGTGGCGGCGGCGAGCGCCGTCCACGCGGACAGCTTCGTGTCGCGGCTCCCGTCGGGTTACGACGAGCCGGTGCGCGAGCGCGGGAACAACCTCTCGACCGGCCAGCGCCAGCTCCTGTCCTTCGCCCGTGCGCTCGCGTACGACCCGGCCATCCTGGTGCTCGACGAGGCGACGTCGAGCGTCGATCCCGAGACCGAAGTGCTGATCCAGGACGCTCTGGAGCGGCTTCTCGCCGGCCGCACGGCGATCGTGATCGCGCACCGGCTGTCGACGATCGAGCGGGCCGACCGCATCATCGTGCTGCACCACGGCGAGGTGCGCGAGATCGGCACGCACGCCGAGCTCCTCGCCAGAGACGGGATCTACGCCAAGCTTTACCGGCTGCAGTTCGCCGGGCATGCTGCGAAAGAGCTCGTCGCGAGCGGGGCGCCCGAGCGATGAGCCACCGCTCGCCGAAGCCGCTTCTGGCGCGATCGAGGCGGGGCTAGAGGCATGCAGCGAGCGAAGCGATTGACGCGATGGAAGATCCTGTCGGCGGCTCTCGTCGCCCTCGCAGCCGGCGCGATCTCCCTGTCCGGCTGCTCGGTGGGCTACGTGGCGCGTGCCGCCTACGAGGAGGCGCGCATTCTGTGGAAGCGCGAGCCGATCGAGACCGTGATCGCGCGGCCGGACACTTCTCCGGCGGTGAAGCGCAAGCTAGAGCTCGTGCTCGACGTGCGCGAGTTCGCCGCCGAGCGCGTCGGGTTCCGCGTCGGCGGCAGCTTCCGCTCGATCTCGCCCATCGACGGGGGGGCGGTCGTCCAGCTGCTGACCGCCGCCCCACGTGACCGGCTCGAGGCTTACACCTGGTGGTTTCCGATCGTCGGACGCGTGCCCTACAAGGGCTTCTTCTCGAAGCAGGCCGCGCTGGCGACCGCCGCACAGCTCGAGAGAGACGGCTACGACACCTACGTGCGGCCCGCGATCGCCTTCTCGACCCTCGGCTGGTTCGACGATCCGCTGCCCTCTCCGCTGCTCAACCATGATGAGATCGCGCTCGCGCAGGTGATCTTCCACGAGCTCCTCCACAACACCCTGTTCCTGGCTGGAGAGACGGCGTTCGACGAATCGGCGGCGACCTTTGCCGGGTACCGCGCCGCGATCGAGTTCTTCTGCGACGGTGAGCGCTCGGTGAGCGAGCAGTGCCGCGGGGCGACCGCCGACTGGCAGGATACGCTCACGATCTCGGCGTTCTTCGCGGCGAGCGTCGCGCGCCTCGAGAAATTCTACGAAGCCAAGCCGACCGGCGCGGCTCTCGAGGAAGGGCGCCAGCGAGCGTTTGCCGAGATCCGGGAACAATTCAGGGCGCTGAAGCTCCATCCGGGCCGCCACGCGGACTTCGCCGCCGGACCCATCAACAACGCGAGCCTGCTCCAGGAGCAGATCTACCTGAGCGATCTAGCCCTCTTCGAGCAGCTCTACCGAGGTGAGGGCAATCTCCGCGCGACCGTGAAGCTCATCGAGACCGCGGTCGACAAAGGCGGGAACCCGTTCGACCGAGTGCGGGAGGCCCTCGAGGCCAATACGCGGGCGGTCGCTGCGGCTCGCGCTAGGAGGGTGCGTCACGGATCGCGCCCGACGGGCGCGATCAAAGGGGATGCAACATCCTACCGCGCTAGCGCCCGCCCGTAGCGGCTTCGCCGGTCGGGGTCTCGCGCTTGTGGAGCGACAAACGCTCGTTTTCGAGCTGCGTGGCTTCCTTGTCGAGCTTCTGGAACTCCGCGTCGTCACCGCGGTTCTTGGCGGCGAGCCGGACGCGGTAGACCTCGAAGAGCTTGGCGGTGATTTCGCGCTGGCGCGCTTGAGGATCGCTCGAGGCTGCGGAAGCGGCGCCGCGAGAGGGCTGCGCCGGGGAAGAGGACGATTGCAGCGCGGCGACCGCGGCCGGGGAGAGGTTCCTCTGCACGTCGGCGGGCATCTCGCCGCTCACTTCGCGAATCGAGCGGACGGTTGCGCGATCCACCTCGATCGCGCCGAGGGGACGATAAACGACCAGCTTGTCGCCCTGATCCGTGTAGGACTCGCCCGCGATGTGCCGGCCGTTGTCGAGCTCGATGTCCACGTAAGCGGTCGCCAGCGCGGGCGCCAAGGCGCACGCCACCGTGGCGACTGCGAGCACGGGAAACGGGGTTCGCATCAGTCACTCCAAGCCAGCACCGTCGCGTGTTGGGGAAGGACCTGACCCTGACCGGTCGGCAGGTTGTTGACCATCGACAACGCCTGATTCGAGTAAAGCACCTGGGCGTTGCCTGCCACGGTGAGCTCGAGGTTGGTCGTCCAGATCGAACCGTAGATGAGCGCGTGCCCCGAGAGGTCGGTGTCGAAGTGAGTCGTGCCGCGCACGATGATCAGGCCGGTGAAATCCACGTCGCCGTTGATCGTCAATCCGCCATCGACGATCAGCACGCCCGCGCCCTGCATCGTGCCGTGCTGGCCGATCGTCAGGTCTCCCGTGTAGTGCGTGACCTTCGGGTCCGCCATCGTGCCAAAGGTGTCGTTGCCGTTGAGTTGCGGATCCGTCATCACGCAGGACGGCGAGGCGGTGGCGCAAGGGAGGTCCAGGATGTCGGGCACGATCTCATTTCGTACCCGGTCGACATCCGGTCCGACGCACGTCCCGACGCTCGGCATGTTCGGCCCGACCGGCGTACCCACCACGTTGTCGATGCCCGCGTTGCCGAGCTCGCTGACGATTCCGTTCGCGTCGGCCTGGGTGCGAGTGCTGATCCCGAGGGTGGGTGCGCTACCGCCGACAGCAGGCTGTCCGGTGGTGGGATCGTAGTCGGTGCCATCCACCATGAAGGAGTTGCCGTTGAACGTCGAGTCGATCGGGGTGTTCGGCAGATCGACGGCGCCGCAGGTGAAGGGCCCGATCAGCCCGAGGTGAGCCTTCAGAGTGCGCTGCGATTCGCCGGGCGCTTGCCCAGCCGACGCGAGCAGCATTTTCTTGCTGCTGTTCGTGCCGCCGGGATCGCGATTGGGATCGGACGACGGAGTGATCGTATAGCGGATGTCGGAGTTCGCGGGCATCGTGAACGTTGGCGTCGACCAGCCGGAGAACGTCGTCCAGTTGTAGACGCCCGTGTTCGAGCTCGCATCGCCAAAGGTGGTGACGCCGCCGTTGGCGTTGATCACCCCGATCGCGTGCACGAGGCCCGACTCGGCCGCCTGCATCGCCTGGATGCCCGTGCGGTAATTGTTCGACAGCGTCACGCCGAAGCTCGCCGCCGAGAGTCCGGCGATGCCGAGCGTGAGAATCGCCAACAGCACGAGGAGGGCGAAGACCATCGACGAACCTTGGTTTGCGCGAGGAGCGAAACGGTGTGATGGTTTTTTCATAGTTTTGCCAAAACGCGATTTCGCAGCGCCACTCGCGCCCCGAGGTTCACGTTGGTGATCGCGGTCGCGGCGCGAGCGGTTTGCACCTTGACCGTGACTTGGATGTTGGTCACGCCGTTACAGTCCGCGCTGGTGACCTCACTCGGGCTTCCCGACATCGCGGCCGCGGAGGCATCCTTGAAGTACTGAAGGGTGAGGCCCGCGGCGTTGCGAATCAGCAGCGTGTCGACGCCGTTGACGGTGCGCCAGATTCGCTTTCCGGCCGAATCGTAACGGTAGGTGATCGACTCGTTGGCATCGATCGTCCCATCGATGGGGCTTCCATTGGCACCATCCCAGGCGATCGTCAGTCGGCTCGTCTGCGCACCGCTGAGTCCCGCACCGCAGGTTCCCGTCTGCGGCCAGGTACCTGCCGGGTTGGCGCCCGCCATGCGAATCTCGTTGGCCATGAAATCGAGCGCGGCACGACTGCCCTCGATGGCGTCGAGGCCCGCGGACTGATCCGTGAGCGAACGGAGCTGGCTGCGGAAGAAGAGGAAGCCCGCGGAACCCAGCACGAACGAGATCATCGTCGTCACCAGCAGCTCGACGAGGGTGAAACCAGCCGCGGCCGGATGCTTGCCCTTCACCTTCCTCATGCTCATTGGGGCACCAGCGTCACCAGCCGGACAGAGCCGGGCCCCGGACGGTCGGGCCACGAGACGGCGACGTCGACGCGACTGATTCCGGTGGTCGGCGAGTTCGCCGTCACCGTCCAGGTTCGGCTGAAGATTCCACCACTCGTGCCGTCGGCGTTGAGTGGTCCGTCGCTGCCACTGGCCACGGTCGAGAGGGTACGGATCTGCTCGATCTTGTCTTCGGCGAGCGTGGTGGCGACCGACTGGTTCCTGCTGAGATCGGCGACCTTGCGCGCACTGAGCAACGTAGGCGAGAGGCCGATCACGACGACGGCGAAGACCGCGATCGCCGCGAGAACCTCGATGAACGTGCCGCCGTGCTGCGAGCGCGCCGGCTTCATCACGAGATATCCACCGAGCCGATGAGCCCGACGAGGATGGTGCGGGTGTCTCCCCGTGCGTTCTGCAGCGTCACCGTGACCGCGTTGGCGACGGTGCCCTGGGGCGTGAACGTCAAGAGGATGTTGTCGGGTGACACCACCGTGACGCCACCGTCGAGGACGAGCGGAGTGCCGATCGAAGTCACGGTGGCGAAGCCGTCGCGGCTTCCCTGCACGACGAGCGTAGTTCGATCCTCGCTCACGAACACCCTGGCTTGCTCGTTCCGCGTCACGGCCGTGCTGCGAGCAACCCGGATGGAGCCGACCGCGCCTCGCAGCCCGGCCGTCAAGCGGTGGCTGTTCAACGCGCTCGACATACCCGGGACCGTGACGGCGGCGAGCGTGCCGGCGATGCTGGCGGTCACCAGCGTTTCGAGAAGCGTGAATCCCCTTTGGGATTTTTTTGCTGAGGCCCGGCGAACGCTTGCGCTGTAGTCCATGGCAATCGGAAAAGCAGATCCTGTGCCACAGTATGTGTCGAAAATTAGTTAAACTTTCCGTAGGTCGATGGTTTTTGCCCTCGCTATTGTAATGTGGAGTGGTACAAAATTGATCGCCAATCTATTGAAACTAAGATGGCAAAGTTCTGACAATTTGCCGTAACAACGACCATTTGTGTGCCAACTCAATGATGCTTCCAATGCTGTCAAAAAAATGGCGCAGAAAAACCAAGTTAAAACAGATAGTTGCTGCTTTTGCATATTTGGGTGAATGGCATTCATCTTGAAGCGTATCGTCGAAGGGCGAAATTAAAGCCCGCAATTGCCAATCCCTGAAGGGAGCTTTTGATGTCGACCCTCGGCGGCCTCCTGATCAAAAAGTCCATCCTCACGTCGGACCAGCTGGCTCGAGCCAAGAACGACCAGCAACAGCAAGGTGGTCCGCTGGTGACGAGCCTTATCCGCCTCGGCTTGATCCGCGACGACGACTTGTTGATGTGCCTCCATCAGGAATATCGATTGCCGATCCTCGATCTGCAATCGATCGAGCCGAGTCCCGAGGTGCTGCGGCTGATTCCTCCGGCGCTGGCCCAGAAGCATCACGTCCTGCCCATCAACCGCAGTGGCTCGATCATCACGCTCGCCGTGGCCGATCCCTCGCATCTCGCGGCGTTCAACGAGATCAAGTTTCTGTCGGGCTGCGACGTCAAGGTAGTGCTCGCCCAGGCCGGCGCCATCGAGAGAGCGATCCAGAAGCACTACAGCCAGAGCGCGCGGGCCTACGAGGAGGTGCTGGCCAAGCTCGAGGTGGAGAGGCTGGCCGACGTCGACGTGGATGTCGATGAGCTGCAGCGAGCGAGCGAGGACGCTCCCGTCGTCAAGCTCGTCTCGACGCTGATGTCGGACGCGATCGAGAAGCGCGCCAGCGACATCCACATCGAGCCGTACGAGGAAGACCTGCGCGTACGCTTCCGCATCGACGGCGTGCTGCACGAGATCATGCAGCCGCCCGTCCGCCTGCGGGCCGCGATCGCCTCGCGCATCAAGGTGATGGCGTCACTCGACATCGCCGAGCGGCGCTTACCACAGGACGGCATGATTAAGATCAAGACCGCGGGCGGGAAGGAGATCAACTTCCGCGTGTCGGTGCTCCCGACCGTCTTCGGCGAGAAGGTCGTGCTCCGCCTGCTCGCCAGGGGAAGCCTGCAATACGACCTCAACAAGCTCGGCATGACCGAAGACGGCTACCAGGTCTTCCGCAAGATGATCTCCGAGCCGTCGGGAATGCTGCTGGTCACGGGACCGACGGGCAGCGGAAAGACGACGACCCTCTACTCGGCTCTCGCGGTGCTCAACAAGGAGGAGCGGAACATCTCGTCGGCGGAGGACCCCGTCGAGATTTACATGCGCGGGATCAATCAGGTGAAGATCAGCGAAGACATCGGCCTCACCTTCGCCGCGGTGCTCCGCTCGGTTCTGCGACAGGATCCCGACGTGCTGATGATCGGCGAAATTCGCGACTTCGAGACCATCGAGATCGCGGTCAAGGCGGCGCTCACGGGACACCTCGTGCTGTCGACTCTGCACACCAACGACGCGCCATCGACGGTCGGCCGCATGCTCAACATGGGCGTCGACCCATTCCTGATCGCCGCGTCGTTGAACCTGATCGTCGCCCAGCGCTTGGCGCGGGTGATCTGCCAGCAGTGCAGGGCGATCGTGGAGGACTACCCGCGCGACGCGCTGCTCGAGGTCGGGTTCGGCGAAGAGGAGCTGTCGGACCTGGTCCTCTATCGCGGCGCCGGCTGCGAAGAATGTTCGAACACCGGCTACCAGGGCCGGCTTGCGTTCTACGAGCTCCTGCCGATGACCGAGGAGATGCGGAGCCTGGTCATGGCACACGCAACGACCGACGAGCTTCGCAAGCGAGCGATCGCCGCGGGAATGACGACGCTGCGCGAGGGTGGGTTGCAGAAGGCACGCGAGGGCCTGACGACGGTTGAGGAGGTGCTGCGCGTCACCTCCTCGGAGGGCGCGAACTGAAGAGAGGCTACCGGCTACCGGCAAAGACTTCACGGTGCCTTTGCGGTAGCCGCTAGCCGGCAGGCCCTACCGTCTCAGTTCCTCCAGCGCGCGGATTCCGCGCACCGTCGCGACTGCGAAGACCGCGAGATCGAAGGTGACGACCGCCGCGAAGCTCGTGGCGATGCCGGCGACCTCGGCCGTCGACAGCGGCCGATGGACGAGCCGCGCGAAGAGAATCGCCCAGAGCGGCCAGGCCTCGAGCACGACGTTCAGGCCGATGAACAGGATCGCGAGGATCATGTAGACGACGCCGCCGAAGCTCGAAGGGATCTTCGCAGCGTTCTCGTACTCGAACTGCGGATAGAGGCTGCCGAGACAGAGCCCGAGCGCAGCGATGCCGAGCGTCATCAACGCCAGGGTCACGACCGAGACCACCATCGTCACGGTGCCGACGCCGAGCGCGCGATTGCCGAGCACCAGGAGCAGGATGCCGAGCGCCGCGAGCGGCCCGACGCCGCTCCAGAACTTGCTCCACCACACGCGGCGGAGCCGGATCGGCGCGCTCTCGACTAGCCAGAACGCCCGCCCCTCGAGACTAATGGACGGGTAGAGGAAGCGCACCGCCACGGAGGCCATCACGAACGACGCCAGTGCGAGATTCAGAAAGGCGAGCGCGTGCTCGAGATAGAACTGTGCCATGAACGCGCCTGCACGGGGCAGCACGCGGAAGTTGTAGATGTAGACGACGACCAGCGCGCCGAGCAGGATGAGCTGCGACCACTGCGTGGTGTCGCGGAGGAACGTCTTCAGGTCCTTCAGCACGAGGGCGCGCGCGGGGGGCGAGATCGGCAGCCGCGCGAACAGTCGATCCCAGAGCGGGAGCCCGGTGACGCGGGCCCGGCGGCCCTCCTGCGAGTGCGACCAGCCGGTCGCGTAGACCCGCTCGGCGACGATCGAACAGACGACGAACCCCGCCGCCGCGCTGGTCGCGAGCGCGAGGTATTGAAGCGCGGGATCCTGTCCGGGACGCGGCGCGATGAAGGGAAGGAGCGTGGCAACGGCCCAGCTGCTCGGCAAATACGGAGACACCGGGGCCTGCACGGCTGCCAGAAACTGCAGGAAGTCCGCGAACGCTTCGGGCCGAACCAATCGCTCCGGCTGGAGGAATCGCAGGAACACGTAGAGAAGCGCCACCGCCGCCACGGAGAGCAGCAAGCAGACGTCTTTCGTGCTGCGTGCTGGAAACACGCGCACCAGCACCATGGTGATCGTGACGCCGATCGCGCACGGGAGCACGAGGAAGGGCGGAAGCACCGCGACCGTCGCGAGGTAGAAGGCAGCGCCGGCATGGTACACGACCCCGTAGGCGAGAAAGATCGGCAAGCCGAATAGCACGATCATCCACGACGAATCCCAAAGTGTTTCCAGAAAACGGCCGGTGTGAAGCGCCCCCGCGGAGATCGGCGAAGCAAGGAGCAGGCCGAGATCGGCGGAGAGGTAGTAGGTGGAAAGCGCCGTGATGATGTTCGAGAACAGCAGGATCGAGAAGAACGACAGGAGGACCATCGCGAGCAGGCGTTCGGCGAGCACCGGCCCGAGCTCGGGAACACCCTGGAAGTAGGCGAGCACGCGGGCGAAGAACAGGAAGATCGCCGCCCAAAACACCAGGCCGAGCCCGAGGAGCAAGGCTCCGCGCCGCCGCTCCGAGCGCTCGGCGCGAATCCACTGCCCGCGGAGGGCGAGCCAGCGGGGGCGGAGAAGCGCGATGCCGGTCATGCCCGCAGCGCCTCGATGACGTCGAGCAGATCTTCGGCGCCGGTGAGCTTCAAGAAGATCTCTTCGAGCCCGCGCGCGTCTCCGGCGCGCAGGCGTAGCTCGTCGAGCGTGCCGACCGCGGTCAGGCGTCCCGACTGGATGATGCCGATGCGGTCGCACAGCGCCTCGGCGACCTCCAGGCTGTGCGTCGAGAGAAACAGCGTCGTGCCCTTCAGGGCGAGCGAGCGAAGCAGCGAGCGCAGCACGCGTGCGCCGCGCGGATCCATGCCGACCATCGGCTCGTCGACGATCAGCAGCTGCGGCTCGTGCAGCAGCGCGGCGGCGAAGGCGAGCCGTTGTTTCATGCCGTGCGAGAAGCTCTCGATGAGCTCTCCCGCCCACTCGCTGAGATCGAAGAGCGCGAGCAGCTTGTCGATCCGCTCTTCGCGGGCGCTCGGATTCACTTCGTAGAGATCGCCGCAAAACCGCAAGAGCTCGACGGCCGTCAGCTTCTCGTAGAGGAACGGGCGGTCCGGCACGAATCCGGCGAGGCGCTTGGCCTCGATGGGTTGCTCGGCGAGATCATAGCCGCCGAGCCGAATCCGCCCGACGGTGGGCAGCAATAGCCCCATCATCATCCGGATCGTCGTCGTCTTGCCGGCGCCGTTCGGACCGAGGAAGCCGAAGATCTCTCCGCGCGACACTTCGAGGGACAGATCGTCGACGGCCGTGAACGCACCGTATCGCTTGGTGACCCGCTCGAGCTCGATCATCCGGCCTCCTCCACGTCGAAACGGAGCTGGCCGAGCATGCCGATCAGGGCGACGTCCTTGTCGGGACCGCCCTCGACGAGCTCCACGTGCGTCGCATCGGCGGGAAACTGACCGAACGTCGGGTCGACGGCGATCCAGGCGCCGAGCCAGACTTCGTTCCAGGCGTGGTAATAGAATGCGGCGGGGGTCCCCCCGTCGCGGGGCATGTACACGACTCCGGCCACCATCCGGGCCGGCAGGCCGGCAGCGCGCGCCAGCGTCGCGTAGAGCACGGCGTGCTCGTTGCAATCGCCCTTGCGCTCCGCGAGCACCTCCACGGCGTTCGGCACGCTGATCGTCGGCACCTTCGCGAGGTTCGTGTGCACCCAATCGAGGATCCTTCGCGCGCTCCGCATCGCATCGGAGTCGGCGCCGACGATCTCGGCGGCGAGCCGGCGGATGCTCGGATCGTCCGTTTGGAAGAATGCCGTCGGACGGAGATCGTCGGCCAGCTCCGGGTCGCGCCCAGGGAGCGCGTACGAGTGCAGCGCTGCCTCGTCGTCGCGCTCGATGACGAGTACGTCGTTTTCGAGTCGTTGACGCGGGGGAAACGACAGCGCCGCAGGCGCCGGAGCCGCGGAGACCCGCAGTCGCAGCCGGCGAGCGCTCCGCGGCTCCGCGATCGCGCGTGCGACCGTGATCGCCGCCGCGGTGCCGAGGTCGACGCCGCCGCTGTCGATTCCGCTCATCGCGGCGCTCGCGTCCTTCTCGCGAACGATCGTCATGCCGAGCGGCCCTTCTTCCTTGACGACCTCTCCGCTGGCGTCGACCCACAAGCGGAAATGCGAGCCTTGATACTCCTCGTCCACCCGGTACGCGGAGCGAGCTCCGGCGGGCAACGTGACGCGTTCCATCGGCCCCACGGTCAAGGAAACGGGGGCGGGCGTGTTGCTCAGCGGGTCGAAGAGCGCGTAGCGCAGCGTTCGACCCTTCTCGAGGCGTTCCTGGCCGAGGAAATCCGCCAGCGTCTCGGAGAGCGCGATGGGTGGCGACATCGGCATGTGGACGGCCCGCGCGCCGGGGGAGTCGGAGGTGAGCGCGAGCTCGTTTCCCTGCGCGATGCCCCGGAGCGTGAAGTCGATGGTGCCCGAGCGCAGGTGGAAGACGAAGCGCCGCAGGCGCAGGCTGCGATCGGTCTCGGCTTCGAGGCTCGTGCGCACGAGCTGGGCCGTGCCCATCATTCTCAATTGCATCTGCGCGTCGGACTCCACCGAGAAACCGTCCTCGGTCGGTTTGCGCACGCGGTGCGAGTAACCGATCTTCTTCCCCTCGCCGTAGATGCCGTGCCACTGCTCGCTCGCCTCGGCGGGAAGCGGCCGCGTGGGCGTGAGCGGCTCGCGCACCGCTCCGCTGCGAACGACGAGGGTGATCATCACCGCGACCCAGGTGATCAAGACGGCGCTTCGCGCGAGCGTTCGCAACGGATCTTTAGTTGTTCCGGCCTACTGGGGCACGTTGGGGCATCGTCAGAGGCGTCTTGAAGGCCGAGTCAAAGACTACTAGAAGGCTGCCTAGCAGGCCAACTGAGGTTCGCAGGGGACAACGTGCGAAGAGAGGAGCTCCGGTGGCGACGGTAGCAACTTCACTCGGCTCGCGAAGGTTCGGCGAGACCGCACGACGCGACGCCTGGTGGGTTCAGCCGCTCGCCGTGTTCGCCGGTTTCAGCGCGTTCATCGTGTACGCGACGTGGGCGGCATTTCAGGGCGAGCACTACACCTACGGACCGTACCTCTCGCCGTTCTATTCGCCGGAGCTCTTCGGCGACTCGCCGCACGCGTGGTTCGGGCCGAAGCCGGGCTGGTGGCCGGCCTGGCTGCCGCTTTTCGCCGGCGCTCTTGATCCTCTGGGTTCCCGGCCGGCTTCCGCTTCACCTGCTACTACTACCGCGGCGCCTACTACAAGGCGTTCTGGGCCGATCCGCCCTCCTGCGCCGTCGGCGAGCCGCGCAAGAGCTACCGCGGCGAGCAGCGTCGTTCCCGCTCATCCTGCAGAACGTCCACCGCTACTTCCTGTACCTGGCGCTCGTGTTCCTCGTCATCCTGTCCTACGACGTCTGGAAGGCGCTGTGGTTCGCCGACCCGGCCACGGGCCAGGTGCAGTTCGGCATCGGCGTCGGCACGCTCGATCCTGGCGGTCAACGTCGTCCTGCTCGGCGGCTACACGTTCGGCTGCCACTCGTTGCGCCATCTCGTCGGCGGCGGGCTCGACCTGCTCTCGAAGGCGCCCGGTGCGCGAGAGGCGCTACAACTGCGTCAGCTGCCTCAACCGCCGGCACATGCTCTGGGCGTGGACGAGCCTCTTCTTGGTCGGCATTCACCGACTTCTACGTCCGGCTGTGCTCGATGGGCATCTGGTCACCGACTGGAGGATCTTCTGATGGCCGAATATCGAGACCCACGAGCACGACGTCCTGGTCATCGGCGCCGGCGGCGCCGGGCTGCGCGCGGCGATCGAGGCCGCCGGCGGCGGGCGTCTCGGTCGGCCTCGTCTGCAAGTCGCTGCTCGGCAAGGCGCACACCGTCATGGCCGAGGGCGGCATCGCGGCGGCGCTGGCCAACGTCGACGACCGCGACAACTGGAAGGTCCACTTCGCCGACACGATGCGCGGCGGCCAGTACGTCAACAACTGGCGCATGGCGGAGCTGCACGCCAAGGAGGCGCCCGAGCGCGTGCGCGAGCTCGAGGCCTGGGGCGCGGTCTTCGACCGCACCACGGACGGCCGGATCCTGCAGCGCAACTTCGGCGGCCACACGTATCCGCGGCTGGCGCACGTCGGCGACCGCACCGGCCTCGAGATGATCCGCACGCTGCAGGACCACGGCATCCACCAGGGCATCGACGTGCACATGGAGTGCACGGTCGCTGACGCTTCTGCAAGGACGGCGACCGCGTCGTCGGGCGCCTTCGGCTACGACCGCGAGCGCGGCCGCTTCCGTCGTCTTCCGCGCCAAGGCCGTCGTGCTCGCGACCGGCGGCATCGGCCGCGCCTACAAGATCACCAGCAACAGCTGGGAGTACACCGGCGACGGCCACGCGCTCGCCTACGACGCCGGCGCCGAGCTGATGGACATGGAGTTCGTGCAGTTCCATCCGACCGGCATGGTCTGGCCGCCGAGCGTGCGCGGCATCCTGGTCACCGAAGGCGTGCGCGGCGAAGGCGGCGTCCTGCGCAACAAGGACGGCCAGCGCTTCATGTTCGACGACATCCCGGAGCAACTACAAGACGCAGACGGCCGACAACGAGGAGGAAGGCTGGCGCTACACGCAGGGCGACAAGAACGCGCGCCGCCCGCCGGAGCTGCTGACGCGCGACCACGTCGCCCGCTGCATCATCCGCGAGGTGCGCGAGGGCCGCGGCAGCCCGCACGGCGGCGTCTTCCTCGACATCTCCTGGATCAAGGCAAAGCATCCCGAACGCCGCCGAGCACATCAAGAAGAAGCTGCCGAGCATGTACCACCAGTTCAAGGAGCTCGCCGACATCGACATCACGCAGGAGCCGATGGAGGTCGGCCCGACGACGCACTACATCATGGG
Organism: uncultured delta proteobacterium; assembly: GCA_963745025.1. GTDB lineage: Bacteria > Desulfobacterota > Binatia > JACPRU01 > JACPRU01 > CAVQIG01. Next base: position 162,446 of record CAVUWD010000019.1, read on the forward strand.
CGGCATCCGGGTCGACGCGCGACACGCAGATGTCGACGCGTGCCGGGTCTGTTCGCCGCGGGCGAATGCGCGGCCGGCCTCCACGGCGCCAACCGCCTGGGCGGCAACTCGCTCTCCGACCTGCTCGTGTTCGGCAAGCGCGCCGGCGAGTACGCGGCGAAGTTCGCGCAGCGAGCACGCCGCGGGCGCGATCGACGACGCCGAGATCGATGCCGCCGCGAAGCGCGGCGCTCGAGCCGTTCGAGCGCGACGCGGCGGCGAGAGCCCCTACAAGGTCCAGCACGATCTGCAGGAGATGATGCAGGACCTCGTCGGCATCGTGCGCAACGAGGCGGAGATGCGCCGCGCGCTCGAGGGGATCGAGCGCGCTGCGGCGGCGCGGCGCCGAGGTCGGCGTCACCGGCAATCGCGAGTACAACCCCGGCTGGCACACCGCGCTCGACCTGGCGAACCTGCTGACCGTCTCCGAAGCCGATCACCCGCTCGGCGATCGAGCGCAAGGAAAGCCGCGGCGGGCATTTCCGCGAGGACTATCCCGGACAAGGACCCCGCGTTCGCGGGCTTCAACACCATTGTGCCGGAAGGGGCAGGACGGCGCGATGCAGGTCCTCCGCGAGCCGATCTCCGCGATGCGCGGCGGAGCTGAAGCAGATCATCGAGGAGAACAAATAGATGACAGGCCACGTTCCGCATCTGGCGCGGCGACGCGTCCGGCGGCCGGTTCCAGGACTACCCGACCGAGGTCTCCGAGGGCATGGTCGTGCTCGACGCGGTCCACCAGATCCAGGCCGAGCAGGCGAACGATCTCGCCGTGCGCTGGAACTGCAAGGCGGGCAAGTGCGGCTCGTGCTCGGCCGAGATCAACGGCATGCCGCAAGCTCATGTGCATGACGCGCCTCGCGGATCTGCCGCTCGAGCGAGCCGGTCACCGTCGAGCCGATGCAGGCCTTCCCGCATGTCAAGGATCTGGTGACCGACGTCTCGTGGAACTTTCGCGGTCAAGAAGCGGATCAAGCCGTTCAAGCCGCGGCCGCCCGACGCGCCGGACGGCACCTGGCGGATGGCCCAGGAGGACGTCGATCGCGTGCAGGAGTTCCGCAAGTGCATCGAGTGCTTCCTCTGCCAGGACGTCTGCCACGTGCTGCGCGACCACCACCTGCACGACGAGTTCATCGGCCCGCGCTTCTTCGTCTACGCCGCGGCGCTCGAGATGCATCCGCTCGACACCGAGGACCGGCTCGACGAGCTGCGCAAGACGCAGGGCATCGGCTACTGCAACATCACCAAGTGCTGCACCAAGGTCTGCCCGGAGAACATCACGATCACCGACAACGCCATCATTCCGCTGAAGGAGCGGGTGGTGGACGAGTTCTACGACCCGCTGCGTCGACTGTTTGGAGGACGGCGCTCCGGCAAGTAGTCGAAAAGGGACTGGGTCCCTCTTCGAGCGAGGTGTGATCCTGTACGCTCGAGCGACCGTCGAAGGACGCCGTGCATCGGGCGACCGAGAGGGCGGAGCGTCACCGGCTGTTGAACGAGCCGTCCGAGGCGGAGAGCATCTGCCAAGACGTATCGCACGTGGCGCCGCAGAAGCCTGATGGCAGACGTTGAAGCCGCGCGTCGCTTCCTTTAGCTTCGGCAGTGGTGACCGCAAATTCCCTTCCGCGCTTTGTTGCGGACAAGACCTTGGGCCGCTTGGCGCGGTGGCTTCGCATCGTCGGGTGCGACGTACTCTATGGGCCGAACTTTTCCGGGAAGGGACTCTTGTCGGCGGCTCGGCGTGAGGATCGCATCGTGCTGACCCGTGACCGGCGGCTCACGCGCAGAGCGGGCATGCCCCCGTTTCTGCTAGTCGAGAGCGACCGCTTCCGCGATCAGCTCCGGCAGGTGATCCACGCCTTCGCGATCGATCCGGGAGAGGCGCTCTTCCGACGCTGCGTCGAGTGTAACGCCGAGCTCGTCGAGGTGGCGCGCGAAGAGGCCGCGGGACAAGTCCCGCCATTCGTGCTGGCCACGCAGACCCGGTTCCGTCGCTGCCCCCGCTGCCGGCATTTCTACTGGGAGGCGACGCATGTCGCGCGCGTGCGCGACGAGCTCTCCCGTATGGGTCTCGCGTCGAGGGATGCCGCAGCGGTGGCCGGCGAGGATCCTCGGTGAGCCCGACCCCCGGCGTCTTTCTCGAGGCTGGCGACTTCGCGATCGGCCGCTGCACGGAGTGTCGTCGCGAAGTGCTCACCTACCCGGACGAGGTGCGCCCCGGAGAGGAGTGCGTCCGGCGCTGCCTTCACTGCGACGTGCGCGTCGCGGGTGAGCTCCGCTGGATCGACGTGGCGGATCTCGGGGCGGTCGGCTACGCGGTCGATTCGGGCGAAGATGCCGGAGGCGGTTGCGCGACGTGCGCGAGCGGCTGCGTGGTGAGGACCCCGAGCGAGACGAGAGGGGTTCGAAGGAGCTAGACGTTCAACAGCAATCTGGGCGCCTGGCCGAGTTCATCGGCGATCGGCCGTCAGCGATCGGCATCGTGGTGGCGAAGGCGGAGAGCCGAGAGCCGAAACCCGAGGCGGCGAAGAGCGATCGCGAAGTCTTCGGGCACCCGGCTCTCCACGGCGATCCGCTTGCCGGTCTCCGGATGGTCGAACTCGATCCGCCGTGCATGCAGAAGATGGCGGCCCTCGGGGATGGGATCGCCCCCGTAGAGCGTGTCGCCGAGCACGGGATGACCGATCGCGGCGAGATGCGCGCGGATCTGATGCATGACTCCGGTTGGAAGCTCCACTTCGAGGAACGTCGCATCCGAGCCACGGCCGCGCGGCCGAAAACGGGTGACTGCCGGCCGGGCGCGGCGAGAGGACTCCCCTTCCTCGAGCACTCGCACCTTACGGCGGTTGCGTGGGTGAGGCTCGATCGCTCGCGTGACCTCGCCGGCGCTCGTCAACGCACCCTGAACGACCGCCACGTAGAGCTTGCCGACCTTTCGCTCGCGAAACTGCCGCCGCAGTGCTTTCCACGCTTCGCGCGTCCGGGCCGCGAGCAGCACCCCAGAGGTCTCGGTGTCGAGCCGATGCACGAGCCCCGCCTCGAGCGGCGTGTCGCCGGCGCTCGAGCAGTCGGGGAAGCGCCCCGTCAGGAAGTTGGCGATCGTGCCGCGCTCGCCCGATCTGAGCGCGTGGCCCGCACGCCCCGCCGGCTTGTCGAGGGCGACGCAGCTCAAGTCCTCGAACAAAATGGCGATGGGTGGTTCCGGCTCCGCGGGCAACGCTGCGATCGCCGAATCGTCCACGGCGACTTCGATGACGCACTCGCCGCGAAGCATCTCCCCCTTCCGTACGCGGCGCCCGTCGATACGAACCGAGCCGTCCTCGAGGAGGCGCTGGATGCGCTGACGCGAGAAGCCGCTGAGCGATTCGGCGAGCAGGCGGTCGACTCGGGCCGCATAGTCGCTCGGAAGGTGGATGCGACGCCGGATCATCGGGGTTCCAGGAAAGGCGCCGCGGAGTCCTTGCCTGTAGCCCGTGGCCCGAAGCCGGTAGCCGTCTTTTCCGCGAGCGCGACGACCTCCACGTGCTCGGTTTGCGGCAGCATGTCGAACGGCTGGAGCCGAACGGCTGGGTAGCCGAAGCCGGTGAGACGGTCGAGATCGCGAGCGAGCGTGGCGGCATCGCAGGAGACGTAGATGATGCGCCGCGGCTCCAGCGCGGCGATCTGCTCGAGCACGGCTCGTGACGCCCCCTTGCGGGTGGGATTCAGCGTGACGACGTCGAGCCGCCCGACGCGCTCGCGGACGCGTGGCAAGACGTCTTCGGCAAGCCCCTCCTCGAAGCGCGCGTTGTGGACGCCGTTGCGGCGCGCGTTCGAGCGGGCGTCGCGCACCGCCGCCGGCGACTCTTCGATGCCGACGACCGTTTTCGCGCGGGTCGCCAGGTAGAACGAAAGCGGGCCGATGCCGCAGAAGAGGTCGAGCGCTCGATCCGCCCCGCTGGGCGCAGCCCACTCGAGCGCCGTCTCGTAGATCCGCCGGGCGGCCCAGACGTTCGATTGCAGGAACGAGGCCGGACCCACCTGAAGCTTCAGGAAGCCGATCCGCTCGACGAGCTCCGCAGGAGGGCGCAGCGTCGCGAACCGTCGCCCCAGAATCACGTTGCCGGGGGCGGGGTTGTGGTTGTAGACGACGCCTGCGAGCGAATGGCAGCGACGCACGAGCCGGCGGCAGAGCTCCCGCAACGTGCGGTCGTCGGCACACGCGCTCACCAATACGAGCACGACCCGCCGCATCCACGCGCTGTAGCGGGCGACGAGGTAACGGAGCTCTCCCGTACCGCGCCGCTCGTCGTATGCCTCGACCCCGAGCGTCCCGGCCTCCTCGAGCGCGGCGACCACGACTTCCGTGAGGGCCGGGTGTTGCACGGCGCAGCGCTCGGCATCCACTAGGCGGTGGCTGCCCGGGGCGTACACACCCGCGCGGAGTCGACCGTCGCGCCCCGCGCGGACCGCGAGCTTGGCGACGTTGCGATATCCGAAGAGATCGCGAGATCCGATCACGTCTTCGATCCGTGCGTCGCGCAGGCCGGGATACGCGGACAGCGCCTCCTCGACGCGTCGGCGCTTCCGAGCGAGCTGCTCGCGGTATGGACGCCCGCGAAGCGGGCAGGGAACGCAGCTCGGCGCGTGCGGGCAAAGCTCGCGGCTCGCCCCTGGGTTCAGACGCTCACGGCGCACGGAGCGGCGAGGGGTGGGGGCGCAACCGGCCTCGCCGCGGGCGGATCATCAAGCAAGTCACGAACCGCGGATCGATCGGCCGGTCCGGCAAGACGGCCAAGAATTCTTCCTCGAAGCGGCGCAGGCTGAAATCCACAAATCCGCGAGGGACGGGATTTGCCTCGTAGAAGCGCTCGCGAACCGCCGCGCGGAGGCGGCCGGTCTCCGGGTCGAGCGTGGCCTGCCGAAGCTCCGTCAGGTCGTCCTCCCCGAGCGGTTCGATGCTCGGGCTGCGGCCGAGCACGAAATGGGCGAATCCAGTCAGAAGCACCGCGCTGATGCGGAAATCGTCGGCGTCGCTCGGGCGCAGCGCTGCAAGCTGCGCGGCGGACTGGCCGAGGAGCCGCGGGCAGACTTCGGCGAGCGATGCGACGTCGGCCAGAAGCGCTCGCGCGCGGTCGAGGTCGGCGAGTGATGCGAACGGGCGGTAGCGAATCTCCCCCGGGCGCTCGATGCCCTCGTAGAATCGTGGCTTCATGCCGAGAAGCCCAGCCAGTCCTTCACGGTACGGCGTATCGAGAAACGCCATCTCGCCCGTGGGCGATCCGATGCCGAGCGCCTCCACCGCTCGCTTCGCCGATTTGCGCAGTTCGAGCAGGATCTCCCAGGCAACGCGGAACAGGTGCTGGACATAGTGGTGTTGAAGGAGCCGGATCGCCTCCGTCGTCTCGGAACGGGACAGTGACTCGAGCGCGAGGTTCACGGTGTCGTGCGCGACGCGGATGTTTTCCGCGACCCGATCCCGATCGGCGAAGTCCACGCCCTCTGCGACGAGCACGTGATTCACGAGGTAGGCGAGCTCGTGGCGAAGCTCGCTCGCCGCTTCTCCGGAGAAGCCCACATGCAGAACCTGAGAGAAGAAGGACGATCCGTCCTCGGGGAGGATCAGCGCACGGTCCTGCGGAAGGGCCTCCGAATCGTCGGCGACGGAGCGACCGAGCGGCTCGGACCGCTCGGCGAGATCCCTCGCCGGCAGCGGCCGATAGATCTGCTGCGCCTCGTAGTAGTCGGGGAACCCGCGGTCCTGCAGGCGAGCATTGCGCAGCCGAAAGGCGGCCTCTTCGAGGTCGCTGTCCACGCCCCACCAGGTCTCCTCCATGACCGTCACGAAATAGCCGTAGTCCCGCTCGTAGAGCGCCTCGATGAGGCTCCGCACCAGCGGTATACGAGCATCTGGACGGTGAAAGAAGATTTGGTAGTGCTCGTCGAGCTCGAACACCTCGCGCCCTTCGGTATCGTCCTCCGGCTCCTCGGGATCCTCGCGCCGGTGGATTCGCACGAAACGCCGGAGCAGCAACACCAAGAGATCGCGGTCGATCGAGTTCAGCAGCTCGCCGACAGGCCGTGCGCCGGCTTCGACGATCACCTCGAGCCAATTGAGAAGCGTCGCCGTCTCCAGACGATCCTTCTTCCAGCAGTCGAGATCGACGAGCGCGCAGACCTGCTCGCCGGACGCGAGCGAGAGCAGATCCACCCCGTCCTCGAGGCCGATCTCTTTGAGCGTGTGGAAGAGACTCTCGGCGGCGAACGACCGCACGAGCCGCTGCGCGTTCGGTGCGCTGAGGATCAGATCGCGCCGGTCCCGTGCAGAAACCCCATAGAGCGCGTCGAGCTGCTCGCGGAACGGCAGGCTGTTGAACGCGTCGGAGCTGTAGGCACGCTGATTGGGCATCGCTTCACAGAACCTAACATCGACCGCGAGGGCTGGGAAGAAACCCTACCGCGAGCCGCACGACGTACGGCCGGGAGAATACACAGTCGACGTCTGGCACGAGGCGCTCGGTCAAGAGAGCGCAAGGGTGACGGTGGGTCCCGGCAAGGAGACCCGGGTCGACTTCGCGCTCGGCGGCGAGTCGTCGGCTTCGCGTCTCCTCCTGCCTCGCGCGTCGGAGCGCCTGTGGTTCGCCGCAACCATCGCGGTGGGCGTGCAAGAGAGCGATGGAGGTATCGCCCCTTCGGGCTCCTCACCGCGTGGGCGTCCGCTCCGACTCCGCCTTTCGCAGCTCCTTCTGGTACTGGGCGTAGAGGTCGTCGAGCTCTTTCTGCAGCTTGGGAAGCTGCTCGTTCAGCAGCCGTGTCAGCTCCCCGCCGGTGACCGTGAGCTGGGCGGAAAGTCGTGCGACCTGATCCTTGAACTTGCCCCATTCCGGCGAGCGCTGCAGCTCCTCCAGGTTTCGCCGAAACTGCTCCACTCCCTGGGACATCGCGCGCGCGAGTTCGTCGGCGCTGATCCGTCCGCGGCGCAGCCAGACCTCCGCGAGTGAACGTGCTCCCTGGAAGCGCATGTTCGGCTCGGCCAGCGGGCTCTTCGCGTCGATCACGAAATATTCGATGCTCGGGCGCCCGCCCGCGACCGCCTCGTTGACCACGAACGTCCCCGACCTGCGGATCTGCTCGCGAGCCGCGGCATCGATCGCGATCTTGATCTCGACCGTGTCGCGCTCGCCGAATCCGACGTCGGTCACGTCGCCGATCCGCTTCGCTTCGAACATCACGGCATCTCCTGGGCGGAGGCCCTTGGAGTTCTCGACGTCGACGACGAGCGGCAGAGCCCCCGCGGAGGCGAGCCTCGCTGCGAAGAGAAGCGCTGAAGCCGTCCAGGACAATCTTCGTCGAGTCATCGCTCCGTTCCTTTCGCTTTGCCGCCGAGCCTTTGGGACTGCTCGAAGGTGCCGAACCCGACACCACCCTGCGCGCCGAAGCGGGCCAGCCCGAAGAAAGTGAGAACCCTCCCCTCCGCGGCAGGGCGGACCACGGGAATCGCGTGCGTCACTTGTCCAAGAACACGCAAACTGCCCGATCGGCTCGCCACCTCGACTCGCATCGCCTGGGGAGCGAGGCCGCCCGCGGAGTTGCGAACCGAGACGCGACCCGAGAGGAGCGGCTCGATCCGCCCGTCGCGGAGGATTTCGCCCTCCACGCGTTCGTCGCCATCGGTGTGTGAGGACATCGACAGGAAGGTTTTGGGGCCAAGCGGGATGCGCAGAGCGCGGCGCTCTTGCCAGCGGCGCGGGTCCGCTCGGCGGCCGTCTTCGAGCGTGGCCGCCGAGCGGATCGTGGCGGTCCGTCCATCGTGACGAACGCGACCTTCGACACGGCCGATTCGCGCGTGCCGGCCGCTCGATCCCACCGCCGCGGTCGGCTGCCATTCGAGCTTCGCTTCGAGCCGCGAGAGCTCGGCCTCGGAGAGGCCGAATTCCAGGTCGAGGAAGGGATCCGTGCGCGGAAACGTCAGGCACGGACCTTCGTACTCGAGCGTGATCACTCCCGCCGCACCACGCGTCCAGGCGAGCCCTCCGCAGCGCAGTCGATCGCCCGTGGTGGGAAGAGCGTCCTCTCCGGTGAACAGCCCGAGGCGCGTGGCGCCGATGCAGATGAGAAAGCGACCCTGGCGCCGCCCCGACACGAGGCGCTCCGCGGCGGCAAAGCCGCCGACCCCGGCTTCGCCGTCGTGGAACTCGAGGGCCAGCTGCTCGGGCGCGAGGCACTGCGCCTGCACCACCTCGAGCATGGTCAGCGTCGCGTCGGCCGGGGCGCTGTCCGCGAACGTCGCGACGGCCTCGATCAGGCGGGTGCGAAGGGCTCCCGGCCAGCGCAGCGGCACCGCCAGTTCGATCTGGACCGCCGCGATCTTCCCCGCGGCGCCGAGGCGGCCGAGCTCTCGAACGCGCGGATCGAGGTCGTCCGCGAAGCGCGCCGTGAACAGCTGGAGCACGTTGTCGCGGCCGGCGGCGGGGTAGCGGTCGCCGATCGTCACGTCGATCCCGCCGCGACGGGACGCCTCGGCGAACTTCGCGAGCCTCGGTAGGAAGCGCAGCGGCACCGTTGGCACGCCCTGCTTGACGGGCACGAAGGTGCCGCCGCCGATGCGGGCCCCGATACCGATGTCGCAGCATGGCTGGATGGCGTTCCAGCCGTGTATGAAGAGAAGCGTCGCTTCGCCGGCCTCGGCGATCTGCCGGCGAACGTCCTCGAGCAGCAGATCGATGAACCAGGGCGCGCCCTTGCGTACGTCGCCCACGCGGTTCAGATCGAGCCGGTTTCGGTCCTCGGCGCGGTTGACGATCGCCGACGCGCCGAGGCGGTTCGCGAGCTCGATCGTCAGCTCGGCGGTATGCAGATCGTTGACCTTGCGCGAGGCTTCGTCGAGCGCGGCGGCGCGTGCGCTGCGTCCGCCATGGGGGGCTACGAAGAGGAGCGGCGCTCCACCCGCAATTCGCACCAGCCAGTCGGGGAGGGCCGTGCCGGGGTTCACACTGTGATACACACCACGGGCACCGCGTAGGGGCAACCGGTCCGGGCTAGAGGCTACGGGCTACCGGCAAACAATTCACGATGCCGTTCCCGTAGCCGGAATCGCGTAGCCGGAGGTTTCTTCACTTCGCCCGCACCAGCTCGTCGTCGATCGTCTTCTGGAAGACCTCGAACGGCTGTGCGCCCCGGATCGAAATGCCGTTCACGAAGAAGCCGGGCGTGCCGCTGATGCCGGCCTTCTGGCCGACGTCGAGCGACTTCTTGATCGTCGCATCGTACTTGTTCGAGGCGAGGCAGGCGTCGAACTTCGCCGGATCTAGCTTCAGGTCGCTCGCCCATTTCGTGAAGTTGTCGGCGGAGAACTCGTGCTGATGCTCGAAGAGGAGCGTATGATACTGCTTCGTACTTTCCTTGCTCGTCCGCGCAGTGGCTCGCAACGGCCGCTTGCATCGCGAACGGGTGGATGCTCGTCAGCGGGAAATCCATGAACACGTGATGGATCTTGCCGTCGTACTTCTCGAGCACCTTTTTGACGGCGTCCTGAGAGCGTCCGCAGAAGGGGCACTGATAGTCGGAGAATTCGACGAAGGTGATCGGTGCGTTCACCGGACCCTCGGCGTGGCCGGTCGAGGTGTCGATGTCAAAGCGCGGGGGCGAGATGTTGATGGTGATCTTCGCTTCCTGCTTGAGCTCGCGGATGTAATCGGCTTGTCGCGTGTTGATCGCTTGAGTCGCCAGCATGTCCTTGATGTGGGGTCCGAGGGTCTCGAGCGTCGCGTCGCCCGTCCGCCCCTTCAGCTTGTCGAAGGCGGCCTTGACGTCCTCGTCCGTCGGCAATTTCGCCTTGTCGGTGATCTCGCGCTTGACGAGATCGTCCTTGGGAATGCCGAGCGACTTCGCCTTGTCCGCGAGCAGCGCGTCCTCGATCATCTGATCGAGCTTCGCCTTGCGCGCTTCGTATCGTTCGCTTTCGATCTTGGCGAGCTGGGTTTTGATCGACTCGTCGAGCTCGTGAATCGTGATCGTCTTCGTGCCGATCTTGGCGGCCACGTCGGATTCTTCATGGGAGCCCGGGAACGACCCGCAGCCCTGCCCCGCCAAGCTGGCTCCCGCCAGAAGGAATAACCCAGCAATCGAATTTTTCATGAATGCAAACACCGTAAGGCAAAGGGTCTGGCCAGTCAATCATCGAACGCCCGTTGATTTGCTCACGACCGTCTGGTGTCTAGGCTCCGCTTGAGAGCTGCGCGCCTCCTTTTCCACGCCGCGGTCGCGGTGGTCTCCGTGTCGCTCTCGGCGCGGGCCGCAGACGATCGTCCCGAGGTCGCGATTCGCGCTCGGCTCGACTTCGACGCGCCCGAGATCAGCGGCGCCGCGGATGTTCGCTGGCGAAACGCGGGCGCCGTGCCGGCACGGACGCTTCGGGTCTTCCTGTTCGCGAATCGCTTTCGGTCGATCGATTCGCTGAACGATCTGGCGCGACACTTACTGATCGCGGGCCAAGCGTTCCGGCCGGGCGGAACGGACCTCGTGTCCGTGAGTGAAGCGGGAGCGTCGCTTTCCTGGCGCTTCGAGAACGTGCCGTCGTTGCCGCCGCACACCGTGGCGGCGGTCGATCTGGGTCGCGACGTTTTGCCGGGCGAGGAGATCGCCGTGACGATCGACTTCCGCACGCGGCTGCCGAATCTTCTCGATACCTTCGGCGACGTCGACGGGCTCGTGGTCGCCGACGGCGGTTGGTATCCGCTGCCGCTTGCCGTCGATTCGACGTCCGCGAACGATCTCTGTGCTTCGAGCGTCGCGACCCGTGCCGAGCTCTCGATCCCCGCGGGGAGCAGCTTGCTCGTGAACGGCAGGCGCTTCGCCGCTAACGCTGGCATCGAAGTCACGGCTCCGGCGGGGGAACGCCTGTCATTTGTGCTGTCACGCACGCCCTTCGAGACGAGCTCGTTTCGCGTCGGCGGGCGAACGGTCGAGATCGATACCGTCCCCGCTCGCGAGCTCGCGCATCGCATTTCCCCGGGCCAGGCGCCCCTCGAGGTGCTCGCAGACACGCTGCCCTCGATCCTCGCCGAGTCGAGCGAAGAACGATCGCTGCGGGTCGTGCGGCTGCCGCTGCGCTGGTATCCGTCAGCGTCGGCCCCGGGAATGGTGCTGGTGTCGGATCGATTGTTCGAGATCTTTCCGATTCTTCGCCCGCTCCATCAACGCGAGCTCGCCTACGCGGTCTTTCTCGAGGAGGAAACGAGGAGAGCCGCGGCGCGCGAGCCTCCCGCCGATGCGCCGTGGATCGCCGAAGGGCTCGCCTGGCGCCGTGCCGAGGCACTCTATCGAGCGCGCTTTCGCGGCGGCCGAGAGGTCAAGGACTGGATTCGCCTCTTCGACGTGTTCGCGATCGTCGATCGCTTCGAAACGGCTCCGCGGATCCCGTTCGTCCGGCCGTTCTTCCCGGTCGCGGTATCGGATGATCCGCTCGGCATTCGGCTCGGGGGCGTCTGCCAGGACCGACCGCCGGGACGCTTCGTATTCGACAAGCTCGAGGCGAAGCTCCGCCCTGTGACCTTCGCAGCGGTGCTCGAGCGATACCGCCGAGGTCGGGATCCGTTGAGAGACGTCGTCAGGACGGCCGGCGGAGAAGACGCCGACCGCTTCCTCGCCGCTTGGCTCCGTCCGCACGTCCCGGTCAACTATGCGCTCCGCGAGGTCGAGCTGGATCCCGCGGGCAAGCCCGGCGCGCGCTTCACGATCGCGCGCATGAGCCCCGAGGCCCGTCCGGACAGCTTGGAGGTCGCGCTCGAAGAGGAAGGCGACGCGGAACCCGAGACGTCGTTCGTCGATCTGGGCGACCCCTCGAACGCGGTCGAGCTCGCGGCGAGCAAGAAAGTACGTGCGCTGCAGCTCGACCCGGAGCGGAAGACCGTCGAGACCCGCCTCGACGACGACCGCGTACCTTCCGAGTATCAGTTCTTGCTCGACAGCGCCGACGTCGAGGTCTCGTCGACGGAATTCGGGATCTCGACGCTGCTCGTCGGCCGGCGACGTTACGATTACCAGAAGGACCTGGCCGCGGCCGGATTCTACACGAGCCGGGGCTACGGCGTGGATGCCGGTCTGCAGTTACACGGGGGAAAGCCAATCGACGCCAACCTCTACCGCCAGAACCTCTTCGCCTACTATTCGATCGAAGAGCTCGACTCCTCCTTCGAGAACAAGCAGGCGCCCGACGTGCGCACCCGGGGGCGGCTCGGCGGCTTCGGCCTGCGCTTCAATTCGTACGACGCGTTCTGGTTCGAGAATCCCGCGGGCTCGCACCACTTGCGGCTCTTCTTCGATGGCTATGACCGCGCGCTCGGCGGAGACTTCGGCTTCGTACGGGGCGGCGGAAGCCTCGCCTACACCCTGCCGCTGCGCGAGGACACCGTTCTCGCCGCGCAGGTGCTGAACGGCTACAGCGCCGCGACGGGCCACGGCCCGATCCCCAACCAGGGGCTCTTCAGCCTCGGGGGATTCCGTTCGATCCGCGGCATCGGAGCGGAAGACGAGCTCGCCAAGGATATCGTCGTGGTGCGCGCGGAGCTCCGTCGCATGCTGCCCTGGCGGCTCGACTTGAACTTCGAGGACGTGTTGATCGCACGCCGGCTGCAGGCAAAGGTCTTCGTGGATACCGGGCGCGTCGAAAACTCCTCGCGGCGGCTCTACGATCCATCCGGGTTCGCAGTCGGCGTCGGCGGAGGGCTGAACCTGTTTTACGACTTCATGGGATTCTTCCCGACCACGTTCTATCTCGACGTCGCCACGCGCGCCGACAAGGCCGGTAAGGCGCAAGTGCTGTTCGGCGTCGGCCAGCCGTTCTGAATCGGCTACCGGCTACCGACTGCCGGCAAAGACTTCGCGGTGTCTTTCCGGTAGCCTGTAGCCGGTAGCCTGTTGGAGACGCCGGGTTGTGGATGCCGGCCATTCTTCGCTAGTTTCTGAGTCACATGCGCGCGCTTCTGATCTCGGCGAATACCGAAAAGATTCCCGACCCCGTCTATCCGATCGGTGCGGCGGCGGTAGGCGCGGCCGCGCGGCGAGCGGGCCACGAGGTCGAGGCGCTCGATCTCTGCTTCGCCGAGGACGCACGGTCGCTGGTCGTCGACGCGATTCGCGATTTCAAGCCGCAGGCGGTCGGGCTGTCGCTTCGCAATCTCGACAACTCGGCGTATCCCGAGAACTGCTCCTACATCGAGGACTATCGCGCGCTTGTCTCGTGGGTGCGACAGACGACCGAAGCGCCGGTGGTGCTCGGCGGCGCCGGCTTCACGGTCATGCCGACGACGATCCTCGAGGAGCTCCACGCCGACTACGGGGTCGTCGGTGAGGGCGAGTTCGCGTTTCCCTGGCTGCTCGGCGAGATCGAGCGCGGCGGCCCGCTACGGGACGACGGAAGCTTCACTTGTCGGTCCGTGAACGGAGGAATGCTCGTCTCGGCGAACGCACGCATCAAGCAGCTCGATCTGGCGGGCGAGCCCGAGCGCGGTCTCTTCGACGTGCACCGCTACTACGAGCGCGGGGGCTGTCTGAACGTCCAGACCAAGCGCGGCTGCTGCTTCGAGTGCGTGTTCTGCAGCTATCCGCTGATCGAGGGCAGCAAGGTGCGCGCCCGCAGTCCCGAGCGGGTGGTCGACGAGATCGCCGACCTGCGATCCCGTTACGGAGTACGGCACCTCTTCGTCGTCGACAACATCTTCAACTTTCCGCTGCCGCACGCGAAACGGATCTGCGAGGAGCTTCGCAGGCGACGTCTCGACGTCGAGTGGTCGGGCTACCTGAATCCGAAGTTCGTCGACGAGGAGCTGGTGCGGTTGATGGCGGCCTCTGGATGCAACAGCGTCGAGTTCGGCACCGATTCGGGGTCGGCGACGATGATCGCCAACCTGCGGAAGGAATTCGACGCTGAGGATCTCCGCCGCTCGAGCCGGCTCTGCCACCGCTACGGCGTCAAGTTCGCCCACAGCCTGATCTTCGGCGGCCCGGGAGAGACCCGCGAAACCATCGAGGAGACCCTCCGCCTGATGGACGAGCTCGAGCCCACCGCGGTGATCGCGTTCACCGGAATCCGCGTCTTGCCGGGCACGGGCATGGTGGAATTGGCTTTGCGCGACGGACAGATCGATGCCGATGACAATCTCCTTCACCCCAAGTTCTACATCGCGCGGTCGCTCGGCGAGGAGCTGATCGCGACGATCGAGAATCACGCGGCGAGCCGGTCGAATTGGATCGTTCCCGGAAAGGGGATCCGGACCAACATCAGGATGCTGCAGAGGCTGCGCGACAAGAAGATCAAGGGTCAGCTGTGGCGGCTACTGCGCCGGTGAGTTCGCGGCCGAGTGCGGATGCCTGAGGTGCGTGGCCTGGTCTCCGTCGTTCGTCGTTTTCCCCGCACGCGCCTGCTCGTGGTCGGTGACCTCATGCTCGACCAGTTCATCTCCGGACGGGTGAGCCGCATCTCGCCGGAGGCGCCCGTGCCGGTCGTGCAGGTGACGGGGGAAAGCTTTCACCTCGGGGGCGCGGCGAACGTGGCTGCCAACATCCGCGCGCTCGGCGGGCAGGCGGCGATCGTCGGCGTGGTCGGCACCGACGCACCCGGCGGGCGGTTGACCCGCGACCTTCAGTCGATCGGCGTCGGTGTCTCCGGGGTCGTCCGGGGGGCGGCGTATCCAACGATCCGCAAGATACGCATTCTCGCCCACCAGCAGCAGGTGGTTCGTCTCGACCGCGAGCCGCGCGCGCTCGACGAGCGCCTGACGCGGAAAGTCGTTGCCCGCGTGCTGCGTTCGCTCGAAGGGTTCGACGGTGTCATCGTCTCCGACTACAACAAAGGGGTGGTGAGCCGCGCGCTCCTCGAGCGGCTCGGTGAGCGGGCCGACGGCAAGCCGATGCTGTTCATCGATCCCAAGAAGGGGAACTTCCAGCACTACGTGGGCGCAACGCTCGTCAAACCGAACTTGGAAGCGGCATCGCTCGCCTCGGGTATCGAAATCGTCGACGAAAGCTCGCTCGCCAAGGCCGGCGAGCGGTTGCTCGAGCAGTGGCGGTGCGAGGCGGTGTTGATCTCGCGGGGCGAGGAAGGCATGACGCTGTTCCGCAGGAATCGTCGCATGGAACACTTTCCGACGGCCGCTCGCGAGGTTTACGACGTGACGGGCGCGGGGGATACCGTGCTCGCGACCGTCGCGTTGGCGCTTGCTGCCGGCGCCACCTTCGAGGATGCGGCCGTGCTCGCGAACCGTGCCGCCGGGATCGTCATCGGCAAGCTCGGCACCGCGACGGCGTCGGCCGAGGAGCTCGTCGCCGATCTACGAAGGACGTCTCCGGCGTGAGGAGCATGACCGGATTCGGAGCCGCAACGGTGCGGCTCGGCGCCCGCTCGCGAGGCTCGATCACCGTCGAGGTGAAGAGCCTCAACCAACGCTTTCTTGACCTCAAGCTCTCTCTTCCCAAGGAGTACGCGGTCTGGGAGGGTGACGTGCGGAAGATCGTTCAGGAGCACGTGGCGCGCGGACGCGTGGAGGTGTACGTCGGCCGCAGCGTCTCCGGGAATGACCGTCCGCCGATCGAGCTCGACGAGGATCTGGCGCGCGCCTACGTCGAACAATGGCGGCGGCTCAAGCGCGCGCTCCGTCTGGCCGGCGACGTGGACCTTTCCCTGCTCAAGGGAATCCCCGACCTCTACCGCGCGCGTGACGTGGCCGCGGTTCCGGAAGCCGAGCGCTCGCTGCTCGCCCGCGCCCTGGCTGCCGCGCTCCGCGAGCTCGATCGGTCGCGTCTGCGCGAGGGCGAGCATCTCGCCACCGACATGGGCGAGCGCATCCGCGCGCTCGAGACCCTCGCCGCGGGAATGGCCGAGCGCGCGGACGCGAGTCGGCAGGATACACGGCGGCGGATCGAGGAGCGCATGCAAGAGCTGCTTGCGGGTAAGGTCGACGATTCGCGCATCCTCCAAGAGGTGGCCTTTCAAGTGGAGCGAAGCGACGTCACCGAAGAGATCGTGCGTTTGCGCAGTCACCTCGGCGGCCTCCAGGGTCTGATCGAAGCCGAGGACGCGGTCGGCAAACGGATCGATTTTCTCCTTCAGGAAGTGCAGCGGGAGGTCAATACCGTGGCGTCGAAGTCGAGCGATCTTCGTCTCACGCAGCTCGCCGTCGAGGCGAAGGGAGAGGTGGAGAAGATTCGGGAACAGGTGCAGAATGTTGAATAGCGCGTCGTCGATCACCCCACTGATGCTCGGCGATGAAGGAGCGCGTCCGTTTCCGGTCGATCCGTACTCGGGTCGACCGGAAACGGACGCAATTGCGCGAAGCGCGGAAAGCAATAGACCGAGTCCTCGGCTATTGCCTTCCGCGCTCGCGCGCGGTGGGGTGGATGTTCCGGTAGATCCGAGTGCGGATCTACCGGAACATCCACCCGTTGCTCATCAACCCACAAACGGGAAAGTGGTGTGACGCTCATTGATTTTCGCCGCCGAGGCATTCTCTTCATCGTCTCGGCGCCCTCGGGCGCGGGGAAGACGACGATCTCGGGCCGTGCGCTGCGCGAAATCGGCGGTCTCGAGATGTCCGTATCCTGCGCGACCCGGGCGCCGCGCCCCGGCGAGGTCGATGGCCGTGACTACACCTTCCTCGATCGGAAGGAATTCGAGCGCCGCCTCGGCCGCGGTGAGTTCGCGGAGTCGGCCGAGGTTCACGGTTTCCTCTACGGCACGCCGCGCTTGCCGATCGATCGGGCCCTTGCGGAGGGACGGGACATGCTCCTTGACATCGACGTCCAGGGGGCTCGACAGATGAAGGACGGCTACCCCGCGGACGCGGTCGCGGTCTTCGTCCTGCCGCCCTCGGAGGCCGAGCTCGAGCGGCGGCTGCGCACGCGCGGCACCGACTCCGAGGAGGTGATCCGCCGCCGTCTGGAGCGGGCCCGGGCGGAGATGGCGGAGTATCGAAGCTACGACTACCACCTGATCAACCGCGACGTCGCCGAGAGCGTTCGGCTGCTCGCCTCCATCGTTGCGGCCGAGCGGGTTCGCATATCGCGGCTGGTGGCACGATAGCGAAGGTCGGGGCGACTCGGCCGCGCGCTTTCCCCCTACGATTCGGGTGCTAGACTGAGCTGGCCGCCATGACCCTCCAAGATCTCATCAACCGCGTCCAAGCCTACAATCCGGTCGCCGATACCGGCACGATCAGCCGGGCCTACGAGTTCTCGGCCGACGTCCATCGCGGCCAAAAACGGCTGTCGGGCGAGCCCTACCTCACCCATCCCCTGGAGGTCGCCGGGATCATCGCCGAGCTGAGGCTCGACGTGCCGAGCGATCGCCACGGGGCTGCTGCACGACACCGTCGAGGACACGCTGACGACGCTCCGGCAGATCGAGCAGATCTTCGGCCCCGAGATCGCCTCTCTCGTCGACGGCGTCACGAAGATCAGCCAGATCAACTTCACCACGCGCGAGGAGAAGCAGGCCGAGAACTTCCGCAAGATGATCCTCGCGATGGCGCGCGACATCCGCGTCATCCTGGTCAAGCTCGCCGACCGCACGCACAACATGCGCACGCTCGGCCACCTGCCGACGGACAAGCAGCTCGAGATCGCCCAGGAGACGCTCGACATCTACGCGCCGCTCGCGCACCGCCTCGGCATCTACTGGATGAAGACCGAGCTCGAGGACAACGCGCTGCGCTACCTCCACCCCGAGGTCTACTACCAGCTCAAGCGCAGCGATCGCGAAGAAGAAGGACGAGCGCGAGCGCTACATCAAGGAAGTCATCGGCGTGCTCGCGAAGAAGCTCGAAGCGGCGGGCGTCGAGGCGCGAGGTCACGGGCCGGCCGAAGCACTTCTACTCGATCTACCAGAAGATGCAGCAGCAGAACCTGCTCTACGACCAGATCTACGACCTGGTCGCGTTCCGCATCCTCGTCGACACGCGTCCGCGAGTGCTACGAGGCGCTCGGCGTCGTGCACGCGAACTGGAAGCCGGTGCCCGGCCGCTTCAAGGACTACATCGCGCTGCCCAAGGCGAACTGCTACCAGTCGCTGCACACGACCGTGATCGGTCCGTACGGCGAGCGCATCGAGGTGCAGATCCGCACGCACGAGATGCACCGCGTGGCCGAGTACGGGATCGCCGCGCACTGGAGGTACAAGGGGTCGGCAGCGGATGCGTCCCGAAGACGCGCAGCGCTTCGCCTGGCTGCGCCAGCTCGCTCGAGTGGCAGCAGCATCTGCACGACCCGCAGGAGTTCCTGCAGATCCGTCAAGGAGGACCTGTTCGCCGAGGAGGTCTTCGTCTTCACGCCGAAGGGCGACATCCTGAATTTCCCCGAGGGCGCGACGGTCATCGACTTCGCCTACCGGATCCACTCCGAGGTCGGCCATCACTGCACCGGCGCGCGCGGCGAACGGCAAGCTCGTGCCGCTGCGCTACCAGCTGCAGAGCGGCGACACGGTCGAGATCATCACCACGCCGCAGCAGACGCCGTCCAAGGACTGGCTGAAGATCGTCAAGACGCCACGCGGCGAGCTCGAAGATCCGCGCCTGGATCAAGGCTCAGCAGCGCACGCGGAGCGTGGACCGTCGGCCGTGAGATCCTCGAGCGCGATCTCGGACGTTACAAGCTCGAGGTTTCCAAGCTCCGCAAGGACGGTCGGCTCGACAAGCTGCTCGAGGAGCTGAGCCTCAAGGACGAAGAAGGCCTGCTCGCCGCAGTCGGCTACGGCCGCATCACCCCGCATCAAGTGCTGTCGAAGCTGTTGCCGCCGGGGGAGTTGAAGGAGCATCCGGCCGCGAAGCCGGAGGGAGCGCTCAAGAAGCTCTTTCGACTGGTGGCGCGCCAGCAGGCCCCTGGTCAGCGAGGGCGCGTCGACGGCGTACGGGTGAGCGGCGTCGAGGACGTGCTGGTTCGCTTCGGGCGCTGCTGTAGCCCACTACCGGGAGAGTCGATCGCCGGCTTCATCACCCTCGGCCGCGGCGTCACGGTGCACTCCGCGAGCTGCCCGCGCGTGATGGAGAGCGATTCCGCACGCCGTGTCGACGTCGTCTGGGACGGAGTGGCGACGGCCCTACGCGCGGTGAAGGTCGAGGTGGTCTGCGTCGATCAGCCGGGGATGCTCGCCTCGATTTCGAAGGTGATCAGCTCGAGCGGCATCAACATTGCGCGCGCCGAGGTGCGGACCGACGGTCAGCAGCGGGCGGTCTCGAGCTTCCATCTCATGGTGACGAGCGCCGAGGCGCTGAACCACGTGATGCGGGCGATTGGCAAGCTCCGTGGCGTGCTGCGCGTCAGTCGAGTGGCCGCATGAGCGGTCGACAGCCGAAGGCGGTGCGAGCAGCGACCGCGCCGGCGCCGATCGGACCATACTCCCAAGCGATCGAGAGCGGCGAGTGGCTCTTTTGCTCGGGGCAAATCGGCCTCGATCCGCGGAGCGGGGAGCTGGTTCGGGGCGGCGCGGCGGAGGAAGCCCGCCAGGCGCTTGGGAACCTCCGGGCCGTGCTCGACGCGGCGGGTCTTCGGTTCGCGGATTTGGTGAAGACGACGATCTATCTCGTGGAGTTTTCCGACTTCTCCGCCGTCAACGAGATCTACGGCGAGTTCGTAGTCTCGCCGTACCCGGCCCGCGCCACCGTCGGCGTGGCCTCGCTACCGCGCGGAGCACGAGTGGAGATCGAGGCGATCGCGCGTAAGAAATGACGGCGACGGGCCATGGGCAAGGGTTTCGCGATTCCCCCCGGGTAGCCGGAAACTAGTCGCCTCTTCAGGCCGCCTTCGTCACTTTTCCCGAGCGCAGGCAGCGGGTGCACACCAGCACCCGGCGGACGCCGCCGCCGACCTTGGCGCGGACGGTTTGCAGGTTTGCTTGCCAGGTCCGCTTGGTACGGTTGTTGGCGTGGCTGACGTTGTTGCCAACCGAGCGATGCTTTCCGCAGATCTCGCAAGTTCGGGCCATCGGGCGGTGTCTTCCTTTCGCCGGTGTCGAAGCAGGACTGTCTAGCGGTTTCCGCGGGGCGGGTCAATTTGCGAGACCCGCTTGCATGACATTGCAAGCGCGGATCGCTCCGATGGCGCCCGTTCGCGGGAACGCGTCGAGCCCGAGCAAAGCGCCGGCGTCAAGTCCCACGAATGCGTCGTAGAACCTCCGTCGTCGACATTCCCGGATGGTAGGTCATGCGCTCGACGCGTCCGCCGCGGCGGCGAACGAACTCCGCGCCGACGATGTCGGCCTCCTTCCAGTCGCCGCCCTTGACGAGCACGTCGGGCTCGACCGCATGGATGAGCTCGAGAGGCGTATTCTCGTCGAAGAGGGTCACGTAGTCGACCATGTCGAGCGCCGCCAACACCTCCGCGCGCTCATCTTCTGTGAAAATTGGGCGGCCGGGTCCTTTGCCGAGGCTGCCGACCGACCGATCGCTGTTCACGCCGACGACCAGGCGGTCACCGAGCCCTCGCGCCTCGCGCAGCGAGCGCACGTGCCCCGGATGAAGCAGGTCGAAACATCCGTTCGTGAAGACGACCGTCCGTCCGGCCCTCCGCTCTTCGGCGAGAGCCTCCCGCAGTTCGGCACGACCCAGGACACGGCCCACCTGCTGAGTTTACCCCCTCGATCTTCGGCTGGCGAGCCATTTCGGACTCGCGCTCGCTGCTGATACACTCCGCCCCCGCCGATGGCCGACTATCGAAAAAAGCGCTGGCGGACGGAGATGACGGTGCGTGTCGACGTCAACGGCGCGCTCGATTCGCTGATCGGCGAGGCGGGGCTGCGAGAGGCTGAGCTCGCCAATCTCGAGCAAAACGTCGCCGGCGCGCACGCGGCCCTCGAAGCGAGGCGCAAAGCGAAGGAGATGCGGTTTCGCGACCTCCCCTACGAGAAGCACGAGGTGCAGAAGATCCTCGAGCTCGCTCGCGAGGTGCGCTCCGAGGGCGACACGCTCGTGGTACTCGGCATCGGCGGCTCGGCGCTCGGCACGCGCGCGCTCCATCGGGCGCTCTGCCCGCCCTTTCATGGCCACCGGCCTGGATCGGCCGAACGGGGCGCTCGCCTCCTCATCGCGGACAACATAGATCCGCGGACGTTCGGCGCCATTCTCGACGAAGTCGATCCACACCGGACGACGTTCAACGTGATCTCCAAGTCGGGTGAGACCGCGGAGACCATGAGCCAGTTTCTCATCGTCCGCGAGCGACTGCTCAAGGTGCTCGGTGCCGTGGATTACAATCGCCGGGTCGTTGTCACCACGGATGCCGACGCCGGTGCCTTACGGCAGATCGTCAACGACGAGGGGTTCCGCTCGCTCGCGATCCCCGCGGGCATCGGCGGACGCTACGCGGTGTTGACGGCGGTCGGGCTCTTTCCCGCGGCCGTCGCCGGCATCGACGTCAACGAGCTTCTGGCTGGTGCTGCCGTGATGGATGAGCGTTGCTCGTCGCCGTCGCTGCTCGAGAACCCCGCCTATCTACACGGCGCAGTGCACTATCTCGCGCACACCGCCCGGCAGAAGACGGTGCGGGTGATGATGCCGTACTCCGACGCGCTCGCCCCTCTCGCGGCCTGGTTCGCGCAGCTCTCTGCCGAGAGTCTCGGCAAGGAGCTCGACCTCGACGGCCGCGTCGTTCGCAACGGCCAGACTCCGCTCGCCGCGGTCGGCTCGAGCGACCAGCATTCGCTCCTCCAGCTCTTCGCCGAAGGTCCGAACGACAAGATCCTCTCCTTCATCCGCGTGGAGGACCAGGGCGTGCGGCTCGAGATCCCGCAGGGCTACGGCGACTTGGAGAGTGTCGGCTATCTCGGCGGGCGTACGCTCGGCGAACTGTTGAATCTCGAGCAACGAGCGACCGAGATCTCGCTCGCGGAGCGCGGCCGAATGACGACGACCCTGCACGTGCCGATGGTGAACCCGTTCACACTGGGCCAGCTGGTCTACCTACTGGAGGTGCAAACGGTGCTCGAGGCCGCGCTGTACCGTGTGGATCCCTTCAACCAGCCCGGTATCGAGGTCGGCAAGCGCCTGACCTATGGTATGGCCGGCCGGCGCGGCTTCGAGGAGAAGCGCGCGGAGGTGGAGGCGTGGATGCAGAAGAAGAATCCGAAGTATGTGATCTAGGAGGCTCAGGCTACAGACTACCGGCTACGGGTAAGACGAAGACACAACGGAATCGTTGCCGTGCCCGTAGCCTGTAGTCCGTAGCCGGCAAGGGTTTCCCGTGCCGAAGATCCAAGTCCTTCCCGACTCCGTCGCGCGCAAGATCGCGGCGGGCGAGGTCATCGAGCGGCCGGTGTCGGTGGTGAAGGAACTCGTCGAGAACTCGCTCGACGCAGGGGCAGGGCGGGTCGTCGTCGAGCTCGACCAGGGGGGGCGTCGCCGGATCGCGGTCACGGACGACGGTGAGGGAATGGCACGCGAGGATGTCCTCGTTGCGTTTCAGCCGCATGCGACGAGCAAGATCCGTGGCGAGGAGGACCTGCTCCGCATCTCCACGCTCGGTTTTCGCGGCGAGGCGCTGCCGTCGATCGCCGCGGTATCGGAGGTCGAGCTCTGGACCTGCCGCCGCGGCGAGACCGTCGGCACCCATCTGCGGATGGAGGGCGGCAAGCCGGTCCTCGCCGAGGACGTCGGCACGGCCATCGGTTGCCGCATCGAGGTGCGGGAGCTGTTCGCGCCGACGCCGGCGCGGCGGAAGTTCCTCAAGGCGCCGGCCACGGAGGCGGGACACGTGGCGCAGCTCGTCGGCCGATTCGCGCTCGCCCGTCCGGACATCGGGTTCGAGCTCCGGCAAGAGAGGCGGGACACACTGTCGCTGCCTCCCGGAACTCGGCGCGAGCGGATCCGCCGCGTGCTCGGCGGAGAGATCGAGACCGAGATGCGCCCCGTCGAGTTCGAGGGACCGCTCCGGTTATCGGGGTTCGTGACGCACCCGCACTCCTCGTTCGCGAACTCGCGAAGCATTCTCTTCTTCGTCAACGGACGGCTGGTCCGAGATCGTCTGCTCCAGCATGCGATTCTCGCGGCCTATGCCACGCTCCTACCGCAGGGTCGCTATCCGGCCGCCGTCCTCTTCCTCGACCTCCCGCCCGAGCAAGTCGACGTCAACGTGCATCCCGCGAAGCTCGAGGTTCGCTTTCGCGACTCTCAGGCGGTCCATGATGCGATTCGTCGGACGGTGCGTGACGCCCTGCGGAGCGTGCCGGCGGGAGCTCTGCTCGTTGCCGCGGAAGCCTCGCCGGCGTATCCCCCGGTTGCCGGCTCGCCGCAGGCGCCGAGCGGAGAAGCGCGGCTGCGCTTGGTCACGGCGGCGGCAGAAAGGGAATCGTTGCCGTTCGAGGCGCCCGGCCTCTTCTCGTCACTGCGCGTCGTCGGGCAGGTCTTCGACGGCTATATCGTCTGCGAAGGAGACGGCGAGGTCGTGCTCATCGATCAGCACGCCGCACACGAACGCGTCGCCTTCGAGCGGCTGCGGTCGGCACGACAGTGCGGGCGGATCGAGTCGCAGACGATGCTTGTTGCGCAACCGGTCGAGGTCGGGGCAGGGGAGGCCGAATTGCTCGTCGCCGCGGTGGAGGACCTCGCCGTTTGTGGCCTCGACCTCGAGCCGTTCGGGGAGCGCACGGTGCTCGTGCGCGCGGTTCCGGCGCTACTGCCTCCGGAGGCCATCGCTCCGCTCGTCCGCGCCATCGCTTCCGACCTCGGCGAGGTCGAGCGATCGCGTGCCCTCGAGGCGCGGACGGAGAGCGTGCTCGCCACCATCGCCTGCCACTCGGTGGTCCGCGTCGGTCAGAAGCTCTCCGAGTCGGAGATGCGTGGGCTCCTCTCCGCGATGGATTCGATCGATCTCAGTTCAAACTGCCCGCATGGCCGACCGGTGGCGCGCCGGATGCCGCGCTCGGAGCTCGAGCGGCGGTTCGGTCGGTAGGGTCGTCCGTGACGATGCTCCGCTGGCTGGTGATTGCAGGCCCGACCGCGTCCGGCAAGAGCGCACTCTCGCTGGACATCGCAGAACGTTTCCGCGGCGAGATCGTCAACGCCGACTCGCGGCAGATCTACCGCTACATGGACGTCGGCACGGCGAAGCCCAAGGCGGACGAGCGGCAGCGCGCGCCGCATCACCTCTTCGACGTGGCGATGCCCGACGAGCGATTCGATGCGGCCCGCTACCGTCACCTTGCGCGCCCAGCAGTCGCCGCGATCGCGGCGCGCGGAAAGCTCCCCATCGTGGTCGGCGGAACCGGCCTCTACATTCGAGCGCTCACAAGGGGTCTCTTCGCGGCGCCCTCCGCGTTCGCACCGCTCCGCCGCTCGCTCGAGGGGCTGGAGGAACGGCGCCCCGGCACGTTGCATCGCTGGTGCCGGCGGCTCGACCCGCGAGTCGCGGAGCGAGTGCACCCGAACGACCGCGTGCGGTTGACCCGCGCGTTGGAGGTGACGCTGACGACGGGTGAGCGCATGTCGGAGCAGCAACAGCGGCATGGCTTCGCGGAGCGGCTCGGCACCGTCTTGTACCTGGTCGTCGATCCGGGAGTGGAAGAGCTGAAGCAGCGCATCCGCACGCGCTCGGCCGATCTGTTCGAGCGAGGTCTGGTCGAGGAGGTGCGCCAACTCCGGGAGCGAGGCTACGGGCCGGAGCTGCCGGCGCTACGGAGCATCGGCTACTTCGAGGCGGGTCACGTACTCTCCGGCGAGAAGTCCGTCGCGGAAGCGACCGAAGACGTCGTGCGCGCCACGGAGCGCTTCGCCAAGCGCCAGCGGACGTGGTTTCGCGGGGAAGCCGACGCCGTCTGGATTCGTCCCGACGAGAGCCGAGCGCACATCCTCGAGGGGATTGGACGATTCCTCGAGAAGCCTTCGAAGGCGCCATTGTAAACACGAAGCGCTTGGTCGATCATTACCGGCCCCCGATGCAATCGACCTATCTCGATTTCGAACGTCCGCTCGAAGAGCTCGACCGGCGCGTCGAGGAGCTGCGCGGCCGAAAACCGCCGCCGGCCGAGCTCGAGCCGCTGAAGCGAAGCCGGCGCCAGCTCGAGGCCGAGATCTACCAGGAATTGAGCCCCTGGTATCGCGTGCAGCTGTCCCGCCATCCCGATCGGCCGCAGACTCTCGATTACGCCGCGCAGCTCTTTCGCGACTTCACCGAGCTCCATGGCGACCGATCCTTCGCCGACGATCCGTCCGTGGTCGGCGGTCTCGCGTGGTTCGGCGCAAAGCCCGTCATGCTGGTCGGCCACCAGCGCGGCCGGACGACCCAAGAGAAGATCCGCCGCAATTTCGGGATGCCGAAGCCGGAAGGCTACCGCAAGGCGCTGCGCCTCTTCCGGCTCGCCGAGCGCTTTGGGCGACCGATCGTCTGCATGATCGATACGCAGGGCGCGTTTCCCGGCCCCGACGCTGAGGAGCGAGGGCAGGCGGAGGCGATCGCGCGGAACCTGCGTGCGATGACGGGGCTCCGAGTTCCGCTCGTCGTCTGCGTCATCGGCGAGGGAGGAAGCGGGGGCGCGCTCGCGCTCGGGGTGGGCGACCGTATCCTCATGTTCGAGTATGCCTGCTACTCGGTGATCACTCCGGAAGGATGCGCGGCGATCCTCTATCGGCAAAAGACTGCCGAGTCCGTCGCACGGGCGGCCGAAGCCTTGCGCCTCACGGCCAAGGACCTACACGCACTCGGCGTGATCGACGAGATCGTTCCCGAACCGCGGGGCGGGGCACACCGGCACGCGGCGGAAGCGATGGAATCACTGCGTGCCGCGCTCGCCCGCCACCTCGGCGAGCTCTCCGAGGTGCCGCCCGAGCGGCTGCGGGAGGCGCGTTACGAGAAGTTTCGGCGGATGGGGGTTTTGGCGGGATAGTCACAGCGCGCTGCGCGCCCGTGGCGCCGTTCCGTCGAGGCACGATCGTAGCCGTACAGGCCCCCTCCGTACGCGATGGCGGGAGGAGGTCCGTCCCGACGCATGCTCGGCGAGATGCGCCCTCATCGCGCGATCCGTGCACGGGCCGGGCCGAATCCGCCTTGCAGTCGTTCGTCGTATGCGTTACCGAGATTCTTTTTAGGCAGAGACCCATCGTTGTCCGCGAAAACCATCAACCGGCTGCGGCGCCAGATCGATCAAATCGACGATGATCTGCTGCGCCTGCTTGCCCGGCGTGCCGAAGGCGCTCGGGCGATCGGCCGCGCCAAGGCGGCGGGCGGCCGCAGTGTCTACGTCCCTGCCCGCGAGAAGAAGATTCTCGACCGCTTGAACCGCAAACGCGGCGTCCTCCCCGCGCCCGTCGTGCGCGCCGTCTTCCGGGAGGTGATCTCTGCGTGCCGCGCGCTCGAGCGTGGCATTCGCGTCGCGTATCTCGGCCCCGAGGCGACGTATTCGCACATGGCGGCGCGCGAACAGTTTGGGGCCGCCGCCACGTTCGTGCCGGCGGAGTCGATCCCCCAGGTGTTCGAGGAAGTGGAGCGGGAGGAGGCCGAATTCGCGGTCGTTCCGATCGAAAACTCGACCGACGGCGTTGTCACCCACACGCTCGACCGGTTCCTCGAGTCCCCGCTTCGCATCGCCGCCGAGATCTGTCTCGACGTGAACCACTGCCTACTTTCGAAGCGAGGTCAGCCGCAGCGCGTGCGGCGAATCTTCTCGCACCCTCAAGGACTCGCGCAGTGCCGTCGCTGGATCGCCAGCCACTACCCGCGCGCCTCGCTCCACGAGACCGCCAGCACGGCGGGTGCGGCGCGCGAGGCGGCGCGGCACGGCGACGCCGCGGCGATTGCCAGCGCGCTCGCCGCTGACGTCTACGGCCTCGCGATCCTCGCCGAGAACATCCAAGATCTGTCGTTCAACGCCACCCGCTTCGTGGTCATCGGCCCGGACGATTCGGCGGAGCCGTCCGGGGACGACAAGACTTCGGTGGTTTTTTCGATTCGCGACGAGGTCGGCATTCTTCACCACATGCTCGAGCCTTTCGCCGAGAATCGGATCAACCTGACACGCATCGAATCGCGCCCGCTGAAGGGAAAGCCGTGGGAGTATGTCTTCTTTATCGACTTCCTCGGTCACCGCAAGGAGCGTCGCGTGGCCCGAGCCCTGGCGCGGCTGGACGGTCTCAGCCGGATGCTGAAGGTGCTCGGCAGCTATCCGGTGTGGAGATGAAGACCCCGTCGATTCAGCACCTCATCCCGCCCTGGCTCGCCTCGCTGGTGCCCTACCAGCCGGGAAAGCCGATCGAGGAGGTCGAGCGCGAGTACGGCCTGCGCGGTTCGATCAAGCTCGCCTCGAACGAGAATCCGCTGGGGCCCTCGCCCCGCGCCGTCGCCGCGCTGCGCGCGGCAATCGGCGACGTCCACCGCTACCCCGACGGCGGTGGCTTCTACCTCAAACAGAGGCTCGCCGAGAAACTCGGCGTCGGCGCAGATCAGGTGGCGCTCGGCAACGGCTCGAACGAAATTCTCGAGCTTCTCACGCGCAGCTTCCTCCGTCCGGGCGAGGATGCCGTGATGTCCGAGCAGGCGTTCGTCGTCTACGCCTCCGTCGTGCAAGCGGCGGCAGGGATTCCGCGCGCGGTTCCGCTCCGCGACTTCACGCATGATCTCGACGCGATGGCGGCGGCGGTCGGGAAGTCGACACGGCTGGTGTTTCTCGGCAACCCGAACAATCCGACCGGCACGATTTACCGCCGCGACGCCTTCGAGCGGTTTCTCGCGCGGATCCCGAGAGACGTGATCATCGTCGCCGACGATGCGTATGCGGAGTACGTCGAGGATCCCGAATACCCGCAAACGCTCGAGTGCCACAAGCCCGATCGGCTGCTCGTCACGCTGCGCACCTTCTCGAAGATCTACGGCCTCGCCGGCCTGCGCATCGGCTACGGCGTCGGACCGGCGGAGGTGATCGCCGCGCTCGAGCGCATCCGCCAGCCGTTCAACGTCAACAGCCTCGCGCAGACCGCAGCGCTGGCAGCGCTCGACGACGAGGAGCACGTCGAGCGGAGCCGCCGAACGAACCGAGAAGGCATGCGCTATCTCGAGCACGAATTCGAGCGGCTCGGTCTCGCCTACGTGCCGAGCCAGGCGAACTTCATCCTCGTGCGCGTGGGGGACGGGACCGCGGTATACGAGAAGCTCTTGCGCCAAGGCGTGATCGTGCGGCCCATGGCGGGATACGCCTTTCCCGAGCATTTGCGAGTGACGGTGGGTACGGCAGAAGAGAACCGACGGTTCGTCGATGCGCTCGAAAAGGCACGTGGATGATAATGCCTCAGTCTCCGCGCGATTGCTGCGAATTTCGAGAAATGCTGGAGGTTCCGGTCGGGACCTACTCGGCCCAACCGGAACCTCCAGCCACCGCGCGGAGCGCGGAAAACAATAGACGAATCCCGAGAGTTATTGCTCCCGCGCTCCGCGCGGTTGCGGTCGGTTACGGTCGACCCGAGTACGGATCGACCGTAACCGACCGCGCTTCCGGCTTGCCGAAAGCCGCAACGAAGGGGGAGCACCGCTGTCACCCCCGCTGACGAGACACCGCTGATGCCGCTGTTCGAACGGATGGTCGTCGCCGGCGTCGGGCTGATCGGCGGCTCGCTGGGCCTGGCCGCCCGCGGCCGATCCCTGGTCGGCGAGGTCGTTGGCTACGGCCGCGGCGAGGCAAACCTGAAGGTCGCACTCGAGCGCGGCGCCATCGATCGCTACAGCCGCTCGCCCGAGGAAGCGGCGGAGGGAGCCGACCTCGTCGTCCTGGCCGTGCCGGTCCGGTCGCTTCGGCCGGTTGCGGAACGGATGCTGCCGCATGCACGGCAAGACGCGGTGGTGATCGACGTCGGCAGCGTGAAGGGCAAGGTCGTCGAATCGCTCTCCCCGCTCGTGCGACCGCCGGCGGCGTTCGTCGGCTGCCACCCCGTCGCCGGCACCGAGCATTCCGGCGCGGCGAACGCGCTGCAGGACTTGTTCGACGGCCAGCTCTGCATCGTCACGCCGACTGCGAGCACGGCCCCACGGGCGCTGGCGCGCGTCCGGGCCCTCTGGGAAGGGCTCGGCATGCGGGTGGAATCGATGCCGCCCGCGGAGCACGATCGGCTGCTCGCCCTCGTCAGCCACCTGCCCCACGTCGTCGCCTACGCGCTGGTGGCGGCGATCGAACGCGAGAACGTGGCCGACCGCGATCCGCTGTCGTACTCGGGCGGCGGTCTTCGCGACACCACGCGCATTGCCTCGAGCCAAGCCGAAATGTGGCGCGACATTTTCCTCGACAATCGGGCCGAGGTCTTGCGGACGATCGACCAATTCAATGCGACCGTGGCGCGGCTTCGGGAGATGATCGATCGCGAGGAAGCCGCGCCGCTCGAGGCCGAGCTCGATCGCGCGCGACGCGCACGAGGTCGTTTGTCGAAGGAGCGCGGCGGGTGACGGCCGACGCCGAACCGGCGCTCGAGATCCGGCCGATTCCCGGCCCGCTACGGGCATCGCCTTCGCTTCCCGGCTCGAAGAGCCTGACCAATCGTGCGTTGATCATCGCGGCCCTGGCGGGAGGCGAAAGCGTGCTTCGCGGCGTGCTCGAGAGCGACGATACGCGGCACATGGTCGCGGCCCTCGAGCGACTCGGCTTCGCGATCCAGTGGAATCGTCCGACGGCGACGATCGAGGTAGGCGGCCGCGGCGGGCTGATCCCCGCGCCAGGCGCGGAGCTCTTCGGCGGAAACGCCGGTACGACCGTCCGCTTCCTCACCAGTCTCGTGGCGCTCGGCCGCGGGCGGTTCCGGATCGACGGAGACGTGCGGATGCGCGAGCGGCCCATCCAGGATCTGCTCGATGCGCTGACGGCGCTCGGAGTCGCCGCGGTGAGCGAACGCGGCAACGGCTGCCCACCGGTGATCGTCGAGGCGGCCGGGATACCGGGAGGAGGGGCGCGTGTCGCCGGCGAGACCTCGAGTCAGTTCACGAGCTCGATCCTGCTGGTCGCGCCGTATACAGCGCGCGGCGTGCGTCTGACGATCGTCGGCACGCCGGTCGGCGCGCCGTTCGTCGACATGACGCTCGGCCTCATGCGCCGCGCTGGCGTCGAGACCGATCGGCAAGGTGACACGATTTCGGTCGCGCCGGGACAGCGCTATCGGAGCGGAGAGGCGACGATCGAGCCCGACGCGACGGCCGCTTCCTATTTTCTCGCCGCCGCCGCTCTCGTTGGCGGGGAAGTGAACGTCCGCGGGATCGGCGCTCGTTCGCTGCAAGGAGACGTCGCGTTCGCCGACGTGCTTTCGCGAATGGGTGCCGAGGTGCGGCGCGAAGCGGATGGGATCGTCGTGCGCGGCAGAGAGCTCCGCGGCGTCGATTTCGACTTCCGTGGGATCTCCGACACGTTTCTCACCGCCGCGGCGCTCGCGCCGTTCGCCTCTTCGCCTACCCGCCTCCGCGGCATCGGCCATACCCGTCGACAGGAGACGGATCGCGTGTCCGCGGTGGCACGCGAGCTCTCGCGGCTGGGCGTCCACGTTCGCGAGTCGGAGGATGAGCTCGTGATCGAGCCCTCTCCGGTGCACGGTGGCGAAATCGAGACGTACGACGATCACCGCATGGCGATGAGCTTCGCGCTGATCGGCCTTCGGGTGCCGGGGATCCGCATCCGCAATCCTGGTTGCGTGGACAAGACGTTCCCGGATTTCTTCCGATGTTTGGAGTCCCTGCGGCAAGCCGACTAGGCTCGGACGGATGCGGCCGAAGGGATTGATCATCGCCATCGACGGGCCTGCCGGGGCGGGAAAGAGCACGGTGGCCCGAGAGCTCTCGCGGCGGCTCGGCTACGTCTATGTCGACACCGGCGCCATGTACCGGGTCGTCGGCCTGCTCGCTCGCGAGCGGGGCATCGGCCCCGACGAGGGGGCGCGGCTCGGCGAACTGGCCGATGGCCTCGACATCCGCTTCGAGGCGCGGCCCGAAGCCAACCAAGCGGTCTACGCCGACGGACGCGACGTGACGGCGGCGATTCGCGACCAGCCGATCGGCGAATGGGCCTCCAAAGTCTCGACCCAGGGGGAAGTTCGCGAGCGCATGGTTGCCGCGCAACGCCGCATCGCTCGCGAAGGCGGGGCGGTGCTCGAGGGTCGCGACATCGGTACGGTGGTATTCCCCGACGCCGACCTCAAGTTCTATCTGGATGCTTCCGCCGAGGAGCGGGGCCTCCGTCGCTACGGTCAGCTCCGCGAACGCGGCGAGCCTGCGGTGCTCGCCGAGATCGTCGCCGAAATCGCGGAGCGCGACCGGCGGGATCGGTCGCGCGCGCACTCGCCGTTACGTCGCGCGCCCGACGCCGAGCGAGTCGATACGACGCGCCGTTCAGCGGAAGAGGTCCTCGCGCTCCTGCTCGAGCGCTGTCGTGAACGGCTTCAGGGGCAACAAAAGCCTTGAATCGAACGAGGCACAGATGTAGAGAAAGAAGGCTTAAGCTGCCGACGCCGCCGACAAGCCCGTACATTCCTGCCGTAGTGCTTGAGCGGTGACGAGCGTCTTGCGAGAAATCGGGAAAGGGGATCTCAAAAAATCAATGGATAGTGACAAGGACCAACATTCATCCGCGCCCAAACGCGAGGAGGTGGAAGATTTCGGGGCGCTGTTCGAAAACAGCCTGAAGACCATCAAGCCCGGGGAAGTCGTACGAGGACACGTCGTGCAGGTGACGCGCGATTACGTCACGGTCGACATCGGCTACAAGTCCGAAGGCCAGATCCCGATCCAGGAGTTTCTCGGCCGCGACGGCGACGTCGACGGTGCACGAAGGCGACGAGGTCGACGTCTACTTCGAGTCGAGCGACAGGAGAGAACGGCGGCATCGTCGCTGTCGCGCCAGAAGGCCGAGCAGCTCAAGGTGTGGCGCGACATCGAGCAGGCCTTCGAGGCGCGACGGCGCCGTCGAGGGCACGATCGTCGGCAAGGTGAAGGGCGGCCTCAAGGTCGACATCGGCGTCGCCGCGTTCCTGCCCGGGCTCGCATGCCGACATCCGTCCCGCCCGCAATCTCGATCGCTACATCGGCCAGCGCGGCCGCTTCGCCATCCTCAAGTTCAATCGCTCGCGCGGCAACGTGGTCGTTTCGCGCCGCGCCGTGCTCGAGCGCGAGCGCGACGGCGCTCAAGGAAGAGACGCTCAAGGTGCTCGAGGAGGGCGTCATCCTCGAGGGCACGTGAAGAACATCACCGACTACGGCGCCTTCGTCGATCTCGGCGGCATCGACGGCCTGCTGCACGTCACCGACATGTCGTGGGGACGGGTGTCGGCATCCGTCCGAGGTGCGTCAACGTCGGCGACAGCGTGAAGGTCGTCGTGCTCAAGTACGATCCCGAGCGCGAGCGCGTCTCGCTCGGCATGAAGCAGATCATGCCCGATCCGTGGAGCGACGGTCGCGCGAGCGCTATCCGATCGGCACGCGCGTGCACGGCAAGGTCGTGAGCCTCACCGACTACGGCGCGTTCGTCGAGCTCGAGCAGGGCGTCGAGGGCCTGGTCCACGTCTCCGAGATGTCGTGGACCAAGCGGGTCACGCATCCGCTCGAAGGTCTTGCGAGGTGACAGGAGGTCGACGTGCAGGTGCTCGACGTCGATCCGCAGAACCGGCGCATCTCGCTCGGGCTGAAGCAGACCGAGCCGAATCCGTGGGAGATGGTGCGCGTCAACCACCCGGTCGGCAGTCACGTCACGGGGCAAGGTGAAGAGCATCACCGACTTCGGCATCTTCGTCGGGGTCGACGAAGGCATCGACGGGCTGGTGCACGTCTCCGATCTCCACTGGACGAAGAAGATCAAGCACCCCTCCGAGCTCTACAAGAAGGGCGACGACGTCGAGGCGGTCGTGCTCGGCGATCGACGTCGACAACGAGCGCATCTCGCTCGGCATCAAGCAGCTGACTCGACGATCCGTGGGCGACGCGTCCCGCGAGCGCTATCCCGTCGGCAGCCGCGTGCACGGCAAGGTGACCAGCGTCACCGACTTCGGCGTCTTCGTCGAGATCGAGGAGGGCATCGAGGGTCTCATCCACGTCTCGCAGCTCTCGACCGAGCGCGTCGACAAGCCGCAGAGCCTCTACAAGCCCGGCGACGAGGTCGAGGCCGAGGTCACCAGCATCGACCCGCAAGGAGCGCCGATCGGCTCTGTCGATCAAGGCGCTGCGTCGCTCGCGAGGAGCGCGCCGAAGTCGAGACCTACCTTCGTCGCGAACGCGAGAACGCGCGCTTCTCGTTCGAGGACATCCTGAGCGAGGAGTTGCCGCTCGACCGCGACGAGAACGCCGAGACGAAGAAGCCCTAGGCTCCGGCGTCGCCATGCCACGACGTCACCCGATCCTCAGGGGCCTGTTGGTTCTGTCAGCGATCGGGTTCGTCGTCATCGTGGCGCTCGCCGCGTTCTCCTATCTGAAGAGCGAGGGCATCGCCCTTCTCTCGAAGAATGCCGTGGCGATCGTCACGGTCGAGGGCGTGATCGAGAATTCGCGCGAGATCGTTCGCACGCTCGACCGGTTGGCGAAGAACGACGGCGTCCGTGCGGTCGTGCTGCGCGTCGACTCGCCGGGCGGGGCGGTTGCTCCTTCGC
Organism: uncultured delta proteobacterium; assembly: GCA_963745025.1. Taxonomy (GTDB): domain Bacteria; phylum Desulfobacterota; class Binatia; order JACPRU01; family JACPRU01; genus CAVQIG01. The sequence continues at coordinate 196,033 of CAVUWD010000019.1, forward strand.
AGGAAATCTACGATGCGGTGCTGCGCGTGCGCGAGAAGAAGCCGGTCGTCGCCTCGCTCGGCGGCGTCGCCGCTTCGGGTGGCTATTACGTCGCCAGTGGATGCGATGTGATCGTCGCCAATCCCGGGACGCTCACCGGCTCGATCGGCGTGATCCTGCAGACGGGCAACGTCTCCGAGCTTCTGAAAAAGGTCGGCATCCAGGGAGTGATCGTCAAGGCCGGTAAGTTCAAAGACATCGGATCGCCGCTGCGGGAGATGAGCGAGGAAGAGAAACGCTTGCTCGATGATTTGCTGCAGAACGTTCATACGCAGTTCATCGCGGCCGTCTCCAGAGGTCGGAAGCTGCCGGTGGAGCAGGTGCGGCAACTCGCCGACGGCCGGATCTATTCGGGTGAGCAAGCGCACGACCTGAAGCTGGTCGACCAGCTGGGCGGGCTCCGCGACGCGGTTCAGCTCGCGGCGGAGCGCGCGGGCATCTCCGGCGAGCCGAGCTGGATCGAGATCGAGAAGCGCCAGCCGCCGTGGTGGTGGCGGCGCCTGACTGGCCTCATGGAGAACGGACCGGAGAGCTTTGGCGGCCTCCAATTTCTCTTCTCCGGCCCCTGGGGCACGTCCGGGTAATCCTCCCGCCGCAGAATGATGCGACCGCTTTCGCATCGTTGCGCGATCGCACCGAGGGATGCCGACGCGGCCTGGCGCGCGACCCACCGCCGCGGCCCAGATGACCCAGATTTGCCATACCCCTCGCGGGTTGACGTCGGCGGGCCGACAGAGCGAAAGTAGCGAACAAATCCGAGGCGAGGGCGTCAGATGACCAAACGCGAGCTGATCGACGAGGTGATGAAGCTCTACCCACGCTTCTCACGGCGCGACGCCGAGATCATGGTCAACGCCGTGTTCGACAGCATGACCGAGGCGCTCTCGCGCGACGAGCGCATCGAAGTCCGCGGGTTCGGTAGCTTCGTCGTCAAGCATCGCCAAGCGCGCGAAGGCCGAAATCCAAAGACCGGGGAGCTCGTGTCGGTGGCCGCCAAGCGACTGCCATTCTTCAAAGTGGGCAAGGAGCTGAAGCTCCGCGTCGACGGCCGGCCCGTTCCCGACTCCGATGACGGCGGCAGCACGATCAGCGGCGGAGAGGAATTCCACGAGGGCTAATGCCCTTCGTCGGCCGTTGCCTTCGATCGCGACCAACGGGAGCGATCTGGTTAATTGCCGCTGCGATCGGGCGTCGAAGACGCCATGAAGGTGCTGTGGGCACCCTGGCGGATGACTCTGATCTCCGCACCGAAGCAGAAGGGGTGTATCTTCTGCCAGTTACCGCGCGGCAAGAGCGCTCGCGACGGCTTGGTCCTCGTGGTCACCCGCTCCTCGGTCGTGATGTTGAACAAGTTTCCTTACAACAGCGGCCATCTGATGGTCGCACCGCGGCGCCACCTCGCCGATCTCGAGCGACTCACGGCCGCGGAGCGTCGGGAGATCGGTGACACGCTTCATCGCGCCGCGGCGATTGTCCGGCGCGAATTCCGTCCGCACGGCATGAACATTGGGATGAATCTCGGCGCAGCCGCCGGCGCGGGCATCGCCGATCATCTTCACTGGCACGTCGTGCCACGCTGGAACGGCGACACCAACTTCATGCCCGCGCTCGGCGCCGTGAAGGTCATGCCGGAGCACCTGCTCGAAACCTACGATCGCCTCCACACGCACTTCGCGCCGTGGCCGAGGAGAGCGCCGAAACGACGCTGATTCCGGCCGGGTTGCCCCTGTGGAACGCGGCCCCTATAATCCCTCGCATCCGACGATTCTCTCGGCTCCGCACATGACGAGACCACAGAAGACTCTGGGCGACTTGAAGCGCGCCGGCATCCACGTCCTTCCGGTTCGCGAGGAGATGCGCCGCAACCTCATCGATCGCATGACGCGCCGCGAGCGTATTCTGCCGGGCATCATCGGCTACGACGACACCGTCGTCCCGGAGATCGAGAACGCGATCCTCGCCGGTCACCACATGGTGTTCCTCGGCGAGCGCGGCCAGGCGAAGAGCCGCATCATCCGCGGCCTCGTCGACGCTGCTCGACGCGGACGTCCCGGTCGTCGCCGGCTGCGAGATCAACGACGATCCCTTCGCGCCGATCTGCCGCGCGTGCCGCCGCCGCGCTCGCCGAGCGAGGGCGACGCGCTGCCGATCGCCTGGCTCGGCGCGCGACGCACCGCTACGGCGAGAAGCTCGCCACGCCCGACGTCTCGATCGCCGACCTGATCGGCGAGATCGACCCGGTGAAGGTCGCCGAGGGCCGCTACCTCGCCGACGAGGAGACCATCCACTACGGGCTCGTGCCGCGCACCAACCGCGGCATCTTCGCCATCAACGAGCTGCCCGACCTGACCGAGAAGGTGCAGGTCGGTCTCTTCAACCTGATGGAGGAGAAGGACGTCCAGATCAAAGGCTACAAGGTCCGTCTGCCGCTCGACGTGGTCATCGTCGCCAGCGCGAACCCCGAGGACTACACCAGCCGCGGCCGCATCATCACGCCGCTCAAGGACCGCTTCGACGTGCAGATCCGCACTCACTATCCGCGCACGATCGAGGACGAGATCGCCATCATGGAGCAGGAGGTGCCGGCGCGCGACCGCGCACGCCGCGGCCGCTGCGCGTTCCGCCGTTCCTGAAGGAGATCCTCGCCCAGCTGACGATCGAGGCGCGGGCCTCGAACGAGATCAACCAGTCGTCGGGCGTGAGCGTGCGCGTCACCATCAACAACTACGAGAGCCTTCTCTCGAACGCCGAGAAGCGCGCGCGTGCGACTCGGCGAGCCGGAGATCGTTCCGCGCCTCAGCGACCTGCCAGCTCTGTCTCGCCTCGACGGCCGGCAAGATCGAGCTCGAGTACGTCGGCGAGGACGAAGGAGGAAGAGGATCTGATCGAGCGTCTGATCAACCGCGCCGATCCTCAAGATCTTCGACAAGTACCTGAAGGTCGAGGAGCTGCAAGCAGGTCATCGAGTACTTCGAGGCGGGCTGGGGCGTCGAGGTGTCCGACACGATGCCCGTCGGAGGACTATCTGCGAGGGCATTCGAGCCGATTCCCGGGCCTCCGCGAGGGCATTCGCGCGCTCGGACCCTTCGAGAGCCCGGGGCTGCATGGCCGCCGCTACCGAGTTCGTGCTCGAGGGGCTGCATCTCCACCAGAAGCTCAACAAGGAACAGGAGGGCGCTCGGTACGTGTATCGGGCATAGGATGGGCTAGGGGCTGCGGGAAAGGCATCACAGGGTCTTTCTGTAGCCGGTAGCCCGTAGCCGGCGTTTCCATGTTCCGCAGCCGATACACCCGCTGGGACGGCAGTCAGCGGATCCAGCTGACGCCGTCGCAAGTCTTCGAAAAGCTCTCGGAGTACCTCTCGTTCACCGACGACCTGCAGCAGGCGATGGACTGGCTGCTGCGTCAGGGAATGGAGTGGGAGGGTGCGCGGGTCGTCGGTCTCGACGATCTGCTCGAGCAGTTGCGCGAGGAGATGCGCAAGCGTTACCGCGAGTTCAACCTGGACCATTCGCTCGACGACGCTGCGCGACAAGCTCGACGGAGATCGTCGATCTCGAACGCTCGGCCCTGGAGCAGATGGGCGAACGCGGAAACGAGAAGCGCGAGTTTCTCGACCGGCTGCCGTTGCGCCTCGCCAGGCGATCGAGCAGCTTCAGCAATACCGATTCGAGGATCGCGACGCGGAGCGGGATTTTCGAGAACCTCCTCGAGGAGCTCGGTAACATCCGCGATCTCGAGGAGTTCCAGTCGGCGGTACGGGGATCTCTTCCACGGACAACAGTCGCTCGAATACGGCGAGGCCGTCGAACTGATGCGCGAGATGGAGCGGTTGAAGAAGCTCGAGGAAGATCTCTTCTCGGGGAACCTCGGCGGCCTGGATCTCGAGTCGATCCGCGAGCTGCTCGGCGCCCAGGCTGCGCAGGACGTGCAGACGCTGCAGCGGATCATGAAGATGCTCGGGGACTCGGGTTACGTCCTGCAGCAAAGCGGCCGCCAGAAGCTTTCGCCGAAGGGCGTCCGCAAGATCGGGCAGCTCGCGCTGCGCGACATCTACGAGAATCTGCTTCGCGATCGGCTCGGGGATCATTCGGCGGACCAGCGGGGCCCGGTCGAGATTCGTCCGGAAGAGAGTCGCCCCTACGAATACGGCGACCCGCTCCACCTCGACCTCGTGGCGACCCTGAAGAAGGCGCTGACCCGCCGCCGGGGCACGCCGCTGGCGCTCGAGCCGGGCGACTTCGAGATCTTGCGTACGGACGCGACGACGACGACGTCCACCGTGCTGCTCCTCGACATGAGCTGGTCGATGAGCTGGGAGGGGCGATTCGCGGCGGCGAAGAAGGTGGCGATGGCGCTCGAGAGCTTGCTGCGCTCGCGCTATCCGCGTGACTACTTCGGCATGGTCGGATTCTTCACGCGCGCCGTGGAGCTCAAGCTGAGGGACCTGCCCGAGGCCTAGCTGGAACATGGGCGACCCGTTCACGAATCTCCAGGACGGCCTTCGGCTGGCGGGGGATCTCCTGGCGAAGCATCCGAGCCGCAACCGACACATCATCGTCATCACCGACGGACAACCGACCGCGTATTTCTCGCGGGGCCGCCTCTACTGCGAATGGCCGCTGTCGTTCGGCGGCATCAGCACGCGCGCCGCGGCGGAGACGCTGAAGGAGGTCGAGCGGGTGACGCGGCGAGGCATCGTGATCAACACGTTCATGCTCGACGACAGCCCACCGCTACGCGCGTTCGTCGAACGCATGACGCGCATCAACAAGGGCCGAGCGCTGTACACCCGACCGGACCACCTCGGCGAATACCTGCTGATCGACTATCTGGGACGACGCCGGAAGAAGGTGTGAGCGCCGCCGCCACCAACCTTCCGTAGCGAGTCCGCTGCCCAAGAAGTCCGCTGGTCGAAGCCTCCCTCTTGCGCTTGAGGGACCCTTGACGACGCCAAGCTCGGTCTTACCTTGTGGTGCGTTGGGTGAACAAGGAGGTGTTTATGCCGCTCATTCGATTCTCGCCCGATCTCGATCCGGTAGACGGCTTGCTCTCATTGCAGCGGGAGCTGGGTCGCGTACTCGAGAGCCCGTTTGGTTCCGAACTCGGCCCGTCGGGTCGAGGGGTCTACCCGCCGATGAACGCATTCTCCGACCGCGAGGACTACGTGCTTCGCATGGAGGTTCCGGGGATCGCCCCGGAGAATCTCAAGATCGAGAGTCACGGCAGGACACTGACCGTGTCTGGAAAGCGCGAGATCAAGACCCCCGAAAACGGCAGCTTCCATCGTCGTGAACGCGATAGTGGTGAGTTTTCGCGCTCGTTGCAGCTTCCGTCCGAGCTAGATCTCTCGCGGGCAGAGGCCTCGTGCAAGCACGGAATTCTCACGATTCGCCTGCCGAAGAAGGAAGAGGCGAAGCCGCGACAGATCACGGTTCATGCCGTGTGAGAAGCGCGCCAACCGCTTCGCAAAGGAGGAAATGGGCATGACGGAACAAGAACTGCCCGTACGGAGCAAGCAGGAAGTCAGCCGCGAGGAACCGACACGACCCGGCCGGACGTATCAGCCCGACGTAGACATCTACGAGACTCCTAATGCCCTTTGGCTGTGGGCGGACATGCCGGGCGTGGACGGAACACAGATCAACGTGAACCTCGCCGACGGCGTGCTGACGCTCGAGGGGAGGGTGGCTCTCGAGGACTACAAAAATCTGTCCCCTATCTACACCGAATACAACGTAGGGAACTATCTGCGCCGATTCATGATCTCGAGCGACATCAACACGGACGAGATCAAAGCGCGGGTGACGAACGGCGTGCTCGAGCTCGAGCTCCCGAAGACGGAGCGAGCGAAGCCACGCCGGATCTCCGTCTCGACCGCCTAGTCAACGCGATCCACGACTCTGGTCCGAAGCTCCAATCGGGGGGGTAGCACCAGCAGCGGTGCTCCCCCTCTTCGCATCTTCCGGGCCGCGTGGTTGAAGCGGATGAAGGACTTGAGGAGAGGCGAAGATGAACTGGACTTTGGTCGGATCGCTGATGGCTCTGGTCAGCGTCGGTGCGGGGGCATTCGGTGCCCATGGTCTGAAGTCCCACATCACGGTCGCGCGAATGGAGACCTTCGAGGTCGCCGTTCGTTACCAGATGTATCACGCGGTCGGTTTGATGCTGGCCGGGATTCTCGATGCCCAGCAGGCAGGGTGGTGCTTCTCCGGCGGGATTCTAATATTCTCTGGAAGCCTGTACCTCTTGGTCTTGACGGAGCAGCGCTGGCTCGGAGCGATTACGCCCGTGGGCGGCTTCCTGTTTCTGGTCGGCTGGCTGCTCCTGGCCATTCACTCGAAAGAGTGAAATGAATCCCTGACAGAGTTCGGGGGCTCACTCAGGCCGCTCCGGAGCGACTGCGGGGTAGAGAGTCACGCTGCGGAAGGGCTCGCGACCGCGGCTCTCGGAGCCGAGGCCACGTTCCGCCGCGAGTATGTGCTGGAGCCTCCGCTCGGGCGCGGGCCGCGGCGGCAGTACGACCGGCCGATTCTCTGCTGAGACGGTCTCGGCGGCACGCTCTGCTTCGATTCGCGCCGCCTCGTAGGAGTGCTCGACCGCGAAGAGCCTCGACAGCAGCTCCTCGATCTGCGCTTGCGTGTTGCTGCTGATGGCCATCACGGGAAGGCCCCGACGCTGCGCCTCGAGAAGCTTCGGCGGGGATTTACGGAGCAGGCTGCGCAGCGTCAGCACGAGGTCGGCATCCTTGAGATGAGGGGTGACGGCCGTCGCCACTCCGAGGGCACGGATCGCCCGCTCGAGCCGGCTGTAGCTCACGCCATAGGGAAAGATTCTCCGCGGAGCCTCGCTGCGGGACGGGTCGGCGGCACGCCCGCTTGGCCGGGCGGGCGGGGCGGCGGTGTGAATCTCGACGCTCCCATCGTCGCGCCGCTCGCGAATCTCGGGCGGCTCGGGGCGTCCTGCGAGCAGGGCGTCGACCGCCTCGGCAACGTTGTCGCAGACGGCGAACCGACGATGGCTCTGGATCTCGATCAAGACGTCGAACGTCGGTGAGGCTCGGCGCTCGAGCACCGTCTTCTGGGTGCGGCGCCGACGCGCCTCCTCGTCTCCGAGCGTGACGGCTTCGACACCGCCCAGGAGGTCCGCCAGCGTGGGATTCGCGAGCAGATTCTCGAGCGTCGTACCGTGCGCGGTGGCGATCAGCTGAACGCCCCGCTCGGCAATCGTGCGCGCTGCGAGCGCCTCGGCATGGGTGCCGATCTCGTCGACCACCACAACCTCCGGCATGTGGTTTTCGACGGCCTCGATCATCACCGAATGCTGAAGCTCCGAGGAAGGCACCTGCAGGCGTCTCGCCTTGCCGATCCCGGGATGCGGGATGTCGCCGTCCCCGGCGATCTCGTTGGAGGTGTCGACGATGACGACGCGCTTGCCGAGATCGTCGGCGAGGACGCGCGCCGCTTCGCGGAGAAGTGTGGTTTTGCCGACCCCGGGCTTGCCGAGCAGCAGCACGCTCTCGCCGCGGGCGAATAGATCTCGAACGATGTGAATCGTCCCGGTCACGGCGCGGCCGACTCGACAGGTGAGCCCGACGACCTCTCCGCGCCGGTTGCGCAGCGCTGCGATGCGGTGGAGCGTACCCTCGATGCCCGCGCGGTTGTCGGACCCGAAGCTGCCGATGCGTGAGATCGTGTGGGCGATCTCGTCGTGCGACACCGGGTCACTACCGAGCGGCCGTGCGCCGTAGGTGTAACGCGCTTCCGGAGCGCGACCGAGATCAAGGATGATCTCGAGAAGCGTGGACGGATCCTCGCTCTCCAGCGGATGGCGCACGCGCTCGGGGAGCACGGCGAACAGCAGGCCGAGATCGTCGATCCGGACCTGCGCGGGCTCCTCGGGCCTAGGGTTGGTGGCGACCATCGCCGCCAGTATATCCTAGGCGTTTGATGGCGGAATTGAAAATCGGTTTTCGGTCGCGGCTCGAAGGCCGACGGACGTTTCGACTTTGGCCGGTCCTCGGGCTAAACAACGGCCATGGAGCGGCACCTTCAGGTAGCAATCGCGGCGGCACGAGCCGCAGGCGAGATCGCGATGCGCCATTTCCGTACCGGCGTGGCGGTCGAGACCAAGGCCGATCGCTCGCCCGTCACTGAGGCCGACCGCGCCTGCGAGCGAAAGATCGTCGAGATTCTTCGCGGCGCATTCCCCGCTTACGGATTCTTTGGCGAAGAGTTCGGAGAGGAATCGGGTCGGACCACGAAGCGCTGGATCATCGACCCGATCGACGGGACGAAGAGCTTCGTGCGGGGCATCCCGTTCTTCGCGACCCTCATCGGTCTCGAAGAAGACGGCGAAGTCACGGTAGGCGTGGTCCACGCGCCGGCCACGAGCGAGCTTCTCTATGCGACCCGAGGCGGCGGAGCCTACGACGAGGCGGGCAAGCGTTTGCGCGTGAGCGACGTCGACCGGCTCTCGGCCGCGATGGTGAGCTTCGGCGGTCTCAAGATCTTCCGGCGCGGCCGTTGGTCGGCCTTCGAGCGGCTCGTCGAGGCGACCGCGCGCCAGCGGGGTTACGGCGACTATCTCGGCAGCACGGCGGTCATCCGCGGCTGGAGCGAGGCCATGCTGGAGCTCGACGTCAAGCCCTGGGACCTGGCCCCGCTCAAGATCCTCGTCGAGGAGGCGGGTGGCCGTCTGACGGATTTTTCCGGGCAGGTTACGATCTACGGCGGCTCAGCCGTCGTCACCAACGGTAGGATCCACGATCAGGTGCTCGAGATCCTCGACGCGACGGCTCCGCCGAATCTCGTCAACCGTAGCGACGCTCGAGCTTGATCGAGCAGGTTCCCGCCTTGAGCCTGAGCGTGATCGACGTCCCCGCCTGCGCGACAGGAATCTTCATCTCCGCGCACGCTTCTTGCTGTTGGTCGGGCCCGAGGAAGCCACGGAACGCGAACACGACGACCTCTTCTGCCTGCGTGTCGATCTCGACGACGAAAGGTCCCGGCTTGACCAACTTGGCTTCGCCGAGAAATCGTCCCGGACATTTCGGGAAGAAGAAGAGCTGCGGCGAGCACGCTTCGTAGACCGCCACCCCGAGAGGCATGTGCTGAAGCGTTGGGAACGTCTGCAGCGGACGGGGCTTGGCGGGCTTCGCGACCGACTCTCCCGATTGCGGCGTTGCGGCGGCACTCGGCATGGAGGGAGTCGGCGTAGGCTCGACGACGTCCTCGACCATCCCGATCAGCCGGATGCTCTCGCGAGGGGCTTTGAGGGCCGGCGTGCACGCGATGGCGCCAGCGAAAAGCACAACCGCCGCTACCCCGACGCTCTTCTCCCGCAACGTCATTCGGATGAGATCAGGAAGCCGCGCGACGAACCGGTTTGCGCTTCGTGTCGTCGCTCGAGCCGAAGAGATTCGTCATCGCGTCTTTGAGGCTCTCATAGCAGGGCCGGCACATCTCGGAGCGCCAGTTCCAAGCGGCGAGGCTCGGCCGCTCGCGGCTCTCGACGGTAACTTCGATGAGGTCGTCGGGTCCTTCGACCTCCGTATTACAACGATCGCAGTAGAAGCGGACCATGCTTTTTCTCCTCGCGCCGACCGGCCTACTCATGCCGCAAATTCGCGGGAAAGGGAACTGTGGGGCGTATTCTCATCGCGTTGGACGATGGCTCTTGGCAGGCCGCTCACCGTGAAGCCGTTGGGGGGCTAGAAATATCGCCGCCGCCGGCGCAGCGAGGCGGCAACCGAGCTTCTGGAGGGGAGGGGCGATCGCGAACGGTGTGGCGAAGTGCGCCGCTACGACAGCTCGCGGCTCGAGTACCCGAAGATGCGCCGAGCGACGATCAGCATGTTGATCTGCTGCGTCCCTTCAAAGATGTCGTTGATCTTCGCGTCGCGCATCCACTTCTCGACCAAGAGCGAGCGCGAGTAGCCGAGCGGGCCGAGGATTTCGACTGCCTTCTGAGTGATCTGCGTGACCGCGAGACCGGCCTTGGCCTTGGCCATCGAGGCTTCGAGATTGTTGGGTATGCCGCGGTCCATCATCCATGCGGCCCTCCAGGTGAGCAGGCGGGCGGCTTCGAGAAGCGTTTCCATCTCCATGAAGTCACGCTCGACGGCGGCGAGCTTCGAGGCGGGGATGCCGTAACGAATCGGGATTCCCTCCTTTTGCAGCGTCTCGCGTAGGAACTCGATCGTCGCTCGACCGATTCCGATTGCGCTCGCGGCCACGGCCGGTCGGGTCGCGTCGAAGGTGGCCATTACCCCCTTGAAGCCTTCGGAAGTCCTGGGGATCTCCGGGCTGCCGAGAATGTTGTCGAGCGGCACGCGGCAATCCTCGAGGATGAGCATCGCCGTGTCCGAGGCGCGTATGCCGAGCTTGTGCTCGAGCTTTGCGACGCCGATGCCCGGCGTGCCGTGCTCGACGATGAACGCTTTGATGCCGACGCGTCCGGCCGACTTGTCCACGGTCGCCCAGACCACCACGAAGCCTTCCGATTCGAGCAGCGCCTTGTGTCCCGCGGTGCAGAAGATCTTTGTGCCGTTCAGCACCCAGTGATCCCCGTCCCGCACCGCCGTCGTTTGGATCGCGGAGGAGTCCGAGCCACAGCCGGGCTCGGTGATGGCCATCGCGGCCCACTTCGGCTTTCCGCTGCGGAACCGGGAGAGGAAGCGAGCCTTCTGCTCCGGAGTTCCCGCAGCGGCGACGGCGGCACCGCCGAGCCCGGGGCCTGCCATCGACAGATAGAGCCCGGCGTCGCCCCAAGACAGCTCCTCGATCGACACGGCGAGCTGGAGGTTGCGTTCGGGTGCGGGCCCATCCTCCTTCGTCGGCTTCTTTCCGGCTAGATTGGCGTCCGAGCCCTGCGTCGCTTGCCACATGAAATCGATGAAGTCCCAGGGAATCGTGTGCTCTTCCTCGTCGAATTGGCGGGACACGGGGCGCATGAACGCTTCGGCTGCCCCGTGAACCATCGCCTTCAGATTTTGGGCGGCCTCGGACAGCTCGAAATCGATCATCGGGGTTCCTCCCTACCAATCGGTGCGGGGTCTCAAACGATCGCCATGCCCTCGAAGCTCGCGAAGCCTCGCGCGTTGCGAAGCCAGAGCTCGACGAGGTGGTCGCGGATGTAGCCGTGCCCGCCGAGGACCTGCACGGCATTGTCGGTGACTTTCAGCGCCATGTTCGCGGCGTAGTGCTTCGCGAGGTACGCCTCGCGGGTGGCGTCCTCGCCGCGGTCGAGCTTCCAGGCGGCTTCCCACACGAGCAGCCGCGTGGCATCGATCTCGATCGCCATCTCGGCAAGCATGAACGCGATCGCCTGCTTCTGTGCGATCGCGACGCCGAAGGCCCTCCGCTCCTTCGCGTAGTCGCGCGCATAGTCGAAGGCGGCGCGCGCCACACCCACCGCGAGCGCGCCGAGCGCGACCCGAGAGCAGTTCATGAGTCGCGCGAAATCGATGCCGCGATCGCCACCCAGCCGGCATTCCGCGCCGACGCGCACGTCGCTCAGCGTAATCTCGTGCGAGCGAAGCGCCTTGATCCCCATGTTCTTCTCCGGCGGGCCGATCTCGAGCCCCGGAGCGCCGCGCTCGACGAGGAACGCTCCCACCGCCCGATAGCCTTCAGCTGGGTTCTCGGACGGCGGTCGATCGGCGTGCCGCGCATAGACGAGCACGGTCTCCGAGCCGTCGGCGAGCGGCACGAACGCCTTTCGCCCGCGCAGCACGAAGCCATTCTTCTCCGCGATCGCGGTGGTCGTCAACGCGGAGAGGTCGAAGTGAAGGCTCGGCTCCACGACGGCGGCGGTCGCCGCGCGGAACTCCGCCTGTGTGAAGGCAGGCAGGAGACGCTTCTTCTGGTCTTCGGTTCCATGCTCGAGAAGCGGGTGGACGAGGAGGCGGGGGGCAAGCACGTGGAGCGCGATCGACAGATCGCCGTAACCGAGCTCCTCGAGCACGATCGCGCCAGTGAGCGCGGAACGGGCATCGCCGAAGCCTCCGTAGGACTCGGGGATCACGCCGGCCACGAGCCCGAGCTTCCACGCCTTGGCGACTACCGATTCCGGAGCCTCTCCCCGTTCGTCTGCGTCGCGCGCCAGCGGGCGTATCTGCTCGATGGCGAACGCGGCGACAGTCTCCTGGAGGAGTCTCTGATCTTCGCTGAGCTCGAAGCTGACCATCGATTCACTCCTGTGTCGGTTCGTTGCGTGAGGTCTTGCTCGGTCGACGGGCGCGGCCTGCGCCGAGCCAGATCGAGAACTGTTCGGTCGCCGCGTGCATCGTCGGGAAACAGGCCCTTGGTCTGGCGGACGCGCACAGTATTGGCGAGGAACTCGTGGAAGCGACGCATCATCTACCGGAAGCGCTCAGACAGAGCCGCGTGGGTATCGGGAGCTTCGACCGTCGGCGTGACCATGAACCGTCGATGATGGCTGCGGGTTGCCTGCTCGACGCACGTGTCGGCGCCGGCGTGGAGCGCCGCTGCGCGATGTGTCAACGCAAAATCCTCGAGGTGCAGCTCAATTCCGGAAGATCCTCCGAACCTGCTCGGACGAAGCCGTGGCGCGCAGCAGCACGCCCGGGGCGGCATCGCCGGGAGGGGCCATGAAATCGCCCGGACCACGGTACTGAAGCACTGCGTGGGGCAAGGCCTCGGCGAACCAGTAGGTGGCGTCTCCTGCGGTGCCGCTCTTCGGGCGAACCCGCAGCCGGAGCGCTGGCACGCGGGTGCCGAGCACCTCGAGCGTCTCTTTACCATCGAAGGCGACCTCTACCGGCACCGCGGAATTCCGCAGCCAGACGTGGATCGGAACAGGAGGATGGTCCGCGGTGAAGCTCGAGAGCGCGGTGCAGAGCGCGAGATAGGTATAGGTGTCGGCCGGAACTTGCGCGGGCTCGCCCGTCAGCGGGTTCGAGCCCCCGGACTGGAAGACGACCGTGGTTTCTTCCGGTGTCTCGAGGTGACGGTGAATGCGATGGAAGCCGAGCATGCGCATGCGACCTCCCTCCTCGGCGAGAAGCAGGATGGTTTCGCGACGGTCGCCGTTGGCAAGCGGCAGGGTCATGCTCGTCTTGCGGTAGTTCTGCCCGTTAACCGTGGCCTCCTCCGTTTGCAGCCGGCCGCTCTCGATCTCGCGCAAGCTCTCCGGGAGGGCCTGCGCTCCGCCAGCCGGCAGGATCTCGAAGTTGACCCACAGCGAGCGCTCGGGAGGCAAGGGCGAGAGCGGCAGTAGCTCGGCCAAGGCGGGGGTGCAGGAGAGGGCCGACGCCATCGCGAGCCAGACGAGAGCGAACGAAGCTCGCTTCAGTCGTGACCCCCTCCGTCGCGGAACGACACGAGCTCCAGCGTGGTGACGGGTCTCGCCCGCTCTTTGGCGTGAACTTCGCTCTTCACGAGCCCGACGCCCGGCGCATACCAGTCGGCGTAGCGGAACGTCACCTCGTCTTGCGGCGAGCGCATCGAGCGCGACGCCAGAACGCCCTCCAAACGGAGGCATCCGGGGAAGATTCCCGCGCGCACACGCACCACCTCGGCACGCGGTTGCGCGACCGGAACCATCAGCGCCCGGTATCCGCTCCCGGCGTCGGCGCGCAAGATGTCGAAGTCGCTTTCCCACTCGCGATGCTCGTTCGGGTCTGCCGGCGGCACCTTCTCTCCTCCTTTGCCGAGAGAAAGCTCACGGAGCTCGCCGCCGACGTCGTAGTTCAGTGCCGAAAACTTATAGAGAAATGGACCGCGACGGTAGTAGACGATGGAATGCAGACCGACGTCGAGATCGAATTCACCGCGTACCCCCAAGCGCTCGAGCACAACCCGACCTTCGGCATCCCGAACCTGATGGACTCCAGAGCGTGCCGGGATCCAGCGGGAAGAATTCGCCGCGGTGGGCGATCCCGTTGGCCGGGCTAGACCGCAGATCCGCGCAGCCGCAGAGCCCAGCGGCCGTCCACAGAAAAGCAATCGGGATCCAGAGCCGCAGGTGTATGGAACCTCCCGTTCGGTCCCCGCCGCAGCGGGCTGAGGCTCGAACGATACGCAGGCAATCGAATCGAGGCAATCGGATCGATTGACCGAAGCGGGCCGGCGCGCCTATGGTACGCCTCGACTAGGCGGCTTTCATGCATCTCACGCGATTGCTGGGCGTGATCGTGTTGATCGCCGCGGGATCCGGGCCCGCGCGCGCGGACATCTTCGTCTGGCGTGACGCCGCGGGGGTCAGTCACTACACGAACGACCTGGCGAACGTACCGCCGGAGTACCGGGCGGAAGCGATGACCGTGGCGAAGGACTGGGCGCGGGCGGCGCCTCCGCCCGAGCCGGTCGCGATGCCGGCAGTGGCGACCGTCGCGGTGAATCCGGGCGCTCTGCCAGCGGCCCGCGATGGTTACGAGGCGGCGTACCTCGCGGGATTTCGTGCTGGCAAGCATGGCGAACCCGCGTACGGCGGTCCTCCAGCTAGCGCAGCTTCGGTGGCGCAGAACGAGGAGGTCCCGCCGCAGAGCGGCGTGGTCGCAGATCGTCTCGTGCCGGTGCTGGTCGATCGGCGCCAGTCGCGAGCGCCCCAGCGCGATGCGAGCCGAGACGACGACCTTCGTGATCGGTTCTCACCCTCGGAGCCCTCACCGTTTCTGCAGGGCCCGGCCGGCTCCCCGCCGGTCTCTGCCCGCTGACGAGTTCGCTTCGCGAATCGTCAGCCGGCTACTGGAGATGGCCGGCAGCTGCAGCAAGTGGAGGAAGGTCCCGCCCTGTTGAGGACGGCCCGCCAAGTCAACGCTGCGCAGGGTGACTCAGGGGAAGATACGGAAGATACGGAAGATACGATCGACGAGCTGGTCGAGGTGGGTGATCACGGCCGCACTCGACACGCCGCGGCGATCGAGCTGCAGGGCGGCGAGCCCCGCCTCCGTTGCGGCGCGACGGTCGAGTGGCTCGGAGTCGCCGACGTGCAGCGTTGCGGCGCCCGGGGTGGCGATCGCGCAAAGGGCTGCCTCGAAGATTCGGCGATCGGGCTTTGCGAACCCGCACTCGCTGGACAGCACGACCGCGTCGAACGCCGAGGCGAGACCGAGCGCATCAAGAAGGCGTCGCAAGCGGCCGTCGAAGTTCGAGACGACCCCGAGTCGTAGACCGCGGTCGCGAAGCAGGCGGAGCACGGGCTTCACGTCCGCGTAGGTGCGCCACGCTGCGGCCGTGGCGTAATGTTCGAAGACGCCGGCGAAGGCGCTGTCGAGCGCCACGGGTGACGTGTCGACGCGCGCGCGCGCAAACGCATCGAAAACCAAGCGTCTCCACCACGCGCGCTCCAACGACGCCAACTCACCGGCTGGGGCATGCGGAAATGCGAGCGGTGTCGATGCGGCGAAGGCGGCGCGGAAGGCGTCGTCGAGCACGAGCGGCTCGGCCGAAACCCCCTCCTGGCGGGCGAATCGTGCGTAGGTCTCCCCGACGGGCTCGGCGACGTCGAACAGCGTTCCGGCGGCGTCGAAGAGGACCGTACGGATCACGTCGCGAGCTCGAATCCCTGCACCCAGTCCTCGACCGGCACCTGCCAGAACTGGATCAGCACGCCGAATGCGGACCGCGGGTGCAGAAAGGCGGTTCGCCGGCCTGGTGCGAAGTCGAAGCGGTCGACGATCGCGGCTCCGGCGCGTTCGAATGGGGCGAGCGCGGCGTCCAGATCCTCGACGTCGATCGACAGATGATGCATCCCTTCCCCGCGTCGAGCGAGGAAGCGCGAGAGAAAGCTCTCGGGCCGCGCCGGTTCCATCAACTCGAGGCGGTAGTCGCGAAGTCGCATCTGTAACAGCCGAAAGCTCCGGTCGTAGCCGAGATGCGGCTCGACCTCGAGGCGGCCGGCGAAGTGGCGTTCGAAGAAGGCGAGGGCGGGCCCGACGCGCTCGAGGGCGAGAGAGAGATGGTCTACCTGCCAGCGCACGCCGTTCTTGGCGACGATTCCGCCAGTGCTCGGGGCCTCGAGCGCGGCGGAGTCCTGTTGCTGCCAGAATTGGATCAGCGTCCCGAATGCCGAGCGCGGATGAACGAACGCGGTCTTGTGGCCGTCTCCTTCATCGAAACGGTCGACGATCCGAACCCCGTCGGACTCGAGTCGCTCGAGCTGCGGATCGAGCCGCTCGATCTCGAAGGACAGATGATGAAATCCCTCACCACGCTTGGCGAGGAACCGCTCGACGAAGCTCGCGGGGCGAGCGCTCTCGATGAGCTCGATCTTGAAGCTCCCGATCGTGAAGTCCGTCCAGGAGAATTCCGGCCGCTCGCCGTATCCGACCCGCTCCGGCTCGTTCAACCGAGCCGGAAAATACTCGAGAAAGAAGTCAAGCGCCTGATTGATCGAGCGGACGGCGATCGATACGTGGTCGACGCGCAAATTGGGAACGCTCGGCGAGGTCATCCAGCGAACGCTAGGGGAGGCACCGGGTCGAGTCAATTCAGGTCCGTCGCTTGACTTCTTGCAAAGGCCAGTGACGCTGTCGGTAGCGCCAATGAGCCTCGATCGAGTGCGAGTCGTGCTGGTCCGCGCAAAGAGCCCCGGGAACGTCGGGTCGGTCGCGCGAGCGATGAAGAACATGGGGCTCTCGGACCTCCGCGTGGTGGCGCCGCGACGGTATCGGGCACGCTCGGCAGCGGCGATGGCCGTGCACGCGTCGGACGTGCTCGAGCGCGCGAAACGGTGCGCGTCGCTCGGGGAAGCGATCGCTGATTGCGGCTGGGTCGTCGGTACGACGTGCCGGCCCGGTCCCTATCGGGCACGCGCGTTGACCCCGCGCGAGGCCGCGCCGCAGATCCTCTCGGTGCTCTCCGGGAATCGCGTCGCGCTCGTATTCGGTCCGGAAGATCATGGTCTCTCGAACGACGAGCTCAAGCTCTGCCACGAGCTCGTCACGGTCCCTACCGACTCCGGCTATCCTTCGCTGAATCTCGCCCAGGCGGTGCTCGTTTGCCTCTACGAGCTGATGCTCGCTCGGCACCCGTGCCGCTCGCCGGCTCGGGCGCTGGCGACCTCGGATCGCCTCGAGCGCATGTACGCGAACCTCGGCCACGCGCTCGTCCGCATCGGCTTCCTCCACGGAACGAACCCCGAGCACATCATGTTCACGGTGCGCCGCATCTTCGGGCGCGCGCGGCTCGATGCGCGCGAGGTCGCGATCTGGCTCGGGATCGCGCGGCAGATCGAGTGGTTCGCCGAAGCGGGTCGAGGCGTCGTCGAGGAGAAGCTGAAGAAGGGAATTCGCCTGAAGTAGACGCTGGCGCCCGGCTCAGCGCGCGGCGGGCGCCGTGCTGGCGCAGCGAATCGTGAATTGATCGCCGTCCGTCGAGTACTGGAGCGGCTTGCCGCTCACCGGATCGAACGGTACCCGATCGACGTACGGCCCGACGAGCTCTGCGAGCGTCGCGGGGGGATGGCCATGGTCTGCGACGTAGGCGACGACCTCCCAGTAGGCCCGATTGGTCGCGGCGGTGCAGGTTTTCGGTCGTGAGGCTTGCGCCGCCAGTGGCCTCGTCGCGACGGCTTGCTTTTGGCGCTCGTAAAGATAGACGAAGAGGGCCGTCTCCAGGGTGATCAGCACCAAGCCGAGGCGGATGAACGTACGAATCGGTCTCTGCTCGCCGCGTTTGCGTAACTCCTCTTCGGCACGGAGGTCTTCTTCTCTCGCCTGCCGAGCGAGTTGATGGATCGCCTTGCCAAAGTCCGGGGGGAGGGGGCCACCCGGGGGCGGAGGGGTGAGGCTCATGCCGTCATTGTTCCGTCGGGGCAACATGGATCAGGTGCAGGCGCCGGACGTCACGGCGAAGACGCCGTTCTCGAGCTTGAAGCAGTCGCCGCCCACCTGATAGGTCTTGATGACGTACTCGTTCGGGGCGGGGAACTCGATCGTTCCGAAGGTGCCCGGAGACGTCTTTCCTCCCGGAATCGCCGGCTGCCCACCGGTGTCGAGTACAGGGCCGCCGTTGCCGGTGAACGGAGAAATGACGGGTGGCGAGGGTTGGGTCGAGACCATGTCCACGCCAGGGGCCAGTGCCCGCGCATCGCTCGCCGCGGTCGCGTTCAGTGCCGTGCTCTTGAACAAGCCGAAGTTCGAGAGAGCCAGGGTGGCGAGAATTGCGATGATCGCAACCACTAGCAGCAGCTCGACGATCGTGAACCCGGAGTCCTTCATGGCTCCCTCCCTGTACCCGTTGGCGCTCAGTGTTCCACACGGCCCACTCCGCGCGCAAACCCAGCAACCGAGATGCCCACCGCGAAGCCCACGGTTCCACGGGTGCACGTCACAAGCTCGTTTCGTCTCGAGCCAGGACCTTGCGACCCGCGAACGATTCTGGTTGTTGTGACGCGACATTCCCCAAGGAGCCGATGAATGGGAACGTTCGTCAAAGTCGCCGAGACCAAGGACCTCGCACCCGGTGCCGGGAAGACCGTCGAAGTGAACGGGAGGGAAGTAGCGCTCTTCAACGTAGGGGGCTCGTTCTACGCGGTGGACAATACTTGCAAACATCGCGGCGGCTCTCTCGGCGAAGGCGAGGTCGACGGCGCCGTGGTGACCTGCCCTCTGCACGCCTGGACCTACGATGTGACGACGGGTGAGTGCTTCGACGACCCCGCCTGCTCGATTGACCGCTTCGCGGTGAAAATCGAGGGCGACGACGTCCTCATCGAGCTGTAAGCCTCTGGAACTCTTCGCGACCATGGAGCCCGAAGACCACGAGCAGGTGGTCTTCTGCCGCGACCGTTCGACCGGGCTGCGGGCGATCGTAGCCATTCGATGATTCCTCCGAGTCCCTTTGCCGAGCTCGCGCGAGCGCGCGGAGCCGTATTCCGCGATTACGGGGGTCTCGCGCTCGTCGAGACGTACGGCGATCCGTTGGCGGAATGCACGGCGGTGCGTGCCGGCGCGGGGCTCTTCGATCTCTCGTTCCGGACGACGCTTCAGTTCACCGGACCAGATCGCACGACGTTTCTCCACAACCTGCTCTCGAACGACATCGCCGCGTTGCGCCCCGGTACGGGCTGCTATGCGACACTGCTGACGCGCGAGAGCAAGGTGGTGGCCGACGCCAACGTCTTCTGCATGGAAGACAGCATCCGGCTGGACCTGGACCTGCGAGTGAAAGACCGGGCGCGCGCGCATCTGGAAAAGTTTCTCGTCGCCGACGACGTCGAGATCGAGGACCGAACCGAGTCGGAGACGTCGCTCGGAGTTCATGGCCCGCGCTCGAGCGAGATCTTGAGGGCGACGCTCGCCGCCGACGTTCCGGCCGCGGCCCTCCAGCACGTGACGGGAACGATTGCCGGCGCGCCCGTGCTCGTGGCGCGCGTCGAGTGGACGGGCGATCCGGGGTTCGACGTGACGGTCGCGCGCGCGGAGGGTCCGGCGGTGTGGCTGGCGCTGCTCGCCGCGGGGGCTCCGCTCGGGCTTCGGCCGGCGGGGATGGCCGCCGCCGAGATCTTGCGTCTCGAGGCCGGCATTCCCTACGTCGACGTCGACTTCGACGAGAGCCACCTGGTGCTCGAGGCCGGGCTCGAGCGTGGGATCAACTTTCAAAAGGGATGCTATCTCGGGCAGGAGATCGTCGAGCGCGCTTCGGCTCGGGGCCACGTGAACAAGCGGCTCGTCGGCCTGCGGATCCACGGGGAGCGGACGCCCGCTCGAGGCGCTCGGATCCTAAAGGACGGAAGCGAGACCGGCCGGGTCACGAGCGCGGTCTTCTCTCCAAGCCTGCGGGCGCCGATCGCGCTTGGTTACGTGCGGCGCGACGCGATCGCCCCAGGTAGCCGGATCGACGTCGAGATCTCCGGCACGACGGCGGTTGCGGAGGTGGTTGCCTTGCCGTTCTACCGCGGCGAAGGCAGAAAGAATCGGACATGATGTGAGAAATCAGGAGGAAGCCAGATGCCTCAACTCGGAAAACGGTATGTCTGCGAGAGCTGCGGGACCGAGATTCTCTGCAACAAGCCGGGGACGGGAGCGACGTCCTGCTGCGAGCAGGACATGAAGCTCAAGGAAGCCAAGCCGCTACCCTCCTCGGATTGACCGTCAGGCCCTTGAGGGCCGATCTCATTCTCCTCGGCCACGTGTGGACCGGGGACCGAGAGCGCCCGCACGCCCGGGCGGTCGCGGTGCTCGGCGCCCGGATCGCCGCCGTCGGCGACGAGGGGGAGATCCTCCGCCTGCGCGGCGCCGCCACGGAGGTGCTCGGCGGCCGCGACGCCACGATCCTCCCGGGATTCGTCGACGCGCATCTCCATCTCCTCGCCCTCGCGCGGCGCGCCGAGGAGGTCGACTGCTCGAGGGAGAGCGTGCGCTCGGTGGCGGAGCTCGTCGCGAAGATCCGCGCGGCCGCTGCGTCGCGACCTCCCGGGAGCTGGATCCGCGCGTTCGGTTACGACGAGTTCTTTCTCGAGGAGAAGCGTCCACCCCGCGTGGCCGATCTCGACGCGGCGGCCCCCGCCCATGCGGTTCGCTTGTTGCACCGCACGGGACACGCCGCCGTGCTCAACACGGTGGCGTGTCAGAGGCTCGGCATGGCGCCCTGCGAGGTGATCTACGAGCCGGCGGGTCTGTTGCGCGGCCGGATTCCCGCCCCGTCCGCCGCCGAAGCGAAGAGGCTCGTCGCGGCCGCTTCCGATCGACTGCTCGCCTCGGGCATCACGATGTTCCACGACCCGTCGCCCGGCCAGAGCGCGGCCGACATCGAGCATTTGCGAGCGTGGGTCGAGGAGGGGACGATCCGCCAGCGGGTGATTGCGCTCGGCGCCAGCACGGGCTTCGAGCCGGGCGACCGAGCCAGTCGATGGTTTCGCCACGCGGGTGTGAAGATCATGATCGGTGAAGCCGGCGACGCCGACGAGATCGCCGCGCAAGTTGCCGCGGCGGATCGTCGTGGGGCGCAAGTCGCGCTGCACGCCGTCGAGGGGGCCGCGCTCGTGGTGGCGATCGAGGCGCTACGCCGGCTCGGTCCGGCCCGCACGCGGGCGCGGCGCCATCGCATCGAGCATGCCGCGCTTTGTCCGCCGCCGCTCTGCGAGGCGATCGCCGAAAGCGGCGCCGCTGTCGTCACCCACCCGGGCTTCCTTCGCCGCTTTGGGGAGAAATATCGAAGCGAGCTTCGTCGCGAAGAGGAGGATTGGCTCTATCCCTTACGACGCTTTCTCGATTCTGGAGTTCCGCTCGCGTTCGGGTCCGATGCACCGATTGCCCCGCCTTCGCCTCTGGACAACGTCAGCGCCGCGCTCTTGCGAGAGAGCGAAGGGGGAGCGCGGCTCGGGCCCTCGCAACGGATTCTCGCGGCCGAAGCGCTGGCGCTGCACACGCAGGGCGGCGCGTGGGTGGGCGGGCTCGACTCGATCTGCGGGTCGCTGGCGCCGGGCCGGCTCGCCGATCTCGTCGTGGTCGATCGTGATCCGCTCGAGGTCCCGCCCGCGGAGATCGCCGCCATCCGGGTCCGGGCGACGGTGATCGAAGGGCGCGTCGTTTGGAGACGTGGCGACGTATGAGTGCATTTCGCACGATCCTCTTCGAACGCCGCGGGCAGGTGGCGTGGGTCACCCTCAACCGTCCCGACGTGCGCAACGCCTACAACACCGAGATGCGCGACGACCTCCACGCCGCGCTCTCGACCGTTCGAGACGACGAGTCGCTGCGTGCGCTCGTCCTCCGCGGCGCCGGTCCCGCGTTCTGCTCCGGCGGGGACATCCGCGAGTTCGGATCGGCTCCGTCGCCGGTCGTCGCTCGCGAGGTGCGCTGGCGGCGAGACGTATGGGGGCTCCTCCGCTCGCTGCGCCAGCCGACGATCGCGGCGATTCACGGTCACGCCGCCGGCAGCGGCCTCGAGATGGCGCTGCTCTGCGACTTCCGTATCGCCGCAACCGATGCGATTCTTTCGCTGCCCGAGACCGGTCTCGGCATGATCCCCGGCGTCGTCGGCACGCAGACCGCCCCGCGGGCGATCGGCGTCGGGCGGACGCTCGACCTGGTATTGACCGGCCGGCAGATTGACGCTCGCGAGGCTCGCCGTGTAGGAGTCGTGGGCTCGGTGGTGTCGTCGGCGCGCCTAGCGGACGAGGCGAACCGGCTGGCGCGCCGGTTGGTGAAGCTCGACGGAGAGTTGATTTCCCGAGTGAAGAATCTCGTCGTTCGCGGCCTCGATCTACCGCTCACACTGGCGCTTGCTCGAGAGCGTCTCGTCGCAGGGAGAACGAATCCATGAATACCGCAAGCTTTCTCAGCATCCCGGCTTCGATGTTCGGCGACCAGGAGATCCTGGTGTTCGGCCCGCACCGGCGCTGTTACGGAGAGTTGCTCTCGCGCGTGCGCCGGCTCGCCGCCTCGATGCGGCAGGCGGGCATCGGCAAGGGGGACGTGGTCGCCGCGCTGCAGACGAACTCCGACACGTACCTCGAGACGTATTACGCGAGCGCGACCCTGGGCGCCGTCTTCGTTCCGCTCAACTACCGAGCGAAGCCGCCGGAACTCGAATACGCGATCGCGACGGCGAAGACGAAGATGATCTTCGTCGGTGACCGCTACGCCGACCTGTTCGAAGCGCTTCGGCCGAAGCTGCCGTCGATCGCCTCCATCGTGACATACGAGAGCGGGGATTCGGGCTGGCTACGCTACGAAGAGCTCCTCGAGAACCAGGAAGAAGTCGAGGATACCGACGTCGAGGAGAGCGACGTCTCGATCCTCATGTACACGAGCGGGACGACCAGTCTGCCGAAAGGCGTGCTCCTCACCCACGGCGATTTCACCGCGTACGTCACCAACACCATCGAGCTCGCCGACGGCTCCGACCGGGGCACCGCGCTCGTTTCCGTGCCATTTTACCACATCGCCGGCACCACGCAGATGATGACCACGATGTGGTCGGGGCGCCGACTGGTGATTCGTCCGCAGTTCCAAGCGACGGAGTGGCTGGAGACGGTTCAGCGCGAGTCTGTCACGCACGCGATCGTCGTGCCGACGATGCTCAAGCAGATCGTCGACCATCCCGACCTCGAGAAGTACAATCTGTCGACGCTCACGAATCTCTCGTACGGCGGCGCGCAGATGCCGTTGCCCGTGATTCGCCGCGCGATCGAGCGGCTGCCGAAGACGATCGGCTTCGTCAAC
The DNA here is from genome assembly GCA_963745025.1 of uncultured delta proteobacterium. Taxonomy (GTDB): domain Bacteria; phylum Desulfobacterota; class Binatia; order JACPRU01; family JACPRU01; genus CAVQIG01. The sequence continues at coordinate 219,209 of CAVUWD010000019.1, forward strand.
GCCTACGGTCAGACCGAGACCACTTCGACGCTGACGATCCTCGGTCCCGACGATCATCGGCTGGAGGGTTCGCGCGAAGAGGTCGAAAAGAAGGTGCGCCGCCTGGCCTCGATCGGCAAGCCGCTGCCCGACGTCGAGGTCCGGGTCGTGGACGACGCCGGCAACCCGTTGCCGGCGGGCGAGGTCGGCGAGATCGTGGTTCGTACGCCGCGCATGATGAAGGGCTATGCGACCGAGAGCGGCGCCGCGATGAGCCTGCTCGAGGGCGGATGGCTCCGCACCCGCGACATGGGCTGGGTCGACGAGGACGGCTACATCTATCTCGCGGGCCGCAAGGACGACATGATCATCCGCGGCGGCGAGAACATCGCGCCCGCCGAGGTCGAAGCCGTGTTGCAGAGTCATCCGGGCGTCGACGACGTCGCGGTGTTCGGCGTGCCGAGCGACGAGTGGGGGCAGATCGTCGCCGCCGCGGTCGTACTCCGGAGCGAAGGATCTCTCTCGGCGCAGGACCTCGCCGAGTTCTGCAAGCAACGGCTGGCGAGCTTCAAGAAGCCCGAGAAGATCTTGTTCATGCCGGAGCTGCCGCGCAATCCGCTCGGCAAGGTGCTCAAGAAAGATCTGAAGCAGCAATTCGGAGACTGATGGCGCGACGCAGCCGAGCGGTGACGTTCGACCGGCGAGGGCATCTCGCCGAGCTGGTCCTGGACCTCCGCGAGAGCGGGGGCCGCTTCACGCCCGAGTCCGCCGTGGCGTTCTCGGAGGCCTGCACTCGATGCGACGACGAAGAGGTCTGGGTGGTGCTGTTGCGTTCGGCGGCTCCCGACCTCTGCATCGGCCTCGAGGGCCGGTTCTCCGATTGGCCGCGGGTCTCGGGCACCGACTTCGTGACCTCGCTGGCGTCGATCCGCCAGCCGGTTGTGCTTGCCGTGCGGCGTCGCGCCGAGGCCGAAGGCTTCGAGTTCGCGCTGGCCGCCGATCTCCGCGTCGTCGAGCCGCGGACCCGGTTCTTGATGCCGCAGGTGGCGGCCGGGACCCTGCCGGGCTTCGGCGGCACCCAGCGCCTGCCCCGACTCGTCGGGGTCGAGCGAACGCTGCGCGCGCTGCTACTCGGCGAGCCGATCTCGGGCAGGAAGGCGGTCGAGTGGGGACTCGCGACGCGCCTCGAGGCACGTGCCGATCGCGCGGCGCTCCGGCTCGCGAAGACGCTTCTCGAGCGTGGTCCACTCTCCCTCCGTTTTGCGAAGGAAGCCGTACGCCGCTCGTTGGATCTCGCTCTTGACGACGGTGCGCGTTTCGAGCACGACCTCTACGTGTTGCTCGAGACGACGCGCGACCGCGCCGAGGGAGTCGACGCGTTTCTCGGCAAGCGAAAACCGAAATTTCGAGGACAATAGGAGACCGGTGATGCCGAACCAGCTGGGAAAGATGTACGTCTGCGCGAAGTGTGGAGCTCAAGTGATCGTCACCAAGGCGGGCAGCGGCTCGCTCCAGTGCTGTGGTCAGCCGATGGAGCAAAAGAAGTAGATGGCCCGCCTTCGGCCGCTCGAGGGGCGTGACGCAGGGCTCGTCACGAGGGCCGTTCAGGCTGTCTTCCGCCTCGCTCTCGGCCGCGAACTCAACCCGTACAAGCTGGAAGCGTATGCGCCGCGCACGGTGCTCGCGTCGTTTCTGTCGAACACCCTGATGACGACCGGGCGTTGGGCGCTGGCGGGGGATTTCCGGCAGATGATCCGCGTCCGCGTCGCGGCGCTCAACGGATGCCCGTTCTGAATGGACATCAACGCCGCCGTGGGCGGCCAGCGCGGGCTGCCTCAGGAGAAGATCGATGCGGCGCTCGGCGTGCGCTCGGCCGACGCGGCCGGCCTTTCGAGCCGCGAGCGACTCGCCCTCGAATACAGCGATCGGGTGAGCGCCACGCCGGTCGACGTCCCCGACGACTTCTTCGCGCGACTCGCCGCCGAGTTCTCGGAACGAGAGATCGTCGAGCTAACCGCTACGATCGCCCACGAGAACTACAATTCCAAGTTCAATCGGCCACTGCGGATCGAAGCGAACAACTTCTGCCAGATCCCTCTGCCGACGCCGGAAGAGCTGGCGGCAAGGAGAGCCGGATGAACGACCGCGAGGCGATCCGCGAGGAACTGGACGAGAGATCCTCGCGACGCACGAGCGCTTCTCGAGAGCATTTCGACCCGGTTGCCGCTGATGGATCTCGACCAACGCGAGCGATATCTGACGCTGGTTTCCCTGCAGGTCACGAAGATCGAGCGAATCGAAACGCCGCTTCGACTGGCGCTTCGCGAAACGGCTGCCGAAGTCCCGCCGATCCTGATGCAGGAGCTTTCCGGCGGCCGAGGACTCAGGCGAGGAGTTCCTCGAGCGCTCGCCAGTCGACCGCGGCGTAGGAAGGATAGACGCGGTCGGCATCGCGGAGCGCTTCGGCGGGAAACGAGTGCGGCAGCGCCACGACGCGGATCCCGGCGGCTCGGGCGGCAGTGATCCCTTTCGGAGCGTCCTCGACGGCGAGGCACTGGCGCGCGTCGAGGTCGCGGAGCGCTCCGCGGCGCAGCCGCGCGACGGCCAGGCGGTAGCCCTCCGGATCGGGCTTCCCCGCCCGCACGTCCTCGGCACTGACGATCAGCGGAAAGAAGCGCTCGAGGCCGGACCGAGCGAGAACCGAAGTGATCTCGTTCCGAAGCGCGCCGCTGACGATCATGAGCGCCGCGCGCTCGGCCGCGGCGGCGACGAATCCTTCGACGCCGGGACAGAGCGGCACGCCGCGAGCGAGCCGTACGGCCATCGCGGCGCTCTTCTCTCGGACGAGCCCCGCGACGTCGTCTCGAAGATCGGGGCGTTCGAAGTCTTCGACCATGCGCCTGACGCATTCCCGATCCGTGAGCGCCAGGTAGCGCTCGTAGTAGATGGGTTCGGCGAGCACGATGCCGCGTCTTGCCAGGACTTCGGCGAAGGCGGCGTAGTGAAGCGGCTCGCTGAGCGCGATGGTGCCGTCGAAATCGAAGAGAATCGCGCGAAGCATCGTCTGTTGACTTTCGGACGCCGACTCTGAACTGTCGGCCCGAGGGCGAACCAGAGATGAACGACGATTGCGTGTTCTGCAAGATCGTCACGGGAGCGATTCCCGCGAAGTTCGTGCACCAGGAGGACGAGCTGGTGGCGATCGAGGACCTCCATCCTCAGGCGCCCACGCACCTGCTCGTGATCCCCAAACGCCACATCCCCACGGTGCTCGACCTGAAGCCCGAGCACGCGCGGCTGCTCGGGCGGATCTTCGAGACCGCGAATCGGCTGGCGCTCGATCGCACGCTCGAAGGTGGGTTCCGCGTCGTCGTCAACAATGGACCGGGCGGCGGTCAAACCGTCTATCACCTCCACTTCCATCTACTCGGTGGCCGACCAATGCGGTGGCCGCCGGGGTGAAGGTGAAGAAGAAGCAGGACGTCCGGCCCGAGGTCATCGTCTATACCGACGGGGCGTGCTCCGGAAATCCCGGACCCGGAGGATGGGCCGCGGTGCTCCGCTACGGCGATCACGAGCGCGAGATCTCCGGCGGCGAGTCGCACACGACGAACCAAAAGATGGAGCTCACCGCGGCCATCGAGGCGCTGCGTGCCCTCGGGCGCCCCTGTCGCGTGCGCCTGCACAGCGATAGCGCCTACCTGGTGAACTGCTTCCGGCAACGCTGGCACGAGACGTGGATTCGCAACGGCTGGATGAGCCGCAACAAGACGCCGGTCACCAACCGCACGCTTTGGGAGGAGCTCATCCGCCTCGCCGAGATTCACGATGTCGAGTGGATCAAAGTGGCCGGCCATTCGGGTGATCCGCTGAACGAGCGTTGCGACGCGCTCGCCCGCGCCGAGATCGAGCGCGTCGCATGAAGGGCCTGGCCACCGGTTTGATCCGGCGGGGTCGATTGCGCGCCGAGGGTGAGCGGATGCGGAGCGAGATGCGCGCTCGCTTCTCCGAACGGCCCGGTGAGGCGCGCAGGGAATCTAGCTGACTAGCTTGGCGGAAAGGATCCGCGCGGTGTTGAACACGCGCTGGTCCTGCCGGAGGCGGCAGAAGCCGGTGAGGTAACGCCCGTCGAAGCTCGACGGCTCGACGATCCGGCGAGTCACACCCTGAAAACCGTCGTACTCGATCTCCATCGGCGTGTGATTCTCGACCGCCGTGAGTAGCAACGCGCGGATGTCTTCGCTGTCGCGCGCCTCGGTCGGCGCCTTGGGCTTCCTTTTCGCGCTCTTGCCGTGCACGCGCAGGAGCTTTTCGACCAGCGACTCGAGCTCTTGGGCGCGCGTCGGCGCCCCCGTGTCCTCTCGCCGTGTGAGCTCGAGAGCGAGGATCTCCTCGAGCGCGGCGAGCGCCGAGAGGTCGAAGTCGGGATCCACCTCGCGCGCCAGTTTGGTCGCCGCGCGCACCGCCGCATAGATCTCCTCGAACTCGGGGCGCGTGAGCGTGAGCTGTGCGCCGCGGGCGGTCACCTGCACCTTGTCGGTTCCCGCCGACGAGACGCTGTAGCCGGCCTTGCGGAGCTCTCTTCCGAGGGTCGCGAGGTCGACGTTCGACGTGAGCAGCGCGAGCGCATCGCCGATGCGGCGCTGGATGTAGGGGGCGAAGCGCGGATTGGCTTCGAGCTCACCGAGCAGCGTGCCCTCGCGGGCCTCGATGTAGGGCCCGGCGACGCCGATCCGCACCTCTCCGTGGCGGCCCTCGCAGTCCTCGACGAGCTGGCGCACGGTGGCCGGTACGCCGGTCCCGCTCACCGATTCGAGGAATGCGAGCAGCTCGCCGGCGGAGAATCCACGGTCGAGCGCGTTCATCAGCGAGTCCCACGTGATCGCGAACGCCGTGTAGATGTCGACCGAGCGCAGATCGCCAAGCCGGGCGAGGTTCAGGTAGACACCCGGGTCGAGGTCCGGCGGCGCGAGAATCTCGAGATTCGGCTGCAGCGTCACACGGGCCGCGGAATCCGAGAGCGCGGTGCCGAAGCTCTGGATGATCCCCGGCCAATTCTCCGTGAGCACCAGTCGGCCGAGCGGTGAGACGCGAAACGCTTCCGCCTCCGAGACGGCCGGCGGACGCCGTACCAGCGGTTCCACCAGTCCGAGCCAGGCGAGCGGACCAGCGAGCATTCGCCGCAGCAGCGTTGCCGGCGAGACGCGTCCGCCGTAGCGCGACATGGCGCCGTCGTCGGCGCCGCGACCGCGCGCCTGGAGGCTTCGGTCGAGTCGAGACAGCAGCGTGCCGATCTCGATCGATTCGCCTTCTGGTGCGGCGAGCAATTCTTCGCAGAGGCGGCGGCGTCGTGCCTCTAGCCCCGGGTCGGCCGAGATGTATTCGCGCCGGACGAGTGACAGCACGTCGGGATCGGCGAGCGATTCGTTCCAGAGCGCGGTGCGCAGCCAGAAATGGTGGACCGAGCGGAGCAGGCGCTCCGGCTGCCAGAGCCGGATCAGATTCGGCCGGCTGATTTCCCAGCGATCCTCGCCCTCGAAGAGCACGCGGCGATCGATGAGGAAGACGCCGAGGAAGCTCGCGTACTCCTCGTCGCTTCGGCGCAGGAAGGGCGCGATCCGTTGGGTCGTCTTCTTGCCGATGCCACCGGTCGCGACCCGCTTCGTCGAGACGCGCTCGAAGTGGCCGGCAAACGTCAAGAGATCCCGGGCGAAGGTGTCGAAGGCCTCGCTGCGCTCGCGCAGGACGGCCGCGGCGGACGCCGCGACCGGCCGTGCCGGCTTTGCCTTGATCGTCTTGTTCGCGCGAGGCATGTCCCGCTCAGCCCGTGTCCGAGGAGCGCCGGTCACCCGCGGCGTCCGCGGTTTGCGCCAGCGGCGTCCAGGCGCGGATCTCGTACTGGTAGCCCTGTTCGGTGAGGAAGCGCTGGCGGTTCTGCGCGAACTCCTGATCACGCGTGTCGCGTGTCACCAGCGCATAGAAGCGCGCCTGGTTCGCATCGGCCTTGGGGCGCAGGATGCGGCCGAGCCGCTGCGCCTCCTCCTGCCGCGATCCGAACGTTCCGGAGACCTGAATCGCCACGTTGGCGTCGGGCAGATCGATCGCGAAGTTGGAGACCTTCGAAACGATCAGCAGGTTCAGCTCCGATCCTCGGAACTTCTCGTAGAGAACGTCGCGCTCGGCCTGTGGCGTCTTTCCGGTGATGAGGGGTGCGCCCGTGTCGGCGGCGATCGCTTCGAGCTGATCGATGTACTGCCCGATCACCAGCACCTTGTCGCCGCGGTGTTCTGCGAGGAGCGCGGCGAGGAGTTCCCGCTTCAAGGGGTTGGTGGAGGAGATGCGGAACTTGGCGCGCGCATCGGCGACCGCGTATTGGCGACGCGACTCCGCAGTCAACGGGATGCGGATCTCGGTGCAGCGGGCAGTGGCGATCCACCCCTGACGCTCCAGATCCTTCCACGGAACGTCGTAGCGCTTAGGACCGATCAAGGTGAAGACGTCGTCCTCGCCGCCGTCCTCGCGGACGAGCGTCGCGGTCAAGCCCAGCCGGCGGCGCGCCTGCAGGTCGGCGGTGGCGCGGAACACGGGCGCCGGCAGAAGATGGACTTCGTCGTAGATGATGAGGCCCCAGTCCCGCTCGGCGAAGAGCTTGAAGTGAAGGAACTCTTCGTTCTTGCCGCGCCGGTAGGTGAGCAGCTGGTACGTACTCAGCGTCACGGGACGGATCTCCTTCTCGTGGCCGCTGTACTCGCCGATTTGATCGGCGGTCAGGTCCGTCTTGTCGAGAATCTCGTCACGCCACTGGCGCAGGGCGCTGACGTTCGCCGTCAGAATCAGCGTCTGGGTCTGGAGCTTCGCCATCACGCCGAGGCCGACGATCGTCTTGCCCGCGCCGCACGGCAGCACGATCACCCCCGAACCGCCGCGGTTCGAGCCGTCGGCGTGGAAGAGACGCACCGCCTCCTCTTGATAGTGGCGCAGGAGGAATGGCCGGCCGGCGATCGTGTCGTTGCGAAGCTCGATCGTGAGCGGCGCACCATCGACGTAGCCGGCGAGGTCTTCGACCGGAAAGCCGGCCTTGATCAACGCTTGCTTGAGCGTGCCACGCACCCCTGGCTTGACCGCCAGCGAGCGGGCGTCGATCGGCGCGTCGAGGCACGGCTCCACCGCCTTGAGCCGCGAGATCTCCTCCAGCAACCACGCTTCATCGGACTCGAGGACGAGCCGGTCATCCGCGCCGCGCACCAGCCGAAGCTTGCCGTAGCGGCCGACGATGTCCTCGACGTCGAAGCGCACGTTTTGCGGCACGGGGTACTTCGAAAGCTCGTCGAGCGCGGTTAGAATGTGCGCTGCCGCGAGTCCTGCGGCCGCCGCGTTCCATAGCGAGAGCGGCGAGAGCCGGTACGTGTGGATGTGTTCCGGGCTCTTCTCCAGCTCCGCGAAGCGGGAAATCGAGTCGCGCGCCTCCTCGTAACTAGGATGGGCGGTTTCGAGGAGAATCGTACGATCGGACTGGACGATCAGTGGGCCTTGGGAGCGTTCTGGCAAGCGACCTCCGGACGTAGGAGGAAAAACGTATCTTATAGCAATACTTTCGGCGCGCTGCACGTCCGGTGACGCGGTTCCGTCGAGGCACGATCGTGGCCGCCCCGGCCCCTCCTCCCGCCATCGCCCCGCCCCTCCGGCAAAGCGGGGTGTCGCTTCCCTCCGCGCCACGAGAGGATTCCTGAAGCCGTGGGCGGGGGACGCGGGAAGACGCACGTTGACTGGTTTTCAGGCAGTCGTTATACGATCGTGAACTCCGTAGCGGGAAGCCATCGTGAACGCATCGTCCGAGAAACTCTGGCGCAGATCGTGGAGGCGCTCGGCTCACCCCCCAGGAGGTAGATGAAGGAATTCATCCATTCGCTCCTGAGCGAAGCCTTCGTAAAGGCCAAAGAGGGGGGAGAGCTGAAAACATCGGATCTCCCCCCTCTTGCTATCGAGGTCCCGAAGGATCCAGCTCACGGTGACCTCGCGTCGAACGTAGCGCTCGTTCTGGCACGCTCCGAAGGGCGCCCGCCGCGGCAGATTGCCGAGACGCTGCAGAGGCATCTGCGCCAGACGGACGATGTCGCGAGCGTCACGGTCGCGGGCCCGGGCTTCCTGAACTTCAAGCTCGCGCGGGAATTCTGGTGGAAGCGGCTCGCGGGGGCACGTTCGGCCGGAGCGCGCTTCGGCAGGCCGACCGTGGCACGGCGGCTCAAGATACAGGTCGAGTTCGTAAGCGCCAATCCGACCGGCCCGCTCACCGTCGGGCACGGGCGCAATGCCGTGCTCGGCGACTCGATCGCGCGCCTGCTCGAGGCGTGCGGTCACGAGGTCGTGCGCGAGTATTACTTCAACAATGCGGGTCGGCAGATGCAGGTGCTCGGCGAATCGGTGCGTGCCCGCTACCTCGAACATCTCGGTCTGCCATCGAGCTTTCCGGAGGACGGCTACCAGGGCGACTACATCCGCGAGATCGCCGCCGACCTCGAGGCGAAGCACGGCGCCACCCTCGCCGGCGCGACCGATCACAAGCCGTTCCAGCAGCATGCCGAGCGGGCGATCTTCGCCGACATTGCGGCGACGCTCGAGCGCATGCGCATCCGCTTCGACGTGCACTTCAACGAGGATTCGCTCTACCGCGACGGCTCGATCGAGCGCGTGCTCGCCGACCTTCGCGCCGCCGGCGTGGTCTACGACAAGGACGGTGCGCAGTGGCTCCGCCTGACGGCGCTCGGGCTCACCGATGACAAAGTGCTCGTCAAGAGCTCCGGCGAGCCCGCCTATCGCCTTCCCGACATCGCCTATCACAAGAACAAGCTCGAACGGGGCTTCGATCGAATCGTCGACGTGCTCGGCGCGGACCACATCGCCGAGCACCAGGAGGTGAAAGCGGCTCTGCGCGCGCTCGGGCTCGACGACTCGCGCGTGCACGGCATCATCTATCAGTTCGTCACGCTGCTGCGCGCCGGGCAGCTGGTGAAGATGTCGACCCGAAGGGCCGAATATGTAACGCTCGACGAACTCGTCGCCGAGGTCGGGGCGGACGTCGTGCGCTTTCTCTTCCTCACTCGCAAGGCGGACACGCACCTCGAGTTCGATCTCGATCTGGCCAAGCAGCAGTCGATGGAGAACCCCGTCTACTACGTGCAGTATGCGCACGCGCGGATCGCCAACATCCTGCGCAAGGCGGAGAGCGAGGGGATTCACGAGGCCGCGTCCGATGGAACGCCGCTCCACCGGCTGGTCCAGGAGGACGAGATGACGATCATCCGGCGCCTGGTCGAATTCCCGGATCTCGTCGCCGAAGCGGCCGCGGAGCTCGAACCGCACCGCGTCACCTTCTACTTGCTCGACCTCGCCGCGGCGTTTCACGGCTACTACAATCGTCGGGAGAACCGAGTGGTGAGCGAGGATCATGAGCTTTCTCGAGCGCGCCTTTACCTGGTCGGGGTTGTCCGCCACGTGCTGGCGAGCGGCCTCGCGCTGCTTGGCGTGGGCGCCCCGGAGCGGATGTAGGAGGAATGGTGATGCGCAGTCGAGACGGCATCGATCAAAGCGGCAAGTTCGAAATTTCCGCCACCGGCGTTCTGCTCCTCGCCATTGCCACGATGGTCGCGAGCGGGATCGTCTTCCTGCTCGGGATCTACGTCGGTAAGAGCATGGTCGAGCAACGCCTCGCGCAGGAAAGCCGCGTGGTGCGCTTGCCGGTACCGACGCCCAGCGCCGGCGGTAGCGGGAAAGGAGACGAAGTCGACGTCACGTTCTGGGACAAGCTCGGCAAGGGCGAAGCGACGCCTCCACCGGCGGCCGCGCCGAGCCCGACGGCCGCCGAGACGCCGCTGCGCGTCTCGCCGCTCGGCGCCACGCCGACGCCGCCTCCGACGGAGCGCAAGGTGGAGGCCCCGCCGACGCCCGCGCCGACCCGCCCGCCGCCGGCCGTCGTCGAAGGGGGTAGCTTCCAGGTCCAGGTCAATGCGATGGCCGACAAGGCGCGTGCCGACGAGCTCGTCCAAGACCTGAAGAGTCTCGGTTACGTTTCCTTCATTTCTCCGGCGCGGGTCGGCGACAAGACGCTCTATCGCGTGCGGGTCGGGAATCTCCCATCGGTGGAAGCGGCCAAGCAGGCGGTCACGCGATTGCGAGAGCAGGGCTATCCGAATGCCTTCTTGGCCGCCGAGGTGAACGACCGTTGAGCGCGATGACCGGCACGATTCGCCCGACCTACGACGACTTCGTCGGCCTCGCCGCGCGGGGCAACGTCGTGCCGATCACCTGTGAGATTCTCGGCGACCTCGAGACTCCCGTCTCGGCCTTCCTCAAGCTCCACCGCGGGCGCCACGGGTTCCTACTCGAGAGCGTCCAGGGCGGAGAGAAATGGGGGCGGTATAGCTTCCTCGGGACCGAGCCCGACAGGGTGTGGACCGCTCGCGGTCATTCGATCGAGGTGTGCACCCGAAGCGGCGAGGTAGAGCGGCGCGAGGTTCCGGACGTGCTCGGCGCGCTGCGAGAATGGCTCCACTCCTATCGCACCGTATCGCTGCCCGACCTGCCCCGATTTTCGGGGGGGGCCGTCGGCTACCTCGGCTACGATCTGGTGCGTCACTTCGAGCGTCTGCCGGCGCGCGCCGTCGATGATCTCCAGCTGCCGGACGCGATGCTCGTCCTGGCCGACCGGTTGCTGGTCTTCGACAACGTCACGCAGAGAATTCGTCTGATCGCCAACGTCTTCCTCGAGGAGGACTCCGACCTGCGGGCCAGCTACGACGCCGCCGTGGCGGCGATCGAGGAGTGGCTCGAGCGCCTGCGCGGGCCCGTTCCGGGAAAAGGGTCTGGTCCCTTCTCCTGCGCGGGAAAGAGGCCTGGTCCCTTTCCCGAGCTGCGCTCGAATCTCAGCCAGGCCGAGTACGAGGCGATGGTCCGGCGCGCCAAGGAATACGTCCATGCGGGCGACGTCATCCAGGTGGTGCTCGCGCAGCGCTTCGAAGGCGCGCTCGGCGCCTCGCCGTTCGACGTTTATCGGAGCCTGCGCTCGATCAATCCGTCTCCGTACCTCTTCTTTCTCGATCTCGGCGAGTTCTCGCTGGCGGGCGCGTCGCCGGAAGTGATGGTGCGCGTCGAAGGCGGTGAAGTCACCGTGCGTCCGATCGCCGGCACGCGTCCGCGCGGCACCGTGGAGAGTGACGATCTCGCGCTCGAGCGGGAGCTCTTGAACGATCCGAAGGAGATTGCCGAGCACGTCATGCTGGTGGATCTCGGTCGCAACGACGTCGGGCGGGTCGCCGCGATCGGCTCGGTGGAAGTCACCGAGCGGCTGGTCGTCGAGCGTTACTCGCACGTCATGCACATCGTCTCCAACGTGCGCGGCCGGCTGGAGGCGGGCAAGGATGCGTTCGACGCGTTTCGCGCGACGTTTCCGGCGGGCACGCTCTCGGGGGCGCCGAAGATTCGCGCCATGGAAATCATCGAGGAGCTCGAGCCCGTGCGGCGCGGGGTCTACGGCGGGGCCGTCGGCTATTTCGACTTCTCCGGCAACATGGACACCGGGATCGCGATTCGCACCGCGCTCTGCAAGAACGGGCGCGTCTACGTGCAGGCGGGTGCCGGCATCGTCGCCGATTCGGTCCCCGAGCGGGAGCATCTGGAGTGTTTGAACAAAGCGCGAGGGATGTTTCAGGCGTTACGATTGGCGGAAGAGCTGTGAAGAGTATGAAGAAGAAGAGGGGCTACCGGCTACCGACTCCCGGCTACCGCCAAAGACTTCACGGGGTCTTTTGCGGAAGCCGGAAGCCGGCAGCCGGCAGCCGGCTGTGCCTATGATCCTGATGATCGACAACTACGACTCCTTCACCTACAACCTCGTCCAGTATCTTGGCGAGCTCGGTGCGGAGGTCGTGGTGCGCCGTAACGACGCGATCGGGCTCGACGACGTCGAGGCGCTACGGCCGGCGGCGGTGGTGATTTCGCCGGGCCCGCGCACGCCGAACGAGGCGGGGATTTCGGTGCCGCTGTTCCAGCGCTTCGCCGGCCGCTTCCCGATTCTCGGCGTTTGCCTCGGGCACCAGTCGCTCGGCGCGGCCTTCGGGGGCGAGATCGTCCTGGCCGCGCGCATCATGCACGGCAAGACGTCGCCGATCGAGCACGACGACAAGACGATCTTCAAAGACCTGCCGAATCCGTTCGACGCCACGCGCTATCATTCTCTGGTCGTCCGGCGCGAGACGTTGCCCGCGTGTCTGGAGATCAGTGCGTGGACCCGCGAGGGCGAGATCATGGGACTCCGCCATCGCAGCCAACCGCTCGAGGGCGTCCAGTTTCACCCCGAATCGATTCTGACCCTCGAGGGTAAGCGCTTGCTCCGAAACTTTCTGAACCGTCTCGGCTGACCTGACGTGACGATCCGCGACGCCATCCCTCGCCTGCTCGAGGGCCGGAATCTCTCCGAGGACGAGACTGCGGAGGTCATCGGCGAGGTCATGGAGGGCCAGGCCACGCCGGCTCAAATCGGCGCCCTTCTAGTTCTGTTGCGACGCAAAGGCGAGACGGTCGAGGAGATCACCGGCGCGGCACGCGCGATGCGGGCGAAGGTCACCGCCGTGCATTGCGAGGACGCGACCGTGCTCGATACCTGCGGCACCGGAGGAGACGGTTGTCGTACGTTCAACGTCTCGACCGCAGCCGGGCTGGTCGCAGCGGCGGCGGGATGCGCGGTGGCCAAACACGGCAACCGCTCGATCTCTGGCGCCGTCGGGGGCGCAGACGTGCTCGAGCGCCTCGGCGTTTGCATCGATGTGGGAGTCGAGCAAACCGAGACGATGCTGCGCGAGACCGGCTTCGGCTTCCTCTTCGCCCCGCTCCTCCACGGAGCGATGCGGCATGCCGCAGGACCACGGCGGGAGATCGGAGTTCGCACGATCTTCAACCTCCTCGGGCCACTGACGAACCCGGCGGGTGCGCGCCATCATCTGCTCGGTGTGTTCGATGCGCGCTGGGTCGAGCCCCTGGCGCACGTGCTCGGCCGTCTCGGATCGGCGCACGCGCTCGTGGTCCACGGCGACGACGGCCTGGATGAGCTCACCACCACCGCGGCGAGCGAGGTGGCCGAGCTTCGCGGGGGCGAGGTCCGACGGTTCCGGGTCGATCCCGAGGCATTCGGTCTGAAGCGCGCTCGCCTCTCGGACCTGCAGGTGGAGACCGCCGACCAGAGCGCAGAGATCATCCGGGACGTGCTTGCGGGCGAAACCGGACCGGCGCGCGACGTGGTGCTCTTGAACGCGGGCGCGGCGATCTACGCCGCCGATCGCGCGACGACGATCGAAACCGGGATAGCGGCGGCACGCGCCGCGATCGATACGGGACGTGCGCGCGAAACGCTTGAGCGGGTGGCGCGCACGAGCCATGGGGGAGGGCGCACGTGATCCTCGACGACATCGTGGCGGCCAAGCGCGACGAGATTGTCGAGCACAAGCGTCAGCGACCGCTCGCGGCGTTGGTGGATGTCGAGTTCTACCGCGCTCCCCGCCGAGGCTTCGCGGCCGCCCTCGCCGAGACGGGTCGCGCCATCATCGCGGAAGTGAAGAAGGCTTCGCCTTCGCGAGGCTTGATCCGGGCCGACTTCGATCCGGTGGCGATCGCGCGCGGTTATCAGAGAGCCGGCGCGCGGGCGATCTCGGTGTTGACCGACGCGCCGTTTTTCCAGGGGAGCCTCGCCTATCTGGAGGCGATCCGGCGCGTCGCGGATTTGCCGCTGCTGCGCAAGGACTTCGTTCTCGACCCGTACCAGCTCCACGAGGCGCGCGCCTTCGGCGCGGACGCGGTGCTGCTGATCTGCGCGATCCTCGGTGACGGCTCCCTGCGGGAGCTGCTGGCGCTTTCAGATCGCCTCGAGCTCGACGCTCTCGTCGAGGTCCACTCGCGCGAAGAGCTCGAGCGAGCGACGCGATCGGGCGCCTCGCTCATCGGCATCAACAACCGCGATCTCCGCACGTTCGTGACCCGCTTGGAGGTCGCCGAATCGCTCGCTCCGCTTGCACCACCGGGGGCGACGGTCGTCGCTGAGAGCGGCCTCAAGACGACCGCTGACCTTGAGCGTCTCGAGGCGGCCGGGGTGCGCGCCTTTCTCATCGGTGAGACGCTGATGGCCGCGTCCGATCCGGAAGTCGCGCTGCGCGAGCTCTTACCTTGAGCGAGTACGGTAGGAGGTCGGGTTTCGCACGAAGATATGGGATACGAGGCATCGTCACCCTCGCGCGCTTCGGTTGCGGTCGCGAGGCTGCGTTGCGTGAACTACGGTAGGAGCTCGGGTTCCGCACGAAGGTATGAGATACGAGGCATCGTCGCCAGCGCGCGTCTCGGTTGCAGTGCGAAGCTTCGTTGAGGAGATCGTGTCGGTTCGGGTGAAGATCTGCGGCGTGACCACGGTGGAGGACGCGCTCCTCTGCGCGGACGCCGGCGCCGACGCCATCGGGCTCAATTTCTGGAGCGGCTCGAAGCGTCGAATCGACGTCGAGCGCGCCGCGGCAATCGCCCGCGCGCTGCCGCCGTCCGTGTTGAAGGTGGGGGTGTTCGTCAACGCCGAACGGGCCGCGATCGAACGAGCGATTGCCGGCGCATGTCTCGATGCCGTTCAACTCCACGGCCACGAGGCCCCGGAGCACTGTCGCGGGTTCGCCGTCCCGGTGATCAAGGCGATCCGCGTGACGCTCGGAGGCGAATCGCCTTCGGTGATCGCAGAACGCTTCGCCGTGGATTACATTCTGCTCGATGCCGATTGTGGCGGGGAATACGGCGGCAGCGGACGCTCATTCGATTGGCAGCGAGCGGCAGGCGTGGCGCCGGGGCGTCTGTTTCTGGCCGGCGGCCTGCGCCCGGAAAACGTGGCGGCGGCGATTCGCATGGCGGGCCCCTACGGCGTCGACACCGCAAGCGGCGTCGAGAGCACGCCTGGGCGCAAGGACCCGATGCTGGTGAGGGAGTTCATTCACAATGCCAAGCATGCCTGACCGCAGCGGCCACTACGGAGAGTTCGGCGGGCGCTACGTGTCGGAAACGCTGATGCCCGCGCTCCTCGAACTCGAGGCGGCATATCGGGAGTCGCGGCGCGATGCGGGCTTCCAGGCCGAGGTGCGCGAGCGTTTGCGTCACTACGTCGGCCGCCCGACGCCGCTCTACTTCGCCGAGAATCTGACGCTGCGGCTTGCCGGCGGGCGGATCTACCTGAAGCGCGAAGACCTCTGTCACACCGGCGCGCACAAGATCAATAACACGATCGGCCAGGGTCTACTGGCCCGGCGGATGGGCAAGCGGCGAATCATTGCCGAGACCGGCGCGGGCCAGCACGGCGTCGCGACCGCGACCGTGGCCGCGCTGCTTGGAATGGACTGCGAGATCTTCATGGGCAGGGAAGACGTCCACCGGCAGTCGCTCAACGTCTTCCGCATGAAGCTGCTCGGCGCGAGGGTGCGCGTCGTCGAGTCCGGAACCCAGACGCTCAAGGACGCGATGAACGAAGCGCTCCGCGATTGGATCGCGACCGTCGAGACGACGTTCTACTGTATCGGCTCGGTGGCCGGCCCGCACCCCTATCCGCAGATCGTTCGTGACTTCCAATCGGTGATCGGGCGAGGAGTCGCGCCGGCAGATCCTGCGCGCGGCTGGGCGGTTGCCCGACGCGCTGGTCGCCTGCGTCGGCGGCGGCAGCAACGCGATCGGACTCTTCCATCCTTTTCTCGACGAGGCCACGGTGACGATGTACGGTGTCGAGGCGGCCGGTCGCGGTCTCGACAGCGGCCAGCACGCGGCGACGCTCGCGCGCGGTCAGATCGGCGTCCTGCACGGCAACAAGACCTACCTCCTGCAAGACGAACTCGGTCAGATCCGCCCGACGCACTCCATCTCCGCCGGGCTCGACTACCCGGGCGTCGGACCCGAGCACAGCTACTTGAGGGATACGGGACGCGTGGAGTACGTCGTGGCCACGGACGAGGAGGCGATCGCGGCGCTGCAGCTCTTGACCGAGACCGAGGGAATCATTCCGGCGCTCGAGAGCGCGCATGCGGTGGCGTTCGCCGCCCGCCTCGCTCCCAAGCTCGACAAGGACAAGATCGTGATCGTCAATCTCTCCGGCCGGGGCGACAAGGACATGGCGACCGTCGCGGATCACCTCGGGGTGACGCTGTGAAGGGAAGGTTACGGGCTACCGACCACCCGCTGCCGGCAAAGACATCACGGAATGTCTTGCGCAAGCCGGACGCCGGTAGACGGTTCTCGATGTCGCGCATCGCAGAAAAATTCGCCGAGCTCCGCTCGCGCGGAGAGGCGGGATTCATTCCGTTTCTGACCTTCGGCGATCCGGAGGCCGAGTTGACCGTTCCGCTCCTCGAAGCGCTCGACCGCGCCGGCGCCGATCTCATCGAGATCGGGGTGCCGTTCAGCGATCCGATGGCCGACGGGCCGGTACTGCAACGCGCGGCCGAGCGCGCGCTCGCGGGCGGCGCCTCGCTGCGCGGCTGCCTCGATGCGGTCGTCGAGTTCCGCCGCGGATCCGACGTGCCGATCATCTTGTTCGGGTACTACAATCCGATCTTCCGTTACGGCCTCGAGCGATTCGCGGCCGACGCCCGGACGGCCGGGGTCGACGGGGTTCTCTGCGTCGATTTGCCGCCCGAGGAGTCCGTCGATCTCGATCGCCTGGCCCGCGCTCAGGGACTCGACGTCATCTATCTACTCGCCCCGACGAGCACGCTCGGTCGCATGCGCAAGGTGCTCTCACGCGCTCGTGGCTTCGTCTACTTCGTCTCGGTTGCCGGTGTGACGGGAGCCCGCGCCGCGCTGCCGCAGAATCTCGAGACGCTCATTCGCTCGGTCAAGCGGTTGACGTCGATGCCGATCGGCGTCGGCTTCGGCATTTCCACCCCGGAGCAGGCCGCCCGCGTGGCGACCTTCGCGGACGCGGTGATCGTCGGCAGCGCGATCGCTCGCGTGGTCGAAGAGTGCCCGCCGGACGGGGATCTGGTCGGCGAGGTCGAAGCGTTCGCCGGGTCGCTGGCCGCGGCCGTGCGCGGTGCGCGAATCTACGGTGCGGAGGGTCGGCGATGAGCCCGCAGGCCAGGAAATCCCGATCCGCCGGCGCGGCGCCTGCGGATCATCCCTGGGTGAAGTGTCCGGGCTGCCAGGAGATCCTGTTTCGCAAAGAGATCGAGCGCAAGCTTAACGTGTGCCCGAAGTGCGGTCACCACTTGCGCCTGACCGTCGACCAGCGCCTCGTGCTGCTCGCCGATCGGGGCTCCTTCGAAGAGACCGACGCCGCGATGGCGGCGGCCGACCCGCTCGGCTTTCACGACTCGATGCCCTACCCGCAGCGCATCGGCGATGCCAGAGCGCGCACCGGCAAGAACGAAGCGCTGCTCACCGGCTTCTGTACGATCGGGGGACAGCGGATCGCGCTGGCGCTGTTCGACTTCGGCTTTCTCGGTGGCAGCATGGGCTCGGTGGTGGGTGAGAAGCTCACACGCCTAGCGGAGCGGGCGCTCGCCGAGCGGGTTCCGCTCGTGGTGGTCGCAGCATCGGGCGGCGCGCGGATGCAGGAAGGGATTCTCTCGCTGATGCAAATGGCCAAGGTGAGCGCCGTGCTGGGGCGTCTGCGCGACCAGGGTGTGCCGTACGTCTCCGTCCTCACCGATCCGACCACCGGTGGCGTAGCTGCCTCGCTGGCGATGCTCGGTGATCTCAACGTCGCCGAACCCGGCGCGCTGATCGGTTTCGCCGGTCCGCGGGTGATCGAGCAAACGATCGGCCACACGCTCCCCGAAGGGTTCCAGACCTCCGAGTTCTTGCTCGCGCACGGTATGGTCGATCTGGTGGTGGAGCGGCGCGCGTTGAAGGCGACGCTGGCGAAGATCCTTTCGTGGATGACCTAAAGAAGACGGCTGCCGGACACCGGCTACCGCAGAAGACACCGCGATGCCGGTAGACGGTAGCCGGTAGCCGATCGCGAATGACCTACGCAGAGACCCTCTCGTGGCTTTACCGCCTGGAGGTGAGCCGCGGTTGGGACTTGAAGCTCGAATCGGTGCGGGCGGCGCTCGAGAGGCTAGGCTCGCCGGAGCGAAAATTCCCTTCGCTTCACGTCGCGGGCACCAACGGCAAAGGCTCGACCGCGGCGATCGCACACGCGGTGCTCTCGCGACATGGACTTCGCGCCGGCCTCTTCACCTCGCCGCATCTCAGCGATTTTCGCGAGCGGGTCCGAGTCGGCGACGAATGGATCCCCGAGGCCGGGGTGGTCGAGCTCGTGGAGGAGATTCGCGAGCGGCTCTTCGAATCGGGCGTGGAGCTCACGTTCTTCGAGCTGATCACGGTCCTGGCGTTCCTTTACTTCGCTCGGGCTCGGGTCGATGCGGCGGTGGTCGAAGTCGGGCTCGGCGGCCGTCTCGACGCCACCAACGTGCTCATGCCGCGCGCGACGGCCGTGACCACGATCGGCTTCGACCACGAGCGCTACCTCGGCACGACGATCGCTTCGATCGCCGCCGAAAAGGCGGGGATCTTCAAGCCTGGCGTCCCGGCGATCGTCGGCCGCATGGATCGCGAAGCGGAGGCGGTGCTCGCGCGCATCGCCGCGACACAGCCATGCCCGTATCATCTCTACGGCCGTGAGTTCCGCGCGGAGATTGCGGCGGCGGGATTCGACTACCACGGGCGGCGCACGATCCGTGATCTCCGCCCGGCGCTCGCCGGCCGCTTCCAGGTCGACAATGCGGCGGTCGCGCTGGCAGCGCTCGAGGAAGGGGGATGGCTCGAGGGGATCGCCGAAGAGACGATCCGCACGGCAGTCGGAACCGTGCGCTGGCCGGGCCGCCTCGAGGTGATCCGCGAGCGGCCACGCGTCGTCCTCGACGGCGCGCACAATCCGGCGGGCGTTGCTGCCCTGGTCCGCGAGCTGCCGAGGCTTGCAGGCGGCCGGCCCGTGCATCTCGTGTTCGGCGTGCTCGCCGACAAGCGCTGGTCGGAGATGGTCGAACGGCTGGCCCCAGCCGTGGTCGACGTCGCCGTCGTTCCGGTGGTCGAGCGGCGCTCGGAGAGTCCCGCACGCGTGGGGGAGCTCTTTCGTCGGTTCGTGCCGACCCGGATCGAGCGCAGCGCGACGACAGCCATCGAACGGCTGCTCGAGGATCCGGGCAATCGTGACGACGTCATCCTCGTCGCCGGATCGCTCTTCTTGGTCGGCGAGGCGCGTGCCCATCTCGAGGCGCCCGTAACCGCCTAACCTCGATCCAAAATTCGCGCGGGTGGCGTCGGCGTCGGGCACCCGCGCCGCGCGCAGCGAGTGCGGGGCGAAGTCCGGAGGCTACTCCAGCGGCATGCCCCTCGATGGGAGATGAGTCGCAACCGACGCGAGCGACCGGAAGGACCCCGGAGCGGCTAGGAGGGGCGCCCAGCGAGCACGGCGCGGGCTGCGCCGACGGCAGGACCCGGGCAAATTTCCGATCGACGGCGCATCACGGCAAATTCGCAGCGGGGCCAACTTCCCTTCGCCCCGATCTTCGTGGTACGACGCGCCCGCGTCGTCGGGGGATGATGAGGGCAGTTCGGACACTTGTGCTGATCGTAACGCTCGCGCTTGCCGCGACGTGGCTTCCGACCTCGGCAGAGGGAGGCAGCGAGCGCTCCCCGTTCGGTGACCTGCGGGTGCGCTCCCAAACCGATGCGACCGAGATCTCGCTCGAGATTCCGAAGGCGATCGTCGAGCAAGACAGAACGCAAAGGCGCCCGGGTTTGTCGCCGTTGGGTCAGCCCGCTCGCGTGACGCAGCGGCCCGAGCGGACCACGACGCCGGGGGTGGCCGCAAAGCCGGAAGCGATCGAAACCCCCGAGCCGATGCCCACGCCGCCAGCCGAGGCGACACCTGCCGCGGGCGCGGTCCGGCCCAAGTCGACGCCCAAGCCAGAGCTTCGTCCGGGCGCTGTGACGGTGAACGAGATCCATCTCTTCTTCCCCGGTGTGACGATTCCACGGGCGCGACTGATCACGATCGACGATCATGTCGTCCAAGAGGCGCGGCTCTTTCCCGACGAAGGCGGCGTCAGCATGACGGTCGTGGCCCGGCGGCCGATCTATTACGTGGTATCGCGCGACGGTGGCGAGCTGCACATCCGCGTCGAGCCGGGTACGCTCCTCGCCGCGGAGCCGACGGGACCCGTCGTCGTGCGAGCCCCGGAGGTGACGGGCGGGGTGAAGGCACCGAAAGCCCGTGGGCCCAGGGGCGAATCGGCCTCTCCGATCCAAGGCGAGCAGCTGATGCCGAAGGTCTCGATGCCGGCGCTCCGCAAGGGAGAGGGGCTCACCGTCGATGCAGAGCATCTCAGTACGGACGAGGAAAAGAACGAGCTCGTCGCCCAAGGGCACGTGACGATCGCGCGTGCCGGCTCACTGCTCACCGCCGACGAGGTGCGCATCAACCGCGACACACAGCGAGCGGAAGCGAAGGGCAACGTTCAGTTCACCGACCCGCAGGGAACGATTCAAGCCAGTGGCTTCGCCGGCAATCTGGAGGACGAGACCGGCGAACTGACCGACGGCACCGTCTACTTGAGCTCGAATCACCTCACGATCTCAGGCGAGAAGATCGAGAAGTCGTTTGGCCAGACGTATCACATCGAGAACGGGGAGTTCACGACGTGCCAGTGCGGCGCGGGAGCGCCGAGTTGGTCGATCGCCGGCAAATCGGTGGACATCACCCTCGACGGCTACGGGCTCGTCGACCGGCCGAAGCTCAAGGTGCTGGACACCCCGATCCTCTATCTTCCCTACTTCAGCTTCCCGGCCAAGAAGACGCGTCAGACCGGCCTGCTCTCGCCGCTCTACGGCTACTCGAAGAAGCGGGGCTTCACGTACCTGCAACCCATCTACGTGGCGCTCAACAAGAGCGTAGACTTCACCGTGGCCCCGGACATCGCGACCTCCGCGCGTCTGGGCGTCATCGGCGAGGTTCGCTACGCAATCGACGAGCGCTCCAAGGGCATCGTCGACGTCTCGTACTTCAACGAGTTCCTTCGCAACAACGCGAACCAGGACGTCGTCGATACGAGCGTCGCCAACCCGACGATTCCGCAGAACCGCTGGAGCGTCACGGCAGACATTCGTCAGGACCTGCCGTTCGAACTGCGCGGCTTCGTCGATGCCCTGGCGGTCTCCGACGACTTCTTCCTGCGCGAGATCCCGACAGCCTCGTTCGATCCGGAATATGCGCGATCGCTGCGCACTAGCCTCTTCGATACGACGCGCGGCGGGCTCTACCGCTACTGGGACCACGCCACGCTGATCACCCAAGTCCAGTATTTCCAGGACTTCGTCCAGCCGCAGGACCAGACGTTTCAGAAGTTTCCGCAGCTACAGTTCTTCACCTCGGATCGCTTCCTCGATCGTCATCTGAAGCTCGGCATGGTCGACGACTTCACCAATTTCGTGCGCAAGCAGGGCTTCGACGGGCCACGGCTCGACCTCAACCCTCAAGCCGAGGTGCCGTTCCGCTGGAAGGAGTATTTGAACGGCAGCATCGGCCTCCAGGGGCGCGAGACCGCCTATCACATGAACAACACGGATCTGCTGCTGCCGGCCACGACCCCGACCCCGGGGTCGAGCGGCGGGCCGACGCCGGCGCCGACACCGCTCGGAAAGAATCCGACCCGCGAGCTCTACGCGGCGTCCGCGACGCTCGGCACGCAACTCTCTCGTACCTTCGACATCGGCGGCGAGCACCTCCAGAAGCTCAAGCACACGATCGAGCCCGAAGTGGACTACCTCTACATTCCGGACGTCAACCAGAACGATCTCCCGACCTACGACTTCGTCGACAAGATCGACCGCCGGAACCTCATCACCTACGGGTTCACGAGCCGTCTGCTCGCCAAGCTCGACCGTGCCCCGCCGGTCGACACGCGACGGCCGCTGTCCTACGGCGATCTCAATTCATTCAGCGGTGTGACGCCCTCACCGTTCGGTGACGAGGACCAGCGCGGCGGGCTCGCCGCGCTCGGAAACCCGAGCCTGTCCGGGCCGACCCCGAGCGGGATCGGCGTCGACACGGAGGAGACGCAGAAGGAGGGCGTCGAGGGGATGCCCACGACCGACCAGAACCAGAGCGCCGAGGAGCGCGCGGCTCAGCGCGCCGAGGAGAAGTCGGCGGTCTCGAACGTCGTCGAATGGGCCCGACTGCAGATCTTCCAGAGCTACGACATCCGCGACAGCCTGCAGTCGTCGACGGGGCCCGACGCGAACGATCACTTCTCCGACGTCGACGTCCACATGCGGCTGCGTCCACACGAGGCGTTCGACTTGATCTACGATTCCACCGTCAACGCCCGAGATGCCCGCTTGACGTCCGCCAACGTCGGCGTGGTGCTGCGCGATCCGCGGGAGCGGTCCACGGAGGGTTTCCTCCGCTCCGCGGGGCGCGCGTCGCTCGGCGTGTCGTACCGCTTCATCTCGGACCAGACGTTGCAGGAAGTGGACGGCGGGATCGTGGTGCCGCTGGCGGACACGCTGTCCACCTTCTATCAGACCCGCTACGACGCGCTCGCAGGAATCTTCCTCGAGAAGACCGGCGGCTTTCGCCTGACGTCTCAGTGTCAGTGCTGGATCGCCGACCTGTCGGTAACCGATCTCATCAATCCTCCGGAAACCCAGCTTCGCTTCCAGGTGACGCTCGTCGGGCTCGGGTCGATCGGCCGCACCCGTTGATGAAGGGCGTCGTTCTCGCCGGCGGCCTCGGCACCCGGCTCGATCCGCTGACGCGGGTGACGAACAAGCACTTGCTGCCGGTCTACGACCGGCCGATGATCTTCTATCCGCTGTGGACGCTGATCAACGCGGGGATCGAGGAGATCCTCATCGTCACCGGCGGCAGCAACGCGGGAGATTTTCTCCGACTGCTCGGCAATGGCGCGGAGTTCGGCCTCAAGCACTTGAACTACACGTACCAGCAAGGAGAGGGCGGCATCGCCGCGGCACTGTCGCTCGCGGAGCATTTCGCCGAGGGCGAAAAGGTCTGCGTGATCCTCGGCGACAACATCATCGAGCGCAACATCCAGCGCGCCGCCGCCGCCTTTCGCAGTCAAGCGCGCGGCGCGAAGATCCTGCTCAAGCGGGTGCCGGACCCGCAGCGCTTCGGGGTGGCGGTGCTACGCGGCAAGACGCGTCGAGCGAATCGTCGAGAAGCCGCGCCGGCCGCCGAGTCGCTACGCGGTGACGGGCATCTATTTCTTCGATGGCGCGGTGTTCGACTACGTGCGCGATTTGAAGCCATCGAAGCGGGGCGAGCTCGAGATCACCGACGTGAACAATCGGTACATCGCAGCGGGCACGATGACGTACGAGATACTTCGCGGCTGGTGGACCGACGCGGGGACGTTCGAGTCACTGCACCGTGCCAGCCGCCTGGTTGCGCGCGGAGGGGCGAATAAGATGTAGGGGATGGGACGTTCCTGACCTTCGTAACCTTCGTCGCGTCCTTGTCCTCAGTGCTCCATTTCATGAATACGGTGACGTATTCTGTGCCATTGCGACGCGGAACGTCCCATCGGGGCGGTGGAACCGCCGCATGTTTTCTGACATCTTTGCCCCCGCCGCATGATCCGCGACGTCCACGTCAGGAAGCTCGCCGTCCACAACGATGACCGAGGCACGTTGATGGAGGTGCTGCGCGCCGAGGCCCTCCTCTTCGAGAGCACCACCTGGGCCATTCCCGTCGACGAAGAACCGATCGAAGCATGAAGCTCTGCGTGACGGGTGGAGCGGGCTTCATCGGCTCGAATTTCGTGCGCTACATGCTCGGTCGCCATGCCGACGTTCAGGTGACGACCCTCGATTGGCTGACGTATGCCGGAAACCTCGCAAACCTCGAGTCGGTGCGCGACGATCCGCGCCATCGGTTCGTGCGCGCCGACGTCGCCGATCCCGCGGCCGTCGACGACGCGCTCGACGAGGGTGTCGACGCGATCGTTCATTTCGCCGCCGAGAGTCACGTCGATCGCTCGATCGGCGATGCCGCCCCGTTCCTTCGCACCAACGTGGCGGGGACCGGCGCGCTGCTCGAAGCCGCCCGTCGGCGTGGGGTGGCCCGCTTCCTGCACGTCTCCACCGACGAGGTTTACGGCAGCCTCGGGCCCGACGACCGCGCGACGGAGGATGCCCCGCTGCGCCCGACGAGCCCGTATGCGGCCAGCAAGGCGGCGTCGGATCTGCTCGCGCTCTCCTACGCGCGGACCTATGGTCTCGACGTCGTCGTCACGCGTTGCTCGAACAACTTCGGTCCGTTCCAATTTCCCGAGAAGATGATTCCACTGTTCATCACCAACGCGATGGCGGACCAGGCGTTGCCGCTATATGGTGACGGCGGAAACGTTCGCGATTGGATCTACGTCGAAGATCACTGCGCGGCGCTCGACC
The DNA here is from genome assembly GCA_963745025.1 of uncultured delta proteobacterium. Taxonomy (GTDB): domain Bacteria; phylum Desulfobacterota; class Binatia; order JACPRU01; family JACPRU01; genus CAVQIG01. The sequence continues at coordinate 243,662 of CAVUWD010000019.1, forward strand.
GCGCGCTCGTTCGCGGACGCAGCGGAGAAGTCTACAACATCGGCGCGGGAAACGAGTGGACGAACCGCGCGCTCACCGACGAGATTCTTCGCCGCCTCGGCAAGTCGAGCGACCTGGTGCGCTCCGTGGCGGACCGTCCTGCGCACGACCGCCGCTACGCGCTCGATTCGACGAAATTCCAGCGCGAAACCGGCTGGGCTCCTGCGCACGCGTTTTCGGCGGCGCTCGACCGCACGATCGACTGGTACCGGCAGAACGAACACTGGTGGCGGACGATCAAGAACGGAGAGTACCAACGCTTCTATCAACTCTGGTATGGAGAGCGCCTGAAGTGAGTCTCTCTACGACGACACGGGTGGAGAAGCCCTGGGGCCACGAGACGATCTGGGCCAAGACCGAGCGCTACGTCGGTAAGATCCTCCATCTGCGCGCGGGCGAGTCGCTGAGCCTCCAGTACCACCGCGTCAAGGAGGAGACGATCCGCGTGCTGGCCGGTCGGCTCCGTCTCGAGAGCGCGAAGGAACGTGGCCCCGCGACATGCGGGTGCTCGGGCCGGGCGATGGGGCACACATCCCGGCCGGCCTCCGTCACCGCATGGACAGCGCTCGAGGACACCGACGTGCTCGAGGTCTCGACGCCGGAGCTCGACGACGTCGTCCGACTCGAAGATCGCTACGGGCGCGTGGAGGAGGGGAGCGAGCGCTAGCGGGAGCGCGAGGCGCTCTCGTCCACGGCGCATGCCACGGAGTGCAAATGGCTGAAACGAAGCGGGCGCTGATCACCGGCATCACCGGCCAGGACGGCTCGTATCTCGCCGAGCTGCTGCTCGAGAAGGGCTACGAGGTCGTCGGCATGGTGCGGCGCGCCAGCACGGAGAACTTCGAGCGCATCGCGCACCTGCCGCGACCGCATCGACCTCGAGCAGGCCGACCTGCTCGACCAGCTCTCGCTGATCGAGCGTCGTCGAGGACGTGCGGCCGCACGAGGTCTACAACCTCGCGGCGCAGTCGTTCGTGCCGACGTCGTGGGACCAGCCGGTGCTGACCGCGCGAGTTCGACGCGCTCGGCGTCACGCGCATGCTCGAGGCGATCCGCCTGGTCGATCCGAGCGATCCGCTTCTACCAGGCATCGTCGAGCGAGATGTTCGGCAAGGTGCGCGAGGCGCCGCAGACACGAGACGACGCCCGTTCCACCCGCGCAGCCCGTACGGCGTCGCCAAGGTGTACGGCCACTACATCACCGTGAACTACCGCGAGAGCTACGGCCTCTTCGCCTGCTCGGGGATCCTGTTCAACCACGAGTCGCCGCGGCGCGGCCTCGAGTTCGTCACGCGCAAGGTCACGGACGGCGTGGCGCGCATCAAGCTCGGGCTCGGCCGACGAGCTGCGCCTCGGCAATCTCGACGCCCAGCGCGACTGGGGCTTCGCCGGCGACTACGTCGAGGCGATGTGGCTCATGCTGCAGCAGGACGCGCCCGACGACTACGTGGTCGCCACCGGCGAGAGCCACTCGGTGCGCGAGCTCGTGCGAGCTCGCGTTCGCGCACGTCGGGCCTCGACTGGCAGAAGTTCGTCTCCGTCGATCCGAGCCTGCTGCGCCCGGCCGAGGTCGATACACTGATCGGCGACCCGACCAAGGCGCGCGCGAAGCTCGGGTGGAAACCGAAGGTCAGTTTCGCGGAGCTGGTCCGCATGATGGTCGATGCGGATCTCGCGCGACTTCGCTCCGCGGTCGCCAAATGAGCGGTGGGCCCGACGAAGAATGAGATTCTTCATCACCGGCATCTCCGGGTTCGCGGGGTCGCATCTCGCGCGCTTCTTGCTCGACCGCGGGCACGTCGTCACGGGCGCGGCGCGCGAGCCGGGCTCGTTGGCCGCGCTCCATCGCCGCTACGGCGAGCGGTTCCCGCCGAGCGCCGTGGGTCTCTTTGACATCCGCGATGGCGCGGCGCTGCGCGCGGCGCTCTCGCGCGCCGAGCCCGACGGCGTCTATCACCTGGCCGCGTTGAGCTTCGTTCCGAGGACCTTCGAGCGCCCCGAGCTCGCCTACGAGGTCAACTTTCTCGGCTCGATCGAGCTCCTGGCGGCGGTCCGGGACGTCGCCCCCCGCGCGCGTGTGGTGCTCGTGACCTCCGGGGAAGTCTACGGTTGGATCGATTCCGCGCGGGACCTTCCGCTGGCGGAGAGCCAGCCGCTACGGCCGCTGTCGCCCTACAGCGTGGCGAAGGCGGCGGCGGATCTCGCCGGGTTCCAATTCTTCTGGTCCGATTCGCTCGATGTCGTGCGCGCTCGACCGTTCAACCACACGGGACCCGGCCAGACGGCGGAATTCGTCTGCTCCGAGTTCGCCCGAGCGTTGGCGGCCGCCGAGTCCGGATGCGGCCCGAAGCGGCTGCAGGTCGGGAACTTGGAGGTCGAGCGCGACTTCAGCGACGTCCGCGACGTGGTGCGCGGCTACCTGTCGCTGTTCGAGAAGGGCAGGGCGGGCGAGGCGTACAATCTCGGCTCGGGCCGAACGACCCGCTTGCGGGCCGTGCTCGACGAGCTTCGGGCTCAATGCCGCGTTCCCGTCGAGGTGGACGTCGATCCGCAGAAGCTGCGCCCCCGTGAGGTGACTCGCGTGGTCGGCTCGATCGAGAAAATCGGCCTTGACACGGGTTGGCGGCCCGAAATTCCGCTGCGGCAGACCCTCGCCGATCTGCTGCAGTACTGGCGTCAGGAGCTGAACCGGTGAAACGCTGCTCGGGTCTCTCGCTGGTGATGCCTGCGTACAACGAGGAAGCGAACGTCGCGGCGGCCATCCGTGCATGCGCGGCGGCCGGCGAGACGTTCGCCGAGGACTACGAAGTGATCGTCGTCGACGACGGCAGCCGGGACCGCACGGCCGATTGCGTGCGCGAAGAAGCGCAGGCGAATCCGCGTGTCCGGCTGATTTCGCTGCCGCAGAATCGCGGATTCGGCGGCGCGCTCAAGACGGGACTCAACGCGGCCGAGAAGCCGCTCGTCTTCTACACGGATTCCGACCTGCAGTTCGACCTCCAGGAGATCGCTGGGCTGCTCGAGAAGATCGACGAATGCCCGGTCGTGGTCGGCTACCGGGTGAACCGCCAGGACCATTTCGTTCGCAAGTTGAATGCGTGGGCGTGGGGCCGCCTGCAGTGGGTGCTCTTCGGCCTCGACGTCCGCGACATCGACTGCGGCTTCAAGCTCTTCCGCCGCGAGGTCCTGCAGGCGATGCCGATGCGCTCGGACGGCGCGTTCATCTCCACCGAGATCTTGCTGCGCGCCCGGGCGGCGGGACATCGCATCGGCGAAGTTCCCGTGCGGCACTATCCCCGCAAGGCCGGCGCCCCCACGGGCGCCAACCTGTCGGTGATCCGCAAGGCCTTCCGCGAGCTCTGGGACCTGCGGAAGGAGCTTCGCTAGTGGCGGTCTCCGTCTCGCAGCGCGTGGCCAGCCGCGCATCCGGTCCGTCGTTCGCCGCCCTCACCATGGTGGCGGACCTCGTGCGCCACCGCTCGCTCGTGCTGGCGCTTCTTGAGCGTGAGCTGAAGGCTCGCTACCGCGGGTCCATCCTCGGCTTCGTCTGGACCTTCCTGAATCCCTTGCTGTTGATGGCGGTCTACGCGCTGGTGTTTCGCTTCTACATGCGGATCGCGGTGCCGAACTACGCGCTCTTCTTGCTCGCCGGCTTGCTGCCGTGGACGTGGTTCTCGTCTTCGCTCGCCGACGGCACCAACGCCATCGTCGGCGGCAGCTCGCTCGTCACCAAATCGTTGTTTCCCACCGAGATCCTGCCGGCCGTGGTCGTGCTCTCCAACATGGTGAACTTCGCCCTGAGCATCCCGCTCCTCGCCCTCGCCGGCTGGGCGTACGGCGTCCCGTTCAACCCGGTCGCCTGGCTGTGGCTCGTGCCGGTGATGGTACTCCAATGCGTGTTCACGCTCGGCCTCGTGCTGTCGCTCGCCGCGCTGAACGTGCACTATCGGGATGTGCAGCACGTGGTGGCAAATCTGCTCCTCTTGTGGTTTTTTTTGACCCCGATCGTCTACCCCGCCTCGCAAGTTCCCGAGCGGCTGCATCTGCTCCTCTGGGCGAACCCCGTGGCGCTGTTCACCGCAATCTACCGCGACATCTTCGTCACGCCGGCATGGCCGAACCTCGAAGCCTTCGGCGCGCTGACGATCTACGCACTCGCCTCGATCCTCGTGGGAGCGAAAATCTTCGATGGCTACCGCGACACCTTCCCCGAGCTCGTCTGACGCCGCGCCGGCGCTGGCGCGGGCGCGCGGCGCGGCTCCGAGCGGCGTCGCCTCGGCGCCGCAGCCGCCGGCAATCCGCCTGGCGGGCGTGCGCAAGCGCTTTCGCAAATACACGGTGCGCGGCGGCTACACCACGCTCAAGACCTCGCTCGTGAAGCGCATGTTTCGCGCGAAGTTCCCGGTCGGCAACTACCTCGACGTGTTGAACGGGATCGATCTGGAGATCCCGGCCGGGCTCACGCTCGGCATCATCGGGCGCAACGGGTCCGGGAAAAGCACGCTCCTGAAGATCATGGCGGGGATCATCCGGCCGGATCAGGGCGAGGTCGAGGTGCGGGGGCGGGTGTCCCCGCTGATCGAGCTCGGCGCCGGCTTCCATCCGGAGTTTTCGGGACGGGAGAACGTGTATCTCAACGGGTTGGTCATCGGCATGAGCAAGGCCGAGACCGAGGAACGCTACGATTCGATCGTGGAGTTCGCGGGGCTCGCCGACGTCATCGACGATCCGGTACGCACGTACTCGTCGGGGATGTACATGCGTCTCGCCTTTTCGGTCGCCGTGCATGCCGACCCCGAGGTGTTGTTGATCGACGAGATCCTCGCGGTCGGCGACGAATCGTTCATCGGCAAGTGCTACGAGCGGATCGCGGCCTTTCAGGAAGCCGGCAAGACGATCGTCATGGTCTCGCACGGCCTCGAGTCGATCGAGCGGTGGTGTCACGAGGCCATCTGGATCGACGAGGGACGCATCGCCGCACGGGGCTATCCGGCCGAGGTGGTACGTCTCTACCACGCGGCCATCACGCCGGCACAGAAGGGCCCCCTGCGCGAGCGATCGCTGCGCGACAGCCTGACGCCGGGAAGGCTCGCCGCGACGATCCGCGTGGTGGATCCTCCGGTACGCACGTCCGAGCCGTGGCACTACGTGATGCGAGCCCTTCTCGAGGTCGAGAACGTCGGCGACACCGTGTGGCGCGCTCTGCCGCCCACCCGACGCGGTACCGTCATGGTGGGCGGTCGACTCCACTCGGGCGAGCGTTTTCTCGGCGAGATCCTGCGGGCGCTGATCCCGCGTGACGTCTATCCGCGGGAACGCGCCTCTGTGGAGCTCAAGTTCAAGCTGCCTGGGCCCGGACGCTACTTGGTGGACGTCGATCTCGTCGACGAAGGAATCTGCTGGTTCGTCGAGCACGGGTCGCAGACGCTTCGGCTTGAAATCACGATCTAAGTGCCGATGTACCCGTTCAGTCTTCGTAGCAACGCCGCGAACTCCGAGGAGCGCTGGAGTTTCCCGCCGGGCCGTACTCGGCCCGACAGGAAACTCCAGCCACCGCGCGGAGGCGTCCCCTCCTGCGTAGCGCGGAACGCAACAACCCTCGGCGCTGGTCTATTGCCTTCCGCGCTCCGCGCGGTTGCGGTCGGTCGTGATCGACCCGAGTACGGGCCGATCATGACCGACCGCGCTCTCCGCCTTGCCGAAGGGTCGTGCGAAAACTGAGGGGGTACGTGCCGGTCCGTATCGAAGAGATCATCGAGCGTATCCGACGGGAGATCGCCGACGAGGCAAACGCCGCGCCGACCGATCGTTCCGCTCCCTCCGACGTCGACCGATTGCCGGCGATCGCCACGCGGCCGGAGCTCGACTACCTGAATCGGAACTGGCACCTCTTCGATCCGCTCTCGGAGATGCGCTCGCATCGGCGCTGGTTTGGCCCGCTCGTGGTGAGCTTGCGTTGGAAGCTCCGCCGGGTGGTGCTCGGGGTGCTCGATCGCTACTTCGAGAAGGAGCGGCTGTTTCTGATCGAGCTCGTGCGCTTCAACAATGCGCTCGCCGAGCGCAGCGACCGGCTGCTTCGCGAGGTGACGGAGCGCACGAAAGCGGTCGCGGAGCGAAACGACCTCTTTCTCGGCGCCCTCGACGTTCGCCTCGAGGCGCTCGAGGCGCGGGAGCAGTTGCGCCGGGTGCTCGTGGATTCGCCCCGGGGGCTCGCACCGCAGGCCGGCGACGCCGAGGAGTCCGTGCTCGCGGAGATGGCGATCGCGGTCGGCGCCGGTCTCGGGGAGCGCGTCCGGCCGTTCGGCGACTATCTCCGTTCCCCGGGGTCCGTTCTCTTGCTCGGTTGCGGCGACGGCGAGGTCTTCGAGGCGCTCGACGGAATCGCCGCGACGGGCGTGGAGGCGAGTGCGTCGCTGGTCGACGAGTGTCGCTCGCGGGGATTCGCGGCCGAGGTCGCGGCGCTGCGCTCCTACCTGGAGGCGGTGCCGGAGGGCTCGCTCGGGGGTCTGGTGATCACGCGGGTCGTCGATCGCCATCCACTCGCGGCGTGGCCGCGCCTCGTCGCAGCGGCATGGCGGTCGCTGCGGCCCGGGGGAATGGTCCTGTTCGAGGGGCTCGCGGACGAGGGCGCCGCCGCCCGGCTGCGCTGGCTCGCCGGGCGGCAGCGGTTCACGGTCGTCGATGCCCGCGAGTTCCCCGGTGATGGACGCGCGCCGCGGGAGCGCGTCCTCGTCTGTCGGCGTGTCGAGGCGACGTGAGCGCGCAAAGAAGACGGCTCGCCTTCGTCGGCCCGCTTCCGCCGGTGCGCAGCGGGATTGCCGATTATGCCCGCGACCTGCTGCCCCACCTCGTCGAGGATTTCGAGGTCGAGGTCTTCGTCGACGATCGGCATCCCCTCGTGGCGGAAGGCGCGTACGGCACACTTCGCCTGCATCCGGGCGCGGAGCTCGGGCGCCGCTTCGCCGACTTCGACTGCGTCGTTTACCAGATGGGCAACAATCTCCATCATCGCTTTGTGCTCGAGCTCGCCCGCGAGTTGCCGGGGATCGTCGTTCTGCACGACCTCGTTCTTCATCATCTCTACGAGGAGATCGCCGGCCTCGAGGACGAGTGGGAGCCTTATGGCGAGGCGCTGCGCGAGGGCTACGGCCCGATCGGTGGCGCGGTCGTGCAATGGAAGCGCTGGCGTCTCGCCTCGGAGCGCGAGAACTTCGCGTTGCCGCTCTTCGAGCCGATCGGCGCGCGCAGCCGCGGAGTTCTCGTGCACAGCCGCTCGGCCGAAGCCGAGGTGCGCCGTCGCTTGCCGCAGACGCCGGTCGAGCGGATTCCGATGGGCATCCCGCGCGAGCCGGAGCTCGACCGCGAGGGCGCGCGCCGCCGCCTCGGCGTATCGCCCGAGCAGGTGTTGATCGGCGCCTTCGGGTTCCTGACGCCGATCAAGCGGCTCGACGTGCTCGCTACGGCGTTGCGCGCCGCCTGGCGGCATTGTCCGGAGCTCCGGTTGGTCCTCGTCGGTGAGGCCAGCTCCGGTCTTCGATTGGAAGAGATCGTCACGCCGAGCGAGCTCGCCGGCGGTCGCGTCGAGCACCGCGGATACGTGGCCGCGGACGAGTATCGTGACTGGATGGCGGCGACCGACGTCGCCGTGAACCTGCGGTTTCCGTCCGCCGGCGAGACCTCGGCGAGCCTGCTCCGCCTTCTCGGCGACGGAAAATGCACGCTGGTCTCGGCCTACCGGCAGTTTCTCGAGATCCCCGCGGAGGCGGCGGTGCGAATTCCGCTCGGTGCGGAGGAGGAGGGGACGCTCGTGCGCGAGCTCGTCGCGCTCGCTCGCGATCCCCAGCGCCGGATGCGCATCGGACGGGCGGCCCAGGTGTTCGTCGCCGCCGAGCATTCGATGGAAGCGGCGGCCGGTGGTTTTTGCGCTGCCGTGCAAAGGATCGCGGTGTCGCGACCGTCGCCTCGGCCGCGCCTGCCGATCTGGCGACCCCCAGCGACGAGCCGCGGCGCGGCGGTTCATGCGACGGTCCGAGCGTCCGAGCCGCCGGCTCTCCGTTCGCAACCGGGCTCGGCCGTCGAGCTCGAGCTGTCGATTCGGAACGATGGAGCGTCTCGCTGGATCTCGACGCCGGAGCGGTTCGGGGGGCACGTCGCGATCGCCGCCGACCTGCTCGGGGCGGGGGGCGAGCTCGTCGCGCGGCTGCGGCCGACCGCTCTGGTGCGGGACTTGGGCCCGGGCGAGGACGAATCCGTGCGGCTTCGCTTCACCGCCCCGCCCGATCGCGGCGAATACCTCGTCCAGCCGACGATCGTTCACTTCGGCCGCGGCGGGTCTCGGCCGGCCGGGAATCCGATCCCCCTCCTGGTGGCTCCGGACGCCGCCGGATGCTCTCCGCGCTGATTCTCGCCTCGCTCTTTGGCGTGCCCGGTCTGGCGCTGCTGGCGGGCGGCCGCGCGCGCGGAGAAGCACCGCGAGGGATGGAACACGATCGAGCTCGACGCCGACGGCTCGACCGGCGGACCGCCCGGCGCCTCGGCGCGCTCCGCGCGGGGCAGGATACCGCATTCTTTCTCTGGCAGGTGAGCGTGACGGCGGCGCACGCTCGATGATCCCCTGTTGACGCAGAGCGGCCCGCCGATTACTGCCGCGGCTGTGCCGCAGAGCGATCCGAGAAACCACTTGCTGTGGCCGCTTCTTGCGAAGAACCTGGTGCGCGGCAGGGCCGAAGAGACCGCGCTGGCGGCGGGCGAGCGCGCGATCTCGTACGGCGAGCTCGCCGCCGCAGTCCGGCGCGGCGGCGACGAGATCGACGCGCAGTTCGCAGCGGGTGCACGGGTACTGGTCGCCGCTCGCAATCAGCTTCACGTCGGCGTCGCACTGCTCGCGGCGCTCCAGTCGCGCGCGACTCCGTTGCTCGCGGACCCGACGTCGGTCGAACGGCTGCGTGGGATCGCTCGCGAGTGGCGACTTTCCGGAGCGATCGGCGAAAGTGAGGTCTTAGAAGCGACTGGCTTGCCGATCATCGGAACGTCGCGCATCGAATCCTGGCTCGGGGCGGCGCACGGCTCGCCACCAGACCTTCTCCCCCCTGCGGTCGCCGGCGGCGAGCCCAGTTTCTGGACGTTCACCTCGGGAACGATGGGAGAGCCCAAGGCCGTCGTCCATTCGCATCGCGGGCCGTCGGCCGCTTACGCGGCATTCGCTAGCGGGGTCGTCCATCTCGGACCCGAGGATGTGACGATCGCGACTGCGGGGCTGCCGTTCGTCTATGCGCTCGGCAACAACTTCTTCTTCCCGCTGATGGCGGGCGGCACGGCGGTACTTCCATCGGACCTCCTGCTGCCCACGGTTCTCGGCGAGCTCGCGCGCCATGGTGCCAGCGTGCTCGTCGCCGGCCCGTGGTCGCTGTCGGGCATCGTGCGCCTGGTGCGGCGTGCGCGGTGGGTCGAGGCGATCCGCCGGTTGCGCTGCGTGCTGTCCGCCGGGGAACCGCTGCCGGAGCGCGTGTTTCTCGAATGGAGGAAGCGATTCGGCAAGGAAGTGCTCGACAACCTCGGCTGCACGGAGATGTTCAACTCGTTCGTGAGCAACACGATGGGACGGGCACGGCCGGGATCGCTCGGGGAAGGGGTCCCCGGCTTCGAGATTCAAGTGGGCGGCGAGCCACCCCTGTCGGGCGCGAAGGGCGAGCTTCGCGTGCGCGGCGACAGCCGCGCGATCGCCGTCGGCCGCGCGGGGAAGCTGGATCCACCCGAGGGCGAGTGGTGCGATACCGGCGACGAGGTGGAAGTCCGCGACGATGGAACGCTCGCGTTCCTGGGTCGTCGGGACGACCGTTTCAAGGTGAAGGGGCAATTCCTTCATCCCGTCGAGGTCGAGCGTTCGCTCGCCGAGGTGCCGGGCGTCGCGGAGTGCCTCGTCGTGGCCGAGCCCGACGCGGACGGCCTGGCCGTGGTCGTTGCCAAGGTCGTCGCCCACGAAGAAGTCACGGGAGGAAGAGCTGGTGTGCCGCCTGCTCCGGCATGCGCGTGCCCGGCTCCGAGCCGTTCGCGGTGCCGGAGCGCATCGACGTCGTCGAATCGTTGCCGAGGAGCGAGCGCGGCAAGCTCGTCCGCCGTGCGGCGGTCGACGGCTGAGCCCGGGGCCTGCTCGTGATGCGAGGCATGGCCAGCGGGCAGCCGGCATTGTCTTTGCCGCCACTCTTCTCTGGTCCGCGCTCGCTCGCGCGGCTGGAGCGTACTGGGGCGACGGAAGCGGGAACGGCGGGCTGGCCGGCCCTGAGCGCTCCCCCATCGTTTGTCTTGGACCGACAACCAGCTGTTCGGCTCGTTCCGCGGCGCCCGTCATGGACCCCATTCTACGGTGGCCCACGCCGCTCGACCTCGCTGATGACGCTGTGAACGGGCGCCGCGGGACGGAGGATTGCCGCGCTCCGAGAATGAGCATCGACCCCGCGCCCGGCTCTTTACTTGACGGGCCCGCACCGATATCTCCGGCGCCAATGAAAATCTCCGTGGTCATCCCGGTCTTCAACGAGCGAGACACGATCGCCGAGATCCTGTCTCGAGTCCGCCGCGCCCTCGACGGAAAAGACTCGGAGCTCGTCGTCGTCGACGACGGCTCGACCGACGGGACGCGCGAAGCGCTCCGCTCGATTGCGGGAATCCGGCTGATCGAGCACGAGCAGAACCAGGGTAAAGGAGCGGCGTTGCGCACCGGTTTCGCCGCGGCCAACGGCGACGTCGTGATCGTCCAGGACGCCGACCTCGAATACGACCCGCGGGACTATCCGAAGCTCCTCGAGCCCATCGAAGACGGCCGCGCCGACGTCGTATTCGGCTCGCGCTTTCTCGGCGGCCCGCACCGGGTGCTCTTCTTCTGGCACTACTTGGCGAACAAGCTGCTCACCTGGCTGTCGAACGTGTTCACGAACCTGAACCTCTCCGACATGGAGACGGGGTACAAGGTCTTTCGCCGCCCGGTGCTCGAGCGTATCCACATCCGCTCCGACCGCTTCAATTTCGAGCCGGAGATCACGGCGAAGGTGGCCAAGACGCGTTGCCGCGTCTACGAGGTGCCGATCTCGTACAGCGGTCGCACCTACGACGAGGGCAAGAAGATCGGCTGGCGCGATGGTCTCTCCGCGCTGTGGACGATCATCAAGTTCCGATTCGTGGATTGAGATAGGGCTCGAGCGCGGCTTGCCAAGGTCTCATGTCGTCGAGACCGAGATGCTCGAGGTGCCGGCGGGCGCCCACCCGAGCTGGCCGCGCGCGCCGGTGGTCATGATCGGCCCCACGCGACGAGCCTTAGCGGAACGCCGGCAATCGATGCTACAGGAAGCGTCGTTTGAAGATAATGCCTCAGTCTTTGCCTCCGGCGCTCGAGATCGCGAAGCGCTGGATTTTCCGGTCGGCCCGTACTCGGGTCGACCGGAAAATCCAGCGACCGCGCGCTAGCGCGGAAGGCAATCGACCAACTCGCGGGTTATTGCCTTCCGCGCTTCGCGCGGTTGCGGTTGGTTGTGATCGACCCGAGTACGGGCCGATCACAACCAACCGCGCTCTCAGGTTCCGAAGCGCTTGAGGCGAAGACCGAGGCGCTCCCTTTTGAAGATCCTCCACGTCGATCCCGAGACCTCCTTTGGCGGCGGGGAGCGCCAAGTCGCGGGATTGATCCGCCATCTTGCGAAGCGCGGTCACGAGAGCATTCTCGCCGCCCCCGCCGAGTCGCGGCTCGCCGCGATCGTTCCCGCTGCGGATGCGCGTCTGCGGCCGCTCGCGATTCGGAGCGACATCGATCTGGTCGCGGCTCTCCGGCTGCGGCGGCTGGCTGCGGTCGAGAGCCCGCACATCGTTCATTTCCACACGTCTCGGGCGCACGCGATGAGCCCCTGGCTTCGGCGGTATGCCGGGCGAGCGATCGTGACTCGGCGCATGGATTATCCGCTCCACCCGGGGCCCTGGACGAACCTTCTCTACAACCGGTCGGTCGCGGCCGTGGTTGCGATCTCCGAAGAGGTGCGCCGCCGCCTGCTCGCTGCCGGAGTGCGCTCGGAGCGCGTTCGCGTCATCCACAGCGCGGTCGAGCCACCGGCAGGTTTGCCCGGCCGCGCGGGCCGTGCGGCCGCCCGCAAGCGCTTCGGCATCGACGACGAGCTGGCGATCGGCGTCGTCGCGGCGCTCGAACGACGCAAGGGACACGACGTGCTCTTCCGTGCCCTCGCGCGCCTCGCGCCAGCGGGCGGGCTGCGGTTTTGCTGCGTGGTCTGCGGTGCTGGCTCGGAGCGGGCGGCCCTGGAGCGCCTCGCCCGAGAGCTCGGCATCGCGGGCTCCGTGCGCTTTCTCGGCGAGCAGCGGCAGGTCGCCGACGTGCTCGCCGCGCTGGACGTCTTCGTGCTGCCCTCCCGTCACGAAGGGCTCGGCGTGGCCGTCCTCGAGGCCATGGCGGCGGCCCTGCCGGTCGTCGCCTCCGCCGTGGGCGGCATCCCAGAAGCCGTCGCGGCCGGCCGCACGGGTCTTCTCGTCCGTGCCGAAGATCCCGACGCGCTCGCGGCGGCGATCGTTGAGCTCGGTCGGGACCGCGAGCGTGCCCGCCGCCTGGGCTCCGCGGGCCGCGATCGAGTGCTCGCGGAGTTCTCGATGGAGGTGATGGCGAGCCGCTACGAGCGCCTCTATGACGAGGTGAGCAGCTGATCCGAGCCGGTTGCGTGCCTTTCCGGCATGAGAGATAACGGGCGCTCCATGGACCGCGACGAGATCAAGCGCAGCCTCAAGCGACTGCTGATCGACGGGCTTCGCCTGCAGGGCCTTCGCGCCGACGACATCGAAGAAGCCGCGCCGATCTTCGTCGAAGGGCTCGGCCTCGATTCCGTCGATGCGCTCGAGTTCGTCGTGCTGGTCGAAGAGAAGTTCAACATCCAGATCCCCGACGAGGACGTCGGCAAGCGGGCCTTCGCCTCGATCGAGGCGCTGACCGATTACGTGTCTGCGGAGCTCTCTCGGGTTAATGGAACGTGAACGCGGATCGAGCTGAGGGGCACGCGGCACGGTTTCTCGACCGTGGTGTGCTCCGCCCACAGCTCATCCGCTCGCACGCGGATGGATCCGCCAATGGCGGCTCATCCGTTGCGGCCTCGACACGGCTTCGACCGCTGCTGTCGGAGCGAAGAAGCGTCCACCTGCAACGAGTCTCCGAAAACCGGTAGTCTCGGTGCATGCGTCGCGTGGTGATCACCGGCATTGGCAGCTGGAACGGCTTCGGCGCCGGAGTGCCGGCGTTCCTCGATGCGCTGCGCGCAGGGGCGTGCGCGATCGGTCAGATGACCGTGTTCTCGACCGAGGGGTTTCGCACGCACCGCGCGGCAGTCGCGCCGGCCGCGAATGTAGGCGGCTGGGTGTCCACGCCGCTCGAGTTCCGGTTGTCGCGTTCCGACCGAATGGCCGTGGCGGCGGCGCGTGAGGCCTGGCTCGCCTCGGGGATTGCGGAAGCCGGGCTCGCAAGCGAGCGGATCGGAGTCGTCATGGGAGGGACCACCGGCGGGATGCTCGAGGCCGAGGACATTCTTCGCCGTCGCCAGTCGGGCGAGCTCGAGCGCATGCCGGTGCGCGGTCTGGTGGCGATGCCGGTCTGCTCCACGGCGGACGTACTGGCCGCCGTGTTCGGCTGCGGGGGCCCGCGGTTCACCGTCGTGACCGCGTGCTCGTCGAGCGCCAACTCGCTCGGGCTCGCGGCCGATCTCGTCCAGGAAGGGCGTGCCGACGCGTTGCTCGCCGGTGGGACCGATGCGCACTGCAAGATGACGTACGCGGGCTTCAATGCTCTGCAGGCGCTCGCTCCGGACGTGTGCCGCCCGTTCGATCGGCGCCGCGCCGGACTCTCGCTCGGCGAGGGGGCGGCGATGTTCGTGCTCGAGGAGGAACGACACGCGCGCCGGCGCGGAGCGGACATCCTGGCGGAGTTCGCCGGGTATGGCACCAGCGCCGATGCGCACCACATGACGGCTCCGGACCCCGAGGGTCGGGGCGCGGTCGCGGCGATGCGGCGGGCTCTTGCGGAGGCCCGTCTCGCGCCGGAAGCGATCGATTACGTCAACGCGCACGGCACGGGAACTCCACAAAACGATCCGATCGAGACGCGCGCGATCAAGGCCGTGTTCGGAGCCCACGCGCGGCGATTGGCCGTCAGTTCCACGAAGTCGCAGACCGGCCACTGCCTCGGCGCGGCCGGCGCGATCGAGATCCTCGCGACCGTGCTCGCGCTGCGCCACGGCTTTCTGCCGCCGACCGTCAACCTCGAAGAGCCCGATCCGGAGTGCGATCTCGACTATGTCCCGCGCCTCGCGCGTGCGCGTGATCTGCGCGCGGCCATGTCCAACTCGTACGGCTTCGGCGGCAACAACACGAGCGTCGTGCTGAAGGCGTATTCATGAGCGAGGCGGTGATCTCCGGCATCGGCGTGGTGAGCCCGCTCGGCATCGGTGCGACGGCCTTCTGGGACGCGCTCTGCTCGGGCCGGACGGCGATCGCAGAGATCCGCCGATTCGACCCCGGTCCGACGCCGCCCCGCCTGGCCGCCGAGGTGCGCGAGATTCCGGCCCGCGACGTTTTCCCCGCGGCTCTGGTCCGCCGCATGGATCGTGTCTCGCAAATGATCGGCGCCGCCGCCGTGCTGGCGGTGCGCGACGCCTGCCTCGGGCGGAGCGCGCCCGACGACGATCTGGCCGTCGTCGTCGGCTCGTCGCTCGGCAACCTCGGCGAGGCGGCGCAGTTTCTCGAGCGCGTCTTCACCAAGGGACCGTCACTTGCCAGCCCGATGTTGTTTCCGAACCTGGTGATGAACGCGCCCGCGAGCCAGGTGGCGATGGCGCTCGGCTGGCACGGACCCAACCTGACCGTGTCTGCGGGTGAGATTTCGGGGGAGAGCGCCCTCGACGTGGCGATCGATCTTCTGCGCCGCGGCAGGGCGCGAGCCGTCGTGGTGGCGGCGGGCGAAGAGCTTTCGGCGGTGCTCTTCCGGGCGCTCCGGGACTTTCGGCATCTCTCGCCGCGCCGCCGCGGACGCGAGCGCTCGAGCCCCTTCGACGTCGAAGCCAACGGACCGGTGCTCGGCGAAGGGGCTGCGGCCGTCGTCGTCGAGACGCCGGAGTCGGCGACGCGTCGCGGCGCCCGCGTGCACGCGACCATCGAGCGGATGATTCGCTTTCAGCTCGCCGTGAAGAATCCCCACGTCTGGCCCGCTCCGGGTGCAGCGCTGGAAACCGGTGATCTGCCGACGCTCTCCGCCGACCTCGTCTTTTCCGGCGCGGATTCCTCTCCCGAGCGCGACCCGCTCGAGCTCACGCTGCTCGCGCGGATGGTGCCGGCCGACCCGCCGGTGTACTCGCTGGCCGGAGCGGTCGGCAGTCACGCGGCGCAGGGGCTCACGACCCTGTCCGCGGCGGCGCTCGCGCTGTCTTCCGGAAGCCTCCCGCCGGTTGTCGGTCTCGAGCGACCGCGTCCGGAGTTTCCGTTCCACTTTCCGAAGGAGGCGCTCTCGGGTTCGTGGGCGAGCGGCTTGGTGCTCGGCGTGGCGCGCGGCGGGGCGGGGATGGCGATCGGGATCACCCGCGAGGCGCGGAGACCGTGAGCGCGCGGCGAGGTCGATTCCCAGTGCTGCTGGTGCGGGCGCTCTTCGTTCCGGTCATCTGCTCCGCTGCGGCGACGACTCCCGAGGTCGTCGAGAGGCTCCGGGAGCTCGGTCGTGCGAGCGCGGCCGTCACCACGCTGCGCGCGCATTTCGTGCAGGAAAAGCACGTGACGATCGTCCGCGACGTGCTGCGTTCGTCCGGAACGTTCTTGCTCGACAAGCGCGGCCGCATCGCCTGGGAGGTCGCCGAGCCGGATGCCGTGCGCATCGTCATCCGCGAAGACGGGGTGTTCGCTGCCGGCAAGCGCGTGGGGGCGGAAGCGCAGGGGCGAAGCGGCGAGAGCGCTACGAATGCCAAGCTCTCGCCGCTGCCGATGCTCGAGGGCCTGAACGGGATCTTCGCCGGCGTGTCGGAAGAGACGGCGCGGGACTTCGAGGTGACGTTCCGCGACCGCGATCGTCTGCGCCTCGTGCCCCGCGCGCGCTCGCTTTCGGCCTGGCTCTCCGCGATCGAGATCACGCTCGGCGGCGAGGCGCAGACACCGCAGCGCGTCCGGCTCGAGGAGCCGGGCGGCGACGTGACGGAGATCACGTTCAGCGACGTGACGGTGAATCCGTCGCTCGACGACGCGGCCTTCGCGCCATGACGCGGCCGGGGCGCCTCGCGCTGGCTCTCGGCCTCCTCGCCGCGCTCGGCTGCCACCGAACGGCCCGCCCGCCGGCGCCCGGCGAGACGGTCGTCAGCGACGCGCAGGCAATCGCCGTGGTCGCGCGCCGCGAGGCCGAGACGCCGACGATGACCGCGACCTTCCAGCTCACCGTGCACCGGCCGGATGGCAGCGAGGAAGGCAGCCGGGGAGCGGTCGTGGTCACTCGACCGGATCGGCTGCGCCTGCAGATCTTCTCCTTCGGCGTGATGACGTCCTACGACTACACCGTGAACGGCAACCGCTACCGAGTGCGCCGGCCGCTCGACGGCAGCGAAACGATCGGCCGTTTCGACGATGCGGAAGCCTCCGAGACCGGCGCATTCGGCCCGGACCTCCGACCGCTGTTTCTACCCGCTGCGGCGGCCGGCTCGGCGAGCGCGCGCGACGCCGGTGATCACTTCGTGGTGGCGGTCGCCGAGCAGCGGGGGCGAAGGGAGATCGACGTGTCGAAGCGCGATGGCTCGGTCACGCGCGAAGCCCTCTATCAGGACGCCGGGCCCCGCGTCGTCATCGACTACGGCGACTACCGGTTCGTCGACGGCGCCGCCCTCCCCTTCGTCGTCGAAGTGACCTACCCGCAGACGAGCTTGCGACTGACGATTCGCGTCGCGCACTATACGCGAAATCAGCCCGTCGATCCGCATCTGTTCGAGTTCTGATGGAGCGGCGGTTCCCTTACGACCGGCTGGTTGCGGCCGTCGACCGCCGTCATCGGGCGATCCTGCTGGTCGCGGCCGGCTTGCTTGTGGCTTCCGGTCTGTCGCTGCTCCGGCTCCGCCTCGACATGGACGTGCTCTCGCAGCTCCCGTCGCGCTCGCCGGTCTTCCGCGATTACCGCGAATTTCTACAGACGTCCGGCGTTTTCGACAGCCTCGTCGTGCTGGTGACGGGCGAGCGCGACTCCATCGTGTCGTTCGCCGAGGCGCTGGCGGAGAAGCTCGCGCGGAGTCCTGACATCGGCTCGGTTCGTTACCGCATCGATCTCGACGACGTGCGGCGGCGCTTCCTCGTGCCGTTCCGTTACGAGCTCCTGAGCGACGACGACCTCGAAGAGCTCGCCCGTCGGCTCGAGCCCGCCGCGATCGAGGCGCGCGTGCGGAACCTGAGGCGCGCATTGGCGATGCCGATGAGTCTCGGCGCCCGGCGTTGGATCCTCGAGGACCCGCTCGGAGACGAAGAGCTGGTCGGGCGCTCGATCGAGCGCCGCTACGCCGATCCCCTGTTTCGTCCGTCGAGCGAGAACTTCCTGGCGCCGGGGGGCGATGCGCTTCTCCTCGTGGTGCGGCCGGTGGGATCGGCCTTCGATACGATCTTCGCCGAGCGGCTGCTCACGGAGGTGAAGAGCGCCGAAGCGGAGCTCCTCGCGGACCGCTTTCGGACGAGCGGCGTGCGTGTGGGCCACACGGGCAGCTACGTTTATGCCCTCGCCGACAAGCAAGTGCTGCAGAGCGACCTGCGCATCTATTTTCTGTTCGCGCCGCTCGCCGTGCTGATGATTTTTCACCTCGGCCTACGGACGCTCCGCATCCTGCCGTTCGTGACCTTTCCCTTGCTGGTGACGACCGCGGTGACGTTCGCGCTGTCTCTCGCCTTCTTCCGCAGCCTGAACATGATCTCGATCGCGTTCGCGGGCATCTTCTACGGGCTCGGCATCGACTCGGCCATCTATTTCTACAGCCTGCTGCGGGATAAGGCCGCCGCGCGGGGAGACCTCGACCGCGGAGTGGTGCGACTCCTGGTCACGGAGACGCTGAGCGAGATCGGCCTGGCCAACGTCGTCGCATCGACGACCACCGCGGTTGCCTTTCTCGTCGTCGGATTCTCCGACTTCTCCGGCGTGAGCCAGCTCGGCATCTTGACGGCGCTGGCGATGCTCCTGAACGTGGTCGCGACGTTCGTCCTCTTGCCGGCGATGGTGTTCGCCTGGGGGCCGCGCGCGATTCCCGTACAGCCTGCGCGGCCGAGCCGCTTTGCGGCGGGCTGCGCTCGCGCAAGCGCCCGACTGGCCGAGCGGCGAACCGCCGTGCTCGTGCTGTCGGCGGTCGTGGTCGGCGCCGCGGGTCTCGCGCTCCCGCGCGTGCGCTTGGACACCGATTTCACGCACCTCAGGCCCGGCGGCGGCGAGGCGGAACGGGTCGAACGGATGATTCACGACAAGTTCGGCCACGTAGCCGCGCAGGGAGTCGCGCTGGTGCACGCACCGGACGTCGATGGCTGCTTGCGTACCACGGAGCAGTTGGCTGCGGCGCTCGACCGCTACCGGGAGCAGGGGCTCGTGGCGTCGTACTCGTCGCTCTCGGCATTTTTTCCCTCCGCGGAAAACGCCTCGCGACGACTGGCGCGTTTTCGTTCGCTCCCCCGAGCGCGGGCGGCAGAAGCGCTGCGGCGCTCGCTCGGCGAAGCGGGCTTCGATCCCGCCGCGTTCTCGGGCTTCTTGGAGGATCTCGTCCGCGACGAGCGGCCGCGCATCACGGTCGAGGCACAGAGCGAGGGCCCGCTCGCGGGTCTCCTCGAGCAGCATCTGCGGCGCTCCGCGCAAGGATTCGTGGTCTCGACGTATTTCGTTCCCGCCGCAGGCGTGTCGATTGCGACGATCCGCGACCGGCTCCGTGTCGACCTGCCGGGCGTGCCGCTGACCGTGACCGGGCGCGAGCTGGCCGAAGCCGAGTTCGCCCGTCTGCTCGAGCGCGAGCTCGCGTGGTTTCTCGGCGGCGCGCTGCTGCTGAATCTGCTGCTCGTCTTCGCCGCCGAGCGGCGGATCGTCACGACGCTCGCGTTGCTCTCACCGACGCTCACCGCCCTCGTTCTCTACCTCGGCCTGATCGGCGCATTCGGCGTGGCGATCGATCCGATCAATTTGGTCGTCTTGCCGTTGCTGATCGGCCTCGGCGTCGACGACAGCGTGTACCTCGTCGCTCACATGCGCTACGGCGGCGGCTTGGTGCCGGGCGTCCGACGGGGCGCGACGCCGCTCCTCCTCGCCGTCGCCACCACGGTTGCGGGATTCGGTTCGCTCGGCCTGTCGCGGTTTCCGGCGCTGCGCCGGCTGGGGTGGCTGGCGGCGCTCGGCCTTTCGCTTTGCATGGCCGCGAGCCTGCTGCTCGTTCCGGCGCTGGCGCGTGCGCTGGTTGGCCGGGAACGGGCGACTCCGATAGCATCCAACGAGCGCCGATGACCCCGATCTCGAACGCGCTGACGATTGACGTCGAGGACTGGTATCACGATGCCGACGGGCTCGGCGGCTCGGAAACGCCGGATCCCGAGCCGCGCGTCGAGCGCAACGTCCATCGTCTTCTCGATCTGCTCGATCGACAGGGCGTGCGCGCCACGCTCTTCGTCCTCGGCGAGGTCGCCGAGCGCTCTCCGGCGCTCGTCCGCGAGGCGTTCGCTCGGGGTCACGAAATCGCCAGCCACGGGTATCGCCATCGGCCGATCGGCACGTGGCTGCGGCGCGAGTTCCGTGACGACGTCGAGCGCTCGCTCGCGCTGCTCCAAGATGTTACCGGAGCCCCCGTGCGCGGCTATCGAGCGCCGTATTTCTCGATCCGGGCGGACGTCCATTGGCCGGGCGACGTGCTGGCGGAGCTCGGAATCGCCTACGACTCGAGCGTGCTGCCGATCGATCGCGCCCCCGGCCTCGAGCTGGTTTCGCCGCGCGCTCCGTATCGCCTCGGCAGCGGCGTGTGGGAAGTGCCGGTGGCCATCAACCGGTACCTCTTCTGGAATCTGCCGCTGCTCGGCGGCTTTGCGCTGCGCATGCTGTCGCTCGGCTTCGTCGAGAGGCGGCTGGCCGAGTTCAATCGCGAGGTCGGTCCGGCGGTGGTTCACCTTCATCCGTGGGAGATCGACGCGATGGGGCCCGAAGCGCGGTCGATCTCCGTCGTCGTCCGCGGCCTGAAGCGGGTCGGTCGGAGCGGTCTCGCGACGAAGCTCGAGCGACTGTTCGGCGCTCACTCCTTCGGCTCGATCGCGGCGGTGTTTCCCGAAGTGGGCGGCGCCTCCGTCGCGAGGGAGCGCCACGACAAGCCTTCGACGTAGAGCACGGCCAGACCGACGAGGATCCACAGCGTCTCGCGCACGCGCACGACGAGCCCGACGACGAGCCCGAGAGACGCGCTGCCTCCCGCGAGCGTGAGCACGCCGACCTCGGTCGCCTCGAGCGAACCGATCGCTGCCGGAATCGGCAAGAGCTGGGCGATTCCCATGCCGACCATCACGCCGAGCAGGGTGGAGGGCGAGATCGGCAACGCGAAGGCGGCGGTGAGCGTCCAGAGCTCGGCGATGATGAGCCCTTCGGCGAGGAACGAAAGGGCGAGCGCGACGAGAAAGCTCCGCGTGCGCAGGAATTCCGTGAGCTGCCGGTCGATCGACTCGAGCGAGCCGCGAGCCCGCGGGAAGAAGCCGCGGCGGGTGAGGAGCAAAATCACCGTGCCCCTCCGGTAGGAGAGCAGATAGAAGCCCGCTAGCGCCACGAAACAGGCGATCATCCCGCCCACTACCCAGGGTGCCGCCCAGGCGGAACCGTCGTTGGCGAGAAAGAACACCACGACGTAAGTCGGACCGAGAATGGAGCTCGCCGTCAGGTCGAGCATGCGGTCCATGGCGACGCTCGCGATCGCCCGCGTCCACCCGTGCCGGCGCCGGCGCAGCAGAAAGGCTCGCATCGGCTCGCCGCTCAGATGGGCCGAGGGGAGAAGCGTGCTCACCGCGTGCTCGGCGGCGCGGAAGCCGAGGAGCGTGTGGATCGCGGGTGGCGGCCGGGCGCCGCCCATCGCCACGAGGACGATGCTCCAGCGCTTCGCGTAGGTGAGGAAGACGGCCGCGCTGAGCGCGAGGAAAACCACGAATCGCCAGGGATCGGCGCGCCCGACAGCCTGGCCGAGCTCGCTGAGACCGAGATGTTGGCAGAGGAGGACGAAGAGGGCCAGGCCGGCGACGAGGAAAACGATGCGCAACGGCTGGAGGGGACGCTTCACGCTTTCTTCGCGTAGACGCTTCGTGTCGCTCCAACCGCTGCGAAGCGAAAAACGCGTGAAACGCCCCCTCCGTTCATCCCTGCTGGACGCCCTCGACGTCGATCTCGATCGTCACGTCGTCGCCGACGAGCAGGCCGCCGCTTTCCAGAGCCTTGTTCCAGGTGAGGCCGAAGTCCTTGCGGTTGATCGTGGTCGTGCCGTGGAATCCGGCGCGCTCGTGGCCTCCCGGGTCCTTGCCTTTGCCGAGGAAGCTCGCGTCGAGGACGACGGGCCGCGACACGCCGTGGAGCGTCAGAGTGCCTTGCATCTTGCCCTTCTTGCCGGTCGAGTCGAGGTCGGTCACGCCCGTGCTCTCAAACGTGACCTTGGGAAACTTGGCCACGTCGAAGAAGTCGGCCGAGCGCAGGTGGTCGTCGCGCTTCTTGACGTTGGTGTTGATGGTCGCGGCGTCGATCGAGCCCTCGACGCGGGTTTTCGCCGGCTCCTTCTCGTCGAAGGTGATCTTGCCGTCGAAATTCTCGAAGCGGCCGGCCACCGTGGTGAAGAGGTGCCGGATGCGAAACACCACCGACGTGTGGGCGGGATCGACGTCGTAGACCTCCGCGAGCGACGTCGATGCCCAAAGCAAGGTAACCGCCACTGCAAACCACGGCTTGGTTCGATCCATCATCGATCCTCCCTTCTCACTCAGGGAGGCACAGCCAAGCACAGAGACGACGACAACGAAAGTAGTTGCTCCTTCAGCAGTTGCTCCTTCAGCGCTCGATTGCGTGCCGCCGTCACCGCAAGCGCCTTGCGAGTCGACGGCGGACGGGCAATGAAGGCACTAGAGCTCGCTCGAAGGCGGAGGGCCCTCACGTGAGAAATGCGAACACGAGAATTGTCCGCGGGGCATCCGCGCTGGCGGGGCTAGCTCGGCAGAATGGTCGGGGGCGGCAAGTCGCGACCAACGGGAGCGACCTGTGGCTCACGCTCCTGGTGCTTGCCTGCCTCGTCTGCGTCTCGTCCGCGAGGGCGCACGGGAGCCAGAGGCACGTGCTCGGCACGGTCAGCGAGCTCGACGCGACCCATCTCGTCGTCAAGACGAATGACGGAAAGACCGAGTCGATCCTGCGCAACTCGGCCACGAAATACCTTCACGGCGAGAGCGCCGCGACGGCCGACGATCTGAAAGTCGGCGACCGCGTGGTCGTGCACGCGAGCCCGTCCGGGAATCTGCCGACGGCCACGACCATTCGCTTCTCGACACCGAAGGGCCAGGGCGCGCCGAGCTCGCCGGCTCCCTGAGAGCTCAGACGGATCGGGCCAGCTCAGCGACGAAGGGCGTCGCCGGTCGCTCGCGCAGGTCTCTCAGCGTGCCCCGCTGAATCAGGCGACCGGCCTCGATGACGGCGATGTCCTGGCCAAGGGCCGCGGCGTCGGCTGGATCGTGGGTGACGACGATGGCCGGGAGCTTGAGCATGGCCAGGCGCGAGGGAAGAAACTCGCGGAGTTGGCGACGAACGGAGGCATCGAGCGCCGCCAGCGGCTCATCGAGGAGGAGCGCCCGCGGCTCGGAGGCGAGCGCACGCGCGAGCGCCACCCGCTGTCCCTCGCCGCCGGAAAGCGAGCGGGGCAGCCGATCGGCGAGATGCCCCACGTCCAGCGCTTCGAGCAGCGCCAGCGCGCGCTCGCGTCGCTCTGCGCGCCGCAGTCGATGGCGACACTCGAGGCCGAAGGCGACGTTGCCGATCGCGGTCATGTGCGGGAAGAGGCCGTAATCCTGGGGTACGTAGCCCAGGCCGCGCTCCTCGGGCGCCAGATCGATGCGACGCTCGGCGTCGAACAGCACCTCGCCATCGAGCTCGACGCGCCCGCGCAGCGGCCGCAGAGCGCCGAGCACCATGAGGAGAACGCTCGTCTTGCCCGCGCCGTTCGGACCTACCAGCACGAGCGGGCGGTCGCCCGTCTCGAGGTGAACCGCGAGATCGAGCGAACCGATCCGCCCTTCGAGATCGAAGCCGAGGCGATTCACCGCCGCCGGTCCTCCGTGCGGCTCGACGCGAGCGGCCGGAAGCCGAAGGCCGCTCCGGCCGAAGCCGCCGCACCGCGGCGGAGCACGAGCAACAAGCCGAAGGCGATGACGACGAGAACGATCGAGATCGCCTGCGCCGCGCGCAGATCGGACTCGAGTGCGGTGTAGACGGCCAGCGGGAGCGTCTGGGTGCGGCCGGTCAGATTGCCCGCGAACATCAACGTCGCCCCGAATTCGCCGAGCGATCGCGCCCAGCTCATCGCGGCGCCGGAAATCAGGCTCGGCGCCGCGCCCGGCAGCGCGACGCGAACGAAGGCCCGTAGCGGCGAGGCGCCGAGGCTGCGCGCGACGATCCACAGATTCGGGTCGAGGCGCCGGAACGCAGCGGTGGCCGCGAGCACGAAGAACGGCGCCGACACGAAGACCTCGGCGAGCACGACGGCGATCGTGGTGAAGGGAACGGCGATGCCGAAGCGCGCGAGCGAGGCGCCGAGCAGGCCCTTGCGGCCGAACGCCAGGAGCAGCGCCAGGCCGCCGACCGCCGGCGGGATGACGACGGGAAGCTGAACCGCGGTCTCGATCCACTGGCTGACGGTGCCCTCGCGCCGCACCAGCAGCCAGGCGAGCGCCGTGCCGGGAAGCACCACGAGCACGAGGCTCACGCTCGTCGTCAGCAGGCTCAGACGCAGCGCCGGCAGTACGAGCGGATGGCGAAGCCCGGCGACGAGGTCTGCGATGCCCGTGGTGACCACGAGCGCAACGATCGGCAGCAGCAGAAAGCCGAGCAATGCGAGCGCGGCGATGACGGAGAGCGCATGACCCAGAGCGCCCCTGCGCGAACCCGACCCGAGCCACCCCCCGCGCGCGCTCACCTGGAGTCGCCGCGAGATACCGACTCGCCACCGGCGAGGAAGCCCGCCGCGGCAAGGGCGGCTTGACCCTCGGGACCCGACACCGCCTCGACCCATGCGTCGGCGAGCGTACGGTCGGGAGCGGCTTTGAGCACCGCAATCGAATACTCGGCGATGACGTTCACTCCGGGAGGAATTTCGACGACGACGACGTTCCCCCCGACGCTGGTCACGTCCGTGCGGTAGACGATTCCGGCATCGGCTTCGCCGAGCCGGACCTTGGCGAGTACCTGCCGAACGTTCAGCTCGTTCGAAACCACGCGCTCCTCGACTCGCTTGCGAAAGTCTCGGCCGTATCGTTCGGATGCGCGCTCGAGAATCTCGCGCGAATAGCGGCCGATCGGTACCTCCGGGCCGCCGAGCACGATGCGAGCCGCGCGGGGCAGGTCTTCGAGAGAGCGGATCGGTGCGGGGGAATCGGGGGTGACGACGAGAACCGGCGCGTTGCGAGCGAAGAGCCGCGGTCGCTCGACGAGCCCGAGCTTCACGAGCTTCGCCATGTTCGCCGGGTCGGCCGATGCGAAGACGTCCGCAGCCGCTCCGTTGAGAATCTGCGCGGCGAGCTCCTGGCTGCCCGCGAGATTGACGACGACGTGCACGCCGGGATGGCGCGTCTCGAAGCGTTCGGCGATCGTGCCGAAGGCTTCGCGAAGCGAGGCGGCGGCGAACACGACCATTGTACGCTCGCCCGCCTCGGCGGCACCGGCGTGAACGACCGACGCCAGCAACGCGACGACGACGGCGACCCGGCCCTTCATGACTCTTCTTTCGCGCGTTTGCGGGCCAAAGATCAACGTGCCATCACTCCGCTGGATGAAGCGTCCGCTGCAGAACGATCGGTTTCTGCGCGCCTGCCGGCGCGAGGCGGTCGATGCCACCCCGGTTTGGTTCATGCGCCAGGCCGGCCGCTACATGGCGGAATACCGCGCGGTACGGGCGCACCACTCGCTGCTCGAAATCTGCAAACGGCCCGAGCTCGCGGCGGAGGTCACGCTGCAGCCCGTCGAGCGGCTCCGCGTCGATGCCGCGATCCTCTTCGCCGACATTCTGCTGATCCTCGAGCCGCTCGACGTCGGGCTGGAATTCGTGGCTGGGGATGGGCCGAGTCTCCGCCGGCCGGTGAGGAGCGCGAGCGACGTCGACCGGCTGCCCGGGTTCGACGTCGAGACCGAGCTCGGCTTCGTCGCGGAGTCGGTTCGCACGATCGTCGGGCGACTCGACGGTCGTGTTCCGCTCATCGGCTTCGCTGGCGGGCCCTTCACGGTCGCGAGCTACCTCGTCGAAGGGGGGCACTCGCGGAGCTTCGTCGCCACCAAGCGGTTGATGTACGGCGAGCCCGAGGTGTGGCACCGGCTGATGTCGCGTCTGGCTTCGCTCACCGCCGCCTACCTGCACATGCAGATCGAGGCGGGGGCCGACGCGGTGCAGCTCTTCGACAGCTGGGCCGGCGCGCTCGCGCCGGAGGATTACCGCCGCTTCGTGCTGCCGCATTCCCGAGCGGTGCTCGAGCCGCTCGCGGCGTCAGGCGTGCCCGTCATCCACTTCGGGACGCAGACCGCGGGGCTCCTCGCCGACATGCGGCGCGCCGGCGGCAGCGTCATCGGCGTCGATTGGCGGATCGAGCTCGCCGACGCCTGGGACCGGCTCGGTCCCGACGTCGCCGTGCAGGGAAACCTCGACCCGGTGGCGCTGCTCGCCCCTTGGCCCGTCACCGCGGAAGCGGCGCGAGGCATTGTCGCGAGCGTCGCCGGACGCGCCGGGCACGTGTTCAACCTCGGCCATGGCATCCTTCCGGAGACCCCCGTGGAGGCCGCGACGGACCTCGTGCAGCTCGTGCACGAGGAAAGCGCGAGACTTCTTGCCGGATAGCCCGTAGAGGCCAAGTTCGGGTTTGCTCTGACAGGTAGAACGGAGTCGCGCACGGCCGCGAGGCGGATGAGCGGCGGCCCAGGATGCGCGATCGAGGCAGCGCACGACTGCCGTCCGCTCGATCCGCGTTCGCGTCGGGCACGACTCGGGTGACGGAACCGAACGATTGACTGCCGCGCGGCCTCGGGTCATGCATTGGGTGTGGGGCTGACGTCGGGGTCGCTGCCGCGGTTCCTCTTCACCGGGAGAGCGCTGCAAGTCGTTGCGCACCTGCCCGACTTCGTCCGACTCTACTGGCGCCTGTTCCGCGACTCGCGCGTCTCCGTCCTCGCCAAGGCCGTTCTCGTGCTGAGCTTGACCTACGTCGTCTGGCCGCTCGACTTCATTGCGGACGTCGTGCCGGTGGTGGGCGAGTTGGACGATCTCGGCGTCGTGTTGGGCGGCCTGTGGCTCTTCATCCGCCTCTGTCCAGCGGACGTCGTCCGAGAGCGTGTTCGCGAGATTTCGACGAGGGCAAGGCCAGGTGGGTAGACGAATCGCCGTGGCGGTTGCGGTACTCGTGGTGCTCGGCCTGCTGCTCCTCGGCGCCGGCAGCGAGATCTTCGTCGATGCGCTGTGGTTTGCCCATCTCGGCGATCTGGTCGTGTTCCGCACGGTTCTCGGAGCCAAGATCGCGTGCTTCGCAGTCGCCGCGGCGATCGTGTTCGCGGTTGTGGCGGCGGTGGGGTTGTACGTCGTCGCCCACGTGCGCGACCGCGGCGTGGTTCGTGTCGTGCTGCGGCGGGGCAACGGCGCCGAGACCCTGCCGGAGCTGATCGCCCCATTCAGCGACCGGATTCCGTGGCGTGCGCTCGTGCTCGCCGTCTCGGCGCTGATCGCCTTCCTCTTCGGGCTCGGGCAGTCGGGCAACTGGGAGACCTACCTCCTGTGGCTCTACGGCGGACGCTTCGGCTCGGTCGAGCCCTTCTTCGGTCGCGATGTCGGCTTCTACGTGTTCGCGCTGCCCGCGTACCGCGCCATCGTCAACGCGCTGCTCGGTACGATCGTCTTGGCGGCCCTCGTCGGTGCGGCACTCTTCTGGCTTCAGGGGGCGATCGACTTTCGCCGACCCAGCGAGCCGCTGCCGCCGGCGGTGATGCGCTTCGTGTCGCTGGTGCTCGGTCTCTTTCTCGCGGTCAAGGGCTTCGACTATTGGCTCGGGCGCTACGAGCTCTTGCTCGAGCCCTACGGCGCGGTGTTCGGACCGGGCTACACGGTGAGCCACGTGCGGTTGCCGCTCCAGTGGCTGCTCTGCGCGGCGGCGTTCGCCGGCGCGGCGCTCGCGCTCGCGAACTGGAGAGTGCGGGAATGGCGGCTGCCGGTCGGCGCCGTGGTTCTCGTGTTCGCCACCTCGCTGCTCTGCAGCGTGTTTCCCGATTTCTACCAGCGCTTGCGCGTGCGCCCGGACGAGCTCCGCCTCGAGCATCCCTATCTGCAGCACAACATCGATCTCACGCGTCGCGCCTACGGTCTGGACAAGATTCAGACGCGAGCGTTCCCCGCCAAGACCCGGCTCGACCCGTCGGCGGTCGAGCGCAACCAAGCCACCTTCAAGAACATCCGTCTGTGGGATCCCGGGCCGCTGCTCGATACGTACCGCCAGCTCCAGGTCATCCGGCTCTACTACGACTTTCACGACACCGACGTCGACCGCTACGACCTTCCCGATGGCCGCCGACAGGTCATGCTCGCCGCGCGCGAGATCATGCCGTCGCTGCTGCCCGCCAACGCGCGGACCTGGGTGAACCAGCGCCTGCAGTTCACGCACGGCTTCGGCGCCGTGATGAGCCCCGTCACGGAGGTCGAGGGGGAGGGGCTGCCCGTTTTCTTCGTGAAGGACATTCCGCCGAACTCGCCGGTCGGTCTGCGGATCGACGAGCCGCGCATCTACTTCGGCGAGCGCACCGACGAGTACGTGCTCGTCGGCGGCGCCGCCGAGGAGTTCGACTATCCGAAGGGCGATGAGAACGTGGCCAACCGCTACGCCGGGCGCGGCGGCGTGCCACTCGGCTCCTTGCTTCGCCGTCTCGTTTTCGCGTGGAGCTTCCGAGACCTGAACCTCTTGATCTCGGGTAACATTCGTCCCGAGAGCCGGATTCTCTTCCGCCGCTCGATTGGACAGATGCTGTCGCGGCTCGTGCCGTTCTTGAGGCTCGATCACGATCCCTACGTCGTCATCTCGCGCGGCCGGCTCTACTGGATCCAGGACGCGTACACGACGAGCGCGACGTTCCCGTACTCGGAACCCGTGCCGAATCTCGGCTTCAACTACATTCGCAACTCGGTGAAGGTGGTGATCGACGCATACGACGGCACGGTCGATTTCTACGCGGTCGACGAATCCGACCCGATCCTCGCCGCCTATGCCCGCATCTTCCCCGGCCTCTTCCACCCGTTCGCGGCCATGCCCGAGGACCTGCGCCGCCACGTTCGCTACCCGGAGGGCCTCTTTCTCATCCAGGCGGAGATGTATCGCACCTACCACATGACCAGCCCCGACGTGTTCTACAACAAGGAAGACTTGTGGAGCTTTCCGAGCGAGTCGGCGGCGGGCACGCGATCGGCCGTAGAGCCCTACTACATCATCATGAAGCTACCGGGCGGCGAGAACGAGGAGTTCCTGTTGATGCAGCCGATGACGCCCTCGAACCGCAACAACATGGTGGCCTGGCTGGCCGCGCGCTGCGACACGCCGAACTACGGCGAGCTGATCGAGTATGCATTTCCGAAGGAGCGCCTGATCTACGGGCCGCAGCAGATCGAGGCGCGCATCGATCAGGATACGGTGATCTCGCAGCAGCTCTCGCTCTGGAATCAGATGGGGTCGAAGGTGATCCGCGGGAACTTGCTGGTCATCCCGGTCGAGGATGCGATCGTCTACGCCGAGCCGCTCTATCTGCGATCGGAGCAAGGACAGATTCCGGAGATGAAGCGCGTCATCGTGGCCTACGGCGACCGGCTGGCGATGGAAACTTCGCTCGAGGCGGCGCTCGGCAAGGTGTTCGGGGGGGGCGCGCCGACACCGCCGCCGAGCGTGGAGACGCGTCAGCCGCCGGTCGAGGCCGCCGTGGAGTCGGTGAGAGACCACTACCGGGCGGCGCTCGACGGGCTGCGCGGTGGCGACTGGGCGACGTTCGCGCGCGAGATGGACGCGCTCGGCAAAGCGCTCGAAAGCGGGGCCGCGCGTCCTCCGCCGACGCCCACCGGCCACTAGAGTCAGCCATGCGCGGCGTTCGTAGTGGACCCATCGAAAAGTACACGAAGCGGGGGGCTCGCGCATGAGCCGTCCGGTCAACGACGAAGTCGTCCGCAGCTCGATCGTTCGCTCGCCCCTCGGCGGGTTGCTCGGCATGCAGGTCGAAACCATCGATGCCGATCACGTGCGCGTTCGGCTGCCGTTTCGCGCCGACGTCACCACCGGCGGCGGCATCGTCCACGGCGGGGCAATCTCGGCGCTCGTCGATGCCGCCGCCACGGGAGCGGCGTGGTCCGCCGCCGATCTCTCGGCGAACCCGCGCGGCACGACCATCGCTCTCGCCGTCAACTTCCTTGCCGCGGCGCGCGGTCAGGACATCGTGGCCGACGCGCGGGTGATCCAGCGGGGGCGTACGATCACGGTCTGCGAGGTTGCCGTGGAGGATGCAAACGGCCAGCGGGTCGCGAGCGCGCTCGTGACGTACAAGTTGGGCTAGCCGTTTCGGGCGTTCGAAATTCCTGAAATGCTGAATTTTCCGGTTGGCCCGCACTCGGGTCGACCGGAAAATCCAGCCAGCGCGCGCGAGGGCGGAAAACAATAGACGAATCCCGAGAGTTATTGCTCCCGCGCTCCGCGCGGTTGCGGTCGGTCGTGATCGACCCGAGTACAGGCCGACCACGACCGACCGCGCTCTTCGCGAAGCACGCGAACGCGAATACTTGCGGGTTACGTCCCGCGGAGCTCTGAAAACACTTCGCGGGCGTCGCGCTGATGCTCGAGCGAGAGCACGAGATGCTCGAGGCGGTCGGCCCGCTCGCTCGGCAGGGCGAGCCGAGCGTTCTTGCGAAATTTGACGGCGATCTCCTCGGAGCTCATCGGATTCTCAGGCCCGCCGCGCTGATTCGCAAGCTCGGCCTCGAGCACTCGACCGTCGCGGAGAACGATTCGAGCACCGCCCGGCAGCGCCTTGGGAAACGTCGGGAACGGTACGACCTCGTAGCGGACCTTGCGAGCGAGCTCGAGCACCCGCTCGTCGCCCATGGCCTCTTCCCGGTACGAATCGAGGTCGACGGCTCCGTGGACGAGCATCGCCGCCGCGCTGAAGGGCAGGCTGAACTTGGCGTCGTAGGGGGTGCGCGGGCGCGCCTTGGCGTCCGCTGGCTCGAGAACCAGCGATACGGCAGGCTCCGGGACACGCAAGACGACGTCCGCGATCTCGTCGGCGGAGACACCTCGCGCGCCGACCGCCCGCGCCACGGCATCGATCGGCGCGTGAATGTAGTGGCAGGCGGGGTAGGGCTTGAAGGCGATGCGCGGCGTCTCCCAGCGTCGGCCGAGATCTGCGAGGGCGGGCTCGAGATCGATCCGATGGACGTCGGCGAAGGCCGCAAAGAGTCCGAAGCGTCCCTCGAAGACCGACGCCGGCCCCGTCGCCCCGTGTGCCGCCAGGCTCGCGGCGACGAGTCCTGACTGTGCCGCCGCGCCGGCGTGCACCGGCTTGGTCTCGGAGCCGTCGGCGAGATACTCGAAGATGCCGCAGGCGAGGCTTCCGGCGATGCCGAGTGCCTGAGCGATCGCCGGACGGTCGAGCCCGCGAAGCCGTGCAGCCGCCGCGGTGGCGCCGAAGACACCGCAAACGGAGGTCGGGTGGAACCCGCGGCGATGGAAGACTGCCGGGGCCGCCATGCCGATCCGGGTGATGATCTCGTTTCCGGCGACGAGGGCAACGAGAAGATCGGCTCCGCTCGCACCCCTTGCCTCGGCGGCTGCGATCGCCGCGGGTGCCATCACCGCGCTCACGTGACACACGGCATCGGTGTGCGTGTCGTCGAAGTCGAGCCCGTGACACAGCATGCCGTTGGCGAAAGCCGCGTGCGCCGCCGGCCATCGCTCCGCGACGCCGATGACCGAGGCTTCGGCCCGCCCGCCGCTCTCGCGCATCGCCTCGCGCCCGGCGGTGGCGATTCCGAGCGCGTGCGCGGCGAGGCCGCAGCCGAGCGCATCGAGGAGATGGAGCTTGGCCGCCGCGACGACTTCGGGCGGGATCGCTTGCAGCGAGAGCGACCGGGTCCAGGCGGCGAAGCGTTCGGCGGCGGTCATGAGAGGCCACAGGCTACAGGCTTCCGGCTACCGGTTCCATGGTGTCGTAATACCTCAAGTCGCTGCCTCGAACGCTGGGGGTTCCTGAGCGCTGGATTTTTCGGTCGGCCCGTACTCGGGGCGATCGGAAAATCCAGCTCCCGCGCGGAGCGCGGAATGCAGCTCTTCCGCGCTCCGCGCGGTTGCGGGCGGTTGTGGTCGACCCGAGTACGGATCGACCACAACCGCCCACGCGTTCCGTCTTGCCGAAACGTTTCGTAGCCAGAGACCCATGGTGTCGATGGCTTCTCTTGTCGGGCGGTAGCCGGTAGCCTGTAGCCGGTAGCCGTTTCCCCATGCCTGCCTCCGATCTCGCCTACTCGAATCGAGTGCCCGACGCCCCGCAAGCGGTGGTTGCCGATCGCGCGATCCGTCTGCGCGCCGGCACGATCTCGCTCGTCGCCGCCGTCCTGATCTTCGCGGCCAAGTTCGTCGGCTATCAGCTCACCGGCTCGACGGCGATCCTCTCCGATGCGCTCGAGTCGGTCGTCAACATCGTCGCGGCGCTGTTCACGCTCGCGAGCCTCGCGATCGCCAGCCGTCCCGCCGACGAGTCCCACCCCTATGGCCACGGCAAGGTCGAGTTCCTCTCCAGCGGATTCGAGGGCGGCCTGATCGCGTTCGCGGCGCTGGTGATCGTCTACCAAGCCGGACAGGCGCTGTGGTTCGGCCAACGGATCACGTCGATCGAAGAAGGGCTCGTCTTGGTGATCGTCGCCGGCTTCGCCAACGCCTTGCTCGGCTATTTCCTCGTCCGGGCCGGACGGCGAATGCACTCGCCGGCGATCGAGGCCGACGGCCTGCACGTGCTCACCGACTTCTGGACGAGCGCGGGTGTCGTCGTTGGCCTGGGCCTCGTCCGCATCACCGGCTGGCAAGCGCTCGATCCGCTCGTCGCCATCGCGCTCGGTGGCAACCTCGCGATCATCGGCGCGCGATTGCTGCGTCGGGCCGTGGGCGGGCTGCTCGACGAGTCGGACCGCGGGCTTCTCGCCAAGCTCACCTCGGTGATCCAGGCGGTGCGGCACCCGGGGGGCATCGCCATTCACCGGCTGCGCGCGATCCGCTCCGGCGGCGTGGTGCACGTCGATGCGCACGTGGTCGTGCCGCGCTTCTGGTCCGTGTCCGATGCACACGATTTTTCCGACGGTTTCGAGCTCGAGATCGTCAACGGAATCGGTCAGGTTGCCGAGTGCATCTTCCATCTCGACCCCTGCCGCTCCGTCTATTGTCGGAGCTGCCGGGTGCAGGACTGCCCGGTGCGTGCCCACGGGTTCGTCGGGGATCGGGATTGGTCGCTCGAGACGCTGACCAGCGAGGCTCAGGAAGAGTGACGGAGAGGAACGGTCGACGTTGCCAACGTTCCCCATTTTGGCAGATCATCAGGCTGACCCCAACCGCGAGGAGAGTCGTATGACCGAACGAGTGCGAGAAATTCTCAGCTGGTATGCAAGCGACAACCCGGGAACGCGGGCGAACTTGGCGCGCCTCCTGAACCACGGGCGTCTCGGCGGCACCGGAAAGCTCGTCATCTTGCCCGTCGACCAAGGCTTCGAGCACGGTCCGGGCCGAAGCTTCGCGGCGAATCCGGCCGGCTACGATCCGAACTACCACTTCCAGCTCGCGCTCGACGCCGGCTGCAACGCGTACGCCGCTCCGCTCGGCTTCATCGAGGGGGGCGTCGCGCAGTTTCCCGGTGCGCTTCCGCTGATCCTGAAGCTCAACAGCCACGACGTGCTCTACGACGAGAAGGACCCGTGCTCGTCGGTCACTGGCAGCGTGAAGGAAGCGCTGCGGCTGGGATGCGCGGCCGTCGGCTTCACGATCTATCCGGGCTCGTCGCGCATCCGCGAGATGTACGAGCAGCTGCGCGAGATCGCCGAGGAGGCGAAGAGCGTCGGCCTGGCCGTCGTCGTGTGGTCGTACCCGCGCGGCTCGAGCCTCAGCAAGGAAGGCGAGACCGCGATCGACGTCGTCGCCTACGCCGCGCACATCGCCGCCGAGCTCGGCGCGCACGTCGTCAAGGTCAAGGTGCCGACCGCGCACATCGAGCTCGCCGAGGCCAAGAAGGTCTACGAGAAGGAACGAATCCCCGTCGGCACGATCGCCGAGCGCGTCCGCCACGTGGTGCAGAGCGCCTTCGATGGCCGCAGAATCGTCATCTTCTCGGGTGGCGCCACGAAGGGCGACCAGGACATCTTCGAGGAGGTGCGCGGCATCCGCGACGGCGGCGGCTTTGGCTCGATCATGGGCCGAAACTCCTTCCAGCGGAAGAAGCCTGACGCGATCAAGTTCCTCGACACGGTGATGCGGATCTACTCCGGGGAGCTCAAGTAGCCCTCTCGTTTCACAATACTCTGACCGGCCGGGTCGAGCCCTTCGAGCCGCTCGCTCCGGGCAAGGTCGGCATCTACGTCTGCGGGGTCACGGTCTACGACCGTTGCCACGTCGGCCATGCCCGCGTGTTCGTCGCCTTCGACGTGCTGCACCGGTATCTGCGCGCGCGTGGTTACGACGTCACGTTCGTCCGCAACATCACGGACGTGGACGACCGGATCATCGATCGCGCGCAGGCGTTGGGGATCGCGGCAGGCGAGCTTGCCGAGCGGAACATCGCCGAGTTCCACCGCGACGTCGTCGCGCTCGGCTGCTTGGCGCCGAGCCACGAGCCGCGCGCCACCGAGTGGATCGACGCCATGGTGGGGCTCATCCAGCAGCTCCTCGACAGAGGGCTCGCCTACGTCGTCGACGGTGACGTGTGCTTCTCGGTGCGCGACTTTCCGGGCTACGGAAAGCTCTCCAAGCGCCGCCTCGAAGACATGATCGCCGGGGCGCGTGTCGAGGTCGACGAGCGAAAGCGCGATCCGATGGATTTCGCGCTCTGGAAGTCGGTCACGCCGGAGCGGGAGGCGGCCGGCGAGCCCGCGTGGGAGAGCCCTTGGGGAAGGGGACGGCCGGGCTGGCACATCGAGTGCTCGGCGATGAGCACCTCGCTCCTCGGACAACCCTTCGATCTCCACTGCGGCGGCGAGGACCTCATCTTTCCGCATCACGAGAACGAGATCGCCCAATCCGAGGGGGCGGCGGGCATGCCGTTCGTGCGGGCGTTTCTGCACAACAGCTTCGTGCGCATCCACGAAGAGAAGATGTCGAAGTCTCTCGGCAACGTGTTCACGATCCGCGAGCTCGTCGAGCGATTGCCCGCCGAGGCGCTGCGCCTGTTCCTGGTCTCCACGCACTACCGGAGCCCGATGGATTTTTCGCTGGAGAGCGTCGAGGAGAGCTTTCGCGCGCTCGTTCGGCTCTACGAGACGCTGGCGCGCGCCGATTGCGCGGGAGCGCAGGCGCCCGCGGCGCCCGTATCGCTGTTTCCGCCGACGGAGCGCCTCGAGGCGTTGGTTGCCGCCATGGACGACGATCTCAACACGGCCCGCGCGATCGCCGTGCTCTTCGATCTCGTGCGCGAGATCAATCGCCTGCTCGATGCCGGCGATGTAGCGGGCGCCACGGCGGTGCGGCGCGATCTTGCCGCCGCCGTGACCGTCCTCGGTATCGGCGAGCGACGCGCCGAGGAGTTCCTCGACGCCGAGCGGGCGCGCGCTCTCGCGGCGGCGGGGCAGACGGCCGCCGACGTCGAGCGCGCGATCGCCGAGCGCGCGGCGGCGCGGGCCGCCAGAGATTGGCCGCGCGCCGACGCGCTTCGTCGCGGTCTGCTGCAGGCGGGCATCGCGCTCGAGGATGGCGCCTCCGGCACGACGTGGCGGCCGGCGAGCTGGGGCCTGGATCCGTCGGGGCGGAAGGGCGGTCGGCGATGAGCACCGAGCTCCACGAGCGGATGCTGTCGATCGAAACGCAGCCGCTCGACGGCGATCGGCTCGCCGTTCATGCCGAGCTGCGCGACGTTCGCCACGTCGACATGCCCAGCGTCTGGTCGGGCCGGAGGTTCAGCCGCGCGAGCAACGCTCAGGTGGGGAGCTGTCACATGTGGCGGGCCGATGGCCCGTTGGCGAGCGTGGAAGGCTCGCCTAACCCGCGCGAATCGGTGTAACCTGGTAGCCGGGCGAAGTGCCAAGGGGAGGAACGCATGAGCAGGAGCCGACAGGGTTTCGCAACGCTCGTCCTGGGTCTGGCCTGGCTATCGTTCTCGGCCGGGCAAGTGGTCGCACAGAAGGTCTACAAGTGGACCGACAAAGACGGAAAGGTCCATTTCTCCAACGTGTCGCCGGGTGGCGAGAGCACCACCGAGGACACCGGGGCGGTCAAAGGGATCGAGGCGCAGAGTCCCGAGGCGCAGAGTCCTCCTGTCGCGCAAGCCGAAACCACCGCGCAGGCTGACCGCGAGGCCGCGGCTCCTGCCGAGAGCTCCAGTTCGTCCGCCATCTCCGAGGAGGCGTTCTCCTCGAACGCCAGCATGACGCGCATGCGGCTCAAGCGCGAACTCGCGGACGCAAAACAGCAATCGGCCGATGCCGAAACCAAGCTCGCCGCGCTGAGAAAGATGGATACGCAGGCTTCGCAGGTCGGGATCGAGATGCTGCAGAAGGCCTACGGTCCGAACGCGAACGACACCGGCGAGGAAGACGCGCTACGCAAGCAGAAGCAGAACGCCGACAAGCGGATCGAAGAGATTCGCAAGCAGTATGCCGATCTCCACGACGAGGCCGTCAAGCGCTTCGGGCACCAGCCGAGCTGGTGGCTGCCGATCGAATGAGAGGCTACAGGCTACGGGAAAGGACTCAGAAAATCGTTGCCCGTAGCCTGTAGCCCGTAGCTCTCCTCAAGCGACTCGAAACGGCACCTCGCGTCCTTCCTTCAGCGCCCGCACCGCCTCGACGACCCCTTCGGCGATCTTGGTGGCGAGCCCCGGGTGCCATCCTGCCGCGTGCGGCGTGACCAGGACGCGCGGCCCGGCGTAGCGTGACAGATCCGTCGGCTCCTCGGGAAAGACGTCGAGCCCGAGGCCCGCAAGGTGACCCTCGTGCACCGCATCGATGGCGGCCTCGACGTCGAGGAGCGCGCCGCGGGCGGTGTTGACGAGGACGGCACCGCGCTGCATCGCGCGGATCTCTGCTCGACCGATCATGCCGCGGTTGGAAGGTGTAAGCTCGCAGTGGAGCGTCACCACGGTACTGTCGCGCAACAGCTCCGGGAGCGAAACCCCGCCAGCGAGGACGGGGTCGCAGCGAAGCACCCGGCCACCGAGCGCCTCGAGCAGCTCCGCCATTCGTGAGCCGATCACGCCGACGCCGACTACGCCGACCGTCCCGAGCAGAGTCGCCCCGTAGTCGGCCAGCCGGGGCCGTTCCCAGCGCCCGGCTCGCGCCGCTTCCTGAAAACAGCCGAGGCGGCGGGTGAGAGAGAAGACCATGCCGAGCGTCGTCTCGACCACCGCATCGCGGCGGACGAGCGGCAAACGAGCGCAGAGAATTCGGGCTCGGCGCAGCGCCGCGAGATCGATCTGGTCGAAGCCCGACGTCGTCGTCACGACGAGCTTGCAACGCCGAAGTCGTTCCGTGACGGTCGCATCGACCCGCACGGTGCTCGGCACGACCAGGACGTCGGCTTCCTCGAGCGGCGCCGCGGGCCCGGCCCGTGCGACCGCCTCGACCCCTGCAGGCAAACCCGGCAGCTCGGGCGACTCGTACTCCGACCATCCCCAACGAAGAACCTTCATGGCGCCGTTATAGCCCCCTTTCCATCTCCGACGTAGGCTCCTAGAGTCGGGGCGTGCGCCTGGAGGTGAAGCAACGGATCGCCGAAGTCTCGCCGGGGGATTGGAACGCGCTCGTCGGTGACGGCTCGCCTTTCCTCGAGTGGGAATGGCTCGCCTCACTCGAGGAAGCGGGCTGTGTTTCTGCGGGCACGGGGTGGCTGCCCCAGCATCTGACGCTCTGGGAGGGCAAGGAGCTCGTCGGCGCCTGTCCGCTCTATGTCAAGGCGCACAGCATGGGCGAGTTTGTCTTCGATCACGGCTGGGCGGAAGCCGCCGAACGCGGCGGCATCGCCTACTATCCGAAGCTGCTCGTCGCCGTGCCGTTCACGCCGGCGAGCGGTGCCCGCTTCCTCAGCCGCAGCCCGGCGGATCGCTCCGGCGTGATTCGAGCGCTCGGCGAAGGGCTGAAGCAGATCTGCCGCCAGAACGATTTCTCATCGGTGCACGTCAACTTCTGTCTCCCGGACGAGGTCGAAGGGCTCTCCTCGGTCGGCTTCGAGCACCGCGCGGGCTATCAGTACCAATGGGAGAACCCCGGCTGGCGGAGCTTCGAGGAGTATCTGGCGGCGCTCAAGAGCAAGCGCCGTACGCAGGTGCGCCGCGAGCGCCGGGAGATCGCGGCGCAGGGGATCGAGCTCGAGGTGCTCGTCGGCGACGAGATTCCCGACGCGCTCTTCCCGCTCATGTTCCGGCTCTACCACTCGACGATCGATAAGCTCTACTGGGGCCGGCAGTACCTGAACCGGACGCTCTTCGATCTACTGCGCGAGCGCTGGAAACAGCGGCTCTGTTTCGTGGTGGCGCGCCGCGGCGGGAGCATCATCGCCGGCACGTTCAACGTCCGCAAGCACGACGTGCTCTATGGACGCTACTGGGGCAGCTTCGAGGAGATCCGTTTCCTGCACTTCGACGTGTGCTACTACGCGGCGATCGAATACTGCCTGGAGACCGGAATCCGCCGCTTCGAGCCGGGCGCGGGCGGTGAATTCAAGCATCTTCGCGGCTTCGATGCGCGGCCGACCGACAGCATGCACTACCTCGCCGATCCGCGGCTCGCGCGCGCCATCGCCGACTATCTCGCCCGCGAGCGCCGTGCCGTCGAGCATCACATCGCGCAGATGGACGAGCGCAGCGCGCTGCGGCGTTGACCCGCGTGCGCGTGATGACGAGCGCGGAATCGGCGAGGGCAAATTCGCGTTGGTCACGGGGGATCGGGAATCGGCCGGTAGCCGGTCACAGGGCGAGCCCAGCTTCTCGCAGCCGCTGCTCGAGGAGCGGTAGTCGGTCGTGGCCCCAGAAGGGCTCGCCGTGGAAGACGAACAGCGGCACGCCGAAGACGTGATCGGCGGCGGCCTCTTCCTGCGCGCGCTGGTATTCGCGCGCGCCGCCTGCGGAAAGGTACTCGCCAAACGCGGCGGCGGACAAGCCGAGGCCGGCCAGCACCTCGCCGATGTCGGCGGCCTGATCCAACTCCAGCTCGCGGCGAAAGAACCGCTCGTAAACCGTGCGGCTGTAGTCGAGCAGACGCCCATGGGCCTCCGCGAAGAGGCCGCCGATCAGCGCCGGCGTCGTATCGTAGACTTTCAACGGCCCGCGAATCACCAGGCCGCGCGGCTTCGCGAACCGCCGAGCATCGAGATACGAGTATCGCGCCTTGTACTCGGAATAGACGCTGCGCTCCCCCTTTCCCTTGATGCGCAGCTGGAAGGGAATCCAGCGCAGGCAAATCCGGTAGCGGTCGCCGAGCGCGAAGGCGGGATCGAACGCGAGATACGCGAACGGGCTCTTGTAGTCGGAGTACATTTTCACTTCCGTGAGCGACACCGTATAACCTCTCGGTAGGACGTCCTCATCCTCTCGATTCTTGCTGATTCTCACCGCCGCGGCAGGTTGGCGGGAATTGGCTGGAATTCGCTCGTGTCAGCGATGCGATCCATGCCAACCGTGCGATGGGAGCCGCTGTCGGCTCCTACTCCGCTACGCCATGTCCGCCGCCGACTCACGGTCAGTCCCCCAGGAGCGTCGAAGGATCTCGTCGAGAGCCGGCTTCACCTCGCGCATGAAGAGGCGAAGGTCCTCGATGACGCTCTCCTTCGGCTGCTGCGCGTAATGGTAGATGAGCACCGCGTACTCGGCAGGGAGCTCCCGCCACTGTCGTACGAACTCGTCGCGGACGTCCGCCGCGCCACCGGCGATGAAGAGGCCCGAGGCGAGCATCGGCGCGACCGTGTCCTCGCGCGTGGCATCGCTCGCCACCCCCGCTTGACTGCCGATGCGGGACAGGAAGGGCCCGTAGAAGTGCTTGAAGATGTCGCCGTCGTAGAGTGCGAGCTTTTCGAGCCCCTCTTTGCGGCTCGCGCCGATCCGAGGCCAGCGGACGATCGCCTGGTTCTCGCCCAGGGCAAATCCCCGGCCGGCCGCGGCAGCGGCGGATACGTAGGTCGGTCCGTAGCTTCCCGCGCGGCCGATGCTCGAGAAGTACGTCGGAACGAAGCCGTGTCGCGCGGCCCACTCGATCGTCTCGAGGCTCGCGTTGCTCGACACGAAGACGGGCGGATGCGGCCGTGTGAACGGCGCGGGGACGACGCTCACGCGCCGGATCGCTCCCTGTCCATCGATCTCGCCGGGGGCGCCGAGCACGCGCGTCCATTCGACCATCGGCCATTCGCGGCCGCCCGTTTCGTACGGATACGGGATCTGCCAGACCCGGGAGTGATGCTCGATCGAATCCTCGGTCCACGCGCGCAGCACGAGGTCCACCTGCTCCTCGAAGAGCTTGCGGTTTTCCCGGTCGGCGGGCGATCCGTCGGAGAGCGCCGCGACGCCGCCGAGGTGCTGACCGAGCACGTCGGTCCAGCGGGACTGATAGCCTCGCGCGAAGCCAACGAAGCAGCGGCCGCGGGACAGATGATCGAGGATCGCGGTCTCCTCCGCCACGCGAATCGGGTTTTGGGCGCTCATCACGTAGCCGAGCTGGCCGACGCGCACCTTGTTGGTGATTGCTGCCCAATACGCGTTCAGCACGCCGGGGTTCGGCCCGACCTCGTAGCCCTCGGAATGAAAGTGATGCTCGATCGTCGCCACGCCCCACACGCCGAGGTCGTCCGCCGCCCTCACGATGTCGTGCCAGCCCGCGAGCGTCTCCTGATAGCGGGCAGCGTTGCGTCCGATCGGCCGCAGGCGGCGCCGCTCGTCCTCGTCGGCGGCGGGGATCACGGGATAGAGTTGGACGATGACCTTCAGCATGGCTCTTCCTCCGTCGCGCGAGAGACGAGTCGGTCGTATCGTCGTCGCGCGGCGCTCGTCAACGGCAGATCGCTCGCGATGAAGGCCGGGCAAAATGCGAGCATTAGCGAGGTCGACGCTGCGGGGCGCCGTTCCGGACGGCTTCAGGAAAGGCGGCGTTCAGGCGACGCCTTCCTTCGGATCGCGGGGATCGAAGTGGTCGCGTTGGTCAGGCAGAGAGGGGTGGCTTGCGGCCCGCCCAGGGCGCCGCGTGCTCGAGCTGCGCCGCCACACGGATGAGCAGGTCCTCCCGAGCGTATGCCGCCACCAGGTGCACGCCGACTGGCAGACCCTCGCGCGTCCAGTGAAGCGGCAGGGAGATCCCCGGCTGCCCGGTGACGTTGAACGGAGGCGTAAAGGGGATGACCTCGAGGTTGCGCAGCCATCTCTTCCGCGGGTCGCCGCCCGGCCCTCCGAGGTCGCCGAGCACGGGCGGCGGCTCGGAGATGGTGGGCGTCACCAGGAGATCGTGACCCTCCGCCCACCACGACGCCATCCGGCGGCTCCAGCTCTGGAGCCACTCCGCGGCGGTGATGTACTGCCGGGCCGTCACCTTGCGACCCTCCTCGACGAAGTTCCAGGTGTACGGTTCGACGTCCTCGGGCCTCACCTCGCGGCCGACGAGCGCTCCGATCATGTCGATCGCCTGCGCGGAATGACCGTCGACGAGCGTCATGAAGTGGCTCGTCATCTCGGCCTCATCGTACGCCGCGGGGTAGGAGAGCTCCACGCGGTGGCCGAGCGACTCGAGGAGCCGGCCGGCGCTCTCGACGGCCCTCACGCACTCGGGATGAAGCGGCCGGCGGTTGTTGGGCTCGCGGGTCATGAGCCCGATGCGGAGCTTTCCCGCATCCCGCCCAACCTCCGCGGCGAACGGCCGCTCCGGCGGCGGCGCGAAGTAGGGGTCGCCCGTCATCGGACCGGAAACGACGTCGAGGAGCGCCGCCGAATCGCGCACCGAGCGGCTCACCACGCCCTCGGTCGCGAGTCCGTGCCAGAACTCGCCGGCCACTGGACCGAGCGAGATCCGGCCGCGAGTCGGCTTGAGGCCGACGATGCCACACTCGCTCGCCGGAATGCGAATCGAGCCGCCCCCGTCGCTCGCGCTTGCCGCGGGCACGAGGCGCGCGGCCACGGCTGCGGCGCTCCCACCGCTCGACCCGCCCGTGGAGTGAGCCGGGTTCCAGGGGTTGCGCGTCGGTCCATAGGCGAGCGGCTCGGTAGTCCCGGCGAGCCCCAGCTCCGGAGTGTTGGTCCTGCCGACGATCACGAGCCCCGCCAGCCGAAACCGCGTGATGATGAAGCTATCCGCCGGCCCGACGAAACCGAGCTTCTTCAGGAACTGCATGCCGTTGTGGTTGGGATCGCCGGCGCTGGTCGACACCAGATCCTTCAGCAGGAAAGGCACCCCGCGGAATGGTCCGTCGGGAAGGTCGGGCGAGTCGGCGAGTGCGCGCGCCTTCTCGAAGAGGGGGATGATGACGGCGTTGATCTTCGGGTTGAGCGTCTCGATGCGCGCGATCGCGGCGTCGACGAGTTCCCGCGGCGAGATCTCCTTCCGGCGGACCAGATCGGCCTGGCCGGTGGCGTCGAGGTCGGAGTACGGGTCGCTCATCGAGGACCTCCCATCTAACGTTGCCCCGCGGTTCTTCGGCGCGCCATATGTCGAAGCGGGGCGGCCGTCAATCTGCTTGTCGGCTAGAGATCCATGGCCATCAAGCTGTGTCCCTGGGTAACCGCGTGGATCGGAGCCTCGAGACAGAGGAGGGGGAAGACCCTTGAGCGAATCCGCGGGCCGCAAGGCGAGCGAATCCTGAGCAGGCGTCGAAAAGGGACGTCGTGGACGTTTTCTGCCAGGCGAAAGGTAGAGCTCGACTCAACCCCGCGTCACGAAGCGCTCGACCAGGCCGAGGAGCCGCACGATGTCGATCGGCTTTTCGACGTAGGCGTTGCAGCCTGCGTTCAGCGCGTTGGCCCGATCCGATGGAAACGCGTGGGCGGTGACGGCCACGATCGGCAAGCTCTTCCATCGTTCCTGCTGGCGGAGAGCTCGCGTCAGCTCGAGCCCGTCTTCCGCGCCCTTGAGGGAAAGGTCCATCAACACGAGACGCACTCGACCGCCATCGGATTCGAGCAGCCGCTGCAGCTCGTCTCCCGAGCTCGCCAGGAGAACGTCGTAGCGCTTGCCGAGGAGCACGCCCATGAATCGCTGGGTCTCGACGTCATCCTCGACGACGAGCACACACGGGCGGGTCGGTCCTTCCGAGCTCATTGGATCCTTCGACTCTCGGCGCGGGGCTGACTGCTTTCCGCTTCCGTCCGGAGAACGAATCGCGAACAGCGGCCCCTTCCGCTTCTCCACGATCAGCCAGGCGCCGCTCCCCACATAGTTCTTCATGAGCGCCAGGCCAAGCCCCGAGCCTCCGAATCGGCGGCTGTAACCGGAGCCTTGCAAAGAGCGCCGCTCGGAGGGGTCCGGAAGAAATCGACTGCAAACACCGTGGGCGGCGAGGGCGGGGTATGGTTCAACGCTGCGAAGGTGGTATTTGACTCTCGATCGCGAGCCCTGACCATTTGTGCAAGATGGCGGGCCGACGGGTCGGGGACTATTAAGGAGGTTCGATCATGACCGGGCTGAAGGAATTGACCGTCCACGGAGCGAAGAGCCTCGCCGACGCGCACGCGCGTCATCGCTGGCAAATTTCATCGGACTACAACGTCGCGGTCGACTGCCTCGACCGGCCGTTCCACAAGAAGGATGCCGTCGCGCTCTACTACGAGGACGACGAAGGCCACACGGCGACCTACACCTTCGGGCAGATGCGCGAGGCGAGCTGCCGCATGGCGAATGCGCTGCGCGGCCTCGGGATCGGACGCGGCGACGTCGTCGCCGTGCACACGCCGCAGCGTCCCGAGACCGCGATCCTGCACATGGCGCTCTATCGCCTCGGCGCGATCGGCCTGCCCATCTCCAAGCTCTTCGGCCCCGACGCGATTCGGTACCGGCTCGAGAACAGCTCGGCGAAGGCGATCCTCATGGAGCCCGAGACGGTCGCCAAGCTCGACGGCGTGCGCGACTCCGTCGCGACGCTGCGACAGGTGATCGTCTGCGGCGGCAAGGCGGCCGGTCTCGGCGGCGCCAAGGTGGACGGTCTCGATTTCGACGACCTGCTCGCCAAAGGCGCCGAGCAGTTCACGCCGGATCGCGCGTCACAGGCCGAGGATGCGCTGCTCCTCATGTACACCTCGGGCACCACCGGGGATCCCAAGGGCGTCTTGCATGCGCATCGCTACGTGCTCGGCCACAACGGCATCGACTACTCCTACAACTTCCTGCGCGACGGTGACCTCTACTACAGCCCCGCAGACTGGGCATGGGCGGGAGGGCTCCTCGACGGCCTGCTCGCCATCTGGCCCTACGGCATTCCGGTGCTCGCCTATCGCAGCAAAGCGCGCTTCGATCCCGACGTGACGCTGCGCCTGCTCGAGAAGTACGGCGCGAGCGTCGGGCTCTATCCGCCGACCGCGCTGAAGACGCTGCGCGAGGTCAAAAAGCCGCGCGAGAAGTACAAGAGCTTGAAGCTTCGCTGTATCGTCAGCGGCGCCGAGCCAGTCTCGCCC
The DNA here is from genome assembly GCA_963745025.1 of uncultured delta proteobacterium. GTDB lineage: Bacteria > Desulfobacterota > Binatia > JACPRU01 > JACPRU01 > CAVQIG01. The sequence goes on from CAVUWD010000019.1 coordinate 287,802, forward strand.
GAGCTCTCTCGCTGGGTCGACGAGGAGCTGAAGGTCGAGTTCAATCAGGGATTCGGCCAGACCGAGGCCAACTACTTCATCGGCACCTGCGGTGCGCTCGAGCCCTACAGGCTCGAGCCGCTCGGCAAGGCGTTTCCGGGGCACCGCGTGGAGGTCGTCGATGCCGAAGGCAAGCCGGTCAAGCACGGGGAAATCGGCGAGATCGCCATCGGCAAGGAAAGTCCCGTGGTGATGCGCGAGTACTGGAAGAATCCGGAAGCGATGCAGGAGAAGTTCAAGGGCGAGTGGTGCGTCACCGGCGACATGGGTTACGCCGACGACGAGGGCTACTTCTACTTTCAGGGCCGCGGAGACGACGTCATCAAGACCTCCGGCTACCGCGTCGGTCCTGCCGAGATCGAAGCCAAGATCATCGAGGTGAAAGGTGTGGCATCGTGCGCCGTGATCGGCGTATCCGACCCGCAGCGCGGGCAGGCGATCAAGGCGTTCATCAAGGTCATGGCCGGCACCGAGAAGTCCGACGCGCTGATCCGCGAGATCCAGGAGCACGTGAAGAAGAAGCTCGCGGCTCACGAATACCCGCGCGAGATCGAGTTCATCGACGAGTTCCCGATGACGGTGACGGGGAAGGTTCGCCGGCGGGATCTGCGCGACGCGGAGGAGAAGAAGCGCGCGGCGGCGCGCCGACCGTGAGGAAGGTTATCATAGCGAGACGATCAAGGAGATCGTCGGGGAGTTCATGAAGCACTTCTCCGCGGGTGACATGAAGGCGGCGCTCGGCCTGATGGCGGACAGCGCGGCCGGCGGGCCGTATACGGCGGTACCCAGAAGTTCCAGGCCGACCCCCACTATTCGGGATGCTCGATTCGACGAAGCTGCTCGAGGCTGGAAAGCGTGCGGCTTTTACCCGCGGGGAACTTGGAACGTAGGCGACGGCCTCACGACCGCACTGGCTCTTCTGTGTGCTCTTCCTCGTCTCGACTCTGCAACCGAACCCAGAATATGCAAAACACGGACAAAATGATTGCCGCTAGGATAACGGCCACTCCCAAGACCATCCCTCTGTGCAGCGGGATCCACCACTCCAACAGAACAAACAGCCACGTCGACACGATGAGCATTGGTAGCGCCAGAAACGGTTCGAGCAAGTGACCGGCCCGCTCAAGCCATGGACAAACCCAGGCATTTCTCCGCCAGTGTCTGATTCGCTTCTTCGGCCATCCATCGAAAGGCAGCTGTTCCTCCCGTATTTTACCAAGCTTGGCTTCCCTCCCAAGGAACTGGAGATATTTTCGGGCGTGGTAGCCCTGGTAGAGGAGCACGAACGCGGAGAGGCTTACCAGAATTCCCGCCACTGCTATTCCGTGGGTTACCTCCAGATCCTGGCGCACACCGACATAGGCGTTCACCAGAAGCCCTTGAATAACCAACAACCACATGATGCGGTGATTGGTCAATTCGTTTTCGTGCTTGATCAGATCACGAATGACGGTGGCATACTGCTCCGGTCCGACGTCGTACATAGGTCGGTTCCCCCTATCTCGTCAGGCCGCTCGATCGGGGCCAGCAAGAGTGAATATATCGCATGCTCAGGGTATGCCGACGCCCCGGCCCGCCGTCTCCTCCTCCTCGTTGTCCTCCTCCGTGACGAGTTTGTGAGCGAGGTAGTACTTGTAGATGTTTTCGCGACGTAGGCGCGTGCCACCAGAAGGAATCACACATGACACGCGTCAGCCCATGATCAGGAAGTAGACTCCTGCGAGGCCGATGGCCGTGAGGAGCACGCCCACCGTGATGCTGAGCGGCCACTGCGTCAGGACGGGCGTCTCGCCCCGCCGGAGCCTGCGCAGCGCGCCCCAGTGGGAGGCGCCGGCGAGCACCGTCGCAATGATCCCCAGGAACAAGAGCGCCATGCCCATCTGGATCGCTCCCTCGTGCATGCGGGCCGCCTCTGCGCTCTGCGGATGCTCTTCCCGCAAGGCGCGGAAGAATGCGACCATGCCGAAGCCGAAGCTCGCCATAGTCAACGTCGTCCGGATCCAGGCGAGCGTCGTCCGGTCCAAAGCCAACTTCACACGGTAGCTGGCCAGGCTCGTCCGATCGCGAGCCAGCGCGGTGGCGTCCTTCTCGAGCTCTTCACGGCCCCCGACTTCGCCACGCGCCGGGCCGAGAGACGGCCGTGTAATCTCGCTCACGAGCTCACCTCCTCGCCTTCGACAGGCTCCGCCCCGAACTGTCCCATACTGTGCGCTGAGGAGCAGGTCTGTCTTCGCCTTCACCCGGTGAAGGGCGAGAGACGAGCCCGCAGGCTTCGCAGCGCTGTAGGCCTCGCTCCATGGCGGTCACGGCGAGGTCGTCACGAGATCGGCTCGGCCATGGGCTTACTGCGCGGGGCGCCCGCCTCGGCCCATTGCCGGTCCCAAACCTCCCGCGGATCGAAGTTCGCTTGAATCGCTGCGAGGATGAAGACGAGCGCTCCGAGGAGCGAACAGCGCCACGCTCGGGATCATCTGCGCGCGGATCGTCACCTGCCAGGGATTCCCGCGACGTGCTGCAGGTCGATCACCGAACAGATCGGCGAAGAGTGTGTCACATAGGCGAGCTTGCCGTCGGGACTGACGGCGATCGCCCGCGGCTCATTGGCCACGCCGACCGTCGCGACGACCGCGTTCGTGCGGGTGTCGATCACGGAGACCTCGCTCGCGCCGTAGCAGGTCACGTAGACGAAGGTGCCGCTCGGGTCGACGGCGATGCCAAGGGGCTCGGCGTCGACTGGAATCGAGGTCACCGTCCCGGTGGCGAGATCGATGGCCTGAACGCCACCCGCCATTCCAGTCGGAATGTACGCCCGCGTGCCGTCGGGGGTCACGACGAAGCCGACGGGAGCAGCCGGCAGAGGGATCTTGGAGACGACGCTGCCGCTCGCCGCGTCGAAAACGAGGAGCGTGCCGTCGACGCACGCAAGCTTGCAGCCGGCGACATATAGGCGCTGCCCGTCGGGGCTGGCCGCGATGCCCACGGGATGAATGTCGAGTGGATGCCTACCGGCGATGGTGTTGGTGGCCGTGTCGATGACGACGAAATAGTCCTCCATCGGCGTGGCGTTAGTCACGTACGCCCGCCGGCCGTCGGGGCTGATCGCCACAGCCGGCGAGCGAACCGGGCGCTCGAGCGGCGCGAGGTCTATGCTCGTGGCCAAGCTGTCGTGAGTCGTGTCGAGCACGAACAGGGAGACACCTGCTAGGTCGGCCACGTAGGCGTGCGCGCCGTCGCGGGTGAGCGCGATCGCATAGGGTCGCCCCTCCGTCCTGATCGTGCTGACGACCTGCCTGCTGGTGAGGTCGAGGGCGAGGACACTGCCGGTCTGGAGCGGCACGTAGGCGCGCGTGCCGTCGGGACGCACCGCCACGTCGGTACCGTAGTTGCTGAGCGGGATGGTTGCGACCACGGCGGAAGCGCTGGCCTGCAGCCCACCGGCACCCCCGCCAGAGGGCACCCCACAGCCGAACGATCCGACGACCAGGAGTGTGATTGCTGCCGCGACGTTTATCGTTGCGCGCGGGCGCTCATTCATGGCTGGGGCCCTATAGATCATGTTTGCGATATCGGCCATCGTGGATTCCCCCTCCGGTCCCATCGTTGCTGGCCTCGTGTCAAAGCACCTTCGTCCGGGGTCGGAGAAGGGGAGCCCTACCTGAAAGGGTCGGAGCTCCCTTTCTCCGAGAGCTCGGCTTACTTCTTGATCTTCATGCTGACGCCTTCGGCGGCAAACGTGAACTTCAGGCCCTGCGTGGTGGATACCAGGCGGATCTCCACGCCGTTCTGATTCCTCATGATGCTCGCGCTCGCGCCTCCTGCCACCGTGGCGCCAGCGGCCGCAGCCGTGTAGTTGCCGTCGAAGTCGGAGAGCTTGGCGAGGTGATACACGTCTCCGGCTGCTTCTGCCTTGCTAATGCCCACGTCACCCACGGAGAGACCCTTCACCTCGACATCGTACTTCTTGCCCTGGTAGGTCAGGGTACCGGCTGCCCAGCTGTAGCCGATGCCGACGGCCACCGAGCCGCCGCTCAGCTCGATCCTACCGTCGGGCTTGTCCTCCGCTCGAGCCGCGGTCAGGAGAAAACCCAACGCAGCAACAGTCGCCAACATGCATATGTTCCGCATTCTCATACTGACTCCTCTTCTGTCGTCATCGTCGCGATTCACGTTCTCATGCGCAAATGTGCCCTTCTTCGGCCAGGCGGCGGTCGAGCCAACTGATTCAGCCACCGAGACTCTATCATCGAGGCTGCTAACACGCCGGGCGTGCATCGCGCAGCGGCCAGCTCGGTTCCTTCCTTTCTCGTCGCCATCGCCATCAAGTCGTCCGAATGTGCGCTACGACCCCTGAATCTCTACTGTTCTTCGGTGACGATCTCTATCCGTCCTGCGCGCACCGCCTTCTCCAGCACTGCATGGTCACGTTCGCTTTGATCGGCGTACGCGATGGAGAAGGCCGCACGGCCAGCGGACGATGAACGGCGTGCGCAGCGAGCCCTCCATCGCGCGTGAAGTACGTGCCGCGCCAGGGCCCGCTGTCGCCCTCCCAGGGGTCAGTCGCCTCCGGGCCGTTGTCGCTCGTGAAGATGACCAGCGTATTGTCTTCGATGCCAGCTTCCTTGATGGTGTCGAGGATCTGGCCGGTCCGGTAGTCCATCTCCGCGAGGCAATCCGCCCAGTCGCCGTTGCCGGTCTTACCGGCGAACTCCGGGTTCGGCAGCGTTGGCATGTGGACCAACGAGAAGGACACGTATGCGTAGAACGGCTTGCCGGCCTTCACCTGACGCTGCATGAAGTCGATGCTGCGGCGCGTGATCTCCGCTTCCATGAGCCGGCGTTGCTCCACGTCCAGTGTTCCGACCTGCCGGGCCCTGTCGCCTTTGCGCGCTTCATAGATGGGTTCTGGGGGAACGACCTTCGCGTTCCAGCCCTGCTTGTCGCCGACCGACGGCCACATGCCTTTCGTCTCGTTCAATGATCTTTTCATTGTTGTTCTCCTGAGGTTTAGACGATCATCAAGAAGCGCCGGATTGCGATCGCGCGGAATCCGGTCGGCCTACAAACGCTTCGTGAGCGATGCCGGCTTCTTGATGCCTTATCGCGTCGCGCCTTTCGTGGTCGCCGACCCGCGTTTTCGGATTGGTCGTTTCCACGCCGGGGCTCTATCGCGGCTCCATGACGATTTCTATCCGTCCTGCGCGCACCGCCTTTTCCAGTACTGCATGGTCGCGTTCGCTTTGATCGGCGTAGGCGATGGAGAAGTCCGCGATGGCCTTGTCGAAGTGGTCGCTCTTGCCGAGGTAGCCGCTGATCTGCGCGGGCGCACCGGAGCGGGCGTGGGCGCGCGCCAGCGTCCAGCCGCAGATCTCGGCATACTGGGTCATGACGCCCGGACGTGAACAGCTCGACCAGGGGCCCCGATCTTCATGTCCCTGAGCTGGCGGACGTAGAAATGCCGGCCGAGCTTGCCCTTCGTCCAGCCGAGGAAGATGTCGCTCGCCGATTGCATGAGTCGGTAGCCGTTCACGACCCGCTGGCCATGATTGGGGTAGATGCTCTTGCCGGCATACGCCTCCAGGACCGAGGGGCGCGCCTCCTTGACCTGGAGGAACAGGGGATCCTGCTCGCTGGCCATCAGCAGCATGACGGCGCAGAAGGTGCCGACGCTGCCGACACCGACCACCTTGATGGCGATGTCCTTGAGCTCATAACGGTCGAGGAGCACCCGTCGGTCTTCCTGCAGCGATTCCCGGTAGCCGGCAAAGGCCGCCCGGGCGCGCGTCAGCAGATCTCTCACACCCTCGTTCACGCGGGTGGTAGATCAGCGGCGGGTTGTCCTTGATGGTCGGCCGCTGACCGGCCATGGCCGCGAGCTTGGGAAAGTCGTGTTCCAGCACGCTGCGCGCGCGGGCCTTGGCCAGCCGCTTCTGGTGCCGCTGGCGGGCCTCCTTGTCCTTGATCGTCGGAAGCACTTCTTCGACGTCGATGCTCGCGTACCACACGTCCAGCACCGGCATCTGGCTGTATTCCGCCATGCGTTCGCGATACGACCGAACGCAGGCCAGCACGGCATCGCGCGCGCCGCCCTTGCTGAAGCCGTTGTTGCGACAGGCAAGGACGAAGCTCGCGGCCAGGCGCTTGACGTCCCACTCCCACGGGGCGGGAAGGGTCTCGTCCAGGTCGTTGATGTCGAAGATGACCCGTCGTTCCGGCGTGGCGAAGTCGCCGAAGTTGAGCAGATGGCAGTCGCCGCACGCCTGCACGCGCAGGCCGGTCGCCGGCGTGACCGCCAGGTCGGCCGCCATGTTGAGCGCCGCCCCGCGATAGAAGGTGAACGGCGACCGCACCATGCGTCCGTGGCGAATGGGGATCAGCTCGGGAATGCGCCCCTTGTTCGATTCCTCCAGCAACCGCAACGGATCCGGGCGGTTGTGCGGCGCCTTCCAGACCGCGTGCGAGCTGCGCGGGCACTTCTCCCGCAGGCTCTTTCCCATCGCATAGAGTTCAGCCTGCGAAGGACGAGAGCCGAGCGCCGGCGTCGGTCCGATCGATGGTGTTCGCGCCGACTGTCCCATCAACATAATCCAGGTACAAAGGAAATATGAATCCTACTCCGGAAAAAGAAGCTTGATTTGGAAGCGCAACTGCCAATCAGCCCCAAATTGCGGTTTTGCCACATTGTCGAAGGCCTGGAGTTGCATGTCGATCGGGTGTTTGTCTATTTTGAACAGTCTGCCCACACCGCCACCGACCGGAACCGTCCACACATCGCCCGCCTTGTCGGCTTTCCAGTTGGCCGTCAGGATCGGTACGCTCGTCAAATACCAACCCTCGGAAAGATTGTAATTCACGAACGGCTGAAGCAGGAACGCGTTTACGCTCTTCTCGCCCCAGCCGGCAACCGACCACTGGTTGTTCATCAGCGCCCCAAAGAGCCAATGTCCTTGTATTGTCAACACTACTGCCGCAGGACCCATGCTGAATTTGCCGTTCCCCAAAAGGGAGTCGGTGGCGGTCGGCAGAGTCAATGTCGGCCCCAAGCCCCAAATCAGCTCGCCGGGCTTTGCCGGTGAGAGAAAAACCGTCGGGTTTAGGTCCCCAAGCCCCGTCGCACTGCTCATTCCAGGAAACAGCGACGGTTGGTTGATAATCGGTAAGATGGTGCGCGTAATCAGATTCCAGTCGTCGGCAATGTGAATCGGAATCACCGGCTCGAGGTTACCCACATAAACGGTCGCGTCCTTTGATCCCGTGCCGAAGTAGAAGTTGTTCTGAAGCGGCACACTGATGAGATTCGCTATCGGGTTCTGTGACTGCTTCGCTAGCTCTTCAGCGCTGGGTTCTTGCGGGCTGGGTTGTTGTGGCTCCGCAGCCTCCGTGGACACCGCTGAGAGTAAATAAAGAGTGCTCAGTAGGGCGAAAAATTTACGCGCTCTTGTCGTTATTCTCTTCTGCCACGACGTTTCCTTGCACCGCATCTGGTAGTCCTTGTCGTCCACGGGCGTCGTCGTCAAACGTGGCGATGCGTTCGGTGCCGATCGGGACGGCGACGCGAGCTCTCAGTTGGAAGAGCCGAACAGCTCCACGGTCGCGAACGGTTCAGCCGACCACGGCCGGAAGCGGTTGAGGGTGAACTTCGTTGGCTGGCCTGGCTGCACATCCACGAGCAGGTAGTTGTATTCCTCCTTGGGAGGCTGGCCCTTCCAGTAGAGGTCCTGCGGGTATCCTTCGGGCACTTTGAAGCTCGTGCGCCCGGGGAGGATGGGATCCTGCTCCGCGCCGCCGCCGCCGAGGAGGAGGTATTTCACGCCGTCTACGGCGAACACTTCGGTGGTGTGGACATGCCCGTTGAAGACCACGATGTCGAGGTCCTTGGCGTAGGAGGCGAAAATCTTGTGGGGATTCTGCACCTCGGGGATGGGGCCCATGCCGGAGCGGCAAAATGCCGGGGCGTGGAAGGCGATGAAGACCTTTTTGGTTCCCGCGGCTTTCGCCTCGTCGAGCCACTGCCTCAGCTCTTTCATCTGGGCCTCGTAGGCAGGCTGGGTGGCGTCCCAGCCCGTGGGCTGGCGATAGTCGTAGGGGCCGGTCCAGAGGAAGATGAAGCGCGCGTCGTTGAAATCGAATTTATAAATAAGCCGCTTGTCGGTGACTCCGAATTTTTTCAAGTAGGGAAACGCTGCGAGGAGGCCCTGGACATCGGAGTCATCCCAAACTTCGTGGTTGCCGACGGCGGGGTAAACGCGGCCTGGGAGCCCGGCGGCTTGCATCTGGGCGTCGGCCGCGGGCAGTTGGTTGAGTACGTTCTCATACACGAGCTTCCAATAAGGGTTTTCGGAGGGCTTGGCACCCTGGGTGCCCCACCACACCATGTCGCCGGTATTCAGAACGAACTTGGCCTTCCCGGCCTGGACCGCATTCACGAGGCCGTGGGCAACCCACTCGCCCCCGTACAGTCGGAACATGGTCCGGCGCACGCCGGGGAGCAGTTTCACGTCCTCGACGGAAGCCTCGGTGACCCAGCCCTGGTCCACGGTCAGGGTCATGGCTTCGCTCCTGCTCATGAACGGCATGACGACCTGCACCAGTTGTTTGGTGGCCGGGTCGTAAGTGAGCTTCACGTTTTTTTGCACGACTTCTTCCGCGATCTTCTCCGGCATCACCAACTCGAACAAATTGACGAGCAGCTTGATCGCCTCCGCCCGCCGGTCCGACGCGGGCGGGAGATACAGCATCGAGCGCGAGTCGCCATAGACGGCGAACGAGAAGCCAGAATCGGGAGAGGAAGGCCCCTCCCGTTCCGCCTGGGCGGTGGCACAGCCGGCCCAGAGCGTCAGAAGCGCAGCCGCGGACGCAAGCGTGTTCATCGATCGAGCAAGCCACGCTGGTCGTGTCTTCATGGCCTCCGTCCTTTTCCGGCTTCCGTCATCGTCTCGGAGTCGGTGGTCGGCACCGACGACGGCTGTGGCCCCACGCGTTCAGCAAGCATCTTGCGGGGCGACATCAGGTGCTCTTCCAACACAAATCCACTGAGTGGCACTGCCGCGGCTAGTGCGATCGCCAGCTAGCGCGATGGCGCCCTTTTCGAGCCGGTCGACGGCGTGAACCTCAGCCGCAAACAGGTCGGGAGGCTTCCGTGGCTTCTCGCTCACGATGGTCCTCCTGCGGCGCTTCCCCGAAGGAAGGCAATGCCGGCGAACGGCATCCGGTTCAGCGGAACAGCAACGGTCTGCGACCTCCAACGCCTCAAGGCTTCAAATCCCATTCTTTAAGTTTTTTCGTCGCCGTCCCGTAGTTGCCCAGATGGTAAACGGCCGCGCCCGCCGGCGAGAAGGTGAACGACTCAAATGGCTCGGCGGCCATCTTGTCCAGGTACGTCTTGGAGGCGAGACCGGTGGTGACATGCGGCATGTAATGCTCGCCGGAATGTTCCGGCACAAACACTTCGACGTATTCAATCACCTGCGGGCTGATGACGGAGCCATCGGTTGGGGGGACGAACGCGGCTGCGGTTCCGGTTTTCAACGCGAACGGGGTCACGGCTTCAATCACCGCCTGTTGCAGTTTGAGCAATTCCGGAGTCGGCTTCACGACAATACCCTGGAGGCCAAGTTCCCCGATCGGGATGTAGTAGTATTTGTAGGCCTCGAGCTTCAAGCCGGTCACATTGGCGCTGACCAGAACTTTGCCGACTGCGGCATAGACTTTGGGGAGATCCGTGGTGCGCACGTAACGCTGGGCCATGGTGACGTGGGGACGGTGGGAGGCGTCCAAGGAAAAGCCCTTGGGGTAATCCTTGAGCAGAAGGTCGTTGACGGCCGTCGCGTGCTGGACCATGGTGGCGTCCGGCTTGAGGAGGATGTCGATGGCGGTGACAGGGGTTGAGGTTTCCTGTGCATGAGCATTCGCTCCGGTGATTGCCAGGGCACAGGCCATCACGCCCTTCATCATGAAGTTCGTAAGGTTTTTCGTCGTGTCTTTCATGGTTGTGTCGTTTGTTGGTTCTTGACGGGTTGAGCGCTGACTATTACTCGAACGCGAAGATGCGCTTCCAATCGTTCTTCATGCTGATGACCGTCCACTTGTTCGCTTTGGCTTCGGCCATCAAAGCGTCGCTGAAGGTGCCGATCTTCGACTGCGCGCCATAGGCATACTCGCGCACCGCGTCGTCGTGATGCACGAGCATCATCAAACGCGCGCCGCTGCCGCCTTGCGTCCACTCCAGCATTTGCTGGTCGCCATCGGAATTGCCGAAGGCGGCGATGGGCCGGCGACCGATGTGCGAGTTGATGCCGACCGGCTTCCCGGTCTTGTCGTCGATGAAGTCGATCGCCGCCAGACGCACGAGGACGGGCTTGCCGTCGCGCATTTCGTACTTCGTCTTGACGCTGCTGCCGACGACCTGTTCGGGCGGAATGCCGTAAACCTTTTCCGTCCACGGGCGCATGAACTCGATGCCGCCGCCGGAGACGATGAAGGTCTTGAAACCGTTCGCCCGCAGGTAGGCGAGCAGTTCGACCATGGGTTGATAGACGAGCTCGGTGTAGGGCCGCTTGAACTTGGGATGCTTCGCGGTCGCGAGCCAGTCCTTCACGATCTTCTCGAACTCCTCGGTGGTCATGCCCGCGTGCGTGGCCATGACGATCTCGAAGATTGCAGGCTCCCCGCCTGCAAGCGCACCCTTCACGTCGCCCTTGAGCAGCGAGGCGAACGGCTCCTTGTCCTTCCACTCCGGATGCTGCGGCGCGAGCACCTTCACCCGGTCGAGAGCGAAGAGCAGCTGGAAGTACATCGGCTGCTCGGCCCAGAGCGTGCCGTCGTTGTCGAACGTGGCGATGCGTTCGGCCGGCGGCACGAAATCCGGCGAACCTTTCTTCGTTACTTTGGCCACGAAGTTCACGATGGCCTGCTTGGCCGGACCGTCGTTCCACGAGGGCAGCGGGTCGGCTGCCGCCGCGGCCGTCACCGTCAGGAGGGATAAGCCAATGAGCGCGGCGGCCAAATTCGGCAGCTTCAGAAATGTTGGCTTCATCTTGTTGTTCCAGCCGCGGACGGATGTCTGTTTGTCCGCTGCGTGAATTCGCGGGCCGCTCCGTACGAAGCGGCCCGCGCGGTTCACGATCGGACCGATGCGCTTAGTGCGCTCCGACGGTCTTCGGCACCTTTATCGGATCGTACGGCAGCGGGTTCTCCGGGTTCTGCAGATTCGGGATCATGTCGTTCGAAGCTCCGCCCGGGAACCGTTTCTTGTTCGGATACTGGACGATGGACTTGTTGAACTCCGAGAGCGGAATGTCCAGGAGCGAGATGGCCCAGCCATTGTCCATGCCCGAGTAGCGGCCCGGCGACGTGGTCGGGTTGCGCACCGCCACTGCGCCGTTGAACGTCATGTCGTACTTCTCGTACGGGTCCATGGTGAGGTTGTAGGTCGAGCCGATGGCGCCGAGGTTAAGCTCAGGCCCCAGCCAGGTGTCCTTCGAGGTGTAGAGGAGCTTCCACGCGATCCTCAGATCGGGATTCGCCAGGTCGCCACCGACGTCGTAACGCATGCCACAAAATTTCTCGCCGTCGGTGTAGATCCACCCATCGCGCGCCGAATGCTCGCGCCTTGCCCGTGACGTAGGCGGTGTTGTCGATGCCGTCGAAGTAGATCGGCTTGCCGTTGTTGTCCTGCCACGCGCCGTGTGGCGGCGGGGTGAGGCCGACCATCGTTGCGGTGGTCGGCCAAACGTCCATGTGCGACATCATTTCACTCAGGACCTGCCCCGCCGGAATCTTGCCCGGCGCCCACATGATGCCCGGCACCCGGAAGGCCCCTTCGAAGCCCGTGCCCTTTTCACCGCGGAACGGGTTGGTGCCGGCGTCGGGCCAGGCGTCCTGCCAGGCGCCATTGTCCGCCGTGTGGATGACGATGGTGTCGGGCGCCTCGGCGCGGATGGCGTCCATGATCCGGCCGATGTTGGCGTCCATTTCCATCATTTTGTCGGAGTAGTTGCCAAGGTGCGACTTGCCCTGGAACGCCTTGCTCGGGCTGGTCGGCTGGTGCATGCCCATGAAATTCACGCTCATGAAGATCGGCTTGCTGTCCTTGGCGTGCTGCTTGATGTAGGCGACCGCCGAATCGGTCTGACGGACATCGAAATCGGCAAGATTCTCCAGCGTGATCACGGCGCCGTTGTTGCCCTTGACCGCAGGCTTGCCCGCCGTGCCTTCCCATTCGTACATGTTCACAACTTTCTGATACATGTCCCAGTATTCTTTGTTGTACTTCGGGAACCACGGATGGGCATTGGGATCCGTGTCGCTGTAGGCGTAGACGCCCGGGTAGTAGGCAGCGAACTGCTTCATCTCGTCGAAGCCGTGATTGATCGGGTAGAACTTCTCCACGTCGCCGAGGTGCCATTTGCCGGAGAAGTAGGTCTGGTAGCCGTTCTTCTTGAAGAACTCGGCGATGGTCGGCGTATCCGCGTCCAGGCCATTCGGGTCGCCCGGAACGACGACGACCGACAGCGCCGTGCGGACCGGGATGCGCCCGGTCATGAACGAGGCACGACCCGCCGTGCAGCTGGCCTGGCCATACCAACTGGTGAACACCGCGCCTTCCTTGGCCAACCGATCGATGTTCGGCGTGGGATGTCCGAGAGCCGCTCCGCCGTAGTACACACCGTAGTCGCCCCAGCCAACGTCGTCGCTCATGAGCATGACGACGTTGGGCTTCTTTTCCCCCGCGCCCTCGGCACAGGCGGTCATGAACGACAGACTAGCCACCGCCGCGAGCAGCGAGACAGCCCACTGTTTACTTCCCTTTGCCCTCATTAGAGTCCTCCTCTTGTTTGGTGTGTCCAGACTCCTCGGAATCCAAGGCGTGTGCCAAGCGCACGGCCATTTACTCAGAGACCGGTCTTCATGACGGCATCCGTGGTTCGATCGCCGCTCTGACGGCTTCCAGCAACGCGGTGCCGCGAAACGGTTTGGCCAGATAAAAAGCCACCCCGCACCGCTCGGCCTGCTCGCGCAAGCCCGGCGCGTCATGCGCCGTGATCAGGATGAACGGCGGCGGGACGTCGCGTTGGCGCAATGCCGCCAGCAATCCTAAGCCAGACATGCCAGGCAGCATCAGGTCGCTGATGACGCACGCGGAATCTTCATTGACGCCTCCCGCCAGCAGCGCTTCCGCCGACGCGAACGCCGCACACCCAAAACCAGCAGCTTTCAGCAAGCGTTGGATCGCCTCGCTCATACTGACGTCGTCTTCGACCACCAAGACCATCATAGACGGCGCAACAACCATTTGGCGCTCGGCCTGTTTAGCCGCCCAACATACCGAAAGGCTCAGTGGTCATGCGGCCGGATCATCAACCCTCCGTGCCGAAGAGACAATTGGACGAAGGGGACAGGCGGTTGGCACTAAGGGGCCATGCCGTTTGCCCGAACGGGCAATAGGGATTGCCCCATCGGACAATGCGCTCGCAGATCAGGCCGCGGATGAGGGTTGGGCAGACGGCGCCCTAGCGACACGCTCCTCAGCATCGCGAAGCTGCTGCGCTATCTCGTACCATGTCCCTGCGGTCTTTCCGCCTGACTCCTCCGCAGGCGCATTTGCGCGCGGCGTGCGTTTTCGCTAAGGGGGCAGTGCCAGGCGTTCCCGCACCCAGTCAGAAGCGCACCGGGCGCCTGCTAAGAGATGCCGATCACTCTTGCTCACTTCAATGCAGCCACGACGGCTTCGATGCTCGCGGTTATGATGGTCGCTGCATTGCGCGTTGGATGGTGGTTCGGGCACCGACAGAAGACCCGCTACGGCGACGTGACGAACTCGCGGTGGTATGGCGCCGTGCTGCCGCTGCTGAGCCTATTGGTGGCGTTCACGGTCAACACGTCGCTAGGCAAGCAGAACCAACGCCAACAACTCGTCGTTGCCGATACCAACGCGATTCGCGAGTTCTACAACTATACTACAATGCTCAACGAGCCCACGAAATCCTCATTCCGACAGCTCATTCGCGAGTACACGAGGCTGCGAATTGACCTAAGCGATCTTTTGGACCAACCGTCGTTTGACGACGCCCTGCGGCGGTCCGATCAGATCCAGGCACAAATGAACGAATTGGTGGGGCAGGTAGTGATGGACGGTACGCCGCTCGCGGCCGTTCTGATCGGTGCTTTCGGCCGCATCGCCGACAGCGCGGATGCACGCCTTGCCGCCGCCGTGGATCGCTTACCGGCAACCCTGGTGCTGCTGCTGATGTCGGCGGCACTGATCTCGACGTTGGTGGTCGGTCGCGAGGAGGGCGTGTCGGGCAGGACGCATGTGGCGGGTGCGGTCGGATTCATCTTCCTGGTGAGTTTTAGCGTTTACGTGGCACTGGATCTGAATCAGCCCGGACGAGGGCAAATCATTGTGAGCCAGAGACCAATTGAGCGTCTGCTGTCGTCGATGCCGAAATGAGCCGCCGCTGCGGCAAGCTCAAATCCGCGAGGCAAAACGTGAGGCGAGCAGACGATGAGGCGCCAACAGCGGTCGCGTATTGGGGAAGCGTCAGCCGGGAGCAAACCGGCCCGCAGGCCTCGCGGAGCCTGTCAATGAAAGTGAAACAGTGGGTCGTCCGAGTTTAATGCAGAATCCTCCGTGTTGAGCGCGATGATCTTGGTGGTGTTCGACTGAGCGTCGACAGTCTCGACGAGCTTTCGAGTATCGTTTTGGGGGGATACCTGGATATGGATCGAGTCCGCGGCGTGGCTGTGCGGGGCTGTAAACGCGAAGTTCTGCTCGCCATCGACCTGCGGAGCGCGGATTGGTTCGACGAGCGCGTTCTTGGGCGGGTTGATCCAGACCGCCGTGGGTCGAGCCGGTGGACGCTGGGCTCCAGCAACGAAGCGCTCAGGATGAGCGGCGAAGGCCGCGGAGAGCACATCGCTTCGAGCCGCCACGCGCTGCTCGGCCAGGCCGTGGTGGACAACGTCGGGCGTGAGTAGCCCGATGCCCGAGTGACGATGCTCAGTGTTATACCAGCGGAAGAAGCCCGCACAGAAGCTGCGCGCGTCGTGGAGCGAGCCGAACCGATCGGGAAACTGCAGCCGGCGCCCTATCGTTCGGGCCGGCGTCGCAGCAGTTCCGCCAGCCGGCCGAGCTCGGCCGCCGAGTTGGCACCTAGCTTTGCCATGACTTGCCCGCGATGCCTCTTGATGGTGCGTTCCGAGATGCCTAGCTCGGAGGCGATCTGTTTGTTGAGCTTGCCGGCGGCAATGCCATCGAAGACCTCGCGCTCGCGCTGCGTGAGCGAGCCAAAGCGCGCATGCAACCGGTCTGCTCCGTCGCGCGCCGTACGCTGGTGTGTATCGCGCGCGAGTGCGCGCCGGAGCGCATCGAGCAGGACGTCGCGCTTCACAGGCTTTGTCAGGAAGTCGACTGCGCCGGCCTTCATCGCCCGCACGCTGGAGGCCACATTCGCGTGTCCGGTCAGAAAGACCACCGGAAGCGTGACGCCCTGCTGCTGCAGGGCCGCCTGGAGCTCGAGACCGGAGGGGCCCGGCAAGCGTAGATCGAGCAGCAGGCAACCGGGCCGATCGGGCAGTGGATGCAATAGGAACTCGCCCGTCGACGCGTAGCCGCGCGCCTCAAACCCGGCGGCATCGAGCAGCCGCAACAGAGCGGTGCGCATTGAATCGTCGTCATCGACGACGTGGATTAGCGGGTTCGTGCTCATGCCGGATTCTGCGACGGCGTGCCGTTCGCGACCGCCAGGGGCAATTCGATCTGAAACACAGAGCCCTCGCCGGGACCGTTCTCGGCCCAGATGCGTCCACCGTGGGCTTCGACGATGGTCCGCGTAATCGACAGCCCAAGCCCCATGCCATTGCGTTTCGTGCTGAAGAACGAATCGAAGAGCTTCGTCCGGTGCTCGGGCGCGATGCCTCGGCCGCGATCACGCACCGAGATGACGGCGCCATTCTCACCCCTCGCAATGGACACGACGACCCTGCGCCGGACTTCGGGCACGTCGGCCACTGCGTCCATGGCGTTGAGCACAAGATTGATGAGCACTTGCTGGATCTGGATCCGGTCCCCGACTATCGTAGTGGTCATCGGGGCAGGTCGAATTTCGAGTGTGACGCCGCGTCGTTTCGCTTCGGCGCGCAGGATGGGTTCTAGCTCACTAACGACTTCGTTGAGTTCGACCGCTGTCCGTTCGAACTCACCCTTGCCGAGCAGTGCCCGAAGTCGATGGATCACCTCGCTGGCACGCTCGTCGTCGCGGCGGATGTCGGCGAGAATTCTGCGCAGCTCGTCGCGCCGATCCGTGCCGGACTCGAGGATGAGGTCCGCGGCGTCCGCATTGCTCAGGATCGCGCCGAGCGGCTGGTTGATCTCGTGTGCGATTGCTCCCGTCAGCACCCCGGCCAGCGCGAGGCGTGACGCATGGGCGAGCTCGGCGCGCTGCGCCTGCTCGACTTGCTCCGCCAAACGGCGCCGGCGGCGCTGGGCGATCAGCGAGACAATGAGCAGTGTCTGTCCAACGACGATTGCAAGCGTAACGACGATTTGCCACCAGTATTGGCGCCAGAACGGCCGGTCCGCGAAGCGAATTTCGCATCCGCTCGGCAGACGCCGCTCGTCCAACGACCAGCGCTGCAGCGCACGCGCGTCCGCAACGCATCGGCTCGGCGTTTCGAGCAGGACGCGACTCGGGTCGGGAGGCCCGCCCCCGAAGCGCCGCGCGCACCTGCTCGCCGACGAGCCGTCCCTTGGCCTCATACGATTCCACGTTGCCGGCCGCAGCGCCGAAGCCTATGTAGGTTTCGGCGACACCGTACACGGGCGCGACCGATGTTTTGCTGATTGCACGCAGCACTTCGCGCGGCGTGTACGGTCGGCCGTCTCGGTCGCGGAACTGCGCGAGATAAATAACGATTGTGTCAACTGGCTCCGCAGCCACCCGGGCGACCAATTCTGGCAACGGCAGGCCGGAAAGGAACTCCACGGGTGCGAGTTCGGCCCTCGTCGACAGCGCCGTTCGCGCCAGCTGCTCGACTCTCTTGTCCAGGTCCGACGCACCGGAGACCACGACGACGCGGCGCGCATCGGGCTGCAAACGCCGCGCGAGATCGATGGTTCCACCCACGTCGTTGTGCGCCACGACGCCGGTTGCGTTCGGTGGTAGCGCCGCGGGTTCGATGTCCTCCCCCGGGAAGCCCTGATACACAAGTCGGGCGCCAGGCCAAAGTTGCTCGCCGTGCCGCTTGAAGAATTCGAAGCGCGGTTAGCGAGATCGCCACGACCACGTCGATGTGCATCGCGCTGTACTTCTTGGTGAGCAGCGCCAGGAACTCGGACTCCAGCGCTTCCACTGGGAAGCGTTGTGCGTCGAGCGGCTCGGAAAAGAAGACGATCCGCCTTGCAGTTTCATTGGCGAGGCTCTCGCGCATTGCGCTGTCGATGGCCAGATAGGCAGGAAGATACGGGTCCACGCCATTCAGGATCAGGACGCGCGCTTCTTCCTCAGCTGCGTGTAGCGGCACCGCAATCCAGCACAAGACGAGGGCCGTCATCAGAGTACGTGCGGCGCATATCCGTTGGTTTTTCGATCTCTGCGGCATCATGGTCGCGAGTGGTATTGCCGCGTGTTCGTTGCCAGAGGCCGGTCGGCTTATAATTCTGCGCAAGCGAAGAATAAAGCGGGCGGACAGGAGGGAAGGGGAGGGAGAGTCCGCAGCGTCTGACGTCTCCCTTATGTTTCGGGTTGTGCGTCTTGAGGGTTTACCTCCTTGACGTGCCTCCGTTCAGACCAGGCGGCCGTCAGACCAGCACTCACCGGCCGTCCATTCGGGTCGTTTGCGCCCACGTTTCGCTGTCGCTCGACGCCCTGAGAGCGCCGTAACCCCACCCTCAGCCGTGTTCGGCGCGGTTCGAGCAGATCACCGATGTGCCGACGGATGCTCATCCGATGCGCAGCTTGCCTCCGGCGGCGCCTCCGCCGGACTCGGCGAGCTGACGCATCTTCGATCCGTCGACGTAGTAGCGCTTGGCCCAAATGCCCGTGTACGGCTCACCCTCGCGCGGCATCCGCCACGTCGTGACCTTTGCTTTCGCGAGGTCGATCGCGAACAGCGCGCGCGGCTGGTCGATCGTCTCGGTGATGTAATAGTCCGCCGAGGCGTCGTCGACGTATCGACAGGCGATGCGGCGGTAGAGATCTCGCCAGCGGTCGTCTTCGCCGTTCTCGTAGAGGAACTCCACCCGGCCCTCGACGAGGATCTTGCGGTAGGAGCCGCCTTCCTCGTCGATGGTGATTGCCGTGCGCGGGTCGCGCCGCAGGTTCTGTCCGAACTCGGAGTGCTTCCGCGGCGTGATGTGGATCTTGCCGCGCTCGTAGAGAAACCACACGGGCACGACGCTCGGCGAGCCGTCCGGTCGCACGGTGGCGATGCGCGCCAGGTGCTCGCGCTCGCCGAGGAAGGCTTCGATCTCCTGCTGTGTGAGCTTCGGCATGAATGCCTCCTTAACGGTTTGTAGCACGCGATCTACGGTAGTTCTGCAGACGATTGCGACGAACGCCCTACGTTCGCCGCCAGGCCGCGATCTCGGCGAGCGCTCGCTCGGCGAGCATCTGCGCCCGGACCCTCCACCAGAGCCACGCCGGCACGTAGACCTCGGAGGGCGTCCACCGCGGATCGACGGGTGTGAGCCCGGGTCGTAGCTGTTGGCGAAACTCGTGGTCGGTGGCGGAGCGAACGAACACCTCGTCGATGCACTCCCATTGCTGGCACTCCTGCACGCGGCAGCGCGCGTGAGACTCGCCGGCGCCTGGCTCGGTGACCCGCTGCGCGCCCGGCTCGACCAGGAACCTGCGCCGCGGCAGCGCTTCGACAAGCGCGCCGTGGCAGCGGTTGCCGACCACCGCCCCCCGGCAACGCACCGGATAGGCGATGGTCTCGCAACCGAAGCCAGAGCCGAACAGATGGTTCCACGACCAAAGAATTGCGGCGATGGCCAGCGCGGCGAGGAGCAATCGCATCGACGCTCAAGGCCTGCTCAGCTCAGTCCGCAGCGACGCTCTCACTTGATCGCCAGCGGATTCACCGGAGAGCCGGTTCCGCCGACGATCTTCAGCGGCGCGCCGACGAAGAGGAAGTCGTACTGGCCGTCCTTCGCGCAGTCGTCCGCGAGATCTTTCAGGTAGCAGATCTCGTTGAACGGGATGCCGAGGTCGCGGAGTAGCGCGCCGTGCAGCGGCAGGAAGACACTGCTTACCGACGACGTCGTTTGCTCGTTTGCGATGGTGTCGGTGGAGAATGACGGGATCTCCATCTCGTGGAACCACTTGATCAGCGCGGGCTCGTCGGTGATGCCGGGCTCGGCAATCGCCTTGTTCGGGAAGAACGCGTCGGGACCCTCCTCGTAGAAGACCTCCATCCATCCCGTGCGGATCACAAGGATGTCGTGCTTCTCGAGCTTCACCTTCTGCTTCTCGGCGGTCTTCTTGAGGTCGTCGAGCGTGATCTGCTGGTTCGGACCGAGATGCTTGACGCCCTTGTACCGCGCCACGTCGAGCAGCACCCCGCGCCCGACCACGCCGTGCTCGGCGATCGGCTGGATCGAGCACTTCTTCAGCCCGCCGATCGTCGTCTTGGCGTCGTAGCCGTTGTAGAGCTTGTCGTCGTACCAGACGTGGCCGAGCGCGTCGTATTGGGTGGTCCCCTGCACGTACATGAAGATCACGTCGTCGGCGTACTCGAGGCCGCCCGGGAACGACGGAGCCGCGTCGTTGTAGTAGAAGCCCTTGTCCATGTTCATGGTCTTCACGGGCTGACCGCGGCCCGGATAAATGGGGTCGCCTTCCTTGCGGCCCACCGGCACGCCGAGCGCGAACGTTTTGCCCGAGCGCACGGCGCGGGCACCGCGCACGACTTCCGGCGCCGTCAAGAAATTGATCGAGCCGAGCTCGTCGTCTTTGCCCCACCGCCCCCAGTTCTTCGGCATGTCACGCAAGACTTCCCGTACGTGCTTCGACTGTGGTCCTACTGCCATCTGGTTCTCCTCCTTGAAATCGATGGTTTCCTTCGGTTTGGCGAATCGTTACTCGCTTTGCGCAGGGAAGGAAACTCTAGGAAGGTGTGACGTCGAATATCCTTGGGACGAGGTACGTCTCAAAGGTCGTAGCGCGGCCGAGCGCGGATCGCTCCTTTGCCCGTCCCGACAGCGACCCTAGAGGTGAAAGAGGACATGAACCTGAAGACGAGATCGTGGATCCTGATCATCGTTCTTTCCTTGATCGTAGGCGGCGGCTTCGGAACGTTTGCCGCAGACTGGTTTCCGTGGGGATCCTCGAAGGGCGAACCGACCCCGGCTCCATCCCCGGCGCCGCCCGCAGAGGCTTCGCTGCGCGCGGCCCCGGGCCGCCAGGGGGCGGTTTCGTCCTTCGCGGACATCGCGGCGGGGGCCGAGCCCGCCGTCGTCAACATCTCGACCTCGCAGACCATCAAGAGCGAGGGTTTCCACGGCTTCGGGCCACTCCCTGGCCCCGGCGGCCGCGGAGGTCCCGAGGGGCCGGGAGGCGGTTCCGGCCCCAGCCCGTTCGGGGAGAACGACCCCTTCGAGCAGTTCTTCCGGCGCTTCATGCCGCAGATGCCGAAGAGCTTCAAACAGCGCAGCCTCGGGTCGGGATTCGCCATCAGCTCCGACGGCCTGATCGTCACCAACAACCACGTCGTCGAGCACGCCGACGAGATCCTCGTGAAGCTTTCCTCTGGAGAGCATCAGTACAAGGCCAAGGTTCTCGGCACCGACCCGAAGACCGATCTCGCGCTGGTGAAGATCGAGCCGCAGGGAAAGATCGCTGCGCTGAAGCTCGGCGATTCGGGGAGCCTCCGTGTCGGGGACTGGGTGATGGCGATCGGCAATCCCTTCGGTCTCGAACACACGGTGACCGCGGGCATCGTCAGCGCCAAGGGCCGCGTGATCGGCCAGGGCCCGTACGACGATTTCATCCAGACCGACGCCTCGATCAATCCCGGAAATTCGGGCGGTCCGCTGCTGAACGTCGAGGGCGAGGTGGTCGGCATCAACAGCTCGATCTTCAGCGAGTCGGGCGGCAACATGGGAATCGGCTTCGCGATCCCCTCGAATCTCGCCAAGCCGGTCGTCGAGCAGCTCCGCACTCAGGGCAAAGTCGTACGCGGATGGCTCGGGGTGATGATTCAGGACGTGACCGAGGATCTCGCCAGCTCGTTCAAGCTCTCCGAGCCGCACGGAGCGCTGGTTGCGAGCGTGAAAGAGGATGGCCCCGCCGCCAAGGCCGGGCTCGAGCGAGGCGACATCATCGTCGAGTTCGACGGCAAGCCGGTGAAGTCCTCGCATGAGCTTCCCTCGATGGTTGCGGCTTCGCCGATCGGCAAGGACGTCGACGTGAAGGTCCTGCGCGAAGGCAAGGAGAAGACCTTGCAGATGAAGATCGCCGAGATGCCCAAAGGCGAGGGCGGTGAGACCGGTGGCGGAGAGTCGGAGGAGCCATCGAGCGAGAAGCTCGGTCTGACGGTCGCGCCGATCACGCCGGACGTGGCACGCGAGCTCGGTATCGAGCCAGGCTCGGGAGTTCTCGTCCGTGCCGTGAAGGCGGGCAGCACGGCCGAAGACGCGGGTCTGCAGCCCGGTGACGTCATTCTCGAAGTCAACCGCAAGGCGGTGAAGTCCGTCGAAGCATTCAAGAGCGCGGTGAGCGGCGGGACGAAAAGCGAGAGCCTGCTGTTTCTCGTCCGGCGCGGCGACTCGACGATTTTCCTCGCGCTGAAGCGCTAGCTCGGGAGGATGCTCGGCCGAAGATGGTTCGCGACCAACGGGAGCGGTCGTGACGAGCGTGATGGGAGATATGCGGTCGGAGCCTGCAGCGTCCGTTGTGCCTCGCTCCCGTCGGTTGCGAGGTCAGCTCCGCCCGAAGACTCGACTGGAACAGCCCCACCCGGACCCGTGCTCGGCTCCTCGTCCGAGCACGGGTCCCCCCCGCCGATAGGCGCGAGGGTAGGCGATCCGCGCTCGCTCGGGCGCCTGGAAGCTCATCGCCCGCGAGTATAGCCGAACGTTGACCTGGCGAAGACCCCGTGATGTACGAGAGAGAGATGGACGACAGCCGCCCCGCGTTCCGCCGCAAGCTGGCGTTCGAAATTCCCGCCGAGGTCGAGCTCTATGAGAAGCTGAAGGCGTATCAATGGAATGCCTCGACCGAGATCGATTGGTCGCGTCCGATCCGCAACTACTCGGAAGAGGCATATGCCTCCGTCGAGCGGCAGTTCTCGCGCGAAGAGTTCGATCGCCTGTGCGCGGAGCGGCGTGGCGTCACGTTCACGCAGCTCTTCCTCGGCGAGCAGGCCGCCCTCGCGCTCTGCGCGCAGCTCCTCAACATGGTCCCGGAGGTGGAGACGAAGTTCTGCCTCGCCGGTCAGATCATCGACGAGGCCCGCCACGTCGAAGTCTTCGGGCGCTATCTCGACAAGCTCGGCGTCGACGCGCCGTTCAATCCGCCGCTCGAGGAGCTCGTTTACAGGCTCTTCGAGTCCGATCACTACGGAGAGAAGATCGTCGGCATGCAGGTCTTCCTCGAGGGCATCGCGGTGGGGATCTTCCAGCGCTTCCAGCAGGAGAGCCCCGACCCGCTGATGCGCGAGTTGATCACGCTCGTGCTGCGCGACGAGTCACGGCATGCGGGCTTTGGCGTCATCTACCTGGCGGACCGCTTTCGCGGAGCGTCCACGGTGGAGCGCGCGCGCATCGAACGCTTCGTCGGCGATCTCTGGCGCCTCTTTCATCACGCGACCGCATCGCCGTTCGGTGCCGTGAATGAGTTTCTCGCCGACACCTTCGCCGACATCCAGCATCGATTGCAGCGGATCGGGCTCGAGCTGCGCTGAGCCTGCGGGGCGGATGCCCCGGCGCGCGCGCTCGATCGCGATCGCCGCGGTCGCGGCGTGGGCGCTGGTGGCCTGTTTTTCCCGTCTCGGCGAACCGCCCGTGGTGATCACCAACGAGGCGCGAGAGGGAGTCTACGTGCGGGCGATGCTGCGCTCGGGAGACTTCTTGGCACCGCTCGTTCAGAACCACGTCGAGAACGACGAGCTCGTGCCCGACAAGCCGCCGCTGTTTCACTGGGTCGCCGCGGCCGCCACCCTGCTCCGCTCCCGTCTCTCCGGCGGGCCGCGGGTGCCGGGGCCGGATCTGTCGCGGCGCGTCGACGAGTGGACGCTGCGCTTTCCGTCGGCACTCTGCGCCTGCCTGCTGGTGATCTCGGTCGCCACGCTCGGCTCGTCATTCGTCGGAGAGCGGGCAGCGCTCTGTGCAGCGGCCGTGCTGCTCACCAGCGCGCAGTTCGGCTACCAGGCGCGCTTCGGACGCGTCGACATGACGCTCGCTTGCTTCGCATCGCTGGCGACCCTGCTCGCCGGCCGCGCGCTCCTCGATCCCCGCGAGGACCGCTGGCTTCCTCTCGCGGGAGCGGCGGCCGGTCTCGCGGTGCTCGCCAAAGGACCACTCGGCGCGGTGTTGCCGGGGCTCGCGTGCGGAAGCGTTCTCGTCGCGCGCCGCTGGCGAAACCGCGCGGCGTCGCTGCCCGAGGGGGTGCGCTGGAGGACCGCTCTGGCGGCCCTCGCCGTCGTGGCGCTCCCCTGGTACGTCGTCGCCAGCGTGGCGCGCGGCGTCGTCGTGCTGCGCTCGCAGATCCTCGCCGAGAACTTCGTGCAGTTCGCGGGCATCGACGACCGCATGAACGAGCTCTACTACCTGCAGCCCTGGCTGCTCGATTCCTTCCCATGGAACCTGCTCGCCGTCGCGGCGCTCTTCGAAGCCTGGAGGCGTCGAGACCCTGGACCGAGGTTTTGTGCGAGCTGGTGGATTTCGTCGCTCGCCTTGTTTCAAATCGCCGCCTACAAGCGCCGGGCCTATCTCTTGCCGGCGCTTCCCGCCGAGGCGCTGCTCGCGGGATGGTTCGTCGATGCGGTGCTGCTGAGAGATCTGCCGCTGCCGTCGATCGATCTCTACGCGCTCGTGCGCCGGCTCGCGCGCCCGGCGCTTGTTTGTCTGACGGCAGCGGTCGTCGGGGCTCTCGGCGCGCCGCCTATCTATCGGATTTGGGTCGGCGACCAACTCCTTCATCCAATCGACGGTGCGCTCTTGCTCGGCGGCTCGGCGGCGATCGTGCTCGCCGCGCTGGCGCTCGTGCGGGCGCTGTTCACAGGGGATCGCTGGCGGACGCTCGTCGCCGTTTGCACCGGGCTCGGTGTTCTCTATGCCGCCGTCGTTCCGGCCGGCATGGCGGTGATCGCCAGACGGCGCTCGACGAAATCGCTGGTCGAGCGCATCGAGGCGACGCTTCCCGAGGGGAGCCGCCTCACGCTGTGCGGGATCGACCCGGATCCGAGCCTCCCCATCGTTTTCTACTTTCGCGACTCGGATCGGCTCGAGGTTTCCCGCGACGGCGCTGCGTGCGCGAAGGACTCTGCCGCCGGCTCCTACCTCATCGCGGAGGCCGAATGGCTGCGCATAGAGCGACGCGGCGGTGAACGGGCTCTCTGGCACGAGCGCCTGCGCGGCGAATTGCTGGGTTGGAGCCGTCGCTCCGGCGTCGTCTTGGCCGAGCGGATCGCTTCAAGAGCCGAGTCGGCGCCAGGGATCTCGATGGGCCAACCTTTTGCGGTACCTTTCGAGCCCCCGGCGCTCAGCACTGTTCGTGCTTCACGAATCCCGGGCACACGTTGTTGGCGCACGGGTTGATCGTGGTTCAGTAGAGAACCCCACCGCCTCAGCCGAACCGCCGCAGCCGACCGCCGATTGAATGGCGCTCAGCAGGACCGCGAGGTCGACCGTCTTGCGAAGCGTGGCCACCACGTGCGGCGATCGCGGCGCCAGGTCCGCGGCCGCGCTGAAGACGATCACAGGCACGTGCAACGTACGGTCTTGCTCGAAGGACTCCAGAAACTGCCACCCGTTCATCTCCGGCATCTGGAGGTCCAGCAAGATTACGTCCGGCTGAGCGCCCTCTCGGAGCCGCTTCAGGCCGTCTCGGCCGTTGCCGGCTTCTGCGATCGCATGCCCCTGAAGCTTCAAGAGGTCGGCGAGGGGCTGTCGAATCGAGAGGTCATCCTCGATGACGAGAATCCTGGCCACATGTTCGTGGGGAAGCACGATCAATGCCATCGTCTGCAGCTTGAAAAATCGGAGCAATCCCACGCGCGGTTCTTAACGGTGAGAACGTCGGCGTCACTTTTTCGACCGGTATGAACCCCATGTGATGTGAGCTCCGAAGGACGATCCGCAGAACTCGCGGCACGGGTGCTTGCGTTCCCCTCGCGCTGCGGGGCAGGAGATGGAGGAAGTGCCGGCGTCCGAGAACGACCGTTGTGTAGCTTTCCGTGCGCGGAACGGCGGCTCAACGACGGCGGCGGGTAGGGCGAATGGCTGATGGACGCTTGGGCCCGTCGCTGGGCATCATGGTCGGCGCGAGGGCGCCGAACGTAGCCAGGAGGGAGGGCCGCGATGCGACTCACCGAGGAACAGCTTGCGATCCGAGAGATGGTCCACGATCTGGCACGGGACCAGATCGCGCCGCGGGCAAAGGAGTGGGACGAGCGCGGCCGGTTCCCGGACGAGCTGCGGCGGCTTCTGGTCGAGCACGAGCTCTACGTGATGTACCTTCCGGAGGAGCTGGGCGGTCTCGGCTTCGACCTCGCGACGCAGTGCCTCGTGCTCGAGGAACTCGCCAAGGTGGACGGGTCGACCGCGATGACCCTGCAGGACCAGGGCACTTCGAGCCACTTTCTGCTCACCGCGTGCACGCCGGAGCAGCGGCGGCGCCTCCTACCGCGTATTCGATCGGAGCAGCGCTTCGTTGCCTTCTGCTTGAGCGAGCCCGGGTCCGGCTCCGACGCGGGCGGGCTCGAGACGCGCGCGCGGCGCGAGGGCGACGAGTTCGTCCTGCGCGGCCAGAAGACCTGGGTCACCAACGGCGGGCCCGCGGAGTGGTACATCGTGTTCGCGCTCACCGACCCGGACAGGCGCACGCGCGGCGGCATCTCGGCGTTCCTCGTCGAGCGCGATGCGCCGGGCATGCAGCTCGGGCCCCCCATGAAGAAGATGGGGCTCCGGGCCTCCGCCACCGTAGACCTGTTCCTCGAGGACGTGCGGGTCCCCGCCGATGCCTGTCTGGGGACCGAGGGGGCGGGTTTCAGCTACGCGATGAAGACGTTCGAGGCCTCGCGGCCCCAGGTGGCCACGGTGGCGCTGGGCCTCGCCGAAGGCGCCTACGAGTATGCTCTCGCATACGCGAAGCAGCGGCACGCCTTCGGCCGGCCGATTGCCGACTTCCAGGGTATCCAGTTCATGCTCGCGGACATGGTGACGCAGATCGCGGCCGCACGGCTCCTCGTCTACCAGGCCGCGCGCATGTACGACGAGGGACTGACGGACCTGACCTACCACGCCTCCCTCGCCAAGCTCTTCGCCAGCGACACGGCGATGCAGGTCACCACCGACGCGGTCCAGATACTGGGCGGTGCCGGCTACGTCACCGAGCACCCGGTCGAGCGCATGATGCGCGACGCCAAGGTCACCCAGATCTTCGAGGGAACGAACCAGATCCAGCGGTTGCTCATCGCGCGACACATTCTGAAGTGACCGGCCGTCAATCCCGGCTTACATTCGACGCGGGGATCTCGCCGGTGGTTCCAGCGTGATGCATACGGAGGCAGGTGGCGAATATGTCGATGGTTCTTTCAGAGCGGCAAGGGACGATTGCGATCCTGACGCTTAACAATCCTAACCAATACAACGCATTGGGCGGGAGCATTCTAAGAGATCTGAGTGAAGCACTGGACGCGAGGGAGCCGCTGCGTGGGTGCAAAAGCGTCCACCGCATTTCACCGGTCGATAGCGTCCTTCACTTCTATCATAGGCGCGGTGGCGATCGAGCGCGCTATGACGATCGGGGGACTAAGTACGAGGAAGCATTCTTCTCACAGCCCCCAGGCACTCAAAGCGCCTTGTTGAACGCGCCCATGATCCGCTCCGCCCGGCCCTTGAAGTAAGGCAGCGCCTCCCGGTGCGTGTGAATGTAAAGGCAATTGTTCCGAATGGCATCGAGCACAAGTGTGGCAACCTGCTCCGCCGCTAAGGTCCGACCCTGCAAGGCGCTTCGTTCCTCGTCGGTGTAAGTCCGGTTTGCGTTTGTTCCACCCAGTTCAGGGGGCCGATTGCGGGCGCTTTGGTCGATATTGGTTGACACCCGCATCGGACAGAGAACGGAGGCGCCGATCTTGGTGTCGCGAAGATCTTTGTGGACCGATTCCGCCAACGCTACGACGGCCGCCTTCGTGACATTATAGGGCGCAAGATCGCGGTTCGGAACGAGACCGGCGAAACTTGCCGTAAAGACCATATGGCCTTCCTCGGCCTGCGCTAGCATCCGCGGAAGAAAAACCTCAACACCATAAATCGGTCCCCAGAGATTCACGCCAACCGTCCACTTCCAATCCTCGGCCGTCATTCCCTGCACCGGTCCAAAAACGGCAACGCCGGCGTTATGCATGATCACATGGGTGCCTCCGAAGCGCTTCCATGTGGCATCGGCAAGGCGTTCGACGGCGGATCTGTCGCTCACGTCCGTGACCAGGCCAACGGCGTCCACATGCTCGCTTTCCAGAAGGCTTACAGCGCTGTCCAGAGCGCGACCTTCGATATCCGCGAGGACCAATTTGGCGCCCTCGCTGCCGAGGGCACGTGCGACGGCAAGACCAATGCCGCTCGCACCGCCGGTAATGACCGCTACCCGATCTCGAAAGTCTTGCATATATCCTTCCTTCGGATCCTCATGCGCACCTTAGCCGGTTCATACCTCGCCAAAGCTACCGCTTCTAGTGCGAAGCCGATACAGCCTGGGAACACGCCGTGAGGATAGCGGGGCCCTGAGAACTGGCAATCCGCGGCCGGCCGTGTGTTCCACGGAGCGCCGCCCGCGGCGCGTGACAACGGCGCGACGGCTTGCTAGGCGGTCTCCATGGAATGGCCGGTCACGTACCGACGGAAGATCCGCTTTTCAGACACGGACGCCCAGGGGATTGTCTTCAACGGCAACTACGCGACTTACATCGACGACACGGTCACGGACTACTTCGAGGTCATCGGCCTTCCCTGGGATACCTTCACCAGCAGCGGTTACGACATGGTGCTGGCGCGCAGTGAGACCGACTTCCGCTCCGCCGGGCGCCTCGGTGAGACGCTGGTGACCGGCGCGCGAGTCGCGCGCTTCGGGAAGACCTCCGTGGTGTTCTCGCTGCGTACGTGGGAAGAGAAGTCCGAGCGGGTCGTCATCGAAGCGCGTCTGATCCAAGTCGTCGTCGATCACCAGACGCTCCAGCCGAAGCCGGTCCCCGGCTTCTTCATCGAGGCCGTGGAACGCGCTCAAGGAGGAGCGGTCGAGCGGTCGTCGGCGGCGTAGTAGTGCCCGGCGGCTCTGCCATCGGAGCCTCGTCGAGCGGCGAAGGGCCTCCTTGGCGAGACCCCAGTCAACCCGTCGACCCTAATCCCCTTGATGTCGCGGTGTTTGCGAGCGGGCAAAGGAAGGTGTGGTCTCCGGAGGCTCGGGCTTCAGCCTGCCCTGCAAGAGAAGGAGCGCCGTGCCTGGATCGTCGGCGTACTGGAAGAGCTCAAGATCATCGCGATCGATCATGCCATGGCGGACGAGCGCGTCGAAATTGATGATCTCGTTCCAGTAGTCGCGCCCGTAAAGCAAGACGGGGATCGGCCGATCCAACTTGCGTGTTTGCGACAACGTCAGGACCTCGGCCAGCTCGTCGAGGGTGCCGAAACCTCCCGGGAAGACCACAAGCGCACGGGCCAAATGCGCGAACCAGAGCTTCCGCATGAAGAAGTAGTGGAACTCGAACAACAGCTCGCGCGTGATGTAGGGATTCGGCCGCTGTTCGTGCGGTAACCCAATGTTGAGTCCGACCGTTCTTCCCCCGGCGTCGGAAGCGCCGCGATTGGCAGCCTCCATGATGCCGCCCCCTCCTCCCGAGCAGACGATGTATCGATGAGCATGCGAAGGAAGGCCCTTCGACCATTCGGTCACGAGCCGCGCAAGTTCCCGAGCGTCATCGTAGTAGCGTCCGAGCGGACCATCAGGAGCAAGCCTCGCCGACCCGAAGAAGACGATCATGTCGTGGACGCGCTCGCGGCGAAAGGCCTGGAGCGGGCCGAGATACTCAGCGAGGATGCGGAGGGGGCGGGCATCGTCGCTGTCGAGAAACTTATGGTCCTTGTACGCGAGGGGGCGGTGCGTTGTCTCGGGCGGTTTCATCGGATTTGGACCCGCGCGAAATCGATGAAGCCGCGCTCGACGTCGGTGTGGATGAGCTCGACGCGAACGCGCTCTCCCACATCAAGGTGCTCGAAACCCCGAACGACCTTTCCCTCTGCGGCTGGGTGAATGATTCGGACCCAGGTGCCCTTCGTCGAGGCGCCGGTCACGATGGCGTCGAATCGCTGCCCGATCCGCGACTGCAGCAGCAGCGCGGCAGCTGACTTTCGCACCTGTCGCTCCACCTTGGTCGCGTTGTCCTCCTGTGCCGTGCAGTGCTGGGCCATTTCTCCGAGCTCCTCGTTGCCGTAGGGTACTGGTCGTCCTTCAAGCGCCGCTTTCAACAGTCGCTGCGCGATGAGATCCGGGAAACGCCGGTTCGGCGCGGTGGAGTGCGTGTAGTCGTTCACGGCAAGCCCGAAATGGCCCTCGGCGCGTCGACCGGGAAGCTCGAGCACATACTCGCCCCGGCCCAAGAGCTTTACTACGGAGAGCGAGAGATCGGGAAAGCGCGCAGGATCTGCCTGCCGGCGTCTCCTCAGGAACCCCTCGAGAGCCGGAGCACTCGGTTCTGACGGGAGACGCTCGCCGAGGGCTGCAGCCATCTCGACGATTCGCTCCCAACGCTCGGGCGAGCGCAGAACACGGCGTAGCGACGGGAAGCCCTTCTGCTCGAGATACCTGGCGGTCACCCCGTTGGCCGCGATCATGAAGTCTTCGATCAGCTCCTTGGCCCGATTCTTCTCGTCAACTCGTAGGTCGGCCAGCACATCGCCATCGAACAAGGCCCGAGCTTCGATCGTCTCCAGACTGAGCGCGCCGTGTTGGTGCCGGAGCTCCTTCAACGCCTGCGCCGCCCGATCCTGCATGCGCAGTTGCTGATCGAGTCCCGGTACCGCCGAGATCCGTGCCGGCGCGGGCGCGGTGCCATTGAGCCAGGCAGCCACGCCGTTGTAGGCGAGCTTCGCATGATTGACCACGACGGCCCGATAGACGTCAGACTCCTCCAGTAGTGCGCCGTCGGCTCTGACCGCCATCTCGATGACGATCGCCAGCCGCTCCTGACCCTCCGCGAGGGATGTGAGGTCCGTCGACAACTTCTCCGGGAGCATCGGGAAGATCTCGGCGGCCGTGTAGACCGACGTCGTGTTGGCTCGCGCGTGGCCATCGATTGCGGAACCTTCCTCGACGATGGCGTCGACGTCGGCCACCGCAACGAGGATCTTCACCGCGTTGCCGACGCTCGGCACCGCGACCGAGAGCTGGTCGAGATCGCGCGAATCATCGTTGTCGATCGACGCCCAGAGCAAACCCCGAAGGTCGCGGAGGGAAGCGTTAGCCTCCGTGGCCGATCTCGTAATGGAGTCCGTTTCCGCGAGAACCGCAGCGGAGAATTCCGGCAGCAGTCCCCGTTGGAGCATCGCTCGTCGAGCGATGCTCCTGAGCCTGCTTCGAGCCGGAGTGGTCGTCCGATTCATCGGCGCCCGACGATATCCCTGAAAGCCGTCGCGCTCCAGATACAGAAGCGCGCCCGCTCGTTCCACGTCGGCGTGCGGAAGGCTTGGTAGTGGCCGGCGCGCAGCGAGACGTGCTCGGAGGCGTGATAGAGGAACGCCGCCTTGGGGCTCACCGCGGTGCGATCACGATCGCCGAACTGCCGATCGACGACCGTGTCGCCGGCAGCTCGGTCGCGCTCGAGCCGGAAGAGGTCGACCCAGAAGATGAATTTGCCCCATGACTTGATCGCCGCATTGACCGAGCCCACCCAAGATCGCGCGTCGCGCCGTCAGGTGCAAGAGTGCCGAGACTGGGAGATCAAGCGCCGGGCGCCGACAATTTCGCCGCTTCTCGAATCAGGATGTCGCGAACCAGTTCTGTCGTCTTGCCTACCAGCCGAATGCATCTCGCGAGCTTTTCAGGCGAAGCGATATAGGCCTTGACCTCTTCGGGCTTGGTGAAATCCGTGCCGGTGATGTCTCGGCAAAAGTGGCTGCATTCGATCTCGGTCGCGAAGCGACGGTAAAGCTCGGCGCACAGCGGGAAGAGCTTGCCGTCTTCCTTTTCCTCCAGCTTTCCCTTGCCGTATCTGGAGCTAAGCGCTGCCACGCCGCCGACAATCGCCCCGCACACCGAGCCCAACCCGCCGATTCCGCCACCGAAACCGCCCATCATCCGTACGGCATCCGCGTCCTCCTCCCCCAAAATCTCCTGCACGACCTGCAGGACGGTCTGGCTTCAATGATAGCCGTTCTTGATGCAGAAGGTCGTCCGCTCCGTAATGTTGATGTCCTTCAACTTTATGGTTTCCTCCTGCCTGCCGCGAGGCGATTGTCGAGAGCTGTCGATCAAAGGCAAGCACCATTCGTGCCAGCGAGGTTGTCGGTTCAGCGCGATAGAAACCGCAATCGGACCGTGCTCGCCGAAGCATTGATCCGCGCGTCGCGGCTCACTATGACGCTCTTGGCGCCAGATCGGCTGCAAGTGTTGACTCCGCCGGAACCACGAAGCCGTAGCCACGCGCTGCCCGCTCAAGCACGAGCAAGCCGTTGGGGAAGCGGATTTCAACGGCCCGCTTCCTCTCTCTCGTCTCCCCCTAGCAGCGGTGAGCCCGATGGCGACGCCTGCTTGATCAAGATTCCGATGGTCAAGGAGAGCGCAACATCCGGAACTTCTTCAACACGAGCTCTCAGTCACAGGGAGTCAAGATGCGCGCAGCGCGACCAAGATCCCCATCCAGAACATACAGACCGCCTGGGTGAGGAAGAAGGCGAAACGGACTCCCACCACCGTCGTCGTCGGCTGCAAGACGATGTGGACGGTCGTCTGGCAAACACGCGCGACGAGGAGAACGACGGCGAGCGCGTCGAGCACTGGAGAACTAGCACCGCTCGTCACGATCGCGACCACGACCGCGCCGTAGACGGGCAGGTTCTCGATGCAGTTCGCGTGTGCCCGCATCGCTCGCCGATACCAGTCCGCCCCGTGCGGCACGTCGGCGACGAACTCAGTGATCCTGGCGCGTCCCGTGAGGATCCGGCTCCAGCGGTAGACGCCAATGCTTCCGAAGAGCGTGACCAGGGTCCAGCCTGCGAAGCCAAGGAGCACCCAAACGGGAACACTCATGAAAGGATCATCTCCGCGGTACTCGCCGAGGCGTCACCCGCGGTAGGGACAGTCGCCGCGCTGGAGGTTCCCCATGGCGTCGTAGGTCGCGTACTTGTACATGTCCGACAGGCTGGGATAGTTGAAGCAGGTGTCGATGAAGGTGGCGGTCGTGGCCCCCATCGTCATGCCGACGAGACCGCTCGCGATCAGCTCACAGGCATTCTCGCCGATCATGTGCACCCCCAGCAGCTGCTCCTCCGGGAGGGAGAACACCAGCTTCAGCAGGCCCCAGCGCTCCCCGATCAGCGCTCCACGAGGGTTCTGCTGGTACCGGCAGCGCCCGGCGACGTAGGGACGCCTCTTCGCGCGCAGGCTCTCCTCCGTCTCTCCCACCATGGACAGCTCGGGGATGGTCCACACACCGATCGGCAGCTGTCGCGCGATGCCGGTCTTGTACTTCAGGTCGAAGGCGTTCACCATCGCCATCCGCGCCTGCTCCATGGCGGTCGAGGACAGAGCCAGGCCGCCGATCACGTCACCGGCGGCATAGATGTGCGGCACGTTCGTCTGGAACCGCTCGTTGACCTCGAGCTGGCGGTGCTCGTTGAGCCGGACCCCGGCGCGGTCGAGTCCGAGCCCCTCCACGTTGCTCCGACGGCCGAGCGCCATCAGCACCGCCTCGGCCTCGAGCCTCCGCCCGTCCTGGAGGACCACGACGGGCACGTCGCGCCCGTCGACCTCGGCGACGTGCTGTGGCATCAGCAACTCGACCCCGATCGATTCCATCGCCTCCTGGAGCATGGTGGCGACCTCGGCATCGGCGAACGGCAGGAGCCGGTCGCCCGCGTTGATCACGCGGACATGGTCCAGGCCAAGGACCTTGAACAGGCAGGCGTACTCGCACCCGATTGTCCCGCCGCCGATGATTGCCAGTGACCGTGGGAGCCGGGTCATCTCGAGGATGGTGTCGGAGTCGTAAACACGCGGGTCGTCGAACGGAATCGTCGCGGGACGGATCGGCCGCGAGCCCGTGGCGATGAGAACGATCTGCCCGTGCAACAGGGTCTGGGTGTCCTCGTCGACGACCTTTACGGTGTGGGCGTCGACGAACGAGGCGACGCCGCGATAGACATCGACGTGATGGCGGTCGAGGTTGGTCCCGACCCACTCGCTGAGCGCCTCGCGGACGACACGGCCGCGACGCATGAATGCGTCCACGGTGATCGTTCCATCGTAGCTGAGCCGGATGCCGTGCAGGTCGCGGCCCCGGAGGCCCGAGAGGTAGAGCGCGGTCTCGCGCATGGCCTTGCCCGGAATTCCAGTGTTGGCCACCGCGCCCCCGAGACGCGATGCGCGCTCGATCAGCGCCACCCTCTTGCCGAAGTAGGCGGCCTGAGCGGCGCCCTTCTCGCCGCCGGGTCCGGAGCCGATCACGACGAGATCGTAAGTCGCTCTTTCCATCGCTGGCTATCTTAGTCGAATCGGCTCACCGAGATCATCAGCGTTTCGTTAGCCGGAATTGCCGGAACCGGACCCGGCGATGAAAGCGAATACGATAAAATATCGGTCAGCGATGACGGACGATTCGTTAGTTTCACCTCTTCTCGTGAAGGAGTCAGCGTAGGAAGCGCCCCCGACTCGTCGTCGGGAACCTGAATTGAGAACCTGATTTGACGACGAAGTTACCACGTGCTTGTGTAAGCTAAGTGCCCAGACGCGATGTTGTGTGCGCATCACTCTATCGAACCATGGAGTAGACCATGAAGCTAAGCGCTCGCAATGTACTCAAGGCCAAGGTGAAATCTGTGAAGCACGGCGCCGTGAACTCGGAGGTGATACTGGAACTCGCCGGCGGAGCGGAAATCGTTTCGATCATCACGAGCTCTTCCGCGAAACACCTCGGTCTGAGGCGGGGAGGCGAGGCATATGCGGTGATCAAAGCGTCGAACGTGATCATCGCCACCGACTGATCCGCCGCTCAAGCCGAAAACTGCCTCCGCGACTCTTACGCGCCCGCGACCTGCACTGATCGGCGCCCGCCCGCCGGCACGGGGTCGGGCACCCTCGACGCCGCGCACCCCTGTCGCAAACCCTCGCCGGAGCGCGCCCTAGATCAGCAGGTCCCAATCCGTGTAGGAGAGGAGGGCCCGTCGCGTCGCTTCCTTTACGCGCAAATCGAAGAAGTCGATCGGATTGTAGTCGTCGGACAGCGTGATGGCCGGAGTGCGGTCGGGAAAAGAGAATTCCTTCCCCAACACCGCGCCGATGAGAGGCTCGGCCAGGTGGTGAACCGGGAAATCTTTGACCCGCTGCGGGTCGAACGAAAGCGAGCCGTCGTCGTAGGCGATCAGCGCGATGTTCTGGGGATCGGCGCCGCCGGCCGGATCGAGGTTCGGATAGGCCTTCACCGTTCCGAAGACCTGCGCGAGAGTCCCGACGATGGACGCTGTCATGAATGGTTCTCGTTGCAAGCTGCCGACCAGGTTGATGGCGACGATGCCCTTCTTGGTGAGTCTCTCGTGCAGGAGCCGGAATGCCTCGAGGCTCATCACATGGGACGGAGCCCAGTCGCCGCCGGCGACGTCCACGATGATGTAGTCGTACTTCTTGTCCGACGTGGCCAGATGGTACCGCGCGTCGGAAATGATCACGTCTCCCGAGATCCTGAACCCGAAGAACTTCCCGGCGATGTCCGCGATCGCCGGGTTGATGTCGACCACGTCCGTGCGGATGCCGCGCGCCTCGAACCACATCGGGATGACTCCCGCGCCCAGGCCGAGGACAAGGCAATTCTTCCCGGCCGGATTGATCCCGTAGGGCAGGAATTCCATCAGGTACGGGTACTCGTACGCGGACAGTCCGTTCGCCATGTCCACGCCGCTCTGGATCAGGCCGTCGATCGCCAACTCGCGGATGTGGCGGTCTCCGTTGGAGTAATCGAGGACCTTGAGACTTCCGTAGAAGCTGTCCGCCACGAACACTTCGGCCACCTTGGTCCCGTTCGCCTGGATCTTCTCGCGCAGCCCCGGCATCCGAAAGATGAAGCACGGCAGGATCAAGAGCCCGAGAAAAAACAGCCTTTTCCGGAAGACCGTGAAGTAGGCGACGGACAGGCAGATCAGCGACAGGCCGACGAATTCGAAGATGCGGTCCACCCGGAAGTACGCGATCAGCACGAAGCCGGTGAGTACCGTGCCGAGGAAGCTTCCGATCGTCGATACGGCGTAGAAGAGACCGACGGTTCGGCCGATGTTCGTCATCTCGCGGGCGGCAATCCTCACGATATAGGGAGACACGCAGCCGAGGAGAAAAAGAGAAGGCCCGAACAGCAGCGTGGCGCTGACGAGTGAACCCGTGCGCAGACCGAAGGACATGCAGGCCTTGAGGACGGACGGCTTCAGGTGGGGGATCAGAAGAACCAGGAACCCGGCGACCAGGATGATTCCGTAGAGGTACACCGGGTCGCTCTTCCGGTCCGACAACAGGCCGCCCGCGGCATAGCCCAGGGCCAGGGCGACCAGAGTGACCGTGATCAACGATGTCCATACGAACAGGCTGACCCCGAAGAAGGGTCCGACAACTTTCGAGCCGAGAACCTCGATGACCATCACCAGCCCGCCGCAGAGAACGGACGTGACGACCAGGAAGAACAGGAAAACCGGCGAATCGGATCCTGGGTGGCCCGGAGGCGGATTCACCGGGGCTTCCCGTCCCGGAGGATTACTTCTCTTGCCGTCCGGTCGGGACGAGCCGCCATGCGCGCGTGCTACCGATTCCGTTCCGCGAGCGCAAGCGGCCTGGCCTGCGACAGATTTGTGGTCCGGCGTTCTTGAGGAGGATGTAGCCCGCGCGGAGGTTCTCGGGCACGCGCGATAGGTCCCCGACGGTGGGCGGATTGCCCTTCCCCGGGAGGTCCGCGAAGTCGCCGCGCGCGATCGCCTCGCGGATCCGCACCTCCGCGATGCGGGCGAGGAGATTCATGCGCCCCGCGACCACTCGATCGCCTGCTCGAGGCGGTCGTTCCCCCAGAAGAGCTCGCCGCGCGCGACGAAGCTCGGCGCGCCGAAGACGCCGAGCGCGGCCGCTGCTTCCGTCTGCCGGCGGAGCTTCTCCCTATTGCCCGGAGCGAGCGCGCGGGCGATCGTTTCGGCCGCGGGCATGCCGATCGCCGCGAGGATCGCGCCGATCGTCGCTTCGGTGGCGATGTCGCGGTCCTCGGCGAAGTTCGCGAAGTAGGCCCGCCGCGTGAACTCCGGCACCCACGGCTCGCCGAGACTCGCGACGCGCGCGGCGAGGAGGCCGTTTCGCGGAAAGACGCTCGGACGCCGGAGCGTGAGCCCCTCCCGCGCGCAGAGCCGCTCCATGTCGCGCCACATGTAGCGGCCCTTCACCGGATAGAGGTTGAACGGCGAGTCGTTCCAGCCTTGCTTCTGGAAGATCGGGCCGAGGAGGAAGGGCTTCCACCGGACGTCCACGCCGGCCGCGCCGGCGAGGCGCTCGACCCGCATGGCGGCGAGATACGAGTACGTGCTCGCGAACTCGTACCAGAAGTCGAGCGTCGTCATCGCGGCCCCGATGATTCCATGCGCGGGGCGCAGACGGAAGTCGCCGGCCGGCTCGGAATCTCAGCCTCCCTCGGATTGCACTCCCTCCCAAGGTTCTGCCGGGGTCCCCACGGTATACTCGATGTCTGTCGGCTGATCCTGCCGGCAGGTCAACGAATGAATTTGTGACCGGGGGAATCGGTGTCTCGCTTCGGTCGTCCTTGAGCCGCACCGAGCGCGGGGATAGTGTGCCTTCGCTTGTAGCCCGAGATCGAAAGGAGCCACCATGTCCGAGATGCGCGAGATCACTGCCGGCCTGCAGTTTCCCGAAGGACCGATTGCGATGCCCGACGGGAGCGTAATCCTGGTCGAGATCAAGCGCGGCACGCTGTCGCACGTGACGCCGAACGGGAAAATCGAGGTAATCGCCGAGACCGGCGGCGGCCCGAACGGCGCGGCGATCGGGCCCGATGGCAAGGTGTACATCTGCAACGACGGCGGTTTCGAGTGGTCCGAGATCAACGGCCTGACGGTTCCCGGCCACCAGCCCCACGATTACAGCGGCGGCCGCATCGAGCGTGTCGACCTCAAGACCGGCAAGGTCGAGGTGCTCTACACGGAGTGCGACGGCCATCTGCTGCGCGGACCGAACGACATCGTCTTCGACCGGACCGGCGGATTCTGGTTCACCGACCACGGCAAGGTCCGTGAGCGCGAGCGCGACCGAACCGGCGTCTACTACGCGAAGCCGGACGGATCGCTGATCCGTGAGGTGATCTTTCCGATCGATTCGCCGAACGGTGTCGGCCTGTCGCCCGACGAGAAGACGCTCTACGTAGCGGAGACGTGGACCGGGCGGCTGTGGGCGTGGGACGTTCCCGCCCCGGGCCAGATCGCCCCGGGAAACCAGCCGTTCACTCCCGGCGGCGGCCACTTGCTCGCCGGTGTCCGGGGCTTCCAGCTCTTCGACTCGCTTGCGGTTGACTCCGCCGGTAACGTCTGCGTGGCGACGATCATCAACGGCGGCATCACCGTGGTTTCGCCAGATGGATCGAAGGTAGACCACGTGCCGATGCCCGACCCGCTCACCACGAACGTCTGCTTTGGCGGACCGGATCTTAAGACCGCGTTCGTGACCCTCTCGGGAACCGGCAAGCTCGTCTCCATCCCGTGGCCACGCCCGGGGCTGCGCTTGAACTTCTGCTGAACGGAACTGCCTGCTCGGCACCCCGGCAAGCTCGCGGGTCACGCAGGCGCTCGCTTTGGCGCGGCTGAAGGGCGAGGGCATCGCGCCGATTCCGGGCACCAAACGCGTGTCTCATCTGGTAGAGGACGTAGAGGGTGCGGACATGGCCTTGAGCGCGGCCGACGTCGCTCATCTCGACGAGCTGTTTGCGCCCGCCAACATCGTGGGCAAGCGTTATCCGCCGGCGCTCGCCGCATCCATCGACAGCGATTGAAGGCGGGGCGCGCACCTGTCTCGCATGTGAACCGGCGCCGCTTTCCCCTGCGGCGGGGTTGACACCACGGCGGCCGAAAGTATACAAGGTATACATGGTGAAGATCGCGACAAGGACACGCATCCTCACCGAGGCGCAGGAGGTAGTGACCGAACAAGGCGCAAGCGCCGTGACCATGCGGGGCGTCGCGGCACGCGTCGGCGTGACTCCCATGGCGCTCTACCGCCATTTCCCGAACCGCGAGGCGCTGCTCGGAGCGATCGTCGAGGAGGCGCAGGCGACCTTTCTCCACCACC
The DNA here is from genome assembly GCA_963745025.1 of uncultured delta proteobacterium. Classification (GTDB taxonomy): domain Bacteria; phylum Desulfobacterota; class Binatia; order JACPRU01; family JACPRU01; genus CAVQIG01. The sequence goes on from CAVUWD010000019.1 coordinate 326,582, forward strand.
TCCAACGGGCGATGGCGGAGCCTACGGCGGCTGCACGCTTGCTCGCGTCGGGCCAGCAGTACCTCGCCTTCGCGCTCGGTCACCCACGGCGCTACGCCGTGCTGTTCATGGAGGTCCAGCCTGTGGCTCCGGCCGCGGCGCCGGGGGATTATGCCTGGCAGAACGCCGCGACCTTTCGGTTCTTGGTCGACCGCATCCGCGACTGCGCCGCCGAGGGCGTGCTCCGAATCGACGACCCCGAGGAGGCCGCCCTGACCGTCTGGGCTCACGTGCACGGACTGGTCTCGCTCTACCTGGCCGGGAAGCTGCCGATCAGTGAGGCCCGTTTCCGCACCATCTACGAACACTCTGTACTCGATCTCGTCCGCGCCTTCGGCTGGCGAGGAGTGGCGGCCGTGGTTAGACGTCGAGCCGATAAGCCGATGAGTCTACGCCGTATACGCAAAGGAGGATCCGCCCGATGACACGAATCGGCGAGCCGTGGCGCCCGGGCGCCGCGCAAGAACACTGGGACGCGGTCGTGATCGGCTCCGGCATCGGCGGGCTCGCCGCGGCAGCGCTGCTCGCGCGCCACGGCAAGCGCCGCGTGCTCGTGCTCGAGCGCCACTACACGGCGGGCGGCTTCACCCACGTCTTCCGGCGGCCGGGCTACGAGTGGGACGTCGGCGTCCACTACATCGGCGACGTGCACCAAGGCGGCATGCTCCGCCGAATCTTCGACGACGTGACCGACGGTGCGCTCGCGTGGGCGGACATGGGCGACGTCTACGACTGCGTCGCCATGGGCGGGGAGCGCTTCGAGTTCCCGCGCGGCCGCGCCGCGCTCGAGGCCGAGATCGCCCGCCGCTTCCCGAACGAGCGCGATGCCATCCACCGCTACTTCGAGCTCGTCATGGAGACGGTCGACGTCATGCAGGCCTTCTTCCAGGCGAAGGCCATGCCGGCGCTGCTCGCACCGCTGGCGCGGCCCCTGGCCCGTCGGCGCTTCGCCGGGCTCGCGGCGCGCACCACACGCGAGGTCCTGGAGTCGCTGACCGCGAACCAGCGGCTGATCGGCGTCCTTACGGCGCAGTGGGGCGACTACGGCCTCCCGCCGGCGGCGAGCAGCTTCGCGATCCACGCGCTCGTGGCCCAGCACTACTTTGCCGGCGGGTCTTATCCTGTCGGCGGCGCGGCCCGGATCGCGGAGACGATCCTTCCCGTCATCGCGGCGAGCGGTGGGCGCGTGCTCATCAACGCCGAGGTCGGCGCGATCGTCCTCGAGGGACGCCGCGCGGTCGGTGTCCGCATGGCGGAGACCGGTGAGGTCATCCGCGCGCCGCTCGTCGTGAGCGACGCCGGGGTTGCCAACACCTTCGGCCGCCTGCTCCCGGCCGACCTGCCCGCCGTATCGGCGATTCGCGCCGACCTGCGCTCGGCGCCGCCTTCGACGGCGCACGTCGCGCTCTACGTCGGCCTTCGCGGCACGGCGCGCGACCTCGGCCTGCCGCGCGCGAATCTGTGGGTCCACCCCGACGAGCACCACGAGCGGGCGGTTGCCGCCGCGGCGGCGGCGCCGTTGGCGCCGGGCTCCGCATTCATCTCCTTCCCGTCGGCCAAGGATCCCGACTTCGACCGCCGGTATCCCGGGCGCGCCACCGTCGAGGTCGCGGCATTCGTGCCGTGGACGGCATTCTCACGCTGGGATGGCACGCGCTGGCACAAGCGGGGCGCCGACTACGATGCCGCCAAAGCGCGTCTCGCGGCGCACCTCCTCGGCCTGCTCGACGCCCACGTGCCCGAGGTGCGGGGTCACGTGGAGCACGCCGAGCTCTCGACGCCGCTCAGCACCCGCCACTTCGCCGCCCACCCGCACGGCGAGGTCTACGGCCTCGCGCACGACCCGGCGCGCTTCCGCCGCGCCTGGCTCCGGCCGCGCACGCCCGTGCGCGGGCTCTTTCTCACTGGCGCCGACGTCGCGACCGCTGGCGTCGGCGGCGCGCTCATGGGCGCCGTGATGTGCGCCTCGGCGATCCTCCGCCGCAACATGGTGCAGGCCGTCGGTCGCGAGTCTCCTGCCCGCCGCGCCGCGTGAACCGCTCTGGAACCGACCGCGTCGAAGAATGACCATCCGCCGCCTACGTGCCGACGTGTCTTCCCTGCGCGTCAGGCGTGCCCGTCTGCGCTCTTGCGGCGAGCCGTCCGCGATGCTCGCACGGGGGCGGGTCGTCGTTGCGCAGTCATGATGTCAGCGCCTACTTCGCAGCCGTGTCGATTTCAGGGTACATCGCCGAATGGGCCAAGTCCCGCGTGCCGTTTGCCGTAGCGCGATGGAACATCCTGCGTCCAGTCACTTGGCAGGATCAACGAGAACGCGAGCAGCAACGCGAAGGGGATAGGTCGCCAGCCGATGCCCGCCGACACGCGGCCGTCCTCGTGCCTGACCGCGGACACTACGCTGGCGCCGGCTCGGGCGCGCCTGCTCCGATACGTGATGACGATGGTGAGGAAACCAATTACGGACATCAGAAGGTTCAGGACCTGTCCGGTCGCCAACCCGAGCAGGCTGGTGGGGTACTCGCGGAACAGGTCGATGAAGATTCTGAGGAACGCGTAGAGGAAGAGAAAGGCCCCGGTCAGCACCCCCGTGGGCGGCTGCAACGTGGACAGGTAGCACAGGACCGGAATGATCAGCAGGTTCTTGATCCCGTCGTAGAGCACGACCGGATGCCGGAATCCCTCCGCGTCCGGGAACTTTACCGCCCACCAGGCGTTGCTGACGCTGCCGACGATCTGCCCGTCGACGAAGTTCCCCATCCTGCCGACCCCGAGGATGAATGCGGCGGGGATGGCGAGAGCGTCCGTCATTTCGAGAAATGGCTTACGGTGACGGAGCGTGAACGCCCAGACGCCGAGCAGCCCGCCAAACAGCAACCCGTGTGTGGCCATCCCGCCGAGCCAATAGGCAGGAATCAGCGCCGGATGCTCGCGGTAGAACGGCCATTCGTAAAACGCCACCTCGACGAAGCGGCCGCCAAGAAGAACGCCGACGGCCAGAGAGATGCCCGACGCAGACACGCTGAAGTACATCCAGGAGTAGCTCGGTCATTCGTCGATCTCGATCACGTCCGACATCTACGGGCATCTCGTGCCACGCAACATGAACAACTTGTTTGGAGCCCACATCTAGCCCCAATGCCGGTAAGTTAACCGGATTTTCTAGTATCCGCGATAGGTTGGCGTCCCGGTAGGAGCCGCGGTGTGGGGGAAGTTGTGTCCGTTGTGTCTTACGGCTATAAAGCCGCAAGAAATGAAGAGCCTTGTGGACCAGCGCCGGCGGACTCTGCGGGCTTTGCCGTCTCTTGAAGAGATCGTGCGGGGAAGTGTCGTTGAGCGCCGACTCCGCTGTGGCAAGCCGGGCTGTCGCTGCGCCCGCAGACAGCTCCACGAGGTCACCTACCTGAGCGTGACCTTCGCCGGTGGCCGCACCGAGCAGATCTCGCTCCCCGCAGATCTCGTCCCGGTCGCCCGCCGGTGGGTGGCCAACTACCAGGCGTGGTGGAAGGCCGTGGAGAAGATCTCGGCCATCAATCGGAAGCTTCTCCGTGAGCGGCGTTCGTCGGCGCAAAAGCGTTCGGCGCGCACAGGCAAGACTCCGCCCTGAAAATCTGAACAAACGAGGGCGGCCATGGCAGGAGGTGTGCGGTGGGGATGGATCTCGCAGAGGCGTTGCTCCAGGCCGGCGAGGGACGAGCCGAGGCGAGCTTCGAGCTTTTTGCTCAGACCTTGGATCCCGGGTGGATCGAACGGGCGCTTCAGGCCACCGACAAGGCAAGCGTCCGACGGCGCAAGCTTCCCGCCGAGTACGTCGTGTGGCTCGTGATCGGCATGGGCTTGCTGCGCGACCGCTCGATTCAGGAGGTCGTGCGCCATCTCGATCTGGTGCTCCCCGGTTCGGATCGTGACCGCCAGGCGGTCAGCGGCGGCGCCATCGTGCAGGCCCGTGACCGCCTCGGACCCCAGCCGCTCGCCTGGCTCTTCGAGCACACGGCCCAGGTGTGGGCGACCGCCTCCGCCGACGAACACCGCTGGCGCGGGCTGGCGGTCTTTGGTGTCGATGGCACGACGCTACGCGTGCCGGACAGCGCCGAGAACGACGCGGAATTTGGTCGCCCCGGCACGAGCCGCGGCGGCGCTGCGGCCGGGTATCCTCAGCTGCGTCTGCTGGCCCTCATGGTGCTGCGCAGTCATGTGCTCGCAGCGCTCGCGGCCGGCCCCTATCAGCATGGCGAACTCACCCTCGCCGAGGATCTCTGGCCCAAACTCTCCGATCGTTCGCTCATCATCGTCGATCGAGAGTTTGCCACCTACGAGCTCTTTCACCGCCTCGCCGATCCGGGCCGGGAGCGCTACTGGCTGACGCGGGCCAAGCAGGGCAGGCGTACCGCCAAGCTCAGGATCGTCCAGCAACTGGGGCCCCGGGATTCCATCGTCGAGCTGCGTCCCAGCCGACACACTCGGCATCTCCATCCGACGCTGCCCGAAACGTTGCGCGTGCGGGCCATCCGCTACCAGCGGCCCGGTTTCCGTCCCCAGATCTTGCTCACTTCACTCCTCGATCCCGTTGCCTATCCCGCGGCCGAGATCATCGCGCTCTACCACGAGCGCTGGGAGCTCGAACTCGGCTTTGACGAAGTGAAGACCCACACGCTCGAGCGCGAAGAGGCCTTACTGCGCTGCAAGGCTCCCGAGCGCGTCAAGCAAGAGCTCTGGGGACTGGCGCTTGCCTACAATCTCGTGCGCCTCGCCATGGCTCGCGTGGCACAAAAGGCCGGCATCTCGCCAACGCGGATCAGCTACCGCCACGCCGTCAACTTCATCCGCATCTTCTGGCTCAGCGCCCACCTCGTCAGCCCAGGCGCGCTGCCCCGACGCCTCGATGGCTTGCACAAAGAGCTCGCCCTGCTCATCCTCCCGCCACGACGTCCGCGCCGCTTCCCACGCGCCGTCAAAATCAAGATGAGCAAATTCCCCCGCAAACGCCCCCGACCTCAACGGGGCCTTAAGTGAACGGCATTGCATCTAGCCCGCCCTGGACGGCTTGGCGGCGTCCGGGCTCTTCCGCGTGGTCTTCTTGCAGCGGCAGGTGCCTGCCTCGTGCAGCTCGATCAGATTGCCGTGCGGATCGTCCATGAAGATCTGCTCGAGCTGGGGACCGACCACGGACTGGATGCTCCAGTACTTGACGCCCATGCGGTCGAGCTCGCGCTTGGCCTCCTGGACATCCGGCACGGCCAGTGCCACGTGCAGCGTGGTCGGGTCCTGCTTCGGTCCCTTCGCATAGCGCGAGACACCTTCGCAGCCCATGAGGTGAATCTGTGTGTCGTTGCCGCAGTCCATCCAGTAGCCGGGAATGCCCGGGATGTTCGGGCGCCCGGGATCAGGCGTGAGCCCGAGCACGTCGCGATAGAAGGCCAGCGACTTCTCGGTCTCTTCGGGATTGACGCGGATGCCGTGATGGTGAAGCTCGAGTACCTTGACCGCCATGATGTCCCCCTGGGTTACTTACGGTTTCACCCCGGCGGAGCCGCCGCCCGGGAGCTTGTCCACCAGCGTGCCCCAGATGCCTTTGGGCCGAGCTCGACCTCACCTCGATCGACGGTGAAAGGCGGATATGAGCGACGTCGGGTGTCCGCTTCCGAGCGGCCGACCAGGTCGAATGCGTTCAGTTGCGCGAGCTCGCGCTTGTCGGCGAGGTGCACGCCGACGACCAGAAGGCCGTAGACGAGGACGTCCGGACCACCTTTCCCACGACCGGCAACGTCGGTAGAACATGTCGGACCAGATGCTCGCATTCATCGTTCGCCTCCCCGGACGGCCGTGACGCCGCTCGACGTCTTCAACCCCGCGAATCTGTCCGATGCAAGCCGGCTGACCGGGCCGGCCGGGGCGCGGGCGCTGCTCGACGCCGCGCGCAGCTTCCCGGGCGGCCCGGCCATGCTCGTCTTCGCGCTCTTCTGGTCGCCCGTCGGCCCCGGCATTCCCGCCGGCGTCCTCCTCGCCCGCCACATCCCGCTCAGCCCGCCGATCACCTTCGCCCTCTATGCCGCCTCCGACCTTTTGGGAGCGCTGGTCTGCTATCCGCTCTTCACCGCGCTCCGGCGCCACGCCAGGCGCGTGCGCCCGCTGCACTGGATCGGCACCCGCATGCTGCGGCTCGCGATGCTCGGGACGCGGGCGCCGCGCGCCGCGGAGGTGCAGGCCGAGCTCGGCCGCCGCGGTGTCGGCCCGGCGCTTTTTCGCATCGCGACGGTGGGCTTCGGCGTCGACGTGTACAGCGCGGGGATGGTCGCGACCGGACTCCCGGTGCCGCGGGCGCTCGGTTGGGGATCGGCGATCGCCGGCGACCTCGTCTGGTTCGCGCTGCTGCTCGGCACCAGCATGGCGGCGGGCGCCGCCGTCGACGACGATCGCGTCGTGGCGCTGGTCGTGCTGGTCGCCATGTTCGTGATCCCTGCCCTCGCCCGGCGCGTCTTCCCAGCGCTCCGCTGATCACGCCATTAAGAGCCCGCCGTGGATCGCATCCCGGGCGGCGCCGAGGAGACGACGGCTATGCTCGCGCTATACTCCGGACATGACCACCACCCTCTCCCGTCCCCAGACCGGCTCGGCCTCCGACGCGGCCGCGGCGTGCGCCGAGGCGCATTACGGCGAGTTTCTCGAGGACCTCAAGACGCTCGCGCGCATCCCCTCGGTCTCCTTCCCGGGCTTCGACTCCAAGCAGGTCGACCGCTCCGCCGAGGCCGTCGCGGCGCTCATGAGCAAGCGCGGCCTGGAGAACGTCGAGGTCCTCCGCATCCCCGGCGCCTTCCCTTATGTCTACGGCGACTGGCTGCACGCCCCGGGCAAGCCCACGCTCCTGCTCTACGCGCATCACGACGTCCAGCCCGCGGGGCGCGAGGAGCTTTGGAAGTCCCCGCCCTTCGAGCCCGCCGAGCGCGACGGCCGCCTCTACGGCCGCGGCTGCGCAGACGACAAGGCCGGCGCGGTGGCACACACCTCGGCGATCGCCTCTTGGCTGCAGACCGCTGGCAGGCTCCCCGTCAACGTGAAGGTCATCATCGAGGGCGAGGAGGAGGTCGGCTCCGACAACCTCGAGCCCTTCCTGGCCCGCTACGCCTCCAAGGTGATGGCCGACGCCATCGTGCTCACCGACACCGGCAACTTCGACCACGAGACCCCGTCCATCACGGTCGCCCTGCGAGGCCTGGTGGCGCTCGACGTCACGGTCAAGTCCATGGATCACCCACTGCACTCGGGCATGTGGGGCGGCCCCACCCCCGACCCCACGGTCGCGCTGGCTAAAATGATCGCCGCCTGCGTCGACGGGAAGGGCCGCATGCTCTTCCCCGGCGCCTACAAGGGCGTGCTCCAGCCCTCCAAGGCCATGGAGGCCAGCCTCAAGATGCTCAAATACCCGGAAAAGGTCTTCCGCGCCCAGTCCGGGCTTAACCCCAAGACCAAGCTGATGGTGCCCGCCAAGGACATCCTGCGCTCCAACTGGTACTGGCCCTCCTTCTCGGTCAACGCCATCCAGGCGTCCTCGAGGAAGGACTGCGCCAACATCATCAATGACTCCGCCTGGTGTCACATGGGCGTGCGCATCGTGCCCGGCCAAGACCCCAAGGCCGTTCTCGCGGCGCTCAAGAAGCACCTGCTCAAGAGCGCTCCGTGGGGCGTGGAGGTGAGCTTCTCCAACGAGTCGGCCTCGCCGGCGTGGACCACTGACACCGGCGCGCCCGCCTTCGCCGCCGCGCGGAAGGCCCTGCAGAAGGGCTATGGTCGTCAGGCGGTGGACATGGGCTGCGGCGGCTCGATCCCGTTCGTGGGCCCTTTCGCCAAGGCGCTCAAGGGCGCGCCCGCCCTGCTCATCGGCGTCGAGGACCCGCTGTCGAACCCGCACTCTGAGAACGAGAGCCTGCACCTGGGCATGTTCGCCAAGGCCATCGCCTCGGCGGCCCATCTCTACGGCGAGGTCGCCGCGCTCGACTCGGTGAAGTAGGGGACCGCCGGCGCGAGGTGGAAGGGAGATCCCGCCGGCGTCTCGCCAAGGACCTTCGCGACATTCGCAAGCGATAGCGTTCGGGGATGCTCGATGATGCCCATGGCTCACGAGGTCGCCGTTATCCCGTAGAACGAACTGGAGAAGCAGCCCGCGCCGGCGGCTCCTACCGCTTGATCGCCAAGATTCCGCACTCGCGCCGCGGGCGCGTCTCGATGTCCGGCCGTCGCGTCATGGCCGCAGCGCTCAAGTTACGCGAGGTCGCTTACCCGAGCCTCTACGCCGAGGCTGCCTGACCTGGACACGATCCTCGCAAAACGCAAAGAAGATACGAGAAGGAATCTATCCTCAAGTAGGAGTCCGCGGCGACCTGGTCCCACCCTCGCTGGTCCCACCCGTCGCTTGACAAGCCTCCCGCGAGGGGGCTACCCAGGCGGCCCTGTCCCGTCGTGAAGCCGGCCCGGGGACACCCCGGCCGGCGCGGAGCAGCACATGTCCTTTCCCGAGTCGGTGATCGCCTGCGAGTGCTGGGCGCGTGACGGCCTGCAGTCGATGCCCGTCGTGGTCTCGACCGCCCACAAGATCGAGATGATCGACCGGATCACGGCTGCCGGGTTCAAGAAGGTCGAGGTCACCTCCTTCTCGCACCCGAAGCTGCTCCCCCAGTTCGCCGACGCGATCGACGTGCTCAAGGGGATCCGCCGCCGACCGGGCGTCTCGCACGTCGTGCTCATGCCCAACGAGAAGGGCTTCGACCGGCTCGAGGCGTGCCAGAAGGAGGGATACGGCGCGGACGAGATCATCCTCATGATCTCCTCGAGCGAGAAGCACAACCTCCTCAACTTCCGCATGAACCACGCCGAGGCGATGGAGGAGCACGCGCGGGTCATGAAGCGGGCCCACGCGCTGGGGATCCGCGTCATCGGGTGCGCCGGGACGGTGTACGGCTGCCCGGTCGGCGGCGACGTGCCGTATCGACGAGGTGGCGAAGATCGTCCGCTTCTACCTGGAGCGGCGCGCAGACGATCATGCTCGGCGACACCACCGGCGTCGCGAACCCGGTGCTGGTGCGCGAGCGGATCGGCCGAGCTGCATGGCGACCTTCCCGAAGGCCGAGTTCATCGCCCACTTCCACGACACGCGCGGGACGGGCGTGCGTGAACTCCGTCGCCGCGCTCGAGCTGGGCGTCCGCTACGTCGACACCTCCCTCGGCGCCATCGGCGGCCAGCCCGCCACGGGCGCGGCCAAGTACTCGGCCGGCTTCACCGGCAACACCTGCAGCGAGGACCTCGTCGCGGTGCTCGAGGAGATGGGCGTCAGCACCGGCGTCGATCTGGATCTCGTGATCGACGCCGGCCGCCGCGCGGAGGAGATCCTCGAGCAGCGGCTGCGCTCGAACGTGATCCGCTCCGGGCCGGTCATCCACACCGAGTCTTCGCCGGTCAAGGAACCCGGGGTCGCGGCAGCGGCGCGGCAGTAGGTGCCACGCCGCGCCACGCGGCGGCGGGATCATGGCCCTTTTCGGAGCGCCGATCACCCACGAGGATCACGCGCAGCGCGCCTGCTACGCCGCGCTGGTCTCTCCAGGAGGACCTTCACCGCTACGCGAACGAGCTACGCGTCGAGAAAGGGATCAGCTTCCAGTGCGAGTCGTTGCTCGCAAGGTATGGCAGCCATCTTCGGCGCATCACCGTTGCGCCGCGGCGACGACCGCTTCGACGGCCTGTTCGAGGGCGAGCACGTCCGTGTTGACGACGATGTCGTAGTGCACCGGAAGCTCCTCGCCGATGCCGTAGAACGCCTTCAGGTACTCGCGACGGCTCTTGTCCGAATCCTTGATCATTCTCGCCGCCTCGTCGACGCCAATGCCGCGAGCCGCCGCGAGCCGCTCCGCCCGGACTTCGGGCGAGGCGGTGACGAAAACGCGCAGAACACCCTCTTCGCCGGCCAGCGCCATCGCGGCGGCATGAGCGACGATGACGACGTTCCCCTCTCGGGCGGTGTCGCGGACGACTGCGCGGATCAGCTGGCGGAAGTACTCCGTGCCCCGAAAGGCCGCCCTGACGCCGGTCATTTCCTCGCCGGTCAGGAACGCGGCCGGATGTAGAGAGCCGGGCGAGATCGCCATTATCTCCGACGCTGTCGCCACGGCTAACGACTTGAGTACGCGCTCGATGAACGTCTGCCGACGCTCGGCGTCCTGTACCAGCTCGACGTCGACGCCCTCCCTTTCGGCAGCCGTGGCGACGATCTCTTCGTCCGCATAGCGAAAGCCCATCCGCTGCGACAGCGCGTGCCCGATTTCCTCGCCGCCCGCGGCCAGCGCCCGCGACACACAGATCACCCGGGTTTTCATCTCGATTTCCTTCCGCACCCCGGCTCTTAAGCCCCGGGGTTGATGCTGCACGCCCGAAGGAGCGGCCACGGCATGGAGTAGACCACGAAGAGGATCGGCGTCGCAAAGAAGAAAGGAAGGAAGAGGAGAATAGCCACCCAATGAGGTAGCGCGCACCCGGAGGGATGCTAAAGACGATCGTGCAAGGGCCTTGACGATCGCGGAAGAAGCGATCGGTTTCATCCGGCGGCTCGGCTCCCGATTCTGGGAGTTCTCGGCTCTACTTCCACGGTACTCGCCGGACACGCGGTGCCGATCGACTCAAGGCGAACATCGCAATGGATCCTAAAGGTCATCGACAATGCCGCTTTTCCGGACGGCAAGACGCACATAAGATGGCTTGAAGAGATCGCGCTCGTGTCGAACTGCAAAGCAACGTGGGATAGAAGACCGTTCGACGTCGGTCCGGGTATGGAAACCTGCGGACTCTACGTGCTTGCGTGCTTGATCCTGCCAGCGCTCGTGTCCGCTGCGTCGCCCGCGGCGATAGCAGATTACGAAGTGTTTCACAGGGGAGTGAGCGTCATGCGGGGTAGGTTGTATGTCTCGGGGGATCGATACCGTGCCGAAACCAGGACGCACATAATCCTCGTCGACGGGACGAGAAAGCGTCAATGGACGGTGATGGCGCCCCCACTCGGCTGCGAGAGCCACGTGCTCACCGAGGCGGTGAAACAAGCGTCTCCCTGGATGTTCGCCAAAGGTGCGAATGAGCGGTTCGTCGGTTCGGAAGTGATCGACGGTCATCCGACGAAGAAGTACCAGACCGTGACGAGCGGGACGGGCCAAAAGGGTTATGTGTGGCGTGCGACGGATTTGAAAGGCTTCCCGGTCCAGATCACCGACGAGGCGGGAGAATTGAAGCGTGCGATCACGAATGTGGTTCTTCGTAAGCCAGACGCCTCGCTCTTCCGGCCTCCATCGGCATGTCGATCCGCTTCGCGCCTCAACGCGACTTCGCCGTCAAGCGCGAGCGAATGAACTGCGTCGAAGGCATGGACCTCGATCCTCGATGTGGTCTACGGTACCCTCGGTCGTGGAGTAAATCCGTTCGCTGCCGCGATGCAAGCGAAGCATCGAACGGCTGGCACGTTCCCGAAGGCCGATGGTTATACCGCTCCGATGCTCGACCAGTTCGAGTTCTGGGCCATGAAAAAATGGGCGCGGACGGGCTCACGCGGATTAGCGTGCGCTATCGGGTCAGGGCTAGCGAGAATCATGGCTCGTGGCGAACGATGAGGCGGAGGCGGATGTCTTGTAACGTTGGGCCGGAGCACATCGAGCGCCTTGGCTTTATCCCGCCGTGGGCACGCCCGGGTGGTGTCTTTCAATTGGTGAAAAATGGTTAGGCACGAGCAGGCTATCGTCACGAAAATCATTGAGCGAGGACAGGATCATCCCATGAGGCGACCATTGGACGGGATCCGGGTTTTGGACTGCGGGGTCTACCACGCGGGACCGGGGGGGCCCGCCATCCTGGCCGACCTCGGAGCGGAGGTGATCAAGGTCGAGCAGCCCGGCGTAGGGGACCCGATCCGACAAGCGAAGCAGATCGGGAGCGTCCCCCTAGAGCTGCCGGGGGGCAGGAGCTTGTTTTTCGAGGGGGCGAACCGAAACAAGAAGGGCGTGGCCCTCGAATTGAAAACGCCGAAGGGGCAGGAGGTTTTTCATCGCCTGGTCGCTCGTTCGGACGTTTTCTTGAGCAACATGCGCCGGCCCGCATTGGAGCGGCTCAACATCAGCTACCCCGTCTTGCGAGAGATCAATCCTAAGATCATCTACGCGGCCGTCTCGGCATTCGGGCCAAAAGGGCCCGACAGGTACAGCGGCGGGTTTGATTACCAGGGCCAGGCCCGGGCAGGGATCATGTATTCCATGGGCGAGGAAGGAACGCCGCCCGCCGCGTGTCAGTTCGGGCTCATCGACCAGGTGACGGCGATCCTGGTGAGCCACCAGATCATCACGGCCCTCTTCATGCGAGAGCGCACCGGGATCGGGCAAGAGGTCCACGTCTCGATCCTGAGCGCAGCGATGTACCTTAACTACTTCAATGTGCTCATCGCCGGTCTCGCTGGCTTTGAGGTACCCCGTCATTCGAGGACTACGGAGAACCCGATGCGCAACTACTATCAGTGCGGCGACGGGCGCTGGCTCATGATGACGCTGACGCCGCCGACCCGGCACTGGGGTCCCCTCTGCCAAGCCCTGGCCAGGCCCGATCTCGAGCGCGACTCCCGGTACGATACGGACGAGAAGCGCAGCGCACACGCGCGAGAGCTCGTGGCTCTCTTCGACCAGATCTTCGCGACCAGGCCGCGGAACGAGTGGCTTGACATCTTTCGTGAGCGCGACCTGTTTTGCTGTGCGGTGAACAGGCTAAATGAGCTCGCATACGATCCGCAGGTCATCGCAAACGAGTATTTGACGGATTTCGAGCATCCTACCGTGGGCAAGGTGAAGATCCCAGCCTACTTCGGCTCCTTTAGCGAGGCCCAGGCGGGGACGACGCGGGCCGCGCCTGAGTTGGGAGAACACACGGAAGAGGTGCTGAGCGGGCTCTGCGGCTATTCGGCGGCCGAAATTGCGGAATTGAAAAGGACGGGTGCCATCGCGTGATGTCGACCCGCGACAGCTTGCGGCGCTGGATCGTTGGGGCGAGCTAATCGTCGCCGTCACAAGATCTGGCGCCGAAGACAATCGCACGCAACGCCAGATCGAGATCCGCGCTGGGCGTGACGATGACGGCGTTGTTGCCGCCGAGTTCGAGGATGGTCCGGCCAAAGCGGGCGTGGACGACGGCGGTAACCTTCTTCCCCATCGCGCATGAGTCGGTGGCGGAGACGAGCGGCACACGCGAATCGGCGGCGAGAGATTGGCCGACCGTCTTCGCGTTGCCGGTGAGCAGTGTGAAGAGGGCGGGGTCCGCGCCCGTCTCGCGGCAGACGCGCTCGGCGATGCGGGTGACCGCGATGGCGCAGAGCGACGTTTTGTTCGATGGCTTCCAAAGGCAGGCGTCGCCGCAGACGGCGGCGAGCGCGGAATTCCAGGCCCAGACGGCCACGGGGAAGTTGAACGCGCTGATGATGCCGACGAGGCCGAGCGGATGCCATTGCTCTATCAGCCGGTGCCCCGGCCGTTCGCTGGCGATGGTGAGCCCGTAAAGCTGGCGCGAGAGGCCGACCGCGAAGTCGCAGATGTCGATCATCTCCTGCACCTCGCCTTCGGCTTCGGCGATGATCTTGCCCGTCTCCAGCGTGACGAGTTTGGCGAGGTCGGGCTTGGCGACGCGCAGCGCGTAGAAGCGCAAGCACCACATCGTGGTCGAGCGGTTTAACCATGCACTCCGAGCTCGATGGTCGCGGAGACCTTCGCCTGCTGCTGGTTTGGGTTTCCCCGGGTTTCCCTTGCGAAAAGAGGCCCGAAGGGACTATCGGCAACTAGTCTTTCAGGGCTCGCCTGCTTGACCACGGCAGGCGCTATCGATGCGTTGCTCAAAGTGTGGCCGGGAGAATCGAACCGGCCGAAGGTTCTGCGCCCATTGCGGCGCTAAACTCACGCTCGTCTGCGCCTCCTGCCAGGCGGTGAACGAGCCAGGGGAGCAGTTCTGCGGGGACTGCGGACAGCGCATCACTGAGCCCGCGAAAGCTCCGCCACGCCCGGAGCCGCGCAGCTATACCCCGAAGCATCTCGCCGACAAGATCCTCACCTCCCGTAGCGCCCTCGAGGGCGAGCGCAAGCAAGTCACCGTCTTGTTCGCCGACGTGAAGGGCTCGATGGATCTGGCCGAGCAGCTCGACCCGGAAGCGTGGCACGAGATCCTCGACCGCTTCTTCCAGATCCTGTCCGACGGCATTCACCGCTTCGAGGGGACGGTCAACCAGTACACGGGCGACGGCATCATGGCCCTATTCGGCGCGCCGATTGCTCACGAGGACCATGCTCAACGTGCGTGTTACGCGGCGCTCCACCTTCAGCAGGAGCTGCGGCGGTATGCAGATGAGATCCGTCTAAAGCACGGCCTCGGCTTCTCGGTCCGTATGGGCCTGAACTCCGGCGAGGTTGTGGTCGGGAAGATCGGCGACGATCTGCGCATGGATTACACCGCGCAAGGGCACACTGTCGGGCTCGCGTCGCGGATGGAGCAGATGGCCGATACTGGGAAGTCGCTTCTCACTGGGCACACGGCCAAGCTCGTTTCCGGTTACTTCCAACTCCGAGACCTGGGTGAAACCCGCGTCAAGGCGCTGAGCGACCTACTGCATGTCTTCGAGCTCGAGGGTATGGACCGGGTGCGGACCCGCCTGGACGTGTCGCGCGCGCGCGGCTTCACCAAGTTCGTCGGCCGCCAGCAGTCGGTCGATCCGTGCCGCAGGTGACCGTGCTGTTCGCCGACGTGAAGGGGTCGATGGACCTCGCCGAGCAGGTAGATCCCGAGGAGTGGCACAAGATCATGGATCTGTTCTTCGCGATCCTCTCCGACGGCGTTCACCGCTTCGAGGGCACGATCAACCAGTACACCGGTGACGGCGTCATGGCCCTTGTCGGTTCGCCAATCGGGCACGAAGATCACGCGCAGCGAGGGCGGATTCCGATTGACACTCCCGGCAGCAGGTCCTAGTTTGACTACGCCCTGCCGTAAACAATGGAGAGGGTTCCATGGTTGTAACATTCCATCAGTTACATCCCTATTTTGTCGCCGAGGTCAGTCCGGTAGCGTTGCGTAACGTTCATGACCAGGAAACACTTGCGCGGATTCGAGCGGGCATGGACCAGTACGCCGTGCTCGTATTCCACGATCAGTTTTTGACCGACGATGAGCACATCGCCTTTGCCCAACGTTTCGATGGTCAGTTGCATACCAAAACCGGCATCAGCGCTTTGCCTGAACACAAGAGCCGTCTCGGCAACGAGGCGTTGGCCGACATCTCGAACGTCGATGAAACTGGCGAGATCCTCAAGTCTGACGATCGGCGACGCATGTACCTCCTCGGTAATCGTTTGTGGCATACCGACGCTTCGTTCCAGGACCCGCCTGGTCGCTATTCAATGCTCTCAGCCAAAGTTATTCCTGCCATCGGAGCCGACACACAATTCGCGGATATGCGGGCGGCATACGACGCACTGCCTGAAGAGATGAAGTCGCAACTGGCAGGACTTCGTGTTCATCACTCGATCGCATACTCCCGCCAAGTATTGGGGTTCGAGTTTTCCGAAAAAGAGCAAGATATCTTGAAAGGAGCGGTACACCCACTCATTCGCACCCTGTCCGGTTCAGGACGGAAGTCACTGTATGTTGCATCGCATGCGTCGAAGATTATCGACTGGCCGACGCCCGAAGGGCGGCTGATGCTACGCGAGCTCATCGAACATGCGACTCAGCCACAGTTTATCTACCGTCACGTGTGGCGAGAGGGAGATTTGGTAATCTGGGACAATCGCGCCACCATGCATCGAGCGACGCCGTTTGCCGACGGCAAGCATCGACGTGAACTGCGACGAGTGACAACGCTCGACATCCCGCTGCCTTCCGCACCTTGATCCGGCAATCGCTACACTCAAGAGCTTCAACACTTCATCGGACAGTTCGCGCGCTCGGTGGCGAGTGTTTCGACATGCCAGCTCGCTGGATTCATCGCCGCGGTACGCGCCGCTTGCTCCGCCTGCCACTCGGGGCGGCGTTGCTCCCGATTCCCGGGATTCCTGGTAGGGCCATCGCAGCGCTCTCAGTACTCGGCGAAGATGTCGTCGGGATGGCAGTTCAGCCACCGCTCCCCGGGGGGGCTGAGGAGGTGCGCGCGATGAAGACACTATCCGCCGAACGGTGTCGCCTGCCGGCGCGACTCGCCGCGAGTAACCGAGGCGGAGATCGCGGAGCTCCGACGGGAGATCCGCCCGGCGTGCCCGTGGGACGCGCTGCGTGTTTTGCGGTGACAGGAACACCATCCCACCATCACCCCGAGCCGGTTGACGAGCGCCTTGTGCACGCCGCAGAAGAGGGCATTCCGAGGCAGAAGTGCGGGGGTCGCCGTGCGTCCGAGATCGAGCCGGCGGGGATAGCGGTATTAGCGGGTCGGCGGAACTGCCTCGCAAGCGGTCTAGTCTCTGCCGCAACAACGGGAGGAACGCCATGGACTTCGCAGGCAAGCGGGTGGTGATCACCGGATCGTCGCGCGGCATCGGGCGCGCCGCGGCCGAGGTGTTCCTGGAGGCGGGCGCGCGGGTCGCGCTCAACGGGCGCACGGCGGACTCGACCGCGGCCGGCATCGCCGCCCTGGGCGGCGGCCGCCACCTGGTCGCGGCACCGGGCGACGTCGCCAGCGTCGCCGGCTGCGAGGCGATCATCGCCGCGGCCGTCGAGGGCCTGGGCGGGCTCGACATCCTGGTCAACTCGGCCGGGATCGGTTTCTCGCGCCCGATCGGCGAGAGCGATGAGGCGATGTGGGACGCAACCCTCGACATTAACCTGAAGGGCACGTTCTTCTGCGTGAAGGCGGCGCTGCCGCACTTGCAGGCGGCCAGGGGCAATGTCGTCAACATCGCGTCGGACGCTGGCCTGATCGGCGAGAAGGGCCTTTCGATCTACTGCGCATCCAAGGGCGGCGTGGTCAACCTGACCCGCGCCATGGCGCTGGAGCTGGCGCCCGACATCCGGGTCAACTGCGTCTGCCCGGGCTATGTCGACACCGACATGGTGCGCCGCGACGGCATCGAAAAGGCTGCCGACCCGGCCGCCGCCGAGGCAGCGCTCGTCGCCTACGCGCCACTCCGGCGGATCGCCCGGCCGCGCGAGATCGGCAAGGCGATCGCCTACCTGGCGAGCGCCGATGCGGTCTTCGTCACCGGCGCCGCGCTCGCCATCGACGGCGGCACGACGATCGGCCATCCGTAGCCTTGCAACGCACCCCTCGCCCGCTTGCGGAAGAGGGACGGGTGAGGATCGGCATCTGCGCATCGCGCGGAGGCCGGGCTTCGGGCTAAGCTCGGGCAAAACGAGCCGAACAGGGAGAGGTCGATGGCCGGACGTGTCGAGGTCTGCCGGGCAGAGGGCGGGCGCGGCCGATGCGGGCGGCCCCGCGGCCGAGAGGATCGGCGCACGCGACCGAGAGGAGATGGACCGACACTGGCGGGACCAGCAGGGACGTCATGCCGGAGAGCTCGCAATGGCGAGATCCGCGACGATCCGCACACTCGGGAGGCGACGAAACACCTCGGGAGAGATCTTGATCTTCGCCGACCGGTCGCCGCTGCCGAGGATAACGTAGTCGAGATCCATCAACTGCTCATCAACGTAGATCGGGAGATCTCTTGGTAGGGCGAGCATGGTGACGCCGCCGATCGCCATGCCCGTGAGCTCCCGGGCCTCCTCCGGCTTGGCGAAGGAGAGCCGGGCCAGCGTATCTTTGCTGATTTTTTCCATTCCGTCGCGTTCCCGCCAACCCCGAGTGATCGAGCGCACCACGAGTAGCCTCCCCGGCGTCCCGCTGCTGGGCGGCCGCACGCCCTCCGCGCCTTGACTAAAGGTGTTCGCCGGATTGACGATACGCACAGAGCAGCGCCGAATTATCGTAAGAGTCAGAGAGCCTCTGGTCGTCGCGGAGGAGTGAAACGATGGACTGCATGGTCGTCGGCCTTGTGTGTTTCGCGGTCGGCTTCGCGGTCGCGGTGTTTCTTGCGGTCGTGTTTCGCTGGGGAGATTAGGACGCCGCCGCGCTCGGCGGCTCGTGACCGGGGCGCGGTCCCGGCGAAACGCGCGAAGCCGCAGGTAGCGGCGACTTTCGCCTTTACTTCGCCCACGCCTCGACTTAGTAGCCCGCCGTGGCGAGGGTGTTGCCACCGATCACGCTGAACGGAGTCACGTACCGGGTACTGCGTCTCGACGGTAGCACTCCCGACGCGTCGCCGGCGACGCCGGGGGGTCGCTGGCTCCAAGGTAGCCTATCGTTCCCTGCTTGACGCAGTGGGCTCCTCTGCGGTTCTATTGCCCGTTGAGCCTTAACTTCCTTCGCGCTGAGCACCACGAAGTTTCTCGGTCAAGCCCCGAGCAACGACTCTGGACTGCGGCCCTCCATGACGCGGTGAAAATCTGCCGCGGCCAGACGCCCGCGTCGGACGACGACAGGCGAAGAGCGATAGCCTGGTTCGCTCGCAAGTCGGATGACGTGGCAAGCTTTGACTGGTGCTGCCGCGTGATCGGGATCGAGCCTTCCGCTGCGCACGTCTGCGTCCAAGGCGTGGCAAAGATCAGCCGCTAGGACAGGCCCGCCCGCCGCCGACTACTTCGCCAGCCGAGGGAAGACTCGAGACATCGACGACGGGTCCGTGCGGGATCCGCAAACGAGATGCACCGCCCCTGCCGGATGAGATAGCCGCGCCATCGCGTCTAGAGCCCGTCTGCGGCACTTGGCGCGCTCGGACGGCCCGTTTCAGCGCCTTCATCCCGTGGGATTGCTGGGGGTAGAGGCGTTCCTCGCGCCGTGGATCGGGGATCATAGAGGAAGGCCGTATGGTACAAGGGCGCGCGAGCATACGCCGCACTGTCAATGCTGGGAGCCTGTCGGCAAACGGCAGACCGATAGCCCACGGCAGGGGTGGCCTCCGACGCGAACTGAGCTAGACTTCTTCCGCTATTATAGACAAGTGGATCACTGACTTTGGGCCTTGGATCGTTTCAGGTTGGAGGGAGCCGAATCAACCCCAGACCTCATAGTGTTGCCATATTCTGATTCACTTCATCGCAGCTACCGGGCAGCAACTCATTGTCGAGATCGAAGGCGAGCCTGGCGCGGATGTGACACGCGCCGGTCGAACGCAAGGCGGAAGCATGGACGAACCGCTCGAGACCGGATGCGATCTCGACGAACGCGCCGAAGGACTCGAGGCAGCGGACTCTTGCCTTGCCACGCTCTCACCGTGAGGAAAACGCTCGAGCGCTCCGGCGGGGGTCAGCAGCGAGCGCGCTCAGCGATCGGCCGAAGCGGCTGCGGCCACCCGTCTAGTCGGGCTCGAGCTTCAGCACCTTTGCCTGACAATCTGGCCGACCTCAAGAGCTTCGCCCCCCGAGACGTTCATCCACAGCGAGCTCGAGCGCCCCGAGCGCTTGCACGTACTCGACCGGCAAGCCGTGCCGGCGGGCGCCGTCGAGCAGCAAGCCAAGGTACCGCGAGGAAGGCTTCCGTCCTGCCGATGCGAAGGAAGATCGATAGGTGAACGCGTCCACCCGCTCTTTATCGACACAGAGCAGTACCGGTGTTCTCTCGTAGAGCCCTCTCGGAACGCCCTCAGCCCGATCGAGGCGGTCACATTCCGAAGCACCGAGAAGATAGGCGACGCCCCAGATGTGCGCCCCGGCCACGAGCTCGACGTTCGCCACTCCGCGCTCCCCCGGGCCCACGGGAATGCTGAAGCACAGACGATAGCCCTCGAGCCGCGCGCGCTGGGTGGCGAGCGGATGCATGCCCCGCCGTTCGACGAAGATCGCCGGGCTCATGTTGCTGCCGTAGGCGAAATACCAGAGGGCATTGCCCGGGGCGTCGTTTGGCTCGGACACGTGCGGCTCCAGGCATCATCATGGTTGAGCGGCGGATCGATTCAAGCTGGGCCCCGTCCGGCCGACAGGCGCTGAGGTGAAGCCCTCGCTCGCCGCGAACAACCCGGGTCGAGCATGACGGCATCCCCGGGTCAGCAGGTCGAGTGAAACAGTCCGCCAACCCGATCCGTCTCGACCAGCCGATTGTAGACTGGGACGGCTTCCTCGGTCTGTAGGACGTGAACGGCTATGCCTCGATCGCTAAGCAGCTTGAGCGTCTCGGGGCAGACCCGAAGCCGCTCGTACACGCCCTTGGTGAGCACGACCACCGTGGCGCCGTGCTCCAGCAACTCGGTGACGTCGGAGGGCTGGATTCCGGGCACGTGCGCAGTACCGGTCTCCGACCAATCCCACTCTCTCGCTCCGCCGGGAAAGAGCTTGGCGTCCTTGAAGGCGGGCCGACCATCGACCTCGAGGTGGCCCCAGGAAAGATGGGTGATCCTCGGAGAACGAGTGCTGCGGTTCATGTTCCCGAGCTCCGTTCAGACTGCCGTGATCGAACGGCTTGAGCCTACGCTTGCTGCTCCGGCTTTTGCTCCGCCCGCTCTTCCGGT
The DNA here is from genome assembly GCA_963745025.1 of uncultured delta proteobacterium. Lineage (GTDB taxonomy): Bacteria > Desulfobacterota > Binatia > JACPRU01 > JACPRU01 > CAVQIG01. The sequence continues at coordinate 347,159 of CAVUWD010000019.1, forward strand.
GCCGCCGGCTTCGAAAGCTCCTTCGGAGGCGAGGTGCCCTCGTTGAGCGCCTTCGGTGTTACCCCACAGAAGCAAGGCGCAGAACCAAGTTTCATGGACCGCTAAAATACAATCGTGATATCAGGTACTTAATTTGATGGTCGCACCTGGACTCGAACCAGGGAGACGGCCGAAGGCGACGTGGCGCGCCTCATCCTGCATGACGTACGCGTTGACCGCCGCCGCGAGCGCGTTCTTTGCAGTGTCGCGAATACCGGCGAACGCTGCGAGCGCGAGCCCCTCGATCAGCACCTGCATGCCGAGGTACGTCATGTCCCAGCACGAATCCGAAAGCACGTCGTTGAAGAGGCGTTTGAGCGTCGGCGTGATCGGATAGGCGAGCTCGAACTTCTCGTGCAGGAGGCGGGAGTATGTCTCGACGTGACGCGCCTCGTCGATCACCTGCGTGGCGGCGTAGAACTTGGAATCGATGTTCGGCACCTGCTGGACGATCTTCGCCGTGCACACGAGCGCGCCCTGCTCGCCGTGCAGGAACTGCGAGTTCGACCACGCCTGCACGTGGCGGCGGAGATTGGTGCGCTCCTTCTTCGTGAGCCTCTCCTAGACTTTCGATCCGTAGATCGAGATCGTCTCGTCGGGCAGCTCTTGAGGGTTTTCCGGGTCCAGGTCCTGCGACCAATCGATTCGTTGGTTCGTGTTCCACTGCAGGTTCTTGCCCTTCTCGTAGAGCTTGAGGAGGGCATCGCGTCCGTTCTCGTATTCCCACTCGAATGTGGTCGGGAATGCGGAATCGACGATCCACTCGGCCTTCTCGATGGGGACGGCGTAACGCGTCGTTGTGCTCATCTCGTGAAGCTAGTCGCCCGCGCGGCGGGTCAAACCGTCACTCTGTGTGGGCGACCCCGTTCCGAATCGAGCGCGCTGCTCTCGCGGCTCTCAGGCCGGCCCCTCGTTCCACTGGCGGACTCGGCGCCGTCGCCCAAATCAGCGCGGAAATCGCGCCCCATAGGATTCGATCGGCAGCCGCAACGCGTTCGCGAGGAACGAGACCGTGTGATAGAAGCCGGCGAGCACGATCAGCTCGAGCAGCTGCTCGTCTGAAAATTCCACCGTCAACTCGCGCCATAGCGCATCGTCGATCGTCGCCGTTTCGTGCAGGGCGTCGGCGAGCCGGACGACGAGCCGCTCGCGCCGGCTCCAAGCGGGATCATCGGCGCCGCCTTCTTTCGTCGCGCGAATCTGCTCCGGTGTGAGCCCAGCCTTCTCGGCGAAGAACGCCACGTGCACGCCCCACTCGTATTCCGAGCCGCAGCGCGCGGTCGTGCGGTCGATCATGATCTCGCGCTCGTGCAAGCGGATCGATCCTTTGTCGAGGAGGCCGCCCGCCATGAAGCGCTGGAAAACGCGCGGGTTCCTCGCCAACGTCGTGAATAGCACGAGCGGCGCCACTCCCTCGGGCATGATTCGCTGGAGCACGGACTGAATCTCCGGTCCGAATGGCGGCTGAGCGGGAACGATCCTTCCCTCGACATCCATTTTCTATCCTCCATCGCGACGGCGCGAACGACCACGCACCTAGATGCAATCGTCGCGGCATTGTGCTCTAAACGATAGAGCATGGATGCTCTAGAAAGTAAAGCGTATTGAATACCGCCGCCCGCCTCCCTCGACCCGGAACGCCGGTCCGCGGCTCGGGTAGCGGCAGACCGATCATGGCGCTCCTCGACCTGCTCGGCCGGCGTTGGGCACTGAGGCTCGTCTGGGAGCTGCGGGACCGACGCCTGAACTTCCGCGACCTGCTCGGGCTGTTGGGTGGCAATTCTGGCGCTCTGAACACTCGCATCAAGGAGCTGCGCCATGCGGGGATCGTCGATCATCTGGATGGTCACGGCTACGGCCTGACGCCCGAAGGCAAGAAGCTTCTCGAAAGTCTGTGGCCCCTCCATCGCTGGGCCGAACGCTGGGCCAAGAGGGAGAGCTGATTCCGCTCCGCATTCTCGCCCAGTGCGCGAGCGCCGGCGGCAGGGGCTAGAAGCTAGGCGGCGGCTCGAAGCCGCCGCCGACGTCGGCGAGGCGGCGGGCGAAGTCGATCGCGGTGCGGTCCCGGAGGTATGGCGCGACGACCTGCACGCCGACCGGCAACCCGCGCCGCGTCCGGCCAACCGGTGCCGCTACCGCCGGCAAATACGCCGCGGTGATCGCGGCGGCCCAGGCCACCTGATCGCAATACCCCAATGGCCTGCCGTCGACGAGGACCGTACGGTCGGCGGCCGGCTCGCTGTGATCGTGCCGTAGCGCGGCGGTGGGCATGACCGGACAGAGCAGCACGTCGAAGTCTCGAAAGATCGCCCGTAATGAGCCCGGCGGGCCAAAGATCATCCGATGGATGGCAAGAAGGGGGTATAAGCCGCGATCAGGACGGAGGAGGTATCCATGGAAACTGGCAAGCTCTGGATCGTCAGAAACGGGACGCAAGGTGTTCCGGGGAGAGATTGCCGTGACACCCGAGCTGATCCTGCACCATTACGACTTCTCATGTTTTTCGGAGAAGGTTCGCCTAGTGCTGGGAATGAAGGGCCTTCGATGGCGCTCGGTTTCAATTCCGTCGATTTTGCCGAAGCCGGACTACGTGCCGCTCACCGGAGGCTATAGGCGCGCACCCGCTCTCCAGATCGGTGCAGACATATTCTGCGACTCGGTGCGAATCGTCGAGGAATTGGAGGAGCGTTTCCCCGAACCGTCCTAGAAACGGGGCGTCTCGTGTTTGGGCAGCGTCGGATATTGAGCCTTTACGTCAACTCCGCCGCTTATCCCAGCTATCCTCCGCGGACTTCACGTTTTCTAGGAGCGTTCCGAATTTACTCCCAGCAACACAAAGACGCTCGCATGGAAACGGACGTGCACGCGGAAGTCGTCCGCATCCTACCCACCTCCATATTTTTCCGTTGACCGCGGAAGCGACAGAGGATAGCGTAACGCTCGGAGTCCTGTTCAAATCGTCCGTTCGGGTCCTGGCACCGAGCGCCAGGTGGAGAGCGCATAGGTCCGTGAGGGACTTGTTCGCTATCGTTGCTTCTTCCGCCCTCTACGGCGCCCTCGCGATCGCAGGCTCGTCGGGCGCCGATTCTCAGTCCGCACCGCTGCTGTTGAGCGAAGTCGATGGCTCGGAGGGTGCGGCCGTCGAGATGCGAGGCGAGCGTCTGAGCGTTCGGTTCCAAAAAGCGCCCTTGAGCTTAGCGCTACGGGAGCTCGGCCGTGCCACTCGGGCCACCTTCGAGGTTCATGGCGCAATGCCGCCGACCGTGACCGATGCGTTTGCGGCGGTTCCGCTCGAGAAGGGACTGCGAAGACTGTTTCGCCGGGCGGACGTCAGCCTGCTCTATGCAGGATCGGAGAAGGCGCTCCGCGCCGAGCGGCGTCTCGTCCGGGTCTGGATTTTCGCCAGGAACCCGACGCCCGGCTCCGGACGCGACGCCGAGGAACATCTGGAGGCGAGCATCCTGAAGGCTACGTCCGCGGGCAGCCGCGAGGAGCGCTGGCAGGCGATCGGCGAGCTCGCCGACTCCAGGGAGAAGAGCGCGCGTGACGCCTTGCTGGCGGCCATGCGGGATTCGGAGCCGGACGTCCGCGAGCGAGCGATCGACGCCCTCGGAGAATTTAGAGACGAGGCCGCCATCGGACCGCTCTCCGGCGCGCTCGCCCAGGACGAGGACGTGCGCGAGAGCGCCGCCGATGCTCTGGCCAACATTCCGAGCGCTGAGAGTGTTGCCGCCCTGAAGAGATCCCTCGAAGATGAATCGCCCGACGTCCGCGCGAGCGCCGTCGCTGGCCTCGCACGGATCGGTGGCCCAGACATGATTCAGACCTTACGGGGAGCTCTCTCCGACGAGGACCAGGACGTCCGTGATGTCGCCGCCGAGTCGCTGCACAAGCTCGCAGGTGGCGGAGCAGGCGAGTCGTCGTCGGGGACGACACCCTAGAAAAAAGGAGACCTTGGGGATGCTGGTTTCTGCGTTGGTGATCTCGTGGGTTCTTGTTGGCCATCGGCTGCTGGATCGGCATGATGCTCATGCAAAACGACGTTAGCTGGTAAGGTCTGAGCCGCGTGCGCCACCGACGAGGTTTGCTACCCGGTAGAGGAGAGGAATAGCGGAGTCGAGGCTATCCAGCGAAAGGAGAATGCAGAGATGAGAACCAAAGAATTGCCTACCACGCTCGTGTTGCTGATTGCCGGGGTTTGGTTGCTCGCGTTGCCGACGGGCGCATTGGCCCAAAAACAAGTGTCACCGCTCTTGGGGCCGGAAGTTGGTCTCTGCGGGGGCCCAAGAGTTGGCAAGGTGGTCATCAAAGACCTGGACAATGGCGACACGAAGCTCAAGGTGAAGTTCACCAACGGGCCGCCGGGTCATACAGAGAAAGTGTACTGGCAGTGCACAACCGTCTCTGGTGGTTGCCACAATCCCTTCTGTGGTAGCGTTTTCATGGGCCAGTTCACATTGGACGCCACTGGCTTCGGAGTGTTTAAGAAGATAATCCCGGGTGGAAATCCCTTCCCAGGGAAGTTCGCCTTCATTGAGGCCGGGAGTGGTGCGGTGGGGGAGGTCTTCACCTCGACCTTCGGCGAGGTGCCTGCAGGGGCCGCCCCTGTGGCGGCTGAGGCTGAGGCTGGAGATCCAGTGCAGTAACATGCCGTGACCGAGTGAGCCTGAGATCGGGCGCTAACTCGATCTAGGTTCCGCCCTGAAAGATCAACAGGCGGGATCCGCCCTCATACGGTCTGTTCCGCGTCGCTCATGCTAGTAAGGCAACCCATGAGGACGGGTGCACACGTACTGGCGGGCTGGTGCGCTCGGGCGGCTCCGCCATGACGGAGGGATGATTAGCGCGGCAGCAACGAGAACAGACTTCCACATAGCCCTCTTCCGCACCACCGTGTGCCGCAAGTACACCGCACGCCACGACACCGCGAGGGAGCTAAACATCGATTCAGATATTTGGCTTCTGGTCCAGGCGCGCATTCTTCGCCAGCGCCAGCGCCGCTTCGAGCGGACTTGCCGTGCCCGCGACGATGCGCTCGACCCAAGGCTCGATGCTCGCGGGAAACCCTTCCGCTCCGGGCTCGCGCTCGTAAGGCGCAAGCAGCATCGCGGACAGGGCGCGCAGCACTTGCGCGTAGGCGCGCTCGCGCGTGCGCTGCCTGCGGCGGCCCGTGCGCTCACTCCAGGCAATGAATTCGTCGATCCTGGCCGCAAGCTCTGGCACCTGGCGGTTTTCGCTTGCGACTACGCGCAGCACCGGCGGCACCCACGCGGATTCGTCTCGCCGCGGGTCGCCGTGGCGGCGCTGCAATGCCGCGAGCCCTGGGCTGAGCGCGCCGGATGCGGATGGCGGAACGGTCGCTCGACCCCCGCGCAGGTTCACGCCGGGCCGTCCGCTGTAGACGGCGGCCAGTGCATCCTCGACGTCGAGCGCCGCACCTTCGGCGCCCGGCAGATCCGCCTTGTTGAGAACGAACACGTCGCCGATTTCCATCAGCCCGGCCTTCGACGCCTGCACGCCGTCACCGAGCCCGGGCACCGTCAGCACCACCGTGCAATCCGCCGTTTCATGGATTTCGACGTCGGACTGGCCCGCGCCGACGGTCTCGATGATCACCTGCTGGAAACCGAACAGGCTCAGCGCCGCGACGAGGTCGGTTGCGGTCTCGGTGAGGCCGCCGAGGTGGCCGCGCGATGACAGGCTGCGGAAATAGGTGTTCTCGAATCCCGCACTGCGCGTGCGACGGATGCGGTCGCCGAGCACCGCGCCGCCCGAGTAGGGGCTCGACGGGTCGATGGCGAGGATCGCGATGCGCGCGCCGGCGGCCGCCCAGTGCGCGGTCAGCGCATCCATCAGCGTCGATTTGCCTGTGCCGGGCGGACCGGTGATGCCGATCACGTCCGCCCATCGCGGCAGCCGGTAGGCCTGCGCGAGCAAGGACTGGTATCCGTCAGTGCGGTTCTCGACGGCGCTGATGGCGCGCGCAATCTGGCGCCGGTCGCCTGACTGCACCGGCTCAGGCATGCGCCGTTTGCGCCAGGAGGTAGTCGACGATTTCCGCGATCGGCGTGCCCGACAGGAATACCTGCGCCACGCCCTTGTCCAGCAGCGCCGGAATGTCCTCCTGTGGCACGATGCCGCCGGCGAGAATGCGGATGTCGCGCGCGCCCTGCTCGTCGAGGAGGCGCCGCAGCTTCGGCAGCAGCGTCATGTGCGCCCCCGACAGGGTGCTGACGCCGATCCAGTCCACGTCCTCCTCGATCGCCGCGTGCACCACCTCCTCGGGCGTGCGCCGCAGCCCGGTGTAGATGACTTCCATGCCGGCATCCAGCAGCCCGCGCGCAACCACGCGCGCGCCTACGTCGTGGCCATCGAGACCAACCTTCGCGATCAGCACGCGGATCCGGCGGCTGCGCGGCACCTTCGTCATCGTTTCAGCCATCAGAAATCCGTCGAGGGAACGAAGCTGCCGAAGCGCTTGCGCCAGAGCTCGACGATCTCGCCCACCGTGGCGTAGGCACGCACGGCCTTGAGGACGCTCGGCACCACGTTCGCGCCCTCGCCGGTCGCGCGGTCCACTTCGGCAAGCGCTGTTTCGACTTCGGCGCGGTTGCGGCTCGCCTTCACCTCGGCGAGGCGCGCGAGCTGGCGCTCGGTCGCCTTGGGATCGCCGCGGAAGGCGGTATTCGGGACATTCGGCTTCTGCGGCCAGAGGTTCACGGTCACCCAGGGCCGCTCGCCGCTGTCGATCGCGCGCTGGCGGCGCACCGCACCCTGCGTCATCACCTGGCGGCCGAACCCCCCGTTGATCACGGCAAGCGCACCGCCGACGCGCTCGATTCTCTCCATGCCCTCGAGAATCTGCTTCTCGACCTGCGCGGTGAGCATTTCCACGAAGTAGGAACCGCCGAGCGGATCGATGGTGTCGGTGAATCCGTGCTCGTGCGCGAGGATCTGCAGCGTGCGCAACGCGACGCGCGCCGAATCCTCGTTCGGCGTCGACACCGCCTCGTCGTAGCCGGCCAGGTACACGTAGGAGGCGCCGCCCAGCACATAGGCGAGCGTGCCGAACGCGGTTCGCGGGATGTTGTTCAGCGGCTCGGGGAGCGCCTCCTGGCCGTGGCCGTATACGGTGGTGCGGCAGGCCATCGCCTCGGGGCGCGTCGCGCCGTAGGTCTCCTTCATCAGCCGCGCCCAGATGCGCCGCAGCGCGCGCAGGTTCGCGATCGAGATGAAAAAATCGTGCCGCTCGTCAGGAAACAGGTGCAGGAGCGGCGCGACTTCGTCGATGGAATTCCCTTTTTTCAATAACAAATCCAGATAGTGGCGCGCATTCGCCAGCGCGATCGCGGTGCCCATGCTCGAGCCCGCGCCCCCCGAATTGAGGTGATTCACGCACACCGTCATCGGCGACCAGTGCGGCGCGTGCTCGACGCACCAGGAGACCGCATCCGTGGCCAGCTTCGCGGCTGGCTCGGGCGGCAGGATCTGGGTGCCGCGCGCGATGTATTCCTTCAGGGGATCGTTCTGCAGGTTGACCGTATAGCGGCTCCAGGGGATGCCCTGCTTCTCGCCGAGCGCCGCGTAGAGCGCCAGTACGATCGGGCCGATCGAATTCCCCAGCGTCCCGATGCGCTTGATGCTGTCGACGGGAATGCCCTCGAACAGCAACTCCATGTCGGCGAGCGTGTCGATCGCGACGCCGACCTGGCCGACCTCGGCGGTGGACATCTCATGATCGGAGTCGTAGCCGCACTGGGTTGGCAGGTCGAGCGCGACCAGGATCTGCTCGGTGCCGATCTCGATCAGCTTGCGAAAACGCCGGTTGCAGGCCTCGGCGTCGCCGAACCCCGAGTAGGCGGAAACGACGAACGGCTCGGTGCGGTTCATCCCCGGACGATCGCCGCGCGTGAACGGATACTCGCCGGGAAAGCCGGCGTCGCGCAGGTAATCAAAGCCGATGCGCTCCAAATCGGCCGGGGTGTAGAGCGGCTCGATGCCGATGCCGACGTCGGTGACGAAGGGCTTGCGCTCCGGATGCGCCGCGGCGGCAGGCGCGAACGTCTCCTCCCGCCAGCGCTCGGCCTGGCTCTTCACATCCGTCGGGAACGGTCGTTTCGGGTCGTTCATGGCGCTTTTCCTTTGCGCGGATCAGTCGAGCTTGAGCCCGGCGTCCTTGATCACTTTGGCGTAGCGCGCGGTATCGGCGCGCACCAGGGCGGCGAATTCCTCGGGCGTGCGCGTGACCGTGTCGTCGGCCCCGATCTCCTGCAGCCTGGGGCGCGTCTCGGGCGCCTGCATCGCCCGCAGGATGTCCGCGTGCAGGCGGTTGACGATGTCGGCCGGCGTGCCCGCCGGGGCGAACACGCCGTACCACATGGAGATCACGTACCCGGGCACCCCGGCTTCCTCCGCCGTAGGGATTTCCGGATAATCGGCCACGCGCCGCGCGCTCGAGACCGCGAGCGCCTTGAGGCGGCCGGAGCGCACGTAGGGCGCCGAGGCCGGCATGGTGTCGAACGCGAGCTTGTGCATGCCGCCGAGCAGGTCCTGCATCGATTGGCCGGAGCCCTTGTAGGGCACGTGTACCAGGTCGACGCCCGCCAGGCTCTTGAACATCTCGCCGGCGAGGTGCGGCGTGCTGCCGTTGCCGGCCGAAGGGAAAGTGTACTTGCGCGGCGCGGCCTTGAGGAGCGCGACCAGTTCCTTGAGCGAGCCCACCTGAAGCGTGGGATGCACGACGACGAAATGCGGCACCGAAGCGGTGAGGATGACCGGGGCGAAATCCTTGAGCACGTCGTATTGCAGGTTCTTGAACAGGCTCGGCGCGATCGCGTTCACCGAGACGTGCCCCATCATCAGCGTGTAGCCGTCGGGCGGCGATTTCGCGACCATGCCGGCGGCCACCGTGCCCGTCGCGCCGGGCCGGTTCTCGATCACCACCGGCTGGCCGAGGTACTCGGAGAACTTCGGCAGGATGATGCGCGCCACGACGTCGGTGCCGCCGCCGGGCGGGAAGCCGACGACGAGCCGGACCGGCTTCGCCGGGTAGCCCTGCGCCTGCGCGCAGCCGATGCCGAGCGCCACCGCGAACGCTGTCGCGATGCGAATCAGCGTGTCTTTCATGGTCGCTCTCATGGGAGAAGTGTACATCTCCGTGCGCTTCTCCAGCCGCCAACTGCTAGACGCGAAGTCACCTTGGACAGCCCGAAAGGAGCGTGATCGATGAGCCAGAACGCCAAACCGAACGATGACCGCAGGGAAACCGGACGCCAGGTCATGCGCGAGGTCCTCGGCGCGCCGTATTGCGAGCGCCGCGACGCCTCCACCAATGATTTCAACGCGCCGATCCGGCGCCTGAGCGAGGAGTTCGCCTACGGTTCGCTCTGGACGCGATCCGGCATCGACCGCAAGACCCGCAGTCTGGTGACGCTGGGCATGCTGACCGCGCTCAACCGGCCGCACGAGATGGCGATCCATCTGGAGGGCGCGGTAAACAACGGCTGCAGCGCCGAGGAGATTCGCGAGACGCTGACGCACACGGTCGCCTATTGCGGGTTTCCGGCGGCGATTGACGCCCTGCGGGCGGCCGAAGCGTTCCTGCGCGACAAGCACATGCTCTAGGACGGATGCATGAACCGGCGGCCGCCCCAGATCAAGACCCGGGCCTTCCTCGCGAATCTGCCCATGTTCAGCGCCATGAACAGCGAGGAGCTCGACCGCATCGCCGCCGCGACCGTTCCGATCCAAGTGAAGAAGGGCGAGTCGCTGTTCCAGTGCGGCGACCCCTGCACGGGATTCCATGTCGTCGTCTGCGGGCAGGTGAAGCTCGGCTTCACCTCACCGCAGGGGTCGAAAAGGTGGTCGAGATCATCCGCCCCGGCCAGAGCTTCGGCGAAGCGCTGAGGTTCCTCGAGCAGCCCTACATCGTCTTCGCGCAGGCGCTGTCCGACGCCATGCTGCTGCACGTCGCGAAGCACGCGGTGTTCGAGGAACTGGCACGCGATCCGGGTTTCGCGCGGCACATGCTTTCCGGCCGGTCGCGCCGCCTGCACGACCTGGCCGACGAACACCTCGATTGTCCGACAAGATCTTGGCTTTTACACTTGTCGTAACTATCTTTTTTTTACTTCCTAGGGCGCATCGTCGGCCAGACCGAGGCGGGCAAGTGTCGCCGCCGTAGGCTGCGCCGTGTGCTTGTCCCAGCCCATGATTGCGTAGTATTCCTCTACCATACCCTTCAAGTGCGGCTTGATTGTTTTGCCGGCGGCCGCTCCAACCTTCGGCGCTTCCAGCAAGCGCTCCGCGATATCGAACTCGTCTTCCGGTTTGAAGCCGCGTTTGATCGCGATGATCCGCTGCAGATTGACCATGCGTTCGCCGACGCGCATGGCCTCGTCGGCGTCGAAATCCGACCAGCCGGTAGCAAGCGCGACCGCTCGGCTCGCATAGTCGAGTACTCCGCCAACGCCCCAGCACGCAAACCAGCAAACCCCGAGCGTATCCTCCCAGAGCTTCTTCATCTGGGTCTTCGCGACCGCCTCGGCTTTGCCCGCCGTTTCGAACTGCGTAGCGAATTCCGTGTAACCGAGATCGGGCTCGGTGGTAAGGGCATCCACCCCGGGGCCTTGCCAACACACCCCGGCACCTGTCGCCACGACCTGTCCGAGCAACACGCTCCAGGCCGGACGCCAGTCGTGCATGTTGAAACCGCCGCCACGAATGTGCAGCACGCAGGCCTGCGCTTCGGGCCCCAGCAGCCGCGCTGCCTCCTTCAGGCCTTTGGCCAGCACCGTGCCGCCGAAGCCCTCGCCGGTGCACATCTGATCGAGCAAGGTCTGGGCGGACTCAAAATTACCCCAGGTCAGCTCGAGTCCGCCGGTCTGTTCCTTGGTGATGATGCCGCGATTGTAGAGCTCGTAGGCCATGCCCATCAGGGCTCCACCCACCGACGAATCGATGCCCATTGCGTCAAAGGAATCGGTCAGGATGACGGCCTGGGTAGGATCCTCGATCCCGATCAAACCCGCCGCGCCCTCGATATTCTCCCCGCCTCCACACATGCTCGCGGTGAATCCAGCGTATTCACCCGTGTTGATTCGGCAATCGTAAGCGCAGGCAATTTCGCAGTTGTAGGACTCTTTCGGCGTAATGCTCCAGTCCCCATCTTGCACGGCCTTTACCAGCTTGTGCGAAAACAGCTTGCCCCACAGCGGATCAGTCAGGTTCTTCGCGGCCAGCATATTCGAATCGCCGAGGAACTCATATGCTCTCGTAATCCCGCCGTTGGCCATAATCTTACCGGCCGAAGGCGCGCCTTTGCCGGCCTTCGGATCCTTCAACACGGCTTTCTGCCATTCTTGCGTAACCTCCACGAACGCGGCGGGCTCGGCCAGCTCCACCCTGCCCGTGCCGCGCACCGCCACCGCCTTGAGACGCTTGGAGCCCATCACCGCGCCTACGCTGCCCTTGGCCGCGCCGTGGTTGCGGTCGTTCTTGATTGACGCGCCCGGCAGCATCGCCTCCCCCGCCGGCCCGATGCAGGCCACGCTGATCTTCTCTTCGTCGCCGAGCGCGCGCTTGATCAGCCGCTCGGTCTCCCGCGTGTCCTTGCCCCAGTAAGCTGCCGCGTCGCGGATCTCGACATGATCATCGTCGATCCAAAGGTAGACCGGCTTGTCCGCCTGCCCGGTAAAGACGATCCCGTCGTATCCGGCGTGCCGGAGATAGGCGGCCCAGTAGCCGTGGCTATGCCCGGTGGCGACGGCGTAGGGGGTGTTGTAATTGAGGCTGACGACGGCCAGATTCGAGGAACTGGGCGCGGAAGTGCCCGCAAGCGGTCCGGTCATGAACAGGAGCGGCGCCTCCGGATCCGTCGATTTCACGGACGGCGCGACTTCATCCAGGATGATGCGCATGCCGAGCCCGATGCCGCCGAGATACTTGCGCAGCACTGATTCCTCGGGAAGCAGTGTCTTTCTGCATTCGCGGGTCGTCAAATTGACTCGCAACAAGACGCCAGCGAAACCTTTCACGTTGTTAGGCCACCGCGATCCTCGAAGAATATCATCTTGTGGCACAACCAAATGACCGAGGCAAAGCCGGGCGCTTGTTGTTTTCCCCTGCGAGGCGACCCAGCCGCCGGGATTCCACGAGGTCGACCGCCTCTCGCGACGGCTCCGTCGTTTACGGGCTCGGCTCCGAATGAGAGAACTTGGAAGCGAATCGGGCTCGACGGTGCCAGAGCCGGCCCGATGCATGGCGATCTTCGCCTGCGCGTCCTGCAGCAGCGACTTCAGTTTGGGATCCGGTTCAGTCTCGCTGAACTTCTGTAAGTCTTCAAAGGGGGCACCGCCTGCACGCAGTCTGTCGGCATCACCCCGGGAGGGGCGGTGTCGAGATATCCTAATTGAGTTAAAGTAGCCCTCTCTGATGGGGGGTGTCTGGCGGACGCTCATCCTTCGGATTCGTAGTTGGCAGGTCGCCGGTTCGGCGTGGCTTTTTTCGGTCGCGTGTTCAGTGGACTCCGGCAGGGAAGCACCTACCTGAAAACACGGGTGACAAACCTTTCGAGGTGATGTTGGTGGAGCTGAAGGGCAACTCTGCAGCGGCCCACCATGCTGCTGTCAAGACGGAGGAGAAGAAACCGGCCAATTAGACTAGAGGAGGCTGCTCATGGCCGAAACGTCCTACGAAAAGCTGATCTTCGATCGCCGCGGACCGATCATCACGATCACGTTGAACCGGCCGAAGATCCACAACGCGCTCGACCGCCAGCTCTCGGCCGAGCTCAACCAGGCCGTACGCCGGGTGCGCGACGACCGCGAGTGCCGAATCATGATCCTGCGCGGCGCGGGCGAGACATTCTGCGCCGGTGACGACATCAAGGAGTTCAACGAGTGGAAGCGGGATGACGTCTACTGGCAGGTCCGCTCCTACCAGGAGACCGTGCAGATCATCGAGGACCTGACGCCGGTAACGATCGCCGCGGTCGACGGCGCCTGCACCGGGGGTGGCCTCGAGTTGACGCTGGTCTGCGACTTCGTGATCGCCACCGACCGCTCGCGGTGGGGCATGCCCGAGATCGATTGGGATATCACGCCGGGGTGGGGCGGCACGTCGCGCCTGGCGCGTTTCGCCGGAAGGCGCAAGGCCAAGGAATGGAACTTGATTGGCGCTCTATTCGATGCAGCGACCGCCGAGCGCTACGACCTGATCAATCGCATCTGTGCGCCGAAGGACCTCGATCGTGAAGTCGAGGCGTTGTGCAAGGTGATGCTCACGAAGGACCCGCAGACGCTTCGCCGCACGAAGTTCTTCATGAATAAGGGGGCCGACCTGCACGTCTCCGGCGCGCTCGCCTTCGAAGTGACGAGTTCCCTCGGCTCGAGCTTCCCGACGCCCGGCATCCGCGAGTTCACCACCAGGGAAGGGCGGGAGAAGCGGCGGAAGCTGTCGCGGGACTTCTGGCAGCGACGAGCGTGATCGGCGGTTCGAGTCGGCCGGGCGGCGGCCGCTACCACGGAGCGCAAGCGCAGCTCGCGCTGGCCGCGGCTCTGCTGGCGACCGATGGCGTTGGGCCCCGCGCGGGGATCGAGTCCGGACTCGAACGCGCCGAGTACCTGGTCGAGTCGATCGAGGGCCGTTCGCTGTCGCCGCGGATTCTGGAGCTGCGCGGGCACCTGGCTGCCGCGCTCGGTGACGCGCCGACTTCCGAGCGGGCGCTGTTGTAGAGGACCAGGCGCCACGCCACAGTTGGAATTGCCTGGCCCCTCCTCGAAGAAGCGGTTCGAATGCCCGACGGTGCAGATCAGAAGGCGCGGAGGATCGCTGTTGCTTCCGCAGCCACCTGCTTCACGATTTCGTCGGCTGGCCGGATGTCGTTCACGAGACTGCACGACTCCCCGGCATAGAGCGCGACGTACTCCATGTCGCCCTCGAATCCCTCGATGGGGTTGAAGGTCGAGTAACGGACCGTCGGCACCTCGACGCCCGCCATCGTGAGCTTGCCGACGATCTCTCCCTCGCCTGGGCGCCTCCCCGAGGGCGGCCGTCCCGCCCCTTCCCATTCCGCGACCGCCTTGTTCCGGAGGACCCGGTGGGCCGCTTCGGGCCACTCGACGTCGAAGAGCGTGGTGTAGAGTGTGTCTTCCGCCCGGCTCCGGACGACGCGCTCCTTGTACGCGCGGCTCGCGCGCGCCTCGGTGCTGCACAGGAAGCGCGTCCCCATCGATACCGCCTGCGCACCGAGGTTGAGGGCGGCGGCGAGCCCGCGGCCGTCGGCGATCCCCCCGGCGGCCACGACCGGCAGCGGCTTCACGGCGTCGACCACCGCGGGCAGGAGCGCCGACAGCGCGACCTTGCCGCGCACATGCCCGCCCGCCTCGATTCCTTGAACCATGATGACGTCCACGCCCGCGTCGGCCGCCGCCTTCGCTTCGTCGACCGAACCGACCTGGAGGGCGATCATCGTGCCTCGTCGGTGCGCCTCCTGGACGTACGGTTTGGCGTCGCCCCAGAAAAGGATGAGGAGCGACACGGGCTCGTCGAGCACCGCCTCGATCTGCCCCTCCTGAAGCAGCGCGAGGATGATGTTCACGCCGAACGGCTGCTGCGTAAGACGGCGCGTCTCCTCGATCTGCTCGCGGATGAACGGGGCGGGAACGCCGCCCATGCCGAGGACGCCGAAACCTCCGGCGTTAGACACGGCAGCGGCGAGATCCGGGCCTGCGTTCGCGCCGCCCATGCCGGCGTTGAAGATCGGCAGATCGACGCCCAGCTGCCGACAGAGGGGGGTGATCAACATGAATACTCCCGATGCGTCACGGCTCGCGCGTGTGAGCCATGCGATTTTTTACAGGCTACACACCCTCGGGTCAACGTCAGCCGCACAGTATGTCAGCCGCGCAAGTTCTGCGAACAATGCGCGGCTCCGCTCGGACGCAAGTGTGCAGGCTGCGGCACGCCTGCAAGAGCGCGGCCGGCAGTGCCTCGGCCCGCCCGCTCGTCGCGCTGTTCGCGCGGCTCGAGGAGAGCGCGCCGGCGGGCGATGCCGACGCGCTTTCCGCTCTCGCGCGTGAGGTCATCTCGGAGTTCGCCCGTGTCGAGTCGGAGGTGAGGGCGCTTCTCCGAGCGAGCCGGAACAACCAGCGTCGTCGGGTGACCTCGTCTACGCCGGCTCCGACAAGATCACGAGCGGGATCTCCCGCTCCGTCCTCGCCTGATAAGCGTCGTAGCGGCCGGCGTTGAGTCGATTGACGAGCGGCCAGAGCCGTGCGCGCTCCGCTGGATCGGCGACCCGAGCCCGCATCTGCCGTCGCTCGCGACCGATCTGCACGCCGACGGTCGGCGTCTTCTGGAGGTTACCCAACCAAGCCGGCGCACGATCGCTGCCTCCGTTCGACGCGACGACGACCAGATCTTTGCCGTCCTGCAGGTACACCAGCGCCGCGGTCCGCTCCATGCCGGTCTTGCGGCCGACCGTTCGTAGGAGAAGCACGGGTAGGCCGCCCAGCCAGGTGATCCGGCCATCGGTCGCCTCGAAGAGCCACTGATGGACGTAGAGGAAATAGCGGCCGACAAGTTTCTCGAAGAGTTGCTGAAGATCCATCGATCTCCTCCGGGCTTCTCGATCTCCGTCAGGAATCGCGCGTGACCGCTTCGCCATCTGCCCCGCGGTCTTCGTCGCGGTGCGTGGCCGAGCTCCAGCGCTCTGTGCTAACCTTCAGCTGATGGCCTCGAGGCGCTTTGCGGTTCTCGCGCTCCGTGCGCTCGTCGCGTTCGCAGCGGCCGGCGCCTTCGGCTGTGCGCTACCGGTCGCTCCCTACGAGGTCTCCTACGACAACGTCAAAGCTCTCGCCACTGCATCGGTCGACCGGGTCGCCGTCGATCGCTTCACCACGTCGGGAAGCGACACGACGATGTCGATGCGCGGCGTCGATCGAGCCGTGTCGCCGGTCGGTGACGGGTTCGCCGACTACCTACGCGACGCGCTGCAACGAGAGATTCGGCGGGCCAATCTCCTCGACGAGGAGGCGCCCGCGCGACTCTCCGGAAACATCGTGGAGAATCACTTCCGGACCTGGAAAGGCCAGACCGTCGTATCGGTCGAGTTCGTCGTTCGGCGTGATGATTCGGAACGGTATCGCCGCACCATCCGCTCGGACTTGCCGTGGAACTCGGCGTTCTCCGGGGTCGTCGCCCAGACCAATGCGCTGCAATCGTATCCCGCCGCGATCCGCGAGCTGTTGGGTGAGCTCTATCGCGATCCCGCTTTCCTGGAAGCGCTCGGAGCTTCGAAAGCGAAGCGATAGTCTAGGACTTCGCGCGAATCTGTTTCGAGTCGATCAGTTTCTTCAGCGCGTCCTGGGTCAGATCCTCGAAGGTCGCATCCGCGGCCTTTTCCAGGGTGTCGTTCATGCCGGATACGAACCAGATTCCCATCTTCGTGGTGATCGACCCCTCGCTCGTCTGCGCGGGCCCGATGGGCTGCCCGGTCTCCGTGACGCGCGCGACGAGCGTGTAGTGATCCGTGGCGGATGTCGGCACGAGGCCGAGGGTGAGGCCGGAGAGGAGGGCGGCAAGGTCCGCTCGGGCGCCGCCGCCGTAGTTATAGAACGACAGGTGCACGACCCGGTCCATCTTGTCTTGATCGAAGGGATCGAAGCTGTAGCGCGAGAAGACGCCGCCTCGATCGATGACCCGTTCGACGGCACGCTGCACCGTAGGGCGGACGGCGGGCAATTCGAGCGGATTTCCCTCTCCCGGTTTTCCGCTGATGAACTTCACGTCCAGGTAAACCGATGGCTTGGACCCGCGGACGGACAGATTCTGGATCGACGAAGGCTCGTGGATCCGAGAGGGGATCGACGTACACGCCGCGGCGACGGTCAACCAAGTCACCGTGACGGTCAGGAAGGTGAGCTGTCGGAGGCGACCGTTCATCAAAATCGCTCGACGAGGATCGGTCTGACACGACGGCCTCGTCGAATGCAAGGGCTCGAGAACGAGCGCGGGTGAGATACCTTCGCGTGTCAGCCGCTGTATCCCGGCGCGAGGCGCGGGAGCCCGCCACCGAGCTTCCTGTGGAGGGCTGCGCTCCAGCCCCTCATGAGGACCCACCCAAGCCAGCCCGAAGCGCGAGGCGATCGTGGCGTTTCCGGCGCACGGCCCAGCGTTCAGACGGGTCGAGCGCGTGGCCCTCGGAGAGGAGGTGAGGTGACCATGCATTACGCTCCTATCTATCGAATTTCGCTGGTGCGAGACGGACGGCTACCGTATGAGGCCACGCTCAAGCAGTCGAGTGACGTCGCGCAGTTCGTGAGGCCTCTCTTCGAAGGTCTCGACCGGGAGCAGTTCGTGGTCGTGCTCCTAAACGCCAAGCATCGTCCGATTGGCGTGAATACGGTGTCGCTCGGGTCGCTCACATGCGCCGCCGTTCACCGCGCGAGGTTTTCAAGCCAGCAATCGCTACTGGTAAGCCGGACACTAAGCAAGACGGTCAAGAGACTGAGCGATCCCGCGAGATCGCCGTGCCGATCTGACCGGATCCCCCCACTCGATTCCTATCGGGCTCCTTCCTACACCTCGTCACCAACCCAATTTGCCGGCAGCAGCCGGGAGGCCTTCGTGCCTCCGACTGCTGCCGGTCTCGCCCTCTTTTTTGCCCAAAATCTGCAAACCGTCTTTCCCTCGCACGACTCTCTCGGGTTCCAGTCCACGAACATGCCGTTGGGATTGCTGCTCCACGCCCATACGTGCGGTTCGGTAGAAGGCGGGAATGGCGTAACGGTTGGGCTACCGACATACTGAAACAAGTACCCCGTAAGTACCGGCGGACCCTGGGTCATCTCGTTCCAGGGTCAACGAGCGGAATGAATCGACGAGTCGCAGGCCCTCCGGTTGCTCAACGCGACACGCCGTAGGGCGGACCCGAGACGTCGTCGATCTTCCAGATCTCCCCGGTGAGGGTGACGACGTACGCGGTGTTCCCGATGAACTCGAGCGAGGTCGGCCGGTCCAGACCGTCCGTGATGACGGTGAAGGTGCCGTCCCCGTTGACCTTCACGAGCGCGCCGGTGTTCGGCTGCGCCGGAGAACCCGCAGGGTCGCCGTCCACCCAGTCGCCCTGCGAGAGGGCGTAGAGACGGCGACCGCGGCCAAATTCCACGTCGACGAGGAGGCGGGCGCCGGAGGCCACCTCCGTGGCGGTGGGCGACTTCGGCCCGAACGACACGACCTTGCCGTCCTCGGGCAGGTGGGGGACGGGGCCGGCCTCGGCCATGTACACCGTGTTGCCCGACACCGCCAGCCCGGTCGGGACGATGTTGTCGAACGCGATCAACTCGGTGACCTCGCCGTCGAGTGTGACCCGCAGCACGCGGTTGTGGTGCCCATCGGTGACCAGGAACCCGCCACGGTAGGTTTGCAGCGCGTACTGGACTCCGGTCGGGACGAAGAACGGAAACGGAATGGTCGGCGGATTGTCCAAGGAGAACTCGCCAATGTCCGCGACGACGGTGAAACTGTCTGGGCCGTCCACTCGGTAGATGCCGACGACGTCGCTGCCGCCGACGTCAGGGCCGACGAGGGTGACCAGTGCGTACGCGGTCTTGCCGATGAACGCGACGTCGATCGCCCCACCGATGCCGATGGCGGGGATCGACTTCGGCAGACCGCTGGCGAACGTCGTGATCTCCCCGGTCTGCGGATCGACGCGCGAGATCCTGCCGGCTGCGCCTTCGGTGACGTACAGCGCACCACCGGGGCCGATGGTGCTGCCCGTGCCACCCTCCAGGCCCGTGACCAGCAGGGTGGCGTTGGGCCCCCCGGATGGTGGCGAGGCGCTCGCCGCGGACGGCGCGATCATCGCGATCAGGGCCGCGGCCAACAACAGCAGCTTTCGTTCGGAACCCATAGGATCCTCCTTTCTAGTTAGCTAGCAGGCCGCTCAAAAACTCGCCTCGAGGCGGCGGAGATTGGTAAACAGTGCGAGAAGGGCTGCGTAGACTTCTGCTGCAGGTTTTCTACTCGATCCGCGGCGAGCGGCTCCCCATGGAACAGCTCGACGACACCTTCTGTTTTGTTGGTTCGTCGGTCTCAATCTGGACGATCAGTGTGGGTTGACCCGCCGCGCTGAGATTTTTCCGCACCCTCCTAGTCGCCATGCAGCCTTCCAAGGTGCTTCTCTCTTCGATCACTCGTGGGCTCCGTTCTGCCGCGCATCTCGAGCCGTGCGCGCGACGTGCTTCGTTCGAGACTTGATTAAGGACCGGGCCGGGAGGAAAGTCCTTACAGGCTTCGAATGTTTCTCTGACATTTCTCTGACACCACTCGCCGTCGGCGGGGTTGAAGGATTGAGTCAAAATGGAATCGGTTCGTTTCGGCCCCTACCGGCTCGACCCTCGCGAGGAGCGCGTTTGGCGGGGCGAGGAGCCAGTCAAGCTCACTGCCAAGACCTTCTCCGTTCTGCGCTACCTGGCGGAGCGCTCGGGCCATTTGGTGACCAAAGAGGAGCTGTTCAAGGCCCTGTGGCCCGAGACGGCGGTGAGCGACGCGGCGCTGACGAGATGCATCCACGAGCTTCGCGAGGCGCTATCCGACGACCCGCGGGAGCCACACTACGTCGAAACCGTTCACCGGCGTGGATTTCGCTTCATCGGGCCCCCGGCGGACGTGCGTGAACCGACCACGCGAACTCAAACGAAGTATGCCAAAAGCGGAGACGTTCACATCGCTTATCAGATCGTCGGCGACGGCCCGATTGACCTCGTGATCGTGCCCGGGTGGGCCTCGAACGTGGAAGGGTGGTGGGAGCTCCCGCTTGCCGCTGCCTTTTACGAACGCCTCGCTTCCTTCTGCCGACTGATCATCTTCGACAAGCGGGGGACCGGCATGTCGGACCAAGTACCCATCCATGAGCTACCTACGCTCGAGCAACGGATGGACGACGTGCGAGCAGTCATGGACGCGGCGGGCTCCGAGCGGGCGGTGCTTTTCGGATACTCGGAAGGTGGACCGATGTCCCTCCTGTTCGCCGCCACCTACCCCGAGCGGACGGCCGCTCTCATCCTACATGGGACCTTCGCCAAGATGGAGTGGGACGACTGTTTCGGAGCGTCTCTCGCAGACAACCCTCGGGAATTGGAAGCGATGATCGAGGAGCGCTGGGCCGACGGGTTTCCCGGCCTCGACGTGTGGGCACCGACTTTCGCCGACAGCGAGCAGAATCGTCAGGCGTTTGCCCACTTCATGCGGTCGGCGGCCAGCCCCGCCGCGGCCGTCGGGCTGATTCGCATGAACTGGCAGATCGACGTCCGACCCATCTTACCCGCGATCCACGTGCCGACTCTCATTCTCCATCGCCGCGAAGAACGAGCGATCGGCGTGCGGCATGCGCGATATCTCGCTGATCACATTCCTGGAGCGAGGTACGTCGAGATGCCAGGGGTGGATCATCTCCTATTCGCGGGCGACCACGAGGCGATTGCGGCGACGGTAGAAGAATTCCTTACGGGTCCGCGACGCGCTCACAAGCGCGACAGTATACTAGCTACGGTCTTGCTCACGGAGATCGTGGACTCGACGAAACGAGCCGCCGAGCTGGGCGACCGCGGTTGGCGGAGTCTGGTCAAGCGTCACCAGGCGCTGCTGCGGAAGGAACTGAGCCGTTTTCGTGGGCGCGAGGCGGCAGGCGATCGGTACTTGGCGACGTTCGACGGCCCGATACGGGCTCTTCGCTGTGCGCTGAGCCTCCGTGACGGATCACGTCAGCTGGGATTCGAAATCCGTGCCGGCGTTCACACAGGGGAATGCGAACTCAAAGGTGACTGGCTGGATGGCATCGCGGTTTCCATCGCTGCCCAGGTTCTCGCCAGGGCCAGGTCGGGTGAGATCTGGGCGTCGGGTACGACGAAGAACCTGGTGGCGGGATCGGGAATCGAGTTTCGGGATCAGGGCCTTCATGTCCTTGAGAATCTCCCAGGGCAATGGCCTTTGTTCGCTGTGGAATGATCGAGCATCGATGGCTTGCGACCGTCGTCATACGCGAAGCGACGAGCGGTATCGCACGGATCGATCAGCCTAGATCCGCTTCACCGTCGCCGGCGCACCGTTCAACTCCGAAATGCCAGCTAGTGACCCGATTGCATGGCGGTCGTTGAGCAGGTCGCAGTTGACGCCCGCAACCGCAGGCACGTACACACGAGTGCGTCATTCGATGGCGACGCATCTTCTCGACGCAGGCGAGCCGATCGACTTCGTACAAGATCACCTTGGCCATCGAAACATCGAGTCGAGCCTCGTCTACGCGCGCGTGTCGGATCGGCGGCGAAGCAAGGCGATAAGCAGGCTCGAGCGATCGCGCGAGATCGCACTGCCCGCGTGAGTAGCATCGGCAGTTTTCTCCTCATCCGCGAAGTCCATCCGTACGTTTTATTCCCGCCCTTCAGCGGCAGCAGCCCGAGGCTCCAGTGCCTCCGGCTCGCTGCCGCTCCCGTATCCTTTTTTGGCGCCGAGTTCCCTGTGACGGCAGCTCACGCAGCCCATCGCAACGACGGCAAAGTCGACGGGCGGAACTTCACTTTAGTGTTTAACTCTGCACTCCGAGGCCTTCGTCTGCTGGTCTTCCCGGGTTTCCCTCCCCGGGTTTCCCTTGCGAGAAGAGGCCCGAAGGGACTATCGGCAATTAGTCTTCAGGGCTCGCCTGCTTGACCACGGCGGGCGCTATCGATGCGTTGCTCAAAGTGTGGCCGGGAGAATCGAGCCGGCCGAAAATTCTGCGTCCACTGCGGCGCGGGGCTCGACATCAGCTGTCCGTCGTGCGGCGCGAGCGCTGAGCCAGGAGAGCTGTTCTGCGGCGAGTGCGGAAAGTCGCTCGCCGGACTCTCAACACCCGCCGCCCCGCCAGACCCCCGCAGTTACACCCCGAAACACCTCGCCGAGAAGATCCTCACCTCTCGCAGCGCTCTCGAAGGCGAACGGAAGCAGGTAACCGTCCTCTTCGCCGACGTGAAGGGGTCGATGGAGCTCGCCGAGCAGGTAGATCCCGAGGAGTGGCACAAGATCATGGATCGGTTCTTCGCGATCCTCTCCGACGGCGTTCACCGCTTCGAGGGTCGGATGGACTACACGGCGCTCGGTCATACGGCCAACCTGGCGGCGCGGATGGAACAGATCGCCGACACTTGCAAGGACCGCTCTAGGCTATTTCAAGTACTCGATCAGCTCCGTGATCGTCGTATTGCTCATGCCGGGAGCGCCGCCGCGTGCACCCATGCCCGGGCCACTCATGCCGGGACCGCTCATGCCGCCCATCTCAACCTTCGTCTCGGACTTCACCATCCCCACGCCCTTGACCAGCCAGTAGGTGGACGTCGTGTGCATCGTCATCCCGGGCATCGCCGCGGTATGCGAGTTCCCGTCCTTCCCTCTCATCTCGGGCATCTGCACGATCATCTCGTTGTTGGCGGTGATCTTCAGCGCCTCGAAGGTCCCGGCGGGAACGGTTACCGACTCCGTGCCCTCGACCTTGTGGCTCGACGTCATGTCAGAGGTCATCGGCTTCGCCATCCGCGGGTTGGTCGTCTCGATCGTCGCGGTGGTATCCCAAGTGTATCCGGCTTTCAGCTTCGATGCCGGCGGCAGGAACGCGCCGGAGCGCTTCACGACCTTCATCTCCGTTCCCTCGCGGCCCTCTCCCAGCTTGGTGAAGTCGAGCGAGATCGCTTCGCCGTTGCACTCGACCTCTATCTGCGATTCCCTTGCCGGTTTGCTCTTGTCGTACGTCCACGCAATTGTGACGGTCGCCTTGTCCCCTTCGACCTTCTCGATTTTCCAGGTCGACTCGTGGCCGTTGGAGGACTTGTAGTGCTGCGTGGCGCCCTTGCTCAGTGTCCAGTAGGGATGATCACAGGCGGCATTTGCGACAGGATCCCAGAGAAGCGAGGCGGTGACGAGAAAAATGAATGTAAACAGTCGCATGATACCTCTCCATACCTGGCGTGTTCGAGGGGCGCGTTCGTAGTCCCGAGGGGCACGCCGTCTACAAACTTCGCAAGGCGATCGTCGATCCGGTCTTTGGCACGACCAAAGAGGCTCGAGGATTTCGTCGCTTCTCCTTCCGCGGCCTGAGCAAGGTAACCGCGGAGTGGGACCTCATCTGCCTGACGCACAACTTGCTCAAGCTGTGGCGGACACGGACGTGCCTGGCAGCGGCTTGAACCAGCCAGGAGCCACTCCTCGGGAATCGCCTCCATGCCGATTGCTCCGAAATATCGCCCCGCCCAGACTCTCTCGGAGTCGGCCAGTACCCGAGCCCCCCGATTCATCACCATCACGCCCGTTTCTCCGACAGGCTCCTAGCGTATCGCCAGGCGGGGGCTGTGGTCAAAATCGAGCGCTTCCCGATCACGGCCCCGGTCGCGAAGCCTGCTTGCGCCGCTCGGAATGTCGTCGAACGCAGCGTAGCAGCGAGGCACTCAGCGAACGCGCTCAAAGGCCGCCTTGACGAACCACCGAACCAAGCCCATCATTCCATCGTGTTCCGCGTCGTGTCCATCGGCATGTTAGCGACGATTCTCGCCGCGCCGAACGTTACGCAGGCTGCGATCCTCGCGTGGCGCGACACGGAAGGCGTCACCCACTTACGTGGACACCTCGATAACGTGCCGAGCGAGTATCGCGAACGAAGAATCGTTGAAGGTCAGCGAGCCGCCGAGCGACAGCGTGCCAGTGCCCTGGGTGAAGGGCGAGTTGGAGATCGTCCTCAAGGTGTCGGGCGTGATCGTCCTGTTGCTCTGGGCCAAGCGCCTGGTCGAGCAGCAGTTCCTCGGCGCTCGAGTTTTCGGGTCAGGGCGTCGAAGTGGTCACCGGGTTTTCCACTCCGATCGACACGCGGCGGTTCAGCGCGCGGCCGAGCGGATTGTCGGCACCATTCGCATTTGTGTTCGGCGCGATGGGATATTGTTCGCCAAGACCCTTGGTAGAAATGTTGGACGTTGGAACGCCGCCGTTCTTGACCAGCCAATCCTTCACCGCCTTCGCACGCTCGCGCGACAGCTGCATGTTCGCGGACTGAGTGCCTTTCGAATCGGTATAGCCTTCCACGGTCACATGGCTTTCCGGAAACTGCGACAACACTATCGCGACTTTTTTGAGCGCCTGTTCGGCTTCCGGCTTTAATGCCGCTTTGTCGTAATCGAAGAGCAGATCGCCGGAAAGATTCATACTGAGCGAGCGGCTGCTCTGCTGTGCCTGAAATTCCTGTCGCGCTTTTTCGAGGTCGAGTTCCTTCTGCTGCAACTCTATACTCTTGTTCTCGAGTTCGATCCGCTGCCTTTCCAACTCCGCCTGCTTTTTCGCGATCGCGGCCTGTGGGTCGTTCTGCGCACGGGCAACGGAGAGGTCGCTCCAGATCAACGAAACAGTGAGCAACAGCAAGAAGATTTCGGTAGGCGCTCTCGATAAAGACTTCATGCGAATTATCCTCCTGTAGATCAACTAGATCCTTTGTCACACGTACGGTGCAAGCAAGAGGCGCGTCAAGCACCGAAACGACCGGCCTTCCGCAGCGCCGCGGCAGACGTCCTCGACAAACCGATCAAATCCGCCCACCTCCCTTTCAGCTTCTCGTAGCTCACGTCCGTAGTTGTTCCGGTGACTTTCAGACCCCACGCGAGTGAGCGCGTAGGGGAGTGACGCTCGAGCTCGCGGGGAGCTCGCCGCACGGGTGCCGATTCCGAACGCGCGGATCGCCTTCGCCTGCTCTTGTTCCGAGGCCAACGACTTCCTCCTAAAATTCCTCCGCTTCAGCAACCTCGCGACCGGCGAGGGGAGGCGCACGAAGGTCATCGCCCAGCTCGGCAGCTATCACGGCGCGACGCTCGATAGCGCAGTCGTCAGGTGCGACAGGCCACCCGGCTTATTTCGTTCATTCGACGTGGATAACGCCCAAAGCCATGAAAAGCAGAATGACGGTGAACGGAACAACGAGAAGCCACCATATGATTGGCATCGTTTTTCCTCCCATTCGGAGGAACCCTCGCCTCATGACTTCGTTGCACTTCGAAACTGTCCGGGCAACTCTTCGTCGCGTAGAACAAAGAATCGATAGCCCAGCTAGTCTGGAACGCGGCGTCTCTTCGAGGCGTAGCCCGCGACGGAATCTCTTACATCCTCGGTTTACGACCGCGCTTTGCAGGAGCGATTGCTCAGTCGTCGTGGAAATCGCGGTGCTGGTCGTCGGGATCTTGGTGCAGCTCGTTGTGCGCGTCGGTAAGCTGGTCGTGTATCGCGTCGTGCTCGCGATCGAGCTGCTCGTGCAGACGTCGGTGTTCTCGCCTCGCCATCCAGGGGTTTTGGGCGTGCGCCCTATCGTCTTCGGCCTCGAGGTCCTCGTGGCCCTCCTCGTGTTCCGCGTCGAGCCACCCGTGCCCCGCTCTGTGCGCTCGCGGCTTAGGTCTCGATGGAGAAGGCGGTGATCATTGTCACAAGCCGCGGACGACACCCCAGCGCACCGACGAGCACCGCGAGGATCCAGGAAACCCTCGGTTCTCTCGTACTCATTCCCTTTACAACACCCACGAGCCAATCTGTGTCGCGTCGGGAACCCAGCGCGGATGCTAAACTTTTCGACGTTCTGCATGCGCCTCGTGAGCCACGATGCCCATCGCGTGAAAGCCGCGAAGGGTTTCGCGGGGGTGTTCCAGCGGCTGTTGAATCATTGAAGTGAAAATGGCGGTTCCAATCTTCGATCGCGTGCGGCGTCGTCAAATACCGCTCGTCCACGCGCGACCCAGTTCGTGTCCGACAATAGCTATGCCGAGGCGACGAAGAACGCGGTCGCCAGGGCCTCCGAGACGCTTCGCAACCTCGACTGGTTCGAGGTGTTTGGACAAAAGGGGGGCGTCATCAAGAACGGCAAGGTCGCCGAGTTCCAGGTCGTGCTGAAGGGGTGATCGAGTTCCCGATCCTCCTCGCTCGCGGTGATCGGGTAGCGACTGCCGCTCGAGGTGCACGAGGGAGGTGTTGTCTTTGTGCTGAAGCTAGTCGGCGACAGGGGACGCTTCGGAGCAGGACCCTCGGCGCAGATGCCACGACTCTGGGGCGAATAATGACACAAAAAACCATTACGATGGCGGGATCGGCGATTTCCTCGGGGCTGGTCATCGGCAGCGCGTTTGTCTATCACGAGCGGCAGCTGGAGGCGCTCGCCGGCGCGGACGAAATTGAAGAACATCAAATCGAGGAGGAGGTTCAACGCATCGAACGCGCCACGGTAACTGTTGCCGAGGATTTGCGGGTGTCGGCTCGGCGCATCGAAACCGACACCAACGCAAAGCTGGGGGCGATTTTTGAGGCGCACGAGGCGATGTTGCAGGACCCGGGGTTACGTGAGGAAATCCGCAAGCTGGTCCAGGAAGAATTGATCAGCGCAGCACACGCGCTGTCGCGCGTCTTCCGCCGCCGGGAACGCAAGTTTCGTGAGATGACGGAACCGACCCACCGGCAGCACGCCGATGACGTGGCAGATCTGGGACGGCGGCTGTTGCGGGCAATGGCCGGGGTCAAAACTACTTCGTTAGAAACAATGCCGCCGGGTCGCGTGCTGGTGGCGCGGCGGTTGTTGCCCTCCGACACGGTGGCGCTGCCACGGCGTGCGGTGGCGGGGATCGTCCTGGAGTTCGGCGGGCCAGGGTCTCATGCGGCATTGCTGGCAGAGGCACTGGGGATTCCCACGGTCGCCCAAATCCCGAACGTGACGGCGAAGATGGCCGACAACGATGAACTGATCGTGGACGGCTTTCGTGGGGAGGTGGTGATCAACCCGGACAAGGACACGCAAGCGCGCTACACCGAAGAAATTCACCACGCACAGGCCCGAAGCGCGCAGGCGAGGCAGTCGGCCCGGGAACCAGCCTACACGCTCGACGGCACGATGGTGACAGTGCTGGCGAACGTTGGCTGCCGCGAGGACGTCGTCGCCGCCGATGACGATGGGGCGGACGGCGTCGGGCTGTATCGGCTGGAGCAGTTCTATCTGTCGCGCAAAACCCCGCCGACGGCGGCGGAATTGCTGGCCGAGTTGCGGGCGACGTTCGCGCCGGTGAAGGAAAAGCCGGTCACGGTGCGCCTGCTGGATCTGGGCGGGGACAAGCCGCTGCCCTTTCTGAAGCTCCCGCCCGAAGACAATCCTTTCCTGGGCCTGCGCGGCGTCCGCTTCCTTTTGCAATATCCGGACTTGCTCGACACGCAGTTGCAAGCCTTGTGGCAATTTTCGCGGGAATACGACGTGCGCGTCCTCGTGCCGATGGTGACTCTGGCCGAGGAGATGGCGCGTGTTCGGAGCCGTTTCGCGGCCGTCGCGAATGAGGCGAACCGGCAAGAACTTCCGCCGCTGGGCGCGATGATCGAGACCCCTGCCGCCGCCCTTTGCGTGGCCGACATCAAGACGCATGCCGACTTCCTGAGCATCGGCACCAACGATCTGACCCAATACACGATGGCCGCCGGGCGCGAGAACCCGCTGGTGAACGACTACTTTCTGGAGGATCATCCAGCGGTCTTGCGGCTCGTGCGCATCATCGTCGAGGAGGCGGGGTGCGTGCCCGTCGCAGTCTGCGGGGAGCTGGCGCGGCAGTTGAACGCCATTCCCACGCTGCTGAAGCTGGGCATCCACATCCTCAGCGTCGCGCCGCCGCTCGTGCCCAGCGTCAAGGAGGCCATCCGCCAAATCGTGCTCTAAGATGGAAACTTCTATTCGGCGCGCTGTTTCGACGCTTCCAGATCCTTGCAAAGCTGCGCGACCTCTCGCTTCAGCACGGCTCGCCCGCGCTCTCGGCCGGTTTCCGGCATGTTTTTGTGTTGAAAGTGCTTTGGAAAGGCGCTGATTGAGCGAGACCCTGACAGCGAACACTGTGACTTAGCCCTTTACGATCACATGCTCCTCGGTAAACAAGATGGCGATCTCTCCGGACTCGTCGCGCTCTGTCGTGCGGTCTGTCCCTCTCGAGTCGAGAAGACCCTTTCCGAGTTTTCCTTGTTGTCGGACCAGACTTCAGCCACGCCGTCGGAGGGTTGATCACCGGTGGTCGTCAGGTTGATGGCGTATTTCTTACGCGATCCCTGTCGAGTTCTCCCGTAGCTAAGTCAATGTCGGAGCCGATCCATCAACAGCACGTTCTGGAAGGGAAAGCCGCTCGTGGCGGGACGCGCGGGTGGCATCCCGATGCAGTTTCCGAACGGGTACGAGAGCTATCTGGTCAGCACCGCCAACGGCTTGGCCACCCGGGTTGTCGAGCTCTTCGCCGATCCGTCCCGTCGGCGTGCGTTCGGAGAAGCCGGGCGCGAGCACGTGCGACGCGGATATCTCTTGCCGCGGCTCCTGCGCGACGAGCTCCGGCTCATCAAGGGCGTGCTCGACGGCTCGGCGACGAGCCCGCCGGAGCGCCTGCGATGAGCACGGGCCACTCTACACGACCGAACCACCGGACAACGGGGACGTGCGGGCGGAACTCGGCCGATATCTCTGCAAAACGCAAAGAAGCTACGGAGAAAGAATCTATCCTCCCGTGAAGATCGTGAACAGCCGATCCGGGGGAGATCGCAGCACCCCTTCGAGCTCGGGTGTCGATGGTGAAGAGCGCCTGGAGATCCCCCAACTCCAGGTTCGCGGGGCTTTCGTCATGGGCCTCTCGAAGTCTTCTTTCTGGGTCGATGGTGCCTGTTGTCGGAAGAGCCATGATGCCGAGGCGCCACAATCTCTTCACGTCGCGCCTTCCGCAGCGAAACCTCGGCGTATTGAGACTGTTAATCTATCAGATCGGTTAACACGTGGCCGAGCGGGAAAGTTGTCCGACTCGGTCGGTACGAGCGCACGCTTCGGGTCTCCGGGGCGGCTTCGGGATCGCACAAGTCCAATGGGCGCTTGGTGGAAAAACGCGCTTGGCCAAGGATCCGTCTCAGTTGTCGGCTGCGTGTTGTTCTTGTTGTGGATCGTTCCTGCGGAGGCCGAGCAGGATCCGGTCGCAACCGAGCGAAGCATCCTCGACGTAATCCAGTCGGAGCGCGCCAAGCAAGCGGAAGCAACAGCAGAGAAAGCGCAAGGAGGTGAGGGGACAAGCGAGCCCGCGGGCGGCGGGGAGGAAAGCCAACCGCAGGCCAAGCCCGGAGGCGCGCCGTCGAAGGAACGGCATTGGGCGATTCTTCCCGAGGTCGGCTACAGCCCGGAAAAGGGTCCGAATGGCGGCGTCAAGTTCACGAACCGCGACATGACGACGCTTCACTTGACCCTCGACGTCGCCGCGAGCGCCGCCGTGAAGGGTCAGCAACACCTGGACACAGTCGTCGTCTCGCCGTCGCTCGGCACTGACTGGCTGATGCTGCTCGCCGAAGGCGAGTACTACACCGATCCGACGAAGGAGTTCTTCGGCCTCGGAAACAACGACGTCGGCCCCGACGAGCTGTCGACCAACCGCTACCAACGCATCTACGGGACCCTCGCTCTCGCTCTTCGCGTGTCTCGCCGCTTCACGTTGGTCGCCTCGGGTGCGTACAACGACGTGCAAATCAGCCACGGCCACCTCGAGGACTCCACCCCCTCCACGCCCGCGCTCTTTCCGGACATGGCCGGCATCGCCGGCGGACGGTCGAGTCCACTGGCGTTCGCCGTGCTTTTCAACGATCGTCAAGAGCTGGCGCGCCCGACCCGCGGCTGGAGCATCATCGCGAAGGCTTCTTGGGTACCCAACGGCCTCGGCAACGACTTCCACTTCACTCGCTACACGCTCGACGGCAGTTACCTCTATCCATTGCTCACGCGACGACAGGTGATCGGCCTTCACCTCGGCGGGCAGTACGTCGACGCTAAGGCGCGGGCGGTGCCGTTCTACGCGCTGGCGTCGCTCGGCGGTTCGCGAGACCTGCGCGGCTATTTCCAGGATCGGTTTCTCGGCACCAGCAACGTGGTGGTGAACGCCGAGTACCGACTGAAGCTCTTCGACTTCAACTTCTTCGACTTCTGGCAAGTGCAGATCGACGGCGTGGCCTTCGGCGACGCGGGTCGGGTATTCTTCGACGAGGAGGACATCGCCCGTGAGCTCGGCGAGCCGGTCGCGTCGGTCCCGCCGACCAACAACGACTTCCGCTGGAGCTATGGAGGCGGCACGCGAATCGCGCTCGGCGAAGCGCTCGTGGCGCGCATCGACGTCGGCTTCAGCGACGAGGAGACGGGCCTCGTCTATCTCGTCTTCGGCCACACCTTTTGAACGCCCGTCGTGCGACGCGTGACAGCGTGGAATCGAGCAGAGCGACCAGCACGGGTAACGCCCCGCGCGCCGCGATTCTCGTGCTGCTGCTATCTTGCTCGCTCGCGGCGGAGGAAGTCCGCGAGCGGCGCTGGATCAAAGAGGAGCAGCCGCTCTGGCGCGAGGCGCTCGCATTGCCGCAGGCGGCGCTCGGTGTCGTCACTTGGCCGCTCAAGCAGGCGCTCTTTTGAGCGGAGCGCGTTGATCTCCATCGCCGACTCGCCGACTTCGTGCTCTATCCCGTGCACCATCTGGGCCCGCAAGAAGAACGTCGATGAGAGCTGCCCTCGCCAGCGTGATCGCCGCCGGCCTCTCCTTGCACGTACAGGCGCGCGCGGAATCGTCACAACCGATCCTCTGGCGGGACAACGATGATCTGCCGATCGCGGAGCCCGCCGAAAACGAGGATGGCGATTACATTTGGTGGGACGGCGTCCGTAGAAATGGGCGTCTCGTGTTTGGGCAGCGTCGGCGATTGAGGCTTTACGTCAACTCGGCCGACTCTCTCGACGGAGCGATCGCCCGCCTCACGAACTCCAGAACGAAGCTCGGCGCATACATGGACCCGCTCACCGATAAGATGCTCATCCTCTCGGCGTTCGTTGTCTTCGCCTCGATGGACGTCGTGCCGCGCTGGTTGACAGTCGTCGTCATCAGCCGCGATGTCATCATTTTCATCGGCTACCTGTCGCTCTTCCTGCTCACACAGCAGATCATGGAGATTCGGCCAAGCGCGATCAGCAAGGCCGCGACCTTCCCGCAACTGGCGACGCTCTCCGCCGTTTTGTTGTCTCTCTGGAGGTCGGAGATGGTGGGCGCCGGGACCCGGTCGGCACTCTTCGGGGGCACGGGATGGTCACGGCGATCTCAGGGTTCCATTACATCTATATGGGCCTGCGCTGGTATCAGCAGAAGGGCAGGGCGCCTGCGGAGGCGCCACGCCTGCAATGAAAACGGATTCTTCGCGCTTCGGCGGCGAAACTTCCCCGCTGCGACCGGGTTCGACTCAGCGAACGCCATGCAACTCGACCGTGATGCTGCCGAGGCAGCCGAGGCTTTCGACTCCTTTCCGGAGATCATTCTCCCGGCTCAATTCGAATTGGGGAGCAGGCTTGCCGTCGCTTTGGGGGAACGGCGGCTTCTCTGGGCAATGCTGCTCGATGCGGCCGCCTGCTTCTACAAGCATGGGCACGCGCGCGACAACAGCGGGCGGAATCTCTTTCGCGAAGCCGAGCGATGGATCCGCTCCTCTAACGCCGGTTGGCCGTTCTCGTTCCAGGCGGTCTGTGACGTCCTCGGATTGAACGCCCAGCAGGTCCGCGTTAGCATGCTTCAATGCGTGTACGGAAGTGGCCGCGACCCGATCTTGTTCACCGAAGAAGGTCGCCGCACTGGCGAGCGGCGGCCTCGACAGCTGCGTCATGCTTCGGGATCTCGCGGCGGAGGGGGCAACGGTGCTCCCCGTGTACGTTCGTACCGGGCTTCTCTGGGAGGACGCGGAGATCCACTGGCTCGAACGGTTTCTAACCGCGGCTAGGATCGAACGCTGCGAGCGTCTCACCGTGCTCGAGCTGCCCGTCGACGATCTCTACGGCGAGCACTGGAGCATGACCGATCATGGCGTACCGGGCCTCGAGACGACCCTCGATTGCGAACTACCTTCCCGGCCGAAACCTGCTGCTGCTTTCCAAGGTCGTCGTGCTCTGCGCGCTTCACGGCGTGGACGTGTGGCGATGGCGCCGCTGTCCAGCAACCCGTTTCCGGATGGCACCCCCGAGTTCTTCCGCGCCTTCCCAAACGCCGCCTCAGCCCAAAAACCTCAGTACCCGGTCAGAGTAAATAGAGCATCGTCCTGAAGCTCGTTTGGTATCGTTGGGTTGCGAGTCTCAACAGATGCCGAACAGAGGGGGACAGGACGATGCGAGGCGAAAGTAGCGCGGTTGTTGGTTCAAGCGCCAGTCTGGAGGTGCGATACACCGTCAAGCCGGTGCGCGGCTGGGGCCGGCTGGTGGCGGTGGCGAGATATCTGGAGAAGGTTGGGATTCGTCAGCTCCTGGAGCGTGCGCTTCCCGACGGTCGCACGTCTCCGAATCAGATTCCGGTGGTGGAGATGGTGTTGTCGTTGCCGTGGCGGCCTGCAGCACGGCGCGTCCCGATCCAGCCTGTAAGCCCGAATCCGGGCCCGCACGCCGCAGACGACGCCCTGGCGCGAACCTGGCGGTAGACGGGCGACGGCGCCGGGGTAGCGACCGCGCCCGACTCGTATCGCGGCGTCGATGCCGTCGCGCTCGAAGTCTGCCAGCTCCAGGGTGGCCGAGATCCGCACGTCGATGTCCGGGTGTCGCCGTGGAAGCCGTCAAGCCGCGGGATGAGCCACCTGGTCGCGAATACCGGCGCAACACTCAAGACGAACGCGCCGCGGAGATCGTGCTCGCGTAGAGCGCTCATCGCGCGCTCCAGCTCGGCGAAGCCTGCTCGCAGGCCGGGAAGGAAGGCCTGGCCGGCGTCGGTCAGGAACAGCGAGTTGCCAGTGCGACGGAAGAGCCGCACTTCGAGGTAGTCCTCCAGGGTCTTCACCTGGTGGCTGACGGCGGCTGCGGTGACACAGAGCTCGTCGGCGGCCCGGGTGATGCTCAGGTGACGGCCGGCCGCCTCGAAGGCGCGGAGCGCGGTGAGGGGCGGTAGATCTTTCGGCATGGTAGGCTCCCTGCAATCGACCCAGTCTCACGGGGACCATGCCGCGGCGGGCGCGCTTCCGCAATTCTCCGGGCGTGCCCCGCGTTCGGTGCACGTGGAATCGGTTGAGTATTTCTCAACCTGGCGTTGAGAACAATTCGATTGTCTGAGCGCCACGACGAGCCGATGGTTTGCGACGGAGAAACACCAGACGAAAGGAGACCTGCGATGACCCAATGTGCGAACGAATTCGACGCCTACGCATTCTCGAAGCAGCCTGGCTACGACGAGCGCGCCGTCCGGCGGGAGTTCGCGAAGGCGGTGCCACTGCGGACCGTCGTCGTCTATTGCTACGATCCACGCGCCGTCGGAATTCCCGCAGCGGTCGCCAAGGAGTTCGGTGACGTGTTTCCCGGCGCGATCGTGAGAGACGATGCGGGGAAGAAGGTCGCGTCCACCACGACGCTGTTCGAGGTGGTGGTCGCCGGTGGACGCGCGATCGACGCGCTGCGCTCGGTGACGGTCGCGCAGCACTTGTTCGGGATCGAGCGCGTCGTCATCGTGCATCACACGTACTGCGGGGCGACGTCGTTCACCGCCGACGGTATGATCGAGGCTTACGCACGCGAGCAGGGAACGGACATCGGTTCCCTCTATCCTCGCGACAGCATCTGCATCACGGACTACGTGAACTCGCTCACGCACGACGTGCGCCTGATGAGAATGTCGGCGGGCACACCCCGACAGGCAGCGATCTACGGCTATATGTACGACATCGACGCCGAAGCGCTGTCGCTCGTCGTCAAAGACAATCCCGCTTCGACCCAGAGAGGCCTCGCGTCATCGTCCGGTAGATGATCGGAGGGCTAACGCAGCAACCCGAAAGGAGGATTCACAAATGTCTTCTCACGCACTCTTGAAATTCGCGCTCACCGTCTTCGGCACCATCTTTCTCCTGATCTACCCGCTGGCGGTCGTCTGGCCGTCAGGCTGGGCCTGGCACGCGGGTGCCCCCCATGACTCGCAGTATTTCATGATGATCGTCGGGGTCTACGCCACGCTCGGTGTCTTCCTGCTGATCGCGGCGAGAGACCCACAAGCCCACCGCAGTGTGATCTGGTTCACGGTGTGGTCGAGCATCGTGCACGGCGCCATCATGGCGCTACAGTCGATGCCAGCCGAGCATCACGGGCACCTGATGGGCGATGTGCCTGCGCTCTTCCTCGTCGCGGGCGTGCTCGGAGGATTGCTCGTGTGGTCGGATGGTGGGGAAAGGGACGGCGCCGCGGCTCCCTGGATCCCGAGCACAGGCCGGAGTTGATGGCTGTCATCGACGGGTAGACGAACGAACCCGTGCGATGCGTCGCCTTGAGAGGTCTCGCGAGTTCGCGCTTCCTTCTTGATGTCTACCTACCTTTCAGTCCTCCATGGGACCGCCGGTGAGTCACCGCTCCCGGCGGTCTCCTTCCTTCGTAAACCCTTTTCGTCCTTCCACATTCTTCCGCTCCGGTCCGCGTCTCCCGAGGGTCCCTTCTACGCCAGTACCTCTCTACGCCAGTACCTCGGAAGCCGGAGAGACAGAGGCGAAGCGCTCTTCACTGGTCTCCAGGGAAGACTCAAGAAGCGGCGGATTCAGGATCTCTTCCGCTTCTACGCGACCGAGGCAGGCCTGCCAGCCGATCGTCGCCACGTCCATGTGCTTCGCCACTCGGCCGCCGTTCACGTGCTCGACGCGGGCGAAGACATCGACTTCGCCCGCGACCATCTGGGACATCGGTCGATCCAGTCGACGATGACCTACGCCCAGATCAGCGACGCCCGAAGGAACCGCAAAATGCGCCGCCTCGAGCGATCGCGCGAATTTCCGATCCCGTCGTAGCGTCTTAGCTCGTGTTCATCCCCTCCACCCCCTGGACCGCCACGGCGCACGTCTGGCCGTGGCGGTCCTTCCTCCCTCTCTTTTTTGCCCAGGATTCCGTGCTCTAGCGAGTCGGTTCGACCGATCGTGCTGTACCGTTGTGCCCAGCCGGTGCCGTCCGCCTGACTGCGTCGTCTAGACGAAAAGTGCAGTCGCAAGCGGCGCGGGACGCTCACGCTCGTCAGCGCCTCCTGCAAAGCAAACGGGTGAACGAGCCAGGAGAGCGGTTCTGCGGCGAATGCGGAGGAGCTGCTCCTCGCTGAGCTCGCGAAACCTCGGCTACCACCAGATCCTCCCTCCTATACGCCGAAGCACCTCGCTGAGAAGATCCTCACGTCGCGAAGCGCGCTCGAGGGCGAGCGCAAGCAGGTGACGGTGCTGTTCGCCGACGTCAGGGGATCGACGGAGCTCGCCTCCGAGCT
>CAVUWD010000020.1:0-271526 GCA_963745025.1 uncultured delta proteobacterium
TTCGCGCCCGTGGGTTAGCATGGTTCCGGGGGGCTTGCGGTTGTTTCATTGGTGAAGCCCTCCCTCGCACGGAGGGTTATCCCGTTTAGGAGATTTCTCACCTTCGACCCACCCGGCCCGAGCACATCCCAACTCCAAGGAGGTGTACTCGATGAAGGAGTCTATCAAACCCGGCGCAGGCCGAAAGAGAAAGAGCGTCGCGCGAGGAACGGGGTTGCCCGCGAGCCTCAAGGCTGTGCACCTCAACGCCGCCGGCCCCTCTCTGCCAATGACGGTGAGACAGTCGGGGTGGCATAATTTACTGTAGAGGGCGGGGGGTCGAATATGGATGAAGGTGGTTGAGAAGAAGGCGAGGGATGAGATGATCGAGGAGGCCGGGGAAACGGAAGGAGCCCGTAGGGCGACTGGAGTGTTCCCGGCCGGCGCGCCGCCGGCGGGGGCCACCCCCGACGCGGAGGTGGTGGCCAAGGCGGAGCGGCGGCGGTTCACGGCGGAGTACAAGCGGCGGATCGTGCGCGAGGCGGATCGCTGCACGAAGTCCGGTGAGATCGGGGCACTGCTTCGGCGCGAGGGGCTGTACTCCTCGCATCTGGTGACCTGGCGCGCCGCCCGTGACCGGGGCGAGCTCGAGGGGCTGTCGGCGAAGAAGCGTGGACCGAAGGTGGCACCGCCCGATCCGCAGCAGAAGAAAATCGCCGAGCAGGAGCGCGAGATCGCGCGATTGACCAAGCGCGCTGAGCGAGCGGAGGGGCTGGTGGAGCTCCAAAAAAAACTCGCAACTCTTCTGGGGACCCCACTCGAGAGCGAGAAGTGACCATCGAGACGGTGCGCGAGGCAGGAGCGACGCTCGGGATTGCGCCGGCGTGCGCGGCGCTCGGCCTGCCGACGGCGACCTACTACCGGCGGATCGGGCCGAAGCCACCGCTCGAACTTCGTCCGAGTCCGCCTCGTAAGCTCGCCGCCCCCGAGCGCGCGGCCGTGCTCGAGGTCCTGCACGAGACGCGCTTCGTCGATCTGGCTCCGCCCCAGGTCTTCGCCCAGCTTCTGGACGAGGAGCGCTTTCTCTGCTCGGAGCGGACGATGTACCGGATCCTGGAGGAGAATCACGAGGTGCGGGAGCGCCGCGATCAGCTGCGCCACCCGCAGTACCCGGCTCCCGAGCTCCTGGCCACCGCACCGAACCAGGTCTGGAGCTGGGACATCACGAAACTGCTCGAAACCGTCACATACTGCGCAGTTTCAGCGGTCGGTAACGATTCACTATCGTTGGCACCCCCTGTTCGGCGAGATGCTCGCGGTCAAGCGACCGAGTTCATCTGCTGACGGCGGTCGAGCGTTCATCTGCCTTCTTCCGGACGGGACGTGGGGAGCTATCCCCGAGTGGGTGACTTCGCGGGAGCGCTGTAGCCGCCTCAGGTTGGTGGACACTCCCGAGGTCTCCCTCGGCGCCCTTCTCGAGCTCCGGGCGTGCCTTGCAGAATTGCCGTCGCAGAGCGCTCCCGCAAAGATCCGAGTCGACAGCGCTTGTGGCGGAAAGGAGACTCGGAGGAATGGCGAGGACAAAGGCAGAGGGTCAATTGGACCTGAGGTGGACCGAGGAGATGCAGTGGGAGGACGTGCCGTCGCCGATTCGGGAGCGAATCCGAGATCAGCTCGGCGAGCTGTTGCGAGGCGCCGCAGTACGCAGCGGGCGCACCGAGGAGGTGGGCGATGACCAGTAGAGAAAAGATTCGTCCGCAGCATCTCGCCCGATCGGCACTCGTCTACATCCGTCAATCCACGCTTGGTCAGGTACGGCATAACCACGAGAGCCAGCGTCGCCAATACGAGCTCGCTGAGAAGGCTCGAGAGCTCGGCTGGAGCGAGGTGGTCGTCATCGATGACGATCTCGGTAAGTCGGGAGCCAGTAGCGCCGGCCGGGTCGGTTTTCAGCGACTGGTTGCTACGGTAAGCCTTGGGCAAGCCGGCGCGGTGTTTAGCCTGGAGGTCTCGCGCCTCGCCCGCAATAACCGGGACTGGTACCAGCTCTTGGACCTTTGCGGGCTGGTGGACACCCTGATCATTGATGCCGAAGGCATCTACGATCTGCGCCAGCTCAACGATCGACTTCTGCTGGGACTCAAGGGGACCATCAGTGAAGCGGAGCTCGGCTGGATCCGCCAACGCGCCTACGAGGGGCTTCTCGCCAAGGCGCGGCGAGGGGAGCTGATCCTGCGCGTCCCGGTGGGCTACGTGCGCGCTCGAGACGGACGCATCGAGAAACATCCTGACCAGCGAGTGCAAGAGGCCATTGGTTCGGTCTTTCGGAAATTCACCGAACAGGGGAGCGTTCGCCAGACTCTTCTCTGGTTTCGACAAGAGCAGATCCGCCTCCCGGCCCTCGAGCAGGACCATGCGTGGGGAGATCGGATCGTGTGGCGCTTGCCGCTGTACCATACGCTCCTGCGCATGCTGCAAAATCCCATCTATGCGGGCGCCTACGCTTTCGGCAGGACGACGACGCGGACGCGGGTATCGACGGAGCGGCGCGCAAGACCGGAGGGCACCGCAGTGAGTCGAGTGAGTGGATCGCCTTGCTGCGCGACCACCACGAGAGCTATATCGGCTGGGAAACTTACGAGCGAAATCGGGAGCTGATCGCTCACAACGCACAGAGCTGGGGGCCGATGGGGATCCGAGGAGCGGCGCGGCAAGGCCCAAGTCTACTGGCGGGTCTACTGCGGTGTGGTCGCTGTGGGAGGCGGCTGTACGTTCGCTACGCGGGAGGCACCAAGATGGCGTGCCGCTACAGCTGCCGCGGTGGCGTGATGAATCACGGTGTCCAAGGCGGCTGCATCTCGTTTGGGGGACTTCGCGTCGATGAAGCTATGGAGCGAGAGGTCCTGCGGGTGCTCATGCCGGCAGCGATCGAGGCGGCGCTTGAGAGCGCCGAGAAGGCGGGAAACGACATCGAGACGGCTCGCAGCGCTCTGGAGTTGGAGCTCCGCGAGGCGCGCTACGAGGCAGCGCGAGCCGGACGGCAATACGACGCCGTCGAGCCCGAAAATCGCTTGGTGGCTGATACTCTGGAGCAGCGCTGGAACGCTGCGCTGCAGAGAGTAGGAGCCCTGGAGAGCCGACTCGAGGATCTCAGGCGCTCCCAGCCCCAGCACGTCCCCCCGGATCGAGCCACTCTTCTTGAGCTGGCTCAGGACTTCCCTGCAGTTTGGAATGACCCCGCGACGGATCACCGGACCAAGAAGCGGCTGATCCGTCTCCTCGTGGAAGAGATCGTCGCTGGACTTCCAACCGAAGACACAGTCGAGCTGGTGATTCACTGGAAAGGTGGCAAGCACACGATTCTCCGCGTACCGAAGAACCGACCAGGACAGCACCGCTACACCACGAGTCGCGAGGTCGTGGACGTGGTCAGAGACCTCGCCCGCTGTCTCCCGGATGGTCAGATTGCCCGCGTGCTAAATCGTCTCGGGTATCAAACCGGCGCCGGCAACACGTGGACACAGGATCGGGTCGTGGGTCTGCGCAGCTATCACCAAATTCCGATCTTCGATCCCGAAGTCGAACGAGGGACCACACTCACCATTGCTCAGGCTGCCAGCGAGTTGGGCGTGAGCGAGATGACCGTGCGACGAATGATTGTCAGGGGTCTCCTGCCCGCGAAGCAGCCTGTTCCCTATGCACCGTGGTCCATTCAGCGCGAAGCCCTCAATGCCGGCGCCGTGCAGCAGGCCATCAAGGCGGTGAAGCGAGGCCGTCCCGTTCCGCAAACAGCTCCGACAGGACAGCTCAATCTAATGAATTCAGGCACATAGCGAGGTGGGGCATTATGTCGCGAGAGCGCTTGGGCCGGCGAAGTGGACCTACTTCTACCTCTACGTGATCCTGGACATCTTCAGCCGCTATGTCGTGGGCTGGATGGTTGCCCACCAGGAGAGCGCGGCGCTGGCGAAGAAACTGATCGAGCAGAGCTGCACCCGGCAGGGAATCGTTGCGGGCCAGCTCACGCTGCATGCCGACCGCGGGTCCTCGATGAAGTCGAAGCCCGTGGCACTGCTGCTCTCGGACCTCGGGGTGACCAAGACCCACTCGCGGCCCTACGTCTCGAACGACAACCCCTTCTCCGAGGCGCAGTTCAAAACCATGAAGTACCGTCCCGAGTTTCCCGAGCGCTTCGGATCGATCCAGGACTCGCGCAGCTTCGGCCACGTCTTTTTCCCTTGGTACAACACCGAGCATCGTCACTCGGGGCTCGGGATGCTCACGCCCCACGAGGTCCACTACGGGCTTGCTGAGAAGCGGGTCGAGGCGCGGGCCCGAGTGCTCGCGGCTGCCTACGCCGCCCATCCCGAGCGCTTCGTCGCAGGGCTTCCGCAACCGCCGGCACTGCCGACCGAGGTCTGGATCAACAAGCCCACGGCGCCGCTCGCCGAGCCCAAGTACGTTTCGGATCCCGAGGTCGTGACGACCTTCGCGCTCAGAGCCCCGAACAGCCCCGCAGCGGACTCGACCCAGACCCAGGTATCCCCCCGAATCGGCACCGGTGAGCCATTCGCATCGATCGACAGCGGACTCCACAGAGCGGCCGTGGTGCCGCTCAACACGGAGGATCTACACTAAACTCGGAAACCGACTGTCTCATTGTCATTGACAGGCTCCGCCGTACCATCTTGCCGTACTGGCCGCGGCATACGGCCAAGCAGGGCGCACAGACGATGCCCTCGCCCTCGTGGCCGAAGCCCTGGCTCTGGTGGAAAGCCGCGACGAACGCTGGTGTGAAGCGGAGATACACCGCGTGAAGGGGGAGCTACTGTTCGGGTCCGGGGGTTCTTCCGAAGCCGAGACGTGCTTTCGCCGCGCCACAGAAATCGCGCGCCGCCAGAGCGCGAAGTCTCTCGAGCTCCGCGCGGTGACGAGCCTGAGTCGTCTACTCAAGAAGCAAGGCAAGGAAGAAGAAGCGCGACGGATCCTCGCCGAGATCTACGGCTGGTTCACCGAGGGATTCGACACGGCGGATCTGAAGGACGCGAAGGCGCTCCTCGAAGAGCTGTCAACCTGACGGACGAAGCATGCACTGCCAGGCCTGCGGAAACGAGAATCGCGAAGGTGCGAAGTTCTGCCGCGGGTGTGGCGCTTCGTTTTCATCTTCATGCCCGAAGTGTGGCGCGAACCTCTCACCGGAGGATCGCTTCTGCGACTCGTGCGGCCACCGCCTCGGACAGCAGACCGTTGCTGCTATCGAGCCTCCCGATCCTCGCACCTACACCCCGAAACACCTCGCCGAGAAGATCCTCACCTCTCGAAGCGCTCTCGAAGGCGAACGGAAGCAGGTGACGGTGTTGTTCGCCGACGTGAAGGGCTCGGTGGATCTGGCCGAGCAGCTCGACCCGGAGGAGTGGCACCGCATCATGGATCGTTTCTTCCAGATCCTGGCCGAAGGCGTGCACCGCTACGAGGGGACCGTCAATCAATGCACGGGCGACGGGATCATGGCGCTGTTGGGAGCTCCGACGCACGAGGATCACGCGAGGCGCACGTGTTACACAGCCTTGCGCCTGAAGAGGGAGCTGCGGCGCCACACGGAAGGTCTGCAGCGGACGCGGCGGATTAGCCCTTCAGCAGGGCCGAGATCTCGCGTCCCGTCACGCCGCCCAGCATGACGTCGAACCGCCCTTCCTCGGCGATCTGGCGCGCCGCCGCCACCAGCCCGCCGTACGCCGCCTTCGCCAGCGACCCACCGACGCTGATGCGTCGCACGCCCAGGTCGGCGTACTGGGCCACCGTCAGTGGTGCGAAGCCGGCCAGCACGTTCAGCGGTTTGGGCGCGATCACCTTCACGGCTGCGGCGATGTCCTCGGCGGTCTTCAGGCCAGGCGCGTAGAGGCAGTCGGCGCCCGCCTCGGCGATCGCGACGAGTCGGTCCAGCGCCTGCTTCACATCCATGTGCCCGAACAGCACACCTTCGGCCCGCCCGACCAGCACGGCGCCGGTCCCATCCGCGTCGATCGCGGCGCGCGCGGCCTTGATCCGCTCGACCGCTTGGACGGTCTCATAGAGCGGCTTGCCGGGCCGGCGGGTGGTATCCTCGATGGAAAGCCCTGCCACGCCGGCGGCGAGGGCCTTCCTCACGTTCGCGGCGACGCCTTCCGGCTCGTCGGCAAAGCCGTTCTCGAAGTCGGCGTTGAGCGGCAGGTCCGTCGCGGCGCTGAGTTTGCTCAGGTGCGACACCACCTCGTCCAGCGAGACGTCGTAGTCAGTGAGTCCCATCGACCAGGCCATGCCGGAACTGGTGGAGGCCAGCGCCTTGAATCCCAGGCCCTGCAGCAGCCGTGCGCTGCCCACGTCCCAGGGGTTCGGGATCACGAAACAGCCGTCCTCATGCAGCTTGCGGAACTGGGCGCGTTTGTCGGCGGCGGACGGCATCGACCTCTCGCGGATGAAGCTTAACAATTAGATGGGGAGCCAGGAAGCGCGGGCGAAACGAATCGGGGCCGAACGCGGTTGAAACCTCGTAGCAAGCGGGCCTAGGGTGGCGATGGTCCCGAGGGCCCAGCCATGCGGTGTTCGGCCTGCGGCTACGAAAGCCCGAGCGGCAAGAAGTTCTGCGGCGAATGCGGCGCAGCGCTGAAGCTCAAGTGCTCGAGCTGCGGCGGCGAGAACACTCCAGGGACCAAGTTCTGCGGCGATTGCGGGAATCCGCTCGCCGAGGCTGCAAAACAACCGCCCCCGCGTGAGCCGCGCAGCTACACCCCCAAGCATCTGGCCGAGAAAATCCTCACCTCGCGCAGCGCCCTCGAAGGCGAGCGCAAGCAGGTCACGGTGCTCTTCGCCGACGTGAAGGGGTCAATGGAGCTGGCCGAGCAGCTCGACCCCGAAGAGTGGCACCGCATACTCGAACGCTTCTTCGCCATCTTGACCGAGGGCGTGCACCGCTTCGAGGGCACTGTGAATCAGTACACCGGCGACGGCATCATGGCGCTGTTCGGAGCGCCGATCGCGCACGAGGATCATGCCCAGCGCGCGTGCTACGCAGCGCTGTCGCTGCGCGACGCCGTGCGCGAATATGCCAACGAGGTGCGCGCGCAGCACGGCATTCCGTTCGGTGTGCGCATCGGACTCAACTCCGGCGAAGTCGTGGTCGGCCGGATCGGTGACGATCTGCGTATGGATTACACGGCGCAGGGCCACACGGTCGGCCTGGCGCAGCGGATGGAGGCGCTCGCCGAGTCCGGGCACATCTGCCTTTCCGAGCACACGGCGCGGCTCGTTGAAGGTTACTTCCAGCTGCAGGACCTGGGACGCACCAAGGTCAAGGGAGTGGGCGAACCAGTCCGGCTCTTCGACCTCGCGGGGGTTGGCCGGATACGGACCCGCCTCGACGTCTCGCACGCCCGCGGCTTCTCCAAATTCGTTGGCCGCAGTGATGAGATGACCGCTCTCAAGGCAGCGCTCGAGCGGGCAATCGCGGGCAATGCGCAGGTCGTCGGCATAGTCGCGGATGCGGGAACCGGCAAGAGCCGCCTGTGCTACGAGTTCGCCGAGCGATGCCGCGCGCGGGAGATCAAGGTCTACGAGGGACAGGGCGTGGCCCATGGGAAGGCGGTGCCGTGGTTCCCGATTCTCGCGTCCGTTCGTGGCTACTTCGGGATCACGGAGCAGGACGCACCAGAGGCCGCTCGCGACAAGATCGCCGGGCGCATGCTGCGCCTCGACGAGAATCTCGGCGAAGGGCTGGCGGTGATGTTCGACTTCCTCGGAGTGCCCGATCCCGACAAGCCCGTGCCACCCATGGGGCCGGAGGCGCGGGAGCATCAGCTCTTCGAGGTCATCCGCCGACTCACGCGCGCTCGGAGCGCCCGCGAGCCGGCCGTCTTCCTCTTCGAGGATCTGCACTGGTTCGACCGGGCGAGCGAGGCATTCCTCGAGAACATGGTCGAGGCCGCACCCGGAAAC
Source organism: uncultured delta proteobacterium (assembly GCA_963745025.1). Taxonomy (GTDB): domain Bacteria; phylum Desulfobacterota; class Binatia; order JACPRU01; family JACPRU01; genus CAVQIG01. The sequence goes on from CAVUWD010000020.1 coordinate 7,951, forward strand.
CGTAGTCTGCTGCTGCTCAACTTCCGCCCCGAGTACCACGCCGCGTGGATGCAGCGGTCATATTACCAGCAACTTCCGCTCCTGCCGCTCGGCCCCGACGCGATCGCGGAGCTCTTCGCCGATCTCCTCGGCACCGATTCGTCGCTTCGGCACCTGACCGATCTCATCCAAGAGCGCACGGGTGGCAACCCCTTTTTCATCGAGGAGATCGTCCAGTCGCTGGTCGAAACGGGTGCCCTGGTGGGAACCAGGAGTGCATACCGCCTGGGCAAGCCCGCAGAAGAGATCGGCGTGCCCGCGACCGTGCAGAGCGTCCTCGCGGCGCGGATCGACCGGCTGCCGGAGCGGGAGAAGCGGGTGCTCCAGACCGCCTCGGTGATCGGCAAGAAGTTCTCCGAGCCGATTCTCCGCCGCGTGTCTGAACTCGGCGACGGAGACCTGGTCGCCGCGCTTGATGCGCTTACAGGCGCCGAGTTCCTTTACCAGGAGGCGCTCTATCCGGAGGCTGAGTATGTCTTCAAGCACCCGCTGACCCAGGAAGTCGCTTACGGCTCGCAGCTCACCGAGCGAAGAGCTCGCATCCATGCCGCGGTCGCGCGCGCGATCGAGGAAGTCGATTCGGGGAAACTCGGCGAGAGCGCGGCGGTCCTCGCCTATCACTGGGAGCACGCTGGCGACGCTCGGGAAGCAGCCAAGTGGCATCGCCGGGCGGCTGAGTGGGTGGGAGCCAACAATTCTGTCGAAGCGCTCCGGCACTGGGGGAGTGTGCGGCAGCTCCTCGACACGCTCGTGGAGACGCCGGAGAACCTCGCCGAGAGAGCGGCCGTGCGCGCCCGGATGATGAATCACCTCGCTCGCATGGGCGATCCGGAGGACCAGGCAACCTCGCTGTTCCGAGAAGGGCAGGAGCTCGCGAGACGGAGCGGCGACCCTCATGTCCTCAGCCAAGTTCTGAGCAGCTTCGGCTTTCTCCAGTCCAATTCCGGGGCTCTCGAAGAAGGACTGGGCCCGCTCCTCGAGTCGATTCGGCGCGCCGACGAGACCGAGGACATCGGCCTGAGAGTGGCCGTTCGGTACGGCCTCTGCGTCGCCTATTTTCTTGCTGGCCGGCTCCGCGAGTGCCTTGCCGTGGCAGAGAAAGGTCTTCGGCTTGCTAAGGGAGAGTTCGGCCTCGGCGCCGATCGAATCGGGTTTAGCCCGAGCCTCGGACTCTCGTGGTGGCGCGGCGTTGTCATGAGCCTGACAGGGAATCCTCGCGATGGCGGGGCTGAGCTCGACCGGGTGATCGAGCTCGCGCGCACCTCTCAGCAGCTGCACCCGCTCGGGTTTTCGCACGCCTGGCACGTCCTTCACTGTGAGGTCACGGGCGAGGCAGCATCGGCGCTGGTGCACGGCCGGGAGGCGTTGGACTGCGCCGAGCAGATGGGCAGCCAGATCGGGCGAACCACCGCCTACCTCAACCTCGGGCTCGCGAACGCCTTGAGCGGCGCATGGAACGATGCGCTCGAAGTTCTGAACGAGGCGCAGGCGATCGGAAGGGAACGTCGGCTTTCGATAGTCGAAGGCGGCGTGCTCGCGGTGATGGCGGCGGCGCATCTCGGACTCAGTGATCGCGAAAAGGCCCTGGCGCTTGCGGAGGAAGCGCTCGCCGTCTGCCGGCGACGCGGAACCCGATTCTGGGAGTTCTCGGCTCTGCTCACCCGGATCCGCGCTCTCCGCGCGAGCCGGGGCGTCAAGGCGGAGCAAGAGATCGAGGCGACGATCGTGCAAGCCGACGCCTGGCTCGAGATGTCGGGCGCGAAGAGCTACGAGCCGTTCCTCCACGTCGAGCGTGCCGAGCTGGCGCGACTGAGCGGCGACGAAGGCACCCGTCAGCGCGAGTTCCGCGAGGCGCACCGGCTCTTCACGGAGATCGGCGCGCCGATCCGCGCTGCCGAGGTCGCGAAGGAGCTCGAGTCATGAAAGTGCGCCCATCAAGTCGCACACCTTGAGGCTCGCAGCTCAAGTAATAGTTAGGCCGCTTCAGGAAACGGGAGGGAGATGAAGCGATGCATGAGCTAACCGAATCAGAGTTGAAGCAAGTACTGGTGAAGAATCTCCCGGCCGTCGATCAGCACGGCGAGACTGTTGAGCGAATCGGTCACGGGCACGTGCGTCTCCGATTGCCCTTCCGAAAGGAGTATCTTGGAGCCGATCCGTGGGGGCACGCCCCTGGCGTCGTTTATTCAGGGCCGATGGTAATGGGCTTTGCGGACACTGCAATGTACGCGTGTGTTCACGCCGCACTCGGGCGTGAGGTCATCCCGGTCATCGCTAATCTGACGATCACCTTCTTACGTCCAGCCGCTGCGGCCGATCTCGTGGCAGAAGCCCGGCTGGTGCGGAGGGGAAAGCGACTCGCTTACCTCGAAACATACCTCTACTCTGAGGGCGATGCAGAGCCGATCGGACATGTAACGTCAACTTATGCCATCCGCTTTCGCGAGCCCAAGTAAACGCCAATGTCGATCTGTGCGCATGGGGCTCAATTCGGGTGAAGTCGTCGTGGAAACGATCGGCGACGATCTCAAGATGGTCTACACGGCGCACGGCAACGCCGTCGGACTCGGCCAGCGGATGGAGCAGCTCGCCACACCCGATCAAGTCTACAAGTCTATCATTTTTCGTTTGTGGCGTTTTCCCGTCGTATGATAATCGAGCGGCGAGTCCGTTAGAGCCCCGCAGCGCGACGAGCGCTTCGTGGAGGGCGAGCATGTCGCGCGTGCCCGGCGCGGATTCGAGACGCGCCATGCAGCACACGAGCCCCTTCTCGCCTGTCATCCGCCGCATCCGTGCGCGCCTCAACTTCGCGGCCCCGTAGCAACCTCTTCGTCCTGCTGCTGCGGGCTCAGTCTTGGTCGCATGGAGCTCGTTGTCATTCACTCACTCGCATTGCCCGCTCGCCGCGCGCCCTCTCCCCCGCGACAGTTGCCTGAGGACATTCCCGGGACTGCGTTAACGAACTCTTCAACAAGAGCAGGGAGGCATGATCATGCTAGGCGATCAAATTGGCGAAGAAACTGGAAAGGTGCTCGCGCGGCGGGTGCTCCCAGGCGAGGGGCGCCCGAAGGTCGAGGTGTCCACCCAAACGACCGGAAAGCTGCTCGGCATCGATACCCGAAGCATGGTGACCTACACGGCAACGGTCCGATCGGACGGCAGCCTCTACGGCGAAGGCCAAGGGATCGTGATGGGCAAGAACGGAGAGGCGGCCACCTTGAGGGGAGCAGGGGCCGGGAGGCTCCTCGGCGGCGGCGCCGTGAGCTACCGCGGCGCGCTCTACTTCGAGTCAGAGTCCGAAAAGTGGAAGCGGCTCAACACGATCGCGGTCGTCTTCGAGTACGAAGCTGACGCCGATGGAAATACGAAGTCGAAGGCGTGGGAGTGGAAGTGATTCACCGCCCGCGAATTATGCGCAACGGTGTGATTCGAGCATCGTAGCATTGCGGCGCTCTTAGAAAACGTGATCGCCCGCGACCTGGGTCGTGCGGGCTCGGGCCGCGGGCGCTGGCGGAGCTTTGCTCAGCCGAGACCGTGCGATTCGCGAGCGACATCGACAATGTCGGCGACGATCGCCAGCCCTACGTCGATCGCGCCGCCGTCCATCGACGCACGCTGGAGGTGGTCCTCTCCTTCCTCGACCGGGCTTCCACGTCGGGGCCGTGCGGCGGCCAGCGACTCGCCCCGCGTGCCACCGGTAACGCCCTCCGACCATGTTCCGCGATCCGCGTTGGGTGTAGATAGCGAGGTCGATGGAAGCCCCACAGCGGTCCGACGCGCTCGTCTTCTTCGGCGCCACTGGCGACCTCGCCCACAAGAAGATCTTCCCCGCCCTGCAGGCGATGGGCCGGCGCGGACGTCTCGACGTGCCGGTCATCGGGGTCGCGAAGGCGGGCTGGGGACTCGAGCAGCTCCGGGCTCGCGCCCGCGAGAGCGTCGAGCAGCACGGCGGCCTCGACCCGACGGCGTTCGAGCGGCTCGTCGCCCGGCTGCGCTACGTCGACGGCGACTACCACGACCCCGGGACCTACGCGGCGCTGCGCAAGGAGCTCGGCACCGCGCGCCGCCCGACCCACTATCTCGCCATCCCGCCGAGCGTCTTCGCGACCGTCGTGGAGGGCCTCGCCCAGTCGGGCTGCTTCGAGCGACGCGCGCGTCGTCGTGGAGAAGCCCTTCGGGCGCGACCTCGCCTCGGCCCGCGCCCTCAACGCGACCCTCCATTCGGTCTTCGACGAATCGGCGATCTTCCGCATCGACCACTACCTCGGCAAGGAGCCGGTGCAGAACCTGCTGCTACTTCCGCTTCGCGAACACGTTCCTGGAGCCGATCTGGAACCGCAACTACGTCGGCGAGCGTGCAGATCACCATGGCCGAGCGCTTCGGCGTGCAGGGCCGCGGCAGGTTCTACGAGGAGGCGGGCGCGATCCGCGACGTGATCCAGAACCACATGCTGCAGGTGGTGAGCCTACTCGCCATGGAGGCGCCGACCGACGACGTATCACGAGTCGATCCGGGACGAGCAGGTGAAGGTGTTCCGGACGATCCGCCCGCTCAGCCCCGACGAGCGTCGTGCGCGGGCAGTTCCGCGGCTACCGCAAGGAGGCGGGCGTCGCGCCCGACTCGACGGTCGAGACCTTCGCCGCCGTCCGTCTCCACATCGACTCGTGGCGCTGGGACGGCGTGCCGTTCTACATCCGGGCAGGGAAGTGCATGCCGGTCACCGCGACGGAGGTCATGGTGACGCTGCAGCGCCCGCCCCTCGTCCACATGTCGCCGAGCGAGACGAACTACTTCCGCTTCCGGCTGAGCCCGGAGATGATCATCGCGATCGGCGCCCGGGTGAAGCGTCCCGGTGACCAGATGCTCTCCGAGCCCGCGGAGCTGCGCGTCGTCCACCACGAGACGGCCGAGGAGCTGGATCCCTACGAGCGGCTCCTGGGTGACGCGATGGCGGGCGATCCGATCCTCTTCGCCCGCCAGGACGGCGTGGAGGCGGAGTGGGCGATCGTCGATCCCGTGCTCGACGGCGCGACGCCTGTCCACGAGTACGAGGCCGGCAGTTGGGGCCCGCAGGAAGCGGCGGCGCTCGCGGCCGAGGTCGGCGGCTGGCACGAGCCAGTCGCCGCCGGCGGGGAAGGATGAGGTGACGATAACGCGCCCCGTGTTCCTCTTCGACGTCGACAACACGCTGCTCGACAACGACCGCATCACCGCGGATCTCCGGCGCTATCTCGGCCGCGAGGTGGGCGCCGGCGCCGCCGAGCAGTACTTCGAGTTCTTCGAGGAGCTGCGGCGGGAGCTCGGGTACGCCGACTACCTGGGCGCCCTCCAGCGCTACCGCGATCCGCCACCCGCGCGACCCCCACCTGCTCGCCGTGTCGTCGTTCCTCGTGAACTACCCCTTCGCGAACCGGCTGTTCCCGGGCTCGCTCGACGCGATCGAGCATGTCGCCGCCTTCGGAGCGGCGGTCATCCTCTCCGACGGCGACGTGGTCTTCCAGCCGCGCAAGGTGGAGCGCTCGGGGCTCTTCGACGCGGTCGAGGACATCACCATCGAGCGCATCGGCGAACTGGTCGGCTACGATTTGCCCGCGCTGCTCGGCGCGTCGCGGGCGAGGGAGGTACAAAGACGCGTCAGCCCCTAGACGACCTTCACCGCAAGCTCGAGCGGCACGTCGTGGAGCGACACCGCACCGTCCTTTGTCACCACGTTCATGTCACCGATGAAGAATCCTCTCTGCAGGTCGGGTGTCACCGGGTTCGGCTCGATCACGATCAGTTGGTTCTCTCGGAAACGCTCGTCGAGCATCACCGACCAGCAGGGATCGTTTGGAACCGACGCGAAGGGCGGCTGGAGGACCTGCGAATAGCCATGGATCACCGGGCATTGAATCGTGTAGCCCTCATCCAGAATCCGCTGCGAGCAGCTATAAACGTCTCTCGGGGTGTTGCCGACCTTCACGACCTTCTGCACGTCGAGGTAGAGCTGGATGGCGAGGTCGGCCATCTTTCGTAGCTCCGCTGGCGGCTCGCCAAGCGCGATCGGCCGGATGAGCTGGCCGGGGTAGCCGTAGTACGTTCCCGTGATCTCGGTGAGGATCAGGTCTCCTCTCTGGAGCTCGCGGGTAGAGCCGCCAGCGATCCACCACGAGTAAGGCACCGACGGGTTGTCCATGGGGCTCACGCCGATCGCGGCTCCGTAGAGTGATCCTCCGAGGCGGAGGTAGGTGCCGTGGATCACCCCGATGAGCTCGTACTCCTTCATCCCGGGGCGGGCCGCGTCGACGGCGGCCTCGAACGCGAGGTCGCAGAACCTCGCCCCCTTCCGATACCACTCGAGCTCCTCTTCGCTCGGGCAAAGGCGCACCTCGAACATTAGATCCCGTGCTTCGATCCGTCACCGCGCTACGCAGTCACGAGCGAGGGGCCTACGACGTCACACGACAACGCGCCGCCGACGGCCTCATGATTTTCGTCGCACCGCGGTTCGGAACATGGTACGTTCCGGCATTCCAGAGCGGGTGGCGATGCAGCTGACCGGACACAGAACGCGGGACGTTTTCGAGCGCTACAACATTGTCAGCGAGGGCGACCTGCGCGAGGCGGCTAAGCGGCTCGGGGAGAGTTTCGCGGGCCGAACGGTTACAAGTTCGGTTACAGCCGACCAGCCGAGTCAGAGTGAGGGTCAGCTAACTCATTGACCTAACAGCGCACGGCGGCGTGGCCGAGTGGTTCAGGCAGAGGTCTGCAAAACCTCTTACTCCGGTTCAATTCCGGACGCCGCCTTTAATTTCTTGCCTCAAAACGGAGGTCCCTCCTCCGCCATCTCCGCATCGAGTAGGATCACCCGTACCGCCGTGCCCGCCCGGAGCTCGCGTTCCTCCGCGGGGCCGATGATCAGGCCTTGACCCTGCGCCATCGAGCTCAGCACCCCCGAGCTCTGTGTCCCCGTAGAGCTCGCCACCAGGCCGCCGCTACCTCGCTCGATCCGGCAGCGGATGAATTCCGTGAGGCCCGCTGCTTTTTTCACGTCGTGGCCGAGCGTTGCCGGGACGGTTGGCAGGTGAGCCGCGCGCAAACCCATCATCCGGCGCAGCGCGGGACGAGCATAGAGATAGAAGCAGACGAGCGACGAGACCGGGTTGCCGGGAAGGCCGAAATAGGGCCGAGCGCCGAGCATGCCGAACGTCAGTGGCTTGCCCGGCTTCTGCGCCACTTTCCAGAAGAGCCGCTCCACACCGACTTCGTCCATCGCCGCTTTCACGTAGTCGAAGTCGCCGACGGAAACGCCGCCTGTCGACAGGATGGCATCGGCGCGCGAGGCTTCACGGAACGCCTCGCGGATCTCTTCCGGAGTGTCGCGGGCGATCGCCAGCGGAATCGGCACTGCGCCAGCTTCCGCGACGGCCGCGGCTAGCGTGTACGCGTTGCTGTTCACCACCTGACCAGTCTCGACCGGCTGGTCGGCCTCCACGAGCTCGTTACCGGTCGACAGGATGGCCACACGCGGCCGACGGTGGACGAGCAGCAGTGTCCGGCCGACCGAGGCGGCGAGGCCGATGTCGGCAGGAGAGAGGCGGCGGCCACGCGTGAGCACGACCTGACCGGTTCGAAGGTCCTCGCCGGGAAGTCGGATGTGGCTGGCTTTGGCTCCACCACTCTCGATGATGACCTCTTCACCTTCGAGCCGAGTATCCTCGACACGGACCACCGTGTCCGCCCCGGCGGGGATCGGCGCGCCCGTCATGACCTTCGCGGCTTCACACGGACCGACCACCGGGATCGAAGCGCCGCCCGCGGCAGAGGTGCCGACCACGCGCAGACGCGCCGGCAACCGATGGACGTCCGCGTGACGGACGGCGTAACCGTCCATCGCCGAGTTCGCGTAGCCGGGAACGTCGCGCAGCGAGCGAACGTCCTCGGCGATCACCCGTCCGACGGCTTCGAGCAGGCCGATTCGCTCCGCGCCGAGCTCCTGAACCGCGCCGAGGATCTGCTCGAGCGCCTCGCCGACCGAAATCATCGTCCGCGTCTAGTCTCGGGGATCTGGCGAGTCAATCGTGGGTGAAGAGGCCAGGTCGCTCCTTCGCCCCTTTCCCCTGGCAACGGCGAAAAAGGCGCTGTATGGGGTAGGAGATGTCCGATCTGGTTCAGACGGGCGCCGAGCTCGATGCTCCGGTCACCCGCAGCGACGCGCTGATCGAGTATTTCGCCGCGGGGGCGAAGCCGCGCAGCGTTTGGCGGATCGGCACGGAGTACGAGAAGATCGCGGTGGACCGAAAGACCGGGCGCGCGGCGCGGTATTTCGGGCCGCGCGGCATCGAGGAGGTGCTCAAGAGGCTCGCCGACCGCTTCGGCTGGACGCCGCGCCTCGAGGGTGAGCACGTGGTCGCGCTCGAGGGACGGAAGGCGACCGTCACGCTCGAGCCGGGCGGCCAGCTCGAGCTCTCCGGCGAGCCCTGCGAATCGATCCACTGTGCCGAGGCCGAGCTCAGCCAGCACGTGAACGAGATCGTGACCGTCGCCGACGAGCTCGGGCTCGCCTTCCTCGGCCTCGGCATCCAGCCGCTCAGCCCGCTCGAGGACATCGAGTGGGTGCCGAAGCACCGCTACCGCATCATGGCGCCCTACATGGCGAAGGTCGGGACTCTCGGCCATCGCATGATGAAGCAAACGGCCACCGTCCAGGTCAACATCGATTTCGAGAGCGAGCGCGATGCGCTCGCCAAGTTCCGGCTGGCGATGGGCTTGTCGCCGATTCTCACCGCGGCATTCGCCAACTCGTCGATCAGCGAGGGTCGGCCGAACGGCTACATGAGCTTCCGTCAGCACGTTTGGACCGATACCGATCGCGACCGCTGCGGGCTCTTGCCGTTCGCGTTCTCGCGCGCAGCCGGCTTCGAGGACTACGTCGACTGGGCGCTCGACGTGCCGATGTACTTGATCCGCCGTGACGGCAAGTTCATCGATCTGACCGGCCTGCCGTTTCGCGAGTTTCTCCAACACGGGGCGGCCGGCCATCATGCCACCATGGCGGACTGGCAGCTCCATTTGACCACGCTGTTTCCCGAAGTGCGGCTCAAGACCTACATCGAGATCCGTTCGGTCGACAGTCAGCCGCCGGAGCGGATGCTCGCGCTACCCGCGCTCGTCAAAGGGGTGTTCTTCGACGACGACTGCATGCTCGGCGCCTGGGACTTGGTGAAGGCGTGGAGCTGGTCGGAGCGCCTGGAGCTTTACGACGCCTCACACCGAGACGCGCTCGCCGCGCGGATCCGCGGAGTTCGCCTGCTCGATCTCGCGCGCGAGCTCTCGGCCATTGCCCGCATCGGCCTCATACGTCAGGACGTGCGCAACGGACGCGGCGAAAACGAGGCCATCTACTTGGATGGCCTCGACCGCCAGCTCGCGCTCGGTCTGTCTCCCGCCTGCTTCATCCGCGAGCGTTGGGAGACCGAGTGGGAGGAGCGGATCGACAAGCTGATCGAGTTCTCGGCGTACCGGATCCAGTGAGCTCGAGCCCGAGAGCGATCGCGGAGCTCGACATGGGCTTCACCGTGGAAGAGGTCACGGACGGCATCGCCCGGCTGCTCGCCCGGACGGGTGCGGACGCCGCGAAGATCTCGTCGGCCAATGGGTCTCGCTTCCGCGCGCCCGATGATGTGACGATCGACGTCGAGCCGATGCCCGAGGAGCGCATCCAATACCCGATCCTGTTGCCCCGCACGCTGCTCACGTTGCGGGGCGATCCGACTGCCGTCGAAACCCTCCGCCGCCAGGTTCTGCTCGCGTTTCTCCGGGTCGGCGGTTGAGGGACGTCCCCTCAGCGCCGCATCAGGTAGAATGCCGTCCCGATGCCGATCAGCGTGCAGAGATTCACACGCAGCGTCACGCCGAGGCTGAACGTCAGCGCGAGCAGGTTCACGCTGAAGTGCGGTATGCCCACGCTCACTCCGCGGCTGAAGACCGAGTGCAGGATGCCGCTCGGAACCAGCTGGCCGAGGATTTCTCCGAGCAGCGAGCCCGCCACCGCGCCGACGACGAGTACGAGGATCAGGAATCCGATGCCGTGTTTCATGAGAGGCTACGCTCCGCGGGCTACGGGGAATGTGCCGCGGAGTCTTTGCCTGTAGCCCGAAGCCCGTAGCCGCCTCTACCTGAAGAACTTCGCCACCGCGGTCAACACCTCGTCCGTCGGCCCGATCGCCAGGCGCGCCGGTGGAAGCGAGTGCAGGAACACTTCTCCGTATTGCTTCCGGGCGACGCGACTGTCCGCGATCACGACGACGCCCGTGTCGTCGTGGGACCGGATCAGTCGGCCGAAGCCTTGGCGAAGCTTGATCACCGCCTGCGGCAGAGCATAGTCGGCGAAAGGGCTGCGGCCGCGGGCCGCGATCGCTTCCGATCGCGCGAGCACGATCGGGTCACTCGGCACGCGGAAGGGCAGGCGGGCGATGACGATCGCGCGCAGGCCTTCGCCGCGGACGTCCACGCCTTCCCAGAAGCTGTCGGTGGCGAACAGCACCGAAGCGCGGTCACGTCGAAAGCGGTCGAGCAGGGCGGTTCGTCCGGCCTCGCCCTGTCGAAGCACGGGAAAGCCTCGGCTCTGCAGGCGACCGAAGAGCGCCTCGTGCGCGCGAGACAGCGCGGCGTACGACGTGAACAGCACGAAGGCCCCGCCGCCGCTCGCCTCGATCGTCCGCGCGATGACGTCGCTCAGGGCAGACTCGTAGCCGGCCGTGTCGGGGGGCGGAACGTCCACGGGGATCCCGATCAGCGCTTGGTCGCCGAAATGGTATGGGGACTCGAGGCGGAGCGTTTCGACGGAGCCTTGCGGCAGGAGATCCAACCCGACGCGCTCGAGGAAGTACTCGAACCGCCTCTCCACGCTGAGCGTCGCCGAGGTCAGAACCGTCGACTCGAAGCTCGCAAACAGGCTGTCGCGAAGGACCGGTCCGGCCTCGACCGGCGCGCAGGCGAGAATGAGAGAGGGCGATCGCCCTGCGTGCCGCCGCACCGCGAACCAGCGGCAGAGATCCGGTGAATCGCCGAGGAAGCTCGTGAGATCGAGCGCGATCGCGGAGAGCCTTCCTGCGAGCGCTTCGAGCTGCTTCCCGAGGAACAGCGTCGCCTCGACACCGGAAGGAGAGAGCAGGGCGATCCGCTCGAGTACGGGCTCGACCTCGCCGACGAACGCATCGATCGTGCGAACGAGCTCGCCGAGACTGCTTTCGGCGACCTTCCAAGCGGCGACCGCGCGTACCTCGGCGGTGATGCGCAGGCGCTGCTCGTCGGCGTCCGCGCTGCGCGGAACGAGCGGCGCCACCTCCAGGAGCAGGCGATCGAACGCCCGCGAGGCGTCGCGGACGAGCGCGGGAACCCGACGCCGCAGCCCCTCCTCGATCCATCGCGCGGCTCCCATGGCGGTGAGGCGGTCCTCGGCCGCTCCGAGCGAGAGGAGCTTCTGCTGCAGCGCGGGCAGCACGCCGCGCTCGGCCGTCCGCGGGTGCTGCAGCCGCCACAGCAGGCGCTCGATTCGGCGCACCGTCACCTCCGCGCCGAAGTGATCGGTCGTCACGTCCTCCAAATGATGTGCCTCGTCGATGACGACCCGCGTCGCGGGCGGCAGCACACCGCTCGCCGCGTCGTCCGGCAGCAGCGAGCGAAGCTGTAGGTCGCTCAGCAGGAGATGGTGATTGACGACCAGCAGCTCGGCCGCGGCCGCTTCCTTTCTTGCCGTGTAGAAGAAGCAGCGGTCGTATTCCGGGCAGCGAGCGCGCAGGCAGTCGTCGTGCTCGGCGACGAGGGCTTCCCAGGCGTCGGGTCGCGGCACGAACGGAAGATCCGCGAGCGTCCCGTCACTCGTCGTGTCCGACCACTGGAGGATCGAGGCGATCTCTCGGTCGAGCGCTTCGTCCAGCGTGAGGCCCGGCGCGGAGCGCACCTCGGCGGCCTTGCGCAGGCAAAGGTAGTTGCCGCGCCCTTTGACGAGCGCCGCGCGAAACGCCACGCCCAGGTGGGCGGCGAGCAACGGAAGATCGATGCGAACCAGCTGCTCTTGCAAGTTGATCGTGTTCGTCGAGACGACGACGCGCTCGCCTTGGGCACGGCTCCAGTGGATCGCCGGGACGAGATACGCGAGCGACTTGCCGGTGCCCGTGCCGGCTTCGACCACCAGGATGCCGCCCTGCGTGAATGTCTCCGCGACCCGCTCCGCCATGCGGATCTGCTCGCGACGGTGCTCGTAACCGGAAAGCGCCCGCGCGATCGGCCCGCTCGGGCCGAGCTCCGCGGCGATCGTCGCGGAATCGAAGTGGGGACTGCTCAACCGAGCTCGACCCAGTGCTCGCGACGGGTGCTGACGCGGCCGATGCGCCGCGCGTTCGCCAAGCCCTGCGCGTGAAGATCGTCTAGCAGCCGCTCGGCTTGATCGGCTGGAAGCGCGATCAAGAGGCCACCGGAGGTCTGCGGATCGTACGCCGCCTCGCGCAGAGCGTCCGGCACGCTGCGCGCGACGAGCACCTTGCCTTCGAGATAGGCACGATTGCGCTTGCAGCCGCCGGTCAGATGCCCCGCGACCACGAGCGCCTCGAGATCCGGCAGCAGCGGCAACGCCGCCGCTTCGATCTCGACCGTGGCATCGCTACCGTGTGCCATCCCGTGCCCGTGGCCGAGGAGACCGAAGCCCGTGACGTCGGTCGCGGCGTGCACGTCGTAGCGGAGCATCGCCTCGGAAGCCCCCTTGTTGAGCGTCGTCATCGATTCCACCGAGGCCGCATACGCCCGTGCGCCGAGCGCGTCTCGCTTGAGCGCCGTGGCGAGGATGCCGGTGCCGAGCGCCTTGGTGAGGACCAGCGCGTCGCCCGGCGTGGCGCCGACGTTGCGGATCACGCGCCGCGGGTCGATGATGCCGGTCACCGCCATGCCGTACTTGAGCTCCGGGTCGTCCACCGTGTGACCGCCGACGACGACGACGCCGGCCTCCTCCGCCTTCTCGGCGCCCCCGCGAAGGATCTCGGCGAGGATCTCGTTGTCGAGTTCCTTCCGCGGGAAGCAGACGATGTTCATCGCCGTCTTCGGCACGCCGCCCATCGCGTAGACGTCGGACAGCGAGTTCGCCGCCGAGATCGCGCCGAACGTGTAGGGATCGTCGACGATCGGCGTGAAGAAATCGACCGTGTTGACGATCGCCAAATCGTCGCGCAGGCGGAACACGCCTGCATCGTCGGAGGTGGCGATTCCCACGATCAGATCGGGATGCGTCGGCTTCGGCAGCCGCTCGAGAATGTCGGCCAGGTCCGCCGGACCCAGTTTCGCGGCTCAACCCGCCGCCTTGACCTTTTCCGTCAGGCGGATTCGCGGGCGCTGATCGCCGCGAAAGCGCTTCGTCAACACGCTCATGGGGTAAGTTTAGTGTGAGGACACGGGCGACACAACGAGGGATCTAACCGCCTCCTCCGATCGGCGGTCGGCCGAATGGCGAAGGGAGTTGTTTCACGGGTTGCAAGGCTCTGCACGATCGCTGTGAATTCCAAGAAGCGGTGGAGTTTCGGGTCGGGACGTACTCGGCCCGACCCGAAACTCCAGCACCGCGCGGAGCGCGGAAGGCAATAGACCAGCCTCGAGAGTTATTGCTTTCCGCGCTTTCGCGCGGTTGCGGCTGGTTTGCGGTCGATCCGCGTAGGGATCGACCGCAAACCAGCCGCGTTCTCCAGCATGCCGTAGCGCTAGTACGGAGACTGAGACTGAGGCATTCTCACAAATTCTCTCATCCCTTGCGGAGCTTTCGCTGGTCGCCGACGCGAATGGTGAATCCGCTGCGGTCGAAGTACTCGAGCAAGGCGATCGAGAACTTGCGGCTCGCCTGGATGATGTCGCGGAACTCCGCGGCGCCGAGGGGCCCGGAGGCGCGGATCCGCGCGGCGATCATCTCGCGCAGCCGGGCGATCACGCTCGCGTGATAGTAGAGGTCGGTCGTCACCTTGACGGCCTTCCCCTCGCGCTCGAGCGCCTGCAGGAGCTCGCTCACCCGCTTCAGCGGCTGCTTCAGCTCCTCGGCCATTTGCTTCGCATCAGGCGGCGTGTAGCCGCCGTGCTCGAGCGCGCGCTCCAGCCCGGCGGTTGCCGCGCGCTCCTCGGTCTTGAGCTTGACCCGGTGCGCGGGCAGCCGAACCAGACTCTCTTCACGAACGAGCGCGTTGTCGCGGGTCAAGCGATCGACGATCGCGCGAAAGAGCTTCGGCGCCACGGCATACGGCAGCTGACCGCGGAGAAGCTCCATTTCCATCCCGGGAAGTAGAGGGTTGTCACGGTGATAGGCAGCGAGCGCCGCCAGCAACGCCGCGAGCCACTGCGCCCACTTCGCCTTCGTCGTCAGGCCTTCGACGGGCCCGACCCCCGGGAGCGCAACGATCTCGGGATGCGCGACGGCGAGGACTTCCGACTCGGAAACGTCGGCCGCTTGCGCGAGCCAGCTCGGCGAGGCGGCGAACTCGCGGTCCATCTCGAGGAGCGCGAACGCGCTCGTGGCGAGATCCTCGGAGCGGATTCGCTCGAGTAACAGCGGCACCGCCTTGTCCCCCGCTCGGTGGCGCGGGGCGGACGGGTGAATGACGACTCCGCCCCCGAGCGTGCGGTCGGCACTCTCGCTTCTCAAGATGAAGCGGTCGCCGCGCAACGCGACGACGGGGGCCGCACAGACGAGCTGGGCGTAGGCCTTTCCCTTGGGCGCGAGCTCCGTGCGGCCGCCGAGCAGCACGAGCTTGGCCATGACCTCGGCCGTGCCGACGTGGAGCCGCACCCGCCGCCGGTTCGGCAACGGCTTCCTGGCGAGCGGCCGAATCTCGATCCACGCGTCGATCCGGTCGGTCGTCGCGGTGATCGAAGGATGAACGATCACGTGGCCGCGGACGACGTCCGTCCGCTCGACACCGACGAGATTCAGGGCCACGCGCTGGCCGCGCTCCGCACGGGCGGTTTCGTGGCCGTGCACCTGCACGGTGCGCACGCGTGCTTCCTCGCCGCCGGGCAGGATCCGCACCGGCTCGCCTGCGGCAATCCTTCCGGCGATCGCGGTCCCCGTGACGACGACGCCGTGGCCCTTCATCACGAACGCGCGGTCGACGGGCATGCGAAAAGGCTTGTCGGAGCGCGCGGCGGCGACACGGCCGAGGCTACGGCCGATCTCGGCGCGAAGCTCCTCGATCCCCCGCCCCGTGAGGGAGGAGACGAGACAGGTCGGCGCGCCCTCGAGCGCCGTGTCGAGCGTGAGGATCTCGAGCTCTTCGCGAACCTCGGCGAGGCGTGCCTCGTCGACGAGGTCGACCTTGGTGACGACGACGATGCCGCTCTTCACCCCGAGCAGATGGAGGATGTCCAAGTGCTCTTCGGTCTGCGGCATCACGCCGTCGTCCGCGGCGACGACGAACAGCACGAGGTCGATGGCGTGCGCGCCCGCGAGCATGTTCTTGATGAACCGCTCGTGCCCGGGCACGTCGACGACGCCCGCGGTCTTTCCGTCGGGCAGGGTCAGCTCGGCGAAGCCGAGGTCGATCGAGATCCCGCGCTCCTTCTCCTCTTTCAGGCGATCGGTGTCTTGTCCGGTAAGCGCTTTGACGAGAGCCGTCTTGCCGTGGTCGATGTGCCCGGCGGTTCCGACGATGAAATGCATCAGTCGCGCGGAACCAGGGTTGCGGGGTCGAAGATCCCGCGCAAATCGAGAAGGAAGCGGTCGGCCTGCACGCGTCCGATGATCGGCGGATGGGCCGTGCGGAATCGCGCCGCGATCGCGTTCGGCCCGTCTTTGGGGTGCCGCAGCGCGATCACCTTGCTCGGCAGCGTCGCCGTCGGCAGCGCGCCGCTACCGACTTCGGCCGTCGAGTCGCCGAGCTCGATTTCGAACTCCGCGCCGAGCGCCTCGCGCAGCAGGCCGACCGCCGAGCGGCCGATCACCTCCATCTCGGCGACCGGCCGCGCGAGCCAGCGGAGCGTGGGGATCGCTCGCACCAGGTCGGGGGAGCGACGATAGAGCTTCAGCACCGAAGCGAGCGCGGCGAGCGTCAGCTTCCCGGGACGTAGCGCGCGCTTCAGCGGGTTGGCTTTGATGCGTGCGATCACTTCACGCCGCCCGACCAGAATCCCCGCTTGCGGACCGCCGAGGAGCTTGTCAGCGCTGAACGTCACGACGTCGGCTCCTTCGGTGATCCGTTCGGCGACGACCGGTTCCTTGGGCAGGCCGTATGCCGAGAGATCGACGAGCGCGCCGCTGCCGAGATCTTCGATCACCGGAATGGCTCGCTCGCGGCCGAGCGCGACCAGCTCTCCGAGCGAGACCTCCGCGGTGAAGCCGACCACGCGATAGTTGCTGGTGTGAACTTTGAGGAGCGCTCCCGTGTCGGCGCCGATCGCCTGTGCATAGTCCTTCCAATGGGTCCGGTTCGTCGTGCCGACCTCGCGGAGCTTCGCCCCGCTCTTGGCCAGCACTTCGGGGATCCGGAAGGAGCCGCCGATCTCGATCAGCTCGCCGCGCGAGACCACCACTTCTTTTCCTTCTGCCAACGTATTGAGCGCGAGCAGCACGGCGGCGGCGTTGTTGTTGACGACGGTCGTGGCTTCCGCGCCGGTCAACGCCCGCAGGTCGTCGTCCACCGTCGAGTCGCGATCACCGCGGCCGCCGGAGGCGAGGTCGAACTCGAGCGCCGCGGGGCTTCGTGCCACGCGCACGAGCGACTCGATCGCCTCTTCGGGGAGCAGGGCGCGGCCGAGATTGGTGTGCAGGACCACCCCGGTGGCGTTCACCACCTCCTCGGGCGCGGCCCGCTCACGACGTGCGATCTCCTCGACCGTGCGCCGCTCGATCTCTGGCTCGATCGAGGCGGTGCCGAGACGGCCGGCACGGATCTCGTTGCGGAGCTCGTCGCAGGCGCGGCGGAGCGCCGCGACCACGAAGGAGCGGGCATGACGCTCGGCGAGCGAACGCCCCCAACTCGTGGCGAGCAGCCGATCGATCGAGGGAATCTCGGCGAGTTGGGGCTTCGCATCCACTGCGGGACAAGTATCCAGAAGCACAACGCCGGAGACAACAAGCGACTACCGGCTACCGGCAAAGACTCATGGTGCCTTGCGGTAGCCGGAAGCCGGTAGCCGGCAGCCGCCGAATTGACTGCCGACGCCTCGGACCCGAAGATGGATCCCATGGCCGCGAACGGCGAGGGTGTGGCGCGGGGGATCGTTGCTCGCCTGCGCGATCGAGGGCACCAGGCCTACCTGGCCGGCGGATGCGTGCGCGATCGCCTGCTCGGCCTCGCGCGCCCCGCGGGCGATTTCGACGTGGCGACCAGCGCCCGCCCGGAGGAGGTCGAGCGCCTGTTCGGGCATACGATCGCGGTCGGAGCGCAGTTTGGTGTCATTCTCGTGGTCGAAGGCGACGTGCGGGTCGAGGTGGCGACGTTTCGCGCCGACGACGCATACGTGGACGGCCGGCACCCGTCGTCGATTCGCTTCACGACGCCGGAAGAGGATGCCGCGCGGCGCGATTTCACGATCAACGGCATGTTCGAGGATCCCGTCACCGGCGAGGTCCTGGATTTCGTCGGCGGACGCCGTGACCTCGAGCGCCGAATCGTGCGCGCGATCGGTGATCCGCGGCGTCGCTTCGCGGAGGATCGGTTGCGTCTCATTCGCGCGGTGCGGTTCGCGGCACGGCTCGGCTTCGCGGTCGAGCCGGAGACGGCCGCGGCGGTCCGTGAGATGGCTCCGGCGATCCATGAGGTCTCGGCCGAGCGCGTCGGTGACGAGGTCGTGAAGATCCTCACCGAGGGAGCGGCTCGCCGTGGATTCGAGCTAGCCTCCGAGCTCGGCCTTCTCGGCGAGGTGCTCCCCGAGGTCGAGCAGATGAGAGGCGTCGAGCAGGGGAAGGAATTTCATCCCGAGGGCGACGTCTTCACCCACACGATGCTCGCCCTCGAGCGCGTCGACTCGTCGGCGCGCCGCGGAGAGACCCTCGCCCTCGGTGTGCTGCTGCACGACGTCGCCAAGCGCGAATGCGCGGAGCGACGAGACGGCAAGATCACGTTCTATGGCCACACGGAGCGTGGCGCAGCGATGGCGCGTGAGATCTGCCGGCGCCTGCGGCGCCCGAACGCCGTTGCCGATCGCGTGAGCTGGCTCGTCAAGGACCACCTGCGCCTGGTGAGCGCGCCGGAGATGCGCCTTTCGACGCTCAAGAGATTCCTCCGCCAGGAGGGGATCGACGAGCTTCTCGAGCTCTGCCGCATCGACGCGGCCGCGAGCAACGGGAACCTCTACTACTACGAGTTCTGCCTCCAAACGCTCGCGGAGATCGGCGTCGAGCGAATGAAGCCGCCGCCGCTGGTCTCGGGTCACGATCTGATCACTCTGGGACACCGGCCCGGCCCGGCCTTCAAGGAGATCCTCGACGCGGTCGAGGAAGCACAACTCGAGGGCAGCGTGGCTACCCGCGAACAGGCGCTCGCGCTCGTGCGAGAGCGCTTCCCGCCCTAATCCGGATCCCTCACTGCGCCAGACTTTCTGTGAACGATGGCTCCTGAGGAATACGGGTTCGAAGCGCCGCGTTTGACGCTTCGCGGCCGACGTGAAAAAAGGCGCCCGCCATGACGAGCGCGCAGGGAATCGCCTACGGAGCCGTGCAGGGGCTCGGCGAATTTCTTCCCGTGTCGAGCTCTGCGCATCTCGCATTGCTGCCGTGGTTCGCCGGCTGGGAAGACCCGGGCCTCGGCTTCGACGTGGCACTCCACGTGGGTACGCTACTCGCCGTGCTCTGGTACTTCTGGCGCGACTGGTGGGAGCTTGCCCAGGGCGCCATCGCGGGCCTCGGCGGAAGCGGGAAGGGCAGGGAAAACGGCCTCCTCTTCTGGAAGATCGTCGTCGCTTCGATACCCGCGGCAGTCGTCGGCGTCGCCCTCGAGCACAAGGCGGAGGAAGCCTTCCGCGCCCCCGTGCTGATCGCGGCCGCGCTCGCGGCTCTCGGCGCTCTGCTCTACTGGGGAGACCGCCAGCCGGAATCGCGGGTGCGGCTGCAGTCGATCGACTGGACGGATGCGCTATGGATCGGCGCCGCGCAGGCCGCCGCCATCGTTCCCGGCGTATCTCGCTCGGGAGTCACGATCACGGCGGCCCGCCTGCGAGGGATCGGCCGGGAGGCGTCCGCCCGCTTCTCGTTCCTCTTGTCGACGCCGGTGATCGCGGGCGCGTCGCTCCTCAAGATGCGTGCGCTCGCTGCCGCCGGCCGCGACCCCGCGCAGCTGCTCGCGCTCGTCGCCTCGGCATTCTTCGGCTTCCTGGCGATCGGCGGACTCATCCGCTACGTGCGCCAGCGCAGCTACTTGCCCTTCGTCCTCTACCGCTTCGCGCTCGCGGCGCTGGTGATCGCGGTCGCGCTGGCGAGAGCCTGACCCGCGTGAGATCGGGGCTCGCGGGTCACTACGGTAGATCCTTCAGACCTTCCCGCGGCGCGCCGACCAGGATCGCCATGTTGCCGTGCGGATGGCGGTTCTCGTACATCAGCTGGTGGGCCTGCGGAACGTCGCGGAACGAGAAGACCCGCGAGAGACACGGATCCACTTTGCCGGCGATGACCAGCCGGTTGACGCCGTCGGCTTGTTCGTCGTTGGCGAAGTGCGAGCCCTGGAAGCGCTTCTGCCGCATCCAGTGGTAGCGGAGATCGAGCGGTCGCGTTGTAGCCCGTCGTGCCGGCGCAGATCACCACCATGCCGCCGGTGTCGCAGACGAAGATCGAGGTCGGCACGGTGTCCTCGCCGGGATGCTCGAAGACGATGCGCGGGCTCTTGCGCTCGCCGACCGCTTCCCAGAGCGCCGCACCGAACGCGCGCGCGCCCTTCAGCCACTTGCCGTACGCCGCGTCGTCCTTCCAGTGCGGCAACATGCCCCAGTGATCGAAGTGCTTGCGGTTGATCGAGCCCTTGCGCGCCGAGCTGACTTGCAGTACTCGATCTTGTCTTCGGACGAGACGACGGCGACGGGGATCGCGCCGGCGGCGCGCGCGATCTGGATCGCCTGGCAGCCGAGGCCGCCGGCGCCGCCCCAGACGAGCACGACGTCGCCCGCGGCAAGCGTGTGCGGCGGCCAACCGTGGAGCATGCGATACGCGGTCGCGCCGACCAGCATGTAGGCCGCGGCGGCTTCCCAGGTGAGGTGCTTCGGCTTCGGCAGGCACTGATGTGCCTGGACCTTGGTGAACTGCGCGAAGCTTCCCCAGTTCGATCTCGTAGCCCCAGATGCGAAACGTCGAGCTGAACATCGGATCGGTGCCGGACTTCACGACGGGGCAGTTCCGATTCCACATGCCGCAGTGGATGACGACGTGGTCGCCGACCTTCGGGTTGCGAACCTCGCTCCCGACCTTGAAGACGATGCCCGACGCATCGGAGCCGCCGATGTGGAAGGGCTCTGGCTCGCCCGCCTTCTGCCGCGCCTTGATGACGTCGACCGGGGTACCGAGCGCGGCCCAGACGTTGTTGTAGTTGATGCCTGCCGCCATCACGTAGACCAGCACCTCGTCCGGCGCCACCTCGGGCACGTCGATCGGCTCGATCTGGAATGCCTTGGTGGGGACGCCGAACCGGTCCTGGCGGATGACCTGCGCAACCATCCGCTTCGGCACCTGACCGATCGGCAGCATCTCCCCGATCTCGTAAATGTCCTTCACGAGGGCCCTCCCGACTCGGAAAACGCCGACCTATAGCCCGCGGCTAACGCGACGCGCAAGCGAGGGACGGCAGCGATGCAGGCGCGGGGCTTCGAGACGCTCGATTGACACCCACGGAGACCGCTGTTATCCGAAATCCACTCGATGAACGGTCTTCGCCATCGCGTCATCCGCCTCTCGGGCGCTCTCTTCTTCGCCGCGCTGCTTGCTGGTGCCGCTGCTCGAGAGCGGTCACAGCCACGCCAACGGTGACCTCGCTCGTCCCTGTGCCACCTGCGTGGCGACGCACCACTCTCCAGCGACGATCGCGCCGGTCGTAGCCGTCGTCCGCTCCGATCACTCGCGCAAGCGCCGCCGTCTTCTCGCCGGCCGTCGCGCTGGTGCGACGCGATCACTCGCCGCGAAGCGGGCGAGCCCCCCCGCCCTCCGCCTTCGTCGAAGGCATCTAGGCCGCCTCGGCTCCTCTGCGCCCACCAGCGCCCGGGCCGTGGCGAAACGGCATGGGTTCTGGGTCCAGGAGGAGTTCGATGAAAGTTCGCTTCCGATTTCGTAGCGGCACCGCCGCTTGGCTGGTGGTGATCATGACGATCGCGCCCGGTGCGACGTGGTCGCGAGCAGGACGGCAACTCGGAGCTCCGCAAGGAGCTCGACGCCGTCAAAAAGCAGCTCCGGCGCGTCGAAGAGCAGATGAAGCAACAAGAAGAGTTGATCCGCAAGCTGACCGCCGAGAGGCCGGTGGTGGCACCTCCGGCAACCGCCGCAGCGGCAGCCGCACCGCCTCCGCCTCCGCCCCAGCCCCTCGCCCAGGCGCCGCCGCAATGGTCACCGACGCAGCCGATCCGCTGTTCTCGGCGGAGGGCGCGGCTACCTGAACCTCTCGTTCGACTCGCTCGTCGACGTCGGCTGGTCGACGACCTCCGACGTGACCGTCGCTCGAGCTCGGCGATCACGATCCGAACCAGCGCGGCTTCACGATGCCGAACGCGGAGATCTTCTTCGACGGCGCGCGTCGATCCGTACTTCAAGGCGCGTCGCCAACATCGTCTTCAAGCTCGACGAGGACAACGAGACCGACGGTCGAGCTCGAGGAGGCCTACTGCCTCACGACCTCGCTGCCCTGGAACCTGCAGGGGAAGGTCGGCCAGTATCTTGAGCGAGTTCGGGCGCATCAACCAGCAGCATCCGCACGCCTGGGACTTCGTCGACCAGCCCCTCGTCATCGGCCACATGTTCGGGCCCGAGGGCCTGCGCAACCCGGGCGCGCGGCTCTCGTGGCTCGTCCCGACGCCGTTCTACTCGGAGCTCTTCGGCACGCGTGCAGAACAGCCAGGGCGGGACCGCGTACAGCTTCCGGAACGAGGAGGATCGCTCTTCGGCCGAGCCCGCCGATCGAGCGCCCGGTGCGGGACCTCGGCGACATGCTCTACGTCCCGCGCTACGTCGCGTCCTTCGACCTGACCGACTCGCAGACGCTGGTCACCGGCATCTCGGGCGCGTTCGGCGCCGAACGCCTCCGGGACGACACGCACACGCAGATCGACGGCGGCGACCTCTACTGGAAGTGGAAGCCGACGTGGCAGTCGGGCGGCTTCCCGTTCGTGTCCTTCCAGACCGAGGCGCTCGGCCGCCGCTACGAGGCCGGGGCCGGAACGCCGAGGGCGACGACGGCCCGCCGGTGCGTCCTGCCGGCGACGATGTACGACTGGGGCTTCTACGCGCAGGCCCTCTACGGCTTCCGCCAGCGCTGGGTCGCCGGACTCCGCGCCGACTGGGTGGGCGGCGACTGCGGCGCCGCCGAGACATCGAAGCGCGCAGCGCTTCCGGCTGTCGCCCAACCTGACCTTCTACCCGACGCGAGTTCTCGAAGATCCGCCTCCAGTACAACTGGGACCACGTCCGCGACCTCGGCAACGACAGCTCGGTGTGGCTGCAGTTCGAGCTCCTGCTCGGCGATCACGCCGCCCACAAGTTCTAGAGGAGGCGACGACCATGCCGATTCGAAGACCTTCGCGACCCTCGCCTTCGCGCTCGGCGTGCTCGCTGACGCCGGCGACGCACGGCCGCCGACAAGCTCCGGGTCGTCGCCACGACGCCCGACCTCGCCGCGATCGCCCGCGCCGTCGGCGGCGACGCGGCCGAGGTGACCGCGCTCGCGCGTCCCGGCGAGGACGCGCACTTCGTCGACGCCAAGCCGAGCTTCATCGTGACGCCTGAACAAGGCCGACGTCCTCATCGAGGGCGGCGCGGCGCTCGAGGCGGGCTGGCTCCCGCCGCTCCTCGACGCCGCCCGCAACCCGCGCATCGCGGCGGGGGCGCCGGGACGCGTCGTCGCCTCGGACGGCATCTCGCTGCTCGAGGTCCCGACGCGCCTCGACCGCTCGATGGGCGACGTGCATCCCTTACGGCAATCCGCACTTCGTCCTCGATCCGCGTGAACGCGAAGACCGTCGCGCGGCACGATCGCCGACGCGCTTCTGCGCGGTCGACGCAGCCGAGCGCTGCGCACGCCTACGAGCCGAGCGCTCGGCGCTTCGCCGGACGCATCGACGCGAAGCTGCCCCGACTGGCAGACGACTCTCGAGCGCTGCGCGGGGCCAAGGTCGTCACCTACCACAAGGACTTCGACTACTTCGCGCAGCGCTTCGGGCTCGAGGTGGTCGGACACCTCGAGCCGAAGCCGGGCATTCCGCCGTCGCCGACGCATCTCGCCGAGCTGGTCCCGAAGATGAAGGCGCAGGGCGTCCGTCTGATCCTCGTCGAGCCGTACCGCGAGCGCGACACCCCGACTTCGTCGCCGAGAAGACCGGCGCGCGCGTCGTCCCGCTGCCGATCATGCCGGGCGTGGGGAGGCGCCTGACTACGTCGCCCTGATCGATTACGACGTGCAGCAACTGCAAAGGGCGTTGAGGCCAACGTGAGGTGGCGCGCGGCGAGTGACGTGAGGTCGCGGGGCGCTGCGGGCGAGGAGCTCGGCCGGTCGGGCGCTCTGCTCGCGCTCGACGACCTCACCGTCGGTCTACGACGGCAGCGCCGTCTTGCGTCACGTGTCCTTCTCCATCGTCGCGGGCGAATGCATTGCCCTTCTCGGGCCGAACGGGAGCGGGAAAACTACCTTGTTCAAGACCCTACTTGGGATTCTTCCGCCCATTGCCGGCGCGGTCCGAACCAGCGCGGAGGATCCGCCGCGCTTCGGATACGTGCCCCAACGGGAGCGTCTCGACTCGATCTTCCCGGTCACCGTTCGCGAGGTGGTCCGCATGGGCGCCTACCGTCGGCTGCGGCCCTTTCTTCGGCTTCCCGAAGCCTCGCACGAGGTCGTCGCCAACGCTTTGGGGCGGGTGGGAGCGAAGGGCTGGGAGGCCCGCGTTCTGAGCGAGCTGTCCGGTGGCGAGCGTCAGAGGGTGCTCATCGCGCGCGCGCTGGTCTCCCGCCCGAGCGTGTTGCTTCTCGACGAGCCGACGACCGGGGTGGACCTGGCGACGGAGGTCGCCGTGATCGAGCTCGTCAAGGAGCTGCTGGCAACCGGCTTGGCGGTCGTGATGGTCAGCCACAACCTCCGCACGGTGGAGCAGGTCGCCGGCCGCGTAATCTGGGTGCACCACGGGTCCGTCGAGAGCGGCTCGGCGGCCGACATGCTCACGCCCGAGCGGATTCGCGAGATGCTCACTCCAGAGGCGGGCTGAACCCGATGGCCACCTTGCTCGAAATTCTCCACCGCGACTTCCTGCTGCGCGACGCCCTCATGGCCGGCCTCCTCGTCGGCGTCGTCTGCCCGTGGGTCGGCGTCTACTTCGTCATGCGCCGCATCATCTTTCTCGGCGTCGCGCTGCCCCAGGTGTCGTCCGCGGGGATCGCGCTGGCGTTTCTCCTTCACAACCTCGGCTGGCATTTCCTGCCGCACGACGTGGACGAGCGCTGGATGGCACTCGTCGGCTCGCTATCCCTCACGCTGCTCACCATCCTCGGGATGGCGCTCCTCGAGCGAGCCCCGGGGTCGTCCGAGGGGCGGATCGCCGTGGCCTTCATCGTCGCGGGCGCGGCGAGCATTCTCTTCGTTGCCGCCGACCCGTACGGCGAAGCCCACCTGCTCTCGCTCTTGAAGGGCGACATCGTGACCACCGGGCATGATGCCCTGCGGTTGATGGCGGTGGTCTACGGCGCGCTGTTCCTGGCGTTGTTGGCGTTTCACCGCGAGCTCCTGCTCGTCTCGTACGATCCGGAAACGGCGATTACCCTCGGCCGCTCGGTCACCGTCTGGCAGGTGGTGCTCTTCGCCATCGTCGGGATCACGATCTCGCTCGGCGTCATGACCGTCGGACCGATGGTCGTCTTCGGTCTGCTTCTGCTGCCGCCGCTGGCCGCCTATCGCGTCGTGCACGGCGTATTGCCGCTCTGTGCTGCATCGTCCGCGCTCGGTGCCGCCAGCGCGTTCGTCGGCTTCTACCTTTCCTATCGGTACGATCTGCCACTCGGCCCGACCGACGTCATGGTCGCCGCGAGCTGGCTGGTGCTCGCCACTGCGTACCGCGTCGGGCGGCGCGCCGTGGTCAGCGCCGGGGCTCGGCGGTCAGCTCGAGCCGCCCTCGGCGTCGCCGGCGGCAGTCATGCACCTCGTCTCGCGCGAGATCGTCGCCTTTGGTCGACTACGAGTTCAGAACCCGACCGCCGCGAGCGCGCGCTCGAGCTGCACCTCGGTCGAACCGTAGTGGCCCTCGAGCGTCTTGGCGCGCTTGAAGAAGAAGTGCAGATCGAGCTCCCAAGTGAAGCCGATGCCGCCGTGCATCTGGATCGACTCGCCACACACCAGCCGCGAAGCGTCTCCGGCGTACGCCTTGGCGCTCGCCGCGGCGAGCGCCGCGTCGGCCTCGGCGTTGTCGATCGACCACGCGGCGCGGTAGACCGCGGAGCGCGTTGACTCGACCCGCAGGAGCATCTCGGCGAGCCGATGCTGAAGCGCCTGAAAGGAGCCGATCGGCCGCCCGAACGCCTGTCGCGTTTTCACGTAGTCGAGCGTGATCTCGAAGGCCCGGCTCATCACCCCGAGCAGCATCGCCGCGGCGGCGGTTGCCATGAGCGGATCGAGCCGCGCGAGGATGCTCGGTTCTGCCACGAGCTCCGCTGCGTGATCGAATTCCACGCGCGAAAAGCGTTGCGCCGGGTCGAGCGTCTGGAGCGGCGTCGTCGCGAACGGACCCTCGGCGAGCGCGACGCCCTGCGGGGTGGCGACGAGCAAAGCGTCGGCGTCGGCTGCGAACGGCACGAAATATTTGGTGCCGCGCACGCGCCCATCGGCGTGGCGCGACGCCGGCCTGGCGTCACCCGCATACGGCGAGTCGTCGCGAGCGATGGCGACGATCTTTCGTCCCGCGGCGACGTCGGACACGAGCTTCTGCCGGCCGCCGGCTTCGTCGAGCAGCGTGGCCGCGAGCACGACGTCCAGGTAAGGCCCGGGAGCGCAGGCGTGTCCCATCTCCTCGAGAACGATCGCCAGCTCGATCATGCCGAGCCCTTGGCCGCCGACTGCTTCGGGAAGGCGAAGGCCGAGGTAGCCCATATCGGCGAAGCGTGCCCAGATGGCGGCATCGAAGCCGCGCGAATCGTGCTCGATCGTCCGGCGCGTCTTCTCGAGAGGGCATTCCGCCGCGAGGAAATCGCGCGTCGAATCGCGTAGCAGACGCTGGTCCTCGGAAAGCTCGAACTTCATGCGTCTCGCATCCGTGGGACGCCCGGCGCGGGTCCGGATGGAGCGCGATCGACGGTCGTCCCGTCTCTCCCTCTAACGACACAATCCACTATCGGGGACCCTCCGGCAGCCCGAGCGCTCGCTTGGCGAGGATGTTCCGCTGCACCTCCGAAGAGCCCGAGAAGATCGTCTCGGCGCGAGACCAGAGGAACTCGCGTGGCCAATCCACTTCCGAGCGTGCGTCCGGGCTCGTGCGCAAGAGCTGGCCGCCCGGGCCGAGGAGATCGAGCGCGGTCTCGCGGAAGCGCTTGTCGAACTCGCTCCAGAAGAGCTTCTCGAGCGACGCCTCGTGGCCGGGAATCTTGCCGTCGGCGAGGCTGGCGAGCATGCGCATGCCGTTGGCGCGCAGCACCTCATTCTCGACGAGGAGCCGCGCGAGCTTCTCGCGCACCGCCGCGCTCGTGCGGCCGAGCCCGCGGAGGGCTTCGGCGAGCAGAGCGAGGTCGCGCGCGTAGCGCGTGGAATGGGCGAGCGCGGCGCCGCCGCGCTCGTACGAGAGGACCGTCATGGCGATCTTCCAGCCCTCGCCGATCTTGCCGACCAAGTTCGCGCGCGGCACACGCGCATCCTCGAAGAAGACCTCGCCGAATTCGCTCTCGCCGGTGATCTGGCGAAGCGGCCGGACGGTCACGCCGGGCGTGTCGAGCTTCACGAGGAGGAACGAGATGCCGCCGTAGCGGTCCTTCGCGTCGGTGCGCGCGAGCACGAAGATCCAGTCGGCCCACGGCCCGAACGTCGTCCAAACCTTCTGGCCGTTGATGACGAGTTCGTCGCCCTCGACGCGGGCGCTCGTCTTGAGAGAGGCGAGGTCGCTGCCGGACCCGGGCTCACTGAAGCCCTGGCACCAGATCTCCTCCGCCGACAGCATCGGCGGCAGGAAGCGCCGGCGCTGCGCCTCCGAGCCGTGATGGATGAGCGCTGGGCCGCAGAGCCCGATGCCGAGGAAGTTGACGATCGGCGGGGCGTCGGCGCGCGCCATTTCTTCCTCGAAGATCGATTTCTCGACCGCGGTGGCTCCCCGCCCCCCCCACTCCTTCGGCCAATCGAGGCCGAGGTAGCCTGCGTCGTTCAGCTTTCGCTGGAAGGCGCGACGCACCTCGATCAGCCGATCCGCGCTCGCCTGCGGATCACGGATTTCCTCGCGCCACGGCCGGGGGAGGTTGGCGGCGAGCCATGCGCGGAGCTCGTCTCGGAAACGGAGGTGCTCGGTGGACAGGGCGAGATCCATACCCGACCCGCTTATTGCGGGAACGTCGCCGAGTCAACGTGGCCCACGCGGCAAGCGGAGGGGATCTGTCGCTTGGTCCATGCGTTCATCGTCCCGAGAGCGCACCCGAGTTCCGGGCGGGACCGCTGCGTGCTAGGAAGCCGTCGCATGGACGTTACGCGGGTGCTTCGCATCGGGGGAACGTTGGCGGCCGCCTGGGCATTCCTCTATCTGCGCTTTTCCGCCGGCTTGTTTCCGACGACCGAGGCGGACCCGATCGTCCATTGGGCGCTCCTGCCGATCGCCCTGCTTCTCGGCCTCGCCAACAGCGCGATGGAAGCGAGCGGCGCCGGATCGGTGCCTCGCCGCGATGCGATTTGGGGTTTGGCGACCGCGCTCGCGAGCTTTGCGATCCTGCACTGGATCAAGATCGTCTAAGGTTTCACGTCCAGAACTCCGGCTTCGCCAGCGCCTCGGGCCCCATGTATTCGTCGATCAGCACGCGCGCGGCGCGGTAGATCTCGCCGAGGTCGCGGAAGACGATCTCCTCTTTCCACTCGCCCCGCACCCACACGTCGAAGGTCGGCTCGTCGCGGTTGAAGTTGAACTCGAGGATCCGTTCCCCCACGGGGGTGCCCGTCACGATGGCGCGCACGGATCGGCCGGAGTCGACGATCGCCGCGCGTGCCCCTTTCGGAAGCGGCAGCGCCCGCTTCACACGCTCGATGACGTTGGCCGGAACGCGCTCGTCGATGAGGCTGAGGTAGCCGAAGCCGTCGTCCGGCGGATTGGCGGCCTCGAGGAGCTTGACGTTGAGATCGACGAGACCGGCGCGCGCGCGCTCCTGTTCGAAGCCCTTCGCGGTGATGTAGAAGCGCGCCGCCGCCGGCGCTGGCGTACTGTCTTGTCGTCCTTCACGCCCCGGCCGCTGCTGATCCACCCACCACTTGATCGAATCCTGCTCGCTCTTGGTGCTTGGCATCGCTTCCGGCACCATACCCGTCCGCCCGAAGCGGCGGCAATACCCTCTATCGGTGGCCGTTGTGGCCGTTCACGCCGCGCACCATGCGATAGGCGAAGGTGTCCGCCTTGCGCTCCGCGTCCGCCCAGAAGATGTAATGCCCCATCTCGTGATAAACGGTGTTGATCCAGCGCCGCTCCGAGTTGTACTTGCGGCCCCGCTTCCAGTTCTCGGGATGGACGAGGTGGACCTTGCCGTCCTCGTAAGTGCGGCCGCCGCTCTTCCCCCAATCGAGATACTCAAACCAGGCGACCCTCGGCGTCGGCAAGCGGTAGAAGCGGCTGACCGCGATCACCGCGCGGCGAAAGTCCGCGGGGCGGTAGTCGGCGAAGAAGCGGCTGAGTAGTTTGTCGATCTGACGCCGATCGCGCAGCGCCGGAAGCATCATTTTCATCAGAACCGGCTCCCGTCCGAGGACCCCTGAGCCGCAAAGGCTAAGCGGCGACTCGGAGGCTTGTCAAATCGGGTTGAAAGTCGCCCGCCACGGCGAGGCAAAAATCCTTGACTGCACATATGATTATCCATATTCGGCTCGGCCATCGATGCCACGGTTGCCTTCCCGATTGGCGGCGATCGCATGCGCGATCGCGGCAACTGTGGCGGAGGTCGGAGCCTTTCCGGTTCGCATCCCCGATTTGCCCGCCTCCGTGCAAGCCGACCTCGAGGGCAGGCTCGAGTTCCTCGACGTGGAGCGGGTCGAGTCTTCGAGCCCGTACCAGAATCCGCAGGTGAAGCTGCGGCTCAACCTGACCACCGACTTCTCCCCGCAGTTTCGCTTCGTAACCGGCCTGACGGGTACCGCTGGGGGGACTCCACACAACGCCAACGGTGCGGGCGTCTACGACTTCGGTCACGTCCTTCAGGAGATCTCGCCGAGCCTGGAATTCGGTGAGGCGTATCTCGACTTTCACTCCTCGGCCGTCGACCTGCGCGCGGGCCTCCAGAAGTTCGCGTGGGGGAAGCTCGACACGCTGCAGCCGAACGATCTGCTGAATCCGCAGACGTTCTACGACCCGCTGCTCGAAGAGGAGACCGACCGCAAGATCGGCATACCGGCACTCGCCCCGACGCTCTACCTCCCGTCCGTGGAGTCGCCGTTTTCGCTCGAAGAGCCTCGTCTGACGTTCGTGTGGGAGCCGATCTACGTCCCCTATTATTTTCCGGATCAGAACGAGCGCTGGTATCCGCCGCTCGCGCGCGCGCCGAGCGAGAGCCAGGTGATGGGCGTTACCGTCCAGAACCAATCGAGCTTCCGCAACGCCCCGGTGCCGGCGCGCACGTTCGACAACGGTACCTACGCCGTCCGCGCGGCGGGTCGGTTCGGGCGCGCCGATCTCGCGCTCTACTACTTCGACGGCTTCGACACATCGCCGGCCCTCGACGCGTCGGCGCTCGGCTTCGCGCAGCTCGATCCGCTGAGCCCGCAGCTCGTCGACGTGCGGTCGGAAGTCCAGGTGTTTCCCGAGTTCAAACGCATTCAGGCGGCAGGGGCGGACCTCGCGTGGAGGCTCTACGAGGCCACGCTGCGGCTCGAGGGAGCGTACGTCTTCGACCGACTCTACACGCGGAACATCAGTGACATCATCGCCACCGAGCAATTCGGCCCGATCGATCAGGCCGCGCTGTCCACCGGACGCCAGATCGAAGTGCCGGTGACCTTGAGCCCGGCGAACGTGCGCCGCAACGGCGTGGCGTGGGGGGCCGGCGGCGATACGTTCATCGGCGATACCTTCGTGCTCTTACAGGCGAACCAGACCATCGTGCTGAACAACGACGTCGACCTGCTGATCAGTGACTACGAGACGCGATTCTCGATAACGATTCGGCGCGGCTTCCTCGACGATCGGCTGACGGCCGAGCTGAAGGGGCTCTACGGCATGCAGGGCGTGTACGGGATCGCGCACCCGCGACTCACTTACTCGGTGAACGATCACCTCGATGTGCGCATCGGCTACCTCGCGATCGAGGGGCACGAGAATTCGCTCATCGGCCAGTACAAACACAACGACGAAGCCTACGTTCGCGCCAGGCTCCTGTTCTGATGGGGGTCTCGTCCGATGTCGGTGAAGTACGCTTGGGGGTGTTCGTGCTCCGCGCGGTTGCCCTCGAGGGAGGTACGGGATGATGGGGAAGAATTGCCTGGTCTGGCTGCTCTGCGCGGCACTGGCGCCGGCGCTTGCCCGTGCCGAGCCCGCTCGCGAGATGCTCGACCAGGCCAAGGCGGTCAACGACGCTCGCGAACCGAAAGACACGTCGCAGCGAACCAAGATGGTCCTCATCGATTCGCGCGGCGGCCAGCGGGTTCGGGACCTCGAGGTGTACGGCAAGAACTACGGCCACCGCACGCGCAAGGGCATCACCTTCTTCCTCTCGCCGCCCGAGGTGAAGGGGGTCGGCTTTCTCTCCTGGTCGTATCCCGACAAGGATGACGATCAGTGGCTGTATCTCCCCGAGCTGAAGCGGGTGCGGCAGATCAGCGGCGCGACCCGCAAGCAGAGCTTCCAGGGCTCTGATTTCACCTACGCCGACCTCGATCTCTTCGACGACATCCGCGATTGGACGGAGGAGGAGGCGGCCTCGAAGCTCATTCGCGAAGGCGAAATCGTCGACCGCGTGCCGTGCGCGGTCATCGAGCTCGTGCCGCAAGAAAAAGAGTACGAGTATGCGCGCTTCCTGCTCTGGCTCGACCGCAAGGACTCGACGTTTCGGAAGATCGAGCTCTACGACAAGAAGGACGGCGCGCTCGCGAAGACGCTCACGCTCGCCGGCTTCGAAGCGATCGGCAACGTTCCGACGCCGCGCCGGATCGAGATGACGAACGCCAAGAAGGGGACGAAGACGATCCTGGAGGTCTCGGACGTGCGCTACGACCGAGGCCTCGGCGACGACGTGTTCACAGAGCGGACGCTCGAGCGGGGGAAGGTGGATTGAAGAGGCCTGTAGCCCTATTTCCCCATCTCCCGGTAGTAGTCGATCACGTCGGTAACCCCGGGATCGATGCCGAGCTGCGAGAGCAGCGTGGTGATTTGGCCACGGTGATGGGCCTCGTGATTGAAGAGGTGCACGAGGGCAGGCGCCAGCGGATGCCTGTAGCCCTTCCCGGCCGTCGTCGCGTAGACGATGTCGGCGTTCAGCCGCTCATCGGTCAAATCGCGGCAGAATTCTTCGATCGCGGCGTCGGTCGACACGCGCCCGCGCTCGAGCTCGTCGAAATCGGCGTAGAGCTCCTGGTCTAGCGATCGAAAGGAGAGCGGCCGGCCTGTGAAGCGCCCGAGCCACGCGCGGTCGGTGAGCAGCAGATGGTTGAGCGTGCCGTGGATCGACCGGAAGAACGCCCTGCGATCGCGCTTGCGCTCCTCATCGGACAACGTCGCGCAGAGCGCGTAGAGCTTCTCGTTCATCCAGCGATTGTAGCCGGCCATCAGGCGGAAGCTGTCCGACGAATTCACGGTTGTTTCCTCCCGCGGCGACCGCTATCAGCCGAAATGGCTTGAATCCAGAAGAGCGCCTTCCTTCGATCGTCTTCATCACGGCCGAGCTGACGCCGCTCGCCACGAGCGGCGGCCTCGGTGACGTCAGTCGTTCCTTACCCCGTGCGCTCGCCGCGCTCGGCCATCGTGTGTCGGTTTTCTTGCCGCTCTATCAGTCGGTGCGCCGCCGCGAGGTTGCGCTCGGAGCGGCCTGCGAGATTGCCATGGCGGGCGGCGGCCGCTTTCGGGTGTTTCACGCTCCCGGTGCCCTTACCCCCGCCTCGCTCTACCTCGTCGAGCACGACGGTTATTTCGATCGCCCGGGCCTCTACGGCGAACGCGGCGGAGAATACGGCGACAACCTCGAACGCTTCGGATTCTTCTCTCGGGCCGCCCTCGAGACCGTGGCGGCCTTCGGTCTCCCGGCCGACGTCGTGCACGCCAACGACTGGCACACGGGCAGCGTCCCCGCGCTCTTGAAGACCGTGTATGCCGGCCACCCCTTGCTCGGTCGGGCGGCTTCCGTGTTCACGATCCACAACCTCGCCTACCAGGGCCGGTTTGCGGCCGAGCGGCTGCCCGCCACGGGGTTGCCGTGGAGCGTCTTCCACCTCGACGGTGTGGAGTACTACGGAGGGATCAATCTCATGAAGGCGGGAATCGCCTATGCGAAGGCGATTACCACGGTCAGCCCGCGGTATGCCGAGGAGATCCGCACCCCGGAGCTCGGCGAACGGCTCGATGGGCTGCTGCGCGCGCGAGCACGAGACCTCCACGGGATCCTCAACGGGATCGACGACGAGACCTGGAACCCGGCGACCGACCGTCACCTGCCGGCGGGCTACGATGCGGCCGCGCTCGACGGCAAGCGCGTCTGCAAGCAAGGCCTTCTCGCCGAGGTCGGCCTGCCGCTCGCGCTCGACGCGCCCTGCGTCGGCATGGTCACGCGCCTGAACTCGCAGAAGGGCGGCGACATCGTGCTCGGAGTCGCCGATGATCTGCTGGATCTCCACGTCGGCCTCGTCGTCCTCGGCGCCGGCGAGGCCGGCCAGGAGCAGGGCTTTCGCGAGCTCGGCGCCCGGCGCCCGGATCGGGTCGCGGTGCGGATCGGCTTCGACGAGTCGCTCTCGCACCGCATCGAGGCGGGCGCCGACATGTTTCTCATGCCGTCGCGCCGCGAGCCCTGCGGACTCAACCAGATGTACAGTCTCCACTACGGGACGATCCCAGTCGTACGCGCCACGGGCGGTCTTGCCGACACGGTGCGCGATCCCGACGAGGATCCCGAGCATGCGAACGGCTTCAAGTTCGAGCGCCCGTGGGGAGCGGAGCTCGTCGCCGCCGTTCGCCGCGCCGTCGAGGCGTTTCGCGATCGGCCGCGCTGGCAGGGGATGATGCGCACAGCGATGGCGGAAGACTTTTCCTGGCGAGCCTCGGCGCGCCGCTACGGCGAGCTCTATCGGAGTCTGAAAGGAGACGCCGGTGGCGCCAAAGGATGAGATCTGGAAATCGGCGTTTGTGGTCCGCACGTTTCTCGAAGGTGTGCGCGGCGGGATTCCATTTGGCCGGCGCACTGAGCCCCTCTTGCGACGCGCTTGCCGGGCCACGACTCGGTCTATCGGCTCCGGGCGAAACCGGGGTCAATCTCTTGTTGCAGCCGGGCGAACCAGCGGCTACGCTGTCTTTCGTCACTCTCCGCCCCCGCTGCGCAGAAGGAGTGCGCGGCGGTGCGAGCCAGACATTGGATCGCTCTTCAGTCGATCGCTGGGGTGGGAGCCGCGACATGCCGTCGATTGTTCGAGGCGTTCGGCAACGGCGAGGCCGTCTTCCGTTCCCTGCCAGAGCGCCTCGCCCGCGCCGGTGCCGGCGCGGATGTGATCCGCGCGATCGGCAGCTTCCGGCGCTGGGCGGAAGTTGACGAAGAGCTGCGGCGCGCAAGCGACCTCGGGGTCGCTCTCGTCTCGATCGAGGAGGAGCGCTATCCGGTCGGCCTGCGATTCATCCACGATCCGCCTCCCGTTCTCTACGTGCGGGGCCGGATCGACCGTGCCGACCTCGAGGCGATCGCCATCGTCGGTTCGCGCTCCGCGAGTCCCTATGGAATCGCATCGGCGGATCGGCTGGCACGCGAGCTCGCCGCCTGCGGCGTCACGGTCGTCAGCGGTCTCGCGATCGGCATCGATGCCGCGGCTCACCGTGGCGCGCTCGCGGCCGGTGGCAGGACGATCGCCGTGCTCGGCTGCGGCATCGATCAGGTCTACCCGTCACGGCATGGCAAGCTCGCAGTCGCGGTGGCCGAGGCGGGAGCGGTGGTCTCCGAGCTGCCGATCGGTACGCCTCCCGAGGCGCATCAGTTTCCTCGCCGCAATCGCATCGTCGCTGGCCTGTCGCTCGGCGTGGTCGTCGTCGAGGCGGGCGCGCGGAGCGGATCGCTGATCACCGCACGGCTGGCATTGGAGCAGGGGAGGGACGTGCTCGCCGTCCCGGGTGAAATCGGCCTCGAGCGCACCCGTGGCTCGCACCGGCTGATCCGACAAGGGGCGACGCTCGTCGAGAGCGCGGCGGACGTGCTCGAGAGCGCGCTCCCGTGGCGGGTGCCGGCCCCGGCACCGCGCTCCGCCAACCACGCGAGCGAGGATCTCTCCGTCGACGCCGCGCGCCTTCTCGGTGCCTTCGAGAGCGTCGCCGAGCCGGTCGATCGGCTGATCGAGCGAAGCGGGCTCGGCGCCGCCCGCGCACTCGAGATTCTCCTCGAGCTAGAGCTTGCAGGCAAAGTCCGTCCGCATCCCGGGATGGTGTTCTCCAAACGGGTTGGCTAGGAGGCTGCGTCACGGATCGCTCCCGGTGGTCGCGAACCGTCTCCGGCCGACGCAGCCTGCCGAGCTAGCGGCCCCCGCCAACGTCCGCTACGATCGCACGCGCATGGCGAAAAATCTGGTCATCGTCGAATCGCCTTCGAAAGCTCGCACGCTCACCAAGTATCTCGGCCGGAACTATCAGGTAAAAGCCTCGGTCGGGCACGTGGTCGATCTCCCCAAGTCCAAGCTCGGCGTGGACGTCGCGCGGGATTTCCAGCCCGAGTACCAGGTCATCCCCGGCAAGAAGAAGGTGCTCGACGAGCTCAAGAAGGCGGCCAAGGACAAGGAGAATGTGTTTCTCGCGCCCGACCCGGATCGCGAGGGCGAGGCGATCGCTTGGCACATCGCCAAGTACCTCGGCAAGAGGAAGAACGTCTTCCGTGTGCGCTTCAACGAGATCACCAAAAAGGCGGTCGAGGAGGCCCTGAAGCATCCGAGCGAGATCGACGAGAAGCTCTTCGAGGCCCAGACCGCACGCCGTATCCTTGACCGGCTGGTCGGCTACGAATTGTCTCCGCTGCTCTGGAAGAAGGTGCGCCGCGGCCTGTCCGCCGGGCGAGTGCAGTCGGTGGCGGTGCGCCTGATCGTCGAGCGCGAGCGCGAGATCGAGGCGTTCCAGCCCATCGAGTACTGGTCGATCGAGGCGCGGCTCGAGGGGCCGAACCCGCCTCCGTTCACCGCTCGGCTGTTCAAGATCCGCGGCCAGCGGCTCGACAACGAAAGGCTCCGCATCGAGAAGGAGGCGACGGCGAAGGCGCTGGTCGAGGGCCTTGCGGGCGCGACTTGGAAGGTCACCAGCGTCGAGACCAAGGAGCGCCGCCGACATCCGGCGCCGCCGTTCATCACCTCGCGCCTCCAGCAGGAGGCGTCGCGCAAGCTCGGCTTCAGTCCGCGGCGCACGATGGCGATCGCGCAGAAGCTCTACGAGGGAATCGAGCTCGGCGCCGAGGGGGCGGTCGGCCTCATCACCTACATGCGCACCGACTCGACGCGATTGTCCGCCGACGCGCTCTCGGAGGTTCGCCGCTACATCGGCGAGAAGTACGGCGCCGAATACCTTCCCGAGTCGCCCAATTTCTATCGCTCGAAGAAGGATTCGCAGGACGCGCACGAGGCGATCCGCCCGACCTCGCTCGAGTGGACGCCGGAGCGCGTGGCGCGCTTCCTCCAGCGCGACGAGCTCGCGCTCTACACGCTCGTCTGGAACCGTTTCGTTGCCTGCCAGATGACGCCAGCCCGGTTCGACCAAACCTCCATCGACATCGAGGTGGGGGAGCTCGTCTTCCGCGCCAGCGGTCAGGTGATGCGCTTCGACGGATTCATTCGCGTCTACACGGAAGGACGCGACGACACCACCCGCCCGAGCGAAGACGAAGAGGGCGAGGGCCGGACGCTTCCGGATCTCCTTGCGGGGGATGTCCTGAAGCTTCTCGAGCTGCTCCCGGAGCAGCACTTCACGGAGCCGCCGCCGCGGTACTCGCAGGCATCGCTCATCAAGGAGCTCGAGGAGAAGGGCATCGGCCGGCCGTCCACCTATGCGACGATCGTCGGCACGATCTTGAACCGCGAGTACGTGCACGAGGACCCAAGCAAGCGGCTGCGGCCGACTCGCCTCGGTCTCCTCGTCACCGATCTCCTCGTCGGCTCCTTCCCGGACATTCTGAACGTCGAGTTCACTGCAGGAATGGAGGACGAGCTCGACGCGATCGAAGAGGGTCGTGAGAAATGGGTGGCGACGATCCGCCGCTTCTATGAGCCTTTCGAGAAGGACCTCGCCGAGGCCGCAGAGAAGATGCCGTCCGTCAAAGGCGAGGGGCAGAAGACCGACCTGGTCTGCGACAAGTGCGGTGCGCCGATGGTCATCAAGTGGGGACGAAACGGCGAGTTTCTCGCCTGCTCGGCCTACCCGGAGTGCGAGAACACCAAGAACTTCACCTACGCCGAGGGCGGCTCGATCAAGATCGAGGAGCCGGAGACGCCGAAGGAGCCGTGCCCGAAGTGCGGCAAGCCGCTGGCGGTGCGCTTCAGCAAGTTCGGCAAGTTTATCGGTTGCACCGGCTACCCCGATTGCAACTACAAGCACTCGATGAAGGGGCCGCCGCGCTCGATCGGAATGGTCTGCCCCGACTGCGGCCAAGGCGATGTACAGGAGCGGCGCTCGCGGCGCGGCAAGCCTTTCTACGGCTGCAGCCGCTATCCCGAGTGCAAGTTCGCCACCTGGGACCCCCCGGTGGCCGAGCCCTGCCCGGAGTGCGATGCGAAATACCTCGTCGAGAAAGTCAGCAAGCGCGAGGGCCGCATCCGCAAGTGCGTACAGGAAGGCTGCGGCTACAAGGAAGCTCTCGAGGAGGCGGAGAGCGCGTAGGGGCGCAGGTCGGAAGACTTCCGCCCGTCCTGCCTCGAGCATTTCACGCCGAAGCCGTCGCGGGTCCCCGCTACAACGAGCGCTACATGAAGTGGGTCGACCGGTGAGCCTCTCCTGTATCCTCTCGCTCTTCGCCTCGAGTGCTGGAGATTCCGAAACGCTGGATTTTCCGGTCGGCCCGTACACGGGGCGACCGGAAAATCCAGCCACCGCGCGAAGCGCGGAAGCGATAGACCAAGTCGCGGGTTGATTACCTTCCGCGCTTCGCGCGGTGGCGGTCGGTTGTGATCGACCCGAGTACGGGCCGATCACAACCGACCGCGCTCTCCGTCCTTCGAAGCACTAGGCCTAGAGGCGAAGGCTGAGCCCCTACGCCGTCTCCTCTCTTTAACTCTCGCGCCGCTGACGTTAGTCTCAGACCGTGGGCGAGATCGTGAACGTGGTTGGAGGGGGCCTCGCCGGCTCGGAGGCCGCCTGGCAGCTCGCCCGCCGCGGCGTGCGCGTGCGCCTGTACGAGATGCGCCCGCTGCGCGGCACAGAAGCACACCGCGGCGACCGGCTTGGCGAGCTCGTCTGCTCGAACTCGTTTCGTAGCGCCTCGCTCGACGCGGCCGTCGGGCTCCTCAAGGAGGAGATGTGCCGCCTCGGCTCGCTAGTCATGGAGGTCGCCCACCTGGCGCGCGTACCCGCTGGCGCCGCGCTCGCCGTCGATCGAGAGCTGTTCGCGGCCGAGATCACGCGGCGAATCGAAGCCGATCCCGCGATCGAGATCGTCCGCGAAGAGGTCGCCGGCCTCGACCGCTTCGACCCCGAGCTCGTGATCGTCGCCAGCGGACCGCTCACCTCGCCCGCGCTCTACGCGGAGCTCCGCCGCCTCTTCGGTCGTGATCATCTCTACTTCTACGATGCGATCTCGCCAATCGTCTCCGCCGAGTCGATCGACCGCTCGGTCGCATTCTCCGCCTCCCGTTACCAGAAGGGCGGCGACGACTATCTGAACTGCCCGCTCAGCCGCGAGGAGTACCAGCGCTTCGTCGACGAGGTGCTCCGCGCGGAGAAGGTGCCGACGCGCGAGTTCGAACGGTGCATCTATTTCGAGGGCTGCATGCCGATCGAGGAATCGGCTCGGCGCGGGCGCGACACACTCGCCTTCGGGCCGATGCGTCCGGTTGGCCTCGTCGACCCGCGTACCGGAAGGCGGCCGCACGCCGTCGTGCAGCTCCGTCAGGACAACCGGGAAGCGACGCTCTATTCGCTGGTCGGCTTCCAGACCAAGATGACCTATCCCGAGCAGCGGCGCGTGCTGCGCATGATCCCAGGCCTCGAGCGCGCGGAGTTCATCCGGCTCGGCAGCCTCCACCGCAACACGTTCATTCACTCGCCGTCGCTCCTCGAACCGACGATGGAGTTTCGCCGCCGCCGCTCGCTCTTCTTCGCCGGGCAGCTGATCGGCGTCGAGGGCTACGTCGAATCGGCGGCGAGCGGACTCCTCGCCGGTGTGAACGCCGCCCGCCGGGTCGAGCGCCGTCCGTGTGTCGTGCCGCCGCTGACCACGGCGCTCGGCTCGCTCGTGGCTTACGTCACGGCCAGCGAGCGCGACGAATTTCAGCCGATGAACGCCAACTACGGCCTCTTCCCGCCGATCGGCGGCAGTCTTCGCGGACGGGACAAGCGAGCGGAGCTCGGCCGCCGCGCGAGCGTGGATCTCGAGCGGTGGATCGACGGCGAGGAGATCCGCCCGCCGCTCGCCGCCGGCGCGGAGCGCCGGCGGGCGATGCCGTGAATCCCGCGCCGGTCGACGCCGCGCTGCCCAACTCGCAGGCGCTCGCCGGGTCTCTGGCGCGACTCGCGCCGTGGGCACGCGAGCGCGGAGTTCTCGACGAGCTGCCGCGATGGCTGTCGCGCGCTGCGGATCCCGCGGCGGGGGCGGCGAACCTCGAGGCGTTGCTCGCCGCCGGCTGGGATCCGGCTCCCACGCTCGTCGAGCCGCTGGTACGCATCTGCGGGGCGAGCCAGGCGCTGGCTTCGGTCCTGCTTTCGGTGAGCGGTGTCGACCCCGCGTGGCTCGAGGGAGCGCTGGCAACCGAGGCGGTGTCGTGCTCGGAGCACGTCGCCGAGCTCTCCGCGGCGGCGGGGTCGTTCGACGTGCCCGAGGTTGCGGCGCTGCTCCGGCGCCACAAGCGCCGCCACGTCTTGCGCATCGGCGGTCGCGACCTTCTCGGGCTCGCCTCCGTCCACGACACCGTGCGCGAGCTCTCGGCGCTGGCCGAAGGAGCGAGCGAAGTCGCCGTCCGTCACGCGCGCGCACACGTGGAGAGAGACTACGGAGACTTCCTGGCGGACGACCGTCTGCGATTCGTCGTCCTCGGAATGGGCAAGCTCGGCGGCCGTGAGCTCAACTTCAGCTCCGACATCGACCTCGTGTACCTGTTCGACGGCGGGCAGAGCCAGAGCTCCGGCGGTCCGCGCGGCGCGCTCGGCGGGGCGGTGTTCGCCACGCGCATGGCCGAGCTCGCGACGCGGGTGCTCAGTGAGGTGAGCGGCGAGGGATTCGTCTTCCGCGTCGACCTTCGGCTGCGACCCGAGGGTCAGAACGGCCCCATCGTCAACTCGCTCGCCGCGGCGATCGTCTACTACGAGTCGCTCGGCCAGACGTGGGAACGCGCCGCCATGCTGAAGGCGCGCCCGGTCGCCGGCGATCTCGACCTCGGCTGGACGTTCCTCGAAGAGATCCGCCCCTTCGTCTACCGCCGCTTCCTCGACTTCACGACCGTCGAGGAGATCGAGGAGATGAAGGCGAAGGTCGACAGCCGCCACTCCCGCGCGCGTCTCGATCGCGACGTCAAGCTCGGTCCCGGCGGCATTCGCGAGGTCGAGTTCATCGCCCAGGCGCTGCAGCTCGTGCATGGCGGACGCGATCGACGCTTGCGCCATCGCTCGACGCTCGAAACCCTGCATGCGCTCGCCGATCTGGGTCTGCTGGAGCGCGGTGAGGCGGGCACGCTCTCCGCCGCGTACCTCTTTTTACGCGACGTCGAGCACAAGCTGCAGATCGTCCACGAGCGCCAGACGCAGCGCATTCCCGCGGACCCCGACGAGGAGCGACTGCTCGCCCGCCGGCTTGGCTACCACCTACGCGCGATTCCCGACCCCGGCCTGCCCGAGGATGGCGTGACGCCGGAGGTCCGGCGCTTTCGGGCCGATCTCCGGCGTCATCGCGACGCGGTCCGGCGCTCCTTCGAGCACCTCTTCTTCGGCGCCCGCTCCGAGATCCGCCGCGAAGCCGACGACGACGCGGTCTCGCTCCTGCAGACGCTGGAGGATCGGCCCGCGGCCGAGTCTCGGCTCGCCGAGATGGGCTTTGTCGACGCGCCTGCGGCGGTTGCCAACTTGCTGCGCCTGCGGGACGGCCCGCGCTTCGCGCCGGCTTCGCCGAGGCGTAAGAAGGCGCTATTTGCGCTCGCGCCGGCGCTCCTGGCCGCGATCCGCAAGGCCTCGGACCCCGATCAGGCGCTTCTGCACATGGCGGAGTTCATCTCCGCGATCGGCGCTCGGACGAGCTTTCTCGCGCTTCTCGAGCAGAACCCGGAGACGCTTCGGCTGCTCGTGGGGCTCTTCGGATCGAGTCGGTATCTGTCGAACTTCTTCCTGCGCCATCCCGAGCTGCTCGACAACCTGGTCCGGGCGGACCTTGCGGTCGTGCGCAAAGACCGGGCCTCGCTCGAGGGCGGTCTCGAGAGCGTGCTCGCCTCGGCCAACGATTACGAGACCGAGCTCGATGCGCTTCGTCGCTTCCACAACGAGGAGTTGTTGCGGATCGGCGTCAACGACATCCACGGTCTGCTGGAGGCTGCGGAGGTCGAAGAGGAGCTTTCTGCGCTCGCCGAGGTCTGCCTGGGCGGCGCGCTCGACATCGCCCTCCGTGCGCTCGGCGAGCGTTACGGAGAGCCGCCGGGCCGCTTTGCGGTGATCGGCATGGGCACGCTCGGACGACGGGCGCTCGGCTACAATTCCGACCTCGATCTGATCTTCGTCTACGACGGCGCGCGCGAGCCCGCTTCGGGGCTCACTGTGCGCGAGTACTATACCAAGCTCGCACAGCGGCTGATGGTCGTCCTGCAGCTCAACACCCGCGAGGGTTACGTCTACAAGATCGACACTCGTCTTCGTCCGTCGGGGTCGCATGGGCCGCTGGTCTCGTCGCTCGATGCGTTTCGCGAGTATCACCGTGCGAGCTCCGCGCTCTGGGAGCGCCAGGCGCTGATCTCGGCGCGTGGTGCGGCGGGCGATCGCTCGCTGATCGACGAGGTGGAGGGGGTCATCGAGGGCTTCGTCTACGGCAAGGGCCTGTCCGTCGAAGACGTCGCCGAGATCGCCCGACTGCGGTCGCGCATGGAGCATGAGCTCGCCCGCGAGAGCACCGGCCGCTGGGATCTGAAGACCGGGCGCGGTGGGATGGTGGACGTGGAGTTCGTGACCGAGGCATTGCAGCTTCGCTACGGCTACGACGATCCGCACGCTCGCTGCCGAAAGACCGAAGACGCGCTCGACGCGCTGCGCGCGCAAGGTCTTCTCGAAGAGGCTCATTACCATGGCTTGGTCGACGGCTATCGCTTTCTTCGACGGGTGGAGAGCCGGCTGCGCATCGAGCGCGACCAGGCCGTTCACTTGCTCGAGCACGATGATTCCAAGCTCGCGCCGCTCGCCCGCCGAATCGGCTACGACGGGCCAGATGCCGGCGCGCGGCTTCTCCGCGACGTGCAGGTCGCCCGCGAGCGGATTCGCCGCATCTACGAGCACTATTTCGGCCCGTCCGGCCCGCAGTAGTGGGGAAGAGGGACCGACAACTTTTCGAACCGCAACGGAAGCTTGATTGTTGACGATTCGAAAAGCTGTCGAACCCTAATGACCCGCTACACCGGACCTTCTCATTGACACGGAATTGCGATCCGGTTAGCTCTCGGGGCCCTCCGGAGGAAGACGTGCAAAAATCCGCAAAGATCTGGATGGACGGGCGCCTGGTTGACTGGGACGACGCCAAGGTCCACGTGCTCACCCACACGCTTCATTACGGATTCGGCGTCTTCGAGGGCATTCGCTGCTACCAGACGAGTGCCGGCCGTTCGGCGATCTTCCGCCTCCCCGAGCACAACCGCCGACTCTTCGATTCGGCGAAGATCCTGGGTCTGAAGATTCCGTTCTCGGCGGAGGAGATCGAGAACGCGTGCATCGAAACGGTGCGGGCGAACAAGCTTCGGGAGTGTTACATCCGGCCGATCGTGTTCGTCGGCGACGGCGAGATGGGCGTGCCCTCCGCGCTCTCCAACCCGGTTCGGGTGTCGATCATCACCTGGCCCTGGGGCGCCTATCTCGGCGACGAGGGGCTGAAGAACGGCATCCGCGTCGTCACCTCGTCGTTCGCACGCTTCCACGTGAACACCCTGATGACGAAGGCCAAGGCGATCGGCCACTACGTGAACTCGGTGCTCGCCGCCTGCGAGGCGCGGGTCGCCGGCTTCGACGAGGCGCTGATGCTCGACACGGATGGCTTCGTCTCAGAGGCGAGCGGCGAGAACGTATTCCTCGTGCGGCGCGGGGCGGTGAAGACCACCCCGCTCACGTCGATCCTCGAGGGGATCACTCGCGACTCCGTGGTCGCGCTGCTCGCCGAGAGCGGCATCCGCGTGGTCGAGGATCGCTTCACCCGCGACGAGCTCTACATTGCCGACGAGGCGTTCCTCACGGGGACCGCGGCCGAGGTCACGCCGATTCGCGAGCTCGATCGCCGCCCGATCGGCCCTGGCAAGCCGGGCGAAGTCACCC
The DNA here is from genome assembly GCA_963745025.1 of uncultured delta proteobacterium. Lineage (GTDB taxonomy): Bacteria > Desulfobacterota > Binatia > JACPRU01 > JACPRU01 > CAVQIG01. Next base: position 51,185 of record CAVUWD010000020.1, read on the forward strand.
AGCTCGTGCAGCAGAAATTCTTCGCCATCCTCAAGGGCGAAGACAAGCGGCACGAGGAGTGGCTGACGTATCTGTAAGACGCTACAGGCTACCGGCTACAGGAACGAATCCGCGGCGTCTTTGCCAGGAGCCCGAAGCCTGTAGCCTCTCAAGAATTGCGCGCAATCTCGTCGAGCCGCTCCTGCTTCAGATATTGCTGTCGGAAACGCAGCACCCGGGCGACGTAGTTGTGCGTCTCGGCGTACGGCGGAATGCCGCGGTATCGCTCGACCGGCTCACTGCCGGCGTTGTAGGCGGCCAGGACGCGCGGCAGATTGTTGCCGTGGCGGTCGATGAGCAAGCGCAGGTGGCGTACGCCGCCTGCGATGTTCTGCGCGGGATCGTAGACGTTGCGAACCCCGTGGCGCCGGGCGGTCTGTGGCATCAACTGCATCAAGCCGCGGGCTCCAGCGGAGGAGACTGCGAGCCGGTTGAAGCCGGACTCGGCACGGATCACGGCCTTGACCAGCGCGCTCTCGACGCGGAAGCGCTTGGCGAACTTGCCGATGATATCGTCGTACTGGTCGGTATCGGGGATCTGATGGTCGACTTCTTCCGCCGGGAGCTGCGCCACCGGGCGATCCACCATGAACGGCGCGGCATCGGGGCGCGGCACGTTGGTGAAATGGAAGACTCCGTCGGCATCCTTATAGTAATAGACGTCGGCTGAGGCGGGAGTTGCGAGCCAAGAAACGAGGCACAGCCCGGTACACGCCAGCACCGCCAACCACCCGTTGCTGATCTGGCTTGCAGGTCTCACGAGCACCTCCCTCCGCCAAGCGGCGTAAACCGCTCAAATCCCATCAGTGCGGCCATTCATGAAGAGGCTTGCCTTCCCGCTCAAACGGAACTCTTTGCGATTCGAAGCCACCGGCACTCGCCCAATGGGATTTGGCGACTGCCACTGACTGGGTATTACGTCGCCCTCTATACCCCATGACCGAACAACCGTTCAAGCTTGTAGCGGGACTTACGGCATCCGATCGGGGGAGGAACTTCGTGCCGCATTGCGTTGTTGTGGGCGACGAAGCGGTGAGCCTGCGTGGCCATCGAGCGAAAACGATGGATCTACGCGACTCGGCGCGTTGGTGTTCCTGCAATCCCCCGTTCCTGGCCCCGGTTCGCGGCGGCCCTCGCAGTCGTGTTGCTCGCGGTCGCCGCGCTCGCGCGGGGAGCGGAGCAGACCCTGGACGTGGGCAAGTTCTCTGCCGCTCGCGAAGACGGTCCCCTGCCTGCAGGATGGCGTGCGCTCGAGTTCAAGAAGATTCCGCACCATACGGTCTATCGGCTCGTTCGAGATGGCGAGGCGGTGGTCGTCGAGGCAAAGAGTGAGTCGTCCGCGTCGGGGTTGGTGCGGCCGATCCGCATCGATGCGAAGGAGTATCCGATCGTCGAGTGGCGCTGGAAGGTGATGAACCTGATCGCCAAGGCGGACGTTCGTCGGAAGAGCGGCGATGATTATCCGGCGCGGATCTACATCACGTTCGAGTGCGACCCCGCACGGCTCGGCTTTCTCGAGCGCTTGAAGTTCGAGGCGGCGAAAATTGTGTACGGGGAGTACCCGCCGATCGCGGCTCTCGACTACATCTGGGAGGCGCGGCTGGCCCCTGGCTCGATCGTGCCGAATCCCTATTCCTCGCGTGTTCAGATGATCGTGGTGGAGAGCGGACCAGAGCGGCTCGGGCGCTGGATCGACGAGCGCCGCGACGTGGTCGCCGACTATCATCAGGCGTTCGGCGAGGACCCGCCCCCGATCTCGGGCCTCGCTATCATGACCGACAGCGACAACACCGGGGAATCCGCAACCGCGTATTACGGGGACATCGTGTTCCAGAGGAAATGACGGCTACCGACTACCGCAAAGGGAGTCGTGAAATCTCTTCCGGTGGCCGTTCAACTCCTGCGCCCCTGCACGAACTCCTGATACTCGCGCACGTCCTCGGGGCTGCCGAGCGCCACCGCCACGCGCTGGTGAATGTCGGTCGGCTGAAGATCGAGGATGCGCTGGCGGCCGGTGGTCGCCGCACCGCCGGCCTGTTCGGCGATCATCGACATCGGCGCCACCTCGTAAAGCAGGCGGAGCTTCGGCTTGGGCTTTGCCGGGTCGCTGCTATCCGCGGGATAGAGAAACACCCCGCCCTTCAAGAGAATGCGGTGGAAGTCGGCAACCAGGGTGCCGATGTAGCGGAGTCCATACGGCCGGTTCGTCGCTTTGTCCTTCTCTTTCAGGTAGCGGGTGTAGCGCCGCGTGCCTTCGTCCCAGCTCCGCTCGTTGCCCTCGTTGACGCTGTAGCTCTTGCCGCGCTTGGGGATGCGGATGTTCTCGTGCGAGAGCAGGAACTCGCCGAGCGAGGGATCGAGGGTGAAGCCGTGTACGCCGCGGCCAGCCGTGTAGACCAGCATCGTGCTCGAGCCGTAAACCACGTAACCCGCGGCGACCTGCGCGCTGCCCTTCTGCAGGCAGTCCTCGACGGTACCGTCGACGCCGGGCGTACGCTTGCGGTGGATCGAGAAGATCGTGCCGAGGCTCGCGTTGACGTCGACGTTGGATGAGCCATCGAGCGGGTCGAAGAGCAGCACGTACTTCCCTTTCGGAAAGTGCTCCGGGATGGGGATCAGACCGTCCGCCTCCTCCGAGGCCATGCAGCAAAGGTGCCCCCCGTGGTCCATCTGTTCGTAGATCCGGGCCTGCGCATAATCATCGAGCTTCGTCACTTGCTCGCCCTGCACGTTTTCCTTTCCCGCCAGGCCGAGGATCGCCGCGAGGCCGGCGCGGTTGACCTCGCGCGAGATCATCTTGAAGGCGAGAACCAGATCCCAGAGAAGCCGCGTGAATTCGCCCGTGGCCGCCGGATGCAGCGCCTGCTGCTCCATGATGTGGCGCTGGAGGGTGACGATCTTCGTTTGACTCTCCATGAGTCCGTTCATCGCAAATTCACGTCGGTGCCGGCAAGCGGCGGAAGGGCTTTCGGCGGGCGGCCTTCGGCCTCGCGCAAAGACTCCTCGGAGCACTTGGCGGGACGCCGCCAGGCGATGTCTCGAGGTTGCGTGTTTGCCGCCCGTATGGTAGCTGAGCGGTTGGAGTTGGCCGCAAAAAAAGTGGGCCCCAAGCCCACTTTTTTATTTCAGGAATGGAGATTCGAAACAAGGTGATCGCGCTGGTGGAGCCGGTACTCGCAGAGCAGGGACTCGAACTGGTCGACGTCGAGCACCGCCGCGAGGGACGGGGCCAGGTCGTCCGGCTGCTCGTCGACCGCGAGGGCGGAGTCGACCTCGACACGCTCTCTCGTCTGAGCCGTGAGCTGTCGGTTCTGCTCGACGTCGAGGAGCCGGTGCCGGGGCCGTACACGCTCGAGGTCTCCTCGCCGGGCATCCACCGCCCGCTGCGCAAGCCCGAGCACTTCGTCCCGTATCTCGGCAAGAGCGTGAGGATTCGCAGCCGCGTCGCTCTCGACGGACAACGAAACTTCCGCGGCACGCTCGCCACGATCACGGGCGGCGGCGTGACGCTTCGCTTGGACGGAGGATCGGAACGCACGTTGTGCGTTCCGATGCCGACCGACGGGAGGCCGGGTCCCAGCCGCCCGGAGGGCGGCAAGACCGAGATCTACATCGAGTTCTCGAACATCGAGAAGGCCAACTACGAGCATGAGTTCTCGGCCGCCGACTTCGGCAAGCGCGCCGTCCCGCGGTGAGGAGGTCTTATGATCCATCCCGAGGTGGAACGCGTCATCGAGCAAGTGAGCAAGGAGAAAGGGATCAGCAAAGAGCTGGTCATGGAAGCCGTCGAGGACTCGATGCGTTCGGCCGCGCGCAAACAGGTCGGGATGCAGTTCAACATCGAGGTGAAGTTCAACCCCGAGGTGAGGGAGCTCGAGGTCTTCAAGGTCTGGAAGGTCGTTCCGATCGTCAACGATCCCTACATCGAGGTCACGCTCGAAGAAGCGCGCAACCGCTTCGATCCCGAGGCCGAGGTCGACGACGAGCTGCTCGAGAAGCTCGATCCGAGCTACGGGCGCATCGCCGCGCAAGCGGCCAAGCAGAACTTGATGCAGAGACTTCGTGATGCGGAGCGCGAGATCATCTTCAACGAGTTCAAGAACCGCAAGGAAGAGATCGTCTCCGGTATCGTCACGCGCTTCGAGCGCAAGAATCTCATCGTCCAGCTGCGCCCGAACGTCGACGCGATCCTGCCCGAGAAGGAGCAGATCCCGCGCGAGCGCTACCGGCCGCAGGACCGCATCCGCGCCTACGTGCTCGACGTCGACATGACGAGCAAGGGACCGCAGATCGTGCTCTCGCGCACGCACCCGGGCTTTTTGAAGAAGGCCTTCGAACAGGAAGTGCCCGAGATCTACGAAGGGATCGTCGAGATCAAGGCGGTGGCGCGCGAGCCCGGAGGCCGCGCCAAGATCGCCGTCGCCTCCAACGACACCGACGTCGATCCAGTCGGCGCTTGCGTGGGCATGAAAGGCACCCGCGTGCAGGCGGTCGTGCAGGAGCTTCGCGGCGAGAAGATCGACATCGTCCCTTGGACGCCCGATCCCGCCGAGTTCGTCTGCCGCGCGCTCGCCCCCGCCAAGGTCGCGAAAATTATCATGGACGAAGACGACCGGGGCATGGAAGTCATCGTTCCCGACGACCAGCTCTCGCTCGCCATCGGCAAGAAGGGCCAGAACGTGCGACTCGCGTCGCGCTTGACGGGCTGGAAGCTCGACATCCGCAGCGAAGCCGAGGCCGAGGAAGAGCAGCGGCGCGTGCGCGCTTCGCTGATCGCGATCCCGGGCGTCGGCGACGTTACTGCCGAATATCTGCTGCAGGAGGGATTCAAGTCCGCCGAGGAAGTCGCCGAGTCGGATCTCGAGACCCTCGTCGAGATCGAAGGGATCGGGCCAGAGCGGGCTGAGGCAGTGTTGCAGGCGGCCCAGGAGCATGTCGAAGCGCTGCGCAAGGCCGAAGCCGAAGCGGCCGCAGCAGCGGCAGCGGAGGAAGCCGAGCGCGTTCGCAGCGTGTTGAAGACGCTCGAGGGGGTCGATGATTCGGCTGCAGACAAGCTGGTGGCAGCGGGTCTCAATTCGATCGAGGCGGTGAGTCAGGCGGGGGCGGGCAAGATCGCTGCCGTTCTCGAGCTCGCTGCCGAAGACGCGCAGCGAATCGCCACCGCGGCGACAGCGGTCGCCGAAGCCGCGCGACAGGCGGCCGCGGCGGCGGCGGCCGACGCGGCCGCGGCCGCCGAAGGAGAGGTGGTCGCCAATTCGACGGGAGGGAATGAGTGAGCCAGCGAACCGCGCGCGTGCCGACTCGGTCTTGTGCGGGTTGCAACGGGCGAGACTCGCAGCCATGCCTCGCACGCTTCACGCTCGTCGAGGGGCGGCTCGCTTGGGATCCCACCCGGCGGCGGCCTGGCCGCGGCGCGTACCTCCATCTGCAACGCGAATGCCTCGATGCGTTTTTGTCGCGCAAGCCGTTCCTGCGATCGCTACGCGCGTCGGTGTCACCTGCCGAGCGAGCACGGCTCGTCTCCGAACGTTCGGTGAGCTAGGGTAATCGAGATGGCGAAGAAAACCGTTTCTGAGGTTGCCAAAGAGCTGGGGATCGAGCGCAAGGACCTCATCGGCTACCTCGAGAAGCAGGGCAAGACCAAAGTCACCGCGAAGACGACGCTTGCCGAGGACGAAGTCGAGCGGGCGAAGGAAAATCTGGGCCTCGGGCCGAAGCCGCAAGTGCGCATCGGCGAGGAGCGCGTGGTCGCCGACAACGTCGTCAGTGAATCCGGAGGGACGACTCGTGAGCGCGTCACCGAGCTGCGCACGACAGGCACGCTGATTCGCCGGCGCAAGGTCCGAGAAGAAATCGCGAGGGAGCCAACGCACGAGTTGCCCTCGGAGGGCGATGCGCTGTCGCTTCCCGCGGAGATGATCGGTGAGATGAGCGAGGATCTTCCCCCGCTTCCTCCCGAGGCGCCGATCGCTCCGCCGCCACCCGAAGTCATTGCTCCGCTCGAGCCGCCGACCGCCGAGGCGAGGCCGGAACTCCCTCCCGAGCCGGCACCGGTCGTCACTGCCAAACCTCCTGGCCCGGCGGCGCCGCCGCAGCCGAGCACGGCTGCGCCCGCTCCGACGGAGACCACGATGCGTTCGGCGCGTGTGCTCGGCCGCATCGATCTTCGCAAAGTCGAGCCGCCGCCGCGGCCTACGGCCCGGCCCGGCGGCTGCGCCGACGGACGCCGAGCGTCGCGGCCGGCCGGACATCGCGCCGAAGCCTGCGGCTCCCGCCGAAGAGGAGTCGAAGGACCGCAAGGGTCGGAAGAAGCTCAAGGTCATCAAAAAGGACCCCCTCGAAACCGAGCGCGACTACCGCGGCGGTCGCATGCCGAAGAAGAAGCGGGCGCTTCCCGGCAAGGAACAGAAGAGGACGGAAATCACCGTCCCGAAGGCGAGCAAGCGTGTGATCCGCATCTCGAACATGGTGCCGGTCGGCGAGCTCGCCAAGCAGATGGGGGTCAAGGGTGGCGAAGTCCTGAGGAAGCTCATGGACCTCGGCATGATGGCCACGATTACCCAACAGCTCGATTTCGAGACCGCGACGCTCGTCGCGCAGGACTTCGAGTACCTCGTCGAAAACGTCGCCTTCGACGCCGAGTCGGCGATCGAGATGGAGCACGAGAGCGACGAGGGGGCGGAACCCAAGTCGTCGCGCCCACCGGTCGTTACGATCATGGGGCACGTCGACCACGGCAAGACCTCGCTGCTCGATGCGATCCGCAAGACCAACGTCACCGAGGGCGAGGCGGGGGGCATCACGCAACACATCGGCGCCTACAGCGTGACCTGGAATGATCGCCGAATCACGTTCGTCGACACGCCGGGCCACGAAGCGTTCACCGCGATGCGCGCTCGCGGCGCGAAGGTGACGGACATCGTCGTGCTGGTGGTTGCCGCCGATGATGGCGTCATGCCGCAGACGATCGAGGCGATCTCCCACGCGCGCGCAGCGAAGGTGCCGATCATCGTTGCGGTCAACAAGATCGACAAGCCCGGCGCCGATCTCGAACGCGTCAAGCGCGAGCTCGCCAATCATGGCCTCGCAGCCGAGGACTGGGGCGGCGACACCTCGATCGTAGCGGTCTCTGCCAAGACGCAGCAGGGCATTCCCGACCTGCTCGAGATGATCCTGCTCCAAGCCGACGTCCTCGAGCTCAGCGCCAACCCCACGAAGCTCACCCGCGGCGTGATCATCGAGGCCAAGCTCGAGCGCGGGCGCGGGCCGGTCGCGACCGTGCTGATCCAGGAAGGAACGCTGCACGCGGGCGATCCGTTCGTCTGCGGCACGCAATACGGACGCGTACGCGCGATGATGGACGAGAACGGTCAGAAGCTCGAAGAAGCGGGACCCTCCACTCCGGTGGAGATCCTCGGTCTCGGCGGCGTGCCGGAGGCCGGGGACGTCTTCAGCGCGGTCGGCGACGAGGCCACGGCGCGCCAGGTGGCGAGCGCTCGGCTCGACAAAAAGCGCCAAGCGCAGCTTTCGACCACCAGCAGGGTCTCGCTCGAGGAGCTCTACGACAAGATCAAGGCGGGCGAGGCCAAGGAGCTGCGCGTGATTCTGAAGGCCGACGTGCAGGGCTCCGTCGAGGCGGTGCAGAAGGCACTCGGCCTGTTGTCGACCGACGAGGTGAAGCTCAACGTGCTGCACGCCTCGGTGGGCGGCGTCTCGGAGAGCGACGTGCTGCTGGCGTCTGCATCGAAGGCGATCATCATCGGATTCAACATCCGCCCCGAGTCGAAGGCGTCGGAACTCGCCGATCGCGAGGGTGTGGACATTCGGCTCTACACGATCATCTACGAGGCACTGAACGACATGCGCTCCGCGCTCGAGGGGATGCTCGCCCCGACGCTTCGCGAGAAGGTTCTCGGCCGCGCCGAGGTCCGTCAGCCCTTCCCGATTCCCGGCGTCGGCACCATCGCCGGCTCCCTCGTGAGCGAAGGCAAGATCGCACGATCCTCCCGCGTACGGTTGGTGCGCGACAGCGTTCCCGTCTACGAAGGCAAGATCGCGAGCCTGCGTCGGTTCAAGGATGACGTCCGCGAGGTTACCTCGGGCCTGGAGTGTGGCATCGGGCTCGAGAATTTCAACGACGTAAAGGCGGGCGACGTCATCGAGGCGTTCGAGGTCGAAGAGATCGCGCGCCGCCTCGCGCCGCCGTCGCAACGCGCGGGCGCGCAAGCGGAACGCACGGCGTGATGAACGGCTGCCGACTACCGGCTACCGGCTACCGGAAAGGCACCGCGGAGTCTTTGCCGGAAGCCGGAAGCCGGTAGCCCAGGGGCGTGTCGTGGTGGTGGGCGTCTTGCGCCTCATCGTCTACATCCCCGAGAACCACTCGCTGAAGGGCAAGCGCGGGATGCTACGCAAGATCAAGGCGCAGGTCTCCAATAACTTCAACGTGTCGATTTCGGAGTGCGACGATCAGGATCTCTGGCAGCGTGCCACGCTCGGCGTGAGCCACGTGGGCACCGACGAGGGACAAGTCGACGGCAGTCTCCGGGCGGTCGTGAAGTTCATCGAAGGTCTCGGGCTGGTCGAAGTGGGGGAGGAGAAGTTGGAGTTCTTACACTACTGACGAACGGCTACCGGCTTCCGACTACCGGCTACCGCGAGAGACTTCACGAATCCTTTCCGGTAGCCTGTAGCCGGTAGCCGTTTCCCCCATGTCCCGTCGTGCCGAACGCTTCTCCGACTTGCTGCTCGAGACGCTGTCGGAGCTACTCTTGCGCGAGGTCAAAGATCCACGCATCGGCACCGTCACGCTGACGCGGGTGAGCGTCGCGGACGACCTTCGTCAGGCCCGGGTCGGCTACTGCACGCTCGGCGACGCCTCCGCACGAGCGCGAGCCCAGAAGGGGCTCGAGAGCGCCGCGCGATTCATGCAGGGCAAGGTCGCGCGGTTGCTGCGCATGCGCTACGCCCCGGAGATTCACTTCGAGTACGACGACGCCTTCGAGAAGGCCGACGAGGTCGACCGCCTTTTGAAGGGCGTGCGTCCCGAAAATGAGCCGGAATAGGGCATCGCTCGACGGGATCTTGCTGATCGATAAGCCCGCCGGCCTGACCTCGGCCGGGGTGGTCCGCGAGGTCAAACGGCGACTCGGCGTGTCGAAGGTCGGGCACTTGGGAACGCTCGATCCCTTTGCCACCGGCCTCTTGCCGTTGGCGGTCGGCGAAGGCGCCAAGGCCGTACCCTTCCTGAACCGAGAACAGAAGGCTTACACCGGCACGATCACGCTCGGCCGCGCGACCGACACGCTGGATTCGACGGGCGAGACGACTGAGACGGCGGCGGTGTTGCCGTTGACGACGGAGCGACTGGAGGAAGCGGCGAAGCGCTTTCGCGGCGAGATCGAGCAGATTCCGCCGATGTTCTCCGCGCTGAAGCGCTCCGGCGTGCCACTCTACAAGCTTGCGCGGAAAGGGGTCGAGCTCGAGCTCGACCCCCGCAAGGTACGCATCGACTCACTCTCGCTCGCCTTCGCTACCGACGGCGCACTTGCGTTATCGGTCCGTTGCTCGAAGGGGACCTATGTTCGCTCGCTTGCGCGCGACATCGCGCGAGCTCTCGGCACTGTCGGTCACCTCTCTTCGCTCCGGCGTACCCAATTTGGTCCCTTCGAGTTGTCAAACGCCGTACCGCTCGACGGGGTTTCGGCCGCGGCGACGGTGCCGATCGTCACGCCGCGTGAGGCACTGTCAGGCATGCGCGAGCTCGAGGCCGGTGAACGGCTCGTCGGCGAGATTCGCCTCGGTCAGCAATGGGGCTTGGCTGGGCTTGCGGATGCCCGGGCTCAGGGTGAGACAGCCAAGGTCGTGAGTCCGCGGGGGGAGCTGGTGGCAATCGTCACCGCCGGAGCAGGCGGATGGAGGATTCTCCGCGTGTTTCCCGAGCCCGCCGGGGCTTGTGACCCCCGCTTGTGACCCGCTCTTGACAGTTTGCGAAGCCCGTCGTTAGGGTGCTTAACTGTAGATCGTTCGAAGCACCCTTCGAGCGCATACAGCCTCGAGGCTCGAGACGAGGACAGGGAGATACACCGAAGACCCACGATACGACATCCATAATCGGGAGCACGGCGGACACAGTTTTCTATTTTTGGCGTCGGTAAAACGGTCGATATCAGCTTGAAGATACCGGAAATCAGCAAAGAATTAGCGGAAATGGGGACTCCAGTCATACGCGAAGCGATGGTCGTACGACTCGACGAGAACGTGCTGCTGGCAGCGAACCATGCCGATCCACGGCGATCGGGCCGCCCCTTGCAATCGAACCGGACCGGTTGAGGCCTTCCGACCCTAAGCACCTCGCTCGCGTTCATCTCGCCGTCTCTCCCCCAAAATAGGGCCTGACCCCAAGGCCCTGAAGCTGTGTTTTTCTCCGAAGGGAGGAGAGTTGAGTCTTCTAGAAATCGTCGTCGCATCATTGATTCTCGCAGGCGCGCTCGCCTTCGCGATCGACTGGCTCCGGCAGAAGAGCCGCTCCTCGGAGGCGGAGCAGGCGAGCTCCACCGCTCTGCGCATTCTCGATGAGGCCCGTAAGGAATCGGAAGTCGTCCGCAAGGAGGCACAGGTCCAGGCGAAGGACATCGTTCTGAACGCGCAGCAAGTGGCTGAGCGAGAGATCAAGGAGCGCCGTAGCGAGATCCAGCAGATCGAGAAGCGCATTCAGGGCAAGGAAGAAGCGATCGAGAAGCGTCTCCAGTCGCTCGAAGCTCGCGATCTCGAGAATACGCGTCGCGAGACGGCGGCCCGCGAGCGCGAGGCGAAGATTGCCGAGCGAGAGCGCGAGCAGGCGGAACTCGTCCGACAGACTCGGGAACGTCTCGAGCAGGTCGCCGCGATGACCCGCGAGGAGGCCAAGCGGACGCTTCTCGACGATATGCTGGGGGAGGCCCGCCACGAGGCGGCAAAGAAGATCCGCCAGGTCGAGGAGGAGGCGAAGCAGGAGGCCGAACGCAAGGCCAAGAAGATCATTTCGATCGCCATCGAGCGGCTGGCCGGTGACTTCGTCGCCGAGCGCACCGTGACGGTCGTGCCGATCCCTTCCGACGACATGAAGGGGCGCATCATCGGCCGCGAAGGCAGAAACATCCGCGCAATCGAGGCGGCGACCGGCGTCGATCTGATCATCGACGACACGCCGGAGGCGGTGGTGGTGTCCTGTCACAACCCCATCCGCCGGGAGATCGCGCGTCTGGCGCTGCAGCGGCTGATCTCCGACGGGCGCATTCATCCGGGCCGCATCGAGGACGTGGTTCGCAAGGCCGAGCAGGAGCTCGACGGCAACATCCGCGAGATCGGCCAGAAGGCGGTCTTCGAAGTCGGCATCCACGGTGTCCATCCCGAGCTCGTCAGGCTTCTCGGTATGCTCAAGTATCGCTACAGCTACGCCCAGAACGTCCTCCAGCATTCGCTCGAGGCGGCGTTCATCTGCGGGGCGATGGCGGCCGAGCTCGGCCTCAACGAGAAGCAAGCGCGGCGCGCGGCGCTGCTACACGACATCGGCAAGGCGCTCACACACGAGGTCGAGGGCTCGCACGCGATCATCGGCGCCGAGATCGCGCGCAAGTACGGCGAGTCTGCCAAGATCGTCAACGCAATCGCCGCCCACCACGAGGAGGTTCGCGCCGAGACCATCTTGGCGCCGCTGGTCGACGCCGCTGATGCGCTCTCCGGAGCGCGCCCGGGTGCCCGGCGCGAGGTGCTGGAGAGCTACGTGAAGCGGCTGGACGATCTCGAGCGAATCTCCACGTCGTTCAAGGGCGTCGAGAAGGCATTCGCCGTGCAGGCCGGGCGGGAGATCCGCATCATCGTTGAGCCGGCCGCGGTCGACGACGATCAGGCGCTGCTCCTCGCCCGCGACGTTGCACGCAAGATCGAGAGCGAGATGACCTATCCCGGCCAGATCAAGGTCACGGTGATTCGCGAGATGCGGGCCTCGGAGATGGCGCGGTGAGAGCGTACCGGCTACCGACTACCGGCTACCGCAAAAGAAGGCAGGAGGTTTTTACCGGTAGCCGGTAGCCGATTTTTCTATGAAGATCCTCTTCTTCGGAGACGTCGTCGGAAAGCCCGGCCGGCTGGCCTTGAAGTTGCGCGCCCAGGCGCTTGCCGAGAGCGAGGGTGCCGACCTGCTCGTCGCCAACAGCGAGAACTCGAGCGGCGGCATCGGCGTCGACCCCGGAAGTGCCCGGGAGCTCTTTTCGACCGGCATCCACGTGCTCACCTCGGGCAACCACGTCTGGCACCGTAAAGAGATCTACGATTACCTCGATGCCTCGGATCGGCTGCTCCGCCCCGCCAATTTTGCCCCGGGAGTGCCCGGGCGGGGATGGTCGGTGTACGAGACGGCAAAGGGCCCGGTCGCGGTGCTGAACCTGATCGGCCGGGTCTTCATGGCCCCCGCCGACTGCCCGTTCCGCGCCGCAGACGCGATCCTCGAGCGGATCGGCACGCGCGCGCGCGTGATCCTCGTCGACATGCATGCCGAGGCGACTTCCGAGAAGATGGGGATGGGACGCTACCTCGACGGGCGGGTATCGGCGGTGGTCGGCAGCCACACGCACGTCCAGACCGCGGACGAGATGGTGTTGCCCGGCGGCACGGCATACATCACCGATACCGGAATGTGCGGGCCGCTCGATTCGGTGATCGGCATGCGTACCGAGCAGGTCCTCAAGCGCTTCGTCGATCAGCTGCCCGTGCGCTATGACGTGGGCGAGGGCGCCCCGCTTCTGCAGGCGGTGGCGATCGACGTCGACGAGACGACCGGCAAAGCACGGGGAATCAAGCGGATTCGCGAGGTGCTCAAATGAAGAACGGCTACCGGCTACCGACTGCCGGCTACCGCAAAGGAAATCGCGGAGTCTTTGCCGGAAGCCGGTCGCCGTGTTGCCCATGAAGCCCCTCTCAGAACAACTGGCGATTCTGCGTCGCGGCACCGTAGAGGTGATTCCCGAAGAAGACCTCGTCCGTAAGCTCGGGCGCGCGGCGAAGACGGGGCAGCCGCTGCGGGTCAAGCTCGGCGCCGACCCTTCCGCACCCGACCTCCACCTCGGTCACACCGTGGTGCTGCAGAAGCTTCGCGACTTCCAGGACTGCGGCCACACCGCGATCTTTCTGATCGGCGATTTCACCGGCATGATCGGCGATCCGACGGGGCGCTCGGAGACTCGCAAGGCGCTCGACCGCGAGCAAGTGGCGGCGAACGCCGAAACCTACAAGAAACAGGTCTTCAAGATCCTGGATCCCGAGCGGACCGAGATCCGGTTCAACTCCGAGTGGATGGATCGTATGGGCGCCGCCGACATCGTCAAGCTCGCCGCGCAATACACGGTGGCACGTCTGCTCGAGCGCGACGACTTCGCCAGGCGTTTCCGAGAGAACCGTCCGATCAGCATCCACGAGTTCCTCTACCCGCTCGTCCAAGGCTACGACTCGGTGGCGCTCGCCGCCGACATCGAGCTCGGCGGTACCGACCAGAAGTTCAATCTGCTGGTCGGCCGGGAGTTGCAAAAGGGGGCGGGACAGGAGCCACAGGTCGTGCTCACCACGCCGCTTCTCGAGGGTACCGACGCGAGGCTCGTCGACGGCAGGCTCGTCGGTCAGAAGATGTCGAAGTCGCTCGGCAACGCGATCGGCATCCACGAGCCGCCCGCAGAGATGTACGGCAAGATCATGGCGATCTCCGACGGCCTGATGCTCCGCTACATCGAGCTGCTGTCGCGGAGTGGCCCGCGGCCCGAACCGCGGCAGCAGCCGATGGCGGCGAAGCAGGCGCTTGCGGCCGAGATCGTCGCGCGCTTCCACGGCGCCGAGGCCAGCACAAAGGCGGCGGAGGAATTCGCGCAGCGCTTCCAGCGGCACGAGCTTCCTTCCGAGATTCGCGAATTCCGATGGAGAGGGCACGAGGAAGCCGTATGGATCACCCGGCTGATCGCCGAAGCTGGGTTGGCCAAATCGAACAGCGAGGCACGTCGCCTCGTGGCCCAGGGTGGCGTGCGGCTTGACGGCGGGCCCGTGAAGGACCCGCAGCTCGAGGTCCCGTGCCGCGGTAGCGTTCTCCTCGAAGTCGGCAAACGGCGAATCGCGCGCGTGGTCTTTGAATAGGTGGATGGCTCTCGGCTACGGACTTCGGGCTAACGCAAGAAGAGGCCGCGAAGGCTTTGCCGGTAGCCGGTAGCCGCCGTCAGTCGTCGGGCTTGTCTGCGGCGAAGCGAAGCCGCACGTAATCCGCGGTCCAGTGTCCGTCGACATCGCAGAGGTCGGGCCGCAAGAGCTCTTTTACCTCGTCCAGGAAAGCGGGCTTCTCCGAGGCGGCGAGCGTGTTGATGAAGCTCTCCGCGAAGGTTTCGAGCCATCCGGTGACGTCGCCGGGAAGCGGCGTCGGACGAGGGATCAACGCGATGGAACGGACGACGAAGCCGCGCGCGCGTAAGCGTCCCGCATAGTCTTCCGTCGTCGGGAAGTACCACGGGTTCACGGAGCGTGCGTCGATGCCGCGGCCTGTGAGCGTCCGTTCGAGCGCGTGAACGATCGTCGCGACGCAGCCATGCCCGCCGCATTCGGCGACGAAGCGGCCGCCGGGCCGCAGCGCTCGCCAGACGCCGGCGATCACGTCGTCGGCGCGCTTGATCCAGTGAAGCACCGCGTTGCTGAATACCGCGTCGAACGCGGCATCGAAGGTGAGGTGCTCCCCGTCCATTACGCGCGCATCGAGCCCGCGCGCACGCGCCGCGGCGACCTGCGCGGCGCTGCCGTCGACTCCGACGACGTCGCAGCCCATTTCGACGAGCTTCGCGGTGAGCGCGCCGTCGCCGCAGCCGAGATCGAGGATGCGCTCTCCCGACCGTGGTGCGAGCAGCTCGACGACGGGTGCGCCGAGGTCGGAGACGAAGCGGGCGTTTCGTGCGTAACGCTCGGGATCCCAGGTTTGCGACGAATTCATGGCGACGCCCCTGTTACCGGCGGCCGAGCGATGACCGCGAACACGCGGTCCGCCAATCCCGCCGGCAAGCCGGTGTATTCGGCGGTGTTGGTGAAGTCGACGGGCATCGGGGGCTACAGGCTACAGTCTACCGGCTACAGGCTACCGCAAAGTGCCGGCGAAGTCCTTGCCGGTAGCCGGTAACCGGAAGCCGGTAGCCGTTCTTCATGCGAGCCGCGCCAGCTCGGGGGCGAGCGCGTGGATCTTCTCGAGCGCGAGTGGATCGTCGGCGAGAAGGCGGAAATCTTCATACTCGAATCCGGGGCCGACGGTACATCCGGCGAGAGCATATTCGCCGATCGGTCGCGCCGCCTGCCACCAGCCGGCGGGCACGGTTTGGACGGGGCGGTGGTCGTTGCCGACGGCCGCGAGGCGGGCGCGCTCGATCGTGTCGAGGTCGGGTGGAGCGACCAACAGCTCGAGAGGACCCCCTTCGTAAAGGTGCCAGACTTCGTCGGACGATACCGCGTGCCAGCGGCTCACCTGCCCCTCGGGAAGCAAGAAGAAGATCGTGGTGATCGCGGCACGCTCGCGGCGGTCGTCGGCGGGGTGGACGCGCGAGCGCGAACGGAACACCTCGCGAAAGAATCCGCCCTCCGGGTGGGGGACGAGATCCAGCGTGCGGATCAGCTCGGCGGCTCGCGCATGCATTCCGGATCCGGGAGTACACGACACAGTCGCGGGGTACGTCGGAGATGTTGGGATGGAGGCTCCGGCGGCGAAGGACGTCCTCTCGTTGCATGCCGGCCTTCTCCGTCGCTCGGCGCGATGCGACGTTTTCGACGTCGCAGACGGCGTTCGGTGCGAAGCCACGAAGTCAACGATCCGCCTCAGTGAAGCTCGATCCCGCCGTCGACGTTGATCGCTTGGCCCGTCACGTTCTCGGCGCTGGCGAGATAGACGGCCAGCTCGCCGATGTCGTCCGGCGTCTGTGCGCGCCCGAGAGGGATGAACTCCTTCACGTATCGCTCCCAAGACGCGTCCTTCGATTCGCCGGGTTGCTTCAGGGCGTCCGACAGGTACTCCCACATCTGGGTCCGTAGGATGCCCGGGCAGATCGCGTTGACGCGAACTCCACTGGCAGCGACCTCCTTGGCGAGTGAGTTGGTGAAGCCGACCACGGCGAACTTGGAGGCGCAATAGTGCGCCAGCCCGCCGAAGCCATTCTTGCCGGCGACCGAAGCGATGTTGATGATGGAAGCGCCGGGGCGCTTCCTCAGCTCGGGGAGCGCCGCCTGGCAGGACAAAAAGACCCCCTTGACGTTGACGGCGAGCGTCAGGTCCCAGGTCTCCTCGGGCATCTCCTCTACCGGCGAGACACTCACCACCCCGGCATTGCAAACCAGGATGTCCAGCCCGTCGAGTCGCTGCACGGTCTCCTGAACCATCCGCACGACATCTTGCTTGCGGGTGACGTCGGCGTGAATCGCCGTAGACTTTCGCCCGAGACCGGCGATCTCCGCGGCCGTGCCCTGCGAGGCCGTGAAGCCGCCGACGGACTCGCTCGCGTATTGCTGGCTCGTCGTCGGCAACCGCTCGACGTCGGCGACCGCCACATCGGCGCCCGCCCGCGCGAGCGCCAGCGCGATCCCTCGCCCGATGCCGCGAGCGCCTCCGGTGACGAGAGCGACTTTTCCTTCGAGACTCCGCATGCTGCCTCCTTTTGCTTTCGTTTCTCGACCGGTCACGCTTGGCGTCGAACGATCGCGTGACGATCAAGATCCCTGTCGACGCGAAGGGCGCCTGACGTCTGGTTCGTGGAAGGGGGCCTAGTGTCGCACCGCGCCGACGATGATGAAGGCCATGACGCATTCGCGATCGCCAAGATTCCGCCACGCGTGACGCGTGCCGTTCTGAATCACGCAGTCGCCGACTTTCAGGTGCGCTTTCGCGCCATCGTCGAGCTCGAGCCAGATCTCCCCGGACAGCACCACCCCGTAGTCGACCGTGCGCGTGGTATGCATGCCTGGCGCCCCGTTCTCCATGCTGTCGGCCATGCGGGGAAACTGCGCGTAGAACTCATGCTCGCCCGCTTCGAGGTCGACGCCGGATTCCGCGGCCCGCGTCAGGTCGCTCGCGGCTGGAAACGTCACGACACAGAATTCGGTACCACCGGGATCCGGAAAGAACGGATGCGGAGCTACAGTGGGATCCTCGTGGCTCGCCGGAAGCTCAGGGATGCCGGCGACCGTCCAGACCTCGTCGATGCGAAATCGTGGCACGCCCCTCATCGCCACGCTGCGCGAGACGGGGCCCTCGCTCACGAAGATGGATTTTCCCGCTCGATCATGGCCCGTCACTACTCGTCGCATTGCAACCTCCTCGAGCAAAAGAGAATCACGGCGAAATGCGGAGGGTCAACCCCGAGCCCGCCGGCGCCGCATGACGATCCAGCCGTAGACGATTGCGTTGACCCCGAGCGCCAGCGTACCGAGAGCGATCTGCGTGTCTCGCGTCAGGCCCTCGGGGTAGAGCAACGCCGTCAGGTAATGATCCACGAAGTCTCCCGTATAGCCCGGCTCGCCACCCCGGCGGCGCAAGAAGATCTCGAGCGGAGTGAGCGGACAGACGAGCCCCGCGTACTCCACGAGTACGCCCCAGAGCGCTGCCGACGCGTGAATCCACACCCACCTCGGCCAGCGCAGCACAACGAGACCGCCGAACACGACGAACGCGACGAACGCCGCGTGTGCGAGCAAGACGAGATCGGCGAGCAAGCGGTACGACACCAGGCGCTACGGTTTCCCGAAGAAGGAGGTGATGTCGAAGCAGATCGTCCTCGACGAGCCCTCGGCAGTGAGAATGTGGATCGTCTCGAGCTGTCGGCCAGCCTCCTGCGACAAATCCTGCGAAGCGATGCGGGAGCCAGCGTGCTTCGTGAAGACCCACCACCGCTCCGCTCGAACTCCCTCCGTCTCGTGGCGCGCACCGATGATGACGATCGCCCGACGGCAGCTCGATCCATCGCCTCCCGCAAATTGAACGTGCCCCTCGGGCGTCGGCAGCAAGATCGGAGCAGGCAGGGGATCGGCCAGTCCCGAGCTCGCCAGCAGCGTGGCGATGAGAACGGATCGGGTCGGAGCTCGTCTCCGGCGGCCGGCCGTGCTCGCGGGCGCGTTCATTTCGGGAACTCACGAATCGTAGCGAAACAGGGCTCCGCGTCGTCCTCGTACACGGGGTGCCCGCATCCGGCGAAGCGTTCGAAGCGAGTCATCCCCGCAGGCGATGCCCGAGCGAGATCGTGGCCGTCCTCTACCACGACCGGATCGCTGACGTGCAAGCAATCGACCCAAACCGCCTGAAAGAGCGCGTCGATGGGCTTTAGGCGCTCGGCGAGCCCCGGCAGCTGCGTCCACGCCCAGGTAGGCATTCGGCGAAATGTAATCGAAGTAGAAGCGCACGGTCGGCACGGCAGAGCGCTTTTCGATCGTCAGCCGTTGCCCAGTTGCTGCTGCACGATGTCGAGGTAGGTGGTTCCGAAGCCCTCGTACTCGTAGCCCTGCGTGTACAGCTGCCGGCCGCTCGCATCGTCGCGTGTCGCTGGTGCAGGGGCAACCGGCTCGATCGCCGTGTCCTCGTTCCACTCGTTCCACGAGGTGATGAGGATCATGCCAAGCGTTCCGTCTGCCAGCGGCTTGCCGATTCGCTCGATCGATTCGGTGAAGAAGGATCCTTCCGGGGCATCGGCCGACCAGCGGCGCGGGATCGCGAAGTGGTCCGCGGCGAGCCGCGTGCCACGGTCGTTGTAGCCCGGGATCAAGCCGGGAACGATCGGCACGCCGCCAGCGCTGCGGTACCGTTGATACAGCGCCACGCTATCGGGGACGAACGCGCTCGCGGAGCCGTAGCCTCGATCCTGCGGCCGTTCGCTCGCGTAGAGGTTGTACGCGGTGATCGCATCGAAGAGGCGGATTCGCGAGACCTGGGGATCGCCCGTGCCCCGGCCCGGGGCGCTCGGATCTTCGTTTGCTTCGATCACCGTCCAGAAGATCTCGTCGCCGATCACGAAGGGGTCGTAGCCCTCGGCGGAGAGCGATTGCCGCATCTCGCTCATCGCCTGCGGGAAGAGCCCGTGAATTTCCCGGCTGAGGTAGACGATGACCACCGGCCGTCCATCGATCCGGAGGTAGCTCGGGTGGCCGAAGTAGCGCCGGGCGATCGTGACCATGTCCGACACGAAGCGGCTCTTCGTCGCCGCGTCGAAGAGGATACCCTGCCCGGATTGGCGGTCGCCGAGCCCAAAAGAGTTGTAGAAGATGCAGAAGCGAATCTGATTGATGTTCGAGGCGCGAAGGAAGCCAGCGTCGATCGCATCGTTCTGCGACGGCCGGTTCGGCCACCAGTCGAGCGAGAAGAAGTCGATGCCGTGCGACGCGGCGAGCGAGATTTGCTCCGCGGCGATCGCCGCGCTCCGCGAGCTGTATTCCCCGAGCGCGGGTGCTTCGGGTGGTTCGAGCACGGCGCGAAGATAGCCCTGCTCGAAATTGGAGGGGTACCAGACGTAGTAGTGAGCACCGACCAGGTAGGGACCACTGCCGCCTCCGCCACCGCCTCCGCACGACAAGAGCATGGCTACGGCGCAGACGAGAACGGCGCCCGGCAACCTCAGTTTGCCGGGCGTCGAAAAGAAACCTTTGTGCCGTCGATTGCCTCGCCGCCACGACGTTCCGCAGAAGCGGTAAACGCCGGCGAACGCGGTCGACGCAATCACGATTCTCAACAACGTCGTGCGTCTCGGGAAATGCTCGACGAGGGGCCACGCCGGGAGCTCGGTGAGCCACCGTACCTCGAGCTCTCGAAGCATCTGAAGATCAAGAAGGCGGACAGAGCAACTCCTCCGCGCGCTTCAGATCTTCCGGCGTGCCGACATCGCTCCAGAATCCCTGAAGGGGAAAGGCGTAGATCGCCAACCCGTCGGCGAGCATCGCGCTGATCGCATCGGGGATCTCGTATTCCCCCCGCGGCGAGGGCTTCACCGCGGCAGCGTAGTCGAAGACCGCGGGGCGAAAGACTGCGATCCCCGCGTTGTTCCAATGCGTCTGCGCGGTGCCGGGAGGAGGCTTCTCGAGGATCCGCTCGATGCGGTTGTCGGCATCCACGTATACCGCAGCGCCGCGACAGGGATCCGCGACCCAGTTGACGCCCAGTAAGCCGTCCGGCTGCCTCTCGCGGAACGTGGCGAGCAAAGCGGGGTAGTTTCCCGGCTCGGCAAGAATGTCCCCCCAGGCGAGCAGGAACGGGCGGTCGCCGATCGAGTCGCGGCCGAGCAGCAGCGCCCGGGCGGTACCGTCCTGCACCTCCTGCCGTCGGTAGACGAGCTCGACTCCGAGCCGAGCCCCATCGCCGAAGTGGTTCTCGATTCGGTCGGCGTGATACCCCGTGACGACGACGAATCGCTCGATGCCCGCGTTTCGCAGCGTGAGCAATATGTGCTCGAGAAGCGGGCGCCCGGCGATCGGAAGCATCGCCTTCGGCAGATCTTCCGTCAGTCCCTTCATCCGGGTGCCGCGCCCTGCGGCGAGGATCACCGCATCGCGAAGCGAGGCCGAATCGCGTCCGGTCATGGCCGGCGATCCTGCTCGACGACTCTCTGCTGTTCAAGAGGCGAAATCGCCCTTGTCATGAAAATCGACTGGGACTATTCTGGCCCGGTACACATGAACGAGGGGAATACCGGCAAAATCTACTTCCTCAGTGGCCGGGGACGTCGGTCGACGACTCGTATACTGCGCAGGAAGAGTGAGCCTAGCGGGGGCTCGTCCGGCGACCGCCGCAAGCCGTCGCCTCAGGAGACTACGTGGCTCGCACGGGCGTTGTTCATCGAGGGGATGTACTTCGCCCTTCTCTGGCTCGCGGAGGGCACCGATCTCTTCTCGTTTCAACCCGATTCCGGGCTTCGCCAGTGGCTCTACTCGTTTTTTCCTGCGGAGATCTTCGTCGCCGTGATCGCCGTCGTCGGCGCCTACGAGCTACAGCAACACGCCGGCAAGCGCGATGCGTTTGCATTGGTGGCTGCCGGAGGCCTGGTGTTCCTCGCGCTCGAACGGCTGACCCTGCTCGTCTCCGGAGGATTTCGGCACGATCTGAGCCCCGGTGAGCGCCTCGAAATGACGGCCATGGGCATCTGCATGGGGGTGGGAATCTGGACGATCTCTCACTCTCTCCGCTTCCGAGCGGAAGAATGACGCTCCGCCGCTCGGCATGCCGGCCGCTGCCCGCCTGAGAGACCGGTTGTTCGCCAGGCGTTCCGCCGGCGAGGAAGAGCCGTTCGATCCGCGCCTGTTTTCGCAGCTCGATCGCATTCGGTTTCGTTTCGGCCGGGTGCGCGGTGCACGCGGTGGAGAGACGCCGGTTCGAGGGCTGACCCAGGAATCCGGGATCGAGGTCGAAAGCTTCAAGAGCTACTCCGCTGGCGACGACATTCGTTACGTGGATTGGAACGCCGTCGGCAGACTCGACCAGCTCCTCACGCGTCGGTTCGTCGCCGAGCGCGAGATTCCAGTGCACGTGCTGCTGGACGCCAGCGCGTCGATGGCCGTGCCGGCGGAGGATCGCAAGTTCGGTTTCAGCGTCCAGCTGGCTGGCGCGCTCGCATACATCGCGCTCAACGGCAACGATCCCGTGCGCATCGCCGCGCTGCGCGAGGGGCCTCGAGGAGCGGAGGTGGAGGAATCGCCGCTGCTTCGCCATCGCGGCCGCTATCTGCGTCTGAAGCCCTTCCTGTCCGCTCTGGTGCCGTCGCGAAGTACGGCACTGCTGGACGGTGTCTCCCGATACCTCGGAAATCACCGAGAGTGCGGCATGGCGGTCGTCATCTCCGACTTTCTCGTCTCCCCTGACCTCTACGAGCGGGCGCTCGAGCGTCTGCAGGCGAGGCGATTCCAGGTGCAGGCCATCCAGGTCGTCGGACGCGAGGAACGCACACTCGAGGCGGTCGGCGGCCGCTTGCGCTTGAGAGACTCGGAGACCGGCGGCATCCGTGAAGTCGTGCTCTCGGCCGCGGACCGGCGCCGCTACGCCGCCGCGTTCGTCGCGCGGGTCGAGGCGATTTGCGCCTTTTGCCACCGGAACTCGATCGGGTACACGACCGTTTCGGCCGACTTGGGCATCGAGCACTGTCTGACACGCGTTCTTCCGGCTAGCGGAATGCTGCGTTTGCGATGATGGGCTTTTCCTCGCCAATTGGGCTTGCCGCGCTGGTCTTCGTGGGCCTACTCGTCCTGCTGCATCTGCGCAGGCGCCGCCAGCGGGAAGTCGAGGTGTCGAGCTTGCTGCTGTGGGAAGCGGTGCGGGACGAGCCGCGGCGTGGCCGGTTCCGCCCGAACCTGCTGTTCGCGCTGCAGGCCGTCCTGCTCGGTGCGCTCGGCGTGGCGGTCGCTCGCCCCTACTGGTCCGAGCAGGCGGCCGCAGTTGCCGGCGGGCGCACGATCCTCGTCTTCGACGTCTCGGCCAGTATGCGGACGGTCGAGGGCGGAGAGCGGCGATTCGATCAGGCGCGGCGCAAGGCCGGAGAGCTGCTCGCCGGCCTTGCGCGCGACGTCGAGGTGATGATGATCGCGGTGGCGGCACATCCGCGCGTGATGGTCGCCTTCACGCGCGACCGCAGCGTGCTCGCGCGTGCTCTCGAAGCGCTCGAGCCGAGTGACGCACCGACCCGGCTCTCACTCGGCATCCAGCTCGCACATTCCGCAGCGGCTGGACACGTTCCGCTCGAAATCGACGTGCTCACCGACCTTTCGGGAGAAACCGTCGGATTCTCCCCGTCGGCGGGCGAGCGGCTGCGCTTCTTTCGTTTCGGGCGCACGGACGACAACGTCGCGCTGGCGGCGCTGCGCGTCTATCAGAACCCGTTTCAAGACGCCGGCGAGGCGCGCGGCTACGCGCTGGTCAAGAACTACGCGCACCACCCGAAGGAGCTCGCGCTCCACGTGACCCTCGCATCGAAGCCCGTGCTCGATGAAACCCTTCACCTCGCGGCTCGGGAATCCCGCGTCGTGCCCATCCGCACGCTTGCCGAGGCGGGCCGCCTCGAGGCATGGCTCGACGTCGCCGATGCGCTCGGCGTCGACAATCGCGCGCTCGCCTTCGTTCAGCCGGCGAGGCGGATTCGCGTGCTCGCGGTGAGCGACAGCGCGGTAGTCCTCTCCGACCTGAACGCGTTGGCACACGCGGTGCCCGCCATCGACCTGCGCCGCGTCGCGCCGAACGAATTTCGCGCCGAAGACTCGCGGCTCGCCGAAGTGGCGATCTTTCACGGCTTCGAGCCTGCCGAGCCGATGACCGCGAACAGCCTCTATTTGTATCCTCCGGCGACCAACAGCTTGTTTCGATCGGATCGAGACGTCGTCGGGGCACAGATCCTCGATTGGAACGAGACCGATCCGATCTTGCACGACCTGCGTTACGTCGAGGCTTTGCCGCTCGATCGAGCGCGGCTTCTCGCGTTGCCGCCCTGGGCACACACGCTGATCGCGTCGCGCGCCGAAGGCCGGGACTTCCCCTTGGCATTTGCGGGAGAAACGGGCGGCCGCCGCATCGTCTGCTTCGCGTTCGATCTCGCCGGGCGGTCGCTGGTGAAGAGCGAGAATCTGAGCCTGCTCCTGTTGATGCTGAACGCGCTGCGCTGGCTAACGCCGCCCGATCCGAACGCGCCGGTGCAGGTAGACGTCGGCGACAGCTATCGGGAAGCTCTATCCGCGCCGCTTCCCTTGACCGTGGTGACGCCCGACGGCCGAACCGAGAATCGCCCCGCGAAGCAGCAGGTCTCGTTGGAAATCTCCCGGGCGGGAGAGTATCGTCTCGCCGCGGGAAGCGAGCAGCGCACCGTCTACGCGAATCTGTTCGACGCGGACGAATCCGACGTCGGTCGCGAGAAGGGCCCTGGAGAGGAAACTCTCCAAGGCACCGCGGCGGAATCCGGCGCAATCGTCGCCGCGACTCTTCTTCACGAGCTCGGGCGGGCGCTGCTGGTTGCCGGACTCCTGCTCGGCCTTGTCGAGTGGGGATACTGGTCGTGGCTCGAACGCCGCGACAGGGGATCGGCCGATGCTCTCTGATCTCCTCTCGGGGAGAGCCGCGCTCGCCTTCGTCACGCCCCCGCGGCCGTGGATGATCGCGCTCGCGGCACTGATTTCGCTGCTGCTGATCTTCGCGGCGCGCCGACGTGCGCCGCTCGCGGCCCTGCTGCGGCTCGCGGCTCTGGGACTCATCTTGCTCTCGATTTGCGGGCTCTCAGCCGAGACGCGCGAAGGCGCGCAGGACCTCTGCATCGTGTTGTCCGAGGACGTGTCGGCGAGCGTCGGGGCAGCCGGGGAGCGGCTCGTGGCCGAGCTCGCCCGTGACCTGGTGCCGAGGCTCCGGCCGAGCGACGAGCTCGGCGCGGTGGCGTTCGCCCGCCAGGCTGAAGTGGTCGCCTGGCCGTCGGCCCCGCCCCGGCCGCCCAGCTTCGCACGGGTGAAGCTCGATCCATCCGCGACCCGGCTGGCCTCGGGCATCGAGCTGGCCGCGCCCCTCTGCCCCGAGGGCAGCGAGAAGAAGATCGTGCTCGTCACCGACGGCAACGAGACGATCGGCGAAGCGCGTCGCGCCACCGCTCTGGCGCGCGAAGCCGATGCCCGGGTCTACGTCGCAGTGCCCGGCGCCGGCCGCGCCGGCGGGCTTTACTTCGAGAAGCTGACCGCACCCCCACTGGTTCGCGAGGGATCCGTCTTTCCCCTGCGCGCGACGGTTCGCAGCGGCTTCGCCCAACCGAAGACCGGGTCGCTCGACATTTTCGTCCACGGCGAGCTCGTCGCCCACGAGACCCTGAGTCTTGATCCCGGCATCAATGTCTTCGAGGTCCCGTACCAGCTTCATGAGCGAGGGTCGGTGGAGATCGCGGCGCGGCTCTTCGGCGAAGGCCTGACCACCGAAGAGCGCCGGCAGACCTCGCTCGCCGTCGCCGGCCGGATCCGCGCGCTCGTCATCAGTCACAGCCGCGACAGCGCGCTCGCCAAGGCGCTTCGCCTCCGTGAGGTCGATGTCGAGTTCCGTGATCCCGCGGGCTTTCCTAAGCTCGAGGAGCTGCTTCAGTATCACTGCGTGATCCTCGACGACGTGCCGCGCAAGGAGCTTCCGGATGCGGCGCCCGAGGCGCTCGAGTCGTACGTCAAGAATTTCGGCGGCGGCTTCTTGATGACCGGCGGACCACGTAGCTTCGGGGACAAGGCCTACCAGAAGTCAGCGGTCGAACGGATCCTGCCGGTGAGCCTCGTCGAGCAACAGCCGAAGGCGAAGGGCCGGGCTCCGATGGGCGTCTTCCTGCTCATCGATCGATCGAACAGCATGGGTTACAACAGCCGGCGCCACGATATCCGCGACGGTGAGAAGATGCGCTACGCACGGGAAGCCGCGCTGGCGCTCGTCGAACAGCTGCGGCCGGAAGACCGCGTCGGCGTGATTGCCTTCGATTCCGATCCTTACGTGCTCGGACCGCTCCGGACGCTGTCGGAGCAGCGGGCGGCGCTCGAGGACCGGATTGCGCGCCTCCTACCGGGAGGTGGCACCGACTTCAAGGCCGCGCTCGAGATCGCCACCGCGCAGCTCGTGCAGAGCGGCCTGCGCACTATGCACGTGATCCTGCTGACCGATGGCGACACGAACCGTGGACCCGCGGATCACACCGCGGTCATCCAGGCGATGAGCCGGCTCGGCATCAGCGTGACGACGATCCGCATCGGCGACGACGACGTGAATCTCGAATTCCTGCAGCAAATCTCCCGCGACACGGGCGGGCGCTTCTACCACGTCGAGGACATCGAGCGCTTGCCGCAGCTCATCGTCAGCGATAGCCGCCAGGCGCGCGGCGAGAAGGGCGAGACGGGGGATACGGCCGGGGACAAGCCCGCCCCGGGAGGCTCGTCGCGGCCGGCGATCGGCGAGGCGACCGAGGTCGTTCGTGGGCTCGTGGATCAGGAGTTCCCAGTCGTGCGCGACGTGCCGCAGACCAAGCTCAAGGGTGGTGCCGACCTCGTTCTTTACGTCAACGACGAGGGACAAAAGCAGCCGTTGCTCGTCACCTGGCTCTACGGTCTCGGCCGCTCGGCAGCGTTCCCCTTCGACCCGGCGCAGCCCGAGGCCGCCGGCTGGGCCGCCTGGCCCGGATTTGCCAAACTCTGGTCTCAACTCGTCCGTTGGGCGATCCGCGAGGAGGCGCCGTGGGAGACCAGGCAGGCGGTGCGCTTCCGCGATGGCAATCCCTTCCTCGAAGTGCAGACCTTCGATGACATCGGCGAAGGCAACATCGAAGCGCAGGTATTCACCGCTCCGGAGCGGTCCGTGAGCCTCGCCTTGACGCCAGTTGCGCCACGCATCTACCGCGCCCCGCTGCCTCTGCTCCCGGCAGGCAAGTATGCTCTGCTGCTCACGCGTCGTGCGGGCGTGCAGATCTTGGGGCAGAAGCGGGACGTGTTGGCGGTCGAGGCCTCGGCCGACGAGGCGGCGAGCGCCGAGCTGGCGCGCAAGCTTCCCGACTTCGAGCTGCTTCGCGAGATCGCCGCCGAGACGGGGGGCTCGCTGAACCCGTCGATCGACGAGCTCGTCGCCCGCCACGGCACCAAGCGCCTGGTTCGACGTCAGCTCGATTGGCTTCTCGTACCCTTGGCGCTCACGTTGCTGCTCGCCGACATCGCGCTCCGCATGCGTCTCGAATCCTGACGGGTGGTCGACAGAACCGGCGAGCCGAGATAAACGAAGAGACCATTCCGAGGTCGCCATGCGCGTCGTACCGATCCCCGTCCTACTCGACAACTATGCCTACTTGGTCATCTCCGATTCCGGGGCCGCGGCCGTCGTCGATCCGTCCGAGGCGCCGCCGGTGATGGCCGCTGCCGAGCGCGAGGGGGTAGAGCTGCGAGCGATTTGGAACACCCATCATCACTGGGACCACGTCGGGGGCAATCGTGACCTGCTGCTCGGCAATCCGAGCCTGGAGGTCTACGGGTATGCGGGCGACCGCGCGCGCATTCCGGGAATCACAAATCCGGTCGACAACGGCGAGGAGTTCGACTTCGGGGGGATCCGAGTGCGCATCATCTTCATTCCCGCGCACACCAGCGGCCACATCGCCTTTCACCTCCCCACCCACGAGGTGGTGTTCACGGGTGACACGCTCTTTGCGGGCGGCTGCGGTAGGCTGTTCGAAGGCGATGCCAGCACCATGGTCGCTTCGCTCAACCGGCTGACGGCGTTGCCCGGCGATACCAAGATCTTCTGCGGCCACGAGTACACCGAAAAGAATCTCCTCTTCGCGTTGACGCTCGAACCGGGCAATGCCGCTCTCGCGGCCAAGCATGCGAAGGTCAAAGCGCAAAGCGAACGTCGGGAGCCTACCGTTCCGACCACGGTTGCCGAAGAGCTGGCGACGAACCCGTTCCTGCGCTGCGACAGTTCGGAACTCCGAGCGTCGATCGGCAAGCAGTTCCCCGAAGCGGTCGATGATCCGGTTGCGATATTCGCGCGCATACGCCAGCTGAAGGACGCGTTCTAAGGTCGGTCGCGACAAGAACCGCAACCGGCTGTAAACGTAGGTGAAAGTCGGTCTTCCGCCCGGAGCGCCCGGGCGGTGGTGGCGAGATCGCGGTTCGGCATTAAATTATGTTGCGTGCGGCGTCGTCCAACGCAATGAATGGTGGATTATCGAGGTTGATTGTTTTATTATTGCAAAAGAGAGGAGTGTTGATTGAAACGTATCCCGGGCATAAGACCCCGCTTCACGCGCTGTAGGATCGTGCGTCCGGATGGAAGCGTTCTTGAAGGATGGGAGATGTTCGTCGGTGAGCGCTCTTACGGCCGATCAAACAGCCGAACGGCGCTGCTGAAATCGTGGGAGGCCCGCTTGGAGGAAGCCGAGAACGGTAGGCCGTTCGCCTTCCGGCCGATGTACCGGCGCTCACAGCATCCCGAGCGTACCGCGACCAAGCGTACCGACGAAAAGACCAATCGCGGCAAGGCCACACGCCGCAGCGCCTAGCGAGTCTAGTATCGAGAAAGGGTTCGGGGCTCGAGTCGAGCCTCGGACCCTTTCTTTTTTCCCTCACCCATCGACCGGCGTCCGCGAACCCCGCCCCGCGTCGGCGTGTGCAGCGCGCGTCTCGTCGAGCAGCCGCACGAAATCGTCGATCGCGATGTAGCCGACCGTTCGATGCTGCTCTTTGCCGTCCGCGGCGAAGAAGATCGTCGTGGGAACGCCGAGCACTCCGTACTTGGACAGCAAGCTCTCCGTGTCCTTCGACATCTCCGTGACGTCGGCACGGAGCATCGCGAATTCTCCAACCTTCGCGGTGACCTCCGGTGCAGCGAATGTCGTCCGCTCCATCTCGAGACAGGGCAGGCACCAATCGGCCCGGAAATCCACGACGGCCGGACGGTCCTGAGCGCGAGCCTCGTCGAGGGCCTGCGTCGAGAATTCCCGCCACGAGATGGCGCTCGCTTGCGGCGCGCGCAGCGCGGGCAGCGCAACCCAGAGAGCCGCCAGGAGCGCGCTCGCGCCTGCGGTCCGCTTGACGAGAGCGAAGTATCGAAGACGCCGTCCGTGACCGTCGAGAAAGCCGAGGGTGATTCCCGCGCAACCGATCAAGCCCGCCATCGCCCATGGCAGCACGCGAGTGGGAAGCAAGGGCCGCACGAAGTAGAGCGCGAGGCCCAGGAGCAGGAAACCGAATACCCGCTCCACCCAAACCAACCATTCACCCGAGCGAGGCAACCGCGTGATCGATCCGGCGGCTGAGCCGAGCACCACGTACGGAGCGCCGAGACCGAGCGCGAGCGTAAAGAAGAGAAGGAACCCGAAGCCCGCTTCGCCTCTGGCACCGACCGCCAGCAGCAGGCCGACGACGATCGGTCCCACGCAGGGAGCGGCCACGACGCCCATCGTCAGGCCCATGAAGAGCGCGCCCGCGAGCCCGCCCGCCGTGCCGCCGAATCTCCGGAGCATCCAGGTAGGGGGTTGAAGGGTGTAGACGCCGAAGCTCGAGAGCGCGAGCGCGACCATGAGCGCCGCGATCAACACCAAGGTGACCGGCTGCTGCAGCGCAGAGCCGAACAGACCTCCGGAAAGCGCGGCCGCCACGCCGAGGGCGGAGAACGTCAATGCGATGCCAAGGGCGTAGGCGCTCGCTAGCACGGTCGCCCGCGCGCGCCGCTGTCGTGCCTGGCCACCGAAATACGCGACCGTCACCGAGATGAGCGGGTACACGCACGGCGTGAGGTTCAGGCCGAGGCCCATGAGGAAGACGAGGGCGAGGGTCGGCGCTAGGCCGTAGCGGGTGAGCCAACTCTCGATCGGAGCCTCGTTGCCCGACGCACGAGCGCTTGGGGCCTCGAGGTTCGTCGGCCGCCTGACGAGAAAGGTCCGCGCGACGTCCGCCGGCCGCAGGCAACGCGTGTCGTCGCAGGCCTGGTAATGGAGCTTCGCCTGGAAGGTCGCCCCCTCCTGGGTGAAGGCCGTTTTGACTGCGAGCGGAATACGGAAGCGAACCTGCCCGCTGTAGAGGAGCAGCGACTCGTCGCCGGCGAAACCGAGCGTGCGCCTTTCCGGAGCCGGATACTCGATCTCGCCCACCTCGAATCCCGGCGGAGGCGTAACCGAGAGCGTCGTGGGGATCAGCGCATCCGACAGCGGACGATGTGCGTTGACGTGCCAACCTTCGGTGATCTCGGCGAGCAAGAGGACGTCCAGCGCATCTTGCGAAGGCGAATAGTTCGCGCTCTCGACTTTCAGTCGGACGATCTCCGCCGGGATCGGTGGAGGATCCGCGGCCATGACCGGGGAGACGACCCGGACGAGCGTGCAGCCGATCGTGAACAGTGCAGCCGCGACAAACGAGCGACGCATCAAGCGAGACGGTAGTGTCTCAGTCTTCGTAGGATGCTCGCCGATACGAAACGCGCGCTTGGTTTTTGTCGATCCGTACTCGGATCGACAAAAACCAAGCGCAATAGCGCGAAGCGCTGAACTCAATAGACCAATTCGGTGGCGTATTTGTCTTCCGCGCTTACGCGCGGTTGCGCTCGGTTTCGATCGACCCGAGCGCGGGCCGATCGAAACCGAGCGCGCTATCCGGTGATCGAAGCGTTCGTACTGAAATTGACGCATCGACCGAGACGACGGATTCCTATACGCCCTCGGGAACCGGGTAGCTCGCGTCGAGCGCCAGTGGCACGCACTCGACGATCTCCAGACCGTAGCCCGGAAGGCTCACCAGGCGCCGCGGATAGTTGGTCAGCAGGCGGATCTTGCGCACGCCGACGTCGCGCAGGATCTGCGCGCCAATTCCGTAATCGCGAAAGTCGCTGAGCCGCCCGCGCGAGGCGGTGCTCGGGCGCGTGTCCTCCCCGGCGCCCGCCCCCGAGGTGATCTCGTCGGCCATGCTCTCGCGGCGCAGGTAGAGCACGACGCCGCGTCCTTCCTGATCGATCCGCATCATCGCCCGGTGAAGCATCTCGCCGGTGTTCCGGCTCTGGTAGGCGAAGACGTCGCCGGGGAGGTATTCCGCGTGGGCGCGAACGAGGATCGGCTCGTCGTCGGCGACATCGCCGCGCAGCAGCACGAGGTGCTCGCTGCCGTCGACGTGGGACTGGTAGACGCGGGCGCGAAATTCGCCGAAGCGGGTCGGCAAACGGGCCTCGCCGAGGCAATGGACGAGAGAGTCGTTACGCAATCGGTATTGGATCAGATCGGCGATCGTGGCGATCTTCAGCTTGTGAAGCTCGGCGAACAGCTCGAGATCCGACAGGCGGGCCATCGTGCCGTCGTCGCGCATGATCTCGCAGATCACCCCCGCCGGGCGCAGCCCCGCGAGGCGGGAGAGATCGACGGCACCCTCGGTCTGTCCCGTGCGCACGAGCACGCCGCCTTTGCGCGCGATCAACGGAAAGACGTGACCGGGCGTGACCAGGTCCTGCGGAGTGGCGCCGTCGCGGATCGCGGTGAGGATCGTCGTCGTCCGGTCGGCGGCGGATTGACCGTGAGTGATCCCGCGGCGCGCGTCAATCGAGACGGTGAACGCTGTGCCGAGCGGGGAATTATTCTCGCGCGCCATTGCCGCCAGGCCGAGCTGCTCGGCGCGATCCGACGTGATCGGGAGGCAGATCAGGCCGCGCCCGAATTTCGCCATGAAGTTGATGGCGTCGGGAGTGACCCGCTCGGCGGCCATGCAGAGATCGCCCTCGTTCTCGCGGTCCTCGTCGTCCATGAGGATGATCATGCGTCCGGCGCGAATCTCGGCAATCGCCTCCTCGATCGCGGCGATGTGTCGGCTCGATCGATCCGGTCGCTGCGGTGTGGTCGTGAACATACGACGCTTCGAGGGTATCGGGGGCCGTCGATGGAGTAAAGGAGGGTCCACCGTCGCCGTCCGTTCCGTGGTTGCCGAAACGGCATTCGTGAAGCATGCGTTGGTTAGACCCGAAGCGAAATTATCCGGGCGCGTTCAGGTCACGCAAGAAATTTCGGAACGCGGTTGGACAAGGGCGACGACAGTCTGATAGCGGGTGCGGTCGCCCGCGATGGGCGGGCCGAAAGGAGACGGAGCCATGGCGATCATCACCTTGCGAGGAAACTCGATTCACACGGCGGGCAATCCGCCCGCGGTCGGCAAGCAGGCCCCAGATTTCATCCTGGTCGACGGCAAGCTCGCGAACAAGAGCCTCGCCGACTTTGCCGGCAAGAAGAAGCTCCTCAGCATCGTGCCGAGCCTCGACACGCCGGTCTGCGCGCTCTCGACGAAGAAGTTCGACGAGCACGCGAAGACCCACTCGGACACGGTCATGCTGTTGATCTCCGCCGACTTGCCCTTCGCGCAGGGCCGCTTCTGCGCCGCCGAGGGGACAACGAACGTCGTTCCGCTGTCGATGATGCGCTCGCGGCAGTTCGCCAAAGACTACGGCGTGCTGATCGAGGATGGCCCGCTCGCGGGCATCACGGCGCGCGCCGTCGTCGTGCTCGACGAGAACAACAAAGTGCTCCACAGCGAGCTCGTCCCGGAGATCGCGGAGGAGCCGAACTACGCAGCGGCGCTGAAGGCCCTCGGATAGCCGGTCGATGCGCCGGGCTCGCAGTCCCCGGTTCGTCGCGCGGCACGGCGACGTCCGAGAGGCGCCTCGAAGCCTCGCCGAGCGCTATCGTGAGGTGCGGCGGACGACCGACCGGCTCGCCGAGCCCCTCTCTCCGGAAGACTGCACGGTGCAGTCCATGCCGGACGCAAGCCCGGTCAAATGGCATCTCGCGCACACGACTTGGTTTTTCGAGACGTTCGTCCTCGAGCGCGGCCTCTCGGACTATCGGCCGTACCATCCGCAGTTCCGCGTTCTCTTCAACTCCTACTACAATGGGGTGGGCGCGCAGCACCCGC
Source organism: uncultured delta proteobacterium (assembly GCA_963745025.1). GTDB lineage: Bacteria > Desulfobacterota > Binatia > JACPRU01 > JACPRU01 > CAVQIG01. The sequence continues at coordinate 83,648 of CAVUWD010000020.1, forward strand.
GCCCCGAGCGCGGCTTGCTCTCGCGCCCTTCGCTCGACGAGGTCCGGGCGTATCGTGCCGCGATCGATCGCCGGGTTCTCGAGCTTTTCGAGCGCTCGGCAGTCGAGCCGCTCGCCGATACGATCGAGCTCGGCCTCCATCACGAGCAGCAGCATCAGGAGCTGATCCTGACCGACGTGAAGCACATGCTCTCGTTGAATCTGCTCCGTCCGGCGTATCGCGATTGCGCGCCTGCGCCCGCGCGGGACGTCCCGCCGCTTCGCTGGTTTCATCACCCCGGCGGCATCGCCTGGATCGGTCACGGCGGAGGGTCGTTCTCCTTCGACAACGAGCGACCGAGGCACCGTGTGCTCGTGGATGCCTTCGCCTTGGCGTCGCGGCTCGTCACCAACGGCGAGTACTTGGAATTCGTCGAGGACGGCGCATACGCTCGACCCGAACTCTGGCTCTCCGACGGATGGGATGCCGTGCGGTCGCAAGGCTGGCAGGCCCCGCTCTACTGGCATGGCGATCGAGACGCGTGGAGGGTGACGACGCTCTCGGGTCTTCACGACCTCCGACGGGACGAGCCCGTCTGCCACGTGAGCTTCTACGAGGCCGACGCGTTCGCGCGCTGGTCCGGCGCGCGGCTGCCGAGCGAATTCGAGTGGGAGATCTTCGCGGCCAAGACGACGCCGGACGGCAACTTCGTGGAAAGTGGATGGCTCCATCCCACCGGTCTCGAAGCTGCAGCGTCGGATGCGCCGGCGCAGCTCTTCGGCGACGTCTGGGAATGGATGCAGAGCCCCTACGCCCCGTATCCGGGTTACCGCCCGCCTGCGGGGGCTCTCGGCGAGTACAACGCCAAGTTCATGTGCAATCAACTCGTGCTTCGCGGCGGCTCGTGCGCGACGCCGAGGTCTCACGTCCGTGCGACCTATCGGAACTTTTTCCCGCCGCAGGCGCGCTGGCAATTCAGCGGCATTCGCCTCGCGCGCGACGGCGCGGCGTGAGGCTCGAGGTCAAGGTCGTCCCGGGAGCCTCGCGAAACCGCATCGCCGGCTGGCTCGGCGATCGCCTACGGGTCACGGTGAGCGCACCACCCGAGCGCGGCAAGGCGAACCTCGCCGTCGCCGATCTTCTGCGCGAGGTGCTGGGCGTGGACGTCCGGCTCCTCGAAGGCGAGCGCTCACCGCGCAAGATTTTCGACGTCCCGGGCCTGGATGCCGCGGCCATCCGCGAGCGCGTCGCTACTCGACGGTGACGCTCTTCGCGAGGTTGCGCGGCTGATCGACGTCGGTGCCGCGGTCGACGGCGACGTGGTAGGCGAGGAGCTGCAGCGGGATCGTCAGCAGGAACGGTGACAGCAGCGGCTGCGTGGCGCGGGACGACGAGAATGTCGGCGGCCATCTCGGAAGATCTTCGACTTCGCCGATCGGTGACGACGATGATGCGCCCGCCGCGCGACTCGACCTCCTTCAGGTTCGACAGCGTCTTCTGGCGTAGACGTCGTCGTGCGGGACGAGCACGACGACCGGCATCTCCTCGTTGATGAGCGCGATCGGCCCGTGCTTCATCTCGCCCGCCGGATAGCCCTCGGCGTGGATGTAGGAGATCTCCTTCAGCTTGAGCGCGCCTTCGAGCGCGATCGGGTAGTTGATGCCGCGACCGAGGTAGAGGAAGTCGCGAGCGCTGCGCGTACTTCTTGGCGAGCTGCGCTCGATCTGCTCGTCGCGCGGCAAGCGTCTGCTCGATGAGCTGCGGGCAGTCCACGCAGATCGCGCGAGGAGCGAGCGGCCGCGCTCGGCGTCGAGCCGGCCGCGCCGGCGCCCGAAGGTGGAGCGCGAGCAGGTAGAGCGCCGTCAGCTGCGTCGTGAAGGCCTTGGTGCTGCGCGACGCTGATCTCCGGGCCCGCGTGCGTGTAGAGCGACGGCGTCGGCGCGGCGCGCGATCGACGAGTCGACGACGTTGCAGACCGCCAGCACCGGGCGCCCCGCGCGCGTTCGGCTTCCTCGACGGCGGCCAGCGTGTCGGCGGTCTCGCCGGACTGCGAGACGACGACCAGCAGCGTCGTGGTCGTCGAGGACGGGGCTGCGGTAGCGGAACTCGCTCGCCGTAGTCGACCTCGACGGGCATGCCGCGCGAGCCGCTCGAGGAAGAACTTGCCGACCAGGCCGCGTGCCACGCCGTGCCGCAGGCGACCAGCGTGACGCGCTCGACGCCGCTCGAGGCGCTCGCCGAGCGCATCGAGCTCGGCGAGCTCGACGTCGCCCGCCTCCTGGCGGATGCGGCCGCGCATGCGTGTCGATGATGCGCCTGCGGCTGCTCGTGGATCTCCTTCAGGAGGAAATGCTTGTAGCCGCCCTTCTGGGCGGTGACCGCGTCCCAGGTGACGCGGCGGGGTGGCCGCGTCGACGCGGCTGGCCCGTCGAAGGTCGGTGAGCGCGACCGCCTCGCGCGTCACCTCCGCCATCTCGCCGTCCTCGAGGAAGAGCACGTCGCGCGTGTATTCGAGGATGCGCCGGAATGTCGGAGGCGACGAAGTTCTCGCCGTCGCCGAGGCCGATGCACGATCGGGGTCGCGCTCTTCGCGGCGACCAGGCGGTCGCGGCTCGTCTCGCTACATCACGACGATCGCGAAGGAGCCGTGGAGCTGGCGCACGGCGCGGCGTGTCGCTTCGACGAGACTCAGGCCCGTTCTGCATCTCCTCGTCGATCAGATGCGAGATCACCTCGGTGTCGGTCTCGGAGAGCAGGCTCCGGCCGCGGCGCACCAGCGCGGCGCGGAGCTCGAGGTAGTTCTCGATGATGCCGTTGTGGATGAGGACCACGCTTGCCCGGCGCGGTGCGGATGTGCGTTCTGCTCCGAGGGGCGGCCGTGCGTCGCCCAGCGCGTGTGACCGATGCCGATCGAGCCGGCGAGCGGCTGCTCGCGCAGCAGCTTCTCGAGGTTGTCGAGCTTGCCGACGCAGCGGCGCACCTCGATGCCGTCGCCGTCGAGGGTCGCGACTCCCGCGGAGTCGTAGCCGCGGTACTCGAGCTCGCGCAGCCCGGCGACGAGAACGGCACTCGCCTCACGCGGACCGACGTATCCGACGATGCCGCACATCAGCGTTTCCCGCGCTTCATCTGCTTGCGCTTGCTGCTCCGTCCAGCCCTCGACGCACCCGCTCGCGCCGTTCAGTTGTACGACCAGCGCGCCGGCCGGGACGTCGTGCCGTGACGGTGGTGCCGGCGCCGACGTAGACGTCGTCGCCGAGCGTGACCGGGCGCCACGAGCTGCGTGTCGCTGCCGATCTGCACGCGCTCGCCGATGACGGTCGGATGCTTCTCGAAGCCGTCGTAGTTGCAGGTGATGGTGCCGGCGCCGACGTTGGTGTCGGGGCCGATCTCGCAGTCGCCGAGGTAGGTCAGGTGATTCGCCTTGGTGCCTTCGCCGATCACCGCCTTCTTGGTCTCGACGAAGTTGCCGATGTGCACGCGCTCGGCGAGCGACGTCCCTGGCCGGAGGTGCGCGAACGGGCCGATCACCGCGTCGTTGCCGACCTTCGACTCCGAAATCACCACCGAGAACTTCAGGTGCACGCGGTCGCCGAGCTCGGCATCACTCAGGTATGCGCTGCCGTCGATGCGGCAGTCCTTGCCGATCCGAGTCCGGCCGCGCAGCTGGGTATTCGGCCCGATCGTCGTTCCCGTGCCGATCGCCACCCCCTCGTCAATGTACGTCGAGGCGGGATCCTCGAGGATGACCCGCGAATTCTGCCAACGGCGGGCTGCTCCCACACGCTTCTCTCTGCCCATGCTCCGGGCATTTCCGCTCCGGGAACCGAGATGTCAAGCAAGAGCATCACGGGAATTTCGCATCGGGGCTAACGCGGCGGGGCGAGAAGCTGGCCGAGCAACAGCCGGCCAGTCGTGCTTCCAGTCGAACGACTGACCCGTGTCGCCGTAGTACGGATCAGTAGGACGCGCCCGGCTGGTAGTAGGGATCGTAGGCGGTCGCGACATCCCCACCGTACCGGCACTTCGCCAGTTCGCGCTCGGCATTGCCTATGTCGTCCTTGTACCACTGCATCGCCTTGCGATGGCGTCCGGTCGGCGCGATCTCGTTGATGTTCGAGCGGTCGAAGTTGATGCGGTCGATGATCTGCCTGCATTGACCGTAATTGCCGCCGTATCTCGCGCGCCCGTAGTAGCCGCCGTTGTCGTAGGGCGGGCGATCATAGTGGTCGCCATCGTATTGATTCCTGTGGCGCCAAACGCCGGCCCACGGGGGCGGGTCCGCGACGGCCCGCGGTACGAGCGACAGCGTAAGCCCGGCCGCAAAGACTCCCGACAGAAGCAATGGACGCCAGTTCATGGTTTTCCTCCGTTCTGGAGGCTTTAACCCGTCACTGGGTGCCCACGTTGCGGCCCGGCAAAAGCCCGCCCGGATGGCGAGATTTACACGGCGAGCTTGCGGTACCCGCCGCGGAAAAACAGCAGCGGAGAAATGTCCTCCGCCTCGGCGGATTCGACCTCGCCGACATAGATGGTATGGTCGCCGGCGTCGTACGACTGAACGATCCTACAGTCGATATGACCCACCGCGTCGTCGAGGATCGCGCAGCCGATGTCGTTCTTGCGGTATCCGATGCCTTCGAACTTCTCGATGCCGCTGGTCGCGAAGCGGCGTGAGATCGTCTCCTGCTCTGTCGGACAGAATGTTGATCGCGAATACCTTGCTGCGGTCGAAATAGGGATAGGTATCGGCCTGTCTTGTCGACGCAGATCAGAATCAGCGGCGGAACCAGCGATACGGAGGTGACGGCGTTGGCGGTCAGGCCGAACGGCTGTCCCTGCTCGTCGCAGGTCGTGATCACGGTGACGCCGGTCGCGAAGTGACCCAGCACCCGGCGGAGCTCGTTCTTCTCGATTGGCACGATCTCGCGCTCCTACCCCGGGGCGGATCCTTCGGTCAATCGCGGCTCGAAGCGGCGCTGCGCGGCAGCACCTCGCTTCGCTGCCTGGCGACCCCCGGTTGCGAACCGAGCGTCTCCGGGATGCCAACGCCGAGCGCGAGGGTCGCCAGGGCAAAGAGCCCGGCTGTCACGAACGCCGTTTCGAACCCAAATCGGGTGGCCAGAGCACCGAGCGTCACGGGCCCCAGCAGGAGACCGAGATCGCCAGCCATACGATAGACTCCGATCACGGCGCCGAGCATCTCCCGGGAGGTCAGATCCGCGACCATGGCCGCGGGCGCCGGTGCGAGATAGCCGAGCGCGATGCCGAGACCGGTGCTGACGACGAGCAGGTTGGCGAAGCCCGGCGACCAGGCAAACCCGAAGCAACAGAGGGCCGTGGCCGCGAGCGTCGGCAGTACGATCCGCTGCCGGCCACGCCGGTCGAGGAGCGCCCCTGCATGCCAGAGCACCGCGAAGTTGGCGAACGCGGAGGCCGAGAGGATGATGCCGATGGCCGATTCGCCGAGCCCGCCGCGCTCGCCACCGAACAGCGGAATCAAGTTGCTACGGGCGCCGGCTCGAACCGAGAAGACGTAGAACGTGAGGAGCAGGATGTAGAGAAACGTCCGGCTGCTGACGTGACGCGCGACCTCCGCGAGCGGCGGCCGAGCGATCGACGCTTCGTGCTGGGCACGAACCTCGTTCGTCACCAAGGCCCAGGTGAGCCCGGCGACGATCAGGCCGAAGGCCGCCATCACGTAGAAGGGCGCCCGCAGGCCCCAGATCTCGGCGACGATTCCGCCGATCGTCGGGCCGAAGGAGACCCCGAGCAGGATCATACTCTGGTAGAAGCCCATCGCCTTGCCCATCTCCTCGGCGCCGACCGTGCGCGCGAAGAGCGCCATGATCGTGATCACGTAAAACGCCGAGCCGACGCCTTCGATCACGCGGTAGCCGACGAGCCAAGAAAAGCTCGTCGCTCGAGCGCACAGGAACGCGGAGACGGCGGTGATCACGGCCCCGGCGGTAGTGAGGAGGCGCGGGCTCACGCGATCGGCGAGCGCTCCGCCGACGTAGTCGAAGGCGAGCCGCCCGGCGGCGAAGGACGAGACGAGAAGACCCGCGCCGGCATAGTCGACGCCGAACTCGCGCGCGTAGAGCGGCAGGACGGGCGAGATGATGCTGGAGCCGAGCATGATGACGAGGGAGGTCGCCGAGAGCAGTATCACCTGTCGGTCGAGCCCCATCGTCGATGCGCGTAGCCACCGGCGTACGACCATGCGGAGCAGCTTAGCGGAAAAGCGCGGCCGACCGGAGCGATTCGCTGCGGCGGTTGCAGCGGGACACACGCGGGATCCGACCGATCGGCTTGCTTTGACCTGCCCCTTCATTGGAAGATGTCGCAGACCGATGAGGCGGACTGCGAGGAGAGCGCCCCCAGCGGCATTGTGGCTCGTGGCTTCGCTCTGGCTCTCCGCCTGCGGCTCGGCACCCGTGTCACGATACGAGCCCCCGTTCTCCCGCGTGCGCGCCGACGAGATCTCGCCGCGGCGCGACGCGAGCATCGACGAGTTCCTGCCGTGGGCCGAGGAGCAGAGTGAGATGATCGTCGTCGACAAGACCGCCCGCAAGCTCGTTCTCTATCGGTACGGCAAGCCGGTGAAGAGCTACGCGGTCGTGCTCGGGCGTAACGCCGGGCGAAAGGTCGTCGAGGGCGACCGCCGCACTCCCTCCGGCCTCTACCGGATCACCGCCAAGCGCGTGCATGCCAAGTACCATCGATTCCTGGCGATCGATTACCCGAACGGTAGCGTCGTCAAGCCGGACCGCACGGCGATCGGCAGTGCGCCGATTCGCGCCGTGCTGGGGCAAGGCTCGCGCCGCGGGCCCGGCGGCCAGATCGGCATTCACGGCTCGGACGAGGAAGAGCTCAACCGCCTCGGCATCGACTGGACATTCGGCTGTGTGTCGCTCGCCAACCGCGACATCGAGGATCTTTACCAGGAGGTCGACGAAGGGACCTTGGTGGCGATCATCGACGATCAGCAGCCCTGAGTGTGATTCCGCGCGAGCCTGGCGAATCGCGCGAGCGCGCGCTCGCGGCCGAGCTGGGCGAGGTGCCCGCCGGCAAACCACTCGATCGGTGCCTGCCAGTGAGCGGCGAGCGCGGCGGGGTGCTCCGGCGGCACGATGCGGTCGGCCTCGCCCGCGATGACGAGTCGCCGCCCCGCGGGCACCCGCGGGCGATGGCCGAGCGGGCAGTGTGGGGAGAACAAGCGACGCAATAGCGCGAGATCGATGCCGGCCGCGCGCGCGTCGGCGTGCTCGCCTCTTCTTCCTGCGCGTTCCCAAAGGATATCGGCGAAGGAGGCGACCGGAATGATGGGCGCCGCGAAGTCGAGATCCGGCTCGAGCGAAGCGAACAGAGCCGTCACGTAGCCGCCGAGGCTCATCCCGGTCACGCCGACCGACGGTGCCCCTTCGGCCCGCAGCCAGGCGGCCAAACGGCGAAGATCGGACACTGCCTGAACGAACGCCTCGATCGTGCGTACTGGATCGTTGAGGAGGAGTTGGCCGGACGAGGTTCCCTGCGGCGCCCGCGCGCCGTGGTAGGGGAGAGTCGCGAGCACGACATCGAATCCGAGGGAGTGGAAGAGGCGTCGCACCCCGAAGGCGCGCCCGTCGAGAACCGGAAAGCCGCCGCGGTACCCGTGGATACAGATGATCACTGGCCGACGCCGACCGACCCGTCGCCAGAGATAGGCGCGAGCCAACCGGTTTCGTCCGCTGGGGTCGCGAGCCGCAGTGCCGAACTCCTCTGGAAAGATTCGTTGCGGCCGGCTCTCGAAGCGGAGCGACTCGCAAACGGGCAGGCCGAGAAATCGTCGTGCCTTGCGCTCCACCGCGGGAACATCGACGGGCTGCGCGAACAGGACCGCGGGATTCTCGAGAGCGCCGCGGCTTTCGAGGAAGTCGATTGCGCGCCGATAGCGCTCGGCGCGCTCGCGGATGCGCTGCGGTGGAGATCGTCCGATCCGCCAGGCCTCGTAGCGGAGCGAAGCTCTCGTCGACCGCAGCGCCCGACCTCGAATTGCAGACGCCCGACGAGGCTTTGCGGCGCCGACCGCGCGGGCGGCACGTCGAGCAACCGATACGGATTCACATTCACGACGGCCGCAGCCTAGCACTTCTCCGGGGTTGATCCACTGCGTCAAAACGCGGTGACCAGATCTACTCCGAGGGCACAGTTTGGCTGGAGCCTCGTTCTCACAGGCGAGCCGGGTGCCTGCCGGGTGGTTGCGCCACGAGCACGGAACGGCGTACGAGCTTCTCGTCGCGCTCAAACGAACGATTGAGCGCATGGCATCATGAATCCGGAGGTACTGCCCGAAGCATGACAAGATCGAAGTTCGTGCTGGCGATCGACGAGGGCACGACCGGAGTGCGCGCCCTTCTGTTCGACGAGAACGGGCGGGTGGCCGGCCGCGACTATCGCGAGGTGGGCGCGAGCTATCCTCGCGCCGGCTGGGTCGAGCAAGATGCGCAGTCGATCTGGGAGCGCACGGTCGAGGTGGCGAGGTCCGCGCTCGCGGGAGCGGGCGCCGCCGGCCGAGACCTCGCTGCGATCGGCGTCACCGGCCAGCGCTCGACGGCGGTCGCCTGGAGCCGCACGACCGGCCACCCGCTGCATGCGGCGCTCAGCTGGCAGGACCTGCGCACCACCGAGCGCTGCGCCGAGCTGGCTGCGCAGGGTCACATCGCCGAGCCGCTCACGGCGGCCACCAAGCTCGAATGGATGATGCGCAACGTGGAGGCGGTGCGCGCCGGCGTCGAATGCGGGGATGCGCTGCTCGGAACGCTCGAGTCGTGGCTCCTGTGGAAGCTGTCGCACGGGGCGGTTCACGTCACCGACGCGTCCTTCGCCTCGGCGACCTGCCTCTTCGATTTCTTCGGAACGGGTTGGAGCGAAGCGTTGCTCGGAGTTCTCGGCCTACCCGAACGAGCGCTACCGGAGATCCGCCGGTCGAGCGAGCGCTACGGCGAGACGGAGGCGGGGCTCTTCGGCGCCGCCGTGCCGATCGCCGGACTTGCCGGCGATCAGCAGGCGGCGATGTTCGGGCAGCTCTGCGTCGATCCGGGAACGGTCAAGATCAGCTACGGCACCTCGGCGATGGCCGACTTGAATGCCGGAACCTCGCTGCAGTTCTCCTCGAACGGCGCCTTTCCGATGGTGCTCTGGAAGCTCGGCGAAGAGCTTCACTATTGCCTCGAAGGCGTCGCGATCACGGCCGGAGCGGCGATTCAATGGCTGCGAGACGGGCTCGGGATCGTTGACTCGGTCGGCGACACCGACGCGGTCGCCCGCCAGGTACCCGACAGCGGCGGCGTCTGGGCCGTGCCGGCGTTCCAGGGCCTCGGCACGCCGCACCTCGATCGCGCCGCGCGCGCCACGGTCGGCGGCCTCTCGCGCGGATCGACCCGGGCACACGTCGTGCGCGCCGTGCTCGAAGGCGTCGCGCTGCGCTGCGCGGAGGTCTTCGACGCGCTCGCGGCCGACTCGCCGTCGGGTCGACCGACCGTTCTCCGCGTCGATGGCGGTGCGGCGCAAAACGACTTCCTGCTGCAGTTCCAGAGCGACATTCTAGGCATTCCCGTCGAGCGTCCAGCGACGCTCGAAGCCGCGGCCAGCGGCGCGGCTTATCTCGCGGGCCTCGCCGTCGGCTTCTGGCCGGACGTCGAGTCGCTCCAGAAGATCTGGCGGCTCGGCGCCCGTTTCGAGCCGAGGATGTCGGCAGCGGAGCGCGAGGATCGTCGCCAGAGCTTCCACAAGCGGGTCGCCGCCGTGCGCGAGATCGCGAGCTGAACGCCTAGCAGCGAGGGGATGGCGTGCCATACGCGCGCCTTCTCGGGCTGGCCGTCCACCGGGAAGATCCAAGGTGCCGCTCCGCTCGCGGAGAAGCAGCACGGCGCCCCGTTCGTCGAACACGAGCCCTTTGATGGTCACGTGGAAGCCTTGGGGATCGTCCATGTCGGCGTTTCACTAGCGAGCCCGTATCAGTTCCACAATCGCTCCCACCAGTTCTCCGCTCCCGCCTCGCCGAGGTCCATCTTCTTGCGGATCTCCTCGAGCGGCCAGCCGGTGAGCGAGGCGAGCGTCGACGCCTCCTGCTCGCGGCGTCTTGCGAGCTCGTCGAAGTAGCTCTTCGCGGCCGAGCACTCGTCGCGACTGCCGTTCCAGGCGTGACGCAGCACGTAGCGGCCCTGGAAGTTCTCGCTGTCCGAGGTCTCCTGGAGGACGAGGTCTTCCGGGAAGGTATCGGGCGAATAGCGCACGTGGAGGCGCGTCACCATCACTGGCAGCGGGCCGCCGGGGAACGGAGCCGGTCGCGGTGGTGCGAATCCTGGCCGCAGTGGACCGGAATCTCGGTCGAGCCAGAACACGCCGAGCTTGCGCAGCTCCTCGTGCGACAGCGGCTCCGCCGCGCAGGGATCACACCAGCCCATGTTCCAGAAATATTCCGTGTAGACCGCGCGCATTTTCTCCGCCTTCACCTGGGTGTCGAACATCGACTGGTAGAAGCGCGCGAAGTCGTCCTTCACGTACTCGGGCACGTCCATGCCCGTCGGCAGCTTTACCGTACGGTAGTTCGTCGTCTCGACGCGACCGCCGCGCGTGAGCACGTAGACGAGGAGGTCCTGCGAGCCCTGCGCGTTCACCATGCCGAGACGAATCGGCAGCATGAACTTCGGCGACTCGAACGCGATCTGGAGCGGGTCGCAGATAGCGGAGGCCGGTCGCCGTCTGCTCCTTCAGGTTCACCTTGGCGACGAAGAACTTCATGCCCTGCTGGAGGTAGGGGTGGAGGGCTCGGCTGGCGCCCTTCGGGATCCGGTAGCCGTTCTCGGTGAGCCACGTCTCGAGCCCGTCGCGACTGCTTCGCCGAGAGGATCAGGATGTCGTACTCGCCGACCGTGTACTCGGCCTCGATCGTGCACGCCGAGCGACTTGGCACGCTCTGCGGCCTCCTTTCGCATCATTTGCGGCGCAGCCGCCAGCGGCGCCATCCGGTCGTACGCGATTCGCTGGCAGGGATCTTCGTCGTGAGTATTCGACGAGGCGCGGCGCGCTGTACGCGTCGAGGTGCTCGAAGAGCTCGCGGTCACCGATGTGGACCTGGCTCTTCTCGAGGACGACCGGCACCGGAACGACCAGCGCGAACTCCGTCGAGCTCGCCCTGGTAGTCGTTCATCATGCTGATCACGCGTGCGGTCGCCGTCTCGCACCAGCACGACCTGCGAGGCCTGGTTGTACAGGGTCGCATCCGCCTTGCCGACGTAGAAGCCGCAGAACGCTCCGGCGTCACGCGGCGCGGCCAGCCAGCCGAGCACCGCGAGCGCCAGGGCCGGCAGCGGGGCAAAGTGAAATCTCCGTCGTTTCATTTGAGCCTCCTTGGCTGGTCCATTGGTATTTCGTGGCGGGCCAGAGGGTGTCCCAGAGCGGCACCGCGGGCGCGGCGAAAAAGAGCGCCCAGAGAAGCGAATTCGGCCGATAGAGCGCGAACTGCCAGACGTACGCGAGTGCGGCGACCAGCGCGGCGTGCGCGATGCGGCCCCGCGGGTGATTGGGGATCGTCATAGGATCCGAGATCATGAAAAACGCGAACAGCAGCAGCGCGCCGCTCTCGAGCTGGTGAACCCATACGGCTCCGCGCTGACCGAGCCAGAGGACACGCAGCGCCGCCGCGCCGAGGTGGAATCCGAGAAACGCGAGGCTCACGTCTGCACGCCGCGCGCGGTGGACGACCAGGCCGCCGAGCGCGACGAGCCAAGCGGCGAACACGAAATCATCTCCCCACTGTGCGGGTGAGACCCAGGCCCCGGGCAGCACGACGAGCGCAAAGAGGACGCCGAGATTTCCCGGGTTGAAGAGGTGCTTGCCGCGCGCTCGCACGACGAACTTCGCACCGATTGCGACGCTTGCGGCGATCGGATGGGCCCAGAGGTTGTCGGCCCGAAGCAGCAGAGACAGACTGAGCGCCGTGATCACCGCGCTGCGCAGGCTCGACCGTGTCGCGCCGTGCAGCCGCTCGCCGAGGCGCTGCGTGAGGATCGCCGCGGCGAACGCAAGGGCGCCCTGCTCGGGACGGATCGCAAAGTCGCGGAGCCACGCGCCGGCGGCGAGCAGGATGCCGAGGAACGAAATCTGAAATAGTCGCGGATCACTCGGAAGAGCGAGGGATCGGGTCGGCGGCACTGTGTTCGCTTCGGTCACGTCTCGGTCCTCGCAGGGGAGAACGCGTGGCCGGGCGCCGCTTGCGATCTTTTTCGGGAAGCGCCGGAAGAGGCGCGCGAATCAGAGCTTGGACCAGCTCTGGCCGCCGTCTTTGGTGGAGAATCGTTCGCCGCTGGCGGTCCGTACGGTCGCGTTCGTGTCGTTCTGGGCCCTGATCTGGGTGAGATCGCTGGTCGTTGGGGGAACCAGTCGCTGCCAGTGCTCACCGTCCGTCGTGCGCAGCACCAAGCCGCTTCGACCGGCGAGCCAGCAAATCTCGGCGGAGGGCGCCGAACCAGCCAGCAAGCCGGTTGCGTCACCGGTCGGCTGGGCTCGCCAGGTCTTGCCGGCGTCGTCGGATCGCTCGATCGTGGCCTCGCTCAACCGCCAAGCGACGTCGTCACTGGTACGCGCGATGATGACGACGCCGCGGTCCGTCGTCGGCTTCATCGCCTTTGCGGCGACGCCGACGTTTGCCTCGCCCGCCGGCGCCGGTGCCGCTTGATCGGCGCGAAAGGCCTCGAGCGTGCGCTCGTCTTTGGCTGCCTGCTTCGTTTCGGAAGGTTCGTTCGCGCCCTCTCGAGGACCCATCGCGAGGGGCGAAGCGGGCTCGAGGCTCGGTGCGCCGGGTGATTGCTGTACGGTTACGGTGGGTGCCCGCGCGAGCATGTCCGTTTCCTCACGCGGCATCGATTCGGCCAGCGCGGATCGGGATTCGGCAGCCGGCATCTTGTCCAGCATCGGCGGAGCGGCGGGACTCGCAGCGGTCGTCAGGGCGGGCGCCGCTTGCGGTGCCTCTAGCCCCTCCTTGATTCGTGTGTCCGTGTCGCGGCTCGCTGCGAGCGGCACGACGTTCTCCGGCGCTCGGGCGCGCAATTCGGATTCGCGCGATTTTCGCGAGGCCTCTCCGATGAGCGGGGCGAATCGGTAGGTCACGCCGATCGCCAGCACGGCGCTCGCAGCCAAGGCAACCGGGCCGACCCATGTCCAAAGCGTCCGCCGCCTCGGCGTGAACGGCGTCGCTCCGACGGCTGGTTGCGATGGCGGCGTGACCTTGTCGGGCTCGGGGGGTGGTTCGGCTTTCACGACCGCTGCGGGCGGAGCCGGTTCGACCGGCTTCGGCTGCGCCGCCTCGGGCGCGGGCGCGGGCTGCAAACGAAGCAGAGCCGCAATCTCGGCCTGGCAGCCGCTGCAGCTCGAGAGATGGATCTCGAGCTCTCGAGCCTCCGGCTCCGCCAGCTTGCCCTCGAAATAGGCGGATAGCAGGCCCGGATGCGGGCAGTCCTTCCGGGAAGGCCCCAAGTCCTCGCGCAGGAACGAGGCGAGGATGTGCTCGAAGCTCTTGTCGCTGTCGGCCGAGCTGCTCAAACAACTCTCCTGTCCATTTGGAACGCACGCATCATCGAAGCTTGCGCACCTTTAGCACGCCGGCGGTACGAGCTCCTTGCCGAGCTCGAATGGCCAGCATTCCAGGGCTGTTTCGTAACACGCCCGGACGTCTTCCTCGTCGAGTCCGTGTTCGCTTCGCAGGCGACGTTTCACCTCCTTACGCAGTGAGTCCCGGGTGTGTTCCAGCTTGCGAGAGACCGTGGATTCGTGCTCGCCGAGGAGTCGTCCGACTTCGGCAAGCGTGAGTTGTTGAATGTAGTAGTAGGACAGTCGCAGCCGATCGCGCGCCTCGAGCTGAGACAACGCTTGCGAGAGCGACTGACGCAGACTCTCGAGGTAGCGTGCGCGGTCGGAGTCACTCGGTAGAGGCGCGACGGCGACCTCGTGGCCGATCGCTTCGTTCAGTCGGCCGCGCAGTGCCTGGCCGCGCTGTGCGGCGCGATAGCCGTCTACGAAAGTGCGCGCCACGACCGAGCGCAGCCAGGTGCCGAGCGAGCTGCGGCCGTGAAAATACTGGAAGAGCGAGCGGCGTCGGCCATCTCGCTCTTCGAGGCCGTAGAGATCGGCGTAGAGGCTGTCGGTGATCTCCTGGGCTCGGGCTTCCTCACGCGCCAGCGAGAGTGCGGCGCCGAACAGAACGGGGCGGAATCGCCCCAGGAACTCGATCCAGGCCTGCTGGTTGCCGTGCTCGCAAGCCGCCGCCAGTGCGAGATCCTCGACGTGGAGCGAACCGAGATAGCGCTCGATCTCATCGACCTCGAACGGTGCCTCGGCGGCAAACCGTCCCGCCGCGCTGCGGTAGAGCGCGGTGGCAAATTCCGACGCGGATAGCTTCCAGCGCTCGGCACGCCCCTGGGCATAGAGACGGTCGATCACGCGGGCATGCCGGTTCTGAAACTCCTCGAGAGACCGGGCGCTCATCGACGATCATTCGCCCGCTGCAGGCGGTTGCTTGATGGCCTGCTCGCGGCGGGGTTGTCGCTGGAACACGTACACGTAGGGGACGTTTCGCATGCTTCCAACTTCTCGGCGCTCAGAGTACTCCCGAAGGCGGAGGAGTGCGAAACCTCCCTACGCCCCGCTGACATTCAGAAAATCGATCATCTGGCGCAGTCTTCCGAAGTTGATTCGATTGAAATGGAAAACCAATCTCGGCAGCTCGACTGTCTCGTCGCGCTCCTCCTCGGCGAGCGCGTGCGTCAGGTGGAACCGTCCGCTCACCACGAGATCGGCGAAGTCGGTGTGCAGGCGCTCGAGGAGGTCTTCTCGGAGCGGACGCGTCAATCGCATGACGAGCTTTTCACCGACGTACCGTGACGAATGATAGACGGTGTAGAAGCGGCAAATCTCGTCGACGGCGACGGCGACGTCGTCGGTGACTCGGACTAGCGACAGATCTTCTTCGGAGATCAGGCTCCGGCGGAGGAGGCGGTCGTTCACGTAGTCGCGCCACGCGTTCCAGTAGGTTCCTCCCGGCGCATCGACGAACACGATCGGCATCGGACCGGCTTTCCCGGTCTGCACCAGCGTGAGACACTCGTACGTCTCGTCGAGGGTGCCGAATCCCCCGGGGAAGAGAACCACCGCGTCGGCTTCTTTCACGAACAGCAGCTTGCGCGTGAAGAAGTACTTGAACGTCATCAGCTTGGGATCGTCGGCGATGACATCGTTGGGCCTTTGCTCGAACGGCAACCGGATGTTGACACCGAAGCTGCGCTCGCGTCCGGCCCCGGCCTGGCAGGCGCGCATGATTCCGCCGCCCGCGCCGGTGATCACCATATACCCCTCATCGGCGATCCGGCGCGCGAACTCTTCGGCTTGGCGATAGGTGGGATCGGTTTCCGCAATACGCGCGGAGCCGAAGGTGGTGACTTTACGGACCCCGCCGAAGCGGGCGAAGATGCGAAAGGCGTAACGCAGCTCCCGAACGGTGGCGTTCAGCAGACGGACGTCGGCGATCGACGTGCGATCTTCGAGGAGTCGGATCGCCGTGACCACGAGCTCCTTGACGTACTGTGCCGCCGGCTCGGGGGCATCGGGGCGGATCTCGCGCAGAAAGGCTTCGACGCGCTCGAGCGTTGCCGACTGACGGGGTCGGCGCGGCGCACGCGGCCGCACGCCGGACGGTTGGCCGTCGCTCACCTCACTCCTCGAGCCGGCCTCGAAGCCCACCCCATTCCGTCTCAGGGGGCGAACAGGCAAAGCGGTGGCAGACGTACGCCGTCGGCTGCGAGTCGACGAGCGGCTTGTCGTGCGCGAACGGCGGCACCCACGCGGGGGGCGAGGCGGGATCGTAGCAGAAAACGACCTGGTTGGGCGCGTAGTGACGGCCGAGAGGTTCGAGCAACGGCCGAGCGCCCGTACCGCCGCCCGCGGCGACGATCGCGACCTGCTTCGGCTGACGCGCGTGGAAGTCGAGCGCGGCGAGAAGATTCGAGTGGGCGAACGGATTTTCTTCGATGGCTTCGCGATGGAGCCGCAGAATCCGCTCTCCCTTGTCGAGATAGTCCGCGTGCTCGGTCAGCGCGTGAAGACGGAGGCAGAGCGTCGCCGCCAGCGAGTTCCCGGACGGCACCGACCCGTCGTAGGCCGGCTTGGTGCGAGCGATCAGCCGCTCGTGCTCGGCGCTCGTGTAGAAGAAGCCGCCGTTCTCTCCGTCCCAGAAGTCGTCGATCATTCGCTTCGCCAACCGCTCCGCCCATTCGACATGCCGACCGTCGAAGGTCACCTCGAAGAGATCGAGGAAGGCCAGGCCGAGCGCAGCGTAATCGTCGAGGAAGCCCGGCACCCTCGCCTCGCTGTCCTTGTAGCCGTGGAGCAGGCGATCGTTCGACCACAGCGTGCGAGTCACGAACCGAGCGGCGCGCTCGGCGACGTCTCGGTAGGCCTCGTTCCCGGTGGCGCGCAAGGCATCGGCGTACGCCGAGAGCATCAAGCCGTTCCAGGCAGCGAGGATCTTCTCGTCGCGAAATGGCTTGACGCGCTGCTCTCGCTTCTCGAAGAGACGCCCGCCGGCTTCGGCCAGGAGGCGGCGGATTTCCGAGGGCTCCTTGTGGAACATTTTCCCGGCCTGCTCCGCGTCGAGCGCGACGTGCAGGATGTTTCGCCGCTCGAAGTTGCCGATGTCGGTCACGTCGTAGACGCGACAGAAGATCTCGCCGATCTCTTCGCCGAGGAGCCGCAGCGCCTCCGCCCGCTCCCAGACGAAGAACTTTCCCTCGACGCCCTCGCTGTCGGCATCCTGGGTCGAATAGAAGCCGCCCTCGGGCGAGACCATTTCGCGAGTGACGTAGCGAAGCACGTCCTCCGCGACGCCGAGGAAGAAGCTCTCCCCGCTTGCCCGATACGTATCGAGGTAGAGCCGGACGAGCTGCGCGTTGTCGTAGAGCATCTTCTCGAAATGCGGCACGAGCCAGCGCTCGTCGACCGAGTAGCGGTGAAACCCGCCGCCGAGGTGATCGTAGATGCCGCCCTGCGCCATCCGGCGGAGCGTCTGCGTGGTCATGTCGAGAAAGGTCTGCCGGCGCGAGCGATGGAACGCGCGGAGGAAGAGCGAGAAGACCATCGTGTTGGGAAACTTCGGCGCGCGGCCGAGACCTCCGAAGCGGCTGTCGTAGGCGGCCGAGAGCGAGTCGGCGGCACGCTCGACGAGCGCGGCGTCGAGCGCCTTGTCGGACGGACGGGCGCGGTCGAGTCTGCGCAGGCCCGAAATCAGCTTGGCGGCAGTCTCGCGCACGTCGTCCGGGCGCTGGCGGTACGCTTCGGCGACGGCGACGAGCACCCGTCGGAAGCTCGGCAGCCCCTGACGATCGCTCGGCGGGAAATACGTTCCCCCGTAGAACGGCTCCCCCTCGGGGGTGAGGAAGACCGTCATCGGCCAGCCGCCGTGCCCGGTCATCATCTGTACGCAGTTCATGTAGATCTCGTCGAGGTCGGGGCGCTCCTCGCGGTCGACTTTGACGCTCACGAAGTGCTCGTTCATGAGCCGGGCGGTCTCCTCGTCCTCGAACGACTCGCTCTCCATCACGTGACACCAGTGACAGGCCGAGTAGCCGATCGACAGCAGCACGGGCTTGCCTTCCCGGCGCGCGGCCGCGAACGCTTCGGCGCCCCAGGGATACCAGTCCACGGGATTGTGGGCATGCTGGAGAAGATACGGGCTCGTCTCTTGCGCGAGGCGGTTGGCGGCACGATCAGCCATGCAGGCACTCTAACCCGGATCCTCCGCGAAGTCTGCTCTGCAAAGACTGGCGGACGATCGGAGCGCGGCCACCCAGAAAAAGACCTGACAGGAGCTTGTGGTTGGAAATGGAAGATTACCGGGCGAGCGCGTAGTCGCGGGTCGAGACGTCTTTCCGCCGGTTCATCGCCACGAACCAGGCGCGCGCCGACTCGGCGACCACGACGACGACGAGCACCATGAAGAATCCCGTGATTGCCGCGTCGAGGTAGTCGTTGAAGATCAGCCGCTCGAGCTTCATCACCTCCTCGGCGGGTAGGCCCCCCGCAGCGAGCCGCTGGCTTCGCTGCGCGGCCTCGGCGAGAAAGCCGATGCGGAGGTCGGCGCTGAAGATCTTCTGGTAACCGGCAGTCATGGCGATGGCGAGCACCCAGGCGAGCGGAGCGAGCGTCGTCCAGGCGTACTTCGCCCGTCCGTTCTTGAGCAGGATGGTCGTTGCCACGCAGAGCGCGATCGCGGCGAGCAGCTGGTTCGAGATGCCGAAGAGCGGCCAGAGGCTGTTGATGCCGCCGAGCGGGTCGACCACCCCTTGATAGAGGAAGTAGCCCCACGCACCGACCATCATCGCGCTCGACAGCAGCACGGACGGATACCAGCTCGTGCGTCCGAGCGGCGCCCAGAAGTGGCCGAGGAGATCCTGCAGCATGAAGCGGCCGACGCGTGTGCCGGCGTCGAGCGTCGTCAGGATGAAGAGCGCCTCGAACATGATCGCGAAGTGGTACCAGAGGGCCATCAGCCCGCGGCCACCGAGCGTGCGCGAGAAGATGTGCGCCATGCCGACGGCCAGGCTCGGCGCGCCGCCGGTGCGCGCGAAGACGCTCTTCTCGCCGATGTCGGCGCGAGCTCGCTCATCTGCTCGGGCGTGACCGGGAAGCCCCAGCCGCTGATCGTGGCGGTCGCCGCCTCCGCGGTGACGCCGACCACGCCAGCCGGGCTGTTGATCGCGAAGTAGACACCCGGCTGGAGCGCGGCGGCAGCGATCATCGCCATGATCGCCACGAACGACTCCATGAGCATCGCCCCGTAGCCGATCATCTGGGCATCGCGCTCGTTGGTGAGCAGCTTCGGGGTCGTGCCGGAGGAGATCAGCGAGTGAAAGCCGGAGATCGCTCCGCAGGCGATGGTGATGAATGCGAAGGGAAAGACCTTGCCGGCGAAGATCGGCCCGGTACCGTCGGTGAAGCGGGTGAGCGCCGGTAGCTCGATTGCGGGGCGGAGCGCGACGATGCCGAAGGCGAGCGCCACCATCGTGCCGATCTTGACGAACGTGCTCAGGTAGTCGCGCGGCGCGAGCAGCAGCCAGACCGGCAGCACCGAGGCGAGAAAGCCGTAGGCGATGATCATCAGAGCGAGCTCGGGTCCGCCGAACGTGAACCATGCGGCGACCGTAGGGTTGGCGTCTGCCCAGCGGCCGCCCACGAGCGCAAGCACGAGAAGCGCGAGCCCGAGCGCGGTCGCCTCGAGGACGGCGCCCGGCCGAACGAGCCGCATGTACCAGCCCATTAGCATGGCGATCGGAATGGTGGCGCCGACCGTAAACGTCCCCCATGGGCTGTTCTTCAACGCGTTGGTGACGACGAGCCCGAGCACTGCGATGAGGATCACCATGATCATCAGTACGCCGATCATGGCGACGAACCCGCCGACGACGCCGATTTCCTCGCGGGCCATCTGCCCGAGCGATTTGCCGTCTCGCCGGAGCGAGCACGAGAGCACGCAGAAATCCTGCACCGCGCCGCCGAGCACGACTCCGGCGAGGATCCACAGCGTGCCCGGCAGGTAGCCAAACTGCGCGGCGAGCGTCGGTCCGATCAGCGGGCCCGGCCCCGCGATCGCCGCGAAGTGGTGACCGAAGACGACCCAGCGATTGGTGGGCACGAAATCGCGGCCGTCGTTGATGCGGGCCGCGGGGGTGGTGCGCGATTCATCGAGCACGAGAACCGTTGCTGCGAGGAAGCTCGAATAGAACCGGTAGGCAATGGCGTAGACCGAGATCGCCGCAATCACGAACCAGATCGCATTGATGGTCTCGCCCCGCGTGAACGCGATCACCGCGACGGCCGCGGCGCCGGTGACCGAGATGGCCGTCCAGACGACGGTCTTGACGAACGCGGGCATGTTCCGCTCGAAGCCTCTATCCTGGAGGTCGAGGATGAGACAAGCAGCCACTTCGCCGTCACGGCGATTCCGTCCCGACGGGGCCCGCCGGAGCTTCCCGGGCCTACGCGACATCGTCTTTCTCAACGCCGCGAGCATGGGGATCGCGGCGTCACCCGCGCTCGAAGCGATCGGCCAGCAGCTGCGCTTGCTCGCGGCCGGGCCGCGGACGCTCGGCTGGACGCGGTTTGTGGAGCTCTTCGAACGCGGCGTTGCCGAGGCCCGCCGCGAGGCGACGCGCCTGCTCCGCGCCGAAGGCGACGAGGTCGGTTTGATCAGCGATACCACCGCCGGGCTGCACCACGCGATCGAGGCGATTCCCTTCGAGGCCGGCGATAACGTCGTGCTGTCCGACCTCGAATACCCGCAGGTGGCGTTGGCCGCGGCGAACGCTCGCCGCGAGAGGAGCGTCGAGCTGCGATTCGTCAAGCATCGCGCCGGGCGGATGTCGATCGACGACTTCCGCACGGCGATCGACTCGCGCACCCGCGCCTTGCTCGTGAGCTCGGTCGGCTGGGTGACCGGCGAGCGGCTTGACCTCGCGGCCTTCTCCGATCTCGCGGAGAAGCGGGATCTCTTTCTCGTGGTCGATGCCGTGCAGCAGCTCGGCGGGCTCTCCATCGACTGTTCGAAGCTACGAATCGATTTTCTGACGTCCGGTGGCTACAAATGGCTGAACGCCCCCTTCGGTTGCGGCGTGATGTACGTCCGTCGAGGGGTTCACGAACGCGGCGTGCGGGTCCGGCGGGTCGGCCTTCTCGGCCTCGAGGAGCCACGCTCGGGCTGGAGCTCGTTTTACTCATCGCCGGACATGAAGCCGCTGCCGGATCTCGAGCCGGCGCGAACGATCCGCCGCTTCGAAGCGCAGGGGACCCCGAACCGCCTGGGAGCCGCAGGGCTCGCTGCGGCGCTTCGCCATCGCAATGGCCAGGACCGCCGAGGCGTCGATCGGCACATCCTCGACCTCGGCGCGGAGCTCATTGCGGAGCTCGCCGCTCGGAACGCGACGATCTGGACGCCGCACGAGGAGGCCAGCCGCGCCGGGATCGTCAGCTTCACGTTCGACGGGCGGCCGACCGCCGATGAGAGGCTCCGCGCCTTCCTCGAGCAGCGAAGGATCTTCACCAGCGCCCGTTACTGCTCGGGCGTAGGCGGCGTGCGAGTGGCGATGCATCTCTTCAACGTTCGCGAAGACCTCCGCGCGCTCCTCGCGGCGATCGACGCGTTTCGGCGGCGCTGATTTGAGTAGCGGGTCATCGCTGACCACTACCCTGATTTGCGCGCTCGACGCATTCATGCAATCCGGGACGACCGTGCCGAATGTTCCACTTCAGAGATTCCGCGTGGGGAGGCTGCGCGTGCTGTTCGAGCGCTCCCCGGGGCCGCTTACGGGCATCGTATTCGGCGCGCGCTCGGGATCACGATTCGACGGGGAACGGCCGGGGATTGCCCATCTCGCCGAGCACATGCTGTTCCAGGGAACGAAGACGCTCGATCACGCGGCGATCAACGAACGGGCGGCAGAGCTGGGTGGCGATCACGACGCCAGCACCAGCTACGAAGACCTGAACGTGACCTTCCAGGTGCTGAACGCGGACGCTGCGTCGGCAATCGCGTTGATCGCCGAACAGGTGCGGCGCTCGACCGTACCCGAGGATCGCCTGGAGAACGAGCGGCAGGTGGTAGCCCAGGAGATCCGTAGCCATCGCGAGGACGCCATCAGCTATCTTTCCGACGAGACCTGGGCGCGCTTCTATGGCGGCGGGCTGCGGCTGTCGCCGAGCGGTACGTTGGCGAGCGTGCGCTCGATTGAGGCGTTGGACATCCGCCGCTTCCTTCGCAAGCGCCTGGTCGGCGCGAACGTGGTGCTGTCGATCGTCGGCGATCCGCCGCTCCACGAGATCAAGCGGGCGCTGGCCGGGGAATTCGGCGGGCTCGCTCAGGGCGCCGCGTGTCAGGCAGACGGCGCGCGCGTGGTGCGTACGGGGGAAGTGCGCTTGCGCCGGTCGGGGCTCACGCAGCTCTATCTGACCATGCTCTTCTCGGTACCGCCGACGCGCCGCGCGCTGCTGGCGCTCGGCCTCGCCCTCGAGATCGTCGGAACCGACCCGGACGGACGTCTCTATCACGAGGTTCGCGAGAAGAGCGGACTTTCCTACGATCTCTGGGCGGATCTTCCGGGGGGGGCCGGCTGGGCGGCGCTCGCCGTGGGCGCGGTCGCCGAGCGCCGCGCCGAATTGCGGCTGCGCCGCGCCATCGACCGCGTGTTCGAAACCGCCGCCACCGAGGGCTTCCGCGGTGAGGAGATCGCGCGCGCGCGGCGCAAGGTCCGCTATCGCTATGCTCGTCTTTCCGAAGCCAAGCTCGATCGTGCTGCCGCGCATGCAGCGTCGATTCTCTACGGGGCGCCGCGACTCGACGAGGCGGAATCGATCGTTCGTTCGCTTCGCCGCGAGGAGATCGAAGGAGCGTGGTGCCGCGCGCTTCGCGGTCCGCGCTTGACGGGCGTGCTCACCGGTAGCTGAGGAAACGTTTCACGCTTCGTTCGCGTGCGGGGTCGAATCACACGCTGCCGGTCTGCTCGTTCCGCAAGCGAAGGAACGTGAAACGCCCCTTAGCGCGGGCTGACGCCCGCAACCCAAGTGCCGAATTTTGTCACTGCTTCTCCAAATTCTTCGCGTGGCGCGACGATTCTCGGAACTAGTAGCTCAGCGGACTGGTTGCGCGCGCACCGGCGCGGGCGGTACAAGTTGCGCTTCATGGCTCTGCGCATCGTGCTCGTCGGTCAATCGGCGTTCGGAGAGAAGACCCTCGAACGACTGTCGCGAGATCACGAGATCGTCGCCGTCTACTGCCCCCCCGACGCGTCGGGCGACAAGATCGATCCGCTGAAGGCGAAGGCGCTCGCGCTTTCCCTCCCCGTGCATCAGCCGAGGTCGATGAAGGGCGACGACGTGCACCGCGAGTTCGCGACGCACGAGGCGGATCTCGCCGTGCTCGCCTTCGTCACCGTGATCGTGCCCGAGCGCATCATCCGACTTCCGCGCCTCGGCACGATCTGCTTCCACCCGTCGCTGCTGCCGCGCTATCGCGGGGGCAGCGCGATCAACTGGCAAATCATCCGCGGTGAAACGCGTGGCGGCTTGACCGTCTTCTGGACGGACGCGGGCATCGATACAGGCCCGATTCTGCTGCAGAAGGAGGTTGCGATCGGTCCCGACGACACGACGGGATCGCTCTACTACGAGAAGATCTTTCCGCTCGGGCTCGATGCGATGGAGGAGGCGGTCGGGCGGATCGCCGAGGGTCGCGCGCCGCGCATTCCGCAGGACGAATCGCTTGCGAGCTACGACCCCCTCTGCCGGGACGAGCACGTTGGCATCGATTGGTCCCGGCCCGCCCGCGAGATCTACGATCTCGTGCGAGGCGCGGATCCGCAGCCCGGCGGTTGGGGACTTCTTCGTGGCGAGAAGATTCGCTTCTATGATTGTCGACTCGTCGCCTCCGGCCGAGGTGAACCCGGCGAGGTGCTTGCAATCGGCGAGGAGCATGCGGAGATCGCGCTCGGCGGCGGCGCGCTGCGCGCTCGGCGATTGCGCGTCGGGGACTCGGCGAAAAAGTCTCCGCCCGCCGAGCTGGCGCGCGCGGGGCGCCTGCGGGTGGGCGATCGTCTCGAACGGGGGCGCTGAGCTTCCATGGCGGATGAGATGAGAAGCGCGATCGAGCGCGCGTTTCAGGAAAGTATCGATGCCAAGCAACAATTCCTGAAGCAGCACCTGCCGGCGCTCGAGAACGTGATCGAGGTGATCGCGGCGCGGATGCTCGCGGGGAACAAGGTGATGTTCTTCGGCAACGGTGGCAGCGCGGCGGATGCGCAACACCTGGCGGCGGAGTTCGTGAATCGCTTTCTGCTCGAACGCCCGCCGCTGCCGGCGATCGCGCTCACCACCGACAGCTCGATTCTGACCAGCATCGGCAACGATTACGGCTTCGTCGAGGTGTTCGCCAAGCAGGTGAAGGCGCTCGGCCGGGAGGGCGACGTGGCGGTGGGACTGTCGACCAGCGGCAATTCGCCCAACGTGGTGCGTGCCGTCGAAGTCTGCAAGAAGAAGGGCATCATCACGGTGGCGCTGACCGGTGGCGGAGGCGGAAAGCTCGCGGGAATCGTGGACCATCATCTCTGCGTGGCCGCCACCAAGCTCACCGCGCGCATCCAAGAGACCCACATCCTGATCGGCCACGTGATCTGCGAGATGGTGGATGGCAAGCTCTTCGGGCACGACCCGGGAAAGCGCAGCCGGGGTTGAAATTCCGCGAGATCGATCTGTCGCGCGTCCGCACTTATCCGCTCGGCTCGCGAACGAGCAAGGTGGACGCGCAGGCGCTCGGGCGGCCTGTGGGGAGCGGGGCGTCCGTTGCCGAGCTGCTGGCGAGCCTGCCCGATCTGCTCGCTGCGCGCGAGCTGCGTGAGGCGGCACGCGAGCTCGCCCGCCGGCGCCGCTCGGGGGGCTCGATTGTCCTCGGCATGGGAGCTCATCCGATCAAGGTCGGACTGTCGCCGCTGATCGTCGATCTCCTCGAGCGCGGCGTATTCGCAGCCGTGGCAATGAACGGGGCCTGCATCGTTCATGACTTCGAGCTCGCACTCGCCGGCCGCACGTCGGAGGAAGTCGCCGAGCAGTTGGCCGACGGCAGCTTCGGCATGTCGGAGGAGACGGGCCGCTTCTTGAATGAAGCGGCCGGCGAAGGGGTGGCGGCGGGAATCGGGCTCGGCGACGCCGTCGGACGAAAGATTCTCGCCGCGGTTCTGCCCCACGCCTCGCTCAGCATTCTAGCGGCCGGCGCTCGGCTCGGTATCCCCATCACCGTGCACGTGGCGCTCGGTACCGACATCATCCACATGCACCCCAGCGCCGACGGTGCGGCCATCGGCGAGACGAGCTTGCGCGACTTCCGCATCCTCGCCGAATGCGTTACCACGCTCGAGGGCGGGGCATTCGTGAACCTTGGCTCGGCCGTGATCCTTCCCGAAGTGTTTCTCAAGGCGCTCAGCTTGGCTCGCAACGTGGGCCGCACGGTCGCGGACGTCTTCACGCTCGACATGGACTTCAACCGCCAGTATCGCCCCCTCACCAACGTCGTCTCGCGCCCGACGCTGCAGGGTGGGCGAGGGATCCATCTCACTGGGCACCACGAGATCATGTTTCCGCTGCTGTGCGCGGCGCTGCGGGAAGAGATGGAGCGATCGTGAGCAAGGGCCGTAAGAACGAAGGAACTGCCCGGCCCGCGGGCCGGAGCGAGACCACGGGTGCGATCGTCACGCTCCTTTCCGACTTCGGCGAGCGCGACGGCTTCGTCGGGATCGTCAAAGGGGTCGTGCTCGGGATCTGTCCCACGGCGACGATCGTCGACCTGAGCCACGACGTCCCGCCGCAGGACGTCACCAGTGGCGCGCTGATTCTCGCCAGCGCCGTCGGATATTTCCCCGAGCGCACGATCCACTTGGCCGTCGTCGATCCCGGCGTCGGCACGACGCGCCGCCCGATCCTGATCGAGACCGACCGTTTCGTGTTGATCGGTCCCGACAACGGGCTGCTCAGCGTTGCAGCGAACGCCGCTCCCGTTCGGCGCGTCCTCCATCTCGATCGACCCGAGTATTTCTCGCCGTCGCCGAGCCATACGTTCCATGCACGCGACGTTTTCGCTCCGGTCGCCGGCCACTGCGCCCGCGGCGTCGAATGCGCCTCTCTCGGCTCGGCGCTGGATGGCTTCGCGCGCGCGTCAATTCCGGAAGTACGGCGGCTGGAGACCGCGCTCGAGGGCCAAGTCATCCACGTCGATCGCTTCGGCAACCTGATGTGCAACATCCGGCGCGAAGATCTCACCGGCTTCCGCGAGGCGGAGCTTTCGATTAGCATCGGTGGCGTGCAGATCGGGGAAATTTCCCCTCATTACTCCGCGGTCCGAGAAGGCAAGCCTGTCGCCCTGTGGAACAGTTGGGGGAGGCTCGAGATCGCGGTCCGCAACGGCTCTGCGTCGCGTCATTTGCGCGCCCGCAACGGAGATCGGATCCAGGTGAATTTCCGGCGATGAGGCCCGTCGAGCTCTGGGCGCCTTCGCCCGACGAGACCGCCACGACGGGGGTTGCGGTCGCGGGGGCCGCTCGAGAGCAGCGGCGCCTGCCCGTCTTGAACCTCGTTCTGTTCGCGCTTACGCTCGCGACCACCACCATCGCCGGAGCGCTCAACGCCGAGGTTTCCCCGCCGGATCTCCGCGCAAACTGGACGAGCGGTCTTCCCTTCTCGCTCACGCTGATGGCGATCTTACTGGCCCACGAGATGGGCCACTATGTGCTTGCCCGGCTCCACGGGGTGCGGGTGACGTTGCCGTTTTTTCTCCCGGGCCCGCCTTTCTTGACCGGCACCTTCGGCGCGTTCATCCGCATGAAGTCGCTGCCGCAGAACCGCCGCATTCTGTTCGACGTCGGTGCAGCCGGCCCCTGGGCGGGCGTTTGCGTGGCGATCCCTGCGGTGATCTGCGGCCTTCGTCTCTCAGAGATCCATCCGATCCCTCCCAGCTTTAGGGGATTCGAGTTCGGGGATTCGCTGCTCTTCAAGCTGCTCTCTCGCTGCGTCGTCGGTCCCGTGCCCTACGGCTTCGACATCATGCTCCATCCGATCGCGCTCGCTGGCTGGTTCGGCTTGCTGGTGACGGTGCTCAATCTGCTGCCGGTCGGCCAACTGGATGGCGGACACGTGATCTATGCGTTGTTCGGTCGGCGCCATCGGTGGATCGCCCGCGGCTTTCTGGTCTTCACCGTCGGAGTTGGATTTCTCGGCTGGTACGGTTGGTTCCTCTGGGCGGTCTTGATGGTGTTGGTCGGTCTCGATCATCCGCCGACGCTCGACCACGAGACGCCGCTCGATCCGAAGCGCCGGCTCGCCGGCTGGCTCACTTTGGTGCTGTTCGTCGTTACGTTCATTCCCGTGCCGATCCGGATGCTCGAGGGTGGAAGCGGTCCGAGCCCGGACGAGCTGATCCCGGCGACGCTTTGGTTCGGAGGTTGAGTGTGGGGCGACGGGTGGAGGAGCCATGAGCGAGCGACCTTCTTGGGACCAGTACTTCATGCTGATCACGCGGCAGGTCGCAGACCGTTCGACTTGCAACCGAGCGAAAGTCGGTGCGGTGATCGTGCGCGACAAGAACATTCTCGCCACTGGCTACAACGGATCGCCCGCCGGACTACCACACTGCACGGACGTGGGATGCCTGATCTACGAGTCCCGGACGCCGAGCGGAGAGATCGAAGAGAACTGCTTTCGGACGATTCACGCCGAGATCAACGCGATCGCACAAGCGGCGAAGAACGGATCATCGATTCTCGGCGCCGACATCTACATCACGCACACCCCCTGCATTCATTGCTTCAAAGTCCTCATCAATACCGGAATCAAGCGCGTCCTCTACGAGAAGCCGTACAAGATCGCGACCATCGACGAGCTGCGGCGGTATTGCGACGTAGGGCTGATTCAGGTTCCGATGTAATCCATGAGCTGGAGCGTTTCGCGCTGGCAGCGGGTCGGCGGCCTCGAGCAGCGCTTCGGTGATCGCATCGAGGCTCTGCCGCGGGCGGTGGCCACGCTGCGGCAGGTCCACGGACGCCGCATCCACCATCTCGATGACGCTTCAGAGGGCAGCGAGGGAGATGGCCTAGTGACCGACCGCCCGGCAACGCTCGTCGGTGTCTGGACCGCGGATTGCGTGCCCGTCCACCTAGTCGCGCCCGGAGCGCGGATCGCCGCCGCGCTTCACTGTGGCTGGCGCGGCAGCGCGGCTGGAATGATTCCAGCCGCCCTGGAGCTCTTGGAGCGACGCTGGAACGTGAGGACAGGGGAGATCGACGCTGCGCTCGGGCCTGCAATCGACGGTTGCTGCTACGAGGTTGGCGACGAAGTTCGCAGCGCCTTCGTTGCCCGAGCCGGCCTGCGGCTCGGGAGCATCGGTTTCCAGGCCCGCGGGCACCACCTCTACTTGGGTCTCCGGTCCTTTCTCGCGGCGGAGCTCCAGGCCTTCGGGGTGGCGCACATCGAGCGACTCGGACCCTGTACCGGGTGTCGCACGGACCTGCTGTATTCCTATCGCAAGGAGGGGAAGACCGGCCGCCAGCTGAGCTGGATCGGCTGGCAGGCCTGAAAACACTGGTAGTGGGCGATTTTTTTGACGATCGACGTCCCCTTCACCATCTGGTCAGAGCCCAAAAGACCCATTACCGAAATGCTCGCACCCTTGTCTCGTCAGCGGTTTTCCAGTGCTCGGTTGGGCTGTCATGAGGAGCGGCAAGACGACTGCCGGAGATCCCAGGGCGAAGACCGTGAGAATCGGTATCCGGGCCGACCAAAGTCGAGTCTAGCGGCGGCGGTATCGGCGAACGTGGGAGCGCCCGCGACCCTTGAAATCGTTGCCGAAGGGGCGGGAGGCTGCTAGGGTGCGGGCTTAGGAGCTGGGCCGTTTGAAGAGGAGGATCCGCATGAAACGATCGATTGCTTGTCTGAGCCTCGTGGCCGTCCTCGTGATGTACGGCTCTGCGCTCGCGATTCCGCAAGACGAGTACGACGATTCTCAATCGTACCCGCTACGGGTCGCTGCGTACTTGCTGAATCCCGTCGGTGTCGGTCTCGAGTATGTGATCTTCCGGCCCTTTCACTGGCTGGTATCGTATAACGATACGACCGAGCTGATCTTCGGTCACGGACCGCACGGCGCCGAAGAGATGAAGGCGCTTCTCGCGTGTGACGAAACTCACGCGACGGGGTGCTATTATCCGCCGCAACCTTCGTCGGGATATTCGTCGCCACCTTCGACGCAATATTCGACGCAAGCCGAGGTTGCGCCGATCGAGCCGCCGAGCAGCGGCAAGTCTTGGATGAAGTAGGCGCGCCGCGCACTCGCCGAAGGGCGTAGTGGGCTGAAAGAGGGCCGTCTCGTCTGTCTTGGGCGGCGCAGGCCATTCGCTATGCCGCGGCGCGCATCGGCGCCCGGTCAGAGAGCTTCCAGTCTCGCGACTGCTACCGCGAGCTTGCGGATTCCAAAACCGCCGAACATGACGGTAACCTTCTCGCGCTCGCCGTTGCCTTCGGTGGCGCGTACGATCCCTTCGCCGAGCGTCGGGTGACGCACACGCGTGCCGACCGGGAACGACGGCCGTGCCAGCGCTGCGAGCTTGATCGGTCGGGAACCCACGGCGACTTGCGATTCGCTGTAGTCGATCACTCGCTCGCGCGGCTCATGCGCGGCGTCGTCCTCGGTGCGATCGGTGAGCCGCTCCGCAAAACCCGGCCCGCGAAGCTCGAGAAGCTCGGCCGGGATTTCGCGTAGGAAGCGTGACGGAGGATTCTCGGTCTCCGCGCCGAAGAGATGCCGCCGGCGTGCCCGCGACAGGTAGAGCTGCTCACGGGCACGGGTCATGCCGACGTAGCAGAGGCGGCGCTCCTCCTCGACGGCATCCCTCTCCATCAGCGAGCGGCGATGTGGAAAAATTCCTTCTTCCATGCCGACGAGGAATACGACGGGAAACTCAAGCCCCTTGGAGGTGTGCAGGGTCATGAGCGTGATGCGATCGTGATCGTCGCTCAACGCATCGGCATCCGCCACCAGTGCGGCTTGTTCGAGAAACTCGACGAGTCCCTGGCCTTCCCGATCGGCTTCTTGAGCGACCGTCACGAACTCCCGCAGATCCTCGAGCCGCGATTCCGAGTCGCCGTTCGCCCGCGCGCGCAGCGTCTCCAGGTAGCGGGTGAGACGGAAGATCTCCTCGACGAGGGCGCCGATCGGGTCTGCCGCTCGCGCGCGAAGCTCCGCAAGCATCTTCGCGAAGCCAAGAATCTTCCCGCGCACCGCCGTCGGTAGCGCTTCCGGGGGCTCGGCGAGCGTCTCGTCGAGCGAGACATCGCGAGCGCGTGCGGCGGCGACGAGCTTTTCGAGCGTCGAGGCGCCGATCCCCCGGGCCGGGACGTTGAGAATGCGCTGTAAGCTCCACTCGTCGTCGCGATTGGCGACGACGCGCAAGTACGCGAGGATATCCTTGATCTCCTTGCGCTCGTAGAACTTGACACCGCCGACCAACGAATACGCGATGCCGGCACGCAAGCATTCCTCCTCGAAGACCCGCGATTGCGCGTTGGTGCGGTAGAAGACCACGAAGTCGCCGAGCGGTCGCTGGCGCGAGCCCCGAGCGATCTCCTGCACGACGAAGCGCGCTTCGGCCCGCTCATCGGCTGCGTGATGGAGGATCGCGCGAGAACCGCGCGGGTTCTCGGTCCAGAGCGTCTTTCCCCTCCGGCTCCGATTGTTGCGGATGACCGCGCCCGCCGCGGCGAGGATGCTTTGGGTGGAGCGGTAGTTCTGTTCGAGTCGGATCACCGTGGCTTCGGGATAATCCTTCTCGAACTCGAGGATGTTGCGGATGTCGGCGCCCCGCCACCCGTAGATCGATTGATCCTCGTCGCCGACCGCGCTCAAGTTGCGGTGCGCGCCGGCGAGTGCGTGAAGCCACTGGTACTGGGCACGGTTCGTGTCCTGATACTCGTCGACGAGCAGGTAGCGAAACCCCTGCTGGTAGCGGCGAGCGACGTCCGGGACGCGCTCGAAGAGCGTGAGCGCGAGCAGCAGAAGATCGCCGAAATCGACCGCGTTGTTGCGGACGAGCGCCGCCTGATAGAGCGCATAGGCCTCGGCGGCCGCTGCGTCCGTGGACGTCGCGGCGGCGGCGAGCAGTCGGTCCGGAGTGAGCGCCTCGTTCTTCGCCTGATCGATGCGGGCGAGCAGCGCTTGCGGCGTGACGGGGAAGGATCGGCCTTCGATCGCGGCGGTCAGCACGCCGAGTTGATCGTGGTCGTCGTAAACGACGAAGGAGGGCTGATAGCCGAGGCCGAGCGTCTCGATGTGTCGCCGCAGCAGGCGAGACGAGATCGAATGAAACGTGCCGATCCAGAGCTCTGCGGCGCCCGTTCCGATCAACCGTTCGATGCGCTCGCGCACCTCGCGCGCCGCTTTGTTGGTGAACGTGACGGCGAGCAGCTCGTTGGGTCGAGCGCGGCCCGCACGAAGAAGGTGGGCGATACGGTGCGTGAGAACGCGCGTCTTGCCGCTTCCCGCGCCGGCGACCACCAGCAACGGCCCTTCGCCGTGCTCCACGGCCTTCTGCTGCTCGGGGTTCAGCCCGCCATCCGCCACACGCTTCCTCGATCCGCCCGAGCCTTCTCTTTGATGCAATTCAAAGCGACAGGCAATACGGTCAAAAAAAGAGGGCTGCGAGACGGAATGACCTCGCAGCCCTCGTACAGTCGGAGAGGTGACGATCGCTTCAGACGGCGATGCGGTTGTCCTCCTCGGCGTTTGCCGTCTGCGTGGATACGCGGCCACCGGCCAGGCGGGCACGCTGACGCCATTCCTGAAGCCCGCGCCGCAGATAGTCTGCGTTCAGCTCGAGCGTGTGGCAGATGTTCTCGTACGCAAAGACCCAGGAATTATCCGACGAGAAGAGCCATTCCTCCGCTTCGGAGAAGAGCTCGCGACCGCGCGATTCGCGCGAGAACGCAAACTTCTGATAGCAATCGACCGCGTCCTCGAGCACCGCCAGCATCAACCGCTTCTCGCCACGAGTTGCCGAGCCGCGACCACGAAAATGTGCGAAGAATTGTGACGGCAGCAGCGTATCCGGCTCGAAAAGACTGACCACAGACTGACGCATTTACGCTCCTCCTCAGTTACAGCTACCCGCACCCTGCCCCTGGATTCGGCTGCGAGTTCAGGGCTTAGAACCAGTGGCGCACAATATGCCGGGCGCGCGTCAGAAAGCTAATGAAAAACTCTTTTTTGTATTATTAGCTTCTCTTATCGCGGCGCGTCAAAAATGGTGCGAGTCGAGAACGCGACGGAGCTCGCCGAAGCCGATTCTCGGGTATCGACGTAGGATATTCCGATTCGCTAAGACTTCCGAAGAGTTATTCCACGGTCACACCGCCGGGCACGCCCGCGGCGCCGGCCCCGGGACGCGCTCTGGCGCGCCAATTCGTTTGGCGTCCAGGGGCCTCGCGGCTCCGATGAATCCCTCCGTCGACGTATCCGAAGCGCAACTGCGAGGCGGTTCACGCTCCGGCGAAACGAGTTCCACCGCAAAGGCCGCACGCGGTGGCAGGAAGAGGCGGACAGCTACGCGGCACGCGAGGTAGTCGCCAAGCTTCGCTGCCGATCCCGCCAAGCGAATAGCGAGCGCCTCACCTTTGTCGGATTCAGCTGGAAGAGCTCGCAGAGCCGATCGAAGGAGAATATGGATTCTTGACCCGTAATCTCGATCCACTCCATAGTCTCGACGTACGCCTCGCTCCGCTCACGACCCAGCATCACTTCCTTGCGAAAGGTCTCGATACCGTCGCTGAACACGGTCCACAAAAGTGAGAGCTCGCCGGACCAGTTTGGCTGTTGCTCGGAGAAGAACTGCTCTGGGAGGATGAAGTCCGGTTCCAGATTCGCGAAAGCTGTCGGATCCATGGGTTCAGGTAAGCGTTGTGCCATTTTTTCATTCCCTCCAGAATGACGATGGCACGTCTTAAAGCAATTACTTTGCCAACTTTCGTGCAAGTCAAAATTTGGCTATTCTCTGATATGGATCTATGGCTTAGCCAAATATTGATACTACGATTTATGAATCCATTAAGATACGATGATACAAGACTTTAACATTAGTGGCCAATAATTGTCAGTTCAAGGCGGCCACTTTAGTTCACTCCCGGAAAATATGCGGATGAAACCCGTATAGCCAGGTTCGTTTTCGGTCACTGATAGCAAGCCGTTCTTCGATGCGTCGATCGATATGGTCTCGACGTATCCACCATCAGAAACGCTTCATCAGGCTCTTCGAAATCGTCGATCAGGATGCGAAGCTCCAGAACCATCAGGTCATCGGCGCGGGACAAGAACGGCACATGCTCCCGAACAGTGACCAGAACCGACGGTAGCTCGCCACGCGTTTGCCCCCGAAGGACGGCTCGATCCAGCGGCCGAGGCCGTACCCGAGCACGCCGAAGGCGGTGCGGCCAACGTTTGATCCGGCGGCGAGAAGAATTGCCGAGCGCGTGCGAAGTGCCTCGGTTGCGCCCGGGGTCTGCGTTGATCGAAAACGTGTCGTTCGGCCCCGCTCGAAGGCTAGGGCGTCGACGCTCATACGAGAGAGGACTGTTGCGAGTCGTGACGACGATGTCTAGTGTTAGCATTGCCGTTGCCGTCCGCCGCAAGTCCCATGCTCTACGAAGACCGCGTCGCCCAGTTTCGCTGGCAGATTCCCGAGGACTTCAATTTCGCGTGGGATGTCATCGACGCCTACGCGCAGGATCGTAGCCGGTTGGCGCTCGTCTGGGAAAACGAGGCCGGCGACGAGGCGCGGTACACGTTCTGGGATTTCTCCGAGCGGAGCCGCCGATTCGCCAACGTGCTTCTCGGTCTCGGCGTCTGCCGCGGCGATCCGGTGATGATCATGCTGCCGCGCATTCCCGAGTGGCAGACGGTGTTCCTCGGCGTGCTCCGCATCGGCGCCCTGGCGATTCCC
This sequence comes from uncultured delta proteobacterium, assembly GCA_963745025.1. Classification (GTDB taxonomy): domain Bacteria; phylum Desulfobacterota; class Binatia; order JACPRU01; family JACPRU01; genus CAVQIG01. Next base: position 117,232 of record CAVUWD010000020.1, read on the forward strand.
TGCACCTCCCAGCTTCGCGCCAAAGACATCGTCTACAGGGCAAACCACAGCGAGGCAAAGGCGATCGTAACGACCGCGGAGAACTGCGAGCTCGTTGAGAGCGCGCTCGCCGAGTGTCCCTCCCTCGACGCGAGGATTGCGGCGGGCGGACCGCGGCCGGGCTGGACGAACTTTCAAGAGGCGATGCGGGACGCCCCGCGCTCGCTCGAGCGCGTGCGCACACGCTCGAGTGAGCCGGCGATCTGCTTTTACACATCGGGCACGACGAAGGAGCCGAAGGCCGTCCTGCACGCTCATTCATACACGCTTGCCCACCGCGTGACCGGCGAGGCGTGGCTCGACCTCCGCCGCACCGACCTGCACTGGACGACGTCCGACACCGGCTGGGCGAAGGCGGCTTGGGGTGTGCTCTTCGGTCCGTGGAACCTCGGCGTGCCGGTCCTCATGTACAACGGCCGGTTCGAGCCCAAGAAGGAGCTCCAGCTTCTGGAAAAGCATCAGGTGACCACGTTCTGCGCCCCGCCCACAGAATATCGAATGCTCGTCAAGGAGGATCTCGCGCGGTTCGATCTCCCGAAGCTGAGACACTGTACGGGGGCCGGGGAGCCGCTCAATCCCGAAGTCATCGATCAATGGAAGAAGGCTTACGGCTTGACCATACACGACGGCTACGGGCAGAGCGAAACCGTGCTCCTGGTCGGTAACCTCGCCGGCTTGCCGGTTCGGCCAGGCTCGATGGGCAAGCCCGCACCCGGCCACGATGTCCGCGTCATCGACGAAGCTGGCAGAGAAGCGCCGGTCGGTGAGGTCGGCGAAGTGGCATTGCGGGGACGAACGCCGTCTCTTTTTCTGGAATACTGGAAAAATCCTGGCGAGAGCGAGGCGTGCTGGCGGGGGGATTTTTATCTGACCGGAGATCGCGCGTACCGCGACGAGCAGGGATACTTCTGGTTCGTCGGTCGCGGCGACGACGTGATCATTTCCGCTGGCTATCGCATCGGCCCGTTCGAGGTCGAGAGCGCGCTTCTCACCCATCCTGCCGTTCTAGAGTCCGCGGTCGTGGCGAGCCCGGACCCCGTTCGCGGCAGCATCGTCAAGGCGTTCATCAAGCTGAGACCGCAGCACGTCGGCTCCGAAGACCTGCAGAAACAAATTCAAGACCACGTGAAGCGCATCACGGCGCCCTACAAGTATCCACGAGAGATCGAGTTCGTCGACGATCTGCCGAAGACGGTGAGTGGGAAGATCCGCCGTGTCGAACTGCGTAAACGCGAGGAAGACCGCAAACGTTGATTCGGTGGTGGGCTTCCTTGACACGTCCCGGAGTTGGACGTAAATTGGCTTTTCAAGCGACGTCCGATTCTTCCGCCGAGGGATCCACTCTCTGACGCTTCACCGTTCATCGCGGCTGCAACTCGCGCGAAGCGCTTCGTGTCCCCGTCCTTAAAGTAGGATTCATGGCGAAACAGGCTCCCTCCCGCGGCGTCACGGCTTCGCCTCCAGCGAAGGGACAACCGCAGACGAAGGCTCACCCGTCTGCCGCCGGCACCGACCGCAAGCAGGATCCGAAGAAGATCCGTAAGCTCATCGATCTCGGCAAAGAACGCGGTTATCTGACCTATACGGAAGTGAACGAGGCGGTTCCGCGCGAAGGCTCAACGCCCGAAGAGCTCGACAGCGTGATGTCGATGCTCGGTGACATGGACATCGAAGTCGTCGAATCGATGGACGAGGAGGGATTCGCGCCGGAGGCCGAGGCCGAAGCGGAACCGGCCGAGCCCGAAGTCGAAACCCCGGAGCCCGAGGAGCGCTCGTTCGGCGACACCTCCGATCCGGTGCGCATGTACCTCCAGGAGATGGGAGGCGTGCCACTGCTTTCCCGCGAGGAAGAGGTGGCGATCGCTAAGACGATCGAGGCGGGCAAGATGCAGGTGGCCGACGAGGTCTTCTCGGTGCCGCTCGCGCTGCATTACGTGATGACGATGGCCGAGAAGCTGAAGAGCGGCGAGGTGGAGGCGCGACAGGTCTTGTTCGAAGAAGACGATGAGGTCGATTCGCCGGAGAAAGAGGAGCGTCGCGTGCAGGCATTCCTCAAGGCCGTCGGGCCGCTCAAGCGCTACGCGGCGGAGCGCGCGAAAGTCTCGGGCGGAACGAAGAAGGCCAGCACGAAGGACGTCGTCAAGCGAGAGAGGAAGCTCCACGGGCTCCAGGAAAGGATCAAATCCGGTCTCGTGGCCCTCGATCTCGGCGAACGGCACATTTCGGCCATCGTCGACAAGCTTAAGGAAGCGACGGACCTGATCCGCAACCACGAACAGACCGTCCGCGGGCTCGAGGCGCGCTCCGGCAAGCCCGTCGCGGAGCTACTCCGCGCCAGCGCACGACTGCGAAACGGAGCCAAGAAGTCGAGTCGGTCTGTAGCGAGCGCCTTCAAGATGCCCGCCGAGGAGATCCAACGTGTCGCCGATGTGGTGCGCAAGGGAAAGAAGCGGGTGGGAGAGGTCGAGACCGAGATCGGTATGTCGCGCGATGCGATGTTCCGGTCGCTGCGCCGTATTCTCGAGGGCGAATACAACGCTCAGGAGGGCAAGCGCCGGCTCATCGAGGCGAACCTCCGTCTGGTGGTGTCGATCGCCAAGCGCTACACGAACCGGGGTCTTGGGTTCCTAGATCTGATCCAGGAAGGCAACATCGGCTTGATGCGCGCGGTCGATAAGTTCGAGTATCAGCGGGGCTACAAGTTCTCCACGTATGCCACGTGGTGGATCCGCCAGTCGGTCTCGCGGGCGATTGCCGACCAAGCGCGTACGATCCGTATCCCCGTTCACATGATCGAGACGATCAACAAAGTGCTGCGCACTTCGCGCTATCTCGTCCAGCAGCTCGGGCGCGAACCCACCCCCGACGAGATCGCCAAGCAGATGGAGATGCCGGCCGACAAGATCCGCAAGGTCTTGAAGATCGTCAAAGAGCCCGTTTCGCTGGAGACGCCGATCGGCGACGACGAAGAGTCGAGCCTCGGCGATTTCGTGGAAGACCGTCAGAGCCTCTCTCCCGCCGATGCCGCCATGTATTTGAACCTCGAAGAGCAGACTCGCAAGGTGCTCGCGACATTGACCCCACGCGAGGAGCAGATTCTGCGCATGAGGTTCGGCATCGGCGAGAAGACCGACTACACGCTCGAAGAAGTAGGGCAACGATTCGCCGTCACCCGCGAGCGCATCCGACAAATCGAGGCGAAGGCATTGCGGAAGCTCCGCAACCCCTCGCGTGTGAAGTCTCTCGAGGCGTTCGTCCAGAACTGACTCGCCGATTCGAGCGCGACTTACGGTCGCGCGGCAGAAGCCGACTCAAGCCTGCAAAGGAGGTCCGATTAGGATGCTCAAAGATCTCGAAAAGGAGCTGAAGCGCTGGCGTGAGAAACGGGCGCAAAAGCCGGTGGCGAGATCGCGGGAAACCGCGCTACCATCCGCTGCCGACCGCCGTACCGTCCGCGTCAACGGCCAGGAAGTCGTGGTCGTCAAGCGGGGTCGTAAAGCTCTCGCCTAAGTCACCTCTCTCCGCACTCAAAGACTGAGCTGCTGAGCAACCGCTTCGCGATGAAGCGGTGCGGAACCGAACGTCACCTCGTTCGCGAGAGCGCGACGATAGTAGAGATGGATGTCGTGCTCCCAGGTGAAGCCGATGCCCCCGTGGACCTGAATGGCATCACCGGTGACGTTCTTGCCCATGTCGCTCGTGTACGCCTTGGCCATCGCCACGGCCTTCGCGCATTCGCGGTTGCGCGCGTCCACCGCCCATGTCGCGTAATAGCTGAGCGATCGGGCGTTCTCGATGGCGACCATCATGTCGACGCACTTGTGTTTGACGGCCTGAAAGCTACCGATCGGCTTTCCGAACTGCATTCGCTCGCGCGCATATTGGAGCGACAGCTCCAGCGCGCGCTGCGCCGCCCCGACGGTCTCGACGCAAAGCGCCGCGGTGCCGATTTGAAGAGCGCGCAAGAGAATTGGCCAACCCTGGTCTACCCGCCCGAGCACCCGCTCGGCCGGTACGCGGACACGATCGAAGGTGAGATTCGCCTGCCTGCGTGTCTTGTCGACCGTTGCCAGCGGGGTAATGGAAAGTCCGGGAGCGCCGCGCTCGACGAGAAACAGCGTGATGCCGTGTCGCGGGCGTTTCTTCGCCGAGGCCGTCCGCGCGGCCACGACAATCCAGTCGGCGACCGCTGCATCGAAGACGAAGAGCTTCTCGCCGCGCAGCACATAGTCGCTTCCCTTGCGTTTGGCCTCGAACTCGATCTCCGCCGCGTCGTGCGAGACCGGGTCCTCGACAAAGGCGAGCGTCAGCACAGCGGAGCCTTCGGCGATTCGCGGCAGTACTTCCTTCTTCTGCGCGGCGGATCCGCCAGCGCCGACGGCGACACCGCCCAGCAGCACCGTTGCGAGGAACGGACCGGGAAGGAGCGCCTTGCCCATCTCCTCGACGATCACGCTCGCGTCGAGAAGACTTCCGCCCATACCGCCGAGGCTTTGAGGGATTAGCAGACCGAGCCAGCCGAGATCTGCGAGCTTCTTCCAGAGCTCGGCCGAGTGAGCGGTCTCGTGATCCATCATCTTGCGAACGAACGCGGTTGGGCACTCGGCCTCGAGGAATTTGCGAGCGCTCTCGCGCGACATTTCCTGTTCCTCGGTGAATCCGAAGTTCATGGCGTCCTCGCATATGACCGTCGACCCCGCAGGGTCAAGGTTGCCCGAGGGAGCGGGAATGCTTACCCGGCGACGACTTCTAGGGTATAGAACCGCCGCGCAGCGGTTTTCGTCCCGTCTCCGACGATGAAGCTCAGCCAACTACTCGCACCGACCCTGAAGGAAGACCCCGCCGACGCCGAGGTGGTGAGTCACAAGCTTCTCGTGCGCGCGGGGATGATTCGTCAGGTTGCGCGCGGAATCTATGATTTTCTTCCGCTTGGTCTGCGCGCTGTCCGCCGTGTCGAGACGATTGTTCGCGAGGAGATGAACCGCGCCGGCGCGCAGGAAATCCTCATGCCGGTGGTGTGCCCGGCCGAGCTCTGGCAGGAGAGCGGGCGCTGGCAGAAATATGGCCCCGAGCTCCTGCGGCTCAAGGACCGCCACGATCGCGAGTTCTGCTTCGGACCGACGCACGAGGAGCTGGTCACCGACATCGTCCGCCGCGAGGTGCGCTCCTACCGCCAGCTGCCGCTCAACCTCTATCAAATCCAAGTCAAGTTTCGCGACGAGGTCCGCCCGCGCTTCGGCTTGATGCGCGGCCGCGAGTTCCTCATGAAAGATGGGTACTCGTTTCACGCCTCGGCGGAGGATTGCCGGCGCGAGTACGAGAACATGTTCCAGACCTACTCGCGCATCTTCGAGCGTTGCGGGCTCCGGTTTCGCCCGGTAGAGGCAGACACGGGGGCGATCGGGGGTTCGCAATCGCACGAGTTTCAGGTGCTCGCCGATTCGGGCGAGGATGCGATCGCGAGCTGTAACCAATGCGGCTACGCGGCGAACGTGGAAAAAGCCGAAGGCCGTCTCGAGCCGACGCCGCAAGAGCCGGGTGGGTCCCTCGAAGCCGTGGCGACGCCGAACCAGCGAACGGTTGAGGAGGTGAGCGCGTTTCTTGGCCTGTCGCCGAGCCGGTTCGTGAAGACGCTCGTCTATGTGACCGACGCAGGCGAGCCGATCGTCGCGCTCGTGCGCGGCGACCGCGCGCTCTCGGAAGCGAAGCTTAAGAATGCGGTCGGGGCCGCCGCCGTTCTATTGGCCGACGAGGGGATAGTCGAGCGCGTGACCGGAGCCCCTGTCGGGTTTGCCGGCCCCGTCGGCCTGCCTGCTCGCATCATCGCCGACCCCCTGCTGCGGGGCATCCGCGGCGCCGTCACCGGGGCCAACGAGGCCGACCGGCACTTCGTCGGCTTCGATCTCGAGCGCGACGCTCCGCCGGTCGAGTTCGTCGATCTCGTCGTGGTCGGGGCGGGCGACCGCTGCGGGCGCTGTCCGGACGGTCGGTTTGAGATCCATCGGGGAATCGAGGTCGGGCAAATCTTCTACCTCGGCCGCAAGTACAGTGAGCCGCTGCGTGCTGTGTTTCTCGACCCGGCCGGAGCGGAGCAGACGATCGAGATGGGGACCTACGGAATCGGCATTACCCGCACGGTGGCGGCGGCGATCGAGCAGAACCACGATGCTCACGGGATCGTATGGCCAGTTCCGCTCGCGCCGTTTCCCGCGATCGTCGTGCCGGTGAACCGCGCCGACGAAGCGGTCTGGGTGGCGGCGGAGCGCGTCTACCGGGAGCTCCGCGGCCGCGGCGTCGAGACCCTGCTCGACGACCGTGACGAGCGTCCCGGTGTCAAGTTCAAGGATGCGGATCTGATCGGGATCCCGTTGCGGGTGACCGTCGGGCCCAAGGCGTTGGCGCGTGGTAACGTGGAGCTGAAGATGCGTCGCGCCGAAACGGCGGAAGAGGTGCCCCTGGGAGAGGTTAGCGCGCGAGTCGCCGAGCAGGTGACCAAGGCGACCGCGCCGTGACGCTCCGCTGGCCGCTCAGTGGAATCCGACAGGGTGGCGCGCGAAGTCGGCTGATCTTCGCGCTCGACGTCGCCCAGCTCCGCGAGGCGGAGCAACTGGTGCGCGCGCTGGTGCGCGAGGTCGGCCTCTTCAAGATCGGCAAACAGCTCTTCCTGCATGCCGGGCCGGCGGTCGTCCGTATGGTGCAGGAGAAGGGCGGCGAGGTATTCCTCGACCTCAAGTTTCACGACATCCCCCGCACCGTTGCGAAAGCGGCCGCCGAAGCGACGCGCATGCGGGTCCGGATGTTCGACCTCCATGCCTCGGGGAGCCTGGCGATGATGCAGCAAAGCGTCACCGAGGTGAACCGCGTCTGCCGCAACGAGCAGCTCCGTCGCCCGAAGATTCTCGCGGTCACCGTGCTGACGAGCCTCACTCGGGACGACCTGCGCCGTGTCGGCGTTCAAGCGGGGGTCGAGAGCCAAGTCGTTCGTCTCGCGCGGCTTGCACGCGAGGCGTCGATGGACGGTGTGGTCGCCTCGCCGCTCGAGATCGCCCGCATTCGCAAGGAATGCGGGCGCGGCTTTCTCATCGTCACCCCCGGAGTGCGCATGGCGCGATCGAGTTGGGACGACCAGAAGCGCGTGCTCACCCCGGAGCACGCGATCCAGGCCGGTGCGGACTACATCGTCGTCGGCAAGCCGATTCGCGACGCCAGGGACCCGCAAGCCGCGGCGCGCGAAATCGTCATGGAGATGGAGCGTGGGAGCGCCGGTCTGCGCGGGAGGGGTCGCGGAGATGCGTGACGCTCAGATGCGCTTGACGGCGCCACTGCGCGACGTGTCGTAGCCTGCGAGCGTGGCGACGGCGCGGGCAAAATCGGCCGAGCCGATCACCTCGAGCAGGCGCGCACCGAGACCGCTCGCCGCGAACTCCTCGAGAAGCACGAGGTCGTAGTCCTCGACGTCGACCGGAACGAAATCGAGGTCGAGAGCGACGGCGGCTTGCTGAATGCCGAGGCCCACGTCGGCGATACCGCTCTTCACCGCAACGGCGACGCCCATGTGCGTGAACTCTTCACGTTCATACCCGCGGATCTCCGCGGCGCGCAACCCGAGCTCGGCGAGGCGAGAATCCAAGAGCACTCGCGTTCCCGCGCCCGGTTGGCGATTGACGAATCGCACGTCCGGCCGAACCAGGTCCTCGAGCCGTTCGATCCGTTTGGGATTCCCGCCGGCGACGATCAGGCCTTGCCTTCGCCGCACGAGATTCACGACGCGCACGGCGCGGCCTGGAAGAAGGCGGCGAACGTCGGCGAGATTGTATTCTCCGCTCAGCGGGTCGAGGAGGTGGCAGCCCGCAACGTGAGCCTCGCCGCGCCCGAGCGCTACGAGGCCCGCGATCGAGCCGACGTTGGTCGCCGAGATGCGCGTTCCCGGCTCGCGTTGCTTCAGACAGTCCTCGAGAATCGACAGCGACAAGTCGTGGCTGCCGCTCGCGAGGATCGTCTGCTCGATCTCCTCGCGGCGTCGCAGAAGCTCGATCTCGACCGCCTCCCCCGCGTTCAGTCCTTCGACGTTGGCCGGGATGCGCAGAATGCCGTCGGCCTTGACCATCGTGGTGATCAAGCCGGCGCCGCGGCCGAGGGGATTGGCGACGAGCCGCCCGCCGACGCGCCCGAGCGTCACCCGCACGATCTCTTCGAGTCCGAGGCGTGAGGGGATCTTCTTCGGCACGACGGCGGAGGCCCGATCCGGCTCGGCGGGCGCGATGCCGAGCGTCCGGGCCAGCAGGCGCCTCACGAACTCCTGGGCGATGACCACCGCCGACACCGGGTATCCCGGGATGCCGATGACCGGCTTCGTCGCGGCGATGGCCAAGATCGCCGGTTTCCCCGGCATGACGTCGATGCCGTGGGCGATGATCTCGCCGAGCGCGCCAACGGCCTCGGCGGTGAAGTCGTGCTCGCCCGCGGATGAACCGGCGATGACCAGGACCACGTCGTGCTCGGCGATGGCGCGCTCGATCGCGGAGCGCATGCGCTCGAGGTCGTCCGGCACGGGCGGCAGGCGGCGCGGATCGCCGCCCCACTCGAGAACGTACGCGGCGAGCATGCGCGAGTTGAACTCGATCACGCGGCCGGGCTCGGCGCCCGCACCAGGCTCGATCAGCTCCGACCCGGTCGGCAGGATCGCCACGCGCGGGCGCACCGCGACCGTGACCCGCTCGACTCCCGCCGCGAGCAGCGCGCCGAGGTCTGCCGGACGAATGCGATGGCCGCGCGGCAGCACGGGCTCGGTGGCGACGAAGTCTTCGCCGACCAGGCGGACGTGTTGCCACGGGACGGCTGCCTGGCGGACCTCGACGTGCGAATCGTCGAGCCGGAAGACACGCTCGATCATCACGACCGCGTTCGCCCAGGAGGGGAGGATGGATCCGGTATCGACGTACGTGAAGCGACCCTCGCCCGTGCCGAGCTCGAGCGTGCGCGGCACGAATTCCGTGGCACCGAACGTATCCTCGGCCCGGACGGCGATCCCATCCATTGCCGCACCGTGATAGTGGGGCGCGGACAGAGACGCGATGACGGGCTGCGCGGTGATCCGCCCGAGTGATTGTTCGGTCGCGACGTCTTCGGCGCGGAGCGGACCGAGCGGTAGCGCGTCGATGAAGATGCTTCGCGCCTCTTCGAGGCTCCGGCGCTTCAGGTAACGCCTTCGCATCGCGCCCTACTTAGCAGTGCTGCCGAGAAACTCCATGGGCGCCCGAGCTTGATCCGGCGCGCCATTTATGAAATTGAAAATCATTTTCAATTTCATTTGGAGAGGGGAATGAAAATGGCGGTCTATTGCAAGGTCGGAGCGGTGCTGGCGCTTGCGCTGCTGCTGTCGGTTTCCGCGAATGCGGCGGAAAGCGATACGCAAAAGATCGAGCGGCTCGAGCGAGCGGTGGACGAGCTCAAGCAGCAGATCGAGGAGCTGAAGAGGGAGCTGGTGAAGCCCGAGCCGGCGGCCCGCAGGCCGCCGCGGCACCGACGCCGGCGCCCGCTGCGCTCGCGGAGGGCCAAGGTGTCGTGTCGCAGGTACTCGAGCGCGTGCAGATCGGCGGTACGGCTCGACGCGCTTCGAAGCGAGCTCCGCCAGCAGGCCAGAATCGACCTTCACGCTCGACGCCTCGTCGTGACGGCCGACGGCGAGCGCCGCGACGGACGATCGACTTCGAGCTCGAGTTCGAGCGCTTCCGCCGAGCTCGAGCCCGAGCGCATCGTCGAGGCCGAGGAGGGCGGGCTCAAGGTCGAGCAGGAGGTCGAGGGCACGAACGAGTCGAGATCGCCGCTCGAGCAGGCTGGTCGAACGAGCTGTCGAGCGCTCGAAGGCGATCGGAGCGTGCTCGTGCAGCTCGGCGGCTCAACCTCAATCACGACGACAACCGCTGGGATCTGCCGCGACGCTCGCTCGTGGATCGCGGCGTGCCCGTGCTGCCGTCCACGTCGGCCTGGGACGAGGTCGGCGCCGGATTCACCGGAGATCTCGAGGTCGGCGAGCTGGGAGCGCTCGGATATCACCTGTACGTGGTCAACGGTACGACCCTGCAACCGGAGACCGAGGAGATCGTGCAGACCCGCAGCGAGAGCCGCGACAAGCTCAGCTCGAGGCGAAGTTCACGCCCAGACCGGCACGTTCGGCAACGACGTGAAGGACGCGAAGGCGGTGACGGGGCGGCTCGCGTGGAGCCCCGCGCTCGGTCACGAGCTCGCCGGCTCGTTCTACACCGCTCGCTACACGCCGGACTCCTGCCGAGCGAGACCATCAACGCCTTCGGCGCGACGGGCTGACGATCTGGGGGCCCTTCGAGCTCGAGGGCGAGTACGTCTACACCGACTTCGGCGACATCGACGAACTCGCGACCGCCTTTGCCAAGACCGTGGGCGACAAGTCGGCCGCGAATCCCGCGGAGACCAGTCCCGACTTCGAGGCCGAGATCGAGTTCGAGCTGTCGAGCCTCGCCGAGACGAAGCAAGGCTACTGGATCGAGCCGCGCTGGCGCTTTCGCCCGGCGTGGCTGAAGGAATCGATCTTCGGGCGATATTTCGAGGACCCGGTGCTGACGGCGCTGGTGCGCTGGGAACAGGTCTGGCTCGGCGGATTGCTCCAAGAGCTCGATTTCGCCGGCGGCCAAGTGACCGCGCTCGAAAGGTGGCGCCTCCGGTTCAGGAGGTTTTGCGGGAGGCCTGTTACGACTGCCATTCAAATCAGACGCGATGGCCTTGGTATAGCGCGCTCGCGCCGATGTCCTGGCTCATCCAGCACGACGTGATGGCAGGGCGGCGGCGACTGAACTTCTCGGACTGGACGGACTACGCCTCGGATCCAGAGACCGCCGCTGAGAAGCTTCGCAAGGTCGCGAAGGCCGTTACCGACGGGAATATGGCGCCTCGATACTACCAGATGCTGCGTCCCCGGGCGCGAGTCGACGAGCGGGGAGGGGTGCTCTATCACACGCGCTACGGCGGAGAGTCCGCGCCGACGCTTTCTCGATCAGATCGCGGCAAGGCTGAGCGAGATCGGCTGCTGCCGTCGCAGGACATCCGCAACATCGCGGGCGCGACCCTATCGGCGCGCGCGGTCGGACGGAGGAAGCAGGCGATCTCGTTCACACGAGATCGGCAACGTTCATCCACCTCATTTTCTGCGCGCGGAACGCGCCTTCGCCGCTCCGGAGCTCGCTCAGGTAGATTCGTCCCTAGGGGGAATGTCGAGCGTCTTACCCAGCCCGCAGGGCGAGTCGGGAAGGGGAGGCGCCGAATGGCTCTCAACAGCGTCGTCGGCAACGGACGGGCACGATCTCGAGTCACGGCGATGCTCCGGAACATCGAGCCGGCGAAGCTGGTCCCTTTGCCGTCGCCGAAGCCCAATCGATGGACGCGCGAGCCGCGTTCGAGCTCGCATATGGCCTCACCGATGCACCTCGGGCGGGCTCGTGTTTCAACGTGCGCCGCCCGAGTGGCGAGGGATTTCAGTCTGCGGGTTCGCAGTATCGACCGAGGGCGCCTTCGACGTCAAGGGTCGCCGCCGGTCACCTGGGCTGGTCGCGGAGATCGCTGCCGTAGTGGAATGCGAGTCGCGCGCCGCGGGTTCGACGTTGTTGGGAAGGCGAGCTCTTGTCTCCCGACGTCGCGCTCAAGCCCATCATCGGAAAGGGTATGCGGCCGACTCGAGATCGGATCTCCTGCGGCGCGAAGGTCGCCAAGGCGCGCTCGTCAATTTCGGCGAGTCGAGCATCGTGCGTCGGCCCCGACAAGAACAAGCGGCTTGCGAATTTGGATACGCCGCGGAGGGTCTCTACGGCCCGCTGTTTCTGCGTGATATGGCGCTCTCGACCTCCGAGAGCTTCGGCGAGAGCGGACGGGTGAAGGGCACGCGCGTCGGTCACATCATCGATCCGAGAACGGGCGAGCCGCTCGAGCGAAGCGCGCAAGCACGTACTGGCGCCGAACGTCGCCGAGGTCGAGTTCTGGAGCAAGGCTCGGCTCATCGAGCCGGCGGGCGCGTTTCGCGCACTCGGTCGGCGGCCGTCCGTCACCGGCCTTCTGCTCGACGCGCGCGGAGAGCGCGTGGACGAACGCTTCGTCGCGCTGAGTGGCTGGCGCACGACCCGATGAAGATCTTCGCCACACGCGAATACCGGCTCTCCCAATTGCCGTTCGGGGCGAGGCTCTTCTACTCGCTGTTCCTCGGCATGGTCTTTCTCGGCCTCCTCACCTGCCTCGGCTTCGCCTTCGGCAAGTCGGGAATTTCGAGCGACGCGCTCGCCGAATACTATCGACCCGACGGCGGAGGCTACGGAGGCAAGTCGTTTCTCGAGCTGCTCGAGACCGCGCATTTCCACCTCTTCAGCATGCCGATCTTCTTCCTCGTGATCGACGACATCTGTTCCCAGCTCTCTCGGAGCGCAGCACTCGCGTATCTTTCCAGTTCTTCGCGGCGCTGGCGGCGGAGTACAGTGTCGTCCTGGCTTCGGTCTACCTCGGGCTCGGCGGTGTCGTGAAATTCAACCTCACGCTCGAGCGTTTTCGGTTCTGTCGGCCCCTGCGTCTGAGCGGGCTAGCCCCCATCGACATTCCCGTGATGCCCCGTGCGAATTTCGGATGAGGTCAGGCGGCGGCGTCTCGGTCGGCGCGGGCGTTTCCGTAGTTTCGGGCGTGGGGGTGTTCTCGGCCAAGCAGTCGTCGCTGTGACCGGCGCTGAGAATCCTCACGGTGTCGGCGTCGAGCGCAGACGACGTTCCGAGGCCCTCCCGCTCTCCGTCCGCTGCGATCAGCTGCCCCTTCTCGAGGTTGTTGAAGCTCGTCGGCGTTCCGTTCGCGTCCTGGATCGCGGTGTCGTTGAGCTTGACGATGCGCGTGAGCTCGTTTCCGCCCGAAGCGACGCACACGTTGAGATTGCCGTTCGGTGAAGCGGGGACGTTGCGGATCACGCCCTGAAACGTCTCCGAGACCTTCGCGGGACGGGCGCCCGTGCAGTCGAAGTCGACGTCCTCCAGCGTGACGACCGCATCGTTCGTCATGTCGGGAAGGATCATCTCACCCTGGCAACGGCCGCGGCTGAAGACCACCGTCACGTTGCCGGTCGGCGAGCCGGGAAGAGCGAAGTTGCCTTGATCGTCGCTCGTGTCGGTCACTCCCGAGCCGCTGACGCCGGAGGCGCGCACTTGGACTCCGCCGAGATCGCTGCTCGACTGCGCGAACGCCCGCCGGGCCAAGCCGAGGATCTCCTCGCTCGCCCAAGCGAGCCAGCGCCGAAGCTCGGGTTGGATCGACGCCGAAGGCGCGCTCGACATGTTCCCTTGGATCGTGCTCGACCGCCCTCCTCCGTCGCCGCCACCGCCGCCGCCACCACCGCCACATCCGACCGCCAGCGCGACCGTGAGTGCAGTCCACCTGCAGAGAGCCGCCGACCCCCGACCGTGATCGTTCATTCGCTACCTCCTTCTGGGAGATTTCCCCACCCGGCTAGAACAACAGAACCTCGACTTCGTCTCCCTCTTCCAGACCCTCCGCCTCGAGTGGGATGCGGACCATGCCGTCGGCATGGACCAAAGAAAAGACCGCTCCCGACTTGCCAGGAACGGGGCGGGCGAGTCGCCGCCCATCGGCCGAACGCTCGAGCGTGACGCGGACGTAGTCTTCCCGCCCGGGCTCGGATGGGACGTTGCGGACGAGCGTGGCACGGGCGGTACGTTCGTGGGCAAAGGCGGACTCAGGCTTCTCGCCGGCGAGCAGCTTGACGAGCGGAGCTCCGAACAGGCGGAACGTCACCAGGGCCGAGACGGGATGGCCGGGCAGGCCGAGGATCGGCCGACCCATCGCGCGGGCGAGAATCGTCGGCTTTCCCGGAGCGTACCGGATGCCATGGAACAGCACCTCGGAGTCGGGGAACGAGGCGATCACCTCGAGCGCCATGTCCTTGGTGCCGACGGAGCTGCCCCCGGAGAGGAACGTCACGTCTGCTTCGCCGAGAGCGCGCGACAGCGCTGTCTTCAATTGTTCGGCGGTGTCACCGACCAGGCCGAGATCGAGCACCACGCCGCCCGCCTCGCGGATCATCGCCGCGAGCGAATATTGATTGATGTTGCGGATCTGTCCGGGGCGCGGCTGGACGTCGGGTGGCACGATCTCGTCTCCGGTGGAAAGTAGCGCCGCCCGTGGCCGGCGGACGACCGCTACCTCGGTGATGCCGGCGCCGGTCAGTGCCCCGAGGTCCTGGGCTCGCAACTTCCGTCCGGCAGGAAACACCGGATCGCCGCGGCGGATGTCCTCGCCGATCCGAAGTACGCTCTCCCACGGCGAGACGCCCCGCTGGATCTCGACCGTGCCGTCGACGAGCTCGTCGCAGTACTCGATCATGACGACGGCGTTGGCGCCGGGCGGAATCATGCCGCCGGTCGAGATGCGCATGGTCTCGCGGGGCTCGAGCGCGCGCGTCGCCTCGTCGCCCATTTCGATCGATCCGACCAGGCGAAGATAGTTGGGCTGGCTCGCGGAGGCGCCGAACGTGTCCTCGGCCCGTACGGCATAGCCGTCCATGTTCGAGCGGTGAAAATGCGGCATGTCGTCCGCGGCGACGATCGACTCCGCGAGGATCCGCCCCGCGGCATCGGCCACGGCCATGCGCTCCGTGCCGAGCGGCCCGAAGCGCTCGAGAGCGCCCCGCGCCTCGGCGGGCGAAAGCACCCGAAAGAACGGCTTCACGACCCGAGGCGCACGTGCGTCAGACATGGGAGCTCCTTTCGCACCTTGCGCAGATAGTCGAGGCGAATCTCCGCCAGGATGATCGCCTCCCCCTCGCTGGCGCGGGCGACGACCGCACCCCAGGGATCGACGATCATCGAGCCGCCGTAGTCGCGATGGCCGTTCGGGCTCGTGCCGCACTGGTCCGGGGCGATCACGTAGCATTGATTCTCGATCGCCCGCGCGCGCACCAGCGTCTCCCAATGCGCGGCGCCCGTCGGGAACGTGAACGCGGAGGGAATGCAGAGAATCTCCGCTCCCGCGCGGACCAGCCTCCGGTAGAGCTCGGGGAAGCGGAGGTCGTAGCAGACCGACAGGCCGATTGCGCCGATCGCGGTCGGAACGACGACGGTCTCCTGCCCCGGCTTACGCGCCTCGGATTCCTTCGCCGTGACCTGCCCGGGGATCTCGACGTCGAAGAGATGAATCTTCCGATAGAGGCCGGCGATCTCGCCGCTCGGCGTGAACAGCAGCGCCGTGTTGTAGCAGCGGCGCTCTCCCGCGACCGCTTCGGTGATCGATCCGGGCTGGAGATGAATACCGAGCTCGCGGGCGATCGCGCCGAGCCGCTCGCTCGTCGGCCCCGGGATCGACTCGGCGGACTCGGCTTCGGTTCCGCGAGGGCCGCGCCAGCTGAAGACCTCGGGTAGGACGACGAGCCTCGCCCCCTGCTTCACGGCGGTGCGAATCAGCTCTTCGGCCCGGTCGAGGTTCGCCCGTTTGTCCGAGCCCGAAGACATCTGGATGGCGGCGGCGTAGAGCACGGCCTCAATAACAGCCGATCTCTCGCGGTGCGGCAAGCCGCCCCGACCTCAATTCGCGAGCGCCTGCAGAACCTGCTCGTGGAGCGTGCCATTGCTGGCGACGAGCCCACGAAGCGCCGGACTCGGTTGATTGTAGCGTAGGGCCTCCCCGGCGACGTCTGTGACCCGCCCGCCGGCGCATTCGATGATGCAGGCCGAGGAACACACGTCCCATTCGCTCTTCGGCGACAGCGTGAAGGTGGCGTCGGCTCGGCCCGCCGCGACGAGCGCGAGCTTGTAGGCGACCGAGCCGGTGAGCTCGATCACGAAGCGGCCGCGGAAACGATCCCATTCGCCGCGCTCGTTCTCCGACCGACTGGCGAGCAGCACGGCACGCTCGAGCGCAGTCGTCGAGGTCACGCGGATGGGTCGGTCGTTGAGCGTCGCTCCGGCCGTGCGCTCCGCGGCGAAGAGCTCGTCGGTGATCGGATTGTAGGTGACTCCGACGACGGGTACGCCGTCTTCGACGAGCGCGACGCAGACCGCAAGCTCTGGAATCTGCCGCACGAATTCCTTGGTGCCGTCGAGCGGGTCGACGATCCACACCCGCCGCTTGCCGAGGCGCTCCGCCGTATCGCGCGACTCTTCGGAGAGCCAGCCGTCGTGCGGAAAGGCGGCGGTGATCCGCGCCTCGAGCGCCTGGTTCGCGCGGGTGTCGGCTTCGGTGAGCGGGCTGTCGCCGCGATCGCCCTTCTCGACGACCGAGAGCGGGGTCCCGTAGAGCGAGCGGATGATCGCGCCCGCCTCGCGCGCCGCCTCGATTGCGACTCCGAGCTCTCGCTTCACGACGACGAGGCGAGAACCTTGCGGTATTCGACGGCGAGCGACTCGACCATCTCCTCACGCCGGTCGTAGAGCCGCTTCGGCTTCCGTGGCGCGTGGGTGGAAAGCGCATAGGCCGTTAGGATCGGCAGCGCGATCGTCGTGTCGGCGTAGCAGACCACCGAGTCGGGCAGCTTCTCGGGGTCGACCTTGCCCCACGAGACCGCCTCACCAGGCGTGGCCCCGGAAAGGCCGCCGGTGTCGGGCCGCGCGTCGGTGACCTGCAGGAAGTAATCGTGCCCTTTCTCGGCGATGCCGAGCACCTCCTGGATCTGTGGTTCGGTCTGCAGCACGAAGTTCTTCGGCGAGCCGCCGCCGAGCAAGACGACACCGCTCTTGCCGCTGCGGCGCTTGGTGTCGAAGACGATGGCCGCGGTCTCGTTGACGTCGACGTTCGGATCGAGCACGAGCTTGTTGCCGTTCAGGGCCATGGCGGCGACGTTCATGCCGATCGAGCTGTCGCCCGGCGAGGACGTGTAGATCGGCACGCCGTTCTCGTACGCCGCGGACACGAGTGACTTGCGGCCCTGCTGGAGCACGCGTTCACGCTCGTTCACGTAGCGACCGATCCGGTAATGGAACTCGGCCGTGCCCATCGGCCGCTGGAACTCGGCTGCGGCGATGATTTCGCGGAAGAAGGCGTCGGTCTCGAGAAGCACCGTGTAGTCGAAGAAGATGTCATAGATCCGCACGACACCTTCCTCGCGAAGCTGGACGTCGTCGACCTGCCAGGTGCCCCGGTGAAGCTCGAGCCCGATGCCGAAATGGGTGTCGTGGTAGACGTTCGCGCCGGTCGACACGATCCAGTCGACGAAACCGGCCTCGATGAGCGGGATCAACGCCGACATGCCGAGGCCGGCGGGCGTCAGCGCGCCGGTCAGGCTCATCCCGATCGTGACGTCCTCCTCGAGCATCTTACGGCTGTAGAGCTGACAGGCCTCGCGAAGCCGGGCTCCGTTGTAGGCGAGAAACGTGCTGTCGACGAGCTCGACGACGGGGATTCCCGCCCGGATCGGCTTGGGATCGATTCGCGGTCGGTTGAGATGACGACTCTTCCCCTTCATCGCCTGCCCCTCCGCTGGCGGCGCCGAAGCTAACAAAACGAAACGAAACAAGACAGAGAGAAGGGAGGGACGTCTCTCTGTCTTGGTCACGGGGAGCCGCCGGAAAAGAGCGCGGAACGCATGCCGCGCTTCGCGTGGCGGCGTGCGTTTGCGGTCGGCCGGGTACGGGCGGACGACCAACGCACGCGCCATCCTGTTGGCGCCGTGCCCGTCGAGACCCGCACGCGTGTCGATGGCCGGTGTGGCAAAGACCGAGGCGTCACGGACGTCGCGTCTCCACCGAGTCCGATCAGTACACAACATGCCCTCGTTGCGTTATACGCGCGGAGCGTGAGACGGCATGCGGTGATCTTCCTCGCCTCTGGGGCGTACCTCGGATACGCACCGATCGCGTCGGGAACCTTCGGCACGCTCGCAGGGGTGGCGCTCTATCCGGTCTTCGAGGCGCTCCGCGGGCTCTCGCTGCCGCTCTACGTCGTGACGTTTCTCGCTCTGGTGGCCGCGGCGATTGGCATCGCCGGCGAAGCGGAGCAAATCTTCGGCGAGAAAGACAGCGGGAAGATCACCATCGACGAGGTCACCGGCTACATCGCGGCGACGCTCTTCGTGCGGCCGTCGCTCGCCGTGGTGGCGACGAGCTTCGTGCTCTTTCGGCTGTTCGACGTGGTGAAGATCTGGCCGGCGAGCTACTTCGACCGCGAGGTGCATGGCGGGCCCGGAGTGGTGATCGACGACGTGATCTCCGGTCTCTACGCGAACCTCGCGCTGCGCGCGCTCGTCTGGTTGGGCGGCTTCACGGTATGAAGATCGGCCCGCGCTGGCGCAGATAGCGCGCGACGGGCTCCGGCAACCATTCCGCGGCGGGCTCACCACGTGCCAGGCGCTCGCGGACCGCAGTCGCGGAGAGCGCGCGCCAGCGTGGGTCGAGCTCCAGCCAGTCCACCCGATCGGCGTAACGCCGTGCCGGCTCGTCGGCGAGCAGGCTCTCGAATGCCGCATGGTCGAGCTCGCCACGCGGCGCGACCAGGAGCCGCGCCCGATCGAAGAGCGCGGCAAGCGAGCTCTCGAAGTCTCGGTAATAGCGGGCATCGAAGATCTGGCCGACCTTGTCCATGCCGACGACGAAGGTGAAGAGCTCCACGCCGGGACATGCGCGGCGAAGCGCTTCGGCCTGCTCGGCATAGAGCCCGCGATTGTGCAGCACGACGCCGAGGCCTTCTTGGCCGGAGGCGATTTCCGCCAGCAGATGAAGCCGCTCGTCGAGCGCGAGACCGGATTCGCGCTTGTCGAGCGTGATCGTGCCCAACGAAAACAGCACGCAGTCGAAGCCGCGCACCCGCGCCGCGTCGGCGAGCGCCAGGTGTGCCCGAGTCGGGGGGTTGTAAGCGCCGGGGAGCACGGCGAACGAGCCCGCCGCGATCGCCGGTGTCAGGAGGCGGGCGGTTGGCTCGGAGCACGCGGCAACGTCCTCGACGGTGCGTCGGCAGACGGCGACACTTGCCACGGGTCGAGCGGACACCGCTTCAGACCTCGGCGTCGACGAGCACGTTCCGCAGCGGCTCGCCGGCCGGGTCACGGCGCGGATCATCGGTGAACAGAGCCAGCACGTCCTCCACGTAGCGATCGAGCAACCGGTGCAAGGTGGCGGCGAACTCGCCGAGGTCGACGGGCAGATCGAACGCCAGGAAGACCTCGATCCTTTCGAAAGCGAGACGGGCCTCTTCGGCGAGCTTCGGCGTATTGGCGCGCAGCTCCTCGATCGGTGTGAGACGGCGCGTCCGCCGTCTCCGCTCGCGCTCGACGTAAGCAGCGGTGATGACTTCGAGGACGCGGATCGAACGCCCGGATGCGGTCGATCTCGCCGCGGCCCGCGGCCAAAGGGAACGAGAGGCAGACGACGCAGCCCACAGGTGTTGGAATGTTCCGCTGCGGCCGATCTGTCAATCTGAAGAGCGGCTGGGAGTCTGTACCACAGATCGCTCCCGTTGGTCGCGACTTGCTCCGGCCGAGCATCCTACCGAGCCAGCCGCGGTCGGTGGCGCCACCGGTGTGGATAGACGGAGCTTGCCTGGCGGGGTTCCGAACCCTAAGATCTCTCTCGGAGGAGACGTGATCGAGAAGGCGGTCATTCTATCAACCGGCGACGAGCTCACCTCCGGCCTCACCGTCGACACCAACTCCAACTTCCTGGCGGACAAGCTTTTCGAGAGCGGCGTCGACCTCGTGGCGGTCCTCGTCGTCGGCGACGATGCAGAGCGCATCCGCTGGGCATTCGCGAGCGGCCTCGATCGGGCTGACCTGGTGATCGCTACCGGCGGTCTCGGCCCCACCGCGGACGATCTGACGACGGAGACCCTGGCCGCCACCCTCGGCCGCAAGCTCTACTTCGACGAGGAGTCTGCCGAACACATCCGTGCGCTCTTCCGCTCGATCGGTCGCACGATGCCGGAGAACAATCTCCGCCAGGCGGCGTTCCCCGAAGGGGCGGCGATCCTCGCCAACCCTCTCGGTACGGCACCGGGCTATCGCGTCGAGGTCGAGTGGAAGGGTCGAACCCGATTCGTCGTCGTCATGCCCGGCGTGCCCCGCGAGATGAAGCCGATGATGGAGACGACGGTCCTGCCGTGGATCCGCAGCCTCGACGAGACGGGTCTCGTCTACCGGAGCCGAAGCTTCCAGACCTTCGGTGCGAGCGAATCCGCGCTGGACGAGATGATGAAGGGCGCGGTCTCGCCGGAAGAGGGACGGCTGTCGTTCCGCGCCGCCTTCCCGCAGATCAGCGTACGCGTGACGGCTCACGGCTTGCCGGGCGAAGTCGACGAGAGGCTCGCGCATCTCGGCGAGCGCGTGCGAGCGCGGATCGGCGATTACGTCTTCGGCGAGGGCAGCGCGACCATGGAAGGGGTGGTCGAGGATCTGCTTCGCGCGCGCGGCTGGAAGCTCGCCACGGCCGAATCGGTGACGGGCGGTCTGGTCTCTCAACGACTGACCAACGTGCCCGGAAGCTCTCAAGTCTTCGCGGGCGGGCTCGTCGCGTACACGCTCGAGACGAAGCAGGCGGTGCTCGGGGTCCCTCGCGAGACGCTCGAACGTCATGGGGCGGTGAGCGACGAGACCGCCAAGCAGATGGCCGCCGGAGCGCGGCGGGCTTGTGGCGCCGACCTCGCAGTTTCGGTCACCGGTGTGGCCGGTCCCGACGGCGGGACGCCGCAGACCCCGGTCGGCACCGTTTACATAGGCTTCGCCGCGGACGGGATCCTAGTCTCTCGCCGCTACCAGCTCTGGGGCACGCGCGACTGGATTCGGCTGCTCGCCTCGCAGATCGCCCTCGACTGGGTTCGCCGGCATGCGCTCGGGCGCCGCCCCGAGGAATCGCTGCTGATCCGCAAGTAGCCGAACCCTGGCCACCGACGAACGCTCATGATTCGCGCCTTCCTCGCCATCCGCCCCACCGACGACGTGATCGGCCGTTTGATCGAGATCGAGTCCGAGTTTGCCGACGTCGGCGCCGACGTGCGTTGGGTCTCGGCGGAGACGATGCATCTGACGATCCAGTTCCTCGGCGAAGTTCGAGAATCCGAGATCCCGGAGATCGAGCGCGGGCTCCGGCAAGCTCTCGGCGCGCTTTCTCCGTTCGAGATCGAGTGCCGCGGCCTCGGTGTCTTCCCCAACCAGAAGCGCCCTCGGGTGGTGTGGGTGGGGCTTCACGGCGCCGGTATCGCCACGCTCGCGGAAAGTGCGGAGATCGTGCTTTCGCCGCTGGGATTTCCCCCGGAGGAGCGTGAGCTCACGCCGCACATCACGATTGGCCGGGTGCGCTCGGCGCGGGGATGGGAGGGTCTCGCGCGGCTTCTCAAGGCGAACGCTGACCGGAGCTTCGGCGTGAGCCTCATCGATCGCATCACGCTCTACCGGAGCCAGCTGCGTCCGGATGGCGCGGTCCACACGCCCCTCGTGAAATTTCCTCTCGCAGGTGGTTGAAACGTGCCGTTTCGCGGCGTTGCGATCGCCCACGCGAGCCTTTCGGCGGCACCGTCTTGCCCTTATAATCACCACCAACACGATCCCTGTCGGGAGCGGATTGGAATGGAGCGGAACATGACGATGGATGCGAATCGCGAGCGTGCGTTGGATCTGGCCGTCAGCCAGATCGAGAAGTCCTTCGGCAAGGGCTCGATCATGAAGCTCGGTGCCGACGCGCTCTTGCGCGACGTAGCGACGATCTCGACCGGGAGCCTCGGGCTCGACATCGCGCTCGGGGTCGGCGGCATGCCGCGCGGGCGGGTGGTCGAGATCTACGGGCCGGAGGCCTCCGGCAAGACGACGCTCGCGCTGCAGCTCATCGCGGAAGCGCAGAAGAAGGGCGGCGTGTGCGCCTTCATCGACGCGGAGCACGCGCTCGACGTTGGCTACGCCCGGAATCTCGGTATCCGAACCGAGGACCTCTACATCTCGCAACCCGACCACGGCGAGCAGGCGCTCGAGATCACCGAGACGCTCGTACGCACGGCGGCGATCGACGTGCTCGTCGTCGACTCGGTGGCCGCGCTGGTGCCGCGGGCCGAGATCGAGGGCGAGATGGGCGATCCGCAGATGGGCTTGCAGGCCCGTTTGATGTCGCAGGCGCTGCGCAAGCTCACCGCGGCGATCTCCAGGTCGCAGACGATCGTCGTCTTCATCAACCAGATCCGCATGAAGATCGGCGTGATGTTCGGAAACCCCGAGACGACGACCGGCGGCAACGCCCTCAAGTTCTATTCGTCCGTTCGGCTCGACATCCGGCGCATCGGCAACATCAAGGAAGGCGAGATGGTGGTCGGCAGCCGCACCAAGGTGCGAGTGGTGAAGAACAAGGTCGCCCCGCCGTTCAAGGAGGCGGAGTTCGACATCATCTACGGCCAGGGGATCTCGCGAGACGGAGAGATCGTGGATCTCGGCTCCGAATGTGGCGTAATCGAGAAGAGTGGGGCATGGTATTCCTTCGAGGGTGAGCGCATCGGCCAGGGACGCGAGAACACCAAAGAGTATCTGCACGACCACCCCGAGGTGGCCCGAAAGATCGAAACCCAGGTGCGCGACAAGCATGGGCTCGCCCTGAACGAATCGCCCAAGCCGGTGATGGCCGCCGCGGCAGACGAGGCGAGGCCGAAGCGTGACACCAAAGGGCGCTGACGAGCGCCCTAGAGACGGAGGAGCAACGTGGATCTAAACGGTATCCTGCACCAAGCCATCGAACGCGGAGCATCCGACGTGCATCTGAAGATCGGCATGCCGCCGACGATTCGCATCCACGGTATCCTCTACCCCCTCGAGGAATCCTCGCCACTCACGCGCGAGGACATGGCGGCGATTCTCGACATGCTTCTTGACGAGCACCACCGCGAGCGCTTCCGAAGCCGCATGCAGGTCGACCTCGCCTACCAAACGACGGAGGCGACGCGTTTCCGCGTGAACGTCTTCCTGCAGCGGGGGGAACCGTCGGTCGCGATGCGGGCGATCCCCGCGCGCATCCGTACGGTCGAGGAGCTGCGCCTGCCGGCGATCGTCAACAAGCTCGCGCTGGAGAATCGCGGCTTGATCTTGGTGACGGGAACCACCGGAAGCGGCAAGTCGACGACCCTCGCCGCCATGGTCGGCCACATCAACGAGAACTGCTCGAACCACATCATCACGATCGAGGACCCGATCGAGTACACGCACGAAGACATCCGCTCGATCGTCTCGCAACGGGAGCTCGGCTACGACGTCACGACCTTCGCCGACGGCCTGAAGGCCGCGCTCCGGCAGGACCCGGACGTGATCCTGGTCGGCGAGATGCGTGACCTCGAGACGATCGAGACCGCGATCCTCGCTGCCGAGACCGGACACCTGGTGCTGTCGACGCTGCACACGCTGGACGCGACGGAAACGATCACGCGAATCGTCTCCAACTTCCCCGAGCACCAGCGCGAGCAGATCCGGCTCATTCTCGCGAATATCATCCGCGGCATCCTCAGCCAGCGGCTGATGCCGCGTGCCGACGGCCAGGGCATGGTGCCGGCGTGCGAAGTGATGGTGTCGACGGCCCGGATCCGCGAATGCATCGCCTCGAAGGAGAAGACGCCCGAGATTCGCGATGCGATCGCGGTCGGGCATTCGAGCTACGGGATGCAGACTTTCGATCAGTCGCTGATGGCGCTCTACCGGCGCGGCCTGATCACCTACGAGGAAGCGCTCGCCCAGTCTTCCAACCCCGACGACTTCGCGCTGAAGGTTCGCGGCGTCGCCTCGACGAGCGACCGACGCTGGGAGGACTTCGAGCGTGCCCCGCAGGACGAAGAGGCCGAGGGGCCGGAGCGGCTGAAGATCGACCGTTTCTAGGGAACGTTTCGCAGCTTGTGCCAGTTTTCTCTCCGCCCGCCGCGACTGCACGGTTTCGGCGGCCGAAAACCGCACAAACTTCGAAACGTCCCCGACTGAGTCGCGAGGAGGCCATGGATCTGGCCTTCCGCATGTTGGCGCGCCGGGGCCGGAGCGAGGCCGAAATCGCCGGCGCTCTGAAGCTCCGCGGCGCGTCGGCATCGCTCGTACGCGGAGTGCTGGGGAGGCTTCGCACGCTTGGCTATGTCGACGACCACAAATTCGCCGCCGAATGTGCCGAACGATGGAAGCAACGCGGCTTTGGCTCTCTCCGCATTCAGGATCAGCTCCGCAAGCTCGAGGTCGAGGAAGGAATCGCCGAGAGCGTGAGCCCGGACGCTCGCGAGGAGCGAGAGCTGGCGCGCGGAATTCTCGCCCGACACTTCGACCCGGCGGATCTCGCCGAGCGGCGCGGGCAGGCGCGTGCCGCGCGCTTTCTCGCGGGGCGGGGCTTTGCGGCAGAGGTCATCGACAGCCTCTTCGATGTATGGGAATAAGGAAGGCTTGATGACCGGCAACGAAGTCCGCCAGAGCTTCGTCGACTTCTTCAAGAGCCGCGGACACGACTTCGTGCCGAGCGCCTCGCTGGTTCCGGCCGGCGACCCGACGCTGCTCTTCACCAACGCCGGGATGATCCAGTTCAAGGAGGTGTTCCTCGGCACCGAGAAGCGCGACGAACCCGCGCGCGGTGAACGCGCAGAAGTGCTTACGCGTCAGCGGCAAGCACAACGACCTCGAGGAGGTCGGGCGCGACACGTACCACCACACCTTCTTCGAGATGCTCGGCAACTGGTCGTTCGGCGACTACTACAAGAAGGAGGCGATCGGCTGGGCCTGGGAGCTGCTGACCGCGGTCTGGAAGCTGCCGAAGGATCAGCTCTGGGTGACGGTCTACAAGAGCGACGAGGAGGCCGGAAGCGTGGTGGCGGAAGGTCACCGACATCAGCCCCGAGCGGATCCTCCACTTCGGGGAGAAGGACAACTTCTGGGAGATGGGCGAGACCGGCCCGTGCGGTCCGTGCTCGGAGATCCACATCGACCGGGGCGCAGGGAACTGTGATCGGAAGCACGTCGCCGGCCACGACTGTGCCGTCAATAGCGGCTGCGCGCGCTTCATCGAGCTCTGGAACCTCGTCTTCATCCAGTACAATCGCGACGAGCGCGGCACGCTCGAGGAGCTGCCAGCCAAGCACGTCGATACCGGCATGGGGCTCGAGCGCATCACCGCGGTGCTGCAGGGCGTGCCGAGCAACTATGACGCCGATCTCCTGCGCGACATCATCCGTTTCACCGAGGCGCTGGCGCGCAGGCCCTATGGCGAGGGCGGCGAACCGGACGTCTCGTTTCGCGTCATCGCGGACCACGGACGAGCGATCGCGTTCATGATCGCGGACGGCGTGCGGCCGTCGAACGAGGGACGCGGCTACGTGCTGCGGCGGATTGTTCGCCGCGCCGCGCGGCACGGCAAGAACCTCGGGCTCGGAGAGCCGTTCCTCGCGGGGATCGCTGGCTGCGTGGTCGAGGGCTTCGGGGCTGCCTATCCGGAGCTGCGTTCCCGTCGCCGCGAGATCGAGGAGATCGTGGGCGCCGAAGAGGTTCGCTTCGGAGAGACCCTCGGGCGCGGCGGGGCGGTCCTCGAGGAGGAGGTCGAGCGCCTGCGAGCGGGTGGCGAGCGGATGCTGCCCGGCGCGGTCGCCTTCAAGCTCTACGACACCTACGGCTTCCCGCTCGACCTCACCGAGGACGTGCTCAAGGCCGACGACATCGAGGTGGACCGCGCAGGATTCGAGCGGGCGATGTCCGAGCAACGCTCGCGGGCTCGCGAGGCGCAGAAGGCTGGAGGCGCCTCCGCGGGGACCGCTCCCGAGCTCCGCGTCCGCACTCCGATCGTCAGTCGCTTCACCGGCGACTTCGTCTACGAGCACGAATCCGAGATCCTCGCCGTGCTCGTCGGCGGCGCCGAGGTAGACGAGGCCCGCGAGGGAATGGAGGCGGCGCTGGTCGTCGCCGAGACACCCTTCTACGCGGAGTCCGGCGGCCAGATCGGCGACCGCGGCTCGATCGAGAGCGAGCGCGGCGGCCGCTTGGAGGTCGCGGACACGCAAAAGGAGGCGCTGCGCTCGGACGGCGGAGAAGGGGAGGCGATCGTCCATCGCGGAAAAGTCGTTCGCGGAGCGATTCGCCGCGGGGAGCGTGTCCGGC
The DNA here is from genome assembly GCA_963745025.1 of uncultured delta proteobacterium. Lineage (GTDB taxonomy): Bacteria > Desulfobacterota > Binatia > JACPRU01 > JACPRU01 > CAVQIG01. The sequence goes on from CAVUWD010000020.1 coordinate 143,342, forward strand.
TGGCGATCGACCGCGAGCGCCGCGACGCCGCCCGCCTGAACCACTCGGTCACGCACATCCTTCACGCCGTGCTCCGCGAGCTCCTCGGCGCGCAGGTTCGGCAGGCGGGATCGCTGGTCGCGCCCGACCGGCTTCGCTTCGACTTCACGTTCCAGGGGCCGATCGCGCCCGAGCGACTCGTCGAGGTCGAAGATCAGGTCAATGCGCACGTTCGCGAGAACGCTTCGGTCACGAGCGAGGAAATGCCGTATGACGAGGCCATTCGCCGTGGAGCGCTCGCCTTCTTCGGCGACAAGTACGGCGACCGGGTGCGGGTCGTGCGCATGGGGGACTTCTCGACCGAACTCTGCGGCGGAACGCACGTCCACCGCACCGGCGACATCGGGCTCTTCAAGCTGCGCGGCGAGTCGGGCGTGGCGGCAGGCGTGCGGCGGATCGAAGCGTTGACCGGTGAGGGCGCGCTCGACTGGATCCACCGGCGGGAGCGGCTGCTGCGCGAGATCGGCGAGATCCTCAAGGGACCCGAAGACGCCGCCGTCGAGCGGCTCGAGCGGCTGCTCGCACAGCAGAAGGAGCTCGAGCGGCGCCTCGCCGACATGCAGTCGAAGATTGCGGGCGGCCAGAGCGCCGATCTTGCGTCCCGTGCGCGCCAGGTGAACGGCGTCTCGGTGCTCGCCGAGCGCGTCGAGAACGTCGACGACAAGGCGCTGCGCGAGATGGCGGATCGGCTTCGCGACCAGCTCGGCTCGGGTATCGTCGTGCTCGGCACGCAGCGCGGTGAAAAGGCGCTGCTGCTCGCCGCGGTGACGAAGGACTTGGTCGGACGCTACGCCGCGGGCAAGATCATCAAAGAGATCGCGCCGATCGTCGGCGGCGGAGGTGGAGGCAAGCCCGAGCTCGCGCAAGCCGGTGGACCGGACCCCTCGCGCATCGACGAAGCGCTCGCGAAAGTTTACGAGGTCGTGGCTTGAGCGACGACGGATCGACCGAGCTCACATTCGACGATCAACGGCTGATCCATCAGGTCGCCGGCCAGCAAGACGAGCACCTGCGCGCTCTCGAGCGCCTGCTCGGCGTGCGCATCGCCTCCTCGGCGGGGATGATCCAGATCCAGGGCGACGCCGTGCAGCGCGAGCTCACCAGCCGCGTGGTAAAGCAGCTCTACGGTCTTCTCGAGAAGGGCTATCCGGTCTATCCGAGCGACGTCGAGTACGCGGTGCGCATCCTCTCGAGCGATCGCGGCGCGAACCTGCGCGACATCTTTCTCGACACCATCTACATCTCCGCGCACAAGCGGGTGATCACGCCGAAGAGCCTCAACCAGAAGGTCTACATCGACGCGATCCGCGGCCACGACATCGTGTTCGGGATCGGGCCGGCGGGAACGGGCAAGACGTTCCTGGCCATGGCGATGGCCGTCGCTGAGCTCACCAAGAACAACTACGCGCGGATCATCCTCGCACGTCCCGCCGTGGAAGCGGGGGAGAAGCTCGGCTTCCTCCCCGGCGATCTCGCGGAGAAAGTGAACCCCTATCTGCGCCCGCTCTACGACGCGCTCCACGACATGGTCGACTTCGACCGCGCGCGCAAGATGATCGAGCGCGGCACGATCGAGGTCGCACCGCTGGCGTTCATGCGCGGGAGAACGCTGAACGATTCGTTCGTCATCCTCGACGAGGCGCAGAACACCACGAACGAGCAGATGAAGATGTTCCTCACGCGGCTCGGCTACGGTTCGAAGGCGGTGGTGACCGGCGACGTCACGCAAATCGACCTGCCGGCCGGCAAGTCGTCGGGGCTGAAGCACGCGGTGTCGATCCTCGCCGACATCCGCGGCATCCGCTTCATCTACTTCAACGAGAAGGACGTGGTGCGCCACCGTCTCGTGCAGGACATCATCTCGGCCTACGAGCGCGCGGGCGCTGCCGAAGCGGAAAACCGTGGGGAGGGCGCGAATGGCGGTCCTCGTGTCGGGAACCATCTCCGCGAAGGGGATCGACCGTCGAGTCCTCGGCCGGAAGGCGAACGTCGTTCTTGAGGCGCTCGATCTCGGCGCGTCCGAGCTGAGCCTCTCGCTCGTCGACGATGCCGAGATCCGCCGGCTCAACCGCGACTATCGCGGCAAGGACCGACCGACGGACGTGCTGTCGTTTTCGCTCCGCGAAGGCGAGTTCGGGCACGTCTCGAGCGCACTCGGCGATGTCGTCATTTCGCTCGAGACGGCGAAACGCCAAGGGCGTGAGCACGGCTCGACGCTCGGCGAAGAAGTGAACCGGCTCCTCGTCCACGGCATCCTCCATCTGGCTGGATACGACCACGAGATCTCCTTCCGCGAGGAGCGGCGAATGAAGCGCAAGGAACGGGAGATGCTGCGGCGGATCGCAGAATGGTGTATGCGAGAGAAGATGGCTTCGAAGCGGTGCTCGACGCGCCCGAAGCGGCGAAGAAAGGATCTGCATGTTCTCGGTAGGTGAGATTCGCGACAAGCTCCTCGAGCTCGAGAAGCGTATCCACACGCTCGGGAGGCATCTTTGACGTCACGAGCCTGGAACGTCGGGCGGCGGAGCTCGCCGAGAAGAGCGCCGCGCCGGATTTCTGGCAAAGCCCGGACAACGCACAGAAGCTCCTGAAGGAGCGCTCGGTACTGCAGTCCACGCTCGATGCGTGGAAGCGTCTCAGCGGTGGTCTCGGCGACGGCAAGGTCTTTCTCGAGATGGCCGCCGAGGGGGACGAGGAAGGACGAACCGAGGCCGAGTCCAAAGCGCTCGAGATCGAACAGTTCCTCGGCGAGATGGAGCTCCGCCAGATGCTCGGCGGCGAGCACGATGCCGGCAACGCGATCGTCACGGTGCATCCCGGTGCGGGCGGCACGGAAGCGCAGGACTGGGCGGAGATGCTGCTCCGCATGTACCTTCGTTGGGCGGAGCGGCGCGGATTCAAGGCCGAGCTCGTCGACGTGCAGCCCGGGGAGGGCGGCGGGATCAAGAACGCGACCTTCACCGTGGAGGGGCTGTACGCGTACGGTTACCTGCAGGCCGAAGGGGGCATCCACCGCCTGGTGCGCATCTCGCCGTTCGACGCCAACGCGCGCCGGCATACTTCGTTTGCCTCGGTGTTCGTCTATCCGGAGATCGAGGACGAGATCGAAGTCGACATTCGCGACGAGGATCTGCGGGTCGACACCTACCGCTCGAGCGGTGCGGGGGGGCAGCACGTCAACAAGACCGACTCGGCCGTGCGCCTCACCCACCTCCCGACCGGCATCGTCGTCGCCTGCCAGAACGAGCGATCGCAACACAAGAATCGCGCGATGGCGATGAAGATCCTGCGGGCGAGGCTCTACGAGCTCGAGATGGAGAAGCAGCGGGAGAAGATGACGGAGCTCACCAAGGACAAGAAGGACATCAGCTTCGGCAGCCAGATCCGCTCGTACGTGCTGCACCCCTACCGGCTGGTGAAGGATCTCCGCACGGGTGTCGAGGTCGGTAACACGGACGCCGTGCTCGACGGCGACATCGATCGGTTCATTCAGGCGTATCTTCTGAAGAAGATCGCGGCGTAGAGAGGCATCCCGCTCATGCTGAGCCCGTCGAAGCATGGGCACGCCGCGAGCCGCACGACGCGCCGAGGTTCCGCTCATCGCGCTTCGTGCACCCGACACGCGGCGACCGTCGCGCCGCATTCGCGTCTTTCCAAGCGGTTGCAGCCGGGTCCGGGCTCACGCCTCGACTTTGGGTGCGTCTTTGGCCGTGCGCGGTGCGAGGTCCGAGGCGGGGACGCAGAGGATGCGCTGGCAGCTCGGGCAGAAGACGATGTCCGAATTGCGGTGGATCTGCGTGATGAGCTGGGGCGCAACACGCATTCGGCAGCCGCCGCAGTCGCCTTCCTTCCGCACCTCGACGACCGCCAGCCCGCCTTTGCGCTCGAAGATCAGCTCGTACCGTCTTCGCAGGCTCTCCTCGAGCTCCTCGGCGATCCGGGTGCGCTCGGCGGTGAGCCGCTCGAGATCGGCGGCCAATGCAATGCTCCGCTCGGCGTGCTCGTGCTCGCGCTCGGCGAGCTTCTGCTCAGCAGCGGTGAGCTCCTCCTCGAGCCTCTTCAGCTCTGCCACCTTCGAATCGCCGCCATCGAGAAGGCGGAGCAAGCTCTCCTCGAGCTGCGTGGAAAGCTCCTTGCTCACCTCGACCTCGCGCCGCAGCGCCGCGAGCTCCTTCTCGTTGCGGATTCGCTGCATCCGCATGCGCCGGTCCTTGGTCTTCTCTTCCTCGTCGCTGATCCTCGCTTCGATGTCGCGGCTCTGACGCTCGAGCTCCGCCATCTCCTGGCGCTTGGCTTGCGTGACCGATCGTTTGGTGCCGACCTCGGTCTTCAGCTCCGAAGCCGCCCCTTCGAGGGCTGAGAGCTCGAGCCGCAGAGCGCGAAGCTCGGTGTCGACGTGTTGGAGTGCGTAGAGCCGTTCGATGGGGCTAGCCAATCCTCGTCCTCGACACACGGAATGGGCCCACCAGGATTCGAACCTGGGACCAACCGGTTATGAGCCGGTCGCTCTGACCAGCTGAGCTATGGGCCCGAGTGAGCCCTGGGGCTATTTGCGGCGGGTTCGGCGTAACGGGTTTTCTTAGCACGGCGATTCGAGAACTCCTAGAGGACCCCCTCATTCGCTCGCGCCGGGAACGACCTCCGGCGGATTCCAGGACTCCCTCCCACGCTCGTGCGGCTCCACGCGAAATCCGCGACGGAGGGATCCACAGCGGTGCGCGAAGTCGAAGCCCAGCGGACGCGGGAACGCGAGCGACTGGGGGACGAGCTCGGCGAAGACCTGCTTTCCACGCAGCGGCTCGGCATCGCCGCTCAAAGCTCCCGGCTCATGCGCCGGTGCGGGATTCCCGCCTCGACGTAGGGATCGCCCTCGACGCGAAAGCCGGCGTGCTCGTAAAAGCCGACCACGTATTCCTGCGCGGAGAGCTCGGCTCGGCGGGGCCCACTCTGGCGGGCGAGCTCGAGCGCGGCCTCGAGAAGCCGTCTGCCGACGCCGAGGCGACGCTTCGGCGCGAGCACTGCCATACGCCCGATCTTCACGGCCGTTGCCCTGGCGAGTGATACCGGCCGATGCTCGGCGTCGAAACCGACGATGCGCACCGTACCGACGGCCGTCCCGCCGTCCCACGCGAGCAAGTGCCAGGCGATGTCGTCGAGGCCATCCCGCTCGATTGCGTCGGCGATCCCTTGTTCGCCGACGAAGACTCGTTCGCGGATCCGCCACGCGGCGAGACGCTCTTCGGGAGATTCGGCCTTGCGGACGACGATGCTCACGTCGCCGGCTCCGTTCGCGGCTTGGCGGCGGAGAGCTTCAGCTTCTCGGCGAGGAGCGCCCGCAGTGCTGCCGCGTCTCCGCGGCTCTCCGCCTCGCGGATCTCCTGCGTGAGCGCGCGCAGGCGAGCTTCTCGAGACCGCTCCACGAGTCGCGCCACGCAGTCTTCGAGCATCTGCTCGGGCGCTGCGTAGACCTCTTGCTCTCCGAGCCAGGCGCGCGCGACGCGGTCGGCCGCCTCGCGCGGCAGCTCGCGAACGAGCTCCGTCGGCTCGCCGTCGCAGATGCGGGCGAACAACGCGCGCGCCTCTGCGCTTGCGAAAAGGTCTTCGGCGGACGGCGGTAGTCGGCGCCGCAGCTCGCGGTCGATCAAGAGGAGCTCGAGGATCCTGAGCTCTTGGGTCGAGAGCGAGACCAGCGGCGCCGACGACGGGGCGGCTCGCGCGGGGAGGGGGTCCGGCACGAGCCGCACCGCGCTTCGCCGCTGCAGCTGCTCTTCCGGCAGACCCAGGTACTCCGCGGCGCGCCGACGCAAGAGCCCCGTGAAGATCGGATTCTCAAACCTCTCGCAGAGCGCGGCGACCTCCTGTGCCGCGCGCGCCCGAGCAGCGAGCGATGCGTCGGGCGCCGCGAGCGAATGCAGGTAATGATCGATGAGCGGCGAGGAGCGCGCCAGGATCACTTCCATCGCGGGAGCACCCTCCTGGCTCACGAACGTGTCGGGGTCGTGTCCCTCGGGGAGAAACGCCGCTTCGGCGAAGATGCCGACCTCGGCGAACACCGTGAAGGCACGCGCCGCCGCGGCAACTCCGGCTCGGTCGCCGTCGAAGAGCACGAGGAACTCGTCGGTGAAGCGCTTCAGCAGCCGGATCTGATCGCTCGTCAGCGACGTGCCGAGCGGCGCGACGACGTTGCGAATCTCCGCCTGCGCGAGGGCGATCACGTCGACGTACCCTTCGACGAGCACGACGCGCCGCTTTTCGTTGATCGCATCCCGAGCCGCCGCCAGGCCGAACACCGAGCGCCGCTTCTGGAAGAGCGAGGACTCGGGGGAATTGAGATATTTCGGCTGTCCCTCGACCGACGCGAGCAGCCGACCGCCGAACGCGATCGTCTTGCCGGAGAGGTCGGTGATCGGGAACATGAGCCGGCTGCGGAAGCGATCGAACCAGCCGCCGCCGCGCGTCGACTTGCCGATCAGTCCGAGGGACTCTGCGTCCTCGAGCGGCGCCTTGACGTTCTCGAGCGCGCGCGCGAGGCCGTCCGGTGGTGCGTAGCCGAGACCGAACGCTCGAGACGTGTCCTCGCGGATCTTCCGCCGCGCGAGATAGTCGCGCGCCGGCGCGCCCGCAGGACTCTCCCAGAGCGCGCGCTGGAAGAATTTCATCGCAAACGCGTTGACCCGCAGCAACCGCTCGCGCCCTTGCTCGCGACGCTCCTCGGCCGGCCGCTTCGGCAGCTCGACCCCGGCCTCGCGTGCCAGGCGCTCGAGCGCCTCCGGGAAAGTCAGGCTGTCCTTGAGCATGAGAAACTTGAAGACGTCGCCGCTCGCCTGGCAGCCGAAGCAGTAGAACAGCCCGCGCTCCTCGCTCACGCTGAAGGACGGCGTCTTCTCCGAGTGGAAGGGGCAGAGCCCCTGGTGATTGCGCCCCGTGCGCTTGAGCGCGGTATAGCGCGAGACGAGCTCGACGATGCTCGTCCGCTCGCGGACCTCGGCGATCTTGTCCTCGCCGACCCGTCCGCTCATCCGGGGTTTGCTCCCGCCGACTTGCCGCGCGGGGGGGGCGGTGTCGGAGTGCCGGACGGTTTCGGAGTGATGAAGCGGTTCAGCGCCTCGCGCGCCTCGAGCTCCATCTTCGAGTAGGGACGCTGCCAGCTCCCCTTGACGCCAGCGGAGACCCGCGCGATCGCGAATACGTTCCATCCCTCCTCGACCATTGCCGAGAGCATCGGCGAGTCCCGCACGCGTTCGGCGAGATCGGGGAGGCCACGGCGCGACGTCACCAGCATGCAGAACAGTGCGCTCATCGCGATTGCCTTCACGCCGCCGAACACCAGCCCGCCGGCCCGGTCGACCGGCCCGAGGAACATCGCGCGCGCGAGTCGGTAGAGGATCCAGCCGAGGAGCTGGCATCCGAGATAGAGCGCGGCGAAGATTCCGAGAGCCGCCAGCGTCTGGCCGATCGCCAGCGGCAACATGTACCGGGCGCTGACGACTGGACCGTAGATCGGCCCGAAGAGGTAGGCCGCGACGCCGGCGCCGAGCCAGGCGGCGAGACCGAAGAGCTCGCGAAAGAGGCCTCGGAAGTAGCCGCGGATGCCGAGGAGGAGAACGAGGGCCAGAACGGCGAAGTCGAGCAGGTTCACCGCTCTGGGCCCATTCGCGTAAGGTCAGTGAAAGCTACGGCTCGCTCGCCGGAGCGCGCGCTTCTTGGCAGCGAGCGCCTTCTTCTTCTTGCGCACGCTTGGCTTCTCATAATGCTCCCGCTTGCGCAGCTCGGCGAGGATACCCGCCTTTTCACACTGCTTCTTGAATCTACGAATCGCGCTTTCGATCGGTTCGTTTTCTTTGACCCGAACACCGGGCATCGACGACTTCACCTCCCTCCCGCATTCCCATGGTCCGATCTTTCGGACCCTTGAGAGGAATTTCGTAGTGTCAGAGAAATTCCACCCGGAGTCAAGAATGAAACGGGACTCCCGTGCACGGCTCCTGAAAAACGGCGACCGGTCGCGCGAACCCCTTGAACTCGGCGGCTTCGAGACGCTGCCGCTGCGAACGAGCAACTGTGTTCGGGCTTCGCTCGTCGAGATTCGGCTCTCGGCAAAGACCTTCCTCGAGCCGAAACGCCGAGAGCGGGACTCACGCGGAGGACGGACGGATCGCGCTCAGGCGGAGCAGGCGCTCGGGGAAGTCGGTGAAGATGCCGTCGACACCGAGAACGGCGAGCGCTTCGATCTCGCTCGGGCGGTTGACGGACCAGACGCGTACCTCGAGGCCGCGGCGGTGCGCTTCGCTGACTGCCGTCGCCGAGACGAGCGAGCGCTCGGCGTGGACCGCCTCGGCGCCGAGCTCGGCGGCGAGCGCGAATGCCGCGGTCCACGACTCGCGCGCGTCCGCCAAGACCCCGATCCGCGCGTCGTCGGCGAGGTCGCGCACCAGGCGCATGCGCGGCGGCGAGAACGACGAGAACACCGTTTCCCGCGAGACGCGCAGGCTGCGTACGATGCCGACGCACTGGATCTCCAGCCGACCGGGCGCGTCGTGCCCTTTGATCTCGAGATTGATCCCGACGCGGCCGTGCAGGATCTCGACCGCTTCTTCCAGGGTCAGCACCTCTTCTCCGGCGAACTCGCGCCCGAACCAGAAGCCGGCATCGAGCGCCTTGATTTCCTTCAACGTATGATCCCGCACCCGACCTCTGCCGTTGGTCGTGCGCTCGAGCGTCTCGTCGTGGATCACGACCACGGCGCCGTCGAGGGTGTTCTGGCAATCGAGCTCGACCATGTCGGCGCCGAGCTCGATCGCCCGCAGAAACGCCGCGCGGGTGTTCTCCGGGCAGTGTCCCGAGGCGCCGCGGTGAGCGATGCGCAGCAGTCGGGGTCGGTCGGGCATCGGCGTACTCTACCGGAGAGCGAACATCTTTGTCAGTCGCTCCCGTTCGTCGCGACGTCGTCTCCCACCTGCTAGCCTACCGAGTTGGGAGCGCGTGTCACAGATCGCTCCCGTTGGTCGCGATCCCATCTCCGAGTATACGTCCTACCGAGTTAGCGTCGAATCCGATAGCCGTGTATGGCATTCTCGACGCATGCGCCGCTGGCTCGAGCTCTCGACCGAGGTTCCGCCGGCAGCAGGCGACGCGCTCTCGGCGTGGCTCTTCGATCGCGGTGCGCCCGGGGTGATCGAGGAGTCAGCCGCGGATCATCTGCGCCTGCGCGCCCACTTCGAAGGCGCGGATCGCGAGCGCGAGCTCGTCGACGCTCTGCGTGGGTTCCTCCGCGAGATCGACGAGTTCTTCCCCGGTGCCGCCGCATCGCGAATCGCCGTCGCACGCGTCGACGAGGAGGACTGGGCCGAGGGATGGAAGCAGGGATTCCCTCCTCTCGAGGTGGGAGGGCGCTTGCGCGTCCGCACGCCCTGGAGTGCACGCGACGATTCGGGACGACACGACGTCGAGATTCTGCCGGCGATGGCCTTCGGTACGGGCCACCACGCCTCGACCCTCGGTTGCCTGCTCGCGCTCGAGGACCTCCTCGAATGCGAGGGAGCGCTCTCGCCCGTTCTCGACGTCGGCACGGGAAGCGGCATCCTGGCGATCGCCGCCGCGCGACTCGGCGTCCGAGCGGTCGCCGCGGTTGACGTCGATCCGGTGGCGGTCGAGGCGGCGGCGGAGAACGCGCGCCGAAACGGCGTCGAGAAGATCATCCGACTACGACGCGGCTCGCTCGAGGCCGTGATGGGGCACTATCGACTGATCCTCGCGAACCTCTACGCGGGCGCGCTTCGCGAGCTGTTCGCGAGATTCGCCGATCACGCCGAACCGCGTGGTTGGCTCATCGTCTCGGGGCTTCTCGAGGCCGACCGTGACGCCGTGCGGGAGGCGGCCGTCGCCGAGGACTGGGAACCGAAGAGCGAACGCTGCCTCGAGGGTTGGATCACGCTCACGTTGCGGCGGGCGTCCTGAGAGCGGCATGCACCGCTTTCGAGCGCCAACCGAGGAGCTTCGCAGCGGACGCGTGCGGCTTCGCGGCGCCGAGGTTCGGCATCTACGCGACGTTCTCCGTCTTGGTCCGGGCACTCGCGTGGAGCTCTTCGACGGCGAGGGAGGGAGTTTTCTCGCCGAGCTGTCGTCGATCGGGTCCTCGGCGGCGGAGCTCAACGTGCTCGGTGCGATCGAGCGGCAAACCGAGTCCGCGTTGTCGCTGACGCTCGCCGTCGCCATCGCGAAGGGGTCGAAGCTCGACTGGGTCGTCGAGAAGGCCACCGAGCTTGGCGCCTCGCGGTTCCTTCCCTTCACCTCGGAGCGGACGGTTTCCGAGCGCCGCGACTTCGCCGAGCGCGTCCGCCGCTGGCGGCGAATCGCCAGCGCGGCGGTGGCGCAGTGCGGTCGGAGCCGTCTGCCCGGAGGTGCGTGACGTCACGAGCTTCGCCGACGTACTCGCCGTCAGCGCCGAATGCGACCGCCGACTTCTCTTCTGGGAGGAAGGTGGTTCGCCGCTCGCTCGAGCCTCCGACCGAGGGGTGCGGAGCGTCTGCGTCGTGACCGGGCCGGAGGGTGGATTCGCACCCGAAGAAGCCGCGCGTGCCGAGGCCGCTGGCTTCACGCTGGCCGCGCTCGGACCGCGGATCCTCCGCGCCGAGACGGCGGCCGTCGCGGCCGTCACGCTGGCGCAGTTTCTCTGGGGCGACCTGGACCGGTCTCCGGCCGGCGCGTAGCGTGGTGCGTCGTCAGTAACCCTGCTGACGCCACCGCGCGCAGCGCGGAGGCTCGATACCACGTAGCAGGCGATTGCCTCCGCGCCTTCGCTGGTCCAGGCAGCCGAACGTCGAGACGCGTTCGAGAGCGTGACTCGATCCCGCGGTAGTCGCGCCAACGATTCCCGCGTGTTAGTGTTTTTGCGTGAGCTCGCTCCGCGTCGGCTTCCTGATCGATCCGATCGAAACCCTGATCGTCGGCCACGACACGACCCTGGCGTTCATGCTCGAGTGCCAGCGCCGCGGCCACGAGGTCCACTGCTTCGAGCAGAAGCATCTCGAGTACCGCGGCAGCGAGGTCTGGGCTACGACCAAGAAAGTCGAGCTCAAGCGCGCCAAGGGAGATCACTATCGAGTCCTCGCGGAAGGGCTCGCGCGACTCTCGGCGTTCGACGTCGTTTTCCTGCGCAAGGACCCCCCGGTCGACGTCGAGTACCTGCACGCCACGCAGCTTGTGGAGCTGGCGCGCGGCCCGCTGCTCGTCAACGACCCGGGCGGCTTGCGTGACGCCAACGAGAAGCTATTCGTGCTGCGTTTCCCGGAGCTGATTCCGCGCACGCTCGTGACCCGCAGCCTGATCGAGCTCCGCGCCTTTCTCCACGAGTTGGGCGGAGAGATGATCGTCAAGCCGATCGATGGCTTCGGCGGTCGGGGCATCTTCCACTTGCGGCAGAGCGATCGCAACGTCAACTCCCTCCTCGAGCTGGCGACTGCGGGTGGGCGGGCGGCGATCGTCGCCCAGGAGTACCTGCCGGCGAGCCGGGACGGCGACAAGCGGATCATCCTCGTCGACGGCGAACCGCTCGGCGCGATGATGCGGGTTCCGCAGGCGAACGACGTGCGCGGCAACCTCGCGGCGGGCGGACGCTCGGAGCGGACCGAGCTCACCGATCGCGAGCGCGAAATCTGTCGGCGGCTGGCGCCGGATCTTCGGCTGCGCGGGCTCTACTTCGTCGGCATCGACGTGATCGGCGGGTATCTCACGGAGGTGAACGTCACCAGCCCGACCGGCATCGAAGAGATCAACGCGTTCGATGGTGTCGCGATCGAACGCGAGATGATGGACTTCGTCGAGCGCAAGCTCGGTCAGCGCCAAGCGAAGCGTGCTTGACGCTCCGAAACGCCTTCGCTAGTAGAAGACGTTTTGCATGGGCAGGTAGCTCAGTCGGTAGAGCAGGAGCCTGAAAAGCTCCGTGTCGGCGGTTCAATTCCGTCCCTGCCCACCTTTTACTTTCTAGCCCGGAGATGAGCGCCGAGTTCTCGAAGGGCTGGTGGCTCGTCGCGGCAGGGCACGCACCTCGTTCTGCGCGCGACGGCGCTCACGTCGCTCGGTGGCGTCATTCGGGATCCGCTGTCTCTCCTCCCCGTCACACTCTCGCCGTCGCTCTCCTCCTCCGTCTGCTGCCCTGCAAGGCGCCGCGGGTGGTCGCGTGAGGCGCTCGCGGCGACTCGTCTGGCTGATCGCTGGCGTCGCCGTCGCGATGTCGAGCGCTTGCCTCGCGACGCGCCGCTACGGCCCGCCGGAGTGCCTGCCGGACCCCGAAGCGCATTGTCGGTCGGAGTGCGGTCGCCGCGACGCCGATTCGAACGATACCCGCGAAGGCAAGTGTGAAGTCATGCTGAGCGACCTCTGCGGCGCACACTGTCTCGAGGCATGCGGCGACCGCTCGTCGTCGCTGGCGAAGAAGATCGAGGGCTACGAATCGTCACTCGAGCACGATTGCGGTAGCGGGCGGCCCGTTGGCCCGGGCGAGATGCGATCGCTTCCGGTCTCGCCGACGCCTCATCCGCTCAATCGGTTTCTCCGTGACGTCTGAACCGCGCTCTGCCTCGACGAACGGAGACGGCTGAGCGACAATGATCGCGTGGAGATCGCGATCGGCACGACCCGTCTCGCGCTCGTGCGCGCAGACATCACCGAGCAGGACGTCGAGGCGATCGTCAACGCCGCGAACTCGTCGCTCTGTGGCGGCGGCGGCGTCGACGGAGCGATCCACCGCGCCGGGGGACCCGCGATTCTCGAAGCGTGCAAGCAGATCGTCGCCGAGCGGGGCCGGTGCGCGACCGGCGATGCGGTGATCACGACCGGCGGCACGCTGCGGGCGACGTTCGTAGTCCACACGGTCGGGCCGGTATGGAGTGGCGGCAAGAGAGGCGAAGCGGGTCTGCTCGCCTCTGCCTATCGGTCGAGCCTGCGAATCGCGGCCGAGCGCGGGATCTCGTCGATCGCGTTTCCGTCGATCTCGACCGGCGCGTATGGCTTTCCGATCGAGCACGCGGCCGACATCGCGCTCCGCACGGTGCGCGATTTCCTCGATCGCGAGAGCCACACGATCGCCGAAGTGCGCTTCGTGCTCTTCAGCGACTCCGATCTCGGGTTCTACGAAGCGGCGCTCACCCGGCTGAAGTCTTCGTAGCGGTCTCGGCGTTTTTCGCCGCGTCATCGAGCCGCCGGCGCGTTTGGTCGTCGAGGAGCCCATCGTCCCGGAGCCCGACGTGGCGCTGGAATGCTTCGATGGCATTGACCGTCACCATGTCGATCTTGCCGCTCGGCGGATCCTCCAAATACTCCTTCAGCATCTTCAGCTGCTCCTGGGCCTTCTTCACTACGGCCGGGTCGACCTTCTGGGCAAGCGCGATCTGCTGCGTCTTCGGCATCGACTCCTTCACGCGCGTTTCGATCTCGCGCATGCGCTCTTCCATCTTCTTGGAGGTCTTGCCGGACTCGTCACCGGACTCGCAGCCGACGATCGCGAGACCGAGTAGCGTCACCGCGGCGAGGAAGATCGCCAGCGGATGGATTCCTCGATTCAGCGGCTCAACCCTCCGTGTCCCGGCCCTTGTTGCGGAAGACCCCGCTCCTCGTCGAGCGACTCCGTGTTGCGAACGTCGGGCGGATTGGCCTCGATCCGGCGGCGGAGGCGCAGCCGGAACGCTTCTTCCGCTAGCAAAAACGACGGCTTCATCCGTAGTTGACCGGGTTCGGCGTGTCGACTATGCGTGCGAGAATCGAGTCAAGTTGGCGAGCCCTCGTCGAGAACCGGGCATGTCCGCCCAACGCATCTTCCACAACGTCCTCCACGCAGCCGATGCGCCGGCCGCGAAGCCGTGTGGCGAGTTCCTCGCCGAGCTCGACGCCTTCATCGAAGCGTACGACCCGTACCGGACCGCGAGCGCGTAGCAGATCGTAGGAAACGGCGCAGCGCGCGAGCGGGGTCCGCGACGCTTGCCGAAAGACGGAGGTTGACGATGGGCACCCACTATCACGACAGCGACGATCTCAAGCTTCTCAGGGACATGAAGGAGCTGGCGCCGGCCGAATTCAAGGCGTGGGTCGATCTCGACCGCATCGTCGGCCGCGAGGACGGCAAGATCCCGCGCAAGTATCGGGAGCTGATCGCTCTCGCGGTCGCGCACGTCACGCAGTGCGTCTATTGCATCGAGGCGCACGTGAAGGGGGCGAAGAAGTCGGGCGCGACGCGCGAAGAGATCGTCGAGACGAGCTTTCTCGCCGCGGCGCTCCGCGCCGGCGGCGCTGCGGCGCACGGCGCGCTGGCGCTGAAGCTCTACGACAAGAGCTGAAACGGCAGGCTTCAGGCTACGAGCGGCTATTCCGTGCGCCAATTGGATCCGAGCGCCAGGGGTGGAAAGCCGGGTAGGGCGCCCGCCGCGGTGCCTCAGAACTAGGCCGTCAGCGCGATTCGCCGGCGCGCTCGAACTGCCGCTTCACGAAGGAGAGCGTACCCCGCATGATCGCGCGCGGGAACAGCGCGCGCAGCTTCCAGATCAGCGTGTAGCGCTCGGGCGCGAAGAGCTCGAAGCGCTCCTTCTCGATCGCCTTGGCGATCGCCCGGGTCACGACCTCGGGCCCGAGCAGCTGCGGCTCGACGACGTGCCGCAAGTGCTCGAAGCCGGGCCTCTTGTCGAAGAGCTCGGTGCGGATTGCGCCCGGGTAGATCACCGCGACGTGGACCCCCCGCGATTTGACCTCGTAGTAGAGCGCCTCGGCGAGTCCCGTCACGGCGAACTTGGAGGCCGAGTAGGCCGTATGGCGCCAGGTGGCGATGCGGCCGGCGAAGGAGGACACGAAGACCACGGTTCCCGTGCGCCGCTCGACCATCGAAAGCATCACCTCGCGAGTGAAGTAGAGCGCCGAGAAATAGTTGGAGCGCATCAGCTCTTCGAACTGTTCCTCGGGAGCTTCGGTGAAGAGGTGGTAGGCGCCGATGCCCGCGTTGTTGATCAGGATGTCGATCGGTCCGAGATCGGCCCGCGCGCGGGCAATGGTCACGCGGATCTGCTCGCGATCGCGGACGTCGCAGGGATATGACCGGCTGGAGGGGGCGTGGTTCTGGCATTCGCGAAGCGTTTCCTCGAGCCGATCGGCGCGCCGCGCGCAGATCGCCACGGTGGCGCCGCGCCGTGCCAGGTCGATTGCCGTCGCCCGCCCGATTCCGCTCGAGGCCCCGGTCACTAGCGCGACTCTTCCCCGGATCTCCATCTATCCTTCTGTAGCTACGGGGTGGCTCGCGACGTTGTCAACATTCGTCCCTCGGCCCGAAGGACGCCGCTTCACAGATCGCTCCGGTCGGTCGCAATCCCGGCTCCGGCCGTGCAGCCTAGCAAGCCAGCTCAGCCGCCGCGCGAGCCCCAACGATGCTCGCCGCGTCGGCGGTTTGCCATCGGTCCGGAACCTCGACTAGGCTTGCGTTGTTTAGAGCTCATCTGGAAGGGATCCGGGTGACATCGCTGGGATGTATCCGATGTGTGGTCTTGGGCATCCAAGGCCGTTGAACCGGCCCGCGGAGAAGCCGCGGACCAAAATTTCAATGAGGAGGATCGAGATGAAGAGTCCGTTGAAGGGAGCGCTGATCGCGGCGGCGGTTGCCGGCTTGTTCGTGGCAAATGCGGCGCGGGCGGCCGACGAGGGCAAGAGCGAGGCGAAAGAGGTGAAGTGCGCCGGTGTCAACGCCTGTAAGGGGCAAGGCGCGTGCGCAGGCGCGGGTCACGAGTGCGCCGGCAAGAACGGTTGCAAGGGCCAGGGCTGGTCGAAGGTGTCTTCGGCCAAGGAATGTACGGACAAGGGTGGCACGGTCAAGGATTGAGAATACCCCGCAGGGCGCCGGGCACGACTCTCGCCCGGCGCCCTCCCCACCCCCGTTGGATGCTGGTGTCGTCGAGCGGATGCCGGCGCCGGCGATCTCGGCCTTTCCTCGGCTCGGATGCGGGATCGGGCTCCGACGCGAGCACTACGGCTACGTTCTCGAGCACTGGCCGGCGCTCGATTGGTTCGAGATCATCTCCGAGAACTTCATGGTTCCGGGCGGGCGTCCGCTCTACGTGCTCGATCGCGTACGGGAGCGCTATCGGCTCGTCATGCATGGGGTGTCGCTGTCGATCGGGTCAACGGATCCGCTGAACGTCGACTACCTCGGCCGCCTGAAGAAGCTCGCCGAGCGGGTTCGGCCGGCATGGGTTTCGGACCATCTCTGCTGGACCGGGGTCGGCGGCAAGAATGCGCACGATCTGCTGCCGCTTCCCTATACCGAGGAGACGATCGAGCACGTGGCCTCGCGGGTGCGGGCCGTGCAGGAATTTCTCGAGCGTCCGATCCTGCTCGAGAACGTCTCGAGCTATCTCACCTACCGGGAATCGGAGCTCACGGAGTGGGACTGGCTGGCGGAAATCGCCCGCCGCGCCGGCTGCTTCATCTTGCTCGACGTCAACAATGTCTACGTGAGCGCCTTCAACCACGGCTTCGACGCGCTCGACTACCTGCGAGGAGTTCCTATCGATCGGGTGGCGCAATTCCATCTCGCCGGGCATACCGACAACGGAACGCACCTGCTCGACACACACGACCACCCGATCATCGATCCGGTGTGGCGGCTCTACGCCGAGGCCGTCCGGCGGTTCGGACCGCTCTCGACCTTGATCGAGCGCGACGATCGGATCCCGGAGTTTTCCGAGGTCGCAGCGGAGGCGGAGGAGGCACGGCGCATCCAGGTCGAAATCGATGACGAGGCTCAGAGAGAATCAGGACGTCTTCTGGCGGCTGATCCGCGCGCCTGAGGGCGTTGCGGCGGCTCTCGCCGCGCTGCCCGACCGTGAGCGCGTGCTGCCGGGCGGCCTCGAGGGGTGGCTCCATGGCGACGAGCGCCTGAGTGCGCTCGCCCGGCTGGACGTCTATGCGAACATGTACTTCTTCCGGCTGCTCGACTGCCTCGCCGAGGACTTTCCAGCGACGCATGCCGTCGTCGGTCACGAGCAATTCCACGGTCTCGTAGCCGAATACCTGGCGGTCCATCCCTCGGAGCATCCGTCGGTCCGGATGCTCGGCCGCGCGCTCGGCGATTTTCTCGAAGCGCATCCGCTGTGCCGCGAGGTCTCCTATCTTCCCGACCTCGCGCGCTTCGAATGGGATCTGCTGGGGGCCTTCGATGCTGCCGACGCCGAACCGCTGTCGGCCGAGCGTTTGCAGCGGCTCGCGCCCGACGACTGGCCCGCGCTCCGGCTCGAGCTGACACCGTCGCTCCGGATTCTCGAGGCGCGCGCGCCGGTCCAGGAGGTGTGGTCGGCGGCCACCGAGGGACGCGGGCTGCCGAGAATTGCGCCGCAGCCGACGGTCCTGCGGATCTGGCGGGAAGACTTGCGCGTGTTTCACCGCACGATCGACCGCGTCGAGCTTGCGGCGCTTCGCGCCGTCCAGCGGGGCGAGCGGTTCGCCGAGATGTGCGACGCGGCGGCCGCCCTGGTTGGAGAAGAGCGGGCGGCGTCCGAACTGGCGACGATCCTTCACCGTTGGTTCGCCGACCTCGCGATCGTGCGCCTCGACGTCTCCCCCGGTGGGACGGGACACTAGACCCGTGCCATGGCGACAGGGTCGCCATGGGCATCGTCAGCTGCGTCGCTTGAAGAGCGACATGCTCACTGGCGCTTCGGCTACCCCGTATCGATCGGCCTATGTTGGCGGTCTGCGCCTATGTCTACCGCCGGTTTCGCAAGTCGGGGTGGCTGTAAGAGGCTACGGGCTTCCGGCCCCGGGCTGCAGGCTGCAGGAACGACTTCGCGAGGTCCTTCCCGTAGCCCGCAGCCTCCTATGCTTCCAGCGCCCCAATCACCGCTTCCGCGCTCGTCACCGAAGCGATCAGCGGCAGGATGTTCGCGACCGAAAATCGGTGCCACTCGTCGGGCGCGCCGGCGCAGCAATCCTCGACGAGCATCACGTCGAACATGCGGTTGGCCGCTGACCGCACCGTTCCCTCGACGGCGAAGTTGGTCGACACGCCCATCGCGATCAGCGTCCGTCGGCCGAGCGAGCCGAGCGTTGCCCAGAGCGCAGACCCGTAAGACGGATCGATGCTCACGTAACGGTTGAGGACCAGATCGCCGGGCTCGGGCCGGATCTCGGCGTGGATCTCGGCGCCCCAGGTGCCGGGACGCAGGACCTGTTGCCCCTTGGACCAGCGGTAGATCGCGCAGTCGGGCTTGGGGATCTCCGGTCGATTCTCGATCGTCGCGTAGAGCACGGGGACACGCGCCGCGCGGGCAGCGCGAAGGACGCGCTTCATCCTCGGCAGCACGCCCCGGCTGGCGACGGCACGGGCGAGCGCTCCGCTCATGCCCTTCTGCGCCGCACGCGATTCGTGGACGAGATCGTTCTGACACTCGATGACCACGACCGCAGCCTCAGCCTTGCGGATCGAGAGCTTTGACATCCGCGCCTTCTGCCATCGACCCGCCGGTCAACGCAAACCAAGAGACGGAACGGACGGGACGGCATCGCGAAGAACCTGGCGCTCGCGACGCGGTTACGCCAGGCGCGGACCCGACGCATTCATGACGTTCAGCGATTCGTATCCTTCCGATCAGACCTCGCGAACCGGCGGCCCGTTTCTCGTCAACGTCACCATCGTCGGCTCCGGAACGATCAACGAGATGAGGCAGTCTACTGAATGCTACGACCGGCGCGCACCGACGAGCCAGACCGCCGAGTTCATGCGCAGGCCCTGCGGGCCGTGGAACGGTGCGAGCGCCTGCTTCACCGCGGCGACCACCCGCGGGCGAGCGGAGGGGCCGGCGTCGCGGAGCGCCGCGCCGGTCGGCCCCATCTCGACCAGGAACTCGACCGCGTCGTCGAGAGTCCCGCCGCCTCCGATGCCGAGCATCGTCTCGCATCCTTCGAGCGTGACATCGCTGAAGCCCGCGTCGCGGAGGATCCACCGTACGCGATCGGGATCGGCCAAGGAGAAGGGGCCCGGCGCCTCGGGTCCCGGCCGCGGCGGAAACGTGATCTCGCGCGCGGCCGCCGCCATCGGTACGGCCATCCAGGGGTTGCGCTCGAGCGCCTGCCAGCAGACGAAGAGGACGCGACCCCCCGGACGAAGCGCTCGTCCGAGATTCGCAAAGGCTTGGGCGGGATCGACGAAGAACATCACACCGAAGCGCGAGTAGACGAGATCGAACGCGGCGGGAGGAAGTGGCTGCGTCTGCGCATCGGCATTCCAAAATACGACGTTCGCGGCGTCCGTCGCACGCGCGCATTCCAGTGCGCGCTCGAGCATCGGCGTCGACACGTCGATGCCGACGACGGAGCCCTCGCGGCCGACCCGCATCGCGAGCTCCAGCGTGGTGGAGCCACAGCCACAGCCGACGTCGAGCACGCGCTCTCCCAGGCGGAGCGCAGCGCGTTCCGCCGCCATGCGGCCGAGGGCTCCGAGCTGTTCGTCGAGCACGTGCTGAAAGCGGATCCACTTCGGCGCCGACACCTCGTTCCAGTAGGTGATCTGCTCGGCGTTCGGACCGGTCGGGACGAGTAGCGGCATCGCGCCTTGGTAACATCCCGTGGCGCCAGACGCCATCTTGAACCTGCGAGTTCGTTGTGCGTATTCGGGGCTCGGAAGGCCACGCATACGCATGGACCCGAAACGCATGCCGCGACGATCTCGCGGGAGCGCAATTCTCCTCGGCGTTGCGCTGTTTCTCGGCACCGCGCTTTCGGGCGCGCAGGCGCGTCACGACGATTCGCGCGAGGAGCGCGATCGCGGTGGCGACGTGTTTGCCACGACGCGCGGCCTGAACGAGATGGGCGTTCATCCGGCGCTCGAGGTCTCGATCTCGCCTGCGGCCGTGGTGCTCGGAATCGTCTTCGTACCGTTTGCTCTAATCGCCGGGGGGATGATGCGCGGAACGGACGCGCGTCGGGAGGACTCATGGCAACCGTCCGCGTCGAAGACCGCTCTGGAGGCGTGCGCGTCCTAACACTCGACCGTCCGCCCGCGAACGCCGAGGACGTGACGCTGCTCGCCGATCTTTCGGCCGCGCTCGATGACGCGGGAGCGGATTCGCGCGTGCGCGCGGTCGTGCTCACGGGCGCCGGCAGGTTCTTTTCCGGGGGCTTCGACCTCGCGACTGAGCGAGTCGGCGACGACGAGGTCGCGGTCCTGACGACCCTCTTCCGCGACACGCACGTGAAGCTTCTCACCCTTCCGAAGCCGACGATCGCGATGGTGAACGGCCACGCGATCGCCGGCGGCTTGATTCTCGTGCTCGCCTGCGACTATCGCCTCGGCCTCGACGCCGACTACAAGATCGGCCTCAACGAAGTCGCGATCGGCGCTGCCTATCCGAAGGTCGCGCTCGAGATCGCGCGCCTCCGCCTCGCCCATGCGCGCGCGGCCGAGCTCCTGCTCGGCGCGGCGCTCTATCCGGCGAGCCAGGCGATCCGGCTCGGCATCGTCGACGAGCTCTTTCCGGCCGACACGCTCGCGGAGACCGTGATGCGCCGCGCGCAGCGCATGGGAGCCTTTCCCCGCGAGGTCTACATCCACACCAAACTCGCACTGGTCGCCGACACGGTGGCGCGGGTGATGGCCGAGACGCCCGAAGAAGCGGTGCACACCGCGGCGCTCTGGCAGACCGCGGAGAGCCGCGCCGCGCGCGCCAAGCAACGCGAAACGCTCGGCAAGAAGTGATCCCTCTCGAGGTCGACGGCCCCGATCGCGCCGAGCGGACGATCGTGCTGGCCCACGGCGCCGGGGCGCCGATGGATTCGCCGTTCCTGAGTCACTTCGCTCGCGGCCTCGCGGCACGCGGGCTTCGAGTCGTTCGCTTCGAGTTTCCCTACATGCAGGCGCGCCGCGGCGGGCGGCGCGTGCCGCCGGACCGACCGCCGGTGCTGCGCGCCTGCTGGCTCGAGGTCGTCCGCGAGCTCGGCGGCGCGGAGCGGCTGGTGATCGGCGGAAAGTCGCTCGGTGGCCGGATCGCGAGCCTCGTCGCGGACGAGGTCTCGGCACGAGGGCTCGTGTGCATCGGCTACCCGTTTCATCCGCCCGGCAAGCCGCAAGCGCTTCGCGTCGAGCATCTGCGAACTCTGCGAACGCCGACGCTGATCGTGCAGGGCACGCGCGATGCGCTCGGCTCGCAGGGAGACGTCGCAGGCTACTCGCTCTCGCCGGCGATTCGAGTTCACTGGATCGCGGACGGAGATCATTCGCTGAAGCCGCGGGTACGCTCGGGCCGCACGGAATCGCAGAATCTCGACGAGGCAGTGGCGGCGATCGCCGACTTCGCCGCGAGCGAGCCCCAGTCGAATCGCTCGAGCGCGTTGCGCCGCAGGTAGCGCTGGAGCACGTTGTCGACGTGGGCGTCGCCGTAATAGACGCCATTGGGCCACTTCGCGACCTCCTCGCGGAAGGGTCGTCGGGCAATGCCGATCGAGGGCTTCACGGCCTGAAGGACCGTGGACGCGCTCGACGACGGTGGCGGCGGGAAAGCGCGCGCCCTCGGCTCAGATGTCGAGCGCGAAGCGCACCGGCAGCGTCGAGGACAGCATGGCCTGCGGGATGTCGACCGAGAGCCCGGCCAGCCGCCCGCGGGCGTCGCGGATCGTGGCGTTGCGCTCGTTCGACTGATCGAGGAGCGCGCCGGCGGTCGATGTCACGTAACGCGCCTCGCCCGGAGCGCGAGGAACATCGGGATCTCCTCGCGGCTTTTGTCGAGCGCCGCCTTGCGAGGCCCCGCGGGGCTCGTCTTGTGGCTCGGCCACTCCTCGACGCGGTCGATCGCAAAACCGGCAGAGCCGAGCGTGTTGACGTAGGCCTGAAGCGGACGGTGAAAGCTCGGCGTCGTTTGCGACGGGTCGGACCCCGGATGGATCTGAATCTCCGCGCGGCTCGAGCTCAGGTACTGCTCGATCGCGCGATACTGGACGCGCCTCTGCTCGTCCCAGCCCCAGTGGCTCGCGCGCGGTACGCGGAAACAGGGGTGCATCATCACCACGACGAGCCGCCCGCCGCGCGCGAGCACCCGATGGCAGCCTTCCCAGACCGGGGACAGCGGGGCGATGTTCTGAATCGCCAGAACGATGACCGCGACGTCGAATCCTCCCGCGTCGCAGATGTCGGCGAGGCGTCGGGCGTCGCCGACCCGGTAGTCGATTGCAAGCCGATCGGATTGGTTCCGCCGCTTGGCCGCTTCGATCAGTGCGGGCGCGATGTCGATGCCGGTCACGCGCGCGCCGGCTTCCGCGAGCGCCCGGCAGAGCACTCCCTGGCCGCACGCGACGTCGAGCACACGCTCGCCGCGCTTGGCATCGACTAGCTTCACGGTGCGCGGGATGACGACCTCTCGGTGGTACTCGCTGCCGCGCTCGCCGACCAGCTCGTCATACCAGCCCGCGATGTCTTGCCAGCCGCGCTTCCGCGGGAGTCGACGGCCGCGCTGCCGATTGCGAGACAGATTCAAGGAAGGGAGCTCCTTTTGAAGTAGGGTATGGTCACGTCGTCGTTCCTCTTCTCGAACACCCCGTCTCGGTGTGCACGCAGCAGTCGATGCGCTTCACGCTTTCGTCCTCGGACTTCCGGGTGAGCCGCGCGCAGGTGATCGTCTCTTCGCGCAGGATTCAATGTAGGATTCAATCAAGCGCTCTAATCATGTGCTTGAAAGTTCGGTCAAGTCGCAGCAGCCCTCGGCTGTCCGCCTTCGGCTTTCGGCAAAGATATCGTTGCGGCGATAGCGCACAACCGACAGCCGAAGGCGATCCGCAATTCGAGGCGATCCCCGATGCAAAGTGCCTCACTGTCGACGTGTTTTGGTCGACGTGTTTTGGCTTGTGCTGCCTGTGCCGCCTGTGTTACAGGCATACGCAGTGGTTGAGGCGAAGGTTTTGGCAGTCCCCGCAGACCGTTTCCGGCCAGCAAGCTGACAAAATTTTTTTCCCTCAAAATTTACACGGAAAGGGGGTCAGCAAGAGTGGCTCAGGGAATGGTCAAATGGTTCAATAGCCAAAAGGGTTACGGATTCATCACCCAGGACGACGGCCAGGACGTTTTCGTCCATTATAGCGCCATCGCCGGTGACGGGTTCCGCAGCCTCGAGGAAGGCCAGCGCGTCACCTTCGACGTCGTCAAGGGTCCGAAAGGGCTCCAGGCGTCGAACGTCGCCAAGGCGTAAGCGGTAACGGAACCAAGAATCGAGAGCCCCCGTGGCGGCAACGCCCGGGGGCTTTTCTTTCTTGCAGGTCGCCGAATATCGGCTACCGACTGTACGCCGAGAGCAACGATCGGAGCACGGAGCGGGGCCATGGCGATCGCATTCTGGATGAGGCCGGGATCGCCGACGCGCTCGAAGATCGTCGTCACGCCGTGCCGCCGAGATCCTTTGCGACCGTTCCGGGCTCTTGCTCGTCATCTCGTCGGGCGGGAAGTCGACGTGACTCGCTGACCGAAGCGGACGAAGAGGACGAACAGCAGCAGGAACGGCAGCATCGTCGCGACGTCCTCCCAGGCGCCGCTGCCCGGAGAGCGGAGCGCAACGCGGTCGGCGAGCCCGCTCACCACGAGCGCGGCGACGCCGATACCCATCAGGGCGTCTCCGGCGACCAGTCCCGAGGCGAGCAGCGTGAGCGACTCGCGGAGATGCGGCTCCCCTTCACCCGCACGTGCGGCCGATCTCTCGCCGACGAGGTGAGGCCCATGGAGAAGCCAGGAGGCGAGGCCGCCGAGGATCAACGGCGCGGAGGTCGTGATCGGCAGATAAAGACCGATCGCGAACGGCAGGCTCGCCACGCCGAACGCTTCGGCGAGGAGCGCGAGCCCCGCGCCGAGGGAGAGCAGCCGCCAGGGGAGGTCTCCCTGCATCACGCCGGCGGCGAGCGTGGCCATGAGCTTCGCTTGCGGGGCGGGCAGCACTGCCGAGCCGATGCCGTACGCCTTGTGGAGCAGGAATAGCACCCAGCCCGCCCGCAGCGCGGCGACGGCGGTGCCCACGATCTCGCCGACCTGGAGTACCCACGGGGTCGCTCCCACGAGCGCGCCCGTCTTCAGATCTTGGCTCATGTCGCCGGCGAGCGCGATCGAGACCGCCACGATCGCCGCTACGCGGATCGCCGCGGCGGCGCCCTCGGCGCCGGATCGTCCCGAGAGCAGGATGGCCAGCGCGGTGACGAGCAAAGCGGTGATCGTCATGCCCGAGACCGGCTGCGAGGTCGTGCCGATCAACCCGACGATCTCCGAAGAGACGACGACGAAGAAGAACGTGAAGGCGACCGCGAGCAGCGCATCGGCGAGCCTCATGTGGAACCAGGGGAGCAGCCAGAGGCCGAGCGCGAGCACTCCGACGCCACCGACGACGACCGCGCCGGGGAGGTCGCGATCGGTGCGTGCGCTGCTCGCCGCCGATCCGTCGAGGCTCGAAAGCAGGCTGACGACCGCAGCGCGCATCGCCGGCAGCGCGCGGATGAGCGAGACCATGCCGCCCGCCGCGACGGCGCCGGCGCCGACGTAGCGGACCGCCTGGCGCCAGATCTCCTTGGCATCGAGCGCGCCGATGCCCGCGGGCAAGCCGAACCAGACGGCGTGGTCGCCGAGGACGTCAAAGAACGGAATCAGCGCCACCCAGCCAATCAGCCCGCCGGCGAGCATCACCGAAGCGATGCGCGGGCCGATGAGGTACCCGACGCCGAGAAACATCGGCGACAGCTCGAAGCCGATCGATGCCTTGTGGAGGGACGATACACTCCAGAAGACCGTGTCGTTCCACAGGCGGAGGCCGCGCCCGAGAATCGTGTAGAGAGCTCCTGCGACGATACCCCCGAAGACCGGCCGCGCGCTCGCGCCGCCCTTGTCGCCGGCGATCAGTACCATCGCGCACGCTGTGCCCTCGGGAAACGGCAGCTCGCCGTGCCGCTTCACCGTGAGCGTATCCCGCAGCGGAATCATCATCAGCACGCCGAGCATCCCGGCCGTGGCGCCGAGCAGGAAGATCTCGAAGCCGCTTGGCGCGAGCCCCAGGAAGATCAGTGCCGGCACGGTGAAGATCACGCCGGCGGCGAGCGACTCGCCCGCCGAGGCGATGGTGTGGACGACGTTGTTCTCGAGGATGGTGCCGCGGCGGAGGATGCCGCGCAGCACGGCCATCGAAAGCACCGCCGAGGGAATCGAGGCCGAGACCGTGAGCCCGATCTTCAGCGCCAAATACGAATTGACCATTCCGAAAGCGAGCGAGAGAGCCGCACCAAGCAGTACGGCGCGCACCGTGAGCTCGGCGACTTTCTGCTCCGGGCGGACGTAGGGGACGAGGGGAGAGTGGAGCGCGACTCACTCCGCGATTTCGAACGTCACGGTGACGTTGGCGTGAAGCTCTATGGTGCCGGGCTCCACCGGAGTCGGCGGCGCGCCGCCACGAGCCATCGCGGCACCGATCATCATCGGACGGACGATCGGCGGTTCGCCGGCAGTCTCGGCTGCCCGCACGCGAAGAATCTTGACGCCGAGCGCCGAAGCGATCACCTCTGCCTCCGCCTTGGCGCGGCTCACGGCCTCGCGCAGCGCTCGCGCCCGCACCTCCTGCTCGTTCTTGAGCGAAAACCGAAGACCGCGGATGTCGTTCGCCCCGGCAGCCGTCCCGGCATCGATGACCGGGCTCACCCGCGAGAGATCGGCCGTGGTGACGCGGATCACGTTCTGCGCCGAATAGCCGCTGATCGATGGCGCACGGTTCGGCTTACCCTCGCCGTAGAGCGGCGTCACCGAATAGCCGACCGTCGTGACGTCCGCCTCGGTGTCGAGGGTCTTACGCACGGCGGCCAGCACGACGTCGACGCGCTTCGCATTCTCGCTGGCGGCCTGCTCGGCGCTCGCGGCCTGCGTCAGCACCCCGAGATCGATCTCCGCCCGATCGGGCGCGGCGCTCGCCGAAGCCACGCCGACGACCCGGATGATACGGGGTTCCTTGCCGTCGGTCTCCGCGCCGGTCGCGGTGCGGCCGTGGACGAGCGCGAGAAGAGCGAGCGCGACGGCGGGACGTTCGAGGCCCATGCAGGTCGGCAGGATAGTATGGCGGCAGAGCGGAGGCGAGTACCGAACCGCGCCATCGGCTACCGGCAAAAGAACAGAAGGTCTTTGCCGATCGCCGAAGACCGATAGAAAAGGACCGCTCACAGCCGAATCGTCGCCTCGACGTAGCCGAAGTCCGCGTCGTTGCCCTTGAAGATGGCGCTCACCACGTCGCCGCCGAAGAGATGTCCGTAGTACGTGCCGATGGTGAGCCAGGCGTTCCAGTCGTAGTTGAGCGAGGTCTCGATCACGCGCATGAGATCGTGATGCCCCGAAGCGGGCCTGCCGGAGTAGCCGAAGCCGGCGTCGCGGTTCGAGACCGTGGCACCCGAGCCCTGATACCAGAGATCGTTCGCCTCGCTCAGCTGGATGTCGTGAAAGGCAGTGCGAGACATCAGGCCCGAGATCGGGCGGAGCAAGACCTCGGCGAAGCCGTCCTGGTTGTTCGAGAGGTTGTAGTAGGTCGAGTACGAGTAGATCCGGCCGGTCGGGAGAATCTGGAAGAACGTCTGGTGATCGCCGTCGTTCGGATCGTCATCGCCGGACGTGCGGCCGTAGCCGATGCGCAGCCACGGCTTCCACGCCACGCCGGCGGGCTGCCATCCCGCTTCGAAGTCCCACGCCCACCCGTTGTGGTCGAGCTCTCCCCACTGGCCCTGCTGCACCACGCCCCAGGCCAGCGCTTCGAACGGGCCGGCGGCGGTCGGAAAGACCTGAATGTAGTGGCCGCCCTCGGAGTGGATCTCGATGTGCTGGCGGTCGAGCGCGCGCACGTCGAGCGGACGATTGTCGGTCTTCAGCAGGCCGCGGCCGTCGGAGTAGTAGATGTAGAAGAAGCGAGCGTCGCTGTTTTTCGCGAACTCCGGCCGCGTCAGGTTGAGCCCGAGGTAGCCGAGATCGATCTCGCCCATCTCCTTGTTGCCCGCCAGATCGAACCCGCCCTGCGTCGGGTGCGAGGCGAGCGCGGTCACGTTGACGGGCGCGCTCGTCCAGGCCGCCGTCACGCCGTCGAACGAGCGTCCGACGTGCGAGAAGCCGAAGGGACCGATCAGCCGCTGCGACAGCCGCAGGTTCTTCAACCAATCGAGCGTCGGCTCGCCCGTCAGAACCTCCGAGCCCTCGCTGAACTCGAAGCGTCCGCCTTTGACCGAGAGCCCATCCACCCAGAGCTGCTTCAGGTTCAGATAGGCCTGCTTGAGAAACACGCTCGCATCGTTCTGCGCCCGATTGTTCGCGAAGTAGACGGCGCCGAGGTCGAGCGCACCTTGCGGGGGAGGAAGGATCGCGTCGTTGGGCAGACCGAACAGCGCCGAGTTCTGGCCTTCCACCAAGAGATCGAACAGGTCGCTCTTCCAGGCGATCGCACCTCGGAGCACGGTGGCGCCGAAGGCGTAGTCGTTGTTCGCGGTGCCGCCCGGATCGAAGAAGTTGTGGAATTCGCCGCGCGTCCTGAGGCTCGCGCTGACGCGGAGATTCGGCGAGATGTCATCGAGCGCGACCTCTGCGACCGCGGGCCGCAGCGACGCCGCGAGCCCCAGGTACGCAAGCGAGCACACGAGTCGTCTCTTCATTGTCATCCTACCCCCCCTTTGGTTCGAGACTCGCCCGAGCTCGGAAGACGGGTGCGGGCGTCGAGCCGGGGCAGCAGGCATACGAACGCAAATTAGCATACTTCGATCGGGTCCCGGACCGCGGTCTCTCTGCCGGCGAGAATCGCCCCTCCCTGCGTCGGCTCGATGAGCCCCATGACGATCGACAGAATGGTCGACTTGCCGCCGTTGGCGGATCAGCTGAAGCAGGTGTTTCTCGAACTGATGCGGAACGCCGTGCAGGCGACGGATGCCAGCGGGTGCCTCCGGGCGAACACCCGGCTCGAGGCGGGCGTCGTCGTCGAGATCCAGGCCGAGCTCGGACTGCTTGTTCGCAACCGAAGCGGTCGCAGCGTGGATGAGCTGCCGACCGAAGTGTCGGATCGAGGCGCCGTGCGACGTTCGGCAGCTCCATCCGCGTCGCGGCGGATGAGTCGGGACCGAATGCGTGCCGAGACCAGCGTGCCGCTGCCGTCAGCTCGATCCGCGTATGCGTCGGACGTTGCCACCCCGGAGGTGTGTGGGTATAGTCCGCTGCGGCCGCGCACCCGGGGAGAGGCATCAACGCGAGGAGGTTGTTCAGGAATGGGATACATCCACGGTGGCAGGGTCGTAGCCCGAGCACTCCGCGCCGAGAACGTGCCGTTCGTGTTCACGCTCTGCGGCGGCCACGTGATGTCGATCTACGACGGCTGCCTCGACGAGGGCATCCGCGTGGTCGACGTGCGCCACGAGCAGACCGGCGGCGCACGCCGCCGACGGCTGGGCGCGCGTCACGGGGCAGCCCGGCGTCGCCATCGTCACGGCCGGCCCGGGCCTCACCGACGCCGTCACCGGCGTCGCGAACGCGCAGCGCGCCAACATCCCGATGGTCATCATCGGCGGGCAGGGGCCGCGCGTCTTCGCAGGACATGGGCGTCGCTCCAGGACATGAACCACGTCGAGCTGATGCGGCCGATCACCAAGTGGGCCGTGTCGCGTGCCCACGGCGCACCGCCTCGGCGAGTACGTCGCCACGGCGTTCCGCATCGCGACGACCAACGTGCCCGGCCCGGTGTTCCTCGAGATGCCGCTCGACTTGCTGTTCGAGCAGGTCGACGAGATCTGCCGTCGTCTTCCCGCACGCAGTACCGCACCGAGGCCGGGGCTTGCGGGCGATCCGCGCTGCGATCGAGCGCGCGTTCGAGCTCCTCAGCGGCGCGAGCGGCCGGTGGCCTCGTCGGCAGCCAGCTCTGCTGGTCGCGGCGGCGCGAGGCGTACCCGAGTTCGTCGAGACGTTCGGGCATGCCGATCTACGTGAACGGGCAGGCGCGCGGCAGCTCGCCGCCGGGACGATCCGCACTTCTTCCTGCAGACTCGCAAGGACGCGCTCAAGAAGGCGGACGTCGTGCTCATCTTCGGCACGCCGCTCGACTTCCGCTCGGCTACGGCCGCGGCTCGCACATCAATCCCGAGGCGAAGCTCATCCAGGTCGACCTCGACGGCGCGCGAGCTCGGACGCAACCGCGCCTGCGACGTCGGCATCATCGGCGACACGGGCCTGGTGATGGAGCAGCTCACCGAGCTCGCCGCGTCCGAGGGCTACCAGAAGGCCGTCGCTGCGGCGTGGCTCGCGGACCTGCGCGCGCGACGAGAACACCAAGTGGGCGAAGATGCAGCCCGCAGCTCGAGCTCGGACGCCGCGCCGGTCAATCCGCTGCGCGTCTGCACCGAGATCGACGGCGTCGTCGACGACGACACGATCGTCATCGGCGACGGCGGCGACTTCGTCGGCACGGCCGCCGATACGTGCTCGCCCGCGCGGCCCGGCCACTGGCTCGATCCCGGCCCGCTCGGCACGCTCGGCGTCGGCCCGGGCTACGCGATGGCGGCGAAGCTCGCGCGCCCGAAGAGCAACGTCATCATCATGTACGGCGACGGCTCGTTCGGCCTGAACGCGATGGAGTTCGAGGCGATGCGTCCGCCAGAAGATCAACGTCGTCGGCGTCGATCGGCAACGACGCCGGCTGGACGCAGATCCGCCGCGGCCAGGTGCAGCTCTACGGTCCGGAGCGCACGCCGGCGACTGCGCTGAGCTACACGCGCTACGACCAGGTGGTCGAGGCGCTCGGCGGCCACGGCGAGTAGGTCGAGACGCCGGAGGACATCCGGCCGGCGCTCGAGCGGGCGCTCGCTGCCGGCAAGCCGGCGTTGGTGAACGTGAAGATCGGCCGCAGCGACTTCCGCAAGGGCGCGATCTCGGTCTGAGCTCGGCAGCTTCGCGATGGACCGCACGGCTGGAATCGTCGTCATCGGCAACGAGATCCTCTCGGGGAAGGTCGACGGACACCAACTCGCCGTTCCTCGCGCGCGAGCTGCGCAGGCTCGGCGTGGATCTCCGCGCGATCAGCGTGATCCCGGACGATCTCGACGCCATCGCGCGGACGGTCCGCGACTTCCACGAACGGTTCGATCTGGTGTTCACCTCGGGCGGCGTCGGGCCGACGCACGACGACGTGACCATCGAGGGGATCGCTCGCGGCTTCGAGCGGCGGGTGATCCGCCAGCCCGAACTCGAGCAGAAGCTTCGTGACTTCTACAAAGAGAAGGTGAACGAGGCGCGACTCAAGATGTCCGAGGTCCCCGAGGGGGCCGAGCTCATCTACGGCGGGACGCTGGCCTTCCCCACGATGAAGATCGAGCAACGTCTACATCCTGCCCGGCATTCCCGAGATCCTGCAGTCCAAGTTCCTGGCGATCCGCGAGCGCTTCGCGGCCGATCCGTTCTACTTGCGTATCGTGTACACACGGGAAGGCGAAGGCGCGATCGCGCAGTACCTGAACGACACGCTTAGGCTCTTTCCCGATCTGCTGCTCGGCTCGTATCCGAAGATCGGCGATCCCGAGTACGTGGTCAAGCTCACGCTCGAGTCGAAGGATCGCGGTTACGTCGAGCGCGCGTTTGATCACTTGCTGCGCATTCTGCCGCAAGGTTGTGTGGCGAAGACCGAAAGCCCGTGAGGAGGAAGCAACAATGCGAAGATGGCTCGTGATGCTGGTGCTCGTATCGATGCTCGGAGGCGTCGTGCCCCGCGCCGGGGCGGGTGATTACGCTTCGGATGCAGGTCTGGGCACCGCCTGCGTGTTCATCAATCTGCTCTACATGCCCGCCAAGCTCGTATATGCAACGCTCGGCGGACTGACGGGCGGCATCGCCTACTTGCTGACCGGGCTCAACTACGACGTCGCCGATCGGATCTGGGCTCCGTCGCTCGGCGGGAACTACGTGGTAGTCCCCGCCCATCTGCGAAACGAGCAGACGCTCTATTTCAGCGGCTCCGTCGAAGAAGAGCAGAAGTAGCCGCGCTCCTCGCGGCGCGCTTGTGATCCTTCGACTACGGGGCGACGTTCCCCATATAGTTCAGTCGGAGCGCTCGGGCCGCCGCGAAGGAGGTGTCGTCATCATGAAGGGGATTCTGACGGCGGTTGCAGTCGTCATCGTGCTGGTCCTTGCGTTTCTCGGATACAAGTACTGGGAGCTCCAGCAACAGGCGGCAAAATATGCGAACGCCAAGGAGGTCGCTGCGGAGTCGATCGAGAAGGACGGAACCAAGTGGACGATCCATATGGAATCGGTCCTGATGCAGCCGATCGGCAAGGTCTGGACGGCGCTCCACCAGCCCGAGCGATCTCACGAGTTCATCGAGGCGTTCAAGAAGTCCGACCTCAAGAAGGAAGAGGGCAACAGCAAGATCGTCGAGTTCCAGGTCCAGGTGCTGACGCTGCCGCCGCAGACCTTCGTCGTCCATCTGACCTTCGACGATGCGAGCCACACGATGAAAGCCAAGGCGCTCTCCGGGCCGCAGGATCAGGACGCAACGTATCGGCTGTCCTCGCTCGATGCCAACAAGACGCTGCTCGTCTACGATGCGACGGCTACCGACAAGATCTCCATGCCGTTGCCGCTCTCGCTACAGAAGGGCATCATACGCGAGCTCTTCGTGAACCAGGTCCGGGCGATCGAGAAGGGGATCGCGCAAGACGAGGCGAAGACCAAGGCTGCGGCCTGAGGAGTGTCGTGAGTTGACGAGCGCTGATGGACGACGGCGACTCGTCCTCTTCACCAATCCCCACCCCCTGGCCCCCGTTCCAACCCACTACCCATCCGCAAGCCAGATCCGCGTGCCATCCGAGGAAAAGCCGCCGCCGCACGGTGCTCGTGCCATGACTGATCGCCCGATGTCAAGGAAAAAATACTATATCTAGGGTGTCGACTCGCTTTTAGCCACAATATATGGGTTTCGATCACGGCATCGACTTCAGCCAACGTCGCCCGATTCGACGCAAGGCGAGCTCGCGAAACCACAACCCGCGAATGCTCTCCAGGTGGGCGGGGAAGCTCTGGCTCGAGTTCCGCGAGTTGAGGCGAGAATCGCCGCCCGCGGCACCGGAGCGAGATCACATGGTCTAGGCCGCGCGATCCTTGCGAAGCTCTTGCTCGAGGCGTAGCGCTTCCGACTCGTCCGCGTGCATGCCTTCCTCGGGATTCAAGGAGGCGAACTCGAGCACGCCCATGTCCTTGAACGCGGCTTGGATGCGCTTCCCCCAGAGTCCGATGCTCTTCAGCGTCGGTACGATGCGCATGAACAGCGCGCGGCGATAGAATCGCAGAAGCTCGGATTCCTCGACGTAGCGACAACATTCCTCGGCGTCGTAATCGAGCCTCCGCCAGACTTCCTGCCCGAGGAAGCGATCGCGCAACAGATACGCTGCTTCGACGCAGAACTGCTCACGCTCGTCTCGCTCCTTGTCCGTCAGCTGCGGGTAGTAGTCGCGCAGCGCCAATAGGCCGAACGCCACGTGACGGGCCTCGTCCTGCATCACGTAGGCGTTGACTTCGCGCGCGGTCGGCTCGGTCGCGTTGTCGCGGATCGTTCCGAAGGCCCCGAGCGCCACGCCCTCGATCATGATCTGCATGCCGAGGTAGGTCATGTCCCAGCGCGAATCGCGGAGTATCTGGCCGAGGAGCTGTGCGAGATGCGGATTCATCGGGTAGGCCAGATCGATCTTCTCGCGCAGATAGCGTGAGTAGTCTCGACGTGGCGGGCCTCGTCCATCACCTGGGTCGCCGCGTAGAACTTCGAGTCGATCATCGGTACGGTCTGCACGATCTTGGCGGTGCACACCAGCGCTCCCTGCTCACCGTGCAGGAACTGGGAGAACTGCCACGCCGCCATGTGCCGCCGGACGTTGCCTCGTTCCTCCGCATTGAGACGCTCCCACGTGGGGGAGCCGAAGATCGGCATGAACTCGTCCGGAACGCCGAGAGGATTCTCCATGTTGATCTCGCGCGTCCAGTCGATGCGCTTGCCGCTGTCCCACTGCAGGTCCTTGCCCTTTTGGTAAAGGTTGAGCAGCTTCTCGCGGCCGGCCGCGTAGTCGTAGTCGAAGGTCGTCTTCACCGAGTCGCTGGCGACGCTCCACGTTGGGTCGGCGAGCGCTTCGACGTAGCTCTGCATTTTCATCGTCTCTCCTACGATATTCTGAGGTAAAGGGATTATTGCTATTACATCACACCTATTTGTCAAATCGCCGTGTCCTGGTACAGATGAAGTTCTCCCGTACCCGCCCGAGCACCTGCACCGGTTCTCGCTGCATGGCTGCGCGGAGCGATCGGTGCCACGTCGCTCGCCGCCGCCCTAGCCTGAAGATTCCATTGCGTCGCGGCCAATCCGTGATTAGCTGTAGCCCATGAACGAATGGGTCAAGGACGTGACGGATGTGACCTTCGATCGGGAAGTCATCGAGCAGTCGCGGCGA
The DNA here is from genome assembly GCA_963745025.1 of uncultured delta proteobacterium. Classification (GTDB taxonomy): domain Bacteria; phylum Desulfobacterota; class Binatia; order JACPRU01; family JACPRU01; genus CAVQIG01. The sequence goes on from CAVUWD010000020.1 coordinate 176,852, forward strand.
GTCCCCGTGGTGATCGATTTCTGGGCGCCGTGGTGTGCCCCGTGCCGGGCGCTCGGGCCCGTGCTCGAGCGGCTCGCGGAGGAGCACGGCGGCGCCTTCGTGCTCGCAAAAATCAACGTCGACGAGAACCCGCAGGTCTCGACCGCGTTCGGTATCCGTAGCATCCCGGCGGTGAAGGCGGTTCACGAGGGTGAGGTCGTTGACGAATTCGTCGGCGCGCTTCCGGAGGCAACCCTGCGTCAGTTCTTGCGGGGAATTCTGCCGAGCGAGTCCGACCGACTCGCCGAAGAGGCGCGCAGCGCCGAGCATCGCGACGACCGTGACGGCGCTCTTGCGCTCTACCGCCGCGCGCTCGAGGGCGACCCGAATCATCCCGTGGCGCGGCTCGGCCTCGGCCGTCTGCTCTCCGATTCTGATGCAGACGCTGCGCTCGCCGAGCTCGATCGCGTTCTGCCAGCGACGGCAGAGCGTACGGAAGCCGACCGGCTCGCGGCGCGCCTGCGGCTCGGACGAGAGAACGGGCCCGGTGATGCCGAGCTTCGCGCACGCCTCCAGATGGAGCCGAACGATCTCGAGGCACGTCTCAAGCTTGCTCGGCTGCTGGCGGCGCGACAAGAGTACGAAGCGGCGCTCGCTCATCTTCTCGAGGTCGTCAAGCGCGACCGGAGCTACGAAGACGAGGCCGGACGCAAGTCGATGCTCGACATCTTCCAGATTCTCGGCTCCGCGAACCCGCTGACCGAGAAATACCGCAGCGAGCTCGCCCGGGTGCTGTTCAGCTAGCCGGCAGCCTCATTTTCCCGCGTCGACTTCGAAAAACTCGCACACTCGAAACGGGGCGAGCAGCCGATGGTTGGAGGTCGCGGAGACGCGATAGGAACCCGGAGCGGGGGCCCTCCAGGAGCTCACCCAACGACCGGGATGCTTCGCGTCCGCATGCACGCGCAAGACCTTTGCTGCGACGCGCGTGCCGAGATGCCCCAGCTGTTCGACGCGCAACGAGATCCGCATCGATCGCGCATCGAAGGGATGTCCGCTGGCGCTGCGTGCGCCGATGCGGAACGTGATCGGTTGCCGCACGCGGTAGAAGGGCCTCGAGACCGTGACCGACAAGCTGTCGGCCTCGATTCGCAGGTAGTCTTCCGCTGCCCGGCGCATCGTGAAGCGCGGCAGCGGAGTCGACGGCGGCGGGGCAGTCGCTCGTCGCTTCTCGAGCAAGTCGACGACGTGCGCATGGACGGTCGGATCGGCGACCAGCATGCCGTGTGTCTGCGGCACGTAGAACCACTGGCCGTCGAAGCCGGTCGGTGCCGGTGCCTCGGCGCTGAAGCGCGGCACCGTTCCGTCTCCATCACTCTCGCTCTCGTTTGCATCGCGGTCGATCGACAGCGTCCCGTTCGGCAGCAAGCGTCCGATCTCGACCGTCGGCTGGCCGATGCCGACGATCGACCGCGCCACCATCTGCTCATAGCCGGCGGTCGACCGGTTCCGAGCATGCCGATCGACGATGTCACGGTGGAATTGTCGGGCGCGCCCGATCTTTTGGTGCTCGAAGGTTGGGATGCGGATGTCGAACGGGGAGACCACTTCGCCGTTGAAGGTGCGGATCGCCGGGTAGCGGGGCAGCAGCTCATAGACGGAAGTCAGCGTGCGGGCCACCGGAGTCAGATCGTTCAGAGGCAATCCGTAGCTCTGAAAGTCGAGACCGAAGTACAACAGATCGAGTGCCCGGATGGATCCGAGAAACGGCGTACCGATGGAGATGATCGAGCGGATTGTCGGCCAGCCGCCCTCGATGTCGGCAAACGCGTGAGCGACGATCCCGCCCATCGCGTGGCAGACGAGGGCGATTTTCGCGTCGCGGTTGCCGGACCGGCTCCGCCAGGCCTGCAGCCAGCCTTCGGCCTTAGTCGCTAGGCGGCGGGCGGCGACGCGCAGATCCCGCCGCCAGTCGTACGCGAAGAGTTGGAGGTTCTCGCCGAGGCGCAGCGACAGCTGCCTCTGCATCGCGCTCGCCAGCGCACCGTAGCCCCCCACCTTCACGAAGCGCCCGACGACGAGAATGTTCTCGAGCAGGCCGTCGGGCATGACACCGTCACCGAGATCGTCGAGCGACGGGTCATCGCCGCCGACGCTCAGATGCGCCAGGTCAGCCCCATGCCTCCGTATCCATTGAAGAAAAGTGCGCGATCCGTCGCCCCAAAAGGGAACGCCGTTATGAGCAAGACGACTGCCGAAGATTCCGGGTACGATGATGACGAGATCACCGAATTTTGCCCGCGGGGCCATCCTCGACGTCTGCCGGAGAAGGTGCGAGGCGGAGATAGGGGAATCAGCGGGGAAAGTAAACGAAAACGAGCGACTTTACCGGGCGGGAAGCAAAAAATTGGGGGAGGGACACAGTATCCCTCCCCCCGCGCCAGACATCGGTAGCAGAGCTACGCTACAGTTGTTTCTTGGAAAAGTACCAATCGGTCACGTCGAGGGTCTTATCCTTCATGCGCTTCTCGGCGTCTTCGAGGGTGAGCGGCGGGGGCTGGATCACCTTGTCTCCGGGCCGCCAGCCTTCGGGGGTAGCCACCCCCTGCTTCTTGCTCGTCTGTAGGCTCTGCACGATGCGCAGCACTTCGTCCACGCTCCGTCCGTTGGTCAGCGGGTAATAGATCATCGCCTTGAGCATGCCCTCGTCGTCGATGACGAACACGCAGCGGACCGTCGCGGTCGAGCTCGCCCCCGGATGGATCATCCCGTACTTCTGCGCCACCTTGGTGTCGAGATCGGCGATCAGCGGGTACTTCACCTTGACACCGAAGTGCTGCTCCATGCTGCGGATCCACGCGATGTGCGAATAGATGCTGTCGATCGACAATCCCATGAGCTGGACGCCGAGCTTCTCGAACTCCGGCGCGCGCCGCGCGAACTCGGACAGCTCCGTCGTACAGACCGGCGTGAAGTCGGCTGGGTGTGAGAAGAGTACCACCCACTTCCCCCGGTAGTCCGAGAGCTTGACCGGTCCCTGCGTGGAGTTGGCTTGAAAATCTGGTGCTGGCTCGTTGAGTCTCGGTAGCGATGCGTTGGAAGTTTCCATGAGCGCTGTCCTCCTCTTCTTGTTCTGCCTGGCCAGGCAAAGCGTCACTCTATGCCCGGCGAAAAACCTTGTAAACGACCCACGACCACGGTGCGGGCCGGAGGCACCACCGCCGGGAAGCGCGTTATTCTAGCTTGCTTGCACCCGGCCGGGCGAGATTGCTAGCCTCACGACGATGCAAGCTCCCGGGACGATTCTCGTCGTCGACGACCGCGAGTCGAACCGGCACCTCTTGAAGGACGTGCTCGAGAGCGCGGGGCACAACGTGCTCTGCGCGAGCGATGGCGTGCAGGCGATCGAATTCGCCATCACCGGCAGGCCGGACGTGATTCTGCTCGACGTGAAGATGCCGGGGATGGACGGATTCGAGGTCTGCGTCAAGCTCCAAGCGCTGGCCGAAACGGCCACGATCCCGATCATCTTCGTGACCGCCAACTACGCCGAGGAGCAGGACACGCTCCACGGTCTCGAGGTCGGTGCCTACGACTATCTGGTGAAGCCGATCTCGCGCTCGGTGCTGCTCGCCCGCATTGGCGTGATGCTGCGCATTCATCGTTCCGAAGAGCGCATGCGGCAGCTGTCGATGATCGACGAGTTCACGGGCCTGTTCAGCAAGAACTACGTCGTGCGGCGGCTGGAAGAAGAGATGCAGCGCGCACAGCGGCGCGGCTCGCTCTTGACCGTGACGATGCTCGATCTCGACGCCTTCAAGAGCTGCAACGACACCTTCGGCCACCAGTTCGGCGACGAGGTTTTGAAGCGGGTGTCGGGCACGCTGAAGACGAACATGCGTCTTCGCGACTCGGTGGGGCGCTACGGCGGCGAAGAGTTCCTGATCGTTCAACCGGAGCTCACCGAGAGTGAAGCCGTCGCCATGGTGGGACGCTTGAAGCAAAACGTTGCGGAGGAATGCCTCTACGGCGAGGGTCGTGAGCTGCAGGTGACCCTCAGTGCTGGCATCGCCGAGTGGGATCGGCGCCTGGGTGCCGAGGATCTGATTCGCCGGGCGGACTGTGCGCTCTACGCAGCCAAGCGAGCGGGGAAGAATCAGACGGTGTGCTACGCCCAGATGAACGGCGCTTCCGCGCCTGTGTCGGTCGCGCGTTGACGGATCCGCTGGAGCTCCCGAGGAGGTCGGCGGATGAAACGCTCGCTCGTCGTGGCGGTTGCCGCTCTGTCGTTCGCGCTGGCGAAGACGGCGGCGCTCGCGGCGTGAACTGTAAGGTCGGCGGCGACGCCAAGGCCGACGCGAAGGGCTCGCCGGTGGGGACCGACGCGGGCGTGGGTTCCTCGACGGGTACCGGGCCGGCTTCACCGAAGCAGCAGCGCGCGCCGCTCACCAGCGCCTTGACGGGTTGCGGCGCAGTCGATATTCGCGACTGCACGCGAAGCTTCGACTTCATGAGGTCGGGATCCGGCAATGCGGAGCGCATGACGAAATGACGGCCCGCCAAGGCAAAATCGTGGTCGCGGCGACGGTTCTCGTCCTGAGCGCGCTGCTGTTCTGGCAGGCGCTCGCCACCGGCGCCTGGGTCGGCTTCGCGGTGACCGAAGTCCAGGTGCTGGCGCCGATGGGCATCTCGTGGCGGGTCCTGAGCGGCTGGTAAGGAAGAACCCGCGCTGCCTCGCCACGCGGAAAGGAGACCTACGTGCCCACCGAAACGATCCACTTCGGCCTGACACTTCCTCAGATCAAGCGGAGCTGGCAGGAGACCCGCGCCGCCGCCCTGGAGTTCGAGGCCCTCGGCTACCATTCGCTCTGGTTGAACGATCATCTCTACGGTATCCCGATGCCGACGATCCCGATCCTCGAGGCGTGGACGACCTTGTCGGCCGTGGGAGGCATTACCTCCCGGCCGGAGCTCGGCCTGCTCGTGTCTCCGCCGGGCTTCCGCAATCCGGCGCTCTTCGCGAAGATGGTAGCGACGCTCGACCACATCACCGGCGGACGGGTGATCGTCGGCCTCGGTGCGGGCTGGTTCGCGCAGGAGTTCGAGGGCTATGGCTTCCCGTTCCCGCCGGCTCGCGAGCGCCTGGAGCAGCTTCGCGAGACGATCACGATCATGAAGCGGATGTGGACCGAGGAGACGCCGACATTCACGGGCAAGCACTTCCGGGTCGAGTCGGTCATCTGCCAGCCGCGCCCGTCGCGGCGCCCGCCGGTCCTCATCGGTGGCGGCGGTGAAAAGGTGCTGCTGGCGATTGCCGCCGAGCACGCCGATATCTGGAACAACCTCGCCGTCCATCAAGGCGCACTGGCGAGAAAGATCGAGGTGCTCCGCCGTCATTGCCGCGAGGTGGGACGGGACTTCGACGCCATCACCATTTCGCAGCAGACCCTCGTCGTGATCGGCGAAGACGAGAAGGACGGTCGCGAGAAGATGGAGAAGGCGACCCACCTCTACGGCAGGCACTTCGGCGACATCGACAATGCCGGCATCTGGGGGAGCCCGGATCAGGTCGTCGAGCGGATCCAGCGCCACATGCGTCTCGGCGTTCGCCACTTCGTGATCGAGTTCTTCGGCCGCGACACGCGCGCGTCCGCGAAGCTCTTCGCCGAAACGGTGATGCCGGCATTCAACTGAGGATCGGGTGGAGAATCCGCTCAGAAACACCGCGCCCGAGATGCGCCGACGCGGAAGCGCGTTCGGCCTCGCGACGATTGGCGGGGACATGGGGCAGGGGGTGGCGACCATCCTCGAGATCGAGGATTGATTCGTTTGTGTCCGCCGTTGCTATCCTCGCATTGTACGTGGGTCCGTCTCTTGCGATCGGCGGCATTCTCTTCGCTTCGGCCGGTCGGTTCGACGTGCCGGCGGTCTGGTGGGCATACCTGGGGGTGTGGCTCGTCGTTTCGGTGGCCGGCGCGCTGAGCGCAGATCCGGGTCTCGTACAGGAGCGGCTCCGGCCGGGTCCGGGCGCGCGAGAGAGCTTGTTGCTCGCCGCCGTGATCGCAGGGGCGCTCACCGCGAGCCACTTCGTCATCGCGGGTCTCGATGTGGGCCGCTTCCACTGCTCCGATTCGGTTCCGGTCGCGCTCCGGTGGGCCGGCCTGGTCGTTCTCGTCGCCTCCTTGGGGATCGCGCAGTGGGCAACCACCGTGAATCGTTTCTTCTCGTCGGTGGTTCGCGTCCAGTCCGAGCGCGGTCATCGCGTGATCTCCTCGGGCCCATACGCCTATGTGCGGCATCCCGGGTACGCCGGAGCCATCGGGTTCGCGCTGTGCAGCGGGATCGCGCTCGGATCGTGGCTCTCGATCTTGCCCAATCTCATGGCAATCGGCCTGCTCGTCCGGCGGATTTCTAGGGAGGAGCGGGTTCTTCGCGAAGGACTCCCGGGGTACGAGAGCTACCAGCAGCGTGTCCGCTATCGGCTCGTGCCGGGACTCTGGTAGCCAATTCCAACGATGCAATCCGCCGCTCTTGCGCGGGCTCGGCCGTGCGAGTAGCGGTGGATTGGCTGATGGCTGACGAACGGGCCCGATTCGTCCTCGGGATTTGCGCCGCACGGCGGCTTCTCCCGCATAGCCGCCGTGGCGCTACGCCAGGGACCGCTGCTCGGAGCGATCACCCGAGGCGCCCGGCGTTGGCTCGTCGAATGATCAAGGGGGCTCGAGCGTTCCAAAGCCGCTCATGATTCTCGAGTCGGCCGTTCTCGACGTGAAACCGGGTCAAAGCACCGCCTTCGAGGCGGCGTTCGCCCGAGCGCGCTCGATTCTCGCAGCCGCCGACGGTCATCTCTCGCACGAGCTCCGACGCTCGGTGGAGAAACCGGGCCGCTACCTGCTGCTCGTGCGCTGGCGGACGCTCGAGGATCATACCACGGGCTTCCGCGGCTCCGCGGCCTACCAGGAATGGAAGCAGCTGCTGCACCACTTCTACGATCCGTTTCCGACGGTCGAACACTACGAATCGCTGGCGAAGTCGGCGGGATCCGCGCGGCTGGTCGAGTTCTTCTTTTCGCCGGCGAGCCGCGACTCGTATTTGGCGGCCAGCCAGCTGGCGGCACTCGAGGCCGAGACCGGCTGCCGGGTGGAATGGCGGCCCGTGAACGGCCCCGACATCCGCGCGCTTCGCGGCCGTGCTCCGTTCGTCGGCGCCCCGGTCTCGGGGCAATGCGAGTGGGCCTACCGGCGGCGCGACGCTGAGCGCTGGGCACGCCATTACGGCATTCCGTTTCGGGAGCCGCCGGCTCACGAATTCGACTCCCGGTTTCTGGTGAGCGCCGCCACGGTCGCCAAGCGGCTCGGCCGTGCGGCCGACTACGGATGGCGTCTCTGTTCGGCGGTTTACGGCTCCGGCGAGTGGCCGATCGACGAAGCCGTATGTCTGCGGATCGCGGAGGAGCTTGGCCTCGACCCTGGGTCGTTCGCTTCGACGCTCCGCGATCGGGAAACCGAACGCCAGTTGACCGAGGCCGCTCGGGAAGCGTACGCCCGGGGAGCCTTCGGCGTACCCACGTTCTTCGTCGGCGACCAGATGTTCTGGGGCAACGATCGGATCGCGATTCTGCGTCATGCTCTCCTCGGCGAAGGTTGGGAAGGCGCCTGAAGCGTATGCCAGTCGAAGTCATCGGCATCGACCACGTCTACGTAGCGGTGCGCGACCTCGGTCGCTCCGAACGATTCTACGACCGCGTGATGGGCGTCCTCGGATATCGCAAGATTCAATCCGCGATCGCGGGAGAACCTCACGTCCACTACTACAACCGCCAATTCGGTTTCTCGCTGCGGCCGGCGCGGCCCGCGACGCCGGACCACGACCCGTACGCGCCGGGCCTCCATCACCTCTGCTTCCGCGTGCTCGACGAGAAGGCCGTCGATCGAGCGGCCGCCGAGCTGCGCAGCGGGGGCATCGCGGCGAGCGATCCGCGTGCCTATCCCGAGTATTCCACCGACTACTACGCGACCTTCTTCACCGATCCAGACGGCGTGCGCCTCGAGATCACGAACTTCCGCGAGATTCGCCGGCGGCGCATGTTCGATTGGGACTGCGCGTGACGAAAAATCGGACTACTTGCCGACGGCTTCCTCGGGGGGATGATGCGCGAGGCCGAAGGCCTCGGCCACGCCGCGGTGAGTGACTTTACCGTCGTAGACGTTGATCGCCCGCCGCAGCGGGGCGTTCTCGCGGGCGGCCGGTTCGAGCCCGTGATCGGCGATCGCCAGCGCATAGGAGAAGGTGGCGTTGGTGAGCGCGTAGGTCGAGGTGTGCGGGACGATCCCCGGCATGTTCGTGACGCAGTAGTGGACCACGCCCTCCTCGACGTAGATCGGGTCGTGGTGCGTCGTCGGCCGCGCGGTATCGATGCATCCGCCCTGATCGATCGAGATGTCGACGATGGCGGCGCCATCGGCCATGCGCCGCACCAGCGACCGGGAAACGAGCCGCGGGGCGCGAGCCCCGGGGATCAGCACGGATCCGATGACGAGGTCCGCGGCGAACACTTCCTCTTCGATGTTCGCCCGATTCGACATCACCGTGGTGACGTGGCCGCCGAGGATGTCGTGGACGTAGCGAAGTCGTGCGGGATTGACGTCGAGGATGCTGACGTGTGCGCCGACGCCTACGGCGACCTTGCATGCATTGGCCCCCGCGATGCCCGCGCCGAGGATGACGACCTTGGCGGGACGCACTCCCGAAGCGCCGCCGAGCAGTACGCCGCGGCCGCCGTTCTCCGCCTGCAAGCACCACGCGCCGACCTGGACCGATAGACGTCCCGCCACCTCGCTCATCGGCGCTAGCAGCGGCAGCGAGCCGTCGTCCAGCTGCACGGTCTCGTAGCCGACGGCGCGAACTCCCGTGGCGACGAGCGCGCGCGTCAGCGGCTCGTTCGCGGCTAGGTGAAGATAGGTGAATAGCACGAGCCCGGGACGGAGGTAGGCGTACTCGTGGGCGACAGGCTCCTTCACCTTGAGGACCAGCTCGGCGCCGCTCCAGACGTCGTCGGCGCGAGCGGGGATCTCGGCGCCCGCGCTTCGATACGCGTCGTCGGAGATCCGGCTTCCCGCGCCCGCGCGGCTCTCGACCAGCACACGGTGGCCGTGGCTGACGAGTCCCGCGACGCCGCTCGGCGTGACGGCAACTCGGTTTTCGTCGTCTTTCACCTCGCGTGGGACACCGATGCGCATGCGGTAGCAATGATCGAGGCACGAACGGAACGCAAGTGCGGATCGAGCGGACGGCAGCTACGCGCCGCCTCATGCCAAGATCGAGGGCCGCCGCTCACCCGCTCAACCCACGGTGCGGCGCTGGCCTCCCCGTCATTGATGGAAGAGCCTCTACGACAATTCTTCGCAATGGCGGTTGGGCCGGAGCGGAGCGGTTGCTCAGCGACGAGCGGCGGGGCACGATGCAGGCACGAGGCAGCGCGTGGCTGCCGTTCGCTCCATCCCCGCCGCAGCTCGCAATCCCACGATTGACCAGTGCCACCAAGTTGGCTAGCACCTCGATCGAAGGGACGTTCGTGGGCGAGATCCTTGATGGAAAGAGCGCCGCGCGCGAAGTCCGGGAGCGAGTCCGGACGGAGACTGCGGCGCTCGCCGAACGACACGGGGTCAAGCCCGGACTCGCCACCGTGCTCGTCGGCGAAGATCCTGCTTCGAAGATCTACGTCGGCTCCAAGCTGAAGGCTTGTGGCGAGGTCGGCTTCCGCTCGTTCGCGCGCGAGCTGCCGGCGACCACGACCGAGTCCGAGCTTCTCGCGGTCGTCGATGAGCTCAACGCCGATCCCAACGTGCACGGCATCCTCGTCCAGCTTCCGCTTCCGAAAGGGCTCGACGAGAAGCGCGTGATCTTCCGTCTCTCGCCGGAGAAGGACGTCGACGGGCTTCACCCGGTGAGCCAAGGCCGGCTCCTCGCCGGCGAGCCGGGGTTCCGGCCCTGCACGCCGCTCGGGGTCATGTATCTCGTTCAGAAGACCGGCATCGGTCTGGCGGGTAAGCGCGCCGTGGTGATCGGTCGCAGCCGGCTCGTCGGCAAGCCGGTCGCGGTGCTGCTTCTCGAGCAGCACGCGACCGTCACGGTGTGCCACTCCCGGACGGTGGATCTCGCGGGCGAGGTCGGCAACGCGGAGGTTCTCGTGGCGGCGATCGGCAAGGCCGAGATGATCCGCGGTGAGTGGATCCGTCCCGGCAGCGTGGTCATCGACGTCGGCATCAACCGTACCGGCTCCGGGCTCAAGGGCGACGTGGAGTATGCGGCGGCGTCCGAGCGCGCCGCGTACATCACGCCCGTGCCGGGAGGCGTGGGTCCGATGACGGTCGCGATGCTGATGCAAAACACGCTGGCCGCCGCTCGGCGGAGCGCGGGAATTCCCGCCGGATCGGCCGCGCAGTGAGCGTTGCGGTGGCCGGGGAGGCCGTGCGCCGGACGCCGCTCTACGATGCGCACCGGCGGCTCGGTGGACGCATGGTGGAGTTCGCAGGCTGGGAGATGCCGGTCTACTACGCTGGCATTCTCGAAGAGCATCGCGCCGTACGCGAGCACGCGGGGCTTTTCGACGTCAGCCACATGGGCGAGATCGAGGTGAGGGGTCCGCGAGCGCTCGCGGCATGCCAAAAACTGGTGACGAACGACGCGACGGCGCTGAGACCGGGGAGGGCGCAGTACGCCGTGATGTGCCTTCCCTCGGGCGGCATCGTCGACGACGTGATCTACTACTGTCTCGCCCCCGATCGGTTTCTCTTCTGCGTCAACGCGTCCAACGAGGAGAAGGACTATCGTTGGATGAAGCAGCACGCCGGGGGCGCGCAGGTGATCAATCGCAGCGCCGATTTCGCGCAGCTCGCGCTCCAGGGCCCCAAGGCGCCGACGATTCTCCAGCCGTTGACGACGATCGACCTCGCCGCGCTCGAGAGCTTCGGCGCGATCGAGGGGGAAATCGCCGGTGCCCGGGCGCTCGTCTCGCGCACCGGCTACACGGGTGAGGATGGCTTCGAGATCTACCTCTCGCCGTCCGATGCCGAAAGGGTGTGGGATCGGCTGCTCGCGGAGGGCGCGCCGCGGGGCCTCGTGCCGGTCGGCCTCGGGGCGCGCGATACGCTCCGCCTCGAGAAGGGCCTGATGCTCTACGGCAACGACATCGACGAGGAGACGACGCCGCTCGAGGCGGGTCTCGGCTGGGTCGTCAAGCTCGACAAGGGAGGTTTCATCGGTCGCGAGGCGCTCGTCCGGCAGAAGGCCGAAGGCGTGCGTCGGCGGCTCGTCGGTCTCTCGATGGAAGGTACTGCGGCGCCGCCGCGCCATGGGTATCGAATCCTACACTCGGGCCGGCCGGTCGGCGTCGTCACCAGTGGGACCAAATCGCCCACCCTCGGCCGAGGAGTTGCGCTGGGCCTCGTCGAGCGATCGGTCTCCGAGATCGGCACCAAGCTTGAAGTCGAAATTCGCGGTCGACAGCATTCGGCCGAAGTCGTGGCGCTGCCGTTCGTGCGCCGCCAGAAGTAGGGAGGACCAGCATGAAGTTTCCGAAGAAGCTCCGCTATACCCGAGAGCACGAATGGGTGCTGATCGAGGGCAACCAGGCGACGGTTGGCATCACGGACTTCGCGCAGCACGAGCTCGGCGAGGTTGTCTACGTCGAGCTGCCCAAGGTCGGTGATTCGGTCACCAAGGACGAGCCGTTCGGTGTCGTCGAGTCCGTGAAGGCGGCCTCCGACGTCTATGCGCCGGTCTCCGGGGAGGTCACCGAAAGCAACGACGACCTGGTTTCGAGCCCAGAGCTGATCAACGACGATCCGTATGGAGACGCGTGGCTGATCCGCGTGGAGATGAGCGACTCTTCCGAGCTCGAGCACCTGATGACGGCACAGGATTACAAGGACTACGTGGAGGAGGAAGGCGAGGGGGAGGAAGCGGAAGAGCCAGAAGACGAAGAGATCGATGACGATGAAGACGAGGATGAGGAATAGTTTGCGTCGATCGCGATGCGCTACATCCCGCACACCGAGGCCGACGTCGCCGCGATGCTCGGCACGATCGGCCTGCGATCCCTAGACGACCTCGTCGCTCACATTCCGGCTGCTCTGCGCCGGCAGGCCACGCTCGACGTTCCGAACGGGCTCGGCGAAGCCGACGTCACGGCACGTCTCGCGGCGCTCGCCGCGAAGAACCGCGTGGCGCCGAGCCTTCTCTGCTTCGCCGGGGCCGGCGCCTACCCGCACTTCATTCCGTCGGTCGTCGATCACGTGATCCTCCGCAGCGAGTTCGCGACCGCCTACACCCCGTACCAGCCCGAGGTCAGTCAGGGCACGCTGCAGGCGACGTTCGAATTTCAGACGCTCATCGCATCACTCAGCGGTCTCGAAGTGGCCAACGCGAGCATGTACGACGGCTCGACGGCGACGGCCGAAGCTGTGCTGATGGCGAAGCGGCTCGCCCCGAAGGCCGGCCGGGTTCTCGTCGCGGCCTCGTTGCCGCCGCAGTACCGTGAAGTCGTCCGCACCTATCTCGAGGGGCTCGGCGGCCTCGAGTCCGAGGAGGTCCCGTTCGGCGCCGACGGTCGGGTCGACCTCGCGGCGCTCGAGCGACGGTTGACTGCCGCGCCCGCGGCCGTCGTCGTCGGCTACCCCAACTTCTTCGGCGTGATCGAGGACCTGCAGGCGATCGCCACAAAGACGACAGCCGCCGGCACGCTGCTGGTCACCGTGACACCCGAAGCGATGGCGCTCGGGCTGCTCCGTCCTCCCGGCGCGCTCGGCGCCGACATCGCGGTCGGAGAAGGCCAGAGCTTCGGCATCCCGCTGTCGTTCGGCGGGCCCTACCTCGGCCTCTTCGCGACTCGTGAGCGCTTCGTGCGCAGCATGCCCGGGAGGCTCGTCGGTGAGACCGTGGACGAGCAGGGGCGCCGCGGCTACGTGCTCACGCTCGCCACGCGCGAGCAGCACATCCGGCGCGAGCGGGCGACGTCGAACATCTGTACGAACCAGAGTCTGTGTGCGCTGGCGGCGACCGTGTTCCTGGCGCTCGTTGGCCGCCGCGGGCTGCGCGAGCTCGCGGAGCGCAATGCACGCAAGGCTCGCCATGCGCTGCGTTGCCTTCGCGAGCGGGCCGGAGCGGAGCTCGTGTTCTCGGCACCGTTCTTCAACGAGTTCGCGGTTTATCTGCCGAACGCCCGCGTTCGCTACGAGCGGGCTTTCGAGCGCGGCGTGCTCGCCGGCGTGCCGCTCGGCCAGTGGTTCCCGGCGCTCGAGGATGCGCTCCTCGTCTGCGCGACCGAAGTGCATTCGGCGGACGACATCGACCGCTTGGCGGAAGCGCTGGTTGAATGAGCGGGGCGGACGAATCCCGAGGCCTTTCGCTCGACGAGTTGCCCCTCTTCGAGCGCGGATCGGGCGGCCGGCGCGGTTACACGCTGCCTTTGCTTGCCGAGCGCGAGCGCGACGCTGAGTCGCTTCCCGCGGAGCTTTGCCGCGATGATCTCGACGACTTCCCCGAGCTCTCCGAGATGGAGGTGGTGCGCCATTTCCTTCGCTTGTCGCAGTGGAACTTCAGCGCCGCGACGAACTTCTATCCACTGGGCTCCTGCACGATGAAGTACAACCCGGTGCTGAACGAGAAGATCGCGCGTCTGTCGGGCTTCGCCGAGCTCCATCCGCTGACGCCGACGCCGGCGGCGCAAGGAGCGCTCGAGCTGATGGCGAGGCTCGAAGCGCTGCTCGCCGAGGTGAGCGGCATGGACGCGGTGAGCCTGCAGCCCGCCGCGGGAGCCCACGGGGAGCTCGCGGGCATGAAGATGATCCGCGCGCACCACGTGAGCCGCGGAAGCCCGCGGCGGAAGGTCTTGATTCCGCAGAGCGCCCACGGCACGAATCCCGCGAGCTCGGCGCTCTGCGGTTATCGGGTCGTGCCGGTTGCCTCGAACGACGAGGGGATGATCGATCCTGCGGCCGTCGCACCCCTGGTCGATGCCGAGACGGCGGCAATCATGGTCACCAACCCGAACACGCTCGGGCTCTTCGAGAAGGACATCGTGCGCATCGCCGGTGCGGTTCACGAGAAGGGGGGCCTCGTCTATTTCGACGGCGCGAACATGAATGCGCTCCTCGGGGTGGCCAAGCCGGGACACATGGGCGCGGACGTCCTGCAATTCAACTTGCACAAGACGTTCTCGACGCCGCACGGTGGAGGCGGACCGGGCGCCGGACCCGTGGCGGTGAAGCGGGTACTGGCCGACTACTTGCCGGTGCCGCGCCTCGTTCGCGGGGAGGCCGGCTACCGCCTGAGCGACGACTTCCCGAAGTCGATCGGCCGGATCCGAGCGTTCTTCGGTAACTTCGGCATGCTGGTCCGCGCCTACGCGTACATGATCTCGCTCGGCGGCGACGGCATGCGATGGGCGACGCAGATGGCCATCCTCAACGCCAATTACGTGCGCAAGCGTCTCGAAGGCGTGCTCGAGCTCGCCTACCATGGCCCGTGCCTCCACGAATGCGTATTCTCAGACTCGAAGCTCGAGCCGCTCGGTATCAAGACATTGGATCTCGCCAAGCGACTCCTCGACTACGGCTTCTACGCGCCCACGATCTATTTCCCGCTGATCGTCAGCGGCGCCATCATGATCGAGCCGACGGAATCGGAGACCCGCGAGACGCTCGACGAGTTCATCGCCGCCGTGGAGGCGATCGTCGGCGAGGCTCGCGAGCACCCCGAGCGGGTGAAGAACGCGCCGCACCGCACACGCGTCTCTCGCCTCGATGAGGTGCGCGCCGCGCGTCAGCCGAAGCTCCGCTGGCGCAAAGCGAGCATCGAATGAACTCTGGCCGCGCGTGGTGTCTCTCGGCGTCGGTTTTCGTCGGTGCGGCGGCGTGCAGCTCCCACGTATCTCCGAGCGCCGTCTCATGGCGCGCGGACGCGCCCGTCATAGCGCCCGCGGAATCGCCGCCGGACGGGAGCGGCGACGGCGTCTTGATCGTCGCGACCGACAGAGACGAGACGCAGATCGGCAGCAACTACTACTACGCCGTCCGCCGACCCTACGAGATCCATGGGGCCGACGGACAGCTCGTCGCTCGGATTCAGAACCAAGGGTGGCGACAGGGAGAGGAGCCGGAAAAGATCCTCCTCCCTCCCGGTCGGTACGTCGTGACCTCGATGTACGGAACCGTCTATCGACGCGTGCAGGTGGAGATCGGTGCCGGCGCGACGACCGAGGTGAGCGAGGACACGTTGCGCCACGCGTCGGCGGTCTTCCCGACGAGCAGCCCGTAGCCTGTCCTGCTTCCACGCTCGCCGGGGCGCGGTGGCCCGGGCTTCCAAGAAGCAGCGTGCGGCGTTGCTCGCGGCGGCTGGGGCACGCCGTCCTCGATCATCCTCTTCTGCCCCGCTCCCATTGGCGGGCAGCCGCGGAATACGGAGCCATGGCGATCTAGAGGTCGCCAGCGAATTACTGCGACTGGCGCGTGGCCGACGCCAGCAGCGCACGTCTAGCGTTTCTTCTCGATCAGAATCTCGCGGTAACGGTGGCGACCGGCGTTGCGTGCGATGTGCGTTGCCGGCGCACGCAGCCCCTTGTCATCGTTGGACACGAGCCCGTCACCCTCACACTTGAGGGAGAATACGTCGGCGGTTCGTGCCTCGAAGGCGCCGAGCGGAGTGCCCCCCGCATCGAAAACCTCCAGCCTCGAACCCTCGAGAACGTAGAACACGTAGTTCTTGTCGTGCGTATGGCACGCCGTCCGCTCGCCCGGCTCGAGCGCGAACTCCCAGAGGATGATCCGCTCGTCCTCGAAGAGCTTCGTCGTTTCCACGTTTCCCATCGGTCTACTCCTCTGCGGGCCAGCGGCCCGCGTCAAACGGAAGATGCCACGGATCGGCGGCGCACTATGGGCGGGCGCGACTCTCACGGCATACCGTCGCGACGTCGCCACCACGTGGGAGTCATTCGAGTCGGCGCGAACGATGACGATTGGCTGTCTACCGTGCGGCCGCTTCGCCGAGCAACGCCGTCAGGCGAGCGTTTTGTTATAGGCCGCGGTCTCGACCAGGGCGGTGTCGAGGTACTCGATGACTTCCGATATTTTGCCGTCGCGGAGACGGAACACGAATGCATAGTCGTTGTCGTAGGGGAGGCCGTGAATGGTCTTGGCCTTCCCGCGCGCGAGCGCGACCACGCGCTCGCCGTCACCGATGAGCTCCTCTACCGTGAGGACGATGTCACCCACGATCTGCTTGCGCCAGGGCGTGAAGAAGTCCTCCACGATCTGCCGCAGGCCGCGGTAGACCCCCGACACCGGGGTGGTCCCTTTCAACGTGTAAACGATGTCGTCCGTGAACAGGCCAAAGGCGCTTTGCGCGTCACCCTTTGCGATGAGGTCGAACCACTTCTGAACGGTCTCTCGGCTACTCGGCATGGGTGCGTTCTCCCTCTCGTTGGGTTCGGGGTCTAGGAATTGCCGCTGCCAACGTGCGAACCGCCGTCTCGTTCCGCGAATGGTGCAAGCGATGCACCGCTCCTAGAGCAGCCCCGCCCCGAAGATCCAGTGGGCTCCTGGCTGGAGTCGCCCATTCTCGTCGCGTCCGTACCAGACCGAGGCGTTGAGCGCGAACACGAAGTGAATGCGACCGTCTTCGGCGATGGCTTGTGCCGGAGGATTTTGGTCGAAGAAGATACTGTCGTTCAGCGTGCCGAGAAGCACGCGATCGCTCGATAGATTTCCCGAGCGCTGCTTGAGGTAGACCTCGACGCGCCGGCCGTCCGGGGTCATCACCGCTTCGACCTCCACGTTGTCGCGGCCCTGCGGCACGTTGCCGGCGTAGATCTGCTCCTTGAACTCCATGCTGAAGGACTGGAACACGCGCAGACCGACCCGACGTACGAACGGAGCGAAGCGGTCGGCCTTGGTGTTGAGGAGCGTGAAGTTGCCCTCGCGGATGTCGGGCAAATAGTCGGGCGTGCCGCGTTGGCCAGGATCTGCCCAGAGCTCGGGACGGGCGAGGGAGGCGAGATCCCGCTTTCCGCCTTCGGCCGTCTTTTGATCATCTCCCGACTCCCCCTTGCGCAGCGCCGGGTCGCGAGCCAGTTCCGAGGGACGGACGAAGAGATCGCTGAGGCCAACCGTCGGGGCGGTGTGGGTCGAAGGAGAGGAGGGCTGCGGCTCGGTCTTGGCGACCGCCGAGCCTCGCTCCTTGCCTTGCGCGTCTCCCTTGCTCTTGGTGGCCGGTTGCTTGTCCGCTGCCGAAGGCTTTGCGTTGTCGAGCTTGGCAGGTTGTTGCGGCGGCTTGGCGGGAGGTGCGGGCTCGCCGCGCTTGATCATCTCCTCGATCGCTTTGCTGTCTCGGTCACTGAAGAGACGGGCCTTCTCGGGTGTCTGTTCCGGACTGTCGGGTGGGCTGACGATCTGGTTCTTCGGCGGCGGTACGGCTTCCTCGGCCGGTGCCGGCGGAGCCTTCTCGGCGGGCTTGGCCTGCGCCTGCGACTGTGCTTTTGCCGATGCGCTCTCCTGCGGCTGCAGCAGCGCGACCTCGAAGGGGGGGGACGCGGGCTCGACCGAGCGCAGCGCGCGAACGGCGAACATCAGGACGAGGAGCGCGTGAATCAGGATCGACAGCGCGAACGGGAGAAACAAGCTCCCCTGGCGATCCAGCGAAACGTCGGCCGTGTTCGCCATGTCCGGGCAAGTCTAACCAAAAGCGCCCACACTGGCTAGGCGGTGGCTAGGCAGCCCCGTCCGTTGGCCCCGTCCGTTGCCTTGCAGGCCGCCCGGGTTGCGGCTACTGTCCACGGTGAGGGCGAAGCATGTTCGGACTCGGTTTTGGCGAGCTGATGGTCATCCTGTTGATCGTCGTCGTGGTGTTCGGCGCCGGAAAGCTCGGCGACGTCGGCGGTGATTTCGGGCGAGCCATCCGCAATTTTCGCAAGGCTCTCAACGAACCGGAAGCGATCGACGTGACGCCGAAGGCCGGGGAAGCGAAAGAGGAAGAGGCGGAGAAGAAGTAGAGCGGGCCTTACGGTCAGGACGTCGATGCCTGCGCCGCCGCCACCCTCGTCGTGAACTCCTTCAAACCGCGCGGCGCATTCAGGAACACGACGCTGAACCCCGCCGACTCGCCCGGGCGGATTTCGAAGCGTTTGGGCGGCTCGAGGCGCTGGAGAAGCGAGATTTCCTTCGTCGATAGATCTTTGACGATCTTCAGCGACATCGCGTTGCCGCAGTAGATGCTCTTGGTCTCTACCGGCTTACCGTTCTGGTCGTAGATGGCGCTCTCGATCTGCACGCCCTTCAGCGACTCGGCCGAAGTGTTGACCGCACGCCCGGAGACGATGAACACGAAGCGGTCGTCCTTGATCTGCTGATAGGCGCCCTCGACGTCCTGCAGCTGCACGCGGGTCTGCAGCAGATGATCCTCTGCCAGCATGTTGCCGATGATCGGCACGCTCGCGAGCAGCTTCGTGGCCTGGGCCGGATGGTTGAGCAGATCGAGTGCGAGGATCGCGTAGAGGATGACGAGAATCGTGAGGTACAGAAGATACGGTCGACCGGGGTCGCGTCCGCTCTCCTCCGCCCCGCGCAGTGGCTCCTCGCCGCGCACGAAGCGAGGCTCATCGTCTGCGACGTCGTGCTCGGCATCGAACGCGTCGGAGGGGTCGTCCTGCTCATCGTCTTCGGCGAAGGAAAAGTTGCGATCCGCTGGCGGCGTTTGCGGAGAGAAGGCACGCGGCGGCTCGCCGTCGCTCTCGCTCTCTTTGCCCTCCGTAGGGCTCGACCGTGAAAACGAGAACGATAACGAATCGACGTCGCGGCGCTCGGCCGCCTTGCGCGGCTCCACTCGAGGCAGCTCCGACGGTTGCGGCTCGGAGGCGGGAGGAGGCGCCGCCTGCGCGGGTTCGAGGGGCCCCGGCACTTCGCTCGTGCTCTCCGCCTCGTAGGCGAAGATATGGCTGCAGCGCGAGCACTTGAACGTCTGATCGCGCTCGAGAACGCCCGTCTCCATACGGTAGCGAGCCCGGCAGCGCGGGCATTCGACGATCAACGAGGACCTCTCACTTCGAGCCGAATTGTAGAGGACGGCGGAGACAATTCAACCCACGGTCGCATGCGTAGCTCAGGGAGCAAGGAGCATGCGTCATGGATCGCTCCCGTTGGTCGCGATCCCGGCTCCGGCCGTGCAGGCTACTGAGCAAGCGCCGAGGCGTCGAGCACGACGAGGTGGCCGGCCGTGAGATCCGACACGAAGACCCGGCCGTCGGTTGCGACCGCGACCCCAGTCGGGCGGCCGAGAGTGACCGATCCGACGGCGCCGTCGATCGACTTCTTGAGCGTGCCGAGCGGGTCGTAGGCGTTCACGCGGTGGTTGAACGAGTCGGTCACCCAAAGGGTGCCGGTATGCACGGCGAGATACGGCTCCGAATAGAACTCCTGCCATCCGAACACGGTCCAGACGCCGCGGAATTTTCCGTCGAGATCGAACGACTGCACGCGATGATTGCCGGTGTCGGCGACATAGAGAATCTTCGTCTGCGGATCGACCGCAAGGCCCACCGGCTCGACGAACTTACCGGGCTCGCTTCCTTCTCCGCCGAAGGCGAGGAGCTTTTGCCCCCCGGGGTCGTAGGCGAGGATGCGTTTGTTGCCGGTATCGGCGACGAAGATCGCGCCGTTCGGGGCCACGGCGACCGACCGCGGACCCCAGAATCCGGGATTCTCTTCGTGCCAATCGAGAACGAAGCGCCCGTCCGCGTCGAGCTTCTCGATGCGGTGGTTCCACGTATCGGCGACGTAAATGGATCCGTCGGATGCCGCGGCCACTCCGCAGGGCTGGCGGAATTGGCCGGGCCCGTCGCCGGGGCCCGGCCCTCCCCAGACCGCGAGCACTCGACCGTCAGGCGCGAGCTTCTGGATGCGGTTGTTCTCGGTGTCGGCGACGAGCAGGTTGCCGTCGCGATCGAAGGACAGGCCGCGGGGCGAGGCGAACTGCCCGGGAGACGCGCCAGGAGCGCCGATCACGCGCCCGCCGGTCTGCGCGGCGCTCGCCACGTACTCGCGGGCGGCCGGTGCCGGGCGGAGCGTGACGGGCGGCAAGACCTTGTGAGGCGCGAGATCGTTGGCGACGAACATGACGGCGTCGGTCGTGCCGGTGGGACTCCACACCCGACGCGCGAGCAGGAAGCGAAGCAAGACCTGCGGCGTCATCTTCTGCCAGTCGATCACCCACCAGCCGCGCACGGCGAAGCGCGTAGCCGTGTAGCGGCCGCCGAGGTCTTTCTCCAGCCGCGTCGCATCGCCCGGATCGACGATCAGGATCGGCGCGCTGGTCTCCTTGGGCAGCGAATTCCACCACACCGGATAGCCGCGCAGATACCAGCTGAGCGGCCAGGTGGCATCGCCGACGACGACCATCGGCGTTTCTTTCCCCGTGCCGAGCGTGCGGCCGACCTCCTCGATCTTGGCCACGATCTTCGTAATGTCGTACGTCGATTGCACGTAGACCAGCGGCTCAAAATGCGCCTCGGCGGGCGGCTCCGTCATGCGCAGGGCGTCGTAGAGGAAGTTCGACGCGACCAGCGACCAGACGCTGAAGGCGGCGAGCGGCGACCACCAGAGAAGCCGGCCGAGCTTCTGCCGCGCGAAGAAGTGAGCCGCGAGCACGGTTTGCGGCAGCAGCACGGGCACGAGCAGCCAGGGCACCTTCTCCTGCGCCCAGGCGTAGAGCGCGAAGGCGAGCAACGTCCACGCGAGAAACAGCACGTCCACCCGCGTCGCGGCGCCGCGGCGCACCCACGAGACGATCGTGGCGAGCGCCGGAAAGAAGATCAGCGCTTCGTAGCCGAGCTCGAGCGGCAGGTAGTACCACCAGGGGCCGCCGATGCGTGGTTTCTCGTGCATCCCCCACCAGTAGCGTAGGGCGCGCGCGGTCGCGTTCCATTCGTCCGGGCGCGTGAGCAGCGAGGTGTACAGCACCAGCGCGATCGTCAGCGCGATCACCACCCCCGTGGCCACGGGAATCCACGACCGCTTGGTCCAGGCGAGCACGTCGCGCGCCCATGCGACCGCACGGGCGCCGAGCGTCGAACGGGAGCCGCGGATCGGGCCGATGCCGACGAGCCAGAGCGCGTTGGCAAAGATGAAGGCGCTCAGATAAATGTCCTCCTTGGTCGCCGCGGCGAAGCCGATCGCGACGCCCGCGAGGTAGGCGTGGCGGCGAAGGCCGCTACGGATGAAATACAGGAAGGCGACCAGCGCGGCGAACGTGAAGAACGCGATCGGGACATCATGGCGTAGAGAACGGGAGTAGTAGCCGAAGGTGGGAGAGAGGGTCACGAGCGTCGCATAGAACAGTGCTTCGCGTCGCCCGATCAGCGTGCGCAGCGGCCAGGCCAACGCCACGAGCCCGAGCCCGCACACGGCCGGCAACAACCGCGTCGAGGCTTCCGATTGGCCGAACAACCATTCGAAGGGCGCCGTCAGGTAATAGAGAGCCGGACCGTGATAGACGGGATCGTAGCGGTAATCCGAGGGCCCGATGGTGAAGATTCGCCAGGAATAGTACGCGTGGATCGACTCGTCGTGGTGGAGCGGACGGTGGCCGAGCCAGAGAAGGCGCAGCACGCCGACGAGGACCAGCAGCGAAAAATAGAGCAGGTGCTCGAGTCGCAGACGCCAGAAGATCGGCCGATCGAGATCGAAATGGTTCTGCATTCGGGGGTCGCCGGTTCTTAGATGGTGCCTACCCGCGAGTCAATTCTGCGCGCAGCGGATCGTTCCGGGACCTCGCGAAGGGGGCGTTGCGGCCCTGTGCCGATCGTTCCTTCACAGATGATTCCGAAGCGACGGAAGCGATTCCGGTGAAGCGGCGGCGTCCCCTCGGCGCGGCATCGATCGCCCGAATGACCCACTACCCACTCATGACCTCGGTCGTCTTTCCCTGTTTCAACGAGGAAGCAAGAATTTTGCCGACCCTCGAGCGCGCCGTTGGCTTTCTCGAGGGTCGTGGCGCGCGCTGGGAGATCGTCGTCGTCGACGATGGCAGCCGGGACCGGACGAGCGAGCTCGTCCGCGCCCGCTTCGCCGCCCTGGCCGCGGTTCGAGTGCTGCGTTACGAGACGAACCACGGCAAGGGCTTCGCCGTGCGCGAAGGTGTCTTTGCCAGTCGGGGCGAGCTCGCGCTCTTCAGCGATGCCGATCTTTCGACGCCGATCGAGGAGCTCACCAAGCTGGAGGCCAAGGCGGGTGAGGGCTTCGACGTCGTGGTGGCGAGTCGCGTGGTCGCGGGCGCCCGCATCTTGACGCCGCAACCGACCCGTCGGCGAGTTTCGGGGCTGGTGTTCCGTTCGCTCGTTCGCGGCCTCGGGCTGAGCTCTCTCCACGATACGCAGTGCGGCTTCAAGCTGCTGCGGCGCGCGACCGTCGAGCCGATTCTGCGCGCGATCGAGACCAATGGATTCGCCTTCGACGTCGAGCTGCTGGCCCGAGCCGAGCGCGCCGGGCTCCGCATCGCCGAGGTGCCGGTCGATTGGAGCGACGCGAAAGGGAGCAAGGTGCGGCTGTTCCCCGACGCGCTGCGTATGGCCAGCGACCTCATGCGCATGCGGCTTCGGCTGGCGACGCCGAGCTGAGCGCATTCGAGCGCCTCGGATTCCGAAAGTGAATCTGCTGGTGATCCTCTCCTACTATCACCCGCACTGGACGGGGCTCACCGCGCACGCGCAGCGGGTGGCCGAGGGCATGGCGGCCCGCGGCCACCGGGTGACGGTGCTCGCGCTGCAACACGAGCCTTCGCTCCGCCCGGAAGAGACGGTGAACGGCGTGCGCATCGTTCGCGTGAAGCCGATTGCGCGCGTCAGCCGGGGCATGATCGCCCCGATGTTTCCCGCCGCCGCCGTGCGCTTGATCGCCGCACACGACGTCGTCCAAATCCACACCCCGCTCCTGGAGTCGCTGCTGGTCGCGCTTCTCTGTCGGCGCGCCCGCCGACCGCTCGTGCTCACGCATCACGGCGATCTCGTGATGCCCGCAGGCGCCGGGAATCGAATCATCGAGCGCATGGTCTCGGCGTTCATGAGCCAGGCGGCGCGACTCGCCGATCGGGTCACCGCCTATAGCCGCGATTACGCGGAGAACTCCGACTTTCTCTCCGCCCTCTATCCGAAGCTGTCGTACATCTATCCGCCGGTCGACATTCCGGAGCCGGATCGAGATGCGGCCGCGCGCTGGCGCCGCGAGCTCGGCCTCGAGGGCAAGAGACTGGTGGGCTTCGCCGGCAGGTTCGTCGAAGAGAAGGGCTTCGACTATCTACTGCGCTCGATCCCTCGCCTGGTTGCCGCCGAGCCGGCGGCGCACCTCGTCTACGCCGGCGAGCACCGCGTCGTTTACGAGCGGTTCTACGACCGCTGCCGTCCGCTGCTGGACGCCCATGCCGATCGCGTTTCCCTCCTCGGCCTGGTGCGCGATCGCGATCGACTGGCGAGCTTTTACGCGATGTGCGACGCCTTCGCGCTGCCCAGCCGAACCGACTGCTTGGGCCTTGTTCAGATCGAGGCCATGCTCTGCGGAACGCCGGTCGTCGCACCGGACATCCCCGGGGCCCGCGAGCCGGTCCGGCTCACCGGCATGGGCCAGCTCGTCGCGCCGCACGATCCCGAAGCCCTCGCCGACGGTCTGATCGCGGTCTTGGGTGAGCCGTTGCGATACAGACGAAATCCGCAGGAGATCCGCGCGCGCTTCTCGATCGAGCGAACGCTCGACGAGTACGAAAGCTTGTTCAGGGGTGCGATGGGACGCCAGCGCGACTCGCCGGCTGCATCGCCCCGGCCGCCGTCGAACGGAAGCCCGCCCTCGCTTGCCGAAGCCGACGACCGTGTCGTCGATCGCCAATTGCGGAACGAAGTGGACATGGCGTTTCGGCGCCGGGCCCGCATGCTCCTCGAGTACCTCGATCCGGCCGACGGTGAACGCATCTTCGACTGCGGCTGTGGTATGGGGTTCTATCTCATGGCGATGGCCAAGCTTCGCCGCTTGCGGCTCGTCGGTCTGGACGAGAGCCGGGAGCGGCTGCGTTGGGCGTCGCGTGCAGCGGCTCCCGCCGCCCTCGTTCAGGGGGACATCGAGTGCCTGCCGCTGCGCTCGGCATCGGTTGCAAAGGTGCTGATGTCCGAAGTGCTCGAGCATCTGCGCGACGACCGCGCGGCTCTGCTAGAGGTGCATCGCATCCTCGAGCCGGGCGGGGTGGTGGCGATCTCGGTGCCGCACGCCAACTATCCGCTGCTCTGGGATCCGCTCGGCCGCCTGTGGGCCGGTCTCGGCGGGAGGCCCATTCGCCGCGGCCCGCTGGTCGGGATCTGGACGGGCCACCGTCGCCTCTACTGGCCCGACGATCTCGCGCGAAGAGTCACCGAAGCCGGGTTCGCCATCGAGCAGCTCGAAGAGGCGACTCATTACTCGTTTCCGCTCGAGCATTTTCTCGTCTACGGCGTCGGCAAGCCGCTCTTCGAGCGCGGGCTCTTGCCGGGCCCGCTCCGGCGCAGCGCGGATCGCTTCGCTGGTGAGCGTAACTCGGGTAGCCGCCTCGACCCGCTCAACTGGGTGCGCGCGGTATTTCGCCGGATCGACCGGTTGAATGAGCGGCCCGAGACGGCTCGCAGCCGAACCTTCGTCAACGTCCTCGTCAAGGCGCGAAAGCCCTTGCCCTGACCGCCTGCCGATGACCGCGAGCACCCCGACCGATCGGTCGCTAATCTGGGTCGCCGCAATTCTGGTGCTTGCCGCCTGGCTCCGGCTCCAGGGGCTCGACTGGGACGAGGGGCAGCATCTCCACCCAGACGAGCGGTTCCTCACCATGGTCGAGGCAGCGATCAAGTCGCCGCATTCGCTCGCCGAGTATTTCGACACCGGTCGCTCGCCGCTCAATCCGGGCAACCAGAGCTACAAGTCCTTCGCCTTCAAGTTCTTCGTCTACGGAACGCTGCCGCTGTTCGTCGTCCGATGGCTCGGCGAGTGGCTCGGCCAGGTGGATTACGCTCACATCCACCTCGTCGGACGCGTGCTCTCGGCGCTTTACGATCTCGGCACCGTGTTGCTGACCGGGTGGCTGGGAACGAGGCTCGCCGGCCGTCGCGTCGGACTCTTCGCCTGCGCGCTCGTCGCGTTCAGCGTGACGTCCATTCAGAATGCGCACTTCTTCACGGTTGACAGCGCCGCTGCGTTCTTCGCGACGGCGGCTCTCTGCGCGCTCGTCGCGCTCGCCGACACGGCCTCGCTCCGCGCGCAGTTCCTCTTCGGGGCGATGTTCGGGGCGACTCTCGGCTGTCGGATCAATCTGGCGTTGCTGGGCGTCGTCTATCCGCTCGCGTGGTTGTGTGCCTGGCAGACCCGGCGTGCCGGCTTCGCCCGGCTCGCCGGTGGGGCGATTGCGGCTGGGCTCACCGCAGCCTTGGTGTTTCGCGTCGCCCAGCCGTACGCCTTTGCCGGACCCGGGTTCTTCGACGTCGCGCCCGCGAGCAACTTCGTGTGGAGCATGCGGGAGATCCAAATCCTCGCCACCGGCGCTACCGACTATCCGCCGGCGGTCCAATGGATCGGCCGAACGCCGATTGTCTTCCCAGGCAAGAATTTGCTGCTCTGGGGAATCGGTCCGGCGTGGGGGATCGCCGCGGTCGGCGGGGTGCTCTGGTGGCTGCTTCGCAGGGAAAGCCTCCGCGGCGACATCGCGCTCCTCTGGGCGGCGGTGCTCTTCGGCTATCACGCGGCGCAGTTCACGGCGACGGGGCGATACTTCCTGCCGATCGTCCCCGTGCTCGCGGTGTTCGCGGCGTGGCCGCTCGCCGCCGAATCTGGCCGCCTCAGGACCGCCCTCGCGTGGCTGTTGGTGGCGCTGACCGCTCTCTGGGCGATCGCGTTCACGGCGATCTACCGACGGGAAGCGACCCGCGTCGAGGCGTCGCGTTGGATCTACCGAAACGTCCCGGCCGGATCGGCGATCGCCACCGAGCATTGGGACGACGGCTTGCCGCTCGCGCTTTCGGACGTCGCTGCCGGTTCGTTACGGCTCGATCGTGCTACGGCTCTACGACGACGACACCGAGAGCAAGCGTCGCGAGCTCGTCGATCAGCTAGCCTCGGCGGACTACATCGCGATCTCGAGCAACCGTCTCTATCGCTCGATCCCGCGCACCCCTTGGCGGTATCCGCTGACGCGCCGCTACTACGAGCTGCTCTTCTCCGGTGAGCTCGGCTTTCGCCTCGAACGGTCGTTCACGTCCTATCCACGTCTCGGGCCGCTGGAGATCGCCGACGACGACGCCGAGGAAGCCTTCACCGTGTACGATCATCCCCACGTGCTACTCTTCAAGAAGACCGAAGCGTTCTCGCGCAAGCGCGTGGAGGAGCTGCTCGGCGCCGTCCGGCTCGGGACCATCCACGTGACGCCGCGCAGGGCTTCGGAGCTCTATCGGCGGATGCGCCCTACCGACATTCCGCTTCCGGAGTCCGATGCGGTGAGAACGGCCGTTCCTGTTAAGGACGGGAGCTCACTCAGCGCGCTCGTCCGCTGGCTGCTGGCGGCGAGTTGTCGCCGGTGCCGATGAACATGGGTTTGGGGACCGTAGCGGCGGTCAACGACGCAGGCAGTCACTCGCGAGCGTTCGTGTCGCGGACGGCGAAGACTTCGGTCGTGCCGAAGTGATAGACCGCTTCGAAGATCTCGGGGTGCAGACGAAACTTGTCGAGTGAAGCGGGCGCGAAGCGCTCGCGCTCGAGATCGCCGATGAAGACGTAGGCGATTCGATAGCGTGCGAGCAACGGACGAATCGCGTCAACGTCGGTCTCGCTGTAGATTCGATCCACGTCGCGCTTGCGCTCCGTGATCCGCGGATCGTTGCCGCGCCACACGTTCTCGTGGTTGCCCCAGCCGAGGACGGTCGGCAGCCCCGTGTTCGACGAGGCTCGGGCGTAGTACGAATACGGATCGCCGGACGCTTCGAGAACGACCGGCTGGTCGCGGGCGGTGCTTGCCAGCCAACGAATGGCCGCGGCGTCCGACGGGTGATCGCGGTCGAGATAGGCGAGGCCGTCGAGGGAGGGCGCGCGGGCTCCCCACCGCAGATGAATCGCCGCCATCGGATAGCAGAGCGATGCGGTGAGCCCGATCAGCAGAACGAGGATCGTGGCGGTGCGCATCCAGCGGCCGGGGCGGTCGAGCAGGTCGACGACGAACGCCGGGAAGGCGAGCGCGAGAAGCACCCACGCCTGGAAGTAGAGCTTGAACACCGTGTTCATGCGGTGGAGCTCGCCGCCGTATGGATCGCGCAGGAACACGACTTCGCAGGCGCCGAGAGCGGTGGCCGCGGTCGCGAGCAGCGCGACCGCCAGCGCGATCGGCGTCTGGCGAATCGGACCGAGCAGCGTGAGCAGGCAGACGATCAGCAGAGCCGCCATGAAGATCAGCACCGCGCTCTGCGTGGCGACGTAGAGCGCCACCACGCTGAAGCCTGCGCAGGCGAAGACGAGATCGCGAACGGGCGGGTCGTCGGCGAGCTCCGCGACGCTCTCGCGTCCGAGGCGGGCGACGGCCGGCAAGAGCAAGAACCCGAAAACGGTGAGGAAGGGTCCGACCGCCGTGCGCGCGTGAACCCGGCCGACGCCGTGATACTGAGCCTGGAACCTCAGGGTGAACGGCAGGGAGAGAAGCGTCATCCCGACGGCGAGCGCGACGACGAGGGCGACGGCGGTCAGCACCGCGCGGAAGGGGTGGCTCGCGTCCCAGAGCCGGTGCAGCGAGAGACATCCGATCAGCGTGAAATAGACGGGAACGTCCCAGGGGTTCGTGAGCGCCAGCGCGGCGAGCAGCAAGGTCAGGAGGCCGAGGTTCGGTAGGTTCGAGCGCAGCGGGCGCCCCTCGCTCGCCGCCAAGGATGTCGCCAGCGCAACGCCGATCAAGCTCACGTTGATGATCAAGGCGATCACGTGCGGGTGGAGGTCACCGTGATACAGGCTGAAGAAGGGGAACTCGTTGATCGTGTTCGGGACGACGCGGCTCGGGCGCCAGTAGTCGAACGCGGAGAGAGCCTTCCGCTCGATCAGCAATTGGCGCGCGGCGTCGAGGTTGCCGATGAAGACCAGCGCGACGCCTCCGAGAGCCCCGCCCCAGACACGTCGCGAGATGCACGCGCCGATCGAGGCCGCGCCGGCGAAGATCACCGCGCCAACGGTGGCGAGCGAGAGATTGTAGGCGACGGCCGGAGCGATGCCCGTCACTCGCGCGAGGTTGGCGAGCGACAGATAGCCGAAATAGTAGTAGTTGATCGGCACGCCGCTCATCCACGGATCCTGCGGAGGCAGGTGATCGGTTCGAATCAACGTGTTGAAGAAGGCGAAGTCCATGTACTTCTCGGCGCCGAACACGTCCGGCTGGAGCGAGCGAACGCCCGCGAACAGCGAGAGCACGGCCAAGAAGATCGCCTCGTCACGCAGCCATGGCCATCGCCATTCACCCGCGAACCGCCTCCAGGCGACGACGCCGATCACCGCGAGCGCGAGCGCGGCGATGGCGAGCGCGGTGCGGTACGAAACTCCGGCGCTCGCGAGCAGCCACGAGGCGTAGGTGAGCGCGATCAGCGCGAGCGGCTTGGCGAATGCGCGACCTCGGTCGGGGAAGCTCGCCGGAAAGATCCGGTACGCGACGGGTAGAAATCCCAGTCCGAGGACCGCCAGCAGAGCCCACCAAAGAAGCAGGTCGAGAATCACGTGCGGAGCACTCCTAGTGTTCGCGGAGTCGATTTGCAACGCGCGGCACCTCGAACTGCGCCGTCCGGACTGCTAAGTCTTGGAGCGTGACCGCTCCAGGCTCCTCCCCGCCGAACGTCGCCGTGATCGGGGGCGGTTTTGCGGGGTTGGCGGCCGCGTACTGCCTCGCCCGCGCCGGGATCTGCGTATCGCTCTTCGAGCGCAGCGCGCAGCTCGGCGGCCTCGCCATGGCGTTCCCTCTCGCGGACACCGAGATCGAGAAATACTATCATCATTGGTTTACCTCGGATCGCGACGTTCTCGAGGTTATCGGCGAGCTCGGGCTCGAGAATCGACTGCACTGGATCTCGCCGGTGATGGGCATGTTTTGTCGCGGCCAGATCTACCGCTTCACCTCGCCGATGGATCTCCTGCGCTTTCGCCCGTTCAGCTTGACGGCCAAGGTGCGCTTCGGGGTCGTGACGCTGTTCCTGCAGCGCTACCCGCGGAAGGAGCCGTTCGAAGGAGTGACCGCTGCGAGCTGGCTCCGGCGCTACGCCGGCCGCGAGGTCTACGACACCGTCTGGGGGCCGCTCCTCCGCGCCAAATTCGGCCGCAATGCGGAGTCGATCTCGATGGCGTGGATCTGGTCGAAGATGCGCTTGCGGGGTACGTCGCGGACGCAAGGCGGCAACAAGGAGAGCCTCGGCTACCTCGATGGCGGCTTCGGAGTCGTTGCGCGCGCTCTCGGGGAAGCCATCGTCCGAGGCGGCGGCGCCGTGAACGTCAGCGAGCCCGTGCTGCGGCTCTCCGCTCTGCCGCCCGAGCGCCACCCCGCGGAGCGATTCGAAATCACGACGTCACGCCGCGCGCAGCGCTTCGCGGCGGTGATCTCCACGGTCGCACCGCCGCTCCTCGCCCGTCTCGCTCCGGATCTCCCTGCCGATTATCGGCGGCGCCTCGAGGCATTCGAGCATTCCGCGATCCTCTGCACGATGCTCTTGCTGCGGCATCAGCTCTCGCCGATCTACTGGATGAACATCAGCGATCGCGCGATTCCCTTCGGAGGACTGATCGAGCACACGAACTTCATCCCACGCGAGCGCTACGGCGGCCAGCGGATCCTCTACATCTCGCACTATTGCTATGCCGACGAGCCCGTCTATCGATTCGAATCGCAGGAGCTCTTTGCGCATTATCGTCCCGGCCTCGAGCGCGTGCGTCCGGGATTCGACGAGACCTGGGTGGAGCGGCAGATGCAGTTTCGCGACGACCATGCACAGCCGATCGTCGACGTCGACTACCAACGGCGATTGCTGCCCGTGGCGGGCCCGTTGCCGGGCCTCTACGCCGCCACCATGTCGCAGGTCTATCCGGAGGATCGGGGCACGAACTACGCCGTGCGCGTCGGGACGCAGGCCGCGAGAGCGCTCGTCCGAGACCATCTTGTCTCTCCTCCGGGATCGTGAGATTCATTCGTGTTCGACAGTGGCCGCGGCGATCGAAATCTCGGAGCTTCGTCACCGCTACGGGGAGCGCGAGGCGCTCCGCGGGGTCAGCCTGACGATCGAGCGGGGTGAGATCTTCGCGCTGCTCGGTCCGAACGGCGGCGGCAAGACGACGCTCTTCAAGATCCTTTCCACGCTGATGCGTGCGGGGGAGGGGGGCGTGCGGGTGCTCGGTCACGATCTGAGCCGCGAGGCCGAGCGCGTGCGGCCGCGTATCGGAGTGGTGTTTCAGAATCCCGGTTTGGATCCGAAGCTGACCGTGGCGGAGAACCTCGTGCATCACGGACATTTGTATGGTCTGGGAGGCGCCGCGCTGCGCGAGCGCGTGAAGGCCATGCTCGCCGACCTGGACCTCGCGGACCGGGCCGACGATCTCGTGGAGACGCTCTCCGGAGGCCTCGCGCGACGAACGGAGCTGGCGCGTGGATTGCTCCACGCGCCGGAGCTGCTGTTGCTCGACGAGCCGAGCACCGGTCTCGATCCGGGGGCACGCCGCGATTTCGCGCAGCACCTGCGAGCCTTGCGTGACCGTGACGGCGTGACCGTCGTGCTGACCACTCATTACATGGAGGAGGCCGAGCGCGCCGATCGGGTCGCCGTGCTGCACGAGGGTTCCCTGGTGGCGCTGGGTACGCCGGACGAGCTCAAGCGCAGCGTCGGCGGTGACGTCGTCGTGATCGAAGCCGTGTCGCCGCAGGATCTGCGCGACAAGGTCCGGGCGCGATTCGGCCTCGACGCGCAGCTCGTCGACGGCACGCTGCGGGTGGAGAGATCCCGCGGTCACGAGTTCGTGCGCGACGTCGTCGAGGCGTTTCCCGGCGAGGTTCGATCCGTTACGTTCGGGCGGCCGACGCTCGAAGACGTGTTCGTCCATGTCACCGGTCGGCGCTTCTCGGAGGCCAACGGGGGACCGCAGTCGTGACCCGCTATTGGCGTCCGGTCATGACCCTCTGGTGGCGCGAAGTCATTCGCTTCGTGCGCCAGCGGAGCCGGCTCTTCGGCTCATTTGCGCAGCCGTTGGTCTTCTGGATGCTGCTCGGCGGCGGAATGAACGCGTCATTTCAACCCGCGGCAGGCGCCGGAGGCACGAGCTACGTCGAGTACTTCTATCCTGGCGTCATGGTCATGGTGTTGCTGTTCACCGCGATCTTCGCGACCATCTCGACGGTCGAGGATCGCCGCGTAGGATTCCTGCAGGGGGTGCTCGTGGCCCCGGTCTCGCGCGCGCAAATCGTGCTGGGCCAGGCGCTCGGCGGCGCCACGCTCGCGCTCGTGCAAGGCGCGCTCTTTCTCGTCCTGGCCCCATTCGCCGGAATCCACCTCGGCGTCGGCGCCGTCGTCGGAGCGGTTTTCGTGATGTTCTTGGTTTCGTTCGCGCTCACCAGCCTCGGGTTGGTGATCGCTTGGAAGATGGAGTCCACGCAGGGATTTCACGCGGTCATGAATCTGATCCTGATGCCGATCTGGTTCCTCTCCGGCGCCGTATTTCCGGTCTCCGGAGTACCGCGTGTGCTGGGCTGGGTGATGCGGGCGAATCCGCTCACGTACGGCATGGCGGCGCTTCGCCGTGCACTGTATTCGGGCAATCCAGCGGCGGTGAGCGCGCTGCCCGGGTTGGTTTTGTCGCTCGCGGTCACCGCGGCATTCGCCGCGCTCTCCTTCTTGGCTGCCGCCGCGATTGCGCGGCGCGCTGCCGCGTAGCGGGGACCTTCTTCACTGGTCGCCCTTCCCGTGACGCGCCGTTCCGCGACGAACAGGAAGGGACCTATGCCAGTGAGGACGGTCCCGCTCCGCGGGCCGTCCGTCAGGCCGCGATCTTCTGGTAACCGTCGCCGACCTTGCGAACCCGCTTCGCTCGGCTCCACTGCGCAAGACTGATGCCGGCACGTTGACCCGCAAGCTTTCTCACGTCTTCCAACGTGAAGGTCTTGCCGAGCTTCTGGAAATACTTCTCGGCCTGGGGAGTGCCTCGACGCCGCGTTCTCGCGCGCGCGCGCGTGGGTTTGCCGGGCCGGCCAGCCTTGCGCGGCCGCCCGGGCCCGCGGCGCTTGCGGACCGGCGCCGCGCCGAAGAGCTCGGATTTGAAGATCCGCTCCTCGCTGACCAGCTTGGCTAACCTCGCGGTCGTCAGGCGGATTTCGCTCCGGAGAGAATCGAGAGCGCTCTTCGCCGCAGCGCGAGCCTGCCGCACGATTGTCAGCGCGCCGCCGGTCGCCCGTCTCTGTCTTCGTTGCTTTCTAGGCATGCACTGTTCTCCTCTGTATGGCCGCATCCACCGCGAGCCGGTACATCATCATTGCATGAAGCGCGATCAAATAGCCAACTGGCCAGAGCCGACATTTGCGCATATGTGCGGGCATTTGACAAACCTAGCCTCGAAGTAAAAATACTTGAATCCGCTAGAGCGTGCCGAGCCCGTACCCGACTGGGGCGCCACGAGTTGCTTCCTAGACACCTGTCGCGCCTCCACAGACGGCCCCGCCACTCATCAGGCGCTCGCGACGCGCCCCAGTCGGGTGCGGGCTCGGCACGCGTCTTGGCCCAAATTATTTTCGCTTCGAGGTGAATGGCATCCATTGGGTCGGAATTCCCGATCGGGCACCGCCGGCCCTCTGCATTCGGCGCTCGCCAAGCCTTCTCGACGGCCGAGAGCCGAAAGCCGATGCGGCTGTCGTCCGCGGAGAGTACCTAGACAATCGGTTGCGCTCGAATCATGATCGGCACCATGGAATCGACGCAAGATCGCGCCGAGCAGAACGCCGAGATCGATGCTTGGCTGGATACGCTCGAGGGTCTGGCGCGCGAGCGGGGGATGGCGGCGGCGCGGCGGCTGCTCTCCCGTCTAGTCGAGCACGGCCAACGTATGGGGATCGCGGTCACCGCGCCCCTGAACACGCCCTACGTCAACACCATACCGGTCGAAGACCAGCCTCCCTATCCGGGCGACCGGGACATCGAGCGCCGGATCAAGAGCCTCATTCGCTGGAATGCCATGGCCATGGTCGTGAAGGCGAACAAGCATTCACCGGGCATCGGCGGTCACATCTCGACGTATGCCTCGGCGGCAACGCTTTTCGAAGTCGGCTTCAATCACTTCTTCCGGGGCCGAGACGGCGGCGCGGGGGATCAAGTCTTCTTCCAGGGGCATGCGTCGCCAGGTGTGTACGCCCGGGCGTTTCTCGAAGGGCGCATCAGCGAGGCGGAGCTCCACGGCTTCCGGCGCGAGCTCTCCCCGGGCGGCGGGCTGTCGTCCTATCCCCATCCCTGGTTGATGCCTGATTTCTGGCAATTTCCGACCGTATCGATGGGCCTATCACCGATTGCCGCGATCTATCAGGCGCGCTTCAATCGCTATTTGCACGCGCGGGGCTTGTGCGACACGTCGGACTGTCGGGTCTGGGCGTTTCTCGGCGACGGCGAAATGGACGAGCCCGAGAGTCTCGGCGCGATCACACTGGCCGCCCGCGAGCAGCTCGACAACCTGGTGTTCGTCGTCAATTGCAATCTCCAGCGCCTCGACGGACCTGTTCGCGGCAATGGCAAGATCATTCAGGAGCTCGAGGCGGCCTTCCGCGGCGCCGGCTGGAACGTGATCAAGGTCGTTTGGGGGGACGACTGGGATCCGCTGCTGGCACGCGACGACGAAGGCCTGCTCGTCCGCCGCATGACGGAGGCGCTCGACGGCGATTATCAGAAGTACACGGTCGAATCGGGCGACTACATCCGCAAGCGTTTCTTCGGTACGCATCCGACGCTCTTGCAGATGGTCGAGGATTTGACCGACGCGAAGCTGCGCAAGATGCGCCGGGGCGGTCACGACCCCGAGAAGGTGTATGCCGCCTACAAGGCCGCGGTCGAGCATCGCGGTTCGCCCACGGTGATCCTCGCCAAGACCGTCAAGGGCTGGGGGCTCGGCGAGGTCGGCGAGGGACGCAACGTCACACACCAGCAGAAGAAGCTCTCCGAGAAGGAGCTGCGCAGCTTCCGTGACCGTTTCGGCATACCGATCGGCGACCGTGAGCTGCTCCAGACGCCTTTCTACCGCCCGCCCGAAGATAGCGAGGAGGTGCAGTACCTCCTCGAGCGGCGTCGTGAGCTCGGTGGCTTCGTGCCGCATCGTGTGGCGCAGGCGCCCCCGCTCGAACGACTGCCGGCTTCGCTCTTCGAAGAGTTCCTGCAGTCCAGCGGCGACCGCGAGGTCGCGACGACGATGGTTCTTGTTCGGTTGCTGCGCCATCTGATGAACGATCCCAAGATCGGCCACTCGATCGTGCCGATCGTTCCGGACGAAGCGCGGACGTTCGGCATGGACGCGCTGTTCCGCAAGTACGGCATCTACTCGTCGCTCGGACAGCGTTACGAGCCCGCGGACTCCGACGTCGTGGCGTACTATCGAGAGGCCGAAGACGGGCAATTGCTCGAGGAGGGAATCACCGAAGCAGGCGCGATGGCCTCCTTCATCGCCGCCGGCACCGCCTATGCCACGCACGGTGTGACGACGATTCCCTTTCTCGTCTTCTATTCGATGTTCGGCTTTCAGCGCGTCGGTGACCTGATCTGGCAGAATGCGGACTGCCGCGGACGAGGCTTTCTGATTGGCGCCACCGCGGGGCGCACGACGCTCGCCGGCGAGGGGCTGCAGCACCAAGACGGGCACAGCCATCTACTGGCGAGCGTCGTGCCCACGGTTCGCGCCTATGATCCGGCGTACGCCTACGAGATCGCCACGATCGTCCGTGACGGTGTCCGCCGCATGTCGATCGAGCAAGAAGACGTAGTCTATTACCTGACCGTGCAGAACGAAATGTACGCGATGCCGGCGATGCCGCCCGGCGTGGAGGACGGGATCCTGCGCGGCATGTATCGTCTCGAGCCCGCCGAGGGGCCGTCCTCCTGGCCGCGCGTGCATTTGCTCGGTAGCGGCGCGATCCTTCGCGAGGTGCAGCGGGCGCGAGCGCTTCTCGCCGAGCGCGAAGTCGCCGCGACGGTGTGGAGCGTGACCAGCTATAGCGAGCTTCGTCGCGAGGCGCTCGCAGCCGAGCGCTGGAACCGCCTCCATCCGGAAGAGAAGCCGCGCATGCCGTACGTGAGCCGCCTGCTGGCGGTCGAGCCATGGCCGATCGTCGCGGCCACGGATTACATGAAGATCGTGGCCGATCAGATCGCGCGCTTCGTGCCTTCGACTTTCCTCGCTCTCGGCACCGATGGCTTCGGTCGCAGTGACGATCGAGCGTCTTTGCGGCGCTTTTTCGAGGTCGACGCGGAGTCGATCGCGGTCGCCGCCCTGTCGGAGCTCGTCCGTGCCGGACGGATCGATGCTCCCCGTGTCGCGACGGCGATCCGCGACTTCGCGATCGATCCGGAGACCCCGGATCCGGTGCGCCGCTGAGCGTGAAAGTCGGTCCGCTACCGATCTTGATCGGCCTCCTCGGGGCCGTCGGAATCCTCGCCGCAGGCGGGGTGAGCGTGGCGGTTTGCACGCTCGCGGCGATCACCGGCGGCGTGTTCGCGGATCTCGCTCGCCGCGCAGGGCGTGAGACGCCCTCGACGGTGAACGACGCCACCGATTTGTGGAGCTCACTCGGCTTCTTCGCGATCTTGGTCGCTGCCGCTTTCGATCTCGGCCGATCCGCCGCGGAGCGCTCTACGCCACTGGATTGGACGCTGCGCATCGCCGGAACCGCCGTGATCATCCCGGGCGCGATCTTGCGCGGGGTGGCTGCCCGCTCCCTCGGGGCGAGCTTCGCCGTGCGGCTCGGGACGCGCGAAGATCAGCGCCTCATCGACTCGGGGCCCTATCGCTGGATTCGCCACCCGAGCTATGCGGGGCTGCTGCTAGTGGCCCTGGGCACGGCGCTCGGGCTCTGTAGCCCATTCGCGTTCGCCGCGACGGCGGGCTTCTGGCTTCCCATCGTCGTGGTGCGCATCGCGCGCGAGGAGCGAATGCTGAGCGAGCGCTTCGGGCGCGACTACGCCGACTACCAGAGGCGCACGTGGCGCCTCGTCCCCGGGGTTTACTGATGCGCGTCGTCGTCCTGCAGCACGAGTCGATCGAGGGACCTGGGGTATGGGCGGAGACGCTCCTCGAGCACGGGGCGAGCGTCGAGTGCGTTCTCGTGCCGGCGCGGGGCGTTCCCGAGGCCGCGGAAGGCGCGGACCTCGTGATCTCGATGGGCGGATCGATGAGCGTCAACGATCGCCTGCCGTGGATCGCGGCGGAAATCGCGCTGCTCGCCGAGCGCATTCGCTCCGGTGCCCCCGTTCTCGGCGTCTGCTTGGGGTCGCAGCTGATCGCCAAAGCCGCTGGAGGAACCGTCGAGCCCGGTGACGCTTTCGAGATCGGCGTTCATACGGTCGAGCTCACGAGCGAGGGCATCGCCGATCCCGTGACGGCGGTGCTCCCGCCGCGCTTCGCGGTCCTGCAGTGGCACGGAGAGATCTCCCGCGACGTCCCAGGCGCCGTGACGCTCGCGCGGTCGACGAGTGTTCCGATGCAAGCCTTTCTCGTCGCTCGCGCCTACGGGTTGCTCTTCCACCTCGAGGCGACGCTGCATTCGATCGTCGCGATGTCCCGCGCGTTCCCGGACGATCTTCGCCGCGGAGGGCTCGAGCCCCGGGCACTTGTCGAGCAAGCGCGAGAGCGGCTTCCCGACATCCACGAGCACGCGCGGCGGCTGCTCGGCGCGCTGCTTCGCTTAGAGTAACACATCCAACGCTCGAACGTTCCGCGCTTCGCGCCCCATCCGTGCGAGCATACGTAGGGTGATGTACCGGACACTACGACCGCGACCGGCACGCCCATTCCCGGAAACGCACACGCGGGCTCATGGAGGTTGCGTCGCTTGGAGTTGCCGTTCGAACCGCTCGGCGATTCGGCGGTTCAGCCACGCCGTGAAGCCGGGAGACAGCCGTTTCAGGAAGTACGTCACCCAGGCTTCCGGCGAGACCGGCGCCAACGCAGCGTCGCGCGCGACGGCCTTGAGGATCTTCTCGGCGACGAGCTCCGGACCGTAATTTCGCCGGCGGTAGAACTCGACCATCCGCTCCCGCGCGCCGGGAAGCGCCGCTTTGCCCCGCAGTCGCGCCGCTCCCGTGATCGGCGTGTCTATGATTCCCGGGCAGATGGCGGTGACGCCGATGCCGCGGGGCTTGAGCTCGTCACGCAGCGCCTCCGACAGCCCGACGACGGCGAACTTCGTCGTGCTGTAAGCCGACAGCGCCTCGCTGGCGAGGTAGCCGGCGGCGGATGCCACGTTCACCACGTGTCCGCCGCGTCCGCGCGCGACCATCTTCGGAACGAAGAAATGGCAGCCGTGCACGATGCCACAGAGATTGATGCCGATGATCCAGTCCCAATCCTCGAGCGTGGTATCGAGAAAGGCGGCGCCGAGGCCGACGCCGGCGTTGTTGACGAGCACGTCGACCGCCTCGACCTCCGCGTGCACCGCATCGGCAAACGCGCGCATGCGCCCGCGATCGGCGACATCGACGAAGTGGCTCGCCGCTTTGCGCCCGAGCGCCCGGATGTCGTCGGCGGTGCGTGCGCTAGCCGTCTCGTTGACGTCGCACACGACCAGATCCGCGCCGCGCCGGGCGAAGGCGAGCGCGGTTTCCCGGCCGATTCCACTGCCCGCGCCCGTGACCAGGACCACCTTGCCGCTGAGGGTGGAGACGTCCATGAAGCTCAGGAGGCTACCGGCTTCCGGCTACGGGCTTCGAAAAGACTTCGCGAAGGCCTTTCCTGTAGCCGGTAGCCTGTAGCCGGTCTTTCATCTCCGCGTCGGAATCACGTGTCGCACTCCGCCGCGCGGATCGGGGTGATCTCCGCGGTAGCGCGGGATCAGATGCCAGTGCGTGTGGCCGATCGACTGTCCGGCGGCGGACCCATCGTTGACGCCGATGTTGAAGCCGTCGGGATGGAACTCCGCGACGATCTTGGTGCGTTCCTGCCCGATCAGCGCATAACAATCCCGCACTTCCTCGTGCGTGAGATCGAAGAAGCTCGCGCAGTGCCGCTTTGGGATCACCAGGGTGTGGCCCTTGGAGGCCGGTTCCTTGTCCCGCACCGCTGCCGCCAGATCGTTTGCCGCGACGACTCGCGGACCGAGATCGCAGAAGGGACAGTTCTCGGAGCTCATTTGCGTCCTCCAGACCCGAAAGAATAAGACCCCGACAGCCTAGGAGAGAAGCGGAGCAGGGTCAATGACCGGCTGCCGGCCGTTGCTCTTCGGCTATCGGCCGAAGAGCGCATCCTCAAAAGCAGAAAGCCGATGGCCGACAGCGCAAGAACGGCGAGCGGCCCGACGGTTCGGAGAAGGGACCTTGAGTCTTAAGAAGGCGAATCTAGAACATGGGGCTCGATGGGATGTAGGACTCTCCCATCAAATAAGTATCGAGGCCCCGTGCTGCTTCGCGGCCTTCCCAGATCGCCCAGACGACCAACGATTGACCCCGGCGAAGATCTCCACAGGCAAATACGCCGGGCACGCTCGACATGTAGCTACGATCGGTCGCCACGTTGCCGCGCTCGTCGAGCTTCAGGCCAAGGTCGTTGATCGGGCCGGCACGTTCGGGGCCGAGAAAGCCGAGTGCCAGCAATACCAAATCACAATCGAGCTCAAAATTGCTGTCGATGATCTCCACCATTCTAGGCTGACCGTTGTCGCCGCGCTTCCACTCGAGGCGGACGGCGTGGAGCTTCTTCACCTTGCCGTTCTCTCCCGAGAAGCGCTTGGTGTTGATTGAGAAGTCGCGGACGACCCCTTCCTCGTGCGAGCTCGAGGTGCGGAGAATCATCGGCCAATAGGGCCACGGCATGTCGGCAGTGCGCTTGTCGGGCGGCCGGGGAAGAAGCTCGAACTGATGCACCGAGAGGGCTCCCTGCCGATTCGAGGTGCCCAAGCAGTCGGAGCCCGTGTCGCCGCCGCCGAGAATGATGACGCGCTTTCCCGCGGCGGTGAGCCGGTTCGGCACCTCGTCGCCGGCGACGAGCTTGTTCTGCTGTGGCAGGAAATCCATCGCGAAGTGAATGCCGTCCAGTTCCCGGCCCGGGATCGGTAGATCGCGAGGCGCGGTTGCGCCCCCCGCCAGGCAAATGGCATCGAAGGAGCTCCGCAGCTCGGCGGTCGGCACGTTGGAGCCGACGTTGGCGTTGGTCACGAAGCGGACCCCCTCGGCCTTCATCTGCTCCATCCGGCGGTCGACCAAATGTTTCTCCATCTTGAAG
This sequence comes from uncultured delta proteobacterium, assembly GCA_963745025.1. Classification (GTDB taxonomy): domain Bacteria; phylum Desulfobacterota; class Binatia; order JACPRU01; family JACPRU01; genus CAVQIG01. Next base: position 216,331 of record CAVUWD010000020.1, read on the forward strand.
TCCGGGATGCCGTAGCGGAGCAGGCCGCCGATCCGGTCGGCGCGCTCGAAGACTGTGACGAGATGACCCGCGCGCGCGAGCTGCTGCGCGCAGGCCAGCCCCGCCGGCCCCGAGCCGACGACCGCGACCGTCTTGCCCGTTCGCCGCGGCGGGGGCTGCGGCGTGATCCAGCCTTCGGCGAAGGCGTGATCGACGATCTGCTTCTCGATCTGTTTGATCGTCACCGGGTCGTCGTTGATGTTGAGGACGCACGCCTCTTCGCAGGGCGCGGGACAGACGCGTCCGGTGAATTCGGGGAAATTGTTGGTCGAATGGAGGCGCCGGATCGCCTCCTTCCAGCGGCCGCGATAGATGAGGTCGTTCCAGTCGGGGATGATGTTCCCGAGCGGGCAGCCCTTGTGACAGAAGGGGATGCCGCAATCCATGCAGCGCGCGCCCTGCTGGCGGAGCTCGTCCTCCGGCAGCTTGCCCTCGAGTTCGCGCCAATCCTTCAGTCGCTCCTCGACCGGCCGCCGCTGCGGCAGCTCGCGAGGAATTTCCAAGAATCCAGTGATTTTGCCCATGCGCTCCCGCTCGTGACTCAGTTCATGGATTCGGCTACCGACTACCGGCTTCCGGCAAAGACTTCTCTGAGTCTTTTGCGGTAGCCGGCAGCCGGTGGCCGGCTTTTCAGATCGACGCCGATTTCGCCGCGTCGCTGTCCAGGTGCTGCGCCGCCAAGATCTTCCGGTACTCGAGCGGCATCACCTTGACGAATTTCTTGGCGTTCTCCTTCCAGCCCGACAGCACCCGCCAGGCGACCTGGCTCCCCGTGAGATCGTAATGTCTGCGCACCAGGTCGTGGACGGTCTTCAGATCCCCGTCGTCGAGCGGCTCGAGCCCGACCATTCCCTTGTTGCAGTTTCGTCCGAAGTGACCGTCGGCGTCGAGCACGTAGGCGACGCCACCGCTCATACCGGCGGCGAAGTTGCGCCCCGTCTTGCCGAGGACGACGACGAGCCCCTTGGTCATGTATTCGCAGCCGTGATCGCCGACACCCTCGACGACCGCCGTGGCGCCGCTGTTGCGCACCGCGAAACGCTCGCCGGCCAGCCCGTGCAGGAACACTTCGCCGCCCGTTGCGCCGTAGAGGGACACGTTGCCGACGATGGAATTGTCTTCGGGGACGAACGTCGACTCGCGCGGTGGCACGACCACGATGCGGCCGGCCGACATGCCCTTGGCGAAGTAGTCGTTGGCATCGCCCTCGAGCCGAATCGAGATGCCCGACGCCAAGAACGCGGCGAAGCTCTGGCCCGCCGAGCCCGCGAAGTGGATCTGGATCGTGTCGGGCGGTAGTCCCTCCGCCCCGTAGCGCCGGGAGATCTCCGCGGAGAGCATCGTCGCGACGGTGCGATTGACGTTACGGATCGGGAGCTCGATCCTCGACCGGCTCTCGACGCTCCAACGCCGGGCGTGCGAGCTCGATCAGCTGGTTGTCGAGCGCCTCGTCGAGGCCGTGGTCCTGGGCCTCGACGCAATGGATCGGCACGTCGGGCGAGACGTCGGGCTTGTGCAGGATCGGAGTCAGATCGAGGCCCTTGGCCTTCCAGTGCTCGATCGCGTCGCGGGGCTCTAGCATGTCGACCCGGCCGACCATCTCGTCGACGGTCGCGGAAGCCGAGCTCGGCCATGATCTCGCGGAGTTCCTCGGCGACGAACATCATGAAGTTGACGACGTGCTCGGGCTTGCCCTCGAACTTCTTGCGCAGCACCGGATCCTGGGTGGCGATGCCGACCGGACAGGTGTTGAGGTGGCAGACGCGCATCATGATGCAGCCCGAGGCCACCAGCGCAGCGCTCGCGAAGCCGAACTCCTCGGCGCCGAGCAGCGCCGCGATCGCGACGTCGCGCCCGGTCTTCAGCTGCCCGTCGGTCTCGACGCGAATGCGCCCGCGCAGGTTGTTGATCACCAGCACCTGCTGCGTCTCGGCGAGGCCGAGCTCCCACGGCGTGCCGGCGTGCTTGATGCGAGGTGAGCGGCGATGCGCCCGTGCCACCCTCGTAGCCGCTGATCAACACCACGTCGGCCTTGGCCTTGCAGACACCCGCGGCCACGGTGCCGACGCCGATCTCGCTCACCAGCTTGACGCTGACGCGCGCCCGGTTGTTGGCGTTCTTCAGGTCGTGGATCAGCTGGGCGAGGTCCTCGATCGAATAGATGTCGTGGTGCGGCGGTGGCGAGATCAGGCCGACGCCGGGAGTCGAGTAGCGGATCTTGGCGATGTACTCGTCGACCTTGTGGCCCGGCAGCTGGCCGCCCTCGCCGGGCTTGGCGCCCTGCGCGATCTTGATCTGCAGCTCGTCGGCGTTGACCAGATAGTAGGAGGTGACGCCGAATCGACCCGAAGCCACCTGCTTGATGGCGCTGCGGCGCAGATCACCGTTGTCGTCGGGGAGGTAGCGTGCCGAATCCTCGCCGCCCTCACCGGTGTTCGACTTGCCGCCGATGCGATTCATGGCGATCGCCAGGTTCTCGTGCGCTTCGCGGCTGATCGAGCCGAGCGACATCGCACCGGTCTTGAAGCGCTTGACGATCTCGGCAGCCGGCTCCACTGCTTCGATCGGAATCGGGATGCCGGGCTTGAACTTGAGGAGCCCGCGCAGCGTGCAGAGCTTCTCGCTGTGGTCGTTCGCCAGTGCGGAGTACTGCTTGAAAAGCTTGTAGCTCCCGCCACGCACCGAGTGCTGGAGCTTGGCGATCGTCTCGGGGTTGTACGCGTGGTACTCGCCTCGCCGCCGCCATTGATACTGGCCACCCGGGTCGAGCTCGCCGTCGAGCGACGGCGACACGCGATACGCGTAGTCGTGCCGCGCCTTGACCTCGGCGGCGATCGCGTCGAGGCCGATGCCCTCGATCTGTGACGCGGTCCAGGTGAAGTACTTGTCGATCAGTTCTCGGCAGAGTCCCACCGCTTCGAAGATCTGCGCGCCGTGGTAGCTCTGCAGCGTCGAGATCCCCATCTTGGACATCACCTTGAGCAGGCCCTTGCCGATCGCCTTGCGGTAGTGCTCGACGGCTTCGTCGGCGGTGACACCCTTGATCACGCCTTCCTCGACCATGCCCGCCACGGTTTCGTAAGCGAGATAGGGATTGAAGGCACCGGCGCCGTAGCCGACGAGCAGCGCGAAATGGTGAATCTCCCGCGGCTCGCCGCTCTCGACGATGATGCCGCACTTCGTGCGCGTTCCCTCGCGGATCAAATGGTGGTGCACGGCCGCCACGGCGAGCAGCGAGGGGATCGGCGCATGCTCGTCGTCGACGCCGCGGTCGGACAGGACGAGGATCGTCGCTCCCGCGGTGATCGCGTCGGAGGCGTTCTGGCAGAGATCGTCGAGCGCTCTGCGGAGCGCGTCGGCGCCACCTCCGCAGTGGAAGAGCGAGGAGAGCGTGATGGTGCGCAGACCCTCCTGATCGAGCTCCTTGATGCGCTCGAGCTCGTCGTTGCTGAGCGCGGGCGTCTTCACCTCGAGCTGCCGGCAGTGAAGCGGCGTCTCGTCGAAGAGGTTCTGCTCGGCACCGATCGTCGTCGCGATCGACATCACGAGCTCTTCGCGAAGCGGATCGATCGCGGGGTTGGTGACTTGTGCGAAGAGCTGTTTGAAATAGGCGAACAGCAGCTGCGGCCGGTCGGAGAGCACGGCGGGAGGCGTGTCGGTGCCCATCGAGCCGACGGCCTCCTGACCGTTGATCGCCATCGGCGCCATCAGCATCCTCAGGTCTTCGATCGTGTAGCCGAAGGCCTGCTGCTGCTCGAGGAGCGTCGCTCTGTCGAATGGCTCCGGGAGCGACGTCGTGGGTGGAAGGCCCCCGAGCTTGACGATGTTCGCGTCGAGCCACTGGCGGTAGGGCCTGCGCGCGGCCATCCCTTCCTTGATCTCCTCGTCGCCGACGATGCGACCGAGGCTCGTGTCCACCAGGAACATGCGCCCCGGCTGCAAGCGTCCCTTGGCCTCCACGCGCTCCGGCGGGATGTCGAGCACGCCCACCTCCGAAGCCATGACCACGAGCCCGTCCTTGGTGACGACGTAGCGCGAGGGACGAAGGCCGTTGCGATCGAGCACCGCGCCGATGCGCACGCCATCGGTGAAGGCAATCGACGCCGGGCCATCCCACGGCTCCATCAAGCACGAGTGGTACTCGTAGAAGGCGCGCTTGGTCTCGCTCATCGTCTCGTGGTTCTGCCACGCCTCGGGAATCATCATCATGACGGCGTGGGCGATCGAGCGGCCGGTGAGGGTCAGAAGCTCGAGCGCGTTGTCGAACTTCGCCGAGTCGCTGCCGCGGGGATTGATGATCGGCCGGATCTTCTCGATGTCCTCGCCGAACAGTGCCGACTGAAACATCTTCTCCCGGGCGTGCATCCAGTTCTCGTTGCCGCGCAGCGTGTTGATCTCACCGTTGTGCGCGAGAAACCGGTACGGGTGGGCGCGATCCCACGAGGGGAGGGTGTTCGTGGAGAAGCGCTGGTGGACGAGCGCCAGTGCCGAGTCCATGGCCGGGTCGCGTAGATCTTGGTAGAAGCGCGGGATCTGCCACGAGATCAGCAGTCCCTTGTACACGATCGTACGGCTCGAGAGGCTCGCGACGTGGAAGCTCTCCGAATCGGGCAGACGCGAAGCGGCCACGCGATTCTCCACGACCTTGCGCACGACGTAGAGCTTGCGCTCGAGCGTCGCCTGGTCCTTCACGCGACGGCCATCGCGCCCGATGAAGATCTGGCGGATCTCGGGCATCACGGCGCGCGCCTGCGGGCCGCACTCGGCGGGATCGATCGGCACATGGCGCCAGGCGATGAGCTTGAGCCCCGCTTGGCGAGTCGCGCTCTCGAAGATCTCCAGACACTCGTTTCGCTGGTTCGTCTCACGCGGCAAGAACACCGTGCCGACGCCGTACTCGCCGGGCTCGGGAAGACGGTGCTTCTGCGCCGCGAGTTCCTTCTTGAAGAACGCGTGCGGGATCTGCAGCAGGATGCCCGCGCCATCGCCGGTCAGCGGATCACATCCACAGGCGCCACGATGCTCGAGGTTGGCGAGAATGGTCAGACCCTTGTCGACGATGTCGCGCGACTTCACGCCGCGCACGTTGACGACGAAGCCGACTCCGCAGGCATCGTGCTCGAAGCGCGGGTCGTAGAGTCCTTGGGGACGGAGGAGCGTCATGAGGCGACCCTCGTTCGCGGGGCGCCGTTCCGCCGCGCCTTCTTTTCGACGGTTGGCGGCTCGGCGCCGATCGGTGGGGCAGGCAACTTCGGGAGCTTCAGTTGCGACCGTTCGGTGTTCGTGGAGAGCACGACCATCGTCTCGGTCTTCTCGACGCCGTCGATCGAGCGTAACCGACTGATCAACGCCTCGAGCGAGGACGTGTTCGCGGTCTTGATCTTGAGGAGGAGAGTGTAAGCGCCCGTCACGTGATGACACTCGAGAACGTCCTCGATCGCCTGCACCTCGCTCTCGAAGCGCTCGATGAGACGCGGGTGACTGACGTAGACGCCGATGAAGGCGGTGATGTCCATGCCGAGCCGGCGCGCATCGAGGATCGCGTGGTAGCCGCGAATGACGCCGCCGTCCTCGAGTTTTTTCACGCGCTCGATCACCGACGGCGCCGACAGTCCGACCTGCTCGCCGATCTTTGCGAGCGACGTGCGGCAGTTGTCCTGCAAGATGGCGAGAATACCGAGGTCGATCTCATCGAGCTCGAAGGGCTCGAATGGGTCGCTACCTAATTTCATAAGGCAAAAACCTCAAACCACCGAATAGATAGTAAAAAAATCGGTCAGCCGTCAAGCTTTGTTAGGGGATTTGTGTTAGGGGATTTTGCATTGCCGGTAGTCGGAAGCCGGTAGCCTATTTTCCATAGGTGATCCGATACACCCCTCCGGCCTGATCGTCGGAGACGAGGAGCGCGCCGTCGGATGCGACGAGCACGTCGACCGGTCTGCCCCACGCCCGCCCATTCGGCTCGAGCCATCCTTCGGCGAAGCTCTCGAGCCGCTTCTCGCCCTGCTCGCCGGGGCGCGCGACGACGACTCGATAACCGATCGGCTTGCTGCGGTTCCACGACCCGTGTTCCGCGACGAAGATCTGGTTCCGATATTCGTCGGGGAACATCTTGCCGGTGTAGAATCGCATGCCGAGCGCGGCGACGTGTGCCCCGAGGCCGAGCTCCGGGGGCGTGTACTTCGCGCACTCGTGTCCCGGACCGAACTGCGGGTCGGCGACGTCCTTCGCGTGGCAGTATGGAAACCCGAAGTGCATGCCGGCCCGCGGCGCGTGGTCGAGCTCGTCGTCGGGGACGTCGTCGCCCATGTTGTCGCGGCCGTTGTCGGTGAACCAGAGCTCCTTCGTCTTCGGATCCCAGTCGAAGCCGACGCTGTTGCGCACGCCGCTCGCGAAGACTTCCATGCCGGTTCCGTCGCTCTTCAGGCGTGTGATCGACGCGTACGGGGGATCGCGTAGGCAGACGTTGCAGGGGGCGCCCACGGGCACGTAGAGGAGCCCGTCGGGGCCGAAGGCGATGAACTTCCAGCCGTGCCAGGCATCGTGCGGATAGCCGTCGTAGAGAACGATCGGTTTCGGCGGATGCTCGAGGCGATTCTCGATGTCGTCGTAGCGGAGGATTTGCCACGCGTCGGCGACGTAGAGCGCTCCGTCTCGGAATGCGACGCCGTTCGGCGAGACGAGGCCCGAAGCAATGATCAACCCGTCGTCGCCGACGCCGTCGCGGTTGCGATCGACGATCGCATAGACGACGCCCGCGCGCTGGGTGCCGACGAAGAGCGTGCCATTCTTTCCGATCGCCATCTCGCGAGCGTTTGCCGCGCCGCCCGCGAAGAGGTTGATGCGGAAGCCGGCCGGCAGTTCGATCTTGTCGAGCGGATAGCGCTCGTTCGCCGGCTCGGCCCGTGCGACGAGCGGAAGGAGGAAGACGGCCGAGAGGGCGAGCAGGGTTCGACGCCAGAACATGCGGTGCTTATCTGCTCACGGCTCCCCGCTGTCGGCGATCGGCACCCGTCTTTGCCGAAAAGCGATCGCCGAGAGCGGATCGCCGCTATTTCTTCTTGTCGAGCTCCAGCGCCAGCGAGTTGATGCAGTAGCGCAGATGCGTCGGCGCGGGCCCGTCCTCGAAGACGTGGCCGAGATGCGCGTCGCATCGGGCGCAGAGCGCCTCGACGCGGTGCATCCCATGGCTCTGGTCGAGCTCGGTCGCGACCGCATCTTCGCCCACCGGTTTCCAGAAGCTCGGCCAGCCGGTGCCCGAATCGAATTTACTGTCCGAGCCGAAGAGTTCGGCCCCGCAGCAGACGCAGCGGTACGTGCCCTCCTCCTTGCAGTCGCAGTACTCGCCGGTGAACGCTCGCTCCGTCCCCTTCTGGCGCGTCACCGTGTATTGTTCCGGGGAGAGCTCGCGCTTCCATGCGTCCTCGGGCTTGAATACCTTGTCGCTCATGGGTTCCCTCCTGGCTGCTTCCTACAGAACGAGCTCGGCCAACGTGCGCAGCGCGTTTGCGTCGCGGGTGCCGAGCAGCAACGCCTGGACGGGGCTCTCTCGCCATGCGGCGAGTCGGTCGCGGATGCGCTCGCGGGGGCCGACGAGGGAAATCTCGTCGGCCAGCGCGTCCGGCACGGCCAGAGCCGCCTCGGCTCGCTTGCCTTCGCGGAAGAGCCTCTGCACCTCCGCGGCCTCGCGCTCGAAGCCGAGGCGCGAGATGAGGTTCAAGTGGAAGTTCTTCTGCTCGGCGCCCATACCGCCGATGTAGAAGCCGAGCATCCACTTGACCGGCATCAGCGCGGCCGCGACGTCGTCGCTCACCTGAACCTGCACCATGCACGCCACGTCGAAGTCCGGCTTGGCGTTCTTCAGCGACTCGGCATAGATCGCGGGCGAACGGTACGGCGAGTAGAAGATCGGCAGCCAGCCGTCGGCGATCTCCGCGGCGAGCGCGACGTTCTTCGGTCCCTCCGCGCCGAGGTAGATCGGGATCGCGCGCCGCCTCGGCTGCATGATGAGCTTCAAAGGCTTGCCGAGGCCGCTCGCTCCGGGCCCGTCGTAGGGCAGGCGGTAGTGCTTGCCGGGGTAGGTGAGCGGCCCCTCGCGTCGCAGCATGGCGCGCACGAGCTCGACGTACTCGCGGGTCCGCGCCATCGGCCGGGCGAACGGCTGCCCGTACCAGCCCTCGACCACTTGGGGGCCCGACACGCCGAGCCCGAGCAGCAATCGCCCGCCGGACAGATGATCGATGGTCGCCGCCGTCATTGCCACCGAGGCCGGTGTGCGCGCGGAGATCTGCACGACCGAGGTGCCGAGCTTGATGCGTGCGGTCCGCGCGCCCATCCAGCAAAGCGGCGTGAACGCATCGGAGCCGTAGGCCTCGGCGGTCCACACCGAGTCGTAGCCGAGCCGCTCGGCCTCGAGCACGAGCTCGATCGGGTCTTCGGGTCCCTGCATCCAGTAGCCGAGCATGAGTCCCAGCTTCATCGTCTTGTCGCTTTACGTCATCCGGAGCGACGTTGAAAGCCGGGCTCGGGCAAGCTGCCCGAACTCCCCGAGCTCAAGAGCGCCATGTGCCGCGCAGACGGCGTGAGTGCGGCGTCGCGATGATCCGAGACGAGCAGCATCGCGCGCACGAACAGACGGCGACCTTTCGCGGCCGCCGCGGAATCGACTGCCGGCGCCGGGTCCGGAGGGCTTACTTTCGCCGAACGGAGGCGCTAGTGGCAGAGGCATGGCCAACGACGACGGCGCGGCTGCCCGCCGCTTTCATCAGACCACCAAGCACTCGCGCGAATCGCTGGAGCGTGAGCCGCACGTGCTCGACTGGGAAAACCTGCCGTTGGCGTTCAAGATCTACCGCGGGCTGCCGGCCTTGGAGCTGCCGATCTCGCGCGTTCCGTCGGGGGTGTCGGCGCTCGATGCGATCACCGGCCGAACCTCGAGGGCGCGCGCCGGCGAGCTCCCCGATCGCGGCACGCTCGCCCGCCTCCTCCACTTCTCCCTTGGCATCCTGCGCCGGCGGCAGCTCGGCGACGGCCGCTGGCACGACTTCCGGGCGGCGCCTTGCACGGGGGCGCTCTACCACATCGATGCCTACCTCATCACCGCGGATCTTCTCGACCTCCCGGCGGGCGTGTACCACTTCGACCCGCACGACTCGTCGCTCCGACGACTGCGCGAAGGTGACCAACGGGCCATCGCAATTGCGGCCACGGGCGCCCACGCCGCCGTCGCCGGGGCTCCCGTCACGGTCGTGCTGGCATCGACGTACTGGCGAAACGCCTGGAAGTATCGCCGCCGCGCGTACCGGCACGTCTTCTGGGACGGCGGCACGGTGATCGCGCAATTGCTCGCGCAAGCGACGGCAGACGGCTGGCCGGCCGAAGTCGTGCTCGGCTTCGTCGATGGCGAGATCGAACACCTTTGCGCGCTCGACCCCGACCGCGAGGGCGTGGTTTGTCTGGTGGCGCTCGGCCAGGGCGCAGCCACGGCCCCGCCGGCGGTCCCGCCCCCGGCGGTCCGCTTCGAGACCGCCCCGCTCTCCGGGCGAGAGGTCGAGTATCCCGAGATCCGCGACGTGCACGACCGCGGCGCCCTCGAGACTGCCGAGGAGGTCAGGCACTGGCGGTCGAGCGTGCCGTCCGCGCAAGCGCGCATGGCTCCGACCGTTGGGCCACTCATCGAGCTGCCGAAGCCCGATCCGTGGCAGGATCCGCTCGAGACGGTGATCGCTCGGCGGGGGTCGACGCGACTCTTCCGCCGCGGCGCGATCTCGCAGGCCGCTCTCGAAGCGCTTCTCGTCTGCGCGAGCGCTCCGCTGGCGGCGGACTACCGTGCGGACAGAAATCGCTCGCTCGTCGAGCTCTACGTCATCGTCAATGCCGTCGAGGGTCTGGAAGCTGGAGCCTACCGCTGGCATCCGGAAGCGAAGGCGCTCGAGTGCCTCTGCCGTGGAGAGCGCCGCCGTGAGGCCGGCGTTCTCGCGCTCGGCCAGGCGCTCGGCGCCGATGCCGCGGTCGACGTCTACGCCATCGCCGATCTCGATCGCGTGCTCGGAGCGCTCGGCAGCCGCGGTTACCGGGCCGCGACGCTCGACGGAGGTGTGGCGGGCGGGCGGCTCTACCTCGCCGCCTACGCGCAGCGGCTCGGCGCGACGGGTCTCACGTTTTTCGACGACGACGTGGCATGCTTCTTCGGCCTGGACCCGGACCGGTTCGGAGTGATGTTCCTCGCGGCTGCCGGCGTTCCCCTACGCGCCGCGACGTGACGCCTCGGGTCGGTGAATCAGACGCAGCGTCGAGAGGGTCGCTCGGTAGCCGCCCTTCGACCCGCCGGTATCGCCGGTGCCGCGCTCCGGCGCGGACCTGTGGTGCAGGCGCCTCCTCTCGCCGGGCGCCTGCTGAGACTCCTCAGCGGCCTTGAACGCCGCGACCGCTTCGTTTCAGCGGCTCTCCGCTCTCGCATCGCGTGCGAACTGGATGAACGCGCAGAACAGGCGCTGCTGAGCCGGGTCGTCGAGCTGCATCTCGGGGTGCCATTGCACGGCGATCGCGAGCGTATGGGTTTCGTGCTCGACGGCTTCGATGATTCCGTCTTCCGCCCAGGCGACGGCCTTGAGCCCCGACGCCAGCCGGTCGATCGCTTGGTGATGCCACGAGCAGACGGTCACCTCTGTCGAACCCAGCATGTTGGCGAGTCGACTCGCCGGTTCGACCGCCGCCTGGTGGTGTGTATGGAGACGCTCCGGCAAGCGGTGCTCCACCGTGCTCGCGCCGAGATCGGGCAGATGTGGATGAAGGTCACCCCCGAGGGCGACGTTCAGCACCTGCATGCCGCGGCAGATGCAGAGGAGCGGAAGTTCTGGGCGGGCCAGCGCCGCTCGCGCGAGCGCGATCTCGAAGGTGTCGCGTTCTTCCGACACCCCATAAATCGCTTCGTGGCCACGGCCGCCGTAGTACTGTGGGGCTACGTCACCCCCTCCGGACAGCACGAGCGCGTCGATGCCGTCGAGTAGTCGCGCGGGATCGGGATCGCCGGGCGGCAGGATGACGGGCGATCCGCCGCCGCCGCGCACGGCGTCGACGTAGCTGGTCGGCAGCGGGTAGACCTCACGGTTGGCGATGCGGGAGTTGAAGCGAGGATAGGAAGAAATGCCGATCAGCGGACGTCGCGCCCTCACGGAGACGATTCGTAGCATCTTCGGCCGGCCCAGCGAAGGCGTTTGACCTGAGCCGCTCTCTAGCCGTATCCTTGGCTCAGAAAACATCGATGTTTTCTCTCGAGATAGCGTGTGAACGGCGGTTTTCCTAGCACGAGCGCCTGCCGGATCGTCAGCGTCACGCCGCGACAGATCCAGTACCGGGACGAGATCGGCCTGGTAAAGCCATCGGCCGGCGCGGCGGCGGGTCGCGGCAGCCGACGGCGCTACTCGTTTCTCGACTTGGTTCGCCTCTCGGTGGTGCGAGCCCTCATCGAGCGTGGCCTGAAGCCGCAAAACATCAGGAGGAGCCTCGCCGCGCTTCGCGACGCGTGCCCGAAGGTGCTCGACCCGCTCGCGCAGTTGAAGCTCGTGACCGACGGGGAGCGGCTCTTTCTCGTCACCGACGACCGCCGGCGGATCCTCGACGTGCTCGAACGACAGTTCGTGTTCTCGATCGCGCTCGGACCGCTCGTTCGCGAGTTGCGCGGGCGCGCGGCGCGGCTGTCCCTCGGCGCTCACGCCGCTCATCGCCCGCCTTCGGTGATGCACCGTGGCCGTCGGCGGCTCGAAGTGGAGCACGCGACGAGGCGGGCTCGGGCATGAGCGAAGAGCAACCCTTGCGGCTCGGCGGCAAGGAGCCCTCGGTCGTCAAGCTGACGCCGATGCTCCAGCAGTACCTGCGGGTCAAGGAGCGCTATCCCGACGCAATCCTCCTCTACCGTCTCGGCGATTTCTACGAGATGTTCTTCGAGGACGCCGAGCGTGCGAGTCGCCTCCTCGACCTCACGCTCACCTCGCGGAGCAAGGGCGACGATGCGCGGATCCCGCTCTGCGGCGTTCCTCATCACTCGGTTCAGCCCTACGTCCAGAAGCTCCTCGAGCACGGCCACAAGGTGGCGATCTGCGAGCAGGTCGAAGACCCGGCGACCGCGAAGGGCATCGTCGAGCGCAAGGTCGTGCGCGTCATCACGCCCGGTACGGTGCTCGAGGAGGAGAGCCTCGACCCGCGGGCGCCGAGCTACCTTGCCGCGGTGATCACGCGCGCCGGGCGATACGGCTTGGCGGTCGTCGACCTGTCGACGGGCGAGCTCCGCGCCACGGAGAGCCAGTCGCTCGAGGCGCTCGAGGAGGAGCTCGGTCGGTTGCGGCCGCGCGAAGTGATCCTCGCGGCGGGCTTGCTCGGCGCGGCGCCGCTCGCGCGCCTGCCGTCGACGCTGCGGACGAGCGAGCTTCCCGCCGAGGAGTTCTCGCCCGATCGATTGTCCGACTGGCTCGACAAGCGCGTCAGCACGGAGGCGGTCGAGTCCTGGAGAGCACGGCCGCTGGCGGCGGCGGCGCTCGGGGCGCTGCTCGGCTACCTCGATCGGCAGCTCGTCGGCACCGACCACCTTCGCGCCCCCGAGCCCTACCAGATCGAAGAGTTCCTGGTCGTCGACGACACGAGTCGGAGAAACCTCGAGCTCGTCGAGACCGCCCGCGGTGAGCGCGTGGGCTCGCTTCTCTGGGTGTTGGATCGAACGCAGACTCCGATGGGCGCTCGCGTCCTCCGCCGCTGGCTTCTCTACCCGCTGCTCGACCCGGCCCGTATCGGCGAGCGACTCGACGTCGTGGAAGAGCTCTCGGACGAGCCCGCCGTCCGCGACGACCTGGCGGCGTCGCTCGAGGGGCTCGGCGACCTCGAGCGCCTGGCAGGGCGGATCGGCAGTCGCACGGCGTCACCCCGTGACCTCGTGCGCCTGCGTCAGGCACTCGGGCGGGGCGAAGTCGTGCAAGGCCGGCTCGGGGGGGCCCGCTCGGCGCTGCTTCGCCGTCTCCGGGACGCGATCCGGCCGCTGCCGGCGCTCCGCGACCTCGTGGCGCGCGCTCTCGTCGACGTCCCGCCGCTCTCGGCTCGGCAAGGAGACCTCGTCCGCGCCGGATACTCGGCCGAGATCGACGAGCTTCGCGCGCTTCGCCACGACGGCAAGAGCTGGATCTCCGCGCTCGAATCGCGCGAGCGCGCGCGGACGGGCATCGGCTCGCTGAAAGTCCGCTACAATAAGGTCTTCGGCTACTACATCGAAGTCACCAATCCCAACCTGAAGCTCGTTCCCGCCGACTATCTGCGGCGGCAGACGATCGCCGGAGGGGAGCGCTTCGTCACCCCCGAGCTCAAGGACTACGAGTCGAAGGTGCTCGGCGCGGAGGAGCGACTGCGCGCCCTCGAGAGCGGACTCTTCGAGGAGCTGGTGAGAGACGTCGCCCAGCACCTCGCCGAGATCATCGCGACCGCGGGCGCTCTCGCGGAGCTCGACGGGCTTTGCTCGCTCGCCGTGGTGGCCCTCGACGGCCGCTACGTGCGCCCGCTGCTCGACCACTCGCCGGTCGTCGAGATCCGCGAGGGCCGCCATCCGGTGATCGAGCGGATGCTGCCGCCGGGACGATTCGTTCCGAACGATGCCGAGCTCGATCCCGACCGAGCGCAGATCGTCGTCCTGACCGGCCCCAACATGGCGGGGAAGTCGACGTATCTCCGCCAGACGGCGCTGATCGCGCTGATGGCGCAGATGGGCAGCTTCGTGCCCGCCGCGCGGGCCCACGTCGGCATCGTCGATCGCGTGTTCACGCGCGTCGGCGCGGCGGACAATCTCGCCGCCGGCGACTCGACGTTCATGGTCGAGATGAAGGAGACCGCGCACATCCTCGCGCACCTGACCCCTCGCTCGCTCGTCGTGCTCGACGAGATCGGACGCGGCACGTCGACCTTCGATGGGATCTCGATCGCCTGGGCGGTCGCCGAGCATCTTCATGCCTCGCCGGCGCGGCCGAAGACGCTGTTCGCGACCCATTTCCACGAGCTCACCGAACTCGCGCTCACCGCGGAGCGGGTCGTCAACTTTTCGGTGGCCGTGAAGGAGTGGCAGGGCGACGTGGTGTTTCTGCGCCGGATCGTTCCCGGACCGGCGAGCCAGAGTTACGGGATCCACGTCGCACGGCTGGCCGGCGTGCCCGACGGCGTCATCGCACGGGCGCGGGAAATCCTTCAGAACCTCGAGAGCGGCGAGCGCAACGAAGTCGGCGAGCCCCGGCTGGCCGTGCGCGGGGCGCGCTCGGGTCAGCTCGGGCTCTTCGCGGCTCCGTCTGCGGAGGCGGCGTCGATTCTCGAGGCGCTGCGCTCGATCGAGCCGCTGACGCTGACCCCGATCGAGTCGCTCGGCAAGCTCGCCGATCTCGTCGAGCGCGCCAAGCGGGAGAACGGCAAGCGATGAGACGAGCGCACGTCGGCCGGATCGCGATGCTGGCGATCGCCGCGCTCGCGGTGACGACGGCTCCGGCGGCGACGCCGAAGGCGGCGTTCGTCGTCGAGCGCATTCGTTACGTCGGGACCGTGAGCTACAGTCGCGTCGTCGTCGATCTCTCCGGGCCGGCGGAATATCACGTGCTGCCGGTCTCGGCTGACGGCAAGTCGGGGCCGCCGAATCGGCTGGTGGTCGATGTCGCCGCGGCCAAGGTCGGGCCCGAGGCGCGCGAGCCGCTCGAGATCGGCGATGCGGTGTTGCGCGGCATCCGCACGGGACAGTACACGCTCGACACGGCGCGGATCGTCCTCGACCTCGCGCGCGACGTCGAGGCGCGGACGTTCGTGCTTCCCGACCCGTATCGCCTCGTGATCGACCTCAAGGGGAAGGCCGGAGCGCTTCCGTCGGACGACACACGGGTGACGCGGATCGACACGGCACGCGCGGGCACGGCGCGCCCCGAACGGCCGCGAGAGCCGTCCGTTGCAGCTTCACCGAGCGGTGCGGAGCCGGCGGTCGCGGACGCGCGCGAGGCGGTGCGCGCGCGGCGCGGCGACGCGCGACCCGCGGCAAGAGCGGAGCCGCCGGCCGGGCCGCACGGGTTCAAGGTCGTGATCGATCCGGGTCACGGCGGCAAAGACCCCGGTGCGCACGGCATCCATGGCGTCGACGAGAAGGACGTCGTGCTGGCGGTGTCGAAGCTCTTGGCCTCGAGTCTCCGCGCGGACGGAATCGAGGTCGTCCTCACCCGCACCGACGATCGGTTCCTCTCGCTCGAAGAAAGGACCGGCCTCGCCAACGCGCAGGGCGCGGACCTCTTCATCTCCATTCACGCCAATGCGAGCACCAATCCGGGGCTCCGCGGTGTCGAGGTCTACTACCTGAACAACACCGACAACCGCGGCACGCTGCGGCTGGCCGCCATGGAGAACAACCTGCGTTGGGATCCGCGCAATCCGGAACTCCAATCCGCGATCCCGGATCTCTCGTACATCTTGAGCGATCTCCGGCAGACCTACAAGGTCGAGGAGTCGAAGCAGCTCGCCGAGGAGCTCCAGCAGTCGGTCGTGTCACGACTCGGAGCCGACTACGATCGCGTGGACGATCTCGGGGTCAAGGAAGGCCCGTTCTACGTGTTGGTCGGCGCCTACATGCCGTGCGTGCTCGTCGAGGTCTCGTTCCTCACCAACCCGGTGGAGGGAACGCGGCTCGGGACGTCCCAATATCGCCGCGCCCTGGCCGAGGGGGTTTACCAAGGGATACGCCGCTACATCGCCCAGACGAAGCTGGCGAAGACCTGTGAAAGAACGGTCTTCCGGCTACCGACTACCGGCTACCGGAAAAGCAGCTTGACCCCGCCGGGGATGACTGGAGCCCATTCCCTGTAGCCGGTAGCCTGTAGCCGATCCCATGAACCTCGCGAATCCCGAAACCGCGCTCGCCTTTTCCGCCGACGAGATCGCGTTCCCGCATGTTGACGGCCGGCAAGACGACCTCGGGCTCGTCGCAAAGGCGGCTGTCCAGCGGGCGCGGGCGCGGCTCGAAGCCTGGAACGTCGCGGGAGCGAGCGGCGCGCAAGTCGTCTCGGCGTTCACCGAGGTGATGGACCGCACGGTCCACTTCCTTCACGCGGCGGCGGTGGCCGACTTCGCCCGGCGCAACGCACGCGTCAACCAGAAATGCGCGGTGTTGGCGCAAGGCGGCTACGGCCGCGCCGAGCTCAACCCGTTTTCCGACATCGACTTGCTCTTTCTCTATCAGTGGAAGGTGAACCCGTTCGTCGAGAGCGTCGCGGAGAAGATTCTCTACAGCCTCTGGGACACCGGCCTGCAAGTCGGCCACGCGGTGCGCAGCGTGCCGGAGTGCGCTCGCCTCGCCGCGCGGGACTTCAAGGTGAAGACCTCGCTGCTCGACGCCCGCTTCCTGTGCGGCGATCCCGAGCTCGCCTTGGACTTCGATCGGATCGTCGAGACCGACATCGTGCGACGCAACCCCGACCGCTTCGTCAAGGAGGCGCTCAAGCAGACCGCAGAGCGGCATGCGCAGTACGGCAGCTCGGTCTACCTCCTCGAGCCGCATATCAAGGAAGGCGAGGGCGGGCTTCGCGACCTGCACACGGCGCTTTGGATCGCGCGCGTCAAGTTCAAGGTCCGGAGCCTGCGCGAGATCGTGCAGAAGGGGGTCGTCCCCGAGAGCGAGATCGCCTCGGTGCTCGAATCGCGCGACTTTCTCTGGAAGGTTCGCAACACGCTCCACTTCGCGACCGGCGGCCATCAAGATCAACTCACGTTCGAGCATCAGGAGCGCGTGGCGGCGACGCTCGGCTACCGTGACGCGGACGAGCGGCGCGCGGTCGAGCGCTTTCTCCAGCACTACTACCTGCACGCGGCCCGGGTGCATCGCTTCGGGACGCTCGTGACCGAGCGCTGCCTCGAATCGCAGAGCCCCTACCGTCGTCTGGGGCGCATCTTCAGCCGGCGGATCCGACCCGGGATCCGCATCGTCGGCGGCGAGATCGTGATCGAGGACCCGGCGATTCTCGAGGATGCCGCGAGCGTCGTCGAGGTGTTCCTCGAGTCCCAACGCCACGGCGTCGAGATCGGCAGCCGCGCGCGAGAGCTCCTCACCCGTGCGACGACCGTTCTCGAGACGGGACGTGCGTTTCCCGTGGTCGTCGAACCGTTTCTCGAGATCCTGCGCGGGCGGAAGGCGTCTCTACGAGACGCTGCGCACGATGCACGACGTCGGTACGCTCGGTGCGTTGGTGCCGGAGTTCGGACAGCTTCGCTCGATGGTGATCCGCGATTTTTACCACATCTACACGGTCGACGAGCACACACTGCGGGGCATCATGGAGCTCGAGCATCTCGGCGCCGGAGAGCATCGCCAGAGCTCTCCGTTGCTCACGCAGGTGATGCGCGAGATCGACCGCCCGGAGGTGCTCTACCTGGCGATGTTGCTGCACGACGTCGGCAAGGGGCACGGCCACGACCATTCCGACCGCGGCGCGCGGCTCGCCGAGCACGTCGCGCGGCGCTTGGGCCTCCACGATGACGACGTGGTCCAGGTCGAACGTCTGGTGCGTCACCATCTGCTGATGTCGCACGTTGCCCAGCACCGCGACCTCCAGGACGACCGCGTGATCTTCGACTTCGCGAGGCACGTCGGCAGCGTCGAGATTCTCAAGAAGCTCTACGTCATGACCTTCGCGGACATGCGTGCCGTCGCCCCGAAGGTGTGGAACAACTGGCGCGACCTGCTGCTCGCCGAGCTCTACATGCGGACCCTCGAGCACTTCGAAAAGGGCGAGTTCGCCGAGGAGGCGCGCGGGGCGCGGGTCGAGCGCGTGAAGGAGCGCCTGCGCCGCGCGCTGGCGGAGCACGAGGGGGGGCTCCGCCAGGCGCTCGAGACGGTCCTCGCGACCATGCCGGAGAGCTACTTCTTGAGCACGCCCGAGCAGAGCGTCCCGCACCACGCGGAGCTGCTCCGCGAGTTCCGCGAAGGCGGCGGCTCCTTCGTCTCGTCGGTCCGTCACTTCCCCGATCGCGAGTTCAGCGAGTTCACCATCTGCGCCGCCGATCGACCGGGCCTCTTTTCGATGATCGCCGGCGTGCTCGCGGCGCACGGCATGAACATCGTCGGCGCGCAGATCACCACGAGCCACGACGGCGTGGCGCTCGACGTCTTCCGGCTGTCACACGCCGAATCCACCGAGCGGGTGCTCGACGAGGGGCGCTGGCAGCGCCTGCGCGACAGCCTCGAGTGCGTGCAGCGGGGAGAAACGTCGGTCGAGGCGCTGGTCGAGCGCTCGCAGCGACCGACCGTGCTCTCGCGCCGTGCGCTGCCGCGCATCCCGACCTCGGTGACGTTCGATCTCCAGGACTCGGAGCACTACAGCCTGATCGAGGTCTCGACGCAGGACCAGATCGGGCTCCTCTTCGCGATCACCAACACGCTCTACCGCCAGGGCTGCCTGATCCATCTCGCCAAGATCTCGACCGTGCTGCACCACGTCTACGACGTGTTCTACGTGACCGACGCGTCGGGCCGGAAGATCGAAGACTGGCGGCGCATGCAGGAGATCTGCGAGGCGGTGCGGCAGCGGGCCGAGGGAAGCAACGGGTGAGCGAATCGGTGGGCTCGGGCGTCTCCCGCCCGCGCGCGACCACGACGCTCGATCGGAGCGTCGACGCCTACCTGAACTATCTCGCCGCGGGCCGCGGCCTCGCCCGCAACACGCTCGACGCCTACGGACGGGACCTCGCGGTGCTCGTGTCGTTCCTCTCCGCGCGGGGTCGCACGGCGCCGCAAGGCGTTCGCTCCGAAGATCTCGTCGATTACCTCGGCTGGCTGCGCGACCGAGATCTCAAGGCGGCGAGCGTGGCCCGCCGCTTCTCGGCCGCGCGCGGCTGGCTGCGCTACCTCGAGTCGGCGGGGACGCTGAAGAGGAATCCCGCGGCGACCGTCCGTTCGTCGAGGCTGCCGCGGCGCCTGCCGCGCCCCTGGACGCGCGAAGACGTGCGGCTGCTCCTCGATCGTCCGTTCGAAGGGCGATTCGGAGCGCGCGATCGGGCGATGCTGGAGGCCCTCTACGGCGCGGGGCTCCGCGTGTCCGAGCTGGTCTCGCTCCGGCTCGCGCAGTTGAATCTCGACGGCGGCTACGTCGTCGTCATCGGCAAGGGCAACAAGGAGCGTCCGGTGCCGGTGGGGGCGCCCGCGCGCGAGGCGTTGCGCGCCTACCTCGAAGGCCCGCGGGCCGCGCTCCTCCGCGGGCGAGCGAGCCCCTGCGTGTTCGTCACGCCGCGCGGCCGGCCGATGTCGCGGCAGGGATTCTGGAAGCTGCTTCGCCAGCGAGCGCTCGCACTCGGGCTGCCCGAGGTGAGCCCGCATCGCTTGCGCCACTCCTTCGCGACGCACCTTCTCGAAGGCGGCGCGGACCTTCGCGCCGTGCAGGCGATGCTCGGGCACGCCGACATCGCCACGACCCAGGTCTACACCGACGTCGCGCGAACGAAGCTCCGCGATCTCCATCGTCGCTTCCATCCGCGCTCGAAGCGGCGGTAGGGTCGCACGGCGGTAGGGTCGCAATTGCGGAGGCGGGAAGCGGGTGTTACAAATCGCGCACGTGCGCGAGCAGCTCCTGCAGATCTCGCTTTGGATCCTACCGATTCTCGTCGCGGTGGTCTTTCACGAAGTGGCCCACGGTTACGTCGCGAACTGGTTCGGCGACGATACGGCCAAGCGTGCGGGGCGGCTCACGCTGAATCCGCTGCCGCACATCGACCCGCTCGGCAGCGTCTTCCTGCCGCTCCTGCTGCTCGCCACTAACTCCGGATTCCTGTTCGGCTGGGCGAAGCCGGTGCCGGTCGATTTTCGGGCGCTGCGCCATCCCAAGCGCGACATGGTGTTCGTCGCCGCGGCCGGTCCGCTCACGAATCTTGCCCTCGCTACCGTGAGCGCGCTCGTCTTTCACGAGATCCGGTTCGCCGCGGCCCACGGCTCGGGCGCTCTCGTCGAGACGGTTTTCTATCCGGTGGCGATGATCGCCCAGCGAAGTGTCTTGATGAACGTCTTTCTCGGCGTCTTCAACTTGATCCCGATCCCTCCGCTCGACGGTGGGCGAGTGCTCGCCGGGCTCCTGCCGCTCGCGTGGGCGCGCCAGTTCGCCAGGATCGAGCCGTTCGGCTTCCTCATCCTGATCGTGCTCCTCATGTCCCGTTCCCTCGGCCTGATCGTTCGCCGGCCGATCCAGCTACTGCTCGACGTTCTCCTCTGATGGCTCAACCGACGCTGCTGAGCGGCTTCCGGCCCACCGGGCGCCTGCACCTCGGTCACCTGCACGGGACGCTCAAGAACTGGGTGAAGCTGCAGGCGAGCTACCGCTCGTTCTTCTTCGTCGCCGATTGGCACGCGCTGACGACCAAGTTCGAGGAGATCGACGGGATCGCGGGGAGCACGCGCGAGATGGTCGCCGACTGGCTGGCGGTCGGGCTCGATCCCGAACGCTCCGTCATCTTTCGCCAGTCCGCGATCCACGAGCACGCCGAGCTCTTCCTGATCTTCGCGATGATCACGCCGACGCCGTGGCTGCTGCGCAATCCGACCGTCAAGGAGCAGGCGCGCGAGCTCGGGCTCGTTGCGTCGGACGACGAGGCGGAGATGACGAAGATCAACTTCGGCCATCTCGGCTATCCGGTGCTGCAGGCCGCCGACATCCTCGTCTACAAGGCGAACAAGGTGCCGGTCGGCGCCGATCAGGTGCCGCACGTCGAGCTCGCGCGCGAGCTCGCGCGGCGCTTCAACCACCTCTATCGTCCGGTGTTTCCCGAGCCGGACGCCTTGCTCAGCGAGGCGCCGAAGATCTCGGGGCTCGACGGGCGCAAGATGAGCAAGAGCTACAACAACGCGGTCTTCCTCTCCGAGCCGCCCGCCGACGTCGACGCCAAGCTCTCGCGCATGATGACCGATCCGCGCCGCGCACGGCGCACCGATCCGGGCGATCCGAAGGACTGCCCGGCCTACCAGAGCTTTCACAAGATCTACTGCACGCCGGACGAGCTCGCGTACGTCGACGAGGGCTGCAAGAGCGCCTCGATCGGCTGCCTCGACTGCAAGAAGATCATGATCCGCCACGTGCTCGAGGATCTGAAGCCGATCCAGGCGCGCCGGCAGGAGATCGACGCCAAGCCGTCGCTCGTGACCGAGGTGATCGAGGACGGCAACCGCCGCGCGCGCGCCGTGGCCAGCGAGACGATGCGCGAGGTCCGCGACGCGGTCGGCCTCGTATGAACCCCCGATTTCAGCTCGACATCTTCGAGGGACCGCTCGATCTCCTGCTGCACCTGATCAAGAAGAACGAGGTCGACGTTCACGACATTCCGATCGCGCTGATCACCGACCAGTATCTCGCCTACCTCGGTCTCTTCGAGCAGCTGAATCTCGACCTCGCGGGCGAGTATCTGGTGATGGCCGCGACGCTCATGCAGATCAAGTCGCGGATGCTGCTGCCGGCGGTCGAGGGCGAGCCCGAGGAGGACGAAGACCCGCGAAGTGAGCTCGTACAGCAGCTCGAGGAGTATCAGCGCTTTCGGGCGGCCGCTGGCCAGCTCGCCGATCGCGACGTCCTCGACCGCGACGTGTTCCGGCGCAGCCCCGAGGAGCCCGAGAGCGAGACGCGGGAGCTGCCGCGCCTGCGTGAGCTCGAGCTCGCCGATCTCGTCGACGCGCTGCGTGAGGTGCTGAAACGGCTGCCGCAGGACAACCCACACGAGATCCTCGGCGAACGCATTCCGATTGCCGACCGGATTCCCGTGATTCTCGAGCGCCTGCGGGAGGGCGACGTGGAGTTCGCGAGCCTCTTCGACGAGCGCTCGTCGCGCCGCGAGCTGGTCTCGACCTTCCTCGCGCTCCTCGAGCTCGTGAAGATTCGCGCGGTCCGCGCGTTGCAATCGGAGCGCTTCGGACCGATCCTGCTCACCTTGGCCGTGCCGTGCGACGCCGAAGTATCCCTGGACTTCAAGGACGATTACAAAGGTTGAAGCCGATGGAAGCAGAAGACGAGGCGAGCCCGCTGGAAGCAGCGGACGAAACAACGGATCGAGCGAGCGACGACGCACCGGCCGGAAACGTCTCCAAACGATTGCGCTCGATCCTCGAGAGCCTGCTGTTCGCGGCCGGCGACCCGGTTCCGCTCGGCAAGCTCGCTCAGGTGCTTCCGGGATACGAGCGACGCGACATCGTGCGAACCCTCAACGAGCTCGGCGAAGAGTATGCGCGGGAGGAGCGTGGCTTTCGCCTGCAACAAGTGGCGGGCGGCTATCAGCTGCGCACGACGCGCGCCAACGCGGAGTTCGTCAAGGTGCTGCTCGCGCAACGGCCCGTCCGCCTGACTCGCGCCGCGCTCGAGACGTTGGCGGTCGTCGCCTACCGCCAACCCGTGACGCGGCCCGAGATCGAGGCGATCCGCGGCGTCGACGTCGATGCCGTGTTGACGACGCTCTCCGAGCGCAGGCTCGTGCGCGTACTCGGCCGGAAGGACGTGGTCGGACGGCCGCTCCTCTACGGAACGACGCCGGAGTTTCTCGAGACGTTCGGCTTGAAGGACCTCGCGTCACTTCCCACCCTCGAGGAGCTCGGCGCCTCGGCCGATGCGCTCGAGCGCGCCGCGGCGGAGCTGTCGGCCGTCGCCGAACCGCCTTCGCCAGAGGAAGACGCCGTGCCGCCCTCGGGAACCCGCGAGGAAGCCGAGAGCTGACGGCGGAGTGCCGATGGGCGCAGAGCGTCTGCAGAAGCTCCTCGCGCGAGCAGGCGTCGCCTCGCGGCGCGCGGCCGAAGCGCTGATTCGCGCGGGGCGCGTGAGCGTCAATGGAGCGATCGTCGGCCAGCTCGGCACGAAGGCCGATGTCACGAAGGACGACGTTCGACTCGACGGGGAGCGGCTACGGCAGCCGCGAGCCCGCGTTCTCGCTCTTCACAAGCCGCCCGGGGTCGTCACGACGCTCTCCGATCCCGAGGGGCGCCCGACGATCCGCAGCTGCCTTCCCGGCAACTTCGATCGCGTGTTCCCGGTCGGACGGCTCGACTTCCATTCGAGCGGGCTCCTGCTCCTCACCAACGACGGCGAGCTGGCGGGGCGGCTGCTTCACCCGCGTTTCCGCATCCCACGGACCTATCGCATCAAGATTCGCGGCCATCCGAGCGCGGCGGCCCTCGACCGCCTGCGGCGCGGAGTGAAGCTCGACGACGGCGTCGCCGGCCCCGCGCAGGTCGACGTGGAAACGCTGCTGCCCACCAAGGCGTGGCTCCGCATCACGATTCGCGAAGGGCGGCGGCGGGAGATCCGCCGCATGTGCGAGGCGGTCGGGCATCTGGTGGACCGGCTCGTGCGAGTGCGCTTCGGGCCGATCGAGCTCGGTCGGCTCGAGCCCGGCAAGTGGCGGCCGCTCACCGAGCGAGAGCGCGAGTCGCTGCGCGCGGCCGTCGGCCTCGCGCAGCGATCGCGGAATACCGGCTTGACTTCGCGCACCTTGGCGGTTAAGCAACGACGTTCAAGCCGCGAACGCGCGGCGATGCGCGGGGTGGAGCAGTCTGGTAGCTCGCGAGGCTCATAACCTCGAGGTCGTAGGTTCAAATCCTACCCCCGCAATTTTCAATGGCAAACCCAACGACGCGGGCCGGGTCTATCCGGCCCGCGACGGTGGCCGGTTCTGACCCATTCGCGGGGGTCAAAACCAGGTCCCCGTCGAGCAAACCGAGGATCATCGTCTTTGCCGTCGGCACGTCCGTCTTGATGGCCCGCCGTAGCCCCCGCAGGTAGCTCCGCAGGTCCCGGGGGTCGATCGCCGTGGGGGCCCGTACGGCCCGCTTCTCGAACTTCGCTCGCTCAAGATCGGCGGTAAGGCCCGCGATCTCCTGCTCGACCGCCGCCAGCCGGTCGCGCACGGCGGTGAACGCCTCGCCCCCGCTGCCGATGGCGTCCAGCCATCGCTTCTGCTCGGCCTTCGCCTGATCGAGCCGTTCGCGCAGCTCGTCCTCTCGTCCGCTGGTCCGGTCGATCGCCCGTCGAAGCGCGTCGTTGACCGCCGTCGCGAGCGCCGCGATGTTCTTCCTGGTCATCGCCTCGGCCGCATCGCCGCACCGCAGGAACCCCGTGAGCAAGTAGAGTACTCCACCGAGACCGGAAGAAAGATTACCGGCTTTGATCGATCGGCGCTTGAGGCCCTGAGGACCTACGGATGGCCGGGGAACGTTCGCGAGCTCGAAAACCGGGTCAAACGAGCGGTGATCATGGCGGAACGAAGAAGAGAGTGGCTCCGGCCGACCTCGAGCTCGACTCGCCGTTCGAGAAGTATCAAGGGAAGCGGCTTCGCGAGGCTCGCGAGGCTCTCGAAAGAGAGATCATCGAGAAAGCGCTTGCGAAGCACGGCGGCAACATCACTCACGCCGCGACCGAGTTGGGAATAAGCCGCCCCACGCTGCATGACCTGATCAACAAATATTCCATCGTGATTTAGAGAATGGCGACCCGAGCACTTCTGTGCCGAGCTGTCGATAATCCTTACAATTCGACATACGTTTCCGAACTTTAGGATCAAGACAAACGTTTTCGCGCCGTTGCGATTTTGCTCATCTCGGCCAAAGCCCCGTAGGCCCTCGGATCGTCGGAAATCTTTACGGTTACGCTCATTCGTACGGGATGATCAATCACGAAAACGTGGGATATTTCCATCATTTCTCGTCCTCGGCTCGACCTGGACCAATTCTTGGAGGAGAACTCGGGTATGATGTCTTCTTAGGAGCGAGGAATGAGACTAGTCAAATTTGTTTCGGCAGGAGCATTCGCGCTGACAATGGCCTTAGGGCTGTCTACGGCCCAGGCCACCGCGATCACCTTCACCGCGAGCGGCACCGGTTCGGACGGGGCGCTGTCCGCGAGTGCCCTATTCACGACAACTGCCGGCGAGGTCGACGTGACTCTGACGAACCTTCTGGGCGCGAACGTGATCCGGAGCGCCGGGCAGGCACTGAGCGACATCACGTTTACCCTGAGCAATACCGCAGGGACGCTCGGTACGACGTCGGCTTCCGGGCAGCTCGGCAACATCTCGGGTATTGTTCCACCTGGCGGAGGCACGGTGACCTATACGTCCGGCGACCCCACACGCTGGCTGGGTGCTGGGGGCCAGGGTGACTTTAGCGTCGTTGGAGACACCGTTACGCTTGAGGCGATCGGCGGCGGGAAGCCGAGCCAAATGATCATCCCATTCCAAGTGGATGGAGGCGCGTACTCGAACGTGAACCCCGGGTTCGACAACTTCAACCCCTACACGATCGGCCCGGCCACCTTCAGTCTCCACCTCTCGGGCGTAACGGCGGCCACGACCATCACGTCGGCGACCTTCTCGTTCGGGACCGGGCCTGACACTTTCTTGAGCGGTACGCCTGGGGGAGTGGCGCCCGAGCCAGGGTCGGTATTTCTCCTTGGGTCAGGTTTAGCGGCACTTGGGTTGTTCCGCTGGCGTCGTCATAGCCCCTGAAGAGATTGACAAGCCTAGCTTGAAGGGGTCACCCGCAGTGCGGGTGACCCCTTTTTTTCTCTCCGACTTCTTCGACGCTCCTGGACAGCGCGTCGCACTTGCTCCTCGAGGACGGTCGGGCTCCACGAGCCGTCGGCGTCAGCGCAGGTGGAGCAGACGCCCAGGCGCTGGAAGAAGCCCTCCGCCCTGGCGGCCTGGACAGGACGGTCCGCGGGGGGTGCGACTTTGGCGAGCTCACGTACCTCGCCGATTCCCTGCATCAGCTTCGCCACGTACTCCGCCGTGATTGCGAAGTTGAGGTTCTGTCCCGTCTTCAACGACGACGTCGCCACGCGATGACACGTGCGTTCGCGTCGAGCACCGGCCCGCCGCTGCTCCCAGCGGAAATCGGGGCGGTGATCTGCAAAAGCAACGTGGTTCTTGCCGCTCCTCCGCATTGGTTCAGGAGTTCGTCAGGATTTGCGCCAGCTCGGAGGCTGCGTCACGAATCGCTTCCGTTGGTCGCGATCCCCGCTCCGGCCGCGCCAACTGCCGAGCTAGTCTCGGCGGGAAGTGGTGCCCATCTCCTGCAAATGCCGCCTCAGCGTCTGAAGCGCCTCGAGGACTACCCGATCGTGAAAGCCGGGGTGCGAGAACGCCGCCTGTAGACCTTCCAGCGCCTCGATCAGCGGCTGGATGCGTGCCCGTGGATCCGGATCGATCCGATCGCGAACCGCGTTGGCGAGCAATCGGGCGTAGTCGGGCTTCAAGCGCCCGCCCGCCGGATAGTCTTCGTCCTTTATGCCGAAGTCCAGCTCGCCGAGCCGCTCTGCGATCCGATCGGCCACCACCGCTGGATCCTCGGTCTCAGCGCGTTGTCGGCTCTGTCGGGTCTTCTCGGCACGCTCGACGATCTCCACGACACGTCGTTCGTCGACAGGTTTGGTCACATAGTCGAACGCTCGCAACCGGAGAATTTCGACCGCCAGGTCTTGCGGGCTTGCGCCGGTGACGGCGATCACCTCGGTGGAGGGACTCAGATCGCGGATCCGGGCCAACGTCTCGACGCCGCTGAGCCCGGGCATTTCTAGGTCGAGGACCACGACGTCGGGCTCCTCGCGTCGCACGATTTCGACTGCCTGTTCGCCGCTCTCCGCAGCGAAGACGCGAAAGCGCGGTTCGAGCAGAAGCCGCAAAGACTGGCGAACGCCCTCCTCGGCGTCGGCAACGAGCACGGATCCTGGTTTCTCCCCCTCGCTCGTCAGCGGATCTCCGTCCGAATAGTACACACTTCGACGAAGGGCAAAAGTCGATCCAAGCCGCTTCGTCAAACGGCAGAAGTCGATCCACGCCCGTCAAAAACCTAGAATTCTACAACGGGATGGGTTTCCCCATAAAATACGAGTATTTATCGGCTGGATGGGCACTCGGAAGCTCGTCGCGAAACCACCGAACCGCATCGAGGTTGAACGAATCGTTCACTCCGATTGAACGCACATCGGTTGGAATTGTGCTGATGCGTAGTACCATCTCACACGACCTGTTGAGGAGTGGACCAGGAATTTCTTCGAACGGGGTTGGCGGAGCTGAAGCAGGTCAAAACGCACTGCCAAACCGTGAGAACCTGGTCGAACACCCATAGGGCGGGGGCTCCCTTGTCGACGGCGCCTCCCGCCAGCCAGACGGCGGGATCGGCGGCACGTCAAGGGATCGACATTGCAAGCACCCTCGGTTGCGTCCCGCTACGCTCAGCAGCACGAGTCGGCGGTGGATGAAAGAGCGGATGAAGGCGTTCTTGCGCGCTGCGGGTCCAGGGCAGGTCCAAGCCAGAGGTCTCACCGGTGAGCGCGCGCCCAGTCCCCTTAACGCAACAATAATCTTTGTTGTGAATTTCATACCTTGACGGAATCCGAGTGAGGGCGGACTAGTACTCTTCCAACTTCGTACTGGGATCTATGACTACAATGCTGCTGTCGAGCGTCTTCCCCGTCCTCTATCTCGTTTCGCGCTCGGTCCGCTTCTCTGGCGCTCGAAGGAATCGCGAACGCGTCGTCGTTCTCGGCACCGGGGTTGGGGCGCGTAAGCTAGCTGCGGTCGTCGAATCCGCTGCTCCTCCCTCCTCCGTGGTGGGATTCGTCGCGGAAGGAAACGGACTTGATCCCACCCTGCTGAGCTTGACACTTCCCCGCCCGCTGCTCGGCAATCTCTCAGAGTTGAAGGCGATCATCGATTCGGTGCAGCCGGCTCGGATCATCGTGGCGCTCAGCGATCGGGGCCGTCGCCCGCCGATTCAGGCGCTTCTCGAGTGCGGGGCATGCGGAGTTGCCATCGAGACCTCGGTCCAAGCCTACGAGCGTCTCAAAGGGAAATTCGCCATCGAGAACATGACGCCGAGCTACCTGCTCTTCTCCGGACTCTTCTGCGGATCGATCCGCATAAGGCAGCGCCAGGAAGCAATCGCCCGGGCCGTCAGCGTCGCGATTGCACTCGTCGGATTGATCATTGCCGCGCCGCTCATCCTGATCGTCGCCGCACTCATCAAAATCGATTCTCCGGGCCCTGCCTTGTTCGTCCAAGAGCGCATCGGGCTCTTCGGCAAGACCTTCAAGCTTCTCAAGTTCCGAACCATGAAGGTGGGTAAGAAGACGTCGTCCGAGTGGGCACGCGACAACGCCGATCGCATCACCCGCGTGGGAGGGTGGGTTCGCAAGTTTTGGCTCGACGAGCTACTCCAGTTCATCAACATTCTTCGCGGCGACATGAACCTGGTTGGTCCGCGACCGCATCCGGTATCGAACTACGAGCTCTTCTCGAAGAACATTCCCTACTACGGTCTGCGCGGCAGCGTGCGCCCGGGTCTCACTGGCTGGGCACAGCTCAGAAACGGCTACGCCAACAACCTCGAGGAAGAGACCGAGAAGATGCGGTACGATCTGTACTACATCAAGAACCGGTCGCTCTGGCTCGACCTGCGAGTCATCCTCGAAACCGTGAAGGTCGTTCTCTTTGGGCTGAAGGTAAGCCCGCCGCCTCCGGAGCTGTGTTGGCAACCAGTCGCTGATTCGGCCGTTGCCAACGACCCGAATCAGGAGCTCGGGACCGTAAGCTAGCCAAGGCCGAAGGTGAACGGGATCGGAGAAAATTTTTCAACGACTCAACTGTCGAAGTTAGGCTAGCTCGGCCCGTAGCCCGTCCTCATGGCCGCTGGCCCGCACCGCGAACCGTTTCAACTCGTCGTTCACGGCTGCGACCAACGCGGCGACGGGCTTTCGCTTCATCGCCTCCATCGCGCGGCTCATGAGCCGAGGCTCGATCGCGTCCTTGCGGTAGCGTTTGGTGTGGCCGCAGATCACTTCGCCCTTCGTCTTCGAGACGGGGCAATATTATAATACCAAGATTGCTGGTAGACCCGGTTCGGCTTCCGTCGCGTCGTGGTGATCGCAACCATCCGCGCCCCGCACGATCCGCAGCGGAGCATCCCCGTGAGCAGATAGCGATTCGAATGGACGACCCGAGATCGGATTCGCTGGGCGCGGCGGCGCGTTTTTCTGCCCCCGGCCACGGCACCAAATATAACGAAAAGCTGCGACTAGCTGCGATCCTCCGGCCTTAGTTCGTTCTGTGGACGTTTCACTCGGGCGTCAACGCCCCCCGTAATTTTGGCTGAATATAGTATTCTTGAGCCGCGCCTGCTAGATTTTTTCTGCGGTGACTAGGTTTCCTTTCGCGCCGGCGATGAGGACTACGCGAGCGGCGGTGCGCACGATTGACCCGGCGCAATCCAAGGCGCGCGCTGAACATGAAGGGCGGTGTTTCGGAGACCGGGTGTCGCTGTTCATGCGATGCGAGTATTCTACCACCGACAGCGGGTGCGGACGCACCGGCCCCTCGCCACGCCCGTAGTTGGAGATCGCACGATGCCTGGCGGTCCGGGACCGGCTCCACGCGTGCGATCGTCACACCGCACAATCGCGGGCGCGACGCGCGCCCGATTCCCCGCGCGACGGGTGGCGAACCGGCGATCCCGCGTTGCACGTAACCGGTCCCAAACCCGCCGCTATAACCCATGCCCGGACACCCCTGGGATCGCCCGGAAACGGCCCGTGCGGCCCCGCAACGGCCCCGATCCGGGCCGTAACCATCAACCCGGTAAATCGACCGTGAATTTGATGGGTTCCATGGCGATCGCCAACGCGGTCGCCGGTCCATTCGAATCGCGCCCCCGCAATGATCAATCGCACACCCAACAAGGCGGGCCGGGTCTATCCGGCCCGTCACGTTGGCCGGTTGACCGTCCGTCCCGGGGGTCAAAACTAGGTCGCCGTCGAGCAGCCGCAGGATCATCGCCTTGGCCGTCGGCACGTCCGTTTTGATCGCCCTCTGCAATCCCCGCACGTAGGACCGTAAGTCCCTGGGCTCGATCGCCGTGGGTGCCCATCACACCCATCACGCGCCCCCGGCCCGCTCCCGGAGCGGATTTCCCGCGTTTTCACACGGCCCCGGCGGCGACGCCGGGCGAAGAGGAGCACAGCATGACGAAGACGACGACGACACCACCGCCGAAAGTTCCGCCTCCCGTCGAACCCGCCGAGCCAGTTTTCTGCGCGGTCTGCGGATCGAGCGACCCCTCGTGTCACGTAAATCGAAACGCACCACCACCGCGAAACGATGGTGAGAATGATGGGCGCTGACCCAGCCGCCGTCTTTCAACCGGTGGCGGTGTTGCCCGACCCACCGTCGAGGCGGACGACGCCCGAGATTCGCCTGCTCGTTGCACTCCTCGACGACGCCATCGGCCTCGCGACCGGTCGATACGTCCCGACGGTCGGCGGCGACCACACCTCGCGCGGCCGCGCGAACGCCCAGCGGCGCGTCATCGAAGAGGCACGCGAGTGGATCACGCGCGGCGACGTCGGCGCGATCACGTTCGACGACACGTGCGGTGCGCTCGGCCTCGACCCGGGCTTGGTTCGTGCGGCGCTGCTACGGAAAGAGAGGCGTCGATGAAATGCAAGGTATGTGGTGTCCGCCCCGCGAACAGCCGCAGGCACCCCGGGCTTTGTGCCAGGTGCTCGGTCGCCAACGCAGGGCGTGGACCCGGTCCACGCCGATCCCCGATCGCGCCCGGAGAAATGCGGAGGCGATCCGGGCAAAGATCGGAAAATCTTGCGATCGCTCTCGCTCTCGCTCGTTCCAACACGCCCAGCAGATGTAACAGGAAATCTTCTCATGAAATTCTCGACCCAATTTTCCACGCTTGCCTCTGGATCGATTTTTGTGTCATCTACGCACCGGAGCGCGACCTCTCGAATCGGGAGTGTCACCGAGAGTACATTATATCGGCATGATCGGCCGAATTGGTGTAAGGGCTTGATATTTTACCCTGCCGTACACGACACCGCCCCGAGGCAATCGATCTTACGGCGGTTCGACGACAACAGATGCTGAATATGACTGCTCTCTGGAAGCATCGGCTGACTCGCGTGGCAGTTTTGGTGAGTTGCTTCAGCGGAGCCGCATCGGAGTTACGCGCGGATCCCCTCACCTTTGAAAGCGCCTTCTTCTTGCTCAGTTCGTCGGGCGCGCGGCTCGATCTCTTTTCCAACCCGGGCGTCGTCATCGAGCCGAGCACTTACGAGAGAACGATCTTTCCACCCGCGTTTATATTCTCAACAATTGTCCCCTACGCCGGTGGACCATCAATTACTGACACTATCCGATTCACGTACCAGGAAATGGGCTCCGCACCGGAGGAGTTGCAGCAGTCGTTCAGCACAGGGATCGATCCGGTGACGCTCGGCTTCGTCGCGAGGTTCGAGCCGATCAGCCACACTGGCATGCTGGTACCGGCAACACTCACCGTTGATCTGTTGAATAGTGCTCCGGACTTTGTGATCCCAGCCGGACCAGATCAGGGCCAGCTGGTCGATTCGTTCACATATACGTTTTCGACTTTCACGCCTACACCAGAACCCTCGACATTGCTCCTGCTGGGTACCGGCGTCGCATGCGTGGCGCTAAGACGTTGCCGAAGGCTGACCTGAACGAACTTCTCCGGTTTACGGTTCCCGGGTTCTATGCCTCCTCGTTCTGGGGTTAGTATAGGGACTGGCCTTTCCTACAGTTCCTTTCCAGCACGTGGCGGCTCATGCATGTATCCGTGGGGACGCTGAGGTACGGCACCGAGGAGGAGCGCCGGCAACGCCGGAGGAGGTCCTTTCGCGTCAGAGGCTCGGAGACCAACCGCTCCACCAGATTTTCGGGCACGCCGATAGGCCAAAGTCTCCACTTCGATTCGCCCTGATTGCGATTCAGCCGCGGCCGGAGGGCCGAGATCAATGCCGTCTCCACGGTGCTTCCGCCCTGTCCGCTCGGCCTCGGCGGACACCTGAAAGCCAGCCATTAAAGGACGGGTCAAAACCGGCCATTATCGGGGCGGCCGGGACGGGGTTGGTCTAGCTGTTCTTGTCCTCGGTGTTCAAGGATCCGCTGTTCTTTGTTCTCCAGCTTCGTGGCCCGCACTTGAGTACATGACCGTGCTGCGAGCAGGCGATCGAGCATGGCGGCGACGGCGGGCGTATCGCCGAGCAGCTTGCCCCAATCCTCCACGGGGCGATTGGAAGTCATCAGCGTGCTGGCCCGCTCGTGCCGACGCATGACGACTTCGAGGAGATCCTCGGCAGCAGTGGCGGGAAGCTTGCGCATGCCGAGGTCGTCGATGATCAGCAGCGGCACGGACTGTAGCTCGGCGATCTTGTCCTTGCGCGAGCCGTCGATGGTGGCGTCGGCGAGCTCTTCGAGCAGGAGCGTGCGTCTCGCGGTAGAGCACACGGTGGCCCTGCCGAATGGCAGCCAGGCCGATGGCCTGAGCGAGGTGACTCTTCCCGGTGCCCGGCGGACCGAGGAAGAGAGCGTCTTCTCGGCGATCGATGAATTGGGCGGTGGCGAGCTCGAAGACCAGGCGGCGATTCATCTTCTTGTTGAAGTCGAAATCGAAGGCATCGAGGGTCTTGTCCGGCTCGCGAAACAGAGCGTGCTTGGTACGGCGCTGGAGCAGCCGATCGGCTCGGATGGTGAGCTCGTCGGAGACGAGCGTGGAAAGGAAATCGATCGGAGCCATGTGAGCGCTCTGCGCTTCGAGGATACGAGGCTCGAGGGCCTGGGCCATGCCGCCGAGGCGTAGCTGGCGCAGCGACCGTTGCAGCTCGATGAGATTCATCCTTCTCCTCCTTGGTGAGATTGTTGATGACGTTTCGGTAGTGGGTGAGCTCGCGGATGAGAGGATCGATTCTGCGCAGCGAGAGCTGCACGGGCGGATGCCGCTCGAGGTAGCGGCGCACGAAGCGGTACGTGGGGACCGCGAGATCGAGCGCGGCGGCGCAGGCATCGTCGACGGCGGGAGCTCCGTACTTGCGGGCGAGCGAGAGCACGCCGAGGATGCGCCGCACGCCGTACTCCTTCTCCCGGTCGTAGATCTCCTTGGCGAGACTTCCGATGTGCTTTCCTGCCCGCTCGGCGCGAAAGAGCAGATCCTGCGTGCCGCGGGGCGTGCGCGACGGCCGATCTTGCTCCTGCGTGCGGTAGTTTCCCGGCCGGTGCCGCAGGTGCTCGCGCAGCAGCATCCCGCTCTTCGGATCGAGGATCCGCACCTGGAAGTCGTCCCACTGCACCCAGACGGCACGGCCGATGTGACCGGGCGGGACGGAGTAGTAGGCGCGGGCGACCTCGACGTGCCCGTCGAGGTGCACGGTGCGATTGCCGTACTGGTAGAAGCGGAAGGGCTCGACCGGGCAGCGGCCGCAGGAAGGGCTTCTCCTCGGCAAACATCGCCGCGACCTGGCGCTTGGTGGTGCCGTGGATGCGCGTGTCGGCCCAGTGGGTCTCCCAGCGGTCGAGATAGGCTTGGGCTTCCTCGAGTCTCTCGAAGCGGAGCCCCTTCAGCGGCGTCTTCTGCGTGTGGCCGACACTCGATTCGACTTTCCCCTTGCGATCGGGATCGCGCACGCGGCACGGCAGCGCCACCACGCCGTAGTGCGCGAGGCAGTCGCGGTAGAGAGGATTGAGCGTCGGGTCGTAGATGTCGGGCTTGAGCACGCCCTCGCGCAAATTGTCGAGCACGATGACCTTGGGCACCGCGCCGAGTCGGCGGAACGCCTCCTCGTGGAGCTCCGCCCAGACCCGAGTGCTGGAGTGGAAGACCAGGAGCCGGACGGACTTGCGGCTGTAGCCGAGTGTCAGGACGAAGAGGCGCGTGCGCCGATAGCGTACCTCCCGTGCCCGGGTGCGCACCATCGGCCCCTCGCCGTAGTCGACCTGCCTTCCTCTCCCGGCTCGGTGAGGATGATGCCGCGGGCTTCGGGCGTCTTCTCGCCGGCGAGCTTGCGCACGAATCGCTTGACGCTCGCGTAGCCGGCGACGAAGCCGTGGTCATCGACGAGGTCCTGGTAGATGGCCGTGGCATTTCGCCGCTGCGAAAGCCCGACGCTCGATCAGCTCCCGGTAACGGCTCGCAGGCGCTGGCCTGAGGGCTGCGCGTCGGCACGGCAGTCGCCTCTGGCGCTGCGTTTGCCGGGCCAGAGTCGGTGGACACCTTAATGGCCGGTTTTGGCTCCGACTGCCGTGGACGCCCCCGGCTACGGATCGCGATCCCCGCCGCGTGCAAATACGCCCGCGCCGTTTCCCGGCGCACGCCCGTCGACGCTTCGATCCGCCTCAACGGCCAGCCCAGCCGTCCAAGGGCCAGGACTTGCTGTCTCTTCTCTTCGCTCAAGACGTTGCTCATCCGGCCCCGGGGGTCATCTCCCCAGGACCGCGTCAACGTCCCGTGCGCTTACCTTATTGGCCGGTTTTCAGACGTCCACTAATGGCTGGTTTTGGGTGTCCGCCGAGGCGCTCGGACCCGAAGGGACCGCAGGCTTCGAGAAGGAACTTGCGGCGTCCAAGGAACGCGGCCAGTAAGCGATTGTGGCTCGCGGACTGATGCGAGGTCGCCCGCAAGACTCTGCCGCCGTACCCGACGTACTGAGCCTTCCCGTCGAGGTCACGGTAGACGTAAACGAAATGGCGTGTTCGTTCCATGGCCGTCGTGGTAACGACGGACGTCACCAGCCGCCCTTGCCAAAATCGCGCCGCCACTCGCGCAGAAGGCGCGGCGTTATCTTCCAGCGCGCGCGGGGCTTGCGACGGTCAGTCCGTGACGCGTTGTACAGCTCGACCAGCATCGGGACGAGACCGAAGGAGTCGAGGATGTTCAAGAGGTAGCCGGGATTCTCCCTGGCGCACATCTCGATGAAATCGCGCTTGCGAGCGGTGCCGGGCCGGAGCGCCGCGCCGAGCATGTTCCGGCGCGGGTCGTGGCCCGCCCTGAAATCTCTGCCGCCCGTTTTTCTGCCCCAGGCCACGGCACCAACTATAACGCAAAGCTGCGAGTAGCTGCGACCCTCCGCAAGCTTAGCTCGATAAGCGTTCCGAGCCCCCGCTTGATCTCGCCAGCCACCTCAACGCCTGTCGTCGATGATGCCTCCGAAGCGCGAGAGCAGCTTCGGAAAAAATTCACTGTGAACGACGAGAATTTGTAAGCGCGTGTAGTGGGCAAGCTCTTGGTCACCGAGTGGAATGCGGGACGGCGGTGAAATGAAGCCCGAAAGGTGCGGCGGTACCGGATACTCGTAGATCAGGATCTCCGTGTCTTCGAGTTTCGCCTTTTCATACGGGATCTCGCCCGTGCTCGACTTGCGTAGTGTGTCAGAAGGGCTAGGCGCTGGTGCGCCAGAAAGCCCAGGCGTTGGTGTGGGAGAAGGACTCAACGTCGGTGTGTCAGACGGCTGAGGCGTCGGTGTGTCAGACGGCTGAGGCGTCGGCGTGTCAGACGGCTGAGGCGTCGGTGTGCCAGTAAGCCGAAGCGTAGGTGCGTCAGAAGGTCCAGTCCTCAGTGCATCAGGAGGGCCAGGGGTCTCTGTGGCAGAAGGGCCGGACGTCTCTGTGCCAGAAGGGCCCGAAGGTGTCGTTGCGCCAGCTAGAGCTGCCGTCAAAGCGTCTTGATCGATTCCCGGGTCCGTCCCATCGCTCGCCATGCCTTTGTAGGGGCTGCTCTCAGACAGGCGGTAGTCATCCTTCGCCGAATCGACCCATCCCACCGCGACGTCAGATGGGGGAAAGAAGTTTCCGGAGGGATAGATGCTCGACAGGCCACCTACCCTCTGGTTGTCGACGATCACGTTGCTCTCAATCAGCAGCCCGGGCCAGCAGGTGGAGCGGGCACCGTCACCGATGAAGCAGCTCAGTCCGTACGGGCCGTTGTTGACGATGTTGTCGATGAGCGTGAGATTCTTCGTGGGAAGATTTTCGCCGCCCCCCAGCGACTGGGAATTCAGTATGGTGTTGTGGCTGAACACTACATCGTGACCACCGTTGGTCAGAAAGGCCTTCGAGTCCCCGCTCGGACTGATCATTAGATTGTTCTCGATGACAACGTTTCCGCTCTGCCCGGTCACCTTCTCGTTGTCTTGGAGCTGGATGCTGAACCCCGGGTCCTTGAAGTTGATCAACTTGTTGTTGCGGAAGGTGAGGCTGGAGATTTCGACCCAAGGTGAGGAACCATTCTGATTTCTGACCGTTAAGGTGATGTTCGAGGGCGTTTCCGAGGTCACCAGGTTGCCCTCGATGGTGACACGGCGGCCGGCTTTGATCTCGATCCAGTTCTTAGGCCCGGACATTGGAAACGTGCTCCACTCGGGGCGCTTGACCATGGTGTTGCCCTTGATCTCCACGTCGTGGAGCACCTCGCCTCTCCAGCGCGCTTCGCCGGGTGACATCGGAGGGATGTCGAAACTCTGATATAGAGCCGTGAGCGGTGTATAGCTGATGGTGTTGCCGTTGATGTCGGTCACTCGGCCCACGCCCCAAATCGGCTGTGTCTCACCCGCAGGCGGGTCGGAAAGTTTGAAGGCCACGAGGTCGCCGACCGCGAGATCGAGCACTGTGGAGAGCGTGGCCGTCCCGATGGTCTCGGCGTCCGACACGGTCGCCGTGTGCTCGGGGAGCGGCGACGCATCGGCCCCGCCGATGAAGACGCTCGAATACCATGCCTCGAGGTAGTTGTTGACGACGTGAAGTGGCCCCGGACCCCCGTCCATCAGCACGTCCTCGGAAGCTTCGATGCCGCCGCCGTTGGGATAGTTACCGGTAAATCCGGCGATGTAAGAGTTGACTATAAACATATCACTCGCATTTGCCGCAAAACCCCGCTCCGCGTAGCGAGTCGTCGCTGGATCACTGAGATGTGTAGAGCTGATTTCAGGCGGGTGAATGAAGCAGTGATCGAACACGAAGCCTTTCATCGACAAACGCTCCCCCCATCCTGGGTTGTCACCAGTGACCGACGACTGACCAAGTAGGATGAGGCTCGGAACAAATGCACCCTCAGTGTTTG
Organism: uncultured delta proteobacterium; assembly: GCA_963745025.1. Lineage (GTDB taxonomy): Bacteria > Desulfobacterota > Binatia > JACPRU01 > JACPRU01 > CAVQIG01. Next base: position 253,289 of record CAVUWD010000020.1, read on the forward strand.
AAATGTCGATGCCGATGAACTTCCAGTGGTTCGCTCCGGTCTTCGTGGAGAGTGGTGGCATGGTGTTCGGCGATACGAGTTTTGCCATTTCTCCTGAGTATTGGGATGGATCAAGCCGTACCCCCGCTGGCGGAAGACTCCCGGAGGTCGTCACGGTAACGTAGTCGGAATCTCCACCCGTGCATGTCCCTCCAGGAGCTACCAACACGAACGTCCCCGTGTATGTCGCGCCTGCGTCCAAGACGAGGGTATCACCGCAGTTCGCGGCGCTTATGAAGGTTTGAAGGTTTGACCCGCTCGGCACGGATATCGTGGCCGCATTGGCAGGTCCCAACAACAGGAGGATGAGTGCCGAAACAAGTACCGTCATTAGATGTGTTTCCTTGTACGATCGTTTGAACCGTTCGCGGATCCGTGCCTCCTTCCCGAACGCAAACGCCAGAACGACGGCTAACGGGGCCGAGGCATGTGAGCCGAGCGTGGGCTTGCTCTAGGCTACGCAGTGCGAGGCGCGAACTTACAAGCCTCGCGGCCGATCGATGCACCGCCAGAGCGCACGCACATTGACAAGGGTGTCAGCTTGGGGATCCGCGGCAACTCTCATCGTGTCCACATCCACCATCCCCGGCCGATCTGCGCCGCGTCGTTAACACTCTCACGAGCGAGTGTCAATACTGAAGCGGCCCAAAGTTGTGGCAGGGACTGGAGCGTGCTGCGCTTCTCGCCTATCCTGACAAGCTTTTGAGCCTCTTCGAGCCCCATACGGAGGCGATCCGCAAGGGCAAGGCACGTCCATTGCCTTCGGCACTCCTGCGCGACCCACCTGCTCGACGCGGGTGAGCCGATCGACTTCGTCCAGGATCACCTGGGTCACCGGTCGATCGAGAGCAGTCTGGTCTACGCCCGAGTCTCCGACCGCAGGCGCACCAAAACCAAGGTCGAAGCCGATCCCGCTGCAATCGGCGTGATGGGCCTCACGGAGCCGTTGGTGGCGGGCGATTCTTCCCCGCAGGTAGCCGATGAAGTATCTAGGCGTTGGGGCTGCCCGCCGGGCCGGGTCCGGGAGCGCAGCGTAGGAAGGTGTGGTGTGGACGAAACGACGCGACAACGACTCCGCGAGTATCTCGCCGAGGTCAAGAACCTCCCCAACGAGTCGGCGAAGACCCATTGCTTCTCCGGGTTGGTTGGTCAGCTCTTTCCCGGTTCCGGCGCGACCTATGAAATCGCGAAGGGTACGGAGAAGACCATCCGCATCGGCAACAAGCTCGGCCGGATCGACGCGTACTACAAAAGGTTCTTCCGGAATCAGTGTGGGTAGAGATCGAGACCACCACAGTGGAAGTAGATCGCGGTCTTGAAGTTTTGGCGGTTGCGGAAGCCGCGAGCGGTGTAACGGATCCACTGAATCTTGGAGTTCAGCCCTTCACTGGCGGCGTTGGTGATCCCGTGGCGCAGATAGCTCAGGACGTTCTCGAGCCTGGTGTGAAGCATCCGCGCCTTTTGCTTGATCGGTTCCAGGCGAGATCGGATCGCCCAGGAGTACCAGCGGCGGAAGTGGTTCCGCGCGGCGCCGACGTAGCTGTAGTCCCAGAGCGACATGATGGTTTCCTTCAGCGCCCAGGCCCGGGCGACCTTGAGATTGCTCCGGCGCAGCGGGCCGAAAGCTTTCCAGGCTTCGTCGGCAAAGGATTCGGGATTGCGTAGCCAAGTGTACTTCGTCCCGACCAGACGTTCGTCGTGCCGCACCAGCAGCTCTCGATGCTCGGCTCGACGAACTCGATCGACGGCTTCGTTGAGATGCTTGGCGATGTGGAACTTGTCGAAGACGATCTTGTCCTGGGCGGCGGGAATCCGGGCGAGGGTGGCTTGGACGTAGGGCTCCCACATGTCCATCGCGATGGCCTCGATGCCCTCGCGCTGAGCAGCGCTGAGCCCCACCGCCCAGAAGGCCTCCAGGCTCTCTTGCTTGCGATCGTCAGCAACAAACAGGACCCGTGGCCCTTCAAGATCGGTCACGGTGTCGCGCCGGGTCAAAGCCGACAGCCCCGCCCCCCGTCGAGCCCGACCGCTGCCAGATCTGCGGATCGATCGACGCCTCCTGTCACGCGAACCGAAAGCGCGACGGATCGTGAACGCTGACCCGCTCAACATCTTCGAACCGGTGTCAGTGCTGCCCGACCCGCCGTCGAGGCGCGACACGCCCGAGCTACGATTGCTCATCGCACTCCTCGAAGACGCGATCGCGCTCTCGACCGGTCGATTACGTTCCGGCGCTCGGCGGCGACCACACCTCGCGCGGCCGCGCGAACGCCCAGCGGTGCGCCGTCGAAGAGGCGCGGCGGTGGATCGTCGAAGGCGATCGCGGATTGATTTCGTTCGACGATTGCTGCGGTGCGCTCGGCCTCGACCCGGGCTTGGTTCGTGCGGCGCTGCTACGGAAAGAGAGGCGTCGATGAAATGCAAGGTATGTGGTGTCCGCCCCGCGAACAGCCGCAGGCACCCCGGGCTTTGTGCCAGGTGCTCGGTCGCCAACGCAGGGCGTGGACCCGGTCCACGCCGATCCCCGATCGCGCCCGGAGAAATGCGGAGGCGATCCGGGCAAAGATCGGAAAATCTTGCGATCGCTCTCGCTCTCGCTCGTTCCAACACGCCCAGCAGATGTAACAGGAAATCTTCTCATGAAATTCTCGACCCAATTTTCCACGCTTGCCTCTGGATCGATTTTTGTGTCATCTACGCACCGGAGCGCGACCTCTCGAATCGGGAGTGTCACCGAGAGTACATTATATCGGCATGATCGGCCGAATTGGTGTAAGGGCTTGATATTTTACCCTGCCGTACACGACACCGCCCCGAGGCAATCGATCTTACGGCGGTTCGACGACAACAGATGCTGAATATGACTGCTCTCTGGAAGCATCGGCTGACTCGCGTGGCAGTTTTGGTGAGTTGCTTCAGCGGAGCCGCATCGGAGTTACGCGCGGATCCCCTCACCTTTGAAAGCGCCTTCTTCTTGCTCAGTTCGTCGGGCGCGCGGCTCGATCTCTTTTCCAACCCGGGCGTCGTCATCGAGCCGAGCACTTACGAGAGAACGATCTTTCCACCCGCGTTTATATTCTCAACAATTGTCCCCTACGCCGGTGGACCATCAATTACTGACACTATCCGATTCACGTACCAGGAAATGGGCTCCGCACCGGAGGAGTTGCAGCAGTCGTTCAGCACAGGGATCGATCCGGTGACGCTCGGCTTCGTCGCGAGGTTCGAGCCGATCAGCCACACTGGCATGCTGGTACCGGCAACACTCACCGTTGATCTGTTGAATAGTGCTCCGGACTTTGTGATCCCAGCCGGACCAGATCAGGGCCAGCTGGTCGATTCGTTCACATATACGTTTTCGACTTTCACGCCTACACCAGAACCCTCGACATTGCTCCTGCTGGGTACCGGCGTCGCATGCGTGGCGCTAAGACGTTGCCGAAGGCTGACCTGAACGAACTTCTCCGGTTTACGGTTCCCGGGTTCTATGCCTCCTCGTTCTGGGGTTAGTATAGGGACTGGCCTTTCCTACAGTTCCTTTCCAGCACGTGGCGGCTCATGCATGTATCCGTGGGGACGCTGAGGTACGGCACCGAGGAGGAGCGCCGGCAACGCCGGAGGAGGTCCTTTCGCGTCAGAGGCTCGGAGACCAACCGCTCCACCAGATTTTCGGGCACGCCGATAGGCCAAAGTCTCCACTTCGATTCGCCCTGATTGCGATTCAGCCGCGGCCGGAGGGCCGAGATCAATGCCGTCTCCACGGCGCGCCCTGTCCGCTCGGACCCGAAGGGACCGCAGGCTTCGAGAAGGAACTTGCGGCGTCCAAGGAACGCGGCCAGTAAGCGATTGTGGCTCGCGGACTGATGCGAGGTCGCCCGCAAAACTCTGCCGCCGTACCCGACGTACTGAGCCTTCCCGTCGAGGTCACGGTAGACGTAAACGAAATAGCGTGTTCGTTCCATGGCCGTCGGTGCACCGGCAATGCGTCGTAGCGACGGACGTCACCAGCCGCCCTTGCCAAAATCGCGCCGCCACTCGCGCAGAAGGCGCGGTGTTATCTTCCAGCGCGCGCGGGGCTTGCGACGGTCAGTCCGTGACGCGTTGTACAGCTCGACCAGCATCGGGACGAGACCAAAGGAGTCGAGGATGTTCAATAAGTAGCCGGGATTTTCCCGGGCGCACATCTCGATGAAGTCGCGCTTGCGCGCGGTGCCGGGCCGGAGCGCCGCGCCGAGCATGTTCCGGCGCGGGTCGTGGCCCGCCCTGAAATCTCTGCCGCCCGTTTTTCTGCCCCAGGCCACGGCACCAAATATAACGAAAAGCTGCGACTAGCTGCGATCCTCCAGCCTTACTGTAGTTCGTTCTGACGAAGCTCCGAAGCGAGCTCATCAACCACTACGCCCTCAACCTGCCCGACGCGCTGCTCGACGTGCTCGAAGCCCGCGGCAAGATCCCCGCGCTGGTCGAGCGCTACAAGACGCGCGTTCGGCGCGACCCGCGGCTGGCGGATCTGCATGACCTTGTCGCCAACCCGGAAGAGGCGGCTACCGTGGACGATGGCAGGGAATGCTCGATGCCCTACCTGCCCATTTCCACCTTGGTTCGGGCGGCTTCTTCGTCGGTGAGGCAGCGGCCGCGTCGAATGACATAGCCGCGCGGGCACGTCCAGTCTCCGACGCTCGCCTCGAATGGCTTCGGCCGCTTCTCCTCGCGTTCGGCTCGGTCGAACTCTTCGGCGATCCGTTCCGTCATCGCCCGTTGATGTTCTGCTTCCTCCGCAGCACGTCTTTGTTCGGCCGCCACTCGCTCCGCTTCCGCGCGTTTTTCGGCTTCGAGGACGGCGGCGAGCTCGCGGTCGCGACCCTCGTATCGCAACTCCGCCTTGCGGAGCGCCTTGTTCCCCGCCCTCCAGATCAACCGGATCGCCGAGTCTGCGTCTAGGTGATCAGCTCCAGGCTCGCCGTCGACCGGGATTCCATAGCGCGAGACGAGCGGAGCGATGTGTGCCGACGTCGATGACACCTGAGAGCTCTTGCGCTCGATCTTCTCTCGCCACAGTGTCAGGCTATCGCCGTAGGCGAGACCCGCCTGCGCATAGAGGAACACGAGCTGACGGTCCTCCTCGCCGTCGACCTTGTCCTTCGCACCGAGAAGCTCGACCGCGAGGATCTTGGCGAGCTCGCTGAAGCGCTCATAGGAGACACCCCTCACCATCTCGCCCCGCATGGCTCTGGCCGCGCGGTCGAGCGCTGCAAACTTCCGCCGCTCGATCGCGTGGGCCCTCGGCGGCAAGAGGAGCGCTCCGCAAGCAGTGAGGCCGGCGATTGCGACGATCCATTTGCAAGACGCGCCCGTCGCCATTTCCGCCGCCGTGGTAAGCACCGTCCACCTCCGTGGCATAGCGGTCGACCGTCCGCTTCTACCGCATCTGCACATTGAGCTGCGAGCGCTTACGCATGAAGGCGAATTCCCCGGCGTTCCTCCGGTCCGGACGGTTTGAAACTCGACAACTCGGCACGTTTCGAGGTCGTGGTGGAGGATGATGGGCGGGGGATTCCGGCCGAGTTCGACGGCAAGCTCTTTCAGCGGTTCGCCGACGTCTCGCACCGGCGCGACTCGACGGGGCTCGGCCTCTTCATCGTGAAGTCGATCACGGAGGCCCACGGCAGAAGCGTGTTCGCCGGGAACCGGCGGTCGACTACAAGCCGGCCGCGCAGGACCCCCAGCGATGGCGAGGTAGACCGCGATCCTGCAAAGAGATCACGACGGCAGTTTCTCGGCGAGCTTCCCAGACCTAGCCGGCTGCTCGTCTCGGGAAGGACCTTCGGTGAGACACGCCTCAAGGCGACCAACGCCTTGCGGCTTCGGCTTGAACAGATGGTCGCGGCGGGCAGCGAGACTCCCGAAGGCCGAGCGGAGTTGAGAAGCTCGCTGACAGGCCGCCTACCGAGAGTGTGTCGCCTTCCAGGTCGCCGTGGAGGGCTCGCTTCTCCACGCCTTGAACGAGAAGCGGCGAAGCGGCGAAAAGTAAGTCGTCCGAGTCTCTTACCGCGTCGCCTTGCGTTTGCGAGGCCAGCCCTCGCTCGCGGATAATCTCGCGCCCCAGCTCGGCGACGCGAAGTAGTGGTTAGCCCCCCCACCTCCGACCGGCGATCAGCCCGGCCATGGGGCTTGATCCAGTCGTTCCCCTTCGCCTTCGCCCTGGCGGTCTCGATCGCGATCTTTTCGGCCGGCTCGATCTAACGAATTCGGCGAGCTGGGGACCCAAGCTGTCTAAGTTCTCGATGAACGGGACGGTTTTTGAAAAAGCGTAGTTTGCGGGGCCCGAGTGTGGCCGGCTTCTCGCCTCCAGGCCCGCAGTTCGCGCGACCATCGCCTCATCCATTCGCCGACGAGTCGTTCGCGGTTCGACTGTCCAGGCCCCGGCGCGTGGATCTCTGGGCGAGCGGGTGTCGGGCCAGCCATTTCCGCAATTCTTCGAGAATGAGCATGGCGACGGCGAAAGGGACGATGAACAGCCACACCGGCCCAACGAGAGGTGATGTAACCGACGAGCACGTTTCCCCAGGGTGTGTAGTTGATGACTAGAATCAGCGCGATCTCCAAGGCCACGCCCCACAGGATCAGCGGGTTTCCGAGCAGGCCTGTGGAAAACAACGAGCGCGAGGCGCTGCGGCACAGGAACACGTTCATGATCTGCATCACGATGATGGCACTCAAGCAGGCGGTGGTCGCCTGGAGATACAGCGGGTCCTGGGGCGCAAGTTCCTGGCCATACTTCCAGCCCCCCGCGTGGAGCACGAAGAAGAACGCGGCCATAGCGGCGGCCGCCTCGATAGGTCCGAGGAACAGGTAGGCGCGCCGCGCCAGCGGCCAGTTCATCAAACGTTCGCTTCGGGCCCGCGGGGGGCGCTGCATGACTCGCGGCGCGGGCCGTTCGACGCCCAGACCCAGAGCGGTCAAGGAATCTGTTCCCATGTCGATGGCCAGGGCCTGGATCGGCGTCAGCGCCAGCGGGATCCCGAACAGCGCGAAGCCGAGATAGGGGATCAGCTCAGCAACGTTGTGCACAAGCACATAGGTTAGGAACTTGCGAATGTTCTCGTAGACTGCCCGTCCCTCTTCGATGGCGTTCACGATACTGGCGAAATTGTCGTCGAGTAGCACCATGTCTGCTGCCTCTTTGGCGACGTCCGTGCCCGCAATCCCCATCGCGATGCCGACATGCGCACTCTTGAGCGCGGGCGCGTCATTCACGCCGTCGCCGGTGACAGCCACAACCTGGTTCTTGTTCTTCAGCGCCTCAACGATGCGCCCCTTCTGCTCTGCACTGACCCGGGCAAAGATGACATCGGGAGTGTCCAGCGTCAGCATCAGCTGGGTGTCCGAGAGACTGCGGATCTGCTCGCCTGTGATCACAGCCGCATTATCCCCTGTGGCGAGCCCGATTTCGCGGGCAATCGCCCGGGCGGTGCGCGGGTGGTCGCCGGTCACCATGATCACCCTGATTCCCGCCTCACGGCACCTGCGCAGCGCTTCCGGCACCTCGGGCCTGGGCGGGTCTTCCAGGCCGACCAGCCCGGCGAAGACCAGATCCTGTTCTAGACCCTCGCGCTTCCATTGGGTGCCCACCGAGCGGTAGGCAAACGCGAGGACCCGCAGCCCCTGCTCGGCCATTTGTTCGTGAGCTGCGAGGATCTGCTGTTGCAGTCGGAAGTCCAGGGCGGGCGTGTCACTGTGAAGTAAAAGTCGGCTACACAGCGGAAGAACGGATTCCAGCGCCCCCTTGCAGTACAGTACGGGGCCCTCAGGCATCGCGTGCACCGTAGACAGCCGCATGCGGTCCGCGTCGAAGGGGATCTCGTCTAGCCGGGCGCAGGCGGGCGGCTCGGGCAGGATCCGGCGAGCCATCTCGATCAGCGCAATCTCCATCGGATCGCCCAGAAGAGCGGTACCGCGGTGCTCTCCCGTTCCCCTGACGTCATGGCACAGCTTGGCCGTTAGGAAGAAGTGCCGATAGGACTGCGCGAACGCGTTGCTCGGCTCGATCGCAGTTGGAGAATACGTCCCATCCCCGAGGAAGAGCCGTGCGACCGTCATGCGGTTCTGAGTCAGCGTTCCGGTCTTGTCGGTACAGATCACCGTGGTCGAGCCGAGCGACTCGACCGATGGCAGGTAGCGGACGAGAACACTGCGCCGCGCCATGCGCTGGGTGGCAAGCACCAGCGACAGGGTCAGCGTCGGTAGAAGCCCCTCGGGCACCATCGCGACGATGATCCCGATGGCGAAAATGAAGTCCTTCCAAAAAGTGACTCCGGTCAGCCAGCCGATAGCGAAGAAGATCAGCCCGATCAGGATCGCCAAGAATGCGATCAACCGGCTCAAGCGGGCCAGTTCCTTTCTCAACGGAGACACGGCTTCGCCGGCCGTTTGGGTAAGCCGCGCGATCTTGCCGAACTCGGTGTGCATGCCGGTCGCGAGCACGACCGCCCGCGCCTGGCCCGACGTGATCGAGGTGCCGGCCAGCAGGATGTTCTTGGCGCGGATCGGCTCATCGGCGTCGGAAGCAGCCGCCTCGCGCACCAAGGGCATGGACTCACCCGTGACTGCGGCGTTGTTGACCCGAACGTCGAACGCCTCGAGGAGCCGGCAATCCGCAGGGATGTTGTCACCCTGCTCAAGCAAAACGATGTCCCCCGGCACCAGCTGCTCTGCGGATCCCAGAATGACCCTGCCGCCGCGCGTAAGCTTCACCTTCTGCGGCAGCAGTCTGCGTAGCGCGGCCAGAGTCCTTTCGACCCGATATTCCTGCCAAAAGGAGAACAGGCCGCTCACCAGGATCACCATCACGATGGCATAGCCAATCTTGGCCATGCCCTGGCCCGGATCGCTCCACTCGGCCACAAATGCGAGCCCGGCCGCAGCCCAGAGAATCAGCGAAAAGAACTGAATGAACTCTTTGACAAGCCGCAGCCACGCCGGCTCACGCGCAAGTTCCTGCACGACGTTGGGCCCGTACTCGAGCAGCCGGCGCTCGGCCTCGTCGGGTAACAGCCCCAGAGGAGTGCTATGTAGATGCGCGAGGGCTTCGTCGCTGGAGAGTTGATGTATCTTCATGTTCGCTGGAGATGACGCGGCGTCCGCCTCCATTGGTCTGATCGGGGGCGTGCTTCCGGGACCGGTTCAGGCCCCATAGCGGTCTCGAGCCGCAGGCGGTGACGGCGATTTCTTGCCCTGGATGCGAACATGCCGCATCCGAGACGCCTATTTCGTTCGGACTCTCGTCTCAGAACATGAGGTGGGCAATACATGCGGGGAGAACTGCCCAAGGACATTACCGGGCGGATCGTAGTTGCATACCCAAATGTCGGCTCCGGGGCACTGGGCGATGCCACATCCGATCCGGCTGGTACCAGCCCAGACAACCTGGGTGAAGTGCTTTGTGGCGTGCCGGTACTGACCTCGTCGAAAACTGTAATGCGCGACCTCAGAATACCACCTCTGAACAACGGCCTCGGGTGTTAGAGATCCTGAGGGCACAGCGTAAGCGATGTTCTCCCCACAGACGCTATCGGGATTGTGTTGCAGCGGGCAGCCGCGATCGCGCAGTCGATCCGCCCAGCCCTGAGCGATTGCCGCCAGGGGCGGCGACCACATGATCGCGCGAGCGCAATGCAGGCGACGATAGTGGTTGTGCACGGCCACGAGTTCCCTTAACACCTGCGGCGACGCCTCTACCGATGACGTGGTCGCTCCCGCGTTAGCCTCTGACAGGCAACTCTGCGACGGCGCAATCGCGCGGTCCCAAACCCGCCACGGGACACCCCGGTAATCGACCGGAAACGGGGTGCATGGGCCCCGCCCGTGGCCGGTCGGGGCCGTACCATTCACCCGGGCAAATCGACCGTGAATTCGACGGGTTCGATGGCGATCGCCACGGCGGGTGCCGGTCTTTTCGAATCGTGCCCCCGCAATGAACTAGGATCGAATTTCCGGATCGCAGGGCCTCCTCCTGACCGAGGAGGCCCTCAGCTTTCCAGGCGCCGGTGATCTCGTAGCCCCGCTCGCCGATCTCTGCGGGCAGGGAGCGCAGGCTCAGGCTGCCTTCCAGGTGGCGGGCGATCTCGATCTTGGCGGCGGCCGGGTTCTTCGCGAGGAGTTGCTGAAGCCGCTCGAGCTTAGCGACGAGCCACTCGCGGTGGACCTTCGGTGGCAGGGCCTTCGCCCGGCTCGAGGCCGCGGCGAGTTCGGCCTCCGCGATGGCGATCCGCTGCTCGATGCCTCGGAGGCGCTCGCGCACGGTCGAGGAGTCGCCCTCAGCGAAGAAGGCGACGAGGTTGTCTGCCTCGGCTCTGAGGCGTGCGATCTCGGCGGTGAGCTTCTTCGGGGTGCCGCGCTCGTCGCGGAGTGCCCTTTCGACGGCCTTGTTCAAGGCGGCGGCGATGCGGTCGATGAGGGCGTTGTCGCCGCGCGGAACCGTTCGATGAGGTCGGCCTCGAGGAGGTCGGCACGATAGCGGGCCGAGTGGTCGCAGATGGCCGGCCCCTTGTTGCGGGCGTCGCTGCAAAAATACCAACGCTGTGCGTAGGTCTGCCTGTTCTTCTGGCGAGTCGTCGTGATGATCTCCATGCGGCCGCCGCAGGCGGCACAGCGAAGGAGGCCGTTGAGCAGGTGCGCCGAGTAGAGGCTGGCGGCGCCGCGACGGATACCTCTGCGGCCGGCGCCCTCGTAGCGCTCCTCGATCATGCGGATCCGGGCGGCCACGGCGCGCCAGAGCGTGTCGGGGACAATGCGAAGCTCGGGCTGCTCGGCCGTTGCCCACTCCGCCTTCGGCCGCAGCAGGTAGCGCCGTGTTCCTGTGTCCGGGTCCTTGACCCACTGCCGCTTGTTCCAGATCACGCGGCCGACGTAGCGCTCGTTGCGGAGAATCCAGCGGACGGTGACGCGCGACCAGCCCTTCCGCACTCGCTCGCGTCTCGTGCCCTTGGCGGGGAAGGGGACGCCGGCGTCGTTCAGGGCGACCGCGATCGCGCGAAGGCTTTTCCCATCTCGGTACTCCTCGAAAATGCGGCGCACGATCGCCGCCTCCGCCTCGTCGATCTCGAGGCGCGCCGGCTGCGAATGCTTGCCGGGACGCGCGGCGCCTTCGACCTTGACCGCGCGATAGCCGAAGGTCCTTCCGCCCGTGCTGAGGCCGCGCGTGTGCGAACCTTGCAGGTCCCGGTGCGTCTTCTCGCGCAAGTCGTCGAGATAGACCTCGTTCATCGCGCCCTTCACGGTCAAGAGGAGCTTCGCACCCTTCGCGTTCGACGCGACGCCGTCCGAGACGCCGACGATCTCCACGCCGCGCAGACGCAGGCGCGCGTTGGTTCTGAGCAGCTCGGCGGTGTCCCGCGTGAGGCGCGAAAGGTCCTCCACGAGAATCACGTCGAAGGCCCTCGGCGCGGCGAGTGATACGAGACAGGCCATCGGGGCCAGGCCGGATCGAATAGAACTCGAGGCGCGAGATCACAACGGCAGACTCGGCGGAAGGAGGCTCATGGATCTGGAGCCCGCGATGTAGGCGGAAAGATCGTCTTTCGCTCACTGCACGCCGCCGAAGCCCGCGTGCTCTCGCGCCCCGCCTCTCGACGGGCGCGAGGCGCCTGTGGTGGAACTTGGGATCGCGAGATGAGGAGGAGGAAACGGTCATGAAGCGAACGGTTGAAGCACGCCTCGCCGCCGCCCTCGCCCTAGCGGCGACGCTCCTGCTGCCCCGCGGGGCGATGGCTGCGGGTGGACCAGTCTATAGTATTTCCAAAGCATTGTCGCGCTGCCAGCGTGCCCGACAAGGAGGAGAGAACGAATGTTGAAAGGTCTGGTGGTTGGATTCATCCTGGGAGTCTTGCTGATTTCCGCGGGAGTGTATTTTTACTTTGCCGCCGGCCTTGCTCCCGTTGCGGTCACGGATCCGCCCATGCCGTTTGAGAGTTGGCTCGCGCGAATCGGTCTTCACGCCGTTCTGGACAAGCAGAAACAGACGGAGCCTCCCATCGCGGCGAACGAGGAGACGTATCTGGCCGGCGCGGAGGTGTACAGGAAGAATTGCGCAGTCTGCCACGGTTTGCCCGGCGAGCAGCCGACCGCTATCGCTTCGGGCATGTTCCCGAAGCCTCCGGGGCTCTTCCACGGTACGGGCGTGACGGACGACCCCGCGTGGGAGACCCACTGGAAGGCCGCGAACGGCATCCGCATGACCGGCATGCCCGGGTTCAAGGGTAAACTGAACGACACGCAGCTGTGGCAGGTAAGCCAGTTGCTCGCGAATGCGGACAAGATCCCCGCCTCCGTGAAGAAGGCACTCGGCGAAAAGGGCTCAGGCTGAGCAAAGTCGATCATTGGGACAAGGTCGCGCCGTCAGCAGGCTTTCCTCGAGGCCGGTGAACGCAAACGAGCCACCGCTCGCGGGGTAGAACAAGCCGAGCGGGAACGGATAACGCTGGCTACCCGGCTGGTCGGAGTAGTAACCGATGGTCTCCAGCGAGAACATCGCGATGACGCCGCGCTTCTTCGAACACCGCGCATAGCGGCGGCTGCCCATGGCGTCGCTGCGGTAGAAAGGCGTCTCCTCGTTGGCGAATGCCACGAAGCGCGTGCTGGATTCGACTCTTTGAGCAGGCGTGCGCCGCACTCACCGCAAAACTTCATCCCCGCGGCGTTCTCGAAGCCGCAACCGGGGCACTTCACGATCGAAGCTCCTGCGCGATCCGGTCGGCGCGGATCGGGGCGTCGATCTCGAGGAACAGACGGTGCGCCTCGCGGAGCTCGCGCTGTCGTGTGGCTTCATCGCCGCTCAGCCGCGCAAGCTCGGCCCGCTCGATGCGGAGGAAGGGCTCGTAGCTCTTCGCACCAGACATCTCGATCCAGGCGTCGGCTTCGGCGAGCGTGGCCTCGATCTCTCTCGTTGCCTGGACTCCCTGCGTTTCGCGGAGAGCGCGGATCCGGGTGAGTAGAGCCGAGAACTCCCAGAATCGGGAGCCGAGCCGCCGGATGAAACCGATCGCTTCTTCCGCGATCGTCAAGGCCCTTGCACGATCGTCTTTAGCATCCCTCCGGGTGCGCGCTACCTCATTGGGTGGCTATTCTCCTCTTCCTTCCTTTCTTCTTTGCGACGCCGATCCTCTTCGTGGTCTACTCCATGCCGTGGCCGCTCCTTCGGGCGTGCAGCATCAACCCCGGGGCTTGAGAGCCGGGGTGCGGAAGGAAATCGAGATGAAAACCCGGGTGATCTGTGTGTCGCGGGCGCTGGCCGCGGGCGGCGAGGAAATCGGGCACGCGCTGTCGCAGCGGATGGGCTTTCGCTATGCGGACGAAGAGATCGTCGCCACGGCTGCCGAAAGGGAGGGCGTCGACGTCGAGCTGGTACAGGACGCCGAGCGTCGGCAGACGTTCATCGAGCGCGTACTCAAGTCGTTAGCCGTGGCGACAGCGTCGGAGATAATGGCAATCTCGCCCGGCTCTCTACATCCGGCCGCGTTCCTGACCGGCGAGGAAATGACCGGCGTCAGGGCGGCCTTTCGGGGCACGGAGTACTTCCGCCAGCTGATCCGCGCAGTCGTCCGCGACACCGCCCGAGAGGGGAACGTCGTCATCGTCGCTCATGCCGCCGCGATGGCGCTGGCCGGCGAAGAGGGTGTTCTGCGCGTTTTCGTCACCGCCTCGCCCGAAGTCCGGGCGGAGCGGCTCGCGGCGGCTCGCGGCATTGACGTCGACGAGGCGGCGAGAATGATCAAGGATTCGGACAAGAGCCGTCGCGAGTACCTGAAGGCGTTCTACGGCATCGGCGAGGAGCTTCCGGTGCACTACGACATCGTCGTCAACACGGACGTGCTCGCCCTCGAACAGGCCGTCGAAGCGGTCGTCGCCGCGGCGCAACGGTGATGCGCCGAAGATGGCTGCCATACCTTGCGAGCAACGACTCGCACTGGAAGCTGATCCCTTTCTCGACGCGCAGCTCGTTCGCGTAGCGGTGAAGGTCCTCCTGGAGAGACAGGGCGGCGTAGCAGGCGCGCTGCGCGTGATCCTCGTGGGTGATCGGCGCTCCGAAGAGGGCCATGATCCCGCCGCCCGTGTACTGGTTCACTGTGCCCTCGAAGCGGTGGATACCGTCGGTGAGGATCTTGAAGAAGCGCTCCAGATCCGGTGCCATTCTTCGGGATCGATCGACTCGGCGAGATCCATCGACCCCTTCACGTCGGCGAAGAGGACGGTCGCCTGCTTGCGCTCGCCCTCGAGAGCGCCCCGCGAGGTGAGAATCTTCTCAACGAGGTGCTTCGGCGTATAGGAGCGAGGGTCGGCAGAGCGGGTCGGGGGTGCGCCCGTGACCGGGAACGCACACTCGTCGCAGAATTTGGCTACGGGGCGAAGCTCGGCACCGCAGCCTGCACACTTGCGTCCGAGCGGACCGCACATTCTTCGCAGAACTTGGCAGCATCCCGGTTCTCATGGCCGCACCCGGGGCACTTCATCCGGAGAGCTCCTTCGCGACCTGCTCCGCGCGGATCGGCGCCCCGATCTCGAGGAACAGGCGGTGCGCCTCGCGGAGCTCGCGCTGGCGGGTGGAGTCGTCGCCGTTCAGTTGCGCCAGCTCGGCACGCTCAACGTGGAGGAAGGGCTCGTAGCTCTTCGCGCCCGACATCTCGAGCCAGGAGTCGGCTTCGGCGAGCGTGGCCTCGATCTCCTTCTTCGCCTTGATGCCGTTGATCTCGCGGAGAGCGCGAATCCGGGTGAGCAGAGCCGAGAACTCCCAGAGTCGGGCGCCGAGCCGCCGGCAGACGGCGATCGCTTCTTCCACGAGCGTTAAGGCCCTTGGACGATCACCGAGGCCGAGATGCGCCACCGCCATCAACGCAAGCACCCTGGTTTCGAAGGCCTGCAGCCGTCGCTCCCTTCCGATCGCTAGCGTGTGCTGCAGCACTTCGAGCGCGTCATGCCAAGCGTGGTTCAAGACGTTTGCGATCCCAAGGGAGAGGTAGCCGAAGATTCGCGCGATGTGGGTGCCTGTGTGCTCGGCGTAATCCACCGCCTCTCGGCCGTGCGCCAGGACAGACGCGGTCTCCCCCGTGAGCTCGCAGCGATAGACGTGGAAGCTGTGGGAGGCCCAGAGCGGGAACAACTGCTGAGACGTCCGCGCGTGCTCGATCACCCGGTCGAGCTCGGCTCCGCCTTCCCGAGGACGCCCCATGAGGCTCAGAAGCATGCCATGCAAGGCCGAGAGGGCGAGGCTGGGGCTGAACCCGATTCGATCGACGCCGAGGCCGACATCTCCCCGAGCGAGCCCAAGACCCTGATCCACAACGGCAAGGCACTCGCGGAGCCGCCCGGACCAAAAAAGGCTGATACCGAGTCCGTAACGAACGGCCACTCTCAAGCCGAGATCCTCGGTTTCGTCGGCGCGGTGCATCGATTCGAGAAGCAGATCGCGCGCTTCATCGATGGCCCCAGCTCGCGCGCGGAGCTCGCCGAAGCCGTTCAGGACCTGGCTGAGAACGTGAGGATCCCCGCTCCGCTGCGCGAGCTCCCGTCCTTCGCGGAAAAGCGAGGTCGCCTGGTCCTCGGGATCACCCACACGAGCGAGGTGCGTCATGATCTGGGCGCGCACCTCCGCTCTCTCAGCTAAGTTCTCGGGTGTCTCCGGGAGCGTGTTTAGAAGACCGCGCACGCTTCCCCAGTGACGTAATGCTTCAGCAGAATTGTTGCCGCCCACCCACTCGGCTGCCCAGCGATGCCACTTCGCCGCCTCCCGAATCTCGCCTGCACGCTCCCAGTGGTAGGCGAGAAGCGCTGCACGCTCGCCGAGCTTCCCCGACCCGAGCTCCTCGATCGCACGCGCAACCGCCCCGTGGACGCGCGCTCTTCGCTCCGCGAGCTGCGAGCCATAGGCGACTTCCTGGGTCAGCGGGTGCTTGAAAGCATACTCGGCCTCCGGATAGAGCGCCTCTTCGTAGAGGAATTCGGCGCTCGTGAGCCCATGGAGAGCGCCGGGAAGATCTCCGTCGCCGAGGTCCGCCACGCGCCGGAGTATCGGTTCGGAGAACGTCTTGCCGATCACCGACGCGGTCTGGAGCAGCCGCTTCTCCCGCTCGGGCAGGCGGTCGACCCGTGCTGCGAGTACGCTCTGCACGGTCGCGGGCACGGCGATCTCTTCTGCGGGCTTGACTAGGCGATACGCACCCCTGGCTCCCGCGACAACGCCCGTCTCGATCAGCGACTGGACGATCTCCTCGATGAAGAACGGATTGCCGCCCGTTCGCTCCTGGATGAGCTCGCGGAGTCGGTGGAGCGACGGATCGCTGCCGAGGAGATCGGCGAAGAGCTCCATGATCGCTTCGGGGCCCAGCGGTAGGAGCGGAAGCTGCTGGTAATAGGACCGCTGCATCCACTGCGCGTGGTACTCCGGGCGGAAGTTAAGGAGCACGAGTGTGCGGTTGCCGGGCGCGATCTCGACCAGGTTCTCGATGAATTCCTCGCTCGCCTGATCAAACCAGTGAAGGTCCTCGAAGAGAATTACGGCCGGCTCCCTGGCGCTGCGTGCGCGCGAGAGCCGCCGGATCAGGTCAAGAAGCTGGCGCTGGCGAGCCTCGGGAACGAGCGACGGAGAGGGCCGATCTGGATCAGCCACGCCGAGGAAATCGAACATGAGCGGCAGCCCCTCGGCGAGCGTCTCATCGAGCAGAAGCATCCGCCCGGCGATCTTCTCGCGCGCGGCGTCGTTGCCGTCCTGCTCGGTAACTCGGAAAACGGCGCGCAACAGCTCCAGGATCGGGAGGAACGGGACGCGCTTCGCGTGCGATAACCCATCCCGTGCTTGGGCTCGAGCGCATCGTTCAACGTGCGAAGGGCGGCGAGGATCCCGAGCCCGGCACGCACGGCGCGTTCGGCGTCGTCCTCGTGGGCCTGCGGATAGCCGAAGTACACGAGCAGCCCGTCGCCCAGATACTGGGCGATGTGCCCCGCGTAACGGTCGATCGCCCCGGACGCCGCCTCCTGATAGGCGCGCACGACGCTGCGTAGGTCCTCGGCGTCGAGGTGCTGGGAGAGATCGGTCGAGCCCACCAGGTCGCAGAACATCACCGTGAGCTGGCGCCGCTCGGCGGCTTCGGCCGGGCCGGGTGCCGCCGGTGCCAGTTCAGGTGCAGCGGCTGGCTGCGGCGCGGCCTGCTCGCTGAGAGGTGCGCCGCACTCGCCGCAGAACCGCTCTCCCGGTTCCGAGCTGGCGCCGCACGAGGGGCAGGTAAGCTCGAGACCGGCGCCGCAATGGACGCAGAACCTTCGGCCGGCTCAGCACCGTCTGGCCGTCGCGCTCCTGCGCCTGCTCCCAGCGTTCGATCAGCAGCCCCAGCTCCTGGTCGCGGCCGACCAGCGGAGTGAGCATGCTCGGGTCCACGTCGAGGCGGCTGCGCACGCCGGTGGCCTGCAGCACGGCGTAGGCGCGGATCGGCGTGGCGACGCCCTTGAGCGGCGGGGTGCCGAGATCCTGCAGCAGGAACATGCCCGGGACGAGCCGCTGCGTGGCGCCGCTGATCACCACCGTGTCCGGCGCGGCCACGGCTTCGAGGCGCGCGGCGATGTTCGTGGTGTCGCCGAGGGCGAGGGTCTCGCTCTTCGCGCCGCCGCCCATCGCGCCGATCACCACCGGGCCGGTGTGGATGCCGACGCGCGCCGCCAGACGGAGGCCGTGCTTGGGCTCGAGCGCATCGTTCAACGTGCGCAGCGCGGCGAGGATCTCGAGCCCGGCGCGCACTGCGCGCTCGGCATCGTCCTCGTGGGCCTGCGGATAGCCGAAGTACACCAGCAGCCCGTCGCCCAGGTACTGGGCGATGTGCCCCGCGTAGCGTTCGATCACCGCGGCCGCCGCCTCCTGATAGGCGCGCACGACGCTGCGCAGGTCCTCGGCGTCGAGGCGCTGGGAGAGATCGGTCGAGCCCACCAGGTCGCAGAACATCACGGTGAGCTGGCGGCGCTCGGCGGCTTCGGCCGGGCCGGGTGCCGCCGGTGCCAGTTCAGGTGGAGCGGCTGGCTGCGCCGCGGCCTGCTCGCTGAGAGGTGCGCCGCACTCGCCGCAGAACCGCTCTCCCGATTCTCGCTCGCGCCGCACGAGGGGCAGGTCGACTCGAGCCTGACGCCGCAATGGACGCAGAATTTTCGGCCGGCTCGATTC